>NZ_JAIWNB010000099.1 GCF_020215705.1 Nonomuraea aurantiaca | reverse complement strand
TCACGGGTGTGGGCGCGGGCGCGCAGGCGGGCGTCGGTCATCCGCTGGCGGAGGTGGGCCTGGGCGGAGCCGAGTCCCGGGGTGCGGTCGATGACGTCGGTGACCAGATGGTAGCGGTCGATGTCGTTGAGCATGGCCATGTCGAAGGGTGTGGTGGTGGTGCCCTCCTCCTTGTAGCCGCGGACGTGCAGGTGGGCGTGGCCGTGGCGGCGGTAGGTGAGGCGGTGGATGAGCGCGGGATAGCCGTGGAAGTTGAAGATGACGGGCTTGTCGGTGGTGAACAGGGTGTCGTATTCGTTGTCCGGGAGGCCGTGCGGGTGCTCCGACGGCGGTTGCAGGCGCATCAGGTCGACGACGTTGATGACGCGGACGCGTAGTTCGGGCAGGTGCTCGCGGAGCAGGGCGGTGGCGGCCAGGGTTTCCAGGGTGGGGATGTCACCGGCGCAGGCGAGCACGACGTCGGGGTCGGTGCCCTCGTCGGTGGAGGCCCAGGGCAGGATGCCCAGGCCGCGGGTGCAGTGGGCGATGGCCTGGTCCATGGTGAACAGGTCCAGGATCGGCTGCTTGCCGGCCACGATGACGTTGACGTAGTCGCGTGAGCGCAGGCAGTGGTCGCCGACCGACAGCAGGGTGTTGGCGTCGGGCGGCAGGTAGACGCGCACCACGGACGCCTTCTTGTTGACCACGACGTCCAGGAAGCCGGGGTCCTGGTGGGAGAAGCCGTTGTGGTCCTGGCGCCAGACGTGTGAGGACAGCAGGTAGGTGAGCGAGGCGACGGGCCGCCGCCAGGGGATCTTCTGGGAGGACTCCAACCATTTGGCGTGCTGGTTGAACATGGCGTCGATGATGTGGATGAACGCCTCGTAGCAGTTGAACAGGCCGTGCCGCCCGGTCAGCAGGTAGCCCTCCAGCCAGCCCTGGCACAGGTGCTCGCTGAGCACCTCCATCACCCGGCCGCCGGGGGCCAGGTTCATGTCGGTCGGTTCGAGGCGGGCGTTCCAGGCCCGGTCGGTGACCTCGAACACGGCCGACAGCCGGTTGGAGTCGGTCTCGTCGGGGCCCATCAGCCGGAAGGTGCGCGGGTTGGCGGCGATCACGTCGCGCAGCAGCCCGCCGAGCACTCGGGTGGGTTCGCTGGACTGGGTGGCGGGCGTCTTCACTTCGACGGCGTGGGTGCGGAAGTCGGGCAGTCGCAGCGGCTGGAGCAGTTCGCCGCCGTTGGTGTGCGGGTTGGCGCTCATCCTGCGGTCGCCCGGCGGCACCGTCTCCCGGATGGAGGCCACCGGACGGCCGTTGTCGTCGAACAGCTTCTCGGGCCGGTAGGAGCGCATCCATTCCTCCAGCATCGCCAGGTGTTCGGGGTTCTCCCTCACTTTGGCCAGCGGCACCTGATGGGCTCGCCAGGTGCCTTCCACCGGCAGCCCGTCCACGACGCGGGGTCCGGTCCAGCCTTTCGGCGTGCGCAGGATGATCATGGGGAGGCGGTCGGAGCGGTCCTGCTGGTACTCGGCGATCTGGTCGAAGGCGATGTCGAGGGTGGTGGCCATCTCCTGGTGGTCGGGGCCGACCAGGTGGGGGCGGTAGCCGTAGCCCTCCATCAGCGACAGCAGTTCGCTCTCGGGGATGCGGGCCAGGACGGTCGGGTTGGCGATCTTGTAGCCGTTCAGGTGGAGGATCGGCAGCACCACGCCGTCATGGGCCCGGTCGAGGAACTTGTTGGAATGCCAGCTGCCGGCCAGCGGCCCGGTCTCGGCCTCGCCGTCGCCGATGACGCAGGCCACGACCAGGCCGGGGTTGTCGAAGGCGGCGCCGTAGGCGTGCGCGAGGGAGTAGCCCAGCTCGCCGCCCTCGTGGATGGAGCCGGGTGTCTCCGGGGCGGCATGGCTCGGGATGCCGCCGGGGAAGGAGAACTGCCGGAACAGCCGTTGCATCCCGGCGGCGTCCTGGGAGATGTCCGGGTAGCGCTCGGTGTAGGTGCCCTCCAGCCAGGCGTGCGCTACTGCTGCGGGGCCGCCGTGGCCGGGGCCGGCGATGTAGATCATGTCCTGGTCGCGTTCGCGGATGATCCGGTTGAGGTGGGCGAAGCAGAAGTTCAGCCCCGGTGTGGTGCCCCAATGGCCGAGCAGGCGGGGTTTGATGTGCTCCGGGGTCAATGGCGTCTTGAGCAGTGGATTGTCCAGTAGATAGATCTGGCCCACCGACAGATAGTTCGCCGCGCGCCAGTACGCATCGA
>NZ_JAIWNB010000098.1 GCF_020215705.1 Nonomuraea aurantiaca | reverse complement strand
GATGGGTCGGCCGCGCAGCGAGGTGTCAGCGTTGAGCTGGTCCTTTTCTGCGCGGCCTCCCGCCGAACCGGACGTGATGGTTTCCCGATCATCCGGCTCTCCAGTGACTACTGCGTGAGCGGTAGGGCTGGCTGCCCCGTGTGGATGTGGCCATGGCAGGCGGTGCAGACCACGAGGCTCTTGCGCCGCTTGTTGGCCATGGCCTTGGCCCAGTGGGGCTGGAGTGGGCCGGGTATGCCGAGGTCAGCGAGCTTGCGGATGTGATGGACCTGCACCTCACCCGTTTGCCCGCAGATCTCGCAGGTATCCGCCAGGAGCCGTTGGACGATCTCCTTGTGCGGATAATCGACCCGGATCGGCTGACGGTCGGTGACCGCCGCCGACCGTTGCCGGTGGAGTGGTAGGCCACCGAACCGCGCGACCAGTGGCTGCCTGCCGTCGCGCTCGATCCGCGCCTCGAAACAGGTGCGGATGCCCTGCGGTGTCTGGACCTTGGCCTTGAATCTGGCCGCCATCTTCGACACCGAGGAGCGGTGCTTGCCCGCCAGGGTCTTGAGCATGGAGGTCTCCATGACCCAGCGCAGCCGGTGAAGCCGGTGGACGTCTCCGGCCAGCAGGTAGTACTGGACGATGCCCCGGTAGATGGCCCCGTAGGTGGCGACGATGGTGTGGTCGCTGCCGTCGGTCAGGGCCTTCTGCTTGGCGGGTTTGCCGTGTTGCAGGTAGGGGGCAGACTTGGCCTTGATCACGTCCAGCGGCACCCGCAGAGCGACCTGCCCATTGACCGTCCTGCGACGGCGGGTGGTCTTGCGGCTGTTGTGCTGGACGATGATCTCGTAGCCGAGGAAGCGCGCCGCGCCGGTCCGGGCGTGGGTGATCAGCGTTTTGTCCTGGGAGAGTTCCAGCTTGAGTTCGTCGCGCAGGAAGGTCGCCAGGCGCTGTTTGATCTCCTCGGCCTCGGCCTCGGCCTTGGGCCCGGTGAACCCGAGCAGATGATCATCTGCGTATCGGCAGTAGCGCAGCCTCCGATAGCCCGGATCGTCCGGGTCGGAGCTGGGCAGGCTGACCATGTGTCGCCGTAGCGCGCGGGCCTGCGCCCGGTCGCCGCGGCGGCGGGCTTTGGCCAGCCGGTTCTGCAGATCGAGGTAGGCAGGGTTGCGCGCCCTGCGGTCCCCGCGGGTGTACTCCGGAATCAGAACCGTCTCGACAAACTGGTCGAGTTTGCGCAGGTAGATCGAGGACAGGATCGGCGAGGCAACCCCGCCTTGGGGAGCCCCGGACAGGGTGGCGCCCCATTTCCAATCCTCCAGGTATCCGGCCGTGAGCATGTTGCGCACCAGCCGCAGGAACCGGTTGTCGTGGATCTTCTCCGACAGGATCTTGATCATCAGGTCGTGATCTAAGGATCCGAAGCAGTCGGCGATGTCCGCCTCGATGAACCAGGCCGTCCCGGTCCAGGTGTTGGCGATCTCCCGCAACGCGGTATGACAGCCTCTCCCCGGCCGGAACCCGTGGGACCGGTCGGAGAACGTCGGCTCGTAATACGCCTCCAACAGCAGTCGCACCACCTCCCCGACGAGTTTGTCCGACCAGGTCGGCAGTCCCAGCGGGCGCGTCTTCCCGCTCGATTTGGGGATGTGCACCCGCCGCACCGGGCGAAACCGATAGCGCTCGTGGCGCATGGCCTCGATGATCCGGCCGATCTTCGCCTGGGACATGCCGTCCACGGTCTCCTGTGTGACCCCGGGTGTCATCGCGCCGTGGTTGGCGTAGATGCGTCCGTAGGCCAGCAGATACAACTGCGGATTGAACAGTTGCCGATACAGCTCGTTCACCGGCAGGCCACGCCTGCCGCGCTCACGCAGGACACCCAGCACCGTTGCGGCGCTCTGCATTACGCATACCTCCCGACCCTGAGGTGTCCCATCACCTGACCCCCTTCGCCCTGCGGGCGGCTTTCCCGCCCTCCCTGGCCGGTCGTGACTCCGGCGACTACTACGGGGCCTCCGTCGCCGTGGGGCTCGCGCCCGGTAGGCGATCCCGCGATTCATCTCTGTTGCACGTGACAGCGTGACGTAGGCGTCCCACTCATCTCCTTCAACACCCTCGCTGGGCGTCGCCCCGTGCTCCGGAGGTTGCGGCGGGAAACGCTAGACCCCGTCGCAGAGCACGGCACCGGTTTCGGTGGTCTTTCCGGTGGATGGGAACTTGCATCGACTGGAGATTGGGCTTCAGGCAATCCAGCTTTCGCCATATCACGCGGGTCCCCCCGGCACCCCGCCCCTGACCACTGGGCCCGGTCGCCAGGTTTCCTGACATGCTGTTGTCCCCTT
>NZ_JAIWNB010000097.1 GCF_020215705.1 Nonomuraea aurantiaca | reverse complement strand
CTAGTGTCATGCGCCTAAAATTCATCGGGTAAATGCTTATGCCCCGCTAGGGTCGAAGCTTGTGACGAATGACTACTTCGAGGTGTTCCGGCGGTTCGGGATCGAGCCGCAGGAGTCGATATATCTCTACGCACCCGTATTCCGCGGTGTGATCGGCGGAGTGGCTGTCGCTGTCAAACGCACCCACTCGCCCGAGGCCGTGGGCAGGTGGGTGCGACATCTTGCGGGCGTGGGGGTACCAGTGGTGACGCCGCTGGCCGGGCCACATCGGATCGGCGAGTACGACTGGGTCGCCTATCCGTGGATCGATGGGCGGACCTACGACGGCTCCCCGGCGGACATACGCGCCGCCGGGGACCTGCTGGGGCGCCTGCATGTGGCCAGTAACGCCGAAGGATCAACCGGTCTGCCCGGCTTCGAGTGGCCTGATCACGACCAGGAGTCGGTCGAGGACGACGTGACGGGTCTCGACAAGGTACTCAAGGCCTACCGGCCGGACCTGCGAGGGAAGGTGCTCGGTCGGTTCGAGCCGCTGCTGCGGTCGTTCATGGCGACCACGCTCCCGGCCATCCGCGACGCCGACCTGCCAGTGGCCGATGCGACCATGGACTTCAAGGCCGTCAACCTCGTGTACAGCCAGGCCGGACCCGTACTGGTCGACCCCGACAACGGGGAACGGGCGCCGAGGCTGCTCGACCTGGCCCTGGCCGTGCTGCTGTTCCACAACGACCTGCTAGATCGTCCGGCGAGGCTGTTCGACGAGATGGAATGGGCCGCCTTCCGCGATGCCTATCTTGGGCACGTGCGGTTGACGGTGCGAGAGCGGGAACTGTGGCCGACCGCTCTCACGTACATGCTGCTGGAGTGGGGAGTATGGACGGCCGTCAACGGGGGCGAGGTCGGCGACTGGGACGATCCACGGCAAGCGGCCTTCCTCGCGGATCTCCTCACCGTGGACGTCATGCGCTACCCGTTGGAATCGCCTATGTCATGGGCCTGAAATTCGCCGGAGATATTTAGCGAGGGATTCGAGAATCTCGTCGGCGGTCTTCTTCCACACGAAGGGGCGGGGATTGTCGTTCCATTCAGCGATCCAGTCCCGGATGTCCTGTTCCAGGGACTGGACGCTCTTGTGCACTCCGCGGCGGATCATCTGGTCGGTCAGGTAGCCGAACCAGCGCTCGACCTGGTTGATCCATGAGGAGCCCGTCGGGGTGAAGTGCATGTGGAAGCGCGGGTGGCGGGTCAGCCATGCCTTGATCGCCGGCGTCTTGTGGGTACCGTAGTTGTCGCAGATCAGATGGACATCCAACTCGGTGGGCACCGTCTGGTCGATCGTGGCCAGGAACTTCTTGAACTCGGCGGAGCGGTGCTGGCGGTGCAACTCGCCGATGACGCTGCCGTCGGCAATGTTGAAGGCGGCGAACAGGCTGGTGATCCCGTTGCGGACATAGTCGTGGGTACGCCGCTCGGGCATGCCCGGCATCATCGGCAACACCGGCTGCGACCGATCCAGCGCCTGGATCTGGGACTTCTCATCCACACACAACACCACCGCACGCTCGGGCGGGTCGTGATACAGCCCCACCACATCCACGACCTTCTCCACGAACAACGGATCGCTCGACAGCTTGAAGGCGTCGGCCTGGTGCGGCTTGAGCCCGAAGTCTCGCCAGATGCGCCCGATGGTCGACTTGCTCAGCCCGCTGCGTACGGCCATCCGGGCGCGTGACCAGTGCGTGGCGTTCTTCGGTGTCTCCTCCAGTGTCGCCACCACCACCTCTTCGATCTGATCCAAGGTGATCGAGGCCGGCCGGCCCGGACGCTGCTCATCGATCAGCCCGTCCAGCCGTAACTGCAGGAACCGATGACGCCACTTCGACACCGTGTCCGGGTGCACTCGCAACTTCGCGGCGATCTGCTGGTTGTCCTTGCCCTCCGCACACCCCAGCACGATCTTGGAGCGTATCGCCAAGACTTGCGAGGATTTCGCCCTCCGGGCCCATCGCTGCAGCATCGCCCGCTCTTGGTCGGTCACCGTCAACTCCGCTTTGGGCCGCCCCGTGCGGGCCTCATCGACCAACCCGTCCAGCCCGCCCTCAGCGAAGGCGGCACGCCACTTACGCACCGTGCCCACGGCGATGCCCAACTCCCGCGCCACCTGCGCATTACTGGCCCCCGGCTCCGCGCAGGCCAGCACGATCTTCGCCCGGATCGCCACCCTCGATGGCTCTGCCGACATGCCAATCAGCCGAGCTCGTTCGGCTTCGGTCAGATGGATCTCCGCCGCCGGCGGTCCAGAATGCGCCATATCCATCAGAATACAAATTTATCCGCCGCTTTTCCGGCGCA
>NZ_JAIWNB010000096.1 GCF_020215705.1 Nonomuraea aurantiaca | reverse complement strand
TGTCGGCGTACGGGTGAACGTGCGCCAGCGTGTACGGATGAGAATGCACCGTTCTTGATGCGGTGACACTCCGTTACTGCGAGGCTACTGTTCTCTGTTCGGAGTCGGTGGAGGGCGGCTGACGGTGGTCTTGGACCCGCATCGCTGGTTGGAGCTGAGGCGGTTTCGCAGTCTGCATGAGTCCGGTGCGATGAGCTTGCGGGAGATCGCGGCCGAGACCGGGCTGAACCGGCGGACGGTCGCCAAGTACCTGGCCGGCCAGGTTGCTGTGGCGCCGCCAAAGAGGGCGCCCAACGATCGGCCACGGCGGCGGGTGGTGGACGAGGTCGCGCCGCTCATCGATGCCATGTTGCGGGCGGAGATCCTGCTCAAGGGAGCGGTGATCCACGAGCGCCTGGTGGCCGACTACGGATTCACCGGCAACTACCAGCGAGTGAAGATCTACTTGCAGGAGGCGCGCCCGCGGATCGCGGCCGAACTCGGTATCAGCCCGGGCGAGCTGGCGGGGTTGCATCGCCGATTCGAGGTGGTGCCGGGCGCTCAGGCCCAGGTGGATTGGGGGGATGAGGGCAAGATCTTGGCCCATGTCGGGATCGGGAAGGTCTACTCCTTCCACATGACCTTGTCCTACTCGCGGGACCCGTTCTGCTGCTTTGCCACCAGCCAGGATCTGGCGACCTTCTTCGACTGCCACCGCCGGGCGTTCGAGCACTTCGGCGGGGTGCCGATGTCGATCGTCTACGACCGCACCAAGACGGTGGTTCGCCGCCACGTCGCCCCCGGTGAGGCTGTCCCGTTGCATCCCGAGGCGGTTGCCTTCGCCGGGCACTACGACTTCGACCCCGATGTGCTGGCCGCCTACCGGCCCACCGGCAAAGGCCGGGTCGAGCGTCAGGTCGCCATCGTCCGAAATCATGTCCTGGCCGGGCGGGCGTTCTCCTCGATCGAGGAGCTCGACGCCGCCTTCGCCGCCTGGGTTCCACTGCGGCGCTCCAAGATCCACGGGACCCACGGCGAGGTCATCGGCCTGCGGGCGGTCCGTGACCACATGGCGTTGCGACCGCTGCCGGCCACCCCGTATGTCGTGTCCCAGCGGCATCTTCGCTACGTCGGCAAGGACTGCCTGGTCGCCTTCGAGGCGAACCTGTATTCGGTCCCGGCCCGCCGGGTCCAGCCGCGCCAGCTGGTCGAGGTCAGGGCGACCAAGGCTCAGATCATGCTGCACGCCACCACACCCGACCACACGGGTCAGACGCTGCTGGCCGCCCACCAGCGGGCAGTGGGCCGCGGCTGCCGCGTCGTGGACGAGCGGCACTGGGACGGCCTGCCCACCGGAGCCGGTCGACGTGTCACCGCAGGCCACGATCTTCCCGTTCGCCAGGGCCGGGGCAAAGGCCACAGCCCGGAGCCAGCCCCCGGATCGTTGGCGGGCCTGCTCAACAGGACCGCGGCTGCCCAGATCGAGGTCGGCCGCCGCCCCCTGTCGGTCTATGACGAACTGACCGGCACCCGCCCCTTCAACACCGATCACACCACGAAGGAAGCCCGTTGACCGAGCTGGTCTCCACCCGCATCCGCACCACCGCCGCCAAGCTCGGTCTGCCCCATCTGGCCGAGGCCTTGACCCACTACGCACAGCGGGCCGACGAAGCCAAGATGGGCTACTTGGACTTCCTGGACCTGGTCTTGTCCGAAGAACTCGCCGTCCGCGAGGACCGCCGGTTCCGCACCGGCCTGCGCACCTCGAAACTGCCGCACCACAAGACCCTGGACGACTACGACTTCTCCTTCCAGCCCGACCTGGACCCCCGCAAGGTCAAAGACCTGGCCACCCTCGCCTTCGTCGAGGCCAGGGCCAACGCGGCCCTGCTTGGCCCACCGGGAGTCGGCAAAACCCACATCGCCGTCGCCCTGGCGGTCGCGGCCTGCCGGGCCGGCTACTCGGTCTACTTCACCAGCCTCGACGACATGGTCAGCAACCTCAAGGCCGCCGAGGCCGCCGGGCGCCTGAGCAGCAAACTCGGCACCTACCTACGGCCGGGCGTCCTGGTGATCGACGAAGTTGGCTACGAGATCCTCGAACGCGGCGAGGCCAACCTGGTCTTCCAGGTGATCTCTAAGCGTTACGAGAAGGGCTCGATCATCCTGACCTCGAACAAGAGCTTCGGCGAGTGGGGTCAGGTCTTCGCCGACGAGGTCCTGGCCACCGCCATCCTCGACCGGCTCCTCCACCACTGCGATGTGATCTCCATCAACGGCCCCAGTTACCGACTCAAGAACCGGCTCAGAAACATCGAACAAGCCACTGAGGTCGCCTGAGCTGGTGCACACATCTCCGTACTTGGTGGAGCACCCAAAGAAGTACGCGGACA
>NZ_JAIWNB010000095.1 GCF_020215705.1 Nonomuraea aurantiaca | reverse complement strand
AACTGTCGCGCTGGGCCGACAGCCAGCTCATCTGCAAGATCGGGCCGGGTATCTACACTGCCGGGCCGCTCTCCCCAACGCTCTTGCCAGCAGCCCAAAAACCTTAACTACCTGGCCTTGGGAGTTGACCCGGTTTGGTGGACACCTGATCTCTGGGGAACCCTGGTGCCCGGAAGAAGGAGTCTGCTGTGCCGAACAACTATCCGCGGAGTTTCGCCGGCAGATGGTGGAGCTGGTGCGCGCGGGACGGACGCCTGAGGAACTGGCCAAGGAGTTCCAGCCGTCCGCGCAGTCGATCCGTACCTGGGTGCGCCAGGCCGACCTGGATGACGGCCGCCGTCAGGACGGCCTGACCAGCGCCGACAAGGATGAGCTGGCCCGGCTGCGACGCGAGAACAAGATCCTCCGCGAGTGGGTTGAGTGCTCATCAAGCTTGAACGTCGGCTCCAGTCGGGCGTAGAAGGCGATCGAGGCCTGGGATTCACGATGCGTTGCTTGAAATCGGATCGGTGAGCTTGTCCAGGACGTCGCGCAGTTCGCGCCTGGCCTCATGGGGCCGCAGCGGTGGCCAGCGGTCATGCGTCGCGGACGCCTTCAGCTCCAAGACGATCGGCTGAGCCCTGGATACGACACCGGCGCCCAAGAACCTTCCGAACGATCTCCCGGTATTGAGGGTCTCATCGGGACGGCCGAGGCGTCGCGGGCTGGGTGCATCAGTCACTCGAGCAGCTGATCGGAGTATCCCCAGGCGTGGTCGAGGGCGCAGCCGGCCGCCCCGGTGGCCTGCTCGAGCCTCCGGCGGCCAGCCCTCAATCCTGATGGGTGTCCAGGCCGACAATGAACACCGACTTCACCGCCCGCCCAGCTCTTCGCCGCCCGGTAGGCGGCGTGTCTAGGGCCACCGCGAGTGAAACGGCGCAGCACCTGCCCGGTCTCGGCAGCTTCAGCGTCGCGGCGTACGTGACCATGATCGTACTGCTGGCCGCGGCACGCCCTCGATCATGGCCGAGACCTCCGACGCCGAGCAGGGACTCCGCCTCGAAGAACAGGCACACCGACTTGCGCTCGATGTGCCAGTAGGTCATCACACGATAGCCGGTGCCCATCAAGCCTCGTCGCGTATCCGCAGGGTCGCTTTACCAGCGTTGCGGTCGCCTTGCGCAGGTTGTCGCGATTGACGAACAAATAGCGGTGGCACGCATTCTGGCCCTGTTCCAGGCTCTGTGGTGGCTCTCGCCGATGTGCGGCCCGGCGCCGGGCGCGCGACCAGGCCTTCCGGCTGCGCCGCCAGGCTGCCGGGATCGATCGACCGGCCGGGGTCCGATGTCCTGGGCTACCCGCCGACTCTGGCTAGCAGTTCGTCGGTGAGGCGGGACAGCCGTACGGCGTCCGTGGCGGAGAACAGCTTGGTGTGCACATTGAGCTCGGTGCACAGGTTGAACGCGGTCAAGGCCGGCGCCGGTGGATCGTCGAGCAGTCGCAGGAGCGGCGGGACCACGTCGGTTGCGGGTTTGGCCATCATCCGCTGCTGCCGGAGGTAGGCCGCGGTCTGCGGGTCGAACTCTCCCGCGTAACTGGTCGCGGTGGTGCCGGGGTGGAAGAGCACGTACCGTACGGGACCTCTGCCGTGCCGCTCGGCGAAGGTCACTCCGAGCAGATCGTTCAGGCGTCCGGTCATGAACATCGCGTGCACCAGGTCGTACTGGCGGGCGCTCTGTAGATCGTCCCAGGCGACCGGCGTGTCATGGCCGGGGCCGGCGACGTTCACGATCACCGGCCGCTCCGTCTTCTCCAGCGGACCCAGCAGCCCGTAGCTGAACAGCAGGCGGCTGAGGTAGAACAGGGCGAAGTTGTCCTCCAATCCCTCGGCGGTCACCGACCGGTGGGACCGCATGAACCGTGCGCACAGCACCACACCGTCGATGGCCGGAAACTCCTCGGCGAGCTTGTCGATGATGTGGCGGGTGTTCGAGACCAGGCTGAGGTCTGCCTTGACGAACACCGCGGCTCCCGGCGCTGAGGCGGCCTCGGCCACGAGTCGTTCACCCTTGGCCGCATTGGTCCCGATCACCACGGCCCTGTCGCCCCGTGAGAACAACGTGCGGGCCAGCGCCGCACCGATGCCATCAGTGCCACCGGTGATCACATAAGTCTTCATCACATCGGCATCCTTGCCATTGCATCTGCTGCTTCACTCCGGCTGAACACGGCCCGGGCCGCACCGGTCGCCCGCAGCGACAGCCAGCGTACCGTGAAGACCATTGAATCATACTCATGGGTCTATTTATCTAGCATGCAAGAGTGCTCTGAGAGGGTATTTGATTTGAGTAGATTGCGGCTTATGTTCTAGTAGGTGCCTCGCCAGGTTGGGGTGGTCTCGTCCGTTATGCGCTTGGTGAGGTTGTTGATCGACGCGATTTGGATCATGGCTTGGGAGCTGGCG
>NZ_JAIWNB010000094.1 GCF_020215705.1 Nonomuraea aurantiaca | reverse complement strand
CGCCCAACGCCGCGAACGCGCCCGCATCCGAAGCGAGAAAGGCATCCGCTGGGGCGGCCGACCTCTGACTTCCGCAGCCTGAAGCCTCGTCATCCAACCCGGCGATCGTTTCCGGTCACAGCACTAGAGGTGATCGGGGTGTACGGCGAACCGGGGCGTGATCCTCGTGGTCGTGTGGTGTCGGTCGCCTACCTGGCGATCGCGCCCCGATTGCCGGAGCCCATAGCGGGCACGGACGCGGCGGGTGCGTGCTGGATGCCGGCGGAGCATGTCTTGTCCGCACGCGTGGAGCTGGCGTTCGATCATCGGCGGATCCTGGCCGATGGCGTTGAGTGTGCGCGGGTCAAGCTTGAGCACACGGCGCTGGGGACGGCGTTCTGCGGCGAGACCTTTACCATCTCCGAGCTCCAGCAGGTGTACGAGGCGGTGTGGGGAGTTCAGCTCGATCCCCGGAACTTCTACCGCAAGGTTCAGAGCGCGCACGGCTTCATCGTCGCGGCCGGCCCCATGCGACGAACGGAGAACGGCCGCCCGGCCCGGCTCTTCAAGGCCGGACCAGTGCAAGTGCTGTACCCCCCGATGGTCCGTTCGGCTCAATCCGGACCCCGGAGGCCCTGACCGTCAGACAGCTCAGATCGCCCCTTTAGGAGGCGTGCCGTCATGAACGAGCGTCCCATCGTGATCCTCACCGCGCTGGATCTGGAGTATCAGGCCGTCCAGAAGCACCTGACCGGTCTGCGGATACACCGTCACCGTGCCGGTACCCGTTTCGAGATCGGCCGGCTGGCTGAGGGGGGTTGCCCAGTGGTTTTGGGGCTGGTCGGCAAGGGAAACCATCCCGCCGCCGTACTCGCCGAGCGAGCGATCACCGAGTTCGATCCCTTGGCCCTGCTGTTCGTCGGCGTCGCCGGCGCCCTGTGGCCTGACGTCGGATTGGGTGACGTCGTGGTCGCGACCCATGTGTACGCCTACCACGGCGGCACCAGCGAGGACGATGGATTCAAGGCGCGGCCCCGCGGCTGGGAGATCTCGCACGAGCCGGACCAGGTCGCGCGCCAGCTCGCCCGCAGCGGCACCTGGACACGGCGTCTTGGCGATATCGGGAACGTTCCAAAGGTGCGCTTCGGTCCGATTGCGGCCGGAGAGGTCGTACAGGATTCCGCAGTCTCCGCACATGCCCAGTGGGTGCGTCAGACCTACAACGACGCGCTGGCAATCGAGATGGAAGCCGCCGGCGTGGCACAGGCCGCCCACTTCAACAGGTCGCTGCCGATGGTCGTGGTACGCGGTATCAGCGACCGCGCCGACGGCACCAAGGTGGCCACCGACGGCGCGAACTGGCAGGCGAGGGCGATAGTGAACGCCGCGGCCTTCGCCTCAGCCCTCGTCGAGGAGCTGGCGCTGGAACTCCCCCACGACCCGCATGCCACGGCAGCGAACAAGACGGAAGGCGAAGCCATGACCAGCAACGTGAGGAACATCGCCCGTGGCCACGCACACGTGGGTGTACAGGCCGGAAACATCTACGGCAATGTGTCGGTCGGACATCCGTCCGAGACCGCCCTCGACTCGGCGGCACTCCTCGCCGAACTCCGTGAGGAACTCGCACAGGCGCGAACGGCGGGAAAAGTGGACGAGTCCACGTTCGCCGCGGCAGAGGAAGAAATCGGCGTCGTCACCGGATCTCTGGCGGCAAGCACGGAGCAGGGCAAAGACCGCGCGATGGTCGCACTCAAGAAACTGCGCGGTCTGCTGCTGGACGTGGCCGATCTGGCGTCGAAGGTGACGTCCATCATCACAGCGATCCGAGGCGCCTCATGAGCGACCCGAGCACCACCACGACCAACATCGCGGACGGCTCAGCTACCGTCGGCGTCCAGGCCGAGGCCGTGCACGGGGACGTCTTCGTGTATCAGATTCCCCCCGACGCTTCGCCGGAGCAGAGATTCGAGGTGGGTGTCCGCTACCTGAGCGGCGGCATGCCCGCCAAGGCGCGCGAGCACATCGGCGAAGCTGTGCTGAACGGCTACGTGACGAGCCGATCCTGCTTCTACCTGCTGCTCGCCCTGCTGAGCGGCCGGACGCTGCAGCAGTTGCCGAAGAACGAGCTTTCCTTGCTGGTTCTCGCGCAGGGAAGAGTCATCGACAAGCCCGACGACGAGTGGATCCGCGCGATCAAAGTCGTCAATAGCCTCCTGGCATCCCTTCAGGCGCGTGACGTCGACCCTCCCGCCATCGAGGAACAGCTCAAGCAACTAAGCGACGAGCAGCGCAACGATATCCTCAAGAACCTCGAGATGCTCTTGAGTGGCCCTGTGCAGGACGGTCTCTGGGCGCGCGTGTTGAGCAATGCTAGAGACCTGTGGATCGACCGGGAAGGGGTGTACCTTCCCGGTGATCGTTTGAGGTCTCACACGCATGGCCGACGCGCCAACGTCGGCTGGGAAGGCACACCCATGCTCACCGTAGTCCCCGACCCCGCCGACGGCGACCGTCGCATGACCGATGGCCTCGTCTCCGCCGCGCTGATCGACGA
>NZ_JAIWNB010000093.1 GCF_020215705.1 Nonomuraea aurantiaca | reverse complement strand
AACTGTCGCGCTGGGCCGACAGCCAGCTCATCTGCAAGATCGGGCCGGGTATCTACACTGCCGGGCCGCTCTCCCCAACGCTCTTGCCAGCAGCCCAAAAACCTTAACTACCTGGCCTTGGGAGTTGGCCCGGTTTGGTGGACACCTGATCTCTGGGGAACCCTGGTTCCCGGAAGAAGGAGTCTGCTGTGCCGAACAACTATCCGCGGAGTTTCGCCGGCAGATGGTGGAACTGGTGCGCGCGGGACGGACGCCTGAGGAACTGGCCAAGGAGTTCCAGCCCTCCGCGCAGTCGATCCGTACCTGGGTGCGCCAGGCCGACCTCGACGCCCTGGCCGCCCGACTGAACAACCGCCCCCGCAAGTGCCTCGGCTACCGAACCCCGGCCCAATGTGTTGCCTTGACTCCTTGAACCCAAGCAGTACACCTCGGTCGCCTTCGGCAAGCGCTGCGAACAAGCCGGCGTCCGCCCGTCGACGGGCCGGACCGGGACGTGCTTCGACAATGCGATCACCGAGAGCTTCTTCGCCTCTCTCGAGTGCGAACTGATCGACCGGCGCACCTTCCGCACCAGGTCAGAAGCCGAACGGGCCCTGTTCAGCTACATCGAAGGGTTCTACAACCCACGCCGACGCCACTCCGCCAACAGCCAGCTCAGTCCCGTCGAATACGAACGCCGACACGCGCTCAAGGACACCCGAGAGCTCGACTATGCTGCCGCGTAGTCGCAAGCCCTGACGTGTCTATCAAACCGGGGCAACTCCATCTGAGTCGATACCAGGTGTTCGCGGCCCGGCGGTTTAACGTTCCATGTGCGCAGGCATCCTCGCTTCGGCGGGTCTGTCTGAAATGAGATGACGCTTTGTCAGTTGTTGAGACAAGGGGTGCGGTGGGCTTGTTGCGGATCACGAAGACGTGATCGCGTCGGCGTGACACCCTGGCCGTTGACAAAACAGACCTGGAGGTGACGTGGACATTCCCATGGCAAGTCGGAGCGAGAGCCCAGACCGGCGCAGACGTCGGCGGCGCACTCGGCGTGGTGTGCTCATGGCGCTGGCGAGCTTGCTGGCGTCGCTGTTCGTGGCGGTCACCCCCGGCGTCGCGAACGCCGGGAATATAGTGCCCTGCCCCGCCGACATCACCGAGTGGAGGGGCATCGGCCCTCTCAGGCCTGGGTACCGGTGGGAGGGGTACCGGTACACGTTACTTTCGGCAGCGCCGTACTTTCTGGTGAGCGAGGGCCAGTTGCTCGACAACGGCACAGATAGCACGGTGCCGTACACGATCACCACCACGAGGTCGACGACGTTCAGAATCACGAGCGCTGTGGGAGTGCAGGCGGGGAAGGCTGAAGACTTCCTCAAGACCAACGTCAGCACCACAATCGAGGCGAGCCGCACTACCTCGCTCGGAGTGTCCTTCACGGTACAGGTACCGCCACGGACCCGGCTGATCGCCGAATATGGCGTGGAGGCGTACCAGGTGAACTATGCCATCGAAGCATGGCGGGCTACCGCCGGCCCCAACAACCCTCCGCCAACCGGCGCACGCTGCGAAGAGTGGGGCTATTACCCACAAAGCGGGACAGCGCCGACCTATACCGAAGGATGGCGGCTCAGGACGGCCTGACAACCTGCGGATTCCCGGGTCCCGGCCGGATTACGGATGGCCGGGACGCGGGGATTTGCTGGGCGCACGAATTCATGAGGCTGACCCGAAAATCCGACATTCACGGGGGCAGGCGGCAGCGAACCCCGGTGCGCCACTCGCTGACGGGCGACAACGCGAAGAGAGCCCCGCCGCCTCCCCCGACACCGGGGACAGGTGAGCCGGGGCTCTGCGGCGGTTGTTGAGTTCAACGCGGCAGAGACTCGCGTGTGATCATCCCGCCTCTTCCGTCACCCGCTCCATCGCCTCGGCCTCGCTGACGTGGTGGCCGCAGTTCTCGCACACGTAGTAGCCTGTCTGCGGGCCCCACTCCAGCCTCCGCAGCTCGCACCCGGGCACCGCGCGGGCGTCGGGCCGGGCTCGTGGACAACCCCAAGTAGCCCTGGTGGCTCGGATCGCAGAGTCAGGCCCGCCAGCGCGATGGCGCGCCGCGACGCCGAGCTGACCGGCAAGATCCGCGACCATCATCGGGCCTCCGAGGAGATCTACGGGGCGCCGCGGACCCACGCCGACCTGCGGAAGATCGACGGCATTCGTGTCGGCCGCAAACGTGTGGCCCGGCTCATGCGCCGAGCCGGGCTGGCCGGGGTGAGCAGGCGTAAGGGCTGCCGGACGACGATCGCAGATAGGCAGGCTGTGGCCGCGTCCGACCTGGTCAAGCGGAAGTTCAGCGCGGTCGAGCCGAACCGGATCTGGACCGCCGACATCACCTATGTGCCGACCTGGCAGGGCTTCGTCTACCTCGCGGTCGTCTTGGACGTCTTCTCCCGCCGCATCGTCGGCTGGGCGATGGCCGACCACATGCGCACCGAGCTGGTGACCGACGCATTGGCGATGGCCATCCACCAGCGCCGCCCCAGCACCGGAGTGATCCATCACAGTGACAAGGGCAGCCAGCTTGGGTTCAAGGAGTCGTCGCAACACTGCTGTTCAGCAGTAAGTTTAGATGATCGCTGAAGGCTTCTGCCGGTGTCTTCCACCCGAGAGTTTTTCGGGGCCTGGTGTTGAGCGCGAATGCTACGGC
>NZ_JAIWNB010000092.1 GCF_020215705.1 Nonomuraea aurantiaca | reverse complement strand
CGAACAGCATTACGCCGCCTATCTGGAGGACACGGACGGGTTCGAGGTCGAACTCGTCGCCACCGACATGACAGACCAGTCCTGAGAATCCTGCTCTCAATCGATCCACAACTCTTGACGATTGCTCCACTCTGGCTCCTGGAGTGAACCGCATCACAAGCACTGAATCCAGGCGACGACAGTGGAGTAGCCGCCGGATTCGGTGCGAACCCGGACGGTGGCCAACTCAACGCGCTGCCCCTGAGTACCAGGCTTGATACAGGGTGGTGTGCCGCCACTGTGCCGCTGTCCTTCACGGTCAATCCACTCCACGTCGCTGACCACGTACCCGTGACCCATGTCACGGGGGAGTCCAGTTCCTTCAGGATGAAAGGCGATCTGCGACGCGTCGGCGGTTACGCCCACGACAGTGCCGCGTTCGAGCGTGGGCGCCTTGCTGCCATAAGGAAGGAAGTAGACGAGCACGGCGCCGATGAAACCGGCGAGAAGGATCATGCCAGCCAGAAGCGGAATTCGAAGACACACCTGTCTGGACAGCAGCGAAACGGCGGACCGAGTGGAGGACATCCCTGGACATTAGCGAGGGCACTGAGCAAGCCCAACACGGGTCACCCGTCCGGGACGCTCCTCCTCTGCCGCCCTCCCCCCCAGGCCAGCCGAGGAAGGTGGCGAGGACGAATCGCGCAGGTATGACAGAGACACCGGCCAACGTCGCAGCATCGCCTTATCAAGCCACCGCTCGACGCTGTCACCATCAGCGCAGATCCCAGCAACTATCGCGAAGTATTAGGCGACCTTGCCGGGGCGGCGGCCAGACCCGCAGTTACGCGGCCGCGTCACCGAACTCGAGGACGAGCTGGCCGCCGCGCGGACCAGCCTGCGCCGGATGATCCGCGAAGGAAGCCTTCCCGACCCCGCCCGCTGACCCACCGTGCATGAGCCGCCCGAGGCGGTAGGCCTGGTCCGAGCCGACCGCGTCGTCTCCCTAATCCTGAACGACGGTCGGGTGCACGGCGCGCGGGCGGAGAAGGCGGACGAGGACACGACGCCCTGGGGACCGTGCTGGACACTGGGCACCGTCTCCAGGTTCACACCCCCGGCCCGCCGCCGCACCCGGCGGCGAAGCGCTCGGCCTCCGGGCCCGCCATTACCGGTTCAGGGAATAGGCGGTGTCAATGAGGTCGCGCAGAAAGGTGTCGAGGTCGTCTAGACCGTAGGCCTTGAGCGTCTGAGGGGTCTGAGTGAGCAGGTAGGTCAGGGCCGTGTTGACACACATGGTTACCATGGCGGCGACCGCCTGCGTCGCGGGTAGGCCCGCCGCCCGTTGGGACTCCAGGTGCAGCGCGAGGTCGGCCTTGGTGAGTTCGGCCAGCGTCTGCTGCAGGGCCGGCCTTCGTGCGGCCTCGGCGTGCAACTCGAGGTAGGCCAGCACTCTGGATCTGTTGACCGTGAGCGCACGGGCGAGCAGGTCGCTCAGCAGTGCGACGAGCCCGTCGCGCCCCTCGATCCGGGCTGCCTGCGCTCGTTTCAGGTCGGCCCAGTAGCGCTCGACGCACCGCTCGGCGGCGGCCTGCAGCAGCGCGTCGCGGCTGGCGAAGTAGTTCTTGGCCGTGCCCTCCGGCAGTCCTGCTTGGCGATCCACGGCTCTGTGGGTCAGCCCCCTGCCGCCCTGATGGGCCAGCACTTCGATCGCTGAGTCACGCAGTTGGTCGCGCCGATCCCGGTTCTCCGCCATGGCCTTCATTATCGCGACTTGCCCCATCTGCCACAACCGTGGTACCACATTTGTGGTGAACAGAGGAGATGTGACATGAAGAGAACCGCGGCCGTCGTCGGTGCCGGCATCGGCGGACTGGCCACCGCCATCGGGCTGCGCAGCATCGGCTGGGAGGTGACCGTGCTCGAACGCTGGCCGCAGATCAGGCCGGAGGGCACCGCGCTCGGCCTACGTCCCGACGCACAGGCCGCGCTCGCGCGACTCGGCCTCGGCGAGGAACTACGCCACCGTACGGTCCCCTACCGCAAGGCCCGGATCCGCACGCCTGCCGGTCGCCGGATCGCCGATCTGCCACTGGAACGCATCGAGCGCAAGGGCGGCGTACCTGTCTTGATGCTGTCCCGGATCTCACTGATGGGCCTGCTGCTCAGCGCCGTGGGAGATACCGCGATCATGACCGGGACAAATATCACCGACCCGGAGTCGCTGCGCAAGGACTATGACCTGGTGGTTGGGGCGGACGGACTGCGCAGCGTGGTTCGCACCGCCTACTTCGGCACCGCCACCCAACCTCGCTACACCGGGATTGTGGCCTGGCGGGGCGTCGCCGGATTCGAGCCACCCGAGCATGGCGAGACGTGGGGACCCGGCCAGGTGTTCGGCATCACACCTCAAGAGCCTGGCTCCACCAACTGGTACGCCGCCGTGTCCACCCCTGAGGGCCACCGCGAGTCCCTTAACGACCTGCGCGCCCGCTACGCGGGCTGGCATGACCCCATCCCACGCATCCTCGCCGAAGCCGACGAGGATGCGGTGCTGCGGCACGAGATCTACGACCTGTCTCCCCATCTGGAGTCGTTCGTGGCAGGCAACGTCGCTCTGGTCGGCGACGCGGCGCACGCCATGACACCCTCACTCGGGCAGGGGGCGTGTCAAGCGCTGCTGGATGCGGCCGCGCTCACCGACTGCCTGCAGACCGCCGGAGACGTGGAGTCCGGGCTGCACGGCTACGACGCCCGACGCAGGAAACCCGCCCAGCGCATCGTGACGTTGTCGCGCCGCATGACCGGCTTGGCCAGCCACCGCCTGGCAGAACCCCGCAACCTCCTCATGCGTCTCCTGCCCGCCTGAGAGGGCGGTGAGTTCTGGGTCGGTGTTGATCAATCGCGGGAGGCGGCGTGCCTGGTCGGGGATGGCTGATCCACCAGATGGTGAAGCTTCTCATGAGCAGGTCCTGCGCTCGTACGTGCGATTGCACGTTGGCGGTATCGCTGGCGACCGACCTCTCAGAGGGCATTTGATTTGAGTAGATTGCGGCTTATGTTCTAGTAGGTGCCTCGCCAGGTTGGGGTGGTCTCGTCCGTTATGCGCTTGGTGAGGTTGTTGATCGACGCGATTTGGATCATGGCTTGGGAGCTGGCG
>NZ_JAIWNB010000091.1 GCF_020215705.1 Nonomuraea aurantiaca | reverse complement strand
GAACAGCATTACGCCGCCTATCTGGAGGACACGGACGGGTTCGAGGTCGAACTCGTCGCCACCGACATGACAGACCAGTCCTGAGAATCCTGCTCTCAATCGATCCACAACTCTTGACGATTGCTCGTGCGGGATCCGGACTCGCTCAAACTGACTATAGGAGCCCAGCCTTCTCATCTTACTGATGTGGCGCTGTCCCCGGTGTGTCGCCTGCGATAGCCAGCAATGATATAGCTGGAAAATCCCGGCAATAGTGGTATTGGGTGATTTCTGAGCGTATTTCAACTGAACGCATGTGGTATTGGATCGGCGTGTCCATCCTGGACGGATGGGCTTATCGGTGGTTACTTTGAGCTGCTCCGCCAATGTTCATGGTTGTCACCAGGGCTTTGAGAGTGAGCACCTGGATGGCGGTGTCAAGTCCGTCATCCCTCCACGAAATCGCGCACACCAAAGGAAAATCATGACTGTTGACATATCTTCTGTCGACTGCCGGGCCCCGGTCCCGTCGCGTCTCCGCGATCGGTCCGGCCACGCGAGCCCATGGCGACGGTTTTGCGTCGGCGCCAGCCTGATGGGCGCCCTGACCGCAGCCTTCGCACCCACGTCGGCCGCCGCTACGTCGGGACTGGGGAACGGCAGCTTCGAGCAACTCGATATAGCACCGGATTACTTCCAGAACTTCGTCGCTGGGGAGTCCATCGGAACGTGGCGGGTCAGCATGGGGAGCGTGGACCTGATCCGTGCCAACTTCTGGCAGGCGTCAGACGGAAGGCAGTCGCTGGACCTAAACGGCTCAGGGGACAGGCCGGTGGGCGGGGTGCAGCAGACCTTCGCCACGCGTCCGGGCGAGACGTACGAGGTGGTCTACTCACTCGCCGGAAATCCAGGCGGGGATGCGACAGCGAAGACAGGAGCGGTCCTCGTCAATGGGGCTGTAGTTCAGAGCTTCAGCTTCGGTAGCTCAACTAGCACCAGAGAAGACATGCGGTACCAGACACGGAAGGTGAGGTTCATAGCGATCGGGCTCTCCACCACTCTGGAGTTCAGGAGCACAACCGAGGGTGCCTATGGCCCGGTCATCGACGACGTAGACGTCGGCCGATGCGCCTGTGGGGCGACGTCCTAGGCCGGCCGTTCAAAGCGTTGCCAGGTCGAGAGGCCGACCGCTGTGCCTCTCTGTTTGCCGACCGGGCCGTGGAACTGTCTGTCCAACACGATGATGCTCCGGCCCGGGAGGTAGGCGGTTACTTTACAGTGCGCCGTGTAGCCGAGCGTCAACCTCGGCTCGTCGCTCCCGCGAGACAACAAGGACGTTCGGCGTCGGAACGAATGAATCTGAGACCGTTACCAACCGATTGGGGCCGGGCTCGTAGCACACGAACTCGTAGCCGTGATCCGCGAGCCACTCGCGAACCTGCGTCACGGTGGAACCGAATCGAATGAGGAAACGATCGACGAGCTCCAGCATCAAAACGGCGGGTTCCCCACGAGCGAGAAGCTTTTCGGCACCTGTCAGGGCCTGGTGCTCGGCCCCTTCGATATCAAGTTTGCCCATCGCCCAGCTACGGTCGGGCAGCACGTCATCGAGGCGGACAATGTTCACGTCGACCGTATTGGCGGTGGACGTGAGGTCTTCCCGGGTCTGGATACGCGAGCCGACTCCGCGGATCACGAAGGGCATCCGGCCCGGCTCCGCGCCGACGGCGTCCGGGTGGACAGTGACCATCGTGAGGTGGTTGGCCCGGATGTTCGCGCGTAGTCTGGTGATGAAGAGAGGGACGGCCTCGAAGGCATGCACCTCCCCGGCCGAGCCGACCAGCTTGGCCGCGAGAAGCGTATACACGCCCTCATTGGCGCCGCAGTCGATGAAGCCGTCGCCGGGTCGGAGATAGCGCTGCATAAAGGCCATCTCTGGGTGATCCGGCAATGGGCCGAAGTAAAAGAACCGACTGGCTTGGCCGTCCGGGTAGGCCCGAAGCCTCATGTCCTCGTACACGGTCAAGTCAAACGGATGGCGTATCAATCTCTTCCATGCCTGCCATCGGGCGGTACGAATGAGAGCCGCTCCTCGGTTGTCTCGGTTACCAGGATGGTGCAAAATAGCCTTGAGCATTCCTTGGGTAGTCATTGGTGTGGTCCTTTCCGATCCGGTAGAGCCATTGTCGATATTGATCTCAAAGATCGCTGGTCGCGCGTTGGCTTTCTCCTTTGTCAGGCTAGCGCATGAATCCGGGAGGCATCCTCAGGCCACACCCCAGCTGTGCTTTTTTTGGAGCGCACATATCTTGCCCGCAGAAACGGGCAAGAGATTCAGCGCACTAACCTGGCGGCGGCCTATGTGACCGCAACGGGATTCGGCTTGCGGCTCAGCCGGCGCCGGCCTGGATTCATCGGAACGATGTACCGGCTATTGATGGTCGTCCTGACCTCCGTGCGGCCTGGCCTCGCCCGCCGACGTCAACCGCTGCCGGCGCTCGTTCACCTGCGGAAACAACACATCGAATCTCAGCCCGAGTTGGTCGCGAACCTCGGTGGAGATGACCAACTGCACCTCGGTCAGGCCGCGCGGTCCCGACCAGGGGGTGTGAGCGACTGGTGCGATCTGCCGTGGCGTGGCCTCGACGACTTCGATGGTGGCCGGGAGCAGGAGGTCTTCGCCGCCGCACCTACGCGCCCAGCTTAGTTAGTGAGCGATCTGGCCAATGCGAGGGAGCAAGACTCGCGGCAGTCTCTGCTTTGTGGCCGAGATCCCGTTTGATCGCCCATGTTCTCCGGACGCCGCTGTAACCGAGGTGGAAGCCGTCGGGCGTACGCCATCCGGATCCCTCCTCCGGCCGGGGGCGGAGACACTCCTCAGTGGTTCCGCGTGCCGGGGCCCGATGTCTTCGGCCGCGTCGGGGCGCAACCCTGCGGCGGGAGAGTTTCGATCCGTCGAGCCCAGCCTGCCGCTCCCGTGCCTTTTCCCGGCCGGATGGAAGAACCGTCTGCTGTTCACCGGGGACTTTCCCTCACGAGGTCGGCCTTCCTATGAAGGGTTGACCGTCTGGGGCAGCGGGGGTGAGGTGCTTGGGGCGAAGTGGATGGGTTCTTCGTTGTCGAAGGTGGTTCCGCCGAGGTAGACGGCGGTGATGCGGTGTTGTCCTGTGGTGAGGGTGGAGGTGGTGAGGGTGGCGGGTTGGGTGGTGC
>NZ_JAIWNB010000090.1 GCF_020215705.1 Nonomuraea aurantiaca | reverse complement strand
AGCCTGCGGACCTTGACCGGTTGCGTCACCTGGCCTCCTGAGCGCCGATCGAACGTGATCAGCACCATCCAATCGGCAGGAGCGACTTACACGCCAACCCGGTGATCGTTTCCGGTCACAGCACTAGGCGTCCCGGGCGGGCTGATAGGTGAGGAGGACGAGGCTTTCACCGACCGCGTGCGTGCCTAGCAGGCGCATGGGTTTCCGGTCGCCGGTCTTGCCGAAGAGGCGCTCGCCGGCCCCGACCACGACCGGATAGATCATCAGACGCAGCTCGTCGACGAGGTCGCGTTCCATGAGCGTGGTCACGAGCCGACCGCTCGCATAGATGACGATGTCCCCGTTCACCTCTTGCTTCAGCTTCGAGACCTCGTTCACCACGTCGCCCTTCAGAACCGCCGAATTGGTCCAGCGGAGATCTTCGAGGGTCGAGGACACGACGTATTTGGGCAGACTCCTCAACCTGTCGGCCCACTCGCCACTGCGCGATTCCCATCCCCGCGCAATGAAGTACTCATAGCTCCGTCGCCCCAATAGCAGCGCCTCCGCGCCGAGCGCCTCGTCGGTCAGAGCCTTGGCCCAGGCTTCGCGGTCCGCTGTGGCCGGGTCGAACCAGCCGCCGAACCCGAAGCCCTCCTCACCGGCCGGGTCCTGGATGACTCCATCGAGTGAGATGTTCTCGCTGATGACGATCTTTCCCATGTAGGTCCTTCCTTGTGGCGTTGTTGGCTACCACCAATCTACGAAGACTACGTGAGCGGCCTGATCGCGCCGGACGGTTCAGAGGCGTTCAGCGAACTCGAGCGCGTGTGGATCGGCGCGGGCGACACCTCGGTGTTCACGGGGCGGCTCGAGCCGATCCGCGACCGGGTCGTACCCGTGTCGGAGAAGGTCGCGATCAACGACTGGATCACCGCGATCCCGACACCGGGCCACACACCCGGTCACACCGTCTACGACGTCAGGAGCGGCACCGCCCACCTTCTCGTCTGGGGCGACACCGTTCACGTTCCCACGCTCCAATTCGATCAGCCGAACGTGTCCTGGGAACTCGACGGCAACCAGTCCCAGGCCCGCGCCGCGCGAGCGGCCCTCCTCGAACAACTGACCCAACCACACCACGTCGTAGCCGGCGCCCACCTCGACTCATCCGGCATCGCCCGCATAACCCCCCCGGCGACGGTTATGCGCTGGAATACCTCGCACCACCGATCGGCTGATCGAGCCTGTCAGCTCCGGGCCACGCTCACGATGGCGGCCAAGGAGGGCAAGCTCGTCTGGCCCGGCTGGGCGTCCACGAACTCGACCACCCGGACGGCCGCCTCTCCACCAGCCGCATACGCGACGGCCTCCACTCCAGCCCATCCCGGTCGAGGAATCCCGTGGCTTCGGCCAGCCGTGGATCCACGGGCGCCGCCCGGCGACCTGATCAAACGTAACGGTTGGCGGAAACTTCCGAGAACAACATCTTCCCGGAAGTACACTCCGGTCGTGACTTCCGAGAATCCGGTCCCAGCCAGGTCACAACCCCCGCCAGCAACTTCCGAGAACACGGACTCCGCCAAGCCGAGACGGCGGGGCGCCCGCCCCACCCCGCTACTCGCCGCCTACGAGCACCTGCTCGCCGACTACACCGCCTCGCTGGAACAAGTGCCGCTAGCGGCCGACACCCGCCGCACCGCCGTGGAGCAGGTCATACATGTCCCCAGGTAGGTACATGTTGGGGAACAGCGGACCACCAGGATCGAGGACGCCCGAGTGGTCGAGATCGCCCACGGAGACCGGCACGTACCGCGCCGACCGCACCAGCTCGCTGGCTGTCGCGAGGGCGATGGGGTCATCGGCTGCGACGGCGATGGCCCAAGTGTTTGGCTGACGCGTCGCACGGCTCACGAGCAGTTCGTCGTGGACGTGCGTGAAGGCGCGCGCGACCTTGGCGTGCGGGAGGAGATTCGCGAGCCACCGTCCGTGAGGCTTGTCCAGGGCCGATCGAATCCGTCCGTCGTCGACGCGGACACTGTTCGCCAGGTCGATCACAACAGTGTCGGGTGCGATGGTGCGCAGCAAATCGATGTTGGGCTCGATCGCGACGTGCGGAAGGGCGATGAGAACGACCTCGCTCTGCGTGGCGACGAGTTCAAGACTGCTGGACGGAAACCCTGTGTCAGCCGGTGTGCGTGAGCCGAGAGCAACGTCGTGGCCTGCTCCCCGTAGGAGTTCGCCGAGCCCCTGCCCCATTCGACCCGTGCCTAGGATGCCCACCTTCATGACATGACCCTTCATGGTTACTGTTGATTACCAACGCGACGGTAGTAACCATACTTCTGCGGCAAAAGAAGGCACTTTGATGACCAATAGGCACACGAATGTGACCGCCCAGGCGCGCTTCGGCGCCGAAGAGTGTTCGCTCAAGGAGGTCCTCGAACGAGTCGGCGACAAGTGGTCAATCCTCGTCGTGGCAGCGCTGGCGCGTGAGCCCTACAGGTTCCGCGCCCTACAACGAGCCATCGAGGGGATCTCCCAGCGGATGCTGACACTCACCCTTCAGCGACTTGAGCGCGACGGGCTGATCACCCGGACCGTCCTCGACATGCGACCTCCTCGCGTCGAGTACGCACTCACCCCCACAGGCCAGTCCCTGACCGTCCCGCTCCGGTCACTCGCCGACTGGGCCGAGGAGCACCGTGGTGCCCTCGCCGAGAGCCGGGCCCTGTGGGACTCAAAGCGGTCAGGAACCGCTTCCTGATCCTGAGCCGGAGGTTGCCACAACGCCCCGGCTGAGTACATCTGAGGGCTCCATCCAGGTCGGCTTGGGGAGGAAATCCTTCAAGATCTGGGGCTGAGCCTTCTGGCACGCGGGAAAGATCGAACCATGGCAGAGTTCCCCACATCTGGATCTGCCTGTATTCCGAGGTTGTCCGTGCCGACTGCGTGACATCCTTCTTCGTCTCCGACGGACAGACCGACAACCTGGCAGGGAAGAGCAACGCCAGCGGCGTGCTGTGGGCTCACGTTCTGGGACGCCGCGAACCCGTCCGGATCGACGGATTCACGGCATCACCGCAGCTGGCTGACAGGTGATCCGCTGCACCGTATCCGCCGCCGGGCACGCACTCCGGACCGCACCCGGGCGCTGGCGCGGATCAACATCGAGGCGGGGTTCGCCTCCGAATCGCGGCTGGCGCAAGAGCTCGGCGTCTCCCGGATGACAGCGCGCGCCGCCCTGGTCCGACTAGAACGCGACGGCCTAGTGTCATGCGCCTAAAATTCATCGGGTAAATGCTTATGCCCCGCTAGGGTCGAAGCTTGTGACGAATGACTACTTCGAGGTGTTCCGGCGGTTCGGGATCGAGCCGCAGGAGTCGATATATCTC
>NZ_JAIWNB010000009.1 GCF_020215705.1 Nonomuraea aurantiaca | reverse complement strand
CGCCCAACGCCGCGAACGCGCCCGCATCCGAAGCGAGAAAGGCATCCGCTGGGGCGGCCGACCTCTGACTTCCGCAGCCTGAAGCCTCGTCATCCAACCCGGCGATCGTTTCCGGTCACAGCACTAGGCGAACATGGGTCGGCTGACACACGGGGATCCAAACAGGGGGGATCACATTGCGCAGGGATGACGCGTTACCCAGCTATGAGCAGCTCTTCGGCGAACTCGACTTCTGGGAGGGGGACGAAGCCCGATCGGTCTACTCGCCGGCCGCCTATCTCGTAGACCTCCTCAGGCTCCTGGACGGCGTCTTCCGGGATCCCGACCTGCTGGCGCGACGGCCCGATCTGGCCAGGATCCCGCTCGACGCCGAGCACACGTTCACCGAGTCGCCCTACCTCGACATCGTCAACGAAGTGCTGGAAACGGTCGTCGGGAGCGAGCCGTACGAGACGCTGCGAACGGCCCGCCACCCGTTCGGGATGCCGTTCTCCCTGCCGGCCGCGCAGTTCACGATGTACCTGCGCCAGCTCAAGGTCGCGCCCGAGGAGTTCTACCGGCTCTTCGCTCCCGACGTGGATCCCGACGTGGTCGCGCGGTTGTCGCTCGCGCTCTCGGCCGAGGACGTCCAGGTCGTGACCGTACCGGTCACCTCGGAAGACCAGCTCAGAGCCGACTACGGGCTCGGCGCGGACGAGCCGCTCAGCGCGCTGGCGGACGTCGAGCGGTTCAGGCGGGCGACCGGGCTGACCACGGTCGAGGTACGCGAGCTGGTCTATCAGAGCGAGGATCCGCAGCGGCCGCCGTCCACGTTCTTCGTCAATGGGGGAAATGAGGCTCCTACGGCAATAGACGGTCGGCGACTGGTCGGTGCCGGGTTCGCGTGGTTCGAGCGGGTCAACAGGTTCGTCCGGCTGGCCCGCAAGACCGGGCTGAGCATGACCGACCTCGACCGAGTGCTCACCACCTGCTGCGACAAGCGGCTGGACCTGGCCGCGCTGCGCACCATCGCCGTGGTCGTGTTCCTCCAGAAGGGCTACGAGCTGACCGTCGACGGGGTGTGCGGCCTGGCCGTGCCGATCGCACCGGCCGAGCTCGAGGATCTGCCCGACGTGTCCGGGGACATCCTGGCCACACACAACAGAGAGTATCGGCGCCGTTTGGCACGTTCCATCGAGACGGCCGAGAACGACATCGTCGACATCGTGCTGCGCTACCGCGACAGGTACGCCGCGCTGGAGCCGAGCCCGTTCGACCGGGGGGAGATCGGGCTGCCCGCGATCGCGCTGCTGCAACGGGCCGGGCGGCTCGTCGCGGCGCTCGGCGTGTCCGTCGGCGAGCTGTTCGACCTGCTGGAGGTGCTGGAGAGCGATCCGTCGCTGCAGCGGTACACGACGTTCCCGATTCTGGGCGGTACGCGGGCCCGGACCCGTGACTGCTACCGGATCCTCGAGGGCTCGGACGTGGCGTCGAGCTTGTGGCTGGCGCAGACGCTGCTCGCCGTCGGGCGCTGGATGCAGGCCGGCGGGTTCAGCGCGCAGGAGCTGGCCGACATCCTCGGCGGGGGGACGCCGGCCGACGACGACCAGGTGGCCGTGCTCGACGGGATCGACCGGCGGTTCGCGTCGGTCGCGATGAGCCCCGAGCTGTTCGTGTCGCGCCGGTTCGGCGAACGCGCGTCCCAGGTGCTCCACGACGTCCTGACCGCGTACGACGACGGCGTGGTCTCCGCCCGGGACGAACGCCTGCTCCGCCTCGACCGGGCCAAGGCGCGGCGCGCCGTCTACGACGCCGTCACCGACCTCGGGCTGATCGTCAAGGAGGACTTCGTCGACCTGGGGCTGGACGAGGGGCTGACGGCGAAGATCTTCGCCAACTTGGTCTTCGCCGGCCGCCTCCAGAGTGACGGCGCGCTCGTCGCCGACGGGCTGCCGAAGACGGTGGCGGAGCTGCGGCTGGCGAGGGACTACAGCTCGTTCGCCGAGCCGTTGTTCAAACTGATCAACAGCCTCGGCAACGGCACCGCGTCCTTCTTCCCCTCCGACCTGGCCTCCCTCGGCAACCTGAGGGAGGAGCAGCAAGCCGAGCTGTACGACAACCTCGTCTTCAACGGCTACCTCGACAGCGAGGGCGACGTCATCGACCCCGGCTTCTTCGCGGACGAGGCGAACGCCGCGCGGTTCATGGTCAACGCGGATCTCGACGACGTCGCGCCGGGCGTCCTGGCCGAGCTGCTCGACCGGGTCGAGCGGTTCCGGGGGGAGCGGCTCACGCTCGACCCCGAGATCTTCGCCGAGCTGCGGGTGGACGAGGCGGCGCTGCTGGCCAGTCTGCGCTTCAACGGCTACCTCGACGAGGACGGCGTCTATCTCGACAAGGTCGCGCTGGCCGGGCTGCGGCTGGACGACTTCGGGCTGGCGCTGGAGTTCTATCCGCGCCGGCGGGCCATCCTCGACGCGATGAAGGGGCAGATCGCGGCGTTCCAGAAGGAGACGTACGCCTTCACGCTCGACGACTTCGTGGACGTCGCCGACGACGCGATCGCCCAGCGGGTGATCGACGCCCTCGAAGGCTCCTACCTTCAGGAGGGCCGGGTGCTCGATGAGAGCGCCGAGGTGGAGCTGGGGGACGGGTTCCGGCCCGCCGAGCGGGTGATCGTCGCCGGCCGGATCGCGGAGATCCTGAAGGACGAGCAGCCGTACCGCCTCGACCTCCAGGCGGTCACCGAGCTCGGCTTCGACGACGGGGAGCGGGCCGACCTGGTGAGCGTGCTCGTCGCGGCCGGGCATCTCGACGAGGCGCTGGCCGTGCCCGAGGACCGGCTCGACTACTTCCGCGCCGCGACCAACGCGCTCGACTTCACGGTGCCCGGTGTGGAGGACTACGCCAAGGAGCTGTTCTTCCTGCTGCACCCCGTGGCCAAGGAGCTCGCCGCGGCGGTCGACGAGATCACGGACACGCTGGAGCGGCGGGCCGAGCTGCAGCAGGCGGCGCTATGGTCGGTGCTCGCCGACGCGTTCGGCGTGCCCGCGGCGACCGTGGCGGCGATCTGCGTCGCGGTGACCGGTGGCGTCCAGGAGGCGCTCGACGTGCTGGCCGTGCCGGCCCTCATGGCGGCCGAGGAGAGCGGTGAGGTCACGGCCGTGCCGCCGGATCCGCACTTCCGGCAGGCGTACCGGCGGATCCGGCGTTTCGCGCTGCTCGCGGCGAAGCTCGGCCTGGATCCCACCGAGGTCGCCGTGTCCTTCCAGGACCAGGACCTGGTCGGCAAGTACCCCGAGCCGCTGGCGCTGCCGCCGGGGCTCGACCGGTTCGACGCCGTGCTGGACAGCGCCGATGGCAACATCTACCTGTTCGGGGAGGGCGGTTTCTGGACCTACGCCAAGGCCACGTACGCGCTGGCCGACCCGCGGCCGAGACCGCTCATCGAGCTGTCGGCCCGGTTCACCGGGCTGACCGGGGTGGACGCCGCGTTCGCGCACCCCGACGGCAGCGAGTGGATCATCGGCCACGGCGGCGACGGCGGCTCACGTGTCTTCGTCAAGGAGCGCGGCGGCACCCGCTGGGCGGCCAAGGAGCAGGTCTGGGGCAAGGTCAGGAACAACTTCGACGACCCTCAGCGGATCGACAGCGCGTTCGTGGACGAGGACGGCAAGACCTACCTCTTCTCCGGGGATCAGTACATCCGCTACACCACCCCCGATTACACGGTGGTCGACGAGGGCTACCCGCGTGGCATCGACGAATGGTGGCAGGGGGAGGGCCACGACACGCCGCTGCCCAAGGCGTTCAAGAAGTCGGTCGACGCCTCCTTCCAGGACAGCGACGGCGGGATCCACCTCTTCACGGGGCAGCGTTACCTCGCGGTAGGGGGTACGGAGGAGGCGATCGCCGACAGGTGGGGCCGGGTCCGCAACGTCTTCGACGGCGCCGAACGCGTGGACGCGGCCTACGCCGACGCGAGCGGCGTCCACCTCTTCGCCGGCAACCAGGTGATCCGCTACTCCGGCAGCATCGAGAACGACGGCGTCCGCGTGGACGACGGCTACCCGCGGCGCATCGAGTCGGACTATCCCGGCATCCCCGGGCAGTTCGAGTCGGGGGTCGAGGCGGCCTTCGCCGACTGGGACGGGGCCGTCCACCTGTTCAAGGACGGCCGGACGGCCAAGAGCGACGGCGCCGCCGTCCCGACGGCCGAGCGCTGGGGTGTGCAGGCCCCCGTGCTGCCCAGCGGTACGGTCGACGCCGCGTTCACCGGGCTGGACGGGAAGACCTACCTGTTCAGCGGCGGGAGATACCTCAGATACTCCAGCGCCGACTACTCCGTCGTGGACCTCGGCTACCCGCGCGCGATCGCCGCCGACTGGGGCGGGCTGCGTGAGGTGGGCGCGTCGTTCGTCATGGACGGCAAGACCTACCTGTTCGGCGAGGGCGGCGAGCTCTTCGACGTGCCGCTGGAGCAGGAGAACGAGCTGAACGCCGGCCGCCTGTCGCCCGCGCTGCGGCGGCGGTTCATGGAGCACGGACTGACGTTCGCGGAAGGCGTGAGCGTCAGTGGCGGTGACACCGGCACAGGCAGCGGCGGCGTCAGCGGTACGACCACGGACTGGCACGTCGTCACCGAGCAGCGGATCGACGTCACGCTCGTCCGCGAGGCCAAGCGGATCCGGGTGCAGGCCGACGCGGGCCACTTCTACGTCCGCTATTCGACCAGGGACTACGCCACGCCGGACGTCGGCTACCCCAAGCCGGTCGCCGACAACTGGTGGAACCTGCCCGCCGCGCTGGCGGACGACCCCGCCTTCACCACGATCGACTCGGTCTTCAGCGCCGGGGACGGCCAGACGTACCTGTTCTCGGGTGAGCGTTTCGTGGTTTTCGACCACCGGCACCGCTGGTGGTCCGAGCCCCGCACGCTGCGGGAGCACTGGGACAGCATCCCCTTCACCAGGGTCGACGCCGCCTTCATCGGCAAGGACGGCCGGACGTACGTGTTCTCCGGCGACCAGTACGCCCGCTACTCGACCCGCGACTACACCAGGATCGACGACCGCTATCCCGCGAGTGTCCCGGCGTTCTGGGGCAACGTGATCAGCAACCTGGCCAGGACCGGGCGGGTCGACGCCACGCTGGTCATGGACGCGACGGAGCTGGTCGAGGGCGTCGAGGTGCCGCGTACGTACACGTACCTGTTCTCCGGGAACCAGTACGTGCGCTACGAGGGTCACGACTACACGACCGTGCAGGAGGGTTACCCGCGCGCCCTCGCGGAGCTGCACCGGGAGCCGCGGCTGGGCAACCTGAGCGTCACGCTCGACGGCGTGGACGCGGCCTTCGCCGATCGGCGCAACGTCTACCTGTTCAGGGGCGCGCGGTGCCACGTCGTCTCCAGCGAGCTGTACCGGAGCTACGACGATCTCGCACCGGTGAGCTGTGCCTTCGTCGAGGACGGCGCGGTGCTGGTCGAGGGGCCGGACGGCTGGGGGCGGCTGTCCGCGATCGAGGGGACGACCGTCACGGCGACGCCGGTCCGGCCGCGGACGCTGCGCCCGGTGCCGGAGGAGTTCAGGACCGGCCTGGACGCCGTCCTGGAGGGCGCCGACGGCAACACCTACCTGTTCAAGGGGCCGAACTGCTTCAACACCCGGCTGAACCGGGCGTACCCGCTCACGGAGGAGTGGGGCCGACCCCGTAACACGATTTATCAGGACAACGCGGTGGATGCGGCGTTTGTTGGACGGGACGGGAAGACCTACCTGTTCAGCGGTGACCAGTTCGTCGTCTACACCGGCACCGGCGACACGATCGACGGGGACCCGTTGCCCATCGCCGACCACTGGGCCGGGCTGACCGGCGTGGCGCTCGCCTACGTGCGCGACGGCAGGACCTACCTGTTCGAGCACCCGGACGACGAGGGCATGCTGCGCTACCTGGTCTATTCGGGTGAGGACTACCGGCAGCCCGACGACGGCTACCCCATGGTCACGGACGCCGGCTTCTGGGAGGTCCCCGGCGAGGAGAGCGCCGTGGTGCCCGACGCGGTGCTGTTCGAGGGCGGCACCATGCTCCTGCTGTTCGGCGAGCGGTGCGTCCAGTTCGACGAGGCGACCGGACGGTGGTCCTACCCGCGGCCGACCGAGCGGATCTGGCGGGACTTCGGCCGCGGCCTGGAGCCGGGCGACGCCCTGCGGACCGCGTTCACCGCGGCCGACGGCGCGACGTACTTCTTCTTCGGGGAGAGCTACGCCCGCTACGCCGACCGCGCCTTCTCGCCGCTCGCCCCGATCCGCGAGCGGTGGGGCCGCGCGCTCCACCCCTTCACCACGGTCGACGCCGCCTGTGTGTACGGGGGCGAGACCACGTTCCTGTTCTCGGGCGACCAGTACATCCGCTACACCGGCGCCGAGTACCGCTACGTGGATCCCGGCTACCCAAAGAAGATCATCGGCAACCTGCGCCAGGAGGAGGCGTTCACCGGCCTGCCCGAGGCGTTCGAGGACGCGGTGACGGACCGGCCGCTGGACGCGGTGCTCGCCAACCGGCGCAACCTGTACCTGTTCGTCGGCGGCGCCTGCCACGTCGTGTCCGTGACGGCTGAGGCCGACTACGACCTCGGGCTGCTCGGCGGCGTGCGCAACACGCTCGTGGAGCGGCAGAAGGTCGACGCGGCACTGGTCAGGGGCCCGCACACGTTCCTGTTCTCCGGCGACCAGTACGTCCGCTATTCCGGCACCGAGTACGACACCGTCGACGACGGCTACCCCCGCACGATCGACGGCTCGCTCAGCCAGGACCTAGACCTGCCGCACCTGCCCGACGCGTTCGCCGACGGGCTCGACGCGGCCTTCCGGGGGCTCGACGGTGGGACGTACCTGTTCAAGGGCACCCGATACCTGCGGGCCGACCGGGCCGAGCCGGACCAGCCGGTCAACAGCCTGTGGGGCAAGGTGCGCAACGCCTTCGCCGACGGGCCGGGCATCGAGGCCGCCTTCGCCGGGCCGACCGGCGAGCTGTACGCCTTCAAGCAGGGGCAGTACATCAGATACCAGCCCAATGACCTCGAATACGTCGCCGCCGGCTATCCCCGGACCGTCAAGGACGACTGGGGTGACCTGCCCGCCGCCTTCGAGGAGGCGGGGCCTGACGGCGCCTTCGTCTTCGAGGGCCGGACGTACCTGCTCAGGGATGATGAGTACGTCCGATATTCGGGCGCCTACGACACCGTGGACCGTACCTTCCCGCAGCCGATCAAGCACCGCTGGTCGGACACCGCCGACTACCGGCTGAGCGATCTGCACACCATTGTCAGGTTCGTCGAGCTGGCCCGGTCGCGTCCCGACGGCTTGGCCGCGTTCCTGCTGAACGGATCGGCGGCCGTCGAGGATCCTTATCAGTATCTGGCGGACCTGTTCGGCTGGGACGCCGACGAGCTGCGGTGGGCCAAGCGCAACGCCGCCCTGCTGATGGCCGGCCCGCCGGAGGAGGACCGCTTCGAGATCGAGTTCGTGCTCAAGCTGGTCGACGTGTTCGCGGTCGCCGGCCTGTTCGACGCGGGGCCGTCCACGATCTACACCGACGTCTGGTCCCGCGCCTTCGGCATGACTCCGGCCCCCGAGGCCGCCAACACCGCCCTGGCCGGCCTGCTCGAACGGACGTGCAGCCCAGCCGACTGGGTCACCCTGTCGGGCCAGATCCACGACGAGCTGAACCTGCTCAAGCGCGACGCCCTCGCCCCGTCGGCGATCATCCGGCTGGACGGCTTCAGGTCCACCCGCGACCTGTACGAGAAGTACCTGATCGACGTGGACATGGGCGGCACCGGCCGGACCTCCCGTGTCAGGGAGGCCATCGCGGCCACGCAGCTCTTCGTGCACCGCTACCTCCTCGACCTGGAGGAGGTCCCACTCCCGCCGGGCCGCGACGAGGACGAGGTGAGACGGCGGCTGAAGACCTGGTGGGGGTGGCTGAAGAACTACCGGCTCTGGGAGGCCAACCGGAAGGTCTTCCTCTATCCCGAGAACTACCTGCGCCCCGAGCTGCGCTCCGACAAGACACCCGCGTTCGAGGCGCTGGAGAGCGACCTGCTGCAGGGCGAGATCACACCGGAGACCGTACAACGGGTCTACAAGAGATATCTGGACGAGTACACGGAGGTCTCCAGGCTGGCGATCGCCGGCGGGTACGTCTACCCCGAGGACGGGGCCGACGAGGGCACCCGGCGTCTGGTCCTGTTCGGCCGGACGCGGACCGAGCCGCGCCGCTACTACTACCGGGGCGCGGAGTTCAGGGACGGCGTGCACCTCTCCGCCACCTGGGAGCCGTGGCTCAAGGTGGACGTCCAGATCGACGCCGACCGGGTCTATCCCGTGCACGCCTTCGGCCGCGTGTTCGTGTTCTGGACGGTCGTGGAGACGGTCCCGGTCGTGGTCACGTCCAACACGACCATCGATGCCACGAGGACCGGCGACACCCAGAACGTCAAGACCCCGCCGCCGCTGTACCGCGTCAAGATCTACTACTCCTTCCTCAACCTGAACGGGGAATGGGGGACCGCGCAGCTGCTGGCCGCCGACGACGCCCAGGAGAAGCAGATCACCGGCGTCCGGCTCTATGTGCAGGCGTCGCGGACCGTCCCCGGCGGGCCGGGCGGCCCGCACGACTCGATCATCGTCACCTGCTCCGACGCCGTCGGGGTCAGGTCGGCGTTCGCGCTCACCCCCGAGCTGTACGCGGTCAAGGCGGAAGGCGTGGCGGAACCCCCGCGCGCCGTGCGGCTGGACAAGATCTTCGCCGAGCCCGACTCCAGCCCCGTGGACGAGCCCGGCGCTGTCCGGTTCAACATGCCGGCCGGGACCCAGGACCGGCCGTGGCTGAGCGTCGACCACAAGGGCGGCAGCTTCCTGTGCCGGCCGGTGACCGCGCCGAGCGGGGCAGAGCCGCTGCTCCCGCTGGACGGCAACCCGGACGGGCTGCCGAGGTGGAAGCGGATCGACGCCGCGTTCGAGCTGCCCGATGGCAGGCGATGCTTCTTCGACAACGCGGGCAAGCGCTTCAAGCTCGGCACCGAGAAGCTGGCCCCCATCAAGGAGCGGTGGGGGATCATCGGCACCGGCCTGCTCAGGTCCGGCGTCGTCGACGCCGTCCTCGTCCGAGGCGGACACACCTACGTCTTCTCCGGCGCCGAGTATTACCGCTATTCGGGCCGGCCGTTCGGGCCGCCCGACACCGGGTACCCGAAGCAGCTCGACACCAACCCCGACGACCTGCCGCGATGGGCCAAGGTGAACGCCGCGTTCACGCTCGACGGCACCGAGTACTTCCTCTCCTTCGCGCGGAACGAGTACGTCGACTCCACGAACCTGCGCGATGTGAAGCGGATCAACACTCGCTGGGAGCTGCCCAAGGGCACTGTGGCGGACTCGGCCTTCGTCCACCGCGACCGCCTCTACGTCTTCGCGGGTGACACGTACATCCGCTTCAGCGGCGCGAACACCGCCGACGAACCGCGGCCGCTGCGCGAGAACACCGAGGGCCTGCCCCAGAGCGGCCCTGTCGGCGCGGCGTTCTCCTACGAGGAGCGCGGCTACTTCTTCGACAACACGGCGGGCACCTACCTCGCCCCGGACGGCCGGAGCCACCCGACCAGGGAGCTGGGCCGCCTACCCACGGCCATAGGCACGACCGAGTCCGTCGACGCCGCGTACGTGGACGGCGGCAGGCTCTACCTGACCAGCGGCCTGGAGCTGGTCCGCTACACGCTCCCCAAGGACGGAACCGTCCCCGACTACATCGACGACGGCTACCCCAAGAAGCTGAAGAGCCAGATCAAGGCCGTGATCGAGCGTAACCGGCAGCGCTATGTCCTCGGCACGAGCGAGTACGCGCTCCTGGAGGCCGGGCAGGAGCCGACGGGACAGCTGGCGTACCGGCCGGTTCCCGGCAACTGGGGCGGTCTGCCCGAAGGCTTCCAGACCGGGTTCACCGGCGTGCTCGACGGGGCCAAGCTCTACCTGTTCCTCGGCGCCGACTACGTCGTCTATCCGTCGGAGCCGACGGCCCAGCGGCCGTACGAGTTCGCCGGGCTGCCGCACGAGATCGTGCGGCTGACCTCCAGCACGGCCTACCGGCTGAACAAGGAGCTGCTGACCGGTGGCGTGGCGGCGCTGCTGGCCCCCGAGACGCAGGAGACGGACGAACTGCCCGCGTTCAGCGTCGAGAAGTCCGACGCGACCACGATCAAGGTCCAGCCGCAGGTGGCCGGGACACCGTCCAGCTCGCACCTCGACTTCCAGAGCGCCAACGGCATCTACTACTGGGAGATCTTCTTCCACGCCCCGCTGCTCATCGCGCAGGCGCTGAACAACGCCCAGCGCTTCGAGGACGCGCGGATCTGGTACGAGTACGTCTTCGACCCGACGGAGCGGGTGAGGTACTGGCGGTTCCTGCCGTTCCTGGCGGTCGACCTGCGGGCACTGGTCGGCAGTTGCCGCGCCGACCTGGCTGAGCTGGGCGACGACGGCTCGGCCGTCGCGGCCGCTCTCGAACCGATCCTCGCCCGGCTGGCGGCGCTGGCCCCGGCGTTCGAGCAGGCCGGCGAGCTCTCGCAGGAGGACAAGGACTTCCTGGCCGGCCTCGCGGACACCGAGCTTAAGGACACGGGGCTGAAGGACATCGAGACCACGCTGCAGGCCATGCGGGGGACCTCCGGCCTGCTGGAGCGGATCGCCATGATCGGCTGGCTCCGGCGGCAGTACGACCTCATGGGCGATCGCGGGAAGCTGATCACGGCGTACATGGACGATCCGTTCGACCCGCACGCGATCGCGGAGCTGCGCCCGTCCGCCTACCGCCGGGCCGTGGTGATGGCCTACATCGACAACCTGCTCGACTGGGGTGACCTGCTCTTCCGCCAGTACACGGCGGAGAGCGTCGACGAGGCCAGGATGCTCTACATCTTCGCCTACGACCTGCTGGGGGAGCGGCCGGACGTCCTCGGCCCGCGCCCGCTGTCGGCCGCCGTGACCTACGAGGACCTGCGCCGCCTCCCGCCGGCGGAGCTGGACGAGCTGGACGACGAGCTGAAGGCGCTGACCGCCGGGGGAGCGCTGCTGGAGGGGCCCGGGGAGGTGCACAAGAGCGTCGCGAGCCCGTACTTCTACGTGCCCGAGAACAGCGTCTTCTTCGAGTACTGGACCCGCGTCGAGGACCGGCTGCGGAAGATCCGGCAGTCGCTCGACATCATGGGCGTCAGCCTGCCGCTGCCGCTGTTCGAGCCGCCGGCCGACGTCATGGCGCTGGTCCGCGGTGCCGCCTCCGGAGCCTCGCTCGACCGGCTCACGCAGGGGATGGCGGCGCCGGTCCCGCACTACCGCTTCGCCTTCGTGTTCAGGAAGGCCCAGGACCTCGCCGACAAGGTACGGCAGTTCGGCAACGACCTGCTCAACGTGCTGGAGCGGCGCGACGTGGAGGAGCTCGCCCTGCTGCAGAACCGGCAGGAGGGCACGATCCTCGCCCTGACGCGCGGCATCAAGGAGGCGCAGATCAAGGTCGCCGAGGAGAACCTGGCCGAGCTGGAGGCGAGCAGGGACGGCGCGACGGCGCGGGTCAAGCACTACGAGAAGCTGATCGCCGACGGCCTCTCCCCGCTCCAGGTCGAGCAGCTGAGCCGGATGAAGAGCGGCTCCGACGCCCACTTCGTCGCGGGCGGCCTGAAGATCGCCGCCTCGATCGCCCTGGGCGTGCCGCAGGCACTGCTCGGGCCGTTCATCTTCGGTACGGGCTTCGGCGGCGAGCAGATCGGAAACGCCCTCGACAAGGTGGCCGACGTCTCCTCCACGCTTGCCGAGGGCTACAGCACGCTCGGCGAGCTGATCGGCGTACGGTCGGAGCAGGAGCGCACGGCGCAGGACTGGGATCTCCAGCTCAACATGGCCAAGAGCGACGTGACCCAGCTCGGCCACCAGCTGACCAGCGCCCAGCACCAGCTGACGATCGCCCAGCGGGAGCTCGCCGTCGTCACGCAGGACATCGCCAACCTGGAGGCGGTGGCCGCGTTCATGAAGGACAAGTTCGCGGGCGCCGAGCTCTACCACTGGATGGCCGGGCGGATGTCCGGGCTGTTCTTCCAGACCTACAACCTGGCGTACGAGATGGCGCGGTCCGCCGAGCGGGCCTACCAGTTCGAGCGGGGCGACACCAACGGCGAGGGTGGCTACATCCAGCCGATGTACTGGGAGAGCCGGCGCAACGGCCTGCTCGCCGGCGACAGCCTCGGCCTCGACCTGGAACGGCTGGGCAAGGCGTACGTCGACACCGACAGCCGCGGGATGGAGATCACCAAGAAGGTCTCGCTGCTGGGCCTGGACCCGCTCGCCCTGCTGGCCCTGCGCGGCGAGGGGCGCTGCGAGTTCGCGCTGACGGAGGCACTGTTCGACCGGGACTTCCCCGGGCACTTCCGGCGCCGGATCCGGACGCTGTCGGTCTCCTTCCTGGGCGCGGACGGGCCGCTCGGCGTCTACGCGACGCTGACGCAGCTCGACAGCAAGACCGTCCTGGCGGCCGACCCGAAGGCGGTCAAGTTCCTGCTCGACCCGAAGGGCGCGCCGCCCGGCACGCTGCGCCCGGACTGGCGCTCCGGCCAGCAGATCGCGCTGTCGGACATCGAGGAGTACAAGGAGAACAACGGGCTGTTCGAGCTGCGCCTGGACGACGACCGTTACCTGCCGTTCGAGGGCACGGGGGCGGTCTCGCGGTGGCGGCTGCAGCTCTCGGGCCCGGCTCCGGCCGGCCTGAGCGACGTGGTCGTCACCGTCAAGTACAGCGCGGACCAGGGCGGGGAGGTCTTCGCCAACGCGGTCAAGGGCATGCTCAAGCCGTACCCGTCGGCCCGCTACTTCGACGTGGCGGGCGAGTTCGCCGACGAGTGGGCCCAGTTCCAGGAGGGCGAGGACGACCAGCTCGTCCTGCCGTTCACGCCGGACCGGTTCCCCGCCATGAGCGGGCGGCAGATCACCGGCGTCTACCCCAGGTACGAGCTGGCCGGGCGCGGTTCGGTGCGCTTCCTGCTCAACGGCGACAAGAGGCTCGCGCTCAACGACGGCAACCTCCTGCGCACCCCCGGTCTCAGCGTCGGCGGGAACCCGTGGGTGCTGGTCCTGGAGGGTGACAAGGCGGCTCTGACCAACCTCGGCCTGGTGCTCACGTACCGGGCGAGCGTTCAGTAGGGGAGCCGGACATGTCGCTATGGAGCAGGCTCAAGAAGGCCACCACCAGGAAGAAGACGCGTAAGTCCCCGCCGGCCGACACCGCGAAGGGGCTGGCCGGCACGGTCGTGCTGACCAAGCCCAAGCGGTCGGACTCGCTGGTCGACCTGTCGGCCCCGGCCCCGCCGCCCAAGGCGCCGGTGAACCCGCCGTCGGACCGGGACTTCCTGGAGAACGCCTACAAGAGGTACTACGCCAACGGGGTCCGTACCCCGATGGCCGACCGGCGTAAGCGCCTGTACTCCTTCATGGGCAAGGGGGAGACCGGCTACCTGGCGCAGGCGGTCACGGACGACGAGTTCGACACGTTCACAGCCAACAATCCCGACTACAGGGTGTCCAGCCAGAACGGGAAGCCCCTGGGGGAGGCGCTGGCAGCAGGCGGCTATTTCCACGTCAGTAACCAGGCCTACATAACGAGACCGCTGGACAACCGGGCGCGGCGCATCATCGTCAACGTGAAGACGCAGGAAGCCGGGCTCAAGGTGGCCAAGGCCCTGACACCGCTCTTCAGGGACAACGACGTCTCGCCGTACTTCAGGAAGTTCAAGATCTACCTGTCGAGGACGGCGGCCGCGAAGAAGAGGGTGAAGTACGACAAGCTCGTCATCTATTACCTGACCTCCGACGCGGACGTGAACGGGTCGGACCTGGTCGGGGACCGCATCGCCGACACCATCACCCAGGTGGTGCGGCCGGACGAACTGGACGACGCGTTCGCCCCGTTCTACAAGACGCGCACTCCGGGGGTCGCCTGGGCGGAGGAGCCGAAGTACTTCCTGAAGCAGGCAGGCAGCTTCACCAGCAACCGCCGCGACATCATCGCGGAGGTCATAGCCGACCACGACAAGGTGGACAACGCAGAGGACTTCATCAACCTGGTGAACGCGGCCTTCACGGCCAAGGGCGTGAACCCGGCCGCGCCGCACACCCACCTCGTCAAGACGCCCTGACCCCCGGAGACCGTCGATGCCGAAGAACACGCTCAAGAAAAAGAAGAAGAAGAACAAACGTCGCACCACTCCGGGCGTTCCCGGTGCCTCGACAGGCGTCGTCAAGTCGGTGAGCAAGACCAAGCGCGCGGCGCTCTCGAATGTCGGCTCCCAGCCGGCGCGGTCGGCCTCGGCGCCGGCCCGCCGCCCGAGCGACGCCGTCATCAACCGGAACTTCCTCGCCAAGGCCTACCGGGAGTACTACAACAGCGCCGGCCGCAGACGCCCCCAGAACGTGGTCAAGCGCGTGTACTCCTTCATGGGTGAGGGCCCGCCCGGCTACCTGAACACGCCGATCGGCAGCCGGGACTTCCAAAGTCTGCTCGACGACCAGAGACAGGGCGGCTATGAGGTGGCGGCCCAGAACTCGGCGGACAACTGGAAGGAGCTGCGGGACGGCGACTACTTCCACCTGACCAACGAGGCCTTCCCGTTGCCGCGCGCGCAGAAGACGCAAACCCTGACAAATCGCGCTCGGCGCCTCATCGTCAACGTGAAGGACCAGGCGGCCGCGCTGAAGGCGGTCCGCGGTCTCGTCCCGTTGTTCAGGAACGCCGACGTCGGTCCGTTCTTCAGGTCGTTCAAGGTGTTCCTGTCCAGCAGGGCGGACACCAAGAAATCCGTCAAATACGACAAGCTGGTCGTCTATTACGCGCTCAAGGACCCGAATGGCGCCGACGACGTCGGTAACCAGCTCGTCTCGGCCATCGAGACGGCCGTCCCCGAAGGGGACCGGGACTCGGCGTTCGCCCCCTTCTACTCCTTCCTCACCCCCGGAGTCGCCTGGGCGGAGGAGCCGAAGTACTACGTCCAGAAATTAGACAACAGCTTCACCGAGACCCGGGCGAACGTCATCGATGACGTCATAAAGAACAACGACGCGGTGCCCAATGAGGCCGCGTTCGCCACACTGGTGGACAACGCGTTCCAGCGTGAGCACATAGATCCCGTGAAGCCGCACCGGCACGTCGTGGCCAAGGTGCCCTGAGGCCGCTGGTCGCCGCCCGCCGGGCGGCGACTTGAGGCTCTGTTGCCGACAGCTAATCTCCTCATAGACGACCATGAGGAAAAGTGATTAGATGACTTGATATGTCCGAGGTAACGCGGCCCAGCCTTTCCGACGCTCTGACCGAGCGCATGCTGGAGCTCATCCGTGCAGGTGGGCACCGGCCGGGCGACAGGCTGCCCTCGACGCGGGAGCTCTCCCAGCGCTTCGCCGTCACCACCCCGACGCTGCGTGAGGCGCTGCGCAGGCTCGAGGCCACCGGGGCCATCGAGATGCGGCACGGATCCGGCATCTACGTCGGAGCCGACATCGAGCGGCTCGTGCTCCCCAACCCCAACATGCGGGAGATGCACGGCGCCCAGCTGCTCGAGTTGCTCGGCGCGCGCATCGTCATCGAGCCGCCGCTGGCCGCGATGGCCGCCGCACGCGCGACCGGCGAGGAGCTGGTCGCGCTCCAGCGCGTGCTGGAGGCCGCCGCCAGGCACCTGCGCGGTCAGGACGCCGAGCTGCACGACACCAACATGACCTTCCACCGGGCGACGGCCCGGCTGGCGGGCAACAGCGTGCTGCACGAGGTGGTCGACTCGCTGCTGACCGTCCACGGTCCCGAGCAGCGGGAGATCCTGCAGATCTTCGACGACCGGCGCCGTGACTACGACGAGCACCTGGCGATCCTGGAGGCCATTGAGGCGCGTGACGCCGCAGCGGCCGAGGAGCGGATGCGGGCTCACCTGGTGGACGTCAAGACCGTAATAGAGCAGAGGCTGCAACACCCCCCCAAATGAAACAAGGAGGCCGGGGCATGATCCGGTCACGCGTTGTCACGCTCGGCGTGGCAGCTCTCTTTCTCGCCGCCTGTGGCGGCAATACCGAGGCGCCGCAGAAGAAGTCCGAACTGTCGCTCTACAACGACAAGGGCGCCTGGAGCAAATACTTCGACGAGATGGGCGCTCTGTCGAAGCAGCAGATCAGCTTAGGCATGAAGCCGGTCGGCTACACCGATTCGGCCCAGTACCAGGCGTTCATCAAGGCGTCGTTCCGTACGAACGTCAAACCCGATCTCTTCACCTGGCAGACCGGCGGGATGCTGGAGGAGATCGTCAAGCAGAAGCAGGTGGCCGACACCTCGGCCATCTGGCAGGAGGCCATCAAGGCCGGCGACCTGTCACAGGACCTGGCCCCCTATTACACGGTGGACGGCAAGCAGTACTGCGTGCCGATGAACGTCGCCTACTGGGGCATGTTCTACAACAAGAAGGTCTTCGACAAGTACGGCCTGCAGCCCCCCACCACCTGGGACGAGCTGGTCAAGGCGGCCGAGACCCTGAAGAAGAACAACGTCAAGGCCTTCTACCACACCAGCGTGCTGTTCTCCTTCGTCTGGTTCGAGCAGCTCATGGCCGGCATGGACCCCGACCTGTACGACCGGCTCTCCACGGGCAAGGCCAAGTACACGGACCCGGGCGTGGTCCAGGTGATGGAGAAGTGGAAGCAGCTCATCGACGCCGGATATTTCATCAATCCCGGCGATAAAACCGACCCGGGCGACGTGCTGAAGAACGGCAAGGCGGCGATGGTCTCCTTCGGCACCTGGTTCAACACCAGCATGACCCAGCGGGACCTCAAGGCCGGCACCGACTACGGCTTCTTCGCGATCCCGAACGTGAACGCCTCGCTCCCCAAGACCTCGATGATCTTCGAGAGCGGCCCGCTCTGCTCGCTGACCAAGGCGGCCGACCCCGAGGCCGGCCAGAAGTACCTCAAGTGGTGGACCACGCAGCCCGCCCAGGACAAGTGGGCCACGACCCGCGGCGACGTCAGCGCCAACCCCAAGGTGACGATCAAGGACGAGGCACTCGGCCAGGTCACCAAGGACGCGGGCGGCGGCAAGTACCGCCTGGTCAACCGCTACTTCGAAGCCACACCACCGCCGATCCTGACGGCCGCGCTCGACGGCTTCAGCAAGTTCGTGACCGAGCCCGGCACGTACAAGGAAGTGCTGGAGACCATCCAGAAGGCCGCTGACGAGTACTGGAGTACGCACCAGTGAGTCGGCGAGGGAGCGCCGTCGTCTGGAGGAGGAGCGCCGGGAGCGTAGCGACCAGAGCGACGGGGGAAGACGGCGGCATTTGGCGACCGAGCCCGCCGAACGGAGTGAGGCCATGAGCACGCGCGCGCCCATACTTGGCCGTTTTCGGTACGGCTATGTCGCTCCTGCCGCTCTGCTGGTCGCCGGGCTGCTCTACGTGCCTTTCCTGTGGACGGCGTACCTGAGCTTCACCAAATACGACGGCCTCGCGCCACCCGAGTGGGTCGGCCTGCGTAACTTCGGCAAGCTGCTCGACGACCCCGCCCTCCTCACCGCCTTAGGCAACACGCTCATCTGGGTGGTCGGCACGATGGCGCTGCCGGTCGGGCTCGGCCTGCTGGTGGCGGTGCTGTCGTACGACCTCAAGGGCGGCGTCTGGTACCGGGTGCCGTTCATGCTGCCCTACGCGCTCAGCGGCGCCGGGCTGGCCATGGTCTGGAGCCCGATCCTGTCGCACGACGGCATCGCGAACATCCTGCTCGGCGTCGACACCGCCTTCCTGCAGAAGGCGCCGCACAACACGATCGCCATGCTGCTGGTCTGGACCTGGCAGCAGCTCGGCGTCAACACGCTGCTGTTCGTGGTGGGGCTGCAGTCCATCCCCAAGGCGCCGATCGAGGCCGCGCGGATCGACGGGGCCTCGGGGTGGACGCTGTTCCGGCATGTCATCTGGCCGCTGATGGCGCCCCTCACCGCGGTCGTGGTGGGGCTGGCGCTGGTGGCGAGCCTGAAGACGTTCGACATCGTCTGGGTGCTGACGCAGGGTGGCCCTGGGCGCAACTCCGAGACGCTCGCGGTGACCATGTACAAGGACACGTTCGTGGCCAGCGACTACGGCTACGGCGCCTCGGTCGCGGTGATGCTCACCGTGGTCACGGGGCTGGCGTCTTTCCTCTACCTCAGGAGGCAGGTGCGATGATCCGGCGTGCCGTACTCATCGTGCTCGGCCTGATCTGGCTGGGCCCGACCTACCTGCTGCTCGTCAACGCCGCGCGGCCCGCGGCGTCGTACGACCCGTCGAAGGCGTGGCAGCCGTCCGGCAGCTTCGCGCTGTTCGACAACATCTCCCGGGCCCTCGACAGCGCGAACCTGTCGGACAGCCTGGCCAGCACCGCGCTCTACAGCGTCGTGTCACCCATGCTCGGCGTGCTCATCGGGGCGCTGGCCGGCTACACGATCGTGGTGCTCCGGCTGCGGCACGGCTTCTGGTGGTTCCTGCTCATCTTCGGCGGCACGATCTTCCCGTCGCAGATGCTGCTGGTGCCGCTGTTCGTGGGTTACAGCGACCTCGGCCTGTACGACACCAGGGGCGGCCTGCTCCTGGTCTACACGGCGGTCAACGTGCCGTTGGCCGCTTTCGTGCTGCGTAACTTCTACAGTGGAGTGGCGTTCTCGATCTTCGAGGCGGCCCGCATGGACGGCGCCACCACCTGGCGGATCTTCTGGCGCATCTACCTGCCGCTGTCGGTCAGCGCGCTGGCGGCCGTGTTCATCCTCGAGTTCACCTTCATCTGGAACGACCTCATCTTCGGCCTGACGCTCACGCAGACCGAGGACGTACGGCCGGTGATGACCGCGCTGGCCGGGCTGATGACCGACGTCTACGCGGGCACCCCGGTGCCCGTGGGCCTCGCGGCGGGGCTCATGGTCTCGCTGCCGACGGTCCTGCTGTTCCTCGCCACCCAGCGGCTGTTCGCCCGTGGCCTGTCTCTAGGGAGTGTTTGATGACCAGCCGGTTGCTGCAGCGGAGCCTCGGCTCGCCGGACTATGACGGGATCAGGCAGGCGCTGCGCAACGACACCTCGACCGCGGTGATCGGCGTGCGCGGCGTGGAGGTGCGCGTCGCGGTGCTGCCGCTGTTCACCCACGACGGCCGGCAGGCGGTCAGGGTGACGAGCACCGTGCCGTTGACGCACGTGCTGGTGGGCGAGGACAGCGCCTCCGGCACCGACGTCACGCTGCTCGTGCCCGAGGTGACCGCGCCCCGCGTGCTGACCCTGGAGTCGCGCGACGACGCCGGGCTCATCGGCTCCGCGGAGATCACGATCACCCCGCAGCGCAAGTGGAGCGTGTTCGTCGTCCACCACTCGCACCTCGACATCGGCTACACCGACCCGCAGGGCACGGTGCTCCGCCACCACCTCGACTACCTCGACGCGGCACTCCGGCTGGCCGAGGAGACCGCCTCCTGGCCGGACGACGCCCGGTTCAGGTGGTCGGTCGAGTCGTCGATGCCGGCGCTGAAGTGGCTCGACGCCCGGCCCGCCGACCAGGTCGCCAAGTTCGCCGCGCTGGCCCGCGCCGGCGTCATCGAGGTGACCGCGCTGCCCTTCCAGCTGCACACCGAAGCCTGCTCGACCGAGGAGCTCTACCGGCAGCTCCGCTTCACCACGCGGCTCCAGGAGAAGTACGGCTTCGCCACCAAGTCGGCCATGCACACCGACGTGCCGGGCGCGGTCGTCGGCGTGATCGACGCGCTGAACGCCGCCGGGGTGCGCTACCTCGCCGCGGCGCACAACTGGGCCGGGCGGTCCGTGCCGTACCTGCACGGGGGCGACAAGCTGACCCGGCCGTTCCGGTGGCGGGCGCCGAGCGGCAAGGAGGTGATCGTCTGGTTCACCGACACCCCCCACGGCATGGCGTACATGGAGGGCAACACGGTCGGGCTCACCGACTCCTACGAGCTGGCCGACGACCTGCTGCCGCGCTACCTGTCGGCGCTGGCCTCGCGCGGCTACCCCTATGGGCCCGGTACGTTCGGCTGGCAGGGGCCTGACGCGCCGCGCGAGCCGTACGAGCTGGATGTGCTGCACCTGCGGGTCCAGGGCGCGCACGCCGACAACGCGGGACCCTCGATCGTGCCCGCCTCCATCGCGCGCAGGTGGAACGAGCAGTGGGCCTTCCCCCGGCTGCGGTCCGCGGTCAACAGCGACTTCTTCGAGCACGTGGAAGAGCGCTACCACGACCGCCTGGCCGTGCACGAGGGCGACTGGACCGACTGGTGGGCCGACGGGCTCGGCTCCGGCGCGCGGCCCCTCGGATACGTACGGCGGGCGCAGTCCGCGCTGCGCATCGCCGAGACGCTGCACACGATCGCCGGCGCCGACGCGACCGAGCAGATCGACGAGGCCTACGACAAGGTGGCGCTGTTCAACGAGCACACCTGGGGCGCGGCCAACCCCTGGGAGGACGCCGAGGAGGCGGGCGACTCGGGTGGCCTGCAGTGGACCCGCAAGTCGTCGGGCGCCTACGACGCCCAGGACGACGCGGCCGACCTGCTGCACGCCGCCGTCCGCCGGTTCGGCGCGGCGCTCTCCGACGGCAGTGTGCTTTCGGGCGGCGGCGCGCTCTCCGACGGCGGTGCGGCCGATCCGTCAGCGCTCGCGTCCTTCGCCGTCTTCAACCCCGGGACGGCGAGCAGGACCGACGTCGTCCGCGCGTTCCTGCCCCGGGACGTGGTCCCGGCGGACGTGCCGATCGCGCTCGTGGACGCGCGCAGCGGCGAGACGATCCCGCACCACGAGGAGTTCGTGGACCCGGCCGACTGGCCGACCCGGCCGATCGGGCGGCACCTGCACGCCGTGGTGCCGGAGGTCCCCGGCTACGGCTACGCGCGGATCGACGTCGTCAGGGGTGAGGTCCGAGCGGCCGAGCCGGTCGAGCTCGACCTGGGCGGGGTGATCGAGAACGAGTTCTACCGGGTCGGCTACGACGTCCGCGAAGGCGTCATCCGCTCGATCTTCGACAAGGCGGCCGGGCGGGAGCTGGTCAACGACAGTGCCGCCGCCGGGTTCGGCCAGTACGTCTACGACCGCTACGCCACCGCCCCGCACTTCAACCACCTGTCCGGGCACGTCGGGGCGCACGACCGCACCCTGCTCGGCGACCGGGCGATCGGCAGGAACGCCACCATCGTCAAGGCGCAGCGGACCGCCGTGGGCGAGAAGCTGGTCGTCGAGCTGCAGGGCAAGGGCGTCGACTGGCTGCGCACCACGATCGAGCTGCACAACGGCGTGGCCCGGCTCGACCTGACCTACCAGCTGGCCAAGCAGGGCACGCCCGCCAAGGAGGCCGTCTTCCTGGCCTTCCCGTTCGCCTCGGGCCCCGCGACGGCCTGGGAGCTGACCGGCGGCGTCGGCGGGCCGGACGTGCCGCGGGTGCCGGGCTCGGCCGAGTACATGCTGCCGATCAGGCATTGGATCGCCTTCGAGGATCCCGAGCTGACCGTCGCCTGGGCCACGCTGGAGGCGCCGCTGGTGCAGCTGGGCACCATCCACATGCCGTACGCGCCGTTCCCGCCGACGCTGGACGAGGAGCCGGGCACGGTCTACTCCTGGGCGCTGAACAACATCTGGGACACCAACTTCCCCGCCCAGCAGCAGGGGGAGACCACGTTCCGCTACTCGATCATGTCGGCCCCGGGGGTCGAGGGCAGGCGGCTGGGCGCGCGGGCGGCGGCCGGGCTGACGGACCAGTTCGTCGGAGCGCTGCTCACCAGCTCGCCCGACGCGGTCAAGTCGTTCGTCTCGGTCGACCACCCCGACGTGCTGGTCACCTCGCTCGGGCAGAACGGCGACAACGAGATCGTGGTCCGGCTGCAGTCGCTGGCCGCCGAGCCGGTCGAGGCGACGGTCCGGCTGCCGGGGCTGCGCCGCGCTCTGGTGAGCGCCGGTCTGGAGCGGGAGCTGCGGCCCTTGGAGGTCTCGGCGGAGTCGGTCTCAACGGAATCGGTCTCATCGGAATCGGTCTCATCGGAATCGGTCTCATCGGAATCGGTCTCATCGGAATCGGTCTCATCGGAATCGGTCAAGGTACGGCTGCCCGCGTGCGGTGTGGCCGCTATTTGGGGGACGTGCGAGTGAAGATCGTTGACATCCGGGCCACCACGGTCGCCGTTCCGCTGGAGGCGCCCCTCCGGCACAGCAACGGCGCCCACTGGGGTCGGTTCGTCCGCACGATCGTCGAGGTCGAGGCCGACAACGGGCTGATCGGCCTGGGGGAGATGGGCGGGGGCGGGGAGAGCGCCGAGGCGGCGTTCCGGGCGCTCATGCCGTACCTGAAGGGCCACGATCCGTTCCAGCTGGAGGCGCTGCGGTTCAAGATCGCCAACCCGACCGCGTCGCTCTACAACAACCGCACCCAGCTCCTGGCGGCCATCGAGTTCGCCTGTATCGACCTGATCGGGCAGCATCTCGCAGTGCCCGCGAGCGACCTGCTCGGCGGGCGGCTGCGCGACTCCGTGCCGTTCGCCTCCTACCTGTTCTTCCGCTACGCGGCGGCGGGATACGCCGAGGTACGCACGCCGGACCAGCTCGTCGAGCACACCAGGCAGCTCAAGGCGGCCCACGGGTTCACCGTGCACAAGCTCAAGGGCGGGGTGTTCCCGCCCGACTTCGAGCTGGAGTGCTACCGGGCGCTGGCGGACGCCTTCCCCGACGACCGGCTCCGTTACGACCCGAACGCGGTCCTGTCGGTGGCCGAGGGGCTGCGGTTCGGGCGGGCCATCGAGGGACTGAACAACGAATACCTGGAGGACCCGGTCTGGGGACTCGAAGGGCTCAGGGCCATCCGCGAGCAGGTCCGGGTGCCGCTGGCGACGAACACCGTCGTCGTCAACTTCGAGCAGCTCGCCTCCAACGTGCTGCGCCGGGCCGCCGACGTGGTCCTGCTGGACACCACGTTCTGGGGCGGGATCCGGCCGTGCGTCAAGGCGGCCGGGGTGTGCGAGACCTTCCAGCTCGGGGTGGCCGTGCACTCCTCCGGCGAGCTGGGCATCCAGCTGGCGACCATGCTGCATCTCGGCGCGGTCCTGCCCAACCTCACGTACGCGGCCGACGCCCACTACCACCAGCTCCGCGACGACGTGATCGAGGGCGGCAAGCTGTCCTACGCCGACGGGGCCATAGCGGTGCCGACCGGGCCGGGGCTGGGCGTCCGGCTGGACAAGGACCGGGTCGCCCGCTATGCCGAGCTCTACCAGGAGCTGGGCGGATACCCCTACGACCGGGACCCGGGGCGGCCCGGCTGGTACGCCCAGGTGCCGAACGAACGCTTCGCCGACCCGACCGTATCCCTGGAAGTCAGTACATAGGAAAAGAATCGTCCTTGTTCGCGTGAGTCTGCTTCTCCTGCGCCGAGGCCCTGAATCAGGGTGGGGTTGCTCACGCGAACAAGGAGGCAACGTGCGGCTCAGCACCAGTGTCGTCGTGGCGGCCCTCTGCGCCGTGGTCGTCCCGGCCGTGAGCGCGTCCGCGACACCGAGCGGCACGTGCGCCGGTGGCCGGGTCTGCTTCTACGCGGGCACCGACTACAACCGGGGGACCGAGGACTACTGGCGCGACTTCGTCGCCGACGACTCCGACCTGAGCGACGACACCTGGCTCGACCGTGACCACGGCACCACCCGGCACAGCATGGCCGACGAGACGAGCTCGTTCCGGAACCAGATCGGCTGCGGCACCACGCTGTGGCAGCACCCCTACTTCACCGGGGCGCACAGCACGTTCATCGCGAACGAGACCGACGGCTACTTCGCCGACGACAGCGTCAGCTCCGTCGACATCTGGTGTCGCTGACCGTGGGCGGCGGAGCCGGGTTCCGGAGCGGGCGACCGGAGACCGGCCGCCGTGGAGCGCTGCCATCCCCACCCGCCGCCCTCTGGGCTGGCGCGTCGTTGCTGCTCGTCGTCACGGCCTGCGCGGCCGCGCCGCGCCCGGACGAGCCCTCCGTTCCCTCGGTGGCGTCGGTGGCCGATCTCGTGCTCCCGTTCGACGCCTACAAGCCCACCCCGGAGCAGCGCGTCCTGCTGGCCAACGCCCAGGCCCGGCTGGTCGCGCGGTGCATGCGCCGCCACGGCGTCTCGGCCGCCCCGCCCATGGTCGCGGTGGCCGCCGTCAGGGCCGGCGATCCGGGCAACACCCGCCGCTACGGCGTCGCCGACCCGGCACAGGCCGCGCTCACCGGCTACCACCTGTCCCGCTTGGACTCACACGCCAGACCACCTCAGTGGGAGGCCAACCTCTCTAAAACCGCCAGAACCCACTTGTACGGGGAGACCGCCGACTCCGGCTGCATGAGCCGCGCCGCGGCCGTCCTGACCCGAGGCGCGGAGCCGGCCGACTGGCCCTGGCTCGCCGTCCAGGACGCCGAGACCCTGGAGAAGGCCGCCACGGACCCGGCCGTCGTCCAGGCCGCCACCCGCTGGCGAGCCTGCATGGTCAAGGCCGGATACGCCTATCCCACCGCCGAGGCCGCGATCGCCGACGCCCGCTGGAACCTTGACCACCCCAGGGTCACCGCCGAGGAGAAGCGCACCGCCACGGCCGACACCAGGTGCAAGTGGGAGTCGGGGCTGGTGGCGGCCTGGTTCGCCGCCGACTCCGCCCTTCAGCGGAAGGTGGTCGCCGGCAACCCGGACCGCTTCGCCGCCCTCCGCGCCAACCTCGGCAGCCGCCTGGCGCGCGCGTCCAAGGTCTTCCAGGAGACCGACTGACCGCTGACGCCGTCAACCGGTCGCTAACCGAGGTCGGCGATGAGCTCGTCGAGCTGGCGCAGGGCGGCGTCCCGGCGTCCGGGGACGTCGAAGTAGGGGTCGTCGGGGGTGGGCAGCGACGACGCCAGCCCCCAGCCACGGCCGCGTGCCCAGGTGGCGTCGTCGACGTCGAGTGCCGCCCGGAACGCCCCCCGCGCCTCGGCGGACAGGAACGTCCACGCGGGCACCAGATCGCACGCCGGATCACCCACGGCCAGCGTCCCGAAGTCGATGACGGCGCTCAACCTGCCGTCGACGGCCAGCAGGTTGCCCGGCGCCAGGTCACCGTGGATCCACACCGGCGGACCGTCCCACGCGGGCGCCGACAGCGCGGCCTCCCACACGGCCGTCACCGCGCCGACGTCGATCAGGCCGCGCAACGCCTCGATCTTGGGACGTACGCGGGCCTCGACGGCTACGGAGTCCCGCTCGTCACCCATGGGCACCCCTCGGAACGCGTTGCTCCACTCGGGCCCCGGCCCGCCGGTGGCGTCGATCTTCTGCAGCGCCGCGACGAACCCGGCGAGCTCGCGCGCGGTCCGTACGGGATCGGCGAGCCGCTCGATGATCACGGTCTCACCCGGCAGCCACCGGTAGACCGACCAGGGAAAGGGGTAGCCCTCGCCGGGAGCGCCCTTGGCGAGCGGCTCGGAGATCGGCAGTGGCAGGTGCGGGGCGAGCCGGGGCAGCCACCGATGCTCGCGTTCGACCTGCCCGACCCAGCGGGGATAGCGCGGCAGCCGTACGGACATGTCCGCGCCCAGCCGGAACGTCGCGTTGTCCATCCCGGACACCTTGATCGGCGAGACGGGCAGCTCCGCCCATTGCGGGAACTGCGCCGCGAGCAACCGGCCGACCAGGGCCGCGTCAATGGATACGCCTGTGGACACGCACTCTCCCCGCCATGGACAACGAGGCCTCATCCCACCGGCCCAGAACCCCGCCTGTCCACCGAATTTCGGGTCATCTCGCCCGGTCAGCGCCTGGCGGTCGGGCCAGCCGTTGTACCGCGCGCACCACGCTGGCGCGACGCCGGGCGTGCTCTGTCGCATCGTCGTCGTCGGCACCGGTGAGCATGCGGGCGAGTTGGGGCGTCGAGACCCACCATGCGGACAGCCCGATGACCATGAACGCCAGATGATCAGGGTCGAGGTCGTCGTCGAGGATCCCGGCGCGCTGGGCGGCGGCGTAGGCCCGCGTCTTGTCCTGGTAGAAGGCGGAGCGCTGCGCCTCGTCGGCCACGGGGCCACCGGCCAGGCCCTCCCACAGCAGCAGGCGGACGAGATGGGGATGCGCCACGTGGTAGTCGAAGTTGCGCCCGACGAACTCGCCGATGTTCTCGAAGTCGCCCGGGGGTGGCCCCAGCGTCTCGGCGAGTTTCTTGAGCTCGTCGGTGAGCACCGTCTCGAACAGGGCCTGCTTGTCGCCGAAGTACTTGTACAGGCGTTCCTTGTTGATCCCGGCCCGCTCGGCGATGCGGGCCATGGTCGTGCCGTCCGGCCCGTGCTCGGCGAACTCGACCGTCGCCGCTTCCTTGAGCCGCCGCCGCGTCCCCTCGGTGTCCCACGCCATGGCGACATCCTAGCGCCACCCCATCTACAACGTTGCGGTTGGAATTCTCTGCCGCTAGCATCAAAAAGCAACCGCAACGTTGGAGATGCATTTCAGATGAAAGGTACGGACATGGCAGGCAGCCTTCCCGGTGGGACTCTCACGCTCGCGGACGACCTCACCATCACCCGCATGGGCTACGGCGCCATGCAGCTGGCCGGGCCCGGGGTCTTCGGCCCGCCCAAGGACCGCGACGCGGCCATCGCGGTGTTGCGCGAGGCCGTCGAGCAGGGCATCACCCACATCGACACCAGCGACTTCTACGGGCCCTTCGTCGTCAACGAGATCATCAAGGAGGCCCTGCACCCCTACCCGGCGGACCTGCACATCGTCACCAAGGTCGGCGCCCGCCGCGGCGCGGACGGCAGCTGGAATCACGCACTGGAGCCTGAGGACCTCAAGGCCCAGGTCCACGAGAACCTCCAGCGTCTCGGCCTGGACGCCCTCGACGTCGTCAACCTGCGCCTGGCCGCAGAAGGCACCGGAGAGGAGTCGCTCGCGGAGCCGTTCGGCGCCCTGGCCGAGCTGCAACGGGAAGGTCTGATCCGCCACCTCGGCATCAGTGACGCCTCCGCGGCCCAGCTCACCGAGGCGCAGGCCATCGCACCCGTCGTCACCGTGCAGAACCTCTACAACCTCGCCAACCGGCAGGACGACGCTCTCGTCGACCGATGCGCGGCCGAGAACATCGCCTACGCCGCTTTCTTCCCCCTGGGCGGCTTCACCCCGCTCCAGTCCGAAACGCTCACGAACGTGGCCGCCCGCCTGGACGCCTCGCCGCAGCAGGTCGCGCTGGCCTGGCTGCTGCGGCGCTCGCCCACGACCGTTCTCATCCCCGGGACCTCGTCCGTGGCCCACCTCCGCGAGAACATCGCCGCGGCGAGCCTGGTCCTCCCGGCCGACGCGATCGAGGAGCTCGACGCCATCGGCGGCTGAGGACTTGCCAGAATTACTCGCTTGAGTTAAAAATTACTCATGCAAGTAAGAAGGGAAGATTCCGTCACGACCTCCGCCCGTCGGGCGCAGATCGTGGCGGCCACGATCGAGACGATCGCCGACCTGGGCTACCACCAGGCGTCCTTCGCCCGCATCGCGGAGCGGGCCGGGCTCAGCAGTACGCGGCTGATCTCGTACCACTTCGACGGCAAAGACGACCTGATGGGCCAGGTGATTGTCACGATCTACGAGGGGATCGCCACGTTCATGACCGAGCGGGTCAGCGCCCAGACCAGCCCCGGCGCGGCGCTCGACACGTACATCCGCTCGCTGATCGGGTTCATCCGGGACCACCGCCGTGAGATGCGCGCGGCCACCGAGATCTTCCTGAACTTCCGGCCGGAGAAGGGGACCACCGCGCAGGAGGCGGCCATGGACCCGGCCTCGCTGGGGCACATCGAGCGGTTGCTGTTCTGGGGGCAGGAGTCGGGCGAGTTCCGCCGGTTCAACACCCGCGTGATGGCGATGGCCGTCCAGCGGGCCATGGACGGCCTGCCGTTCCTGCTGGAGGGCGACCCCGGCGCGGACCTCGACGTGTACGCGGACGAGCTGGTCGAGCTCTTCCGCCTGGCGACACGGGCCACCCCGTGAGCCCTCGCGCCAAGGCGTTGCTGCTCGTCCTCGTCGACATGGCCCTGCCCATCGGCCTCTATTACGTACTGCGCGCGATGGACGTGAGCTATCACTCCGCGCTGCTGATCAGCTCCCTGCTCCCCGGCCTGAGCGTGGTCGCCAGCCTGGTGCGCCGCCGCCGGCCCGACGGGCTCGGCCTGTTCATGACGGCCATGATGGTCGGCAGCGCGGCCGTCTCCCTGCTCGTCCACGACCCCCGCTTCCTGCTGGCCAAGGACGGCTGGATCACCGCCATCTCGGGCCTGTGGTTCCTGGCCAGCGTCCGAGGCCGGCAGCCGCTGGCGTTCGCCTTCACCCGCTTCGTCCTGGAAGGCCGCATCGGTCCCCTCAAGGACGGCGATGGCTCGGGCCGCGAGTCCTGGGACGTCCTGTGGGAGCGGCTGCCCGCCTTTCGCCGGATCTGGCGGGTGGCGACGGTCATCTGGGGCATCGGCCTGCTGACCGACGCCGCCGTCCGCGTGACCATGGCCTACACCCTGCCGCCCGACGTCGTCCCCGGCCTGGGCGGTCTGCAGTACGGCGTCTTCATGGTGCTGATGCAGGTCGTGATGGTCTGCTACCTCGTCCCCACCGGCCTGTACAACCGCTGGTCCCCGCTTTACTTACCGCTCAAGGAGACCCCCGCGTGACCACCCCCCGCAGCCTGGCCGTGCTCGAACGCGTCACCAAACGGCCGCGCGCGATCTGGACCTGGATCGCCGCCGTGTTCCTCGTCCTGTCCCTGGCCGGCCCGCTCACGATGGGCACCACCGGCGCGGCCAAGGCGTCACTGGCCGCGCTGCACGTGGTCACCGCGGCCGTCCTCATCGTCCTCCTACCGCGCCGACGCACGCGCTAGGCCTGCTCGGGCAGCGCCGCCGGGTTCCGGGCGAGCAGCCCGCCGTCCACCCGGTGCTCGGCCCCGGTGATGAACGACGAGCGCGGCCCGGCCAGGAACGCCACCAGCTCCGCCACCTCCTCCGGCCTGCCCACCCGGCCGAGGGGGTGCGCCCGGCCCCACTGCGCCACCTGCTCCTCCTGCGACAGTTCGCCGCGCCACAGGTCGGCGGCCCAGCGCAGCATCGGTGTGTCGACCGAGCCGGGGCAGACCACGTTCACCCGGATGCCGTCGGCCGCGTGGTCGAGCGCCATCGCCCTGGTCAGGCCGTTCAGCGCGGCCTTGCTGGCGGTGTAGGCGGCCACCTGCGCCTGCGAGGCGAACGCCTGCACCGACGACATCACCACGATCGAGCCGCCGCCGCGCGCCCGCATCCTGGGGATGGCGGCCTTGCAGGCCAGGTAGACGCCCTTGAGGTTGATGTCGAGCACCTCGTCCCAGACGTCCTCCGGCGTGTCCTCGACCGTGCCGTAACGCTGCACGCCCGCGCACGTCACCACGATGTCGAGCCCGCCGTACCTGGCCACGGCCAGGTCGACCAGGTCCCGCATGTCGCCCGCCCGCCGTACGTCCGCGACCCGCCCGGTCACGTGCTCGCTGTCGAGCTCCGCCTCCTTGTCGGCCCCGCAGAACACCACGGACGCCCCGCCGTCGGCCAGCCGGTCGACCACCGCCCGCCCGATGCCCATCGAACCGCCCGTCACCAGAGCGACCTTGCCGTCGAACTCACTCACGCCAATACCTCCGCGCGCAACCTCAGCACCTTCGTCTCGTGCGGGCCCAGGGTGAGGGCCGTGCCGTTCGCCACCGCCTCGGCCAGCCCGTTGGTGGGCATGCTGGAGAACGGTTCGAGCCCGACCGTGTAAGCCCGTCCCCACCAGGGATAGTCGGTGGTCGCACCGACCTCCTGCCACATCCACAGGTACGGCAGGAGTGTCGCATCCCACTCCACCCGCATACCTATATCCCCGGAAATCTCGTACCAGCCCTCGGTAAATCCGGTCAGGTAGACGATCTCGCTCGGCGACCCGGGCTCCGGCACCACGCTCAGATCCGTCTCGCCGCCGCCGTCGGCGGGCACCACGGGCCACTTCCACGGGCCGCCCGCCTTGACCCGGCGGCCGTGGGCGTCGATGGCGCTCTCGTGCGGGATGACCGTCACGCCCGCCGGCAGCCGTACGCGGGCGCCCGGCTTGAGGAACGGCCGGCCGTACACGATGTGCTGCCCCCACATGGCGTGCAGCTCGACGCCGGACTCGTTGGTCGCGCGCCCCTCGATCTCCAGCGCGGCCGTCCCCGCCGCCAGCCGGAACGTCTTCTCCATCCGGTACGGCAGGCGCCGGGTGCGCACGCTGAGCCGTACCGCGACCTCCTGTTCGGAGTCGGCCACGACCTCGGCCTGCCACGGGAGCCCGGCGACCTCCCCGTGCTGCGCCAGCCGGGCGCCGCGGTATTCGCTGGGCGCGCCGCCGCTGGGGAAGATCTCCTGCCAGCCGCCCTCGTAGTGGTCGATGAACTGGGCGACGTCGTCGGCGGCGCCCTGGAGGTGATCGTGCGGGTTGCGCAGCCCCTGCGGCGAGAGCCAGACGAAGTCAGTGTCGGTTGGCTTGTGCAGAAATTCGACGACATCGCCGCCCTTGTCGGGCACGACGGTCACGCGGAGCCGTTCGTTCTCCAGCACGACCGCCCGCAGCCCGTCGATCACGACGTGCCGCAGGCGGGCCGCCCAGTTCCGTTTGATCACCCGAAACTCACGTCGATGAAGCGCGGCCGGTAGATCGAGGAGTCCCGGTAGTGGTCGGTGTTGACGAAGCTGTTGACGTTGTAGGAGACGACCAGCCCCTTGCCCGCCACGTCGGGGTGCGCGTGGGCGTTGTAGGTGAAGATGTTCCCGTTGGTCTCGGGGGTGGTGTAGACGGCCTGCTTGCCGGTGAACGGGCCGGTCGGCGAGCACGAGGTGTAGGCCACGATGTGCGAGCTCAGGACCTCAGTCGTGTCATGGGTGATCAGTACGTATCCGTTGCCCACCTTGGTGACGCTGTACTCGTTGGCCACGCCGCTCATGATCCGGGCCGAGTCGGCCTCGTTCGGCGACCAGGTGCCGTCGGCTTTGAGGTACTCCCACTGTCCGAGCAGGCTCTGGCCGAGCACCCTGGCGATGTGCATGTACTTGGGCGAGCCGAGATCCTCCACCCCGTAAACGTAGGTGTAGCCGCCGTCCTTGAGAATTCCGGAGGCCCAGGACACGCCGGCCGACGACGGCAGGTCGGTCACGCTGATCGGCTGGTCGAGCCGGCTCTGCGCGAACCTGGCCACCACGTTCCGGTGCCAGCGCCAGTCCCACGCGCCGGTGCCGTAGCGCTCGTACTCCTGGTAGGTCACCTCCACGATGCCGCCCGCCAGGGTGGCGTCGCCGGCCCAGTACCAGTGGTTCTGGTCGCGCGGCGGCATCACCGCGGTCGGCTTCTGGGTGGTGCCGGCGTGGATCGTGGAGAGCCTGCCGTCGCGCTCCACGGCGAAGGAGTTGTTCAGGAAGACGGTCGTGCCGCCCTCTTCGACCACCGGCGGGCGGCTGCCGTCGGGGTTGATCTTGCCCAGGAAGGTGTCGGAGAAGACCCACACCTCTTTTCCGCTGGGCAGCTTCAGCGAGTACGTGCCGTCGGCGCCGGTCCAGTCGTCCAGGCGGCTGTTGTCGTTGCCGTACGCGGTGAACAGGCTGGTCAGCCTCGCGTCCACGGACGCGCCCCGCACCGTCGGCCCGCACGTCGCGCGGGTGGTGGCTTGCTGCGTGGTGGCGGCGGAGACGGACGGCACCGGCTTGGGCGGTGCGGCCAGCGCCTGCTGGGGCACGGCCGCGAGGCTCAGCAATCCGATGGCGAGGGGGATGAGGGCGGACCGGAATCGCGTCATCACACGTCCTAAGGGAGGGGGGTTCCCTACAGTTCTAGTCATTTGATCACTTCATGTCCAGAGGCTCACCGGGGGCTGATCCAAATGTTGTGGAAGCCGTGGTTTCCGGGGTTTGCGGGGTTTCGTGGCCTTCTTGTGGCCTTCTCATTGCATGACGCGAGGATGATCGGGTAACCCGCTCCCATGTCCTACGCGCGCTACGAGGGATGGCTGCTGGCCGGGCGCTACCGGTTGCTGTCCGAGCTGGGCCAGGGCGGCATGGGCAGGGTCTGGCGGGCTCATGACGAGCTCCTGGACCGCCAGGTCGCGGTCAAAGAGGTCACGATCGTCGGACCGCAGCACGAGGAGCTGCTCGCCCGGACGATGCGGGAGGCCCGCATCGCCGCCCGGCTGAGCCATCCGCACATAGCGGCCATGTACGACGTGGTGCTGGCAGACGAGCGCCCGTGGATCGTCATGCAGCTCATCCCCGCCCGCAGCCTCGCCCAGGTGATCGCCGAGCAGGGCCCCCTCCCCGTGCCCACCGTCACCCGCATCGGCCTGGAACTCCTGGACGCCCTGCGCGCCGCGCACGCCGCCGGGGTCCTGCATCGTGACATCAAGCCCGGCAACATCCTGCTCACCGACGACGAACACGCGGTCCTGACCGACTTCGGCCTGGCCACCACCGTGGACGACGAGTCCCAGGTCAGCCGGACGAGCATGGTCGTCGGCACACCCGCCTACATCGCCCCCGAACGGGCCGGCGGCGCCCCGTCCACACCGCAGGCCGACCTGTGGTCCCTGGGCGCCACCTTGTACACGGCCGTCGAGGGCCACTCACCCTTCGGCCGCAGCACCGAGACGGCCACGCTGACCGCGATACTGACCAGCAGTGCCTATCCGTTCAGCCTGGCCGGACCGCTCGCTCCGGCCATCGCCGGTCTGCTGGACAAGGATCCCGCCCAGCGCAGCGACCTGGCCCGCGCCCACGAACAACTCCTGCGAGTGGCCGCCCAGCCGGAGCCTGCGGCCCCCTCTCACTTTGCGGGCCGCGATGCGTACATGCCAGATGAGCCCCACCACCCGCACCCGGCCGCGAACCCGCACCCGGACGCGGACCCAGACTCGGACGCGGACCCGGACCCGGACCGGCGCTCGCACCTGGACCCGCACCGGGATCGGTGCTCCCACCCCCACCCGCGCCTCCGCTTGGGCGCGCGCTCACACAGGCGCTCGCTGAAGACGGCGCGAGGGCTGGTGCGATGGTCGGCGGCGACGCCACGGTCAGCGACGATGCCCCGGTTAGGGACGGTGTCACTGTCAGGATCGATGCCGGGATGGGCGGCGATGCCGCAGTCGGGCGTGGTGTGGCGGTCCGGCATGGTACGGCGGTCCAGCGTGGTGCGGCGGTCAGGTGTGGTCCGGCAGTCGGAAGCAGCGCGGCGCGCGGCGGCGATGCGGCGGTCGGAGGCGGTGCGGCGGCTGTTAACCGAGCGCTGGCGCGAGACGGCCCTGATCGCCGCCTTGATCGCCAGCGTGATCGCCACCGGCTCCTGGTGGAACACCGTTCCCAGTAGCCCCGCGCAAAGCACCCCCGCTCAAAGCACCCCCGCCGACATCGCAACCGCCCTGGCCCTCGACCTGACCAGCATCCCGCAGCAGGTCCACGCCGTGTCCCGCAAACGACTCACGGAGACGTCCGACGGCCGCGAACGAGCCGATATCCGCCCCAACCCAGCCCCGGAGACCTCCTCCGGCAAGTCCGCCACCGCGCTGAAGAAGGCCAAGAAAGCAGCTCAGCAGGCGGCGAAGAAGGCGGCGAAGAAGGCAGCCAAGCAGGCGGCCAAGCTCGGCAAAACCCACGGCAACAAGCATTAGCCGCCCCGTCGGCTGACTCCACGATGATGACCTCGACGTCTTGGGGCGGGTGGTCCCGGCTGGTTCGCGTGTCGAGCGGCCCACGAGCCGTAGATGTACGCCTCGTCGATACCGGAGATGGGCCGTATGTGGTCGATACAGCTCATGCCGTCACCTCCGAAGAGCCCAGACGTCCCGTGCGAAGCGTCGCCAAGCCGGGAGAGGAAAAGGAGGTGCTGTTCGGAGCTCTCGGTAGGTACCCTGCGCGGGGGAATTGCGAAGGGAATCGCCGTGGCGCACGTCGAAGTAGGACATCTGACATACGTACTGCCCGACGGGCGGCCGTTGCTCAACGACGTGTCCTTCCGGATCGGCGAAGGCGTCAAGGCCGCCCTGGTCGGGCCCAACGGGGCCGGCAAGACCACGTTGATGCGGCTCGTCGCCGGGGACCTGCAGCCGGTGGCGGGCAGTGTGGCCAGCTCCGGTGGGCTGGGGGTGATGCGGCAGTTCATCGGCAGCGTGCGTGACGGGAGTACGGTGCACGACCTGCTGCTCAGCGTCGCTCCGCCGGCCGTGCGGGAGGCGGCCGAGCGGCTGGAGCGGGCTGAGCTCGTGATGATGGAGCGCGACGACGAGAAGGCGCAGATGCGCTACGCGCAGGCCATCACCGACTACACCGACGCCGGTGGCTACGACATCGAGGTGCTCTGGGACACGTGTACAGTGGCCGCGCTCGGCGTGCCGTACGACAACGTGAAATATCGGGATGTGGCGACGTTGTCCGGCGGCGAGCAGAAGCGGCTGGTGCTCGAAGCGCTGCTCCGCGGGCCGGACCAGACGCTGCTGCTCGACGAGCCCGACAACTACCTCGACGTGCCGGGCAAGGAATGGCTGGAGCAGGCACTCAGGGAGACCCCCAAGACGGTCCTGCTGGTCAGCCACGACCGGCAGTTGCTGGCCAACGCGGCCGACCGGATCGTCACCGTCGAGTCCGGAAATATCTGGATCCATGGTGGTGGGTTCGCTACGTACGCGGAGGCCCGCAAGGCCCGCAACGAGCGCCTCGACGAGCTGCGCAGGCGCTGGGACGAGGAGCACGCCAAGCTCAAGGCCCTGGTCAACATGCTGAAGAACAAGGCCAGATACAACGACGGCATGGCCGCTCCCTATCACGCGGCCCAGACGCGGCTCCGCAGGTTCGAGGAGGCGGGCCCGCCCGAAGAGACGCCCAGCGACCAGAACATCAGCATGCGCCTCAAAGGCGGCCGCACCGGCAAGCGCGCGGTCATCTGCGAGGGGCTGGAGCTGACCGGCCTGATGCGGCCGTTCGACCTGGAGGTCTGGTACGCCGAGCGCATCGCGGTGCTCGGCTCCAACGGCTCGGGCAAGTCCCACTTCCTGCGGCTGCTCGCGGGCGAGCAGATCGGCCACTCCGGTGTCGCCAGGCTCGGCGCCCGCGTGGTCCCCGGCCACTTCGCCCAGACGCACGCCCGGCCCGACCTGCTGGGTCGCTCGCCGGTGGAGATCGTCATGTCCGAGCACGCCCGGCTGAAGAACGAGGCCATGAAGGCCCTGGCCCGCTACGAGCTGGCCGGACAGATCGCCGAGCAGCGGTTCGACACGCTCTCGGGCGGTCAGCAGGCGCGGCTGCAGATCCTGCTGCTGGAGCTGTCCGGCGCGACGCTGCTGCTGCTCGACGAGCCGACCGACAACCTCGACCTGGCCAGCGCCGAAGCGCTCCAAGCGGGTCTGGACGCGTTCGCGGGCACGGTGGTGGCGGTCACGCACGACCGCTGGTTCGCGGCGGATTTCGATCGCTTCCTGGTGTTCGGCGCGGACGGGACGGTTTACGAGTCTTCCGAACCGGTCTGGGATGAGGCCAGGGTCGTCCGCCCCCGCTGATCGCGGTCAAGAGTGCGTTAAAGAGTTGGTACGGCAGGCGCGTGTCCCGTCCCTGCCGCGCCCATAGACCGGCTATCACGGCAAAGTGATCCCGCGTAGCCGAACCGTCAGCCTCCTCGCACTCGGGGCGATCTGCCTAGCCGGGTGCTCCAGCGAGGAACCGTCCCAACAGCAGCTCAAGCCCCTCGTCCTCAAGGAGCAGGTGTCGAACGTCGTCAAGTCGTCCGACGGCTACGCCGTGAACTGGGCAGGAATCCTCACCAACGCCAACCCGTGGCACTTCGGCGAGCACGTGGTGGCGACGGTCGTCGGGCGTGACGCCGCCGGCACCGAGGTGGTCCGGATGGACCAGTCGCTCGACGCCGTGCCGCCGGGCGGGTCGCTGGCCTTCACCGGCCAGGTCAACGCGCCGCAGAAACCGGCCAAGGTGACCATCGACTATCGCCCCGCCCAGTGGCGGCCCGCCGCCCGCATCGCGTCGGCGTTCAAGGAGTTTCCCGTTTCGCGGGTGCAGACGCTCCGACAAAAGGACCGTTCTTATCTTATTACCGGCTATGTCGACAATCCCTATCAGCTTCCCGCCAGCAGCCTGGTGGTGAACGTGTTGCTGCGCGACAAGGCGGGCAAACTGCTCGGCGGCGGCAGTACGTTCATCGATGATGTGAAGGCGGGCAGTCCACCGCGTTTCATCCTGACCGTGAGCGGCCTTCCCACGGGCAGCGTGGTGGCCAAGACCGATGTGACCGCCCGGACCTGGGGCTCGACCGGCCGGCCCTTCGAGGACCTGGCGCTGGGCGGCGCGGTGCCGCTGCACACGATCAAGCCGACCACCGAGCCGTTCACGGTGGACCGCGGCAGCCAGGCCGTGTCCGAGCACCAGCAGTGAATTGCTCATCAAATATCAATCAAATAAGCCGATAAATCGGGCGGAGCGGCCATTCACCACCTGGCGGCCGAGCGCAACGGTTTTCTTCATCGGAGTGTTGCCGGCAAGGGCTTCATTCCCACAGAAGCAGTGGAACTACTAGTTACTAATCCATTACCTTCTGTCATATGAATGACCGCGCCCTGGTCGAGTCACTCCGCGCCCGTGACCCGGGTGCCCTCGCCGCGCTCTACGACGCCTACGCCGAGGGCATCCACAGATACTGCTGGTCCCTTCTCCTCAGCTCCGACGGCGCCCAGGTGGCGCTCCGCGACACGATGATCGCGGCGGAGGCGCACGCCGGCTCCCTGGCGGATCCCGGCCGCCTGCGTCCATGGCTGTACGCCCTGGCCCGCGCCGAATGCCTGCGACGGCGGATGGCCGAGCCACCCAACGCCGACGAAGCACTGGCGCAGGCTCCACCCCCGGACAATCCGGCCGACGCCGACCTGCGCGTCGTGGCCTGGAACGCGATCCAGAGCCTGTCCCACGACGACCGTGAGGTCCTGGAGCTGTCGGCCAGGCACGAACTGCCCACCCCGGAGCTCGCGGTGGTGCTGGGGGTCGCGGCGCGCCATGTCGAGGCGGCCCAGGAGGAGGCCCGCGAACGACTGCGCGACGCGATCACGGCGGAGCTCCTGGCCAGGAAGAGCACCTACGACTGCGCGGCACGGGCCGGCATCCTCACGGGCTTCTCCGGCAGGCTGACGCCCGAGATGCGCGCGCGGCTGGTCGGGCACCTCTCGGGCTGTCTGACCTGCTCCCCCCACCGCACGCGCCAGGTGTCGGCGGCCAAGGTCTTCGAGTTGCTGCCCCGGATCCCGCTGCCGGAGTCGCTCGCGGTCAGGGTGATGAGCTGCTTCGCCGACCCCGAACTCCAGCCCTACCGCCGCTACGTGGCCCGGCGCTCGGGGGCGCTCGACGCCGCCGGGTTTCCCGTTGCCCCGCGGAAGAACGCTCGAAGGTGGCCTCAGGCGCTGGCTGGCGCGATGGCGGCGGTCGCGACCGTGGTGGCGATAGTGCTGATCTTCCAGCAGTTCGACCAGGTAGAGGGCGGGCTGCCGGGCATCGCGTCCGCCGCCTTCCCCGCACCGGGTGAGCCGCCAGGCATCAGGCTGCCCTGGCAGCCCGAGCCCCAGGACCCGCGGATCAGCGTCGAACCCATCCTGGACAGCACGGCCACCGTCCCGCTGGGCGCCCTGCCCCCGACGACGACGCCGTCAACGACCCCCGTGCCGACCGTCGGCTCCCCGGCGAGCCGCGACCCGTCCAAGGACCCCGAGACGCCCGAGCCCCAGCCCGACCAGCTCACCCCCACCCCCGACCACCAGTCCGCCGAGCCCGCGCCGGACCCGGACGAGCACCCGGGCAGGGGGCCGGACAAGCAGCCCGGCAGACACCCGCACAAGCACCCCCGCACACCCCGCCCCACCGACGTCCCGACGCCCGCCGCGACACCGACCCAGACACCCGTCGCCCCGCCGACCGTCACGCCGGGACAGACACCGGCGCAGACGCCCGCCCAGACACCGGCCCAGACGCCGACCGCGACGCCGCCCACCACCGTCCCGGCCGGCTGAGGCCACTGCATGGAGGCGTACCAGCTGCGCGAGGACCCTCAACTGGGCTGTCGGGTCTGCCCCCTGCCGGTCAGCGAGGAGCGGGCCGAGCTGATGGCCAGGAGCCATCACGTCGCCTGGCCCACCTGGCTCGACCAGGGCCCCCGCATGCTCCGCGACGTCCTCGAACTCTGCCGCCTGCGCACCGCACGCGGCCTGGCCGTTCTGTCCTGGCTCTCCGGTGGCGAGCCGCCCGGCGGCCCGCCCGCCGAGCTCGGCTGGCTCTGGTCCTCGCGCCGCCTGACCGGTCAGCGCCAGGAGCGCCTGTACGCGGCTGCGGCCGCGGTGCCGGAGCCCGTACTCGGCCTCGTGCTCGCCAACTGGACCTGGGCCCTCGGCACCTGCCACGGCGGCCGGGTCGCCGCCCCCTACCTGGCGGGCACCGCCTACCCCGGCGACGGCTCGGTGGCCGCCGCCGCCACGATGACCCTTTACCAGACCTTCGACCGCCATCCGGAGTCCCGTCCGGCCATCGCGGCGGCCTGGGCCGCGGCTCGGGCGGGCGCCGACTGGTGCCGGGCGGCCGAGCTGCACGCCGCCTACGGGACGCAGACGCCGGTCTTCACCTATCCCCGGGGCACGAGCCCGGTCCCGGCGGGCGTCCGGCCGTGGATAGAACGCCTGTTCCGCCTGCGTTGACGATGTTACGAAAGTGACCAGGATTACACAGAGTGACGGGCGGGAACTGTGTGCACTATGCATGCCATCAGAGCCGGCCTCATGGCAGTCTGCCTGGTCGTCACCCTGTGCCCGCCGGCCGACGCGGCTCCCGGGCCGTCCCGCCGGAAGGTGATGCAGGCCCGTCACGCCGTACAGGATCGGACGCGGCGACTCGGCACCGCGAGCGCGCGGCTCGCCGAGGCCCAGTCACGGCTCGACAACCTGGCGGCGGGCGCGGAGCAGCTGGTGGAGGCGTACAACGGGGAGCTGGTCCACCTCGAACGCGCCCGGCGCGCCCGCGACCAGGCGCAGGCCCGGCTGGCGCTGGCCGACGCCGAGGTGGAGAAGGCCCGCGCGCCCGTCGCGCTGCTCGCGGCGCAGAGCTACAGCGGGATCGACATGATCTCGCCGATGATCGGCATGATGACCGACACCGGCGACATCGACGGCTTCCTGCACCGGGCGAGCGTCCTGGAGCAGCTCAGCGGCGAGCAGAGCGCGGTGCTCGACCGGATGCGCGACGCCCAGGAGGTCTCCGCCATCCTGCGGAGCGCGGCCGCCGAGGCGTACGCCGAGCACGAGGCCGTGTCCGAGCGCGCCAGGCAGGCGAAGGTCGCCGCGGAGGCGGCCGTCGCCGCGCAGAAGCGTGAGACCAGAGGGCTGGAGGCCGAGCGCGTCACGTGGCAGCGGCGGGTCGACGCCGCCCGCACCCACGCGCACCTGCTGGCCAGGCGGCGGGAGGCGGCGCTGGCGCAGGCCCGCCTCAGCCATGGGCTGCTCGCGTCCGGGTCGCTCATGGGCGACGTCGCGGCCAACTGGGCGCTGACCCAGCTCGGCAAGCCGTACGTGTGGGCGGCCGACGGCCCGGACAGCTTCGACTGCTCGGGCCTGACCATGCGCGCCTGGGAGCAGGCGGGCGTCGGCATCGACCACTGGACCGGCACGCAGTGGACCTCGGGCCCGCACGTGCCGCTCGACCAGTTGCGCCGCGGCGACCTGCTGTTCTTCGGCTACGTCACCAGCGACCCGAGCACGATCCACCACGTCGGCATGTACGTGGGCGACGGGCTGATGGTGCACGCGCCACAGACCGGCGACGTCGTGCGAGTCGCCTCAATGTGGCGAGGAGACCTGGTGGGTGCTACCAGGCCTCAGTGACCGCGACTGAGCCGCGATCCGAAGGATCGCCATCTACACAGCTCAGCTGTGGCCCTCGTCCTTGGCGCGCTGGAAGGAGCGCTTGATCTCGACCTCGGCCTCCATCCGGCCCACCCAGTTGGCACCCTCGACGGACTTGCCGGGCTCCAGGTCCTTGTAGACCTCGAAGAAGTGCTGGATCTCCAGCCGGTCGAACTCCGGCACGTGATGAATGTCGCGAATGTGCTCCATCCGCGGGTCGGTGGCGGGCACGCACAGGACCTTGTCGTCGCCACCCTTCTCGTCCGTCATCCGGAACATCCCCACCGCGCGGCAGCTGATGTAGCAGCCCGGGAAGGTCGGCTCCTGAAGCAGCACCAACGCGTCGAGCGGGTCGCCGTCCTCGCCGAGGGTGTGCTCGATGAAGCCGTAGTCGGCGGGGTACTGCGTAGAGGTGAACAGCAGCCGGTCAAGCCTGATGCGACCGGTTTCATGGTCCACTTCATACTTGTTCCGTTGTCCCTTGGGAATCTCAACGACAACGTCGAACTCCACCGCGGTTCCTCCGCTCACGCCGAGTGGGCGTTAATGTCTCGTAGGCGAACACCAGGAGAGAGGTCAGGCGACGTGGCGCGGCACGAGCGGTGGGTGATGCTGACCACTCTCGCCATGCTCCAGGTGCTGACCATCGTCATCGGCATCTATGCGATGACCAACGACTTCAGCCTGGGCGCGCTGACGAGGGGATCGTCACCGACCGAGCCGACACCGTCTCCTGAAGGGTCTCCCCCCGTCTCCGTGGTCACCGCAGGGCCGGTGCTGGCCCAACTCCAGGTGAGGGCCGGAGACGGACCTCTCACTACTAAGCGTACTTTGACCCGGCAGCTCACCAGCGCCCTGGGTGACGAAGCGCTGGGCGATCGGGTGGGCGCCGTGGTCATCGACGCCGCCACCGGCGAGCAGGTATTCGCCGCCAACCCCGACGTCGGCATCACTCCCGCCTCCACCACAAAGTTGGTCACCTGCACGGCCGCGCTGGCCGCTCTCGGCCCCGACACCCGCCTGTCCACCCGGGTGACGCAGGGACCGGCGGCCAACTCGATCGTGCTGGTGGGCGGAGGGGATCCGACGCTCGCCGGGCCGTCGGCCAAGTCGCTGGCCTACCCCAAGCAGGCGTCGCTCGCCACGCTCGCCTCGCGTACCGCCGCCGCGCTGAAGGCCAAGGGCGTCACCAAGGTCACGCTCTCCTATGACGCCTCCCTGTTCACCGGTTCCCCGCTGGCGCCCGGATGGAAGCCGGGCTACGTGCCCGACGGCGAGGTGGCGCCGGTCTACGCGCTGGCGATCGACGAGGGGCGGCGCGACCCCGCCGCGAGGCAGCCGCGCGTGTCCAACCCGCCGCAGTACGCCGCCGCCGCGTTCGCCCGGCTCCTGACCAAGTACGGCGTGAGCGTCGCCAAGTCCGTACGACCGGGCAAGGCGCCCGCGGGGGCCGCTGAGCTCGGCCGGGTCGACTCGGCACCGCTCTATTCGCTGGTCGAGCACACGCTGACGTTCAGCGACAACGACCTGGCCGAGGCGCTGGCCAGGCATGTCGCCATCAAGGAAGGCCAGCAGGCGTCCTTCGAGGGCGCGACCAAGGCCGTGGTCGGGGTGCTGCAGCGGCTCGGCGCGGCCAAGGGCGTACAGGTCTTTGACGGCAGCGGCCTGTCCGCGCGCAACCGCATCAGCGCCGACGCGATGGCCCGGGTCATCGCGATCGCCTCCGCCGCGGCCCACCCCGACCTGCACCCGATCGCCTCCGGCATGCCGATCGCCGGGTTCTCCGGCACCCTGGGCAACGGCAGGCGCTTCACCAGCGGCGACAGCAAGGGCCAGGTCGGCCTCGTCCGCGCCAAGACCGGCACCCTCAACAACGTCAACACGCTGGCCGGCATGGCCACCACCAAGGAAGGGCGCCTGGTCACCTTCGCCTTCCTGGCCGACCGCGTGCCGAGCACCGCCGAGCCGGTACTGGACAGACTCGCGGCAATCGTCGCGCGTTCCTAACAGTGTTCATGGCGATCCTTCGGATCGCGGCTCAGTCGCTGGGATCCGGTGTCTTGCGATCGTCGTTCGGTCGCTTCGCTCCCTCTCTCCTCACTCCAGACACCGGCGCTTCTTCGCGGGCCGGACAAGAACCACGTACGGTGGACGGTATGCAGGTGATCGACTGGGATCTGGCCGTCACGACCGGCACGCGCCTGGTGCGCCCCGGTCCTCAGGTGAGCCGGGAGGAGGCCAGGCAGGCCGTCACCGAGCTCCGCGCGCTGTCACGTGAGGCCGAGGGGCACGTACGCGAGTTCACCAAGATTCACACGGAGACCGCGCCGCAGGCGGCGACCATCGTCGACCGCCCCGGCTGGATCAAGGCCAACGTCGAGGGCTTCCGCGTGGTGCTCGAACCGCTCACCGAGCGGGTCGCCTCCGGAGCCAACCCGCCGCCGGCGATCGTCACGGCCGTGGGCTCCCGCATCACCGGCGTCGAGGTGGGCGCGGTGCTCGCCTTCCTCGCCTCGCGGGTGCTCGGCCAATATGAGCTGTTCCTGCCCCCGGACCCGACGGGCCGCGAGCCGGCGGGGCGTCTGACGCTCGTCGCGCCCAACATCGTGCACGCCGAGCGCGAGATGAACGTCGACCCGCACGACTTCCGCCTCTGGGTGTGCCTGCATGAGGAGACGCACCGCGTGCAGTTCACCGGGGTGCCGTGGTTGCGCGAATACATCCGCTCGCAGATGACCGAGTTCCTGCTGGCCTCCGACCTCGACCTGGGCACGCTGCTGGAGCGGCTGCGCACCGCCGCCGACACGGTGGCCGACGTGGTGCGCGGCGGCGAGGGCAACCTCATCGACGCCATCCAGTCGCCCGGCCAGAAGGAGATCCTCGACCGCCTCACGGCCGTGATGACGTTGGTCGAAGGGCACGGCGACTACGTCATGGACGCCGTCGGCCCTTCGGTGGTGCCGTCGGTGGCCGACATCCGCGCCAAGTTCGCCCATCGCCGCGAGGGCGGCTCGCGCCTCGACCGCACGGTCCGGCGGCTGCTGGGCATCGAGGTCAAGATGAAGCAGTACGCCGAGGGCTCGGCCTTCGTCCGCGCGGTGGTGGACCAGGTCGGCATGGACGGCTTCAACCGCGTCTGGACCTCTCCCGAGACCCTGCCGACGACACCCGAGATCACCGACCCCGGCGCCTGGGTACGCCGCGTCATCGGCAGCAACGCCCTGCCCGCCTGACTCGTCATGGGCCCGCACCCGGCCGTCGCCGACGTCCGAAGGGCCGTCCGGGAGGCGCTGGCCGACGTCGGTGACGGCGCGCTCGTGCTGGCGGCGTGCAGCGGGGGAGCCGACTCCCTCGCACTCGCCGCCGCGCTCGGCTTCGTCGCGCCGCGCGCGGGCCTGAAGGCCGGGCTGCTGACGGTGGACCACCAGCTCCAGGAGGGCTCCGCGGCACGCGCCGAGACGGTGGCCGCGCTGGCCCCGGCCCTGGGCCTGGACCATGCCGAGATCCTCACCGTCGATGTCGGTACGTCCGGCGGCCCGGAGGCGGCGGCCCGAGACGCCCGCTACGCCGCGCTCGCCGAGGCGGCCGACCGGCTCCAGGCCGCGACCGTGCTGCTCGGCCACACCAGGGACGACCAGGCCGAGACCGTGCTGCTCGGATTGGCCAGGGGGAGCGGGCTCAGATCGCTGTCCGGCATGGCCCCGGTGACCGGCCGCTACCGCAGGCCGCTGCTGTCCCTCTCCCGTGCCACCACCGTCGCCGCGTGCGCGGCGCTCGGCCTGAGCCCTTGGGACGATCCGCACAACGAGGATCCCCGCTACACCCGCGTCCGGGTACGGACCAGGGTCCTCCCGCTGCTGGAGTCGGAGCTGGGGCCCGGCGTGGCCGAGGCGCTCGCCAGGACCGCCGATCTCGCCCGGGACGACGCCGACGCCCTTGACGAATGGGCCGACACGGCCTATCAGAATTGCGCTCTAAGCGATATCACCGGTTCGGTGACGCTGTCCGTACCCGAGCTGGAACGCCTCCCAGGCGCCGTCAGGCGGCGGGTCCTGCGGCGGGCGGCCATCGCGGCGGGAACGCCGTCCGGAGCCCTCTCCGCGACGCACGTGCGTGCCGTCGACCGGCTCATCACGGCGTGGCGCGGGCAGAAGGCCGTGGATCTACCCGGGGGTCTGGCCGCTGTGCGGCGGTATGACACCCTGATACTCGCCATCAGTCCCATCCCGTAAGGAACCACAGGTGGATGCTGCCGATATGGGCAAGGACCTCGAGAAAGTCCTGATTCCTCAGGACGAGCTCCAGGCCAAGGTCAAAGAGCTTGCCGGGCGGATCGACGCCGACTACGCGGGCACGGAGCTCCTGCTCGTGGGCGTGCTGAAGGGCGCGGTCATGGTGATGGCCGACCTGGCCAGGGCGTTGCACGTGCCCGTCCAGATGGACTGGATGGCCGTGTCGTCCTATGGCGCGGGCACCAAGTCGTCCGGCGTCGTGCGGGTGCTGAAGGACCTCGACACCGACATCATGGGCCGCCACGTGCTGATCGTCGAGGACATCATCGACTCGGGGCTGACCCTCCACTGGCTGCTGGAAAACCTCAAGTCGCGCAACCCGGCCTCGCTGGAGATCTGCGCCGCGCTGCGCAAGCCCGACGCGGTCAAGGTGCCGATCGACGTGAAGTACGTCGGCTTCGACATCCCCAACGAGTTCGTCATCGGCTACGGGCTCGACTACGCGGAGCGTTACCGCAATCTCCCCTTCATCGGCACCTTGGCTCCCCATGTTTACAAGTAGCCGCCGGGAACACCGCGCCACCTGACGTACGTTGGTAGGGCAAGACCGGTGTAGCGGGCGGTCCCTCCGCTCGCTTACCCGGTGTACCTTCTGACTCCGGGAGGGTGACCAAGCGTCCCCTTCGGGTAGTCAGAAGTCGCGGCGTCGGATGCCGCGGCCCCGGGAATTCCCGGGGTTCCAGGCCATGGTCAGGAAGGGACGGGCCCGCAAGGGGTTCCGCATCGGATGGATCTCAAGCGATTTACACGTGGGCCACTGCTGTGGATCCTGGGCATCGTCGTGCTGCTCCTGCTCGTCACCCAGCTCTGGAGCGGCGGCGGCAACTTCAAGCAGGCCGACACGTCCACAGTCCTCCAGCAGATTCGCACCGGCAATGTAAGCAACGCCAAGATCGTCGACAAGGATCAGCGCATCGAGCTGACGCTGATCAAGCCGATCACGGTCAGGCCGGGTGACACGGCGACCAACATGATCCAGTCTGACTGGGTCGCCGGCTACGGGCCGAAGCTGACCGAAGAGCTGCAGGCGCAGGTTCAGGCGGGCACGACCAAGAGCTTCACCACCGAGGTGCCCCAGGAGAACTTCCTGGTCAGCATCCTGGTGAGCTTCCTGCCGATCGTCTTCATCGTCCTCATCTTCCTGTTCATCATGAACCAGATGCAGGGCGGCGGCTCGCGGGTGATGAGCTTCGGCAAGTCCAAGGCGAAGCTGATCACCAAGGACACCCCCAAGACCACCTTCTCCGACGTCGCGGGCGCCGACGAGGCCATCGAGGAGCTCCAGGAGATCAAGGAGTTCCTGCAGGCCCCGGCCAAGTTCCAGGCGATCGGGGCGAAGATCCCCAAGGGCGTGCTGCTGTACGGCCCGCCCGGCACCGGCAAGACGCTGCTCGCCCGCGCGGTCGCGGGTGAGGCGGGCGTGCCGTTCTACTCGATCTCCGGCTCCGACTTCGTCGAGATGTTCGTCGGCGTCGGCGCCTCGCGTGTCCGCGACCTGTTCGAGCAGGCCAAGGCCAACGCACCGGCGATCATCTTCATCGACGAGATCGACGCCGTCGGCCGGCACCGCGGCGCGGGCCTGGGCGGCGGCCACGACGAGCGCGAGCAGACGCTCAACCAGCTGCTCGTCGAGATGGACGGCTTCGACGTCAAGGGCGGCGTGATCCTCATCGCCGCGACGAACCGGCCCGACATCCTCGACCCGGCGCTGCTGCGTCCGGGCCGATTCGACCGCCAGGTCACCGTCGACCGCCCCGACCTGGAGGGCCGTAAGGGCATCCTCAGGGTCCACGGTCGCGGCAAGCCGTTCGAGCCGGCGGTCGACCTCGACGTCATCGCCCGTCGCACGCCCGGCTTCACCGGCGCCGACCTGGCCAACGTGATCAACGAGGCGGCGCTGCTCACCGCGCGCGCCGACAAGAAGCTGATCTCGATGGACATCCTCGAGGAGTCGATCGACCGCGTCATGGCAGGACCCGAGCGCAAGTCGCGGGTCATGTCCGACAAGGAAAAGAAGATGATCGCCTACCACGAGGGCGGTCACGCGCTGGTGGCGCACGCGCTGCCCAACTCCGACCCGGTCCACAAGATCACGATCCTGTCCCGTGGCCGCGCCCTGGGTTACACCATGACGCTGCCGATGGAGGACAAGTTCCTGGCCACCAGGTCCGAGATGATGGACCAGCTCGCCATGCTGATCGGCGGTCGCGCGGCGGAGGAGCTCGTCTTCCACGAGCCCACCACCGGCGCCTCCAACGACATCGAGAAGGCCACGGCGGTCGCCCGCCGCATGGTGACCGAATACGGCATGAGCGAGCAGCTCGGCGCCCGTAAGTTCGGCTCCGGCCAGGCCGAGGTCTTCCTGGGCCGCGAGATGGGCCACGAGCGCGACTACTCCGAGAAGATCGCTTCGACGATCGACGAGGAGGTCCGCCGGATGATCGAGACGGCGCACGACCAGGCGTGGGACATCCTGGTCGAATACCGCGACGTGCTCGACAACCTGGTGCTGCAGCTCATGGAGAAGGAGACGCTCTCCCGCGACCAGGTGCTGGAGGTCTTCGCCCCGGTCGTGGTCAAGGAGCACCGCCCGTCCTACGCGGGTTACGGCAAGCGGCTCCCCTCGGACCGCCCGCCGATCCTGACCCCGAAGGAGCAGTCGGCCAACGGCTCGCTCGCCGCCGCCAGTCACCAGGACGCCCTGCCCTCTGGAGACGGTGCGTGAGTTCGCAAGACGTAGACCTGGGCCGGATCGAGAAGGCCGTCCGCGAGATCCTCTACGCCATCGGCGAGGATCCCGACCGTGACGGCCTGCTCGACACCCCCTCGCGGGTGGCCCGGGCCTACGCCGAGCAGTTCTCCGGCCTCGGACAGACGCCGGAGGACGTGCTCAACAAGGTCTTCGACGTCGACCACGACGAGATGGTCCTTGTCAGGGACATCGAGGTCTACTCCACCTGCGAGCACCACCTGGTGCCCTTCCACGGGGTGGCCCACGTGGGCTACATCCCCAACGAGCGCGGCCAGGTGACCGGGCTGTCCAAGCTGGCCCGCCTGGTGGACGTCTTCGCCCGCCGCCCGCAGGTGCAGGAGCGGATGACCTCGCAGATCGCCGACGCGCTGATGCGCGTGCTGGAGCCGCGCGGGGTGATCGTGGTGGTGGAGTGCGAGCACCTCTGCATGACCATGCGCGGCGTCCGCAAGCCGGGCGCGAAGACGGTGACCTCGGCGGTGCGCGGCGATTTCCGTACGAGCGACAAGACCCGCGCCGAGGCGATGGCGCTGATCCTGCACCGATAAGCACCAGTGGGCCTATGGCGCTGACCCTGCACCGATAAGCACCCGTCAGCGAGCCTATGGCACTGATCGGATTGTTATTTGCGTGTGGGCACCCTCCACAGACCCCATCAACCACGACCGCCTAGGCTTGGGGCATGGTTGTCGGAGCAGAGGCGCGGTGCCTCGTCATGGGCGTGGTCAATGTCACGCCGGACTCGTTCTCCGACGGGGGCCTGTGGTTCGACGAGGCGGCCGCGATCCGGCACGGGCTGGAGCTGGTCGGTGAGGGGGCCGACATCGTCGACGTGGGCGGCGAGTCCACCCGCCCCGGCGCCGCCAGAGTGCCGCTCGACGAGGAGCTGGCCCGCGTCGTGCCGGTGATCAGGGCGCTCAGCGCCGAGGGAGTGGCGGTCAGCGTCGACACCATGCGGGCCGAGGTCGCCAAGGCGGCGGTGGAGGCGGGGGCGAGGCTGGTCAACGACGTGAGCGGCGGCCTGGCCGATCCCGAGATGCCGCGCGTGGTGGCCGCCACCGGCGTCGACTACGTGGTGATGCACTGGCGCGGCCACAGCCATGACATGGACCGCCGGGCCGTCTACGACGACGTCGTGACCGAGGTGCGCGAGGAGCTCGCCAAGCGGGTCGGCCTGGTGCTGGCCGAGGGCGTGTCCGAGAAGCAGATCGTGCTCGACCCCGGGCTGGGCTTCGCGAAGAACCCCGCGCACAACTGGGAGCTGCTCGCCGGAATGGGGGAGCTGGCCGAGCTCGGCTATCCGCTGCTGATCGGGGCCTCGCGCAAGCGGTTCCTGGGGCGGCTGCTGGCCGACGCCGACGGCACGCCGCGCCCGTTCAGCGGCAGTGACGACGCCACGGTGGCCGTGACGGCGCTGGCCGCGCACGCCGGCGCCTGGTGCGTACGAGTGCACGAAGTAGGTCCCAATGCCGATGCCGTGCGCGTGGCCGCCGCATGGAAGAGACCCGGAGCCAACACATGAGTGTCGACACCGCCGCGATCGAGACGGTCAACCAGGACTTCTATCTCGCGATCGAGGACGCCAACCTCGACAAGATGACCGAGATCTGGGCGGAGGACTCCGCCGACGAGCAGGTCAGCTGCGTACACCCGGGCTGGACCCTGCTCTCGGGGCGCTCCGAGGTGCTGCGCTCCTGGGCGCTCATCATGGCCAACACCACCTACATCCAGTTCGTGCTGACCGACGTCAACACCACCGTGCTGGGTGACGTGGCCGTGCTCACCTGCGTCGAGAACATCCTCACCGCCGGCGAGGAGGGCGAGTCCAGCTTCGCCGCCGGCAAGGTGGTGGCCAGTAACGTCTACGTGCGCACGGCGCAGGGCTGGCGGCTGTGGATGCACCACGGTTCGCCGGTGCTCCAGGGTGACGACGACGAGGAGGAAGGCGAGCTTGAGGTCTGACCGCATCGCGCTGAAGGGCCTGCGGGCCCGGGGCCGGCACGGTGTGCTGGCGGCCGAGCGTGAGCTGGGGCAGGAGTTCGTGGTCGACGCGACGCTGTTCCTCGACACCGCCCCCGCCGCCGCCTCCGACGACCTCGGCAAGACGGTCCACTACGGAGAGCTCGCCCAGGCGCTGGTCGCCGTCGTGGAAGGCGAGCCGGTCGAGCTGATCGAGACGCTCGCGCAGCGCCTCGCCGACGTGTGCCTGGCCGCCGGCCTGGTGGAGTCGGTCGAGGTGAGTGTGCACAAGCCCGCGGCACCGATCCCGCTGCCGTTCGACGACGTGATCGTCACCATCCAACGGAGTCGCGAATGAACGTGGTGAGCGAGGGGAGTAGCACGTGAACGTCGTACTGTCTCTCGGTAGCAATCTCGGGCGGCGCTTCCAGACGTTGCAGGACGCCATCGACACGCTGTTCGACGCGCCAGGGCTGGAGTTCGTTGCGAGCTCGCCCGTCTATGAGACCGACCCGGTCGGCGGTCCCGCCGGGCAGCGCCCCTACCTCAACGCGATCGTCCTCGCCGAGACCACGCTCCAGCCGCAGGCGCTGCTGGAGCGGGCGCAGGGCGTCGAGAACGCCTTCGGGCGGGAGCGCAAGGAACGCTGGGGCCCGCGCACGCTCGACATCGACCTGATCGTCGTGGGTGACACGGTCTCCGACGACCCCGACCTGACGCTGCCGCACCCGCTCGCGCACGAGCGGGCCTTCGTCCTGGTCCCGTGGGCGGACGTGGACCCCGACGGCGTGCTGCCCGGCCAGGGTCAGGTCGCCGACCTGCTCACGGACCTCGACCAGAGCGGCGTACGGCTGCGTGCGGACCTCAAGCTCCAGAGTCCGGATTGAGGCCCACTCGCCCCGGCCTGCTGGTCGGCATCGTCGTCGTCGTGGCGTTGATCGCCTGGATGGTGGTCAGGGAGTTCTACGCCGACCTGCCCATCGTGCCGTGGACCGCCATCCCCACCGTCCTGCTGCTGGCCCTCGGGGAGGCCTACAGCGGCTGGGTGACGAAGGCCCGGATCGACCGCAAACCTGACACCAAGCCGGTCGAGCCTCTGGCGGTGGCCCGGCTCGCGGCGCTGGGCAAGGCGTCGGCTTACGTGGGTGCGGTGTTCGCGGGCATCTTCGGTGGGTTCGTCCTGCACACGGTCCAGCTGTTCACCAGGGAGACGCCGCGGTTCGAGTTCTTCATCGCGGTGGGCTCGCTGCTGGCGTTCGTGGTGCTGATCTGCGCCGCCCTCTTCCTGGAGCACGCCTGCCGCATCCCTAAGGACCCGGAGGATCAGCGGCCCAGGTAGATGGCGCCGCGAATCACCAGGCGTTCGCTTCCGCAGTAGCCAGGAACCCGATGTCGGCCGTCATGGCCTCAAGCCGGCGGCCATGGTCAACTCTTGTCCGGCACTTGTTCGGCAGGAGCCCGCTTGCGGCCGAAGAGGTAGATGACCGGGAGGGTGCAGACCAGCGGGCCCAGGATGGCGAGCGGGCGTTCCAGCCACCATCTGAGGTCCGGTGGCACCTCGCCGCCGAGCGTGCCGAAGAACCACCACAGCAGCCCCAGCGCGATCGCCATGCCCGTGGTGTGGAAGAGGAACAGCGGCAGCGCGTAGCGGTTGATGGTGCCGTTGACCCGGCGCCACCCGGGCTTCTCCAGGACGCGCTCCATCGACGGCCGCAGCACCTCCACCAGGCCGATCTGGAACAGCAGCAGCGCCACGATGACGAAGGTGGGCGGCGCCATGTTCGACCACTTGTCACCGGGCACCCCGACCATCGAGCCCGGGTAGATGCCTGAGTAGACCAGGCCGAACAGGGCGAACAGCCCGGTCCACAGGACCCCGACGTCATAGCGCCTGGGCAGGATGACGATCCGGTCGTAGAAGAAGCCGGCCTCGTGGGCCAGCCCCCAGACGATGATCATGTTCAGCCAGCCGACCCACTCGATGCCGTACCGGAAGCGGACCACGTCGATCACCAGGGCGGCGCCGCCCAGCCAGATGAGCGCCAGCACGTCGTAGTGGCGGTGCAGCCACAACGCCACGGGCAGCAGCGCGATCAGCACCAGGTAGACGCCGAGGAACCAGAGCGGGCTGAGCACGAGCAGCACCACCCGCCACATCCACTCGACGTGGAACACCCAGGTCACGACCGCGCCGATGGTGACCCACACGCCCACCAGCACGAGCGCGGGGGCGGCCAGCGCGCGGATGCGCCGCCAGACGAACCGGCCGATGCCGGTGCCGCGGGCCTGGGCGCGGCTCCACGACAGCAGGTGGACGTGGCCGCCGACGTAGAAGAAGAGCGGCAGCACCTGAAGCAGCCAGGTGAGTATCCACAGCCCCGAGGTGAAGCCGAGCGGGCTGGTCGGTTCGGGACCCTCGGGTTTCCACTGCAGGATGGTGAACGCCCAGTGCCACACCACCACCACGATCAGACTGAGAGCGCGCAGCCAGTCGACATATTTGTCCCGCTGCGGAGTCGCGACGCCGGTCACTTGTCGATGTCACCCACGACGAAGAACATCGAGCCGAGGATCGCCACCATGTCCGCCACCAGGTGCCCCGGCAGCATCTCCCTGAGCACCTGGATGTTGCTGTAAGACGCGGAGCGCAGCTTGAGCCGCCATGGAGTCTTGTCCCCCTTGGACACGAGGTAGTAGCCGTTGATGCCGAGCGGGTTCTCGGTCCAGGCGTACGTGTGGCCCTCCGGCACCTTCAGGACCTTGGGCAGCCGCTGGTTGATGGGACCCGGCGGCAGCGAGCGCAGCCGTTCGACGCACGCGTCGGTCAGGTCAAGCGAGACCCTGAGCTGGTCGAGCAGGATCTCGAAGCGGGCGTGGCAGTCGCCCGCGCCGCGCGTGACCACCTTCACCGGCAGCTCGGGATAGGCCAGGTACGGCTGGTCGCGCCGCAGGTCGAGGTCGACACCGGAGGCACGGGCGATGGGGCCGCTCACGCCGTACTGCAGGATCTGCTCGCGGGACAGGACACCGACGCCCTTGGTACGGGCCAGGAAGATCTCGTTGTTCAGGATCAGGTTCTCGATGTCGGGCACGCGGCGCCGGGTCTCGGCGACGGTCTCCGAAACCCGGTCCAGCCAGCCGTACGGCAGGTCCTCCTTCAGCCCGCCGACCCGGTTGAACATGTAGTGCATCCGGCCGCCGGAGATCTCCTCCATCACGGCCTGGATACGCTCGCGCTCGTTGAAGGCGTAGAAGATGGGGGTGATCGCGCCCAGCTCCAGCGGGTACGAGCCGAGGAACATCAGGTGGCTCAGCACCCGGTTGAGCTCGGCCAGCAGCGTGCGCGCCCACACGGCCCGGATCGGCACCTCCATGCCCAGCATGCGCTCGGCGGCCAGGACCACGCCCAGCTCGTTGGCGAACCCCGCCAGCCAGTCGTGCCGGTTGGCCAGCATGATGATCTGCCGGTAGTCGCGGACCTCGAACAGCTTCTCCGCGCCCCGGTGCATGTAGCCGATGATCGGCTCGGCCGTGGCGATGCGCTCGCCGTCGAGGGTGAGCCGCAGCCTGAGCACCCCGTGCGTCGACGGGTGCTGTGGGCCGATGTTGAGGATCATGTCCTCGGTGGCCAGCTCTTTCGCCCCGACGCCGATCCCGACCACGCGTTCCGTCATATGGCAATGCTGCCACCGGCAGTCGTGGTGATCCAGCACAGGAAGGGGTCAAGGAACCCTAAAACGGTGCATTCCGCCTATCGGGCAGGGGAGGAACACCTGGAACGGGGGGAGAAAACCGTGCAAAGAATTCTTTTCGATCTTGCTGCCCTGATCTCGCGGGTGGCGATCGGCGTGATCTTCGTGACCCACGGGTGGCAGAAGATGCAGATCGGGGTGCCGGTCACGGCCGCCGCCTTCAACCACATGGGAATACCGCTGCCGCAGCTCTCGGCCGGGTTCGCCATCCTCGTCGAGACCATCGGAGGGGTCCTGCTCATCATCGGCTTGCTGGTCCGGCTGGCGGCCCTCGGGCTGGTGGTCGACATGCTGGGCGCGATCATCTTCGTCCACGGCGCCCATGGCGTCTTCGTGCAGAACGGCGGCTGGGAACTCGCCGGTGCGCTGGCAGTGGCCTGCCTGCTGCTCGTGGCGGTGGGCGGCGGCCGGATCGGCATCGACGGCATCCTGCACGGCAGCTACCGGCGGCGCGCCGAGCGTCGCGCGGCCGAGCAGGATCTCGCCGGCCACGCTCCGGCCACCTCCATCAGGCCGGAGGCACCATCCGAGTCGGACACCGCTCCCAGGCCGGTGCAACCGGCCGCCCGGGACGGTGACATGCGGAACATCGACGAGATCATCGCCGACGAGCCGTCACGCGGACGCTCGCCGAGCGCTTGACCTCAGCGCGTCGCGCGGACGTTCGCCGTCGCGTGACCTCAGCGCGTCGCGTGGACGTTCGCCGTCGCTTGACCTCAGCGGGCGGCGAGGTCGCGGAGCGCCTCGATGAGGCGGTCCACATGCTCCTCCGTGGTGCCGATGCCGATCGAGGCGCGGACCGCGGACGCCGTGTCGTCCTCGCAGCCGCCGTCCGCGGTGCCGAGCAGGTGCCGGACGAACGGGTGCGCGCAGAACTTGCCGTCACGCACCCCGATCCCGTACTCGCCCGACAGCACCTCGGCCACCTCGCGCGCCGAGTGCCCGTCCACGACGAACGAGACGATGCCCACGCGCGGCTGGTCCGGCCCCCAGAGCGACAGCTCGCGCACGCCCTCGATCGCGGCCAGTCCGGACCGGAGCCGGGTGATGAGCCGCTCCTCCTCGCGCACCAGCGCGGTCCAGCCGGTCGCGCTGAGCGCGTCGCAGGCGGCGGCCACGGCGATGGCGCCCAGCACGTTCGGGGTGCCCGCCTCGTGACGCGGTTCGGCGTCCTCGTGCCACTCGATGTCCTCGTCGACGGAGCGCACGGCGCCGCCGCCCTTGAGGTACGGCTCGCCGGCCGAGAGCCAGTCACGGCGGCCGACCAGCACTCCGGCCCCGAAAGGCGCGTAGAGCTTGTGCCCGGAGAAGGCGACGTAGTCGAGGTCGAGCGCGGTCAGGTTGAGCCGCCGGTGCGGCACCAGCTGGGCGGCGTCCACGAGGATCCGGGCGCCGTGGCGGTGCGCGATGTGCGCCAGGGCGGCGATCGGCCAGAGCTCGCCGGTGACGTTCGAGGCGGCGGTGACCACGAGCAGCTTGGGGCCGTCGATCCCGGCCAGCGCCTCGTCGGCCGCGCGGACGGCTTCGCCGGGGAAGGCGGGCGGCGCCAGCCGTACGGACTGCTTCCAGGGCAGCAGCGAGGCGTGGTGCTCGGTGTCGAAGACGACCGCGGTCGTGCCCTCGGGCAGGCAGCGGGCCAGCAGGTTCGTCGCGTCGGTGGTGTTGCGGGTGAAGATCACGGCGTCGTCGGGGCGGGCGCCGACGAAGGCTCTGACCGTGTGGCGGGCCTGCTCGTAGCGGGCGGTGGTGAGCTGGGAGGCGTAGCCCGCGCCGCGGTGCACGCTGGAGTAGGCCGGGAGCGCGGCGGTGACGGCCGCACTGACCGGCTCCAGACAGGGGGCGCTCGCCGCGTAGTCGAGGTTGGCGTACGTCACCAGCCTGCCGCCCTTGACCGGCACTTCCAGATCGGCGCCCAGCACGGCGGGGATCGGACGGGCGCGCTCGGCGGCCGGCGCCTCGGTGGCCTGGGCGGGCAGGGAGCTGAAGATCGTCAACGTGGACACGGCGAACCTCCTGGGGCCATCGGACCCCCGGAACACCCAGCGAGCCCGCGCTTGCCCGCCACACCTCGTGGCGGACCAGGTCTTCACCCGGGGCACCCCGCCGCGGACGCGAGGGTTGCCGGCCAGCAAGCCGGGGCTGTGCGCTGGCACTCATGACCTACACCCGCACTATAACCGACACCCCGCCATCAATCGCAACCGCGAACTTATGTGGCCTCTGCCTCGTTGGTAACGGAAACCCCTGCTGTGAGGAGTACTAATGCTGGACTGGGTGGCCGACCCTCAGATCTGGATCGGGTTCTTCACCCTGGTCGCACTAGAGATCGTCCTTGGTATCGACAACATCATCTTCATCTCCATCCTGGCCGGGAAGCTGCCGCCGGAGCAGCGCGACAGGGCCCGGGTCATGGGCCTGGGCGCGGCGCTGATCAGCCGGCTGCTCCTGCTGCTGGCGCTGTCGTGGGTGGTCCGGCTGACCACGCCGCTGTTCGAGGTCTTCGGACACGGGATATCAGGACGTGACCTGATCCTGCTGCTGGGCGGCCTGTTCCTGCTGGCCAAGAGCGTCACCGAGATCGGGCACAGCATGGAGCTGAAGGAGGAGGGCGGCAAGGGACGGGCCGTCACGTCGTTCGCCTCGGTGATCGTGCAGATCATGGTGCTGGACGTGGTGTTCTCGCTCGACTCGGTGATCACCGCCGTGGGCATGGTGGACGAGCTCGGCGTGATGGTCGCCGCGGTGATCGTGGCGGTGCTGGTCATGCTGTTCGCGTCCGGGCCGATCAGCAGGTTCGTGGACCAGCATCCGAGCATCAAGATGCTGGCTCTGGCGTTCCTGGTGCTGATCGGGGTGGTGCTCATCGCCGAGGGGCTCGGCCAGCACATCTCCAAGGGCTACATCTACTTCGCGATGGCCTTCTCGGTGATCGTGGAGCTGCTCAACATCCGGATGCGGAGCAGGCACGCCAAGCAAGCATCCTCATAAGATGAAAAAGTGCGCTTCGATCCCTGGAATCCGGATTTTGTCGCCTACCCCTATGGCGCGTACGCGGAGCTGAGGAGTGACGCCCCCGTCAGCTACTTCGAGCCGACGGGACAGTGGCTGATCTCCCGGCACGCGGACGTCAACGCGCTGCTCAGAGACCGGCGACTGGGCCGCTCCTACCTTCACGTGGCGACGCACGAGGAGTTCGGCAGGCCGGAGGAGCCGGCGTTCCAGGAGCCGTTCTGGCGGGTGACCAGGGCCGGCATGCTCGACGTCGAGCCGCCGGTGCACACCCGGCTGCGCCGGCTGGTCTCCAAGGCGTTCACCCCGCGCATGGTCGAGTCGCTGCGCCCCCGGGTCAGGGCCATCGCCGAGGGGCTGGTCGGCGCGTTCGTCGAGAAGGGCGGCGGCGACCTGATCGCCGAGGTGGCCGAGCCGCTGCCGGTGACCGTCATCGCGGAGATGCTCGGCGTGCCCGAGGCGGACCGGCACCTGCTGCGCCCCTGGTCGGCCGACATCTGCCGGATGTACGAGCTGAACCCGAGCCTGGAGTCGCAGCACGTGGCCGCCAAGGCGGCGACGGAGTTCGCCGCCTACCTCGCGGACCTGGCCCGCGAGCGCGCCGTCCGGCCGGGCGACGACCTGATCAGCGCGCTCGCGGCGATCGAGGAGCTCACCGAGGACGAGCTGATCGGCACCTGCGTGCTGCTGCTCAACGCCGGTCACGAGGCGACCGTGAACGTGACGGGCAACGGCTGGTGGTCCCTGTTCAGGAACCCCGCCGAGCTGGTACGCCTGCGCGAGGACCGGAGCCTGCTGCCCACGGCCGTCGAGGAGCTGATGCGCTGGGACACGCCGCTGCAGATGTTCGAGCGGTGGGTGCTGGAGGACATCGAGGTGCACGGGGTCGAGATCCCGCGCGGGGCCGAGGTCGCGCTGCTGTTCGGCTCGGCCAACCGCGACGAGGCGGTGTTCGCCGACCCTGACCGGCTCGATGTGGGACGGCCGGACAACCCGCACATCTCCTTCGGGGCGGGGATCCACTTCTGCCTGGGAGCGCCGCTGGCCCGCATCGAGCTGATCGAGTCGTTCGGCGCCCTGCTGGAGCGGGCGCCGAAACTGGAGCTCACCGGCGAGCCGGAGTGGAAGCCGGGCTACGTCATCCGCGGCCTGAAGTCCCTCGACCTGACGACGGGCTGACGCGGCCACCATGACCGCCCGCCGAGTATCCGCCCTCCGGGAGGGGGTTCCTTAAAGGACCCCAGCCACAATGGACCGGCCACTTCCGCTCCCCCGGAGGGGGTATTCCTCCCCAGGGACCCCCGCCACGACGGACCGGCCACTTCCGCTCCCCCGGAGGGGCATTCCTCCCCAGAGACCCCCGCCACGACAGACCGTCACAGAGACCGAGACGGTCGTGGGACGGACCATCGCCGGTGGGTCACCGGCGGTCCTGGACGAGCCAGCCGAAGCCGCCGAGGCCCCTCGGGTCGATCAGCTCGCCCTCCTCCGAGGCGCGGGCCAGGGCCCGGAGATAGGCCGTCGGATCGGCATGGGCGAGGTCGATGGGCGGACGCGTGCCGGTGACCCCCAGAACCCTTAGCGCATCGCGCTGTGTGGACAAGCCTGTGGATATCGCACCGGCCCGCCGACCGGCCTCGGCGCACGCGTCGAGCGCCACGTGCGCGGTGATGTCGCAGGTACCGTCGGGGATCGGCGCCACGACCGCGCCATCGCGGTAGCCGGTGAGTGTGCCATGGCACGGACGGTTATCCACAGGGTGTGCATAATCGATGGCCACCGCGCGACCCCTCTTGAGCCGGGTCACCACGGCCGCCCAGGCGGCGTCGCGAGGGCACCCGATCTCCCCTCGGAAGCCGATGCGGCTCAGCGACGGCCACCACCGGTCGAGCCAGGCGCGGTCGGTGTCAGGCACGGGATCGCCCAGCCGTTCCTCACCCGTCTCGGTGTCGACCAGAACCAGCCGCGGCCCGTCGGCCGTCTGCTCGGCCACGTCGAGCGGGACGTTGTCCAGCCACTCGTTGGCGATCGCCAGCCCGGTGATGACGGAGGGGATCCGAGGGCGCCAGTCGATGCTCTTGGGCAGGTCGTCGGGTCTGGGCGAGAGGTCGACGGCGGTGATGTTGAGCCTGGCGCGCAGCCCGGCATCGGCGGCGTCGAGCACGCGGGCGACCAGGGCGCCCTCTCCGGCGCCTATATCGACCAGGTCGATGCTGTCCGGGGAGCCGAGCTCGGCGTCGACCTGGGTGAGCAGGGTCAGAACCGCGTCGGCGAAGGCGGCCGAGGCGCTGACCGACGTACGGAAGTGGCCCGAAGGGCGCTCGCGCAGGTAGAAACCGTCCTCGCCGTACAGCGCGTGCTGCATCGCGGCGCGCCAGGTGAGCCACATGCCCTGGACTATCTCATGAAGTAAGCCCCCCCCAAGGGCTCTACGCGGGCGTCGGGTCGACAACTCGGCGCCCGCCACCACGAGATGAAACCCCTCTCCTCATCTCTTCCGACAGGGGGTGCATGTTTTGTGTGCCCTTGTCCCTTTTGTGGGTAACTCAACATGCGGCAAAAGCCTGGTCACGTACCTAGTCGTGGACGGCCGTTACTCTGGGCGGCAGTGCCATCAGGGTCGACAGGGGTGGGACGTCATGGACGCAGGGGATCGGCCGGCGCGGCTGGCCGTGGGCGTGCTGGGCGCGGGCAAGGTGGGTTCGGTGCTGGGTGCCGCACTGGCGCAGGCCGGGCACCATGTGGTCGCCGCCAGCGGTGTCTCCGACGCCTCGCACCGGTGGGCGGCGGAGCGGCTCGGCGTGCAGCCGACCCGGCCCGAGGAGGTCGTCAGGACGGCTGAGCTGATCCTGCTCACCGTGCCCGACGACGCGCTGCCCGATCTGGTCAACGGTCTGGCGTCGACCGGCGCGGACCTGCAGGGCAAGCTGCTCGTGCACACCAGCGGCGCCTACGGGCTTTCGGTGCTGGAGCCGGCCGCCAGGGCGGGCGCGCTGCCGCTCGCGCTCCATCCGGTGATGACGTTCACCGGGAGGGACGACGACCTCAACCGCATCACCGGCATCTCGTTCGGCGTGACCGCGCCCGACATGCTCAGGCCCATCGCCGAGGCCCTGGTCATCGAGATGGGCGGCGAGCCGGTCTGGATCGCCGACGCCGACCGTGCCCTCTACCACGCGGCCCTGGCCGGGGCGGCCAACCACATGGTCACGCTCATCGCCGAGTCGCAGGAGCTCCTGCGAGGCATCGGCGTGGAGCATCCGGGCATCATGCTCGGCCCGCTGCTCGGCGCGGCGCTCGACAACGTGCTGCGGCTCGGCATCGCCGGGCTGACCGGTCCCGTGGTACGGGGCGACGCGGGCACCGTGCGCAAGCATGTCGACGCGCTGATCCTGGCGGCCCCCGAGGCGGCCGACGCCTACATCGCCCTCGCTAGGCTCACGGCGGACCGCGCGCTCGCCGCGGGGCTGCTGAAGCCCGAAGAGGCCGAGCGCCTGCTCGACGCGCTCGGAGGCAACATATGGACCTGATCGTCGCCAAGAACCGCACCGACCTGGTCAAAGCGCGCGGCGAGGGGAGCATCGCGCTGGTGCCCACCATGGGTGCGCTGCACGAGGGTCACCGCTCCCTGATCCGCGAGGCCCGCGTCCGCGCCGACCACGTCGTGGTCAGCATCTTCGTCAATCCTCTGCAATTTTCGCCAAACGAGGATTTTTCCCGCTATCCACGGACGTTCGACGCGGACCTGGAGGCGTGCCGGGCCGAAGGCGTGGACGTCGTCTTCGCCCCGTCCGCCGATGACATGTATCCCCCTGGCCGCCAGGTCAGCGTCCAGTCGGGCGAGATGGGCACGATCGTCGAGGGCGCCGTCCGGCCCGGCCACTTCGACGGGGTGCTCACGGTCGTGCTCAAGCTGTTCAACCTCGTCCAGCCCGACGTGGCGGTCTTCGGGCAGAAGGACGCCCAGCAGCTCGCCATGATCCGCAGGATGGTCACCGATCTCGACCTGCCGATCGACATCGTCGGTGCGCCGACCGTCCGCGAGCCCGACGGCCTGGCGCTGTCGAGCCGCAACCGCTACCTGTCCGCCGACGAGCGGCAGGTCGCCCTCACGCTCTCCAGGGCCCTGCGGGCGGGCGCGGCGGAGGCAGTCTCGGCCACGGCCCTTAAGGAGGGGGCGGAGCCTGTCCCGGCCACGGCCCTTCCGGAGGGGGCGGAGCCTGTTCCGGCCAGGATCCGCGCGGCGGCGCTGGCCGTACTCGAGGACGCGGCTCCGCGGCTGGCGCTCGACTATCTGGTGCTCGTCGATCCGGCCACGTTCGCCGAAGTGAGCGAGTCATACCGGGGGGAGGCGGTGCTGGCGGTGGCCGCCAAGGTCGGCACCACCCGGCTGATCGACAATGCCGTCCTGTCGCTCGATCCGAGCTGACAGAGGGCCACTTCCAGCCGGCTTCGGCCGACGCGCTCGGCCGGGGTGGGGTCTCGCCGCGGCCACTCGCGTGCCTGGAGTACTGAGCCACCCCTGGGAATCACCATCCCCATGCGTGGGTTATCGTCATGTTGACGAAATCGCCTCTATGAGGAGACTCCATGAGCGCACCGGCGATTCCCCTCCGACTGACGGCCCCCGATCCCGGCTGGATCGCCGAGGCGGACCTGGTCGTCGTAGGCTCCGGCATCGCCGGGCTGACCGTGGCCCTGCGCTATGCCGAGCTGGATCCCGCGGCCAAGGTCCTCGTCGTCACCAAGGACGTGCTCTCGTCCGGATCGACCCGGTGGGCCCAGGGCGGGATCGCGGCCGTGCTCGATCCGCACGACAGTCCCGAGGAGCATCTGAACGACACGCTGATCGCCGGAGTGGGCCTGTGCGACGTGCGGGCCGTACGGACGCTGGTGACCGAGGGGCCGGGCGCGCTGCGGCGGCTGATGGAGCGCGGCGCCCGGTTCGACCGGACCCCCGACGGCGAGCTCCAGCTCACCCGGGAAGGCGGTCACCGGCGTGACAGGATCGTGCACGCGGGCGGCGACGCCACCGGAGCCGAGGTGCAGCGGGCGCTGGTCGAGGCGGTCAGGGCGGGCGCGGTGGAGGTCATCGAGCACGCGCTGGTCCTCGACCTGCTGACGGACGCGCGCGGCCGGGCCAGGGGCGTGACGCTGCACGTCATGGGCGAGGGCGCCCGCGACGGCGTGGGCGCCGTGCACGCGCGGGCGGTCGTGCTGGCCACCGGCGGCATGGGTCAGGTGTACGCGTCCACCACGAATCCCGTCGTCTCCACCGGCGACGGCGTCGCGCTCGCGCTCAGGGCGGGGGCCGTGGTGCGCGACATCGAGTTCGTCCAGTTCCATCCCACAGTCCTGTGGCTCGGCGAGGAGTCGACCGGGCAGCAGCCGCTGATCTCCGAGGCGGTCAGGGGCGAGGGCGCCTTCCTGATCGACCACGAGGGCCGCGCATTCATGAGCGGAGTGCACGAGCTGGCCGACCTGGCGCCGCGCGACGTCGTCGCCAAGGCGATCACGCGGACGATGCGCGAGAGCGGGCAGAGCCACGTCTTCCTCGACGGCCGCCACTTCGGCGCGGACCGGTGGAAGACCCGCTTCCCCACGATCTACGCGGTCTGCCGCGAGCACGGCATCGACCCGGCCACCGAGCCCATCCCCGTCGCCCCGGCCGCCCACTACGCCAGCGGCGGGGTCAGGACCGATCTGCACGGCCGTACCTCCATCGAGGGCCTCTACGCGTGCGGCGAGGTCGCGTGCACGGGCGTGCACGGCGCGAACAGGCTCGCGTCCAACTCGCTGCTAGAGGGCCTGGTCTTCGCCGAGCGCATCGCCGCGGACATCCACGCGGTGAGCGGGGCCGAGGAGCCGGCGTCGGTACGGCCGGGGCCGGGCGAGGTGGTCGCGAGCCGGGCGGCCACGGGTCTGGCCGACCCGCGGATCCGCGGCAAGGTCCAGGCCCGCATGAGCGGGGGAGCGAGCGTCCTGCGCAGCCGCGAGTCGCTCGCGGAGACGGCGCGGGCCCTCCGCGACGCCCGGTGGACCCCGGTCCAGGTGCCGCCCTGCACGGAGTCGTGGGAGGCCACGAACCTGCTGACCGTCGCCACCGTGCTGGTGGGCGCGGCCCGGGCCCGGTTGGAGACCCGCGGCTCGCACTGGCGCGAGGACTTCCCCGAGCGGGACGACAATGACTGGCTGGGCCACCTGGACGTGACCCTGACCGAGGAGGGGCCCCAGATGACGTACACGCCGCAGGGCGACACCACGCCGCCGCGGGTGGCGCAGGAGCTCGCCGCCGCCGGGCTGGATCCGGCGGAGATCGACGCGCTGATCGACCGGGCCCTCGCCGAGGACCTGCAGGAGGCGGGCGACGTGACGAGCCTGGCCACCATTCCGGCGGAGCAGCGCGCGGTCGCGGACGTGGTGGCCCGCAGGGACGGCATCGTCGCCGGGCTGGCCGTGGCCGAGGCGGTGTTCGTCCGGCTGGGCGCGGCCCGTGCGGAGCGGCGGGCCAAGGACGGCGAGCACGTCCGGGCGGGCGACGTACTGATGACCGTGGAGGGCCCGGTCAGGGGGCTGCTGACGGCGGAGCGCACCGCGCTCAACCTGCTCACGCACCTGTCCGGCATCGCGACGCTGACCGGCAGGTGGGTCGAGGCGGTCAGCGGCACCCGGGCGCGGGTGCGTGACAGCCGCAAGACGCTGCCCGGGCTGCGGGCGCTGGAGAAGTACGCGGTGCGCTGCGGCGGTGGCGTCAACCACCGGATGTCCCTGTCGGACGCGGCGCTGATCAAGGACAACCACGTGGTGGCCGCCGGCGGCGTGGCCGAGGCGTTCCGCGCGGTGAGAGAGCGCTATCCGGACCTGCCGATCGAGGTGGAGGTGGACCGGATTGACCAGCTCGGTCCGGTGCTCGAAGAAGGCGCCGAGGAGATCCTTCTCGACAACTTCACGGTCGAGGAGACCGCCCAAGCCGTCCACATCGTGAGAAATCGGGCGAAGCTTGAGGCGAGTGGAGGGTTGACCTTGGAATCGGCCCGCGCTGTGGCCGAAACTGGCGTTGACTACCTTGCGGTGGGAGCGCTCACGCACTCGGCGCCGGCCCTCGACATCGCACTGGATCTACGGGGGTAATCGATGCTGCTCACGATCGACGTCGGCAACACGCACACGGTGCTCGGCCTGTTCGAGGGCGAGGAAGTCATCGAGCACTGGCGGCTGGCCACGGACGCCCGCCGCACAGCCGACGAGATCGCGGTCGTGCTCCAAGGGCTGCTCGCCCAGTCTCCATTGCTCAAGGGAGCCGATGTCAGCGGCATCGCGATCTGCTCGACCGTGCCGAGCGTGCTCAACGAGATGCGCGAGATGTGCCGCCGCTACTACGGCGACGTGACCGCGGTGATCGTGGAGCCGGGCATACGTACCGGTGTGCCCGTCCGCATGGACAACCCCAAGGAGGTCGGCAGCGACCGCATCGTCAACGCGCTGGCGGCCATCGACCAGTACGGCGGCCCCTGCGTCATCGTCGATTTCGGCACCGCGACCTCGTTCGACGCGGTGTCGGCCAAGGGCGAGTACATCGGCGCGGTCACCGCGCCCGGCATCGAGATCTCCGTCGACGCCCTGGCGGCGGCGGGCGCCCAGCTGCACAAGGTGGAGCTGGTCAGGCCGCGCTCGGTCATCGCCAAGAACACCGTCGAGGCGCTCCAGGCCGGCATCATCTACGGCTTCGCGGGCCAGGTCGACGGCATCGTCGAGCGGATGACGGCCGAGCTGGCCGACGACCCCGACGAGGTGACCGTGGTGGCCACCGGCGGGCACGCGGCGCTGGTGGTGGGCGAGTCGCGCTCGATCGACGTGCACGAGCCGTGGCTGACGCTGATCGGCCTGCGGCTGATCTACAACAGGAACACGGCATGAACAAGCGGCCCCCCGCTCGGGTGAGGGGGCCGCTTGCGTTCGTGGACCGTCTCTACCTGGCCGGTTACTCGGAGTCGCCGGTGTACAGGTCGCTCCAGCTGCCGCAGTTGCGCGGGTAGGAGCCGTGGAGGCCGATCTGGCAGACCTTCACGCGGAGGCTGGAGACGTCGTCGCTGTCGAAGGAGAAGCGCTTGAAGGCCGGGTAGCCGCAGTACTTCTTGGTGTAGACCGTCGACCAGTTGTCGTCGAAGTCGCTGGTCTGGAACTTCACGTACGCGCACTTGCCGCCCTCGTCGTAGCTGCGGTGGTCCAGGTCCCAGAGCTTGCCCTTGACGGTGATCGTGTTCGACTCGTGGTCGTCGTCGTCCCAGTCCACACTGACCCAGCCGGAGGCCTTGGCCTGGTAGTGCTGCGAGTAGACCGGACCCCAGGAGTCGGAGTCCGCGGTGCTGGCGCTGGCGGCCGACGGCAGCGCTAAGGCCAGCGCGCTCGTGGCGGCGACGGCGGCGAGGCCGGTCGCGAGCTTCTTCATCATGATCTCTCCTTGAGCTCCCCCTGGGCCGGCGCCTTGCCGGTTCCCCCCTGAGCTCGATGTGTCATTGGTACGGGAGAGTTCTTGCAGCCACCCTGCAGAGAGGTGACGAGCCCTTGCAGTTCGCCATATCCCCTACTCTTTGATGCTGTGAGCGACGAACTTCCCGAGCAGATGCGCATCCGGAGGGAGAAGCTCGACCGCCTTCGCAGTGAGGGCGTCGATCCTTACCCGGTGACCTTTCCCCGCACGGCGACCAACGCCGAGGTCAGGGAGAAATACCAGGCCCTCGGCCCGGACACCGCGACCGGCGACAAGGTCGGTGTCGCGGGCCGTGTCATGCTCAACCGCGTGGGCGGCAAGCTCTGCTTCGCCACACTCCGCGACGGCAGCGGTGACCTGCAGGTGATGATCTCGCTCGACAAGGTCGGCGAGGAGTCCCTGGCGGCCTGGAAGCGCGACGTCGACCTGGGCGACCACGTGGGCGTGGAGGGCGAGGTCATCACCTCCCGCCGCGGCGAGCTGTCGATCCTGGCCGACCGCTGGCAGATCACCGCCAAGTGCCTGCGCCCGCTGCCGGAGAAGCACGTCGGCCTCACCGACCCCGAGGCCCGCGTACGCCAGCGCTACGTCGACCTCATCGTCAATGACGAGGCCCGGGAGATGGCCCGCATCCGCAGCGCCACGGTGCGCGCGGTGCGCGACTTCTGGCACGAGGAGGGCTACCTCGAGGTCGAGACGCCCATGCTGCAGCCGATCCACGGCGGCGCGGCGGCCCGGCCGTTCAAGACCCACATCAACGCGTACAACATGGAGCTCTACCTTCGCATCGCGATCGAGCTCTACCTGAAGCGGCTCGTGGTCGGCGGCATCGAGAAGGTCTTCGAGATCAACCGCAACTTCCGCAACGAGGGCGCGGACTCCACGCACAACCCCGAGTTCACGATGATCGAGGCGTACGGCACCTACCTCGACTACAACGACATGGCCGACCTGACCCAGCGGATGTACCAGAAGGCCGTCGTGGCCGCGCTGGGCACCTCTGTGGTCGTCCACGACGGCGTCGAGGTGGACCTGGGCATCCCGGAGTGGCCGCGCGTCACGCTGTACGGGGCGGTGTCCGAGGCGCTCGGTGAAGAGATCACCACCGACACCCCGCTGGAGCAGGTCCGGAAATTCGCCGACGGGCGCGACATCCACTGGGACCCGAAGTGGGGCCAGGGCAAGCTCGTCCAGGAGATCTTCGAGGCCCTCGTCGAGCACACGCTCATCCAGCCGACGTTCGTCATGGACTACCCGCTGGAGACCTCCCCGCTGACCCGCCAGCACCGCGACAACCCGCTGCTGACCGAGAAGTGGGACCTCATCGGGTTCGGCACCGAGCTGGGCACCGCCTACTCCGAGCTCGTCGACCCGGTCGAGCAGCGCCGGCGCCTGGTGGAGCAGTCACTGCTGGCCGCCGGGGGCGACCCGGAGGCCATGCAGCTCGACGAGGACTTCCTGCAGGCGCTTGAGTACGCCATGCCGCCCACGGGTGGCATGGGAGCCGGGATCGACCGGATGATCATGGCCTTCACCGGCAAGAGCATCCGGGAAACGATCTTGTTCCCGCTGGTCAAGCCGACCAACTGACCCGCCTGTCGTCGAAGGTCGGCCCGGCTCCCAAGCCGGGCCGCACCGGTCCGGTTCGCGCCGGGCGCGTACGGACGCTCGGGTTGACAGCGGTCCGATCTCCTGCGGCGAGTAGGAGAACGCGGGACCAGTTCCATCATGCCGGTCGGGGCGCCGAGCGGCCCATCTCTCGGCCGCCCGCGCCGGGCCGCGATGAGCGGCGCCTGCCTCCGAAGCCTGAACCGTTCATACTCCTTGGCGCGCGCTGCCGCCCCGGCCGCAAGCAGCCACATTTTCGATATTTCGCATATTGGATGCGAAGAACATTCGCGTTTTACGGGTGGTGGCCCAGCAGGTCCGTGTTGCTCGCCGGGAGCCGTTGTAAGGACGGCTGTGATCCCTCATCGGGCCCCGAAGTGTGCCGACATATGGCAAGTACTTCACCTACAGCGGATCATGTCAATGGCGATGGTCAGAGGGCAGTATTGGCTGGCTTGACGACCTTTCCAGAATGCGTTTACCGTCTGCGAGACGAGCTGCAGCCCTGCTCGGACATAGACGTCTCGAGTTCTGCTGTTGGGGGGAGGGCTCCCGATGTATGTGCTCACTGAAGGCGTCGAGCTTAGCCACGCGGATCTGGCGTTGCTGGCGGAGCTTGCCAAGGGGGTCACGGTTGATCGGGTTGGCAGGCGACTGGATATCAGCGGGCGCACGGTACGCCGAAGGCTACGGGGTATCTGCGACCGCATCGGAGTCGCCACCGCGATCGAGGCCGTGGCCTGGGCCGCCCGCCGCCAGCTCATCTGACCGCTCGACCGGCCCAGCCGCCAGGGCCCCGGCTCCGGCTGTCAGAGTGCTTGTCGTGGTGCCTGGAGGTCAGTCGGCGATGCGTACGGCGCCCGCGAACGGACGGCGGGCGATGGACGCGATGCGTACGACGTCGCCGGTCTGCGGCGCGTGGACCATCATGCCGCCGCCGATGTAGATGCCGACGTGGTGCAGGTCGCCATAGAAGAAGACCAGGTCGCCGGCGCGCAGCTCCTCCTTGGAGATGTGCCGCCCGGCCGTCCACTGGTCGCCCGTGTAGTGCGGCAGTGAGATCCCCACCCGCTGGTAGGCCGCCATCACGAGGCCGGAGCAGTCGTAGGAGGTCGGCCCCTCGGCGCCCCAGACGTACGGCTTGAGCTGCTGCGTGAGCGCCCACCTGGCGGCCGTGGCCGCCTTGCCGGCGCCGATGACCGGCAGGTCGACCCGCGTGGCCCGGGTGCCGGGACGGCCCGCCTCGCCGATCGCGCGCTTGAAGAGGCTGCTCTCGACCTTGGCGACGAGCTTGGTGATCTTGTCGCGCTTGGTGCCGAGGCTCGCGACGATCTTCTCTACCTCGTCGATGCGCGTCTTGGCGCTGGCCCTGGCCTGCTCGGCGGCCTGCCTGGCCGTGGTCACCTGGTTGACCTCGAAGCCCTGCTGCTGCTCCAGCGCGTAGGTGGTGGCCGCCCGGTCGAGGAAGCTCTCGGGGTCCTCGGAGGTGGCGAAGTTCAGGGCCTGGCCGAAGCCGCCGTTGATGTAGGCGTTCTGGCCCAGCATCGCGGCCTTGGCGCGCTTGGCGGCCAGATCGGCCTCACTGGTGGACAGCGTCTTCTGCGCAGCCTCAGCCGACTTCTTGGCGGTCTTGAGCTTCTCCCGCTGGCCGTTGAACTCCTCGCTGAGCGTCTCGATCTGGGTGTGGAGCTCCTCGGCCTGCTTGGACAGGTCCTTCAGCGAGGGCTTGGGATCGGCGACGGCGGAGCCGACGGGGACAGCGAAGAGGAGGGTGGCGACGGTCGCCACGATGACACCCAACCGGGTGGGGACCTTCCGGAGCTCCGGAGGGCGAGCGTGAGCGCCCGCCGGCTTCCCCTCGCGATCGCGGGTGTGCTTCACCAACCAGCTCCTCTCATCGGCGCCTACCGGGTTAGCTGACGGGTTCGGGCCGGAGCAGCCCTACCGAACGACTCGCTCGGATTCACCCCATGGGTGGTGGCGGCGGGATGAGGTCGCCACCGGCGGGTCCCCGGCTCCCCTTGCGGGGATTGGGCGCGTCTCCACGCTGGCTCGCGTGGGTGACATCGTCGCTGGACACTAGTGCACTCCGGGTTCGTGCTCAACCAGAACTGCCAAGTCTGTAGAGGTTTCGCAACCGAAGGGTCACGAGGGGATCTCGTGCTTGGCGGTACTGCACAAACTTTATGTCCTTTTTGCACCAAGTTCGTCAAGCCATGGAAGCCTAAGAGCCAAGGGATCCCTCATCGTGCTCGATCAACCACGAGATGTCATGAGATGGGAGAGACGTCAGAGTTAGGGGGAGGCCGTAATCGGATCTGTACGCTGGAGACCCATGGAGCAGGTCGCCGAAGTGACAGTCCCGGACACGGAAGTCGTCGTCCGGCGTGCCCGCACGCCGGATGTCAGGACGATCCGTCGCCTGGTCGACACTTACGCGGGCGCCGGATCCCGGCTTCTGGAGAAGGCCACCGTCACGCTGTACGAGGACGTGCAGGAGTTCTGGATCGCCGAGCGCGGCGGCCAAGTGGTCGGCTGCGGCGCGCTGCACGTGCTTTGGGAGGATCTCGCGGAGATTCGCACGGTGGCCGTCGATCCGGAGTACCTGGGCCTCGGAATCGGGCACCGGATCGTCTCTTCCTTGATCAAAACGGCCCGGGAACTCGGCCTGCGCCGGGTTTTCTGTCTGACTTTTGAGGTGGACTTTTTCGCGAGGCATGGATTCCGCCCCGTACAGGGCACCCCGGTCTCACCCGAGGTCTATGCGGAGCTGCTGGCCTCGTACGACGAGGGTGTCGCCGAGTTCCTCGACCTCGAACACGTCAAGCCCAACACCCTGGGGAACACCCGCATGCTTCTCCACCTGACATCGGGTGACGCGGACCTTGACTAATGGGAAAGGTGATTGTTGATACCTATGTCGATACGTTGGGCAGCACAGGCATGTGTCCTGACACGTGCCACATGCGCACTCGAAGCGAGGTGACACGGTGAGCACCGGACAGCCGCCGTATCCACAGGACGAATCCGGCGAGAACTCTGCGCCTGGCGGGACTGAATACGGACATCACAACGCGGGCCGTCCCTATGGCGAGCCCGACCCGGATGCGACGGTCGTTGGCTACCGGGCGGATGACGCCTACGGTCAGCAACCCAACTACGGGCAGCAGCCGAACTACGGCCAACAGCCGCAGTACGGCCAGCAGCAGCAGCCTGGCTACGGCCAGCAGCCGCAGCAACCGCAGTACGGCCAACAGCCGCAGTACGGGCAGCAGCCCGGCTACGGCCAGCAACCCGAATACGGCCAACAGCCCGGATACGGTCAACAGCAGGCTTCGGGTCAGCAACCCGAGTACGGCCAGCCCAACTACGGTCAGCAGCCGCAATCGCAACCCGGTTACGGCCAGCAACCGCAATCCCAGCCTGGTTACGGCCAGCAGCCCGGTTACGGGCAGCAGCAGCCGTCCCAGCCGGGCTATGGTCAGCAGCCGCAATCGCAACCCGGTTACGGCCAGCAGCCCAGTTACGGGCAGCAGCCGCCGTCGGGCCAGCAGCCCGGCTACGGCCAGCAGCCCGGCTACGGTCAGCAACCTGGTTATGGGCAGCAGCAGCCGTCCCAGCCGGGCTATGGCCAGCAGCAGCCGTCGCAACCCGGCTACGGCCAGCAGCAGTACGGTCAGCCGGACTACGGTCAGCAGCAACAGCAGTACGGCCAGCAGCCCGCCTACGGGCAGCAGCAGTACGGCCAGCAGCCAGGCTACGGTCAGCCGCAGCCACACGGCGTGCAACCGCCAGGCGCCCCGGCCCCGCTCGCCGAGTGGTGGCAGCGGCTCGTGGCGAGGATCATCGACGGTGTCATCTTCGGCATCGCGAACTGGGTGATCGGTCTCGTTTTCGGGGCCATCCTGCTCGCCGGCTACAACTCCGCGACCGGCACGACGACCGGCCTGCTGGGGGCGACCGCCTACGGCATTGTGGTGGCCATCGTGATGACGGCGGTGTACGTCGCCTACGAGTTCTTCATGACCAAGATGAGCGGCCAGACGGTCGGCAAGATGGTCATGGGGATCAAGATCGTGCCGACGGGCACCATGCTGCCTCCGGGCGGCCTGCCGAACGACGTGGCGCTCAAGCGGGCCGGTGGCACCTGGGGTGGATACATTCTCGGCATCATCCCGTTCGTCGGGTCGCTGCTCGGCGGGATCGTCGTCGCGCTGAACGGTGCCTCCCAGCTCTGGGACAAGCCGCTGCAGCAGACGTTCGCCGACAAGTTCAGCAACACGGTGGTAGTGAAGATCAAGTAGTCTTCGCGGACGCGAAACAGAGGCTGGCCACCGGTCAGCCTCTGTTTTGTATGTGCGGGCGGTACCAAAATGGGTAGCGGTCGGTTCGCCGAAGGGGCGAGGTGGGTTATGGCCGGGTTGCCGCCGTGGAGTGACGCAGTCCCCGCGGAATGGTGGGAACGCCTGGCCGCCCGGCTCATTGAAGCCCTCGTCTTCGGTGTCTTCTATTACATTCTGTTCATGGTGCTGTGGGGCGCCTTCCGAACTGTCGGGCTGCTGGAGGTGTTCGACAGCCGGTTGCCCGGCGTGTTCGCCTGGCTGCTCGGCGGGCTGGGATATACGGTCTATGACTGGGCCGCGCATTCCATGAGCGGCCGTACGTTCGGCAAGGCGATCATGAGGATTCGCCTGGAGCAGCCGGGCGGCCTTCGGCGCGGTGCTCTGCTGAAACGAGCCCTGGTCTATCCGGGAGCGGCGATGGTCATGGGCATTCCGGTGCTCAATGTGCTGGCCGGAATCTTCGTCTTCGGCGTCGGGATCCTCATCTTGATCGACAAGCCGCTGCAGCGTGGGCCGCACGACAGGCTCGCCGGAACGCGGGTGATCAAAGATCTTCGCTGAGCCTTGTGAGCCTGGACGGAAGTCTTTCCGCAAAATTTTCGCTTGATCCGGTAAGGAGCCTGGAGAGACTGGCATTAGGCTATGGGACGTCCGGGTTGCCGGATGTTGGCGCCTGTGGCACAGGGACGGCATCCATGTACCACTATGGTCAGGTGCGGGCGGTTGTCCACCTCGTGAGGCATGAGGGGCGCTCATGCCCAGGCCGCTTGTGGATAAAGCGCCCATCGAAACCCCCGTCCGCTGTGGAGGCGAGGACGAATGCAGGCCCTTACCGACGTATTGTCAGCGCTGATCCCGCCGGTGGTGGTGGGCGCCGCCTTCATCTTTGGCGTAGTGAAGTTGGTCCGATCCGAGGCCGCTGGACGCCGTCCAAACCGCCAGGATCAGGCCGAGAACCACAACTGAGCCGCGGGTCAGCAGAATCCTTGTAGCGCTGAATTGTCTCCGCGCCTTTCCGGGTATATGTTTGCCCTGGCGAATGAAACAATGCTCCGCGAAAGGATTGCGTAGATGGCCAAGCAGATCCAGGAGATTCTCATCGATGACCTCGATGGGGGCGAGGCCAATGAGACGGTCAGCTTCGCTATTGACGGCTCCTCCTATGAGATTGACCTGAGCGACCTTAACGCCAAGAAGCTGAGGGACGCGCTCACGCCTTTCGTACAGCACGCTCGTCGGTCCGGTGCCGTGACCGCGCGTCGGCGCGGTCGTGGCGGGCAGCGTGCGATGAGCCGCGAGAAGAGCTCGGAGATCCGGCAGTGGGCCAAGGCTCACGGTCTGCCGGTGAGCGAGCGTGGCCGAATCGCCTCTACCGTGGTGGAGAAGTACGAACAAGCTCACTAGAGAGCCATCTCCTGACCATGCGCTTATGCCGCTCGCCTAAGAACCCCGGCGAACGCCATAAGCGCATGATCATTTGCGGCTGCTTCTCAAATGCTGGACGTTCGTGACGGCGATCTTCTAATCGCCCATATGTGATCATTTTGGGCTGCCCGCTCGGTCGATTCCGGGCGGTTTTCTGACGTGGTGCGTTCCAGCCCCGGTGTGGGCTCCCCGGTGCCACGACGGCCCGCGTCCGTAACCGCGACGGCCCGGATCGGTAACCTCGCTGACCGGATGGGCGATTTCGCGGCCTGCGGGCGCCGTACCGGGATCGAGATTTCGCCGCCTGCGGGCGCCCGTGCCCCGCGAGAGATTTCGCGGCCTGCGGGCCCCGTACCACGATCGATTGGCCGCGGGCGCGCTTCCTTACATAGGATGTTTGCGTATGGCTCAGGATGAGGCATCGGCGATGCGCGGGCGAGCCCTCTCCCCGGCACCGGCCGCAAGCTCATCCCTGTTGATCTGCCGGCGCCGTGGCGGCCAATTCCAGGCGCTTCACGGAAGCGTCCTAAACATCGTTCGCTTGCGGCGTATCGGGAACACGTAACCCCCGATCGGTAGTTGGATAGAGGGTGAACGCCCTGCTCCCGGGGAACGTCTCTGCTATAGAGCGTGTCAGTGGCAGTGGGCACGGTTCGCCGAGCCAGGGCTAGCATGCGGGATGACGGGACCGGATTTACCGGCCTGACTGACCGCTCTGTGAGGAGCGACGAGATGTTCGAGAGGTTCACCGACCGAGCAAGGCGGGTTGTCGTCTTGGCCCAAGAAGAGGCCAGGATGCTCAACCACAACTACATCGGCACTGAGCACATTCTTCTTGGTTTGATCCATGAAGGTGAGGGCGTAGCCGCCAAGGCTCTGGAGAGCCTGGGCATCAGCCTTGAAGGAGTGCGTCAGCAGGTCGAGGAGATCATCGGCCAGGGCCAGTCGGCTCCGTCGGGGCACATTCCGTTCACCCCGCGGGCCAAGAAGGTTCTTGAGCTGTCGCTCCGTGAGGCTTTGCAGCTGGGTCACAACTACATCGGCACCGAGCACATCCTGCTCGGGCTCATCCGTGAGGGTGAGGGTGTGGCCGCCCAGGTGCTGGTCAAGCTTGGAGCCGATCTCAACCGTGTCAGGCAGCAGGTCATCCAGTTGCTCCACGGTTACCAGGGCAAGGAGCCGGCCGCCGCGGGCGGTCCGCAGGAGTCGGCCCCGTCGACCTCCCTGGTGCTCGACCAGTTCGGCCGCAACCTGACCCAGGCCGCCCGCGAGGGCAAGCTGGATCCGGTCATCGGCCGTGAGAAGGAGATCGAGCGGGTCATGCAGGTCCTCTCCCGGAGGACCAAGAACAACCCGGTTCTGATCGGCGAGCCCGGCGTCGGCAAGACCGCCGTCGTCGAGGGCCTGTCACAGAAGATCGTCAGGGGCGAGGTGCCCGAGACGCTGAAGGACAAGCAGCTCTACACCCTTGACCTCGGCGCTCTGGTGGCGGGCTCGCGCTACCGCGGCGACTTCGAAGAGCGCCTGAAGAAGGTGCTCAAGGAGATCCGCACGCGCGGCGACATCATCCTGTTCATCGACGAGCTGCACACGCTCGTCGGCGCGGGCGCGGCCGAGGGCGCGATCGACGCGGCCAGCATCCTCAAGCCGATGCTGGCGCGTGGCGAGCTGCAGACCATCGGTGCCACGACCCTCGACGAATACCGCAAATACCTGGAGAAGGACGCCGCTCTGGAGCGGCGCTTCCAGCCGATCCAGGTGGCCGAGCCCTCGCTCAGCCACACGATCGAGATCCTCAAGGGTCTGCGCGACCGCTACGAGGCCCACCACCGGGTGTCCATCACCGATGGCGCGCTGGTGGCCGCCGCGCAGCTGGCCGATCGCTACATCAGCGACCGCTACCTGCCCGACAAGGCGATCGACCTCATCGACGAGGCCGGTTCGCGGATGCGCATCCGCCGGATGACCGCTCCGCCGGACCTGCGCGAATACGACGAGAAGATCGCCAACGTCCGCAGGGACAAGGAGTCCGCGATCGACGCGCAGGACTTCGAGAAGGCGGCGGCGCTCCGTGACCAGGAGAAGCAGCTCCAGCTCAAGCGCGAGCGGCGCGAGAAGGAGTGGAAGGCCGGCGACATGGACGTCGTGGCCGAGGTCACCGAGGAGCTCATCGCCGAGGTCCTGGCGACGGCTACCGGCATCCCGGTCTTCAAGCTGACCGAGGAGGAGTCGCAGCGCCTGCTCCGCATGGAGGACGAGCTGCACAAGCGGATCATCGGCCAGGACGACGCCATCAAGGGCCTGTCCAGGTCGATCCGGCGCACCCGCGCCGGGCTGAAGGACCCGCGCCGTCCCGGTGGCTCGTTCATCTTCGCCGGCCCGTCCGGTGTCGGTAAGACCGAGCTGTCCAAGGCGCTGGCGGAGTTCCTCTTCGGCGACGAAGACGCGCTGATCAGCCTGGACATGTCGGAGTTCATGGAGAAGCACACCGTCTCCCGGCTGTTCGGCTCGCCTCCCGGCTACGTCGGCTACGAGGAGGGCGGCCAGCTCACCGAGAAGGTGCGGCGCAAGCCGTTCTCCGTGGTCCTGTTCGACGAGATCGAGAAGGCCCACCCCGACATCTTCAACTCGCTGCTGCAGATCCTGGAAGACGGTCGCCTGACCGACGCCCAAGGCCGGGTGGTCGACTTCAAGAACACGGTCATCATCATGACCACCAACCTCGGCACCCGCGACATCTCCAAGGGCATCGGGGTCGGGTTCGCCAAGTCCAACGACGCCGACTCCAACTACGAGCGGATGAAGGCCAAGGTCCAGGAGGAGCTCAAGCAGCACTTCCGGCCCGAGTTCCTCAACCGTGTCGACGACATCGTGGTCTTCCACCAGCTGACGCCGGCGGAGATCATCCTGATCGTGGACCTGATGCTCGCTCAGGTCGACGCTCGGATGAAGGACCGCGACATGGGGCTCGACGTCTCGCCCGAGGCCAAGCAGCTGCTGGCCGACCGCGGTTACGACCCGGTCATGGGTGCCCGGCCGCTGCGCCGGACCATCCAGCGCGAGCTCGAGGACTCGCTGTCGGAGAAGATCCTGTACGGCGAGCTCCGTCCGGGGCAGATCGTCAAGGTCACGATCGAGGGCGAAGGCGACGACGCGAAGTTCATCTTCACCGGTGAGGACGCGTCGACCAGCCAGGTTCCCGACTCGGCCGCGGCGATCGCTGCGCCGATCAAGAACTGACGGCGCCCCAGTTCGACCCGGTAACCCCCGTGTGAGAGATCACACGGGGGTTCCGTCGTTTTCTGCGTCGTTGCCGAATTTTTGGAAACCTGGGTACAACGCCACCGGGAGTAGTACTACACTGCGTAGAGCAATGCCAAGTCTCATTCAAGTCGTCCCCAAGGCGGCGTTTTCAGGGTGAGGGCTGCTCCCTGGGGAGTACTAGGGAATCAACTCAGGGCGGACGCGTGCGCCCCCCGGCAGCAGGCATGCTCGACAGGTCCGCATGATCCCCAAGGCGGGCGACGGGAACGACCATGCAAGCCGTGGAGGATTCAATGCGTCTGCGTCACGATGACGGAACGCTGGTTCACCTCGCCTACAACGCAGGCGTACACCCCGCGGAGGACCTGGAGAACCTGATCGCCCACCTGACCCGCTACGCGGTGCCGGTGCGCAAGCGGCTCGGGGTCGAGCGCATGGGCGTCGGGCTGTGGCTCTCGCCCGGCGTGGCCGACCACCTCACGGCCGACCGTATCGAGCTCGTACGGCTGCGCAGGTCGCTGGAGGAGCGCGGCCTGGAGGTGGTGAGCCTCAACGGCACCGGCGGACGCAACCTGGAGGTGCCCGGCCCCGACTGGGCCAAGCCGGAGCGCTACCGCTACACGATGGCGCTGGCCAAGATCCTCGCGTTCCTGCTGCCCGACGACGTACGCTTCGGCAGCATCTCCACCATCCCGATCGGCTGGCGCCACGACTGGCCCGCCGACCTGCACGCCATCGCCACCCGGCGGCTCGAACGGCTGGCCAGGGAGCTGCGCGGCATCTACAGCGTCACCGGCAAGACCATCCGTGTCGGCTTCGAGCCCTGGCCCGGTTGCGTGCTGGAGACGACGGAGCAGGCTCTGGAGCGGGTGTGCGGGATCGACTCCGAGCACCTGGGCGTCTGCCTCGACGCCTGCCACCTGGCCTGCGGCGACGAGGAGCCCGGCGCGGCCCTGCGGGGGCTGGCCGCCGCGGGCGCGCCGGTGGTCAAGCTGGGGCACGTGCACAACCACACGGGGGATACGCCCAGCACGGGCGCGGTGCTGTACGACACGATGGCGGCGATGCTGTCGGGGGCCGTGAGCGGGAGCGCGCACATCGAGGTCGAGACGCACAACCTGGCGGTGCCGGGCCGCGCCAAGGGGCCGGGCGCGCTGGTGTCCCTGCTGGCCGAGCAGCTCGACTGGGCCCGCACCAGCCTGACCGGGTTGGGCCTGCAACTCGCCGCGTAGCCCCGGCGTACCTCGGTCCGCTGGCCGCGTGGCCCTGGTCACGGCTCGGTTCGCTGGCCCCGTAGGCCCGACTGCACCTCGGTTCGCTGGCCGCGTCTCCGCAGGTGAGCTGCGGTCTGCATGCCGGGCCCCATATGCCCTGGTTCGTGGCGCTGAGGGGACCGTTGCCAGAGGCGCCCCCCGCCTCCGTAGCCCGGTGGTCCGATCCTCTCCCGGCCGGCTGGGGCCGGATGAGCCGGTCAGGAGTGGGGCAGGCGGTAGGTGCCGTCGTCGAGGTGCTCGGCGAGGCCGTCCGTGATGAGGCCGTCCAGGGCGCGCTCCCGCTGCACCGGGTCGTCCCACACCACGTCGAGCGCTGCCTTGGGCACCGGGCCGTGAGCGGCTCGCAGCACGGCCAGCAGGCGGCCGCGGCACTGCCGGTCCGTCCCCGCGTACGTCTGGCCCTTACGGGCGGGCCCGGCGTGTGGTGGTTTGCCGGCCAGGCGCCAGGCGCACACCTGGGCGATGGGGCAGTCGGCGCAGCGGGGCGTGCGGGCCGTACAGACCAAAGCGCCGAGCTCCATGACGGCCACGCCCCAGCGGGCGGCGCCGAGTTCGGGCAGGAGGGTCTCGGCCAGGCGGCGTTCGGCGGCGGAGGTGGCCGTCGGCGGGTACTCCTCGGCCCGTACCGCCCTCGCGAACACCCGCCGGACGTTGGTGTCGAGGACCGCGTGCCGCCCGCCGTACGCGAAGCTGGCGACCGCGGCGGCGGTGTATTCGCCGATGCCGGGCAGTGCCAGCAGAGCCGCGTGATCTGACGGCACCTCGCCGCCGTGCTCCTCGGTGATGGCCCGCGCGCACGCGTGCAGCCGCAGCGCCCGGCGCGGGTAGCCGAGCCTGCCCCAGTGGCGTACGGCCTCGCCGGGGAGTTCGGCCGCCAGGGCCTTGGGGGTGGGCCAGCGGTCCATCCACTCGTGCCAGATGGGCAGGACGCGGACGACCGGGGTCTGCTGCAGCATGATCTCGCTGACGAGCACACCCCAGGGTGTCGCGTCGGGGGTACGCCACGGGAGGTCTCGGGCGTTGTCCTCGTACCACTCCAGAACGGGGACGTGTAGGAGGTTCGGCTCAACCACGCGCCCTAGGCTATGCCGAGATGGCGACCAGCGGCGTGTCGTCACCCTCCGTGGCCAATGGATTACCATGCTGTGAGTATGGATCCGGATACGATGGGTGACGGCAGCGGAGACGTCTACTGGCGACGGCGCATGAGCGTGCTGGTAGCGGTTCTCGTCGTGGTGGCGGTTGTCGCTTGGGCGTGTTCCAGCGGGGGGAGTGGGCCACAGCGTCCCTCCAACGCGCAGACCTCCGCGAGCGTGTCGCCCTCGACGGATCCGCTGCTCGACGGCCTGCGCACGCTCACCATGGGCACGGCCACCCCCACGGCGTCGGCGTCGGTGGCGCCCACACCGAGCCCCAGCAAGGTCACGCTCACGCCCATGACCCGGCCCAAGCGGCCCGGTGAGCCCTGCACCGAGGCCGACCTGGTGCTCAGCATGCAGGGCAAGCAGGACGTCTACCCGGCGGGCGTCCAGCCCAATTTCCTCATCACCCTGGTCAACACCGGTCCCGTCATGTGCTCGGCCGACGTGGGTCCGCGCTCCATGGAGGTGCGCATCACCTCCGGAGAGGACCGGATCTGGTCGACCTCCGACTGCGTCAGCGGCGAGGCGACCGAGATCAAGCAGTTGCAGCGCGGGGTTCCGTGGGTGCGTTCGCTCAACTGGAACCGGCGCCGCTCCAGCAGCGACTGCCGTACCGACCCGCCGGCCGCCCTGCCGGGTACCTACGTGGCCGTGGTGCGCATGGGCAAGCTCAAAAGCCCGATGGGCGTCTTCCACCTCCGCTGAGCAGGCCCCGGCCGAGCACGGCCCGCACGGCGAGCGCTCCAGGCACGTCAGACGCAGGGAGGTTGCGTTCTGGGCGTGTCAGTCGTACGGAGGTTGCGTTCTGGGCGCGTCAGACGTAGGGACGTTGCGTTGTTCTGGGGGCGTCTGATGTCGCGCTTCAGGGGTGTGTCAGACGTAGCGCTCCAGGATGGAGGACTCCGCGAGGCGGGAGAGCCCCTCGCGGACGCTGCGCGCCCGGGACTCGCCGACGCCGCCCACCGCCTGGAGGTCGTCGATGCTGGCCGCCAGCAGCTTCTGCAGCCCGCCGAAGTGGTTGACCAGCCGATCGACCACGGTGGCGGGCAGGCGGGGCACCTTGGCCAGGAGGCGGAACCCGCGCGGGCTGACCGGGCTGTCGAGCGTCTCGTCGCCACTGTGGCCCAGCACGTGGGAGACCGTCGAGAGGTCGAGCAGCTCCTCGCCCGAGAGCTGGTCGAGGTCGTGCATGGCCTCCGCGAGGCGCCGGTGCCGACGGCCGGCGGGGGCCGGGAGGTAGTCGCGGACGACCAGCTCGCGCTCCGAGTCGACGCCCGCCACCAGCTCGTCGAGCTGCAGCGACAGGAGCCGGCCGTCGGTGCCGAGCTCGACCACGTAGCCCTTGATCTCGTCGGAGATGCGCCGGACCATCTCCAGGCGCTGGGCGACGGCGGCCACGTCACGGACCGTCACCAGGTCTTCGATCTCCAGGGCCGACAGCGTGCCGGAGACCTCGTCGAGGCGGTGCTTGTAGCGTTCGAGCGTGGCCAGGGCCTGGTTGGCCTTGGACAGGATGGCCGCCGACTCCTCCAGCACGTAGCGGATGCCGTCGAGATAGAGGGCGATGATCCGCATCGACTTGCTGATCGCGATGATCGGCAGGCCGGTCTGGCGGGCGACCCGCTGCGCGGTGCGGTGGCGGGTGCCCGACTCGTCGGTCGGGATGCCCGGGTCGGGCACCAGGTGCACGGCGGCGCGGACGATCCGCTGGCCGTTGCCCACCACGATCGCGCCGTCCATCTTAGCCAGCTCGCGCAGCCGCGTGGCGGAGAACTCGACGTCGAGCTCGAATCCGCCGCTGGACACCTCTTCGACCACTTTGTTGTAGCCGAGCACGATCAGGCCGCCGGTCTGACCGCGCAGGATCCGCTCCAAGCCGTCGCGCAGTGGTGTGCCCGGGGCCACAGAGGCCAGGGCTTCGCGACGGCGGTCGTCGAGACTCCTGTCGTTTGGCACCTGACCCCCGTGTCGAATAGTCAAGCCAAGCTTAGCCGCGCTATGTGACGTGCGTGAGTGCGTCCCAGACGTTCTCCACCTCGACCACCTCGAAGCCGGCCGCGAACGCCACCGGTCCGACGGGCACCAGCGACCGCTGTCCGTCCCGCTTCCCGTCGCGCCGGCCGGTGCCTTGGTCGAGGGAGCCGGCGGGCACCAGCCCGCGCTTGAACCCCAGCCTGGCGGCCTCGCTCAGCCGCCGCCGTACGTCCTTCACCGGGCGCAGCTCGCCGGACAGCCCGACCTCGCCCATGGCCACCAGACCGGCCGGCAGCGGCTTGTCGCCGGCCGCGCTGGCCACCGCCAGCATCACCGACAGGTCGATGGCCGGGTCGGCCAGCTTGATGCCGCCGACGGTCGCGGTGAACACGTCGCAGCCGCCCAGCTTGGCGTTGAGCCGGCGTTCGAGTACGGCCAGGATCATCTGCACCCGATAGGTGTCGAGCCCCGATGAGCTGCGTCTGGGCTGCTGCGCCTCGGTCCGGGCGACCAGGGCCTGCACCTCGGCCGGCAGCGGCCGGGTGCCCTCGACCGTGACGGTCACGCAGGTGCCCGGCACCGGCTGGCTGCGCCGCGAGACGAACAGCCCGCTCGGGTCGGTGATGCCCTCGATGCCGCGCTCGTGCAGGTCGAAGCAGCCGACCTCCTCGGTGGGGCCGAACCGGTTCTTGATCGCGCGGACCATCCGCAGCCGGGAGTGGCGGTCGCCCTCGAAGTTGAGCACGACGTCGACCAGGTGCTCAAGGGTGCGCGGACCGGCGATCGAGCCTTCCTTGGTGACGTGGCCGACGAGCACGGTGGCCATGTTGCGCTCCTTGGCCAGCCGTACGAGATTGGCGGCCACCTCCCGCACCTGCGTCACCCCGCCCGGCACGCCGGTGGCCTGCGCGGAGCCGACCGTCTGCACCGAGTCGACGACGAGCAGCTTGGGCTGGACCTTGTCGACGTGCGCGACGAGGGCCGACAGCTCGGTCTCCGCCGCGAGGTAGAGATGGTCGCGGATGGCACCGATGCGGTCGGCCCGCAGGCGCACCTGGGCCGCCGACTCCTCGCCGGTCACGTACAGCACGGTGTCGCGCTCGGCGATGCGGGCGGCCGCCTCCAGCAGCAGCGTCGACTTGCCGATGCCGGGCTCGCCGGCCAGCAGCACCACCGCGCCGGGCACCAGGCCGCCGCCGAGAACCCGGTCGAGCTCGCTCACCCCGGTCGTGCGCGCGGCCGCCATCTCGGCCTTGACCTGGCCGATCGGTATCGCCGGCGCGGTCGTCGCGCCGGCCTGGACGACGTGCACCCCGGCGCGCGCGCCCTCTTCGTCGACCGTGCCCCACGCCTGGCACTCGCCGCACCGGCCCACCCACTTCGTGGTGCGCCACCCGCACTCGGCACAGCGGTATCCGGGCTTCTGCGCAGACTTGACCATGCGGAGCAGGCTAGCGGGCCGCGCCGACAATCTTCACGAGATACGGGCGGTCCTTCGCAAGGTACGGGCGTTCAGGTCAGGCCCAGTTCGGCCTCGATCATGCGCTTCGGCTTGGCCCCGACGACCTGCTTGACCGGCTCCCCGTTCTCGAACAGCAGCATCGTGGGCAGCCCCATGACGCCGTAGCGGGCCGAGATCTCTGGGTTCTCGTCGCTGTTGAGCTTGCCGATGGTCAGGCCGTGCTCGGCCTCGATCTCCGCGAGTACGGGGGCGACCATGCGGCATGGCCCGCACCATTCGGCCCAGAAGTCGACGAGCACCGGCTGGTCGCTCTTGAGCACCTTCTCCTCGAAGTTCGCGGTGTTCAGCTCGATCATTTCTCTCCTCTTAGAACGCAACCAGGGCACGCCGCGCCGAGCTGGGCGGCGACCTCGGCGCGGCGGGCGAGCAGGACGCGGATCTCGTCGTCGATCTGGGCCAGCTTGCGCTGGTAGACGGCGACCGACTCGCTGCAGGAGCCACCCGTGCTGTGGCCGGAGCGCAGGCAGTCGACGAAGGGCCGGGTGTCCTCCAGCGTGAATCCCACGGACAACAGCGCCCGGATCTCGGACACCAGCTTGATGTCCTCCTCCGCGTAGTCGCGGTAGCCGTTGGACCCGCGCCTGGCCCTGAGCAGACCGTGCTCCTCGTAGTAGCGGAGTGATCGGGTGCTCACCCCGGTCCGTTCGGCCAGCTCTCCGATGCGCATGCCTCCACGGTAAACGTTGACACTGACGTCAATGTCAAGCGCCTCTTGGTGCGGTCACCACGACGGTTCTCCAGGTGGGTTCGTCCCACGACCGTTTCGATTCGTGTGACGGTCCGTGGTGGTTGGTGTCCTTTGGAGGGATACCCCTTTCCAGGGGCGGGTGAGAGCGGTCTGTGGTGGCTGGGGTCCGTGTGGAGGAACGACCGCTCCGAGCGCGGAAGAAGGCGGTCCAGGTGGCAGGGGCCTCATGGGGACCCCACTTCCGGGGAGCGGAAGTAAACGGTCATCGGTGGCTGCGGTCGCTGGGGAGGGACATGCGCTTCGGGGAAGCGGATGAGGGCGGTCCGTGGTGGCTGAGCCCCTGTGGAGAGCCGCCCTCTTGGGGGCCTGGAAGAGGGCGGTCCGTGGTGACAGGGACCTGTGGGGGATCCCCTCCCAGGGGCGGAAGGAGACGGTCTGGGGGCGGGATCCCCGCGGAGGGCGACCCCCTGCGGAGGGCCACCCCTGCAGAGGGCCGCACCCTGTGGAGGGCCGCCCGCTCCGAGGGCGGGAGGGGGCCGTCTGTGATGGCAGGGGCCTTGAGGGACCCCCGGAGGGAGCGGAAGAGCGGAGGCCCGGCGGACGGTCGTGGGTGCCGCACTAATCAGTACGAGCGCCAGCGCAGCACGTTCGGGTAGGGGAGGTCGAGGCCGGGGGTCTCGGCGATCGCCTGGGCGGCCACCTCGGGCGTGAACTCGATGCGCAGCACCGCCTCCAGGTCGGCCCGGCGGGAGAAGGCCATTCGCAGGTCGAGTGGCTGGCGCCGCCACCCGTGGAGGTCCCAGAAGGACTCCACCGTCCTGGCGGAGTAGGTGGGCACCGTGCGCTGGAACCACCTGCCGAAGGCCCCACGGGTGGCGTCCAGGTCGATGACGAAGGCCGTGCCGCCGCGCCGTACGACCCGGGAGAGCTCCCGTAAGCCGGGCTCGCAGCCGGGGCCGAAGAAGTAGGCCCACCGCGCCACCGCGACGTCCACGGACGCGTCGGGCACGGGCAGGGCCTGCGCGGTGGCGGCGTGGATCTCGACGGAGGGCAGCCCGGCGCAGCGGCGGCGGGCGAGCGCGACCAGGTCGCCATGGGGCTCGACGCCGATCACCTTCGCCGCCTCGGCCGCGAAGGTCGGTAGGTGGTAGCCGGTGCCGCAGCCGATGTCGAGCACCGTGGCGCCGTCCCAGGAGCGCAGGGCGCGCATCGCCGCGTTGGCGGCGCCCTCGGGGTCGACGGCGCGATTCTCCAGCTCGTAGACCTGGGGAGAGTTCCAGATGTTGGGGCTGGGGATGGCGCCTTTGGCGATCCGTGGCATGGTCCAACCGTAGGGCTCGCGCGCCAGATCGGCGTCACCGGCTTAGGCTGGCAACGTGGCTGACGTCATCCGAGTGCCCAGTGCGAAGATCGCATTGTCCACCGCTTCGGTATATCCAGAACGCACCCCCGACGCGTTCGAGCTGGCCGCGCGCCTGGGTTACGACGGGGTCGAGATCATGGTCGGCGCCGATCCCGTGAGCCAGGACATCGACGTGATCGAGCGGCTCTCGGAGCATTACGAACTCCCGGTGCTGGCCATCCACGCCCCCTGCCTGCTCGTCACGCAACGCGTCTGGGGCCGCGACCCCTGGGCCAAGCTGGTCAAGGCCCAGAAGGCGGCCGAACGGCTGGGCGCCTCGACGGTCGTGGTGCACCCGCCGTTCCGCTGGCAGCGCGAATACGCGCGTGACTTCGAGACCGGGCTGGCCCGCATGCGTGAGGAGACCGGAGTCACGTTCGCCGTGGAGAACATGTTCCCGCTCAAGGCCAGGGGCAACGACGTGGTCCCCTACTCACCCGACTGGAACCCGACCGACTACGACTTCCCGCACGTCACGCTCGACCTGTCGCACACGGCCGTCTCCGGCACCGACGCCATGGAGATGGCCACCAAGCTCGGCGACCGTCTCGCGCACCTGCACCTGGCCGACGGCCTCGGCGTGACGAACAAGGACGAGCACCTCGTACCCGGCAGGGGCAACCAGCCGTGCGCGCCCATGCTGGAACGGCTGGCCAAGTCCGGCTACGGCGGCCTGGTGGTGCTGGAGATCAACACCCGCAAGGCCGCCAGCCGTACGGAGCGGATCGACGACCTGGCCGAGGCACTCGCCTTCGCCCGCCTCTACCTGGCGGCCGCCCGATGAGCGTCGGACCGATGAGGAAACTGGGCAAGGTGTTCGACAGCGTCGCCGACGCCTACGACGCGGCCCGGCCGGCGTACCCCGACGAGATGTACCACGCGCTGTCGGAGGTGTCCGGCGTCGAGTTCGCCGGCGCGACGGCGGTGGACGTGGGCGCGGGCACCGGCATCCTGACGCGCGCGCTGCGGGCCCGCGGCTCGCGGGTGATCGCGGTGGACGCGGGCGCGGCAATGCTGGCCCGCCTGCACTCGAAGGTCGAGGACGGCGGCACGGTCGCGGTGCTGGCCGATGGCAACGCGCTGCCGCTGACGGACGGGGTGGCCGATCTGGTGACCTACGCCCAGTCCTGGCACTGGCTCGACCCGGTGATCTCGATCGCCGAGGCCAGGCGGGTGCTGCGGCCCGAGGGGGCCATCGCGGGCTGCTGGAACTTCGCCCACGCCGCCCAGGCCGACTGGCTGGCCGCCTATGAGGTGCGGCTGGCGGAGGCGTGCCCGACCTACTGGGGCCAGGCGCTGGAGGAGTGGTCCGTGCCGCCCATCGCCGCTGCCCTGGACGTGGTCGAGGAGCGCTGGATCGCCTGGACCCGGCTGATCGGCATCGAGGACTTCCTGCTGGATCTCCGCTCGCATTCCTACATGGCGGCGCTGTCCCCGGAGGCCGCCGACGAGCTCGTCGCGCGCCAGCGGGTGGAGCTGCGCAAGGTCTTTCCAGAGGGCGTGATGCACGTGCCAATGCGCGTCTACCTGGCCGTGGGCCGATGACGATCAAGACAGCGGCATGAACGCTGCCAAGAGGCCGGGGCGGCGGCCGGGGTCGGCGGATACGCGGGGGGAGATTCTGGCCGCGGCCCGGCGTGTCTTCGCCGAGAAGGGGTTCGACAAGGCGACCGTGCGCGGCATCGCCAGGGAGGCCAAGGTCGATCCCGCCCTGGTGCACCACTACTTCGACACCAAGGAAGGCATGTTCGCGGCGGCGATGCGGCTGCCGGTCACTCCCGAACAGGTCGTGCCGTTGCTGCTCGACGGGCCGCGCGAGGAGATCGGGGAGCGGCTCGTCCGGCTGCTCCTGACGGTGACGGGTCAGCCCGAGACGCGCGAGCCGATGATCGCGCTGATCCGGTCGGCCATGACGAACCAGCAGGCCGAGATGATGTTCCGGGAATTCATCACCAACGCCCTGCTCTTCCGGGTCGCCGACCGGCTCGAGGTGCCGCCCCTGCGGATCGAGGCCGCCTTCGGGCAGATGTTCGGCATCGTCATGGGCCGTTACGTGCTCAAGCTGGAGCCGCTGGCGAGCGCCGATCCCGAGGAACTGGTCGAACTGCTGGCCCCGACGATACAGCGCTACTTGACGGGGTAGAGCATTGTTCTGGGCGCGCCGCCGGCCATAAGGTTACTAGTCGGTAGGATTCCGGAAGTGCCTGGCCGGTGACGTAACCGTACGCTGGCAGCCAACGTCGTCAGTGGGAGGTCCCGTGCTCTGGGTGGCCATCATCGGGCTCGTCATGACCGTCCTGGCGGTCGCCGTGGCGGGCCGCAGGACATTGTTCCTGTACAAACTCGCCACGGTGGGCCCGCCCGCGCCCGAACGGATCGAGTATGCGAAGACGCACGCCGGCGATGAGCTGAAGGCTCAGCTGGTGGAGGTGTTCGGGCAGAAGAAGCTGCTCAAGTGGACGCCGTCCGGCGTGGCGCACTTCTTCGTGATGTGGGCGTTCTTCATCCTGTTGACCGTCTACATCGAGGCGTACGGCGCCATCATCCAGGGCGCGATCACCGGCGAGCCCGACTTCCACATCCCGCTCATCGGCACCTGGGCGGTGCTCGGCTTCCTGCAGGACTTCATCGCGGTGGCCTGCCTGCTCGGCCTGGTCGCCTTCGCGGCCATCCGGATCAAGAACTCACCGAAGACGCTCGGCCGCAAGTCCCGCTTCTCCGGCTCCCACCTCGGGGGCGCCTGGCTCGTCCTGTTCATGATCTTCAACATCATCTGGACGCTGTTCCTGGCCCGTGGCGCGGCGGCGGCCAACGGCAACTTCCCCTACTCCTCGGGCGCCTTCGCGTCGCTGGCCCTGGGCAAGATCCTGCCGGCCAGCTCGCTGCTGGAGGAGATCGCGCTGCTGCTGCACATCGGCTTCATGCTGGTGTTCCTGGTCATCGTGGTGCACAGCAAGCACCTGCACATCTTCACGGCGCCGCTGAACGTGCTGTTCTCGCGCCGCCCCGACGGCCTGGGCGCCGCGATCGAGCTGCGCGTCGACGGCAAGCCCGTGGACTTCGAGGACGAGGACCTGGACCCCGAGCGGCTCGGCCGGGGCAAGATCGGCGACACCACCTGGAAGGGCTTCCTCGACTTCTACAGCTGCACCGAGTGCGGCCGCTGCCAGTCGCAGTGCCCCGCGTGGAACACCGACAAGCCGCTGTCGCCGAAGATGCTCATCCTCGACCAGCGCGACCACGCCTTCAAGGTGGCCCCCTACCTGATGGCCGCCTCCACCGAGCACGCCGACACCGACGTGCTGGCGCTGCTGAACAAGCCGCTGGTCGGCGAAGAAGGCGTGATTCACCCCGACGTCCTGTGGTCCTGTACGAACTGCGGCGCCTGCGTCGAGCAGTGCCCGGTCGACATCGAGCACATCGACCACATCCTCGACATGCGCCGCTACCAGGTGATGGTGGAGTCGTCGTTCCCGTCGGAGGCGGGGGTGATGGTCAAGAACCTGGAGAACAAGGGCAACCCCTGGGGCATGTCCGAGATGAAGCGGGCCGACTGGATCTCCGAGCTGGACTTCGAGGTCGAGCTGGTCGAGGACAAGATGCCCGAGGACGCCGAATACCTGTTCTGGGTCGGCTGCGCCGGCGCGCTCGAGGACCGGGCCAAGAAGACCACCAAGGCCGTCGCGGAGCTGCTGCACATCGCGGGCGTGAAGTTCGCCGTGCTCGGCCCGATGGAGGCGTGCACCGGCGACCCGGCCCGCCGCCTGGGCATGGAATACCTGTTCAACATGCTCGCCCAGCAGAACATCGAGACCCTCAACGAGGCGGGCGTCAAGAAGATCGTCGCCACCTGCCCCCACTGCTTCAACACCCTGGCCAATGAATATCCGCAGCTCGGCGGCACCTACGAGGTCGTACACCACACGCAACTGCTGGCCAAGCTGGTCGACGAGGGACTGCTCACCCCGATCACGCCGATCGAGGAGAAGATCACCTACCACGACCCGTGCTTCCTCGGCCGCCACAACAAGGTCTACTCCCAGCCCCGCGACATCATGTCGAAGGTGCCCGGCGTACAGACGCAGGAGATGCACCGGCACAAGGATCGCGGTTTCTGCTGCGGCGCCGGCGGCGCCCGGATGTGGATGGAAGAGCGCATCGGCAAGCGCATCAACACCGAGCGGGTCGACGAGGCGCTGACCACCAATCCTGACACCGTCTCCACCGCCTGCCCGTTCTGCATGGTGATGCTCGGCGACGCCATCAACGAGAAGAAGAACACCGGCGAGGCGAAGGAGTCCCTCGAGGTCGTGGACGTGGCCCAGCTCCTGATCAAATCGGTTAAAAGCGGCTCCTGACGGGGGAATGTCGGACTCCTCTACAGCGCTTGTAGAGGAGTTCTGCACGTCAGGGGGCCCAAGTGCGGGAAAACTGCCATCCACATAACGGGAAAATCACGGTAACCTCAACGTCGCATGGCTTCATTCGACGGGGAGGGGGCTCGTGATGCGCGTCGTCGTCACAGACGCGGAAGTCACGCTCGCCGACGTGCTCTCCCTGCGACTCGCGATCGAGGAACCGCTGAGGGAAGGCACAGAGCTCGTGCTCAGGCACCGGACGACGGGGGTCGAGCGGGACGTGTTGCTCGGCACGCCGGGGGCCAGGACGCGGGAGGCCAGCCTGGCGGTGTCGCTGGCGCCGCTGATGCTCAGCCCCGGGCGCTGGGACGCCTACCTGCGCCGCGACGGCAAACGCTCGCGGCTGCGCAGCATCGACCCGGGCTTCTCGCTCGACCACCTCGACGCCTACGCCCTGTGCAAGCGGACCCTCGCCTATCGCTCCTATCGCACCCGTAACGGGTTCCTGGCGCTGAAGATAGCCGACGCCGAGCCCGCGGCGGAGGTGCGCTCGATCTGGTTCAGGGAGGGCCGGTTCGAGGTGATGGGCCTGCTCGCCTACACCGGTCTCGAGGACGACGACTCGCGCCACGAGGCCAGGCTGGCGCTCCAGCGCGAGCAGCCCGCCGAGACGACCATCCGCACGGTGGCGACCGTGCAGGGAGTGCGCTTCCACGCCGCGTTCTCCCTGGTCGACGTCGTTGAGGCCGATCCGGAGTCCTCGGGCGTCTGGGAGCCGTCGCTGGAGGTCGAAGGGGTGCCGACGCCCATGGCCCTGGGCGCCCGGCTCGACGACATCGACGGCAAGCGCCGCCGGCTGCACTACCCGTCCGCCAGGGTCGACGGAGTGGCCGTCCGCCCGGCCTACACCGCCGAGGACGAGCTGCGGATCGAGGTGGGCCGGTGAAGGTCAGCATCGTCGTCTCGTCCGCGTACTCCATGCGCGGCGAGGTGCGCTCCACCCTCAACCTCGCCACCGCCCTGGCCGACCGCCAACACGACGTCGAGGTGATCAGCCTCAGGCGGCACAAGGACAAGCCGTTCTTCCCCGTCAGCCCGAAAGTGGCGCTGCGCGCCGTGGTCGACGTCCGGCCCGGTGTCAGGCACCTGCTGCCCAGGGGGCAGGTGCGCACCGAGGTGGCGCTATGGCGGGTGCTGCGCGGCCTCAAGACCGACGTCCTCATCACCACCCGGCCGGGGTTGAGCGTCCAGGCGGCCAGGCACGCGCCACGGGAGACGCTCAAGCTCGCCCGGGAGTGGACGAACCCGGCGATACCCGGGCCCGTCAAACGCTTCTATCCGCGTCTCGACGCCGTCGTCACGGCCACGGAGAGCGCGCAGGAGGAGTGGGGCAGCCTGCTGGGCGAGGAGACGCCCGTACACGCCGTGCCGGACGCGCTGCCCGACGGCCCGTGGCCGCGCTCGCGGATGGACAACCGCATCGTCGCGGCGGGCGGCAGCTGGGAGCCCGTCAAGGCGTACGACAGGCTGATCCGGGCGTTCGCCACCGTCGCCGACAAGCGGCCGGACTGGCAGCTGCGACTGTACGGCGGAGGCCCCGAGGAGCGGCGGCTGCGCGCGCTCGTCCGAGAGCTCGACCTGCACAACCACGTCTACTTCATGGGCGTCACGCCGGACCTGGCGGGCGAGTTCGCCAAGGCGTCGATCGTGGCCAACACCTCCAGCACCGCCGATCTCGGCATGACCGTGCTGGAGGCCATGGGCTGCGGGGTGCCGGTGGTGGCCTTCGACGGCGCCAGGGGGCCGAACGAGTTCGTGGCCACCGGCTACAACGGGGTGCTGGTGCCGGCCGCCGACGACGGGCTGGAGCTGTTCGCGGCCGCGCTGCTCGCGCTGATCGACGACGAGCGCCGGCGCCGCTCGCTCGCCGCGGGCGCATTGGAGACGGCTATTCGGCACGAAGCGGCTGGAGTGGGCGAACAGTGGGAGAAACTGATCAGCGACCTCCGCTGAGCGATTCCGCTTCCGGGTACCTTAGGAGCATGCACGGGTACAGCGGAGACAAGCAGGCATATCTGACGCGGCTCAGGCGCATCGAAGGGCAGATCAGGGGCCTGCAGAGGATGGTCGACGACGACGCCTACTGCATCGATGTGCTGACCCAGGTGTCCGCGGCGACGCGGGCGCTGCAGGCGGTGGCTCTCGGGCTGCTCGAGGAGCACATCTCGCACTGCGTGGCCGACGCCATCAACACCGGTGGGCCCGAGGCGGAGGCGAAGGTCAAAGAGGCGTCAGCGGCGATCGCGCGTCTCGTCCGTTCGTAGGAGGCGGCGGGCTCAACTGACTAGTCATGTTGTGCCGTGGCGAACCATCCCTGAAAACGACCGTCCCGGACCCCACGGGATCCGGGACTAGGTCATTAGTGATGGTCTTCAGCGGCTCGCCGAAGTCCGCAATCCGAGCGCGTCGTCGAGCTCGTCCAAGGTCAGCCGCCGCTCGCTGATAGCGACGGCGGTGAGCACCTCGGCGTAGAGCGCAATCTCGTCCAACGCGACACGGTCGTGGACCCGAGAGTCCAGGTCGTCGTGCCCCACCGCGTCGTCCTTCCTTCCGCAGCCCACACCCTCTACGAGGTTACGGCGGGGGCCCTTCCGGCGACATGGCCCATCGGAGTCATTCCTTTCAACGCCACCTGGGCCCCACGGGGATCATTTCCCCAATCAGAGATCACAATTCAGCTAATGGTGCGTTGCTTCTAGTCTTAGAACGATATGGGTGGGGTTAGAGTGAAATAGCGTATTAGTGGGTTAGAAGTGCATGTCGTCGCGTTCGGGGATCAAGCGGTGGACGAGCGCCGCCGCTCCCGCGAACCCGCGCTCCGGCACCCGTGCCCCCGTGACCCGGCCCCACGCCAGCCCGACGGCGTACGCGGCCCCCAGCACGGCCGCCGCGGCCGCCCGATCGGGCGGCTCGACACCGGATCCAGCCGCCCGCGGCTCCTCCCGCACGGGCGCCGACTGCCGCTCCACCTCAGAGGCCCGCGGCACGGCGAAGCCCGGCGCGCCCGTTCCAGGGAGAGCGTGGGCCCCCGTCTCGGGTAGTGCGCCCGTGCCGGGCACGGCATGGGCTCCCGTTTCGGGTATGGCGTGTGCGCCCGTGCCGGGCAGGGCGTGAGCTCCTGTCTCCGGTATGGCGTGTGCGCCCGTGCCGGGCAGGGCGTGGACCCCCGTCTCGGGTACGGCGTGTGCGCCCGTCCTCGGCACAGCCGCGTAGGCGCCCGTCTCCGGCGGCCCGGCGCGCCACGGATAGGGCAACGGCGCCCGCGTGGGGAAGCCCTCGGGCTGGGTGGTCTCCGCCGCCGAGGTGCTCGTCAGCCCCGCCCGGGCGAGCTCCTCGTACGCCCGCCGCAACCGGTGGTCCAGATACCCGGGAAGCAGCCCCCGCGAGTCGGAGAGGTCCGCCAGGAAGGCCGCCGCCGCCCGGGACGGCTCGGTGGTGAAGTCCAGCGCCTCCAGCAGGTCGTAGACGGTGTGGCGGAAGTGCGTCTCCGGGTCGGTCTCCACCAGCGCCGCCCGGCCCAGCCGCTCCGGCAACCGGTCGAGCCACGCCTGCCGTACCGTGTGGTCGTCGCGCAGGGCCGCGCGGTCGTCGAGGTGCGGCTGCCGGAGCGTGGGCTCCACCATCGTGAGCAGCGCCAGCGCGCGCGGCCTGAAGCGGGGGTCGGACAGCAGGATCTGGGCCGTGTCCGCGATCGTGGCGGCCAGCCGGAGCGCGGCGCGGGAGTGCCCGGCGCGCAGCCGCTCGGAGATGAGCGTGACGAGGTCGAGCAGCGGCGGCGCGGGCAGCCAGCGCACCCACTCGTCACCGGGCAGCGGCCGCCGCAGGTATTCGCCGAAGGCCGTGATGAGCCGCTCGTTGCCGTCGAAGGCGGGCGCGTACGCGCACCACATGATCGTCCCCCAGATCGCGGCGACCGTGCTCGGCACGTCTCTGGCGAAGATCGCGTCGAAGGCGCTCAACGGATAGTCGCGCTCCGACCGGCGTTCCTCGGCCCGCAGCAGCAGCCGGATCTGATCGGTGAGCCCGGTGGGCACGTCGGGACCGACGAAGGCCTGGGTGGAGCCCGGCTCGGCGGCGAAGTCCGGGCCACGGGGGATCACCCGGACGGGCAGCACCGCGGCGGGGTGCCGGGCGTCGCGCGTACGAGCGTCCCTGGGCGGCGGCGACAGGTGCCAGCGGCCGTCGGCGGGGTCGTGCAGATACCAGCGCGCGTGCGCCCCGAACAGCCACCGGTCCCCTTCGGGCGTCACCAGGGCTCTGGCCGCTATCACCTGGGCGCGAACGGGCACGGGAAGCCCGGGCCAGCGCGGGTCCGCGACCATCGCGCGGACCGCCGCCTCGACGGCGGTGAACGCATTCCAGGAGCGCACGGCGGCCATCGTACTGGTCTGATGTGAATCAACAACGGGCTTTACCCGGCAGAATGTCCGCTATGAGGGCAACGCTGGTGGGGGTTCTGTCGGTCTTGGGGGTTCTCGCCGGGTGCGGTACGGCCACTTCGGTGCAGCCGTCCCCCACCGGCCCCGGCGTCCTGACCCTGAAGGAGGCCTTACCCCCCAAGCCCGGCGGAGAAGTGGGTTCGGCGTCGGACGAGTTCGACGCCGCCAAGAATCTGTCGGTGTGGAGCAAGCTGAGCGACACCGAAAAGGACCTCGATCGGATCGCCAAGCTCGATGTCAGTACGACCGCCAAGGGCTCGCTGTACTTGGAGCCCAAGGTTTCCGCCTGGTTCGACGGCTTCCGCGGCCCGTTCGTCTACCAGGAGCTCGCCGGGGACATCGTCATGCACGCGCGGCTCAAGGTGGAGGGCAAGAAGGGCGCCACGCCCACGCAGAAGTTCTCGCTCGGTGGCCTGATGGCCAGGGTGCCCGATTCGTCCGGCAACGCGAACTGGGTGTCGGTGACCACCGGCACGGCCGACACGAGCGGCCAGCTGGAGATGACGTACACCAAGAACGGCAGTTCCGCGCCGAAGGAGGTCAAGATCAAAACCGGCTGGGTGGAGTTCGTCCTGGCCAGGGTCGGGACCGCCGCGGTGGCCCTGTACAAGGAGGACGGCGGCGCCTGGAAGGTCGGCCAGCGGTGGCCGGCGAACCTTCCCGAGGTGCTGCAGTGGGGCATGACCGCCTACACCGACTGGAACAGCTACAACACCCTCAAGAAGGATGCCGCCAAGGGCAACGCCCAGCAGGTCAAGGGCACGCCCGACGTCAAGATGACCGTCGACTTCGTCCGGTTCCTCCGGCCCGAGCTGCCCGACTACGCGGACGCGCTCAACACCGCCTCGGTGCCGGACGACGTCCTGATCAAAGTGGTGACGCCGTCCGGTGCCTGAGTGCCTTGGCCTGGTAGTTGTCCGGCGTGCGGGCGAAGCTCGCGCGGTCGTCGTCGGTGAGCTCGCGCACGATCTTCCCCGGCACTCCGGCGACCAGCACCCCGGCCGGGATCTTCTTGCCCGGCCCGATCAGGGCGCCGGCCGCGACCAGGGTGCCCGCGCCGACGCGGGCGCCGCCGAGCACGATCGCGCCGATGCCGATCAGCGCACCGGCTTCGACATGGGCGCCGTGCACCATGGCCTTGTGGCCGAGACTGACCCGGTGCTCCAGGACCGCCGGCTCGCCTGGGTCAGAATGGAGGCAGCACAGATCCTGTACGTTGCACTCCTCGCCGATCTCTATCCGCTCGTCGTCACCCCGGAGAACGGAGCCGTACCAGATGCTGGACGCCCGGCCCACCCGAACCCTGCCCACCACGACGGCGCCCGGCGCGATGTACGCCTCGGGATGAATGTCCGGGACTGCCCCGTTGTCCAATGCTGCGATGTACACCCGTCACATCGTAATTCCCGCCCCAGGTCTGGTGTTCCGGTTGCGGACGTGGGCAGATGGCAGGAAAGTCGATTCCTGACGTCTCGACGTCAGACCCTTACAAGCCGCCGGTTTCCCCCGCCTCACGCAAACCCTTAGGTAACCCCCATGACAAACCAGCACGAGAGCATTCCCGATCTGATGCAAGAGGACACCTTCGAAGTCGTGATGCGCGGCTACAACCGCCGTCAGGTGCACGACTACATGATCCGTACCCGTAACCAAGTCCGAGATCTGGAAGAGCGGCTGGCGCGGGCGATCGACCAGGCCGAACAGGGCCGGGTCGAGCTGGCGGAGGCCAGGCGGCGCATGGTGGAGGCGCCGCAGAGCTACGAGGATCTCAGCCCCAGGCTGGCGCAGATCCTCCGGCTGGGCGAGGAGGAGGCCGCCGCCAAGAAGGAGGACGCGGAGGCCGAGGCCATCAGCGTGCGTGACGCCGCCAAGTCGGAGGCCGACCGGCTGGTCTCCTCGGCGCGTGAGACGTCGGACAACATGCTCACCTCCGCCCAGTCGGAGGCCGAGCGGCGCGTGGGCGAGGCGACGGCGGCCGCCGAGCGCATGCTGGCCCAGGCGGGTGCCGACGCCGAGGAGAAGCTGACCAGCGCCCGCACCGAAGCCGAGGACACCCTGCGCGAGGCGCGGGCCGAGGCCGACAGCGTGCTCACCTCCGCCAAGCAGGAGGCCGAGCAGCTCGTCGCGTCCGCGACCGCGGAGGCCGAGCGGACGCTCGCGAACGCTCGCGCCGAGGCCGAGTCGACGCTGGCGTCGGCGCAGCAGCGGGCCGAGTCGCTCGACGAGCACGCGGGGCGGCGCGTCGAATACCTGAGCAACACGCACACCGAGGTCGTACGGAGGCTGACCGAGATCAGCTCCGTGCTCGGCGACCTCATGCAGACCGAGGGCAAGGCGGGTCCGCTCGTCATCGAGCCGCCCACCGCGCCCGAGCCCGCCGCTCTGGAGGCCGCCTCCCAGGAGGACCCTGAGGCGACCCACCAGATCGACCAGGTCGACCAGGTGCAGGAGGTCCAGGAGCCGGAGCACATGCCGACGCCGCAGGACGATGTGCGGGTCATCGTCGAGGACAGCCCGGCCGAGCGGACGGCGGAGGTCGAGCGGCCCGTCTCGGACGACACGGACGTCGACATCATCGGCCGCCTCTCGGACGTCCGCCGCTAGCCGCGGGACACCCCTTCGGGGGAGCGGAAGAACGGGCGACCGGCGAACTCGAAGAGCCCCGCCACATGGCGGGGCCCTGTTTCACGTCCCACGGGCGGAAGCCTCCGCCCCCGATCGGGTCGGAGGCTTCCGCGATCGTGGCCCTTATGGGGGCCCGGTGCCGGGGCCGCCGAGTCGCTGGACCCGGCACCGGGCTGCTCGCGAGCGTCCGCGGCGCACCGCTGGAGCGGTCCGTCGCCACGCTGTCACGGAGGCGCCGGACCGGCTCGCGGCTCGTGCGCGCCGGCCCTGCTCTCCTGGTCCCGGAGTTGCTCGCGCAGGCTCTCCGGGTCGTCGGCGTCGATGGTCATCGCACACCCGGCCTCGCGCTGCGCTGCGCTGAGCGGGTGATGTCGCGTGGCCCACCAACGGCCGGCGTCGCTCCGCCAGATGGTCCAGAGCGCGAACTCCCGGGCGATGTCGGCTAGATGCCGATCAAAGGACATCTGATCATCCCTCCGGGACCCGCGCAGGTTCCATCTCCTTGAAGCCTGCGTCACATCTCTAGAGAAGGCAATGATCGCAAGGGACAGGTCAACCTATCGCTTGACATTTCTGCTTGACCTAGGCGTCGAAGTCGTACTGAAGTACGTACGCCGCCGAGTCCAGCACCATCTCGTTGAGCTCGACGGGCTGGCCGTTCGCGGTGTAGGCGGTCCGGGTGATCACGATCACCGGTGTGCCGCCGGGCAGGTCGAGCAGCCCGGTCTCGCGCGGTCCCGGCATCCTGGCGCGCACTTCCTCGGTGAAGTGGGCGGGTGGCAGGCCGAGATCGCGCAGCCGCGCGTACACGCCGCCCGGCCCCGTGTCGGGGGCGGTGATGGCGCTGCCCTCGACCAGGCCGGCGGGGAAGTACGAGGTGGCCAGCTGCACGGGCCGGGCGTCGACCGAGTAGCGGCGCCGCCGTACCCACACCTCGCCGCTTTCGAGGACGCCCGCGACCTCCTCGCGCGCCCGCTCGCGCGCCACCTCCACCTCGTCCACGGTGAAGGGCCGGCCGCGCGTGTCGGCGTCCCAGATGGTGCGGCCCTGACCCCATTGCTCACGGGAGAGCCGGCGTGAGCCGTGCCGGCGTATCGGTTTGAACAGTCGCACGTAGACCCCCGAGCCTCGCTTCGGTACCGCCAGCCCCTCGTTGATCAGTACGGCGAGCGCCTGCCTGGCGGTGGCGCGGGCGATCCCGTAGTCGGCCATGAGCGTGTTCTCGCCCGGTAGCCGATCCCCGTCGCGCAGTTCGCCGGACAGGATCCGGGAGCGGAGACCGTCGGCGATGCGTCGATAGATCGGGGGTTCGTGGGATACCGGGACTTCAGACACGTTCGACCACCCTCTGTCACCAACCCGTTTGGCGTCTCCAGAGAACTTGCCCCGTCTTGTCCACGATCGCACAGATAAGGGGGATGGTCGCGAGCTTCTTTTGAGCGCATCATGCCCATGTGTTGAAGTCAGCGGGGTTTCAGCGGGCCGTTATCTTGGAACGGTCCCGGCCGCTACTCGGCTCGCCCACCAGCGGCGAGTAATCAGCGCGGCGAGCGCGGCTCCCGCGGTGTTGACGATCACGTCGTCGATGGAGGAGAGGCGGCCCAGCCGCAGGCCGTACTGGAGGGCCTCCACGGTGCTCGAGGCGACGGCCGCGACGGCGGCGACGCGGGCCGTCGACGCCAGCCGCGCGGTGCGTACGGGCAGCAGCGCGCCGAGCGCCGCGAAACCAGCAGATTGCCTCCCACCTGCACCAACACCGTCTCCCAAGGGGCGCTGAGCACGTCGGCGAGGTCCCTGAACGGCACGAGGCTGACTCCGCTCTGACCGCCCGCCGGGGTGAGGATCATCCACACCCAGGGGGCGGTTCCGACGGCGATCCCGATGTCGGCCAGGGCGGTGCGCACGGGTGCCGGATGGCCCGCTCGGGCGCGGTGACGGGCGAGGAGCAAGATTGCCAGGACGGCCACGGGGAGCGCAAAGGTACCAGCAATAATGACGGTTCCCCACAAATCCCACGTCCGAGCCATTGGACCATGATGGCGGCCGTCCCGAGGTACGGGAAGCTGTCCTTCCGGATAGGTGCCTACGGGCGCCTGGGGGAGGTGCCTACGGGCGCGCGGGCAGGTGGTCGGCGAGGAAGGCGAGCGCGACCTGCCAAGCCCGCGCCGCGGGCTCCGGCTGGTGGAACATCGGCGACTCGCTGTTGTGGAAGGCGTGCCCGGCCTCCTCCTCGACGTGCATGAGCACGTTGGCCCGGCCCGCCGCCACCTGCTCGACCGTGGCCACCTGGTCGCGCGGAATGTACGGATCGCTGCCGCCGAACACCAGCAGCAGGGGCGAGCCGATGCGCTCCATCAGCCCGGCCGCCTCGGGCACGGCCGAGCCGTAGAAGGACAGCACGGCGTCGAGCTCCGTCTGGGTGGCCAGCATGAAGGCGAGCGAGCCGCCCAGGCAGAACCCGAGCGCCCCGCAACCGCCGCTCACCTCGGGCAGCTCGCGCAGCAGCGCGAGCGTGAGCGCGCAGTCGGCCACGGCCTGCGGGACGTCGAAGCGCCCGGCCAGTTCGATCGAGGCGGCCGTGCCCTCGGGGGTGTGCTCGCCGATCCAGTTGGGCCGCAGCCGCCAGAACAGGTCGGGCGCGGCCACCACGTAGCCGAGACCGGCCAGCTCCTCCGCCACCTTCACGATGTACGGCCCCACGCCGTAGATCTCCTGGATGAGCAGGATGCCGGGCCCGCTGCCGCTGTCGGGCAGCCAGACGTGGACGTCGAAGGAGCCGTCGTGGGCCTTGATGCGTTCTGTGCGCTTCTGCATGGAGTCAAGCATGTCGATCGGCGGGCGATCGTGCAGCAGGACGGGCCGGTGTGGCACAGATCGGCTATGTACGGCATGGCGCGTGGAGCCGCCGGGGGAGACGATGCTAGAGACATTCCACGGCTTACCCAAGGAGCAGCCTGATGCAGGACGAATGGTCAGAGGCGGTAGACGCCCGTGCCCACGCGGCCGACCGGTTGGCCGAGGCCGTGCGCTCGGGCAAGCCGTGCGCGCCCGTCAGGGACATGGTCAGCACCGCCGCCGAGGCCTATGCCGTGCAGGAGATCAACACGCGGCGGGCGCTGGACGCGGGTCGGCGGCTGGTCGGCAGGAAGGTCGGCGTCACCAACCCGCTGATGCAGAAGCAGTTCGGCATCGACGAGCCAGACTTCGGCATGCTCTTCGCGGATATGTCGTACCTCGATGGGCTGCCCATCCCGGTGGAGCGCTTCCTGCAGCCGCGGGCCGAGGCGGAGGTCGCGCTGGTGTTCGGCCGCGACCTGGTCGGCGGGCCGTTCACGGCGGCCGAGGTGATCAGGGCGGTGGAGTTCGCGCTGGTCGCCATCGAGATCGCGGACTCCCGCATCGCCGACTGGGACATCACGCTGGCCGACACGGTCGCCGACAACGCCTCCGCGGGCGCGTACGTGCTGGGCAACACGCCGGTCTCGCTGATGGGCCTGGACCTGCGGGGGGCCGCGATGACGATGACGCGCGGCGGCAAGGAGGTCTCGACCGGCTCGGGCGCCGCCTGCCTGGGCCATCCGCTCAACGCGGCCACATGGCTGGCGAGCCGGGTCGGCCGTACCGACCACCCGCTGCGGGCCGGAGACGTGGTGCTGACCGGCTCGCTCGGGCCCATCGTGCCGGTCGGGCCGGGTGACGACTTCGAGGCGCACGTCGACGGCCTGGGGTCGGTCCGCGCGGTGTTCTCCTCGTGAAGCCGCGCGTCTGGCGCCTCGTGCGGCCGAGCGCGCTGCCGGGTCCTTCCCGGCCCGGGGCCTGAGGGAGTGCCGGTGCGCGGGCCACTGCTCGGGCTGGTGGTGCTGATGGTGGCGGGCTGCGGTGTCTCGCCCACGCTGGAGACGGAGCCGGATGCCACGCTCAAGGTCGGCGCGATCATCTCGCAGACCGGGGTCTACGCCGTGCTCGGCGACGACATGGAGGCGGCCATGCGCCTCTACCTGGAGCAGCACGGCGGCAAACTGGGCGGCAGACCGGCCGCGCTGGTCGTCGCCGACGACGCGGGCAACCCGGAGAAGGGGCAGCAGCAGGCCAGATCGCTCATCGCGCGCGAGCGGGTGAGCGTGATCACCGGTCTGCTCGCCTCGCCTGTCGCGGTGGCGGTGGTCAAGGAGGCGGCCGGCACGCCGGTGGTGATCGCGAACGCCGGCGCCGACGAGCTGGGCGGGCCCGGCGTCTTCCGGGTGTCGTTCACCAACCACGCGCACGGCTACGCGGCGGGCCGGTACGCCGCCGAGCGGTACGGCAAGGCGGGGGTCGTGCTGATGGCCTCCGACTACTCGGGGGGCACCGAGACGCTCGACGGCTTCACCGAGGGCTACGGGGTCAAGCCGCTCAAGCGCATCCTCACCCCGTACGGCAAGAGCGAGGACCTGGCGCCCTACCTCAAGCGCATCCCGCCGGACGCCAAGCTCCTGTACGCCTTCTACGCGGGCGGCGAGGCGGTCACGTTCGCCAAGACCTTCAAGCAGCTCGACTACGACACCAAGATCGATCTGCTGGCCTGCCAGAACCTCGCCGACGAGGACGTGCTCGAAGCCATCGGGGCCGACGCCGAGGGGATGACCAGCGTCGGACTCTACTCACCGGCGCTCACCACGCCGGAGAACGCCGCGTTCGTGGCCATCTGGAAGGCCAAGACGGGCCGCAACCCGTCGGCCGTGGCGCTGCAGAGCTGGGACGCCATGCGGCTCATCGACCGGGCGGCCGCGCTGGGCGGCGACCTGTCCACGGCGCTCGGCCGGGTGGGCGACCTGGCGAGCCCGCGGGGCGCGTTCCGGCTCGACCCCACGACGCACAATCCCGTGCAGAACTGGTACGTCCGTCAGTACCAGAATGGCGTTAACCGGGTAATCGCCACGATTCCCCCAGAAAGGAAGTAATCGCGTGCTGGATCGCGACCGCTGCCTCGCCCTGGACGCCGAGGATCCGCTGCGGGACTTCAGGGACGAGTTCGTGCTGCCCGAGGGCGTCGTCTACCTGGTGGGCAACTCGCTCGGCGCGCTGCCCCGCCGTACCTCCGAACGGGTGCGGCAGGCGGTCGAGGACGAGTGGGGCGGGCACCTCGTCGGCGGGTGGAACCACGCCGGTTGGTACGCCCAGCCGCTGACCACGGGCGACCGGCTGGCCCCGCTCATCGGCGCGGGCCCCGGCCAGGTCGTGGTGGGCAACACCACCTCGATCGCCATCTATCAGGCGGTCGCGGCCGCGGCGCGACTCCGGCCCGACCGGCGGGTGATCGTCTCCGACGTACGGAACTTCCCCACCGACCACTACATGGTCCAGGGGCTGGCCAGGACGCTGGGCGGCTACGAGGTCCGCGACTTCGCCGAGGGACGGTTCGACGACGCGGCCGTGGTGCTGCTGTCCGAGGTCGACTACCGCACCGGCGCCCGCCACGACGTGCCGGCGGTGACCGCGCGGGTGCAGGCGGCGGGGGCGCTGATGGTGTGGGACGTGTGCCACAGCGTCGGCGCCATGGAGGTGGACATCTCGATGGCGGATTTCGGGGTCGGCTGCACGTACAAGTACCTCAACGCCGGTCCCGGCGCGCCCGCGTTCCTCTACGTGAACCCGCGTCACCAGGCCACCGCCGAGAACGTCCTGTCCGGCTGGCACGGCCACGCGGAGCCGTTCGCGTTCGAGCGGGACTTCCGGCCGGCCGAGGGGATCAGGAGGTTCGCGGTCGGCACCCCGCACGTGCTCTCGTTCGCGGCGCTGGAGGCGGCGCTCGACGTGTGGGAGCGGGTGCCGATGCGCCAGGTCCGGGCCAAGAGCGTCGCGCTGACCTCACTCTTCATCGACCTGGTCGGGGACGCTCTGGAGCCGGCCTCGCCGCGCGAGGCGGCCGAGCGGGGCAGCCAGGTCAGCCTCTATCACCCCGACGGCTACCCGGTGATGCGCGCGCTCATCGACCGGGGCGTGCACGGCGACTTCCGCGCGCCCGACATCCTCCGCTTCGGCTTCGCGCCGCTGTACACCCGGTTCGTGGACGTGTACGACGCCGCCGCCGTGCTGGCCGAGGTGCTGGACAAGGAGCTCTGGCGGGAGGAGAGGTACGCCCAGCGGCTGGCGGTCACCTGAGCGACCGAGTGTCTCCCTCTTGGGAGTGAGGCGGAAGATCGCCTGCGTCGGCGATCCGGCCGAAGCTCGTGATCGACAGGATTGAGGCAGTCGAATGACCGCCTCTCACCTGGAGATATCCATGAAGCGCACCTATGCCGCCGCTCTCGTCCTCGCCCTCTCGGTCGCCGCCACCACCCAGGCCGCCCACGCCTTCACGGGTACGCGGGTCGTGGCGGAAGCGGGGGTGCCGCCCATCAACGCGATGGCGTTGCAGAAGAGCATCGAGGGCCTGCCCGCCGCCGACGCCACCGCCGCGGACGTGCGGGTGAGCGGTTCGGCAGGCTCGTGGCGGGGCGTGTCCGGCGTGACGGACCTGCGGACGAAGCAGCCCGCCAAGGCCGGGGCCCGGTTCCGGGCGGGCAGCGTCACCAAGACCTTCACGGTGTCGGTGGTGCTCCAGCTCGTCGCCGAGGGCAGGCTGTCGCTCGACGGCACGGTCCAGGAGTACCTGCCCGGCCTGCTGCCCGCCGACTACCCGCCGGTCAAGGTCGGCCAGCTGCTCAACCACACCAGCGGGTTGCCCGCGCCCAAGGTGAGCGATGACTTCGCCGACATCTACGCCACCCGGTTCGAGAAGTGGACGCCCGAGGAGTACGTCGCCAAGGCGGTGGAGAACCCGATCGAGTTCACGCCCGGCAGCCGGCAGCACTACCTGAACACCAACACCTTCGTCGCCGGCCTGCTCATCGAGAAGATCACCGGGCGTTCCTACGAGCACGAGGTGACGACCAGGATCCTGCGGCCCGTCGGCATGACCGACAGCTACCTGCCGGGCACCTCGGTCCGCATCCGCGGCCGGCACAACCAGGGCTACCAGACCGTGCCCCAGGGCTTTCCCGACGCGATCAAGTACGGCGCGGGCTATGTGGTGAACATGACCACCACCAGCGTCACCTCGACCTGGGCCTCGGGCGACCTCATCTCCACCACCACGGACCTGGAGAAGTTCGTCAAGGCGCTGTTCAGCGGCAAGGTCGTGCCCGCCGCACAGCTGGAGCCGATGTTCACGGTGCCGCCGGTGAAGGCGTACGGCGGCAAGGGCGACGCCGTCTACACCTCGGGCCTGGCCAGGATGGAGCTGCCCGGCGGCCTCGTGGCGTACGGCAAGACCGGCGCCAGGTGGGGCAGCGCGGCCGGCATCGGCGCCACCCGCGACCTGAGCCGCACGCTCGTCTACTCGGTCAACTCCACCGACGCCAAGAGCTCCGGCCAGAATGAGCGCGCCCTGGCCATCGCCTTGGCCGCCTTCGCGAAGTGAGCCGGGTGAGGTGAACGCGGGTGAGGTGAACGCGGGTGATCAGGTCTCGCCGTCGAGCACCTTGATCGCCCGCTTCGGCGCGATCGCCCGGTAGCTCTCCTCGACCCAGTCGAGCAGCACCTCGGTCTCGGGCAGCTCGGCCAGGAACGGCACCGACACCCACCCGGACTTGCCCAGCCCGTAGCCGCTGGGCGCGGCCCCCTCGACGGTCAGCGCGTGGCCCCGCGCCTCGGACAGCAGCTTCACGGTGAACGACGGGTCCCACTTCTCGGTCTGCTCGTCCATGCCGAGGAAGACGAACACCTTCTTGTTGACCTTGACCACCGTCTCGCCCCACGGATGATCCTCGTGGGTCTCCGGCAGCCCGAGCGCGAAGACCCGCAGTCGCTCCCGTACGTCCTGCCAGTCATCCATGCCTACGGACGCTACCCAACGCGCCGGAACTCGGCCAGCTTGGCGTCGATCCGGTCCCTGATCAGGTCGCGGGCCCGCATGCGCGGCACGCCCGACATGAGCAGCCGGTCGTAGTCGGTGTCGAGGTGGCGGATCGAGGCCACCACGGCCAGCGTGATCGCGTTCTCGTCGAGCGCCCTGGCCGCCGCCGTACGCCCGACCCGGCCGCTGCCGCGCTGACCGGCGTGGGCGGCCACCTCCTGGGCCCGCGCGGGCGGGCAGCCGGGGAAGAGCCTGGCGATCTCGGCCGCCATCCGCGCCTGGTATTCGACGTCCTGGTCCGCCCGGCGCTCCCGGTCGCGCTCGCGGCGACGCAGCCGCACCTCCTCGTCGGCCAGGCACCGCTCCTCCGCCGCCGTCCTCGCGTGCTCCTCGACCAGCAGCCCCTGGCGCTGGTAGACCTTGCGCCGCCGGTTGAACTGGACGACCACCGCCGACAGGCCGCTCTCCTGCTTCGCCCGGCGGCTCAGGGCCGCGTTGCCCGACGGCAGGAAGACCAGATGGTCCATGTCAGCGCAGGTCAGGCAGTGGGGCTCCTCCTCTTCCATGATCAGATAAGGGCCCGTGTCGCCGCAGGTCGCGCACGTCCAGGCGTCGAGCGGGGCCACCACCACCAGGTCGGGCGCCTTGCTCTGCCGCTCGGTGAGCTGCCGCACCCGGGCCTCGCTGAGGTCGGGGGAGAGCCAGTGGACGCGGAACGCCTCCTGCCCGTGGCCGGCGGTGAAGCGCAGCTCGCGGCGGTCGCGGCTGCCGGAGACATAGGGGGTCTCCACCGGCCGCAGCCCCTTGGCGGTCGCCCAGTCCTTCAGCAGCGCGGCGGCCGTGACCAGCCGGTCGTCGTCGACGGGGGCGAGCTCGGCCAGCGTGGCCGCGCGGCCCTGCCGCCAGGTGTCGACGTGCCGTGACTGCACCCAGCGCAGGCCGGTCACCACGTCGATGAAGGTCACGTATTTGCGGTGGGCCAGCGCGATCTCGGCGGCGTCCGCGACCCTGCGGGCCAGACTCGGCTTGCTCATCGCTCCAGTCTCCCGCGCCTTTGCCGGGAGATGGCCCGCTCGGACGCATTCCTCGTGCCGGTCGAGGTAAGTAGTCAGGCGGATCAGGATATGGGGGGAATCGTGCGCTTGTGCTGCCTCTGGCTCGCCGTGCTCGTGCTCCTCACCGCGTGCGGGCCGATCGGGCAGGGCCCGCTGCCGGTCGTGACGGGAGCCTTCGGCGCCAGGCCGGTCGTCATGATCCCTGACGGCGAGCCGGATCCCCAGCCGCGGGTGACGGTGCTGTCGGCGGGCAGCGGGCGGCGGACCATGCCGGGAGACGTGGTGCTGGCGGACGTCGAGGTCCGCCGGTGGACGGGCAACCGGCCGTACGCGAACACGTACGACGCCCATCAGCCCGCCCGGGTCGTCTTCGACGGGCAGCATGTGCCGGACTCCTGGCGCGAGGCGCTCATCGGCCGGCCGGCGGGCAGCCGGGTCATGCTCGTCGGCCCCGCGGCCCTCTCGTACGGCCCCGGGCCGCCGCTCGGCGGGACGCGCCCGGCCGAGACGCTGGTGCTGGTCTTCGACATCCTGGGCGGCTACCCGCCGGACGCGCGCCTCGTCGGGCGAACCCTGCCGGACGTGCCCGACGACCGCGTACCCCGCGTCCTCATCGGCGGCTCCGGCCCCTCGGTGCGGGCGGGCGCGAAGGTCATCGTCCAGTACCTCGCGGTGGAGTGGCCAGGCCGCCGGGTCGTCGACTCGTCGTACCTGCGCGGCGGCCCCAGCGCCTTCACGCTCGGGCCGGAGGCACCACCCGGCTGGGTGGCCGGTCTGGCCGGTCAGCGCGTGGGCGCCCGCGTCGCCTTCCCCGCCGAGGCGGGCCGTCCCCTGCTGTACGTCGTCGACATCCTCGACGTGCTCGAACCCACGTGACTCCCAAATAAAACGGCCCTGACACCGGAGGGGATGTCAGGGCCGTCGCACTTCAGCCGAGGGGGATCAGCTGCAGTGCTCGGAAGGGCTTTCGTAGGTCGCCGTGCCGACCGAGCCGCCCCACTTCACGCACTTGTCATCCGCGGCCGCCCTGACGGGACCCGCGTAGTAGGTGAAGCTGCCCGAGTCGGTGACCTTCGCCTTGCCGGCCACCTGCAGGAAGGCGCTGGCCGCGCTGGCCTTGCCGAGCGAGGTCTTCTTCAGCGTGGCGACGCAGTTGTTGGCGTTGGTGCTGTTGTAGAGCAGGTAGACCGTGCCCGAGGTGCCGAGGGCCTGCGAGTCGATCACCTTGTAGCCGGTGCCGCAGACCTTCTCCGCCGTGTACGGGTTGGTGCCGCCGCCGGAGCCGCCACCGACGTAGCTCATGTACTTGTTCCAGTCCCAGTGCGAACCGGGGTCGGTGTGGTCGGAGCCGGGCACCTCGACGTGGCCGATGATGTGGCTGCGGTCCTTCGGAATGCCGTACCGGTCGGCGATGTTGCGGGTCAGCGCGGCCGACGAGCGGTACATCTGGTCGGTGAACCACGAGGCGTCGTTGATGTAGCCCTCGTGCTCGATGCCGACCGACCGATGGTTGTAGGAGCTGACACCGGCGTGGAAGGCGCGGTTCTTCTCCCGCACCATCTGCGTGATCTGACCGTCGGACGAGCGCACCACGTAGTGGGCCGACACCTTGGCGGCGGAGTTCTGGAACCACGAGATCGTGCCCGCGTACGAGCCCTGGGTCACGTGGATGATGATCCGGTCGATCTTCTCGTCGGTCGGCCGGTTGGACACGGCGTAGTTCGACGAGCTGGCCGCGGCCCACAGGGCGCCGGGGTAGTCGGTGGCGGCCGCGAGCGTGCGCGGGTCCGCGTCGTCGTACTTGCCGCGGTCCGGCTCCACGACCTTCGCGGTGACCTTCACGCCTGCGGTGTTGACGCCATTGGCCAGCACCTCGTAGACGGCGTCGGCGTAGATCCGCGCGGTGCTCTCGTTGGCCGCGCCGCCGTACGCGGCGACCGCCTCGTACCACTTGGCGGGGTCCTTGCGCTCGGCCGCGGTCAGGCCGAGCTTGTCGGCCTTGGCCCGCAGTACGGCGGCGCCACCGAGCACGTTGGCCGCGTCGTCGGTCTTGAGCTTCGCCGCGGTCTGGGACGTGATCTTGGCCGCGTCCTCCAGAGCGTGCGAGGAGGGGTTGCTGACCAGGTGCATCACGCCGTAGCCGCCGCTGGCGCTGGGCTCGCCGCCGTGGCCGTCAAGGTGCGTCTCGGCGTAGCCGAGCGCGACCAGCAGGTCACGTGGCACCTCGTAGGCGGAGGCGGCCTTGTCGAAGGCGGCCGGGAGGGTGACTGCGGTCGCCTGGGCGGAGGTCGCCTGGGCGGTGCCCACCAGGGCCGCCTGCTGGGCGCCCACGACGAGCACACCGGCCAACAGAAGCTTCTTCATCATGATTCAAGACCCGCAATGCTTGGAGGGACTGTTGTATGCGCTGACGCCGGCCTTGCCGCCCACTTGCCGGCCGCCGCGGCGGTCACCGGCCCCGCGTAGCGGGCGAAGTCGCCGGACCTCGGGATCAGGGTCGGCGGCTGCCGCCGACACCGTCCCGAGGCTGAATAACTGTGCGAAGCTCGCGACCGCGAGCCTCCTGAGACTCAAGTGATGATCCTTTCGAATGGGATCTCTGGGACCAGGGTCGGCATTCGGCGCACAAGAATCGTCCAGAACCGATACAAAAGGTGGTCAGGCCTCTAAAGAGGAGCTGATGCACCATGTCGGTCACCTTTCATGTACTTGGGCCGTTGGAAGTCCGATCGTCGGGACGGTCCGTACGGATCTCCGGCAAGAAGCCGAGGATCCTGCTAGCCACGCTGTTGCTGGAGAGCGGCCGTATCGTCGGCGCCGACCAGCTGGTCGAGGTGCTCTGGCCCGATCGGCCGCCACGCTCCGCACAGGCGAACTTACGCACGTATGTCAGCTCCTTACGGACGGACCTCGGTGCCGAGTACCTGCGCGGCGACGGCTCCGGCTACGCCATCGACGTACCGGACGGCGCGCTGGACCTGCTCGCGTTCGAGGAGCTGGTCGCGCAGGCCCGTTTCGCCGACGCGCTCGCGCTCTGGCGCGGGGCGCCGCTGGCCGACCTGCCGGGCAGCCCGCTCTGGGACCGCCGCCTCGAACCGCTCAACGAAGTACGGCTGCGCGCCGCCGAAGAGCTGATCGGCCAGCGGATCGAGAGCGGCGATCACGCCGGGGCGATCACCCAGCTGCGCGGGCTGCTGGTGGAGCACCCCTACCGGGAAGACCTGTGGAGCCGTCTCGTCCTGGCGCTGAACCGGGCCGGCCGCAAGGCCGAGGCGCTGCGGGCCTACGCCACGATCCGCGCCCAGCTGGTCGACGAGCTCGGCGTGGAGCCGGGCGCCGACCTGCGGCGCGCCCACGAGTCGATCCTGGCCGACGAGGCCCCGCCGGTCGCGCCCCGGCAGCTGCCGCCGGATCTGCCCGACTTCACCGGCCGGGCCGACGAGCTGGCCCTGCTGACCAGGCCCTTCTCCATCGCGGTCGTCTCCGGTTCGCCGGGGGCCGGGAAGTCGGCGCTGGCCGTACATGCCGCCCATGGCCTGCGGGACGCCTTCCCCGGCGGGCAGCTCTATCTGGAACTCGACGGCAGAGAGCCGGCCGACCTGCTGGCCGAGGCGCTCCGGGCGCTCGGCGTGGACGCGCCGCCGCCGACGATCCACGAGCGCTCGGCGCTGTTCCGGTCGATGCTCTCCAAGCAGCCGATGCTCGTACTGCTCGACGACGCGCTCGACGCCGCCCAGGTACGGCCGCTGCTGCCCGGGAACGACTGCGCCGTCATCGTGACCAGCCGGCGCCGGATCACGGAGTTACCCGGCTCGATCCAGGTCGACCTCGGAGAGCTGTCCGCGCACGACGCGCTGACGCTGCTCGGCAGGATCATCGGCACGGATCGGGTGTCCCGCGAGCATGAGGCGGCCCTCGCGATCGTGGAGGCGTGCGGACGCCTGCCGGTGGCCGTGCGGAGCGCCGGATCGCGGCTGGCGGCCCGGCCGGGCTGGTCGCTCTCGGTGCTTAGGCAGCGGCTGGACGACGACCGGCTGAGCGAGCTGAAAGAGGTGCGGGTCTGCCTCGACCGCAGTTACCGCCACCTGCCCGACGACGCCGCCCGTACGCTGGGCACGCTCGGCCTCCTGGGCGCGGTGGCCCAGCCCGGCTGGGTGATCGACGCCGCACTCGACAGGCACCGCGCCGACGACGTCACCGACCTGCTGGTGGACGTCAACCTGCTGGAGCTGGTCGGCACCGACCCGGTGGGCCAGCCGCGTTACCGGGTGCCCGATCTGATCCGCCGCCACGCGCTCGAACGCGGCTCCGACCGTACCGGCCTGACCAGGGTGCTCGCCGCCTGGACCGCGACCACCGAGCACGCCATGGCCCGGCTGCCCACCACCGTCTTCAGCCTCACCGCCGCCAGGGCGCCGCGCTGGCGGCTGCCCGAGCAGACGCTCGACCGCCTGACCTCCGACCCGCTGGGGTGGTTCGAGGCTGAGCACGAGACGCTGGTCGGGGCCGTGAGCGTCGCCGCGGAGGCCGGTCTGGCCGAGTCGGCCTGGGGGCTGGCCGCCGCGATGGTCCCCTACTTGGACCTGCACTGCCATCTCGACACGTGGGAGCGTACCCACACCGTCGCCCTCGGTGCCGCCCGCGCGTCCGGCGACACGTACGGAGAGGCCGCCATGCTGCGCGGCCTGGCCCAGGTCTCTCTCTACCAGGACCGGTACGAGGAGGCCGTCGAGGACTTCACCCGATCCCGCCGGCTCTTCCACGACATCGGCGACCTGCGGGCGGAGGCGACCTCGATCTGCGGGCTCGGGGCGGTGAGCCAGTTCAGGGGCAGGCACGCCCAGTCGCTCGGGCACTTCAAGCGCGCCCTGGCCATGTTCCTGGCGGCGGACGACCCGCACGGCGAGGCGTTCGCCAGGCAGGCCATCGGCCGGGTCTGCCTCAAGTCGGGCGACCTGGCCCTGGCGTCGGAATCCCTGGGCCAGGCCATGCGGCTGGCTCAGGAGCTCGGCGACGCCCACCGCGAGGGCTGCGTCTGCCTGCAGATGGGCAACCTGCACAAGGCCATGTCCTTCCACCGGCACGCGCTCGACATCTTCGAGTCACTCGGAGACCGGCACTGCGGCGCGTACGCCCTCCAGAGCCTCGCCGGGCTGCAGGCGGCCCGTGGGGAGTGGGCACCGGCCTCCGCGGGGCTTGAGCGGTCACTGGAGATCTTCCAGGCACTCGGAGACCGGAGCGGGGAGGCGTCGAGCACGCAGATGCTGGGCGAGGTGCACCACTCGGCCGGGCGCACCGGGCTGGCACTCGACTATCTCAACCACGCCACCGTGCTGCGCCGCAGCCTGCCCGCCTAGGCCCGCGGGTCGAGGTCCGCGCGGATCACGCTGTACATCACGCCGTCGTGCCACTCACCTGCGCGAAAGCCGCCTCCGCGCAGGACGCCCTCCCTGGTGAACCCGGCCTTCTCCAGGGAGCGCTGCTCGGCCAGGTTGCTCACCTCGGTCGACGCCTGGACCCGGTTGACCGGCGAATGGTCGAACAGGTAGCGCACCAGGAGCCGCTGGGCCCGCGTGCCGTGGCCCTTGCCGCGAAACTCGGGCGCCACGATGAGCCCCATCTCCCAGCAGTAGGAGATGCTGGAGGTCATCTGCTTGCTCCAGGACATCAAACCAACGCGGTGCTCGCCCTCGGCGATCAGCAGCATGCCGCCGTCGTCGTTGAGCATCCCGTTGTCCTCCCAGCGCCGGCGGAGGCGGTGGGGATCCTGCCAGCCGTACCACTGATGGAGGCCCGTGCTCTCCTGGTCGTTGAACAGCCGGTTGAGGAAGGGCAGATCGCTCTCGGTCACGGGACGAAGCTCACTCGTCATGATCCAGACACTATGCGACGGACAAATCGCTTGAGGCGAGATCGCTGCGGCATTCCAGCCAGCGCCTCAAGAGACTCGGCCGCGCTCGGGCGCTTGGCGGGAGAGTGGTCCAGCATCCTGCGCACCACGTCGGGAACCTCAGGACCCTGGGTGTCGGCGCTGGTCGGCAGCTCGCCGGTGAGCAGCTGGTAGGCGATCACCCCGGCCGCGTAGACGTCGGAGGCGGCCGTCATCATCTCGGGCCGCTCGTGGCACTCCGGGGCCACGTAGTGGGCGTCGAGCACGTTGCCCAGCTCATGGGCGACCGTGTAGTTGCGCGCCCCGGGCTTGGCGTAGTCGAACCCCGTCAGCACCGCGTGCCCGTCGGTCACCAGCACGCAGGCCGGGGTCAGCGCCCGGTGGATGACGCCGTGGGCGTGCGCGTGGGCCAGGCCGCGCAGCATGTCCTGGATCACGCCGAGCCGTACGCCGGTGCCCAGGCGCAGGTGCAGCGCCTCGCCGTGCACGTCGTCGAGCACCAGCACGAACCGGCTCTCGTCGTCGATGGCGAAGAAGTCACGCGAGCGCACCACGCACGGGTGCGGCGGAATGCGGGCCAGCGTCTGGTAGGCGTTGGCGATCCGCTGCCGCTCGGCCGCCCGCGACGCCTGGTCGGCCAGCGGGTCGGCCTGGTAGACCCGGAGCAGCACGGTCTCACTGCCCGGCAGCGTCGCGTTGAAGGCCCGGTATTCGGTCACCTTCGCGTCGCCGCCGAGCTGCTCCTCGACCTCCCAGTTGCCGAACCTGGGCGGCGCGGTGCTGCGGCGTACGGTCTGGTTGAGCGAGTCGAGTATCCCGGTGAGGTACGGCTTGATGCGGTGACTGCACCCGCGCCTGACCCGCGAGACGTCGCTCAGCGTGTCCAGCAGCCCGTCGAGGGTGGTGACGTTGACCGCGTCGCGCCCGGCCGGATCGACGAGCTCGGCATCGGGCGAGGTGAGGACCACGAGGCTGTCGACGTAGACGCGCTCCAGCCGTGTGTCCTTGGAGACCAGCAGCCCCTTCAGCGCCTTCGCGATGCCTCGCAGCTTCGTCACGGGAGAGCCGAACGCCTCCCTGCGCGGGGGAAACCAGCGCGTGCCCGACACCTCGATCCGGCCACGGGTGCCCTTGACGTCGACGACGACCAGCGAGTGGCCGGTCAGCACGAGCAGGTCCACCTCGAAGACGTCCTCGCCGCGCGGGAGCTCGACGTTGTGCAGCAACAGCCAGTCGGCGGGCGCGTAGTCGCGCAGGAATGAGATCACCCTACGCTCGGCGTCGTTGACCGGACGTCCCCCTCCGACGATCTCTGCCATGGGCTAATCCTCCCACGTTCCAGCGTTGACAACATGCTGTCAAAATGACAGCATGTTGTCATGAAGCGCATCGTTCACCACGCCGTTTACGACACGCTCGCCGACTGGGAGACCGGTCACCTGACCGCCCACCTCCGAAACGGGCGTTACCAGCGTGACCCGGGGGGCTTCGAGGTCGTCACGGTCGGCCCCGGCACCGAGGCGATCACCACGATGGGCGGCGCGCGTGTCACCCCGGACCTCGCGCTCGACCAGCTCTCCCCGGCCGACAGCGCGCTGCTGATCCTGCCCGGCGCCTACCTGTGGGACCTGGGCGACGAGCTCGCGCCGTTCGCCCGCATGGCCAGGGAGTTCCTCGACGCGGGCGTCCCGGTGGCGGCGATCTGCGGTGCCACCGGGGGGCTCGCCCGCGAGGGGCTGCTCGACGACCGTGACCACACCAGTGCCGCCGTGCACTATCTGGAGGCGCAGGACGGCTATGCCGGCTCGGGCCGCTACATCGAGGCCGACGCGGTCACGGGCGGCGACCTCATCACGGCGGGGCCCACGGAGCCGGTGGCGTTCGCCCGCGAGGCCTTCCGCCGCCTCGACGTCTACGAGCCGAAGGTCCTCGACGCCTGGTTCAGACTGTTCGCCAAGAGCGACGCGTCGGCCTTCGAGGTGCTGATGGCGGCATGAGCGAGGCGAGTGGGCCGCTCTCGGCCACCTTTGAGGCGCTGATGGCGGCATGAGCGAGGCGAGCGAGCTGCTGGCGGCGACCGCGCTGACCGCCTTCCGGCTCAACGGCCAGTTCATGGAGGTCGCCGAGGGGCTGGCCAGGCCCGTGGGGCTGACGGCGGCCTGGTGGCAGGTGCTCGGCGCGATCGTGCACGACCCGCTGCCCGTCGCCGGCATCGCCAGGGTGATGGGCATGACCCGCCAGGGCGTGCAGCGGATCGCCGACCTGATGGTCGAGAAGGGGCTCGCCGAATACCAGCCCAATCCCGCGCACCGCAGGGCCAAGCTGCTGCGGCTGACGCCGGACGGGCGGGCGGCGATCGGCCAGATCGTCCCAGGCCACCAGGACCTCGCCGACCGGCTGCTGGCCGAGCTGGGGCCTGCGGCGACGCGCGAAAGCCTGGAGGCGCTCCAGCGGCTCTCCGCCGCCCTGGAGCGACTGAGCGAACCGCCGCGCGCGTAGCCGTCTTGGGACGGTTCAGCGGGCCGTGGCCAGGATGACGCCGGAGCCGTGCGCCAGCTCGACCGCCGCGTCGCCGACGCGCGGGTCGACGAACTCCGGCCAGCCCTGAGCGGCGAGCCCGGCCCGTTCGGGGTCGCTCTCGATCGTCGTCACCGTGACGTCGGTCCTCGGCCCGAGCCCGCTGACCAGCCACCCGACCCGCGCGCCTAGCCCGGTGCCGATCTCCAGGATCCGGCCACCTTCCGGCACCCGGGCGGCCAGCACGGCGAGCAACTGCCCGACGTCCGGATCGCAGGAGTAGTCGAACCCGACCTCTTCCGCCCGCTCATGGGCCACCCGCACGAGCTCCGGCAGATCAGCATTCATGGCCATTTTCTACAGCACCCGCCCCCCGCAGCTTTGCCATGGACGTATCGCACCCGTCGCCACGGTGTTCAGCACGACGAGCCCCCACACCTCGCCGAGCAACGCGACCGAGGCGATGACGTGAACGACGAGTACGCCCTTGCGTACCCGCGGCTGTGCGACCCGATGCGTTATCCCGACCACCGTTCACCTCCGGATTCGCGGACTCCGGGCCATCCTGACCGGTGGATTCGTCCCGGACGTCCTACCACGGGCGGCGACCGCGTTACTCCGTTCGGCGTAGTGGTGCCAAGCCCGGGGTGATCCTTGCTAAACCGGCCCGCGCGATAAGCCAATCATTCTCGATGCGCGGATAAATGAAACTCGTTTGACCGCGTACGACGCAAGCGCATATGCCCTTCACCGGCCGGTGGGAGGGGAAAATGGAATACCAAGAAAACGAGGTAACTCCTTGACCGCGAGCAGGCGTTTTGGGTTGCGACATCGATCGGCTGCCGCGATTGTTATTGGCGGCACCTTCACAGCCCTGCACAAACGACTAAGGCGCCGGGAATTCCGCGCCCATCAAACGGAGGAAACAAACATGATCCGTCGCATTCTCGCCGGTGCAGCCATCGCGGGCGCCGCTCTCGGTTTCTGCGTCTCTGCGGCTTCGGCCGACGTCGGCCCGAACCCCTACAACGGCGGTCCGTCCCTGCTGAGCCAGCTCAGCACCCTGGACGACCTCACCGCGGTGAGCGACACGGCCAAGTACACCAACGTTCCGGTCACCGCGAACCTGCAGGACGTCAACGTCAACCTGCTGAACAACCACTGACACCGATCGCCGTACAGGCGGGAGGGTCCGCTCCCGGCTCCACGAGCACATGCCGTAGGGCTGCCGGCCGCACCTTCCGCCGGATCGACACTTGTGCGATCCGCCTGAACCATCTCCGTGGATACTCGCGAGGCCACGGAATCCGCTCGGATGCGCACCGAGACGGAACGCCGAGCGGCCCGGGTCACGATCGCGATCACGACCCGGGTCGCGAGGTGCTCCCCTTCCGCCCGCCCTTAGCGGAATGGCCCCGCCTGCCGCCGGAATGCCCGTGCCTGGCGGACTGCTCGCGCCTAGCGGAACGCGCGCCCTCGGAAGGCCCGCTGATGGGATGCGCGCTACTCGACTGCGTGCTGTCGGGACGGACGGTTCCGGGCCGGACCACCCCCATGAAATGCGGCTTGTTCAGCGGGTCGAGGCGGACGACCTCCCCGGTGAACGGAGCGTCGACGATTCGCGTGCCGTCCACGGCCAGCCCCACGTGCTCTGGTCCCTGGCGTCGCGGTTTGCTGTCGTAGAAGACGAGGTCCCCCGGCGCGACCTGGTTCTTGGGCACCCTGGCCCCTGACCGCCACTGCTCGTGCGTCGTCGTGCCGATCGACACGCCCGCGCTCGCCCAGGCGTACTCCGTGAGGCCCGAGCAGTCGAAGCCCTTGGTCTTCTTGCCGTGTCCGATGCCGTAGCCGGGGCCCTGGGGTCCGCCGCCGCCCCACGAATAGGGGACGCCGAGCATGCCCAGCGCGGCCCGCACAGCGACGCCACCTGCCGCCTCGCGGCCGGCTGTCGTACGGCCGGTCGCCGCTGGCTGGGCGCAGCGCCTGGTGCCCTTCTCGCATGTCTGCCGGACGCCGGCCGTGGCGGTGCCGACGTCCGGCGTCGCGAGCGAGCCGCAGGCCAGGACCGTCAGCAGCAGAGCCCGTTTCACGTTCACTCCAACGAGCGTTCCTCGCTCCCTTTGGGGATAAAACACCCTTTAGCCAGGCGGGGCCCACATATGGCTACAAGCTGAAGTTTGTCCACACGGTGATACACCGATAAATACGGACTGATCGGACATTTAGTGCTAATGGTGATCAAGTGCTAAGGGATTTGAATAGGAAGCTCAGCTCGGGAGTAGTGGTTATCGGAGCTGAGTTTGCCGCACCGTTGTTTGTGCAGGTGTGTTGACAATTCCTTTGTCGCGGCAATTATTCGGCTGCGTGAATGGGCTGATCAATTTCCCCGATGGGCGCTCCAGCGCTGTGTGATTGCGTCCGCCGGGCGTTTCTGGATCAGCCGCGACGCGCCGGGTCATCGGCTCGGCGCTCCAGGCTGTCGCGCAGTCGCCGCTGGTGCGTGTCTCAGGGGCGACGGTAGATCCGGCGGCCGGATTGTTCATGACTTCGCTGTAATACCACCATATTTTCGTGCATATCAGGTGGTGAAACATACTTCGTGTAATGTGAGACCGGGTTCGTGTCGACGACAACCCCCATGCGTGAGGTCTGATTGGGGGGTGCGATGACCGTGAACGGCGAGGCGGCCGAAACGTCGGAGCGCCTGCTGTACGAGGACGGCCAGCTGCGCATCTCCCAGCGGGCCAGGTGCGAGGTTCCGGCGCTGGCGCTGCGTGGCGAGGTCGACATCACCAACAGCTGCGCCCTCGCCCGGACCCTGGCCGCCGCCCGCGAGGGCGAGACGCACATCATCGTCGACACCGGCGAGCTCACCTTCGTCGATCTGTCGGGCCTGCGCGTGCTGGCCATGCCGATGCTCGACCCCGCCGACCGCTGGATACGCCTGCGTAACCTCACGCCGTTCCAGCGACATATCCTGAAGCTGCTGGGCTGGTCCTGAAAAACCAGGGCGTCAGACGATCATGGCCGCCGAGGTACCCAGGCCCGTCGGGCCGCCCAGTCGCCACTCCGGCGGCCGGTGGTGGCGGCGTAGCGACGCCTCGTCATAGCGACGGCAGTCGCGGTGCCACCTGAGGATGCCCGCCAGCCAGTCGCGCAGCTCCGCCACGTAGCCGTTCACGGCCGCGCGCGCCTCCTCGTCCAGCCGGTGGTCGTCGTACATGACCGGGAACTCGTGCGCGAAGACGTGCTCGAACTCCTTCATCCGGGAGGTCATCAGGTCGGAGACGATGCCGAGCGCCGCCGGGTAGTCGCAGTCGAAGAAGTTCTGGACGACCAGCACGCAGTTGTGCAGCTCACCCTCGAACTCGACCTCCTTCTGGTACGAGAAGACGTCGTTGAGCAGGCCGGCGTAGTCGGAGGCCGCGTTCCTCAGCGAGATCATCGGCCCGGCCCGATGGATCTCCTCCGGGATCTCCTCCTCGCGGGCCAGGCGGCACAGGCTCATGGTCAGGTCGGCGCCGAAGGTCATCCGCCGCATCTCGATGTAGTCGACGGGGTCGGGCATCCGGTTCAGCAGCTGGTTGTCCAGTTCCCACAGCCAGGACGCGCACATGTCCTCGATGGCCGCGCGGAACCCGCGCCGAGCGGTCATGCTCATAGGCCCCGCAGTACGGGCCCAGAGATCGGACAGGCCACGCTCCAGCGCGGTCACCGGCGCCGGGGGAGCCGAGCCGTCGAGCGGCATGAAGGCGCCGAACCGGTCGACGGTGGCGCGGGCGGCGGCCAGGTTGCGGGATCGGCCGAAGACGACGGGGAAGTAGTCGTCGCCGTACGTTCCCCACGCCAGCCAGGCCGAGGCCAGGTCCAGCTCCTCCAGCGTCCCATCGGGATGGAGCCCGGAGGCGCACAGCGCCAGGTCGTAGTCGACGATCTTCTCCTCGTCCCATACGGCCGAGCCGGTGACGCCCGGCTGCGCTTCGAGTATCCCCATCGCGCGCGCCCAGGCGACCAGGTTCAGGCGGGCGGCCTCCAGGTGGGGCGAGCCGCCGACCTTGAACGGCATGTAGAGGTCGGGGATCCGCGACGGGCCGACGGGCGTGTGCGGGACGTGGGTGAAGCTGCGGATCCGCTTCGCGCCGAGCAGATTGACGATCGAGGTCGTACCCAGCGGCCTGCGGGTCGCGCGCTCGTTCATGTAGCGGCTGGAGGCCATGTGCCACTCGTGGCCGCCCGACTGCCAGTCCTGCAGCCCCTTGACGTAGGCCAGCACGCCCGCGCAGGAGAGTGGGTCGAGACCCTGCTCGACGAAGAGCGGGCCCAGCTCGGTGAACACCGTGTGCTCGAACTGCTGCAGCCGCGAGGTGAGCAGGTCGTTGACCGCGTCGGCGGCCTCCTGCGTGGTGCAGCCGAGGAACTTCTCCAGCACGAGGACGCCGTTGCTCAGCTCGCCCTCGTCCTGGGTCTCCCGCTGGTAGGAGAACAGGTCGTTACGCAGGTGCACCGCGTCGGCGAAGGCGTCACGCAGCACCCGCATCGGCCGGGAGCCGGCGATGCGCGCCGGGACCTCGGCTCCCACGGCGTGCTCGACCAGCCCGGCCGACCATGGCGCCCCGCCGACCTTGCGCCGCATCTCGATGTACTCGATCGGATTGGGCACCCGGCCCGCGTTGATGTTGGACAGCTCCCAGAGCGACTCGTTCAGCAGGTTGCGGGTGCTCTCGGCGAAGCGCTCCCGCCAGGCGAGCGACCGGGCGGGGACCGTACGGGCCCACAGGTCGGCCAGCCCCGCCTCGACCGGGTTGGTCGGCTCCGGCATCGCGCACGACAGGTCCATCGGCATGAAGGCGGGCAGCCGGTCCAGGTAGCGCTTGCCGCCCTCACGGTCGTGGCCGCGCTTGAAGGCCTCCAGGAAGTGGTCGTCGAAGAAGAAGACCCAGACGTACCAGTCGGTGATCAGCGAGAGCTCGGCGCCGTCGCAGTCGGGATGGGTGTAGCCGCACAGCAGGGCGTAGTCGTGGGCGTCGAGGTCGGCCTGCTCCCAGATGCCCGAGCCCTCCAGCATGCCCATGCCGCGTGCCCACTGCCTGGACTGCGTGCGTGCCTCCTCGACGTGGGGGTTGAGGCGGGCCGGATACGGCACGTAGAAGTCCGGCAGCTCGAATGGCTGGGCCATCCCCTGCCCATCGACGGAACGCGTCATCAGCCCATCACCTCGACGTTCTCGAGCATGCCCAGCGCGTCGGGCAGCAGGACCGCGGCCGAGTAATAGGCACTGACCAGGTACGACATGATCCCCTTCCCGTCGACGCCGGCCAGACGGACGCTGAGCCCCGGCTGGTACTCATCCGGGATGCCGGTCTGGTGCAGGCCGACGACCCCTGAGTCCTCCTCGCCGGTCCTGAACGCGAAGATCGAGGTGGTGCCCTCGCGGCTGATCGGGATCTTGTCACAGGGCAGGATCGGCACCCCGCGCCAGGCCGTCAGCCTGCTGCCGTCGAGCTGGACGGGGTCGGGGTAGACCCCGCGCGCGTTGCACTGTCGGCCGAAGGCGGCGATGGCGCGGGGATGGGCGAGGTAATAACGGGTCTTCTTCCTGCGGCTGAGCAGTTCGTCGAGATCGTCGGGCGTAGGCGGGCCGCCGTACGTGGAGATCCGCTGCCGGGCATCGACGTTGTGCAGCAGCCCGAAGTCCCGGTTGGTGACCAGTTCGTGCTCCTGGCGTTCGCGTAGTGCCTCGATGCTCAGCCGGAGTTGCTGGTCGAGCTGGTTCATCGGCTGGTTGTACAGGTCGGAGACCCTGCTGTGGACCCGGAGGACGGTCTGGGCGACGCTCAGTTCGTACTCGCGGGGGCTGAGTTCGTAGTCGACGAACGTGCCGGGCAGCACGGGCTCGCCGTTGTGTCCGGAGGCCAGCTCGATCGCCGCCTCGCCGTGCTTGTTCTGCGGCCGGGCCCGCCGGGCCTGATGCGCCTCGATCTGCGCGCGCAACGTCGGCGAGACCGGCATCAGCGCGCGGATCACCACCCAGGGCAGGACCAGCACCGTGCAGGCGGTGGCGGCCCTGAGCGTGTACGCCCACCGGTCCTCCCGGCCGGGTAGATCGTGGCCCGTGTGATCGCCGTCCGCCAGCGTCTCCCGCAGGACGCTGGTGCCGTACGGGCCGGTCTGCAGCTTGTCGGCCTTGCCGTGCGCGAGGAGCAGGAGGACGTCGGCCGGGCGGCCCTCCTGCACGATCGTCTCGCCCCGCGCGTATTCCCGCTGCTCGAACTCTCCCGCCAGGGTGTCGAGCAGCGGGTCGCCGTCGAACCCGTGCAGCAGCGGCAGCTCGGTCAGGCTGGGCGGGATCACCCGCGTCATGGCGCCGGCGCGGGCGAAGCTGACCCGGCCGCCGCCGACCTGATAGGTGAGCCGGCGGTTCACCCGGTAGGTGCCGGCTGCGGTCTGTACCCACGGAAGCGCCCGCAGCAGCCAGCGTGAAGAGATCTCCCGCATCTGCGGGGCAGTCTTGGTCGTGGTGGCGAGCCGGCGTGCCGCCTCCGTGCCCAGGCTCTGCCTTGAGTCCCGCTGGTCCAATTCCGTCAACCGAAACACCGCCAATCATTGGGCCGGGTGAACCGATCCGCGCTCAGCTGCCGAGTGCGACGTCTTCGAGGATGCCGAGCGCGTCGGGCACGAGTACGGCCGCGGAGAAATAGGCAGTGACCAGATAGGAGATGACGGCTTTCTCATTGATGTTCATGAAACGCACCGACAGGCTGGGCTGGTATTCGTCGGGGATGCCGGTCTGGTGCAGGCCGACAACACCCTGGTTCTCGTGCCCGGTGCGCATGAGCAAGATGGAGGTCGTCCGGGCGCCGGTGATCGGGATCTTGTTGCACGGGAAGATCGGCACCCCGCGCCAGGCCGGGATGCGGTGCCCGTTGACCTCGCTGGCCTGCGGATAGATGCCGCGCTTGCTGCACTCCCTGCCGATGGCCGCGATGGCCTGCGGGTGCGCGAGGAAGAAGGCGGGCTCCTTCCAGACCGTGGCCAGCAGGTCGTCGAGATCGTCGGGCGTGGGAGCGCCGCCGCGGGTGCGGATGCGCTGACTGAGATCGGCGTTGTGCAGCAGCCCGAAGTCGCGGCTGTTGATCAGCTCGTGCTCCTGGCGTTCGCGTAGTGCCTCGACGGTCAGCCGGAGTTGCTGGTCGAGCTGGTTCATCGGCTGGTTGTACAGGTCGGAGACCCTGCTGTGGACCCGGAGGACGGTCTGGGCGACGCTCAGTTCGTACTCGCGGGGGCTGAGTTCGTAGTCGACGAACGTGCCGGGCAGCACGGGCTCGCCGTTGTGTCCGGAGGCCAGCTCGATCGCCGCCTCGCCGTAGGCGTTCTGGGCCCGTCCTTCCACGTCCCGCGTGCTGCGCAGGTGGGCGCGGAGCGCGGGGGACCGGTCGAGGACCGCCTGAAGGTTCTGCCGCGAGAGCGTGAGCACGGTGCAGGCGGTCTTGGCCTTCGCCGTGAACGCCCACTGGCCCGGCTCGCCCAGCAGTTCCTCGCCGAAGTGGTCACCGTCGGCCAGCACGCCGAGGTTCTGCTCGTCGTCGTACGCGCCGCGGCCGGTCTTGGCCACCCGGCCATGGGCGATCAGGACCAGCTGGTCGAGGGGAGCGCCCTCGCGGACGATCTCCTCTCCCGGCTCGTACTCGCGCTGGCTGAACCCGTCGGCGAGAGACTGCAGGACCTCGCCGTCGCTGAAACCGCGCAGCTGATGCAGCTCGGTGAGCTCCGCCGGGATGACGCGCACGTCCGCGCCACTGGTGGTGAACGTGATGCGACCGTCGCCCAGGGTGTAGGTCAGCCGGCGGTTGACCCGGAAGACGCCACCGGAGGTCTGCACCCACGGCAACAGCTTGAGCAGCCAGCGGGAGGTGATCTCCTGCATCTGCGGGGCGGTCTTCGTGGTCGTCGCCAGGTTCTTGGCGGCATCGGTGCTGAGGCTGAGCTGCTGGCCGTTGGCCTCGGTCGACTCGGTCGTTTCGGTCATCGTGCACCACCAATCTTTAGAGGGTTTGCTAGCCGGGGTCTCGAGAGGAGCGGAGTTCCGTGAGGGAGCGGAGTTCGGGGGGAAGAGAGAAGACCAGGGTCTCCTCGGTCAGCGTCACCGGCTCCACGTCGGCGTAGCCGCGGGCGGCCAGCCAGGCCAGTATCGTCGACGAAGATCGCGCCCCGGCCGCTGAGGTCGTCGACCACATAGGTGTTGTGCACGATCTGTTTGCGCACGTAGACGGGCGGTCCGTAGCGTCTGAGGGTCTCCTCGACGGTGTCGATGGCACGTTCCACGCCCGCGCAATAGCCGCGCGGAGCCGCCAGAAGTACTCGTCCCATGATGTTCGCTCCTACCGGTCCCGGTGCGCGAGCTGGCCGGCCAGCACGGCCAGCGCGTCGCGCGCCTCGGAAGTGATGGGCGCCGACTCCAGCGCCTTGGCGGCCTCGCGTACCCGCTCGTCGATCATGTCCTCGACCTCGGCCAGCGCGCCGGTGTCGAGCAGGATCTCGCGCAGCTCCGCCGCCCGCTCCTCCGTCAGCTCCTGGTTGCCGTGCCAGCTGCGCAGGTAGGAGAGCTGCGCGGGCGTCGCCCGGCGCAGGGCATGTGCGAACAGGACCGTCTGCTTGCCCTCGCGCATGTCGTCGAGCGCCGACTTGCCGGTGTCGGCCGAGGAGCCGAACGTGCCGAGCACGTCGTCGCGGAGCTGGAACGCCTCGCCGATCGGCAGGCCGAAGCGCGAGTAGGAGTCGAGCAGGTCGGGATCCGCGCCGGCCAGGGCGCCGCCGATCTGCAGGGGGCGCTCGACGGTGTACTTGGCGGTCTTGAAGCGGATCACCGTCAGCGCCGCCGACACCGAGGCCCCCGCTCGGAGCTGGCCGAGGATGTCGAGGTATTGGCCGCTGATGACCTCGGTGCGCATGGCGTCGAACACGTGATGGGCGCCGTGCAGCCGGGCCGGCTCCACACCGCACGACGACAGCAGCGCGTCCGACCAGGCCAGGCTGAGCGCGCCGAGCAGGATCCCGCCCGCCTGGCCGAACGCCTCGGCGCCCGGCCCCTCGTGCAGGTCGGCCAGGCTGCGGTGGATCGTCGCGCGGCCCCGGCGCATATCGCTGCCGTCCATGATGTCGTCGTGGATGAGCAGCCCGGCGTGGCAGAGCTCGAGCGCGGCCGCCGCGCTGATGATCTCCTCGCAGTCGTCGCCACCGGCCCCCCGCCACCCCCAGTAGCACAGCTGCGGGCGGATCCGCTTGCCGCCGCTGAGGATGAAGCTCGTGAGCAGCTCGTACGCCGCGGCCACGTCCGGATCGGACACAGGCGCGCGCCAGTCGTCCAGGAATCCATTGAGCCGTTTATCGATGCGAGGTCCCACGGGGTCTTGCCATCCGCCGACCGCCATGCTGATGGGCTCCTTCTGTAAAGCGTCCGCCACCAATAGTTACTCATCGAATACGGAGAGTGTAAAGTGCCTTTTTGCTGGCTCTCGGATCCACGGGAGGTGCCCCGATCCGCCCGCTCATCGGGTGAGTTGACCGACCCTGGAAACCGCCTGCGTAGCACGAAGGGAGCTCGCTCCTGGCCACAGGATGATCGAGGGAAACCCAGGCTGTTTCCTGGGGGAATGCCGGTTGACGGTGTAATGCCTGGAGCGACGGGCAGGGCGAAGGGTTGTCATGGGTCCTGAGCGAGGCCGGAGCGTCGACCTGGTCATACCCCCGACGGATACGAGGAGCTTGTCATGCGCACCCTGCTGGCCCAGTCCTTCACCCTCGATGAAGTGACCGGGCTACGCCAGTCCGTGGCGGAGCGGGCGGCGGACTGTGGGCTGAGTGGCGCGCGGCTGGAGGACTACGTCCTCGCCGTGCACGAGAGCGTCATCAACGCCGTGGAGCACGGCGGCGGGCGCGGCCACTTCACGCTGTGGACGGGTGACCGGATGCTCCACTCGGAGACCAGCGACGAGGGCTCGGGCATCCCTGACGAGTACGTCGACCAGCACCGGCGCCCGCCCGACATCGCCTACACCGGCCGGGGCATCTACCTCATCCGCACCCTGTGCGACGGCGCCAGCTTCCACACCGGCCCCACCGGCACCACGGTCCGGCTCATGATGTGGCTGCCGCGCCTGGCCCACAGCGCGCTGCAGCGCGTGCCGATCAGGCGGATCAGGGTGGCGGCCGCGAGCGCGAGGAAGCAGCACCACGGATTCCGGACGTAACTATTTATCCGATATCAACCAAAATTCAACCATGTCACAGCATGGTCATCCTCTGTGACTACGCAACAGCTCTCTCAGGAGCTTACTGATATCCCTCCTCGCCCTTCCGCGGAGGAGGAGGCGTCCGGCAGCGTCGTGGGGATGTTGGAGCTCATCGGCTCCGTGGTGGTACCGGTGGGCGTCGCGCTCTACGCGATGCTGTATCTGGGCATTCAGCAGATGTACTGGGTCTTCGACATCAATCCCGAACAAGCGGGGATCGACCAGTCCGTCCTGCTCGGGCGGCTCATGGGCACGCTGATCATGCTCCTGCTCATCCTGCTGCCCCTGATCGGGATCCTGGTGGCAGTGGGGTGGCTGCTCGACAAGGTGACGCGCGGCGCGGTGAACCGGCTCGTCCAGGCCGTCAGGCGGCGGCCGTGGATCGCGGCCGTCATCGCCGCCGCCTGGTGCGGGGTCACCTACCTCAGCACCTCCTACGTGCTCACGCTGGAGATCTCGCCGTTGCACGTGCTGGGCGCCTTGGTGCTCGGGGTTCTGGCCTTCGTGGTGCCGTTCCGGCTGCTGCGCCGCAAGCCGGTCGGGCGGGCCGGGATGAAGGTGCTCGTGGGCGCCCTCACCGGCATCGGGCTGGGCATGCTGCTCCTCATCGGGCTCATCATGGGCGCTGGGGACGTCCGTAACACCGGGCAGGCCAACGACCTGCTGAACATGGTGGGGTTCCAGGACCAATGGGTGGTGGTGAAGGACGGTGACGACAAGCCGCTGTACGACGGGCGCGACCTCATGCTGCTCGGCGAGAGCGACGGCACGTACGTCTTCTACGACTGCGACTACATGACCACGTTCCGGCGCCCGGCCGAGTCGACGAACCTGGGGGACATCCGCCTCGACCCCGAGCGGGAGCCGGGCTACACCTGCGGGAGCCTGGTCAAGGACGAGGAGGCCAAGCCCAAGAAGAGCTGACCCGTCCGGCCCCCGGCGCAGGCTTCAGGCCGCGCCGGAGCCGCCGTTGCCCGTGAGGGGGCGGCGGTGGGGCGGCTCGGGCGGGGACAGCGCGGCGGTGAGGGCGTCCTGGAGAGTGGCGTGGACCGGCAGGTGCTCGCCTATCCGGGTGACCTCGACGAGCCGGGCCGGCATGGGCTGCAGCGCCGCCAGGCGGACGCTGCCACCGTGCTGCCGGGAGAAGGTATAGGTGCTGAGCAGCAGCCGGAGCCCCGCGCTGTCCATGAAGTGCACTTCCGCGAGGTCGAACACCAGGTGGTCGCCGGGTCGCTGGCGGCACTCGCGGATGAAGGCGTCGAGCCTGCTCTCGTTCGTGGCGTCCAGCTCGCCGCCGACGGCGATCACCGTCGCGCCGGGCAGGTGCTGGCAGGCGTAGGTCAGCCAGGACATGGGGCGGTCCATCGGCCACGCATGGCAGCGAGCAGACGCGGCCGCATAGGGGGATAGCTCGCCATGCCTGCACGATAGCCCTTTCGTTGCGGGATATCGCCTTACTGACGGCTGAACGACTCCCTTTCTCTGAACAGTAATTAGCCCGTTCTTTAGCTATTTATCCATCCAAAGCACTGTCCAAGGTGGACCCAAACCTCGCGTAGAACGTGTGGTTTTGCGGGGTTTGGGGGTATTCGTTCACATTGAGCCCGGTCGGCGATGCCCGCCGGGCGACGGACGAGACTCGGAGGGATCGCCGTGGCCATGCAAACAGAGATCCGCAGCCTGCTCGGCAGCCGTGTCATTGGCGCGGACGGCGAGGAGATCGGAAAGGTGGGGCAGGTCTATCTCAGCGACAGCACGGGGGAACCCGAGTGGGTGACCGTGCGCACCGGGCTCTTCGGGGTGAAGCAGACATTCGTCCCCTTGATGAACGCCCGCCGGTCGGGAGAGGAGATCCGCGTTCCCTTCGACAAGGACACCATCAAGGACGCGCCCAACATCGACCTCGACGGCCGCCTCTCGCTGGAGGAAGAGGCCAGGCTCTACCGGCACTACGGCATCCGGCCCACGGGCGTGCCGTCGCAGCGCACGGCGGTCGAGCCCGGCACGGGGCTCAGTGGCCACGAGACGCACGACGAGGACGAGGGCGAGGGCGAGGGCGAGGACACGGCCGGGACGAGGACGGCCCGCGTACACATCTACAAGTACGTGGAGGTCGAGGTCACCGAGGAGACCGTGCCGCTCGAAGAGGACGAGACGGTGACCAGCCCCGTCGACTACCTGCGCAGCCTTCGCGGGAAGAAGCGGCCCGAGGAGACCGGCCCGGACCGCCGTGAGCGGATCGAGGCGGAGCGGATCGAGGCGGAGCGGCGCGAGCCGGAGCGCATGCCGCTCGACAGCGGCGACTACATGAACGAGCACGACGAGGACGTCCCGCCCCCATGACGGTGACGCGGGCAAAAGCGGAGAGTGAGCGAAGGCCCAGGCCGAAGATCGGCCTGGGCCTTCGTCATGGCCGCCGGGCGACGGACGGGCAGGCGTACGTCAGGGGACCGGCGGACGAGCGGCCGTCAGGAGACGGACGGGCAGGTGTTCATCAGGAGACGGGCGGATAGGCGTTCTGGAGCAGCTGGCGGAACTGGGCGGAGAACCACTGGCCGGACAGCGGCGCGTTGGGCAGCGCGCCCGTCAGGTTGTGGCCGTTGAGGTCGTTGCCGGTGTAGGTGGGGTCGCACATCCGGTCGAACTTCTTGCCTTCGTCGTTCGGGATGTCCGTGCTGGCGCCGTCCGACTCGCCGGGCGGCTTGACCCACACATACGCGTCCAGGCCGGCCTCGGGGCTGGCGGTCGGCCGCGCGCCGAGGCCCGCGCCGCTCTGGTTGCACCAGTTGCCGGCGTGGATGCGCCGGTCGATGCGTGACTGGTCGACGAAGGTGTTGACGTCCGTCGAGGTGCTCGGGCCGCTCGGGCGGGCGCTGCCGCCCCAGCCGTTGCGCGAGGTGTCGATCAGCATGCCGAGCCCCGGCTTGAAGCCCTTGCCGATCAGCGCGGTGCGCAGGCCCTGGGCGAAGGACAGCTCGTCCACGTACCAGTTCCAGTCGACCCACTTGGACTGCCGGACCGAGGTGCCGTTCACCGTGGTGTTGATGGTGAAGTACAGCTCCTTGGTCGCGGAGGTGTTGGCGGTGTTGACGATGAAACCGTCGACGCTGTCCACTCCGGCTGCGGCGCCGGCGACGGTGGAGTAGAAGAGGTTGACCGACGGGTTGAAGTTCGAGTCCCAGCCGAGCCACGCGTGGTGGGCGGCGTCGATGTAGGTGTAGACGTTCGACATCGCGTGCAGCTTGTTCAGCGCGTACTGGACGCCCTGGACGTAGGCGCCGGTGGAGTTGGCCTCGGCGCACTTGGGGAAGCTCAGGTTGGTGACCAGGTTGGGCAGCGAGTCGGGCTCGATGATCGTGACGATGCGCAGGTTCGCGTACTTCGAGTCGCTCATGATGGCGGCGATCGGGTCGATGTACTCGGTCTTGTAGCGGTTGAGCCCGTTCTCCGCGACGAGCAGCTCGCCGTTGGAGGCCAGCGCCGAGCAGTCGCGGTTGGGCAGGTCGTAGATGACGAACTGGACGGTCAGCGGCGCGGAGCCATTGGCGGCGTCCTGCGTGACGGCCGCGTCCAGATGCTCCCGCAGGCCCATGACCGACGAGCTGCCGGCGATGGCGGCGATGCGGTCCAGCCACACGGCGGTGGAGGTGTTGGCCACCGCGGCACCGCCCGGCTCGGCCGCGGCCCTGGCCTTCCAGTTGGGGTTGACGTAGCCGGTGGCGCCCGCGTACGGGTTGTCGACGTGCCCGGGGGTCGGCGTGCCGTCGTCATCCGCCTCGGTGGCGGTGACCGTCCGGCTGGTCAGACCGCTGGAGGCGACGGTGAAGGTACGCGTGCCGTTGGTGGTGTCGGAGTCCTGGGCCGCGCTCACGGTCACGGTCTGGGCGGTGTTCCAGTTGGCAGAGGTGAAGGTGAGCGAGCCGCCCGAGGTCACGGTGAGGTCGGCGTCGCCGCTGCCGGCCGTGGAGGTGACGGTCAGGTTCGCGGACGGCTGGATGGCCGGCTTGACCGTGTAGGTGGCGCTGCCGCCCTCCGGCACGGTCACCGCGGCCGGGGTCACGACCAGCGACTGCGTCTGCGTGGTGTCGTCGTCGACCTCGGTGGCGTTGACGGTGGCGGCGGTGACGCCGGTTCCGCCGACGCTGAAGGCCGCCGTGCCGTTGGTGGTGTCGGAGTCCTGGGCCGCCGCGAGGGTCACGGTCTGGGCGGTGTTCCAGTTGCTCGGGGTGAAGGTGAGCGAGCCGCCGGAGCTCACGGTCAGGTCCGTGTCGCCGCTGGAGCGGGTGGTGGCGACGGTCACGTTCGCGGTGGGCGCGGCCGACAGCTTGGCGGTGAAGGTCGCCGTGCCGCCCTCGTTGACGGACACCGAGCTCGCGGAGGTGACGACCGAGGGCGTCGTCGGATTGCCGCCGCCACAGGTCACGTTGTTGACGGTGAAGGCGGCCGGGTTCGGGTTGCTGCCGCTCCACGTGCCGTTGAAGCCGATGTTGGTCGAGGCGCCGGTGGCGAGATTGCCGTTGTAGGACAGGCTCTGCCCGGTGACGCGGGTCCCGCTCTGGCTCCAGGTGGCGCCCCAGCCGCTCGGGACGTACTTCTGCCCGGCGGTGGGGAAGTCGAAGGCCAGCGTCCAAGCGGTGAGTGGGTCACCGAGGTTCTTGAGTGTGATGTTCGCGGTGAAGCCGCCCTGCCCCGGACTCGTCGTCCACGTGTTGGGCGTGTAGGCGACGTCACAGGCGACCGCGGCCTGCGCGGCCGTGGTCTGGCCGGCGACGAGCCCTAAGGCCGCCAGGCCGGCGGCGGTCGCGGTCACGGCCCATCTGCGCAGGCCGCGGTGGAGTTTCACGAGCAATCATCTCCAGGAGCTAGAGCTGACGTTGTGGGAGCGCTCCCATACTGAGCCGTGCTCACGGGTGTGTACAGGGTGCGGTGAAGAGCGGCTGGGCCGCCGACCCGGCATGCTCGCTGTATGTCGTGGAACGGCCATGAAACTTTCATGCCACGCAGCCAGGTGGGAGGAAATATGCGGGACATCGGGACGGCATTCCGTTGACATCTCCATACGGCCACCCACAATCCATTTTGGGAGCGCTCCCACCCACTACTCCCATGGAGACCTCGTGTCGTACACAATGCTCGCGCGCCTGAGAAGGCGGCTCGCACCGGCTTTTGCGCTTGTCCTCATAGCCGGGGCGACCACCGCGCTGACGGCCACGCCCGCCAGCGCGGCCGTCGCCTGCGAGGTGACGTACACCACCAATGACTGGAGCCCCGGCTTCACCGCCAGCGTCACCATCAAGAACACCGGCGACCCGATCAACGGCTGGACGCTCGGCTTCAGCTTCCCCACGACCACGCAGAAGCTCAGCCAGGGCTGGAGCGCCACCTGGGCGCAGAACAACCAGGCCGTCACCGCCAAGAGCCTCGACTGGAACGGCAACCTGGCCACCGGCGCCTCCACCACCATCGGCTTCAACGGCACCTTCACCGGCAGCAATCCGAAGCCCACCGCCTTCACCGTCAACGGCGTCACCTGCGGGGGCGCCGGCGTCAATCAGCCGCCGACCGTGGCGCTGACCTCGCCGAGCGCCGGGCAGACGTTCGCGGCGCCCGCCACGGTGCCGATCGCCGCGACCGCGGCGGACTCCGACGGCACGATCGCCAAGGTCGACTTCTACCAGGGCACCACGCTGCTGAACAGCGACACCGTCGCCCCGTACGCCTACAGCTGGCCGAACGTGCCCGCCGGCAGCTACTCGATCACCGCCAGAGCCACGGACAACCTCGGCGCCACCACCACCTCCTCGCCCGTCGGGATCACCGTGACGGCCGACAACACGCCGGCGCTCGTGGTGAGCCCGACGAGCCTGGCCGTGCCGGAGAAGGGCACCGCGACGTTCGGTGTCCGGCTGTCGCGGGCGCCCACCGGCAACGTGACCGTCGCCACCGTGCGGACCAGCGGTGACACCGACCTCACGGTCAGTTCGGGCGGCAGCCTGACCTTCACCACCGCCAACTGGAACACCGCGCAGAACGTCACCCTGGCCGCCGCCGACGACGCCGACACGACCGCCGGCTCGGCCACCTTCACCGTGAGCGCCACTGGCTACAGCCCGATCACGGTCACCGCCACCGAGGCCGACGACGACCTGCCGGGTGGCGACAACGAGTACGTCAGGCGGTTCACCGAGCTCTACAACGAGCTGCACGACCCGGCCAACGGCTACTTCTCGCCCGAGGGCGTGCCGTACCACTCGCTGGAGACCTTCATGGTCGAGGCGCCCGACCAGGGGCACGAGACCACGTCGGAGGCGTTCAGCTACTACCTGTGGCTGGAGGCGGTCTACGGGCAGATCACCGGCGACTGGGCCAAGTTCAACACCGCCTGGGCGACGATGGAGAAGTACATCATCCCGGCCACGGCCGACCAGCCGACCAACTCCTTCTACTCCCCGTCGAAGCCGGCCACGTACGCCCCCGAGTCCACCTCGATCAACAACTACCCGTCACCGCTGGACACCAGCGTGAGCGTGGGCACCGACCCGATCGCCAACGAGCTGAAGAGCGCCTACGGCACCGGCGACATCTACGGCATGCACTGGCTGCTGGACGTCGACAACACCTACGGCTTCGGCCGCTGCGGCGACGGCACCACCAAGCCCGCCTACATCAACACCTACCAGCGCGGCCCCGAGGAGTCGGTCTTCGAGACGATCCCGCAGCCGTCCTGCGACCAGTTCAAGTTCGGCGGGCCCAACGGCTACCTCGACCTGTTCGTCAAGGACAACTCGTACGCCAAGCAGTGGAAGTACACCAACGCCCCCGACGCCGACGCGCGGGCCGTGCAGGCGGCGTACTGGGCGCAGACCTGGGCCAAGGCGCAGGGCAAGGAGTCGCAGATCTCGGCGTCGGTCGGCAAGGCCGCGAAGATGGGCGACTACCTGCGTTACGCGATGTACGACAAGTACTTCAAGAAGCCCGGCTGCACCAGCCCCTCCTGCGCGGCCGGCACCGGCAAGGACGCCTCCAACTACCTGCTGTCCTGGTATTACGCCTGGGGCGGCGCGACCGACACTAACGCAGGGTGGGCCTGGCGGATCGGCTCCAGCCACAACCACTCCGGCTACCAGAACCCGCTGGCCGCATGGGCCCTGTCGAACGTCGCCGAGCTCAAGCCCAAGAGCTCGACCGGCGTCACCGACTGGAGCACCAGCCTGACCCGGCAGTTGCAGTTCTACACCTGGCTGCAGTCGGCCGAAGGCGCCATCGCCGGTGGCGCGACCAACAGCTGGGAAGGCCACTACGGGACCCCGCCGGCCGGTCTGCCCAAGTTCTTCGGCATGACCTATGACTGGCAGCCCGTCTACCACGACCCGCCGTCCAACCAGTGGTTCGGCTTCCAGGCGTGGACGATGGAGCGGGTGGCCGAGTACTACTACGCCACCGGCAACGCCAGCGCCAAGACGCTGCTCGACAAGTGGGTCACCTGGGCGCTGGCCAACACCACGGTCAACGCGGACGGCAGCTACCAGATCCCGTCCACGCTGCACTGGACCGGTCAGCCCGCGAGCGACTTCAGCTCCGCGAGCGGCATGCCCGCCGCCAACCCGGGCCTGCACGTGTCGATCGTGGACTACACGCAGGACGTCGGCGTCGCCGGCGCCTACGCCAAGACCCTGATGTACTACGCCGCCAAGGCCAACCACACGGCCGCCAGGACCACGGCCAAGGCGCTGCTCGACGGCATCTGGAAGTACCGCGACGCCAAGGGTGTGTCGGTGCCGGAGACCAAGACGGACTACAAGCGCCTCGCCGACCCGGTCTACGTCCCGCCGGGCTGGAGCGGCACCATGCCGAACGGCGACCCGATCAACTCCAGCTCGACGTTCCTGTCGATCAGGTCCTTCTACAAGAACGACCCCGACTACGCGAAGGTCGACGCCTTCATCAAGGGCACGGGCCCGGCGCCGGTCTTCAACTATCACCGGTTCTGGGCGCAGGTGGACGTAGCCGTCGCCCTGGCCGAGTACGGACGGCTCTTCCCGTGATCCGTCCCTCATGATCGCCCCGCCCCGCCGCGTCCTGCCACGTCGGCGGGGCGGGTCACCATCGAAAGGCCGCCCATGAGAACCCGGCTCGCGGCGCTCGCCACGTTGTTGCTCCCGCTGCTCTTCCTCTCCGTGCCTGCGCACGCCGCCACCGGCATTCATGTAAGCGGTACGAAGTCACCCCTGACTGGACCACCGCCACCGCCAACGCGGTCAAGAGGAGCAGCGGGTACGTGGTGCAGCCCGTGACCTTGACCAACACCAGCGGCGCGGCCAGGACCAGCTGGACGGTGACGTTCACGCTGCCCGCCGGGCACGTGCTGACCGGCTCCTGGAACGCCGCGGTGACGGTGAGCGGGCAGACCGTGACGGCCAGGAACCTGAGCTACAACGGCGCGCTCGGGCCGGACGCGAGCACGGCCTTCGGTTTCCAGGCCGGCCGGCCGAACGGCCAGACCACCGTGCCGTCCGGCTACACCTGCGCGAACTGAACCCCCGGACCGGCCGGTGCGGCGACTACGCCACACCGGCCGGTCAACGCCACGAAGCAGCCGGATCGGTCGATCCGGCCGGTCTATGAGGAGGTGGTGCCGACAACCGTCACTGGTGCAACCGTTCCATGTCACCATCCCGCCCGGATGGCGTGGACGCGGCCGGCCGCGAGACCTCCCCCTCCTGCCGGCCGCGTCCGCATGCCGGGCGGCGGGTCGAACGCCACCAGGTCACCGGGCCGTCACCAGGGCGAACCTCTGGCGGGCCGCCTCGATCGCGTCCTGGTCGGCGAACTCGCCGAACGCCTCCTCCTGATACCGCTGGGGTATCACCTGCCGGACCCGCTCGGGATAACCGGCGCCCGGCGCGGGCACCCGTATCAGAGGTGGATCGCCGAGCCGGACGGCGAGCGGGCCCGAGGCGCGCACCGAGACGGCCCACCCGGCGCCCGGACCGGTGATGGCGCACATGTGGCGGGCGTAGACCCACTTCACCTGGGCCATCGTGGTCGCGGTCGGCGGGTCGTAGCCGAACGGGTCGACCGCGCACACGACGCGGCCGGCCTGCTCGCCGAAGTCGTGACCGTGGTCGTGGTGCTCGGCCGGCGTGGATCTCTCAAGGATGTCCGTGACTTGGGCGGCGAGCTGGTCGCGCAGGTCCGATCGCCCCGCCTGGTGCAGGCCCACGAACAGCGCCGCACCGGCGACGGGGATCAGGGCCACGACGGCGATCGCCGCGGCCCTTCTGGTCCTCATCTCTCCCAGAATGCGCATGACCTACGGGCTGGTGCAGGTCAGCGTGGGTGCGGGGGTGGGGGCGGTGCCCGTGGCGTTGAACCCGAACGAGGTGGACGCGTTCGGCGCGAGCTGCCCGTTGTAGGTGGCGTTCTTGACCGTGACGTTGGGCGGCTGCGCGCTCAGCACGCCGTTCCATGGCGATCCGTCCAGGCCCTGCCCGCCGCTGAAGGTCCACTTGACCGTCCAGCCGTTGAGCGAGGTGGTGCCGTTGTTCTTGACCGTCACGTCGGCCTGGAAGTGTCCCGGCCAGCCGGGGTTCTCGGTCGCGTGCCAGGTGGCGGAGCAGGCGCCGGGCGGTGCGGGAGTCGGGGTGACGGTGGGGTCGGGCGTGCTGCCGCCGGGTCCGACGCCGGTGACCTCGCCGTGGCCGCCGTCGAAGACGACGTCGGAGCAGCTGAAGAAGTTCTCGGCGCTGTCGGAGCGGACCCAGTCGACGTAGATCATGTGCCGGCCGCTCTTGCCGGACGGGAGCTGGACGTTCCAGTAGTAGTAGTTGAGCGCGCCGGGGCCACCGGTGGCCGGCGGGTTGGTGACGCTGCCGAACGACTCGAGGTCGGACCACTTGAGCGGGGCGTTCGGGTTCCAGCCGTTCTTGGTGATGTAGTAGACGAACGTGCCGGGGTGCTGGGCCCAGTTGCTGTGCCACATCTGGATGCTCGCGCCCGAGGTCAGGTGGGTGAGCGGCCAGTCGGAGCGGACGGCGTTGTAGGCGGTGAAGTCGTACGGGCCGCCGGTGCCGCCGCTGCAGAGCTGCCCATCGGGGATGAAGCCGCTGGTACGGCCGCCGGCGTCGGAGCGCAGCACGGCGAACCAGTTGTACAGCGGCGTGGCGCCGCTCTGCGCGACGGCCGCCGCGCAGGCCGGGTTATAGGGGATGATCTGCCCGTTGTCCCGCAGGCCGTCCTTCCAGCACAGGTAGGTACGGGCACCGGGGAACATCGTGACGCCATGCGCCTGCGCCTGGGGAGCCACCAGGGCGGAGGCGAGCAGTGTCGCCACCAGAGCGGCGGCGAAGGCCGCCGACCGGATGAATCTCATGGGGATTCCCTTGTTCGTGCGACAGAGATCCCGCCCACGACCTGCCCGCCCGGCAGCTAGACGGATTGAACCACGCGCCGGCCCGGCCGACAACGCGGCGTGAAACTTTCACCCCGTCCCGGTCAGGGTTTGCCTGGTCGCTCGCCTCACTGCGGGCGGTGGCACGGGCGGGCGCTTGCCGAGGGACCGCGTCGGCCATGATGCTGCTGTGTGGGAGCGCTCCCAATCCTCCTTGTCAGAGAAGCGGGAGCAACATGCCATGAGGCGCGTGCACATCAACCTGATCATCGCGGCGATCGGCTCGATCCTCGCCGCGGGACTGTTCGCCGTTCCGGCCCAGGCCGCCCCGGTGATCTGCGGGAAGATAGATTCCACCAGCATCCAGGGCAACAAGTACATCGTCCAGAACAACATCTGGGGAGCCGACACGGCGCAGTGCATCGACGTCGACCAGGCCGCCGCCGGCTTCACGATCACCCAGGCGGCGCACAACAAGCCGACCAACGGCGCACCCGCCTCCTACCCGTCGATCTTCGCGGGCTGCCACTACACCCTCTGTACGACCGGCAGCGGCCTGCCCATGCGGGCCGACGCGAGCGGCTTCCGCAACCTGCGCACCAGCGTCAGGATGAGCTACCCGAGCGCGGGCGTCTGGGACGCGGCCTATGACATCTGGTTCGACCCGACCCCGCGCACCGACGGGCAGAACACCGGGGCCGAGATCATGGTCTGGCTCAACAAGCAGGGCTCCATCCAGCCGGTCGGCTCGCCCGTCGGCACGGTGAGCCTGGCGGGCGGCACCTGGCAGGTCTGGTTCGGCAACACCGGCTGGAACGTGATCTCCTACGTCCGCACCTCGGCCACCTCCTCGCTGGACTTCACCATCGACTCCTTCCTCTCCGACGCGATCAGCCGCGGGTACGCCCAGCGGTCGTGGTACCTCACCAGCGTGCAGGCCGGGTTCGAGCCCTGGGTCGGCGGGACGGGGCTGGCCGTCAACGCGTTCTCGTACACCACATCGGGAGGCGGCACCGACACGACGCCGCCGACCACGCCGTCCGGCCTGACGGCGTCGGGCACCACGTCGAGCGGTACGACCCTGTCGTGGACCGCCTCCACCGACTCCGGCGGCAGCGGGCTGGCCGGATACGACATCCTGCGGGCGACGGGCAGCGGCGCCTTCACCCAGGTCGGCACGAGCACCACCACCTCGTACGCCGACAGCGGCCTGAACGCCGCCACGACCTACCGCTACCAGGTCCGGGCACGGGACGGCGCGAACAACCAGTCACAGGTGTCGAACACGGTCAGCGTGACCACCTCGGGCGGCGGGGGCGGTGGCTGCTCGGCCGTCGCGACCGTGCAGAACGCCTGGAGCAACGGCTACGTCGTGCAGCCCGTGACCGTGACCAACACCGGCACCGCCGCCAGGAACGGCTGGACGGTCACCTTCACGCTGCCCGCCGGTCACACCGTCACGGGTTCCTGGAACGCGACCCTCACGGTCAGCGGGCAGACCGTGACGGCCAGGAACCTGTCACACAACGGCGCCCTGGCGCCCGGCGGGAGCACCACCTTCGGCTTCCAGGCGAGCCGGCCCGACGGGAACACGCAGACGGCGTCGGGATACAGCTGTAGCTGACTGCGGGTGAGGGGTGCGGCCCGGCCCTGCAGCGCGTCCAGGTCGGAGAGGAGGTCTCGGACCGCCGGTCCGCCACCCGGATCGATCGTCGCCACGATGAAGATCGCCGCTCTGGTCAGCGGGCTCAGCACCTGCTGGGGGAGCGCGTCCGTGGGTTCCGCCATGCCGCTCCTCCCCAAGCGTTCCTGCTCATCGTAGCCCTGCTCAGCACCGACGACTGTGACCTGGGCAGGGCTTTCCGGCGTCGTGGCGGCGGCCGATCTGCCCGACGGCCAGTGTGGACGGTTCGCCGGCCGCGGCTCATCGCGGTCCGGCCGTACCCCTCACTGGGGGCCCAGTGCGGTGGCGATCTCGTCGAGACGGGCCTGGAGCTGTGTCCGGCAGGCCGGTGTGAGGCGGCCTTCGCGCTCGCGGTCGGCCAGCTTGCGCTTCAGCTTCGCCATGCCGGGCTCGATGGGGTCGGGGGAGTCGAGCACGCCCCGCAGGACCTGCTGGAGGTCCAGCGTGACGTCGTGTCCGGTGGCCCCGCACGCCCCGGCGCCTGACAGCGTTCCGTGGAACCCGTCCACCGCCTGCCGGGCCGTCCGCGCCTGGCCGACCGACCGCTGGATGGCGCGGGCGGATGGCCCCGTGGTGAGGGCCGGTTCCGCGGTGGCCGACGGTAACGCGGTGGCGGCGGGGCTCCCGGATGGCCCGGCCGTCAGGGCGCCATCGCCGGGCACTCGCGTGGCGGTGGTGATGTCGGACGTGCGCGGCGTGGCGATGGTGCCAGGCGCCTGGCCGGACGTCCGCGGCGTGACCGTGGTGCCGGCGGGGGGCGAGGGCGAGGTGGGAAGGTCGTCGACCGGGCGGTTGAGCCACAGCACCGAGGACAGCATCATCACGCCCGTCCCGGCGACGGCCAGGCCACGCCGTACCCGCCGGCCGAGCGCGGCGCCCGCGAGTGCGGCGGCCAGCGAGTCCGCGATCTCCGCCGCGGTCGGCCGCCGCGCGGGATCGTGGGCGAGGCAGTTCCGGCACAGTGAGGCGATGCCGTGCGGCACGCCGGTCACCCGTGGCGGCGGCGAGGTGCGGTGGGCGGCCTCGATCTGCTCCCAGGTGGTCTCCGGATAGGGCGTACGGCCGGTGAGCATGGCGAACAGCAGCACCCCGAGCGCGTACACGTCGACCGCCGGATGGGTGGGGGCACCGGCCAGCCGTTCGGGGGCGACGTAGGGCGGCGTGCCCCGGTCGTCGTCGGGGTCGCCGGAGGCGGCCGCGATCCCGAAGTCGAGCAGCTTCGGGCCGGACGCGGTGAGCAGCACGTTGTCGGCGGTGACGTCCCGATGGACCACGCCCCGGGCGTGCCCGTCGCGCAGCGCCCGCGCCAGCCGCAGGGCGATCGCCGCGGCCTCGGTCCAGGGCAGCGGCCCCTCGGCGATGCGCTCACCGAGGGTACTGCCGTCGAGCAGCGGCATCACCACGTAGGCCGCCACCTCGCCGTCTTCCGTCACGGTCTCGCCGTAGTCGTAGATGTCGATCACGTCCGGGTGGAGGAACCGGGCGGCGGCGCGGGCCTCGCTGCGTACGCGGACGCGCTCGCCGAGCCCGGCTTGGAGCGAGGCGGTCAGCACCTTGACCGCGACCAGCCGGTGCAACGACTGGTCGAAGGCCCGCCAGATCACCGACATGCCGCCGCGGGCGAGGGGATCCAGCAGCAGATATCTGCGGGCCAGGACGTCACCCGGGTCAAGCCGACTCACGGATGACCAGTTCCGTGGGGAGGACGGGGTCGATGCCGGTCGTCCCGGCCAGTAGTAATCGGGTGGCGACCATCGCGAGCTCCTCGACCGGCTGTCGGATCGTGGTCAGGGCCGGGACCGTACGCCGGGCGACGGGGGCGTCGTCGAAGCCGATCACCGCGACGTCCGCGGGGACCCGGCGACCGGCGCGGCGCAGGGCCTGGACCGCGCCGGCGGCCATGAGGTCGGAGGCGGCGAAGACAGCGTCGAGACCTGGGGCGTGCCGCAGCAGCCACTGCATGGCGTGGGTGCCAGAGGCGGCCGTGAAGTCGCCGTAGGCGACGGGCACCTCCGTCGCTCCGGCGGTGCGCAGCGTACGCACCAGGCCGTCGAGCCGGTCTCGCGCCCCTGGCAGGGACGGCGGGCCGCCGATGGCGGCGATCGTCCGGCGGCCCGACAGCAGCAGGTGCTCGGCGGCCTGCCGGCCGCCGTCGTGGTTGTCCACGTCCACGTACGGCAGTTTGAGGTCGTGCGGGGGGCGGCCGACGTTCCGCACCGGCACGCCCGACGTGCAGAGCTTGATGGCCAGGGGATGGCGTTCGCGGGCGCCGATGAGGAGCACCGCGCCGCCTAACTCGGGAAGCACCGAGGCGGTCGGGGTCACCGTCGTCACCATGAGCTGCGTGCCGTGCTCGGCCAGTACGGCACCGGCGGCCGACAGCAGCCTGGCGTAGTAGGGCTCGGAGAATAATCGGGGCAGATGATCACAGACCACCGCCGTCACCCCGGCGGCCGGTCCTTTGGCCCCCGATCCCCTGGGCGCGCGATGACGTACGTATCCCATGCGGGACACCGCGTCGTAGACCTGCCGACGGGTCGAGGTGCTGACCCGTACGGAGCCGGTGAGGACCCTTGAGGCAGTCGCGGGCGATACCCCCGCTTCGGCCGCTACCTGTGCCAGTGTGGGCTGCTCAGACATGGGAGCACCTCGCGGAAAAAGATCCTGGGAGCGCTCCCACGTTACCAATGTTTCGCCGCTGTTAACAGGGCGATTTGACAGTGTTGTCAGCACGAGACCCGCGAGCACGGCGGGCTCGCGGGTCTCAGAACGCCGGATCGGCTAGTTGGGGAGTGTGTTGTCGATGATGGGCCCGTCGTCGTCGGGGCCCGTGTCGGTCTTCTCGTCGTCGGTCGGCGTCCGTACGGGAGCGCAGCCCTGGCCGCAGCCGCCGAAGCGGGCGGAGTTGATCGGCTGGAACGAGGTGGGCTCGATGTCCTTCAGCGCCGCCAGCATGGTGTCCTTCCAGATCGGCCCCGGCACGCTCGCGCCGAACACCGAGCCGAAGTAGCGGCCGCCGATGGTGATGTTGTTGAGCTTGTATTTCTGGGAGCCCCGGATGTCGCCGATGCTCACCGCGCCGGCCAGGTCGGGGGTGAACCCGGCGAACCAGGCGGTGGCCTGGTTGTCGGTGGTGCCGGTCTTACCCGCGGCGTCCCGGCCGATGCCGCCGACGCCCCGCATCGTGCCCTTGGTGAACACCCCGCTCAGGACGTTCGCCGTGGCGTCCGCGATCTCGGGGTCGAGCGCCTGGCGGCAGTTGGGGTCGTACTTGGTGACCTTGCCGTCCCGGTCTGTGATCTGGGTGATGGCCATCGGCGCGCAGTACTTGCCGCGCGCCCCGATGGCGGCGTAGGCGTTGGCGACCGTGATCGGGTCCATCTCGTTGATGCCGAGCGTGAAGGTCTCGTATTCCTGCAGCCTGCCGCCGTCGGCCCGCTTGATGCCGAGCGACTGAGCGGTCTTGACGGTGTCGCAGAGGCCGACGCGCTGCTCCAGCGTCAGGAAGAAGGTGTTGACCGAGCCCCAGGTGCCGGTCTGCAGCGACTTGAAGCCGCCGCCGCCCTCGTCGTTGCTGACGGCGTGTGACGGGTCACCGATGTTCTCGCCCTTGCAGTTCTTGAAGGAGGAGTAGTAAGGGGCCGTGTAGGTGCTGCCGACGGTGAAGCCGTCGTTGATCTTCATGCCCTCCTTGAGGGCGGTGATCAGCGTGAACGTCTTGAAGGTCGAGCCGGGCTGGAAGCCGGTGCCGCCGCCGTGGTCCACGTCGGCCGCCACGTTGAGCGACAGCTGGTGCTTCCGCTTGGACGTGCCGTATGGCCTGCTGACCGCCATCGCCTTGATCGCCCCGGTGCCCGGCTGGATCAGGGCCTCGCTGGCGATCGGGTTGTCGGTGGCGAAGACGTGCTTCTTGATGGCCTTGTCGGCCGCCGCCTGCATCTTGGGGTCGAGGGTGGTCTTGATCTTCAGACCGCCCCGGCTGAGCAGCGCGGTGCGGACCTTCTGCGTCTTGCCGAAGATCCGGTTCTTGGTGATCTCGTTGCGTACGTACACGCAGAAGTACGGGTATTTACTGGCCTCGCAGCCGCCGGGCAGCGGGGTGCCCTTGTAGCCGAGCTTCTTGGCCTTGGCCGCCGTGGCCTCCTCCGGAGTGATCTTGCCGAGTTCGGCCATCCGGTTGAGTACGGTGTTGCGGCGGACCACCAGGCGATCCCGGAACTTCTTGCCGAGATTGGGGTCGGTCGAGTTGGGGTCCTGCACGGCGCCCGCCAGGGTGGCCGCCTGCGCCAGGCTGAGCTCGGAGGCGTGTACGCCGAAGAACCGCAGGGCCGCGGCCTCCACTCCGTAGGCACTCGCGCCGAAGTAGGCGATGTTCAGATATTTCTCGAGGATCTGGTCCTTGGTGTACTTCTCCTCGACGGCCATCGCGTAGCGCAGCTCGTTGAGCTTGCGCGCGTAGGTGGCCTCCAGCGCCTTGTTCTTGTCCTCTTCGGTGGTGGCGTTGTTGAGCAGCACCTGCTTGACGTACTGCTGGGTGATGCTGGAGCCGCCCTGCGCCACCCGGCCCGTCCCCAGGTTCTTCGCCAGCGCGCGGACGGTGCCCTCGATGTCGATCGGGCCGTGCTCGTAGAACCGGTAGTCCTCGATCGAGATGATGGCCTTCTTCATGAGGTCGCCCATGTCGGCCAGCGGGATGACCTTGCGGTACTGCTCGTAGAACTGCGCGATCTGGTTGCCCTTGGCGTCGAGGATCGCGGTCATCTCGGCCGGCGGCTGCTCGGGGAGATCTGTCGCCTTGAGATTCAGCTCGGCGGAAGCGGTCTTGAACAGCGCCCCCGCGCCGCCCACGGCAGGCAGGGCGATAGCGGCCACCAGCACACCCGCAGCCGCTCCCGCTCCGGCAAGACGCGCGATACTCCTGGTGATCACGTCAGTCCCCCCTATTGGTATTAGGATTAATCCTATAGCCGTTAGGGTTGCGGGGCGGACGATGCGTAAGAGACTAACGCGGCAGACGACGATAGACGGGGCGATCGCCTATGCCGATGAGCACGGCATCGACGCCCTGTCCATCAGCGCGCTGGCCCGCCATCTGGGGGTGGCCGCGCCCAGCCTGTACGTCCACCTGCCCGGCGGGCTGCGTGACCTTCGTATCGCCCTGTCCGTCAAGGGACATCGCGACCTCGCCGACCACTGCCGCCGCGCCGCCACCGGCCGCTCGGGAGCCGACGCCCTGAGGGCACTGGCTCACGCCCAGCGAGCATACGCGCGCGAGCATCCGGCCCTGTACGCGGCCACGCACTTCGCGGTGGACGGCTTCGACGACGAGGAAGTACGCAATGCCGCGGACGAGGCGGCGGCCGTCACCGTCGACGTCCTGGCCGTCGGCTCGCTGACCGGAGCCGCCCTGGTGCACGCCGCCCGCGGCATCCGCAGCGCGGTCCAGGGGTTCTGCGCGCTGGAGTCGGCCGGGGTGTTCGCGCTGCGCGTCTCGCTGGACGACAGCTTCGCCTGGCTGGTGGACGCGCTGGTGACCAAGGCGATGGGGGCCACCGCGCTGTCCACGGGGGCCACCGCCGTTTGGGAGAGTGGGCCTCGGCCAACCTGATGGGAGCGGCGGTGACGCCCCTCGTCGCGCGCCCCCTGCCAGGAGAGTTTGGTGTGCTCAGAGGGCCTTTGTCGAGCATTTCGAAGATTCTGAAAGCGGCCGCCACCGCGTGAGCCAGACCCTGGTCGGCCTCTGACAGCCGAGGCTCGATACTGGGGAGATGGTGATGGACGCGGCGCTCGTGGCCCGGCTGTTCGACGGGTCCATCGATCGCTGGGCGAATCTCCTGGAGAGTGCATCAACGTGAGCGACATCCTCTTCCCCGTCCGGCGCATCGGCCGCCGCGAGTTCGACTTCGCGCGCCAGGTCGCCATCATGGCGATCGTCAACAGGACGCCCAACTCCTTCCACGACAACGGCCGGACGTTCGAGCTGGGCAGGGCCGTCGAGGCGGCGCAGACCGCCGTCGCGGCCGGTGCCGACTGGGTGGATGTCGGCGGGTTCGCGTTCAGCGCCGATCAGGACGGCATCAGCGTCGGCGAGGAGATCGACCGGGTGGTCCCCGTCATCGGCGAGATCCGGGAGGTGACGGACGCCGTCATCTCGGTCGACACCCACCGCGCCGACGTGGCGAAGGCGGCCCTGGCGGCCGGCGCCGACGTCATCAACGACACCAACGGCCTGCGGGAGCCCGGCATGGCCGCGGTCGCGGCGGAGAGCGGCGCGACCGTGATCGTGACCCACAGCCTCGGCGGCCCGGGGAAGGCGGTCGTCCGGCCGGTGTACGGCGACGTCGTGACGGAGGTCGCGGACTTCCTGCGCGAGCGGGTCCGGTTCGCGCTCGACTCCGGCATCCCCGCCGAGCGGATCATCATCGACCCCGGCCACGACCTGAACAAGAACACCTTCCACTCGCTGGAGCTCATGCGCAGGCTCGACGAGATCACCTCGATCGGCTACCCGACCCTGGTCGCCCTGTCGAACAAGGACTTCATCGGCGAGACCCTCGACCGCCCGCAGCGCGAGCGGACGGAGGGCACGATCGCCGCGAACGTGACCGCCGTCCTGAAGGGCGCCCGGATCCTCCGCGTGCACGACGTCCCTGTCACGGTCGCGGCCGTGAGGATGACCGAGGCCATGCTCGGCTGGCGAGCGCCGATGGCGCCTCGGCATAATCTTGGGTGAGGAGAGGGGTCGCGGATGACAGAGCGCAAACCGGGTGGGATGAGCTTCGAGTCATGGATCGACCGGCAGATCCGGGAGGCGACGGAGCGCGGCGAGTTCGACAACCTGCCCGGCTCCGGCAAGCCGCTTCCTGACCTCGACAAGCCTTACGACGAGATGTGGTGGATCAAGCAGAAGGTGCGCAGCGAGGGGCTGTCGATGCCGCTGCCGCCGACGCTCGCCCTGCGCAAGGACGCGCAGGAGGCGCGCGCCGAGGCCGTGGGAGCCAGGTCGGAGACCGAGGCGCGGCGGATCATCGAGGAGATCAACGCGCGGATCCGCGAGGCGATCAGGACCGGGCTTCAGGGTCCGCCGCTCAACCTGATGCCCTACGACGTCGAACGCGTCGTCTCCGAGTGGCGCGACCGCCAGGGCCGCTGACCCCAGAACGCGCGTCGTTACCGCCCTACCGGGTCCAATAGCTGTCGATGATCGGCTCGCGGCTCAGCAGCTCAGCGAACAGGTCCTCCCACAGCGGCATCACCGAGTCGGGGTGGTAGTTCGCGGCCGTCCGCCTGGCCGCCGCCCCCATCCGCAGCCGCAGCGCCTTGTCGGACATCAGCCGGTCGAGCGCGTCGGCCAGCCCGGCGACGTCCCCGGGCGGCACCAGCAGCCCGTCCTTGCCCGAGGTGAGCACGTCGGCGGGCCCGGTGGGGCAGTCGAACGCGGCGATCGGCAGCCCCTGCCCCATCGCCTCGATCATCACCATCGGCAGCCCCTCGAAGCGGGACGAGAGCACATAGATCGACGCCCCGGCCAGCTTCTCCTCCAGCCGGTCCGTACGGCCCATCAACTGCACCCGGTCCTCCAGGCCGAGCTCGGCGATGAGCGCGGTGAGCTCGGCCTTCCTTGGCCCGCCGCCGTACACGCGCAGCCGCCAGTCCGGATGCCGCCGCGCCGCCTGCTGGAACGCCGGGATGAGCAGGTCGAAGCCCTTCTGCTTGACCAGCCGCCCGGCCGCCACCACGACCGGGTTCACCTGCTTGGAGACCGGCCCCGACCCGTGCAGCGCGTTGGGGATGCGCACGATGGGGGTGTCGGGCAGCAGGATGCGGTATTCGACCTGGTTCTTCGTGGTCAGCACGACGACCGCGTCGAAGCGGCCGTAGTGGCGGGCGATCTCCCGCGTGATCGTCTCGGGGTAGGCGCCCACGTTCATGTGGTCCTGGGCGACGCAGACGACGCTCTTGGGAGTACGGCGGGCGGCGATCAGGTTGAGCGCGGGCCGGGTCGTGACCAGGATGCCGCCTTCGAGGCGCGAGACGTAGTCGATGACCGCCTTCTCCACCCGTTCGGTGAAGTAGTCGGCGGCGAACTCCCCGAAGGGCACGATCTTGCCGCGCATCCTCCGCCACAGCTTGCGGCCCAGCGAATCGACCGGCACGCCGCCGCGCTGGTCGGCCAGCGGAACCAGCGTCACGCGGGGGTCGATGGCGAACTGGGGCTTGTCGCGCCGTCGTACGGCACTGGCGATCTCCACCTCGTGACCGAGCGCGACCATCGCGTTGGCCTGGTTGATGACGGTGCGGATCGTCCCGCCCTGCCCGTAGGCATGCAGCAGCAGATATCGGATCTTCATGAGTATCCCCAGCTCCGGCACATGGCCCGGAGCGTCTCGGGCACCTCCTCAGGTGTGGGAAGTTCGCGGCCCGGCTGCACGCTGCCGGAGCGGATCTTGTCTCGCCAGTCGCCGAGCCCCTTGGTGAGCACGTCGGGCCGGCCGTACGCGAGCATCTCCCGCTCCCAGGGGACGCCCAAGAACTCGCAGACGGCTCTCGTCTCGCGCTCGGGATCCGCGGTCAGGTCCTCGTAGCGCACGGTCAGGCCGGTGCGCGCCTTCCTGGCCCGCTGGACCGCCTTCATGTAGCGCAGCGCGTCGGCCGCGGCCGCTTCGCGGTCGCGCTTGTCCGGGGCGGCCTCGTGCCAGGAGGCGGCGATGGAGGCCGGGTGGCGCAGCAGGAAGACGAAGCGCGCGTCGGGCCAGCAGGTGGCGATGCGCTGGTGGGCGAAGGCGTTGGCGGGGGTCTTGTCCACGATGTGCCGCTTGCCGCTGCGAACCAGCTCGCGGTGGAGCACCCGGTCCCAGAGCAGGTGCTCCAGATCGGCCCGGTTGTGGCCGAGCGCCGCCATCGACCGCTCCGCCAGTGACGTTCCGAACTCGACCGCGAGCCTGCGTACGTGCAGCTCGTGGGGGGCGTGGACCAGGGAGTGGGCGTCGAGCATCGCGCGCAGCAGGGTGGAGCCCGATCTGACGGGCGACAGGATGAACACCGGCTCGCTCAACAGCCTGTCGGCGGCGTCGGCAGGCGGCCGTGCCGGGCTCTCCGGAGCCGCCTTGCTGACCCGCGAGAACTGGACGCCGGCGTATCTGCCGAGCTCCTTGTTGATCTTGTGCTGCCAGGTCATGCGCTTGGAGGTTACCCAGCGTTCCTGGTAATTGGCTGGCAGCGGACGCTCGGCGCGGGTCAGGTGAAGGGGGAGTTAACGCTGGTGCAGCAGTGGATGATCGCCTGCGGGCGGACAGGTGAGCGGGCCCGGCGGCCGTGCGTAGGCGCCATAGGGTCGCATCCGCAGGCGGACGAGGAGGAACCCGATGGCGCACGGCTACCTCACCTCGGTGCCCTACCGGGCGGGCACCGACGGCTACCACACCTTCCGCATCCCGGCGGCGGTGGTGACCAAGGCCGGCACGATCCTGGCCTTCGCCGAGGGGCGGCACGGCTCGGCCGCCGACTCGGGCCACATCGACATCGTGCTCAAGAGGTCGACCGACGGCGGTGCCACGTGGGACGGGCCGCGCGTGGTCGCCTCCGAACCGCACAAGGGCACCGCGGGCAACCCGGCCCCCGTCGTGACCCGCGACGGCCGGATCGTCCTGGTGTACGTGCGCAACGGACCCGCCGCCACCGAGGACAAGATCAGGCGCGGCCAGGTCGCCGCCGCCGACGGCCGCCGCGTGTACGTCCAGTCGAGCGACGACGACGGCGTCACCTGGTCGGCGCCCCGCGAGATCACCGCCGGCGCGAAGCGGCCCGAGTGGCGCTGGTACGCCACCGGTCCCGGCCACGCGGTCGAGCTGCGGCAGGGGCCGCACGCGGGCCGCCTCGTCGTCCCCGCCAACCACTCGGTGCCCCCGACCGGCCGCGACAACGGCACGGAGGGCAAGTACAACGGCGGCCACTGCCTGCTGAGCGACGACGGCGGCAGCTCATGGCGCATCGGGTACGTCGACGGCAACCCCGACGGCTACCTCAACATCAACGAGTCCACGGCCACCGAGCTGCCGGACGGCCGCCTCTACGTCAACTCCCGCACCGACTCCACCGCTCCCGGCAACCGGGCCGACGCCTATTCGGCCGACGGCGGGCAGACGCTCGAAGCGCCGTTCCGCCCGCAGGCCGGGCTGGTCTGCCCGGTCGTGGAGGGCAGCGTGCTGCAGAGCTACGCGCCGGACGTCCTGCTGTTCTCCGCTCCCGGGGCGCCCGACGCGAGGGCGGTGATGACGGTACGGGCCAGCGCGGACGGCGGCGTCACGTGGCGACCCGTGCACACGGTATCGGGCCTGCCCGCGGCCTACTCGGACCTGGTCAGGGTGGACGCGGACACGGTCGGGCTGCTGTACGAGACGGGTGACACCAGCGCCTACTCCACCATCGCCTTCCGCCGCGTCCCCATCGCCGAGCTCACCTGATCCGGCTCTCGAGCCAGGGCCGCAGGATCGGCAGGACGTTGGCGACCTGCATCGCCCGTACGTGGTCGAGGCCGTCGAGCACGCGCACCTCCCAGCCGAACGATTCGAGCTCGGCGCGCCGGTTCACCATCGGCCCGGCGATGTCCACGTCCACGCCGCCCCACCGCTCGCCGTACTCGATCTTGTCGGCCGAGCCCGCGAAGCACAGGCGCGGGCAGCTCAGGCTCGCCTGCGCCGCCCGGTCGTCGAAATCCTGCAGACCCTCGTAAAGGGTGACGAACTGCCTGGTCTGAGCCTCCGTCATGGTGACCTCCGCGGAGTCCCAGTCGTACTCGTCGGCCTTGGAGTCCTCGGCGTTGGGCTCCGTTGCCTTCTGCGGAGCGGGGTCCTGGCCGGACATCTCGTAGGTGGCCATGGTCACGCTGAGCATCTCCGCGTACGGTCCGCCGAGCGGCGGGTAGCCGCCCATGACGAGCGCCGACAGCCGGTCGGTCCTGATCGCCAGCTGCAACCCGCTGAGCGCGAGCCACGAGTAGCCGTAGTAGGCGAACCGGGCGGCGTCCACGGCGTCGGCGACGGCGAGCAGGTCGGCGGCGATGTTGGCCGGGGTCAGTGTGTCCGGCTTGGGCGTGGCCAGGACGTGGCCCTCGTAGTCGAAGGCGACGACCCTGAACGCGTCCGACAGCCCGTCGATGAGGTTGCGGCCGAGCGCCGGGTCGACGCCCCATTTGCGCATCTCGTCGGCCTTGGTGCCTTCGATCGGCACCGGGTTGACCGGCAGCAGCACTGTCGGGCCCTGGCCGTGCACCTCCAGGTGAATCGTGCTGCCGTCGTGCAGTTTCGCCTCGGTCATCAAGGATCTCCCTCTAACTCCATACGCTGTAAAGCAATCATCCACCCAATAGCTTATGCCGTAAAGAGTTTGGGGTGGCGACTAGCCAGGTTTCCGCAATGCGCGATAGCATTCCATTATTCGGAATAGCTAGGAGAATCCATGGCCGAGGCCCAGTCGCCGGTGGGCAGCGTCGACCGCGCACTGCTGATCCTGCAGGAGATCGGCAAGCACAGCCGAGGGGTGACGCTCGACGAGCTGGCCACCCGGCTCGGCCTGCCCAAGAGCTCGCTGCACCGGCTGCTCGGCGCGCTCAAGCATCGCGGCTTCGCCGCCCAGCCGGAGCCCAGCGGGCCGTACTTCCTGGGCACCGAGATGCTCGCCACGGCCTTCAGATTCTACGAGACCATGGACCTGCGCACGCTGGTGCGCCCGCTGCTGGTGCGGCTGAGCGAGGAGTTCGCCGAGACCGTGCACATGGCCATGCTGGACGGCGGCGAGGTCGTCTACCTGGACAAGGTCGAGGCGGTGCGGTCCATCACGATGACCTCCGTGGTGGGCGGGCGCAACGCGGCCCACTGCACGGGCGTGGGCAAGGCGCTGCTGGCGTGGACCTACCCGACCGACGAGGCGATCAAGGCTTGGGCGGACCGCTACGGCCCGCTCGCGAACAGGACCCGCAGCACGATCACGAACCCGGGCAAGCTGGCCACCCACCTCGACCAGGTCCGGCAGCGCGGCTACGCGCTCGACATGGAGGAGAACGAACCCGGCGTGCGCTGCGTGGCCGCCCCCGTCTTCCTGGGGCGGACGGCTCCCGTCGCCGCGGTGAGCGTGACCGCGATCAAGGACAGGATGTCGCCGGCCCGGATGGAAGAGGTGGGCCACAACCTGCGGCGGGCGGTCGCCGAGCAGGGCTGAGCCCGCGCCGGTGGCCCCGTGACCGCCCCGGTCAGCCCTTGACCGCGCCGGTCAGCGCCTGGACGAACCGGCGCTGGCCGAACAGGAACACGCCCAGCACCGGCAGCGTCGTCAGCACCGTGCCCGCCATGATCGCCGGCCAGTCGGCCCGGTGCTGGCCCTGGAACGACGTCAACCCCACCTGCACGGTGTAGTTGGCGTCCGAGTTGATCGCCACCACCGGCCAGAACAGATCGTTCCAGGCGGTGATGAACGTGATGACCGCCAGCGCGGCCAGCGCGGGCCGGGCCACCGGCAGCACCACCTTGAAGAACACCCCGTACCGCGAGCAGCCGTCGATCCGCGCGGCCTCCTCCAGCTCCCTCGGGAACGACTGGAAGAACGAGGTCATCAGGAAGATGCCGACCGCCGAGCTGAGCTGCGGCACGATGAGCGCGCCGAGCGTGTCGGTCAGCCCGACCTTGTTGAAGATCAGGAAGGTGGGGATCACGGTCAGCTGGAAGGGGATCAGCGCGGTGGCGATGACCAGGACCAGCGTGATCCTGGAGCCGGTGAACCTGATCCTGGCGAACGCGTAGCCCGCCAGGCTGCAGAGCGCCAGCTGGGCCAGCACGATGGCGCCCGACACGATCACGCTGTTGAGGAACCAGCGCGGGAAGTTCGAGCCGTTGAGCACCGTACGGTAGCCGCCCAGGTCGATGCCCTCCGGCCAGAACGGCGGCGGGAACCGGTTGAGCTCGCCCTGGGTCATCACCGAGCTGAGGATCATCCAGACGAACGGCAGCACGGTCACCACCGACATCGGCAGAAGCACCAGATGCCACTTGCTGGGCAGACGCAGCCCCTTCACGCCATGCCCCTTCACGCCAAGGTTCTTCACGCCAAGGCTCTTCACGCCATGGCTCCCTTCCTGCGCGCGATCAGGAAGCCGCCGACGATCAGCATGAGGGTGCCGACGAACAGGACGTACGCCACGGCCGCGCCGTAGCCGGCCGTGAAGTAGTTGAAGGCGAGCTGCCAGATGTAGTAGACGATCGTCACGGTCGCGTTCGCCGGGCCGCCCTTGGTCGTGGTCATGACCAGGTCGAAGAACTGCAGCGCGTCGATCACGCCCCAGACCGTGAGGAAGAGCGTCATCGGCCGTACGGACGGCACGATGATGTGCCGGAACGTGGTCCACCTGCCCGCCCCGTCGATCGAGGCGGCCTCCAGGATCTCCTTGTTGATCTCCTGGATCGCGGCCAGATAGATCACCACCGCGAACCCGAACCGGGTCCAGAAGAAGATCAGGGTGAGCACGAACATGGCCTGCGAAGGGCTGCTCAGCAACCCCTGCACCGGCAGCCCGAGCTTGACGAACAGCCCGTTCATCAGCCCGAAGTCCCGGTCGAAGATGTAGCCCATCAGCAGCCCGGCCGAGGTCGCCGAGGCGATGTACGGCACCAGGAAGCAGGTCCGGTAGAACCCGATCCCGCGTACCTTCCTGTTCAGCAGCACCGCCACGAGCAGGCCCGCGATCAGCGACGCCGGGATGTAGAGCACGACGAGCAGCCCGGTGTTGCGCAGCGCCTGGAAGAAGACGGGGTCCTCCAGCAGCGCCCGGTAGTTCGCCAGCCCCACGTTCCGCCCCGGCGTCTGCAGGTCGGAGTCGGTGAAGGACAGCGTGAGCGCCCACACCATCGGGACCAGCGAGAAGCCGAGAATGATCAGTGAGGCGGGACCGGCGAAGGTCCAGCCGGCGACGTTGTCGGCGAGTCTGCGGCGGTCGCGCGGCTGCCGGTGGCCGACGGCGGCCCGGCCCAGGGCCGGCGCGGTGCTGTTCACGATCCCGGTACGGCGAGCGCCGCGTCGGCCTTGGCGGCGGCCTCGTCCAGGGCCGTCTTGGGATCGGCCTTGCCGAGCAGGGTCTGCGCGATGGCCTCGGCCACGAACGCCGACACCCGCGGATATCTGGTCGTCGGCGGCCGGACCCGCTTGGCGTTGGCCAGGTTGGCGGAGATCACCTCGATGCCCGGATATTTCGTGAGGTAGTCCTGGTAGCCGGGCAGCTTGGTGATCGACTCGCGGATGGGCAGCGAGCCGGTGTCCTTCATCCACTCCAGCTGCTGCTCGGCGGCGGTCAGCCAGGTCAGGAACGTGGCGGCGGCCTTGACCCGCCGGTCGTCGTGCTTGAACACCACCCAGTTGTCGGGCCCCGAGACCGTCTCGTGGTTGCCGTTCGTGCCGGGGAGCTGGGCGACGCCGTAGTCGACCTTGGCGGCCTGCAGGTCGGGCAGCACCCACGGACCGGCCAGGAACATGCCGAGCCGGCCGGATTCGAAGAGCTTCTGGCCCTTCTCGGCCGGGCTGGAGTCGAGGTAGAGCGACTTGTCATCGATGGCCATGCCGCGCAGCAGGCCGAGCGCCTGCTGCCCGGCGGCGGAGTTGAAGACGGCCTTCTTGCGGTCGGGGGAGAGCACGTCGCCGCCCGCCTGCCAGACCAGCGGCCACAGGCCCCAGACGGCCTCCTCGCCACCGCTGATCGCCCAGGTGGTGCCGAAGGTGCCGGATCCGGCGTCGGTGGTCTTCTTGGCGATCGCCCGGAAGTCGTCCCAGGTCCAGTCGGGCTTCGGCGCCTCGATTCCGGCCTTGGCCAGCAGCTTCTTGTTGTACAGGACCACCATGTTGTCGACCACCGCCGGGAAGCCGATGACCTTGCCCTCGACGGTGGCCGCCGACCGCTCGCTCTCCCAGAAGTCCGCCCAGCCGACGGCCGGATCCTTCGCGTACTGGGTGAGGTCGGCCGTCTTCGGGTTCCTGGCCAGGTTGGGCGCCCAGGAGCCGTAGAGGTAGGCGACGTCGGGATAGGCGTCCGAGGTGAGCGCGGCGGTGAGCTTGGGCAGCATGCCGTCGGCGGTCGCGGCCCCGGACTCGAGGCTCACCTTGATGTCCGGATGGGCCTGGTTGAACTGGGCCACCAGCTTCGCGATCGACTTGGCGGCGGCGTCCGACTGGCCGTCCCAGACGGTGATCCGTACCGGGCCGCCCGCCTGCTCGCTCCCGGCCGCCGAGCCGCAGCCGGTCGCGAGCAGGGCGATGCCCGTGACGGCGGCCAGGGCGCGCCTCATCGGACGCCCTCGGGAAGGAGGTCGCCGTGGGCGGCGATCATCTCGTCCACGAGATCGTGGATCTGCTGGAGGGTGAGCGTGGCAGCGGCGTTCGGGTCGAGCATGGCCGCGTGGTAGACGTGCTCGCGACGGCCTTCGAGCGCCGCCCGCACCGTCAGGTCGCCCACGTTCAGGAACGTCTGGTTCAGCGCGGCGAGCTGGGGCGGCAGGTCGCCGATCCGGGTCGGGCGCATCCCCGACCGGTCGACCAGGCAGGGCACCTCGACGCACGCGTCGGGCGGCAGGTTACTGATCAGCCCGTCGTTGCGCACGTTGCCGTGGACCACCCTGCGGGTGCCGGTCTCGATCGAGTGGATGACCTCGGAGGCCAGCTCCATCGCGGGCTCGATCTCGACGCCCTCGCCGGCCGCCAGCCGCCGCCTGGTCTCCTCGTAGGTGTCGAGGTTCTCCTCCGACCAGCGCAGGTAGATGTCCACCGGTATACGGAAGTGCGCCACCTGGTCGTCATGGTGCAGGAACCAGGGCAGGTATTCCGAGCCGTGCTCGCTCGACTCGGTGGGGAAGTAGCCGAAGCGGCGGTACATCTCCACCCGTACGGTCCTGCGCAGGTCGGGATCCCGGGCGATCACGTCGTCGAGCGCCGGGTACAGATCCTGGCCACGGTGCTCGAACCGCAGCACGAACGCCTGGTGGTTGGCCCCGGCCGTGACGAAGGACACCTCGTCCTCGGGTACGCCCACGAGCGAGGCGAGGCGGGCCTGCGTGTCGCGCACGGAGTGGCAGAGCCCGACGACCCGTTGGAAGGCGGTGCCCTGGTAGACGGCCCGGGGGATCATCGCCATCGGGTTGGTGTAGTTGAGCAGCAGTGAGTCCGGTGCCAGCTCGGCCAGGTCGTTCCCCAGCCCGACCATGACCGGGATCGTACGGAGCGCGCGGAAGATGCCGCCGATGCCGAGGGTGTCGGCGATCGTCTGGCGCAGGCCGTAGCGGCGCGGGATCTCGAAGTCCACGCGGGTCGCGGCGTGCCCGCCGACCGCGATCTCGTTGATGACGTAGTCGGCGCCGTCCACGGCGGCGCGGCAGTCGAGGTGGGCCTCCACCTTGGCGCCGAGGCCGAGCGCGGCGACCATCCACTCGGCCATGGCCGTCGCGGTGGCGAGCCGCTCGGGGTTGATGTCATGGAGGACCAGGGTCGAGTCCCCCAGCTCGGGGAAGGTCAGGATGTCGGAGAGGACGTTCTTGGTGAACTCGACGCTGCCGGCGCCGATGAAGACGATGCGTGCCATGGGGCTCTTTCCCTCCACAGACCACGGCGGGCGTGGCGGCCCGCTGCGTGCGGCGAGTATAGCCATCTATCCACGATACAGACTAGCGTTCCGCTATACGGAAAGTACTGAGACGGTGGCCTGGCCGGGTTTTATGCCTTTTACGGGGAATTCTCGACATCGAGACAAGATTGACAACCTGTGATCTTGCCCGATTTCCTTGTGGTCGGAATGACATTCCACCACTCGGAATAGAAGGTGCGAGTATGGTCAACCTCCGATCGTTCTTCACCCGGTCCGCCGTGGCCGCGGCGCTGGTCATCGCGCCGACAGCGGTCCTCGGCGCCGCCGGATCGGCCGCCGCCGCCACGACCGCTCCCAAGGCCGCCGCCACGACTGCTCCCCAGGCCGCCGCCCGCGCGGCGATCTGGAAGCCCCCGCTGCGGAGCCGCTGGCAGTACCAGCTCCAGGGCAACTCCGCCTATCCCGCCACCGGCGGCGTCAACGTCGACATCTGCCAGGTCCCCCAGGCCGGGGGCGCCTGCGTGAAGCCGACGGTGTTCGACATCGACCTCTACGCGGACGCCGATGTGGTGGGCAACAACACCACGATCAACGCCGCCGCCGTCTCCGCCATCCACGCGCGGGGCGCCAAGGCGATCTGCTACGTCGACGCCGGCTCGATAGAGGAGTACCGGCCCGACCACCAGACGTTCGTCGACTGGGACAACAGCCACGGCCATTCCCTGCTGGGCAAGCCGTTCAGCGAGGAGTTCCCGAACGAGCGCTGGGCCAACATCAACAACGACAAGGGCCAGCGGGACTTTCTGCTGACGATGATGGCCGCCCGGGTCGCCAAGTGCGCCCAGGCCGGGTTCGACGGCGTCGAGTTCGACGTGGTGAACGCGCACGAGGAGGGCAAGTCGGTCACCGGCTGGACGGTCACCCCGGCCACCCAGCTGATCTTCAACCGGGCCCTGGCCGCCCTGGGCCATGCCAAGGGCCTGTCGGTGGCGCTGAAGAACGACCTCTCCCAGGTGTCCGACCTGGTGGGCGACTTCGACTACGCGGTCAACGAGCAGTGCTTCGAGTTCGATGAGTGCGGGGAGCTGACGCCGTTCATCCGGGCGGGCAAGCCGGTGTTCCAGGTGGAGTACCTGACCTCGCCGACCGGCTTCTGCGGCAAGGCGGCCACGCTCAACGTCAACGCCATCAAGAAGGCGACCGACTACTCCCTCAAGGATCTGCCCTACAAGCCCTGTAGGTAGGCGGCGAGGTGGCCCTCCCAGGGGTGGGGTCACCTTTCCGTGAAACAGAATGCTGTTCCGGCGCGCCCATGGGACGCAGACGCTGTGAGCAGGCGTCAGGGGCTCATGGAACATTCCCCTCGTCTGCGCTGCTTTCCGAGTAGCAGAACGCTCGTGCGCATGACGGAACAGATGCTACGTTCGGAGCCGGGTCGCGACAGTGGAGGGCATCATGCGGGGACTGGCCGGAAAGCGGGTGCTGATCAGTGGCGGCAGTAGCGGCATCGGCGCCGCCACCGCGCGCCGGTTCCTGGAAGAGGGCGCCCGGGTCGTGCTCGGCGGCCTCGACGAAGCCGAGGTGGACCAGGCGGTGACCGAGCTGGCCCCGCTGGGCGAGGTGCACGGGCTGGCGGGCGACATCAGCTCGGAGGGCGACGTCGCCCGCCTGGTGGACGGCGCGATCGCGGCGTTGGGCGGGATCGACGTCCTGATCAACAACGCGGGCATCGCCTGGCGCGAGCCCTTCCTGGAGATCACGCCCGACCACTGGGACCGGATCGTGTCGGTGAACCTGCGGGGGATGTTCCTGGTCGCCCAGGCCGTGGCCAGGCATCTGGTGGCGCGCGGCGCCGGCGGAGTGATCCTCAACATGTCGTCCACGAACGGGCTCGGCGGCGAGGCCGACTACGCGCATTACAACGCCTCAAAGGGCGGCGTGCTGCTGCTCTCCAAGACAATGGCCGTGGAGCTCGGAAAACATGGGATCCGCGTCAATTCCCTTTGTCCCGGATATATCAAGACTCCATTGAATTCCGCCATCTCGGCCGGGCTGGCGGACGATTTCGTGTCGGCGTACGAACGCGACCACATCCCGCTCGGCCGGGCCGGGCTGGCCGAGGAGGTCGCGGCCGGATACGCCTTCCTGGCCTCGGACGACGCGGCGTTCATCCACGGCACCGAGCTGGTCATCGACGGTGGGCAACTCGCCATCATGTGAGCACTTTTCTCGATGATCGCGGCTGAATCGCCGTTATTAATACGCGTGGACTTTCCGCAGAATCCGCGATCTCATATCCCCGCCGGTGTCGAAGAGTGGGGAGAGATTTATGCGGAGAACAGTGGGCATCGCCGCGGCCGTCGCGGTAACGATCGGGCTCGCCGCCGTGCCCGCAGCCACGGCGGCGAGTGCCTCGCCGCAGCCCGTCGAGATCACCCGTTTCCTCGGCGAGCAGCGGTTGCCGTACAAGATGCCCTACGCCGGTACCACGGTCGGTGGCCTGTCCGGACTCGATCGCGACCCGCTCACCGGCACCTGGTACCTCATCTCCGACGACCGCGGCCGCTACGGCCCGGCCCGCTTCTACACCGGGCGTTTCGCCTTCGACCGGACGACCGGCGCGTTCACCGGCGTCCGCCTCACCGGGGTCGACAGCTTCCTGCGCCCCGACGGGAGCACCTATCCCCCGTACGGGGAGCCCGAGTCCGCCGATCCGGAGACCATCCGCTACGACCCGTGGACCGGCCGGCTGCTGTGGGGTGACGAGGGCGACCGCCCGGACGAGGGGCACCCGGACATCCCGCCGTCCGGCCTGTACGTCCACCGGGCCGACGCCCGGGGCCGGCAGGTCGGCGAGCTGCCGATGCCCGCCAACCTGCGCATGACCGCCACGGACAGCGGGCCCAGGCGCAACTTCGGCATCGAGGGCCTGGCCCTCACCCCGCGCACGATCACGACCATCACCGAGGGCCCGCGTTTCGAGGACGGGGAGCCGCCGACCGTCGAGCACGGCGCGCCGGCCCGCCTCACCGTATGGAGCCGCTTCGGGAGCAGGCCGAGCGCCCAGTACGTCTACCCGATCGACCCCCTGCCCACCGCCCCCGTCCCGCCGACCGGGCACACCGACAGCGGGGTCTCGGAGATCCTGGCGATCGACGAGCACCGGTTCCTGGCCCTGGAACGCTCCTGGCTCGAAGGCGTCGGTTACCGGGTGAAACTGTACGAGATCGACCTGCGTGGGGCCACGAACGTGCTGGCCAGGAACAGCCTGACGACCGGCGGGCCCTACCGCCCGGTCACCAAGCGCCTGGTAACCGACCTCGACGAGGTCCGGACGCCGGTACAGAACCTGGAGAGCCTCGCCTGGGGGCCACGGCTGCGCACGGGTGAGTGCACGCTGGTGATCGGGTCCGACGACAACTTCGCCGCCGAGGAGGCGACGCAGTTCCTGGCCTTCGCCACCCGGAGCTGCTGAACTCGCTTCGCAAAAAAGTGAAGCGTCCCGGGGCGCCTGGGCACCCGAACTAGCCTGGCTTTTCATGACGTACCGGCCGCCGCAACAGCCACCGTATCCACCCCACCACCAGCAGCAGTTCAATGCTCCGTATCCCCCGCAGCAGCCCCCCGCCTTCGTCCCGCCTCCCGTGGTGATCGACGTCGGCGGGGACGCCAAGGTGAAGGCGTTGATCGGCGGCTCCGTGGCCGGGGCCATCGGGCTCATCACGATCGTGTCGTCGCTCACCGGCCAGGTCAGGGGCGGCGCCGGGACGACTGTCGTCGCCGGGCTGCTCGGGCTGCTCTTCCTGGCCATCGGGGCCCTCCCGATCATCACGTGGCGCAAGCTCAGCCGCCCTCGCAGGCTGGTCTTCGACGGCTACGGCGTGCGCTGGGACGATCCCCAGGGCAAGCCGTGGGCCGCGTCGTGGGCCGAGCTGTCGGGAGTGGGCATCTCGCGCACCCAGCAGCGCCGCGTCAAGCTTGCCGACTACATCATGCGCAAGGTGATGGTGCGCCTCGACCTCTTCCCCGCCGACCCCGGGTTCCGCGCCCGCCACCCGGAGCTGGAGCACCTGTGGGAGTTCCACACGGTCAAGAACGGTTACCGGCTGCCCCTTGGGTCCAACCCCAAGTACATTCCGGTCATCGAGCGGGCGATGCGGCAGTATCGTCCTGCGGCCTACCTGGGGATTCGCGATGAGGGGTTCATGGTCGGTCTGGTGTAGTGGCTCTGAGGGGGCTCGTCACCAGACGGGCCGTCGGGGAGGCGGTGCCGCGGGCCTCGGGGCGGCCTCAGCGGGGGCGGGAGAGGCGGCGGGCGGCCAGCAGGACGGAGAGCAGGCCGACCCCGGCGGTGACGGCGAGCTCCATGAGGACGGGCGAGTGGACGGCGGCCGGCTCCGGCCGGGCGAGGTAGGGGGCGATGGTCCGCCGGAGCAGGTCGATCACGTACGTGAGCGGGTTGGCCACCATGAGAGCGGTCAACCAGACCGGCAGGCCCGCGATCGGGAACAGCGCGCCCGACAGGAACACCAGCGGCGTCAGCACGCACCCCAGCGCCGCGTGGAAGGTCGGCGTCGGGGAGATGACCACGGCCAGCAGGGCGACGAACGCGGTCATGGCGAACGCGATCAGCGCCATCTCGGCGATGAGCGCGAGCATCAGCTCAGGCGCGTACGGGATGTGCGCCAGCCCCGCCAGACCCAGGACGAGCACGCCCTGACAGGTGGCCACCGTGGCGGCGCCCGCGCACCGGCCCGCCAGCAGGCTCACCCGGTGGACGGGCGCGACCAGCATCTCCCTGAGGAAGCCCGCCTCGCGGTCGACCGCGACGGAGGCGCCGATGGCGATCGCGGGCGCCTGGACGGTCATCAGCAGCACCCCGGGAAACAGGTAGGTGGGATAGCCGCCACCGCCCGGGAGCATGGCGCCGAGCCCGGTGCCGAGGACCAGCAGGTAGACGACCGGCTGGGCCAGGGTCATGATCAGGCGGGCCGGGTTGCGGGCATAGTGGAGCAGCTCGCGCTGCCACACCACGTGGGCGGCCCGCGTCTCCCACCAGAGCCGGCGCAGGAGACGTGACCATACGGAGGGACGGGCGTCCACGGTCACAGCGACACCTCCGGACGTGACGCGCCGTCCAAGGTCCGGCCGGTGTAGCGCAGGAACACCTCGTCGAGGCTGGGACGGCGTACCTCGATCGAGTGGACGGGCACCCGCAGCACGGTGCACACCCAGGGGATGGCGGTGGCGGCGTCGGTCACCTGGACGTACAGGCCGTCAGGCCCCCACGCGCTGGCCAGGCCCAGGTAGTCGGACAGCGTGGCGGCCGCGGCCTGGTCGTCGCCGGTGCGCAGATGGATGCGGTCGGTGCCGATCAGTCGTTTCAGCGCGGCCGGGGAGTCGTCGGCGACCACCCGGCCCCGGTCGACCATGGCGATGTGGTCGCAGTATTCGGCCTCCTCCAGGTGGTGGGTGGTCAGGAACACGGTGATGGCCCGGCGATGGCGCAGCTCGCGCAGGTGCTCCCAGATCTCCGCGCGGGCCTGCGGGTCCAGGCCCACTGTGGGCTCGTCGAGGAACAGCACCCCCGGCTCGTGCAGCAGCCCGCGGGCGATCTCCAGCAGGCGTCTCATGCTGTCGGACAGGGTGCGTACCAGCGTGTCGCCGCGGCCGGTCAGGCCCACGAGGTCCGCGGCCTCGGCCACGCGGCGGCGCGCGTCGTGCTTGCCCAGGCCGTAGAGGGTGGCGTGGAAGGCGAGGTTCTCGCGGACGGTCAGGTCGGTGTCGACGGTCGGCTCCTGGAAGACCAGCCCGATGCGACGGCGTACCTCCTTCGGGTCGTCGCGCACGTCGATGCCCGCGACGAGGGCCCGGCCGCCGCTGGGCCGCAGCAGCGTGGACAGCATCGAGATCATGGTGGACTTGCCGGCCCCGTTGGGCCCGAGGAAGCCGAACATCTCCCCGGCCTCGACGTTCAGGCTGATGCCGCACACAGCACGCATGCCCTGGTAGGACTTGCGCAGCGAGTGGGTGTGGATCGCTCCCGGCCTCATGGGGCGGTCGAGGGGGCCGCGACGGTCATGATCGGCAGGTAGTAGCCGGCCGGGTAGGGCTCGCCGACGGGCTGCCCGTTCACCTGTACCCAGGCGTGCGCGCGGAACGGCTCGACGCGCACCCCCGCGCACCAGGTGGGCCAGGTGCCCCGGAGCCGGCACAGGATGGCCGTCGCCAGGGAGCGCTGCAGGCAGGCGGGCCCGGCGCAGCGCGCGCTCACGGCGACCACGTCGTCCCTGGCGGCCAGGGCCTGCGCGGCCGTGGCGGCGACGGCGCCGCGCCGGATCATCCTCAGGACGCGCCGGATGCGGTACGGCCTGAGCCCGGCCAGCGGCCGGGCCGCGGCGACGGCCAGGAGCGCCACGGATGTCCTGGCCGGCGAAACCCGAGCGCGTGACTCGGAGGTCATCGGGTGGCTCACGGCATCACCAGTTCGGCTCGGCGCAGGGCCGCCAGCAGCTCGGCGACATCGCGGTCCGCCTGCTCGACGGACAGCTCCGGGTGGTTGCCGGTCAGCCTCTTGGCCACCTCGCCCGGAGAGGCGCCGCAGAGCAGGGCGCGCAGGACCAGCGTGGCGGTGGCGTTGAGCTGCCAGTAGCGGCCGGCGCGCTCGTCGAGCAGCACCATGCCGTCGATGGAGTGCGCGGTGGACACGCCGCCGCGCAGGCTGAAGGGCATCAGGAGTCTCCCGTGGTCATGGCCGGCATCCGGTGGGGGGTCAGTGAGCGCAGCCATATCTCGCAGGCGAGCGTCTGCGACAGGGGTTCCATGACGTGCGGCCGCGGGTGCACGCCGAGCAGGGCGGCACGCAGGGCGCCGGTGTCGATCAGGCCGAGCCGGGCGAGTTCGGACGCCTCGAACAACTCCAGCACGCTGTCACGATGGCGCCGCCAGCCGGCGTAGAAGTCGGCGCCGTATTCGCCCTTGGTCGAGCGCTCGAGCAGCTCGGCCGGCACCACGCCGTCCATCGAGGCCGCCAGCAGCGGCTTGTAACGGCCCAGGCCGGCGCGTTCGTCCGGCCGTACGGACAGGGCGGCCTCGATCACGGCGTCGTCCAGGTAGGGCGCGGCGTACGGCAGACCCAGGCGGGAGGTGGCCTGGTCGATCTGCCGCAGCCCGGCCCCGCCGGTGCGCGCGTAGAGCAGGGCCTGGTGCTGGGCGCGTCGCGGCGACAGCGGCGCCGGCCGCGCGGCGGCGATCCCGGCCAGTACGTCGCGGGCCGCGTGCACGGCGCAGGCGGTGGCCCATGGCGGCATGCGCAGCGGCGGTCCCCAGGCCATCGAGTAGGGGTCCGCGGCCGCGGGCGTGGTGCTCAGATCGGCGACGCAGCGCTCCAGCCAGGCCGGGTGGTCGGTGCGGTCGACCACCGCCCGCAGCATCCGCCACCAGGAGCCGCGCCGGCGGGCCCGGCGGGCGCGCAGGTGCGCGGGCGCCGTGAACGGGCGGTCTCTGACCAGGTCGTGGAGGTAGGGCGGCAGGGCCGAGAACAGCTCGTCGCCGCCGACCCCCATCAGATGCAGCCGGGAACCGGCGGTGCTCAGCCGCCAGGCCAGGTCGGCCAGCCGCGCCGCGTCGCGTACCCAGCCGGACGGCTCCTCCATCGACGGCTGGGGCTCGGTCAGACCGGCGAACCACAGCGGGAGCTCGTCGTGACCGATGACCTGGTGCGTCGCCGCCGGCAGGCCGGTGGCCGCGCGGAAGGCCCAGGCCGGGTCGTCGTTGCCGGGGTCCATGCCCTCGCAGTGCACGGTGATCAGGCTTGCCCGGCCGCGGGCGGCCAGGAAGCAGAGGCTGGTGGAGTCGATGCCGCCGGACAGGTCGGCGCTGATCGTGCCGCCGTCCGCGGTGCACGCGTCCACGGCGCCGGTCAGCGCCTCGCGGAGCGCCGTCGCCCCCTCAGCCAGGGGCAGGGCCGGTTCGGGTGGGTGCCACCAGGTGCGGATGCCGGTCATGCCGGTGGGCTCGATCAGCAGCGTGCGGTCGGGGGGCAGACAGCTGACGTCGCGCCACACACCGAGGTCCTGCAACGGGCCGACCACCCCGCTGGGCAGCAGCCGCGTGGCCAGCACCCGTTCGTCGATCCGCCCGCCGGTCGCCCACGCGAGCACGTCGGAACGGCTGGCGGCCACGGTCACACCGCGTACGCGGGCGTGGAAGACGCGGCGGACGGCCGAGGCGGTGCCGCGCACCGCCACCCTGCCGTCGATCGAGGCGACCAGGTGGAAGCTGCCCGGCAGTCCCGCGACGATCTGCTCGATCCGCTCCACGTCGGATATCCGAGCCAGCCGCAGGGCCAGGTCAGTGGCGGTGACCGGACAGCGCCCGATCACCGCCACCCGTGCCGCTCCCGCCGCCGCCAGACGGATCTGGTGGCCGGGCCAGTCCCCGATCAACCACGGCCGCCCGGAGGCGTGGTCGATCACCTGACTGACTCCCGGAAGCAGCACGCCTGCCGCGGCAAGACCCGCCTCACCGTCGGGGAGGACGGCGAACCACATCTCACCTAGCACCGATGCTCCCGCCCGTCAGCCGGAGAACCACTGGAACGGCTGTGGGGCCCACTCGAGGACGAAGCCTGACGGCAAACCGCGCGTCAGGTCGGCGAAATCGCCGACTTCGGCCAAGGCCGGCGGCTCGTACGCGGCAGGTGTGGGCATGACCTTCTCCTTTCAGAGATGATGTCGGTCACGCCTATGTCTATCTACCTCGCCTTGTAACTGACAGTAGCTATTTGGTTACTAATAGCGATGACCATGGTCACGGTTTCTGTGCCGACCGGCTACTGGCCGCAGGAGATCGGGCACGTGCACGCAGGGGGTTAGGTACGGCCCCGCAGGGGATTGGGGACGGGCACGCAGCGCATCTCGCCGCCGTCGGCGCCGAGCCAGCGCAGCAGCAGGTTGGCCTTGGCGGGCACGTGGTCGGCGCCCAGCAGGGCGCGGACCCCCACGTGGTCCGCCGCGTACCCGGCGAGCAGGTCTCTGGCCCGCGCCCACAGCTCGCCGCCGAGGCCCGGATGGCGCTCCTCGATCGCGCCGGCGATCTCCCAGAGATTGTTGGTGACCAGGCAGTAGACCAGCCGCTCCCAGCCGTACGCCGCGCTGACCCACGGTGTCGTGTCCTGGTGCCGGTCGGCGACCAGCTTGACGCCCTCGTGGTCACGGAAGATCACCTGCGCGGGGGTGCCGGTGGCGTCCACGCCGATCAGTACGTTCTGCAGGTGGCACTCCAGGACCACGCCGTGACGCAGGTACGCGTGCAGGGCCGGCGGTACGACGTGCTCCAGGTAGCCCTGCCACCAGGCGAGCGCCCGGTCCTCATCGAGGCCGTCGAGCGGGTTGCCGGGAAAGCCCTCGCTGATCCCCGCCGCCAGCAGCGCCGTCAGGCCGGGACGCAGATGCGCCCCCAGACCGTCGCGCACGACCACCGCCAGCGCCTCGCCACCGTCGCCATCGCCGAGGTCCACGGTGCGGTAGCCCCGGTCGGAGAGTATGGAGGGTTTCGGCAGGTGCGCGGGCAGGTCGTCGAAGACCTCCCGCAGCCGGCGGTCTACGGCGGTGAGCGGGCGCAGGTCGCGGGCCCAGAGCCGGCGGACGTCGTTCGTGATCCGGACGTCGAGACTGAACTTGCAGAACAGGTCCACGTCGGGCAGGTACACCGTGCGCAGCGAAGAGGTCGGCACGGCCATGACGGCGGTCTCACCCAGATACCGCAGTCGCCCGTCCCGCAGGGCGGCCGGGCCGCCCAGCAGGTCCAGCTGCCAGGGGTGGGCGGGCAGCAGGAGGCCGCCATCGGGCGGCGGCGGTCCGAGGGCATCCAGCGCGGTGGCGTCGCCCTCCTCCAGCACGATCTCGGGCGCTAGCCCGAGCAGGATCAGTGGGAAGCGGGCGCGGGCCTCGGGCGCGTAGGGGAGCCAGGCGTCCGGACCGAGCCCGCCACGGGCCTTGGGCGCCGGATGGTAGCGGTGCCCGGCGACCAGGGCCTGCTCGGACCGCAGGAACAGCTCGGTGGGTTCGATGAACGGCTGGGTGCTGGATGTGGGGGTGCGGCGGGTGGACAGCAGGGTGGCGACGACGTCCCTGCTGTGGCGGATCTCGCCTGCGAGGGTGTCGTTGGCCACGCCGGTGCACGCGGTCAGCTCCTCGGCGGTCAGCGCGACGAGGAGGTCCAGGGACAGGGGGAGCCAGCCGCCGGGTGTGTGCAGGGCGGGGTGCGCGGGGTAGCGTCCGGCGCGTACGCGCAGCAGGTGGCCGGTCGCGGGCAGACGGTAGGTCCGGTGGCCGTCGTTCCGGTCGCCCTCGGGGTTGGCCACTTCGCGGACCAGGCAGTTGAGGAGAGCCGTCATCGTGAGAGTGTCGGCGCGGTCGCGGTCGCGGTGGCTGTCGCCGTCGCCGTCGCCGTCGCGGTTCGAGTCCCGGTGCGGGCGCGGGTGTGGGTCCCGGTCGCCGTCCCGCTCGTGGTCGTGATCGTGGCCCCAGGCTCGATTGCGGTCCTGATCGGACCGTATGGTCACCTGTGCCGCGTCCGGCCCCTCAGGATGGTGCGCCATCGCCGACCCCTCACCACTCGTATCGGTGGTCATACACGGGGTAACTACCCGTTATGAGTATTGAATTGGAGAATCCCCCTCAAGGTCGGGCAGAAGCGGAATTTGCCGCAAAGCTGGCACAGGTCCGTCCCGGCCTGGCCGCCGCCTACGCCGACGCGTTGCCTGGGGCGCGGGCCACCATCCTGGGCCTGCTCTGGCGGGGGCTGCTGTACGAGCCGGTGCCCGGGTTGGCCGGGCGGGACGGCGTGGCCGGGCAGGACGGCGCGGCCAGGGGGGACGGCGCGCGCGGGCGGGTCCGGTTGGCCGATGGGCGCCTGCTCACCGGGCCCGCCCGCCTGGCGTACGACCTGGGGGCGGGGGATGACCCGGCGGTGCTGCTGGACGGGCGGGCGTACACGCGGCCGGGTGAGCTGCTGGCCGCTCTAGGACTGCCGGGGTCGGAGCGCTTCGGCGCCGATCTGGACCGCAGCGTCGCCTCGCTGGCGCTCGCGCGCGCCGGAGCGGGGCTGGGGCTGGGGGCGGGGGCGCAGGAGGGGTCGCTGGAATGGTTCGAGCAGAGTGTGGTGGACGGGCATCCGTACCATCCGTCCTGTCGTAACCGGCCCGGGGTGTCGGTGGCGGAGCAACTGGCGTACATGCCCGAGCACCGGCCCGTGGTCGATCTGGATCTGGTGGCGGTGCCGGCGTCGCGGTGCGTGGTCATCGGCGCCTGGCCCGACTGGCTGCGCGACGGTGACCGGCTGCTGCTGCCCGCCCATCCGTGGCAGAGCAGGCATGTGCTGCCGGAGCTGGGGTTCCGGCCGTTCGTGGCCGGCGGGATAGCGGCCCGGCCGCTGATCTGCGTACGTACGCTCGCGCCCGTCGGTGGCGGGCCGCATTTCAAGACGGCGTTCTCCACGCGGCTGACGTCCAACGTGCGGGACATCTCGCCGGGCTCGATCCGTGACAGCGCGCCGCTCTCGGCCATGCTGGTGCATCTGGCCCGGCGGCTGGGCGGACGGCTGCGGATCACTCGCAACCTGGCCGCCGCCTGCGCGGTGGTGAACGGCGAGCCCAGTGCCGATCTGGCGGTCCTGGTGCGCGAGTCACCGACGGAGTACGCGGGCGCAGGAGAGACTGTGCTTCCCGTGGCGGCCCTCATCGTCCGGCCTCCGTCCGGCGGCCCGCCCTTGATCCACGGCGTCGTCCGGTCTTCGACCGATGGCCCACCTTTCATCCATGGTGTCGTCCAGTCTCCGTCCGGCGGCGGTCCACCCCTGGGTGCGGCCGTGGAGTGGCTGAGGGAGTTCGCGCGGCAGGCGTTGGAGGCGGCGCTGGGGCTGCTGGCGTACGGCGTGACGCTGGAGGCGCACGGCCAGAACCTCCTGGTCGTCCTGGACCACCACGGCCGCCCGATCCGCCTCATCTACCGGGACCTGGCCGACATCCGCGTCAGCCCCGCCCGTCTGCGCCGCAACGGTCTGACGCCGCCGCCGCTCAGTCCCCGCCTCATCGCCGATGATCCGGACGAGCTGCACGCCAAGCTGTACGGCTCGCTCGTCGGCACCACGTTCAGCAGCCTCGTCTCGGCTCTCGGGCAGGGGGACCGGGAGGCGGAGGCGCGGCTGTGGGCGGTGGTGGCCGCGGTGGCCGACCAGGTGTTCGACGACCTGCCCGCCACCGCCGACACCCGCGCCGACCGGGCGGCGCTGTTCGGCGCGGAGCTGCCCGTCAAGGCGCACACGGTGATGCAGTTCGAGGGCGGCCCCACCGGCGACCGCTGGGCCCGGCTGCCGAACCCGCTGTCACGGACCTGACCCACACACCCCTCAGACGTCGAAGGCCACCGGCACCCGGCTCCCCGTGCGGGCCGACTCCAGGGCGGCCGTCACCATGGCCAGGCTCCGGATGTTGTCGTGGCACTCACCCTGCGGCGGCCGCCCGGTGCGCAGCCCGGTCAGGAACTCCTCCAGCCCCTCCGCCAGCCCGCTGTACCGGGCCCGCCCCGGGTATCGGTCCGGCTCGGGTGGGTGTCTGCGTACCTTGTGCCCGTTCGCCCCTTCCACCGTCGGCCGTCGCTCGCCGTCCCAGCGCGCTGTGCCGTGCGTGCCGGCGGCCCGCCAGCTGCCGGTCCAGGACGTCGCCTGGCCGGGCGCGGACCAGCTCCCCGTGAACGTGTAGCGGAGCCCGCCGGTCATCTCGAAGATCGCCGTCGCGGAGCAGGCGCCGGAATACCAGGTCCACGGCGGCCGGAACGACTCGCAGTACACGCTGACCGGATCGGCCCCCGACACCGCCCGGGCCGCGTCGAACAGGTGGATCGCCATGTCCTGTAACAGGGGGTGCTCCAGCGCGGCCAGGAACGGCGGCCCCTTGTACGGCATGAAGAACTCCGAGGTCAGCAGCCCGAGCGGCCCGAGCTCGGCCACCGTCCTGCGGAAGGCCACCAGGTTCGGCAGGAAGCGGCGGTTCTGGTTGACCGCGAACAGCCGCCGCGCCCGGTCCGCCGCGCTCACCATGCTCCGCGCCTCGTCCAGCGTGATCGACATCGGCTTCTCGCTGAGCACCGACACCCCGCGCTCCAGGGCGGTGACGGTCACCTCGCGATGGGCCCCGGGGACGGTGCAGTTGACGATGAAGTCGGGCTCCTCGCCGTCGAGCACGGCGGTGAGCGAGGCGCTGACGGGCAAACCGTCCAGGCCCAGGGCGGCGGCGGAGGCGCGGGCGCGCTCCTCGGCCACGTCCACCCAGCCGACCAGCTCGGTGCCGGGATGGGCGAGCAGTTCGGGCGCCCACTGACCGCCGATGAACCCGGCGCCGACGACCACGGCCCGCAGCGGACGGTCCTTGTCGAGGGTGATGAAGGTCATGCGGCTCCTACCAGGTGATGGGGGTGTGCGCGTTGCGCAGGGGATCGCCGACGCCGGCCGCGGGGGCGGCCCACAGCACCGCGTTGGCCAGCACGCGCCGTACGTCGGGGTGGTGGTAGACCGGATGCCCCTGGTCGCCGGGGCTGAAGTAGAAGATCCGGCCCAGGCCCCGGCGGTAGCAGCAGCCGCTGCGGAAGATCTCGCCGCCGCTGAAGTTGCTGACGAAGACCAGCTCGTCGGGTTCGGGGATGCCGAACGGCTCGCCGTACGTCTCCTGCTCGCCGATGACCAGCGGACGCGGCACGCCCTCGGCGATGGGATGGCCGGGGGCGACCGTCCAGACCAGCTCGCGCTCGGCCGCGTCGCGCCAGGTGAGCGAGCAGGTGGTGCCCATCAGCCGGCGGAAGATCTTCGAGTAGTGGCCCGAGTGCAGCACCAGCAGGCCCATCCCGCCGAGCACGCGCTGATGCACCCGCTCCACGACCTCGTCGGACACCTCCTCGTGGGCCATGTGCCCCCACCAGGTGAGCACGTCGGTCTCGGCGAGGTCCTTCTCCGACAGCCCGTGCTCGGGGTCCTCCAGGATCGCGGTGCGCACCTGTACGCGGTCGCCCAGCCGCTCGGTCAGGCCGGCGGCGATCGCGCCGTGAATGCCCTCCGGGTAGCGCAGGCGTACGTCCTCCTCGCGTGGCTCGTGGTAGTTCTCGCTCCAGACGGTGACCTTGATCGGCATCCGTGTGCCTCCCCGAGGGGCCGTGCGGCCCTCTGAACGTCGTGGTCCCTTTGTTGGATGGTTCTCGCCGCTATCGGCGGCGTTGAAGCCGGTTTCGGGGGAGAGGATGGCCACGATGTGCCTTCGTGGTGATTCAACGGCCAGGTGACTGCGCTGGCCGTAAAGCACGGCCACATCCGGCCGGTGGCGGCGGCGTCCGCGCTGATCCTCTTTCGCGGATGATGAGCTGAAGGTCGCAAAGCCGCATGTTGCCCAGGAGTGCCCATGTCCACGATTGAGACGCCGGAATCCCAGCAACGCCCCGCCGAGCCGCCGGTCATCGAAGCGCCGGGCCGCCGCAGGTGGGTGACCGCGGGGGTCGGCTCGGCCGTCGCGCTGGTCGCCCTGGCCGCGGCCGGGTACGGCATCTTCCAGACCGTCTCGGCCAAGCCCGCCCAGCCGTACGGCGGGACGCCGCCCTGGTCCGTCCCGGACGACCCGGCCCCCGGGATGAAGGCCGCCGGTCTCACCGCCGGGCCGATGGGCACCGCCGAGCACTACCACGCCCATCTGAGCCTCTTCGTGGACGGCAGGGCGGTGGAGGTCCCGGCCAACATCGGGATCGAGGGGGAGGACATGACCCCCGTACACACCCATGACGCCCGCGGTGTGATCCACGTCGAATCCCGCGCCAAGGGCGAGGTCTACACGCTCGGCCAGATCTTCAAGCAGTGGGGCGTCACCCTTTCGGCGAACCAGATCGGCGCGCTGCGGACCGGCAACGGCAAGGTCCTCACGACCCAGGTCGACGGCAAGCCGTTCACCGGCGACCCGGCGACCATCGTGATCAAGGCGCACGAGCAGATCTCGCTCGTGTACGGCGTGCCGAACCCGTCCTTCACCCCGCCGACCAGCTTCGCGTTCAAGGCGGACGAGTAGTCGCGTAAGCCGGACGAGTAGCCACGCGAGCTGGACGAGTGGTCACGCCGATCGCTGCGTCAGCCGGTAGCGCGACGGCGGGATCCCGTAACGGTCGACGAACGCCTGCCGCAGCGTCTCGGCCGTGCCGAAGCCGCAGCGGGCGGCCACGCCGGCCATGGGCAGGGTGGTCGAGGCCAGCAGGTGGGCGGCCGCCTCCGTACGGGCCTGCCGGACGAACCGGCCGGGCGTCTGACCCAGGTCCTTGAGGAACAGCCGGGTCAGGTGCCGCTCGCTCACCCCGGCGCCGGCCGCCAGCGTGGCGGTGGTCAGGTCGGCGGCCAGGTGGCTGGTGACGTACTCGGTCACCTGCCTGACCAGCTTGTCCTCGCCCGCCGGCGCGCCGGTGAAGATGCTCATCTGCGCCTGGTTGCCGGGCCGTTGCAGGTAGGTCACCAGGGTGCGGGCGACCTTCCTGGCCAGGGCCGGGCCGTGGTCGTCCTCGATGAAGGCCAGCGTGAGGTCGAGGGCGCTGGTGACGCCGGCCGCCGTGATGACGTTGCCGTCGCGGATGAAGATGGGGTCGGGGTCGAAGGTCACCGCGGGGTGCCGGACGGCGAGGTCGCGGGCCCACTCCCAGTGCGTGGTCACGCGCCGGCCGTCCAGCAGGCCCGTCGCGGCCAGGATGCCGGCTCCCGTGCACACCGACGCGACGCGGCGGCTCTCGCGGGCGAGGCGGCGCAGGTGCGCCAGGATCGGCTGGTTCTCCGCCGCTTCCTGGTGGCCGATGCCGCCGACGACGACGACCGTGTCGAGGGGGCCGGTGACGCGTTCGAGGACTTCCTGGGCTTGGAGCGTCAGCCCGGTGCCGCAGGTGATGGGGTTGCCGCCGAGGGTGGCGAGCCGCACTTCGTACAGGGGGCGGCGGGCGTGGTGGTTGGCCGTCACCAGGGCGGTGGTGATGCAGGCGATGTCGAGCAGTTCCGCCGCCGCGTATCCGATGACGATGATCCGCCGTACGGTCATGGCCAGACCCTACGCCGGAAGGACGGGGACCCCAAGTTTCCGGACCTGTCGATTTGCCCGCCTTCTCCAGGGGAGACGCGGGGTGGGACAGTCGGCGCATGACACAGAGATCATGGGGCCGATTCGCCTGGCATTACGTGGAGATGGTCATCGCGATGTTCGCCGGGGTGCTCGTGCTCGGCTTCCTGCTCGACGCCGTCGGGCTCGGACTGACGTACGAGCGGGATCCCGAGGCGGCCTACCTGCTCATGGCGTTCGACATGTCCGTCGGCATGGCGGCCTGGATGCGCTTCCGTGGTCACGGGTGGGCCGGCACGCTGGAGATGTGCGCCGCCATGTTCGTGCCGGTCGTGCCGCTGTTCCCGCTGCTGTGGCTGGGGGTCATCGACGGGATGGGGCTGATGATGGCCGCGCACGTGGCGATGTTCCCGCTCATGCTGCTGGTGATGCTGCGCCGGCGGGACGAGTACGCCCACGCGCACTGAACCGGCTGGCGTTTGTAGCAAGCGTTTGGTTGGATCACCGTATGGACGACCGTGAGATCGCCGACCGCCTCCAGATCGCCGACGTGCTGGCCCGCTACGCCCGCGCCGTCGACTCGGGGGACTGGGACCTGCTCGACGAGGTGTTCACCCCTGACGCGGTGATCGACTACCAGGCGGCGGGCGGCATCCGCGGCACGCGGGCCGAGGCCAAGACCTGGCTCGCCGACATCCTGGTCAATTGGCCCGGCCGGCTGCACCTGATCGGCGCCACGAGGATCGTCTTCGAGTCCGGCGAGGCCCGCGTGAGCGCGTCGTTCGCCGACACCCTCGCTCCCTCGCGCGAACTGGTCTCCGCCGACAGCAAGGGGCTGATCCAGGGCGGCGGCTGGTATCACCACCGGATGCTGTGCACCGCCGACGGCTGGCGGAGCCGCGAACTCGTCGAAGAGCAGTCCTGGCGCACCATCAGCTGAGATGGGTCCGGCGCTCGAAGCGGGTCGAGCTCACTGCGTGTCGATCAGCACGGCGCCGGTGCTGCCGCGCGGAGTCAGCCTGGCCGCCTGGTCCTCGAACGGGGGGACGGTCTCGCCCGCGATCAGGGCCAGCAGCCGCTGGGCGGCGTGCGCTCCGTACGCCGGGATGTCCCGGGTCAGCGCGGTGAGCGGCGGCCGGATGACCTGGGAGAGCGGCGAGTCGTCCCAGGCGACGATCGACAGGTCGCGCGGCACGTCGAGCCGCATCTCCTGGGCGACGGACAGGCCCGCCACCGCCATGATGTCGTTGTCGTAGACGATCGCGGTGGGCCGCGCCGCCGAGCTGAGCAGCCGCCTGGTCGCCCTGGCGCCCTCCTCGCCCGTGTAGTCGGTGTGCACGGTCACGTGCTCGGCCGCGCCCGCGCACGACTCCGCGAACGCCCGATCGCGTACGGCCGTGTGGACCAGCTCCGACAGTCCGGCGACGCGGGCGATGCGGCGGTGCCCGAGCGCGACGAGATAGGCGATGGTCTCGCGGATCGCCTCGCCGTCGTCGGACCAGACCGCGGGCAGCGGGCCCGACTCGGCGGGATGGCCGATCACCACGACCGGCATGCCCAGCTGCTCCATGGCGGGCACCCTGGCGTCGGAGTAACGCAGGTCGACGAGGAAGGCGCCGTCCGTGCGGCTCTCGCCCCACCAGCGCCGGTAGACCTCTATCTCCTGCTCGTGGTCGGCGACCACCTGGAGCATCAGGGCGTACGAGTGGTCGGCGAGCTCGCCCTCGATGCCGCTGATGAGCTCCATGAAGAACGGCTCGACGCCCAGGAAGCGCGCTGGACGGCACAAGGCGAGCCCCACGGTGTGGGCCCGGGCGCCGTTCAGCGCGCGGGCGGCGCTGTTGGGCCGCCAGCCGATCTCCTCGGCGATGGCGACGATCCTCGCCCGGGTGGCCTCAGACACCCCAGGCTGGCCGTTGAGCGCGTAGGAGACCGCCACCTTGGAGACTCCCGCACGGCTGGCGATGTCGGCGATCGTCGGTCGCTTCACGAGACCCTCCTGTGAACCGGTTATCTGCCCGAACCCTAGGTCATTGGCCAGGTGCCATAGTCCAAAAGCGCTTATCCGGTTCAGTCAGAAATAGTTTCCCTGGCAGAGGCATAGCGAGGCAGGCTCCCCGGCGTCTGAGGGCTGATATCAACCCTTTGGAGGTGGTCGTGGACGCTGCGGACGAGCAAGGCTTCCGCGAGTTCGTCTCTGCGCGCTCTCCCGCCCTGATGCGGCTCGGCTTCCTGCTCACCGGTGGTGACCAGCACGGCGCCGAGGACTTGGTCCAGACCGCACTGACGAAGCTGGCGGCGAAATGGCAGCAGGTCGAGGCGCCCGAGGCGTACGTCAGGCAGATCATGTACCGCCAGCAGGTGAGCTGGTGGCGCGCGGCCGTCCGGCGCGGCGAGGTCGTCCAGGCGGCCCCGCCCGACCTGCCGGGTGCGGACCGCACGCACCAGAGCGAGCTGCGCATGGTGCTGCGCGGCGCGCTGGCCAAGCTCACCCCGAAGCAGCGCACGGTGGTCGTGCTCCGCTACTTCGAGGACCTGCCCGACCACCAGGTCGCCCGCGTGCTCGGGTGCTCGGTCGGCACGGTCAGAAGCACCACGCACCGCTCACTTGCCCGGCTGCGGCTGATCGCCCCCGAGCTGGCCATGGAACTGGAGGCCGCGACATGAGCCGACTGCTTCGCGACACCTTGGAGGAGTGGGCCTCGGAGGCGCGGGTCCCGCACGACCTAGCGGACCGGGCGCTACGGAGGCGCGCCTGGCTGCCCATCGGCGCGACGGTGCTGGCGGTCGGGCTGGCGGTGGCCGTCGCCGTGTTCGCCTTCGGCCTGCGGGGCGACAACACGACCGTGCGCCCGGCGACCGACGGCGTGAGCGTCCCGGCCAGGCCGACGGTGACCTCGACCGACGTACGCGGCGACGAGGGGAACGCGCCGCCGCGGAAGCTGGTCGCGGCCGGGAACGTGGCCTTGTCCGCGTACTACGTCACCAAGACCGAGAAGCTGGAGGGCAACTGGGTACGGGACCGGCGCGTCTGGTCGCTCTACGACCCGCGCGATGACGCTTATGAGCAGACCCCCTGGGCCTGGGTGGACGTGGCGCCGGGACTCCAGCTCGCCGCGGTGGTCGAGGGCGACCTGATCGGAAAGAAGGTGGGCATCCTCGACATGAACACCCGGCAGATCAAGGCCTGGATCGGGCTGGAGCACTCCGTCGGGTCCGTGGTCTGGTCGCCCGACGGCACCAAGGTCCTGGCCACGGCCTACTCCGAGTACCCGGACCGGTGGCAGGTCTTGGGTAAGGATGCCAGGACGATTACGATGCCCGAGTCCACGCGGATCGGCTATTACGTCATCGACGTCGCCACGGGTGAGGCCGCCTACCACGAGCTCGGGCCGATGAGCGAGCGCGGGTCTCCAGGCAACTCGAACGCGCGCCAGGATCTCGGCTGGAGTCTAGACGGATCGCTGCTCTGGCAGCCCAGCAACACCAGGCCGGACAAGGTCTTCCTCGACCTCGACGGCAGGCAGCGGGAGGCGCCGGCCGGTGACCAGTACGTCTACTACACCGGCAGGTCGAAGGTCTCGCCCGACGGCAAGCTGGTCCTCGGCCGCGACGGCCTGCCGACCCGCATCACCGACCGGTCCGGAGCGGTCGTCGGCAAACAGAGCGTGCTCCAGCTGCTCGCCTGGGCCGACAACGACAACGTGGTCGCGCTCGGTTGCGCGGGGAAGTGTGGGAACGAGTTCGACAACGGTCTGGTGCTGGTCAGCGTCGACGGCTCCCGGATTACCCAGCTCACCGGTAGCCGTGACAGGAACAATGACCGCTGGAACTGGGTCCTCACGCCCAGAAACTAGCCATCTGGACGCCGGTCAAGGCCGGTCAGGAGATCTTGAACTCGTCGACGTTCTCCGTGGTCGCGACCTTCACCGGCACGGCCACGGTCTTTTCGATCTGCTCGCCCTTGGCGGCCTTGATCGCGGCGGCCACCGCCTGCTGGCCGAGCAGCGCGGGCTGCTGGGCGACGCTGGCGTTCATCGTGCCCGCCTTGACCGCCTTCAGGCCGTCGGGGGTGCCGTCGAAGCCGACGACCTTGACCTCCTTGCCCGCCTTGGCGCCCAGGGCCTTGATCGCGCCCAGCGCCATCTCGTCGTTCTCGGCGAACACGCCGTTGATGCCGGGGTTCGACTGGAGCAGGTTCGTCATGACGTCGAGGCCCTTGGTCCGGTCGAAGTCGGCCGGCTGCTGGGCCACGACCTTGATGTTCGGGAACGCCTTGATCCCCTCGGTGAAGCCCTGCCCGCGGTCGCGCGCGGCCGAGGTGCCGGCCACGCCCTGCAGCACGACGACCTGGCCCTTGTGGCCGAGCAGCTCGGCCAGCTCCTGGGCGGCCAGTTTGCCGCCCGTCACGTTGTCGGAGGCCACGGTCTGCGCCACCTCGGCGCCGTTGACGCCACGGTCGGCCGCGATGACCGGGATGTTGGCGCGTTCCGCCGCCTTCGCCGCGGGCGCCGCCGCGTCGGAGTCGACCGGGTTCAGGATGATCGCCTTCATGGCCTGACTGGCGAAGTTCTGGACCTGGTTCACCTGCTGGGAGGCGTCGTTCTGGGCGTCGGTGACGGTGAGCGTGGCGCCCGCCTTCTGGGCCTCGGCCTGCGCGCCGTCGCGGAGCTGGACGAAGTACGGGTTGTTCAGCGTCGACACGGACATGCCGATCTTGATATTGGCGCCGCCCGGTGAGCCGGAGGTGTTCGAGCCTGATGGGCCGGCGGAGCCACAAGCGGTGAGGCCGAGCGCGAGAGCGGCGCCGGCTATGACGAGCGCGGGAATCCGCATGATTTATCCCTTTCCTATGACATTCCCCTGCGCCGCAGCGTGTCGACGAGGACCGCGAGCGCGATGACCACGCCGATCACGACCTGCTGCCAGAAGGCCGAGACGGAGAGCAGGTTCAGGCCGTTGCGCAGGACGGCCAGGATGAGCGCGCCGACGAACGTGCCGAGCGCCCGGCCCTTGCCGCCGGACAGGCTGGCGCCGCCGATGACCACGGCCGCGATGGCGTCGAGCTCGTAGCCGGCGGCTGCCTGCGGCTGGGCCGAGGCCAGGCGGCTGGCCAGGACGATCCCGGCGACCGCGGCGAACCCGCCGGACAGCGCGTACGTGATGAGCTTCTGCCGGGAGACCTTGATGCCCGACAGCCTGGCCGCCTCCTCGTTGCCGCCGATGGCGTACATCGCGCGGCCCACATAGGTCCGGTTGAGGATCACGGCCGCGAGGGCGCCCATGACCAGCATTACGAGGACGGGGACCGGCAGGTAGCCGCCGATGGTGTCGCCCAGGTGGGAGACCGCGTCCGGCATCGGGATGGGGCTGCCTTGGGAGATGACCAGGGCCAGACCGCGGGCGATGCCGAGCATGGCCAGCGTGGCGATGAACGGCGGCAGCTTGCCGTACGCGATGAGAGCGGCGTTGACCAGGCCGCACACGACGCCGACCACCAGGGAGACCACGGTGGCCAGCGGCCAGGGCAGGCCCGGGACGGCGGCCGTCCACGCCAGGACGATCGCGGAGAGCGCGGCGACGGAGCCCACCGACAGGTCGATGCCGCCGGTGACGATGACGAACGTCCCGCCGAAGGCGAGGATCGCGGTGACGGCCGCCTGGACGCCCACGTTGAGCAGGTTCGTCACGCTGAGGAAGTCGGACGACAGCAGCGACAGCGCCACGACCAGCACGACGAGCGCCACGAGAGCGCCGTTCTCGGCCAGCCAGGACCGCCGGAGGAAGACGTTACCGACCACGGGGACCCGCCACCTCGGCGACCGCCAGCGCCATCACGCCGTCCTGCGTGGCCTCGGCCGCGGACAGCTCGCCGACCAGCCGCCCGCGCGCCATCACCAGGATCCGGTCGCTCATCCCGAGCACCTCGGGCAGGTCGCTGGAGATCATGAGCACCGCGTGCCCCGACGCGGTGAGCTGGTTGATCAGCTGGTAGATCTCCACCTTCGCGCCCACGTCGATACCGCGGGTCGGCTCGTCGAGGATCAGCACCCCCGCGTCGGCCTCCAGCCACTTGCCGATGACGACCTTCTGCTGGTTGCCGCCGGAGAGCGTGCGTACCTCCTGGGCCAGCCCGGTCATCCGGATGCCGAGCTGTTCGGCGACCTCGGCGGCGGCCCGGCGCTGCCCGCTGCGGTCGACGAATCCGGCGCGGGTGGCCCCGCGCATGGTGACCAGGCCCAGGTTCTCGCCGATGTCCGCGCCCAGGACCAGCCCTTGACCCTTGCGATCCTCGGGGACCAGCCCCAGGCCGGCCTCCATGGCCGCGACCACGTCCCCTCGCGCGGGCCGCCGGCCGCGCACGGTGACCTCGCCGGTGTCGTAGCGGTCGGCGCCGAAGACCGCCCTCGCGACCTCGGTACGGCCGGCGCCCACCAGCCCCGCCAGGCCGACCACCTCGCCCGCGCGCACCTCGAAGGAGACGTCCTCGAAGACCCCCTTGCGGCCGAGCCCGGTGACCTTGAGCAGCGGCTCGCCCGCCTGGCCGCGCTCGCGTGGGAACTGCTGGTCGATCGGGCGGCCCACCATGAGGCGAACCAGCTCGTCCTGAGGCGTGTCCGCGGGCACCTCGCCGACCGACCGGCCGTCGCGCAGCACGGTCACGCGGTCGCCGATCGCGGCGATCTCCTCCAGGTGGTGGGTGATGAACACGATCGCCACCCCCTCCTCACGGAGCCGGCGGACGATCGAGAACAGCTTCTCGACCTCGCCGGTGGTGAGCACCGCCGTCGGCTCGTCCATGATCAGGACGCGGGCGTCGAGGGCGAGCGCCTTGGCGATCTCCACCATCTGCATGCGCGCGATGCCCAGCCGGGCGACCGGCGTACGCGGATCGACGTCCACGCCCACCCGCGCCAGCAACTCCACGGCCCGCTCGTGCATCCTCTTGGTGTCGACGAAGCCGAACCTGCGCGGCGGCCGGCCCAGCGACAGGTTCTCGGCCACGCTGAGCTCGGGGACCAGGTTGAACTCCTGGTAGATGGTGGCGATGCCGAGCCGTTGCGCGTCGCCGGCCGTACGGATGTGTACGGCTCGCCCGTCGAGCAGCACGCGGCCCTCGTCCGGGTGGTAGGCGCCGGAGAGCATCTTGATGAGCGTGCTCTTGCCCGCGCCGTTCTCGCCCAGCAGGACGTGCACCTCGCCGGCGCGCACGGTCAGGTCGACGCCGTCGAGCGCCAGCACGCCCGGGAAGCGTTTACGCAGGCCCTCGGCCCTGAGAAGCTCCACCCCACGATGGTGTCCGCCACCGCGCCGACCATTCCGCGAACGCGCAGGTAAACGGCAGGTTTTTACGAGGAAAGTACCCGTCTGGCACGTCGGCCGCTCATGCCGGCCTTGGGACGCGTTCGCCGAGTAGACCTGTTCGAGTACGTCAGGGGATCAGGAGGGCCTTGACCGGGGTGGTGTGGCCGTTCATCAGGGTGGTGAAGATGTCGGCGCCCTGGTCGAGGGGGTAGGTGTCGGTCCAGCTGAGGTCCCAGCCGCCGACCAGGTCGATGGCGGCGGTGAAGTCGGCGCCCGTGTAGGCGAAGGAGCCGAGGACGCGTTTCTCGGTGCGTACGAGGTCGGTGGCGTCGAAGCCGGGGTCGGCGGCGGCCAGGCCGAGCCATACCGTCACGCCGCCGGGGCGCAGGTGGGTGAGGGACTGCTCGTGCGTGGCGGGGGCGCCGACGGCGTCGAAGATGACGTCGTACTCGCCGGTCAGCTCGGGGCCGGTGGTGGCGCCGAGCCGGGCGGCGATGGCCAGGCGTTCGGGTGAGCGGTCGGCGACATGGACGGACGCGGCCTTGCCGGCGAGGGCGGTGTGCAGGCAGGTGAGCCCGATGGCGCCGGCGCCGATGACACCGACGCGCGCTCCGGCGGGATGGCCGGCCAGGCGCCAGGCGTGCACCGCGTTGGCGGCGGGCTCGATGAGCGCGGCGGCGGTGCGGCCGACGCCGTCGGGCAGGGGGATGACGGCGGTGGCCGGGACGGCGACGCGCTCGGCGAAGCCGCCGGGCCGGTGGATGCCGAGGATCTTCCGGTCGCGGCAGATGTTGGGCTGCCCTTGGGCGCACAGGTCGCAGGTGCCGCAGGACAGGATGGGGTTGACGATGACGGCCTGGCCGTCGTCGGTGTGGCCGGTGAACTCATGTCCCATGATGAGGGGCGGGACCCGGAAGCCTGGTGTCCTGACGCCGTGCAACTCGCTGCCGCAGATGCCGGACGCGGCCACGTGGACGAGCACCTCGTCGGCGCCGACCGCGGGCTCGGGCACCTCGCGCAGCTCGACGACGCTCGGACCGGTGAACACCAGGGCCTTCACGCGCGCCCCTTTCTATTCCGTAATGTGGAACGCCATTCCGAATCAGCGCTAGCAGACCATTGCCGGGAAGGGGGTGTCAAGTGGCGAGCCGTCCTTCGGATCGCCCCGCTCGCGCGTCCACACTGCGGTCAGCGATCCACACCTCGTCGACCTGCCTGTTAGCGTTATCGCGGAGGTGGTGATCCGCATGGCTGGGGGATCGGACGGCAAACCGCGCAGCAGGCCCGCCGTGCTCGGCGATGTGGCCGCGCTGGCTGGTGTCTCGGCGATGACGGTCTCGCGGGTGCTCAACGCGCCCGACCGGGTCCGCGCCGAGACCAGGGAGCGCGTGCTGGCCGCCGTGCGCGAGCTGGACTACTGGCCCAACTCGGCTGCTCGCCAGCTGGTCACGGGCCGCTCGGGCGTGCTCGGGGTGGTCAGCATCGACACCACCCTGTACGGCCCGGCCTCGACCCTCTACTGCATCGAGCAGGCGGCCCGGCTGAGCGGCTACACCGTGAGCATCGCCAGCCTGAGCCTGCTCAACCGCAAGTCGATCGAGGAGGGCGTGCACCGCCTCCGGTCCCAGTCCGTCGACGGCGTGGTCATCGTCGCGCCCCACGAGTCGGCGGTCGACGGGCTGCGCTACCTGCCGCCCGATCTGCCGGTGGTCGCCGTCGACGCGGGCAAGGAGGTCCCGGTGCCGGTGGTCATGGTCGACCAGCGGGCGGGCGCCGCGCGGGCGACCCGCCACCTGCTGAGCCTCGGCCACGAGACGGTCTGGCACCTGAGCGGGCCGGTCGACTGGATCGACGCCAGTGGCCGCATCGAGGGCTGGCGGGGGGCGCTGGAGGCCGAGGGCCGGCCGGTTCCCGAGCTGTTACGCGGCGACTGGAGCTCCCGCTCGGGCTACCAGCACGGCAGGCGGCTGGCCGCCGACCCGTCGGTCACCGCCGTCTTCGCGGGCAACGACCAGATGGCGCTGGGCGTCCTCAGGGCGATGCGCGAGGCCAGGCGGCGCGTGCCGGAAGAGGTGAGCGTGGTCGGCTTCGACGACATCCCCGAGGCGGCCTACTTCTGGCCCCCGCTGACCACGGTCCGTCAGGACTTCGGCGAGGTCGGCCGCAGCGCCTTCCACCTGCTGCTCGACCAGATGGCCGGCACGAAGCGGGAGACCCAGCGGCTGGTGGAGCCCGAGCTCGTGGTCAGGGAGAGCACGGGCGCCAGCCGTACGAGGTGATCAGCCGAGGCGGATGACGTTCCAGGAGACAGGGGGCAGCAGCACGCGCAGGGGATCGTGCTGGACGTCCGGGTTCGCCCGGGGGGCGACCGTGTCCGGCGCCTCGGCCGTGTTGCGCGCGTAGACGTCGGGGCCCGACAGCGTGGTGGCCTCGACGACGCGGACGTCGCCCAGCGACCGCGCGTCGATCTCCAGGGAGAGCGGCTCGTCGGTCGAGCGGTTGACGGCGAAGATCACGGTCTCGTCGCCGGAGTGCGTGGCGACGGCGTGCAGCAGCGGCACCTCCCCATACTCCTTGGTGTCGTGGCTCGGGGAGGTCGCCTCGACGCGGAGCACGTCGCCGGCGGCCAGGCGGGACGCCTGCGCGAAGGGGTGGAAGGTGGTCTGCCGCCACGCCGATCCGCCGGGCGAGGTCATGATCGGCGCGATCACGTTGACCAGCTGGGCCAGCGAGGCGGAGGTCACCCGGTCGCTGTTGCGCAGCAGGGTGATCAGCAGGCCGCCGAAGGCCACCGCGTCCGCCAGGTGGTAGTGGTCCTCCAGCAGCGGCGGCGCGACCGGCCAGTCCCGCGGCGGCTCGGCGGCCTGGAAGCGGGACAGGTACCAGACGTTCCACTCGTCGAACGAGAGGTTGATCTTCTTGCGTGACTTCAGCCGGGCTCCGACGCTGTCGGCCGTGGACACGACCGACTGGATGAAGTACTCCATGTCGGTCGAGCAGGCCAGGAAGCTCGCCAGATCGCCGTCCTTCTCCTCGTAGTAGGCGTGGCAGGAGACGTAGTCGACCACGTCATAGGTCTCCTCCAGCACCGTGGCCTCCCACGCGCCGAAGGTCGGCATCGACGAGGCCGAGCTGCCGCAGGCGACCAGCTCCAGATCGCCGTCCATCGTGCGCATGGCGCGGGCGGTCTCGGCGGCCAGCCGGCCGTACTCGCGGGCGGTCTTGTGGCCGGTCTGCCACGTGCCGTCCATCTCGTTGCCCAGGCACCACATCCGGATGCCGTGCGGCTCCTTGGCGCCGTTGGCGATCCGCAGGTCCGACAGTGTGGTCCCGGACGGGTGGTTGCAGTATTCGAGCAGGTCGAGGGCCTCGGCGATGCCGCGCGTGCCGAGGTTGAGCGCCATCATCGGCTCCACCCCGGCCTTGCGGCACCAGCGGACGAACTCATCCACCCCGACCTCGTTGGTCTCGGTGCTGTGCCAGGCCAGGTCCAGCCGCCGGGGTCGCTCGGCGACCGGCCCGATGCCGTCCTCCCAGCGGTAGCCGGAGACGAAGTTGCCGCCCGGATAGCGGACCGTGGACACGCCCAGCTCGCGGGTCAGGTCGAGCACGTCCCGGCGGAAGCCGTCCTCGTCGGCCGTCGGATGGCCCGGCTCGTAGATGCCGGTGTAGACGCACCGGCCCAGATGTTCGACGAACGTGCCGAAGGTGCGGCGGCGTACCGGGGCCACGCGGAAGGCGGGGTCGATCGTGAGATGTGCTTCGTGCACTGTGCAGACTCCTCGAAAGTGATGCCTAGATTGTTAGCGCTCTCATAGACCTGGTCAAGGCTCTTGACAGCTCAGGTGTTACCGCAAACACTCGGGTAACCCGAAAAGAGGCCGCTCATGGAAGGTCCCTCGTCCGTCTCCCGCCGCCACCTCCTCGGTGGCGGCCTCGCTCTTCTCGGTGCCGGCGCGGCCGGCTGTGCGATCCCCGTCGGCCTGGGCTCGGCCCAGCGGCGGGTCCGCTACTGGCACTTCCTCGGCGCGAGCGACGGCATCATCATGAACCGGATGGTCGGCGCGTTCGCCAAGGCCAACCCCGACGTCTTCGTCGAGGAGAACGTGCTCGCCTGGGGCGAGCCGTACTACACGAAGGTCGCGATGGCCGGAGCGGGCGGGCGCTCGCCCGACCTGGCCACGTTCCACCTGGCCCGCCTGTCCGGGATCGGCGCCGGCCGGATACTCGACCCGATCAACGTCGACCTGCTCGCCAAGAACGGCCTGCGGGCCGCCGACTTCAGCCCGCCCATCTGGGAACGCGCCCATGTCAACGGCGAGCTGTACGCCGTGCCGTTCGACGCCCATCCCATGGTCCAGTACTACAACACCGACCTCTCCCGCCGCGCCGGCCTGCTCGGCGACGACGGCAAGCTGAAGCCGACCACCGGGACCGACGAGCTGCTCGCCATGCTGCGCAAGGCCAAGGACGCGCTCGGCGGCAAGCCGCCGCTGGTCTTCGACACGCTCGGCCTCGGCACCGTGGGCCCGTGGCGGGTGTGGGAGACGCTGTACGCGCAGAGCGGCGGCACGCTGGTGTCGGACGACGGCACCCGGATCACCCTCGACGACACCAAGGCGCTGACCGCGCTGCGGTTCATGCGCCAACTCGGCCAGGAGGGGCTCTGCAACCCCACCACCGACTACGGCGCGTCCGTCGCCGCCTTCACCAACGGCCTGGCGGCCTTCCTGTGGAACGGCGACTGGGAGACGACCGGGCTGAAGGAACGCAAGACGCCGTTCAGCATGGCCCGCTTCCCCAGCGTCTTCGGCAACGGCGCGGCCCAGGCCGACTGCCACTCGTTCGTGCTGCCGCACCAGCGCAGCCGGGACCCGGAGACCGAGGCGGCGACCTACCGGTTCATCGCCTACCTGGTCAAGCACAGTGCCGACTGGGCGGTGGCCGGGCACGTGCCCGCCTACCTGCCCGCTTTGGAGGAGCCCGCCTACCTCGCGCTGCAGCCGCAGTCGGAGTACCGCTCAGTGATCACCGAGGTGGCCCTGGATCCGAAGGTGTGGTTCGCCGGGTCCGCGTCGCGGTTGTGGATCGAGTTCGGCGGTGCCTTCTCGCCGGTCATCAGCGGGGCGCGGACGCCCGAGCAGGGCCTGGAGACGGCCAAGCAGGCGCTGCGCCGGCTCATGTCAGCCCCGAACCCCTTCCCCGCCAAGGAGGGATGATGGCCACCACCGCCGCCGCTCCCGTCACCGCCGCTCCCGTCGCCCACGCCCAGGTACGGCGCCGCTGGACCGAGCACGGACTGCTGTTCGTCGCGCCCTTCCTGGTGATCTATGCCGCCTTCCTGGTGTGGCCGACCGTGCTCGGCCTCCGCATGAGCCTGTCGAGTGTCAACATCGCGGGCGGCAACAACGAATTCGTCGGGTTCGCCAACTATGCCGAGGCGTTCGCCGACCCCAGAATGTGGCACTCGCTGTGGAACACCGTGGTGTTCACCGTGTTGAGCACGATCCCGCTGGTGCTGCTCGGGCTGGGATTCGCCCTGCTGGTGCACAACCTGCGCTTCCTGCAGTGGCTGTGGCGGCTGTCGTTCTTCGGGCCGTTCCTGCTGCCGTCGGCCGTGGTCGCGGTGCTCTGGCTGCAGATGATCTATCCGCCTGAATACGGCCTGCTCAACGGCACTCTGGGCACTGACGTCCTCTGGCTGGGCGACCCGGGCGTGGCGATGTGGTCGATGGTGCTGACCACCGTCTGGTGGACGGTCGGCTTCAACTTCCTGCTCTACCTCGCTGCCCTGCAGTCGATCCCCCAGCACCTGTACGACGCCGCCGCGATCGACGGCGCGACGGCCTGGACCAAGCTGCGCTCGATCACGCTGCCGCTGCTCGGCCGGACGACCGGGCTCATCGTGGTCCTGCAGCTCCTCGCGTCGCTGAAGGTCTTCGACCAGATCTATCTGATGACGAACGGCGGCCCCGAGGAGGCCACCCGGCCGATCATCGAGTACGCCTACGAGGTCGGCTTCTCCGGCTACCGCATCGGCTACGCCTCGGCCATCACCTACATCCTCTTCGTCCTGATCGTCATCGTGTCGCTGGGGCAGCTCCGGCTGCTCCGCAAGCGCGAGGAGGCCCTGTCATGACCAAGCGGTTCAGCCCCTCCCAGATCATCCTGCTGGTGATCGCGGCGGCGCTCGCCATCGTCTGGCTCGCGCCCCTCGCCTGGGCCGTCGCCACCTCGCTGAAGCCCGAGAGCGAGACCACCAAGCTGCCGCTCCAGTGGTTCGGCAGCGAGCTCACGCTCGACTCCTACCGCTTGGTGCTGGCGACCGGTGGCATCGTCAAGTGGGCGATCAACTCCACGGTCACCGCGGTCGTCGTCACCTTCATGACCGTGCTGTTTTCGGCGATGGCGGCGTACGGCTTCGCGCGCACGCAGTTCCGCGGCCAGCGGGTGCTCCTGGCGGTCATCCTGGCCGGGATCATGGTGCCGCCGCAGGTGCTCATGGCGCCGCTGTTCGCGGAGATGGTCGCGCTCGGGCTGGTCGACACCTGGTGGTCGATCATCCTGCCGCAGGTGGCGGCGCCGCTGATCGTGTACATCCTCTACAAGTTCTTCCAGGACGTGCCGCCGGAGCTGGAGCAGGCGGCCTTCGTGGACGGGGCCGGGCGCTGGCGGGTGTTCTTCACGATCGTCCTGCCGCTGTCGCGCCCGGTGCTCGCGGCCGTGTCGATCTTCACGTTCATCACGACGTGGAACAACTTCCTCTGGCCGTTCCTGGTCTCGACCGACCCCAACACGATGACGCTCCCGGTCGGCCTGGCCAACGTGGTGCAGGGCACGTTCGGGCTCCGGTACGCGCAGATCATGGCCAGTGTCGTGCTCGCCGGGCTGCCGCTGCTGGTGGTCTTCGTCCTCTTTCAGCGCCAGATCATCCGAGGGGTCGCCCACACCGGTCTGGCCGGTCAGTGACAGCGGGCATCCGCTCTTCCGCGCCCAGACGTGGGTCGCGCACCGGCCGGGCTAGGGTGAGCGGGTGGTCGAGCGCTCGTCCCCCTCTCGGCGAAGGTGGGGCTCCGCCGGGCTGGACGCCGGTGCGGCGATGGTGTGCGTCGTGGCGTTCTGGCTGCCCTTAGCCGGCCGGTTCGGGCCGTCCGTGGCGGGCGGGTTGGTCGCGCTGCTGATCGGCGCCATGCTGCTGCGTTCGTACTGGCCGCTCGCCGCGTTCGGTGTCGTCACCGCGGTCACCATCGCCGGTCTCGCCCTGGGATCGTCCAGCGATCCGTTCCTCGCCGCGGGGTGGACGCTCTACCCCGTGGCGGTGACGCGTGGCACGCCCAGATCGCTGTCCGTCGTGAAGGCGTCGATGGGCCTGATCGTCGTGGCGATCGGCCTGTTGGGCGCCGCCGACGCTCAGGGCGCGCTGCGGTATTCGCTGCTGAGCGTGCTCGCCCTGGGCGGGGCCTGGCTGCTGGGCGGTACGACGCGCCGGGCGACGCTGGAGAGCGAGCACGCGGCGCGGGCGGAACGGCAGGCGGCGGTGGTGGCCGAGCGGCTGCGCGTGGTACGCGAACTGCACGACGTCGTCTCACACTCGCTGGGCACGATCACGGTGACGGCAGGGGTCGCGACCCGGGTGAGCGCTGACGACCCCGGCCGGATGAGAGAGCGGCTGGAGCAGATAGAGGTGGTCAGCCGCAACGCGCTGGATGAGTTGCGTACCACGCTGGCGGCCGTCCGCGTCGGCGAGGAGGGGGCCGAGCGCCGGCCCCAGCCGGGTGCCGGCGACCTGCCCGCCCTGGCCGAGCGAGCCAGGGGCGGCGGCATCGCGGTGAGCATGACGGTGACGGATGCCGACGCTCTGCCGGCGGGTATCGGCCTGGCCGTGTACCGCGTCGTGCAGGAAGGGCTGACGAACGCGGTCCGGCACGCTCCCGGGACACGCTGCGCCGTGACCGTCCGCGGCCTCGGCGGCGAGGTCGCGGTCACCGTCTCGGACGACGGCGGGGAGCCGCGGACACCACCGGACGAGCAAGGCTACGGGCTGATCGGCCTGCGGGAGCGGGTCGAACTGCTCGGCGGCCGCTTCGCCGCCGGGCCGTGCCCCGGCGGCGGATTCGAGCTGCGCGCGACCATCCCGGTGCCGGCGGCGGTGGCGGATGAGTGAGCGTTTCACCGGGCAGGGGGGTGAGGGTACGGCCGGGCGGATCGGGGTGCTGATCGCCGAGGACGAGGATCTGCTGCGGACCTCGCTGTGCGAGCTCGTGGACAGCGATCCGGAGCTGGTCACCGCCGGTGCGGCGCGGGACGGGCGGGAGGCGGTCGAGGCGGCGGGGCGGCTCCAGCCCAGCGTCGTCCTCATGGACATCCGCATGCCGGTCATGGACGGTCTGGCGGCGACCCGCGTCATCTGCGAGAGGCAGCCGGCGGTCAAGGTCGTCATCCTGACGACGTTCGACCTCGACGAGTACGTCTACGAGGCGCTGCGCGCGGGCGCCTCGGGATTCCTGTTGAAGAACGCCGCGCCGGAGGACATCCTGCGGGCGATCCGGACCGTCCACGACGGCAACGCCATGCTCGCCCCCGAGGTGACCAGGCGCATGATCGCGGAGTACGCCCTGGAGAGGAACCGCCCGCGGCCGGGTCGCTCCCCGTTCGGCGCGCTGACCGAACGGGAGCGGGACGTCGTGGCGGCCATCGTCCAGGGCATGTCCAACGAGGAGATCGCCGCCGCGCTCTTCCTCAGCCGGGCCACGGTCAAGACCTACCTGAGCCGGTTGTTCCTCAAGCTCGGCGTCCGGGACCGAACCCAGCTCGTCATCCTCGCCTACGACTCCGGCTACGTGGACAGCCTCGGCTGACGGCCTCCGTGGACTGCCCCGGCTGTCTGCCGGATGTCAACCTTTGGCCGATGCGTCAGGCGCGGCCCGCTTGAAACGCTGGACACCATGATCGAGATCGTTGGCCTCACCAAAAGCCATGGTGCGCGGCTGGCCGTGGACGACGCCGGTTTCACCGCCGCCCCTGGCCGCGTGACCGGGTTCCTCGGCCCGAACGGCGCCGGGAAGTCGTCCACGTTGCGTATCCTGCTCGGCCTGGACCACGCCGACTCGGGCACCGCGCTGATCGGCGGCCGGCCGTACCGGCAGCTCCACAACCCGCTGCGCACAGTCGGGTCGCTGCTCGACGGGAGCGGCGCGCACCGGTCCAGGACCGCTCGGGCTCACCTGTCGTGGGTGGCCCGCAGCAACGGCATCCCGAAGGCGCGGGTGCGCGCGGTACTGGAGGAGACCGGGCTGGCGGACGTCGCCGGCAAGCGGGTCGGCACGTTCTCCCTCGGCATGGGGCAGCGGCTCGGTGTGGCCGCGGCGCTGCTCGGCGAGCCGGAGGTGCTGGTCTTCGACGAGCCGGTCAACGGCCTCGACCCGGACGGCATTCGCTGGATCAGGCGGCTGCTGAAGGAGTACGCGAAGGCCGGGCGTACTGTGCTCATCTCCAGCCACCTGATGAGCGAGATGGCGGAGACCGCCGACGACCTGGTGGTGATCAGCGCGGGCAGGATCGTCGCCCGGGGCCCGCTCGCCGAGGTCACCACCGGGTACGCCTCGCTGGAGGAGGCGTTCTTCGCCTTGACCGATCCCGCTCAGTCCTCCCGTGACGCCCGGAGCAGGTCGTGACCCTGGGGAACGCCATCGCCGCCGAGCTCAGGAAGCTGCTCACCCTGCCCTCGGCACTGCTCGCACTCGCGCTCGGCGCGCTGTCCACCCTCGGCTTCGCCGCCATGACCGCCAGTTCCTTGCGGGACCGGCTCGACAGCGGCGATTCCAGCGCGCTCGCCTACACCACCACGATGGAGACCGGCTTCAACCTCATCCCGATGGGCACCATCGGCACGGTGGTGCTCGGCGTCGTCATCATCAGCAGTGAGTACGCCGCCAACCGTAAGGACGCCGGCGGCGGCAGGCAGATCCTGGCCAGCCTCACGTGCGTCCCACGGCGCGGCGTGCTGCTCGCGGCGAAGACGATCGTGCTGATCCTCGTCTCCGGCGTACTCGGGGCCGTCACGATCCCCGCCACGATCGCGCTCTCGCAGTTCCTGCTCGGCGCGCACGGCAACTCACCGAGCGCGGTGGTGGCAGCGCTCGGCTGGCGGGCCGTGGGTGGGGTCGTGTACTGGGTGCTCATATCGGTGATCGCCTTCGCCGTCACGGTGCTGACCCGTAGCGGCATCGTGCCGCTGATCGCGTTCATCGCCAACCTCACGCTGGTGTCGGTCACCTTCATGCTGACCAAGCTGACCCCGCTGGCGAACTACCTGCCCGACGTGGCCGGGGCGGGGATGGTCGGGGTGTTCCATCTCACGGATGGGATGCTCGACCCGCTGCCCGGCGGACTCGTCATGACCGCCTGGGCCGCCGGGCTGCTGGCCATCGCCGCGCGCGTGTTCGCCCGGCGGGACGGTTGAGGAGACGGCCGCCATGACCAACGACTTCCGGAACGTCGTCGCGGCGGAGCTGATCAAGCTCCGCACCCTGCCCGCGACGCTGATCACCATCGCCGTGACCGTGGCCGGCGCGACCACGCTCGCCGTCACCTTCGCAGGGGGACGGCACCAGCTCGGCGGCTCGGCCTCCTCCGCCGAGGCCGCGCTGCGCGTCGTCGAGTACGGGCAGATCGGGTTCATCCTGCTCGGCATCCTGGCCTTCGCCACCGAGTACGGCGGCAGCCAGATCCGCGCCACCTTGACCGCGGTGCCCGGCCGTACGCTGCTCATGGCCGGGAAGGCGGCCGCTTACGTGCTGATCGCGGCCCCGACCGCGCTGCTGACCCTGGCTCTGTCGCTGCTGGGGGCCCGGCTCGTACCGGGCATGAGCTGGACCGGCGAGCACGTCGGCGCCCTGGTCGGTGCGGGCGCCTACCTCGTGCTGGTCGGCCTGCTCGGCTACGCCGTCGCCGCCCTCGTCCGCGACCTCATCGCCGCTCTGGTCGCCACGCTGGCACTCGTACTCGTCCTCCCGCCGGTCCTGGCGGGCGTCACCACGCTGACGCGCTACCTGCCCAGCCACGCCGGGACGCGCATGTACGAGCTCGCGCCCGCGCTACCGGAAGACCTCACCCCTGTTCAGGGCGCGGTCACCCTCACCGCGTGGCTGGTGCTCGCCCTCGTCACCGGCGTGGCCCTTTTCGCGAAGAGGGACGCATGAGCGCGGCCGCGGGTTTCGCGAAGAGCGCGACGGCGGGCCGCCGGTGATCAGAGCAGCTTGTCGAGGGTGATCGGCAGGTCGCGGACGCGCTTGCCGGTGGCGTGGTGCACGGCGTTCGCGATGGCGCCGGCGACGCCCGTGATGCTCACCTCGCCGATGCCGATCAGGCCCAGGGGCATGGTCGGGTCCGGCTCGTCCAGGTAGAGGATGTCGATCGGCGGGACGTCGGCGTGCACCGGGATGTGGTAGTCGCCCAGCCCCGGATTCATGACGCGCCCGTTACGCGGGTCGACGAGCGTCTCCTCCGACAGCGCCATGCCGATCCCCATCACGATGCCGCCCCGGAGCTGGCTGGCCGCCGTCTTGGCGTTGATCACCCGGCCCACGTCGAACACACCGAGCCAGCGTGACACCCGTACCTCGCCGGTGTCCGGATCGACGCGTACCTCGCAGAACTGGGCGCCGCTCGCGGCCTTGACCCAGCGCCGCTGGTCGTTGATGAACTTCGCCATGAACCTGACCTGCCCGGCCAGCGCGCCGAGGCCCGATTCGGAGCCAATAGCCGCCTCGACGGACGGCCGGCCCGCCCTGGACAGGATGGCCTCGTAGCTCTCGCCGGCGCCCGGCCGGTCGCGCCGGTAGAGCCCGCCGTCCCTGGCCTCGACCGCGGCGAGCCGCTGCCCGCGCAACGGCGAGTCGCCGGAGCGCCGGGCCAGAGCCAGCACCGACCCCTTCAGCTTCTCGCAGGCCGACAGCAGGCTCGCCGCGATGCTCGCGGTCTGCGCGGAGCCGCCCGCCATCGGCCCGGTCGGCAGGTCGGAGTCGCCGTACTCCACCCGGACCGCCTCGAACGGCACGCCCAGCTCGTCGGCCGCGATCTGCGCCTGCACTGTCGCGCCGCCCATGCCCATCTCCTGGAAGCCGCAGCGCACCACGACCGTGCCATCGGCCGAGAGCCGCACGGTCACGTTGGCCGTGAACTGCACCGACGAGTGGTAAGCCGTGGCCACCCCCATACCGACGAGCCACCTGCCGTCGCGCATCGAGCCGGGTTCCGGCGTGCGCTCGGCCCAGCCGAACCGCTCGGCGCCCAGCGCGTACGCCTCACGCAGCATCCGGTGCGCGAAGCGCTTGCCGTCGAGCGGGCTGCGCGCCGGCTCGTTGCGCATCCGCAGCTCGATCGGGTCGACGCCGAGCTCGCCGGCCAGCTCGTCGATCGCCGCCTCCAGCGCGAACGTGCCGATGGCCACGCCGGGCGCGCGCATGAACGTGTTGGGGAGCAGGTCCATCTCGACGAGGTTCTGCTGGATGAGGATGTTCTCGGCGTCGTAGAGGTGCCGGGCCGCCTCAGCCACCGACTCGGAGTTGCCGCCCACCTTTCCGGTCCTGGTGACGCTGGTCTGGATCAGCGCGGTCAGCCTGCCGTCCTGGCCGGCGCCGAGCGCGACGCGCTGGATCGAGGGCGTGCGCCCGCCGACCGTGCGGTAGACGCCCTCCCTGGTCAGCATCATCCGCACCGCTCGGCCGGTCGCCCGGGCGGCCAGCGCGGTCAGGATCGTGCCCGGCCAGACCGAGCCCTTGCCGCCGAAGCCGCCGCCGACGTAGGGGGAGGTCATGCGTACGTTCCGCTCGGGGATGCCGAACCTGTACGCGAGGTGCTTGCGCATCCAGGAGATGGCCTGGCTGCCCTCGTGCACGGTCAGCCGGTCGCCGTCCCAGACGGCCGTGGTCGCGTGCGGCTCGATCGCGTTGTGGTTGTGGGGCGGGGTGGTGAAGCGCAGGTCCACCGAGACCGGGGCCACCGCCAGGGCCGCCTCCGCGTCGCCCTTCTTGGCGCTGCCCGCCCCCAGCATGCTGTTCGGCTGCGGCTTGGCGTTCGCCTCCTCCGCGGCGAAGTCCACCACGGCCGGGAACTCCTGGTAGGTCACCTCGACCAGGCCCGCGCCGCGCTGCGCCGCCTCCAGGCTCTCCGCGACGACGACCGCCACCGGCTGGCCGTCCCAATGCACCTCGTCGGTGTTGAGGTAATTGACCGAGGTGGCGGAGACCATCGTGCTCAGGTCGAGCATGCTCCGAGCGGGCGCGGGCTTCAGCACGGGCGCGTTCAGATGGGTGAGCACCGACAGGACGCCCGTCACCGCCTCGGCCGCCTTGACGTCGATGCCGGTGATCCGGCCGCGGGCGACCGTCGCGTGCACCAGGGCGGCGTAGGCGAGGTCCGGGTACGGGAACTCGGCCGCGAACCGGGCCTTGCCCGTCGTCTTCTCCGGGCCGTCGACCCGGTCGATGCCCCGGCCCACGGCCCGCTCGCGCGGAGGGCTCTTCGTCTCGGTGGTGGTGGTGCTCATGCCCTGCTCCCGTCGCCAAAGCTCCCGTCGCCAAAGCTCCCGTCACTGAGCCGCCGCAGCGTAGCCACGATCGTCCGTTGGGCCAGCTCGATCTTGAAGGCGTTGTCCGGCCGGCCGACCGCCGGCTCCAGCTCCGCCTCGGCCGCCCGGCGGAACGACTCCTCGGTGGCCGGGGTGCCGAGCAGGACCGACTCGGCCTGGCGGGCCCGCCACGGCTTGGCCGCCACGCCGCCGAGCGCCAGCCGTACGTCCGACACGACCCCGTCCGTGACCTCCAGCGCCGCGGCGACCGACACCAATGCGAACGCGTACGAGGCCCGGTCGCGCACCTTGCGATAGCTGGAGGGCGCCGTCAGCTCCGGCACCTCGATCGCGGTGACCAGCTCGTCCGGCTCCAGGGTCGTCTCCAGGTGCGGCGTGCCGCCGGGCAGCCGGTGGAAGTCGGCCAGCGGCACGCGTCGCAGGCCGCGTACGCTCTCCACCTCCACGGTGGCGTCGAGCGCGGCGAGCGCGACGCACATGTCCGAGGGGTGCGTGGCGATGCAGTCGTCACTCGTGCCGAGGATCGCGTGGTTGCGGTTGAAGCCGCCGATCGCGTCGCAGCCGCTGCCGGGCACGCGCTTGTTGCAGGCCGACGCGCCGTCGTAGAAGTAGGGGCACCGGGTGCGCTGCAGCAGGTTGCCGCCCACCGTGGCCATGTTGCGCAGCTGCGCCGACGCGCCCGCGAGCAGCGCCTGCGACAGCAGCGGATAGCGGGTCCTGATCAGCCGGTGGGCGGCCAGGTGGCTGTTGCGCACCAGCGCTCCGACGCGCACGCCGCCGCCGGGCAGCTCCTCGATCTCGGTCAGCGGCAGCCGGGTGATGTCGACCACCGTGTCGGGCTGCTCGATGTCCTCGCGCATGAGGTCGACGAGGTTCGTCCCGCCGCCGAGGAACTTCGCGTTGGGCTCCGTCGCGATCGTGCGGACGGCCGTCGCCACGTCGGGCGCGCTGACGTACGCGAACGGCTTCATCGCGCCACCTCCTTGATGGCGTCGACGATCCCGTTGTACGCGCCGCAGCGGCACAGGTTGCCGCTCATGCGCTCCCTGATCTCGGCCTCCGACAGCCCGGAGGCGCCGGGCTCGGTGACCGCGCTGGGCATCCCCGCCCCGTGCTCGGCCAGCATGCCGATCGCCGAGCAGATCTGGCCGGAGGTGCAGTAACCGCACTGGAAACCGTCATGCTCGATGAACGCCTGCTGGATCGGGTGCGTGACCCCCTCGATGGTGGTGATGTCGCGGTCCTCGTACTGCACCGCGAGGGCCAGGCAGGAGTTGATCCGCTCGCCGTCGACCAGCACCGTGCAGGCACCGCAGGCGCCCTGGTCACAGCCCTTCTTCGTGCCGGTCAGGCCGAGGCGCTCGCGTAGCGCGTCGAGCAGGCTGACCCATGGTTCGAGTTCGAGCGAACGGGTTACGCCGTTCACCCGCATACGCAGCGTGACCACATTGCCCTCCGGGATGATGCGCGTCAGTTGAGGGCGACGTTAACAGGACGGTGTAATCTTAACAAGAGGACGGTGTTTCCTTATCTTGCTCGTATGCTTGGCTCAACCATGACGCGATCGGCGTTTCTCCGGGCCAGGCGCCCAGAGCACAAGCAGCAGCGGCGCGAGGAGATCCTCGCCGCCGCTCGTCGGCTTGCCTCCGAAGTCGGCGTGCGAAATGTCAGCTTGGGCGGTGTCGCGTCGGCGGTCGGACTGGCGAAGTCCAATGTGGCGCGATATTTCGGGACCCGGGAGGAGATCTACCTCGAACTCACCGTCGAGGAGTGGCTCGACTGGTCGGACGAGGTCGCCGCCCGGCTCGCCACGGCCGCCGGTCCGGACGACGTGATCGCCGCGCTGGCCGACACCTTGACCGAGCGGCCGCTCTTCTGCGACCTGCTGGGCCACGTGTCGATCACGCTGGAGCACAACATCTCGGTCCCGGCGGCCCGCGCCTTCAAGCGCGCCATGCTGGGCGTGGTCGACGACCTGGGGGCACGCGTCGCCCTGGCCTATCCCGGCCTGACCACCGGGGAGGGGGTCGAGCTGGCCGGGGCGGCCGCCGCGCTGGCGGGCACGCTCTTCCCGATGGCGAACCCGCCCCCCGCCCTGCGGGAGCTCTACGCCCAGGACCCCGACATCGCCGCCCGCTGCCTGCCGTTCCAGCCCACGATGCGGCGCATGCTCGCCGCCCTCGCCGTCGGACTGCCCACGCAGCGCTGACCTCAGGGGGTGGCGAGTGCCTCGGTCGGGGAGAGGCGGGAGGCGCGGATCGCCGGGTACAGGCCGGCGACGGCGCCGATGGCCAGGGTGGCCGCGAGCCCGCCGGCCGTCGCCCACGCCGGGATCACCGCGGGCCAGCCCTGGTACAGCGCGTACCCCATGGTGACGCCGGTGCCGAGGAGCACCCCGCCCGCCCCGCCGAGCGCCGAGAGCAGCAGCGACTCGGCGAGGAACTGCGTACGGATCTGCCCGCGCGTCGCGCCGAGCGAGCGGCGCAGGCCGATCTCGGAGCGCCGTTCGAGCACCGAGATGACCATGGTGTTGGCCACCCCGACCCCGCCGACCAGCAGCGCGACCGCGCCGACGCCCAGCAGCAGCCCGGTGAACGCCTGGCTGGTCGCCTGCTTGGCGGCCAGCGCGTCCGACGGCCGCGAGACGTCGACCTCGTTGGGCGCCTCCGGGTTGGCCGTGCCCGCCAGCACCGAGCGGACGGCCTCCAAACGGGCCTCCTCCGCGCGGGTGTAGAGGGTCGTCGGGTACCCGTCGAAGTCCAGCTCCGCCTCCGCGATGGGCCAGCCGACCAGCACCGCGGTGTCCAGTTCGTCGGCGAGCGGAACCGGGTCGAGCACGCCGACGACCGTGAACCGCTTGCCGCCCACGACCACCTGCGTGTCCGGCCCCGCCGCGCCCACCCCGAGCCGCTGGGCCGCGCTCGACCCGAGCACGGCGGCCGGGTAGCGCTGGGTGGCCGCGTTGAGCCAGGTGCCGCTGCGCAGCGTCGCGCCCACCGTGGCCGGCAGGTCGAGCCGGGCGGCGTAGGTGTTGATGCCGTTGGTCTGCGCCTTGGGCACCTCCTCCGACCGGTACACCTTGGCCGCGCCGACCCGTCCGGCCGCCGAGACGGCCTCGACGGGCCCGATCCGCTCGATCATCGCCTCCGCCTCGACCGGCATCTTGGCCGGCTCGCCCATCAGCGTCTGCCCGGAGGAGACGGTGAGCAGGTTGGTTCCGAGGGCTGAGAGCGTACGGTCGAGCTCGGCTCCCGACGAGGACGAGATGCCGACCACGCCGATCATGGCCGCGATGCCGATGGCGATGCCGAGCGCGGACAGGAAGGCCCGCAGCGGGCGGGTCCGCAGGCCGACGGCGCCGACCCGCAGCACATCCCCCGCCCGCATCCTGGCCGGGGTGAGCTTCGGCAGTCCCGCGTGCTCGGCAACGGCCGCCATCAGGCCACCCTCGCTTCGGCCGCGGAGTCGGCGACGATCTGGCCGTCGCGCATCCGCACCTGCCGGGGCAGGCTCGCGGCGATCTCCAGGTCGTGCGTGATGATCACGATGGTGGTGCCGGCCGCGTTCAGGTCGTGCAGCAGGTCCATCACCCCCGCGCCCGAGACGGAGTCCAGGGCGCCGGTCGGCTCGTCGGCCAGCAGGAGCGGGGGATCACCCGCCACGGCCCTGGCGATGGCCACGCGCTGCCGCTCGCCGCCGGACAGCTCGTGCGGCTCGTGGTCGAGGCGATGACCGAGCCCGACCCGCTCCAGCGCGGCCGCGGCCCGCCGCCGCCGCTCGGCGCGCCCGATGCCGGTGTAGACGAGGCCGTCGGCCACGTTGTCGATCGCCGGGATCTTGGCGGCGAGGTGGAAATGCTGGAAGACGAAGCCGATGCGGGTCGCCCGCAGCGCGGAGAGCCGGCCGTCCGACAGTTTCGCCACGTCGTAGCCGTCGATGCGGACGGTTCCGGAGGACGGGCGGTCGAGCGTGCCGACGACGTTGAGCATCGTCGACTTGCCCGAGCCCGACGGGCCGACGATCGCGACGAGCTCGCCGTGCTCGATCTCCAGGGACACCTTGTCCAGCGCGGTGACGCCGCCGGGGTAGGAGCGGGTGACGTCAATTAGAGAAATCATCGGGGCATCCCGACGCTCATGCCCTCGGTGAGGCCGTCGCCGGAGACCTCGACCCGGCCGCCGGAGAACAGACCTGTCTTCACCCCGACATATCGGGACTTGCCGCCTTCGACGACCTCCACGCCGTACCCGCCTTCCTGGAGCGCCACGAGCGCGGCGATCGGCACGGTCAGCACGTTCTTGCGCTTGGACGCCGTGAAGGTCACGTCGACCGCGGCCTGGTCGAGCCCCTTGGCGGCCCGCTGCTTGCCCAGAGAGACCAGCGCCTCGACCCGCGTCTCGGGCTCCGCGCCCTGCCCCTCGCCCGGTTCGATGATGGTGGCGACCTCGGTGACCTTGCCGGACACGGTCTTGCCGTCGGGCAGCTTGACCGACACCTTGGCGCCCTTCTTCGCCACCCGCCCGTCCTCCGTCTCCAGCTTGACGGTGATCACCTTGTCGGTGCCGGTGTAGGAGAGCACCTTCTGGCCCGGCGCGGTGGGCTGGCCGGCCTCGGCCGCCAGGCTGTCCACGCGTACCTTGCCGGCGGCGAAGACGACCCGGCCGAGCTCGACGACGCCGGTCTCGTCGAGGTTGCGGTCCTCCTGCCACTGCCTGACCGCGTCGGCCGTGGAATCGGTGTACTCGTCGTCCACGGTGAAGCCGTCGTAGCCGAGGGCCTTGAGGTTGCGTTCGAGCTGCTCGACGTCCTTGCCCTCGGTGCCGATCCGCAGGTCGCGGTAGGCGGGCGTGGTGCCGTACATCAGCACCACCGGCTTGGCGTCGAGCCGGTACAGGGACCTGCCCCTGCCGACCGTGTCACCGCTGTCCGGCAGCCAGGTGACCGTGCCCGGCTTCCTGCTCACCACCGTGGTGGTCGGTCCGTAGCCGAGGTCCCCGTCGGCCTCCCGCGTGTCGAGCAGCGTCTGCCTGGTCACCGTGGTGGTGGCGGGCGGCAGGGCGCTGGCCGTCTTGCCCGCCGCCCGGTCGCCGCCCAGGAGGCCCATGCCGTTCACGGCGACGCCGGCCGTACCGATGACGGCGACCGCGACGAGCAGGCCGGCGACCCGCCTGCCGCGACCGCGGCGGCGGCGCGGGCGATCCCCGCCCGCCGCCGCCTTGTCGTCGAGGGTGGCTGTGGACATCAGGAGCCGCCCTGGCCCATCTGGGGCAGGAACTCCTTCGAGCACTTCTCCTGCGCGGCCTTGAAGTCCGGGTCGTCGCCGGCCTCACCGGTCATGCGCAGCGCGCCGCCCTCAGGGTCGGGGAAGGCCTCGACGCCGTTGTCCCGCATGCACTGGGAGAACTTGCGCATCTGCTCGGCCATCTTGGGGTCCACCTTCCCGCCCGGTCCACCGCCGTTCGGCGCGTACTGCTTGCAGGCCTCCTGCGCCTTCCGCGCCGTCTCCGGGGAGATGCTCTTGTCCATCTTGAGCAGGACCCCCTTGCCGGGCTCGGGGTCGTCCATGGGGACGCCGTTCTCGCGCATGCACTGGGCGAACTTGAGCCCCTTCGCCTGCGGGTCCTGACTGGCCGAGGCGCTGGCGGCGGCGGCCGGTTTGCCGCTGCTCACCGATGCCACGTCGGAGCCGCCCGCGTCGTTCGCGCCGCAGCCCGCCAGGGCCAGCGTCAGCGCGAGCGGGATCGCGGCCAGGATGCCTCGTCGTCTCATGGTCTCCTCTTTCAGATCGGGTGTACGAGACGAGAGCCAACAGCGCACGCCGTTTCCGCGGCGTTTCCATGGGTGCTAACGCCGAACAAACAGCCCACCGGGCACGATCTCCCCAGTACATGACCGAAGGGACGAGGGCGCGATGCGGGTGCTGGTGGTCGAGGACGAGCGCATGCTCGCCGACGCGATAGCCGAGTGGCTGCGCGAGGAGACGCACGCGGTCGACACCGCGCACGACGGGGAGGCGGCGCTGGAGCGGCTCGCGGTCAACGACTACGACGTGGTCGTCCTGGACCGCGACCTGCCGCTCGTCCACGGTGACGACGTCTGCCGGGAGCTGGTGGAGTCCGAGTCGACCGCGCGGGTGCTGATGCTCACCGCCGCAGCCGAGATCGGCGACCGGGTGACCGGGCTCTCCCTTGGCGCCGACGACTACCTGTCCAAGCCGTTCGCCTTCCCCGAGCTCGCGGCCCGCGTGCTGGCGCTCGGGCGGCGCTCGCGGCCGGCCGCGCCGCCGGTGCTGCGGCGCGCGGGGATCACCCTCGATCCCGCGCGCCGGGAGGTGTTCAGGAACGGCAGGTACGTGCCGTTGTCGAAGAAGGAGTTCGCCGTGCTGGCCGAGCTGCTGCTCGCCGACGGGGCCGTGGTGCCCGCCGAACACCTGCTGGAGAAGGCGTGGGACGAACATGCCGACCCGTTCACCAGCGCGGTCCGCCTGACCATTCTCAAGCTGCGCCGCAAGCTCGGCGAGCCGCCGGTCGTGGAGACCGTGCCGGGCGTGGGATACCAGATTCCATGACCACTCCTACGCTGACCACTCCCACGCTCCGCAGCAGGCTCACCCTTGTGTACGGCACGCTGTTCTTCGTCGCGGGACTGACGCTGCTCGGCGTCACGTACGTGCTGTTCAACCAGCAGCTCGAGCAGAAGACGGTATCCATCATCGTCAGAGGCGGAGGCCCCGGCTCGCTGGACACCGACACGGGCTCGCTGGACGGCGACAAGGCCATGAACTGGATGAAGCAGCAGCAGAGCCTGCTGCGCGGCGCCGCGACCACCTCGCTGCTCACCCAGGGCGCGATCGCGCTGGTCGTGGTCGGCGGCGCGGCGTCGGGTGTGGGGTGGCTGGTCGCCGGACGGGTGCTCACGCCGCTCCGCCAGGTGACCGAGACCGCGCGGCGGATCGCGGCCGCGCCGGTCGCCGAGCGCGGCCTGCACGAGCGGATCGCGCTGAACGGTCCGGCCGACGAGGTGAAGGAGCTGGCCGACACCTTCGACACCATGGTCGAACGGCTCGACCACTCCTTCGACGGGCAGCGCAGGTTCGTCGCCAACGCCTCACACGAGCTGCGCACCCCGCTGACGCTGAACCGCGCGCTGGTCGAGCTGGCCATGCACCGCCGTACGGCCTCGGCCGACGTCAAGCAGCTCGGCGAGAGCCTGCTGGAGATCAATGCCAGGCACGAGCGGCTCATCTCCGGGCTGCTGCTCCTGGCCCGCGCCGAGCACGAGATCGGTGATCGGTCACCCGTCGACCTGGCCGACGTGGTGAGCCACGTGGTCGCGCAGGCCACCGCCGAGGCCACGGAGTCGAAGATCACCCTGCACGAGGCGGCCGGTCCCGCGCCGACCAGCGGGGACGCGCTGCTGCTCGAACGACTGGTGCACAACCTGGTCGAGAACGGGATCCGGCACAACATCGACGACGGCACCGGCTGGGTGCGGGCCGTCAGCCGCATCGCGTATGACGGCCGCGTCGAGGTGGAGGTCAGCAACACCGGTCCGGCTGTGCCGCCGTACGAGATCCCGACGCTGTTCAAGCCCTTCCGCCGGCTCGGCCCCGAACGCGTGGTGACGGCGAAGAGCGCGGGGCTGGGGCTGTCCATCGTGCGCTCGATCGCCCTCGCGCACGGCGGCGAGGTCTCGGCCCGCCCCCGGGAGGGCGGCGGCCTGATCGTGACGGCCACCCTGCCGTCCCAGAGCCCGGCCCACCACTAGACCCGCGCCCGCTCACTGCCCGGAGCAGCAGGCAGTGCTCCGCCTCAGGCAATAGATGTGCGACCTAACTTGGCTTCGACCGGTAATCAGCCCACAGGTCGACGGCCTCTTGGAGATCAAGAGCGGCAACGTCCTCGCGGGCCATCCCCACCGTGTAGATCAACCGGTCCGCAAGCCAATCTGGAACCGGTTCTCTAGGGGGCGCCTTCTCCATCCGAATGTGATCGGCGAGCGTGCCAAGACGCTCGATCACCTGGCCGAGCTGGACAATCTCCGGACGGCCGACATCCGCCTCGCGAACCCTCGCCGTCGCTTCAGCGTAGACTTCCGCGTCGGCCCGCTCACCGACAGCCCACACCTCACAGATCTCCACCGACTTGTCCTCGGTGATGCGGTAGACAACACGCCAGGTGTTGCGACCAACCACAAGCTTCCGGAAACCGGTCAGTTCCCCGCCGAGCGGGTAGCCGGCCTCGGGATTCTCCAGCAGGAGAAGGATTTTCTTGAGTACCTTGGGCGCCGCGTCTGGGCCGATGCGCCGGAGATCATCGACCGCTGGCGCTGTGAAGACGACGTCGGACACGTATCACTCGTCGTCCGGGAGGGCGGCCAGCGACTCGCGAGTATGCCCGAAAGCGGCGAGTACCTCATCGAGCGAGACGCGCTCTCCCGTATCCGCGACCGACCGGGCAAGTACGAGCGCCAAATCACGCAGATCGGCCGCCGCCTCCTCCAACTCGTTGAGCCGTCGGATGCTCACCACGGCCGCCACCGGCTGATGCCGACGGGTGACCACCAGATCGGTCCCCTGCTCCGCATCAGCCACCAGACGGGCAACTCCTCGCTGGGCCGCTTCTGTGACGCTCAGCTCAGTAGCGTCGTGCAGAACAGTCATACATCAACTGTATATCTTTCTGTACAGAACTGCGATCCCTTAACGAGCTGAGACTCGCGCCTCTCCGGGCGTCAGCATCACGAATGAGTTGTTCGTCCCAACAGCTCCGGACCTTAAGAAGCGGATCACTCGCCTTCACACTGAGACCGCCAAGGCTTCACCGCTGCCGCACGGCGCCCCAAGCCCGCTCGGCCGGATGGCTACAGCTTGCCGAACGCCACTTGCGGGTAGTCGGCCTCTCCGACCTCGATGGGCCGGACCTCGCCCGTCCTGACGTCGATCAGCCGATAACCACCGTGATGCATGCTCACAATCACCGCCGATGACCCGACCCACCGCTCCACGCCGAGGACGTTGTCATCCTTGAGGGTGAAGGTACGATCCCTTCCGCGGCCATCGATACTTCCCACATCCACCTTCGGCTGCCGGTCGTACGCGTGGGCGTACATCGAGCCGTCACTCGACACCAACATAGGGTCGGCGAGGTAGGTGTCGATCCGTTTCTTGGAGCCGTCCGGTCGCCTCAGCCAGCCGTTCTCCCGGTCATCGTCCATGGTCATCAAACCGCGCGAAGTCCAGCTCATGATCATTTCGTCCGGGTACCTGACCAGCTTCTCGGGATGGCGGAGATCCATCACGACGATGGGATCTTGGCCAGCCTGGTACGCGACGTAACGGCCGTCCAGGGAGAAGTCCAGCGACAGGCCGCCGAACCGCTCCGCTTGGAGGGGCAGCCTCTTGGTCCACCCGCTCGTCACGTCCATGAGTGTCAGCTCGCTCTTCTCGCTGTCATAGTGAGCGATCTTGAGACCGTCATGGCTGACCTTCAGGAAGGCTCCACGCAGGCCGGCCAGAACCCTGCGTTCCCCGGACACGGTCACGACCGCCCACGAATCCTGGTACCCAGTCTCGTTGTAGCGATCGACGAGGCGGTAGGCGTACCGGACAGCCACGCCAGGTCCCGTGGGGAGGTCTATGGCCAGGGTGGGTCTCACGTACGGCTGGGACGGCGGCGGGTACTCGGTTCTCGGGGGCGCCTCCGGCGACAGGAGAAACGCGGCTATGAACAGCGCTGTGACCGCACCCCCGACTCCGGCGCAGGCCGCGGCGAAGCGCCTTTTCCGGTAGCCCTCCACGAGCTCGCGAATCCGACCCGTTTCGAGTCCTTGCCGCGACTCCTCGACCGTCGAGGCCGAGGCATCTGCGGCGAGCCGCTCGACCTTTGCGACCCGCCATCCGAGCAGGTCGGCCACATTCTCGGCCGACCACCCGTCGTGACGCAGGCCAACCGCGGCGGCCCACTCACGCCGTGAACGTCGCCCAGCCACCACAGGTCGGCGCCAGCGGTGGAGGGGGGACAGGAAACGCCGGTAGAGACTGAAGTACGCGTCACGGGAGTCACCGCGACGCGCGAGCGCCTGGGCCGTCAGGCGCTGGGCCCGGTCCGGATCTCCAGTGAGTGCGAGGGCGGTCCGCCACAGCGGTTCCATCCAGGAACCGTCGACCGGCTCTACCACGGCAGCCTGCCCGAGCTGAGCCTTTTCGCGAACTCCAGACCGGGGGGACGCTCATTGTCCACCTCGTCCCGGGTCCCGGTGACGATGCTCACCACCTGGTAAGACTCCCCGTCCTCAGCAAGGACCCGACTGTCGTCCAGCCACGCGACGGCGCGCGACGATTGCGGAAGGGGCAAAGGTCCGAGTCGTTGGCCGGTTTCGACGTCGTAGAGGTTGCGGCCCGCGGAAAAGGTGACGCCATCGGGTGAGAGGCCAATGTCCACATGCTCGTTCTGCAGGTCGTCGAGCGGCTTGACCGATCCATCCTCGCGTACGACGACCACTTGGTTTGGTATGCCGCCTTCGCCGTGACGGCACCACTGATTTCCCACCAGGAGCTTCGCAGTGACCCCATGAACCACGCAGACGTTCGGAATCTCCCGCGCTTGACCCGTATCGAAGTCGGTCAAGATGGTTTTGGCATTTCCTATCAACGAGACCGTGAACCAACGGCCATCAGCCGAACTGGCGAGATTCGCCCATTTCCCCAGTTCCTCGCCGCTCAGCGGAGGAGTAAGCGCGCGGGTCTTTCTCGTGGGTAGGTCCATCGCAACGAAGCGATAGCTCGGCGCATCGAGATAGACCACACGGTGACCGTCCCGGCTGACCGCGAACTCGACTCTGTCCTTGTCGCCGTCGATCCCGAAGATCTCGGTCGCGGCCTGCGCGATGGTCACCACGCCGCTGTCAGAGCCGAGCTGCAGCTTCAACCCCGTACACAGGACCGTTCCCACAGGCTGAGCGCCTTCAGGGTTGCGGCACTCTTGGCGCTCACCGGACAATACCGGCACCGCCGTGGGCAATGAGGGCTTCACCCACCATCCTCTGACGTCACCCACAAGGATCGTCGCGAGGACGAGAACGATCAAGGCTGCGATGCGAAACCGCACCCAGCGGGCGTGGCGCGCCAGCCGGTGCCAATGGCGGATCACAGGCCAGAACTGTACAGATTCCGGACATCATGTGCTAGATCATTTTATCTACTGATATTCCCCTTCTTTTGGGCTTATCTGAGCATGTGGAGTCAATGAACTTGAGGTTGGGCTGCGAATCTCAGCACGGGGCGAGGCTTCTGCCGCCGAAAAGACTTCCCGGGGCTCGAACGTTCGCCCGGTATACATGAGCACTCGGGCGGCGACTGTTCACAGCGCCGCCGGCGAGCGCGCGGAGCCTGGCGGACCATCGCAGGCGGCACATCCCGAAATCCGGGCGACCAAGAGCCAGAATCCAGCTATCTCCGCAGACCCACGCCTTGCCGTCTGCCCGACCGGGCAGGCCACGCCGCCGTTCGGAGGTCTCAGTCGTTTCCAGGGGCCTTCTTGGACGCCACGAAGGAGCCCATGCCCGGGGTGGTGATGATGAGGCCGTCTTCGCGGAGTTGGGCGGTCACCTTGCGGATGGTCACGCGGGCGACGTGGAACTCGGACTCCATCTGAACCTCTGAGATGAGGTGGTTGGGCGGGTACTCGCCCGATTCGATGCGTGCGCGTACGACCTCGTAGATCTGCACCCACTTGGGGCGTGTCGGGTCGTAGTCGATCACGGGTGTCACTGTAGGCAGGCATAGCCGACCCGCCATAGAAGCTAATAGCTATAGACAGGTATAGAAAGGCTGTGTAGCGTGCATGAGGTGGACGACTTGAAGCGGCTGGCAGAGAGCTTCCCCGGCTGGTCGATCTGGCGCGCTCGCGGTGAATGTGGCCCTGGCGACTGGTACGCGACGCGGAAGGCCTACGCCATATCCAGCGCTGAGGTGAACGCTGGTCTGTGCATGACAGTGCACGCCTCAACCCTGGATTCCCTCGCCCGTGTCCTGGACGCTCAAGCTCAACGCCAGGGCCGCTGCTGATGAGGTCCGCGGACAGGGAGCCCTGCGCTCTGGCAGGTGATTCCGTTGACAACACTGCCGACTGGGAGTGCCCAGGCATGTCCGTTCACCCAGGGCACGTCCTTGCGCATTGCATCTCTCTGACCTGGCATGACCAGCCTCTCGGCCCGTACCGTGTGGTGGACCACACCTGTGCCTGCAGAGCTGTCGTCTATGAGCTGGTCACCATTGGCGGCACTTTCCAGATCCACAGACTCACGCAGTCCGAGCCGCCGCAGCACGCGTACGCAGGGAGTTGGCGCCGCGCGGAAGCCGCAACATGGTGGCTGCGCCTGCTGCTCGGCTCCGCTCGCTGAGCGATTCATTGCGATCCAGTTCGAGAGTGTCCATAGGCATCAACCTCTGTCAGAAGCGCCCCTCACCGTTTGATCGCTCCGTCGGATAGCGGAAGGCGGCCTGTTCGGTACGTGGACGGCCGTTTTACCGGCGTTCTGGCGTGTGGACCAGTCGGATCGCTGGCATCAGAACGTGTTCTGACATACGCTCATGGCGTGAGCACTAGCCATGCCGACGCAGTGACGTTTTCTGACTTGTCGAGAAATCCCCGAGCGGTCGCCGAGCGCGCGGCACGCCTGGGACGCGTGCGTGTCACACATCGGGATGCTCCGGATTTCTACTTGACCGCAGCGGATCGCGAAGAGGAACGCGAAGAGACGCTGGCCACCGCGTCCCGGCTGTTCCTTGCCTTGATCAAGCATGATCCCACCGCGCGTGCGCTGGTCATAGCCATGCCGGAGGTCTTCCCGTGGGTTCGCCACCTGTCCTCGGACGAACTGCGTGCCTTCACTCTGGAACTGGTCGAAGCGCTCTCCGACGCGGCCGAGCTGGACGTCGATGTCACCACCCGGGAGGTCATCGCGGGCTGGCGGGCCACTGCCAGAATCAAGGCCGATCCCGCGCACTACGCCGACGCTCGCAAGCCCACGAGTGGCGACTTCGGGCCGGTGCAGGTTTCGGCATGAGCCCGAAGCGCGGAGATCGGGTTACGGTGCCACCGCCGGATGGCGAGTGGGATGTCCGGTTTGGTACCGGCGCTGCGGTTGAGGGCTGGGAAGAGCTGTGCCGTCACGCCTTGGCCAACACGCGCCGATGCTTCGAGGTGCTGCGGGCTGATCCCCGTTCAGGCTCCAGTCGCGACCGGCAGCATCGCCTGCGAGGCGACCTTTCGACTCACCGTCACAACGGCAAGAATTTGGAGCAGTGGGAATTCGAGGTCACCAGCGGCGGGCGTGTGCGCTACGCCATCGATGACGCCACCCGCACTGTCTGGGTGATCTACGCATCGCCTCGACATCCTAAGGACACTGAATAACCGGCTATTGCTGCGCAAAACCAAGCGCTACCAAGCCCATGCACGGGGTGGTGGCGATGAGGCCGTCTTCGCGGAGCTGGGCGGTCACCTTGCGAATGGTCACGCGGGCGACGTGGAACGGCATAGCCGACCTGTCATAGACAGCTAGGTGAGAGGGGACTTCCATGGCGGAGGAACTGTCGAGGCTGGCGGGCCTGCTGTATGAGATCGGACTGCTCAAGCGCTACAAGCGCACGGGCTGGCTGGTCGCGGGAGTACGGGATCCTGAGAGCATCGCCGATCACTCCTTCCGGGCGGCGGTCATCGCGAGTGTGATCACGGCCTTGGAAGGTGGCAATCCTGAGCGTGCGGCGTTCCTGAGCCTGTTCCACGACACCCAGGAGACCCGCGTCACCGACATTCCCTACATCGGCAAGCGTTATCTGAAGGCGGCGCCGAACGAGGAGGTCACTGCCGACCAGGTGCGTGGCATTCCGGAGCCGGTCGCGGAGATGGTGGGCGGCGCGGTCGGTGAGTACGAGGAGAAGAGCACACTGGAAGCCGTCTGCGCCCGCGACGCCGACAAGCTCGAATGCTTGATCCAGGCCGTCGAGTACCGCGAGCAGGGCCACCAGAACGTCCAACCGTGGATCGACAGCTCGCTCGCCGCGCTGCGGACGGCGTCTGCGAAGCGCATCGCGGACGAGGTGCTCAGCACGGGATCGCTGGAGTGGATGACGCAGGTCCTCAACGGAGATTAAGTCCCCTGACGCTCATCGAAGCCGAGCAGTTCGTCTTCCGCCACCTCGACGCCGGGGACGATAGCCGACCACTAGCTGTCATCGTTCGAGCGAGTCTGGGCCGGAGCCGTTCCGTGGGCTGGCGCGGAGATCTGAAAGGCACCCCACATGGGACGAGTCGAATACTGGAACGACCCGAACGCCCCGAAGGCGAACAGTCTGGTGCCGGCCTGCGGGACGGTCACCGTGGACGACGCGGGCCGCATCCTCATGCAGCGCCGGCGGGACACCGGCCAGTGGGCGTTGCCGATGGGCAAGATGGAGATCGGCGAGACGCCCTCGCAGTGCGCCGTGCGGGAGACCGAGGAGGAGACCGGCGTTCGCGTCGAGCCGGTCGGCATTCTCGGGATCTACTCCGACCCCGGCCACATCGTGGCCTACACGGACGGGGAGGTCCGTCAGGAGTACGAGGTCATGCTGATCGCCCGTCCGGTCGGCGGTCGGCCCGAGGCAAACGACGAGGCGAGCGACGTGCGGTGGGTCGAGCCGGGCGAGTTGCACACGCTGGACATTCATCCGACTCAGTGGCGGCAGCTCAACGACTACCTGGAGCAGAGGCATTCCTATGTCGATTGAGCCCCAGTCAGCTGGGAGGACGCTGGGAGCCGCACCTGTCGCCATAGCTTTGTGAAGTACGGTTGAGTCAACTTTAGTTCGGTCAAGTATCCTTCGAGTCGTTGCCGCCGTCGCCGACGGCAACACGACGTCAGGGGGCATCGCCGGCTACGTGGGGCGGAAGTCCAACGAGATCGCGCACCCGCTTCGCGTCCTGGAAGACAGCCATCTCCTGGTCAAAGAGCGCGATCTCTTCCGGCCGAACCGCAGCTACTACCGGGTGGCCGAACCGCTCATCACGTTCTATCAGGCGATCATGGTCAGGGAGTGGGCGCGGTTGGAGCGCGGGGACGCGGCGACGGTGTGGCGGGGCAGCAGGGCACGCTTCCTGTCGCAGGTCGTCGGCCCCCACGTCGAGGTGCTCTGCCGCGAGTACGCCTTGCATGCCGATACCGCGGCCGGTGAGGTGGGGAGCGGAGTCGTACCCGATCCCGCCAACCGCACGCAGATCCAGGTCGATGTCGCTGTTCTGGCGCCCGCGGATCACGGACGCCCGCGACGGGTTCTCTCGCTGGGCGAGGTCAAGTGGGACAGGGCCATGGGAGCCGAGCATGTGGCCCGGCTCCGGCGCGCGCGCGATCTCCTCACGGCAAAGGGGTACGACACCCGCGACACGGTGCTCACGTGTTATTCGGGCGCCGGGTTCACCCGGGGACTCGGCGCCGAACCAGGGAGCGACGTGCGCCTGATCACCCTTGACGACCTCTACGGTTGATCGCCAGCTTGCAACGGTCATGTCCTGTGCGGCGCTCTAGCCTCTAACGCTCAGGTCAGAGTACGGATTTGCCGATAGAAGCCAGGTGGAGCGAATCGATCACAGTCGTCGGTCAGAAGCCCTTCGACGACGGGACGCTTTGCGAAGATTACTCCTGCCGGCTCTCGCACTGACCTTGCTCGCGGGCCGTTGCCGGAGCAGGGCACTCTCTCAGGAGAGTATCCGTCGCTCGCCCCGCCGCGTCACGCTCACAGGAGCAGGCCGAACAGCCGGGTCATGCGCTCCCAGTGCTCGCTGGAGGGGTTCTTGAGATCGGGTTCGACGATCTTGAACGCCTGGGCGAGCGCCATGGACAGCCCGCCCGCCACGGCCGGCAGTCGGGCCTCGGCGTCCACGCTGAGCGACAGGTCGAGCGGCGGCAGCTCGGTGAGCTGCGCCAAAATCGGCGTCAGCTTCAGCTCCTCGTCGAGGTCGCGGAAGTCGTGCATGTTCTCCTGCAGGCCCTTGGTGATGGGCAGGTCCCATGGCTGGATGATGTCGCGCCTGTTCTCCTTGGCCGCGGCTTCGGCGACGACGAGCATGTCGTACAGCTTGCTGTTGACGAAGTCGTTGAAGCGCTTGAGGTCGTTCTTGTCCACGTTGAGTCCCGCGGCGGCGCGGAAGAAGCGCTCGAACCTGGAGTGTGCCATGACCGGCATGTGGATCACCGTCCTCTCTGTCGATTTCCTGTGGTGGAGAACCGTTCGTACACCAGGCGTACGGCCATGGCGCCCTCTCCCACCGCGGAGGCGACCCGCTTGACCGATCCGCTGCGGACGTCGCCCACGGCGAAGACGCCCAGGTGGTCGGTCTCCAGGGGAAGCAGTGCGTTCCAGGTGGTGCGCTGTCCCGTGATGACGAAGCCGCGGTCGTCGAGCGGCACGGCGCCCTCCAGCCACTTGGTGTGTGGGTCGGCGCCGATGAAGACGAACATCGCCCTGGTGGCGATCTCCAGGGACTCCCCTGTGCGCTTGTTGTGGACGCGGAGGCCGGTCAGTGTGCCGTCGCCGATGAGCCGGCGTACCTCGGTGTTGAGCATGATCTCGATGCCGGGCGTGCGGTCGAGCTCGTCGGCGAGGTAGTGGGACATGCTGGCGCGCACGTCGTCGCCGCGTTCGATCACGCGCACCGACGAGGCGTTCCTGGCCAGGTAGAGTGCCGCCTGACCGGCGGAGTTGCCGCCGCCGACGATGACCACCGGCGAGTCGCTGCACATGCGCAGCTCGAAGGGCGTCGCCGCGTAGTAGACGCCGGATCCCTCGTACTTCTCCAGCTCAGGAACGTCGAGCTTCCGATAGCGGGCGCCGGTGGCGATGATCACGGCGTGGCCCTTGATGGTGTTGCCGTCCTCGACGAGGACGCCGTAGAAGCCGTCGTCCGGCTGCAGGCCGGTCGCCTCGGCCGGGACGGTCAGCGCCGCGCCGAACTTCCGCGCCTGGATGACGGCGCGCTCGGCGAGTTCGGCGCCCGAGATGCCGGAGGGGAAGCCGAGGTAGTTCTCGATGCGGGAGGAGGTGCCGGCCTGGCCGCCCGTGGCCACGGCGTCGAGTACGACGGTCGTCAGCCCTTCCGAGGCCCCGTACACGGCGGCGGCCAGGCCGGCCGGGCCGGCGCCCACGACGACCAGGTCGTAGACGCCGTCGCCGGGCACCGGGGCGGGCAGGCCGATCGCCTTCGCCAGCTCGGCGACGGTCGGGTTGCGCAGGACCTTGTCGCCGCGCCAGATCACCACTGGGGTGTCCGCGGCCGGGATGCCTAGCTCGCGCAGCAGCGTGTTCGCCTCCTCGTCTTCCTCCAGGTCGATCCACCGGTGCGGCACCCTGTTGCGGGCAGCGAACTCGCGCAGCCGCTTGCAGTCCGCCGAATAGCGGGAGCCGATGATGCGGAAGCCGGTGCCCAGCCCGATCAGCAGGGACCGCCGGGCCAGGTAGGCCCGCAGGATGAGGTCGCCGAGCGCCTGGTCGTGCGCCACGAGCGTGCGCACCTCGTCGGCCGGGACGGCCAGCACCTCGCCTGGCTCCTGGACGACGGCGGTCAGGAATGCCGCCTGGCCGGTGAGCAGGCTGAGCTCGCCGAGGAAGCGGCCCGGGCCTTGGACGGCGATCGTCTTCTCGTCCGGGCCGGAGCCGTGCCCCTCGACCATGGCCACCTTGCCGCTCAGCACGACGATGAACTCCGTGGTGGGCTCCCCCTCCCTGAACAGGACGTCGCCGAGCGAGACGGCCCGGCGCTCGCCGTGGGGCGAGAGCTCGGCGAGCTGCGCCTCGCTCAGCCGGGGGAAGGCGCCATATAGATCCGGCGTCTCGGGGATCGGCGTCATGTGCGCGTCCTGACCGCGTCCTCGACCCATCGGCGCAGCTCGTGGGCGGGCGAGGCGCCCGCCCGCTGGGCGACGACCTCGCCGCGGACCATCATCATGAGCATCGGAATGTGCTTGATCGTGAAGCGCTCGGACAGGCGGGGCGACCGGTCCACGTCGACTTTGACGAGTTTGACGCGGCCGGCCAGGTCTTGGGAGATCTGTTCGAGTGCGGGCGTGACCATCCGGCACGGCCCGCACCAGTCCGCCCAGAAGTCGACGATGACCGGCGGGCCGGCACGCTCGGCGACCTCGGCGAACGTGTCGTCGCCCGCCTCGGCGATCCACGGCAGCGGCCGGTGGCAGTTCCCGCACTGGGGCACGCCGTCGGCCGCGGCCGGGACCCTGTTCCGTTTGCCGCAGTTCGAGCAGGTGACGGTGGTCGAGATCATGTCAGCTCCCCGGTCCGGCGAAGGTGACGCTCAGCTCGCCGTGGTCGACGTCCACCGTCACGGTCGAGCCGTCGGGGACGTCTCCGGCCAGCAGTGCCCGCCCGATCCTGGTCTCGACCTCGCGGGCGATGAACCGGCGCAGCGGCCGGGCCCCGTACACGGGGTCGTAGCCCTGGTTGGCGATGAGCTTGAGCGCCTGGTCGGTGACCCGCAGCGTCAGCCGCCGGTCGGCCAGCCGCTGCCTGACGTCGTTGAACATCAGGTCCACGATCCGCTCGATCTGGGCCTCGGTCAGCGGCTTGAACAGCACGATGTCGTCGACCCTGTTGAGGAACTCGGGCCGGAAGTGCGTGCGCAGCTCGTTCATGACCGGTCGCGGGCCTCCGGCTTGATCTCGCCCCCTTGGGGATCGTGACGTCGAGCCTCCTGCCGCCGGGCAGCGTGATCGTGCGCCGCCCGCCCTGGTACGCCTCCTCGACCGTCAGAGGCAGTTCCGCCTCCTGGTCGGCGCCGGGCACGGGTCCCCAGCCGCGCCTGCCGCGGCCGCCGAACATGCCTCCGAGCAGGGCCTCGAGGTCGACGTCGGCGCCGAACCCGAAGTCCTCAGCACGCGCGGAGCGCCGCTGACCGCCGCCGGCCCGTGCCCCGGCTCCGGCGCGTGCCCTGCCGCGGGACCACTCCTCGGGATCCACATCGGGCGGCACCTGGCGGGAATCATGCCCGAAAGCGTCATACCTGCGGCGCGTCTGGGGGTCGGAGAGCACGGAGTACGCCTCCGAGATCTCCTTGAACCGGTCCTCCGCCCCGGGGCTCTTGTTGACGTCGGGATGGGACTTGCGTACGAGCTTGCGATAGGCCCGCTGGATCTCGTCGGCGTCGGCGTTCCTGTCCACGCCGAGCACCTCGTAGAAGTCCCGGCGGTCCGCCATCACGCCGCCTTCTTGGCCACGACCACCACGGCGGGCCGCAACTGCCAGGTCTCGGCGTCGCGGGCGATGCGCTTGCGGAGATTGTCCAGCTCGGCGACCGCGCGGAGCCGGCGCTCCTCCAGCTCCGCGATTTTCGCGGCCGCCTCCGGGGCCTCCTGTAGGTGCTGTTCGTAGGCGTTCATTTGACCTCGGTGAAGTCCGCGTCGATCACGTTGTCGTCGGCCGCGGCGAGCGATTGATACTTGCGAGCAGTTCTTCCGCGACCGCTCCCCAGAGCAGGCCCCGGAGAATCATGGCGATGGCGGTGGGCGCGAAGTCGAAGAGGCCGACGAGCAGCCCGATTTCCATGTGGCTCACACCCTTTTCCAGGCTTTCCCTGGCGCTCCGGGGTCACATCCCCCATGCGTGTAGTCCTGGGGCAAATCCCTCAGTCGTCGGTGTCGTCCCGCCCCTGGGCGATCACGAGGCGGGTCAGCTCGACGCGGGACTTGATCTGCAGCTTGGAGTAGACGTGCCGCAGGTGGAAGGCGACCGTGTGCGCGCTGATGAACATCTGCTCCGCCACCTTCCGGTTGGACCACCCGTCGGCGACCAGGAGCGAGACGTTCCATTCCGTCTCGGTGAGGCTGTCCCAGCCGGAGACCGGCCGGTCGGCGTAGCTCCAGTGCCGGTGGCGCACACCAATGGCGCGCAGCCGCTTGCGTACGCGGGCCGAATCCCTGACGGATCCGATCTCGTAGTAGATCGCGAGCGCGCGGTCGAGGCTTACCGCCGCGTCGTCGTGCCGCCCGCCGGCGGCCTGCAGCACGCCGAGGTCCTCCGTGGCGGAGGCGCGCCCCCACACGTCGTCGGCGCGCTCGGCGGCCCGGGACAGGGCTTCGCGATCGCCGTCGAGCAGGCCGCGCGCGTGCGCGGCGGACGCGGTCAGGGCCGGGAAACCCGGGTTGACGGCCGCCAGTTCCTCCGCGGTGGCGACGGCGGCCTTGGCCACCGCGCGGGCGTCCACGGCGAGGGCGACGCGGACCAGCCAGGCGCTCGCGGTGGGGTTGCCGGCGAGCATCGAACGTTGCCGTTCGAGCAGGTCGGCCAGCAAGGTCATCGCCTTCAGCGGTCCGTCGCACGCCTCGGTGACCTGGGCCACGATGAGGGCGTGTTCGAGTGAGTCGCCGGGCAGGTCGGCGGCGTGCCGGACGGCCGCCCGTACGTTGCCGCGCCGCAGCGCGACGGTGGCCAGGACGTTGGTGGCCGCTGCGGCGGACAGGGGCGTGGCCCGATCCGCGGCGAGGCTCAGCGCCCGCTGGGCTTCGCCGGCGGCGCTGTCCAGCCGCCCTTCGAGCAGCTCGGACCGGGCCGCGAGGGCGGACAGGTCGGCCTCCCATGCCTGGTGGCCGGAGTCGAACATGTCCTCGCGCGCGTCCTGGACGAGCAGCCGCGCCTCGTCCAGCCGGTGGACGTCGGTGAGTATCGTGGCGGAGATCAGCCGGGATTCGTACGGATGCACGGCCGACCCGTTCGCGCCGAACAGCCGCCTGGCGTCGGCGGCCAGCGCCAGCGCGTGGGACAGGCGGCCCTCGTCCCGCTCCGCCTGCGCCAGCGCGATCAGGGCCGCCGCGGTGGCCGCCGCGCTGTGCCGGGCGCCCGCCTCGATGACCTCGTGCGCGTACGTGCGGACGGACGCCTCGTCGCTGCGCAGGCGCGTCATGGTGTAGAGGCGCACGAGCAGCGCCCGGTCGCGCACGTGGTCGGGAAGGTCGGGCAGGGCCAGCACCGTCTCGGCCTCGCGCATGGCCTCCTCGAAGCTGCCGGTCAGGTACATGACGTCCGCAAGCACGCAGTGCAGCTCGGCCACACTGTGCGTCGAAGCGTGGGCGGAGGAGGGCTCGGCGAGGCCGCCGCGGACCAGCTGCTCGGCCGCCCGCAGCCGCCCCTCCACCATCGCGGTGTCGATGGTCGCGACGAGGTCGAGCCGGCCCAGCAGCGCCTGCCGTACGGGCGGCGGGACCCGCTCGGCGATGACAAGCCTGACCAGCTCGTGGCGGAAGGCGAAGTCATGCGCGGTGGCGGCCAGGATGCCCGCCGCCATGGACTCCTCCACCGCGGGCAGCAGCGCGGCCGTTGTCGTGCCGAGCAGCGACGCGGCCTGCTCGGGGGCGAACGACCGGCCGAGCACGGCGGCCGTCTCCACCAGGTTTCTGGCGACCGCGCTCAGGCCGCCGATCCAGTGCCGCACCACCCTGGTGAACCGGTCGGGGATGCGCAGGGCGGCGTCGCCGTCGAGGACCTGGCCTTCGTCGCGAAGGCCGGCGAGCAGCTCGGTGATCAGCAGCGGGTTGCCGCCAACGACGTCCACCAGAGCCAGCGCCGCCGGTCCCGGCGCGGCCCCGAGCATGTCGGTGGCCAGGGCGACGGCCGCGGCCGGGGACAGCGGCGAGAGCCGCACCCGGCCGGCCCCGTGGCGCTCCAGCAGGTCGAACAGGGAGGCGGACTGGTCCTGTTCCACACCGGTCGAGCGGCTCAGCAGCCAGCCGATCGGCCGGAATTCGAGCAGGCCGTGGAGGGTGCGCAGGGCGACCAGCGTCGCCGGATCGGCCCACTGCAGGTCGTCGAGCACGGCCAGGACCGGAGCCGTTGGCCATTCCTCGAAGCGCGTTCGCAACGCCTCCAGCGTCCGCGAGTCTGGGTCGAGCCGTAGGTCCAGGGCCTCGAACAGGATGCCGCACGGCACCAGCTCGCCCAGCTCCTCCAGCGCGCCCCGGAGCACGGCGATGCCGCGCTCGCCGGCGGTGGCGGCCGCCTCGTCGAGCAGCCGGGTCTTGCCGACCCCCGGCTCCCCGTCCACCAGCAGGGTCGCGCCCTTGCCCGCCTGAACGGCGTCGAGCAGGCCGTCCACGTCATGCCATTCCTGTTCGCGTCCCCGCATGTCAGACCGCCTCCCCGGCGAGCTCCCCGACGAGGAACGGTGAAGCCCATGCTCCTGGAGATCTTTCACGCCACTGCACGTTTCGGGGATGTGGCCGGGGAGCAGCCGGGACGAGTCTCGAGGTGATGGCCGGGAAAGGAGTTGGGCCCCGGGGAAAGGAGGTGGGGACATGGTGGAAACCGGCTACGCGCCGTTCAACCGGACAGTGGACAAGACCAACCGCATCCTGCACGAGATCGAGGAGGCCTGCGGCTGGCCCTCGGAGCGGCGCAACCACTCCTACGGCGCGCTGCGCGCCGTGCTGCACGCGCTGCGCGACCGGCTGACGGTGGAGGCGAGCGCCCACCTCGCCGCCCAACTTCCCCTGCTGTTGCGGGGCGTCTACTTCGACGGCTGGCGGCCGAGCAGCGTTCCGGTGAAGGTGAACCGCGAGGAGTTCCTCGACCGCGTACGCGCCGAAGTGACCTTCGACCACGACGGGAGCACGGAGGAGATGGTCAGGAAGGTTCTTGAAGTGCTCAAGAATCACATCACCGCAGGCGAGTGGGAGGACGTGAAGGCCGGCATGCCGAAGGACCTCGCCTCCTTGCTCCCATAGCGGCATTTCAGCTCCTCCGACTCCTTTCACGGAGGGCGCGGACGAGCCGCAGCGGCAGGAGCCCCACCAGGGGAGCTCGCCTGCCAAGATCGTCGCGGTCCTCCTTGTCGAAGGCGCGGGCGTAGCGGCGGGTGTCCCGGACGCTCGCGTAGCGCTTTGCGCCCTCTGCTCCGCAGCCGCGCTGACAATGCCAGCGCATCGTCTCCCCCTCGTCCTCGAAGCGGAAACGATGCCCGAAAACCCGACAAAGCAGCATTAAAACGACTGTACTGTCGGCATCCCTCCGGAGCACCGCTAAAGGACGTTCCGTGAAGGAGCTTTGACCATGACCGCAGAAGACCTTGGCATGATCCGGACCAACATCCCGGCCCGGCTGGATCGGCTGCCCTGGTCCCGGTTCCACTGGAGGGTGGTGCTGGGTCTGGGAACGGTGTGGATCCTCGACGGGCTGGAGGTGACGATCGTCGGCGCGGTCGCCTCCCGCATGACGGAGCGCGGCAGCGGCATCTCCGTCAACAGCGCCGACATCGGCACGGCGGCGGCCATCTACGTTGCCGGCGCGTGCGTAGGAGCGCTGCTGTTCGGGCAGCTCACGGACCGGCTCGGCCGCAAGAAGATGTTCATGTTCACGCTGGGCCTCTACATGGTCGCCACCGTGGCCACCACCTTCGCGTTCGAGCCCTGGTACCTGTTCCTCATGCGCTTCCTGACCGGGATGGGCATCGGAGGCGAGTACGCGGCGATCAACTCGGCCATCGACGAGCTCATCCCGGCGCGCAACCGGGGCCGGGCGGACCTGGCCATCAACGGCAGCTACTGGGTCGGGGCAGCCATCGGCAGCGTCGCCGCGCTGGCCTTCCTCAGCACCGCCCTCTTTCCGATGGACATCGGCTGGCGGCTGGCGTTCGTCATCGGCGGCGTGCTCGGGTTCGCCATCATGTTCACCCGCCGAAGCCTTCCGGAGAGTCCCCGCTGGCTGTTCATCCACGGTCGCGAGGAGGAGGCCGAACGTATCGTGGACCAGATCGAGGCCGAGATCGGCGGCGACCTGCCCCCGCCCAGGGGCGAGATCACGGTCAGGCAGCGCGCCGCCATCCCGTTCCGGGAGATCGCCAGGGTGGCCATGGAACGCTATCCGCGCCGCGTGCTCCTGGGTCTCGCTCTCTTCATCGGGCAGGCGTTCCTGTACAACGCGGTGACGTTCGACCTGGGGACGCTGCTGCACGGCTTCTTCGGGGTGGCGTCCGGGTCCATCCCGTACTTCATGGCCGTTTTCGCGGTCGGCAACTTCCTGGGGCCGCTCCTGCTGGGACGCTGGTTCGACACCGTCGGGCGGATTCCCATGATCGCCGGCACGTACCTGGTGTCGGCCGCCCTGACCGCGGTGATCGCCGTTCTGATGCTGAACCGGGCGCTGACCACGACCTCGTTCATGGTGCTCATCGCGCTGACCTTCTTCGTCGCCTCCGCTGGGGCCAGCTCGGCCTACCTCACCGTCAGCGAGATCTTCCCGATGGAGACGCGGGCGCTGGCCATCGCCCTGTTCTTCGCGGTCGGGACGGCGCTCGGCGGCATCACGGGGCCGGCGCTGTTCGGGCAGTTCATCCACAGCGGCAACCTGACGCTGGTGGCCGCCGGGTTCTTCATCGGCGCGGCGGCCATGGCGCTCGGCGGTGTCGCCGAGCTGATGTTCGGCGTCCGGGCGGAACAGCAGTCACTGGAGGACATCGCCCGCCCGCTGACGGCCGAGGAGGCCGGAGCCTACGCGGACGAGCGCCGTGAGCGCATCCACCGCCGCCACGAGCAGGACACCACGGGAGCGCGGCGGTTCCTGCTGGGGCCGGGGCGCACATTCCCCTCTCCCGGGATGGTCGGCGCCGGCGCGGCGAGCGGCCGCGTCACCGCCAGCGCCGACGAGCAGCTCGACTGGGAGATCGACGTCGTGACCCATGTGCTGGCCGAGCACGGTCCCGCCGACCGCGACACGCTCGCCCGGATGGTCCACGGCCGTGCCTGGGGGCCGGGGCGGTTCCGCGCCGCGCTGCGGCAGACGGTCCGGGAGGGACGCGGCCGTTCCCTTTCGCACGGCCGGTACGACTCGTCGCGGCACTGACCTCAGGGAGTTGGTCACCCAAACCGCTATGAGCGGCTGCTGCGCGGCAAGGGATGACCTGGCCGCACAGCCGGGACCGGCAGAGCCGCCACGGCCGGTCGCGCCGCTCGTCTCAGAAGTGCGGGCCGTTCTCAGGGGCGCGGGCCGAAGCCCTGGGCGGCGAGCCAGGTGGCGCAGAGGCCCGGCCAGGCGGACGCTGCCGGTTCGTCCTGGGCGAGCCCGAGCCCGTGCCTGCCCTCGGGAAAGACATGCAGCTCGTACGGCGTGCCCGCGCGCCCGAGCGCGTCGGCGAACAGCAGGCTGTTGGTCGCCGGAACCCCTTGGTCCGCCGCCGTGTGCCAGAGGAACGCCGGTGGCGTCTCGGCGGTCACGTTGAGGTGCGCGGACAGGGCCGTCGCCTGCTCCTCGGTGCCGTCGGGGCCGAGCAGCTGACGGCGCGACCCCGAGTGAGTGCCCCACCCGACGAGGTCGATGACCGGATAGCCGAGGATCAGGGCATCCGCGCGGTCCCCGTCCTTGGAGGTGGCGAGGGTGGCGGCTAGGTGCCCGCCCGCGGAGAACCCCATGACGGCGACCCGCCCGGCCCCGCGCTCGCGGACGACCCGCACCGCCTGGCGCAGGTCGTACAGCGGAGCCGGATGCAGCGGCTCGCGCCCCGGCTCGTCGCCGGCCACCCGGTAGGCCAGTACGTAGGCGTCGATGCCGAGGGTGACCAGCCAGCGGGCCACGTCCGCGCCCTCGTGCCCGGCCAGCCGGGAGTATCCGCCACCGGGGCACACCACCACCGCGCCCGTGGCCGGGCCGTCCGCCGCGTACAGGGTCAAGCTCGGGGACTCACCGGTGGCCGGCCCGGGGGGAGTCTCCGGCCAGAGGGGAACGTCGATCATGCCGGGCACTCTACTCCCCGGAAAAGTTAGGAAACTTTCCTAAGAAGGTTGACCAAGCCCCGTAACGCTCGTTGGATGAGCTGTCATGACCCCCCGTCTCATCGCCACCGCCGCCCTGGTCGCCTCCCTGGCCCTGCCGCTGCCCGCGGCCGCCGCCCCCGCGACCTTCACCCACCCCGGAGTGCTGCTCGGCCGGGACCAGCTCGACTTCATGCGTACCAAGGTCAACGCGGGCGCGCAGCCGTGGAAGTCGGCCTACGACCAGATGATGGGCCACTCGCTGGCCTCCCTCACCCGTGCGGCCAAGCCCCGCGCCGTCGTCGAGTGCGGCCCCTACTCCAACCCCAACAACGGCTGCACCGACGAGCGCCAGGACGCGCTCGCCGCGTACACGATGGCTCTGGCCTGGTACGTCACCAGAGACGGCAAGTACGCCAAGAAGGCCATCGAGATCATGGACGCCTGGTCCGCGGTGATCAAGGACCACACGAACAGCAACGCGCCCCTGCAGACCGGCTGGGCCGGCTCGGTCTGGCCACGGGCGGCCGAGATCATCCGCTACACCTACACGAGCTGGCCGAACGTCAACCGCTTCGCCACCATGCTGCGCACGGTCTATCTGCCGAAGGTCATCAACGGCTCCAACAGCAACGGCAACTGGGAGCTGAGCATGATGGAGGCGGCCGTCGGCATCTCCGTCTTCCTGGAGGACCGGACGAGCTATGACAAGGCGATCACCAAGTTCCGCGGCCGGGTGCCGGCCTACATCTACCTCAGCGCCGACGGCGAGCTGCCCAAGGGCGCGCCCGGCAGCGGCAACGACACCCGTGACGAGCTCGTCAAGTACTGGCAGGGGCAGACCACCTTCGTCGACGGCCTCACCCAGGAGACCTGCCGCGACTTCACCCACACCGGCTACGGGATCTCGGCCATCTCCCACGTCGCCGAGACCACCAGAATCCAGGGCCAGGACCTCTACCCGGAGGTCGGTGAGCGGCTTCGGTACGCGCTCGGCTTCCAGTCGAAGTACCAGCTCGGCGCGGCCGTGCCCTCCTGGTTGTGCGGCGGCAGCCTGAACCTGGGCCTCGGCCCGATCACCGAGGTCGGCTTCAACCAGCTCCACAACCGCCAGGGCATCCCGATGACCAACACCCAGCAGCTCACCGAGCAGCAGCGTCCCGCGGGCACCAACCAGCTCTTCGTCGCCTGGGAGACCCTCACCCACGCGGGCGGTTAAGCCGTTGGAGTGAGCCGCAGTTGCACGATCGTGGCAGGCCGTGTCGTTTGTGGCGGTACGGCGGATCGCCATCGCGCACCTTTTGTCACAATGCCCTCACCTACCGCACTCATTTCGAGAGAGGAGTGGCGCTCCTCGCCGAGGAGGACAAGGAGGAACGATGATGAGCGAGTTCGTGAAGTGGTCCGATGCCAAGGCCAAGCGAGATCGACCGGTGTCTCCCAGAAGCTCCTCGCCGAACGGATGGGTATTTCTCGTTCAGTCGCCCGTGACGCTGATCTGGGCGGTCCAGTCGGCGACGACGCGTGTTCTCTTCGACGGTGAGGAGGGGACGACGGCGGCGAACCAGGTGGCCTGGACGAGGATGACCCGGCTGCGGAACTCCTTCTTGCCGCTCAGCACGGCGGGCTCCGGCCGGGTGAAGGAGAGCGTCGCAGCCTTGGGCCGGGCGGAGAAGACCTGCTGCTCCCGTACGCCGTACCAGACGACGGCTCCTCCTCCGGAAGCGCGCAGGGCGTAGATCGTCGGGACCACCTGGGTGCGGTCGCGTACGTCCCACTGGCCGCGCAGGAGGCGCATGTCGGCGAGCCGCGCGGTGGCGGACTGGGTCGTGTAGGGGCCTGGAGCCAGGAGGCGCCTGGCCTCCGTGTCCTTGCCGTTGGTGGCCAGGGAGCGGGCGTGCGCGGCGGCCATCGCGCGGGGGGCGACGGCGAGGTTCGTGGTGTCGTCGCCGGCCACAGCGGTGGCCAGCCCCTCGTCGTCCACCGCGATGGGCAGGGCGGGCCCCTGGAGCGGGGTACTCGATCCGGCGACCAGGCGCCAGCCGTCGGCGGTCTCCTGGAGAATGAGCTGGGTCCGGTAGTCCTTGCCCTGCTCGGTGATCTCGGCCAGGAACCAGCGGGCGCCGCCGGGGTTCTTCGGGATCACGAAACGCGTGCTGGTGAGGCGGGGCAGCGTGCCGAGCCGGTCACCGCGCAGCCTGGCGAGCCGGAAGACGGCCCGGTCGAGCTCCAACGCCAGGCCGGCGCTCGTTTCCTGCAGTCCGGATCCATTCCGCTTCCTGGCCTGCTGCAGCCGCTCGCGGTAGCCGTTGAGGACGAACTCGGCCCCGTCCTCTGTCAGTGTGGGCTGCGCCGGGACGGCGCTCGCCCGGGGCCCGGCACTCACCGACCAGGCACCGGCCTGAGACGGCGTCCCGGAGGCGCTGCACGCGGTGACCATGGCCAAGGCCAGACCACTCACGAACAGCTGGCGATTCACCGGCACGGATACCTCCGCGACATGCCCGTGGGAGCGTCCTGAGCTGTCCTCATGATGTACGGCCCTGACCTGGCCCAGGTTCAATCCACCGGTATCGGCCCGTCCGGATCGCCTCAGACCCCGGCCGCGAGCCGGTGCGCCCGGAGGGTCGCGGGGTGCTCGTCGTACGCCGGGCGGGTCAGCAGCGCCTGGGCGAGGTTGGCCTTGATCAGGGCGGCGCCGCGTACGACCGGCACCAGCGTCAGCGCGAACAGGATGCCGAGCACGGTGTTGAAGACCACGAAGGTGGTGGTGTCGCCGCCGAGGCCGAGCAGCTCGGGCAGCCCGCCGTGGAACTCGGGCAGGCCGGCGATGATCCAGCCGTAGAGCGGGAAGGTCAGCCCGGCGATCGCCCCCGCCCACCAGACGATGGTGACGACGAAGGTGGCGATGGCGAGGGGGAAGGCGACGACGGCGTGCAGCATGTCCAGCACCGCCTGCCCGCTGGTCAGCGGGTTCATCGTGCGGCGGAACCAGCCGGCGTCCGAAGGAGCCTGGCGGTAGCGGGGACGCGCGACGCGGCGGCCGAGCACGTCGGGCAGCAGCACCCGCTCGACGTCGGCGAAGTTACGCGCCATGGCGGCGGCCGCGGCCAGGATCGGCAGGCCGACGAAGGCGACGGCACTGCCGGCTCCGGCGGCGACCCCGATCAGGACCAGGACGAAGGACATCACCGCGGTGGGGAAACCCAGCAGGACGTAGCGGGTGTCGGTGGCGATGCGGTGCCGGAGCGTTGTCATGCCGAGAACGTTACGAGTCGCCGCACCTCCAGATCGCTCCCGCTCACTGGCGTATCGAGGTAGTGCAGGCCCTACCCAAGTACGTCAGGTCGTGATGGCGTGCGACTCCATGTCGGCCACCGTCCACTCCTCGACCTCGTCCAGGTGGATCGCGGCCGCCGCCTGCGCCGCAGCGACGTCGCGGCCCGCCATGGCGTCGAGGATCTCCAGGTGGCGGCGGGTGGAGCCGGCGATCCGGTGCGGGCCCGTGGCGCCCAGCACACGCAGCCACTGCACGAACGGCTCCGTCGAGGAGCGGACCCGGATGAGCCGCTCGTTGCCGGTGGCCGCCACGATCTCGGTGTGCAGACGCGTGTCACTGACGAAGAACGGCTCGTAGTCACCCTTCTCCGCGTACGCCAGTGCCTCGACGACCTCGGCGCGGAGTTCGGCGATCCGGGGGAGCGGCATGACGGCGGCGGCGATGCCGGTCGCCAGCCACTCGATGCCCTTGCGCAGCTGGCAGACCTCGTGGACGTCGGTGACGTCCGGCCGGGCCACGAACGTCCCCGACCGCGGCCGCGTCTCGATGAGCTGGTCGTGCTCCAGGCGGGCCAGCGCCTCGCGGACCGGCGTGCGCGAGACGCCGAACTCCGTGGCCACCGAGTTCGGATCGAACCGGGAGCCGGGGGCGTACACCCCGCTGGTGATGCGGTCGCGCAGGATCCCGTAGAGCTGGGCCGCGATGGAATCCACGACCAGGGACGAACCCTTTGAGAGCTTGACGGACTGACCCGGCACGATCTCTCCCTGCAGATGGGTGACGACACCGTGAGAATACGCTCGTGCGGCTCCCAGGCGAGCGCGTGACAGCCGTCCTGGACGGCGCTCCACGGCTCGACGAGCGCGTCTGCCGTCTTTCAGCGTCGGACCGTACAGTTACGGGACGCGGGCGACGCCGCCCAGGACGCCGCCCTTGTCCAGGCTGGCCGGGATGTACTGCTCGTCGTTGCGCCAGTCCTGGACGGGTACGACGCCCGGTTCGAGCAGTTCGAGGCCGTCGAAGTAGCCGCGTACGGTGTCGCGGTCGCGCCAGGTCATCGCCCCCGAGCTGGTCTGCCGGTAGACGTCCTGGGCCTCGGCGAGCCTGGCCGGGATGCCCTCGTTCTCCTCGATGTACCCGTGCGAGATGATCAGGTAGCTGCCCGAGGCCAGTGGCTCGCGCAGGGTCTGGACGATGCGGGCCACCTCCTCGTCGTCGGCGAGGAAGTGGAACACGGCGACGACGAGGACGGCCACCGGCTCACTGAAGTCGAGGTGCGCGGCGGCGGCGTCCAGGATCGCCTTCGGGTCGCGCGTGTCGCCCTCGACGATCACCGTGTCCGGGTTGTCGGCGAGCAGGGCACGGGCATGGACCAGGACAATCGGGTCGTTGTCCGTGTAGACGACCTTGGCGTCCGGGATGATGCGGTGCGCGACCTGGTGCACGTTGTTCTGGGTAGGCAGGCCGGTGCCGATGTCGAGGAACTGCCGCACGCCCGCCTTGGCCGCCTCCTCCACGGCGCGGATGAGGAATCCACGGTTGGCCCGGGCGATCTCGCGGATGTCGGAGCCGGTCTCCAGACTGATCCGGATGATGTGTTCGGCCGCCTCGCGATCGGCGGAGAAGTTGTCCTTCCCGCCCAGGAAGTAGTCGTACATCCGGGCGACGCTGGGCACGGTCGGGTCGACCTTCCCCGCGGGCAGCTCGTGCTCGGTCACGCCTACACCTTCCTCGCTTATGCCCGCATCTTACGAGGAATCAGGTGATCTGTGGTGATCTGTCAGTCCGGCGCCCAGTACTTGACGAGAAACCGCTCCATCCGCTGTACCACCGGGGTCCAGGTGGTGGTCAGGGTGTAGCGGCTGACGCGGTGGCCTCGGTAGGTGAGGGTGTATTTGAGGAAGTCGGCTCCCTGCGGTTGGGCCTGGGAGTGGCCGAGGCGCAGGAGCTTCAGGTCGTGGTGGAGTTTGCGCTGCTCGCCGCGGGTGAGGCACTTGTTCACGGTCGGGCCGGTACGACGGCTCAGGCGTGCGCAGCCGTTGGTGTAGACGATCACCCGGTTGTCGAAGCCCGCGAAGCCGCCCTGCTCGCGCAGCTCGACCAGCACCTTCTTGGCGACGGGCGTGGCCGATGCGGCGGGTGCCATGGTGGCGCTCAGGGCGGTGCTCAAGAGCACGGTGAGCGCGATCCGCAACATTCTCATACTCCTAGGACGTACGGGGGCGGTGAAACGGCTCATCGTCCGAGACCCGCGTCCCGCGCCCGGACGATCGGGGTTGGGCAAATAATGGGCATTTAACGGTGAATTAGGGCCTTTCCTATACGATCAGCTACTTGTGGTGGATGCGCAGTTTGATGGGTGCGTCACCGTCGGTCCCGTACCCCTGGAGGATCGCTGATGGCGAAGGTCGACCTTCACCGCCAGGCGCTCGAAGACTGCCAGTCGGCGGCGAACCGGCTGTCCAAGGAGTTCGCCGACCTCGCGGGCGGATATCCGGCCAAGAGCGCCGACTCCTCGATCTTCGGTGACCTGACCGGCTCCTCCTCGCTGGCCGCACTCCTCGACAAGATCGAGACCGGGGTGGCGGGCGAGCTGGGACATGTCCAGAACAAGCTCCAGGGCGTCGAGCGGGCGCTGGAGAAGGTACGCGACAACGTCCACACGGCCAACCAGGCCTCGGGCGCGTGATCAAGGAGTGAAGCGTGGAGCTCGGCGACCTGCCCGGCGGTGACGGCCTTGCGAACATCCTCAAGTCCGTCAGCGGCGATCCCGGCTCGGTTCGCGGCGTGGCCAAGCGCTGGCGCGGGGCCGGCGGCAAGACCGGCGAGTACGTCGGCCGGCTCGGCACGGCCGTCAAGGGCGTCAACACGGCCTGGCAGGGCGACTCCGCCGACGCCTTCGACAAGTACATGCGCCGCTACTCCACGGCCGGCGGCGCGCTCCACGACGCCCTGACGGACAGCGCGACGGCTCTCGACGACGTCGCCCAGGCGCTGGAGACGGCCGCCTCGAAGGTACGCGGGCTCTGCGGCGACGTCCTCGACAAGGCCCGGGCCTACAAGACCAACAATCCGGACGCCACGCAGGCGGAGTTCGACAAGGCGCTCGCGTCCCCCGTCGCCGACGCGGTCGAGGACGCGAAAACGCACCTCACCGCGGTCAACAAGGTCGTGAACCAGGCCGTGAAGACGATCGGCGAGCACTGGAACGGGCGGGAGGCGACTTTCGCCGCCATCAAGGCGCCCGGCGACCAGACGTTCGTGCCGGCGCCGGGCCACACCGTCCACTGGGACCCGACGCCGCTTCCCGACTGGCAGAAGACGACACTGGCGAGTGCGGACGGCAACGGCAACGGCAACGCCTACAGCCCCGCCTCCGCGTCCGCCCCGGTGGCCGCGTCTTCCGGGCCCGGGGGATCTTCGGGATCCGGCGGGTCTGGGGGATCTGGGGGAGCGGTCGCCCAGGCCGTGCCGTACGTGCCAGGCGGCGGCACCGGCGCCGACATCGTCAACGCGGCGCGGCAGCACCTCGGCAAGCCGTACGTCTGGGGCGCCAACGGCCCGAACGCCTTCGACTGCAGCGGGCTCGTCTACTACTCGCTGAACCAGGCGGGCATCAAGATCGGCGACACCACGGCGGCCGGCTACCAGGCGAGCGGGCACCCGATCTCAGGGCCGCCGCAGGCCGGTGACATCGTCTTCTTCGGCGCCCCACCCGACCACGTGGGAATCTACATAGGCGACGGCAAGATGATCCACGCGCCGCACCCAGGGGCGAACGTCAGGGTGGGAGAGGTGGCGGTCCAGCACGGCCCGATCACCTACCGCCGCTTCTGAAGCTCGCCCTTCTGAACCCCCGCGCTTTGAACCACGCGGGATTTCGGGCCTGACACACGCGAACCGGGGCCCGCGTGTGCGGACCCCGGCTCGTCGTGGTTATGCGTCGTTGATCAGACCGGAACGATGTTCTCGGCCTGCGGGCCCTTCTGGCCCTGGGTGATGTCGAAGCTCACCTTCTGGCCTTCCTGCAGCTCGCGGAAGCCCTGGGCGGCGATGTTCGAGTAGTGGGCGAAGACGTCGGCGCCGCCGCCGTCCTGCTGGATGAAGCCGAAGCCCTTTTCAGAGTTGAACCACTTCACAGTGCCAGTCGCCATGTCGATCTCCTTTGATAGGCGCAGAGCCGGGACCCGCAGGTCACGAATCCCATGTCGCCGCAATGACCCATCCGGAAATGACCGGGTGAAACAACACGCCTTCGGGGTGGAACCCGTCGGGCGCGCAAAGTTCGTGGGTACCAAAACTGCAACAGCTGCCACGCTAGCACGTGGCCTCTCATACTCCCTCCCGAAAAATGGGAGATCTTGCCGTCTGCCTGCCGGAAGGGAAAATCCCCGCCTGGACACCGGCTCCCGACCGGCCGAGGAGCGCCTCCGGCCCCTGCCAGGCGGGCCGGAACCGGGCGGGCACCCGGGCGACCACAAAGTTTATGCCAACCCGACATAGATAAATCAAAGCGGCATATCAGACACCTCTCATGTGGCGTCGGCAGAGTTCAGGGCGTGCGGATGACCTTCGGGGGCCGAATTCATCGGGATGCGGCCGGGTCATCCAGGATTGGACGTTGATCTCAGTGCGCTTCCTGAAGCCCCTCACCGTGACCCTGGCCAGTGCCGCCCTCGTCGCCCTGCCGTTCGCGGGCGGCGCCTTCGCCGACAGCGGCCGGCCGCAGCCCGCCCCCACGGTCACCCCGAGCACCAAGCCCACCGCACCGGTCACGACCGGCCGTCCCACCGCGACGGACGAGAACACCCGGCCCAAGCACCCGGCCTCCACCGCGCCCAAGAGGGAGACCACGGTCTCCACCCTCGCGTTGACGCAGCACCGCCGCCCGTTCTCCCTCGATGTGTCGGTCAACCCGACCCACGTCAAGCAGGGCGCCTCCTACGGGGTGACCATCGTGGTCAGGGGCGCGTCGGCGGGTAAGGCGGCCACGATCACGAGTCCCGAGGGCAAGAGCTACCGTGTGTCGCTCGACCAGCGGACGGTCACGAAGACGCTGACCGTACCGGCCAAGGCCAAGCCCGGCGCCAAGACCGTAACGGTCAAGGTCGGCAACCGGACCGCCACCGCCCAGTTCACCGTCGTCCGCGGCGGCGACCACCGCGACGACCACCGGCACGAGGGCAAGTAACGCGACGACCGCCGCTATGAGGGCAAATATCGGGAGGCCCTCGTCGCGGAACCAGTCCGCGGGGTGGAATCGGCCCCTCCCCGTGACCGTTCCCACCCTGCGGGCACCGCGCCGCCATACCAGCTCATCTGGTACGGCGGCGCGGCCTTTTCGTGTCGGCTCAGCGTGGGATCACACGCCGAACGGCGGCGCGTAGCGGATCGTGCCCGCCGGCAGCGGGCTCCCGTCCAGCGACATGGCCATCAACGCCTCGTCGGGCACGTCGAAGGACACGCCGATGCCGTGCCCGGAGGCGATCGTGAAGCCGAAGCGCGGATAGTACTCGGGATGCCCGAGCACGATCACGGCACTCTCACCCAGCTCGCGGGCCGCCTGGAGCGCCGCCCGGGTCACCATCGCGCCCGCCCCCTGCCTCTGTACGGCCTGCGACACGGCCACCGGCCCGAGAGCCAGCGCGGGCGCCTGCCCGATGTGGCAGCGGGTGAGGAGGGCATAGGCGACGATCTCCCCGTCAGGGGCGACCCCCACCCAGGACAGGCCCGGAATCCAGGCCGGGTCGAGGCGCAGCGCCTCGACGAGGTCGGCTTCCAGCGGGGTGGGGAAGGCCGACAGGTTCACCGCGCGGATGGCAGCGGCGTCTTCGGGCGTTTCCGCCCGCGTTGTGATGTTGAACGGTGTGATGTCGAGCGGTGTGGTGTTCAACGGAACCCTTCATCGGAAGAGAGGGCTCCCACGGAGAACGGCCGAGCTCAGCGGCAGTGACCGGCTCCCGGGCAGCCCGGAAGGACAGAGGAGGAGATGCCGCGCACAGCGGCCACCCAACGGGCGGTCATACGCTCCTCGCTCCCTTCCTGCTCACTCACCGGCGCCTCAGCCGTCGTTTCCACCGACATCGATCAACGTATCGCGTGGCTGCCCGAAATGCTGCAAATCGTGGACCAGGGGCTGGCTCGGCGACCCGACCTTCGCCCTGTACGCGGTGATGGTGGCCTCGGTCTGGGCGACCGTCGGGCCGGCCTTCGTGATCTTCACCGCCGCGCTGCACAACGTGGACACCGACCTGCTCGACGCGGCCCGGATGGACGGCGCGAACGGCTGGCAGCGCTTCCGGCACGTGGTGATCCCGCAGCTGTCGAACGCGATCACGCTGGTCACCGTGCTGCTTCGTCGGTGAGTACAGCGTGGACCGGTCGATGATCGCGGCCGGGGTGACGCTCGCGAGCATCCCCATCATCGCCCTCTATCTCCTCCTCCAGCGGCACTTCATCCAGGGCATGACCGCCGGAGCACTCAAGTGAAGGGTTGCGGGATGAGGTTGGCAGGCAGGAAGGCCGTCATCACCGGCGCGGGCGGCGCCATGGGCAAGGTGTTCGCCCAGGTGCTGGCCAGGGAGGGCTGCGACGTCGCCGGGCTGGACGTGGCGGCCGAGGGGCTGGAGCTGTTCGGCGCGGCCGTACGCGAGACCGGGCGGGAGGCGCTGGAGCTCAAGGCCGACATCACCGACCTCGACGCGACCCAGGGCGCGATCGACGAGGTGGTCCGGGCCTGGGACGGGATCGACATCCTGGTCAACAACGCGGGCGGCGGCATGGTGCGGCCCTTCCACGAGATGACCGCCGCCGAGTGGCAGCGGATGGTCGCCGTCAATCTGACCAGCGTCTTCAACGTGACCCGCGCCGTCGTACCGTCCATGCTGGCGCGCGGCGGCGGGCGGATCGTGAACATCGCCTCCATCGCCGCCCTGCGCGGCGGGCGCCTGGTCCGGCACGCGAGCGGCTACGCCGCCGCCAAGGCGGGCGTGGCCGGCCTGACCAAGGCCCTGGCCATCGAGTACGCCACCGACGGCATCACGGTCAACTGCATCGCCCCCGGCGCCCAGCACACGCCGGGCCGCGACCGGGACACGCCCGAGCAGCGCGAGGCCCTGCTGGGCCAGATCCCCACCAGGACGCTCGGCTCCCCGGAGGACCTGGCGGAGAGCATCGTGCACTTCTGCCTGCCGTCCGCCGCCTACCTGACCGGCGTCATCCTGCCCCAGGACGGAGGTCACTCGATCTGATGTCGATGGACAGCGGCAGAGCGAAGTACGACGAGGTGTACGGCGAGGGCGCGGCCGACCGGCTGCTCGACGCGCTGTCGGGACCCGGCGCCGACCTCGGGCGCTACGGCGTGGAGTTCAACTTCGGCGAGATCTACTCGCGCCCCGGCCTGGACCTCAGGCAGCGGCAGATCGCCTCGATCGCCTCGCTGGTCAACATCGGTGGCGTCGAACCTCAGCTCACCGGGCACATCAACGCGGGGCTCAACGTGGGCCTCACGCCCGGGGAGATCGTCGAGGTGATCATTCATTGCGTCCAGTACGCGGGCTTCCCAAGGGCGATCAACGCGATCAATGTGGCGAAAAAGGTCTTCGAACAGAGGGGTGTGGCGTGAGATGCCGACCGTCGTACTGATCGGGACGCTCGACACCAAGGGCGAGGAGTACGCCTGGCTGCGCAACCGGCTGGTGGAGCTGGGCAGCGACGTGCTCGTGGTCGACGCGGGAATCAAGGAGCCCGGCGTGCCGCTGCTCGCCGACATCTCCAACGAGCAGGTGGCCGCGGCGGCCGGAGGTGACCTGCGGGCGCTCCAGGAGGGGGGCGACCGCGGGGCCGCCGTCACCGCCATGGGCGAGGGCGCGGCGGCGATCATGACCGGGCTGTACGCCGAGGGCCGGGTCGACGCGGTGTTGGCCGTGGGCGGCAGCGGCGGGTCGTCGATCGCCGCGCGGGCCGTCCGCGACCTGCCCATCGGCCTGCCCAAGCTGATCGTGTCCACGATGGCGTCGGGCGATGTGTCGCCTTATGTCGGGGCCAGGGACGTCACGCTGATGTACAGCGTGGTCGACATCGCCGGCGTCAACCGGGTCTCCCGGGCGATCCTCGGCAACGCGGCCGCCGCGGCGGCGGGCATGGCCAAGGCACACCAGCTGGCCAGGGCGGTGCGCACCACGCAGAGCGACGAACGGCCGCTGATCGGCGCGTCGATGTTCGGCGTGACCACGCCCGCCGTGGACGCGGCGCGCGAGCGGCTGGCCGAGCTCGGCTACGAGGTGCTGGTCTTCCACGCGACCGGGTCGGGCGGGCGGGCGCTGGAGGGACTGGCGGCGAGCGGGCTGCTGGCCGGGGTGCTGGATCTGACCACCACCGAACTGGCGGACGACCTGGTCGGCGGGGTGCTGTCGGCGGGGCCCGACCGGCTGACGGCGGCGGGCGCGAACGGCGTGCCGCAGGTGGTCGCCCCCGGCGCGCTGGACATGGTCAACTTCGGCCCGCGCGACACCGTGCCCGAGCGGTTCGCGGGCCGGCTGCTGTACGTGCACAACCCGACCGTCACGCTGATGCGCACCACGCCGGAGGAGATGGCCGAGCTGGGCGCCCGGGTGGCCGCCAAGCTCGGCGCGGCGAGCGGTCCGGCGGAGCTGTTCGTCCCGCTGGGCGGCGTGTCCGCCCTGGACGCGCCGGGCATGGACTTCCACGACCCCAAGGCCGACGCGGCCTGCTTCGAGGCACTGACCGCCTTTCCCGCGACCAAGCGGTTCGACCTGCACATCAACGATCCGGGGTTCGGCCGGGCGATGGCCGAGCGGCTGCATCGCCTGATCTCGGGAGAGGATTCCGCATGACCAGGCGGCTTGGAAGCGGATCCAGGAAGCTCGGAGGGGATCTCTCGTGACCAGGCAGGAAGTGCTGGCCAGGCTGCGCCGCACCGTCGCGGAGGGGCGGCCGGTGATCGGCGCGGGCGCGGGCACCGGCCTGTCGGCCAAGTGCGCCGAGGCCGGCGGCGTCGATCTGATCATCATCTACAACTCCGGCCGCTATCGGATGGCCGGGCGCGGCTCGCTGGCCGGGCTGCTGCCCTACGGCGACGCCAACCAGATCGTCGTCGAGATGGCCGCCGAGGTGCTGCCCGTCGTCGCCGACACCCCCGTGCTCGCCGGCGTCTGCGGCACCGATCCGTTCCGGGTCATGCCGCGCTTCCTCGACCAGCTGGCCGCGATGGGCTTCGCGGGCGTCCAGAACTTCCCCACCGTGGGCCTGTACGACGGCGTCTTCCGGCAGAACCTGGAGGAGACCGGCATGGGCTACGAGCTGGAGGTGGAGATGGTCCGGCTGGCCCACGAGCGCGACCTGGTGACGGCCCCGTACGTCTTCGACGAGGACCAGGCCCGCGCCATGGCCGAGGCCGGCGCCGACGTGCTGGTCCCGCACGTCGGGCTGACCACCAAGGGCAGCATCGGCGCGGGCACCGCCCTGACCCTGGACGAGGCCGTGACCCGGGTGCAGGCCATGCGCGACGCGGCGGCGGCCGTCCGGCCCGACATCCTCGTGCTCTGCCACGGCGGCCCGATCGCCGAGCCCGCCGACGCGGCCCATGTCCTGTCGCGCACCGAGGGCGTGGTGGGCTTCTTCGGCGCCTCGTCCGTCGAGCGGCTGCCGACGGAGCGGGCCATCACCGAGCAGGTACGAGCCTTCAAGGCACTGAACTTCTGAGGAGCTGCCATGCACGTCAGTCCGGACGCCGTACCCACGATGGCCTTCGACTGGGGGTCCATCAAGTGGTTCGTCACCCCGTCGGCCATCGAGGGGGCGAGCAGCACGCTGGGCGAGGTCATCGTCAATCCCGGGCAGGGACATGCCCGGCACAACCACCCGACGGCCGAGGAGATCATCTACGTCATCTCGGGTGAGGCGTCGCAGATGGTCGGCGACGGTGAGCCGTTCCCGATCAAGGAGGGTGACACCGTACACATTCCGGCGGGGGCCTACCACTCGACGTTCAACTCGACCTGGCGGCCGTTGCGGCTGATCGTCACGTACACGCCCGGTGGCGAGGAGAAGGCCCTGGAAGGGGCGCCCGACCTGCACCTGCACGAGCCCGGCAGCGTGGCGGAGTGGCGTCAGGCCTGACGAGCGAGCGGCCGGGTGGCCGGACGAGCACTGACACAGGTGATGCCCCGCGGCCGGGCGGCCGGCCGCGGGGCATCGTTCTGCTCGGGCGGCCGCTACTTGGCGGCGAAGTCCTGGGTCCAGTAGATCTGGCCCTTGGAGTTCTTGGCCGCGCCGACACCTATGAGGTTGTACTTGCAGTTCATGATGTTGGCCTTGTGGCCCGCGCTGTTCATCCAGCCGGTGACCACCGAGACCGGGGTCGGCTGGCCCATGGCGATGTTCTCGGCCCAGCCCGTTCCGCCGGTGAAGCCCGCCCCGCGGATGCGGTCCATGAAGCTGCGGCCGTCCTGCGAGGTGTGGCTGAAGTAGTTCTTGGTCGCCATGTCGGAGGAGTGGCCGAAGGCGGCCTTGTGCAGCTGGGCGTCGTGCTTGAGCGGCTTGCAGCCGCCCTTCGCCCGCTCCGCGTTGGTCAGCCGCAGGACCTCGTTCTCGTCGGCCGTTCCCACCACGTCAGCCGGCGGGTTGGCCGTGTCGGTGGGAGTCGGGGTGGGAGTGGTGGTGGCCGTCGGCGACGGTGATGGAGTCGGCGTGGCCGTGTCGGTGGGCGTGGGCGTCGGCGTGGCCGGCGTGCAGGACGACAGCCGGACCGGCCGCGACTTGCCGGAGTTGCCGGCGTAGTCGGTGGCGACCGCGTAGTAGACACCGGGGGCGCACAGCATCGAGATCGTGACCCGTGGGCTGATGCCCCTGCCCGACGCGCTCTTGACGATCCGGTCGGGGCCGGCCACCGCGCGCTTGATGCGGACGCGGACGAGGGCGGTGCCTTCGCAGCCGCGCCGGGTGGCGGATGTCTGGATCTTTCCGGCGGCGGTGACCTGCGGCTTGGCCACGGTCACGCGGCATGCGGGTTGCGGCACCGTCGCGGCGTGGGCCGTGGCGACCGGCGCACCGAGGGTGGCCAGGCTCACGACACACGCGAGTACCCCTAGGGGTCTACGCATATGGGTGTCCTCCGTATGGATGGACGGCGGGTGGGCGTTCCGCATTCTGTCGGTGCCAAGTGCCCTGTGTCATGAAATTTCGGACATTAATGTGTGATGGGGGTAAACCACTGGGAAGCTTGAGGCGTCTGGAACCCCTGCTCGGCGGGGGATTTGAGACGTATGATGGGGTTCGAGATTTTTACCTAAGCTGCGCCCGCTTCATCACACTCTGTAAGCGAAATGCGGTGTGAGCAGCGGCTCGGCGCGGCACTTGCCCGGGCGACGGAAGCCGTACAAGCGGTGTCGCAGATTGACGTGGTAATCCGTATGGCTAACACTTGCTAGTGAAATAGGGGGTTGGCCACGTCCAGTGCGCCCCCTGTTTCTCCATGGGACGCCGCGCCGGATGGCTCCGCGCTCCTCGCATCCCCAAAGGAAGTCAGCATGGAGATCTGGATCAACCCCGACTGCTCCAAGTGCCGCTCCGCGCTCGAACTCCTGGACACCGAGAACGCCGAATACACCATCCGCCGCTACCTCGACGACCCGCCCAACGAGCTCGAGCTGCGCGAGGTGCTCACCCGGCTCCGCCTCGAACCGTGGGACATCACCCGGTTCGGCGAGACCACGGCCGCCGATCTCGGCATCGCCGGCTGGCCCCGCGACGCGGCGAACCGCAACCGCTGGATCAAGGCGCTGGCCAGCCACCCGATGCTCATCCAGCGCCCGATCATCACCGCCGGGGACGGTGCGGCCGTCGTCGGCCGCACCGCGGAAGCCGTCCGCTCGGTGCTGTCGCGCTCGTCGTGACCGTCGCCAACCGCCCGTCCGAGCGCCGCTAACGGTGTGGCTCGCCCCAGATCGGCCGGTCAGGGTCAGGGGTGGGCAGCGCCGCGAGGACGGTGGTCACGTTCTCCCAGTCGGTGACCTCGGTCCGGTCGGCCACGAGCCGCAGCCGCTTCGGGACCTCGTGATGGGCGTCCTGGAGGACGTCGATGCCCTCGATGATCTGACCTGACACGGCCTCGTAGCCCATGCGGCCGCCTTCGCCCTTGAGGAAGGTGGTCCCCAGTTTGTCGTCGCCCCAGAAGTTGCCGATGGCGTTCAGCTCCGCCGCCGCGGCGTTGACGAACTCGCCGAGGTCGTGTTTCTCGGTGTCGAAGCCCGTGGCGGCCGACCTGATGTGACCCGGGTAGATCTCCATCGGAAGGCGGAGCCGCATGCCCGGCCGCACGGCGTTGGGGTCGTCGAGGATGTCACGGTTCGCCTGGTAGATGCGCTCCCAACGTGAGGGGTCCTCGAAGAGCCGCTCGGCGATCTCCCAGAGCGAGTCGTAGTCCCCGCCGGGGGGCGTCACGGTGACGGTCTCCGGCCGCTCCGGCGGCTTGGGGTCAGGTTCAGGAGCCATGCGTCATCCCGCTGGTTTGTGGGCCATCGTGAAATAGAGCAGCACCCTGCCGAGCGTCTGTTTCCAGGTGGGGACGAGGTCCCCGCCGCTCTCCCCGTTCAGGGCGTCGTACGTGGGGCCGTAGGTGGATCCGCCGACCATCCGGCTGATGAAGTACTGCACGTCGGCGTTCTTGCTCATCGCCCTGGCCGCCGGCATGGCGGCGTCGAACGCGCCGTAGAACGCGACCGACGCGGTGAACTCCTTCAGCATCTGCTTCCCGTTGTCGCTCCACGAGCCCGTGTCCTCGCCGCGCAGCGCGTTGACCCCGGCCACCACGCCCACGTCTCCGACCGCGAAGAAGGCGCTGCCGATGCTGTACTCGGTGAGCTTGCTCAGCACGATCCGGGCGATGTTGTGTTCGAGCAGTTTCGCCAGCAGGCCCGCCTTGGCGCGGTTCATGAGGATTTCGGTGATCTTGTAGGCGGTCCCGGCCTGCCAGGGGAAGGTGGTGATGAACATGAAACTGGCGAGGTTGGCCAGGGCGAGGGACCAGTACGCGTGCTGCGCCTTCTCGATGACCTCCGCGTACTCCAGGCACGCCTCGCTGCTCTGCCGGCAGCGCTGGGCGAGCTTGTCGGCGTAGCCCAGCGCGGGAGGGTTCGGATAGAGCCCGGCGGTCACGGCCTTCTTGTAGGCCTCGATCCCGTCGCCGCCGTTGCGTTTCCACACGGCCTCGGCGAACGGGTAGGTCCGGTTCTGGCTCTGCTCGAGCCGCTCCGCCAGCCGCGCCCAGACGGCGGCGGCCTGCCGGGCCTTCGCCGGATCGCCCTCGGGGTAGTCGACCGCGAGCATCTTGAACACGAAGGCGGCGATGCCGACCGAGCCGACACCATAGATCGCACCACGTGCGGGGCTGATGGCCATGGGAGATCAGCCGGCTACCGGCTGTCCCGGGGGCGGCGGGCCGACCCCAGGACGGTGTCCGCGATGAACGGGTCTACCAGATCCGTCATCTCCTCCTCCGCGTTCCGCGCCGCGGCCCCGGCCGCTTCGAGGATGGCGGCGGCCAGCTCGTCGGAGCCCAGCCGCATGGCGCGCGAATCGATCGTGAGGCCCACGAGCGCTCCGGTCGGCGCGGTCTCGGCGACCACCCGCCCGTCCGCCGCCTCGCCCCGGCCGCGCACCTCGCTGATCCGGTCCCTGAGCTGCTCCACCTGCGCGACGTCCGCGTTGAACTGTTCGAGCAGTCTCTCTATCTCCGGATCTCCGCTTCCCCGGAGCGCGTCTGCGGGCGATGTCATCGGGTCTCCCGGAGGTCGGTGCCGTCGACCCCTGGGCCGCCGGCAAGGCATGACATGGGTAAGTCCCCACAGGGCACGTCTTACCACACCGGCCCCGCGTGTCACATAGATCGTATCCCTTGTAAAGGGTAGTTTAGTGGTCGGAAAATAGGGGATTTGCCAACGCTCTCGGCAGAGCAGCCCAGGATGGCCCATTGACACCCTTCGAAATCCTCTTAGGTTTTTCATTGGGCGTGCTGACGGGGGGAAGCGACCACCCCTGGACCCATCCGTCAGGAACTAGAGGTCGAGCACATGGAAAAGATCCATCCCAAGGTCGAAGAGGCAGTCGAAACCCTCAGTCTCACCTCGGTCGCCCGGCGGCGGCTGCTCTCCGGCGCGGGTCTGGTCAGCGCCTCGGCCGCGGCGTCGGCGCTGCTGGCGGCGTGCACCTCCGGCCAGGGCGAACCCGCCGCGTCCGGTGGCTCGGGCGCTCACGGAGACTTTCCCGCCACGCCCAGGTGGAAGTTCGTGCTGGTCTGCCACGTCACCACGAACCCGTTCTTCACCCCCACCCAGTACGGGGCGCAGGACGCGTGCGCGCTGCTCGGCACCGACTTCCAGTGGACCGGCTCGAAGGACTCGATCGTGGCCGAGATGGTCAACGCCTGCAACACCGCCATCTCGGCCAAGGCCGACGGGCTCGCGGTGGCGGTGGTGGACAAGACCGCGTTCCGCCAGCCGGTCGCCAAGGCGCTGGACGCGGGGATCCCCGTGGTGTCGTACAACGCCGACGGCGCCCGTGACGACAAGGGCAGCGCGCGGCTGGCCTACATCGGCCAGGGACTCTACGAGTCCGGGTACGCCCTCGGCCAGCGGGCCATCCAGCAGGTGGACTCCGGGGAGATCGTCGGATTCATCGCCACCCCCGGCGCGCTCAACATCCAGCCGCGGATCGACGGCGCCCAGCAGGCGATCAAGGACTCCGGGAAGCCCGTCAAGTTCACCCCGGTCGGTACGAACGCCGACACCACCAAGGGCCTGTCGATCATCGACGCGTACGCCCAGGGCCACGCGAACCTGGCCGGGATGCTCGCCGTCGACGCGGGATCCACCCAGTCGATCGGGCAGACGGTCAAGAAGTACGGCATGCGGAGCAAGGGGCTCAAGGTCGCCGGCGGCTTCGACCTCGTACCCGAGACCCTGACGGCGATCAAGAACGGGGACCTCGACTACACCATCGACCAGCAGCCCTATCTCCAGGGCTTCCTGCCCGTGCTCTACCTGTACCTCTACAAGCTGTCCGGCGGGCTGCTCTCCCCCTCCGAGACCAATACCGGCCTGCTCTTCGTGACGAAGGGCAACGTCGACCCCTACCAGGTCACCAAGTCCCGCTTCGAGGGCTCCGACACCGCGCAGAAGCTCGTGCCACGCTCCGGTCCCATCCCTCATGCGTAGGATCCGCGAGGAGTTCCTGCGGCACCGGGAGGCCAGCGTCCTGGTGGTCGCGATCGGCCTGGGACTGTACTTCGTGTCGGTGACGGACGTCTTCGTCTCCTACGACAACCTGGTCAACATCTCCCAGGCCACCGCGCCCGCCGCGATCGTCGCGTGCGGCACGGTCCTGCTGCTGGTCAGCGGCGAGATCGACCTGTCGGTGGGTGTGGTGGCGGCGCTGGCGCCGTTCATGATGCACTACGCCATCGACTTCTGGGGGATGCCCGCGATCCCGGCGATCCTGCTGGCGCTGCTGACGGGCACCGCGATCGGGTTAGGGAACGGGTTCGTCACCGTCGTGCTGCGGGTGCCGTCGTTCGTGACCACGCTGGGGACCTTCTACGTGGTGACCGGAGTGGTCCTCACCACCTCTCACGCCTATCCGGCCGAGATCCCCGCCGCCGTGGACGGGACGATCGGGCAGTGGCTCGGCGCGGCGAACTGGGCGCACCTCGGCTGGGCCCTGGTCATCGTGACCGTGCTGCACATCCTGCTGACCAGGACCCGGTGGGGGCTGCACACGATCGCGGTCGGCGGCAACCTGCTGGGCGCCTCGGAGGCGGGCGTGCGCACCGGCCGCATCAAGATAGGAAATTTCATGATCGGCGGGACGTTGGGAGCGTTCGCCGGGCTGATCGAGGCGTTCCGCATCCACACCATCGACCCGAACATCGGCGGCGGCACCGGGCTGATGTTCACTGCGGTCTCGGCGGCGGTGATCGGCGGCACGGCGCTCGCGGGCGGGTCCGGGACCATCATCGGCTGCGCGCTCGGGGCGCTGGTGCTGGCCGAGCTCCAGAACGGGATGAACCTCATCGGCATCTCCGCCAACCCCTACTTCCTCATCCTGGGCGCCGCGATCCTGCTGTCAATGATCGCGAACGTCTCCCTGACCCGGTTGCGAAGGGCGGGACGGACATGACCGCGATCCTCCGTACCGAGTCCCTGTCCAAGCGGTTCGGGGCGGTCACCGCGCTACAGGAGGTCAGCCTGACCCTGGAGCAGGGAGAGGTGCTGGGGCTCATCGGCGACAACGGCGCGGGCAAGTCCACGCTGGTCAAGCTCCTGTGCGGGTTTCACCAGCCCGACTCGGGCCGTATCTTGCTCGACGGCGAGGAGATCGTGCTGAAGTCCGTACGGCAGGCGCGATCGCTGGGCATCGACATCGTCTACCAGGACCTCGCCCTGATCAACGAGCTCAGCGTCTATCACAACATGTTCCTGGGCCGCGAGCACGTCGGCTTCGGGCGGCTGCTGAGCAACCGGCGCATGCGCCGGCTGGCCACCGAGCACCTGGAGGCGATGGGGGTCCGCATCCCCTCGGTCGACGTCGAGGTGGCCAAGCTCTCCGGCGGGCAGCGGCAGGCGATCGCCGTGGCCCGCTCGGTGTACTCGCGATCGAGGATCCTGCTGCTCGACGAGCCGCTGGCCGCCATGGGCGCCAAGGAGGGCGCGCTGATCCTCGACCTGGTCAGCGACCTCAAGGCGCGCGGCGAGGTGTCCATCGTGATCATCGCGCACAACTACGCCCAGATCCTGGAGGTCTGCGACCGGGTCAACCTCCTCCAGCACGGCACGATCACCTTCGACAAGCCGACGGCGCGGACCTCGCTCCAGGAGCTCACGGACCTGGTCGTGGCGGAGTACCGCCGGGCCCGCACGAGAGGAGCGGGGGAATAGATCAGGGGAGCCAGCTCACCTTGCCGTGCAGGGCGGCGTACCCGGCGAAGGCGACGGCGTCGATGAGCGTGTGCGCGACGACGAGCGGCATGGCCCGGCCCCAGCGCTGGTACAGGCGGCCGAACACCAGCCCCATCACCACGTTGCCGACGAAACCACCGAACCCCTGATAGAGGTGGTACGAGCCGCGCAGCAGCGCCGCCACCACGACGGAGCGCCAGGGCGCCCATCCCGCCTGCTCCAGCCGGTGCAGCAGGTAGCCGCTGACGAGCACCTCTTCGAGCACGCCGTTCTGCGCGGCGGCCAGCAGCAGGACCGGGATCCGCCACCACACGTCGGGCAGTTGCCCGGCGACCACCGAGAGGTTGATCCCGATGGCGTACACGACCAGGTAGAAGGCCAGCCCGGTGCCGCCGATCGCGGCCGCGAGCAGGGCGCCGCGCACCAGGTCGCGGCGCGGCTCGCGGAGATCGACGCCGATGGTCCGCATCGACTCGCCGGAGCGGACCAGCAGGTAGGCGACGAGCGCGACCGGGGCCACGCTGATCGCGATGTCGACGAGCTGCAACGTCAGGTCCAGCCAGGGCCGCCCCGGAGCCAGCGACCGGACGAGCACGGCCTGCTGGCCCTTCAGCTGCTCAGGCGCCGTGAGCGCGCCGATCAGCCGGACGAGCGCGAGGAGGGCGCTGGCCCCCAGCGAGACGGAGAACACCACGAGGATCTCGGCCTTGATCAGCCTCGGCCCGAGGGTCGGCAGTGGTGTGGCGGGGGACTGCGCGGTCATGGCCGCGATGCGGGAGGTTGAGGAAGCGTCGGCCAGCTGTCCGGCCGCCCGCCGAAGTCATAGTCGTGGACCTCGATGTCGGCGTACCGGTCCGGCGTCAGGATGGCGCGTGCCGCGTCCTGGTCCGGCGCCCGGAGCAGCGCCGCCGTGCCCAGCCAGGTGGTGCCGTCGTCGGCCAGCAGCGGCCCGTACGCGATCAGCTCGTCCCGGTCGGCCGGCACGGCGAGATCGGCGGCCTGCCCCGAGCCGAGGCCGAGCACCAGGTATTTGCCGCCACCGGTCCGGCCGCCGGGGAAGTCCCACATGGTGCGCCCGAGCAGGTTGCGCCACCGTCGCAGCAGCACGTCACGGTAGACGCCGGCCTGGTAGTTGGGCTCGTCGAAGGCGAACGCGCGGGCGGCGGCGGAATCCGGCAGGTCGAGGATGTGCACGCTGCCGGTGGGCGTCTCGTCCTCGTCGGCGAGGAAGGTCGGGCCGCGGGCGATCATCTCCTTCGCGTACCCGTCCATGTAGGACCAGTGCTCCTCCAGCAGTTCGTCGCGCAGCGCCATCGAGCCGGGCCGATCGCGGTGATAGCAGAAGAACTCCATGCCCACAGTTTGTACCACCCTGACCGAGCCGGATTCCGATCTGCGTGGTCAGCGTGGGAAGAAGTCGGCGCTCTGGACATACTCCATCGCCTTGACGAACACCGGGTCGCTGAGACGCGCCTCGAGCTCTTCCGGCCCGACCTCTTCGACCCGGGTCTGGATCCACCACAGGTTGCCGAGCGGGTCGCGCACCCGCCCCACCTTGTCGCCCCAGTACAGGTGGGTGACCTCGGTCACCGAGGTGCCTCCGGCCGCGACGGCCTGCCGGTGTACGGCGTCGGCGTCGTCCACGTACAGGCGCAGGAACGCGGGCGTCGGCGGCCAGTCCGGCACCGCGTCGAACATCATCACCACCGCGTCGCCGATCCGGACCTCCGCGTGACCGATGCGGCCCTCCTCGTCGGTCACCCGGCCGAGTTCCTCGGCGGCGAACGCCTCCTTGACGTAGGCGATGAATCGGGCGGTGTCGCGGCAGGCGACGAACGGCGTCACGGTGGTGTAGCCCTCGGGAACGGCCATGATCTCTCCTTCGCAAGCGGGTGGTTCCACGCTAGAGGGCATGTAGGTCAGTTCCTGTCCCACATGCGGGCATGCTGGATCCATGACGTCCTCACGGCTGCTCGACCTGCTGTCGCTCCTGCAGATCCCGCGCGAATGGCCGGGCGGTGAGCTGGCCGAGCGGCTCGGCGTCAGCCGCCGCACGATCCGTCGCGACATCGACCGGCTACGCGACCTCGGCTACCCGGTGGACGCCACGATGGGCGCCGACGGGGGCTATCGCCTGGCCGCCGGTACGGCCATGCCGCCGCTGCTGCTGGACGACGACGAGGCCGTGGCCATCGCGGTCGGGCTGGCCACGGCCGCCAGGAACCCGGTGCGGGGCATCGCGGAGGCGTCGGTGCGAGCCTTGGCCAAGCTGGGACAGGTGCTGCCCGCCCGCCTGAGACATCGGGTGAGCTCGCTGACCGCCGCGACCGTCCCGCTGCCGGCCGCGGACGGCCCCGACCTCGACCCGGAGCAGCTGACCACGCTGGCCGCGGCGATCGCCAATCGCGAGCGGGTGCGGTTCGGCTACCCGTCCGCCGACGGGGCCGACAGTTCGCGGCTGGTCGACCCGTACCGGCTCGTCCCCGCCGGTCGCCGCTGGTATCTCCTGGGCTACGACAACGACCGGGACGACTGGCGCATCTTCCGCATTGATCGGATCTCCCGCCTGATGGCGACCGGCGCGCGCGTCACGCCGCGTGACCTTCCCGCCACGGACGCGGCGGCCTACGTCGCCGACCGGCTCTACTCGCTGGTCCCCACCTACGAGGCGGTCGTCACCGTGCACGCCCCTGCGGCGGACGTGGCCCGGCGCCTCGGCGCCGGCGTGGGGGAGCTCACCCCGATCGGTGAGCGGACCTGCCGGCTGCGTTGCCACGCCGACACCCTGGAGTGGCTGGCCTTCCGGCTGACCTTGCTGGCCTGTGACTTCGAGGTCCACGAACCTGCCGAACTCACCGGGCATCTGCGCGCGATCGCCGCGCGATTGACCCGCGCCGCAGGCCCAGGGCCACTTCAACTGTGAAGGTTGTGTTACGTCTACGTTATCGGCTGCGCTTGACACTGGAAATGTTAGCGATAACACTCGCGGGATCGGCTGTCTCCCGTGACGCACGGGCACCTCCCCATTTCCGCAAGGAGAAACATGAGATTTCCACGATTCGCGACCGTGGTCTCCGTCCTGGCGCTTGCCACGGTCGCGACCGCGTGCGGCTCGGCCGAGAAGACGGTCGACAAGGACACCGCCGCGAGCGCGTCGGCCGGCTCGGCCGGCGCCCTGGTGGGCGTGACGATGCCGACCAAGTCGTCCGAGCGCTGGATCCACGACGGCGACAACGTCAAGACCAGCCTGGAGAAGCTCGGCTACAAGGTCGACCTGCAGTACGCCGAGAACGACATCCCCACCCAGGTCAACCAGATCGAGAACCAGATCACCAAGGGCGCCAAGCTCCTGATCATCGCCTCGATCGACGGCACGGCCATCACCACGCAGCTCCAGGAGGCGGCCGACAAGAAGATCCCGGTCGTCGCCTATGACCGGCTGATCCGTAACAGCCCGAACGTCGACTACTACGCGACCTTCGACAACTTCAAGGTCGGCGTGCAGCAGGCCACGTCGCTGCTGGTCGGGCTGAAGCTGCTCAACGCCGACGGCTCCCCGGGCAGCGCCAAGGGCCCGTTCAACGTCGAGCTGTTCGCCGGTTCGCCCGACGACAACAACGCGACGTTCTTCTTCAACGGCGCCATGTCGGTGCTCAAGCCGTTCATCGACAAGAAGACGCTCACCGTCAAGAGCGGCCAGACCGACTTCAAGACCGTCGCCATCCTGCGCTGGGACCCGGCCACCGCGCAGAAGCGCATGGAAGACCTGCTGACCAAGACCTACAGCGGCGGCACCAAGGTCGACGGCGTCCTGTCGCCCTACGACGGCCTGTCGATCGGCATCCTGTCGGCGCTCAAGAGCAACGGCTACGGCACCGCCGGCCAGCCGTACCCGATCGTGACCGGTCAGGACGCCGAGCTGGCGTCGGTGAAGTCGATCATCGCGGGTGAGCAGTACTCCACCATCTACAAGGACACCCGGCAGCTGGCCGACGTGACCGTGAAGATCGCCGACACCGTGCTCAAGGGCGGCAAGCCCGAGGTCAACAACACCAAGGACTACGACAACGGCAACAAGGTCGTCCCGTCGTACCTGCTTCAGCCGCTGATCGTCGACAAGACCAACTACGAGAAGGAACTCGTCGACACCGGCTACTACACCAAGTCGCAGCTGGGCTGACGTCATGACTGATGACATCCTGCGGATGCGCGGGATCACCAAGACCTTCCCCGGAGTCAAGGCGCTGCAAGACGTCAACCTGTCCGTACGGCGGGGCGAGATCCACGCGATCTGCGGGGAGAACGGCGCGGGCAAGTCCACGCTCATGAAGGTGCTGTCGGGCGTCTACCCGCACGGCTCCTATGAGGGCGAGATCTTCTTCGAGGGAGATCCGTGCCGGTTCGCCGACATCCGTGACAGCGAGCACCGCGGGATCGTCATCATCCACCAGGAGCTGGCCCTGTGCCCGCAACTGTCCATCGCCGAGAACATCTTCCTCGGCAACGAGCAGGCCACTCGCGGCCTGATCGACTGGAACCGGACGAACCACGAGGCGGGTGAGCTGCTGAGCCGCGTCGGGCTGCGGGAGAACCCCGTGTCGCTCATCTCCGACATCGGCGTCGGCAAGCAGCAACTCGTGGAGATCGCCAAGGCGCTGTCCAAGCGGGTGCGCCTGCTCATCCTCGACGAGCCGACCGCGGCGCTCAACGACGAGGACTCAGCGCACCTGCTCGACCTGCTGCGCGGCCTGCGTGACGAGGGCATCACCAGTGTGATCATCTCGCACAAGCTCAACGAGGTCATCGACATCGCCGACTCGATCACCATCCTGCGTGACGGCCGGACGATCGAGCGGCTCGACATGGTCACCGACCAGGTCACCGAGGGCCGCATCATCTCTGGCATGGTCGGCCGCGCCCTGGAGAACCGCTTCCCGCCGCACGAGCCGAACATCGGCGAGGAGGCGCTGCGCATCGAGGACTGGACGGTCCACAGCCCGGCCCAGCGTGGCCGGGTGGTGGTCTCCAACGCCAGCCTCACCCTGCGCAAGGGCGAGATCGTCGGCCTGGCAGGGCTCATGGGGGCCGGCCGTACGGAGCTGGCCATGAGCGTCTTCGGCCGCACCTACGGCACCGACATCTCCGGCCGCATCTACAAGGACGGCCGGCAGATAGAGATCCGGACGGTGCAGGACGCGATCCGCCACGGCATCGCGTACGCCACCGAGGACCGCAAGAGGTACGGCCTCAACCTGATCGAGGACATCAAGCGGAACATCTCCGCAGCCGCGCTCCCGAAGCTGGCCCGCCGTGGCTGGGTCAACGACAATGAGGAGCACAAGGTCGCCGAGGGGTTCCGCGAGAGCATGAACATCAAGGCGCCCAGCGTGCTGAGCGTCACCGGCAAGCTCAGCGGCGGCAACCAGCAGAAGGTCGTCCTGTCGAAGTGGATCTTCACGGACGCTGACGTGCTCATCCTGGACGAACCGACCCGGGGCATCGACGTCGGGGCCAAGTACGAGATCTACTCGATCATCAATCGGCTCGCCGACGACGGCAAGGCCATTCTGGTCATCTCATCGGAGCTGCCGGAACTCCTGGGCCTGTGCGACCGGATCTACGCGCTGTCGGCCGGCCGGATCACCGGTGAGGTCCCGCGCGAGGAGGCCACGCAGGAGGGCCTCATGCAGTACATGACGAAAGGACAGGACGAGATCCGATGAGCAGCAGTACCTCATCCACCGCCGCGGGGGCGGCGCCCACCGGGCAGGAGCCGCCTCCACCGCGGGAACCGGGCAGATCGTCGTGGCTGTCGTTCAACGTACGGCAGAGCGGGATCTATGTCGCGTTCGCGCTGATCGTCGTGCTGTTCGCCTTCCTCACCAAGGGGGCGCTGCTCCAGCCGCAGAACATCTCCAACATCATCGTCCAGAACTCCTACATCCTGATCCTGGCCATCGGGATGATCCTGATCATCATCGCCGGGCACATCGACCTGTCGGTGGGCTCCGTCGTGGCCGTCACCGGTGCCATCGCCGCCGTGCTGATGGTCAACTACGGCGTGCCGTGGCCGCTGGCGCTGGTCATCACCCTGATCGCGGGTGGGCTCATCGGCGCGTGGCAGGGGTTCTGGATCGCCTACTACGGCATCCCGGCGTTCATCGTGACGCTGGCCGGCATGCTGCTGTTCCGCGCGCTCACGCTGACCGTGCTGGGCAACCAGGGCATCGGCCCGTTCCCTGACGCCGTCCGTACGCTGTCGAACGGCTTCACCGACGGCTACCTCGGCAACATCGGGCTCGGCCCGCTGGGCGGCGCCGACCTGTTCAGCCTGCTGCTCGGCCTGGTGGCGGTGGCCGGCATGGCCGCCAGCCAGTGGCGCAGCCGGAAGGCGCGGCAGGGTTACCGCCAGAGCGTGGACCCGCTGCCGATCTTCCTGCTGCGCATCGCCGCGGCCGCCGCGGTGATCCTCGCCGTGGTGGTGCAGCTGGCCAGGTTCAAGAACCTGCCCTGGGTGCTGATCCTGCTCGCGGTGCTGGTGCTGGGCTACTCGCTGCTGACCAGCCGCGCCGTGTTCGGCCGGCGGATCTACGCCATCGGCGGCAACCTGCAGGCGGCGCTGCTGTCCGGCATCAAGGTCAAGTCCGTCGTCTTCTGGATCTTCGTGAACATGGGCGTCCTGTCCGCGCTCGCCGGGATCATCTTCGCCGGACGGCTTAACCAGGCCGGGCCCACGGCGGGCAACTCCTTCGAGCTGGACGCGATCGCGGCGGCCTTCATCGGCGGCGCGGCCGTACAGGGCGGCGTCGGCAAGGTGGTCGGCGCGGTGACCGGCGGTCTGATCATGGGCGTCATCAACAACGGCATGTCGCTGGTCGGCGCGCCGAGTGAGCGGGTCATGCTCGTCAAGGGCGCCGTCCTGCTGGCCGCGGTCGCCTTCGACGTGTGGACCAAGCGCCGGGCGGCGGCCGCCACCCGCTGACCGGGTTCAGCCCACCTCGGCTGAGGGCCACCACCCGCTGACCGGTTCAGCCCACCTCGGCTGAGGTGAGATCGGGCCGGGCGGTGATCGCCAGCTCGTCCAGCACGGTGTCGGCCAGCGCCCTGGCGCTCGGCGCGTAGTCGCGGGCCAGGGCGCGGAACACCTGCTCGGCCCGGATCGCGGGCCAGTCGGCCGGCAGGTGTTCGGCCGGCAGGTGCGGGTCCTGGCGGACCAGCTGCAGCCAGTCGGTGTGCAGGAGAAGCTGCCGGGCCAGGTCGTCGGCCGCCGAGGGGAGCGGGCGCGGTGTGTCCCAGCGGTCGAGGAAGGCCCGGTAGCGGGCGGCGATCCGCTCGGTGCTGAACGCCTTCCGCACGAGGTCGGCCGTCTCGGTCGGCTCGAACGCCCGCGCCGTCAGAACGGTGATGTGATCGCCGAGTTCGAGCGGGGCGAGGATGCCCGCGACGTCCTTGACGCCCGGCGCGATCCACAGCCCGCTCTGCAGCAGCCCGAACCCGGCCCAGATGAGCTGGGAGCGGAGGTCGTGCCGGGTGCTCCGCCGGCTGTCGGGGATCGAGAAGCCCACCAGGGTCCAGGCGCCGTCCCAGTCGCGGTTGACCGCGCCGGTCTCCCAGACCCGGCGGCGCCCGTCGTCGAGCACCTCCGCCGCGTGCTCGGTGAGCCCGAAGTACATCCTGCGCCCCTGACGGTGCCGGGCCAGCAGGTTGCGCTTGACCATGCGGGTGAGCGTCGAGCGCACCGCCTCCTCGGTGACGCCGAGCCGGGCGAAGACGTCGATGACGCTGCCCGAATAGACGGCGGTGTCGCGCCCCAGCACGTAGACGCCGAGAAAGCTGAACATCAGGGACTGCGGACGGGCCGTCAGCGCGTCTCCTTCGCCGAGCATCACAGCAAGAGGGTAGACGGATCCGTCACGGTCGGCAAAACTCTGACTCAGGTTGAGAAACTGCCCCATGTCTGCGGGGTAGGTGGCACGTATGGACCGGACTCATCGATGCGAGAGGCCGTACGCCCATGGAGAACGCGGGACTGGGAGGGTGGCCGGCTCGCCGGGCCCAGATGACGCCGGACCGTACGGCGTTCGTCTTCGAAGGCCGGGCGGTCACCTACGCCGAGGTGCACACGCGTACGACGAGGCTGGCCGCGCGCCTGCGCGAGGCCGGGGTGGGAGCTGGAGACCGGGTCGCCTACCTCGGCCCGAACCACATCGCTCTCGCGGAGACCATGTTCGCCACGCACCTGCTCGGCGGGATCTTCGTGCCGCTGAACTTCCGGTTGACCGCGCCCGAGATCGGCTACATGCTGGACGACTGCGGCCCCGCCGTCCTGATCTTCGCGCCCGAGTGCGCCGAGGTGGTCCGGGCGCTCTCCGGCACCACCGCCCTGCTCGTGCCGCTGGAGCCGGACTACGAGAGCCGGCTGGCCGAGGGTGATGCCGCGCCGATCGACGTACGCGTCGGGCTGGACGACCTCGCGCTCATCCTCTATACCTCCGGCACCACCGGGCGGCCCAAAGGCGCCCTGCTCAGCCACGCCAACCTGGTGTGGAACACCTTCAACATGCTGATCGGCGTCGACGTGGCGAGCGACGAGAAGACGCTGATCAGCGCGCCGCTCTTCCACGTCGCGGCGCTGAACCAGACGCTGCTGCCGACGTTCGCCAAGGGCGGCTGTTCGGTGATCATGCCCTCTTGGGACGTGGACGGGTGCTACGACCTCATCGAGAAGCACGGCATCACCTGGATGTTCGGCGTCACCACGATGTTCGCCGCGTTCGCCCGGTCGCCGAGGTGGGCCACGGCCGACCTGTCGTCGCTGCGCAACCTGATGTCGGGCGGAGCGCCGATCCCGGCCGCGCTCATCCGCACCTACCAGGAGCGGGGGCTGGTGTTCTGCCAGGGCTACGGGCTCACCGAGACGGCGCCGGGCGCGACCTTCCTGGAAGCCGGGCAGAGCGTACGCAAGGTGGGCTCGGCCGGGGTCCCCGTGTTCTTCACCAATGTGCGGGTGGTCCGGCCCGACCTCACCGGCGCGGCCATCGGCGAGCCGGGCGAGGTGCTGGTTCAGGGGCCGAACGTGACCCCTGGCTACTGGCGGAACCCCGAGGCCACCGGCGCGGCGTTCGTGGCGGGCGGCTGGCTCCGTACGGGGGACATCGGCGCGTTCGACGGCGAGGGGCACCTGTACCTCGTGGACCGGGTCAAGGACATGTACATCTCGGGCGGGGAGAACGTCTATCCGGCGGAGGTCGAAGGCGTGCTCTTCGAGCACCCGGCCGTGGCGGAGGTCGCCATCGTGGGGGTGCCGGACGCCGCCTGGGGCGAGGTCGGGCGGGCCTTCGTGGTCTGCCGGGCGGCCGTCACGGGCGAGGAGTTGCGGGAGTTCCTCGACGGGCGGTTGGCCAGATACAAGATCCCGCGTTACTTCGACCTGGTGGACGACCTGCCCCGGACCGGCTCGGGCAAGCTCCAGAAGGCCGAGCTCCGGGGCCGCCCGCTCAACCGCTCAGGCTGACGATGGCGCTCTCGACAGGCAGTTAGCTAATTGCCACAATGCCTTCGTGGTGGATGTGGACCTGGTCAAAGCGCTGGCCAATGACAAGCGGCTGCTGATCCTCGAATGGCTGCGTGAGCCCGAGCGGCACTTCCCGCCGCAGCGTGACGGTGACCTGGTCAGTGACGGGGTCTGCTCGCTGTTCATCGCGGAAAAGCTCGGGGTGAGCCAGCCGACCTGCGGCGGGCATCTGAAGGTGCTCAGCGCGGCGGGGCTGGTGCGTGGCAAGAAGATCAAACAGTGGGTGTTCTACCAGCGGGACGAGGGGCGCATCGCGGCGGCCAAGGAGTCGCTGGGCGGCGATTGGTAACCCGCGGGGGGCATCGCCTGCTGATGGGTCGGACCGGGGAGACACGTTGTGAGCGATCACCCCGGCCCGACTCAACGCGGCACTCCGTCACGGGCAAGGGACGATCTGGTCGGCTGGACCGCCGATCTGGGTCCAGTTGGTGCCGACGCCGGTCCATCTGTAGACGGCGCTGCGGTTGGGCGCCAGGCCGTAGATGGCGTTGTCGCTGACCGCCCAGCTCCAACCGGGGCCACCTATGTGTTGCCAGTTGAAGGGCGAGTTCAGGTAGGCCCAGATGCTGCTGCCGTTGGGTGAGGTGGCGAATACCCCGAAGCCTCCTCCATAAAGCCAGTTGGCTGGGCCGCCGATCTGGGTCCAGTTGGTGCCGACGCCGGTCCATCTGTAGACGGCGCTGCGGTTGGGTGAAAGGCCGTAGATGGCTTGGTTGGTGACCGCCCACGTAGCGCCGGGGCCGCCTATGTGTTGCCAGTTGAAGGGCGAGTTGAGGTAGGCTCGGATGCTGCTGCCGTTGGGTGAGGTGGCGAATACCCCGAAGCCTCCTCCATAAAGCCAGTTGGCTGGGCCGCCGATCTGGGTCCAGTTGGTGCCGACGCCGGTCCATCTGTAGACGGCGCTGCGGTTGGGTGAAAGGCCGTAGATGGCTTGGTTGGTGACCGCCCACGTAGCGCCGGGGCCGCCTATGTGTTGCCAGTTGAAGGGCGAGAGGTAGCGGTGGATGCTGCTGCCGTTGGGTGATGTGGCGAACAGGCCGACGCCTCCGCCGTACAGCGTCCCAGCTGGGCCGCCGATCTGGGTCCAGCTGCTGCCGAAGCCGTTGTAGCGCCACACGGACGTGCCACCGGGGGCCAGCTTGCAGACGGTGTAGGTGGCGGCGGTGGCCGGCGTCGCGACCAGCCCCACCATGGCCATGACCAAGGCAAAAAGCCCGGCAAATGTCCGGATAATGCGTGTCTTGCCGGAAGCCGGACCGGGGTTGAATGTCACTCTCATGCTGATCCTTCCTGCTTGGAACTCCGTCAGGTTGGCATCACGGGCTGTAACGGAGCTTCAACCAGGCTGGAATGCGCTATGACGCCGTAGACATAGCGCGTGAAGGCCGACGGGGTTGGTGTTGGAGAGGGGGATCGGAATGCGAGTGAGGCTGCTGGGGTCGGTCGATGTGCTGGTCGACGACATTCCGCGACCGGTGCGGGGACTTCGCCGCACGGCCGTGCTCGCCGCGCTGGCGCTGCGGCCTGGTGCGGTGGTCAGTGTCGACCGGCTGGTCGATGCGGTCTGGGGTACGGCTGCGCCGGCCTCGGCTGCCACAACGGTGCAGTCCCATGTCTCGTACCTGCGGGGCGTGCTGAACCGCCGGGAGGCGATCACGGCCCGCAGGCCCGGCTATCTGCTGGACCTCGACGAGAGTGAGCCCACCGACGTCCAGGCCGCCGAGCGCCTCATCCGGCAGGGCATGGAGTCTGCCGCGGCGGATGCGCGGGCCAGCCGGCTGCAGGCCGCGGTGGCGTTGTGGCGGGGGGCGCCGCTGGCGGAACTGACCGGGCTGGCCTGGTTCGACGAGCAGGCCCAGCGGCTGGAGCAACTGCTGTTGCAGGCACGGCACGCGCTCATCGACGCCCGGATGGCTCTCGGACAGCATCTCCAGCTCGTCCCCGAGCTGTCAGACCTGAGCAGGCAGTATCCGCTGCACGAACAGGTTCACGCGCAGTTGATGCTCGCGCTGTACCGGGCCGGCCGGCAGTGCGAGGCTCTGGCCGTGTACCAACGGCTGCGCCATACCCTGGCGGACGAGCTGGGCATCGATCCCAGTCAGCCGCTGCGGGAGCTGGAGATCGCTGTGCTGAGACAGGATCCGGTTCTGGACTTGCCTTCTTCGCTGTCGCCCGCCTACCTGACGCGAAGCCCCGCCACGGCTGCCAACTGCTCCGGTCGTCCTGGTGATCTCGGGCACGGCTGGGGTCGGAAAATCCGCCGGTGCCCCCGTAGACGCGGCATAGGTCATCCGCACCCTTCGTGACGCGAGCGGATCCCGTCCGGTCTGGGGCTCAGATTCAGTCTCCCCGGTCGGACAGCGGAATGGTCTCAGGCTCGGTACGCGTGCGCAGACGGAAGGCGCGCCGGTAGGCGGCGGGGGTGGTGCGCAGGACGTCGTGGAAGCGGCGGCGGAGGTTCGTGGCCGAGGAGAGGCCCACCCGGGCGGCGATCGCGTCCACGGACAGGTCCGTCTCCTCCAGGAGCGCCCGCGCCCCGGCGATCCGCTGGGCGAGCACCCACTGCCCGGGGCTGGTGCCGAGCTGGGCGGTGAACATCCGGGCCAGCGTCCGGGTCGACACACCGCCGCGGGCCGCCAGGTCGTCGACGGTCAGCGGCGCGCCGAGCCGCTCCGCCGCCCACTCCAGCAGGGGCGCGAGCGAGTCGGGCACCCGGTCACGCGATGGCGTGATGGCGTACTGGAGCTGCCCGCCCTCCCGGTGCGGCGGCATGACCATGTGGCGGGCCACCTTCGCGGCGTACGCGGCGCCGTGGTCGGTCCGTACGAGGTGCAGGCACAGGTCGATCCCCGCGCTGGTGCCGGCGCTGGTGGCGACGTCGCCGTGGTCCACGTAGAGCACGTCGGGATCGACCGCGACGGCGGGGAAGCGCTCCGCGAGCTCGGCCGCCAGCCGCCAGTGGGTGGTGGCCCGCCGCCTGTCGAGCAGCCCGGCCTGCGCCAGGACGAACGCGCCCGAGCAGATGGCGGCGATCCGCGCGCCGCGCCGGTGCGCCTGGCGGAGCGCGGAGAGTACGGACCCCGAGGCCGTGCGGGTCTGCCAGCCGGGGATGACGACCGTGTCGGCGCTCTCCAGCGCGGCCAGGCCCTCGGTGACCATGATCGAGTAACCGGCCATCGTGGGCACCGGTCCCGGCGTCTCGGCGCAGACGCGGAAGTCGTAGGGGCGGGCCAGGCCCGGCCGTACGGTGGCGAACACCTCGGCGGCGCAGCTCAGCTCGAACGTCGCCTGCGGCGGGCTGGCCAGCGCGACGACGCGATGCTCTGACGACATGGCAGAAAAGTACTCCATGACGTCTTTTCTGGCACTGGGTGGGTGCCTGTCGTGCTCGCCAGGATGGCGGCATGGAAACGGACCGGCAGGCATTGCACATCGACGACGTGGAACCGCTGGAGGTGGCGCCCGGCATCGTCAGGAGGCGGCTCACCGCGACCGGCCTGGCGCGGGGCTGGCTCATCGACTTCGCTCCCGGCACGCAGTGGCCCGAGGTGGACGTACACGAGGGGGAGGAGCGTTACTGCGTGCTCAGCGGCGAGGTGATCGAGGGCGACACGCGGTACGCGGCGGGAAGCTACGTGGTGTTCGCCGCGGGCAGCCGTCACCAGCCGCGGACCGAGACGGGGGCCCGCATGCTCGGCATCAACCTCCTGATCGGCTGAGGTGGCCGGCCCAGCTTCAGAGACGGTCGACGATCGTCTGGAGCTGGGCGATCTCGTCCCGCTGGTGGGTCGCCATGTGCGTGGCCACCTTCTTGACCTTGGGGTCGGCCCCCTCGGCCTCCTCGGTGCGGACCATCTCGATCGCGCCGTTGTGGTGCACGATCATGTGCCGGGCGAACAGCTTGTCGAACTCCTTGCCCTTGGCCTTCTTGAGCCGCCCCATGGCCTCCTCGGAGATGAGACCCGGCATCTCATGTCCCGCGTGGCTGGACATCTCGGGCTTGTTCCACGCCGTCAGCCAGCCCTTCATGGTCTGGATCTCCGGCTCCTGAGCGGCCTTGATCTTCTCGGCGAGCTCCGTGACCTCGATGTCGCTCGCCCGCGAGAGCGCCAGGCCGGCCATCTCCACCGCCTGCTCGTGGTGCGGGATCATCATCTGCGCGAACATGACGTCGGCGTCGTTGAACACGACCGACGGTGACGCGGCCGTCGTGGCGGCGGCGAGCGCGCCGCCCGGCCTGCCGTCCTGGCCGCTCATGTCGTTGCCGCCGCACGCCGTGAGCAGGGCGAGTGTGCCCGTGGCGGCGGTGTAGGAGATCTTGCGTTTCATGCGCACCGCGACATGATCCCTTCTCGGTCCAGTCGGCTTACTGGTAGGGCGTAGTGCCGCGCCCGGGTGGACGGGCGCGGCACCACGAATGTGGGGTGACCGCCGGTGAGTCAGGCGGACAACGGGTTCACGGCTCGATGGTGCAGGCCGGTGACGGGTATCTCGTGCAGGCTGCCGGAGTACAGATACTGGGTCATGCCGACCAGTAATCGCCGTACGTCCTCCTGCGGCCGGACCACCAGGCGCAGGAACTGGCTGGTCGTGCCCAGCTTGTTGCCGCACTCGCGGACGTACACGCCGTGCTCGGAGAGCAGGTGGTCGCGCAGCGGCACCCCGTCGTGCCCCGGGGGCAGCTTCACCAGCAGGAAGTTGCCCTGCGAGGCGTAGACGGACAGCTCTGGCATCGCGCTGAGCTGGTGGTACATCGCCCGCCTGTCCTGGGCGAGTCGCCTGAGGCTCTCCTGGTACTCGGGCCGGCACTGCTTCATCATGAAGACCACGACCTCGGCGAACGAGTTGAGGTTCCACTTGGGCAGCGCGTCGCGTACCTTCCCGGCCAATGCCGGGTTGGCGACCATGTAGCCGAACCGGATGCCGTGCAGCCCGAAGTTCTTGCCCAGGCTGCGGAGCACGATCACGTTGGGCCGGACGGCGGCCTCCGCGGCCACACCCGGGTACGGCTCGGCGTCCACGAACTCGCCGAACGACTCGTCGACGATCACCAGGTCCAGGTCGATGAGCAGGTCGAGCAGCCGCAGGACCTCGTGCTTGGGCAGGTACCCGCCGTCGGGGTTGTTGGGGTTGCAGATCACCGCCACGCGGGAGCCGCGCATGCGGACGAAGCGCACGAAGTCATTGACGTCGAGGGCGAAGTTGCGGCTCTCCATCAGCGGGTACATGTCGACCCGCTTCCCGGTCTCCATCGGCTGGTCGGTCCAGCGGCCGAAGGTGGGGATCGGCACCGCCAGGCTCTCCTTCACCAGCAGGTGGTCGATCCAGGTGATCAGCTCGGTGGACCCGTTTCCCATCGCGACCGTCTTGGGGTGGAGCCCGAGCGTGGAGCAGAGCTCCGCGGTGATCGTGTCCGCGTCGCTCGGATAGAACTTGAGGATCGTCTCCAGGTTCCTCCCGAGATGCTCGAATATTTCCGGGGTCGGGAAGTAAGGGTTACACGGAATGCAGAAGTCCACCGGGGCAAGCTGTCCCGATGATCCGCGCAGCAGTGAGAAGTACGAAGGGCTGTGCGCCTGCGCTCGCAAAAGGCTGAGCTCCACGACACCTCCTGGGGCACGTGTCCGGACGTGAGTAGGTACGCGGGGCTTTGGGAGTCGGTTCAGCCGAAACTGATCTTTCGGCCCGTGCCTTGGCCGAGGAAGCGCGCTGCCGGCTCTATTTTGCGGACCACATTCCCAGGTGGGAGCCCGTGTCGGACGCCTGGATGGCGGCCGGGTCGAACGAGCGGGCGCCGTCGGTGGTCAGGCCGCTGGTTGAACCGGGCAGCACCCAGGCCGCGCCGGTCTTCACAGCTTTGCCGTCTTCTCCTGGGGCGCCCACGCCGAGGTCGGCGCGGCCGTCGCCGTTAAGGTCGCGCAGGCTGACGGAGGCGCCGAACCGGTCCCCGTCCTCGGCGGTTCCCGGGATGCCCGGACTGGCCTGGGTGAACAGGCGTGCCCCGGTCGGGCCGCTCCTGCCGCCTCTGAGCAGCAGCACGGCGCCGCCGCCGGTCTTGCCGGGCAGGCCCGCGGCGATGTCGGCGTACCCGTCGCCGTCCACGTCCCCGGCGGCCAGGTCGAAGCCGAACTGGTCACCTCGCGCGCCGCTCCCCGGCACGCCGGGGCTGTCCTGGGTGATGGTGCGGGTGCGGCGGCCGGGGCCGTCCGGCGAGCCGTACAGGACCTTGATCGTGCCTTCGTCGGCCTTGAGGGTGTCGACGAAGCCGCCGGGGATGACGCGCATCACCAGGTCGCCGTAGTGGTCGCCGTCGAGGTCGCCCACAATGCCGGTGGCGGCCGCGTCCAGCCGGCGCGGCCGCCCGGCGAGCCCCTGCGGGCCGCCCTTCCAGAACAGCGACGGCTCGGCAGTCTCCTCCCAGGCGTGCGTGCTGACCAGGTCGTCCTTGCCGTCGCCGGTCAGGTCGCCGGCGACCAGCCTGGTCGGATGCTCGTAGGACCCGTCCAGGACGACCTTGCGGGCCGGGCGGCCGGTACGCGGGAACGGGCCGTGGAAGACGTTCACCAGCCCCCGCTCGCTGGTGGCGGCCAGGTCGTCCTTGCCGTCGCCGTCGAAGTCGCCGGCGACCATTTCCCTGCCCTCGGTCCGGTCGACCAGGTCCGGCGGGACGTCGGTGCGCGGGGGGTCGATCAGCGGGGTGCCCAGCGCCAGCCCGTCCTTGCCGCCCCACAGCAGGGTGACGAACCGCCGGTCCAGCTCGAAGGGATTGTACGAGCCGACCGCCAGGTCGGTGTAGCCGTCGGCGTCGAAGTCACCGGCGGCCGTGCGGGCCCCGAACGCGTCCCCGGCCACGGGGTCGTTGGCCACGTTGGAGCTGTCGAGGTGCAGGATCCGGCGCCGGGCGGGATCGACGCCACCGGCCGCGCCGTACAAGATGGCGATATATCCGGCCTTGAGGGTGTGGCCGACCGTGCCCGCCGGGGCTGAGACCGCGTAGTCCTCGAAGCCGTCGCGGTTGAAGTCGACCTTGGCGGCGGTGAAGTCGACCGTAGGGGCCGGCTGGGAATCGCCCCCTCCCCACACGAGGGAAGCGCAGATCACCGTACTCATGAAGCCCCGCACAGATCCTCCACCGGCGCTCGACCTCAGCACGATACACAACGAGTGGTTGACACCATCCGGGTTGAACGGAAAAGATACGGTCGTCCGTACAACTTAGGACGTGAGCGTATGACCGACTGGGAACGCCGGCTGGCCCTCGACCCGTCAGCCGTGGTGCCGCTCTACTACCAACTGCGCGAGCGCCTGAGGGCGGCCATCCGCGACTGTGAGCCCGACACGCCCATCCCCGCCGAGAAGGACCTCATGGCGTACGCGGGCGTGAGCCGGGCCACGGCCCGCCGGGCGATCGGCGACCTGGTGCAGGAGGGCCTGCTGGTGGCCAGGCAGGGCAGCGGCACCTACACCGCGCCGCTGGCCGTGGCCCCCGAGCTGGGCGCGGGCCCCGTCGGCTTCACCGAGACGATGGCGCGGCTCGGCCGCAGGCCGACGACGCAGGTGCTCAAGGCCCATCTGCAGCCGGCCGGCGCCGAGGTCGCGGTGGCGCTCGGCGTTCAGGAGACGCAGGAGGTCGTCTTCGTCGAGCGGCTGCGGCTGCTCGAAGGCGCGCCCTGCATGCTGGAGAGCGCCCACCTGCCCGCCGAGCTGGTGCCCGGCATCCTCGACGAGGACCTGACCGGCTCGCTCTACGACCTGCTGCGGGTGAAGTACGGACTGGCCCCCGCCAGCGGCAGGGAGACGATCGGCGCGGTCAACGCCGACTACCGCCTCGCCCAACTGCTGCATGTCCCCATGGCCGCGGCCCTGCTAGCGACCGCCCGCAACACGTGCACCGAGAGCGGTGTCGCGCTCGAATACACCATCCGCCACGCGCGCGGCGACTTCGCCGTGTTCTCCGTGGAGCTCAACGACGCCAAGAACGCCCTGATGGGCCAGTAACACCCCCCAAACAGTCATCTACCTGGACGGCATCGCCGTTCCGGAGGTTGAGCATGTCCATGATGACCCGGCGCAACTTGCTCAAGACAGCAGCGCTGACCACGGCGTCCGGCCTGCTGGCCGCCTGCGGCTCCGCCGATCCGGTGGCCACGGTGCCCGCCGACGGGGTGCCGCGCGGGAAGATCTCCGTCTGGCTGCACCAGACCAAGGCGTACGACGCGGTGTTCACCCCGCTGCTGCGCAGCTACATGCAGGAGTTCGGCGGCGTCGACATCACCCCGCTCTACGTGCCCGTGGACAAGCTCGACGCCAAGCTGCTGACCGCCTTCGCCGGTGACGTGCCGCCCGACCTGTTCAGGATCGGCGGCTGGACCATCCCGGGTCACGCGCGCAAGGGCCGGCTCGCGCCGATCATCCCCAAGGCCATGGGTGTGGCCGACGAGAAGGCGCTGGTCCAGGACTACGACGAGCACGCGATCAGCTCGCTGTCGTACGAGGGCAGGCTCTACGGCGTCCCCACCGACTACGAGATCTGCTACCTCTACTACCGCAAGGACAGGTTCGCGGCAGCCGGCCTCGATCCGGATAAACCGCCCACGACCTGGGAGGAGGTCGCCGAGTACAGCAAGCGGCTGACCTCGGCCGACGGCAAGAAGGTAGGCCTGCAGTGGATCCTGGGCAATCCGCAGTGGACGCTGATGCAACTGCTCGCCCTGGTCAAGGGGAAGGGCGGCACGATACTCAGCCCCGACGCCGGCAAGGCGACGCTGGCCACTGACGCGGGGGTCGAGGCGCTGCGCTACTACGGGAGCCTGGGCAACGCGAAGCTGTCGAACCCGCTGTCCGGCTTCGGGCTGTTCGCCACCGGCGAGGCGGCCATGCTGGTCTCCGGGCTGTTCGCGATGGACCTGTTCCCCTCGCTGAACCCCAAGCTGACCTTCGGCGACGTCTTCGACATCGCCCCGATGCCGCGCTGGGACGCGGGGAAGCCGGTCGCCCCGGCCTACACCTGGGGCTGGGCGGTGGCCAAGCAGTCGAAGCTGCCGTACACCGCCTGGCACTTCGTCGACTACCTCCAGCGCCAGGACGTCGCGGCCAAGCAGCTCAAGGACGCCAGCATCCTCACGCCGGTCAAGGGCTGGGAGAAGTTGCCGGGCGCCGACCAGAAGGCGCTGGACATCATGGCGGCCGCGGCCCCGTACGCCGACTTCGGCCCGCAGACGCCGGTGTGGAACGAGATGGCCAAGGCGCTGACCGACGCCGCCGACGCGGTCGCCTTCGGCAAGAAGACGCCCGAGCAGGCCGCCGCGGACTTCGACCAGGCGATGCGGATGACGCTGTGACGATGTCCTTACGGCTGGTGCCGCCCGTCGCCCAAGTCTCGGGCAAGGGCCAGCGGTGGGCGGAGGCGCGCACCGGCGGCCTGCTGGCCCTGCCGGCGGCGGTCTACTTCCTGGTCTTCTGGCTCGTGCCGTTCGTCGCGGCCGTGTACCTTAGCTTCACCAGCTACGACTTCGCCGGGACGCCCGAGTGGACCGGCCTGGACAACTACCGCAGAATGCTCGGCGACCCCGGCTTCTGGAACTCGGCCCGGGTCACCGCCGCCTACACGATCGGGTCCGTGGTCCCGTCGATCGTGCTCGGACTGGCGATCGCGGTGCCGCTGAGCAAGCCGGGCCGCTACAACGCCTTCCTCCGCGGGCTGGTGATGATCCCGGCGGCGATGCCGCTGGTGGCCACCTCGATGGTGTGGTCGGTGATCTTCGCCGACAAGGGCCTGGCGAACGCGCTGATCGGGCTCGTCGGCGTGGAGCCGAAGCCGTGGCTGACCGACGAGGGGCTCGCGCTCTGGGCTCTGGTGATCATGACGACGTGGAAGCACCTAGGGCTGTTCGTGATCATCCTGACTGCCGGGCTGCAGGGGCTGCCGCTGAGCGTGTTCGAGGCGGCCGCGCTCGACGGCGCCGGTCCGATACGGGTCTTCTACCGCATCACGCTCCCGCTGCTGCGCCGCACGCTGCTGTTCGTGCTGGTCATCGCGGTGGTCGGGGCGATGCAGTCGTTCGTGCCCGCCTTCCTGCTCACCAAGGGCGGCCCCGCGGGCGCCACCGAGGTGCTGCCGCTCTACCTGTGGGCGACCGGTTTCGGGTTCGAGCGCATGGGCTACGCCTCGGCGATCGCGATGGTCCTGCTGGTGGCCATGCTGGCGCTCTCGCTCGTGCAGTTCAGGGTGCTCAGGGGAGGCGAGGACGGGTGAAGGCGGTCCGCAACACCCTGCTGACGCTGGTCGTGGCCGTCCTGCTGCTGCCGGTGTACGCGATGTTCGCGGTCTCGTCGGCGTCGGACGCGACCGATCTCGGCGGGTTCGGCTTCGACGTCTCCCAGCTGGGCGCGCACGTCTCGCAGCTGTTCGACCAGGGCGGCTTCCCCCTCTACCTGCGTAACAGCCTGATCCTCGCGCTCGGCATCGGCGTCCTCGAAGTGATCTTCTCCTCGGCCGCCGGCTACGCGCTCGCGCAGCTCAGGTTCCCCGGCAGCCGGGTGCTGTTCGCGGTCATCGTGGGGACGCTGTCGCTGTCGCCGATCGTGGTGCTCGTGCCGATGTACCTCATCGTCAAGGAACTCGGCTGGATCAACTCCTACCAGGGGATGATCGTGCCGTTCATGATGAGCGCGTTCGGGGTGTTCCTGGTCCGCCAGTTCGCCTTGGCCCTGCCGCATGAGCTGCTGCTGTCGGCGCGGGTGGACGGCGCGAGCGAGTTGCGGATCTTCGTCCGCATAGGGGTGCCGCTGCTGCGGCCCGCCCTGCTCACGCTCTTCCTGCTGCAGTTCCTCGCGCAGTGGGACAACCTGCTGTGGCCGCTCATCGTGGCCAACGATCCCGGCCTCTGGCCGCTGCCCGTGGGGCTCTCGCAGCTCCAGACGGAGTACGACTTCAGCATCGGCCTGGTCAGCACCGCGGCCCTGATCACGGCGGTGCCGCCGCTGGTGCTGATGTTCCTGCTGCAGCGCTACTACGTGGCGGGGCTGACCCTGGGAGGGGTACGGAAATGAGCGCGTTCGGGGCATGGACCACCGCGTACGGGCTGCCCGCCTTCGCCTACACGATGGACCAGGAGAGCGACCCGCGCGCGGAGTGGGATCCCGTCCTGGATCCGCTCACCCGGCGGCACTTCGTCCATGTCGGGAACCGGCGGATCACACTGGTCACGGACAACTACGGGCTCAGCGACCTGTTCGACGAGCACACCGGGCTGCTGTGGCTCACCCGTGGCACGGGAGTGACGCGCGTCGGCGCCCTTTCCACCGATATTTCGACATCGGAGCGGGTCTTCGGGCCGACGTTCGCGATCGTCCGGGTCGCCGACGACCGGGTGGCGCTGGACCGCACGGTGCTGTGCCCCGAGGGCGAGCACCCGTGGGTGCTGATCCGGCTGCGCGTGCGCAACCTGCTCGACGAGCCGGTACGGCTGGAGCTGACCGAGGAGTGGACGGCCGGGGCGGCCCGGGTCGAGCTCATCAGCGGCGCGAAGCCGAGCGAGGATCCCGGGCTGGAGCTGGAGCTGGAGCTCGTCGGCGGCCCGAGGACCGGGTCCGGCCGCCTGACCGTACCCCTGGAGCTGGAAGCGGGCGGTGAGTGGCTGCTGGAGCTGAGATACGGGCTGCTGGGCGACGAGACGGACGGCTGGATGAACGGCCGGGTGGGCGAGGTGACGGGGTCGTTCGCCAGTAGCCTCGCCGCGCTGCGCGAGCGGCTGCCGAGGGCGGTCGCGGCGCGGGCGCCCGAGGCCGAGCGGGAGGTCCCGTGGCACGCGGCGCTGCTGACCGGCGCGGCCTGCGCCGACGGCGTGCTCGGCGGGCACACCCTCGACCAGGGCTCGTGCTACTCCTTCCGGCACGGCTTCAACGGCGCCGCGCGCGACCCGCTCCAGCACGCGCTGCCGTTGGTCTACATCGAGCCGGACCTGGCCCTGTCCGTGCTGCGCAACACGTGCGCGTGGGGTGGCCCCGACGGTGACCTGCCTTATGCACTCGGACCGGACAAGCAGCCATGGACCGACCTGTTCCGGCCCTCGGACCAGAACCTGTGGGCCCTGTGGCTGGCGGCCGAATACCTGAGCGCGACGGGTGACCTGGCGGCCTTCGGCGAGCCCGTGCCGTACCACCCGGTCCACGGGGCCACGCCGGTGTCGCTCGGCGCGAACCTGCGCCGGCAGTTCAGGTTCCTCACCGACGTGGTGGGCCGGGGAGAGCACGGCCACCTGCGGATACTGAACGCCGACTGGAACGACATGGCCATCACCGAGAGCGGGGTGGACCGCGAGGTGATGATCTCCCACGGCGAGTCGGTCCTGAACTCGGCCATGGCCGCCTGGGTCCTGCCCCGCTACGCGGTCCTGGCCGAGCGGCTCGGCGACGACGCGACCGCGGCCGAGGCCCGCGAGCTCGGCGAGGAGCTGCGCGACCTGGTCGCGGGGGAGTGGAACGGCCGGTGGTACCGGCGCGCGTACGGCCCGGGAGCCGTCGTCGGCGAGTCCGACCTGTGGCTGGAAGTGCAGCCTTGGGCGATTCTGTGCGGCGCCGCGCCACCTGAGCGGGCCGTGGAGCTGTTGCACACGATCGAGCGGACCTCCGCCGCCGATTCGCCGCTGGGCGCCCGGCTGCGCTGGCCCGATCGGGGCGCCTACGGCCCCGGCGGGGTCGGCACGATCTGGTACGCGATCAACATGACGCTGATCTGGGCCGCCGCCCAGCACGTTCCCGAGCTGGGCTGGCAGTGGTGGCGCCGGATGTCCCTGGCCGCCCATGCGGCTGCCTATCCGGACGTATGGGAGGGCACGCTGTCCGGCCCCGACGCCTACCTGGCGCCCGAGACCGAGCGACCGGGGCGCACCTGGGACCTGGCCGAACTCGGCGTGGCCATGCAGGCGTACCCCGTCGCCAACCTGCACAGCCACTCCCAGCCGCTGCTGGCCTACCTGCGGCTGCTCGGCGTCGAGCCGTTCCGTGCGGTCGCGGCGCCCGAGGACGCCGGATTCGCGTCGCGAGTCCTGAAGGTGGGGCTGTGACGCGGCTCGGGATCGACGTCGGCGGCACGTACACCAAATGGGTGGTTTTGGATGGCGAGACGGTGGTCGGTGCGGGCACCGTCCCCACGCCGCCGGACCCCGACGAGACGATGACGTTCGTGGCCTCGCTGGCCGCCCGCCGGGTGGAGAGCATCGGGATCGGGCTGCCCGGCCACGTGGACCGGGACACCGGGACCGCGCTGTTCGTGCCGAACCCGCCAGGCGAGTGGAACGGCTATCCGGTCGGCTCGCGGCTGGGCGCCCTGACCGGGGCACCGGTGACCGTGGTCAACGACGCCCGCGCGTTCGGGCTCGCCGAGCTGCTCCTCGGGGCGGCTCGCGGGCTGCCCGACGTGCTGTTCGCGGTGCTCGGGACCGGGGTGGGCGGAGCGGTGGCGCTGCGGGGCGGGATACTCGTCGGCCCGCGCGACAATCTCGGCGAGATCGGGCACGTGACGGTCTCTCCCTGGGGGCCGGTGTGCTGCTGCGGCAACCGGGGCTGCGTGGAGACGTTCGCCGGCGGGCCGGGCATCGTGCGGGCCTTCGGCTCCGGCTCGCCCAAGGAGGTCGCCGAGGCCGCCAGGGCAGGCGACGGGCGGGCGCTGGGCGTGCTGTCCAGGGCCGGCTGGGCGCTCGGCATCGCCCTGGGCGACGCGGCGGCGTTCTTCGGCGTCGGCACGGTGGTCGTGGGCGGCGGGGTCTCCGGCGCGCTCGATCTCATGCGATCCGCCCTGGACACGGAACTTGAGCGGCGACGCCCGCTTATTGGGGACATCGCGGTGCTACCTGCCGTACTCGGCCCGATGGCCGGGGCGATCGGCGCCGCGCTCTACGGGAGGAGATCTGGATGAAATGGATACGGCGCGCGATGGAGCTGCTCGGCGAGATCGAGCGGACACAGGAGGACGCGCTCGCCGCGGCCGCTCGGACGGCCGCCTCGGCCATCGGCGGCGGGGGCGTGGTGCACACGTTCGGGACCGGACATTCGCGGATGGGTGTGGAGGAGATGTTCCCCCGCTACGGCTCCTATCCCGGCTTCCATCCCATCGTGGACCTGTCGACGACGTTCTACACGCAGGTGGCCGGGTCGAACGGGATGCGGCAGGCGATGTTCATCGAGCGGGTCCAAGGGCTCGCCGACGCCATCCTGGCCAACTTCGAGCTGCGGCCGACCGACGCGGCCATCGTGTTCAGCGTCAGCGGCCTGAACGCCGTGCCGATCGAGATGGCGATGGGGCTGCGCAAGGCGGGACTGCCCGTGGTGGCCGTCACGTCGATGCGGGAGACCACGGCCGTCGAGCCCGGTCACCCCAGCGGGACCCGGCTCGCCGACCACGCCGACGTGGTGATCGACCTGTGCACCCCGGTCGGCGACGCGCTGTGCTCCGTCGACGGGCTGGCCGAGCCGGTCGGTCCGGGCAGCACGCTGGCCGCGGTCTCCGTGGTCAACGAGATCAAGGTCCGTACCGCCGAGCTGCTCGTCGCGGGCGGCTGGGTCCCGCCGGTCATCTCCAGCGCCAAGCTCGTCGGCGGGCCGCGTTCGGAGGAGCTGTTCGAGGCCGCCTACCTCGAACACGCCCGCCGCGCCGCCGCCGTGCTCAGGAAGCCATGAGCGCCGTACTGGTGGCCGGCTCGGACGGCGGCATCGGCCGGGCCTGCGTGGCGGCGGTCGAGGCCACCGGCGGGGCCGCCTTCGGCGTGGACCTGGCCGGCGGGATCGACATCACCACGCCGGGGCACGCGGAGAAGGCCCTGGCCCAGGCGACGGCCGCGCACGGGCGGATCTCCGGCGTCGTGCACGCGGTCGGCATGTCGGGCCGCTCGCTCGGCGACGGCGGCGTGGTCGAGTGCACCGACACGGCGTGGCACGAGGTGCACCGGGTCAACCACGAGTCGGTGTTCCGGCTGCTGCGCGCGGCGATCCCCGCGATGCGGGAGGGCGGGTCGATCGTGGTGATCGGCTCGGCGCTGGGCTCCTCGCTCGACGACGACTTCCGTACCGTGGCCTACGCCTCGGCCAAGGGCGCGCTGATCCCGCTGATCAGGACCGCCGCCCGCGAGGCGGCGCCGCACGGCGTGCGGGTCAACCTGATCTCGGCCGGGCTGGTGGCCACGCCGATGAGCCGCCGCGCCCAGACCTCCGAGGCGATCAAGGCCAAGCTGCCGTCGCTGATGCCGCTCGGCGCCGAGCTGTGCCAGCCGGAGGAGGTCGCCCAGGCCGTGCTGTGGCTGCTGTCCCCGTCGTCCGGACGGACCACGGGCGCGGTCATTCCCGTCGACGGAGGGTGGCATCTGCGGTGAACGTCCTGTGGGAAGGCGACGTGGTGGTCGCGGGCGGGGGCAGCGCGGGGTGCGCGGCCGCTGTCGCGGCGGCGCGTGCCGGGGCGTCGTGCCTGCTGGTGGAGTCGGCGGGCTTCCTCGGCGGTACGGGTGCCGCGGTGCTCGACACCTTCTACGGCTTCTACGCCCCCGGCCCCGTCTCGCGACGGGTCGTCGGCGGCGTCGGCTGGGAGGTGTGCGAGCGGCTCTTCGAGGCCGGTGCCGCCTTCGAGCGGCCCAACACCTATGGCGCGGGCACCGGGGTGACCTACGAGCCCGAGGAGCTCAAGCTGGTCTGGGACGCGCTGGTCCCGGACGCGCTCCTGCACGCCAGGGTCTGCGACTTCGTGCCGGGCACCGGCGTCGTCGTGGAGACCGTGGCGGGCCGGTTCCTGGTCAAGGCCCGGGTGGTGATCGACGCCACCGGGGACGCCGAGGTGGCCTGGCGGGCCGGGGTCACCCTCGAACGCCCCGGGATGCGGCTCCAGCCGATGACGGCCACGTTCCGGCTCGGCGGGGTCGATCTGTCCGCCACCAGCACGGCGGAGCTGCACGCGCTGATGGCCGACGCCGACCTGCCGAGGCGCGAGGGGTCCGTGCACCGGACCGTGAACGACGGGATCGTGCACACCAACCTCACGCGGGTGACCGGCCTGGATCCGACCGACCCGGTCGAGCTGGCGGAGGCCGAGCGGGTGGGGCGGCGGCAGGTCCGCGACTACGTCGCCTTTCTGCGGGCGAAGGTCCCGGGGTACGGCTCCGCGGTGCTGCTCAGCACGTCCGTACGTATCGGTGTACGGGAGTCGCGGCGCCTGGTCGGACGATATGTCCTGACTTCTGATGATGTGTTGGCCGGGCGGGATTTTCCCGACACGATCGCGCGGTGCGGCGCGCCCATCGAGGACCACGACTCGGGGGCCGCCACCCGCTGGGAGTACGTCCACGACTTCGGCACCTACGGCATCCCCTACCGGTGCCTGCTCCCCGTCGAGGTCGGCGGGCTGATCGTGGCCGGGCGCTGCCTGTCGGCCACGCACGACGCCCACGCCTCCGCCCGGTCCATGGGGCAGTGCATGGCGATGGGGCAGGCGGCGGGGACGGCCGCGGCGCTGGCCGTACAGGCCGGGGTGGAACCCGCGGCGGTGGACGTGGAGCTGCTGCGCACGCGGCTGCGAGAAGAAGGAGCGCTTCTGTGACCGTCCGTACCGTGCTGGGGGATGTCGAGGAGCTCGGCATCACTTATGCGCACGAGCACCTGTTCATGACCGGCGGCTGGCCGGTGCGTAACGAGCCGGACTACCGGCTCGACTCCCTCGACGCGGCCGTGGTGGAGGTGACGGAGGCGCAGCGGCTGGGCCTGTCGGCGGTGGTCGAGATGACGCCGCTCGGCTTCGGCCGCAGTCCGTCCCTGATGAAGGAGCTGGCGGAGCGGACCGGGCTGCACGTGATCGCGGTGACCGGGTTCCACAAGAGCGGTTACTACAGCGACGCGCACTGGATGCACCGCTACTCGGCCGACGAGATCACGGAACTCCTCGTGGCCGAGATCGAGCAGGGCATGGACGAGTACGGCTTGGTGGGGCCGCTGGTGCGGCGGTCGTCGGCCCGCGCGGGCGCCATCAAGATCGCCACGGCGTACCACTCGTTCGGGCGGGGTGTGGCGCGGCTGGTGGGCGCGGTGGCCGCCGCCGCCGGGCGGACCGGCGTGCCGGTCGTCACCCATTGCGACAAGGGCACGATGGGACACGAACTGCTCGACGCGCTGGCCTCGGAAGGGGTGGCGGCCGATCGGGTGGTGCTCGGGCACATCGACCACAATCCCGACGCCGGATATCTCGCCTCGTTGGCGGAGAGAGGGGCCTATCTGGCCTTTGACCGGCCGGGCCGCGTCAAGTACGGCCCGGACAGCGAGATCGTCACGCTCGTCGCCGAGCTCGCCGGGCTGGGGCTGGCGGATCGGGTGCTGTTCGGGATGGACCTGGCGCGCAGGTCGTACTGGCCGAGCCTGGGCGGCGGGCCCGGCCTGACGTACCTCCTGGAGCGGTTCGTGCCCCGGCTGGAGGCCGCGGGGCTGGGTGAGGTGGCCAAGGCGGCGCTGATCGACAACCCGCGCGCCGCCTTCGCGCTGCGTCGTTAGGGCAGGTTCTTCTCCACCTGGTTCTGCCAGCCGGCGTTGGTGTTGAGCTCCGGTGTGGTGCCGGCGAAGGCGCCCCTGGCGTAGGTGTCGCCCTGGAGCTGGTACATCAGCCAGGCCGTCACGTAACCGAGGAAGCCGCCGCCCGTGCCCTGGATCGTGTTGTGGTCGGCGCCCTTGAGCTGCGCCTTCGCCGCCGCTCCCGGGACCTGGCCGTAGTACGTCTGCAGGGCCGAGTTGGGCGAGATGAGGGTGTCGTTGGCGCCGCTGACGAACAGCACCGGGCAAGTCAGCTGGTCGACATAGAACTTGTCCCCCGAGCTCACCCAGATGGGCGCGGGCAGCGCGATGGGGACGACGGTGTCGATCAGGCCGCCGGACTTGGTCGCGGTGTTCACCGAACCGCCGGCGCCCTGGGAGTGGCCGACCGCGCCGACCTTCGTCACGTCGAGCTTGCCGTAGAAGACGCTGGAGCTGTCGGTGTTCCTGGCGATCAGGTACTGGGCGGCGGCGATCATCTCCGACCCGGTGCCGGTCGTGGTGTCGGTCGAGGCGACCACGGCGAAGCCCCAGGAGGCGAGCTGGTTGAGTAACCCGGAATACTGCGTGGGCACGGCGTTCGTGCCGTTGCCCCAGGTGATGATCGGATGCTTGACGCCGCCGGCGCCGAGGTCGGCCGGGTAGTAGAGCTTGTAACCCGGGGCGTCGGCGGTCGTGACCGCCCATGGGCCCGCGACCTTGTAGTGCGCCTCGATGGTGTCCGCGGCCTGGGCCGGTCTGGCCATGATCCCCAGCAGGACCATGATGACGGCCACGACGAGCTTCATACAGCCTCCACAAGTTGTACGGATGACCGAAACTGTCGCTTCACAAAGCACTGCTGTCAATGGTTGGATCAGCCCATGGATCACGTGCCTTCCGCCGCCGAGATGCTCGGCTGGATCGAGACCGTCGTGTCCCGGGGCATCCGGCGGCCCGGCTATCCGGCGGACGCGTGGACCGAGCGGTGGCTGGCCGAGCGGCTGACGGAGTTCGGGCTGGAGGTCTCGCTGGAGCCGGTGGAGGTGCCCCGCTGGCAGCCCGGCACCGGGGTGCTGCGGCTCGACGACGGCACGGAGCTGACCGGGTTCCCGCTCCCGCACACCCTGCCGACGGACGGCCTGCGCGCCAGGATCGCCCCGCTCGCCGACGCCCGGCCCGGCGACATCGCGGTGGACGAGCTGGCCTTCACCGAGCTGCCGCAGTCGTACGTCAGCACGCTGGCCACGTCGTCCTACGACCCGGAGGGCGTCTTCGACACGCTCGTCCAGACCCTCCCGTTCGGACCGCGGATGATGGAGGTCGTCGAGCCCGCGCTGGAGGCGGGCGCGGCCGGCTTCATCGGGGCGCTGACCGGGCTGCCGTGGGAGACGCGCGACTACTACGTGCCCTATGACGCGATCGAGCGGCCGATTCCCGCTCTGTGGCTGTCCGCGTCCGACGCCCGGCGGCTCCTGGCCCGGCTGCCCTGCACGGGCGAGCTGGTCGCCCAGTCGGTCACCGACACGGTGACCACGCACAACGTGGTCGCCACGCTGCCCGGCGGCTCACCGCACACGGTCATCGTCGGCTCCCACCACGACGGGCCGTGGGCCTCGGCCGTCGAGGACGCCTCCGGCATCGCGCTCGTCCTGGCCGCCGCGCGTCACTGGGCCGCTGTGCCCGTCTCGGCGCGGCCGCACAACCTGACGTTCCTCCTCACGTCCGGGCACATGGCGCACGCGGCGGGCACGAGGGCGTTCATCGAACGCCACCGCTCGGCGCTGGCCGACGTCGTGCTCCAGCTGCATCTCGAACACGCGGCGCTGCGCTGCGAGACCGTGGACGGCGAGCTCGTGCCCACCGCGGACCCCGAGGTCAGGTGGTGGTTCACCAGCCGGGTGCCGCGGCTGGAGAAGCTGGTCGCCGAGACGCTGGCGGAGGAGGGGCTGCGGCGGTCCTTCGTGCTGCCGCCCGACGTGTTCTCGCCCATGCCGCCCACCGACGGGGCGTTCTTCCATCCGGAAGGGGTGCCGCTCGTGCACTTCCTGTCGGCGCCGATGTACCTGTTCGACTCGGCCGACACCCTCGACAAGATCGACGTGGCTGGGTTGGAACCGCTGGCCCGCGCGGCCGTGCGCATCGTGGCCGGGACCGCCGGGTGGGCGCCTCAGCCTCGTTGATCGAGGGCGGCCTGCGCCTTGGCGGCGTCCTCCAGGCTGAGCATCGGATGCGAGTAGATGTCGATCAGGGTCTTGGCGAGCAGTTTGTCCCCCTCCGGGCTCAGCACCTCGACGCCCAGGGCCCGGGACATGTGGTGGCGCAGGACGGTGACCGACAGCGCCATCGCGGTGCCCACCGCCGCCCGCGCCTTGCGGGGCACCGGAGAGGGATCGGGCCGGGCCCTGTCGTACTCCTCGATCCACTCCTCGCTCAGCCGTACGAGCTCGTCGAAGACGGCCTCGGCCCGTCCCTCGGCCAGGGCCCGCCCCACATACGCTTGGTAAGGCCCCAGGAGGGTCCGGGCGACGGCGACATAGTTCACGTCGCTCGGCATGGGGTCGCTCCGGACCTGGTCGTTGATCCGGCGGATCAACTTGGCCAAGTGCTCGTCGCAGGCGTCGCGCAGCGCCTCCTTGGAGCCGAAGTGGTGGCGTATCAGCCCGGAGGACACACCCGCGGTCTCGGCGATACCCCGGATCGTGGCCCGCTCGAAGCCGTGCTCGCCGAAGTGCCACAGAGCCGCGTCGCGGATCCGGGCGCGGGCGGTGAGGTCTTCGGGGTCCGGAGCGATCGTCACGCTGCCACCGTTCTTGTATAGCTCGCTAGCTGCAGAAGAAGCCTACTATGCGCGCGTATAGCGGTCGCAGGCATAGGGATGGAAGGCGAGGGTAGCCGCCACGCCACTACAAGCTGAGGGCGGGAAGATCGTGACACAGGTAGCCGAAGGGCCTGCGGAGCTGTCCAGGCGCTCCTGGTGGGGAGTGCTCAAGCGGACCGTCAAGGAGTTCAGGGACGACAAGGTCACCGACTGGGCGGCGGCGCTCACTTATTACGCGGTCCTATCGATCTTCCCGGCGCTGCTGGCGGTCGTCTCGCTGCTCGGCGTGTTCGGCCAGTCGGCCACCCAGCCACTGGTGGACAACCTGAGCGCGATGGCTCCGGGGCCCGCGCGGCAGATCATCGACACCGCGCTCCAGGCGTTGCAGCAGAGCCCGCGCGCCGCGAGCCTCGCCACCGTCATCGGCCTCGCCATCGCCCTGTGGTCGGCCTCCGGCTACGTGGGGGCCTTCATGCGAGCCGCGAACGTCATGTACGAGATGCCGGAAGGCCGGCCCGTCTGGAAGACACTGCCGCTGCGCCTGGCCATCACCACCGTGCTGGTGGTCCTGATGGCGGCCGGCGCGGTCGCCGTCGTGTTCACCGGCGGGCTCGCCGACCAGGCGGGCCGGATCCTCGGCATCGGCCAGACCGCTCTGACCGTGTGGGGCATCGCCAAGTGGCCGATCCTGGTCCTCGTCGTGACGTTCGTGCTGGCCCTGCTGTACTGGGCGGCGCCCAATGTCGTACACCCCGGCTTCCGGTGGATCACCCCCGGCAGCCTGCTGGCCGTCACGGTGTGGATCGTCGCGTCCGCCGTGTTCGGCTTCTATGTGGCCAACTTCGCCACCTACAGCAAGACCTACGCCGCGCTGGCCGGTGTCGTCGTCTTCCTGATCTGGCTGTGGATCACCAATATCGCGGTGCTGCTCGGCGTGGAGTTCGACGCCGAGCTCGCCCGCGAACGCGCCATCGAGGCCGGTCAGTCCCCTGGACGGGAGCCGTACGTCGAGCCGCGCGACACCACGAAGATCGACCGTGCGGACGATCAGGACAGTAGCTCCACATAGCCCTCGGTTCCGTTCACCCGGATGAGCTGCCCGTCCTTGATGCGCCGGGTGGCGCCCTCCACGCCGACGACCGACGGCAGGCCGTACTCCCGCGCGACCACCGCGCCGTGCGTCATCACCCCGCCGACCTCCATGACGACTCCCTTCACCGAGACGAACAGCGCCGACCAGCTCGGGTCGGTGAAGACCGTGACCAGGATGTCGCCCTCCTCCACCTCGGCGTCCGCCATGCTCAGGACGACTCGCGCGCGGCCCTCCACGACGCCGGACGACACCGGGATGCCCGCCAGCGCCCCCTCGGGCCGGTCGCCCGCGTCGTACTCACCGTTGATCACCTCGCCCTCCGAGGTGATCACTCGCGGCGGGGTCAGCTTCTGGTACGACGCGTGCGCCTCCCGCCGCTCGGTGATCACGGCGTAGTCCAGCCGCCCGCTGCTGACCACCTCCCTGAACTCCTCCAGCGACAGGAAGTAGACGTCCTCCGGCTCCTTGATCACCCCCTGGGCCACCAGCTTCCTGGCCTCGCCCATCAACGCCTGCTTGTACAGGCCGTAGCGCTGCAGGCACGCGTGCTTGGAGTACTCCCGGTACCCGATGAAGTGGCGTACCAGGCTCATCTGCCGCGCCGCCTTCTTCGCCTTCCGGCCGCCCACCCTGCTTCTCAGGCGGTCCATGAGGTCGTTCATCGAGCGCTCGGCCTCCGTGCGTCCCTGCTCGACGCGGCGCTCGCGCTCGCCGGGCGGGAAGTTCTTGATGTTGCCGAGGATGAGCGGGACGAGCAGCGTCGGGTCCTCGCTCCATCGCGTCCGGGTGATGTCGATGTCGCCCTGGCAGTGCATGCCGTACTTGTGCAGGTACTCCTCGATGGCCTGGCGTACGACGTCGCCGCCGTCGAGGCCGGAGAGCCCGGTGAAGAACGTGTCGCGCTCGGCGCGTGCGCTCAGATGGTCGACGACGGCCGGGTACTGCCGCACCACGTCGGAGACGTCCAGCAGGTCGAGCCCCATGGCCGCCACGACGTTGTGGTCGGCCGACTGGCTGACGGCGTCGGCGGCGTTCTTCACGCCCAGCCAGGTGTTCATGTGCTTGTTGACCCAGTTCACCGACTGGATGCCGAGGAACGCCGCCGCCACGCTCCGCGGCTCGAACATGAGGTCGGTCAGCTCGCGATGGTCCTCGATGATGAACGCGAACACGTCGTCACCGGACTTGCCGGCGATCGCCTCCTGAAGCCTGGCCACCGACGCCTCGTTCTGCGCGATGAGCTCGGGGACCACGCGGGGGTCGTCCTCGCGGGACAGCTTGAGGTATTGGCGGGCCATCGGCAGGGGACCGCCCTTGCCGAAGTTCATCAGGCCGGACTTGCCGTGGGCCAGCGACTTGACGAAGTCCTTCCTGCCCAGCACGGTGCGCAGGGCGTTGGCCATCAGCACGTCGACCTGGCCGAGGCTCTTGATCGTGAGCGGCCGGGCCCACGTCGACGAGAGCTCGTGGGACATGTCCTTGTAGAACCGGTTCCCGGCCACCGCCATCTTCGGGCGGCCGAGCCACTCGTCCAGCAGGAGGAAGAACGACAGGCCGAGCGGGGTGAACGCGTCGGTCATCATCTGGCGGTGCCCGTACGAGATGTAGACGTGGTTCTTGCCGTCGTCCGAGGCCGGAACCGGGTACAGCGTGGTGATGGGCCGGCTCTGCAGCACGTGGAACACACCGTCGGACAAGCCCCACTCGATGTCCTGCGGCCGGCCGAAGTGGGCCTCGATCCGCCGCCCGAGGGTCTCCAGCTGAAGGATCTGCTCGTCGGCCAGCGTCTGCGCGTTCTGCCGCGCGGCCTCCACCGGCCGCTCCTCCGTGCCGCTGTCCGCCGAGGCGCGCAGCTCCATCGTCTGGACGGAGATCACCTTGTCGATGATCTGTCCCGCCTTGACCCGGTAGGTGTCGGCGTTGACCAGGCCGGAGACCAGCGCCTCGCCCAGGCCGTAGCCCGCGTCGATGGAGACCACCGTCCGGTTGGACGTGACGGGGTCGGCGGTGAACATGATGCCCGCCGCGTCGGGGAAGACCATCCGCTGCACGACCACCGAGACCTGGACCGCGCGATGGTCGAAGCCGCTCCTGACGCGGTAGGCCACCGCCCGGTCGGTGAACAGCGAAGCCCAGCACCGCCTGACGTTGTGGACCACCGACTCGGGCCCGCGGACGTTCAGGTAGGTGTCCTGCTGGCCGGCGAAGGAGCTCGACGGCAGGTCCTCGGCGGTGGCGCTCGACCGTACGGCACAGGGGACGTCGCCGAGCCCCGCCAGATGGGTGACGATGTCCCGCTCAATCTCCGCGGGCACGGCCAGCGCCTCGATGGCCGTACGAAGGCGGGCACAGGCGGCGGCGATGCCCGGGCGGTCGTCGGCGCGCAGGCCGGTCAGCCCGTCGATCAGTGCGCTGACCGTGGGATCCCCCTCCACGACCGCCCGATACGCCGCAGTGGTCACGCAGAACCCGTCCGGCACGCGCACTCCGTCTATGGCGGACAGCTCGCCGAGGTTGGCGCCCTTTCCGCCGACGAGGGGGAGCCGGGTCTTGTCGATCTCGTGGAAGCCGAGTACGTAGGCGCTCATCGCTGATCCCATCTGCCCTCTCATGCGGAGGGCTTCGAGCCACTAGCAATACAGTACAGTACTGTATTGAAATGGAAATCGCAGGAGGCCCCATGCCCTTCGATCGCCCCGGCTCACCGCTCGGGCCGGCCCGGCGCCACGCGGCTAGAATGCGGTCGTGTCTCGCACCTTCGTCGGCGCGGAGGGTCTGACCGTGGCGGCTCTCCCCGAGCGGTCGACATGACCGGCACCGCACCCGCCCAGCGCCCGGCCGGTCGGCCGCGCAGCCAGGAGGTGGACGAGGCCATCCTCGCCGCCGCGCTGGACCTGCTGATCGAACGGGGCGCCGTGCTCACCAGCATCGAGCAGGTCGCCCAGCGGGCCGGCGTGACCCGGGCCACCGTCTACCGGCGGTTCCCCGACAAGACCTCACTGCTGATCCAGGCCATCGAGTCGGTTCACCAGGCGCCCGAGTCCGAGGTCCTCGACTGGCCGGACATCGACCGGATGCTGACCGACTGGGCCACCTATCTGAGCATGCCGCGAAACCGCTGCATGCTCCGCAGGCTTTATGGCGCCGTGGACGACTATCCTGAGCTGCTCCAGACGTACCGCAAGTCCTATGGCGGCGGCCGTGCCTCGGCCGAGGTCACGACACTGAGCCGGGCCCGCGACAACGGCCAGCTACCGCCGGACAGGGACCTGAACATCATTCAGCAGGTGCTCACCGGCGCGATACTGCACCACCTTGGCGCCTACCCGGACTCGACGAGCGCGGACGAGGTCAAGACGTACCTCACGGCCGTACTCCAGCAGATCGGCTACCACCCCTGACAAGCAAGGACTTCCCTTTGGGCGCTTCGCGCTATGGACCCCGTCCAGTTACTTCGGCGGTCGAAAGCGAACAGCGCAGGCCGTGAAGGCGGAGCTCGCGCAGTCGTACCCGCGTACCGCGGTCGTCGGCTCGGATTACCACGCCGAGTCCATCGAGCTGGCCCACTGAGGCGCATGACGTGAGCCCTCATAGTTGTGCATCAGCGAGTACTCATGTTTTAGTACTCATATGCGATCAACTCGCCTGTTCATTCTCGGCGCACTGGCCGACGGCGGCCCCATGCACGGGCACAAGATCCGAGCCGCCGCGCAACTCGACCGGGTCGAGCTGTGGGCGGACATCAAGCCCGGATCGCTGTACGGCGCGCTACGCCGGATGGCGGACGAAGGCGTCGTCGAAGTGGTCCGCACTGAGCAGGAAGGCAACCTCCCCGCCCGGACGGTGTACGGGATCACCGACAAGGGCCGGACCGAGCTGGTCTCGGTGATCAGGTCGGTCCTGACCGACACCGGGTTCCGGCCGGATCCGATCCAGCTGGTGCTCCTGCACGTCGGCGAGATAGGCCTCGATGAGTTGCGTACCGCTGCCCAGCAGCGGCGCGACTCGTACGCCAAGCAACTGGACTTCTGGCGCAATCTGCGCGGCCAAGCCGAGCCGTACCTCAGCAGGCTGGAAGCCATCGCCTTCGACCAGACCCTGATGCGGCTCGAGACGGAGGTCGGCTGGCACGACCGCCTGCTGGCGGAGCTCGCGGACATGGTCGGCGAACTTGACGGCACGGGCTCGCCTGACAGCGCGCCCCTTAGCGGAGAGTAGGAACTCCATGTCTCCTCGGCGTTTGGACGTCGCCGTGATCGGCGGCGGCATTGGCGGGCTCTGCCTGGCGCAGGGCCTGAAGCGGGCCGGCGTGCGCGTCACCGTGTACGAACGGGACCGCACGGCCGACTCACGGCTCCAGGGTTTCCGGCTGAACATCGAGCCGACCGGAAGCATCGCCCTGCACGCCTGCCTGCCACCCGTCTTATGGGAGCTGCTGGTGGCCACCGCGGGCGATCCAGGGCCCGGGATCGGCTTCCTCGACGAGCGGCTGCGGCCGCTCATCCTCATCGGGCAGGACGGCCCGGATCGTGATCCCCTCGACCCCACGGTGAGCGAGCACGCGGTCAGCCGCGTCACACTGCGCAAACTGCTGCTGGCCGGCCTGGACGACGTCGTCCGCTTCGGCAAGGAGTTCACCGGCTTCGCTCGGGCGGGCGACGGGACGGTCACCGCGAAGTTCGCCGACGGCACCACCGCGACCGCCGATGTGCTCGTCGCGGCCGACGGCGCCAACTCCCGTGTGTGGGCGCAGCTCCACCCGGCGGCCGGCCACACCGCGCTACCGGCGGCGGCGGTCGCCGGCAAGCTGTTCCTCACCGAGGAGAACCGCCGATGGCTGCCGGAGCGGGTGCTGGCCGGCAAGAACGTCATCTGGCCGCACAGGGACTTCCTGTTCACCGCGATCTTCCGCAGGCGCGAGGACCCTGCGGCGATCATCGCCAGACTCGGTGACCGCATACGCGTGCTCGGGCTCGACCCGGAGCACCTGCTCGCGGACTCGCGTGACGACGACTATGTCCTGTGGGCGTTCATCACGCACCGCGACTCCCTCCCGGCGAGCTTCACGTCAAAGGCTCAGGACGATCCGGCCCTGGTGCGGGAGTTGCTGGCCGAGCGGACGGCCGGGTGGCATCCCGACCTGCGCCGCATCGTCACCACCTCGACCCCGGACACTCTGTACCAGACCGGGTTCAGTGCCGCCGAACCCCTCGATCAGTGGGAGACCGGCAACGTCACCGGGCTCGGAGACGCCGTCCACCACATGCCCCCGGTCGGCGGGCTCGGCGGCAACACGGCGCTGCGCGACGCGCACCGGCTCTGCGCCGCGCTCACCGCGGCCGACCACGGCGAGGAGTCGTTGCCGCAGGCGTTGCGCGCCTATGAGGCGGACATGCTGCGCTACGGGTTCGAGACGGTTCGCGAGGTCGTGCGCAACACCGAAGGAGCGATCACCAGAAGCGCGCTGAAGCGATCAACGGCTCGCTGGTTCTTCCGGACCTGCGGAGCCGTCCCGCTCCTCGGCCGTGCGGTGTTCGGGGAGCGCTGAGTCCCGCCGTGCTGGACCTGCTGATCGAACGGGGCGCTCTGCTCCATGGAACCGGTGACCACAGCTGTTCGCGGGCTGCGCGGACGTTGACGACGCCGGGTCCCCGATCACGCGGCGCGACGCGCTACCCGATCGGCCCCGCTGCCCCGTCATCGCCCATTAGGGTGGACTGTCCGTAGTGTGACGGCGACATGACGGCGTGGTGAGTGGTAGACGAACATCTCACCTGTGACCATGACGTCGTCGGTACCAGCGCGCCTGAGGTTGCAAAGGAAGACCGGTGAACACTGGCACCTCGCGCCCCACGGTCGGCGCCGTGGTCCTGACCATGAACGATCGCCCCGAAGAGTTCCCCATCGCCATGAACTCCCTGCTGTCTCAGGAAGGCGTCGACCTGGACTTGGTGGTGGTCGGCAACGGCTGCGTACCGGACCAGGTGCCCGATGGCGTGCGGACCGTTGAACTGCCGAAGAACGTGGGCATTCCCGAGGGACGCAACGTCGGCGCCGCCAACGTGAAAGGCGACTTGATCTTCTTTTTCGACAACGACGCCGCACTCCCCGCTCCCGATGCGCTGCTCCGCCTCGCGGCGCAGTTCACCCCTGACCCACGCCGCGCCTTCGTCCAGCCGCGCATCGCCGACCCGGTCACCGGCCGCACCCTGCGGCGCTGGGTGCCCCGCCTGCGCACCTCTCACCCCGACCGGGGCGGCACGGTGAGCCGCGCAGCGCACCGGCCGGCTGCTCGACTCCGCGGAGCTCGTCGAGGCCGGGAGCGGCCTGCTCCGCGACCTCGCCCGGCAGCTCATCGGAGTGGCGGAGGGCGGGGGACAGCAGCACGGCCTCATGTCCGGTGTGGTGGAGGGCGGAGAGCAGGAGTACGACCTCATGTCCGGGGCGGCCGGGGCCGTTCCGGCATTCGCCCTGGGATACCGGTGCACCGGCGACGAGCGGATGGCCGAGGCGGCGGTCACGGCGGCCCTATGGCTGGGGAGGTCCGCCAGGAAGTCCCGTACCGGCTGGTCCTGGCGCTCGCCCGGCCTGCGTAACCAGCGCGATCTCACCGGACTCTCGCACGGGGCGGCGGGTGTCGCCGTGGCCTTCCTGGAGGCGTACCGGCTGACCGGCGAGGAGATGTTCGCGACGGGCGCCCGCAACGCGATGCGGTACGAGGACCGCTGGCTGGACGCTGGGGAGGGCAACTGGCCGGACTTCCGGGAGAACACGGCCGACCGCCGCGCCCGTACCTTCGTGAGCCTGTGGTGCCATGGGGCGCCGGGCATCGCCCTGTCCCGGCTGTACGCGTACGAGCTGCTTGGCGAGGCGCGGTGGCGGCACGACGCGATGACGGCACTCGCCACCACGGAGCGGGTGACGCGCCCGCTGACGAACGGCGGTGGAGCCGACTTCTCGCTCTGCCACGGGCTCCCCGGCAACGCGGAGCCCTTCGAGGAGGCCCGCGAGGTCCTCGGGCCCGTCGGCACGGGCATCCCGCGGCTCGGCGCCGACGCCGTCGGTATGGACATCCCGCGGCTCGTCGCCGACCACGGTATGGAGCGGTACGCGCGCACCGGCGTGAGCTGGCCGTGCGGGACCCACTCCGGGGAGACCCCGAACCTGATGCTGGGTCTTGCCGGGATCGGCTACTTCTACCTGCGGCTTGCCGTGCCGCAGGTCCCGTCCGTGCTGTTGCCCGTGCGGTGGGACCGGTGATCGATCACCGCCACAGCAGCAGGCGGGCGATGGTGACGGTGCCGATCGCCACGATCAGGGTCCGTAGGACGGCGGGGCTGAAGCGGCGGCCGATGTGGGCGCCGAGCTGGCCGCCGAGAGCGGATCCGAGCGCGATGAGGACGACGGCCGTCCAGTCGAAGTCCGCGACGAAGAGGAAGAAGAGCACGGCGACGGCGTTCACGACGGCGACCAGAACGGTCTTGATGGCGTTGAGGCGTTGCAGGGTCTCGTCCAGGAGCATGCCCATCAGGGACACGTAGATGATGCCCTGGGCTGCGGCGAAGTAGCCGCCGTAGACGCTGGCCAGCGTGAGGCCGATGTACAGCAGCGGACCGCCGTCCCGGCTGCCGGGGTTGCCGTGCGGTTCGCGGCGGCTTCGTACGTACCTGCTGATCAAGGGCTGGAACGCGACCAGGACGAGGGCGAGGCCGACCAGGGCCGGCACGATCGTCTCGAACGCCGTGGCGGGCAGCGTCAGCAGGAGCATGGCGCCCGCGAGCCCGCCCAGCATGGCACCCACGCTGAGTTTCAGGATGCGACGGCGCTGACCGCTGAGTTCGGCCCGGTAACCGATGGCTCCGCTGATGGAGCCGGCGATCATGCCGAGCGCGTTGGAGACCGTGGCGGTGACCGGCGGCAGGCCCGTGGCCAGCAGAACGGGAAAGGTGATCAGTGTCCCGGAGCCGACCACGGTGTTGATGGTGCCGGCGCCGACCCCGGCCACGAACACCGCGAGCATCTCTCCCGGCGTCACGCCGTGCGTCCCGGCACCGCATCGCCGCCAGAGCCAGAGCCAGAGCCAGAGCCGGACAAGATTTCCATGCGGGCGACCTTATGCGGCGAACGCTTCGCCGCTCACCGAAGGATGTAGGCGCCACCACCCCGCGCGGACGTTTGAGGACTTTCTAGGCCGGCAGCTGTTTCCGCGCCGTTTCCGCAGGCAGTGCGGTGGCGGGCCAGGCGACGCGCAGCCGTTCGGCCTCCTGTTCGGCCTGCGCGACGCCGGCGTGGAAGGCCGGTTGCCAGGACGCCATGTTTGACATGTCGGAGCCGAACGCCTTCAGAGAGGGGGCATCGGGGCTGACCGCCACAGTCGTGTCCGCGCCGAGCCCGTCGAGCGGCTCGCGGGGGAACAGGTGTGCCAGCGGCTCGACGAGCAGCACCACGCGGGCGCCGGTGGCCAGGGCGGCGTTCGTGCCGCCGGCCAGGGCGCCGTCGATGTACCGGTGGCCGTTGATCGTGATGGGCGGGTAGGCGCCCGGCATGGCGGAGCTGGCCGCCACCGCGGCTACCAGCGGGGCGCCGCTGTCTCGGTCCCAGACCTCCGGCTCGCCGGTCTCGGCGTTGACGGCGGTGATGAGCAGCCGCCGGTCGGGCCAGCGGCGCGCGGTGATCAGGGACTCCATCAGGGCGATGCGTTCCGCCTCAAGCATGGTGGGCGCTTCGATGGCGATGCGGCCGACCCGGCGCAGGGCCTCCTGCGGTTCCAGAGTGGGGTCGCCGAGCACGGTGAAGACCTCGGCCATCCGCGCCGGGTCCGTTCGCGCGTCCGTCTGCGGGCCTGGCTGCGAGGCGGTCGAGCGCCCGTCCCGCTCCTGTCGGAGGTCGAGGTCGAGGGCGAGGTCGGGGTCGGGGTCGGGGTCGGGGTCGAGGTGGGGGGCGGGACCTGTACGGGTGGCGAGCCGGTCGAGGTCTTGACCGGTCGCCAGCATGGCGCCGACGATCGCCCCGGCCGAGGTGCCGACGATCAGGTCGGCGTCCGCGAGATCCACTCCGCGGTGCCGCAGCCCGGCGGCCAGGCCGGCCATCCAGGCCGTGCCGGGGACGCCTCCGGGTCCGAGGACCAGTGCCCGCGAAGTTCTGCTCATGACTTCCTCCCCTTTGGATCGGTGCGGGACTAGTCTCGGACCTCAACCAAGGTTGAAGTCAAGTCGGCTGGTCGCTCCTCGCGGTGCCGGTGGTGTGAGAGATTAGAAGGATTCGTGAAGGTCTCACCGATGCATGGGGAGTGCTGTAGGTGAAGTCACGCGCGGCCGGTGGGGCCACCAGGCGCCAGGCCATGGCCGAGCATGTCCTGCGGCATGGCTCGGCCTCGATGACGGAGCTCGCCGAGACGTTCGGCGTGAGCGTGATGACCGTCCACCGTGACCTGGACCAGCTGGAGAGCCAGGGCATGGTGCGCAAGTACCGCGGTGGCGCGAGCGCCCAGGCCTCCAGCATCTTCGAGAGCAACATCGCCTACCGCAAGACCGCCCAGACGGCCGAGAAGGAGGCGATCGCCCGGCATGTGGTGGGGCTGATCGAGCCGGGGAGCTCGGTCATCATCGACGACTCCACGACCGCGCTGGCCGTCGCGCGCCATCTCGACGAGGTGGCTCCCCTGACCGTGGTGACCAATTTCCTGGAGGCGATCAGGCTGCTCGCCCCCATGCCGGGCATCCGGCTCATGGCGCTCGGCGGCGAGTACTACCCGACGCACGACTCCTTCCTCGGCGTGGCCTGCGTCGACGCGGTCGAGGCGATGAACACCGACACGGTGGTCGTCTCCACCTCGGCCATCTCCGACCGGCACGCCTTCCACCAGGAGCAGGAGATCGTCCTGGTGAAGCGGGCGATGCTGGCCGCGGGCACGCGGTGCGTCCTGGCGGTCGACCACACGAAGCTCGACCGCGTGGCCTTGCACCGGGTCGCTCCTCTTGACGCCTTCGACGTCATCGTGGTCGATTCGCACGCGCCGCCCGAGGCCGTGCAACGGCTCCGCGACCGCCACCACCGGGTTGACGTCGCTGAGGTCGAGTAACTAGGGAAGCGCGGTTCGGGGGACGGCGAAGATGGCTCGGCCGCAGCTCAGCGGCGTGGCCGTCTCCGTGGCGCACTGGTTCTTCGTCCATTCGGTCAGCGACCAGACCAGGCCGGTGGCGTAGTCGTAGGTGAGGGACTCGGGATGCATCCCCCAGCACTCGTAAGCCGAGCTGTAGGGGTTGGCGCAGGTGTGGGATCTGCCGGTGGAGGTGTTCAGGGCCCATAGCTCGCCCGCCTCGTCCTGCCAGCTGTGCGCGACGTACCAGGTGCCGTTCCAGGACAGCACCCCCTGCATGTTGCCGACCCGGGTGCGGTACGCCTGGGCCGCCGGGGTGTAGCCGCTGGCGTTGGCGCTGAGCAGGAAGTTCGCGCCGCCGAGGTTGTAGCGGTAGACCCTGCCGTGCAGGGCGGCGTCGTTGAAGTACTCCACGGCGGTCAGGGAGTCGGGGGTGGTGCTGCGGTCCAGGGAGATGGAGGCCAGGCACGGCACGCCGGTGTCGCTGCTCATGGTGCACGTGCCGCTGGCGTAGCTGTAGAAGCCGACCTCCGGCATGACGTACTGGTAGCCGTACGCGGCGTACCCGCTGCTCGTCTTGCCGATCGCCGAGCTCGCGTCGTTCACCCGCAGGATCTCCGACATGCTGAACACCCTGATGCCGGTGGAGTTGGCGCCCGTCGCGCTGACGTACAGCTTGTCGCCGTACCAGACCATGCCGCCCATGTGCGCCTTGGCGGGGCCGAAGGTGTTGTTGGCGTAACTGGTGACGTTCGGGTTGGCGGTGCCGTCCGTCGGCGCGACCAGGTAGACCCAGCGGTACTCCGGCGCCGACGGGTTGGTGTAGTCGATGAAGGCGACCCTGGCGTCGTTGTTGCGGGCGCTCGCCCCGCATTCGGTGGAGTTGCAGTGGTTCCAGCCGCTGAGGAGGGCCTTGTACGAGCCCCAGGTGCCGTCGTCGTCGGCGTCGCCGGAGGTGGTGAGGCTCTGCGGGATCCACGTCTCGGTGCTCGCGTCACCGCTGTCCCAGCACCAGCTGACCGTGGCGGCCGGCTTGATCGGCAGTCCCGCGGCCTCGGTGCTGTCGCAGGTACGCATGGGATGGTTGGCGCTGGTCATGACCTCGGCGAAGTCGGCCTGGGTGAGGCCCGGCTGCGCCTTGAGCGTGCTCAGGCCGGTCGTCGGGTGCCAGATGACACCGGCTCCGGAGACGGCGACGAGCGGTGTTCCGTAGGCGGAGTCGTCGACGGGGTCGGCGTGCGCCGGGGTGGCGACGGCGAGGGGGAGGGTGAGTAACAGAAGGATGGCCACGAGTCTGGACAAGAGGGTGTCCTCTCTAACCGGCGCATGTCCCCACCTGTCGAGGGGGGACAGCAGAAATCATGAAATCCGGAGCAGGCCCGCAGATAGCACTAAACACGTCTGAATCGGACGAAATTGCTGTCATCCGGATGACTAGGGTGGCGGCTGTGATGGCCACCCCGTTGAAGTTGTCCCGAGGTCTGCTCTTCATCGCCGACGGCTCTCCCGCCTACGCGCGGCGCTACACGCACCAGGGCGAGGAGCCCGTGCACGCGCACAGCTTCGTGGAGATCGCCGTCGTGGTCGCCGGCACGGCCGTACACCTCTCCTCCTCGGGACGGCAGGAGCTGCGGGCCGGGGACGTCGTCCTGCTGCGTCCAGGTGTCTGGCACGGTTACGAGGACTGCGCGCGGCTCGTCCTGTACAACTGCTGCGTCGGCACCGACCTGCTCCGCAACGAGCTGTCGTGGACGCGCGAGGACCCCCTGCTGGGCTACCTGCTCTGGACCGGGCCGCACTCGTTACAGCGCCGCGGCCTGCTGACCACTCATTTGGCGGACCCTGATCTGCGTACGTGCCTCGGCTACCTGGAGGCGCTCGACGAGCTGCGCGACCGCCGCGTCCAGCGGCACCGGGCCGACGTCATCGGCTGGCTCTCGCTGTTCCTCGGGCACCTGTCGCGCACCGTCGACACCGGCCAGGACGAGGCGGCGGCCGACGGCGCGGCGACGCATCCGACGGTCATGCGCGTGGTGGGCATGGTGGAAAAGGACCTGGCCCACGACTGGACGCTGAACGAGCTGGCCGGGGCCGTCGCGCTCAGCCCCGCCTACCTGGTGCGGCTGTTCAAGTCGGCCACCGGGCTGCCGCCGATGGCCTATCTGGGCCGGCTGCGGGTAGAGACCGCGGCCGACATGCTGCTGCGTACGGAGGAGCCGGTGACGTCGATCGCCCGGGCGGTGGGCTGGCCGGACCAGAGCCACTTCGCGCGCCGCTTCAAGGCGTACTTCGGACTCAGCGCGACCACCTACCGCAACCGGTTCCGCACCTAGTTCGGTCGGGTACCCCCGGCCCCCTGATTCTGCTGGGGCCGGTCGTTGTGGGTGCCAACGGACACAGGCAGCAAGGTCGACCGTTCCGGTAGCGGGAACGACCTTCCACACAAGAGGTGAAACGCTCGGCCTCTTAATCCGCAGCGACCGGAGCGCTAGCCGAGCAGCAGGCGCGCCGGGCCGTGCAGGCCGCTCACCCGCTGTCCGGGGAAGACGAAATGCGTGGGGCTGACCGCGTCGAGGTGCGGCGCGAGCGTGCCGTACACCTCGACCTCGATGGTGTTCTCACCGTCCCGCAGCGCCGCGCCGACGTCGAACCGGTACGGCGAGCACACCCTGACCCCGCACGACCGGCCGTTGACCCGCACCTCCGCGGTGCCGCGCACCCGGCCGAGGTCCAGGAGAGCGGTGTCCGGGCGCTCGTCGAGACGGACGGTGCGGCGGTAGCGGACGCCGCCGCTGTACTCCGGCAGGCCCGAACGCTCCCAGTCGCCCAGCTCGATCGGGCCGGGCCCGGTCTCGATCTCGATGGGCCCGGTGAGAATAGCGCCGCCGGTGTGCCCGGCCTCGGTCACGACGCGGAGCAGGGCCTCGCGCGGCCCGGCCCGGCCGTCGAGGGAGACCTCCAGGCGGCCGGTGCCGTCCGCCGCCGGCCGGCCGTCGATCAGCAGCTCGGCCGCGCCGCGCAACGGCACCCGGAGGGCGGTGGCGCCCGGCGGGACCTGGAAGCGCAGCCATTCGACCCGCCCCGCCGTGTCCGGCTCGGCCAGCACGGCCGGCAGCACGACCGAGGACACACCCATCTGGTCTCCTGACAGCCAGGAGGTGCCGGGGAGGGGGTGCGGGCGGCGCGGCAGGTGCAGGGCGGCGGGGTCGCGGTACTGCGTCCGGTGGATCTCGGCCGCGACGCGCTCGCCGTCGTGCACCGCCCACCAGCCGGGCCCGGAGGTGACGCAGCCGTCGACCAGGACCGGCTCGGCGCCGTCGCCGACCCGGACGGTCACCTCGTTCGCGCCGGGTCGCAGCACCCCGGCCAGGTCGTAGCGGCGGACGCGGGCCTTGCGGTGGTCGGCGTACGGGTCGAAGCCGCCCTGCCGGCCCACCTCCACCCCGTTGACCAGCACCTGGCAGGCCGCCATCGAGGCCACCTGGAGCACCGTCCCCTTCGGCGTGAACGCGGCGGTCAGCTCGGCCGGGCCCGCCGGACCGATGATCCATTCCGGGCGTAGGTAGGGTTCGGGGTCGGTCACGACGGCGACGTGCGCGCGCAGCCACCCGTCGTCCTCGGGCACCAGCCGGACCTCCAGCAGGTGGCTGCCGGGTGAGAGGGGCAGGCGGGCCAACGCCAGGTAGCCCCGGTCGTCCAGGTCGACGTCATGGCCGTCGATCCGCACCGCCTTGGCGGCCGCGGCGCCGACGGCGAGGAACCCGTGCTCCGGCACGGTCAGCTCGGCCCTGAACCAGGCGCTCCGCCCCATGGCCACCTGGCCGAAGTCCAGGAACTCCTCCGGTACGTGCCCCTTGGGCCCGAGGTCGGGGCGGTGGATGGGGTCCTTCCTGATGCCGCGCGAGGTCGAGTACACCGCGGGCCGCCACTCCGCGCCGTCGATCCGCAGGCTGCCGTGCGAGCCGAACGTCGCGTACGCGGGCCGCCACTCCAGGCCGTCGACGCGGTGCTCGACCTCCCAGCGGTGCAGGACCGGACCGGAGTGGCCGAGGTCGCCCCAGGTGTCGTCCAGGGTGGGTACGAGCTCCATCTCCCAGCCGGTGCCGAGATCGAGCTCCCCCGTGGGGGACGCGGCCGGTTCGGGATCCACTACTTGCTCGCCCGTGAAGACGAGCAGTGCGGCGGGGCCGGCGTCGAACGGCACGACGACCTCGGTGTGCTCGCCCGCCACGGTGTACGGCAGCGCGCGCACACCGCCGCCGAACGGGTCCACCAGCAGCGGGGTCCCCGAGACGCCGCGCACTCTCACCGGCATCTCGGCGGCGTACCGGGCGGGGTCGAAGTCGATGGTGGCCGAGTCCCAGCCCTGGTCGATGCCGCGCTCACCCGGCCGTTCGACCGACACGTGGCTGGCCATCGGGAAGGTGGCCTGGAGGTAGACGATGGTGGCGCCGTCGACCTCCCGTACCAGCGGGGGGACCGGCGCCTCGACCCGGCGCAGCGGCGACAGCAGCGGACCGAGGTCGGCCGTCGTCGCGGCGAAGCGGACGCGCGAGCGCAGCGGCCCCTCCGGGCGCGCGCCGACGGCGACGACCAGCCCGCCCCGATCGGCGAACGCCAGGAGCGCCTCCTCGGTGGCCGGGTCGAGCGTCGTGCACGCGGGCAGCACGATCGCGGCGTAGGACTCGTCCGCGACCTCCAGCCGCGCGCCGTCGGACCGGCCGGGTCCGATGGTGGCCCGCTGGAGCGAGTCGTCGTCGATCACGTCGGCGTCCAGGCCGAGCCGGTCCAGGACGCCGGGAACCATCCGGAACCAGGCCATGTCGCCCACGATCTCGCGGTAGACCTCCTGTGCCCGCGCGGCCTCCGCCCCCACCCCGTCGAGCCGCGTGTCCGCCTGGGCCGTCGCGGTGGGCATGAGGACCGCCAGGTCACAGGCGTGCCGGCCCAGCGACAGCGCCGCGCACAGCCGGGTGACGGCGTCGGCGAAGACACGGTGGTGCCGCCAGTACGGCTGGCGCCAGTCCGTGGCCGGCGGTGCCCACTCCCACCACCCCGCCTTGGTCGTGTAGTAGACGGCGTGCGGGTTGTACAGGGTGGCTCCGGCCCGCAGCCAGGGCAGCAGCCAGTCGAAGGTCTCCTCCAGCGTGCCGCCCCATCCGCTGGAGTGGAACGCCTCGATCCAGGTGCGCGGCCGGTCGTACAGGTGGGCCAGCGAGGAGTGCACCCGCGCGTCACCGTGGTGGTCGGAGCCCGGCGCGCTGAACCAGCGGTGCGTGCGCGCGTAGTCGGCGTACAGCTGCACGCCCTCCACCGGATGACCGGCACGGGCCGGATCCTGCTGGTCGCAGCCGCTCAGCAGGCCGTGGCGGGCGTGCCACTCGGCGAGCGGCCGGAAGAACGCCTCCTCCGCCAGCTCGGCGCGGGTGCGCTGGTAGTCGCGGCGGATCTCGCCCGCCCCCGCGCCGTCCGACCACAGCAGCGGCAGGTGCGGGGTGAGGTCATAGCCCCGGCGCTTGGCGAACTCCTCGGTGAAGGCGTCGGACCAGGTCGGGAGCGCGGGCAACTCGTCCTGGAAGGAACCGGCGATGACCCCGCCCAGCCGGTGCCCCAGCCGGCGCTCGAACTCGCCGTGCACCCGGTCGATCAGTGCCGCGCACGCGTCCGCGGACAGGTAGTCGAAGCCGCGCGTGGTCACCGAGCCGTCGGCGGCCAGCCAGCGGCCGGCGAAGCGGGGCTCCTCGTCGACCAGCCGGGCCTGGAGGTCGGCGCCCGAGAAGCCGAGCTGGTCGTAGAACCACAGGGAGATCCCCAGCTCCTCGGCGTCGGCGCACACCTGCTCCAGCAGCGCCCACCACTCCTCGGAGAAGAACGGCGGGTCGTCGGCGTCGGAGCCGAACATCGGTCCCGACGGCGCCAGGTTGAGTATCACGAGGTTCCACACGCCGCCCTCGGCGAACCGCTCCAACTGCCAGCGCAGCCGGTCGCGTCTCAACCGCTCGCCGCTCCACCACCAGATGGCCGCGGGCGAGTACGCCCGGGGCGGGTCACGCAGGATGTCGGCGAGCGCGGCGGGCAGGGTCATGGCAGCTCCAAAGGGTACGCGGCTGCGGAAGCGGCCTAACATTGGCATGTGATTCTCACATTGTCCAGCGTTACAAAGGGGCCTTCCGGGTAACCTCCGGTCCGGCTTCTTCGACCAGTGCTGCCCAGCTCAAACGGGCCATAAGCGGCTCGGCGGCGGCTGTGTTACGTGGGCGGTGGTTTTCACATCCGGCCTGGTGGCCGGTCCGGCGCGATATATACGTTTTCTTGACGCCCTCACCAGGCGAAACACCCATCTGCCGTCACTAGTGTGCGTAGTGCGCGATGTTGATGGAGGGTGACCGGGATGGTGCTGGCGAAACGGCCGGTCGCTACTGAGGGAACACTGCGGTCGTGGCTGCTCGAAGGGCTGCAGACCGACCGCAAGCAGATCGAGCACGGCCCGCACGTGAAGCACTCGTGGTGGCGGGTGATGTGCCTGACCGGTGTCGACTACTTCTCCACACTCGGCTACCAGCCGGGCATCGCCGTGCTGGCGGCGGGGCTGCTGTCGCCGCTGGCCACGCTGTTCCTGGTGGCGCTGACGTTGCTGGGCGCGTTGCCGGTCTATCGGCGGGTGGCCGCCGAGAGCCCGTACGGGCAGGGCTCGATCGCGATGCTGGAGAAGCTCGCCCCGCAGTGGTGGGGCAAGTTCTTCGTGCTGGCCCTGCTCGGGTTCGCGGCCACCGACTTCGTGATCACGATGACGCTGTCGGCGGCCGACGCCACCGCGCACCTGCTGGAGAACCCGTTCATGCCCGACTTCCTGGCCGGGCAGCGGGTGATCGTCACGCTGGTGCTGCTGGCGGCGCTCGGCGGGGTGTTCCTGATGGGGTTCACCGAGGCGATCGCCATCGCCGTCCCGCTCGTCTTCGTCTATCTGGGACTGAACGCGGTGGTGGTGGGGACCGGGATCGTGCACGTACTCCAGGCACCGCGGCTGGTGTGGGACTGGGAGAGCGCGCTGAGCGTGAGCTACAGCAGCCCGCTGGCGATGATCGGGCTGTCGCTGCTGGTGATGCCCAAGCTCGCGCTGGGCATGTCCGGGTTCGAGACCGGCGTGGCGGTGATGCCGGTGATCAAGGGCGGCATCGGGGAGCGGATCGTCGGCGCCAGGCGGATGCTCACCACGGCGGCATTGATCATGAGCGTGTTCCTGATCTTCTCCAGCTTCGTGACCACCGTGCTCATTCCGCACCAGGAGTTCGCCGAGGGCGGCAAGGCCAACGGGCGCGCGCTGGCTTACCTGGCCCACGGCTATCTGGGCAACTGGTTCGGCACCGTTTATGACATCAGCACGATCGCGATCCTCTGGTTCGCCGGCGCCTCGGCGATGGCGGGCCTGATCAACCTGGTGCCGCGATACCTGCCCCGGTACGGCATGGCGCCGGAGTGGACCGGGGCCGTGCGGCCGCTCGTGCTGGTCTTCTCGGTCATCGCGTTCGCCATCACGATCATCTTCGACGCCGACGTCGACGCCCAGGGCGGCGCGTACGCCACCGGTGTGCTGGTGCTCATGCTGTCGGCGGCGGTCGCGGTGACACTGTCGGCGCGGACCAAAAGGCAGCACGCGGCGACGGCCGGGTTCGGCGTGATCTCGGCGGTGCTGGCGTACACGCTGATCGACAACGTCTTCGAGCGGCCGGACGGCGTGAAGATCGCCTCGTTCTTCATCGCCGCGATCGTCAGCCTGTCGGTGATCTCGCGGGCGACGCGCTCCACGGAGCTGCGTGTCACCGAGGTGCACCTGGACCCGCTGGCCGAGGAGTTCGTCAACGAGGCGTGCGGCGACATCCATGTGATCGCGAACGAGCCGCACCGGCGCGACCAGGCCGAGTACAACGACAAGCTGCGCGAGACGTGGATCACCCACCGGCTGCGCAGCAACGAGCCGGTCCTGTTCGTCGAGGTGACGGTGCCGGACGCATCGGAGTTCGAGACCGAGCTGCACGTCCAGGGCGAGGAGCGGTACGGCCACAAGATCCTGAAGATCGAGAGCTCGGCGGTGCCCAACGCGCTGGCCGCGCTCCTGCTCTACCTGCGTGACCGGACCGGCGGCATACCGCACATCTACTTCCACTGGACCGAGGGCAACCCCGTCGTGGCGATGCTGCGTTACCTGGTCTTCGGCGGCGGCGACGTGCCGCCCCTCACCCGCGAGGTCCTCCGCAAGGCGGAGCCCGACCCGGTACGCAGACCGCGCGTCCACGTGGGCTGAACCGCCCTACGGGAGGCCCGGGCGGTCAGGGGTGGAACGCCTTGAGGGTCAGCTCCACCAGGGCGTCGGCGTACTCGGGCGTGAGCGGCCCGGAACGGTGCAGCCAGCGCTGGTAGAGCGGGGCGTAGAGCAGTTCGAGCGCCAGGTCGAGGTCGGCGTCCACGGCGAACTGGCCCGCCCGTTGCGCACTGCGCAACCGCTCCTTCTTGACCTCGTCGACGGGGCCGGCCAGCTTCTCGCGGTATTGGGCGGCGAGCTTCGGATCGTGGATGATCTCCGTGTTGAGCGCCCTGATCGGCGCCTCGAAGGCCGGATCGGCGAACTCGGCGACGGTCGCCCGCATGACCACCTTGAGGTCGGCCTCGATGTCGCCCGTGTCGGGCAGCGCCAAGCCCTCGGCTCCCTCGCTGAGCGTCAGGAAGGAGTCGAAGATCACCGCGCCCTTGCCCGGCCACCACCGGTAGATCGTCTGCTTGCCCACCCCCGCCCGCGCGGCGATGGCCTCGATCGTGACCTTCGCGTATCCCACCTCGGTGACGAGCTCGCGCGCCGCGTCGAGGATCGCCTGGCGCGATCGCTCGTTGCGGCGGCCGGGGTCCGGCCGCTTCGCGTTGGACATGCCGGTGAGGATAGCAGCCTATCGAGACGAGACGTACCGTCTTGACGAGTCGCGGAGGCTGGTGCAGACTGCCACTTGCGAGACGAACCGTCTCGTCTTGAAGGTGAGGAGGTGGGGCCTGTGACGACGAGCACCCGAGTGTGGTTCATCACCGGCGCGTCCCGTGGTCTGGGCCGGGCGTTCGCGGAGGCGGCGCTGGCCGCCGGAGACCGGGTCGTGGCGGCGGCGCGCAACGTCGATCCGCTCGCGGAGCTGGCCGAGGAGCATCCGGGCCGCCTCGTAAGCCTGGCGATGGACGTCTCCGACCGCGCGGCGGTGAAGGACGGCGTGGACCGGGCGGCGGCCGCCTTCGGCAGACTGGACGTCGTGGTCAACAACGCCGGCGGGTTCCTGTTCGGCATGCTGGAGGAGGCCACCGAGGAGCAGATCAGGGCCCACTTCGACGTCAACTTCTTCGGCGCCATCTGGGTGGCCCAGGCCGTCGTCCCCCACCTGCGCAAGCAGGGCTCCGGCCACATCCTTCAGGTCACCTCGATGGGCTCCGGTGGGGGATTCGCCTCGGTCGGCCTGTACGCGGCGGGCAAGTCGGCCCTCGACTCCGTCAGCCAGGCGCTGGCGATGGAGGTCGAGCCGTTCGGGATCAAGGTCACGATCGTTCAGCCGGGCGGGTACGACACCGGACTGTTCACGGTCGGCACCACGGTGACCGAGCACCTTCCCGAGTACGAGCCCCTGCGGACGAAGCTGGCCGAGATGTGGGGCGACGACGCCGGACCCGCTCCGAGCACGGCCGCGCCCGTCATCATGGAGCTGGTCGATCTTCCTGAGCCGCCGCTGCGGCTGATCGTCGGCGGCCACTCCTATGACCTCGTCCAGCAGATGGACCAGGCTCGCACCGAGGAGTACCGCGCCTGGGAGCACCTCAGCCGAAAAGCACCAGGTTGAGCGGCCGGTGAACACCGCTAAATATCGGAAAATCCGTATATGAGACGGCCCATCCTGGGCCAGGCCGACAGCGTACGCTGCTCTGCATGCGCAGACGGGTGATCGACGACCGGTTCGAGCTGGTGGAACGGCTCGGCGGCGGCGGCATGGGCCTGGTGTGGCGGGCCTGGGACGTGGCCCTGCACCGGGAGGTCGCCCTCAAGGAGGTACGCCCGCCCGACCCGGACATGGACGAGCGCGATCCCGAGGGCGCCCGCGAGCTGCGGGCCAGGGTGCTCCGCGAGGCCCGCGCCCTGGCCCGGCTCAACCACCCGCACGTCGTGACCATCCACCACATCGTGGACCACGGCGACAGTGGCTATCCGTGGCTCGTCATGGAGCTGGTCTCCGGTGGATCGCTCCAGGAACGCCTCGAACGCGGCCCGATGACGCCGCACGAGACCGCCCGCCTCGGCCGCGAGATCCTCTCCGCGCTGCGGGCCGCGCACGCCGTCGGCATCCAGCACCGCGACGTCAAGCCCGCCAACGTCCTGCTGCGGCCGGACGGCCGGTCGGTGCTGACCGACTTCGGCATCGCCGCGGTACGCGAGTCCACCAGCCTGACCGCGACCGGCTCGTTCATCGGCTCGCCCGAGTACATCGCGCCGGAACGCATCAACGGCTACGAGGGCGACCCGTCCTCGGACCTTTGGTCGCTGGGGATGCTGCTGTACGTCGCCGTCGAGGGCCGCCATCCGCTGCGCCGGGCCACCACGCTGGCGACGCTGGCCGCGGTGCTCAACCAGGACGTGCCGCCGCCGCAGCGGGCCGGACCGCTCGGTCCCGTGCTCGGCTACGTGCTCACGCGCGACCTGGCCGCCCGGCCCGACGCCGAGACGCTGGACCGCATGCTCGCCTCGGTGACCGACGCCCCCGCGTCGATGCCGCCCGCGCCGCCGGCCTGGGCCCCGGGCCCACCGCTCCCGCAGCCGCCCATGGGCCCGCAGCCGACCGGCGGCACGCCGTACCCGCATTCGCCTTTAGGCCCGCACTCGCCTATGGGCCCGCACTCGCCCATGGGCTCGCGGCCGACCGGCCCGCAGTACGCCCAGATGAACACCAGCCCGCCGCTCCCGCGCTCGGTCACCGGCGCCACCCGCCGATCGAAGCGCGGCGCGCACCCGGCCATGGTCGCGGTGTCCGCCTCCGTGGTCGTGGTGGTCGGCGTGCTGGTGTGGACGTTCCTGCCCCCGATACTGAACGGCGACGCCGCCGGCGACCCGCGGTCCACCGAGTCCGGGCAGCCGACCAGCACCGCCACCAAATCCGGGCGGAAGCCCAAGACCACGCCCAAGGCCACCCCCGAGGACACCGAGACGGCCGCCGCCGACCCGGGCAACCTGCTGACCCCGGCCGGGATCCGGACCGCGATCGCTAAGCTGAAGCCGGTGATAGGCGGCACCAAGGTCATCAGAATGGTGATCTACCCCGAGTACGCGAGCGTCCAGGCGCCGGTCAAGGGCGAGAAGGGCGTCTACGAGAACTTCATGTACCGCGACGGCCAAGCCGCTCCCCAGATCGGGGGCAGCACCACGGACGAGGATCCGGTGGACCTGAGCAAGTTCAACTGGGACGCCCTGCCCGCCCTGCTCCGCAAGGCGGACCAATCTCTGGGCATCCGCAAGCCCACCACCCACTACATCGTCGTTGACCCCGCCTTCGCGTTCGTGGGTGCCCGCGAGTCGCTGCTGGTCTATGTGGGCGACAAGTACAACCGGTCGGCCTATCTGGTGGCCGACACCCGCGGCAAGGTGATCAAGACCAATCCGGCGTGAGCGCGATGTCCCGCTGCCGTCGCAGCGGTGAGAACACCAGCCAGAGCACCGCGAGCCACGAGCAGGTCACCGCGACCGCCAGGGTCGTGCGGGCGCCGAGCCACGCGCCGAGGGCCCCCGCCAGCAGGCCGCCGAACGGCATGGCGCCGCGGATCAGCCACCGGATGCTCGCGTTCATCCGGCCGAGCAGTTGCCCTCGATGAGCCGCCGCCGCGACAGCAGGACCGGCAGGTAGCTCTGGCAGGCGATCTCGAAGACGACGTTGATCGAGCCCACGAGGAAGGCCATCGCGTACAGGTGGACGATCGTCAGGTGGCCCAGCGCCGCCCCGACGGGGATCGAGGCCACCACCACGCCCCGCGCCACGCCGCAGCCGATCATCAGCGGGCGCTTGGCGACGCGGTCGACGACCGTCCCGGCGGGCAGCGTCATGACCAGCCAGGCGGCCGTGGCGCAGGCGGTCAGCACCCCCACCTGGAAGGTGGTGGCGCGGAGCATGGTGACGGCCACGAGGGGAAACCGCAAGCGTCGTCACCGCAGCGCCCAGGTCGCTGACGCTCTGCCCGGTCCAGAAGAGCATGAAGTCGCGATTCCTGAGGAGTGTGCCGTCCTGCTCGGATGCCTGCCGGTTGATGGTCACGTCATCGACCGTACGGAAACCGGGACGGTCGGCGCGGAGAACGCGGAACCGGCTTACTCCGGGCTGACACGTGGTCCGTCATCCTCTAGGCGGAACGGAAGGGGTGCTGGTCGTGACCGATCCTGACGGCCCTGCCGCGGGTCGCGTGCGCCCATGGAACCGGCTGGGGCTCCGGATGCGGCTCGCGCTCCTGTACGGCGGCTCGTTCTTCGTGGCCGGATCGCTGCTGCTCTGGTCGACGTACCTGATCACGGGACAGGCCCTGGACCAGCAGTTCCCCGCGAAGGCCATGAGGATCGTCGGCGAGAAGGCGGCATCCGTGCAGGAGGGCGACACCCTCAAGAGCGACATGGTCCTTGAGAAGGTGAACGTCCAGCAGCGGGCGGACGGCGTGCTCGACGAGATGCTCCGGTCCTCGGTCGTGATCATGATCGTGATCGGGGTCATCGCGTTCGTGCTCGGCTATCTGGTGGCGGATCGGGCGTTGCGGCCGTTGGATCGGGTGACGGAGACGGCGCGGCGGTTGTCGGAGAGTACGTTGCATGAGCGGATCGGGTTGCGGGGTCCGCAGGATGAGGTCAAGCGGTTGGCCGACACGTTCGACGCGATGCTGGATCGGTTGCATCGGGTGTTCGAGGCGCAGCGGCGGTTCATCGGTAATGCGTCGCATGAGTTGCGGACGCCGTTGGCGATCAACCGGACGATTTTGGAGGTGTCGTTGGAGGAGCCGGCGGCGTCGCCGGATTTGAAGGCGCTGGCTCGTGCGCTTTTGGGGACCAACGCCCGTTATGAGCGGTTGATCGAGGGGTTGCTGCTGCTGGCCCAATCAGAGCAGGAGCTCGCCATCCGCAAGAGCGTCGACGTACGCCAGGTGATTCGGGCCGTGGAGGAGCAGCTCGACCTGCAACCCCGCAAGCGGCCGGTCACCCTCCACCAGGACCTGAGCGCCGCCCTCGCGATGGGCGACCCGCTGTTCCTGGAGCGCTGCGTGTTCAACCTGCTGGAGAACGCGATCAAGTACAACGTCCGCGGGGGCGACGTGTGGCTGCGTCTGCGGCAGGAGGGTGACGAGGCGGTCGTCGTAGTGGAGAACACCGGCCCGCAGGTGTCACCGTACGAGGTGGACGACCTGTTCGAGCCGTTTCGCCGGCTGCAGGGCGACCGGGTGCGGTCGGCGCGCGGGGCGGGGCTGGGACTGTCGATCGTCCGGGCCATCGTCGACGCGCACGGCGGCACGGTCACCGCCGAGGCGCGGCCGGCGGGCGGTCTCACCGTCACCATGCGGCTGCCCCGGCTGGAACGCCGAGCGGCCGTGCGAGCCTGAGCCTAGTTAGCGGACAGTGCGCGTACGTACATTTTCCGATGCGTTGTATGCCCTCTATGTCTACTGTCTGCCGCATCGAGCGCCGTCCAAGCAAGGTAGGTTCATGCGCGCGCTGACCGTCCTCCTCTCCACCGTCCTGGTTTCCGCGACCCTGGCGGCCCCCGCGACCGGCCTCGCCGCCACGCGACCCGCGGCGGCCACGGTGGACGTGGTCTATCAACGGGCCGACTTCGCCGCCGGTACGCCCGAAGGGACGGTCATCGGCGAGGGCCTGTCGTTCGGCGCCCCGGCCGGCACCACCACCTACACCGACGCGCTCGGCACCAAGAGCTGGGAGTACGCCCGCTGGACCGGCCCGGAGCGGCCGATCGGCTTCCCCGCCACCCAGCTGATCGCCTCCTGGACCGCCGACCTCCCGGCGGGCAGCTGGTTGCAGGTCGAGGCGCGCACCCGTCACACGGCCGGGCTGAGCAAGTGGTACGTGCTCGGCCGCTGGGCGTACGGAGAGGGCGACATCCGCCGCACCTCGGTGTCCGGGCAGGCCGACGCCGACGGCACCGTCTCCGTGGACACGTTCGTCGCGGCGGCGGGCAAGCAGGTCAACGCCTACCAGCTACGCCTCACCCTGTACCGCACGCCCGGCTCCGTCGTGACGCCGACCGTACGGACACTGGGCGCGATGGCCTCGAACGTGCCCGAGCGCAAGACCGTGCCGGTCAGCCCGGGCGGCGGCGCGTGGGGCACCGAGCTGGCCGTGCCGCGCCGTTCCCAGAACGTGCACGAGGGGCACTACCCGGAATGGGACGGCGGCGGTCAGGCCTGGTGCAGCCCGACCTCGACCACGATGGTCCTGGGCTACTGGGACAAGTGGCCCAGTGCGGAGGACACCTCCTGGGTCGACCCCTCCGATCCCGATCCGGAGGTCGACTACGCCGCCCGCTTCTCCTACGACCACGCCTACCAGGGCGCGGGCAACTGGCCGTTCAACACCGCCTACGCCGGACGCTACGGCATGGACGGCTTCGTCACCCGCCTGCGGTCGCTGACCGAGCTGGAGCGGCTGATCACCGCCGGAATCCCGGTCATCACCTCGCAGTCCTTCAAGAAGGGCGAGCTGCCGGGCGCCGGGTACGGCACCAACGGGCACATCATGGTGATCGTCGGCTTCACCGCCGAGGGCGACGTGATCGCCAACGACCCCGCCTCCGCCGATGACGACGCCGTGCGGCACGTCTATCCGCGGGCCGCGTTCGAGAACGTCTGGCTCCGCAGCTCCAGCAGCGGCGGCATCGTGTACGTCATCCACCCGCCCGGCCACGCCCTGCCCGCGACCACGCCGGGGTTACCCGCCAACTGGTGACTCTCAGGACGCCCTCCGGTAGCGGTCGAGGGCGGCGCGGGCCTGCGTGGTGATCGTGTCGATCACCACGGCCGCCGGTTCGATCGAGTCGACCAGGCCCACGCCCTCGCCCGCGAGCAGCGCCATCTCCTCCAGGTCGCCGGTGGTCAGGCCGCGCATCGGGACCAGGAACGAGAACTTGCGCATCTCCACGGGCTCCCCGTTGACCACCGTGTGCCCGATGACCTCCAGCCCTGAGGTGTCGCGCGGCACCTCGTCCGCCCGGTCGTGCCATTCGCGGACGACCCGGTTGCGCAGCACCCGCGCCGGATTGAACGCCGGATGCTCCGGGCCGAACACCGGCGTGCGCGCGGTGTCGGTGCCCCGTGCCGTCACCAGGCGGCTCTTGTAGCCCTCGTGCGCCGCCGACTCGGTCGTGGCTACCAGCCGCGTACCGATCCAGGCGCCGTCGGCCCCGAGCATGAGCGCGGCGGCCAGCCCCCGGCCGTCCGCGATCCCCCCTGCGGCCAGGACCAGCGCCGGGGCGACCGCGTCGACCACCAGCGGGACCAGCGCGAACGTCGGCAGGGTCGCGTAGTTGTGCCCGCCCGCCTCCAGCCCCTGCGCCACCACGACGTCCACCCCGTCGTCCACCGCCCGCTTGGCGTCGTCCACCGAGCCGACCTGCTCGAAGACGCGTACGCCCGCGCCGTGCAACTGGCCGATCCAGCTCTTCGGCGGATGCCCCCAGTGGAAAGACGCCACCGCGACACCGGCCGCGCAGACCGCGTCGATCTGCTCGGGCTTGGCGAAGGGGGTGACGAAGTTGACGTTGAACGGTCCGGTCGTGCCGGCCCGTACCGCGCCGATGGTCTCGACCATGGCGGCGGTCGGCATCAGCCCCACCCCGAGCGACCCCAGCGCGCCGGCGTCGCTCACCGCGACGGCCAGCTCCGGCAGCATCCCGGCGAACGCCATGCCGGCCTGCGCGATCGGGGTGGTCAGACCGTACGCCTCGGTGAAGCGGGTCCGCAGTTCCATGTGGGCGCCTTTCCCCTGTGTGGCGATATCTCCTGACAAAGGGGCGTTCCATGCCGTTCCAAGTGGACACATCCGACCTATTGACTCGCCTGACTCGCAGTGGTCATATCAAGAAATATTAGGAAAGTTTATTAACGAGCGCACGTCACAGGGAGCTGCGCCATGTCCAGAACGGTGCCTGTCTTAGGCATACTCGCCCTACTGGCGACACTATTGATCGGAGGTATAGCGCAGGCGGCAACAAACCGCTATGAGGCGGAGGCCGCCACCATCTCCCAGGGCGTCCTGGAGACCACCCACACGGGCTTCTCCGGCAACGGCTACGTCAACGGCGACAACGTCTCGGGCAGTTACCTGGAGTTCGCCGTCACCGCCCCTTCGGACGGCAGCGCCACCCTCGACCTGCGCTACGCGAACGGCACCACCACCAACCGCCCCGCCACCATCGCGGTCAACGGCACGGCGATCGCCACCGGCCACGCGTTCACCAGTACGGGCACCTGGGACACCTGGACCACCGCCACGCTCACCGCGACGCTGCGAGCGGGCGCCAACACGGTCAGGGTCACCGCGACCACCGCCAACGGCAATCCCAACCTGGACTTCCTCGACGTCACCGCCTCCAGCACCCAGGACATCGCCTACCAGGCGGAGAGCGCCGTACTCTCCCAGGCGGCGGTGGCCACCAACCACACCGGCTTCACCGGCACCGGCTTCGTCGACTACGTCAACACGACCGGCGGCTACGTCGAGTGGACCGTGAACGCGGCCGAGGCGGCCACCGCGACGCTGACCCTGCGCTACGCCAACGGCACGAAGGAGAACCGCCCACTCGACATCTCGGTCAACGGGACCGTGGTCGCGGCCGGCAAGGCGTTCAACCCCACGGCGAACTGGGACACCTGGGTGGACCTCGCCATCACCGCCCCGCTCAACGCCGGGGCGAACACGGTCAGGGCGACCGCCACGGCCAGCACCGGCGGCCCCAACCTCGACAAGCTCACCGTCTCCGGTCCCATCGACTCCCACCCGCCCACGGCCCCCGGCCAGCCGAGCCAGACGGCCATCACCTCGGCGAGCGTCACGGTGACCTGGGCGGCCTCGGCCGATGACGTGGGCGTCGCCTTCTACGACCTGTTCGGCGACGGGCGCGCGTGCGGCACCGTCTCGGGGCAGACCACCACGGGCACCTGTACGGGCCTGAGCGCCGACACCGACCATGTCATCCACGTCGTCGCGCGGGACGCGGCCGGCAACACCTCCCCGCCGAGCCCCGATCTCACCGTCCACACTCCCGTCGCGCAGAACCCGTACGGCGACCCGTACCTGGTCTCCATGTTCGACGGCACCACGCTGAACGGCTGGACCCCGCACGCGGCGGCCGGCTGGACCGTGCGCGACAACGCCATCCACGGCACCGGTACGGCGGGCCGAGGCTGGATCTACTACAACAAGCAGCAGACCGGCACGTTCCGCTGGATCTTCAGCGTCCGGCAGGTGTCCGGCGACCACGCGCCGACCGTGCTGATCTGGGGCACCACCACGCCGATCAGGGACGCCCTCAGCGCCATCCAGTTCCAGCCGCCCAACGGCGGCCACTGGGACTACCGCCCCGGTCACAACAACGGCGGCGGCAGCCTGTTCACCCAGTTCCCGCACACCAAGTGGGACATCCACAACTGGAGCCAGTGCGAGCTCGTGGCCAACCAGAGCACCGGCGAGGCGAAGATGGCCTGCTGCCCGATCACCGCGGGCACGCCCACGTGTACGGCGGTGAAGGTGCTGGCCTTCAAGGACACCACCGCCGGGCAGGCCGGACCGCTGGCCATCCAGATCCACAACAGCGGCATCCAGGACGAATACCGTGACCTCTACCTGGAGTCCCCGGTGGTGGTGAACCCGGACGGCTTCATCACCACGGGCTGACCGGACGGCGTCCCGGCTTCCCGATCACCTCGGGAAGCCGGAGACCCGAGGGATCCTCTCCTTAGGGCGGCGGGCGCTTCTCGTCCCCTACCTAGGACGGCGGCCCTTCGCTCGGGTCAGGACGACGATCGCCCCGGCCGCGGCGGCGAGAAGTGCCACACCGCCGACCGCCCACGGCAGACCGCCGCTCCCGCCGCTCCCGCCGCTCCCGCCGCTCCCGGCGAGAGCGGCCGCGGGCTCGGCGGTCACCGGCTCGGATGCGGGCTCGGCAGCCGCGGACTCGTCGGCTGTGGAGTCGGTGGGTCCGGGCTCGGACGGTACCGGCTCGGACGGTGCGGCGGCGGCCTTGGCGGTGCCGAAGACCACGTCGGAGCAGGAGTAATAGGTGTCCGGCGTGTCGGAGTTCTGCCAGATCGTGTAGATCAGCTGACGGCCGCTCTTACCGGCGGGCAGCCGCCCTTTCATGACGTACGAACCGTCCGCCATCGCCGGGTCGGTGACCTTGAGGAAGGGCTGCTTCTCCAGGTCGGACCACTTGAGCGCGCGAGACGGGTCGTAGCCGTCCGTCGTGACGTACAGCCGGAAGGTCCCCTTGTGCGGGATCGTGCCGCGATATTTGAAGGTGAAGCCCGCGCCGGCCGTCAGCCGGGTGGCGGGCCAGTCGGCACGGGCGAGGTCGAGGCCGCCGAAGCCTTCGATGCCGCCACTGCACAGCTTCCCGTCGGGGATCACCTCGCGGTCCCGGCCCGCGACGTCCGCCACCCTGAGGTTGTCCCACTCGTCGGGCAGCGCCGTACCGCTCACCGCCAGGGCGGCCGTGCAGGCGGGGGACTTCTTCGACAGCGGGCTGTCGGCGCCGCAGGCCGCCGCCCGGCTGAGCGGGTTCTCCAGCGCCCCGTGGGCACTGGCCGGTCCGGCGGGCAGCACCAGCCCGCCGGCGAGCAGGCCGAGCGCGGCGACGGCCACACCCGCGATCCGGCGACGACGCACGCCCACGTGGCAGACCTCCTCGGCTCGCGACAACCCGTCCTGCGTACAGGTACGGGCGGCCGGCCACACCGGTTCACCCGAGCGACTTGTCCGGAGCCGGCGGAGAACTCCGATCGGCTGACCGGAGCGGCCGGAGAGCCGCGATCGGCTATCCGGACTCGGCGGAGAACCGGTAGAACTCCTGGAGGACCCGCGCGGCCGCGTCCTCGCCGACCTCGGGGCACACGTACCCGCCGGCCGCGATGTGCGCGCACAGCTCCGAATCCGGCCGCAGATGGTGGGCGCGCAGGTAGTAGGTGACCGTGTCGGTCCAGACGTACGTCCCGTCGGTGCGGAAGCTCAGCGGCACCACCTCGCCACGCTCCGGTTCGACCCGGTCCACGTCCAGCCCGGTGGTGCCCAGGATCGGCGTGCCCGCCTCCAGGTAGCCGGCCAGGCGTTCGCGTTCGTGCGGGCTGTCCACCAGCGGATGTCCGGGTTCGAAGTACGGCACGCCGTCCCGCACGCCGTCGAACACCCGAGCGACCACGATCATGGCCTCTTCCTCTCCGTGCTGTACCTGCCGAGCTTCGCCTGCGCCTGGTCGAAGGCGGGCGGGTGGGAGCCGCCGAAGTGGTGGACGGGCTCATGGGACAACGGCACGTCACCGGTCGCGTGGTCGGCGATCTGGTACAGGCGGTCGAGCACCTCGTCGTGCCACGCCTGACGACCCAGCCGCTCGAACTCCGGCCGCAGTGCCTGGATCCGCTCGGTGAACACGTCGATGTCCTCGCGGGTGAGCTGGTTGTCGATCCACTCGCCGTCGTCGTCCATGTAGTGCCAGGCGAAGTCGTTCTGGGCGTACTCGATCTTGTCCAGGCCGAACGAGAAGGACCTGCTGAGATCGATCCCGCCCACGCCGTCCTTCCCGTGCGCGAGCCAGTTGCCGCCTCTGCGGTCGGTGTTGCCGATCAGGGCGTCGAGCAGGCCGAGCCGCCTTCCCCCCGTGCTTTCGTGGAAGGGCAACAGCTCGCCCCTGATCTCGGACGGGTCGACACCGTGCATGAACTGCATGTAGACGGCGTCCCGGTTGAACGGATCCCTGATGACGTGCGGCACGGGGGCGCCGATCATCCGCCCGACGAGGGAGGCGAGCAGGTCTTTTTTCACCGTGACGTGCCCATAGAGATGAAGTTTCCGGATCAGGACGGTGCCGTCGCGGAACCGGACCGTCTGCACCACTCCATGCTGGCCACTGTCCAGGAACTGGGGCTGCGGCTTCTCCTGCTCCAGCTTCGCCTTCAGCGTCTCCTCGTTGAGCGCCCCCCGCGGAAGCTCGGGGCTCGGCCGGGCCATGTCCGCCGGGACGGTCGGCTGCTGGTGCGGCTGCTCTGGCCGGGTGGTGTGCCACTGGCCGTCGTCGCGGAAGATCGGCCGGCCGTCGGCGCGGTATTGGGGGATGCTCCCGGTGTGCGCCTGCCGGTCGGCGCCGATGTAGACCAGCTTGTCGGCCGCGAGGATCTCCCGGCCGGTGAGGTCGGCGAGCTGTCGCACCGCGACGCGACTAAGGTCGAGGTCGCAGCCCAGGAGGCGCAGCTTGGCGGTGGGGTCGGCCCGTATGGCCGGATCGTGGGCGAGCATGGTGCCCACGTCGCGGCTCGACAGCCGCTCGTCGCCGATGTAGAACCCGTGGCGGTCGGTGCGGATGCCCACGTTGATGACCCCGGGCGTCTGCCGCAGCAGCCGCATGTCCGCGCTGGGCATGACCGCCCGGCCCGGATCCCGGTACCAGACGCCCGCGGCGACCTCGTGCCGGCTCTGCCGGATGAGCTCCCGGTGCCTTGGCGTGAGCACCGGCACGGCCGTCCCGCCGCCGCCGGTTTCGGCCCGTCCGGTCCCCTCGGGCGGCGGCCGGCCCGGGCCGTCGTGCGGGTCCTGGCCGAAGTGGTACGCGGGCGCCTTCTGATCAGTCGCACGCCGGGTGCCCTCCAACCGGGTGCCCTCCAGCCGCGGGGCCTCTCCCAGGCGTGGCACGCGCAGGCCGTCGGCGGCGCGCGGGCCCGCGTAGCCCGCCCGGCCGTCGATGCCGCCCACGAAGCCCGCCACCGCCGCCTTGGCCAGCATCTCCGGAGTGAGCTGGCCGCTCTCGTAGAGCATGGGGATCGAGCCGATCACCGAGGCCACACTGCTCTGGGTCGCCACTCCGCCCACGGTCTGGGTCAGGAACGCGGCCACCCGCTCGCGCGCCGTCAGCTCCTCCTTCAGCACGACGCCGCCCAGCAGCCGCGGACCGCCGATCTTGGCGATGATCCCGCCCAGCCCGGCGAACGCCAGCCCGGTCAGCAGCCCGCCCTCCACCGCCGCGGCCGTCTTGCCGCCGTCCCATTCGTCGCGCTTGCCCTCGGCGAACTGCCAGAGCTGGGTGCCGCCGTCCAGGCCGACCATGAACGCGATGCTCAGCAGCAGCAGCTTGGCGATCGTCCGGACGTTCAGTCGGGCCATTGAGCAGGCGGGCCCGATGGACAGGAACGAGGCGCCGCCTGTGGCGGGCCCGAACGCGTAGGACCGCAGCAGCAGGAAGGCCAGCAGGATCAGGCAGAGCGCGATGTACTTCTGCGTGTAGTCGGTGTCCAGGCCGTATGCCTCGAGCTGTTTCGCCGCCGTCTCACAGGCCTTGGCCAGCTCCTCCACGTACGCGGGATCATCGGTGGTGAACTTCTCCCAGTAGCCGCACAGCGCGGTGGCCGCGGGGCCGACGGCGTAGGCCAGCACGTGGTCGAGCGCTTCGTCCCCCTGGTCGCCCGCCGTGCGGCACATTCCGGCCGCACTGCGCAGGTCGGCGGCTCGCGCCAGGCTCTCCTCGCCGTCACCCTCCGGGTAGTCCATGCCGACGACCCAGCCGAGTACCGGTTCCACGTACGGGAACGCGGGGCCGAGCAGGGCCTTCAGATCCACGCCTCAGACCTGCGGATACAGGTGATTGGCCCGCTCGTAGTTGCGGGCCGCCGTGTCGACCTGCTCCGTCAGGTCGTCGATGCTCTTCGCGCCGTGGTGGCAGTCGTCGAGGAGGTCCTCGAGCTTGCCGGTGAACCGGGCGGCGAACTGCCGGCCGTACTGGTCCTGTCCCCACGGGGCGCTGTCGAGCACGGACTGCACGAGCCCCCTCGCCTCACGCAGGGTGGCGGCGGGAGCGCACCAGTCCGTGCCCGCCCTGCGCATCTGGCCCCAGGCGACGTCGAATCCCGGCGCCCACTCGCTCATCGGCTCTCCCCGCGCTTGGCGGGACCCTGGAGGGGCGTGTCCGGCAGCAGCCGGTCGAGGTCGAACTCGCCGCCGAACAGCTGCTCGGCCGACATCCCCTCGGGTACGAGCGGCGCCATCAGCTTCCGCGACTCCTCGGCGACCCGCGCGTTGGCCTCGGTGATCTGGTCGAGCACCGCCTGGGCCAGTTCCGACGGGGGGAGCCGGGTGTAGACGCGGGGATGGAAGGTGATCTCGTCGATCCTGCCCTGCGGACCCGCCGTCACGGTCACATTGCCGTCGGAGGCCGTGGCCGTGACCTCCCGGAGCTGGGCGTGTGTCTCCCGGACCTGGCTGACTTGCCTGCCGAACTCCGCCACCAGACCCTCGATGGCCGCCTGCAGGTCATCGTGCATTCAGCACCCCTTCACTACCGAGACCCCATAGTCCCATACGTCACAGAAAACCGCAGGAAACCGCCCAGCAACACTCTTGTATTATTAATAAAATACCAATAATGTCTCCCCTCAACCGGAACCCGCAGGTCAGGCGTTCCGTTGGAAGGGAGTCAGCATGGGACCGAAGATTCCCAGGGCGGCCCGACTGGTCGCCGCCGTCGTCGCGATGGGGCTCGCGGCGGCTTGCGGGGGCGGTTCGAGCGCGCCCGCGGGCACCGCGGCGAGTGGCGATCCGGCCCAGCCGGTCACCCTGACGTTCTGGTCGTGGGTGCCGGACATCCAGAAGGCCGTCGACGCCTTCAACACCGCCCACCCCGGCATCAAGGTCAAGCTGGAGACCATCACCCCGGGTCCCGACGGCGGATACGCGAAGATGCTCGCGGCGGTCAAGGCGGGCAACGCGCCCGACGTGGCGCAGGTGGGCTACGACTCCCTGCCCTCGTTCCTGGTCAACGGAGCCCTCCAGGACGTCACGCAGTACGCGAAGGACGACGCGGCCAAGTTCGTCGACTGGCAGTGGCAGACCGGCGTCTTCGGCGACAAGGTGTACGCCATTCCCCAGGCCAGCGGGCCCATGGGGTTCTACTACCGCAAGGACCTGTTCACCAAGTGGGGCCTAGAAGCGCCCAAGACCTGGGACGACTTCGCCGCGGCCGCCGCGACCATCAGGAAGAAGGACAAGAGCGCCTACATCTCGACCTTCGCCGCCAACCAGGCGCCCTGGATGATCTCGCTAGCTCAGCAGGCCGGGCAGCAGTGGTTCCGCACCGAGGGCGACGCCTGGAAGGTGACGATCGACAACCCCGACACCCGCAAGATGGCCGCGTACTGGCAGAAGATGCTGGACGACAAGCTGGTCAAGACCGAGGCCGACATGTCCAACGCCTGGTACAAGGACCTGCAGACGGGCAGCATCGTGGGCTGGATCGGCGGCTCGTGGGGCGACGCGATCATCCGCGGCAACGCGCCCGGCACCTCGGGCAAGTGGGCGGTCGCGCCCATGCCCCAGTGGGCGGGCGCCGCCCAGTTCACCTCCGCGAGCTGGGGCGGCGGCTCGGCCTCCGCCATCCTGAAGGGCACCAAGAACCCCGGCCCGGCCACCGACTTCGCGGTCTGGCTCAACAGCGCCCCCGAGAGCGTCAACACCCTGCTGTCGGCCGGGTACGGCTGGCCGTCCGTCAAGGACACCAGCCAGATCACCAACCTCCAGAAGGACGACACGGTCTTCCCCTTCTACGGCGGCCAGAACATCTGGGAGGTCTTCAAGCAGGCCGACGCCGCCGTGGCGACGGACTGGCGCTGGCCCCCGGTGAGCGACGCGCTCTACTCCTCGCTGACCGACAACGCCAAGGCCGCGGTCCAGGGTGACGGGACGCTCACCGACGCCTTCGCCAAGACCCAGCAGGCGATGGTCGACCAGCTCAAGGCCAAGGGCCTCAACGTGGTGACGGGCGGTTGACGGTGACCGGGGTGACGCGGGGGGCGCGCGCGAACTCGCGGCGCCCCGGTCGGCCGAGGACGCACGTGGTGGTCCTGGTCGCGCCGTTCTTCGTGGCCTTCGCGCTGTTCTTCCTCGCGCCGATCGGCTACGCGATCTACCAGAGCTTCTTCAAGCTCACCAGCAGCGGGCTCGGTCTGACCGAGCCGGTGCTGGAGTTCGCCGGGCTCGGCAACTACGTCACCGCGCTGAGCCAGGAGGCGTTCGTGGCGAGCATCGGCAGGGTGCTGGTGTTCAGCCTGATCGAGGTGCCGACCATGGTGGTCTGCGCCCTGGGGCTGGCCCTGCTGCTCGACTCGGCGAGAGCGCGCTTCCAGCCGTTCTTCCGCGTCTCGTTCTTCCTCCCGTACGGCGTGCCCGGGGTGATCGCCTCGCTGCTGTGGGGCTTCCTCTACGTACCGCAGACCAGCCCGCTCATCGACGTACTGGCCGCCATGGGCCTGCCGCACGACTTCCTCGGTCCCGACACGATCCTGCTGTCCATCGCCAACATCTCCACCTGGCAGTTCGCCGGCTACAACATGCTCGTGCTGATCGCCGGGCTGCAGGCCATCCCCCGGGAGCTGTATGAGGCGGCCAGGGTGGACGGCGCGAGCGAGTTGCGGATCGCCTGGCACGTCAAGATCCCGCTGGTCCGCGCGCCGCTGATCCTGATCACCGTGTTCACGCTCATCGGCACCCTCCAGCTGGTCGTCGAGCCGCTGATACTCAAGCCGCTCACCACGGCGATCAACAGCGACTACACGCCCAACCTGGCCGCCTACAACCAGGCTTTCGGCCAGGCGGATGTCCATCTCGCCTCGGCGGAGGCCACACTTATCGCGATCATGGCATTCGTGATCTCCTTCGGCTTCCTCCGATTGGTGAACAGGAAGGGGAACAGAGCGTGGTGAACCGGTGGAGACCGGCCACCGTCGTGGTCATGGCGTTGCTCCTCGCGGCGGCGGTCTACTTCCTGCTACCGGTCGTCTGGGTGCTGGTCGCCGCGACCAAGAGCACCGCCGACCTGTTCGGCACCTTCGGTCTGTGGTCGCCGCACCCGCAGCTCGGCGCCAACCTCGGCCGGCTGTTCGGCGACGGGCTGTTCGGCCGGTGGATACTCAACAGCTTCCTGTACGCGGGTGCCGGCGCGCTGGCGGCCACGGTGCTGTCGGCCGGGGCGGGCTACGCGATGGCCAAATTCCCCTTCCGGGGCCGGGAGGCGCTGTTCAACCTGGTGCTGGCCGGCGTGCTCGTGCCGTCCACGGTGCTGGCGCTGCCCACGTACCTCATCTTCAGCCAGGCGGGACTGACCGGATCGTTCTGGTCGGTGCTGCTGCCCAGCGTCGTCAGCCCGTTCGGCGTCTACCTCGCGCGCATCCACGCCAACGCCGCGATCCCCGACGCGCTGCTGGAGTCGGCGCGGCTGGACGGCGCGGGGGAGTATCGCATCTTCTTCAGCATCGGCCTGAAGATCATGAGCCCGGCGCTGGTCACGATCTTCCTGTTCCAGTTCATCGGCATCTGGAACAACTACTTCCTGCCCCTGGTGATGCTGTCGGACCAGAACCTCTACCCTGTCACGTTGGGCCTGGCCCTGTGGAACTCCCAGACCTTCAGGAACCCGGCCTACTTCGAGCTCACGGTCACCGGCGCAGCGGTGTCCGCGCTCCTTCTCGTCATCACCATGGCCTCGCTGCAGCGATTCTGGCGGGCGGGCCTCACCGCAGGGAGCGTAAAGGGATGAAGCACGACCGAGTACATTTCGGCGCCGACTACAACCCCGAGCAGTGGTCGCCGGAGGTCTGGCGCGAGGACATCCGCCTCATGCGCGAGGCCGGGGTCACCATCGTCACGCTCGGCGTCTTCTCCTGGGCCCTCGTCGAGCCCGAGCCGGGGGCCTACGACTTCGCCTGGCTGGACGAGGTCATGGACCTGCTCGGCGACGCGGGCATCGAGGTCAGCCTGGCCACGGGCACCGCGTCACCGCCCGCCTGGCTGTCGCGCCGGCACCCCGAGACGCTGCCGGTCACCCGCGAGGGCGTGCGCCTGTCGCCGGGCTCGCGCCAGCACTACTGCCCCAGCTCACCGGTCTACCGCGAGGCGGCCGTGGGCCTGGCCGTCCAGCTGGCCAAGAGGTACGGCGGGCATCCCGCGCTGGGCATCTGGCATGTCGGCAACGAGTACGGCTGCCACGTCCAGGAGTGCTACTGCGACGTCTCCGCCGCGGATTTCCGCACCTGGCTGCGCGAGCGCTACGGCGACCTCGACACGCTCAACGCCGCCTGGTCCACCACGTTCTGGAGCCAGCGGGTCACCGACTGGGCCGACGTGCTGCCGCCCCGCGCGACCCCGACCCTGCGCAACCCCGCGCAGGATCTCGACTACCGCCGCTTCAGCTCCGACGCGCTGCTGGCCTGCTACCGGGCCGAGCGGGCGGTGCTCCAGGAGCTGACCCCCGACGTGCCGATCACCACGAACATCATGGGCATGTGGGAGCCGGTCGCCGACTACGCCTCCTGGGCGGCCGACTTCGACGTGGTGGCGCTCGACATCTACCCCGAGCCGAAGGACCCCGGCGCGCACATCGACGCGGCCTTCTTCCACGACCAGATGCGCTCACTGGGCGGCGGCCGGCCCTACCTGATGATGGAGACCGCGACCAGCGCGATCAGCTACCGCCCGCCGAACCGGCCGAAGCGGGACGGACTGAACCGGCTGTGGAGCCACCAGGCGGTGGCCCGGGGCGCCGACGCGGTCATGTACTTCCAGTGGCGGGCCTCGGCGGGCGGCGCGGAGAAGTTCCACTCGGCGATCGTCTCGCACGGCGGCGCGGACAACCGGATCTTCCGCGAGGTGGCCGGGCTGGGCGCCGAGCTGGCCGCGCTGTCCGAAGTCGCGGGCTCGCGGGTGCGCGCCGAGGTGGCGATCGTGCACGACTACGCCAACTGGTGGGCGCTGGAGCTGGACGCCCGGCCGGGCGAGCTGAAGATCCCCGAGCGGGTACGCGCCCACTACGCGCCGCTCTGGCACGAGAACGTCACAGTGGACGTGGTGACCCCCGAGGCGGACCTGTCGTCGTACAAGCTGGTCGTGGTGCCGAACCTGTACCTGTGCACCGACGCGGCGGCCGCCAACCTGCGCGGCTACGTCGAGGGCGGCGGGCACCTGCTGATGTCGTTCTTCAGCGGGATCGTGGACGAGTGCGACCGTATCCGGCTGGGCGGTTACCCAGGCGCCTTCCGTGAGCTGCTCGGGCTGCGGGTGGAGGAGTTCTGGCCGCTCAGTGAGGGCGAGAGCGTGGGCCTGACCTCGGGCGGGAGCGCGGACCTGTGGGCCGACCACGTCGTGCCGGAAGGCGCCGAGGTCCTGGCCGCCTACATCGGCGGGCCGCTGGCCGGGTCGCCGGCGATCACCCGGCACGCCTTCGGCCTGGGCGCCGCCACCTACCTCGGCACGCGCCCCGACGAGCGGGCCATGCGCGAGCTCGTCCGCGACACCCTGCGGCTGGCGGAGGTCCCGCCCGTCCTCCAGGGGCTGCCCGACGAGGTGGAGGCCGTACGGCGTGGGCGGCACCTGTTCCTGCTCAACCACGGCGACCGGCCCGTGAGCGTGGCCGGGGTGGAGCTGGCTCCCCATGATGTCGTCGTATCGGCCGAGTCATGAGCGGGCGCTTCGCGGGCAGGACGGCCGTCGTGACCGGCGGCGCGTCGGGGATCGGCGCCGCGACGGCGGCGCGGCTGACCGCTGAGGGCGCGTCCGTCCTGGTCGTCGACGTCGTCGCGGAACGGCCGCCGACGGGCGCCGGTTACCTGCGCGGTGACGTGGCCGAGGAGGAGACCTGGGACCGGGTCGCCGAGTGGGGTCCGATCGACGTGATCGTGAGCAACGCGGCCGCCGCCGAGGTGGCGCCCGCGCACCTGACCACGCTGGAGTCGTGGAACCGGCAGCTCGGCGTCGGCCTGACCGGCACCTTCCTGGCCGCCCGCAGGCTGCTGCCCGACCTGGCCGCCAGGGGCGGCGCCATGGTGGTCACCTCCTCCGTGCACGCCCTCGTCGGCCTGCCCGGACACCCCGCCTACGCCGCCGCCAAGGGCGGGCTGACCGCGCTCACCCGGCAGCTGGCGGTCGAGTACGGCCCCGCCGTCCGCGTCAACTGCGTACTCCCCGGGCCGATCATGACTCCGGCCTGGGACCGGGTGGACGAGGCAGGCCGGGCGGACAGTGTCAGGGCCACCGTGCTCGACCGGTTCGGCACCCCCGAGGAGGCGGCCGCGGTGATCACCTTCCTGGCCTCGCCAGAAGCCTCGTTCGTCACGGGAGCCTGCCTGGTCGTGGACGGCGGCTGGAGCATCGTGAAGGACTCGGCGTGATGGCGGCCTACAGCGGGCGCGGGCTCCACGGGCAGACGGTCGAGGCCATCGCCTCGATGATCTTCGGCGGGGAGTTCAAGTCGGGCGACAGCCTCGACGTCACCGTCCTACAGGAACGGCTCGGCGTCAGCTCGACGGCGCTGCGCGAGGCGATGAAGGTCCTCACCGCCAAGGGGCTCATCGGGGCCAAGCCCAAGCTCGGCACCTATGTACGCCCGCGCGCCGACTGGAACCTCCTCGACGGCGACGTGATCCGGTGGAAGTTCGCCGGGCGCCCCGACCCGGGATTCCTGCGCGACCTGCACGAGCTGCGCTCGATCGTCGAGCCCCAGGTCGCCCGGCTGGCCGCGCTGCGCCGTACCCCCGAGCAGCTCGACGCCCTGCGAAAGGCGCTGGACGCGATGGCGTCCGCCGCCGACCCCGTCGCGGCCGACCTGGACTTCCACCGGGCGCTGCTCGCGGCCGGCGACAACGAGCTGCTCATCCGCATGGAGGTCGTCATGGGCGCGGGCCTGGCCGAGCGCGACCGGCTCGTCCACGGCTCCAGCGGCAGCGACGACCCCGTGCCCAGTCATCTGGCGGTTCTGACGGCCATCGGGAACCAGGACGGCGAGGCCGCGGAGGCGGCGATGCGGGACCTGCTCGACAAGGCGTGGCGCGACCTGGAGGACCTGCTGTGAAGATCACCAGGATCGAGACGTTCCCGGTGCCGCCGAGATGGCTGTTCTGCCGCGTGGAGACCGACGAGGGCGTCGTCGGCTGGGGCGAACCCGTCGTCGAGGGACGGGCCGAGGTCGTGCGGGCCGCGGTGGAGGTACTCAGCGAATATCTCCTCGGCCAGGACCCGCTGCGGATCGAGGACCACTGGCAGGTGCTCACCAAGGGCGGCTTCTACCGGGGCGGCCCCGTACTGTCCAGCGCCGTCGCGGGGCTCGACCAGGCGCTGTGGGACATCGCCGGCCGGCACTACGGCGCGCCCGTGCACGCCCTGCTCGGCGGCCCGGTCCGCGACAAGGTCAGGGTCTACGCGTGGGTCGGCGGCGACGACCCGGGCGAGCTGCGGGAGGAGATCGACAAGCAGGTCGAGGCCGGGTTCACCGCGGTCAAGATGAACGGCTCGGGCCTGATGCCGCGCTCGCTCACCGCCGCCGACCTCGCGTCCGTGGTGCGCCGGGCGGAGGTCGCCAGGTCGGCACTCGGCTCCGGCCGCGACTTCGCGATCGACCTGCACGGCCGCGCCACGACCGCCAACGCCAGACGCGTCCTGGCCGCCGTCGCCGACCTGCACCCGCTGTTCGTGGAGGAGCCGCTGGCCCCCGACCACCTGCACCGGCTCCGCGACCTGACCGCCGCGACGGACGTGCCGATCGCGCTCGGCGAGCGCCTCTACTCCCGCACCGACTTCCTGCCGCCGCTGACCTCCGGCCTGGCCGTGGCCCAGCCCGACCTGTCCCACGCGGGCGGCATCTCGGAGGTCAGGCGGATCGCCGCGCTCGCCGAGACGTTCGACGTGCAACTCGCCCCGCACTGCCCGCTCGGCCCGATCGCGCTGGCCGCCAGCCTGCAGGTCGGCTTCGCCACGCCCAACTTCCTCATCCAGGAGCAGAGCGTGGGCATCTACCACAACCGCGGCGCCGAACTCCTCGACTACGTCCTCGACCCCGCCCCGTTCACCTTCACCGACGGCCACGCCCACCGCACCACGCTGCCCGGCCTGGGGGTGACCATCGACGAGCAGGCGGTACGGCGGGCCGCCCGCCATCCGCACGCCTGGCGCAACCCGGTCTGGCGGCACGACGACGGCTCGATGGCGGAATGGTGAGACTCGCGCATGTCTCTGACGGTCAGCCTCGGGCGGTCACCACGCTCGCCGAAGTCTCCGCGTGCACGCCATCCCCGTCCGTGCAGTGAGCCAGGTTCGCGCGGACGGCGGCGTGGAGGTCCTGGCGATGGCCGGAGATGTGCGGGCCGACCGCCGAGAAGTCGAAGAGGCAGCACAGGGCGTCCGGTCCGCCGGGGATGGTGACCGGCACCGTCCACTCGCGCAGCTCGACCTGGCCGAAGCCCGCCTCCGCCACCAGGGCGGCGACCTCCTCCCCGCCCAGCGACCACGGCTCCTCGAACAACGCGGCCGGTCCGGGGCCGAGCACGGCGCCGACCGCGTCGTGCAGGGCGCGGAAGAGCGGGTTGCGCGGGAGCGGCGACCAGGTGGCGATGGCGATCCGCGCGCCGGGACGGGCGGCCCTGCGCATCTCGGCCACCGCGGCGCGCCGGTCCGGGACGAACTGGAGCACCTGCTGCATGGTGATCAGGTCGAACGCCTCGTCGGACACGTGCAGGGGAGCGGCGCCGCACTCGACGTACTGGATCGGGGCCCCGCTGACGGGCGGCTCCTCCCGCGCGAGCGCGAGCATGGCCGGGCTCGGGTCGGTGCCGACCACGGCCCCGCCGTCGCCCACGGCCGCCGCCATGACACGGGCCACCGTGCCCGGCCCGGTGCCGATGTCGAGCGCCCTGGCTCCCTGCACGGGGGCCAGCTCCTCGACGAGCCGGTACGCCCAGGGCCGGAAGATCCCCGGCACCAGGACCTCCTGGTAGGGGCGGACCTGGCGGGTGCCGGCGGCCTCGTACACCGTGGCCGGAGCGCCCTTGCCCGGCCGGGAGCCACGCGCCTGTTCCAGGGCCGTGGCCAGGACGTCGACCTCGTCGGGCGAGTTGTACAGGTAGAAGGAGGCGCGGATGGCCGCCGGGATGCCGAAGCGGCTGCACGCGAGCTGGGCGCAGTGGTGACCCGAACGGACCGCGATCCCCGCCTCGTCCAAGGCCGTGCGCACCTGCTGGAGCGGCATGCCGTCCACCACGAAGGAGAGCAGCGGCAGCCGGTCGCGGGTGTCCGCCGGTCCGATGAACCGGATGCCGGGCACCTCGCCGAGCCGGTCCAGCGCGTACTCGATCAGCGCCTGGTCGTGGGCGGCGACCGCGTCCATCCCGATCTCTGAGAGGAAGTCGCACGCGGCCCCCAGGCCGACCGCCTGCGCCACCGGCGGCGTCCCGGCCTCGAACTTGAGCGGCGGCGCGGCGTAGTGCATGGCGTCCACGCTGACCGTCTCGATCATCTCGCCGCCGCCGAGGAAGGGCGGCAGCGCCGCCAGCAGCTCGTGCCGGCCCCACAGCACGCCGATCCCGGTGGGCCCGCACATCTTGTGCCCGGAGAACGTCACGAAGTCGGCCCCGAGAGCGGCGACGTCCACCCCCAGATGCGGCACCGACTGTGCCGCGTCGACGACCAGCAGGGCGCCGACCTCGGCCGCGCGGGCCGCGATCGGCGCGATGGGGTTCACGGTGCCCAGGATGTTCGAGGCGTGCACGACCGCCACGACCTTGGTCCGCTCCGTGACCAGCTCGGCCAGGCGGGACAGGTCCAGGCGGCCGTCGTCGGTGATGCCCAGATAGCTGACCTTCGCCCCCACGCGCTCGGCGAGCAGCCGCCAGGGGATGAGGTTGGAGTGGTGCTCCATCTCGGTCAGGACGATCTCGTCGCCCGGACCGACCCGGAGCCGCCCGTCGCCCCATATCAGCGTGTTGGCCAGGAGATTGGTGGCCTCGGTGGCGTTCTTGGTGAAGACGATCTCATCGGCGCGCGGCGCGTTGACGAAGGCCGCGACCTTGCGCCGGGCCCCTTCGTACAGCTCGGTCGCCTCCACGGCCAGGCGGTAGACGCCACGGTGCACGTTGGCGTTGGCGCGCGTGTAGTAGTGGTTGAGGGCGTCGAGCACCACGGCCGGCTTCTGCGTGGTGGCGGCGCTGTCGAGGTAGACGGGTGGACGGGAGCCGTCAGCGGCTGTCTCGAAGAACGGGAATGCCTTCCGCGTCGACTCGACGTCGATCGTCATCGTGGTCTCCTCCTGCCGAACGGTGTCGCGGCAGTCTCACCCCGGCCGGGCCGCCCGGATCCAACTGGAGTTGCGCGACGGCATCCCACGATTCTCCGAATAAGATAGCGGCTTTTTCTTCGGCGCCCGGTGGCAGAAAGCGGCGGTCATTTATGGCCGCCGGTGGCCGTCGAATTCATCGCCTAATCTGGCGGCATGGCCAGCGATTTCTTGGTCGACGGCGGCCGGATCATGGCCATGCGCCGCGCACGCGGCCTGTCCCGGCGTATTCTGGCGAACCTCGTGGGCTGCAGCGAGGAATGGCTCCGGCTGGTCGAAAAAGGTGCCAGGCCGCTGGACCGATTATCCACCATCATGCGAATAGCCGATGTGCTCCGCGTCAACGACCTTTCCGAACTCATCGGCGGCCCCATAACACTGCCGGCCACGGGCGACCACGGCGAATGCGATGACGTCGGCCGGGCGCTGCTGTTCCCCCGGCTGTGCGCCGACGGGGTGGCCGAGAGCGTGCACCGCGTCCATCGCCACGTGTCGTCGGCGTGGGAGATCTGGCAGCGCTCGCCCAGGCGCTACACCGAGCTGCGCCGTCGCCTGCCCGCCCTCCTGCTGATGGCCGACACGTCGGCGGAGCAGGCGAAGACCGAGGACCGGGAGGCGGCCGCCGCCGACCTCACGGACGTCTACCGGCTGTTCGCGACGCTGCTGCGCGGCTGCGGCCACCACCCGCTCGCCCTGCTGGCCGCCGACCGCGCCGTGGCCGCCGCGCCCGCCGACCGCCTCCTGCCCGCGCTCACGCGGGCCGAGCTGGCCGAAGTCCTCATCCACCTGGGCCGGTACGCCGACGCCCGCCGCCTGTGCCTGGCCGCGACCGAGCTCACGGACGACCCGCCGACCATCGGCACCTGCTACCTGACGGCGGCGCTGGCCACCGCCGAGGAGAACGACCTCCTCCGCACCGAGGAACTGCTGAACCGCGCCCGCAAGCTCGGCGACCGGCTCGGCGCGGACTTCATGACCGAGGTGGACCTGCACACGATGGTGGTGGCGGTCCGCATGGGACGGTTCCGGCAGGCCATCCGGCTGGCGGCGGACGTTGACGCGGACCGGTTGTACGCCAAGGACCGGCAGGCCCGCTACTTCCTGTCCCTGGCCACGGCCCACGCCATGGACCGCAACCCGGAAGCCGCCACCGCCATGCTCAGGAAGGTGGCGGAGAGCTGTCCCGAGGAGCTCAAGTACAGCCCCCAGGCCGGCCGGGTGGTGGACCAGCTCCGGCGGCTGGACTGCGAGACGACTCGCGGCGAGCTACGGCAGATCGCCCGGCTCACCGCGTGAGTGCCCATAACTGTTCCTTCTGGTAAGGAGACGTACTATCTCTTGGACTTCTGGCTCGCTCTGCTGAAGGCTGGGGACATAAGCCACCTACCTGAGGAATCCCAGATGACCACCTTCGTACTCGTTCCCGGCGCCTGCCACGGCGCGTGGTGCTTCGAACCGCTGGCGCGCCGGCTCCGGCAGCACGGCCACGAGGCGTACCCGATCACGCTGACTGGGCTGGGCGCCAGGAAGCACCTGCTCAACGCCTCGGTCAACCTGGACACGCACATCGACGACGTGGTGAATCTCCTGGAGGACGAGCAGCTCACCGAGGTCGTCCTGGTGGGGCACAGCTATGGCGGAATGGTGATCACCGGCGCCGCCGACCGTGTCCCCGAGCGCGTCGACGGTCTGGTCTATGTCGACGCCTTCGTACCCGTGGACGGGGACTCCTGCTGGACCCTGGCCACGGACGACCAGCGGAACTGGTACATCGGTGACGCCCACACGAACGGCTACGCGACCGCGCCTCTGCCCTTCTTCGATCCGCGGGCCACGCCGCACCCGCTGGCCTCCCTCCTCCAGTCGATCCGCCTGCGCGGCGGGCTCGACCGGTTCCGGAGCAAGGACTATGTGTACGCGACCGAGGGCGAGGGGGAGTCGGCCTTCAAGCCGGCCTACGAGCAGGCGCTCGCCGATCCGTCGTGGCGCGCGCATGCCCTCGCGTCCAAGCACAACGTGATGCGGGACGCGCCTGACGAGCTGCTGAAGATCCTCCTGGCCACGAGCGCCTAGTCCCGCCGCGCATCATCGCGTCGCCCGGTAGGCAGCGTTGGTCCGCCGGCGGTCTGGGCGGGTTTGCCGTGGTGTGGCGGTGGTTCCGCCTCCGGCACAGGTGGGAGCGGGAGCGGTTCGTCCCGGAAGAGCTCGGGCACCGACCGGTACAGGATCGCGGCGATCGGCACGGCCACGATCGCGCCCGCGATCCCCGCCAGGATGCCGCCGACGGAGAGCACCATGATGATCGCCAGTGGGTGGAAGTGGAGCGCCCGGCCGACGATCAGCGGCTGGAGGACGTGGTTCTCCAACTGCTGCTCGACGATCAGGATGCCGACGAAGACGAGCGCGTAGATCGGACCCTTCGCACCGAGCGTGACCAGCGTCGCGACGGCTCCGGCGAAGAAGATGCCGACGATCGGGATGAAACTGGCCAGGAAGATCAGCACGGCGAGCGCCGCCCAGAGCGGGACGCCCATGACCGCGAGCACGATGCCCATGAGGATGCCGTGCACCGCCGCCACGGCCACGGTGCCCTGTACGTAGTGCGAGAGTGTGACCCAGGCCGTGCGCCCGGCGCGATCGACCCGTGGCGCGACCGTGCCGAACTCCTTGAGGAACCACGCCCAGATCCGGTCCCCGTCCTTGAGCAGGAAGAACGTCACGAAGAGCAGCAGGACGGTCGCGGCCAGCACTTCGAGCAGCACGACGGTGCCTGCGAGCACGGTCGTGGTGATCTGCCGCTGCTGTTCGGTGACCAGGTTGGCGATGTCGTCGACCCAGTTGCTGAGCTGGTTCGGCCTGACGTGCAGCGGGCCCGTGTAGAGCCAGCCCTCCATCGTCTTGGCGGTCCGCTGCACCTGTTTGACCAGGCCGGGAAACTCCTCGTTGGCCCGTACGCCGATGACCCAGCCGGTCCCGCCCACCACGGCGAACGCGACGAGCATGGTGACCCACGTGGCGTAGATCGGCCGCAGACCCATCCCGCGCAGCCGCCTGGTGAGGGGGAACAGCAGCGCGGTCAGCAGCAGGGCGACCGCGACCGGCAGGGCGATGAGGTGCATCAGCACCACGATGCCGACCACGTAGTTGGCCACGACGCCGATGAGGATCAAGCAGGCGCACCAGGCGGCCAGCTTGGCCAGCGTAGGTGGCACCAGCCCCCAGAGGGGTCCCCGATCCGGCTTCACGTCTTCCAGACTCTCATCTCCGCTCCTGATAGGCACGGATCCCGGCCGCCCAGTAAGGTGCGGCCAGGATGATTCGACGCACGCCCGGGTAGAGGCTCAGCCTGAAGATCGAGCGGTTTTGGACGGTACGGTGAGCAAGCTCGGACGGTTGCCGGCGGCTTGGGCTCGGGCGAGAAGTCGTCATGGCTGGCTGGATCATCTCGTCCGGGCCGTGATCCGCTACGACAAGGTGGACGCCGGCCGGCTGTCGGCCGCGCTCACGTACTACTCCTTCTTCGCCACCTTCGCGCTCGCACTGCTGGGGTTCGCCATTCTCGGCCGGTACCTGGACTATCCGCCGGTGCTGATCGCGGTGCAGCACTATCTGAGCGAGAACTTCCCGCGACTGGACGTTCAGGCATTGATCGACGCGCGGGCGACGGCCGGGGCGGTGGCGTTCGTCGCGCTGCCGTTGACGGGCCTGTTCTGGATGGACGCCCTGCGCTCGGCCAGCAGGGCGATCTGGCGGATCGAGGAATATCCGGGCAGGTTCATCCTGCGCCAGCTCATCGACCTGGGCGTGGTGGCCGGGCTCGGTGTGCTGCTCTTCCTGTCGATCGCCCTCGCCTTCGCCGCCGAGTGGCTGCTGAGCTGGCTGGCCGTCCACACGGTGGGCACGGACGCCGACTGGGCCCAGTGGATGCTGTCCGCAGCCGCGTTCGTCATCGGTCTCGGCATCAACACCCTGCTGGCCATGGCGTTGCTGACCGCCCCGCCCCGGCTGCACCTGCCGCTGCGCAGGGTGATCGGCCCGGCGCTCGTCATCACGATCGGCCTGGAGATCCTCAAGACCCTCGGGCAGGTCTACCTCAACCTCACCGCGGCCAACCCCGCCTACCAGGTGGTCGCGGGAGCCGTGGGGATGCTGGTGTTTCTGAAGATTCTCAACCAGCTCATCCTGTTCGCCGTCGCTCTGGCGGCCACCAGCACCACCGGCCAGGTCAAGGACCTGACCACCGGCGGTCCTCCTCTCCGAAAGTCGCCGAAGGTTCCTCTTCAGTGACAGACGGTGGGAAAACTGCCCGTTTCCTCGGCCTCGCCAGGGGGAGAGACTGGTGACCAAGGCCGGATGATGGAGGTAGAACCGATGCGCTTAGCGTCAGTAGTGGTGATCCTTTGGCTGATCGTCGGCGCCTTCGCGGCGGGCCAGCGTGACTACTACTCAGGACCGGTCGACAACTGCAACAAGTTGGCCACCATCGCCGTGACGATCGTGGCCGGCCCTCTCAACTATGTCGGCATGAACCCGAAGATCGCCTGCGAGACACCCCAGCCCAGCAAGTGACGCCGGGCCGGGCGGCCGGGTCAGACCCGGCGGTTGGCGTCCTCCAGGTAGTGCAGGACGGCGGTGACGCGCCGGTCCGCCCGGTCGGTGGGCGCCAGGTCGAGCTTGGCGAAGATGCTGCGGATGTGCTTGTGCACGGCGCCATCGGTGACGAAGAGCCGCTCGGCGATGGCCGCGTTGCCCAGACCTTCGGCCATCAGGGCCAGCACGTCGCGTTCGCGCGGGCTGAGGCGCTCCAGCCGGGTGTCGGGCCGGGTGCGTACGAGCAGCTGCGCGACGACATCCGGATCGATGGCCGTACCCCCGTCCGCCACCCGATGCAGCGCGCTCAGGAACTCGTCCACCCGCCCGACCCGCTCCTTCAGCAGGTACCCGAGGCGGGAGCTGCCATGGGAGAGCAGCTCGGTGGCGAACGCCTGCTCGACGTAGGCGGACAGCACGAGCACGGCCAGGTCCGGCTGGCGCCGCCGGGCCTCGACGGCCGCGACGATCCCCTCGTCGGTGTGGGTCGGCGGCATCCGTACGTCGACGATCGCGACGTCCGGCTGGTGGACACCGACGGCCTCCAGGAAACCGCCGGGGTCACCGGCGGTGGCCACGACGTCGATCCCCTCGGCGCGGAGCAGCAGCGCGAGCCCTTCGCGCAGGAGCGGATCGTCCTCGGCGATCACGATCCGCATGGCAGGCTCACGGTCACGGTGGTGGGCCCACCGGGCGGGCTGGTCAGCATGAATGTCCCATCGTGTGCTTCGGTACGGCGGCGGATGCCGACGAACCCGGACCCGTTGCGTTCGTCCGCCCCGCCCTGGCCGTCATCGGTGATCCGCAGCTGGAGCCGGTCGTCCTGGAGGCGGACCAGGACATCGGCGCGCCCGGCACGGCTGTGCTTGGCGATGTTGGTGAGCGTCTCGGCCACCACGAAGTAGGCCGTCGCCTCGACCGAGGAGGCGCACCGGACGGGCAGGTCGGCGTCGATCCGGCAGGGCACCGGGCAGGCCGTGGCCAGACCGGTGAGCGCGTCCGAGAGGCTCCGGTCGGTCAGCACCGGCGGCAGGATGCTGCGGACGACCCCGCGAAGCTCGGCGAGTGCCTGCTCGGCGGCGTCCTGCGCGCGTTCGAGAATGGCCTCGGCGCTGGCCGGGTCGCGGGTCAGAGCCCGGCGCGCCGCGCCGAGCAGGACGTTGACGGCGACGATCCGGTTCTGTGTCCCGTCGTGCAGCGACCGCTCGATGCGCCGCAGCTCGGCGGAGTGCGCGTCGAGCGCGGCGGCGCGGGTCGCGGTGAGCTGTACGACGCGCAGCGCGAGGTCGGTGCCGGAGGCGGGCGCCAGGAGCCGGCGGCCGGGCCAGGCCTGCAGCCGCGCCATACCCGGGGTGATCGTGGCGGTGATGACGATCCAGCCGATGCCCAGCAGGGAGACGGCCAGGGCGCTGGGCCAGCCCTGCACGGTCCAGAGCCCACTGGCCGACGTGGCCGCCACGTCCGGTGGCAGCAGCCGCCAGTACAGCGGGAAGGGGATGTCACGCACCGCGTAGAGGGGCAGCGAGAGACCGATCGCACCGACAAGCAGCCCGAAGACGGCATGCGTCGCCACCCAGCCCACTTCCCCGCGTACGGCCGAGTCCGCGAGGGCGGCGCGCAGCCCGTGCGGTATCGGCTCCGGCCCGACGACCTCCGGACCCCAGCGGGAGAGCCGCCCGCGTTCCCGATCGGCGACGACACGCACCACGCGCAGCGTGACGGGCGCCAGCAGCAGGCCCACGCCGACGAGGCTGGTGACCGCGGTGGCGATCACCAGCGCGAAGGCGATCAACGCCAGGAACGATGTGCCGAATCCGCCGACGAGGTGTTCGAGTGCGTCAAAGACGACTCGGGCACGGGCGAGGGCGAACGCGTCCCAGCGGGCCGCCGGCCGGCCGGTCGTGGGGTCGTCGGTCGGCATGCGGCACCTCCTTGGCCTAGGAGATCGCCCGGCGGCGCCTCCTCAGCCCAGGACAATAGGGCATCATTTGGTCGGTCGGCAGATCATCGGCCGAGGAGTACAGCCTGCTGTACCCGGCTTGTCCCGTTGGTGGGATCGTCGTCAGCGGTGATCGTCCGTAGCTTCGATGTGTGACAGCCCATCGAGTGAGGAGCACCCCATGTCCGACATCCTGAACATCTCCGAGGCGTCCCGTCCGGCACCGCCCGCCGACGCTCGACGCGGGATGCTCCGTCCCGTGCTGTGGCTCCTGCTCGCGATCAGCGCCGTCCTCAACATCGTGACCTCGAACATCGGCCCCAACGTCTTCGTCGGTATCGGATTCGGGCTCGCCACCATCGCGTGCGCCGTCGCCCTGGCCGTCCACCACTACCGCCACCGGCGCCCCTGAGCATCTCAGGGCAGTGAGGCGGGCAGCCCGAAAGACGTGAAGTGCTCGGCGCCGATGAACGAGGTGACCTCGCGGATGCGCTCGCCACGCAAGGTCAGTACGTTGATCGACCAGGCGAGGTGCGCCCCGGCTCCGTCGTTCCGGAGGTAGCAGGCCACGGCGGGCTGGCCGTTCGCGGTGACCGGGAGGTGCCGCCAGCTGCCGCAGGAGGTCAGCGGGATCCGCCTGGCGAAGTCGGCGACGGCCTCCAGACCGTGATACCAGTGCGGCAGCGGCGGCGTCCTCGGTCAGGAGCGCGACCAGGGCGTCGGCGTCGCCGCGTTCGAGCGCGGTGGAGTAACCGGCGACGATCTCCCGCACCCGGGCGTCGTCGATCTGGCGCAACGTCCGCTGCTGGGTGGGCGCGGGCACCTTCTCCGCGACGATCTTGCGGGCGCGCGCCAGGGCGGAGTTCACCGACGTGGTGGAGGTGTTCATCGTGGAGGCGATCTCGGCGGCGGAGAACCCGAGGACCTCGAAGAGCAGCAGCGCCGCGCGCTGGTTGCCCGGCAGGTGTTGCAGGGCGGCGACGAAGGCGAGCTCGACGGCCTCGCGCTGCTCGTAACGGGCGGCCGGTCCGCCCGCGCCGAGACCCGCGTCGGGATAGGGGCCCAGCCAGGCGACGTCGGCCAGCGGGGCGTCGCCGAGCACGGCGCGGTCACTGGACGGCCCGAGGTCCATCGGCAGGGCTCGCCTGCCCCTGGATTCGATGGTATCCAGGCAGGTGTGGGTGGCCACGGTGTACAGCCACGAGCGCAGCGAGCTGCGGCCCTCGAACCGGGCGAGCCCCCGCCAGGCCCGCAGCAGGGCGTCCTGCAGAGCGTCGTCGGCGTCGTGGGTGGAGCCGAGCATGCGGTAGCAGTGGGCGTGCAGCTCCCGGCGCAACGGCTCCACGAGCCGGTTGAACGCGGCGTCGTCCCCGGCCCGCGCCCGGCCCAGGTCCTCGGCGTCCTCCGCAGAGGCGCCCTCGGACGTGGCGGAAAAGACTTCGCTCACAAGCGACGATTCTGCCCCATCACCGGAGTCACCTCTTCGACCGACCACCAACCTCCAGACCAGGAGAACTCCGATGCACAACACCCTTGAGATCCCTGACGCGACCCTCTACTACGAGGTACGGGGCGAGGGCCCCCTGGTCGTGCTCGTCGGCGCCCCGATGGACGCCGACTCCTTCGCCCCGGCGGCCGAGCTGCTGGCCGCCGACCACACCGTGCTCACCACCGACCCGCGAGGCATCAACCGCAGCCCCCTCCACGACCCCGGCCAGGACTCGACCCCGCAGCTGCGCGCCGACGACCTGTCCCGGCTCCTGAACCACCTCGACGCCGGACCGGCCGCGATCTTCGGCTCCAGCGGCGGCGCCGTCACCGCGCTGGCGTTCGCCGAAGCCCACCCCGAGCAGGCCCACACCGTCATCGCCCATGAGGCCCCGGTGGTCGACCCGCTGGAGGACCGCGAGCAGCTCTATGCCGGGACCGACGACCTGATCGCCACCTACCTCGCCGGCGATGTCACGGGGGCCTGGCGGAAGTTCATGGCCCAGGCCAACTTCCCCATCCCGGACGACGCGATCGGGATGATGTTCGGCGGGGAACGCGACCCGCGGCAGGTCGCCGACGAGCGCCGCTGGTTCGCCCACGAGATGCGCGCCACCATCAGCTGGCGGCCCGATTTCGCCGCCCTGCGCGCGGCGAGTACCCGCGTCGTGATCGGCATCGGCGAGGACTCGGCCGGCCAGCTCTGCGACCGCACCTCGATCGCGCTCGCCGCGGCACTTGGTGTCGAGCCGACGATGTTCCCCGGCGGCCACATCGGCTTCGTCGACGACCCGAAGTCCTTCGTCGCCCGGCTGCACGCGGTCCTGTCCGAGAGCTGATCGGCGCGTCAGCCCGTACCGGTGATCAGCGCGAGGGCCACGGCCAGCAGCGCGATCACCGGAGCCGCCGCGGGGAGCAGGCGCAGGCTCACCGTGGCGGCGGCCGCGCCGAGCGCCAGGGCGAGGAGCACGGCCACCAGCTCGGGAACGTGCGCCTGCCCGTCCTCGGGAGTGAGGAGGCGGGAGAACGAGCTGGTCATCGCGCCGGTGATGAACGTCGTCGAGCCGATGAAGGTCCGCAGACGATGGGTCACCGCGCTCTGGACGCCCATGGCGAGGGCGGCGGTCGCGATCAGCGGGAGGTGCGGGCCGGACAGGGCCCAGGCGATGGCCAGCGCGATCAGCAGGCCCAGCTCGGCGACCAGGGCCAGCCTGATGCGGGCGACCCAGCCGGTGGCCGAGCCGGTGAACCGGAACGCTGCGACCAGGCCGCAGGTGAAGGCGATCAGCGCCACCAGCGAACCCAGGGCCTCGGAGAGGCGGCCACGGCCGGCTGACACGCCGAGCAGGACCAGGTTGCCGGTCATGTTCGAGGTGAAGACCTGGCCCAGGGCGAGAAAGGTGAAGGCGTCCATGGAGCCCGAGGCCAGCGCCAGGCTCAGGACAGGCAGGCGGTTGGTGGCGGGCATCCCCTCATGGTCGGGCGCCCCCCCGGCCTCCGGCTGGAGGCGCGCTGGGCGGGTTCGCCGCTCCGGGATGGGTGGGCGTGTTGGGTGGGTTCAGCCAGTCGGGGGTGCGCCACTGCTGGACGTTCGCGCGGGTGCACGGGTGCAGGGACAGCGACTGCCCGTCGGGCTCCAGTTGCAGGCACAGGCCGCTGGCGACGTGCTGGACCTCCCAGTAATGCCAGCGGTTGTACGCCGAGCGGTAGGTGAAACGCCAGAGCTGGCCGGCGGAGTCCGAGCAGGGCTCGCGGGACGGGCGCCGCCGGTCCGGTGGGCCGGTGGCGGTCAGGCAGGTGCCCATGCTCGTGATCGTGTACGCGCCCTGGGCGTTCCGCCGGTAGCCGAACGCCTGGTTGACGCCGCCGTGGCAGGTCCACGTGATCAGGTCCGCGGCGCCCGTGGCGTCCAGGCAGACGCCGTTCTCCGAGCTGGCCAGCGAGCTGCCGAGATCCGGCGGGCGGGTGGTGACCAGCCAGCGCTGGCCGGGCCGGTCGGCCGCGCAGGCCAGCAGGATCAGCGGGGTGCCGGAGTCGGCGATGCTCTGTTTGGGCTCGGCGCACAGGTTCCCTCGGGGGAGGCGATGCTGTGCCGATGACCAGCCTCTTGCGGCGGGCGGGCCGGGACGGCCGGGGATCGGCCAGCCGGCGGTAGGACTGCAGCCACCTGTCCGCCGCGGCGTCCGGCAGGTCGTGCACCAGGAGGAAGGCCCGGATGACCGGCTCGGCGCCCTTGACGTCGTTGAGCCAGCCGGTGCCCTGCTTGGTGACCTTCTCCAGGTCTGCCCGGTCGAAGGCGAGCTCCCGCCGGGCGGCGCGCGCCTGGAGCTCGGCGAACCTGGGCGTGCGCGCCTCCCTGCGCAGCTCCTTGAGCAGCCGCTTGAACGTGGGCAGGTCGTGCGCGGTGAACGGATCGGTCGCGGTCGCCGTGCGGTTGGCCCAGCGTGACTGCAGGAAGCCGCCCAGCGGCGGGAGCGCGGCGGCCAGGCAGGCGAAGACGATCGCGGGCAGGATGTGCGCCGGGTTGAGCTGGGGCTGGCCGTCGGTGGCGAAGTTGACGTAGATGCCGGCCAGCACGGTGAAGACCGCGCTGAGCACGGCCACCGCGCCGATCACGAGGGCGAGCTCGCGTGGGGGATTGCGCATTTGCTCCGTCCGGCACTGTGTGTCGGCCTAGGGTAACGGAACGTACGCGCGTCTATCGGGCAATGGCCGTGCTTCCCGGTAACCGAATCAGCGGCCGGGTCAGAAGCCGGGGAAGATCCGCCGCAGATCGTCCAAGGTGAGGGTGTCGCTCGTGAGGGTCACGACGCTCGGAGTGTGCTCGGGGGAGTGGCGGCCGGTGGTGAGGCGCAGCCACCACTCGGCCGGCGCGCTGAGGACGGCGTCGGGCTGAGCCGGCTCGTCGGTGAGGCTGACCGCCTCCCCTACGGCGAGCCCGAAGGAGCGCTCCGGAGAGGTGGTCCGGATGGCCACACTGACCGGGCGCCCGGCGAGGGCGTCGGCCTTGCCGACGAAGCCGATGAGCATGCCCACCTGGTCGAGCAGCAGCTCGGCCGCGGCGGGGGCCAGGGTCGCCGCCGGGTCGAAGGCGACCTCGACGTCCCAGGAGTGATGGGTGAACTCGCTGAGCCGCAGCCCCGCCGCGGTCGCGACGTCCACGGGGACCGGCAGGAAGCCGAGGTCGATCCGCAGCTCTTCGCGCGTCTGCGCGTCGAGGCTTTCGTAGCGGCTGACCAGCGCCTCGTTGGCGGTCAGGAAGCCCTCGGCCCGCTCGGCCGGGGACATCGCGTCCCAGCGTGCCCAGACCGACTTGTTGAAGTCCCCGCCTGGGGCGGCGGTGCCGCTCAGCGAGGCCTCCAGGCCGGCCAGGTTGATCTCGGCGCCGCTGCCCAGGTGGCTGAGCACCTGCGACAGGTCCCACTCCGACGCGCCGGACGGCCGGGTGAGGTCGTCGGCCGCGAGGCCGCGGACAAGGGTGGCCAGGTGATCGTGGCCGCTGCGCAGCGCGTCGATGATCTGGTCGGCACGATCGGTCATGTTCGTCTCCAAGGTGGGGACGCGGAGATGTCTACGGTCCGCCGCGTTGCGAATTTTGTTGACGGGTCAAGAATACGTCCGGCGAGGAAGCTGAATGCTCCCCCGCGGCGGCGAGTACCTGTCGGCGCCCCGGCCACCAGCGATCCGAAGGCGCCGACGAGGCTCATGCGGACGTGTCCCGGGGCTGGAAGGAGTCGAACACGGTCATTCCCGAGGCCGGGTCGAGATCGGTCTCCGTCACCTCGGTCAACCGTGCCATGGTCATGTAGAAGCCGATCACCAGGATCGCCTCGACGATCTCCCGCTCCGAGAAGTGTCGTCGAACCTCCGCGAACACGCCGTCCTCGACCCGGACGGCCTCGATCACCTGCTTCCCGAACGCGAGCAGCGCCCGCTCCGCGCTGTCGAAGACCTCGCCGGCGAGATTCGCCTGTTCGATCGCGTCGATCTGCGCTTGCGGGACGCCGACTCCCAGGGCGATCGGGACGTGCTGCCGCCATTCGTAGGCGCCGCCCTCGATCCGCGCGACGAGCAGGATCAGCAGCTCGCGCCGTCGGTGCCCGAGATCAAGACTGCTGAGGATGGCCGTGCCCAGCCGCACCTGCGGGAGCACACACGACTCCGCATGCGCCAGCATGCGGAAGATGTTGAGCTTGACCGGCAGGGACGCGAGCACTTTGGCCGCGTCCCCGGTCGCGTCGTCAGGATGGATGAGGGTCAATCTCGCCATCGATACCTCCGGCTGTGTCATCGGGTGACCGAGCGCCTGAGAGTCTCACCCCCGCAACGGCCTCATCAACCCGGTTTCGCGACCTCCAGGAGCGGCAGGTGACACGCGGCCGAGTGCAGCGGCTCGCCGTCGGACGGCTCCAGGGGCGGTACCACTTGAGCGCAGACGTCCTCAGCCTTCCAGCAGCGCGTACGGAACCGGCATCCCGACGGCGGATCGAGCGGAGAGGGCACCTCCCCCTGCAGCAGGATCCGCTCCCGCCGAGCCCCCGCGGTGACGTCGAGGACCGGCGCCGCGGACATGAGCGCGGCGGTGTACGGATGGCGCGGCTGGTCGAACACCTGCTTCGTCGAGCCGAGCGTCTCGCCGCGGGCCAGCCGCAGGTCGACTCCGTCCAGCGCGCGCAGCCGGTTGCCGCCCGAGGCACCGCGGGCCACGTGGAAGGTCTTGCTCACCCCTCCCGCGTCCAGCAGGGGCGCCTCCATAGCGGATGTGTCAGTCATCGGTCAGCTCCTTCCAGTGATGACACGCGGACAGGCGACCGGGTCCGGCCTCGACGAGGACGGGACGCTCCGCCGCGCACACGTCGCTCGCCATCGGGCAGCGCGCGCGGAAGGCGCAGCCCGAGGGCACCGAGTGCAGGTCGGGCGGGCTGCTCCATCCCTCTCGTCCGCCTTGATCCCGACCGTGAGGAGGCGATCGTGGCCGCACTGCTCCGGGCTCGGGCCCGCATCGTCCGCTGAAGGGACGTCTAGTCCCCTGCGCGGAGCACGGCGACGCCCGAAGGCGGCAGGGTGACGGTGGCGACGCCCTCGTCCGACGGGTCCAGGGCGTCGGTCCACGCGCCGCTGAGGGCGATGTCGTGCTTGTCGCCGGTGTGGTTCAGCAGGATCAGGAAGCGGCGGCCGGCTCCCGCGCGGACGCTCGCCTGGACCCCTGCGGGCAGCCCCTCGACGACGGGGGTCGCTCCGGCTTCGGCGAGCGCCCGGCCGAGGACCGCCCGCATGGTGACCGCGTCGAGGCGGGTCGAGAGGTAGCGGGCGATCCCCGCGCCGAACTCGTGCCTGGTCACGGCCGGGCGACCGGCCCAGTCGGCCGAGTCGAAGACGACCTCCGGCTCGGCACCGGCCAAGTGCAGGTCCTCTCGCCACAGGTCGGCGACCCCTTCGAGGTGCGAAAGCACCCCGTGGCCGCGTACCGGGAACCGCTCGTGCTCGGCCGCCGGGCAGAACTCCTCGACCCGGACCCCGAGGACCTCGCGCAGCGGCGCGGGGTAGCCGCCCAGGTGGACCCGGTCATGCTCGTCCACGATCCCGCTGAAGAAGGAGACGGCCAGGGCGCCGCCGCCGGCCACGTACGACGAGACGCGCCGCGCGTCCTCGCTCGACAGGAGGTACAGGTTCGGCACCACGACGAGCGCGTAGCCGGTCAGCTCGGCCGAGGGCGGCACCACGTCCACGCCGACCCCGAGGTCGAACAGCGGGCCGTAATGGTCCAGCAGGCGCTCCTCCTGCCGCACGCCGTCCGAGGGGTGGGAGTCGAGTTCGAGCGCCCACCAGCTGTTCCAGTCGAGTAGGATCGCCACCTGGTTGCTGACCCGCGTGCCGGGCAGGTCGGGCACCGCGGCCAGCTCCCGGCCGAGCGCCGTGATCTCACGGAAGACCCTGCTGTCGGCCCCCGCGTGCGGCACCATGCCCGAGTGGAACTTCTCGGCGCCGCCACGTGACTGCCGCCACTGGAAGTACAGGATCGCGTCGGCGCCCTGCGCGACGGCCTGCCAGCTCCACAGCCGCATCTGGCCGGGCTGCTTGATCGCGTTACGGCCCCGCCAGTTGACCGCGCTCGGCGCCTGCTCCATCAGGATCCACGGCTGCCCGCCCCCGGCGCCGCGCATCGTGTCGTACACCAGGCCAGGGGCCAGATGCGGCCGCTGGTCGTGGGGGTCGGGGTAGGAGTCGACCGCCACGACGTCCAGCCGCGGCGCCCAGTCGAAGACGTCCACGGCCTTCAGGCCGCCCAGGAAGTTCGTGGTGATCGGCACCTCGGGGGTGACCCGCCGCAGGATGCCCGCCTCCAGGTCGAAGCAGTCGCGCAGCGTCTCGTTGGCGAAGCGCGTGTAGTCGAGCTGCTGGGCCGGATTGGGGTACGTCGGAGCCGCGCGGGGCGGCTGGATGTGGTCGAAGGACGCGTAGCGCTGCGACCAGAAGTCCGTCGACCAGGCGTCGTTCAGCGCGGCCAGGTCGTCGCCGTAGCGCTCCCGCAGCCAGCGGCGGAAATCGGCGGCCGACACCTCGCAGTAGCAGGCGGCGATGTGGCAGCCGTACTCGTTGCCGACGTGCCACAGCCCTAGGGCCGGATGGTCGCGGTAGTGCGTGGCCAGCCGCTCCACCAGGAGCGCCGCCCGTTCCCGGTAGACCGGGCTGGAGGGACAGAAGTGCTGCCGCCCGCCGGGACCCAGCACGGTCCCGTCCGCGGTGACCGGCAGGATCTCCGGGTGCTCGTGGACGAGCCAGGGCGGTGGGGACGCCGTCATGGTGGCGAGGTCGGCGGTGATCCCGTGCGCGTGCAGGTCATCTAGAACCTGGTCGAACAGGGAGAAGTCGTACGCGCCGCGCGCGGGCTCCACGCGCGCCCAGCCGAACACCCCGACGGTGACGAGGTTGACCCGGGCCTCGGCCATGAGGCGCAGGTCCTCCGCCCTGGTCTCGGCCGGCCACTGCTCGGGGTTGTAGTCGCCGCCGAAGGCCACGCCGCCGAGCCGGCGCCAGAACCGGTCGCCCGGGGACGGGGCGCCGGCAGTCCCGGAGACCGGCCTGACATCGTGAGGTACGGCGTTCATCGTCGGCGCGGCGGCCTCGGCGGGCGAGGGCCACCGCTCCTCCCTTCTTCGGTGGGGCGTGCTGCGGGTGGTCGGATCAGCCGGTCGGCGGCGCGCTGGTGCTCTCCCTGACGATCAGTTGGGGAGCGACGAAGGTGGTGGCGGCGGGGGCCGTACCGGTCTCGATCTGGTCGATCATGAGCGACACGATCCGCTCGGCCACCACGTCGAAGTCCTGCCGGACGGTGGTGAGCGAGGGGGAGAGGTAGGCCGACTCCTCGATGTCGTCGAAACCGACGATGCTCACGTCCTCAGGGATGCGACGGCCCGCCTGGATCATCGCGCGCATCACGCCCAGGGCCATCTGGTCGTTGGCGGCGAAGACGGCCGTCACGCCGGGCCGCCGGGTCAGGACGCGGCCGGCCTCGTAACCGCTGGCCGCGGTCCAGTCGCCGAACAGCATCTGGGGAACCGCCGCGTCCGCTTCCTTGAGCGTCGCGTGCCAGGACTCCGCCCGGCGCCGCGCGGCATAGGAGTCCTCGGGCCCGGCGACGTGCCAGACCGTCTCGTGGCCGAGGTCGAGCAGGTGACGGGTGACGAGCCGGGCACCGAGGGCCTGGTCGGTGTCGACCATCGGGTGGCGGAGGCTGACGTCGCCGTCGGCCATCACGACCGGCACGTCCGGCGGCAGTCGCAGCGCCGGTGTGTCGAGGATCTGCGCCTCGATGACCACGATGCCGTCGACCGCCTGCACCGTCAGCTGGTCGAACGCCTCGTGCACGGCCCGCTCGGTCTGCGACTCGACGGCGATCATGTTCACGGTGTAGCCGGCTCGCTGCGCCGCCTTGGTGACGGCGTCGACCGTACGGGCGTTGCCGAAGCTGCCGAGCCCGAAGCTGATCAGGCCCAGGGTGCGGAACTGGCCGGTGACCAGGGCGCGGGCGGCGGTGTTGGGCCGGTAGCCGAGGACGCGCATGGCCGACAGGACGCGCTGGCGGGTCTCTTCCTCCACGTTGCTGCGGTTGTTGACCACCCGGGAGACCGTCTGACTGGAGACCCCGGCCATCGCGGCGACGTCGGCCATGGACGGTCGCTTGGGCGAGCGCCGTCCCGCCGCGGGTTTCTGGGTCGCCCCGTCCACTGGCACCTCTGGTCATCCGATGGGCTTGCTGTCGTGCAAACTCTCGCACGATGTTTACGCGAACATGACCCATTCGTCAATGGGGCCTTGCCTCAGCCGACATCTAGTAACAAACAGTGATAAATCAGGCATTGGTGTTAACTTTGGGTTACCTATTGACATGTTCTGACGGCGAATGGAGACTACGGGACATCTTCGCCATGTTTACGTAAACACGGAGTCTCGCGATCGCTGCGCCGAGCGCTCCACGGTGGCGTAGGTAATCGGGCGGTCCGTGGATCGCCATGCCCCGACAAGGAGAGTTCAGTGCCAGTCTTCGTGGCAGCGCGAACATCCCACGGCAGGAGCACGGGATGACCGCGCCCGCCGGTCTCGCCGGGCCGGTGAGCGCGCCCGCCGGTCTTGCCCGGCCGGCCCTGCGCCTGCGCGTCGCCGGCTACGCCTTCTTCCTGCCGTTCTTCGTGGTCTTCCTGGTCGCGGTGGTCGCGCCGCTGGCGTACGCGATCTATCTCAGCTTCTTCCAGGAGCGCATGATCGGCGGCACGGTCTTCGCCGGCGTGGCCAACTACACCCGCGCCATCGGCGACGCGCTGTTCGGCGCCGGCCTGCTCCGCGTCGCGCTCTTCCTGGTCGTGCAGGTGCCCGTCATGCTGCTCATCGCCCTGGGCTGCGCGCTGGCCATCGACAGCGGCCGGCTGCGCTGGCCGTCGATGTTCCGCATCACGATCTTCATGCCGTACGCGGTGCCGGCCGTGGTGTCGGCCCTCATGTGGGGCTACATGTACGGCGACCAGTTCGGCCTGGTGGGGCAGATCGGCGAGGGCCTCGGCGTCGCGGTCCCCGACCTGCTCTCGCGCTCCTGGATGCTCTCCTCCATCGGCAACATGGTGACCTGGGAGTTCGTCGGCTACAACATGATCATCCTGTACGCCGCGCTGCGGGCCGTACCGGGCGAGCTCTACGAGGCGGCCGAGATGGACGGAGCGGGCGCCATCCGCATCGCCTGGAGCATCAAGCTGCCCGCCCTGCGTCCCGCGCTGCTCGTGGCGACGATCTTCTCGATCATCGGCAGCTTCCAGCTCTTCAACGAGCCGAACATCCTCCAGAAGCTCGCACCCGCGGTGATCGGGACGAGCTACACGCCCAACATGTACGCCTACAACCTCGCGTTCAACGGCCAGCAGATCAACTACTCGGCCACCGTCGCCGTGGTGCTCGGCGTCGTCACCATCATCGTGGCGTACGCGGTGCAGATCATCACGGCGAGAAGGGAGAAGACGCTGTGACGGCCGTCGCCGAGGCGAACCGCACCACGGCCGGACATGCGGCGCGCCGATCCACCAAGGCACGGCGCCGGGGGAAGAGTCCCACCCTCACGGTGATCATGCTGGTGATGTTCGCGTACGCGGTCCTGCCGCTGTTCTGGCTGCTGGCCAACGCCAGCAAGAACGGCGGGGACCTGTTCTCGACCTTCGGGCTCTGGTTCGGCGGGGACTTCCACCTGTTCGCCAACATCGGCGAGACCCTGAGCTACAACCACGGCATCTTCGTGCGCTGGTTCGGCAACTCGGTGCTCTACTCCGTGGTGGGCGCGGGCGGTGCCGCCCTGCTGGCCACTCTCGGTGGTTACGCGCTGGCGAAGTACGAGTTCCCGGGCCGCAAGCTGCTGTTCGCGGTGGTGCTGGGCGGCATCTCCATCCCGGGCACGGCCCTCGCGGTGCCGACGTACCTGCTGTTCAGCCGGGTCGGAATCGTCGACACCCCGTGGGCGGTGCTCATCCCGGCGCTGTGCAGCCCGTTCGGTCTCTACTTGATGCGCGTCTACGCGGCCGACGCGGTGCCCGACTCGATCCTGGAGTCGGCCCGCATCGACGGCGCGGGCGAGTTCAGGATCTTCCGCACCATCGCGCTGCGGCTGCTCGCCCCGGGCTTCGTCACCGTCCTGCTCTTCGCGCTGGTCGCGACGTGGAACAACTACTTCCTGCCGCTGATCGTGCTGAACTCGCCGGACTGGTTCCCGCTCACCGTCGGCCTCAACCAGTGGAACGCCCAGGCCAACAGCGGCACCTCCGGTGCCGGTGACGCCACCTACTCGCTCATCCTGACCGGCAGCCTGCTGTCGATCGTGCCGTTGATCATCGCTTTCCTGGGGCTCCAGCGGTTCTGGCAGTCGGGCCTCGCCACCGGAAGCGTCAAGCAGTGACCAAAGGAAACGCCATGAAAACCCTTCCCTCACGGCGCGGTGTCATCCCCGCCGGGATCGCCGCGGCCCTGTCCCTGGCCCTGGCCGCGTGCGGCGGCGGCTCCGGTGGCGGTGCCACCGCCGCCCCGTCCGCCGCCGCCCCCAGCGCTACGGCGGCCGTACAGGACGCGCTGTCCAAGCCCGCCGAGCTGACGTTCTGGACGTGGGTCACGGGGATCGAGAAGACCGTCGCCCGCTTTACAACGAAATATCCGAACATCAAGGTCAATGTGGTGAACACGGGTCAGTCCGCTGACCAGTACACCAAGCTGCAGACCGCGATCAAGGCCGGCTCGGGCGCGCCCGACGTGGCGCAGATCGAGTACTTCGCGCTGCCGCAGTTCGCCCTCGCCAAGCAGGTCGTCAACCTGGCCGACTACGGCGCCGCCGCGCTGAAGGACAAGTTCGCCGACTCGGCGTGGGGCCAGGTGGCGATCAACGGCGGCGTCTACGGGGTCCCGCAGGACACCGGCCCCATGGCGATGTTCTACCGCAAGGACATCTTCGACAAGCTGAAGATCAAGCCGCCGGCCACCTGGGCGGAGTTCGTCGACGCGGCCAAGAAGATCAAGGCCGCCGACTCCGGCTCGTTCATCACCTCCATCGACCCCGGTGACGCCGGCGGAGTGGACAGCCTGATCTGGCAGGCGGGCGGCGCGCCGTTCAAGACCTCGGGCGAGAGCTCGGTCAGCGTCAAGCTCGACTCCGACCCGGGCGTCAAGCAGTGGGTCGGCACGATGAGCACCCTGCTCGGCGAGAAGCTGGTCGACCCGCAGCCCGGCTGGACCGACGAGTGGTGGAAGGGCATGGGCTCGGGCAAGTACGCCGTCTGGCTGACCGGCGCCTGGGCGCCGAACGGCATCATCAACTCCATCCCCAAGACGAAGGGCAAGTGGGCGGTCGCCCCGATGCCGCAGTACGACGCCGCCAAGCCGATGAACGCCGAGAACGGCGGCTCCTCGGTCGCGGTCATCCCGCAGAGCAAGAACATCCCGGCCGCCGTCGCCTTCGCGCAGTGGCTCAACTCCGACCCGGAGGCCGTCAAGTCACTGAACACCGAGGCCGGGCTCTTCCCCGCAACCAAGGTGCTGCTCGACGACCCGGCCTTCCGTGACGCGCCGCAGGAGTTCTTCGGCGGGCAGAAGATCAACCAGGTCCTGGGCGACGCCTCGGCCGCCGTCCGCCCCGGCTGGCAGTACCTCCCGTTCCAGGTGTACGCCAACAGCATCTTCAAGGACACCGTGGGCCAGGCCATCGACAGCGGCGGTGACCTGTCGGCCGCGCTGAAGACCTGGCAGGACCGCATCTCCGCCTTCGGCACCGAGCAGGGCTTCACCCTCACCAGCGGCGGCTGACCCCCGGCGCGTCCGGTGCGATGATCCGCCAGGCCGATGGGCGCAGCGTCCAGGCGTAGGAGGGCTGGGCAGGTCCCAGCTCTCCGTCGGCATTGGCGGGGGCCGGCTCGCCGTCGACGGCGATCGAGCGCCCCTTGAGGGTCACGACGTCGTCCCGCGTACGCTGCCTGCCGAGCCGCAGCAGCACCCCGAAGGCCAGGCGTGCCCAGGGCGACACGGCGAAGGAGACGACCACGTCCGCCAGGCCGTCGTCCGGCCGCGCGTCCGGTGTCAGCGGCGTGCCGCCGCCGATCGAGGTGCCGTTGCCGACGCCCACCATGAGGATCCGCCGCCGGCCGTCGGCGACGGTCTCTCCGTCCACCCGTACGCCCAGCCGCCATCCCTTGGCCCGTAAGCCGGCGAGCAGCGCGCCCACGGCGTACGCGGCGCGGCGCAGCCATGGCTTGAGCGGGGTCGCCTGCTCCGAGGCCAGCGCGCCGACGCCGACGTGCACGGCGTTCACCACGATCCCGCCCTGATCGTCGACGAGCAGGTCCATCCTCCGCTCCCGCCCGCGCAGGACGATCGTCGCGGCCTCTCGGGGATCGAGCGGAATGCCCAGGGCACGGGCCATGTCGTTGCCGGTGCCCATCGGGACCAGGCCCACCGGCCGCGTGGCCAACTCATCGCGCGCGAGCAGTGCCGCCACCAGCGTGTGCAGGCTGCCGTCGCCACCGAGGACGACCGGCACGCGATCGGCGTGCTCCTCCAGCGCCCGCTCGATGTCCGCCGGCCGCTCCGTCACCTGGACCACGACGTCCGCCTCACGACCCAGGATGTCCAGCACCGCCTGGCGTGTCGCGTCGTCGGCCCCGCCCGCGGCCGGATTGCCCATCACCACCAACCTGCGAGCCACCGCGCCCCGCTCCAAGCGGTCAGGCCGCCGATCGGCGCCGGTCAGGTACGCCTGGGTGAACATGGGTGAGTTGCACGATCACCGGCATGTCCGAGACGACCACCACCGAGTAGGGGGTGCTGGGGGACAGGGCGTCGGAAGCCGCCAGGTCGTCCAGGCTCAGGTCGCTGGTGCGCTGCGCGGGCACCGTCGCGCGGTACGGGCCGAGGGGCTCCTCGCCCGTCGCGCAGAACGTGAGCTCGACGTGGGCCTTCTTGGGGCTGACGTTGAACAGGCAGAGCCGGTCGCCCCGGACGCACCCGTCGGTGATGGCCATCTTCCAGTTTCCCACCAATGTGCTCATACGCGACTCCCGTCCTTTCCTGCGACAGTCGTCCAGCTACCCCGACAAGAGCGGATATATCGGATTAAGAGCCGGTGACTGGCCGGAGACGACATCGGCGAGCATCCGTGATCGTATTGTCGGGGATCACCGGCGGTGTGAAGATCGGGGAATGTCTCCTTCAAGAGCCGTTCTCTCCGCGCTCGCCGTCGCCACGTCCGCGTTGCTGATCAGCGGAAACGCCGAGGCGGCAGCGGATGTGCCGTTACCCTCGGCGATCTTCCGCGCCACGCACAACAGCTACTCGGGCAACGTCACCGGCGCCAAGAACTCGATCGCCTACCAACTCGACCACGGCATTCGCTTCCTCGAACTCGACATCCACGACAACGGTTACGCCACCTCGCACGACTACTCCGTCGGCCACGACTCTCCCGGCAGCCAGGTCGACCACACCGGAAACCCCGCCTCGAACCTCCTGCGCGACTGGCTCGGCGTGATCAACACCTGGTCCGCGCAGCACCCCACCGCCGCACCGATCGTCGTCGCGCTCGACATCAAGGACGACCTGACTGACAACACCTCGTACGCCGCGGGCAACCTGGCCGCGCTCAACCAGGAGCTCACCTCGGTCTTCGGCTCGCGGCTGTTCTGGGCCAAGGACTACCCGGCGAGCCCGCCGTCGGTGGACGCGCTGCGCGGCCGGGTGCTCCCCGTCATCTCCGGCGACGGCACGACCCGCGCCCAGTACAAACGCGACGTCGGCTACCACCCGGCCGTCGCGATCAACGGCCGCGGCCAGGTCGTCGAGGTGCACGACTCGGGTGCGGGCGCGCTGTGGTACTGGAGCGGCACGTACGGCGCCGACGGCCGCGTGACCTGGCTACGCCACGGCAGGTACGACAGCGGCGTCACCCCGTCCGTCGCGCTGAACGACAACGGCGACCTGGTCGAGGTCCACCAGTCCCAGACCGCGACCACCCTGTGGTACCGCGTCGGCCGCCTCGACGCCGGCGGCGAGATCACCTGGTCGGCCAGCCACCAGTACGACAACGGCGTCCTGCCGACGGTCAGGTTCACCGACGCGGCGGGCACCCGGCTGCGCGAGATCCACCGCAGCCAGAGCAACAGCCAGAACTGGGACTGGGACGGCGTGCTCAACGCCGCCGCGGCGACGGTCTCCTGGAGCGGTAACGCCAAGACCTCCGACGCCCGCTACGACGCGACCACCTCGACCAGCGGCTCGTCGCGCGTGCACGTGTGGACCGGCGCCGACGGCCCGACCCCGGCCCAGACCCTGCGCCTGGACACCGACAGGGTCGCCGGCGAGCGCATCCGCTACCAGCAGACCGCCTTCGACGAGTTCCAGAAGGGCGACAGCGCGGAGCTCCAGCAGGGCGCGCTGTTCTACGCGGCCTCCGCCGGCGAGTCCTCGTTCATCACCGCGGCACGGCAGGCGGGACGGCTCGTGCGCGGCTGGGACTTCGACTCCGAAGACGACGCCACCGACCCGCTGGCCAACTATCCGGCGTCCAACCACCCGTACGACACCTGGTACCAGGATCTCCTCACCCGCTCCGGCGCCATCGAGTAGTCAAGCGGAATTCGCCCGAGCGGTCTCGCACGGCGTGCGGTGAAGCAGGACCGAGACGTGGTCGCGCACCAGATCATGGAAGCGGTACCGGCAGGGTGCGGGCTCCTGCAAGAGGTGGACGTCCAGCAGCTGATCCAGCTGCCGCCTCGCCCGCACCACTGTCGTGTGCTGCACGGCCGCGGCCTCGTCGACGCCGAACTCGGTGCCGGCCTGCGAGCCCAGCAGCCGGTACACGCGTCGCTGGTCCTCGGGTAGCCGCTGATAGGACAGATCCAGGGCGGCGGTGACGCTGTGCCGCCCGGTCGTCAGCTCGGACAGCCGATCATCGTTCAACCGGTCGAGCAGATGCCGCACGCTCCAGGTCGGATGCGCCCGAAGCCGGACGGCGGCGATGCGGATGGCGAGCGGAAGCCGCCCACACCGCTCCACGGTCTCCGTCAGCACACCCTTCGGCGCGTCCCCGACCTGCTCCCGCCCGGCCGTGCGGATGAACAGGGCGACCGCCTCCTCCAGCGGCGGGACGTCCAGCGACAAGGTGCGCGTGTCGTCCAGGCCGATCAGCCGGCGGCGGCTGGTGACGATCAGGAGGCAGCCAGGTCCGGCGGGCAGCAATGGGCGGACCTGATCCTCGTCGGCGGCATTGTCCAGCACGATCAGGAATTTTCGGTCGGCCACAATGCTGCGATACAGCGCCGCGCGGTCATCGATATGCCCGGGAACGCGCTCATCAGAGACGCCGAGTGCGCGAAGCATGCGGGCGAGCGCGTCACGCGGATCGACGGGTGTCGTTTCCCGGGTATGACCGTGGAGGTTCACGAACAGCTGGCCGTCGGGAAACCGGGAGCTGAGCTGGTGAGCGGCGTGAACGGCCAGCGCCGTCTTTCCGACTCCGGCCATGCCGTCAATGGCGATGATCGTCGCCGTGTTCACATTCTGGTAATCCGACAAAGCCGTCAGTTCACGCTTTCGGCCAACAAAAGCCGCAACATCGGCTGGTAGCTGTCGCGGAACGGTCACCGCTGCCGGCGCCGGGCCGGTCTCTTCCGGATCGCCGCGTTCGGGGGAGGCCGACGGGCCGCGAGCGACGGCGGCCAGCATCGCGCGCTCCTCGTCGTCCAGCTCCAACGCCTCCGCCAGCAGCAGGATCGACGTGATGCGCGGATGCTGCAGCACGTTGTGCTCCAACCGGCGGACGGTCCGGACATTGAGGCCGGTACGTTGAGCCAGTTGCTCCTGAGTCAGCAGCGCACGCCCCCGCCATCCGCGTAGCAGCGCCCCCAAAGCCAACTCGGCCTCGGGACACCGTATGACCTCCGTCGGTAGGGAAGTGGTCAACCGAACGTGATTGTCGTTCATTGATTTGTGCTCCTATCCAGGGAGCCGCCCCGTTTTTTCTCGCCGCCCCTGCCGGCGAGATCCCCACGTACATCGAAAGCGCTTTCCAGCTGTTCACGCCACCGTTGGACGAAAGCGAACGGAATCGGACGGCCTTGGGACGGACGGGACGATCGCCACCTGCGGTTATCTCTCGGACTCGCCCGCGACAGATGCCTTCGCGGTTTTAAGGCAATTGATGAGCATCGCCGGAATTGGCCAGAATGAAGGCCATGAGCGACGGGGACGAAGGCGGCAACGGCCGATCGCAGGCCCAGGTGCCGTCGCCGTCCGACGACGGGGGCGAGGTGTGCCCCTACCAAGGACTTGTGCCGTTCGAGAGGGAGAAGACCGAGTTCTTCTTCGGCCGCGCACGGGCGACCCACAGCCTCGTCGACCGCCTGGGCGCGCGCCTGGACGGGCACGGGACCGTCCTGCTGGTCTCGGGGGCCTCGGGTGTGGGCAAGTCGTCGCTGTTGCGGGCGGGACTGCTGCCGGCGCTGGCCCAGGAGATGCTGCCGGTCGCCGGCTCGCGGCATTGGCCGCGCCTGCTCATCACGCCGACCTCGACACCGCTGCGGGCACTCGCCGAAGAGTGGGCGAAGGCGTTCGGCGAGCACGTCGAAACGGTGTACGAGCGGCTGCGCGACGATCCGGGACGGATGGCGCCCGAGGTTCTCCCGCCGGACGGCCGGCTCATCCTGGTGGTCGATCAGTTCGAGGAACTGTTCACCCTGGTGAGCGACGAGCAGGAGCGCCAGGCGTTCGTCGGGGCGCTGCACGCCCTGGCCGAAGGCCCGCGGGGCGCCGGAGTGATCGTCGGTGTACGCGCGGACTACTGGGACCGCTGCGCGGCCTATCCGCAGCTGGCCGAGGCCATCCAGGACGGCCAGGTCATCGTCGAGCCGATGTCGGAGTCGGATCTCCGGCTGGCCATCACCGGTCCCGCGGCGGCGGTGGGCCTGGAGATCGAGCCCGGTCTGGTGGAGACCATCCTGGGCGAGTTACGCGTCGATCAGGCCACCGGGGGCGGCTACGAGGCCGGCGCCCTGCCCCTGCTTTCGCAGGCTCTGCGCAACACCTGGGAGAGACGTGAGCACGGCCGGCTGACCGTCCGGGGGTACGAGGAGTCCGGCCGGGTCCGCGACTCCGTGCGGCGTACGGCCGACGAGATCCTCGAACGGCTGTCGGCGGAGGACCGCAAGACCGCGCTCAGAGTCTTCCGGCGCATGACCTTGATCACCGCGGGCGGCCGGGTGGCCCGGCGCAGGGCCACGCTGACCGAGATCCACGCCGCCGCGTCGGCGCTGTCGGCGGATCGGCGCGGCCAGGTGGCGTCGTTGCTGTCCGCCTTCGCCGACCAGCGCCTGGTCACGCTGCACGAGGACGCCGTCGAGATCGCCCATGACGCGCTGCTGATCGCCTGGCCGACCCTGTGCCAATGGCTCGAGCCCGACTTCACCGCACAGACGGTGTACAGCAGCCTCATCGACGACGCCGCCCAATGGGCCGAACACCACCGCGACCCCGCCTTCCTCTACCGGGGCGCCCGGTTGCTGGCGGTTCAGGACAGCCGGCACCGCTGGGACCGCGACCCTGACAGCTTTCCACCGCCCGGCCCGACCGCCGAGCGCTTCGTCGCGGCATCGACCCGCGCGGTGCTACGGACCGGCCGCCGCCGCCGGCTGGTCATGGCCGGTCTCGCGGCGCTGTCGGTCCTCGCGCTCATCGCAGCCGGCGCCGCCGTCAACGCCGCGAACGAGGCCGATCGGCAACGCGGGGCGGCGACCTCCCGCCAGGTTGCGGCGCAGAGCGAGATCACCGGCGACGTCCCCCTGTCCTCGCTGCTGGCCGTGGCGGCGTGGCGGATCGCCGAGACCGACGAGGCCCGCAACCGCGTGCTGGTCGCGGCGACCCGCACTGGCCGGGGGACCCTCACCGGGCACACGAGAGGCATCACGGATCTGGCGTTCAGTCCCGACGGTTCGTTCGTCGTGACAGGAAGCGACGACGGCACCGCGCGGTTCTGGGACATAGCGACGCGGCGGCAGCTCGGCGCCCCGATCACCCGTCCGCAGTACGAGTGCTCAGCCGTCAAGCTGGCCCTGAGCCCCGATGGCCGTACGCTGGCCACGTCGTGTCTCGACACCGTCCGGTTCTACGACGTGGCCACCCGTCGCGACCTGGGCGCCCCGCTGGATCACGAGGAGGTCGTGTCGGCACTCGCCTACAACCCGGACGGGAAGACCCTCGCGACCGGCGACTTCAGAGGCATCGTCCGGCAGTGGGACGCGACCACGCACCGTCAGCACGGGACTCCGCTGGGCCGCGCCGACTACGGACAGGACCTCTCGTCCATCATCAGGGCGGTGGCGTTCAGCCCGGACGGAAAGACGCTGGCCGTCGCGAAAAAGAAGAGCGCACAGCTCTGGGACATCGCCACCTCCGGCCGGCTCGGCGCCCCGCTCGCCGGGCACACCGACACCATCACCAATCTCGCCTTCAGCCCGGACAGCACGACCCTCGCGACCGTGAGCTGGGACCACACCGCCCGGCTGTGGAAGGTGGCCACGCGGAAGCAGACAGGTGCGCTCAGCGACCGCCGTACCGCTTTCAACGCGATCGCCTTCAGCCCGGACGGCACCCGGCTCGCCACCGCCGGAGACACCGGCCGCACCGTCCTGTGGGACACGGCCAGCCGCCGGCAGCTGACCGCGCTCGCCGACAATGGCATGGGTGTCGAGCGCGTGGCGTTCAGCCCGGACGGGAAGCTGCTCGCCGCCGCCGGCGACGACGGCGTCGTACGGCTGGCCGACCCCCAGATCCACTTGCAGGTCGGGACCTCGATGCCCGCACAGGCCGCCGTCGCGCTGAGCCCGGACGGACGGATCCTGGCCACCGGCGTGGCCGACCCGATGGACCCCGCGATCCAGCTGTGGGACGTGGCCACCCAGCGTCGCCTCGGCCCGCCGCTACGTCCCCGGGGCGCGCGCCGATCCGTGTACACGATCGAATTCACCCGCGACGGGCGGACGCTCATGACGTCCAGCTCGGACGGCCTGCGGCTCTGGGACGTCGCGAGCCGCCGCGAGCTCGTCCATGAGGCGACGCTCAAGGGCTTGGCCAGGCTCAGCCCCGACGGCAGGTACATCGCCGTCCAGCAGGACAAGGCCGTCGCGTTCTGGGACGTCGCGAGCCGCCGGGAGACCGGGCCGCGCATCAGCGTCCCCGACCACACCGACGTCCTCACGGCGATGGCGATCAGCCCCGACGGCTCGACCCTGGCGACCACGGGCTACGACAACCAGGTGCGGCTCTTCGACGTGGCCACCCGCCGCCCGATCGGGGGCTCGCCGCCCGCGGCCAACGCCGGGTTCGTCAACGACCTGGCGTTCAGCCCCGACGGGCGGACGCTGGCACTCACGGCCGCCGACTCCAGCGTCCGGTTCTGGGACGTGGTGCGGCACCGCACGCTCGGCATCGCCCTGATCGCCGAGGACGGCGCGATCAACACCTTCGCCTTCAGCCCGGACGGACAGATCCTCGCCACCGGCTCCGCCGACGTGGTGCGGCTGTGGGACGTGCGCAGCCACCGGCAGCTCAGCACCCCCTTGATCGGCCACACCCGCGCCGTGACCGCGATCGCCTACAGCCGGGACGGGACGGCCGTCGCCACGGTGGCCGGTGACGGGACCGCGCGGCTGTGGAACGTCCGCCTGCCCGCCGACCCGGTGGCCGCGGCGTGCGCCAACGCGGGCCGCTCGCTGACTCGCGACGAATGGGAGAGCTACGTACGGGAGGAGACGTACCGGCAGACGTGTCCATGACCCAGGGACCCCCACCGGAACCCACTGGGTTCCCCCTGGGGTCCACCACTGGAATCCACCACGGAGAGAGTAGCGAGCATGTTCCTGCGAGGTTTCCGGCGACGGACGGGCAGGCCCGTCCCGGAACTGGCCGCGTTGTTCCGCTCGATCGTCGCGGAAGGCCGGGAGATCCACCCGATGGCGTCCGACTTCCTGGAGCACTTCATGGACGGTGCCGGTGCCTCCAGGACGATGTGCCTGCGCTGGCTCCGCTCGTTCAAGGTGATCAAGAAGGCCGAGCAGAAGAACCAGCACCGGTTCGAGCGGCAGCTCGTACGAGAGGCGAAAGGGTTGGGCGACGGCGCCTCGACCTGGCTGCACGATTACTGGGACGCCCGGATCAACGCGTTCATCGGCACGGAGCTCTTCTACGTCAGCCGGATGAGCCTGCTGCGCTCGCAGGGCTCGTTCGTCCTGACCCGGGCCGGTCTGGAGGTGCGGATGTCGGGCACGGTCCGCCACCACTGGTTCGATCCCTATGACTGGGACCGCGGCCGATGGGTCTACATCCCCCGGCACGGGTTCGTGCCCATCGCGGTCGGCCGGGAGCTGGTGGAGTCCGATGAGGCGCGCGACTTCCTGATGGAGTCACGTCATGTCCAGACGCTGGCGGGCACCTACCTGGACGGCCGGTGTCCCCGGCGTGGCAGGACCCGATTCGAGTGGTCGCTGGTGAGGACGAAGCACTGATGGCCGCAGACCACCCCCGTCCACCCGATCCCACCGAGGCCGCCAGCGCCGCGGACTTCGTCCGGTCGCTGGCCCGGCTCAAACGATGGGCGGGCGAGCCGTCGCTGAGCAGGCTGCGCTCTCTCGGCGGCCAGACGGTGACCTCGGACGGAGCCACGATCGACGCGTTGCCCAAAAGCACGACCTCGTATGTTCTCCGACAGACCGACCGGCTGCCACGGTGGGACTTCGTCAAGGCGTTCGTCACCGCCTGCTTCCGTTACTGCGACTATCCGGCCGAGCTGATCCCCGGCGAGCTCGAACGCTGGCGGGTGGCCAGGACCGCCTTGGCCGGGCCGGTCCCTCGCACACCGCCCTCTTCCGGCATCGAGCGGCGGACGTCCTCGACGATCGCGCCGCAGGCGGACCCGGCGGCGTCCACGGCGATCGCGGCCGAGATGCTCGCGGCGGAGGCGTTGTCGATGGTCGCTGCGGAGGCGGTCGCGGCGGTCGCGATGGGCGGGGTGGTCGGGATCGCGGCGACCGACGCGGAGACCACCGGTGGCCTCGGGCGGGACCCCGCCGCCGAGCTCCTGGCGCGGCGGGTGGCCCGGGAGGAGGACAGGGCCCGTAAGGGGCTGCTCGGCGGCTACACCATCGCGCCGGTCTCCTTCGGCCCGTACGAGGACCCCGTCCGTCTGGACGACGCCACCGGCGAGACGAACGACGCCATCGGCCAGATGAAGGACGGCCCGCAGTCGATCGGCCGCTTCTTCAGCGGCCTGCAATCGCGGCGCCTGCTGATCGTGGGCGAGTCGGGAGCGGGCAAGACGGTGCTCGCCATAGAGCTGGTGCTGCAACTGCTGGAGCCCTTCCTGACCGGCGCCGAACAGCCCGGCCACCCCCAGCTGGTCCCGGTACGCCTGGACGCCGCCCGATGGACCTTGGGCAGCCCGTTCGAACCATGGCTGGCCGAACAGCTGGTGCAGGACTTCGGGCTCGCGGCCAAGGACGCGGAGCGGCTGGTACGGGACCGCCAGGTGCTGCCGGTGCTGGACGGGCTCGACGAGCTGGACCCCGAGCCGCCCATGGGGCCGCCCCGCCGGGCGATCGGCCTGCTGACCGAGCTCAACCGCTACAGCGACCTTTCCGGCCGGCGGCCGGGGGCGGTCGTCGTGACCTGCCGAGCGGCCCGCCACACCGAGCTGTCCCATGTCCGCGCCGGGCTCGACAACGCCACCCGGATCCACCTGTACGACCTGACCATCGACCAGATCAACGCGTACCTGCGCACCCGCTGGCCGGACGGCCATCCCTGCGACATCCACCGCGACGGCCTGCACGCCGCGCTGTCCGGACCGTCCGGGAGGGCCGTGCACGCCGCCCTGGCCACGCCGTGGCGCCTGTTGCTGACCGTGACCGCGGTGGAGTCCGGTGCCGACCCGGACGACCTGCTCCGTGTCGACCCGGATCCCGACCCGCGCGCGGCGGCGGCGCGGATCGCCCGCAGGCTGCTCGGCGCGTACGTGCCGGCGGCGACCGCGCTGGCTCCACGCGCGGCCCACGGCACTCCGTACCGTCCAGAACAGGTGCGGTCCTGGCTGGAGAACCTGGCCGCCCACCTGCGATGGCAGGCCACCCGTACCACCGAGACGGATCGGCCGCCGCCCGGTATGACGCCGATCGACATCGTTCCGCACCTGCTGTGGCCGATCGGCGGCCAGCGCCGGGTACGGGCGGTGCACTGCTTGTGCTGCGTGGTCTTCGCCGTCGTCGCCATGCTGGCGTTCTGGGCCGGGTCGGCGGTCGACCGGCCCGGTGACCCGCGCGACTGGCTCGGGGAGGGACTCACCTTGTCGCTCATGGCGGGCTGGGTGGTCATCGCCACCGGCCTGTCGATGTCGCAATGGCCGACCGCGTCCGGTGGGCGGGCCAACGTCCCTCGCCGGCGACGCGTGATCGGCGGTCTGTTCGGCGCCCTGGCGGGCGGCCCGGTCGGCGCGCTCTGCGGCCTGACCGGGCTCGTGCTGACCGAAGGCCGGGTCTTCGGTCCCGGCTTCGCCATCGCCGCGGGGGCGGCTGGGGGCGCGGTGTTCGGCGCGGTCATCGGACTGACCGCCGCCGCCCGGCAGGGCGAGCGCATGACCATCTCCGAGGCGGTCCGCGCGGAGCCGGTCACCCTGCTGGGCTTCGGGCTGTGCGGCGCTCTGACGGGACTGCCGCCGCTGCGCCTGGCCGGCGCCGGGCCGGTGGCACTGACCGCGGAGATCATCGGAGCCTTCGCCCTGGCCTTCGCGCTCGGGGTCCTCTTCAAGATCACTACGGGCGGCTGGAGCGAGGACGCGGAGCTGGCCCACCCGCGAGAGGCGCTCCACCGCAACCCGATGATCGGCGTGGCCTTCGGGCTCACCGGCGGTGTCGCGGCCTTCCTGGTGTTCGTCATGAACCAGGGCGTCGTCCAGTCGCTGGCCTGCGCGCTCATCGGCGGGGTGACCTTCGGCCTCGCCTTCGGCGCGGTCGCCTGGTCCCGTACCATGATCGGCCTGATCATCGCGGCCGCGCGCGGGGTGCTTCCGTTGCGGCTGTGGACCTTCCTCGACTGGGCCTGCGAGGCCCGGCTGCTGCGCGTCAGCGGCGCCACCTACCAGTTCCGGCACCGCGAACTCCAGGACTTCCTGACACCGCCCGAGACCGACTGACCCTGCCCGAGACCGGTTGACCCTGCCCGAGACCGGTTGACCCGTCCGAGATCAACCGGCCCGTCCGAGGCCGGCGCGACGTAGGGTCCAGGACAGCAGCCACTTCACGGCCGACCGGCGTCGGTCCTGGCGGAGATGGGAGCCTTCATGACCGTCACTCCGGCGCAGCTGCGCGCCCTCGCGAGTCGCGCCGAGGCGCTCACCGCGGAGGTACGCGCGCTCTGCGGCACCGCCCTGAACGGATCGCCGGAACGCGAGCACCTCGCCGGGGCGTGGCAGGCCGCGGACTGGCTGGCCCGAGGCGCCGAGGATCTCCAGCAGGCGGCCGCGGACCTGGCCAGGCTCCAGGACCGGCCGTGCGGCCTCCCCTGGGGCGTCTGCCCCGAGCACGGCAACACCCTGTCGGCAAGCGCCGGTGTCTCCACGTGCCGGGTATGCCGTCGCACCTGGACCGGCGACCTGCTCGGCCGGCCGTGCCGGGAGCCGGTGACGTGGAAGGTGATCGACCGGGCCGGGACGGAGACGCGGATGTGCGACGGGCACGTTCTCGGCGCCCGCGCGGCCGCCGCGGGCGCCACCTTCATCCGCCTCGACGAAGCGGGCGCGCCGATGTGACGCTATTGCCGGACCCGTGGATTCACCCGGCAACCCGTGGATTCACCCGGCAATTGGTGTGGAGATACTGGGCGGCGCCATTCTTGAAGTCGTAGATCGCGACCGTCTGGGTGTCTTCCAGGGGATCGTCGGAAGGCATCAAGAAGTGCGTGTCACTTACCGGGAGCAGGTCGTACGTGACGCGTTCTGGTTTGCCGAGGAAGCTCGCGTGCATGGGGTTCAGGACGAAGGTGAGCGAGAGCTTTCCGTCCTCGGCCGCCACCTCGTAACGGGTGCCGAGCTGCCCGTACGTGCCCTCGTACCTGGACAGGTCGAGGTTCAGAGAGGGGTCGGGTTTCGGCAGGTCCGGGATGGTGACCGCGCCGAGCTCGGCCAGGATGACGTTGAGCGCCTGCTTGTAGAAGCCGTCTCGCGGTCCCGCGTTCGCCAGCATCGAGATGGCGATGTTCGAGTCCGGGAGAATACGCAGCCGGGCGCTCTGGCCGATGGTGCTGCCGTCGTGGGCGTAGACGGTCTCGCCGTGCCAGTCGCACACGATGAGCCCGAGGGCCCACTCCGGGCCGTACATGTACGGGTCGGGAATGGGGACGCGAGATTCCATCATCTCGCGGATGATCTCGGGCCCGACGATGCGCGTGCCGTTCGGCGCCTTTCCCCCGTTGAGAAAGACGTGCGCCATGGTGAGCACTTCCCGGGCCGTCGAGTTCACGTTGCCGCCGGGGCCGAAGGAACGCGGCAGATGACTCACCGGTGAAAGGACGGGTCCCTCGTCAACGGACCGGATCACGTGGCCCGTCGCGGCCCGGCTCGGGTCCACCTGCTCGTGCCGGCTGGTCGTGGAGGTCAGTCCCAGGGGGCCGAAGAGACGATCCCGCATGATGTCGTCCCACTTTTTCCCGTCGATCACCTCCATGACGCGGGCGAGGATCGCGTAACCCAGGGCCGCGCTGTAGCCATGGGTATATCCGAGGGGGTGCACCTGGGGCGCGCCGGCGATGTTCGTGACCATGCGCTCATATACGTCGTCGTCCTCGCCGGGGTCGCCGTAGTCCTCCTCGATGCCGTTCGTGTGGTTCAGGAGCTGGCGGGGCGTGACTTGGGCGCTCACCTCCGGGTCGGCGACCCGGAAATCGCGAAGGTACGTCCGCACCGGCTCGTCCAGGCCGACCTTTCCCTCATCGACGAGCCGCATGAAGGCGAGGGCGGTCCAAGTCTTGGACAGGGAGCCGCACTGGTAGATGGTGTCGGTCGTCGCGGGTTCTCGCGTTGACACCTCCTTGACGCCCAAGGCGAAGTCGGTGATCTCCCCGTCCTGGAGGATGCCGATCGCGGCGCTCGGGACCTGGTATTTGGCAAGGAGCTCGGCCGTACGAGCCGTGATCCGCGTTATGTCCAGCCCTTTGGTCATGGGGGGCCTACTTCGGGAGGCCGACCGCGTTGGCGGCGTCGGCCTCGAAGTATTCGGTGGTGGCGAAGGGGCCGGTGTACTCCTCGAAGAAGCCCTTAACGCCGTCGACCGACTCGTGCACGATGACGTTCACCGCCTTGGTCCCGTCGGTGCTCGACACCGCCAGGCTCCATTTCGCGCCCTTGGGCAGCTTGCCGTACGCCTTCTTCAGTGAGTCCCAGAACCCGGCCTCAGAGACCGTGGAAACCGCCATCACATGCATGCTCGTGTCCTCTCCCAAATGTTTCCGAATGAGAAAAGGCTACGTTGCGTTTGACTTACTGGCAACGCCGTAGTCGGCTAGCCATGCGATTGACCTGCTAGACTATCCAAAAATCGTTGCAACAGCATTGTGGAGAATGCAATATCGGCCCGACCAGCCGTTGCAATGTCCTGTGGATGAACGCACACTGGGACCCCGCGGACCGGTCACGACAGGAGAGGCGCCGATGCCCGGAGGCAGGCTGACCCATCAGGATCGCCGGCGGATCGCGACCTGGCTGGCCGAAGGGCTGGGCTACGCCGAGATCGCCAAGCGGCTCGGCAGGCCGACCTCCACGATCAGCCGGGAGGTGGCGCGCAACGGCACGTCCGGCGACTACCTGCCGGACCGCGCCCAGCAGGTCGCCGCCCGGCGCGCCCGCCGCGCCGGGCCGGTCCAGGCGGTGGAGCCGCCCGAGGGGCAGCCGACCGAGGCGGCGCGCGGCTTCGTGGACCAGTTCGCGGGCCTGCTGGCCGCGACCGGCCTGCAGCGGATGGCCGCCCGGGTGTTCGTCTGCCTGCTCACCTCCGGCGGCGGGAGCCTGACGGCCGCCGAGCTCGTACGCCTGCTCCAGGTGAGCCCGGCGTCGGTGTCCAAGGCCATCGGCTACCTGGAGGCCATGGACCTGGTCGGGCGCGAAGCGGATCCCGGCGGGCGCCGCGAACGCTACGTGATCGACGACGACACCTGGCTCCGGGCGTGGCGGACCGACACCGGAGCGCACGCGGCAATCGCGCGGGCCGCGCAGCGCGGAGTCGCCCTCTTCGGCGCCGACTCGCCCGCCGGGACCCGGCTGGGCCAGATGGGCCGGTTCTTCGACTGGCTCGGTGGCGAGATGAGCGGCAGCGGCCTGACCGACACCGTCATGCGCGACGCGCTGACGGTGCTCGCCGCGCTGGTGCACGCCGCCCGGCCGCTCGCCGTGGACGAACTGGTCAGGGCGTTGGGACTGCCCGTGGAGCGGGTCGCCGATGCCCTGGCCGCGATCGAGGAGCACCCGTCCGTCGCCGACCCGCTCGCGCTGCTGCGCACCGAGTCCGGCACGTACGCCCTCGCCACCAGATCGGACCGCCTGAGCCCGGCGCAACGCGACGCGCTCGCACCCGGCTGACCAAGCCGGTCATGCCACGCGGCTCACGGCGGTGCTGGTCCAGGCGTGGTGAGCGGCCTCCAGGAGATCATCTTTGCCGTGTCGGCACGTGACTCTCCGTGTCGGAAAACTACAGTGAGTGCTGGCTCTGGACCGGCTGGAAGATCATCGCCCGGCCTGATGAGCAGCCCTGTGTCCGTACAGTCAGTCCTTGCTCGAAAAGAGAACCAGCATGCCGCGCATCAAGCAGACCGCTATGGCCGTCGCCGTGACCCTGGCCTCCTGTGCCGGCGCACTCGGCGCCTTCGCCGTCCCGGCGCTGGCCGATCTCGGCGGCGCCTCCGGCCCGGGGGTCCGCGCCGCCGCCATCGTCAACGCCAACGGCTTCGTCGTCCGCTCCAAGGGCGTCACCGGGGTGCGCAAGATCGCCACCGGCCAGTACTGCGTCCGGCTCGACGCCGACATCAACGCCGCCACCACCGTCCCGGTCGCCACCACCCAGTGGACGGGCTCGCCCTGGGACTCCAGCATCTTCGTCCGCCCCGACGGCAACATCGTCTGCGGGGACTCCCGCGACATCTTCGTCGGCACCGGTAGCGCCGCCGGCGCCCGCGACACCGGCTTCCACGTGATCATCCCCTGACCGAAGCCATCCTTTGAGCGGCCGACCGGTTCGCCGCCTGGGCGAACCGGTCCCCGTGGCTTACGGCGGGTCGGACACGGGGACCACAGCGGTGATCTTGGCCGGGTTCATCATCCACAGCACCTGGTCGATGCCCTGCTCCGAGGCGTTGACCGTGAGGACGGCGAACACCTCTCCGTCGCGGCTCAGCAGCGCGGCGCTCTGCCCGTTCGCGCTCGTGTACGCCACGTCGACGCCGGCCCAGAAGCGGCTCGCGAACGCCCGGAGGTACTTCGCCACCCGTGTCGCCCCCACCACGGGAAAGCGGGAGGCGCGCACGGCGCCGCCGCCGTCGGAGTAGCTGGTCACGTCCAGGGCGAAAAGCTCTTCCAGCGCCGCCAGGTCGCCCGCGCGGGCGGCGGCGACGAAGGCCGTCAGCAGCCTGCGTTGCTCGGCCTTGGCCACGGGCGTACGTCGTTCGACCAGCACGTGCTTGCGCGCCCTGCTGACCAGTTGCCGTACGGCAGGCTCGTTGAGCCGGATGATGTCGGCGATCTGCCGGTAGGGGTAGTCGAAGGCCTCCCGCAGCACGTACGCCGCCCGTTCGGTGGGCGTGAGCCGCTCCAGCAGGAGCAGGACCGCGAACTCCAGCGCCTCACCGCGCTCGGCGCCCAGGTGCGGATCCGCGCCGGTGTCGACGGGTTCGGGCAGCCACGGGCCGATGTAGGTCTCCCGCCGGGCGCGCGCGGACTGAGCGGCATTGAGGGCCAGCCGCGTGATCGTCGTCGCCAGGAACGCGGGCGGGTTCTCCACCGTGGCGCGGTCATAGCTCTGCCAGCGCAGCCAGACGTCCTGCACCAGATCCTCGGCTTCGGTGGCGCTCCCCAGCATCCGGTACGCGATCCCGAACAGGCGCGGCCGCACGCCGGCGAAGTCCACCGCGGCCTGCTCCAGATCCTCCGGACCGCCCGATTCGGTGTCCGCCACTCCCATCGCCCCCGCTGAAACCCTTCGCACCGGGATGGCCCACGGTGGTCCCACCGACGGTACCTTCCGGTCCACTCGTCCCGAGGACCCACCCCACGCACAGCGGACTTCGAGTCCTTTGCCAGGTGGGGTGCGCAAGAAGAGACTGCAGGGGAAGGAGGGCCCTGGGAAAGATTGGCCGGGGCTGTCATAGGCCGAGAGGCTGCCCTGTCTTAGCCGGCGGACCGGCCGGCACACGGGTGCCCCGGCGGGCAGGAAGGCGCATCATGAAGATCGTGGTAATCGGTGGCACCGGGCTGATCGGCTCGAAGCTCGTGACGAAGCTGGGAGAGCACGGTCACCAGGCGGTGGCGGCCTCGCCGAACACCGGCGTCAACACGCTCACCGGTGAAGGGCTGGACGAGGTGCTGACCGACGCGTCCGTGGTGGTCGATGTGTCGAACTCGCCGTCGTTCGAGCGGGCCGCGGTGCTGGAGTTCTTCGAGACCTCCACCCGCAACCTGCTCGCCGCGGAGGCGGCGGCCGGGGTCGACCACCACGTCGCGCTGTCGGTCGTGGGCACCGAGCGGATGCCGGAGAACGGCTACTTCGCGGCGAAGATCGCGCAGGAGCAGCTGATCGAGAAGTCGGGAATCCCGTTCTCGATCGTGCACGCGACGCAGTTCTTCGAGTTCGTCCGCGGCATCGCCGACGAGTCGACGGACGGCGACAAGGTGCGGATCGCGCCGGTGCTCTTCCAGCCCATCGCGGGCGACGACGTCGCCGAGGCGATCGGCCGCGTCGCGGTGGGCTCGCCACTGAACCGCCGGGTCGAGATCGCCGGGCCGGAGCAGTCGCGGATGGATGAGTTCTTCCGCGACGCCCTGGCCGCTTGGGGCGACCCGCGCGAGGTGGTCACGGACCCGCACGCGCACTACTTCGGAACGGAGCCGGGCGAGCGGACGCTGGTCCCCGCCGACGGCGCGAGCCTCGGCCGGATCCACTACCGCGACTGGCTGAGCCAGAACGCCGCCGGGAAGTAGCGCGCCGCCCACCCCAGATCAACCCGCCGACCACCGGATTCTTTGTCGTTATGCCTGCGCGGGCGTGATGTCGGTGTGGGGGAAATCTTCGCCTTTGAACGGGTCTGGTGCATTTGCTGGGGAGCGGTCACGGAGTGCGATTTCCAGGTGCGAGTGGGGCCGGGGCCGCATGGAGGGTGGTAGCGATCGCGTAACGCGTTGCGCGTGAGAACGGCCGTTCTGTCACG
>NZ_JAIWNB010000089.1 GCF_020215705.1 Nonomuraea aurantiaca | reverse complement strand
CGAACAGCATTACGCCGCCTATCTGGAGGACACGGACGGGTTCGAGGTCGAACTCGTCGCCACCGACATGACAGACCAGTCCTGAGAATCCTGCTCTCAATCGATCCACAACTCTTGACGATTGCTCCTGTGCCGTTATCTCCATGTGTGCTGCCCTCGTGTCTGGCTGGGCTGACGGTGCTCAGCTTTGGCACCCGCAAGCTGCACCGACAGTGACGGTAACGGTGCCAGTTTCCAGTGAGAATCACTATCGAGTGACCGCTCAGGACCTCTGGGTCCGTGATCAATCCGGGCACCCAGTTCGCGTGGAGTACCGAGGGGACCAGGTAGAGGTTCTCGGCGGCGATGGACTCTGGATGGTCGTCCGGCAGCCATCACTGCCGGGCGGCGTGGGGTGGATGAGCAGCGCCTATCTGGAACGCGTTTGACGCACGCCGCCAGCCCGGCGAGTGAAGCACAGCGCGATGTGGATTGTGCGCTGAGAACCATGCATGCGTGGTGGGCAGCTGGGGATGCGTTCGGTATTGGTTAGGCCGTTGACGAGCCCACTTGCCTAACGATCTTGGGTTCAGGTCTTGCTGACCTGAGCAATCACGTCACGCACATGTGCGTGACGTGCGACTTGAAGCCAGAGTCGTGATCAGTCGCTTCGCTCGATGGCCCCTCGGATCACAAGGTCGTTGGCGAGGTCTTCGGCGACCTGCTCCGTGCGTTCGTAGCTGCAGACGAAACAGTGTCCGATGCCGATCTCATCGAGATATCCGTCGCGGTAAGGCGCGACGAGGGTCTCGTAACCGCAGACTGGGCAGTGCTCGAAGGTGGTGCTGTCCGGGTCGCCGGGTGTCGGGGTGAACTGGTCGGCCCACTCGCTGGTGTCGGCGCGCCGCTGCGCCTCATCGTCCCCCAGGGCCTCAAGGTAGCGCTCAGCACGGGCTTGCTCGGCATCGTCGTTCGCGCTCACTTGAGTCTCGTGGGCAGCCAAGGCTTCGGCGGTGATCGCGTGTGTAATCTCCGGATAGTCGCCGAGGGCGTCGAGCGCTTCGAGATGTTCCGCCGAAAGAGATTCGGATGGCTGTTCGCTGACTTCGCGCGCGTGTCGGATCTCTTGCGTGATCTCCAGCGCGCGCTTCAGGATTGGCCCCCTCACCTCTGTGAAGTTCGGCTCGAGTCCTTCCTCGTCTCCCGGTCCGCGCCAGAAGATGGACTTGACGAACTCGGGCTTGGTGGGGTCGTGGAGGACCCGCGTCGCTCCGTTATCGGCGGGGATGCCATTGGCCTCGATGACCTCCAGCAGCCCGCTCGCTGGCAGCATGTATCCCTCGCGCTTGAACTCCTTCCCTGGCCATGCATGCGCGACGATCACGGCTAGCCCGTTGGTCAGGGCCTGATCGAAGACCGCCTCTGCTCCGCGGGCTGAAGGACCCCGCCGCAGCGCATAGACACAGGCCCCGAATTGCTCCGCCCGGCGCCGTTGTGTGAGCCTCAGCCGCTCATTCCGATCCATGTCGCGCAGAGTAGTTCTTTCATCGCGTGTGGGGCGAGAGGGTTTTGGCCGAAGGAAGGGCCGAGTGCCGTTGGTCCTTTCGGTGGCCTCAGCTGGTCGCATGCGGTTCGTTGGCATGCTGTGTGAGCTCCAGGATTTCGGCTTCGAGGCGGGCGATCTGGGTGTCGAGGAAGCGGTTGTTCTCGCGGGCGGCCTTGAGCCGGTCGCTGAACCGCTGATTATCAGCGGTGAGTTTCCGGTTGTCCTGGCGAAGGGTCCGGTTGTCAGTGGTGATGCGTTCGACTGCGTCGGCGGGAAGGTCGATTTCCAGGTCGCGGATCTGGCCCAGCAGCCGGCTGATCTGGTCGCGCTGGTTGCTGATCTCGACGTAGGCGGCTTTGAGGGCGTGCTCAGCGTTGAGCGCCCTGTCCTTCCAGGGCCCGGCGGCATCGGCCGGTCGGGGCCGGTTCGGTGACGGTGTGGCCGTGCCGTCCGCTTTCGCTTCGGCGAGGAGTTGCTGGGCCTCTTCGTTGGTGTAGAGGAAGGTGCGGGAGACATCGGCTCGGCGGGCGACCACGGCGAGCTCGATCTCCATGCCATCGCGTCGCATCCGGGTCAGGGTGTTGCGGACCCGCTTGAGCATCTGCTCGGTCCGGCCGCGGCGGGCCTGGATGGCGGCCTGAGTCCGGGTCGACTCAGTACTCACTGGTCGGCCTCCTCGTCGGCGAGGGCGGCCAGATCGTCGGCTCGGAAGTTGAGGCTCCAGATCCGCTGGAAGTAGTCCTGAGGCCGCCTGAGATCCAGGGCGAGCGCCTGGTCAAGCAGGCCAAGTCCGGCCAGGGCCTTCTCCAGTCCGGCGATGGAGCGGGCGGTCGGTTCGAACGCCGCGTGCAGGTAGTCTGCGACCTCGTCGGTGGGCGCGCGTTCGGCAAGGGAGCGCCATTGCTCGGCTTTGCGTCGCCAGTAGAGGAGGTCGGCGCCGGACAGAACGAACTTGTCGCAGTTTGTGCAGTTTTCTCTGAACTAGAAGTGCCGAGTGCTGGTTCTGCTCTCGGGCAAGGCGGACGGCCACTCATGATGTTGAATATCCGCGTGGTGGACTGGACGCAGTTGGAGGACGTCTTCGGGACGGCCAATCAGATACCCGTGCTCCTGGCTCGAGTCGAGCAGGGGTCCGACGATGTCGCCTGGCAAGAACTCGGCGATCGCCTCTGCCATCAGGGTGAGACCGTTGCGCCAGCAAGCGTCGCCGCGCTGCCGGCTCTCATTGCGCTGGCTCGAACTGACCTGAAGGCCTTGGATCTCGCCAGCGACATCGTGTGCTGCGCCATGGAACATCAGACCGACGTCTCGCTGCTCCGCGATCACCAGGGCTCGATTGCGGAGCTGGATGACCTTCTCGACCGCCATCTGCGGACTCGGCCTTCGAACTACCAGACGACTTTCCGCTACCTCCTCGCAGCTCGCGGTCATGTTCGCTGGAGCAAGGTCCTGGGCGACTTCACCGATGACTTCTACTGGGTCTCCTGCCCGGCCTGCTCCTTGGAGGTGACCGTCGCCATCGGAGACTTTGGGCGCTATTGCGCGGTAAGAGACTGGGATCTCGGCGATGTTGACCGCCGTGCGCTGAGGCCCGCGCGGGCCGCCGATCTGGCGGGCCCGGGTCTTTGGATGCATGACCTTGCGGTTCGCGACGGGCAGACCAAGCTGGCAGAGGGGCTGACCTTCCTCTTCGGGCAGGCCGAGTGTCCTCGTTGCGCGAGCGTGTTCCGTGTCTCCGAAGCACACAGTTCTGAGAACCTTCCGACCGAGCGGTTGGCGTAGCCGTCAGTCCTTCCGCGACAGAGTGATTTCGGTGTCGGTTTCTGGCTGTCCGCTGCCTCGGGCTCCGATCTGGTTGAACGGCGGGACTCCAAGGAACACGGGCGATGACCCGCGTTCCTGCCGGGCGTCGAGTTGGACGAGCTTGTCCTCGGCGCCAGCCAGGCTGACCCGGAGTCCTTCGACTTCGCCGAGCCAGCCTTCGCGTTCGGCTTCGGCGATGCGGGCGATGAGGTTGTCGCGGATCTCTTCGGTCGCGTCCTCGGAGCGGTGTAAAAGCTCGACGAGGTAGGTGCCGTGGGTTGATCTTAAGCGGCCACCGTTACGGACGTCGAGTCGCTCGCTGGGGTGGCCTCTGGGTGAAGCTGGGTGGGCGGCT
>NZ_JAIWNB010000088.1 GCF_020215705.1 Nonomuraea aurantiaca | reverse complement strand
GCACTCCCAGACGCACGTTCTCGGACAACCCGATCCACGGATGCATATCGAGACATCGGCAGAACCAATCGAAACGTCACTCTCTGAAGTCACATGAAACGCTTGCGTGAGTCAAGCAACGGCATTGCGATGGTACTGACAGATGAAGGGATTCGGGCGGCGATGCTGTCGCGTTGCCGGAACCTGAAGATCGAGCCGCCCGGCCGGACCGAACGCATCGTGCGCGGCTGCCGGGCCCGGTTCGAGCGGACGTTCTGTGAGCGGATGACCGGATGCCTGTCGGCCGACTCGACCGCCGCGCTGCTTGAGCTGGCCACCGGTGCGGACGGATCCTTGGCCGAACTGAAGGCCGACCCGGGGCGGCTGGGGCTGGAGACGCTGCTGGAGGAGATCGTCAAATTGCGGCGTAGCAAGGCGTTGGGGCTGCCGGCGGACTTGTTCGGCGAGTTCTCCGACAAGCTGGTGGCCTCCTGGCGGGCGCGGGCGATGGCGTCGCACCCTTCTGATTTCGCCGCGAATCCCGAGCCGGTGCGCCTGACGCTGCTGGCCGCGTTGGCCTGGTGCCGTACCGCCGAGATCACCGACCTGGTTCAGTCGCTGCTGAACGACCCGGCCTGGGCTGAGCGGCTCACCGACGCCGACCGGCGCGCGCTCAGTCCGCTCTTCTGGTCGCACGCCAACCTGTACGGCACTTTCCACATCGACATGGACACCCACCTGGACCTGGGCTTGGCCGCCTGAGAAGTGCCTTCGGCCATGATGTGGTCGGCGTGGTACAGGCCCCTGGATGAGCGGGCGGGGCGCGTGCTCGTCGGCCGTGCTGGGGGCGACAAAGGTGATCGCGGAACGTGGTGGCGTCGAAGGCCGGAGCCTGGTCGAGATCTTTCTGCCGGAGCGATCTCGACCAGGTAGGCGGGTCAGTTGTCGATTGCCTGGTAGAGGGTGGTCCAGAAGTCGTTGATGGCGTTCGCCGAGTCGGGGGTGGACATCCCGGTCTGGGTGAGCAGGATGCCGATGAGGCCGTTCTCGGGGTCGGCGTAGGTGGTGGTGCCGGCTCCGCCGTCCCAGCCGAACTGGCCGATGGGCGCGTAGTCGCCGCGGTAGGTGCGTACCGCCATGCCGAAGCCCCAGCCGCCGTGCTGTCCCAGGCCGTACCCCGTATGGAGGACGTTGCGGGCATAGACCTCTCGGGCGGCTTGCTGGTCGGGCGTGAGGCGGTTGGTGGTCATCAGCTCGACGGCGGCCCGGGGCAGGATGCGTCGGCCATCGTGCATGCCGCCGTTGAGGAGCATGCGGAAGTAGGCGTGGTAGTCGTCGGCGGTGGAGTCGAGTCCGCCGCCGCTGGACGGGAACGCCGGAGGCTTGCTGTGGTGTCCGCCTTCGGCCGGGTCTTCCACGTTGAACTCTCCGGTCTGCCAGTCGGGGGCGTACAGGGGCGGCAGCCGGTGGATCTTGTCGGCGGGCACGTGGAAGGCGGTGTCGGTCATGCCGAGGGGGTCGAAGATGCGCTCGCGCAGGAACGTCTCGAACGGCTGGCCGGTGACCCTGGCCACCAGCACGCCGAGCACGTCGTCGCTGAGGTTGTACTGCCAGCGCTGTCCGGGCTGGTAGGCCAGCGGGAGCGTGCCGAGGCGGCGCATCCACTCATCCGGCCCCGGTTCGGGCAACAGCCATCCGTCCTCCTGGCCGTAAACCCCCTGCTCGAAGAGCGCGCCCATGATCGGGGCGGTCTTCGCTGTCAGATCCAGTCCGAGTCCGCAGGTGGAGGTGAGCAGGTCCCGTACGGTGATCGGCCGCCGCGCCGGCACGGTGTCGTCCAGCGGGCCGTCGGGCCGCTTCAGCACCTTCCGGTCGGCGAGTTCGGGCAGCCACTGATCCACCGGATCGTCCAGCCGCAGCCGGCACTCATCCAGCAGGACCATCGTCGCCGACACCGCGACCGGCTTGGACGTGGAAGCCATCCGGAAGATGGTGTCCCGGCGCATCGGCGCGCCACCGTCATGGCGCATCGTCCCGATCGTTTCGACGTGTGTCTCCTCGCCCCGGCTGACCAGGGCGACGAGTCCGGGAATCTTCCCGGACTCGACATGCCCGGCCAGCACCTCGCGCAGTCTGTCCAGCCCGGTCTTGGAGAAGCCGCTGTTGCTGTGTCCCATCACAAATTTCCTTACATACAAGTGTTCGATACACAACGTTGATCTTGCGTGACCCGTCCCGTCCCGGCGTGGCGCTCGGCCTCGGGCGCGATGTGCTGGGCCGCCGTCAGACGGTCTTGTCGTGTTTCCTTAACCGGCGGCGCGCTCGATGGCGTCGGTCAGTTGCTTGCGCGCACGGGCGGGGACGTAGCCGCCGTCGGTGTAGTTCCGGGCGAACGCTTCGGCGAATTTCACCGGGTCCTGCCCGACGATCTCGCGGATCGGCGTTCCGTCCGCCGCGGCCTGTTCGAACAGGGCGGCGAGGTCTTCGAACCTCGACGCGTCGCTGTCGGCGTCAGTCGGCACGAAGTGCATCATGTGCCGCTGAATAGCTTCGACCGCTGTGCGGTAGTTCGGCGGAAGCTGTCGTACGCGTGCCTGGTACTGCCGCCACCGCCGCTTGGGGCCGATCATCATCGCGACGAAACCGCCGAATTTGGTGTCGGACATGGTGATCCGTCTCCTTTGTGGAGCTGTTCGAGCCGTTGTGTGGAGAAGCTCCAGATCCTCCACCAGGCCGGTTGTTCATGCATCGCTGAACGTCTGCGACAGTACATTGCATTCATAGATGAGTCAACATTTTGAGAAAGCCGATAAGCCTGTTCAAGCTCAGTTTGTGGACGAATAATGCAATGAGTATGACGCTGATTGCAATAGATGATCAAGATCTGTGTTGCAATGGACTTCGAGTGATTGCATACTGTGCGGCGGGAGTGCGGGCGCCGAGGCGCGCACACCGGCAGATGGGAGACGAACACCGATGCCCGGAGACAGACTCACCGACGAGGACCGTCGGCACATCGCTACGGGGCTGGCCGAGGGGCTCGGATACACCGAGATCGGCCGGCGTCTCGGGCGGCCCGGCTCGACCATCATGCGGGAGGTCACCCGCAACGGCGGACCCGACGATTACCGGGCGCAGCGGGCGCAGGAAGCCACCCAGCAGCGTGCGCGCCGACACCGGCAGGCCAAACCTCCGGCGCCGCCGATCGGCGACAGCAGCCACGGGCGCGACCCCCAGGCGGTCCAGAACGTCACCGAATCCTTCGCCACGCTCCTTGAGCAGCAAGGGATGCCCCGGATGGCGGCCAGGGTGCTGGCCTGCCTGCACGTCACCGACTCCGGCAACCTCACCGCCGCCGACCTGGTCCAGCGGCTTCACGTCAGCCCCGCGTCGATTTCGCAGACCGTCGCCCTCCTGGAACAGCAGGGACTCCTCAAGCGGGAACGAACTCCCGGCGGGCGCCGCGAACGCTACGTCGTCGACGACGAGCTCTGGGTCCGCTCCACCCTCGCGGCTCTGCAGATGAACGAGACCCTGGCCGCCACCTCGCAGCGCGCGGCGGAGGTCCTCGGGGCCGCGACCCCGGCCGGCGCCCGCTTCTGCTCCTCTGCCGAGTTCCTGCTCCTCGTGAACGCGAGCCTCGGACAGGTCATGGAGCAGTGGCAGCAGAACCAGGACGAACGGAACGCCAGGCACCGGTCATGATCTCTCGCGGCTTCGGCGGAGCCCAGGAAGGGATCCCCTATGAAGACGCACTCCCACCATCGCTCGCTCCTGCGCGGCATGCCATGTACGCGATAACGGCCTAAGAATCCGATAAGGAACATAGCGACTCCTCGATCAGAGGGTACGTAGAACCCTCTGCGCCAGTCGCTCCATCGCTGGGGCGTCACTTTCAACTTGAACGGCGGCGTTCGGGCGGCCGCACGCCTGGCAATCATCGTGCCGGTTGGCCGACCCGCTGCCTCATGCAGCTCGCGCAGCTGCGCCGCCCAGCTCGCTGTGAAATCTTCGGCCCCGCCCATCCCCTGCATCCTCGCTGTGTGATGGCGTCCCGTGGAGTGGTGTAACTACGTGATCGACGGTTGCGATTCTGAGTGCGTGGTGAGCTCGGCCGGGTCGCGTGCAGCGCTGCCGGTGTGGAGGTCGGCCATGGAGGTCTCCGACAGGTA
>NZ_JAIWNB010000087.1 GCF_020215705.1 Nonomuraea aurantiaca | reverse complement strand
CTGCTGTCCTGAGCCACCGCAACACCGTCACGCTCACCCTGGCAGCCCGGCTACTCGGCCGAGACCGCAACACCCTCAGCTACCACGCCCACCGGACCCGGCCTCTGCTGGGCTTCGCGGCCCCCGAACTCGCCGCAATCCTCGCCCAGCCCCGCCGCCGAACCCACCCGCCCCGCTCGATCGAGGCACTCCAGAACGAGATCACCGCCTACGAAACCAACATCAAATCGGGCAGTAGTTAGTTGACGGATCCTGAGCCGCTTCGAGTTCGTTGACGACCATCGGGACGCCTTCGGCGTGAAGCGGCTGTGCCGAGTGCTGCAGGTGTCTCGCTCGGGGTTCTATCGGTGGATCAAGGCGGCGCCGGCCCGGGCGGCGCGGGCTGCGGCCGAGGCCGCGCTGGCCGAAGAGATCAGGCAGATCCACGGCGCGTTCGACGGCACCTACGGCAGTCCGCGCATCACCGCCGAACTGCGGGCCCGGGGCCGCAGGGTCAACCACAAGCGGGTCGCGCGGGTGATGCGCCGGTCCGGCATCGTCGGGCTGCACCTGCGCAAGAAGGTACGCACCACGGTGCCCGAGCCGTCCCATCAGAAGGTGCCCGACCTGATCCGGCGGGACTTCACCGCGCCGGCCCCGAATCAGCGCTATGTCGGCGACATCACGTACCTGCCCGTCGGTGAGGGCCGCTTCCTGTATCTGGCGACCGTGCTGGACCTGGGTTCGCGTCGGCTGGCGGGCTGGTCGATCGCCGATCACATGCGCACCGAACTGGTGAGCGACGCGCTGCGCGGCCGCTGCGACGCGGGGCAGCCTGGACGGCGCGATCTTCCATGCCGATCATGGGGCGCAGTACACCTCGGCCGAGTTCGCCAAGGTCTGCGCCGAGCTCGGCGTGCGGCAGTCCATGGGATCCGTCGGGTCCAGCGCTGACAACGCCGCGGCGGAGGCGTTCAACGCCACCCTCAAACACGAAACGCTGCAGGGCGCCAAGCGCTGGTCCTCGACGCAGGAAGCCCGCCTGGCCGTCTTCAAGTGGATCAACCGCTACAACACCCGAAGGAGACACTCAACCCTCGGCTACCTCAGCCCGATCGACTACGAGCAGCAAACCACCGATAAGGCGCTGCTCGCCGCATAACCACCTGTGTCCACACTTCGGGGCGAGCCCCCACACCTGATCCGGGTTGTAAGGCCACCGCGGTGAACAGGCCGGTCTCGGGCTCGATGGCGAGGTGGGCCTTGAAGCCGTCTTGTCGGTGGGTGCGAGTCCCGCGCACATGCCGCGATTCGGGGTCGACGGTGGAAATCACCCGGTCGGGGACGGTGCGCTGGGCGATGCGCCAGCGTCCGTCCCGGCCGGCGAAGTCCTCGGCCGGTTCCACGTCCTGGCCGGCGACCAAAGCGAGCAGGCCCACCGCAGTGGCGGCTTGGTCGTCCAAGGGCTGCTCGGGCAGGCCGGCCAGCAGCCGGATGGCGTCGGTGACCAGGGCATCCACCAGCGCGGCACGGGCTTGCTCATCGTCCCAGGCGATGCGTGGCTTGCCCGGATCGCCGTAGTCATGGGCGGCGCAACAGTCGGCGGCGACCTGCGCGGCGCCGGGCACGTGGCGGATCATCCGCCGGATGGCGGCAATCAGCTGGGTGACGGTGTCTTGGGTGGCCACGGCGTCGTCGAGCACCGTGGAATCCAGCGCTCGCCGTTGCCGGCCCTTGAGCGCCCCGGTTTCGGCGATCACCTCTCGGACCGCTTGGAAGAGGCGGTCCGGCCGGGTGGAGCGGGCCAGCCGCCGCCGGAAGTAGTAGGTCAGCAGCGACGGGTCGAAGGCGGTGTCGTACAGCCCCAGCCCGCAGGCCGCCTTCCAGCGCAGGTCTCACCGCAACGCCTGGACGGTGTCGGCGTCCGACAGTCCATGCAGCGTCTGCAGCACCACCGCAGCCGCCAGGACCTGCGGCGGCATGCTCGGCCGCCCGTTGGCAGAGGGATACATGTCCGCGAACATCGCCGCCGGAAACAACGCCCGGCGATGCTCGGCCAAGAACGCGAACACACCGCCCGCGGGGATCAACTCCCGGCAGGTCTGCCATACATCCGGCCCGACCAGCTCTCCAGCCCACTCACCCTGCACATCCACCACTGTGGCCCCATCCCGGGAAGAACGAGGCCAGAACACAAGATCTTCAGTGATCTTCTAGCACGCCGAGAGTTCGGGCGCGCCGGATTCGACCCCGCGAAGAACACCCGATGACGTCCTGCTGACCAAGGCGGCAAGCACGGCACCGGCTCTTTCGTGTCCCAGGACGGTGATGTTCACGGCAGGGACTCATGATCGCCGACGCCACTTCAGGGCCTGATCTCAAGACAACCCACGATTTCAAGGGCTCACTGAGAAGACCCTCACCCAGGGGAGACGTGGCAGAAAAGATGCGCCGAATGGCGGTTCACGCGCTCGCTTTGCGGACACGCACACATCACACTGGCACCTGTCGTTTCCCCGGACCTCGGCGCGCCTCATGAACGACAGCGTGGCGACCATCAGGCGAACGAGCCGGGAACGTATCTTCGCGACGCTGGGCAGGCCGGCCGAAGGTGACGCGTCGGATCCGTTGAGACGCCCGCATCATGGCAGGGAGCTTGGATCCCTTGTCCATGTAACGGCTTCTGCCATCGCAAGTGGCGGCTCCCGGACCGGTGGCAAGAAAGCAACAAAATTACGGGGACAAGGCACCCCGTGAACAGAAAGGGAATTGCATGCACTCGATATTCGGGAAACTAGTCCTAGGCACCGCAGTCGCGATCGCAATGGCACTTCCGATCATGTCGGGCGGCGCCTTCGCCGCCGCCCGTTCGCTGCCATCCGCGGACAACACAAAGGTCCAGTATGTCACGAACAACCCGCGAGCCGGAATGGCCTGGGGTAGTGTGCAGCGCCGCATCTATCTGGCATCAGGCACCTATATCTGGCACACCACTCCTACAACTGCCTGCCGACGCGACATTTACCTGGGCACCGGATGGTACACGTGGACGGAAAGCCTTGCGCCAAGAAACGGGTATTACGACCATTACTCGCAACTCGACCCGGACAACCCTGCATGGAATACAGCCGAGCTCTACTGCAAGTGGAATCTGAACGTGTCCAACTCGTACCGATGGGGCTCCGCCCTTCTTCCGCAGTTCTAACCAGGGCCTGTACGCCGTTAGGTCAGAAGAACCCGGTGGCGGTCCGACCTCCGAGCCTGTAGGTCCTCGATCCGGCAACGCGGAGCCCCACAGCTGCCCCACAAGCACAACCCCCCGCGACGGCAGCCCCGGCAAAGGGCGGTGACAGGGACAGAGAGTGGCACGGCGGCGGTTGACGGCCCCGGTCGGCACCATAAGACTGGCGAGATTTCCCGGCCATGACCGTCGCCGTGGTCACAGCCGAGCCAGTTGCCGCGCCGGAGCAAGGGCGCGATGGGGTGCCACCAGCGACACATCCGCCGCCCTCACGCCGGACAACTGCTATATGCAGCGGCCAACGCAGCACTGCCGTTCGAGCTTCTCACGTGGGCCGCCATGTGCAACCGCGGTGTCCGAATACCCAGAACCGCGGTCTCGGGGGACGTCGTGCGGACACGCGAGCCTTGGCTCCTTCTGTCCGCGCAATGGCGCGACAAGGCCGACGGGGTTGTAATGCTCCTCTTGTAGCGTGGTGGGCCGTCAGGCCCGACGCGTTCGCGGCTGGTGGGACACGCGCGGGCTCGGCGAGCCCGGCGACCACACTACGGCAACGCTCGGACTGAGCCATCCTGACCCGGGCCTGCCACCTACATCTCCACGCGGCCGGAAGGCCGCGTGGAGATCATGCTCAACTCCGGCCGCGGCGTCGACGAGCACGGCATGCTCAACGCCAGTACCCACGCCGAACTCCTCATCGTGGACGAAGCCGACAGGCTCCGGGTCGCGGCACTGGAACAGCTACGCGACCACCACGACCGGACCGGCATCGGGTTGATCCTGATCGGGATGCCGGGCATAGAAAAGCGCTCTCGCGCTACCCCCAGCTCTACTCCCGGGTCGGGTTCGTCCACCACTACAAGCCCATGTGGGCTTCCCCTTCTAGCGTGGAGATCTGACCTAAGGAGAAGGTTGGGTCGTGGGAGAGTGTCAATCCCCTCAAACCGTGGAGACGGTCCTATGCCACAGCGGCCCTCAGCAGGGCCGATGAGGCTTGCCTCTTCTCGATCATCTGACGCTCGAATGTGACAGGCGGCAGCCCGTCGTTGGCGCTGTGCCTGCGCTTGACGTTGTAGAAGTCCGCGATCCAGGTCGCGATCTTCAGCCGGCCCTCCGCCCGGGTGCGGAAGTAGTGCCGGTGGACGAACTCGACCTTCAGGGTGCTGTTGAGCGACTCGGCGGCTCCGTTGTCGAGCGCGCACCCGACCCGGCCCATCGACTGCACCACCCCGTGCTTGCGGCATTCGGCCTGGTAGCGGGCAGCGGTGTACTCCTTGGGTTCAAGGAGTCGTCGCAACACTGCTGTTCAGCAGTAAGTTTAGATGATCGCTGAAGGCTTCTGCCGGTGTCTTCCACCCGAGAGTTTTTCGGGGCCTGGTGTTGAGCGCGAATGCTACGGC
>NZ_JAIWNB010000086.1 GCF_020215705.1 Nonomuraea aurantiaca | reverse complement strand
CTTTGTGGTCAAGTCCTCGGCCTATTAGTACCGGTCAGCTCCACACGTTACCGTGCTTCCACCTCCGGCCTATCAACCCGGTCGTCTACCGGGAGCCTTACCCACTCTCATGGTGGGAGACCTCATCTCAAGGCGAGCTTCCCGCTTAGATGCTTTCAGCGGTTATCCCTTCCGAACGTAGCCAACCAGCCGTGCACCTGGCGGTACAACTGGCACACCAGAGGTTCGTCCGTCCCGGTCCTCTCGTACTAGGGACAGCCCCTTTCAAGTCTCCTGCGCGCGCAGCGGATAGGGACCGAACTGTCTCGCGACGTTCTAAACCCAGCTCGCGTACCGCTTTAATGGGCGAACAGCCCAACCCTTGGGACCTACTCCAGCCCCAGGATGCGACGAGCCGACATCGAGGTGCCAAACCATCCCGTCGATATGGACTCTTGGGGAAGATCAGCCTGTTATCCCCGGGGTACCTTTTAGCCGTTGAGCGACACCGCTTCCACACGCCGATGCCGGATCACTAGTCCCAGCTTTCGCTCCTGCTCGACCCGTCAGTCTCACAGTCAAGCTCCCTTGTGCACTTACACTCAACACCTGATTGCCAACCAGGCTGAGGGAACCTTTGGGCGCCTCCGTTACCCTTTAGGAGGCAACCGCCCCAGTTAAACTACCCACCAGACACTGTCCCCGATCCGGATCACGGACCAGAGTTAGACGTTCAAAACGACCAGAGTGGTATTTCACCAATGACTCCACCACCACTAGCGTGGCAGCTTCCCAGTCTCCCACCTATCCTACACAAGACGTTCCAAACGCCAATGTCAAGCTGTAGTGAAGGTCCCGGGGTCTTTCCGTCCTGCTGCGCGTAACGAGCATCTTTACTCGTAGTGCAATTTCGCCGGGTCTGCGGTTGAGACAGCGGGGAAGTCGTTACGCCATTCGTGCAGGTCGGAACTTACCCGACAAGGAATTTCGCTACCTTAGGATGGTTATAGTTACCACCGCCGTTTACCGGCGCTTAAGTTCTCACCTTCGCCAACTTACGTCGGCTAAGCAGTCCCCTTAACGTTCCGGCACCGGGCAGGCGTCAGTCCGTATACATCGTCTTACGACTTCGCACGGACCTGTGTTTTTAGTAAACAGTCGCTTCCCCCTGGCCACTGCGACCCCCACCAGCTCACAGAGCTAGCCTGATCACCAGCAGAGGTCCCCCTTCTCCCGAAGTTACGGGGGCAATTTGCCGAGTTCCTTAACCGCAGTTCACCCGATCGCCTTAGTATTCTCTACCTGACCACCTGAGTCGGTTTAGGGTACGGGCCGCCACAACACTCACTAGAGGCTTTTCTCGGCAGCATAGGATCATCCACTTCACCACAATCGGCTCGGCATCACATCTCAGGATACATGCGAGGCGGATTTACCTACCTCACTCCCTACATGCTTACCCCAGGACAACCATCGCCTGGGCTGGACTACCTTCCTGCGTCACCCCATCGCTTACCTACTACCCGATCGGATCGAGCGTTCAGCCTCACCCCTAGTCCCGAAGGACATCAGAGGACTTAAGGACTCTTAGCATCACGAGGTTCGATATGGGCGCATTGAAGCGGGTACGGGAATATCAACCCGTTGTCCATCGACTACGCCTGTCGGCCTCGCCTTAGGTCCCGACTTACCCTGGGCGGATTAGCCTGCCCCAGGAACCCTTGGTCATCCGGCGCGAGGGTTTCTCACCCTCGATTCGCTACTCATGCCTGCATTCTCACTCGTGTACACTCCACGGCTAGATCACTCTGCCGCTTCACCGCATACACGACGCTCCCCTACCCATCAACCCCGCATGGGGGTCAATGCCACGACTTCGGCGGTGTACTTGAGCCCCGCTACATTGTCGGCGCGGAATCACTTGACCAGTGAGCTATTACGCACTCTTTCAAGGGTGGCTGCTTCTAAGCCAACCTCCTGGTTGTCTCTGCGACTCCACATCCTTTCCCACTTAGCACACGCTTAGGGGCCTTAGTCGGTGATCTGGGCTGTTTCCCTCTCGACTACGAACCTTATCGCCCGCAGTCTCACTGCCACGCTCTCACTTACCGGCATTCGGAGTTTGGCTGACGTCAGTAACCTTGTCGGGCCCATCAGCCATCCAGTGCTCTACCTCCGGCAAGAAACACGCGACGCTGCACCTAAATGCATTTCGGGGAGAACCAGCTATCACGGAGTTTGATTGGCCTTTCACCCCTACACACAGATCATCCCCCAGGTTTTCAACCCTGGTGGGTTCGGTCCTCCACCCAGTCTTACCTGAGCTTCAACCTGCCCATGCGTAGATCACTCCGCTTCGGGTCTACAGCATGCGACTCAAACGCCCTCTTCAGACTCGCTTTCGCTACGGCTCCCCCACACGGGTTAACCTCGCCACACACCATAACTCGCAGGCTCATTCTTCAAAAGGCACGCAGTCACATCACACAGAAGACGAATCCTCTGTAAGCTCCTACGGCTTGTAGGCACACGGTTTCAGGTACTATTTCACGACCCCTCACCGGGGCACTTTTCACCTTTCCCTCACGGTACTCGTGCACTATCGGTCACCAGGGAGTATTTAGGCTTACCAGGTGGTCCTGGCAGATTCACACAGGATTTCTCGGGCCCCGTGCTACTTGGGATCCCCTCAAGAAGCCTTCAAGATTTCGCCTACCCGGCTCTCACGGTCTACGGCAGCCCTTCCCAGAGCTTTCGACTACCTCAAAGGTTTATCACTCCTTGGCCGATCGGCAGATCGACCCAGAGGGTCCCACGACCCCGGACATGCAACGCCTGCCGGCTATCACACACGCCCGGTTTAGCCTCATCCGCTTTCGCTCACCACTACTCACGGAATCACTCTTGTTTTCTCTTCCTACGGGTACTGAGATGTTTCACTTCCCCGCGTTACCACCAACCGCCCTATACATTCAGGCGGAGGCAACACCACATGACTGGTGCTAGGTTTCCCCATTCGGACATCCCCGGATCAACGTCTGGTTGGCGACTCCCCGAGGCTTAACGCAGCCTCCCACGTCCTTCATCGGCTCCTGATGCCAAGGCATCCACCGTGTGCCCTAAAAAACTTGGCCACAAAGATGCTCGCGTCCACTATGCAAATCTCAAACAACAAACAGCAACCAACCCCACCCGCCACCAGACCACCCACCCCGAAAGGGTCGATGCGATGTGACAGAAGGCGGCCCTGCATGAGGTATCCACAAACCACGGGACCGCACACCGTCTCAGCCGCCGACTTCCGCCGACGCCCCACCCCACCACCCCGGCACCAGCAGATCCGACCCGAATAGGGGTCGGCCGCTGACGCGGGTGATTTGGGGTGCGGTCGCAGTCCCAGGTCCGTTTCCTCAGGACCCAACAGTGTGTTCAAGCCGACCCGAAGCTCCTGGACGCGTCTTCCCACTCCGCTGTCGCCAGCGGCGGTACCAACGGCCCGGACGATCCGAACCACTTGAGTAGCCAGTGCTCCACTAATGAGCTGCCGAGCAGAAGACGTTCGCTTCTGACCTCGACGTAGACCGGGTGGCTTGCACCATCCGATCAGCTGCTCCTTAGAAAGGAGGTGATCCAGCCGCACCTTCCGGTACGGCTACCTTGTTACGACTTCGTCCCAATCGCCAGCCCCACCTTCGACCGCTCCCCCCAGCAAGCTGGTTGGGCCACGGGCTTCGGGTGTTGCCGACTTTCGTGACGTGACGGGCGGTGTGTACAAGGCCCGGGAACGTATTCACCGCAGCGTTGCTGATCTGCGATTACTAGCGACTCCGACTTCATGGGGTCGAGTTGCAGACCCCAATCCGAACTGAGACCGGCTTTTAGGGATTCGCTCCACCTCACGGTTTAGCAGCCCTCTGTACCGGCCATTGTAGCATGTTTGCAGCCCAAGACATAAGGGGCATGATGACTTGACGTCATCCCCACCTTCCTCCGAGTTGACCCCGGCAGTCTCCCATGAGTCCCCACCACCCCCGAAGGAGCGTGCTGGCAACATGGAACAAGGGTTGCGCTCGTTGCGGGACTTAACCCAACATCTCACGACACGAGCTGACGACAGCCATGCACCACCTGTCACCCAGTCCGAAGAGGCGCACATCTCTGCACGTTTCCGGGTGATGTCAAACCTTGGTAAGGTTCTTCGCGTTGCGTCGAATTAAGCAACATGCTCCGCCGCTTGTGCGGGCCCCCGTCAATTCCTTTGAGTTTTAGCCTTGCGGCCGTACTCCCCAGGCGGGGCGCTTAATGCGTTAGCTCCGGCACGGAGATCGTGGAAGATCCCCACACCTAGCGCCCAACGTTTACAGCGTGGACTACCAGGGTATCTAATCCTGTTCGCTCCCCACGCTTTCGCTCCTCAGCGTCAGGTAAGGCCCAGCAAGCCGCCTTCGCCACCGGTGTTCCTCCTGATATCTGCGCATTTCACCGCTACACCAGGAATTCCACTTGCCCCTACCTACCTCTAGCCGGCCCGTATCCACCGCAGACCCGCAGTTAAGCTGCGGGCTTTCACGGCAGACGCGACCAGCCACCTACGAGCTCTTTACGCCCAATAATTCCGGACAACGCTTGCGCCCTACGTATTACCGCGGCTGCTGGCACGTAGTTAGCCGGCGCTTCTTCTGCAGGTACACGTCAACTTCGTCCCTGCTGAAAGAGGTTTACAACCCGAAGGCCGTCATCCCCCACGCGGCGTCGCTGCGTCAGGCTTCCGCCCATTGCGCAATATTCCCCACTGCTGCCTCCCGTAGGAGTCTGGGCCGTGTCTCAGTCCCAGTGTGGCCGGTCGCCCTCTCAGGCCGGCTACCCGTCGTCGCCTTGGTAGGCCACTACCCCACCAACAAGCTGATAGGCCGCGAGCCCATCCCCAACCGAAAAAACTTTCCACCACCATCCGATGCCGGAGGCGGTCATATCCGGTATTAGACCCAGTTTCCCGGGCTTATCCCAGAGTCAGGGGCAGGTTACTCACGTGTTACTCACCCGTTCGCCGCTCGAGTACCCCGAAGGGCCTTTCCGCTCGACTTGCATGTGTTAAGCACGCCGCCAGCGTTCGTCCTGAGCCAGGATCAAACTCTCCAAACAATGTCTGAAGGGAAAGAAATCCCAACCATATAAAAGGAATCCACCACATCCACACC
>NZ_JAIWNB010000085.1 GCF_020215705.1 Nonomuraea aurantiaca | reverse complement strand
TGGTGCGGCCGGCGAGGAAGACGTGTGCTCCCTCTGTGGCGAAGGCGTGCGCGACTGCGCTTCCGACGGCTCCGCCTGCTCCGTAGATGATCGCGTTCTTGTTCTCAAGCAGCACTGCCTGCTCCTGCTCACTGGATTGCCTGCGTGGCCAGGCCGCGGCTGCCCATCGGAGCATCCCTCGGCCTGGTTGTTTGATGCAACTGGTTGGAACGTAGCAGGCGACAGTATCGTGATGCAACTACTTTGGGGTACGGTGGAACCGTGCTTGGACGTAGCTACGAATCGCAAAATTGCTCCGCGGCGCGGGCGCTCGAGATCGTGGGTGAGCGCTGGAGTCTGATGATCATCCGGCATGCGCTCTTCCGGGGCATCACTCGCTTCGGCGACTTTCAACGCAGCCTCGGAGTCGCCCGCAACGTCCTTGCGGCGCGGCTCGACCTCTTCGTCGAACAGGGGCTCATGGAGCGGCAGCCCTCTTCGGAGAATTCGGCGTACCACGACTACGTCTTGACCGACATGGGCCGGGAGCTGCAACCCGTCATCATGGCGCTCACACACTGGGGCGACCGCTGGGCCGCGCCAGGTGATCCCCCCGTCGTCTTCCGGCATGAGCACTGCGACGGCGAGGTCCGCCAACAGACCATCTGTGGTGACTGTGGCCAGCACCTGGCCATCGACGAGGTCAAGGCACATCCCACGGCGTCATCGATGTCTCTGGCATGACTCATCCGATGCGAGTGAGGAGGCGAACCTCTTTCAGGCCGGCTTCGACCCGATGATGAGGCTGCGGCTCGGGGGACCTCGGCCCGAGGCTCGCGGGGAAGGTCAGGACGAGCCGTCAAATGTCGGCGAATCGGCGGACGTTGGCAGCAATATGTCTTGTCCAGTCACGCTGCGCACGGCGAGCATGGGCGAACGCAGATGGCTGTGCTGCCCGGCGACGTCACCAGGCCGCCGCACCCCCCTCGGACCGAGCGCTCCCTAGGGCGCGAATCGAAAGTGTTTTCAGGGCGGGCGGTTGTCAGGCTGCTCCGTTACGGTGCAGCCATGGCGAATTTCGTACTGGTTGCAGGCGCGCGGCTCGGGGCATGGGCGTGGGACGAGGTGGTGCCGTATCTGCGCGCAGCCGGCCAGGGCGCTCACCCGTTGACGCTGTCCGGTCTTGCCGACAAGCGGGGTGTGCCGGCTGGGCAGCAGACCCACGTCCAGGACATAGTTGACGAGGTCGAAGGCCAGGATCTGCGCGACGTTGTCCTGGTGGGTCACAGCTACTCGGGCATCCCTATCGGTCAGGCTGCGGAGCGGATCGGTGACCGGCTTGCCCACGTGGTCTTCGTCGATTCCAGCGTTCTGGCCGATGGCGAGGCGTTCGTCTCCGCCTGGCCGGACGGTGGAGCGAGGGTGAAGGCATCGATCGCTGAGAACGGAGGATTTTGGCCGCTCGTGCCCGCAGCCCACTACGATGGCCACGGCCTCACCGATGGGCAGATCGCACGGATCGTGGGTGGCTCGACGCCACACCCGGGCGCCACGCTGACCGAGCCCGCCGTGCTGGCACGGCCACTTGACGAACTCCCGGCGACGTACATCCTATGCCTGCTCGCCGGAGCCGAGCCCAGCGACGACGTGGCCAAGCTGCTGACCAGTAAGCATTGGCGGCTGGTCGAGATGAACACCGGCCACTGGCCGATGTTCTCTCAGCTGCGCGAACTGGCGCAGATCTTCCTCGAAGCAGCCAAGGAGTGACCGCAGGCCCATGCTTGCGGGCTCCTTTTGGGCGTGCATCGCGTGCGCTGGTCACAGCCACTCGTTGATGGCTGCGACGAGAACGGTGGCCTCGTAGCGGACGGCAAGTTTCTCGTAGCGGGTGGCCACCGCCCGGTGTCTCTTGAGCCGGTTGATCCCGCATTCGACTGCGTGGCGCTCGCGGTAGTCGGTCTTGTCGAACTTCGGCGGCCGACCACCGCGGGAGCCGAGCTTCTTGCGGTTGCGGGCCTGGTCGGCCTTGTCCGGGATCGTGCAGCGAATCCCGCGTCGGCGCAGGTAGGCGCGATTCTTGCGGGAGGCGTACGCCTTGTCCGCCCGCACTCGGTCGGGCCGGGTGCGTGGCCTGCCCGGCCCGATGCGGGGAACGCAGATCGCTTTGAGTACGGGCTCGAACTGCGAGTCCCCGCGCTGTCCGGCCGTGATGACGATGGACATGGGTTTCTGGCCCTGTTCGACGGCCAGGTGCAGTTTGGTGGTCAAGCCGCCGCGCGAGCGTCCGAGACCGTGATCGTCCGGCTCGACAACGATGCCGCCGGGCGGCTCCTTTTTGCAGGTCCCCCTTTTCCGTGCCCCGGCGGCATGCTGGTGGGCGCGGCAGACGGTGGAGTCGACGTTGATATCCCAGGTGATCAGGCTCTTCGCGTCGGCCTGGGCCTGGAGTTCGGTGAAGATCCGCTTCCAGGTGCCGCCCCGCTGCCACCGGCGGAACAGGTCGTACACCCGACCCCACGGCCCGTACCGCTCAGGGACATCCCGCCACGGCGTCCCCGTCCGGGTCCACCAGCGTATGCCATCAATCAATTGCCGCCGGGTCCATACCGGCGGCCGACCCGGCTTCTTGTGCCTGGGCAACAGCGGCTCCAGCCGAGCCCACTGCGCATCCGTCAGATCGCCACGCGCCATGAATCAAGATCATCCCACGTCCGAGATCCACTTTCGATACACGCCCTGAGGTGCCCAGAAGCTTCCGGACAGTCGGCTACATAAGCTGACGGAAGTCTGGAAGAGGTAGGTACGTGACGAGGCGTCGTAGGCAGTTCTCGCCGGAGTTCAAGGACGAAGCCATCCGCATGGTGCTGGAGGGTGATCGGACGGTCGCGTCGGTGCGCCAGGTGCCGCGCTGCTCGGCGGTTTTGCCGGTGTCGCGGGCGGCAACGTAGCCCACCTCGATCGCCGCGGCCAGGTCCAGCGCCAGCGCTGCGGCGGGCACGTACGTCTTGGAGGCCGGGGCGATGAAGGTGACCTGCTCACCGGCCATCGTGGCCAGGTTCGCATACGAGATCAGCTTGGAATCGCCGATCATCAGCATCCGCGCTGGGCCAGCCGCTGCAAGCCCTGCATCGCGCCGATGACTTGGCCGACCTCACCGGCTCCGCCTTCATAGGCGCGGTGAAAGACGGGGATGGCGCCGTCCGCGCTCACCGCGATGCCGGCCTGGATCTGCTTCAGATCCGGACGCCGATCCTTGGGATGGCCAAACTTCGGCTGCGCGAACGCCGGCTCGGTGTGTTCGTAGTCGCCGTGCAGGGAGATCGAGGTCATATCCCAATGCATCCGCGCCACATCGTTTCGATCGCGGTCAGCCCGACCGATCCGGCCAGGTGGTTCAGATGCGGGGTGATGGCATCCAGCGCACGGCCGATCCGGTCATCGTTGAGCAACTCCGGGTCCACCCCGAATGCCTCGCCCACCGCCCAGGCGCGGGCCCAGTCCCGCACGTGCACCAGCGGCGATGGTGCGGTCAGCCGGTTGGCCACCAGCGCCTCGATCACCTGGCCATGGGTCAGCTCGGCCACGTCCCGCACCGGGCACACCGTATCCACCAGTTCCCGGATCCGTAACCGAGAGCAGAATTCGGCCGCCACCGGCAACGCCCCGAGCATCTTCTCGACGCTGGCCCCGCTCCACTGCGCACGTTGTCTCACGAGCCCAAGGTCATACCGCGATGACCAGCCGAGATCAACATGGAAACCCGGGCGATCTTCAATTACCTCGACGTGCGGAAAACGGGGCTAGCCGAGCGAGGGGAGCGCGCGTGGCAAGCTGAAGCCGTGGGAGGTCAGCGACGAGCTGGGGGCAGTGATCGAGCCGTTGTTGCCGCAGCGTCAGCGGCGTTCCGGCATCCAGGGCGTAAGCGGCTGGATGACCGGCTGGTGTTGCAGGGCATCGTGTTCTGTTGCACACCGGGATCGCCGGGGAGCACCTGCCACAGGAGCTGGGCTACGGCTCGGGCATGCCCTGCTGGCGACGCCTGGCCGAGTGGAATGCCTCTTGCGTGTGGCAGCGGCTGCATGAGGTGCTGCTGGATCGGCTGTGAGCCGCCGACGCGCTCGACTTCTCTCGCGCAGCGGTGGACTCCTCGCAGATCTCCTCTGCTTGATCCTGATAAAAGATCAACGCTTCAGGAACAGGCACTAATCAATCCAGTGGAGTTGGCCCAAGGCCAGGTAGTTAAGGCTTTCGTGGTGCCGTCAAGGACGTGGGTTCTCAGGACATGAGGACGGAGATCCAGTAGAACGGTGATCTTCCACAACCAGCCGTCGAAGAACTGGATCTCCGTTGACCGCCAAACATGCCAGCTCTGCTGTTTCCCGCGCCACCGACGCGGGCTCTTCGCCCCGCTGGGCAGCCGGGAGATTGTTCGCCCCCGGACACTTGGGTGAGCTGACCTCGCTCGTGCCGTTCGAGCTCGTCGATGCGGTCCTTGATGAGACCCGCAACGTTCAGCGTCGTCTGCGTGCTCTGCCCTCGCGGGTCGGGGTCTACTTCCTGTTGGCGATGTGCCTGTTCCCCGAGGTCGGCTACCTGCTGGTCTGGCAGAAACTGACGGCCTCGCTGACCGCCCTGCCGGCCATGACCCCCACCGCCAAAGCCCTGCGTGACCTGCGCCGCAGAGTCGGCAGCGCACCGATGCAGCGCCTGTTCGAGGTGCTGAGCGGACCGCTGGCCCAGCCCCGAACTCCCGGAACGGCGGTTCGGGCCCTACCGCACCGTCTCCTTCGACGGCTGCAGCTCGCTCAAAGCCCCCGACACCATCCGTAACCGGGCCTGGCTCGGCAGCCCCGGCCACGGCGGCTACCCCCAAGTGGAACTGATGACGCTCGTCGAAACCGGAACCCGGGCCCTGATCGGTGCCGTCTTCGGCCCGACCAGCGAAGGCGAGAGCGGCTATGCCCGGCGCCTGCTGCACCTGCTGCAGCCGGACATGCTCGTGTTATGGGACAAGGGCTTCGACAGCAACGCCTTCCTCGCCCAGGTGGCCGCCACCGGCGCCCAGGTGCTCGGCCGGCTGCGCAGCAACCGGCGCACCCCCATCCTCGCCTCACTCACCGACGGCTCCTATCTGTCGGTGATCGGCGCCCTGCAGATTCGCATCATCGAGGCCCGCGTGACGGTGACCTGCACCGACGGCACCACCTTCACCGGCACCTACCGCCTGGCCACCACCTTGACCGACGCCCGCCGCTACCCGGCCGCCGCCCTGATCAGGCTCTA
>NZ_JAIWNB010000084.1 GCF_020215705.1 Nonomuraea aurantiaca | reverse complement strand
GCCGACATGCCAATCAGCCGAGCTCGTTCGGCTTCGGTCAGATGGATCTCCGCCGCCGGCGGTCCAGAATGCGCCATATCCATCAGAATACAAATTTATCCGCCGCTTTTCCGGCGCAGAATACTAGGGCGGAGCCAGGCGCGCACGGCCGGGTGCTCAAGGCCGCGCGGCATCGTGGACAACGCCATGATCGCCAACAGGGTTCCGGCAGGAGGGAACGTGCCCGGATCACACGCCCGGTGGACCCGGTCTTCGAGCGCGCCGACATGAAGCCAGCCCGGTCCTTCCGTTCTAGTGGTCGTCGCAACACCCTGCCGAAGGGATGCTCGGATTTCCTAGAGTTGGTGAACTCTTCCTGCAGGTCAGAGAGAAATGATCTCTTCTGTCACGGAGGGCAAGTTGACTGGAGGTCGAGGCCCAAGCCGGCCTGCTCTGCGCGCCCGGAAGCGCGGGCGAGGCCCACACCAGCCGGCCCACCGGATCGGCCGGCAGTTGCACGTTCATCCCGTACTGCTGGTGTTTCCCGCTGTAGGACGGCCGCTCGTCGGCGAGGCGGCTGATCGGGATGAGAGTGTCGTCCAGGATGGCGCCAACCGAGCTGTTCGCGCCGTGGCGGCATGCACGTCGTCGGCCAGGACGGCCACAAGGTCCACGGCTTCGCGGACGTAGCGCCAGGCGGTGATGGTGCCGTGCCGATGGCGAAGCCGGCCGCCAGGCTCGCGTGAGTGTCGCCGTTACGCAAGGCGTCGAGGTCAAGCCAACGCGGTATTGACTCGCTCGCCTGGTCGGGAGGAAGGCTGGGGTTACTGTTGATCATTGGGAGGCGAACGGGGAGCCACTGCTGGACGGTCTCGGTCACGTCCCCTTGTTCGCCCGAAGCGCTGCGCTCTGCCGCCCTGGCTCTGTGTAGCTCGGCCAGGACTCCAACGCCCCACTCCAGCTTGGTTACGCGGGCTCGCAGCATCCAAGCCCCTGGTGATGACGGCGGGCAATCCCCGGATTCGCGGTCGTCCAGGCGCGGCCGTACATCCGGGGATTGCACGGCCTTCCGCCTCCCGGACCGTTGAATCAGCGCACAACCGGAAACCGCATTGACACCGGAATCCGTTGTGCGTCTCTCATTCTCGCAGCTATGTGCCTCGACTGTCACAGCTGGTGAGGTCGTCGGGGGCGTTGTGCGGGTGAAGACACGAGCCCCACTTGTAAATCCCCGACACAACCTGCCCCGGCCAGCCGCCCGCAATAGTTACCGTTTCCCAGTTGGGATTGTCGGGGTCCAGTGAGCTGCTGTGCCAGTAGTATCCATTGGGATAACTACCCTTGGGGTCGAGGCAGTCGGACCAGTGGTACCAGCCTTCCCCCAGAAATATGTCCGGCCTCGTAAAGTTCACGTTGCCGGCATAGACGTGTGCCCAGAGATAATGGTCGGCCTTCAGATAGATTCGCCGGTCCACGCACGAGGTGGGGTCCGAGTCGATCGGGGCTTTGGTCAAAAACTGCTCTTTGAGGTTGTACGCCGTCCAATTGACGGCTGCGGCAGCAGGTGCGACCGTTGACGCCGTTAAGGCGAGCAATCCGCCGACAAGGGCGAGACTGAGAGTACGGAGTCTCCACGACTTCATTGTTCAATGTTATGACACAGTCGACAGATAGCAAAAGTGCTAAAACTGTCAATTTTCGCCTGTTTCAGGCCATGCCACGCCACGGAAATGAGCAACGCCGGGCCCTTTCGTCCTGGGGTAACGGCCGTCTTCGATGAACTGGAGGATGAGGATGGCTTGCACGAGCGCCGTGCAGTGCCGCGATGCCTGCTCGGCTGGACCACCATCGCCTCCGCCACCGACTACCACCACAGCCACCCAGCCGACAGTCTGCAGCTGCTCGGTCTCACGCGTGAGAACGCTTCAGCCCTGCGCCCGCCCGCCAAGCCGGCGGTCTCGCCCGTCAAGCCATGGAAGGCGGAGACTCACGCTACGAGCAGACGGAGGCCGAGATCCGCCGCCTCGAGGTCGGCGAGGTCGCCGTCGCGCTCGGTCCACCGGCCGGAGTCGAGGTCGTCGCCGAGGCTTCGCACCCGCCCGCCGCTCGGCCTCCGGCCCGACCCTCGTCCACACCGACATCGCACGGCGTACGTGATCCTCCAGGTACGCCGCCGAGCGGCGCCAGTACGCCTCGAACAGGCCATCAGCGCAGTCCCACGGGATGGGCACCGGCTCGGCGCGGGCGCGATCGCGTCGGCCGTGCCACCCAGCGATCGCGTCGGCCGTGCCACCCAGCGAGCGAAATTCCGCGAGGACGCCGGCGAACTCGGGCAGGCCGTCGCGGGTGAGCCAGAACTGGTCCTGCCAGCCGGGCTCGTCGGTGTCGAACGAAAATTGAAGTGCTGGGAAGATCCGCACTCAAAGCACTGATTTTCCGCGACCGTGGCCGAAACACGACAGAGCCTCCGATCAGAGCACGTGCTCAAGCACGAGGTCGGCAACCCGCTCAACGGTCACCGTCGTGACCACCTCCAGCGTGGCGGACACCCTGAGCAAGGGCTCCACCGCCTCGGGGTGGTGGAGCGTCTCGGCGAGCTCGGCCGGATCCCACGCGTGGGCGGCTACGACGAGGACATCCGACACGCCGACGAGCTCTCCAGGGGACAGCTCCAGCTCATCGCCCTCGTCCGCGCCTATCTCTCCCGTGACGCCCATGTGGTGATCCTCGACGAGGGCACCTGTCACCTGGACCCCCCAGCTGAAGCAAGAGCGGAGGTCGCGTTCGCCGCCCGAGGCCATACTCTGATCGTCGTTGCCCACCGCCTGGCGTCCGCCGCCCGAGCGGACCGCGTGCTGGTTCTGGATGGCTCTTCCGCCCGGCTCGCGTGAGCGGTAGGTGCGCCGGTCTCCCGACGGCGCCGCGGAGTACTCGCCGAGCACGGCAATCTGTGGATCCAGGCTCAGATGAAGGGCCTCACTGCGAATCCAGATAGGAGCCCCAATCGCGGGTGCCCGATATGGTCACCAACCGGCCGCCGGAGACACTCACCATCTCCCAGGCGGGGTTGTCGGGATTCAGCGTCGAGGTGTGCCAGTACCTTTCGTTTTGAGGGTCGAGGCAGTCGGTCCAGGCGTACCAGCCCGACCCTACATAAAAGCTCGCACGCTTGACGACCACGGAGTCCGCCATGAACAGCGCCCAATCATAGTGACCGGCGCCCAGGTAGATCCGGCGGCTCACGCATGTGGTGGCCCACGAATCGACTGGATAGGCCCCCAGATATTGGCTCTTCGAATTATAGGCGGTCGGATTCGGATTGGCGGCGGCGGGTGCGGCGGACAACACCGTCGAGCCGAGTAGCGCGCCTATGAGAGTGGCGAGCTTCCAGCGGATCACCATATTCCTTGACGCTCGGGAATCATTGCGGCGGACACTTGTGAGGGAGCGTGCCGCCGACATGGCCAGAGTGAATTCCACGCTTCCATGTGCGACCAGGGTCGGCAGCCTACAGATACGCGCCAGGCGAGAGAAGTCCGAAACCTGTCAGCCTTCGCCGTTTTTCCGCCAAGGCCCCGTCAGCTTGTTCAGGCTCAGGAAACGCTGACGTCTCTCGGCGATACCGATCCCGGCATCCGAGGCAGCCCTTTCGGCGGGGGAGGACAGGTACTCGGCCGCAGCCTGTACAGGCTGATGAGGACGACGGCGATCTGGAGTGGCGAGCGGAGCTGGTGGAGCGCTATGGCACCGTTAAGCCGTTCATCGAGCAACTGGCCTCGGTCATCCCATGGGGAGAGACGGCGGCCGGCTCACCGATCGTCGCCGCGGTGAAGGCGCCGCAGATCGACAGGCCCGCCGACGTCTTCGCCATCCTGGAGGCCTGCGTCTGGCCCTGCGCCGCCGCGGCGTGTACGCGGTGGGCGCGACAAGTGGAGCGCTGATCGAGGAGCGGCTGGGGTTCGCGAGCGTTCCTTGGTGCTGACGGCGCTGGCCTGCAGGCCGATCCGCGCGCGCATCTGCGAGAGCCGGCCGACCTCGTCGACGACGCCTACACCCACGTCGCCGCCGGGCTGGCTGCGAACGCGTCGGTGAACATCAAGGGCGGCAAGCTGCACCTGTCCCGGCTGAAGGCCGCCCCGGTGCCGGAGGGCTTCAAGGCCGTGCACGACGCGGTCGCGGCGATGCTGCCGCGCATCGACTACCCCGAGCTGCTGCTGGAGACGCACAACAAGACCGGCATGTTCGACCGCATGCACCGCATCTCCGACTCGCACCTGCGCCGCGATGACCTCGACATCACCCTGGCCGCGCTCACCGTGGCCCGCTCGTGCAATGTGGCCTGGTGCCGGTGATCAAAGAGGGGATGCCGGCGCTGGCCGAGCAGCGGCTGCTGGGCGTGGAGAAGGGCTACTTCCACGGTGAGGGCATCGCCGGGGCCTCTGCCCGCCTGGTCGACAAGCAGGCGGGCATCGGCATCACCGCCGACTGGGGCGGCGGGCTGGTGGCCTCGGTGGACGGCATGCGCTTCGTCGTGCCGCTCAGCTCCCTGCACGCCCGGCCCTCGCCGCTCTACTGGGGGATCGGCAAGCGCGCACGCGGCTCGACCTGGCTGAACACAGTATCTGACACGGTGATGGGGCTCGGCGGGCTGCTGGTGCCCGGCACACTGCGCGACTCGCTGTTCATCCTGGACGCCATTCACCGCCTGGACGCCGCCGAGCACCCCGAGGTAATCACCACCGATCAGGGCAGCTACAGCGACGTCGTGTATGGCCTGTTCGCGATCTGCGGTTATCAGTTCGCGCCGCGGCACGCCGACATCACCGACACTCAGCTGTGGTGGGTCGACACTGCGATGCTGGAGGGCACCCTGACCCGCGATCACAGGTCCGGCAACACCTGGGGCGACTTCAACACCCTGGGGCTGCGCCGGGTGTCGCTGCCGGCGATCGTGCAGCACTGAGACGACATGGTGCGGGTGACCGGCTCGCTGACCACCCATCAGGTCCACGCCTACGACCTGATCCGGATGATGATGGCCGACGGCCGCCTGACCGGTCTCGGGACCGCATTCGCCCACTACGGACGGATCTTCAAAGCGCTCCACCTGCTTCAGGTCATCCATGTCGAGGAGTACCGCAGGATGATCGGAGCCCAGCTCAACATCGGCGAGTCCCGCCACACCCTGGCCCGCCCCGTCTTCTTCGGCAACCTCGGCCGCCTGACCACGGGATATGAACGCGGCATGGAGGACCAGGTGGGCGCGCTCGGCCTCGGGCTGAACGCCATAATCTGGTGGAATTCGCTCTACATCGATGCAGCCGTCAAGAAGCTGGACAGCGGGCTTGATCGCATACGGCGCGGGGTGACCTCTTCATGCAACAAACCCCCTGTAGAACGGCGGTTCCTACACCAAGCCGTCCACGGGAGCCTCGTTGTCCGTGCAGGGTGTCATGCCGCCGGTCCTGTCAGCCATCATCACCCTTGTCGACAGCTCTGACCAGCACAAACTCTCTCGTGATGGAGAGGCCATGGACCTGGGCGACCTGCGGCAATCACCCGCTGTCCGGTATCGCGATGCGAGCCGACCTGTTCGCATGTGTTGCGTGGTTTCCGGCGTTTCCTCGCTGGCTGACAGAGCCGGGCGCAGCGTTGGCTAGTGCTGTGACCGGAAACGATCGCCGGGTTGGATGACGAGGCTTCAGGCTGCGGAAGTCAGAGGTCGGCCGCCCCAGCGGATGCCTTTCTCGCTTCGGATGCGGGCGCGTTCGCGGCGTTGGGCG
>NZ_JAIWNB010000083.1 GCF_020215705.1 Nonomuraea aurantiaca | reverse complement strand
CGTGACAGAACGGCCGTTCTCACGCGCAACGCGTTACGCGATCGCTACCACCCTCCATGCGGCCCCGGCCCCACTCGCACCTGGAAATCGCACTCCGTGACCGCTCCCCAGCAAATGCACCAGACCCGCCGGCCGGTGAAGCCGTGCACCACGGTGACGCCGCTCTCGTCGGCGACCAGCCGTACCGGGACCAGGACGTCACGCAGCCCCATGGCCCCCACCAGCAGGGCGGCCGGTACGGCCAGCACCACCCCGCGGACATCACCCTGGACGTACCAGAACAGGGCGAGACCGGCACACGCCAGAGCCCCTAGGATCTTGAAAACGGCCAGCTCGCGACGGACCTTCCACATGGCGACCGAGAGTATCCAAGTGGCGGAGATCCGGCGCGATCGGGCACTCTGTAACCACTCGACGTCTCCTGGAAAGCCAGCACCGTGACCGACATTCTCGATGAGCTCGAATGGCGCGACGTCCTCGCGCAGACCACCGACATCGACGCCCTGCGCGGGGCGCTGTCGAAGGGTCCGATCACGGTCTATGCGGGCTTCGACCCGACCGCGCCGTCCCTGCACATGGGCAACCTGGCCACGCTGCTGATCCTGACCCGCTTCCAGCGGGCGGGCCACAAGCCGATCGGCCTGGTCGGCGGCGCCACCGGCCTGATCGGCGACCCCAGTGGCCGCAGCACCGAACGCGTACTCAACACCACCGAGGTCGTGGAGGAATGGGTCTCCCGGATCCGGGTGCAGGTGGAGAAGTTCCTGACCTTCGACGACGGCCCCACCTCGGCCGCGCTCGTCAGCAACCTGGACTGGACCGCCGAGATGTCGGCCATCGACTTCCTGCGCGACATCGGCAAGCATTTCCCCGTCAACCGGATGCTCGCCCGCGAGTCGGTATCGGCCCGGCTCGCCGGTGAGGGACTCAGCTACACCGAGTTCAGCTACCAGATCCTGCAGGCCAACGACTACCTGGAGCTCTACCGGCGCAACGGCTGCACGCTCCAGGTCGGCGGCAGCGACCAGTGGGGCAACATCACCGCCGGCGTCGACCTGGTCAGGCGGGTCGAGGGCGGCCACGTGCACGCCCTGACCGGCAAGCTGATCACCAAGGCCGACGGCACCAAGTTCGGCAAGACCGCGGGCGGGTCGGTCTGGCTCGACGGCGCGCTGACCTCTCCCTACGCCTTCTACCAGTACTTCCTCAACGCCGACGACCGCGACGTGGTGCGCTTCCTGAAGGTGTTCACCTTCCGCGAGCGCGAGGAGATCGAGGCGCTGGAGAAGGCGGTCGCCGACCGCCCGTTCGCCCGCGAGGCGCAGCGGACGCTGGCCGAGGACCTGACCACGCTCGTCCACGGCGCCGACGAACTGGCGGCGGTCGTGGCGGCGTCCAAGGCGCTGTTCGGCCAGGGGTCGCTCGAAGAGCTGCCGGGCTCGACGCTGGCGGCGGCGCTGGCCGAGGTGCCGAAGGCGACGGTTCCGGCTCTCGGGGCGCCGTTCGTGGACCTGCTGGCGGACAGCGGGCTGGTGGAGTCGAAGTCGGCGGCCAGGCGGGCGGTGAAGGAGGGCGGCGCGTACCTCAACAACGTCAAGATCACCGACGAGTCGTACGTGCCTGAGGCCTCGGACCTGCTGCACGGGCGGTTCATGGTGCTGCGGCGCGGCAAGAAGGCGGTCGGCGGCGTCGAGGTCGGCTGACCGCGTCGTTCCTTGGGCCCTTTCCTTGGTTGTACGGAAAGGGCCCGTTCTGTCTGTGGGCCCTATCTGTGGGCGAACAGGGCCACGGTGAGGCCGGGCGTCTCCGCCGAGTGCCACGCCCCGCTCTGCTCGTAGCCCGCCTCCCGTACGGCCTTCACCCGCGGCAGCTTCTGCCCCGCGGACTTGACCCCGCGCCACACGACCCAGACCCGCTCCCGATCGGCCAGCGCGGCGGCGACGTCATCGCGCTCCGGAAAGCCGAACCCCTCCGCCTCCGGAGCGGACCCCAGCCGCAGCACGTCGTCCGGCATCGACCCGTCACGGTAGTAGTCGAACCCCGCCCGCACCGAGCTCTGCCCGAACACGATCGCGTCCCCCGGCCGCCCGTCCACCTTCCGCACGGCCCACGGAAAGTCCTCGAAGCGCCCGTTGGCCTCCCGCACCTCCACCTGCTGCGGTACACCCACCGCCACGGCGACCATCACCAGCCCGCAGCAGGCCACCACCCCACCCCGCGGCACACTCGCCACCGCGATCCCCGCCAGCAACGCCAGAGCGGGCGCGGCGACGAACAGGTACCGGTCCACATAGACCGGCGTCACCAGATGCGACACGGCCAGCAGCAGGACGGGCGGCAGCACCAGCCAGCCCAGCAACGTCCCGGCCCACGCCCTGTTGCGCAGCAGCACCACACCGGCCAGTGCCACCACGAACAGCACCACCCCCACCTCGGTGCTCCCCGCCGCCATCTTCGGGAACTTCAGCAGCACCTCCGGCCCGCGCTGCGGGATCCAGCTGATCGCGTGCCGCTCGCCGTACCCGACCAGACCGAGCACGAGCGCGGGCAGGCAGCCGACGGCGACCGCGGGCGCCCACCTCAGGAGCACGGTACGGCGGGGGAGCAGCGCGACGGCGGCGACCAACTGAGCGGGCAGCACGAGCACCGCGAACAGGTGCGTGCAGCACACCAACCCCACCGCCACCGCGTAGACCACCCAGGGCGTACGCTCCGCCCGCTGTTCCGCCTGCTGCTGGGCATGCGTGGCCCGCTGCTGTGCCCGTGTGGTGCGGTGAAGGGCCCAGAACGAGAAGACCACCGCGGCGGCCGCGGGCGCGTACGAGCGGGCGAAGGCGCCGTAGTACGACACCGATGGCAGCGCCGCGAACAGCAGGCCGGCCGTCACCCCCGCCCACGTACCGTGCAGCCGCCGCCCCAGGTCCACCAGGAACCACGCGGCGACCCCGATCGCCAGCGCCGACGGCAGCCGCAGCCACAGCTCCGCCGTCCCGGCCTTCGCCCAGAGCTGCATGAACAGGTAGTACGGCAGGAAATGACCGTCGATGTGCCGCGCCAGCTCCCACAGCCCCGGCAGCGACCGGGACGCGGCACTGATCGTGGCCAGCTCGTCACCGTTCAGGGAGGCGGAGCCCGAGCCGGCGAACGCCACGACTCCGCCGATTCCGGCCACCCACCACGGGCTCGACCTGCGAGGACGTACGACTGGCCGGGCTGGAGGGGCGAGGGTGGAGGCGGTGGTCACCGGGGCAGAATACGCGCATAGGCTCAGATTTATGCCTGAAGTGATCGTGTTCGACCTTTACGGAGTTATCGCCCGCGTCCAGACGGCTGACGCCAAACAGGGCCTGGTCGACCTCGCCGGAGTGCCGGGGGAGAGCTTCTGGGAGGCGTACTGGGGGTGCCGGCCCGACTATGACGCCGGTCAGGACGCTCTGACGTACTGGGCGGCGGTCGCCGGGCGGCTGGGCACGCGGTTCGCCGACGTGGACGCGCTGATGGCGGCCGACCTGGAGAGCTGGTGCCACGTGGACGACGAGATGGTCGCCGTGGTGCACGAGCTGGCCGATCGGGGGCGGACGCTGGGGCTGCTGTCGAACATCATCCCGGACCTGGTGCCGGTGTGGGAGGCGCGGCACGGTGACTGGCTGGGACGGTTCACGTCGTTGACGTACTCGTGCCGGATCGGGGTGGCGAAGCCGGACCGGCGGGCGTACGAGATCTGCGCGGAGCGGCTGGGGGTGGAGCCGGGGGAGGTGCTGTTCTTCGACGACAACGAGGTCAATGTGGTCGCGGCTCGGGAGGCTGGGATGGCGGCGGAGCTGTTCGTCTCGCCGGCGCAGGTGCGGGCGCTCACGCTTGCTGGTGGGTTTTTGTTCTAGTGGGTCTTGACTGGCCGCTGGGTCTTGACCCGTCGTCGCTCGGCCTGGCTCGTTCGCGGAGCGTGATTTCGTTCGCCCGGCATGGTTCGTTCGCGGAGCGTGATTTCGTTCGCTGAGCGTGACGGTGCGCCCAGCGTGATGCGTTCGCCCAGCATGATTTCGTTCGAGCAGCGTCGTTCGCGCAGTAACAGCCGAGGCGCCGGCCCGCTGGATGCCGGGCTTGCCGTTCGCGTGGGCCTTGGCCAGGCCGTCACCCACGCGGGCGGTCGCCGGCGAGCCTGACCAGCACCGTCCACCCGCAGCGGTCTCGCCCACTCCCAGCCGTCTCGCACCCCCGACCCGCTCGGGCGGCGGCCGGGGCGGAGGGCGGGGCGGCGGCTCCGGCCATGGCGACCGCCCCCGGGCTTCACCGGTCGATGGCTGATCGTTTCACTGGCTGGTCGTACGTGTCGGCCGGGCGACGATCACCACCCGCCGCTCCGCGTCGCCCACCGGCCGGTCGTACGGCAGGCCGTAGCGGGTGGCGAGCACGTCGAAGAAGTCTCCCGAGGGGTCGGGGTCGATCCGCTCCACCACGGCCCGGACCTCTAGGTACCGGTACGGCTTGTCGGGGTCGTTGATGGAAACCGCCAGGTTCCCATTTGCCGCGACATTTCGGTACTTCTGGCGGTCCGTAGTAGTCGTGAAGCGCAGGAACTCCCCGTCCCACACGGTCCAGACCGGGTTCACATGTGGCTTCCCGTCCGGCGCGATGGTGGCCAGATGCGCGAACAGCGGCCTGGTCAACAGGTCCAGATGGCTCTCAGGAATCACGTGTCGCCTCCTCATTCGGGTGTACGGCTAAGCACATTATCAAAGCTTTGATACTCGTCAATGTTAGATTGCTTGTACCATCTCGTACCATGGGCATGCCCGCGGAGGAACGCCTCGGCCTCGACATCAAGCGAGCGGAGCAGGAACTGATCGCCGCCAAGCAGATCGCGGTCAGGCCCGCCGGGCTGACGGTGCCGCAGTACGCGACGCTCTACGTGTTAGCGGACAACCCCGGCATCTCGGCTGCCGCTCTCGCCCGAGCCTGCCTGGTGACTCCGCAGGCGATGACCGTGGTGCTGAAAAACCTCGAGACACGCGGGCTGGTCGAACGTACGCCGCACCCATGGCACGGCAATGTCCTGGAGACCCGGCTCACGGACACCGGCCGCATCGCGCTGGAGGAGGCGGACGAACGGGCGGTGCGGATAGAGCAGGCGATAGCGGACGAACTCACCGCCGAGGAGCGTGACACCCTGCGCTCCCTCCTCCGGCGCTGCGGGACGGCGATCGACCGGGCATCCTCGCAACTGTGAAAGCTCGCACGGGGCCTCTACGCCGGGCATCCCGCAGTGATGACGTCTCGCAGAGCGGTGTAGTTTCTCGGCCGCTCGGCCCCGATCGTCCCTGGTAGAAGGCATGCAGTGAGATCGTGGATCACCACTCAGCTTGGATATCCCCGCAGCGCTCAAAGGGAGCCATCCCCGCAGGGCCACGTTCTCATGTTCGGTCAGCGCTCCTGTTCGGTTCGCCATCTGCTCGGTCCAGGATGCCGTCCGATCCCTCCGTTCTGGGCTCCCGTCTGGCCAGCACCCTGCCCGGCTCGCGATCCGTCCGGCTCGGGACCTCCCTCGGCTTGCGATCCATGGACCCTGTCCGGCTCGGGATCTCCTTCGGCTCGCGATCCGTCCGGCCCGGGATCCGGTCCTGGAGGAGAGGCCGCAGTACCCCAAGAGCGACTTGGCGCTGATGGGCGTCCACTTGTCCACCCTGGCCGTCCACAAGGTCCAGTCCACTATCCGTTCGGCCCACTATCCGTTCGGCCCGCTATCTGCTCGGTCCGCCATCTGCTCGGCCCGCGCTCGGTCCCAGTCCGTGCACGGGACTCAGTTGATGTCCGGCGGAACGGTACTCGAGCCACTGCGGCCCAGGGCGCGCACGGGAGTCAGGGTCGCCCGCCCCGACCTCCAGCTCATCTAGCTCATCCGCATGTCACGCAATGGCCTCCAAGCCGCGACATATCCCGCCATGTCCCTCGCGGAAACCGGGGACATGTCCTGCCATGTCCCCGGTTTCCGCGACTTGGACGCCTCGAGTCTCCGATCTGATCCGCGTTTTCGCAGATCAGGGCCGGTCTCGCCAGAGGTCCAGCAGAGACCTAGAGAGCGGGCGTGAACGCCGATTTGACGTTGGGCGAACGGCGACCTAATCTTCTCTTCGCCCCGGGAGTGAGCCGGACGCCGATGAGGCGGACGGGCCCCCAGGGCGAACCCCCTTGAGAAACGAGCCACTCGGCCAGGCGCTCCCATGCGCTCGCTGGCACGAGTCGTCTCGGGTGCGCTCAGATCACCGGAAAATCGGTTGATTCGACAAGCCCAGGATGGCACGGTAAGTTAAGAGGGTTGCCCCGGAGACGGGGCGCACAATCTTAGCTAGGTTGCTCGACTTCAAGCAAGTCTCTGGTTTGACTCGAAGTCGACAAGCACTTAAGATTAAAACACGAAATGAACGCCTCTCGCAGGTTGGGGAGTACGCGTCCGTTTCTTGAGAACTCAACAGTGTGTTAAAAGCCAGTGCATGATGCACAACCCCGTCATGTCTGCGCCTTTATGGTGTGGATGTGGTGGATTCCTTTT
>NZ_JAIWNB010000082.1 GCF_020215705.1 Nonomuraea aurantiaca | reverse complement strand
CCGGTGAGCGCAGGCCGCGGGTGCGGCCGGACGACCCGCTGACCCGGGTCGCGGCCGTGATGACCGACGCCGGCTGTGACGCCGTACCCGTGGTGTCCGGCAGGGGACTGGTCGGGATGATCACCGCTCGCGATGTGGTGTCGGCGGTGGCGGGCCGTACCCCGCACTTTAAGAAGGGCGGCGACGTGGTGACCGGCATGTTCCATCTCGAGCCCGTGATACCGGCGCGGAGCTGAGTCCGAAGGAGGCAGGAGATGTACGCGCTGATCGTTTACGAGTCCATGTTCGGCAACACCAAGCAAATCGCCGAGGCGGTGGCGGAGGGGTTGGCCACCGTGATGAGGACAGAGGTCCTGGAGGTCGGCTCCGCGCCCGCCTCGGTCGGGGAGGACCTCGGCCTGCTCGTCGTCGGCGGCCCCACGCACGCCTTCGGGATGAGCAGGGCCTCGACCCGGCAATCGGCCGCCCAGCAGGGCCGGGTGCTCTCCCAAGGGCAGGGGGTGCGGGAGTGGCTGGCCACTGTTCGGTCGCCGTCGGCCAGACTCGCCTCGGCCGCCTTCGACACGCGGATCGCCAAGCCGCGCATGCCCGGCTCGGCCGCGCGCGGTGTCGCCAAGCGACTGCGTCGGCTCGGCCTGGCCTTGGCCTCGCCCGCCGAGAGCTTCTACGTCACCGGAACTCAGGGGCCGCTGGTGGTCGGCGAGGTGGAGCGGGCCAGGCAATGGGGCAGGCACCTCGCCTCGTCCTTCCCGGTCCCGGCGTCCTGAGACCGTCATGGAGCCGGGGGCCGATAGGTGTGTGCTGGAGGTAAGGAAACCGGGGGCGTGTGCCACATCCGGGCGGAGAAACCCGAAGGAGGATGACGATGAGCAGAGCGATCGTGGTCGGCGTGGACGGATCGCCATCGGCCGGATCGGCGCTCGGCTGGGCCGCCGATGATGCCTCCCGCAGGGGGCTTTCGCTGCGGATCGTGCTCGTGCGAGAGCCATGGGCGGCGGAGCATCCGTCCACCAGGGCCAGTGACCGGCAGACTCTGACCGAGCGGTGCACGTACCTGCTCGACCAGGCCGCGGAGCAGGTACGGAGGCTCACTCCCGAACTGGAGGTCTCGACGGCTGTGGTCACGGGCGCGGTGATCGAGCGGCTGAGGGGCGAGTCGGAGACGGCCGACAGCGTGGTCGTGGGCAGCAGAGGGCTCGGCGGGTTCGCCGGGCTGGTGCTGGGCTCGGTGGGTCTCGGCCTGGCCGGGCACGCGCACAGCCCGGTGGTCGTCGTCCGGATGCCCGCCCCCGGCAGCCATCGGGAGATCGTGGTCGGCTTCGACGGCTCCCTGTTCGCGGAGTCGGCGCTGGAATACGCCCTGGAACAGGCTGGGGCGCGGCGCGCGCCGGTTCGTGTCGTGTACGGCCAGAGGACACCGAGGCTCGCCCCACATCCCGCGGGGTACGGCCCGTTCCTGACCGGTGCGCCGGGCGAGGAGGTGGCGGAGATCCGGCTGCGCCTGGCGCCGTGGCATGAGAAGTACCCGGACGTCGAGGTGATCGAGTCGATCGTCCCGGGGCACCCGGTCCCGGTCCTGGCCAGGGCGTCCGAGAAGGCGGCGCTCGTGGTGGTCGGATCACGCGGACTGGGCGGCTTCGCCTCGGCGGCACTCGGGTCGGTCAGCCACGGTGTCCTGCACCGGGCCTGCTGCCCGGTGGCCGTGGTACAGACTCCTTGGCGGCGATCATGAGTGTCATCGTCGCTCCGCCGTACATGACCGAGACCGCCTGCCACGACTGGGACCTCCTGCAGGCGCAGACCAAGGACGCCCAGGAGTTCGACCCCGCACAGGCCGGCCACCTGCCGGAACCGGCGCGCCGCTGGGTGCTGCACGCCATCGCTCCGGGGACACCCCTGCTGCGTGCGGTGGTGCTGGACACGCACGGCTCCATCCGGCTCAGCACCTGGCGCGACTTCCGCGCCCAGCAGGTACTCCTGCCGATGGAGGGCTTCGTGTGGTCGGCAACTGCGTACCTGGGATTGCTACCCGTGCACGGGTTCGACCGGTATCGCGCCGGTGAAGGGGAGATGCGCTGGCGGTTGCTGGACCTCATCCCCGTGATGTCGGGTGCCGGCCCGGACATCACCAGAAGCGCCGCCGGGCGGCTGGCATGTGAGTTCGTCATGGCGCCCGCCGCCGCACTCGACCCGAGGATACGGTGGAAGCCGATCGACGACCGCCATGCCATCGCCAGCCTTCCCGTGGGAACCGAGGATCACGACGTGACCCTGACCATCGCGCCCAGCGGCGCGCTGGAGCGCGTCACGATGTCCCGCTGGGGTGATCCCGGCGAGGGCCGATACCGCGACCACGTGTTCGGGGTGGAATGCGGACGCGAGATCGAATTCGACGGTTTCACCATTCCGGCCTACCTGGCGGGCGGCTGGTGGCCCGGCACCGATCGGTGGGCCGAGGGCGAGTTCATCCGCTTCACCGTCGACGACGCCCTGTTCCGATAGCGCTGAAAGTCCCGCTGCCGACTGTCTTGTTCGGGGTGGTTTGATCAAGGAGCGGTTGTCGGTCGGCTAGGACCCAGCGGGCGCCTTCCCCTGCTCGCGGGCGGTGTCTTCGTACAGCCTGTCGAGGACGTCTGACTCGGGCTCGCGGCGTCTGGAACGGGAGGGGTCGCCCGGACGGAGTAAGGCGGTCGATCTCGGGTCGAGGTCGTGCCGGCTTCGGGCGCATGGTGATCTGGGTGGTCCGCATCTCCGTCAGCTCCTCTGGCATGTCGTTGGCGTGCTGCCAACTCTGCCGCGCCGCCCGGCGCCCGAGCAGATGCGCCAGTCCTCTCCGGGGGGACCGGAGGACCCGTGAAGACGGGTTGTTCTACGCCTCCGGGAAGAGGACGTTCGCCCCTAGAGCATGACTGTCAGAGGTTGTGGATGCGGCGGCCCGTGATCTGGTGCGGGACGATGCGGACGTACAGGTGGCGCTCGCCGCCCGCCCACGGCGTGACGTCGGCGGTCTCCGGCAGTTCGTCGGGGGATATGTGATGGGCGGGGCCCTGGATGAGGACGCTCCACCCCTCGCGCTGGGCCTCGTCGATCCGGTCCACCTCGAAGCCGACCTTGATCTCCACGCCTTCAAGGCCGGTGCGCAGGTCCTGGTCCATGGGGCCGCCGGATGCGGTGCGGAAGACGATGGAGCCGTGGTGCAGCTTGTAGTTGACGGGCAGCACGGTCGGGCCGTGGGAGCCGTTGAAGGCCACCCGGCCGATGCCGCCGGGCTCGATCAGCTTGAGGCATTCGTCGCGGTCCAGGCTCTCCAGCGTGGGAGCCGCCTTGGCGCGGCCGCGGCCGGGCGGCCGATCGACGCCGCCGCCGAGGAGGTCTTCGGTGGTGGTCTCCAAGGCTCCGGCCAGGCGGTATATGGCTTCGGCGGTGGGCGTGCCGGGCTGCTCTTCCAGGTATTGCAGGTAGCCGGGTGAAATGTCCGCGCGTTCGGCGACCTGTTCGACGGTCAGACCGAGTCGTTCGCGGTGATGGGCGATGCGACGTCCGAGGTCGCCGGTGACTGCCATGATCGTGTCTCCTTGTTCGCTGGTGAAGGTCGGTCCTGCCACGCCGTTGATGCGTGCCTGCCGGTGGTCGGCGTCGATGAAGAGCTCGGAGCCGCGGAAGCGGATCGGCATGGACAGCACACCGAGCCGGTCGGGAAGCAGTGGGTTGAGGTGCAGGCCGTCGCGGTGGATCTCCAGGCCCAGGTAGCAGCGCTCCAGGAGGTCGAGCGTGCCGGCCATGGCGCCGAGGTGGATGCCCTCGGCCGTGGTGCCGTGCTGGACGTCCTTGATGTCGCTGAACAGCGCCTCGGCGAAGTACTGCCAGGAGCGGGCTCGATCGGAGCGGGAGAGTACCCAGGCGTGTACGACGGCGCTCAGCGTGGAGCCGTGGCTGGTGCGGTCGAGGTAGTAGCCGACCATGCGGGGGATCAGGCCAGGTTCCACCGGATAGCCCAGCCGATTCAGAATCCCGACCAACTCGTCGGAGGTGAGCAGGTAGCACAGCATGAGCGTGTCGGCCTGCTTGGCGGCCTTGTAGCGGTTGACGTCGTCGCCGTCGGCCTCCAGGGCCCGGTCGAGGCGGCGCACACCGCGGTAACGTACCCAGTCCAGCTCCAGCAGGTCGGCGTAACCGGTGAACTGGCTGATCACGCCGTCGTGGAAGTCGACCCGCATGCGCCGGGTGATGTCGTCCCAGCGGGCCCGTTCCCGCGCGGAGGCCGCGAGTTCGGGCAGCAGGTCCAGGGTGTCCCGGGCGCGCAGCAGCAGCCACACGGTCATGACGTTGGTGTAGGCATTGTTGGCCAGGCCGGGTGAGGAAGCACCCGGGTAGCGCTCGTGATACTCGTCGGGTCCCATGACGCCGCGGATCTCGTACCGTCCCGATGCGGGGTCGAGTACGGCCAGCGAGGCGAAGAACCTGGCGATCTCAATGAGCAGCTCCGCACACCAGAGTGGCATCGAGCCGGTCGCCAGGTAGTACTGCCACACGTTGTAGGCGATGGCCAGCCCCACGTGCCGCTGCAAGTGAGAGCCATCGGGCAGCCAGCGTCCCGAGGCGGGGTTGAGGTGCGACATCGGGGTCTCTTCGCGTCCGTCGCTGCCGCTCTGCCAGGGGAACATCGCCCCGTCATATCCGGCGTCCCGGGCCGCAGCGTGAGCCTCGGGCAGCCGCCGGTACCGGTAGCGGAGCAGGGCGAGCGAGGTCTCGGGGAAACGCAGGTTCAGCCAGGGCAGGACGAACAGTTCGTCCCAGAACACGTGTCCCCGGTAGGCCTCGCCGTGCAGCCCGCGGGCGGGCACGCCCACGTCCAGGTCCGCGGTGTGCGGGGAGAGAGTCTGCAGCAGGTGGAAGACATGCAGGTGAACGATCTGCGCCAGATCCGGGGCGTCCACCTCGACCCGGGCGCGTTGCCACAGCCGCTCCCAGGCCGCCGCGTGTGGCGCCGCCAGCGCGTCGAATGGCCGAGCCATCCGTACGGCTCGGATCGCCGTGGAGCGGGCATCGCGGATGGCGGAGTCGCGCGAGGTCACCAGGGCCACGGTCTTGGTCAGTGTGGCGGGTTCGCCCTGCGCGAGGTCGAGCACATGGTCCGTGCCGATCCGGCCCCCTTCGCGGATCATCTCGCGGGCGGGGAAGGCGGCGTCGGTACGGGAGGCGAGCGCCACGGTGATCTGGGAGGAGCGGGTGACGGCGGTCAGCCAGGTGAGGCCGTTCTGGTCGCCGGTGTCATGACCGGTGAGGTGGTCGCCGCGCAGCTCGCGGTAGCGGGCCACGCCGCTGTTGGTGACCCTGCCGTCCAGGGTGGCGCGGACGCGGAGCGGGCCCGACCAGTTCTCGGCCGTGAAGGTGGTTTCCAGGGCGGCCAGGCGCGGGTCGGCCATGGACACCAGGCGGCGTTGCCGTATCGCGGTGATGCGGCCTGAGCCGTCGCGCCAGCGCAGCGCCCGGTAAAGGATCCCGTGCCGCATGTCCAGTTTCTGGCGGTAGTCCAGCAGGTCGGCCCGCTCTGGGCGGAACCAGTCCGACCCCTGGGTGGCGAAGGTGAGTGGCAGCCAGTCGGGGAGGTTGACCAGGTCCTCGTTGGTCACCCTCTGCCCTGCGACGGTGGAGTCCAGGCGGTCGTAGCAACCCGCGACGTAGGTGCCCGGTGTGCGCAGCTCGCCGTCAGGGGTCGCGCCGCGCGTGGCGAAACGGCCGTTGCCCAGCGTGCACAGCGCCTCGCGCAGCCTCTCGGAGGCGGGGTCGAAGCCCTCGTAGGACAGGACCCATGGGTTCATGACCGGCTCGCGGACAGACCGGGCACGCCGCCGACCGGATCCTCACCCCCGGGAGGGCGGAGCACGCCCAACTGGAGCCCGAGCCGACTGGAACCCCCCGCCCTTGGCCGCGAGGAGCGCTTCGAACAACCCATGTCAGGACGCTACCCGTGGCGAGGTCGGACGGAACACGACCGCCAGCCCGCTGTCGAGGTGATGCCGCAGGTCAGGACCTAGGCCCTCGGCGATGTGGGACGTTCGCCGCTACCGACCTTCGCCGCTGGAGCGGACCCTGGGAGGTGAAGGAGAGGTGAGAACGATGACAATCGAGGTCAAGGACGTCATGGGACGCGTGGCCATCGCCGTCCTCGAAGACGCGCCGTTCGCCGAGATCGTGGGGGCGATGAAGCGGTATGCCGTCGGCGCGGTCACCGTGATCGACGCCGACCGGCGGCCTGTGGGCGTGGTCTCCGAAGAAGATCTGCTGCTGAAGGAGACCGACACCGTACGGCACAGCGTCTCCATCTTCGAGTCGCGCCATCAGCGCCAGGAACACCACAAGGCCGCGGGCACCAAAGCGGAAGAGCTCATGACCACTCCGGCGATCACCGTCACGCCCGGCGCGTCCGTCCGCGACGCGGCGCGGCTCATGCACGACAAGCGCGTCAAGCAACTGCCCGTGATCGACCCGGTCACCGGGCGCATCATCGGCACGCTGCATCAGCGTGACGTACTGCGGGTCTTCACCCGTCCGGCCGTCGACCTGATGGCGGACATCACCGCGCTGCTGCCTGACCGCGAGGCGTTCTCGATCGAGCTCGACAAGGGCGTCGTGACGCTCGGTGGCAGGGTCGAGTGGAACTCCCAGGCCACTGCCCTCGTGGAGTCGATCCGCGGTGTGGAGGGCGTCGTAGACGTCGTCAGCGAACTGACCTTCGACAAGGAAGACCTCATCGTCGTGCCGTCCCTGCTCTGAGACCTCTCATGAAGCTGGATTCGACCACGGAGGTGCCCGCCACCAGCTGGAACGGTGGCGGGCATTGGGCGGCTGGGTATCAGGCCGGCCACGTCCACTCGCTGATTTCGGGCGCGTCCTCGCCGTGTTCACGGGTGTGGGCGCGGGCGCGCAGGCGGGCGTCGGTCATCCGCTGGCGGAGGTGGGCCTGGGCGGAGCCGAGTCCCGGTGTGCGGTCGATGACGTCGGTGACCAGATGGTAGCGGTCGATGTCGTTGAGCATGGCCATGTCGAAGGGTGTGGTGGTGGTGCCCTCCTCCTTGTAGCCGCGGACGTGCAGGTTGGCGTGGCCGTGGCGGCGGTAGGTGAGGCGGTGGATGAGCGCGGGATAGCCGTGGAAGTTGAAGATGACGGGCTTGTCGGTGGTGAACAGGGTGTCGTATTCGTTGTCGGGGAGGCCGTGCGGGTGCTCCGACGGCGGTTGCAGGCGCATCAGGTCGACCACGTTGATGACGCGGACGCGTAGTTCGGGCAGGTGCTCGCGGAGCAGGGCGGTGGCGGCCAGGGTTTCCAGGGTGGGGATGTCACCGGCGCAGGCCAGCACGACGTCGGGGTCGGTGCCCTCGTCGGTGGAGGCCCAGGGCAGGATGCCCAGGCCGCGGGTGCAGTGGGCGATGGCCTGGTCCATGGTGAACAGGTCCAGGATCGGCTGCTTGCCGGCCACGATGACGTTGACGTAGTCGCGTGAGCGCAGGCAGTGGTCGCCGACCGACAGCAGGGTGTTGGCGTCGGGCGGCAGGTAGACGCGCACCACGGACGCCTTCTTGTTGACCACGACGTCCAGGAAGCCGGGGTCCTGGTGGGAGAAGCCGTTGTGGTCCTGGCGCCAGACGTGTGAGGACAGCAGGTAGGTGAGCGAGGCGACGGGCCGCCGCCAGGGGATCTTCTGGGAGGACTCCAACCATTTGGCGTGCTGGTTGAACATGGCGTCGATGATGTGGATGAACGCCTCGTAGCAGTTGAACAGGCCGTGCCGCCCGGTCAGCAGGTAGCCCTCCAGCCAGCCCT
>NZ_JAIWNB010000081.1 GCF_020215705.1 Nonomuraea aurantiaca | reverse complement strand
AAGGGTCAAGGCTCTCAAACGCAGCCGCTATGGCCGAGCCAACTTCGACCTGCTCCGAAAGATCATCCTATGCAACCGATGCTGAAATGACCGTGCGTGACGACGTCACACGCTTTGCGTCAGAGCCACTTTTACATGGCCACGGACAACCTTTCGGATCCAGGTCAGTCATTCGACCCAGGAACCTCCCTCCAAGTCCCTCCCGGCTCTGCCGGGGATGCAACAGAGCGCCTCGCGGCGCACAGCGTGCGTTCGATGACCCAGCGATGAACGCCCAGGCCGGAGCCGTGCGGGGTGCCGCGCCGGGCGATGTACGGACGAATGCCGACGCGCCAGACCCGGCGGCGGTAGACGTCATGGTCGTAGCCGCGGTCGGCGTACAAGCAGACAGGACGCTTACGGGGCCGGCCGTGCCGGCCCCGCACCGGCGGGATCGCCTTGATCAGCGGCAGGAGCTGGGTGACGTCGTTGCGGTTGCCGCCGGTCAGGGATAAGGCGAGCGGATGCCGTTGCCGTCGGCGATGACGTGGTGTTTCGAGCCCGGCTTGGCACGGTCGACACCGGGCTCGGCCCGGTTTTGGGCCGCCCTTGAGCGCTCGCACGTGCGAGCTGTCGATCACCGCCTTGGACCAGTCCAACTGGCCGGCGGCGTGCAACTCGGCCAGCAGCAGCCGGTGCAGCTTGTCCCAAACTCCGGCCTGATGCCAGTCCCGCAGCCGCCGCCAGCACGTCATGCCCCAGCCGAAGCCCAGCTCCTGCGGCAGGAACTCCCACGGGATCGCGGTGTAGAGCACGAACAAGATCCCGCACAACGCCTTACGGTCATCCAGCCGCTTACGCTCCGGATGATGCGTGCGCCGCTGCACCTTCGGCAACAACGGCTCGACCCGCTCCCACAAGCTGTCCGAGACAATCCACGGCAGCTGCTCGCCCTTCCTCACACCCCACCCAACGACAATCATCACCGTAAGGATGCGGGCCATCCCATTCTGTTATGACCTCTTAGCGGTCCGCCGTTCCCCGGCGCCGCTTCATCTTTGTTATCCAGAAGCTGAGCCAGAAGAAGGCGTCGGCTTGCTGCCACCACAACAGAACCGCCAGGGGGACGGCCAGGAGGACGACGACCGCTTTCCTCGGATTCACGATTTGCATGAAACCGGCCTGCGGATCCAGCACATTGCCACTTGGATCGGCAGGGTCATAGAGCACCTGTCGCTGATCGTCGATCAGGGGACTCCCCTGCCAGCGGGAACCATCGACTCGCGTCCGGATGTGCCTGCCGTCGCGTGTGGTGAACCTGACAATGGCATCGTCAGACGAATAGCGGCTATATTCGGTGCGGACAACGGTGCCCATAGCCGACACGCCGCTCTCCCGCAACCGCTGCACCGCTCTGTAATCATTCACCGTGGCCACCGACATGCCGATTGCTATGAGCATCAGCGCGATCGCGATCTGGCCGTGAATGGAGGAGAGACGGTCCCGCATCGATGTCCGGGGATGAGGATCGGAGCTCACCTGCGAACTGTCTGCCCCCTCTTGCTTTCCACTACGCCTGCGCCTCTTGCTCCTACCGGCGCTGCCCATTCAACCCCGTTTCTCCTTCGGCCCACTATGAGATCAACGATCTAGCCTGAGCAGAGTTCCCGGGTAGCGGTCCGGGCCACGGGCCGGCGCGGCAGACAGTCGCAGCTCACGCTTACCCAGGGTTGCTAGCCGGGCGGTGCTGACACGTCGTATCCCGCCGGACTCCTACCCAAGAAGCCCGAACCTGTGCGGTTTCGGCCTCACCTGACACACCTTCACGTAAACACATGCGCTTTGCCGAAGCTCTTGTTCGAGGTCAGGATGATCGAGCCCTTCTCGTAACGCTTAGAGCCTGCTGACAAAGGATTTGGTCGCTGAGGCTGGGATCAGGGATGCCCTGGTCGCGGCCGTCTTCGAGTGATGCGCCTGCGGACAGGAGCGGGCTCCTGGTAGCTGAGGTGTTGTCTACGCATCTCGGCGGCCAGGAGCCCGTGGTTGTCTGTTTACACGCCCGCGTCCGTGGGCGCCAGTGGTTGCGCCTCACTAGGGTGCCGATGTCATAGCCGCAAGCCGTCATATCCGTCGGATCTGACCGATGCCGAGTGGGCGGTGCTGGAAGGCGAGGTGCGGGCGGTGATGGCCGAGCTGGTCGCGGCCACGGGCAGGCCGATGGTTCATGATCTGCGGGCGGTCCTGGACGCGATCGGCTATGTGGCCAGGTACGGGATCGAGTGGCGGGCCCTGCCAGTCGACTTCCCCCCGCACGAGGCGGTGTATGCATTCTTCCTGCGCTGGTCCGGGCGTGGTCTGCCCGACCGGCTGGCCGGGCGGTTGCGCGGCCGCCTGCGGGTCATGGCCGGACGCGGCGAACTGCCGACGGCGGGGTGCATCGACACACAGACGGTCAGGGCAGCCGAGACCGTCGGGGCCGCAGTCTGCGGTTATGACGGAGGTAAGAAGCTGAAGGGACAGAAACGGCACATCGCGGTCGACACGCTCGGGCTGCCATCCATAGGGCGCATCAGCACATTGTCCAGGAGCTAGAAACCGGGCGAAGAAAGGCCGAGTGCGAGAGAATGCTCGCAGAGCAAGCGCGCGACGCCATGGCCTTGAAAGTCCGCGAAGTCAACACCATAATCCGCAACCTCTCAACTCAGCTAGAAAGTATGCAAAAGCAAGTTGCGGACCGTCACAGTGCGCAAGCACATCGTGCCGCCATGGCCGAACGAGCTTGCCAATCAGCTAGGGAAGATGCGGCGACTACTCGAGCCGCCCACCAGGTTGCACGGCAGTATCTCATGGATGCCTACGACCGGATACAAGCCGCCACAGAAGGACGAATAAAGGCTTCAGAGTCGGAACGGCGAAGCTATGACATGCTGATCGAAACACTTCGCTCCGACCTAGTCGAAGCTCGCCAGGAAAGCGCTGAAAACAGGGCGCGAACACGCGCAGAAAAAGAATCTCTCCTCACTGCCAAATCGCGAATCCGCGAACTTGAGCTGAGTAATGCGAGGCTTCAAGCAAGGCTTGCTCAACCCGCGATCAAAGATCGCTAAGCAATGGGGCGGCCAAAGTGCGTCAGCAGGACGGTTAGCCTCGATTGCTCAGCTGAATGAGTTGCATGAGCGGCTCCATGGTCTGACCGTAATGTCCTCTCACAGGATTGGGACAGCCGTCGCATGACGCTACAGGAGCACCAGGACCCACGATCCCGGATGGGTCGCCTCCTTGTATCGTCGTGATCAAGGGCCGCTCCCGGGGCAAGTTGATCAGACGTTGCCAGGCCAGAACGAGTGCTTGAGCCCAGGGCCGGCTGGGCTCGATGCACAGATGGCGGAGATAGGCGTGGCCAGCGATGCGTGCGGGCAGGTGGTAGCGCCAGGGTAACGATGTCGGACTGCATCCGTCGGGACGCAGAAGTACTGACGTCTCGTGCAGATTCTCTGACGGCTCGTGCGGAAAGTACTGGTCCAGCAACTGACATCTCACTGCAGATCGGCACTCAGCGAAGTAGTCCTTGTCGCCGATCAGGCGGTCCGGGCGGGTGTGGGTCGGCCTTTGCCGCTGCGAGGCAGTCGCAGCTTGGCCATGGCCGCTTCGAACGCGGTGCAGTCCACGACGTTTTCGCGCGTCAGGTGGAGGGTCATGGGCAGGCTGCGGGCGTCGGTGATCAGGTGGAGCTTGGTGGTGAGTCCTGCTCGGGACCGGTCGAGCGGCTGCCGTTTTGTGATTGCTTCGTATCCATCGTCCCTTCCTCGTCTCCCCCTTTTTCGAGCTCCGGCCACGTGCTGGTGGGCCTGGGCGATAGTGGAGCCGATGGTGAAACTCCACTCCACGTTGCCGATCGAGTCGTCTTTGACCTGGGCTTCCTCCAGCAAGCGGGCCCAGGTGCCGTCCTGGTCCCAGCGGGTGAGCCGCTCGTAACAGGTCTGCCAGGGACCGTACCGTTCGGGGATGTCACGCCGGGTCGCTCCTGCGCGCAACCGCCACAAGATCCCGTCGATGGCCTGTCGATGATCCCGTCACGGACGACCACGATCGTCCGTGACGGGCAGCAACGGCTCGATCCGCTGCCAGGCCTTTCGGTCAGCTCGCTACGCCTTACCGTGACCGATCATTCAACCGCACCGGCGCTGATCATTTATCAGGCACTGTCTAGTCGCCGGCGGGGAGCGTGTCGGTCCATCCAGTGTCGATCGTCACCGGCTTGTCCTGGACAGTGACTTCTGCTCCGTCGGCGGTGACGTAGAAGCTGGTGTCGCGCACCTGGGAGGTCGCCGGATCGACGACCAGCTGTACTGGTGATTCGGCAAGGGGGATCAGCAGACCCTCCCCGCCATCGACCGCGCCCAGGTTCTTGACCTCGGGGTAGGAGGCCAGCGCCCGGAAGGCTGCGGCTCGGACCTCGGGCGAGGCCGGGAGTTGCGAGACCAGGGAGACCAGTCCGCTGAAGACCGCGCGGGCCTGCCCTGCGGCGTCCAGTCGCCCGGCGCTGGTTTTGACATCGCTGTGCTCCAGGCCGTCGCTGATCCAGGTTTTCAGCGCGTCGGGTTCGGCGGGCAGCTTTTGCAGCTGCTCGAAGCTCACCTCCAGGCCGCCGAGCCGGAAGGGGGTAGATCTGGCGAGCTTGACCACCTTGCCGGCCGTTTTGTCGCCCCGCATCCAGGTGCGTCCGTCTCGAGCCGTCCAGCTCTCGGATGCCTTGCCGCTGTAGCTTGTCTTGACATGCCAGTAGGCGCCCGAGCCTTCAGGCTCGCGTTCCGCAGTGGTGGCAGCGGCGAGCAGTATCCCACCGGCCGTTAGCTGAGCCGCGGTGGGCGGCGGGCCGTTCGGAGCGGCCGTGGGTGCAGTCGTACCGGAGACGACCACGACGGCAGCGGCGGCGGCAGCGGCCAAGCTCACGCCGGCTGCAAACCATGCTCTGCGGCTCGGCCGCGAGGGGCGGCGCATCCGCTGCTGGATTTGGCGCAGGCTGCGTTCGGCCGCCTGGGGTGACTCGGGCGCGGCCAGCAATGTGGCAAGGGTCTGCAGTTCATCCATGAAGTGCCTCCTTGTCGAAGGTGTTGTGGAGTTTGGCTCGAGCGCGGCTGATCCGCGAGCTCACCGTGCCGACGGAGATACCGAGCGCCTCGGCTACCTCCTCGTGACTGAGCTGGCCCAGCGCAACGAGCAGCACCGCGTCGCGCTCGCCTGGTGACAGCGCGGCCATGGCTTTGACCAGGTGCGGCTGCATCCGCTGGGCGGCGACGAAGGTGACGACACGGTTCTCGGGTCCCTCGACGTCCGGTTCGGGCGCGATACGCGACAACGCCGCGTAGTGGCGGGCCTCCTTGCGGCGGTGCCCAGCTATCAGATTGGTGGCGATGCCGAACAGCCAGGGCCGCAGGCTGCCGCGTCCTGGATCGAACCGATCACGCCGGTCGAAGGCGGTCAAAAAGGTGTCGGCGGCGATGTCCTCGGCCGTCTGTGCATCCAGCCGCCCGGCGGCGTAGCGGTAGATGGCTTGGAAGTAGCGGTGGTGCACGACCGTGAACAGCTCCGGCTCTGACCGCAAGCGGGCGCCGAGATCGCTGTCGGACACCTGCTCATCCGCGTCGGCGGTCACGTCACTTTCTCTGTCATCGGCGAGTGTCTTCCTGTTGAAGGGTCAGGCTGTCATCCATACTCCGCCGCACCCGCCGATCACCCTGCACGTGCACTGGCCGATCATGCGGGTCTCGGTCGCCGGGGTGCCGTCTGGGACCGGCGCACCCCCACCCGGCCCGGGCGTCCGCCCGGCGCGCTGGCCCGCGTCCGGGTGATGGTTGCGGTGGCGGGCAGGGCGGCGGCGGTTGCCGGAGCGGGGTCTTGGGACTATCCGGCCGGAATTGAACGATAAGCCTCCACCGCAGGTCAGGGGCGCGTGCGAAGAGGCGTGGGTGGATGGGGTGCCCCCGATGCGGCACGCCTGCCCTATCTGTAGGTCATCGGCCTGGAAACGACCGTTACGATCGGGAGAAGATCACGAGCTGTCGCGCGGGCGTGGCATGAGGAGAGCGGTTGAGCGATAGCGGGGCCGCTGATGCTGACAACGAGGCCGCGAAGGCGGCGCCTTCGTTCGAGCCGGTGCGGGTAGTGCCAACACGGCCGGATGGCTGGCCGGACTGGCTCGGCCGTAGGCCGATCAGCTCGGTCGACCGGGATCGGATCCTGAAGGATCTGAGCGCCGATCAGGAAGAGCTGGACGCTGTCCAGCGACAGGCGGGTCTGCGTCTTGCGCCGCTGTTCTCGTCCGTGACGATCGAAGGGTTCGGCGGACAAGGTGATCCACGGAAGGTGGCCCGGCTGCGAGCCGCGATCAATGCGGCGTGCAGGGTCGCGGCGGGCGATCGGCGGACCAGGTATCACGCGACCGATGAGCGCATCACGATCGGGATCGCTGGGCCGGACGCGCGTGAGCGGATCGCGGTGCTGCGCCGGCAGATCGCCAAGATCGGCGGTAGCCGGGGCTGGACGATCACCGAAGATCTGAACTGAGCCGGTTCTCGTGGTGAGGGGAGGCACTTCTCCACGGTTCGCGAGCCGCTCCGGCGACCGTGCCGAGGTCAGCCAGAGGCCGCAGCCTCACCCGCCGGCTCTGCCGTCACCAACGCCCGAAGACATCGCCCAGACCATCCACGTTAACGGCGGCGCCTTCACCACGCGTTAGATCAACAGCTGCAGAAATCAAAGGCGTGGGCCACCGAGCCGCCGCGCTCCCGGCCCTCCGTCCGGCGGCCGGGCCGGGTTCTGTGATGTCGGCGTACGAGTTGCAGTGCAGGGTGCATCATCGTCGAGATTGCCCAGACCGCTGGGCTGGATGATCCCACCACGGCACAGGTCCTGCGCCACACGCTCGCCACCACGCTTCTGGGAGCCGCACGTGCCCGCCCCAGAGCGCCCACGCACCCGGCGCGCTGGCCCCCCAAGCCAGCCACCCCATCCATGTCAGTCACCGTTTAATCGCGGGTAGTAAGTGCACACTCCTCTGGGTGCTGCTACTTCTCACCGACACGCCTCGTCCGATCAGCCCTCAAGTGCTGTCCAAACTGACCAGCAAACGCTGCTGCTACTCAGGATCTGGCTCAAAGTTCGTGAAGTGGTGACGTTGTGGAGTTGGCCCAAGGCCAGGTAGTTAAGGCTTTCGTGGTGCCGTCAAGGACGTGGGTTCTCAGGACATGAGGACGGAGATCCAGTAGAACGGTGATCTTCCACAACCAGCCGTCGAAGAACTGGATCTCCGTGATTGCCGAGTATGCCAGCTCTGCTGTTTCCCGCGCTGTCGAGACGGACTCTTCGCCCCGCTCGGCAGCCAGGCGATTGTTCGCCCCCGGGCATTTGGGTGAGCTGACCGGGCTCGTACCGGTCGAACTCGTCGATGCGGTCCTTGATGAGACACGCAGCGTGCAGCGTCGTCTGCGTGCTCTGCCCTCGCGGGTCGGGGTCTACTTCCTGTTGGCGATGTGCCTGTTCCCCGAGGTCGGCTACCTGCTGGTCTGGCAGAAACTGACGGCCTCGCTGACCGCCCTGCCGGTCGTGACGCCCACCGCCAAAGCCCTGCGTGACCTGCGCCGCAGAGTCGGCGGCGCACCGATGCAGCGCCTGTTCGAGGTGCTGAGCGGACCGCTGGCCCAGCCCCGAACTCCCGGAACGCGGTTCGGGCCCTACCGCACCGTCTCCTTCGACGGCTGCAGCTCGCTCAAAGCCCCCGACACCATCCGTAACCGGGCCTGGCTCGGCAACTCCGGCCACGGCGGCTACCCGCTGCTGGAGCTGATGACGCTGGTGGAGACCGGAACCCGGGCCCTGATCGGTGCCGTCTTCGGCCCGACCAGCGAAGGCGAGAGCGGCTATGCCCGGCGCCTGCTGCACCTGCTGCAGCCGGACATGCTCGTGTTATGGGACAAGGGCTTCGACAGCAACGCCTTCCTCGCCCAGGTGGCCGCCACCGGCGCGCAGGTGCTCGGCCGGCTGCGCAGCAACCGGCGCACCCCCATCCTCGCCTCACTCACCGACGGCTCCTATCTGTCGGTGATCGGCGCCCTGCAGGTCCGCATCATCGAGGCCCGGGTGACGGTGACCTGCACCGACGGCACCACCTTCACCGGCACCTACCGCCTGGCCACCACCTTGACCGACGCCCGCCGCTACCCGGCCGCCGCCCTGATCAGGCTCTA
>NZ_JAIWNB010000080.1 GCF_020215705.1 Nonomuraea aurantiaca | reverse complement strand
TCTCCATCAACGGCCCCAGTTACCGACTCAAGAACCGGCTCAGAAACATCGAACAAGCCACTGAGGTCGCCTGAGCTGGTGCACACATCTCCGTACTTGGTGGAGCACCCAAAGAAGTACGCGGACAAGCGGACGTGGGTGGCCGCCGATGGTGATGCGATGGTTGCCCAGGTCGATGTCGTCGAGCCGCAGGTTACGAATCATCTTGGGCCGGGCCGCGTGGACGGCTGCCAGGGCGAGGATGAGGCGGATCGCTGGTGTTGCCGCCGTCGCGACGGCCTGGCCGATGTCGCCGGGGGTGAGGGGGAGGATCACCTTGTCCGGTCGGCGTGCGATGCGGATGCGGATGGTGGGATCGCGGAAGATCCGTCCGGTCTTCTTGCAGAAGCGCAGGAGCGAGCGCAGTGCCACGATGGTGTTCTCTCGTTTGGCGCCCTGCAGGGCGTCTTTGACGGTCACGATGTCGTCGCGGGTGACCTCGCGGAGGTGATCGTAGGTGAGTGACCAGTGGAGCAGGACGGGCCGGATCTCGGTGAGATAGTTCCAGACGGTTTGGATGCTGCGTGCTCGCTGGCGAGGCCCGCCCGCGTGCAGCATGCGTGCCCATGCCTCGACGTCGACGGCGATTCCGGGAGCGATGCCGCTCAGCTTGCCGGCGAGCCAGCGGTCGAAGGCGGGGACGCGGTCATCATCGAGCATGCCGACGTGGACGAGGACTTCGACGGTGCGCTCGACGCTGAGACCGTGGTTGCGCAGCTTGGGAAACAACTCCGAGAAGCGGATCATGTCGCCGGGGGTATGGCGGGACAGCAGTATGACCAATGCCCGGTCGACGTCATTGACGATCCACCGGGTCCAGCCCCGGGCCTCGGCGAGCGTGTCGGCCGCGATGCGGGCCGAGCACAGCGCGGGGTTTGCCAGGTCGGCATGGCGGCGCCGGTCGAAACCGGTGTAGTCGCGACGCGCTGCGATGGGCAATCGCAGCTGAGTCCAGCGGTCTGGAGAGGTGTCCGGTTCAGTAGATGGTGGGTTGGGCCGTCGGCGTCGGCGGCCTTGTCGCCCGATCCGCGGTCCGGGGCCCTTGGATCGCTGCCGGTGCATGTTGCTGAAGAACAACTGCTGGCAGGTGAGCCCGCGCAGGAACGGTTCCAGCACGGTCACCTGGCCTTTCGCCTCCAAGCTGGCCTGCAGCCAGCACAATCGGCAGTACCCCTTTTTGATCGGGGCATCTCGGTGGCAGCTCGCGCACTCGCCGACCTGGTGGAGCTGGCCGAAGGTGTAGCAGGCATGGCAGTACCGGCCCGGGAGCACGCCCCAGGCGTAGCAACCCACGCAGGTCGCCGCAGGCTTGGCCGGGGAGACGTAGCCCATCAGGCTAGTGGCAGCGACCGTCCGTCCCTGCGCTTAGGCGTCACCGCGGCCGCCTCGACCACGGCCTTGATCTGCGTCTCGCCGCTCTCAGCGGGAGCAGGCACGAGTTCGGGCTCGGGGATCAACAGTTCGGCGATGCCGCAGCCGAGCACGGCACAGATGACGTCCAAGTCCTCCAGCTTGACGCTGGCCGGGTGGCCTGACCACAGGCCGGACATCTTCCCGGCGCTGATCACCATGCCGCGTTCGGCGAGCAGTCGATGCAACTCGCTGGCCTTCCATATGCCGCGATTGGCGGCGGCCAGGCGCAGGTTCCACCTCATGGGATCAACCCCTTCAACCGGTCGGCGGCCCGTTGCTGTCCGGCGAGCCATGCCTCTTCGACGTGCGTGCGGTGGACGTGGATGTAGTTCATCGTGGTAGCCACCCAGGCGTGGCCGAGCGTCTCCTGGATCGCGATCAGGTCCATCCCGGCGAAGTAGAGCTGGCTGGCGCAAAAGTGCCGCAACACGTGCGGTGTCAGCTTCTCTCTCCAGTCGGGCAGGTGCCTGGCGGCGGCCTCGGCCAGCGCGGCGCGCAATGCTTCGGTGCCGACCCGCGCGGCGGTGCCGTCAGCGTTCTTGCGCTCCGAGGGCAGCAGCGGAGCTGCGTGACGGGTGTGATCGTCGCCGAAGTGGCCCCAGACGTCCTCGACGAACCAGCGCAGCGTCCGCCCGGCATCGTTGATCAGCGGAATCATCCGTTCGCGCGGGCCGGAGCCACGGGCGCCCTTGCCGACGCGGACGTGCAGCTTGCCGAACCTGCCCAGTTCCCATTTGACGTCGGCCAGGTCCAGGCTGCGCGCCTCGTTCACCCGCAGGCCAACCTCGGCCATTAGCCGGGCCGCCGCGTAGTTGCGGGCGGTGGGAGCGAACTTGCGACAGGTGGCAAGCTCTGCGCGCCAGCCGGCGAACAGGCGGGTGACCTGCTCGGCGCTGGGCGGGATCCGCAGCGCCGCGTCCTTCTGCCCGCGCGGCCGGTTCATCTCATCAATCGGGCACTCCACCACGTGCCCGGTCAGCTGATGGATCTCGATCTTGTGTCGTAGCTCCAGGAACAAGAAGTAGGTCTTGATCGCCTGGGCCCGAGACAACCGGGTGCCCTTGGCCGCACCGCGTAGTACCTGGCCGAAGTAGGCGTCGGCGTCGGCCGGTTCCATCGACCACAACGGCCGGCCGAACCAGGCCCGGACCTGCTCGATATGAATCACGTCAGAGCTGATCGTGGCGTCTGACAGGCCAGCGGCCGCGCGGGCGAGCACGAACCCGGCCAGCACATCGGTCTCGAACGCGACCAGTTCCTCCGGACCGATCGGGGCACGCGCCTCACGGAGGTCTCGCACGACAGACAGGCTCAACCCACGCCTCCTCGTCTTCACCAGCAATGTCAGACGATCGAGGAGGACGATAGACCTTCAGAATCTCTGAAGTCTCATCAACTTCGAAAACTCTCGGAGTTCCAGGCAGAAGGCCCAGGTCCAGGGGCACGTCAGGCCGCAGACGCCTCAGGGAACCCAAGGCTTATCTCTTAGCAGCAATGCACCGGGGCTACCCGGCGAGTGGAGGGCCATGACGAACACCTCCGCCATAGACATGCGCATCTCGCCGCCCGCGACTCGCTTCACCGTCCCGGTGAGTTCCGCCATGACGACATCGCCCTGCTCAACCATGCGCACGACCTCCAGGTGAGGAGGGTCGATCAGCCGCTACGTCACGGCTTCACCTCAGTCCTGCTGGGCGCACGAAAGATTGAGGGCAGACACACGACAGCGTCAAGACAGAGGATCCCCCTACAGTTCACATCCACGGGCACGCCTGCGCATTCTTCACATCAATGGGGGGTCAAAGGAAAGAAAACAGAATTACCTCGACATTACCCAAAGCATCGGCCTAGGCCTTAGCTCGACCATTCTTAGGAGAATAGCTTGAAAACGCTATCAAAGACTGCCGCTCTTCTGTTCAGTCTCCCCGCCGCCGCCATTCTCAGCCTAGGAATCGGGAGCCCTGCAAACGCATCACCCATCTCGACCACCGCCACCTCAACTATGGTCGCATCGGGAAACGCCACCGCCACATCACCCGCCGACGCGAAGATTCCTTACCTTTGCTCTTCGGAGCGCTTTGGGGCTAACGGAAATTCCTGGTGGGTAGCGTGTACCGACACTGGCCGGACCCGCTACCGCGCGGTCGCGCAATGCGCGAACGGCGAAACGGCACGCGGTCCATGGGTGTATGCTCCCAGCTTCAGTGCGGCTATATGCACTCCCGGAGTTCGGGCAAACAACGGATGGCCCGAGTTCGAATGCGCGGTAATATGCCGTGGTGTAACCACTACTGCACCTCCAAATACTGAGAACGCAAGGCCGTAACACGAAAGGGGGGCCGCGACAGTTGCATGTGTCACGATTCTAGATGGAAGAGTTAGTGCCTTAGCTGAGGGCTCAGCTCGAAAAAGATTCAGTGCGCACTATTTCGCGCCCGCACTCGTGGAAAGATGGGCCTTCCCTCAATACTAGCCATGAAGCAATCGACCAAGGAAAGGAAATCTTCATGAAACGCAAAGCCTCTGTGGTGGCGCTGGCTCTTATCCTGGCAGTTATATTACCTATGAGTATCACCACAACGTCGGCTGTAGCCGATAGCTCTAGCACCCATACGTATTCTGACGAGAAGCTGATCCAGCGCTATGTCGACGACATATATAACAGGGAGGGGGTCAAGCTCGATCCGACCGACTTCGAAGTAAAGTCGACTTCGAGCAGCGCGCTCGTCCTCCGTAAAGACTCAGAGTATTCGCTGATATCTGCCAGTGTAGCGGGCGGCGGCCGAGCGCGCGGAGCCCGCTTTGCCGTTGCTGCAAGCCCACCCACGGCTGAGCAGCGCCGCATGCAAGAAGCTAACGGTGCGGCGACGATTCAACAGGATACGACGTGGTATGTGCCTACCTGCCAACGATCATATGACTATCATCCACTAACTAACAAAATCCTTGGCTATGCAGACTGGTGCTTTCAGCACGGCACAATGAATTACGCAGGCAGCGGCACCGACGAGGCTTGGGCCCTGCGCATGTGGGCGTCCTGTGCTTCCAATGTCGAGGAGGCGAGTATCGGAATCAAAGTCTGTGGGGTGTTTTCGATACCTAGAGGCGATGGCCCTTCATTGAAATGGACTGGATGGGAGCCGAAATCAACCAGACGACTCGACAGATGTGAAGATATCACTCTCGGCATAGCCTATGGACTTGTTTCCGCGTCCCACACCTTCAAAGGATGTGAGAAGGTCGACTATTTCAAGGGTGATGACCAGCAGGCCGGCCTATTCCATAGCTGGTGGGAGGCGAACGGAGTTCGCGACGAGAAGCGCGAGACGGCCTCGCTCATAGGTTACACAAGTCCCCAAGGGACCACGCCCGAGTTCTGGTACGATGGCTACGTGTGCTCCTATGAGCATTTGCAGTGTTAAAGGCATAAAGGCATAACCCAGCTCTTCTCGAAACGGCTAACGCGGGACCGGGTCACATGCGACTCTTTCATCTCGGCGGGCTGGGCCTCAATCTTTCACGATCTTGAACCCGACGGCGGCCGTGGGCTAGTGGATCTTGTGTGGGTACTGTAGCCGGGAGCGGGCGTACGCGCTGGCCGAAGTCCGTGCCGCCCGCGCCGACGCCGCCCGGGCCCGCCGCGAGCAGAACGAGGCCGACACCCGCGCCGAGCTGGCCGAACGCCGCGCTCAGGCCGGCCGTGACAAGCAGGCGGCCGCAGAACAGGCTCAGCGCGCCGCTCAGCGGGAGGCCGACCGCCGGGTCGATGCCGCCAAGGCCGACGCCCGCGACGCCTGGGCCCAGGTCGCCGAGCACGAGCGCGCCCGCGGCGCGGCCGATCAGGCCCGCGACAGCGCCGAGCGGGAGCGGGAGCATGCCCAGGCCGAGCGCCAGGCACTGGCTACGACGCTGGAGGAGGCCCGTGGCGAGCTCGACCGGCTGCGCGCCGCCGTGGAGGAGCACACCCGGCAGGCCGAGGCCGCCCGCGCCGCGGCCGCCGACGCCGAGCACCCAGCGTCGCCGAGGCTGCCGCGCGGCCTGGCTCGACCACGACGGTGAGTTGCCCGTCATCGAGGGCACCCTGATTCGGCTGAAGGTCGAGCACCTGCCCGGCGACCGTGACGCCCCACCGGTCTGGCTGTGGTCCTCCAAAACCGGCGCCACCGGCGCGGACGTGAATCGCTGCTGGCAGGCATTCCTGCGCAGATTCGACCTGGAGCACACCTACCGGTTCTGGAAGCAGACCCTCGGCTGGACCCGGCCCAAGCTCCGCGCCGCCCAAGCCGCTGACCGCTGGACCTGGCTGCTCAACACCGTTCACGCTCAACTGCGTCTCGCTCGCCGCCTGACCGAGGACCTGCGCCATCCATGGGAGAAACCCGTCCCGCCCGGCCAGCTCACTCCCGCCCAGGTCCGGCGCGGGTTTCGGAACCTCCGTCCCGCACTCGCCCAACCGGCTGGCGCACCCAAACCCGCCAGACCCGGCCCCGGACGCCCGCCCGGTATCCCCAACCGCCGACCGGCACCCCACTACGACGTCGGCAAAACCGTCAAACGCGGCCGCACGCTCGCAGCACTACAACAATTCGGAGGATAAAGAACAAGCTTAGAGGCCGCGCGGATAGGCGGCTTGGCTGGGGCAGGAAGTATCACAGGCACGGAGCCTCAAGATCGTCGAGATATCTACGCTCCGTGCAGGCCTAGGACCCCGCTGGAGTTCCCGGGTACGTCTCTGGGCCGTCATCGGCTGGACGGCTTGACCTTCACGCATGGGTCAATCCTTAGCGTCGTCGGCATGAACGCATCTTCGAAGAACACAACATTCTCCGACCGCTCCGGCACCTCCCGCACCGGGCTGGAGGCCCGGCTCGCCGCACGGCCTGAGGGCCTGCCCGCTTCCGGTGACTTCGAGATCATCGAGGTCGCCGTTCCGGATCCAGCACCAGGACAGGTGCTGGTCCGCAATCTGTTCATGTCGCTCGACCCCGGCATGCTCATGCTCATCGCGGGTGAGTCCGGCCTGCCGATGCCCCGCTACGAGGTCGGTGAGGTGATGTATGGCGACGCCATCGGTGAGGTAGTCGCCTCCGCGGATCCGTCACTGAACGAAGGCGACCTGGTGATGCACCGGTTCGGCTGGCGCGAGTACGCCGTGGCGCAGGCTGGGCTGTTCCGCCGAGTCGACCGGGACGCCTACCCGACGCCCTCCACCTACCTGGGCTTCGGACTGGTCGCCTACGTCGGGCTCATGGATGCCGCCGAGCTACGGTCCGGTGACACCGTCTTCGTCTCCAGCGCGGCGGGGGCGACCGGGAGCATGGCCGGCCAGATCGCCCGGCTCAAGGGAGCGGCCCGGGTGATCGGCAGCGCCGGATCGCGGGACAAGGTCGCCCATCTGACCGGGAAACTCGGGTTCGACGCGGCCTTCGACTACCACGACGGCCCGATCACCGACCGGCTGCGCGAGGCCGCGCCCGAAGGCATCGACGTCTATTTCGACAACGTGGGCGGCGAGCAGCTGCGCGCGGCGATCGAGGTCATGAACCCGCATGGCCGCATCGCCGTATGCGGAGCCCTCAACCGGCAGAGCAAGGCCGGTCCCGACGACCGGCCCGGCGACCTGCTCGGCGTCCTCGGCAAACGCCTCACCATCCGCGGCTTCACCGTGGGCGATCACCTTGAGCGCGCTCCGGACTTCGGCGCGCAGTTCCGCACCTGGCTGCGCGAGGACGCGATCGTCTACGACGAGACGGTGATCGATGGGCTGGCCAACGCGCCGCAGGCCCTCCTCGATCTCATGAACGGCGCGTACATCGGGAAGACGGTTGTCAGGCTCGAGGGTTGACCTTGACGTATGCGTGAAGCCGTACGATCGGACTCGGAGGTGGCTGCAATGCTGATCGGTGAACTGGCCGCGGAAGCCGGGACCACGACCCGCGCCCTGCGCTACTACGAGGAGCAGGGCCTGCTGGAGTCCGGCCGTACGACGGCGGGTTACCGCCTGTACGAGCCCGGCGCGGTGCGTCGGGTTCGCAACATCCGCGAGCTCCTGGCCTGCGGGTTCACCGTCGAAGACGTGAAGTCCTTCCTGAGATACCTCGACGCCGATCTGCCCGAGGTGTTCTCCTACCACCCGTTGTGCACCGACGGGTACGCCCTCGTCGGCGCACAACGAGTGACCGAACTGGAGGAGCGAATCGCGACCCTTACCCAGTTGCGCGACAGTCTCGTCCACCGGATGCCCTGGCTGGCGGCACCCGGCGACACCGCAGACGAGCGGGTCGCCTGATTGCGAGGTACCGCGGCCTTTTCAGCCGGGCGAGCGCGCCATCCACCGCGCCGCGCCAAACGGCCCGATCCGCTGCCTATACGAGGATTATCCGTGCCTGCCATCCCAGCTTGGCTTATCGAGCCGCTATGGGTTCAGTTCTCCGAGCTGCTTCCCGAGCGGTCCGCATTTGACCCTGGCCACCCGCTCGGCGTTCACCGCCGCCGTCTCAACGACCGGATCGTGTTCGACAGGCTGATCCAAGTGCTCCGGTTCGGCTGCTCCTATCAAGCCATCGCCGACGCCACCTGCTCTGCGACAACGATCCGCAACCGCCGCGACGAGTGGATCAAACTGGGGGTGTTCGCGCAGTTCAAGCACATAGTCCTGGAATTCTACGACCGGATCGTCGGCCTGGTACTGGAAGAGATCTCCATCGATGGCTGCATCACCAAAGCCCCCGGCGGAGGAGAGGTCGCCGGGCGCTCTCCGGTCGATCGCGGTAAGCAGGGAATGAAACGCTCTCTCATGGTCGACGGGTACGGCATCCCGCTCGGCCGGGTGCTGGCCGGTGCCAACCGCCACGACTCGCCGCTGCTGGCATCCACCCTGGACAAGCTCGACGACCTCGGCCCACTCCCTGATGTGATCACCGTGAACCTGGATGCCGGATACGACTCCCAGAACACTCGCGATGAGCTGACCAGCGCCCAGGTGATGAGAGCCTCGGCATGCTGCGGCAGCCGCTCGTAGTCCCGGCAGTTACGGCGGGCGCGCATGACCCACGACGATGGGTCGGCCGCGCAGCGAGGTGTCAGCGTTGAGCTGGTCCTTTTCTGCGCGGCCTCCCGCCGAACCGGACGTGATGGTTTCCCGATCATCCGGCTCTCCAGTGACTACTGCGTGAGCGGTAGGG
>NZ_JAIWNB010000008.1 GCF_020215705.1 Nonomuraea aurantiaca | reverse complement strand
GCGGCCTCATGATCACACCTGTGATCATGAGGCCGCTCTCTTTGCTTTTGCCGAGAGTCTGTCCGATAGCCGAACTGCGGGGCGAATGCTGAGGCCTGCGGAGGTATGCGCCCGTCGGTGAACTTGCCGTTGGCTCCTATGCCTTGCAGCTGATGCGGCTGCCCCGGAATCGGCCGCAGCGGTCGTCCCTGGGGCAGCCGCCGGGTTCTGCGGACCATGACCGCCTCGGTGCTGTGGAGGGCGATCCCAGCACATCGTGACGACCACAAAACGACACAGACGCCCGGAGGGACACGTTGCGCCTTCATTCAGCTACTCAACGTAACGACACGAAGGATCGCATGGACCCGTCACTCCTGATGACCGGTCGTCAACGAGTCACCCAGTACATGGAATCGGTATTCCGCCAGACCAGCGATACCGTACGGCTTCGGAGACGTACATCGGCCACCGCGGGGCTCGCCAGCGCTCGACGCAGTCACCGGCGTGGTCTACGGGCCCTCCAGCATGCTCGAGGAAATTCAATGCCGCCCGCGTGTTTCGCGGCCTTGGTCGCCAGCGGCTGGATTAAGGTGGCGTTGCCGACATCGCATGATCACTCTGTGATACGAGGCGATCTCCCCTCATGCCCAGAAAAGCCGAGGTTGAGGAGAGACTCCATGCCCCGCAGCCATGCCGTGAGTACGGGATGCGCCCTCGCGATCACTGCCCTTGGTCTGGCCGCCATCCCGGCCGGCGCCGAAGGCCAGACAACAACCATCCCCGCCGCGATCCCCGCCGCCATGACCGCCGCGACCATGCTGAAGCCGCCGCCGGGCATGCTGGAGGCGCTCGCACGCGACCTGCATCTCAGTATTGCGCAGGCCCAGGCCCGCCTGCTCAATGAGGCCCGCCTGACTCCGATCGCGGCGCAGCTGACCAGGCGGCTCGGCAGCCGCTTCGCCGGCACCTGGCTCCGGGGAGGCAGCGCGCACACCCTCGTGGTGGCCACCACCAGCGCCGCCGACATTCCCCAGATTCTCAACGCTGGCGCCGCTGCTGAGATCGTCACCAGGTCGCTGGGGGAACTGGCCGCGATCAAGACGAAGCTCGACCATGCTCTGCCCGTGAAGCCGCTGCTGTCGAGCGCGCGCTACGTCGACGTCAAGCGCAACAAAGTGGTCATCCTGGCCCCGAAACCCGACGAGACCCAGACCGTCGTCGAGGGCACCGGCGTGAACAAAGAGTCGGTGCTCGTGCTGCCCTCCACCGAAGTCGCCCAGCCCTTGCATGACCTGGTGGGCGGCAATGCCTACTACATCGGCACCACCAGCCGCTGCTCGATCGGCTTCCCCGTGGTCAAGGGCACCCAGAGCGGGTTCGTCAGCGCCGGCCACTGCGGTAAAGCCGGCGACACCACCACCGGCTTCAACCGCGTAGCCCAAGGCGTCTTCCAGGGATCGACCTTCCCCGGCAGCGACTACTCCTGGATCGCGGTGAACTCCAACTGGACACCCCAGCCCGCGGTGGACAACGGCGAGGGCGGCACCGTGCCCGTCGCCGGCGCCAGAGTCGCCATCGAAGGCGCGTCGGTCTGCCGGTCCGGCTCCACCACCGACTGGCACTGCGGCGTCATCCAGCAGCGCGACGCCAGCGTCACCTACCCCCAAGGCACCATCTACCAGCTGACCCGCACCAACGTCTGCGCCGAACCCGGCGACTCGGGCGGCTCCTTCATCTCCATCGACCAGGCCCAAGGAGTCACCTCCGGCGGTTCGGGCGACTGCAGTTCGGGCGGCACCACCTACTTCCAGCCGATCGGCGAGATCCTCACCGCCTACGGCCTGACACTGAGGACCACCGCGGGCAACCCGCCGCCGCCGGTCACGGGCACCTGCACCGGCTTCCCGAGCACCTACACCGGCTCCCTGACCAACGGCCAGTCCGCCTACCAGCCGGGCGGCTCGTACTACTACTCGAACGCCACAGGCGTCCATGCCGGCTGCCTGGACGCGAACGACGGCGCCGACTTCGACCTGTACCTGCAGAAATGGAACGGCCGCACCTGGCCGACTGTCGCCACCTCCAACAGCGCGAGCCCCGACGAGAAGATCACCTACACCGGCACAGCCGGCTACTACCGCTACCAGGTGGTCTCCTCAAGCGGCTCCAGCCCCTACACCCTCGGCTACCGCAAGCCGTAACCCACTCCGGCCCTTGCTGCGGCGGTGGGAAGGAAAAGTCGCGGTTGAGCGGTCGTCCCGCTGGCAACGGAGTGAGACGCCGAAAACGCAGGGCACTATCTAACACTGAGCAAGGCGCGGGAACGGTCTAGGAAGCTGCGGGCGGCTGGTCCCGTTCTGTAGGGGGCTATCAGCTCGATGTGAGCCGACCGAGGGAAAGATCGCGAGGGCATCGGATCTGTGTAGGAGTAGCCCTGGCCGGTGGTAGCCCTGGCCGGTGGTAGGCCGGGGCGGTGCCATGGTTGGGGCGGTGGGCTCGCACAACCACGGCGCCGGGATAAGCCTATTTCAAGAGGTGGCAATCGTCATCTCGGCCACGACGGCTCTGTGGTCCGATTTCGGCTTCTTTTCCTGGATGACGTGGTGACTGATCAGCGCCTTCTGCGGCAGATTGGTGGTTGGGTCGGGTCCGAACGCGGTGCCGAGATTGCTCCCGGTCCGTTTCCCGGACCCGCCCGCCGAACCCGGCGTGCCCGTCTCCGAGCACCGGGCTCTCCACGTGTTCATGTCAATGGGCTTGCGGTTGTGGGGCCCACGGTGAGGGGATCCTGTCCCCGCGATAGCGATAGCGGACTACTGCGACGCTGGAAGCGCCGTTGTAGGTGGCCCCGTTGTAGGCGAGACTCCATCCCTCGACGCAGAACCGTTGCCGGATCACTTTGAGAGAGATGCGGGAGTGCTTCCGGCGTATCCACTGGACAAGCCGCCACCAGACAAAGTTGTCGAGGGTGTTGAATACGGCCTTTGATACGCCGTGCCTGAAGTAGTTCGCCCAACCCCGAATCATGCGGTCCACCGTGCGGATCATGACGTCGGTGGCCGTGTTCCGAGTTGATCTGTGTGTCAGACGTCTCACCTTGTCGCGGATCGCCATAACGGCTTTCTTTGATGGAATGGTGTAGATGTACTGCTTGTTTGTTCCGCGTTTCCTTCTCCGTTGGATTTGGAATCCGAGGAACTCAAAGCCCTCATCTATGTGGACGATGCGGGTCTTCTCCGGCGACAGACGCAGCCCAAGGGGCTTTAGTACGCCTGCCACTTCGGCTCGTAGAGCCTCGGCGTGGTCACGTTTCCCATACACCATAATCACGAAATCGTCGGCGTATCGGATCAGCTTCCAATTCCCATGCCCTTTACGACGGAGATATTGCCGTTTCTACCCTCTGGGCTCCCACTGCCGGGCGATGTATTCGTCCAGCGCGGAGAGCGCAATGTTCGCGAGGACGGGCGACAGAATGCCGCCTTGCGGTGCACCTGCCGGTGACTGCTCCCATCCATCCGAGGTCATGACCCCAGACTTAAGAAACGCCTTTACCAGAGTACATACTTGCTTGTCCTTGATCCTTGCCCGAAGGCGTTCCATTAGTGCCGTATGCGAAATCTCGTCAAAGCATGCGGCGATGTCGGCGTCGAGCACCCATTCGTATCCGACGCCGCTGGAGGCCAGCTGGTGGATCTCGGCGATAGCATCGTGTGCTCTGCGGTTTGGGCGGAACCCATACGAGCACGGCAGAAAGTCCGCCTCGAAAATCGGCTCCAGTACCAGTTTGAGCGCCGCCTGCACCACCCGGTCAGTCACGGTTGGGATCCCCAGCTTCCGAGTCTTCCCGTTGGCCTTGGGGATGGCCACTCGTCGGACCGGGTCCGGTTGAAACGTTCGCGATTTGACCTCCTCGCGGACGCGGTGCAGGTAAGGGACGACACCGAACCTGGCCTCGATCCAGCGGACCGTGACCCGGTCGATGCCTGCCGTCCTTGACCCGGTATTCCTGGAAACCCGCTCCCACGCGTGTACCAGAAAGGCCGGATCATAAATGAGATTGAACAGATCATAAAACCGGCGCGAAGGATTGTCCTTCGCCCATTGATGCAATTTGGCCTGCATCTTCCGTACCCTGAAGTAGGCCGCGTCTGGATGCGGCCACTCCAAGACACCGGTGTTCACCGGCGTATCTCCGGACATTACAGTTCCTTCCTTGCTGAACACGCTGCCGCCCTTTCCCATGTGGCCGGTTTTCCCGACCTCGGAGTACTACGGCGGCTCCGTCCCGCCCGCATCGTTCGGCAGGCATCGCACCTATCCAGGACTCCGTCGCGGCAGCGAAAGTTCCCTGGAATGGAATGCGGGCGGTTCCCACGTTCACTGCCATCCGGTCGGCAGGTTAGGCACCCGACTCTGCTCCCGCGGCATCGCCACGGCTACGCCGTGGGCTTTCACCGTGGCCTCCCAAGCCTGAGATCCATCACGGGCTTGAGAGTTCTCCCACAGGTGTATCAGTGGGAGACGCACCGCAATTCCAGCCCGAATCCACCGGGTTTTGAGCTGGCGCGACTTTAGGAAGCTTTCCCACACATCGGTTCCTCTCGTATACCTTCCTGCCTTGCTCACCGGGCCCGGCCCATCCGGTAGTCCTGGACCGTCCCGACTTTGTCGAGGCTGCTCCCAGCTTTCCCGGCAATCCCCGGGTTAGCCTGCCTCCAGCTTCACTCCGCTGCCACGACAGCGAAGCGACGAAGGTCTTTCACCTCCGTCCGGTAAATGGCAGCGCCTCGTGGCGCACTGGATGCGGTCACAGCGGTACGCCAGGCCGCTGCGATGTCCCACAGTCGGGGCAGCATCACCTAGGAGCGCGCCCATGTCGCGTAGGCCCGCCCCTTCCAGCTCTTTTGCCGGTCCGCGCTTGTACTTCTTGCGTTCCTTCAACGGCAGCTTGCTACCGGCGGGGAGGTGCGGGTCGCTGATGGAGAAAGCGTTCATATCCCCCACCACGATCGCAGGCCCCTGCTGCGGGATCAGGCTGCACGCCTCGGCTTCCATTTTCCGGATGCTCGGTGCCGAAGGGGCGAAATGAACGTTGGCCAGGTGTACTTTAACCCCGTCGATGTCCACCCGCAGGCCGCATAAGGCGTGCCACCAGGGTGTTGCCTGGTCGTGGCACTCCTCGATGACCCGGATGGGCTCGCGGATCAGCCAGGCCAAGTGGCATCCGTGATGATTACTCTTCACGGGGTAGGCCCGCATGCCCAGGACCTGTTCCACCTGCCGGAGCCGCCACCACGGTCTCCACCACGACCTTCCAGCGACGTCGAAATGCTTCAGCTCTTGCAGCGCCAGCGCATGCAGGTTGAGGCCGGCCAGCTGTCGAGCTGCTGCCGGAGCCGGGCATCGTGTTTGCCGTCCAGCCCTCCCTCCTTCAGGTTGTACGTGCCAACTCGGATGATTGTCACTGAGGCCTCCGGAACAGTGCAGGTAAGCGGCTGATGCTGTCGATCACGTAGCCGCGTTCAGGCAAGTCCTCGCCCTCGCGGAGTTGGCCTTCCGGGCGGATGAGGAACGCCTCGCCGAACCCACAGGCCAGTGGCGCCGTCACATCCGTGAGGAGGTTGTTGCCGACCATTGCTATCTCGGCCGCAGGCAGTCCCAGCGCATCCGTCACGCGGCGATAGAACGCCGGGTCGGGTTTGCTGACGCCGACCTCCTGCGATTCGATCACCGCGGCGAACAGGTCCAGCACCCCGGCCGCCTGCAGGGCCTTCCGCCGGGACTGGCCTGGTCGGTTGTTGGATCCAAGCGCCAGCGGCACCCGGAAACCGTGGAGTGTCCACAGCACCGCGGCGGCGCCCGGCGACACCAGCCGCTGACCGAGCTCAGGGCAGAAGTCGGGGCCCGTGAGGGTGCCGCCGTAGTCCACCACTAGGGCCTGGCAGGGCACGGAACCTCCGTCTCTGTGGTCTGGTCCGTACCGCTCGAAGGGCGTCGGCCTAACAGGTTGGCTAGACGCGTCCAGCACGGGCGGACCTCCGCGGTTCCCAGGTCCGGTACCCAGCCGTAGAAGCCGCCGTCAGGGGGTGCGGGGAGAGAGTCCATGGGGGTTCTTCGCGCAAACGGTCGGTCGGGGAGGTGCCGTGGGACGGCGGGCGGGGGTCCGCCGTCCCACGGCCGCGCCGCCCGACCGGGCCGGTGCCGGGCGGCTGCCGTGGCTGGTGCGGGGGTGCGCAACCACGGCCGGGATGGTTCCTAGGCGGGCGCATGCCTGTTGACTCGCGTATGCGTGCCCAGGCTGCGCTCTATCACCGTCTCGCTCTTACGCATTGCGGCGAGGAGGTCGTCCATCAGCGGGGCCGGGACGGCGCCGAGTCCGAGCCCGGCGTCATGCACGGCCGAGGAGAGTTCGTGCTGCTCAGCGAGGCTGAGCAGCGCGCTGCAGCGACAGCCGCTCACGCTGGCCGGGCAGGTGGCCATGCTCTCGGGAGGTCACTTCGTGCGGGAGGCGGGGCGGTTCGGCGGGTCTGCCGGCCGCGGTGAGCGGGATCACGATCTCGTGGGCGTGACCGCCGATCCATCCGGCCGCGTCAGCGCCGGGTGCGACGCGCAGCACGGCGGTGCCGGCGCGGTCCACCTGGCAAAACGCGATCATCGTGGCCACCACCGAGCGCCTGGCGGCGAGCTAGGCCTTCGCCAGCGCCGCGAGCAGCCGGTCCTCGGTCACCTCCGCGCCGGTGAGCTGCTCGCTGATCGCGCCGTCGCGCAGGACCACCACGCTGTCGCAGTTGCCCGCCAGCTCGGCCACGTCCGAGGAGATCAGCAGGATGGCCAGCCCGTCGACGGCCAGCTCGTCGAGCAGCGCCTGCATCTCCAGCTTGGTCGCCACGTCGACGCCGCGGGTCGGCTCGTCGAGCAGCAGCACCTTGGGGTGCATGGCCAGCCAGCGGGCCAGCAGCACCTTCTGCTGGTTGCCGCCCGACAGCTCGCCCGCGGGCTGCCGGGGTGAGACGGCCTTGATGCCGAGCCGCTTCATGAACGTCTCCACGATGCCGTCGATCTGCGCGTCGGAGACGATTCCGGCGCGGGACAGCCGGGGGAGCGCGGCCAGGGCGATGTTGTCGCGTACCGAGAGGGTGGGGACGATGCCCTCGGTCTTCCTGTTCTCGGGCACGAGGCCGACGCCGGCGCGGATGGCGCTCCTGATCGACCACTTGCGCGCCGCCGCCCCGGCCACGGTCACCTGGCCCGCGTCCACCGGCATGACGCCCGCGATCGCTCTGGCCGTCTCGCTGCGCCCGGCGCCGAGCAGGCCGCCGAGGCCGACGACCTCGCCCGCGCGCACCGCCAGCGACACGCCGTCGAGCACATGGTGGCGGGTCAGCCCCTTCGCCTCCAGGACGGGGTCGTCGCCGGGTTCGTCGGGCTGGGCGGCGGAGTGCGGCTCCTCGACGGGGTGGAACGGCCGGCCGAGCATGAGCGACACCAGCCGGAGGCGATCCAGTCCGGCCAGCGGGCCGGTGTGCACGACGCGGCCGTCACGCAGCACGGTGACGCGGTCGCAGACCTCGTACAGCTCCTCCAGCCGATGGGTGACGTAGACGACCGAGCGGCCCTCGTCGCGCAGCCGGGCCACCGCGCCGAACAGGGTCTCCAGCTCGGCGTGTTCGAGTGCGGAAGTGGGCTCGTCCATGATGACCAGCCGGGCGTCGGCGGTGGCCGCCCTGGCCAGGGCCACGAGCTGCCGGGCCCCCTCGCCCAGCGTGCCGAGGGGTCTGCGGACGTCGGTGCGCAGGCCGTACTCGGCCAGGATCCGCTCGGCGCGGGCGTTGGCGGCCGTGAAGTCGATCAGCCCGAGGCGGCCGCGCGGCTCCCGGCCGAGCAGCAGGTTGCGGGCGATGCTCATGGTCGGGACGAGGTTCGTCTCCTGGTGGATGGTGGCGATGCCGGCCCGCCTGGCCTCGGCCGGGCTGCCGAACCTGATGGGCTCGCCCAGGTAGCGCAGCTGGCCCGCGTCCGGCTGGCACACGCCGGAGAGCACCTTGACCAGCGTGGACTTGCCGGCGCCGTTGCCGCCGATCAGCGCGTGCACCTCGCCGGGGCGCACGGAGAGCGTGACGTGGTCGAGCGCGGTCACGCCCTGGAACGTCTTGAGAACTCCAGCCACCTGTAGCACGGTTGCCTCCGCCTCGATCGTGGTCGCGGCAGGAAACAATCCAGTAACAGAAGCGTCACATTCGATCAGATCCGGGCGACGTGCAGTCTGACGCCCCTGCCGCTCAGCTCGTCGAGCACGTCGCCGGGCGCGCCCTCGTCGGTGACCAGGTGACCGATCTGCTCGGCCGCGACGGTCTGCACCATCGTGTCGACGCCGATCTTGGTGTGGTCGGCCAGCACCACGACCTCCTCGGCCGCCGCGGCCAGCGCCCGGTCGACGCCCGCCACCTGCATGTTGGGCGTGGACAGGCCGCGCTCGGCGGTGAGCCCGTTGCCGGAGATGAACGCCCGCCGCACCCGCAGCCCGGACAGCGAATGCTCGGCCGCGCTGCCCACCAGGGCCAGGATCGAGCCGCGCAGCGTGCCGCCGGTCAGCATCACCTCGATCCGCGGCGAACCGGCGAGAACCTGGGCGACGAGCAGGGAGTTGGTCACCACGGCGAGCTCGGCGTGCCTGGTCAGACGGCGGGCGAACTCCTGCGTGGTGGTGCCGGGGCCGATCACGATGGCGTCGCCGTCCTCGACCAGCGCCGCGGCGAGGTCGGCGATGGCGCCCTTCTCGGCGGACTCCAGCGAGACCTTGTGCGCGTAGCCCGCCTCCCGCGACAGCTCGCCGGGCAGGGTGGCGCCGCCGTGGTGGCGGTTGAGCAGGCCCTCCGACTCCAGCGCGCGCAGGTCGCGGCGGACGGTCACCTCGGAGGAGTGCACGGACTGGGCGAGCTCGCGCAGGGACACGGCACCGTTGGCGCGCACCAATTCGAGGATGCGCTGCCGGCGTTCCGCGGCGAAGACCGGCCGTCGGCCGTCGCTCTGCGTGTCGCTCACGTCCCGATCATAGTCGAATGCTCAACTCCGGCTCACCTATGATCATATGAGAACGAATTTGATCGGAAATCTTGACCGGCTCGGTCCACGGGTGCTTATTTGGGAGCCAGGCAGGGTCATAACCTGTCCGATCCTGATCGAAGGACATGCCATGCGCACTCCCGGTCTCGCCTTTCTGGTCGCCCTCCTCTTATCGCTCATCGCTGTACCCGCGCAGGTCCGAGCGCAGCCGCGGACACTGCTCGACCACGGCTCCTACCTTGAGGGATTCAACGACCCCGGCTGGTACGAGGCCAACATCCCGTTCGTCGACCTGCCCGACCAGCAGATCCAGGACGTCTACTACTACCGCTGGCGCGTCTGGAAGGAACACCTGCGCTACACCGACCCGGCGAACGGATGGGTGCTGACGGAGTTCCTCGACTGCTGCGGATACGCCGCGCCGTACCAGGCGATCAACGCCGCGGCCGGGCACCACGTCTACGAAGGACGCTGGGTGCGAGACCAGACCTACTTGGACGACTACCTCAAATTCTGGCTGACCGGCCCCGGACAGCGCGCGCAGCAGGTCAACGCGAACGCGCCCGACTGGGCGCACGAGTACAGCTTCTGGGCCGCCGACGCCGTCCACGCCAGAGCCGAGGTGACCGGCGACTGGGCGTTCGCCAAACGCCTGCTGCCCGCTTTGATCAAGCAGTACGACGGATGGAACGGCCAGTACGACACCGCCACCGGCCTGTACTGGCAACTGCCCGCCTGGGACGCCAAGGAGCTGTCGCCCGCCTCGTACCAGAGCAGCGACGCCTTCAACGGCGTCAGGACGCTCCGCCCGTCGATCAACGCCTACCAGTACGGCGACGCGGTCGCGATCGGCCGCATCGCGGCCATGACCGGCGACCGGGCGACCGCCAGGCGGTTCGAGCAGCGCGCGGCCGCGCTGAAGCGCAACACGATCCAGCGGTTGTGGGACGGCGACCGGGCGTTCTTCTACGACGTCGTCCAGGAGAACAACCCCGGGCTGAAGATGCTCGACACGCGGGAGGACGTCGGCTTCGTCCCCTGGCAGTTCGGCCTGCCGGACGCGGCCCAGTCGCGGGCCTGGCAGCAGCTGCTCGACCCGCAGGGGTTCGCCGCGCCGTACGGGCCGACGACCGTGGAGCGCCGCAGCACGTGGTTCATGCACGAGACGGGGCAGGGCTGCTGCCGCTGGACCGGCCCGAGCTGGCCGTTCACCACCTCGCAGGTCCTCACGGGGATGGCGAACCTGCTCCTGGACTACCCGGCGCAGCCCTACGTCTCCAAGGACGACTACTACGGGCTGCTGCGCACGTACGCGCTCACGCAGTACCGCGACGGCAAGCCGTACGTGGCCGAGGCGCATCACCCTGACGAGAACCGATGGCTGTACGACGGGCGGAACCACAGCGAGGACTACCTGCACTCCTCCTACACGGACCTGGTGCTGTCGGGCCTGCTCGGCATCCGCGGCCAGGAGGGGGCCACGCTCCGGCTCGACCCCCTGGTGCCCGCCACCTGGGATCACTTCGCCGTCGAGAACGTGCCGTACCACGGGCACGACGTCACCGTGGTCTGGGACCGTGCCGGCTCCCACTACGGAAGCGGCGCGGGCCTGCGCGTCTCTGTCGACGGCGTCCAGGTACGGCAGGCGGACCGGGTACGCGCGCTCACCGTGCCGATCGGACCGGCCCGGCAGGACGACGGCGAACGGCTGGTCAACGACGCGGCCAACCCGCTGCGCACCGGCTTCCCGAAGCCGATCGCCTCCTTCACCTCGCGCTACGACAACCCCTGGAGCGCGATCGACGGCAAGGTCTGGTTCGACGAGGTGCCGCAGAACACCCGCTGGACCAACTACACCTCCCCGAACACGGAGGACTACTACGGTGTCGACTTCGGCGGCCCGACCCCCGTCGGCGACGTCCGCTGGTACGGCTACGACGACGGCGGGGGAGTGCGCACCGCCACCGCCTACCGCCTCCAGCAGTGGACGGGCAGCGCCTGGCAGGACATCCCCGGCCAGATCCGCTCGCCGGACAAACCCCTGGGCAACGGGCTCAACCGGATCACGTTCCCGGAGATCACCACCAGCAGGATCCGGCTACTGTTCGGCGCCGAGTCGGTCGGCGTGGTCGAGTTGCAGTCGTGGAGCCGCTCCAGTGAGGCCATGAGCCTGGCCGTCACGCCCGGCGAGGTCGTCCCCGGGAAGACCGGCACCGTGACGACCACGCTGGTCAATCAAGGGCGGCAGGCGCGGGACGTGGCGGTGCGGCTCCGGCTGCCCGCCGGGTGGGCGGCCAGAGCGCTCACCGCCACCACGAAAGAGCGGCTGCCGGCCGATGGGCGCCTGGTCACGCGATGGGAGCTGACGCCCCCGGGCGGTGCGAGCCCGTGTCAACAGGCCGCACTGAGCGCCGAGGCACGCTACACGGCCGGCGCCCGGCAGCTCACCAGGGCGCGGGCGGCACTCGACCTGGTCCCCGACCCCGTCGAGCGACACGGCCTGCGCGGCGACTATTACCTCGCCTCGGCGCCCGGCGCGTTCGACTTCGGCGAGCTCAAGGCCAGTGTCGTGGACCCGGTCATCGACTTCGCCGACCTGAACCCGGTGCTCGCCAAGCTCACCGGGCGCGAGGACGACGTCACCGTCCGGTGGATGGGACGGCTCACCGCCGGCAGCACCGGGGACCACACGTTCTCGATCACCGGCGACAACGGCTTCCGGCTCTGGGTGGACGGCAAGGCCGTCATCGACCACTGGGTGGACGACTGGGACATCGAGCAGACCGGCGCCCCCGTCCGCCTCGAAGCCGGCCAGAGCTACGACATCAAGCTCGAATACTTCGAGCACTTCGGCGGCGCCCATCTGCAGCTGCGCTGGCAGCCGCCCGGTGCCGGCAAGGAGACCATTCCGACCTGCTCCCTCCGCCCCTCAGCGTGAAAGGACAATCTGTGCGAAAGTCACTCGCGGCAATGATCGCCGTGCTGCTGGCCGTGTTATGGCAGGCTCCCACCCCCGCGGGCGCGGCGGCCGAACGGCACGGGCTGCGCGGCGACTACTACCTCGCCTCGGCGCCCGGCGCGTTCGACTTCGGCGAGCTCAAGGCCAGTGTCGTGGACCCGAGCCTCGAACAGGGCGATCTCAACCCCGTCTTCAAGCTGCTGACCGGCCGGGAGGACGACGTCACCGTCCGGTGGACCGGCAAGATCCGGCCCTCCTACTCCGAGACGTACACCTTCTCGATCATCGGCGACAACGGCTTCCGGCTCTGGGTGGACGGCAAGGCCGTCATCGACCACTGGGTGGACGACTGGGACAGGGAGCAGGTGGGCACGCCCATCGCGCTGGAGGCGGGCAAGGACTACGACATCAAGGTCGAGTACTTCGAGCACTTCGGCGGGGCGAACCTGCACCTGCGCTGGCAGAGCGCCAGCCAGCCGAAGGCCGCGGTCCCGGCGGCGGCGTTCACGCTGCCGGACGGGTTCGACCCGCCCGGGCCGGCGGCCGCGTCGGTCGGCGCCTCCGGTGACCTGGCCACGCTGACGTTCGCCAAGCCGCTGAGTTCGTTGCCGACGACTCTGACCGACCATCTGACGCTGACGGTCGCAGGCACCAAATGGCCCATAACCTCCGTAGCCCTGAAAAATCGGGACACGGTGGTTCTTAAGCTGCAATATCCGGTTCCGGCAAAAGCCGGCAACACGCTCCGCGCCACCTACGACGGCACCGGCCTGAGCTACGCCGACGGCACGCCCGTGGCGGCCTTCCCGTACGCGTACGTCGTCAACGACTCCACCTACATCCTCAGCACCCGCTGGTCCAAGGACGTCGACCCGAAGAACCCGCTGCCCGAGTACCCCCGCCCCCAGCTGGTCAGGGACAGGTGGCGCAGCCTCAACGGCGTCTGGCAGTTCGCCGCCGCCAAGCAGGGCGAGGCCGCTCCGACCGGCCGCGACCTGGCCGAGCGCATCGTCGTGCCGTACCCGGTGGAGTCGCGGCTGTCGGGCATCGGCCGCCACGAGGACCGCATGTGGTACCGCAGGACGTTCGAGGTGCCGCGCTCGTGGAGCGGTGAGCGGCTGCTCCTCCACCTGGACGCGGTCGACTGGGACGCCACGATCTACGTCAACGGCAAGCAGGTCGGCACGCACAAGGGCGGCTACGACCGCATCACCGTGGACGTCACCGACGCGCTCAAGCGCGGTGGCCGGCAAGAGCTCGTCGTCGGCGTCGCCGACCCGACCGACTCCGGCGCGCAGCCGATCGGCAAGCAGCGGCTCGACCCGAGCGGCATCTGGTACACCGCCGTCTCCGGCATCTGGCAGACGGTCTGGATGGAGCCCGTCGCCAAGGACCACATCGAGCGCGTCGACACCGTCCCCGACGTCGCGGGCCAGGCGCTGCGCGTGACCGTCCAGGGCGCGGCGGGCACGGCCACCGTGGTCGCCAAGGACGGCCACCGCGTCGTGGGCACCGTGACCGGCCCCGTCGGCACCGAGCTCAGGCTGCCGGTCCCGAACCCCAAGCTGTGGTCGCCGGACAAGCCCTTCCTGTACGACCTGAAGGTCCGCACCAAGAAGGACGAGATCTCGTCCTATTTCGGGATGCGCTCCATCGAGCTGAAGAACAACCGCATGCTGCTCAACGGCCGGCCCGTCTTCCAGCTCGGCCCCCTCGACCAGGGCTTCTGGCCTGACGGCATCTACACCGCCCCCACCGACGAGGCGCTCAAGTACGACCTCACGCAGACCAAGAAGCTCGGCTTCAACACCGTACGCAAGCACACCAAGGTCGAGTCCGACCGCTGGTACTACCACGCCGACAAGCTGGGCCTGCTCGTCTGGCAGGACATGCCCGCCATGTTCAGGACCAGCGACAAGCCCCAGTTCGAGGCCGAGCTGCGGGAGATGGTCGACCAGCACCGCAGCGTCCCGTCGATCATCATGTGGGTGCCGTTCAACGAGGGCTGGGGCCAGTACGACCAGGCGCGCATCGCCGACCTGGTCAAGAGCTGGGACCCCTCGCGCCTGGTCGACAACATGAGCGGCATCAACTGCTGCGGCGCCCAGGACGGCGGCAACGGCGACGTCAAGGACTACCACATCTACCCGGGCCCCGGCGTCCCCGGAAAGCCCACCGACACCCGGGCGGTCGTCATCGGCGAGTACGGCGGCCTGGGACTCCCGCTCATCGGCCACACCTGGTCGGGCGGCGGCTGGGGCTACGCGGTCGAGCCCGACCCGGCGGCCCTCACCACCCGCTATGTCGGCATGATCCAGGAGTTGCAGAAGCTGCACGCCTGCGACCAGCTCAGCGCCGCCATCTACACCCAGACCACCGACGTCGAGACCGAGCTCAACGGCCTCATGACCTACGACAGAGCCGTCACCAAGCCCGACATCCAGCGGGTCAGCGCCGCCAACCGGGCGCTCACCGGGCAGATCAGCCCGGCCTGCGCCTGATAGGAAGGAACCCCCATGAATCTCCGGACAGCCTGCCTGGCGCTGGCCGTACTCCTCACCGCGTCGGCCTGCGCCAAGGCGGAGGAGCCGCAGAGCGCGCCCGCCGCCACCAGCACGGCCGGGCAGCAGGTCGTGCAGAGCCCCAGCGGCACGGCCGGGCCGACGTGCACGCTCGACCAGTTCGGCGGCAAGAAGTTCGACCTCAAGACGGCCACCGTCGGCTTCTCCCAGTCGGAGAAGGAGGCCAATCCGTTCCGCATCGCCGAGACCAAGTCGATCAAGGACGAGGCGGCCAAGCTCGGCATCGCCCGCCTGAAGGTCACCAACGCCCAGTCGCAGTTCTCCAAGCAGATCACCGACGTGCAGCAGCTCATCGCCCAGGGCGCGCAGCTGCTGGTCATCGCGCCGCTGAACTCCGACGGCTGGGAACCGGTGCTCCAGCAGGCCGCTGCCAAGAAGGTGCCGATCATCACGGTCGACAGGAAGATCAACGCCAAGGCGTGCAGCGACTACCTGACCTTCATCGGCTCCGACTTCTACGAGCAGGGCAAGCGGGCCGCCGACCGGATGATCGACGCCCTCTCCGGCAAGGGCAAGGTCGCCATCCTGCTCGGCGCGCCCGGCAACAACGTCACCACCGAGCGGACGAACGGGTTCAAGGACCGGATCAAGGAGAAGGCCCCCGGCATCACGATCTCGTTCGAGCAGACCGGCGAGTTCGCCCGCGAGAAGGGCCAGCAGGTCACCGAGCAGCTCATCCAGTCCAACCCCGACATCAACGGCATCTACGCCGAGAACGACGAGATGGCGCTCGGCGCCGTCACCGCCCTGAAGGGCGCGGGCAAGGAGGCGGGCACCATCAAGATCGTGTCCGTCGACGGCACCCGCAGCGCCGTCCAGGGCATCGCCGACGGCTGGCTGCACGCGGTCATCGAGTCGAACCCCCGCTTCGGGCCGCTCGCCTTCGAGACCGCGCAGAAGTTCCTCGACGGCCAGGCCATCCCCGACAAGGTGATCATCTCCGACCGCGACTACGACACGTCCAACGCCAAGGACTCCCTCGGTGAGGCGTACTGAGTTGGCAGCGGTTCTCGAGGCGAAGGGGATCAGCAAGCGCTTCCCCGGCGTCCTCGCTCTCGACGGTGTGCATCTCGCCCTCCTCCCCGGCGAGGTGCACGCCCTCGTGGGGGAGAACGGCGCCGGCAAGTCCACCCTGATCAAGGTCTTCACCGGCGTGTACCATCCCGACGGCGGCGAGCTGCGCCACCACGGCGCGCCCGCCGCCTTCGGCACGCCGCTCGACGCGCAGCGCGCCGGGATCTCCACCATCTACCAGGAGGTCAACCTCGTCCCGATGATGAGCGTCGCCCGCAACCTGCTGCTCGGCCGCGAGCCACGCGGCCGATTCGGGGTCATCGACGCCACGAAGATGTACGCCGAAGCCGCCCGCGTCCTGTCCGGCTACGGCGTCGAGACCGACGTCCGGCGGCCGCTGCGGACGCTCGGCATCGGCGCCCAGCAGATGGTCGCCCTGGCCAGGGCCGTGGCCGTCGACGCCCGCGTGGTCATCATGGACGAGCCGACCTCCTCCCTGGAGCCGCGCGAGGTCGAGACGCTGTTCGGGGTGATCAGGCGGCTGCGCGACGAGGGCATCGCCGTCATGTACGTCAGCCACCGGCTCGACGAGCTCTACCAGGTGTGCGACCGGGTCACCGTGCTGCGTGACGGCCGCGTCGCGCACACCGGGCCCCTCGCAGGACTGGACCGGCTCAAGCTCATCTCGCTCATGCTGGGCCGCGAGCTGAACGAGGTCAAAGCGGATGGCCTGACCAGGTTCTCCCGCGACCGCCACCGCGCCGCCGACGGCCAGGGGCCACCGGCCGTCGAGGCGCGGGGTCTCACGCGGCGACACGTCCTGGACGGGATCGACGTGTCCGTACGGCCCGGCGAGGTCGTGGGTCTCGGTGGCCTGCTCGGCGCCGGCCGTACCGAGACCGCCAAGGCCATCGTCGGCGCGATGCCCCTCGACGGCGGGCAGGTGCTCGTGGCCGGGCTGCCGCTGCGCGGCGGCTCCACCACCGCGGCCATCAGGGCGGGCGTCAGCCTGCTGCCCGAGGACCGCAAGGCCGAAGGCATCGTCCCGACCCTGTCCGTCCGGGAGAACATCGCGCTGGCCGCCCTGCCCGCCCTGGCCAGGGCGGGCGTGGTGTCAGACGCGAAGATCGACCGGATGGTCGAGATCTTCATGCGGCGGCTGCGCATCAAGGCGGCCTCGCCGAACCAGCTCGTGTCGGAGCTGTCCGGCGGCAACCAGCAGAAGGTCCTGCTGGCCCGCTGGCTGGCCGTCCGCCCCAAGGTGCTGCTGCTCGACGAGCCCACGCGGGGCATCGACGTGGGCGCCAAGGCCGAGGTGCAGGCGCTGATCGACGAGCTGGCCGAGGAGGGGCTGGGCGTGCTGCTGATCTCCTCCGACCTGGAGGAACTGGTCGAGGGCGCCGACCGCATCCTGGTGCTGCGCGAGGGCGCGGTCGTCGGGGAGCTGACCGGCGACGAGGTGACCGAGGAGAGGATCATGGCAACGATCGCGGATGACCGCGCTCACCTCGACGGCGACGATCGCGGGGCGGTCCGATGACTGAGCTCACCTCGAAACCGGCGCCGCCGAGCGGGGCGAGGTCGATGGCGGACCTCAAACCGCGGATCTTCGCCTGGGTGCAGGACTACGGCGTGTACGCGGCCGTGCTGGCGTTGCTGCTGTTCAACGTGCTGTTCACGCCGCACTTCCTCGACGCCTCGAACTTCCGCACCCAGTTCGTCCAGGTCACGCCCATCGTGATCGTGTCGCTGGGCATGGCGCTGGTGATCGGCACGCAGGGCATCGACCTGTCCGTCGGGTCGGTCATGGCGCTGGCCGCCGCGCTCGTCGCCCTCTACCTGGGCTACGGCGCGCTGCCCGCGCTGATCGTCGCCGTGATCGGCGGGGCGGTCGTCGGCGCGGCGGGCGGTGCCCTGGTCTCCTACGTGGGCGTCCAGCCGATCGTGGCCACACTGGCGCTGCTGGTGGGTGTACGCGGCATCGCCAACGTCCTGGTGCCGCAGCTCGTGGAGTTCCGCAACCCGGAGCTGATCGCGCTGGGCAGCAGCTCGGTGGCCGGCATCCCGGTCATCGTGCTGATCGCGGCGGCGCTGACGCTGATCGTGCTGTTCGTGGTGCGGCGCACGACGTTCGGCCGTCAGGTCGTCGCGATCGGCGGCAACCGGTCGGCCAGCGAGCTGTCCGGGCTGCCGGTCAAACGGGTGCTGCTGATCGTGTACGTCATCTCCGGGCTGCTCGCCGCGCTGGCCGGGGTGCTGGCGACGGCCCGCCTGCAGGCCAGTGACCCGACGTCGCTCGGCCTGTTCATCGAGCTGTCGGCGATCACCGCCGTCGTGGTCGGCGGCACGCCGCTCACCGGCGGGCGCATCAGGGTGCTCAGCACGGTCATGGGCGCGCTGCTCATGCAGTTGCTCGCGGCCACACTGATCAAGCACAACCTGCCGCAGTCGTGGACCCAGATGGTCCAGGCGGTCATCATCCTGGCCGCCGTCTACGCCACGAGGGAGCGTGCGAACCGATGACCTCTGCTTCTTTTGCTTCTTTACGGCGTGAGCAGGTGAGCCGGGTGCTCCAGCAGCACGGGGCGCTCATGGTGCTGGCGCTGCTGGTGATCGTGGGCAGCGTGGCCTTCGACTCCTTCGCCACAGCGGGGAACGCGGCCAGCGTGGTGGTCTCGTCGTCGTTCCTGGCGATCATCGCGATCGGGATGACGTTCGTGATCATCAGCGGCGGGATCGACCTGTCGGTGGGATCGCTGTTCGTGCTGGGCGGGGTGCTGGCGGCCTATGGGTCCCAGTACGGCCTGCTCGTGGCGCTGGCCCTGCCGCTGGGCGCGTGCGGGGTCGTCGGCCTGCTCCAGGGCTTGGTCATAGCTCGCACCGGTATGGCCCCTTTTATCGTGACATTGGCGGGTTTGTTGGGTGTGCGGGGGTTGATGCTCGCCATTTCCGGTGAAGGGGCAACCACCTATTTAGTGAAAAATCCCGCTTTCGCGTCCTTGGGGCAGGGGGAGTTGCTCGGCCTGACGTACCCCGTGTACATCACCGCGGCGCTGGCGCTGGTCGCGATGGTGCTGCTGCAACGGACCGGCTTCGGGCAGAACGTCTACGCGATCGGCGGCAACGAGCAGGCGGCGGCGCTCATGGGCGTGCCCGTGGCGCGTACCAAGGTGACCGTGTACGTGATGTCGGCCCTGCTGGCCGGCCTCGCCGGCGCGCTGAACGCGGCGCGGCTCTCGTCCGGGGTGACGATCCTGGGCATCGGCCTGGAACTGGACGCGATCGCCGCCGTCGTCATCGGCGGCACCCTGCTGACCGGGGGCGCGGGCGGGATCACCGGGACGGTGGCGGGAGTCCTGCTGCTGGGCGTGATCCAGAGCCTCATCAACCAGGTGGGTAACCTGACGTCGGCCTTTCAGCAGGTGGTCAGCGGGGCGTTCCTGGCGCTGGTGGTGGTGGCGCAGCGACTGCTGAGCAAGGCGCAGCGGCTGTCGTAGTCGGTGGCGTGGCCTCCGGGGAGTTCCGGGGGCTGTGTCCTCTCGAACCAGCGAGACGATTACGCACTGAGGTTTTATTCACCTTTGCTTTCCCTGTCCGGGGAAGTCCCTTTCGGCGTGGCGTCGAGAGGAGACCGGTGGCGACTGTAAGCATCTTTATCGTCACGCTGGGTTGCTCAGCGGGCAGAAATGGGCCGTCTTCCGGCCAATGGGTTAGCCGCGACCGCTGGCCGCGCTCCAAAAGAAACGGTACCTCTATGTTCACGCACACTTCGAGAGCCGACGCCACAGGCATACCGACCCGACCGGCGAAGCGGCGGGTGACAAGAAGACGGATGATGCTGTCCGTGGCGGCCCCCCTGTCCGTGGCCCTTGCCGGCATCACGACCATCCCGGCCAACGCCGATCCGGTGCCGGACCCTCGGTTCCACCGCCACCACCACTTCTTCCATAAGTTCCACAAGACAGTCCTGACCGACAGTGGGAACGGCTGCGAGCCGGGAACCTTCATCAGGGCTCACTCGCTGAGGCCCCACAACTTCTTCATTCCTCGCACCAGGTACACCGACGGTCCCGGCGGCTCGATGACCGTCTCGGTCCACCACGAGTATGAGGTGCTCGCCTTCGTGGAGGCCGACAAGACCAAGACCAAATCGGTCACCGACTCGGTCGCCAAGACGATCGGCAGCACGGTCACCACCGAGGACATCCTCCGCGCGCTCACCAGGGAGGTCACTCCACACCTCGAGAAGAGGCACATGATCTTCACGGGGCACGACTACACGCAGACAATCAGCGCGGGCAAGTACGGAAACATGTGGTACCGCGTCTTCGGTTACCGCATCGGCTGGGGCCAGTGGGCCCGGCTCCACAACTGCGCCGAGGTCAGAATCGCCACCGGTATCGCCGACATTCCGTCGAGAATCGAAGGCTGGCGCTACTGGGAGACCGACCACCCGATTTTCCGCGGCCACAAACTCTCCGACAAGTAAGGGCCGAGGCGCCCGGGGCCTCCCGGCCTCGGGCGCCAAAGGCGAAGCCGGCTATCCGTTCTTCCTCTTCCCGAAGGGCAGCTATGACGGGCCGTCTTCCTCGGCTCCTCGGAGGGGTATTCCTCCATGGGGCCCGTGTCGCGACGAGCCGTCTTCTTTGCCTCCTTCGGAGGAGGTATCCCTTCAGGGGGTCTGTGCCACGACGGGCCGTCTTCTTCCTGTCCCCCGAAGGGGCATTCCGCTAAAAGGACCCCAGCCGCCACGGACCGTCACGGGCATCGGGACGGTCGTGTGGCGAACTGCCCGGGAGCCATCGTGGTCGCCGCACTAGTTGTGCTGGGGGTCTTCGGCGGGGAGGGGGATGCCGAAGTGGGCGAACAGCGTCTCGAACATCCGAGTGTGCTTGGCCAGCGTCTTACTGTGCTCGGCCAGCGTTTGGGTGTGCCCGGCTAGCGTCTTACTGTGCCCGGCTAGCGTTTGACTGTGCCCGGCTAGCGTTTGACTGTGCCCGCCCACCACCGTGGCGAGCTCATTGAGCTTCTCGTCCAGTGCGTCGATTTTCGACGTGTGCGTACGCTGGACCTTCAGGATCTCGTCCTGAGTCAGAAGGATCTTGGAGACCTCTGAGCCGATGACCTTGATGTCTTCTCGCTGGTTGTCCGAGCGCTCTTCGAGGCGCGTTACCCGGATCTCCAGCTCCTGGAGGGTTGTCATGCCGAGAATACTAACGGTGATCAATACATCGCGCTGCGTCACAAGTCGAGATCGAGGAGGGCTTCTTTACTCCCGGGATGAAGATCCTGTAACCGGGGCCCGGCCGCCGTCATGAGCGCGGCGGAGAGGAAGCTCGCCACGAGCAAGCCGCCCGCGACGCAGCAGGTCACCTGCACCGCGTCACCAGGCGAGCCGGCTATGGAGCCGTCGAGGTAGACGCTGCCCAGGACGGCGACGCCGAGCGTGGCGCCGAGTTGCTGGACGGCGTTGAGCAGGCCGGCGGCTGAGCCGATCTCTTGAGGATTGAGGGGTTTCAGCGCGGCGGTGAAGAACGACGGCGTGAACACCCCGACGCCGAGACCCGCGACTCCCAGAGCGCCGAGCAGCGGCGTGGGATAGGTCATGGGGGCGGCCGCGTGGTACGCGGCGACAGCGGCCACTATGCCCAGCGCCAGCGTGGCGAGTCCGGCGAACATCACTCGCCGTCCGTAACGAGGAACCAGATACGCGCCCGCGACCCACGACGACACCGCCAGGCCCACCGACCAAGGCGCCATGGTCAGTCCCGCGGTGCGCGCGTCGGAGCCCGCTCCCAATTGCAGGTGCAGGACCACGACGAACATCAGCCCGGTCGTCACCGCGAAGAACAGCGCGGACGTCACCAGCGCGGCCGGAAAGGCGCGGTGCGCGAACAGGCTGGTCTCCACCAGCGAGCTGCGGCCGAGCCCGGCTCTCCGTCGCTGCTGCAGGGCGAAGCCGAGGACGGCCGCCAGGCCGAGACCGATGGCCACCCAGCTCCCTGTCGACATGTGCGCCGTCCCGGCCCCGATCAGGGGGTAGACGATCAGAGCGGTGCCGAGCATCGCCAGTGCGGTGCCGACGGGGTCGAGACTCGGCCGCCGCGGCGCGTGGTCCTCGATCAGGGTCGGCGCCACGGCCAGCACGGCGACGCAGAGCGGGACGTTGACCAGGAACGCCGCCCGCCATGACGAGCCGAACAGGTCGGCTTGGGTCAGCACGCCACCGAGAATGGGACCGCAGACAGCGGCCAGACCCATGACGGGACCGATGCTGCCCAATGCCTTGGACATCTCCTCGCCGGCGAACATGGCGCGGATCAGGCCGATGGTCTGCGGAATGATCGCCGCGGCCGCGGCGCCTTGCACGACGCGGAAGCAGATCAGCATGCCGACCGAGCCCGCCAGGGCGCAGGCCAGCGACGCGCCCAGGAACCCCGCGACACCGATCCGAAAGACCAGCCGCCGACCGGCGATGTCACCCAGCCGACCTCCGGTGATCAGCAGCAGGGCGAAAGGCAAGGTGTACGCCGTGCTGAACCACTGCATGTCCGACGCCGACCCGCCCAGGTCGGCCCGGATCGCCGGTGTGGCGACCTGCACGATCGTCGAGTCCAGCAGATTCATGGCCTCGGCCAGCAGCAATGAGGCCAGCGCCACCCACCGCCACGGATAAGTCGCCCTCGGGGGCGATGACACACGTACTGACATCCCACGTTCCTCTCCAACTCCGCGAACCCACGCCATCGAGGGGCGGGGTCCCAGAGTGGAAGAGGCTGGGCCGGTTGTTCCATCCGGAACAGATAGTTGGAGACTATCTTCCATGACTGACGGTTTTGTGAGGGAAATGCTCACGCTCGACGATGTGGACCGAGGGCTGATCCACGCCCTGAGCATTGACGGGCGGGCGCCCTTCGGCCGCATCGCCGAGGTGCTCGGCACCTCCGCGCAGACCGTGGCGCGCCGCTATCGGCGACTGCGCGCCGAGGCCGCGCTGCGCGTGGTCGGGCTCCCCAACCCGGACCGGGCAGGCCAGACCCAGTGGATGATCCGGCTCACCGCCACCCCGTCCACCGTGCGGGATCTTGCGCATTCGCTGGCCCGGCGAGCCGACACCTCGTGGGTCAAACTGGCCTCCGGAGGCACGGAGATCTTCGCCGTCATCCACGCGCCGAGCGGCGCGCAGGCCGTACCCTCACTGTTGCTGCACGACATCCCCCGAAGGGCAGGCATCACCGCGGTCTCCGCCCACTGCCTGCTGCACACCTATCTGGGCGGCCCGACCGGGTGGCGAGGCCGCCTCGAGACCCTCACCGACCAGCAGCAACAGCAGCTCGCACAGGCCCGCGACACTGATCCGCAGACCCGCCGGCCATCGCCGCCCGATCAGTCGGGCCACCCGCCATCGCCGCCACCTCATCCGTCGGTCCGCCAGTCAACGCTGACCGATCCGTCGGTCGGCCAGCCATCGCCGCCACCCCATCCGTCGGCCGACCAGCCGACGTCGACCCATCCGTCGGCTGGCCGACCGACGCTGGCGCGCGTCGATCATGACCTGATCGACGCTCTGCGTCACGACGGCCGGGCCACGCACGCCGACCTCGCCGCGGCCACCGGAGTGTCCCAGGCCACCGTCGCCCGTCGTCTGGCCGAACTTCGGGCCAGCGGAACGATCTTCTTCGATGTCGAGGTCGCCCCCGCCGTCCTCGGGGCCACCACCCAAGCCCTGCTCTGGATGTCCGTCCAGCCCGGCGACCTCGACCGCGTCGCGACCACCCTGGCCGGTCACCGTGAACTCGCCCTGGTGGCCGCCACCACCGGCCGGACCAACCTGCTGGCCAACGCGCTCTGCCGCAGCCCTGCCGATCTGCACGATTACCTCACCCATCGGCTGGGTGGCCTCAATGCCATTCACACCCTCGAAACGGCTCCCGTGTTGCACACCGTCAAGGCAGCGGGCCCACTGATTCCGACAGGCACCCGCGCACCGTCGTCCATGCGTACTGACACGAAATTTCCAGACAGAGCTAGTTAAGTCATTCGCAAGAAGCATGCCCATAATTTGGTCATGCCGTCGATGAGTGAGCTGAGAGCAGGAGATCCCGCCCGTCTCGGAGGTTATGAGATCCGCGGACGGCTGGGAGAAGGCGGACAAGGCGTCGTTTATCTGGGCGTCGACGAGCAGGGCGACCAGGCCGCCATCAAGTGGTTACGCCCGAACCTGGCGGGCGATGAGGTCGCGGCCGAGCGGTTCGCGCGGGAGGCGGCCGTGGCGCAGCGGGTGGCGCCGTTCTGCACCGCGAAGGTGCTGGCGACCGGGGTGTACGAGGAGCGGCCGTTCATCGTCAGCGAGTACGTCGAGGGGCCGCCGCTGCGGCAGGTGGTTACCGAGGAGGGGCCGCGCGCGGACGCCGCCCTGTACCGGCTGGCCATCGGTAGCGTCACCGCACTGGCCGCCATCCACCAGGCGGGCATCGTGCACCGCGACTTCAGCCCGAACAACGTGCTGCTCGCCGGCGAAGGCCCCCGGGTGATCGACTTCGGCATCGCCAAGGCGCTCGACGCCACCTCCACGATCACCTCCACCCCGGTGGGGACGCCCGCGTTCATGGCGCCGGAACAGGTGCTGGGACAGCCGGTGGGACCGGCCGCTGATATGTTCGCGTGGGGGAGCACCATCGTGTTCGCCGCTACGGGCACCGGGCCGTTCGAGGCGGAGTCGGTGCCGGAGATCGTCGACCAGGTGCTCTACAACGAGCCCGATCTGTCCTCGCTGACCGGGCCGCTGCGCGAACTCGTGGCCGCCTGCCTGTCGAAGGATCCCGTCCGGCGGCCCACCGCCGAGCAGGTGATCATGCGGCTGCTGGAGCATCCCACGTCGAACCCCGCCGAGCTGGAGCAGGCGGCCGCCGTGGTCAGCGGCTCCCCGCCCCACCCCTCGGTTCCACCTCAGCCTCCGTCCCACCCCTCGCCTGTGCCTCAGCCTCCGTCCCAGCCGGGGCCGGGGTTCCCCCTGCAGCCCCCGTATGGACAACCCTCATACGGTCAGGCTCCGTACGCGCAATCGGGGCCGTACCCCCAGGCTCCGTACGCGGAGTCGGGGCCGTATCCCCAGGGGCCGTATCCCCAGGGACCGCAACCGCACCCGTACGGACCACCACTCCAAGGTCCGATCCCACAGGGCCTGCCACCACAAGGCCCGATCCCACAGGGACTGCCACTACAAGGTCCGCCACCACAGGGCCCACCACTACAGGGTCCGATCCCACAGGGTCCGCCACCACAAGGTCCGCAAGCGCAGTCGGGGCCGCACCAGCAGCCGCAGTGGGCCCCCTCGACCACGCAGGGGCAGGCCCCGCAGTACGGCTCCGGCCCCCAGTTGCCGCCGCCCCGATCGGGCGCGAAGAAGAGCTATGTGGTGGCGGCGATCGCCGCGGCCGTGGCCATCGTCGCGACCGTCGCCGTGGTGGCCGTCGCGCTGACCAACCTGCCCGTTCCGTCGACCCCGACCTCCTCCCCGAGCGCCGAAGGCACGGCCACATCCGCGGTCCCGGCGGTCGTTCCCACCGCGAACCTGGTCACCTCGACGCTCCCAGGCACCGCCGCGGTCATCTACGAGAATCCGGGCGACGCCGTCAGGCTCACCACCTACATGGTCCGCGACGCCAAGACCCAGGACTGGATCTACTACGCCCGGGACTCGCTGGCCGGACCGTTCACGAAATATCCGGACATGTGGGAGAGCATGCTGTCGCCCAACGGCCGGTACCTGGCCCAGCGCGGCAAGATCTTCGTCGACGGCTACGACAGCGTCAAGATCACCGACAAGGTGTCGGGTGAGACGTTCACGGTCAAGACCTCGCGCCAGCCGCTCAGCGCGTACGTGCAGGGGTGGTCGCGTGACAGCGGCCGTCTGCTGTTCAACGTCGGCAACCCGGTGAAGGGGGTCTGGCAGTCGACCGGGTTCGCGATCGTGACCGTCGCCACCAGGCAGGCCACGGTCGCCTCGCTCAGGGAGGGCTCGCTGCACGGCATCCGTTACGGCTTCGACCAGGCAGACACGGGCGTGGTGGCCCTGTCGAACGACGCCAAGCAGCAGGCGCTGCGCTTCTTCGACGCGAACGGGCTGCGGGTGCGCCGGATCCCGAACGTGGGGTCGGGTATCGCCGAGTCGCTGTTCTCGCCGTCGGGCAAGCAGTTCGTCACCAACTGCCCCGGTCTGGGCAGCGGCAACAACTGCGTCTACGACGCCCAGACCGGCGCCGAGCTGAAGCGCTTCGAGTCCCCCTGCACCGGCCTGGCCACCTGGTACGACGACAGCCATCTAGTCTGCTGGGTCAGGCCCGACGCGAGCGCGGACAAGCAGCAGATACAGGTGGTCGATTTCACGGGCACCGCGCTGCGCCTGCTGGCCGAGATACCGACGAACAGCTCGAACATGGACGTGATCTACACCTTCCCACGCCGGAACTAGCCCAATTCCCGCAGGCACCGGAACCAGCCCAGAACAACTAGCCCAGCTTCGGCACGTCTCCGGAACCAGCCCGGTTCTCCGCAGGTCGCTGTCCACGAGCTGCACCGATGACACCGAGTGCTGGATCAGCCCTAGCGGCTGACCTACGACAAGGCGGTATGTGCGAAAAGACAGGACTAGCGGACGCGACCCCTGGGCCGCAGCCGGGTGCCCGGCAGGATGGGCGCGGGGAGCGGGCCGCCGTCGAACCCCTCGACGGCGCCGAACCCCTCACCCTCCATCCACTCCTTGCGGAACGCGACGATCTCGTCGTGGCCGCGGCCGACGAAGTTCCACCACATCACGATCTCCTCGCCGAACGGCTCGCCGCCGATCAGCAGCACCCGCCCGCGCCCGCTCAACCGCAACAGGTCGCGGCCCGGCGGCAGATAGAGCAGCGGTCCCGCCTCCAGCGGGTCGACCTCCCCGTCGAGCAGCAGCACTCCGTGCTCGAAGGCGGGGTCGAGCGGCACCTCGGCGCTCCCTTCGACGGCCAGCTCGGCGCCCACCAAGGGGCTGTAGGTGGTCGCGGGCGAGGTCACGCCGCCGAGCGACCCCATGATCACCGTGGCGTCGAACCCGGGGCCGGACCGCACGGGCAGTGACGCGTGGTGCTCGAACCCGGGCGCGGTCCGCCGGTCCGCGCCGGGCAGCGCCACCCACAGCTGAACGCCGTGCAGCAGCGTCTCGGGCGACTCCTCCGAGTGGGAGATGCCGTGCCCGGCGGTCATCAGGTTCAGCTGGCCGGGGCGTACCTCCTGGAGACTGCCGACGCTGTCGCGGTGCAGCACCTCGCCGGCGAGCAGCCAGCTCACGGTCTGCAGGCCGGTGTGCGGATGCGGAGGCACCCGCATCACCGCCACCTCGGGGCCGTAGGCGTCCACGAAGCACCAGGCGCCGATCATGCGGCGGTGCGCGTTGGGCAGTGTCCTGCTCACCGACATGCCGCGCGGACCGCCCAGCGGCACCGCGCGCCCGGCGAGCACCTCGGTCTCGCCACCGCTCTCGGCGCCGCAGCGGATCTCGTTGGGGTCCTGCTCCAGGTTGCTCACGTTATGAACTGTACGACGGCATGGATCAGCTCTCGGCGGGGGCGGGAGCGGAGGCCCGGCGGCGGACCAGGAGCGACTGCGCGGTGCCGACCACGACCACCGCGAGCGGGAAGACGGTGCCGACCAGCAGCCCGGCACGGAGTCCGGAGCCATCGCCGAGCAAGCCGCCCTGGGGGACGAGCGGCCCCCCTTGGGCGACGGCGCCCGCCAGCCACGGACCCGCCGCCGCCCCCGCGTCGCCGAACATCGCCAGGACCCCGAACATCGCGGTCCCGCCCAACGGGAAGCGGGCGGTCGTCAGGCTGAACGTCCCCGGCCACATCAGGCTGACCGCCAGCCCGCACACCGCACACCCGACCAGGCTGAGCACCGGGTCCCGGGCCAGGGCGGCGGCGAGGTAGCAGGCGGTGGCCAGCGCGCCGCAGGCGATCACGGCCGGCAGCAGGGGGATCCGACTGCCCCAGAGACCGTAGGCGATCCGGCCGAGCCCCATGAGTACCGCGAACAGGCATGGTCCCGCGAGGTCCCCCCACACCTTGGCCACGCCCAGCCCCTGCTCGGCGAAGAGCGAGGACCACTGCGACATGGTCAGCTCGGCCGCGCCCGCGCAGAGCATCAGCAGCAGCGCCGCCGCGAAGGACGGTGTCCGCAGCAGTGTCCCGAGCCCGGTCCGGTGCTCGTCGGGCACCGTCGCGGGCAGCGGGACCCGCAGGAAGAGCACCAGGCCGGCCAGGGGTACGCACGCCCACAGCAGCGGCAGCGCCTGCCAGGCCGCGTCGCCGATCCAGGCCAGCACCAGCGTCGTGCCGAGCACGACGGCGACCTGGCCCCAGCAGTAGAAGGAGTGCAGCAGGCTCATCCTGGCGGCGCGGTGCTCAGCCGGTGCGGGCAGGGCGTCCACCACCGGGCTGACCAGGACCTCCAGCAGACCGCCGCCGATCCCGTAGACCACCACGGCCACAGCCAGCCCTATGTACGGCGAAGGCAGCGCCGACGGAGCGACCGCCAGCAGCACCAGCCCGGCCACGCTGAACACGTGCGCCAGCACCAGGGGCGCGCGGTAGCCCGTCCGGTCCACCACCTTGACCGCGATCAGGTCGGTGACGAGCTGGGTGGCGAAGTTGAGCAGGACCAGGCGGCCCAGCATCTCGTACGGCACCTGGTAGCGCGTCTGGAAGACAATGAACAGCAGTGGCGCCAGGTTGTTGACGATGGCCTGGGTGACATATCCGGCGTAGCAGGCCCGCCGGGTGTGGTCGAAGGTGGTCAGCCCAGGGTCTCCCACCAGCCGTCGACGGCCGGAGCGCCGTCGGTGTCCACGGCCTCACCGGGGCGCGGCACCACGATCTCGACGTCGCGGGCCTTCGCCTCGCGCCACAGCCGCTCCACCGGCTCCGCCCACGGGTGCAGCGCCAAGGTGAACGTCGCCCAGTGCACCGGCAACAGCAGCCGGCCGCCCAGGTCGAGGTGGGCGTTGACCGCCTCTTCGGGGTTCATGTGGATGTCGGGCCAGGAGGGGCTGTAGGCGCCGATCGGCATCAGCGTCAGGTCGAACGGGCCGTGCGCCGATCCGATGCCCCGGTAACCCTCGAAGTAGCCGGAGTCGCCCGCGTAGAAGACCCGCTTGCTCGCTCCGGCCACCACCCAGGAGCCCCACAGCGTGTCGTTGCGGGTGAGCACGCGGCCGGAGAAATGGCGGGCGGCCGTCGCGACGAAGCGCAGCCCGGCCACCTCGGCCTCCTCGTTCCAGTCGAGCTCGATGATCCGGTAGGCGGGCACGCCCCACCGCTCCAGATGGGCGCCGATGCCCAGCGGCACCAGGAAGGGCGCCTTCTGCGTCGCGGTGAGCGAGCGCACGGTCCCCATGTCGAGGTGGTCGTAGTGGTCATGCGAGATCGCGATCGCGTCGACCTGCGGCAACCGGTTCAGCGGGACGGGCACCGGGTGGTGCCGCTTCGGCCCGACAAGCTGCGACGGCGACGGCCGCCTGCTCCACACCGGGTCGAACAGCACTCGACGCCCCTCGATCTCCACCAGCGTGGAGGCGTGGCCGTACCAGATCGCTCTCAGCCCGGTCGGCGACGGGTCGCCGGTCGGCGGGACACGCAGCGGAACAGGGCCGGACGGGCGGCGCAGGTCCCTGTCCTTGGACATCTCGCGCAGCAGACCCGCGGGCGGCGCGGTCATCATGGCGGTGGGTTCCGGCATCGGGTTGTAGAAGGCGCCGTCTTTGAACTGCGGTGAGCGCCGCACCCTGGCCGCCCGGTCCGGTCCCGAGGTCAAAGGCCGCACACCCAGCTCGGCGGGTACGTCGCGCAGGGCCCAGCCCGCCGCGGCCAAGGCCGCCCCGCCTACGAGAAGCCGTCGTATAGTCCGCAGTCTCGCCATCGCTCACACTCCCCTGAAAGTCGGTCCACACCACTCAACTGATCGCGATATCTCCGATGTTCCCGATTTGGACGATATATCGCGATAGATTCAGACCGTCTTGATCGCGCCGCCGTCGATGACGTAATCGGCGCCGTTGATGCTCGCGGCGTGCGGTGAGGCCAGATAGGTCACCAGGGCGGCGACCTCCTCGGGAGCGACGAACCTGCCCGTCGTCATCCCCGCGCTCGACGGCAGCCCGGCCAGGAGCTGCTCGTGCTCCAGGCCCATCTTGGCCGCGAGTGCCGCGCCGTAACCACTGGGGTCTTCCCACATCGAAGTGCGGCAGGCGCCGGGGGAGACGGTGTTGACCCGCACCCCCTGCGGCCCGAACTCCTCGGCCAGCGCCTTGCCGAACGCGGTCAGCGCGGCCTTGGCCGTGGTGTAGGTGATCGGGCCGGCGTGCGGCATGCGAGCGCCGTTGGAGGAGATGTTGACCACGGCCCCGCCTCGGCGCAGCAGGCTGGGCAGGGCGGCCCTAGTGGCGCGGATGGCGCTGAGGAAGTTGAGATCGTGGGTCTGGTGCCAGTGTTCCTCGGTGAAGCCCAGGAACCCGTCCAGTTGTCCCTCGCCGCCGTCACCGCCGCCCACGTTGTTGACCAGCAGGTCGAGCTCGCCCAGCTCGGCCAGGGCGGTGCCGATCAGCTCGGCCGGGCCTTCGGCGCTGGACAGATCGGCCGCGATCGCCGTCGCGCCCGTCTCCTTCAGCTCGGGTGAGATCGTCCGCGAACCGGCCACGACCCGCATCCCCTCCGCTCGCAGCGCGGCGACGATGGCGAGACCGAGACCCCTGCTGGCGCCGGTGACCACGGCGGTCTTGCCGGTGAGTCGCATGTCCATGGTGATGCGTACCTCCGTAAGTGCATCGATGGTGATGCCAAGAACGTAGCACTTGCAACATCAGTGTTGCAACTCTGGAGTGTATGGTTGCACCGTGGAAGCGAGTCAGCAGGGGCGCGCGCTGCGTTCCGACGCCGAACGGACCGTACGCACGATCCTCGAGGCGGCCGAGCGCGTGCTCAGCAAGAATCCGTCGGCCAGCATGGAGCAGATCGCCGAGGCGGCCGGGGTCGCCCGCACGACCGTGCACCGGCGTTTCGCGTCCCGCGATGCCCTGGTCAGCGCGATGGAGGGGTGGGCCACGCGGCAGTTCGCGGCGGCGGTCGACTCCGCCAACCCCGAGACCACGCCGCCGCTGGTCGCGCTCTACCAGGTCACGGCCAGCGTGCTGCGGGTGAAGATCGATTGGGGCTTCGCGATGAGCCGCGCGTCGTCGGATCCCGAGGTGGCCCGCGTGCATTCAGAGGTCGAGGACAGGTGCGAGCGGCTGTTCCTCAAGGCGCAGGCCACCGGCCTGCTGCGGGCCGACGTGGATCCGGCGTGGGCCAGGCGCGTCTACTACGCGCTGATCCACGAGGCCGCGCAGAGCCAGGGCGACGACGCCGACACCCTGGCCACGCTCCTGGTCGACACCCTGCTCCGCGGCGTCGGCACTGACCGGGGCTTGGGCTAGTCGTCCTACGGGGTGGCGTCGGCGTTGACCGGGGCCCAGTACATTCCCTGCGACGCGGTGTGGGCGCTTTGGGCTAGTTGTCCTGCTGGGTGGTGTCGGTGTTGACCGGGTCCGGTCGATGCCCTGCGACGCGGTGTGGGCACCGATCGGGGTCAGGGTTGGTCGTCTGCCCGCCGTCCAGGGGCCGGAGGTCGATGGGTGGGCTCAGGTGGGAACGTGCGCGTACGGGCTGATGTCGATGAGTGGGCTCAGGCGGGGACGTACGCGTACGGGCTGATGTCGATGGGTGGGGTCTCGCCCAGGGCGAGCGCGGCGGCGAGCCGGCCGGTGAACGGGCCGGCCGTCAGGCCGTACGCGCTCAGGCCCGTCGCCACCACCACCCGCTCGGTGAGCCGGTCGATGAGCGCCGTGCCCGCCGCGTACACCGGCCGCAGGCCCACCCTCGTCTCCACCACCCTCGCGCCGTCCAGGCCGGGCGCCAGCCGCAGGCCCGCCGCCAGCACCTCGTGGACGCCGCCGACGGTGACGTACGGCGAGAACCCGGCGTCCTCCACGGTCGCGCCGACCACCAGTCGCGAGCCGGGGAACCCCAGCAGGTACGGCCCGCTCCGGGGCAGCACGATCGGCCAGGAGGCGGTGTCCACGCCGTCGAGGGCAGCATGCACGATCTGCCCCCGCCTGGGGAACACCGGGATCTCCACCCCCAGCCCCCGGCACACCTCCCCGCTCCAGGCCCCGGCGGCGACGATCACCACATCCGCCGCCACGCGCACCCCGGCCTCCTCGACCGGCCCGCGGACCCTCTCGCTCGGCACCCCCGGTCCCTCAGCCGAGGGCTTGAGCCGGTCGCCGGGCATCGCCGCTCCCTCAGCCGGGGACTTGGGCCTCTCGCTCGGCATCCGCGCCGGGGACTTGGGTCTGTCGCTGGGGCCTCCCACTCCATCGTCCGGAGACTTGAGTCTGTTGCTGGGAACTCCCGCTCCATCGCCCGGAGACCTGAGTCTGTCGCTCGGTATCCCCGACTCCCCGAACTGCGGCTCCGTTGTCGGCTCTGGGCCGGGCGCGCCGGGGGTGGTGCGGAGGAGCAGGCCGCCGTCGGGGGTGAGGGCCGCGGTGCCCGTACGGAGGTCGGCGCCTTGGCGGACGGCGGCGCGGAGGAGCGCGTCGCGTACTGCCCGACCGTCCACCCGAGCGGCCCCCGGCACGTGGATCGCGCTCAGGCCCTCCCTGAGAGGGGGGAACAGCGCCGACGGCGCCACGATTTCCGTAATGTCCCCCATCTCGGGTGCCTCCGGACGGCGGCGCTGCAGCAGGGCGCGTACCGGCTCCAGCTCGACCGGGTCCGGGGCCACCAGCAGTGCCCCCACCCGCGCGTACCCGATGTCCTCGCCCAGCGCCGACACCAGATCCGGGTAACTGCGAGCCCCCTCACGCGCCAGCGCGTACCAGGCGTCGTCGTCGGTATGGTCGACCCACGGGCACACGATCCCCGCGCCGGCCTCCGTCGCCCGCCCTGTGAAAGCCCCGTCCACCACCGTCACGGACACCCCGCGCCCGCTCAGGTGCCAGGCCGCGGCCGCTCCGACGATCCCGCTCCCGATCACCGCAACACGCATGTCCCCATGGTCGCAGCCCGGAGGAGGCCGAACGAAGCGGGTCAGCCGCTGGCGGTCCAGCCGTACGTGTTCATGAGCTGGCTCGCCACACGGGCGAACCGCGCGCCGTCGAGCACCGCGCCCTCGCGCCTGATGTCGTCCTCGTCCAGCGCGAACACGCGGTCCAGCCGCAGGTAGGACGTCTTGCCGTCGCGCCCCCACATGCCGACCTCCAGCCAGTCGGGACCGTCGTCGCCCTGGCTGGACAGCATCATGCCCAGCAGCCTGCGGCCGGTGCGGCCCACGATCAGCAGCGGCCGGTCCTTGCCGCGCTCCGGGTCCTCCTCGTAGGGCACCCACGCCCAGACGATCTCGCCGGGGTCGGCCAGTCCGTCGAGGTCGGGGGAGTAGGACAGGGTCGCCGCCTGGCTGAGCGAGTGGATCTCCCGCACCGCACCGCGGGCGGGCCGGGGGTCCTCACCTGAATCACGCACGCGAGGGAGCTTACGCCACCGGGCCGTCGTTGATCGAATCCGGTGCGGCTGTCCGGGAACGCCACGATATGTCGGCAAACGGGAGGCGGCGATCGTGCTCAGATCCGCGAGGCAGGGGCGGGAGTCCTGCTGTGGATCCAGCGTGCTTCGGGAGCGAGGGCCACAGATCCGGCGGTATGCAGAGTGAGGTGTACACGCCGGCGTGCTTGAGGAGCGAGCGCCACAGACTCGGCGGCACACGCAATGAGGTGCACAGGTCGCCACCCGCCGAATGCGCGGAATGCTCCTTCTCGCCTGGGATGCCGGATAGGCCTGGACCAACCCCGAGCGCGCCACTGGGTGGGTGAGCAGGTGCCAGACCGTCCCGAACGGTGCGGCGCCGGGGAGAGGGACCGCGACGGGGGACAGCGACCGGGGACAGGGATGGGGGATAAGGACAGGGACAGCGACGGCGCTAGGGCCAGGGGCGGAGCCGGGGCAGTGACGGGCGTCGGGGGCGAGTGACGGGGGGCGGAGGCGAGGTCGGCGCAATGGCGGGGGACCGGGGACCGGGGACCGCGACGGCGATGTCAACACGTCAACGGTCACGAGGCGGGCCCTCCGTCGGCGATCCAGAAGGGGCGAGCAGGCGGCGCAGCGCCGCCGGGGTGCGGCCGGCGTGGCGGCGGACCGTGCGGGTCAGATGGGCCTGATCGGCGAACCCCAGCTCGGCGGCCAGTAGCGCCAGGTTCGCCGCGCCGCCCTCCAGGTGGTCGAGGGCCCGCCCGACGCGTACCCGGTTGCGGTAGTGGGTCAGGGAGATGCCGAGCTCTCGGGTGAAGGCCCGGCTCAGCTGGTACGGCGAGACGGCCAGGAACTTCGCCAGCGGCAGGAGCCCGTCGGCGGCGGGATGGCCCGCGACGATGGCCTCCCTGGCACCCTCCATGATCACCTCCGAGCTCGCCGGAGCCCTGCCCCGCCGCGCCGGCATGGGGGCGAGCTGGGCGAGGGCGGTGGAGAGGAGGGGCAGCAGGGCTTCGGCGAGCTCGAAAGCCGTGTCGCCGGTGCGGGCGGCGGCCAGGAAGCGGCGGTGCGCCAGGTCGAGGCGGGCGTCCACGTAGATCGTGGAGCGGGAGGGCGCCACATTGTCTCCCGCGAGCGAGCGCCACAGGTCAGGCGTCACGCACAGAGAGGTGCACACGTCGCCACCCGCCGGGTGTGCGAAATGCTCCTCTTCGCCAGGAATGCCGAGATAGGCCATCGTCGGATCCACCACGGCGGCCCGCCCGTCGGCCTTGCGGCGGAAGCGGCCGCGGCGCACCAGGACCACCCGGTAGGCGGAGCTCGTTTCGGGCGGCGACCACTTGCGGTGATCGTCGTGGCAGGTCACCGCGTCGAGGGTGAACCCGGACCCGGTGCCGAGACGGACTGCTGAACGCACGTGCCGCACCCTACGCTCCGGCTACGACATTTCCTGGCGCCGTCGCAACGCGCATCGCCGTTGCGCCGGCGCGCGGGTGCCGTCGCCGCCGGCCGGCGAACCGTCCAGCGGTGGCGCAAGGATGTTCAAGACCCTGCCGCCCGCCCCACCCCACCCTGGACCCATGACAACCACCATCACGGTCACCACCGTGATCTTCGACTGCCAGAACCCGGCCGTCCTTGCCGACTTCTACGCCAAGGCCACCGGCGGCCGGATCACCCACAGCGACGACGACTTCGCCACCGTCGAGGGCGGCCCCGTCGGGCTGGCGTTCCAGCGGGTCCCCGGCTACCGGAGCCCAGGCTGGCCCGACGACGCCAAGCACGTCCACCTCGACCTCCAGGTGACCGACGTCGAGATCGCCGTCAAGGAGCTGGTCGGGCTCGGTGCCGCCGTACCGGAGTTCCAGCCGGGTGGCGCCGACTGGACCGTGCTCACCGACCCTGAGGGTCACCCGTTCTGTGTCGCGGCAGGTGGCTGACCCATGGCCGCCATTCACAAGGAGGCGCTGATCGACGCCCCCGCCGAGCGGGTGTGGGCGGCCCTTCGCGATGCCGGCCGGGTTGACCGGCTCGCGCCCGGGTTCGTGCTCGAGTGCCGCATGGAGGGCGATGTCAGGATCGTCACGTTCTTCAACGGAGCCGTCGCCCACGAGCTCATCGTGGACGTCGACGACGAGGCCCGCCGCATCGCGTACGCCATCGTCGACAGCCCGCTCGGCCTGCGGCACCACAACGCGTCCTCGACGGTGTTGGACGAGGGTGACGGCCGTTCGCGGTTCGTCTGGCACGCGGACCTCTACCCTGACGAGGCGGTGCCCGTCGTCGCCGAGTTCATGGATCGGGGGCTGAGCGCCATGAAGAACTCCCTGATGTCCTCGGCGAGCAGCAGCGGCGCCTGAAGCGCGGCGAAGTGGCCGCCGCCGACGGGGAACTCCGACCAGCGCACCACGTCGTGCGCGACCTTGGCGTAGCGCCGCACCGTACTGTCGCCGGGGAGGACCGCCACGGCGGTCGGCGTCCTGCCCGGCTCGGCGGGCGGCTCCCAGGCTGAGGCGCCCTCGCGGTAGAGGCGCGCGGAGGAGCCCGCTGTGTCCGTGAGCCAGTGGATCGTCACGTTGGTCAGGATGTCGTCGCGCGACAGCCCGCCGATGTCCTGACCCCAGGAGGCGTACGCGTCGAGCTTCCGGGCGAGTCGACCAGGCCGCAGTACCTGGTCGGCTGGGACGTCGACCGGCGGGACCGGCGCACCTACCGCGCCGACCGCCTGCGCCTGCGCACGCCGAACGGCCCCCGCTGCACGCCGCGCGAGCCGCCGGGAGGCGATGTCGCCGCCTGGGTCGGGCACCGCCTGGGTCGAGCACCGCCTGGGTCGAGCACCGCCTGGGTCACGACATGGGGCCGATCCAGGCGCGTCCTGCTGTACGCCCCGGCCGACCAGGTCGCGGGCCGTACGGTGGGCGTCGTCGAGCCGGTCGGCGACGACACGGGCTCGGGCGGCGCCTCACCACCCTCTAGAATCTCATTCTGTGACGTCAGCGTTCTTCACGCGTAAGACGGGCGAGTTCGTGCCCGCTCCGCACGCCCGCAGCCCTTGGTCGCCCGACATGCTCCACGGCCGCCTGCTCGGGGGCCTGGCCGCCATGGCCGTCGAGCAGGAGTACGGTGAGGCGGACCTGCGGTTCGCCCGGCTCACCGTCGATCTCTTCCGCAACAGCCCGATGCTCCCGGTCACCGTCGAGACCGAGCTGGTCAGGGACGGGCGCCGGATCCGGGTGGCCGACGTGACGATCCGCACCGACCAGGGCGTGATCGGCCGGGCCAGTGCCGTACTGCTCAGGCAGAGCGAGCAGCCGGACGGCGAGCGGAACGACACGCCCGCGTGGGACGAGCCGCCGCCCGCCGGACCGCCGGTGACGGGCGGGCAGTGGGAGCCGCCGTTCGACCTGTGGCGGCTGACCGACTGGAGTGAGCCGGGCCCCAACCGGGTCTGGCTGCGCGAGACCCATCCGCTCGTCGACGACGAGCCGGTCACGCCGTTCACCAGGGTGGCGCTCGCGGCCGACTTCGCCAGCCCGCTCAGCACCGGCGGCACCGGCGGCGTGCACTTCATCAACGCCGACTACACGATCACGCTCGGCCGGGTCCCCGAGGGGGAGCTGGTCGGGGTGGAGGCGACCGGGCACCTCAGCGACGGCGGCGTCGCCACAGGGCAGTGCACCCTGCACGACGCCACCGGGCCGATCGGCTTCTGCCTCGTGACCGCCGTGGCCAACCCGGTCCCCTTGCGGACCCGCTGAAGTACGAAGCCGCTGAAAACTAGGCGGGGCGCTCGGTGCGGTCGCCGGTCCAGTCGGTGTGGTAGGCGCCCTCACGGTCCACCCGAAGGTAGGTGTGCGCGCCGAAGAAGTCGCGCAGCCCCTGGATCAGCGCGGCGGGCAGCCGCTCGCGGCGCAGTCCGTCGTAGTAGGCCAGCGCCGAGGAGAAGCCGGGCGTCGGCACGCCGATCTGCACCGCCGTGGTCACCACGCGCCGCCAGGACTCCTGCGCCAGGTTCAGCGCCGCCGCGAACGTCGGGTCGGCCAGCAGCGTCGGCAGCGCCCGGTCGGTGTCGTAGGCGGCGCGGATCCGGTCGAGGAAGCGGGCCCTGATGATGCAGCCGCCCCGCCAGATCGTGGCCATGGCGCCCAGGTCCAGGTCCCAGCCGTACTCCTTGGAGGCGGCGGCCATCTGGTCGAAGCCCTGCGCGTAGGCGACGATCTTGGAGGCGTACAGGGCCTGCCGTACATCCTCGATCAGCTCCCGCCCGCCGACGCCCGACAGCTTCGGCCCCTCCAGGGACGCGGCGGCGGCGCGCTGCTCCGGGTGGCCCGACAGCGCGCGGGCGAACACCGCCTCGGCGATGCCCGTCACCGGAACGCCCAGGTCGAGCGCGCCCTGCACGGTCCAGCGGCCGGTGCCCTTCTGCTCGGCCTGGTCCACGACGATGTCCACGAACGGCTTGCCGGTGGCCGCGTCCACCTGGTCGAGCACCTCGGCGGTGATCTCGATCAGGTAGGACTCCAGCTCGCCCTCGTTCCACTCGCGGAACACCCCGGCGAGCTCGGCCGGGGTGGCGCCGAGAGCCTGACGCAGCAGGTCGTAGGACTCGGCGATGAGCTGCATGTCCGAGTATTCGATGCCGTTGTGCACCATCTTGACGAAGTGTCCGGCACCGTCGGGGCCGACGTGCACCGCGCACGGGACGCCGTCGACCTTGGCCGAGATGTCCTGCAGGATCGGGCCGAGCGCCTCCCATGACTCCTTGGAGCCGCCGGGCATGATGCTCGGGCCGTTGAGCGCGCCCTCCTCGCCGCCGGAGATGCCGGTGCCGACGAAGTGGATCCCCTTCTCGCGCAGGGCAGCCTCGCGCCGCCGGGTGTCGGCGAAGTGCGCGTTGCCGCCGTCGACGATCATGTCGCCCGGCTCCATCAGCTCGGCGAGCTGGTCGATCACCGCGTCGGTGCCCGGACCTGCCTTCACCATGATGATCGCCCGTCGCGGCCGCTTGAGCGAGGCCACGAAGTCCGCCAGCTCCTCCGACGGGACGAACGTGCCCTCCCCGCCGAACTCCTTGACCAGCTGCTGCGTCCGGCTGGGCGTGCGGTTGTGCACGGCCACCGCGTAGCCGTGCCTGGCCAGGTTGCGCGCCAGGTTCCTGCCCATGACCGCCAGGCCGGTGACCCCGATATCTGCCAAGTCCATATCAAGCTCCTCTGTGGGGGATACGCATGATCCAGCGGTAGAGGTTCGGCTGGATATTCCAATATTTCAATCGCTTTGGCGTACGCCCAGCTCGTCGAGCCGATGCAGCATGTCGGCCGGATCCGCGTACACGCGGAAAGCACCCGCGCGCTCCAACTCGTCCCTGCCGTATCCGCCGGACAGCACCCCGATCCCGAGCGCCCCCGCACGGCGGGCGGCGAGCAGGTCCCAGACACTGTCTCCTACCACCATCGCATGCCGCACATCGACGTTCAGCAGCGCCGCACCCGCGAGGAACAGGTCGGGGTCCGGCTTGGCCCGGCGCACCAGGTCGCGGGTCACCATCGGGGTGTCCTCCGGCAGGTCCAGCATGCCCAGCGCCAGGCGGGCCGTACGCGCGTAACCGCTGGTCGCGATCGCCCACGGCACGCCGCGCGCGGTCAGCTCGCTCAACAGCTCGGCGGCGCCCGGCAGGGGGCGTACGGAGTCGATCTGCTCGGTGTAGGCGTCACCGTGGATCGTCTGCAACTCGTCGATCTGCTCCGCCGACAGCTTCAGCCCCGTCTCCCGCAGCAGCGCGCTCACGAACAGCCCGCCGCTCATCCCGATGCGGCGGTGGATGCGCCACACCGACAGGTCGATGCCCAGCCCCGACAGCGCCTGACGCCAGGCGATGACATGCTGGTAGACGCTGTCGATCAAGGTGCCGTCGAGGTCGAAGAGAAATGCCGGTGTGGGTGCGTGCGGGAACTCCGTCATGGCTCCATGACACCACGGCCGCCATGAACGCCACCATCGCGGTGCGGATGCCCGCCGCCCAGGCGGTCATGCCAGAGTGAGGGGCATGACGGAATATCGCGTACTCGGACATACCGGTCTTAAGGTCAGCCCTCTTTGCCTCGGCGCGATGATGTTCGGCGGGTTCGGTGAGGAGTCGGCCGAGAAGTCGGCCGACATCATCGACCGCGCCCTCGACTCGGGCATCAACTTCATCGACACCGCCGACGTCTACTCGCGGGGCCAGTCGGAGGAGTTCGTCGGCCAGGCCCTGGCCAGGTCGGGCAAGCGCGACGACGTCGTCCTGGCCACCAAGTGCCACGGCGCCATGGGTGACGGCCCCAACGAGGGCGGCAACTCGAGGCGCTGGATCTTCCAGGCCGTCGAGAACAGCCTGCGCCGCCTCGGCACCGACTGGATCGACCTTTACCAGATCCACCGCCCCGACCCCGCCACCGACATCGAGGAGACGCTCGGCGCCCTCACCGACCTCGTCCGGCAGGGCAAGGTCCGCTACATCGGCAGCTCCACCTTCCCCGCGCACCAGGTGGTCGAGGCCCAGTGGGCGGCCGAGCGGCGCGGGCTCGAACGCTTCGTCTGCGAGCAGCCCCCGTACTCGCTGCTCGCCCGCGGCATCGAGGCCGACGTGCTGCCCACCGTCCAGAAGTACGGCATGGGCGCCATCGTCTGGAGCCCGCTGGCGGGCGGCTGGCTGAGCGGCCGCTACCGCAAGAACCAGGAACTGCCGGAGAGCCGCCGCGCGAGCAGGCTGCCGCACCGCTACGACATGAAGCTGGAGGTCAACCAGCGCAAGCTCGACGCCGTAGAACAGCTCGCCGTCCTGGCCGAGGAGGCCGGGCATACGCTGATCGAGCTGGCCCTGGCGTTCACGCTCAGGCACCCGGGGGTCACCTCGGCCATCATCGGGCCGCGCACGATGGAACACCTGGAGGGCCAGCTCAGCGCCCCCGACGTACGGCTCGGCGACGACGTCCTGGACAGGATCGACGCCATCGTGTCACCGGGCGTCACCATCAACCCGGGCGACGAGGGCTGGCAGCCCCCGGAGCTGTCCGACGCGAAACTCCGCCGGCGCCCCTGACCGTCACCGGGCGAGTGCCGCGAGCTTGCGGCACTCCTCCAGGGTGTGCTGGGACAGCTCCTCGCGTACGGCCGGCACGCACACCGCCGCCATGGACAGGCTCGTCACCCCCAATCCCACCAGCACCGGGGCGAGCCGGGGATCGCCGGCGGCCTCGCCGCAGACGCCGACCGGCTTGCCGGCGGCGCGGCCGGCGTCCGCGCAGGCGGCGATGAGCTTCAGCAGCGCGGGCTGCCAGGGGTCCAGGAGGTCGGCCAGGCCGGGGTGCTGGCGGTCGGCCGCGAAGGTGTACTGGCTGAGGTCGTTGGTGCCGATGCTGAGGAAGTCCACCTCCGCCAGCAGGCGGTCGGCCAGCAGGGCGGCGGCCGGCACCTCGACCATCGCGCCGACCCGGGTGAGCCCCCGTGCGCGGGCGCGGCGGGCGAAGCCGGCCGCCTCCGCCGGAGTGGTGACCATCGGGGCCATCACCCAGGCGTCGGCGCCCGTCGCTCGGGCCGCCTCCGCTATCGCGTCGAGCTGGGTGTCCAGTACGGCCGGGAGCACGCGGTCCACCCGCAGGCCGCGGATGCCGAGCGCCGGGTTCGGCTCCGGGGGCAGGCCGAGGAACGGCAGCGGCTTGTCCGTGCCCGCGTCGAGCGTGCGCACCACGACCGTCCCGGCCCGCGCGAACACCTCGGCGTAGGCGGCCACCTGCTCATCGAACGACGGCTCCTGCTTGCGGTCCAGGAACAGGAACTCGGTCCTGAACAGCCCCACCCCCTCCGCGCCCGGCCGGAGGTCGGCGGCCGAGCCGATGTTGAGCAGCAGCTTGACCGGGTGGCCGTCGGCCGTCCGGCCGGGGCCGCTGCTGTGCGCCAGGCGCTCGCGCTCCTCCCGGTCGCTCCTGCGGACCTCCGCCACGGCCTCGTCCGTCAGGCCGACGCCGATCCGGCCCGTCTTACCGTCGACCGAGATGACCGTGCCGTCGGCCAGGGCGGTGATGCCCGCGCAGGCGACCACGGCGGGCAGGCCGCGGCCGCGCGCCAGGATCGCGGTGTGGCTGGTCGGACCGCCCTTCTCGGTGACCAGCGCCACCACGTCCGTGCCCAGGCCCGCCGTGTCGGCGGGGGAGAGGTCCTCGGCCACCAGGACGTACGGGTGGCCGGGCGCGGGGATGCCGGGCATCGGCAGGCCCAGGCAGGCGGCGACGGCGCGGTGCTTGAGGTCGTCCAGGTCGGCGGCCCGCTCGGCGAGGTAGCCGCCCAGGGCGGCCAGGGTCTCGCGGTGGTGGGTGAAGGCGGCGTCCAGGGCGTGGGGCGCGTCCAGGCCGTCGCGGACGGCGGCCTCGGCGTCCTCGCGCAGCATCGGGTCGTCGGCGATCATGGCGAGGGCGTCGAGGATCTCGGCCGCGTCGTCCGCGCCCGCCGAGGCCGTGCCGTCACCGCCGCCCTTGCCCTGCGCGGCGGTGGCCGCGCGTTGCCGCAGGTCGGCGGTGACCGACTCCAGAGCCTTCACCACCGCGGCGGCCTCCGCGGCCGGGTCTGTGACCTGCCGGGGGCCGGGAAGTACGGGCGGCGGCGCCATGCGTATCACCGGCCCCGCGGCCCGCCCCTGGCTGACCCCCAGCCCCGCCAACTCCGCCCCTGCCGGCCCCGCATCCGCCCGGCCCGCGCTCGGCGGGCCCTCGCCCGGCGCGACCGGCCGGCCGGGGTCAGCCATCGAGGGCCCCTTCCGCGTCCAGGTCCTGGGCGAGCAGCGCCACCAGCGCGTCCAGCGCGGCGTCCGCGCCCGGCGCGTCCGACTCCAGCGTCACCTCGGTGCCCTGGGTGGCGCCGAGCGACAGCACGCCCAGCATGCTGTTCGCGGGCACCGACTTCTCGCCCACCCTGATCCGCACCGGAACCCCCAGCCGCACCGCCTCCTGGACGAACAGCTTCGCGGGCCGCGCGTGCAGGCCGCTCGCCGACGCCACCGTCACCGTACGTTGTGCCATCACAAACCCCCTCAGGGCTCGATCGTGACCTTGATGGCCGCGCCCCGGCTGACGAGGTCGATCCCGTCGAGCACCTGGGAGAGCGGCAGCCGGTGGGTGATCAGGTCCGCCACCGGCACCAGACCTTCGGCGATCAGCCCGAGGGCCTCGGCGTTGTGCGCCGGGCTGGAGCCGTTCGCGCCGACGATGGTCAGCTCGCGGTAGTGCACCAGGTTGGAGTCCAGGGCGATGATCGGGGCGTCCTTGGGCAGGCCGCCGAAGAAGCTGATCCTGGCCTGCCTGGCCGCCATGCGCAGCGCCTGCTCCTGGGCCGCGCCGGAGGCCGCCGCCGTGATCACCACGTCGGCGCCGCGGCCACCGGTCAGCTTGAGCACCTGGTCCACCGCGTCGGTGTCGACGACGGCGTCGGGGCGTACCAGCTCCGCCGCCATCGCCAGCCGGTCGGCGTTCACGTCGACCAGGAACACCCGCGTGGCGCCACGCGCGCGGGCCAGCCGCACGTGCAGGCAGCCGATCGGGCCCGCGCCCATGACGACCACGTCGTCACCCGGGCCGACCCGCGCCAGCGACTGGCCGTTCAGCACGCAGGCGAGCGGCTCGGCCACCGACGCCTCGGCGAAACCGACGCCTGACGGGATGACGTTGACGCCGTTCACGGCCCGCACTTTCGCCGGGATCACCATGTACTCGGCGAAACCGCCGTCGTAGTGGTAGCCCATCGACTCCTGGTTCGGGCAGACGGTGAGGCGGCCGCGCCGGCACTCCTCGCAGGTGCCGCACGGGATGGCCGCGATCACCTGCACGCGTTCGCCCGTGCCGACCACCTCGCCGGCGATCTCGTGGCCCATCACCCGGGGCGGGCGGATGTGGTGATGGCCGTGCTTGAAGATCTTGGCGTCGGTGCCGCAGGTCGAGCAGTTGCGTACCCGGATCTTCAGCTCGCCAGGACCGGCGACCGGCTCCGGCGCGTCCTCCACCCGGATGTCCCCTGGGGCGTGGAAACGGGCGACCTTCACGATCTGAGCTCCTTCATCACTTGGCCGACCTCCGTCGCCTCACGGAGTGCTCTGGCGCGTTCGGGGTCGAGCAGGATGTCGGCGAGCGCCGCCAGCAGCCGCACATGCCCGTCGTTCTTCGCGGCGATGCCGACGCAGAGGGTGACGGGCTCGCCGCCCCAGTCGACGCCGTCCGGGAAGCGTACGACGCAGATCGCGTCGTGCCGGACGACCTCCTTGGCGGCCGCGGTGCCGTGCGGGATGGCCACGCCCTCGCCGACGTAGGTGGAGATGGTCTGTTCACGTTCGAGCATGGCGTCGATGTACGGCTCGGCGACCGCGCCCACGTCCACCAGGGCGCGCCCGCACCGCCTGATCGCCTCGTCCCGGTCGGCCGCGCTCTCGTGCAGGAGTACGGCCCGTGGATCGAGCAGGTCGTCACGCATCGACCGTGCCACCGTTCTTGATGGTGGCGACCAGCTTGGTCACGGCCGGGTCGCCGAGGAAGATCTGGAAGGGCACCAGCACCTTGCCCGGCGCCGAGACCCTGGCCCGGGCGGCCAGCCCGGAGTGGCAGACCACCACGTCGGCGTCGGCCGGGATCTCGTTGACCGGCGTGTGCTCCACGGTGACGCCGGTGTCCTTGAGCTGCTTGCGCAGCTGGCTGGCGAGCATGACGCTGCTGCCCATGCCCGCGTCGCAGGCCACGATGATCTTGTGAATGTCCTTGCTGTCGATGCTGGCCATGGTTCACGCCTCCTTGGCGACGGGCTGGGCCTGGGTCTCGCGGTCGTTGTCGCCGGCCTCCCCGACGCGGCCGCTCTCCTCGACGCGGTCGGCGGCGGGTTCAGGGGCGTCGGCGGCAGGTTCGGGAGTGTCGGCGGCGGCCTGCGGGGTGTCCTCCGGTGGCTCCTCCTTTTCGCCGCGGCCGAAGCCGAGCAGGAGCGAGGAGGCCGCGAACGACACCGCCGTGGCGACGAGGATGCCGGCGATCACGCCCAGCCAGCCGCCCTTCGGCGTCACCGCCAGGTAGGCGAAGATGCTGCCCGGTGAAGGCGTCGCCACCAGCCCGGCGCCGGTGATCATGAAGGTGAACACGCCGGCCGCGCCGCCCGCGATGACCCCGAGGATCAGGCGGGGCTTCATCAGGACGTACGGGAAGTAGATCTCGTGGATCCCGCCGAAGAAGTGGATGATCATCGCGGCGGGCGTGCTCGGGCGCAGCGGACGCGGGCCGAACAGCAGGAACGCGATGAGCAGGCCGAGCCCGGGACCCGGGTTCGACTCCAGCATGAACAGGATCGACTTGCCGTGCTTGACGGACTCGGCGACGCCGAGCGGACCGAGGACGCCGTGGTTGACGGCGTTGTTGAGGAACAGCACCTTGGCGGGCTCGATCAGGACCGAGGCGAGGGGCAGCAGGTTGTTGACGATGAGCCACTCGACCGCGTTGCCCGCGGCTGTGGTCACGACCCGGACGACCGGACCGATGGCCCACATCCCCACGATGGCCATGACGGCGCCGACGATGCCGGCGGTGAAGTTGTCGACGAGCATCTCGAAGCCGGACTTGGTCCGGTCCTCCGTGAACTTGTCCACATATTTCAGGATCAGGGCGGTGAGTGGGCCGATGATCATGGCGCCCAGGAACATCGGGATGTCCGACCCCACGATGACGCCCATCACCGCGACCGCGCCCACCACCGCGCCGCGTTGCCCGTGGACCATCCGGCCGCCGGTGTAGGCGATGAGGATGGGCAGCAGCGTCTTGATGATCGGGTCGACCATCGCGCCCAGCGCCGCGTTCGGCAGCCAGCCGGTGGGGATGAACAGCGCGGTGATCAAGCCCCAGGCGATGAACGCGCCGATGTTCGGCATGATCATGCCGGCCAGGTGGCCGCCGATGCGCTGGATGGTGGCCTTGACCCCGGTCCCGTAGACCGGGGGTGTGTAGGTTTCGGCCATTGGACGTGCTCCTTCGGGGGGATGAGCAGGTTCCTGGTATGTCGAGGTCAGGTGGGGTCGGCGGGGGATTCCAGGGGGCGGGTCAGAAGGGGCGGGCCGGTGCGGACGCCGTCGCGGCGGATGTCGCCCGGCCCGGGCATCCGGCTGCCCGGCAGGCATACCGCCGCTGCGCCCCAGGCCAGCGCCTCGACCAGTGCCCGCTCGCCGTGCGCGCCGCCGGCCAGGAAGCCCGCCAGCATGGCGTCCCCGGCGCCGACCGAGCTGCGCGGCTCGGTCACGGTGGCGTGGCCGTACCAGATGCCGTTGTCCTCGACGAGAACCGCGCCGTCGGCGCCCAGGCTGGCCAGGACGGTACGCGCGCCCGCCGCCCGGAGCTTGCCCGCGGCCTCCACCACGTCGCCGACGCAGCGGATCGGCATGCCGGTGGCGGCGGCGAGCTCGTCCAGGTTCGGCTTGACGAGGGCGGGTCCTGCGGCCAGCGCGTTGGCCAGCGCCGGGCCGCTGGTGTCGACGGCGACGTGGATGCCTGCGCCGGCGAAGCGGCGGCAGAGCCTGGCGTAGACGTCGGCGGGCACCTCCGGCGGCAGGCTGCCCGAGGCCACCACCCAGTCGGCCTCGTGCGCGGCGGCCAGTACGGTATCGGCGATCGTGTCCAGCTCGCCGGGGGACAGGGCGGTGCCGGGCTCGTTGATCTTGGTGATGGTGCCGTCGGGCTCGGCCAGGGTGACGTTCGACCGGGTCGTGCCGGTCACCGGGACCGTCACCATGTCGAGCCCTTCGAGGGTGAGCAGGCGGACGAGCTGCCTGCCCTCGTCGCCGCCGAACGGGACCACGGCGCGCGAGGCGACCGCGTTGGCCAGCAGCGCGCGCGAGACGTTCACGCCCTTGCCCCCGGGGTCCAGGCGGGCGGCGGCGGCCCGGATGACGGCGCCCCGGTCGAGCGAGCCGATCTCGATCGTGCGGTCCAGGCTGGGGTTGAGCGTCAGTGTGAGGATCATGCTCGAACCACCTCCGGGCCCGCTGCGGACAGGTCGGCGGCCAGGGCGAGGTCGAGCCCCGTGTCGGTGATCACCACGTCGATCTCGCTCAGCTCGGCGAAGCTCGCGAGGTAGGTGTTGGTGAACTTGGTGTGATCGGCCAGCAGCACGCTGCGCTCCGCAGCCGACACCATCGCCCGCTTGATCGCCGCCTCCGCCGGATCCGGGGTGGTCAGGCCCTTGGCGACCGAGCAGCCGTTCGTCGCCATGAACGCCACGTCCACGTGCAACTGCGACAGCGGCCGCAGCGCCCAGTCGTCCACGGTGGCCAGCGTCCGGCCGCGCAGCCGGCCGCCGAGCATGATGACGCTGATGTTGGCGCGGGCGGCCAGCGCGGTGGCCAGCGGCGGTGAGTTGACCACGACCGTGAGCTCCCGGTCGGCGGGCAGGATCTGCACCAGGCGGCCGGTTGTGCTGCCGGCGTCGATGATGACCGAGCCGTCCTCCGGCAGCTCGGCCAAGGCGGCCTTGGCGATGCGCTCCTTCTCCGCGGTCATCACCTCGTCGCGGGTGGCGAGCGCGGGCTCGAACCCCATCCGCTCCACGGGGATCGCGCCGCCGTGCACCCTGCGCAGCACGCCCGCCCGCTCCAGCGCGGTCAGGTCGCGGCGGATCGTCTCGGTAGTCACGTCGAGCTCGCCGGCCAGCGACACCACGTCGACACGGCCCGCGGCACGGGCCCTGCGAAGGATCTCCTGCTGCCGCTCCTCGGCGTACATGATGTTGATTCACCGCCGTTTCAGTGTGGTTTCATCTGTGTTTATACCCGATTCTGTTGGCAGGTCAAGACTCTGGTAGGTATGTCGAATGCGAACCAAGCCCTGGGCCGCCGTCGCGGCAGCCTTACCTCTCGCGGTGGCATGCGTCGCCGGGACGCCGGCAGCCGCCTCCACCGGTGGCGTCAAGCCTCCGACGGTGCCGGCCGGTACGACGGCGTCGTGGCTGGTGTTCGACAGGAAGGCGGGCACGTTCGTCGCCACCCGCAACGCGCACCGCAAGTTCCGCTCGGCCTCGGTCGTCAAGATCCTCATCGCGATCGACTACCTGGAGAAGCGCAAGACCGTCCCCGCCGCCGACGCCCGGCTGCTCAAGGTCATGCTGCGCTCCAGTGACGACCACGCGGCCACCACGTTCTGGAACCGCGACGGCAAGGGCGCGATCGTCCAGCGGATGGCGCGCAAGCTCGGCCTGTCCGACACCGCGCCGCCGCCCGCGTCCAAGCCCGGGTTCTGGGGCTACACGTCGCTGAGCGCGTACGACATCGTGCGGACGTACCGCTACCTGCTCGACACGGCGGCGCCCGGCGTGCGGGACACGATCCTGGGGCACCTGCGCAACTCCACGCCGTGCGGCACCGACGGGTTCGACCAGTACTTCGGCATCCCGCGCGCGGTGCCCAGGCCATGGGCGGTCAAGCAGGGCTGGTCGGGCTTCGGCGACGTGGCGCCCACCAAGTGCGGCACCGGCGCCTCGGCGAACCCGGTCCCCCTGCGGGCGCCGGGGGCCGACCTGTCGATCAGCGGGGTCGCGTCACGGGCCACCGGCTCCGGCGTGCCCGACTACGGCCGTCCGGTGCTGCACACCACCGGCCTGTTGGGCAAGGACGACCGGTTCATCATGGCGGTGCTCACGGCCCACCCCGTGGGCGGCACCTGGAGCTCCTCGGTCAAGCGCATCACCGGGCTGACCGAGGGCCTCTACCGGAGCGTGTCCTAAAGGAAGGTGAACATCCGGACGCCCGGCTCCAGCGGCCTGGGCGGCCCGGTGTAGCGGTGCACGCCGACGCCGTAGTGGCCGTCGCTGTCCAGGTGGATCCGCTCGAACCCGTCCTGCTCGAACCAGTCGCAGATCGTCGTCAGCAGGTCGGGCGCGTGCCGGCTCAGGGACGAGCCGGGCGTGTCGTAGTGGTCGTGCCAGGTAATCCAGTCGCGCTCGCTCATGATCACGATCATGCTTGGGTGATGGGTGACGAATCAACAGCGTTGCAGCGGGTGCTCAGGAAAGCGGGCGGTCCCGAGATCCTCGACGTGCTGGCCGAGCGGCTGTCCGGCGCCGATCTGACCACGCTGCTGCTCGAGGTCATGCGGGTGCGGGCGCGCGGCCTGACCCCGGCCGACGTGCTCCGCCGCTACACGACTGACCGGTTCGTGGGGCCGGCCACGGTGCCGTTCGAGCGCATCCGCCGGGTCGAGGACGCGGTGCTGTCGGTCGTACCGGCCGATTTCGAGCTGCTCACTCTGGCGCCGGTCGCGCCGCTCGGGGCGCACTCGGCGCCGGCCACCGTGGACCAGAACAAGGTGATCACCACGATCAGGAACACCGAGGTCGCGGCCGACCCGACGAACGCCCTCGCGCTGGAGGCGGCCGTCCGGCGGCGCCGTTCCACCGACCCGGTGCGGCTGGCCGCGTTCCAGCGCGTGGTGCGGGCGCAGCACTTCGCGGGCGCGGGGGCGTACGCGCACTTCGGCCTGTTCGCGCTGGTGTCGGGCGACCGGGATACGGGGAATCTGGCGTTCGAACGTCGTCACCTGGCGGAGCACCTGCGCGTGCTGACGGACGCCGTCCGGGCGTGCGGCATCCCCGACCCGGAGGTACGGATCACCGTCCTCGATCCCCGCTTCGAGCGGGTGGCGGACGGAGTCGGCGGGACGGACGATCCGGACCGGCGGTCCGGGCGGGGCTACTACACGGGGTTGTGCTTCAAGATCTACGCGGACGGCGTCGAGGTGGGCGACGGGGGCTTCGTCGACTGGACGGCCCGCCTGCTCGGCAACCGCAAGGAACGCCTGCTGATCAGCGCACTGGGCGTTGACCGGCTGAGCTGATGTAGGCGGCGTAGACCTTCTTCGGGACCACCAGCCGCCACGCCTCGACGACCAGCTCCCGCATCTCGTCGGCGTCGATGGCGGCCATGCGCGCGACGACCCAGTTGAACCGCATGTCGGACTCGCGAGGCAGCAGGAACTTGTCCGGCTCGGCCGCCACCAGGGCGGCCCGCTCCTCCTTGGGGAAGCCGAAGCCCATGAGGGTCTCGTCGCGGGAGAAGGCCACGTAGACGATCGAGCCGACGCGGAACTTGATCCGGTCCCTGATGAGATGCTCCGACGAGCGGGGGAGCGTTATCGCCAGCCGCCGCACGTCCTCCACCGCGATCACATCGCCACCGTAGTCCATCACCCCACGGCGCGGGACTCCTCGTACGCCGCCAGTACCTGCTTGCGGCGCTTGGCCGGAAGGCGGTCGATGTAGAGATAGCCGTCGAGGTGGTCCGTCTCGTGCTGCAGGCAGCGCGACAGCATGCCGGTGCCCTCGACGGTGACGGGCGCGCCCTCGGCGTCGAAGCCGTGCACGGTGGCGTGGTCGGGGCGGGGGAGCGGGGCGTACTGGCCCAGGACCGACAGGCAGCCCTCCTCGCCCGCGTCGAGGTGCCGCTCGCCGAGCCCGGGCAGCTCGAGCGACGGGTTGACCACGACGCCCTTGTGCCGGTCGCCGTTCTCGTCGGGGCAGTCGTAGACGAACACCCGCAACGCCACGCCGATCTGGTTGGCGGCCAGGCCCACGCCCTCGGCCGCGTACATGCTCGCGAACATGTCCTCCACCAGCGCGGCCAGCGCTCCGTCGAACCGGGTGACCGGCTCGCAGGGCGCGTGCAGCACCGGGTCTCCCACCTGAACGATCGGCCGGACCTCTCCCACGACCAGTGCCCTTTCCACATGCGGATGTGTCGCCACAAAGTCTACGAGCGCCCAAGAGATGATCAGCACCCCAATGATGCTCACATAGTGAGACATATGTTCTTGGATAGTGAGATTGACGCTACTGTCGTCGTACCGAGGCGAGACGAAGGAGTTTCGATGGACGCCGTCTACACCCATGGCCACCACGAGTCCGTGCTGCGCTCCCACCGCTGGCGCACCGCCGAGAACTCGGCCGCCTACCTGCTGCCCCACCTCAAGCCCCAGATGAAGCTGCTGGACGTGGGCGCCGGGCCCGGCACCATCACGGCCGACCTGGCCGAACGGGTGGCGCACGTGACGGCCTCCGAGGTGAACGCGGAGACGCTGGAGCTGACCAGGGCCGGAGTGGGAGCCGCGGGCAACGTCGACTTCGCCGTCGCCGACGTGCACGCGCTCGACTATCCCGACGCCACGTTCTGCGTCGTCCATGCCCACCAGGTGTTGCAGCACGTCGGCGACCCCGTACAGGCGCTGCGGGAGATGCGCCGGGTGACGAAGCCCGGCGGGCTGGTGGCGGCGCGTGACAGCGATTACGCCGCCTTCGCCTGGTACCCGCTGCTGCCGGAGCTCGACGAGTGGCTGGCGCTCTATCAGCGGGTCGCCCGGAGCAACGGCGGCGAGCCGGACGCGGGGCGGCGCCTGCTGTCGTGGGCCAGGGCCACGGGCTTCGACGACGTCACCGCCACCTCGTCCACCTGGTGCTTCGCCACGCCGGAGGACCGGGCCTGGTGGGGCGGGATGTGGGCCGACCGGATCAAGCAGTCCGCCATGGCCACGCAGGCGCTCGCCACGGGCGCCGCCACGGAGGCGGACCTACAGCGCATCTCCGAGGGCTGGCTGAAGTGGGCCGCGGCCGACGACGGCTGGATCTCGATCACCCACGGCGAGATCCTCTGCCACATCGCGCGCTAGCCCGTTCTCCCCCTGACGAACCGCCTGCCTCTTCTCCGCCGGAGGGCGTATCCGTCCCTAGGGACCCGTGCCACGACGGACCGCCTGCCTCTTCTTCCCCGAAGGACCAGCCACAACGGACCGTCACAGGGAGCGGACCAAACCTGGGGGCCGTTGCTAAAGGCCGGAGGTGCGGGCCCACTGCGGGTCGCGGTAGAGGACCACGTCGGCGCCGTCCAGCAGCTCGTCAGGAGCCGACAGCATGGTGATCTCGCCCGCCGCCTGCAGCCGCAGCAGCAGGTCGCGGACCCGTGGCCCCACCGGCAGGCGGCCGGGCGGGAGCCCGAGGCCCGATCTGACCGCGTCCGCGACCTCCGACAGGTGGAACGGGCCGGCGAACTCCGCCACCACACCCCGCACCAGGCTCATGGTGATCACCTGTTCGGCCTCGGAGTGGGCCAGCTCCCAGACGATCTGCTCCTTGCGGCGGCCCGTGGCCGCGCAGGCCGTGCAGGGGCGCATCAGGCCACGCGAGAGGCCGGGCAGGATGCCGGGCGCCAGACCGGGCAGCACCGGCTGCTCCGCCGAGCCGAGGCAGACGGTGCACTGGTTGGTCTCGGAGGCGTGCAGCTCGGCGGACATGAGGTCGGGCAGGTCCGCCTCGCAGTCGCAGGAGTACGCGCCGAGAACGCCGGTCCGTGGGCTGATCGTGTGGTTCGTCATCTCCGGAGACTTTACCCTCGGGCGTCCATCAGGCCGTGCCGGCGCAGCGCCTTGCGGGCCGCCGCCACCACGCGCTCGTCCGGATGGTGGTCGATGAACACCCGCAGCACCCGTTCGGTCCAGGGATGGTCGCCGAGGGCCAGCAGGGCGATCGTGCCCGCCTGCTCGTCCTTCTCCATGCCCTGGGAGACCGACTTGATGACCTCGGCCGCCTCCCCGCCGAACTCCAGCAGCGCCGCCGCCATGTCCACGAACGCCCACGCGATCTCCTCGGGCGTCGGGGGCCGTTCCTCGCGGCCCAGCCGGGCGGCCACGACGGCGCCCAGCCTCGGCGCGCCGAGCAGCCCGTCGAGCACCTTCGTGCCCGCCTCGCCCAGCCCTGTGGCGAGCAGTTCCACGCCGACGGCCCGGCTCAGCGGGCTCACCTCGCCGAGCGCGGCCGCGATCTCGGCCGCCGCCTCGGCCTGATCCCGGCCGGCCAGCCAGCCGGCGAGCTCCTCGTCGCGCTCCGGCTCCGGGTAGGAGCGCAGGCCGTGCAGCAGCGCGCCGGCGTCCCGGCCGGCCAGCGAGCCCATGACCGGGATGTCCTGCCCGGTCGCCTCGCCGATCACCAGCCCGGCCGCCCAGATGCCGAGCGGGGTCAGGGTACGCGGCGGCGCCTGGCGTACCAGGCCCAGGTCCGTCAGGACGGCGGGCACCTCGTCGGTCAGCGGACCGCGGCCCAGGTAGAGGCGTACCACCTCCATGAACAGCGTCTCGTCGGTGCTCAGCGTGCGGCGGCAGACGTCCGCCCACACCTGGAGCACCTTGTCGTCGGAGCCGTCACGCAGGGTCTCGACCGCATCGGGCGGGGGCGCCGGATGAGCGGCGCCGCCGGTCGCCACAGGAGTCTCGCGTACGGCCGCCACCAGCTCGTCGTCGGCCGGCAGCCGGACGGGAGGCTGGAGCGGAAGTGTGTCATCGTCGTAGGAGTCCACGTCCTTATCCTGTCGGAACCCGCCTTACATTTGCGATAAAGTCCCCGCTGACCGCGAAAAGTCCGGAAGAAGGGAGGCGTCGAGATGGTCCGCAGTTTCCGGGCGCTCCACGCGTCCGCTGTTGTCACTCTCCGGAGGAATCTTGCTTTTCCGCTCCACGGTCGAGACTGACCTCGACCGACTGCTCGACTGCGCCGTCGACGAGCCCATCAGCTGGGCCGACCCCGACCGGCTGCTCTCCTTCCTCAAGAACGGCCATTACCGCCACGACCGCATCTGGGTCGCGGAACAGGACGGCCGGATCATCGCCCGCGCCGTCTGGTGGGGCCTGCCCGACGGCGACCGCCCGCTCGCGCTCGACTGCCTCTGGGTCCACCCGTCGGTGCCCGACCGCGTGGAACTGGCCGCCGAGCTGCTGCGACACGCTCATGAGGGGTACGACGACGCGCCCGCCTATCACGTGTTCGTCGCGAACGGCTGGCGGGACGACCCGGAGGTCACGGCCGCCATCGACTGGCGGTGGCGGGCCGGGGCCCTGGCCGGGCTGACCGCCGAGCTCGAACGGCTCAGGTACGCCTGGACGCGCGGCACACCGGTGCCGGCGGCGTCGGACCGGCTGGTGTTCCGGGCGGAGGCCGATGACGAGGTGTTCGTCGAGGCGTTCAGCCGCGTGGCCGTCGGCACGCTCGACCACCACACCCGGCAGGCCCTGGCCACGACCACCCCCGAGGCGCAGGCCCGCGAGGATGTCGAGGGCTACCGGAGCATGCCGGGCGACAGGGACTGGTGGCGCCTGGCGTACACGCCGGACGGCGACCTCGCCGGTGTGGCGCTGCCGTCGGCCAACGCGGGCGGGCCCGTGGTCGGCTACCTCGGCGTGGTGCCCGAGCACCGCGGTCACGGCTACGCCGACGACCTGCTCGGCGAGATCACCCGGCTGCACGCCGAGCGCGGCGCCGAACGGATCGTCGCCGACACCGACGCCGGGAACGTCCCGATGGCCAGGGCCTTCGAGCGGTCCGGCTACCACAATTTCGCGGTCAGACTCGTCCTGTCGGCGGCCACGCCTGATGCCCTGAACACCTGATCCGGCGGCGCCACTTGATGTCCTGAACACGTGATCCGGCGCCGCCGCCGGATCACGTGGACACGGTGGCGAGGCGCGCCCGGACCACGAGGTCGTGCATGGCGTCCCGGACCGTGGCGGCGTCCGGCAGCGGTGAGGAGTCCCTGGCCGCCTCCAGCTCGGCGGTCAGCCGCGCCACGTCGTCGGCCGCCGTGCTCACCCCCGGCGCGCGGCCGTGCTCGGCGTCCCGCTTGGCGGCCACCAGGTCGGGCAGGTACGCCGGGACGTACGAGAACAGGTGGGTCAGGTCGGCGTCCAGCTCGCCGGTGCGCATCAGGTGGATGCCGGTGGCCAGCACGCGGAAGGTGTAGAGCAGCGGCTTGAGCTCCCCGTTCTTCTCGAACAGCCGCCACTGCGTACGCGCGAACCCCAGATAATGGTGGGCGTGGTGCCGCGTCAGGCAGCCGGGCGCCAGGGCCTTCAGCTCCTCGTGCAGCGGTGAGGAGGACACGACCAGGGGGGAGAGGAGCTGTTCCAGGACGTAGCCGTTGCGGTTCAGCAGCAGCCCGCAGAACTTGGCCAGGTCGTGCGTGACCAGGTCCACCTCGACGCCGTCGCGCGTCCAGGTCCGGTCGAGGGTCGCCGGTCCGGTACGCAGGCCGACGACCTCCCGCAGCGGCAGCAGGTGCACCCCCCGCAGGTCCACGTCCGAGTCGGCCGAGGGGAAGCCGTAGAGGTGCGCGCCGCTGATCGTGGCGAACACCAGCGGGTACGGCTGCTCTGCGGGGATCTCCGGCAGCCAGGCAGGCAGGTTCACACGCGCTCCCGGGACAGGTGGGCCCTGCGTACGGCCACGAGGTACGTCTCGACGGACGCCCGGTCCGGCACCGCCGGCAGGACGCCGGCCGCGTCGGCCAGGTCGCCGGTCAGCTTGGCCCGCCAGGCGGCGATCTCCGCCCACGCCACCTCGCCCCGCCTGATCGCCAGCAGCCGGTCTCGGTAGTCGCCCACCTGGATCAGCGGCTCGCCGTGGCGTACCAGATGCCGGCCGCTCAGCAGCAGCCTGATCAGGTGCATCGCCTGCTTCCACTTCGGCGCGGCCGGGTCGAGGCGGCGGAACTGGGCGTCGGCGTACCGGGTGAACGTCTCGTGCGCCCGCCGCGACAGGAACGCCCCGCGCAGCTCGCGCAGCCGCTCGCCCTCCGGCGTGAGCACCTCCGTGAGGGGAGACCACAGGCACTCCAGGACCGTGGGGTTCGCGTCGAGGGCGAGGCCGCAGAAGCGCTCGACCTCCCACGAGAACTGCTCCGGCAGCGGCCCGTCGCGGTGCGTCACCGGCTTGTCCAGCCGCCAGAACGCCTCCGTCGGCGCCACGAACACGCCGCGCCGGTCGGTGTCGGAGCCGGCGGTGTCCAGACCGTAGGCCCGCGACCCCACCACGACCGAGAGGATCAGGTCTTCGCTCACGTGGCCACTTTCACGGGGTCGGGGGACAGCTCGCTCAGCAGGTCGGCCGCGCCCAGCCGGCGCACGTCGCCGAGGCCGTCCGGGTGCAGCGCGTACGCCGCGCAGCCGCCGGGAAGGGGCAGGTCGCCGTGGACGAGCATGGCGAGCTCGACCCCGTCGAACGACGCGGGCCGCCCGACGGGCGGGGCGTCGGCGCGGGCCATCAGCCGGTCGGCGAACGCGGCCACGTCCTCGCCCGGCCGCCGCTCATAGCGGACCAGTTCGCCGTGGCGGTCCCGTACCAGGACCTCGGTGGCGCGCGCGGCGGCGTGCCGGCAGCCCACCTCCCACAGCGTCACCCGGTGCGTGAACGCCTGCTCGAGCGCCGCGCCCAGCAGGCTCAGCTCGTCGGCGCTACCGGCCACGCTGTGCCGGAAACCGGCGGCGGACAGGTTGAAGTCCGCCCACCGCATCGTCCGCGTCCACAGGTCGGCCACCAGCGGCACCAAAATCTTGGCCTGCCCCGTCAGATCGAAGCGCTGCCGGACGGCCAGCGGGTCGAACAACCCCTCCGGCTGCTCCATGAACCCGGCGAATCCGCGTACCAGCTCTTCGAAGGGCACGTCGTTGTAACTGAACACGACCGGGACGAGGTAGCGGCCGCGCAGGGCCCGCACGTTCACGTCGATGAACTCCGACGAGCCCAGCGGCTCGGGCGCCGACGTCAGGTCGCCCGAGTGCGTGACGGCCGTGCCCAGCCGCAGCTGCGTGTAGTCGCACACCCCGACGAACGCCCAGCGCTCGTCGAAGACGGCCACGGACAGGTCGAGGTCCACCAGGGTGCCCTTCGGCTCGGCCCAATGGAGGAAGAACCGGAGCCGCTCGCCGGCGGGGATGGGCTGGAGGCTGCCGCGCGGCAGCCGTACCAGCGCCTTGACCGCCGTCCGCTCGGACGTCGGCGCGACCAGGTCGGCCAGGCCCTCGTCCAGCAGCACCCGCCGCAGCGATGGGAGCGCGGCGGCGCGGCGCAGCAGCTCGGCGGCCAGCGTCCGCTCGGCCTCCAGCACGATCTCGTCCGGAAGGGGCGGCCGGTCGTCGGGCCGGGTGTGGAAGCGCGCGGTGCCACCGCGCGGCAGGAACAGCCGCCGCCCGCCGGGCGGCGTCCGCAGCTGCCCCAGGGCGGCGATCAGCACGCCGGGCGCGACCCGCGCCGCCACACCCGCCAGTCCGGCGGGCGCCGGCTCGGACGCGGGCGTGTCCGTCTCCACGCGGCTCGCGAACGACGTGGCCACCAGCCGCCCGTCGCGCACCCGCAGCAGCCCTGGCCGCCGCGCGGCCAGTTCCAGCAGGGTCCGCCCGAAGGCCGTCCCCGGGTCGAGCCGGGTGCCGCGCAGGGCGGCGAAGGCCAGCGCGGCGTTCGGGTAGCGGGCGTGCTGCTCGTGGGGGTGCAGCACCTCGGCCATGCGCTTCCACTGCTCGCCGTACCGGAGCAGGTCCTCGATCGCGTACGGCATGGCGTCCAGGCACGACAGCAGGGTCCGGCGGACGGCGCGCGGCAGCGACACGCGGCGCCGCGGGCGGATCCGCAGCCCGGGGTCGGCGTCCATCAGCACGTACAGCAGCCGCAGCACGTCCGTGGCCGTCTCCAGATGCTTGCTCAGCAGCTCGGGGGCGTCCCGGCGCAGGGCGACGGCGAGCACGACGGCGCGCGTCTCCTTGACCGGGACGCTCTCCGGCAGCCAGTCGCCCGACTCCGGCCAGAACGCCTCCAGCAGCGTCTCCAGGTCGCCCCGCAGGATGTGCAGCAGCCGCCGCCCGACGCGCGTCAGCTCCTTCGACGACAGCGCCGCCAGCGCCCGATACAGCTCCGCCGAGACCAGGAAGCCCAGCTGCAGCAGCTCGAACTCCAGCGCCGCCACCCCGGACCGCACATCGGCCCCCGTCATGTTCAGGCGCTTGGGCAGCTCGCCGACGGCTTCGGGCACGCGCGGATCGGTGGCCAGCAGCGCGGGCGCGACCACCCGCGTACGGCGCAGCAGGATCTCGGCGGGACCGTTCATCCAGGCACCTCCGGCGAGCATTGAGAGAGGCCGCGTGGGAGCACCGCGCGACCTCTGAAGAGGTGGAGAGCAGGTGCGCTGAGATCATTTGAAAAATGAAGAAGGAAGCACACCCAAAGAGCCACCCCGGTGATCCACCGTAGCGGCACAAATCACGAAATGTCCCCCGAATTTCCAGTCCGGTAAGGCCCGGCATGCGCGAGAGCCGCCTCGATGGATAGGGTCTCCGAATTCGTTCAGGACAGAGACCAGGAGAGAAGGGCCGACCGGTGACCATGCGGAGCTGGCTGCTACACGGGCTGCAGCCGACGTCCGGGATGCACGACGAACATCCCGGCAAGCGTCACTCCTGGTGGCAGGTCATGTGCCTGACAGGCGTCGACTACTTCTCCACCCTCGGCTACCAGCCGGGCATCGCCGCGCTGGCCGCGGGCGCGCTGTCGCCGATCGCCACGCTCATGCTGGTGGCGCTGACGCTGTTCGGCGCGCTGCCCACCTATCGCGTGGTGGCGGCCGAGAGCCCCAACGGCATGGGCTCCATCGCCATGCTCGAACGGCTGCTGCCGAGCTGGTGGGGCAAGCTGCTGGTGCTGGTGCTGCTCGGGTTCGTGGCGACGGCGTTCATCTTCACGATCACGCTGTCGGCCTCCGACGCCACCGCCCACATCCTGCAGAACCCGTTCTTCCCTGACGCGCTCGCCGGCCAGCAGGTGCCCATCACGCTGCTGCTCATCGCCGCGCTCGGCGCGATCTTCCTGCGCGGGTTCAGCGAGGCCATCGGCCTGGCCATCGCGCTCGTGGCCGCCTATCTGACCCTGAACCTGGTCGTCGTCGGCACCGCCGTCGCCCAGGTGCTGTCCCGCCCGGAGCTGGTGGGCGACTGGCAGGACGCGCTCACCGCGGGGCACTCCAGCCCGCTCGCGATGATCGCGCTGTCCGCCTTCGCGTTGCCCAAGCTGGCGCTCGGCCTGTCCGGGTTCGAGACGGGCGTCGCCGTGATGCCGCAGATCGAGGGCGACCTCGAGCAGCGCGTCAAGGGCGCCAAGCGGCTGCTCACCACGGCCGCGTTGATCATGAGCGTGTTCCTGGTGTTCAGCGGGTTCGCCACGGCCGTGCTCATTCCGCACAAGGAGTTCGAGGAGGGCGGCCACGCGGCCGGGCGCGCCCTGGCGTACCTGGCGCACGAATACCTGGGCGACTGGTTCGGCACCCTCTATGACATCAGCACCATCGCCATCCTCTGGTTCGCCGGCGCCTCGGCGCTGACGGGGCTGCTCAACATCGTGCCGCGCTACCTGCCCCGCTACGGCATGGCCCCGGACTGGGCGCGGGCCGTACGACCGCTGGTGCTGGTGTTCACCGCGATCTCGTTCGTCATCACGATCCTGTTCGGCGCGAACGTCGAGTCGCAGGGCGGCGCCTACGCCACCGGCGTGCTCGCGCTGATCCTGTCGGCCGCGGTCGCCGTCACCATCTCGGTCGCGCGCGCCGGGCGGCGGGGCGCGGCGGCGGCGTTCGGCCTCATCTCGCTGATCCTCGCCTACACCTTCGTCGCCAACGTGATCGAACGGCCCGACGGCCTGTCGATCGCGGTGTTCTTCGTCGTGGCGATCATCGTCACCTCGATCATCTCGCGCGCCACGCGCTCCACCGAGCTGCGGGTGACGGGGGTGTCGCTCGACAAGGAGGCCGAGCGGCTCATCGACGAGCTGCCGCCGGGCGAGCTGCGCATCATCGCCAACGAGCCCGACGCCCGCGACGAGGCCGAGTACGCCGAGAAGGACCGTGAGACGCGCCAGTACCATCACCTGCCCGACGACGAGCCGATGCTGTTCCTGGAGGTCACGCTCGGCGACACCTCGGAGTTCGAGTCCGAGGTGCTCGTACGCGGCGAGGTGCGGCACGGCTACGGGGTGCTGACCGCGACGAGCGCGGCGGTGCCCAACACGATCGCCGCGATCCTGCTGCACCTGCGTGACACGTCCGGCCGCCGTCCCCACGTGTACTTCCACTGGGCGGAGGGCAATCCGGTGCTGGCGCTGCTGAGATACCTGCTGTTCGGCGGGGGTGACGTGCCGCCGCTCACGCGTGAGGTCCTGCGCCAGGCCGAGGAGGAGCCCGGCCGCCGGCCTCAGGTACACGTTGGCTGATCTGTTACGGCACAGCCGCACCCACCGCCACCCGCCGCACGGGGCGGGCGGCCTCCAGGAATACGGCCGCTGAACCCGCACGGGGCCGGCCGCCGTTACGCGCGTCTTCTTGGCCATGGCTTCCGTTTGTGCTTGCCATCGGGGGTGAGGCGCTGATCTGATCGGATTATGAGTGCTTATGATGCGGTCTACCAGCGGAGCATCGTGGAGCCCGAGGCGTTCTGGGGAGAGGCGGCCCGGGACATCGAGTGGGATGTGGCCCCCACGATCGTGTTCGACAAGGGGCGCTGGTTCGTCGACGGGCGACTGAACACCTGTCACAACGCCGTCGATCGGCACGTCGCCGGTGGGCGGGGTGAGCAGGACGCGTTGATCTACGACAGTCCGGTGACCGGCGTCGTGCGGCGCTTCAGTTACGCCGAGCTGCTCGACGCGGTGTCCAGGACCGCCGGGATGCTGCGTGACCTCGGCGTCGTCGCCGGCGACACCGTGGTGATCTACATGCCGATGGTGCCCGAGGCGGTGATCGGGATGCTGGCCTGCGCCCGGCTCGGCGCCGTGCACTCCGTGGTGTTCGGCGGATTCGCCGCCAATGAGCTGGCCGTACGCATCGACCACGCCAAGCCCAAGGTGGTGCTCTCGGCCTCCTGCGGGATCGAGCCGACCCGGATCGTGCCGTACAAGCCGCTGCTCGACACCGCCCTTGAGCAGGCCGAGCATCGGCCGGCGCGCTGCGTGATCCTCCAGCGGCCCGAGTCGCCCGCCGATCTCGCAGAAGGGCGGGACCTGGACTGGGCCGAGGCCGTACGGGACGCGGCGCCCGCCGAATGCGTCAGCGTGGCGGCCACCGATCCGCTCTACATCCTCTACACCTCCGGCACCACCGGCGTGCCCAAGGGCGTCGTCCGCGACAACGGCGGGCACGCCGTCGCGCTGCACTGGAGCATGTCCAACGTCTATGGCGCGGCGCCGGGCGAGGTCTACTGGGCGGCCTCCGACGTGGGGTGGGTCGTCGGCCATTCCTACATCGTCTACGCGCCACTGCTGGCCGGGTGCACGACTGTGCTGTACGAGGGCAAGCCGGTCGGCACACCTGATCCGGGCGCGTTCTGGCGGGTCGTGGCCACGCACGGGGTGCGGACGCTGTTCACCGCGCCGACCGCGCTCCGGGCCATCAAAAAAGACGACCCCTCCGGAAATTTCGCGCAAAAGTGGGATTTGTCGGGACTGCGGTATCTGTTCATGGCGGGGGAGCGGCTCGACCCCGACACCTACCACTGGGCGTCCGACCTCCTCGGGATCCCGGTCATCGACCACTGGTGGCAGACCGAGACCGGCTGGCCGATCGCGGCCAACTGCGTCGGCCTCGAGCCGCTGCCGATCAAGCCGGGCTCGCCGACCAAGCCCGTGCCCGGCTGGGACGTGCGCGTCCTGGACCCGGAGGGTAAGGAGTGCCCGCCCGGCGTGGAGGGCGCGGTCGCGATCAGGCTGCCCCTGCCGCCCGGCGCGCTGCCGACGCTCTACCACGACGACGCCCGCTTCACCGAGTCGTACCTGTCCCGCTACCCCGGCCACTACCTGACCGGCGACGGCGGCTTCCTCGACGACGACGGCTACCTGTACGTCATGGGGCGCATCGACGACGTCATCAACATCGCCGGCCACCGGCTGTCCACGGGCGCGATGGAGGAGGTCATCGCGGCCCACCCCGACGTGGCCGAGTGCGCGGTGATCGGCGTGGACGACGCGCTGAAGGGCCAGCTCCCGCTCGGCTTCGTGGTGCTCAAGGCGGGCGCCGAGCGCGATCCGGCCGAGGTCGAGCGCGAGCTGGTGGCCCTGGTCCGCGAGCGCATCGGCCCGGTCGCCGCCTTCCGCCGCGCCGTCGTCGTGGGCCGCCTGCCCAAGACCCGGTCCGGGAAGATCCTGCGCGCCACCATGCGCGACATCGCGGCCGGCCGCGACTACCGCGCCCCTTCGACGATCGAGGACCCGGCGGCCCTGACGGAGATCGCCGACGCCCTCTGACCTATTCCGTCTGAACCCTCATCGTTGAAAACTCTCCCTCAAGGCGATGGAACGCGCCATCATGGGAATTCCTCTGCTCTTCAGAGACCTGATGACGGAGACCGTGATGACGGAGACCTTGAGCTACGCCGACGCTCTGAAGATCCTCGGTTGCAAGGACAGCAGGCTCATCAAGGTGATCGACTTCGCCGCGACGGCCGCGCTGACCGGATGGGCGCTCGCCGGCGGCGCCGACCTGGCGCTGGGCCTGCGCGATCTGCAGGAGGACGCCGTCCGTTACGGCAACGACGTGGTGCGGCGGGTGCCCGAGTGGCGCGGCGGCGCGGGCCGGTTCGCCCGTACCCAGCGGCTGGCCGCCGTGCACGCGGTGGTGATCGTCTCGGCGTACTTCGAGGCGCTCGGCCGGGCAAGCCTGCCCTTCGGGCTGGACCGGCTCGACCGGGACCGCGCGGCCGGCGGCACCCGCGCGGCGGCGTTCGCCGAGCTGGTGGAGGAGCTGCTCACGCGGCCACTGCCCATGCCGGAGCCGTACCGCCCCTACGCGGAGACCCGTGAGGCCGTCGAACGCCACTACCGGCGGATGTCGGAGGCCGTGGCCGGGTACGTGCGCGAGGTGGCCGCCTGGGACGAGCTCCCGGCCGACGAGCGGGCCCGCGTCCCTCTCATGCTCGTGGAGGGACCGTCGGCGCACGCCCTGCGGATCTATGACGAGGACTACCGCTCGCTCACGCTCGACAGCCCCGAGTTCCGGATGTGGAGCCTGGTCACCGAGACGCAGACGTTCGCCCCCGGACTGTCGCGCGTGGCGCGGCTGCTGGCGGAGCTGGCGCCGCCGCGCGTCGGCGACCGGCCGATGATCCACCTGGTCAGGATGGCCGCCGCCGCGCTCGACCAGTCGCTCATGGCCGTCGGCAGGGCGCCGGACGACGTCACGCTGCCGCTGCTCGGCGAGGGGTACATCAGCCCCCGGTGCAAGGTCGCGGAGATGACGCGCGAGTCCGCGCCGGCGGCGAAGAGCTGGTGGAAGGGCCGGCTGGAGCTGCCCGACGCGGAGGCGTTCCTGGTGGGCCATCTCACCTCGCCGCACGCCACCCAGGCGCCCCTGGTCGTGCTGGGCGAGCCGGGGTCGGGCAAGACCAAGCTGACCGAGGTGCTCGCGGCCCGGCTGGCCGCCTCGGAGTTCCTGCCGATCAAGGTGGAGCTGCGCGACGTCGCCGCCGAGTCGTCCGTGATCTCGCAGATCGAGCAGAGCGTCTCCCCCTTACTCCGCGAGAAGGTGAAATATCGGGACTTGGTGGAGGCGGCGGAGGGGATGCTGCCCGTCGTCATGCTCGACGGGTTCGACGAGCTGCTCCAGGCCGCCGGCACCGACCGCTACGACTACCTGGAGCAGGTCCAGGAGTTCCAGGACGAGCAGTCCAGGCACGGCCGCCCCGTCGCGGTGATCGTGACCAGCCGGACCGTCGTGGCCGACCGGGTCCGCTTCCCCGAGGGCGTGCTCACGATCGAGCTCCAGCCGTTCGAGAAGGAGCAGGTCCGCCAGTGGCTGGAGATCTGGGCGGAGACCAACCGCGCGGTCCTGTCCAGGCGCGGCCGGACACCGCTGCCGGCCGATGCCGCGCTGGCCCAGGGCGAGCTGGCCAGGCAGCCGCTGCTCCTGCTGCTGCTGGCCATCCACGACGCCGCCGAGAACGCGTTGCAGCGCGACGAGGAGGTCCTCGGCCGCGGCCGCCTCTACGAGTCGCTGATCAGGGACTTCGCCTACCGCGAGCTCCTCAAGGACCCCGAGGTGCGGGCGCTGCCGGCCGCCCGGAGCGGCGGGCTGGTGGACCGGGAGCTGGTGCGGCTCGGGGCTGTGGCGCTGTCGATGTTCGTCCGCGGCCGGGCGGTCGTCTCGGAGACCGCCCTCGACCGGGACCTGCCCGCCCTGTGCGGGGCGCCGGGCGAGGAGCGGGACGACGAGGGCGGCTGGGCGCGGCGGGCGACCGAGCGGTTCTTCTTCGTGCACGCGAACGACCCAGGCGGCACTCGGGGTTATGAGTTCCTGCACGCCACGTTCGGCGAGTTCCTGGTGGCCTGGCTGGCCGTGTACGCGCTGCGCGACCTGATCAGGCGGCACGGCCACGACGAGGAACTGGCGGGCCAGCTGGTCGACGACGACCTGCTCTACGCGATCACGTCGTTCTCCTGCCTGGCCGAGCGGGGGCCGACGGTCGGCTTCGCCATGGAGCTCATGGGCGCGCTGCCGGCCGAGGTCCGGGCCAGGAGCGTGACGCTGCTCGGCGCGCTGCTGCGCGAGTCGCTCCACGAGCGCCCGCGCCGCTCCTTCCTCGCCTTCCGCCCGGTACGCCATCCCGTGCCGCGCCGCCTGGCCGCCTATTCGGCCAACCTCACCCTCCTGGTGGTGGCCGCGTCGGACAAACCGGTCAGCGTCGCAGAGCTGCTCGGCGACTCGGGGGACTTCGCCCGGTGGAGCTCGTACACGCATCTGTGGAAGAGCCAGCTCGGCGGGGAGGGCTGGACCGGCCTCATCGGCGCCATGCCGGCGCGCCGGGTCGTCGACGGCGGCAAGCGCGACATCCGGCTCGGCGGGAGCGGCGAGTCGTGGGAGTTCGAGGGCGCGGGCTGGTGGTTCGGCCGCCCGGAGCCCGCGGCGCGCACCAGGGCGCTGGGCCGCTACAAGTCCTACGCCCTGCTGGAACGGCCCTACCTGCTCAACATCGACGCCGACCTGCTGACCGACTCGCTGCGCGCCGACGACGAGACGCACCCGAGCCTGATCGTCGTGCAGCGGAGCTCCGGTCAGGTGGTGAGCTGCACCCGCCTGGTCGAGGAGGTGCTGATGAACCGCCCGTCGAGCATCGAGGCCCGCGTCGCGCTCTACGCCGACGCGATCGCGGCCGTCACCGCGTTCCGCACGCTGGAGCACCGGCGGCTGCTCGACCTGGTGCTGCGGGCGCTCGCGCTGGAGGGATCGGCCATCCCCTTCAAGGACCGGGCCGGCCTGCTCGGCGGGCTGGCCGGCGACGGCGTCGACCCGGCGCTGTGGCGGCCGCTGCTGGAGTCGATGTTCTTCGAGCGGTCCGACAGCTGGGAGCTCCTCCTGCGGGCGGGCGTCCCGGAAGCGGCCATGCGCGAGGTGCGCTCGCCCTGAGCGCCCTAAGCGGCCGTCTAAGCGGCCAAGGCGCTCAGAGCGGCTTAGGCGGCCGACCGGTCCAGGGGCAGCTCGACCGTGATCGTCAGACCGCCCTCCTCGCGCGGCCGGGCGACGACCGTGCCGCCGTGGGCCTCGGTGATGACGCGCACGATCGACAGGCCGAGGCCGCTGCCCCGGTCGGAGCGCAGCCGGTCGCCGTGCAGCCGCCGGAACGGCTCGAAGATCGTCTCGATCTCGTACGACGGCACGTGCAGGCCGGTGTTGGCCACCACCAGCTCCACCTGCTCGGTGCGCCGCCGGGTCGTCACCCACACCTCGCCCTTGGGCAGGTTGTGCCGGATCGCGTTCTCCACCAGGTTCTGGACCAGCCGCTCCACCAGCACCGCCTCGCCGGTCGTCGGCGCGGCGTCCAGCAGCCGGTGGATCGTCACCTCCCGCTCGGCCGCCTCCTCCGCCGCCTGGTCCAGCACGTGCTCGGCCACGTCCGTCAGGTCGAACGGGCGCCGGTCCAGCACCGCCTGCTCGCCCTCGGTCAGCGCCAGCAGCCCGTCGATGAGCCGCTCGTGCCGGGCGTTGACCAGCAGCAGCGACTCGCCGAGCCGCTTGACGTCGTCGGTGGCGTCCGGCCGCCGTACCGCCACGTCGACCAGCGTCCTGTTGATCGTCAACGGGGTGCGCAGCTCGTGCGAGGCGTTGGCGACGAAGCGCCGCTGGCCGTCGAAGGAGCGGGCGAGCCGGCCGAGCATGGTGTCGAAGATGCCGGTCAGCTCCTTCACCTCGTCGTTCGGCCCCTCGTACCCGATCCGCTCGGCAAGGTCGTGGCTCTGGGCGACCCGGCGCGCGGTCTCGGTGACCGACGTGATCGGCCGCAGCACCCACCCGGCCGCCCGCCAGCCCAGACCGAACGCGCCGCCCGTAACGGCCAGCACCGCCAGCGCGCCGATGTTACGCACGCTGGTCAACGTGTCGCGCTGGTAGGTCGCCATGACCTGGAGGGTCCGGGTTCGCGCCACCTCGTAGTAGTCGTCGTATCTGTAGAAGCCCCTGCCGTTGGGCAGGGTGATGGACTTGGGGGTGAGGAGATCGGCGCGGTAGGAGAGGTTCGACCGTACGAGGAAGTAGACGGCCGCCAGCAGCAGGCCGCCGCCGACGAGGAACACCCCCGCGCATGCCAGGGCGAAACGCAGACGGACGCTCATGAAATGCGATACCCCGATCCCGGCACGGTCTCGATGACCTGCGGCTCGCCCAGCTTCTTGCGTAATTTCATCATCGTGGTCCGCACCGTGTTCGTGAACGGGTCGATGTGCTCGTCCCAGACCTTCTCCAGCAGCTCCTCGGCCGAGACCACCGCGCCCTGCGCCCGCAGCAGCTCGGCCAGCACCCCGAACTCCTTGCGCGCCAGCGGCACATAGCGCCCCTCGCGGAACACCTGCCGGTGCGCCCAGTCCAGCCGCACCCCGGCGCGTTCCAGCATCGGCGGGTCGGCCCGCCGGGCCCGCCGGCCGAGCGCGTGCACCCGCGCCACCAGTTCCTCGAACGCGAACGGCTTGGTCAGGTAGTCATCGGCCCCCAGCGACAAACCCGCCACCCTCGCCCGTACGTCCCCGGCGGCGGTCAGCATCAGCACCCTGACCGGCCACCCCCGCTCCACCACCGCCCGGCACACCTCGTCGCCGTGCACCAGCGGCAGGTCCCGGTCCAGGATCAGCACGTCGTAGTCGTGCACGCCGAGCCGCTCCAGCGCCCCGTCGCCGTCGTAGGCCACATCGACGGCCAGCGCCTCCCCACGGAGCCCCTCGGCGATCGAATCGGCGAGCATGCGCTCGTCCTCCGCGACCAGAACACGCAATGTCGCCCCCATGAAGATCGAAAGTCCCGACAGTCTGCTCCAGCCTGCATAACGCGGACATAACCACTTTTGGTGACGCTCAGGTTAGCGCCGACTCGGTGGACTGCCCTCCCTACGGCCGGGACTCGCCCGGCCTCTCACGGGGGAGATGTTCATGGTTGCCGCTCTTGTGGCGCCCGCGCGGCCCCGCCCGGCCGATCCCGTCTCGGGGAGGACGGGCCACCGCCTGTTCGGGGTCGTCCTGACGCTGGCCGCGGCGCTGCGCGTGCTGGTCATGCTCGGGTACGACACCGCGCAGGTCTACTGGTACGACTCGTTCACCTACCTGAACACGGCCGTGCACATGCGGCCGCAGGGCGCCTTCCACCCGGCGGGCTACTCGTGGTTCCTGTGGCTGCTGCGCCCCTTCCACAGCGTCGAGCTGGTCGTCGGCGTACAGCACGCGATGGGCCTGGGCGTCGGTGTGCTGATCTACGTGCTGCTGCGCCGCTGGTCGCTGCCCGGCTGGGGGGCCGCGCTGGCCGCGGCGCCGGTGCTGTTCGACCCGGCGTTCCTGCGGCTGGAGCACGCCGTGCTCTCGGACCTGCAGGTGATCTTCCTCGTCATGTCCGCGCTCACGGTGCTGATGTGGCGCCAGGAGGTGTCGTCGCGCGCCGCCACGCTGGCGGGGGCGCTGCTCGCGCTGGCCGGACTGACCCGGACCGCCGCGGTGCCGCTGCTCGCCCTGGCCGCGCTCTACCTGCTGCTGCGCCGCACCCCGTGGCGGAAGGTCGTCGCCCTGGTGGCCGCCGGGGCGCTGCCGCTGCTCGCCTACGCGGGCTGGTACGCCCAGTATCACGGCAGGTTCGCGCTGAGCGGCTCCGACGGCGTCGCCCTCTGGGCCCGCACGATGACGTTCGCCGACTGCTCGATCATCAAGCCGCCCGCGGCGGAGGCCAGGCTCTGCCCGAACGGCACCGTCGTCGACGCCGCCTCCGAGTACGTCTGGGCGCCCGGCGCCGCGCTCAACCGGTTGCCCGGCGACCGGTTCGCCTACAACGACCTGGCCAGGTCGTTCGCCCTGAAGGCCATCGCCGCGCAGCCGTTCGACTATCTGCGCGAGATCGTCAAGGACACCTCGCTGGCCTTCACCTGGGAGCCGGTGCCACACCCCAGGCGGGTGGGCGCCATGTCGAACTTCCCGCACGGCTCGTGGGGGCTGCCGGAGGAGCACGCCCTCATCGGGCAGGTGCGCAAGGAGTATGACCCGGCCATCCGCGGCATGAGCTCGGTCGAGCCGTTCGGGTCCGTCCTCGCCGCCTACCCCTACCCGTGGTTCCTGCACGGCACGCTGTTCGGCGTGATCCTCCTGGCGGGGACGGCCGGGGCGATCGGCCGCCGCCGTCCGGCCCTGCTGCCGTGGGCGTTCGCGATGTTCCTGCTCGTCGCGCCGGTGGCGGCGCTGGACTTCGACCACCGCTACGTGCTGCCCGCCATCCCGGTCGCCTGCGTGGCCGCCGCGCTGGCCGTGCATGGGCTGCCGCGGCGGCGGAATCGCGCGGCGGGGAGTGAGCGGATTACCGTACCGGTGTGATCCGGATTCTGATCGCGGAGGATATGCACATCCTTCGCGAAGCGCTGGTCGAGCTGCTGTCGCTCGAGGACGACCTCACGGTGGTGGCGGGGGTCGCCTCAGGTCTGGAGATCGTCTCCGCCGCGCTGGAGCACCGGCCTGACGTGGCCGTGATCGACATCGATCTGCCGGGACTGGACGGCATCTCGGCGGCTGCCGAGCTGCGCCGCCGGCTGCCCGGCTGCCGCGTCCTGATCCTGACGGCGCTGGCCAAGCCGGGCGTCCTGCGCCGGGCGCTCGGTGCGCAGATCGCCGGATTCGTCCGGAAGGACATCCGCCCGGCCGAGCTGGCCGCGGCGATCAGGACCGTCGCCGCGGGGGGACGGGTGGTGGACCCGGCCCTGGCCCTGGTGGCGCTGGAGGCGCCGGAGAGCCCGCTCAGCCAGCGGGAGACCGAGGTGCTGCGCCTGTCGGCCAGCGGGGCCCAGCCCGCCGAGATCGCCGAGCGGCTCTTCCTGACCTACGGCACGATCCGCAACTACCTCACCTCAGCCGTCACCAAGCTGGGTGCTCGCAACCGGGTGGACGCCATCCGGATCGCCACCGAATCCGGCTGGATCTGAGCTGGGTCCCGCCGGGCCTGAGCTGGGTCCGGCTGGTCCTGAGCTGGGTCCGGTCAGGTCTGAGCCGAACTCGGCGACCACCTCGAACCTGCCGCCGGGCAGGAGCACCGCCGCCAACCGCCCGCCGGTGCGCTGCGCCAGGCTGCCGAGTCCGGAGCCGTGCCGCCCCGGCTCCACCGGCGTGGCCGGTTCGGCCCGCGAGACGGGCAGGGCGCCGTCGTTGACGACGCGCAACCGTACGAGCCCCTCACCGCCGGAGACGGTCACCTCACAGGTCCTGGCCTGGCTGTGCCGCAGGACGTTGGTGACGGTCTCGCGGAGCGCGGTGGCCACCGCCGTGTCGACCCCGGCCGGCAGCGGGCCGGTGGTGACCCGTGCCGTCGCCTCGATCCCGGCGGCCGTCAGCACCTCGCGCGCCGCGTCCAGCTCGGCCGCCAGCCGCAGCTCGACCCGGTCGCCGGCGATGGACCCCAGCTCCACCAGCGCCCGTTCGACCAGCGACACGAGCGAGGCGAGCTCGGTCCTGGCCCGGTCGGGGTCGGTGTCCAGCAGCCGCTCGGCCAGCTCGCCCTTGAGGGCGACCGCCGACAGGCTGAACCCGAGGACGTCGTGCAGGTCGCGCGCGATCCGGGTCCGTTCCCGCCGTACCGCGGCCTCGGCGAGCTCGTGCCGGGCCCGGTCCAGCACGGTGATCAGCCCGCTGAGGCGCCCCAGGCTGTAGGCCAGCCACGCGAGCATGACATGACCACCGAAGTTGGCCAGCCCGTTCAGGACGCCGGTGCCGGCGGTCATGCTGTCGTACAGGAGCCAGGCCAGATGCCCGGCCAGGACGGCGCCGGCGATCGCCCACGATCGAGGCGGCCGTACCGTGAGCAGCACCTTGCCGGTGAAGAAGCTCAGCACGCGGTCCCAGGAGCCGGGGATGACCGCGAGGGGCAGCAGGAACAGCAGACCCTGCACGACGAACGTGACCCGGGTCTGCGGCGCCACCTGCAGGATGACGATCCCGATGAGCCCGAGCAGCGCCCAGGCGAGCGTCTGCGGGGCGGCATGCTCCCAGTAATAGAGGTTGAGCAGCACGAGCACGCACTGGATGAGCAGCACCGCGAGCAGGACGAACCGCGCCAGCCGCGGTGACTCGATCCGCGCCGCGGGCTCGGCGATCGGGTCGGCGCGGTAGGCGCCCGCCGTCGCCCGCACCTCCGCCAAGGTCCGCCGGGCGAGCCCCACGCCCTCGCGAATGTCCTGCCGGGCGTCCACCGGCGCTTCCCGCGTCTGGAACGCGGCCGCTTTCCGCATCCGGAACGCGATCGCCCGCAGTTTCCCGCCCAGGACGTTCCGCAACTCGCCGTCCAGCCGCAGGCGTTCCCTGAGCAGCGCCAGCCGAGCCAGCTCTCCTTGGGCGTCGTGCAACCGCCGTACCGTCCTGACGAGCGCGGCGAGGCTGAACACGATGAGGGCGTCGTCCGCCGTGACGATCACGAACCAGACCGAGTCGTAGACCCCGTACCCGAGCAGGGCGGCCGTCGTGCCGGTGGCGGCCACGACAAGGCCGAACAGCGGCCAGGCCGGCCGCGCCGGGAGCACGCAGAGCACACCGGCGGCCACCGTCCAGGGCATCCAGTCCCACGCCGAGCCGACCACGAAGAAGGGCAGAAGGTAGAGCAGCACCAAGGCCGCCAGCAGCCCGTACCGGACGGCCGGGCGCCGGTGCCGCGCGAGGATCGCGATCAGCGGCGGATACGACGCCATGGTGAGCAGCAACGCGAGCGGGGCGGCGTCGCGCGACACCCCGCTCATCGTGCGGATGTAGACCAGGATGCCGAACGAGGCCCACAGCATGCCCTGGGCGACCCGCAGCGGGAGGTCGTCAGCGGTCCGTGCCAACCCGATCTCCCGATGAACTATGCAAAATGCATAACCGCCTGATTACAGGGACACTATCGGCGCCTTCTCGGTCGCTGTCACCCTTTGGGGAGATCACCTGAGCGGACATCCGTTCACCATGACCTGCGTCATGGCCGTACAAGAGCAGGGAGCCTGATGGAGCCCACCGAGGTTTTGCCGATCATCGCGATCGCCTCGCTGGTCACGGTCGAGTTCGGCGGGCACGCGCTGCTGCGCTTCATCACCACCGATCGCGGCAGGCTGGGCGAGTTACGCGAGCGGTTCTTCCGCGCCGGCCACGCGCACGCCGGAGTGCTGCTGCTGCTGTCCCTGGTGTACCTGCTCTACCTGCCCCGCGCCGGTTTCTCCGACGGGCTGGAGTGGCTGGCCGGCGGTGTCCTGCTGGTGGGGGTGCTGGCGCAATCGGGTGGGTTCTTCCTGCACCTGGCCGTCGGCGAGCCGGGGGCCCGCTCGTCCGGCACGATGCTCACCCGAGGCGGGGGCCTGCTCCTCGCCGCCGCGCTGATCGCCCTGGCCGTGGGCCTTGCCGGTGGGGCATAGCACAAGTCGATGACCTGATGGGAGAAATGATGATCTTAGTGACCGGCGCCACCGGCAATGTCGGATCGGCACTGGTGGCCGCTCTGGCTCAGGCCGGGCAGGGGGTGCGCGCGCTCGTACGCGATCCGCGGGCCGCCACGTTGCCGCCCGGCGTCCAGCCCGTCACCGGCGACCTGAACGAGCCCGGCAGCCTGACTGATGCCCTGAACGGCGTGCGAGGGGTGTTCTTGCTGCCGGGATATGCGGACATGCCCGGACTGCTGGCCCAGATACGGCGGGCGGGGGTGGAACGGGTCGTGCTGCTGTCGGGCGGCTCGGCCGAGCAGGCGGACATGAGCAACGCGGTCTCCCGCTACATGGCGCTGTCCGAGCAGGCTACGCGGGAGGCGGGTGTGCCCTGGACCTTCCTGCGCCCCAGGGCGTTCATGTCCAATGCGCTGCGCTGGCTGCCGCAGCTTCAGGCCGGCGACGTGGTGCGCGTACCGTTCGCCGGGGTGGCGGCCGCCGCCATCGACCCCGCCGACATCGCGGCGGTCGCGGCCCTGGCGCTGACGGGCGACGGGCACGAGGGCCGGATCTACGAGCTGACCGGCCCGGACTCGCTGCTGCCCGCCGACCAGGTCGCCGTGCTGGCCAAGGTGCTGGGCAGGGACCTGCGCTGCGAGGGACTGCCGGACGAGGAGGCGCGGGCACAGATGGAGGCGACCATGCCCGTCGAGTACGTCGACGCCTTCTTCAGCTTCTACGTCGACGGCACACTCGACGAGTCCCAGGTCCTGCCGACCGTTCAGGAGGTGACGGGACACCCGCCCCGCACCTTCGAACAGTGGGCGCAGGCACACTCCGACGCCTTCCGGTAGATCGAGGCGGACAAGCTGGGCGTGTTCACCACGGCCCGGCTCGTCGACACCGGGGTGCAGAACGTGCTGTACCTGAGCAGCATCGCCCGCATCCGCGGCTACTACCGCGAACTCGACCGCGAGGCGGCGCGCTACTTCGCCAGGTGGGACGCGGACGGCGGGGAGACCGCCGACGCGCTCGGGTCGCTGGCCGTCAAATCGGGCCCGATGGCCGGGCTCTTCACCGCCGCCAGCACCACCGCTACCGGAACATCCCGCGCTGAGCCGGCCCCGCACAAGAGCCCTGGTCCGGGGGCTGTCGATCATGGAAGCGATCGGTGAGCGCGACCGGCGGTTTCCCGGACTGTCCTCGGCGAGGCTGCCGCTCCGGCGAAATGTTACGTAGTATCCGGACATCACGAGCGTTGGGGGCGCCAGGGTGCCAGGACAGAGCGTGGGTGTGGTCGTCGATCCGGGAGTACCCCCGGAGGTCGCCGGAATGCTGCGTGCGAACGCCCCGCTCCTGTCCAGGATCAGAGCGGGCTGGGTGCCCCCTGTCGTGCAGCCGGTCGAGCGGCGCTGGCCGTCGAGCCTGGCGCTGCTCGCCGCCACGCCCCTGGTCGTCGCGCTGATGTCCGCGCTGCTGGCCTCCCCGGTGAAGCCGATCGGCTTCGTGCTGCTGGGCGGCTTCGTCTTCGTCGTGCTCGTCAAGATCGCCTCCATCAACGAGGTGTCGCCGCACGATCGCCCCTACGAGCGCGGTGTCTACGAGCGCGGTGTCTACGAGCGGGCCCGCTGGTACGACGGGCGCTACCTGCTGGCCGACGACTTCGACGCGGAGGCCAAGGTGGTGCTGGCCAGGGCGCAGCGGGCGATCGGCGCCGTGTTACGCTCCCACGTCAACGCCGAAGGACTGCTGGACGACGCGCGCAACGCCGTGATGCTGCCGGAGCAGGAGTGGGAGATCGCCCGGCTGCTGGCCAAGCTCGCGGCCCTGCGCGGCGAGCACAAGGAGTTACTGGCCCGCGGCATCGCACCGGAGGTCGCGGCGGTGATCGAGCCGCTCGACCGCGCCCTGGTCACCAGCGAGGCCGCGGTGGTGGCCCGCGTCGAGGCACTGGAACGTTACGCCGGGCACGTCGCCGAAGCCGAGCGCGCCTACCACGCCCGCGGCCAGATCGAGGAGCTGCGGGCCCGGCTGCCGCGCTACGAGGAGCTCCTGGCCGAGTCGGGCGCCGACGCGCTGGCCGTACCCGAGATCGAGAGGCTCGCCGAGGACGCCGACAGCCTGGAGCGGCTGCTGCGCAGGAGCGTGAGCTCGGCGCACGAGGCGTTCCGCCATCTGGAAGGCTGAGGCCGGAACCCGCGCGCAGGCACACGTCGCGGCAGTCGCACCTGGCCGTATGACACGTTTCAACACCTCTCCGGGTGACAATCCCATAAAATCCGTTTTCGTGGCGGATGTGGTGGTCGATCCAGATGTCCCGGAGGATGACGCCCAGCTGATCACGGAGAACGAGCATCTCCTGATCCGCATGCGGCGCGGCTGGGCGCCCGACCCCCTGCCGTCCAGGGCGTCCGGCAAGGCCGGGCGCGTGGCCCTCGCGGCGATCGCGCTGATGGCGATGTCCCTGCTGCTGTCCGGGACGCACACCTACCGGGCGGGCGGCCTGCTGCTGCTCAGCCTCATCGCCATCCCCGTCCTGCTCGTGGTCTTCCTCCGCAAGGACCTCGACGAGGACGAGGAGATGGCCGTGGACCGGGAGACCTACGAGCAGCTGCGCTGGTACGAGGGCCGCTACGTGCTCGCCGCCGACCTCGACGAGTCCTCCCGCAGGCTGCTCGCCCGCGCCAGGCGGGCCGTCGCCACGGTGACGCACTCGGCGGTCAACGTCGAAGGACTGCTGGACGACGTGCGCAACGCCGTGATGCTGCCCGCCCAGGAGTGGGAGATCGCCCGGCTGCTGGCCAAGCTGTCGGCGCTGCGGACCAAGCACCGCGAGACCATGTCGGAGGTGAACTCCCCGGAGGTCGCCGCCGTGGCCGAGCCGCTCGCCCGGGCGCTCGACAGCAGCGAGGAGGCCGTCGTGGCCCGGGTGGAGGCGTTGGAACGGTACGCCGCCAACGTGGCCGACGCCGAGCGCGCCTACCGGGCTCACCATCAGATCGAGGAGCTGCGGGGCCGGATCCACCAGTATGAGGAGCTGGTCTCGGAGTCGGGCGCGGACGGTTTCGCCGTACCGGAGATCACCAAGCTCGCGGAGGACGCCGACCAGCTGGAGCGGGCGCTGCGGCGGAGCGTGCGCTCCGCCCACGAGGCCTTCCGCTACCTGGACCCCTGAGGGGCTACCGGATGTGCGCTGCCTCCAGCAGCACGTCGCACAGAGCGTCGGCCGCGTCGATCCGGCCCAGCTTGCGCGCCGCCTCGGCCATCGCCCCGCGCAGGCCCGGGTCGGCCAGCAGCGGCATCAGCTCGGCCAGCAGCTGCTCGCCCGTCGGGCGCGGCTCCAGCAGCGCGCGGGCCGCGCCCGCCGAGGCCAGGTAGCCGGCGTTCTTGCGCTGCTCGTCGCCGCCGGTCGGGATCAGCGGGATCAGCACCGACGGCCGGCCGATGGCGGTCAGCTCGGACACCGTGCCGGCGCCGCTGCGCGAGATCACCACGTCGGCCGCGGCGAACAGATCGGCCAGCTCCGAGCCCACGTACGGCACCGGGTGGTAGCGGTCGGCCAGGTCCGGCGGTAGCTCGATGGCGCGCATCTGGTCGATCCACGCCGGCCCGCACTGGTGCACGATCTGGGCGTGCGGCAGCAGCCGCGGCAGGATCTCCGCGATCAGCGTGTTGATCTGCTTGCTACCCTGCGCGCCGCCCGTCACGTAGATCAGCGGCACCTCGAACGTCAGCCCGAACAGGTCGTACGCCGCGGCCCGGTTGCCCTGCAGCAGCTCCGGCCTGATCGGATTGCCGGTCACCACGGCCTTGGCGCGCGCCGACGGCGGCAGGTATTCGAGCGACGACTCGTGCGACAGCGCGATCCGCGTCGCCAGCCTGGCCAGGATCCGGTTGGCCAGCCCCACCACCGTGGTCTGCTCGTGCATCACCAGCGGGCGGCGGATCAGCTTGGCCGCCACACCGATCGGCACCGCCACGTAACCCCCGGTCGACAGCACCACGTCGGGCAGGTAGCGGGCGGCGTGCCCGATCGCCTGGACCACGCCCACCGGGATGCGGAACACGTCGGCGACGTTGGTGCCGAGCTCCTTGAGGTTGGGCCGGCGCCGCAGCTTTCCGGTGGTGATGGCCTTGAACGGGATGCCGTGCTCGGTGGTGATCCTGGCTTCCAGGCCGTTGGCGGTGCCCACCCAGAGCACGTCGTGCGGCACCTGACGTCGCTGGACGGCCGACAGGGTCGTCAGGGCCGGATAGGTGTGACCGCCGGTGCCGCCGCCGGTGATCAACAGTCGCAGGGTTCGTGACATGCGATCAGACTAGGGCCCCGGCGGGAAAGGTCGTCGCGCCGCTCGGTCACTTGGGGCTCGGCTTCGCCGGACAGGCTGCCGACCGGTAGCGTTTCCCCATGCGACTCGGCGTGCTGGACATCGGCTCGAACACCGTCCACCTACTCGTCGTCGATGCCCACCGCGGCGCGCGGCCCCTGCCCGCCTACTCGCACAAGGAGGAGCTGCGGCTGACCGAGCACCTCGACGAGCGCAACGAGCTGTCCGCCGAGGGCATCGAGCGGCTCGGTGAGTTCGTCGAGGAGGCGCTGAGCATCGCCGAGGACAAAGGCGTCGAGAACTTCCTGGCCTTCGCCACCTCGGCCGTGCGCGAGGCCGCCAACGGCGAGCACGTGCTCGCCCAGATCAACGACCGCTGCGGCGTGCACATCGAGGTCCTGTCCGGCAGCGACGAGGCCAGGCTGACGTTCCTGGCCGTGCGGCGCTGGTTCGGCTGGTCGTCGGGGCGGATGCTCGCCTTCGACATCGGGGGCGGCTCGCTGGAGATCGCCGCCGGGGTCGACGAGGAGCCCGACGTGGCCGTCTCGCTGCCGCTGGGCGCGGGGCGGCTCACCCGCAGCTGGTTCGCCTCCGACCCGCCGTCCGCCGACGAGGTCCGCAACCTGCGCCGGCACGTACGCGCCCAGATCGCCCGCACGGTCGGCGACGTCGTCCGATACGGCGAGCCCAACCGGGCCGTGGCCACCTCCAAGACCTTCAAGCAGCTGGCCAGGATCGCCGGGGCCGCGCCCACCAACGACGGCCTCTATGTCTCCCGGTCGCTGTCGCGGCAGGACATGGCCGAGTGGGCCGTCAAGCTGACCACGATGAGCTCCGCCGAGCGGGCCGCGCTGTCCGGCGTGTCCGACGGGCGGGCCGCGCAGCTGGCCGCGGGGGCCATCGTGGCCCACGCGACCATGGACCTCTTCGAGGTCGACCGGCTGGACGTCTGTCCCTGGGCGCTGCGCGAGGGGGTCATCCTGCGTCGCCTCGACATGCTGCCCAGTCGGCCGGTGTGACGTCGCGGTAACCGTGATCTACCCGAATCTCGCGCATAAGTGGCGGTTCTCGGGGCATCTCCGGCTGATGTTGGCAGTGCTCAGCACGATCGCCTCGCTGGTGATCGTCCTCATTCTGGCGTTCCTGGCCGTCTTCCTCATCTCCGTGGCCGTCCTGCTCGCGCTTGCGCTGATGGCGGGATCGACGGGCCGCAAGCCCGAGGTACGGCCGGTCATGGGAGGGCTCGAGGCACGGTTCCGGGGGACGACGATTGGGAGAACACGATTGGGGGGAACAGGAGAGCAGGTAAGACCGTCCGCCTGAGCGTGGGGGCCGTGCTTCGGAAGCCCGTTCAGTTGGCGATGAAGTGCGGCCCGGCCGCGCCCGGCGCGAAGCGCAGGCGCTTCTCCAGGCACACCACCGACCCGTCCTCGTGCCGGTTGGTGAAGCGGATGTCGTCGGCCAGCGCCCGCATGATCTGGATCCCCCGGCCGGACTCGGCGTTGGGCGCCGCCTCGTCGATGCTGGGCGGTGGGTCGAAGCCGCCGCCCATGTCGATCACTCTGATGACGCAGAGCTTGTCGTAGACCCCCGCGCTCACCACGTACTCGTCGCTGGGGCCCGCATGCCTGACAACGTTGGAACACGCCTCGGTGAGCATGAGCTCGATGTCGTCGCGGATCTGCGGCTCCACCCCCAATGACCTCAGTGTGCCGTCGAACATCTGCCTGATCAGGGGGACGCTGGCCGCATCCCTGGGCAGCCGGAGCGCTATCGTGGCCTCCACCGCACCTCCTCCAATAGTCCCTTGGACGCGTGGAGGCCTCTGCCCATTCAGACCCGCCCCAATCGTCCCTACGGTTCCATGAGGCGGAGCGCGACCTCCAGCGCGGCCGCGCTGATCTCCTCTTCGGTCAGCTTCTCGTCCTGCGTCATCCACTTGCCCGCGTGCAGCGTGAACAGCGCCATCGAGCGGCTGATGCGCACGGCCAGCGGGTCGGCGGGATCGTTGAGCTCGGAGGTCAGCTCCAGCATCACCTCGCGCATCCGATGGATCTTCGGGTGATCGCGCAGCGCCGTCTGGTTGCGCTCCATGAAGCGGGCGATCTGGAGGTAGCGCTGGTTCGTCAGCTTGTCGGCGTAGCGCAGGAGCAGCTCGCGGCGCGTCTCCGGCGTGTTCGCCTGGCTCCTGAACCAGACGAGCAGCTCCTCCGTGTCCGCCACCCGCAGGTCGGCCAGGCTGGTGACGATGTCTTCCTTGGTCTTGAAGTGGTAGTAGAGCGCCGCCTTCGTCACGCCGAGTTCCTCCGCGATCTCTCGCAGCGAGGTCGCCTCGTAACCCTGCTCGATGAAGAGCTTGAGCGCGATCTCCTGGATCCGGCTCCGCGTGTCTTCCCGCAATGTGCACCTATTTCGACTTGTATCGACTTGACCGGCGGCAAGTAAGGTTTCTAGCTTATTCTATGCTTGCCGGTCGGCAGGTAAGCAAGGATGTCCAGTGGGGTGGTGTGGATGGCGGAAGCGGTCGCACGGCGGCGTGAAGTCATGGTGGTCCTGCCCGGGCTGATGCTCGCGATGGCCCTGGCCATGCTCGACAACATGATCATGGGTACGGCGATGCCGCGCATCGTCGGCGAACTCGGGGGACTGACCCATCTGTCGTGGGTCGTCACAGCCTACGTTCTCGGTACGACGGTCTCCACCCCCATCTGGGGAAAGATCGGTGACCTGTACGGTCGTAAGTCCATCTTCATGATCTCGATCGTGATCTTCATGATCGGCTCCATGCTCTGCGGAATGGCGGGCTCCTCCCTGCTCGGCGGCCCCGACGGCGGCATGGCCGAGCTGATCGGGTTCCGCGCGCTGCAGGGTCTGGGCGCGGGCGGCCTCGTGGTCAACGTGATGGCCATCATCGGCGACCTGGTGCCGCCCCGCGAGCGTGGCCAGTACCAGGGCATCATGGCGGGCGTCATGTCGCTGACCATGATCGCGGGCCCCCTGGTGGGCGGCTTCATCACCGACAACCTCAACTGGCGCTGGGCCTTCTACGTGAACCTGCCGGTCGGCGCCATTGCCCTGGTCGTGCTGGCGATCAGGCTGAAGCTGCCCAAGCTGCACAACCAGGTGCGGATCGACTGGCTGGGCGCGATCCTGCTGTCCGTCAGCATCACCGCGATGGTCCTCATCACCACCTGGGGCGGCAACCAGTACGGCTGGGGCTCCTGGCAGATCCTCACCCTGGTGGCGATCGCCGTGGTCTCGCTGGCGCTGTTCATCTTCGCCGAAGGTAGGGCGGCCGAGCCGATCATGCCGCTCCAGCTGTTCCGCAACCGCAACTTCGCCCTGATCTCGGGCATCGGCTTCCTGCTCGGCTTCGCCATGTTCGGCGCCATCAACTTCCTGCCGCTGTTCCAGCAGACCGTCCAGGGCGCCTCGGCCACCAACTCGGGCCTGCTCCTGCTGCCGATGATGGCTTCGGCCATGGTGGTCTCGCTGTTCGTCGGGCGGGCCATCACCGCCACGGGCAGGTACAAGATCTACCCGGTGCTCGGCGGCGTCGGCATGGCCGTGGCCATGTGGCTGCTGTCGACCATGGACGTCGCCACGCCCAGCTGGCGGACGGGCCTCTACATCGCCGTCCTCGGCCTCGGCATGGGCTTCCTCATGCAGACCACGATGCTCATCGCGCAGAACAGCGTCGAGCAGAAGGACCTCGGCGTCTCCAGCAGCGCCGCCACGTTCTTCCGCTCGATCGGCGGCTCGTTCGGCGTCTCGATGTTCGGCGCCATCTTCAACAACCACCTCCTGTCCGAGCTGACCGGCCGGTTCGGCCCGCAGGCGGCGGACAAGATCGCCAAAGGCGGCGGCCGGTTGGACCCGGCGGCGCTCGGCCAGATGCCGCCGCAGATGCGCACCGGGCTGCTGGAGTCGCTCGCCGTGTCGATCTCCGGCGTCTTCTGGTGGGCCATCCTGTTCGCCGTGGCCGTGCCGGTGCTGGCGGTCTTCATCAAGGAGATCCCCCTACGCGGGAGCCCGTCGGCCGACGCCGCCCAGCAGGAGACGGTCAGCCCGGCGGCAGGCTGAACAGCTTGTCGAGCCCGGTCATCCGCATCAGGTTACGCAGATAGGGCGTCAACGCCACCACGCGCAACTCGGCGTCGGCGCCCTCGACCTGCCGCTGGAGGCGTACGAGGGCGGCCAGACCGGACGAGTCGATGAAGGCCAGCTCCGACAGATCAACGTCGAGCCGGCGATAACCGGCGTCGAACGTCAGCCCCGTCAGATCGGCGGCGGTGTCGAAGTCAAGGTCGCCGCTCAGCGCCAGCCGGATCGTCATTCCGTCCAGCGTGGCGACATCGATGCGCAGCGGCGTCTTGTCGAGCACCGTCTCAGCTTATCCACAGCGCGGATAATGGGAGGCGTGGGGCGCCCGGGTTCGGGAAAATCGCTGCTATGAAGCCCTCCGGTGCCCATCAGTTCAGCCGTCCACGGGCGGCGGACGCCCCCGCCATCCACGAGCTCGTCGCGGCCTGCGACCTCGCCGTCATCGGCGTTCCCGACGCAACGCCGGCCGACATCGCCGACGAGCTGGCGGAGCCGGACTTCACCCTCGACACCGACGGCTGGCTCGTCCACGACGCCGACGGCACGCTGGTCGGCTGGGCCTGGGCGTGCGCCAAGGGCGACAGCGACATGATCGACATGGAGGTCCTCGTGCGCCCCGGCGTCGAGGGGCTCGCCGACGAGCTCTGGCGGCTCGTCCTCGACCGCGCCGGGGAGCTGGCACGGGAGCGGGGCCACGACGCCGCCACGGTCGACATCGGCATCTACCGGGCCGACACCGCCAAGCAGGCGCTGGCCAAGGAGCACGGCTTCGAGCCCGGCACCAGCTTCCACCGGATGCGCGTCGACCACGAGGGCCCGGTCGAGCCGCCCGCCCCGATCCCCGGGCTGACCCTCCACAGCGGGGAGACGGACGCCGTCCGCCGGGAGGCGCACCAGATCTACCAGGAGGCGTTCGCCGACCACTTCGGCTTCATCAAGGTCGACTACGACCACTGGCTCGAACGCAGGCAGGCGCAGAGCATCACCGACTGGGCCCAGCTCGCCGTCGCCAGGATCGACGGGCGGCCGTCGGCGGTGGTGATCGGCAACAACCAGTTCGTGCCGGACGAGGACTGCGGCTATGTCGCCACGCTGGCCGTCCTGCCCGAGCACCGGGGGAAGGGGCTGGGCCGCTTCCTGCTGCGGCACGCCTTCGCCGCCGACGCGGCGCGCGGGCGGCGGGGGACGTTGCTGCACGTCGACTCCAACAACACCTCGCCGGCGCTCGACCTCTACCTGTCGGCGGGCATGCGACCGGTCCTGGTGATAGACGTCTGGCGCCGCCTGATCCGATCCACCCAAGCCTCCTGATCCGATCCACCCGAGCCTCCTGACCCGCTCCGTCCGAGCCGCCTGACGGGCGGCTCTCACGGGTGGTGCTCCTTGCGGTCTAGCCTACGAACGTACTAGTTCGTACATTTGATGGGACTGGAGGAGAGTGAGAGCGGATGAGCTCCTATCTGATCGGCCTGATCGGCGCCGGGATCGGCCCGTCGTTCAGCCCCGCGCTGCACGAGCGCGAAGCGGACGCGCACGGCCTGCGCTACATCTACCGGCTGCTCGACATCGGCGAGCTGGGGCTGGGGGCCGACGCCGCGGGAGAGCTGATCCGCACGGCGCGGCGGCTCGGGTACGACGGCCTCAACATCACCCACCCGTGCAAGCAGACCGTGATCCCCTTCCTGGACGAGCTGTCCGCGGACGCGGCGATGCTCGGCGCGGTCAACACCGTCGTGTTCGAGGGGCGGCGGGCCGTGGGGCACAACACCGACTGGACCGGGTTCGCGGAGTCGTTCGCCCGGGGACTGCCCGACGCGCCGACCCGGCAGGTGGTGCAGCTGGGTGCCGGCGGGGCGGGGGCCGCGGTGGCGCACGCCCTGCTGACCCTCGGCGCCGATCAGGTCGTCCTGGTCGACGCCGCGGAAAGCCGGGCGGCCTCGCTCGCCGCCGACCTGGCCGGACGGTTCGGGCCCGATCGGATCCGCACCGCGGCCCAGGCCGAGCTGGGCGGGCTGCTCGCGACGGCGGACGGGCTGGTGCACGCGACCCCCACCGGGATGGCGCAGCACCCCGGGCTGCCGCTCCCCGCCGAGCTGCTGCGGCCGGAACTGTGGGTGGCCGACATCGTCTACCGGCCCCTGGAGACCGAGCTGCTGCGCAGGGCCAGGGCGCTCGGCTGCCGGACCATGCACGGCGGCGGCATGGTGGTCTTCCAGGCCGCGCATGCCTTCCGCCTGTTCACGGGCCGTGAGCCCGACGCCGAACGGATGCTCACCCACCTCACCGACCTGATCGACGCCTGACCGGGAGGTCTCCCCATGCGTAAGTCCATCGCCACCGTCTCGGTCAGCGGGACGCTGGCGGAGAAGCTGACCGCCATCTCCGCCGCGGGCTTCGACGGCGTGGAGATCTTCGAGAACGACCTCCTCGTCTCCCCACTGAGCCCGGAGGAGGTGCGGGCCCGGGCCGGGGACCTCGGCCTCGGCATCGACCTGTACCAGCCGTTCCGTGACTTCGAGGCGGTGCCGGGCGACGTGCTGGCCCGTAACCTGCGCCGGGCCGAGCGCAAGTTCGAGCTGATGGAACGCCTCGGTGCCACCCTCCTGCTGGTCTGCTCCAGCGTGTCGCCCGACGCGGTCGACGACGACGAGCTGGCCGCCGAGCAACTGCGCCTGCTCGCCGAACGCGCCGCCGAACACGGCATCAGGATCGCCTACGAGGCGCTGGCCTGGGGCAGGCACGTCAACGAATACCTGCATGCCTGGCGGATCGTCCGCATGGCCGGCCACCCGAACCTCGGCACCTGCCTCGACAGCTTCCACATCCTGTCGCGCGGCTCCGACCCGATCGGCATCGAGGCGATCCCGGGCGACCGGGTGTTCTTCCTCCAGCTGGCCGACGCGCCGCTGCTGGCGATGGACGTGCTGCAGTGGAGCAGGCACTACCGCTGCTTCCCCGGCCAGGGCACCTTCGACCTGGCGGGACTGGTGAGCCACGTGCTGGACACCGGGTACGCCGGGCCGCTGTCACTGGAGGTGTTCAATGACGGCTTCCGGCAGGCGGAAGCCGGCCGTACGGCCTTGGACGCCATGCGGTCGCTCATCGCCCTGGAGGAGGCCACCGCCCAGCGCCGCGCCGCGACCCCGCCGATCGCGTCCCCGTCGACCGCGTCCCCGTCGATCCCGCGCCCGGTCATCCCACCCCCGGTCATCCCGTCCGGCTTCGCGTTCGCCGAGCTGTCCGTCCCGGGAGATGACACTTCCGAGCTGGGCGGGCTGCTGGCGGCCCTCGGATTTGTTTGCACCGGGACGCATGCCCACAAGCCGGTCGAACTCTGGGAGCAGGGAGAGGCCCGGATCCTGCTCAACGCCACCGGCGACGGACCCGCGCTCGCGGCGATCGGGCTGGAGAGCCCGGACCCCGCCGGTTCCGTACGGCGCGCCGAGTCCCTGCTGTCGCCGGTCCTGCCCCGCCACCGCGCCCCTCGGGACGCCAGGCTGGACGCGATCGCCGCGCCGGACGGGACCGAGCTCTTCTTCTGCCGCACCGAGCATCCCGACCATTCCAGCTGGACCGACGACTTCGAACCCCGCGCGGCGGGTGAACCGGTGGCGGGGGGCATCACGCACATCGACCACGTGGCGCTCACCCAGCCCAGGCACCACTTCGACGAGGCCGCGCTGTTCTACCGCACTGTCCTCGGCCTGCGCCCCCAGGAGAGCCTGGAGGTGCCCGACCCGTACGGCCTGCTGCGCAGCAAGGCGATGTCCACCGGGGACGGCGCCGTACGGATGGTGCTCAACATCAACCAGGTCGGCGCCCAGCACATCCCCTGGCAACACATCGCCCTGGCCTGCGACGACATCGTGGCCACCGCCCGCAGGCTGGGCGCCGTACACCCCGAGCTGCTGCTCGCCGTCCCCACCAACTACTACGACGACCTCGCCGCCCGGTACGACGTGCCACCCGAGCTGCGGGAGCTCGGCCTGCTGTACGACAGGGACGAGCACGGGGAGTTCCTCCACCTTTACACGATCACGGCCGGGCGGGTTTTCTTCGAGCTCGTCCAGCGCGTCGGCGGCTACCAGGGCTACGGCGCCGCCAACGCGCCCGTCCGCCTCGCCGCCCAGCACGCCCGGGTGGGACACGCCTGGGAAGGCGACGCCTCGCAAGGGCACGCCTCGCGAGGGCACACCTCACAAGGACAACGTTCATCTAGGATGAACGCGACCCCCGTCGGCCCGACCGTGGAGCCCCATGACCTCGCAGCCACTCGCTCGCGCCGCCGGTGAACGTCAGCGTGACGCCGACCGGACCAAGGCGGAGATCCTTCAGGTCGCGCAGCGGGAGTTCGCGCGGCACGGGTACGCCGGCGCCAGGGTGGACGAGATCGCCGAGCGGACGCGCACCACCAAGCGCATGATCTACTACTATTTCGGCGGTAAGGAGCAGCTCTACATCGCGGTCCTGGAGAAGGCGTACACCGAGGTGCGGGCCGCCGAGCAGACCGTCGACGTGGCGCACCTGGCGCCGGTGGAGGCCATCCGTACACTGGCGGAGCTGACCTTCGACCACCACGACGCGCACCGCGACTTCATCAAGCTGGTCGGCATCGAGAACATCCACGAGGCCGAGCACATCCGCAAGTCCGAGCTGCTCGCCAACCTGGGCGCGCCCGTGCTCGACATCATCTCCCGCATCCTCGACGCGGGGCAGGAGTCCGGCGACTTCGTCACCGAGGCCGATGCCATCGACGTGCACATGATGATCAGCGCGTTCTGCTTCTTCCGGGTCGCCAACCAGCACACGTTCGGGGCGCTGTTCGGCCGCGACATGACCGCGCCGGAGCACCGCGCCAGACTGCGCACGATGGTCGGCGAGCTGACCGTCGCCTACCTGCGTGCGGCCGGCGCCCCGGCGTAGTGCCACCCACCTGCGGCCGGACGTTCGCACCCCATCTCGGCCGCTCGGGAGAGGGTTTGGACACACTCTTGTAATGTACGAACCAGTGAGTTACTTTCGGGGCTATTCTCACCCGGGAGGAGCCCCGTGACCGACATCCCCACTCCCCAGGGAAAGCCGCGCAAGGCCGCGATCGCCGCCTGGATCGGCAGCGCCCTGGAGTACTACGACTTCTTCATCTACGGCACCGCCGCCGCCCTGGTCTTCGGCAAGGTCTTCTTCCCTTCGTCCGCCCCGGGCACCGGAACGCTGCTGGCCCTGGCCACGTTCGGCGTCGGCTACCTGGCCAGGCCCGTCGGCGCGTTCGTGCTCGGGCATGTGGGGGACAAGTTCGGGCGCAAGAAGGTGCTGGTCTCCACACTGGTGCTGATGGGGCTCTCGACGTTCCTGGTCGGCTGCCTGCCCACCTATGACCAGGTCGGGGTGCTGGCCCCGGTGCTGCTGGTGGTGCTGCGGCTGATGCAGGGGTTCTCCGTCTCGGGTGAGCAGGCGGGCGCGAACTCCATGACGCTCGAACACGCCCCGGAAGGACGCCGCGCCTACTACACCAGCTTCACCCTCAACGGCACGCAGGCCGGACAGATCATCGCGACCGCGATCTTCCTGCCGATCGCGGCGCTGCCCGATGCGCAACTGCTGAGCTGGGGCTGGCGGGTACCGTTCTGGCTGAGCATCGTGGTGGCGGCCGTCGGGTTCGTGATCCGCCGCACGCTGGAGGAGACGCCCGCCTTCGAGCGGGAGGTCGCCGAGAACGGCGTGGCCAAGCTGCCGCTGGTCGTGCTGTTCCGCGAGCATGGGACGGACGTCCTGCGGGTGATCGTGGCCGCGGTGATCGCGTCGGTGAGCACGATCTTCACCGTCCACGCGCTGTCGTACGCGGTCAACACGGTGGGGCTGGAGCGTGCGCCGATACTGTGGGTCGGCGTGCTGGCCAATGTCGCGGCGGTGATCACGATCCCGCTGTGGGGGAGGCTGTCGGACCGGGTGGGGCGCAAGCCGGTGTTCATCGGCGGCTCGCTGGGGTGCGCGGTGCTGATCTTCGCCTACCTCTGGGCGATCTCGGCCGGTGGCTATCCGCTGATCTTCGTGGTGGGGATCCTGATGTTCGGTGTCGTGCACAGCGCGACCAGCGGGGTCTGGCCGTCGTTCTACGGGGAGATGTTCAGTACCCGGGTACGGCTGTCCGGGATGGCGATCGGCACGCAGATCGGGTTCGCCATCGCCGGGTTCGCGCCCACGCTCGCCACGGCGGTGGCCGGCACGGGCCGGGACAGCTGGCTGGGCGTCTCCCTGCTCACCGCGGCGCTGTGCCTGATCAACGTGGCCGCCGTGGCCACCGCGCGAGAGACCTACCGGACTCCCACCGACCAGCTCGGCGTCAAGCCCGCCACCCCCGCACCGACCGCGACGGCACGCGCGACGTGAGCAGCGAGGGCGGCGAGGGTGGCGTGGGTGGCGAGCACAACGTGAGGGACGAGTACAGCGCAGGTGGCCGGCACAGCGCAGGTGGCGGGCACAGCGCGGATGGCGGGGAGTTCCGCGTCTACGCCTTCCAGTACGCGCGGCGCGCCGCCCTGCGCGGTGAGCACTTCCACGGCCACGACAGGCGGGCGGGCGAGCCGCACCCGACGGCCTACTACACCTGGCTGGCCGTCTCCGACCGGCACACCGTCGTCATCGACACCGGCATCAGCCGCGCCCGCGCCGCCCGGATCGACGGCCTCGACTACCTGGCCGCACCCGCCGAGACGATGGCCGAGCTGGGCGTGCGCGCCGACGCGGTCGGCCACGTGGTGCTCACCCACCTGCACTACGACCACACCGGCACGGCCCGTGAGTTCGGCGCCGCCCGGTACGTCCTGCAGCGGGCCGAGCTCGACTACTGGACCGGCCCCTGGGCCCGGCGCATCACCAGAGAGCGCTGGCTGATGGACGAGGACGACGTCGCGCACCTGCGGGCGGCGGAGAAGGAGGGCCGGATGGACCTGCTCGACGGCGACGCCGAGGTGGTCCCCGGGCTGAGCGTCCACCTGGTCGGCGGGCACACGGCGGGTATGCAGGTGGTACGGATTCGGACCGCGCGCGGCCACGTGGTGATCGCCTCGGACGCGAGCCACTTCTACGAGAACATCGAGGACGACCGGCCGTTCCCGATCCTGCACAGCATGACCGGCATGTACGGGGCCTTCGACCGGATCAACGAGCTCGCCGACGGTCCGCACCTGGTGGTGGCCGGCCACGACCCCGAGGTGCTCACCCGCTTCCCGCCACTCACCGAGGCCCTGAGCAGCCGGGTCGCCGTGATCGCCCCGTAGCACCGGCGGAGGCCCTGCGGAGGGCCGGTGGGAGGACCGGCGGGCTCACAGGCCGAGGTAGATGCGCCGGACCTGGGGATCGACTCGCAGGGCGGCCGAGGTGCCGGTGGCCGCGATCTCCCCGTTCTCCATGACCAGGCAGGCGGAGGTGACATCGAAGGTGAGCTTGGCGTTCTGCTCGACCAGCAGGATGCTCAGCCCGTCGGCGTTCAGCCTTTTCAGCCCGGTCACGATCTCCTCGACCAGGATCGGCGACAGTCCCATGGACGGCTCGTCGAGCAACATCACCCGGGGCCGGCACATGAGCGCGCGGCCGATCGCCAGCATCTGCTGCTGACCCCCGGACAACGCCCCGGCCAGGCGGTGCCGCATCTCGCCGAGCACCGGGAACAGGTCGTAGACCTCGCCGATCGGCGTCCGCTTCCAGTCGCCGGTGTAGGCGCCGAGCAGCAGGTTCTTCTCCACGGAGAGCCCCGGGAACACGTGCCGCCCCTCGGGGACGTAGCCGATGCCGTGGCGGACCAGGGTGTGCGCGGGCGCGCGCAGCAGGTCGTGCTCACCGAAGGCGATGCGTCTGGCCTGCCGGGGCGCCAGGCCCATGACGGCCTTGAGAGTGGAGGTCTTGCCCGCCCCGTTGGCGCCGATGATGCCCAGCGACTGGCCCGGCTCCACCGTGAAGCTCACGTCCCGGGCGGCCCGCACCCCGCCGTAGTGCACCGACAGTCCTTCGACGATCAGCGTGCTCATCTGGCGGCCTCCTCGGCAGCGGAATCGGTGGCGGATTCGGTGGCGGATTCGGTGGCAGCCCCGGCAGCGGACTCGGGGGCGGGCTCGTCGGCGGGCTCGGCGGCGGTCCTGGACGGTGCGGACATCGAGTCGCCGAGGTAGGCCGCGACCACGTCGGGCTGGACGGCGACGTCCGCGGGCGCGCCGTCGGCGATGACCTTCCCGCCGGACAGCACGGTGACCCGGTCGCACAGCGACATGACCAGGCCCATGTTGTGCTCGATCACCACGACCGTCACGCCGGAGTCCCTGATCGAGCGGACGATCGCGGCGAGTTGCCGTACCTCCTCGCCGTTGAGCCCGGCCGCCGGCTCGTCGAGCAGCAGCAGCGCGGGCGTCATCGCCATCGCGCGGGCCATCTCGATCCGCCGCTGGATCCCGTACGGCAGGGCGCGCGGCGCGGCGTCGGCGAAGTCCCGCAGCCCGAACCGGTCGATCAGCTCATCGGCCCGCACCCGCAGCACCCGCTCGAATCCGAGCACGCTCCAGGGAAGCGCGAGATATCGCCAGACCCAGCGCGTCCGCGTGCGATCCAGGCCGACCAGGATGTTCTCCCGGACGGTGAGGTCGCCGAACAGCCGCAGGTTCTGGAACGTGCGGGCCACCCCCAGCAGGGACAGCCGGTACGGAGCCGCGCCGGTGACCTCCCGCCCCCGGAACAGGACGCGGCCGGACGTCGGCGTGTAGAAGCCACTCACGACGTTGAACAGCGTCGTCTTGCCCGACCCGTTGGGCCCCACGACCCCGCGGATCTCGCCGGCCGTGATCGTGAGCGACACCTGGTCGAGCGCGGTCAGCCCCTTGAACCGCATGGTCACCCCGTCGACCTCCAGCAGGTCCGCGCCCGACCCCACACCCGCGTCCGCGACAGCATCCGCGCCCACCCGGTCGCGCGCCTGGCCATCTGTCCGGCCGTCCTCCCGGTCATGCACGCGGTCGTACGGCTGGAAGGAACCCAGTGCGGCCCTCGCCCCGGCGGCCCGGCGCCGCCGGAGCCGGGCGGGTAGCCCGGCCAGCCCGGTGGGGGCGAAGACCACCACGAGGACGACCACGCTGCCATAGCCGAGCTGGGCGTAGGCCGACACGTCCAGCAGCGCCTCCCTGACCAGCGACAGCGCCACCGCCCCGACGACGCAGCCGAGGATGCTCCGCCTGCCACCGATGATCACCATGGCCAGCAACAGGAACATGTTGGCGATGCTGAACGTCTCCGGCGCCACGAACCGGATGAGCCCGGCGTACAGCACCCCGGCGATGCCGCCGTACAGGCCGGACAGCACGAAGGCGGTCATGCGCAGCAGCGGGATCTCCGCGCCGAGCGCGCCGGCGGCCAGGTCGTCGTCGCGCATGGCGCGCAGCCGGCGGCCGAGCGGCGAGTGGGTCAGGAACAGCGCGAACGCCAGCGCGAGCGCGAACACCACCAGCTCGACGTAGTAGAAGAGGTACTCACTGGCCAGGTCCACCCCGAACAGCGGCGGCACCGGAATGTCGCTGATGCCCTCGGCCCGCCCGGCGACGGTCGCGTTGGTGATCCAGTTGACGAAGGCCAGCGCCAGCCCGAGCGTGACGATGCCCAGATAGTGCGACTGCATCCGCAGCGCGGGCAGGCCCACCAGCAGCCCGACCAGGACGGCGGCCAGCAGGGCCAGCGCGGCGGCGGTCCAGAAGCCGAGCCCGGCCCGGGTGGTGAGGATGGCGACGGCGTAGGCGCCGACGCCGAAGAAGGCGATCTGCGCCAGGTTGATCTGCCCGGCCACGCCCATGGCCAGCCCGAGGCCGATGCCGAGGACCGCGAAGATGATCGCCACGTCGACGACGTGGATGGCGTAGCCGCCCAGCCCGTACGGCAGCAGCCAGGCCGCCACGGCGGCGGCGATGAGAAGGATCAGCCGTTTCACGCTCGGTTCACCGTCGTCTCTCCGAAGATGCCGGTGGGGCGGACCATCACGATGGCGGCGAAGACCAGGAACGTCACCAGCTCCGAGTACTCCTGGAAATGGCCGGCCGCGAAGGAGTCGAGCAGCCCGAACGCCATGCCGCCGGCGATCGCGCCCCGCATGCTGCCGAAGCCGCCGAAGATCGCGGCGGCGAAGCCCTTGATGCCCAGCGAGCCGCCCATCGTGGGGTTGACGTAGAGCATCGGCCCGATAAGGCCGCCGGCCAGCGCCGCCAGGCCCGCGCCGATGGCGAAGGCCATGGCGTTGCTGCGGCCGACGTGTATGCCGACGGCGGTGGCCGCCTCGTGGTCCATCGCGACCGCCTGCATGGCCGCGCCGCGCTTGGTGCGCTGCAGGAACAGCCCCAGCAGGACCGTGGCCGCGGCCGCCACGGCGATGACCAGCAGGCTGTAGGTCGGGATCTTGATCCCGGCCACGTCCAGCGGCGCGGTCGCCACCGGGGACGGCACGGCGTGGCCGGTCGCGCCGAACACGCGGATCGCCCCGGCCTCCAGCACCGTGCCGAAGCCGATCGTGCCGATCAGCATGAGGTCGAAGTCCTTGTTCTCCAGCGGGCGCAGCACCCGCTCGATGACCAGGCCGATCAGCGCCGTCACCGCGATCGCCACCGCGACCGCGACGGGGAAGGGCAGCTTGGCGAACATGTACAGGTTGGACGCGGCGTAGGCGCCGATCATCACCACGTTGCCGTGGGCGAAGTTCACCAGGCCCATGGTCCGGTAGACGATCGAGAAGCCCATGGCGACCAGCGCGTACACCGCGCCGAACGTGACGCCGCCGATGAGGGTCTGCAGAAAGACCTGCACGGTGCTCCTAGCCGGCCGACTCGGCGACGATCTTCCCGGCCTTGATGAGGCCGATCTGGGTCGCGTGGATGCCTACCCCGGAGCCGTCGTAGGCGAAGTCGCCGAGCAGGCCGTCGTGCTTGACCGCGCGGATCGCGTCGGCGAGCGGCCGGCCGCCGGCGCCCTTGGTCTGCTTGAGCGCCTCGATGAGGATCTTGGCCCCGTCGTAGGCCTTGGCGCCGTGCAGTTCGGCGGCCTCGCCGAACGCGGCCTGGTAGGAGGCCGAGAAGGTCTTGCTCGCCTGGCTCGCGTCGTTGCTGAGGTAGGGCGAGCTGATGACCGAGCCCTCGGCGTTGTCCGCGCCCGCGGTGGTCACGTACACGTCGGTGCCCATCGGGGCGCCGCCCGCCAGGACCGCCTTCAGTCCCAGCTCGCGGGCCTGCTTGGCGATCAGCCCGGACTCGACCTCCTCGGCGCCGACGAACAGTACGTCGGGGTTCTTCTGCCGGATGGCGGTGAGGGAGGCGCTGAAGTCCTTCTGGTCGGGGGTGACGGCCTCGTCGGCGATGGGGGTGACGTTCCTGCTCTTGAGGGCGGCCAGGAACGCGTCGTGCTCGCCCGCGCCGTACGTGCCGTTGTTGCTGATCAGCGCGATCTTCTTGTACCCCTTGCCGTCGACCAGGTACTTGGCCAAGGTCTCGTCGTAGGTCACGCTGGTGGGCGCGTTGAGGAACAGGAACGGGCTCTTGAGCGCGGCGAGCTTGGGCGACTGTCCCGAGGTGATGTTCGGGATCCCGGCGTCCTTGAGGATGGGCGCCATGGCCAGGGTGACGGCGCTCTCGGCGGTGCCGAGCATGGCGACGTAACCTTCACCGGCGATCTTCCTGGCCAGGTTCGTGCCCACGGTGGGGTCGCCCTGGTCGTCGAACAGGTCGAGCTGGATCTGCCGCCCGTTGACGCCGCCGGCCTTGTTGGCCTCGTCGACGGCCAGTTTGACGCCCTTGTTCTCCCATTTGCCGAGCGAGCTGAGCTGGCCGCTCTGCGCGTTGATGTTGGCGACCTTGATGGGTCCTGTCGCGACGGCCTGCTTGCCGGACTGCTGTCCCGGGGCCGAGCAGGCGGTCAGTGTGACGATGAGCGATGCGGCGGCGATGGGGAATCTCGCGGGAAACACGGTTCACCTCGTTGGGGGGAAGTCGACATGGCCGCGTAATGCACGAACTAGTACGTTAGTTATACGGCCGGGTGTGACCGGAGGAAATATCGAACGCGCAACGGTTTCAGGCGGGGAAGACGCCCTGGTAGATGTCCTTGATGTTCCAGTGGCCGGGGGTCGGGACGGGCTCGTTGACCATGGGTACGTCGATCACCGCGGGCCGCCGGTCCGCCACCGCCTGGCGCAGCGCCGTACGGAGATCGCCGGGCGCGGCGACCGTGTGCCCGTCGGCCCCGCAGGCCCGCCCGAGGGCGGCGAAGTCCGGGCTGTAGGGCCGTCCGGCGGGATCGGTGAAGTCGCAGCCGTGGCTGCGGCCGAAGTGGGCGGACTGCAGGTCGGAGATCGTGCCGTGCGACCGGTTGTTCATCACCACGAAGATCACCGGTGCGCCCAGCTCCACGGCCAGCGGTACGGCGGGGAGCTGGGCGCCCATGCCGCCGTCGCCGATCAGCGCCAGCACGGTCCTGTCCGGCGCGGCGAGCTGCGCGCCGACGGCGGCGGCGGGGCCGAAGCCCATGGTGGACGCGCCGCCGGGGGTGATGAAGCGGCCCTCGGGCGGCAGTTCGTAGCACTGCGCCACGCCGTTCTTGTTCCAGCCGACGTCGGTGACCAGAATGGTGTCCGGTGGCACCGAGTCGCGCAGGTCGGCCAGGATGCGCTCGGGCCGAAGGGGAAAGTCGTCACTGCTCCCGCGTTCCCTGCTCGCGCCGAACAGCTCCGACCTGGCCGCGCGGATCCGCTCCCGCAGCGCGGGACGGCTCACCGCCGGGTGCGCCGCGGCCGCCGCGGCGATCGCCCTGATCGCCAGAGCGGCGTCGGCGACCGCGCCGATCTCCGCCGGATAGTTGCGGCCGATCTCGGCCGGGTCGAGGTCGATCTGGAGCAGCCGGCCCTTGTCCCCGAGCGCCCAGGTGAAGCGCGGGTCCCAGGAGCTCGAGTCGGTCTCGGCGAAGCGGGTGCCCAGCGCCAGCACCACGTCGGCCTCCCGGGCGTAGTCGTTGGTGAGCTCCAGCCCCCAGAACCCGGTCATGCCGAGGACCAGAGGGTGCGCGTCGGGCACGGTCCCCTTGGCCATCAGCGAATGCGCGATCGGGACGTCGAACCGCTCGGCCAGGCGGAGCAGCGCGTCGGCGGCGTCGCGCAGGCCGCCGCCCGCGTAGATCAGCGGCCGCTCGGCGCCGGCGAGCGCGGCCGCGATCCGCTCGGCGACGTCCGCGGGCAGGCCGGGCGGCTCGGCGCGGCTGATGGCCGGGTACGGCTCGGCGGGCCTGGAGAAGACGTCCATGGGCACGTTGACCAGCACCGCGCCCGGCCGGCCCGTCGTCGCCGTCCAGAAGGCGCGCTCCACGGCCCGGCCGAGGTCCTGTGCGCGGCCCACGTTCCACACCCGTTTGACGAACGGCCTGAAGACGGCCGCCTGATCGGCGTCGGCATGCAGGTTGATCTCCTGGTGCGGGTGCCGCCCGTGGTAGTAGGAGGGGACGTCGCCGGAGATCACCACCATCGGCACCGAGTCGAGCACCGCGGTCAGCACCCCGGTGGTGGCGTTGGTCAGGCCGGGGCCGACGTGGACGAGCAGCACGCCCGGCTTGCCCGACACGCGGGCGTAGCCGTCGGCGGCGTGCGCGGCGGCCTGCTCGTGCCGGGCGATGACGAACCGGATCCGGCTGTCGGCGAGCGCGTCCAGCACGGCGATGTTGGTGTGGCCGCAGGTGCCGAAGACGTGCGTGACGCCCAGGTCCTCCAACTGCCTGACGAGCGCGTGCGCGGAGGTGTCGGTCACTGTTCTCCCCAGATGCTCAGGCCCCGCAGCAGGAGGGTCTTGGTCACGGTGAAGTCCTCGATCATCCAGCGCGGCGACTCGCGGCCGATGCCGGAGTCCTTGACGCCGCCGAAGGGGACGTGGTCGAGGCGGAAGTTCGACGACCCGTTGACCACCAGCCCGCCGACCTCCAGCTCCCGCCACGCCTGGACGATCCGCCGCACGTCATGGGTGAACAGACCGGCCTGTAAGCCGTACCTGCTGCTGTTGCACGCCTCGATGACCTCGTCGAAGCCGTCGTAGGGCAGCACGGCGACGAGCGCGCCGAACACCTCCTCGCGGACCAGCCGGGCGTCGGCGGGCGGCGCGGCGACCACGGTCGGCTCCATGACCGCCCCCGACCGGGCGCCGCCGGTCGTGATCGCGGCGCCCTGGCCGGCCGCCTCCCCGGCCCGGCGGACCACCCGCTCGGCGGCGTCGTCGTCGACCATCGAGCCGACGTCGGTCGCCGGGTCCAGCGGGTCGCCCACGATGAGGGACTTCACCTCGGTGGTCAGCGCGGCCACGAACTCCTCGAACCGGCCGCGCTGGACGTAGACCCGCTGCACCGAGATGCAGCTCTGGCCCGAGTTGCTGTAGCCGGTGCGCGCGCAGACCCGCGCCGCCTCGGCCACGTCGGCGTCCTCGCACACGATCGTGGCGGCGTTGCCGCCGAGCTCCAGCAGCACCCGCTTGGGCCCGGTGGCGCGGGCGACGGCGGCGCCGGCGCTCACGCCGCCGGTGAAACTGACCACGGCGATCTCGGGCGCGGCGCACAGCCGCGCGCCCACGTCGGCGCCGCCGTGCAGCACCTGTACGGCCTCGACCGGCATCCCGGCGCCGAGCAGGATCCGTACCAGCTCCGTCGAGACCCCGGGCGCCTGCGGCGGCGGCTTGACGATCGTGGTGTTGCCCGCGGCGAAGGAGGCGCCGAGCTTGTGCGCCAGCAGGTTCGCCGGGGCGTTGAACGGGGTGATCGCCAGCACGGGACCGGCGGGGGCGCGGCAGGTCAGCGCGGTGTTGCCCACGCCGCGGGCCCAGCCGGCCACCGGCAGCACCTCGCCGCCCAGCGCCCTGGCCTCGGCCGCCGAGACCGACAGCGTGTCGGCCACCCGCAGCACCTCTCCGCGCCCATCCTTGACCGGCTTGCCGAGCTCGACGGCCAGCAGCCGGGCCAGCTCCTCGCCGCGGGCCGTGACCTCGGCCGCGGCGCGCTCGAGGATCGCGGCCCTGGTCGCCGGGGCCAGCCGCGCCACCGCCCCGGCGGCCGGTCCGGCGTAGGCCAGGGCCCGGGTGATGTCGTCCGGGGTCGCCGTGCGGGCCCGGCTGACCGTCCGGCGCAGGTAGGGGCCGGTCCGCTCGGCCGCCGGGCCGTCTGTCAGCCACGTCCCGGCGACCAGGCAGCCCGCTTGGTAGATCGCATCCATCTCGACTCCACTAGGTGGTGCATCAGAACCGCACTGTGGACTTGCTCAAAGTATGAGCACATCCCAGTCCGCGCAAGAGGAACCGCGTAGTGGAACGTCTGGACCGTATAATGGACCGAGTGTTAGCGTACGGACCGCATGAGAGGGTGAGCAGGAGTTCACCTTCGACCGACAAGTGAGGACCCGTGCCCGCGAACTTTCCGGCAGAATCCGGCGAGACCGGTGGCGTGCGCAGCGTTCAGCGAGCGTTCGACATCCTGTCCCTGCTCGGCGAGGACCGGCGGATCCTGACGATCCGCGAGGTCGTCGACGAGACCGGCCTGGCGAAGACGACGGCGCTGCGCCTGCTGCAGACCCTGGAGCACATGGGCCTGCTGTGGGCCGCGCCCAAGGGCTACACCGCCGGGCCCGCCCTGTGGCGCTGGGCGCACCTGGCCCGTAGCGCGTGGGAGCTGCCGCCGGAGACCGTCAAGCTCATGCGTGACCTGGCGGCCCGGCAGCGGGAGACCGTCAACCTCTACGTCGCCAGGGACGTCCACCGGATCTGCATCGCCCAGCAGGAGAGCCCGCAGCCGCTGCGCCACGTGGTGCGGGTCGGCGACGAGCTGCCCATGTGGGCGGGCGCCTCCTCGAAGGTCCTGCTCAGGGACGCGCCGGCGCGGCTCCTGTCACGGATCGCCCGCTCCTCCCCGTACGGAGAGGCGCACCTGGAGACGCTGCGGCACTGGATCGCCCAGGCGGCGGACGACGGCCACGCGGTCAGCCACGGCGAGCGCGAGCCCGGCCTGTCCGCCGTCGCCGTGCCCGTGACCGGCGGCACCAAGGCGATCGTGGCGGCGCTCACCCTCAGCGGGCCGACCGTGCGCTTCACGGACGAGCGCGTGGCGGAGTTCGTCGCGGACCTGGGCGAGGTGGCGGGGCGGATGTCGGAGCGCGGGTTCGACCATCCACTGACTTGACCGATGGGGAGCCTTAAGTGATGGGGAGAGCGTGAATGCAGTTGCCACTGGACGGGGTCAAGGTCGTCGATCTGACCAGCGTGCTCGCCGGACCCTACTGCGGCTACCAGCTGATGCTGTTCGGCGCCGAGGTCGTCAAGGTCGAGCTGCCCGGCAGCGGCGACCTGGCCAGGCGCCTCGGCCCTGACGACGAGCTCAACCGGGACCGGATCGGCGCCTCCTTCCTGGCCCAGAACGCGGGCAAGAAGTCGGTGGAGCTCGACCTGAAGAGCCCGGCGGGGCGGATGGCCTTCGAAGCGATGGTCACCGGCGCCGACGTCCTGCTGGAGAACTTCCGGGCCGGGGTGCTGGCCAGGCTCGGCTACGACCATGACCGGCTGCGTGAGCTCAACCCGCGGCTGATCTACTGCGCGATCTCCGGCTTCGGGCAGAGCGGCCCGATGAGCGGGGCCCCCGCCTACGACCAGATCATCCAGGGCTTGTCGGGCATGATGAGCGTGACCGGCACCCCCGACACGGTGCCGATGCGCGTCGGCTTCCCGGTCTGCGACACCATCGGCGGGCTGATGGCCGCCATGGCGATCTGCGCCGCGCTCGCCGGACGGCACCGCACCGGCCGCGGTAGCTTCCTCGACCTGTCCATGCTGGAGGCGTCGATCTCGGCCATGGGCTGGACCGTGTCCAACTACCTGGTCAGCGGCGTCGAGCCGGAGCCGATGGGTGACCAGAACGCCACCGCCGCGCCGTCCGGCACGTTCGAGACCGCCGACGGGCCGCTCAACATCGCCGCCAACCAGCAGACACAGTTCGAGACGCTCTGCCGCCTGATCGGCCGCCCCGAGCTGCCGGCCGACCCGCGCTTCGTCCTCCCGGAGGGGCGCAAGGCCCACAGGAAGGCGCTGAACGCCGAGCTCAACGCCGCGCTGCGGGCCAGGACCGCGCTGGAGTGGGAGGAGCTGCTGTCGGGTCACGGCGTGCCCGCGGCCCGCATCCTCACCGTCCCGCAGGCCCTGGCGCTCGACCAGCTGCGTCATCGCGGCTTCCTCACCGAGCTGAGCTTCCCCGACGGGACCGATCGCCGCCTGACCGTGACCGGCAACGGCGTGCTCGTGGACGGCGAACCGCTGCGTCCCCCGGCCTCCCCACCGCGGCTGGGCTCGCACAACGAGGAGTACGCGCATGAGTGAGGCGGCCGACTGGTGGGGCACCGCCGTCTCCAGGATCGAGCCGGACGTCATCGAGCTGCGCGGCCGGCCGGTCCAGGAGCTGATCGGCCGGGTGGGGTTCGCGGAGATGGTCTGGCTCATGCTCCGCGGCGACCTGCCCGACCCGCGGCGGGCCGCGCTGCTGGAGGCCGCGCTCGTCTCCTCGGTCGACCACGGCCCGCACGCGCCGTCCATCGCCGTCGCGCGGATGGCGATCACCTGCGGCGTCGGTCTGAACAACGCCGTCGCCACCGGCGTCAACCTGCTGGGGGACGTCCACGGCGGCGCGGGGGAGCAGTGCGTGGAGCTGCTGGAGGAGGCGCTGGCCGGCGGCGACACCGCGGCCACGGTGGCCCGCCGACGGGCCCGCGACAAATACCTGCCCGGGTTCGGGCACCGTTTCCACTCCCGCGACCCGCGCCGTGACCCGCTGCTCGGCCTGGTGGAGCAGGCCGTGGCGGACGGTGTCGTGCCGGGCGACCATCTGCGGGTGGCCAAGGAGGTCGAGGAGCTGATCAGCCCGGTCCCGATGAACATCGACGGCGCGACCGCCGTCGTCTACGCCGAGCTCGGCTTCCCCGCGCCGCTGGCCAGGGGGCTGTTCGTGCTCGGCCGCAGCGTCGGCATCCTCGCGCACGCCTGGGAGGAGTCGGGGCAGGGGCGGCGCAACAAGGGCCCCCTGCCCCCCTCGATCCGGCCGACCTACCTTGGCCGGCACGGTCCCGGTCAGTAGACGACGATCTTCCCGGTGTTCTGCGGGAAGATCGCGTCGTTGTAGAAGTACTCGCCGGGCGTGGCGAACGTGTGCGTGAACGACTGCCCCGGCATCAGCACGCCGCTGTCGAACTCGTACTCGAAGAATGACACGGCGGCGTGCGCGAAGGCGTTGTCCGCCGGATTGACGAACGTGACGGTCGTCCCCTTGGGCACCCGCAGGTGCTGCGGCGACATGGCGTTCTGGGCGACGGTGTTCTCGGCCGGGCCCGGACGCTGGTTCGCCGCGTCCCAGACGCGGCCCAGCGTGACCGTCGTGCCGGCGACGGCGGCGGTCCTGATGTCGTTGCGCTTCTTGGGCGGGACCGGGGCCGCCGCGGGCGCCACCTTGCCGCCGAGTTTGAACGCCCACAGGTGGTCACCACGCGGGATGTCCGGATACGGCAGCCCGTTCCCGCCCGCCAGGACCGCGATGTACTGCTCGCCGGCGATCTCGTAGCTGATCGGGCTGGTGTGCACCCCGGCGCCGCACTGGAAGCTCCACAGGATCTTCCCGTCGGTGTCGTCCATCGCGTGCAGCACCCCGTCGGGGCCGCCCTGGAACATGACCCGCCCCGCCGTGGTGAGGATGCCGTTGCCGTGCGCCAGCGACCACTCCCTGTCGAGCGTCCACACCGGTTTGTTGGTACGGGGATCGACGGCCGCGATGCCCCCGGCGAAGTACTCGCCCAGCGGGCGCGAGGTGTTGACCCGGCCGTCCCGGCTGTTGGAGAAGCCGGAGTTGATCAGCCCGTAGCCGACGTAGATCCAGCCCGTGTGGGGGTTGAACGACAGGTGCGCCCAGTCGGCTCCGCCGCCCGCGCCGGGGAAGATGATGGTCGCCCGGTCCCAGTGCGGCGTGTAGAGGCCGCCCCAGGCGTAGAACGGCACCGGCCTGGTCGCCTTGCCGAACTCCGGCGCCTGGGTGATGAACGGCGCGCCGCCGGGGAACGGCTGCGTCGCCGCGGTCTTCTGGCGTAAGTCCTGGGGCACGGGCCGCTCCGTGACTCCATGGACCGGCTCACCGGTGGCCCGGTCGAGGAAGTAGAACATGCCGGCCTTGCTGCCATAGACGACGACCTTGCGCACGCCGCGGCCGATCCGTACGTCCACCAGCACCGGCGCCATGACGTTGTCCAGGTCCCAGATGTCGTGGTGCACCGACTGAAAGTGCCACTTCCGCTTGCCGGTCTTGGCGTCGATGGCCACGATCGAGTTGGCGAACAGATTGTCGCCACCCCTGCCCGAACCGTCCAGCCGGGGGTAGGAGCCGCCGAACGTCCAGTAGACCAGCCCCAGGTCCGGGTCGATGGCGGGGTGGATCCACGGCACCGCGCCGCCGGTCTTCCAGGACTCGCCCTCCCAGGTGTCGTTGCCGAACTGGCCCTCGCCGGGGCACGCCCAGAACGTCCACGCCACCTCGCCGGTGGCCGCCTTCAGGGCGTAGGCGCGGCCCCGGGCGCCGCCGGTGCTGCCCTGCATGCCGACGTAGATCAGGCCGTCCCAGTAGACGACCGCGCCGGCCAGGGTGCCGGTCAGGCCGCCGCACTGTCCGTTCTGGGGATCGCAGCCGCCGGTGTCGCCGCCGCCCTCGTCCTCGGTGATGAGCTGCCGCTGCCACACCACCTGGCCGGTCTCCTTGGCCAGGGCGTACACGATGTTGGCGCCGGAGGTGGAGAAGACCAGGCCCTCGCCGAGCGCGACTCCCCGCATGTTCGTCTGCTTGGTGCCGAGGTTCGTCTTCCACTTCAGCGCCCCGGTCCTGCCGTCCACGGCGAAGACGTTCTGCTGGGTCGTCTGGACGTACAGGATGCCGTTCTCCGCGACGCAGGTGCTCTGCTGGGGCGCGGCGGTGCTGCCGCCTTCCAGGTTCAGGTGCCAGGCGCCGCCGAGGCGGTCCAGGTTGCGCGCGGTGATCTTCTTGAGCGGCGAGTGATTGTGGTTGCCGAGGTTGCCGCAGACCTTGGGGAAGTCCTTGCCGGCCGCGCCCAAGGCGGCGGACTGTTCCGGGACGTCCTGCTCGGGAACGGGGGCGTCCGGACGGGCGGGTACGGCGGCCAGTGTCGCGGCCGCGCCGAGGAGGAAGTTGCGTCGTTCCACTGGCACCACGCCTTCTTGTGGTCCACTAGATGGACCTATAGATCCGCTTAACGGACGCACAATAAGCCGGTGCCGCGGTGAAGACAAGACCTTGCCGGGCTCCGGCCCGCTGGCTACGCTGTGGAACGATCGATCCACCTGGTGGACTCCGGAGGTGCCCGTGAGACCCTCGACGCTCGTGACCGCCGCCCTTCTGCTGGCGGTCGCCCTGCCCGCCTCAGCCGCCTCCAACGATCCCGCTCCCGCCGGCGGCGTGTGCCGGGGGACCGACGCCCGCTGCTACCACGACTGGGGCAACTTCGACCCGGCCAAGGGCTACCGCCTGCTGGTCTACACGCGCACGGCCGGGCCTCGCCACGCCCACCTGGGCACCGTGCTCGGGCCGGGGCTCAACCCGCCGCTCAACGACGACAACGTGGCCGTGAAGGCCGTGCTCAAGCTGGGTCAGGACAACGGCTTCGCCGTCGACTACACCGAGGACGTCACCCAGCTCGCCTCGGCGCAGAGCCTGCTGAAGTACAACGCGGTGATGTTCCTGAGCACGACCAGGGACGCGCTCGACGACGCGGCGCAGACCGCGCTGCGCCAGTACGTCAGGGCGGGCGGCGGCTTCGTCGGCGTGCACAACGCCTTCGGCACCGAGTACAACTGGCCCTGGTACGAAGGGCTGCTCGGCGAGGCCAACTTCTACGACCACGGGCCCGTCCAGCCCGCCACCGTGCGCACGCCCGATCGGCGCGACGCCTCCACCGCGGGACTGCCGCCGGCCTGGACGTTCAGCGACGAGTGGTACAATCTGGTCCCGGCCCCCACCCGCGTCCGCGTCCTGGCCCAGGTCGACGAGAGCACCATGCTGAAGGGCACCCGCGGCAACCTCGGCCACCCCGGGCACGGCAGGGACCACCCGGTCTCCTGGTGCCAGTACTACGACGGCGGCAGGTCGTGGGTCACCACGCTCGGCCACGAGGTACAGGCGTGGACCGGCGACCAGCGCTTCCTCGGCCACCTGACCGGGGGCCTGCGGTCGGCTATGGGCATGACGCCCTTCTGCCGCTGATCACTTCCGGGCGGTGTGGTGCAGACCGCGCAGGGCCAGCACATAGCCGTGCACGCCGAACCCGACCACGATGCTCCGCGCGACCGGCGAGATGTAGGAGTGGTGCCGGAACGGCTCGCGCGCGTGCACGTTGGAGATGTGCAGCTCCACCACCGGCAGCTCCACGCCCTCGATGGCGTCGTGCAGGGCCACCGACGTGTGCGTGTAGGCGCCGGGATTGAACACCGCGCCGACGCACCGCCCGGCCTTGACCTCGGCCCCGGCCTCGTGGATCCAGTCGATCAGCTGACCCTCGTGGTTCGACTGCCGGAACCGGAGGTCGAGGCCGAGCCCGGCGGCCTCCTCGCGGCACATCTCCTCGACGTCGGCCAGCGTCGTCGTGCCGTACACCTCCGGCTTGCGGGTGCCGAGCAGGTTGAGGTTCGGGCCGTTGAGAACGTAAACGGATGTCACACATGCCTCGCTTCGTGATCGTCGCCGCTACACCCGGTGGCGGGCCAGGTGCTCCAGGACCGACTGGTTGGCCTCCCAGCCGTCGGGGAACTTCACCGGCACGCCCAGCCGTACCGGCTCCGCCGACGGATGGGCGTCGAGCAGCTCGGCGATGCCCGCCCTGGCCACCACCACGCACGCGTGCCGGTGCCGCGAGGCCAGCACGCACAGCCGCCCCGACTCCAGATGGAACGCGGTGGCGTCCCGGCGGCCCGACAGGGGGTGCAGCACGATCGTCACGTCGTACTCGCGGCCCTGCAGCCGGTTGGCGGTGTCGACCGTGATCTCCGTTGGCAGCCCGGCGGCCCTGATCGCGGCCACCTGGTCGCGGTGGGCCGCGCCGACCGCGATCCGGTCGGCGGTCACCGGCCGTTCGCCCTGCTCGGAGCCCGCCACCGCGCCGCGCTGCAGCAGCCGCTCCGCCAGCAGCGCCACCGCCTGCACGGCCTCGCCGTCGGTGCGCACGGTGTGGCGGTTGGGCAGCTCCAGCAGCGCCCAGCCGGAGCGGGCCGCCTCCTCCAGCGCCCGGTCGTGCACGGTGCCCATGCCGCCGGTGGCCAGCTCCAGCCGCCGCTCGCCGGCCCCGGTGCCCGCCCGGAACCCGGTGAACGGGTAGAACGCCCGCGACACCACCGGCGCGGCAGTGGCGGGCAGCCGCCACGACACCGGCAGCCGGTGCACCGGCAGGTCGGGGTTGTGGCGCAGCAGCACCGAGACCGCGCTCTGCAGCGGGTCCCACGACAGGCCGGACCAGCGGTCGCCGTCCACGATCGAGAACGGGTCGAGCTGGCCGGGATCGCCCACGAACAGCGCCCGCTCGAACAGCCCGGCGATGCGCAGCAGCTTGTCCGAGCGCATCTGGTACGCCTCGTCCACGATCGCCCACGGCCAGGTGCGGCCGGAGATCCACGCCCACTTGTCCGATGTGGCGATCACGATGTCGGGGTCGCCGAGATCCTGGATCCGCGTGCCGACCGTGACCCCGGTCAGCTCCAGCAGCCGCAGCGGCGGCACGTAGCCGCTCGCCGACAGCCGCCCGACCGTCAGCCGCGGATGCCGCTCGGAGATCCGCGTCACCAGGTCGTCGACCTGCTCGTTGGTCTGGGCGACGATCATCAGTGGCTCGCCGGTCTCGGCGAGGTGCGCGGCGGCCCGGACGACGAGGGTGGACTTGCCCGCCCCCGGCGGTGAGTCGACCACCACGCCGCGATTCCTGGGCAGGTCGGCGAGCACGTTCCTGATGACCTGCTCCGGACTGATGGCCTGCTCCGGGCTGGCGTCCTCGCCGGTCACGACCACTCCTCGCGGGCGTCCTCGTCGGTGGGGCGGTATTCCCGCGGCGGGCCGCCGTGCGTCCACGGCGTCGCCTCCGCGTCGGGCAGGCTCGGCGCGCCCTGGAAGTCGTCGGTGAGGGAGGTGTAGCAGACCCGCTCGCCCACCTCGGGCACCGCGCCGGGAGTGGGCGTCTTGCCCCGGCCCATGCCCTTGGTGATCTTCAGGGTGACCAGGCCGTCGCTCGCCGACACCAGCTGGGCGCCCTGGCCGCGCCGCTGCGGGGTGCCGAGCGTGGTGCCGGGTGCCAGCCGTACGGGATCGTCGGTCTTGACCACCACGAGCGGGCGCAGCTTGCGCGAGCGGCCCTCGCCCTCGAAGTTCTCCGGCTCGGTCTCCACGACCTCGCCCGCGAACGCCTCGCCGGTCAGCCGGTATTCGGCCATGACGAGCGGGTCGTCGTAGGCGCGCTGCACCTCGTAGGCGGCCTGGGCGCGCTCCATGCGCGCCAGCCGCGCGGCGGCGGCGATCGCGCCGTCATGCCTGGCCTGCGGCGGCGCGCCGTCCTCGATCTGCGCGGCCAGGCCGCTGAAGGAGGCGCGGTCCTGCTCCCACCGCTGCGCCACGCTTGCCCCCTCGGGCAGGCCGCCGAGCAGGTCGATCGCCTGCCACATGAGCCGCCAGGTGGGTTCGAGCTGGGTACGGAGGGCTTCGGTGACGCGTTCGGCCGAGCCCTTCTCGATCGCCGGTGCCAGCACCTCGGCGTCGAACCCCGGATCGGTGACCGGTCCCGCGGGCGGCCAGATCAGCGGGTCCTCCGCGTCGTCGCTCGGCCCGTCGGTGATCCAGGCGAGCAGCGCCGCCAGGTTCGCGTCCTCCAGGCCGCTCTGCCCGCTCGCCCAGTGCCTGCCCAGCTCGTCGGTGGCGGCGATCGTCAGCGACGACCCAGGATATCCGGCCCGCTCGGCGAACCAGGTCAGCCACCTGCCGAGCAGCGGCACCCCCGTCGGCACCGGATAGGGCCCGTCGGCCCGGCGGAACCGGGTGGACCGGCCGAGCAGCCGGGTGAACGCCACCCCCGCCGGGTTCGGCACGATCAGCTGCGGCGCGTCGAGCGCCCGCTCGTAGGGGTCGGCGTTCTTGCGCTCCACCGTCTCCGTCTCGCGCAGGAAGCCCTGGATGTACGGCAGGAGCAGCCCGGCCAGCTCGGCGGCCCAGGCGAAGCGCAGATCACGGTTACGCGGCTGGGTGACCACCAGCAGGCGGGGCTCGGCCCGGTCGGTGCCGAGCATGGCGGCCAGCGGCGCGGCGGCCTCGCCGGAGAGCTTGAGCGGGATGAACACCATCGGCCGCGCCGACAGATGACAGTGCCGGACGGTCGCGATGGGCTGCGCGATGCCCTCGTCGAGGGCCCGCAGCCGGGCGAGCGAGGTGAGCAGGCTCACGTCAGGCACTCTCTGCGCAGGCGTTCGGCGTTGCGCAGGAGCCGGGCGATCTCCTCCTGGCCCGGCGCCGGGTCGCGGGTGCCGTCGGCCAGCCCGAGCGCCTCGCCGACGGAGGCCACGCCGCCCAGCTCGTCGCGTACGTTACGGCCGAGCAGGTCGGAGGCGCCCTCCTGCCGGGCCTCGTCACGGCAGAAGAAGCACAGGTCGCAGGTCGACAGGCAGTCGGGCGCGTAGCGGGCATCGGCCCGACGCAGCGCGTCGGCCAGCTCGGCGGCGGAGCGGGTCGGCAGCCCGTCCTCGCCGGGCAGCAGGTCGAACGTGACCTCGTCGGGCAGGACGTCGAGCAGCCGGTCGAGCCCCGTCATCCGGTCGAGCTGGCGTTCCAGCACGGCAAGCTGCTTGCGCACGTCCACGAGCGTCGCGACGGGCCGGTTGGCGAAGTTCTCCGGGCAGACCAGCACGACCTCGTGCGAGACCCGCAGCGGGTCGTGTCCCAGCTCGCCGAGCAGCCTGCGCAGCGCCAGCACGTACACCGCCGCCTGCCGGGCCGCCGCGGCCACCGCGGCCGGGTCCGCCTGCCCGTCGATCACCGCGAACGACTTGATCTCCACGATGTGGAAGCGCCCGCCGAGCTGGAAGGCCACCACGTCCGGCTCCAGGTAGGCGGCGTGCCCGGCGATCTCCAGGGCGAGCAGCGGATGGTCGTAGACCGTGCCCGCGTCGTGCCCTTCGGCCACCGCCCGGTCGAACAGCGCCCGGGTGTGGGCGTGGCGCAGGTGCGCGCCGACGTTCTCCACGTCGTGATAGGCCACCTCGGCGATCGGCAGGCCGAGCTGCTCCCGGAGCATGCGCAGTAGTTCGGCGCAGCCGTCGGCCTTCACCAGCGCCTCGAACACGTTCCCGCGGGTGATCGCGAACGGCGACTGGCCGAACGGCGCGGGGAAGCCCAGATGCCGGGCGGCGGCGTCCTTGTCGATCCCGGCGCCGTCCATGAGCGCCCGGCGCGAGCAGCCGGGGTTCGCCGCGAGCGCGGCGATGGCGCGGGCGTCGTGCGGCTTCGGTGGCGTCGTGCCTCGCAGCGCGTCAAGCCGGTTCATCGGCCGCCTTTCGTCTCGCTGTTGCGCTCGCCGTTGCCGGTGTGCTCGCCGACGACGCGCTCGCTGTTGCGCGTGAGGCCGGTGCAGGCCTGGTGCCCCATCGCTCTCACCCAGTGATCCTTTTCTTCGCGACAGTGCTCAGCGTAGCGGCGCCGAACAGCCGCGCCGTGTCACCGAGCTGCGTCGTCGCGCGTTCGGCCAGCTCAGCGCGGTCCTGCGTGTCGCGCTCGACGTGCACCGCGAGCTCCGCCCGCGCCGCCTCGATCACCCGGGCGGGGTCGGGCGGCCCCAGATCGCCGTCGATGGCGCCGGGGATGTTACGCGCCATCCTGGCCAGCAGCCGCGCCCCTCCGGGTTCGATGAGGGCGTCGCCCACCTGCTCGGCCACCGCTATGGCGCAGGTCAGGAAGTCGACGCGGGGGCTGAGGGGGCCCACCATCCGGCGCGCCTGCGGCCACGTACTGGCCGCCAGCAGGCCGCGGGCGGGGGAGAGGCGGTCCGTCAGCGCCGCGCACAGGTAGTACGGGCGGCCGTACGGGGAGGACTTGAACGAGCGTTCCTCGTCCCGTCGCAGGCTGGTGAGCTGATTGCTGCGCAGCGTGCCGCCGCAGAACGCCGCGCCCACGGCGACGATCAGCCTGGGCTGGGCACAGGCGCCCAGCAGGAGGAGACCCTGATGCACCTGCTCGCGCACGGTCACCAGCCGCTTCGCCGGGGGCAGGGGTTCGCTGTCCTTCGGATCGCTGTCTTTCGGATCGCCCGCCGGGGCCGTGCTCACCAGGGCGTCCCACGTGCGCTCGGCGCCGCGCAGCTCGGCGCGGAGGGTCCTGGCCGTGGCCGTGTCCTTGACCCGCATGGCCCTGCGCACACCGGCTCGGAGCTCGTCGATCCGCCTCTCGAGATCGTCCAGCCGGTCACTCATGGCGCGAGCGTAGCAAGAGTTCCAGTATTTCCCAGTATTTTCAGGATATATCAGCTCTTGATCTACGTTGTAAAGGACGCCGCCCGGCGGGACATCCGGCTCACCTCACGGTGTACCGGCGATGGCACAGGCCCGGCACGGGGGGCGCCCGCAGATGCACTGCATGATGGCCTCGAGAACGTCCTGGTCGTGATACAGGCACCGATCATTGCAGGTGTGGCGCGGAACGAAGCCCGCCTGGATCTCGTCGGGCCACGGCTCTTCGCCTTCGCGGCAGCGGACGAACTGCTCAGGGTCTTCCGCGTGGAGGCCGTGCATGCGTTCCCGGGCCTGGGTCTCCAGGGTTCGCGTCTCCGCCACCATGGCCTTGAGCTCGGCGGCGAGGTCGGAGTACCTGTCATCGCCGGTTCGTACGTGCGCGGCCCGCAGCGCCATCACCGCATTGCCCAGGAATCGGCCGGCGTCCTGGAGGTCTGTGGTGTGGTGCAGTTGGATGCCGGTCACGCTGCGGACCCACACGGCGTCGTTGTTCATTGATCAATCCTTCGGAGTGGCAGACGCACACCCGTTTGGGAATTGCCCTAGGTCGGGAGGCATGTCAGGGGTTTGTGCGACTACACCTGAGGATAACCATGCGTTTGCGCTTTTTTCGAGCTAGGCGTGCGGGGTTGACCGTTGGCGGAGCGACTGCGGTGGTTGAACAATCCGGCAGGGGGCCTGTCGAAATGGCCTCCAGCCCGGCGTGGAAGGGGCATTGGGCAATCGGATCGCACTCTGGCGCGGTAAACAACTCTTGGGGATGAAGAGGGGAAGATATTAATCGTGCATCGCGGTGGCCACCGCGCGATCTGTGTTCCTCTCTTCCACGATCGGTCGACGCGCGGTGGCCGTTCTGGTTCTCAGGCGCCGCTCAAGCAGGAAGATCACTCCCTGGGCCGTCGCATGCGTCATGCGGTGGCGGTCAGCTCGTCACGGCGCACTGTCCGCGCTCCTTCCTGACCGGTCCCTCGGCATTCGGACGTACGTCGAAGTCGAAGATCGCGGTGGGCAGGTAGAGCGAGCAGCAGGCGTTGGGAATGTCGACGATCCCGCTGATTCGCCCTTCGATCGGGGCCGAGCCGAGGATCAGGTAGGCCTGTTCGCCGGTGTAGCCCCACTTCTTGAGATACTCGACGGCGTTGAGGCATGCCCTGCGGTAGGCCACCGTCGCGTCGAGGTAATAGTTGGTGTCGGTGTCGTGGTCCACCGAGATCCCGATGAACGACATGAACTCGGAATAGCGCGGCTCGACGTTGCCGGGCAGGAAGACCGGGTTGGTGGAGACACCGTACTTCTCCATGCCGCCCTTGATGAGGTCGACGTGGAAGTCGATGAAACCGCCCATCTCGATCGCGCCGCAGAAGGTGATCTCGCCGTCGCCCTGGCTGAAGTGCAGGTCACCTCCGGAGAGTTTCGCATCCTTCACATGGACCGGGTAGAAGACCCTGGCTCCGCGGGTGAAGTTCTTGATGTCGTGATTGCCGCCGTTCTCCCTTGCCGGCACGGTACGGGCGCCCTCTTCGGCGATCCGCCGCGCCACGTCGCCACTCGCCGTACCGGCGATGGTGTTGTCGGCCAGCGGTGGCAGGCCGAGCGGCGGGACCCGTTGCGGATCGGTGTCGATGAGCGCCTGCTCCCTGCGGTTCCAGGAGGCGAGCAGCTCGGCTGACGGCGCGGTGCCGAACAGCCCTGGGTGGGTGATGCCGGTGAACCGGACACCTGGCAGGTGACGGGATGTGGCCACCTGGCCGTGGAAGTCCCAGATCGCCTTGTACGCGTCGGGGAAGTAGTCGGTCAGGAATCCGCCGCCGTTCGCCTTGGCGAACACGCCGGTGTAGCCCCATCCCTGGCCTGGCGCCTGCCCGATCTGCTGGGGAACCGCGCCGAGGTCGAGGATGTCGAGGACCAGGAGATCGCCCGGCTCGGCTCCTTCCACCCCGATGGGCCCGCTCAGCACGTGCGCGACGGTCAGGTCGACGTCCCGTACGTCGTTCGCGGAATCGTTGTTGCCTATCTGGGCGTCGGTCCATTCCCTGCATTCGATCCGGAATTCATCTCCGGGGCGGACCATCTCGGTCGCCGGAACATCCGGGTGCCATCGATTGTGTCCCGGGACTTGCTGGTCGCGCATTGACTTCGATTGATCGATGCTGAATACGACGTTCGGCATGATGAATGCCTTTCTTGAATACGGATGCCGTCAGGCATGAAACGCATCGACCACCTCCTTGCAGGCGTCGCGGGTCTTCTCCTCACGTCCATCGAGGGCGATGTGTCCGGTCACCGGCGCCCATCGCCTCATCGCTCGGTGCCGCCGCCGCGGGTTCACGTCCGCGTGTCAGCGGCCACAGCCCGATGAAGACCACCACGCCGAACACGGCGAGGACGAAGGCGATGAGGTTGGTGTTCTGCCAGTAGCCGGTCAGGATCATGAATGCCGGGATCGCCGCCGTGACCCACCCCTGGATCGCCGTGACCCAGCCCGTGTACCTGGTGATCTGCTCGTGCTTCAAACCCAGCAGCACGAAGAAGAGGAACCACAGGAATCCCCAGTAGAGCCAGATGACCCCGAACGCCGGATCGCCCAGGAGCCGGAAGTTCGCGTACGAGTATCCGAGCGCCATGATGGCCACGAACAGGGAGAAGTAGCCGACTCCCGTGGAGTCGAAACCGCCCAGCAGGTTGATCCCGACGTACAGGTAGGTGAAACCGAACAGATAGATCCCCGACGCGCCGAGGATCTGGGCCGGCCTCTCGAGATTGGCGATGATCAGCACGGTGGGCGTGATCACTTGCAGGGCCCCGACGAAGAGGTTGAAGATGCCTGCCGCGCGTGGATCGATCTTCTTCAGCAGCATCATCCCGTTGATGAAGAGCACTGCGCCGACGTAGAGAAGTCCGACGGCTCCCATGAGCGACGCACCTCCTGGTGTTGTCGTGTGGCGGCATCACTCACGCCGGGCGGCCTGTCACCGCCTCGGGACCGGCGGAGCCGCGTGTGTGAGCGGTTCACACGCACGCGCCGCGTTGTTCGCGTTTCTGGTTGTTGGCGTTTCCGTTGGTCAAGTTTCTGTTGGTCAAGGCCGAGGCAGGCGTGGCAGCGCCGGGTGCGGCGGTGGCTGTCGGCGCCGCTTGGGAGGCACGCTCGTGACCACCTCGGGTGCTTCCCGGCTCTGCTCTTCGCGGGTGAGCCCGGCAGCGACTACTGAAGACACCCGGCTGAGGTACGGCGAGGAGAAGACTCGACGGGACGGGCGGTGGCACGCGGGGCATTCGTATGCCGCCGCGGCGGTCCCGATCGGTAGGTGCATGTCGAATCGTCCGCAGTCGGGGCAGCGATACTCATACGTCGCCATAGGCATTCCTCCGCAGAGACCCAACTCGATCTTCTCCGGCCTTCGGCACCGCAGAGCCATCGCCGGCCTGCGGCGATCTCCTTCAGGTAACCTCCGCCGCCAACCCCATGTCAAGGTCGCCGAATAGTGCGGCGATTTCCCGGAAAACCAGCTCCGCGCGAAAAGGGGAGTAAGAGTAGCGGAACCGCGCCCACGGAGCCGGTAAACGTGGTCTGACTTTTAACATGGGCGCGCGCATAATTGCCTGATCGGCCGGGAGAATTTGCCGGACGTTTGGCGGCCGGGACGCCTCAGGCCGCCGAGGGATAGCCGATCTCCACCAGATCCTCCTCGAGGCCGGAGAGATCGACCTCCGGATTCAACGCGGACACGATGCCCTGCGTCAACGGCCGCAGCGCATAGATCGACCGCACCGCCTCAAGGTCCACCGCGACCTCGTAGTACTCCTCCGCGAACTCCTGATACGCCTCCGGTCTGCCGTCGAGCAGAACATCGAACAGCCACTCGGCACTGCCGTCGTCCTTCACCCCGGCCGGCAGGCTTTGAAGAGCCCCGGTCCGCCACTCCACGTCGCCATGCTCGCGCCAGAAGCACACCGTCGCCAAGGGCGTGCCCGCATCGCTGAACGCGGGCTCTGTGCTCAGGGCACGAAACGCCTCCGGCACGGACTCGAACAGACCGGGCCACGGCGCTGGAGGATCAACGCGATACGGGCTCATCGGGGACTCGTGGTCGAAGCCGCGAGCATACGCACCCGCCGGCGAGAAGACGATCGAGTAGTCGTTCCCGCTCCCGTCACGCATCGAGGCCATCTCCTCGGTCGGTGACCACCGGCAGTTGAACGAGTAGTACCGGGACTCCCACTCAGGGCTCATGATCGCATCCAGCATGGCCATGGCGCGGGAGCGATCGCGCACGATCGAGATGCTGGGCAATTGACGGATCACTTCAAAGACGGACACGGGCCCATCCAAGCCGATCCCACCGACAACAGCGCCTGCCCAGGGGCGCGTCCGAGGTCAACGCGCGGCTACGGAAGTCCGGGGACGGCGAGTGCCCAGCTGCGGTCCTCCGTGAGGAAGCGGTCCAGGCGGAGCCCGCACTCGGCCAGTGCCGCGCGGAGGTCGTCGTCCGTCAGCCGCCGGGACGTGAACGACTGGGTCCACACCCGGTCCCGGTGCGTGTAGCGCATCGTCGCGTTGACCTGGTCCCGCCCGGTCCTCTCCAGGGCGGCCAGCGTGATCGTCATGTCGCCGTCCGTCCTGACCCGGCCGGGTCGCCAGGCGTCGTGCGTCTCGGGCGGCGTCCACTCGATCAGCACCGCCCCGCCGGGCGCCACATGCCGGGCGCAGGCCGACAGCAGCGCCCGCCGGTCGTCCTCGTCGGCCGTGTTCACCAGGTACGAGCCCAGCATGACCGCGTCGAACCGCCGCTCCAGCCGCAGATCCTGCACCCGGGCCCGTACGGTCCGCGCGCCCCGTACGTGGGCCAGCATCTCGGCCGACTCGTCCACGGCCACCACCTCGAAGCCGTGCTCCAGCAGCGCGTGCGTCACCCGGCCGACGCCCGCGCCCAGCTCCAGGACGGAGCCGCCACCCGGCACCACCCCCGCGACCAGCTCCGCCTCGCCGCGGGGCTTCAGCAGCGTGTAGTACTCGACGGGGGAGCCGTCAGGAGTGATCGAGCCGGGGCCGGTACCGGAGCGGGGGGTGATCGCCATGCCTTGGAATCTAACTCCGGGTGAGCGCACATGGGATCCCGTTCTCGCGGGGACGAAGCTTGCTGTGTCCCCTCAGGTGCGTCATCTGATCGGCGCGGTGGCCGGGTCGGCCGCGCTGCCCCTCGTCTACTACCTGACCGAGGCGGGCGCCCGGGCCCTGCGAGCGGCGTACGCCGCCTTCCGGCCCGCGCCCGCCGGGCTCGGCTACCTGACGGCCGTGGCGGCCATCGTGGCGCTGCTCGCCGCCTGGTCGTGGCTGTCGCCGCTGGCCGCGCTGGTCTGCGGGCTGCCGCTGACCGCCACCGCGGCACTGTTCGCATTAGACCTCGACGTCGCACTCGACCTGGCGGGCCGGCTGCCGAGCTTCGCAGTGCCCACCGGTCAGCCGGAGCCCACCGGTCAGCTGGTGGGCGCGGTGGCCGGCGAACCGCCGGGCGCCCTGGCCGGGGTGACGGGCCTGTACGCCGTCATCGGCGTCCTGCTGGTGCTGTCGGCGCTGCTGCCGCGCAGGCGGCGATCTATCCTGGGCGGATGAGCGGACGGGACCCGGATCGGCGCAAGGCGCTGCTGGACGCGGCGGACCGGGTCATCCTGCGCGAGGGCCCCGAGGCGTCCATGGCCGCGATCGCCGCCGAGGCCGGGATCACCAAGCCGATCCTCTACCGCCACTTCGGCGACAAGAGCGGCCTCTACGAGGCACTGGCCGACCGCCACGTGCGCACGGTCATCGCCCAGCTGCGGCCGGGGTTCGCCGGGCCCGCGTCCGACCTGCGCCCGGGGTTCGCCGAGACCCCGAACGACCTGCGGCCGGGGTTCGCCGAGGCCGCGGCCGATCTGCGCGGCCGGGCCAGGACGACGATCACCGTCTACCTGGACCTGATCTCGGCCAACCGCAACCTCTACCGGTTCTTGTTCCACCGGGCCAGCGCCGAGGACACCCGGATGCGCTCCCACATGACCGCGCTCGTGCGCAGCCTCGGCGAGGAGCTGGGCGGGGTGCTGGCCGCCGAGCGGGTGGTGCCGGAGTCCGTACGCGCCCAGGTGCTCGGTCACGCGTTCGTCGGCATGGTGCAGACCACGGGCGACTGGTGGCTGGAGCATCCGGAGGTGGATCGGGCGGAGGTCGTCGAGGGCCTGGTGGACGTGATCGTCGCGGCCGTCAGTCACCGAAGCGGGAGAGCCTCCCATGCCGCCGGGCGTAGTTGAGCGCCCACCCGAACACCGCCAGCGCGGCGGCCAGATAGACGGTGTTGAGCCCCATCGCCCACGCCATCCGGTCCCACGGCACCGCACCGCCCGACATGACCGTGCGCATCCCCTCGAAGACGTGCGAGGCGGGCAGGAACCACGCCACGGTCCGCACGGGCGCGGGCAGCACCGACATGGGGTAGAAGATCCCGGCCAGCGGTTGTACGAAGAAGACCACCGACCAGGCGATGACCTGCGCGTTCTCGCCGAACCTGAGCACCGCCGAGATCCCGACCAGCCCGAGCGACCAGCCGAGCAGGAGCAGGATGCCCATGAACGGCACCAGCCCCACGCCCAGGCTCGTCACCCCGAACCCGTAGAGCACCAGCGCGAGACCCGACATCACGGCGACCGCGAAGACCACCTTGCCCAGCGAGAACAGCATCAGCCCGATCAGGTATTCGACGCTGGACAGCGGGCTGACCTGCACGTTGAGCAGGTTGCGCGACCAGATGTCCTCCAGGAAGGCCATCGAGATCTCGTTGCTGGCCTTCTGCAGCACCTGCCAGAGCAGCACCGCGCCGATCAGGAACGCCACCACGAAGGGCACCTGCTGCGTCCGGAGGAACAGCGTGACGAACCCCCACAGCAGCAGCTCCACAGTGGGCCAGAACAGGATCTCGAACATCCGGACCGGGCTGCGCCGCAGCGCGGCGAAGTCCCGCCGGATCACGCCGGAGATCCGGCTGCGCCGGGCGGCGAGGCCGAGCGGGGGCAGGGTGAGCGAGGACGAGGGGGGCGGGGACGGGGACGGGCTGAGGGATGTCATCCGCGTGCCACCTTCAGGAACACCTCTTCCAGGTCGTCGACCCCGTAGTGGCTGGCCAGCTCCTCGGCGCTGCCCGTGGCCACGATCCGGCCGTCGGACATGAAGTGGATCCGGTCGCACATCCGCTCGACCTCGCGCATGTTGTGCGAGGTGATCAGCATGGCGCTGCCGCTCTCCTCGGCCAGGCGCGACAGCAGGCTGCGGATCCGGTCGCCCACGTCGGGGTCGAGGTTGGCGGTGGGCTCGTCGAGCACCAGCAGCCGGGGCGCGTTGAGCAGGGCCTTGGCCAGCTGCACCCGGGTGCGCTGGCCGGAGGACAGGTCCATCATCCGGCGCCTGCGCAGCGGCCCCAGCTCGAACAGCTCGACCATCTCGTCGACCCGCGCGGTCGGCCGCCGCAGCGCGTAGAGCCGGGCGAACGCGTCGAGCACCTCCTCCACCAGCAGCGGTCCGGGCAGGTCCACGTAACTGGCGGCGAAGTTGACCCGGCTCAGCACCTCGATCCGGTGCCGCGCCAGGTCCTGGCCGAACAGGTTGACGCTGCCCGCGTCGGGGGTGATCAGGCCGAGCAGCATGTGAAGCGTCGTCGACTTGCCCGCGCCGTTGAGGCCGAGCAGCCCGATCACCTCCCCCTCGGCGACGGTGAGGCTCAGGTCGCGGACCGCCGTCACGGACCCGAACCGCTTGACCAGATGGGTCGCCTCCAGGATGGTCACCCGACAAGAGTGCGGTCCGTACACGATCACCGGCAACGGGTTTTCCATCGAGCGGCCGCGGAACAGGTCCTCAGGCGAGCAGCCGCAGCAGGTCCCACTCGTTCTCGCACACCCTGCGCCCGATCGCGGCCAGCTCGACCGAGCGAGCGCCGCCCCGCAGGTGGCGCATCGTCTGCATGACGCAGAGGATGCCCCACTTGAGCACGCCGAACGTCTCCCACCAGCGCAGCGCGTCACGGTCGACGGGCTGCCCGCCCGCCTTCTCGTACGCGCTCACCAGGTCGTCGTAGCCGCCGAAACCGCCGACCGGCAGCGGCGAGCCGAACCGCCACGCCTTCACGCACAGCCAGCCGAGGTCCTCCACCGGGTCGCCCGCGTGGGCCAGCTCCCAGTCGAGCACCGCCCGGATCCCCTCGGGCCCGACGATCAGGTTGCCGTTACGGAAGTCGCCGTGCACCACGGTCCGCCGCGCGCCCGGCGGCCGGGTCGCCGCCAGCCGCCGGAAGGCCAGCTCGAACACCGGATGCGGCTCCCCGCACTGATCGAGCACGTCCCGCCACTGCCGCAGCGGGTCCTCGGCCACGGGAACGGGGGGCAGCGCCGCCAGCGGCATCCGGTGGATCGCCGCGAGCGCCTCGCCGCACTGGGCGGCCAGCCGCGGCCGGGCCCGCGCGTACGCCTCGTCGCGCAGGATCCTGCGCGGGATCGTCTCGCCCGCCACGCGCGTCATGAGGATGTACGTCTCACCGGCCGCCACGATCCGCGGCACCGGCACCCCGGCCTCGGCGGCGGCCCGCATCAGCGTGGCCTCGCTCGCCAGGCTGCCACCGGCCTCCAGGGCGGCGCCGGGGGAGTCGAGGCGCAGGATCAGCTCGTGCCGTTCGTCCCCGTCGAGCACGTCGAGCGCCCACGTCTCGCGTGAGGCCCCGCCGGGGAGCCGCGCGCTGAAGGGCACCGACGCGCCGGGCCCGAAGACCTCGCGGACGATCGAGTGGACCGTCTCCGTCATCGCAGCCCGAACTCCCAGTTCCCGCCCGCCGCGTAGGCGCCGAGTATCCGCCGTCCCACGGAGTCGATGTGCACCTCGTCGGGGCCGTCGTAGATCCGCCCGGCCCTGGCGTGCCGGTACATCCGGTCCAGCGGCGTGTCCGGCGTCAGCCCCGCCGCGCCGTACACCTGGATGGCCCGGTCGATCACGTTGTGCAGCATGCGCGAGCCCACCACCTTGATCGCGCCGATCTCGACCCGGGCCTCGGAGCCGGCGTCGATGGCCCGCGCGGCGTCGAGCGTGAGCAGCCGCGCGGCCTGGATCTCGGTGTAGGAGTCGAACACGTGCTGCCGCATGAGCTGCTTGGCGGCCAGCGGCTCGCCGAACGCGCTCCGCTCGCGCAGCCGGCGGCACATCAGGTCGAAGGCCCGCTGCGCCTGGCCGAGCCAGCGCATGCAATGGAAGATCCGTCCCGGCCCCAGGCGCCGCTGCGCGATCACGAACCCGTCGCCGCGCCCGCCCAGCAGGTTCGAGGCGGGCACCCGGACGTTGTCGTAGCGGACCTCGCAGTGCGCGCCGTCCAGCCCCAGGACCGGCGTCTCGCGGATGATGTCGTAGCCCGGCGTGTCGGTCGGCACGAGGATCATGGAGAAGGACCGGTGCGGCGCCGCGTCGTCCTCCGTCCGGCACATCACGGTGGTGTACGCGGCCCGGGACGCGCCGGTCGTGAACCACTTGTGCCCGTTGATCACCCATTCGTCCCCGTCGAGGACGGCGGCCGTCCTGAGCTGCGTCGGGTCGCTGCTCGACACGGACGGCTCGGTCATCGCGAAGCTCGGCGAGATGTCGCCGCGCACCAGCGGGTCGAGGTAGCGCTCCCGCTGCTCGGCCGAGGCGTGCTCGTGCAGCATCAGCGAGTCCTGCAGCGTGTACGTCCCCAGCGCGATCTGCCCGAACTCGCTGCGCCCCTGCACCTCGTTGACATAGACGTAGTCGAGGAAGGGCAGCCCGCCCCCGCCCAGCTCACGCGGGTGACCGAGGGCCCACAGGCCCTCCTTCTTGGCCTCCGCCCGCAGCTCGTCGAGCGCCGCCCCGGCGGCGGGCCCGCCCTGATGGAGCACGTTCTCGGCGGGCTCGACCCGCTCGGTCATGAACGCGTGCACGGCATCGCGGATGGGACGGACGCTGTCCGGGACGGCGAAGCTCATGACAGGATCACAACCGATAATCGTTGCCCGGTCAACGGATTCGGTCGCGTTTCCAGGCCGCCAGCCGGCTCGATGCGGCAGGGTCAGCACACGCCGGGCAACCTGCACACCTTGGCCGCCATCTTCCTGGCCTCCTTGGTCAGGCCGCCGGGGTCGTAAGCTCCCTCGTCGGTCGTGTAGATCATCAGCGCGCTGCCCTTGCGTGCGACGATGCCGGTGACCGTCTGGTTCACCTGGCCGCCCTGCCGCGTCTGGTACCCCATGCCCAGGGCCTCATCGGCCGCCTTGGCCTTGCTCGTCCGCCACCGGATCGACAGCTCGGGCGACGACGGGTCGCCCTTGCGCGCGCATCGCTTGACCTCGGCGCGCAGCCGGGTGAGCGCGGCATGGGCGGCACGCGAGCTCTTGTAGACGATGAGCTGTTCGGAGGAGCCGCTGGGGGCGGAGGTCCCGCGCGTGATCGTGCGGGCCGCCAGCCGGCCACCATCAACGGCACGCCGGTGCCAACACGGGTTCAGCTCCAGCGGCCTGGTGAGTCTGTCGCTGATCTCGTAACTGACTTCAGCGGCCTCGTCAGGGCTCAGCGGCTTGCGCGCGTCGCGCTCCATGAGCAGGAAGTTCTTCGGAATCTCGGTCATGGTCACCGGGGACAAGGCCAGCGCCAGGGAAAGAGCTACATGGATCATGAAGGGTTGGACGCCGGCAGGGACGACATTGTTCGCGCGGCGGCGGCACCGCGCCGTGCGCCCGCTACGCGACCGCGTCGGCGGCGGACCTGGGGGGATCACGTAGCCGTCGGGAGCCGTGCCCCTTCCACGGGATCCACCTGCCGGTGAGTGGGATGCTACGGCACAGCTCGAGGATCAACGGATGAGGAGTTCCTTATGGCGGCCCCGCACGACGTCCCCTCGGCGGCCCACCTGGTGGCGGCCGTCCGCGACTTCCTGGCCGACGACGTGCTGCCCGCGGTCGAGGGGCGGGTGCGCTTCCACACCCGGGTGGCGATCAATGTGCTCGGCATGGTCGAGCGGGAGATCGAGCTGGGCCCGGCCCAGGCCGGGGAGCATGAGCGGCGGCTGGCCGGGCTGGGGGTGGCCGACGACGCGGAGCTGGCGGCGGCGGTGCGTGAAGGCCGCTTCGACGACTCGGCTCTGGTCGAGGCGCTCAGGGACGCCGTACGGGCCAAGCTGGAAGTGGCCAACCCCGGATATCTCGGCGACTAGCCGATCCTGACCGGCTGCGGCTGGTTCCCAACCGGGAACCGGCCGTCAACCGGTCAGGAAGGCGATCAGTGCGACGCCGCCAGGTCCAGGTCCTTGACCTTGGGGTCGCCCTCGTCGGCGAAGTAGTCCTCGCGAGAGGTCACGTCCGGTCCGTCGGCCACCTTCAGCGCCCGGAACACCAGCGTGCCGAGCGCCGCCACGATCAGGTTCACGGCCAGCGCCAGGAAGCCCGCGTAGATCGTCATCTTGGTGTCGATCCCGAGGTTGGACAGCCCGAACGCCGACCCGCCGAAGTGGGCCTTGCCGTTGGCCGGGTTCGGGACCATGTACAGCATCCAGATGCCCGCGCTCATCCCGGCGACCCAGCCGGCGATCAGGCCGCCCTTGTGGAACCAGCGGGTGTAGAGGCCCAGCCCCACGGACGGTAGCGTCTGCAGGATGATCACGCCACCGATGAGCTGCAGGTCGATGGAGAACTGCGGGTCGAGCAGCAGGATGCAGAGCACCGCGCCCACCTTGACCACCAGGGACACCAGCTTGGAGACCCTGGCCTCCTCCGCGTCCGTGGCGTCCTTGCGCAGGTATTCGCGGTAGATGTTACGGGTGAACAGGTTCGCCGCCGCGATCGACATGATGGCCGCCGGGACGAGCGCGCCGATGCCGATGGCCGCGTAGGCGACGCCCGCGAACCAGTCGGGGAACATCTGGTCGAACAGCGCCGGGATGATCGTGTTGTTGTCCACCTTGCCGTTCGCGCCCACGACCCCCTTGGTGCCCGCCGCGATCGCCATGAAGCCGAGCAGCGCGATCAGGCCGAGCAGGAAGCTGTAGGCGGGCAGCGCCGCCATGTTCCGCTTGATGACGCCGCGGTTCTTGGAGGCCAGCACGCCGGTGAGGCTGTGCGGGTAGAGGAAGAGCGCCAGTGCCGAGCCGAAGGCCAGCGTGACGTACTGGAGCTGGTTGTTGGCGTTGAGGGTGATCCCGTCGCCGGGCGCCGGCGACGCGGCGAACTTGGCCTTGGCCAGGTCGAAGATCGATCCCCAGCCGCCCAGCTTGGCCGGGATGTAGATGACCGCCGCCAGGATCACGATGTAGATCAGCGTGTCCTTGACGAAGGCGATCAGCGCCGGCGCCCGCAGCCCCGACTGGTAGGTGTAGGCGGCCAGGATGGCGAAGGCGATGATGATCGGCAGGTGCCCGGTGATGCCCATCGTCTTCAGCACGGCCTCGATGCCGACGAGCTGCAGCGCGATGTACGGCATGGTGGCCACCAGACCGGTGATCGCGATGATCAGCGCCAGCGTGGGCGACCCGAACCGGGCCCGGACGAAGTCGGCCGGAGTGACGAACCCGTGCACGTGCGACACCGACCACATCCGGGCCAGCACCAGGAACACCAGCGGATAGACCACCACCGTGTACGGCAGGGCGTAGAAGCCCAGCGCTCCGGCCCCGAAGACCAGCGCGGGCACGGCCACGAAGGTGTAGGCGGTGTAGAGGTCGCCGCCGACCAGGAACCAGGTGATCCAGGAGCCGAAGTTCCGGCCGCCCAGCCCCCATTCGTGCAGGCTCTCGATGTTCTCGGGCCGCCGCCATTTGGCCGCCACGAAGCCCATCACGCTCACCGCGAGGAACAGCAGCGCGAAGACGACCAGCTCGGTCACGTTGGCGTTCACTTGGTCATCCTGTACACGATCGTGGTGCAGCCGACGCCGACGATGATGAAGGCGATCTGCAGCCAGTAGAACAGCGGGAAGCCGAGCAGCCGGGGCTCATCGGCGTTGAACAGGAAGGTCAGCAGCGGCAGCACGATGGGCAGCACCAGCAGCCAGTTCCAAGGGCTGCGGTCACTGCGTGCCCGCCCGGGTTCCCCGGTTGTCATCGACCCCTCCGAAGCATGGATCAGGAGCCGGTCCATGCTCTGAACCAGCTCCTGACATATCGTCAATGGGAGGAGATTAGCTTTACCAGGGGATTAATCCCAATGTCGGCTGGGTTACGGTTTGGCCTAAATGTCGGCTGAGCTGAGGGTCACGTCGAACCGGACAGATTGAGGTCCTTGATGCGCGGGTCTCCCTCGTCGGCCGTGTAGTGCTCGGGCGCGGTGCCGTCGGGGCCGTCGGCGACCTTGAGCGCCCGGAACAGCAGCGTGCCGAGCAGCGCCACGATCAGGTTCACGGCCAGCGCCAGGAAGCCCGCGTAGATCGTCATCTTGGTGTCGAGGCCCAGCTTGGCCAGCGCGAACGCCGAGCCGCCGAAGTGCTCGTGCTTGGTGGCCGGGTTGGCGACGTTGTAGAGCATGAGGATGCCGGCGCCCATCCCGGCGACCCACCCCGCGATCAGCCCGCCCTTGTGGAACCAGCGGGTGAACAGGCCGATGGCGACCGACGGCAGCGTCTGCAGGATGATCACGCCACCGATGAGCTGCAGGTCGATGGAGAACTGCGGGTCGATGAACAGGATGAACAGCACCGCGCCGATCTTCACCACCAGCGAGGTGACCTTGCTGACCCCGGCCTCCTGGGCGTCGGTCGGATCGCGGTTGATGTACTCGCGGTAGATGTTGCGGGTGAACAGGTTCGCCGCCGCGATCGACATGATGGCCGCCGGGACGAGCGCGCCGATGCCGACGGCCGCGAACGCGACGCCCGCGAACCAGTCGGGGAACATCTGGTCGAACAGCTGCGGCACGACGGTGTTGACGTCGGTGCCGATCGGCTTGATCTTCGCCGAGATCGCCATGTACCCGAGCAGCGCGATGAGCGCCAGCAGCAGGCTGTAGGCGGGCAGCGCCGACATGTTCCGCTTGATCACGTCGCGGTTGCGCGAGGCCAGTACGCCGGTGACGCTGTGCGGGTAGAGGAACAGCGCCAGCGCCGAGCCCAGCGCCAGCGTGACGTACTGGAGCTGGTTGTTGGCGTTGAGCAGGGTCCCGTCGCCGGGCGCCGGGGTCGCGGCGAACTTGGCCGTGGCGTCGCCGAAGATCTGGCTCCAGCCGCCCAGCCGGGCCGGGATGTAGATGATCGCGACGAGGATGACCAGGTAGATGAGGATGTCCTTGACGAAGGCGATGAGCGCGGGCGCCCGCAGCCCCGACTGGTAGGTGTAGGCCGCCAGGATCACGAACGCGATGATCAGCGGCAGGTCGGTGAGGAGCCCGCTGCCGGACACACCCATCGTCTTCAGCACGGCCTCGATGCCGACCAGCTGCAGCGCGATGTACGGCATGGTCGCCACGATCCCGGTGATGGCCACCAGCAGCGCCAGCGTCGGCGAGCCGAACCGTACCCGCACGAAGTCGGCCGGCGTGACCAGGCTGTGCACGTGCGACACCGACCACAGCCGGATCATGATGAGGAACACGATCGGGTAGGTGATCACCGTGTACGGCACCGCGAAGAACCCCGCGGCGCCCGCCCCGAACAGCAGCGCGGGCACGGCCACGAAGGTGTAGGCGGTGTAGAGGTCACCGCCGATGAGGAACCAGGTGATCCACGCCCCGAAGCTGCGCCCGCCCAGCCCCCACTCGTTGAGGCTGGCCAGGTCGGTGGGCCGGCGCCACCGGGCGGCGAAGAAGCCCATGCCGCTGACCACCAGGAACAGGACGGTGAAGACGATGATCTCGGTCAGGTGCTCGCTCACCGCTGCCTCCGGCGCTTGGTCATCTGATAGACCAGCGTGGTCGTGACCACGCCGAGGACGATGAAGGCGATCTGCAGCCAGTAGAACAGCGGGAAGCCCAGCAGCCGGGGTTCGTCGAAGTTGTACAGGAACGTCATCAGGGGGATGGCGATGGGGAGGAGCAGCAGCCAGTTCCAGGGGCTGCGGTCACTCTTGTCATCGGGCAAGGCGGTCTCCTTGGGGAGATGCGGCTCTTGCCCTCGCAGACTAGTGAGGTGATTATTTCGGTCAGGTCACTGATCGACGAGTGGTCGTCTCCCCGCGACGAACGGTCGGTCCCACGATGAGGCTGGGACGCCTGCCGCGGCGTCAGACGGTCCGCTCGGCGGCGGTCCTCGGCTCGTGCCGCACGTCACCGGCTGCCCGACCGGCCGGGTCCAAGCGGCGAACTCGACCAGCACCCCACCGGGGTCCTCAAAGTATATCGACCGGACGAACGCGCCGTCGTGCACCTCCGCCGCCACCTGGGCACGCCCTCGGGCGTGCCGGGAAAGATAAAACATGACATGAGATGTCCTCTTTCCGGGCGAGCATGGGCCCATGATTGCTCTGGTGGCGGGCGCGACCCGCGGAACGGGACGAGGAATAGCGGTCCAGCTGGGCGCGACCGGCGCGACCGTCTACTGCACCGGCAGATCGACGCGGGAGGGCCGCTCGGAGCTGAACCGGCCCGAGACCATCGAGGAGACGGCCGAGCTGGTCACGCGGGCCGGCGGCACCGGCATCGCGGTGCGGGTGGACCATCTGGACCCGGCACAGGTCAAGGCGCTGGCCGAGCGGATCGAGCGCGAGCAGGGACGGCTCGACGTGCTGGTCAACGACGTGTGGGGCGGCGAGGGGCTGTACGAGTGGGACACGCCGGTGTGGAAGCACGACCTGGACAACGGGCTGCGCCTGCTCAGGCTGGCGATCGACACCCACCTCATCACCAGCCACCACCTGCTGCCGCTGCTGATCCGCCGGCCGGGCGGGCTGGTGGTCGAGGTGACCGACGGCACCACGGGCTACAACGACACCCACTACCGGGTCTCGCCGTACTACGACCTGGCCAAGGTGTCGGTGAACCGGCTGGCCTTCAGCCAGGCGCACGACCTGGAGCCGTACGGCGGCACGGCGGTGGCGCTCACCCCGGGGTTCCTGCGCTCGGAGGCCATGCTGGAGCTGTTCGGCGTCACCGAGGAGACCTGGCGCGAGGCGAAGCCCGACCCCGCGTGGGCGGTGTCGGAGACCCCGGCCTACGTGGGCCGCGCGGTCGCCGCCCTGGCCACCGACCCGGACAAGCGGCGCTGGTCGGGCCGGTCGGTCTCCAGCGGCGAGCTGGCCCAGGTGTACGGGTTCACGGACATGGACGGCAGCCGGCCGGAAGTGTGGCGCTTCATCACCGAGGTCCGGGAAGCCGGTAAAGAAGCCAACCCGGAGGACTACCGGTAGAGGGCCGCCAGCCGGGCCGCCGCCCCGGCGACCAGGGCGCGCAGCTCCGGCGGCTCGAGCACCTCCGCCTCCGGGCCGAAGCGCAGCACCTGGCTGTAGGCCACCTGCACCGACTCCACCCCGAGCCGGACCGTGCCGTCGGGCCGGAGCGAGGCCAGCGCGTCGGGCAGGGCGGCCGGGTCGGCGATGTGGCGCAGCAAGCGCACGCCCGCCTCGCTCAGCCGCAGCGTGATGCTCTCGCGCAGCAGCGAGCGGGTGAACGCCGCCGACTGCCCCGCCCAGAAGGCCGCCAGGTCGAAGCCCGGGTCACGCTCGAAGACCCGGGCGAGCACCTCGATCTCCCCGAACCGGTCCACCCGGAAGATCAGGAACCGCTCGCCGCTCCTGGCCGCCAGATACCACGCGCCGGCCTTGAGCACGAGCCCGTACGGCTCCACCGTCCGCTTCGCGCCCTTGTAGAAGGCCGTCACGGCGAGGTCCCGCCAGACGGCCCTGGCCAGCGGCGCGAGCGCGGCCGGTGGCGGGGAGTCGCCGGCGAACCAGCCGGGCGCGTCCAGGTGGAAGCGCTGCGCGGCCGTCGCGGGCGCGTCGCGCACGCCGGGTGACAGCGCCGCGGCGGCCTTCAGCCGGGCCGTCGCGGCCACCTCCTCCAGCCCCATCTCGCGCAGCGCCGCGGGCACCCCCGACAAGAACAGCGCCTCCGCCTCGGCCCGGTCGAGCCCGGTCAGCCGGGTACGGTAGCCGTCCAGCAGCCGGTAGCCGCCGCCGCGCCCCCGGTCGGCGTAGACCGGCACGCCCGACTCCGACAGCGCGAGCACGTCGCGGTGGATGGTCCGCTCGGACACCTCCAGCTCCCCGGCCAGCTCTGCGGCCGTCATCCCGCCGCGCCCCTGCAGCAGCAGGAGCAGCGACATCAACCGCGCGGCGCGCACAGCGGCAGGATCATGGCCGAGGGGTGCTCGGGGGAGTGGAACACCTCGACGTCGGCGGGCACCATCTCCCCGCCCAGCCCGAGCGAGCGGCCGGTGCCCGGATTGCGGGCGATCGTCGGGTAGGCCCCGGCGGCGACGTGCACCCGGATCCGGTGGTCGCGGGCGAAGCGGTGCCCGATCGGCCACAGGTCCACCAGCACCCGCCGGATGTCGCCGGCCGCCGAGCCGGGGCCCAGGCGCCGCACGCCCTCGCAGACGTTGAGCGAGCGGCCGTCCGGATGCACGTCGCAGACGCGCACGACCACGTCCACGTACGGGGTGCTGGACCTGACGAACAGCTCGGCGCCGACCGGCCCGATCAGCTCCATGTCCGACTCCAGCGCGGCGGAGCTGTAGACGAGCACGTCGCGCCGCGCCTCCAGCCGCCGCTGGTCCCTCGGCCTGGAGTCGGCCAGCAGCACCGGGCCGCCGAGCACCGGCGTCGGATGGTCGGGGTGGTAGCGGAAGCGGTCGGGCTCGTCCTCGCGCGGGAGCTCGGTGCCGAGCCCGAAGCCGTGCTGCAGGTGCCAGCGCTCCGGCCGCATCGCGGGCACCGGCCAGTCGGGGTAGTCGCGCCACTCCTCGGCCCCGGTCACGTACAGCCGTACCGGATCGGGGCGCAGCCCGGACGGATCGTCCAGCAGGTGCGCGCGGAACCAGGCCAGCGCGTCGGCCATGGCGGGCCGCCCGTGCCGGCGGTCCACGTGGTACCAGGGCCCGATCGTCAGGTACGGCCGCCGCCCGGCCGCCCGCATCGCCTGGTAGTCCTTGAGCTGCCACGGCAGGAACACGTCGTACCAGCCGCCCAGCATGGTGACGGCCGCCTCGACCTTGCCCACCTTCGGGGAGAAGTCACGTTTCTCCCAGTACGGCACCGCCGGGTCGGCATGGTGCTCCAGGAGGTTCTGGAAGAAGGGCAGCGGCCGCCCCGCCGACACCTGGTCCAGCTCGGCCACCGGCCGCCCGGACAGGACCGCCCGGCGGGTGAGCCGGGGCGCCGTCAGCATCGCCGTGCCGCCGAAGGGGCGGGATATGGCGTCGGTCAGCGTGGTCCAGCTCAGCGCGGACTCCAGCGCGAACGCCCCGCCCACGTAGGCGGCGTCCCTGAACTGCGAGGCGGTGATCTGCGTGGCCATGGCCTTCAGCTCCGGCCCGGCCTCGGCCGCGATGGCCCACTGCGCGTAGCCGAGATAGGAGGGGCCGAACATCGCGAACGACCCGCCGTACCAGGGCTGCGCGCGCATCCAGGCGACGGTGGCCAGGCCGTCGTCGTGCTCGTCGCCGAGGGGGTCCAGCGTCCCGCCCGAGCCGAAGCCGCCCCGGCAGCTCTGGATCACCACCTGGAAGCCGCGCCTGGCGAAGCCCCGGCCGCACATCCAGCCGAACAGGCCGCGCCGGCCGTACGGGGAGCGGATCAGGATCACCGGCGCGCGGTCCCCCCCGACCGGCGCGTAATGGTCGGCCAGGAGGGTAACGCCGTCGGGCATCGGAATGGGAAGGTCACGCCGGACCCGCACACGTCGCATTACCTACCAGTAACAGATGCCGCCCGGGGTCCGGTAGCCCGGGGGCACCCCAACGGCCGGGCGGTCAGTCGAAGTGCTGGTAGCGGGGCCAGGCGACGCTCCACGGTTGCTTGAGTCCCCGGCACAGGAAGATGCCCATGCCCTGCAGCTCGTTGTCGATGCCGAGGCCGTTGTCGACGCGGTCCTTCTGTTCGCAGCCGTTGTACTGGAAGTCCATGCCGCGCGGGCCGATGTTCACCATGACCGCGACGGTGGCGCTCTCGGGCGGCGGGCCGTACTCGTGGAGCTGGTTCTGGCCGCTGTAGACGCGCGGGATCCCGGCGCGCACGAGCGCGCCGTGCTCGCCGTAGCTGCCGGTCATGACGATGGCCCGCGCCTGGTCCGCCGGCGGCAGCGAGCGCAGCACGTTCTGGACCTTGGCCGCGAACTGCGGCCAGCCGATGGACTCGCGCACGACCTCGTCGATCGCCGGCACCGGGGTGGCGGCCAGCTGGGCGGCCGGGATGAGCGGCAGCGCGATCACGGCCGACACCAGGCCGTTCACCACGAGGAAACCCGTCGCCAGCCGTACCTTGCCCAGACCCGCCGCCTCCACGCTCACGCAGCCCGCCGCGAACAGCAGCAGGATCAGGCCGGCCGTGTAGTCGAAACGCCCGCCGCTGATCAGCGTCGCCACGGCCGCGGCGGGATAGGCGACGGCCAGCGCCCGCACCCGCCGGTCGCGCCACAGCCGCACCCAGCCGAAGGCGCCGATGGCCGTCACGACCGGCCCGAACAGCGTGAGCTGCATGGGCACGAACAGCGCCCGCATCTCCCCGCCCCGGTCCCCGCTCAGCGCCGCCGCCATCTTCAGCTGCGGCCAGTCGTGCGTGGCCTGATAGAGCAGGTTCGGTACGGCCAGCGCCGCCGCGATCAGCGCGCCGCCCCACAGCCAGGGACTGGCCAGCACCCGGCGCGGCCCCACGGCCACCAGCCCGACCGCGAGTCCCAGCACCAGCATGACGATCAGGTGCTTGTTGTAGGTCGCCAGCCCGACGATCACGCCGACGGCCGGCCACCACCGCGGCTGCTCGCGCGTCAGCGCCTTGGTCATGAACAGGATGGCCGCCGCCCAGAACGGCAGGTCGAAGCTGAGCGTCAGCAGCGTGTGCCCGGCGATGAAGGTGTAGGCGCCGGTCGCCGTGCCGAGCGCGGTCAGGATCTGCGCGACGCCACGGCCGCCCAGCTCGCGGGTGATGAGCGTGACGAGCACGACGAGGATCGCCGCGGCCAGCGCCGGCAGCACCCTGATCCCGAAGAGCGTGTCGCCGAACAGGGCGATCGACAGCTTGGCCGCCATCGGCGCGAAGGCGGGCTGATCGACGTAACCCCAGGCGGGATGCTCGGACAGCACCCGGAAGTACATCTCATCGCGGTGATATCCGTAGCTGCCACTGAGCACCAGCAGCACCGCGAACAACAAGATCGAGATCAACGTGACCGAGCGCCACGCTAGTAACGGGGGGCGTTCCATGATTGCTAAAGTTAGCCGCTCGTCAGAACTCCCGTCAGGAGTTGCGCACCCCTATTTGCCGGGCGTTTCGCCCATCTGGGGACCACCCGGCGCGGGCGCGTTGCGTGATCATCGCGCGCCGGTTACGCTTGCCACATGCGAATCTCGTTGCAGCTTCAGTGGTGGCGCCGCTAGTAGGCGGCGCGTGATTCGCATTCCACAACGGACGGCCGCCCCGGAAGGCGGCCTTTCTCGTGTCCGCCCCCGGGGCATCAGTGTCGGTGTTCGATCATCGATTTTCGACAAGGGGCAGCAGTGGAGACGAGCGGATATACCACCGCCGGGGGCATCGGCGTCGAGCGCGAGGTACGCCAGGTGCCTGAGGAGGCGCTCGAAGAGATCGTGACGGCGCTCGGAGAGAGACGCGGCGGCGCCTTCTCCTCCGGGATGGACTACCCGGGCCGCTACAGCCGATGGGCGTTCGGCTACGTCGACCCGTGCCTGGAGCTGGTCGCCAGGGGCCGCCACATCTCCGCCAGGGCGCTCAACGCCCGCGGCCGGGTCGTGCTGCCCGCCGTGGTCTCCTGCCTGCTGGCCGCCGGCAAGCCCGTCGAGGAGCCGACCGCCGACCACGTCGAGGTCTACGTGCCCGAGTCGGGCGACCTGCTCACCGAGGAGATGCGCAGCCGCCGGCCCACCGTGTTCACCGCGATCCGCGAGGTCATCGCCGCCTTCCGGGGCGACGACCCGCACCTGGGCCTCTACGGGTCCTTCGGCTACGACCTGGCCTTCCAGTTCGAGCCGATCAGGCAAGAGCTCGTCCGCCCCGACGACCAGCGTGACCTGGTGCTGCACCTGCCCGACAGACTGGTGGTGATCGACCGCCAGCGCGAGACCAGCGTCGAATACCGCTACGAGTTCACCGTCGACGGCGCCACCACCCGCGGCCTGGAGCGCACCGGCGAGTCCGTGCCCCTCACCGAGCCTGCCGAGGTGCCCGCCGACCCGAAGAAGGGCGACTACGCCAAGGTCGTGGCCGCCGCCAAGGAGAAGTTCAAGCGCGGCGACCTGTTCGAGGTCGTGCCCGGCCAGGTCTTCCACGCGCCCTGCACCGACCCGTCGGCCTTCTTCCGCGGCCTGCGGCACAGCAACCCGGCCCCCTACGAGTTCATCATCAGCCTCGGCGAGGGCGAGCACCTCGTCGGCGCCTCGCCCGAGATGTACGTCCGGGTGAGCGGCGACCGCGTCGAGACCTGCCCCATCTCCGGCACGATCGCCCGCGGCAGCAACCCGATCGAGGACGCCGAGGCCATCCGCACCCTCCTGACCAGCGTCAAGGAGGAGTCGGAGCTGACCATGTGCACCGACGTCGACCGCAACGACAAGTCGCGCATCTGCGTGCCCGGCTCCGTCCGGGTCATCGGCCGCCGCCAGATCGAGCTCTACTCCCGCCTGATCCACACCGTCGACCACATCGAGGGCCGGCTGCGGCCGGAGTTCGACGCCCTCGACGCCTTCCTGACCCACATGTGGGCCGTCACGGTCACCGGCGCGCCCAAGACCTGGGCCATGCAGTTCATCGAGGACCACGAGGCCACCACCCGCCGGTGGTACGGCGGCGCCATCGGCTTCATCGGCTTCGACGGCTCCATGAACACCGGCCTGACCCTGCGCACCGCCCAGATCAAGAACGGCCTGGCGACCGTCAGGGCCGGCGCCACGCTGCTGTTCGACTCCGACCCCGAGGCCGAGGAGCGCGAGACCGAGCTCAAGGCCAGCGCCCTGCTCGGCGCCCTGGCCGCGGTCAACCAGCCGCACGCCCAGCCGGCCGTCCCGGTCCGCGAGCAGCCGGGCCAGGGCATAAAGGTGCTGCTCGTCGACCACGAGGACTCCTTCGTCAACACCCTGGCCGACTACTTCCGCCAGGAGGGCGCCGACGTCGTCACGTTGCGCCACGGCTTCCCCCCGGCCATGCTCGACGACATCGCGCCCGACCTCGTCGTCCTGTCGCCGGGCCCCGGCTGGCCCTCCGACTTCGGCATGTCGGCGCTCATCGACGAGATCTACGCCCGTGACCTGCCGGTCTTCGGTGTCTGCCTCGGCCTGCAGGCGATGGTCGAGCACGCCGGCGGCTCGCTGGAGCTGCTCGACTACCCCGAGCACGGCAAGCGCGGCCAGGTCACCCGGCTGGGCGGCGGCGACGCGCTGCTCGACGGGCTGCCCCAGGAGTTCGTCGCGGCCCGCTACCACTCCCTGCACGCCAAGCGCGTCGGCGTGGTCGGCTTCACCCCGACCGCGCTGACGCCCGACGGCAACGTCATGGCGATCGAGGACACCGAGAGGCGCCGCTTCGCCGTGCAGTTCCACCCGGAGTCCATCCTGACCGCCGAGGGCGGCGCGGGCGCGCGCGTCATCGCCAATGTGCTCCGCCTGGCCCGCCGGTGAGGGTTCTCACACGTGAGGATCTAGCGCGTCTATCGGGTAGGTAAAACGGCCGCGGGGGCGTGCGGAGGACACCTAGAGTCTCCGCATGCTCCCCGTAGATCTTCCCGATACGGTGCGTGACGCCCTCCTCGCCCCACTCGTCGACCACCACTGTCACGGGGTGCGCCGCGACGACCTGACCAGAGCCCAGTTCGAGCTGCTGATCAACGAGGGCGGCTGCCCCGCGCCGCCGGGCACCACCCACTTCGACACGCCGATCGGCGCGGGCATCCGCCGCTGGTGCGCGCCCGTGCTCGGCCTGGAGCCGCACACGCCCCCCTCCGTGTACCTGGCGCGCCGGGCCGACCTCGGCGCCGAGGAGGTCAACCGGCGGCTGCTGCGGGCCGCCGGGATCGGGGCGCTGCTGGTCGACACCGGGATGGAGAGCGCCGAGCTGCTGACGGCCGCCGAGCTGGCCCGCTACGGCGACGCGGCCGCGAACGAGGTCGTCGGCATCGAGCAGATCGAGCAGGACGTCGTGGAGATGGCCGAGACGGCCCTCGACTACATGGACAGCCTGGCCGAGGAGCTCACCGCCAGGGCCGCCAGGGCCGTGGGCATGGCGACGGTCATCGGTCACCGGTGCGGCCTCGCCTTCGACCCGTCGAGGCCGAGCAGAGGCTCTGTCATCGCGGCGGCCAACCGCCGGCTGTCCGACCCCAAGGAGCCGCTGACCGACCCGATCCTGCTGCGCCACCTGCTGTGGACCGCGGTCGACGTGGCCAGGGACCGCGGGCTGCCCCTGCAGTTCCACGCCGGATTCGGCGATCTGTCCTACTCCGGCCTGCATCGCACCGACCCGGCGCGGATGACCACGTTCGTCAGGGCGCTGCAGCCGGCCGGCGTGCCGGTGGTGCTGCTGCACGGCTACCCGTTCCACCGCCAGGCCGCCTACCTGGCCGGCGTCTTCCCGCACGTCTACGTCGACGTGGGCCTCGCGCTGACCCACAGCGCCGCCGGGTCCGCGCGGATCATGGACGAGCTGCTGGAGCTGGCGCCGTTCCACAAGCAGTTCTTCGGCTCCGGCTGTCACGGCGTGGCCGAGACCGGCCACCTGGGCGCCCTCTACTTCCGCCGGGCCCTGGGCGCCGCGCTGAAGTCGCGGGTCGACGCGGGGGAGTGGAGCGTCGCCGACGCGGCCAAGGTGGCCCACATGATCGGCTCCGGCAATGCCCGCCGGGTCTACCGGCTCTGAACTCCTCCTTGGGGAGGAGGTGGGCGCGGTGCTCGAAGCCACCAACTTCCATCCGGGCCGCACGGCCCTCAACCATCTCCGGATGCTCTGCGCGGCGGCCCGGCTGCCCCGCGAGCGCGCGACGGAGGCGCTGGAGCAGGCCGGCCTCGCCGACGTGGCCGGCAAGCGGGTGCAGGTCTTCTCGCTCGGCATGCGGCAGCGGCTGGCGCTGGCCACCGCGCTGATCGGCCATCCCAAGGTGCTCATTCTCGACGAGCCCGCCAACGGGCTCGATCCGGCGGGCATCCAGTGGCTGCGCGGCTTCCTGCGCTACCTGTCCCACGACCAGGGCGCCGCCGTCCTGGTCTCCAGCCACGTGCTGGCCGAGGTCGAGCAGATCGTCGACAACGTGGTGATCATCGCCAAGGGCCGGCTCGTACGCTCGTCCCGGCCCTCGAACGTGCCGGCGCCGCGGTCGAGCAGCAGGACGGGTTCCTGCGCGTACGGGGCCTCGGTGCCGAGGACATCGGCCGGATCGCGCTCGACGCGAAGGTCGTGCTGAGCGAGGTCGCGACCGAACGCTCCGACCTGCAGCAGGTCTTCCTGGAGCTGACCGGGGAGGGGCAGGGCTGATGACGCTGATCAGGGCGGAGCTGCTCAAGCTCCGGACCACCAGGCTCTGGTGGGTGATGCTGGGCGTCACGGTCGCCTACGTGCTTCTGCAGCTCGGTCTCACGATCGGGTTCGCCGGACAGGCCGCTCAGAACGGCCGGCAGGTCTTCCCAGCAGGGGCTCCGCGCCGTTCCAGGAACTCCTGTGGGGGCTCGGCTCGAGCGGCGCGCTGTTCCCGATGATCCTCGGGGTCGTCATGATGACCGCCGAATACCGCTACCAGACCATCACCACCACGTTCCTCGCCACGCCCCGGCGCGAGCGGGTGGTCGTGGCCAAGCTCGGGGCGGGGGTGGTCGTCGGACTGGCCTTCGGACTGATCGTGCTGGCGCTGACCGCCATCGCGGTGGTCGTGTCGGTCCTGCTGTCCAGCGGTGAGCTGGTCCTGTCCGCGAAGGTCCTGCGCATCGCCACGGGCGTGCTGCTCGTGCTCGTCCTCTACACGCTGTTCGGGGTCGGGCTGGGCGCGCTGATCAAGAACCAGCTCGGCGCGATCATCGTCGCGGTGGTGTGGGTGTTCATCGTCGAGGCGCTGGTCAACGCGATCCCGGCGCTGCAGCCCGTCGGCAAGTGGACGCCGGCCGGCGCGGGCAGCGCGGTGACCAACAGCGGCGTCGACCTCGGGCTCGGCACCGACTACCTGCTGCCGGCCTGGGCGGGCGCCCTGGTGCTGCTCGGGTACGCGGTGCTCTTCTCGGCGGTCGCCTCGGCCACGACGATCCGGCGCGACATCACCTAGCCACACCCGGTGGGGGCCGGGCCCTCTCTCCCGCGGTCGTCCGCCATGCAGGCGCCGAGCTTGGCTCCGACGCTCTGCATGGCGTCTGCCAGCGCGGCGACCTGCTCGGGCGTGAGGTGGTCGAACAGCACCTCGCGCAGGGCCCGCGCGTGGTCGGGCGCGATCGCGGTGATGACCGCCCGCCCCTCGGGGGTGATCTCGGCGACGCTGGCCCGGCCGTCGCTCTCGTCGGGCCGCAGCAGTACGTAGCCGCGCTCGACCAGCTTGCTGACCCGGTGGCTCAGGCGGCTGATCGAGACGTTGCCCAGGGTGGCCAGGTCGCTCAGCCGCAACGGCCCGGCGGCCAGCGTGTTGAGCAGGCCGTATTCGATGTGGACCAGCCCGTGCGCCCGGAACGTGCGCTCCACCCGCGGAATGCCGACGAGCATCACGGCGAGCAGGCCCTGCCACGCTCGCTGCTCGTCATGGCCGAGCCCTTCGACCAACAGACCCCCAGCGTCAGAATCGGCCGACCGCGACGATGACCGTCAGCGCCAGCAGTACCAGGTTAACCGCGAAGCTCTCCTTGCGCCGCCGGTGCACCTGGGCGGCGACGATCATGGTGATGGCGAGCCCGGCCGCCGCCAGGGGCGTGAGGATCGGGGCGATGCCGGTGGCCCAGGGCAGCACCAGGCCGAGCGCGCCGAGGATCTCCACCGCGCCGATACCCCTGACCTGCGCCTGGCTGAAATCATCCACCCATCCCATGCGCGGCTGGAGCGTCTCCTTGGGCTGGGTGGCCTTCATGAATCCGCCGAAGAGGAAGGCGGCGGCGAGCAGGGCTTGGAGGACCCAGAGGACGACGTTCATAAGTTGTCCCTTCAAGTATCGAGGGTCTGACTGTAGGGCGAAAAACTTGAAGCTACAAGTGTTCAGGCGGGCCTCGCGCCGAGTCGCGCGCAGGTCCGCGACCTGGTTTGCTGGGGGCCATCACATCGCCTAACCCGAGCGGGGGCTCGCCCATGCGCACCGTCGAACCCGAGGTGTACCTCATAGCCCGTCCAGACCTCGACTACGACGAGCTCGCCCGCTACCTGGGCGAGGTCGGCGGCGAAAGCTGGCTGGAGCGGCTCGACCGGGGCGACCTCGACGCCCAGAACCTGGCCGAGTTCGCCGGGCGCCTGTGCTACCGCTCCTTCGAGCCCGGACTCAACCCCAACGTCGTGCGCATCCGCGAGGACCAGGGCGACTACCTGCGCAACATCCTGGCCAGCGCCCACGGCTCGGTGCTGGAGCATCTCAACTTCAGCTTCGTGCTGCACAACGTCAGCCGCGTGCTCACCCACGAGCTCGTCAGGCACCGCCCCGGAGTGGCCATCTCGCAGGAGTCGCTGCGCTTCGTCCGCCTCGACGAGCTGCCGTTCTGGTTCCCCGAGTGGGCCCAGTCCGATCCCGAGCTGATGAAGCGGGCCACGGCCATGCTGGAGCAGATGGAGCAGTTCCAGATCTGGATGGCCGATCACTTCGGGCTCGACGAGGAGGGGGTGCCGTTCTCGGAGAAGAAGCACCGCACCTCGTTCATGCGCCGCTTCGCCCCGGAGGGGCTGGCCACCGGGCTGGTCTGGACGGCCAACGTACGCACGCTGCGGCACACGATCGAGGCGCGCACGGCGGCCGGGGCCGAGGAGGAGATCCGGCTGCTGTTCCAGCACATCGGCGCGCTCATGGTCAAGGAGGCGCCCGCCCTGTTCGGTGACTACGTCATCGAGGACGGGGCCTGGGTCCCCGGCTGGCGCAAGGTGTGAGGTGAATCAGCGCGGGTGATCAGGCCAGCGCCGGCATGACATAGACCTCGGCGCCCGGCGGCAGCGCGCAGTCGAGGCTGCCGAGGCCGCGGGCGTTCTCGCCGCACACGATCATGTTGATGTGCCGGCGAATACGCCCGTAGTCGTCGCGCAGCCGCTCCTCCAGCAGCGGATGCGTACGCCGCAGCATGTCGAGCGCGGAGCCGAGCGTCGGCGGGGTGTGCTGGTCGGCAGCGACGGCGAAGACCTTCACCTCGCTGTCGCCGCTCACCCAGCGGCGCAGCGAGTTGGGCAGGACGAAGACCACCATCATCACGTTCTTGGCCATGGACTACAGCACCGCCGCGCGCACGCTGAGCACGTCGGGCAGGTGCCGGACGACCGTCGACCAGGTGCCGCCGTCGTCCCGCGAGCAGTAGACCTCGCCGTCGCGGGTGCCGAAGAACACCCCCGCCTCGGAGGCGGTCATCGCGTCACGCAGCACGCTCGCGTGCACCGGCCCCTCGGGCAGCCCGCGCTCCAGCGGCTGCCAGGTGCCCCCTGCGTCCTCGCTGCGGAAGACCCGGTAGCGGTGGCCGACCGGGGTGCGGTCGATGTCGGCGTTCAGCGGCAGCACGTAGACCGTGTCGGGCCGGGCGGGATGCACCACGATCGGGAAGCCGAAGTCGGACGGCAGCGACGAGCCGATGTCGTGCCAGGTGCCGCCGAAGTCGTCGCTGCGGTAGACGCCGAAGTGGTGCTGCAGGAAGAGCCGCTCGGGCCGGGACGGGTGCATGCCGACCTTGTGCACGCATTGCCCGTATTCGGGATATTGCTGCCCCTCCGGCATGAACGGCGCGCGGATGCCCTGGTTGGCGGCCTCCCACGAGAGGCCGCCGTCGGTCGTGCGATAGAAGCCGCCCGTCGAGACCGCGACGCCCATGACGTTCGGATCGGTGGGATGACTGACGACCGTGTGCAGGCACAGCCCGCCGCCGCCCGGGGCCCAGTGCTGCCGGTGCGGGTGCTCCCACAGCCCTTCGGCCAGCTCGTAGGTGACGCCGCGGTCCGCCGAGCGGAACAGCGCGCCCGGCTCCACCCCGGCCCAGACCACCTCGGGCTCGGCCGGCGACGGCATGAGCTGCCACACCCTGGTCAGGGTCGCGCCCGTCTTCTCGGGGAAGGCGATGGGGGGACGCTCGGCCTCCTGCCAGGTCTCGCCGAGGTCGTCGGAGTACATCACCGAGGGGCCGAAGTGGCCGTACTCGATGCCCGCCAGGATCCGCGGCGTGCCGGCGCGCGTGTCGATCGCCACCGCGGTCACGCCGACCGTGGAGAACTGGATCGGCGCCACCTCGAACGGGCCGCCGTCCGTCGAGCGGGCGAGGAACAGGCCCTTGCGGGTGCCGATCGCGAGCACTGCGTCGCTCATAACAAGCTCCCATCGCTCCCGTGTTCGCTTCCCGGCCATCGTGCCACGCCGTGACCAGGAGCGCCGAGGACTGGGCGATTTGCCGCGCGATTACTTCCGAGGTAATCGTGCTGCTTCCCTGCCGTTCGGTAGCGTTGCCGTATGGGGTCGGTCAATGGCGCGTTCGCGGTGGGGGATGAGTCGTTCGGGGATCTGCTGCGATCCTGGCGGCAGCGGCGGCGGGTGAGCCAGCTCGATCTGGCGATCGAGGCCGAGGTGTCGGCTCGCCACGTCAGCTTCCTGGAGACCGGGCGGGCCCGGCCGAGCCGCGAGATGGTGATGAAGCTGTCGGAGGAGCTGGAGGTGCCGCTGCGCCACCGCAACAGGCTGCTGGTCGCGGCGGGGTTCGCACCGGTCTTCCCCGAACGCGAGGTACGCGCCCCCGAGATGCAGGCCGTCCGGCAGGCGCTCGACAAGATCCTCGCCGGGCACGAGCCCTACCCCGCCCTGGTCGTGGACGCCGCCTGGAACCTGGTGGCGGCCAACTCGGCGACCGCCCTTTTCATGGACGGGGTGCCCGCGGAGCTGCTCAAGGAGCCGGTCAACGTGATGCGGCTGTCGCTGCACCCCGAGGCGATGGGCGGCCGGCTGGTCAACCTGGCGGAGGTACGCGCCCACCTGCTGCACCAGCTGCGCAGGCAGGCGGAGGCGTCGGGCTCGGGGCAGCTGGCCGAACTGCACGACGAGCTCGCCGCCTACACCTACCCCGGCGTGGATCTGAACGTGGTGCACGTGCCGGGCCCGGCCGACCTTCTGGTGCCGCTGCGGATCAGGCACGGCACGCGGATCCTGTCGATGTTCACCACGATCGCCACGTTCGGAACGCCTCTGGACGTGACGGTCGCCGAGCTCGCCATCGAGACGTTCTGGCCCAACGACGACGAGACCGCCGCCGCGTTCCAGCGGCCCGCCGCCCCCTAGTACTACAGCCTTGCCTCCCCGCTGTCTGGTCGGCGTGCACGGCTCGTACACCTGCGTCCGCACCTCGCGTCTTGGCCATCTGTACCCGGGCGGCCCCTGCACGTGCTCGCCCTGGGCCGTCGGCGGCGACGCGGGGATGTGGCATCGGGAACTGGTCAACGTACGCGAGCTCGCCCGGCCGATCCCGTGCACGTGTTCCAGAGCCGGACCGCACAGTCGGCGGGGCATCGCTCCAGCCCATCTGCCTGACGGTCTGGACGTCCCGGGCAATGGACGCGGGTACGGTCACCGGCCTGCCCCGCCCGGCCATCGATGACCCCGCAGGCGCGACCGTACAGGATCGCCCGGATCGCCCGCTTGCGGATCGGACGGCGCGCCGGCTGGGCCGACGAGGCCGTGGAGGTGGGCGTAGGAGACGGCGTGGATCCGGTCGCGCAGGTTCAGTTTGGTGAGGATGCGCGAGACGTGGGTCTTGACGGTCTCGTCGCCGATGCCGAGGCGGCCGGCGATCTCGGCGTTGCTGTGCGCCTGGGCCAGCAGGAGCAGTACCTCGTGTTCCCGGGTGGTGAGGAGGTCCAGGCCAACCGGGGCGGGAGGGGGTGCGATGCCGTCGGCGAGGCGGGCGCTGAGCCGGCGGGTGACCGAGGGGTCGATGAGGGTGTCGCCGCGGGCGGCCACCCGGATGGCGGCGATCAGCTCCTCCGGCGGGAGGCTCTTCAGCAGGAACCCGCCGGCCCCTGCCCGCAGGGCGCGATGGACATAGGTGTCCTGGTCGTAGGTGGTCAACAGGATCACCTTGGTGGAGTTGGCGGGGTCGGCGAGTATCGCCTCCGTGGCGCGCAGGCCGTCCAGGCGCGGCATGCGAATGTCGATGATCGCCACGTCGGGACGCAGCCGCAGCACTTCGCTCACGGCGCTCCGCCCGTCCGCTGCTTCTCCCACGCACACCAGGTCGGCCTGGGTGTCCAGGACGGCACGCAGACCGGAGCGGAACATGGCGTGGTCGTCGGCGATCAGGACGCGCAAAGTCATGAGGAGTCCAGGGGGAAGGTCACGGTGGTGATCCAGGCGCTGCCGTCGGGAGCGGGCCCGTAGCTGGTCGACCCCGCGAACATGGTGACACGGCTCCTGATGCCCTGCAGGCCGCGGTGCGGCGAGTCGGGCCGGGCACGGGTCCGGGTGGCCAGGGGGTTGGAGGCGGTCAGGGTGAGGCCGGCGCGGTCATGGCGCAGTTCGACCTCCGCCACGCCGCCGGCGCCGTGCCGCAGGGCGTTGGTGAGCATCTCCTGCACCACCCGGTAGGCGGCGATGTCCAGCGACTCCGGCAATCGGGACGGGACGCCGTGGACGGTCACCCGGGCACGCAGGCCGACGGCGCGCAGGGTTTCGAGCAGTTCGGGCAGGTTGTCCAGCCCAGGCTGGCTGTCCTCCGCGGCCGGGTCGCCGTGCAGGACGTCCAGCAGGCGTCGCAGGTCGAGCATGGCGGCCCGGCTGGAGGTCTCCACGGCGGCCAGCGATGCCGTCAGGTCCTGGGCGTTCGCCGCCGTCGCGGGCCCCCCGCGGGGGGCCGCGGGCGGGCAGGCGCGGGGGCGGCGCGGGGGGGGGGCCCCGCGTTGCCGACTGGCCGTGGGCGTCCCCCGCCGCCGGGCCCCGCATGCGGGCCGCGACGGCGTGCATGCCGATGGCGCTGACGTGGTGGGAGATCACGTCGTGCAGATCGCAGGCGATGCTGCTGCGCTCCTCGGCGATGGCCGCGGCCATCGCCTGCCGGGCCGCCGCCTGCTCCCGCTCGGAGCGCCTTTCCAGCTCGGCGATGTACGCGCGGCGCGCGGTGGTGTACCGGCCGACGAGCCAGGGCAGCAGCGCGTCGCCCATGACGTTGAGCAGGACCCGTCCCGGTTCGAGGGGCGCCCCGCCGAGTAGCGGCCGCGTGACCGCTCCCGCGGCGAGGCAGAGCAGGGACAGCACCGCCGGCCCTCGCTCCAGCCAGGCGCCCGCCCGGTAGGCCGAGATGAGCAGGCCCGCCCTGTTCAGCGGGGACATCGGCCTCGGCCCGGCAGGCAGGTCCTGGCCGGCATGGACGAGCAGGGCCGTACCCGCCACCATGACGGCGGCCTGGGCGACGGCCACCACGCCCGACAGGCGCGGCGCGCCGGCCAGACCTGCGTCCACCACGACGATGGCCGCCAGCACGGCCCAGTTCCACCCCGCCGGCAACGAGGTGGAACTGGTGGAGAGGTCGAAAGACAGGACATCCACCATCAGAACGACCACGGCGATCACGATCGCCTGGCGGGTCAGCGGCCCGCTGACGTCGCGGACGGGCCCGGCTCCGCGCCCCTCGCGCCCTTCCCTGTCGGGCACCGGCACCCCTTCCGCCCTTCGTCCCGACGGCCCGCGGTTTGGTGGGCGGGCGGTCACAACCACCCATAATGTCTGGTCACGGACCATGCGCGAGTCCCCCGGGCGGGGGACCTGCATCCCCTGACACCGTGACGACAGCGGCAGGCGGGCCTTTCTAGGCTGCCCGCACGATGAACGCCCCCTCAGCCGCCCGCCGTCTTGGCGCCGTGCTCGCCATCCTGCTGAGCACGCTCGGCCTTCTCATGCCCCCTGTGGCCGAAGCGGACTCCGCCGCCGTCGGCGACCTGCACGTCGCCCAGACGCTCGGCGGCCGGGAGCTGACCGTCATCCTGCGACGGGTCACCGGTGTGCCCGGACCTCTGCACGTGGACGTGATCACCCACAAGGGCACCGCCGCCGGCCGCCTCGACCTGGCGGTGGTCCCCACGGGCGTTTCCACGTCCGCGTCCGCCGCGTCGGTGTCGGGCACGACCGTTGACACCGCCGCGGTCGCCTTGAGCGGCCGGCCCGGGACCTGCTCCGCCGTACTGGACGTCACCCGCGCCGGCCCGTGGGAGCTGTCCCTCAGCGATGGGAACAGGACCGCGACGATCCCCTTCATCGTGCCCAAGCAGCTCACCTCGCCGCCCGAGACCGCGGTCTACCTGGGCTTCAGTGGCGCGGGTGTCCTCCTCCTCGTCACCCTTCTGGTCGCCGTACGCGCCCGCCGCGGCTGGTGGACACTGGTGCCGGGCGGCGCTCTGGTCGCCTGCCTGGCCGTGGCGGTCACCGGCGCGCTGTTGTCGTCCCGGCTACCGCCGCCACCGTCCCAGGGCGGCCAGGTCGATGCCACCATCGACGGCGTCGACGATCCCTACGCCTACTCCGGGCAGCGGATCGGCGACTACTCCCGCCCGCCGGGCACGCTGCTGCTGTCGTCCTCCACGACCAGAGCGGGCGAGGTCGCCGATGTGCGGCTGGCCCTGTCCGACGCGTCCACCGGTCTGCCCCTGGACGACGTCGTCGTGCACGACGGGGCGCTCCTGCACCTGCTGGTCGTCGGCCCTTCCGGGCAGTTGTGGCATTTGCACCCGATAAGGACCGGCGCCGGGGTGTTCGAGGTTCCGCTGTCCCTGCCCGAGGGCGGCCACTACGCGGTCAGCGCCGAGTTCGCCCGCCGGGGCGGCGGCGTCCAGCAGCTCCGCTCGGCCACCGGCATCGACGCGGTGCCCGCCACCGGCCGGACGACAACCGGCTCCCGCCCGGAGGTCGCCGCCCGGACGACAGCCGGCGATCTCCAGGTGGGAGCCGGTGCGCGGACGGTGGCCGACGTCCAGGTACGGCTCTCGGCATCGTCGCTGGTGGCGGGCCAGGCCGCCGTACTGAGCGCCCGCGTGGGCGACACGGCGACCCTGCAGCCGTGGCTGGGCATGCTCGGGCACCTGATCGTCGTCGGCCCGCTCGCGCCCGAGGCAGCGGTGGGTACGGCGACGCAGAACGCCCAGGTGTGGGCCCACTCCCACTCCATGGGCGCGATGCCGGACCGTACCCACGACACGAGCGGCACGGACGGGACGGCACACGCGCCGGGCATGGGGCCGCACTCACCCTCCCCGGGCCTGGACCCGGACATGCCCGGGATGGGCGGGCTGACCTCCGTCAACGGCGACAGCACCGCCGACGAGACGGTCGCCGCCTACGGCCCCGACATCTGCTTCGTCCACACCTTCCCGGCGCCCGGCTACTACCGCATCTGGATCCAGGCCGAGCGCGGTTACACCGTCCTGACCGTTCCGTACCTGCTCCACGTGACCGGCACCGTGGAGAAGAGGCCATGAGCCGGCGGTTCCTGGTCGCCGCGGTGGTCCTGGCGGCGACCCTGCTCACCGCGCTGTCGGTGCACGCCCTGTGGGCGCCGTGGCCCGGCGCGGCCCGGCCCGCCTCCGACGCCCCGCGGGGCGCGATCACGCTCACCGGCGGCACCGCCCGCGACATGGTGATCCTCACGGTTTCCGCGCCCGTCACCGGCAGCACCGCGCTCGACGTCCGGCTCGTGCCGCGCGGCGGCACGGCGACCGGCGGGCCGGCGCCGGTGGTCATGGTCTCCGCGGCGCTGCCCACCGCGGGCCACGCGGTACCCGATTGCACCGCCGTACGAGCCCCGGACGGCCACTACCACGTGGCCGCTCTACCGCTGATGATGCCCGGCCGCTGGCAGGTCCTGGTCACCGTCGACGGCGACGGCCACCGCGACCGGCTCGTCTTCCCGCTCAACGTCCCCCGTTGATCCGCCAGAAAGGCACAGAACTCCGATGAACCCCGCTCCCGCGTACACCGTGCTGGCCGGCACCCTGATGTCGCTGGCCGGCATCCACTGGGACGTGCAGTGGCACGTCGACGTCGGCCCGGACACCTTCTTCACTCTCCCGCACCTCATGCTGTACTCCGGCAGCGCCATCGCCGGCATCGCCAGCCTGGTGATGGTGCTGCGCGTCACCTCCGCCCAGCGGGCCGGGCACCCGGCCGACCCCGCCGTCGGCGGCAGCCCGGTCCGGGTTCTCGGCGGCAGGTTCACCGCGCCCCTCGGTTACCTCGTCGCCGGCACCGGCGCCGCGTTGTTCCTGCTGTACGGCCTTCTTGACCTGTGGTGGCACTCCCTGTACGGCTTCGACGCCGTCCTGGACTCCCCGCCCCACGTCGCCCTGTTCATCTCCATCAGCCTGACCATGGTCGGCAGCGTCATCGTCTTCGCCGCCGCCCGCGCACAGCCCTGGGGGCGGATCGGGCTCGTCGCCGGCATCCCCGTGCTGATCATGTTCACCCCGCTCACCACCAACGCCTTCAGCAGGCTGGGACTGCCCATCGACGCCCGGCTCGCGGGCAGCGTCTTCTTCGCAGTCTGCCTCGTCCTGATGGGCGCGATCACGCTGCGCCGCCGGCGGGTGGCCCTGTCCATCGCGGTCGTCCTCGGCCTGATGCAGCTGTTCCTCTGGTGGTTCTCGCCGTGGGCCGCGAGGGTCTACGCAGACTACGTGGGGTTGCCCCTGCGCGACAACCTCGTGGGCGTCCCGCCTCTACTGCCTTCCATCCCGATGTTCATGCTGGTCGCGGCCCTGGTGATCGAGGGGCTGCTTGGGCTCGGGCGCCGGCGCGGCTGGTCGGCCCGCTGGCTGCCCCAGCTCGTCGGCGCCGCCGGCGGCGTGGTGGTGAGCCTGTCGATGCTGGTGCAGATGTCGTCGCTGAGCGGCGGGGCAGGGCCGGTGGGCCGCTCCGCCGCATCCGTGACGGCGGTGGTGAGCGACGTGCTGCTCGGGCTGACGCTCGGTGCCCTGGCCGGGTTCCTCGCCGCCCGTTTCGCAGTCCTGCTGCACCTCAACGCCCCCGCCGCCGACCAGGAAGGCCGCTGAACCGATGCGCCTCACCACGCTCCTCGCCCCGTACGTCATGGGCGCGGTCATGCTCCTCACCGCCGCGCCCGCGCAGGCCGAGCCTGAGCAGGCGTACGCGCCGGTCGAGGTCGTCCACACCGAGCAGGTGCAGGCCGGCCCCTACCACCTGACCGTGGGCTTCTCCACCTGGCCGCTGCGCGCCATGCAGTCGCTGGACTTCACCTTCGTCCCCGACGGAGGGCTGAGCGGAAAGTCCGGCACCCTCGCCATGACCGGCCCCGGCCTGAAGCAGGGAATGCGCAGAGAGAGCCCGCTGTCCCGCCATCCGCGCAAACGGGACGTCTGGGGCCTGGACATCCAGTCCCTGCCCACGGCCGGGCAGTGGAGCTTCACCTTCACCGTCAACGGCCCGCGAGGGCAGGGCACGGGCACTCTCGGCAACGTCACCGTCCTGGAGCAGCCCGGCCCGCCGCTGGCACTGAGCTGGACCCTGTGCTCCCTGCCCGTCCTCGGGCTGATCGCCTTCCTGGCCGTCGCCTGGCGGCGCCACCGCCCGTCCCGCCGCCTGGCGCTGATAGGCGTCTTAAAGATCCGAACTCCATACAGGCCCTAGCTAGCACCGTCGCCTGCGTGACCACCATGGTCCCCCGGATGGTTCGTGACGGTCCGTGGTAGCTGGTGTCCTTTTGGGGCTGTACCCCCTCCGGGGGAGCGGAAGAAGACGGTCCGTCGTGGCGGAGGTCGCCATGAAAGGAGGAGCGGAGACCCGGCGGAGGGTCGTGATCACCGCATCAGCGTTCTCCCTGGACGATGTCGCGGTGGATGCGGGACAGCGGTACGCCGTCGATCCGCAGGCGCCGGACCGTCTCGTTGACCATGCCGGACGGCCCGCACACGTACACCTCGTGCTCGGCCCACGAGTGGAAGCGCTGGGTGACCTCCGGCAGCCGGCCGCGCATCCCCTCGTAGCCGGCCTGGCCGGACACCACCGGTAGCACCCGCAGCCAGGGGAAGGACGACTCCATCCGGATGAGGTCCGGCAGGTCGTACAGCTCCGCCGCCGTCCGCGCGCCGAACAGCAGGTGGATGTTGGGGCGGCGGCCCGACGCGATGATGTGCTCGATGATCGCCTTGAGCGGCGCCAGCCCGGTGCCGCCCGCTACGCACAGCACGTCGCGCGGGCTGCGGTCGCACAGCGTCATCGTGCCCATCGGCGGCCCCAGCATGATCGTGTCGCCGATGCGGGTGTCCCTGGCCAGCGTGGTGGACACCCAGCCGCAGGGGACCGAGCGCACGTGCAGCGTGATCGTGTTGTCCGGGCGCGGCGCGTTGGCGATGGAGAACGTGCGCCACACGCGCGGCCACCGCGAGACCTGCACGTTGACGTACTGGCCCGCCGTGTACGGCAGGCGCTGCGTCGGCCGCAGTGTCAGGACAGCGATGTCCGGGGTGCGGAGCTCGTGGTCGACGACCTCGGCCAGCCACCACGCGGGCGAGACCCCGGAGTCGGCCTCGGCCGATTCGATCATGAGGTTGGCGGCGGCGGTGTAGGCGGCCGCCCAGGCGGCCTCGATCTCCTCGTTCCAGATGTCGGCGGCGAACCGCTTGATGGTCGCGAGCAGGGCGTTGCCGACCGCGGTGTAGTGCTCCGCGATCACGCCGTACTTGCGGTGGTCCCGCCCGAGCTGGCCGAGGAAGGACGCCAGGCTGGCCGGGCTGTCCAGGCTCCACACGATGCGGGTCAGAGCGCCGAAGAGCCGGTCGCGCTGCAGGTCCATGGCCGGCGGGAACATGCCCCGCAGCTGCGGACTCTCGGCGAACAACCGGCCGTAGAAGTAGGCGGCGGCCTTGTCGGCCACCGGCTCCACGGCGGAGAAACTCTCCTTTACCAGGCGCGGATTCAACGACATGAAATTAACCCCACCCTTTGACCGGAATATTCTTCCGGTCGTGTCGTTACACCTCCCTGACGGTTCCGGGTAATGAGCGTGCGGCGGGCCCCGGCACGACTGCTCGCTCGAATTCGAGTCTTACACCACCTCCTGAGCGTCACAACCGTTTCGCCCCGATACAGTGCAGAGCAAAACTGTCCGTGACGATAACGTGATTTTCCGCGTTCGAGGTGTGGGAGATCTCGGTCATCAAAGTGAAAGTGTGTCTTATTCGCATATGTGATGGAAGTGAACGGACCGAGGGGGAGCCGTCGGCGGCACGGCTCCCGGGGCGGAAGTCAGGCGGGCCGTACGTTCTCCGCGAAGTGGCCGGGCTTATTGCCGGGCGCCTCGAAAACGAAGACGATGTACGTCTCGTAGAAATCCGGGCCCCGTCCGGCCACGCGTCCGGCGCCCATCCGCCGGCTCTCCCTCCATACCAGCTGGGTGAAGTGACCGCAGTCGGCGACGTTTTCCGGGTCGGCGAAGTCGTAGCCCTTGATTTCCTCGTACCATTCGGCAACCGCTTTCCCCGCGTCGAGCGGCCGTTGTTTCGAGCCGGCGCCCCAGAAAAGGTTCTCCCCGGTGCCTTCCCGTAACCCCTCGTGCCCGGCCTCCGTGTCCGGGTATTCCGATCGCGACGCGGCGCGGGATCTGGCGTACTCGACCAGCTCCTGGTCCAGGACCAGCGGCGGGGCGTGGTGCTCGGCGCGGAGGGCATTGGCCTCGGCCAGCGCCTCGGCGAGGAAGGCGGCGCTCGTGGCGTCCGGCAGAGGGGCGCGATAGCGGGCCACCGTCAGCACCTCGTTTGCGAGGGGCCGTACGCGAATACGTCATTGTTCGCAGGCACGATGAGTTTCCTTCCTGTGGTCCGGCGTTGTCCTCTGGATTGTGGGGGACGAGTTTTGCCCGGACAAGAGCCGAAGGGGGCCCAGATATTATGGCGATGACATTTCGGGTGGTCCTTATCGGGCTTTTCCTGGCTGGATAGGAAGACGCGATTCATTGACAATATTGGCCGGGAATTGTCAGGCGCGCCGCCGCTCCAGAGCCGGACATATGCCGACAAAACAGGATAAAATGCACCTTTGTGATATATCTGACAGGCGGCGGGGAATGGATTGACTCATTCAGTAGAGTCGGAATAATCGGATCTTGGCGGACGCGTCGCCACTGGGAGTGACGCAGAGGCAACGGACTGGAAGGGGAGATGCCGCTTGCTTCGGCAGAGGGGGTCTCCGTAGCCGCCTCCCGCTTGAGACCAGCGCATACTCCAGCCCGTTCGCAAAGGTGACCATGGCTCGCTCCCAACCCCCACCGCCCCAAGCTCCGGTACGTCGGACACCGTCACCTCAGTCGACCGCTCCCCAGCGGCCCGCGACGCAGACGCCGGCGCCGGCCGCTCAGACGCCGGCCACCCCGTCACCGCAGACGCAGTGGCTCTGGCCGGCGGCGCTGGCCCTGCCGGCGGTCGCCGCCTGCTGCGCCTTCGCCGCCCTGCTCCTCGGCAGCCGCAGCGGCGTCGTCTGGGCGTGCGTGGCCGCCGCGGCGCTCTCGCTCCTCGCCCTGGCCGCCGTGGCGGCGCTGCGCCAGGCGCACCAGGAGGCCCTGCGGACGATGAGCCGCCGCGAGAGCGCCATGCGCCAGCGCGAGGCCGAGTTCCAGCACCACCTCCAGCAGCGCAACACCCAGTGGAGCAAGCACGTCGCGGCCCGGTCCAAGGCCCTGCAGGAGGCGGTCAGGCACCTGGTGGACGCGCGGATCCCGGCCGTGATCGCGCAGGAGGCGGTGCCGCCGCCGTACCAGAGCCAGGGGCTCGACGAGGACGCGGCCGAGCTGCTGGAAGAGGTGCTCGACGCGGTCGGCGAGGCCGCCGAGCAGGACCGCGAGCGGCAGGAGTCGCTGCGGCTGGCCCTGCTGGCGCTGGCCCGGCGCGTACAGACCTCCGCCCACCGCATCCAGGAGAACGTCTCGGTGATGGCCGAGCGCCACCCCGGCAACCCGGACGTGCTGGAGACCAGCATGCAGGTCGACCACGCCGCCGCCCAGCAGGGCCGCCACGCGCAGAGCCTCGCCGTGCTGTGCGGCGAGTGGCCGGGACAGCAGTGGCCCAATCCGCTCGCGCTGGTCGACGTGGTGCGGGCCGCGTCCTCCAGGATCGTCGCCTACAAGCGGGTGGAGGTGTCGGGTGACCCGGACACCGCCGTCGCGGCCCACGTGGTCGAGCCGCTCATCCACCTGGTGGCCGAGCTGCTCGCCAACGCCACCCAGTCCTCGCCGCCGGCCACCACGGTGCTCGTGGCGGTGCGCAACGTACAGCGCGGCGCCGTCATCGAGATCGACGACGGCGGCGTCGGCATGGACGACCACCACCTGGAGCAGGCGCGCGAGATCGTCTCCGGGCGCCGCTCCGTCGACGTGGGCGAGGTGGGGGAGATCCCGCAGACCGGGCTCGCGGTCATCGGGCACTACGTACGCCGCCACGGGTTCCTGGCCGACCTGATGCCCTCGCCGTACGGAGGGGTGCGCGCGGTCGTCCTGGTGCCCGGCCCGGTCGTGGAGACGCTGGAGCCGGCCGAGGCGCCGCCGCGAGCCCGGCCCGCGCGCCACGAGGGCCGGCCGATCGAGACGGCCCAGGACCACCCCACGCTGGACGAGCCCGTGCCGGACGAGCCCGTCCCGGACGTGCCCGGTCCTCTGGGCGTGCACGTCGCCGGGACGGGCGGCACGACGGAGGGCACGGCGGGCGGCGGCGCGCTGCCGCGCAGGCGCTCACGCCGCGGCGAGGCGGGCTCCGACGCCGAGCGGCTCGCCGCGGCCGGACTGGCCGCCGAGCCGCCCGCCACTCCGGAACAGGCGGGCGAGTGGATGGCCGCCTTCTTCGACCACGACCCCGACGCAGGGGCACGAGACGACTGATGGCGAACGACGGACTGACGGCGAACGACGGACTGATGGCGAACGACGACTGATGAACGGGGTACCGATGCACCAAGACCAGGACTGGATGATCGCCGAGGTCGTCTGGGTCCCCGGGGTCCGCCACGTCGTCGTCCTCAGCTCCGACGGCCTGCTGAAGGCCCGCTCGGCCGGTACGGACAGAGACGTCGCCGACCGGCTGTCGGCCGCCTGCTCCGGGCTGCAGTCGCTGGCCCAGAGCGTGGGGCGCGAGTTCGGCGGCGGCAACCGGGCCGTCAGGGAGCTGATGGTGGGCTTCGAGGGCGGCTTCCTGTTCGCCCGCGCCGCCGGATCCGGCTCCCATCTGGTGGTCATCACCGATCCGGTGGTCGACCCGCGGCTCATCGCGCAGCAGATGCAGGCCCAGGTCATCAAGATCGGCGAGAGGAACTTCAGCACCCCCGCACGCCGGGCCGCGCGCAGATGAGCGGCGAGTCCCACGACAGCGGCGAGTACCACGACAGCGCGGTACGGCCCTACGTGCTGACCCAGGGCCGGGCCCGCCCCACCCGCAACACCATCGGCCTCGACACGCTCCTCGTCGTGGCCGACGCCGGCAAGCCGCTGTCGCCCTCCGCCACCCGCCAGTCGCGCGACCTGCTGCGTATGTGCGCGCGGCTGCTGTCGCTGGCGGAGGCGGCGGCGCACCTCCGGCTGCCGCTGAGCGTGGCCGGGATCTTAGCCTCCGACCTGGTCGACTCCGGCCACCTGATAGCCCGCTCCCGTATCCCGGAGGCCGGGCGTCCCGACCTGACGACCCTCCAGGAGGTGCTCAATGGGCTCCGCCGGCTCAGCTGACCGCTACCTGCCCGACACCGTGCAGCAGGCGGTCAAGATCCTCGTGGTCGGCGACTTCGGCGTCGGCAAGACCACCATGATCGGCGCGGTCAGCGAGATCGAGCCGCTGCGCACCGAGGAGACCATGACCCAGGCCAGCGTCGGCGTGGACGACCTGGCCGGGCTGGGGAGCAAGACCACGACCACCGTGGCCATGGACTTCGGCCGCATCACGCTCAGCCCGTACACCGCGCTCTACCTGTTCGGCACGCCCGGCCAGCGGCGCTTCTGGGACCTGTGGGCCGGCCTGGGCGAGGGCGCCGTGGGCGCGCTCGTCCTGGTCGACACGCGCCGCATCGAGGGCAGCTTCGAGGTGATCGACCAGCTCGAACTCCGGGGCGACCTGCCCTTCGCCGTCGCCGTCAACCACTTCCCCGACTCCGCCGACCACAGCCCGCAGGCGCTGCGGGAGGCCCTGGACCTGGAGCCCGGCACACCCATCGTGAACTGCGACGCCAGGAGCCGCTCCTCCTCGGTGGACGCGCTGATCACCCTCGTCGAGCACGCGCTCGCCCTGCAGAAGGGCCCCTCATGATCCCTCTGTCCGCCACCACGACCTGCCCCGATCCGCGCGGCGTCTTCCGCGGGCTGCGCCGTGAATGGGGCGACGTCGCCTGGGTGGAGCTGGAGCCGGGCGTCGGCGCCTGGCTGGTCATGGGCTACCAGGAGCTGCTGACCATCACCCGGCAGGAGAAGCTGTACTCGCGCGACGCCCGTAACTGGCGGCTGTTCCAGGAAGGCGTCGTGCCGCTCGACTCGGGGCTGGGGCCGATGATGTTCTGGCGGCCCAACGTGATCGGCGCCGACGGGGCCGAGCACCGACGCCTGCGCCGCCCGATCGACGACGGGGTCGCCGCGATCGACCAGCGCCGCATGCGCCGCTCCGTCGAGACCATGTGCCGCGAGCTCATCGAGGGCTTCGCCGACCGTGGCGGCGCCGACCTGGTCGGCGACTACGCGGCCGTCGTCCCGATGCTGGCCATCGCCGGCCTGTTCGGCCTCGACACCGGCCAGGGCCACGAGCTGCTGGCGGCGTTGCGCGCCCTGTTCGGCAGCGCCGAGGACTCCCAGGCGGGCAACAGGAAGTTCGAGGAGATACTCGGCGGCCTGCTGCGCGCCAGGAAGGAGACCCCGTCCGACGATCTGACCAGCCACTTCCTGGCCCACGCCGACCTGCGCGACGAGGCCGAGGTACTGCAGTCGATGGTGGTGATGATCTCCGCCGCGCAGGAGACGACGACCACGTGGATCGCGCAGACCTTCCGGCTCATGCTGACCGACCCGCGCTTCGCCGGCCGGGTGCGCGGCGGGCGCCTGGGCGTCGACGACGCGCTGGACGAGGTGCTCTGGCGCGACCCGCCCATGACGAACATGCCCGCCCGGTACGCCCTGCGCGACACCGAGCTGGGCGGCCGGCGCATCGCCCGCGGCGACGCGCTCGTCCTGGGCCTGTCGGCGGCCAACGACGACCCGCGCGTCCACGGCGGCGCGACGGAGATCGAGCTGGGCAACCGCGCCCACCTGGCCTGGAGCGCCGGCCCGCACGTCTGCCCGGCTCCCGTCCCCGCCCGGCTCATCACCCGCACCGCCGTGGAGACGGCCCTGCACCTGCTGCCCGACGTACGCCTGTCCGTGGACGCCACGGAACTGACCCCGCACCCGTCACCGTGGACCCGCTGCCCCGCCTCACTGCCCGTCCACTTCCGCGCGCTTGGAGACCGTTCATGATCCCTGTAGTCACCCTCGACCCCGCCGGGACCGACCACCACGGCGAGGCCGCCCGGCTGCGGGAGCTGGGCCCCGTCGTCCGCGTCGTTCTGCCGGGCGGCGTGGAGGCGTGGTCGGTCAACCATCACGCGCTGCTGGCCGAGCTGCTGACCGACCGCAGGGTCAGCAAGGACTGGCACAACTGGACGGCCATCCGTGACGGCCGCATCGCCGACGACTGGCCGCTCATCGGCATGGTCAAGGTCACCAACATGCTCACCGCCGACGGGCGGGAGCACCACCGGCTGCGCAAGTTCGTCACCCAGACGCTCACGCCGCGCCGCGTCCAGAGCATGCGGCCGCGCATCGCCGGGATCGTCGGCGGGCTGCTCGACGACCTGCCCTCGCACGCGGCCGCCGACGGGACCGTCGACCTGCGCAGGCACTTCGCCTACCCGGTGCCCATGCAGGTGATCTGCGAGCTCGTCGGGGTGCCGGAGGAGGAGCGCCCGGAGCTGCGGGAGCTGGTGGACAGCATCTTCCGCTCCACCACCTCCCCGGAGGAGGTGCTCAAGACCCAGCGCGACATCTACCTGCTGCTCGACCGGCTCGTCGCCGCGCGGCACGCCGAGCCCGGCGACGACCTGATCAGCGACCTGATCGCCGCCCAGCGCGACGACCCGGAGCGGCTCACCGACGAGGAGCTGGTCGGCACGCTGTGGCTGATGCTCGCCGCCGGGCACGAGACCACGCTCAGCCTGATCGTCAACGCCGCCCGCGCCCTGCTCACCCACCCGGAGCAGCGCGCGCTGGCGGTGGCCGGCGGCGAGGAGACCTGGTCGGCCGTGGTGGAGGAGACGCTGCGCTGGGACGCGCCCATCGGCAACTTCATGGCCCGCTACCCGCTGGAGGACATCGAGATCGCCGGCGTCACCATCCCCGCCGGAGAGGCCGTCCTGGCCCCGTACAGCGCGGTGGGACGCGACGAGGCGCAGCACGGCCCGGACGCCGCGCGCTTCGACATCACCCGTGCGCAGCGCAGGCACCTGGCCTTCGGCGGCGGTCCCCACCTGTGCCTGGGCGCCCCGCTGGCCCGCCTGGAGGCGACCGAGGCACTGCCCGCCCTCTTCCGCCGCCATCCCGGCCTGACGCTGGCCGTCCCGCCTGCCGCGCTGGTCCCCGTACCGTCGCTGTTCTCCAACTCCGCGGCGGAGCTGCCGGTCTTCCTGGCCGTGCCCTGATTCCGCCTGATACGACAGGGATCTTCAGGAGAGGTGACATAACCGAAATGGTGTGCGCCATGATGGGCGTGCGGCCGTCGTCACCACCGGCGGCGGCACGTACTCCACCAGGCACCCTGGAGCTCGCATGTCCCGACCGCTGATCGGCATCACCGCCTACTTCGAAGCCGCCCGCTGGGGCGATTGGGTGCGGGAGGCGGTGCTGTCGCCCCCGTCCTACGCCAAGGCCGTCGAGCGCGCCGGGGGCGCCCCCGTGGTGCTGCCGCCGCTGAACCTGCACGCGATCGACGACTACGTACGAGGGCTGCGGGGCGTGGTGCTGGCCGGCGGGGTCGAGGTGGGCGGCAGTGCCTACGGCGAGGAGCAGGACGAGCGGGTGCCCGAGGCGCAGGGGCACCGCGACAGGTTCGAGCTGGCCCTGGCCCGCGCCGCCGTCCAGGCCGACGTGCCGATCCTGGCCATCGATCGCGGCATGCACGTGCTGAACGTCGCCCAGGGCGGCACCCTGATCCCGTGGCTGCCCGAGGTGCTCGACAGCGAGCGGCACGCCGAGCCGGGCACGCCGCACGTCATCCAGGTGAGCGTGTCGAGCAAGCTCGGCAAGGCGGTGGGCGACAAGGTCGAGGTGGTCGCGCCGCACACCCAGTCGGTACGCCGGCTGGGCAACGGGCTGCTGGCCGTGGCCTGGGCCGAGGATCAGATCGTGGAGGGCATCGAGCTGCAGGGTCACCGGTTCGGGGTCGGCGTGCAGTGGCACCCGGAGCGGGCCGAGGACGGCCGGATCTTCGATGCGCTCGTGGAGGCGGCCCGCTAGGCTTCGATCATGCAACTGCACCCCCAGGCGCAGGAGTACCTCGAGCGCTACCCGTCCGATCCCGGCCCCAGGCCGGACCTGGCCGGGATCCAGGAGGCCCGGGACCGGGACGACCTCGCGCTCCAGCGCGGGCCGCTCACCCACCTGCCCTTCGTCCGCGACGAGAGCGCCGAGGACGTGCCCATCCGCGTCTACCGCGCCGACCGGGGCGACGGCCCGCTGCCCGTGGTGGTCTACTTCCACGGCGGCGGCTGGATCACCGGGGGCATCAAGCGCAGCGACGCGCTCGGCCGCGACCTGGCGATCCGCACCGGCGCGGTGGTCGTCTCCGTCGGCTACCGGCTGGCCCCCGAGCACCCCTTCCCGGCCGCGGCCGACGACGCCTGGACCGTGGTGCGCGACATCTTCGCCCGCCCCGCCTTCTACCAGTGCGACGGCGCCGTCGCGGTGATGGGCGAGAGCGCCGGCGGCAACCTCGCGGCCGTGGCCGCCTGGCAGGCCCGCGACGCCGGGCTGCGGCTGGCCCACCAGGTGCTGGTCCACCCGGCGCTCGACGCGGCCATGGATTCCCCCAGTTTCACCGAGTTCGCCAAGGGCTTCGGCCTCGACGCCGAGGACGTCGCGTGGTGCCTGGACCACTACGCCGGCCAGGCCGACCCGGCGGATCCGCGGCTGTCCCCGCTGCGGCTGCCGTCCGTCGCCGGGCTGGCGCCCGCGACTGTGGTGACCGCCGAATGCGACGTGCTCCGCGATGACGGCGAGCGCTACGGCGCGCGGCTGGCCGAGGCCGGGGTGCCCGTCGAGACACGCAGGTTCGACGGGGCGATCCACGGCTTCTTCGCCCTGCCCGGCCTGTTCGACCAGGCCGTCGAGGCCCGCGACTACGTGGCCGCCCGGCTGCGGGAGGCCCTGTGACGTACCGGGACGCGTACGAGAAGCTGAAGATCGACACGCCCGCCGACGGCGTGCTGCGGATCACGATCAGCGAGCCGCGCAGGCGCAACGCCGTCGACATGACCGGCCACCGCGAGCTGGCCGAGATCTGGCGCGACGTCGACCGCGACGACTCCGTCAGGGCGGTGGTCGTCAGGGGAGAGGGCGAGGCGTTCTCCGCGGGCGGCGATCTGTCGATGATCGAGGAGATGACCCGCGACCACGCCACCCGGCTGCGCGTGTTCGCCGAGGCCCGCGACATCGTCTACAACGTGCTCAACTGCGCCAAGCCGATCGTCTCGGCCGTCCAGGGGCCCGCGGTGGGCGCCGGGCTGGCCGTCGCCCTGCTGGCCGACATCTCCGTCGCCGGGCGCACCGCCCGCATCATCGACGGCCACACCAGGCTCGGCGTCGCGGCGGGCGACCACGCCGCGATCATCTGGCCGCTGCTGTGCGGGCTGGCCAAGGCCAAATACCACCTGCTGCTGTGCGAGCCCGTCACCGGCGCGGAGGCCGAGCGGATGGGCCTGGTGAGCCTGTGCGTCGACGACGACCAGGTGCACGACAAGGCGATGGAGATCGCCCTGCGGCTGGCGGCCGGCTCCCAGGAGGCCATCCGCCTCACCAAATACTCCCTGAACAACTGGCTGCGCATGGCCGGGCCCACCTTCGACGCCTCGCTGGCCATGGAGTTCCTCGGCTTCAGCGGTCCCGACGTGGTGGAGGGTGTGCGGGCGGTGCGCGAGAAACGGTCACCGGAGTTCGGCTGACCTGCGGTTTCACCCGCGTGCCCAGGGTAGGCGTGACCTTTGGACGGTGTGGAAGGGCTGCTGCCGCACCAGCGCCGGATCGGGGCCTGTCCGCCGAGGCCGAGAACGCCGCCCCGGGAGACGAAGCCGTGGCTCGCCGGTCGCTGGTGCGCGTGGCAGATCGGCCACACCGTCGGCCGGTCAGAAGCTGCGCGGCAGCCCCAGCACCTGGGTCGCGAGGTAGTTGAGCAGCAGCTCCTCCGTCACGGGCGCCACCTTCCCGATGCGGGCGTCCGTGAGCAGCCTGGCCACCGGATACTCCAGCGAGTACGCCATCCCGCCGTGCGTCTGGAAGGCGGCGTCGGCCGCCTCCCACGCCGCCTGCGAGGCGGTGAGCTTGGCGATGTTGGCCTCGGTGCCGCACGGCAGGCGCCGGTCGAACGACCACGCGGCCTTGTAGATCATCAGGCGGGCCAGCTCGATCTTGGCCTTGACCTGGGCCAGCGGGAACGCGATCGCCTGGTTGGCGCCGATCGGCCGGCCGAACACCTCGCGCTCCTTGGCGTACTGCACCGCGACCCGCAACGCGACCTCGGCCCCGCCGAGCGCGGAGGCGGCGAGCAGGACGCGCTCGGGATTGAGGATGTCCCACAGCACCGCCGCGCCCTGGTCGATCTGCCCCACCACACTGGAGGCGGGCACCCGGAGGTCGTCGATGAACACCATGTTCGACGGCGTCGTGTTGGCGCCGAGCTTCGGGATCGGCTGGTAGGACAGCCGCCCGGCCGCCACCGCCTCCGGCACGTTCACCAGGAAGACCGTCAGCCCGTGGGTGCGCGGCCTGGCCTCGGCCGCCGGGACGGTCCTGGTGACCAGCAGCATCCAGGTGGCCCGCTGCACGCCGGTGATCCAGATCTTCTGACCCTTGATCACGTAGTCCTCGCCGTCACGCCGGGCCGCCGTCGTGATCGCCAGCGAGTTGGAGCCCGCGTCCGGCTCCGTCAGCGCGAAGCACGTCTCCACCTCACCCGTGGCCAGCCGGGGCAGCAGCTCCGCCCGCTGCTCGGCCGTGCCGTGCCTGGCCAGGGTGAGCGCGCCGAACCCGGGCGTCAGCACGTACGTGAACGCCGAGCCGCCCGCCGCCCCCGAGGCGGCCAGCGTCTCGGTCGCCACCGCCAGCTCCAGCAGTCCCTGGCCGCCCCCGCCGAACTCCTCGGGTACGGCCAGACCCAGCCACCCGCCCTTGGCCAGCTCCGCCCAGACCTCCTCCGGCCAGCGCTTGTCCGCCTCGCACCGCTGCCAGTAGTCAAGGTCATAGTGTGCGCAGATGTCGCCGATGCCGCGCTGGACGGCCAGGGCGCTTTCGGGAAGGGTGAAATCCATCACCCCATCGTAGAAGTAAGTTCTGTTCAGGGTCGAGGCCGGCGGGCGTGGAACACGAACGCCGGAGGCGCGTTGCGCCACACCGTACGGCCCCTCACGACCTCCTCGAACCGCTCGGCCAGCAGCGCGCGGAAGCGGCGCGCCGAGTTCAGCGGGACGGCGTGGATGTAGGAGAAGGTGGTGAATGCCCCCGCCGGGCTCAGCGTCGAGGCCACCGCGCCGAGCAGCCCGCGCTGCAGATCCTCGGGGAAGGCCGCCCAGGGCAGCCCGCTGACCACCACGTCCGCCTGCCGCAGGCCGCGCTCGCTGAGCAGGCGGCGCAGCTCGGTCGCGTCGTCGTGCGCGACGTCCACGGTGGGGAACCGCTCGGCCAGCAACGCCGCAAGCGACTGGTTGACCTCAACGGCCAGGTGGTGGCCCCGCCCGTCCAGTCGGCGCTGGATCTCGGCGGTGAAGGGCCCCGTACCAGGGCCGAGTTCGACCACGGTCGGCTCGCCGCGTTCCGGGACCGGCGCGCAGACCGCCGCCGCGAGCCACCGGGAACTGGGCGCGAGCGCCCCGATGGTGGCCGGAGCGCGCAGGAACTGGCCGAGGAACATTGCGGTGTCATTGGGCATACCACAAACGTAAGGGAGTTCTCGCCCCGATTTCGTCCCCCCAAGGGACGATGCCGCGGCCACTTGGAGGAGACCGCCTCCTCCGGCGGGAGGAGTGGCGAGGGGGCCGGCGGGCGCGCGCCACCCGGATACCGTGGGCGCATGCGATGGCGTGGTGTGCCGCTCGACCTTGTGCTCGCGGCCGCGGGGACCGCTCTCGACGTGTTGCTGTCGGCCAAGGGCGGCGGCTCCGCGCTGCTGCCGGGCAACGAGGTGATCCCGATGGCCGTGGGCGTGGGCGCGCCCATGGGCCTGGTCAGGCGCGCCCCGCTGGCGGTGAGCCTCTACCTGGCAGCCTTCCTCGTCTTCACCGACCAGGTGGAGTCGTTCACCTCCAACACCGCCCAGATGCTGCTCTGCGTCTCCATCGGCCTGGTCGCCTACCGCTCGGGCCGGCGGCAGACCTGCCTGGCGCTGGGCGTGGCCATCGCGGCGACCGCGGTCAACCTGGCCGACCCGGGCATCGCGTTCACCACGAACGCGTGGATGTACTCGGTGCTCGTCCCCGCCCTGCCCGTCCTCATCGGCGCCTACCTGCGCGGCCCCGCCGGGCGGCTGAAGGACGCCGACCTCACCCCGGACGTGCTGCTGGCCGGCGGCGGAGTGGCTTTCACGGTGCTGAGCACCTGGACCGACTGGCACAGCGGCACCCAGCCGGTCTGGGTCGTGGGGCTGCTCGCGGTGCTGGGCGGGCTCTCCCTCGGCGTCGCGCGGCGCTTCCCCGGCCTGGTGTTCATGTTCCAGAGCGCGCTGCTGATCGCCGCCGACCAGTATCTCAACGACACGGTCACCACCTGCCTGATCCTGACGCTGATCGCGCTCTGCGTGTTCGCGATGCGGATCGCCTCCTGGGCCTGGATCACGGTCACCTACGTGACCTGCACCATGCTCGCCTCGATCGCGATCGTCCAGGACTCGACCGAGGTCACCGCGTTCCGCGTCGCCGTCCTGATGGCCCTGGTGACCACCCCCGTCGCGATCGGCCGCTACCTGGGCGTACGGCAGGCGGCCGCCGAGGCCGAAGGGCTGCGGCTGCGCGAGTCGGCGCGGCTGGCGGTCGCCCAGGTACGCGCCGACCAGCTCCTCGAGCGCGAGAACATCGCCCGCGAGGTGCACGACATCGTGGCCCACCACGTGGGCGCCATGGTCCTGCGCGCCGGCGCCGCCCGCTACGCCGCCCCCGAGGGGCCCGTCGCCGACGCTCTGGCCGACATCCGCGAGACCGGCCACCAGGCGCTGGAGGACCTGCGCGGGCTGCTCGACGTGCTGCGCGACCCCGGCCGCCGGCCCGACATGGCCGCCGACCCCGCGGCCGTCATACGCGAGTCCGCCGAGCGGATGACCGCCGCCGGCCTCCAGGTCGAGCTGGAACTCGACCCCGCCACCGCGCACGCCCCCCTCGTGGCCCGCGCCTCCGCGGCCCGCATCGTCCAGGAAGGTCTCACGAACGTGCTCAAGCACGCCGGTCCCGGCACTCAGGTGAGTGTCGCCGTCACCTCCGCCGGCCAAGGGCTGACCGTACACATCCGCAACGGCTCCCCGCCCACCACCATCGAACGCCTGCCCTCGTCCGGCCGCGGCCTGGCCGGCATGCGCGAGCGCGTCCGCGCGCTCGGCGGCACGCTGAGCGCGGGCCTCGACCAGGAGGGCGGCTGGCTGCTCACCGCGAACATTCCCGCCGCCCCGCACACCACGGAGCCGCCCGCCGCCCCGCACACCACTGAGCCGCCCGCCAGCGAGCCCGTTGGTGAGCGCACGGGGTGCGTCACCGACCGCTTTCTCGCCCGGGACCTCATGGGAGGTGACGCGTGATCCGCGTGCTGGTCGCCGACGATCAGGCGCTGGTCCGCGCGGGCGTACGCATGCTCCTTCAGGTCACGGGCGACATGGAGGTCGTGGCCGAGGCCGAGGACGGCGCCGAGGCCGTACGCCTGGCCGAGCTCCACCTGCCCGACGTGATCCTGATGGACCTGCGCATGCCCAGGGTCGACGGGCTGGAGGCGATCAGACGGATCCTGGTGGCGCGGCCGGCCACCAGGGTCGTCGTGCTCACCACGTTCGCCGAGGACTCCAACGTCTACGCCGCCCTGCGCGCGGGCGCCGTCGGCTTCCTGGTCAAGGACGACGAGCCCGAACGCATGGTCGACGCCGTGCGCAGGGCCGCGACCGGCGAGCAGCTCCTGGCCCCCTCCGTGCTGCGCCGGGTGGTCGCCCGCTTCCTGGCCGCCGAGGAGGCGGCGAGCGTACCGGTCCCCGCCGGGCTCACCGACCGTGAGCTGGAGGTGCTGGCGCTGGTCGGCACCGGCCTGTCCAACGCGGAGATCGCCGAGGAGCTGAGCGTCGGCGTCACCACGGTCAAGTCCCACGTCGCCGCCGCCATGGACAAGCTGGGGCTGCGCAACCGGATCCAGGCCGCCGTCGTCGCCTACCGCACCGGCCTGGTGGACGCGGCGTTCCGCCCGGTACACCACCCCTTGCGCCAGCCCCTCCGCCCCTCCCGCGGCGGCCCTCCGGGTGATCCCCTGAGCTGACCCGCACGCTGGCCGGGGTCCTTGCCCCGCGCGCTGTTCGGGGGTTGCCGGGGTCCCGGTCGCCGCCGTCCGCTCGGGGTCGCCCAGGGTCCCGGTCGCCGCCGTTCGCCGTTAGGGTCGACGGTGTGTACGTGAAGATCTGCGGGTTGAGCGAGCCCGAGCACGTGGCGGCCGCCGTCGAGGCGGGCGCCGACGCCATCGGGTTCGTGCTGACCCGAAGCCCTCGTCAGGTGACCCCCGAGCGGGCCGCCGAGCTGGCCGCGGCAGTCCCCGACCACGTCCTCACCGTCGGTGTGTTCCGCGGCGAGACCCCCGAGGCCGTCCGCGCCGCCACGATCGCCTCCGGAGTGCGCGGCGTCCAGCTGCACGGCCGGCATCCGCACGGCGACTTCACCGCGCTGAAGGATCTCGGCCACACCCTGGTCCGGGCCGTCGACGCCGAGGCCGACCTGCGCTGCGGCGCCTACGACGAGGACCTGCTCATCGTCGACGCGCCCCGCCCCGGCTCCGGCGAGCCCTGGGACTGGTCGGCTGTACGCGGCCGCCCCTCGGGGCGTTGGCTGCTCGCCGGCGGCCTCGACCCGTCCAACGTCGCCCAGGCCGTCGCCGCCGCGGCGCCGTGGGGCGTGGACGTGTCCAGCGGGGTCGAGCTGGCGCCCGGGGTGAAGGACTCCGCCCTCATCAGACGCTTCATCGCGGCGGCCCGCCCATGACCGACGGCGCCGGCGGCGAGTCCCAGGATGACTTCGCCCGTAGTGCCTCGTTAACCCATGACTTCGCCCGTAGTGTCGCCTTCACGCACGAGTTCACCCGGCGGAAGGCGGGGCGGATCGTCGAGGCGCCGGGCGGCTTCGCCGTGCTCAACGACCGCTATCCCGGCTCGTACGAAGACAACAAGCTCGTCATCTGGTCCGGCGACGATCCAGGGGCGGTGCTGAAGGCGGCCGACCAGGTGCTCGCCGGATATGCCCACCGGCTGGTCAACGTCGACGACGACCGCCTGGGCCGGGCGTACGCGCCCGCCTTCGAGGCCGCGGGCTACACCCACGAGACCAACGTGGTCATGGTCTTCCGCGGCACGTTCCCTCACGACGCGGCACCCGTGGAGCACCTCGACCTGCCCGCCCTGCTGCCCACGCTCCGGGCCGGCTGGCGCGAGACGCTGCCCGAGGCCACCGCCGACGTGATCGACCAGCTCGCCAGGCGCGTCGAGGAGCGGCTGCGCGGCGCCGACACGGTGGGCTTCCGCGGCGTACGGGCAGAGGACGGCGAACTGGCCGCGCGAGCCGACATCTACCGGCACGGCGACGTCACCCAGATCGAGGACCTCTACACGGGGGATCGCCACCGCGGCAGGGGCCACGCCCGCACCCTGATGAGGGCGCTCCTGGCCGAGGCGGCGGGCGGCGAGCTGGTGTTCCTGCTGGCCGACGCCGCCGACTGGCCCAAGGACTTCTACGAACGGCTCGGCTTCACGCCGACAGGCCACACCCACAGCTTCCTCCGCACCTGACCGCCCACCCGCCTCTGCTCACCCTCCCTCTGGCCACCGTCCCTTCGGTCGCCCGCCCGCTGCCGGACCCCTTCTGGCCGACGGTCCCCGGCTGATCCCATCCGGCCGACCCTGTCATACGGACCCCGCCCGCCCCCTGCCGCCGCCGACGGACCCTGTCCGGCCAATTCCGTCTGACCGTCCCTTGGGCCAACCGCCTGGCGGTCCCCGGCTGCCCCGTCCGCCGCCGATGGACCCCGCCTAAAGACCCTGTCCGATCGTCCCTCAGGCTGATCGTCCCTCGGGCCAACCGTTGCCCACGGACCCCGGCCGACGGTCCCCGGCTGACGTCGCTCCGGCCGACCGCCGCCGATGGACCCCGACCGACTGTTCCCGACGGTCTCCGGCCGACTGACCCCGGCCGCCTCTGGTCGACGGTCTTCGGCCGACGGTCTCCGGCCGACCGACGCTGCCGACCGTCGCCTACGGACCCCGGCCGACGGTTTCCCGACGGTCCCCAGGCTCACGTCCCTCCGGCTGACGTCCCTACGGCCGCCTGGCCCTCCGGCCAACTGGCCCCGACTGACCCCGGCCGCCTCCGACCGACCGACCTCGCCCGGCCAACTGTCCCTCCGGCCGACCGCCGCCTACGGGCCCCGACCGACCCCGACCGGCCGCCCCCGATCGCCGCAGCCGTCAACCCCCGTTGGTGGCGGCTGCCGATGGCGGTTTCGGGCGGTGGCGGAGCTCGGGGTGGTGCGGTACAGCCCGGGGCGGGCGGCTTGGCGCCAGCGGTCAGACACGGGTCTCGGGCTGGTCGGTCAGAAGCGGCCATGGGGTGGTCAGATGCGGGTCTCGGGGCGGTCAGACGAGGGTTGTGGGGCGGTGGCGGGTGGTGAGGCCGAGGGTCAGGGTCAGGGCCGTCACGCCCAGGTAGGCCGCTCCCGCCACCACAGCCGCCCCGTGCAGCCCCCCGATGAAGCGCGGCCCGCCGGGAGCGCCCGCCATCGCGCCGAAGGCGGCGACGCCGATCGCGCCGCCCGCCTGCCGGGCGGTGTTGTTGATCGCGCTCACCAGCCCCTCCCTGCCGGGCGGCGGGTCGCTCATGGCCAGGGCGACCACGCTCGGCGTCAGCAGCGCCGCGCCGAGCCCGATGACGGCCAGCGCCGGGAGCAGCACCAGGTACGGCGCGGCCGGCCGCACCAGGAGCAGCAGCCCCATGCCCGCCGCCAGGGTGAGCAGCCCGGCGACCATGACGGGACGCGGCCCGTAGCGGCCGGCCAGGCGCCCGAAGGGGGCGGACAGCAGCGCCAGCGGCACGAACAGTGGCAGCAGCGCAGCGCCCGCCGTCATCGGGGACAGCCGCAGCACGCCCTGGAGGTAGAGGGTGATCAGCAGCATCATGCCGTTGATCCCGAAGTTCATGGTCGCCGAGCCGATCGTGCCGACCGCGATCGAGGGACGCCGCAGCAGCCCCAGCGGCAGCATCGGCGCCTCCCGCCGGCTCTCGATCACCACGAACGCCGCCAGCAATGCCGCGGCGACCGCGAACAGCCGCCAGTCGGGCCCGTCGCGGCCCGCCTGGATCACCGCGTACGTCAGGACCAGCAGCGTCCCGGCGCCCGTCATGGTGCCCGGCAGGTCGATCGGCCGGCGCTCGGGCTCGTCGGCCGGAGCGGCCCGAAGCACCGCTACGAAGATGATCAGAATGAGCGGCACGTTGATGGCGAAGATCGACGGCCAGCCGAACGCCTGGATCAGCACCCCGCCGAGCAGCGGTCCGGCGGGCAGGGCCGCGCTGCCCACCGCGGCCCAGACTCCGATGGCCCTGGCCCGTTCCTGGTCGCCGGGGAAGATCCGGGTGATGACCGCGAGCGTACCCGGCAGGAGCAGCGCGGCGCCCACCCCCTGCACCGCTCGCGCCGCCACCAGGGCCCCGACGCCCGGCGCGAGCGCGCAGCCCGCCGACGCCAGACCGAACAGGGCGAACCCCGCCAGCACCACCCGCCGGTGTCCGAAGCGGTCGCCCAGCGTGCCGCCCGTCAGCAGCAGCCCGGCGAGGGCGATCTGGTAGCCGTCCACCACCCACTGCAGGTCGGCGAGCCCGGCGTGCCGGCCGGTGGCGATGGACGGCAGCGCCACGTTCACGATGGTCACGTCCAGCAGGACGACGAACAGGCCCGCGCACATCACGATCAGGACGTTCCTCTTCATCCGCTACACCTGCGCGGTGAGGGCCGCCACTAACCTCCCGCGACGCGCCGATCCGAGCGGTGCCGATCCGAGCGGTGCCGCCGGCAAGGTCGCCAGGAGAACCGCAGGCAAGGCCGCCGGGAGAGCCGCAGGGAAGGCCGCCGGAAAAGACGAGCGGAAAGGATGAGCCGATGCCGACCCCGCTGCGGAGAAAGGCGACGCAGTAGGGTCGGCAGCGTGAGCGAAACTTCCGCCGAGGATCGGATCTGGACGGTTCCGAACCTGCTGAGCTTCCTGCGCCTCCTCGGCGTTCCTGTCTTCCTCTGGCTGGTGTTGGGACCCAAGGCGGACGGCTGGGCGATCCTCGTGCTCGCGGTCGCCGGATTCACCGACTGGCTGGACGGCAAGATCGCTCGCGCCTTCAACCAGATGAGCAGGCTCGGCCGGATCATCGACCCGGCGGCCGACAAGCTCTATGTCTTCGCCACGATCCTGGCGCTGCTGGTGCGTGACGTCATTCCGTGGTGGCTGGTGGCGATCATCCTGGGTCGCGACCTGTTCGTCGCGTGTTTCATTCCCGTACTTCGGAAGAGCGGTTACAAGGCACTTCAGGTGCATTTCCTGGGCAAGGCCGCCATGTTCAACCTGATGTACGCCTTCCCTCTGCTCTTCCTTGCCTCCCACACTGGGTGGTATGCCGATATAGCACGAATTGTCGGGTGGGCCTTTGCGCTCTGGGGAACGGGCCTGTACTGGTGGTCGGGGGTGCTGTATGGGGTACAGGTACGACGGCTCGTAACCGCGGCCAAGGAGGAGTGATCGGGTGAAGGCGGTCGTCATGGCGGGTGGAGAGGGCACTCGGCTGCGTCCGATGACGGCCAACCAGCCCAAGCCCCTGCTGCCCGTGGTCAACCGCCCGATCATGGAGCACGTGCTGCGGCTGCTCAAACGGCACAGCATCACCGAGACCGTGGTCACCCTCCAGTTCCTGGCCGCGCTCGTGCGCAACTACTTCGGCGACGGCGACGAACTCGGCATGAACCTGCAATACGCCACCGAAGACGTTCCCCTGGGCACGGCGGGCAGCGTGAAGAACGCCGCGGCCCGCCTGCGTGACGACCGATTCCTGGTGATCTCCGGCGACGCCCTGACCGATATCGATTTGTCGGATATGGTCCGGTTTCATCGTGAAAATTCGGCGCTTGTCACTATCGGGTTGAAACGGGTGCCCAACCCCCTCGAGTTCGGCATCGTGATCGTCGACGAGGGCAACCGCGTCCAGCGCTTCCTGGAGAAGCCCACCTGGGGACAGGTCTTCTCCGACACCGTCAACACCGGCGTCTACATCATGGAGCCCGAGGTCCTCGACGCGGTCGCCTCGGGAGAGCCCGTCGACTGGTCGGCCGACGTCTTCCCCACCCTGCTGGAGCGCGGCGCCCCCATCTTCGGCTACGTCGCCGAGGGCTACTGGGAGGACGTCGGCACCCACGACAGCTACCTCAAGGCCCAGGCCGACGCCCTGTCCGGCAGGGTCGCCGTGGACATCGGCGGCTTCGAGGTCTCGCCGGGCGTCTGGGTGGCCGAGTCGGCCTCGGTCGACCCCGATGCGGTGCTCAAGGGCCCGCTGCTCGTCGGCGCGTACGCCAAGGTCGAGGCCGGCGCCGAGCTGCGCGAGTACACGGTGCTCGGCAACAACACGGTCGTCCGCGAAGGCGCCTTCCTGCACCGGGCGGTCGTCCACGACAACGTCTACCTGGGCCCCGGCAGCCACCTGCGCGGCTGCGTGATCGGCAAGAGCACCGACGTGATGGCCGGGGCCCGCATCGAGGAGAACGCCGTCATCGGCGACGAGTGCGTCATCGAGCCCGAGGCGTACGTCTCCAGCGGCGTCAAGGTCTACCCGTTCAAGACCATCGAGGCCGGCGCCGTCGTCAACACCAGCGTCATCTGGGAGTCGCGCGGCCAGCGCAGCCTGTTCGGCCCCCGCGGCGTCAGTGGCCTGGTCAACGTGGAGATCACCCCCGAGCTGTGCGTACGGCTGGCCAGCGCGTACGCCACCACCCTGAAGAAGGGCGAGCACGTCGTCACCTCGCGCGACTCCTCGCTGGCCGCCAGGGCGCTGAAGCGGGCCGTGATCGGCGCGCTGAACGCCAGCGCCATCAACGTCCTCGACCTGGAGGCCGCGCCACTGCCGGTGGCCCGCTTCCACACGGCCAGGGAGTCGGCCGCGGGCGGCATCGCGCTGCGCACCACCGCGGGCGACCCGCAGAGCATCGACATCGTCATCATGGACGACCGCGGCGCCGACCTGCCCCCGGCCGCCCAGCGCAAGCTGGAGCGGGTCTTCTCCCGCCAGGAGTTCCGGCGCGCCTTCCCCGGCGAGATCGCCGAGCTCCGCTTCCCCGCCAGGGCGGTCGAGGACTACGCGTACGAGCTGCTGCGCTGCGTGGACATGACCGGCATCAGGGACATGAAGGTCGTCGTCGACTGCGCCGGAGGGACCTCCGCGCTGGTCCTGCCCACGCTGCTCGGCCGGGTGGGCGTCGACGTGCTCACCGTGAACGCCCGCCTGGACGACATCTCGCCCACGGAGACGTTCGCCGAGCGCCGAAGGGACCTGCAGCGCCTGTCGGAGCTCGTGAGCTCCTCCAGGGCGGCCTTCGGGGTGCGGTTCGACCCCGTGGGAGAGCGCATCGCGCTGGTGGACGAGATGGGCCAGCTGATCGGCGAGGAGCGGGCCCTGCTCGTCGTGCTCGACCTGATCGCCGCCGAGCGCAGGACCGGCCGGGTGGCGCTGCCCGTCACCACCACCAGGGTCGCCGAGCAGGTCTGCCGCTTCCACGGCGTGCAGGTGCGGTGGACCTCCACGGCGGTCGACGCCCTCACCTCGGCCGCGGTGGACGACGACATGATCTTCGCGGGCGACGGCAGGGGCGGCTTCGTGGTGCCCGAGTTCGGCCCGGCGATCGACGGGGTGGCGGCGTTCATGCGGCTGCTCGGCCTGGTCGCCCGCACCCGGCTCTCGCTCAGCCAGATCGACGCGCGCATCCCCGAGGCCAAGCTGCTCAAGCGGACGGTGCCGACCCCGTGGGCGGCCAAGGGCGCCGTCATGCGCTCGGTCATCGAGGCCGCCGAGGCCGAGCCGGACGGCTGCCGCGTCGACACCACCGACGGGGTGCGGGTGGCCGCCGAGGACGGGAGCTGGGTGCTGATCCTGCCCGCCGCCACCGAGCCGGTCACCGATCTGTGGGCCGAGGCCGCCGACGTGGACACCGCGCAGTCGCTCCTGGAGCACTGGGCCCGCGTGGTCGAGGAGGCGGCATCCTGACCCTCGGGACCGAAATTCTCCGGCAATTCGCACGGAACCGTCACGCAGAGTGACACTGGCGGATCGGTGGCGGCGGAACGTGCAAGATCGTAATGTAGAAACGCGCGGCGGCATGGACCTTGGGGCGCGGGCGGCGGTAACTTTGTCACCGTCCGAACCCGTCGTCCAGCGCCCCGCCTTGACCTTTGCCGCTGATCAGCGTAAGTTGCGGCATTCGCAAACTTGAAGAGCGAAGCGAGGCGCGCCCAGATCCCCGTTGCCGCGTCTTCGCGGTAGGAGGCCGAGCCGATCGATGCCGAGCGTCTACTGCACGCAGTGCGGGCACGCCAACCCCGAGGATGCCCGTTTCTGTTCCCGTTGTGGGTCACCGTTGACCAGAACCGAGGTCGCCGGGGACACCACATCGACGATCTCTGTCGCGGGAATCGAGGCGTACGAGGCTGAGACCGGTGACATGCTCCTCGCCGAGCGCGCGCTGGTGGAGCAGCTGCCGCCTGGCACGGCGTTGCTCACGGTGACCAGGGGGCCCAACGCCGGGAGCCGTTTCCGGCTCGACAAGGACCTCACCACCACGGGGCGCCATCCCGAGAGCGACATCTTCCTGGACGACATCACGGTCTCCCGGCGGCACGTCGAGTTCTACCGCCTTCGCGGCGGCCAGTTCTCCGTGCGCGACGTGGGCAGCCTCAACGGCACCTACGTCAACAGGGAGCGCATCGAGGAGGTGCCGCTGCACTCCGGTGACGAGGTGCAGATCGGCAAGTTCCGCCTCGTCTTTCTGATGCGGACCGCCGTCGGCGCATGAGCGAGCGCAGCGGGCGACCGACGGTCACAGCGTTCATGCGGCTCACGGAGGAAGCCGCATGAGCGCGCAGGCGGCACGCTCGCACATGAGCATCGGGGAGGTGCTCGCCATGCTCCAGGGCGAGTTCCCCGATGTGTCGATCTCCAAGATCCGCTTCTTGGAGGGCGAGGGGCTCATCGAGCCGGAGCGCAGCCCGTCGGGCTACCGCAAGTTCACCCACCTGCACGTCGAGCAGCTCCGCTACATCCTCACCGAGCAGCGCGACCACTACCTGCCGCTGCGGGTGATCAAGGACAAGATGGCCGAGCACTTCGGCCGCCCGCGTGCCGTGACCGACCGGCCGGAGACGCGGGAGGTGCGGCTGAGCCGCGCCGAGCTGCTGGAGGCGGCCGGGCTCGACGAGGACACCCTCGCCGAGCTCGAGGACTACGGCCTGCTCGCGGCGACGGCCAGGCGCTACGACGAGGAGGCGCTCAACGTGGCGCGCAGCGTCGGCGCCCTGGCCCGGTTCGGCCTGCACGCCCGGCATCTGCGCGCGGTCAAGGCCGCGGCCGAGCGCGAGTGCGGCCTGGTGGAGCAGACGGTCGCGCCCATACTCAAACGCCGCGCCCCAGGGGCCATCGGAGAGGCCGACGAGGCCGCCAGGGAGCTGTCGGCTTTGCTGCTCGACCTGCACGCCGCTCTGGTGCGTACGGGCGTGCGGACCGTTCTAGGCCGATGACCGGACCAGCGGGACATACAAGGCCCCTCGGGTGTTACGTTGAAATGCAGAAGCGGACCGGCCCAATAGCTGTGCCGGGGTCGCCGACCAGTCGAATATGGAGCAGCCCGTGTTGCAGATGGAGGTCGTGGGCGTCCGCGTAGAGATGCCCACAAATCAGCCGATCGTCTTGCTCAAGGAGGCACACGGGGAGAGGTTCCTGCCGATTTGGATTGGGATGACCGAAGCCACGGCCATCGCTCTGGCCCAAGCGGAGGAGCCTCCAGCCCGGCCACTCACGCACGACCTGTTCAGGGACGTGCTGAGCGCTCTCGGCGTGGGCCTGCGCGCGGTCAACATCGTCGCCCTGCGTGACGGTATCTTCTTCGCCGACCTGGTGTTCTCCAACGGCGTAGAGGTGAGCGCGCGGCCCTCCGACTCGATCGCGCTCGCCTTGCGCACCGGAGCACGTATCTTCGCCAGTGAGGAGGTCGTCCAGGAGGCCGGGGTGATCATCCCCGACGACCAAGAGGACGAGGTGGAGAAGTTCAGGGAGTTCCTTGACACGATCACCCCCGAAGACTTTGGCCGGGCGGGGTAGGTATTTCAGTGCATTTACGCTTCACGACGCGCCGAGCCGGATCGTTGACTGCGCATGGTCACGGTCCTACGGTGCAAGTGAAACCCATGGCCGCGCTTTTACGAACCCCCAGATCAGGCCATGGGATGAGAGAAAGCCGGAGGTCCGCGTGGCGGTCAGCAGCGGCGAGGGAAAGACGGCCGGCCAGGAAGATCCGGTGCGGCGTGAGAGTGCGCGGCAGCGTGCCGGAGAGCAGGGCTTGCTCTTCGACGAGCAGCCCACGACACTGCCGGGAGACATCGGATACCGCGGCCCGACGGCGTGCGCGGCGGCCGGCATCACCTACCGGCAGCTCGACTACTGGGCGCGCACGGACCTGGTCCAGCCCACGATAAGAGCCGCGCACGGTTCGGGCTCCCAACGGCTCTACAGCTTCCGCGACATCCTGGTGCTCAAGGTCGTCAAGCGGCTACTCGACACCGGAGTCTCCCTCCAGCAGATCCGTACAGCCGTACAACACCTGCGTGACCGCGGGGTCGGCGACCTCGCGCAGATCACGCTCATGAGCGACGGCGTCAGCGTCTACGAGTGCACCTCGGCCGACGAGGTGATCGATCTGCTCCAGGGCGGCCAGGGCGTGTTCGGCATCGCGCTCGGCCGGGTCTGGCGTGAGGTCGAGGGCTCCCTCGCGGAGCTGCCGGGGGAAAGAGCGGCGGTCGAGGACAGCGTCCCGGCCGACCACCCCGCTGACGAGTTGGCCCAGCGGCGCCGGGCGCGCCGCATAGGGTAGTAACGCCGCATAGGGTAGCAATGCCGCATAGGGTAGCAATACGGTAGTAACCTTAGAGGGCAAGGCTGACGACCCCCTGCGGGAGAGTCCCGGGCTGGTCCCGGGGCGCCGAAGGAGCAACCCTCCCCGGAATCTCTCAGGCACCCGTACCGCTCGGGGTAGGCAACTCTGGAAAGCAGGCACGCCCGCCAGGCGCGCCTCACCGACGGTGCAAGCCCTCATGGGGGTGAAGCTCTCAGGTCGCCATGACAGAGGGGGAGATCCGGCACTCGCCCGCGCCCAGGCGCCGGTCTCCATAGCCCTCGGGAGGCACCTCCATGACCGATCTGTCAGCTCCGCCGTTCTCGACCCGGCACATCGGCCCGTCCGAATCCGAGCAGCAGCGCATGCTCGAGGCCGTGGGTTTCGAGTCGGTGGGCGACCTGGTGGCGATGGCCGTCCCGGAGTCCATCAGGATCAAGGACCGGCTCTCGCTGCCCGCCGCGGCCAGTGAGACCGAGGTCATCGCCGAACTGCGGGCCATCGCGGACCGCAACAAGGTGCTCACCTCGATGATCGGCCTGGGTTACCACGACACGATCACCCCGGCGGTGATCCGCCGCAACCTGCTGGAGAACCCGGGCTGGTACACCGCCTACACCCCCTACCAGCCGGAGATCTCGCAGGGCCGCCTGGAGGCGCTGCTCAACTTCCAGACCGTCGTCTCCGACCTGACCGGGCTCGACGTCGCGGGCGCCTCCCTGCTCGACGAGAGCACGGCCGCCGCCGAGGCGATGACGCTGGCCAGGCGCGCGGGCAAGTCCAAGAGCGCCGTGTTCGTCGTCGACGCCGACGCGCTGCCCCAGACCAAGACGGTGCTGGCCACCCGCGCCGAGCCGCTGGGCATCACGCTGGTCGAGGACACCCTCGACGGCGAGCTGCCCGAGTGCTTCGGCGTGCTCGTCCAATACCCCGGCGCCTCTGGCCGGCTGCGCGACTTCCGCGCCGTGGCCGAGCGGGCGCACGCCGCGGGCGCGCTCGTCGTGGCCGCCGCCGACCTGCTCGCGCTGACCCTGGTCACCGCGCCGGGCGAGCTCGGCGCCGACATCGCGATCGGCTCCTCACAGCGTTTCGGCGTGCCGTTCGGCTTCGGCGGGCCGCACGCCGCCTACATGTCCGTACGCGAAGGGCTGCAGCGGCAGATGCCCGGCCGCCTCGTGGGCGTCTCCGTCGACGCCGACGGCGCGCCCGCCTACCGGCTGGCCCTGCAGACCCGCGAGCAGCACATCAGGCGCGAGAAGGCCACCAGCAACATCTGCACCGCGCAGGTCCTGCTCGCCGTCATCGCCGGCATGTACGCCGTCTACCACGGCCCCGACGGGCTGCGCCGCATCGCCGCCCGCGTGCACCGGCACGCCGCCACGCTGGCCGAGTGCCTGCGCCGCGGCGGCGTCGAGGTCGTCCACCGGGAGTTCTTCGACACCGTGCTGGCCAAGGTGCCCGGCCGGGCCGCCGACGTCGTCCGGCAGGCCGCCGAACGCGGCGTCAACCTGTGGCAGGCCGACGCCGACCACGTCTCCATCGCCTGCGACGAGAAGACCACGGCGGCCGACCTCGAGCAGGTCGCCGCCGCCTTCGGCGTCAGCGGGCCGGCGGCCGGCCTCCTCACCGACGAGGGGCTGGACACGCTGCCCGCCGCGCTGACGCGGGAGTCCGGCTACCTCACCCATCCGGTCTTCCACAGCCACCACTCCGAGACCGCGATGCTGCGCTACCTGCGCAGGCTCCAGGACAAGGACATCGCCCTCGACCGGTCCATGATCCCGCTCGGCTCCTGCACGATGAAGCTCAACGCGACCACCGAGATGGAGCCCATCACCTGGCCGGAGTTCGCCGGGATCCACCCCTTCGCGCCCGTCGGGCAGGCCGCGGGCTACCGCCACCTCATCGAGACCCTGGAGGAGTGGCTGGCCGAGGTGACCGGCTACGACGCGGTCTCCATCCAGCCGAACGCCGGGTCCCAGGGAGAGTTCGCCGGGCTGCTCGCGATCCGGGCCTACCACCGCGACCACGGCGACGAGCACCGCGACATCTGCCTCATCCCGTCCTCCGCGCACGGCACGAACGCGGCCAGCGCCGTCATGGCCGGTATGCGCGTCGTGGTCGTGGCCTGCGACACCGAGGGCAACGTGGACCTGGCCGACCTCGACGCCAAGATCGACAAGCACCGTGACGCGCTGGCCGCGATCATGCTCACCTACCCGTCGACGCACGGCGTCTTCGAGGAGACGATCACCGAGGTCTGCGCCAAGGTGCACGACGCGGGCGGCCAGGTCTACGTCGACGGGGCCAACCTCAACGCGCTGGTCGGGCTGGCCAAGCCGGGTGAGTTCGGCGCCGACGTCTCCCACCTCAACTTGCACAAGACGTTCTGCATCCCGCACGGGGGTGGCGGCCCCGGCGTCGGCCCGGTCGCGGTCCGCGGCCACCTGGCCGCCTACCTGCCGGGCCACCCGCTGCGCCCCGGCTCCCCGGTCGGCGCGGTCGCGGCGGCCCCGTACGGCTCGGCGGGCATCCTGCCGATCTCCTGGGCGTACGTCAGGATGATGGGCGGCGACGGCCTGGCCGCGGCCACCGAGCAGGCGATCCTGTCGGCCAACTACCTCGCCCGGCGGCTGGCCCCGCACTACCCGGTGCTCTACACCGGGCGCGGCGGGCTGGTGGCCCACGAGTGCATCGTCGACCTGCGGCAGATCACCAAGGAGACCGGCGTCACGGTCGACGACGTGGCCAAGCGGCTCATCGACTACGGCTTCCACGCGCCGACCATGTCGTTCCCGGTCGCCGGCACGCTGATGATCGAGCCGACCGAGAGCGAGGACCTGGCCGAGCTGGACCGGTTCGTCGACGCGATGGTGGCCATCAGGGGCGAGATGGCACGGGTCGCCTCGGGCGACTACGACCGCGCCGACAACCCGCTGCGCAACGCCCCTCACACCGCCGAGGCCGTCGCGGCCGACGAGTGGGCTCACCCGTACAGCCGTACCGAGGCGGCCTATCCGCTGCCGTCGCTGCGGGAGGGCAAGTACTGGGTGCCGGTGCGGCGCATCGACCAGGCTTACGGTGACCGCAACCTGGTGTGCTCCTGCCCGCCGCTGGAGGCGTACGAGGACTGACTTGGCGTCACGTTCCCGACTAATCCGGCCGTTGCGCCCGTGACCGACCCGTACGTCACGTTCGCGTGATCGTGGCTTTCTCGGCTGCGGGACCGTGGCCCTCTCCGCCGCTGCGTTCGGTAGGGGAGGGCTACGCCCGTTTTCCGGGATTTTTTCCCGCCACCCAGGCTGAACGTGGTCAGTGAGAAGACATGATCACCGGAACTCGTTAGGCTCGGTCCGACCGTCGCCTAAGGAGCTCTCTTGACGTTCTCAGAGCTGCAGGTCCCGCCTCTCGACACCGCTCGCCGCCTGGCCGAGCACGGTGACCTCGACGGTGCGGCGGCCATACTCAGCGAGCTGGCCGCCGACCCCGAGGAGCCCGACCGGGCGCAGGCCGCCGTGGGCCTGGCCGTGGTGCTCGACGAGCGGGGCGACCCGGAGGGGGCCCGGGCGGCCGCCCGGGTCGCGCTGGCGACCGGGCATCCGGAGTTCGCCGCTCAGGCGGCCTGTCACCTCGCGCAGGGGTTTGAGCGCGAGGGCCGCACCGAGCAGGCCAGGGGTGCGTGGCAGGCGGTCCTGGGCGTCGGCACGGCCGCCTACATCCCGCTGGCGCGTCTCGCCCTGGCCCGGCTGGCCGTGCTGGCGGGCGACTACGACGAGGCGGAGAACGAGCTGCGGGCCGCGCTGGCCGCCGCCGGGCCGGACGTGGGCGCGCACGCCGCGCAGCAACTGGCCGAGCTGCTGCTGGAGCGCGGGGAGCCGGGGGAGGCGGCCGAGGTGCTGCTGGAGGCGCTCGAGGTGGCCTCCCAGGACGACGTGGCCCGGCTGCGGGTGCAACTCGGCATCGCGCACCTGGAGCTCGCCTGCGCGGAGTTCGCGGGCGCGGTGGAGGACGGCGGTGACGCGCCGACGAGCGGACTGGCCATCGAGCTGCTGGCCAGGACCCTGCCGCTGCGTGGCCGCGCCGACGATGCTGGTCGCGTCTGGACGTACGGGCTGGAGCACGAGGACGAGACGCTGGCTGCGGAGGTGCGGCTGCGCTACGACCGCGACACCTGACCAACCACCCTGTCCCGCGAGCCTTCGTCTCTCCCGATCGGGCGCTACAACGGTACGAGGTTCAGCAGCAGGGCGATGACGCCTACCGTCGTTGTGAGCAACGTCGTGCCAGGATGCATCCCGATCGACAGCCGCAGATCCTTCTTGCGCCAGACGAGCCAGACCCCCGGCAGCATGAAGACCACTCTGGACAGGAACCCCCAGGGCGACCAGAAGTGGTACAGCGAGAACAGAGCGGTGTTGACCACCGGCGTCCACCGGCCCAGCCGGGAGAGGCGGGGCATCAGGAAGCCGCGGAAGTAGAGCTCTTCGATGATCGGGAACGCCAGTCCGGTGAGCGGAACGCACGACACCAGCGAGACGATGACGGCGGTGCGTGAGCATCCGGTGAGGTATCCGGTGACGCTGCCGGCGCCTTCGAACGGGACCCACCGGAACAGCCACTGGTAGACGAAGTTGTCCACGGGTATCAACGCGAACGACAGCACCACCATCTGCACGATCAGGGCGGCGACGATGGCGACAAGCTTCCCGCGTGGGATCGGCTTGTCCAGATAGCTCACCACTCCACGCAGCGATAACCGGCCATTTCGCCGGCGGCCCAACCACAGCAGCAGGCCGAGCTGGGCCGGCGCCAGAGCCAGGCACATGGCGATCGCCCAGCCCAGGAACGGCGGATAGCCCATGGCCTTGACGAGCGGTCCGGTGATGAGCAGGTAGACGGCGACGATCAAAGCTCCAGGGACGAGGTGGAGCGCGATGGACAGCGGCAGGGAGTGGTGGTCGCCCAGCAGCCGCTCAACCATCCGGTCCGGTCGGGAGTCTTTCGTTGCGGCCATAGCTGTACCTGACGGGTGTGTGACGTCATGGAGGTTCGCCCCCTGGCGAGTCCAGGCGGCTGCTTCGGTGGCGACGAAACGGTGCGGCGCAAGTGCGGCCTCTGTCGGAGGCCGCTTCATGAGCAGGCTCATGGCCACTGTCAGCCAGGGCCGGCCGCACCTGGTGGGTGAGTGCGCGCAGCTGTTAGGAGATCTTTCGGCGGTAAGTGGCCATGGCGAAGATCCACGTGGCGATGGGGAGGCCGACACACCAGGCGAGGGCGGTCCAGATGTGGGTGTCGACCGGCTGCTGGGTGAACAGGTTGACGATGGAGGTCACCGGCTGGTGTTCGGCGAAGGCGCGCAGCGGGCCGACATGGTGGCGGTGGGCACGAATGCCGCGCTGAGGAACGGCAGGAAGATGACCGGGTAGGAGAACGCGCTCGCGCCGGCCGCGGACTTCGCGGACAGACCGGGGATGACGGCGAGCCACGTCAGCGCCAGGGTGAACAGGATCAGGATGCCGACCGCCGCGAGCCATGCCGGCGCTCCCGCCGCCGAGCGAAAGCCCATGAGCAGGCGACGAGCACGACGACCGCTCTGTCGTCTGTCACGGCTTGTCGCCCGTGGCGCGATCGATCACCCGGGGGTGGAGGTGCGGAGGTCAGCCGCGGCGCATGATGGCGGCCGCTGCGGCGACGTTGATCAGGACGATGGCGAACCAGACGATGGCTAAGCCGAACCCACCTCCCCGGGGCGCCGCGATGGCCGTCAGCGGGATGCCCATGCCCATCGACCCCAGCGCGATCGGGATCATCGCCGCCCCCGGGCTCTTGGACCTGCTCGGGCCGGGGCCGGTGCCGTGGGCCTGGAGTTCGGCGCGCACCCGGGCGGCGATCGTGACGTCGAGTCGCTCCACGAACGACTCGACCAGGGCGGCCTCGTATTCGGGGCCGAGGTCGCGGCGGGCGTCGAGGGTCGCCTGCAGGTCCTCGCGGATGGGGCGCGTCTCTGGCATGAGGCTCATCATCGCGGCTGCGCGGCACGCCGTCATCAGCCCTGAGGGCCATGGTGAACTCATCCCCAGGTACGGTTCTGACATGCGGATCATGACCCCGCGTGGGCCGGCGCACGTCGAGTTCGACGAGGTGGAGCGGCCCCGGCTGCTGCTCGTGCTGACCCATGGGTCGGCCGGGGGAGTGGACGCGCCCGATCTGCTGGCGGTGCGCGACGCGGCGCTGAACGTGGGGGCCGTGGTGGCCAGGGTGACGCAGCCGTTCCGGCTCGCGGGGGCGCGGGCGCCGGGCTCGGCCGTCCGGCAGGACGAGGCGTGGGAGGTCGTGCTGGGTGAGCTACGGGCGCGGTGGCCGGGGCTGCCGCTGGTGCAGGGTGGCCGGAGCAACGGGGCGAGGGTGGCCTGCCGTACGGCCGAGGTGGTCGGCGCGGTCGCGGTGGTGGCGCTCGCGTTCCCGCTGCACCCGCCGGGCAGGCCGGAGAAGTCGAGGGCCGGCGAGCTGCGTGAGGCGGGCGTGGACGTGCTGGTGGTCAGCGGGGACCGCGATCCGTTCGGCGTGCCCGACGCCGCCGACGCGGCACGCCTGGTTGTGCTGCCGGGCGAGGGGCACGACCTGAAGAAGGACCCCGCCCGGGTGGGCGAGGTGGTCGCCGAGTGGATCGTCGGCTATGGGTGAGTGGCGTGCCTGAGGGGAGCCGTGCGTCCACCGTCCGCGCCGCGGACGGGCCGCGGACTCAGAGGCCGCGGACTCAGGGGACATGGCCCATGAGACACGGTCCAAGGGCCGCGGGTTCAGGGGACGCGGGGGCGGGTGGTGGCTCCGAGGCTGCGTGTGAGCGGTCAGTGGCTCTGGAGGCGCCGATGAGCCGGTTGGCGGCTCAGGCGGCGCCGACGAGCGGATCCGGGCGGTGCGGAGCGATGACGGTGCCGCCAGGCAGGAGCTCCCCGGTGTCCTCGAAAAGGACGACGCCGTTGCAGAGAAGGCTCCACCCCTGCTCGGGATGGCAGGCGAGGGTACGTGCGGCCTCGCGGTCGGGCGCCTCGGCTGCCGGACAGGCCGGGTCGTGCGGGCACATCGGCGTGCCTCCGATATCTCGTGATTGGCTCCCGCGGGTCAGAAAGGGGCGGGAACACCGTGGGTGTTGTCTTTCTTTCAAGTGTGCGGCGTATGTCACACGTTCGGACATAGTCCGTTAGGACTGTTACAGGAGGATGCGAAAGTGTGACCTTCGACACAGCGTGCCTTATACAGGATAACGGTCCAAGCGAGACACGCCCACTAGCTTTGCAAGCCCCTGAGCAAGGCGTCGAGACCGCGCTCGAAGTCGACGTCGGCGCGCTCGTCGCGCCTGGTCCACTCGTCGACCTCGGGGTCGGCCCAGCCCGACTGCTGAACCTCGACCGCGACGCTGCCGAACACGAAGGCCCGCAGCGCCCGTACGGCTTCCGGCGCGTCGTTCAGGCCCGCGTCGGCGAGTTGCTCCGTCTGCTCCCTGATGGCCAGCGCGGTGCCGCCCTTGGGTGGTTTGGTCAGCGCGAGCGCCAGGACGCCGGGGTGCTCGCGCAGCAGCTCGCGACCGGCCCGGCACCACGCCCTGGCCGTGTCCTGCCAGGTGGGTCCCTGCTCCACGTGGACCGCCGTGACGTGCTCGGCCAGCGCGTCCATCAGCGCTTCCTTGCCCCGGGGCAGATGATGGTAGATGGCCATGGCCTCCACCTGCAGGGCGTCGCCGAGCCTGCGCATCGTCAGGCGCCTGAGCCCTTGGGAGTCGGCGATGTGGAGGGCGGCGTCGATGATGCGCTCGCGGGAGAGGGGAATCGGCGGTCTCTTTGCGGGCATGGAGATCATCTTACTATGTAAAGGGCCCAACGCGGGTCCGATTATGGAGCGTGTCGCGGTCGGGCGTACCCTGGTCGCCTGATACGAGCCGATTGAGATGAGGGGCAGAGTCGATGGCGTTTTTCCGGCCGCGGGTGAGCCGCGAGGCCGAGGTCCGCTACCACGCGGACGTGGAGATCTCCAAGAGCTACCCCGAGCTGCTCGACAGGGCCAGGCAGGCCGAGGGGACGCTGCGCGACCTGCGGGCCGCCGCCGCGGATGAGCTCGAGTTGCTGGCCGCCGGGGTGGCGTTCGACAAGGCGCTCACCGAGGCGCTGCGGGCGGCCGAGAGCGGGCAGCGGGCCACGTTCGGGGTCAAGGCCTATGACGATCGCATCGCCCGCCGCAAGGCCAAGGCGACGCCCGCCGGGGCCACCTGGACCGCCGAGGTCGATCGGCTGCGTACGTTGCGCGAGGACAATCGGCTGTGGGGCATTCCGCGGGTGCCGCGCCCGGTGCCTGCCGTTCGCTAGCCGTCCGCCACTTCCCCGGGTGGTTCGTCACGCGACCCTCTCGATCTCTGTGACGGTCTGTGGTGGCTGGTGTCCTTTTGGAGGGACCCTCCTTCGGGGGAGGCGGCGAAGGCGGGCCGCCGGAGACATGACGAAGCCCCGGCACGAGGAGTGCCGGGGCTTCGTCGCGGATCAGCTGGCCCAGTCGAGCAAGGGGCGGGTATTGCTCGGGTGGCGCAGCTTCGAAAGCGATTCCTTCTCGAGCTGCCGGATGCGCTCCCGGGTCAGGCCCAGGTGCTTGCCGATCTCGTCGAGTGTGTGCGGTTTGCCGTCGACCAGGCCGAAGCGCAGAGCCATGATCTTCGCCTCGCGCGGCGTGAGGTTGCCGAGCACGCCGCGCAGCTGGTCGCCCAGCAGCTGGCGGTCGACGATCTCCGACGCCTCGGGGGAGTCGACGTCCTCGATGAGGTCGCCGATCGTGGTCTCGCCGTCCTCGCCGATCGTCGCGTTGAGCGAGATGGGCTGGCGGCTGGTGCGCAGCAGCTCTTCGATCTGGTCGGGGGTCTTGTCGAGCTCGATCCCCAGCTCCTCGGGCGTGGGCTCGCGGCCCAGCCTCTGGTGCATGTCGCGCTCGATGCGCGACAGCTTGGAGAGCATCTCCAGCACGTGTACGGGCAGGCGGATCGTCCGGGCCGAGTCGGCGAAGCCGCGCTGTATGGCCTGCCTGATCCACCACATGGCGTACGTGGAGAACTTGAAGCCCTTGGTGTAGTCGAACTTCTCCACGGCCCTGATCAGGCCCAGGTTGCCCTCCTGGACCACGTCGAGCAGGGACATGCCGCGGTCGGTGTACTTCTTGGCGACCGAGACGACGAGCCGGAGGTTGGCCTCCAGCATGTGGTCCTTGGCCGCCCTGCCGTCCTCGATGACCAGTTCGAGGTCGTCGCGGGCGGCGGCGGACAGGCCGGGGTGGGTCTCCAGCTTGTACTCGGCGTACAGGCCGGCCTCGATCCGCCGGGCCAGCTCGACCTCCTGGGCGGCGGTGAGCAGCGTACGGCGGCCGATCGACTTGAGGTAGGTGTGGACCGAGTCGCCCATGACCGACTGGTTGTCGTCGAGGTCGATCGTTTCGGACTCCAGCTCGGCGGCGTCCGGGCCCGCGGCGTCCGGGCTCAGCGCGAGGTCGTCGGGGGCGTCCTCGTCGTGCGCGGCGGACTGGGCCGACTGCGCCGCCGGCTCCGTCTTTGGCTCCGCGGCCTTCGAGCGGGTAGACTTCGCTCGCTTGGTCGTGGTCTTACGGGTGGTCTTGCGTGCGGCCGCCTGCCCGAGGGACGGCTCGTCCTCGGCGGCGAGGCTGACACCAGCCTCGGTGAGCTCGCGCAGGATCGAACGGCCGTCCGAAGGGCTGATGCCGGCTTCGGCGAACGCGTCACGCAGCTCCGCCAAGGAGAGGTGACCCTGAGCTCGCCCTCGGTCAATCAGCTGGTCGAGGGTCGTGGATGGGGTCGCCACGGCGGTTCGGGGCATGAGGACACCTCCTCCATACGGAGTCGAATTCGTTCAGACCAAGATTGTGGTGGGGCGGCTGCGGCCGCTCGGCGCACCAGTATCAATAACGCCGTTGAGCGCTATTTGTTCCCGGAGGGACAAAAAAGGGGGCGGAGCGCCCTAAAGGTGACCCACCCCACACGCGAGGAACGTCACTCCCCGACGGTGAACTCGCCCGGCTTCACCTCGGGCATCGGCATGGGCTGGGCGTCCTGCATGCGCTTGTCCGTCCAATACTCGATGACCTTCTGCGGGTCCTGGTTGAGCTCCTTGGACGCCACGCTGCCATCACTCGGCGCGGGCGAGACGGTCAGCTCGGAAAGCCGATCGGTCTGAACGGACGGCTCCTTCTCCACCACTGCTTTGGTCTCCCTGTCGACCCGTTGGAGCCTGCCCGCCGAGGCGGCCGCCGCGACTGAGGCTCCGCCGACGAGGATCACGCCGACGACCGCCGCGGATGCCCACATCTTGCGGGTCTGGTTCATGAAGGCCCTCTCCTTGCTCTCCTCCATAAGACGCACCCGCAACTCATCAGGTTCCTGTCCTAAGGCGAACGAGATCCGTTTTACCATTCGCTAGCAGCGGCAAACGGGACATCAGCCGCAGTTGGCGCGGCGCGGCGTAGGCGGGGAGCCGGTCGGTGGAGTAGGCGCGGAGCTGGTCCAGCGTGGGCGGGCCGGCCGGGTCGGCGGGCACCACGACGGCCACCACGATCTCTCCCCATTCGGGATCCGGCCGGCCGATCACGGCCACGTCGGCCACCTCGGGGTGGCCGCCGAGCACCTCGGCCACCGAGGCGGCCACCACCTTCTCACCGCCGGTGTTGATGACGTCGTCGGCCCTGCCCAGCACGCGCAGTCGGCCTCCGGTCAGCTCGCCCAGGTCGGAGGTGACGTACCAGTCGCCGTCGAAGGGGGCGGGCTCGCCGAAGCGGTAGCCGGAGAAGAGCACCGGGCCGGCGACGCGGATGCGCCCGTCGTCGCCGATTTTGAGATCTACATTGTAAAGGGGCTGGCCGTCGTACACGCAGCCGCCGCTCGTCTCGCTCATCCCGTACGTCGTGACCACCCGAGCGCCGAGCGCCCGAGCCTCGGCGACCAGGCCGGCCCGCGGGGCGGCGCCGCCGAGCACGATGGTGCGGAACACCGACAGGTCGGCGTTCAGTTCGACCAGCCGATGGAGCTGGGTCGGCACCAGCGACACGTGGTCGCCGCCCGACGCGAGCACCTCGTGGGGGTCGAAGTGCGGGTGGATGATCGGCTCGCTCTCGCAGAGCAGGGCGCGGACCAGCACCTGCAGGCCCGACACGTGAGAGGGCGGCAGGCAGCACAGCCAGCGCTCGCCCTTGACCGCCTCCAGGCGGCGCAGTGAGGAGGCCGCCGAGGTGCGCAACGCGGTGGCCGACAGCATCACGCCCTTGGGCGCTCCCGTGCTGCCGCTGGTGGCGATGACCACCGCCACGTCGCCGGGCACGCCCTCGCCGTCGTCCTGGCGTACGCCGTTGACGTGCGTCGGGCGCAGCGCGCCGGGGGCGCTTCCGGCAGGCAGGGGGAGGATCGCCGGGCCGTCGCCCGACAGGGCGTCACGGATCGCCGCGAAGAGCTCGGGCCCTGGGGATCCGACCACGGCGTGCAACGGCCGGTCCGGATGCGATGGCTTCCTCAACATGCTCGTAAGGTTAATGGCGACAGGTCGGTCAGCGGTGCAGGGAGGGTCGTGACGCGTTCTCCCGTGCATTTCCGGGCTCCCGTCGTCTTCCGGGTCGCGATGCGCACCCGTTTCCGGGGTCAGACCGTCAGGGAAGGGGTTCTGCTGCACGGTCCGGCCGGTTGGGGCGAGTTCTCGCCCTTTCCCGAGTACGGTCCGCGCGAGTGCGCCCGCTGGCTGGCGTGCGCCCGCGAGGCCGCCTTCGAGGGCTGGCCGGAGCCGGTGCGCGACAGTGTGCCGGTCAACGCGACCGTGCCCGCCGTGGCCGCCGAGCAGGCATTCGAGCTCGTCCGCGGGTCGGGCTGCGCCACGGCGAAGGTCAAGGTGGCCGAGCGGGGTCAGACGTTCGCCGAGGACCTGGCCCGGGTGGAGGCGGTGCGTGACGCGCTCGGCCCGGCGGGCAGGCTGCGCGTCGACGCCAACGGCGCCTGGGAGGTCGGCGAGGCCGTACGCCACCTGAAGGAGCTCGACCGCTTCGACCTGGAGTACGCCGAGCAGCCCTGTGCCACGCTGGAGGAGCTGGCGGCGGTGCGGCGGGCGCTCGACGTGCCGATCGCGGCCGACGAGTCGATCCGGCGCGCCGAGGACCCGCTGCGGGTCAGGGCCGCGGAGGCGGCCGACATCGCGGTGGTGAAGGCGCAGCCGCTCGGCGGGGTGCGCAACGCGTTGCGGGTGGTGGAGGCGTGCGGGCTGCCGGCGGTGGTGTCGAGCGCCGTGGAGACCTCGGTGGGGCTGGCGGCGGGGCTCGCGCTGGCCGCGGCGCTGCCGGAGCTGCCGTATGCGTGCGGGCTGGGCACGATGCCGCTGCTCATGGGTGATGTGGTGGACGATTCGCTGGTGCCCGTGGACGGGCGGCTGGCCGTACGACGTCCTGCGGTGAATTTTCAGCTTTTGTCGGCATTTGAGATTGAATCTCCCTCGTGGCTTCGCCGGATGCAGGAGGCGTCACTGTGAACCCCGCTACCGCGCTGGCCACGGTCCTGGTCGACGAGCTTGTGCGCTGCGGCCTCACCGACGTCGTGCTCGCGCCCGGCTCGCGCTCCGCCCCGCTGGCGCTGGCGCTGCACGCCGAGTCGCGGGTGCGGCTGCACGTGCGCATCGACGAGCGGTCGGCCTCCTTCCTGGCGCTGGGGCTGGCCAGGCGCGCCGAGCGGCCGGTCGCGCTGATCTGCTCGTCCGGCACGGCCGCCGCCAACTTCCACCCGGCCGTCGTGGAGGCGAGCGAGTCGGGCGTCCCGTTGTTGGTGCTCACCGCCGACCGCCCGCCCGAGCTGCGCGGCACCGGCGCCAACCAGACGATCGACCAGATCAAGCTGTACGGCTCGGCGGTGCGCTGGTTCGCCGAGGTCGGCGTGCCCGAGGACCGGCCGGGGCAGGTGGCCTACTGGCGATCGCTGGCCTGCCGGGCCTACCAGCGCGCCTCCGGGCCCGCCGCGCCGGGGCCGGTGCATCTGAACCTGGCGTTCAGGGAGCCGCTGATCCCCGACGGCGACACCTCGTGGTGCGAGTCGCTCGACGGCGACGCCAACGGCCCCTGGGTGCGCGCCCGCGTCGCGCCGCCGCCCATCGCCCTGCACATCCCGCCGACCAGGCGCGGCGTGCTCGTGGTCGGCGACGGCGCCGCGAACGTCCGCCGCTACGTCGCCGCGGCCGGCATGGCGGGCTGGCCGGTGATCTCGGAGCCGAACGGCGGCGGACGCTACGGCGACCACGCCGTGTCCACCTACCACTACCTGCTCGGCACGCCGGAGTTCGCCGACGCCCACCGCCCCGACGTGGTGGTCACGCTCGGCCGTCCCGGGCTGTCGCGGCCGCTGCTGTCGTGGCTCAGGCGGGCCGGGGAGCACATCGTGGTGGCCACCGATCTCGACCGCTGGCCCGATCCGACCCGGTCGGCGACGCAGGTGGCGCAGGCGGTGGAGATCCCCGTCGCCTCGGGTGACGACACGTGGCTGCACGCCTGGCGGCAGGCCGACCAGGCGGCCAGGTCGGCCATCGACGAGGTGCTCGACGCCTCGGGCACCAGCGAGCCTCGGCTGGCCCGTGACCTGGTCGACGCGATGCCCAATGGGGCGCTGCTGTTCTGCGGCTCCTCGATGCCGATCCGCGACCTGGACCAGGCGATGCGCCCGCGGCGGGGGCTGCGGCTGCTGGCCAACCGGGGCGCGTCGGGCATCGACGGGCTGGTGTCGTCGGCCATGGGGGCGGCGCTGGCGCACAACGGGCCGTCCTACGCGCTCATGGGCGACCTGTCGTTCCTGCACGACCAGAACGGCCTCATCCTGGGCCCCCGGGAGCCGCGGCCCGACCTGTGCCTCGTCGTGGTGAACAACGACGGCGGCGGCATCTTCTCGCTGCTGCCGCAGGCGGCGGTCAGGGATCCGTTCGAGCGGGTCTTCGGTACGCCGCACGGCGTCGATCTCGGTTACGTGGCCGCTTCGACGGGCACCCCGTACCAGCTGGTGGAGGACCTGTCCGACCTGCCCAAGGCGCTGCGCGGCGAGGGGTTGCGCCTGGTGGAGGTGCGTACGGACCGGGAGGCGAACGCCGTGGTGCACGCCCGCCTGCGCGAGGCCGCCCACGCCGCGATCCGGGACTGCATGACCTGATCCGTCAGGTGGGTGATTCCCGGTGATTTGGCCGGTCTTCGCGTATCCTGCGGCTGTGGGATCCGAGTCTCCTACGGCGGTGGACACCGAGCCGGCTCAGACGCGCGTCGCGGCGGCGGCGCCGGCGGTATCGGGGCGGGGGGTCGCGGAGGCGTTCGTCGCTCTGGCCGACACGCTGGTCACCGGTTCCGACGCGGCCGACTTCACGCGCTTGCTCGCCGGACACAGCGTGGAACTGCTGGGTGTGGACGCCGCCGGGCTGCTGGTGACCGATCAGCGGGGGGAGCTGCGGCTGATGGCCGCCTCCGGCGAGCGGGCCCGGTCGCTGGAGCTGTCGCAGCTGCGGTACGCGCAGGGGCCCTGCCTGGACTGCCTCGGCGGCGGCGAGGTCGTGCACTGCCCGGACCTGTACGGCGCCGAGGCGCGCCGGAGCTGGCCGCGCTTCGCCCAGCAGGCCCGCGGCCATGGGTTCGCCGCGGTGAGCGCGCTGCCCCTGCGGGTGCGCGAGGAGGTGATCGGCGTGCTCGACCTGTTCCGTGAGATGCCCGGCGACCTGCATGCCGACACCGTCGCGTTGGGGCAGGCGCTGGCCGACATGGCCACCATCGGGCTGCTGCACGAGCGGGCCGTGCGGGCCGAGCGGCTGCTCGCCGAGCAGCTGCGGAGCGCGCTCACCAGCCGCGTGGTCATCGAGCAGGCCAAAGGGGTGCTGGCCGAGCGGCACGGCTGGGCGATGGAGGAGGCGTTCGCGCGGTTGCGCGGGCATGCCCGCGACCACAACCGGCGGCTGGCGGAGGTGGCGCGGGAGGTCGTGTCGTACGGGGGCGACCTCGACGACCCGTCCGTGGAGCGCCGTTAGTCCTATAGGGGTTTGTACGGCGGCGCGCCCGTGGGGAACTGGCGGTTGAGCCCGGTGATCAGGAGTAGCCGGTCGATCTGCGGTGGGACCCCGGACAGCAGCAACGGTATGGCGTTGCGCCGCGCGTGGTCCTGAATACTCACCAGAGCGCCCAAGCCGGCCGCGTCGATGAACGACAGCCCGCTCAGCTCCATGACGACCTCGTCGATCTTCCGGTGCCCGTTGGAGGTCTCCCTCAGGATGTCGAGCAGGTGGTCATGCAGCACCGATGTGGTGGCGATGTCCAGCTCCCCGGAGACGTGCACGATAACTTTCGCCCCCTGACGGTTCGTCGTCAGGTGCAGTGGCTCCATGCGCTCGGCTCCCCTGTTGTGTTCCCACACTGGAACATCTGCCGACTGTGGGAGCCTTCTGGGGTATGCCCGGCCGCCAACTTCGACACCTGACGTGGCGCGGGGTCCGGACGCCACGAGGAATCGCAAATGCGATTTGCACCAGATGTGTGGATTGTCACTTTGTGTAACTGTGTGCTTCCAGAACGAAGTGTACAAGTCCTTTGGCGCTCGTAGGGTCAAGAGCTGTGATACCAGCCAGAAATGATGACCACAGTTCACCAACTGCTCGGACGGGCGCCTCTGGGGCTTGCTGTAGGCCTGGGGGATTCCCACCAGATTTGCCTGATATGTACTGATACCGGCTCGCTAGGCGACCCCGACGCCGCCCGGTACCTTGGCCGCGAAGCTGCGTAGCGCGGGACCCGCTTCGGCAGGACTGGGTTCGACGATTCGCCCGCGCCGCGACTTGTGCTCGCGAGGGAGCCTCCCGGCACCCGCCGCGCAGGCGTTCCAGGTCCGAGATCGCGACCCGGGCAGGAACTCCAGCACCTCGGCTCGCCAACGCCGTTCACCGGTCGGTTGCCGCTCAAGCCCCGGTGCCGGCGGCGTTGTCGCTGGTGAATATGCGCTGAGGTGTGGCGGAAGCGGTGACACTCATGCCCAGGGGTGTCGTTCAGCTGATGATGGGGGAGGCGATGACGACGGTGACGTCGGCCGCCTCAGGGCCGGTGCGGTAGACGTGCGGGGCGTCTCCCGCGAAGGCGAGCAGGTCGCCGGATTGCAGGTCGGTGGGGGCGTCGGCGGGCCCGGCGGCGAGGCGGCCGGAGGAGACGAGCAGGTGCTCGATGGTGCCGGTCGCGTGCGGGACGCCGTCCAGGTGCGTGCCGGGGGGCATGCGCAGCCGCCAGATCTCCAGGCTGTTGCCGCTGCTGATACGGCGCAGCAGCTCGCGTCCCACTTCGCCGGCGGCCAGGTCGGTGCCGGGTACGAGCACCGGCCCCGGGTCGGTGTCGCGGGCCAGGAGGTCGGTCAGCGGGATGCGCAGGGCGATCGCGAGCGCGTCGAGGGTCTCGATGGTCGGGTTGCCCCGCCCGGCCTCCAGCTGCGACAGCGTCGCCTTGCTCAATCCCGCCCGGCGGGCCAGCTCGGCGCTGCTCATGCCGCGCTGCTCACGACGCTGGCGGATCTGCGCCCCGACCGCGATCGCCGTGCTGCTGGCGGGCCGGCGGTCGCCGGATGAAGGTGTCATCAGCGTTCCCGGTGGGCGGCGCTGTAGGAGAGGCGGATCCGGCCCTTCTTGACCTTCAGCGTGGGCAGCACGATGCCGGCGAGGTCGCCGAGGCTGCGCACGTGGGTTCCCCCGCACGGAGCCGAGTGCAGATGGGCCAGGTGCACGATGCGGCGTCCCTCGGCGTCGTTCGCCCAGGTCACGGGCAGGTCTTGTGCGATGGCGTCGGCGACCTGCGTCCGCAGTGCCTCGGTGGCCTCCTCCCGGCCCTCCGGGGTCTCCAGGCGGGCGTCGGGCCGCGGTGCGGTGAACTCGATCCGGGCCTGGCCGGGGAAGTGGTTGCTCGCGGCCAGCACCCAGCCCTGTGCCCGTCCGGCCGCCTCGATCAAGTGGCCGGCCGTGTGCAGCGCGGCATGCGCGATGCGCAGCGGCAGGTCGATGCGGACCTTGACCGGCTGCCCGACCGAGAAGACCGGCAGCGCCGTCTCACCGGAGGCCACGGCCACGACCAGCCCCAAGCCCTGGTCTCGTACGGGGGCGATCTCGTGGCCGTCTATCCACCCGCGGTCGGCGGGCTGGCCCCCGCCCTGCGGATGGAACAGACAGTGCTCGACCGCCACCCACGGCGCGCCATCACGCTCACCTACAGCGGTGACCTGGGTAAGGGCCTGTTCTTCGTACGTGTCGGCGTAGTAGGCGGGGACCTGCATTTACACCCTCGCTAGTGAAGATTGGCGAACTCTACGTTCACTATAACGAACGATTGCGGTGTCGTGTTAGGCCGCTGCGACGCCGAATTACAAGGACCTCACGCAGTGCGTACCCTCACGATCATGTTTCCAGCAGGACGCGCACGTCCCAGGGGCCGAGCCGTACCTGTGCGCCGGGCTCGTGCCCGATGTCGTCGAGCACATCGCGCACTGCGACCGGGATGGTCACCGTCGTCTCCTGCCAGGTCCAGTTGTGCAGGAAACGGACCCGGCGGCCGTCTGTGGCGGTGGCGCCGGTGCAGGTGACGCCGGTCGGCAGCAGTCCCCAGGGTTCGGCGTCCGGCAGCAGCCAGCGGAACAGGGACTCGCCCAGGGCGGGGTTCGGGATGGTGCCGACGTAGGTGATCCGGCCCTGCCCATGCCGGTGGGTGGTGACGGCGGCGAACCGCCCGAAGTGCGGGTGGTCATAGGCGGCGAGAACGTCGGCGCCGTCGGTGTGCAGCCCGTCCGCCCAGCGGGTGCCGGCCGCGCCTTCGGGCAGGGTCAGCGGCGAGCCGTCAGGGGCCTGCAACGGCAGCTCCGCGTCGAGGTTGCTGAACTCGTCGTACCAGGCTCCGGCGGCGTCGGCGAGGCGGGCGGGCTGGACGTCGCGGCGGGCGCGGGCCTCGTGGTCGGCGTAGCAGGACCGCGGCCCCAGGACCAGGTGCCCGCCTGCACCGGCGTAGGCGGCCAGCCAGTCCAAAGTGGCGTCGTCGGCCACGTACAGTCCGGCGGCCACCAGCACCGGGTGCCTGTTGGCCATTTCGGCCGGATCCTCGGCAACGGCTTGCCCGGCATGCAGCACTCGCGTCTGAAGGCCGGCGTCGAACGCGCCCCGGTAGAAGGCGTCGAAGATGGCCTCGTACGAGCGCCCGTCCGGGCCGCCGTCGGATGCGGCCAGGGCCGGCTGGGCGATCATGGCCCACTTGCTGGGGTGGGAGTACAGCATCGCGACGTCCGCGTCCGGCGTCAGATTCGCCACCAGGTCGCCGGCCCGCTCCAGCTCGACGCCGATGCGGGCGATCTCCCGATAGGTGCGGCCGGGACGCCCGCTGTGGGGCAGCACGCCGCCCCAGTAGGTTTCGCCGCCGAACACCAGCGTCCGCCAATGCCAGTACTCGACCATGGACGCGCCCCGGGCGACGAGCGCCCAGGCGGCCTGGCGCCACTGCCCGTCGTATCCGGGCTGGTTGACCCAGGACGGGCCGATGGCTTGGGCGTTGGTCTCGGTGACGAGGAACGGCTCCTGGCGGGAGGAGTACATCCTGTCGGCCGCTCGGTAGAACGCCCACGTGTCCTGGCTTGCCCAGTTCTGGCCGCCGCCTCGCTGTGCCGGCAGGGCGAGAGCGTCCTGCATCCCGTAGTACGGGTTGCCGGTGGCGACGTCGAGCCGGCGGGTCAGGTCGTCGTCGGCGAGCCGTCCGGCGTCCACAGATCGGCCCAGTCCGACAGCCGGTGCGACCAGTAGACCAGGCCCCACTCCTCGTTCAGCCTCCGCACGTCGCCGTACTGTTCGCGCAGCCGGTTCACGAAGCGCTGGAAGACGCCGTGGTTGTGCAGCAGGTGCGGGCCCGGCTCGTTGTCGACCTGGTAACCGATGACGGCCGGGTGATCGGCATAGCGCTCGACGACCTTACGGATGATGCGCTCGGCGTGGAAGCGGAACGCCGCGTGGGTGAAGTCCATTTCCTGGCGCGCACCCCAGCCCATACGCTGCCCGGTCGCCGCCTCGCCGGCGATCTCCGGGTAGAGGCGGGCCAGCCATGGCGGCGCGGCGTAGGTGGGCGTGCCGAGGATGACGCCGATGCCGCGCTCGTGCGCGCCGTCCAGCGTCGGTTGCAGCCAGTCCAGGTTGAAGTGGCCGTCGTCCGGCTCCCAGGTGGACCAGACGGATTCGCCGACCCGGATGACGGAGAAGCGCGCCTCGGCCATCAGGTCCAGATCGGTCTTCAGCAGGTCGGCGGGGTGGTATTCGGGGTAGTACGCGGCGCCGAACAGTACGCGCGACATGCGGATTCCTTTGCGGTCGTGGTCTCGGACAGGAAGGCGCGCTCACTGCTGGTGAGCACGCGGGGCTTGCCGATCAGCTCGAACGATCCGGTCAGCGCGCGGTCGTCGGAGTCGAAGCCGAGGAAGACCCCGACGGTGGCGGGTTCGACGGCGAAGTCGTGGGCCAGGTTGGTGCAGCCGAGCTGGGCGGCCGAGACGTGGAAGGTGACGCGGCAGGACTGGCCGGGGGCGAGTTCGACGCGGTGGAATCCGGCGAGCTGCTGCGCCGGGCGCGTGACGCCCGAGGTGTTGATCCGCAGGTAGAGCTGGACGACCGTGGCTCCGGCGAGCGCTCCGGTGTTGGTGACGGTGGCGCTGATGCTGCCTGCCGTGCCGGTCGTGTCCACCTCGGGATCGCATGCCAGGTCGGTGAGCGTGAAGTCGGTTTAGCTCAGACCGTGGCCGAAGGCGTACAGCGGCGTGGCCTCCATGTCCAGGTAGTGCCGGGGGATGTGGGCCGGGAGCGGGCTGCGGTAGCCGGTGCCTGCCTTCTGGTGGTGATGGACCGGGATCTGGCCGCTGTGGCGGGGGACGCTGTAGGGCAGCTTGCCACTGGGATTGACGGCGCCGAAGAGCACCTCGGCCACCGCCTTGGCCCCGTACGGCCCGCCGAAGGTGCTCACCACGATCGCGGCGGCCTCGCGTACCACCTCGGGCAGCGCGTAGGCCCGCCCCTGGACGAGCACCACCACGAGTGGCTTGCCGGTGGCGGCCACCGCCTCGGCGAGCCGGGCCTGAGCGGCGGGCAGCGAGATGTCGGCGGAGTCGCTGTCCTCTCCCTCGGTGCGTTCACCGGTGAACCATAGACTCGCGCCGCCCAGGGCCAGCACCACGACATCGGCTCGGTGGGCGGCTTCCACGGCCCGCTCCACCGATTCCTGCCCGAGTGGCCGGGTCATCGTGCAGCCCGGCTCGGTCAGCACGTCGCCGGCGAATGCGGCGATCTCCTCGGCGAGCGGACGGGCTCCATAACGGTCGCGGGCCAGGGCCGCCACGTCCACCGGTGAGAACAGCCTGTCGAACCATGAGGATTTGATCTCCTCGGCGCCCGCCATGGTGCCGTGTTCGCCGAGCTCCAGGCCGTTGACCGCCTCCCGCCACGCCGGATAGGTGTAGGCGGCGAACTGCCGGATCACGGCGTCGGCGTGCGGGCCGATGACCGCTACGGTCAGCCCCTCCTGAGGCAGGGGCAGGGTGCCGTCGTTCTTGGCGAGCACCACCGACCGGCGGGCGAGCTGCTGCGACAGCGTCTCGCCCTCGCGCGCCACGGCGGTGATGTCGATGTGCTCCTGCGGATACGGGTTCTCGAACAGTCCGAGCTCGAACTTGGCCCGCAGCACCCGCCGTACGCAGGCGTCGACGTCGCGTACGTCGAGCCGCCCCTCTTCCACCTCCGCGACGAGCGCGGACCCGTAGGCGAACGGTGTCGGGAACTCGACGTCCAGCCCGGCGGTGATCGCCAGCCGGCCCGCCTCGCCGGGGGTCGACGCGGCCCGCTGCCGGGTGACCACTTGTTCGAGGGTCGCGTAGTCGGCCGACACGAAACCGTCGAAGCCGAGTTTCCCGCGCAGCAGGCCGGTGAGCATCTCCTGGGAGATGCCTGCCGGGACGCCGTCGATGTCGGCGTAGCCGTTCATCACCGACTTCAGGCCGGCGATCTGGATCGCCGCCTCGAAGGGGTAGGCGAACAGGTCCCGGGTCTGCCGGGAACCCGCCTCGAACGCCGACTGGTTGCGCCCGCCCGCCGTGACGGCATAGCCGAGGAAGTGCTTGCCCGTGGCGACCACGCCCTCGGCGAGGTCGGCGCCCTGCAGACCGCGGGTGAAGGCGACGCTGAAGGCGGCCGCCAGGTACGGATCCTCACCGTAGGTCTCGTGCACCCGGCCCCACCGGGGATCGAGCGCGACGTCCATCACCGGTGACAGCGCATGCGGCAGCCCTGTGCGGCGCATCTGGCGGCGGATGAGGTCCGTCATCTCCTCCACCAGCTCAGGGCTCCAGGTGGCGGCGAGCCCGATGGCGGTGGGGAAGACCATGTGACCGCCCGCGAGGAACCCGTTCAGCGCCTCGGCATGGAGCAGCGCCGGAATGCCGAGCCTGGTCCCCGTCACGAACCGGTGCTGGATCGTTCCTACCAGGCGGGCCAGTTGAGCGGGGTCGTCGACGATCAGCTGGGCGACATGACCCGGCGGATTCACCAGCAGCTCCTCGGCGCCCTCCGCAGCTGAGCCGTCCGCGCGGACCAGGGACCACGGCATGACCGAGGTGAGCTGGCCGCACTTCTCCTCCAGGGTCATCTCCCTCAGCAACAACTCGGCTCGGTCATCGGCCGGCAAGCCGGTATCGCAATAGTTCGTCACTGTCGGTCGTCGACATGCAGGCCGGCGTCGCGGATGAGCGCACGGGGCGCGCGTTCACGTCCGACACCCTCGTGCTGACGTACTCATGCACGAAGGGCATGGCGTCGGTCCTGGTGGCGATGCTCATGGAACGCGGTGCGCTGCCTGCGCTGGACACCCCGGTCGTCGAGCTCTGGCCCGAATTCGGCGTACACGGAAAGGACGGGGTGACCATCGGCGACGCTCTGGCGCACCGGGCCGGTCTGTCGGCTCCGCGCCGCGACCTCACCTTCGAGGAGGTGCTGGACAACCTGCTGACGGCGGAGGCCCTCGCCGCCCAGGAGCCGCTGTGGGCGCCCGGCGAGCATCACCAGTACCACGCGGTCACGCACGGGGCGATCACCGCCAAGCTCGTCACGCTCGGCACCGGCCAGGTGATCGGGCGCTGCTTCGAGGAGCACGTCGCTCGCCCGCTGAAAGCCGACGTCTGGATCGGGCTTCCGGACTCGGAGGAGCCACGCGTGGCCCGTGTCGTCACGGACGCGCTGGAGGAGGCAACGCCGACGGGCGACCCCGAGGGGATCTTCTGGCTGGAACGCACGATAAACCTGGGTTGTGGTCTCACGATCGACCACCTCACCGAACCGCGCTTCCGCCGTGCCGGCCTGGCCGGCGTGACCGGCATGGCGACGGCGAGCGGACTGGCCCGGATGTGGTCGGCGACCGTTACGCCGACGAACGGCGTGCGCCTGATCAACGACGACACCGTGCAAGCGCTGTGCGAGGTGCGCAGCGAGGGCGCCCCGTACTTCTTCGTGGGGCCGCCGCCCTATCAGTCCTGGGGCGCCGGGGTCATGGTGCCCTCGGACTGGCAGCGATACCTGTCGCCGACGTCCTTCGGGCATGACGGGGCGGGCGGACAGGTGGCGTTCGCCGATCCTGAGGCACGGATGGGGTTCGCCTATCTGACGAACCGCATGGGCGATGGGGATCGCGGCAAGTCCGTCGTGGCGGCCCTCGCCCAAGCACTCGGCTGAAGCCGGCTGAGAGGAGAACTTCCTGCTTTTGGAATGATGGTCTAACATTCGGAATCATGTCCGAGCCTATGGAGGAACCCAAGCTCGTCGGGTCCGACCGGGTGCTGGCGGTGCTGGCCGAGCTGGCCCGCCACCCCGACGGGATCGGCCTGGAGGAGATGGCCCGTGCGGTGGCCAGCCCCAAGCCGACCGCGCATCGCGCCCTGGCCGCGCTGCGCCGTGCCGGGTTCGCCGCCCAGAACGGCCACGGCCAGTACGTGCTGGGGGATGAGTTCCTGCGGATGGCCTTCGCCCACCACGAGGCCCGGCCCGACCACGTCCGGGTCACCCCGATCCTCAAGGCGCTGTGCGAGCGCTACGGCGAGACGGTGCACTACGCGGTGCTGGACGGCCCCTCGGTCGTCTACCGCTCCAAGCTGGACCCGGCCGCCGGTGCGGTGCGGCTGACCTCGGTCGTCGGCGGCCGCAACCCGGCCCACTGCACCGGTGTCGGCAAGATGCTGCTCGCTCACACCTTGCCGGACGAGGACGCGGTGCGCGCGTGGGTGGGCGGCCGGACGCTGGAGCGGCCGACCGAGCGCTCCGTCGGCACGGCCGAGGAGCTGCACGCCGAGCTGGCACGCGTCCGCGAGCAGGGCTACGCCGTCGACGAGGAGGAGAACGAGCCGGGCGTCAACTGCGTGGCGGTCCCGGCGTACCTGAACTCACCCGCCGTGCCCAGCGGCGCGATCAGCGTCAGCGGCCTGGCCTACCGCACGCCGCTGGACAAGCTCGTCGCCGACCTGCCCGCCATCCGCGCCATCGTTTCCGGCAAGGACCTCTTGTGAGGTCCGCCACCGCCCCACTGCTGATTCACGGAGACTGATCTTGTATCTCATGCGCATCGGCGCGCCCGGCGCCGAAAAGCCCGTCGTCCGCGTGGACGACACCCACTACGTGGACGTCTCTGACCTGACGCCCGACTTCGACGAGCGCTTCTTCGGCTCCGGCGGCACGGCGCTGCTGGCCGGACCGGTCGCCGAGCGTATCGCCGCCGGCCAGGTGGCGGAGTTCGCCGGAGAGCGCGTCGGCGCGCCGATCGCCCGGCCGCACCAGATCCTGTGCATCGGCCTCAACTACAGCGACCACGCCGCCGAGACCGGCCAGGCCGTGCCGGACGAGCCGATCCTGTTCACCAAGTCGCCCAACACGCTTATCGGCCCCTACGACGAGGTGCGCATCCCGCGTGGCTCGACGAAGACCGACTGGGAGGTGGAGCTGGGCGTCGTCATCGGCCGCCGTACCTCCTATCTGGACTCGGTCGAGCAGGCGCGCGAGGCCATCGCCGGCTACTGCGTGGTCAACGACGTCAGCGAGCGCTCCTTCCAGCTGGAGCGCGGCGGGCAGTGGAGCAAGGGCAAGTCCGCCGAGACGTTCAACCCGGCCGGCCCGTGGCTGGTCACGCCCGACGAGATCGCCGACGTCACCGACCTCGGCATGCGGCTGGACGTCAACGGCGTGCGCCGCCAGACCGGCACCACCAAGACGATGATCTTCGATCCGTACGTCATCGTGCACCACCTGAGCCAGTTCATGGTGCTGGAGCCCGGCGACCTGATCAACACCGGCACCCCACCCGGCGTCGGCATGGGCCACAATCCGCAGATCTGGCTCCAGCCCGGCGACGTGATGGAGCTCGGCATCGACGGGCTCGGCGGCCAGCGCCAGCGGGTCGCAGGGCCCCGCTAGTGCGCGCCCTCGTCCTGACCGGACCGGGCAAGGCCGAGGTCCAGGAGGTCGAGCCGCCGCTCGCCGCCCGCGGCGAGGTGGTCGTCGACGTCGAACGGGTCGGCGTGTGCGGCACCGACGTGGAGCTGTTCACCGGCGAGATGAGCTACCTGCGCACCGGCCGGTCCTGGTACCCGCTGCGCCCCGGCCACGAGTGGATCGGGGTCGTCAGCGCGGTCGGCGCGGGCGTGGACGGTGGCTGGCTGGGCCGCCGGGTCACCGGCGACACCATGCTCGGCTGCGGCCACTGCGACCGCTGCCGGGCCGGCCACCACCACGTCTGCGCCGACATGGTGGAGATCGGCATCAGCCGCGGCCGTCCCGGAGCGCTGGCCGAGCAGCTCGCCCTGCCCGCCACGGCCCTGCACGCGCTGCCCGGCACGATGGACGCCACGCTCGGCGCGCTGGTCGAGCCGGGCGCCAACGCGCTCAGGGCCTTTCGCGCCGCCGGGCTGCGGCCGGGGGAGCGGCTGCTGGTCCTCGGCACGGGTACGATCGGCCTGCTCGTGGCGTTGTTCGCCCGCGCCGAAGGCGTGGAGGCGCACCTGATGGGCCTCGGCACCCCGGAGGTCGCGCGGGCCGTCGGCCTCACCGGCGTCTGGACTCGGGAGACGCTGCCCGAGCTGCCGTGGCATGCCGTGGTCGACGCCTCCAACGCCCCGCACCTGCCCGCCCTGGCGCTCGACCTGGTCGAGCCCGCGGGACGCGTCGTCTACATCGGCCTGGCCGGGACACCGAGCACCCTCGACACCCGCGACCTGGTGCTGCGGGACGTCACCGCCGTCGGCATCCTCGGCGGCTCGGCCGGGCTGGCGGGCGCCATCGCCGCCTACGCCGACGGTTCGCTGGACGCCCGCCCGCTGGTGGCCGCCACGGTGGGCCTGGCCGCGACGGCCGACGTCCTGGCCGGGCACCGGCCCGACGACGCCGGGCCGGGCCCGAAGATCCACATCGATCCGCGACTGTGAGATCCGCGACTCTGAGATCCACGACTCTCAGATCGCGACTGTGAGATCCGCGACTGTGAGATCCGCGACTGTGAAAGAAGCACGCGTGAGCAGCACACTGCCCGTCCCCGATCCCGCCGTACTGTCGGCGGTGGAGGCGGCCGTCCCCGGCATCGCCCGCACCCGGGCCAGTGACCGGCTCGGCATGGCGCACGACGCCTCGCACTACCTGCTCACGCCGCAGGCGGTGCTGGTGCCCGAGAGCGCGGAGCAGGTGGCGGCGCTGCTGCGTACGGGCCTGCCGCTCACCTTCCGTTCCGGTGGCACCAGTCTGAGCGGGCAGGCGGTCAGCGAGCACCTCCTGGTGGACACCCGGCGCCATTTCCGCGGCATCGAGGTGCTGGACGGCGGGGCGCGGGTGCGGGTGCAGCCCGGCGCGGTGCTGCGGCAGGTCAACGCCCGCCTCGCGCCGTACGGCCGCAAGCTCGGCCCGGACCCGGCCAGCGAGTCGGCCTGCACGATCGGCGGCGTCGTGGCCAACAACTCCAGCGGCATGACCTGCGGCACGCACGCCAACGCCTACCAGACCCTGGAGTCGATGACGCTGGTGCTGTCCAGTGGCACCGTCATCGACACCGGCGCCCCCGACGCCGACGAGCGGCTGCGCGCCCTGGAGCCCGCGCTGGCCGAGGGCCTGGAACGGCTGCGCGACCGCGTGCGCGGCAACCCTGACTCGGTAGGCCGCGTCACCGCCCAGTTCGCGCTGAAGAACACCATGGGCTACGGCCTCAACAGCTTCCTCGACCACTCATCGCCCGCGCAGATCCTGGCCCACCTGGCCATCGGCAGCGAAGGCACCCTGGGCTTCGTCGCCGAGGCGGTGCTGCGCACGGTCCCCGCCCACCGGCTGGCCGCCACCGGCCTGCTCGTCTTCCCCACCCTGCGCCAGGCCATGGCCGCGATGCCCGCCCTGGTCGCCGCCGCGCCCGCCGCCGTCGAACTGCTGGACGCCGAATCCCTGCGCGTCGCCCAGAGCGACCCCAAAGCCGACGACGTGCTGCGCGGGCTCGCCGTCGCCGAGCACGCCGCCCTGCTGATCGAATGGCAGGAACCGGAGGAGGATCTCCTGGCCGAACGAGAACGGACGGCCGCGGACCTGTTCCCGGCGCTGGCGCTGTCCGCCCCGGCCCGGCTCAGCAGGCAGGCGGACGGCCGGGCCGCGTTGTGGCACATCCGCAAGGGCCTGTACGCCTCCGTCGCCGGCGCCCGCCCCAGCGGCACCACCGCCCTGCTGGAGGACGTGGCCGTTCCGGTGCCCGCCCTGGCCGACCTGTGCGACGAGCTGATCGCCCTGTTCTCCGAGCACCGCTACGAGCGCAGCGTCATCTTCGGCCACGCCAAGGACGGCAACCTGCACTTCATGCTCAACGAGCGCTTCGACACCGACCTGGAGCGCTACGCCGACTTCACCGAGGACATGGTGCGGGCCGTCCTGGCCCGGGGCGGCACGCTCAAGGCCGAGCACGGCACCGGCCGCGTCATGGCCCCGTTCGTGCGCCGCCAGTACGGCGACGAGCTGTATGAGGTGATGCGCGAGGTCAAGCGCCTGTGCGACCCGGCCGGCGCGCTCAACCCCGGCGTCGTCCTGACCGACCGGGACGACGCGCACCTGCGTGACCTCAAGGCCGTCGTCACCGTCGAGCCCGAGGTGGACCGGTGCGTGGAGTGCGGCTACTGCGAGCCGGTCTGCCCCAGCCGCGACCTGACGACCACCCCGCGACAGCGCATCGTGCTGCGCCGCGAGCTGGCCGCCGCCCACGCCGCGGGCGACCACGAGCTCGCCCGCCGGCTGGAGGAGGAGTACGGCTACGACGCCGTGGACACCTGCGCCGTGGACGGCATGTGCGCCACCGCCTGCCCGGTCCTGATCAACACCGGCGACCTGACCAAGCGTCTGCGCGGCGAGCGCCACGGCCGCCTGGCCCAGAAGGGCTGGAAGGCCGCCGCCAAGCACTGGACCGGGGTGACCGGCGCGCTCGACCTGGCACTGGACACGGCCAAGGCGGTACCGCCCCATCTCCCGGAGGCTGCCAGCCGTGCCGCTCGCGCCGTCGCCGGCCCCGAGGCCGTTCCGCGATGGACCCGCGACCTGCCGCGAGGCGGAAAGCGCCGCCGCTCCGATCCGGTGGAGAACGCGGATGCGGTATATGTCCCGTCCTGCCTGAACACCTTGTTCGCCCCCGCAGACGGCGGCCCCGGCGTAATGGAGGCGTTCGCCCGCCTGGCCGCCCGGGCGGGCGTGCGGCTGCACATCCCGCAGGGGATCGGCGGCCTGTGCTGCGGCACTCCCTGGTCGTCCAAGGGCTACACCGACGGCCATGACGCCATGGCCCGCCGCGTCTGCGACAGCCTGCTCGAAGCCACCGGCCAGGGCCGGATCCCGGTCGTCAGCGACGCCGCCTCCTGCACCGAGGGCTTCCACCGTCTGACCGGCTCGCTGGGACAGGCCCTGCGGGTGCTCGACGCGGTCGCCTTCACCGCCGAGTACCTCCTGCCCCGCCTGACCGTGGGCCGGCGCCGTCCCTCCCTGGCCCTGCATCCCACCTGCTCCTCCACCCGCCTCGGCCTGGACGCCGCCATCGCCCGCATCGCCGAAGCGGTCGCCGAGCGGGTGGTCGTCCCTGAGGGGTGGCAGTGCTGCGCCTTCGCCGGCGATCGCGGCCTGCTCCACCCGGAGCTCACCGCCTCGGCCACCCATGCCGAAGCCGCCGCCGTACGGGCCGGTGACTTCGCCGCGCACGCCTCGGTCAACCGCACCTGCGAGCTCGGCCTGACCCGCGCCACCGGCAAGCCGTACCACCACCTGCTCGAACTCCTCGACGAGGCCACCGCCTGAAGACGGACGTCCGCCAATGGCGGCCCGCCGGGCTAGGGTTGCTGCGTGCACATCGACGAACTGCTGCAGGCCATCCCGCCCGCGTGGCTGTGTGCCCTGGTCGGCCTGGTGATCGGGATCGAGAGCCTCGGCATCCCGCTGCCCGGCGAGATCGTGCTGGTCAGCGCCGCGCTGCTGGCCGCCAAGGGCGTCGTCAGCCCCGTGTGGGTGGGCGTCTGCGCGAGCGCGGGGGCGATCGTCGGCGACTCCATCGGCTACGCCATCGGCCGCAAGGGCGGCAGGCCGCTGTTCGAGCGGCTCGGCCGGCGCTTCCCCAAGCACTTCGGGCCCCGCCACATCGGCAAGGCCGAGCACTATTTCGACCGGTTCGGGGTGTGGGCCGTGTTCGTCGGGCGCTTCATCGCGCTGCTGCGCATCCTGGCCGGACCGCTGGCGGGGGCGTTGCGCATGCCGTACTGGAGGTTCCTGGTCGCCAATGTGCTCGGCGGGATCGTCTGGGCGGGCGGCACCACCGCGGTGATCTTCTATCTCGGCGTGGTCGCCGAGAAGTGGCTGAAGGGCTTCTCGTGGGTGGGGCTGGTGGCGGCGGTGCTGTGCGGCATCGCCACCACCTGGTTCGTCAAGCGGCGCGCGGCCTCAGCGCTCGATGAGGGTGACCTCGAGGGAGTAGAGCGAGGCCCGGTAGACATGTGAGCCGTGCTCGACGGCCCTGCCCTGGTCGTCGTAGGTGGTGCGGAGCATGGTCAGGAGCGGGGCGCCGCGCCGCTCGTCCAGCAGCTTGGCCTCGGCCTGGTTCGCCGCGCGGGCGCCGATGCGCTGGTTGGCCACCCGCATCCGCACGCCCGCGCCGCGCAGCAGCTCGTACAGGCCGCGGCCCTCCAGGTCGGCCGCCGTCAGCTGGGCCAGGCCCAGCGGCAGCCAGTTGTGCAGCACGGCCAGCGGCTCGCCGGCGGCGAAGCGGAGCCGTTCGAGGTAGAGCACCTCGGCGCCGGGCTCGACGCCGAGGACGGCGGCGATCTCCTCGCTCACCGGCCGGGGCTCCAGCGCCAGGACCTGGGTCGCCGGCTCCTGACCCGAGCGGCGCAGGTCGTCGTAGAGGCTGGTGAGCTCGACCGAGCGCTTGACCTGCCCGTGCACCACCTGGGTGCCGACGCCGCGCTTGCGGACCAGCAGGCCCTTGTCCACCAGATATTGGATGGCCTGGCGGATCGTGGGCCTCGACAGGCCCAGCTTGTCGGCGAGCAGGATCTCGTTGTCCAGCCGGGAGCCGGGCACCAGGTCGCCTCGCCGGATCGCCTCGGCGATCTGCTCGGCCACCTGGAAATAGAGCGGCACGGGGCTGGAGCGGTCCAGGTCGATCGCCAGGTTCGCGGTCATGCTGATCAGATTAACCCAGGTCAGAATGTCCTGACAAATCTCGCGAGTAGGCAGTAGGTCGTGACAATCTGTTGTCCTGACATGATCGGCCGAGGTATGTCGAACACGCGGAATTGGGCATGACCGTGCTGATGACGTGAAGTGCCCCTGGAGGAGACATGGACGCGACACAGTTGCTCGACACCGCCTCGGAGGCGGCCAGGGCGGTCGGGCCGAGGCTGCGCAAGGCTTTCAGGTCGAGGCCGGCGGTCGCCACCAAGCGCGACTTCCACGACCCGGTCACCGAGCATGACCGGGCGGCGGAGGAGACGATCCGCACCGTCATCACCGCCCGCTGGCCCGGCAGCGCGATCGTGGGGGAGGAGGGCGGCGTGACCGGCTCGGGTGAGCTGCGCTGGTACGTCGACCCGATCGACGGCACCGCCAACTTCGCCGCCGGCCTGCCGTTCTTCTGCGTCTCCATCGCCGCCGCGGTCGCGGGCGAGCTGGTGGCGGGCGTCGTGTACGACCCGGTGCGGGACGACGAGTTCACCGCCTCGACGCTGGGCGCCTGGTGCAACGGCACCCCGATCCGCAGCAAGGGGGCGAGCCGGGACAGGGAGGCGATGCTGCTGTCCAGCTACCCCACGCCGCTGGACCTGGAGCTCGACGGGGAGCGGGCGCTGCGCCGCTTCGGCCGCTTCCTGGAGTCCTTCGCCGCCGTGCGCCGGCCGGGCAGCGCCGCGCTCAAGCTCGCGCACGTCGCCGCCGGGTGGGCCGACGTCGCGTACGGCACCCGCTCCCACCCGTGGGACGTGGCGGCGGGCGCCCTGCTGGTACGGCAGGCCGGCGGCGTCTACGTCGGCGACCCGCTGGAGGAAGGCGACTATCTGGCCCACGTGGGCGGTTTCGACCTGCGCGGCTCCGCCCTCGCCGAAGTGGCGCCCGGGGCGGGTTCGTAGATATGCGTGCCGGAAGTGATCGCTTAGGGTGGCTGTCGTGCATCACCAGCACGGCCTCGTCGCGCCGCGCGAGTCGACCGTACGCATCCTGCTGTCCCTGTAGTGGCTGACCGGCTTCCTAGCGCTGGAGGACCACGCGCGGGTCATCTACACCTACAGCCCGCAGCACGTCCCCCGCTGCTGCAGACCCGCGCCTACGCCGAGGCCGCGGTCCGCGCCGCCCACCACCCGGGCGCCACCTCCGAGCAGATCGACGGCGGCGCCGATCTGGTCATGCGCAGGCAGGAGCTGCTCGACAGGTCCGGCGGCCCGCGCCTGTGGGCGGTGCTGGACCGCAAGGCGCTCACCGACCCGCCGCTGACCCGCTCCGGCGACCGGCTGGAGCAGGTAGACGCGCTGGTCTCGGCCGCCAAGCGGCCCAACATCGCCGTGCAGATCGCCCGGCCCAGCGCCGAGACCGGCTACCTCTACCACGGAGCGCCGTTCACCCTGCTGCGCTTCCCCGAGCGTGACCGGCCCGACATGCTGGTGCTGCACCTGCTGCACGGGTCGGTGCTGGTCGAGGACCGGCGGCAGGCGGAGGACTACCGGCAGGCGTTCGCCCGGCTGTCGCTGTCGGCCTTCCGCGTGGACCGTACCTCCGGCGTGCTGGACGAGGTCCGCGGGACGCTCACCGGCTGAGACCGCCCGGCACCCGGTCAGTGGCCCTTGCGATAGTCGCCGGCCTGGCGTACGTGCTCGATCATGATGTGCTCGGCTGCGGCGCCGTCGGCGGCGGCCAGCGCGGCCAGGATGCCTTCGTGCGCGTCGAGTTGCAGGTTGACCTGCTCGTCGTCGAGCCACAGTGACGCCCCGGCGGGCACGGGGAAGCTGTCGCGGACCGCCCTGGCGTGCTGGCCGAGGAAGGCCGGGCCGCCGATGTCGGCGATGCGCAGGTGGAACTGCCTGCTCTGCTCGCCCAGCCGCTCGGGCCGGCCCTCCTCGGCGTCGCGGAGCATCGAGGCGTGCAGCTCGCGCAGCTCGGTCAGATCCGTGGCGGTGATGCGGGCGGCGGCCAGCCGGGCGCCCAGGCCCTCGACGACCGCCCGCAGGCCGTAGTACTCCTCCAGCGCGTCGTCGCCCAGGTCGACCACGGTCGCGCCGTGGTGGGCCTCGTAGCTGATCAGCCGGTCCTTCTCCAGCCTGCGCAGCGCCTCGCGGACCGGCGTGACCGAGACGCCGAGTCTGCGGGCCACCGCCCCGGCGCGCAGGGCGGTGCCGCCGGGGATCCTGGCCGTGCGGATCTCCTCGAGCAGCACGCTGTAGACGTATTCGGCCTTGCTCATGGGAGGACGCGGCTCGCTGGTCGGCATGACCATCAGTGTCCCGCAATCTGAGAAACATATTGACCTATGAGATATTTCTTATAAGTTACCTCGTTATGACGAGCCTCGCCGACCTGCGGGTCATCGACGCCGCGACGTTGTTCGCCGGGCCATCCGCCGCGATGATGCTCGGCGACTTCGGCGCCGACGTGATCAAGATCGAGCATCCGCGCCGCGGCGACCCCTCCCGCGGGCACGGCGCCTCGGTCGACGGGGTGGGCCTGTGGTGGAAGACGCTGTCGCGCAACAAGCGCGCCGCCGCCGTCGACCTGTCGCGGGCCGAGGGGCAGGAGATCCTGCGCCGCCTGGTCGAACGCTCCGATGTGCTGGTCGAGAACTTCCGCCCCGGCACCCTGGAACGCTGGGGCCTGGCACCCGGCGACCTCATGGACATCAACCCCCGCCTGATCGTGGCGCGGATGACCGGCTTCGGGCAGTTCGGCCCGATGTCCGGCCAGCCCGGTTTCGGCACGCTGGCCGAGGCGATGAGCGGGTTCGCGGCCATGACCGGCCAGCCGGACGGCCCGCCCACCCTGCCGCCCCTTGCCCTGGCCGACGGCATCGCCGGGCTGGCCATGTCGTACGCGATCATGGTCGCCCTGCGCGCCCGCGAGCAGAGCGGGCGCGGGCAGGTCGTCGACATGGCCATCATCGAGCCGATCCTGGGCATTCTCGGCCCGCAGATGAGCGCCTTCAAGGCGCTCGGCGTCGTGCCCGAGCGCACCGGTAACCGCTCCAGCAGCAACGCGCCGCGCAACACCTACCGCACCCGCGACGGCCGCTGGCTGGCCATCTCCACCAGCGCCCAGCCCATCGCCGAACGCGTGGTCACCCTGGTCGGCCGGCCCGACCTGGTCGAGCAGCCCTGGTTCGCCACCGGCCAGGGCCGGGTCCAGCACGTCGACGAACTCGACGAGGCCGTCGCCTCCTGGATCGCCGAACGCGACGCCGACGAGGTCATCGCCCGCTTCAAGGAGGCCCAGGCGGCGGTCGCCCCCATCTACGACGTCTCCGACATCGCCAAGGACCCGCAGTACGCCGCCCTCGACACCTTCATCGAGGTGCCGGACGAGGAGCTGGGCACGGTCACCATGCAGAACGTGCTGTTCCGCCTGTCCGACACACCCGGCGCGGTCTCCTGGCCGGGCCGGCGCCTGGGCCACGACACCGACCAGGTGCTCGGCGAGCTCGCCTACGGGTGCGAGGAGATCGCCCGGCTGCGCGAGGACGGGGTGATCGCGTGAGCACCCCCGTCACCTGGCTGTACGTCCCCGGCGACCGGCCCGAGCGGTTCGACAAGGCCGCCGCCTCCGGGGCGGACGTGGTCATCATCGACCTGGAGGACGCGGTCGCGCCCGCCCGCAAGGACGAGGCCAGGGCCAACGCCGCCGCCTACCTGGCCAGCCCTGGCGGATCCGTCGAGGTGCACGTCAGGATCAACGACCTGGCGAGCGGGCGCGGGCGGGACGATCTCGACGCGCTCTCCGGCCTGCCGGGGCTCGCTGCGGTCCGGCTGCCCAAGGTCGAGTCGGCCGGTGTCCTCGACGGGCTGGGCGTCAGGGCGTACGCGCTGCTGGAGTCCGCGGCCGGGATCGTCGCCGCCCAGGCCATCGCCGCCCACCCGGCCGTGGCGGGCATCGCGCTCGGCGAGCAGGACCTGACGGCCGAGCTGTCGATCACCGACGAGACGGCCATGAACCACCTCCGGCTGCAGGCGGTCATCGCCGCCGCGGCCGCCGGCCTGCCCCCCGTGCCGATGTCGGTCTACCCCGACGTCAAGGACGAGGCCGGTCTGGCGGCCTCCTGCCGGGCGGGCCGCGCGCTGGGCCTGTTCGGCAGGACCGCGATCCATCCCCGCCAGATCCCGGTGATCAGGCGGGCGTTCGCTCCCACGCGGGAGGAGACGGAGCGGGCCACCGAGATCGTCCAGGCCGCCGAGCAGGCCGAGCGGGCCGGGACGGGCGCCGTCGCGCTGCCCGACGGCCGCTTCGTCGACGCGCCGATCGTCGCCAGGGCCCGCCGTACGTTAGACCTCGCCGAGCGGCTCGCGCCCGAGGACTGACCTTTCGCGGGGTCACCGGCCTGTTCGGCTTCGTGATGTCGTACCTGTTCCGCTGGAAGGCGGGGGAGGACTGAGACCGGATCAGGGCGACCTGGGCGTCCAGCGGGCGCGCAGTTCGGTGTCCTGCGGCGGCGGGCCGGGCAGCGGCCGGTGGGCCGGCGGGCGCCGCAGCGAGTCGAGCAACAGCGCCAGGTAGCGGTGCCGGAGCTGTTCGGTGCGCTCGTGCTCGCCCAGCTTGACCGAGGCCAGCTGCTCGAACAGCAGCGCCACGTCCGACACCGTGACGTCCGGCCGCAGCACTCCGGCGCTGGCGGCCTTGCCGTGCACCTGGGTCGCCAGATCACCGGCCCGCACGGCGGCGTGGTACAGCTCCTCCGTCGGCTGGAACGTCCCGGCCAGCGCGATCGTCAGGGAGTGGGTGTCGGCGTCGACGACCTCCCGCATGAACGTGGCGAAGGCGTCCCAGGGGTCGCCCTGGTCGGCCACCGCCTTCTCCGCGGCGGCGATGTACACCATCAGCCCGTCGAAGCAGAGCTTCTGCAACAGGGCTTCCTTGCTGGGGTAGCGGCGGTAGAGTGCGCTGATCCCGACGCCCGCCCGCTCCGCCACCGCGGCGATCGGGGCGCCCGGGTCGGCGGTGAACACCGCCCGTGCCGCCTGGAGGATCAACGCGTCGTTGCGGGCGGCCTGTGCCTTGCGGCCGCTCATCGGTGCTGAAGTCGTCATCCCTCCAGCATACGGGAACGTATGATTCCGTTCTACTTCCGGGCCAGGTAGGCGGCGTAGAATCGAAGGCGATCGCGGCTCCTGTCGGTCGACGTCGTCGAGCTCATCTTTCCTGGGATCTGTGACGACCATCATGTCCTGACATCAGGACGAAACCATGATTGTCACCATTGGTCCGCATGTCTATACAAGCAGATGACATTGGGGTAGAACCAGGGACGAGCCCGTTGGTCTTGGAGGTGTCGGATGAGACGAATCCCGATCGTGGTGGCGTTGCTGGGCGCTCTGGCGTTGAGCGGCTGTTCCTCGGCGCAGCAACCCGCCGCGCAGAGCAGCGCACCCGCCGCAGGATCCGCGCCCGCCGCGGCGAGCGGCGGCACCTTCGCCGTCATCACCCACGCAGGCCCTGGAGACTCCTTCTGGGACGTGGTCAAGAACGGCGCCGAGGCCGCCGGCAAGCAGTACGCCGTGAAGGTCACCTATCAGGGCGACGGCGACCCGGCCAAGCAGTCGCAGCTCATCGACCAGGCGGTTTCGGAGAAGGTCGATGGCGTCGTGGTGTCCATGGCCAACCCCGACGCGCTCAAGGAGGCCATCGGCAAGGCCGTCGCCGCCAAGATCCCCGTCGTGACGATCAACTCCGGCGCCGACTCCTCCAAGGCGTTCGGCGCCATCACCCACGTCGGGCAGTCCGAGGAGGTGGCCGGGCGCGGCGCGGGCGAGCAGCTCAAGGCCGCCGGCGTCACCAAGCTGCTGTGCGTCATCCACGAGGCCGGCAACGTCGGCCTCGACCAGCGGTGCAAGGGCGCCGAGGCCACGCTGGGCGGCACGGTCGAGCGGCTGCAGGTCGATGTGAGCAACCTGGCGGACGTGACCTCCAAGGTCACCGCCAAGCTGCAGTCCGACAAGCAGCTCAACGGCGTGCTCGCGCTCAACCCGGCGGTCGCCATCGCCGCCCGCGATGCCATCAAGGACGCCGGGACGCAGACCAAGCTGGGCACGTTCGACCTGTCGGGCGACGTGGTGGCCGCGATCAAGGACGGGGAGATCCTGTTCGCCGTGGACCAGCAGCAGTACCTGCAGGGCTACCTGCCGATCGTCTTCCTCTACCTGTACAAGAACAACCTCAACACCGTCGGCGGCGGCCTGCCCGTCAACACCGGCCCCGGCTTCGTGACCAAGGACAACGCCGAGCAGGTGGCCAAGCTGGCAGAAGCGGGCACCCGGTGACCACTGTTCCGGCCGATGAACGGATCGGCAGCGTCGGCCTGGCCCGCCGGCTGCTGATCCGCCCGGAGCTGGGCGCGGTGGTCGGCCTGATCGCGGTGTTCGCGTTCTTCGCCGCCCAGTCACCGGTGTTCCGCTCGCCCGCCGGCATCGCGAACTGGCTCGACCCGGCCGCGACGCTCGGCATCATGGCCGTGGCGATCGCGCTGCTGATGATCGGCGGCGAGTTCGACCTGTCGGCCGGCGTGCTGACCGGCACGACCGGGCTCATCCTGGTCACGCTGGCCACCCGCTACGGCTTCGACGTGTGGACGGCCATGCTCGTCGGGCTGGTCGTCGCGCTGCTCATCGGACTGGCCAACGGGCTGGTCGTCACCAGGACGCGGCTGCCCAGCTTCATCGTGACGCTGGGCACCTTCCTTATGCTGCAGGGCATCAACCTGGGCGTCACCAAGGCCCTGACCGGCACCGTGCAGGTCAGCGGCCTGCGCAGGGCGGCGGGTTATGAGACCGCCCGGACGATCTTCGCGGGCACCATCGACGTCGGCGGCACCTCCTTTCGCGTGGCGATCCTGTGGTGGGTGCTGGTCACCGCCGTGGCGACGTGGGTGCTCATGCGTTCCAGAGCGGGCAACTGGATCTTCGCGGTCGGCGGCAACGAGCAGGCCGCCCGCGCGGTCGGCGTGCCCGCCGCCCGTACCAAGATCGCGCTGTTCATGACGACCGCGGTCGCGGCCTGGCTCGTCGGCTCGATCCTGGCCCTGCGCTACACCTCCGTGCAGGCCAACATCGGCATCGGGCAGGAGTTCATCTACATCATCGCCGCCGTGATCGGCGGCTGCCTGCTCACGGGCGGGTACGGCTCGGCGATCGGCGCCGCCATCGGCGCGGTGATCTTCGGCATGGCCGACAAGGGCATCGTCTTCCTGGGCTGGGACGCCGACTGGTTCAAGTTCTTCCTCGGCGCCATGCTCCTGCTGGCCACGCTGGCCAACCGCCTGGTCCGGCGGTACGCCGAGGAGGTGAAGCATTGATCATCCAGACGCGCGACATCGGCAAGACCTTCGGCTCGGTCCTGGCGCTGCGCGAGGTGTCGATGAGCGTCGAGGCGGGCCAGGTCACCTGCGTCCTGGGCGACAACGGCGCCGGCAAGTCGACGCTCATCAAGATCCTCGCCGGTGTGCACCAGCACGACACCGGCTCCTTCCTCGTCGACGGCGCCGAGGTACGCTTCGGCAGCCCGCGAGAGGCGCTGGACCGTGGCATCGCCACCGTCTACCAGGACCTGGCGATGATCCCCCTCATGTCGGTCTGGCGGAACTTCTTCCTCGGCTCCGAACCCCGCAAGGGCCTGGCCTTCGACGTGGCCACGGCCCGGCGGGTGGCCCGCGAGGAGCTGCGGGCCATGGGCATCGACATCCGCGACGTCGACCAGCCCGTCGGCACGCTGTCCGGCGGCGAGCGGCAGTCGGTGGCGATCGCCAGGGCCGTCCACTTCGGCGCCCGGGTGCTCATCCTCGACGAGCCGACCTCGGCGCTGGGCGTCAAGCAGGCGGGCGTCGTCCTGCGGTACATCGCCAGGGCCCGCGACCGGGGCCTCGGCGTGGTCTTCATCACGCACAACCCGCACCACGCCTATCCGGTGGGGGACCGGTTCCTGCTGCTCAACCGGGGGACGAGCCTGGGGGAGTACCGCAAGGGGGACATCACGCGCGAGGAGCTGACGGGGCTGATGGCGGGGGGAGCGGAGCTGGAGCAGTTGTCGCACGAGCTGTCTCACGAGCCGGACCGGGAGTGAGATCGCGTAGGCGCTGCCGAGCCGTTGGAACCTCGTCGGGCCGGTGACTCCCGGCCGGTTTTTGTCGGTGCCGTCGTTCATGATGCTCGCATGACGTCGTGGAAAGAGTTCGAGATCCAGGCCCCCGAGCTGGCGGCGATCGCTCGGCGGGTGATGGAGCGTCACAAGCACAAGGTGCTGGCCACGCTCCGCAAGGACGGCTCTCCCAGGGTGAGCGGCACCGAGTCGCGGCTGGACGGTGGCGAGCTGTGGATGGGATCCATGCCCGGCGCGGTCAAGGCGCTCGACCTGCGGCGAGATCCGCGCATGGCCATCCACGTCACCTCACCCGACCCCGATGAGGGGGATCCGTCATCATGGGCGGGCGATGTGAAACTGGCCGGCCGGGCGGAGGAGGTGACTGATCCGACGGTGCTGGCCGAGGCGGGTCTGCCCGACGCCGACTCGCACCTGTTCAGGATCGACCTGTCCGAGGTGGTGTGGACTCGGGTCGAGGGCGACGAACTGGTCATCGACACCTGGCACGAAGGCGCGGAAGTGCGACACATCCGCCGCAAGTAATCTACAAAGTAAAGGCGCCCGGCCGATTCAGTGCACGAAAAAGCCACCATCGACAAACAGCATCTGCCCGGTGACAAACGCGGAGGCGTCACCGGCCAGAAACACCGCGGCACCGGCGAAATCGTCAGGCACGCCGTTACGCGCGACCATGTGGCGAGCGGCGAGCTCCTCGACCCGGCCGGGGATGGCCTGGGCCGGCTCGGTCAGCGGCGTCAGCACGAATCCGGGGATGATCGTGTTGACGCATACGCCCCGGCTTGACCAGGCTTCGGCCTGCGACCGGGTGAGTCCGGCGATCCCAGCCTTGGCCGCCCCGTACACACCGCTGTTGCCGAAGGCGCTGACGGTCTGCTGGGAGCCCACGTTGATGATCCGCCCCCAGCCCCGCTCGGCCATGCTCGGCCCGAAGTGCTGGCCGAACAGGTAGGGCGCGGTCAGGTTGACCGCGATGGTCTGCTCGTAGTCGTCGTCGGTGAGCTCGGCCATGGGTTTGCGGATGTTGTTGGCGGCATCGTTGACCAGAATGTCGATCCGGCCGGCGCCGGCGCAGACCCGCTCCACGGCGGCGCGGTCGCCGAGGTCGGCACTGATGCGGGAGGCCGTCACGCCGTGCTGCCGGAGCTGGTGCACGGCCTTGTCGAGCTCGGCCTCCCGGCGAGCCACGATCACCACCTCGGCTCCGGCACGGCCGATCGCCTCGGCCATGGCATAACCGATCCCTGAGCTACCGCCGGTCACGAGGGCTCGCCGGCCGTCCAGGGAGAAAAGATCACGCAGGTAGTCAGACACGAAGGGTCAAACTAGCATCCGAGCAGTCCCCACGCTGGCCGACGCCCGCGCCCGTGTGCCCCCTACCGCCTCCTACCAACATCGGCCGACGTCCGCCGACAGTCCACCGCGTTCCAACCATGTTCGCCGGCGGTGGCCGAGGTCGGGGAACGTCTGCCTACGTTCGCCAACCTCGGCCGTTCACCGACGTGAGACCACGGGGCCTCCGTGGGGCGGTACGCCGGGGGCTTACACGGTGGGGAGTGGGTTCTGGCCGAGGAAGCGGTGGCCGTTGTCGGCGGAGGCGCGTACTGCGGCGAACCCGTAGCCGATCATGGCGGCTTCGTATGCGCGCAGCGCCGCGACCAGCGGGCGGCCGTGTGCCGCCTCGTTCAGTGCGTCCGCCAGCGTGGCCGCGTCGCGCAGCGCGGTGTTGGCGCCCACCCCGCCTGCGGGGCTCATCGCGTGGATGGCGTCACCGATCAGGGTGACGGCGCTGGTGGGCCATGGCTCGATGGGGACGCTGGTACGCAGGATGGCGGGGAAGATGCTGGCTGGATCCCACTCCTGCACGATGCGCTGGACGCGGGGATGCCAGCCGTCGATCAGGTCCAGCACCATCGCGCGGAGTTCGGTGCCGGTCATCTGGTGGAGTTCGTCGTCGGTGCGGGGGAGGTGCTCGCGGCGGGTTCCGAAGCTGACGGTCATGTAGTCCCGTACGTCGCGGAGCAGTACATCGGGGGCGTGCCGGGCGATGGCCTGGTCCATCGGCTCCGGGAACTCCACCGGAGCCACGCCGACGAAGGCGCTGCCGGGGCCGACGATCGCGGTGAAGACGTTGAACATGTCGTCGCTGAACAGCGTTCTGGTCTGGGCGGTCAAGGGGATCTTGCCGTACAGCTGGCGCAGGCCGGTGTCGATGACGCGGGCGTGGGGGAGGAGCTGTCGGCGGATGACGGAGTTCACGCCGTCGGCGGCGACCAGTACGTCGCCGGTCACGGTGCTGCCGTCGGCGAAGTGGGCGGTTATGCGGCTGTTCGCGGTGGCAACGATGGGTTCGTTCGTGGCGCTGCCACGGCCGTTTGCTGAGATGTGACTGGGCGCCATGACGGTGTGGCTTGTGGCGATGGCTGTGGTGGCCGTAGTGGTGCGGTTTGTGATGGTGTTGGCGTGGTTTGTGGGGGTGTCGTCGGTCGGGGTGCTTTCGAAGCCGGTGCAGGTCTTGCCGAAGGTGACGACGTCTTCCAGTCCGGCCAGCAATATCTGACGCAGGGTCAGCCGGTCGGCCGCCAGTGGCGCGGGCCCGGAGTCTGCCTCGGCCGTCCATCGTGGAAGGAGTTGTTCGTCGAGGAACACCGAGCGGGGTCCGGGTGTCCCCGCGGTGCCCAGGAAGAGCTGCCACAGCTGTGGCGGGAGGGCGTGTTCGAGGGCGCGCCGGCCGTCGGCGTTGATGTGGAGGCGGTAGCCCTGGTGGCGGAAGGCCGGTGTCGTGTCTCGCTCGTGTACGGAGACGCTGATGCCGAGCCGGCGCAGGCGTTGTGCCAGGCACAGGCCGCCGAGTCCGGCGCCGATGACGATCACGTGCATGGTGGTGATTCCCTTCTGGTCATCGGCAACTGTCGGTGTCGGGCCGGGGTGAGGGCGATCCAGGTGCTGTGGCGTGGCGGTTTCCGGCATGACGGGGGTCAATCAGCCGAAATCCGGCGAGCGGTCTCAGATCGCGCCGAGCCCCTCTTGGCGGAGGCGGGCCTCTCTTGGCGGAGGCCGGACCCCTTCTAGCGGAAGCTGGGCGCATCCTGGTGCAAGCCGGGCAGGATGGCGCCTGCTCGCTTGACGGTCCGGATCAGCGGGGCCGTCTCCACATGCCGTACGGCCTTCAAGGATCCGATGCGCTCGGTCAGGTACCGATACAGGTCGCGGGAGTTGCGGCAGGTGACGCCCGCGAAGAGGTTGGCCGGACCTGTGGTGGCGGCGGCCACCGTGACCTCCGGGTGCTGGGCGAGGGCTTCGCCCACGGCGGCGAGCTTGGCGGGCTTCACGGACATCCACAGCCAGGCCTCGGCGTGGAAGCCGAGGGGTTCGGGTGGGATGTCGACGTCGAAGTAGAGGATCCCGGTCTGCCGCAGGTGCGCCATGCGTCGACGTACGGTCGACTCCGACCAGCCGGTGATCGCGGCCAGGTCGGTATGGGTGGTACGCCCGTCCTTTGACAGGGTCTCCAGCAGCGCGTGGTCCGCTTCGTCGAGCTGGACGGTTTCGTCGATGGGCGAGGCGGTGTCCTCGTGCACGATCGGATCGGGGAGGAGTTCGGCTGTTTGCTCGGTGGACAGCGCTCGCAGGCCCGCCCAGCCCGCCGGGCCGCCCGCGAACCTGTGCAGCATGCGGTGCGCGGTGACACCCACCACCTGCCGGCTGCGGGGGAGTTTCTCCATCAGGAACGCGTCGCGTTCGGCCGGTGTCCGGGCCAGTGTGCCGCAGGCGATCTCGGTGCCGCCGGAGAGCAGGCTCACCCAGGCGGTGTCGTTGCGGCGTGCCAGGGCGGTGGCGACCGCGCTCGCGGCGTCGGGGGTGCAGCGGAGCCGGATCGCCCAGGAGACGTGGTCGAGCCGGAGTCCGTCGACCACGCCGACGACGCGGAGTATTCCGGCCGATCGCAGCCGCCGGTATCGGCGGGCGACCGTGTTCTCGGAGACGCCGAGCACTTCGCCGATCTTGCTGAAGGGCGCTCGGCCGTCGATCTGGAGCGCGTGTGCCAGGCAGCGGTCCAGGCGGTCCAGTGTGACGGTTTCCATCTGGGTACGGTATCCCGGCGCCGGTTACCGGCATGATGATCGCGCGGCCGGTTGCGGGGTCGGGTCCCGTACTGGCACGATCCGGCTGGAGCGGTGGCGCCGGCCCGTCCGTGGCGGGTGGCGTCAAAGGTGAACAGCGTTTCAGGCGGGCGGCAGGGTTTGCCATGGCGCCTTTATGGCGTCATAGTGATGTCATGGATCTGGCGCCGTACGTCGACAATCTGCGCCGCGAACTCGCGGTAGCCGCCGAGGCGGGTGGCGATGACGCGCGCGCTCTCGCCGAGCGTCTCACCTTGCCGCTGGAGTCGGCGACGCGGCTTGTTCTGCTGGAGGCGTTGTCGGCCGCCGCCGACGAGATCACCCGGGAGCTCGCGCCGGGCTCGGTCGACGTACGGCTGCGCGGGCGCGACCCCTCCTTCGTCGTGACGCCGCCGCCCGCGGACCGCCCGTTCGAGGACGGGGGCGAGGGCGGTTTTGACGCCTTGCCCGGTGCGGCGGGTGGTCGGCGGCGGACGGCTTCGGGCGGCACGGCAAGTCCGGGGGGATCGGGTGCTCCGGGAGTCCGGGGGCCTTCGGAGGCCGGTGTGGCGGTGCCGCAGGACGGTGAGGACGGCGGCACGTCGCGGATCTCGCTGCGTGTCCCCGAGCAGCTCAAGCCGCGTATCGAGGAGGCGGCGGGTCGCGAAGGGCTGTCCGTCAACGCCTGGCTCGTCCGGGCGGTCTCGGCCGCGCTCGAACCCGAGGGTGGAGGGCGCCGTTCCGGATGGCGGGAGGAGCCGAAGGGCGGTCGCCGCTACACCGGCTGGGTGCGCTAGCGCCTTCCACCGCGCAGGTGGTCGCCGATCGCCGACGGGTAGGTCGAGTTCCACGGCGTTCACGACCGGGCCGAGGATGGCGAGCCGGTCATCCTGATAGAAAGATCATCGTTATATGGCGATCGAATGAGATCGATGCAGGAACCCACTTTCCTGATCCTTGCCGCGCTCGCCGCCGGCCGTGATCCTGCCGTTCGTAGGCACTGACCTCAAGGTCAGAGATAGGTTCGATCGCTACCGCGACCCCTGAAATCCCATGCCCGACCCGGCCGTGGCGATCACGGCGTCGCGGAGTGGCTCGCCTCTGCGGCGACGTCCTGGTCCGCGATCCACGCGCAGCCGTTGTCCGGGCTTTCGGTGCTCCGGATGACCGCGTCCAGGCGATCACGGGTACGGGTCAGCGCGGCGATCTGGGCATCGATGCGATTGCGCTCGGCGGCGAGCCGGGCACGCGAGTGCGGGGTGCTGACCTTGGCCTCGACGCAGGGCAGCAGTTCGGCGATGGTCCGGCTGGACAGGCCGGCCGCGTAAAGCATCTGGATCAGCTGGACACGGTCGGCCGCCGGTTCGGGGTAGTGGCGCTGCCCGGAGCCGCTCCGGTGCGCCGCCAGCAGTCCCTGCTCCTCGTAGTAGCGCAGGGCCCGCACGCTGACGCCTGACCGTGCCGCCAACTCGCCGATACGCACCGTGACCTCCATCACAAGACTTGCCTCTGACGTCAACGTCAGGTTTTAGCCTATCCGCATGCAGATCAACGGAGCACATGTGCTGGTGACCGGGGCCAACCGCGGCCTCGGACGGCAATTCGTCCTGTCTCTCCTGGACCGCGGCGCGGGCAGGGTGTACGCCACCGCCCGCCGCCCGGAGACCATCGACGTACCGGGGGTCATCCCGCTGCGGCTCGACATCACGGATCCGGCCTCGGTGGCCGCCGCGGCGGCAGCGGCACCCGATGTCAAGATCGTCATCAACAATGCGGGAATCTCGACGGGGGCGAATCTGGTCACCGGGGACCTGGACACGATTCGCCGTGAGATGGACACCCACTTCTATGGCACCCTCAACGTGATCCGTGCCTTCGCGCCCCAGCTGGCCGACGGTGCGATCCTCAACGTTCTGTCCGCGATCTCGTGGCTCGCCTTCGACGGTGCGGGCGGCTACCACGCGGCGAAAGCCGCCGAGTGGGCGCTCACCAACGCCGTACGCCTGGAGCTGGCCCACCAGCGCACGTTGGTGACGGGCCTGCACCTGGGCGCCGCGGACACCGACATGATGGCCTGGTACGACGGCGACAAGAGCGCCCCCGAGGTGATCGTCGCGGCGGCCCTCGACGGTATCGAGGCGCACCGGCCCGAGGTGCTCGCCGACGACTGGAGCCGCCAGGTGAAGGCGTGGCTGTCGGAGGACCCGACGGTCATCTATCGGGAAGCGGCGGCCGCCCTCACGGCCTGACTTGCCGCCCCTGCTGGTCACGGTACCCGCGGCCGCGCCTCTACACGTTGAGCCGCACCCGCCACCTGGGTGGTACGGCGAGGCGGCCGCGTCGTTTCCGGCGAAAAGCCACCTTTCCTCTCGGCGGTCACTTGTACGGGCTTTACAGACCTGTAAGTATGGCGGGGTGGAGAAGTACAGTCCCGGCGGGCGGCGGTTGCTGGAAGTGGCGACCGAGGTCTTCTACGCCGAGGGGATCCGGGCCACCGGCGTTGACGCGCTGGTGGAGCGAGCCGGGGTGTCCAAGCCGACCCTGTACGCCCAGTTCGGGTCGAAGGAGAACCTGGTGGCCGCCGTACTGGAGTGGCGGCGGGCCGTACGGCAGGCGGAGCTGACCGAGTTCCTCCTCGACAGCGGCGGGTCGGCTCAGGAGCGGCTGCTGGCGGTGTTCGACTGGCTGGCGCGGGGGCATGGGCGCGAGGGGTTTCGCGGGTGCCCGTTCACCAACGCCGCGGTGGAACTGCCCGATCCGGACCATCCGGCGCGCAGGGTGATCTCGGCGTACAAGGGGTGGCTGCGGCAGCGGCTGACCGAGCTGGCCGAGCAGGCGGGGCTGGCCGACCCTGACGGGCTGGGTTATGCGTTTTTGCTGCTCATCGACGGGGCCAATGCCCGGGTCGTGGTGGATGGGGATCGGTCGGCGATGCTGCGGGCCAAGGCCGCGGCCGCCCGGATGATCGGTGGAGTACATGGCTGAAGGGCTGGTCGCGGGGCTGGAGCACGAGTTCGCGTTCCTGGTGCCGGAGAGCAAGATCGTGGCGGGGCTGTATCCGGAGTCGGCGGAGTTCGGGGTGATGCCGCCGGTGTTCGCCACCGGGTTCCTGGTCGGGCTGCTGGAGTGGACGTGTGTCCGGGCCGTCCTGCCGTACCTGGACTGGCCGCGTGAGCAGACGGTGGGCACGCGCGTCGACATCACCCACCAGGCGCCCACGCCGGCGGGGATGACGGTGACCTGCCGGGTGCGGCTGGTGTCGGTGGAGGGGCGGCGGCTGCGGTTCGAGGTGGTGGCCGGTGACGGGGTGGACGTCATCGGTGAGGGTACGCACGAGCGGGTGATCATCGACGCCGAGCGGTTCACGGCGCGTGCCCTGGCCAAGGGCAACCCCTCCTGAGCCCCGCCGACCCGACATCCTCCGATTCGCGGGCCGGTTCGGCTCGACCAGCCAGGGCGCGCCACCCGTCGGCTCGGCCGGCTGGTGCGTGCGACCCGCTGGCTCAGCTCGGCCAGCTGCTGCGCCCACCTGGATCGGCCCGGGAGCGCCGCTGAGGAGTTTCAGAGCAGTGTGCGGGCAAGGTGTTCGGCGAGGGCGACGACCGGGAGGTTGGTCGTGGCTCGGGGGATCGCCGGGATGATCGAGGCGTCGATGACCCAGAGGTTGTCGCTGCCGTACAGCCGCCCGGTGGCGTCGACGACGGCTCCCGCGGCCGGGTCGGTGCCGATCGCGCACGTGCCCACCGGGTGCCAGTAGTGGGCGGCGGCGGCACGCATCGCGGCCTCTCGCGAGCCCGTGGGCTTGCCGCGGGACGGATCCGTGGCGAGTCCGTCGCGCGGGTCCTTGGCGAACTCGTTCAGCCAGCCCGCGGTGAACTCGTCGAGGGGCGGCCCCAGCAAGGGGGCCAGCGCCGGCGAGGCGGCCATGCGCCGGCACAGGTCGATGCCGTACCGCAGCACCTCAAGGTCGCTCCCGTCGGGGTCCGTCAGGTACGCGTGGTCGATCAGAGGTCTGGCTCCGGGGTCGGGTGAGGTCAGTCGCAGTGTGCCCCGGGATCGCGGCGTGAGACACGCGGCGGGCAGTACGCAGGTCCAGCCCCCGGGCTCCTTGCCGGTCCATGGGAGGAGATGCAGGTCGTACGGTGCCCGCCCGCCGGCCGACAGGGCCTTTCCGATGACCTGCTCGTCCGGGACCGGCCGCCCGCGTTCGTAGTCGGCCAGCCGGCGCGCCAGTTCCTCGCTCGCGGCGAACCGCAGTTCCAGGGTGGGGTGGTCGTGCAGGTTGCGGCCGACGCCGGGCAGGTCGAGGCGGGGCGCCACGCCGAGCGCCGTCAGCTCGTCGGCCGGGCCGATGCCGCTGCGCAGCAGTACCTCGGGGCTGCCGTAGGCGCCGCCGCACAGGATGAAGCGCTCCGCCTCCACGGTGAGGCGCTCCTGCCCGCGGCGTACGTGCGCGCGGCGGACCACTGAGCCGTGGAGTTCGAGGCGCTCGACCAGCGCGTGGTCCACCACGCGCAGCCGCCGATCGCTCCGCTCCGGCTCCAGGGAGTCGCGTACGGGGTCCAGGTAGGCGAAGGCGCTGTTCCAGCGGACACCGTCAGGGTTGTTGACCGGGGAAGGTCCGCAGCCGGCGCCCCCGAAGAGGTCGTCCAGGTCGTCCGTTCGCGGTACGCCACAAAGGATCATGGCCTCCATCGCCGCCGCCTGGAACGGGGTGAGGTCGTCGTCGGAGTCCCGGCGGACGCGCAGTCTGGCGGCCGCGTGACGCATCGACTCGGTGAGCGAGGCGTCGGTCCAGGACGGTCCCCATGTCCGGTAGTCGGCGGCGTGGCCGACGGTCTGGGAGCAGCCGTTGTGCGAGGAGCAGCCGCCGATGACGCGGGCCCGGTCGAGCGGCAGATCGTGTCCGGGGGTGGCGCCGGGGCCCCGGTATCCCCAGTCGTGTGTTTGCGGCAGCGTGGAGCTGTCGAGCAGTTCGTGCGGCCACCGTCCGGCGTCGAATGGCCCGTAGTCGGGCCCGGCCTCCACGACCACCACGGACAGGGAGGTGTTCTCGATCAGGCGCCCGGCCACGACCGCGCCGGCCGTGCCGCCGCCGAGGACGGCGATGTCCGCGCGAACGCGCTGGTCTAAGTCGTTTCCAACGCTTACCATGGAGCGAGTTTAATCGATCGGTCGATAAAATCAATCGTGCCGGACGTGCCCAGAACTGAGACGAGAGCAGGCAAGAACGTGGACGTCGCCATCCTCATCTACGAAGGTTTCACCTCCCTCGACGCCACCGGGCCGTTCGAGGTGCTGAGGCGCCTGCCCGATCCGCGGGTGCGCTTCGTGTCGGGGACGCCAGGGATGTGCGCCGCCGATCAACCCGGTTTCGGGCTGGTGGCCGACCCGCTGGAGAGCATGGCGCGGCCGGAGGTCGTGGTGGTCGCCGGCGGCAGCACCACCCAGGGCCTGCTGGCCGATGAGAGGGTCCTGACCTGGCTGCGCCGGGCGTATGAGACGAGCACCTGGACGACGTCGGTGTGCACCGGCTCGCTGCTGCTCGGGGCCGCGGGTCTGCTCCAGGGACGTCAGGCCACCTCGCACTGGTACGAGCTGGAGAGCCTGCGCTGCTTCGGCGCCGAACCGGTGTCCCGGCGGGTCGTGGAGGACGGGAAGATCATGACGGCCGCGGGCGTGTCCTCCGGCATCGACATGGCGCTGCTGCTCTGTGACCGGTTGGCGGGGCCGGCTTACGCCCAGGCCGTACAGCTGGGGATCGAGTACGACCCTCAGCCGCCGCACGAGGCGGGCTCGGTGGACAAGGCCCCGGCCGAAGTGGTCCGGTTCATGCGCGACAACATGGAGCGGCACTACGGCCCGTCCTGGGACCGGCGCTCCGCTCAGAGCGCGTAGCGTCACTGCCGATGGAGCGCCGCCACGGGCCCGTCCCGGGATCGGCGCTCCGCTCAGAGCTCGTGGCGCCAGGCGAAGTGGCACCACACCCGCTGCCCGTCCCGCCGCTCCTCGGACGGCTCCGACGTGCCGCACCGCGCCGCCGCCCGCGGGCAGCGCGGGTGGAAACGGCAGCCGGGCGGCACGTCCAGCGGGCTCGGCGGCTCGCCTCCGAGCCTTCCGACCCCTCCGACCCCTCCGAGCCCCCCGGGTCCCGGACCCGCGGTGCCGGAGCGGCGCCGGTCGCGGGAGGGGACCGCGTCGAGCAGCACGCGGGTGTACGGATGCCCCGGCCGGGCGAAGACCCGCGCGACGGGCCCCTCCTCCACGATGGATCCCAGATACATGACGGCGACGCGATCGCACAGCCCCCGTACGGTCGCCAGGTCGTGCGAGATGAACAGCACGGACAGGCCGAGCCGCTCGCGCAGGTCGCTCAGCAGGTTGAGCACGGCGCCGGCAACGGAGGCGTCGAGCGCGGCCACGGCCTCGTCGGCGACCAGCACCTCCGGCTCGACGGCCAGGGCGCGCGCGATCGCGACGCGCTGGCGCTGGCCGCCGGACAGCTCGCGAGGGAGCGCGTGTGCCTGCCGCTCGCCCAGCCCGACCATCTCCAGCAGCTCTCGTGCCCGGTGCGCGATCTTCTCGGCGGGGACGGTGCGGCGCAGCGGTTCGGCGAGCGTCTGCGAGACCGTGCGGCGCGGATCGAGTGAGGAGCCCGGATCCTGGTAGATCATCTGTATTCGGCGGCGCATGCCCGGCGGGCGTCGCCGGGGTACGGGCGCACCGTCCAGCAGTACGCCTCCAGCGGTCGGCGTTGCCAGGCCGACGATCGCGCGGGCGAGGGTGGACTTGCCGCATCCGCTCTCGCCCACCAGCCCCAGGATCTCGCCGCGCCCCAGCTCCAGGTCCACCCCGTCGACCGCGCGCAGGCGGCGCCGGCGCAGGAATCCGGCACGCACCGGATGGTCCACGACCAGGCTGTGGACTCGGATCAGCGCGCTCATGTGGCCTCCGGCTCGTGGACGCAGGGCGAGTGGTCGCTGGGCGAGTGGTCGCAGGAGGAGCGGATGCAGGCCGATCGGTGCCCGACGGCGAGCGCGTCGATGCCGGGCACGACGCCCGAGCAGGCCGCGACCTGGTGGGCGCAGCGAGCCCTGAAGCGGCAGGAGGGGGTGTAGCCGGCCGGGGCGGGCGGGCGCGCCCGCGATCGGGCGGAAGCGGCCGATGGGCCCCTCCAGCGTGGGGACGGCGTCGATCAGGGCTCGGGTGTAGGGGTGGCGGGGGCGGTCGAGCACGTCGGCCACGGGTCCGGCCTCGATGATCTGCCCGGCGTACATGACCGCGACCACGTCCGCGATCTGCCGGATCACCGCGATGTCATGGCTGACGAAGACCATGCCGAGCCCCCGCTCGGCGCGTGCCGCGTCGAGCAGCAGCAGGATCTCGGCCTGCAGCGTGACGTCCAGCGCCGTGGTCGGTTCGTCGCACAGCAGTACCCGGGGGTCCGTGGCCAGGGCCAGCGCGATCGCGACGCGCTGGCGCATGCCGCCGCTGAGCTCGTGCGGGTAGGAGTGGAAGCGCAGGGCGGGGTCGGGGACGCCGACCGCGGCCAGCAGTTCCACGGCCCGTCTCCTGGCGGCGGCACGCGAGGCGCCGGTGCGGCGGCGGACGATGTCGGTGACGAAGGCTCCGACGCGGGTGGTGGGATCGAGTGAGGCATGCGAGTCCTGGAAGACCATCGCCAATCCGCGCCCCGCCGCCTGCCCGGCGGGGACGGCGGTGGGTGCGGCATCGGCTTGGTGGCTCAGGCGGATCTGGCCCCCCGTGCGCTCGACGCCCGCGGGCAGCAGTCCCATCGTGGCGCGCAGGGTGAGCGACTTGCCGCACCCCGACTCGCCGACGATGCCGAGGCACTGCCCGGCCGCGACCGCGAAGGAGAGGCCGTCGAGCAGGGTCGGCGCCGTGCCGCGCCGCTGGAGGGCGACACGCAGCCCGTCGACTTCGAGCAGCGGGTAGGAGGTCATCCGCTCTCTCCTCGATCGCCCAGCCGGTCGCCGAGGGCCGCGATGCTCGATCCGAGGATCACGATCGTCAGGCCAGGGAACGCCGCCAGCCACCAGTGGCTGCGCAGGAACACCTGGGCCTCCGCGACCATGGTGCCGAGCTCGGGGGTGCCCGCTTTGACGCCGAGCCCGAAGAACGACAGGACCGCGATGCCCTGCAGCGCCATCCCCATGTCGGTGGCGAGGTAGACCAGCGACTGGCGCAGCGCGTTCGGCAGCACGTGCCGAAACAGCACCGCGGTGTGCGACAGGCCGAGCAGGTAGCCGGCCGAGACGTAGTCGCGTTCGCGTACGCGGCGGACCTCGGTGCGGATGATCCGCGCGTACACGACCCAGCCCAGCACGCTGAAGGCCACCAGCAGCGAGGAGGTGCCCGGTCCCAGCACGAACACGAAGGCGATCAGCAGCACGTACACCGGTAGTGCCTGGAAGATGTCGGCCGCCCAGCGCAGCGCGGCGTCCAGGACGCCGCCGCGGTAGCCGGCCACCGCGCCGATCAGCGTGCCGAGGAGCATCGGCAGGCCTGCGGCGAACACCATCAGCAGCAGGTCGGTACGCAGCGCGAACAGCAGGCGCGACAGCACGTCCCGGCCGAGCGCGTCCGTGCCGAGCAGGTGGGCGGCGCTCGGTGGCCGGAGCTGGTCGAGCGTCAGCTGGGCCGGGTCGGCCGGAGCCAGCAGCGGTGCCAGGAGGGCGGCCAGGACCGCGAGTGCCGGTAGCGCGAGGGCCGCCGGCCGCCTCCAGCCGAAGGCGCGGCCCGCCCGCGAGCCCACGGGTACGGCGCTGTCCAGCAGCGGCGGGGGAGTGGTCATCGCCATGTCGTCCTCGGATCGAGCAGGGCGACCGCCAGGTCGGCGAGCAGGTTGATGCCGATGATGGCCGTGCCGAAGATCAGGGTGAGGGCCTGGACGACCGGGAAGTCACGCTGGCTCGCCGCGTTGACCATCTCCGCCCCCAGCCCCGGCAGGCCGAAGGTCTGCTCGACGATGACCGCGCCGAACAGCAGCGCGGCGGCCTGGACGGCCAGCAGGGTGACGGCCGGTGGCAGGGCGTTGCGCAGCAGGTGACGTCGTAGCAGTGGCCATCCGGACAGGCCCAGCGACCGGGCGGTGGTGATGTGGTCGGCGGCCAGTACCTGGCGCAGGCTCGCGGCGCCGCTGCGGGCCAGCAGCGGCATCGCCGCCAGCCCGATCGTCAGTGACGGCAGGACCATCGAACGGAGCCGGTCGCCGGTGTCCTCGCCGAAGCCGCCGACCGGCAGCCAGCCGGTCCGCAGCGCCAGCACCGAGGCCAGCATGAGCCCGACCCAGAAGGGCGGGCAGTTGAGGATGATCGTGAGCGAGCGCGCGCACAGACGTGCCGCCACCGAGCGCGGGCGCAGCGCCATCACCAGCGCGGCGGGCACGGCCAGCAGCGTGCTCACCAGGAGGCCGCCGGCCAGCAGCCATACCGTCACGGCGGCCCGCTCGCCCACGATGGCGGAGATGGGGATCCCGGTGCGGTTGGAGCGGCCCAGGTCGCCGTGCGACAGGTGGGTCAGGTAGGTCCAGAACTGGCCCGCTGTCGACTGGTCCAGTCCGAGGTCGTGGCGTACCCGCGCCACCTGTTCCGCGCCGGCCCGCGGCCCGGCGATGACGCGCGCGGGGTCGCCGGGCATCAGCTGCTGGAGCAGGACGACGATGAGCAGCAGCGCGAGCAGCACCGGCACGACCTGTAGCAGCCTGCCGGCCACGAAGCGCAACCGTCCGGCCGGCATGCTCACGCCGCCCAGAGCAGGTCGGCCGGATAGGACAGGAAGGGAGTGACGTTGAGTCCCTTCACCTTGGGGGAGACGGCGAAGAGGCGATCGGGGAAGGCGGTCGGGATGTAGGGCAGGTTGTCATGGATCCAGGTCTCGGCTACGCGCACCGCCTCGGCCCGCTCCTGGTCGGTCCGCGCGACCTCCAGGCGGGCGAAGGCGTCGGAGATGGTCTTCATCGGCAGGCCGGAGTACAGCCCGCCGGTCGCCACGATGAGGCCGAAGATGTCGCCGACGGTCGGTGAGACGCTGCCGACCTCGCCCAGTGACAGGTCGTAGGCGCCTTTGGCCTGCCGGTCGACGAGCACCTGCACCTCGAGCTTTTGCAGGTCGACCTCGATGCCGGCGGCGCGCAGCAGCGCCGCGGCGGTCTCGCCGGCGCGGGTGGAGAAGGGCGTCGTGGCGTCGACGACCAGCTCCACCTTCGTTCCCGGCCGGTAGGAGGATTGGGCCAGCTCCCGCTTGGCCTTGTCGAGTCCGGTCTCGTAGGTGCAGCCGCACCCGACCGAGCCCTGGACGCGTGGCGGCAGCCCGCCGGTGGCCGGTGCGGCCAGGCCGCCGAAGACCGCCTGGATGTAGCGGGCGCGGTCGATGGCCAGGCTGACCGCGCGCCGGAAGTGCAGGTCGTTGCCTGGTTGCCGGGCGGCGTTGACGAAGATGCCGTGGATCGTGGCCGAGGGGTGGACGATGACCTGTTCCTCGCGCGGGATCTGCGCGGCCAGATCGAGCGGTACCGCCTCGATGGCGTCGGCCTGGCGGCTCTGGTAGCGCAGCATCTGCTGGTTGGGATCGGCGACGACGTCGTAGGTGAGGCGGTCCAGGTAGGGGCGGGCGGGGTCGTGGTAGCGCGGGTTGCGTTCGAGGACGAGCTGGCGGCCCGGCCGGTAGGAGGTCACGACGAAGGGACCGGCGCCGATCGGCTTGGCGAAGAAGTCCTTGCGGTTCATGCCGCCGAAGTCCTTCGGCACGATGACCGAGGAGCCGTTGCTGAGCCAGGTGAGGGTGAACGTGCTGGCCTTGCTCATCTTGATGACCAGGGTGCGCGGGTCGGGGGTGGCGGTGGCGGTGATGGCCGCGTACAGGGTGCCCAGGGACAGTCCCTTGCGCCACAGCTCGACGGAGAACGCGGCGTCCTGCGAGGTCAGCGGCCGCCCGTCGCTGAAGGTCAGGCCGGGGCGCAGCGTGAAGGTGATGGTCTTGGCCTTGGCGTCGAGCTTCCAGCTTTCGGCCAGGCCGGGTTCGATCGACTTGCCGTCGGGCGCGTAGCGGACCAGGCCCTCCATCACCTGCGGCAGGGTCTGGAACGTGGCCAGCTGGATGGCCTTGTCCGGATCCCAGCCGTCGATGTCGGCGGCGCGCAGGATCGTGAGGCTGCCGCCGCGTTTGGGCGTCCCGGCGTCGCGCGAGGCGCTGTTGCCCGCCGGTTCGTTACCGCAGGCCGCGGCCAGCAGGGCCATCACCAGCAGGACGCATCCCACCGCTTTCCTTCGCATCATGGGCAATCACCATTTCGAACGATCGATAGATTATGTGGGGGAGGTACGGCACTCCTGAGCTAGAAAGGCCGGCGCTCAGCGCAGGCTGGCCATCACGTGCTTGACGAGGGTGTAGTCCTCAAGCGCGTACGCCGACAGGTCCTTGCCGTGACCGGACTGCTTGAAGCCGCCGTGCGGCATCTCCGAGGCGAGCGGGACGTGGTCGTTGATCCAGACGCAGCCGAAGCGCAGCGCCTTCGACATGCGCAGCGCCCGCCCGATGTCGCGCGTCCAGACCGAGGCGGCCAGGCCGTACGGCGTGCCGTTGGCCAGCCTGATCGCCTCATCCTCCGCGCCGAAGCGCTGGACCGTGATGACCGGGCCGAAGATCTCCCGCTGGACCAGCTCGTCGTCCTGCCGCAGCCCGGCCACGACCGTCGGCTCGAAGAAGAAGCCGGACCGCTCGGCCGCCCGGCCCCCGGTGACGACCTCCGCGTGGCCGGGCCGCCGCTCCAGGAAGCCGGCCACCCGCTCGCGCTGGCGCAGACTGTTGAGCGGGCCGAGGGTCGTCTCGGGCGCGCTCATGTCGCCCATCACCCGTTGCTTGGCCTTCTCGGCCAGGCCGGCGACGAGGTCGTCGTACAGGCGGGGGGCGGCCAGCACCCGGGTGGCCGCCGTGCAGTCCTGGCCCGCGTTGTAGAAGCCGGCGCCGGAGATGATCTCCAGTGCCGTCTCCAGGTCGGCGTCGTCGAACACCACGACCGGTGCCTTGCCGCCGAGTTCGAGATGGGTGCGCTTGAGGGTGCGGGCCGCGTGCTCGGCCACCCACCTGCCGGTCTCGACCGACCCGGTGAGGGAGACGAGTTCGACGTCGGGATGCTCGACCAGCGCCGCGCCCGGTTCGTTCCCGCCGGCGACGACGTTGAGCACGCCGGGCGGGAAGATGCCGGCGGCCAGCTCGGCGAGCCTGAGGGTGGTCAGTGGGGTCGTGGGCGCGGGCTTGAGCACGCTCGTGCAGCCGGCGGCCAGGGCGGGGCCGATCTTCCACACGGCCATCATCATCGGGTAGTTCCACGGCGTGATCTGGCCGACCACGCCCACGGGCTCGCGGCGGATCATCGAGGTGTAGCCGGCCACGTACTCGCCGGCCGCCTTGCCCTCCAGGCAGCGGGCGGCGCCGGCGAAGAAGCGCAGGTTGTCGGCCATGGCGCCGATCTCGTCGCTGGTGACCACGTGCAGGGGTTTGCCGGCGTTCGCCGACTCCAGTCCGGCCAGTTCCGCGCCGTGCTCCTCGATCGCGTCGGCCAGTTTGAGCAGCGCGAGCGCGCGTTGTCCCGGGGTGGTCTCGGCCCAGCCGGGAAAGGCCGCCTTGGCCGCGGCCACCGCCCGGTCGACGTCCTCGGGGCCGGATCGGGGGGCCTGCGCGATCGTCTCGCCCGTCGCCGGATCCAGCACGGGCATCAACCCGTCGGCGAGCGGATCGGTGAACTCGCCGTCGATGAAGTTACGCAGAATAGTCATGTCTCGCTCTCCAAACCGGCGCGCCGGCGCAGCTCCACTTTGTCGATCTTGCCGATCGGCAGCTTCGGCAGCTCGGCCTCCAGCCGGAACACCTTCGGCACCTTGTAGTTGGCCAGCCGCGCCCGCGCGTACTGCCGCAGCTCACCCGCCGTGACCGGCCCGGCCGCCACGACGAAGGCGTGCCCGACCTCTCCCCAGCGCTCGTCGGGCACGCCGACCACGGCGGCGAGCGCGACGGCCGGATGCTCCTCCAGCGCGGCCTCGATCTCGCGCGGGTAGACGTTGTAGCCGCCCGACTTGAACATCTCCTTGAGCCGTCCGACCAGCCGGATGTGGCCGCCCGGTTCCTGTACGGCCAGGTCGCCGGTGTGCAGCCAGCCCTCATCGTCGATCGCCGTCCGGGTGGCCTGCGGGGCGCGCCAGTAGCCGCGGGTGATGAAGTCGCCCCGGATGAGCAACTCGCCCGCCGAGCCGTCGCCGTCGCCGCCGGGAGGGCGCAGGGTGACCTCGTAGTGCGGATCCACCCGGCCCACGCTCCAGGCCAGCACCTCCAGCGGGTCACCCGGGTCGGTGTAGGTCACCGAACCGGTCGACTCGGTGAGGCTGTAGCTGGTGGCCAGCCGCGCGCCCGTCTTGGCCAGCGTCCGCAGCAGGCTGTGGGGTGCGGCGGCCCCGCCCCACAGGATGTACTCCAGCGAGCCGAGGTCGCGCTCAGACCACTCCGGCGTCGCCACCATGGCCAGCAGCTGGGTCGGAATGCAGTACAGGTGCGTCAGGCGCTCGCGCTCCACCAGGCGCAGGGCGCCGGCCGGATCGAAGCGCGGCATGTACACCACCGTGCCGCCGGCGGTGAGGATGGAGGTGCTGATGTCGCCGAGCCCGCCGATGTGGTTGAGCGGCAGGTCGCACAGCTTGCGGGGCGCCTGGCCGTACCACCGGCCGGCCTGCACCACGCCGCAGTGGGCCAGGCCCCGGTGCGGGACGAGCGCGCCCTTGGGCCTGCCGGTGCTGCCCGAGGTGTAGATCATCGCCGCCGGGTCCAGCGGCCGGACCTGCTCGCGTGCGCCGGCCAGGCGCTCTGCCGGCTCCGCGGCCTCGAGGAAGTCCTCGTAGGAGAGCGACAGCCCGTCCACCGCGCGGCCGCGGGTCACCACGCGCATCGGCCCCAGGGAGCGCAGGGCGTGTAGTGTCGCGGGCTGCGTGGCGTCCTCGAGCATGCCGAACAGCAGCGACGGCTCGCTGTCGGCGACCACGTGGGACAGCTCGGCGAGGGTGTACTTGGGGTTCAGCCCCACCCAGATGCCGCCGATGCTCGCCGTGGCCAGGAAGACCACGAAGCATTCCGGCTGCGGATCGCCGAGTAGCGCCACCCGGTCGCCGCGCCGCACGCCGGCGGCCAGCAGCGCGGCCGCGCAGCGGTCGACGTCGGCACGCAGCCGCTCGTAGGTCCAGCGGCCGCTCTGGCCGACGAGCGCCTCCCGGGCCGGACGGTGGGTGGCCCAATGGCCGACGTAGTCGGTGATGCGCGCCAGCCGCGGCAGGCTCATACCGGCACCGTCTCATGGGCCGGCGACAGCAGCCGCCTGGCGTTGTCGTGCAGCAGCGCGTCCAGCGTCTCGGCCCGCAGGCCGAGGCCGTGCCACTCGCGCAGCGCCCGCAGGTGCGGGAAGACCGGCCAGTCCGTGGCGAACAGCACCTGCTCGCGCAGGACCCGGTCCATGAAGCGCAGCATCGTCTCCCAGCCCGATCCCGGCACGCCGAGATACTTGGGGGCCAGGCCGCCGAAGTCGACGAGCACGTTGGGGTGACGCCGTGCCACGGCCACGATCTCCGGCACCCAGGGCCACGCGCCGTGGCAGGCGATGAGCGTCGCCTCGGGGAAGTCGCAGGCGACCTGGTCCAGGCGGATGGGGCGTTCGGCCTCGATGGGGTGGCGGCGCGAGTAGTTGACGCCCGTGTGGATGGCGATCGCCAGGCCCAGCTCGGTGGCCTTGGCGTAGAGCGGGTACAGCTGCCGGTCGTCGATCGCGTGGCCGAAGAACGACGGCTGCACGTTGATCCCGGAAAGTCCCAGGGCGGCCACCCGGTCGACCTGGCGTACGGCGCGCATGACCGACAGCGGCTCCAGCGTCACCGTCCCGAAGCCGGAGAAGCGGTCGGGCCGCAGCCGCACCTGCTCGGCCACCTCCTCGTTGAGCGCGTCGGCGTAGTCGCCGTGCTCGTACTCCGCGTGCAGCACGGCGTGCCCGACCCCGGCCTCATCCAGCTCGGTTAGCAGGTCGTCCATGCCCTTGTGCCAGCCGTCGCCGATGTCGAGGACCGCCTCGTACTGGGTGTAGACGTCGCCGCCGGCCGACAGCGGGGGGCGGGCGGCGCTGGGCACCCGTACGCGGAAGTCGATGATCGTCGAAGTCGGCGGGCCGGTCAGATCCATGAGGTGTTCCTCCTGAGGGATGCGGGGGGTGTCGTTCACCGGGACAGGCCGGCGGGTGTGCGGTGCCGCCACGGGTGGGCGCGTTCGAGCTGGCCGGCCAGGGCCAGGACGGTGCCGTCACGCCATCGGCCGCCGATGAGCTGGACGCCGAGCGGCAGGCCGTCCGGCTGCTCCACCAGCGGGATGGAGATCGCGGGCAGGCCCAGCATGTTCGCCAGGGCCGTGAGCGAGGCGGTCTCCTCCGCGCGCCGCAGCGGCAGCCACGGGTCGGCCTCCTGCCCCTGCCACAGAGCGCCCTCGCTCGGCGCCAGGACGGGGTTGGTCGGGGTCAGGACGACGTCGACGGCCTCCCATGCCCGGTACATCTCGGCCGAGCGCAGCTGCAGTTCGAGCATGGTCGTCACGTACGTCAGCGAGTCGGTCTCGCGGGCGGCCCGGCGAAGGGTCCGGTTGAGCGGCTCGACAGCGGACTCGTCCACGACCGCGCAGTCGGCCGACCCGGTGGCGTAGAGGATCTCGAAGCGGGGCTGGAACCAGCCGGGGTCGAGTCCGGGAATGGTCTGCTCGACCACCTCGTGTCCGAGGTCGGCCAGCAGGTCGGCGGCCCGGCGGGCCAGGGCGGCGGCCGCGGGGTGGACCTCGGCGGGGAAGGCGGGCTGCAGGTTGAGCCCGACGCGCAGCCGCCGCGGATCACGCCCGGCCTGGTGCCGGTAGGGCTCCTCGGCAGGGGGAGCGCTGTACCAGGTGGACTGGGGGGCCGCGGCGAAGACGTCCAGGATCGCCGCGGTGTCCAGCACGGTGCGGGTGAGCACTCCCTCGGTCGCGAAGCCCTCCATGTAGTGCGCGTCGGAGGGGACGCGGCCGCGGCTCGGCTTGAGCCCGACGAGCCCGCAGAAGCTGGCCGGCTCGCGGATGGAGCCCGCGCCGTCGGATCCGTGCGCCACCGGCAGCAGGCCGGCCGCCACGGCCGCGGCCGCGCCGCCGCTGGAACCGCCCGGGCTGCGCGTCAGATCCCAGGGGCTTCGGGTGACGCCGTGACGCGCCGACTCGGTGACCGACACGGTGCCGAACTCGGGCGAGGTCGTCGCGCCGACGAACACGAAACCCGCCTGCCGCAACGCCTTGACCGCCGGCGCGTCGGCGGCCATGACGCGGTGCTCGACGGCGTTGGAGGCGCTGCACAGCGGCCAGCCGCGGACCGGATGCAGGTCCTTGATCGCGATGGGGACGCCCAGGAACGGCGGCAGCGGCCCGCCGGCCGCCACCCGCGCGTCGGCCGCGTCGGCGGCCTGGCGAGCCCGCTCGTGGTCGAGGTGGCAGAAGGCGTTCAGCGCGGGATCGAGCGCGTCGATGCGCGCCAGGTAGCCCTCCAGCACCTGCCGCGCGCCGATCTCGCCGGCCGCGACGCGTTCGGCCAGTTCGGTGGCGCTCGGCCAGCCGTCGGGTCCGGTGCCGACCGGTTCCCCGAGCGCTGGGGTGGTTTCGGTCATCGTGTCTCCTTCGCTTGCTTGGCTTGCTGAGTGATGCGGCGGGTGGGGCGCCAGCCGGGGCCGGGGACGCTCGCGCGCAGCAGACGCGTGTACGGGTGCTCGGGCGCGTCGAGCACCTGGCCGGTCGGTCCGCGTTCGACGACCGAGCCGTGCCGCATGACGATGACATCGTCGGTGACCTGGCGGACCACGGCGAGGTCGTGGCTGATGAACAGGTAGGCCACGCCGGTGCGTTCGCGTACCTCCGACAGCACGTTGAGAACCTGGGCCTGGATGGACACATCCAGCGCGGCGACGCACTCGTCGAGGATGAGGATCCGCGGTTCGGCCGCCAGCGCCCTGGCGATGGCCACCCGCTGGCGCTGCCCGCCCGACAGCCTGGCCGGCCGCGCCGCCATCTGGCGTTCGTCGAGTCCGACGAGGTCGGCCAGCTCCGCCACCCTGGCGCGCCGCCGTCCGCGATCCAGCCGGGTGTGCAGCCGCAGGACCTCCTCCACCGCGGCGGCGGGACTCTGGCGCGGATCGAGGCTGGCGTAGGGGTCCTGGAAGACGATCTGGACCTCGCCGCCGCGTCGGCGGCGTTCGCGCGCCGAGCGGGCCGGCTGGGACCGGTCGCGGCCGCAGGCGGTGACGCGCCCGGCCGTCGGCCGATCCAGGCCCACGATCATGCGGGCCACGGTGGTCTTGCCGGATCCCGACTCGCCGACGACGGCCAGGGCGCCGGCGCGCGGCAGCGAGAAGCTCACCTCCTCGACGGCGACGGCCTGTCCGAACACCTTGCGCAGTCCTTCGACCCGCAAGATCGCCTCACTCATGCGGCACCGCCCGCTCCTGGTGGAGTTCCTCGGCCCGGACGCAGGCCACCTGCCCGCCCGCCAGAGGCCGCAGGCCGGGCCGGGTGTCGTGGCAGCGTTGACGTACGTGCGCGCACCGGGTGGCGAACGGGCAGCCGTCCGGCGCCTCGAACGCCGACAGCGGTCGGCCGGCGGTGGTCACCAGGCGCTCGGCCCGCCGATCCAGGCAGGGGCGGGCGGCGGTCAGCGCCGCGGTGTAGGGGTGCAGCGGGTGCTGGTGCAGCAGGTCCGACGCGCGTACCTCCATGACGCGGCCCGCGTACATCACCGCGGTCCGGTCGCAGACGGCCGCGGCGAGTTCGAGGTCGTGGGTGATGAACAGCATGGCCAGGCCGCGTTCGCGGCGCAGCTCGTCGAGGATGGCCATCACCTCGGCCTGCGTGGTGACGTCGAGGGCGGTGGTGGGCTCGTCGGCCAGCAGCAGGTGCGGCTCGGTCAGCAGCGCCGCGGCGATCATGACGCGCTGCAGCAGTCCGCCCGATAGTTCGTGCGGGTACTGCCGCAGCCGTCGCCGGCCGTCGGCCACGCCCACCTCCTCCAGCATGCGCACGGCGCGTTCCTGGCCCGCCCGCCGAGGGGTACGCGAATGGGCGCGCAGGGCCTCGGTGAGGAAGTCGCCGATCGTGCGCACCGGGTTGATGTGCGCGCGCGGATCCTGGAAGACCATGGGCACGCGGCGGCGCAGGTCGCGCAGCGCGGGCCCGCGCAGTGCCGCGACGTCGGCCCCGCCGAGGCGGATGCTGCCCTCGGTGTGCGCGCCCGCGGGCAGCAGCCGCACGATCGAGCGGGCCGTCATGGACTTGCCCGAGCCTGATTCGCCGACCAGGCCGACCGCCTCGCCCGCGCCGACGCGCAGCGACACGTCGCTGAGGACGGTCCTGTGCCGGCCGCCCAGCGGCAGCGCCACCGTCAGGCCGCTGATGTCGAGCAGGTCGCTCGTGCGGTTGCCGAACGGGTTGCTCATGCGGTGCCTCCTCGCCCGGGACGCCACCAGCGCGACGGGCCGGATGTCCCGCTCTGCCCGGAGTCGTCGGACAGCCGTTCGCCGAGCACGTTGAACGCCACGACCAGGACGACGATGCAGCCGCCCGCCAGCAACGACTCGGCGGGATAGCCCTGAAGGACACCCGACTGCCCGCCGGCGACCATGACGCCCCAGTCCGCGGCGGGCGGCCGCACTCCGAGGCCGAAGTAGGACACGATGGCCAGATCGACCATGGCGTACCCGAAGAAGAGCGTGGCCTGGGCGGCGATGAGCGGCATGAGGTTGGGCACGAGGTGGCGCAGGCAGATCGCCACCGACCCGGCCCCCTGCACCTCCAGCGCCTGGACGTAGGGTTTGCGCCGCTCGGCCAAGGCCGCGCTGCGCAGCAGCCGGGCGATGTAGGGGACGTAGGCCACCGAAAGGGCGAGTACCGCCGCGCTCAGGCCGGGACCGAAGACGGCCGCGACGAGCATCGCGAGCAGGACCCCCGGGAAGGCGAACACCACGTCCAGGGCCGCCGACACCACGGAGTCCAGCCACCCGCCGCGCCAGGCCGCCACGATGGCGATGACGGTGCCCGCCGTCATGCTCAGCGCCACGACCCACAGGGGGCCCAGCAGCGAGGTCCGCGCGCCGGTCAGCAGCCGCGCCAGCAGATCGCGTCCCTGGCCGTCGAAGCCGAGCGGGTGTGCGGGTCCGGGTGGCGCGTAGGCGTTGGCGAAGTCACTGGCGTCCGGGTCGGCCGGCGACAGCGCCGGGCCGAGCACGGCCAGGACGACCGCCGCGACGATCACGGCCGCGGCGGTCGTGCCGAGCGCCCCCAGGGCGCTGCGGCGGCCTCTTCCCAGCAGCGCCGCGACCGCCGTCATGCTCGCCCGCCCAGCTTGATCCGGGGGTCCAGGAGCGCCGCCCCGACGTCGACCAGGGTGTTGACCAGGACGAAGGCGGTGACGAGAACGAGGGAGATGCCCTGCACGACGGCGAAGTCCTTGGACAGGGCCGCGCTGACGAGGTAGGCGCCCAGCCCGTTGAGGCTGAAGGCGCGTTCCACCACGGCCGCCAGCGCGATCATCGAGGCGACCGTCATGCCGGCCAGCGTGCTGATCGGGACGGCGGCGTTGCGCAGGGCGTGGCGGCGCACGACCGCCGGGTAGGGCAGCCCCCGGCTGATCGCCGTCTGGACGTGTTCGCGGCCCATCTCCTGGCGCACGGTGGTGCGGGTGACCCTGGCGACGGCCGCGGTGGCGGCCGCCGCCAGGGCGAGGGCCGGAAGGGTGAGATGCCGCATCCCCTCCCACAGCCCGGTGCCGTTGCCGAGGGCCGGCAGCCACCGCAGCCGCACCGCGAAGACGCCGATGAGGACGATCGCCGCCACGAAGGGCGGGACGGCCACCACCAGCGCGGTCGACATCACCACGATCGCGTCCACGATTCCCGGCCGAAGGGCCGCCAGCAGCCCGAGCGCCACCCCGCCGACCAGCACGATCAGGGCCGCGTAAAGGATCAGGGCGATGGTCGTACCGGAACGGGAGGAGATGAGGTCCGACACGTCCTGGCGCAAGATGATCGACACGCCGAGGTCGCCGCGCACGGCGTTGCCCAGCCAGGTGACGTACTGCACAAGGAACGGCTCGTTCAGGTGGTAGCGCTGGACGAGGACGGCGACGCTCTCCGGCGGTAGCGACCGGCCGCCCGAGAGGGTGGCCAGCGGGTTGCCCGGCGCGAGCGACAGCCCGGCGAACACCACGAAGCTCGACACGAGCAGGGTCGCGGCCAGCATGAGCGCCCGTCGCATGAGGTAGGCGGCCATGTGCCTAGCCCACCGCCCCGAGCTTGCTCGCCCACGGGGCGAACAGATGCTGGGAGGAGACCGTGGCGCCGGTGAGCTTGGCGTTCAGGACGAGGACCGTGTCCGGGGCGGCGATCGGGATCCAGGGCAGGTCCTTGGTCACGATCGCCTGCGCCGCCACGGTGGCCTCGGCCCGCTGCCGCGCGCCGGCGCTGCCACGGGCCCGTTGCAGCAGGCTCGCCGCCTCGGGGTTGCGGTAGCGGCCGTAGTCCTGCGGGCCGCCCGGCACGGACAGCGTCGCGTAGAGGGCTCCTGGATCGGCCCAGTTGGGATAGTTGGTGGTGAAGAAGCCGTCGACGTCGGCGCGGGCCTTCGGATCGAGGAAGAACCCGCTGTAGGCGTCGGTGGACACCGCCTTCAGCTCGGCTTTGAGGCCGATCTTCTCGGCCGCCGACTTGACCAGGTTGGCCTCGGTGGCCAGCTTGTTGAGCTCGTTGCTCATGCCGAACCGCACGGTCTTGCCGCTCGCGCCGGCCTCCTGGACGAGCTTGCGGGCGCTGTCGAGGTCCACGCGGGGAGCGGGCAGCGCGTCCCAGGCGGCCTGGAAGACCTGGCGCTCGGCTCCCCAGGTGCCCGGGGTGCCGAGGGCGCGAGCCGGCTGGGCGCTGCCCTTGTACAGGGTGGCGATGTAGGACTCGCGGTCGATGGCCAGCGACAGGGCGCGGCGCACGCGCGGGTCGGCGAGCGGGCCGCGGCCCATGTCGGCGACGATCAGCGCGTCGATGAGGTACGACGGGCCGTGGTAGACCTTGACGGTGCCGCTGGCGCGGATCTGCTCCATCGTCGACAGCGGCAGTTCGAGGTAGGCGCCGTCCACTTCCCCGGTGAGCAGCGCCGCCGTGAGCGTGGCCTCGTCGGGGATGCCCTTGAAGTCGATGCGCCGCACCAGCGGCGACTCGGCGCGGTTCCAGTAGCCGTCGTTGCGCACCACGGACAGGACGTCGCCGGTGCGCCACTGGCCGAGCTTGAAGGAGCCGGTGCACATGGCGCCGCCCTTGACCGTGCCGTAGTCCTTGCCCTTGGCCTGGACATAGCGCTTGGACACCACCATGCCCGGCATGTACGACAGGACGTCGCGCAGCCAGTAGTCCGGCTGCTTCAGCCTCAAGGTGACCTGCCGCGGGCCGGTCGGCTCGACCGAGGTCACCCGGTCCAGGACGGGCACCCAGTAGCCGCCGCCCTTGGGGTCGCGGTTGCGCTCGATGCTGAAGGCGACGTCCTCGGCGGTCATGGGGGAGCCGTCCCAGAACTTCACGCCGTCGCGCAGGGTCAGGACGGCGGTCTTCGGGTCGGGGAAGTCCAGCCGCGTGGCCAGGCCCGGCTCCACCGAGCCGTCAGGGCTCTGGCGGAACAGCGACTCGCACATGAGGCTCGTCACGGTGATCTCGGGATAGTCGCCCGCGGTGATCGGGTCGATCGAGGTGGTGCCGCGGTACAGCGCCCAGGTGACGCTGTCGACCTCGCCGGCCCCGGCCGGGGTGAGCGTGACAAGGTCGTGCCGCGGTGCGCCGCCCGGGGCCGGCGTCGAGGCGGCACCGTTGTCGCGATAGCAGCCGGCCGCCAGCATCGCCAGCGCCACCGCAGTGGCCGCGACGGTCTTTGTCCGCACGCGTTGCATCTGAACCACCCATCGTCAAGCTAAGTAGTCGAACGATCGCTCAAATAAATGTCGACGTCAAGGGCATGACGTCCTCAAAGGGATGCTTCGACCTCGCCCAGCGCCTCGCCGAGGACGTCGAGGAACATCTCGCAGTCCGCCCCGCTCAGCACCAGGGGCGGCTTGATCTTGAGCACGTTGTCGTCCGGCCCGTCCGTCGACACCAGCACCCCGCGCGCCTTCACCGCCTCCTTGACCGCGCTCGCCTGCGCGCCGGCCGGCCGCCGCTCATCCAGGCTCAGCTCCACGCCGAGGAACAATCCCTCGCCCCGGACGTCCCCGATCAGCGGATGCCGCTCCTGGAGCCGGCGCAACCCGCGCAGCAGCTGCTCGCCGCGCCGGCGCGCGTGGGCCTGCAGACCTTCCTCACGTACGACGTCGAGCACGGCCAGCCCGATCTCGGCCGAGACCGGGTTGCCGCCGAAGGTGTTGAAGTACTCCATCCCCGTCTCGAACGAGCGCGCGATCTCCGGCGTCGTCACCACCGCGGCGAGCGGATGACCGTTGCCCAGGGGTTTGCCCAGCGTGACGATGTCGGGCACGACACCCTGTAACTCGAACCCCCAGAAGTTCCGGCCCACCCGGCCCAGCCCCACCTGCACCTCGTCGGCCACGCACACCCCGCCGGCCCGCCGCACATGCTCGAACGCGCCGCGCAGGTAGCCGTCGGGGTAGACGATCTGACCGCCGCAACTCTGCAGCGACTCGGCGAAGAACGCGGCAGGGCGGCGCCCGGCCGCCGCCGCCTCGGCGAGCCGGTCGGCGACCGAGCGGGCGTAGCGCCGGCCGAGATCGTCGTCGCGTCCGGCGCGCAGCCGCCCCCGGTAGGGATCGGGCAGCTCGCAGACGTGGGTGGTGCCCGGCCGGCCGCGCCCGCCACGCCGGTTGAACTTGTACGGGCTCAGGGCGATCTGCGAGCTGAGATGGCCGTGGTAGGCGTGGTCGAGGACCAGGACGTCCTCGGCGCCCGTATGCGCCGTGGCCAGCCGCAGCGCCAGGTCGTTGGCCTCGGAGCCGGAATTGACGAAGAAGCAGACCCGCAACGGGTCGGGCAGCAGCTCCACCAGGCGGCGGGCGTACTCCACGACGGACTCGTGCAGATACCGGGTGTTGGTGTTGAGCCGGGCCGCCTGCCGATGGCCCGCGGCCACCACCCGTGGATGGCAGTGCCCCACATGGCAGACGTTGTTGACCAGGTCCAGCCATGGCCGGCCGGAGGCGTCGAAGAGATAGGCGCCCTCACCCCGCACGATGTGCAGCGGCTCGCGATAGGCCAGGCTCATCGCCCGGCTGAGGTTCGTCCGCCGGCGGGCGGCGATGCCGGCCGTCTCCCTCCGTGGCCGCGCCGCGCCGCCCGCCCGGCCGCGCAGCAGGCCGGGGTCGATGCTGACGGCGCTCCACAGGTCCGCCTCGTCGGCGGGCGCGGTGTCCGGGATGTCGGCTCCCATGCCGAGCAGGTGGGTCAGCAACTGCACGCGCGGCGGCGCCGCCCCGCCGGCGCTCCCCAGGCGCATGCCCGGTGTCGCCTCCTCGCCGGGAGTCAGGTGCGTGATCGAGTCCGGGTCCAGGCGCCGGTAGAGGGACCAGAACGGCACCCCGTCGCCGGTGCGGTGTTCGAGCACGACGACCCCGCCGTCGCTCTTCACGCTGTGCACCAGCGAGGGGAGGGGGCACCGCACCGTGACGCCCTGGCCGGCAGGCAGGTCGCAGCCCAGATCGATCTCCGGCCGCCGTCCGGGCGGCGGCGTGAGCTCTTCGCCGTAGCAGGCCGATGCGCCGGCGTCTTCTTCGTCCAGCAGGGGTAGCGGCCGGGCGGCGCCGGACTCGAAGTGCTGACGTACGGCCCGGGCCAGCGGGTTGGGCGCGAACCCGACCGCCTCGCGCAGCCGGAAGTGGGCCAGGTCCGGACTGGTCCCAGCCAGCCGTCGCAGCACCTGCGTCACACCGCGCCGGCTGACCAGCAAGTACGCGTTGGCCGGGTCTCTGGCGTGCTGGTGGGCCGACAGGCACACGCTCATCGCCAGCCGGGTGCGCATCAGGTCGAACAGCACCTCCAGCTCGGCCGGCCGCAGCGGCGACACCTCGTCGTACCCGCTCACCAGGGGCAGCACCGCCCGCAGCGGATCGGCGTGCCCCTGCATCGCGTACGCCCCGGCTACCGCCAGCCCGCAGACCCGCGGGTTCCACGCCACGTCACCGAAGTCGATCAGAGCGGCCACCTCGCCGGCGTTGTCCACCAGGATGTTGAGCTCGTTGGCGTCGTTGTGGATCACCTGGTGGGGCAGCGCCGCGACGCGCGGCGCGACATGCGCGCGGTAGCGGTCGAACACCTCGCTCACCAGCGGCCGCAGCTCGCCGTCCAGCAGCGGCGTGAGGCCGGCGACCGCGGGGGCGCCGGTCAGGTTCCACACCAGCTCGCGCCGCATCCCGGGGTGGGTGAAGCCGGCCAGCGCCTGGTCGACGGCGGCCACGTGACGGCCCAGGTCGCGCAGCCGCCGCGCCGTCGGCTCGACCTGCGCCCAGGGGCGGCCGTCCAGCCAGGTGAGCACCCTGGCCGTACGCGGGCCGTCGGCCCACGGGGCGGCGGCCGATCGGCGTCCGTCCAGGCTCGCCACCACGCGCGGGGCCGGCGGCGCGCCCGCCTGCCCGGCCAGGTGCAGCAGCACGGCGTCCTGCAGGGCGAGCTCGGCGGGGTCGGTGTCCGGCGCGTGCAGCTTGAGGACGTAGCGCTCGCCACCGGCGGTGCTCACCCGGAAGTTGCGGTCCTTCTCCCCCGACAGGGGGGTCAGCCGGCCCTCCAGGCCGTAGAGGTCGCGGGCGAGCGCGGCGGCCTGCGTCAGCTCTTCGGCCGTACTCGGGTCCAGTTCGCCGGCCGTGTTCGGGTCCAGGTCTTCGGCCGGGCTCGGGTCCGGCGCGCCGGCCGAACTCGGGGACGACGCGGCCCGCCGCCCGTCCTGATGGTCCGTGCGCGTCACGTCGCTCTCCTCCTCAAGGCCGGTATGTTGTCGAACGATCGCTCAAATTTGTGGCGATGTCAAGACGCCGGCGGGCCCGCGTGCTCGCGGGCCCGCGGCTCATACTCCGCTCGGCTTGCGGCGCGGCTCGATCGCCAGCTCGACCCGCTCCAGCAGCAGCTCGGAGTCGGGGATGGCCAGGTCGCGCACTTCCAGCGGCCGCCCGTCGCGGCAGGCGCCCATCAGCGCGAGCCCCATGTCGGCGAACCGCTCGCACAGCTGCGCGATGCCCAGCTCCCCGCCGGGGCGGTACCAGTGCGCGATCCCGGTCGCCATCTGCAGCAACGCCAGCCGTGCGAGGTTGCCGCGGTCCTTGAAGACGCCGTCACGGACGCCGGCTTCCAAAGTGTCGGCCCACACCTTCTCGTAGGCGTCGCGCAGCCGCAGGATGTCGCGCCGGGCCTGCCCGCTCAGCGCCTGGAACTCGTGGTCGGCCACCTTGGCGGCCCGGGGGTTGCGCGCGTGGAAGGCGGCGTGCACGGCGATGAGCGCGACCAGCCGCTCGGCGGGGTCGTCGATGTCGCGGACCGTCTCCTCGCTGGCGGCCGCCAGGATCTCCATGACCCGGCGCGTGACCGCCTCCAGCAGCTCGTCCTTGGAGGAGGCGTAGTAGTACATCGCCGACACGGCGACCTCCGCGGCCACGGAGATGTCGCGGATGCCCGTGCCGTGGAAGCCTCGCTCGGAAAACAGCCAGCAGGCGGTGCGCAGCAGCCGTAGCTCCGTGCGGGCCGACTGCGCCCGCCGCGAGGACGTCGCCTTCATCCGGCCGCCCTTGGTGTGCCGGCTGCCGCCCGTCTGGTCGCCCGTCTGGTTGGTGGTGGCCATGGCGCCGACTATCCCATAGCCAGGACGGTCGCGGGGTTGGCGACGGTCACCATGATGATCTCGCTCTCGCTCATCCCCATGCGGCGCATCAGCGGGATGGCGCTGTCGAGGATGTGGGTGTAGCCGGGGCCGCCGTAGCGGCGCAGGTAGACCTTCTGGCAGATGTCCTGCGCTATCAGCAGGCGCTCGCTGTAGCCGGCCTCGATCAGCCTCTGCAGCCATTCGACCCGGGTACGGTCGTTGGGCCGGCGCGCGTCGGGGTTGAAGGCGTAGTAGCTGGACTCCTGGCCGAACAGGTCGAGCTCCAGGTAGCAGCCCGTGCCCGCGAGCTCCAGCAGGTCATCGGGCCGCCACAGCGTACGGTCGAGATGGGACATGATCACGCGGGTCGGATCGCCGCCCGCCTCGGCGACCGCGCGTATGGCCCGCTGCGGCGCCTCGGGATGGCGTCCGGGATGGATCTGCAGCGGCGCCCCGGTCGAGACCTGCGCGTGGCAGGCGGCGCGCAGCACCTTGTCCTCGGTGGGATGCACCGGCCAGCTCAGGCCGATCTCGCCGATGAGCCCGGCGCGGACCCCGGTGTCGCCCACGCCGTCGCGCACGTCCGCGACGATCTCGGCGCTGATCGCCTCCACCGAGGCGCCGGCCAGCCCCGCCGGATGGTAGTCGCGGCAGTAGTAGCCGCTGCCCATCACGATGTGCACCCCGCTGGCGCGGGACACGCGGGCCAGCCCGAGCGGGTCGCGGCCGAGCCCCACCGAGGAGGAGTCCACCACGGCGCCGCCACCGGCCGCGCGGTAGAGCATCAGCTCCTCGGTGGCGTCCTGCTCGGAGTGCAGCCGCAGGTTGTCCAGGTTGAGGACCGTACGCCGGATCCAGTCGTAGTTGTCCAGCCGGACGGGCTCGGCGACCCGGGCACGCACCGACGCCGGGAGCTCCCTGCCGATGCCGCCGGTTTCGCCACCGTCGCCGGACACCGGCCGCAGACCCCAGGGCTGGATGATGGCCGACATGTCGCTCAGGACGTGTTCGTGTGGCTGTGTGTGCCCGAGCGCCGAGGGGTCGACATCTCCGAGCACGGTACGCACACGACGAGCCGGTACTGCCGGGAACTCCGCCATGCGCGTTATTCTATCGATCGTTTGTACAAACAATCAACGCGGCGGGCTGCCGCGCTCCGGACCGGACCGCTGGTCTGAGCCTGATCGCTGGTCTGAGTCGCTGAGCCCCTGAGCCGGTCCAGCGATCAGAACCGCTGGTCTGGTCCGCTGGTCTGGTCCGCTGCGTCTGGTCCGCTGGTCCGGGTCGTGGTCCGGGTCGTGGCGAGGCGTCAGAGGAAGCTCACGTTCTGGGCGAGGGTCAGCTGGTCAGAGTAGTTGACGGTGCCGGTCGCGCGCCGCATGTAGGCGCGCCAGGAGTCCGAGCCGGACTCGCGCCCGCCGCCGGTCTCCTTCTCGCCGCCGAAGGCTCCGCCGATCTCCGCGCCGGAGGTGCCGATGTTGACGTTGACGATGCCGCAGTCGGAGCCGTCGGCGGCCAGGAACCGCTCGGCCTCCCGCAGGTCCCGGGTGAAGATGCTGGAGGACAGCCCTTGGGGCACGTCGTTGTTCAGGGCGATGGCCTGGCTCAGCGTCTGGTAGGTCTGCACGTAAAGGATCGGCGCGAAGGTCTCCTGCCGGACGATGCCCGGCTGTCCGTCGATGCCCGGCTGTCCGTCGATGCGGACGATGGCGGGCTCGGCGTAGTAGGCGTCGGGGGCGGCGTCGGCGAGCCGGCGCCCGCCGCCGACCAGGATCTCGCCGCCCTCGCAGCGCGCGGCGCTCAGCGCCTGCCGCATCGCCTCGTGCGCCTGAGCGGAGATGAGCGGCCCGACCAGGGTGGCGTCGTCGAACGGGTCGCCGATGGGCAGCTTCGTGTAGGCGGCGGTGAGCCGGTCGATCAGCGTCTCGGCGATGTCGGTGTGCGCGATGAGCCGGCGCAGGGTGGTGCAGCGCTGCCCTGCGGTGCCGGCCGCGGCGAACACGATGGCGGAGACGGCCAGGTCGAGGTCGGCCGACGAGGTGACCACGGCGGCGTTGTTGCCGCCCAGCTCCAGCAGCGAACGCCCGAAGCGGGCGGCGACCCGCGGACCGACCTGGCCTCCCATGCGGACCGAGCCGGTGGCGCTGACCAGCGCCACCCGCCGGTCGTCGGCCAGCCGCTCCCCGATGGCGCGCTCGCCGAGCAGCAGCCGGTGTACATCGCGGGGTAGGCCGCTGTCGGCCGCCGCCACGGCCAGCAGCCGGTCACAGGCCAGGGAGGTGAGCGGCGTCAGCTCCGACGGCTTCCAGACGACGGTGTCGCCGCAGACCAGCGCCACGGCGGTGTTCCACGCCCACACGGCCGCCGGGAAGTTGAACGCGGAGATCACGCCGACGACGCCCAGCGGGTGCCAGGTCTCCGACAGCCGGTGGCCCGGCCGTTCGGAGGCGATGGTGCGCCCGTAGAGCTGGCGCGACAGGCCGACCGCGAACTCGCAGATGTCGATCATCTCCTGGACCTCGCCGAGCGCCTCCGAGCGGATCTTGCCCACTTCGATGGTGACGAGGTCGGCCAGGTCGTCGCGGTGCTCGCGCAGGAGTTCGGCGAGCCTGCGTACCACCTCGCCGCGGCGGGGGGCGGGCACCGTGCGCCACGTCAGGAACGCCTCGTGCGCGGCCCCGATCGCCTCGTCGGCGTCGGCGGGCGTCGCGGCTCTGAGGCCGAGCAGGCTCTCGCCGGTGATCGGCGTACGGGCGCGCAGGTCGTCGCCCTCGTCCAGGGTGACGTCCAGGCGGGCGAGGATGTCCAGGGCGCGGCGCCGCAGGACGCCGGTGGCGGGCAGGGTGGTCGTGGTCATGAATGGCTCTCCGTCGCGGTAGTCGAGGTAGTCGCGGGACGAGGTCGGGCTCGCGGCTCAGGTGATCTCGGGCAGGCCGAGCGCGTGGGCGGTCTCCTGCAGGGATCGCCGCTGCTGGGTCTCGTACAGGGTGAACGGGTCGAGCACCTCGGCCCCGATGGCGCCGGCGAGCCAGTCGCTGTCGTAGTCGGCGGCGGCGCGGCTGTCGTCCCTGACGCCCTGCCCGGTGAGGTTGGACTGGAAGATCCCGGCCGCCGAGCGGGGCAGGAAGTCCTCGTAGACGATGGGTTCGGCGCGTACCCAGCCGTGGTCGATCAGGTCGGCGAGGCCGGTTCCGGGCCGCCGCCCGTCACGCGGGCGATCCGGCACCGGCCGATAGGTGAAGAACGCCAGCCGCTCGACCGCCAGATCCCGCTCCGTCGCGGGGAACTCCCGCTCCCACAGGGACCGCGCGCGGGCCGCCTGATCACTCTGGGAGCGCTCGGCCCCCGCACGACCCCCGGCGCCGTTGGCGCGACTGCCGACCGAGCGCTCGGCAGCGCGGTCGGCGGGGCGGGCCTCGGGGTGGGCGTCGGCTCTGGCCTGGAGGTCGTCGTAGCGTTCGCGGCCGGTGCGGGTGAGCGCGATCCCGCGCGCCTCCACCTCGCCGAAGCGCACCCGCAGCGATCCCGTGGTGAGGCCGCCGTCGGGCCGGCGCAGGGCGCGCGGCTCGGCCAGGGCGCGAAAGGAGGTCTGGCGCAGCAGCACGTCCGGACCGGACCAGCGTGGCGGCCCCTGGATCTGGTCGATCATGGTGATGCCGCGCTCGGTCATCCGCGCGTACAGGTCGTCGATGTCCAGTACGCGCGGCGTCAGGTGGTTGATGTGGGTGCTGGTCACGCCGCCGATGTCGGCCGCGACCGCCGAGACCCGTTCCAGGGTCTCGTACCAGGCCTGGTCGATCGGCTCCCGGCCCAGCGCGAACGCCTGGACGGCCAGGTGCGCGAAGCGCGCGGCCTGCTCCTGCGGCAGCTCGCCCTCGCCTCCGGCCCGGTCGGCCAGCTCCAGCAGCTCCGGCGGGAACAGCTGCCGCGCCGCCAGGAACCTCTCCAGCCGCCCGCGCAGATCCGGGTCGAAGAAGCGGGGATCGGCCGGTGTGAGCATCGAGGTGAACACCCGGAAGGGATCATCGGCCAGTTCGTCGGCCGCGACGGGACGAAAGGCGGTCGAGACCACCGGCACGGCGCTGGCGGTCGCCTCACGCAGGTCGTAGAACCCGACCGGGCGCATCCCCAGCGCCCCGAAGATCCGCGAGACCTGCCGCAGCTCGGCCGGGGTGCCGACGCGGATGGCGCCGTGCCGTTCGGCGGTGACGCGCTCGATGGAGCCCAGCCGTTCGGCGCCGGCTCCCGCCCGCCGCAGCACGCCGTCGTTGACCTTCTGGGAGACCTCCACCAGCGTCCGGTAGGCGGGCACCTCCTGCCCGTACATCTCCGACAGGCGCCGCGCGAAGGCCGCGCGCAGCCGCCCTTGAGAGACCATGACCATGCGTTATCTCCTCCAGGTCCGGATGGCTTTGTCCACGATGGAGGTGATCCCGGGTGAATCCAAGCCCCAGCAGGCCGATAGATTTCCAGCCAAAGCCCAAGCATTGCTGAGGGTGCTCTACTGGCGGCGCGGAGTCGGCATGATCAAACCCCTGCATCTGGTCACCCTGCGAGAGGTGTGCCGGACCGGATCGTTCGCGCTGGCGGCGCGCGAGCTGGGCTACACGGCCTCGGCGGTGTCGCAGCAGATCGCGGCGCTGGAGAAGGACACCGGGCTGGAGCTGTTCGAGCGCGAGGCGCGCGGCGTGCGCACCACCGCCGCGGCGCACCGGCTGGTCGAGCTGAGCCAGCGGGTGCTGGCCACGCTGGAGGACTTCGGCTACGAGGTGCGCGAACTGGCCGCCGGCACCACCGGCCGGCTGCGGCTGGGCAGCTTCCCCACGGCCAGCGTACGGCTGGTGCCGCCCACCCTGTCGGCCTTCACCCGCCGCTACCCTCGCGCGGAGATCCTCCTGGAGGAGGGTGAGCCCGAGGAGCTGATCCCGCGGGTGATCGACGGCGCCCTGGACCTGGCGCTGGTCTACGAGTACGGCCCCACCCCGCAGCAGTGGCCGGCCGGCCTGGCCGCGCACCACCTGCTGCGCGAGGACCTGCTCCTGCTGCGGCCCCGCGATCACGCCCCGGGCGCCGAGCTGTCCGAGCTGGCCGGGGAGCGCTGGATCACCAGCCGCGAAGGCACCGGCGGCGCGCTGTCCCTGGCGCGGCTGTGCGCGGCGGCCGGGTTCGTGCCCGCGGTCACCTTCCGCAGCAACAACTACGACGTGGTCCGCCACCTGGTGGCCGCCCGGCTGGGTGTGGCGGTGGTGCCCGCCCTGGGCCATGTGCCCGACGACCGCGTCGTGGCCACGCGCCTGGACCTGCCCGCCGCCCACCGCACGGTGGTCGCCCTGCACCGGGAGGCCAACGGCAACCCCCTGCTCACCGACGCCCTGGAGACCCTGCGGCAGGCGGCCGGACCGCGCTCGAACCAAGGGTGAGGCGCGCGCGGTTCAGCAGTCGCGCCTTCGAGGGTGCGGTCGCGGATGTACTCGCGCTCCATGCCGGACATCGCGGCGAGCACCGTGAACACGATCCCGGAGGGATCGTGCGAGCCCTTCAGTTCTCCGGTGAGGAACCAGACCGAGCCCGGCTTGCGTACGGCGGGGGTCGGCACGCTCAGGGCCCTGGCGAGTTGGGCTACGAGGCGGAAGCGGGCGGTGTGGTACTGGATGGCCACCTTGTTCTTGCCGGTCCGGCATGGGGGACTGTCCATATCTGCGACAGAGCACCTCCCAGGCCAACGGCGCGCAGGGCATAGATCAAGACAGCAACAGGCAGCCCAACCAGCAGTGGACCACCGTCACTTGACGGCGCCTCCGGTGATGCCGGAGATGATCCGTCTTTGGGCGACGACGAAGACGACGACCAGCGGCAGGCTCATGAGCACGACGTAGGCGAAAACGAGGTTCCAGTTGTTCTGATACAGGTTGCTGCTCGCCACCGAGTACAGGTTCAGGGGAAGTGTCGAGTATGTCCCTCCACCGAGCACGAAGAAGGCGTAGAAGACGTCATTCCAGATGTAGAGGCAGATCAGGATCGTGGCGGTCGCGATGACCGGGCGCAGCAGCGGCAGGACGACCTTGATGAAGATGCCGAGCGGCCGTGCGCCGTCCATGCGGGCCGCTTCCTCCACCTCGACCGGTATGGTCCGCACGAAACCGGTGACGAAGAAGATGACCAGGGACATGTACATGCCCATGTAGACCAGCATCATGCCGATCGGCGTGCTGGCCAGGTGGAGTTGCCGGAGCAGCAGCACGATCGTGACGACGGCCGGGGGCAGGATGATCCCGCTGATCGCAGCCGAGTAGAGCACAGCCATGACGCGCCCTGCGCGCCGAGCCAGCACCCATGAAGCCAGTGAGCCGAAGATCAGCACTCCGGCGACGGACGGCACCATGACCAGCAGGCTGCCGAACAGCGCCCACAGCATGCGGCCCTGCGTGAACGCCTGGGAGTAGTTGTCCCACAGGTGCCACACCCGTGGGAGGGACAGGTCGGGCAGGTTCGCCTCGCCTTGCGACTTGGCGGAGGTCACCAGGGCCAGCCACAGCGGGATTCCGATGACGACGGCGGTCAGGATGATGACGACGGCCGGGTGAACGAGGCGGGACCAGGTCCGGGTGGAGATCCTCACAGGACGCGCTCCCTCTTGCGTAGGTAGCCGATGACAGGGAAGGCCAGCAGCGCGACCAGGAGAAGGAGGGCGAGGCTCATGGTGGTGGCCTGGGCGAACAGGCCGTTGCCGTAGACGCGGAAGATGTAGATGTTGAGCACCTCGGTCTGCTGTGCGGGCCCTCCGCCCGTGGTCGCCAGGATCGTGTCGAACCCGTTGAAGGAGCCCAGCAGCGCGGTCGCGACGTTGAAGGTCACCGCGGGGGCGATCAGCGGGAACCGGATGGATCGGAAGGTCCTCCACCTGCTGGCGCCGTCGATCCTGGCCGCCTCGAGCACGTCGGCCGGGATCGTTTTGAGACCGGCGAGGAAGATCACCATCGCCAGCCCCATCCACTTCCAGGAGTTCACGAAGGCCACCGTCACCACCGTCCACGTGGTGCTGCCGAGCCAGGGGATCGTCACGTGCTGGCCGGTGAGAGCGCCGAGGAGCCCGTTGAGCGGACCGTCGGGCTTGAGGAGCGCCTGGAAGGTGTACCCCACCGCCAGGGCAGACATCAGCACCGGGATGAAGAAGACGACCCTGGCGAACCGGTTGATCCGGGTGTCGCGCTCCAGGAGCAGGGCGAGCCCCAGCCCGAACCCCGTTTGCATGATCGCCACCAGGACCGCGTAGACGATGGTGATCCGCAGTGACGACAGCAGGGAGCCGTTGGACAGCACCGCCTTGACGTTAGCCAGCCCCACGGGGTGGATGTCGTCATGGAAGGCCGACCAGTCCGTGAAGGCGTAGACGAAGTTGAAGACGGTCGGTAGGAAGAAGAACACGGCTAGCACGGCGAACGCCGGAACGAGGAACGAGTTCGGGTACAACACCGCTCGCCGCGGCCATCATGGCGCAGTCGCCGATGGGCGGCCAGGACCTGTATGTGGCGGTGACCAGGGCCACCCGCCGCCTGACGATCGTCTACGAGAACGACCTGCCGCCGGTCCTATCCGGCATGTCCGAAAAATCTACTTTGTAAAGGCGCTCGGGCGGGGCAAAAACCCAAACACATAATCGAATAAATACCTTCATTTAGAGGCAGGGGCTTACGGAGGGTCACGGGTAGAGCTGGTCGGCGACCTCGCGGACGCGAGTGGTCACCTGCAGCAGGCAGCGCAGGGTCTCGATGTCGAGGTGGTGCATGATGCGCCGGTAGTGGTCGAGGCCGACGTCGTTGATCTCGGCCAGGAGCTCGGCGCCCGCCTCGGTCAGCTCGACCCGGCGCACGCGGCGATCGTGGGGGTCTTCGCGCCGGCTGACCAGCCCATGGCTGACCAGCCGGTCGACGATGCCGGTCACGGTGCCCAGGCCGACGCCGAGGTTGTGGGCGAGCTCCTGGCCGGAGGCCGAGCCGGTGTGCGACAGCAACATGACGACCTTGAGTTGGCGCATGGTGAGGTTGGAGGTGAATAAGGGGGACTGGGTCTGGCTGAGGGCCCGACCGAGGCCGCGCTGGGTCTCGGTGATCCGGCGGATCAGGTCTTCGCGTTCGTCGTCCACACTCACCTCTCGCTTCCTGAGAATGTTATCAGGAAAGCCAAGGCAGCTTAAATATTCGTGCAAGGCGAAGTGTTAGTCTGGGGCGAATTCTGAAGGGACGCTCATGACCGCATTCGCCCGGTTGAGTCTTGCCAACCGCAGTCTCGTGATCTTACTGTCGATCGTGATCACCGCGTTCGGCGCGTTCACGATCCCGCAGCTCAAGCAGCAGTTGCTGCCGTCGCTGTCGTTCCCCGGCGCGTTCGTGATCGCGTCCTATCCCGGGGCTTCGCCCGAGATCGTGGAAGACCAGGTGACCAAGCCGCTGGAGGACTCCTTCCAGGGGATTCCCGGCATGGAGCAGATGACCTCCACCTCCAAAGAGGGCATGACGCAGGTTCAGGTGGCCTTCGCCTTCGGCACCGACATCGAGGCGTCGATCAGCAAGATGCAGCAGGCGGTCAGCCGGGTGCAGCCGCAGTTGCCCTCCGGTGTGGATCCGCAGGTGGTCGCGGGTAACACCGATGACATTCCAGTGCTGGTGCTGGCGGTGGGCGACGGCGGCGATGAGCGGGCGATGGCCGACAAGCTGCGCCGCATCATGGTGCCGGAGCTGCAGGCCGTGGAGGGGGTACGGGAGGCGACGGTCACCGGCACCCGCGACGAGGTCGTGACGATCAAGCCGGACCTGAAGAAGATGGCGCTGGCCGGGGTGTCGGCGGCGCAGATCCCGGACGTGCTGAAGGCCAACGGCACGCCGATCCCGGCGGGCACCCTGAACTCCGGCTCCTCGTCGCTGACGGTGCAGGTGGGCGAGCGGGTCGATTCGATCGACAAGCTGAAGGAGCTCTACCTGACTCCGGCCCAGCCGCAGGCCACCCCGGCCCAGCCGCAGGCGCAGCCGCAGCAGGGCCGGCCGGGCGGGCAGCAGCCGGGCGGACGTCCGGCGCAGACGGCAACGGTCGCCCAGCCCAAGCCGCTCAAGCCGGTGAAGCTGGGTTCGGTGGCCGACATCACCCGTGGCCTGGCCGATCCGACGACGATCACCCGTACCGACGGCCGGACCAGCCTCGGCGTGTCGGTGACGATGATGCCCGACGGCAACGCGGTGTCGATCTCCAACGCGATCCGCGAGAAGCTGCCCGATCTGGGCAGGTCGCTGGGCGATTCGTCGGAGACGGCCGTGGAGGTGGTCTTCGACCAGGCCCCGTACGTGCAGCAGTCGATCGAGAGCTTGACCACCGAGGGCCTGCTCGGCCTGGTGTTCGCGGTGCTGGTCATCTTGGTGTTCCTGCTGTCGGTGCGCTCGACGCTGGTGACGGCGGTGTCGATCCCGCTGTCGGTGGTGATCGCGCTGATCGCGTTGTGGGCGGGCGACTATTCGCTGAACATGCTGACGCTCGGCGCGCTGACGATCGCGGTCGGCCGGGTGGTGGACGACTCGATCGTGGTGCTGGAGAACATCAAGCGTCATCTCGGCTACGGCGAGGCGAAGCTGTCGGCGATCTTGTCGGCGGTTCGCGAGGTGTCGGGCGCGGTGACGGCCTCGACGCTGACGACGGTGGCGGTGTTCGCGCCGATCGCGGTGGTCGGTGGCATGGTGGGTGAGTTGTTCGGCCCGTTCGCGGTCACGGTGGCGGTGGCGTTGCTGGCCTCGCTGGTGGTGTCGCTGACGGTGGTGCCGGTGATGGCGTACTGGTTCTTGAAGGCGCCGGTGCTGACGCCGGAGGAGGCGCGGGCGCAGCGGGAGGCGGCCGAGGCCAAGGAGTTGCGCAGCCCGTTGCAGCGCGCCTATCTGCCGGTGCTGCGCTTCGCGACGCGCTTCAAGCTGGTGACGATCCTGATCGGGCTGGCGGTGTTCGTCGGCACGCTGGGGCTGGCGGGCAGGCTGCAGACCAACTTCCTGGATTCGGCCGGCCAGAACACGATCTCGGTGTCGCAGAAGATGCCGGTGGGCACGGACCTGGCCAGCACGAACGCGGCCGCCAAGAAGGTGGAGGGCCTCCTGGCCGGCCTGGACGGCGTGGAGACGTACCAGGTGAACGTGGGCGGCGGCAACGCGATGCGCGGCGGCGCCGGTGGCGGCGCGGATCGGGCGTCCTACTCGCTGACGCTGAAGGAGGGCGCCGACACGCCGGCGGTGGAGCGGGCGCTGCGCGACAAGCTGGCCGGCGTCTCCGGCATCGGTGAGGTGACGGTCGGCGGTTCGGGCGGCGGCGGCTTCTCCTCCGACTCGATCGACGTGGTCGTGCAGGCGGCCGACGCCGAGACGCTGCGGACGGCGGCTGATGCGGTCAAGACGGCGATGGGCCAGGTTGCGGGCCTGCGTGATGTGTCGTCGAACCTGGAGGCCAGCGCGCCGCGGGTCGAGGTACGGGTCGACAAGGAGAAGGCGGCCGCCAAGGGGCTGTCGGAGGCGCAGATCGGCCAGTCGGTGGCGCAGGCGTTCCGCGGCGCGCCGCTGGGCCAGCTGACGCTGGACGGGCGGGCCAGTGACCTGGTGCTGCGCGTGGGTGAGGCGCCCGAGGACGTCAAGGAGATCGAGAAGCTGAAGCTGGTGACGGCGACGGGCCTGGTGAAGCTGTCGTCGGTGGCGGATGTCAAGCGGGTGGCCGGGCCGACGCAGGTGACGCGGGTCGACGGTGAGCGCTCGGCGACGGTGTCGGCCAAGGCGACGGGTTCGGACCTGGGCAGTGTGACGCAGGCGCTGACGACGAAGCTGGACGGGGTGACGCTGGCCTCGGGCGCCTCCTACGAGATCGGTGGCGCCTCGGCGGATCAGCAGGAGGCGTTCGCGGACCTGGGGCTGGCGATGCTGGCGGCGATCGCGATCGTGTTCATGATCATGGTGGCGACGTTCCGTAGTTTCGTGCAGCCGCTGATCTTGCTGGTGTCGATTCCGTTCGCGGCGACGGGCGCGGTCGGGTTGCTGGTGGCCACCAATACGGCGATGGGTGTGCCGGCGCTGATCGGCATGCTGATGCTGATCGGGATCGTGGTGACCAACGCGATCGTGCTGATCGACCTGATCAACCAGTACCGCGCTCAGGGGCTGGGCATCGTGGAGGCGGTGATCGAGGGCGGCCGGCGCAGGCTGCGGCCGATCCTGATGACGGCGGTGGCCACGATCTGCGCGCTGACGCCGATGGCGCTGGGCGTGACGGGGCAGGGCGGGTTCATCTCGCAGCCGCTGGCGGTCGTGGTCATCGGCGGGTTGATCACCTCGACCCTGCTGACGCTCGTGCTGGTCCCGACCCTCTACACGATGGTGGAGCGGGCCAAGGAGCGGCTGCGGCGCAAGCCGGCCGAGCCGAAGCAGCAAGAGGCGAAGGTGCTGGCTCCGACCCCGTAAGCGCAGGGGTGCTCCGCCCGCACGGCCTGGTGCCGTACGGGCGGAGCTGTGTGAATAGACTTGTCCGACGTGACTTCCAAGCCGCGTACCCCTGATGCCCTGCCCCCTACGGTCCGGGTCCCTAATGTCCTGGCCGCCCGTTATGCCTCCCCGGAGCTGGCCCGGTTGTGGTCTCCCGAGTACAAGGTCGTCGCCGAGCGGCGGCTGTGGCTGGCGGTGCTGCGGGCGCAGGCGGAGCTCGGGGTCACGGTCCCGCAGGACGCGGTGGCCGACTACGAGAAAGTGGTCGAGCAGGTCGATCTGGCCTCGATCGCCGCGCGGGAGCGGGTGACGCGCCACGATGTGAAGGCGCGCATCGAGGAGTTCAACGCGCTGGCCGGGCACGAGCAGGTGCACAAGGGCATGACCTCGCGTGACCTGACCGAGAATGTCGAGCAGCTGCAGGTACGCGACAGCCTGCTGCTGGTACGCGATCGGGTGGTGGCGTTGCTGGCGCGCCTGGCGCGGCTGGCCGAGGAGCACGAGGCGACCGTGGTGGCCGGCCGTTCGCACAATGTGGCGGCGCAGGCCACGACGCTGGGCAAGCGGTTCGCGTCGGCGGCCGATGAGCTGCTGGTGGCCTTCGGCCGGCTGCAGGAGCTGATCGCCCGCTACCCGCTGCGCGGCATCAAGGGGCCGGTGGGCACGGCCCAGGACATGCTGGACCTGCTGGACGGCGACCGCGGGAAGCTGGCCGAGCTGGAGGGGCGGGTGGCCGCCCATCTGGGGTTCGAGCGGCGTTTCACCAGCGTGGGGCAGGTCTATCCGCGCTCGCTGGACTTCGAGGTCGTCTCGGCTCTGGTGCAGCTGGCGGCCTCGCCGTCGTCGCTGGCCAAGACGATCCGGCTGATGGCCGGCCATGAGCTGGTGACGGAGGGGTTCCAGGAGGGGCAGGTCGGTTCGTCGGCGATGCCGCACAAGATGAACACCCGCTCCTGTGAGCGGGTGAACGGCCTGACGGTGGTGCTGCGGGGTTACGCCTCGATGGTGGCCGAGCTGGCGGGCGATCAGTGGAACGAGGGCGATGTGTCGTGTTCGGTGGTGCGCCGGGTGGCGCTGCCGGACGCCTTTTTCGCCTTTGACGGGCTGGTGGAGACGATGCTGACGGTCCTGGACGAGTTCGGGGCCTTCCCCGCGGTGATCTCGGCGGAGCTGGACCGCTACCTGCCCTTCCTGGCGACGACGAAGATGCTCATGGCGGCGGTACGCGCCGGGGTGGGCCGCGAGCAGGCGCACGAGCTGATCAAGGAGCACGCGGTGGCGGCGGCGCTGGCGATGCGCTCGCAGGGCGCGGCCAACGAGCTGCTGGACCGGCTGGCGGCCGATGAGCGGTTCCCGCTGGACCGTGCGGGCCTGGCGGCGCTGCTGGCTGACCGGGTCTCCTTCACCGGGGCGGCGGCCGAGCAGGTGGCGGCGGTGTCGCGGTCGGTGGGCGAGGTCGTGGCGGCCTACCCGCAGGCGGCGGCCTACCGGCCGGGCTCGATTCTGTGATCGTCGAGCTGTCGCGGCTGATGGCCTTGTCCTGGCGGCGAATGACCGGCTCGGAGCGGATTCGCGGCTCATCGCAGCGTTCTTGACGGCACCCCGATCATGGGCGGGCGTGGCGAAGCAGCTCGGCGAGCAGGGGACGCAGGGCGGCGGGCACTTCGGACTCGGTCAGCTCGGCGACCTGGTCGCCGGTCGGGCGGTGGACGGTCAGCCGGTAACGGGGCTGGGAGGAGCTGGACGGCTCGGCGGAGCCGAGGTGGCGCAGCAGGTCGTCGAGGCTCTCGTCCAGGTCGGTGTCGAGGGTGGCGGTACGGCGCAGGCCGGTGAAGCCGCCGCTGGTTTCGAGCGTGACACGCATGGGCGTCCCTCCGGTTTCACCCCTACGGTACGGGGCCTGGGGTTCCGCACGGGTCCGGGGCGGCTTGGCCGCGGAACCCTCGCGGCGAAGTCGCCTCGCCGGCCCCGTGCGGAGAGCGTTACCAGAATCCCTGCTGCCTGGCGGCGCCGCGCACGGTCTGGGGGGACTGGCGGGGCACCAGGCCGGCGCGGGCCAGGATGCGGGCCTGGGCGACGGCCACGGTGGCGGCGTCGGCGAACTTGGCGTTGGGCCACAGGTTCTGCAGCGTCTGGTACATGATCACGGTGGCGGCGTCGAGGCCGAGGTCCTGGCTGATGAGGTAGAACCAGCGGTTGGTGATGCCGGACATGATGTGCGGGTCGGCAGGCTCGAAGTAGCCGGACATGTCGCGTGGCTGCGGGTCGCGGCCCATCAGGGGATTTTCGAAGGCGGTGCCGGGTTCGGCCATGTTGCGCAGCGCCTCGCCGTACAGGTCGTCGGCCATGATCTCATCGCCGATGAGCCAGTTGTGGGTGTGGGCGTCCCGGCCGTTGGCGTAGGCGTCGATGGCGGTGCCGAGCATGTCGCTGAAGGATTCGTTCAGGGCGCCGCTCTGGTCGTTGGTGTAGTTGAGGTTGGCGCTGAACTGGGTGACGCCGTGGGTGAGCTCGTGAGCGCACACGTCCACGCCGGCGGTCAGGTCCTTGAACACCTGGCCGCTGCCGTTGCCGAACACCATGCGCAGACCGGCGTCGTCCCAGAAGGCGTTGTCGAAGCCGACGCCGAAATTGACGTTGGCGACGAGGTTGAGCCCGGCGTTGTCGATGGACTCACGGCCGAGCCGGTCCTTGTAGTAGGCGCGTACGGTGCCGAGGTGGTCGTAGGCGTCGTTGGCGTTCTGGGCGCCGACGGCGGGGTCTCCCTCACCGCGGATGAAGGTGACGTCGAAGGTCCACTGGTTGAGGTCGTCGTAGACGAGGCGCCCGGCGGTGCCGGGTTTGGGGACGGTGAGCCCCGGCGGGACGCTTTCGGGCTCGGCGGTCAGCCGCTGCTGGGCCAGGGGGAGGGCGTCGGTGCTGCGCCGCCCGCGCCGGAACTGGGCCGAGACGACGGCTGAGCGCTGGGCGGGTGAAGGTTCGGCGCTCTGCTGTGCCTGGACTTTGGCGATGTGGTCGAGCACGTGGGGCGGGACGAAGGAGCAGCGATATGCCATGGCTGTGCCCTTTTGGCGGGAACGGATTCTGACGTTTCCACGTAAGCGGGGCCGGGCGTGGGGCGCATCGGTGGCGGTCTCAGGGCTATCCCTAGGCGCGATTCGGGAGGGCGTGCGGGGCGGTGTTCAGGACGGCCGGAAAATCGGATGTGGTTCGGCAGACCGTCAGGCACAGTTGCCAGTGTGATGTCCGATTTTGTTCCTGGTATCGAGTTGTCCCGAGCCTTCTATGCCGAGGTGGTGGCGCCCCTGGTGGAGCGGGTGCCGCACAGTGCCGCGTTGATCGGACCCGGGTCGGAGGTGCTGGCCTTCGACACCGGCCGCTCCGCCGACCACGACTGGGGTCCGCGGGTGCTGGTGTTCGTGGAGCCGGAGCGGGTGGAGCAGGTGGAGGCGCAGGTGCTGGCCGGGCTTCCCGACCGGTTTCGGGGGCTGGAGACGGTCTTCGACTATCACGGCGCCCGGCGGCCGGGCGTGGTCGTCGCCGATCTGCGGGCGTGGCTGGTGGAGCGGCTGGGGTTCGACCCGCGGGGCGGGGTGTCGCTGCTGGACTGGCTGTCGGTGCCGTGGCAGAGCCTGGCGGAGGTGACGCTGGGGGAGGTGTTCCACGACGGGCTGGGCGGGCTGGAGGAAGCCCGGGCGGCGCTGCGCTGGTATCCGGGCGATGTGTGGCGCTACGTACTGGCCTGTCAATGGCGGCGCATCGCGCAGGAGGAGCCCTTTCCCGGCCGGTCGGGAGAGGTGGGGGATGAGCTCGGCTCGGCCGTCGTGGGGGCACGGCTGAGCCGGGAGGTGATGCGGCTGGCGCTGCTGCTGCGCCGCCGCTACCCTCCCTACGCCAAATGGCTGGGCAGCGCCCTGGCGCGCATGCCCGGCTCGACGGAGCTGGGGGAGTCGCTGGGGCTGGCGGTGGCCGCCCGGTCATGGCGCGAGCGGGAGGACGGGCTGGCCGCCGCCTACAGGCGGCTGGCGGCGCTGCAGAACCGGGTGGCGCTGGCCGAGCCGCAGGATGAGCGGGTACGGGACTTCCACGACCGGCCCTTCCGGGTCATCGGGGGCGACCGGTTCGTCCAGGCGTTGCTGGGGTCGGTGTCGGATCCGGTGATCAAGGGGCTGCCGGTGGTGGGGTGCGTGGACCAGCTGTCGGATTCGGTGGACCTGCTGCTGGAGCCGCGCCGGGCCCGGGCGGTGACGGCCGCGGCTCTCGGCCTGGGCGCCTGAGCGCTGGTCAGGCCCGCGTACGGCTGAACAGGCGGGCGCCGCCGAACACGCACGCGGCCGCCAGGGCCACGGTGACGGCGGCGCCGGTCAGGACGGTGGCGTTGGCGTAGTGGCCCTGGAAGACCTGCCGTACCGCGTCGACGGTGTAACGCAACGGGACCACGCGGGAGGCGGCGTCGAGCCAGCCCGGCGCCAGGCTCATCGGCAGCAGCAGGCCCGACAGCAGCATGAGCGGCATGGCCGCGGTGTTGGCGATGGCCGCGAACTCCGGCGGCGTGCCGACGTTCATGGCCAGCCCGTAGGACAGCGCCGACAGGGCGGCGGCCAGGACGGCGACGAACAGCAGGCCCAGCACGATCCCGCCCAGCGGGGCGCGCAACCCGAAGGCCACGCCGAGCCCGACGAGCAGGATCGACTGGACGAGCAGCTGCACCACGTCGCGCAGCGTGCGGCCCAGCAGCAGAGCAAGGGGACTGACCGGGGTGACGCGCATGCGGTCGATGACACCGAGGTTGCGCTCCACCAGCAGGCCGAGCCCGACGAACGAGCCGCCCAGCAGGGCGAGCTGGACGAGGACGCCGGGGACCAGTGCCTGCCAGGACGATCCGCCCACGCCGAGGTCGAACCCGGTCAGCAGCGGGCCGAACAGCGCCAGGAACAGCAGCGGCTGCAGCATGCCGAACAACAGGCTGGTCCTGGAGCGCAGCGTGGCGCGCAGATAGCGGCCGAAGATGATGCCGGTGTCGGTGAGGAGGGTCATGGGGCCGCGTTCCTATGGGTCTGGGGGACAGAGGGGGTCTAGATGGACAGGGGTTCGCCGGCGGTGGCGCGGCCGGTGATGGCCAGGAAGGCGTCCTGCAGGCTGGCGGCCGGATCGCCGGTGTGGCGGGACTTGAGCTCGGCCGGGGTGCCCTCGGCGACGACCGCTCCGCCGTCCACGACCACGATGCGGTCGGCGAGCGCGTCGGCCTCATCGAGATAGTGCGTGGTCAGGAAGACCGTGGTGCCGTGGACCGCGCGGACCCGGCGGACCAGCTCCCACAGCTCGGCGCGGCTGCCGGGGTCCAGCCCGGTGCTCGGCTCGTCGAGAAAGAGCACCTCAGGCCGGTTGACCAGGCCGAGCGCGATCTCCAGCCGGCGGCGCTGGCCACCGGACAAGGCGACGGTCGGCCGCTCCATCAACTCCACCAGCGCCAGGTCGCGGGCCAGCTCCTCGGCCCGCTCACCCGCCTGCCCCCTGGTGAGGCGGTGCAGCCGGCCCTGGGTGATGAGCTCCTCACGTACGCCGCAGGCGGGGTCGAGGCCGCCGGACTGGGCGACGTAGCCGATGCGGCGGCGCACCCCGGCGGGGTCGGCGAGCAGGTCGTGCCCGGCCACCTCGGCGTGGCCGCCGCTGGGCGGCAGGAGGGTGGTGAGCATGCGCACGGTGGTGGTCTTGCCGGCGCCGTTCGGGCCGAGGAAGCCGAGGATCTCGCCGCGCCGCACGGTCAGGTCGATGCCGCGTACGGCGTGGACGGGGCCTTTGGCCAGGGTGAAGGTACGGGTCAGACCCCGGACGTGGATGGCTGGTTCAGGCATGCCGCCGATGAAACCACACTCAACTCCAAACTTGCAATCGACTTAAAGTTTGGAGTTGAGTTAAGCTATTCGGCATGACCGAGGGCTTGCGGGAACGCAAGAAGCAGCAGACCCGCCACCGCATCCGCGACGTGGCCACCACCCTGTTCGTCGAACGCGGCTTCGACCACGTCACCATCGCCGAAGTCGCGGCGGCGGCGGAGGTGTCCGTCAACACCGTCTACAACTACTTCCAGACCAAGGAGGACCTCGTCCTGCCGCCCGAGGAGGCCTCACCCCACCGGCTGGCCGACATCGTGCGCCGCCGCCCCACCGGGCAGGCCGCCGTCCCGGCGGTACTGGAGCACCTGCGCGAAGAGGTGCGCCGGCGCGAACGCAAGCTCGGCCTGACCAACGGCTTCGGCCGTGTCTTCGACATGATGCGCGCCGCCCCCACCCTCACCGCCCGCCTGGGCGACCTCGGACAGCAGATGACCGACGAACTGGCCGCCCTCCTCGCCCAGGAGAGCGGCGCCGCGCCCGGCGACCCGCTGCCCCGCATGGTGGCCTGGCACATCGGCGGCTTCCACGCGCTGGTGTACGCCGAGATCGGCAAACGGACCGCGGCAGGGGAGAGCCCCGACGCCATCGCCGGGGCCGTGCTCGAACTCATCGACCTCTACCAGGACCTGCTCGGCGACCGACTTCTCACCTACGCCACACGTAAGGACTGACCATTGTTCAGAGTGACGATCCGAGGCACGTTCGAGGGCCTGGACGAGGCCGCGCGTGAGACCGTACGAGCCGCCGCAGGCGCCGCCTTCACCGAGGCCGGGACGTTCACCCACGACCAGAGCGTCACGGCGTTCACCTTCCGCTGCCAGCTCCCCGCGGGCCCCGACGACGGCGAGCACGAGGCCACCGCCGCGGCGATGGCGGCCCTGGAGGCCCACGGGCACCCGTACCGCCTGCTGCGCGTCGCGGTGACGGACATGCGCGACATCAAGATCCGCCGCAAGGGGCGCCCGAGGACGAGCTCGGGCTGAGCCCCCGCCACCGGTTACCCCGCACCCAGGGAACGGCCCGCCGCGTTCACATGACGGCAGCAGGTATCAACCCTCACGCCCCAGCTGGACTCTCCCACAGCAGGAGGCCCCATGCTGGGGGACGTGGACGACGACCTCCTGCCGATCGGGCAGTTCGCCCGGCTCACCCGGCTGAGCGTGAAGCAGCTGCGGCACTACGACGAGATCGGGCTGCTACGGCCCGCCTGCGTGGACCCCGCCACCGGCTACCGCTACTACCGCGCCGCGCAGGCCCGCACCGCGATGTCGATCGGCCTGCTGCGCTCGCTCGACGTGCCGCTGCCCGTCGTCGGCCAAGTCCTGGCCGGCACCGAAGGCGCCCTTGAGTCCGTACACGACTCACTGGAGGCCGAACTGGCCCGGCGGCGACGCACCCTGGCCTCCCTGGAACGCGTCATGACCGACGGCCTGCCCGCCACCCAGGTCCGCATCGTCACCGAACCGGCCCACCGCGTCGCCATCGTCCGCGAACGCGCCACCGGCCCGGCCGACATCGCCCGCGCCACCACCGCCGCGATGTCACGCCTGACGGCCGGTCTGCTGTACGGGCCGGCGGCCCGATCCGACACAGGCACCGATCCGAGGGATGCCTCAGGGGGTGTCTCGGGCACTGATCCAGCACACTCCGATGCGGCGCCCTCCACGCCCTCTATGGCGCCCTCTGCGATGACCTCCGCAGCGCCCTCAGCAGGGCCCTCCGCAATGTCTGGCAGGCGCCCAGCTACCGCTGGCACGTCTCCAGCGCCCCCTGGTGGGGGAGCGGCAGCCGGCGGCCCGCGCCTGATCGGCCTGTTCCCCGTCGACCTGGCCGACGAGTTCGACGTGACCGCCGCGCTCGTCCTGGCAGACGGCTGGCAGGCCGGCGGGGGAGCGCAGGTGGACGTGCTGCCCGGCGGCATGTTCGCCGCCGCCACCCACCTCGGCCCCTACGACCAGATCTCCCTGACCGCCCACGCCGTCCTGGCCTGGTGCGCCGAACGCCGCCACCCCATGCGCGGCCCGATCCGCGAGGTGTACGTGTCCGACCCGGCCCACACCCCGCCCGACCAATTGATCACCCACCTGATGGTCCCTTTGGAGGACGAGCCATGAACGCCGAACTGATCACCCAAGGCCCCCTCACCTGCCTGAACGGGCTATCACCCGCACTTCGCGCCGACGCCCTACCCGGCGGTCATCTGCGCGTCGATCAACGACGTGATCGTGCACGGCATCCCGGACCGTTACCGGCTCAAGGACGGCGACCTGGTCAGCATCGACTGCGGCGCCTACCTCGACGGGTGGGCGGGCGACTCGGCGGTCAGCTTCGTGGTGGGGCTGCCGCGCGCGCGTGATGTGGCACTCATCGAGGCAACGCAGGAGGCTCTGCGGGCGGGCATCGCCGCGATGCGGCCGGGCAACCGGATGGGCGACATCGGGCACGCCATCGCCTCGGTCGCGGCGGCGGGCGGCTACGGCGTGCCGATCGACTTCGGCGGACACGGGATCGGGCGGCGGATGCACGAGGACCCGCATGTGGCCAACCATGGGCGTCCGGGCCGCGGGCTGGTGCTGCGGGCGGGATTGGTGCTGGCGATCGAGCCGATGTTCACCGGCGGCGGTGACGGCCGCTACGACACGGACTCCGACGGGTGGGCGTTGCGGACCGTTGACGGCTCGCGCACGTCCCATAGCGAGCACACGGTGGCCATCACCGACGACGGGCCGGTCATCCTCACCGAGGTGTAGGAGCCGTGCGGCCCCGTCGAGCGCGCCGCTCGCGCTCGTAAGGGCGAACAGGCCTCCGGAAGGACGCCTATGCGTGTCATGCTCGAGACCATCGACGGCGCGTGCAGCCCTGTCCCGCTCCGCCTCCCGCCTCCCGCCTCCCGCCCTCAGCTCACCGCGTGGCGAGGACTGCGCGTGGTCCAGCGCTCAGCTCACCGCGCGGCGTGAACCGTGCGGCGTGAACCGTGCGGCGTGAACCGCGTGCTCACCGCGCTGTTGGCGGCGTGTGGCGGGGTCGGCTGTGGGCCCGTGGTGGTGTCCTGTGCCGCGGGCCCACGACGTTCCGGGGGGTTGCTCCGGGCTCAGGGGGTCAGGGCGTTGAGGCGGTAGCGGATGATGGTGGCGGTGGCCGGTCCCGCTTCCCAGCTGCCGTCCAGCGGGGTGATGGTGACGTTGCCCGCGGCCAGCAGGGTGCGGTCGGCGTCGGTCACCGGGTCGGGGGCGGTGGCCGGCAGGGGCAGGATGCGGTAGCAGGTGGCGCACGCGGCGGAGTCGAGGGTGTAGTCGGTGGAGAACGGCAGCGAGGTCCCCAGCTTGGCGAGGGTGACCTGGCCGTTGGGGGTGACGGGGTAGTTGACGTTCAGCGCGGTGCGGGCGGGCAGGACGGCGCCGCGTGAGGTCGCCGCCAGCCGGTCGACGAGTTTGACGGCGAACGCGATCGACTGGTCGGCGCTGGGGAAGGAGGCGCCGCTCCTGGCGACGCTGACCGCCACGGCCGGGATGCCGCCGGTGATGGCGGTGATCGTCGCCGCGACGGTGCCGGAGTAGTTGGCGGTCGCGGCGACGTTCTCACCCGGATTGGGGCCCGACACCACCAGGTCCGGCGGGTTGCCGGCGAACACCACGCGCGTCCCGAACGCGACCGCGTCGCTGGGACTGCCCGCGATCGCCCAGACGCCTGGCTCCTTCTGGGTGGCCTGCAACGTGGTGCCGAACCTGGCGTTGATCGCCGTGCCGGTGATGCTGACATCGCTGTCGGGGGCGACGACCGTCACCTCGTGGCCCGCGTCGATCAGCTTCTGGCGCAGTCCTTGCAGGTACGCAGAGGTGTAGCCGTCGTCATTGGTGAGCAGGATGCGCAGGTGGCGTGGCTCGTGCGCCTGGGCTGGTGCGGGGTTCGCCACTCCCAGGAAGGTGAGTAACAGCAGGGGGATGAGGGCGATGCGCTTGAACACGGTCTGTCTCCTTGCCGGCTCTTACCTTCGCGCCCGACGCGGCCGCGGTGGCGACCGGGCTGACCTTGTTCGGCCGGTGTGTCCGCGGTGACGCTCGGGATGGGGTGACGCTTCGGAATGTAAGAGGCGGCGCGGTGGCGGGGGAAGATCGTGTGACCCCAGATGAACCCCTGATTAACGGGTGAGGCGGTTCATGCGGGGCGGACGGGCTGGCGCAGCAGTGTGCGCGGGTCGGGGTCGTCGAACGCCGTGAGGTACACCTCGTGGTGCGGCCCGTTGGGCACCAGTTCGTTCTCGTTCATGAACTCCTCCATCGCCTTCAGCGTCATGTGCTCCTCGCTGAAGGGGCCGTGGTGCAGCATCTGCACGCACTGTCCTTCGGTGAAGACGGCCACGCGTACGCGGTCGGCGGCCGCGCAGGTCGGGCGTACGGACTCGCGGGCCTGCTCCAGCCGTCCGGGCTCAGGTGCGGCGGGCAGGGGCAGTAGTAGGTGCCAGCGCCACTGCTCGCGCGGCACCTCCAGCCCTGGCCGGTCGTCCTCCACCCACCACAGGCCCTCCATCGGGCCGACGGGGGCGCCCATCGCGCCGGCGACGGCGTGGAGGGCGCCGATCGCGGACAGGTGCTCGGCTCCGCCTGGCTCGCCCAGGCCGGTGACCAGGAACGCGGGCTTGGCGCCCGCCTCGGCGATGACGGTGGCCGCCACCTCGTCCAGCTCGTCGACCCGCACCCCCACCGCCGCATGCTTGACGGCCGCCTGCAGCGCCCGCGCCACCACGCGGCCCGCCTCTCGCATCGCGTCGATCTCCGCCGACGTCTTAATCTCCACCATGTCGATAACTATACCGGTATTTTTATTGCGTTGGTATTCGTATCCCGGCTGTAGACTTGGACCATGGTCCGACCTTCGCTGACCCCCGAAGAGCGACGCCGCGGCGAGCAGCTCGGCCTGCTGCTCCGCGAGGTGCGCGGCGACCGCAGCATCGTCGAGGTCGCCGCTGCGGCCGGCATGTCCGCCGAAACCCTCCGCAAGATCGAGACCGGCCGCATCCCCACGCCCGCGTTCTTCACCATCGCCGCCCTGGCCGACGTCCTCGGCGTCTCCCTCGACCACCTCGCCCTGCGGCTCACCGCCGCCACACCCGCCTGAGCGGGACGAGACCAGGCCCGCTCAACCGCTCATCGCCGCCACACCCGCCCAAGAGCCCACCCGACGGCCCGCCCGAGCCACGCGCAACAAGCCAGGCGAAACAAGCCAGGCGAAAGCGGAAGGCCGAGCGGGCCAGGCGAAAGCGGCCCGCTCACCGATCCGGGTCGGCCCGCTTCAACAACGGATGCGCCCGCATCGCCCCTTCCAGCTCACCCGGCAACTCATCGCGGTAACGCCCCAGCGTCGACAGATCACTGTGCCCCAGCACCCGCCGCACCGCGTCCATGTCCACCGCGTCCGCCAGCAGATGCGTCGCCGTCGTGTGCCGCAACCCATGCGGCGTCACCGTCCGGCGCTGCTCGGCCGCCACCCGCCGCTGCACCCGATCGATCACCGCCTGGACATCACCACGCGCCAGCCGCCGCCCCCGCCACGACAACAACAACGCCTTGTCCGGCAGTGCCGCCCGCTCCCGCGCCAGATAAGCCTCCAACGCCAGCGCCACATCGCGGGGGAGTGGCACATCCCGGGTGCGGCCCCCCTTGCCGAAGATCCGCCAATAACGCACCCCGTCATTGGTGTAGAAATCCTCGACATTGGCCCGCACCAGCTCCGACACCCGCGGCCCCAGCGTCGACAACAGCAACACGATCAACGCATCGCGCAACTCCGTCCGCTGATCACGCCGCCCCGCCGCCGGCGTCTCACCCGCCGAGCGCGCCGCCCCGATCAACCCCTGCGCCTGCTCCCGCGTCAACGCCCGGCGCTCGGGCCGCAATCCGCCCCGCTCCCTGGCCGTCACCGTCGACAACGCCATCGGATTGATCTGCACCCAGCCCGCCAGCGACGCGTACTTGAACAACGCCGAGATCGAACGCCGAAACCGCGCCTGCGACGACGGACTCTGCCCGCCGCCACCCACCGAACGCCGGCCGTCCGGCTTACGCGCGAACGCCAGCAAGATCGCGTCGACGTCCTCGCCCGACAGGTCGTCCAGCACCGTCGACTCCCCGGCCAGCGCCACCAGCGTCGCCACATCACGCGCATACAGCTCCGCCGTCGCCTGCGACAACGCCCCCGTCAGCGTCTTGGCCCGCACCAGCTCCACATAGCGGTCGGCCGCCTCCACCACCGTCAGCCGATCGAGCTCAGCAGGCCGCACCGTCCCCCCTCACCGAAGATCCAACGAAGATCCACACAGGCAGACGGTAGCGGGCCCCACCGACAGAAAATCAGATGTCGCGGAAGGTCTCGATCCGCGCCCCCAGCGCGTTCAGCCGCTCGGCCAGATCCTCATACCCCCGGTTGATGACGTACACATTGCGCAGCACCGACGTGCCCTCACCCGCCATCATCGCCAGCAGCACCACCACCGCCGGCCGCAGCGCCGGCGGGCACATCATCTCCGCGCTGCGCCAGCGCGTCGGCCCCTCCACCAGCACCCGATGCGGATCCAGCAACTTCACCGACGCCCCCAGCCGCGTCAGCTCCGTCAGATAGATCGCCCGGTTGTCATAGACCCAGTCATGGATCAGCGTCGAACCCTGCGCCGTCGCCGCGATCGCCGCGAAGAACGGCACATTGTCGATGTTCAGCCCCGGGAACGGCATCGGATGGATCTTGTCGATGGGGGAGACCAGCTTGGACGGCCGCACCGTCAGATCCACCAGCCGCGTGCGTCCGTTGGCCGCCGCGTACTCGGCACCCCGATCGTGATCGAGGCCCATCTCCTCCAGCACCGCCAGCTCGATCTCCAGGAACTCCACCGGCACCCGGCAGATCGTCAGCTCCGACTGCGTCACCACCGCCGCCGCCAGCAGGCTCATCGCCTCCACCGGATCCTCAGAGGGGGAGTAGTCGACATCCCGATCGATCGAGGACACCCCGTGAACCGTCAACGTCGTCGTACCGACGCCCTCCACCCGCACACCCAGCTCCTCCAGGAAGAAGCACAGGTCCTGCACCATGTAATTGGAGGAGGCGTTGCGGATCACCGTCACACCGTCGTGGCGCGCCGCCGCCAGCAGCGCGTTCTCCGTCACGGTGTCACCCCGCTCGGTCAGCACGATCGCCCGCGACGGCGACACCCCCCGGTCCACCCGCGCGTGGTAGAAACCGCCCGTCGCCGTGATGTCCAGCCCGAAGTGCCGCAACGCCGACATGTGCGGCTGCACCGTGCGCGTCCCCAGGTCGCAGCCGCCCGCGTACGGAATCCTGAACTGGTCCGTACGATGCATCAACGGCCCCAGGAACATGATCACGCTCCTGGTACGCCGCGCCGCCTCGGTGTCCATCGCCTCCAGCTCCAGCCGGGCCGGAGGCACGATCTCCAGATCGCTGCCCTCGTTGATCCACCGCGCCCGCACCCCGATCGAGGCGAGCACCTCCAGGATCCGGTAGACCTCCTCGATCCGCGCCACCTTACGCAGAATCGTCCGCCCCGAGGTCAGTAGCGACGCGCACAGCAGCGCCACGCACGCGTTCTTGGAGGTCTTGACATCGATGCTGCCCGACAGGCGCCGCCCGCCCACGACCCGCAGATGCATCGGCCCGGCATAGCCCAGCGACACGATCTCACTGTCGAGCGCCTCACCGATCCGCGCGATCATCTCAAGACTGATGTTCTGGTTGCCGCGCTCGATCCGGTTCACCGCGCTCTGGCTCGTCGCCAGAGCATCCGCCAGCTGCAACTGCGTCCACCCACGGTGCTGGCGCGCGTCACGAATCAGCCGGCCGATCCGCACGAGATAATCATCAGTCATAACACGACAACATATCTCACATATGAGATGCGGCCGCACCCGCCCCCGCCGACGCGCCGGACAACTCCCGATGCACCGCCAGATGACCCGGCGTCGCCTCCACCTTACGCTTATGCACGAACGCCTGACGCGCCTGCCGGAACCCATTGCGGTCATCGAACATGTCCCGGCTCATCTCCGCCAGCTCCTCCACCCGATAAGCATCCAACGGCTTACGCCGCTCATCGGCCTCCCGCGCCTCCCGCTTGATCCCCAGCAGCCGTTCATAATCATCCCCGGCCGCCAGCCGCTCGGCGTACTCCAGCACCGACCGCTCGAACTCCAGCCGCGACCCCGCCACCAACCGATCGGCCAGACCCAACTCCACCGCCTGAGCCGCACCCACCGGCAACGCCTCACCCGTCAACCGCCCCGCCACCGACGCACCCACCCGCCGAGGCAGCACGTACGTCCAGAACTCCGACCCGAACAACCCCATCGTCCGATAATGCGGATTCAACACCACACCCTCACGCACCAGCACCCGATCCGCGCCCAGCCCCATCATCACCCCGCCGGCACCCGCGTTACCGCCCACCGACGTCACCACCAGCTGCCCCGTACACTCGATCACCTCACGACACACCTGGTTGATCGCGTTGATGTTCATCCACGCCTCCAGCTCCGGATGACGCGCCGCCTCGATCACGTTCAGATGGATGCCGTTGGAGAACACCTCACCACCCCGCACCACCAGCACCCGCGTGTCCTGCGCCGCCGCGTACCGCAACGCCGACGCCAGCCGCCGGCACTGCTCAGTCGACATCGCGCCGTTGTAGAAGTCGAAACTCACCACCCCCACCACGTCACTACGGTCATAGGTCACCTCGCTGTAACCCGGCCGCTCCTCCAGCCCCGCCACCCGATCACCCAGCACCAACGCCGCCGGCAGCTTGATCGCCCCCGGCTCCTCCTCCCGCAGATGCCCCACCCACACCGTGCCATCACCGGTGTGCACCAGCACCGCGCCCTCACGCCGCGCCACCACCGACCCCGGCGTCCCCACCACCACCGGACCCCGATACACATCGAACACCCGCATCATCCGCCCCTCCAGCAGCACCCGCCCGCCCGGCGCCCCATCCGCCGAACGCACTCGGCGCAGCACCGCGTCCGTCGGCTCCGACCAGGAGAACTCCCGGTCGCCATGCCGCATCGCCGGCCGCAACCGCCCCCGCACCAGCGGCGAACGATAATCCAGCGGCACCGGCACGAACGCCGCGTCCATCGCCTTGGCCGCCACCTCCACCACCAGCTCCACCGCCGCATCGGCCACCGGCCCGTTGTAGAGGGCCGACTTGCGCGGCGGCTCGGCCGGCATCGCGAACGTCCGGAACCCCCAGATCGGCCCCGCGTCCATCTCCTCCACCGCCTGCAGCGCCGTCACGCCCCACTCCGGCTCGGCGTCGGCGATCGCCCAGTCCAGCGAGGACGGGCCCCGGTCGCCGGGCGGCCCGGGGTGAATGATGATCGTCCGGTGGTTCTGCCACAGCAGGGCCGGGACCTTCTCCTTCAGGAACGGGCAGATGATCAGGTCGGGTTTGGCCAGCTGGGCCGCCTCCAGCATCACCTGCTCCGAGACGGCCAGCTCGACGGTGACGTCGTGACCGGCCCGGCGCAGTTCCAGCCAGGCGCGCTGGGTCAGGCCGTTGAAGGAGGAGCAGAGCAGCAGAATACGCAACGGAGAACTTCTTTCAGGCGGATCGTTCGAAGGTGACGGGGGCTCGCCCTGCGCGGGCCCGGGGGAGAGGGGCCGGCTCAGCCGGGCACACGTGGGCGCGGGTGACCCCACCGGTCCCACATGTTTACGGCAGTCCCATATAGCCCGTACATGCCATCGATGCTGACATGAACCTGCAAGTGCTGATGACACATCTCCGCAAAAATCCGCCCGGACCAGCCCCAAATGATCCGCTTTGTCGGGATCGTATGTGGGGGAGAGGCTCCGAAGCCCCCTACTACGCCCCGGAAGCCGAGCCCGCCTCGCGACCGAAACCCCGCCTGACACTTGCGGCACCTCGCGGGATTCCGGCCCTGGCGCCGCGGCTTTCTGGCCCGTCACAAAAGAGACCCAACTTCACCGGCTACCGTGACCCGGTGCCCGAGCCCTACTGGCACCACAACGTCCACTACCAGCGCCTCGTCCTGCGGGCCGTACCCGACGGCTGCGCGCACGCCCTGGACGTCGGATGCGGCGACGGCCTGCTGGCCCGCAAGCTGACCGCCCGCCTGCCGGCTGTGACGGGCGTGGGCCGCTCACCCGAGGCGATCCGCACGGCCCGCGAGCAGAGCCGCCACCTGCCCAACGTCACCTTCCGGCGAGCCGGCTACCTCGGCGACCACCTGCCCGCGCACGCGCACAGCCTGGTCAGCGCCGCCCATCGCCGTCGTCCATCACACCGACCACCGGCAGGCCTTCGGCGCGCAGGCCCGCCGGCCGGCGGGCCTCTGGCGGCGATCAGGCTGGGCAGGGACCGCTCGGCCCTGGACTGGGGCGTCAGGCTCGCCGGTCAGGCCGTCTCGCGCGTCATAAGAGCGGTGCGGGGATGCCCGCCATGGGCCCGGTGGCGCCGTGGGCCGAGATTGCGCAGGTGGCGCGGCAGGTGCTGCCCGGATCCCGGTTCCGCCGCCTGCTGCTGCGTCGCTGCGCACTGATCTGAGACAAACCCCGCTAGAGACTGCTCTGTATGCGATACCAGACAGAATCCCGCTTCTGTCTGGTATCGCATACTTTCGGGTGATTTAGAGGCGGTTGACGAAGCGGGCAGCGGCGCGCTGGCTCATGCCCGTCTCGCCGCGTACGAGGAAGACGGCCTCCTGAAGCTGGCCGAGAGCCTTCATCTCGCGCGCCTGGTCGACGAGGTCGGGGCTGGGGGTGGGGCGGTTGCGGGGGTTCCTGGTCAGCCGGACGGCCAGGATGATCAGGTAGATGGCCAGGGCGGTGACGACGGCGGTGAGCGCGACGAGACCCGCGGTGGAGATCGCCAGGCTGTGCATCTCTCGATCGTAACGCCGCTCGCGCCGGAGATCAGCGGCGAGAAGCCGCCCGGATGACGATGAAGGCGATAATCGCGATCACGACGATGATCGCGGCGAAGACGAGCAGCTCTACGGGTCCTATGTTGACCATATTTCTCAGCGTAGGTGGCGAGAAGATGACGTGCGCGGGATATGTCTGATTGCTTGATAATGAACATTATGTCAAGTAGCGCTCTTCGAGAGGGGTCCTGACTCGGGGTGGATCGGCGTATGCGCATAGTGACGTTCGTCACCCCGGCCGCCGCCCCGCCGATCGGTGGTCGGCGGGGTCTGGCCAGGGGGTGTTACAGGAGGTGACGGCCGCCTCCGGTGGGTCGGCGCGCTTCTTGATCATTACGGTGCGTGAGGCCGTAATGCTCTGACCGATGGGTTGACCTTCGGTTGATTCACTGTCCTTGCTGGCTGGATCGCCTTAGGGTGGGAAATCTGCTATCGCGCCGCGAGAGGAGCAGCACGTGGGGAACCAGTCGGTGTTATGTCCGGTGTGTCAGGGAGTTCTGCCCGCTACGGGCCGGGAGTCCTACACGACACTGCGGGGTCGTCTGATTGTGACGAACGGTTACTGCGGAGGTGGTTGCGCCGAACGGCGGGCCGAGATGGAGCGGACGCAGCAGATGACGCGTCCTTCGGCCCCGGTTGTGCCGGCCGCTCCCCCGATGGCGCCTGCGCCTTCCCTGGCTCCTGTCGCCGGTCCGGCGCGGGCGCGGGTGGCGGGCTGATCGGTTGTGTGCCGGTGCCGGGGTGGGGACCCTGGTCCGGGTTGTAGTGGTTTTGTCGCGTATGTGGGCTGACCGCTTTCTTGTGGATGGTCATACGTGGCCTTGTGTGGTGTGCCAGTAGTCGCGGGTCTGTACGGCGAGGCCGTCGGAGTCGAAGCGGGCGATGACGCAGCCCGCGAGGGTGATGGGTGTGCCGTCGTCGGTGGCGTGGACGCGGAATTCGATGACCGCCTGGTCGCCGTCCACGATGGGGGTGGCGAAGGTGACGTGCGGTGCGGTTTCGGTGCTGAAGGACCAGCGGATGTAGTCCGCTATGGCGCCTCTCCCCCGGTGTGGTGGCCGGAAGGGCATGGAGGTGTGGACCGCGTCGTGGTGGTAGAGGGTGACGATGCGGTCGGTGTCGTGGTGGGTCCAGCCCTGTTGCCAGGTGTCGGCGAAGCGCTGGGCGGCTGCTCGGGTGTTCATGGGTCTCAGTGTGGCGGCGTTTAACCGGTCGATTCTGTCGGTGGCGTTGGTTATGGTCTGAGCTCGTGTCTGGTGAGCAGCCGCTGGTCCGCGCGCGTGGGCTGGTGAAGCGTTTTGGGGATTTCGTCGCGGTCGACGGGATCGATATCGACGTGGCGCCTGGTGAGGCGTTCGGGTTCCTGGGTCCCAATGGGGCGGGTAAGTCGTCGACGATGCGGATGATCAGTTGCGTGTCGATGCCGTCGGCGGGTGAGCTGCGGATTTTCGGGCTTGATCCGGTGCGGGAGGGGCCGCGGATTCGGGGGCGGCTGGGTGTCTGCCCGCAGTTGGATAACTTGGATCCCGATCTGACGGTTCGCGAGAATTTGACGACGTATGCCCGTTATTTCGGGTTGTCGCGGGCGCAGGCGCGGGCCCGCGCCGAGGAGCTGCTGGAGTTCGCGCAGCTGAGTGATCGGGCCTTGAGCCGGGTGGAGCCGCTGTCGGGCGGGATGAAGCGGCGGCTGACGATCGCGCGGGCGATGGTGAACGAGCCGGATCTGGTGCTGCTGGACGAGCCGACGACGGGGTTGGATCCGCAGGCGCGTCATCTGCTGTGGGAGCGGTTGTTCCGGTTGAAGCAGCGGGGTGTGACGCTGGTGCTGACCACGCACTACATGGATGAGGCCGAGCAGTTGTGCGATCGGCTGGTGGTGATGGACGGCGGGCGGATCGTGGCCGAGGGGTCGCCGCGTTCGCTGATCGAGGCCCATTCCTCGCCCGAGGTGGTGGAGGTGCGCTTCGGTGGGCGGGAGCTGGCGGATTTCGTGGCGCCGCTGGCCGGGATCGGTGATCGGGTGGATGTGCTGCCGGATCGGATCTTGGTGTATGCGAAGGATGGTGACGCGGCGGTGTCGGAGGTGCATCGGCGTGGGCTGGTGCCTTCCAGTGTGCTGGTGCGTCGTTCGTCGTTGGAGGATGTGTTCCTTCATCTGACGGGCCGGACGTTGGTGGAGTGATGGCGCATCCGACGGTGGCGGTGCTGGAGCGGCATCTGACGCTGTACAAGCGGTTGTGGCGGGCGTCGTTGTTCTCGTCGTTCGTGTTGCCGGTGTTGTTCCTGGCCAGTATCGGGCTGGGGGTGGGCGGTTACGTCGGTGAGGTGGGCGGCGTGCCGTATGTGGAGTGGATCGTGCCGGGGGTGCTGGCTTCGACGGCGTTCCAGATGGCGGTCGGCGAGTGTACGTATGCGGTGTTCGGGGAGTTCCGGTGGAATCGCGGGGCGCATGCGATGTTCGCGACGCGGGTGTCGGTGTGGGACATGATCGGCGGTTGGCTGCTGTACATCGTGTTCAGGGTCGAGATCGCGGTGGTGGTGTTCCTGCTGGTGGTGGGGGCGTTCGGGGTGCTGTCCTCGCCGTGGGTGGTGCTGACGCCGTTGGTGGCGGCGTTGCTGGCGTTGGCCGTGGCGGCGCCGGTGACGGCGTTCTCGGCGACGATCGATCATGACAGTTACTTCGCGTTGCTGTTCCGGTTCGTGATGTTGCCGTCGACGTTGTTCGCGGGGGTGTTCTTCCCGGTGGAGCAGTTGCCGGCGCTGGTGCGGCCGGTGGCTTACGTGTCGCCGTTGTGGCATGGGGTGGAGCTGGCGCGGGCGGCGACGTCGGGGGCCGCTCCCCCGTGGCCGGTGTGGGCGCATGCCGGGTGTCTGGTGGCGTTCGCGGCGGGCGGGCTGTGGTGGGCGGGTTACGCGTTCCGTAAGCGACTTCAGGACTGATGATGGTGACGTTGGCGGTGGCCCGGCGGCTGGTGTCCGGCCGGGTTTCGGCGGGTCGTGTTTCGGCGGGCCGGGTGGGTGCGGTGGTGGGCCGCAATGTGGGCGCGTTGCGTTCGGGTGCTTCTTACTGGCTGGTTCTGGTGTCGGGGTTCTTCGAGCCGCTGTTGTATCTGCTGTCGATCGGCGTGGGTGTGGGTGCGCTGGTGGGCCGGATTCCGCTGGGTGATGGCCGGGTGGTGTCCTATGCGGTGTTCGTGGCGCCGGCGATGCTGGCGGTGTCGGCGATGAACGGGGCGTTGTCGGAGACGACGTTCAATTTCTTCTTCAAGATGCGTTATGCGAAGACGTTCGAGGCGGTTTTGGCGACGCCGGTGCGGCCGATCGAGGTGGCGCTGGGTGAGTTGAGCTGGGCGATGGTGCGCAGCTCTGTTTACACGGCGTTGTTTCTGGTGGTGATGGTGGTCCTGGGGCTGGCCGAGCCGGTGTGGGCGCTGGCGGCGTTTCCGGCGACGATGCTGGTGGGGTTGTCGTTCGGGGCGCTGGGGATGGCGGTGTCGACGGTGCTGCGGGGCTGGCAGGATTTCGATCTGATGACGGCGGCGCAGTTCTCGTTGTTCCTGTTTTCCGGCACCTTCTCCCCCGTGGCGGATTATCCGGGGGTGTTGGAGGTGGTGGTGCGGGTGACGCCGCTTTATCACGCGGTGGAGTTGGTGCGGGGTCTGGCCTCGGGGGTGCCGGAGTGGGGGTTGCTGGGGCATGCGGGTTATCTGGTGGTGATGGCGGTGGCGGGGTTGTGGTTCGCGGCGCGGCGGATTCAGCGGGTGTTGTGCGCGTAGGGGCGGCTTCGATGCTCCGCGAGCTCTGAGGTCGAGCTCGTCGCTTCGAGGTTGAGCCTGTCGTAGTGCCGGTGAATGCTCGTGATGCCTGGGCCACGACGGGCGTCGGCGGGGAGTGCTGATTGTCGCCTGGTGTCGGTCTCCCCCGGCGTCGGCTACACCGGCAAGTACGCCAGCTGGCTCCGTGTCGACCGGACCGAGGCAGAACACGGCTGTGCCGTGTTCTGCCTCGGTCAAGAGTGTCGTACCGGCATCTGGGCCTAGTGAACCGACCACACCAGGACGAAGGAGAAGTCCAGTGTCGTCTTGCGGTTCAGCGGGATGTCGATCTTGACTCTGCGTGCGACCTCCTTACGGCTGATGCCCAGTCCGTGGGCGATGAGCCGTTCGGGGCGGATGGGTACGGGATCGTCGAAGGTGACCGTGATCTGAAGGGGCCACGGATCCTCGGGGACGGGGGGTGCGTGGAGTTCCCAGCACCCGTCCCAGTCGAGCGCGTACCGGTTGCGCCGGGCGATCGACGGGGCGAGGAGGGTGTCTGCGACGAGGGCGGGTGAGTTGGCCGTGTAGCCGGCCAGGAGGTCCGCGGGCAGTGAGCGGACCGGGACGCGATCGTGGACGGTGAGCTTGCTGGTCCGGTCGCAGGAGAGGCAGTTGACCAGGAGCCAGACGTCGAGAAGTTTGCCGTTGGCGTTGACGCGGAACCTGCCGTTGCCGGTGGTGGCGCGGCCGGAGGGGCAGTCCACGCACTGGAGGGTGAGCAGGGGCAGGCAGGTGCGCCGTACGGCCCAGGGCAGCACGATATGAGGATGTGAAGACATGATCTCTCTGAAGACCTGACGAAGAGCATGGGAAACAGAGCCGACGGCGTCGTCGGCGACCGATGCGCGGGGAAGGTGTCAGGTCTAAAGAGCAGGCGGCGTCATGCGCGCGAGGTCCTCACGTGGGGGTCGTTTGCCGGTGCGGGCCGATGTTCAGCTCAGGCGGGTTCGCGAGAGTTCGGGGTCGGCCGGGATGTGCCATTGCGCCGCGCCGGTCCGGCCGATGTCGGCGGGGCGCTCCCCGAGCTTCAGAGGTCGTTCGAGTTCGGCGTTCTGATCGCGGTCGGTGGCGTTGCCGTTGACGTGCGGCACCTCGCGCCGGAACGCCGCCGGCCGGTGCGGATCCTGGCGGGGGGTTCTCGGTTCGGAAGTACGGCGAGCCATGATCGGGCATCTTATCGGGCGTCGATCGCGCGCAGCCAATCCTTAAACGCGCAGGTCCGCCACGTGGGGAGCGGCGGGCTGTCTTGCCGCGCGGACCTTGGTCGGCTGGCTGGGGGGCGAACAGGGTGCGGGATTTCAGATGAGCCGGCTCGTCTGTCCTGAACTCAACCGTCAGGCGGGGTTCGCTTTACTGTTTTTCCGCGCGCGTGAATGGCTGAATGTGCCACCGTGTCGGGCCGCGGTGTCATTATTATCGAGGGCTCCACACGATCGCCATAAATTCGCCATAAGCTCCCTATATAGCCCGTCTGACCTGGGAGGATACATAATTAAGCCGTATTTTAGGTATGGCCTCACTGGGGATTTAACATCGTACCGTAAAATTGTCAATCTCTTGTCAAAGCGATTTATCAGCGCTTATCCTCCAGGTGATCAGATCACTTTCTCGCTATACCTGGAGGCACCACTTGCGCCGATTAGCGCTCCCCGTCGCCGTCACGGCGATGCTTCTGCCCTTCCTCGCCCCAGAGGTCTCCGCCGCCACGGTCACCTCGGCTGCCTCCGCCGCCGTGCTCGCCGACCCGCCGCCGGCCGACGTGCAGGAGATCGGCCCCGGCCAGTACTCCGCCGACACGCAGACCTTCAAGCTGACCGAGTTGGACGTGTCGGCGGGTGCCATCAGCCGTAAGCACGGTGTGGCTCTGGCCGGTGGCGATCTGGCCCGGCCGCAGTCGGCTCCGGCCACCCGCCCCGAGTTGGGCGTCTTCGGGCCGAGTTGGCAGGCCGAGTTCGCCGGTGGTCAGATCAACCGGAAACTGGAGAAGCAGAACGGCACCATCGTCGTCACCGAACTCGACGACGGGACGTCCACCAGCTACCCCCTGAAGAGCAGCGTCTCCTTCCCCGACGGCGGCGGCATCCAGACGTACCAGGCCGACACCGGATCCAAGATCACCGAAACCACCAAGTGGGACGCGAACATCGGAGCGATGCGTACCACGACGATCGAGACGCTCGTGTCGGATCCGGGCGCCGTGGAGGCGGGCGACGACACCTTCACCAACGCCGACGGCACTCCCATCAGCGCCGGCGATCTCCAGCTCACCTACACCTGGGCCCGGCCGGGCGGGGCACCGAGCGCCGACCCCTGGCGCGTGACCGACGTGGGCAGCGCCGCCTTCGGCAAGTCCACGATCACCTACGACACCCAGGGTCGCGTCAGCACCGTGAAGGAGCCGGCCGGCGTGGCGGACCCCGCGTCCGTCACCAAGTTCACCTACGCCACGGCCACCACGGCCACCGGCACCTCCAACGGCGACTTCGCGGGCCGGCTCAAGGACATCACGGTCACCTACGGAACCGAGGCGCCGCAGACTGAGGCGAGCTACGCCTACGACCCGAACGGCCTGCTGCGCGCTGTGACCGACCCCGGCGTCGGCGCCACCCAGGCGACCTACGTCTACGACGCGGTGGGACGCCTGTCGTCGATCGATTCCGTCACCAACGGCGGCTGGCAGCTCTCCTTCCCGGCGGGCGTCGCGGCTCCCCAGGTGACCCTCACCAGCACCGACCTGCCGGCCAACGGCGGGGAAACCGTGGGCGCGGCCGGGCTCGACGACCCCAACGCCACCGAGCCGCCGGCCGGTGACTTCCTACCGGACGGCGTGGATCCCCCGCAGTCCTACCCGACGAAGTGCAGCACGGCCGCGACCTGGATGTGGTACACGAAGTCGGGCTGCTCGGCCTGGGCATGGCACGGCGGCAAATGGCGCAAGCCCGACTGGAAGCGGACCGCCAGCGGCTTCAAGGTCAGGGGTATCTACTACGACCACTGCACGAGTTCTCCGGACAAGCCGCATAATTTCGATTTCCGGCCGGCCTGTGACTCCCACGACTACGGGTACGGCCTGATAGCCAACAAGAGGAAGCATTACCGGTACTACCTCTCCAACTCCCATTCAAAGGCCGACGTGGACAACCGGTTCTACATCACCCTGCGCGACAAGGTGTGCGGCGGCTACTTCATCCTGGTCCGGCCCGACTGCAGGGTATGGGCATGGACGTATTACCAGGCCGTCAAAAGGTACGGCCACCCCTGAGAACAGCGTGAGCCCGAAATGACATCTGAGCTCTGACCTTTTCAAGGGACTTTCCCTCGGCCGGATGGCGGCATCGGCCGCCGTCCGGCCACCCCTCATGTCGGCGTCGTTTCCCTGCACCTCCGTTATGTAAGGCGCGGTACGTCATGAAATTGCCAGTCTTATCCTGCCTCCTCGTGGCGCTGACGGCCACGGCGATCGCGACCGGGCCGGCCTACGCGGCAGAGGCCCCTTCAACGGCTTCTACGGCGGCTCCCACAGCGGCCGCTGCTTCGACCGCACCGCAGGCCACTTCGACGGCTCCCTATATCGAGCCCCAGCTGAGCGCGCGGGCGGCCGCCGCAGGCAGGATCAGGGTGAACGTGGTCAGCAAGACCCGCGCCGACATGCCGGACGCGGCCGCCAGCGGCCAGGTCGTCCAGCAACTGTCCCGCTTCCCCATGATCACCCTGCACGTCGACCAGGCCGGGCTGGACCGGCTGTCCAAGCTGCCCAGCGTGGTCAGCGTGACCGAGGACAAACCGGTGCGGCCGGTTCTGGCCGAGAGCATCCCGCTGATCGGCGCGGACAAGACCAGGATCGCGGGCAAGACGGGCGCCGGCAGCGTGGTGGCCGTGCTGGACACCGGGGTCGCAGTCAACCACCCCTTCCTCAAGGACCGGGTGCTGGAGGAGGCCTGCTTCTCCCCCATCGACGCCGACTACTCCGCCACGAGCCTGTGTCCCGACGGCACCGCCGAGCAGGAAGGGCCCGGCGCCGCCGACGCCGACCAGGGCCCGTGCGCCGACGTCGCACTGGACTGCGACCATGGCACCCACGTGGCCGGCATCGCGGTCGGCAACGGCACGGGCGTGACCGGCGCCCCGCCGGCCGGTGTCGCGCCCGGCGCCGAGGTCGTCGCCATCCAGGTGTTCAGCAAGTTCACCTCCGAAGACCTGTGCGGGGCCGGCGCCGCTCCGTGCGTGCTCAGCTTCACCAGCGCCCAGCTCGCCGGCCTGGAGAAGGTGCTGGAACTGAAGGAAGAGGGCGTGCCGCTGGTGGCCGCCAACCTCAGCCTGGGCGGCGGCCAGTACACCGCGGCCTGCGACGGCGACCCGCGCAAGACGGCCATCGACAGCCTGTGGGCGGCCGGCGTGGCCACCGTGGTCGCGGCCGGCAACGACGGCTTCGGTGCCGCCGTGGCCGCCCCCGCCTGCGTCTCCTCGGCCATCACCGTCGGTGCCACCACCGACCAGGACGGCGTGGCCGCCTTCAGCAACCGCGGCACGCTGCTGGACCTGTTCGCCCCCGGCGTGTCCATCATCTCCTCCGTCCCCGGCGGCAAGTGGGCCTCCCTGAGCGGCACCTCGATGGCCGCCCCGCACGTCACCGGCGCCCTGGCCGTGCTGCGCCAGGCCATGCCCGACGCCACGGTTGCCCAGCTCCAAACCGCCTTGAAGACCACCGGCAAAGCCATCGCCTACAACGGCGTGACCACCCCCCGCATCCAGGTCGACGCCGCCGTGCTGGGCAAGTCCCCCGACCCCGGCGCCTGGCCCACCCCGTACTACGAGAACATGAAGGACACCGCGATCCCCGACCACGGCACCGTGACGTCCTCCATCGCGGTCGCCGGCCTGCTCGGCACCGCGCCCGCCACCACCGAGGTGTACGTCGACATCCACCACTCCTGGCGTGGCGAACTGAAGATCGACCTGATCGCGCCGGACGGAAAGGTCTACCCGCTGCAGGCCAACGACCCCAACGACAGCGCCGACATCATTCACGAGACGTACCAGGTCAACGCCAGCGCGTCCCCGGCCAGCGGCACCTGGAAGCTCCGCGTGCAGGACGTCGAATACCTCGACACCGGCTTCATCGACGGCTGGTCGCTCCGGCTGCCCTGCTTCGGCAACTGGGACGACACCGCCATCCCCGATCCCGGGGTCGCCGAATCCAGCATCGTCCTGGCCTGGCTCAACGGCAACGCCCCCACCCGCACCCACGTCCACGTCGAGATCGACCACACCTGGCGCGGCGACCTGAAGCTCGACCTGGTCGCGCCGGACGGCAAGGTGTACGCGCTACGCGCCGCCGATGCCAAGGACGGCACCGACAACATCAACGAGAGCTACTGGGTGAACGCCAGCGCCTCACCATCCAACGGCACCTGGAAACTCCGGGCGGAAGATCTCGCCAAGGGCGACAAGGGCTTCATCAACGGATGGACCCTGACGCTGTAGAGGCAAGTTGCGTGACGGCTGCTCGCGTTCCCTGGCGCGGGCAGCCGGTCTTTGAGCCCTTGCTCAGGTGATCGATGGCGGGTAGGTCACCTCCAGTGAGTCTCCGGGCGCCAGCCGTCGCCATGCCGCGATGGTCTGCCGGATCTTGGCCCGCACGGGAGGGAGGGTCGTGGCGGTGAGGGTGTCCGGCCGGGACAGGTTTCGACGCCGGCACTGCTGATCCACCCAGGTCAGACATTGTTGGTCGTCGGCGTCGACCCAGGTGGCGGTGCCGATGCCGGCGACGACGCACTCGGCGAGGATCAACCCGTTCGGGTCTCGGCCGGCCAGGCCTTTGGGGGGTACGCCCCGGGCGATGCGGTCGGCTTCGGCGCTGAGGAAGCCGAAGTCGACGCCGTCGGCGACCAGGTCCCAGAATCCGTTGCGCAGGGGCAGGTAGCCCTCGATGAGGAAGTGCATCAGATCATGGGGAGGCTGGTCGCCGGCCTTGGGCCATGGCCATTTCAGTTCGCCGCCATCGTCGCGGGTGACATGCACCCAGTCCTGGTGTCCCCGGGCACGGACGAACGTGATGTCCATGGCAGTCCATTCTGGCAGCTGGATTTCCGCGTTCCGAGCCGGCGCGAGCGTGGCTGGAAGTCGGGGTGATTGCCCGCCGGCGCCGGCGGCGGCCTGACCGGCGGCAGGTGGCCGGTGTTCGGCCTGATGGATCTCATCGCGGCCGATGTGCACGCCGCGGCTGCCGCGAGGTGATCGGCAGTGAGATCAGGCGTAGGGGTGTACGGCGGTGACCGAGCTGAGCGGGAGTGGGCCGTACAGGTGGGGGAAGCCGTTTTCGAGGCGGATGTCGAGTCCGGCGGGGTCGATCTGGAGGATGAGCAGCGGCTGGGTGATGTGGCTGTAGAAGGCGGTGTGCACGCCGTGGAGTTGGTCGAGGTCGCGGCTGCAGTGGATGAAGCCTTCTTGGTCGAGGGTGCGGCCGAGGGTGGAGATGCGGTACTCCCCCGCCGGCTGGGCGTCGGCCCAGTCGGCGGCCAGGGCGAGGTGGAGGATGTTTATGGTGTCCATTCGGACTCGAGCATGGCATAGATGACCTCGGAGGCCCATTGGCCTTTGACCTGCTCGTTGTCGATGAGGTGGGCTTCGCGGCGCATGCCGAGTTTTTCCAGGACGCGGCCGGAGGCGGTGTTGCGGGCGTCGAGGCGGCCGACGATGCGGTGCAGGCCGAGTCCTTCGAAGCCGAGGCGGAGCAGTTCGCGGCCGACTTCCGGGGCGTAGCCGCGGCGGTGGTGGTCGGGGTGCAGGATGTAGCCGATCTCGCCTTGGCGGTGTTGTTCGCTGGTCCAGATCAGGACGCCGTTGCCGATGAGCTCACCGGTGTCGCGCAGGGTGATGGCGACGTCGAGGGCGTCTCCTTCGCCGAGGAGGGCGACGCGGGTGATCTTCTTTTCGAGGAAGGTGCGTACGGTGTCGAGGTCGCGCGGTTCCCAGTAGAGGTAGCGGGCGACCTCGGGCCGGGACTCGTAGGCGTGCAGCGGGTGGAGGTCGTCGGGGGTGAAGGGGCGCAGCAGGAGGCGGTCGGTGAGGATCGGGTAGTGGGGTTTGAGCACGGGGGCAGTGTAGAGAACCCGTCTTGGGGGCGCGAGACGTTTTCCCCGGGCGGGCGGGCGGGGGTCAGTGGGCCCCGGCGAGGTTGAGGACGATGACGCCGCCGATGATGAGCAGGATGCCGCCGATCTTGAGCGGGGTAAGGGTCTCCCCCAGGAAGGCGGCGCCGATGAGGGCGATGGCGGCGGTGCCGGCGCCGGACCACACGGCGTAGGCGGTGCCGACTTCGAGTTGCGTTTTGAGGGCGCGGGCGAGCAGGACGAAGGAGATGAGGTAGCCGATGGCGACGATGGCGGCCCAGCCGAGGTGGGACAGGCCGTTGCTGAGTTTGAGCGCGGTGGTCGCGACGACCTCGGCGGCGATGGCGAAGGCGAGCAGCAGCCAGGCCATGGTGAGACCCTCCCCCTGAGCGGCAGTGAGACGGCCTCGGCGTGATCGTGTGTGGTGCGGGAGCCACTGCCGGTCACTGCCGGGGCCATGAAGATGAGTGTGCTGACCGAGACGGCCTGTGTCGAACCCTCGCTCTGGGTTGCGCCGGTGGGTGTGCGGCGTGGCGGAAGCGCTTGAAAAGGGAGTCGAATGCGTGTTCCACTGGGGGGCGTGGGTTGGGACGCGCTTTCGCTTGTAGAGGCCGCAGACGACCGTCCGGTGATCGAGCGGCGGGCGGTGCTGCGTGACGGCTTCTACGAGACGCAGGCCCGCACGATGATCGAGCGGGTGCCGCGCAGTGCGGGCATCGCCCAGAGCTGGGCCGTCTCCCCCTACCGCGGCTGCGCTCATGCCTGCCGTGGCTGCGGCGCTCGTGCGGGTCATCGGCGGCTGGGGCTGGACGCGGGGCGGGATTTCGACACGCGGATCGTGGTCAAGCCCAACGCGGTGACGCGGTTGCGGGCGGAGCTGGCGCGCTGGGGTGGTGAGGCGCTGGCGGTGGGGGTCAGTGGTGACTGTTACCAGCAGGCGGAGGCGACCTATCGGTTGATGCCGGGCATCGTGGAGGCGCTGGGTGAGGCGGCGGTGCCGTTCACCGTCTATACCAAGAGTCCTCTGGTGTTGCGGGACGCGGCTGTGCTGGCGCGGGCGGGGGCGCAGGTGGCGGTCTCGATCGCGTTCGTCGACGAGCGGATCCGGCGGGGGGTCGAGCCGGGCGCGGTGGGTGCGCAGGCGCGGCTGGAGCTGGTCTCGGCGCTGGTGGAGGCGGGGGTGTCGTGCCGGGTGCTGATGGCTCCGGTGCTGCCGTTGCTCAGTGACGGGGCCGATCAGCTGGCGGCGACGGTACGCCGGATCGCGGCCACGGGGGCCGGGGTGGTGGAGCCGGTGGTGTTGCGGCTGCCGCCGGGGACGCGGCAGTGGTATCTGGCGTGGCTGGGTGAGGCGCATCCGCATCTGGTGGAGCGCTATGAGGAGCTGTATGACGGGGCGGGGCTGCCGGCGGCCGATTATGAGGAGCGGATCACGGGGCAGATCGGGCAGTTGTGCCGGGTCTACGGCATGCGGTCGGGGCCGCCGGAGCCGCCGGAGCGCCAGCCGCGCTTCCCGCAGCTGGCGTTGGTCTGAGGCGGGTTTCGCGACTGGCGCCGGTTTGACTACTGTCAAGATTTAAGGCTGTCGCCTTAGAATCTTGGGTGTCCCATCAGTCAGCAGGAGGGCACCGCCATGACCACCGCCGAACCCGTCTCCCGTTACCCCTTCGACCGGACCGAGGCCCTGCAGCCGCCGCGCGAGTGGGCCCAGCTGCAGGGCGAGTGCCCCGTGGCGCACGTACAGCTGCCCAGCGGCGACACCGCCGAGCTGGTGACCCGCTACGACGATGTGCGCACGCTGCTGACCGACCCGCGCTTCAGCCGCGGCGGCGCCGAGGCAGCGCGGGTGTCCACCACCGCCGACGGCGGGATCTTCGCCCGCGGTATGGCGAGCGGGAGCATGATCGCCGGGACGGGGCACCGGCGGTGGCGGCGGCTGCTCACCCCTTCCTTCACCATCCGCAAGATCGAGGGGTGGCGCCCGCGGGTGCAGCGGATGGCCGATGAGCTGGTCGACGGCATGCTGGCCGGCGGCTCCCCGGCGAATCTGTCGCGCGAGCTGGGCCTGCCGCTGCCGGTGCGGGTCATCTGCGCCCTGGTGGGGGCGCCGAGTGAGGATCAGGACAAGTTCGCGCACTGGTCGCAGGTGATGCTGACGCTGACCCGCTACGAGCAGGCGGAGGTGGAGAAGGCGTATGAGGAGTTCGGGGCGTATGTGTCGGATCTGGTGGATGACAAGCGTGCGGCGCCGGGCGATGACATGCTCAGCGAGCTGACGCAGATCTCCGACAGCCAGGACGGGCGGCTCAGCCATGAGGAGCTGATCGCGACCGTGCAGGCGCTGCTGCTGGCCGGGCACGAGACGACGTCGAACATGATCGGGATCATGGTGGCGATGCTGCTGTCGGACCCGCGGCGTTACACGGCGGTGGTCGAGGACCCGGAGCTGATCCCGGGCACGGTCGAGGAGGTCCTGCGGCTGGACAGCACGCTCAGCGTGATCGGCATGCCGCGAGTGGCGACCGAGGAGGCCGACTTCGGCGGGGTGAGGGTCGGCGCGGGCACGACGCTGATCCCGTGCCGGCCCGCGGCCAACCGCGATCCGCGCAAGTTCGCCGATCCCGACCGCTTCGACGCGCGCCGCGACAACGCGGGCCAGCATCTGGCGTTCGGCGCGGGGCCGCACTTCTGCCTCGGCCAGCCGCTGGCCCGGATGGAGCTTCAGGTCGTGCTCGGCACGCTGGCCCGGCGGCTGCCCGGCCTGGGCCTGCGGGATGCTCCCCCAGATCTGCGGCTGCGTACGGGGCTGCTGTCCGGGGGGCTGCAGGACGTGTGGGTCACCTGGTGACGGGCGGCCCGCCTCGAGGTCTCAACCGGTGGTGAACCACAGGCGGATGAGGTGGCGCTGCGGCCCGGGGTGGTCTTCGTAGGCGGTGCGGCCGTGCAGGACGACGTGGTTGTTGAGGAACTGCATGTCGCCCTCCCGCAGGTCCATGGTGAGCACGAAGCGGGGGTCGTCGGTCAGCCGGTCGAGCAGGTCCATCGCCTCCCGCTGCGCCGGGGTGAACGGCGGCACGTGGGCGCCGCGCTGGGCCGAGCGCAGGTAGTCGGGCCCGTAGGAGATCGACACCCGGCCGTCCTGGCCTGGCACGCACAGCGGCTTGGCATAGAAGCTGTCGGGGCCCTCACCGGTGCGCCGGTCGTGCCACCACGGCTGGTAGAGCACCTCGGCCAGGTCGGGGCGGGTCCGGACGACCTCGTTGTGCACCGCCACGGAGCTGACGATGAGGCTGAGACCGCCCGAGGTGGCCGGGCGCAGGCACAGCAGGGCGACGACGTCGGTGGGGTCGCTGTGGAAGCCGAGCCGCCCGCTGTGCTGGTAGCTGCGGGTGCGTGGCCGGGATGGGTCGGCGCCGGTGTCGCGTACATGCGCCAGCGGCATCGCGCCGGGTCCCTGTGAGACGATCGCGCCGATGTGGCTGCCGAGGCCGAGTCCGGCGATCTCGCGCTGCCGCTCGCTCATCCGGCCGACGGGCACCCCCTGGAGCAGGGCGAAGCCGTGACCGTCCACGACCTCCTGGCGCACGCGCCGCAGCAGGGGTGCCAGCGTCGGCAGCGGGAAGCCGGCCGGGGTGATCTCCTGTGGCGCCGTCCCGGCCGCCTCCACCGCCCGTACGGCGTCGAGCACCTCGTGCCGATGCTCCTCGGTGAGCGGGACCCTCCAGGTGTCGCTGTCGCGGATCTCGGCCGCCTGCCACCGGCCGGGCCCCGGCACTTGCGTGATCGCCATGGTGACCACCTCTCCGCTCGTGTTGGGTCTGGGACTCACCCTGCCGTCCTCGCTGTCGCGCGGCAGCCTCTCATCGCCCACGGCGCAACGGCTTCACCCACGGCGAAAGCGCACCGCGCCCGCCTGAGGGGCTCTCCGGTGATCGCAAAGAGTTATTGTTGGTGACTTTAAGTAGTGTTACAGTGCGGGTGCCGGTTCATCGCTTCCCTGAAGGAGCGCCATGTCCGATGTTCTCGCCCGTAAATTCGACAAGAGATTCACCTTGTACGACGCCGATGGTGACGGTGTACTCACCAGGGACGACTTTCAGCTCGCGGCCACGAGGTTCTTGGCGGCATTCGGCGTGCCGGCCGACTCGGCCAAGGGCCGCGACGTGGTGGCCGCCTACGCGAGCATGTGGAACGCCCTGATCCACAGCGCCGACGACGACAACGACGGACACCTGTCGCGCGCGGAGTTCACCGCCTACCTGACCGGCCAGGAGTTCCGCACCAGCGGCTACGCGGCGACCGCCGGCCGGATCGCCGAGTCCGTCCTCATCGTCTGCGACACCGACGGCGACGGCCGGATCTCCTATGAGGAGTTCGCCGCCATCCCCGGCATCTGCTCCCTGCCCGAGGCCGAGCGGCGCGAGGTGTTCGATCGGCTCGACACCGACGGCAGCGGGCATCTGGACATCAGCGAGATCCACGCCGCACAGCGGGACTTCTACGCCGGCACCGACCCGGCCGCGCCCGGCAACCTGATCTTCGGCCGACTCTGAGGAGCCACAGGTGGAGCACCCCCCGCAGCCGGACGGCCACTGCCGTGTCATCCGTTCCGCTCTGATGTACGAGGGCAAGCAGCACCTGCAGTTCTTCGCCGGTATCGCCGCCGAGACCGTGGGCGCGCGCCATATCTGCATGCACCTGCAGACCATCCCGCCCTCGGGCAGCGGCCGAGCCCACAAGCACGACCATCACGAGACGGCCATCTACGTCATCAAGGGCGCCGTGGGCGCCTGGTACGGCGAGAACCTGGAGCATTACCTGCAAGCGCGGCAAGGGGAGTTCATCTACATCCCCGCCAGCACGCCGCACATGCCGGTGAACCTCAGTGACAGCCAGCCCGCCGAGGTCGTGCTGGCCCGCACCGATCCGCGCGAGCAGGAGAGCACGATTCTTCTCCCCGACCTGGAGAGCCGGCGGCCCCCTGCCGACGGCCTCGGGGCCGGCTGAGCCGCGACGGGCGACGCCGTGCGAGAACCAGCGGCTCGCACGGCGTCCCCGGCCTTGGCCTACAGGGCGCTGCCCTTCTTCCACTTGGAGAACGGCAGCTGCCAGAAGCCCCAGCCGTTGTTCCACTCCAGGTCGCGGTTGGTGCCCTTGATGTCGACGACGTCACCGCGCTGGAAGTGGTTGTAGAACCACAGGGCCTGGTCAGGGCGGGAGTTGATGCAGCCGTGGCTGACGTTGGAGCGGCCCTGGGCCCAGACGTTGTCCTTGGCGTGGACGTACTCGCCGGAGTTGGAGATCCGCACGGCGTGGTTGATCATGACGTCGTAGTAGCCGGGGTCGCCCTTCTTGCGGCCGGGCGAGATCATGCGGACCGGGTTGCCGCGCTCCATGGTCAGGTGGACGCCGGAGGTGGTGGTGTACTCGCGGGTGGTGGCCATGCCGGCGCTGATGCGCATCGTCTGCACGCGCTTGCCGTCGCGGTAGACGTACATCATGTGCTTCTTGGTGTCGACCTTGCTGATCACCCTGGCGCCGATCTTCAAGGTGGTGGCGGAGTCCTTGACGCCGTACATGCCCTTGCCGCCCTTGACGCCGGTGAGGCGGGCGTTGAACGTCACCTTCTGGTGGGCGGGCCAGTACTTGGCGGTGCGGTAGATGACGGTGGTGTCGTTGATCCAGCGCCAGGCGCCGTCGACGGGCTTTTGCGCCTCGACCTCCAGGGCGCGTTCGACGGAGGCCTTCTCGCTGATGGGCTGGTTGAAGGTGACGATGATCGGCGCCCCCACGCCGACCGTCTCGCCCTTGGCGCTGGGTGTGACGTCGATGACCTGTAGCTCGCGCTCGGGCTTGAGCGTCTTGAACGTGCTGGCGGCGCTGGTCACGCCGGCCTTGGCGCTGACGTTGTAGGAGCTGGAGGGCAGCAGGGTGCCCTTGGAGACCCATTTGGTCTTGTCGGCGTTGAAGGTGCCCTCGACGCTCTTGCCGCCGCCTTCGGCCGTGACCTCCTCCAGGGTGCCGCCCGCGGCGGTCACCACGATCTTCTTCTCAGGGCTGACCTTCGCGCTGCCCTCGGCGGGTGAGATCTTGATCGTCGGTGCTTCCGGGGTGGCGGAGGTGGTCGCCTTGGCCGCGTCGGCGTTGCCCGGAACGGCGGGAGTGCTCGAGCAGGACGCGGTCAGTGCCGCGGCCGCGAGCATGGCCATGCCCGTGACAGGCGTCCTCCAACCGGGCTTGACGTTCAAGTCAGTCCTCTCCCCCATAACAGCAAACTCAATGTCAAAGACCTTAATGCTCCTGCATGTAAGACGCGGTTGAGTTTGGGATAGTTCGGTAACATTTAAATCACTTGTTGCTGGGAACCCCAGGTCAGCCGGGCGCAACAGGAGTAGTGAGGCGAAATCCTCAGTGCTTGGCCAGGCGGTGGGTCAGGCTGGTGTGGCGCCGCCCGGCCCCCTTGGTCCGTACGGCCTGCGCCAGCGCGCGCCGGGACCCGACGATGACGACCAGCCGCTTGGCGCGGGTGATCGCGGTGTAGAGCAGGTTGCGCTGCAGCATCATCCAGGCGCTGGTGGCCAGGGGGATGACCACGGCCGGGTACTCGCTGCCCTGGGAGCGGTGGATGGAGACGGCGTAGGCGTGGGCCAGCTCGTCCAGCTCGTCGAAGGCGTAGTCGACCTGCTCGTCCTCATCGGTGGAGACGATCAGCTTCTGCTCGTCGGGCCGGATGTCGACGACGATGCCGACGGTGCCGTTGAACACCCCCGCCGCGCCTTTTTCGTAGTTGTTGCGCAGCTGGGTGACCTTGTCGCCGACGCGGAAGACGCGCCCGCCGTAGCGGCGTTCGGGCAGGTCCTCGCGCGAGGGGGTCAGGGCCTCCTGCAGCGCGATGTTGAGCGCGCCGGCCCCGGCGGCGCCGCGGTGCATGGGGGCCAGCACCTGTACGTCGCGGCGGGCGTTGAGGCCGAACTTGCGCGGGATGCGCCGGGCCACCACGTCGACCGTGAGCGCCGCGATCTCCTCCGGCTCCTCGCACGGGAACAGGAAGAAGTCCGTCATCCCCTCCAGCTTGGGGTGCAGGCCGGTGTTGACGCGGTGGGCGTTGACCACCACGCCCGACTCCTGCGCCTGGCGGAAGATCTGCGTCAGCCGTACGCGGGGGATGTCGGCGGCGCCCAGCAGGTCCTTCAGCACCTCACCGGCGCCGACCGAGGGCAGCTGGTCCACATCCCCCACGAACAGCAGGTGCGTGCCGGGGGCGATGGCCTTGACGAGCTTGTTGGCCAGCAGCAGGTCGAGCATGGAGGCCTCGTCGATGACGACCAGGTCGGCGTCCAGGGGGTTGTCGCGGTCGAAGGTGGCATCGCCGCCGGGCCGCAGCTGCAGCAGCCGGTGAACGGTGGTCGCCTCATGGCCGGTCAGCTCGGCGAGCCTCTTGGCGGCCCGGCCCGTGGGGGCGGCCAGGATCACCTTGGCCCCTTTGGCGCGGGCCAGCGTCACGATGGAGCGCACGGTGAAGCTCTTGCCGCAGCCCGGCCCGCCGGTCAGCACCGCGACCTTCTCCGTCAGCGCCAGCCGTACGGCCTGGCGCTGCTCGGCGGCCAGCTCGGCGCCGCTCTGGCCGCGCAGCCACTGCTCGGCCCGTTCCCAGTCGACCTCGGCGAAGGCGGCCAGCCGGTCATGGCCGCCGCGCAGCAGCGACAGCAGCGCCGAGGCCAGCGACAGTTCGGCCCGGTGGAAGGGCACCAGGTAGACCGCCGGCACGATGGTGTCGCCGGCCGGGATCTGCTCGCGTACCACGCCCTCCTCGGCGACCAGCTCCTCCAGGCAGCCGGCGACCAGGTCGGCGGGCACCTCCAGGATCTTGACCGCGTCGCCGATCAGGTTGGGCGCGGGCAGGTAGCAGTGGCCGTCGTCGGCCGCCTGGGACAGGGTGTAGCGCAGCCCGGCCTTGACGCGCTCGGGGCTGTCGTGCGGGATGCCGACCGCCTGGGCGATGGTGTCGGCGGTCTTGAAGCCGATGCCCCACACGTCGTCGGCCAGCTGGTACGGGCGGCTCTTGACGACGGAGATGGAGCCCTCGCCGTACTGCTTGAAGATGCGCACCGCGATCGAGGTGGACACGCCGACACCCTGCAGGAAGATCATCACCTCTTTGATGATCTTCTGTTCCTCCCAGGCGGCGGCGATCAGCTTGGTCCGCTTGGGGCCCAGGCCCGCCACCTCGACCAGCCGTTCGGGCGCCTGCTCGATCACCTCGAGGGTGTCGGTGCCGAAGTGGTCGACGATCCTTTCGGCCATCTTCGGGCCGATTCCCTTGATCAGGCCGGAGCCCAGGTAGCGGCGGATGCCCTGGATGGTGGCCGGCAGCACGGTGGTGTAGGACCAGACCTCGAACTGCTTGCCGTACTTGGGGTGGGAGGTCCAGCGGCCGCTCAGCCGCAGCGACTCGCCCACCTGCGCGCCCAGCAGCGGGCCCACCACGGTCAGCAGCTCGGCGCCCGACCGCTCGGTCGCCACCCGCGCGATCGTGTAGCCGGTCTCCTCATCGGGGCCGTAAGTGAAGCGTTCGAGGACGGCGTCGAGATGGGCGGCGGGGAGATTGGCTGGACCTTGCTTCACCGAACAAGTCTCTCCCTGTCCCTGGGTGCTCTCCGGCCCAAGAATAGAGCAAAGGGCGGGTGGCCTTGTGCCCGTGGGGGCATAGGGGCCGCACGTCGCGACGCCTATGCCCAGGGATCCTGTTCGGGGACGGGAACTAGGGAGCCGGGTCTCCGGGCTTTTCTCCCTTACAGGTGGTGGAGAATATCTTTCCGGTCTTGAGGTTGACGCACCTGGTGCAGGAGGTGCCGGCCTCGTCGAGGTCTCCCTTGCACAGGATCCCCTCTTGCTGCTTCGGTTTCTCGGGCGTCTTTCCTGAAGAGCCCATGTTCTTGTCCTCGCAGTAACTGCGCGTGTATCCGCCCTTCTTCGACTTGCACCACAGGCACTTCTTGTACTTCCCCTCCAGCCATTTGCACGGCTTGCCGGTGCTTGTCGAAGTGCAGTGGGTCAGCGAGGTGGATGCGGTGGTGTTGCCGAGAGCGTGGGCCTTGTCAGGCTGGGCCAGTGCGGCCGCAGAAGGGACGAAGGCGGTTACCGCCAGGGCCCCGGTAACGAATATTTCTTTGAGCACGAGACCACCCCCATTGTGTGTCTCTCGCTTGCTCTTCCATCGTGACATGGTGCGCGCGGCAGCAGTCAAGATGCGCATCAAGATTTATTGAGCGGCGGCCGGGCCGCTTTTTCCGGAACATGAAACATTTGATGTGTATTTCTTGCGGGGGTGGTGGTGATGTCGAACGACGGCCTTTGGTCTCGATGCGAATATTATTTATTCCGCTGCTATCGCTGTTGGCGATGGCTTGACCGTGGATGCGCACCTGCCGCGCTCATAAGGCGACGCGCCGGAAGACGACGACGGCCTGGTAGCCGGCTCCGCGCTTCGGGTCGGACTCGGCTTCCGCGCTGATGACGTCCAGTTCGGCGTCGGGGCCGAAGAAGGCCAGGGCCTGGGTTCTGGCCTTCTCCCTGAGCTCGTCCGGTGTCGCGCCGCTGACGGTGACGCGCAGGGTGAGCGGGAACTGTAGGTCACTCATGGGCGGCCTTCTTTCGCAGAGGAGTGATCACTTTGAGCGTAACATCAGGTCATCGCCGACATGCAGGTATATGCCTGCATGTCGACCGGTATGGGTCTCGAACATGATTACCCATCGACACTCAACGTAGTGGTATGGATACTCTTCGTGTAGGCCCTGGCTCCCTGGATCACCCCACTTCGGCGGCGGGTTCGTGCTGCCCGCAGACCGGAGCGGGGTGGTCCGGGGAACAACGTAAGGAGAGCGATGCACAAGAAGTCCCTCGCCCTGGCCGTCCTCCTCGCCGGTGCGTGCGTGGCCACAGCCACCGTCGTCACCGCAGCCAACGCCACCACCGCACCCGCCGTCCAGCCCCACCACGCCTCCGCGCTGCCGCCCGGATACCAGCTGGTGACCCTGCCCAACGCGAACGTGCCCAACTTCCAGCGCCGTACCCTCTACTGCCCCGGCGCCAAGAAGGTCCTGGGCGGAGGCGCCGAGGCCCGCGGCAACGGGGCGATCCTCGTCGGCTCCTTCCCCACCGATGACGGGCGCGGCTGGATCGCCCTGGGCCGCCAGATCGGCTACAACGACGTCGGCATCAGCGTCTTCGCCATCTGCGCCGACTGACCTCCCACCTCATCCGGCCCCGGTCGCTCGCCGACCGGGGCCGGACTCATGCTGTACGCCCGTGAGAACATCTGGGCCTTCCAGCCGCGCCCGCCGCCCTGTAGGAAGCCATGCATGAGCGACGACGTACGCCTCACCATCGAAGCGGTCCCCCGCGCCGGGCTGAGCGCCGGGCAACTGCGCCAGGCCGTGACCGCCCACCCCGGCGTCCTGGCCGCGCTGGAGGTCGCCGACGCCGACGGGCTGATCATCGGCCAGGCTCCGGCGCTCGGTCACGACCCGGGCGAGAACGCCCCCTTCCGCGCCACCGTCTTCGACCCGGCGGGCAACCGCGCCGTGGAGTTGCGCGGCACTCTCGACCGGCCCGAACACGCCGAGATCCGGCCCAGCGCCCACCGGCCGCCGCCCAGCCACGACGAACTGCTCGCGGCCGCCGACGTGCTGCGCGCCGATCCCCACTTCCCGGCGGGCGACAACGTGACCGTCTACCGGCCCATGCCGCCCCTGGCCGACCTGGAGAACCCCGACGGCACCACCGTGCGCCGCCCCACCCTCGGCATCCACACCCCTGAGGAGCCCACCGGGGTACGGCACCGCATCGTCGCCGTCGACACCGCCGCCCGTACCGTCGACTGGACCCCGGCGGGCATCGACGTGCGCATGCACCACGACTGCGAGCACACCGTGCCCGAAGGCGTCAACCCCCTGGCCGACCACGGCGGTCCCGACCAGGTGCGAGTACGCGTCCTGCGGGGCGACACCGAGCTGTGGAACCTGCTGGTCGTCCGGCCGCGCGCCTCGGCCCCGCAGAACCCGGGCGCCGGATCGGGCGTGGAGTTGCGCGAGGTGCGCTACCGGGGCCGGCTGGTGCTGCGCCAGGCGCACGTACCCGTCCTGAACGTCGAATACGAGCAGGGCACCACCTTCCGCGACGACGCCTCCTCCGAGACCCGCTTCTCGGCCACCGGCACCGACCCGGTCGGATGGGGCTGGCGGCTGTGCGACAGCCCGCCGCGTACCATCCTGGAACGGCCCGACACCGACGCCGGCGGCTTCCAGGGCGTCGCCTTCCACCACGACGGCGAGGAGCTGCGCATCGTCAGCGAGCTGCAGGCCGGCTGGTACCGCTACGCCAGCGACTGGCGGCTCGGCGACGACGGCACCATCAGGCCCCGCTTCGGCTTCGCCGCCACCGCCAACCCGATGACCTGCATGGTGCACCGCCACCACGCCTACTGGCGCTTCGACTTCGACATCGAAGGCTCGGCCAACGACATCGTCGAGCAGATCGACCAGGGGCCGATCGTCCCCGAGCCGGTGCCGATCGTCCGCGAGACCACCCGCCGGCGCGCCCCCGGCCGCTACTGGCAGGTACGCGACAAGTCCTCAGGGCGCGGCTACCAGCTCCACCCCGGGCCCTTCGACGACACCGCCGACGCCTACGGGGTGTCCGACCTGTGGTTCCTGCGCCACCATGCGGCCGAGATCGACGACGGCAACCCCGGCCCGCGCGACCGGGCCGCCATCGGGCGCTTCCTCAACAGCGAGAGCATCGACGCCACCAACGTCGTCGTCTGGTACGCCGGCCACTACTACCACGACCAGGCCCACCCGCAACCCCACCAGGGCGAGCTGATCGGGCCGGAACTGGTGCCCATCTGAGCACTAGGCTTGGCGCCCATGAGTCGGGTGAGTGAGACGACGGCGCGGGCGCTGCTGCGCAGGCTGGCCGTCGAACAGGCCGAGTGCAGGGTGCCGTCGCTGACGGCCGCGATCGTACGGGAGGGGAGGCTGGCCTGGTTCGGCGCTCGCGGCTTCACCGGCGCCGACGGCGGGGTGCCCCCTACCGCCGACACCCAATACCGGCTCGGCTCGATCACCAAGAGCATGGTCGCCGTCGTCGTCATGCGGCTGCGTGACGAAGGCCGCCTCGACCTGCTCGACCCCCTGGCCAAGCACCTGCCCGGCACCCCGTTCGGTGAGGTGAGCATCGCCCAGCTGCTCTCCCACACCGGCGGCCTGACCGCCGAACCGCCCACCGCCTGGTGGGAACGCACCCCCGGCCTGCCGACCGGCGAACTGCTCGCCCTGCTCGGCCCGCAGCACGCCAAGCACCGGCCCGGCCGCCGCTATCACTACTCCAACGTCGGCTACGGCCTGCTCGGCGAGCTGATCACCCGGCTGCGCGGCATGCCCTGGTTGCGCGCCGTCCAGCAGGAGGTCCTGCAGCCGCTGGGCCTGTCGGCCACCACCGAGCGGCCGCGCGCCCCGCACGCCACCGGCTACGCCGTCCACCCGTGGGCCGATGTGGTGCTGGCCGAGCCCGAACACGACGCCGCCGCCATGGGGCCCGCCGGCCAGCTGTGGTCCACGACCGCCGACCTGGCCCGCTGGGCGGCGTTCGTCGCCGGGGACACTGGCGGCGTGCTGTCGCCCGCCACCGTGGCCGAGATGCGTGAGCCCGCCACCGTCGACGACGGCGACGCCTGGACCTCCGGCTACGGGCTCGGCCTGCAGCTGACCCGGCACGCCGGACGCCGCCTGGCCGGTCACACCGGGTCCATGCCCGGCTTCCTGGCCACCGTGTGGGCCGACCCGGCCGACCAGGTGGGCGTGCTGTTCCTGGCCAACACCACCAGCGGCCTCAGCTACAGCCTGCCCACCGACCTGCTGGACATCCTCGACGAACACGAACCCCGCCTGCCGCAGCAGTGGCGCCCCTCCCCCGCCGACCCCGCCCTGCTGGCGGCGACCGGGCTGTGGCACTGGGGGCCCAAGCCGTACGCGCTGCGGCTCCTGCCCGACGGCGGCCTGGCGCTGACGCCGGTGGGCGGGGCAGGGCGGGCCTCCCGGTTCGTGCCGCAGGGCGACGGGACCTGGCTGGGGCTCGACGGCTACTACGCCGGGGAGACGCTGCGGGTGGGGGCCGACCACCTCGACCTCAACACCTTCATCTTCACCCGCGAGCCCTACGACCCGCAGGCGCCCGTCCCGGGCGGCGTGACGGACTGGCACGCCTGACCGCTTTCCGTAGCCGCTTCCGGTGACCGCGCGGGCGGACGCTCCAGCTCGTTCGGTCCGCCCGAGGCCGCCTGGACCGTCCGCCCGCTCGAGGCCGTCCTCCTGTGAGGCGGCCGAGCGGGCGGGTCCGTGCCCGCAGCCGCCGCGGGGCTGGTGCTGGATCAGGCCATGGTGCGGGAGGTGTGCCTTGGTGGTGTTCGCGGGCGGGTTCGACCTGGCCGCGGCCGAGCACCTGGGCGGCACGCTCGACCTGGTGGCGGCCCTGCTGGACAAGTCGCTGCTGCAGGCGGCCGACGGTGGCCGTCACCGCATGCTGGAGACGAAGCTCGCGCACAGATCGCTGTCACGGTGACAGGCGCGCCGCCAACTCGGCGGCGGGGCCCGGCGGCAGGGTGGCGTGCAGCAGTTCGACGCGGTGCACCAGCCGGGGAGCCACCAGCGGCACACCGTGGCCGGCGGAGGCGGGCAGCAGCGTCAGGCCGTGGCCGGCGGCGACCAGGTTGAGCACGGTGTGCACGTCCTCGCCGGTGTAGTCGAGCGCGGGCCGAAAGCCGTCGCCCATCAGGTCGCGCAGCCGCTCCAGCGGGCACAACGTCGTCTGCAGCCAGTGCGCGTCGACCAGGTCGGCCAGCCGCAGCCCCGCCCGGCCCGCCAGGGGGTGGTCGACGGGCAGCGCCACGACCAGGCCCTCCTCGGCCACGCCCACCGTGGTCATCGGGCCGACCTCGGGCAGGCGCAGCGGGTCGTTCGGCGCGGTGATCCCGTCGGTCAGGCCCGCCTCGGCTCTGCCGTCCGCCACCTGCCTGGCCACCTCGTCCCTGCCGCAGGTGCGTACCGTCACCCGCAGCCGCGGCTGCGCCGCCCGCGCCGCCGCCAGTCGTAAGGCCAGGACCGAGTTGAGCGCCAGGGGTGTGGCGGCCAGGGTCAGGCGGTGGGCGGGCAGTGCGGCGGTGCGCAGCACGTCGGCCCGCGCGGCGCGGATGCGCAGCAGCAGCGGCCCGGCGTGCTCCAGCAGGCGCAGGCCCGCCTCGGTGGGCGCGACCGGGCGGCGGTGCAGCAGCGGCAGGCCCAGGTCGCTCTCCAGCGCGGCGATCTGCTGGGAGATGGCCGACTGGGTGTAGCCGAGCTGCTCGGCCGCCGCCGAGAAGGAGCCCGCCTCGGTGACGGTCACGAACGTGCGCAGCAGATGAGGGTCCATCAGTGTTTCTTATAGCATGTGCAGACATCATCGTTGGTGCTTAAGCGGTGGTTCGCCGCACCATGGAGGCATGAAAATCGCCCTGGTCGGAGACCGCTCGCCCAGCGTGCGCGCGCACGCCCGCATCCCGCTGATCATCCAGGCGCTGCGTGAGCGTGACGGCATCGCGCTCGACCCGTACTGGATCCCCTCCACCGACGCCCACGACGACGCCCTCGAACGCTTCGACGGCATCTGGATCGTGCCCGGCAGCCCGTACCTCAGTGAGGAAGGCGTGATCAGCGCCGCGCGCACCGCGCGCGAGCGCGGCATCCCCGTGCTGGGCACCTGCGGCGGCTTTCAGCACATGCTGCTGGAGTACGCGCGTGGCGTGTGCGGGCTCGACGTGGCACACGCCGAGAACGAGCCGGACGCGCGTGAGTTCCTGCTGCTGCCGCTGGAGTGCTCCCTGGCCGGCCACGAGGGCCTGGTACGGCTGAGGCCCGGCTCGCTGATCGAGCAGATCATCGGCTCACCCCTCACCATGGAGGCCTACAGCTGCTCCTACGGCCTCAACGACGCCTACCAGCACAAGCTCGTCGAGCACGGGCTGGTCTTCTCCGGGCACGCCGACGACGGCATGGTGCGGGTGGCCGAGCTGCCCGGCCACCCGTTCTACCTGGCCACGTTGTTCCAGCCGGAGCTGTCGGGCGACGGCAGCCGCCCGCATCCGGTCATCTCCGCCTTCGCCGCCGCGGTCAGCCGTACGACGGCTCGGCGTGCCGTACCTCACGCAGGCCGGGCAGGGTGATGGCGCCCAGCCGCGCGCCGGTGCGCGGCTGCAGGCGCAGGACCTGCTCCCCCGCGCCGGCCAGCAGTTCGCCGTTCAGCCAGGCCAGGCCGTGGGCCTGGCCTGGCAGGTCCCATGCGCCGGCGGGGGCCAGGGTCTCGCCGTCGGCCGACAGCAGCCGCTTGCCCGCCGCCAGATAGGCGCGGCCATCGGCCGCCAGCGCGTACGCCTCGCCGTCGGGCAGCCGGCCCAGCAGGGCGCTGCGCTTGATCCGCAGGTCGTCGGTGGAGGCGAGCACGATCCGGCCGGTGGAGGCGTCGAAGACGTACAGCCGCCGGGTCTGGGTGTCCAGCGCCATCGTGTGGGCCGGCGGCGGGCCGAGGCCGAACGGTTCGGGCAGGTCCAGGCAGTAGGCCCAGCGCTGGTCCAGGCTGAGCACGTGGACGAAGGCGTGCACGCCGGGGCTCAGGTCGTGGCCGGCGATCAGGTCGCGGGTGTGCAGGTGTTCGTCCTGGCGGGTGTAGAGGGTGTAGAGGGTGGCCAGGTCGGGGTCGTGTACGGCCTGGCGGCCCTTGCCGCGCATCTCCTCCTCCTTCGACAGCGGCACGGGCTGCTTGGTGCGGGTCAGCAGCGGCGTCATCCGGCCGGCGGCCAGGTCGTACATGCGGACGCGGTAGCGGTCGGGATGTTCGGGCGGCAGGTGGTCCAGGACGTACATGACCTGGCCGTCCCCGGAGAACGCCTCGGGTTCGATGTTGCCGTCGAGGTGAAGCGTCCGGTTGCCGTCGGCGCCGGTCAGGGTGATGGTGGTGCGGCTGCGCGGGCCGGGCTCGGGGCCGAGGGCGACGACCCGGTCGGAGACGGCCTTGATCCGCTCGCCGGGAGCGTCGGCCTGCTCGACGAGGTGGCCCGTGGTGGCGTCGTAGGTGCGCAGCCGGTCGTGGTCGAGCTGGTAGAGGCGCTGCCAGCGGGGGCCGGGCACCGCGCCGGGGTAGGTGGCCGTCACTGCGCCGGTGGGCAGCTCGACCAGCGACAGCCCGTCGGCGGTCTCGGCGAGCAGCCTGCCGCGCGGGGCGGGGGGCGCCGCCTTGGGGGGCGGCTGGGTGGTGGCGCAGGCCGAGACGGCGGCCGCCGCGCCGAGCGCCAGGGCTTGGCGTCTGGTGATGGTGCTCACGTCTTTCCTACACCGGCGGGCGGCGGGGGGTTCCCGCCAGCTCGTTCAGGTGGTGACGCCGAGCCGGGCGCGTACCTTGGCCAGGAGGTCGTGCGGGAGGGGGGCGTAGCCGTACAGGGAGAGGTAGGACTGGCCGGCGTCGCTGGCGAAGGCGTACTCCACATACCCGATGGAGCCCTCGGTGCGGCTGATGGCCTTGGTGATGCCCGCCGAGCCGCTCACGCCCTGCCCGGTGACGGCGAACTTCCTGGACGGCTCGTACGGCCAGCGGCCCGCCGCCTTGAGATAGGCGGTGAAGTTGTAGGTGGTGCCGGAGTCGTCGGAAGGGCGATGGGGCCCACCACCATGGGCAGGTGCACCGCGCGGCTGCGGCAGCGTCTGTCGGCCAGCAGTTGTTCGCCGGGTCGCATCGCGACGTCGGAGCCGGCGAACGCGGTGACGCCCGTGACGAAGTCGCGGATGCCGGCGCCCGAGCCGTTGGCGTTGTAGTCCACCCGCAGGTCGGGGTGGAGCCCGTGGAAGTCGGCACGCCAGGCGTCCATCGCGCCTTTCTGCGCGCTGGAGCCGGAGCCGGAGATCGACGCGGTGATCGACGCGGTGATCGGCAGATTTCGCGGCGTTTCGTCGCGGGTGAGCATCGCGGTCCCGGTCAAGCCGACGGCAGAGGCGGCCAAGGTCAGGGCGACGAACAGAGCCGCTCTGATGATCCCTGTCCGCCTTTCCGTCACTTCACGGTATGAAGCGGTCGCGGCGTTATCGTTCACGAACCGTGCAACTCATAGCCACAAAACGGTCATCACACCTGATTTGTGGCAGCGTCGGGGCCGCGTTCGGGATCGAACCGCCGATGATGGCCGGCGGTCACACGTCCCAGGTGACCGGAAGGCTCTTCACGCCGTAGATGTCGGCGGCCTCCGGGCGCAGGGCGACCTCTTCGGCCGGTACGGCCAGGCGCAGCGTGGGGAAGCGGTTGAGCAGCGCGGGGAAGGCGACCCGCATCTCGACGCGGGCCAGCTGCTGGCCCAGGCACTGGTGGATGCCGTGGCTGAAGGCCAGGTGCCCGCCGTTCTGCCGGCGCAGGTCGAGCACGTGGGGATCGGGGAAGCGCTCGGGGTCGCGGTTGGCGGTGTTGAGGGACAGGATGACGGTGGTGCCGGCCGTGATGGTGTGGCCGCCCAGCTCGACGTCCTCCAGCGCGACCCTGTAGAACTGCTTGGCCACGCTCAGATACCGCAGCAGCTCCTCCACGGCCTGCTCGGTGAGTGCGGGGTCGGCGCGCAGCGCGGCGAGCTGCTCGGGGTTCCGCAGCAGCGCGAAGGTGCCCAGAGCCAGCATGTTGGCGGTGGTGTCGAACCCGGCCGACAGCAGGATCAGGGCCATGCCCTGCAGCTCCTCGTCGGTCAGATCGCTGTCGAGCAGGTCGCTGAGCACGTCGTCGGTGGGATGGGCGCGCTTGGCGGCGACCAGCTCGGCGAGGTAGGCCTGGGTCGCGGTGTAGGCGGCGAACAGTTCCTCGTCGCCGACCTCTCCGCCGAGGAACTTGTCGATGTTGTCCTGGAAGGAGCCTCGATCCTCGTACGGCACGCCCAGCAGCTCGCAGATGACGATCGCGGGGATGGGCTTGGCGAACGCGGTCACCAGGTCCGCCGTCGGCCCGGCCTTCTCCATCGCGTCCAGGTGCTCGGCGGTGACCTGCTCGACGCGCTCGGTGAGCAGCCGCATCCGGCGCACGGTGAACTTGCCCACCAGCGGCTTGCGGTAGCGGCTGTGCTGCGGCTCGTCCATGAGCAGGAACTCGCCGGGCGGGGCCGGAGGCACCTGGATATCGCCGTAGTCGATGGTCGGGTGGTGGCTCATGAACTCCTTGCGGGAGCTGAACCGCGGGTCGGCCAGGACCGACCGGAGCAGGTCGTAGCCGGTGACCAGCCAGCCCTGATGCCCGTCGGGGAAGGGGAAGCGGCTGATCGGGCTCTGCTCGCGGGCCTCGATCAGCTCCTTGGGCGGGTCGAAGGGACAGCCGGGCTGACGCTCGGTCGGCATCGCGGTGAGGGTGTGTTCCATGGCAGCCACTCTCTCCGACCGCTCTGATATCGGGCCGTCGCCGTGCTGACACGGCCGCTGACACGGCACGGCCGGCGGCGAGCGCGCGGGCCGGTCGGCGGCGGTCAGGTCCGATGCGGTGTCAGCGGCCACGTCAGGACGGCAACGGCCCGATATCAGAGCGCTCGGCGAGGGTGGACCCCATGAACGGTTCAGCCATTGCGGCCTCGGGGCTGCGCAAGGCATACAAAGACAAGACCGTGCTCGACGGCATCGACCTGAACGTCCGGACCGGCACGATCTTCGCCCTGCTCGGGCCCAACGGCGCCGGCAAGACCACGACGGTGAACGTGCTGACCACACTGCTGACCCCCGACGCCGGGAAGGTGATCGTCGCCGGGCACGACGTGGCCACGCAGACCAAGGCGGTACGCGCGGCGATCGGGGTCACCGGGCAGTTCGCCTCGGTGGACGACCTGCTCACCGGCGAGGAGAACCTGCTGATGATGGCCGACCTCCTGCACCTGCCCAAGGCGGAGGGCAGACGCATCGCCGGCCGGCTGCTGGAGAGGTTCGAGCTGGCCGAAGCGGCGGGCAAACTGGCGGTGTCCTACTCCGGCGGCATGCGCCGCAAGCTGGACCTCGCCATGACGCTGGTCGGTGACCCGCAGATCATCTTCCTGGACGAGCCCACGACGGGACTCGATCCCCGCAGCCGCCGCACCATGTGGGAGATCATCCGGGAACTGGTCGCCGAGGGTACGACCATCTTCCTCACCACCCAGTATCTCGAGGAGGCCGACCAGCTCGCCGACCGTATCGCCGTACTCGATCAGGGCCGGCTGGTCGCCGAGGGCACCGCCGATGAGCTCAAGCGCCGCATTCCCGGCAGCCACGTCCGGCTGCGGTTCACCGATCGGCGCGCACTCGACGCCGCGGCGCGGGTCCTGCCCGAGTCCACCGGCGACGACGACGAGCTGACCTTGCGCGTGCCCGGCGATGGCGGGGTGCGGTCACTGCGCGCGCTGATCGATCGGCTCGACGCCCATTCCATAGAAGTCGAGGAATTGTCGGTGCACACACCCGATCTGGACGACGTCTTCCTCGCCCTCACCGGTCACGGAAACAAGGAGGACAGCGCACGATGAACGCCATCTCCGCTTCCCTGGCCGATTCCCGGACCATGGTGCGCCGCAACTTCCGGCACACGATGCGCAATCCGCTGGCCCTGTTCAACGCCGTCATCGTGCCGATCTTCGTGGTGTTCCTCATGGTCTACGTACTCGGCGGCGCGTTCAGCGTCGGTGGCAACTACGTCGACTACGCGACGCCAGGGTTGATCATCATGACCATCGGCTACGGCATCGGCCCCACCGCGACCGCGGTGAATTCCGATATGACGACCGGATTCATCAACCGGCTGCGCGTCATGCACGTGTCACGGGCCGCGGTGCTGAACGCGCACGTGTTCGAGATCATGCTGCGGACCCTGGTGGCCATCGCGATCATCATCGGGGTCGCGCTGCTGATGGGATTCCGGCCGTCGGCGAGCTTCCCGCAGTGGCTCGGCGCGATCGCCGTCATCGCGTTGACGGTACTGGCGATCGGCTGGCTGACCGTCGCGGCCGGACTGGCCGCGAAGTCACCCGAGAGCGCGGGCATCTTCGGCGTCCCGCTGATGCTCCTTCCCTTCTTGAGCAGCGCGTTCGTACCGGCCGACACGATGGGGCCGGGCGCGCGGGAATTCGCCGAGTACCAGCCGTTCACCTCGATCATCGAAGCCCTGCGCGGGTTCCTGACCGGCGCGCCGTCGACCGGCACGGCCATCACGGCAATCGCCTGGTGCCTCGGGCTGTCGCTGGTCGGCTACCTGTGGGCGCGGGCGACGTTCACGAAGCGAGCGTGATGGCGGCCAGCTCCCGCCAGTCCTGCCGCTGCCCGGCCCGCACCGCCTCGGCGAACACGCCTTCGCCGAGGCGATCGCGCGTGGTCGCGGCGATCCTGGCCGCGTCCGGCTGCGAGCGGTCCGTCGTGCCGCGCACAGCGTCGCTTGCCCCGAGCAGCCGTACGGCCTGCTCGTGGTGTCCCTGGCGCAGCGCGAGGTCGGCGATCCCGATCAGCACATTGGCGATCGTGGGCGCATGGGCGTGCTCCACGGCCGTGGCCGCGCGCAACGCCTCGGCCCGGCACGCGCGCGCCTTGTCCAGATCCTCGGTGAGATAGCCGTACAGGTCCATGGTGGGAGCACGGACGGAGTCGGCCATGCCCCCCTCGCCCAGCACCGCCCGCACCGTGGCCAGGTGCTCGCGTGCCTGCTCCGGCTCGCCGCGCAGGCGCGCCAGCTGCGCCTGCGCCAGCGCCAGCTCGGCCAGCGCGTCCGGCCAGGCGATCCCGCTCGCGCACCGCTGCGCCTCGGCCATGGCCGAGGCGCTGGATCGCTCCTCGCCCAGCAGCCAGTACAGCTGAGCCTGCCGCGCCCGCAGGCCGACCACGTCCTCGCTCGCGCCTATCTCGGTCAGCGCCACAGCGGCCTCTTCGTAGTGCTCACACGCGCGCGCGAACTCGCCGCGCATGGCGAGCCGATCGGCCAGGAAGGTCAGCGCGAGCGAGATCCCCATCCGGTCACCCAGCGTACGGAACTCGGCCAGGGCGATCTCGGCGTCGAGGTCCACGTCGGTCTCGTCGCCGCCGAGCGTGAGCCGGAGCCGGCCACGCGTGAGCCTGGCCTGCGCGCGCACCCACGGATCGGCGCCGGCGATGAGCGGCTCGAAGGCGGGCATGAACGCCGCCGGGCCCTGCAGCATCCGCTCCAGCAGCTCGACGAACCCCAGCAGCGGGTGGCGAGACCCGCTGCGCCGGGCCAGCCGGTGCGCCTCCTGGATCCACTCCCGTGCCTGATACTGATCGCCGCTGACCCCGGCCGTCACGAAGATCGTCACGTTGAGGTAGGCCAGCGCCCGCACCTCATCGGACACCTCACCCTCCAGCGAGGCCGCCGCGATGCTCAGCTCGGCGCCCTCGGCCCGGTGCCCGCTGAGGTACCAATACCAGCCCGCGGCCGCGACCAGCCGCATCGCCTCCTGAGCCCATCCCTCGGCGATCGCCCCGCGCAGGGCCGTACCGATGTTGTCGTGCTCGGCCCCGAGCCTGGACAGCCACTCCACCTGCTCGCCCCGGCGCAGGTGCGGCTCGGCCGTCTCGGCCAGCTCGGTGAAGTACGCGAGGTGCGCCCGGCGGGCCTGCTCGCTGTCCCCGGCTTCGGCGAGCCGCTGTGCCGCGTACTCCCTGATGGTGTTGAGCATCCGGTAGCGCGGCGCGTCCTGGCCGTCGGCGAGCAGCAGCGACTTGTCCATCAACGCGGCCAGCACGTCGAACACCTGCTCCCCGGCCGACGCCTCCTGCTCGCACACGCGTTCGGCCGCTTCCAGGCTCACCCCGCCGGCGAACACCGACAGCCGTCGCAGCACGCCGCGTTCGGTCTCGGTCAGCAGGTCCCAGCTCCAGTCCACGACCGCGCGCAGCGTCTTGTGCCGGGCGAGCACCGTACGGCTGCCGCTGGTCAGCAGCCGGAAGCGGTCATCGAGCCGGCGTGCCAGCTGCTCGACGGACATGGTGCGCAGCCGGGCCGCGGCCAGCTCGATCGCCAGCGGCATCCCGTCGAGCGCCCGGCAGATGCGCGCCATGGCCGACAAGCTGGCGGCGTCGGAGCCGATGTCCTTGCGCACCAGGTCCGCGCGGTCGCGCAGCAGCCGCACCGCCGGTGAGGAGGCGGCCTCGGCGGGGTCGGCTCCGCCGGCGGGCAGCGCGAGCGGCTCGACCTGCCACAGCACCTCCCCGGTGATACCGAGCGGTTCCCTGCTCGTGGCCATGATCCGCAGCCTGCGGCACTCCCCCAGGAGCCGGTCGGCGAAAGCCGCGGCCGCCTCGATCACGTGCTCGCAGTTGTCCAGGATGAACAAGATCGTGCGCTCGCGGACCGCGGCGATGAGCCGGTCCATCGGTTCCCCGCCCCGCCCGCCGGTGAGCAACGCCTGGTCGCGCAGGCCGATCGCGGTGAGGGCGGCCTGGGCCAGGTCACCGCCTTCCCCTACCGAGGCCAGTTCGACCAGCCATGCCCCGTCCGGCAGGTCGGCGAGCATCGTCCGCGCGGTCTCGGTGGCCAGCCGCGTCTTGCCGGAGCCGCCCGCCCCGGTCAAGGTGATCAGCCGGTGCTTGACGGCCAGGGCGGCGACCGCGGAGAGGTCGTTCTTCTTGCCGACGAAACTCGTCAGCTCGGCGCGCAGGTTCGTCTTGTGGTTGTCCGCCCGCTCGCCCAGCTCGCCCCGCAGCAGCGCGGTGTGCAGCGCGGAGAGCTTGGCCGACGGATCGACGCCCAGCTCCTCGGCGAGCCGCTCGCGCGTGCGCTGGTAGATCGTCAACGCCTCGCTCCCGCGCCCCGCCTCGGCGAGGGCTCGCATCAAGGCGGCCACGAACCCCTCTCGCAGCGGGTACGTGGCGACCAGCTCGGTCAGCTCCGAGACCAGCTCCGAGCCGCGGCCGAGGCGAATGTCGGCATCCACCCGGTCCCCGAGCGCGGCGACGTAGAGTTCGTCCAGACGCGCGACCGCGGCGTCGAACGTATCGCTGCCCTGCAGCGCGAGGTCGGCCATGGCCGTGCCGCGCCACAGGGCCAAGGCCGAGCGCAGCAGATCCGCCCGCGGCGCGGGCTCGGCGGCACGGGCCTGAGCGACCAGCTGCTCGAACCGGGCCACATCCACGGCGTCAGGGGTCACAGCCAGGCGGTACCCGCCGGAGTCCGCCTCGATCACGCCCTCCGGCAACACCCTGCGCAGCCTGGACACCAGCGCCTGCAAGGCGTTCACCTCGTCGGCGGGCGGCTGTTCGCCCCAGATCCAGTCCACCAGCCGGGCACGCGTGACGATCCGGCCAGGTTCGAGGGCGAGCGCGGCCAGCAGCGCGCGCAGCCGGATCCCAGGAACCTCCACCACGGCCCCATCGCGGTTTCGGATCTCGAACGGTCCCAGCAAGTCGACTCTCACAGCGGCAATTGTGCCGAACTGTGAGCCGCTCTCGCGCCACGTGCCGGTCCGGACCTTCCGGCCGCGCCCCTAAACGCCGGGCGGGAGGGTGGCGGTGAGCTGGAAACCGCCGCCCGGGTGGGGGCCCGCCTCGACGCTGCCGCCCGCCTGACCGAGCCGTTCGGCCAGGCCGCGCAGCCCGCTGCCGCTCTCGCCGGCTCCGCCGGTGCCGCTCTCTGTGGGGTGAGGGCCGTCGCTGCCGTTGTCGCGGATCGTCAGGGTCAGGCCGGTCAGGTCGATCTCGGCCTCGGTGGCGCCGCTGTGCCTGATGATGTTGGTCACGCCCTCGCGTACCACCCAGCCCAGCAGCGTCTCGGCCCGCGCGGCCGGTGGCGGCCCGGTGCGGCGGATGCGGGCCCGCACCCCGGCGGCCGCCAGGGCGTCGCGGGCGCGGGAGAGCTCGTCGGCCAGGCCGCCCGCCCGGTAGCCGGTGACCGCCTCGCGTACCTCGGTCAGTGCCTGGCGGCCGACGGCCTCGATGTCGGCGGCCTGGCGTTCGGCCTGGCCGGGATCGCGGCGGGCCAGCCGCCGTACGGCCTCGGCCTTGACCACGATGACCGACAGGGTGTGCCCGAGCAGGTCGTGCAGATCGCGGGAGAAACGCAGCCGCTCCTCGGCGACGGCCGCCTCGGCCAGGCGCTGCCGGGTCTGGTTCAGCTCGCCGATGACCATGTGCAGGTGCAGGATGACGGCCACGACCAGGCCCGCGCTGAGGGTCCCCCACGAGAACGCCAGGATCGACTCCAGGGTGCCGCCGCCGGCCCACACCACCAGCGCCGTGCCGAGGGGCAGCGCCGCCGTGGCGACCCGCACCGCCCTGCCGCGCAGGGTGACGCCGCACGCCACCCCGAGCAGCGGGAACAGGTAGTACCAGCCATGGCCCAGCACGATCGCCCACCCGAAGACCACGGCCGCCAGCCCCGCCAGCGCGAGCCGGGCGGGCACCGCGCGGCGCCGGAAAGCCATGACCACTGTCAGGGTGTACAGGGCGGACATGGCGGCCAGACCCGTCCACGACAGCCAGCCTGGCCGCAGCGAGCCGTCGACGGTCTCCCAGATCGCGCCCGCGGCCAGCAGGACGAAGGTCAGGAACGCCCTGATGCCGGGCGCGTCGGGCGCCTCCTGCGGCGTGCCGCCGGGGTCCGGGGGCGGGGTCGGGGTGGGGGCCATCACGCCAACGTTATCCGCACCCGGCTCAGGCGCCACCGGCAAACGCGCCGGGCGCGATGGGTCAGCCCGTCGCCGACATCGGGTCGAGCCGGGCCATCCGCTCGGGGTCGGTGAGGACGATGACCTCGGCGATCAGGCCGCCGCTGACGGTGAAGGCGATCAGCGAGACCACCCGCCCGCCGACGGTGGCGACGACTCCGGCGGCCCCGTTGACCAGCACCGGATGCCCCACGGAGCCGACCGGCCGGAACATGACCGCCTGCCTGGCCACCACCGCCGACCCGCGCGCCACCAGCACGCCCCCCGCGGCGCCGCGTTCGGCGCGGATCACGACATCCGGGTCGAGCACCCGCAGGAGCGCCTCGAAGTCCCCCTCGCGCGCGGCGGCCAGGAAGGCGTCGACGGCCTCGCGCTGACGGCCCAGATCCGGATCGGGCACCGGGGCCGTGCCCCGCACGCGGCGGCGGGCCCGGCTGGCCAGCTGCCTGGCCGCGGCCGAGGTACGCCCCACGATCGGCGCGATCTCCTCGAAGGGCACCGCGAACATGTCGTGCAGCACGAACGCCAGCCGCTCGGCCGGCTCGAGCGACTCCAGCACCACCAGCAACGCCAGCCCGACCGAGTCGGCCACCAGCGCCTCATGCTCGGGATCGACGCCCTCGGCGGGGCTCACGACGGGGTCGGGCAGGCGCGCCTCCAGGGAATCCTCACGCCGCCGCTCGCGCGAGCTCAACATGGTCAGGCACACCCGGGCCACCACCGTGGTCAGCCACCCGCCGAGGTTGTCCACCTCGCTGGTGTCGCTGCGGCTGAGCCGTATCCACCCCTCCTGTACGGCGTCCTCGGCCTCACTCAGCGACCCGAGCATCCGGTAGGCCACGGCCCTCAGATGGGAGCGGTGCTCCTCGAACCGGCCGGCCAGAAACTCTTCGCCGCTCGGCGTCCCCATATCCGTCGTCCCCATATTCATCGTCACATTCCTCCGTCAAGGCAAGTCATAGCACTGACCAACCGGACACGACCGATGTGACAACTCTCCAGGAGCAGCAGGCGATCAGGCCTGGACCAGGGTGATCACCCCCGCGCCCACGAGGGCCAGCGCCCACATGCGGTCCAGGTTGAACCAGGCGCGCCGCAGCACCGTGAGCCCGGCCACCTCGTACACCACCACGGCGATGACGCCCGCCACCGCGAACATCGCCAGCGTGTGCAGCGCGGCCACCGCCAGCCCGCCCGTCAGGGCGTGCCCCTCGTGGCCGGGAGCGTGCAGGCCGGTGAAGACGGGCAGCAGCATCAGGCCGGCGCCATGGGCCGAGGACATCAGGAACGACCAGCCGGCCAGCTGCCACAGCGACAGCCGCATCCCCACCCAGCGGAAGTGCCGGGTGGACAGCAGCCGCCACAGGCCGAACCCGACCAGCACCACCCCGCCGCCGATCGACAGCACCCGGCCGGTGACCAGCGAGCCGGTGACGCCGACGACCAGCGCGACCATGGCGACCGAGCCCAGGTGGCCCAGCGCGATGACCGGCAGCGACTGCAGCAGCAGGTCCCTGCTGCGCTCCTGCAGGCCGCGGGCGACGGCGAAGAGCCAGCCCATGGCCGGGTTCAGGCCGTGGAAGGCGCCCAGCAAGAGCACGGTGGCGATGGTCACGGGTAGCAGTAGGAGTCGGAGGAGGCGTCGCCGCCCTGCAGGCGTACCTGGTGGGGGCGTAGGCCGCGGAAGGCCTCGCCGTGCGGGAAGAAGCGGGTGTCGAAGGTGAAGGACTCGGTGTCGATCTTGGCCATCCAGGCGCCGACGCCCTCGGGGTAGAACTGGTCGTCCCAGGCGCCGTACAGGGAGTTGGTGAGGTAGACGCGGCGGCCGTCGCGGCTGATCTCGACCATCTGCGGGCCGCCCCGAAGCGGCAGTGACGGCTGGGCGGGGTGGGGCGTCTGCCGGGCGATGCCGCCGATCCTGAGGGAGCCCAGCTCGGCGGGGTTGGCCGGGTCCGACACGTCGTACTGCTTGATCTCGCCGGTGCCCCAGCAGGAGACGTACAGGCGCTGGTCGTCGACCGACAGGTCGAGGTCGGTGACCAGGGGTGGCACGGCGCCGAAGGGCCGCAGGACGGGCGGCAGCAGGTCGGCGCTCGCGGGCTCGGCGGGAATGGAGATCACCTTGCGGGCCTGCCAGCGGCCGTCCTCGTGGAACCAGAGCCAGACCGAGGCCGACAGGTCCGCGGTGCTGGTGACGACTCCGGCGAAGCCGTAGGTGCGGGTGGGGTCGTGCGCCGGGCGCAGCTCCAGGACCATCTGGTGCTCCTCGCCCAGGTCGACCTCCTGGACGTGCTTGCGCTTGCGCAGGTCCCAGAAGTGCAGCTTGTGGCCGTACTTGCGGCCGAGCAGCAGCTCCCCCACCACGCCGTTCTCGACCATCGACGGGGTGCCCCACTCGGAGGTGATCAGCACGTCATGGTTGATGTGCCACCAGAAGTCGTAGGCGAGGTACTGCGGCCCCCGGTCGGCCTCCCAGCGCTCGAGCACCTCGAACGTGGTGTGGTCGAGCAGCGCGATCCCGCCGGGCCCGTCGTTGCCGTCGGCGCCGCCGAGCGCGGACAGGTAGATCCCGCCGGGCCCGCAGTGCACGGTGTGGGGCCGGGAGTAGCCGGCCCGCTTGGCCAGCTCGTCGGCCTCGATGACCTTGACCAGTTGCGGGCTGATGCGGTCCTTGGTGTCGAAGACGTGGATGCGTGAGGAGCGCAGTCCCGGCACGATGAGGTAGCGGCGTTCGACATGCGGGTGCGGGGCGCTGGGGCACAGCGCGGTGCTGCAGGCGTTCCAGCCGAAGTGGTGCAGCTCGTCGCCGGTGTTGGGCAGGTCGCTCCAGCCCACCACTTGGCCGTAGTGCGGTGAGGCGGCGTCGGTGTCGAGTACGGCCAGCGCGTCCGGCCTGGTCGCCGACCGGTCGAAGGCGGCGACGTAGGCCAGTTTCTCGGCGGGTGCGCCGGCCGCGTCCCTGGGCGAAGGATAGAACGTGGGGTCCGGGGTCCAGAGGCTCATCCCTTCACGTATCCACCAATTCCCTACACGGTCAACAGGGTATTGGGCACGTTTTCGAAAGGATCGCGAAAGGCGGCGGGGGGTGGAAGGCTCGACCTCATCGCCGCCAGGTACGACATGACCTACGACGTGCCGTAACCCAGGCGAAGCGGCAGCGGCCACCCGCGCGGCGCCGAGCGGATGCCCCAGAGCGCGACGGCGATGTAGAGAACCTGCTCGGGAACCCGCAGCCACAAGGGGGACGCCTCGCCGCCGTGGAAGGGCACGTCGGCCAGCGCGGCGTAGATGTTGGCCGGCAGCAGGAGCACGAAGAGAGCGACCAGCCCGATCCCGGCCGACCAGCGCGTCCTGGTGATGATCAGCCCCACCGCCCCCATGAGCTCCAGCACGCCGGTCAGGTAGACCACCGCGTCGGCGAAGGGCACGAAGGGCGGCACCATGCGGACGAGGTCTCCGTGGGTGGGCATGACCGTGACGCTGTCCGGGACGAAGTGCGCGCTGGCCGTCATGAAGAGCATGACGGCCAGCGCATGCGCCGCACTGACCGGCCACGAGGCGAACCGGCCGACCCCGAAGGCCCCCAGCGCGCGCAAGCCCAGCAGGGCCACCACCAGAACGATGCTCGTCTCCACTACATCTCCCCATTGGGTAGTTGCACTATCTAGCATTGGATAGCACAACTATCCTATGGGGGTGGCGGATGTCAACTGCTGGCGCTCGGCGCCGTTCGGTTCGGCTCAGTTCGGCCAGTCGCCGATGAGCGCCCGAACCTCTTCGGCCACCTCTTGCGCCGACCGGTCTTCCGTGTCGATACGCAGGTCACCCGCTCCGGCGCGGTCGAGCGCCGAGGCCTCGCGCGCCGCCCGTTCGGCGACGCGGTGCAGGGCTTCGGGGCCCAGCCCCTTCAGCTCATCGCCCGGTATCGCCGGCCCCCCTCCCCGGCCGCGCAGCGTGACGCGCTCGGCCAGCGTCGCGGGCTCGGCGTGCAGGCGGCACACCGTCAGCGCCGCTCCGGGAAGCAGCTCGGCGTAGTCGCGGACGATGTCGTCCCCGTCGGCGTGCCCGGAGACGACCAGGCACCGGGCCTCGGCCTCGCGGTATCCGGCCCAGAGGGCCGCGAGATTGCGCGCCTTGAGGCGATGGCCGTCCGGGTCGTCGTCCGCGGCGGGACGTAACGCGCCGATCTGTTTGAGATCCACATAGGCAGCTCGTACGCCGGTCCGGACGATCTGCGAGAAGACCTCATAGCCGACGGTCGACTTCCCCACCGCGGTGGCGCCGGAGAACCACAGCACCGGGACCGGGTCAAAGGCGAGCGATGCGGCCGGGCGGGAAACGGAGCCGACGGGCGGGCCGGGAGGCGACCCTCCACCAGAGCCGAGAGGCGGCCATCCACCGGCCCGCTCGCGGACCATCCGGGCCGCCTCGGGCACGGTAAGCCCGCCGGTGTCCAGGCACAGGTCGGCGAAGTCACTGCGCTCCAGCGCCGCCGCCTCGGCGAGGGCCTCCGCCACCAGGTCGGGACGCCATCCCCGGCCGAGAAAGCGCTCCTTGAGCTCACCGGTGCTCACGCGCAGCCGGCACACGGTGAAGGCGGCGTCCGGGAGACGCCGCGCGTACTCGCTGATCTCCTCAGCGCTGTCGACGAAACCCGACAGGACCACGCACTGTGCCCCCTGCTCCCGGAAGTTGGGCCACATCGCGGCCAGGCTCCGCGCCCGGATCCGATGGGTGCCGCTCTCCGGCAGAGGGTGACACAGGCTGATCTGGTCGGCGTCGACGAACGCCGCCCGGCCGCCGCCCCGGCTCAGCTGGGCGAACACCTCCCAGCCGAGCGAGGATTTCCCGACACCCGACGGCCCGCACAGCCACAGCAACGGCAGAGGATCACTTCCCACCCGCGCGACAGTAGTAGGCCGCACGCCTGATCAGCGATCGCATTTATAGCGGGCACTAGGACGGGCATCGCCCGTCAAGGGCGCTGAGGACGGCGTCGATGAACACCGGTGACGTCGGTTCGTCGGCGTGCGGCACGCCGGCGAATTCGGCCCGGCACCAGACACCGGCGATGACGTCGTTGCGCGTCTCGTCGAGCGAGCTCGTCAGCAACGTGTACCTGACCGGGTCCGGCGTGGGGTCGCCGCTGTTGAGCCGGCCGATGAAGCCGCTGGTCGGGCACATCTGCCCGCCCTGCCCGGCCGGCAGCAGGCAGGCGGGCCAGTAGCCCAGCTGCGAGGTGCCCATCGAGATGTAGCTGAGCGTCTTGCCGGCGCCGCCGAGGAACTTCAGGTAATGCCGTGCCGACAGCCCTCCCATGCTGTGCCCGACGAGGCTGACCTTGCTGCCGGCGTGCTCGCTCCGGGCCTGCTCCACCAGGTCGGCGATGGCCTGGGCGTTGGCGAGGTTCTCCTCGCCGGGCAGGTCGATCGCGTACGTCGGGTAGCCGGCCTGCTCCAGCGCCGTCCGCATCTGGGTGAACTCGGTGGGCGAGCCGTTCCAGCCGTGAACCAGGATGACCGGCTCCCGCTGCGCGCCCTGGGCCGGCGAACCGGTGCAGAGCCCGCCCAGCAGGGCGACGGCGATGATCAGTAGGGGCCGGATGCGGTGGGGTCTCGGCGGCATCGTCGCACCTCGCTACTCGTACCGGAGAGGGGTTCACTTACCTAGTACTCGGTAGGTGAGTTGGGTTAGGTTTAACACCGTGACCCCGAGCAGGCAAGGACCCGGCAGGCAGGAACGCGCTCGCCTGCGGCGGGAAGAGATCATCACGGTGGCCGGCGAGATGTTCGCCCGCGGCGGTTTCCGCGGCACCTCGCTCGCCGACGTCGCGGCCCGGGCGGGCATCACCGAGCCCGGTCTGCTGCACCACTTCGGCAGCAAGGCGGGCCTGCTGCTGGCGGTGATCGAGCGGCGCGACCTGGACAGCGAGGCGTTCGCCCTGGAACTGCTCGGCATGGAGCCCTCCGGGCGGCTTCGGGCCCTGCCGGAGTTCGCGCGCCGCAACAAGCAGCGGGCCGGGCTGGCCAAACTGTTCACGGTATTGGTGGCCGAGAGCCTTGAGCCGGGCTCGCCCGGCCACGAACATTTCGTCGAACGCTACCGGGCGATGCGCGCCATCGTGGCCGACAACATCCGCTCCGCCCAGGCCGCCGGCGTCGCCCGCCCGGACATCGACCCGCCGGCCAAGGCCACCGAAATCCTCGCCACCCTCGACGGCCTGCAGACCCAGTGGCTGCTCGACCCCGACAGCGTAGACATCGTCGCCGCCGTCGAGTCCTACGCCCGCACCCTGGAACACGACCTCGCCTGCGGCCTGCCGCACCTCACGTGACCTGGGTGGCTGCGCTGGTCACGACTCTGAGCAGACAACGACGGGAGGGCGCCAGGACATGCGGGTGACGATGACGAGCGTCGCGAAAGGGACCGGCCGCGCGAACGAGGACTTCACCGGCGCCGTACCGACGGCGGCGGTGCTGGTCGACGGCGCCGGCATCCCCGGCGGCGAATCGACCTGCCGCCACGGCGTGGCCTGGTACGCCGGCCGCCTGGGAGGCAGCCTGCTCAGCCTCTTGCCGCTCGTAGGGGACCGCGGCCTTCCGGCGCTGCTCGCCGCCGCCATCGAGCAGGTGACCGACGATCACCGCGACACCTGCGACGTCGCCGATCCCATCAGCCCGTCGGCGGCCGTGGCCGTCCTGCGCCTGTCCGACGGCCTCTTGGAGTACCTGGTGCTCGGCGACGCGGTCCTCGTGCTCGACAGGGCTGAGGATGCGCCGCTCGTCGTCTCCGACCCGCGCGAGGTGATCATCAGCCGGTCGTACGAGCCCGCGCTCAAGGCCGCCGCCGAGGGCGGCGACGACTACCACCGCATCCTCCGAGACCTGCGCGCCCACCGGAACCGACCGGGCGGCTTCTGGGTGGCCAAGGACGACCCCCGCGCGGCGGACGAGGCGATCACTGGAAGCTGTCCGATCTCCGAGCTGGCCGGCGCCGTCCTGCTCAGCAACGGAGCCAGCCGCATCGTGGACCGGTTCCAGCTCGCCGACTGGCCACAGGTCATGGCCGTCCTGGCGGCGAGCGGACTCGCCGAGATCATCCATCGTGTACGGCAGGCGGAGGCGCGCCACGCGGTGGCGGCGGACGACGCGACGATCACCCACTGCGCCGACCTCGGCCAGGCATGACCGTCGCGGCCCCGAGCTGTTTCACCGTCCTGGCGGCAGGGCCTTCAACGCCTCGAGGTAGTTCAGCACGGCGGCGCTCTCGTGGGCTTCGACGGTCAGGGCGAGATGGCCGTCGGGACGTACGAGCACCATGGCCTCCCCGGTGATGCCGTAGGCGTCGGCCGCGTGGCCGTTGTCGTCGGTGAGCGTGCCTGCTTCGGCGATCAGGCAGGTACGCAGGGGGCCGGGCCAGGCGTCGCGTACGGCGTCGAGCGGGCTTCGGCTGCTCAGGCCGAATCCCACAGGGGTGAAGTGCGGGCCGCGGAAGATGTCGAAGAGCCGCACGGTGGCCCCCGTGGCGTCGCGGCAGGGGGGCGTCGGGGGCGCGTGAGGCCCAGGCGGCCCAGCAGGGAGCGCAGGATGGCTTCGGTGCGCCACTGCGGCAGCAGCAGTTGCGGGTGCGGCTCGGCCGGGCTGGTCTGCCAGTACGGCGCCGGACGCTGGTCGGTGAAGGCGCCGTCGCGCCCGTAGTGCCGCGCCCGTGCCTGCCCGGTGCCGGCGCCGGCCAGGGCGGTCAGCCGCCGGGGCAGGGCGGGAAGCACGGTCAGCAGGAAGATCGCGTTGACGTAGAACAGCTCGAAGTCGCCATCGGCCCGGAAGACCCCCTCCCGCTGCCCGCGCTCGAACACCTCGCGCAACGGGGCGGGCAGATCCGCCGGCTCGATCGGCGGCCGGATCTCTCCCTCGCCCAGCCCTTCGTGCAGCAGCAGCGGCACCAGCAGGGGGCGCTCGCAGACCAGGTCGAAGAACGCCCGCAACGCGACGCGCGTGGCCTCGACCGGATCCTGGCCGGTCAACCGGTCCAGAACCGGCCGCCACGCCGCTCCCATGTCTCTGCTCTGCTCGTCCAGGACCGCCCGGTAGAGCCCTTCCTTGCTGCCGAAGTGGTCGTAGATCATCCGCTCGTTGACGCCGGCCCGCTCGACGATCTCGCGGATCCGGGTGCCCTTCAGCCGTGGCGGGCGAACACCTCGGCCCTCGCGTCGAGCAGCGCCTGTTTGCTCTTCGCCATCACAAGTAAATGTTCACTGGGATGATCTTGCGGGCGCAAGCGGCTTCCACGTACGTGACGCTTTCGGCTACGGTCCCGAGGGCGGCGTTCTCCCCTCGGCGTCGCCGCTTCCCGCGCCGGTCAGAATCGAGCTCGCGATGACGCCGAACAGGTGGTCGGCGCGTCGCGCGAGCGAGGGTTGATCATTGAGCCACGCGAGAGCCCCGGCCAGCGCGAACAGGTCGGTGCCGTCGATGTCGGTCCGTGCTGTGCCCGCGGCCTGGGCGCGGGTGAGCAGCCGCGTGCCTGCCGCGCGCATCGTGACGCATGAAGCGTGAAGCGCCGACTCGGCGTCCTCCATGGCGGCCACCATCAGCGCCACAACGCCGCGATACTCATGGGTGGTCGCGACGCAGTCGCGTAGCCACGAGACGAGAGCATCCCCGGGCGAGGGCGAGGTTTCGAGCTCGCTCGCCTGTGCCGCCAGCTCGTCGAAGCTCGCGCGGAGCATGGCCTCGAGCAACGCCTCTCGCGTCGGGAAGTGACGGTACAGCGTGCCGAGCCCGACGCCGGCCCTGCGGGCGACGTCGCGCAGCGACGCGTCGGCGCCTTGCTCGGTCACGACCGTACGCGCGACCGAGAGCAGCTGGTCATAGTTCTTCCTGGCGTCGGCTCGCATATGCCTCCTGAGTTGACAAGCGGAGCAGTGCCCCGCATATATTTGGAGCACTGCTCCGAAAACGATATCCCATCTGCGGTGAAAGGCGACAGCTATGCCGACGAACACGATGAAGGCCATCCGGCTGCATGAGCACGGTGGCCCTGAGGTGCTGCGTTACGACGAGGTGCCGATCCCCGAGCCGAAACCGGGTGAGGTGCTCGTTCGCGTTCACGCGGTTGGCATCAATCCCCCCGACTGGTACGTGCGCGAGGGAATGTCCAACGTGCCTCCTGACATGAGGCCGAAGCTGAGCCTGCCCATGATCCCGGGAACGGACGTGTCGGGCGTCGTCGCGGCCGTCGCCGCGGATGTGGACGGCCTCTCCGTCGGCGACGAGGTCTTCGGCCTCCTTCGCTTCCCCAGTTTCGAGGGCAGCGCCTATGCCGAGTACGTCGCCGCGCCCGCCTCGGACCTCGCATGCAAGCCCGCTCGCGTCGATCACGTGCACGCCGCGGGGGCGCCGATGGCGGGGCTCACCGCGTGGCAGTTCCTGATCGAGCTCGGGCACGATCATCCCTCGCCCTTCCAAGCGGCGCGCCATCGCCCGATGGCGCTGAACGCTGAGACGACGGTGCTCATCAACGGCGCCGCGGGTGGCGTGGGACACCTCGCGCTGCAGCTCGCGAAGTGGAGAGGTGCGCGCGTCATCGCGGTGGCATCGGGCGCGCACGAGTCGTTCCTGCGCGAGCTCGGCGCCGACGAGTTCATCGACTACACCAAGAGCCGTCCCGAGGAACTCCTGCACGACCTTGATCTCGTGCTCGATACCGTCGGTGGCCGCGACAGCGGTCGTTTCCTGCGCACGCTCAGGCGCGGCGGCGCGTTGTACCCGGTCTTCCCCGGCGACTTCGATGACGAACAGACCGCGAAGCTGGGCGTCACGGTCTCGGCCACCCAGGTCCGCGCGGACGGTGCGCAGCTCGCCGAACTGGGACGCCTGCTCGACGCGGGCACGGTTCGCGTCGCGATCGACAGCACGTTCCCGCTCGCGGACGCGCGGGCGGCGCACGAACGCGCCGCCCGAGGGCACATCCGAGGCAAGATCGTGCTCACGGTCGCGTAGGAACGAGCCCGTTTCACCGACGCCTCCGGTGCTGCTCGCCGACGGCCATTGAGGCGCGCCCCGCCGGGCCTCGGTGGCCTGCGGCTCCTACGGCCCGTACGGTCCTCGCCCCCTGGCTCAGCGGGTCACCGTGGTCTCCCACTCCATGCGCGACAGCTTCTCGGGATTGCGTACGGCGTAGAGCCCGGTGATGAGACCGTTGCCGATGCGCACCGTCACAACGGTGTCGATTTCGCCGTCGAGCCGGACGATCAGTGCCGGATGGCCGTTGACCTGTGCCGGCTGCAGCGACGCCACGGGGGTGAGGTTACCCAGCACACGGGCCACCTGGTCGGCCCCCACGACGGGCGCCAGCGCGGCCAGCTTGACTCCGCCGCCATCTGCCAGGAGGACGACATCCGGCGCGAGGATGTCGAGCAGCCGCTGCAGATCACCCGTTTCGACCGCCCTCTGGAACGCCTGGAGCGCGGCTCGGGTCTCGGCCGGGGAGACGACGTCGCGTGGCCGGCGCGCGGCGACGTGCCCCCGGGCCCGGTGGGCGATCTGGCGGACCGCGGCCGGGCTCTTGCCGACGGCCTCGGCGATCTCGTCGTAGTCCAGATCGAAGACCTCACGCAGGACGAACACCGCCCGCTCGGTCGGCTGAAGCGTCTCCAGCACCAGCAGCATCGCCGTCGAGACGCTGTCGGCCAGCTCGACGTCCTCGGCCACGTCCGGCGCGGTCAGCAGCGGCTCGGGCAGCCAGGGGCCGACGTAGGACTCCTTGCGCCGGCCGAGCGTCCGCAGCCGTTTCAGCGCCTGCCGTGTGGTGATCCGGACCAGGTAGGCACGCTGATCCCGGACTGTGCCCAGATCGACGCCCGCCCACAGCAGCCACGTCTCCTGAAGGACGTCCTCGGCGTCGGCGGCCGAGCCGAGCATCTCGTAGGCGACCGTGAAGAGCAGGTTGCGGTGGGCGAGGAACGCCTCAGTGGCCGGGTCCACGACGGAGTCCATGCGGCTGCCACCAGCGAGGGGCCCTGCCGTGTCCGTCGGTTTCTCGCTGTGTTCGCTCATCGCTGGTTCCCGCCTGTTCGTTCTCGACCGTGCCGTACATGAGATCCCGCTCCCCACCGCTTTGTGACACCCCCGATCGGTGATGCACGTCACATCGCCGCGCTGTCACACGGATCGGGTGGCCGGGATCTCTTGTTCGCCAGGACGCCGCGCCGACGATCGACGCGGCACGCACCAGCACGAATGAGGACCACATCATGGAACAGCGTATGGACCTGATGGCCAACGAGCTCGGCGCCAAGATCGCCAAGCGGATCTACAACGTCGCCCTGGCCATCCAGCAGTCGCCGCTCCCCCAGACCATCCAGGACCTGGTGATGCTGCGCGCCAGCCAGATCAACGGCTGCGGTTTCTGCGTCGACTACCACACCAAGGACGCCACGGCCGCCGGGGAGAGCGCGGTCCGGCTCCACCTGGTCGCCGCCTGGCGCGAGTCCACCGTGTTCACCGAGGCCGAGCAGGCCGCGCTGGCGCTCACCGAGGAGGGCACCCGGCTCGCCGACACCCACCACGGCGTGTCCGACGACACCTGGGCCAAGGCGCGCAAGCACTACGACGACGACCAGATCGTCGCGCTGGTCTCCCTCATCGCCATGATCAACGCCAACAACCGGCTCAACGTGATCGTGCGCAACCCCGGGGGCTCCTACCAGCCCGGCATGTTCGACGCCATGGCGAACTGACCGGCAGGCCGATCCCCAGCGGCCCGGGATCCCGTCCATCCGGGCCGCCCCACCACCCGGAGCGACCACCACCAGCCCGGCTATTGCGGAAAAGGAATGTCATGCGTCTTGAAACCCTTCGTCGTGACTTCGGCGGCGACATCATCGAACCGGGCGCGGCCGAGTACACCTCGGCCAGCCGCTCGATACTGGCTTCGGGCAGTCCGGCCTGTGTTCTGCGGCCCAAGAGCGTCGAAGACGTCCGAGCAGGTGTCACATTCGCCGCCGGCGCCGGGCTTTCGCTGTCCGTGCGAGGCGGCGGCCACAGCTTCGCGGGCTTCGGCACTCTTGACGACGGCGTCGTGATCGACCTGAGCAGGCTCGCGGACGTCGAGGTCATCGACAAGGAGCGTCACCTCGTACGGATCGGCGGCGGCGCCACCTGGGGCCAGGTCGTGGCCGCCTTGGCCCCGCACGGCCTGGCGATCTCCTCCGGCGACACCAAGGGCGTCGGTGTCGGCGGGCTGACGTTGACCGGTGGCATCGGCTGGAAGGTCAGGAAGTACGGCCTCGCACTGGACAATCTGGTCGCCGCGCAGGTGGTCACGGCCGGCGGGGAGGTCGTACAGGCGAGCGAGGAGGAGAACCCGGAGCTGTTCTGGGCGATGCGCGGTGGCGGCGGCAATTTCGGGATCGTGACCGCCTTCGAGTTCGCGGCCCACCCGACGACGGACGTCTTCTACGGCAGGATCGCCTTCCCGGCCTCGCAGGCGGCCACCGTGCTCCAGGGCTGGGCGGACCACCTCCGTACGGCCCCCGAAGAGCTCACCTCCGTCGTGGAGTTCGCCAATCCCTTCGCGGGCGGGCCCGAAGCGCCGGTCGAGATCCGCGTCGCCTTCGACGGCGATGACCCGGATCTCGCGGCGCAGGCCATCGATCCGCTCCGGCGGCTCGGCACGGTGATCGACGACGATGTCGCGCTGCGGCCCTATGGGGACACGCTCGTGGACGGCGCCACCCCGCCGCCGGGCATCCAGCTGGTCACCCGAAGCGCATTCGTCGAGGAGGCGTCGGTGCCCGAGCTCCTTCGGGTCCTGGTCGAGGTCGGGGCGGCGCAGGGGTCGCCGTTCATCGCCGTGCGCGGCGTCGGCGGTGCGGTGTCCCGCGTCCCCGACGATGCCACCGCCTACGCGCATCGCCGGGCGGAGTTGATGGTCGTGACCACCATCCTGGGGCCGCAGCCGGTCGTCGAGGCCGCGCGTCCTGCTCTGGACGCGATCTGGGCGAGACTCGCACCGCACGTCAACGGCGCCTACGCCAACTTCCTCACCTCCGCCACCGAGGAGGATGTCGCCGCGATCTATCCGCGGCGGACCTACGAGCGGCTCGCGGCGGTCAAGCGTCAGTACGACCCCGGCAATCTGTTCGCCCGCAACCACAACGTCCGGCCTCAGTAGGCCTGGCGAGCAGGCCGAGCCGTCCGAGGCGGCCCGGCCGGCCCGGATGACGTCGCGGTGCTGCCGCCGGCCACGCGGCCGATGCCTCGGCGGCCTCCGGTTCCGGGCCGCCGCGGACCCGCACGTCGGCCACCCCGCGATTCCGCAGCTTGGGGACGGTCACTTCGCCGAATGCCGAGCCGGTGCCGTTGATCGGCCGCTTCACCGTGCGGGCGTGTCCGTTGCCCTCGCGGGGAACTCCTCGATACCGAGGACTCGCAGCAGTTCCAGCCGCTCGCGGGTCTCGGCGTCCGCCGCGGTGAGCACCAGCAGCTGCTGACCCTGGTCGGGAGTGACCAGGGTCTCGCAGTCCATCACCAGGCGGCCCACCCGCGGGTGCAGCATGGTCTTGCGGTCGGCGCGCCGGACCGCCACCTCGTGCTCGGCCCAGAGTCGCCGGAAGTCGGCGCTGGCGGCCCGCAGACGGTCGACGAGCCCGGCGACCGCGGCGTCACCGGACCGGCGACCCACGGCCGCGCGCAGGTCGGCCACGAGCTGACGGGCCTGATACTCCTGCTCCTCGGGCGGGCAAAGGGCGCGCGCGGCGGGCTCGGTGAACCAGCGGTGTACGACATAGCGCCGGTCGCCGGAGAAGCCGGTGTGGTCGCCCATCAGCAGGACGTCCGCCCGGTTCTGGGCGAGGACCTCGCCCAGGTCGGACAGCACCAGGGCCGGGGTGTCGCCGAGCAGGTCGAGCATGCGCATCAGGCCGGCGCGGGCCAGGCGGGCCACCCCGTCGGCGGGCGGGGGCCGGTGGCCGGCCAGGTGGAACAGGTGGTCGCGCTCGTCGTCGGACAAGCGCAACGCCCGGGCCAGCGCGCCGAGCAGCTGGGTCGAGGGCTGACTGCTGCGGCCCTGCTCGAGGCGTACGACATAGTCCACCGACATGCCGGCGAGCATCGCCACCTCTTCCCGGCGCAGGCCGACGGTACGGCGGCGCGGGCCGTCCGCCAGGCCCACCTCGGCCGGGCGGATCGCCTCGCGGCGGCGGCGCAGGAAGTCGGCGAGCTGGTCACGTTGCATGACCCCATGGTCTCTCGCGGCGGGCGAGCCCATCCAGGGAGCGGCTCTCCCACGATGAACGCTCCGCTCCCGCCCGTCCCGGCTCGGGCCCAAGGTTGGAGACGACATCGACAACGAGGGAGTACGTGATGCAGAGACGAACCCTGGGCCGCACCGGACCGGCCGTGTCCGCGCTGGGCCTGGGCGCGATGGGCATGTCGGGCGCGTACGGCACGGCCGACCGCGCGGAGAGCATCGCCACCGTGCACGCCGCGCTGGAGAGCGGCGTCACCCTGATCGACACCGGCGACTTCTACGCCATGGGCCACAACGAGTTGCTGCTGGCCGAGGCGCTGCGCGGCCGGGATCGCGACAGCTACGCGCTGAGCGTCAAGTTCGGCATGCTGCGGGGGCCGGGCCACGAGTTCGGCGGCCAGGACAGCCGTCCCGAGGCGGTGAAGAACTTCCTGGCCTACTCGCTGACCCGGCTGGGCACCGACCACATCGACATCTACCGCCCCGCCCGGCTGGACCCGGCGGTGCCGATCGAGGAGACGGTGGGCGCGATCAAGGAGATGGTCGACGCCGGACACGTGCGCCACATCGGGCTCTCGGAGGTCGACGCGGCGACGATCCGCCGGGCGCACGCCGTGCACCCGATCGCCGACCTGCAGATCGAGTACTCGCTGATCTCCCGCGCGGTGGAGGCGGAGGTGCTGCCCACGCTGCGGGAGCTCGGCATCGGCCTGACCGCCTACGGCGTCCTCGGCCGCGGCCTCATCTCCGGGCACTGGGCCGCCGGCCACACCGCCGGGCCTGGCGACAGCCGCGGCTTCAGCCCGCGCTTCGCCGGCGGGAACGTGGAACACAACCTCGCCCTCGTGGAGGCCCTGCGCCGGGTCGCCGAGACGAAGGGCCGCACCGTCGCCCAGCTGGCCATCGCCTGGGTGGCCGCCCAGGGCGAGGACATCGTGCCGCTGGTCGGCGCGCGCACCCGCGAGCGGCTGGCCGAGGCGCTGCCCGCGATGGATCTGAACCTCACCGCGGACGACCTCGCCGACATCGAGAAGGCGGTGCCGCCGGGCGCCGCCCGTGGCGACCGATACCCGTCCGCGTTCATGTCCCACCTTGGCGTGGGCAACTGACTCCGGCTCTCCGGCGGCCCCCCGCTCCGCTGGAGAGGTCACCCGCCTGCGGGTGGAACGGGTAGCTCGTGGCCGGCAGCAGCGAGGACAGAGGAAGGCCATCATGAGGGTGGCGGCCAGAGGCGCGCGACCACCAGGGCCGTCCCCGCCGCAGCGGCCGTCACCAGCCAGATCATGAACGTCGGGTAGAGATATGCCACCTGGATCCAGGAAATGTCGCTGCCTCGGGCGAGCACCCGGAAGACCGGGACGATGGCCGTACACAGGAGGAGCGGCAACAAGTACGGCAGCAGCCGCCATCGCTGCCAGCCCGTCCGGCGGGCGGCCCAGCGCCGGGAGCGGGCGATGCCGCGCACCGCCAGCGCGACGGTCGCCAGCGTCAGCAGTGTGAACACCAGGTCGGTGGCCAGGAAGGGCGAGGAGGGCGGCTCCGGCTGCCGGCCCTCGATCAGGGCGACCAGGCCGTCCATGAGCGCGGCGCTGTCGGCGAAGGCCATGCCGGTGTTGGCCATGACCGCCACGCCGTAACCGGACTCGGGCATCAGCAGCTGCTGGGCGGTGGAGGTGAACAGGTCGCCGCCGTGGCGTACGACGGGAGTGCCGCCCGCGGTCCGGTCGAGCTCCCAGCCGAGGGCGTAGTCCGGGTTCTGGGCCGAGGGCGTGCGCAGCTCCTTGACGCTCGCGGGAGACAGGATGCCGCCGCTGTTCTGGGCGATCAGCCAGCGGGCCATGTCGCCGGCGCTGCTGAGCACGCCGCCGGAGCCGTTGCCGAAGCCGTGCGGCTCCGGCACGGCGATCGCCTGGCCGAGGAGGTAGAGGTGACCACGGGCGCTGCCCGGCAGGTCCCGATCGGTGTCGATCGTGCTGCTGTGGCGCATGCCGAGGGGCGTGAACACGTGCGTCTTGAGGTAGCCCGGGAACGGCTCGCCGCTCACCACCTCGACCAGCCGGGCGGCGACCTGATAGTTGGTGTTGTGGTAGCTGAAGGCGGTGCCCGGCTTCGAGGCGAGCCGCGCGTCCCTGAGCCGCATCACCGAGCCCTGGAGCGAGTCGGGCTGGGGCAGGCTCTTCTCGTGGAAGGTCGAGTCGGCCATGCCCGACGTCTGGTTGAGCAGCTGGCGCACCGTGATGTCGGCCGCCCGGGGATCGGTCATCCGGAACTCCGGCAGGTAACCGCGGACCGGCTGGTCGAGCTCGACCTGGCCCTTCTCCACCAGTTGCAGGACGGCCAGTGAGGTGAAGGACTTGCTGACCGACGCGAGCGCCATGGGGGTGTCGGCGGTCACCGGCTCGCCTGTCGCGGTCCGGCCGTAGCCCGCGGCGTGGACGACCTGCTTCCCTTTGGTGACCACCACCGCTACGCCCGGCAATCCGGTCGCTTCACGATATTGGGCGATGAACCCGTCGATCGAGGTGGGGGTGGGCGGGGCGGGAAGTGGGGGAAGTACGGCCAGGCAGAGCGCCGCGAGGGTGTTCAGGAGCACGCGTCAACGCTAGGGACAGTGCCCCCTCGGCACATTGCGGGAACCCTCAACAGCTACTACGGAAAACCGCCATCAGATCCCTCTGACCTCGCCGGCCTTGCCCGGTTGGGCGAAGGCGAGCAGCCTGGCCGCCTCCTCCCGGATCTCCTGGGCCTGTCCCGGCGACACCGGCGCGAACATCTCGACGCTGACCACCCGCTTGTCCCGCTTCCACACCCCTCGCACGAAGCCGTCGACGAGGACCGTGCCGAGCACCTGCCCGTTGATGGTGATGACGCGCTTGCGGTGCTCGTCGGAGATGATCCGCGTGCGGTCGGCATGGCCGAGCAGCACGTTGTCGAACGGCGCCAGCAGCCGCACCGGCGCCTCCGCCTCCGGGCCGGGCCGGGGCGCGTCCGGCAGGTCGAACAGCCCCTTGTCCAGCTCGACCAGCCGCGGCCGCAGCCCTTCGACCACCTCGCGCAGCCCGGTCAGCCCCGACCACGCCTGTACGTCGGCCACGGTCGCGGGCCCGAACGCGGCCAGATAGCGCATGACCAGATCCGCCAGCGACGGGGCGGGGTGCAGCTCGCGGCCCAGCCACGACTCGGCCGTCGCGTACGCGGTCTGCCCGGCCTTGCCCCACACCGCCCTGGGCGGCACCTGCACCAGCGGCGCCAGCATGCGCATGATCTGTGCCAGGTCGGCGGCGTTCGTGCCGGGGAAGCGCCCGGCCAGCAGCGTGCCGAGCTTGGCCGCGGTGAGGGGTTCGCCGGTCAGCGCCTCGCGGCCCGCCTCGACGACCGCCGCCAGGTCCAGACCGGCCAGCTGCCGGCCGTACGCGCTGTTCAGGTATTTGGCGAGCTGCGGCTGCGTCAGCGGCCGTAACGTCAGGCAGTCGGCGGCGCTGACCAGGTGGACGGTGCCGCGCATGAGCACGATCCGCACCGCCTCACGCCCGGTCAGCAGCCCCGCCAGCTCCTCGGGCCGGAATCCCTCCAGACGCGACCAGAGCCCGAAGTACGGCGGGAACGGCGCCTGCGCCTGCAGACCGACCAGGTGCTCCACCGCCTGTATCGCCGGCATCGCGTGCCGCTGGAGCAGGAGTTGCCTGGCCAGCGTGGCCCGGTTGAGCTCCCTGGAGGTGATCATTGGGCCACCCTGGCCAGCAGGTCCTTGGACATCAGGCGATCATACGGTGAGATCGCTGAGGAACTCCCGCAGCACCGGGGCGAGCACCTGCGGATCCACGTCGTGCGTCTGGCCCTCCAGCGTGCGGTGCCGCCCTTCCGGAAGCGCGTCGGCCAGGCGCCGCGCCATGTCGCGCATCCATGCCGAGCCGGCGCCGCCGTCGGCCACCAGGACGGGCACGCCCACCTTGGCCGCCAGTTCCACGGGCAACGCGCTGCCCGTGGAGCCGTTGCCCATGACGGCCGCGTCGTAGGCGAGGGTGGGCGCCAGCGCCTCCAGGGCGGGCCACATCGGCGCGCCCCGCATCCCGCCGATCAGCTCCGCCGGCAGCCCCACCGTGGTCATGAACAGCGCGACCGCGTCCCCACGCCGCCCCGCGGCCAGCAGCTCGGTCAGCTCGGCCTCGTAGGCGCGGGCCCGCGCCTGCCGGTCCGCGTCGTCGGGACTGTAGGGCGGCTCGAACAGCGCCAGCCTGGTGATCGCCACCCCCTGGGCGACCGCCCGCAACGCCAGCGCCGCCCCCGAGGACATGCCGTACACCGCCGCGGCCCCGCCGGCCGCGGCGATGACCGCCGCCAGGTCCTCCACCTCGCGCTCGACCTGGTACGGCGCCGTGTCGCCGCTGTCTCCCCGCCCGCGCCGGTCATAGGTGAAGACGGTGAAGTACGGCGCCAGCAGCGCGGCCAGCGGCGCACCCGTCGAGCGGCCGCAGAGCGCGCCGGTCACATAGATGAGGGCCGGGCCGCTGCCCGACCGGTCGTAGGCGATGCGGGTGCCGTCGGCTGAGAACACGGTGTGCATGAGACTCCTTCTTTCCTTCTGCCGAGTCATCTCGCCTCACCGACGAACGGGACGGGCCGGAACCGACACCCGCGGCCCCTCAGCTGACCTCGGCCAGCCGTCCGGCCAGGTAGCGGCGTTCGGAGTCGTTGGCGGCCAGGTCGAGCGCCCGGCGGTAGGCGTCGGCGGCCTCGCCGTCGCGGCCCAGACGCCGCAGCAGGTCGGCGCGCGTGGCCGGCAGCAGGTGGTAGCCGTCCAGCTCGCCCGACTCCGCCAGGCCGTCCACCAGCGCCAGCCCGGCCAGGGGACCTTCGGCCATGCCCACGGCCACCGCCCGGTTCAGGCGTACCACCGGTGAGGGGACCAGCAGCGCCAGCCGGTCGTACAGGGCGACGATCTGCGCCCAGTCGGTGTCGGCGGCCTCGGCCGCGGTGGCGTGGCAGGCCGCGATGGCCGCCTGCACCTGGTACGCGCCGGGACGGCCCTCGAGCAGCGCCCGCTCCAGAATCTCGGCGCCCTCCGCGATCTCGCCGGTGTCCCAACGGCGGCGGTCCTGGTGTTCGAGGGTGATCAGCACACCGGCGGCGTCCACCCGGGTGGCCCGCCGGGCGTCGTGCAGCAGCATCAGCGCCAGCAGCCCGCATATCTCCGGCTCCCCGGGCATCAGCCGCGCCAGGACCCTGGCCAGGCGGATGGCCTCGCCGCACAGGTTGCGCCGCACCAGATCGGCGCCCGCGCTGGCCGAATATCCCTCGTTGAACAGCAGGTACACCACGCCCAGCACGGCCGTCGTGCGCTCGGGCAGCAGGTGGGCGGGCGGCACCCGGTAGGGGATGCCGGCGTTGCGGATCTTCGACTTGGCCCTGACCAGGCGCCTGGACATCGTCTCCTCCGTGACCAGGAACGCCCGCGCGATCTCGGCCGTCGTCAGCCCGGCCAGCGTACGCAGGGTCAGCGCCACCTGCGCCTCCAGAGCGAGCGCGGGATGGCAGCAGGTGAACATCAACCGCAGCCGGTCATCACCCACCCCGCTCTCGTCGCCGCTCCCCTCCCCGTCCGGAGCGTCGAGCAGTTCCAGCTGCCGCAGCTTCTCGGCCCCGACGGCGTCGCGGCGCAGCCGGTCGAGCGCGCGGTTGCGGGCCGTCGTGGTCAGCCACGCGCCCGGCCGCCGCGGCACTCCGTCGCGCGGCCACCGTTCGAGCGCCGCGGCGAAGGCGTCCTGCGCGCACTCCTCGGCCAGGTCCCAGTCGCCGGTCATCCGGATGAGCGTGGCGACGACCTGTCCCCACTCCTGCCGGAACGCGCTCGCGACCGCCGCGGTGACCGGATCCGTCACGGTTGCCAGACCGGCCTGATCTCGATCTGTCCCACGCGCGCCCACGGGTGGGCGGCGGCCAGCTCGATGGCCTCGTCGAGGTCGGCGCAGTCGATCACGCTGAACCCGCCGATCTGGTCCTTGGTCTCGGCGAACGGCCCGTCGGTCAGCAGCACCTCCTCACGGCGTACGCGCAACGTCGTCGCGTCGCTGGCGGGCCGCAGCCCCATCGCACCCCGCAGGATCCCGCGGCGCTCCATGTCCTCGGTCCAGCCGCCGCAGCCGACCATATCCGGATCCTGCCCGGCGACCGTCTCGTCGGACACGTCGCTGCACAACATCAACACGTAACGCACCGATCCTCCTCGCCGGCTGCCCGGGACGACGGATTCCCGCCCGTCTCAGTCTGCCAGGAGCCCCGGTGGGCAGTACGGTGAGGCGGCGCTCGGGTCGTTCTGTAAGGTCAAGCATCGATCTTGAGCATGAAGGGACCTCTTCCGATGAGCGACTCGCCCCGTACCCTGCATCAGCGCAAGCAGGACACCCTCGACCGGCTCGCCCAGGACGTCGACGCCTGGGTGGCCACGGCCGATGGCGGAGATGGGACGCCGTACATGGTGCCGCTGTCCTTCCTCTGGGACGGCGCCACCCTGCTCATCTCCACTCCGGCCGCCAGCCCCACCAGCCGAAACCTTCAGGCCACCGGCAAGGTCCGTCTCGGCATCGGCCCGACCCGCGATGTGGTCCTCATCGAGGGAAGCGTCCAGGCGGTCCCGGCCGGCGAGATCTCCGACCAGATCGGCGACGCCTTCGCCGCCAAGACCGGCTTCGACCCGCGCCGGCTCAGCAGCCCCTACCTCTATTTCCGGATCCAGCCCCAGCGGCTGCAGGCCTGGCGAGAGGCCGACGACTTGGAGGGCCGCGACCTCATGCGTGACGGACACTGGCTCGGCTGACGCGCGGCTAACGTCCGGGGCCGGGCAGGACGCGCTCGACCACGTCGGTGACCAGGTCGTGGATCTGGCTCTCGGGAAAGACGTCGGGCAGCGTGAGCCGTTCGAGGATCAGCCAGTTGAGTGCCAGGTAGAGCAGGACCACGGTGGTCGCGTCGCCGGGCAGGCCGGACTGCTGGTGAGAGGTGATGTTGGCGTCGACGTCGGCGCGGATGCGCTCGGTGAGCAGGCGGCGCAGCTCGGGGCGGCGCGTGGCCTCCAGGCGGAGTTCGAGCAGGGCCAGGTAGCCGGAGCGGAAATGGCTGATCCGGTCCACCAGATCGTGCATGAGCTCGGTGACCCGATCGCGGTCGCGTGGTCCCTCCAGCGCGGTGGCCACCATCGTGGCCTCGGGCTCCAGCCGTTCGTAGAAGCGGTGACCGACCTGGGTGAGCAGGTCGTCGCGGTTGTCGAAGTAGTTGGAGGCCGTGCCGTTGGGCACCTGCGCCTCGACGTCGACGGCACGGAAGGTCAGCCCGCGCGCCCCTTCGCGGGCCAGTACCTCAATGGCGGCGTCAAGAAGTGCCGCTCGTCGTGCCGGGTTCTGCCGCATGCGTATCTCCTGGATCGGAAACAAACCACTCTAGGCATAGTACTATGCTGGAGATACGTGAATTTCGTTCACCTGAATTCGAGAACGGTACCCAGATATAACGAGGACCGTGACTCTCATGCATTCGCCCAGCACGCCGCCCGGCTGGTTCATCGCCCGGCTCCACCTCGGGGACGAGCGGGGGGTCGCGGCGGCCGCGGCCGTCGTCAACGCCGCTCTCGGCCACGGCGTGCTCACCGTCGACCGGCTCCTGCGGCACATGCGCGATGACGAGAGGGTGCAGTTCCTGGCGGCCTTCCCGCAGGGTTCGATGACGCCGGTGGGCGCGGCCCTGGCCCAGGTGATCGACGACGAGGAATATCGCGCGTTCATCGCCCCGATGCCGCAAGGGATCCTCTCCCCCGCGCCGCCGTCCGCCGACGGCCGCCGCGTCGGCATCCTGAGCACCATGGCCGTGGTGCCGTCGGTGCGCCGTCGTGGCCTCGGCACCGCCCTCGCCGTCCAGCGCACCGCCTGGCTGAGGGAGCGGTGCACCGAGGCGTACGCGATGGTGTGGCTACGCGACCGGCCCGGGCGTGCCGACGGGGTGCTGAAGGCGGCCGGCTGGGAGCCGGTGACCACCGTCCGCCGATACTGGGAACAGGCCTCGGTGGCGGGCGACTGCCACTGCCACCGGTGCGGCTCGCCCTGCCGCTGCGACGGCCTGCTGATGCGCCTCAACCCGCAGCTCTTCAAGCAGGCGGACGACACCAGTGCCTGGCCCCACGGGGTTACCGGCCACCGGTGAAGGGCGGCTCGCCTTCCTTGAGCGTACGGAAGCGCAGCGCCGACCAGACCTCGTCCACCGCCACCTGCCCGTTCGGCCGCAGGTCGTACTCGGCGACGATGGGCCAGAGCGTGTCGCGGTTGATGTCGGCCTTGTTGCCCTTCGGGTAGGCCACCCACAGGGCCGCGGGCCGGGCCAGCTGATCGCGGTGCTCGTCGAGCAGCCGCCGGACCGCGGCGGCGTCGGCGGCGAACAGCACCGCGACGCCCGCCTGGCCCAGGTCGTCGACGTGCCGCGCGCCCTCGGGCAGTGGCTCGACGAGCGGGCGGTGCTCGCCGTCGGAGATCCAGACAGTGGTCCGCGGCTTGACGAGCAGCTTGTCGGCGACGGTCTTGGTGGTCATGTCACGCCCTGCCGTAGGTGAGGGAGAGGACGCCGGTGCTGAGCGTCCGGGAATCGGCCAGCTGGAGCGGGATCTGCCCGGTGCCCTCCTCGAACAGGCGCTTGCCCGAGCCGACCACGATCGGGTGGACCAGCAGGCGCAGCTCGTCGAGCAGGCCGTCGGCCAGCAGCGACCGGACCAGGGCGGCGCTGCCGGTGATGCCGATGTCCTTGCCGGGCTGCTGCTTGAGCTCGGTCAGCCCGCTCACGACGTCGCCCTTGATGATCGTCGTGTTCTGCCACTCGGCGGTGTCGAGGGTGTTGGTGACGACGTACTTGGGCGTGTTGTTCATGCGGTCGGCGAACGGGTTGTCGGCCGGGTCCTCGTGCGGCCAGTGGGCGGCGAACTCCTGGTAGGTCCGCCGTCCGAGGAGCATGGCGTCGGCCTGCTCCATCTGCGAGCCGACGATCTCCCCCATCTCATCGTTGAAGTAGGGGAAGTGCCACTTCTCGGGGGACTCCACGACGCCGTCCAGGGAGATGAACAGGCCCGCCACGATCTTTCTCATCGCTGTGCTCCTTGTCTGAGGTGCCTTGAGTCTCTCACCGAAAAATATAATTGTCAAGACTCCTGCAATGGTCGGCCGCCGGCACTCCCTCGCCTACCAGGAGCTGGACAGCTGGTTCTACGGCTTCTCGGTCTGGGACGACGATCGCTGCCTGGACTGGGACCGCACGGTCGGCTTCCTGCGCGGCCTGGGGATTCCGGTCCCGCCGGTGCTGTGGCGCGGCGTGTTCGACGAGCGGGCGCTGCGGGGGCTGCGGCTGAACCCGGAACGGCAAGAGGGCTACGTGGTGCGGGCCGTCGAAGGGTGGCCTTGGCCGCCGACCTGGGCGTGCTGCACGCCGTGGCGGCGGCCGCGCTGGCGGGACGCGTGGACGATGAGGCCGACGATGAGCTGAGCAGGTCGAATGGTCGGCCCTGTACGCCGAGGGCGCCGGGCTGCTCGGGCCGGGCCCGCTGGAGCCGTTGCGGGCCGGTCTGCGCGAGGCCCTGGCCGGGCTCGGCGGGGAGGCGGCCGAGCGCTGCTGGGCGGCGGCGCGCGACGCCTGGGCCAGGGGAAAGGTCGCCACGGTTGAGGAGGCCGTGGCGGCGAGCCCGCGTGCGGTGATCACTCTGGGTACGGGCGAACTCCGATGGCTGCCCGACCTCACCGCTCCCGAGCCGGTTCCGAGCCTGGACGACCTGGCCGATCACGTCACTCGCCGACTGACGGAGGCGTTGCGTCCCGGGATCGTGCACGTCGCAGGCTCCCGACGGGTGGGCTGCGCGCTCCCCGCGGCCGACTTGGACCTGGTGGCGGCACTCCCAGACGGGGGCACGGACGTGGCGGCGCGGGTGCGGGCGGCGCTGCCTGAGGCCGTCCGGCTGCGGCAGGTGGTCGGTGCACGGGTGCCGGGCCTGCGCCTGCATGTGTCCGGCCTGGACGTCGACCTGACCGTGGTGGCAACCGGTCAGATCCTTCCGGCGCAGTTCCTGTCCCGCCGCGCCGAACTGTGCGAGGCGGCGGCCATCGCCCTGAGCGCCGTCAGCGACGCGGCCGCGATCCGCGCCGCGCTGGGCCCCGCACACGAGCGTTTCGCCCGTCTCGCCCTCCAGGTGAAGGCGTGGGCACGGGCGAAGGGCCTGGACTCGGCCCCGTTCGGTGGCTTGCCCGGTCTGGCTTGGGCGGTCCTGGCCGCCCGCACCGTCCTCGATGCCGCAGACGGATCCGACACCGACCTCCTACGCCACTTCTTCAGCACCTGGGCCGCCTGGGACTGGCACGAACCGGTCAGCCTGATCCCAGCCACGACGACCGTGATGCCCGTGATGCCGGTGATGGCGGTGATGACGCCCAGCGCTCCCGTACGCAACTGCGCTCGCCACGTCACCCCCCGGCGGCCTGGACCTGCCCCCGTGCGGGCCTCGACACCCGCGTCAGGCCGGGACGTCTCCCAGGTGGTCGGCCCAGCCCATCCGCTCCAGCGCCACCCGCAGGAGCGGCTGCCCCTTCTCCACGACCTCGTACTGCAGCAGCTCGGCGGTGTCCTCATTGATGATCATCCGGAACTCCACCCCGTCGTCCCCCGCCGTCGAGAGGGCGACCCCGGTACGCCCTACCGCGTCGGTGACCCGGCCCTGCGCGGTGATGCCGTCCTGGCCGGCCAACACCTTGAACAGGGCGGAGCGGGTGCCGGGCGTGATCGGCGCGGTCATCAGGTCCACGCCCGTCTGCCACAGATAGACGCCCCTGCTGAGCCGGGCGCTGCTCGGGCTCTGCTTGAACAGGGTGTCCAGGCGGCGCTTCAGCGCGTCCTCGCCGGTGGGCAGCCGCGAGATGTTCTGGATCGTCAGAGTCGGGTTGTCGATCGACAGGATCCGCTCGCTGCTGTCGTCGCGCGTGGTGGGCCTCTTCTCCGTCAGGGTGGGTGAGCCCGCGGCCTTCCAGTCGGCCTCGTCCTGCGGGGAGCCGAAGGTGACGCTCACGTCCGGGTCTCGTACGAAGCGGCTGGCCGCGCCCGGCTTCATCGCGCGCCAGGTGTCCTGCGTGTCGGTGGTGAACGCCAGGTACGGCAGCTCGGATTGCTTGAGCTGGGTTATCTTCTCGTTGATCTCCTTGCGCTGGGCGGCGAGTTCGCCCGGCTTGTCCTTGAGCTCCTTCTCCTTCCGCTGCTCCTCGGCCAGCAGGGCCTTGATCTGGGTCATGTAGTCGCCCGGCACGACGTGCACCTTCGCGAAGGTGCGCTCGCGGAGGTACCAGTAGCGGCCGGACGTGGCCGGCTCACGCACCGCGGTCGCGGCCGCCGCGAGCAGGAACGAGCGGGCGTCCACCGGCTTGGCCACGATCGCGGTCCGCGCGGTGCGAGGCAGGGTGGACGGCGTGGGGGCGGTAGGGGGCGCGGTGCTCGAGCCGGTCGCGACGATCACCGCCGCCGCGGCCACTCCGGCCGCGGCCGTGCCCGCGACCAGCAGGAACGGGGCCCGGATCCGGCGTCGGGACGGGCGCGCGGAGCGGGGCGTCCGGAAGGCGGCGGCCAGGTCGGCCGAGCGGCGCCGCCGGTGCGCCTCTTCTGTCATCTCCTCCAGCTCCATCGGCTTGAGCTGGGCGAACAAGCGGTCGGTCATGTCAGTCTCCGAGTGGTGGGGTGCTGCGGGCATCAGGTCTCTGGGTTCTCTTGGAACCGGCCACCGGCCGTATGGGCGGTCGGGGTGGTACGGGCTTGCGGGCGCGTACCGCCCGGCTCCAGGCGCAGCGCGGTGGCGAGCCGTTTGCGCGCGCGGTGGAGCCGGACGTTGTACGTCCGGACCGAACAGCCCATGACCGCGGCCGCCTGCTCGGGCGGCAGGCCGTACCAGGTGGCGAACACCATCGCCTCCACGTCCTGCTCCGGCAGGGCCGACAGCGCGGCCAGCGCGCTCTCCCTGTCGATGACGTGGTCGGCCACGTCCCAGCCGACATGGTCGCGCGAGGTGGTCAGCGCTGTGATCCGGTCGACCAGAGCCTGCCGGCGATGGCGTGAGTCGCGCTGCTTGGCCAGCAGGTTGCGCGCCACGCCGAGCAACCACGGCAGCGGCGGCTCGGGCAGGTCGTCCAGCCGCCGCCAGGCGACGAGGAACGTCTCACTGGAGACGTCCTCGGCCGCGTCACGCTCGGCGCGCAGCAGCGCATAGCCGAGCACGCTCCGGTAGTGCCGGTCGTAGAGGTCGGTGAATCGTTCTTGAGGATCGTCCACACCCAGTAGTCCCTCCGGCCGCTCCCGGATTACCGCAACCCATCCGAAATCTCGTCAGCCGCCTGGTTTGCGGGCCCAGAACAGGCGTGCCCGTTGTCCCCTTCCGGGACGAACTCCTCCGAGATGACCTCCAGCCCCACCTCCCCCAGCCAGGCCCGATAGGTGGCCGCGCCCGCGTGGCTCCACCACATCGTCGTGGCACCGCCGAGCCACCCGTCCTCGGTACCGGGCTCGGTTTCCTCGCTCATGGGGGTCAGGCTATGAGCCGGGGTGGATCACGTGCCAGGAGCGGAGAACGGCCGGCCGTCGAAGGTGCCGGAGAGGGCGGGGCGCTCCTGCGCGGTGAACGCCTGCCAGGTCAGCGTGAGGTCGTGCGTCCGCCCGTCGGCTCCCGTCGCGCGGAGTCCGGCGGTGGCCCGGCCGGCCGCGGTGAGCCGGATGTCCCCGCTGACCTGGAGGTCGGTGACGAGGCGGACCTGGTCCAGCGCGATGGTGGCGTTCTCGTCGCGGAAGTCGACCCGGCCGCCGCGCAGTCCCGGCTCGGTCTTCAGCCTGGCGTGCAGCAGCGCGTACGGGTTGCGGCGGGACGTGGCGTCCACGGCCGTGGCGAGGACCGCCGAAACGGTACGCCGCTCCGACGCGGTCAGTCCGGAGGCCGGGATCACCGGGACGTCGGCCGCCGAGCGGGGGAACGCTCCGGCCGCCCGATAGTTCTCCGCGCCGCACCGCAGGTCAGGCATCCGATGAGCGGTGTCGGACAGGAAGGCCCGCATCCCCGTACGCACGCACTCGCCGAACGCCCCGCCGTTCCAGGCGAGGCTGTGGCCGCCATAGCGGACCTTGACGAACGTGGCGTCCGGGAAGGTCCGTACGGCGCGGGCGACCTCGGCCGGGCTCTCGGTGTCGAAGTCGCCGCCGACCACCAGGACCGGTACGGCGGGACGCCTGGCCCGCGGCGGGACCGGCGGGTTGTCGCGCGGGGTGGGCCAGTTCACACAGAACTCCAGGGCCGCCGCCCCGGTGCCTGGTCGCCCCGCAGGTAGGCGGTGGCGGCGGCACTCGCCTCCCGGCCGAACACCGGCTGCTGCAGGCTGTTGCCGATGGCGATGAGCGAGCTGAGCGGCACCTCGGCGTCGGGCTGTGCCCGCAGGTGGGCCACCAGGCGGGTCCAGGTGCCGCTCGCGCTTCCCGGCAGCTCGCGGCAGGCGCGGGACCGCTCGCAGACCAGGTCGAGCAGGTCGAGGCGGGTGCGCATCGGCCAGAGCGCGTACCCGTCGGGCGCGGTGATCGTGGTGCTGTCGAGGAAGGCGGCGGCGAGGCTGCCGGGGTGACGAGTGGCGTACGCCTGGGCGTAGAGGGTGCCGTAGGAGTTGCCGTAGAACGTGACCTCGGGCACGCCGAGCGCCCGCCGGACCGCGTCCATGTCCGCCACCACCTGGTCGGCGGTGAAGTACTGGGCGCGCGGGCCGAGCAGGCGCGCGCACGTGCTGATCGTCTCCGGGGCCGTCAGGTTGAGGCCGGGGCACAGCAGCGGCGAGGACTTGCCCAGGCCGCGCGGTTCGACCACGAGGAGGTTCCGCCGGTCGAGCACGGGACCGAGCGCCTGCTGCAGGGTCGGGATCTGGGGCAGCGCGGGCAGGGGCCCGCCGGGGTTGGCGAGGATGGTGCCCTGCGCCGCGTCCTTCGCGGGCAACCAGGCGAAGGCCACAGTGATGCGCTCGGAGGACGGGTCGTTCCAGTTCAGGGGGACGGAGATGGTGCCGTCGCAGCGGCTCACCGCTTGGGCGCACTCGTGTACGGAAGCGGCGGAGGCCGGCAGAGCGGCCATCGCCAGCGCGGCGCTGGCCATCAAGGCTCTCAGCTTCATCAATCCAGCATCTGCACCGGCTGATCCCTATTCTTCCGCCCTTCGCATGATTTGCGGCTGGGAGCAGGCTCCTACCCGGCACACTCACCCGCCTGATACTTCGGAGCTACACCAACGGTGCGCTCCCCAGGGGGAAGCCGACCACAAGAGGCGATCCGTAGCTTCGGCGCCATGGCATCCTCCCAGCTCATCCAGCGGATCGAGGCGTCGACCCCGGCCGGCCGCGACCGGGGCGTCGACGCGCTGCGCGCCCTGGCGATCCTCGGGGTGGTGCTCGGCCACTGGCTGGTGACCGCCGTGGTCGTCGGCGACGGCACGGTGCGCGCCGCCAGCCCGCTCAAGCACCTGCCCGAGCTCACCCCCGTCTCCTGGGTGTTCCAGACGCTGGCGGTGTTCTTCCTGGTGGGTGGGCAGATGGGGGCGAGGGGTTACGTCCGCGCCCGCGCTCGCGGCATGACCTACGGGCGCTGGCTCGGCGGGCGAATGGCCCGGCTGTTCCGGCCGGTCGTGGCCGTGCTGGTGGTGTGGGCCGTGGTCGCGGGCGCGCTGCTGGCCTCCGGGGTCGCCCTCGACACCGTGCGTGTGCTGGTCAAGCTGGTGCTGTCGCCGATGTGGTTCCTGCTGGTCTTCGCGGTGCTGACGGCGCTGACCCCGCTGGTCGCCCGGCTGCACCCGCTGTGGCCGCTCGCCGCCGTCGTGCTGGGTGACCTGATCCGGTACGGCCTGGGCGGCCCGGCCTGGGTCGGCCGGCTCAACCTGGTGGCCGGGTGGCTGGTGCCGTACTGCCTCGGCGCGGCCTGGGCCCGAGGCGACCTGCGCGGCCGTGGGACCGGCTGGGCGCTGCTGCTCGGCGGCGCCGCCACCGCGGCCGGGCTCGTCATGTGGGCGGGGTATCCGGCCGCCATGGTCGGGGTGCCGGGCGCCCCGGTCTCCAACCTCGATCCGCCCTCCCTCGCGGCCGTCTCCTTCGGTCTCGCCCAGTGCGGGGCGGCCCTGCTGCTGCTCGGCCCGCTGCGGCGGGCGCTGCGCCGCCCGGCCGCCTGGGCGGCGGTGGCGCTGGTGAACCTGTCGGCGATGACGATCTTCCTGTGGCACCAGACCGCGCTGATCACGGTCACCGTGGCGGGGCTGTTCGTGAGCGACGCGCTGCCCGGCCTGCACACCGCCCCTGACGGCTTCGGCTGGGTGCTCGCCCGGCTGGGCTGGCTGCCGGTGTTCGGGGTGGCGTTGCTGGTGTGCTGGGCCGCGGCCCGTACGTACGAGAGGTCAGGAGCCCAGGTGGACCGCTGGTAGCCGTTGCCGCAGTCCGGGGGCCAACACCAGGGTGACCGCGACCGAGGCCGCCGCCAGCACCGTTATCGCCGTCGCCGGCGAGGTCAGCTGCGCCACGGCACCCGCGAGCGCGGCACTCACGCCCTGCATGGTGACCATCCCCGAGGAGTGCAGCCCCAGGGCGTGCCCGCTCAGCTCCTCCGGGGTCAGCGCCATCAGGCGCTCCTGGAGCAGCAGGCTCGCCGAGTACCCCGTCGAGGCGAGCACGATCGCCGCCACCGCGACGGGCAGCGAGGGGTGCAGGATGAAGATCAGGTACGGCAGGGCGAGCACCAGGCACAGCGGCACCCGGAGCCGTTCCCTCCACCCCGGCGGCACGAACCGGCCGGCCACGACGTCACCGGCCAGCATGCCGAGCGCGGCACAGGCGAACAGGAGTCCCGCCTGCTCGGGCGCATACGGCACGAAAAGGGACTCGCAGCCGACGATCAACCCGTTGGGCACCCACATGGCGAGGTAGACGTAGCGGCGCGGCTTGGCCGACCACAGCCGCGCGTTGTCCCGCCAGGTCTCGGTGATCGACGGCCGTCCGGCGGCCCGCGGCGGCCGGCGGCTGAGGCCGAAGCGGGCCACCGCCGCCGCGGTGAGGTACAGGGCCGCGCCGGTCAGGAGCGCGCCGCGCGGTGACAGGACGGCCACGAGCACGCCGCCGAGCGCGTACCCGCAGATCTGCACGGCGCCGTCGGACATGTTGAACATCGAGCGGCCGAGCAGATACCCCTCCCGCGACAGGATCTCGTTGAGCAGCCCGTAGCGCACTCCCCCGCCCAGCGAGGCGATCAACCCCTGTCCCAGCAGCAGCGCGAAGACGGCCCACACCGCCAGCCCCGGGACGGCCTGCGCGGCGGTGAACAGGCCGAAGACCAGCGCCAGACCCGTCAGCGCGGCCCGCGGCGGTAACCGGTCGGCCGCCGACAGCAGCGTGGCCGCCCCGATCACCTGAACCAGGGCCGGCCCGAACATGGCCAGGGCCGACAGCAGCGGCGAGCCGGTCGCCGAGTAGACCAGCGTTCCCAGGGCCAGCCCGCTCACCGTTTGGCCGGCCCCCTGCACGGCGGCGGTCAGGAACAGCGGCGTGAACTCCGGCGTCCGGAAAAGCTCGCGATAGGTGCGCATGGCGGACAGTGTCCGGGGCCGTGTCGGCGGGGCGTTAATGTTTCGCAGGGAGGCGAAACCATGGGCTGGTGGCAGGTCAACGCGGACACGCTCGCGGGCAGCCGGTTCGTCGTCTCACCCCTGGCCGAGGCCATCGCGAGCCTGAAGACCCTGGAGCGGGGCACGGCCGCGCATCCGGGCGAGCGCGCGTGGCTCGACGCCCACCTGCCCGCCTACCGCGCCCGGCAGGCCAGTGACCCGATCACCGCGCTGCTCATCCGGGCCGCTCTGGGCCGCAGCTGGAACGCCGACTTCCTCACCCCTACGCCCTCCGACGACGCCGAGCCCGTCTTCGAGCAGGAGCTCGCACGCATCCGGGACACCCCGCCCGAGGCCGCCCGCGCGGACCTGACCGTGTCGCTCGGCGGTCCCCTGCCCGCCCGGCTCCACCGCGGCGACCTGCCGCAACGCACCGCCGACGTGCTGGAGTGGGTGTGGACCCAGGCGGTGCTCCCCTCCTGGCCGCGCCGCCGGCGGATCATCGAGGCCGACGTCATCGCCCGCACCGCGCGGCTGAGCCAGGGCGGCTGGGCGGCGACCCTCGACGACATGCGCCCCGGGATGCGCTGGCTGGGCGAGAACCGGCTGCAGATCAGCACGTACGACTACCCGCCGCGCGAGCTGTCGGGGGCGCGGCTGATGTTCGTCCCTGTCACCCCGAGCCAGACCTGGGTCTCGTGGGACACGGCGCACCGGCACGCGGTGGTGTATCCGTGCTCCGGCGCGCTGGCCGAAGCCGGTCGCGCGCCGGTGCCCGAGGCGCTGGGCAGGCTGCTCGGGCCCGCGCGGGCCAACGTCCTGATGCTGCTCGACACCCCGAAGAGCACCACCCAGCTCGTCGCGCTGACTGGTCAGGGCCTGGGCTCGGTGGGCCGGCATCTCAAGGTCCTGCTCGACTCCCAGCTGGTACGGCGCCGGCGGGCCGGGCGGTCGGTGTTCTATGACCGTACGGATGCCGGGGAGGCGCTGGTGAACGCGCAGTCGGCCGGCTGAGGTGTTTGCCGTTGTGGCAAGGTGGATTTCATGGACGATGACGAGCCGGCTCTGGACGACGTTCTGCATGCCGTCGGGCCGCGGCTGCGGACCCTGCGCCAGCAGCGCGGAGCCACCCTGACCGAGCTGTCGGAGTCGACCGGCATCTCGATCAGCACGTTGTCGCGGCTGGAGTCCGGGCAGCGCCGCCCGACCTTGGAGTTGTTGCTGCCCCTGGCGCGCGCCCATCAGGTGACGCTGGACGAGCTCGTCGACGCGCCGCCCACCGGGGACCCGCGCGTGCAGCTGCGCTCGTTCCAGCGCTTCGGCTCCACCTTCATCCCGCTCACCCGCCGGCCCGGCGGGCTTCAGGCGTTCAAGCAGGTCATGCCGCCGAACTGGCCCGGCACCGAGCCCGATCCCCGCGTGCACGAGGGTTACGAATGGCTCTATGTCCTGGCCGGGCGGCTGCGCCTGGTCCTCGGCGAGCACGACGTGATCCTCACGCCCGGCGAGGTGGCCGAGTTCGACACGCGTATCCCGCACTGGTTCGGCAACGCCGGTCGCGATCCGGTCGAGCTGCTGTCCCTGTTCGGCCCGCAGGGCGAACGCCTGCACGTCCGCGCCCAGCCCACCGGGAAGTGAACGGTCCACGTCCACTCTTATGTGCTCGCGTCTTATGTGCTTGCGGCGCGCCGCTTCGCCGCGAGCGTCTCCCGCCAGTGCTCGGCCAGCTGGACCATGTCCTCGCTCATGTGCTTGAGGAACTGGCCCATGTACGCTGACCGGGCGCCGGCGGGTGTGGCGGCGCCCAGGATCTCGGCTCCCTCCAGAGCGATGTCGGCCAGCATGGCGTTTCTCTGGGCGCTCATCAGGAACGCCTGACACCAGACGTCGTCGTCGATGACGTAGCGCTCGCGCCGTCGCCGGGCGTCGCGTTCGCGCCTGATCAGGCCCTGCTCTTCGAGGTAACCGACGGCCATGGAGATCGACGCCGGGCTGACCCGCAGCCGCTGGACCAGCTCGGCGGCGGTGAGGCTGCCGCTGTCGGTGGCGTACAGGCAGCTCAGCACTCTGGCGATCATTCGCGGGAGTCCCGTCTGGAGCAGCAGCGCGGTGACGCGTTCCGTGAAGTCGTGCACCGCTTCGGGGTCACGTCCGTAGGCGGCGGTGGTGGCGGGCGCGGCCGGCGCCGAGGCGGTCCGGCGACGGCGCGCGCGCCCTTCGGTGGCCTGGTGCGCCTGATCGGCCCGGTAGCCGCGCGAGCCACCGTTGCGCATGACCTCCCGCGTGATGGTCGACGTCGGCCGGCCCAGGCCCCTGGCGATCTCGGCGTAGGTGAGCCCCTCGGCCATTCCCGCGGCGATCTGCCGGCGGTCCTGGTTGGTCAGCCTGCCTCCTGGCACCGTCTTCGCCCCCTGTCGCTCGTCCGATGGCCATTATTGCGTTCGTCCGCACCCCATTGCAACTCTGTCGTTGCATTCGAGCGTAGAGCCATTGCAATTCTTGCCGCCATTAGCCTGTATAAATGCAGAAATATCGGTCGGACGGATTGACATTTTAGTGAATGCAACGTAGCTTTTGGCCAGTTCTGAAGACGTACTATCGCGACTTCAAGGAGGAGAGATGACCGTCTTGGCAGCGCTTCCCATGACGCGCCCCGCAGGCTGTCCCTTCGACCCGCCCGAGGAGCTGGCGCGGCGGCGGCCGCTGAGCCGGCTGGCCTTCCCCGACGGGCACGTGGGCTGGCTGGTCACCGGCCACGCCCTGGCCCGCGCGGTGACGGCCGACCCCCGCTTCAGCTCACGGCACGAGCTCATGCGCTCCACGCTGCCGGGTCCGGCAGACGCGGAGCAGCCCCCACCCGCGCCGCCCGGAATGTTCATCGGGATGGACCCGCCCGAGCACACCCGCTACCGCAGCCTGCTCACCGCGAAGTTCACCGTCCGCCGGATGCGCCTGCTCACCGAGCGCGTCGAGCAGATCACCGCCGAGCTTCTGGACGCCATGGAGCGGCACGGCCCGCCGGTGGACCTGGTGACGGCGTACGCGCAACCGATCCCCGCGCTGATGATCTGCGAGCTGCTCGGCATCCCCCATGCCGACCGCGAGTCCTTCCAGCGTCACGCGGCGGCGGTGAACGACCAGGACCTCGCGCTGGAGGAGCGCTACGGCGCCGGCGCCGCGCTGCAGACGACCCTGCGCGAGCTCGTACTCGCCAAGCGCGCCGAGCCCACCGACGACCTGCTCAGCGACCTGACCAGCGGTGACCTCACCGATGAGGAGCTCGCCAACATCGGGGCGCTGCTGCTGGCCGCCGGTCTCGACACCACCGCCAACATGCTCGCCCTGGGCACCTTCGCCCTGCTGTCCCACCCCGGCCAGCTCGCCGCCCTGCGCGCCGACCCGGGCATCGCCGACCAGGCCGTCGAGGAACTGCTGCGCTACCTGAGCATCACCCACACCGGGGTACGGACGGCGCTGGAAGAGGTCGAGCTGGACGGTCACCTGATCAAGGCCGGCGACACGGTCATCCTCTCGGTCCAGGCCGCCAACCGCGACCCGGCGAAGTACGCCGACCCCGACACTCTCGACCTGCGCCGGAACGCCACCGGGCACCTCTCCTTCGGCCACGGCGTCCACCAGTGCCTCGGTCAGCAACTGGCCCGCGTGGAGATGCGGGTCGCCTTCCCCGCGCTGGTCACCCGCTTCCCGACGCTGCGCCTGGCCATCCCGCCGGAGGAGGTGCCGCTGCGCGCCCACTCGGATGTGTACGGCGTGCACCGGCTACCGGTCACCTGGGACGAGACGTGACCGATGGAAAGATCTGCTCGCTCACTCGCACAGCCCGCGTGATCGTCGGCATGGCGACGGTTACGGGTGACCGGCCGGACTCTCGCCGACGAGATCTCGCGGCGGATCGTCCGCCCGCTGGCTCTGACCGGGACGTCCTTGCCGGGCGACGACACGGTGATTCGCGGGCCACACGCGCGCCACTACTCGACGCTGTTCGTGACCGGCCCCGACGCCAAGGTCTACGACGTGACCGAGATGAACGCGTCCACGGGCTGGGCGGCCGGCGGCATGGTGTCGACGGTCAAGGATCTCGACCGGTTCGTCAGCGCGCTGCTACGTGGCCGCCTTCTCGCGCCCGCCGAGCAGCGGGAGATGCTCACCACCGTCTCGACAGGGGGCAAATGGATCCCCAACACCACCTACGGGCTCGGCGTCTTCTCACAGAAGCTGTCGTGCGGCGTGACGGTCTGGGGTGCCGCGGGCGCCATCAGCGGCTCGTATTCGTACGCGATGGGCAGCCGCGACGGCGAGCGCTTGGTGGTGAGCAATGTGAACGGCGACTGGAACAACCCGATCGGCACGCTCACGGACGTGCTTCAGTCGGAGTTCTGCCCAGCCGATCCGGCCTCCGGATAGCCGAAGCGTGTGGACCGCGAGGGCGCGAAGAGTTGGGAGGGTTGTTGGGATAGGTCAGAATGCCTGATGTGATTGTGGACAAGGCGATCTACTGCAACGGCGTGCGCGAGACCATCAGCGGCGACATCAGTGACGCCTTCGGTGACGCCCGAGCCAGAGGCGACTGCTTCTTGTGGATCGGTCTGCACGAGCCCACCCAGGAGGAGTTCGACCTCATCACCCGCGAGGTGAAGCTGCATCCGCTGGCCGTGGAAGACGCCATCCACGCCCACCAGCGGCCCAAGCTCGAACGCTATGACGACACCCTGTTCTTGGTGCTCAAGCCGCTGCTCTACGTGGAGGACAGCTCTGACATCGAGGTCGGCGAGATCAATCTGTTCCTGGGGAGCGACTTCGTCATCAGCGTCCGCCACGGCCAGGCCAATCCTCTGACCGGGGTGCGTCGGCGCATCGAATCCGACCCCGACCTGCTGGCCGCTGGGCCTTCCGGGGTGCTCTACGCGATCTGCGACCAGGTCGTCGACACGTACTCCCAGATCTCCCACGAGGTCGAACACGACCTCATCGTCCTGGAGCGACGTGTCTTCAGCGGTGAGCAGGCCGATGTCACCGAGGACATCTACTCTCTCAAGCGCGAGGTGCTGGAGTTCCGCGCGGCTCAGGATCCTCTGGTGCCGGTCCTGGAGGAGATCGTCAAAGGCCGGGTGGAGTTGTGCACCGTCGTCCGCGACCAGTTCCGTGACGTCCTGGACCACCTGCTACGTGTGGACGCCCAAGTCGACGAGCACAACGAACTGCTCACCAGCGCCCTGAGCGCCCACCTGGCCCTGGTGAGCCGTGAGCAGAGCGCGGCGGCCATCCAGCAGAACGTCGACATGCGCAAGATCTCCTCGTGGGCGGCCCTCATCGCCGTACCCACGATGATCGCCGGGATCTACGGCATGAACTTCGACTACGTACCCGAGCTGCACTGGCTGCTCGGCTACCCCCTGAGCCTGAGCGTCATGGTCATCGCCACAGTCATCGTCCACCGGCTGCTGCGCAAGAGTGGGTGGCTGTGAAACCCGCCAAGTTCTCGCTGAGCCGGCTCCTCATGGCTGCGGTTCTCGCTTGGATCGTCTTTCTGACCATCATCATCTTGCTCGACCCCCGCGGCTCCGGTCCTGTGCACTGAGCGGGCGGGCGGTCGCCGATAGCGCCGTTCCAGGAACGTCACTGTGCGCTCCCCAGCTCACCGAACATCGCAGATAGCCCGCTGAACGCCGACCTCAACTCCCCGAGACCCTGCCTCCCACCCCGGGCGCAGCCGAGCCGTAGCCGTGTCCGCGCAGTCGCTCGGCTTCCGCTGCCAGCCGAAGCTCTCCGTCCGGTGTCAGCGATGGCATAAGAATTCGCCGCTCAGGCCCCTGATTTCACCAGCCCCCGAAGCCCCTGAACCACCGGAACATCGGAGGGCGTGCCATGGCAGACCAGCACGCCGCCCAGGCGTCTTCAGGGCGTCGCTCGATGCGGCCGAGGCCGCCGGAGTCTTCACCTACAAAACGGTCGAGCAGGGAGCCGCCACCAGCATCGTCGCGGCCGTCGCCCCGGAGTTCGCTCACTCCGGAGGCCACTACCTCGACGATTCACAAGAGGCTTACACCGTGCCGGACGACGCCGGCCTCGCGCAGCACCCGCACGGTGTCAAGGAATGGGCGCTCGATCCCACCGCCGCCAAGCGCCTCTGGACGGTCTCGACCGACCTGCTCCGCGTCTGACCTCCGGCCCGAAGCGGTGCCACCATTCGATGAACAGATCCTCGTTGTCGGGGTAGCCGCCGTCGGCCTCGGCCGCTGCGGCGGTCAGCTTGCCGCGCAGTTCGGCGGTGAAGGCAGCGGCGTCGAGCAGCGGAGCCCGGCGGCAGTCAATGACCGCTGTCACGACTCCAGGAAGCGCAGCACGGCCAGCACGCGACGGCTGTAGCCGGTGTGGTGAGACAGCCCTAGCTTGTCGAAGAGCGAATTGACGTGCTTCTCCACGGCGCTCTGTGACACGTGCATGGCCTGGGCGATCGAGGCGTTCGTCAGGCCCTGGGCCATGCGTTCGAGGACGTCGCGCTCCCGAGGAGTGAGGCGGGCCAGTGGATCGAGTTGAGTGGTGCGGGCCAGCAGTTGGCGCACGACCTCGGGATCGAACGCCGCTCCCCCGGCGCCCACCCGGTCGAGCGCGTCGAGGAAGTCGGCCACCTGCGCCACCCGGTCCTTGAGCAGGTATCCGACGCCTTCCACGTCACCGCTCATCAGCTCCGTGGCGTATTTCTTCTCCACGTATTGCGAAAGGACCAGCACCTTGACAGTGGGCCAGCGGCGCCTGATCTCCAGTGCGGCGCGCAGGCCCTCGTCGGTGTGGGTCGGCGGCATCCGTACGTCGACCACCACGATGTCAGGCTCGTGCGCGGCCACCGCTTCGACCAGGGCGGGACCGTCGCCCACGGCGGCCGGCACCTCATGGCCCTCCTCCACGAGCAGCCGCAGCAGGCCCTCGCGCAGCAGCGTCGAGTCCTCGGCCAGGATCACTCGCACGGCAGTTCCGCCACGATCGTCGTCGGGCCGCCCGCCGGGCTGACCACCTCGAACCTGCCGTCGAGCGCCGCCACCCGGCGCGCCAGCCCCGACAGCCCGCCTCCCGAGGCGCTCGCGCCGCCCCGGCCGTCATCTTCCACCCGCACGACGATCATTGTGCCCTCCCGGTGCACGTCAACGGTGATGAGCGTGGCTCCCGCGTGCTTGGCGGCGTTGGTCACCGCCTCGCAGACGACGAAGTAGGCGGCCGTCTCCACCCCCATCGGCGGGCGCGCGGCCAGCTCGCAGGACACCTTGACCGGCACGCTCGATCGCTCGGCCACCCCCGCCAGCGCTTCGCCCAGGCCGAGGGAGTCGAGGCCGCTGGGGTAGACCCGCCAGGCCACCTCGCGCAGCTCGGCCAGCGCCTGCTGCGCTTCCTCGTGAGCCTGGTCCAGCAGCTCGGGACGGCCGCGCCTGGATCGGCCGATCAACATCGACAAGGCGACCAGGCGCTGCTGGAGGCCGTCGTGCAGGTCGCGTTCGATCCGGCGGCGCTCGGAGTCGACCGCCGCCACGATCCCGGCCCGGCTCTCGGCCAGCTCGACGATCCTGCGTTCGAGTCTCTCGGTCGGGTCGGGTCCGAGCACGCGCTGGGCCAGCCGACGTTCGAGCGAGTAGACGCCCACCAGGCCCGACAGGTTCATGAAGAGCAGCAGGATCCCGGCCAGCGTGAAATAGACCAGGATCGGCCAGGTGGGGGCGATGCCGTCGAAGGTGTCGCCGCGCGCCCAGGCCCAGGCGAGCCGGCCGACCATCACCACCCCGATCAGGAGCAGCCCCACGACCAGCCCGCCCAGCAGGCCCGCCGGAACGCGGAGCGCCAGATAGCGCGTGGCCCGCCCGCCCACGTCGAACTCGGACGCGTCCAGCCGCAGACGCCGTGTCTCCAGCAGGACCAGCCGCCTGGCCGCCGCCCGCGTGTTGGGAGTGCCCAGGAAGGGCAGCGCCACCACCAGGAACACCACGTCGCCCAAGGCGGTGGCGGCGCCCAGCGACACCGCCGCCAGCAGCCGCAGGCCCTCAGCGACGGGGCGCATGCCGCCCCTTGCGCCGCTCGGCCACTCGTACGCCGATGAACACGAGCACCGCCAGCACGACGATGCCGATCACGACGTTGGTGCCGACTCCCACGTATGCCTCCACCAGCGACCAGTTTTCGCCCAGGTAGTAGCCGGCGAGCACGAACACGGTGTTCCAGATGAGGCTGCCGGCGGTCGTCAGCAGGGTGAACGTGAGCAGTGGCATCCGTTCCACCCCCGCCGGGATGGAGATCAGGCTGCGGAAGATGGGGATCATCCGCCCGAAAAAGACCGTCTTCTTGCCGTGCTTGAGGAACCACGCCTCGGTCTTCTCGATGTCGGAGACCTTCACCAGCGGCAGCTTGGCGGCGATGGCCAGGGTGCGGCGGCGGCCGAGCAGCGCGCCCACCCAATAGAGCGCCAGTGCCCCGAACACCGACCCCGCCGTGGTCCACACCAGCACCTCGAGCAGGTCCATCTCGCCCCTGCTGGCGGTGAAGCCCGCCAGCGGCAGGATCACCTCGCTGGGCAGCGGCGGGAACAGGTTTTCCAGCGCGATCGCCAGGCCTGCCCCAGGGGCGCCCAGAGTCTCCATCAGCGCGATGAGCCATTCAGTCATGTTGTAGAGGCTAATCAAGATCCAAAGTGGCGGTAATGAGGTGGGCGGCAGATCTGGGCTGTGGTAAACCACAGGGTGATTCGTACCGTACACTGTACGGCCGTGAGCCCAATGACGGATCTGGTACGGCAGGCGGTCGTCTTCGAGCCCGGCGATCCACCCAGAGAGGGGCGGATGGCCTTCCTCGACCCGGACGGTGACGCCACGATGACCGTGGTCGAGGAACACGGCGCTGAGCTGCGGGTTCTTCAGGCCCGGGCCACTCGTGTACCGGTCGCCGACGCCGTCGCCGGGCTGGCCAGGGCCAGGAGCGACGCGGGCGCCCATCCGGCGGCGCGGTTCTGGGGCGCGGTGGCGCTGGTCGCGCTGCAACTGGTCGCCAGGGGCCGGATCCTGCCGGGGGTTTCGACGGGCGACTTCGACTCGTGGCGGGCGGGGCCGTTCGACGCGGCCGACGTACAGCGGATCCGGGAGCTGGCCGACGCCATGCCCGCCGCCGCACGGTCCGTACCCCTCGAAGACCGGGCCGTCCAAAGCGGAGAAGTGCGGTTGAGGGACGCGGAGTCGCTGGTGCGGGCCTTCCTGGACGCGGTGGCCGACGCGATGCCGCGCTCCCCCGGCGCCGTCCGTGCCACCGGAACCTCGGCGTTCGCGGCCGTCAAACCGGTCAAAGTGCCCCGGCTGCGCGCCTGGGCTGACGAGGTGTCGGCGGGGCTGGACTCCGGTGTACGCCTGTCGCTGCGGCTGGAGGCCGACAGTCTGGAGCAGGCGGAATTCCGGGCGGTGGTCCAGCTGCACAGCCTGGCCGATCCGTCCCTGGTGGTGGACGCCGCCGACCTGTGGGCGGGCACGGACCCGGGGTTCGGCCCCCGGGCCAGGATCGACGCCACGCTGGCCATCAGACGGGCCGCCCGCGCCTGGGCCCGGCTGGAACGCCTGCTCGACAGCGCCGTCCCCGACGAGCTGACCCTGTCCGGTGACGACGTGGAAGACCTGCTGGCCGGGGCCGCGGAACGCCTGGGCGCGGCCGGTGTCGAGGTCCACTGGCCGAGGGAGCTCGTACGCGGCCTGAGCGCCCGCGCCGTCGTCGGCGAGCGCGACAGTGCCCCATCCGATATGCCGTCCTTCCTCGGCGGCCATCACCTGACCAGCTTCGACTGGCAGCTCGCCCTGGGCGGCGAGCGGTTGACCGCGGCCGAGATGGACCGGCTCGCCGAGGCGCACCGGCCCGTCGTACGGCTGCGTGACCAGTGGGTGCTCATCGAGCCCGACCTGGCCCGCAAGGCCCGCCAGCGCGATCTCAAGCCGCTGACCGGCCTCGACGCCCTCGGCGCCGCGCTGACGGGCACTGTGGAGGTCGACGGCGAGCAGGTGCCGGTCGAGCCGAGCGTCTGGCTGCGGGAGCTGCGCGACCGGCTGTCCGAGCCCGAGGAGATCGCCGTGCCCGCCGGTCTGGACGCGCGGCTGCGCGACTACCAGCTGCAGGGCCTGCGCTGGCTGGCCAGGATGACGTCGCTCGGGCTCGGCGCCTGCCTGGCCGACGACATGGGCCTGGGCAAGACGATCACCCTGATCGCGCTGCACCTGCACCGGGGCGGCGGTCCCACGCTGGTCGTCTGCCCCGCCTCGCTGCTGGGGAACTGGGAGCGGGAGATCTCCAGGTTCGCACCGGGCGTCCCTGTCCGCCGATTTCATGGAAATAGCCGGACATTGGCCGATGAAGGCTTCGTACTGACGACATATGGCACCATGCGGATGGATGCGGCGCGGCTCGCCGAGCACCCGTGGGGGCTGCTGGTTGCCGACGAGGCCCAGCACGTCAAGAACCCCTCTTCTGGTACGGCCAAGGCGCTGCGCGAGATCCCGGCGGCCGCCCGCGTCGCGCTGACCGGCACCCCGGTGGAGAACAACCTGGCGGAGCTGTGGGCCATCCTCGACTGGACGACCCCGGGGCTGCTCGGCTCGCTGGGCAGGTTCCGCTCGCGCTGGGCCAAACCGGTCGAGTCGGGCGACAGCGCGGCGGCCGAGCGGCTGGCCAGGCTCGTGGGGCCGTTCCTGCTGCGGCGCCGCAAGTCCGATCCCGGCATCGCGCCTGAGCTGCCGCCCAAGACCGAGACCGACCGCCCGGTGGCGCTGACCACCGAGCAGGCCGGGCTGTACGAGGCGGTGGTCCGCGAGAGTATGCGGCAGATCGAGAGCGCCCAGGGCATGGCCAGGCGCGGCCTGATCGTCAAGCTGCTGACCGGGCTCAAGCAGATCTGCAACCACCCGGCCCATTACCTGCACGAGGCCGCGCCCAGGCTGACCGGCCGTTCCGGCAAGCTCGAACTGCTCGACGAGCTCGTCGACACCATCGTCGCCGAGGACGGCGCGGTGCTGGTCTTCACCCAGTACGTGGCCATGGCGCGGCTGCTCGACCGGCACCTCACGGACCGGGGCGTCGCCACCCAGTTCCTGCACGGCGGCACCTCCGTGCCGAAACGGGAGGAGATGGTACGGCGCTTCCAGGAGGGGGCGGCGCCGGTGTTCCTGCTGTCGCTCAAGGCGGCCGGCACCGGCCTGAACCTCACCCGCGCCGACCACGTCATCCACTACGACCGCTGGTGGAACCCGGCCGTCGAGGACCAGGCCACCGACCGCGCTTACCGCATCGGCCAGGACAAACCCGTCCAGGTGCACCGGCTGATCGCGGAGGGCACGATCGAGGACCGCATCGCCGAGATGCTGGCGGCCAAGCGCTCGCTGGCCGACGCCGTACTGGCCGGGGGCGACGCCGCCTTCACCGAACTGACCGACGCGGAACTCGCCGCACTCGTGGAGCTGAGATGAGCGCTGTCCGAGGATTCCCCGCATTCCCCGCGCAACGGGCCGGTGCCCGCTTCGCCACCTCCTGGTGGGGCGGGGCCTGGATCCAGGCCATGGAGGACACCTCCCTCGACCACACGCTCCTGCGCAAGGGCCGCACCTACGCCAAGAGCGGCCAGGTCGGCCCCATCACGGTCAGCCCGGGCCGCATCGCCGCCGTCGCCGAGAGCGAGTACGACACCGTCGTCCACGTCGAACAGCTCACCGCCCCCGACTGGGAGCGCTTCCTCGACCAGGTGGCCGCCAAGGCGGGGCACATCGCGGCGCTGCTCGACCGCGACATGCCGCACGACCTGGTCGAGGCCGCCGAGGACGCCGGAGTCCCGCTGCTGCCGACGGTCGGCGACCTCGAACCGGAGTGCTCCTGCCCCGACTGGGGGCACCCGTGCAAGCACGCCGCCGCCCTGTGCTATCAGGCGTCGTGGCTGCTCGACGCCGATCCGTTCGTGCTGCTGCTCATGCGCGGCCGGGGCGAGCAGGAGCTGCTCGAGGCGCTCCAGGGTCGCGACATCCCCGCGCCGGCCGACGCCGGTACGCCCGCCGCGGTGGCGTTCAGCCTGGGCGTGCCGCCGTTGCCGGGGCCGCCGCCGCTCGACGTCGCGTACACGCCGCTCGGGCTGGAGCCCGCGCCGGGGGTCGACGTGGCCGCCCTGGAGGTGCTCGCCGCCTCAGCCGCCGACCGGGCCCGCGAGCTGCTGCTCACCGGGCGGCTGGCCGTACTGACCGAATATCAGGACCGGGTACGCCTGGCCGCCGCCCACGACCTCGACCTCGGACTGGAGGCGGCCGTACAGGCCTGGCGGTACGGCGGCGCCGACGGGCTGGAGGCGCTCGAAACGGCCTGGACCCCGCCCAAGCAGGACCTGGCCAGAGCCGGCGCGCTCCTGCGGGCCGGCTGGGAGGGCGAGCGCCCGCCGCAGGTCGAGGCGTGGCGCAACCGCTGGACCATCGGCGCCCGGCAACTGCGTTACGGCCGCGACGGCCGCTGGTATCCCTTCACCGACCGCGACGGCCAATGGTGGCCCGCCGGCCCGCCGGAACGCGACCCGTCGGCACTCGTGAGCTAACCGGCCCGCGACTCGGCGCCGGGCGTCTGCTGGATCAGGATCGTGGTGGCGCGTTCGAGAAGTTCGCACAACGCGTCGCGCTCGGCCGGGGTGAAGGCCGCGCCAAGGGCGCGCTCCAGCACGATGACCTCTCCATAAGCACCGTCCAGCACACGCCGGCCCTGCTCGGTCAGCGAGGCGATGAGGACCTTGGAGTGCACGGGCGAGGCCTCGCGGACGATGAGCTCCTTGTTCTGCAGGCCGGTCAGGACGGAGGCCATGGTCTGCTGGGTGACGCCGCAGGCACGGGCGAGCTGGGCCCCGGACATACCGTCCTCGCGCGACAGCGTCAGCAACACGGTGTACTGCGTCATGGTGAGGCCGTAGCCGCGCAGAACCGCCTCATGGTGGGCCATCAGAGCCTGCTCGGTGCGGCGGATGCGCGTACAGAGGTATTCCTCGGCGGGGATGTCGGTCATCGATCAACAGCTCCCTGTGTTGACTCAGGTACCTGATACTCGTTAGGGTCCTCGGTATCAGGATACTGAGTCAACACAGGGAGCTGTAACTATGAAGGCCGTGGTTTTCGACACCGATGATCGGTTCACCCTCGCCGACGTCGACGAGCCCGTCCCCGCTGCCGGGCAGGTCGCGATCCGGGTGGACTACGCCGGAATCCAGTACGGTGATGTGCTCGTCCGCAGCGGCCACTTCCCGGTTCCGCGCCCCTTCGTGCCCGGCTTCGAGGCCGCCGGACGCATCGTCGCGGTCGGCGAAGGCGTGGACGCGGGCCGCGTCGGTCAGCGGGTGACCGCCCTGACCAGCGCCGGGGCGTACGCCGCGGTCGTGGTGGCGTCAGACCTCCTGGCCTTCGACGCCGTCGGCGTGGACTCTCGTACGGCCGCCGGATTCGGCTGGGTCACCCCGACCGCCTACGACCTGATCAACACGGTCGGCCGGGTACGCCCCGGTGACAGCGTGCTCGTTCACGCGGCGGCGGGAGGCGTCGGCACGCTCGCGGCCCAGTTCGCCAAGGCCGCCGGAGCCGCCCGCGTCGTGGGAGTGGTCGGCGGCACCGCCCAGGCCGAATACGCCACGCAGTTCGGCTACGACCTGCTGGTGACCCGCGAGGACTTTCCCGGCGCCCTCGCCGACGAGCGGTTCGATGTGATCCTGGATCCCATCGGCGGGCCGACCCGCCTGGCCAGCCTGGAGCGGCTCGCGTCGCACGGCCGCCTGGTGATCTACGGCAACATCGCGACCTTCGAACCTGTCGAGATCAATGCCAACGACCTGCTCATGAGCGGAAAGTCGGCCCTGACCTACAACAGCAACCTGCTCAGCCAGACCCACCCGCAACGCCTGGCCGACAGCGCCACCAAGGCGCTGCGACTGCTGGCCGACCACACGGTCCGCGTGGACGTCACCGCCGAGTATGAGATGGCCGACCTCGACACCGCCATCCAGCGGCTGGCCAACGGCGACACCCACGGCAAGAGCATCGTCCGCATCGCCTGACGCGCCCGACCATAAATTTTGGCGTCCCCCGGGCCAGTGATCGTCCGGCGATCACGAGCTTCGGCCCTCCGGGGGAGGCTCCTCATTGGCGAGCTCCAGAAGGACCTCGCCATGGCAGGCCTCGCCCTCGGGGCAAGGACAGCACAGCGATCGACCGCGCAGCTCGTGAAGGTGTTCGCGGATCCATCGCCGGTCGTACTGACGGTTTCCCACCCGGAGCACGTCCGGGTCCCCCGGAATCGAGCCGAGAATCCACGACCGATACCGCTGGGCGCACAGCTCGTGGGCGGCGTGCTCGTCATCGGCGATGCCGTCCGCGAGCGCGTCCGCCACCGTGAAGGGGTTGCCCCAGCGCGAGGTGCGGTCAACGATCACAGCGCCGGCCGGCTTCCGCCAACCGGCGGCACGACGCCGCCGAATCCGAACCGGGGTCATCCCCCGCCTCGAATCGACGATGGGCTCCAGAGCGCTGAGAACACTGGCGCACCCGCTCACGGATCGCGACGATGCAGCAAAGGTCAGAACTCAAGCCTAACGGAGTGTTATTCCGCCTACTGGGGGACGCGCCCCACAGCGCCCAGCAGGCCCGGCACGGACAGGTCCACGACCGCGTCCTCCTCCCAGTCCGGCCGCCAGGCCTGCACCGGCACCAGTCCGGGCGCCACCAGGTCGAGCCCGGCCAGGTAGCCGTTGATGCGGGTCAGTGAGCGGGCGGTCAGCGAGCCGGAGTTGGTGGCCGAGTAGACCTTCGCGCCCGCCCGTACGGTGGCCTGCTCGTCGTCGGGCGTGTAGAAGTGCGACAGCAGCAGGTAGCTGCCCGGGACGAGCGCGCCGCGGACCGTCGCGACGATCGCGTCCACCTCGTCGTGGTCGGGGATGAAGTGCAGGACAGCCAGCATCAGGACGGCGACGGGCCGATCGAAGTCGATGTGCTCGCGCAGGGCCGGATCGGCGAAGAGCTCCTTGGGCCGTCTGAGGTCGCCGTCGAGGACCTTGGTTCCTGGGCTGTCCTCCAGCAGTGCCCTGGCGTGGACGAGGACGACCGGGTCGTTGTCGATGTAGGCCGTCCTGGCATCGGCCGCGACGCGCTGGGCGACCTGGTGGACGTTGTCCTGGGTGGGCAGCCCCGCGCCGATGTCGACGAACTGGCGCACGCCCTCCTCGGCCAGCAACGACACGGCTTTGCCGAGGAAGGCGCGGTTGGCCTGGGTGGTGGGGCCTACGCTGGGGACGATCGAAATGATCTTGTCAGCGGTCGTCTGCTCAGGCCGGCGGGGCGTAGAAGGCACTGGTGTTGTCGGCCGCGGCCTTCGCCTGGTCGGCGGGGGCGCCCGCCGCCTCGTGGGCCTCCCCCCACAGCCGGCTGCACGTCCTGCTGTAGGCATGACCCTCCTCGCTCCCCTGCCAGGCGATCGGATCGCCGATGGATCCGCCCGTCAGGTGGAGGGCCAGGCCGAGCAGTCCCAGGTCCCAGCCGACGCCCACGGCGCCCGGTCCGAACCGGTCCCACATGTCGGGCGGCGCGGCGGCGGTGTGCCGGAGCTCGAACAGCGTGCGCTCGGCGCCGTCGGCCGACAGCCGTACCTCGACCTCGGAGAGGCCGGGGGCATCGCCGAAGACCCAGGTCACCTTGAAGCGGTGCGGCGGCTCGCACTCCAGCACCTCTCCACCGGCGTTGCCTTCGAGCTGGTAGTGGCCGCCGAGCTGAAGGTCCCCCTTGACGGGCAGGAACCAGCGGCTGATGCGCTCCGCGGACGTGCAGGCGTCCCACAGGTCCTCGATGTCGGCGTCGTAGTGGCGGCGCAGCACGACGGTCTTGAGCTCGTCGCCGTCTTCCAGTTGCCGGTGGACGTATTCGATCTGCTTGATGATGTCGATCATGTGGGCTCGTTTCTCGATGATGGGCCGGGAGCGCGGCGTTCCCGCTTGCCCCGCGCCAGCTCGGTGGCCAGCGCGTCCAGCCGCTGCTCCCAGAACCCGCGAAAGCGTTCCAGCCAGGCGTCGACCTCCCGCAGCGGGCCGGGCTCGACGGCGTAGAGCCGCCGGGTGCCCTCGGCTCGCACGCTGGCGAACCCGTTGTCCCGCAGCACCCGCAGGTGCTGCGAGACGGCCGGTTGGGAGATGCCGTGCTCGCTCTGGATGACCGCGGTGACCTCGCCGGAGCTCAGCTCGCCTTCGGCCAGCAGCTCCAGGATCCGGCGCCGGACCGGGTCTCCGAGGACGTCGAATGCATGCACATGACGGAGTATTTCAAGTCAGGCTTATATAAGTCAAATCTGGTATTCGAGCGCGTTGGGCGGCGCTCCTCATGGACCTGGCAGTCAGGTGTCGCCGGGCGGATGGGACCGGAGGGGGGTGGCCTATCCGCCCGGCGGGTCTGTGTGTCACCCTGCCGCGCAGGCGCGGATGACCGGCTGAGAGAGGGTGTCACCGTGCCGCGTAGGCGCGGATGACCTCCTGGGAGAAGGTGTTGCCCTCGACGTCGGCCGCCTTGAGCCGCAGCGAGACGAAGCTTCCGGGCCGCCGCTCCAGCGTGGCCTCGTAGGAGTCGCTGCCGCCCTTCGCGCGCAGGCGGGTCGCCCGCCACGTGGCGCCGTCGTCGTAGGACATCTCCAGGGACACCTCCTTCAGCGCGCTGCGCGCCGCCCCCTCCTGGCGATGGAGGGACACGCCGAGCTTGGCCGAGCGGGCCTGGTTCTTCAGGTCGACCGGCGCGTCGATCCCGGCCAGGATCAGCGGGATCACGGTGGCGACCCCCGCGTCCACGTGCTCCGAGCCGAACGTCCACACCGACCGGATGCGCGTGGACAGCTTCGCCCAGGTGGCCTCGTTGCGCACGTCGTACTCGATCCGGTACATGGACTTCTCCGCCGGCAGGAGCACGCTGCCCGAGGGCAGGTAGTTGGTCTGCTGGAGCAGTGAATCGCCCTGGTAGAGGCGGAAATCTGTTTTCATGCCGTGCTCGAATGCGCTGGTGTAGGCCTCGCCGTAATTGCCGCTCGCGTCGACGAAGCCCTGCATGGAGATGCGCAGCTTGTCGCCCTCCCTGCGCAGCGGATTGCGCGGGTTGACACCCGGCAGCAGCGGCTGCTTGAACCAGGTACGCTCCACCCGCTCCCCCGCCGCATAGCTGCGGAAGTCCGGCGACGACAGAGCGACGCGCGGAGTGTCCACGTGCGGCCACATCGTGTTGTAGTGCCGCTCGGGACTGCCCGCCGAGGCGCTCCAGCGCAGGTCGGGGTCGGGAGTGAAGTACTCGACCTGGGTACGCGGCGTCTTGGCCAGCGGCCGGTTCGTGGAGATCGACGAGGTGTCCCACGGCTCGAACACGAACCGCGCCTCGTTCACCGTCACGTCGTCCGCGAGCTGGCTGTGATAGCCCGACTCGACCCTGGCCAGCGACCGGTCACGCACCACGTACCGCAGCGAGTCCGGCACCCGGCCCTTCTCACGCAGGTACAGGTCGTACACGTAAGGGCTGGCCACGATCCCCTTGGCCAGGACGGGCACGGGCAGCCGCCGCAGCCGCTCGACCAGCTTCAGGCCCTCCTCCTGCGTCAGCCGGACGGTCGGGACCGTGAGCTTGACGCCGGTGCCGCCCGAGGTGATGTCCGCCCCAGGGTGGTCGCTGTAGATCGCCACCATTCTGGCTCCCGCGGCCGCGGCCGCGTTGGACTGGGCCGAGACGGGCACGCCGTCGGTACGGCGGATGACCGCCAGCTTGCCGCGCAGGTCGCGGGCCTTGATCTCCTCGGCCGTGCCCCGCCCGGCGTCGACCGCCGGAAGCAGGGCGGTGCCGTCCAGCTTCGGGTATTCCGTGGCGTAGTCGCTGAAGGAGACCGGGTCGTAGTACTGGGGGTTCAGGTCGAGACCCGGACTCGTCAGGGTGATCGCGGGCGCCTCCAGCCGCCAGCGGGTGGCGACGGTGAAGGTGCCTTTGGTGACCTTCCTGGTCGGCTGGATGAACAGCCGCTCCTCGACCTGCCCGCCGGGCGAGATGTTGGTGCCGCCGCGCAGCGCCGTCCCTTTCTCGCCGGCGCGGTACCAGGCGAGCTGCGCCGCGGCGCCCATGTTCCGCTTGGTCTTGTGGTCAGGGGTCCGGATCTCGACCTCGACGGCCTTGCGGGCGTTGAGTACGACCTCGGTGTCCCCGGTGATCTTCATCTCGGGATCGCCGACGAGGCTCTCGTTCAGCGGCTTGCCCGTCGCCGTGCTGTCCTGGGTGGCGGGCATGGTGAAGATGTGGCCGAGCACGGAGTAGGTGCCGGGCTTGACCAGCAGGCAGGTGCCGGCGCCGGACTTCTGCTCGGTGCACGGCTGCGCCGGGTCGCCGGGCAGGACGCGCCCGACCAGGGTGCCCTCGTCCAGGTTCAGCACCGTGAAGCCGCCGCGCGCGTTGCGGCCGTCCCTGGCCACGCCGCGTACCCGCAGCTCGACGCGCCGCTCCTCGACGCTCGCGGTCAGCAGGGTCCGTACGGTGGCGCCGCCGGGAACGCTCGCCGACAGTTCCTCCCGCAGCCGGCCGGGCGGCGCGCCCTTGAGCGTCACCTTCACCTCGGCCTGCCCGGCGACGGGCAGGGTCACCTTGCCGGGTTCGGCGGTGAACGGGCCGCCGGCCTTCAGGTCCAGCTCGACAGGCTCCTTGCCGAGGTTGCGGTACGTCATCGTGACGCTCTTGTCGGTGCCCTCCACGAGGCCGCCGAAGTTCACCGAACCCGCTGAGGCGACGACGGCGCCCTTCAGCGCCGCGCCGACGTCGATCCGGCCCGTGCCCCGCGCGTCGGCGGGCGTGCCCGGCATGGGCTTGGCGCTCTCCATCAGCAAGGACTTCAGCTCGGGGCCGGTGATGCCGGGCCGGGCCTGCCGCAGCAGCGCCGCGGCGCCCGCGACGTGCGGGGTGGCCATCGAGGTGCCCGACATCGTGACGTAGCCGCCGCCCGCCTTGGCGGCGGTGATCTCCACGCCCGGCGCGGTCACGTCGGGCTTGACCGAGCCGTCCACGGCGATCGGGCCCTTGCTGGAGAAGGCGGCCGGCTGGTCGGCGCGGTCGACCGCGCCGACGGTCAGCGCGTCGGCGGAGTCGCCGGGGGCTCCGACGCAGCCGTCGCAGCCGTCGTTGCCCGCCGCCACCACGAACAACGTGCCGTACTGCTGGGACAGCCGCGACACGGCCGAGGAGAGCGGCCCGCCCGCGACGCGGCTGCCCAGGCTCATGTTGACGACCTGCGCGTGCTTCTCCCCCGCCGCCCACTCCATGCCGTCGATGATCCAGGAGAGCTGGCCCTTGCCGTCGCCGCCCAGAACCCGGCCGTTCAGCAGCCCCGCGCCGGGCGCCACGCCCTTGCGGCGGCCCTCCGAGGCGGCGCCGGAGCCCGCGATGGTGCTCGCGACGTGGGTGCCGTGGCCGTTGGGGTCGCCGGTCGCGTTCTCGCCGGTGAAGTCGCGCTGGTCGGTCACCTTCCCGGCCAGGTCGCTATGGGTGGCGTCGATGCCGGTGTCGAGCACCGCCACGGTCGTGCCCGTGCCGTCGAAGCCGGCCGCCCACGCCTCGGGTGCGCCGATCTGGGGCACGCTGTTCTCCAGCACCGGCTCCACCTTGCGGTCGAGCCAGATCTTCGACACTCCGGCCAAGGGGCTCGCCGCGCGGGCTGCGGTTCCGGCGGCGAGCCCGGCCAGCGCGGCGCCGAAACGGGCCGCGTCATGGGTGGCGATCGACACTCCCGCGCCGCCGATGCTCTCCAGGGTGCGGAGCTGCTTGACGGCCGGGATGGCGGACTTGGCGGTGTTGCCCTCGTAGGTGAGGATGAGCGGGATCGCGACGTCGTAGCCGTCCTCGGCCAGCTCCGAGACGTCGAACAGGGCCGCGTCGAGACGCTGCGGGACCAGGGCGGCGACGTCGTCGGGGATGACGGTCAGCTGTCCGTCCGCCTCCAGCACCTGGAAGTTCGGTACGGAGCCGTCCGCGCGCGGGGCCGGGGTGATCGTCACCGCCTGGTGCCCGCCGTCGACGGCGCGTAGGTGCACCTGGTCGCCGGTGATGAGCGTGATCTCCCCGCCGGCCGTACCCACCGCGAGCCCGGAGGCCGCCACCTCGGCGCCGGCCCGGGAACCGGGCACCGACAGCGCGGAGACGGCCAGCACCGCCGCGACGGTGGCCACCGCCCTTCGCCCACGCAGCATTGACGACCTCCAGCGAATCGGTAAGAGAAGCTACCGAATTCCTAGTGGTCATGATCTGGCGTTGTCCATGCGAAAGGCATGGCCAGATCCCGACTTGTCGTGAACTCGCCAGCCCTCAAGGAGCGCTCACCCCCCGAACTCGGCGGCGTGATCGGCGACCCACTCCGTGAAGGTGCGCGCCGGACGGCCGAGCACGCGCTCCACCTCCCCGGTGACCCGCGCGGGCTGCCCGACTCATCTGGCGTACCTGGCCATCAGGGCCTCGGCGAACGGCTGCGGGAAGCCGCGCGCGACCATCCCCTGCGCCGCCGCCTCCGGCGCGATCTCCTGGTAGCGCAGCGGCCTGCCGATCACCTCGCCGATGATCGCCAATGTCTGCTCGTGGGTCAGTGACCGCGGGCCGGTCAGCTCCAGCCTCTGGCCCGCGAACTCGTCCGTGAGCAGCGCGCGGGCGCCGACCGCGGCCAGGTCGCGCTCGTGGATCAGTGCCTCGGCGAACTTCGCGTACGGCCCGCGCACGACGTCACCGGCCCGGATCTGGCCGCCCCACGAGGTCAGGGTGTTGACCGCGAACGAGCAGGGCCGCAGGCTCACCCACTCCAGACCGCTGCCGACGGCGGCCTCCTCGGCCTCCTTGTTCCTGTCGCCCCTGAAGCGGGACGGCTGGTCCGTGAGGTCGTCGTCGACGTTGCTCGCCGACAGCGCCACCACCCGCCGCACCCCGTTCCGCCGGGCCGACTCCAGCAGCTCGACGGCCCCACCGGCCACCGCGCGCGGGTGCAGGAACAGCGCGCTGACCCCGTCGAAGGCGTCCGGTCGCGCCACGACCTCCACGCCGTCGGGCAGCCCGGCGGTCTCCGGCGAACGGCTGACGGCGCGGACCTTGGCGCCCTGCGCGACGAGCAGCTCGATCAGGGGGCGTGCGACGAGGCCGGTGGCTCCGGTTACTAAGATCATGAGATGTCCCATCGATGTTGAGCGGTTTCCGATCTGAGAGTGGCGCCGGGCCCCGGAGTGTGACGTGCTCCCGGATTCTCGGCCGCGGAGCTGGGGTAATGTCGGAAGCCCGGTGTCCCAGAAGGAGACCTCTGCTCTTGTCCGAATCCCTGAAAGCCGACTGCGAGAGCTGCTTCGGGCTGTGCTGCGTGGCGCTGCCCTTCGCCGCCTCGGCCGACTTCGCGATCGACAAGGACGCCGGACGGCCGTGCCCCAACCTGGAGGCGGACTTCCGCTGCGGCATCCACCGCGATCTCAGAGAGCGCGGCTTCCCGGGCTGCACGGTCTATGACTGCTTCGGCGCGGGGCAGAAGGTCTCCCAGGTCACCTTCGTCGGGCAGGACTGGCGGCGGGCTCCGGAGACGGCCACGCGGATGTTCGCGGTGTTCCCGGTGGTGCGCCAGCTCCACGAGTTGCTGTGGTACCTGACCGAGGCGCTGAGCCTGGACCCGGCCCGCGAGCTCCACGACGACCTCCGCGCCGCGCTCGACGAGACCGGGCGTCTCAGCCGCGCCGACGCCGACGCGCTCCTGCTCGTGGACGTGCCCGCGCACCGGCAGAGCGTCAACACGCTGCTGCTGCGTACGAGCGAGCTGGTCCGGGGCGAGACCCCGCGCCGGAAGAACCGCAGGGGCGCCGACCTCATCGGGGCCAAGCTCAAGGGCGCCGACCTGCGGGGTGCCGACCTGCGCGGGGCCTACCTCATCGGCGCCGACCTGAGCGGCGCCGACCTGCGGCTGGCCGACCTGATCGGCGCCGATCTCCGAGGCGCCGAGCTGGCCGGTGCCGATCTCACGGGCAGCATCTTCCTCACCCAGCCGCAGCTCAATGCGGCCGGTGGCGACAGCGCCACCAAGCTGCCGTCCGCGCTCACGCGCCCGGCCCACTGGTCGGCCACGGACCGGCCACGACGGGGTGCCCGGCCTCGACGATGACGCGCCCCGCCGAGGCGTGAGGCGCTGACACCGGAGCACCTGGCGAGGTAAAGGCGCAGGGCCGCAGGGGTTTCATGTTCGGTACGAGCCGCGCCCACTCCTGCGGCTGGGGCACGGAGGCGATGTCGCAGGCATGGCGCAGCGACGCCCCTTCGTCCAGATCCCACCAGCGCACCGTGCCGAGCGCTCCGGTGACGGCCAGGCGGCCATGGCCGGAGGCGAAGCCCAGCGCCCGGATGGAGCCCTGGCGGGTGGACAGGGCGAACAGCTCGCGGCGCCCCTGGACCTGCCAGAGCCGCACCGTGCCGTCGTCGGAGCCGATCGCCAGCATGGTGCCGTCCGCGCTGTAGGCGAGCGCCGTGATCTGCGCGGTGGCGACCATGAGGAGCCGCCGCGAGGCGGGATCGCCGAGCTGCCGCACATAGACGGCCCGGTCCTCGCCTGTCGTCAGCGTCCCCACGCCGGGGTCGAACGCGAGCGTGCCCACCGTCCCGCTCGCCGTCCACTTGTCCACCCTGGTGGCTTGACCTGCGGTGATGTGCCACACCAGGATCTCGTTGCCATAGCCGCCCGCCACGAGGTCGCCTTCGGGGTCGATGGCGACACCGTGCTGGTCTCCGGCTCCGGAGTCGAGCCGGTAAAGCTCGGTGCGGCGCCGAAGGCTCCAGACCCGAATCCGGCCCCTGTCACCGCCGGCCACCAGCAGGTCTCCGTCCTTCCCGCCCCTGGCCAGAGCGCGGATGCGTGAGTAGGGCAGGGACAGCTGCTCGCACTGCCCGGTCGCGGCGGCGGGTCCGCCGTAGCGAACGACTCCGTCGACGGCACCCGTCACCAGCCCCCAGGGCCCCCAGGCCGCCGCGACCGCCTCCGGTTCGGGACAGCCGCGGATCTCCCAGCCCGCGGTGTCCCAGATGGCCCCGGTCGCGTCGGCGGCGGCGCTGACCAGCAGCGTCCCGCTGCGGGGGAAGGCGACCGCGTGTACGGCGGCGCTGTGGCCGGTCAGCTCGGCGACCCGGCGGCCCGCCGCCACGTCCCACAGCATGATCCGCTGGTCCTCACCCGCCGTGGCGAGCAGCTGGCCGTCGCCGCGGAAGTCGAGGTCCCACACGGCGCCGCGATGCCCGGTGAGCACGCCCGACGGGTGCCAGTCGGACGTGCGCCAGAGTCGTACGGCACCGTCGTCACCGGCGGCGGCCAGCCGCGTGCCGTCCGGGCTGAAGGCGACATCGTGCAACGCGTGCGCGCCCGCTTTGAGAGCCGGCGGCGACCCGCTCTCGCCGTCGGTGCGCCAGAGCCGCAGCCTCCCGTCGTGGCCGGCGGCGGCCAGCAGCGTGCCATCGGGGCTGAACGCGGCACCCTCGAACGCGTCGGACCCCCACGGCGGAGCCGGCAGCGCCCGCAGGTCGCTCACCCGCCACAGCACGACCCCGGTCCCGGCCACGGCCAGGATCGAGCCCTTCTGATCGAAGGACAGGCCGCCCATCGCCGTGCCGCCCGGCAGCTCGCGCGTCGCCAGCCGCTTGCCGGTGCCGGCGTCCCACATCCGCAACCGCTTGTCGTCGCCCGCCCCGGCGACCAGGCGGCCGTCCGGGCTGACGGCGATGGCGGTGAGGCGGGCGGAGAGGTCTTCCAGCGTATGGGTCACGGTCCGGCGGCGCGCGTCCCACAGCAGGGCGCGGCCACCGTGGTCGACGGTGGCGAGCGTCGAGCCGTCGGCGCTGAAGGACGCCCCCCACAGCGCCGCCCCGTGCCCGGCCAGGCGACCGGCGAACCCTCCTGCCTGCGTGCTCATCAGCGCGCCGAGCGACTGCGGCGTGCGGTCCTGCTCGACGGCCGCCGCGGCGAGCAGCGCCGACACCTCCGGCCGGTGGCCGGCCAGCCGGGCCGCCTCGACCGACAGCCGCCCGGCCAGGGAGCTCCGTTCCTGCCGGTGCGCCTCCGCCGCCTGCCTGACCGCCACCACCGTGCCGACCGCGGTCAGCGCCAGCGTGATTCCCAGGCAGCGGACCAGGCGGCGTAGCCTGCGGTTACGCCGCACCGTCTCCACCTGCTCGGCCTCGCGGCATTGCCGGCTGGCGGCCAGGAAGGCGCACTCGGCGGGGGTGAGGGCCACGGCGAGCGCCGCGTCGGCCCATTCGCGCAGCATGGTCAGCTGGGGACCGCGCGCCAGCAGGCCGTCGTCGCGGCCCGCGCGTTCCCACGCCTCGGCGGCGCCGGCGAGCTGCCGCCTGATCCGGAGCCCGGCCCGGTCGGCGTCGATCCAGCCTTTCAGCCGGGGCCAGGCGTCGAACAGGACCTCGTGGCTGATCTCCACCCACGCGGCGTTGGCCGTCAGCAGCCGGGCCCGGATGAAGGCCTCCAGGACGGCCTCGTCCCCGTCGTCGGTCAGTGCCTGGCGGGCGAGCCGGCGGCGGGTGTCGGCCGTCCCGTCGCCGACCTGGATCAGCCGCAGCAGCATCTGCCGGGCCACCTGCTGCTGCGCCGGGTCGAGCTCCGCGTACGCCTGCTCCGCCGTGACCTCGATCGCCCCCCGGATGCCGCCCGTACGCTCGTAGCCCGCGACGGTGAGCAGGCTGCCGGTCCGCTGCTGCCAGGTCGCCCGCAGGGCATGGGACAGCAGGGGCAGCGCCCCGGCGTCGCAGGCGCCGCTGGTCCGGGCGCCCACGTCGCGCAGCAGCAGCTCGACCAGGCCGGCTTCGATGTCCAGCTGCGCCACGGCGGCCGGTTCGCTGATCGCCTGCCGCAGCTGCCCGGCCGCCATCGGCCCGAGCGGCAGGCACCGCGCCCGCAGCGCCGCCAGCAGCGGCGGGTGGGCCACGCACTGGCCGTAGAAATCGGCGCGTACGCCCAGGACCACCGCGAGGCCGGCCGCCGCCCGGTGGCACAGCTCGGCGATGAACGCCTGCCGAGCGGCCTCGTCCCCGCAGAGCGTGAACAGCTCCTCGAACTGGTCGACGATCACCAGCGTGCGGGAGTCGACGCCGCCCAGCTCGCGCATCGGCTGGGCGGTCGGCGTCAGGTACGCCACACTCGGCCGGCCGGGCCGGCGACCGGGAAGCGCGCCCCGCAGCACGGCCGGGGCCAGACCGGCGCGCAGCAGCGAGGACTTGCCCACTCCCGGCGGGCCGATCACGATCGCCGGATGACCTGCCGTCTCGGGGTCGGCGAGCAGGGCCAGCAGGTCGGTCACGGCCCGTTCGCGGCCGAAGAACAAGCGCGCGTCCCCGGTGCGGAAGGACGTCAGCCCCGGATAGGGGCAGCCGGCCGCGGGCCGGGACCGCGAACGGCCCGTCTCGACCCGCCGCCGCGGCTCGGCTCCGAACTCGGCCTCACGAGAATCCGCTGCGTTCGCCACACGGGAAATCTACCGTCACCCAACGTGATGGGAGATGGACTCTTCGTATATCAGGAGATGCTGGTGGCCCTCATGGTCGGGGTAACCCGTAGATGGCGTCGTTCGGCCAACTCCTCCGCGCTGACCACGGTCAGAATCGGGGTGCCAGGGAGCGCGAACATGGTCACCACCATCTGCGACTGCGCGTCCGGAAGGTTGTTGGCGCCCTGGAGGTGGATCACGTCGCCCCCGGGCTCGAACAGGGCGTCACCGGCCTTGAGCACCCGGGGCGGCTGCCCCTCCAGCTCGAAGAGGACCTCTCCCTGGGTCACGTAGCCGAAGATCGGCCCGGGATGCCGGTGCGGCGGCGCACCGGGGTCACCGGGCGCCAGGGTGACCCGGACGGTCCTGGCCTCGGCACCGGCCGGGATCCGGGCCGCCGCCTCCGGCAGGGTCGCGATCACCTCAACACCTGGGGGCAGGTGTGCGCTCATGTGTTCCTCCATACCAAACGGGGATTGTCCGGAGTGAGGACAAGACGGCCGCCCCGTTTGTGACAGCCCTACGCGATGGTCGTGGTGTGCTCAGACGGTCGGCTTCAGGTACCGGCTCAGCACCTCGGCCTCCGCGCGGAGCCGTTCGGCGTGGTCGTGGCGGCCCAGCCGCTCGTACTCCTGTGCGGCGACTGAGCGCTCCCGCACTTCCTTCTCCACGATCGACAACAGCTCGGCCTCGGTGAGGAGGCGACGTTCTACGTCGGCGGAGCCCAGGCCGGCGGTCGAGCCTGCGAAGTGTTCGTTCCGGGTGATTCCGTGCTCCGCGGCGCCGGGAGACGGGGAGTCGACAGGGACGGCTTCGGCGTTCTCGATCGCCGCCAGGGCAGAGCGGAGCGCGGTGACTGCGATGTGGTCGCGGGCCTTGAGGGCGGTTTTCAGGTCGTCGCGCAGGGTGGCGCGCATGGGCCGAACTCCTGATCCGGTGAGGGGGCATGGTCGGGGTGGCGGTAGCAATACGGCTGTACGATAGCGGGGTGCCGCGGGTTGCCGATCATGACCAGCGTCGTGTCCAGATCGCACGGGCATTCCAGCGTCTGCTCGCCGCGGAGGGGCTGGGCGGCGTCTCGTTCTCGCGCGTGGCGGCGGAGGCCGGGGTTTCGGTCGGGCTTATTCAGCACTACTTCGCCGGCAAGGATGAGCTGCTGCGCTTCGCCTATGACGACGCCGTGCGTCGCATGAGCGAGCGGGTGCGGGTGCGCGTCCGCGAGGGTTCTGATGCCGGTCTCCAGATCTCGCGTTCGATCGGCAATCCGCGACGCGCACATTGACCGCGGTGTTCGCACCATGACCCAGCACGTGACCGTACGGCTGAGCAGCGGCGCCATCCGTGGCCGCCGGCTTGACGGCCATCTCTTGTTCCGGGGGATTCCTTATGCCGCCGCCCCGATCGGAGACAGGCGATGGCGACCGCCCGCGCCGGTCGAGCCGTGGCCCCGGGTCCGGGACGCGACCGAACCCGGAAATCCGGCGCCGCAGTCGGCCCAGTCGTTCGCGGACGTCACCTCCATAGACGAGGACTGCCTGACGCTCGACATCACCGTGCCGGAGGCCCAGGGCATCGGGCGTCCGGTGCTGGTATGGCTGCATGGCGGCGGCGGGACGAACGGCAGTGCCGCCGCCTACGATGCACGGCGGCTGGCCGTAGCCGGCGGCGTCGTCGTGGCACCGAACTTCCGGCTCGGCGCGTTCGGGTGCTTCGGCCGCCCGGCTCTCGCCGACGGGGGCACCTTCGGTCTGCGGGACCAGCAGGCCGTACTGCGCTGGGTGCGGCGGGAAATCGCGCGGTTCGGCGGCGACCCGGCGAATGTGACCCTGGTCGGAGAATCGTACGGGGCCCTCATGATCGCGGCGCACCTCGTGTCACCCGCATCGGCAGGGCTGTTCCACCGAGCGATCCTGCAGAGCGCGTTCTCGGTACTGGGCACGACGCCGCCGCACACCTTCATTCCCGGTGTTCCGGCGCTGCCGCCGAGGTGGTCCCCGGTGGCCGAACTGGAGCGGTTCGGCGCCGCGGTCGCGGCCGAGCGCGGCTGGGTCACGCCGGGCAGCGATCCCGAGTCGGCACTAGGCCCTGTTTCAAAAACGGATCAATGAGTGCGATGATTTGCCGATCGCCTAAGGAGATCTGAGGGACGGGATGCTCCACTTGTTGTTTCTGCAGTACACGGCGTCGGAGCGGGAGGCAGAGCCATTCGTCGCTGCTCATGTCGAGTTCCTGGAACGTCATCACCGCGATGGCATGTTCTTGCTGTCGGGGCAGACGGTGCCCTCGGCTCTGGGTGGGGCCATCGTGGCATACGGCATTGACCGTGTGGCTGCCGAGCGGATGGCTGCCGAGGATCCGTTTGTTGTGGCTGGCGTCGCCAAGTACACGGTCACGACGATCGATGTGGGGCGGGTGCACCCAACATTGGCTGCGGTGCTAGAGGTGGAGCAGTCTCGGGTGCGCGGCTGATGGTGGCTACAGCCACTCGTTGATGGCGGCGATGGTGATGGTGGCTTCATAGCGGACGGCCAGCTTTTCGTACCTGGTCGCAACGGCCCGGTGGCGTTTGAGTCGGTTGATGCCACATTCCACGGCGTGACGCTCCCGGTAGTCGATCTTGCAGAACGTGGGCGGCCGACCTCCTCGGCTGCCCCGGTTCTTACGGTGACGGATCTGATCTGTCTTCTCCGGGATCGTGCACGCGATGCCGCGCCTGCGCAGGTAGGCGCGGTTGGCGCGCGAGCCGTACGCCTTATCGGCACGGACCCTGTCCGGACGCTTGCACGGGCGCCCCGGCCCCAGCCGGGGCACACTGATCCGCTCCAGCACGAGCTGGAACTGAGGAGAATCCCCGCGTTGACCAGCAGTGATGATCAGCGATAACAGCTTCTGCCCCTGCTCGACGGCCAGGTGCAGCTTGGTGGTCAGCCCACCCCGAGAGCGGCCCAGGCGATGGTCGGCAGGCTCGATATCGATGCCGCCGGGCGTCTCGACCTGCAGATCCCCCTTTTACGTGCACCAGCGGCGTGCTGGTGCGCGCGGGTGATCGTGGAGTCCACGCTCACATCCCAGGTGATCGGCCCCTTGGCGTCGGCTCTGGCCTGCAGCTCCTTCAAGATCCGAGCCCACGTGCCGTCCCGCTGCCACCGCCGAAACAGCCCGTACACGGTCTCCCACTCGCCATACCGGGCTGGCACGTCCCGCCACGGCGATCCCGCCCGCGCGGACCTGCCGGTCTGGCCCGACGTCAGCGCCGGTTACGTTCAATCCCTGGCACCCGAACGGATCGGCGGCACGGACTACGTGGCCGAGCACGGCCTCGACTTCTGGGCACGAATGCCCTGACCTTCGGCGCCCACCGATCCAAGGTCGGCTCAGCGGAGGTCGCCGGTGATGATCCACAGATGGCCGAATGGGTCACGGACGCGGCCCGAGCGCTTGCCGTAGGGCCGGTTCTCGATGGGCACGAGCACCTCGGCGCCGTGGGCGATCATGCGTTCGCCGACCGCGTCCGAGTCGCCGACCTCGATCTCGAGGAGTACCGCGGAGCCGCCGAGGTCGCTTGGTGAGAGCCAGCCCCACGACGAGACGGCCGGCGAGACGCGGAAGGACGAACCACCGATGCGGTGGTCGACGACGGGGGGCCGTCCATCGTCGCCCTGCGGAGCACGGAACACTTGCTCGGCGCCGAGGGCGTCCTGGTAGAACGCCGACGCGCGGTCCGGGTCGGGCACGATGAGACGAGGGGTAATGCGGATATCTGGCGTCATGTGCCCATGGTGAGGTCGGGCGGGCGTAGGGGTCTTGAACATATGGGAACGAACGCGCCCGCATCGGCTGTCACCTGGACGCGCGCTCCTCGCTCGGCAGCCGGTTGGACGCGCGCTTCTCGCCCGGTGGCCGGTTGGAGGCACGCTTCTCGCCCGGTGGCCGGTTGGAGGCCGGCGAACCCCGTACGGCCAGGCCTTCGGCGCGCAGCCACTCGGTGGGCGTGCACCCGGCCATGGCCCGCCACTCCCGGGTGAGGTGCGCCTGATCGGCGAATCCCGACGCGGCGGCCACCGCCGCCAGACCGTCCGCTCCCCCACCGGCGGCGGCCACGAGCCGGCCCCGGGCGGCCTCGAAGCGGACGAGCCGTTGGTACTCCTTCGGCGTCACCCCGAACTCGGTACGAACCGTACTGCTCAGGTGCCGCCGGGAGCACCCGAGCAGCTGAGCGGCCTCCTGCACCCGGGTGGTCCCGGAAAGGACCGCGAGTGTGGCCCGCAGCTCGCGACTGTTGGCACGTTCGCCGTGCCGTGCCAGGCCGGTGAGCAGAGAGCGTTCGACGAGGGCGCGACGTTGCGACCAGGACCCGCAGGCCGCCAAACGCTCCGGCAGGTCCGCCATCGCCGGGACGATGTCGGCGAGATCGGCGATGTCCCCGGCCAGTGCCGAGGAGGGAAGTCCCAGCAGCGCGCCGGCGCCCAGTGGGCTGAGCGTCAACCACACGCCGCGTGTGCACCCCTCTTGCCGCAGCTCGGCAGCGCTCAGATGGAGTCCGGCCACCACTGCCCGGAGCCGTCTGCGTGAGCCGGGCCGCCCGACCCAGGCGATCTCCAGCGGGTCCTCCTCGGGGATCGTGATCGACACCGTGGATGAGGGAAGCCCGCGATGTACGCCGCCCGAGCCCGGCCCGAGATCGTACGCGGCCAGCGTCGCCACGAAGGGCGCCAAGGCGGTGGAGATCTGGTCGGCGGGAACGGTCACCTTGTCACACTACGGCGGACAAGCTCCAGGGCGGCTGACCGTGGTCATGAGCTGCCGAGACCCCCGAGAGGCGCTCGCCGCGCGATGATCTTGCGGTGGCTGATCCGCCACCCCTGGTCGCCGTACGAGATGACATCGTCGTAGGTCGCGCTTCCGCAGGTGCCGCCCGCCATGATGGCGATCCCTTTGGACCGGGCCCGGACCCTGCCGTCGGCGAGTTCGGTGAGCACGACATTGGTCACGTGATGGCCCACGGGGTTTCGCGCGCCCAGAGTGAGCGCGGCGTCCCGGATCGCCGCCACCCCCTCCAGCAATCCGACGCCGAAGTCGGTGGAGTCATAGACGATGTCAGGGGTGAACAGCTCGTCCAACCGGTCGAGCTCACCGTCGTCGAACAGGTGCCCGTGCAGGGAGATCAGCTCTGTGATGGCCGCGCGATCGTCGGCGCTCAGTGTCATGCCGGTCAGATTAAGTGGGGAACTCCCCACTTAACAAGTGGCCATGGGCTCCCGCATCGGCCTGCCCGCCCAGGCGCTCGGAAACCTGGCATCACTCTTTCACCCAGGGTGTGTGCTTGCCGAGAACGCCTGGCGGTAGTCAGCGACGAACTCGGCGAGTGAGCGCGGCGCGCGGCCGAGGAGACGCTCGATGTCGTCGCTGACGGCGGCGGCGTGACCGCTCGCGTAGAAGCCGTAGAGCTCGATCAGGCCGTCCACCCGCCAGGGATCTAGTCCGGCGGCGGTCAGCTGGTCGCGGGCCTGTTCCGGTGACAGCGCCGAGTAGCGGACGTTCGAGCCCGCGACAGCACCGAACTGGTCGGCGATCTCGGCGTGCGTGAGCGATTGTGGTCCGGTGAGTGTGTAGGTCGCGCGGTCGTGCCCGTCGGTGGTCAGCACGTGCGCGGCCGCGTCAGCGACGTCACGGGCGTCCACGAACGAGATCGCGGCGTCGCCGGCGGGAGCCGCGAGTGTCCCGGCGCGGATCGCGCCCGCCATGGTGAACAGGTTCTGGAAGAAGCCGTTGGGGGCCAGCACCGTATAGGGCAGGTCACTGGCTCTCAGCGCGGCCAGCCCTTCGGCGTGCGCGTTCAGGAAACGGACGCCTCGCACGTTCTGGTCGAGCCCGGCCGCGGCCAGCAGCACGATCCGCGGCCGGTTCCCACCTCGGACCGCGGCCTCGATCACATTGCGGGCGAACCGCGCCATTCGCGGATGCACCGGCGTGACCAGGAAGACCGCGTCGGCGTCCGCATACGCGGCGACCAGCGTTGACATGTCGTCCAGGTCGGCGGTGACCCGCTGGATGCCCGGTTCAGGGGAGGCCGTGGTGCGCGATATGGCACGCGTGGGCACGCCCCGTTCTCGCTGTCCCCGCACCAGCAGTGTGCCGACAGTGCCCGTGGCGCCGGTGACGACGATCATGGCGGGATTGCTCCGTTCCGTCGAGGAGGACGCCGGCTTCGCCTTACGGCTTACGGTGCGGTTCCTTCGGTGATCCATCGGGCGAAGAGGTCGACCTGCTCGGCGGACCAGGCGCCGTCGCACGGCATGGTGCCCTGGCGGAGCCGGTGCAGGATCGCGTCGGCATGCTGGGCGACGTCTTCCTGTGACCACAGGTCGAAGGCGAAACTCATCGATTTGCGGTCCACTTCCCGGAACAGCGGCTTGATGTGGTCGGCGAAACCGACCGGCTCACCAGGTGCCGGGAGCCGCACCTGCGCACGTCGCGCGGGTGGTGCCAGTGCGGAGACGCGGGAGCCGGGCTTGGCCTCGCACACCCACCACCATTGGGGCACCGGCATGTGCGGTGGCGGTGTGGCGCCGGGCTGGGAGTTCTCCAGCGCGATCCTCGAGCCCCATTCGATGTAACCGGCGAACGCCGCCCGGAACTCCGGGTCGGTGGGCAGCCCGGCGTCGTCGGCGGCCTGGCTGATGAGCTGCGCCCATCGGGCTCGCCATTGTTCGGTCAGCGCCTTGCCGGCGTGCTCGGCGACCATGTGGTCGTACCCGCCGTACTGCTCGGTGTAGAGCTTGGGGCCGCCGAACGTCTCGGCGAGCCATGCGGCGACGCGTTCTGGATGGTCCGGCGACATTCGGGCGAACAACGGACCGAGCAGGTCGTCCTGTGGGACGTACTTCTCATAGAAGATGTGCGTCATACGCCTTAGCGCGGGCAGGCCGCCGGCCCACTCGAAGATCGTGGGGTCCTCCGGCTGCGGCGGATCGGCGAAGCCGACGTAGTAGTGCATGCCGCTGCAGAGCGGTTTGTTCCGTGAGTGGCCGCACCGGCACAGACTGTAGTGCTCCCGGGAGGAGTCGCCGCCGAGCGGGATGCCGCCGGTGATACGGTACGGGCCGTCCTTGGACACCTCGATCGCGGGTTCGCGCCGCGGGTCGGGAACCTGATGACCGTCGATCGTGGCGCGGAGCGCACCGGACGGGCAGGCGCGTACGGCCCGGACGATCTCGTCGGCCCGGCCGCCGCTGGGCGCCACGAACGGTTCCTCGCCCACCCGGAACACCATGGGCAGCCGATCGGTGCACAGTCCGGAGTGGGCGCATACGCCGCGGTTGTCCTGGACGGTGACCTGCACGCCTTCGTAGGTGTCGAGCTGGTCAGGCACTCTGGCCGGGTCCTTGGCGCCGCTGAACCCGATGCGGGCATGGCTGCCGTCGCACAGCGGTTTGGTGGCGGACTGACCGCATCGGCACAGCGTCATCTGCGGGAACGTCTGGATGGGCGCGCCCAGCCAGTTGGTGACACTCGAGACGTTGGTGACCAGATAGGGTCCGTCGTCCGCGACGTCGACGCGTGACTCCAGGTCGCCTTGGATGTCCGCCAGTTCGGCGATCCGCTTGGTCAAGGAGTCGGTGTCCGCGGCGAACAAGCAGGCCAGGTGCTGCAACGCGGCCGTGGCCTCGATCAAGCCCTGGTGCGCGCCTGATCTGGCACGCAGTCGCGTAGCGTCCTTGGCCAGCTTCCACAGGCGCTCGGCGGGGGTGCCGTCCTCCGCGACCTCGGCTTCGGGTTCAGTGAGCGCCGCGGTCAGCGGCCGGATCACCGTTTCGGCGAGCGGCTCACCCGGTGCCAGATCTCGGTTGAGCAGACGGGCCCGTGCCAGTAACTCAGCCGTGTTCATCGGGACCCGAAGCGGACGTCGTAGTGCTTCATCTCGTCGATGCCGGAGAAGAAGGGCTTCACCGCGGCGAAGAATTCACCGAACCTGCGGCTGCGGCGGAAACCCTGCTCGTGTCCTTCGACGGAGTCCCATTCGATCCGCGCCGTGTAGTGCTCGGGCTCCTCGACGCCTCGGGCGATCTCGTAAGCCAGGCAGTGCGGGTCGCCGTCGAGCACACTCGACGCCGTCTTGTACGCCTGCTCGAACTCGTCGGCTCGATCAGCTGGAACCGTATATCGGATGTACTCGATGACCACGATGGAGGCCCCTTTATAGAGTGAGGCAAGAGATACTTTCGTTACATTACAGCATTGTAATGGAATAGGTGGCGGGATCATGACACGGAAGACCGGGCGAACACGGGACGCCACCATCGACGCCCGGATCCTGGCCGTCGCCCGGCGCCATCTGGCCGTCTACGGCTATGAGCGCATGTCGCTGGCCGCCGTCGCCCAGGAGGCGGGCACCAGCCGCCCGGCCCTGTATCGCAGGTGGCCGGGCAAGGCCGAGCTCGCCGCCGCCGCGGTGGGGAGCATGATCGAGGAGAAGCAGGCGAACCCGCCGATGGATCCCTATGCCGCGTTGGTCGCCGAACTGGCCGACTTCCAGCGCGGCGTCTCCAGGCCGGGCCGGCTCTCGCTCGTCGGCACCATGCTGCAGGACACCACCGAACCGGAGGTGCTCGCCCGTTACCGCGCCCGTGTGGTCGCACCGCGGCGCCGCCGCATCCTCGCCATCCTCCAGTCGGCACAGCGGAGCGGTCTCATCGACGCCGATGCCGATCTGGAGATCGCCGTCACCATGTGCACGGGCAGCTGGTACGGCCGGGCGCTGGCCGACCCCACCCCACCACCCCACTGGCCAGAGCGGACCGCGGCCCTCATCTGGCACGCCCTCGGCGGCCGCTGACCGCAGGCTCCGCACCCTCGGCCAGGGCCGCGTACGTCCGGAAACCGGTGCTTTCTCAGCCGGACATGGAGAAGCGCACCGGCATGTGCTTGATGCCGTTGATGAAATCCGACCGCATCCGCCTGACCGGCCCCGCGTGCTCCGCCTCGGGGAAGCGGCGCAGCAGCTCTCTGATCATGCAGTTGATCTGCTGCCGGGCCAGGTTGGCGCCCAGGCAGAAGTGCGGGCCGCCGCCGCCGAACGTCATGTGGTCGTTGGGGCTGCGGCGGATGTCGAAGGTGTACGGGTCGGCGAAGACGTCCTCGTCATGGTTGCCGGACATGTAGAACGTCACCACCTTCTCCCCCTCGGCGATCTTCTGGCCGCGGAGTTCGGTGTCGCGGGTGGCCGTACGCCGGAAGTTGTGGATCGAGGAGCCCCAGCGCAGGAACTCCTCGGTCGCGCTGCGCCACAGGTCCTCGTCGTCGAGGCCGGCCGCCAGGTCGCGGTAGCTGTCCGGATGGAGGATGAGGGCGTTCATGGCGTGGGCGATGAGGTTGCGGGTGGTCTCGTTCCCGGCGACGCAGAGGATCACGAAGAAGGAGTCGATCTCTTCCCTGGTCAGCCTGTCGCCGTCGACCTCCGCCTCCACCAGCGCGGTGAGAATGTCGTCACGCGGGTTGCGGCGGCGGTCGTCGACCAGGCCGTCGCAGTAGGAGAAGATCTCGGCCCCGGCGATCTCGCCGTCCTCGGGCGTCGTGCGGAAGTCGGGATCCTGGAAGCCGACCATGCGGTTGGACCACTCGAAGATCAGGTGGTGGTCCTCCTCGGGGACGCCGATGAGGTCGCAGATCATCTGCAGCGGCAGATATTCGGCCACGTCGGTCACGAACTCGACCTCGCCGTCCCGCTCCCGCACGCCTTCCGCGATCTTCTCGGCCCGCCGTTGGATGGTGCCCCGGAGCCGGGCGATCGTCCTGGGCGTGAAGCCCGCGCTCACCAGCCGGCGGTAGCGGGTCTGCTTGGGCGGGTCCATGTTCAGCAGCATCATGCTGGCGATCTCGATGAACTCCGGCGTCTGGGTACGGATGAACGCGGTCCCGATCTCGGTCGACCAGGTCTGTACGTCCCGGCTGATCGCCTTTATGTCCGGATATTTCGTGACGGCCCAGAAGCCGGTGTCGTCGGGGACGTCGTGCCAGTGGACGGGCGCGTGGCGGCGCAGGTAGGCGAACTGGTCGTGCGGAACTTCGCGTTCCCACGTTTCTTCGAGCAGGTTGATCCGCATGGGCTCCCTTTCGGCGCGAGAATCTAGGAGTCGAGCAGGTCGAGCGGTCGGAACGGCCCGGGGCCCGGGACGTCGAAGGACTCAGGGGTCGGGCAGTCCGAGCAGGTCGCGCAGGCTCTCCACGACGGCCCGCTCCTCGACCGCGGCGGGATCGAGCCGATGCTGGACCGCGCAGCCGATCAGCACCCCGAGCACGGCCGTGGCCGTCCGCTCCGGCGATCGGCGAGGCGGCACGCCCGCCGTCTCGGCCCAGTCGGACAGCCCGCCGGCGAGCCGGGCACGGATGTCGGCATAGCGCCTGGCCAGTGGCTCGGCGATGACGGGATCGCGCGCGCCGTGCAGCCACAGCTCCAGCTCCAGCAGGAGCCATGACGCACCGCGATCCTCGTCCTTACGGGTCAGCGCTTCGAACAGGGCGGCCAGCCGGTCGTCGAGCTCGGTGATCTCCTCGAACCCGGCGAGCAACTCGGCAGCGGCCTGGTCCTTCCACACCTCCAGCAGCGCGAGCAGCAGCCCTTCCTTGCCCCCGAAGTGGTTGTACAGCGCGCCGGTCGTGCGATCGGCCGCGTCGGCCACCGCCTCGGCGGACACCGCGTGGAACCCCTTGCGGGCGAACAGGTCAGCGGCCGCGTCGATCAGCCGGGCCCGGGTCTCGGCTCGCCGCTGATCCTGGGTACGCGCCACTGCGGGTGCTCCCGTCTGATATCGGGTTCACTACATATGTTTATCTCTCGATATATATGCCCTAACGAGCGCTAGGTCAACAGCCGAGCGGGCTCGGTCGCCCTCCCGTCGACGGCCGAGCCTCCGGAGGCGTGTCAGTAGTAGCCCTTCTCGCCGTCCAGGAGCTCCCTGATGGCGTCCATGTGGCCCGCGTGCCGGGCGGTCTCCTCGACCATGTGGATCAGGACCCACCGCAGGCTCGCACCGGCGGCCCGGAAGTCCGGATGCTTGCCCACGTCCTCGAGCGAATGAGCCGCGATGATCTCGTTCGACACCGCGCACTGCTGCTCGTACTCCTCCAGGAGCTGGGCGAGCGGGATGCCGTCGACCATCATGTCGGCGTCGTCCGGTTCGTTCTCGAGCTGGGGGCCCGTGGCGGGCCTGCCGAGGAAGATGACCTCGAACCACATCTTCTCCGTCCAGCGGAGGTGGGAGACCACGCCGGCCATGGTCATGAGGGGCGAGGCTGGCAGGACGGATCGGTGGGCGTCCGCGTCGGACAGACCTTCGCACTTGTAGTGGACGATCGCGCGCTGCATGTCGTACCAGCCCATGAGCTGGGTCCGCTCGTCGGCTACGTAGGGAGGGCGGATGCGGGAAGGAGTCATGGCCGCCGACGCTACTTCAGCCGCGGTCGGCGGCGCACGGCATTATTCGGCCGGTGCCATGACCTCGCCCATCCTGAAGGGAAATGAGCTGTCAGGGGTGGAAGCTGCGGCGGGCGGCTTCGATGTGACCGAAGTGCTGGTGGGTCCAGTCGCAGATCAGGTCGACGGTCGCGCGCAAGGCTTGGCCGGGCTGGGTGAGCGTGTATTCGACCCGCGGCGGCACGGTGGGGTACACCTTTCGCTCGGCCAGGCCGTTGCGCTCCAGCATGCGCAGGTTCTGGGTGAGCATCTTGTGGCTGATGCCCTCGACCTCCTCCCGCAGTTCGCTGAAGCGCAGGGTGCGCTCACCGAGAGCCTCGATGATCAGTAACGCCCACTTGTTGGCGACATCCGAGAAGATCTCCCGCGCGAGGGAGTCCGCGCGCCTCAGATCCGTTTCATCGGACGAGTCTTTGAGCTGCTTGGTCGCCATCTGGGTCCCCGGTCACTGAAAAGTTCGTTCTGCCACGTCAGCGCAAACTCTCCTATGGTTTCTGAGTAACCGCAAGAGACCATCGGGTGTGCTGGTCCACATCGCGGGACAAGTCGCCTGGGACGAGAACGGCATCACGGTCAACGCGCTCAACCCCGGCCGTATCCGGAGCACCGGCCTGTCGCGGCACGTGACCGCCCCACCGGCATCATTCGAGCCCGACTCCAGCGATGGTGTGACGGTCAAGGACATCCCGCAGGGGGCGGCAACCTCGACTCTTCTGGCCGCCTCGTCAGGTGTCCCTCGAGATGATCGGCAACGCGGGAACAGCGTCTAAAGGACCTTGAGCAGCCGTTCGGCCAGGACGGCCGCCGACGCGGGATTCTGGCCGGTGAACAGGGTGCGGTCAACCACCGTATAGGGCTTCCACATCTCGCCCTTGGTGAAGTCGACGCCCAGGTCGATGAGCTCGTCCTCCAACAGCCAGCGGGCCTTCGAGCCGAGCCCGACCGCGTGCTCTTCCTCGTTGGTGAACGCGGTGATCTGGTAGCCGGCGAAGGGCGACACGCCGTGGATCCTGGTGGCCAGCATCGCGGCCGGGGCGTGGCAGACGATGGCGAGGGGCTTGCCGGAGGCGAGCGCCGCAGTCAGCAACCGGCCGGCGTCCGCGTTGATGTACAGGTCCTCCATGGGGCCATGGCCGCCCGGGAAGTAGACGGCGTCGTAATCCTCCAGGCGGGCGTTCGCCAAGTGGATAGGCCGCCGCATCACCTCCGCGGAGCGGATGATCGCCTCCAGATCGAGCGCGATCTGCGCGCTACCCGCCATTTCGGGGCGCAGACTCATCATGTCCACGGTCGGGACCACCCCGTTGGGGGTGGCGACCACGATCTCGTGGCCGGCCTCGGTGAGCGCCTTGTACGGGGCCGCGAACTCCTCGGCCCAGTAACCCGTCGCATGTCTGGTGCCGTCCTTGAGCGTCCAGTACGCCGTTCCGGTCATCACGAAAAGTAGCTTCGCCATGGGACAACCGCCCCCCGTCTGTCTCTGATGCGGTTGGCGCAGGTCTTTCCTGAAGCAGCCTATGTCGAGTGTTATCGCGGCCATCTGGCGGGGTGCACGCCACCCGTCGCCTACTCGACCGTCAGCGCATCAGCGCGCGCACAACCGCGCCGGCGGGAATAAGCCCGGCGGCGCGGCGGGCACCGGCCATCAGCCGCGGGCGAAGCGCTGGGCGAAGGCGGACATCTGATCGCGTTGCCGGTCCAGGTCGGGGGCGGTGGGGTTCACGACGAGACGGGTGACGCCTTGCGCGGCGAGCGCTTCGACCTGCTCGGCGGACATGTCGATCGACCCCCATCGCGTGTATTCCAGCGCTTCGGGGCTGCGGCCGGCCTCGACGGCGGTCGAGCGGGCGAGGTCCATCTGGAGCGCGCGCTCGTCCGGACCGAGCGCGCCGCCGGGAAAGTAGCCGTCGCCGCGTCGCCCGGCGCGGCGGGCGGCCGCCCGGCTCGATCCGCCGACGTGGATCGGCAGGTGGGTGACACCGAAGGGCTTGGGGAACTGGCACAGGTCGTCGAAGGCGAAGAACTCCCCCGCGAAGCTGACGCCGTCCTCGCCACCGGCCCAGAGCAGGCGCATGACATCGATCGCCTCGTCGGCGCGCCGGCCACGCGTGCTGAAGTCGACCCCCGCCGCCCGCGCCTCGCCGGGCAGGGAGCCGAGCCCCACGGTCAGCAGCCGCATCCGACCCTTGGACAGCACATCGATCGTCGCCAGCCGCTTGGCGAGGATCACCGGATGGTGGTACGGCAGCAGCAGCACACCCGTCCCGAGCAGGATCCGCTCCGTGGCCGCGGCGACGAAGCTCAGGCAGTCGAGCGGATCGGCGTAGGGCAGTGACGGCGGGAGCTCGATGGTCCCGACCGTGGCGCCGGGATACAGCGCGATGTGCTCCGGCAGGTAGAGCGACTCGAAGCCGCTGTCCTCGGCATGCCGGGCGAAGGCCATGATCCTTTCGGGGTCGACGCCGTAATAAGCCGTGTTGTAGCTGATCCCGAACTTCATCGTCATTCCTCCGGTTTGCCCACGGCAGATCGGCATGCGACGATCCCCGCCTGTCGCCGACACCTTAGAACGTTGCCACCGGCGTCAAGGCAAGGAGTTCAGGCGAGCTGGTTCAGCGGGGCTCGAGCTTTCGGGTCGTCGCTCGCACCTCGGGCGCCACCATGGTGTCGATGTACGCCGCGCCGTAGCGGCCGTACTTGGCGCGGTAGGCGGCGTCGATCTGGTCGTCGATGCCAGGATCGGTCTCCGCCTCGATGGTGACGTCCTTGTCGACGCCACCGGCCCGGATGTGGCCTTCGTGGGTCTCCTGGACCGTACGGAACCAGGCTCCCGCGCCCGCCTTGTAGGAGCGGACATAGAGGTGGTCGCCATGGCGGACGACCCAGATCGGCACCGGCTTGCCCAGCGTGCCGTCGCCGCGCCGGGGCTCGATCCGCAACTCGTCGGCTGCTTCGATCCTGCTGAGCTCGTCGCTCGTCCACATGGTCATCGGCTTGCCTCCTTCGTCATGACGGCGATTGCCGCAGAACCGATGCCCAAACCTGCGTCACCGACCCGGCACCTGGAGGTCCTGTCACACCCCTGAACGCCGCAGTCCGCCCTGCGGCGCGGCATTCGGCAGTGGCACAGTGGATAAGGGAAAAAGATGTTTTCCCTGCTCAGAGCAGCTAAGAACAGCTCTGAACACGCTCGCTTCGGCGGTCTCGGCACGCGCCGCCGTCAGTCATAGAAGCTTCAGCACGGAGAAGAACATGCTCACCGTCAACTCCTACTCCGCCACGTCCGCGACCGAGCCGCTCACCCCGGCGAGGAAGGTGGCGGTCATCGGGCTCGGCGGGCTCGGTCACATGGCCGTCAAGCTCGCGCACGCGCTGGGCGCCGAGGTGACCGTCCTGTCGCAGTCGCTGAAGAAGCAGGACGACGGCCTTCGCCTGGGCGCGGACCACTATTACGCCACGAGCGACCCGCAGACGTTCGAGCAGCTCGCCGGCTCCTTCGACCTCATCGTGAACACCATCAGCGCGAAGATCGACCTCGACGCCTACCTGTCGCTGCTGGCCGTGGACGGCACCATGGTCAACGTCGGCGCGCCGCCCGAACCGCTGGCGCTCAACGTGTTCCCGCTCATCATGAGCCGCCGGTCGTTCGCCGGTTCGGCGATCGGCGGCATCCGTGAGACCCACGAAATGCTCGACTTCTGCGCCCAGCACCACCTCGGGGCCGAGATCGAGGTCATCCCGGCCGACAAGATCAACGAGGCGTACGAGCGCGTCCTGGCCTCCGACGTGCGGTACCGGTTCGTGATCGACATCCGCGACCCTGGCCTGAGCAGCCTCTTGAACCTCCCGTGGCGGGAGGACCTACCGTCGGATCCGTGACCGGAAACGACGGTATCGAGCGTCGATGGACCATCGGAGAGCTGGCCAAGGCCACCGGGGTCACCATCCGTACGCTCTACCACTACGACGAGATCGGCCTGGTTCGGGCCGGTGAGCGGACCGCGTCGGGCCACCGCCGCTACACCGAGGCCGATCTGCGGCAGCTGTATCGCGTGCGCGCCCTGCGCGGGCTGGGACTGTCGCTGGAGGAGATCGCGAACGTCCTCCAGCGGCCGGCCGACGACCTGACGGCCATGCGCGACCTGCTCGGCGCCCAGCTCGCCGAGCTGGAGCTGCAATCGGCCCGGATGGCGCAGCTCAAGACGAAGATCGGCGGGCTGCTGGGGCTGCTCGACCGGTCGGTCATGCCCGACCCCGAGCACTTCATGGCCGCCCTCGAAGAGATCTCGGTGTACGAGACGTACTTCGCCCAGGAGCTGAGAGACCACCTCGCCCAGCGCCGGATGCGGCTCGGCGAGGACACGCTGCGGGACCTGCGGACCGAGTGGCTCGTCCTGCTCAAGGAGGCCCACCAGCACATGCTGGCGGGCACATCCGTCGACGACCCCCAGGTGCAGGCAGTGACCGCCCGCTGGACGGCGATGGCGGCCGCACTCCAGAGCGGCGACGAGCAGCGCGATGAGCAGCTCGACGAACGGATGAGGGCCGCCGGAACGGCGTGGTGGCGCGACAACAGCGCCGGGGTCAGCGCGGAGGTCAGCCGCCAGATCGAGTGGCTGGACGCCGACGCCCTGCCCGCCATCTTCGACTACCTCCAGCGGGCCGTGATCTGGGCCCGCGAACACGAATCAGGAGAGTGACGCGAGAATGCGATACCCCGAGGCGCCGGTACGGCCGGAGCGCAACGAGGTCGGTGGCGTGGTCTTCGACGACCCCTACCAGTGGCTGGAGGAGGACGACGGCGAGGGTGTGGCGGCCTGGCAGCAGGCCCAGGACGAGCTGGCCCGGTCCTACGTGCACGGCTGGCCGCACCATGAGGCGCTCGTGGCCCGCGTCGATGAGCTGGTCGAGCAGATGGACGCCCGCAACCTGGTGGTCCCGGTGCGATACGGGCCGCGGTGGTTCCGCGGGCGCATCCCCGACGGCGGGGAGCTGATGGTCTTCGAGACGGCCGACGCCCCGACAGGTCCATGGCGCATGGTGATCGACCTCAACGAGATGTCCGACGGCACACCCCTGCGCATGAGCCCGCAGCCCTCCCCCGACGGCAGCCTGCTGGCGTACTCCCTGGACGCGGGGGGCCGCGAGCTGCCGGCGCTCAAGGTGATCGAGATCGACACCGGGAAGGTGCTGCTGGACGGCGTTCCGCAGCAGCGGCCGGGGCTGGTGACCTGGCTCCCGGACGGCAGCGGATTCTTCTACATGGCCAACGAGTCGGGGGCGGCGCAGGTACGGTGGCGGCTGTTCTTCCACCGGCTGGGGCAGCCGGTGCCCACCCGGCCCGAGCCGCTGGACATCCCCCACATGTTCGCCATTCCCAAGATCTCCCGGGACGGGCGCTGGGCGATGATCCAGGTCGATCATTTACGCCCCCGGCCGCACTTCATCGCCCGCCTGGACGGCCCCTGGGAGTGGCGCGAGTTCATCACCGACGCCGAGCACCTGTACAAGGGCGTGCTCGTCGGCGACTCCTACGTGGCCGTCACCACGGCGGGCGCCCCGCGAGGCCGCCTGGTCCGCATCCCGTTGGACAGCCCCGGCGACCCGGACACCTGGACCGAGCTGGTGCCGGGCGGCGACGCCGTACTCACCGGCGTGACCCTGGTCGGCGAGCGGCTGGTGCTCGGCGAGCTGGTGGACACCGTCTCGCGCATCCGGATCCTCGGCCTGGACGGCGCGGACCTCGGAGAGGTCCCGCTGCCCGGTCAGGGATCGGTCAGCTCCATCGCCCAGGGAGTCGTCGCCCTGGGGGTGATGGACCAGGTCGTGGGCTGCGAGGACGCCATCACCTTCGGCTACACCTCCTACACCCAGTCCCCCACGGTCTACCACTACGAGCTGGAGTCGGGGACCCTGACCGCCCTCCAGGGGTCCGGCCACACCCTCACCGGGCTGGTCACCACCCGCGTATGGGCCACGTCGGCCGACGGCACGCGCGTGCCCTGCACGCTGGTCCACCGCGCCGACCTCGACCGGTCGCGGCCGCAGCCGACCCTGATCCAGGGGTACGGCGGGTTCAACGTCGCCGTGCTGGCGTCGTACCTCGGCCCTCTGGCGGCGTTCGTGGAGGCGGGCGGGATCTACGCGCACGCCCACGTGCGCGGCGGCGGGGAGTTCGGCCTGGACTGGTGGGAGGGCGGGCGGCAGCACGCCAAGCAGAACACCTTCGACGACCTATACGCGATCGCGGAGCGGCTGATCGCCGACGGGGTCACCACGCCCGACCGGCTGGCGGTCCAGGGCGCCTCGAACGGCGGGCTGCTAACGGGCGCGGCCGTGACCCAGCGGCCGGAGCTGTGGCGGGCGGTGGTCTGCGGCGCCCCGAAGCTGGACCTGATGCGCGTCGCCCGCGACCCGCTGGGCACCGCCGCGACCCTCTCCGAGTACGGCAATCCCAACGACCCGGCCGACGCCCCCGTGCTCATGGCCTACTCGCCATACCACAACGTGAAACCGGGCACGGCCTACCCGGCGATCCTGCTGGACGCGGGGGCCAACGACCCTCGCTGCCCGGCCTGGCACTCCCGCAAGTTCGCCGCCAGAACGCAGGCCGCCACCACCTCGTCCCATCCCGTCCTGCTGCGCGTCTGGTCCGACGCGGGCCATGGGGGGACGAGCTGGAGCACGATCGTTCAGCAGCAGAGCTTCTGGCTGGCGTTCGTCATGCGGGAGCTGGGTCTGGCACCCGGTTCCTGACCTGCAGCGATATCGGGTTCGATATCGCTACAGCCCTGATATCGCTATTAGACAGTGGATGATCACATCTGCTTTGCTCCAAGCTTCTGACAGACGAGAAAGCAAGGATCTTGGCATGCGACACCTCCGCGTCCGCCGCGTCACCGCGACGCTTCCCGCGACCTCGTTGGCGCTCTCCCTCCTGTCCGGTGCCGCAGTCGGGGTGGGCCCGGCCTCGGCCGCGACCGTCGCGGCGTCCCCGGCCGTTTCGGGGGAGGCTCAGGTCAGGAAGGATCTGCGGGCGCTGGAGGTGTCCTTCAAGGGCCGCATCGGCGCGTACGCCATCGACACGGCCACCGGCAAGACGGTGACGTACCGGGCGGGCGAGCGCTTTCCCTTCCTGTCCACCTTCAAGGCGCCGCTCTGTGCGGCCGTGCTGCAGAAGGCGCGCACCTCCGAGCCCGGTCTGATGACCAAGCTCATCAAGTGGACGGCCGCCGACATGACGCCCAACTCGCCGGTCACCGAGAAGCATGTCGAGGACGGCCTGACGGTCGCCCAGCTGTGCGAGGCGGCCATCACCAAGAGCGACGGCACCGCGGCCAACCTGCTGCTCAAGCTGATCGGCGGGCCCGCCGGGATGACGAAGTACTTCCGTACGCTGAAGGACCCGACCTCCCGGATGGACCGCTGGCACCCCGAGCTGAACGACTGGACGCCCAAGGAGAAGCGCGACACCACCACGCCCATGGCCGTCGCCCGCGATCTCCGGGTCCTCGCAATCGGCGACGCGCTGCACACCAAGGACCGGGAGCAGTTCAACGCCTGGCTGCTCGCCAACAAGACCGGCGCCGAGCGCATCCGGGCCGGCCTGCCCACGACCTGGACGATCGCCGACAAGACCGGCACCAACTCCGACGGATTCGGCGGCGGGAACGACATCGCCGTCATCCGGCCCGAGCAGGGCGCCGCTCCCATCGTCATGGCGATCTACACCAACCGCACCCCGGGCCTGCCCACCGACAACAAGACCATCGCGAAGACCGCCACCATCCTGGCCCAGGGACTCGGCAAGCTCTGACTCCTCCCGCTATGGGGTGATCAAGGGTAGGGATGAGGCTCGGGGTTGGTCGCGCCGCCGTAGTCGGCGAATCGCTTGTGCAGCAGGGGCGGTGCGCTGGGCGGGCACAGGCTGAGGGTGTCCGGAGACCAGACACGGCAGACCGTGAGCCCGAGGTGGCGGACGTCCGGAGTGGTGAGGTCGAGGTAGCCGAGCTGTTTGCCGGTCCTGGCGAAGGCCGCCACCAGCGCTTTCACGCGAGTGCGGAGGTCTGGGGCCGCGTCGGCGGGCAGGTCACGCGCCGAGACCTCCACATGGACGGCGAAGCGCTTGTCGATGATCGCGGCATTGGCCGGATCTGTGTAGTAGGCCACGTTGTCGTCGAGATCGAAGAAGCGGTCCTTGTCGGTGACGTCGCTGTCCTCGATGGCGGCTTTGGCGGCCATCCAGTTGGCGTAGCGGAACACCGCGACCGCTTCGAGGAGGGCCTTGTACATCGCGTGGCCCAGGCGCTGGTCGCTGCCCAGGCCCGCGACGACCGGCGCGTTGCCGGGATGTTCGTCGCGGTAGACGCAGGCGACGGTGAAGCCGGGCAGGTCGGGACTGGGCAGGAGGTGGAACTCCGGGGGCGGCGTGCCCGGCGACCAGTGGCGGTCGATCAACCGGGCGAGGGCCCGCAGGCGGCCGTCAAGAAGGATCTTGACGGAGGGCTGACCGCCGTACCAGTGCCCGATCACGCAGTCGAGCTGGATGAGCTCCTCCAAGGCGCCGAGCAGGGCTTTGCCCGGGTCGCTGTGGGTCGCGGTGCCGGTGGTCACCGCGGCGTTCACCCAGGGCTCGCCCTCCTTGCGCCGCGGCAGGTAGCCGACCAGCGTGAGCTGGGCCGGCATCCAGTAGGGGTCGTCCGAGGTGAGCGAGTCGGCGGGCAGCCAGCTCATCGGGGCGTCGGGGTCGAAGGGCTCGAAAAGGAAGCCGTCGCGGCCGAGCTGCTCGTCAGAGAAGAACGACAGGCACTGGTCTGACGGAATCCCGCGGCCACCGCTGCTCATGGCGCGGTGGCTGGCGAAGCGGAGCCGGTCGCGGTGGTGGGCGAGGAACGAATGGTGGCAGTAACGCTCGGCCGACTCCCCGAGTGACTTGATGAGGGGCTCGTCGAGCAGGATGCCGGCCCCGCCCAGGTGGTGGCACTCGGCCGGGATCGGTCGGGCGCCGTACAGGACGTGCACGCCGGTGAGTTCGGCGCCGGCGATGGCGATGCGTGGTTCGCCACGTGAGCGGGCACTGAACTTCAGCCGCGGTATCAGGCCGCACACGGGGTTCAGCATGCGCCGGGCCAGCACCCGGGTGCCGGCGTCGAACGGTGTGGTCCGCGGTACGAGGCGCGCGGCCGGCGCGGCGGTGCGCTGGTCAGCCACGGAGCCACTCCTTGGCCTGGAAGTAGAGCTCGGGTTCGTCGCGCTGCGCGACGGGCGAGCAGGCCGGACAGCCGGGGATCTGCAGGACCTCGCTGACGGTCGTCTCCCATGTGGGGAGGTAGACGCACAGCATCTTGCCCTGGGTGAAGGAGGCGCCCGTATGGGCGAGGTTGATCGCTTCCAAGGCGAGATGGGAGCAGAGCAGCGAGGACAGCGCGGGCAGCATGGGCGGACGTCCTCCCGACGCCTGTGCGGTGGTGAGCGCGTTCTTGTATCGGCGGTAGCCCGCGCCGTCGGCGAGGTTCATCGTGATGCGCGTTTCCAGGCAGGTGTAGCAGGGCCCGCGGCCCGGGTGGAAGGTCGGGCCGACGAACAGGAACGGCCCATCGATCGTGCCGTGCAGCCAGGACATGCCGACTTCCAGGGCGACCCTGTTGAACAGGCTCACCGCCACCGGATCCACCCGGACATCGGCCCACACGGTGATGCCGCCTTCCCAGGAGGCGAACGTCTCGGCGACTTCGTGCAGCCGCAGCCCGTGCGTGGTCCAGCCGGTGTCGGCGTCGTTGAGCGCCCCGAGGAGGGGATCGTCGCTGGAGTCGGTCACGTCGAGCTCCGGATCGCCGGCCGCGATCAGCTCCGTGACACGGGCGGCCATACCGCCGTCGCCGATCACCCTTACCGGACGGGCTGGTGGCGGTGGCCCGGAGAGCAAGTCGGCGTAGTGGTCGAGGTAGTGGTCGAGTGCGCTCGTCGCGATGTCCTCGATCACGTCGAGTGTCCGCAACTGCTCCAGGAGCGAGGACATCTCCTCCATACCGATGTTCGCCCGCGCGGCGAGCTCGGCCACGTCCTGGGAGCCGTCCAGAGCGTTCACCACCGAGAACAGCCAGCCGCGCCGGGCTTCGTCGGTGATGGTGTGCGAGGTGGCGCTCCACACGCCCTGCCGGAGCTCGACCGTGTCGGGATCATGCCCGATGACCGAGAACGACCGCTTGATACGGGGTGATGCGGGCTGTGTCACATCTTCTCCTGCGGATGCGGTCGGCTCTTCTCCTGCGGATGTGGCCGGCCGCCCGGCCGGCCGAGGACGATCAGATGCAGCAAGGCGGTCCGCAGCCCGTCGACCCGGAGGACCTCGTGGGCCTCCTCGTCGTAGTAGGTCGACCAGTCCGTGCCGGCCAGGCCGAGCGCGGTCGCGGTGAGATGGACATGCTGGGCCATCGCTCCCACCTCGTGCAGCACGAACCGCAGCCCGCGCGGGCCGTACTTGCGCATCGAGCGCCATGGGCGCCCGACGAACAGCACGACGAGAGCCGCTCGGTCGATCGTCAGCAGGTCGGGGAGTTCGTCCAGGCCGCAGCGCAGGAGCGCGGCCAGTTGCCGGGGGCCGCCGTGGCGGTCCAGGCAGTCCAGGCGGGGGGCGTAGCGGTACAGGCCCGGCTCCAGATCCGTCACCTCGCGTGCGGCGAGGTGCAGCTCGACCGGGTACAGCCCGCCGCCGCTGGGGACGGCTCGGTGCGGCCGACCCGGCTCGTGGCCGAAGCACCTTCCGGCAGCCCGTAGCAGCGCGGCGGCCTCGGGCAGCGTCACCGGGGCTCCGCTGAACGAGCGGGTGCTGCGCCGGGCCGCGATCGCCTCATCCAGCGCCATCCGCGCCGGCGCGGGATCCGGCAGCTCGACGCGGCGGGTCGCGGGGATGCTCTCCTCATCGGTGTGGCTCAGCGTCTCCATGCTCGCGGTCGTGAGGTAGTCGGCCACCGAGCGCTGCAGCTCACGGTCGTGGCGGCGGAGCCGGCTGGCGTACAGGAACTCCTCGGCGGGCGAGGCCGACCGGGAGATCCCGAGATGGGAGTGCCGGAGCTGATTGGTGTGGAAGGCCGTGTTGTCCAGCCATGGGCTGACCGCACGGAAGAAGTTGGTGCCGAGCGCGGAGCGCAGTACCGGCGTGTTCTCCATCTGCACCGATCCTTGAACGAGGTGGACCGCATGAGTCATGGCCGGGTTCGGCGGGTGCCGTGTCCCGGTCCGGGACACGGCACCCGCTTCTCGCGTTTACTCCTCCATGGCGACGGCGGCCGAGCTGCTGCTGCTGGTGATCGGGGCGACCAGAAGCTTGCCGTCTTCCATCTCGATCGGGCAGGCGCTCAGGGTTTCGGCCGAGGTGATCGTCGAAAGCATCTTCTTTCTCCTTTCGTACGTGAGAGTGCCGCCGGTGCGGACTGAGTGCCTCACCGGATCCTCGCGATATCTGATCGCGGGGCTCGTGGGCCGGGCCGGGGCCCGGGTGCCTTCACGCCTGCGGACCTGCGAGGTCTCGTGGGACCGGCGCGGTCGGCGGGCGCGTGGGTCGATCTATTCGGCGTAGTCCGAGGTGCGCGACGGACAGGGCGCCCTGCCGGAACAGCGCCGTGCCCGTCGTGGTGAACTCCAGCCAGTCGGCGAGTTTCGTCCCATCGCGCTCGACGCTCCCCGGCCGATCGCAGCACCCGCGCAGCCGGGTGACCCATGTCGCGAAGGTGCGCGCGTAGTCGTCGCGGTGGGTCCGCACGTGGATCGGCTCCCACCAACGCCCGCAGGCGGCCAGGAGCCGGTCGAGCGTGAGAACGGTGCCGGTCAGGCGCAGTCGTCGCATCGCCTCGACGTATCGTGCGGCCTCGGCCGGCCAGCTCTCGCGGTGTCCCCGGATCGTGCTCTCCAGCGCCAGGCGGGCGCCCGGCCTGGTCCACGCGTGTGCGTGGGCGAAGAACTCCGTGTAGGCCTCGGGCGTGCCGCCCACGTTCTCCAGAAGCCCGATGCTGACGACCGCGTCGTAGGGCCGGTCGGGGGTGAAGGCGCGATAGTCGCCCTGATGGATGCTCACCCCGCGCAGCCGCAAACCTTCGGCCTCCTGGCACGCGTGATCGGAGGCGTCGACACCGCACGCGGCTGCCACACCATGGTCTCGGCTCAGATAGCTCAGCAGGCCGCCGTAGCCCGAGCCCACGTCGAGGACGCGCGACTGGGCGGTCACCTCCACCCAGTCACTCAGCAGCCGGTATTTCGCGAGCTGGGCGGTGTCGAGGTCGTTCGTCCCCTCCCACAGCCCGCAGCTCAGCGCCATGGTCTTGCCCAGCCAGCGGCGATGTGCGGCAGCGTCGAGCTTGGTGACAGTCATGTGACAGCCTTAAGGGAGAGCGCGTGATCTACGAGACCCATACCCGATCGATGACTGTCCGTAGCGCTATGATTACCTAGTGTCGCCGTGACCCTCATCTCGCATTCGGGAGCCCGGAGAAGGCAGGAACAGCACCCCGAGTGCCAGCCCGATCAACCCGGCGACGACCGGCGCTCCGGTCCACAGCTCGGGCACGCCGGGCAGGCCGCCCCCGAGGGCCGAGGCGACCCCGATGTACAGCGACCAGGTGGCGAAGGCCGACAGCCCGGCGAAGGCCCAGAAGGCGGCGCGCCGCTCCCCCGACGGCCGCAGCCGGCGGATCAGCAGGTCGCTCACGACGCCGGCGGCCACGAACGACAACAGGATCGGCACGTTGCGGAACCCCGTCTGGGCGGCCACCTGCTCGGCGCCCGGGCCCACCGCCACGGGGCCGGCGCCCCGCGTGCCGCCGCCCGCCCCCGCCTCCCGCAGCATGGACAACGCCCGGACGATGCCCTCGGGGCGGTACCGCATGGCGTCGCCGTACGACAGGAACAGCAACACCAGCGTGGTGGCGAACGCGAGCCCGACCAGCGCGGGCAGCAGACGGCCGAGCGTCGGCCGGGCACCGACGTCGGGGGCGTTCCACGCCGAGCGCAGCGGTGTCGTGATGATGAGCATCATCGTCACGACGAGGCCGAGGTGGGACGGGCTGAAAAAGATGTTGATGGTGGTCTCGATGCCGAGGATGGTGTGCCACATCATGTCGGCGAATCCGAAGGCGGCGAACGCGGGAATCGCCACCAGCCCGGCGAGATAGCCCGTGGGGACGGCCGCCGGCCCCTGCCGTCCGGCGCGCACGTTGCGCCACACCTGCCAGATGATCCAGCCGGAGACCACGGCGAAGCCGGAATAGAACACCGCGTGCCATGGGGTGAAGAACGTCTCCAGCTGCGCCAGGTTGCTGTGCGCCCAGGCGTCGACCATCAGCCCGACCCCGAACCAGATGCCGAGCAGCGCCGTCACCAGGTCTGTCCTGGGGGACACCCATCCGCGGGGCTCCCCCGTGTCCACCACTAATCGCCGAATTCCGGCGGCGTCAGATGCCACTTCGTGCTTCCTTTCCGTCGAGCGGGGTCGATCAGGCTGTTTCTGCGCTGAGGGCCTGCGCCACGGGCCGGCGCGCCGCCAGGCGTGCGGGCAGGGCGGTGAGTGCCGCCGTCGCCAGGAGGGTCGCGAGCGTGGCGCCGAGCAGCCAGGTGGACGACGAGCACGATGGAGCCCATGCCGTTCAGTCCTCCAGCCCGATCAGGCCGCCGAGCCCGCGCGTGTGGGAGCCGGCCAGCCAGGTGTCGTCGACGAACATCCCGTCGCGCATCGAGACCAGCCGATCCGCCGTGGCCGCCACCCGCTCGTCATGCGTGACGATCACGAACGTCTGCCCCGCGGAACGCAGCTCCTCGAAGATCCTCAGCACATCGAGGGTCGCCGCGGTGTCGAGGTTGCCGGTCGGCTCGTCGGCCAGGACGACCAGCGGTTCGTTGACCAGCGCGCGAGCGACGGCGACCCGCTGACGCTGGCCGCCCGACAGCTGCGACGGCAGATGCCGGGCACGGTCGGCGAGCCCGACCCGTTCCAGCAGCAGGCTCGCGCGCCGCTTGGCCTGGCGGCGCGAGTGCCCGGCCAGCAGCGCGGGCAGCTCCACGTTCTCGGCCGCCGACAGCTCCTCCACCAGATGGAAGGCCTGGAAGACGAACCCCACCGACCGGCGCCGCAGGCGCGCCAGAGCTCGTTCGCTCAGCGTGTCGATTCGCCGCCCGGCCACCCACACCTCTCCATCGGCAGGCCGCTCCAGACCGCCCAGCAGGTGCAGCAGAGTCGATTTCCCGCAGCCGCTGGGCCCCATCACCGCCAGCGTCTGCCCTTGCGGCACCTCCAGGTCGACCTCGTCCACCGCACGGACCCGGCTCTGCCCCTGACCATGCGTCTTCACCAGGCCGCGGGCCCGGACCACGGCACTTGACACGTTCATCCACCCTCAGCTTCGCCATCGACCCTGGACCAGGCCCGCTCGCAGGCGTCCAGCCAGCGCAGGTCCGCCTGCAACCGCAGCACGACCCCTTCCAGCAGCAGCCCGGCGCCCGATCCCGGCGGTTCGGCCAGCGTCGCCTGCTGCACCTCACGCAAGCGGCGCAGCAACTCACGGCGCTGCGCCGCCACCAGCTCGACCGGGTCGGCGAGCCGGGCCGCGGCGGCCGCGGCGAGCTTGAGATGGAACTCCGCCAGGTCCGGTTTCGGCCAGCCCACCTCGGCCAGCCAGGCGGCCACCCGCTGCTGCCCGGCCGGCGTCAGCTCATAGACCTTGCGCTCCGGCCGCTCCGGCAGGCCGTCCGCCCGCTCACAGACGACGAGCCCGGCTTTTTCCAGCCGGGCCAGCGTCACGTAGATCTGACCACGGTTCATCGACTCGCCCAGCGGGCCAAGGCTCCGCCGCAGCCGAGCGTGCAAGTGGTACCCGTGCGACGGCTCCTTGGCGAGCATCGCCAGCACTGCGTCCTGCACTCCATCCCCCTAACGGTTAGCCAATAGATAGCGGTTACCCGTGAGAGGTGTCAAAACGCTACACCTGGCGATCTCCTGGACTGGCTCGCCGCCAACCGGAGATCGGCAGTGTTGGTGATCAGATGGTGTGGTTGGTCCGGCTTGGCGGGTTCCCCTGGTCGTGGCCGCCGCCCTCGCCGGCGTCAGACGCCGTTATCTGCGCACGCGCCTCCTCGACCTGGCGCATAATGCGCTCGGCCCCGCAGTTCTCAGCGGTGACGTACGCCTCTTCCGCCAGCGCCAGCGCGTCGTCACGGCGGTTTTGCGCGGCAGCGATGTAGATCAGCCCTACTTGATCGGCCGCGACACCGGCCAGCAGTCCGATCTCCTTGCGCAGGCGCCGGATTTCTCCAGCCGCTCCCGCGCGGCATGACCGGGGATCACGCTGACCGTGGCGATGTACCTCGTGGTCGGCGTGACGGCGCTGTTCGCCATCGCCGATCGCCAGCGCGGCGCCCACCCCGAGATCGCCGAACCCGTCGAGCCCTGGACGCCGGACCGGTTGATCATGATCGAGGATCCGCGACCGGCGCGCTGGAGCGACCTGATCGTCGAGGCTCTCGTCGTCAGAGCCGTGGCTCTCCGGCTGCGTCAGTGGAGTCCCGCCCCAGCCTTGGCCGCCACGGCGCTCACGCTCGCGGGCACCGTACCGCTCGCCTGGCTGTTCTGGCAGGCGCAGGTGCTCAACCACGCCCTCACCCAGGACACGGGCGACCTCGCCAGGCCGGGAAGCTGGATCGCCTGGCTTGCCGTTCTCGTCCTCGCCCTCGTCACCGCCGGCTCTCTCTTCCGCGCCTGGCGACCGCGCGGCGGCGGCGTGGACTCGATTGCCCTGCAGGCGGAGGCACAGCGATGAACACGCCTGCCACGACGGCGAACCAGCCCGCAGATGGCAAATCGCCCAATCCACGACGTGAAGTCGTCATCAACCTCGTTCTCAACGTGGTGGCCCCGCTCGTGGTCTTCTACGGCCTACGAGCCGCCGGCGTCGGCCAGTGGCTCGCGCTGGCCCTGGGGGTTCGAGCGGTGTGGACCGTAACCAGGCGGAGGCGGGTCGACGGGCTGGCGGTGTTCACCTTGAGCATCCTGGTGCTCAGCGTCGCGGTGTCGTTCATCACCGGCAGCCCGCGCTTCCTGCTGGCCAAAGGCGGCTGGATGACCGCCGTCGCGGGACTGTGGATGCTCGCGACACTGCCGCGTACGCCGTTCTACCACCAGGCCATTCGCTCGTTCACCACCGGAGCCACCCGCGAACGCGCCGAGATCGCGTGGCGTGACTCCCCGGCCTTCCGGCACATGATGCGGGTAGCGAGCGCGATCTGGGGCGTCGGGCTGGTGCTGGACGCCGGAGTGCGGGTGGTGCTGGCGTACGCGCTGCCCGTGGACCGGGTGCCGCTGGTCAGCGGGCTGCAGTACGTGGCGGTGTTCGTCGCCCTCGAGGTGGGCAGCCAGATCTACCTGCGGCGCGCGGGCGCGCGCGTCGACATCGAGACCGAGCAGGGACGGGCTATCGCCGCATCATCGCGGTCAACATCGACGGCACCATGTTCGGCATCCGCGCGGCTCTGCCGGCGCTGGCCAAGGCGGGTGGCGGCGCCATCGTGGTGACCTCGAGCCTCGCCGGCATCGCGCCCAACCCGTTCGACCCCGTCTACTCCGCCAGCAAGCACGCCATCATCGGGCTGGTCCGGTCACTCGCGCCCGCCCTGTCCGAATCCGGCGTGACCATCAACGCCGTCTGCTGGGTTTCGTCGACACGCCGATGCTCGCCGGCATCCGCGACCACGTTCTCATGCACCACCTCGCCATCGCCGACCCGGACGAAGTCGCCGCCGCGGTCCAAACCATCACCCGGCACGGCGCGACCGGCGAAGCCTGGACAGTGCAGGCAGGCCGGCCACCGGCACCGGTGACGTTCCCGGCGGTCGACCTCAGCGGCGCTGGCTGACGGCACACCCGGCCCATCGGCCCGGGGTCGAGAGGGAACTTCCCAGAACTACAGGCGTACGACCTGGGTTGGAACGGCTATGGCCGCGCCCGCAACGCAAGGGGGTCGAAGGCGTATCCGGCCCACAACTCGCGGGAGGTTTCCTCCGGGTACGCCGCTATGTCCGGCTCGGTGTCGATGATCCAGGTGTGCCGGTTCTGCGGCTCGTACGCCGGCCAGCCCGGGTCTCCGGTCGTGGCGAAGGCGATCCATGCCGCTCGGACCCGCGCCGACAGCTCGGTCGCGGCCGGCGGCGCCTCGGGTCCGACCAGCAGTCCTGCCGCGCCGGCGGTCAGGTTGCCGAACGTCAGCGGCAGGCCGAGCCCGTGACAGGCGCCGAGGACATCGCCGCCCATGCCGGTGGCCTGCCAGGTCAGCTCGTACAGGTGGGCGCGACCGTGCCTCTGGCGGGCTTCGGCCAGCCGGACGGAAGGCATCCGGAACAACCAGTCAGAGTGCACCAGCTCGTACAGCCGCTCCTCGCCGGCCCCCAGGTAGGCGGCCCGGTAGGCCTCCGGGTCCGGGGCGAGCGCCCGCAGCGCGGTGTCCGCCCGCTCGGCGGTGATCTGTCCGGTGTCGCCGCTGATGGCCATGAACAGCCGATACTCGTCGCGGGTGTGACCCACGATCAGCTCCACCTCGCTCGCGGCCCCGTCCATCAGTGACCGCCACGGCACCGCGGGCAGCACCTCGCCGTCCACGACCGGCCCGAACGGCGTTCGGACGTCCGCGGCGTGGCCCCACCGCGGGCAGTCGCCCATCTTTTCCGCCACCGTGTCACCGGCCTCGATCAGCCGCTCCGGCGACTGGCCGGCGAGTTCGCCCGCCAGCGGGGGCAGGCCCAGCTCACCGGCCACCGCGGCGGCGATGTCGGCGGCCAGCTCAGTGGAGAAGAACAGGCCCGGCACGCTCTGCGCGATCGCCCGGCGGAACAGGCCGGCGGCGCTGGGCATCGTCATCAGCGCCGCGATGCTCCCGGCTCCGGAGGACTCTCCGAAGGCGGTGACCCGGTCCGGATCTCCGCCGAAGGCCGCGATGTTGTCGTGTACCCAGCGGAGGGCGGCCACCTGGTCCAGGAGCCCGCGGTTGGCCGGTGCCCCCTGGAAATGTCCGAAGCCCTCGGCGGAGACCCGGTAGTTGAAGGTGACCACGACGACGCCGTCCCGGGCGAGCACGCGGCCGTCGAAGAGGGGGTCGCCGGACCACCCGTACATGTAGCCCCCGCCATGAATCCACACCATTACCGGCAGCCGGGTGGCGCCCAGGTCGGGGGACCAGACATTGACCGTCAACCAGTCGCCGTCCGCGCCGTCCGCGCCGGCCAAGCCCAGCAACCTGGACTGCGGCGGCCGCGGACCGAACACCCCGGCCTCGCGCACCCCGTCCCACGCCTCGGCCGGCACCGGCGCGGTCAGCCGCAGCGCGTCCACCGGCGGGCGCGCGAACGGCACGCCGCGGAAGACGGCCACGCCGTCCTCCATCCGCCCGCGCAGCCTTCCCGTGCTGACCCGGACCTCCGGGTCGGCGGATCCGATGGCGCTCATGGCACGCTCCTCCTCCAGGGGGTACCGGCTCCCACAGCCAGGCGCGGCCATCTTCGCCCGAACCGCGGGTGCGCCGCACCTCGTTATCGAGGGGTCACTGCCGCACGGATTCACCACTCATGCGATGGGGCGGCCGCCTTGACCTGCTTGGTCACAGGCTTGAGCGCCTCGTCGGGAATCTCCCAGCGGCCGCGAGGGCCGAAAAAGATCACAAGTATTGCCATTCATGAGGGCTGACCCCCTTCGGGCGGCGCGGCGGAAACGACGCAGGACAGGGCGCTGCGAAGGATGGCGGCGAAGGACTCGGCGTTGCCGGGCTCGAGCCAGCGTCGCCCGGCCACCCGGATGGCGGCGGCGACCGCGGCGGCCGTGACGGCGGGGAACAGGTCGCGTTCTGGGTCGGTGCCGGTGCGGGCGGCGATCGCCTCGGTGAGCGGGCCCTCCGCCATCGTGAACGCCCTCAGCGCCTCGCCCTCCAGTTCGGGCGTCGACATGATCATGCGCAGGCCGACCTTGTCGGGCTCAGGGTCGGTGTAGAGCTCGACCACGGCCGCGATGACGGCCTGATCGAGCGGCTCGTCGGCGGGCCGGGCGCGCAGCGCCTGCCCCACGCGACCGGCCTGGTCGGCCTGGAAGGCGCAGATCGCCTCCGCTCTGCTGGAGAAATAGTTGTTGTAGGTACGGGATGAGACTCCCGCGGCCGTGGCGATGTCGTGGACGCGCACCAAGGCCAGCCCGTGGGGGCCCTGCTCGATGGCCAGGCGCAGCGCGGCGTGGCTGATCGCCTCCCGGGTGGCCTGCTTGTTGCGCGCCCGGAGGTCAAGGGCGTCGTCGTTCATGGGGGCGACTCTATCTGATGATGCGTGGCACGCACTAGATGCGCGTCGCGCAAGTTGTGGGTAGAGTGCGACGCGATGCCTGGCACTCACCCCTGGAGAGTGCCAACCGGCGGGGTGTGCCGGGATGGCGAGGTCCGCCTGCCGGCGGGCCGTCCGTCGCGGGCGCCGTCCCGGACACCCCCTATCGAGAGCAGGAGCAGGTATGGCTTCGAAGATGATCGCGTTTGACGAGGACGCCCGGCGCGGGCTGGAGCGCGGCATGAACCAGCTGGCCGACGCGGTCAAGGTGACCTTGGGTCCCAAGGGCCGCAACGTCGTGCTGGAGAAGAAGTGGGGCGCTCCCACGATCACCAACGATGGTGTGTCCATCGCCAAGGAGATCGAGCTCGAGGACCCGTGGG
>NZ_JAIWNB010000079.1 GCF_020215705.1 Nonomuraea aurantiaca | reverse complement strand
AGCCGCCCACCCAGCTTCACCCAGAGGCCACCCCAGCGAGCGACTCGACGTCCGTAACGGTGGCCGCTTAAGATCAACCCACGGCACCTACCTCGTCGAGCTTTTACACCGCTCCGAGGACGCGACCAGGCGGCACAGGTACGCGACGCACTCAACGAGATCCACGGCCACGATGGTGCGCACTACAATGAGCCAACTCAAGGCACAGTACGCAGGGCGGCGCACCTGGGCCGCGCACGAGAGCTTGGGGTAGTGGCGTTGGCACTGAAGAAGTCGGACCTGTACAGCTCGCTGTGGGCTGGTGCTGACGAGCTCCGCGGCGGCATGGACGCGAGCCAGTACAAGGACTACGTCTTGACGCTGCTCTTCGTGAAATATGTGTCGGACAAGGCCAAGGCTGACCCGTACGCGAGCATAGAGGTGCCTGAGGGTGGTTCGTTCGATGACCTCGTCGAGCTCAAGGGTAAGCCGGACATTGGCGAGAAGATCAACGTCGCCATTCGCACGCTGGCAGACGCCAACGACCTGCAGGGCATCATCAACAACGCTGACTTCGACGACCCTGACAAGCTTGGTCGTGGCAAGGAGCTCGTTGACCGCCTGACCAGACTGGTCGGCATCTTCCAGAATCTCGACTTCACGGGCTCGCGGGCTGAGGGCGACGATCTGCTCGGCGACGCCTACGAGTACCTGATGCGGCACTTCGCCACCGAGTCGGGCAAGAGCAAGGGTCAGTTCTATACGCCAGCCGAGGTGTCGCGTGTGATGGCGGCACTCCTGCAGATCCCGAAGGACGCGCCACGCTCGACGACTGTTTACGACCCCACCTGCGGGTCAGGGTCCTTGCTGCTCAAGGTGGCTGACGCCGCGCCAAACAACCTGACGATCTACGGCCAGGAGAAGGACAACACCACTCGGGCGCTGGCCGTTATGAACATGATTCTGCACGGCAACGCGACGGCAGAGATTCGCCAGGGCGACACCCTGACCAATCCGCAATTCATTCGGAACGACGCGCTGCGTACCTTCGACTTCCTGGTCGCTAACCCGCCCTTCAGCGTCAAGAGTTGGACGAGCGGGCTGGAGAACGAATACGGCCGCTTCGACGGCTATGGCCGTCCACCCGAGAAGAACGGCGACTACGCCTTCCTGCTGCACATGGTCAAGAGCCTTAAGTCGACCGGCCGTGGTGCAGTGATCTTGCCGCACGGTGTACTTTTCCGCGCAAACGTCGAGGCGACTATCCGCAAGACTCTGATCAAGAAGGGTTACATCAAGGGGATCATCGGTCTGCCGGCGAACCTGTTCTACGGCACCGGCATCCCTGCATGTATCATCCTTCTCGACAAGCACGACGCTCAGGCGCGCACGGGCGTCTTCATGATCGACGCCAGCAAGGGCTTCGCCAAGGACGGTCCGAAGAACCGTCTGCGTCCGCGCGACATGCACCAGATCATCGATGCCTTCGTGAATCAGAAGGAGATCGACCGCTACAGCCGCATGGTGCCGCTGAGCGAGATTGCCGACAGCAAGAACGACTACAACCTCAATATCCCTCGTTACATCGACAACTCCGAGCCCGAGGACATCCAGGATCTCAGCGCCCACATCAAGGGCGGTGTGCCGAACCGTGACCTGGACGCCCTCCAGCCGTACTGGGAAGCTTTTCCGAACCTGCGCACCGAGCTCTTCAAGCCACTGCGCGAGGGCTACAGCGAGCTGGCGGTCGAGCGCACCGAGATTCAGAGCACCATCAACGGCTCACCTGAATACGAGGCACTAGCCTCAACCACGACTGGCACGGTCAACCACTGGTGGAACATCCAGCGCGAGCTGCTCGAGGGCATCACTGCTACCACCCGACCAGCAGACCTGATTTACGAGCTTGGCGAGACCCTGCTCGACGCCTTCCGTAAGCGCCCGCTCATCGACGAGTACGGCGTCTACGAGCAGCTCGTGAGCTACTGGAACGACGTCATGCACGACGACGTCGCCCTGATCATGGCCGAGGGCTGGGATGACGCTGCCAAGCCACGCCCGACCATCGAGAACAAAGAGCGCAAGCTCAACGAGACGCCGGACCTAGTCATCGGCAGTGGGCGCAGCACCAAGAAGTACAAGATGGACCTGGTTCCGCCGAGCTTGATCGTGGCGCGCTACTTCGCCACCGAGCAGGCCGAGGTTGACGAGCTGAACGCCGTCGCCGAGCAGGCCGGCCAGGTCGTCGAGGAGTTCATCGAAGAGAACTCGGGCGAAGAGGGCTTGCTTGCTGACGCCATGGATGACGACAAGATCAGCAAGAAGCTGACTGCCGATCGCCTGAAGGTTGCCAAGTACGAGGACCAGAAGAGTGATGAGGTCAAGGCACTCCAGGAGCTCATCAGGCTGTACAACGCCGAGGCCGAAGCCAAGAAGGCTGCCAAGGAAGCCCAGGCCAAGCTCGACGAGGCGACGCTCAAGCAGTACGCCAAGCTGAGCACCGACGACATCCAGAGCCTCGTCATCGACGACAAGTGGGGAGCCCGCTTCGTGCGTGGCGCCCAGGCGGAACTGGACGTTCTGATCCGCAAGCTCGTCGACCGTCTGACGGTGCTCGCCGATCGCTACGCCGAAACCCTCAGTGAACTGGAAGCCGAGGTCGAGAAGCTCAGCGCGAAGGTGGCCGAGCACTTGGCCGCTATGGGGGTCGAGCGATGACTATCAGCAATGAGTGGACGATGTATCGACTCGAAGAGCTGACGGATCCGAATCGTCCAATCCGATACGGGATCGTTCAGCCGGGCCGGTTCGATCCAGATGGTCGGTACATGATTCGCGGTCAGGACTACTCGGAGTCACGCGGCTGGGCGAACCCCGGCGACATGTTTCGAGTCAGTGCCCAGGTCGAGTCGAGGTACAAGAACGCCCGAGTGAAGGCCGGCGACCTGATCATTACAATTGTAGGCGCGGGGACCGGGCACGTAGAGGTAGTCCCGGATTGGCTTGACGGTGCAAATCTAACCCAGACCACTGCTCGCATTGCGATTCGAAAAGACGTCGCAGATCCGGTGTACTGCAAGTACCTACTACAGAGCCATGCTGGTCGCGAGCAGGTAGCTTCCTTCGTGAAGGGAAATGCTCAGCCTGGTCTCAATGTCGCCGATGTGCGAAAGTTTCGATTTAAGCTGCCCCCTCGCCCTGACCAGGGAGCAATTGGCGCGCGTCTGTTGGCGGCCGATGAGCTGATTAGATCTCTCACCATTTTGATCTCCAAGGAGCGCGTGATCAAGCAGGGGTTGATGCAGGAGCTCCTAACTGGCCGCACTCGCCTAGTGGGATTTTGCGAAACTTGGACCGAGCGGACGATTGCTTCATTGATCGACGGGTTGGCTGCAGGGACCTCCGTGAGGTCCGTTGATGGCGTCGCCCAACCGGCGGTTCTCAAGACGTCTGCGGTACGTGGAGGCAAGTTCGACTCCCGAGAGGTGAAGACAATCTTGCCGCAAGACGTGTCGCGAGCATCGTGTGTGCCCGTTGCGGATTCCCTGATCATTAGTCGCATGAACACGCCTGCGATGGTTGGCGATGTTGGGTATGTAGAGAAAGAGCAACCGGGGCTCTACCTACCTGACAGGCTATGGCTGGCTCGGCCTCGCCCCGGTTCAGGCACGAGCATGCGCTGGTTGGCAGCCCTCCTATCGCACGGAGAGACAGCCCAGTCGGTGCGTGATCTCGCAACGGGCACGAGTAACAGTATGAAGAACATCCCGAAGACAAGGCTGTTGTCACTCCATGTATCTACTCCGCCGAGCGATGAGCAACACGCTATTGCGGAAGTGCTCCGAGATGTCGACGCCGAGATCGCAGCCCTCGAACGCCGCCTTGAAGCCACCCGCGCGATCAAGCAGGGCATGATGCAGAAGCTTCTGACCAAGAGCACTCGCATGGTAACGGAGGGCGCAGCATGAGCGATGTAGGACAATTAGAGCGCGCGACGCAGAACCGCGTCATCAAGTTCTTCCAGGAACAGCTCGGATACGAGTACGCCGGTAACTGGGAAGACCGCGTGGGCAACTCGAACATCGAGGAAGCTCTGCTTCGCCAGAACCTGCTGGCTCGTGGCTACGATGAGGAAATTATCGGCAAGACTATCAACGAGCTGCGCAAGGCCGCATCGGTCGGCGGCGCTCGTTCGCTGTACGAGGCCAATCACGAGGTCTACGACCTGCTCCGTTACGGCGTGCCGGTCAAGCGTGGCGTTGGCGAGCAGTTCGAGACCGTCTGGGTCATCGACTGGGCCAACCCCAGCGCCAACCACTTCGTCGTAGCTCAAGAGGTCGCCATCGCAGGCGTGCACAACAAGCGCCCCGACGTCGTGGCCTACGTCAACGGTCTGGCCTTGGGCGTCATTGAGTTCAAGCGCTCGAAGGTGAGCGTTAGCGAGGGCATTAGACAGAACATCGGCAACCAAAGCGAGCACTTCATCCGGCCGTTCTTCTCGACCGTCCAGCTCGTGTTCGCGGGCAACGACGTGGAAGGTTTGCGCTATGGGGTCATCGAGACGCCCGAGAAGTACTGGCTGGAGTGGAAGGAACCGGAGGACAGTCCTGTCGGCGCGGGTGTGCCTGGCCGGCTGGATCAGGCTATCGCGCAGATGTGCTCAAAGGACCGATTCCTTGAGCTCATTCACGACTTCATGGCCTTCGACGCTGGTATCAAGAAGATTGCGCGTCACAACCAGTTCTTCGGGGTCAAGGCCGCTCAGGCCCGCATCGCCAAGCGCGAGGGTGGCATCATCTGGCACACCCAGGGTTCGGGCAAGAGCCTGACCATGGTCTGGCTGGCCAAGTGGATTCGTGAGCACCAGCAGGACCAGTCCCGTGTCCTGATCATCACCGACCGCACCGAACTCGACGAGCAGATCGAGAAGGTCTTCGGTGGGGTCAACGAACAGATCTACCGCACCACCTCGGGCGCGGATCTGCTCACTCAGATCAACAAGCACGACCCGTGGCTGATCTGTTCGCTCGTCCACAAGTTCCGCGGTGGCGATGACGACAAGGACCTCGACGAGGCTGGCGAGGAATTCATCTCCGAACTGCACGCGCGCCTTCCGGCCAACTTCGCGCCCAAGGGTAATCTGTTCATCTTCGTCGACGAGGCGCACCGTACTCAGTCGGGCAAGATGCACCGAGCCATGAAGGAGCTGCTGCCTGGCGCGATGTTCATTGGTTTCACCGGTACGCCGCTGCTCAAGACCGACAAGGCGACCAGCATCGAGACCTTCGGATCGTTCATCCACACCTATAAGTTCGACGAAGCGGTCGACGACGGTGTCGTGGTCGACCTGCGCTACGAGGCCCGCAACATCGACCAGGACCTGACCAGCCCCGAGAAGGTCGACAAGTGGTTCGAGGCCAAGACCAAGGGTCTCACCGACCTCAGCAAGGCCACACTCAAGAAGAAGTGGGGCACGATGCAGAAGGTCGTGTCTGCTGAGCCCCGGGCCAAGCATATCGTCCAGGACATCCTGCTCGACATGGAGACCGAGCCGCGCCTTGTGAGCGGCCGGGGCAACGCCATGCTCGTCGGCGAGAGCATCTACCAGGCGTGCAGGTTCTACGAGATGTTCGTCAATGCCGGTTTCAAGGACAAGGTCGCCATTGTCACGAGCTACGTGCCGAGCCCGGGCGACATCTCCAAGGAGGACTCGGGCGAAGGCGCTACCGAGAAGTTCCGTCAGTACGACATCTACCGCAAGATGTTGGCCGACTTCTTCGGCGTGAGCGAGGACGAGGGCGTGACCCGGATCGAGGAGTTCGAGAAGGAGGTCAAACGTCGCTTCGTCGAGGAGCCGGGCCAGATGCGCTTGCTCATCGTGGTCGACAAGCTGCTGACCGGCTTTGATGCTCCGAGCGCCACCTATCTGTACATCGACAAGAAGATGCGCGACCACAAGCTCTTCCAGGCCATCTGTCGCGTCAACCGCCTCGACGGCGACGACAAGACCTACGGCTACATCATCGACTACCGCGACCTGTTCAACTCGCTTGAGAACGCCATCACTGACTACACCTCGGGCGCCCTCGACGGCTACGAAGAGAGGGATGTCGAAGGTCTTCTCAAGGACCGCGTAGAGGAGGGCCGCAAGGATCTCGACGAGGCACTGGAGAGGATTCGTGCCCTCGTAGAGCCGGTCGCACCACCGAAGGGAACGCTGGAGTACCAGCACTACTTCGTGGCCTCTGTGCCGGGTGACGCCGCTCAGATCAAGGCCAATGAGCCGAAGCGTGTCGAGCTCTACAAGTCCGTTTCGGCTCTGGTCCGTGCCTACAGCGCCATTGCCAACGAGATGGTAGAGGCTGGCTACACGGCAGCCGAAGCCTTATCGATCAAGGCGGAAGTCGCCCACTACGTGGCGGTTCGCGACGAGGTCAAGTTGGGTGCTCGTGAGAACATCGATATGAAGAAGTTCGAGGCTGGCATGCGTGCCCTTCTCGATACCTACATCCGAGCCGACCCGTCTGAGGTGGTGGCGACCTTTGACAAGGGCTTAGTCGAGCTGATCGTCGAGCGAGGCGAGGGTGCTCTCGACACCCTGCCTCTGAACATGCGCAAAAACCCCGGGGCCGCGGCCGAGACCATAGTCAACAACGTCCGCAAGACGATTGTAGACGAGCGGGCGATGAACCCGAAGTACTACGACCGCATGTCAGAACTCCTCGACGCTTTGATTGAACAGCGTCGTAAGGAAGCCACGGACTACAAGGAGTACCTCGCTCGGCTCCTCGATATAGCCAAAAAGGTTGGAACCGGCGACTCGGGCACCAAGTATCCGGAATGGGTTAAGGATGGAGCGCAGCGAGCCTTGATCGACTTCAACTTCCTAGACCCGAACCTGGCAGTACTAGTTGATGGGACTGTACGTCACGCAAAGGAGCACGATTGGGTCGGCAACCGTATGAAGGAGCGTGCTCTTGCCCGCGAGCTGCACAAAGTGCTGCCGCCTGACTTCGATCGCTTCGATGAACTGTTCGACCTGCTAAAGGCGCGAAATGAGTACCGCTAACGCCTACCTCACTGTCGCTGGCCTCGGCGTTGATGTCGTCTACAAGGACATCAAGAACCTTCACATCTCGGTCTACCCGCCGGTGGGCCGGGTTCGTGTTGCTGCCCCGCAGAGGCTGGATGAGGACGCGATTCGTCTCGCCATCATTCAGCGGCTACCGTGGATCAAGATGCAGCGCCAGCAGCTCCAGGACGCCGACCGCCAGACGGATCGCTGCATGGTCTCCGGTGAAACCCACTACGTATGGGGCGAGCGCTACCGCCTCGACTCGTCACGCGTTGGTCGCTCGCACATCGAGCTCAAGGGCAAGATCCTTTGGTTGACCGCCCCGGCCGACGCCGATGGCGATGCCAAGCGCGCGATCCTTGATCGCTGGTATCGCCGCGAGCTCAAGGCTGCGCTGCCCAAGCTCATCGCCAAGTGGGAGCCGATCATTGGCCAGGACGTCGCCAAGTTCGTCGTCCGCCGTATGAAGACCAAGTGGGGGACGTGCCAGACGGCAACGCGGGCGATCTGGATCAACCCCGAGCTGGCCAAGAAGAACCCGCGCTGCCTTGAGTACATAGTGGTCCATGAGATGGTCCACTTCCTCGAGCGCACCCACAGTGAGCGCTTCGTCACCCTGATGGACAAGTTCATGCCCGACTGGCAAGCCCGCTGCGACGAGCTCAACGACGCACCATTGGCGGCGGAGGACTGGTCATGAGGCTGATCAATTCGCGTATTCGGGGTTACGGGAAACTCGGTGACACGAAGACCAACCTCGACGCGAAGGTGATTGCAATCGTCGGCCCAAACGAGGCTGGCAAGGCCACCTCTTGAGCGCCCTTGTTCACGTCAATTCAGATGCCGGTCTCCCGCTTGCGGGCCGGTCGCGGACGATGACCGTCCGGGATCGCGATACGGTCACGGAGTTCAGCTACGTGCTCGATAAGGACGACCAAGAAGCGCCCGCGCCTGGATCTCAACCCGTTGCCAAGGCGCAACGCCGATCCACTCCACTCACGACAGTGAGTACCAGTAGGTGTGCACTGGCGGCTTCGGCCACGACGGAAGCATAACAAGACTACTGGTGTGCTTCCGCCGTTCCGGTCGGCCGGGGCGGGACCAGCCCGGAGAGGCCGCATGCCCGCCCCGGACGGACCGGTCCGGCCGCGTAGCGGCCGGTTTAGAAGACGCAGAGAAAGTTCTCATCCGGTCGACCATCGATCTTGTCCTGTCCCCTGTTGCCATGGTCGGGACATGCACGTCAGTCGTTCGCTGGCAGGCAAAGGAGGGTGCGTCGTAGCCTGAGGATGTCACCTTCCGGGAGGCAGGCTGTGGACGACGACACCAACAATTCCAGTGCACCGGTACGCACTATCGGCCAGCGCATTCAATACCTGCGTGAGCGTCGCGGTATGACCCGTGAAGTCCTCGCCGGCCTGGTCGGCAAGTCCGAGAGTTGGCTGAAGGCCGTCGAGCGCGGTCGCCGTCAGCAGAATCCCCGGCTGCCGATCCTGCTGCAACTCGCTGAGGCCTTGCGCGTTCGCGATCTAAGCGAGCTCACTGGCGACCAGTCCATGCCTGTACGGATGTTCACCGGTTTGTCAACGGCCAAGTGCGTGTGGCTCTGACGCAAAGCGTGTGGTCTCGTTACCGAGCGTTGCTTGGCGGGGTTCGTCGGGGTTCGTCGCGATTGAGTAACTGTCCGCGCATGAAGGCGTCCGCTGGGTGATGATCTGGTTCTCCCTGAACTCGATCGTTCACGAGCGGCCGTGGAGTCATGGTGCACCATGCCGAGCAG
>NZ_JAIWNB010000078.1 GCF_020215705.1 Nonomuraea aurantiaca | reverse complement strand
GCAAGATCAAATTCTTGAAACGGCTCATGTTCGGCCGCGCCAACTACGACCTCCTCAGAAAGATGGCACTGCTGAACTGAGCTGAGATCACCGACCGTGACCGCTCCCCAGCAAATGCACCAGACCCATCAAGCCATCAAAGTCACACCCCTATCAGGTCAGCATTGACTGCGGCTCCAACAGCCCTGATGTAGGTCGAACAGTCTGGACAGGCACCTGGCGGCAATCCGACCATTGGAAGTAAAAGCGCAGCAGTCATGGGAGGAACCAGCTCGGTACGGCGGCTAGAAACAGGAGACTCTGGAATGCACCTGAAACCGTCGCTGATGTTGCTCGGCTCCGCACTTCTTACCACCCTTGCGATCGGACTCCCCGCAACGTCGCAGGCCACCTCGACCACTCCCAGCGTTAAGCGGCATTCAATACCTGCAACCAGCTGCTCGCTCAGCGTGGCATGGACAGGTCGGCACGATCCGCCCAATGGGACCTAGCGGAGTTAGACGCGGCCGGCCGCTGGACTGGTCCAAGGCGGTGATCGACAGCTCGCACGTCCAGGCGCTCAAGGGCGGCCCAAAACGGGGCCGAGCCCGGTCGACCGCGCCAAGCCGGGCTCGAAACACCACGTCATCGCCGACGACAACGGCATCCCGCTGGCGTTATCGCTGACCGGCGGCAACCGCAACGACGTCACCCAGCTGATGCTCTTGATCAAGGCGATCCCGCCGGTGCGCGGCCGGCCACGCACCGGCGGGATCGCCCGGCGCGGCACTCCGCACGGGTCCGCCTTGGGCGTTCATCGCTGGGTAATCGAACGCACCATCGCGCTCCTGCACTGGTTCCGTCGCCTGCGCATCCGCTGGGAGATCCGCGACGACATCCACGAAGCGTTCATGACCCTCGCCGCCGCGATCACCTGCTGGCGACGCCTTGTCCGATAGGTCCTTTGTTAGGACCTCTTATCCGATCAGCCGTAGATGTGATTCATCACGTCATTCTGGTCGCCGCTCAGGTTCTGCGATGTGCCACCGGGGTCGATACGGATCGTGCAGATGCATCCGCCGTCCTTGTCGGTGGTGTCCCTAAGTTCCGCCCACTCACCGAAGCCCTGGTTGTTCCGCCAGGAGGACACATGCCTGTCGAAGCCGTAGAGGTACAGGTCGTGCCAATAGTCATCGTTGAACTGCAGGCGCCGTCCCTCGCCGTTGGCATGCTCGTACAGGCACACCCAGGCATAGTCGCAGCTCCAGGCTGTCGCCTCTACATCGGAGGGCGCCGTGCCTCTCACGGCGGCATTGGCGTCGGCGGTCGTGTCGTAGCAGCGGACATCGCTCTTGGAGTAGACAACACACGACTCGGCTTCGCCCCACCCGTCTTTGGTGAGGTTGATGGTCTTTCCCTTATAGGAGGCCATCACGTGACCCGGCTCCGCCGCGAACGCTGTACCTGGGACGACCAGGACCGCCAGCAGCATCGCAATGCAGCCGGAAAGCTTACGACCGTAACTCAAGTGTCCACTCATTTCAGGATTCGGATGTCTGAATCATGATCCGGTTCGCCCGTCGGACCCGCAACCTACAAACGCGCCAAGTTGCAACGCCCTCCTGCCATGATCCAGACAGGCGGCCGTCGATCAGCAGCGTCGGTGAGCCGTGCATCTGCCAGCGGGCCGCCTGCTCGGAGTCGGTCACCGTACGGCGCATGATTATGACGTCCCCAGCGGCGCCGATCTCGGTCAGTGCCTGGGCCGGCCGCCGCTCCATGATCGAGGCGTTCGATTCAGCGCTGCCGCGATGTGCTGGGCAGTGCTCGTGGCGGGCCTCCTTCACGCTCTGGGCGCCCCAGGCAACGCATCGGCGCACATGGTCGCATTGGCGCCGTCGCCACCAGTACACCGCAAGATCAGTCACTTGCCGGTTGCAGCGGGAGAACTGTACGTGACCATGCCTCGAGTACGGCCTCACCTTGTAGCGGACGAGCGTTGATCTGGGAGTGTTCGGCCGGAGACAGACGCGGCTCGCGGCCCAACAGATCGGCCAGGACGTCGATCCCCTCGGCGGAGAACCGGCGAAGACGGCGTCGCTCCGTCGGCGGACGGCAGTGCCCACTGGGAGGTGCCACTACCAGGGGCGCCGTTAACCAGCGTGGCACCAGCCGCCAAATAGGCCCTGAGCTGGGATATCAGCTACCTGCTTCCAATTCGGCGCGCGCCGTTGGCGGTTCGACGGCAGCGCGGCTTGTCGCGAGATCGGGAACGTACTTGTAGATCGTGGAACGGCTGACGCCGAGCAGCCGCGCGATCGAGGAGACGGTGTTCTCCGGCCGGGTGAGCAGGTCTCGAGCGTGGCGGATCTGCTCGGGCGTCATCGCCGGTGGGCGTCCCAGGCGCTGGCCGCGGGCGCGGGCGGCGGCCAGGCCCTCGTGCGTGCCCTCCACGATGAGCTCGCGGATGAACTCCGCCAACGCGGCGAAGACGTGGAAGACGAGCCGCCCGCCGGGGGTGGTGGTGTCCAGCGCCTCGTGTAGTGAGCGGAAGCCGACACCGCGCTTGCGCAGGCCGGCCACGATTGAGATGAGGTCCTGCAGGGAGCGGCCCAGCCGATCCAACGAGGGCACCACGAGGGTGTCGCCGGGCCGCAGGTAGTCCAGCGCCTTCCACAGCTCCTCGCGCTCAGCGTTCTTGCCGGACTTCTTGTCGGCGAAGATGCGGATACAGCCCGCCGTGGTGAGGGCGGCCATCTGGCGGTCCAGGAGTTGGCCGCGGGTGGAGACGCGGGCGTAGCCGACGAGCGCTCCCGAGGGGCCCGCGGGTTCGGCCGCCAGCGGGTCCTCACCGAGAGATCCCTCCAGCAGCGAACCTTCGGGAAGCGCGAGGTTCTTGGCCGTGGTGTTCACCACGAGCCACCGCCGGGGGCCAGCATGGTGACGGTCACCGTGAGCGGCTTGTCGGAGGAGGTCTGGCTGCCGCGACCGAAGGCGGCGTGGGTGACCATCCATCGGCCGACGCACCCCTGGCAGAACCGGCGAGGTGGGCGGCCCGGCGTCCACGACGGTGGTTCCAGCGCCTCCTCCATGATCTCGAAGTCGGCGTCCATCTCACGGCACAAGATGCAGTCGTTCCGGGCGTGGGGATAGGGCAGCACGGGCTCGGCGAGGGGCTCCATGACCCGAAAGTGTAGAGAAAGGGTGCTGACGTACTTGCTGAACACTCAGATTTCTCAACACGTTTTTCAACAGATCGCGGAGGCGGGTAGGGGCGGTCCGGGGCCCGTTCGGCTGCAGTGTTGAGAATCGTTCGATTCTCAACACTCTGCGGAGGGACGGTGACCCTGCCGGTTCAGGGGCGGCCGCGCGCCCAGATCGCTGGGCCGGTCGCGCTCCCACTCGTAGGGCTCAAGGTGGCGTTGCGCCGCTCCCAAATGACCACCATCCGCAATCGTGATCTCACTCCGCTACCTGGCGGTTAGGGACATGTTCGGGAGCGGGAGGCTGAAACGCAGACGTGAGTTGTGATCAATAGGGCGCCGCGCTGAGCTTGCGGAGCCGGGCGACCGCTTAGCCCCTGATCACCAGGCTGCGTGCGGCGAGTCGCCTTCACCCGGACGCTCGTTGACTGTGATCGGCACCGAGGTGACCGTGCCGTCGGCGAGGGCAACCCGGTAGGCGCGCCATTTATGCACGTACAGGAGGTGTTCGCCGGTCCCGTCGACGCTGAAGCGCAAGCCCAGCGGGGCGTCGGGTGGCAGCTCCGGCCGGGTCAGAGGCTGCTCCGGCCCGCCCGTTACGGGGACGCGTTCGACGGTGTGCCCAGAGGCGTAGATCAGCGCACTGCCGTCAGGGGTGTGGGCCAGCGACTCGAACGGCATGGCGCCCGTGGTGTTCTTGATGATCCGGGACGCGGCGGCGTCCGGGCCGGTGCCCAGGCGGGCGAGGTCGAGCACGGAGATGGCCCGGCCGCCCAGCACAGAGGCGAGCGAGCGGCCGTCCGGGGCCCAGGACAGGCCGCTGACGATCGAATGCGTCAACGTCTTCCAGTCCCGGCGCCGGCCGGTGGCGACGTCGAGCAGGGAGATCTTGGCGCCGCCACCGATGAGCGGTGTGGAGTAGGCCAGGCGGGTGCCGTCGGCGCTGAGCGCGAGGTCGTAGACGCTGGTCAGGTTGTCGGGGTCGGTCTGGGTGATGGCCACCGGCTTCCCGGGCCGCCCGTCGTCGCCGAGGCGTACCAGGAAGAAGCGAATCTCCGGATTCTTCGGCTCGGTCCAGCCGGCTATGGCGAACGTGCGGTTGTCCCGGGCGGCGGCGACTCGGTGCCAAGAGCTTTCGATGCCGGGCGGCAGCGGGACGTTCGCGATGAACGCCCCGGACTCGGCGTTGTGCACGGCGGGCGGCACCGGCGTGAAGACAGCGGTCTTGGACCTGCCGGGGAAATGGGCGAGCGGAGCGCGCGCGGAGACGAAGAACCGGGGCGAGCCTGTCCCAGCTAGGGGTGTTCCGGTCGCCCTCGGGTCGGCCAAGGAGGTCGCCAGCGGGAACGCGTGCCGTACCGGCCCCGAGGACACCATGGGCGAGGGCGGCGGCGGGACCATCGTGAGCGACGGCAATGGCGGGGACGCCGAGGGCTGGGACGCGCTGATGAGCGACACCCGGCCGACGGCCGGATCGGCGCATCCGGCCGCCAGGACGGCCAGAGCTAAGCCCGCCAGCGCGGTAGACGTACGGAACGACATGCAAAGATCATCATATAGAAACGGCCTTCTTGACCAGCACCGCACATGATTAACGTTAGTTGCGGACCGTGAGGAATCACAGCGCCGTACGGATGGAGGCGGCCAGTTTCGCTACCGCCAGACTCCGAGCATCGCGGGGCAGACGCTCAGGCGACGCTCGATGGTCGCGCCACGCGAGGTGTGGGTGCCCTCCCAGCAGGAGAAACCTCGTTTATGACCTCGTCCTGGCTTAGGTTTGCTGAGTGGTCTATCTGGTCACCGCGTATGCATCAAGTCATCCGCCGACGGGGCAGGCCCGTTCGTCACTGTCAGTGCCAGCGTCCCCGGGCGTCGAAATGAACCTTGGAGAAGTCGCGCGCGGCCAGGTGGTCTTTTCGGATGCCCCACAGCAGGTACGCGCGACTGCCTGTCATCTCCGCTGCGCTGGCCCCGGCCACTTGCAGCAGCGTGACCCACTGGCGTGCCTCTTCGTAGAAGGCTGGATCACCATGCCAGCCGGCGCCGGCGGCACGCGCCGCCACAGCCTCGATCGAGTCCTGGAGCGCGTCGGAGTCGGAGTATCCGCCCACCTGATGCTGCGGCCCAGACGCCCCAGCGGCCCTGTAGTCCTCGAGTTCCATTTCGAAGCTCTCGCCGGCCTCTTCGTCCACTATGTGGTCCCATACCGCCTCATGCGCTTCGTCGATGCTGCCGAAGACGTCCGCTAGCGCGGGATGATTGCGACCCGGCCAGGTCGGTTCGGTGGCTGCTGCCAGCGCCTGCTCGGCGTGCATTTCGGCACGGTCGTCGGGTACGGCCCGCTCGGCGACCGCGGTCCCCGACGGCACGTAGATCACCTGTGTCTCGTGTTCAGGCCGGGTGGAGAGGAAGAACAGCAGTGTACCGGTGTCCGGCAGCACGATGTCGACTTCGTAGCGCGTCAGTGCCTCACAGTCGAGCTCAGCCACGAACGACAGCGGCCAACCGTCTGTGCCTGACGGCCACGGCGTACCGGACGGCAGTCTTGCGACACCCCCGAGCCGCCCGACCACGATCTCTCCGTCCTCGGCGGCCGACAACCTGATCGCCGGCCGCAACATTCCGATGAGCCGCTCCGCCGTCTCGACAGGCAACTCCTCCCGCGCGAACTCAGCGAAGTCACTCTTCCAGTCCATCACGCCGACCATCATGCTCCGCTGGTACGACACAACCGTCCCGCCGCAAGCGTCAGCTCGGACCTTAGCCAGCATCCAGCGCGCCGAGGGTGCCGATGCTCAGCCGGGCGTTCAGGTCGAGGCGGACCTCGCCGTAGGGGCGCACATGCAACCAGAACAGCGGGGTCAGGCCGCGCCGGTCGACCGGGGTGAGCAGTGCGGCCCACTCGGGTTCGGCGAGCACGTCCTGCAGCATCAGAGTGTTGACGTAGACCAGGGCGGCCTGCAGGATGCGCAGGCACAGCGCCGTCATCTCGACCTCTTCTCGCCGGTTGGTGGAGATCTCGCCGCCGCGGCCGTAGCAGATCACCGCGTTGGCGCGGTTCCACGCCTCCACCACGTTCAGCCCTTCCTCGATCTCCCGCTGCAGATCGCGATCGCGTAGGTACCGGGCCACGAAGGTGGTGCGCGCCGCCCGGCCGATCTCCAGCATCGCCTGGTAGGCCGGGTGCGAGGCAGTGCGGGTGAAGCGCGACAAGATGGCCTCGGTGGAGGCGGTGCGGGTGCGGATCGCGGTGGCGTACTTGATGACCTGGTCGTAGTTCTTGGCGATGATGTCCCAGCGGATCGGCCGGGTCATCGCCGGCGCCAGGTTCGCATAGCGGGCCATGTCACCGTGGTCGGCCTGGTGGAGCTTGACCCGGTTGATCTGCTTGATGCGCGGCAGCAAGTCCACGTTGAGGAGTCGCGTCACCCCGAATCCAGGTTCCGACTCCCCGTGCGAGTCCACGTAGTTGCCCTCGACCCTCATGGTGGTGCCGTGCCGGATGGCGCCCTCCACCATCGCGGCGACCTCGGAGGCCGACGCCTTGAGCGTCTGGGAGTGCACGACCACCGACCCGCGCTCCACGTGCCAGTACACCAAAACTCCCCGGCCGCCGTAGCGGGAGTGCCACTCGGTGAACAGGTTCTGATCCCAGGCCCGGAAATGGGTGGAGTCGGAGGCCACCGCAGTCGAGCCCTGCCCCCACAGGCCGGCGTCGCGGGCGGCGAAGGTGGCGTTGGCGATCTCGACCGCGATGGTGCGGGCTACCTCCGGGGTCAGGTAGCGGCGGCGCACGTAGCGCAGGTCCTCCTCGCTGTGGTCGTGCGCACCGGAGATCACCTGCCGAATGCCACAGTTGGTGCCGTAGGCGTAGATGACCAGCATGAGCCGTTCCGCGAGCACCTCCGGGCTCATGTGGCCGGTGCCGGTCGCCGCGGCCACCCTGGCCAGGCAACCGGTGCGCAGGATCGCCTCCTTGAGAATGTCAATCAGCGGGACCGCGCTCCACCGTCTGGCCACCTCGTTCTTGATCCGGCGCAGGTTGCGCGGCTCGGGCGCGGCCTCGATCGGGCTCAGCTTGATCGCCCCGGCCTTGCGGTCGCTGATCTCCACCCAGTCCAGAGAGGGCAGCGCGTCGTTGAGGTCGGCCAGGGCGGTGGTCATCTCCTCGCGAAGGGTGTCGCAGAATTCGGCGGGGTCCAGGGGTTTGCGCAGCTCGCGGTAGTGCTCGGCGCGGCGTGACTCGTAGTCGGCGGGCAGGTCCTCATCCGGGTTGCGCCACCGGTCGGCGCCGACGACCCAGATCTCCTTGCAGCGCAGCTGCTCGCGCAGCGTCTGGAAGGTGGCCACCTCGTACACCATGCGCGCGACCCGTCGGCGGCCGCGGGTGTCGGTCCGGTAGACCAGGTCGGCCCAGTCCTTGAGGGTGCCCTTGTGCTCGGGGGCGCTCTCGCCGAGCGGGTAGTAGGTAGTGTTGCCGGCCTTGGCGTAGCGCTTGACCAGCTTGAGCGCGTCGATGACGGGCTGGTGGGCGGTGTTGTTGGAACGGAATTCCAGCACCTCCAGCAGCTCGATCAGGCCGCGCCGGTAGTGGTTGGTGTAGGAGGCCTTCAGCGTGGTCTGCACGGTGCGCCGGTAGACCGGGCCCTTGGTCTTGAACTCGTGCACCAGCTCGCGCAGCGTCTGCTCGCCGCCGCGGACGGCGGGGAAGACCACGTCGCGCACCGTGCCGTCCGGCTTGGTCAGCGAGGCGTCGGCGATGGTGAACAGGAGGTTCTCCTTGCCCGACACCCGTTTGAAGGCGTTGATGAGTTCCTCGGTGACCTTGCGTTCGGCCCGGGCACCGACCCGGTGGATGGTGGCGATCAGCAGGTCGACCAGGTTGTCGGTGACCTCGCGCTCCCGCTCGACCAGCAGCGCGGCTAGCAAGGTGACGGTCGCGTCCGGCGTATTGCGGGCCCGCCGGCGCAGATGTGAGGGCGACTCCACCGCAGCGCGGAACCGCCATCCGGCCAGCACCTTGGGCGCCACGTCAGCGAACAGCGCTGTTGGCAACCCGATGGCGCGAATCGCGTTCAGCTTGCGGATCTCGGTCAGCATCGAGTCCAGGCTGACATTGCCCGGCATCGCCTTGATCAAGGCCAGGACCGAGCCCTCGTCCTCCTGGTCGTCCTCGACCTCTTCCTCCTGCTGGGCCTCATCAGCAGCCTCGCTGGCGTCGCCTTCGGCGGCGATCAGGGCCAGCACGCGGGCCGTCGTCTCAGCGTCCAGCCGGGCCGCGATCTTGGCGAACCAGGTTTCTTCGGCGTTGTGCAGCGCCGACCGCACGATCCTGGTGATGCGCCCAGGCGCGGGCGGCTCGATCCGCTCGGTCCGGCACTGCTTGAGCAGCTCCTCGCGAACCCGGTCCGGCTGCCGCTCAGCGTGCGCGACGTTTCCCGCCAGCCAGTCGGTCAACTTGTCGGCGTCGGCGACCGAGCACTCCCGAAAACCCAGGTGGTTGCGAATCTCGCTGCGGTGCCGCTCGATCGTCCGGCCCGACCACTCATAGAGGCCCATGCTGCCGGGGGACGTCTTGGTCTGGCGGGCGACGTAGTCGACCACCTCGTCGGGGAAGTCGCCCCGGCCACGAGGGAAACGCCCGTGCTGGGTGTAGTACTTCAGCAGCAACGCGAACGGCAGCCGGGTGTTCTCGTGCTTGGCGTTGACCAGGTCGGCCTCGTCGCTGAGCACTGTCCAGTGGTCGACCAGTTCATCCATGCCTAACGGCGGACGCTCCATGTCTATGGATCCGCCCGAAGCGGCAGGTCATTACAGCAGGTCAGTTAAGGGGCCGCCCACATTTGGCGGTTGGTGACACGTCCGTTAACGGCACCCCAACAAGACGCCAAATACCGCCGGGTAACTCACGCCATCAAGCCGGGTCTGGTGCATTTGCTGGGGAGCGGTCACGGTCGGTGATCTCAGCTCAGTTCAGCAGTGCCATCTTTCTGAGGAGGTCGTAGTTGGCGCGGCCGAACATGAGCCGTTTCAAGAATTTGATCTTGC
>NZ_JAIWNB010000077.1 GCF_020215705.1 Nonomuraea aurantiaca | reverse complement strand
CGCGAATGGCCTGAACGGGCGGTAGTGTGCGTGCCACGAGCGTAGGTCCTTGCGTAGTGCGAACTTTGGTCGGTTCAGCACGGCAACCTACGCTCGTTCACTTTTACACCGCATCTCGGACGCGACCCTTGATCTCGACTGCGTGAGCCTCGATCCACTCATCGAGATACTGGGCGACTGTGATGGTGTTGCGGTCGATGTACTCGCCGCGCCGGGCCTTGACGCGGGCTTCGTCGCGGGCGGCTTTGGCGTCGTCCTCTGTGGCGAAGCCGCTTACCCAGCGTGGACGGCTTTCGCCGGTTTCTGGGTCCTTGACGCGGATGACGTAGGACCAGGTCGTTCCCCGCTTCATCACGCCGTCGCGGAGTTTGGGCGTCATCTTCTTCCGGGGCTGCTCGTCGGGGGTGGCCACGAGGGTTTTGGTCATGCTGCGTCCTCCTTCGTGGCGAGGCGGGTGATGTAGTCGGTGAGAGCGGAGACGGGGATGCGGCGGGAGCCGTCGATGCGGAGCGATGTGACCGCGCCAGTGGCGATGAGTTGGTAGAGCTTGCTCCGCGAAATGGCCAGGGCTTCTGCGGCCTCAGGGACCGTGAGGAGGAGCCGAGTCATGAGTGGCTCTCTACGGGGTGTTCTGCCGCAGGCAGCGGTCTTCCTGTGAGGGCGGCAGCGAGGAGTTGGTCTCCGGCTGAGTGGCCCTTGCCTGCGTACTCCCATTCGCTGATCACGAGGATGGTGTCTTCGTCGAAGAGGGGGAGGCGTCCGTGGTTGACCTCTTCGGTGTGAACGAAGCGCTCTCTGGCTGCTCGGAGTTCGCCGAGCGTGGTGGAGTAGCGACGGCTCTTGGTGGAGAAGTGGCCGCGGAAGCCCAGCATGTGGGCCCACTGGATCAGCCGGAGATCGGTCAGGGCGTCGAGGGCGCCCAGGCGCATGCACTGGGCGATCAGACGCCGAGCGTGTTCACGAATCGGCAGCGCGGCCAGGTCGTCGAGTGGTTGGATGCGGCGGTCCAGGGTGCCGACGCACTCGGCGGCTTTGGTCGCGTACTTGGCGATGTACGCCGCTACAGCTTGCTCAGTCAGCTCGCCGTCCATGGTGATGCGGCGAACGTCGAGCTGCGTGCCCCACCGGAAGGTACGGCTCAGTGGCTTGACCTCTGCAGTCACCACGGCCGCCGCGTGGTGGACGGCTTGGGCCAGGGCGTCAGCGGTCGCCCAGGGCGGAGGCGGTGAGGTAGGGCCGTCCGGTCCGTCGAGGCGGATCACGGCGTGAAAGTGGACGACGCCGCGCCGCTGGTACTCGGCGACCTTGGCGAAGGAGATCGTGGCCTGCTCACGCAGGGCCTTAAGGGTGAGGCCGGAGAGTTTGGCGAAGCGCCGGCGAAGGGCCTCGGTGAACCGCCGCCATAGCTCTGGGCTGATGGCGTTGAACAAAACCGATCCCTCGTAGTCGTAGCAGTCCGGGCACAGCGGCTCCCCCAGCCGTGGGTCGTCGGCGCTGTGCCGGTCAGTGCAGGACACGAGTTGCCCGTGCGGGCACGTTTTCGCGTCGCGGCGGGCGTGGCAGGGCAGGACCTTGCCGTTCTTCTCCCGCCGAACGTGTACAGCGCCGAACGAGGGTGCGGTCAGGGTGATGAACAGGCACGGATGCGCGCTGACCGTCTCGGGCACGCCCTTGCCGCCGACCAATCCAGCACGGACGAGCTGGTAGGTGTCGGCGCGGTAGACCTCGGCACAGGCCGGGCAGCGGCTGGCACGGCGGGTCTTGCAGGGCACGCGCAGGATGCCGTCTGGCTCCCTGATTGTGCTGTAACGGTGGAGAAGTTGGCCGGTGGCCTGGTCGTAGTGCTCGACCTTGCCGCGCAGGTGGATGGGCTGGCGGCAGCCGCCAGCGCGCTTGATCTGGCAGGCCCAACGCTTGTAGTTCGGGTCGTGGAGTCGGGCGATCATCCCGGCTATGGCGTGTGAGTGGGGCAAGATGGGGTCCGTCCTATCCGGATGTGATCTGTGGTGGGATGACCCCTCACCTGGCGCGGAACTTGGCGGTTGTGTGGCCAGGTGAGGGGACCTCGGCTATGCGCCGTGGTTGTCGATGCCGGTGCCGTCGCAGTCGCGGCAGGTCCGGCTGTCTGCGTCGAGGCCCATGCCGTTGCAGGTGCAGCAACGGCAATGAGCAAGCGGGACGGCGGCGAGGATGGCGGGCCAGTCGGCCCAGGACTCTTCGGCGGTCATGGTCGGTGGCCCTTGCGCGGGGTGATCGTGACGTAGAGCCGGTAATTGCGCGGCCGGTTCCGGTCGGGGAAGGCCCGCGACATCGAGGTGACGGTGAAGAGCTGACGTAGGTGGATCATGCCGAGGGTCAGTTCGGCGCGGTTGCCTTCGAGGCGGATACGCATGGTGGGACCTCCTAGGTGTTGTCGGGTGTGATGCAGCCGCGGTAGCTGTCTTCGGCGGCGTGGCGGGCACGGGCGGCGGCGAGGATGGCGATGAACTCGTAGCGGACCGGTCCGAAGCCAATGCCGGTCATGTAGTGGCCGTGTGGCAGGTGAGCGGGGTCGATCTCAGTGCCGAGCAGGCCGGCGACCTTGTCGACCTCGGCACGCATCTGGTCGTCGGGGCCCTTGTCGGGGAAGGCGCGGACGGTCACGGGTGCCGCCGAAACCGGTACTTGCGCGTGGGCTTTGAGGAATCCCGCCAGGGCGATGAGTCCGGCGATGAGGGCGTCTCGGTCGTTGTTCATGGTGGTGCGCCTTTCAGGTGTTTTCCGGGACGGTGCGCAAGGTGTGGAGCAGGTCGGAGGCGAGTTGGTTGGACACGCCGAGGCGGGCGCGGAGAACGTCGCGGGTGATGGGCTTGCCGTGTCTGGCGTGGTGTTCGTCGGCCACGCGGCGGGCGTAGTCGACCAGCGCCGGGGACGGTCCTGGTTGTCCGTCCTGGGCGGGGACGAGAGCGGGACGATCAATTGGCAGGACGTCAGAGGATTCGTCGGAACGCGGACGGGACAGTGAGACGTCTGCCGGGGACGTCTCGGAGACGTCCGGGGACGGGGTGGGACGGAGGCCGGATGCCCGACGTTCGAGCATGGAGACGGCGACGAGGAAGGCGGCTGCTGGAGTCGCCGCAGTGATCCAGCCCCAGACAGTTGGGTCGGCTTGTTGCAGGTTGGCGGCCAGAGAAAGGATGATGCCGCTGGTCAGGACGAGGACGGGCCAGGAGATCAGGCCGTACCGTGGGCGGCCGGTCTTCTTGTCGCGTTGGCGTTCGCGGGCGGCCATGACGCAGGTGAGGTCGATGCAGACGGCGACGGCCCAGGCCATCCAGCCGGACTGTCCGTGGTCGCTGGCGGTGTCGCGGATGTGGGTGAAGGACCCAGCTCCGGCGATGAGGGCCAGGACGAGGACGGGGCCGGTGTCGAGCAGCCAGCGGGCCAGGCGTCGCATCGGTTCAGCCCTTTCTCGGGTCCGGGATGGAGTCGAGGAACTCGGCGAGGTCGGCGTCGCTCATCTGCGCGTTGTGGCCGGAGATGACGTTCGCCCAGGTCGGTGAGCGGTCGGCGTAGGTGGTGGCTGCGAGTTCGGCGGCTTGTTCACTGACGTAGAAGGAGCGGGCGCGGTACCACTGGCCGTCCTGAGAGGCGACGATGGCGACGCCGGGTGTCTCGGCGGGGATGGCGCGTGCCGACGCGAGGGCGGCGGGGTCGAGGTCGCCGAGGGTCATGGTGGCGGTCTCGGGGTCGTTCACTCGGTGGCAGATCCGTCCCGAGCACTGGGCGCGTAGAGCGGTGACGCCGGGTCCGAGGTCGGAGCCGATCCGTTGGCCGCAGCAGAACAGATAGATGCCGAAGGCTCGTCCAAGCTGGGCGACCCGCAGGAGCGCTGTCGAGGTCTTGGCGATCTCGTCTTTCTCGCTCTTGTCGGCCATCAGGTAGAGCTCGGCCAGCTCGTCGACCAGGACGACGACGGGCACGGGCCGCTGGTCATCCGGCAGTTGCCAGATGTTGCGGGCGCCGGCCTCTCGGCACTGGGCCATGCGGTTGGTCATCAGCGTGACGAGGTCATCCAGCAGGGCGACGCATTCGGCCCGTGTGGTGCTCAACGCCGACAGTCGCGGGCTGTACGGGGTGAATTCCACGCCGCCCTTGAGGTCGAAGCCGATCAGGGCGACCGGTTGCGGGGCCAGCCCTTGTACGAGGGCGTTGGCAAGGTTCGACTTGCCGGACTGTGTAGCTCCGGCGTTGATGTAGTGCGGGACGGTCTTGAAGTCGATGATCCACGGCCCGCCGGTCTCCAGACGGCCCACGATGACCTTGAGGAGGTCGGGCGAGGTGGGCAGGGTCTCGACCCGGACGAGTGGGTCGCGGACGGTGGCGGACAGGACGACCCGTCCGGGACGAGGGGACGAGACGCGAACCGCGTGCACGCCCCAGGAGTGGGCGAGCCGTTCGGCGACGTCGGAGTAGTCGGCAGGGATCTGGCCTTCCAGGGTGTGCAGGGTGACGCGCCAGCCGTAGCGGGTGGGCTTGGGCAGCCACATGAACGGTTTGGTGTCCACGGCGATGCGCTGCCACTTGCGCCTGACGCGGACGACACCGGTGGAGGCGACCAGGCCGGGGACGGTGGTGAACCAGAAGCGCTGCCGCTTCTTGGTGAGGTTGCAGCCGAGGGCGACCTTGCGCCAGGTAGCCCGGACGCTGATCGCGACCAGCGGGAAGGCGGCCACGAGCCAGAACGACGGGTAATGCCAGCGGCGCCAGGCCCAGAGCCCGGCCGCCGCAGCGGCCAGGACTCCGAGCACTAGGAGGCGGGTGTCAGACACTGAGCGGCTCCCCCGCGGCCGGTAGGAGCGCGGCGGCGCGGTAGGAGATCCCCCATCGGCCGGAGATCTCCCACACGTAGCCGACCAGGCCCGTGGGGTTGATCTGCTGACCGGCGCTGACCGGAGGCTCTCCCGAGGTGCCGATCTTGACGAGTTCGATCCGGCCGAACTCGTCTTCCACAGAGACGGTGATCTCGTAGACGGTGTTGCCGTTCTTATCGGTCTTGATCTCGCCGGTGTCCTTGTTGAGTAGGCGCGGCTTGGGCGCCTTCACGCAGGTGATCACGAGCTTGCTGGTGTCGACAGGGATGGGGATGGTGCGCATAAGACTGGTCTCCTTCTGAGGTGATGTTCTAGATACAAAGATACCTAGGTATCTAGCTCTGTAAACCGAGATAGCTAAGTTGCTTCGAAATTCCTTACAGGTTGCCCAGAGACCTAGGCATCTAGAACCGCTACTGTTGAGTCATGGCAGCCACCGACCGGCGCCGGCCGTACCTGAGGATTGCCGAGGACATCCGGCGCGACATCGCATCAGGCCGGTATGCCGTGGGGGAGCAGCTCCCCGTAGCGCGCGAGCTGTCCGACCAGTACGGCGTGGCCATGATGACCATCGGCAACGCGCTGGCTGTACTTCGAGATGAAGGACTGATCGAGACCCGCCAGGGGTCGGGCAGCTTCGTCACCCGTACCCCCGACGACGTCGAGGCCGCCCCCGCCCCAGGCGAGCACAGCGAAGAGTTCCGTATCATCTCCGAGCAACTAGGCGAGATCCGCCGGCACATGCAGAAGCTGACGGTCAGGCTGGACGAGCTAGATGCTCGGACTCGTTCTGATCAAGCCGAGAAGTGATCCTCACCGCGCGGCGCTGGAGATCGGCCAGGTCAACCGTGATCTCTGCCAGCTCACGAAGCAAGATCTGTCGTTCGATCTCACTGAGACCCACGAGTACTGCCCCATTCGTGTAGGTAGGACGCCGAAGCGCCCCCGGGTTACCTGACGGGTGGGGAGCCAATGCGCGGATAGGCCCACCGTTGTTGGGACTAGAGCAGCCGCATTACCTTGGCGAGGTTGAGAATCTCGCGCTGCCGATGCAGTCGCTCGCTGCCACGAAGGTCACGCACGATGTTGCGGACCAATGGACGGTTACGGACGTGTTGAGGCGCGATGCGGTCGGCCCGGAGCACGGCGTCCGCCGCTTCGTTCTCCTTCCTGTTCATGTGGTAGCCCGCTGCGGTGCACGTCCAGTAGTGCGCCTGCCGCTCCGACGAGGCGATCTCGGCGATCTCGACGTGTTCGGCCCGGGTGATGACATCGCGAGGCCGGCCCAGCTCCATGCTGACCTCCACGGCGTGGATGGTGGCGTTGACCCGGTTGAACTGGGTCTGAAAGACGTTGCCGTCCCGCGGGAGGACTTCGGCGACGCGGCGAGCCTCTTCAAGGTGGCTTTCCGCCTCTCTTTGATCCCACAGCCGGGAGTACGCCACAGCGGCCCTCAGGTGCAGTGCACCCCACATCGCCTTGATCGTGTCGTCCGCCCCTACATGAGGCTCGATCTGATCGAGCGCCGACAGCGCCGCGCCCTTGGCTGGATCGAGCTGTGCTTCGTGCAGCCACACCCCGCACAGATCCCAGCTTGCCGCCGCGATCAGATCCGGCGAGCCGACCCGTTGCGCGGCGACGAGCTCCCGCTGTACTGCAGTCCAGCCGAGATCGTGATGCCCCAGGAGGTTGGACGACACCCGCGCCATGTGGCAGGCCCGCAGCATCAGCGCCTCGGCTCGATCGCGATCGGCTGACGAGCCGCTCGTGATCGCGATCAGGTCGGTAAGAATCCTGGGCAACACCTCGCCCAGGGCGGTGAACTTGGCGTCTTGGCGAAGCTGCTCGGCGAGTCGAACATTGGCCTCCAGTTCCTGAAGCGTCCGCGGTTCCCCCGGAGCCGGCAGCACCACTCCACTGGGCAGGGAGGCTTGCTGAAGCGCGAGCCTCAGCCCGGGAACCGCGGCGTGCCCGGAGTCGAGTTCCGCCGTCTCGTGCTGGTACGGCTGACCGGTCAGCTCGGCGACCTCCACCCCGAGGACCTCGGCGAGTTGGCCGACGACGCTCATCCGGTCGAGCGGCATCCGTCCGTTCTCCACCTTGGACAGCCAGGAGACGGACCTGCCGACCTTTTCGGCGAGGGTCGCTTGATCCCATCCTTTGCGGTGACGAGCCCGCGCGATCCGCTGGCCCTGCGTCACGTACTCTGTTGCCACGTCGCCGCCCCTCCTTCTCGTCGTCGCCTGCTTCGACGATAAGGCGGAGGACCTGCGCGACTGGCAGAAAAACTGCCAGTCGATAGGCATGCGAAACCGCAGGTCGGGCTTCGACCTGCGGAAACGGCCGTCACAGATCAGTTGCGAATCGTGACGCTACGTGCGCGGACTATGGGTTCGGCGTCTCATCACCTCGCTTCGCCGCGCATGATGCGCTGCCACAGCGTTTCCGCATCACCGACCTTCATCCAAGGACTATCGACGACGATCCAGGGGGAGACGGACCGGTCATGCCGCCGGATGAAGCCCAGTCCGCCGGCCCTGCACTGCTCGAAGACCAGAGGCAGGCACTCGCAGGTGTGGGCCCGGACGCGGACACGCTCCGTACGCCGCTCGACGGGTGACCAGGCCACCGATGTGGCGTCCGGCCGAGGCGAGGTGGGATGCACACTGTGAAAATCGCCGAACGCAGCCACAGGCTCACCGTCCCTCATAGCGCATGAGTGCCCCTGTCGGGCTGGCGATGCCCGAAGAGCACGGTCGATGAAGGGGCGTTGATGAGCGAGCAACCAGCTCGAACCGCATGGTGCGCCCTTACGGGGCGGCCCGCCGGAGCGCACGAGCGGAGCCCCACCCGGAGGGGCTCTGGACCTTCGCTCACCAACGCCATGCAAAGAGCCTATATTAACCTGTCCTAACCTGTCTACGGCATTGCTAAGCATGGCTGTTATATGCCGGAAGGTCCAGAGATACCTAAAGTCGTCCTATGATCGAGTGGGACCCGAGGCTCTACAAGTGGGAGCAGATAGCAAATGTCGTCGCGGAACGCATCGAAAGCGGTATCTACCCTTCTCTCACCTTGATCTCCGAGGTGAAGCTTCAAGAGGAGTTCGATGTTGCCCGTGTCACGGTACGGAAGGCCATGGGAGCCCTCAGGGACCGAGGCCTGATCACCACCAAGCCGGGCAAGGGCTCCATAGTCGCGCCGCAGTAGCCATGTCCAGTGTTCGATTCGCCAAGCACGTCCCGCTTTGCGGGGATCATGTGGCCATGACAACGACAGCGACGAGCCCAAGAACAGGCCCTCAGCCAGAGTAGGCTCCTGGGCCGTGAACCAGCGGATCGACTACTACGACGATCTGGGCGCGCCTGCCCCTAACAGCCTCGTCCCGTCCGTGAACGTCGTGGTCACCAACGATGCCGGCGAGGTGCTGCTGATCCGACGCTCTGACAACGACAACTGGGCCGTGCCTGGCGGGGCCATCGACCTCGGCGAGTCCATCCCCCAGGCGGCCATTCGGGAGACTCTCGAAGAGACTGGGATCACTTGCGAGATCACTGGGCTGGTTGGCACCTACAGCGATCCACGCCACGTCATCCACTACACCAGCAACGACGAGGTCCGGCAGGAGTTCTCCATCGTCCTCACAGGTCGGGCGGTCAGCGGCCGGCCGACTCCGAGTACGGAATCTCGGGAAGTGCGCTGGGTGCCCCAGGACGAGCTTGATAGCTACGGCATGCACCGCTCGATGCGGCTGAGGATCAGCCACTATCTCCAAGGCGGCAGCCCGCATATCGGCTGAAGCAGCTGTAGCCAACAGTGTCAAGCATCAACCGCGACGGAGCAGCAGGCCATCGGGCAGCATAACCGCAGCTCAGAGATTTCATCGATCAGTGTCTGGTCTCACTTGATGCTTGACGCTTTGGCATCGGATGATGGTTGACACTCCTAGCCGATCTTTCGCTTCTTAGTATGCGCCTGGGACTTGATCCGGGTGATCTCCTGGGTGGTGGTTCGCGGCACGACGCGGATGGGTTCGCCGTTGTCGTGGATGGTGATGTGGGTGTCGTCCACGGTCACGTCCAGGATCTTGCGGGCGTGGATCCGGCCGACCTGGATCTTCTGGCCGATGATTTGGAAGTGTCCGCGGCTGCAGACCACCCGCTGGACGGTGACGGGCTCGGTCGAAGCGCCGGGCGGTGGTCCGGCGGGGCGGGCGTTGCGCAGGGTGAGGCATGCGGCGAGCGGGAGCGGGCAGGGCGCGGCGCGTAGCAGCAGGCGTTCCTCGTCCATGACGCGGGCGGTGATGCCGTCCAGGCGCACGATGACGCGGCGGCCGGCCAGGTGGGCGCCGATGCACAGGGCCCGGCCGGCCAGACTGATCGTGCCGATCGAGCTGACCTGCCGATCCACCTCGACGGCGCTCGCCGCGATCGCGGGCTCGGGGACGGGCGCGTCCGGTGCCGGGCGGGCTTGTCCCGAGGCCAGCAGTGCGGCCAGGTCCTTGACGGTCAGCCGGGAGGCCACGCTCTTGAGCCGGCCACCGCCGGTGGTGAACACATGCAGCCGCCGGGTGCTGATCCACACGGTGATCGGCAGGCCCGCCCGGTCCGGGCCGAGCCAGAGCTGCTGGCCCCCGATCGACAGGTTGCCCGACGCGGGCACGACCCGATCGACCTCGATCGCCTGGCGCGACAGCGGATCGACCTCGATCGTCTGGATGGGCTCGGGCCGTTCGAGGGTCGCGTCCTCGGAGCGGTGTAAAAGCTCGACGAGGTAGGTGCCGTGGGTTGATCTTAAGCGGCCACCGTTACGGACGTCGAGTCGCTCGCTGGGGTGGCCTCTGGGTGAAGCTGGGTGGGCGGC
>NZ_JAIWNB010000076.1 GCF_020215705.1 Nonomuraea aurantiaca | reverse complement strand
GAACAGCATTACGCCGCCTATCTGGAGGACACGGACGGGTTCGAGGTCGAACTCGTCGCCACCGACATGACAGACCAGTCCTGAGAATCCTGCTCTCAATCGATCCACAACTCTTGACGATTGCTCGCGGTGTTGCGTCGGCAGGTGTCAAGGCCCTAGGCGTCGTGGGCGGATCGGGCCGCCGGGTGCACATCCTCGGCGTCACCGAGCAACCGACCGGGCCGTGGGTTACACAGCAGGCCAGAAACCTGATGATCGAGCTGGGGGGACAGGGCGGAGGGGTTCAGGTTCCTCATCTGTGATCGGGATACGAAGTTCACCACGATGTTCGACGAAGTCTTCACGGCCGAGGGCATCGGCATCCTCAAGACGCCGCCTCGGGCTCCGCGGGCCAACGCGTTCGCCGAACGCTGGATCGGCGGCTTGCGCCGAGAACTCCTTGATCGGATCCTCATCGTCAACGCCCGCCACTTACGAGGCGTGCCGGCCACCTACGAGACTCACTTCAATGAGCATCGCCCGCATCGCTCCCTGGGCCAGGCCGCTCCGCTGCGAGCCCTTCCTGACCCGGTCGGGGACGATGTCAAGGTCATCCGACGTGACCGCCTTGGCGGGCTGATCCACGAATACGCGCAGGTCGCATAGGGCGGCCGAGTTCTTGGCACCCACAGGTCCTCACTTCGGCCCGGAAGTGCAAGTCAAGTGAATATGCGCGGGTCCGCCAAGCCATACGTCAGGCGCCCGCCAGCACGATCTTCGTATTAGACGTGCATATGTGACCCTAGCCGCGGCCGACTCCCTCGCGAGCGTCGGTCAGGGCGGTGCGTGACGTCAGCGTCTGCGGGTGGTCGGGCCCGAACACCCGCTCGTGGTCGGTGACGGACTGCTCCAGCAGCGGGATCGCCTTGGAGACGCGCCCGGCGGCGAAGTAGGCGTACGCGAGGTTCCCGCGGGCGATGACGACGTCCGGATGATCGGCCCCGTTGATGCGCCGGGCACACGCGATGACCTTTCTGAGCAGCCCGATCGCTCGGTCCGGTGCTCCAGCCAGTACGTAGGCCGTGGCCAGGTCGCTCTGCGACGCCAGGGTGTGGGGATGGCGACGGCCCAGGATCCGGCGGCGGTCAGACACGGTACGTTCCAGCAGGGCGATCGCCCGCGGGTGGTCTCCGGCGGCCATGTACGCGGTGGCCAGGCTGTTGCGGCTGGTGAGCGTGTCCGGATGGTCGGACCCGATCACCCGCTCGCGGTCGGAGACGGATTGCTCCAGGGTGGAGATCGCCTCGGCGTGGTCGCCGGCGATGGTGTAGGCGTGGCCCAGGTTGTGCCGTAGTGCCAGGTTGTCGGGATGGTCCGGACCGTCCACTCGCTGCCCGTCCGCGAGGGCGCGCAGGAAGTAGCCGAGCGCGCGCTCCACCAGTCCTTGATCGAGCAGGACGTTCGCCGTGGCGGTCCACAGCGCCAGCGGCGGGACCTGCCCCTCGTCGTCGGCGAGATGGCCGGCGATGGCGTCGATGTGCGGGAGGAGCCTGCGCCACGTCGGCCAGCCTGCGGGATTCTGCCACTCCGGGGTGGCGGCTTCGAGGAGGACCACGGCGATTTCCAACGTCTCGCGGGGAGGAAAGACCAGCTCTGGCGTGACAGTGTCCGTGTCGCGCGCGACGGCCTGGACGAGCGGGTGGACTCGTACCGCATCGTCGTCCAGGAGGATCAGCGCGTATGTCGCCAGCGCGGAGAGCACCGCGTCCATCTCGGCAGCGGAGAGCACGTCGTCGCCCTGGGCGCGGAGCAGGTCGATGGGGATGTCGTCGGGCGCGTACCACGACATGATCCGGAGGTTGGCCTCGGGCAGGATGCTCCAATCCTCCCGGAGGTGGGCGAGACTGACCTGGCAGGTCAGCGCGACAGGCAGCTCGTCGGGGCGGGGATCTGGCAGCAGCCGCAGGTAGGCCGTGGCAGGGATCCGGTGCTGCCGCATGTAGGCGGCCGCCTGCTCGATCGCCGGCGCCTGGTATCCCAGCCTGCGGCACAGCTCGTCGACGCCCTCCAGCAGGCCGGGTCCGGCGGCACGCCGTACCATCTCGGCGGCGTGCGCGGCCGGGAGCACGGTCACCGACGCGGCGGGTTCGGCGAGGTCGGTGTAGAAGAGGGAGGCGCTCGACTCCAATTGCTCCAGCCTGTCGTCCTCGATGGTGGCGTCGGGCGGCCAGTACTGGGTGATCAGCCTGTCGTCGGGCAGGATGGCGGCCAGGCTCTCGCCGGGCCGGCTGTTGATCCACCGGATGGCGTTGAGCGCGGGCCCGCTCATCGAGGCCAGGAGGTTTCCCACCGCCTACATCAGGAGCGCCTTGCGGCGCAGTTCCACCGGGTCGACCAGGTCCCGGTAGACGACCTGCACGCCGGAAGTGACCGCGGTTGCGCGAGTCTTGCCCCAGGGGTGCGTGGCCATCGGCAGCATCACATCGACAAGCCCGGGCACCCGGTTGTACTGCCGCAGGCCGAGCGCCTCGGCGGGGTCGTACCCGAACTCGATCAGGTAGTTGGCCCGGTCGAGGAAGGACAGCAGGCTCACCGCGAACTGGATGCCTACCAGGCGTAATTCCTTCGCGACGGACGCGCCGATGTCGGCGGCCGACATCAGCGCGAACAGGTCCGCTTCCAGCTCCATGCTGTGCGCCGGCCAGTAGTCACGAAGGTAGGCCTCGACCGCGGCGGCGCCGTCGGGCGTCTCCCGCGCCCGCTCGAACGCCTCGCCCGCGAACCACGGCGACTCGCCGGCGGAGCGGCTGGCCGCGTGCAGGTGGCCGCGGTGGACATGCGACAGTTCGTGGCCGACCAGGAAGTCCATGGCCCCGCGGGCGATCTCGGCCATGACCGGGGTCAGCATCGTGTGGTCGTCGACGCCGACGGCCGTCCGGTAGCGCTCGCCCTCGACCGCGGCGCACATGCCGTACGCGATCTGCTGCTGGAGGTACGGGTTGTGCTGGGCCGTGTCGAGCATGGCCTGCGGAAAGTCCGGGTGCGTCCACGGCTCCGCCACGCCGGGAAACGCGCTGCCGGTCAGGACGACGAGCTGCGCGAGGATGAGCGACAGCGTCCACGTGTCCTCCACCACGTAGCGGCCCATCAGCACCAGGTACCGGTTCTCGGCCCACGGCTGCACCGAGGCGTGCGGCCGGTAGCGATAGTCCGTGGCGAAGAGGAACTCGTGCGCCGGGTCCAGCCCCATGAGCTCGCTCACGCGGGTGAAGGACCCGGCGAGGTGGGCGGCGCTGGAGGGGGGCTCGGCGGAGGTGAAGCGGATCGGAGCGCCGTCCAGGTCCTGGCGCAGCCGTTCCGCCTGCGCCACGGAAATCCCGCCGAGTGCGGCCAGTGCCTGCGTATCGACCTCGTCGGCGCGCAGCGCCTGGTGGAAGGCGTCGAGATCGGCGAATCGCTGTTCGACCTCCGCGCGGTTGCGGAGGAAGGCGCCGTCCCGCTCGGACCGCCTCTGGTGCTCCGCGATCGCGGCGACGAACGGAGCCCAGGTGTCCGGGCCGGTCATTCCGCGGGCTGTGTGTCGGGTTCCACGAGGGCGGCTGGGTTCGCGCAGAACCGGTCGGCGCCGATTCCGACGATGGCCCTGGCGACGGTGGCGGCCGGGATGGGGACTCTGCCCACGGTCGCCACGATGAGGTCGGTCAGGACGACGACGAGGTCGCCGCTCTTGCCGTCGGCAGCCCTGGCCAGGTCGTTGAGGCGTGGGCACAGGCTGTCGCGCAGGAACGTCAGTACGCGGAAGAAGCGGATCGCGTCGGGGAGCTTGGCGCCGCCGATGGGGCGGCCGATGCCAATGGCCTCCTCGATCTGCGAAAGGGCGAGGTGGAGATCGTCAGCGGCCATGGGCCCCCGTCCAGTCATGCTTGGTCATCTATCCCTCGCCCACCGGCGTTACCGTGGTTTCGCGAGCAGACCCCAGGTTATCGGTCCGGTGGCTCTGTGGGTGGATTCGGGAGCTAGGTGTTGTGGTGGGCGGCAGGTTGGGGTTGGCGGTCATGTCGGTGAGTTTGAGAGCCACCCAGGCTGTGGGTGCCGAAACTCGGCCGCTGGGGCTGACCTGGGGTTTGGCGCTCCCGTCCTTGCAGGCATGAATCGCTGTCCATGGCGTTGCGGCTGCTTTATCTGATCCAGGTGTCAAGGCCCCAGGCGTCGTGGGCGGATCGGACGATGATCAGCGCGCTGTTCGGTGACACAAAAGCCGTGCGGAGCCGGTACCGTCTAGAACTGCCGGTCCCCCTACGGTCTCCCTGTCTCCGGTTCTCGGGCACCCGCGATAGCGGCAAGAAAGTCTGCGCTCTTGCTCGTACATGGCTCTTGTCCAGTCGGCACCCAGACGGTCAGTACCGTGCGGCGCGTGGGCGGGGAACCCTTCTTGGCTTTGCCGTGCCGCGCCCAAGATGAGCCTGCCGGAGGGATGCGGCCTGGACGAAGGCTTGACAGAGCCGCTTACGGCGACCAGGCGTCATCGTTTCAAGGGGCGTCGCGCATCGGCGGAGCAACAAGCCGCTCACCCCAATTCAGGGCCTTCAGCCGATATCCCGGCATATACAAGCCTTGAACTCGACACCGGACGTCGCGCAGGCGGCATTTCAGCGGCCTGGAGCACTTGGTTGAGTGCCGTCACCGCCGAAACTGGCCCGGTGACGGCACCTGCGCCAAATCGAACTACCACTTGCTCCAATCGCTCTTCGCGCACAAGGTCGTCCAGTAGGTGACCTTTGGCACGCCGAGAATCCCAGAGTATGGGGCATGGCCCGCTATGCACCGCATCGTCTTGAGCTGACGGGGCTCCCATCGTCCGTGAGAGCAGGCGGGGACGAAGTGGTTAACAATCGGTATTCCGCAGAGCTCTCGGACAGATGGGCCCGGGATTGCTCCTCCTGTGGTCGCCCGAGCGGACGTGGGAATCGCGGTGGTGACGAAAACGGTTGCCGCACCAGTCAGTGCGGCAAGGAGGGCGACTGCGGACAACGTACGGATCACGTGCTATCACTCCTTGGAGGGTGAGGTGTTTGCAGGCCGCAGTACCCGACAACTGCGTCGAGCTTTGGCGTTGGCAGGTAGTACGCAACTCGGTCTCGGAGGCCGGACCATCGCGTACCCGTCCGATAAGAAAGCGGCGAATAACGGGGTGGTTGGATGCCCAGCAAGGGAGTGGGGAGGCGGCATTCCCCTGGGGTTGGGTACGCGCCTCCCCAGCCGAACGTTGTCAGGCGTAGGGGTTGAAGCTGATGCTGGACGGCTTAGCCTTTGCGAGGTTCGGCGCGAACCTGCCGGGCTTGAGATCCAGTTGTGCTGCTCCGAAATTGGCCCCGATCAGGCGGTCACGGATACTCGGCGGGTAACCGTTCCAGCCGACCAAGCTGGGGAATTGCCAGCTTCTGTAGTGATTCTCCGGCGGTTCGTCGTTTGCGTTCGCTAGGCGAAAGCCGTGTGTGCGCCATCCGTCCTTGTGGTAGACGATCTTTGGGTTGGTGCCAAGCCAGCGGACCTGGCTGCTGGGGCGGATGTCGTAATTGCCGTGGGCGGAGGTCGCGACGTACTCGGCCCGATTGTTCCTGACCCACACCACGACGTGCTCCCAGTCGTGGCGGTGCGACCCCACCCGTCTAGGTAGGGAGGTTTGGTCTTTTCTGAAGTAAAGGGCGTACATGATGGCGCACCAGCCGTTGTTGCACTTGTAGCGGGCGTAGCCGTTGGTGTTGTCAAGGTCCGAGCGGTCACGGCAGTTATCGTTTGGAGCACCGCTCGGGTTCAGGCCCGGGGCTATGGTTCCGTCGCGGCCGATGGCGGGGGTGGAGTAGCAGCCGTCCTTGTCGTAGTCGTAGGCGGGCTGGAACCTCCGCTCCAGATCACTGGCGTTGGCGAGTAGGGCCTGAGGCGAGGTTGCTAAGGCGTCGGCTTTTGCCACTGGTGGCGTTGTGGCAGTTGGTGGTGCTGTGGTCGCCAGTGGGTTTGCCGGGGGAAGGTTGTCCTGGCAGAACCACCCGTTCTGGAGATAGCCGTCCTTGTTGACATGGCCCCAGGCGTGACCGCGGACCCATTCGCCGCCGTGGGTCATGCCGGTGATGCTGAAGGTCTGGGCCGGCCCGCCGCGCTGAGGACCGTACAGGGTGCCGATCACCCTTCCGCCTGGGGAATCGCGAAGAGTGATGTCCTGGGCGCATATTGTCCAGCGTTTGCCGATGTCGCCGGTGGTGGCCGAGAGTTGGGGTCCGGCCGCGTGAGCCGCCGTGGTCACGCTCATCGCAATGACGCTGCCTGCTGTGAGGAGGGCCAGGCTGAGGCTGGCGTGTGCGGTGACGCGGCGGCTTGTAAGAGGTCTGTGCAACAGAGGATTCCTTTCTAGGGGATATCCGATCCGCGCTTTGTACGCGATGACGGCTTCAAGCTTCCGTAGGTCTTCTCCAGAGGGCAGGGGATCCGGGAAACGGGAATTCCCGCTGGCCTCTGAGCTGGGGATTCGAGCAGGGAAACGGGAATTATGGCAAAGCGTCGACGCGACGGATCGCCTGATGGCGTCAGGGACGCTTGCCCAGGTTCGCGCATTGGCGAGGGTCTGGTATCAGATCGGCTGCTGGCATCCAGCCGACTCCGTTGGGGCTATCGTGCGGGTCGGGCAGAGCCACTGCCTGGTAGAGAATGCCATCGGGTCCTGTCTTGTGAGGAACTTCGACGAGTCGCACTCTGTCGCCCAGGACTTTGGATTTGACCGGTTTACGATCACCGATCTTGACGTAGACCGGCGATGACATGGTGTTCACCAGGCTGCACTTCAGCAGGACCGCGCGCGGGGGGGTGGTGGCCGTCCCAGGGGAACCCGATGACAACTGCTGCATGATCACACCCAGTAGTATGAGCGCGAGGCAAATCAAGCCCCCCAACAGCCAAGGGTGCTGCTTTCCTGGCCGAATTTTCGTTTGCGGACGTCCAGGCAAAGGTTCGTCGGCGTTGTCCGTATCAGTCGGCGAAAGAGTTGGAGGTATATGTCCATTTTGGCTATATGCTTGTGTTCGCGGAGCGTTTTCGGCGTTCTGTCTCGCTTTAAGGTATATGCCGTGCTGGTGTTCCGGCACGCGCGCTCTGGCCAGCATCTTGACCAGGGTGGATTCGCGCGGGATTCGGCTGCCGGCGAGATAGCTGGACAGCGACGTGTCGGAAATCCCAAGTTGCTGTGCTTGAGAGTCTTGAGTTGGCTTGCCCGTTAGCTCTGCTAGCTCCTTGAGCATCTCTCTCAGTTGAACCGAGGGGCCAGACGCTTGATTCATTCCTATTCCCCTTGCATGGGTAAAGGATCTGTACGGTAGGGCACAATTGAGAATTCCTCGTTTCCGACCGCGTCCATGGCGTGAAAAGGGTAATCGCTGTCATTCTGGATGTGGCTCTCTGGTGGCCGAGAATTTAGGAGAAGGAAATTTCTGCTATCTCGCTCTGTGTTAGTATCCAACCCGCAGCCCGGACTGCAAATACTGGCTCATGGTGACACGGTAGATAAAGGCGGTTTTGATTACGTCAATACGCCAGGGTGCTGTGATGGCGCGAATATTCTTTTTTGTGCCAGAATTAGCACGCAGGGGCTTGATCGGTCTTCTAGACTTGACCGGCGTGCTGTTTTGCCTCATTTATCTGCTGGTCAGCCGGTACGAGGCCAGACCGACACGGTGGAGTTCGGCCCGGTAGTCCCGACCTCTTCAGTAGGCGGGAGCCGGAAGGGCGGCGACCAGATCCATCGGCTGCCGTCCCTACGGAACCGGCGCAACTGCACTTCGTAGAAGATCCTCGCATCGGCCGCCGAGCGTGCTCGCTGCCTACCTTTGCCTCAGCGGACGGAAGGGGGCTGATAACGAACGGCGGATCCCGCTGAGGGATGGGCAGCCTGAGGCGGACCCTGGTCTGATTCTGAGCGACCGGTCGAGTATTTTGCGCGCAGCCCATGCGCAGCTTTCCGGTCAGGTCGCGCTGATCCTTTTGCTGATGTTCTAGAAACAAACTGACGAGTAGGCCACTGAGGATCTGTTCTTTGCGCCAGCGAGTATCTCCGACAGCTTGTAGGCCGGCCGCTCGCAGCGATGGGCCCGGAGCTCTGGTGCGCACTTCCGGGCGATAAGCGCGGTGTGCTCAGGAAGGTATTGGGTCGCGAGGTCAGCCGCAGGGTCCCCGCTGCGGGGACGATCTGGCGATACCAGGAGAGTCTCGGCCATTGCATCCTGGATGGCATCGTCGAGGTCGTCCTGCGCAAGCGATGCCTTGCGTCAATCGGACGATCCCACCGTCGGGTGATCTCGGCCACGCACTTTCGCAGTCGGTACCCTCAGAGGCTGGCCCGAGGTCGCAGAGCCAGGAGTTGAGGATGTAGCGCTGGGAACGCAGCCGATAGCGCCACCTGTCATGGGTTTCGAGGTCGGGCACTGCCTGATCAAGTATGTAAGTGACCGTCGAGGTCCACGGTACTGGCTGGACATCATGTGCCCGGGTCTGACCTCCGTGTACGGGGCCTTGCTCTGTCCGGTGCATTGGAGGCGGTCGATCAGACGCCGGAACAGCTCTTGTCGGGGGTTCTCCCGCACGAGGTGGACGACGGAAAGATCGGCGCTGCGCCATCTATGCCGAGTCAGATAGTCGAGTAGGCGCAGCAACTGGGGTGCGCCCGAGAAGAACAAGCTCTCCACCTCGTGTGATGGGAACCGGCGCGGCCGGAAATGTTTCATATTTACCCAATCAGGACCTTCGCCGGAAATCTATATTTACTGACCTATGGCACCAAAAGCTCTCGTTTATGCGGCTTTCTCCAATACTCTCCCACGTCGACAACTTCTGGGCTACTTTCCTCACATCCCAGTTGGGTTGCCAGTCAAGGAAAACGACTAAAGGGATAGGAAATGGACAAAATGATCGGACCCTCTCCGGATGAACATGAAGATCTTTCACAACTGTTATCGGAAGTTCCGGAGAAACTGGCCGACGACCAGGCGCGAGGCTTTCTGCTCGCGGGAGAACAGTTGCTCTTTCAGCAGATGGGCCTCGATGTGGCCGCGGAAGCCCGAGCTCCCTTCAAGGACGTACTCGCCGGGATCTCTCGGCGTCGTGTTGTCGCCAAGGCTCGGCGAGGCGGAAAGGGCAGCTCCCTCACCGAAGCGAGTTTTCGGCACCGGTGGCAGCGGATGTCAGAGTATCTGTCGGACCTCGTCCACTTCGCTCTGCGGTCACTGCTACTGAAGGTGCAGCACCCGGAGCGGATGCACGACTTGCGGTCCGCGTCGGCCAAGACACCAGCTGTCGCGATGATCGAATACCTCGCTTATCAGGAGGTGGCCGCCATGCACCAGAACCGGGCGTTCCGCCTACAGATGGCCTTCCAAGCGCTCTTCCCCCACGATGAAGTCCTGGTACGCGCACTGCGGCAGGTCGACCGACGCCAGGTTGACGGCTGGCGCGATCTGTACTCCGCGATTCTCGAAGACCGAGGTCTCCATCTACGTCCGGGTGTCACTGTGGAGGATCTCACCCTGGCCCTACATCTGGCTGGGCAGGCCGTCGCCTTCCGCGCTGTCCTCGGCCAGGCAGAGAGCCGGGACAAGTACGTGAAAGCGATCGACCACGTGACAGGAACGACGTTCCTTGCAGAGTTCGCGCTGGCGATCCTCGTAGGCTTCATCGACCCCGGTGACAGACGCACCTTGCGCCAGGCTGCGGGCGCGATCCTCGGAGATGAGCTCCCGGCCGATGGCGAGGCACCGCCGTGTCCGCACACCCGTAAGACTTAGCTTTGACTCTGTCGGGGATCTTGATAGTCGAGGTCAGCTGCCGAGGGTTCGCCAGGACTTCGACCGGGGGATCCCGTGCTGGTCCAGGAAGGTCTGGAAGGCGGTCGGCTGTCTCCCTGAAGAGGTTTCCTCGGTAACTGGGTCTGGTGCATTTGCTGGGGAGCGGTCACGGTCGGTGATCTCAGCTCAGTTCAGCAGTGCCATCTTTCTGAGGAGGTCGTAGTTGGCGCGGCCGAACATGAGCCGTTTCAAGAATTTGATCTTGC
>NZ_JAIWNB010000075.1 GCF_020215705.1 Nonomuraea aurantiaca | reverse complement strand
AACACACTGTTGAGTTCTCAAGAAACGGACGCGTACTCCCCAACCTGCGAGAGGCGCACATTTCGTTTTCTGTTTTCGTTGTGTCTTTATCTTTTCAGCCGCCCGGCCCGGTGTCAAATTGACCCGAACCGCTCCGACCTGCTGGAATAAAGACCGCCCCGTTTCCGGGACAACCCCTCTAACTTACCAGACCATCCGGACAGATGCGAACCAACCGGACGAACCAGGAAGAAGTGGGATGTGCCGGGCACTGGCCTGGTTCCATGAACCCTTGGCCGCCCTGCCTGAGCAACTCTAGCAGCCGTCCACGCCTGCTTCGTGCCGTACAGGTAATCGTGACGTCCTTCCCTGCCCTCCAGATGCTCAAACCCGTCGAGTCGCCGCCCGGATCCGCCGCGGGCGGGTGACACGGCGGAGGCAAGCCGAAAGCAAGTCATCCGCAATCGCTGGTGTGTACGAAGTAGGTACGAGCAATCTGCGCCCTCGGAGGTGTCCGGAATGACCCGCTCGGAGTTCGATGACATCCGCGCCTTCCTTGCCGACGATGCGACTCATGCTGGAGACCTCCTCCGAGTCGCCCGGACACTGATCGACGACCTCGAGCACGCGCGCATGCGCGAGGCCGTCCTGCGGACGTACTACTTGCGCCTGCTCACCGCCGCCCGGGCCACGGTGGCCGCCGAGATGGTGGACGCGCCCGACCCGCTGGCCTTCATCAAGCACGAGCTCGCCGAACGCGGTCAGCTTCCCGAGGACGGGGAGGCCGTGCAGCGCATCCTGTCCGACGCGGCCGCGGCGGCCGCCTTGCTGGCCTGTCTGGAGCAGCAGCCGGCTCAGGTTCGGCCGAGGGGCATGCGGCTGCGCCGCTGCGTCGGCACCGCTCGCACGTTCCCGCACTGAGCGCCAAAGCCGCAAAGCCCCAAAGCCCCAAAGCCGCCGAACCTGATGGACCCCGACAGACCTGGCGAAGCTCGAACGGCTCTCGGAACCCAGACGAAGAGGCCGCTCGCCTGCCGAACAGGACGTCAGGTAATGTTGCCGTCCCCAGCGATGGACCCGATCGAGGAGGTGAGACCCATTAACGCTGCAGCAGGCTGGGTGCTCCCGCCTCGTGATCGTGCGGTCCCCCTGACATAGGTGACCGAGGGAGCGCTCATTGGCTTTCCGAAAGGCGCTCATGTCGGTTTTTCCGTCACCTGTCCCCCCATCCGCCATCATCACCAGGCTCCGGGCCGCCGGCTGTGTCTTCGCCGAGGACGAGGCGGCGTTGCTCATGTCGACGGCGAGGACGCCGGACGAGCTCACCACCATGGTCGACCAGCGGGTCGCCGGGCTCCCTCTTGAGCATGTTCTCGGGTGGGCGGAGTTCTGCGGGCTGCGGATCGCGGTGGATCCCGAGGTGTTCGTGCCGCGCCGCCGTACCGAGTTCCTCATCGACCAGGCCGAGGCCGCCGCGCTGAGCGGTCCCTCCCCCACCGTCATCCTCGATCTGTGCTGTGGCACGGGCGCGATGGGCGCGGCATTGGCCGCGACCCTCAGCAAAGAAGCGGCCCCTGACGAGAAAGGGGTCGAGCTGCATGCCGCGGACCTGCACCCCGCCGCGGTACGGTGCGCGCGTCGCAATCTGACCCCCATCGGCGGTCAGGTGTACGAGGGGGACCTCTACGAGCCGTTGCCCGCCACACTGCGGAGTCGCGTCGACATCCTGATCGCCAGTCCTCCCTACGTGCCCACCGAGGCGATCCGGCTGCTGCCCTCGGAGGCCCGCGTCCACGAGCCACTGGTGGCGCTCGACGGTGGCGCCGACGGGCTGGACGTCGTGCGGCGGGTGATCGCGGAGGCGCCGGCGTGGCTGGCGCCGGGCGGCCATCTGCTGGTCGAGACGAGCGAGCGCCAAGCGTCGCGGACGGCCGAGGACATGGCCGCCGCCGGGCTGATCCCGCGCGTGACCGCCTCCGAGGACCGGTACGCCACCGTCGTCATGGGCACCCGACCCATCGAGTAGTCAGGTGCTGCCCAGGTGACCAGAAGACGACCGCTCACTTACCCAGCCTTGGCCGATCGGCTGTAAGACTGCGCATATGTGGCAGCGATGGTTCAACTGGGCAGCAATCGCCCTAGTAGGCGGTTTCAGCCTCATATGGATGGGTGTCGTCATTTACGTGGAAGACACCCCCATCCTCTGGGTGCGCGTCGGCCAGCTGGTCTTCGGTGCCGCGCTGGCCGCTTGGGCCGTACGCAAGACAACCCTGATGATCACCAAGGCGTGAGTCTCATGAGCGATCAACTCTACGAAATCAGTCATGACATGGGGGATGACGTACAGCTCTCCGCCACCGCCATGTACCTGGACAGACTCCCGCAACGGCACAGAATCCTCGAGATCGATGACGAGGCCGCGCGGAGCATCTCCAGATGGGTGAACGAGGAGGACGGCCGCGAGTCCGACGCCTTCGCCGATCCGTTGGAGGACTCCTTCTTCTTCGAGCAGGAGTAGCGGCTACGGCTGGAAGCGATATCCCATTCCGGGCTCTGTCAGCAGGTGCACGGGGTGCCCCGGGTCGCGTTCCAGCTTGCGGCGCAGCTGCGCCATGTACTGCCGCAGATAGTGGGTCTCCTTCACGTACGAACTCCCCCACACCTCGTTCAGCAACTGCCGCTGGCTGATCAACTTGCCGGGATTCCGGGCCAGCAGCTCCAGGAAGTGCCATTCCGTCGGCGTGAGCCGTACCCCGCCCGAGACCGTCTTCGTGGCGAGATCGATCACGTGCTCCCCCACCCGCACCGTCGCGGGCTCGTCGGCGGCCGCTCCGGTGCGGCGCGTCACCGCGCGGATCCGCGCGAGCAGCTCATCGATCCCGAACGGCTTGGTCACGTAGTCGTCGGCCCCAGCGTCGAGGGCGTCCACCTTGTCGGGGCCGCCCGTCCGGCCCGAGAGCACGATGATCGGCACGCTCGTCCAGCCACGCAGCCCCTGGATGACGTCCACCCCGTCGAGGTCCGGCAGTCCCAGATCCAGGATGACCAGGTCGGGATGCCAGTCGGCGGCCTGGCGCAGCGCGGCGGTGCCGTCCGGCGCGACGGCCACCTCGTAGTTCCTGGCGACCAGGTTGACGCGCAACGCCCGCAAGATCTGCGGTTCGTCGTCCACTACGAGCACACGGGTCAAGGAGCCCTCCGCAATGAGACGGTCATGGTCAAGCCCCCTCCGGGCGTCTCCTCCGGTGTGAGCGTGCCGCCCATGGCCTCCGTCAGTCCCCGGGACAGCGCCAACCCGAGCCCCAGCCCCACCCCTTGCCGGTCGCCCAGCCGCTGGAACGGCAGGAACACCCGCTCCTGCGCCTCCGGCGGAATCCCGGGTCCCCGGTCGATGACGCGGATCTCGACGTACTCGCCGTAGGCACTCGCCGAGATCACCACCTGGCCGCCGGGCGGGCTGAAGCGGACGGCGTTGGACATCAGGTTGACCAGCACCCGCTCCAGCAGCGCCGCGTCGGCCATGAACTCCGGCACCTCGCCGGTGAACCCGTCGTGGACACGCTCGCGCAGCGGTCCGAGCTCGGCGATCGCCTGGGGGACGACGTCCTCGACGGCCAGCGGTTCCAGCGTGACGCCGAGCACGCCCGCCTGCAGCCGGCTCATGTCGAGGAGGTTCGACACCAGCCGGTCGAGCTTGATGAGCGATTCGCCGGCCGTGGCCAGCAGTTCTTCGCGGTCCTCGGGGGTCCAGTCGACCTCTGTGTCGCGCAGGCCGTGGACCGCGGCCCCGGCCGCCGCGAGCGGATTGCGCAGGTCGTGGCTGACGGCCGCGAGCAGGGCGGTGCGCATCCTGTCGGCCTCGGCCAGCGGCCTGGCCCGGTCGGCCTCCGCACGCAGGCGTTCCTGCCGCAGCGCCACCGCCGACTCCGCCGCGAACGCCTCGAGCACCTGCCGGTCGGCCGCGTCGAGCAGCCTTCCCCGTACGGCGAGCACCAGGTCGTCGTCGATGGGCACGTCGGTGTCGGCATGGCCCGCCGAGGTGGACGGCGGCCCTCCGGCCGTGGCCACGACGTGCCATGAGTCGCCGTCGCGCTCCAGCAGTGTGACGGCCTCTAGGCCGTACACCTCCTTGAGCCTGGCCAGCAGGGACGGCAGCGCCGCGTCGCCGCGCAGGACGTGGCCGGCGAGCGTGGACAGCACCTCGGCGTCGGCGCGCGAGCGGGCGGCCTCCCTGCTGCGGCGGGCCGCCTGGTCGACGACCGTGCTGACCATCGCGGCGACCAGTACGAAGGTGGACAGCGCGAACAGGTTCTCCGGCGCGGAGATCGTCAGCGTGTGGAGCGGCGGAGTGAAGAACCAGTTCAGCAGCGCGAAGCCGAGCACCGCCGCCGTCAGCGCCGGCCACCTGCCGCCCACCAGCGCGACGGCGACCACCAGCAGCAGGAAGAGCAGGATCTCGCTCGGCAACGTGAGCCGCTTGGCGAACGCCAGGATGACGGCCGTGAGCAGCGGCATCGCGAGCAGCGCCAGCGCCCAGCCGGCGATCCGCCGGTCCCGGTTGAGCGCGGCGGGCGAGCGGGCGGGACCGCGTACGCTCCGAACCGCCTCATGGGGCACCAGGAGGACGTCGATCGAGCCGGACAAGGCGGTCGCCGTGACGCCCACGCCACGGGACAGGAACTGCGCGAACCGGCCCCGCCTGGACGCGCCGATCACGAGCTGCGTCGCGTTCGCACCGCGGGCGAATTCCAGCAGCGCGCGTGGCACGTCATCGCCCACGACCTGGTGGTAGGTGCCGCCGAGGCTCTCGACGAGCGCCCGACGGCGTACGAGCGTCGCCGGCTCGCCGTCGGACGCCGGACCGCCGGGTCTGGTCACATGTACGACCAGCAGATCGACGCTCTTGGACCTGGCGGCGATCCTGGCGGCCCGCCTGATCAGCGTGTCATCCTCGGGGCCTCCGGTGAGCGCGACGACGACCCGTTCTCGGGCCTCCCAGGTGCCCGCTATGCCATGGTCCGCCCGGTAGCGGATGAGCTGGTCGTCCACCTTGCCGGCGACCCAGAGCAGGGCCAGCTCCCGCAGCGCGGTGAGGTTGCCGACGCGGAAGTAGTTGGACAGGGCCGCGTCGACCTTGTCGGGGGCGTAGACGTTGCCGTGCGCCATCCGGCGGCGTAGCGCCTCGGGGGACATGTCGACGAGCTCGATGCGTTCGGCCCGGCGTACCACCTCGTCGGGGACCGTCTCGCGCTGCGGGACGCCGGTGATCTGGCGTACCACGTCGTTGAGCGATTCGAGGTGCTGGATGTTGACGGTGGAGACGACGTCGATGCCCGCGTCGAGGATCTCGTCGACGTCCTGCCAGCGTTTGACGTTCTTCGAACCCGGAACGTTGGTGTGGGCCAGCTCGTCGATCAGCGCGGCCTTGGGGGCGCGTTGGATGACGGCGGCCACGTCGAGTTCGGTGAAGGTGGCGCCTCGATGGACGAGCGTTCTGCGGGGGATCGTCTCCAGCCCGTCGAGCTGGGCGGCCGTACGGGCGCGGTCGTGGGTCTCGACGAAGCCGACGACCACGTCGCGGCCGCGTTCCCTGGCGCGGGCCGCCTCGGCGAGCATCGCGAACGTCTTGCCCACGCCGGGGGCCGCGCCGAGGTAGATGCGCAGCCGCCCGCGTGTCATGCCTCGCTCCCCGGTGGTACGTCTGTGACCTCCAGGCTACGACCAGGGACGCGACGGCCTCTCTCCGGTCTACGGCTGGTACGGCGGAGCGACGCCCCAGCCCCAGTGCGGCACCGGAGCCTTGGTCGGGGGCTTCGCGCCGGGTTGGGAGTTGTGCACCGCCAGCCGGGTGCCCCACTCGATGTAGCCGGCGAAGGCGGCCCTGAACTCCGGATCGTCGGGCAGTCCGACCTCGTCGGCGGCGTCCATGAGCAGGTTGACCCACCTGCGCCGCTGCGGCTCGGTGATGCCCTTGCCGAGGTGCTGGGAGAGCATGTGGGGGTAGCCGCCGCGCTCCTTGGTGTAGCGGTCGGGGCCGCCGAACACCTCACTGAGCCACATCGCCACGTATCGGGGATGGCCGGGGTCCATGTGCGCGAACAGCGGCCCGATCAGCTCGTCCTTCTTGACGTGCTGGTAGAAGACCTCGGTGAGCCGCTCCAGCGCCTCCACCCCGCCCGCCCACTCGTAGAGGCTCGGCACTGCTTCGTTGTCCATGTAATCATGTAATCATCAGGTAGATCAGGTGGTCAACCAGCTCTCCGGCTGGCGACGATCATCCCCATGAACCCGCCAGCTGCGCCGACTGCGGACAGCGTGTCGTCGCCTTCAACAACGCGATCCCCGCCTGGGCCGCCGCCACCTCCAAGCGAGCCGGGCCGCCGTGAGCGCGCGGCACCTGGAACGGCGCCCTGGCCACCAGAGCCACGACCACCTTCGGCTTCCTGGCCTCCTGGAACGGCATCAATACCGCACTCGCCCCCACGTGCTCCCCACCTGAGCGCGCCGGGTGCCACCGACTGCCTTCAGCGAGCGGACGCCCTGACGGCCAGGATGCTGGGAATGGGCTGCTCGCCCGGTTCGTACACCCGCTCGATGGCGAGCCCGGCGTCGATGAAGGCGTTGATCAGGTCCGGTAGCGGCACCTGGCTCATCCCCACCCGGTCCCTGATCCCGCCTTCGCGCCACCATGACCCGCGCTGGTGCCAGCCCTTGAGGTGATACGTGGGATGGATGATCAGGGCGCCGTCCTCGCGGTTCTCGATGTGCGGGCCGTTGAAGCAGGGGTGCACCCCGTAGAACAGCAGCAGCCCGCCGGGGCGGAGCACCCGGGCCACCTCCCTCAGCAGCCCGGGGAAGTCGCCGATGTCGGTGGACACCCAGAAGGCGGTGACAGTGCCGAACACCCCTGAGGCGAACGGCAGCGCCGTGCCGTCACCCTGGAGCAGCGGCGCGGGATCCCGGCGGCGGGCGAGGCGCAACTGGTCGCCGGACCGGTCGAGCCCCACGACGGTCCTGCCGGTGGATCGGATCGCGTCGAGGTAGCGGCCGGTGCCACAGCCCAGGTCCAGGCACGTCCCGTCGCCTGGGCCCAGGAGTTCGGTCACGTCCGCGAGGTTCGGGACGATGAGCTCGTCGTACCACTCGGACAGGCCGTCATAGCGCGCCGTCATGATCCATTGATACCTCGGAATATGCCCGCATGACGGTTTATCAGCCGCGCGCCTGCCGTCGCTGGCGTATTCCGATGACGGCGACAACAACGCCGATGATGAAGACGATGGGGCCGATGATGGCCCAGAGAGTAACGCCACTCATCACGCTGCCACCGACGACGCCCAGCCCTTGAAGCGTCCACAGGGCGCCGACCAGGACCAGGAGCACACCGACTACGAGGAAGATCCATGCTTTCACTGCATTTCTCGTTTCTGTCGTGGAGTCTGTCGTGGAGGAGGAAAACAGCGAAACTATCGGGTTTATACCGGTCATTATGGCGAGCGGCCGCGACAAGGTCGCACAGACCACCAAGTTGATCTCACGCCGCCCGAGCCGGTGGCTGTTTCGTTATCTGACGCCCCCTTGCTGGGACTCCGCACGCTATGTACGGTCCCTTCATCGCTACTGAACAACTTGTTCAGTCCAGTCGATCAAGAGGTTCGATGACGGAGTCGGAGACCGAAGACTTGGGTGTACGTATCCGGGCCTACCGGAACATGCGCCAGATGACCGTTCGTGGACTCGCCGCCGAGGCCACGGCGAGCGCCAGCTTCATCAGCCAGCTGGAGCGGGGGCAGACCAGCGCGAGCATCGGGATGCTGCGGCGGATCGCCGGGGCTCTCGGGATCACGGTGGCCGACCTGTTCAACGAGCAGGACGAGGTCGGGCATCGGGTGTTACGCCGCGCCGAACGTCCGGAGCTCCCCACGCAACCCAGCACCCGCAAGTACCTGATCTCCCAGCGCCCTCTGCAGAATTTGGAGGTGTACGCCGGGGAGCTCGACCCGGGCGCGTCCACCGGGGACGAGCCGTACACCCACGGCGACTCCCAGGAGATCTTCCTCATCGTGCGCGGCCAGGTGACGCTCTGGCTCGGCCCGGCCGACTCGGCCGCCCCGCACGTCCTAGCGGCCGGCGACAGCGTCGAATACCGCACGTCGGTGCCCCATCGCGTGGTCAATGACGGCGACGAGACAGCCGAGGTCCTCTGGACGATCAGTCCGCCCACACCCGCTTGACCAACTCCGTCGCGGTGATGAGGTCACGCTCACCTTAGGCGGGTCCGACTCCGTACTCCTGGCCGACACTCCTGGCCGACGAAAGTGATGTGGAGGCAGTGCTCACGTGAAAGGCATCCCGCTGACCGAGGACTTCGCCAACGGCGGCGTCTCGTTCTGGTACCGGCAGATCGGCGTGCCGGACCGCCGGGCGGCGCTGCCCGGGGCCCGCTCGTACGACGTGGTGATCGTCGGTGGTGGCTACACGGGCCTGTGGACCGCGTACTACCTCAAGAAGGCCCAGCCCGACCTGCGGATCGCGATCCTGGAGCGGGAGTTCGCCGGGTTCGGCGCGTCCGGGCGCAACGGCGGCTGGCTGTCGGCCGAGTTCGCCGGCTCGCGCAAGCGGTACGCCAAGGCCCGGGGGCGCCAGGCGATGATCGACCTGCAGCACGCCATGTTCCGGTCGGTCGACGAGGTCATCGAGGTGACCCGTGAGGAGGGCATCGAGGCCGACATCCACAAGGGCGGCCTGGTGCACGTCGCGACCAACCCCGCCCAGCGGCGCCGGCTGCGCGAGGAGTTGTCCTCGTTGCGTACCTGGGGGTACGGGGAGGACGACCTCAGGGTGCTGTCCCGGGACGAGCAGCAGGAACGCCTGCAGGTGGCGGGGACCCTGGAGGCCACGTACTCGCCGCACTGCGCCCGCATCCAGCCCGCCAAGCTGGCCGTCGGACTCGCCTCGACGGTCGCCGCGCTGGGCGTGGACATCTTCGAGAACACCACGGTGACCGAGATCCGCCCCCGCCCGGCTTCAGGCGGTATGGCCTCGGCCGTCACCTCGCGCGGCGTCGTCTCGGCCGAGTACGTCATCCGCGCCACCGAGGGCTTCACCGCCAGCCTCGCCGGGCAGCACCGGCAGTGGCTGCCGATGAACAGCTCCATGATCGTCACCGAGCCGCTGCCCGCCGAGGTGTGGAAGCACATCGGCTGGTCGGGCAACGAACTGCTCGGCGACGAGGCGCACGCCTACATCTACGCCCAGCGCACCGCGGACGACCGGATCGCGATCGGCGGACGCGGCGTGCCGTACCGGTACGGATCGCGCACCGATTCCCAGGGTGCCACCCAGGCGCAGACGGTGGCGCTGCTCTGGCGGATGCTGGTCAAGCTGTTCCCCGCCGCGGCCGACGCCCGCGTCCAGCACGCGTGGTGCGGAGTGCTCGGCGTGCCGCGCGACTGGTGCTCCACGGCGCACCTCGACCACACGACCGGCCTCGGCTGGGCGGGCGGTTACGTGGGCAGCGGCGTCACCACCACGAACCTGGCCGGCCGTACGCTACGCGACCTGGTCCTGCGCCGCGACACCGAGCTGACGGCACTGCCCTGGGTGGGCCGCCAGGTCAGGCAGTGGGAGCCGGAGCCGCTGCGGTGGACCGGGGTGCAGCTCATCTACGCGCTCTTCAGGGCCGCGGACCGGCACGAGAACGACCGGGGCACCACGACCTCGGCCTACGCCCACATCGCCAACCTCATCTCAGGCCGCTGACCTATGTCAGGCCGCCACTGGAAGAGACGGGTATCCGAGAGTGCGAGCCCGGCTCGTTCACCGCGGTCAGGGACGGCTTTCCCGAGAATCGGCGCGTTTCGCCCTTTTGGTGATTCTCACGCTGACGTGGGCGACCGGCTCATGGCTGGCCAAGAAGTACGACTGGGCCGACCACAGCTACTTCCATGGGCACTTCGCGGGTGGCGCGATGCGTACCTTCGCGCTGTTCTCCCTACCCATGCTCCTGTGGCGATTAGGGCGGTCGATCCCCCGTCGTGCATACATCCGCCTGAGCACTGGGTGGATTCAACCGGTGCTCGCAACACTTCGCCGTTGGAGGTGTTGGTGAATGGGCCTGGGCAAGAAACAGCAGGCGGTCCGGTTGTACCGCGGTCAGATCCCCTCGCCGGGACGGCCGACCGTCGC
>NZ_JAIWNB010000074.1 GCF_020215705.1 Nonomuraea aurantiaca | reverse complement strand
GCGAATGGCCTGAACGGGCGGTAGTGTGCGTGCCACGAGCGTAGGTCCTTGCGTAGTGCGAACTTTGGTCGGTTCAGCACGGCAACCTACGCTCGTTCACTTTTACACCGCATCTCGGACGCGACCGAAGTCCCGCTGTACATGGCACGACACGACTTGGCCCGGACCTCACGCATGATCGACACCTACTGCGTACCGATGGCCGTCACCTCGATCACCGACCGCGAGGGCAAGACCACCACCTACGAGCCCAAGTGCCGCCAAGCCGTCGACGAGGGCGTCGCCGACGCCGCGACGGACATCATGACGGGTGTCTTCACCCGGGGCACGATGAGCCACGTCGGAGGCATCGAGCGCCCCGCGGCCGGCAAGACCGGAACCGCCGACAACTCCTACACCGCATGGTTCGCCGGGTTCACCCCCGACCTCGCCAGCGCGGTCAGCCTCGGCGACCCCCGCGGCCCGATCGACCACCCGCTCAGGGGAGTGACCATCGGCGGCCGGGACTACTCCATCGTCTTCGGAGCCGACATCTCTGGACGGATCTGGAAAGCCACCATGCTCGACGCACTGAAGGGCATCAAGAAGACCCCCTTCCACCCCGTGGACAGCTCCCGATTCGGCGGCTGCAACAGCTGCGCGCCCAAGAAGCCCGAGCGAGACGAGGCCGACGCTGAAGGCATGGACCTCGGCGACACGCCCCGCCAGGGCGACGGCTTTTGACGGATCCTTCGCGGATCTCCAGATCTTGTCCTTGCTCGTCTCGGCCAACCTGTTCGCCTGCGCCACCCCGGCGGCGTGCCGCTCCGACTCCGAATCGTCGCGGGGAAAGAGAGGATTACGTCCCCGTCGGGTGGTGTAGGACCGGCCCTTAACGGCGCGTCACCTCCAACAAAGGGGGCCATCGCGTGAGTCTCTGTGTGAAACCGCCAAGTGACCCGCAAAGAAGAAGCACACGATGGCCCTGGACCACGCTGCTGATCTTGGCGCGTGTGCGGCCGCGGGCAAGCTGGGCCAGGCCGGTGAGGTTGCGTTCGCCGGTGATGAGTGCGGCCGGTATGGCGCAGCCGAAGACGCTGGAGGCGACCACGCTGAGCCTGATCTGGGCGTCTTCGAGGAGTTTCTCAGCTACTCACGATGAACGTGCTCGCTGAACGACAGCTACACCCAAATCCAACTCAGGGCGTTGGAGAAGGGGTCGGTACACCGTCTCCACAGAAACGTCCAACCCAAGGGACTCAAGCATCATGCACGTCCAGGTAAGAGCAGACGCAATGCCGCGGTCGGCTCGCGGGGCGGCCGCGCCTCGGACTCCAGCCCGCGGCGCAGCGAGCCGGCGTCGCCCGGCTGGAGCGGGAAGCGGTCCGTCAGCCGGTCGCCGACGCGCATGATGGCGTTGACCGTCCCGCCGTGGGCGACGCTCGCCAAGGGAAGGTCCTTCCATTGCGGGAACTGCTCGTCCACCAGGGTGCGGACCGTCTCCAGAGACACGGCCGCCTGATCGTCGCGCATCTTCGCACCGGTCAACCTCTCGCGTCCCGCTCCCGGTCCGCAACCGCGGCCGGCACGCCCGTCGCGTGGAAGGTGTGGCGGTAGGCCACCGGCGAGACGCCGATCGCGGCGTGCAGGTGCTGGCGCAGAGACGCGGCGGTGGCGAACCCGACCCTGCGGGCGATCGACTCGACCGGCAGGTCGCTGGCCTCCAGCAACTCCCGCGCCCGGTTGACGCGCTGCTGGACCAGCCATCGCCCCGGGCTCACGCCGGCCTCGTCGTGGAAGCGGCGGGCGAACGTGCGCGGGCTCATCCGGGCGTGCCCGGCGAGGTCAGCCACCGTCAGCGGCTCGTCCAGCCTGGTGAGGGCCCATTCACGGGTGGCCGCCGTGCCGGCCGAGGACGGCTCCGGCACCGGCTGCTCGATGTACTGCGCCTGCCCGCCGTCGCGCCAGGGCGGGACGACGCACCGGCGGGCGACGTGGTTGGCCAGCCGGCTGCCATGGTCCTTGCGTACCAGGTGGAGGCACACGTCGACGCCGGATGCGGCCCCGGCCGAGGTGAGGATGTCGCCGTCGTCGACGAACAGCACGTCGGCGTCGAGGATGACCGCGGGGAACAGCTCGCGGAACCGGGCGGCGAGCTTCCAGTGCGTCGTGGCCCGGCGGCCGTCGAGCAGCCCGGCAGCGGCGAGGGTGAAGGCGCCGGTGCAGATGGACACGATGCGCGTGCCCTCCGGGATGAGCGCGAGCGCGGCCGCCGTGGCGGCCGGGAGCTGCGCCGAGGCCGGGGCCGACGTGTATGGCGGGATGACCACGGTGTCCGCCGTGGCCAGGATCTCCGGCCCTTGCTCGACGGCGATCGTGAAGTCGGCCGAGGTACTCACCGGCCGCCCGTCGGCCGAGCAGGTGACCACCTCATAGCGGCCGTCGGCGGAGGCGAAGACGCGCTGTGGGATGCCGAGCTCGAACGGGTAGACGCCGTCGAGCGCCAGGACAGCGACACGGTGCATGGCAGGATTATATCGACAATTGACTTTCCTGCCACTCCCGCGCGGCGGCCCGGCACAGCAGGCTGGGACCCATGAACGACATCATCACCATGCGCGCGATCAGCCAGGACGTCCTCGGCGGCCCCGAGGTGCTCAAGGAGGTCCGGCTGCCACGACCGGCGCCGGTAGCCGGCGAGATCCTGGTGCGGGTGCGCGCCGCAGGCATCAACCCGACCGACTGGAAGCACCGGTCCCTTCCCGGGCTCTGGCTCGGCACGCCGCCGTTCGTCCTCGGCTGGGACGTCTCCGGCGTCGTCGAGGCGATCCATCCGGGCGTCACCCTGTTCAAGCCGGGTGAGGAGGTGTTCGGCATGTTGCCGTACCCGTACGGGGGCGGCTCGCACGCCGAGTACGTCACCGGGCCCGCCCGCGCGTTCGCGCACAAGCCGGCCGCGATCGACCACGTGCAGGCCGGGGCGCTGCCGCTCGCCGCGCTCACCGCCTGGCAGGCGTTGGTGGACACCGCCCGCCTCCAGCCCGGCCATCGGGTGCTGATCCACGCGGCGGCCGGCGGGGTCGGCCACCTGGCCGTGCAGATCGCCAAGGCCCAGGGGGCGTACGTGATCGGCACCGCGAGCGCCCCGAACCACGACTTCGTGCGGTCGCTCGGCGCCGACGAGGTCGTCGACTACCGGACCACGGACGTCGCAGAGGCCGTTCGCGACGCTGACGTCGTCCTGGACGCCCAGGGCAGCGATCACGCCATCGGTTCCCTGCGCAGCCTGCGCCCGGGCGGCCTGCTGGTCTCCCTCCGGATCGACCCGGGGAACCAGGCGCTCGCCGAGGAGGCCGCACGTCTCGGGGTACGCGCCGAGGTCTTGCTCGTGCAACACGACCACACCGGGATGGCGGCCATCGCCCAGCTCGCCGCCGAGGGCCGGCTGCGGGCCGAGATCGCCGGCACGTTCGAGCTGGCGGACGCGGCCAAGGCCCACGCGCTCCTCGAGACCGGCCACACGGCGGGCAAGCTGGTGCTGACCGTGCGCTAACTGGACATTATGGGAGCGCCGGTCCTAGGGGGAGCGCTCCCGTTCTCGATTCGTACGGGGCAGGGCAGAGGCGCCGTGTGACCGTCGGAACGAGGAAGAGCGGGTGATCGGCGATGAAGGATGTGCGGTTCCACCGGTACGGCGGGATCGAGGAGGCGGAGCGGCCGGTCCCGGGCAGGTGCTGGTCGAGGTGCGCCGGCGGGATCCAGCCCGGCGAGATGATGATCCGCGAGCGCGCGGCACGACCGCCGGCCCGGCGACGTCCCCCTCGGGGCAGGACAGCGACCTGGCCTGTGTCGTCGTGGAGACCGGCTGGCACGTGCGCTGCTTCGCGGCGGGCGACGAGGTCCTCGGGTTCATCACGCCGAGCGGGCGCCAGCGCTGCACGTCGCCACAAGTGTGCTCGTCGCCCCCGTGACCGCGTACGCCGGCAGCACCGGAGACAGCATCAGGAACCGTCAGCCGCAGATCGCGGCGTGCGCTTGGAGCCTCTTCGGAACGGCCCGCGCTGGTGAGCACCGATCTCCTGAGGCGTCCAGTTGCGAGGACACCGCCACCAGGTGCGACGGCGGGGCGGCGATCAGGTCGTGGTAGCGGTGAGGAGGCATGCAGTCCCATCCCGAGCGCGCTGGCGTGGCGTGCAGTTTCCTGAGCCGGCTCGACCCCGGCCTGCCTGTCCAGCACCAGGGTGGGGCCCCCTGACGGTTGGGTTCCGGGCACATCGAATCGTGTCCCCCATCACTGTGCGGGCGGGCGTGTCCTGTGGGACGTTCCGCGACGCCAGGCACGATGCTCGACGCCGAACGGCTCACCCTGCTGACCGAGACGCTGGCCTTGGTCGGCCGTCGTCAGGGCCGGTTCGACATCTCGACCAAGAATCCTGTCGCGACCGGCCGGAAGACCGACATCGGTGAGGTGACCTTCCCGGCCCCACCGTGTCTACCTGGTCTGCTCCCATTCCGGAGCAAGGATGGAATGCACGACGGAGTCTCGCCATCCCGACGCGAGCTTGATGTGTCCGCGGATGACGCCTTCCTCGACCATGCCTGCCTTTGTCATGACGCGGGCGGACGCCGTGTTGTGAGGGCTTCGTGCGCCCCAGATGCGGTAGACGCCGAGCTGCTCGACCCCGAGCCGGAGCAGGAGTCCCACCATCTCAGCACCGAGGCCGCGCCCCCACTGGTCGGCGCGCAGCGCGAATCCGATCTGGGCGCTGTTCTTGAGGGGGTGGCCGACGTCGACGGCGAGCCGCGCGAACGCCACCAGCTCGTCGCCGGGGTGCATCGCGGCGGGGGAGTAGTCCGTGCGCGGCTTGTGGGCGGCCATCTCGACGACGTTGGCGATGGTGTTCTCGACATGGTCTCGGGTCCGGGGCTCGAAACTCATATGCTCGGCCACTCGCGGGTCGCTGTAGATGGCCAGCAGCGCGTCAACGTCGGCCGGAGTGAACTCCCGCAGGGGGCGGGTTCTCCGGAGCCGCCCAGGGCGCCCAGGGACGACGGCGGTCCAACTTGCCAAGGCGATGGGGGAGAGCACCGCGATCGGCACTGCCGGTGAGGCCAACCATGACTACCTGCGATCCCTCGGGACGATCCCGGTCGCCTACGGGCCCGGTCTCGTGGAACGGCTGCGCGCCATCGCCTCGAACGCCGCTCTCGGATTCGAGGTCGACGGACTGCGCGCGACACTCGAAATCGCCCACGACCCGGAACGCGTGGTGACCATGCCTTTCTCCGACGAGATTGCCGCCCATAGCATCCGCGACTGGACCGGTGTCCGCAGCGCGGAAGGTCTCATCGAGATGCTCGCTTGTCACAGAAGAGCCAAATTTCTGTGCACATCGGAGCGGACTGCGCCCTGGACCACGCCGCGGAGGCACAGCGTGACGTCGGGAGCGGGTACCGCCGAGGCAAGGTCGTGATCAACACCAGCTGAACGTACAAGCCGATCGGGCGTGTGCGTGCGGTCACACCGGCCGGGGATCCGGCCGGCAGGGTGCTCCGCTGAGCGGCCTGATGGAGCTCTGCCGCGCGCAGGCGATCGAACGGTGCTGCTCCGCCCGCATGTGTGAGGGCGGTGTGTCACTGGCAGCGCTCGCGCTCGCCGTGGCGTTCCCGAGCCGACACTGCGAATGAGGCTTTAATCTATACCGGACAGAATCCTTATTCTGATGTGTATGATCATGATCATGCTGCGGCTCGGGCTGCTCCCTCGGCGTCCCGTGACGCCCCTTGCTGTCCCCGTCGTTTCCCAGAGATCTCCTGGCCGCCCGTGGCTGGCGTTACAGGAGTTGACGTGAGGCCCCCGGAGTTCACATATGCCATGGAATCGTCCATTATCCGATGTTTCGAGCTTCGTTGAAACTTCCGCAGGAAGATGTCCGCTCTGTCTAGAGTCCCCCTATGGGGGCCCCAGACAGCTACGGAAACCAGTGTGTGGAGCGAGTTGCGGGTGAGCTCCACCCCGCAGCTCCAGATCTCCATCTCGCCCAACCTCACCGCGCTCGCCATGATCGCCGACGCCCTCGCGGGACGCCGCCGCGGCCTGCCCGAACTGTGGCGCAAGGCGATCGCCTCACGGGTCGGCCCGCTCGGCCAGGACGCTGTGCGTCCGCTGGCCGTACCTGGTAGCTCGATCGCGCCGGACAGTACCGTGCCGCGCTCCCCCATCGACGGTGATGTCACCGTGCAGTCGCAGATCAGCGCCCTGCGGGACATTTCGCCCGACGCTCTGATCAAGGATCTGGAGCAGACGTTCGGCCCGGGGACGCCGCCGCCACACTGGCGCTCGGCCGCCGGGCGGCCCATGCGCTGGTTGCGCGGGTACGCAAGTGCTCTGGCCGACGTCTGGAACGCCACGGAGCCGCTGTGGAAACGTGCCCGCCCACTGCTCGACAGGGAGGTCGAGCGGGTGGGTAGCGGCTGTGCGGGGCGGCCACGAGCTGTTGCTGGGCGCGCTGAGCGAGCGCATCGTGTACGGCGAGCGCGGTCTGCTCATTTCCGACCTGGAGTCGAGCACGTTCGAGCTGGGTGACAGGAAGCTCGTTCTGGTGCCCATGCTGGCCGGCAAGGACGCCGTGATCGTCAGCCTGGACAGCCCGGACGCCGTCTGGACCGCCTACCCGGTGCCCGGCGCGGACTCGTTGTGGCGCAAGCCCGTCGCGCCCGCCCTGGACGAGCTGTCGGCGCTCCTGGGCCCGGTCCGCGCCGATCTGCTCTGCGCCCTGGAGCAGCCCATGACCATGAGCATGCTGGCCACCGCCATGCAGATCGCGCCCAGCGGGCTGACGTACCACTGCGACCGGCTGGGTGCCGGACAGCTGATCATGCGAGAGCGCCGCGGCCGCGAGGTGTGGATCGCCCGCACCCACCGGGCGGAGGAACTGCTGGAACTGTTCCGCAGCTGACAGAGGCCTGCGGACGGGTGAGGGAAGGTAGCTCTGGATGGCACTCAGGTTCCGGCGCGAGGCGCTAGGGTCATGCGCGACGGTGGCCAAGTCAGCCTCCGACGCCTTCGCCGGGCTGAGCGGCCTGGCTCCTGGCAAGGCCGCTTTCGGGGACGTGCCAGGGTCGCAGGCGATGGCCACGGCCGTGAGCGACCTTCTCCGGATGAGCGGAACCGCCGCCGAGATCCTCGGCAGCCGCCTGTCCGCGGTGGACAGGACCCTCGACGCGGTCGAGCAGACGGTCAATCGCTCTTGAACTGTCCGCTGAGCACGATCCAGGCGCTGATCGCGGCGAGCGGGGCGGTGACGAGCAGTGTGGTGGTGTTGATGTCGAGGTTGGGCAGAAGCATGCTGGTCAGCAGGAAGAGCACCATGTTGTTGCCCGCATGGGCCAGACTCGATGTCCAGATGGTGCCGCTGCGCAGCCGTAGCCAGGCGAGTATGATCTCCTGGAAGAGAAAAGTGACGGTCCAGATGAACAATCCGAGGGGAATGTTTTCGAACTCGATGTAGCCGACGAAGGCCAGCGGATAGTGCCACACCGCCCAAATAAGTCCGGTAACAGTCACGGACAGAAGCGGGCGGTTGGTGAAGATACGCAACCTCAGATAGCTGGTCCAGCCGAATTCCTCTCCCCAGTAGATGGGGATGAGCAGGACGACGACCGCCATCAGCAGGGAAAGCGACGCCCAGGCGGGCAGCCCCACCATTAGGGTGTCCAGCGGCGAGAGGTCTGGACTCCACAGCCCCAAGGCCGCCGCTAACCCAACGGCCGCCATGACAACGAGCAGCGGGCCCATCCAGGCGAGGAGATAGTAGGGCCAGCCGCTGTTGAGCCGGATTGCTAGTCCAGCGTCGCGGAACCTCTCTCTGGTGATCCAACGGCGGACAATGATCGCCGCTATGGCTGGGAAAAACCCCATCGGCAGTTGCACTAGGGGATTGACCAGGGATAGGTCCAAGAGGAACCGGGCCCCGAAAATATATGCCCATGTCACCCCGAAACAGATGACGAGAAATGCCGCGACCCTTTATTTTTTGTGCTCATCCGCAGCCCTTTCAGTGCTTGATCTACAACGAGCACAGATCGTTTCAGAGAGGATTGTGTACCCAACTCGGCTTTTTGGCCGAGATTCGTCGGGGATCCATCAACCGTTCGGTCAAGGTTGGTCGTGGCGAGGCACCGCGCCATCCGGGATCACGGGCGCCTGAGGTACACCGAGCCCTCTTCTGGCTTCCCTCCATCGGTACCGTGCTGCTCGACCACTCGCTGACGATCTGGTCCGACACGGAACCGGCGATCCGGTCACTGATGCGCGGGCGGTGGCAGCCCAGCGGATGGGCCGGATCGTAGAGCGGTCGCTTGGGCAGCAGCGCGGAGAACTGATCCCATAGCGGTTCGGTCAGCCACGATGGCAGTGCGGGCACAGGTCTCCCTGGTGATCACAGAATGTCGCAACTCCATGATTGCCAGATCCTGCGATTGTCCCTGGATGCACGACTCTGCCGCCCCTATCCGCGCGAGCTCTTACGCTCGGCGGCCTGTTTGGTGGCGAACTCCACCTCGGCTGCGATGCCCGCTTTGGCGCACCGGTCGCGATCACTGATCCACGACTTGGGCAGATACAGCTCCCGATCCACCAGGGTGCGGCCGGTGCTGGTCGCATACGCCAGGAACACCCCCAGCTGGCAATTCTCGATCCGGCCGGCCGTGCCGGAGTACTGGCGCTGGACCCCGGCGGACTTATCGCCCTTCTTGATGAACCCGGTCTCGTCCACGACGAGCACACCATCACCCGAGCCCAGGTGCTCGACCACGTAAGCACGCAGATCATCGCGCACCGCATCAGCGTCCCACTGGGCCGCATTCGGCAGCCGCTGCATCCCCAGTTCTTCGCCCTGCTCACCGGCCCGGTGGACAGGCGGGCACGCCTTGGCACGCGCCACGTCCCCGCGAGCGAGCTGCGCGGCCTCTCTCAGGCCGCCGCGCACACCTTCCTGCAGGCCTTCACGGCCGCTGACGCGCGGGCGTGAGGAGTTCGGCGTACCGGTGACGTTGTGGCGTGGGCTCGATCCCCGGGTGATCAGCCCTTCAGCCGGCTCGCGACCCTCTCGGCCAGGCCGCGCATGCTCTCACACTTCTCGCCGGGATCAACGCCGTCCTGGGGCCGGTCGGGATCCGTCATCGAGAAGATCACCAGGAAGCGGCCTTGCCGGACGGCCAGCGCACCTGTCGCTCGCGCGTACCTCCTGGTCACGCAGTAGGCGTCAGCCGCCAGGGCCTTCTTCAGCGGCTTTCCCGCCTCCACCTGGCGGCCGATGACCATGGCGTGCTCAGCGGCCGCGTCGGCGGTATAGCTGGTGATGGCCATCGTGAGTGTGTGCCGGTCGACCGCGTCCTCGCCCGTGAATCTCTTGCATTCGGTGTACGTATACGCGTATTCCGTGGCGTCGGCGATGCCCGTCCCTCCGCTGCTGAAATCTGTGCGACCGACCGCCGAGCCGAAGATCTCCTCCACGAAGGGTGCTGGCGGCCGGCCGAAGTGCGCGTGGAAGTCCTCAGCCCGGAAGGCGGCGCAGGGTGAGGCAGGTTCAGATGTGAGCAGTGGGCTGTCGTAGGTGACGGTCGGGGTCCCCGTGGGACTGAGCGAGGCCCGCCTCAGATGTCCGGCGACCGTAACCAGCATGGCCCGTTCGAGTCTGCCGGTGTCGGCTCCGGGGGGCAGCTTCATCGTCAGCCGCACCGCAGTCTTGCCCAGCCGTAGCCCGTATCTGAGATAGGACGTCGCGGTGCCGACCCCGTTGGCCTTGCGTCGTATCGACACGCCGGCGATGGCGGGAAGGCTGTCATATCTCTTGAATTCGTACACCATCGCCGAGGGCGACGTGTACTCCTCCTGAAATACCTCGATCTCCACGTGCCCCGCGGCCTCGATCAGGTATTGGCAGGAGTTGAGCGATGTGACAGGGAAGAACAACTGGCTGCCCTTCTCCACGGCCCCACGGCCCTGGCCGTCGAAGACCGACCGTCGGTAGGCGCTCCCCAGGGGATTCGGGACAAGGAGCAGCCCATGCTTCTTCAGATCAGTGAGGGTCAGGAGCGCGCAGGCCGGGATCACCAGCGTGTCGCCGTATCTCATGGGTGCGTGGCTTCCCCGTTCGGCCAGCGGAGCGGGATCGGCAATGCCCTCGGAGATGTCGTGATAGCCCGGGCGATCGACCGTACCCAGCTTGGTGCCGTCCGCTCCCGCGTCCAGCGTCCTCTGAGCCGACGGTGACATCAGCGGTGGTCCGGCGTGTCCCACGAGCAGACCACCGGCGACGATGCCGAGAGCGACGACGAGTACGCCTGCCAGCCCTGCGGCGATGAGCCATCCGGCCAGCCCGCTGCGCCGTCGGCGCAGCGGTGGCGCGCCCTGAAACTGGGGCGGCGAGGGGTACGGTCCTCCCGGGGGCCGGCCGTAGGGTGGTTGTGCCACGTCATTTCCTACATTCGGTGCTCAACGCTGCTGGGTAGTGTTCAGAGGAGACTGGCAGGACCGACCTCGTTGATACCAGCGGCATCCCTGCCGAGCATCGCCACGTTTCTTTGAACCGGTCCGGGTTGGTTGGAGGCCCTGAAGCCAGCATGATCGTGCTGGCGGAAGGGAGATTCACACGCGATGCCAGCCCCCAAGAAGTACCCCGACGAGCTCCGTGAACGCGCGGTGCGGATGGTCTTTGAGATCCGTGAGCAGACCGGCCAGGCGCCCGGCGCGATCGCGCGAGTGGCCCAGCAACTCGGCGTGCACCGCGAAGCGTTGCGCAGTTGGGTGCGTCAAGCCGAAATCGATGGCGGCCAGCGGCCCGGCACCTCAACCGAGGACGCGCAGCGGATCGCCGAGTTGGAACGGGAGGTCCGTGAGCTGCGCCGGCCCAATGTGTTGCCTTGACTCTTTGAATCTAAGTTCACTACCGCGGTCGGTGTGGAAGATCACCCCGTCGACGGTGCCGCCGCGGGTGACAGCGGCCATCTGCAGCGAGGCGATGGTCAGCGCCGCGTCGTGATGCTCGGACATGGCATAGCCGAGCAACCGGCGGGAGAACAGATCTTCCACGGTGGCGAGGTAGAGCTTGCCCTCGCCGGTGACGATCTCGGTGACGTCGCCGCACCACAACACGTCCGGCGCGACCGCGGTGAACGTGCGCCGGACCAGGTCGGGCGCAGCGGGCCGTTTGCCCTGACGGGTCAGCGACCGGCGTCTGCTGGCCGCACGGCCGGCTAACCCGAGCT
>NZ_JAIWNB010000073.1 GCF_020215705.1 Nonomuraea aurantiaca | reverse complement strand
TCGTCGATCAGCGCGGCGGAGACGAGGCCATCGGTCATGCGACGGTCGCCGTCGGCGGGGTCGGGGACTACGGTGAGCATGGGTGTGCCTTCCCAGCCGACGTTGGCGCGTCGGCCATGCGTGTGAGACCTCAAACGATCACCGGGAAGGTACACCCCTTCCCGGTCGATCCACAGGTCTCTAGCATTGCTCAAGCCCACCACCCACGCCGAACCCAGTCGCGCGGCAGAATAATCGCTGTGACGAACACCCCCAGCGCGAAGCAGACGGTTCACACGATCAAGGTCACCTTGCGCGGTTCCCGACCACTGGTCTGGCGCCGGTTGGAGGTCGCCTCGGACAGCACGCTGCGGCACCTGCATGACGTCATCCAGGCGTCCTTCGGCTGGCAGAACTACCACATGTGGGTCTTCGACACCGCAATCGGCCGCTTCGGCGTCACCGACCGCGAGCTGGAGATCCGCAGCGCGGCCTCCACACGACTCGACCAGGTCGCCCCCAAGGCCAATGACCGGCTCCGTTACACCTACGACTTCGGCGACGACTGGGAACACGACATCCTGGTCGAAGCCATCACCGATGCCGAACCCGGCACGGCCTATCCACGCTGTCTGACTGGACGCCGCGCGGGGCCGCCCGAGGACTCCGGCGGCGTCCGGGGCTACGAGTATCTCCTCGAAATCCTCGCCGACCCTACTCATGACGAACACCAGGAGCGCCTGGAATGGCTCGGCCTAGATTCAGCCGACCAGTTCAACCCCGCCAGCTTCGATGCCAACAAGATCAACGACGTACTCTCGGGCCTCGCGATCGTCCTCACAAAGGACTGACCACAAGCCATCTCCAACGAAGTCGAACCGCTCACACATCAACACACAACACCCCCTTAAGCACGCAGCACCCTTAAGGACGCGTTCGGCTGCTCGCAACCGGACCACCGGTCTCGTCTCGTGCGCGCCTACAGGGAACGGGACGCCCGCCCCGACCCCCCTGGTCCACGCCCAGCGCACCAGACCCGCACAAAGAACACGGCGTCGTGTCCCGAAGCACCGAGACATCAAGGGATCCCGGAGGACCCCCGAAGCGCCAGGCCCGGATCCGAGAACATCCGTGACCAGCACCCAAAGACCGCCCGTCATTCACCTGAGATTCTCCGACCACACCGGGCCCACCTGGAACACTCGAACCACAGCACCAAACCCGACTTGAACCCGCGAACCACGCCAGTGCCGCTGAAACCGACCATGCCCCGTCCGGCTCAACGAATCGTCCTTACAGACTCGGCTTTGCCCACCAGCCGTATCAAGCCAGCTACCACCCAGCCATCGGCTACATCTCGCGCCGAGCCCGCAGAGTGGCGCGGACGCTCTTCAGTGCGGACACGTAGTGACGCTCATCCGGCCGCATGGCCACAGCGATCGCAAGGGGCTCCTGGGCCCCTTCAATGTCGCCCGTTCGCCACAGCGATAACCCAAGCCCGAAATAGGCGTAATCCTCAGTTGGATTGGCGGCGACGATCTGGCGGAAGCTCGCCGCAGCCTCCGCGTACTGCCGCGAATTGAACTGCGCTCGAGCGAGAGCCTCCCTGATGCTGCGCGAATCGGGCTCCGCAGTAGCGGCACGCTCGAGCAGAGCGGCAGCAGCTGCCGGACTGCCCTCTTTCAAAAGCTTCACCCCGCGCTGATACCAGTCGTAAACGCCGCCCCCCGGAGACCCAGGGGATTCATCGTGCACGTTTCTACCTTGGACCATGCGTGAGGCCTCCTTCATCGGCCGACAGGGTTCCGTTGAATTCTCCGCGGAATCAGGAGCGCTGGGAGCTTGGGGGCGACTTTCGGAAGACCCGGACACTTATGGGAGCATGCCCGGTATGGGGAATCCTGAACTGCCGGTGCCTGATGGACTGCTCCTCCGCCCCTTCCGCGGCGTCCGCTTCACGGTCGACGATCCCGCCAAGGTGACCTCCCCGCCGTACGACCTGATCGCCGAGGGTGACGTACGCGCTCTCCTGGATGCTCATCCCAACAACGTCGTCCGCCTCATCCTTCCCTGCTCACCGCCACCCCAGGCCCCCGAGGGACACCCGCACGCTCCCGACTCCCCCCAACACAGCACGACCCCCAGCGCCACCGCCCAACACAGCACGATGCTCAGCGCCCACTGCGCCAATCCCACTGCGGCGCCCGACGACGAACAGGCCGCTGCCACAGCGGTGAGTCCCGCAGTGAGCTCCTCGGTGAGCCCTGCCATGAGCACCCATCAGACCGCACCTGACGATCAGAGCGCACCCGACGCTGCGGTCAGCATCCCCCCACCCCACGACTCCGTCAGCACCCACAAGCACGACGCCGGAATCGCGGCCAGCCATACATCTCCGGTCCCGGTCGATCACCACCCCGACGGAACACGCGACAAAACAGCCGTCAGCCGATACAACACCCCACCGGAAGAAACCGCCGAACAGCTCCACGACGATCGCCCCGGCGACAGGCGGCCTGATGGCAAGCAGCCCGGTAGCGAGCAGCTAACGGAGCAACACCTCAGGCGCGAGCCATCCGGCGACCAGCGGCCCACGGCCGAGCACTCCAGAGACGAACAGACCGGCGACAAGCAGACCGCGGACGAACAGACCGGGGACGAACAGCCCACCGGCGAGCCCCCCAGAAACGAACAGACCGGGGACGAGCAGCCCACCGCCGAGCACCCCAGAGACAAGCAAACCGGGGACGAGCAGCATCGTTCCGAACAGTATGAACAGTCCCACGATGAGGGTTCCGCTGACAGTGACGAGCAACCCGGCGACCTACAACCCGGCGATGAGCGCCAAGGTGAGGCGCATGGGGATGTACCAGTCCGGTCATCTGCCGACGTGCCCGAACGCCCAGCGAACGAGCGCTACTGCGCAGCCCGCGACACCCTCCTCGCCTGGCTGGACGCGAAGGTGCTGGTCGCCGATGAGCAACCGGCCCTATATGTGTACGAACAACACGGACCGGGCGTCCTACAGCGTGGCCTTATCGGGGATGTGGCCCTGGCAGACCCGGCTCGACGCATCATCCTCCCCCACGAGGACATCTTCCCCGGCCCCGTCGCCGACCGGCTCGCCCTCATGAGCATCACCCAGGCCAACCTCGAACCCATTTTCCTCCTCTACGACGGCGGCCAAGGCACGGCCACCCAGCTGGTGGATCATGTGGCCTCGACACGCCCGCCGCTGGTGACGGCTGATACGGAGGACGGTCTCCGCCACCGCCTCTGGGCGATCACAGATCCGGCCGAGATCGACGCCGTCAACGCCGACCTCCGAAACCGCCAGGCCCTCATCGCCGACGGCCACCACAGGTACGCGACGTACCGGGTACTGCAACGCCAGGAGCATGCGGCCCGTGCCGGCCAAACCCCCACCTCCACCTCATGGCCCGCTCCCACCGCACCAGCATCCGACACCCCACAGCCCCGGATCACCTCACCGCTGAACACACAAATGCACCTCAGCGCACAACCAGCGCCGAACCCCTCGCCACCCCATGGCGCTCAGCCTTCCGTCGCATCGACCCAGCGTTCAGCGCCCCCTGTCGTACCCGTTCAAGATTCAACGCCCGATGCCACAGCCCCTCAGGGCCCGGCGACCAACGCGACACCAGCTCAGGATTCAGCGACCAACACCGGACCAGCTCAGGGCCTAGCGACCAACACCGAACCAGGCCCGGGCCCAGTAACCAACACCAAACCGAGCCAGGGTCTGGCAACCCACACAGAACCGGACCAGGATCCAGCAACCGGCGCAACACCTGTTCAAGGCCCCGCAACCAACACCGAACCAGGTCAGGTGCCAGGACCAGCCACCGCATCAGCCCCCGGAGCCCAATCCACCGAGCAGCATGCGCGTGGCGGCGAGCAGAGACACTCCGCCTTTGGCCCGTGGGACTTCGGGCTGGCGTTGCTCGTCGATTCGACCGCGTACCCGCCCGATCTCAAGGCCATTCACCGGGTCATCCCCGGTCTGCCGCTCACCGAAGCGGCGGCCAGGGCCAAGGGATCCTGGCGCGTCCACGACCATGCCACCCTCGACCAGGGCCTGGCCGCGCTCCAGGCCGCAGGGGAGCCCGCATTTCTGCTCGCCGGCGAGGGTGGCTGCCACCTGCTCACCAACCCTGATCCGATCCAGCTCGCCCGGGCCATGCCGCCGGACCGCTCCGATCGGTGGAACTCGCTGAACATCTCCATCCTCAGTGAGTTCGTCCTGCCCAAGGTGTGGGGCATGCAGGACGATCAGCAGGCCGTACGGATCGTGCATCATGACCCTGAGGCCGCCCTGCGGCTGGCTCTCGACACGGGCGGCACCGCTGTGATTCTGAAGCCGCTAGCCGTCGACGACGTGCTGGCCATCGCGGCGGGGGGCGAGCGTGTGCCTCGCAAATCAACCTCCTTTGGGCCTAAGCCCATTACGGGCCTCGTCCTCCGCACCTTCGCCACCGGTTGAGACGGGACATCGACCTGGTCATCCAGCACTGTCGGGAGGCTTCATAGAGCCTGCGGGCCTCCAATGCGCAGCCTGCAAGCTCTCTGGACCTCTGAGCGCAGTCTGCAGGTACGAGGAATGGCGTAGCGGCCAGAGCAGTTGCCGCTCACCGTTCCGCCCTGGTGTGCCGCTGCTGATCGACGAGCGCCCGGGTGGCGCCGCAACGGATGGCGTCCCGTCAAATGGTGTGTCTCCTCGCTTACTCGGCCTCATACGCCCTGGTAGACGACGTGTCACCACATCGTTGATCCACCACCCGGCGGGAACACCACCCCGCAACGGCTCGACTAGGCGATCAATAGCGACGCCCGTCCTTAAACGCCCTTAAAGTCGTGCAAGTTGTGCCGCACCACGACCTACCTGCACCGATCTGCACGCTTGTGTCCCGCCGAGCGAAAGATCAACGATCTACAGCGCCCGAGCGCATGAGGCCGAAGAGGTACACCGTCCGGCGGGACGTTACCTTCTGGACCAGCAATAGCGGTGACCCGCGAGATGACGTCCCATCGCAAGGTGGATTTCGGCGTTCCCCTTTGAAGATCCATGGCATCGTCGAAGAGCAGGTGATCGCCGCTCGGCGCCCTCACGAAGATCATCATTCTGGGGAACGCGAGCCACCCACCGAGCGGCAGTACGGCGAAGACTGTCCAGCGAACCAGGCATTGCGGTCGAGGGGCGAGGGTGACCTCCCGCTGAGTGGTGAATCCACGATCTCGCTGCAGGGCTTCTACCAGGGACGAGCAGTGACGAGTAGCTGAGCAACTACGCCGCTCTGTGGATGTCATCAGCGCGCGGGTGGCGAGCAGAGCGACCCACCCGTAGAACGAGCAGAGCGAATACCCGTAGAAACGGTGCGACTGGGCACGCCTCCCGGCCGCTGACCCCCCCAACCCCGATGTCGATCGTCCGGCGATCGACCACGCGATCGCCGGACTCCCCGGAGGTGCCACACCCGAATCGAGGGCTAGCCGGTCGGCGCCAGGTCGGAAGGTGGGCGTGGCGAGGGGATGGATGCCAGGATGTCGTGCTCGTCCTCGGATACCGCGTTTCCGGATGGCTTTGGGGTTGGCGGAGGGGCCGGGCTTCGGCGGCACTCCTGAGCGTCCGGAGGTTCCGGGTCGTTTCCGAGTCGTCGGCTCTGTGCGAGCAGGAAAGGCTTTCGGCGTGGTCGTGACGGTCTCGGCTGGTCGGCTGGGTCAGGTGGGGCTGCCTTGGCCATCGTGACCTCGACTTCGTAGCGCCAGATCTTGGCGGCTGTCGGGCCGTAGACGTGGCAGCGGAAAGCGCCCTTGATCTCCATGGTGTCGCGGGGTCTGAGGTTGCGGACGAAGGCGGCCGCCTCGGGATCGAAGGTCGCGCATGGCACGCTGTCCGTCATCGTCTGGCCGCGTCTGTTTTCCGGCCGGCGCACGATCAGGCGCCATTTCGTGAGGATGTCGCCGCTCGGCAGGGGTTTTTCCTCTGGCGTCGCGGACAGCCTTCCCACCAGTACGACCTCGTTGCGGTCCACTGTCGTCCTCCCATCGGGGTTCTGGTGAGATCACTCTTTACGATGAGGGGTACGCCGGATCGGCTCGAACGCCATTCTGGGGATAACGGCAGCGGATCAGGAGTGACTGTGGACAACATCACCGCCTTGGGCGGCGACGTCTATGAGATCGATACGAAGATGGCCGGCTATTCGGGCATCACGGCTGGATACCTGATCCTGGGTGACCGTCCATGCCTGGTCGAGACCGGCACCTCGACCTCGGCGCCCGTGGTCCGTGACGCACTCGCCTCGCTCGGCGTGGGCCCCGAGGACCTTGCCACGGTCGTGGTCACGCACATCCATCTAGATCATGCCGGCGGCGCGGGGGACATGGCGAGGTACTTTCCGTCTGCCCAGATCGTCGTGCATGAGAAGGGGGCCAGACACCTGGCCGATCCGTCCAGATTGATGGCCAGCGCGAGGATGGTGTGGGGCGACCGCCTTGACACGCTATTTGGTGAACTATCGCCGACCGAGGCCGACCGCATCGTCGCACTCGGCGACACCGGAGCCATCGACCTGGGCAACGGAAGAACGCTGAACAGCCACTACTCCCCCGGCCACGCCAAGCACCATGTGGGTCTCATCGACTCCGCCACTGGCGATCTGTACGTAGGTGACGCCGCCGGCGTTTACCTGCCCCAGACCGGGGATCTGCGCCCGGCCACCCCGCCTCCGGACTTCGACCTCGAGACGGCGCTCAACTCGCTCGCGCTGTTCAAGGCGCTCGGCCCCCAGCGGCTGCTGTTCAGCCACTACGGCCCGGTCGGCGCCGTACAGGAGACGCTCGAACGGTCTGCGGAGGAACTTCGCGTCTGGGTCGATCTCACTCGCCAAGTACACACAGAGGGCCTGGACCTCGACCACGCCGTCGCCATGGTCAGGGACCGGACCAGGGAACGGTACCAAGCGCTCAAGGCGGACGATGACACGGCGGAGCAGTTCGAACTCCTGAGCGGCGCTCCGTCGAACGTCGCGGGCATCTACCACTGGCTCGACCGCGTCTCACCCTGACTTCTGGCACGAAATGACTACTGGTACGAAGTGCCGTACCAGAACTCCGCCGTACACCGTGGAAGGTGTACGGCGGAGCGGGACGTCAGTCTTCGCGCTTGGAGTCGCGCTTGGCGGCGTCCTCGGCTGGTTCGTCAGGTTGGTCTAGGATGTCGCCGAAGTTGGGCTCGATGAACGCCGGCGAGATGCCTAGCGTCATCGGGGTCTCCACCACAGGGACCTTGGACGCCGGGGCGCTCGGCTCTACCGTGCCGGAGTCGTCGTCCAGCAGCTCGTCGGGCTCGGCCTCCTTCGAGGCGTCCCTTGAGGCGTCCTTCGAGGTGCCCTTCAGGACGTCCTTTGCGGCGTTCGCCGAACCATCCCCGAGGTCGCGGGACTCGGCGGCCTCCTGCTCGGAAGCGGATTCCGCCTGCGCAGGAGCGGATTCCGCCTCAACGGCAGGCCCGTCCTGCGCGTCGTCGGCGTCCTCCCGGTCCGCAGAGCCGTCCTGCGCACCCTGCCGGTCCGCGGATCCGTCCTGCTCGTCGTCGGCATCCAGCCGACCGACCGGCTCCTCCTCCTGGTCCACCGGCTCGGCGTCCGCAGCCTGGTCGACGGTAGGCTCGGAGTCGTCGAGCAGGTCGTCCGCCTCAGCGAGAGCCGCGTCCTCGTCGACGTCCTCGTCCACCTCGACCATGGCGTCGGCCTGGTCGGCCGTGCCTGCGTCGTCGGAGTCGTCCTCGTAGTCGAATTCCTCTTCGACGTCCTCGATGACGGCACCCGTCAGCTCGGCGTACCGTTCGGCGGCATCCGTCTCGCCGTCCTCGTCGAAGGCCATCGCCCTGGCGAACCAGTCGGTGGCGGCCTCCTGATGACCCGCGTCGGCCAGCGCGTCGGCGTACGCGAACGCGAGACGAGCCGACCAGGGCTTCGCCTGCGGGTCGCGCAGCTCGGGCAGGCGTTGGAGGGTGATGACGGCGGCGTCGTTCTGGCCCAGGTCGCGGCGGGCGCCCGACTCGACGATGGACAGCTCGATGCGACCCGCTCTGTCGAGGCGTTCGGCTTCGGGCGAGCGGACCAGGTCGAGGGCGCGTTCGGGACGGCCGAGGCCGCGTTCGCAGTCGGCCATGACCGCGAGGTACGCGTCCGAACCGGTCATCCGCCTCGCCGCGCGCAGATCGCTGAGAGCCTCGGAGAAGTGCCCGGCCCGGTAGGCGACGATTCCCGCCGCCTCACGTACGACACCGATGCGGGCCGCGAACCTGCGGGCCACCTTGGTGTGCTCGTGAGCCTTGTCGGGGTCGTCCTCCTCCAGCGCACGCTCGGCGGCGACCATGTGCCGGCCCACCAATTCGGCGAGGTCGCCGGGAAGGGAACGCAGCTCCTCGCGTACTTCCTTGTCGAGCTCTTCGGCGGTGATGTCGGGCGCGACCTCGGGCAGCGGCTCGCGCTGCGGAGCGCTGGCACGGGTGCCGCTGGACGCCCGGTCGTCACGAGAGTCGCGCGAGAACGGGCGGGAACGATCATCGCCACGCGTGCCCCGGTCATCGCGGTAGCCACCCTCACGGTTGGAACCCCGATCGTCACGGAAACCGCCCTCGCGGCGCGGGCCGCCACTGTAACCGCCTTCACGACGCGGACCGGAGTAACCACCCTCACGGCGAGGGCCACGGTCATCACGGTCACGGAAGGAACGACGATCGTCGCCACCCTCAGGACGCGAACCCCGGTCATCACGGAACCCACCCGGCCGCTGATCGTCACGGTCGCGGAAGCCGCCCTCACGACGCGGACCCCGATCGTCACGGAAACCGCCCTCGCGGCGCGGGCCGCCGCTGTAACCGCCTTCGCGGCGCGGACCGGAGTAACCACCCTCACGACGGGGGCCACGGTCTTCACGGTCACGGAAGGAACGACGATCGTCGCCACCCTCAGGACGCGGACCGCGATTGTCGCGGAACCCACCTTCACGGGGCGGACCGGAGTAACCACCCTCACGACGGGGGCCACGGTCATCACGGTCACGGAACGGACGGCGGTCGTCGCCGCCACGCGAACCCCGGTCAAAGCCTCCATCACGGCGGGGACCTCGGTCACCGCCGCCCTCGGGACGCGGACCCCGGTCGCTGCGGAACCCGCCCGGGCGCTGATCGTCACGGTCACGGAAACCACGACGATCCCCGCCACCATCACGGTCGCGGAAGCCGCCCTCGCGACGCGGGCCGCCGCTGTAACCGCCTTCGCGACGCGGACCGGAGAAACCACCCTCACGACGGGGGCCACGGTCATCACGGTCACGGAAGGAACGACGATCGTCGCCACCCTCAGGACGCGAACCCCGGTCATCACGGAACCCACCCGGCCGCTGATCGTCACGGTCGCGGAAGCCACCCTCGCGACGCGGACCACCGTAACCGCCCTCACGGCGCGGACCCCGGTCGCCGCCGCGGTAACCCCCCTCGCCACGCGGGCCACGGTCACCACTGAATCCGCCCTCGCGACGAGGACCGCTGTAACCACCTTCGCGGCGCGGCCCGGAGTAACCACCCTCACGCCGGGGGCCACGGTCATCGCCGGACCCAGCGTCACGACGCGGGCCACGGTCGTCGCGGTCACGGAAGGGACGGCGGTCATCGCCGCCGCGCCCGCCCCGGTCATCACGGAAGCCACCCTCGCGACGCGGACCCCGGTCACCGCCGCGGTAACCCCCCTCGCCACGCGGGCCACGGTCACCACCGAATCCGCCCTCGCGGCGCTGGCCACCACTGTAACCGCCTTCGCGGCGGTCACCGCTGTACCCGCCCTCGCGGCGCGGACCGGAGTAACCGCCCTCACGACGGGGGCCACGATCACTACCGAATCCGCCGCCTTCGCGACGAGGTCCCCGGTCATCACCGGACGCACCCTCGCGACGCGGGCCGCGATAGCCTCCGCTGTCGCGCCCGGTGTCCCGGTCGCCGCGTCCCTGGTATCCGGAACGCTCGCCGTATCCGCGATCCTGCGTCGCCCCTCGGTCGCCACCTTCGCGTCGTGGCCCTCGGTCGCCGGAGCGCGGCCTGTCGTCGGAACGGAACGGACGGTCGCCCCTGGAGTCGCGCTGGTCGCGCCCGCGGGAGCCATACCCGCCGCTCCTGTCGCCGCCCTGGGGACGCTTGTCTCCGCCGTCGCCCCGTTCGCGCTGTCCGCCGTCCGGTCCGTTATCACTGTTCACTTCTGGTCCATTTCGTTGGCTCACTCAGCAGACCCGTGCGTCACATGACGGTCCGCCGTGGCAGGTCGCCGCCCGATTTTCGGGCCTTACGCGACGAAGGCCATCCGCGGTGGGATGGCCCGGTACCACCAGCCTAGCAAGCCGCAGCACGTCACCGAGCCTGGCCCGGCCCGCATATTCGGTCGCGGTGATTGACCACTTCAGGAAAACTGCTCGACATGTCACTCCGCTTCCACGAGATCGCCGAGTCTCGGCACCGCATTCTGAACCCCATCAGTGACGAAAAATTGCACCTCGTCGGCGAAATCTGCCGCATCACACCAGGCACGCGCCACCTGGATCTCGCCTGTGGAAAGGGGGAAATGCTCACCCGATGGGCCGCCCGTTACGGCTCGTACGGGGTAGGCGTGGACATCAGCAAGGTCTTTCTCGCCGCCGCCAGAGAACGCGCGGACGAGCTCGGCGTGGCCGACCAGGTACGCTTCATCGAGGCGGACGCCGGGACCTATGAGGACGAACCGCATTCGTACGACATCGTCTCGTGCATAGGCGCCACCTGGATCGGCGACGGCCTCGCCGGCACTCTCACGCTCATACGCCGCCTGCTCCGCCCTGGCGGACTCGCCCTGGTCGGCGAGTGCTACTGGATCAGCCCGCCACCGCCCGAAGCCTGCGCATCGCTCCAGGTGCAGAGAGATTCTTTCGCTTCGCTGTCCGGTACGGCCAAGCTCATCGAAGACGCCGGCTATGAGCTGGTGGAAATGGTCATGGCGAACCACGACACCTGGGACAGGTACGTCGCCGCCCAATGGTGGACGCTGAGCGAATGGCTACGCGAAAATCCGGACGACCCCGAGGCGCCGGCCTTGCGGCAATTCTTGGACCGCGCACGTAGCTCTTATCTCGAGTACGGCAGGCAGTACATGGACTGGGGCGTCTTCGTTCTTCGCGGATAAGCCGTTGATTGTACGATCCGGCGCCTGCGACTTCTCGGCAGCGCGGTCGGCTCCGTTACGACTGCTCGGCAGCGCAGTCGGTTCCGTCCCGAATCGGCCACATGGGTTCAGGACTGCAATCCGAAACTTGTGCATTTGCTGTCCGAACAGGCCACCTGCGGAGCAGAGTCCACTACTGCTCCGAACAGGCCGCGCCCGTGAAGCAGGTCCGCTACTGGTTGCTGCCTGACCCCACAACGCAGAAAGGGCCCCACGCGTCATGCGTGGAGCCCTTCTTGCAACTAAAGATTGTCCGGCGGTGACCTACTCTCCCACACCCTCCCGAGTGCAGTACCATCGGCGCTGGGAAGCTTAACTTCCGGGTTCGGAATGTAACCGGGTGTTTCCTTCCCGCCATAACCGCCGTAACTCTATGAAACTGTCAAACACAATGTGTTTGCTGTCTCAGAATTGCATAGTGGACGCGAGCAAGAAGATCTGCGGTGTGGCGCTGCTCTGGACCCGGCGAAGAGTAACAGAGCGCAGCACACACCACAGCATTATACTTTGTGGTCAAGTCCTCGGCCTATTAGTACCGGTCAGCTCCACACGTTACCGTGCTTCCACCTCCGGCCTATCAACCCGGTCGTCTACCGGGAGCCTTACCCACTCTCATGGTGGGAGACCTCATC
>NZ_JAIWNB010000072.1 GCF_020215705.1 Nonomuraea aurantiaca | reverse complement strand
CACCGTCAGCCGCCCTCCACCGACTCCGAACAGAGAACAGTAGCCTCGCAGTAACGGAGTGTCACCGCATCAAGAACGGTGCATTCTCATCCGTACACGCTGGCGCACGTTCACCCGTACGCCGACACCGCTCGACGAACTCACCCGGCGGGCGCTGCTGGCCTGGCTGGACTATCGGCGCAGCCGCTGGCCAGGCACCGCCAACCCTCACCTGCTGCTCACCCAGCAGACCGCGATGGATACCGCACCGGTCGGCAGGCTCTGGGTCACCCATGCCGTCCGGGGCCTGACCGCCACCCTGGAACGACTCCGCGTCGACCGGCAACTCGAAGAAGCCTTGACCCACGGTCCCGACCCGCTGCACCTGGCCGCCGTGTTCGGCATCGACGATAAGACCGCCATCCGCTACGCCAACGCGGCCAGACAACTCCTCCAAACCGCTGCGGAACAAGGTCCTGACCGCGATGCACCGAGCGAAATCCGCTCGGCAACAAACCACAGCAATCCATAACCTGACCCTCATGAGCGAGGAAATCGATCTGGTCCGACGCGGTTACAACGCACTGTCTTACCGCTACCGCAGCGACGACGCCGACGAGGGTGAGTACACCCCTTGGCTCAAGGATCTCCAATCCCGCCTATCCACCCGAGGATCCGTGCTCGATCTCGGCTGCGGCTGCGGTATCCCCGTTGCGCGTTCACTCACCGCAGCCGGGTATGAGGTGACGGGCGTCGACATCAGCGACGTTCAGATCCAGCGGGCGCGTCGCCTCGTTCCCACCGGAACCTTCGTGCAGGCCGATGCCATGGCCCTCGAGCTGCCACACGCCTCCTTCGACGCGGTCATATGCCTCTATGCCCTCATCCACATGCCCCTTGAGCAGCAGCCCCGCCTCATCGAGCGCATCACCTCCTGGCTGCGCCCCTCGGGCTGGCTGTTGATCACCACCGGCTGGGAGGCTTGGACCGGCACCGAAGACAACTGGCTCGGAGGCGCCACGACAATGTGGTGGAGCCATACGGACGCGACCACCTACCGATCCTGGCTGCAGAAAGCCGGTCTGGAAGTCGCCTCCCAAGAGTTCGTCCCGGAAGGCAACAGCGGGCATGCCTTGTTCTGGGCACGCAAACCATCTGACTGATACACGGGGTTCACACGAACCCGGGGGTCGAAAACGGCCACCGCCCCGGAAGACCCTCGGGTTCATGCTGAGCAACCTTCAGTTCCCGTGAACTCCGGGCTTTCTTGGCACCTCCGCTCGGGTCCGTGTCACCAGACGCAAAGTAGCTGTGAGTGATCGGAGCTACCGGTCGGTACCGGCTGATCAGCCCTCGGCCGGTGCTGCGGCGTCGTCGTGCTCGCGGAGCATGCGCAAGACGGTCGCCGGAGATGGATGGCGGAGCCTTCTTCTTGCCGGTGGCCCAACCCCGCTGGCACGGCCTTCGGCTGGCTAACCTGATCAATAGAGGGTAAGGAGGGGGCCGATGACTGTCTCGATGGCGGTAGCAGCCCTGATGCTGCTCACGGTTGCGGCGATCGCTGTCCGTTCGGCGTGGTCACTGCTATTCCGCAAGGCTCCCGTGCCCAGGCGTCAGGCCGGGAGCCGGGGCCGCCACCTGCCGTACCACGGTCCGGCGGATCACGCCGGCCAGTACCCCATGCCCGGCGCGGACGGTATCGGCTGTGACCCAGGTAGCTCGGGCAGCACTGGCGGTTGAGACAATGCCTGGCGAGCCAATGACAGGGCCCTGCCAGCCGTAGTAGAGCGTTGCCGCAGGTCACATTGGGTAACGGCCGCGGCGCCCGACTCCGGGTTTCGGTCCGGGCGTTCGGGGATTAGTCCGGCGCTCGCCGCCACGATAATTACGGCGGGGACATTTTTCGCAGGTCGCGTTGCCCGCTAATGGCATTTATGTCAAGCCGTCCGGTAGCTCTGATCACTCACAGCTACTAATGTCTTTGGGGCTGGTGACACGGACCCGAGCGGAGGGCCGACGAGCTCACCAGCATCGTAGGAGGGCTTCCGCAGGTCATAGCCAGTAGAGAGGCCCAGCGGAACGATCGGAGCCGAGCCGTACGCAGTGGAGCTGGCAGTACCGCGGCACCGTGTCCGCCACTGACCGACTCGGCAAGCCGGAGCTCTGGCCCGGTCGATTGACAAAGCCCCCTGAGGTGGCGAATCGCCCAGGCGCGTGTTCAGCTGGCCCGGCTGTTGGGCCGCACCGCCAGATCGCGTAGCCGCTTGCGGACGTCGACTCCATTCCATGTGCCCCCGTAGTGCGGTTCGCCGCCTTCGATGGCCAGCGCGAAGACGATCAGGCGGGGGGTCGGCCGTTCAGCAGTCGTTGGCGCACCTCTCCGACGTTGAGGAAAAGCTCAGTGTTGATCGGCCGGGGTTCTGGTGGGTGTTCTGAGGTCAGGCGTGTGAGCCACCACCGCCCCAGGGGATCGGGCGTCTCGTTCTCAAGACAGGCGCGGACAATCGCAGCCTCCAGCTGACCGGGTCCGGACCCGCCGTAGCCCCAGGTGAACGGGGGATTTTCTGTGACGCGTGAATATGGGCAGAGCAGATCATGGGTACCGTCCGGAAGGCGGACGTATACGGGTCTGCCACCGCCCAAGAGAGGATCGTCGACGGCGATGATGTTCGCCTCATCGGGATAAGAACTTTCGCCGTGACGGAGTGGCCATTCGACCACGAAGAACGTCTTGTCGGTGGTCCACCGCAGAACTCTCCGTCCGTAGGGGTCTCGGCCGTGTGCCACGACCGGCCGGGCCTGTTCATGGAGACTCCTGATGAAGCGGACGAACCCTTCAGGGAAGAACTCGGCGGCCGCCTTCAGACCCGTACCCCGCCAGCCAACGGTGGCCAGGAAGTCGAAATCCGCGGCCCCCCGTGCGAGAACGGCGCAGCTGACGACGAATTCTGGCCCCGAATCTTCCGGCAGGAGCCTGGCGAGCCGAAGAAACGATGCTATTTCCCGGTTGGCGAACCTCAGCGCCTCCACGATTTTCGCAGCTACTGGATCGGCGGATTCCAGTTCCCGGGCAAGCGCGTCAATGGCGTGATAGGACGCCGTAGCCTCGTAGGCCCGATGGTCCCCGCGGGTTGCGAGAGACTTGGCCACCGCGCGTTCCTCGGGTGACAGAAGAGGTGATCGGAGCTCACGTATCGGCTGGCCGGGCAGGTGGTCACGGCCGGATTCGGCTTCCCCGGTGTAGGCCCTGTCGACGAGGAGAAGCATGTCGGCCACCACTTGAGCTGCCGTGGCCAGTGCACCGGTCTCCGAATCTTTGACGGCCTCCTTGAGAACTTTCAGATGTTCGCGGTAGACGGCGAGCATAGAGGGGTCATCGACCGTCTCGATGTCCTCTCGCTCCTTGGCCGAGGGTTGCTTCACCAGGGCCGCGGTATAGGTCTTCGGCTGGAAGACCGGCAGGCTGATGCCGGTTTCCGTCGTGAACTCCTCCGGGGTCAGAAACCTGCGCCACGTCGGATTGTGGAACACGATCTCGTCGGCGGCCGCACGGTCGACCTCCGGTGGAAGGCCGCCGGCCAGCCGGCCGGCCCGGGAAAGGAAAGCGGCGTCACCGCGCCCCTGGACGTCGATATCGAAGTCGACCCGGGTAAGCGACGCGCTGGCATGTCCGAAGGCGTTGAGCCGGTACTGGTAGAACTCGAAGTCCTCACCCGAAGGAAGCCACTTTCTCGCGATCTCCGAGACGCACTGCTCGATGAAACCTTGCGGAAGGTACGGACCGTCGATCAGGTTGCCGGCGACGACGATGGTCCGGCCCTCAAGCCGCCAGATCCGCAGATGACATCCGAAGTAGTCGCCGCGCATGGGCAGCAGCCAGACGACGTCCTCGAAGTCCGGGGTCATCGCGCTCCTCCTCGATCAGGCTCCGATTCTCGAATGAGCAGAACAGCGGCGCCGGCGTCAGCGGGACCGGGGTTATGGCGGGCCTCGAGGAGTGCGAGCGTGGCGTAGAGCCAGCCGCAAAGACCGGCCAGGTCCTCCAGCGACGTGTCAACCCCTGACGAAGCCTGCCCGGCCTCGGCTTCGCTCAGGGCGGCAGCCTCGACGGCGAGCACCAACGCGGTAAGCCTTGCGCACCACCGCAGGCCCACGACGGCTGGCCAGTCAAGGGCGACGCTGCCCCCTCCGCGTCCCTCCAGACGACGTTCCCGATCCAAGCCCGCCTGCGTCGCCGCCAGCACCACCAAGGCCAGCCGACGTAGTCGAGTCATGCGCGGTCCCTCCCTTGAGGAGCGCAGTTCCCTCGACAGTTCGGCGATCTTGACGGCTGTCTCTGTTCCGACGTCCCGTAAGGCGATGTTCGGAGGAAAGCCGACGACCAGCCCGCAGATCCGTCCGGCTGCGGAGCCAAGCAGCCGGTCAACGCGCGCCGCATCAGCCCTTTCCTCGAGGTACGGACGGGCCAGTTCGATCGCGATCGCGGCCAAGGGCTGTTCGGGCAGGTCAACATTCAGGCGCTGGCGGACTCTGGGATCCACCCGCCAAACCGGAACGCCGACGGCCGTGGTCGAATCGCTCCAGAGCTCAGCGTCGACCCGTTGGGCCACGCATTGGCTCAGTTCCTGGAACACATCGCGTTCAAGCTGGGCGCGGAGCAGTCGTTCGGTGCTCGGCTCGCGGGAGACATGGACAGCCGGCCGGCCGTCGGTCATGTACCAGATCAGCGGCAGCTCATCGGGAACGCTTAGATGATGAAGCTCCTCATCGCGCGGCAGGCGGTAGCGGAAGCGTCCCCCTGCATACCCGGTAAGCCAGGAGCACAGTCGCGCCAGGTCGCCGGACCTGACACCGGTGGCGGGCCGTCCCGCGTGTTCCTCGCTCATGCGGCGGGTAGCCCAGTGATCCAGGTACGCGTCAGGCGCCTCTGCGACGAACAGATCGTAGTCGGCGCAGGTCAGCACATGGTCGAGCACCTGACGACGGCCGTCGATGCTGGTGACCGTGTCGAGCCGGGTCAGCAACTCGGCAGCCGGATCGACCGACACGTGCCGATCACCGGTCCTGCGCCGGGCGAGGGACAGCCCCAGCGAGCGCGCCCGGGGATCGCCCTCATCGGCACATACCCGCTCGACCCGCTCAGCGTTGGCTTCGCCGTAGAGCAGGAGGGGATGCCTCCACCACGGGTCGGCTGCCAGGTCGCGCAGGTCGGCTTCGCTCACACCCGTTCGCTGGAGATGACGGGCCGCCAGATAGTCGCCTAGCGCTGAATGGGCCAGGACAAGCGACGCTTCACCGTTCTCGTATCGCCATTCGGCCAGTCCCGAGTGCGCCAGTGTCTCGCCGAGATCTGCCGGGACGTCCAGAGAGTCGCGGTGCTCCCGCAGCGAGGTCGCCATGACGGATGCCAGGGTGTCCAGGACTCCTTCGGGATCCGGGTGATCTGAGAGGAGACGTCCGGCAAGCCGGTCCCAGACTTGCCCCGGTGCGATCTCCCGACGGCGCTCACGCCAGTGCTTCCAGGCGGCGGTGAACATCTCGTGCAGTGCCCCCGGGTTTCCTGCGCATGCCCACAGGCCCGGTTCCCGCCGCAACTGCGCGATGAACGCGGCGGAGAATGGCGAGGCCCCCGGTGATACCGCCTCGGCCCAGTTGGTCACCAGGGTCTCAACTTGGGCCGCGGTCAAGGCCGACATCTGGAAGGACGTGAACGCTCCAGGGAGATCCGCGGCCCGCTCTGCCGAGGCTTCGGTGATGAGGCAGGAGACCTGCGGATAGCGGCGCACCTGCTCGCCGAACCACTGACGCACGCTTTCGCAGCAATGTTCGAGTCCGTCGGCCACCAGCAGACCCTTGCCAGAACGGAGCCTGACATCGAACCAGCCCGGCGGGGGAGACGTCGATGAGGGCGCCGACCGGTGCAGGACTTCATCGAGTCCGACGGCCTTGCCCGCCCGGATCCGCGCAGCACACTCCTCGTCCACCTCCAGGACCAGCGGCAGCCGCCGCGACCGCCCACCCTCCAGATCCAAGACGACTCGCGCGAGCGCGGTGCTCTTGCCGCTGCCATGGGCTCCGGTCACCAGCAGCCGGACCGGCCCGCGAACGGCAAGCCGGGCCAGGAGAGCCGTAGAAGCCTCCTCAACGGGGAATTCATCGGTGGGTGCCACGAATACCGCGTCTGCGCGCCCCGCTTGAGCCGGCCGGACCCCGATGTCGACCTGGACCTCTTCTTGTGCCGACGACGCGGCATCCGCGATCTTGACCCGCGCGTGAGCGTCAACGACGCATGCGCGGTAGCGCCGCGCGTACCGATGGACAAGGGCGTCGAGCTGCGCTCTCCAGAGGGGGATCGCGCTCCGCCACAGCTCCCGGCCCAGGCCCGTGACGACGAGTATCGCGGCGAGCAGCCCACAGTACAGCGCCGCCCCCAGGAGCACCTGTGCTGGATTTCGGAGCAGGCGCCCGTCCAGAATGAGCCACACACCTGCGAGCACACCCACCGCCAGCAGCAGTCCGAAGAACGGACCGAGCACATAAATGTTCTGCCCGGCCATGACCTCCCGAGGCTGCAAGGGGCGCCCATCTGATGCCGTGGACGGCCCGCCCCGGTCGACCAGCAGGCCAATGACCGATAACACCAGACCAGCCAACCCGATGAAGACACCAAAGACGCTCGCGAGCTTGTCGGCTTTCTCAAGCCCGACCGTCGTGAAGTAAATGGCCAGCAGCACGACGCCGAGCACCGCCAGCGCCGCACCGGCCCGCACCATGCCTCGAGACGGCATGCGTCCATCAGAGCACATGAAGCGATGAGCTGGCGATGCCGCGGAGGCAGGGTGATGGGGCTTCGGGAGGAGGTGGGCGCCGCCAAGGACGCACACCTGCCACACGTTTCCGCACCCCAGTTGGATGCGTGCCATGCTTCTGCTCGCCGTCGGGCCGGTTCATCGCCGTCGGCCCTCGCTTGTCGGGGAGCCGGGCATACGGAGCGATCTTTTCGAGACACGAGCCTGGATCCGGTCGGTTAGCCGCCACGTGAGAGGGTCACCGCGAGGCGGCGATGGGGCCATCTGTGGCGCGGCGTTGCCGCCAGGCACGGGTTCTGCAGGCGTGCGAACAGAATCGGGCTCCCGCGCGCATCTCCACGGGCAGGGGCGCCCACCAGCTTGACCGCACGGGGAAGGCTGGATGCTGTACCAACTCCGCCACAACGCCCTGCAGGATCTGCCCAAGCGGGTCGTCTCGCGCCGGAGCTGCAGCCTAAATCCCGCCACCAGAACCTGGGCAGCCTCGGCCGCTGCGTCCGCCTGGGCGAGGAGGCCTTCGCCCGCATCACCGCCGAGCATGCCCCCGACCGATGCCGTCGACGCAGCAGCTGACTTGGTCGGCCGCAGCGCCAATATCACCCCTCGCCGCCCCCGCGCGGTCAGCCGAAACACCTGGCGAGGCCCTCCATGCAACATGCCTTCAAGATCAGTCGACATGCCTTACGTGCCTGACAAGATCATATTGCTCTGACCTGGGAGAAGAGGCCAAGAAAAAGGAAATTATCTTGGGTGCCGAGAGAGCGTCAGGCATGTTAGGCAGGTAGGGGTAAACCGCACATGCCTGACGATATCCAGGGGTTGTCAGCCATGTAGGTCATGTAAGCCGAGTGCGCCGGCGTCAGCCAGGTCGAGACCGTGCTCAACGTCGTCGGACTCGGGCGGGTCATCCAGAGCGGTTCGCCGGGCTGGTCGGGGTCCTGCTGAACGATCCCCTGATGTTCGGCCACTGCTACACGCAGCTCACCGACGTCTTCCAGGAGCAGAACGGGATCTACCGCTTCGACCGTACGAGCAAGCTGGACGTGTCCCGGATCCGCGCGGCCCAGCTCCGCCCCGCCGCCATCGAAGCCGCCACGGGGGCGGCCACCGAGGTGGCCACCGGGGCGGCCACCTCGGAAGCACATGGCTAGCTCGCCAGACCCGAGTTGATCTCGGCGAGCACCTGGGTCGCCTTCGTGTAGCGGACGAGGTTGTCCAGCGTGGGCGGCTGCGCGAGGGTGGCCTGGGCGTGGCGGACGGCCTCGCCCACCGTCCGCACCCCCAGGGCCCGCGCGGTGAGGCCGTCCACGGCGGTGCCGGCGTTGATCCGGCGGCCGGCCAGGTTGAGCGTGGTGGCCAGCAGTTCGGCCCGCAGTGTGCACGGCTGCGTCAGCGGCAGGGTGAGGACGGCGGTGGACTCCCGCAGGGAGAGCGCGCCGTTCGCGGCCGAGCCGTCGGCGCCGTCGAAGCGGTCATCGGTGGCCTGGACGCGGGCGAGCGCCTCGGCGGTGCGCAGGTCGGGCCGCAGCGCCCAGAACGTGACCAGCCCGGGGTCGCGGCTGGGGGAGACGGTCGTGATCCGCGTTTCCACCGTCGCGGCGGCGGGGCTGGTGGGGCACGGGCCGGAGCCGTCGGCGCTCAGCGAGACCGGCACGGTGACCGTCGCCGCGTCCAGGAGCAGCAGGCTCGGCCGCGCGGTGTAGGCGATCGTGCCGGTCCCCGTGCCGGCGGGCAGCGTGCCGATGGCCCAGCGCAGCGTGGTGGTGCCGTCGGTGTTCCTGCTCACGGAGCCGGGGCGGGGCCCGGCGCCCTGGTCGAGCGCGGCGCTGTAGTAGAGGCCGGCGGGCAGCGTGGCGGTGAGCGTGGCGCCGGAGGCCGCGGCCCCGCCGGTGTTGCGGTAGGTCAGGGTGTAGGCGGCGGCCTCGCCGGCGTTGACGGTGGCGGGCGCGGTGGCCGCCACGCCGATCACCGGCCGGTGCACCGTGGTGGACACCCCGGCGGTGTTGTCGGACAGGGTGCCGGTCTCGGCGTATCCGCGCTCGTTGGTCCCCGACACGGCCGCCTTGTTCGTCAGGACCGTCCCGTCCGTGGTCGCACAGGGGATGTCGTAGGTGAACGTCTCCCGCGCGGAGCCGCCCGCCGGCACGTCGGACGTCGTGCGGTGGACGACGTCGTCGCCGGGCATCGTGTCGTCGATCTTCACCGCCGTGGCGGTGGCGGGTCCCTTGTTGCCCACGGCCACGGTGTAGGTGAGCCGGTCGCCGGGGGAGGCGTCCTGCCTGTCCACGGTCTTGGCGGCGGTGAGGTCGATCGGCGGGTTGAGACTCGCGGCGGCCTCGGCGGTGATCTCGGCGCTGCCCAGGCCGAGCACGCCCGTGTGCGCGCCGTCCTCGAACCAGGGGCTCTCGCGGAAGTTGAGGTTCAGGTGGTCCCAGTCGTTCCAGGAGGTGAGGGTCTGCTTGGGGGAGACGGGGCAGGACGTGGTGTCGGGGCCATGATGATGTGGTTGACGTCCCCGGACTGGCTCCTTGCGCTGGTGCCGTCGCCATTCCAGTCGACCGGCTTGTTGGCCGGCGTGGTCCGCGCGACTCCGGGTTTCCCGGCCACCACCGTCCCGTACACGACCGTCGCGCTACCCGCTCCCGGCAGGGCGTCGCCCACCTCGTCGAGACCCTGGTCCTCGTTCATGGGGGCGCGCTCCTGGGGCTGGTAGTCCAGGGGGCGGGACGCGGTGGACGCCGTGGGGAACTGGTAGGAGTAGTTCATGACGCTCAGGTAGTTCGGCTTGCAGTTGACGCTGTCCAGGCCGCCGTGCTGCAGCCCGAGCGTGTGGCCGAGCTCGTGCATGAACGTGCCCGCCTCCGCCGCGGTCTGGCCGCCGTTGGCGGTGATCCGCGTGTTGTCCCACGCGCCGAGCGAGATGACGAAGTCGTTGCCGCCCGGCAGGGCGACGCGGGCCAGGTGGGCCAGGTCGACGTGCTGCTGGGTGTCGTCGCCCGCCTCGGCCTGGCCCGACGTGGTGCCGAGGCCGGTCAGCCCGTGCACCGACACGGCGTAGCGGAACGCCAGCCGCTTGGCGCCCAGGATGTTCTCGCAGTTGCGTGAGATCCGGTCGAGCACGTCGCCGAAGTTCCCGTCGCAGGCGATGGCGGGGTCGCCGAACTTGACATCGTCGAAGTCGTCCCAGCTACCGGGGCTCTTGGTGTCGAACGTGATCCGCTCCGCCTCGCCGGCCCGCTCCCCGGTATAGACGTGCAGGGTGATGCCGTGCGCCCCGAAGGCGGTCACCACCTGGCTGATGGCGTTCGGGTCGAACTCCCTGGAGCGCTGGCAGTACGACGCCAGGCAGAACATCGCGTCCAGCTCGACGAAGATGTCCTTCTTGTTCGGGTCGGCGCTGTACGGGGGCTGGTTCAGCGCGAGATCGACCGTGCCGTCCTGGTCGTAGTCGATGCCGTTGATCTCCCAGTCGTCCAGCAGCCCATCCTGGTCGGTGTCACGGCCGGTGTGCACCTTCAGGTTGGTGGAGCAGGTGCCGATCGTCGTGTCGCCCGACAGCGTCGAGGTGATGTCGATCCGCAGGCCGCTCGCGTCACCGAGGCCCTCCGCGTACGCCGGCGGCAGGTCGAACTCCCCCTGCACCAGCCCCGTCTCGGCGGATAACAACTGCCGGTAGAACGGCGTGGCGTGCCAGTAGTGGAACCCGGCCTCCACCGTGGCGGTGAACCAGCCGCTCTCCTGACTGTCGTTGAGGAAGGTGATACGGGCACGGGGCCGCTCGCCCTCCGCGAGAGACAGGGGCGAGGTCCCGAGGAACTCGCACTCACCATGCACCGCGCCGTCGGCGTGCCCCGCGGGGGCGCCGAGCAGGGCGGCGACGACGAATAAGACGAGCGGCACGATCACGCGGCGGATAAGCATGGGCCGAGTGTCGGCGCCCGCGCTCGTGCCGTCATGAGTAACCCGTACTCATCCTGTTCCGGTGGCGGCCACAACCTGGCCGCCACCCCTGCGACGGTGGTTCCACAGCCGGGCAACAATGAAGGGGACGAATATGTCCGTCCAGTCCGTCACTCATCTGAACTTCCGGGGCGAGGCGAGGCGAGGCGCGAGCCCGATCGCCGACATGTACACCGGCCATGGCTCGACTGTCCGCGCAGACTCCAGCAGTTCGTAAACGGCACGCTGGATCTTCCCCGGCCCACGGCTCTCATCAGCACAGCGTAAGTGTTGAGGCGTTTCGGCGCGCGCCACCTCAACACTTACCGCCCTCGGCCCACTTGCCTAACGTGCCTCAACGCTGACCGGGCCGCTGACCTGCATGATCGCTTGAGAACCCAAGATAACGATCGCTCGCGCTGCGTACACGGCGTGGACTGCTGCGTAAGCATCACGGAAATCCCCGCCTCTTCAGGCAGGTGAGGACCCGCATGCCTTGGCGGGCCTCACCCGCGGCGGCGTGTGCGCGGACCTGCCAGGCGCCCAGCATGGCGTGGACGGTGCGGGAGGAACCGGGACCGATGCGTTCCCGCGCGGTTTCCAGCAGCGTCGCGCGATGGCGGCAGAGGTCGCTAGCGGCGCGCGGGCTGGCCAGGGTGCGGCCGTCCGGACCGAACGCCAGCCCATCCTCCACGCCGACGTGGCCGATGGGCCGGAGCGCCGGCGAGGTGGCGAATTGCGGTGTTCGGCGGGGCCACTTTGCTATGTCTTGGCTGAGCGCCGCTTCTGACCTGGGTAAACTCCCTCATCGCCCCCGGTGTCGGTTGAAGTCGAGGGGGAGCATCATGGCTACGCTTCGCGCTGCCGGCCCCATGCTGGCACTGGCCGTCGACTACCTGCCCGAGCCGTCGGCTCGGCGCGGGGGGTGCCTTTTACGAGCCGAAGTATGACGGCTACAGGGCTCTGGCCCGGACCGACAGCGACGGCGGGGTACAGCTGTCCTCACGGCACGGCACCCGGCTGAACGAGATGTTCCCCGAAGTGGTGTTCGCGGTAGGGGAGCACCTCCCACGCCGGACGATCGTGGATTTTGCCGAACGATCTTGGTGTTCAGATCGTGCCGAGCTGGGGAATCACGTCGCGCACATGTGTGTAACGTTTGATCTGCCCGCGCTGGCTGTCGGCGTACGGCCACCGGTGCAGAGCCTGGTACAGGTAATCGGGCTCTGTCGCTGATCTTGTGACGTCGTCAGTTCCGTTGCAGGATCCGCTTCCGGAGAAGGTCGAAGTTCGCCCGACCGTACC
>NZ_JAIWNB010000071.1 GCF_020215705.1 Nonomuraea aurantiaca | reverse complement strand
CGCCCAACGCCGCGAACGCGCCCGCATCCGAAGCGAGAAAGGCATCCGCTGGGGCGGCCGACCTCTGACTTCCGCAGCCTGAAGCCTCGTCATCCAACCCGGCGATCGTTTCCGGTCACAGCACTAGCCGCAGCACCAGCGAGGCCAGCACGGCCGACACCTCCTCGCGCAGGCTCTCGGCATGATGCCGGTCGCCCGACACCATCAACACGAAGTCATCAGCGAACCTGATGAGCCTCCAGTTGCCAAGGCCTTTGAGCCTGCGCCGGTTCCGCCGCCGCCACGTGCTCATCGTCTGACGCCACTGCCGATCGAAATGATCGTCCAGCGCGGTCAAGGCGATGTTGGCCAGCAGCGGAGATAAGACCCCGCCCTGTGGAGCCCCGGTCCAGGTCTCTTCCCGGTTGCCGCTCGTCGTCATGACGCCGGACTTCAGGAACGCCTTGACCAGCACATTCACCCGCTTGTCCGAGATTCTCGCCCGAAGGCGATCCATCAGGGCCGTGTGATCGATCTCGTCGAAGCACGCCGTGATGTCGGCCTCCAGCACCCAGTGGTAATTGATGGGCTCGGAGGCCAAATGGTGAATCTCGGCGATCGCATCGTGCGCACGCCGGTTGGGACGGAACCCATATGAGCACGGCAGAAAGCCCGCCTCGAAGATGGGTTCGAGCACCTGCTTGAGGCTGGCTTGGACCACCCGGTCGGCGACGGTGGGGGGCCTTTCCCCGGGGAACGCCACCACCCCTGACGGCCGAGACATGGCCGAGCATCGGTACGTCATGGAGGTGTTCCTCGGCCGGGAACTGCTGCCCACCGAGACGGTCCACCATAAGACAGGCGGACGGGCGGGCCGATCTAACAATGATCTGAGCAACCTCGAACTCTGGTCTGGCCGGCACCCGCGCGGACATCGCGTGGACGACATCGTGACGTACTGCCGAGAGATGCTGGCCGAGTACGGCACCGCCGACGAACAGGAACGGTACGCGAGCTACCGCAGCGCTGTGTTGGCTGATCAGGGCGATGATGAAGGAAACGGTCTGGCGGTGGACAGGCCCGAGTCGCTGGTGCTCGGCACCTTCGCCACCACCCCGTAGCCCAGGCGAGAGCAATCGGGAGAGGACACTAACGGTTCTCTGCCGGCACTCTCCCCGGCATGACCTTGACCTCGCATGATCTGCACATGGCGGCCGAGCCGTACGACGGGGGTGCCCATGTCGGCGCGTGAGGACTCCCTGGCGCAGGCCCTGGCAGATGCCTACCAGGGGGGCGCATCGGTACGAGACCTGGCCCGCCAACACGGTTTGTCTCATACCACCATCCATCGCAAGCTCGAGGGCCGAGTGGTCATGCGGAAGGTCGGCGGGCCGGTCGGGATCCAGATCCCGAAGGAGGTGCAGGACGCGGTGGCCAAGGCTTACGCCGACGACATGCCAATGGCTGACATCGTTGCCGCGTTCGAGGTATGCGACGAGACCGTGCGCCGTATCGCGGATGCAGCCGGCATCCCCCCGACGCAAGGCGGGCGGGCGGAAGCGCCTGGACCACGACACGATCGCGGACCTGGCTGACAAGGGGTGGCCCCCGGATGCGATCGCTGAACTCGTGCAGGCCAGCCCCTCCTACATTCGGACGCTCTTTAACGAACTCGTCTCCGCTGACGACGAAGTGGCGGAGGCAGACGCTAACGCAGCAGGTGGATGACACTGCCCGGCATGGCATCACCCTCCAGCACGACACGAACCCGCATCAATGCGGACGTGGTGGACGCGGCGGCCGCCCTCTACATGCAGGGGTGGACGCTACGAAGGATCGCGGCCGAGCATGAGTGTTCCTTCCAGCGGCTGTCCACGCTCCTGCGCCAGCGCACAGATGTGGAGATGCGTACCCCGGCCCACCCGCGTGCGCTGCGGCTGTCGCCCGACAAGCAGGCGGCGATCCGTGCGGCGATCGAGCAGAAGCTGACCCAGGCGGAGATCGCCCGGCTGGTGAGGGTGACCCCTCGACGGTGGCGCGGCTGGCCGAGCGGGAAGGTCTCAGCCTCTTCAAGGGAAAGCGGCTGTCGTGGGACGTTGACCGTGCCCGCCAGATGCGCGCCGACAAGATCTCATACGAGCGGATTGCCGGCGAGCCCGGCGTGGCCTCGATGACCGTGTGGCGCAAGCTCAACCCCGCTCCCCGAACGCCGGTTGGCCACGACGTCAAGCCGCAGCCAACCAGCGCGCCAGGCTCTACCGCTAGCCGGTGATGCTGTTCAGCCCAAGAACGGCGGAGCCGAATGCAGCGATGCCCGCCGCAATAGACACGGGGGCAGGTAGCTTCGCCCAGTAGGTCAATGCCCCTATCACCGCCCCAGCCAAAGCCGCGATCACGAAGATCACAGCAGAGCGAACGGATAGCAGGGCGGTTGCGCTTGAGGCGCTCGGACTGAAAGATTTGCCGGGGTCGCCCAGGGAGGCTGTACGCTCCTTCAGGTGACAAGCTCGTGGTCAGGCGCGAGGAGCGTACAGCGCCGCCCTTTTCGAAGGGTGTTTTCGCGAAGGCCGGAGCCGGTCTGTGGTCAGCGAGCAGGTGGCCTGTGAACCGGCGCGGCGGACGAATCGAGGGACGAGGGGTCAGCAGACGACGACATACCAGTTGCCGTCAGCGATGTTGCTCCAGAAGTTCCTGGTCTCGGTGGCTTGCAGGGTCTGGCAGCCGGGGCTGGCCCAGCGGCCGACGCTGGGGAGGACGACCGCGAAGTTCCATGCCCGGCTGCATTTGTTGCGGACCGTGTAGTTGATCTGGAGCCCGCCGCCCTGACTGATGCCCACCCGAACGGCGCAGGACCCCGGGTCTGCGGCCTGGGCGGGCGCCGCGACGGGTCCTGCCGCCAGCAGGGCCGCCGAAGCCAGCGTGAGCAACGAGGCGGGTACTCTTCTCGACCACAGGTTGCTGAGACCGCGCATATGCCTGTCCTTTCGAATCGACCACGCGCCATTGGGGAGGCCGGAAACCCGCGGGTTCGCGGTCCGGGGCGTCCCGACCACCATCCCCCACCCACGTTGCGCGAACGTTGTCAGATCGTTGAGCCGCTGGTAGGTCCTCGTTCGAGGCTTCTTTAATGGCGTCTACAGAGGTTTTGGATGGCGAGCGGAACGGGCGCGGACGGTAGGACGGGCCGCCGCCTACCGTCCGCGACCGATCTGGACGGCCGGTTCAGAGACATTCCGTTGACTCTGGAGGCGCCCATGCCACCCCGGACCCGCAAGACGGCGGCAGCCGACCCGCCCGCCGGGGAGACCCCCGAGGTTTCCCCGGTACCGGAGCCCGCTGATCCGGCGCCGCTCACCCCGCCCGACGAGGCCACCGAGGCAGACACCGAAGACGACGAACCGCTCACCGACGCTGCGCCGCTGACCCCGCCTGCCAAGCGCGTGACGGAGCCCGAGGTCAAGCAGGACCCGATGACTCCCCCGCCGCCGCCGGCCGTGGGCCAGGAGGGGACGCTGGATCTGCGCCGCAGCGGCAGTGCCGTCGACGTACCGCTGGCGCTGCCAGAAGTCGGCGACGCCCAGATGAGCGTAGGTGCCGTGCAGCAGGCCTGTCAGCGGCCGGTGATCGTGGCGCCACGGCGCATAGAAGCGGTCATTCTCAGTTGCCAAGACCAGGTCCAAGAGGTAGAAGAGCACGCTGAGCTTGGCGTGCTGCACCTCATGAGCCAAGCTTGCAGCCAGGCTTCGTGCGCATCGGGGTCGCGCCAGCGCCACACAGCCCATGGCGGTACGTGACGTGCCGCTTGCCGCCCACCTTTCGCCAGACAGCGGCGTGACCACAGAGATCATGGCGTTGATTTCGTCGGCGACGCCGGGGTGGGTGGTACGCAGAATCGTCCACGCCTGTGTGATGAGCGTGTCCCACTGCGCGAACTCGTCATCGGTGAGTCTCTCTCCCCCCGGCTGCCCGGGGGGAATCGGTAAGGATCGAGATCGTCTACGGCCACCTGCCAGCCGCCGTTCGGATGGTTCACCGTGATGTGGCGCATCGCCTGCCAGCTAGCGCTCTCGTGCGAAGGGTCGGCCGGCACTTCCACGCGCCAGGGCGAACCCGTGATGATCGCACCTTCACCTGGGATGACCTGGATTCGGCATCCGCCGCTTCCCAGGCGCGATCGTCCAAGTGAGGGAAGCACCGCCGCCTCGGCGCCTGAGGGGAGCTGTGTCTCGAAGGGCAGCCCGGCTCGTATCGCCGCGGTGGCCAAGAGCACCGGCATCTGTGCGAGGTGCGGATCGCCTTCGCTGCGATGCAGGGCGCGGACCGCCGACAGTGCCCAGGCGCCCACAGCGGGATAGCACAGCACGGCGTCTACAGGTTCGGGGTGGCTGGCGTGCATGCGAGCTAGCAAATCGAAGTACGCCTTGATCTCGGTGGATCGGGCTGCGTCAACCAGCGCCTTGAGGAGCAGCAAGTGACGATTTCGCGCTGCTGCGGCCAAGAATCGGCATGCTTCGCCTCCGCCCCCTCCACCGGCAAGGGCTGTGAAGATCCGTTGCGGAATCACGAGCCGGTTCACAAAGCGAACCTCATATGGGTCATAAGGATGTAAATGATGAGCCTTTTCCTGTGGCCCGTCAATACTGAGGGTTTTCCAACCTGAAGTCGCAGATCATGGGTTTGTCAGAACATCCATCGCGGGGCGTACTCCAGGTGGATGTCCTGCCCACCGCCTGGATCCAGATTCGGCCAGTAGAACAGTCGGCAGACGTGATAGTTGCAGGCGCCCGAGATGCACAGCGAGGTCGCGACAGCGGGCGGCCCTTCCTTCCCCACGGCGAAAAAGTGACGGGCCGGCTGCCGAAACGCCGCAGTGCTGCCGGTCAGAAACAGCGTCTCGGCGTGCACGCGCTGGTGGAGTGTGTCCTTGTTCTCCTGGTAGTTCAGGGCCCGGTAGTCAATCTCTTCATTGGCGGGTAGGTCGGTGTCCGGCATACTTGCTGTCCGTATTTCGCGCGGAGAGCTTCCTGCGGTGATCCGCTGTCGTACCTGCTTCCAGCGGGGGGCGGGAACTGCAGCGAGTGGTGGACCACCACGAGATCAAGCGGCCGGTCCGGGCACCTCTCCTCTTTGTCCCAGTCGGGGTTGATCCCAGAGGCGGCCGGAGTGGCGCGCATCGGCAGGTAGGCCAAAGAGCGTGGTGATCGGACCGCGAGCAGCCACAGCGCGCCGATCCGTCGGCCATCCGTCCGGTCCACATACATGTGATAGTGAATGCCGGTGTCGTAGAGTGCCCCATTGGCCAAAGGTTTGGCCGGGCGGCTCACCCGGAATTCCGAGGCTCCCAGCCGCACTCGCTGAATGGTGATCTTAATCTGCACGATCGTCATTGATTCCTTTCATCCTCATGGCGGGGTGGATGAAGGTTCCGCAGGTGCAGGTGATGTTGCCGGTGTCGCGGTCCATGGCTTCGGACGTGCCGCTCGCCCTTCGCTTGCAGCGCGTCGATCTGCTTGGCCCGCGGGTCGGCCTTCGGGCGGTCGACAGGCCGGGCCAGCGCCTGCTCAGCGCCATGGTCACGGACCGTCTCCAAATCGACACGAACGGGTACTTCGCCGTGACAACGTACACCGGCTTCTACCTGTGTCGATGAGCAACAAGGCATGGCGCAAGATCGGCAAAGCCCCTGGCGTGAGCCGGCGCGTTGCTAGCGTCGGACCATGCCGTGCTGGCCGGCGCGGTGTGCCGCTCAACGGAAAGAGACCTGATGCGCCCGACGATCCGCAGGGCAGTGATCCCCGCCGCCGGACTCGGCTCCCGCCTCCTGCCGCTGACCAAAGCCATCCCAAAGGAGATGCTGCCGGTCGGCGACAAGCCGGTGATCGAGCACACCGTGCGCGAACTGGTCGCCTCCGGCATCACGGACATCACCGTCGTCGTCTCCGGCGGGAAATCCCTGATCCAGGACCACTTCCGGCCCAACCCCGCCCTCGTCCTCCAGCTGCGCGCCGACGGCAAGACCGCCTACGCCGACGCTGTGGAAGAGGTCGCCGAGCTTTCCCATCAAGGCCACATCACCTACCTCGACCAGCACGGCCCGTACGGCAACGGCACCCCGGTCTTGAACGCCGCCCACGGCATCGGCGACGAGCCGATGCTCGTCCTGTGGCCCGACGACGTGTTCGTGGCCGAGGTGCCCCGCGCCCAGCAGCTGATCCGCGCCTACGAGGCGACCGGCTGCCCGGTGCTGGCCCTGATGCCCATCGACAGGAAGGACTCCGAACGGTACGGCGTGCCCGTCGTCCAGGAGAACCTCGAGGGCGGCCTACTACGGATCACCGGCTTGATCGAGAAGCCCAAGCCCGCCGACGCGCCCTCCGCGTACGCCGCCATCGGCGGCTACGTCGTCACCCCCGCCATCATCGACGAGCTGCGCGAGCAGACCAAGCGCTGGTACGAGCACCGCACCGGCGAGATCTACCTCACCGATGCCATCAACGCCGTCGCCGGCAGCTACGTCGTGTACGGGCAGGTCATCTCCGGCCGCTGGTACGACACCGGCAACCCAGCGGACTACCTCACCGCCCAGTTCGCCTCCGCCCTGGCGCACCCCGAGTACGGGCCGCTCCTGCGCCGGCTCGCCCACGACCTCAACGACACCGGCACCTGATCTGCCGCGGCTGACGCTGACCGACGCAGCCGGCGTACCCCCCACCTGAGCGGCGGCCGCCTGGCATCCGCTCGGCCACCGTGGACAGCGCGGACGAGGAGCCGCAAACGCTCACCCTGCTGTCCCCGCCCCTGGGGGGTGTGCGACGGCACACGGCGGGCGTACCGGCGCGCCCGCTGCCATATTGGGCTCGACCACCCCGGCAAGTGCGGTGTTGGAGGGACGAGGGGGGGTGAGCATGCCTGCCAGCGACACAGATGACATCCTGATCACCAGCACGTCCGGCGCAGCCGCGCTGCCCTTCGCCACGGTGACGTCCGCCCTGTTCCAGCAGGTATTCACTCAGCCGCCATTCAGCGTGAACGAGGCCACCCTTGCCCGTCAGCGGGAGTACCTTTCCCAGCTGGCCAGCCGGCCAGGGTTCCGGCTTACGCTCGCCCAGACAACCGACACCTATCTCGGCTTTGGCTACGGCTATCTGGTGCCGCCCGGCAGCCGCTGGTGGTCAAATCTTGTCGAACCTCTCGATGAGGAGTTCGTACAGGAGACGGGTGCCCGCACCTTCGCCGTCATCGACTACGGCGTCCTTCCCCGCTGGCGCGGCCGCGGTATCGGCCACGCCATCCATGATGAGCTGCTGGCAGGGTCGGGAGCCGTCCGAGCGACTTTGACGGTGCGCCCGGCAGCCGTCGAAACACAGGTGATCTACCGCCGGTGGGGATGGCGGAAGATCGGCCACGAGATTATGGAATCGCCCTGGCCAGAGACTACGAGGCGTCGCACACCGCCATTCGGCGCAGGCTGAAGGGTCGGGGCTTCCCCCAAGACCAGGTAGTTAGCGTTTTCGGGGTGCACCATCTGGAGGCCACCGCCGGTCTCGCACCCAAGAAGCTGCCCACGCCAACCGGCGACCAGGAGGAACTGTTTTGACCTCTCCTGCCCGCCACCAGCGGGCCAGCCCCACCCGCCACCGCGCGCTATGCTCACGCCGGCAGCGACACCTGTCCGGTAGCGAACAGCTCCATCAGCTGCTTGGCCTGCAGGCGGGAATCCTCGGCAATGCCGGGCTCCTCGGCCAGCTCCACCGCGGTGAACCGCCGCACCTCGTGGGTCCGGTTGCCACACAGGGTCGCCACGAGGTGCCCTAGCCTCGGGCTTTAAGGTCCCTGTCCGCACCAGATCAAGAGGCACTTTTCACGTGCAGACTATCGCGTCCCACCGCAAGATCAGCGTGTCCGCCGATGCTGACGGTCTCCTATCCCACGCAGGTGGCCTGCTTCTCACCCGAACACTGGCCATCACCGGCCTGGACCGAGCACTCTCGCACGAGCTGGAGCGGTGGCGACCCGCCCGCGCCATTCACAATCCGGGCAAGGTCATCGCAGACCTCGCCATCAGCCTCGCCCTGGGCGGTGACTGCCTGGCCGACATCGCGCTGCTGCGCGCTCAGCCCGAACTCTTCGGCCCCGTCGCCTCCGACCCGACCGTCTCCCACCTGATCGACAGACTGGCCACCGACTCAACACGGGCATTGAAAGCTATTCGCGCTGCCCGCGCCACCGCACGAGCACGCGCCTGGATGCTGGCCGGACCCGCCGCACCCGGCGCCGACGGCGAACTGATCCCCCTCGACATCGACGCCACCATCCTCATAGCCCACTCCGACAAGCAACAGGCAGCTCCGACCTGGAAGAAAACCTTCGGCTTCCACCCGATGACAGTCTTCGTCGACCACAGAGAAGGCGGCTCCGGCGAGCCACTGGCCATCGTGCTGCGGCCGGGAAACGCCGGCTCCAACACCGCGGCCGACCACATCGCCGCCGCCCGCCTCGCCCTGGCTCAACTGCCCCGCCACCGTCGTCATCAAGTGCTGATCCGCACCGACTCCGGCGGCGGCACCCACGAGTTCCTCACCTGGCTGAGCCGACCAGGCCGCCGGCTCGCCTACTCGATCGGGTTCACCCTCACCGACGACATCCAGCACGCGATCTTGCGCTTGCCGAAGACCGCCTGGACGCCCGCCTATGACGCCGACGGCCAGCTCCGGCCCGGCGCCTGGGTAGTCGAGCTCACCGGCCTGCTCGACATGACCTCAGGATGCCGACGAGTCGGTTGGCGACCTGGCGCAGGGCGGTGTTGTAGTCGGTGTCGCGGGCGCGTTGCTTGTCGTAGTAGGCGCGGGCGCCGGGCGAGACGCGGACCGCGGTGGCGGCCTGGGTGATCAGGGCGTCGATGAGCCGGTCGTTGTGCACGAAGCGGGCGGCGACGACCTTCTTCTTGCCCGAGGCGCGGGTGATGGGGCTGGTGCCGGCGTAGTTCTTGCGGGCCTTGGCACTGACGTAGCGGTGAGGGTCGTCGCCGAACTCTGCGAGCACCCGGGCGCCGAGGATCGCTCCCAGTCCGGGCTGGGAGGTGATGATCTCAGCGGCCGGGTGCTGGCCAAAATGGGCTTCGACCTCCTTGTGCAGGGTGGTGACCTGCTCGTTCACCGTGGTCAGGACGGCGATCAGGGATCGGACGGAGGCGGCGTAGGCTGCGCTGACCACAGCGGGCCGGCCCAGTTGCTCGGTGCGCAGCGAAGCCTGGATCGGTGCGGCTTTGACGGCCAGGTCGCCGCGCCGGCCGGCGCGTTTGAGCGCCGCGCTGATCTGGCTGATCGTCAGCTTCGCCGCCGCGGCCGGGTCGGCCGCCCGCCCCAGCAGGTCGAGGGCTTCGGGCGCGTCCAGGTCGTCGAAGGCGGCCAGCGCGGCCGGGAAGTAGTCGCGCAGCGCGTGCCGCAGCCGCTGAGCGTGGCGGGTGCGTTCCCAGATCAGCGTCTTGTGCATCCGTGCCACCACCTTGACCGCCTCGGCCTGCGGGCTGTCGCCGGCCACCGGCCGCAGCTGGTGGGCGTCGGTGCGGACCATGTCGGCCAGCATGTGCGCGTCGGCGGCATCGCTCTTGGCGCCCGACACGCTCAGCCGTTCCCGGTAGCGGGCGGCCTGCAACGGGTTGACCGCCAGCACCGTGTACCCGGCCGCCACCAGCGCGGCCACCCACGGCCCCCGGTCGGTCTCGATCCCGACCATCACCTCGCTCTCATCGGCGCTCTCGCCGAGCCGCTCACCGATCATGGCGTGCAGCCGGGCCATCCCCGCCACCCCCTCCGGCAGCCGCGCCTTGGCCAGCCGCCGGCCGGAGGCATCCATCAGCTCCACATCGTGATGCGCCTCGGCCCAGTCATCTCCCACAAACAGCCGCACCGTCTCTCCCATCGCGACAACGCTGGTCAGCAGCCTGCGGGAGAACCATCAGCGACCTAATGAAGCAGTGCTCACGCCGCACGTGGGCGGGCACGACATCCAGTGAGACTCAAAGTGCAGGAACAACCGCCCTTGCTGATGAGCTTGCAGGGGCAGGAGGTACTCCGTTGAGGTTGACCCAACGACATCCCGGCTCCGTCTGGATGCCTTGTGATGGATCTGTCGCCTCTTCTCGGAGTACTTCCGAGGGTGCGTGCCGGAACGCTCGTGCGTGGCTTGATAGAAGCCTGATCACGAGACCCGTCACTGGTCTGCCCGCCCGGGCGACCGGCACGCGCCGCTTCCCAACTCCCGGATCTGAGGACGCCCGTGACGACGAAGCCGAAAAGACGCCGGATCACCGGCGGGGTCGACACCCACAAGGACACCCACCATGCCGCCGTGGTCTTGATGAACGGCCGCCGGCTCGCCGATGCGGAGTTCCCGGCCACCACGGCCGGTCACGCCGACCTGGTGCAGTGGATGCGCTTGTTCGGAAGACTGAGCGCCGTCGGAGTGGAGGGAACCGGCTCCTATGGCGCTGGTCTGGCCCGCCACCTACTCGGCGAGAAGGTCCAGGTCATCGAGGTCAATCGCCCCGACCGGCGGCAGCGCCGGACCAAGGGTAAGTCCGATCGCTCGATGCCTACGCCGCAGCCGATGCCGTGCTGTCGGGACGGGCCACCGCGGTCCCCAAGGCCGGTGACGGCATCGTGGAGTCGATCCGGGCCCTGCATCTGGCCAGGACTGGTGCGATCAAGGCCCGCACTGCCTGCAGCAACGAGATGAAAGCACTGGTCGTCACCGCTCCCGCTGAGTTGCGTGAGCAACTGCCCGCTCGGTCCGCGACCAAGCTCGCCCAAGCTTGCGCCCGGCTTCGGCCACTAGCCGATCTGGCTGCCCCTGCCCAAGGCGTCAAAGCCGCACTCCGCGCCCTGGCGCGCCGCTACAACGCCCTCACGCCCGCCGATACGTCGGTGGCTCATCGGCTGCCAATGCCCGCTTGACGGTGTTCTTCGAGATGCCCAGCCGCCGAGCGATCGCCTTGATCGGCATCTGCTCGGCCCGGTGCAACCGGCGGATCTCCGCCCAGTCTTCCACCTTGATCACCCTCCAGAGTGACTGAAGGGGGTCAGTTTTCACCCGTCGCCACGGGGTCAGTTTTCACCCGTCGTCGACAGTGGAACTCTCGGGATCATCGGGTTCGTTTGACCGGGTGTGGAGAGCAGCACAAGTAAGAGACGCCCGCGGAATCGGGATCGCCGACGCGGCAGCAGAGCCCCGCACGCGACCAACGCACCGCGCAGACCCCCCGGCCCCCTCAAACGGCTGGCAGCGCTTCTGGGAGAACAGGATCCGCAAACAGTCCCAGACTCCCGAGAATCTCTGGTTGACCTGGGGCCTGCCCGCGGCCGGCGTGTTGATCGGCTTCGAATTCATGTACTACGCCGTCTTCGCTGACAAACTGGGCGGTACGAGCGTCCTCGGGGTTCTGGGGGCCGCCGCCTGCGCGTTCGCCGCCCTCTTCGCCAGAGGCCTGCACAAGTACATCAGTAACCGGAGAACCGAAGAATTCCCCTTTCGCGTCGTGGGCACCGTCACGGGTGTCGGGGCGGCGGTCGCCGTCCTCATCCAGGTCGTCTTCATGAGCTGAGGACGGTCCGGGCTCTCGGCTCGGCGGTTTGCAACGGCCCTGCCATTCTGGTGGCATTTTGGCGATCACGGCGTGGATCTGTCGGTGATGACAGCGTTGGGGCCTGACGGTGGCGGTGCCAGACCGATCGGCGTGAGACGTTCTCGATCGGGCGGTACACGGTCGACAAGAGCGCAGTCAGTCAGCGGATATCGGGCAGCGCGCCTTCCTGACTCACGGCTGCGGGCGGTACACCGCCGACCAACGATGTGCGTGTAGTAGATCTTGCGACTCAAGCTCTCTGTCAACCCGCCGGCACCGCATGCGTGAAAGCCAGAACGACCGTCCCGAAACCGGTCTTGGGCTCAAAGGATCAGCGCACCAGATAAGTTGATCTTGTGGTGATGGAAGGTCGTGTGCGGGACGGTCCCGCCGTGGGAGGCAGGTGCTCTTAGAAGTCCTAACAAAGGACTTATCGGACGAGGCGTCGCCAGCAGATGATCGCGGCGGCGAGGGTTATGAAGGCTTCGTGGATATCGTCGCGGATCTCCCAGCGGATGCGCAGGCGGCGGAACCAGTGCAGGAGCGCTGATGGGTCGGCCGCGCAGCGAGGTGTCAGCGTTGAGCTGGTCCTTTTCTGCGCGGCCTCCCGCCGAACCGGACGTGATGGTTTCCCGATCATCCGGCTCTCCAGTGACTACTGCGTGAGCGGTAGGG
>NZ_JAIWNB010000070.1 GCF_020215705.1 Nonomuraea aurantiaca | reverse complement strand
GGTTTTCCTGTCTCCCGCACGATGCGCACCGCGCCCGCGCGGAACTCCGGATCGAACCTGCGTCTGGTCTCTCCCACGACCCAACCTTCTCCTTAGGTCAGATCTCCACGCTAGAAGGGGAAGCCCAGAATGACCTTAGCCGGCAGATCGGTGTGCGACGTCAACGACGATGCGCCCGAAGGCTTGGCCCGATCGGACCAGCTCGAAGACCGCCGGTAGCTCCACGAGAGGGAAGCGTGCTCCTACGATTGGATGTATTCGCCCCGCTGCCACTAGGTCGAGTGCCTGTGCGATCTCGTTGCGTGAGGCGTACCTGGTGCCTGTCACCGTCAGTTCACCCAGGATCAGGTCGATCGCGGGAATAGTGAGACGATCCGTGCCGCGTACTCCGAGCACTACAAGCGTGCCCCCGGGGGCGAGCGCCCGCATCGACTCGGCAAGCGTCTCGGTGTTGCCTACGCAGTCGATGACCGCCGCACAAGCGATCGGCCAATCGGACCCGTCCAGGACGAGATCCGCCAGTCCCAGCTCCGTCAAGGCTTTGCGCTTGTCCGCGTTCGACTCTACGGCTGCGACCCGCGCACCGACGGTGCGTGCCACCGCAACAGTGTGCACGCCCAGCCCGCCGCCAGCCCCGATGACCGCGACCCAATCGCCTGCGCGCGTCGACAGTCGCTGGTTCATCACATGGAGTGGTGTGGCGAGGGCGTCTGCCACGATACCTGCGTCGGCGAGCTCGACTTGTTCGGGCACGGCGACCAGGTTGCGTGCCGGGACACGGATCACCTCTGCGAACGCGCCGTCGATGGCGGCGCCGACAAAGCCGCCGAACGCCGTACAGAGCGTTTCCCTTCCATGTCGGCACCAATGACAGTCGCCGCAGGTCAAGTAGAAGCTGGCGGTGACCCGATCGCCTGGACGCCAGTTGCTGACGCCTTCACCGACCTCACGCACATGTCCGCTGAACTCGTGACCGAGCACCCGAGGAAAGCCGCCCCCAAGCGCGCCGGTACGGGCCATCTCCAGGGTCAGACCAGCTCCACAGGCAACCACGTCGACTGTGACCTCGCCAGGTCCAGGGGTGGGGACGGGGAGCCTGGTGAGCTCCGGCGCCCCCCCTGCCTCGGCGACCACCATAGCGGCCATGGTCTGCGTCATCATCCCGCCCCCTGCAGAAGAGTTCCAGTACCGATTCCTCCGCCGCAGCACATGGCCTGCAGCCCGTAGTCCGTGCTGTCGCTGAGGTGCCTGGCCAGCCGGAGCATCTGCCTGGCTCCGGATGCGCCGAAGGGATGGCCGATGGCGATGGCTCCGCCGTCCGGATTGACTCGTTCGGAGTCGGCGTTGATGGTGTTCTGCCAGGCACCGATGACCGTCGCGTACGCTTCGTGGAGTTCGAAACGCGCGATGTCATCTGGCTCCAGATCGAATCGCTCCAGCAGCCGGTTGGTCGCGACGAGAGGCCCCTCCAGCATTAGGTCCGGATCGACGCCCACGGTTACCGAGCCGCGGATCCATGCGAGTGGGCGCAGGCCGAGCCGTTCGCATGCGTCATCGGAAGCGACCACCACTGCGGCGGCGCCGTCGGAGAGCTGACTCGCCGACCCTGCGGTGACGATACCGTCGTCCTCATAGACTGGGCGTAGTTTCGCCATACGAGCCAGATCTGCGTCTGGCCGTATGCCGTTGTCACGGGTGATGCCCGCGATGGGAATGATCTCATCGTCGAAGCGGCCTTCCTCCCAGGCGGCAGTTGCGCGCTGGTGGCTTCGGAAGCCGATCTCGTCTGACTGCTCTCGGGTGACTCCGTACTTGCGTGCGATCCGCTCAGCCGCGACGCCCTGATTCGGCATGTCGTAGAGCTCGAGCTGGCGGGGGGAGAACGGATTGCCGTCTCCCCAAGTGGAGAACATCGGAGTGCGGGACAACGATTCGACACCGCCGGCGACGACGACATCGGCCTGTCCTGAGGCGACAAGCGCGGCGGCCAGGTTGACGGTCTGTTGCGAGGAGCCGCACACGGTGTCGATCGTGGAGGCGGGCACCTCGATCGGGAGGCCGGCGGCCAGCCAGGCGTTTCGGGCGATGTTGTAGGACTGATCGCCTCCCTGCTGGGTGCAGCCGATCAGCACCTGGTCCACGTCGACGATGTTGAGGGCGCTCAACACGGTCCCCAGCAGGTCGGCCGGGTGAATGTCGGCGTAGGCCCCACCTGCCTTGGCGAAGGGGGTCCGCATTCCGCCTGCGACGGCAACCTGTCTCATCGGATCTCCTCTCGGCCGAGCGCATCCAGGAGATCTCCTTTGCCGATCACCCAGCCCTCGGTCATCAGGCCTGTGTTGTCGAAGCGAAAAGTGTCTGAAAGCCACACCGAGTAAGGGCGGCCGGATGGCTGGAGCTCTCGGTAGGGACCGGTGTGTGTGCCGAAGAGGCGGAACAGCACCATGACCAGATCATCCTGGGCGACGGCGTACTTGATTTCGATCTTGCGGTCGGGGGACCAGACGTCGGCTTGGTTGATCACGTCAGCCCCAGCCGCGTGGCCTATCCGATTGGTCGTCCCAACGTTGACGTATACAGGCGAGATGATCTCGGGAACTGCGTCGAGGTCGTGGTTGTTGAAGACCTCGAGTAGCCAGCGGCGCGAGGTGGCCAGGTTACGTTGTGCGATGTCCATGGCAGACTCCGTGATTAGTTGACATTGCGGTCGACGTCGCGCCAGTAAGGTTCGCGGAGCACACCTTTGAGGTACTTGCCTGCTCCGGTTTGCGGCAACGGCTCGGACCTGATCTCCACGCTCTTCGGGCATTTGTAGCGGGCGATGAGGGTTCGGCAGTGAGCGATGATGTCCGCAGGGCTCGCGGAAGCGCCTTGGTGTAGGACGACGACAGCGTGGACCTGTTCTCCCCATTGCGAGGCGGGGATGCCGATGGCTGCCGCCTGGGCGATGGCTGGATGAGCCATGAGCGCGTTCTCGACCTCGGCCGAGTAGACGTTCTCTCCACCCGTGACGATCATGTCCTTGGCCCGGTCGACCACGAAGAGGAAGCCGTCCTCGTCGAGATAACCCATGTCTCCGGTGTGTAGCCAGCCGCCGCGCAGCGTCTGGGTCGTCGTCTCTGGTTGATTCCAGTAGCCCAGCATCACGTTGTCACCGCGGGCGACGATTTCACCGACTTGCCCCGTTGGTAGCACGGTGTCGTCGGATCCCATGATCTGTACTTCGCAGCCCATGGTCGCTCGCCCCGCGGATCTGGTTCGGCCGGCAGCCGAACCTTCGAAGACGTGATGTTCCGGTCCGAGAACGGTCAAGGTGGGGCTTGCTTCGGACTGGCCGTAGAGCTGAAAGAGCCTGGTCTGCGGCAAGACCTTCAGGGCCTGCTCCATCACCGCTTCGGGAATAGGCGACCCGCCGTACACGAGGGAGGTGAAGCTCGACAGGTCGTGTTCGGGAGCGGTGGGATCGTGGACCAGTAGGTCGATCATCGTGGGGACGGCCACGGTGCACGTGACATGATGCTCTGCGATCGCGTCGAGCACCGCGGGTGCGGTGAACCGGCTGACAATGGTCTGCTGGGCTGCCGCCAGCAGGGCCGCATAGGTTCCCAGGCCGTCGGCCATGTGGAACATCGGGGCCGCGTGGAGGTAGTTGTCGTTATGATCCCAGTGCACGTGGGCGAGGGTTTGCAGGGCACTGGCGAGCAGATTCCGGTGGCTGAGCGTGACGCCTTTGGACTGACCGGTCGTGCCACCTGTGTAGAAGATGGCAGCGGGTTCGTTATCGGTCCCGTCTATCTCAGGTATGGGCTGGGCATCGCGCACGAGTTCCTCATAGGCGAGCCAGCCCTGCGGAGGAACCAGCGCATCGACCGCGACGTAGTCGCGTACGTTGAGAAGCTTGTCCCGCAGCGACATCGCCATGCTGATGAACTCGCCTCCGACGAGCCACGTGCGCGCCCCGGAGTCGCTGAGCCAATGCAGGACCTCAGGTTGGGCGAGGCGGGTGTTGATGGGTACGATGATCGCGCCCGCCCACGGTGCGGCGTACATCGCCTCCAGATAGCTGTCGCTGTTGTAGGCCAAGATCGCGACCCTGTCGCCCCGCTCCACGCCCAAGGTGCGGAGGGCTGAGGCGAGCCGAGCGACGCGGTCGGCCAGTTTCTCCCAGGTGTGGGTGCGGTCGGTGAAGGTGGTCGCTGTGCGGGTCGGAGAGATCGCGGCCGCTCTGCGCAGCGCGCTGCCGATCCTCATTGTGGTCTCTCCTGATCGTCTCGTGACGGTGCGTCCTCTAGCACGGGTGTGATGGCGAGGCTGGCTGAGATCGCGCGCGGGAACCCTGCATAGATGCCCGCGTGCAGAACAGCCTCTCGGATCTGCTCTCCAGTCATGCCTGCAGCCAGAGAGAGAGTGGCATGTGCCCGCAACTGCGCCTGGGTATCGCCGAGAGCGGTCAGGCAACCCAGAGTGACGAGTTGTCGCTGTGTTGTGGTAAGCGTCTCGCGGATATAGATGTCACCGAAGGTGAAGGCGACGATGTGGTCGGCCAAGGCTGGATGCTCACGGCGCAGTCGCGTGATCAGCTCGGGGGTTTCGGTGAGCCCGAGAGCCTGGAGGTGTCGTGTTCCGCGCTGAAGGCGTTCATCGAAGTCCGATTGCATTAGCTCGCTCCGGGTTCCGCGTCGACGACCTTGCCCTGGGGAGTCCAGCTGGTGCCGTCGAAGCGGGCGATCTGGAAGGAACGTATGGGGCGTCCGGTCTTGGGATCGCCCTTCAGCGTGATGCCGGGTTGCAAAACGTCCAGGGACGTGGCGGGGAGGGTGTCCCAGGCAGCGAGCAGGGCGGTGGGCGTCAGCTCCTTGGCGGATTTGAGCGCAGCAACGAATGCCTCGCCGAATCCGTAGCCGTTGGCGACGATGATGTCCTCAGGGTTCGCCCCATCGCCGTGTGTGCCGATGATGGATCGGTAGTTACGGAGTCCGGGGTCGTTGGCCCATTGAGGATCAGCCGGGTCCTTCAACCAGAGTGCCGAGTAGACACCCTTCGCAGCGGCGCCCGCGGGTTTGAGGAACGAGGTGATGGAGCTGGCCCCTGAATAGAGGAACAGTGGCTTGGTCCATCTGGTCTGCGCCACATATTTGATCATCGAGATCTCTGCGGCGCCGGTGACAAGAGTGGCCATTGCATCGGTGGCCTCGTCCCGCACGGTGTTGACCTGAGAGGAGACATCGGTGTCTGTCGGTTCGTAGGTGGTTGTCTTGCCGAGGCTCGCGGCCCCGGTGCTCGTGTACGTTTCGATGCCGCGTTTGTAGTCGTGGCCGGCGTCGTTGTTGATCGTGATGGTGGCGATGTTGGCCTTGCCGCCTCCCGCGTTCCGCTCGGCCAGGTAGCGGGCGACGACGCGACTCTCCTGGCCGATGTCGGGCCACCAGCTACGGGTGTAGGGATAGGTGGCGACGTCGCTCAGCGCGGTCAGCCCGGCGAAACCGAACTGCGGGACCTTGGCCTGTTGCAGGTAATCGCGGGCGACGACCGGGGCTCCACCGAAGTCGATGACGGCGAAGACCTTCTCCTGCAGGACGAGTTCTCTGATGTTGGCCGCTGCCCGGGACGGGTCGTAGGCATCGTCCAAGGAGATGAGGCGGATCTTGCGGCCCGAAATCCCGCCGTCGGCGTTGACCTTCTTGAAATAGGCATTCATTCCGGTGGCCAGCGCACCATAAGAGGCAAGCGGTCCGGTCTTCGGGAACGTTCCGCCGAGCAGGATCTCCGTCGCGGAGACTCCCTGTTCGCCGTGCGTGTTCGAGGGACCGCCGCAGGCGGTGGCCAGCATGAGGATGGCTCCGGCCAAGGCGGCTGTGGGGGTAATTCTCATAGCAGCTCCTAGAAGCGGCGACGGGCGAGATTGAAGATGGTTGCGAGGCCATCACGGAAGAAGTAGACGGCCGCCAGCACCACCAGGGCGTAAACGATCTGCGGAGCCTGGCCGCCCATACCTGAGGTGAGGGCGGGTACGAAGACGAAGAACAGCGCTCCCACGATGGGACCGGTAGCCGATCGCAACCCACCGACGACGGCGGACACCAGCAGGGTCACCGACAGCATGACGGTGAAAGTGTCGGGAGTAATGGTCCCGACGACGCTGAGGTAGAGGCCCCCAGCGAGACCGGCCACCGCCGAGCTGATTGTGAAGGCCAGAGTCTTGGTTGCGGCGACCCGGATGCCACAGGTGACGGCCATGGCTTCGCTGGCTTTCACCGCTGCGAACCTGCGGCCGAGCGCGGAGCGGCGGAGCCAGGTGTAGATGAGGAGCACCGCCACCAGCGTCAGTGCCGACATCAGGTACGTCGACTGACTGGGCGTAAGCCCCGGCATCAGGAGGTCGGGAGGCGGTGGTGTGATGCCGAGCGGCCCACCGGTCACGTCGCCGAATCGCTTGAGCAACGGGGGCAGTCCGATGGCGAGCGAAAGGGTGACCAGCGCCAGATAAAGACCGCGGATCCGCAGCGCAGGCAGGCCGATGGCCGCGCCCAAGACGGCACACGCCACAGCTGCGGCGGCGATGGCGATCGCGTACGGCAGCCCGATGTGCTTGACGAGGAGTGCGGTCGTATACGCACCGACGCCCATCAGCGCACCGTGCCCGACCGATATCTGCCCGGCATCGCCGGTCAGGAGGTTGAGGGAGACCAGGAGGATCGCCACGCAGGCGACTCGGCCGAACTGGAAGCTGTGGAAGCCGCTAAGGAACAGGGGCAGTGTGACCATGGCGGCCAGGCCCGTGACGCGCAAGGACGTCCGCATCACACACGCACCGTTCCGCGGCGCGTAAAGACGCCCTCTCGGGTTACCGACAATGTCAGCACGATGAGGAGGAGGGGGATCATCAGCCGTAGATCGTCGCCTACCCCCGGCAGATATGCGCCGGCGAGAGCTGTACCTATGCCGACGATCAGTCCGCCGGCCACGGCGCCCGCGCGGCTGTGGAAGCCCCCGAGAGCGGCGGCGGCGAAACCCAGGAGCAGGGTAGAGCTGTTCACATCGGGGGAGAGCCCGGTTACGGGAGCGCTGACCGTTCCTGCCACCGCGCCAATGGCCGCCGCTACGCCCCAGCCGATGGCCAAGGTGGCCGCGAGGTTGATCCCGGACAGCTGGCTGCTTTCTGGAGCAGCCGCCGCTGCGCGCATCCTGAGTCCGATCGAGGTTTTGCGAAACAGTATCGTCACTGCCGCTATCGCGATCACGAGCAAGACCACTTGTGCGAGCATCTGCGCGGTAAAGACAACGTCGGCGATTGTGTACGCGGCCTCTCCGAACGGGCCGGCGAGGCTTTTTGGGAGGAAGCCCCAAATGGAGCCGATCAGCGAGTCGGCGATCAGTAGTAGGCTCACGGTGACGATGAGGATCGACAGCTCGTCCGCGCGCTGGACCGGGCGGATGAAGATCTGTTGCACGGCGAAGCCGAGGAGGAATGAAACCACCGTGCTGACGACGAGGGCGCCCCAGAAAGGCAGCCCCCAGGTGGTCAGCTGCCAGCTGAGATACGCGGACACGGTGGCGAATTGGCCTTGTGCGAAGTTGAGAATCCCTGAGCCCTGATAGACGACGGCCAGCGCGAGGGCGAGCCCGCCGATGACGAGGCCGGACACCGCACCGGTCACCACGGTTTGCATGAGCGTGTTCATGGCGCACCACCACCGAGATATATGGCTTGAATGTCGGGGGAATCCGCCAGCTCGGCCGCGGTGCCTCGAGCACGGATCACGCCGGAACCGAGCACGATCACCTCGTCGGCGATGGCGAATCCCAACCTGGTGTTCTGCTCGGCGATAAGCATGCCGAGGCCGTCCGTGGCGAGGGTTTTCAGCGCGGTGAAGATGGTATCGACAACGATCGGGGCGAGTCCCTGGCTCGGTTCATCCAGGAGCAGCAGACGCGGGCGACCGATGAGGGCCCTGCCGATGGCGAGCATTTGCTGCTGCCCACCCGACAACAGCTGGGCTGGTCGGTCCAGCATTCCGGCCAGGTCGGGGAACAACGTCAGCACCTCATCCAGTCGATCGTCGCCGGATCGCCGCTTGCGTGCGGCGATAGCGCCGACGCGCAGGTTCTCCGCTACGGTGAGTCCCGGGATGGTGCCGCGGTCCTGAGGTACGGTCCCGATGCCCGCACGAGCGATGGTGTGGGGCCGGGCGGTGTCGATTGGTCTGCCGTCCAACAGGATCGATCCTTGACGGCGCACCGTTCCGTTGATGGCGCGGCGCAGTGTGGTCTTGCCCGCGCCGTTGGGGCCCAGAAGAGTGACAACCTGGCCGGGCCGCACGTGAAGATCGATGTTCCAGAGGGCCTGGACTTTGCCGTACCACGCGTTGACAGCCGTGAGCCGCAATTCGGCTGTCATGTCATGGCTCCAAGATAGGTATCGATCACTTCTTGCTGGGACCGGATGTGAGCAGGGGTGCCCTGAGCCAGCAGGCGGCCCTGGGCGAGTACGATCACGTGCTCGGCCCAGGTGGACACGAGCTCCATGTTGTGCTCGACCAAGACGGTGGTGGTCCCGGTGCGATGAGTCTCGGCTATGACCGCTTCCATGAGCTGGTGCGCCTGCGCGTGCCCCAGCCCTGCCGCCGGCTCGTCCAGCAGCAGCACTCGGCCGCCGCGAAGCAGCGCCCTGGCGATCTCTACGAGCCGACGCTCGCCGTGTGGCAGGGCTGCGGCCTTCGTCGTGCTCCGGGCAACGATTCCGAGGCGGTCAAGGAGCTCGACGGCGGCCTTCTTCTTGCTGCTCAGCACCCCGAGTAGGACGTTGTCGAGGACGCTGAGGTCGTCGCAGAGCACCGGAGTCTGGAACGTCCGAGCCACCCCTGCCGCCGCGCGCCGATAAGCGGGCAGCGCGGTGATGTCCCTACCGGCCAGATGAATAGTCCCCGTCCCCGCCACGAGGCCGCAGATCAGGTTCAGCAGTGAACTCTTACCTGCGCCATTCGGGCCGATGATCGCCGTCACGCCCTCAACGGGGATGTCGACGCCCAGATCGTCCAGCGCGGTGACGCCCGCGAATGCCACAGTGCATCGGCGTAGGGACAGTACGGCAGAGATACTCATCAGCTATTCCTCGCGCATCACATCGTCGGCCGCGAACCAGCGCGGCACATCAGTCAGCCCGCTGGGGAAGCGGTAACTCTTGCTGCGCCCGAAGGCGAGCAGCGTCTCCGGAGCGTGCTCGCGGCCGTAACCTGACTCGCGGTTGCCGCCGAACGGCGTTCCCAGGATCGAGCGGTGGTAGTTGTTAACGAAGACGATCCCCGCGTCCAGTTGCTGGGCTACGCGCCACGCGGCTTCCGCATCGCGGCTATAAACGCTTGCGACGAGGGCGAAGGGCGTCCCGTTCGCAATCTCGACAGCTTGTTCCGCCGTGTCGAACGGGATGACACACGCCACCGGGCCAAAGATCTCCTCCTGGGCAACCCGCATCTCAGGAGATACCTCTGTCAAGAGGGTCGGTGGAACCCAGTACCCTCCGGAGAGCTCAGGATCATCCGGAACCGCGGCCTGAGCAGCGATCTTGGCGCCTTCGGCTTCGGCGATCGTCAGATACTCGAGCACGCGCCGCTGCTGTTGGGCACTGACCAGCGGTCCCACATGTGTGGTGGGATCGAACGGATGACCGACCACCAGCCGATGCACTGCACCTGAGAGCCGGGTGACGAACTCGTCATGAATCTCGCGGTGAACGAGCAACCGCGAGGCTGCGGTGCATGCCTCGCCCTGGTTGTAAAACGCTCCTTCGACCGCACCTGCGACGGCGGCCGAGAGATTTGCGTCCGCCAACACCACGAGCGGGTTCTTGCCGCCGAGTTCCAAGAGGGCAGGTGTCAGATTGTCGGCAGCGGTACGCGCCACCGCGCGACCTGCCTCCGGCGATCCCGTGAAGCTGACCTTTCGCACCAAGGGGTGGGCTACCAGAGCCGATCCGATCTCGGCGCCTCCGCACACCACATGGACCACGTCGTCCGGCAGCCGCTCTCTGATGATCTCGACGAGCCGCAGGACGGAGGACGGTGCCTGCTCGGGTGGCTTGAGTACCACGGCGTTGCCGGCGGCCAGCGCAGGAGCCAGCTTGCCCGCCGTGTGGATCGGTGGCCAGTTGAAAGGCAGGACACCTGCGACCACGCCGAATGGGTCCAGCGTGGTGAGCGAGATGATCGACCCATCGTGCCGTGCCCGGCCTGGTGGGTCGGCCAGCAGACCGGCGAAATACTCGAATGAGGAGATACACATCTCGACGTCGAACCAGCGCGCCAGGGTGAACGGCTTCCCCACCTCCTCGGCTTCCAGCTTGGCGATCTCATCGGCCCTATCCCTGATCGCCGCAGCCACCGCATGGAGCGCACGGGCCCGTTCGACGGCGGGCCGTCGGTGCCAGGAGCGCCAGGCTCGATCCGCGGCCCGAACGGCGGCATCGACGGCGCGTTCATCACTTCCCTGCAGCGTGCGCAGCGGGTGTCCCGTCGCAGGGTCAAAGATCTGAAGGTTCATCGCACTTCCCTGAAAAGGTCGGCGGCTCGCTTGATTTCGCCACGGAATGGAGCGTCAGACCCCAGGACGATCCGATCCGCCCCAAGGACAGAAGCTCCATAGCGCAGGGCATCCATGTCGAAAACGGCGCTGTCGAACCGGATTCGCCGTCGCAGATAATGGCGAATGTCATGAGCTGCCTCGGATCGGACTTGATCCTCCAGCCGCTTGAGCACCAGCGGCAATACGCCGCCAAGGTGGCAGAGGATCATCTCCAGGTGTGGTACGTCGTCTAGCGTTCCGGAAGCTATGAGCCGGACGACGGCTGCAGTCGTCGCCACGGGCGCGGACAGTGCCGAACCGAGTCCCCAACCCTCGAGTATGGGGCCGATCGGCTCCACCCCTGGATGTACGAGGAGCGGCACTCCTAGGTTCGCCACCTCTCGCAGAACAGGGCGGAAGGAGGCCGCCTCCAACTGCGGACCTGACACCTGGACGTAGACGATCACGGCGGGAGGCTCTGGCCCTACTTGAGCGAGCACTTCTTCACATGCATGGGGATGAGGCACCGGCAACAGCGGGACGGGTTTCAGCCGATCTCGGTATCGGTCGAGCTGCTCGACAAGGAGCTCATTGAGCTCCAAGGCGTGGCGAAGGGCGTCTTGGACGCTTTCCTCCACCACTCCTGGCGGAGGAAAGCTGACCCAGCTGACATCGACACCTGCGGCGTCCATTTCGCGTAGTAACGCATCGCTGCCATAAGTGACGGCTTCGAGCCATGGAAGCGATGCGGCGGCGGCGGGCTGGGCCGCCTGGGACCGAAGGTAATCGAGATATCGCTGAGTAACGAGGTGCGTATGCACATCGGTCAACATGGCTAGAAGATAGACTATAGTCTTTAGGACTTACAAGAGTGTGTTACGCTCCGATTTCCTCGATCATGGAAAGGGTCCACGCATGAGCGCTCCGCGGCCGCTCAAGCGCCGCAGTGCCGTAGATCTGGTGCTCACCGAACTTCGGCGCGCGATCGTTCACGGTGACCTGCGTCCCGGGCAGGAAGTCGTCGCCACTCAGCTCGCGGCGGATATGGACGTCAGCCACATTCCTGTACGCGAGGCTCTCCGCGTGCTTGCGAACGAAGGGCTGATATCGCTGCGCAGCCAGCGCAAGGCGCTCGTCGCCCCGATTGACATCGGAAACCTGCGCGACACATACCGGTTGCGCATCCTGGTGGAGGGTGATCTGATCGAGCGCGCGGCCCCCCTCTACACGGACGACGACCTGCTGAGGATCAACGAGCTGTTCGGCGGCATCGGATCAGACGACAGCGAGGCGGACCTCGATGTTCATGGTCAGTTTCATCGCGCACTCGTCCTACCGGCCGCATCTGAGTGGGATCTACGTGTCCTCCAGTTGTTGTGGGTGGCATCGGAGAGATATCTTCGGCTCTTGTTCGCCAATTTCGCCCCCGGGGACGCGCAGCGCGAACACAATCAGATGCTCGATGCCGCCTCTCGTCGTGACGGTCCCGCGCTTCGTGAGGCTCTTACCAAGCATCTGAACCGCGGCATCGAGATCCTGCAAGCCGCACGTGCCGAGAAATGATCCTGCTTGCGCGGCCTACCGGTCTGAGTCCGTCGCTACCTGACCGAACTCGGTCGGCGCGGACTTGATGGCCGGGCAGGCCCGGCAGCTGCGTGCCCAGGCGGAGGCCTAGATTAGAGGTCCTAACAGAAAGATCAGCGGACGAGGCGTCGCCAGCAGATGATCGCCGCGGCAAGCTTCATGAAGGGGGACAGACCAAGTACGAGAGAAAGGGGCAGTGTCCTCGTCCCGTCTGGGAGAAGTCGCTGATCAGTGGGTACGGCGGCGGGGTGCAGGACCTCGGTGACCTTGGCGATGGCTTCTGCGCCGGGTTTGACGTAGCGCATGGCGGTGCGGGGGTTCTTGTGCCGGTTTTGCCCATGATGAGCTGCAGCGGTACTTCGGCCTCGCCGAGGTGGGTGGTGGCGCTGTGGCGCAGCTGGTGCAGGTCGAGGCTGGCGTACTTGTCCAGCAGGACGCGGGCGCGGTCGTGGCCGAGGCGGGCGCGGCCGGTGTGCGGGCAGATGTCGACGGCGGCCGGGCGGCGGGCGGGGACGGGGCGGCGTTCGGACAGGAACAGCGGGCCGTGCGTGCGGGTGCTTCCGTCCGGGAGTCGGAGGAGGCGGGGCAGCAGATGGGCGGTGCCGCGCTCCCAGTACACCCATTCGACGCGCCGCCCTTGGAGCGGATGGGCGCGCGCCGGTGCTCCAGGTCGAGCTCCTCGACGTTCAGCGCGAGGATCTCCGCAGCCCGGTCGGCGGTCTCGTACAGCATCCGCCACAGCGTTTTCTCCCGCAGGGGGATGTCGCGGCGTGACAACAGCCGGTGGATGGTGGTCTTGGCCACGGCGCGGGTCTCGTCGGCGTTCTCTTTGCGGTGTTCAGACGCCCAATCCGGAACGAAATGTCACGCCAAGCCGTTTCCGCCCGGCCCGCTAACGCGACTTTTCGTTCGTATGCTGCTCACCCCCAGGTCGCCGCCTGAGCGACCTTATTGGGTAGTGTGACTATCTGGCTGGAGTTTGGAGGCACGGATGGTACAGGTCGTGACAGAGGAGGCCTCGGCCGAGGCCCGCGGACGGCGAAGCCCCGATGAGACGGCGCTAC
>NZ_JAIWNB010000007.1 GCF_020215705.1 Nonomuraea aurantiaca | reverse complement strand
TTCCGCTCGACTTGCATGTGTTAAGCACGCCGCCAGCGTTCGTCCTGAGCCAGGATCAAACTCTCCAAACAATGTCTGAAGGGAAAGAAATCCCAACCATATAAAAGGAATCCACCACATCCACACCCAAGAGGCGCAGACATGACGGGGTTGTGCATCATGCACTGGCTTTTAACACACTGTTGAGTTCTCAAGAAACGGACGCGTACTCCCCAACCTGCGAGAGGCGCACATTTCGTCTCACCCATTTTATCAGATCCGCGCGATCCTTGTCAAATCGGCTGATCCGGTACGTTCCGGGCAACCCTGGTAACTTACCTGAACTTCTGACTCATGTCCAATCACACGCGGACACAGCCCGAAGCTCGGGAGAGATCACTGGGTTTTGCCGGGCTAACTTGCCCCGCGTTTAAGACTCTAGCAGCCCTGGTGCGGGGGAAGACCCAACTTCGGTAACGAATAGGTCTTCCCCCGGTGTGTCTCGCTCAAACACCCAAGCCGGCGAGCTGGGCCTCGAGCCGCACGATGTCGGCCGCCGACTGCTCGGCACGCCCCCTGACCTTGGCGACCACGTCCTCGGGCGCCTTGGCCATGAACTGCTCGTTGCCGAGCTTGGCCGCGACCTGGGCCGCCTCCTTGCGCGCGACCGCCAGATCCTTCTCCAGCCGCTTGCGTTCGGCCGCCACGTCGATGGCGCCGGCGGTGTCGATCTCGACGGTCACCCCGCCCACGGTGAAGCGGGCAGTGGCGGAAAAGGCGTCTGACGGCTCGGTGAGCCGCAGGAGTGAGCGGATGGCCCCTTCCTGCCCCGCGAGAGCCGTGCCGGTCAGTCCGAGCCGCGCGGCCACCTTCTGGCCGGGCTTCAGCCCCTGATCCGAACGGAACCTGCGCACCTCCGTCACCAGCTCCTGCAGGGCGACGATCTCCGCCTCGGCCACTGGATCGGTGCGGGCGGCATCGACCTGCGGCCACGGCGCCACGGCGACCGACTCGCCGCCCGTGACGGCTCGCCACAGCTCCTCGGTGACGAACGGCACCAGCGGGTGCATCAGCCGCAGCAGCGTGTCGAGCACGTGGCCCAGCACGAGCCGCGTGTGCTCCAGCCCCTGACCGAGCTGGATCTTGGCCAGCTCCAGGTACCAGTCGCAGACCTCGTCCCACGCGAAGTGGTAGAGCAGATCGGACGCCTTGGCGAACTCGAACTCCTCGAAGGCCGCGTCGGCCGTCGAGATCACGCTCTGGAGCCGCGACAGGATCCACCGGTCGGCCGCCGTCAGGTCCAGGCCCTCCAGGGAGCCGGTGGTCGCGCCGTTCATCAGCGCGAAGCGGGTGGCGTTCCAGATCTTGTTGCAGAAGTTGCGCGAGCCGCCCGCCCACTCCTCGCTCACCGCGACGTCGGCCCCGGGGTTGGCGCCGCGTAGCAGCGTGAAGCGTGTGGCGTCGGCCCCGAAGCGCTCGATCCAGTCGAGCGGGTCGACGACGTTGCCGAACGACTTGGACATCTTCTTGCCGTATTGGTCGCGGACCATGCCGTGCAGCGCCACCACGCGGAAAGGCGGCTCGCCGTCCATGGCGTACAGGCCGAACATCATCATGCGCGCGACCCAGAAGAACAGGATGTCGTAGCCGGTGACCAGCACGGACGTCGGGTAGAAGCGTGCGAGCTCCGGTGTCGCGTCCGGCCAGCCGAGCGTGGAGAACGGCCACAGGCCCGAGGAGAACCAGGTGTCGAGGACGTCGGCGTCCTGGACGTAGCCGGCGGGCGGATCCTGGTCGGGGCCCACGCACACGACCTCGCCGGCCGGGCCGTACCAGACCGGGATGCGATGCCCCCACCACAGCTGGCGGGAGATGCACCAGTCGTGCATGTCGTCGACCCAGTCGAAGTAGCGCTTGGCCAGCTCGGGCGGGTGGATGCGGGTGCGGCCGTCGCGCACCGCGTCGCCGGCGGCCTTGGCCAGCGGCGAGACGTTGACGAACCACTGCAGCGACAGCCTCGGCTCGACCACCGTCTTGCAGCGCGAGCAGTGGCCGACCGAGTGGACGTAGGGGCGCTTCTCGGCGACGATCCGGCCCTCGGCGCGCAGCGCGGCGACCACCGCGGGTCGTGCCTCGAACCGGTCGAGCCCCTCGAACGGTCCGTGCGCGGTGATCACGCCGCGCTCGTCCATGATGGTCAGCGACGGCAGCGAATGCCGCCGGCCGATCTCGAAGTCGTTGGGGTCGTGGGCCGGTGTGACCTTGACCGCGCCGGTGCCGAAGGCCGGATCGACGTGCTCGTCGGCGACCACGGGGATCTGCCGGCCGGTGAACGGCACCTCGACGAGCGTGCCGACCAGGTGGGCGTAGCGCTCGTCGGAGGGGTGCACGGCCACGGCGGTGTCACCGAGCATGGTCTCCGCGCGGGTGGTCGCCACCACGATCTCGTCGGAGTAGCGGATGGAGACGAGCTCGCCGTCGTCCTCGCTGTGCTCGACCTCGATGTCGGACAGCGCGGTGAGGCAGCGGGGGCACCAGTTGATGATGCGTTCGGCCCGGTAGATCAGGCCGTCGTCGAAGAGCCGCTTGAAGATGGTCTGGACGGCTCGCGAGAGGCCGGTGTCCATGGTGAAGCGCTCGCGCTCCCAGTCGACACCGTCGCCGAGCTTGCGCATCTGGCCGAGGATCCGGCCCCCGGACTCCTCCTTCCACTGCCAGACGCGCTCCACGAACGCCTCACGGCCGAGGTCGTGGCGCGACAGGCCCTCCTTGGCCAGCTCGCGCTCGACGACGTTCTGGGTGGCGATGCCGGCGTGGTCCATGCCGGGCAGCCACAGCGTCTCGCGGCCCTGCATGCGGGCCCGGCGGGTGAGCGCGTCCTGGATGGAGTGGTCGAGCGCGTGTCCGATGTGCAGGACGCCGGTCACGTTGGGCGGGGGGAGGACGATGCTGTACGGCTCGCGCGGGCTGCCCGGGTCTGCGTGGAAATAGCCTTCGGATACCCAGCGCTCGTAGCTCCGGGTCTCGACGTCGGCCGGGGTGTACTGGGTGGGCAGCTCTGGCGTTGTCACAGTGACCAATTCTAGGGAGGTGGTGGAAAGCGAAACGCCCCAGGGAGTTGTCTCCGCGGGGCGCTTGCCGTATGGGAAGGGATCAGGCGGACTTTTCCCGCGGCGTGCGCTGCTGTTTCGCGGCGAGCTGGTCGCGGGGTACGAGCGTCGGGATCGCGTGTTCGAGCACGGACTCGCGGGTGATGACCACCCGGGCGACGTCCTGGCGCGACGGCACCTCGTACATCACCGACTGGAGCACCTCTTCGAGGATGGCGCGCAGGCCGCGCGCGCCGGTGCCGCGCAGGATCGCCTGGTCGGCGATGGCCTCGAGCGCCCCGTCGGTGAACTCCAGCTCCACGCCGTCGAGCTCGAGCAGCTTGCGGTATTGCTTGACCAGCGCGTTGCGTGGCTCGGTGAGGATCTGGATGAGCGCCTCACGGTCGAGGTTGTGCACCGAGGTGATGACCGGCAGACGACCGACGAACTCGGGGATCATGCCGAACTTCAACAGGTCCTCGGGCATCACGTCGGAGAAGATGTCGGCCATGTCGACTTCTTCCTTCGACCGGATGATGGCGTTGAAGCCGATGCCCTTCTTGCCGATGCGCGACTCGATGATCTTTTCCAGACCGGCGAAGGCGCCGCCACAGATGAACAGCACGTTCGTCGTGTCGATCTGGATGAACTCCTGGTGGGGGTGCTTACGTCCGCCCTGCGGCGGCACGCTCGCGGTCGTGCCCTCCAGGATCTTGAGCAGTGCCTGCTGGACGCCCTCACCCGAGACGTCGCGCGTGATCGACGGGTTTTCGCTCTTGCGAGCGATCTTGTCGACCTCGTCGATATAGATGATGCCGGTCTCGGCCTTCTTGACGTCGTAGTCGGCGGCCTGGATGAGCTTGAGCAGGATGTTCTCGACGTCCTCGCCGACGTAGCCCGCCTCGGTGAGCGCGGTGGCGTCGGCGATGGCGAAGGGCACGTTGAGCATCTTCGCCAGCGTCTGCGCGAGCAGTGTCTTGCCCGAGCCCGTGGGGCCGAGCAGCAGGATGTTGCTCTTGGCCAGCTCTAGACCGTCATCTCTACCTCGGTCGCCGGACTGCACCCGCTTGTAGTGGTTGTAGACCGCCACCGAGAGCGCCTTCTTCGCCTTGTCCTGACCGATGACATAGGCGTCGAGGAACTCGTAGATCTCCCTCGGCTTGGGCAGGTTGTCCCACTTGAGCTCAGAGGACTCCGAGAGCTCCTCTTCGATGATCTCGTTGCAGAGATCGATGCACTCATCGCAGATGTAGACGCCTGGACCGGCAATGAGCTTCTTGACTTGCTTCTGGCTCTTCCCGCAGAAAGAGCACTTCAGCAGGTCTCCCCCGTCGCCGATGCGTGCCACCCCAGATACTCCTTTGCGTGGGACCGCCCTGCTCCCGCGATCCGTATCTACCGGACCGGGTCCGAACCGCTCAGGTTTCGACGTTACCGTCTTCTGGGCCCTCAGTGAGCCCCCTGGCGGCGAGTCGCACCGGAACGTGCCCTATTGGGCAGCGCTCCGGTGCGTCACATCTCATCAGGAAGCGACGGCCTGAGCTCGCTTCTTCCTCGACGGGATGATGTCGTCGATCAGACCATACGCCTTTGCCTCGTCCGCGTTGAGAATTTTGTCGCGTTCGATGTCCTTTCGGACTTCCGCAGGCGCCTTTCCGGAGTGCTTCGCCACGATCTCCTCCAGGAGGGAGCGCATGCGAAGGATCTCGCGGGCCTGGATCTCGATGTCGCTTCCCTGGCCGCCGCCCTCGGTGGACGGCTGGTGGATGAGCACCCTGGCGTTGGGAAGCGCGAACCGCTTACCGGGAGTCCCGCCGGCCAGCAGCACGGCCGCGGCGGAGGCGGCCTGCCCCAGGCAGACGGTCTGGATCTCCGGCCGGACGAACTGCATCGTGTCGTAAATCGCCGTCATGGCGGTGAACGAGCCACCCGGCGAGTTGATGTAGATGCTGATGTCACGGTCGGGATCGAGCGACTCCAGCGTCAGCAGCTGAGCCATCACGTCGTTGGCCGACGCGTCGTCGATCTGCACTCCGAGGAAGATGATGCGGTCCTCGAAGAGCTTGTTGTACGGATTCATCTCCTTCACGCCATAGGACGTGCGTTCGACGAAGGAGGGGAGAACGTACCGGCTTTCGATGTTCACTTCAACTCCCCTAGGAGACGGCGCCTTGCGAGGGCACCTGCCTCGCGCTGCGCACCACTTGGTCGATGAAGCCGTAGTCCTTGGCCTCTTCGGCCGTGAACCAGCGGTCTCGATCGGAGTCGGCCTCGATCTGGTCGAGCGGCTGGCCCGTGTGGAGCGCGATCCGCTCGGCAAGGGTCTTCTTCACGTAGAGCATCTGCTCCGCCTGGATGGCGATGTCCGCGGCGGTGCCGCCGATGCCGCCGGACGGCTGGTGCATCATGATGCGCGCGTGCGGCAGGGCGTAGCGCTTGCCCCTCGCGCCCGCCGACAGCAGGAACTGCCCCATGGAGGCGGCCAGTCCCATGGCGACCGTGGCCACGTCGTTGGGCACATATTCCATCATGTCGTAGATGGCCATGCCGGCCGTCACCGACCCGCCAGGCGAGTTGATGTAGAGCCAGATGTCACGTTCGGGATCGTCGGCCGCGAGCAGCAACAGCTCGGCACAGATACGGTTGGCGATCTCGTCGTTGACCTCCTGCCCCAGCACGATGATGCGCTCGCGCAGCAGGCGCTGGTAAAGCTGGTCCTCAAGCCGGAAGGACGAGCCGTTCTCACGGCCTCGCGACTCAGGCTGATAGAAGGTCGGCGGGCTGGTCACAGCGTCACCTTCCGATGCGTCGTAATCGATTGGCTTTGCTTGTGACCCTAACGCGCGGGGCACACAGCTCATGCCCGGTCCGCCTACTGTTCGCTGACGGCGCAGGTAAGGCCGCCCAGAGCAGCGCGAAGCCCCCGAACCGTCCGGATCGGGGGCTTGGTGCCTTTTCTGGGGCTAGGCGTCGGCCTTCTCCTCGGCCGCCGGCTCGTCGGCCGGCTCGTCGGCCGGCTCCTCGGTGGGCTCGGCGCCGTTGATCTCGGTGTAGATGGCCTTGAGGTCGACCTCGTTGCCGTCGGTGTCGACCACCTTGGCGGCGTCGCCGAGGACGGACTTGGCCTTGTCACGGACGATCTCGACCATCGCCAGCGTCAGCTGGTCGTTGTCGGCCAGGTGCTGGGCCAGCTGGTTGGGCTGGACGCCCATCTCCATGGCACGGCGGACGACGAAGTTGGTCAGCTCCTGCTCGGAGACGCCCAGGTCCTCGCTCTTGACGATTTTGTCGAGGACGAACCCGACCTTGATGGCCTTGGCGGAGCTGCTGTCGAACTCGGCGAAGCGCTCCTCCTCGGTCGTCTGGTAGAGGCGGAAGAAGGCGTCGCGGCTGAGCCCGCTCTCAGCGATCTGGTGCTCGAGGTTGTGCTTGCGGGCGTCGACCTCGGCCTTGAGCGCGCTGTCGGGGATCGGCATCTCGATCTTGTCGAGCAGCGAGTCGAGGGCCTTCTCGCGGGCCTGGACGACCTGGTCGACCAGCTTGTTGCGGCGGGCCTGCTCGCGGATGCTGTCCTTGAGCTCGGCGAGCGTGTCGAACTCGCTGGCCAGCTGGGCGAACTCGTCGTCCAGCTCGGGCAGGACCTTCTCCTTGACCGTCTTGACGGTGATGATGACGTCGGCTTCCTCACCGGCGTTCTCACCGCCGACCAGCTCGGTCTTGAAGGTCTTCTCGTCGCCCGCGGACATGCCCACGAGGGCGTCGTCGAGACCCTGCAGCACGGAGCCGGCGCCGACCTCGTAGGAGACCTCGTTGGCCTGCTGCTCCTCGATGTTGGCACCGTCGATCTCGGCACGCAGGTCCATGACGACGAAGTCGCCGGCGGCGGCCGCGCGCTCGACGCCGGTCAGCGTGGCGAAGCGCTGGCGCAGCGCGTCGAGCTGACTGTCGATGTCCTCGTCGGCCACCTCGGCGGAGTCGACCGTGACCTCGGTGCCCGCGTAGTCGGGGACCTCGAAGTTGGGCCGGACGTCGACTTCGGCGGTGAACTCGACCTGCTCGCCATCCTCGATCTTGGTGATCTCGATGTCCGGCTGGCTGACCGGGAAGAGGTCGACCTCGTCGACGGCCTGACCGTACAGCTTGGGCACCGCGTCGTTGAGGGTCTCCTCCAGCACCACCGCGCGGCCGAAGCGCTGCTCGATGATGCGGGCCGGAACCTTGCCAGGGCGGAACCCGGGGACGCGCACCTGCTGCGCGACCTTCTTGTACGCCGCATCCAGGCTCGGGCGCAGCTCTTCGAACGGCACCTCGACAGTGAGCTTCACCCTGGTCGGGCTGAGCTCCTCGACAGCGGTCTTCACGGGGTGGTCTCCTTGATCAAGCTTCGAGTGATCGCGGGCGCGTCCAGATTTGGTACGGCTCACGCGCCGCGCCCACATGAGCGGCGCTGGGCATGCTCCGCCTTGGCGGGATCCAAGCGCCGTTCGCCAGTCTAGGGTAGATGCGTACCCAACAACGACGTGACGACCCTCAGAACTCCTCGGCGATCACCCGCAGGAGCTCGATGGTCTCGTCCGGCGTCGTGCTGACGGCGCAGAGCCGCTCCATGACCTCGGTGTAGCGGTCGACGTCCTCGCGTTTGTCCAGGTAGAGGGCGCTGGCGAGTTGCTCGACGTACACCACGTCCGGCAGGTCGTGGTCGGGGAAGCGCAGGACGCTGAACGCGCCGCCCTCGGCGCTGTGGCCCCCGAAGCTGAACGGCATGACCTGGATGGTGATGTTGGGCTGGCGCATCAGGTCGATGAGGTGTTCGAGCTGGGCCCGCATCACCTCGGCGCCGCCGATCGGGCGGCGCAGCGCGGCCTCGTCGATGACCGCCCAGAAGACGGGGCCGTCGGGCCGGTCGAACATGCGCTGGCGTTCGAGCCGGAGGTCCACCCTGCGGGCGATCTCCTCCGCGCCGATGCCGGCCGAGCCGGCCGTCACGACCGCCCGGGCGTATTCCTTGGTCTGTAACAACCCCGGGACGAACTGGACCTCGTAGGTCCTGATCCTGGCCGCGGCCTCTTCGAGGCCGACGTAGGCCTGGAACCACGTGGGCAGGATGTCGTTGAACCGGTGCCACCATCCGGGCTCGTTCGCCGTGGCCACCAGGTCGAGTACGGCTGCGCGCGCCTGGGTGTCCACCACCCCGTAAAGGGTCAGCAGATCGGCCACGTCGCGTTCCTTGAAACCGACGCGACCCAGCTCCATGCGGCTGATCTTGGATTCGGAGCCCCTGATGAGGTGGCCTGCCTCCTCGCGGGTAACGCCCTTCCCCTCCCTGAGCCTGCGCAGCTGGGAGCCCAGGAGGATGCGCAGCGCCGTAGGGCCGGAACCCGGCTGGTTCTGCGTCACTCTGCCTCCTATCAAGGTCCGCACACACAGTGACACCACATTGCCGGGTATGACAAGGTCTCAACCTGGTGTCCGATTCGGATACCCCTACCCGTAGCCGCTCATGCTGCTGCACATTGCACATGCACGTGCATTTGGGTCTTGCAGCGGCCGGGGATCGTGATCCATGATGGCCTAGTGCATATTGGCCAAACATGCACGAACCCAGGAACAATCGGGAGGTATCGGCGGGATGGTGGAGGACCCCTTGGCCACTGCCGACTGCCTGCAGATCACCCGTGAAGTGGGGTTCGACAGCCTGTTGAGCGCGGGCAAGCCGTACACGACCTCGTGTCCGCTGCCCTTCCAGGCCGACTCCGTGAAGACCGCCAGGGACGTGACCCGTTCCACGTTACGCGGTTGGGGCCTGCCGGAGTTGGGCGACGACGCCGCGCTGGTCGTGTCAGAGCTGGTCACGAACGCGGTCAGGTACGCGATGTACGCGCGCGGCCGACGGGAGATCCAGCTGCTGCTGATGCGGGTCGTCCCCCACGTACTGCTGGCCGTGGCCGACCCGAGCGACAAGATCCCCACGCCCAAGGAGCCCGACTTCATCTCCGAGAACGGGCGTGGCCTTTACATCGTCGAGACCTACAGCCAATGCTGGGGCTGGGACCCGCTGGCTCGTGGCGGCAAAGCCGTGTGGGCCCTCTTCCGGACCGACTCCTGATTTATTACTCTTTCTTGGAGTGAAGGGGAGTACCTCCGAACACGCCTGATCGTCATGACGGCCCGCGCGGCCCGGTCAGGCGGGCCCTGTGTGGCGAGGGAGACCTTCCGGCCCGTCGTCGTCGGCTGGAGGTTCCGAAGGTGCGCATGCTCATCCCCATGGCCCTGCTCGCGGCCGTCTACTCGGCCGTCCTGGCCGGTCTGGTGCTGATCGGGATCCCGGTCCTGTACGTCGCCCTGGGGGCGGCCCTCATCCTGCTCGTGCAGTGGTGGTCCACCGAGGTACTGGCGCGGCGGATGACCCGGGCCCGGTACGTCACGGCCGAGCAGGAGCCCGAGCTGCACGCCGTACTCGATCGGCTCTGCGCCCTGAGCGACGTGGCCAAGCCGCGGCTGGCGATCAGCCCCTCCGCCGCCCCGAACGCCTACACGGTCGGCCGCACGCGGCGCAGCGCGACGATCATCGTCACCGAAGGGCTGCGCGCCCGCCTGGAACCCGATGAGCTGACGGCTGTGCTCGCCCACGAGATCGCGCACATCCAGCACCGGGACGTGGCGGTGATGACGCTGGCGAGCTCGTTCGCGATCGCGCTGGCGGCGTTCGCCAAGGGCACCGGGCGGGCCGCGGTGGAGGCTCCGGGGCTGTTCTTCGAGGAGTTCCCCTTCGGGCTGTTCGTCGGGCTGGCGATCCTGACGGGCGGGGCCGCCGCGGGGCTGGCGAGCTACCTCGCGCACCTGCCGCTGCGCTGGCTCAGCCGCTCCAGGGAGCTGGCCGCCGACCGCGCCGCCGCCGACCTGCTCGGCCAGCCGGGGCTGCTCGCCTCGGCGCTGCTCAAGGTGCACGCGGAGGACGGCATCCCGCTGACCGACCTGCGGCGCGGGGTGCCGGCGCTGGGGCTGGTGGCCTGCCGGACGAAGAAGGGCTCCCTCATGGCCACGCACCCGCACGTGCACGTGCGGGTGCAGCGGCTCATGGGATAGTCCCCTTTACTGGGCCTTTACTGGGCGGTCGGTGTGGTCGGCGAGTCGAGCCAGTCGTCGACCAGGGCGGTGAAGTCGTCCCCCGTCCGCTCGTTCAGCCACTTCACGAACGACGCCCGGTCCTGCGTGGTCCCCTTGTGCTCCTGCACCCAGGCGCGCAGGGTCGCGAAGAACCGCTCGTCGCCGAGCCGCTTGCGGATCTCGTGCAGCATCACCGCCGGACCGTAGTACACGTTGCTCGCCCCGAACGCGCTCGCCTGGTAATGCCCGGGCGGCCCGAACTGGTTGCGCAGCCTCCCGTCGAGCGCCCGGGCGTCGCGGAGGTAGCTCTCCAGCTTCGAGCCGCCGTGCTCGGCGTACCATGCCCACTCGAAGTACATCGCGAAGCCCTCGTTCAGCCAGACGTCACGCCAGGTCCGGGGCGTGACCGCGTCGCCGAACCACTGGTGCGCCATCTCGTGCGCCACCACATTGACGGTGAGGAACTCGGGGGCCAGGGTCACCATCTGCTGGGTCTCCATCCCGGAGTCGCTGGTGACGACCACCCCCGCGCTGTTGAAGGGGTAGGGACCGAGCCGCTTCTCCAGCCAGCGCAGGATCGCCGGCGTCTGCCGTACGACGGGCAGGTAGTCCTTCCGGTCACCCGGGCGCAGCCAGTACGTGATCGGGATCCCGCGCGGCCCCTTGGCGTCGAAGCGCTGGTAACGATCGACGGTGAGCAGCGTGACGTAACTGGCCACCGACTCGGTCGAACGCCAGAGGTAGGTGTTCCCCTTCCGGCCCTCGAAGCGCCCGTGCGCCACCGCGGCCCACCCGCGCGGCACCGTGACCGCCACGTCGTAGCGGGCCTCGTCGGACGGGTGGTCGTTCACGGGGAACCAGGTGAAGGCCCCGTACGGCTCCTGCAGCGCCCACGCCGACCCGTCGGCGGCCGAGCGGAGGCCGAGCTTGCTCGTGTCCTGCCGGTACTGCCCCGTGCGTACCGGCTGGGGAACTCCGTGATAGCGGACGGCCACCTCGACCTGCTTGCCCGCCACCACCGGGGAGCGCAGCGGAATGACGAGGCGGTCGCCCGGGTGCCCGGCCTTGATCGTCTTTCCGGCGACCGTCACCCCGTCGACGCGCAACGCGCGGCCGAAGTCGAGCGAGATCTTGTCTATCTTCTTGACGGCTCTGACGGTGAGCCGAGCAGTACCGGTGAGCAGGCGCTTGGACGGCTTCCAGTCCAGCTTGAGCCCGTAGTGGAGGACGTCGATCGCGGGGTTGCCGTAGGCGGGGTAGACAGGGTCCGCCACCGGCTCCGAGCGACCCTTGTCGGGAACGCCCGGCACGGCGACCGCCGCGGTGAGTAAGAGGGAAATGATCGAATGCACCGCGCTACGGTAGTACGGCCTGCTTTGCGGCGATATAGAACCCCTGGTAACCGTCATTACCGGCGGCCGTCTTCTTCAGCGGCCTCGCCGCCGTGGCCGTTCCTCGATCGTCGTGGCGGCCTCCCATCAGCTCTTGTCGTAGACCCCCGCGGACCACGTTCCGGGCCTGACCCCCAGGTCGGCGGCCAGTTCCAGGGCGACGTCGTACCTGATCAGTTCCTGGGCCGCGTACCTGCCGTTGCAGGTCCCCTTCCGCTTGTCGACCACGGCGCAGCCGTCCAGTGACGCCTGCCCGATGAGCTCGGTGGGAGGGAAGACCCACACGCGGATGGACTGCTGCCCGTCCACCCGTCCGAAGGGGAGCGAACTCCGCTTGTAGGTGCGCCGGGCCATGCCGCCCTGGCACCGGCTGACCTGCCCCGCGCGGCTGCCCTTGACGGCCGTGACCACCCATGACTGCGGATTCGCGCAGATGACGGCCACGGTGGTGGCGTGGCCGGCCGGCTTGATCTTGAGGTCGTTTCCGGTAGCGGACCCCGAGTTCATCACAGCCGCGATCCTGGTCAGGCCGTCCAGACTGGCCGGCGGATCGGGCACGCGCGACGGTAGCGTGGAGGCCGCGCTCGACGGGGCGGCCGACGCGACGAACTGGGCCGCCGGTGCGGGCACCGTCACCGCTCCTGGGAGCACCCACGCCACGGCGGCCCCCGCCAGCACCGCGCCCGCGCTCCACCGGGCGAGCCTGCCCCTCCGTACGATCTCGGCCACGTCCATGTCCCCTCCGGGTCCGTACGTCGTGCGCTCGGCGAGCAGCTCGCGCAGGTCGTCTTCGATATGGTTCATCGCTCCACCTCCATCAGCTCATCTCAGCCCTCGACTCAGCCCATTTGATGATCACTGTGGCGGAGCAGGCTAGCGATCATGATCCTGACCACTTCGAAGCCACTTGGAGTGGGGATCACATCGGAGGCGTTCCTGACTTCGGGCCTCAGGCGCACGGGCAGCCAGTTCATGGTGGGTGGCGGCCTGCTGACGGATGCGGGCTACGAAGTTAGTAGATCTTCTCCGCATAGTTCCCGTTACATGACATTTCCGACACCGCACTTGACCTGGGCTTTTACTCTCGCCGAGATCTCCAAACACCTCTTGAAGGGCACTTGACCTGCGGAAACGGCGAGGTACTCTCGCCCTACCACAAGCTTCCGGTTTAGCCACATCAGTCCATAGTCATCACTTCTGTCAGGGTCTGTATGGGTAAATCCGGCCTCGTCCCGGAGGTCCCACAACTCCATGACGCACCAAACTGCCCCGACCGCTCCACAGGCAGCCGATGACCACGCGAGCCCCGACCAAGGCGGCACGAGCCGAAACGGCTCCCACCACGAAGGCGTCAACCCGTCGACCAGCGCGACCCGCCCTGTGCCTGAACCGACCGGGGTCTCGGATACGCCGCCATCCACGACCGCACCGATGCCCTCCTCTGACACACCCACCTCGATATCCGACGCATCTTCAACCGCAGCTACTCCACGGCCAACTTTCGACGCACCGACTGCCACCGCCACCTCCGATACCCCCTCCTCCACTGCGCCGGAATCGTCCTCCCCCACTGCCACCCCTACATCGTCTGCCTCACCGTCATCCACCCCCACCTTTACGCCGACCCCCACTGCGTCGGATTCATCGTCACCCACCCCCACCCCCACAACATCCGACTCGCCCACGACGTCGGACTCGCCGTCAGCCACAGCCACCTCCGAAGCCGAGCCGACCGCCAGCTCCACTGATGCGGCGACCACGACTTCGTCCTCGCCCATGCCAACTACGACCTCCACAACCGAGCCCGCCATTGCGGAGGACACCGCTGCCACGCCGACGGCGTCCAGCACCATGGCTCAAAGAGCACTCCCCACACACCTCAACGCCGCGATCACCAACCCCCTGCCGAGCTTGTCCACTCCAACGATGATCACCTCGGCCGTGGTGGTCGTGGCGGCCCTGCTAGCTGTGCTCACAGTGCTCGTGGCCAAGGCCCGCCACAGGACGCGCTTGGCCACCGCCGGATACGTGGAACCCATCCCCTTCACGCCCGCCCCCCACCACAGCACCGCCGAGCCCGACGAGGGCGACCGGTGGAGGCGGCAACTCCTGGAAGCCATCGAGGCCGCCGCCGCCGACCAACAGAAAAACGTCCTACCCGACGCGCTCTACGGACAGGAGAACCCGCGTCCCGAGGCCAGTGCGCCGGTACTCGGCTCCGCCACGGACCCTCAGGAGACCGCCGCCTGGACTCCGCCATTCGAGCCCCTCAATCCCCCCGGCCCTCTGGAGTCGCTCTTCAACTCCGAACCAAGCACTAGCGTCGTCAACCTCCCGGAGACCTCCCCGTTCGACCCCTTCGCCCCGGCCGAGAGCGACCCTGGCTCGGAGTACCACGGACGCAGGCGGCGCAGCGAACACCCCGCCGCCGATGAGGGTGCCGACGACACGCCGCCGGGAGACACCGGTCGGTCCATCCCATAGCCGGTGGCGACGGCGGCCAGCCGGGACCAAGCTCATGGACGGAGCATCCTCCAGTGTTCACGTCCACCGCAGGCACCGTGTTGGACGCGGCCAACGTCCGGCGCGCCTTCCGGAGCGTCATCAAGGGCTCATAGCCGGGCGCGGATAGACCTCGAACCTTGGCCGGCGCGGAACGACAGCCACGCAGAAGGCCACCCACCAACCTGGTGAGTGGCCTTCTGGCTGGTCGGGGCGACAGGATTTGAACCTGCGACTTCTTGCTCCCAAAGCCACTTGCCTGGGGGCAGCATCCCGGATCGAGTGGTGCTTGACCAGCAATAACGATCCTCCAGAGTCCCCAGGCGTCCGGGAGTGTGCTTCGCGGTTGTCACCCACTTGGTCACTCACCCGGTGTCAGCTCACCTACCGGTCCACAGGCCCGGTCCTACCTGCGTACGGGGCATAACAGCATGGACACGGCACCGCCAACAAGCGGCGCCTCCCCTTCGCGTCCCGTCAGATGAGCACCGTCCTAGGCTGCCGACTCGTCCTGTGGTCGGTCGACCTCGCCGGACCTCCTGTTCCGGTGTTCAGTCCAGGCGATGACCAGCTTGGCGGCAGCGACAGCCATGTTCACCACGCCAACCGCCAATGTGAGTAGTTGCGGAATGCACTCCACTTGATTGCCTTTCTGCTCGTGCCGAAGGACAAGAGCAGTGCAGCCCGACCGGTCGGGGTTCGGCCACGAAGTCGGAAGAAGCCGAACAAACATCTCGGTTCTCCGGCCTACAGGGCAGACTGAGCTGACGGTTCGCTGGTGTTCGACCAGTGCAGGCGAATGCTGCGAGATGTGAGAGGACGACGGGATGGGCGCGGCACCGGATCCAGCGGCGATACACACCCCCACCGAGCTGGCTGCAGCACTGGACGCGCTGCGCGCGGAACGACGCCTTTCCTACCAAGGCCTTGACCGAGCAGCCAGACCGGAGCGTCTGCCTGCCAGCACGCTGAGCAATCTGCTCAGGCGCGGACGCTGCACGGAGGAAACGCTGTCAATATTTCTCCGGGCCTGCGGGATCATCGGGACAGATCAGGCTGCCTGGCAGGCAGCCCTGGAACGTGCCCTGACAGATCGTCCGTCGCGATTAGGCATGATGCGGATCACGCAGGCGCTGCCGCGGCGATTGGGTGTGCACGCGGCCATCGAAACTCTCGGTGCCACAGGCGAGCTCCCGGCCTACGTACCCCGGGACACGGACACTGCCCCCGGCGGCGTACGTGCTCTGCTGCGGAAGGCGATGGCGCGTGGTGGGCTGGTGCTGCTCGTGGGCAGCTCGTCGGTGGGCAAGACCCGGTGCGCCTTCGAGGCGGTTCAGGCGCTCATGCCCCAGTGGTGGCTGCTGCACCCGGGCGATGCGGCCCGAATCCGAGCCCTGGCCACTGAGCCCGTTGCCAGAACCGTGGTGTGGCTTGATGAGCTTCAGCGCTACCTGGACGGACCTGATGGGCTGGCTGCGGACACCGTGAGAGCTCTGCTGCACGACGGCGCGGTTATCGTCGCGACCCTATGGCCCGACAGCTACAGCACGTACACCACCCCGCCGGCTGGCGGCGCAGTCGACCCTTATGCCCGGGAACGGGAGTTGCTGAACCTCGCTGATGTCGTACACATCAGCGGCGGCCTCAGCGACACCGAACGCGAGCGGGCCAAGCGAACCGCTGATGCTGATCCGCGTGTCCAGCTCGCGCTGCAATCAAGCGACTATGGGTTCACCCAAACCATGGCCGCGGCCCCACAACTAGTCGCGCGGTGGGTCAACGCGGATCCCTACGAGCGCGCGATACTCACGGTCGCCGTCGACGCTTTCCGCCTGGGTACTCATAGCCCCTTGCACCCGGGCTTTCTCAGGGCCGCGGCTCCTGCCTACTGCGATGCACGAGCTCGGGGCGCGGCGCCACCCGACTGGTTCACAGCAGCCATCGCAGGCACCACCCACCTCTTACATGGTGCAGCCGCGTGTCTGGCACCAGTCGCCCAGAACATGAGTGAGATCACGGGCTATGTTCTCGCCGACTACCTGAAGCAGCACATTGCCGAGGAACGCGGCTCTGAGCCTGTCCCACCGGAGATCTGGCATGCATTGGCCATCTGGCTGAAGGAACCTGGCGACCTGGCCCGAGTGGCTGACAGTGCCCGGAAGCGAGTGATGTACAGCTTTGCGGAACACCTGTATCGCCGTGCCATGGACGCGGGTGACTTCTACGCGGGCGTGCGTTTGTCCGAAGTCTTGATCGCAGAGGGCCGCGCCGAAGAGGGCTTGGACGTCGTGCGCAGCATGGCCGAGTCCGGAGACATCGACGGCATACTGCAACTGGCTCGGGCACTGGAAGAAACGGGCAAGATCGGGGACGCCGCCGCGGTCCTACGGGCGGTTGCGGATCAGGGCGAGAACATCGCCGCGCTCAGACTGATCGTCATCCTGTCAGAAAATGAGCGATGGGAAGAGGCAGCAGAAGAGCTGGCCACTCGCGCTACGGCACGGACATGGCCAAAGGCCTCAGAACTCGCCGATTTGATCACTCGACTCAATGAGACGCCGGGTATGCCGTTCCGAGTGGAGCTTGGTGACTGGCACGCCGCTCCTCGGCTGGCGGAACTGCTAACCGAGCAGGGCCGTGTTGACGAAGGCCTGGCCTTGCTCCATGCCCGGGAAAAAGTCGGCGACCTGACGGCCGCGAGCCGACTGGCCGAACTGCAGGCCCAGCACCGACCGGACGAGCTGAGGCGAGTCGCCGAGACCGGCTATAACTGGGCGGCCTCCCGATGGGCTCGCCTCCTACTGGATCAGGGGCGTATCGACGAGCTGAGGGCGCTCGCGAACGCAGGCGAGGAATATGCCCAATACCGTCTCTGCGACTTCCTGATCCGCGAAGGGCGCATCGACGAGCTGCGCAGTATGGCTGATGACGGCAACGCGCCTGCGGCTACGAAGTTGGCAACCTGGCTGGAGAGGCAGGGCAATCTCGAGGAGGCCGCCACCGTGCTGTTCACTCGGCTGAACGCCGGCGATGCCCCCCACATCTTCTGCGCCGATTCCATGACCCGCCAGTGGATTAAACTACTGAAAGCTCAAGGACAGACCGAACTCGCTGAGAAAGTGAGACAGTCCGGAGTCGCTCCGGAATACTGGAAGCGAGATCCGTGAAACCTGCTTGTGGCCACGTCTCCTGCCGCGTGACTATCTGTTGCATCAGAAGCAAATATCGGAAACTTGGCCACTCGGTGGGCCAAACCCCGACTTCTTGCTCCCTGAGCCACACATCCGCTAGAGACCACGAGTATCCGGACTCGTGCACCCCGCCGCTACTTAGAATATTGCCTAGCGACCATGGCCTACCGTCGCTCGATGCGGGCAGGCCGCACATCCTTCAGCCGAACTAGCAATTCGCGAGCGAGCGCGAACTCGCGGTCGGGATCACTCAGCAGGACGATCGAGTTGCGTTCGTACGGCACCATTGGCGGCAAGTAGGGCAAGAATAGATCAGCGCGCACTCCGTACGGGATGCTGTCGCCTACGGTCACGATCATGGCGTTGCGCCGGAGATGCGGACAGTAGGTGATTGCCTCGGGGATGCACGCCTTACATGTCGGCGGCGCATTGGTGAAGCCGTCGCGCTCGTAGCCGCCTCCCTCAGACGACAGGAGCCACGAGATCCGCCCCGTGTCCGGATCCACCGCTGAGCGTGCGCACACCTGACACAGCCGCTTGGACATGCAGCGCCACTGCCGCCGCGTGTTCACCGTTGTGAAGTCCGGCCGGCCCGACCGCTTGGAGTTCTGCCGAAGGCGCAACACGCCGTAGGCCCAGTCGCCCGCCCTCGGTGCGTCATAGCTGAGCTTCCATCCTCCTGAGCGTGGCACGAACTTCAACGCCTGCTGGACGACATCGCCGGTGTAGCCGATGACGAAAGGCACCCGGAAGCTACTGATCACATTCTGTACGGGGAACACACACAGACCGTAAGCAATCCTGTTCGCCAGGCTCAATGAAGTTGCCGGGGTTTGCCCGCTACTCGTTCGGCAGGGCCTCCAGCGCCTGCCGGATCAGCCTCCGAGCTGGGTCGCCAACCACGGCCAGGCCGAGCAGCCGATCCCACGCCTGCAGGTACATCGCGATCTCGGATGGGTGCGTGATCGTCAGGTAGCCGGACACCAGCTCCACGGTCACCGATTCCTCGTCAGTGATGTCGAACGACTCGTCCGGAGCCACGCCACGACGGTGGATCGTGCGGGGGATTATGCCGAGCGACACCGAAGGCCGGCGCATTGCATCCAGCAGGTGCCGCAGCTGCTCGGTGTGCACCTCGTCCGCGTACGGGCGGTACCACAGGACATCCTCCTCCAGCACGAACAGGAAGCGCGCATCACGCCGCCGCAGGCAGCCTTGCCGGTCCACCCGCTCAGCGACCGCGGCCGCAACGTCGTCGACGTCTACGCCTTGCTCCATGCGTACCTGCGTGAGTGCGGCCGCGGTGTAGGCCGCGGTTTGCAGGAGGCCGGGGATGACCTTCGTCTGGTAGGCGCGCATGAGCCGGGCGCGCTCGTACTCTTCGCGAACCGACTCCTGCGCCCTCTTCAGGCCGCCTCGGTTGAGCTGCTTGTACGTCACCCACATCCCGGCCACGTCGCGCAGCTCGGCGAGCAGCTCCTGTTCCCGCTCCAGAGAGACATCGCAGGCTCGGCACCACACCCGCAGGTCTGCAGCGGTGATCGGACGAGCGGCATGCTCGATCTTCGACACCTTCGACACGCCGTGCCACCCGGCCAGCTCCGCGAGCCTTCGCCCGGTCAGGCCAGCGTCCTGCCGGATCTCCCGAAGCTGGTCAGCCAGGCGTCGCCGGGCCGCTTGGACGCTGGAGGAAGAGGTGGACGAAGGCAAAGCGGAACTCGTACCTTCTAGGGCCGGTAGGCCTCGTGCGGGATGGCGCGCTCCCAGGCCATCTCGAACGCACCGACGACCTGCGCCACCCTGCGCGGGTCACTGACATGTTCGTACTGCCTCAGACTCCGGCCGTCACCCGCGTTGAAGTTGTAGCGGACGATGCGCTGGTCGAACATCCAGAAGTCCGCACCGGGCAACATCAGGTCGTACGCCTGCCGCCTCGGCAGCCAGCGAAGCTCCTCGCCCGCCTTGACGTTCCCGTAGCTGATGGCGTGCTCCCACCGGATGTAGTCGCTGACCGGCTCCGCCACGATCCGCAGGCGCCGCATCCGCACCCCGCGAGCCACCGCCGCGCCGATCAACTCGACCCAGTCATCCCACTCGTAGTCGGTGCTGCCATCTTCCTGCCACTTCAGGAACGCCGGGTCTGTCGCGTCGTAGGTGTCGCGCATCTCCAGGTGCACGGCGGACCGCTCCGCGTTCTCCAGCATGCGCTCGAAGCTGGGCAGGCCGGGCCCCTGCTTGTTCCGCTCATAGGTGCCGCTGACGGCCTCCATCACGATCGGAGCCATGCGCGCGGGATGCCAGACCACGGACTCATCGGCGGCGATCGGGGAATCCTGGGCGATGCGCTCCAGGACGGCCGGATCGGTGACGGTCCTGCCCTGGAAGTACATGTCACCCGTCTCCGGGTCCACGAACACTGCCGGGCACTCGTTCTTCGGCGAACTGGGATCCATACCCACGAAGTCCAGAGCCACGGCGTACCCTTCCTGTCGTGTCGGCGACACCACCCCTGCAGTCTGTGAGCTTGCACGCACGCAACGTTGCCGTCAAGCGCCATCAACTGAAGCCCTTTCTGTTCCCAGAGCCGCCTCAGTGTTTTCTGATATCAGAAACCCGCATGGCGCTAGGCTGGCCAGCCACTGATCCCATTACGGCGACAGGTCAGACCAAGGCGCCTGCAGTCGTACTGACCACGAAAGGCGGGTTTCAACATGGCAACCCATATGGTCAACATGGACGCGCTTATTCCGCGGGACGACTTCGAGGCCGCCACCGATGAGCCCGCAACGCAGGCTTCCATCCTCAGCACTACCATGAAGATTACCGATCTTGGCCCCGAAAGCCTGATCTACAACGTACTTCGCAAGCCTGACTTCCAGCGCGAAACGGCTAACTGGACTCCCGAAAAAGTAGCCGAGCTCGTCAGAAGCTTCCTGGAAGGCGATCTGATTCCGTCAGTTATTCTATGGCGATCCCCGATTAGCGGAAATATCTTCGTCATTGACGGAGCGCACCGCTTGAGTGCATTGATTGCCTGGGTTCACGACGACTACGGCGACCGGTATACATCGATTCGATTCTTTGATAACAACATTCCCGACGAGCAGCATCGAGCCGCCGCCGCCACACGCAAACTGATATCAGAGTCTGTCGGCTCATACAATGAGCTTAATCTTGCACTACGCAATTCCGACACCGCGTCAAAGGATCGACTGCGTCTAGCGCGCAATTTGAGCGCCTTCGCTATCAACCTGCAGTGGGTGGGAGGCGGGGCCGAAAAGGCAGAGAGCTCGTTCTTCAGAATCAATCAACAGGCCACCCCGATCGATCCGACCGAACTAGACATGATCAAGGCCCGCCGGAAGCCGAACGCCCTTGCCGCCCGGGCCTTTATACGGGCAGGGACCGGCCACAAGTATTGGTCGACATTTAGCGATACAACTCAGTCAGAGATCGAGAGCATCGCCAAAGAAGTATATGACCTCATCTTTAGGCCGAACCTAGACGCTGCGATCAGAACAGCGGATCTTCCCGTGGCCGGACGGGCATATTCTGCCGACAGTGTAAAAATGATCTTCGAGCTCGTCAACTTCGTCAACGACCTTCAGCCAGAGATGTGGCGCGAGGATGTCCCCGCGAAAAAACGCCGCTCGGGAGGTAAAGCCTCCGCTAGGCCGCTAGCAGACGACACAGATGGACTAGCAACTCTAGGCTTCATGCGCGGCGTAAGAAAAGCTGCAAGCAGAATAGCCGGAAACGACCCCGCTTCTCTAGGACTCCATCCTGCCGTATATTTCTATAGTGCCACTGGTCGATTCCAACCTGCGGCCTTCCTATCGGCCGTGACTTTTATGCAGGAACTAGTCGACAAGCGCGCCCTTCCAAAATTCACTGAAAAACGGGCCGAGTTTGAGAAATTCCTCATCAAACATAAGTACTTTCTCAACCAGATAGTCCGCTCCTACGGCAGCCTCCAGCGATCTTCCCCAATAATTCTCCTAATGTATCAAACGATACTAGCCGCGCTACGAGAAGGCTGCACTGAGGCTCAGGTGATCGAACGCCTGAAGGCGCAGTCTGCGCTTAAATCTTCCGTCAAGATACAAAGCGATGAGGACCGAGCAAGCGGACGGAATTTCTCTACGGAGACCAAGAACGCTCTCGCTCTCAAGGCAACTATGGAGACAGCTCCTAGATGCGAAATATGTGGCGGACTTCTCCACCTTCGATCTGCAACAGTTGATCATATAGTTAGGAGACAGGACGGCGGAACAGGGGCGCTGAGCAACGCTCAATTTACGCATCCATACTGCAATTCTGGCTACAAGGAGAGTAGGCACGCGAGGGACAAGGCAACATAGCGAGGCGACTCTGATCACCTCGTACGCCGTCGACTCACCGCGTAGCGGCAGCGGGCCGGGGACGGAGTGTCAAGTTCGGCTTCGCGTGTACGTTCGCCGGTCGCCGTTCCTCGATCATTCGATGCCAACGGTCAGAGCCGAGCTTGATACGGAGGAGCTGGTCTGCTGGGCTTGCCTGAGTCGATGGCGTGCGAGGTGATCAGCCCTCAGCCACCCATCAACGTCACGTCCCGTGTGGCGATCACCTCGGTGCCGGAGTGCTCCCGCCGGAGGCATGCTTTTGACCTTGCGTCTCGGCTCGATACGGCTGACGCTCCGCCGCTTCGACGGTGCTCGGTACATCTTCTGCGCGTCGTTCTGACTGCGTCCCGTTGTGCGGCGGGGTGGCCGGGCGGGACCGGCCCGGAGAGGCCGCATGCCCGCCCGGACCGCCCGGCCGCCCGCCGCCCATCGGGCGGCGGCTTGAACCCGTATAGAAGGTTGTAACCACTCAAGATCGGACGACCACCAAGCGTTCCTCTCTATCGGGCCCCGAGGGGCACCGCCGTACGGGTAGTCCAGCGATAGAGCCACTCGGGATCAAGAACACGGTTCTGCACGATCAGCGCAACCTGCTCGACGTCGACACTGACCGGCTCGGCTTCGACCGCGCTCAGGGCGTCGATGTAGGGCCTGGCCGGTCCAGGTGCGTTGATGTAGGTCAGGCTGACGTGCGGTCGAAAACCCTTGGCCTGCTCTGCTGCCGTGGGCGCGCTCCCCATCACCTCGGCGATGCCGCTCCTGATCTCGTCCCAAATCTGATGCAGCGGCTCTGTGGGAGTTGGAGCCAGGACCACTCCCTCACCGAGCAAGGTAGGCCGGTGGAAGGTCAGCTCAACGGGGCCCAGCTCGCCCAGACGGACGCGTACGGCCTCAGCGATCTGGTCAAGCTGCTCCTCGGGCACCTCGTCGACGAACCCGACCCCTTGCACGGTGAGGTGTAGCCACCGCGCGGGTATCGGGTTGTGCTCTTCAATCGTTGCGAGAGCCGCTTGGTAGCGCTCGGCGAGCTGGTGCAGTTGTCGGGCGTGCTCGAAGGTCAGGTGCCAGGTGTAGACCAGGCGGCCCGGCCGCCACCCTTCCCGAGGCCACCAGTGCGAGCGCACCTCGTCGGCATCGTGGATGCTCATTGAACCACCTCAGATCTGTGAGGGAACGTCGGGAGCTTGCTCATCCTGCTCGATGTCGTACTCGTCGATGATCGTGACGCGGTCGGCCGGCCAGATGGATTCCGACACCTCCAGGACGGTCTCGTCCTCGGCGCGGGCCGTGTGGATGACGTGCATGACCTGGCCGCCCTGTGGCAGGCCGAGCGTGGCGGCCTCCTCTGGGGTGGCGTTGCGGGCGATCCACTGGTCGCGAGCGTGGTGATAGCGCTTGCCGCTGAGGTCTTCGATGCACAGGAACAGTGCCTTGGGGACGACCGTGCGTTCTTCGAGGGAGGTTCCGCGCGCGATGTCGGTCGGGATGTAGCTGGCGCCGATCTCCTCGGGACTGTTGGTCTCCTGGTCGTACAGGACGCGGCGGCGGGTGATGACCTCGGTGTCCTCGGGGATGCCCATGGCCTCGGCGATGCGGGCCGGCGCTTTCTCTGGTCCGGCGAAGACGATGTCGTGACGCAGGTGTGAAGTGAGGAGCTTCTGATCGCTGCGGGCCCGGCCGTAGCGGTGGCGGGAGCGTCGTTCGAGCCGGTGGTCTTGGCGTACGAAGGTGCCGATGCCGTGCTTGGACTCGGCGAGCCCTTCCGCGCGCAACACGCCGACGGCCTGGCGAATGGTCGGCAGGCTCACCCTGAATCGCTCTGCCAGGGCCGTTTCCGCGGGCAGGCGCTCGCCTGGCTGGTAACGGCCTTCCCGGATGTCCTGCCGTAGCTCTTCCGCGATCTGCTGGTACTTAGGGGCGAATCCGCCCAAACCTGATGTCACTGTTTCCGCCTCGTGGTGAGCGAACAGTAAAAACTGCTCTGCGCGCACTCTACTCCTCATTAGGAGTTGACGACAGGACCACTGAGGGTAATCATCGTCTCAGCAGTCCTCATTAGGAGTTGAGGACCTGAGGTCTGGAGGACGACCATGCGCAACATCCCCGTCGACATCACCGCCCTAGCATTCACGGTCGCCGGCGAGCCCGAGCCGAAGATCGTGGACCGCGCTACGGGCGAGGTGAAGAGGGACGCCGAAGGGCGGGAGCTCTACACCATCCCGCTGCTGCCCAAGCCGAACGACGACCGGCGCAACCCGGTGATCGTGGTGACGTTCCCGAGCGTGACGTTCCCGCAGATCCCCGAGGGTGTGCAGGTCCGGCCTGTCGGCCTGGCCGCGTTCTTCTGGTCGATGAACGGCCGCTCCGGTCTCGGCTTTCGCGCCGAGGCCATCTCGGTGGCCAACCCCAAGGCGGCCTAGCCACTGCAGCACCCCTGGAGCGGGCGCATCGCCTGGCAGCTAACCGCCCGCTTCGGGGCCTTCCTCTCGCAATACGAAAGGAACGTTCCAAGTATGTCCGACTGGCTGATCCCGCTGGCCATCACGGTGGCCTCGGTTTGCACGGCGCTTCTGGTGTGGCGCGCGCTCCATCCCGTCTCGTTCTGGCTCGTCGTGGGCTACCCGCTCAAGACGATGCACGTCTACTTCACTTGGGACAACGTCGCCCTGGGCTGCACACTCACCCGCAAGCGGCGCCGCTGGCGCTACACCCTCGATGGTCTGCCGATCGTCGGGCAGGCGGCCATCTCGCTGTCACACAAGCGGAAGATCCGTCGCGTCCCGATCGACAAGCCACCCCGGCTCGGCGTCATCCGCCCGTGCCGCCTCGGCTTCCGGATCAACGTCAAGCTGATGGACGGCCAGACGCCGGACGACTACAGCGCCCGGCTGCCCAACCTCGCGCACGCCTGGCGCGTGCACTCGGTACGGCTCGTCTCGTCCAAGCCCGGCCGGGTCACGCTGCTGGCCACCCGAGGCGATCCGCTGTCCGAGGTGCGTATCCCGGTGCTGTCCGAAGGGCTGCTGCGGGTGCGGGTCGGGCTGCTGGAGACCGGCGCGCCGTGGGTGGTCGACTTCCGTACCGTGCCGCACTGGCTCAACACCGGCGCGACCCAGTCGGGCAAGTCCACCCTGCTCAACGCGCTCATCACCGGCCTGTCCTCGCAGCCGGTTGCCTTGGTGGGCTTCGACCTCAAGGGCGGCGTGGAGCTGACCGCCTACGAGCCGCGCCTGTCGGCCATCGCCACTGAACGGGCCGAATGCGTCGGCCTGCTCGACGACCTGATCTGTCTGGTCAAAACGCGCATGGCACTGTGCCGGGCGAACAAGGTGCGCAATATCTGGAAGCTTCCGCAAGATCTCCGCCCGACGCCCGTCGTGGTCCTGGTGGACGAGGTGGCCGAGCTGTTCCTGATGGCGCACAAGGGCGAGAAGGACGAGATCGCCTCGACCGCCACCGCCCTCCTCAGGCTCGCCCAGCTCGGCCGGGCATTCGGCCTCTACCTGTTCGTCTGCGGCCAGCGGGTCGGCTCCGACCTTGGCCCCGGCGTCACCGCCCTGCGATCCCAACTGTCCGGGCGGGTCTGCCACCGGGTCAACGACCCGGAGACCGCCACCATGACCCTCGGCGACACCGACCCCGCAGCCCTCGATGCGGCCCGACAGATCGCCGCCAACATGCCCGGCACCGCCGTAGTGGTCGGCGATGACGGCCGCTGGTACCACGCCCGCTCGGTCTACGTCAGCGAAGAAGTCGCCGAGGCCGCCGCCACGGCCCACGCCATGCTCACGCCTGCCTGGGCCGACCTGCTCACCGGCACCGACACCGTGACGGTCACAGACGCGGAGCTGGAAGCCCTGGCCCGCGAAGGCGAACCCACCTAACCACCCACCTGCCACGGCCCCGGCGTGAGCCCATCGCGCCAAGTCCCTACCCGACCCATGCCTGAACCCGAAGGGAGGTGTCCACCGTGGAACGTATCCGCTCGCGCTTGCTCGACACGGGCCCCGTGCTGGTCCTAGCGGTCATTGCCGCTGTCGGCTCCTTCACCCACATCAGCGACTTGGCCGCCCAGCACGGGCAGCTCGGCTGGCAGTCCTGGGCTGTCGCCGTGTGCATCGACCTGATGTGCGTGATGGCTGCCCGCGAGCTCCAACGCGACAAACGCACCGGCCGTCGCCGACACGGCCGCATCTCCTGGCCCGCGCTCGTACTGACCGGCGGCATCGTGCTCACCCTGGCGGCGAACCTGGCCACCGCTCACCCGAGCGTGTGGGGCTGGATCACCGCCGCCACTCCGGCCGTGGCGTTCCTGGTCGCAGTCTCGATGCTGGAGCGCCGCGCCTCTCACCGGCCGCCAGAACCCGATGAAGGGTCGGTGACCGAGGACGCCACCGGCACGGCCGCCATCACCGAGCTGGTCACTTCCGACGTCCCCGCGCTGGACGACGCAGCACCGCGCCCGGCCGAACAGGTCGCCGAGCCGCACCCGGCCGAGGCCGGGCCGTCGCCGGCACTTCTGGCCTACGCCCGCCGCCTGGCCGACGACCACCAGGCCACCCACAACCGCCCCATCACCGGCGAGCACCTCGCCGCCCGCATGCACGTCTCAGCCGACCTGGCCACAGACCTACTCACCCAGATCAGAAAGGAACCCGTCGCATGACCCACCCCACCCCGATCGAGCTGGCTGAGGCCGCCCGAGCATGGGCCCGAGGCTCCTACTCGATGGAAGCCGCCGTCGAGCTGCTCATCCGGCACGGCGTATGGCTGCAGCGCCCCGAGTTCCGGCGCTACGCCATCGACTACGTCACCGCCACCTACACCCGAGTCCCGTACGCGGTCATCGACTGGCAGGCCGCCCACACCGCCCTGTCCAGCGGCCGTATGCCCTGCTCCGGCTCTGAAGCCGCCATCTTGCGCATCGCCCTCTCGCTCGCCGACGGCCTACCGGTCGAACTCGGCCCCGCCATCACCCGCCTGGACGCCACCAATCTCGCCCGCGTCCTGGCCGCCATCGCCCACGCCAGCGGCAACCGCGTCGCCTGGATCACCAACACGCAGGGAGACCCGGCATGAATCAGCCCTACTGCCGCCGCTGTCTCGGCTTCGGCGCCGTACTCGGCTACCGCAGCCAGCCCCAGTCCAACGGCCAGACCCTCGTAATCGAGACCAACGAGACCTGCCCCACCTGCCAAGGAAGAGGCACCCGATGACCACTTACGAGATCCGCGCCTACGCCTGCGCCACCTGCAACGGCACCGGCCTCTACGACGACGACACCTGCCGCGACTGCTCCGGCACCGGCATCGAAAGCCAGAACTAAAGCCCGACGACGCCACCACGGGACGGCTCAAGCCTGGCAGCCCGCCGTCCCCGTGGGGCGTCACCCTCCGCACTCAACGAAGGACCTCCAGTATGCGTCACCGGCACTGTCCGGAATGCGGCGGATACGGCTCTGTCCGCGTCCGCTCCGTCCGCACCCACCGACTGATCACCATCTACTGCCCGTGCTGCGAAGGCACCGGAAAGGAGGCACTGTGACCGAGGCTCCCGAGCTACCCGCACCCATCAGCGCTCTCGTCGGCCCGGTCATCCGTGACCTCGCCCGGCGCTCGAACTACGACGTGACTCGCTGGCTGCACCAGGTGGACCGGCTGCGCGGCTGCCGCGAGCCGATCCGTCTTACCGGCGAGTCGATGACCATCGACACCCAAACGGGCGAGCTACTCCGGCACTACGCAACCACCAGCGAGCCCCACGGTCAGCTCCTCGTCCGCTGCGGCAACCGCCGCCAAGCCCGCTGTCCGGCCTGCGCCGAGACCTACCGACGCGACACCTTCCACCTCATCCGCGCGGGCCTGCTCGGTGGCGACAAGAACGTCCCGGCCACCGTACGAACCCACCCGAGGGTGCTGGCCACCTTCACCGCACCGACCTTCGGCCCCGTCCACCGAGGCCCCGGCAAGGACGGCGTGGCCCCTGTCTGCCACCCACGCAGGAACGGCCTGTCCTGCTTCACCCGCCACCAGCAAGGGAACCCGGCTATCGGCCAACCGCTCGACCCTGACGCCTACGACTACGTCGGCCACATCCTGTGGAACGCCCACGCCGGAGATCTGTGGCGACGCTTCACCATCTACCTCCGCCGGCACCTGGCCGCCGCTGCGGGCCTGACCCGCAAGACCTTCAACGAGACCGTACGGATCTCCTTCGCCAAGGTCGCCGAGTACCAGACTCGCGGCGTCGTCCACTTCCACGCCGTGATCCGGCTGGACAGCCGCACCCAGGACAACACACCAGCCCCACCACCAATCTGGGCCACTGTCGAGCTGCTCGACGACGCGGTCCACTCCGCTGCTCGCGCCGTACACCTATCCGCGCCCGAGCTCGGCCAGCCCACCCGCGAACTCGTCTGGGGCGACCAGCTCGACGTCAAGCACATCGACACTGCCGACTCCGGCAACGGCGACATGACTGAAGTGAAGGTCGCGGGCTACATCGCCAAGTACGCAACCAAGGCCGCCGAGTCCTCAGGCACCCTCGACCGGCCCATGACCAGCGCCACCATCCTTCAACTCCACCGCCTCGACATCGCCGACCACCCGGCCCACCTCATCCGCACCGCCTGGAGGCTCGGCAACCCGATCACTCATCCCGACCTCGTCCACCTGCGCCTCCGCGACTGGGCCCACATGCTCGGCTTCCGAGGCCACTTCTCCACCAAGAGCCGCGCCTACTCCACCACCCTCGGCGACCTGCGCCAGGCCCGCATCGACTGGACCCGCGCACGTCTGCCGCACGACCCGGAAACCACCTTCGTCCTCGGCCACTGGCAGTACGCCGGACAGGGCTTCACACCCGGCGAATCCGCCCTGGCCGCCTCCTTCGCCCCGGAGGTCCGCCATGGCCGATGACACCCAGCTCTACCGCGTCCCGGACGCCATGCAGAAGCTCCGGATGAGCCGCAGCGTCATCTACGAGCAGCTCCGCTCGGGCCGCCTGCGGTCGGTCAAGCAGGGCCGCTGCCGTCTGATCCCGGAGAGCGCCCTGGCCGAGTACATCACCCTCTTGCAGCGGGAGGCGTCATGACTAAGCGCCGAAGCCGCGGGGACGGCGGTCTGCACTGGGACGAGGAGCGGCAACGCTGGATCGCCTCACTCACGGTTGGCTACACGCCTGCCGGAAAGCGCATCGTCAAGAAGGCCAGCGGCAAGACCAAGACCACCGCCAAGGACAAGCTCAAAGAGATCGTCCGGGACTACGAGGACGGCCTCGCCATCGCTCCCGGGGATTACATCGTCGAACGGGCCGTGAACGACTGGCTGACCTACGGCCTGAACGGTCGCGATCCACGGACTGTGGAGTCCTACGCGATCCTGTGCAGGAAGCACGTCATCCCTGCCCTGGGCAAGCGCAAGCTCCGCGACCTCAGTGCCGAGGACGTGGACAGGTGGCTGGCGGACAAGGCGAAGACGCTCAGCACCCGTACTTTGCAGATCATCAGGTCCTGCCTGAATCGCGCTCTCAAGCGGGCGATGGCTCGCGACAAGGTCAAGCGGAACGTCGTGGAACTGTGTTCAGTCCCCGCAGGAAAGGCGGGGCGGCCGTCGAAGGCGCTGACGTTCGCCCAGGCAGACGCTGTGCTCAAGGCTGCGGCCGGAACAAGGCTGTACGCCTACGTGGTGGTGTCCCTGCTCACTGGCGCGCGTACGGAGGAACTCAGGGCTCTGACGTGGGATCACGTCGATCTGGAAGGAGATCCGAAAACCGTCCCTCCCGTGCCTCCGCATGTGGCGGTGTGGCGGTCGGTACGTGCGGACGGAGACACGAAGACGCGGAAGTCCCGGCGCACGCTCGCCCTGCCTCGGCGCTGTGTGGAGGTGCTCCGGCAGCATCGGGAAGACCAGCGCCGCGAGCAGGGCAATTCCTGGAACACCGCCGGATTGGTGTTCGCCTCGTCAACTGGTACGGAGTTGGACGCCTCGAACGTCCGGCGTGCCTTCCGTGTCGTCATCAGGGATGCCGAGGGCCTGAACCCCGCCGAGTGGACGCCACGCGAGCTGCGCCACAGCTTCGTCTCGCTGCTCTCGGACAACGGCATCCCGCTTGAGGAGATCTCCCGGCTCGTCGGCCACAGCAGCACGGCCGTGACCGAGGCCGTCTACCGCAAGCAGATCCGGCCCGTCCTCCAGGCCGGTGCCGTGGCCATGGACCGCATCTTCGAGGGCGGCGCGGAGCCGTAGTCACTCAGTTTGTCACGCAGAAGGCCACCTCCGATTCGGAGGTGGCCTTTGAGCTGGTCGGGGCGACAGGATTTGAACCTGCGACTTCTTGCTCCCAAAGCAAGCGCGCTGCCAAGCTGCGCCACGCCCCGTCTCGCCGGGTACGCACGCGCTCCGTGACTCCGGTACGCTTACGCCCTGACGACCGGATGAAGTCTAGACCAGACTTCGACCGGTTCGCGCGGACGTAGCTCAATGGTAGAGCCCTAGTCTTCCAAACTAGCTACGCGGGTTCGATTCCCGTCGTCCGCTCCAAAGGCGAAAGGCCAGGTCAGCCCCATGAGGCGACCTGGCCTTTGCGATCTCCGCTACTTCTTCTCGATCTTCCGTGCCCGTTGCGTGCCCGATGACTTCTTTCCGCGCTCCTTCCGTGCCCCCTTCCGTGCCCCCTTCAGCGCCTTACCGAGTGCCTGCGCGATGGCCTGGTCACGGTCCTGTGTCGCGTGTGGGTGGTCAGCGCCGTTCGGGTGAAGGAGTGCCATCCGGGTCATCAGCTCGCGGAGGCTCGCGCCTGTGGGCGCAGCGAGGGTGTTTCTCGCGTGCCGGAGGTCATGGGAGTGAAGGTCGGGCAGCTTCACCTTGATCTGGACTTTGTTCCAGATGCGCCGGAAGGCCGAGCGCCGCAGCAGGCCACCCTTGGGGCCGATGAAGACGTGACCGTTCTCTCCTGGTTCGGTGTACCGCTCCAGATGTCGCCGAAGGTCGGGGAAGATCTCCGAAGGGATGGCCACCACCCGACGACCGGCCCGGGACTTGGGCGTGTCGTCCACGAGCTTGCCGCCGTTCGGTTCGGCCAGCATGCCGACTACACGGACAACGGCCACATCAAGGCGGCGGCGCACGCCGCCGTGCGGCCCGAGCTTGCGGGCCGTACGCTGCGCGTGCCGTCTGGGGACCGTTCTCGCGTGCGGTCCGCCACCCGGGCCGCAGTCGGGATGCGCTACCTTCCTCCACACACTATTCCGGTCCCGGCATCATTGCCCTACGATCAGCCGCCGTGACGACCTTATTTGACGTGCTCCTCGTCGCTCTCCCTCTGACCGCTCTCGGCAACGCCATATGGCGCGCTGGCATGAATCCTGGCGCCGTAATTCCGACCTTCCGAACCGGCTTCCTCGGCGCTGGCGTGGCTTTGTTTCTTCTTGCCCTGGTCAGCTCATCTGGCTTGTTCGGTAATTCCTTCGCCGCCAGCGATGAAACCCTCGATATCACTGTGAAGGTGGGATTCGGGATGATGCTCGGAGCGCTCGTTTGCGCAGTCGCCGAACGGCGAAAGGACAACCATGCCTCCGGCGGGGGCGCTTGGCTCCGGGATGATCGCGACCATCGGTGACCGGTGGATGAGTGGCTGAGATGAGACCTGACGCTCCTATGTGCACGGGGGGACGGGCACGTGCGTACGCACGACTTCGGTCATAGGTACCGTGTCGGCGTGAGTCAGAGTGGGGCACAGGCGGCGGCGTTCTTTCGCGATGTCGCATCCCACCGCACAGTGTGGACGGTGCAGGACGATAACGGCTGTCCGACTCCGATGATGCCGAGTGGACGACGGAGCATGCCGTTCTGGTCTTCGCTCTCCCGGGTGAAGAAGATCATCAAGACGGTTCCCGTCTATGGTGCGATGGAACCCAGGGAGATCGGCGTCGACGAATGGGTGCGTGAGTGGCTGCCTGAGCTCAAGACGGATGGCCTGCTGATTGGGATCAACTGGTCGGGCGCGCGAGCGGTGGGTTGGGACTTTGAGGTGGACCACGTGCTCGCCCGGCTCGAAGTCGCCCAGGCGTCACGCGCGACTTCCCGAGATCAGGACTGAGCGGTCCGGAGTGTTCAAGATCGAGCTTCTGTTGAACAAGCCGGGCTGTGCAATATGCGTGCAACGATCTTGGTCTCGTGCGGCGGGATGCTGTCCCGCCGCAGGTCGGGAGGCCGTCTATCGGCTGGAACGGGCACACGCTGTAAAACCGTCGCCAGTGGGCGCGTGCCCGTTGCGTGCCCGATGGAGCGGTGATCAAGGGGGAATCACGGGATCTCGCCGGCAGGGCCGTGCGGCATCTGACCAGAGCCGGAGCAGGCCAGGGGATCATGAGCCGCTATCTTCCAAGCTAGCTACACGGGTTCGATTCCCGTCGTCCGCTCTCACGGCGGAAGGCCAGGTCATCCCGTACGGGGAGCCTGGCCTTTGTGATCTTCGTGCCGTTTTGCCCGTTGTGCGCCCGATCGCTTCTTCTGCTCGGCCTCGAGCACTTGTGCGATGACCCGATCGCGTTCCTGCAACCGGCCGCCACGTCCAGGCAGGCGGGAAGCGTCAGGCAGGGGGCAGGGACGGGGTGCCGAGAGAAGACCGCGCGAGGCGGTCTTGGACTTGACGCTGGCGGTGAGCGGGAATGTGGTGGGCGTTCATCGACCGTCGCAACAGAGCGGAATCGAACCCGTGTGTGCCCATGTGGTCGAGGAGCGGGTCGTATCGATCAGCTCGGTCTCGTAGCAGTTCCGTGACCAATCGGAGTTCCAGCCGAACCACCGGCACCTGGTGAGAGCCGCATGTGACCAGGACGTAATGCTGCCACGGGCCGCTGCCCGCACATTCCCAACCGTCCGAATCGACTTGCCGCTCGACGGTGCTGAGGTCCACTTCGACGCCATTCACCGCGAACCTGGTGAAGTATTGCGAAGATTCCGGGAACCATGAGGCGGCATATAGGCAGGGGAACGAGGAGAGTGCCGCGGCGCACGTTTCTACGTCTTCTCGGCTGGCGAGCAGGATGTCGATGTCCCCAACCGGTAGGGGGACGCCTTGCAGGAGTGCGGCGCTTGTGCCGCACACGCGATACGCCGGGTTGGCGTTCGCAGTTCCGAGCGCCTCGAGCGCCATGTCTAATGTCGTGGTTATATCCGCCAAAGTCAGTGAGCCCATGGAGATCAACGTAGCCATCATGCGAGTGCGCGCGTCAGGCCCTTCCGCTTACGCGGTCCGTGCCAGACGATCTTGTGGTGGTTTCGGCTGTTATCGCACTTCGTGAGTCAAGCTCCGTTACGCTCTTGATCTCGGTACCGGGCGTGCCCGATAGGGAGGCCGCATGGCGGACAAAGGGATCACGACGATAGGCCGGTGCTACGGCTGCAAGCGCACCTTCGGCTACGACCCGGAACGCGTCACGATGTTCCTGGTCGACTCCGACACCGCGGTTTCCCCGGGCTCACAGCCCACGCCGGAAGCCTTGACTCGGTCGCGGCAGGAACCTGTGTGTCCCGATTGCGTGCGCCGAGGGCGGCACGCCAGGCAGGACGACGGGCCCACGTGGCCACGTGGCACCGCCTGAGCGGCCCCAGCCACCGCCTGAGCGGTCCCGAGCCCACCTGAGCGGTCCCGCACCGCACCCACCCGAGTGGCCCCGGAAACGGCCCCAGCGGTCCCGGCGGCACCTGAGCGGTTGCGGGGTGAGCGCGTAGGCCCGGGGTGAGCGCGTACGCTCGGGTTGATGCGTGCGCGAGCGATCTCCCGAGAGGCCCTGGTCGAGGAGCTGGCCGAGCGGATCGCGGGCCTGCCGCGCGATTCCTACGCGCGGGTCGCCGTCGACGGGGCGTCGCCCGCCCACCCCGAACGGCTGGCGGACGAGCTGGTCGCGCCGCTCAGGACGCGGGGCCGGGCCGTGTTGCGGGTGTCCGCCGCCGACTTCCTGCGGCCCGCGTCCCTCAGGCTCGAGTACGGCCGGACGAACCCCGACGCCTTCTACGACGACTGGCTCGACACCGGGGCGTTGACCCGGGAGGTGCTCGGGCCGCTGGGGCCCCAGGGGACCGGCAAGGTACTGCCGGCACTCTGGGACAGCCGGGCCGACCGCGCGTACCGCCTGCCGTACCAGACGCTGCCTCAAGGGGCTGTGCTGCTGCTCGACGGGACGCTGCTGCTGGGCCGCGGGCTGCCGTTCGAGGTGAGCGTGCATCTGTGGCTGTCCGAGGGGGCGCTGGGGCGGATGGCCGGGGGGGACGAGCGGTGGCGGCTGCCCGCCTACGCGCGCTACGAGCGGGAGGCCGATCCGCTGCGGACCGCCGACGTGGCCGTACGCGCGGACCATCCCGGACGAATGGCCATCCTGATTGAGGGCGGGCGGTGACCGGCGCAGACTGAGGTCATGAGCTCCGGCATTCCCAGTAGCTGGTACAACGTCGTGCCCGACCTGCCCGCGCCGCCGCCTCCTCCGCTGCATCCGGGCACCCGGCAGCCGGTGGGACCCGATGACCTGGCGCCGCTGTTCCCGATGGAGCTGATCGGCCAGGAGGTGAGCACTGAGCGGTACATCGCCATTCCCCAGGAGGTGCTCGATGTCTACCGGCTCTGGCGGCCGACCCCGCTGATCCGGGCGCGTCGGCTGGAGAAGGCGCTCGGCACGCCCGCGCGGATCTACTACAAGTACGAGGGCGTCTCCCTGGCCGGGTCCCACAAGCCGAACACCGCCGTCCCCCAGGCGTACTACAACGCCCGCGAAGGCGTACGGCTGCTCACCACGGAGACCGGGGCGGGACAGTGGGGGTCGGCGCTGGCGTTCGCGTGCGCGCAGTTCGATCTGGAGTGCCGGATCTGGATGGTCCGCGCCTCCTACGATCAGAAGCCCTATCGGCGCTCGCTCATGCAGGTGTACGGCGCGACGGTGTGCCCCAGCCCCTCGACCATGACCGGCGCGGGCAGCAAGGTGCTGGCCGACGACCCCGGCTCACCCGGCAGCCTCGGCATCGCGATCAGCGAGGCGGTCGAGGTGGCCGGCGCGAACCCGGACGCCCGCTACGCGCTCGGCTCGGTGCTGAACCACGTGCTCATGCACCAGACCGTCATCGGCGAGGAGGCGCTGGCCCAGCTGGAGGAGATGCCGGACCTGATCATCGGCTGCACCGGAGGCGGCTCGAACTTCGCCGGGCTCACCTTCCCGTTCCTGCGCGAGAAGCTGGCCGGGAACCTCGACGTCACGTTGCGCGCCGTCGAGCCGGAGGCGTGCCCGTCGTTCACGCGGGGCGTCTATGCCTATGACTTCGGCGACGCGGCGGGCTTGACGCCGCTGCTCAAGATGCACACGCTGGGCCACGGGTTCGTGCCCGACCCGATCCACGCGGGTGGGCTGCGTTATCACGGCATGTCGCCGTTGCTGTCGCACATGTACGAGCTGGGCCTGTTCGAGGCGGTGACCAGGTCGCAGACCGAGTGCTTCGAGGCAGGGGTGCGCTTCGCCCGTACCGAGGGCATCGTCCCGGCGCCCGAGCCGACGCACGCGCTGGCCGAGACCATCGCCGAGGCGCTGCGGTGCAGGGAGAGCGGCGAGGAGAAGGTGATCCTGACCGCGCTGTGCGGGCACGGACACTTCGATCTGGCCGCCTACGACCGCTACCTGTCGGGGCGCATGGAGGACTACCCGCTCCCGCAGGAGCGCATCGACGAGGCCCTGCACAGTCTCCCGGGCTGAGCCGTCGCACCGGCCGGGGTGAAGGAGGTCACCGCGGCCGGTCGGCAGGTCAGTTCGCGTTCGGGCGCTTGCCGTGGTTGGCCTTCTTCTTCTTGCGCGCCTTGGTCTTGCGAGATCGCTTCGCCATGGATACCTCCAGTGTGATCGGTCCGCGTTCCCAACGTCTCGCGCTGTGGTCTACCGCACAAGCTGTACGACCTAACATTCCCCAACAAAGCCGTGTCATAATTTGGTGGAATCTGTTGGAAGGAGCGGGGGCGTGCTCGCACAGCAGCGCCAGCAGGCGATCCTCGAACGCGTGCGCAGCAGCGGCGGCGTTCGGGTGGCCGACCTCGTTCGCGAGCTCGGCGTCTCCGACATGACGGTCCGCCGCGACCTCGAGGTGCTCGCCGAGCGCGGGCTGCTGGAGAAGGTGCACGGCGGCGCGACCGCGCTGGGTCCCGGCTCGACCGAGGAGCCGGGCTTCACCGCCAAGTCCGCCCGCCAGCAGCAGGAGAAGGAGGCCATCGCGCGACGCGCCGCCCAGTTCGTCAGGCCCGGCACCGCGGTCGCCCTGTCTGCAGGCACCACCACCTGGGCCCTGGCCCACCACCTCATCTCGGTTCCCGAACTCACGGTCATCACCAACTCGATCCCGGTGGCCGACGTCTTCCACCGCAACCCGCGCGCCGACCGCACGGTTGTGCTGACCGGCGGCGTACGCACGCCGTCCGACGCCCTCGTCGGCCCGGTCGCGGTGGCCGCGATCCGGCGGCTGCACGTCGACACGCTGTTCCTCGGCGTGCACGGGATGAGTGTGCGGGCCGGGTTCACCACGCCCAACCTGCTGGAGTCGGAGACCGACAGGGAGCTGGTGCACGCGGCGCACCGGCTGGTCATCCCGGCCGACCACACCAAGTGGAACACGGTCGGCATCAGCACGATCGCCGATCTGACCGAGGCCGACGCGGTCATCAGCGACTCGGGACTGTCCGAGGAAGCACGCATGGAGCTGGGCGAACGCGCCGGCGAACTGATCATCGCGGAGGACTCGCAGTGAAACGCACCATCACCCACCTGGCCGACGGCCGAGAGCTGATCTACTTCGACCGGCGCGACGACGCCGACCGGAGCGCGATCGACCGGCGGGCGCTCGACCCCAGGCCGATGGCGTCGGAGCTGCGCTACGACCCGCTCACCGAGGAATGGATCGCGATGGCGGGGCACCGCCAGACGCGTACGTTCCTGCCTCCGGCCGACGAGTGCCCGCTGTGCCCGTCGTCCGAGACGAGGTCGTCGGAGATCCCGGCGTACGACTATGACGTGGCGGTGTTCGAGAACCGCTTCCCCTCTTTTTCCGGAAATTTCGGGACTTATGAGGATGTCGGGGGGCTGAGTGAGGTCCGGCCGGGGGTGGGGCGGTGTGAGGTGGTGTGCTTCACCTCTGAGCACTCGTCGTCGTTCTCGCGGCTCTCGGACGAGCAGGTGGGCCTGGTCATGGAGGCGTGGGCCGACCGTACGGCCGAGCTGTCCGCGATCGAGGGCGTCGAGCAGGTGTTCTGCTTCGAGAACCGGGGCGAGGAGATCGGCATCACGCTGCCGCACCCGCACGGCCAGATCTACGCCTACCCCTACGTGACCCCGCGGACCAAGCTCCAGCTCGGCGCGGCCGCCCGGCACCGGGGCGGCAACCTCTTCGCCGACGTGCTGGCGGCCGAGCGGGCCGCAGGGGTGCGCGTGGTGGCGGCCAACGAGTTGTGGACCGCGTTCGTGCCCGCCGCCGCCCGCTGGCCGTTCGAGGTGCACGTGTATCCGCACCGGCAGGTGCCGGACCTGGCCGCGCTGTCGGAGGAGGAACGCGCCGCCTTCGCCCCGCTCTACACATCCGTGCTGCGGGCGCTCGACGGGCTGTTCGGCGTCGCCATGCCGTACATCTCCGCCTGGCACCAGGCGCCGGTGCGGCAGGATCGTGACCTGGCCTATCTGCACCTGGAGCTGTTCAGCATCAGACGGGCGCCCGGGAAACTCAAGTATCTGGCGGGCTCGGAGTCGGCCATGGGCGCGTTCGTCAACGATGTCCTGCCGGAGGAAGCCGCACGCATGCTTAAATCACAGGTAGATCTCTAATTGGTTTCTGCTTGAAGTCGCATGACCTTGGTTTTACTACTAATATCCCTGTTCAGCACCGACCGAAACCGTCGGTGCCGGCCTAATCCCGGGCGCGTGGCCCGGGAGCCGGGGACCCATCGCGTCTTGGGGTGAATCCACTCAGGTGGTAAGGCGGCATCTCCCTGCCCGAACCCGTCAGCTAACCCGGCCGGCATAGGGAGAGGAACCCTTCGTGGCGGCTGCGTCCCCCTCGAGTCTTGCCATCGCGCTCATCACCTCCGCTTCCATGGCCTTCGGCGCCTTCACGGGCGCGCCCGCCGCTGCCGCCCCCAAGCCCAGCGAGGCCCAGCTCCGCGCGGAGCTGAAGCAGCTGGACAAGAAGGTCGACAAGCTCATCGAGACCTACAACCTCAAGCGGGTCGAACTGGCCAAGGCCAAACAGGACTCGGAAACGACCAAGAAACGGCTGGCCACGGCGGAGGCCCAGCTCGTCACAGCCCAGAAACGCGCCTCTGAGCTCGCGCGCATGCAGTACCAGAACGGCACCGGCGCGCTGCCGAACCTCACCCTCCCGACCGATGCCTCCAGCGCGGCGTTGCTGGCCCATCTCGCGGCCGAGCAACAGGCGATCGTGCAGGGCGTGGCCACCGCCCGGAACGAGAAGAAGGCGGCCGCGGACCAGGCGACCGCCCTCGAGTCGAAGATCCGCGATGACGCGACCACCGTGGCCAAGCAGCGGGACGACGCGCAGGGCGTCATCAAGGACATCCAGAAGAAGCTGAAGGGCCTCATCCCGTTCGGCCCCGGCCGCCGCTCGGACGGCAGCTGGGCGCCACAACTGCCGTCCGGCTCCGACAACATCACCGCCCGGATGCGGGTGATCCGCGGGCTGATCCAGAAGGACTTCGCGCTGCCGTACGAGGTGGGCTGCTTCCGCTCGGGCGGCGGCGGCGAGCACCCGCTGGGGCGCGCGTGCGACTTCATGATGAGCACCGGCGGCACCATGCCCAGCGCGGCCCACCAGGCACTCGGCGACCGCGTCGCGGCCTGGGCGCTGGAGAACAAGGACAAGCTCGGGGTCAAGTACGTGATCTGGAAGCAGCGCATCAACCAGGGCTCGGGGTGGAGCTCGATGTCCGACCGGGGCAGCATCACCGAGAACCACTTCGACCACGTGCACATCTCGATGTTCTAAATCCTCGCCCCGTTGAACCAGGACGAGCGGGCCACCCTGCCGCCGCCGAAGCGGTCGGCGGCGGGTCGATGGGCGCGCCCGCGCCCGGCAAGGCCATCCTGGCGCACCGCGGAGACGGGCAGACCCCCTGAGCCTGCTCGTGCCGACCCGCCGGTCAGCCGGTGAGCGTGAGCGGGTTGATCAGGTCGGCGTAGACGAGCAGGCCGGCCATGATGATCATGGCGAAGGCCAGGGCATAGGTGAGCGGCAGCACCTTGGCGATGTCCACGTACGCGGGCTCGGGACGCCGCGTGACGCGAGCGTAAGCGCGCTTGAGGCCTTCCCAGAGCCCGCCCGCGATGTGGCCGCCGTCGAGCGGCAGCAGCGGGATCAAGTTGAACATGCCGATCGCCAGGTTGAACCCGGCCAGCAGGTTCACCAGGAAGGCGACCTTCTCCACGCTCGACAGGTCGGAGGAGAGGATCTCGCCGCCCATACGTCCGGCGCCCACGACGCCGACCGGGCCCTCGGGGTCGCGCTTGTCGCCGGAGAACGCGGCGTGCCACACGCCGACCATCTTCTGCGGCAGGTTCAGCAGCGAGTCGGCGACCCGGGCGGTGAGCTGGCCCATGTAGCCGATCACGACGCCGAGGCTCTGCTGCTCCCTGACCTCGGTGGGCATGACGCCGAGGAAGCCGACGTTCTTGTCGATCTTCTTCAGGTCGGTGGGCGACGGCCGGTCCTGGGCGATGAGCGTCACGTTGAGGGTCATCGGCTTGCCGTCGCGGACGATGCCGACGGCGACGGGGCCGGCGCCGTGCGAGCGGATCAGGCGGGTGGCGTCGTCCCAGGAGGTGATCTTCTGGCCGCCGAAGGAGACGAGCCGGTCCCCGGGCTTCATGCCGGCCTTGGCGGCGGGCGTCGGCTGGTCGCCGGCGCGGCAGTCGGTGCGCTGCTCGCTGATCGGGATCACGCAGGTGTTGGTCTTCGGGGACACCACCGGGGTCAGCGCGGGCAGGCCGATGCCGACGAGCAGGACCGAGAAGAGGATGAACGACAGCACGAAGTTCATGAACGGGCCGCCGGACATGATGATGACCTTCTGCCACCACTTCTTCCGGTAGAAGACCCGCTCCTCGTCGCCCGGCCGCACCTCTTCCTGCGCCGCGTCGCGGGCGGTCTCGATGAGCCCCTGGAACGGGCCGGTGGAGGAACCCCTGAGCTTGGTGGGATCGTCGCCGGGCCGTGGCGGCAGCATGCCGATCATGCGGATGTAGCCGCCCAGCGGGATCCACTTGATGCCGTACTCGGTCTCACCTCGCCGGATGGACCAGGCGGTCGAGCCGAAGCCGACCATGTACTGGGGCACCCTGACACCGAAGATCTTGGCGGGCACGAAGTGGCCGAGTTCGTGCAACGCGACAGATGCCATCAGCCCGATCAGGAAGACTACGATCCCCGCGAGGTAAAGCCAGTTCATCTAGTCCCGCTCCAGGGCAGACAGAAGGTCCCGACAGCCCCCAGAGTAGTCGAAGTCATTACACCTCGATGGCGTGCGCACCCTTTGCCGCGGCGCCACATTCCGTTGACAGTACGCGATCAGGCGATCACTCTGGGGGATGACGGAGGTGGGAGCCTTGATCCGGATTCTGGTCGCCGAGCATCTGCCGCTGGTCCGGCGCGGCTTGGTGGCGTCGCTCGACGCGGAGCCCGACCTGCAGGTGGTGGCCGAGGTGGGAGACGCGGACGGCGTCCTGCCCGCGGCGGCCGCGTGCGCGCCCGACACGGCGATCGTCGATCTGGACCTGCCCGGCGGGGGCGGCCTGTTCCCCGCGGCGCGACTGCGCGAGAAGGGCTGTCACGTACTCATCCTGTCGGCGCAGCCCAATCCCGGTCAGGTGCGCAGGGCGTTCGCCACGCACGCGCTCGGGTTCATGAGCCTCGACGTCGCGCCCGAGCAGCTCGCCGAGGGCCTGCGGCTGGTCGCCGCCGGGCGCCGCGCGGTCGACTCCGACCTGGCGATCGCCGCCCTGCAGTCGGTCGTCAACCCGCTGACCAGGCGCGAGCTCGACGTGCTGCGGATCGCGGCGGGCGGGGCCCGTTCGACGGAGATCGCCGACCAGCTCTTCCTGTCGGTGGGCACCGTACGCAACCATCTGTCGCGCATCATGTGCAAGACGGGGGCCCGCAACCGCCTCGACGCGGTACGCATCGCCAGCGACTCAGGCTGGCTGTGAAGCCCCCACCAAGACGAAGCCCCACCATAAGACCGGATCCCGGTGAAGCCGCGCCGCTCCGCCGGGACCCGGAGTGGTGAACTCTTCGAGCATCTCAAAGTCGATCAAGCGCTGCCAGTGACCTTGTTCACCGCTTGACCCGTGTGATTCGTCACGGACGCCAGATGAGCACCAGCGCGCAGTCGTCGTTGTGACCCGACGCCATGGCGTTGACCAGGGCCCGGGCGCCGTCACGGAATCCCGAGGGCAGCAGCCGCTCCGCCTCGCCGAGCAGCTTGTCGAGCCCGGCGTCGATGTCGCGCCCGGGCTGCTCGATCAGCCCGTCGGTGTAGAGCAGCAGCGCGTCGCCCTTGCGCAGGGTGCCGCTGTCGGGCTCGCAGTGCAGGTCGGGGACCACGCCGAGGACGACGCCCTTGGCCGTGGCGACCTGCCAGTTGCCCGTGCCCGCGTCGAACTTGACCACCGGCGGGTGGCCGGCCGAGGTGATCGTGTAGTCGCCCGTCGCCAGGTCGAGGCGTACGTGCACGGCCGTCACGAACCCCTCGTCGCCGCGCTGACGATGCAGGTAGGTGTTGCAGGCGGGCAGGAAGTCGACGCCGGAGCCGAGCAGCCCGCCGAACGTGCCGGACAGCAGCAGCGCTCTGGTGCCCGCGTCGACGCCCTTGCCCGACACGTCGACCAGCGCGATCTCCACCTTGTCCGCGTCGCGCATGGAGACCAGGAAGTCGCCGCCGAAGGAGGAGCCGCCGGCCTGCTTGAGCACGACCTTGCCGCCCCAGTCCTTGGGCAGCGGGGGCAGCTCACCCTGGCTCCTGAGCCGGTCGCGCAGCTCCAGCAGCATGGCGTCGCCGCGTAGCCCCTGCACGCCGAGCTTGCCCCGGGTGCGGGCCATCAGCACGGCCAGCACCGTGGTGAAGCCGATCGTCACCATGAGCCCGAGGCCGATCTGGCCGACCCCGAGGGTGCCGGCGATATAGCCGAGCGAGATGGCCACCGCGATGAGCAGCTTGATCAGGCTGTTCAGCCGGAGCTGCAGGCCGCCCACCAGGAGGACGAGGATGAGCAGCGAGGGCGAGAACCACTCGGTCGAGATCTGCGCGGCCAGCAGTCCGATGACGAGCGTGAGCATCGTCAGCGTGACCAGCAGGTTGCGGTCTCGGGCCAAGGAGCCCCTCCTGAGCAACCGGACGGCGGACACCAGAAACGGCACCCGCACCAGGAGCGCGCGGAGCCGTGGCGGTATCTGCAGCGCCGAACGGGAACTCATGATGCGCCTGACTGTAGCGCTCTGGCCTCCCTTTGGGCAGCCCACTTGACCAAGGCCTTGATCATTAAGCACGTATATTGGGTGGCCCTCCCCCTTTGCCCGCTCCTACGGTGGACGGATGACGTATCCGATCCGTCCGGTGGACGAGGCCGAGTGGCCGAAGTTCGCCGATGTGCTCTCCGAAGGCTTCAACTGGACGCCCCATCCCCAGGTGTTCGAACGAGCCAAAGCGCAGACCGAGTTCGATCGGACGCTCGCCGCGTTCGACGGCGATGTCATGGCCGGTGTCACCGCCGTCTTCTCCTTCACCATGACGGTCCCCGGCGCGCAGATCCCCGTCGCGGGAGTGACGGCCGTCAGCGTGCTCCCCTCCCACCGCCGCCGCGGCGTGCTGTCGAGCCTGATGCGCAGGCAGCTGTCCGACGTACGCGATCGGGGCGAGTCCGTCGCCGCCCTGTACGCCTCCGAGTCCGTCATCTACGGCAGGTTCGGGTACGGCAGGGCGTCCACCGAGATGGGATTCAGCATCGCGAAGCACGGCTCGGCCTTCGTGGCGAACGCCCCCACGGATCCCGCGCTGCGCCTCAGGGTGGCCAAGCCGGCCGAGGCCAGAGCCGAGTTCGAGCGGCTGTTCGCCTCCGTCGTGACCGACCGCCCCGGGCGCTATCTCCGCAACAAGCACTTCTGGGATGCTCAGCTCGCCGACGAGGAGTTCGACCGGCACGGGGACGGGGCGCTCCGCTCGGTGATCGCCGAGGATGACCGGGGCGTACGCGGTTACGCGCTGTTCAGGGTCAAGGCGGACTGGGACGACAACGGTATGTCCAACGGCCTGCTGAAGCTGGTGGAGCTCGAGGCGACCGACCCCGCCGCCCGCGCGCTGCTGTGGCGCGGCCTGCTCGACCGCGACCTGGTCTCCCGGGTGGAGGGCAGCCGGGCGGTGGACGACGCGCTCCTCGCGCTGCTCGCCGACCCACGGCAGCTGCGGGCGACCTGCACCGACGAGCTGTGGGTACGCCTGGTGGAGGTGGACCGGGCGCTGACCTCGCGGGCGTACTCGTCGGCCGTCGACGTGGTGATCGAGGTCGAGGACGACGTGTGCCCGTGGAACGCCCGCCGCTGGCGGCTCAGCGCCGACACCTCCGGCGCGGAGTGCAAGCCGGTGGAGGACGAGCCCGACCTGTCGCTGCGGGTCTCCTCGCTCGGCTCGGCGTACATGGGCGACGGCCTGCTCTCGGCGCAGCTCGACGCGGGGCTGCTGCGCGAGCACTCGGCGGGCTCGGTGCGCAGGCTCGACGCCGCCATGGCGTGGAGTCCGAAGCCGTGGGGAGGGCTGTCCTTCTGAGGCGGTCCCGTCGGACGCGAGCCACGCGGGCCCCGCTGACGTAGGCTCGCGGGCATGGCACTGCAGAGCTTGCAGATCACCGCGATCACCGCGATGCGGGCCCGCGACGTGTCGCGGCCCTCGAAGGAGCAGCAGGAGGCCGCCGACCGGCGGCCCCTGCGTGACGAGATGCCCAGACGCGACCCCAAGCGGCGGGCTTAGGGCAGAGAGGGCAGCTGGCCGATCGTCTCGTAGGTCGCCACCTGCGCGATGCGGCGGGCATGCCGCTCCGAGCCGGAGAACTGCGTGGCGAGGAAGGTCTCCACGAAGCCGGTCGCCTCGTCGTCGGAGTGCATGCGCGCGCCGATGGAGACGATGTTGGCGTTGTTGTGCTCGCGGGCGAGTCTGGCCGTCTCCTGGCTCCAGGCCAGCGCGGCCCGGATGCCGCGCACCTTGTTGGCGGCCATCTGCTCGCCGTTGCCCGACCCCCCGATGACGACGCCCAGGCTGCCCGGATCGCCGGCGACACCCTCGGCGGCCCGCAGGCAGAAGGCCGGATAGTCGTCCTCGGCGTCGTAGACGAACGGACCGCAGTCGGTCACCTCGTGCCCGTTGTCCTTGAGCCAGGACACAAGGTGGTTCTTGAACTCATAGCCGGCATGGTCGGCACCGATATAGACACGCACGCGCCCAGTCTTCCACAGCGCCGCACACGCGCCTCGCACCAGCGCGTCCGCTGGCTAGAGTAAGGACCCCATTGGTTGGCCAGTCCTTACGGAAGTTACGGAAAGTAGAGCATCATGCGCGAGATCCGCGTCCTCGGCGATCCTGTGCTGCGCACACCCGCCGAACCCGTCGAAGGCTTCGACCGCGAGCTACGCCGCCTCATCGACGAGATGTTCGAGGCGATGTACGCGGTGGACGGCGTCGGTCTGGCCGGTCCGCAGATCGGCGTGCCTCGGCGGTTGTTCGTCTATGACATCAACCGCCGCAAAGGTCACATGATCAATCCCGTGCTGACCGTGGACGATCCCGAAGAGGTGCTGGACGAGGAGGGCTGCCTGTCAGTGCCCGACCGGCAGACCGGCACGCCGATCTACGCCACGGTGGCGCGGGCCGCGGGGGTGACCGTCGAGGGGTTCGACCGGCTCGGCCGCCCGCAGCGCGTCAAGGCACGCGGCTCGCTGGCCCGCTGCTTCCAGCACGAGACCGAGCATCTCGACGGGCGGCTGTACGTCGACAGGCTGCCGAAGCCGGACGCGCGCAAGATCATGCTCAGAACGTAGGTTGGCGGCATGAGCGAATCTTCGGGACGAGTGTTCTCAGGGAAGGGCGCTTTGGTCACAGGTGGCTCCCGGGGCATCGGCCGGGCCATCGTCGAGCGGCTGACCGCTGGCGGAGCCGAGGTGGTCTTCACCTATCGCGGCAACTCGGAGCTGGCCAAGGAGGTGGCCGCGACGACCGGGGCGCATGCCGTACAAGCCGATCAGGCGAGCAGGGCGGATCTCGACCGGCTGTTCGCCACGGCCGAGGAGTTGTTGCCGGGGCTCGACATCCTGGTCGCCAACGCGGCGGAGACCGGGCCGGGACTCATCGCCGACATCACGGACGAGTCCTACGAGCGGGTTTTCGCGGTCAACGCGCGTTCGGTGTTCCTGGCCATCCAGTGGGCCGGGCGGGTGATGCGCGACGGCGGGCGGATCATCAACATCTCCACGCTCAACACGCGCCTGCCCGGCCCGGGGATCTCCCTCTACGCGGGGAGCAAGGCGGCCGTCGAGCAGTTCACCAAGGTCGCGGCGCGTGAGCTGGGCGGGCGCGGCATCACGGCCAACATCGTCTCGCCCGGCGCGACCGACACCGACATGCTGCGCGAGAACAACCCGCCGGAGGCGCTCGAGCAGATGCCCGCGATGACCGCCCTGCGACGGCTGGGGCGGCCGGACGACATCGCGGCCGTGGTGGCGTTCCTGGCCGGAGCCGACGGGCGGTGGATCACCGGCCAGAACCTGCTGGCGGCCGGCGGACTGCTCCTCTGAACCGCGACGGGCCTCAGAGCTGCACAGACTTCAGAGCTGCAGCGACTTGACCTCGAGGAACTCCTCCAGTCCGTGCTCGCCCAGTTCGCGGCCGATGCCCGACTGCTTGTAGCCGCCGAACGGGGCGAGCGGGTTGAACGCGCCCCCGTTGATCGCGACCTGCCCGGTGCGCAGCCTGCGGGCCACCGCGACCGCGCGCTCCTGGGTGCCCGCCCACACCGCGCCGGCCAGGCCGTAGGGAGTGTCATCGGCGATGCGGACGGCCTGCTCCTCGCTGGTGTAGGGGATGATCGTCAGGACCGGGCCGAAAATCTCCTCCTGCTCGATCGTCATGCCGGGCTCGACCGCGGCGAAGACGGTCGGCTCGACGTAGAAGCCGCGCGGGTGCGGGCGTTCGGTGCCCCCGGTCACCAGCCTGGCGCCCTCTTCCTGGCCCCGGTTGATGTAGTGGATCACGCGGTCGCGCTGGGCCTCGGAGACCAGCGGGCCGATGCGGGTGGTCTCGTCGAACGGGTCGCCGACGGTGTAGCGGCGCGCCGCGTCGACGGCGAGGTGGACCGCGTCGTCGTACTGGTCGCGGTGGACGATCATGCGGGTCCACGCCGAGCAGGTCTGGCCGGCGTTGACGAAGCAGTTGGCGACGCCGACCTTGACGGCGGCGCCCAGGTCGGCGTCGGGCAGGATCAGGTTGGCGGACTTGCCGCCGAGCTCCAGCGCCACCCGCTTGACCGATTCGACCGCCAGCGACGCCACCCGGCGCCCGGCGGCGGTGGAGCCGGTGAAGGAGATCATGTCGACCTCCGGGTGCGCGGCCATGGCCTCGCCCACCACCGGCCCGCGCCCGCTGACCAGGTTGAACACGCCGGCGGGCAGGCCCACCTCGTGGAAGATCTCGGTCAGCGCGTACGCCGCCAGCGGCGCCACCTCGGACGGCTTGAGCACGACCGTACAGCCGGCCGCCAGAGCCGGGGCGACCTTGCACACGATCTGGTGCAGCGGGTAGTTCCACGGGGTGATCGCGGCGACCACGCCGACCGGCTCCTTGAGCACCAGCGAGTTGCCGACGCGCGACTCGCGCGGATGGCTCTCGGCCAGCCGGGCGTAGCCGGCCAGCACACCCGCGGGCATCAGCGTCTGCACCTTGAGCGCGAAGCCCAGGGGCGAGCCCATGTCGGTCGCGATGGTCTTGGCGATGTCGCCGGCGCGCTCGGTCAGCAGCTCGGCGGCGGCGGCCAGCAGCTTGCCGCGCTCGGCGGCGGGCGTGGCCGACCAGGAGGGGAAGGCGCTCCGCGCGGCGCGTACGGCCGCCTCGACGTCGTCGGGGGCGCCCGCCGGCACCCGGTCGATGATCTGCTCCGTGGCCGGGTTGACGACCTCGATGGGCTCGCCGGAAACCGAAGCGGTCCAGGCACCACCGATGTACAGCTGACGCATAGCCCCCATCCTCGCGCGCCGGCCATCGCTGGGCGAGGGCGTGGCGCCTCGTGCGGCTGCTCTTTCAGAAGAGTACGGCCGGACGCACCGGATAGGCGCGGATTACGCGGCTACAAATCACTGCGAGGTGAAGACAGCGGTGAAGGTCAGTCGAAGCTCGGCCGCCGGGTCCGCGAGCGCTTGAGCTCGAAGAAGTCGTCGAACTCGGTGACCAGCAGCACACCGTCCCAGAGCCGGCCCGCGTCCTCGCCCCTGGGGATGGTGGTGACCACCGGCCCGAAGAAGGCGTTGGCGCCGACGCGGATGACGGGGGTGCCGACCTCCTGGCCGACCAGGGTGATGCCCTCGTCGTGCGACTTGCGGATGACGTCGTCGTAGTCCGTCGAGTCCATGGCCTCGGCGGCCAGGCCCTTGTCGAGGCCCACGGCCTCCAGCGACTCCTCGGCGATCTCGCGCAGGGTGTCGAGGTCTCTGCCCCGGCCCTCGTTGTGCAGGCGGGTGCCGAACTCGGTGTAGAGGCGGCCGACGTACTCCTCGCCGAAGCGGTCGGCGGCGGCGGCGATGACCCTGATGAGTCGCGTGCCCCGGGCGGACGACGCCCGGTATTCGTCAGAGACGTCCTTGTCCTCGTTGAGGACCTGCAGGCTCATGATGCGCCAGCGGGGCTCGATCGGACGAACCTTCTCGACTTCGAGCAGCCATCGTGACGTTACCCAGGCAAATGGGCAGAAAGGATCGAACCAAAGGTCTACGGGGGTCGTGTCTGTCACGAGGGCCATAACCTGGGGTGTCGATGTCCTATTCCCCGCGTGGCAGGATACCGACAAACCTCCATAAAGTAGCGAAAAGAAGTGCGAAAAGGAGTGGAACTTGGCAGGCAACCTGACCCGGGACGAGGCTCGCGAGCGCGCCCGGCTGTTGAAGGTCGAGTCGTATGAGGTCGCACTCGATCTGACCGAGGGAGACGAGCGCTTCGAGAGTGTCACGACCGTCCGGTTCAGCAGCAGCCGCCCGGGCTCGGCCACGTTCATCGATCTCCACGGCGCGCACGTTCGCAAGGTCACGCTCAACGGGACCGACCTCGACGTCTCCACCTACGACGCGGAGAAGGGACGCTTCCCGCTCCCCTCGCTGGCCGAGTCCAACGAGCTGCGCGTCGACGCCGACTGCGTCTACATGCGCAGCGGCGAGGGGCTGCACCGCTTCGTCGACCCGGTGGACCAGAAGGTCTACCTGCACAGCCAGTTCGAGACGGCCGACGCGCACCGCATGTACGCCTGTTTCGACCAGCCCGACCTCAAGGCCAGCTTCCAGCTGACGGCGCTGGCCCCGGCCGACTGGGAGGTCGTCTCCAACGCGGCCGCCTCCTCGGTCGAGTACCTGCCGGAGCAGGCCGGCAAGCACGGCATGGTGCAGGCGGCCAAGCGCTGGCTGTTCCCCGCCACGCCGGTCATGTCGACCTACATCACCGCGCTCGTGGCCGGGCCGTACCACAAGGTGACCTCCGAGCACGACGGCATCCCGCTGGGCATCTACTGCCGCGCCTCGCTCGCCGAGCACCTCGACGCCGACAACATCCTGGAGGTCACCCGGCAGGGCTTCGACTTCTTCCACAAGGTGTTCGGCGTCCGCTACCCATTCGGCAAGTACGACCAGCTGTTCGTGCCGGAGTTCAACGCGGGCGCGATGGAGAACGCCGGCTGCGTGACGTTCCTGGAGGACTACGTCTTCCGGTCCAGGGTCACCGACGCCGTCGTCGAGCGGCGCGCCGAGACGATCCTGCACGAGATGGCGCACATGTGGTTCGGCGACCTCGTGACCATGCGCTGGTGGGACGACCTGTGGCTGAACGAGTCGTTCGCCACCTACATGTCGGTGCTCGCCCAGGCCGAGGCGACCCGCTGGGGCAAGGGCGCCTGGACGACGTTCGCGAACGTGGAGAAGTCCTGGGCCTACCGCCAGGACCAGCTCCCGTCCACGCACCCGATCGCCGCGGACATCCCCGACATGCAGGCGGTCGAGGTCAACTTCGACGGCATCACGTACGCGAAGGGCGCCTCGGTGCTCAAGCAGCTGGTCGCCTACGTCGGGCTGGACAACTTCCTGGCCGGGGTGCGCGACTACTTCGGCGAGCACGCCTGGGGCAACACCGAGCTGAAGGACCTGCTCGGGGCGCTGGAGCGGACCTCGGGGCGCGACCTGTCGTCGTGGTCCAAGGAGTGGCTGGAGACCGCCTGGGTCAACACGCTGCGCCCGTCGTTCACCGTCGCCGACGGCCGCTTCGAGACCTTCGAGGTGCTCCAGGAGGCGCCGGCCGACTACCCGACGCTGCGCTCGCACCGCGTCGCGGTCGGCCTCTACTCGCTGGCCGACGGCGTGCTGACGCGCACCAAGCGGGTCGAGCTGGACGTGGTGGGCGCCCGTACGACGGTCTCGGAGCTGATCGGCGCGGAGCAGCCCGACCTGGTCCTGGTCAACGACGACGACCTGACCTACGCCAAGATCCGGCTGGACGAGCGGTCGATGCGTACCCTGGTCGACGGGGGCATCGCCGGCTTCACCGAGTCGCTGCCCCGGGCCCTGTGCTGGTCGGCCGCGTGGGACATGACCCGCGACGGCGAGATGTCCACCCGCGACTACGTCAAGCTGGTCGTCTCGGGCGTCGGCACGGTCAAGGACATCACGGTCCTGCAGGCCGTACTCCGGCAAGCGCGGATGGCCGTGCAGCAGTACGCCGACCCGGCGTGGCGGGCCGAGGGCCTGTCGCTGCTGGCCACCGAGCTGCGGACGCTGCTCGCCACGGCGGCGCCTGGCTCGGACCACCAGCTCGCCTTCTTGCAGGCGTTCGCGCCCACGGCCACCTCCGAGGCCGACCTGGCGATCATCGCCGGCATCCTGGACGGCTCGGCCGTGCCCGAGGGGCTGACCGTCGACACCGACCTGCGCTGGACGCTCGTCCACGCGCTGGTGGTGGGCGGCCGGCTGGACGGCGCCGACATCGACGCCGAGCTGGCGCGCGACGCCACCGCCACCGGCGAGCGCTCCGCGGCGCTGTGCCGGGCGGCCATCCCGACGGCCGAGGGCAAGGCCGCCGCGTGGGCCTCGATCGTGGGCGGCAAGCTGGCCAACCACATCGCCCGTACGACGGTCAACGGCTTCCAGGATCCGCACCACCCGGAGCTGCTGGCCCCCTACCGGGAGAAATACTTCGCGGAGATCGGCCGGATCTACCGGGAGTGGACGTTCGACCAGGCGCAGACGTTCACGGTCGGCTGCTTCCCCGCGCTGCTCATCGAGCCGGAGACCGTACAGGCGGCGGAGTCCTACCTGGAGAAGGAGCAGCCGCCGCAGGCGCTGCGCCGGATGATCCTGGAGGGCGCCGACGGCGTCAGCCGCGCCCTGCGCAACCGCGCGAAGGACGCCTCCTAGCGCACGGCTCTTGAGAAGGGGTCTCCGGTGACGGAGGCCCCTTTTCGCGTTCCCGGACTCTTGACAGGCGCCTTGCGCGGGCCCATATTTTCACCACTAACTTTATTTCTAAAGAAAGTCGTTCTCATCACATGGCAGGCACTGATCGCGGTGATCTCACGAGGACGGCGATCCTCGCGCTCCTCGGCACCGTCGGGCCGCTGAGCCGCACCGAGCTGGCGCGCGAGCTGGACCTGAGCCCGGCGACCGTCACGCAGCTCACGCGCGAGCTCATGGGCTACGGGATGCTCGAGGAGCTCGATCTCAAGCCGTCGCGCGGCGGGCGGCCCGCCCAGCGGCTCGGGCTGGTGGGCAGCGCGGGGCGCGCGCTCGGCGTGAAGGTGACGGCCGACCATCTGGTGCTGGTCGACGTGCGGCTCGACGGCGAGGTGCTGGGGGCCTGGGAGTGCGCGTTCGACCCGTCGTCCCCTGAGGCGCTGGACCGGCTGGCCGACGCCGTCGAGGCGGTGGTCTCGGGCAGCGGGCGCGGGGTGACGGCGCGTACGTCCGCCTCGGCCGGCCACGGGCAGGCGCCGCCGCTCCTCGGGATCGGTGTCGGGGTGCCCGGCAGCGTGGAGGACCAGGCGGTCGGCACGGTCAACGCGCCGACCCTGGGGTGGCAGGCCATGCCGGTGGGCGAGCGGCTGCGGCGGCGGCTCAAGCTGCCCGTGCTGGTGGAGAACGACGTCAACGCGCTGGCGGCGGCCGAGCGGCTCTACGGCAGGGGGCGGACCCATCGGGACTTCCTGGTGCTGACCATCGGGCGCGGCGTCGGCGCGGCGATCGTGGCCGACGGGCGGGTCTACCGGGGCGCCAGGGGCGGGGCCGGGGAGTTCGGGCACGTGCCCGTCGATCCGGCTGGGCCGGTGTGCGGGTGCGGGGCGCGCGGGTGCCTGGAGGCGTACGTCGGCTCGGCGGGGCTGCTGGCGGCCCGTGCCGCATCAGGAAAGCCGGACGAGCAGGTGTTCGCCGAGGCGGGTGCGGTGCTCGGGCGAGCCGCGGCGGGGCTGATCAACGTGGTCGATCCCGAGGTCGTGGTGGTGCTCGGCGAGGGGACGGCCGACTGGCCGCTCTGGCAGGTGGGCTTCGACCCGGCCGTCAGGGCGCAGCTGTATCCGGGGCGCCGCGACATCTCGATCGAGGTGGAGAGCTGGGACGACACCAGCTGGGCCCAGGGCGCGGCGGCCCTCGTGCTGGCCACTCCCTTCGACGCCGCCGGGGCCGCCGGGGAGCAGGGCCGCCTGGTACGGGCCCGCCTGATCGGGACGACGCCATGAGTCAGTTAAAACGGAGCGACCACATGACCCTCACGGCCGTCCGGGCGAAGGCCGGGGGCACGCGCGAGCGGCGGGCGCCGCGGCGGCGATGGCGCCACGCCGGGACCGTGGCCGTGTTCCTGCTGCCCAGCCTGATCCCGCTGACGCTCTACACGCTGATCCCGATGGTCGCCTCGTTCTGGACGAGCCTCCATGAATGGGACCTCATCACCGAGATGCGCTGGGTCGGCCTCGGCAACTACATCGAGCTGCTCGGCGACGCCGGGACGCGGGCCGCGTTCCTGCACACGCTGTACTTCATCGCCGGTTACCTGCCGCTCGTCTACCTGGGCGGGCTGGGCCTGGCGCTGCTGCTGAACAGGGCGATGCCGGGACGCAGGCTGCTGCGCGGCGTCTACTTCCTGCCCGTCATCACCAGCTGGGTCGTCGTGGCGCTGATGTGGAAGTGGCTGCTCAACCCGGCCAGCGGGGTCGTCAACTGGGCGCTGGGGCTGTTCGGCGTCAGCGGGCCCGGCTGGTGGACCGATCCCGACTGGGCGATGCCGTCGATCATCTTCGCCTCGGCCTGGAAGGACCTGGGCTTCGTGATGATCATCCTGCTGGCGGGGCTGCAGGCCATCCCGAAGGAGTTCCAGGAGGCCGCCATGGTCGACGGGGCGGGCGCCGTCCGCCGGTTCAGGCACATCACGCTGCCGCTGCTGTCGCCGTCGTCGTTCTTCGTGGTGGTGATCTCGCTGATCAACGGCTTCCAGGTCTTCGACCAGGTGAAGATCATGACGGGTGGCGGGCCCGGCGGCGCGACGCAGGTCGTCGTGTCGCAGATCTACGACCTCACCTTCCGGTACGGCCGGGCGGGCGCGGCCTCGGCGCTGTCGTGGCTGCTGTTCGCCCTGGTGCTGCTCGTGACGATCGTGCAGATCCGGGGGCAGAGGCGGTGGGTGACCTATGGGTAAGGCGACCCGTTACCTGCTGGTGGGCCTCGGCGCGGTGGTCATGCTGTTCCCGTTCGCCTGGGCGGTGATCACGTCGATCACGCCGAGCGACGCCGTGCTGGCCGTACCGCCGGACTTCACGCCCGACGGCGCGAGCCTCGACGCGTACGGCAAGCTGCTCGACACTCTGCCCTTCTGGCGGATCGTGGCCAACAGCGCCTGGATCGGAGCGGCCTCCACCACCCTGCAGCTCCTCACCAGCGCGATGGCCGCCTACGCCTTCGCCAGGCTGCCGTTCCCGGGGCGGGGCGCGCTGTTCGCCGTCTACCTGGCGACGCTGATGATGCCGCTGCCTGTGCTGGTCGTGCCGCTGTTCATCGAGATGCGCACGTTCAACCTGGTCGACACGTACTTCGCGTTGCTGGCGCCGACGATCGCGTCGGCGTTCGGGGTGTTCCTGCTGCGGCAGGCCATCAATCAGGTGCCGAGGGAGTTCGACGAGGCGGCCGTGCTGGACGGCGCCGGACATTTCCGGATTTTTGTGTATGTGGTGCTGCCGCTGATCAGGCCGGCTCTGGCAACGTTCGCCATCTTCGGCTTCATGGCCAGCTGGAACAGCTACCTCTGGCCGCTGATCATCATCAAGTCGCCCGAGTTCATGACGCTGCCGCTGGGCCTGGCCACGCTGCACGGCCAGTTCACCACCGAGTGGGACGTGGTCATGGCGGGCTCGGTGATCAGCGTGGTGCCGATCCTCATCCTCTACGTCTTCGCGCAGAAGCACGTCATCGCCAGCGTCGCGCAGAGCGGGCTCAAGTAGTTGTGCACAAGTAAAGGAAGTCCCCCATGTCACAGAGAATCAGGGTTGCCGCCTCCCTCGCGGCCGCCGCGCTGCTCGCCACCGCCTGCTCCCAGGGCTCGGCGACGAAGGCCACGTCCGGCGAGGGCGGCAAGGTGACGCTGCGTTACTTCACGTTCTCGGCCGCGCCCGACCATGTGAAGGACCTGGACAAGATCGAGAAGGCCTTCGAGAAGGAGAACCCGAAGGTCGACGTGGTGGTGGAGACCGCGCCCTTCGACGAGTACTTCACCAAGCTCCAGACCAGCATCGCCGGCGGCACCGCGCCCGACACCTTCGAGCTCAACTACGAGAACTTCGTGACCTACGCCGGCGCGGGCTCCCTGCTCGACCTCGACACGGTGAAGGGCGACGGCGACCCGTCGGTGTACGTCAAGGAGTCGCTCGAGGCGTTCAAGCGCGACGGGAAGCAGTACGCGCTGCCCGCTTCGTTCTCCACGGTCGTGCTCTTCTACAACAAGGACCTGTTCGACAAGGCCGGCGTGGCCCCGCCGACGGCCGACTGGACCTGGACCGACGAGCAGGCCGCCGCCGCGAAGCTCACGGACAAGAAGAAAGGCGTGTTCGGCGACTTCCAGCCGGTGCAGTTCTTCGAGTTCTACAAGACGCTCAAGCAGGCGGGCGGCGAGTTCCTGTCGGCCGACGGCAAGAAGTCGGCGTTCAACAGCCCGGCCGGGGTCAAGGCGGCGCGGTGGCTGGTCTCCAAGGTCGGCAAGACGATGCCGACCGAGGCGGAGATCGGCGGCACCGCCGACTACGACACGAACCTCTTCAAGTCCGGCAAGCTCGCCATGTGGCACAACGGCATCTGGCAGTTCGCCGGGCTGAAGGATGCCCCCTTCACCTGGGACGTGGTCGTCGAGCCCGGTGAGAGCGCCAAGGCCAGCGCCGTCTTCCACAACGCGGTCGCCGCCTCCTCCGGCACCAAGCACGGCAAGGAGGCCTGGGCCTGGGCCCGGTTCCTGTCCTCGTCGAACACCGCGGCGACCACCCGCGTCGAGTCGTCGTGGGAGCTGCCGCCGGTCGCCGACCAGGCGGTCCTGTCCGGCTATCTCAAGGACCCCAAGCCCGCCAACCGCCAGGCGGTGTTCGACTCGCTGAAGTCGATCGCGCTGCCGCCGGTCATCAAGCGCCAGCAGGAGATGCAGGACGCCGTGACCAAGCAGCTGACCGAGGCCGCCGCCGGGCGCAAGCCGGTGGAGGAGGCGCTCAAGGCCGCCGCCTCCGAGGTCGACGCCCTGCTCGGCTGAGTTGCCCGCCCACCCATCTCAGGAGATCGGTTTCCGTGACCCTCGTGTCGCACAGCCTGGACGTGATCCAGCGGCTCCAGTCCCCCACCGGCGCCTACCCGGCCTCGCCCACCTTCTCCGCCTACCGCGGCTACTCGTGGCTGCGTGACGGGGCGTTCATCGCCGAGGGGGTGAGCAGGCACGGCGACGCCGCCGGTGCGGACGCCTTCCACACCTGGTGTGCCCGGGTGATCGGCGACCGGGCGGGACAGGTCGACTCGCTCGTCTCGCGTGCGGGACGCGGTGAACCGGTCTCGCCCGCCGAGATGCTGCCGACGCGGTTCACACTCGACGGTGTGGACGGGGACGTCGACTGGTGGGACTTCCAGCTCGACGGGTACGGCACGTGGCTGTGGGCCCTGCGCGAGCACTCCTTCCGGCACGGCCGGGCGGTCCCGGGGGTGGAGAAGGGGGTGCGGACGGCGGCCCGGTATCTCACCTCGTTCTGGGACATGCCGTGTTACGACTGGTGGGAGGAGCACGTCGAGCAGCGGCACGTGGCGACGCTGGGCGCGGTGCACGCGGGGTTGCGGGCGGCCGTCGCGCTGGGCGTGCTGAGCGGGGCCGAGTCGGAGGCGGCGGGGCGCGCGGTGGCGGGCATCGCGGCCCTGGTGGCCGCCGAAGGCGTCGCGGGCACCACCTCCACCGCGGCGTCCGGTGCCGCGACGTCCGGCAGCAGGGCGTCCGGCAGCAGGGCGTTCGGCGGCGGGGCGTTCGGCGGCGGGGGGCCGAATTCCGGATATCTCACGAAATGGCTGGGCAGTGAGGCCGTGGACGCCAGTCTGCTCGCCTGCGTCGAGCCGTTCGGGCTCTACGCGGCCGATCATCCGGTCGGCGCGGCGACGGTGGCCGAGGTGGAGCGGCAGCTCGCCGTCGACGGGGGCGTGTACCGCTACCTGGCCGACACCTTCTACGGCGGCGGGCGCTGGGTGCTGCTGGCCGGGTTCCTCGGCTGGAACCACGCGCGGGCCGGGCGGCGCGCGGAGGCCCGGCGGTACCTGGACTGGATGGCGGCCCAGGCGACCCCCGAGGGTGACCTGCCCGAACAGGTGTCCGACCGGCTCCTGGCGCCCGACCGGCTCCAGGAGTGGCTGGACCGATGGGGCACCGTGGCCACGCCGCTGCTGTGGTCGCACGGGATGTACCTGATCCTCGCCGACGAGCTGAGCAAGCTGGACGAGCTGGGGGTGCGGGCATGATCCGGCATCGGCCGTACGGGTCCGGGCACCCGTACGCCACGACCGAGGACCAGCGGGTGCCCGCCTGGCCGATGGACGGCGAGGCGGTGGAGCTACGGGTGCGGGCCTCGGCGAAGGTCGTCTCGGTGGTGTGCGAATGGGCCACCGACGGCGCGGCGCCGGCAGAACTGCCGCTGACCAGGTCAGGCACCACGCCGGAGCCGGACGCCGCGGGGACCGTTGACGGCGGGCATCTGGCGGGCGCGCAGGCCAGGGCGGCGCGGGCCGCCGCCGGATCGTGGGTGGCGCGCTCGCCCGTGTTGCGCGCCGGGCATCGGTACGCCTACCGCTTCCGGGCCGCGCTGGACGGAGGCGGGAGCCGTACCAGCAGGTGGTTCGAGGTGACGGCGGCGGCGTGGGGCCGGACGGGCGGGAAGCTCGTCGTGCGCGGCGCGGACCGGGTGGTGCCGGGGAGCGTACGGTGGCTGGCCGGCGGCGACGGGGTACGGCGGGTGCGGTTCGAGCTGGCGCTGGCCGACGGTGAGCACGTGGTGGGGTTCGGGGAGCGGTTCGACGCGGTGGACCAGCGCGGGCGGCGGCTGGACGCGGTGGTGTTCGAGCAGTACAAGGCGCAGGGGGCGCACGGCAGAACGTACCTGCCGATGCCGTTCGCGCTCGTGGTCGGCGGGGCGGCGAGCTGGGGGTTCCACGTCGAGACGTCCAGGCGGACCTGGTACGACGTCGGCGCGTCCACGCCGGACCGGCTGGTCGTGGAGGCGGAGGTGGGGCCGGACGGCGAGCCCTCGGTCCGGCTCTATGACGGCGCGACCCCGGCCGACGTGCTGCGGGACTTCCTCGACGAGGTGGGGCGGCCGACGGAGCTGCCCTCGTGGGTGTTCCGGCTGTGGGCCAGCGGCAACGAGTGGAACACGCAGGAACGCGTGATGGCCGAGATGGACCGGCATCGCGAGCACGACATCCCCGTCGGCGCGCTGGTCATCGAGGCGTGGAGCGACGAGACGACGTTCACGGCGTTCCGGGGGGCCGAGTACGAGCCGTCGGAGGAGCCGCACCGGCTGGCGGATTACGCCTTCCCGCCGGACGGGCCGTGGCCGGACCCCAAGGGCATGGTGGACGAGCTGCACCAGCGGGACGTCAAGGTGCTGCTCTGGCAGATCCCGCTGCAGAAGACGCGCCCGCACCCTCGGCACCAGGCCGCGGTGGACGCCCGGCAGCTGGTCGAGAACGGCTACGGCGTCAGGGAGGCCGACGGCCGGCCGTACCGGAACCGGGGCTGGTGGTTCCCGCTGGCGCTCATGCCCGACCTGTCCTCGCCCGAGGTCCGCGACTGGTGGACGGCCAAGCGCGCCTACCTGGTGGACGAGGTGGGCGTGGACGGGTTCAAGACCGACGGCGGCGAGCACGCGTGGGGCCACGACCTGCGCTACGCCGACGGGCGCAGGGGCGACGACGGCAACGGCCTGTTCCCCGTGCATTACGCGCGCGCCTTCGGCGAGCTGCTGGAGCGCTATGGCAAGGCGCCGGTGACGTTCAGCAGGGCCGGGTTCACCGGGTCCCAGCCGCACGGCGCGTTCTGGGCCGGGGACGAGGACTCGACCTGGGCGGCGTTCCGGTCCTCTATCAGGGCCGGGATCACCGCCTCGGCCTGCGGGATCGTCTATTGGGGCTGGGACCTGGCCGGGTTCTCCGGCGACCTGCCCGATGCCGAGCTCTATCTGCGGGCGGCCGGGGCGGCGGCGTTCATGCCGATCATGCAGTACCACTCGGAGTTCAACCACCACCGCCTGCCCCTCAGGGACCGCACGCCGTGGAACGTGACCGAGCAGACCGGCGACGACCGGGTGCTGCCCGTCTTCAGGCGGCTGGCCAAGGTGCGCGAGCGGCTGGTGCCGTATCTGGCGGGGCAGGCCCGCCAGGCGGTCGGCGGCGGGGCGCCGCTGATGCGCGGGCTGTTCTTCGACCACCCGGACGACCCGCGCGTCTGGGAGCATCCGCTGCAGTACAAGCTGGGCGACGCCCTGTTGGTGGCCCCGGTGACGGCGGCCGAGATCGCGGAGCAGGCGGTCTACCTGCCCGAAGGCGACTGGGTCGACGTCTGGACCGGTCGCGCCCATCGCGGCGGGCGCGTGGTCACGCTGCCCGCGCCGCTCGACCGCCCGCCGGTCCTCTGCGCGGCGGCGCACTGGCCCCATCTCTCACCTGTGTTCGCGACCTGATCGGGGTCGGATTGTGGAAGATGCCGTCGAGCGCGAGCCCGGTGCCAACAGCACCTTCACCAGCCCCGCCTCGGGAACGGGAGGCACTACCACAGAGGCGTTCTGAGCGCCGGATCCGGCGCGTCCATCGAGGTCGCGGTGTTAGCCTCGAAGACGTGCTCGGATCCGGGACCAGCCTCAACGATCGCTACACGCTGATCAGCCGCGTGGGCGGCGGCGGCATGGGCGAGGTCTGGCGGGCCACCGACACCGTTCTCGGCCGGACCGTGGCGGTCAAGGTGCTGATCCCCGCCCTGACCGAGGACCCGAAGTTCGCCCAGCGGTTCCAGAACGAGGCCAGGGCGATGGCCACGCTGCGGCATCCCGGCGTGGTCGACGTCTACGACTACGGCACCTCCGAAGTCGACGGGCGCCAGGTGAGCTTCCTGGTGATGGAGTTCGTCGAGGGCGAGTCGCTCGACCGCGTCCTGCGCCGCGAGGCGCTCGACCCGGCGGCCACCATGCGGCTGGTCGCCGAGGTCGGCGACGCGCTGGCCGCCGCCCACGCGCAGGGCATCGTGCACCGCGACGTCAAACCGGCCAACCTGATGGTCCGTCCCGACGGCAGCGTGGCGCTCACCGACTTCGGCATCGCCCACTCGGTCTCCGCGGTCCAGCTCACGGCCACCGGCGCCATGCTCTGCTCGGCCGGCTACTGCGCCCCCGAGATGGCCACGGCCAGCGACATCACCCCGGCCGTCGACGTCTACGCACTCGGCGTGGTCGCCTACGAGTGCCTGACCGGGCGGCCGCCGTTCGAGGGCGACACCCCCGTCCAGATCATCTACAAGCACCTGCACACGCCCGTCCCGGCCTTGCCCGCCGAGGTGCCGCCCGGACCGTGCCAGGTCGTGACCAGGGCGCTGGCCAAGACACCCGACCGGCGCTGGCCGACGGCCGCGCTGATGAGCGAGGCGGCCAGGAAGGCCTTCGACGCGCCGGGCTCACCGCCCATGCCGCGTGGCCGCCGCGCGCTGAGCGCCGTCGTGGCCATGGCCGTGGCGATCCTGGTGACGCTGGCGGTCGCCGGGTCGGTGTGGATACGCGGCGACCAGGCGGCCGAGCAGAGCGGCAGCGTCCTGCCGCCCGTCACGCACGACTCGGGCACGCCCACGAGCGCCGTCACCCCGAGCAGGAAGCCCTTGGCGCCCCCGTCGAAGTCCGCCCCCGTCGCGCGGCCGAGCGGCTCGCACAAGCCGACCCCCACCGCGACGCCCACCGTCCGCCCGACCAAGGCCACGCCGACGGCCACGCCGACCACTCACGAGCCCGAGCCCACGGATCCGCCCACCACACCGGAGCCGACCGCGCCCACGGTCGAGCCCACGGTCAGCGAGCCACCGGGTGACATCCAGTGCATCAAGGCGCCCTGCCCCAGCTAGTGGCCCTTTCGGCGGTCTTGTCGGACGGGCGAGTATCCGGTCATGAGTAGGGTGATCGGGTGGATACCACTCGCGATCTGCTCGTAGCGCTGGCCCGCCGCTACGCCTTCTCCGACCTCGGAGCACTGGCCTCATCCGAGGAGATCGCCGGCGTGTGCGAGTTCGGCAGCAGGCTGCTCTCGCTGGACGCGGAGGACTTCGCGGCCGAGGCGAAGGCCGTGCCCGCGGATCTGCGGCGCCAGGCACGGGCCTGCCACATGCCGCAGACCCCGCGCGAACAGCCACGCGGCGCGCTGGAGTCGCTGCGGCCCGCCTACGGGCTGCTGCTGGAGGTCATCGCCATCCGCTGGCAACGCCGGGAGCTGAGCCCGATGATCGCCGCCGTCCACATCGCCAGCGAATACCTGCCGCTGCTGGCCTACGAGCCGCATCTCGGCCATGCCGGCGACCCCGCGCGCTGGCCCGCGGGGCTGAGCGCGCCGGGCAGCAGGTTCGGCGTGATCGGCGACCGCGAGTGCGACCACACCAAGTCCGAGCAGTCGGCCACCAACCGGACCCTGCGGGTGGCGAGCGAGCCGCCCGAGGGCTGGCGCGCGTACTTCGACCGGCAGCACAGCCAGGTGGCGGGCGCGATGGCCGTCTGCGTCGCCGGCTGCCGCAACCCGTGCACGGCGATGCACTGGATCGAGCCGGACGAACGCGCCGACCTGCACGTGCGGGCCCGCACCGCGCTGGCGTTCGCGGAGACGCCGCTCGTACGCCTGCGGCACGCGGCGCCCGTCGGCCACGGCTTCGGTGTGCCCTCGCCGGAAGAGGTGCTCGACGCCTGGCAGCGCAGCCGGGCGGCGCTCGACAAGAACGAGGTCGGCTCGGCCGCGCTCAAGGATGACGGGTTCCCGCTGCCCGGCCTGCCCGCGCTGTTCTCGGCCATCGGCCGCTCGCCCATCGTGCCCGCCACGCTGCTGGCGGGCGTCAGCGAGCACGTCGCCGGCCTGCTCCAACGCTGACCCCTGGGCCTGCCCCAACGCTTTTGGCCTGCCCCGATGACGCTTTGGGCCTGCTCCAACGCTTTTGGCCTACCCCGATGACGGTTTGGGCCTGCCCCCATGCTGACCCCCTGGAAGCCTCCAGGCTGACCCCGCCGCCCGCCTCGCTTACAAAGGCGGGGTGGGCGTCGCCTACCGCGGGGGCGCAGGCGACGCCCGTTCTATCGCCTGGCGGTGGCCTGCTCGCCCAGCATGCCGATGCCGTACAGCAGCCCGCCCACCAGGTCGCCGGCGCTGAACGCCGTGGCCATCGACATGGCGGTCAGCCGGCACGCGGTGTCGGGCAGCCGCCGCCGGGCGTTCTCGCCGGTCACGATCTCCAGCGCCCGTCCGGCGACGTCCACGAAGATCACCACCGCGTCGTCGGCCTCCTCGCCGAGCGCGGCGTGCAGCCGCTCGGCGAAGTGCCGCCGGGTGCCGACCGGCGGGCCGAGGAAGGCGCCGAAGCGCAGGCCGCTGCGCCGCTCGGCGACGGTGAGCGCCTGCCTGATGTCGTCGGCCTGGGTCGAGGTCAGTCCGCGCATCGCCATCACCATCCCGCCGAAGCGCCGCCGACGCGCCTGCCGGGCTCGGCCGTCTCCGCCATCGCGACCCAGTCGGTCTCGGGCGCCGGCGCCCAATGAGCGACCCGGTCGGCCAGAACCAGCCCCGACGTGCTCACGCCGTGCTCGCTCCCGGACGGACCGCCCAGCCACACCGGGCCCGTCTCCATCCTCCGTGCAGAACCCCGCCCCGGCACCAGAACCGCCAGGCTGATCAGCACGAACAGACCGAGCGAAACCCCCAAGAGAAAAGCCAGAATCTCCAGCGCGCTGTCCACACCCACGAACGTAATCCCGGTTCGGCTGTCCGGCCAGACCCGGTCGTGAGAGAGTCTGACTCAAGATCCCCCAGACAAGGTCAACTCAACTGTGGATGCGATCGATGATCTACGGCGCGGATCCCTGGCTTTGGCCATGGGGGTAAGCCAACCGGGGCGTGGTCAAGCCGAAGCCAAGCAGGACTTCGCGTGGCTGGGCGAGACCCGCCTGCGGTACTTGGGGACTTCGCCCGGACCGCCCGCCCGCGTCGCACCCCGGCCCGACCCCGAACGGCGGGGCGCGTTCCTGCCTAACAGGGGCGCGGGCAAGTCCGGCTTGAACCGGTCCATCCTGGACAAAAGCTGGCATCGGATCGAACTGGCCACCCCGGAGCAAGGCCCGCTACACGGGCACCAACGTGATCACTGCCAATCCGGCGTACACGAGTCAGACGTGCAACGTATGCACGGTGGTGGATCGCAAGTCCCGCGAGAGTCAAGCGGCCTTCCGGTGCACCTCCTGCGGACACACCGAGCACGCCGACGTGAACGCCGCCAAGAACATCCTCGCCGCCGGGAGGGCGGAGCACGCACAACCCAGACCGGGTGTGCGAGCTGGGGCGCGCAAACCACGCAACCGCGTGGGCCGGAAGGCCAACCGCCAAGCGAGAGAGCCGTCGAGCCGGGCCCCGATCAGGGCGGCCGTGCTACCACAGGTGCAGATGCGGGCGCGGACGCATCTGCAGATGCAGGCGCAGACCCTGGTGGTAGCGCGGGAGCGGGTGACGGCGTGGGCACAGGAGGGCCTGACCGGGTGGCGGCGCAAGCCCGCCATGGGCCGCTTCTTCTGCGGGCTCGGCCCCCGACCATCACGCCAGCGGCACGACACGGCTACCAGATCGCCGGTCGCCGGTCCCCCCAGAAACCGCCCCGGGCCGACTCGACCTGGGCCGACAGTGAGATCAGCGTGCCTTCGGCGCCCAGGCGGCCCGCCAGCATGACGCCGATCGGCAGCCCGTCGGGGGTCCAGTGCAGGGGCAGGTTCACGGCGGGCTGGCCGGTCACGTTGTAGACCGCGGGGAAGGCGGCGAACCTCTTCATCCGCTCGAACGTCTCCTCGACGTCGTCCACGTCCTCGAACCAGCCCACCGGCCGCGGCGGCTGGGTGACGGTCGGCGTGAGCACCGCGTCATAGGCGTCGGTCACCGCGAGCGCCGCCCTGGTGGCCAGTTGCAGAGCGGCCTGGGCCTTCAGGAACGCGGGGGCGGGGGTGGCGAAGCCGTGCTCGCGCAGCCGCCTGGTGAGCGGCCGGAGCAGCTCGACCTGGTCCTCGGCCACGGGGTGCATGCAGGCGAAGGCGTACCACATGACGGTGAACTCCGGCACGGTCTCCGGCCCGAACGGCGGCTCGATCTCGACGACCTCGTGGCCGAGCGCCGCCAGCGTCACGGCGGCGGCCTCGTACGCGGCGAGCACGTCCGGATGGACGTCGGCGCCGGGCACGACCGGCCGGGCGTAGCGGGCGATGCGCAGCCGGCCCGGCTCACGCCCGACGCACTCCAGGAACGTGCCTTGGTGCGGCGGTGCGAGGTAGAGGTCGCCGGGGCTGTTGTGGGCCATCACGTCGAGCAGCGCGGCGGCGTCGGCGACGGTTCGGGCGAGGGGACCGTTCGTCGACAGGCCCGCGAGGTCCGGGATGATCGGCGCGAAGCTGATCCGGCCGCGCGTGGGTTTGATGCCGAACAGCCCGCACACCGAGGCCGGGATGCGGATCGAACCGGCCCCGTCGCTGCCCTGCGCGGCCGGCGCCAGCCCGGCGGCCACGGCCGCGGCGGCGCCGCCGCTCGACCCGCCCGCGGAGGTACGCGGATCCCATGGCGAGCGGGCGGGCGGCGAGAAGGCGGTCTCGGTGTAGCAGGGCAGGCCGAACTCCGGTGTCGCGGTCTTCCCCAGCATCACCGTGCCCGCGTCACGCAGGCGCTCGACCACCGTGTCGTCCACCGGGGCGACGAAACCCCGGTATGTCGACGACCCGAACATGATGGGCACGTCCTTCACCAGGTTAAGATCCTTTATGGGGATCGGCACTCCGGCGAGGGGTCCGTCTGGCAGCTCCTTGGCCAGACGGTGCGCCTGTTCGAGGGCTCTCTCGGCGGTCACCGTCACATACGCACCCACCTGTGGATCGATTCGCTCGATCCGATCGAGGTAGTGCCGAGTGAGCTCGACCGGCGAAATCTCCTGGTCACGGATGGCTTGCGCCTGCTCGAGCGCCGAAAGCTCGTGAAGTTCTCGCACGCTACCGCACATTAGGCATCTCTAGAGAAGAACGTAATAGATACCCGGAAAACGGGCGTAGAACACGGTGAGCTGGGCCATAAAACTATGGACAAGGCAGCACTAGGAATCGACAAGAACCACGGGCTACGGTGAGTTACGTGGACTCCGACCATCAGCGAGAAGACGGTCACAACGCGTCACCCATCTGGGTGAGTGACCGACCCGAAGGCGAGCCGGCCCCCGCGAAGCAATCGGCGCCCACGTCAACCTACGCGCCCATCGAGCGCGCGTCCGTGCGCAGCCTGCTCCAACAGCCACGCTTCCGCCGCATGCGCAACCGCGCGCTGCTGGCGATCCCCGTTGGCGTGGTCGTGGGCATCCTCGTGGGCGACTGGCGGGTAGGCGTGACCGCGGGCGTGATCGCGGCCATCCTCGACACTGTTTACCGAGCGCGGTCCAACTCGACCGTGCCGGCCTGGCGCCGTGCCTCCATCGCGGAGCGCCGCACCGAGGCCCAACTACGCAAGCTCGAACGCAACGGTTATCGCACGCTCCACGCGCGGGCGATCCCGGACAGCGAGGCCCAGATCGACCACCTCGTGGTGGGCCCGACGGGCGTCTACGCGGTCGACTCCGAGAAGTGGGACAAACGGCTGCCCGTACGCGTCCAGATGGGCAAGAAGCTCTTTCATGGGCCGTTCGACATGAAGCCACGTCTCACCGAGGCCAAGTGGGAGGCTTCGCGCGCCAGCGAGCTGATCAGCGAGGCCTACGGCAAGGAGATCTCCGTCGTGCCCTCGCTGGCCATCTACGGGCCGCCCGTGCCATGGAAGATCATGACGATCCGCGGCGTGGACGTCTACGAGGGCGCCCGTGCCCGCAAGTGGATCACCAAGCGGGAGCGGGCGCTGACCAAGGCCGAGATCGACCGCCTGCACGACATCGCGGCCCAGGTCCTGCCCGCCAGATACGGCGAGGACTGACCCGACCCAACTCCGAAGGCACGTCCGCCGGGCGTGCCTTCAGCAGTTCCGTAGGCAGGTCACTGGGGTCCTGACCGCGCTCCGGGTCCTGAGGCGTTCGGGGCGGCCCTCGCGGCCGGGTCCACCCAGCTCGCCCCCGTACACGTCCGAGCGATGGACAGTTGTCTCAGCAACCGGGCAAATGGTCGTACGATGTGAGGACTCGCAACGATGGGAGAAGTTCAATGCCCGCCCTCAGGTCTCGTACGGTCACCCACGGCAGGAATATGGTCGGCGCCCGCGCCCTCCTCCGGGCGACCGGCGTAGCCGGGAGCGATTTCGGCAAGCCCATCATCGCCGTGGCCAACAGCTTCACGCAGTTCGTCCCGGGCCACGTTCATCTGCGCGACGTCGGCGACGTGGTGTCGGCCGCGATCCGCGAGGCGGGGGCGATCCCGCGCGAGTTCAACACGATCGCGGTCGACGACGGCATCGCGATGGGCCACGGCGGCATGCTCTATTCGCTGCCGTCGCGCGAGCTGATCGCCGACGCCGTCGAGTACATGGTCAACGCCCACTGCGCCGACGCGATGATCTGCGTCTCCAACTGCGACAAGATCACGCCGGGCATGCTGCTGGCCGCCTTCCGGCTCAACATCCCGACGATCTTCGTCTCGGGCGGGCCGATGGAGGCGGGCAAGACGCCCGGCCGCAAGCTCGACCTGGTCGACCCGATGGTCGCCGCCGCCGACAGCAGCGTCTCCGACGAGGATCTGCTGGAGATGGAGGAGAACGCCTGCCCGACCTGCGGGTCGTGCTCGGGCATGTTCACCGCCAACTCCATGAACTGCCTGGCCGAGGCGATCGGCCTCGCGCTGCCGGGCAACGGCACGATCCTGGCCACGCACAAGGCGCGCAAGAACCTGTTCGAGGACGCCGGGCGCCAGCTCGTGGAGATCACCCGCCGCTACTACGAGGACGGCGACGAGTCGGTGCTGCCGCGCTCGATCGCCACCAGCGAGGCCTTCGAGAACGCGATGGCGCTGGACGTGGCGATGGGCGGCTCGACCAACACGATCCTGCACATCCTGGCCGCGGCCCGCGAGGCCGAGGTCGACTTCGGGCTCAAGGAGATCAACGAGATCTCCCTGCGCGTGCCGTGCCTGTGCAAGGTGGCTCCGGCGACGAGCAAGTACCACGTCGAGGACGTGCACCGCGCGGGCGGCATCCCGGCCATCCTGGGTGAGCTCGACCGCGCCGGGCTGCTCCACCGCGATCTGCCGACGGTCAACGGCACCACGCTCGGCGAGACGATCGCCGCCTGGGACCCCCAGTCGCCCACGGTGCGGCCCGAGGCCCTGGAGCTGTGGCACGCGGCGCCCGGCAATGTCCGCACGGTCAAGCCATACTCGCAGGACAACCGCTGGGACTCCCTCGACACCGACCGGGCCGAGGGCTGCGTGCGCGACCTGGCGCACGCCTACAGCTCGGACGGCGGGCTCGCGGTGCTCTACGGCAACATCTCGCGTGACGGCGCCGTGGTGAAGACAGCCGGGGTCGACGAGTCGATCTGGAAGTTCACCGGGCCGGCGGTGGTGTTCGAGTCGCAGGAGGACGCGGTCGAGGGCATCCTCGGTGACCGGGTCAAGGAGGGCGACGTGGTCGTCATCCGCTATGAGGGCCCGAAGGGCGGGCCGGGCATGCAGGAGATGCTCTACCCGACGTCGTTCCTCAAGGGCAGGGGCCTGGGCAAGGCGTGCGCGCTGGTCACCGACGGCCGTTTCTCCGGCGGCACGTCCGGGCTGTCGATCGGGCACGCCTCTCCGGAGGCGGCCGAGGGCGGCATGATCGCACTGGTCGAGGACGGCGACATGATCGAGATCGACATCCCCAACCGGTCGATGGAGCTCCGGGTCCCCGAGGCCGAGCTGGCGGAGCGCCGTACGCGTCTGCTCGCCGACCTGGGCGGCTACCGCCCGCGCGACCGCAACCGCCCGGTCAGCGTCGCCCTCCAGGCGTACGCGGCCATGACGACCTCGGCCTCCACGGGCGCCTCGCGCGACCTCTCCCAGCTGTCTCGATAATTCTTCTTTACGGCAGGCACGGTGGGCCCCACCCACCGTGCCTGCTGGTGTCTGTCCAGGGGCACGCTCCTCCGGTTCACCGGCTGAGCGCCGTGACGCGCGTCTTGTCGGCCATGGCTTCCGTCAGTCGTCGGCCATGGCTTCCGTCCGTGATGGCGTGCGGGTTGCGTCAGTGGTGACGTGGCGGGTTCCGGGCCTTATTCGTGCGATACAGGGTGCTTACCAGCCGTACAGGCTTTCGAAAACTGTCGGTGGTCGTCTCTATTGTGGGGGTATGGCTACAGGCGTGAACTCCCACACTCGCCCGCTGACCACCGCCGAGATCGCTGCCCTCGCCCTGTCCCTCGCTCATCTGGGGTCCGGTCCGCAGGCTGTCACCGCCAGGCGCGGTCTGCAACACGCGCTCGAGCATCTGGAGCTCGACGACGATGTCATCGCCACCACCCTCACGACGCTCACCGAGCCGCTGCCCCTGGACATCGCGTCGCGGGCCAGGCTCATCGCGGACGCCATCACCAGCAGGCTGATGATTCGTCTGCACTATCGGGATGCCTCAGGGCATGTCACGGCTCGGGATGTCGAGCCGGTGACGTGTCTGGTGCATCGCGAATACTGGTATCTCGTCGGGGTCTGCCGGATGCGGCGGGCCATCCGGGCGTTCCGGTTCGACCGGATTCTCGCGGTCGAGCCGACGCTGACCCCGTCCCGGCCGCACCTGGCCGACCGGTTCCTGCCGTTCCAGCGACGCAAGCGGGCCCGCGCCGCCTAAGGAGTGCCCTGCCCCACCCGTCGCGCCCAGCCGTAGGCGCGGCGGGTCAGGCTTGGGTGGCCGGTGGATCCGGGCGTCAGCCGCAGCAACCCCCGCCGCAGCAGCCACCCGAGGGCGGGGCGGCGGCGCCGCCGGTCATCGCGACCGTGGAGAGCAACCTGACGGTGTCGTCGTGCCCCTCGGGGCACGCGGCCGCCTCGTCGGAGGCGGCCATCGGACGGGTCACCTCGAAGGTCGACCCGCAGGCACGGCAGCGAAAGTCATAGCGCGGCATGCCCCCAAGACTACGGCAAACAAGGCTACGGCAAAGATCCGAAGGTCACCTGGGCGTAGTCGTAGACGGGCTCGTAGCCGATCGACCGATAGACGGCGTTGCTCGTCGGGTTGGCCAGGTCGGCGAAGAGCACCACCTGCTCACACCGCGTCTCCACCGCGACCCGGCTGGCGAACGCGGTGACCGCGGCGCCGTACCCCCGCCGGCGACAGGACGGCGGCGTGTACACCGGCCCGATACGGCAGACCCCGCCCGCCGCGGGCGACAGGGCGGCCATCGACACCGGGACCCCGTCCGCCTCCCACAGGAACAGCTGCCGCCCGGCCAGCCGGTGCTCCACCTGCTGAACGGGATCCCCGCCCACGCCCAGACCCACTTCCTCGCCGAACGCCTGGAACCAGGCGACCAGCAGGGGAAAGTCGGCGACACCCGCCAGGCGGCCGTGGCCCGCCGTGCCGGGGACGATCAGGGTGCCGAGGCGGTAGAGGCGCTCCGACAACACGGAGCGGGGTTCGCCGAGCACCTCGGCGAGCGCGCCGGTCAGCTCCTGCGGGCCCAGGACCTCCGTGATCTCGCCCCGCCACGCCGTGACCAGCGACGCGATGGACGCGACCGGCATGCGGGCCAGGGCGATCGGGTTCGGCGGCGTGCGGAAGGCCGCCCCCCGGACCTCGCCGTCGCGGGTCCACCAGCCGAAGGAGGCGTCATCGGCCGGCATCCCGGCGCGAATGTTGGCCAGCACCGTCAGCGGCACCGTGTTGCCCACGGGGTCGGCGAGCAGGAACGCCTCGGCGGCGGTCGCGTACTCCTCCACGTCGGTGGTGAAGGTCCACATGCCCTGGAATCCTGCCAGGAGCCGTGAAGCACGACAAAGACATTTCAGGCCCGGATCCCAGGGATCCGGGCCCGAAGGTCAGGCTGCCGCTTCCAGGTAGGGCGCCCACTGGGGATCGCCGACGAGCGAGGCGCCGATGAGCCGCCAGTGAGCGCCCCGTGGCACCGCCGGGGCGACGCGCAGCGTCCACCCCAGCTCCTCCAGGAACTTGTCGGCCTTCCTGTGGTTGCACGGCGTGCACGAGGCGACGCAGTTCTCCCAGGTGTGGGCGCCACCCCTGGACCGGGGGATGACATGATCGATGGTCTCGGCCCGCAGGCCGCAGTAGGCACAGCGGTAATCGTCGCGCCGCATGAGCGCGGCCCTGGTCAGGGGGATGCGAGACCGGTAGGGAATACGGACGTATCTGCGCAGCCGGACCACCGAGGGCACCTCCAGCGTGCACGTCGCGGAGCGCAGGACCGCGCCCCCGCCGTCACGGTGGACGATGTCGGCCTTCTCCCGCAGCACGAGCACGATGGCTCGATGCAGCGACAGCGTGGTGAGTGGCTCGTAAGTAGCGTTGAGCAGCAGGACTTGGCGCGTCATCGGGCCTCTCCCTGCTGCATGGGTATCAAGGGGGACATGCCGTGGCATGTCCCGGCTGTCGGCCCCTCCTGGGGCACTGGTGCTTCCGTCACGTGGACCTCCGCCGGACGGTCCAGCGGATGGTCACCACGGCACCGTCCTGTCACCAAGTCTGACGTTTACCGCGTGCTCCCCGCCACCCCATAACCCCCAGCCGGAATGACCAGAGGGACGCACGGTACGTTTTATGCCCACTTCACCAGGGCTTTACGCGCCCTGCTTGGCAGTAGGGTTCGGGCATGACGCGAGAGCCCTACCCCACAGCACGCCGCGAGGAAAGCGCCGAGATTTTGCACGACACTCCCGTCGCGGACCCCTATCGCTGGCTTGAGGACCCCGACAGCCCGGAGACGCAGGGATGGCTGCTCGCGCAGGCCGACCTGTTCAAGCGGCAGAGCAAGCCGCAGCGGTTCGGGGACCGCATCGCCGAGCTGCTCAGGTCCGGCTCCGTGGGGGTGCCCGTGTGGCGCGGCGACCGCCACTTCTTCAGCCGCCGCACGCCGGACCAGGAGCACGCGGTCTACTACGTGGCCGAGGACGACGGGGCCGGCGGCACCGAGCGGGTCCTGATCGACCCCATGGCCATCGACCCGTCGGGCCTGACCACGCTCGACGCCGTCCAGCCCGACAAGGAGGGCCGCCTGCTCGCCTACCAGATCTCGGTGGGCGGCAACGAGGAGTCGGTCCTCTACGTCATGGACGTGGCCACCGGTGCCCGGGTCGAGGGCCCGATCGATCGGTGCCGCTACTCCCCCATCGCGTGGCTGCCCGGCGGCGAGGCGTTCTACTACGTACGCCGGCTGCCGAGCACGGAGCTGCCGGAGAGCGAGTCGCAGTTCCACCGCCGCGTCTACCTGCACCGCGTCGGCACGTCCACCGAGGACGACGTGATGATCTTCGGCGAGGGCCTGAAGATGACCAACTACTACGGCGTCTCGGTCTCGCGTGACGGCCGCTGGCTCCAGATCTCCGCCAGCGAGGGCACGGCGCCGCGCAACGACCTGTGGGTGGCCGACCTGACCACCTCCCCGCCCGACGGGCCCGACCTCCAGGTCGTGCAGGAGGGCGTGGACGCCCAGACGGGATTCTGGTACGGCCGCGACGGCAGGCTGTACATCCACACCGACCGCGACGCACCGCGCACCCGGATCTGCGTCACCGACCCGGAGACGCCCGGCTTCGACAACTGGCGCGACCTGATCCCGGAGGACTCCGAAGCGGTGCTGTCCGACTTCGCGATCCTCGACGCCCTGGAGCGCCCGGTCATGCTGGTGAGCTGGACCCGCCACGCGATCAGTGAGATCACGGTGCACGACCTGGCCACCGGCGAGCGGATCGGCGAGGTGCCGGCCCCCGGCCTCGGCTCGATCGGCGGCATAGCCGAGCGTCCCGAGGGCGGCTACGAGGCGTGGTTCGGCTACACCGACAACACCACGCCGCCGACCATCCAGCGCTACGACGCCAGGACCGGCGAGACCACGCTCTGGGCCGCCTCGCCGGGCGTGGTGGACGTGCCGCCGGTGCGCACGTCCCAGGTCGTCTACCGGTCCAAGGACGGCACGGACGTCCGCATGCTGGTCATCTCGCCGGTCGACGGCGACGGGCCGCGTCCGACCATCCTGTACGGCTACGGCGGCTTCGGACTGTCGATGACCCCCGGCTACTCCGCCTCGGTGCTCGCCTGGGTGGAGGCGGGCGGCGTCTACGCGATCGCCAACCTGCGCGGCGGCGGCGAGGAGGGCGAGGACTGGCACCGCGCCGGCATGCTCGGCAACAAGCAGAACGTCTTCGACGACTTCCACGCTGCGGCCGAGCACCTCATCGCGACCGGCGTGACGACGTCCGAGCAGCTGGCGATCTCCGGCGGCTCCAACGGCGGGCTGCTGGTGGGTGCGGCGCTGACGCAGCGTCCCGAGCTGTACGCGGCCGTCGCCTGCTCCGCCCCGCTGCTCGACATGATCCGTTACGAGCAGTTCGGGCTGGGGGCTACCTGGAACGTCGAGTACGGCTCCGCCGCCGATCCCGAGGGGTTCGGCTGGTTGTCGAGCTATTCGCCGTATCACCAGGTTCGCGAGGGCGTGGCGTACCCCGCGACGCTGTTCACGGTCTTCCAGTCGGACACGCGCGTGCACCCGCTGCACGCGTGGAAGATGTGCGCGGCGCTGCAGCACGCGTCCACGGGCGAGGGGCCGATCGTGCTGCGCAACGAGACCGAGGTGGGCCATGGCGCCCGTTCGGTCAGCAGGTCGGTCGATCTGTCGGCCGACACGCTGACGTTCCTGGCCCGGCACACCGGCCTCTAGCCAGGAGCAGCCCGTCAGCGGGGGAAGATGACCGTCCGGTGGCCGTCGAGCAGCACCCGCTGCTCGGCGTGCCACTTCACGGCCCTGGCCAGCGCCACGCACTCGACGTCCCGCCCGATCGCCACCAGGTCCGCCGGGGAGTGGCTGTGGTTGACCCGGGCCACCTCCTGCTCGATGATCGGCCCCTCGTCCAGGTTGGACGTGACATAGTGCGCCGTCGCGCCGATCAGCTTGACGCCCCGGTCATGCGCCTGGTGGTAGGGCCGGGCGCCCTTGAACGACGGTAGGAACGAGTGGTGGATGTTGATGGCCCGGCCCGCCAGCTTTTCGCAGAGGTCCTCCGACAGCACTTGCATGTAGCGCGCCAGCACCACCAGCTCCACCTGGTAGTGCTCGACCAGCGCCAGCACCTCCGCCTCCTGCCGGGGCTTGGTCTCGGGGGTGACGGGCAGGTGGTGGTAGTCGATGCCGTACGACTGCGTCAGGGGCCGCAGGTCGGGGTGGTTGGACGCGACGGCGACGATCTCGATGTCCAGGGCCTTGGCGCGCACCCGGTAGAGCAGATCGTTGAGGCAGTGGTCGAACTTGCTGACCATGATGAGCACCCGCGGCTTCCTGGCCACGTCGCGCAGCTTGATCTCCATGCCGAACTCCGGCGCCAGGGCGGCGAAGGCCGCACGCAGCTCGTCCTCCGGCAGCGGCGCCGCGAACTGGACCCGCATGAAGAACCGCTGCGCCTCCCGGTCCCCGAACTGCTGGCTCTCGATGATGTTGCACCCGTGCCCGGCCAGCAGGCCCGAGACCGCGGCCACGACACCGGGCCGGTCGGGGCAGGACAGGGTCAGGATGTATTCGGCAGAGCTCATCTTTTCTTGCTCATTAACTTCACTCTCGCGGACAGGAGATCACCGGGTGGCTTCGGGTTGACCTGGGCAGACTACCTCTCAGCGGCGGACTCCACATCGCCGTACGGCCGACGGGCAGTGCGCGTGGAGCGCCTCTCCCGCTAGACCGCCCCGAATGGGATGGAGTGCCCGCCTTTGGATGCTTCCGTACTGATCGCGATCGCCTGTCTGTTCGCGTTCGTGTCCGGGATGAACGACGGTGGCGCCCTGCTCGCGACCGGGCTCAAACTGCCCGCGATCCGTCCGGCGGTCGGCATCGTCACCCTGGTGGTGCTGATGGCGTTGGTGCCGTTGGTGACCCATCAGGTCGCGCGGACGTTCGTGACCCGGCTGGCCACCTTCCAGGGGCCGGGCGCGAAGGTCGCGATGACGGTCGCGGTGGTCGCCGCGCTGATCGTGGTCATGGCGCTGAGCGCGAAAGGCCTCCCGACCAGCCTCACCCTGGCCATCGTGGGCGGCCTCACCGGGGCCGGTCTCGGCTGGGGGCTGCCGGTCTCGGCCGGGTCGGTCGCCCAGGTGCTGGCCTTCGCGCTGGCCGCGCCCGTCGTGGGCGGGCTGCTGGGCTGGGTGGTGATCCGGCTGCTGCTCCTGGTGACGACCAGCCGGGGGCTCCCGCGCTGGCACTGGGCGGGCTTCCTGCTGCAGACCATCGCCTACTCGGCCAACGACGGCCAGAAGGTGCTGGCCGTCCTGATGGTCGCCGGGGGCTTCTCGAACGCGCCGCTCCCCTACACCTCGCTGGTGGCGGTGCTGTTCGGGTTCGGCGCCGTGTACGGCCTGCCCAAGGCGGGACGCACGCTCGGCCGGGAGATCATCGTCTTCCGTCCCCTGCACGGCGTAACGGCCGAACTGGCCTCCGGCATCGCGGTGATCGGCTGCTCGGCCGTGGGTATGCCGGTGAGCATGACCCAGGCCATCGCCGGCGGGCTGATCGGCGCCGGAGTGGCACGGGGCGCCGGGCGGGTCCGCTGGCACGCCGCCGTCAAGATCGTCATCGCCTGGGTGCTGACGCTTCCGATGAGCGCGCTGGTGGCCGCGGTCGCGTCGTACGCGGTGAGGGAGGTGACGGCATGAAGCGGTCGCGGCGGGCCCAGACGCTATGAAGCGGCTGCGGCGGGCGCAAGCGCTGCTGTCGGGACGCATGGACAGCGCGCTCACCGAGGCCCTGCTCGGCCAGCTGTCGGCGACCAAGGAGGGCGCCTGGCTGGCGATGGCCATGATCGGCGGGGAGGTGGGCCGGACGGGCGCGCACGAGAAGATGAGGGTGATCGAGCACCTCGGCGACCAGGAGCGGCGCACCCTGGTGGAGGAGCTCAGGTCGGCCCTGGTCACCCCGATCGACCGGGAGGACCTCTACCGCCTCTCCCGCTCGATCGACGACGTCCTGGACTCGCTGCGCGACTTCGTACGGGAGTCGCACCTCTATCGGGTGCCGGACCAGCTCCGCTTCGCACCGCTGCTCGACCAGGTCATCGAGGGCATCGACGCCCTGGAGAACGCCGTCCGCGACCTCGCCTCCCGCCCCTCGGCCGTGCTCCATGACGCGCTGGAGGCGAAGAAGACCGGCAGGTCCATCAGGCGCATGTACCAGTACGAGATCGCCCGCATCTTCTCGGGCGAGCTGACCTCCGACGCGATGAAGCAGCGCGAGCTGGTGCGCCGCCTGGAGATCGTCGGCATGGCCATCGGCGAGGCCGCCGACGCCATCGCCGACGGCTCCATGAAACGCTGACCGCGGCAGCGGCGTGAGGAGGATCCATGGAGTCCCACCAGATCGGCAACGACCGTCCGGCCGCGCGGGTGGTCTGCGTGGACGCCGAGGGCCGGGTGCTGCTCGTGCGGTGGCATGACCACGTCAGTGGTGAGGCGATCTGGGAGCCGCCGGGTGGCGGGATCGATCCCGGCGAGACGCCCCTGGAAGCGGCCGCCCGGGAGCTGACCGAGGAGACCGGCCTGCCGGGGTCGGCGGTGCGTGATCAGTGGGTGCCCGTCCATCGGGACTTCACCTGGCTCGGTGTGCGGTATGTGAAGACCGAGCCGTTCTACCTGGCCTGTTTCCCCGGGAAAGCCCCCGAGGTGGATCCCGGTGAGCTCACGGACGAGGAGGCACGGGCCTACCTCGGCTACCGGTGGTTCGCCGCCGACGAGCTGCCGGACGAACTCCAGCCGCCCGAGCTGGCCGAGGTGATCGCCAAGCTGACGGGACCGGCCTGACAGCGTGGGGCAGCTCGTGACCACGAGCGGCCTGACGCTCGCTCACAGGTCCAGGGTGAGGCCGCCCGTGGCCACGGCCAGTTCGCCGTCATACGTCCTGGCGGCCGCCGCCAGCGCGGGCTCGGGCGGGGTGTCAGGCCACAGGTGGGTGAGCACCAGCCGGGCCACACCGGCGCGAGCCGCCGTACGACCCGCGTCGAGGGCGCTCGACAGGTAGGGGGCGTCCTCGTCGGGCACCCGTTCGGGATAGGTCGCCTCCGCCAGCAGCACGTCGGCGTCCCGGGCCAGCTCGGCCAGCTCGGGAGCGGGCCCGGTGTCTCCCGTATACGCGACCACCCGGCCGCCACCGGTCAGCCGGAGCCCCGCGTTGGGCACATGGTGCGGGAGCGACCAGGTGTCCAGGCGGAAGGGCCCGATCTCGTACGGCTTGCCGGGAGCCAGGTCGTACGACACGAAGCTGCCGGCCAGCATGCGAGCTTTGTCCAGCGCGAGCACGGCGGTGAGGGCCTCAGGCGGCGCGTACACCGGCAGCGCGGCCGGCGGCGCGTCTCCCAGGGCGCGGGCCCGCAGGAGGGGGTTCAGGTCGGCGCAGTGGTCGGGGTGGCCATGCGTGACCAGCACCGCGTCGATCTCCTCGGCGGCCGTCGACATCAACAGCCTGGGCAGGGTGGCGTAACCGGGATCGATCAGCACCCGGAAACCGTCGTGCTCGACCAGGTAGCCGCTGCACGCCTGCCCGGCCGCCGGCCATGCCCCGCAGCCGCCCAGCACCGTGATTCTCACCATGAACAGGGAAATATAGCGGGCTCAGGACGGGTGGCGATGACCCAGCTCCGTCAGCGTGGTCAGCATCAGCCCGCGCAGCAGCTCCCCCGCCACCTTCTCGTGCTCGCCCTCCACCGGCAGCCCTTCGGTCACCCGAGCCGCGTAGATCTCCCGCTCCCCCGGGTCGGTGTAGGGCTGCGCCGTCATCCCCACCACGACCGTCGCCCGAGTGCCGCCCCTGGGGAGCACCGCCACGGCGTGCGTGCGCAGGCATGTCTCGTCCGGCGCGCCGTACCAGCCGCACTTGACCCCGGCCTCCGGCGAGCCGAGCGCCTCGCGGGCGCCGAACGCCTGCTGGCCCGTGACCTCGCGCATCCAGTCGAGGACCGTGCCCGCCACCGGGTCGCCGGCGGCGGCGGTCTGGGCGAGCGCCGCGTAGGCGGTGGCGACCTCGTCGGCCGCCACCTCGACCGAGCCGAAGCGCGACGGATCCCCGTTGGGCGGCGCCCAGACGACGCCCGTGCGCTGGTAGATGTCGTCCAGGATGACCCGCGGCCCGACCGCGAGCCAGAGGTTGAGCGTGTCGGCGTTGGACGAGACGACCACCGCAGGCTCGGCGTGGCGGCGCCAGCGCTCGGCGTCGGGGATGTGCGCGGCCGCCACCCACGCGTACAGCGGCTTGAGCAGCGAGGCGCAGCGCAGCCGGGCCAGGCCGGAGCGGACGCTCACCGTGCGGGCGGGCGGGCCGCCGTAGCCGCGCCTGATGCCCGCCGCCTGAGCGCTGGCTCCTTCCTGGAGGTCGCGCAACAGCTCGTCAAAGGCCACGGGTCCCACCGTAGCCCCAGGAGGGGCTCTGCCAGCGCCCTTCGTGCCACTCCGCGCCCGGCGGGTCGCCGGAAAACCCGCCGGCGCCGGGTCAAGGTCCGCGCCACCACCAGGACACCGCGATCGCGACGAACACCAGAGCCGGGACGCCGAGCGACACGAGCAGCCGCCTGCCCTTGGCGACCTCCGTGTCCGTCGCGAAGGCCGCCAAGGCACCCGCCATCGCGAACGCCACCGCCGACATCACCACGTGGGCGAACCTGGACGACGAGGACGGGAGCACCTCGCCCGCCACCCTGAAGACCACCAGCATGGCGGCCGTCACCCAGGCCACGCGGAAGCCCGGCCGTACCTCCACCCGGTTGAGCACCACGACCGACAGGGCGAACGTGCCCACGGTGATCGCCAGGAGGGTGCCGAGCGCCGGAGGTATGCAGTTCCACTCCTCGCAGCCGACGGCCGTCCACCCGATGCGGGCGGTGGCCCACCAGAGAACGCCCAAGGCCGCGTAGACCGCCGCCGCCCTGGCCGCTCGTTGCTTCGGCATCCCTACATCCTGGCCGATGCCCTGCCTAATCGCGGATGCCCTGAACGCTGCCCGACCGCAGACGGGCCGCCCGCTCGTCGTCGGCCGCCGCCTCGGCCGGGTGGCCGAGGGCGCGATGGACCACGGCGCGGTTGTCGTAGAGGGTCGGCTGGTGGGCTTCGAGGGTGATGGCCTGCGTCAGGTCGGCCAGCGCGCCCACCCAGTCCCCCGCCTCGTAGCGCAGCACGCCGCGGTTGCCCCAGGCCGACGCCAGCTCGGGAGCCGCGCCGACCGCCAGGTCCAGCGCCCGGCGGGCCTCGCCCAGCCGGCCGGCCGCGGTCTCCAGCTGACCCAGCACGACCAGCAGGTACGGATTGCCCGGCGACTGGCCCAGCCCGACCGTCACGTCGGCCCTGGCCTCCTCGTCCCGCTCCAGCATGGCCAGCAGGCCCGCCCGGTTGATGTAGGCGTCGAGGTAGTCCGGGTCCAGCTCGATCACCCGGCCGAGGTCCATGAGGGCGCCACCGAGGTCGTCCCGTACGACGCGCAGCTCGGCCCGGTTGTAGTGCGCCTCGGGCAGCGGCGGCCCGACCTCCATCGCCCACTCGTAGTCGGCCAGCGCCTCCCCGTGCCGCCCGAGCCGGTAGAGCAGGTTGCCGCGGTCGAGGTAGTAGTCGGGGAACATCGGATCGATCGCGATGGCCGCACCGTACTCCTCCAGCGCCTCCTTGACCCGCCCGAGCGTGGCCAGCAGCTGGGCACGGTTGGCCAGCAGCACCATCCGGTGCACCGGGTGCCGCTCACCCAGCTCGCGGGCCAGGTCGATGGCGGAGTCCACCAGGGCGAGCGCGGCCTCGGGACGGCCCTGCCGCAGCTCGATCAGCGCGAGCCCGTTGCGGTCGAAGCCGAGCTTGAAGGCGCGTTCCATGGGGTCGGGCAGCAGGCTGGAGATGGCTATCGCCTGGTTGATCCAGCCCGTGGCCCGGCCCAGGTCGCGCTGGGCGGCGTCGGGGTGGCGGGCGTCGAGCATGGCGGTGCCGTAGGCGCTGGCGGAGTGGACGGCGGGATCCTGGCTGGAGCGGCGGGCGGCCTCCCACAGCACGCGGGCCTCGAGCGTCTGGCCGAGCGCGCCGAGCGCGGTCGCGGTGCGCTGCGCGAAGAGCCACCACCGCCGACTGCCGGGCTCGGTGCGCGCGAGGCCGAGCTGGCCCAGCTCGACCAGCGCGTGCAGGAAGCCCTCCCTCGTGCAGTGGTCGACGAGCTCCCACAGCTCGTCGGCATCGCGCGATTCCTCGGGGGGCTCCGGCCCGCCGGAGTAGACCATGATCGTCAGGATGTCCGGCGGGATCCTGCGCATCAGCACGTCGAGCAGTTCGGCGTCGGTGGGATCGACGGCGTCGGCGTTGCACACCGCCAGGGCGCGACCGGGCGGCACCACCGCGCGGACGAACTCCGCGATCCCGTTGGCCAGCCGCAGTGAGCGGCGCGGCGCGGGCACCAGAATGCGCTCGTCCTCGGACAGGCTCGCGTCCAGAGCCATCCTGCGGAGGGGTACCCGGTCGCACAGACCGGGTGCCACTGCTTGGATCTCGATGTCATGGGCCGCCACGAGATCCTTGGAGCTGTCCAAGGCGGCCGGGACCAGGTGGTGCAGCAGCGCGGATCCGACGGTGTAGGGGCCCAGGGGCCGTCTGTGCCCGTCGATCAACGGCATCAGCAGGTGTACGGCCTCCCATCGGTCGGGCGGGCCCCCCTGAGCCCTGAGATGGGACCTTCCCTCGATCACCCCTTATGTATGACGCTGGAGGTCCCGGCGAGCCTCGCGGTGCCAGGCTTGCGGACGACGATGCGCTTCATGATGAACCTCTCACTTTTGGGTTTATTCACCACTATCGGACACCTCAGCGAATATCAAGTTTTCTGGCGAATAAGTGAGCGGTCAATCAATAAGAACCGCTTGTTTTTTGACTGCGATTACTGGCCTATTGGGACCGAAACCAGCGGGAGATTGACACCGACCTCTTCTGTCCAGATTCCTCGACCAACGCGCACAAACATCGGCCGACGAGACCGTCCGATGGGCAACCGTCGTGAGAAAGGTTCTTCGCTCTGACGATGTTGGTGGCCTGCTCGATCAACCGATCGAGGCTGGGCTCCCTCGTCCCCTTGTGCGACCGGACGTTCCACGGGCACGCCTCGGGACGCGCACAGGCGGTCTTGGCGGGGTACGACACAGCGCGCCGCTCCAGCTTCAGCGGATCGTCCCGCTTGGTCTTCAGGTCGGCCAGCACCCTCCTGGCCTTCCTGGTCACCACGGCCAGGGCCCGGTCCCCCATGTCTCGCGGCGAGCCCCTGCCGGGCACGGCCAGCAGCATCGCGGCCGCCATCAGCCCGCCGCCCACGATCATGCTCAGGCCCACCTGCTCGTGGAACCAGATCACCGCGATCGCCGTCACCCAGAGTGGCTGGGACGACATCAGCACGGCGCTGGGGATGGCCGGGACGTGCGCCTGGCCGTACGAGCGGGCCAGGAAGCCCAGAGCGCACGAGACGACGGAGAGGTGGGCGAGTATCCCCCAGTCGGAGAGGGTGGCGGGCACCGCGATCCCGTCGCGCACGGCCAGCACCCCGGCCATGGCGCCGATCGTGGCGAGCTGGATGACGGTGAGCGCGTAGGCGTCGAAGACCTTCTCGCCGCCCGAGAGCCGCGAGAGGTACAGCGTGTGGCCGGAGTAGAGGGCGGCGGCACCGAGCGTCACCCCGAGCGCGAGCAAGGAGATCTCCCGGTCCTCCGCGCCGCGCATCAACGTGAATACGGTCATGCCGGCCAAGGCGAGTCCCACGCCCGCCCAGACCCGGTGGAGCACTTTGGCCCGGAACACCACCAGGGCCAGGATCGGGGTGATGACCACGTTGCACCCGACGGCGAACCCCGACACCGCCGATGGGAGGCTGTCGAGCGCGATGGCCTGGGCGCACTGCCCGACGCCGAACATGGCCCCCAGGATGACCCCGTTGACCCAGGTCCCCCGTGACAGGCGCCGGAGGCTGCGCGGCCGGAGCAGGAGCAGGGTGAGCGCCGCGAGGAGGTAGCGCTCGGCGAGCAGATCCTCGACGGGTAACCGAAGGATGAGATCTTTCATCAGCGGGAACGCCGACCCCCACGCGGCGCTGACGAACAACAGGAGCACGGCTCCCAGGAGGGGCCGGGGAGCGGGCACAACGGCCATGCCAAAAAGCATCTCACTACAATCAGCAGCCATCGGTGTACAGGCAGCAGCCGGTGATGTTCCTCTACCACCGAGAAGAACGAGCCTCACCCGCGGGTGCGTACATCCCTATCCGCAGGAGTCTCCAGGGCACCATTTCCCTCACCTCCGCTCGCCCGGCTCGGCCGCGCGACTACGGAGTGTGCCTGCCCGCACACTTCGGCCCGGGCAGGCACGGGGTTATGGCACTACGATTCGAGCGCGTCGGCGGACTCGACGACCCGCCGGTGGTCACCCTCCTGCGGCACAAGGCGCTTCTCGCCATAGACGACGACGAGGTCACCGACCTGCCGCCGGGCGATCTCCCGCCAGCCGTGGCGCTCGTACAGCGCCAGGGCGGCCCCCTGGTTGAGGGTCGTGTCTCCGCGGACGCGGTGGAAGCCCAGCTCCACCGCCCGTTTCTCCAGGGCCCGCAGCATGGTGGCGCCGAACCCGCGTCGCTGGAAGTCCGGATGGACCCGCAGCCGGCACACCTCGGCCGTCTCCGAGTCGATGGGTCTCAGGCCGCCCATGGCCACGACCCGCGAGCCGAGCTCGCCGACGAGGAAGTCACCGCCGCACGCCAGGTAGAGCTCCTGGATGCGGGGGAAGTCGTCGTCGTAGTAAACACCGTCGCCCGGCGCCAGTCCCACCTCGGCGAGAGAGATCCGGTGCAGGGCGAGGATGGTGTCGAGGTCAGACCAACGATAACGTCGGATCTTCAGCTTCATGCACTCCCTTCCCCGGTGGCCAGCTCAGAAGGACGCAGTTCCTCCTGGAACGCGGCCAGGTCGGGATGATTCGCGTCGCGCGCCTTGATCGCCTGTGCGAGCGCGATAGCCGGGCGCATGATGAAATCGGTGCGGTATTCGGGACCGAGCAGGCGCATCGCCTCATGTCCCATGGCGATGGCCTCCCCGACGTCCCCCTCGATCAGGCGGCATTGTGCGCGGTCCAGCCTGATCAGCGTCTGGTCGATGATGTGATCCTGATATTTGTCGAGTGCCTGGTCGAGCACCACCTCGGCTTCGAGGGTCTGGCCGAGCTTCGTCAGCACGTCGCCCTGGTAGAAGTAGAGCTGCCGTTCGGTGTAGCCGAAGGCCATGTCCTCGCGCTCGTGCGACTTCATGTGCGAGAAGGCGTTCCTGGCCCGCGCCAGAGCGCGTTTGGCCTGGTCGACGACCTCTTTCTTGCTGTCGACGCCCGAGATCATGGCCAGCGCGCGGGCCTCGACGACCGGCGCCATGGCCTGCGCGGCGCACGGTGTCTGGCCGGCCAGGTCGCGGCTCTTCTTGGCCAGGTTGAGCGCCTCGCGGGCGTCGCCGTAGTAGAGCGGGACCAGCGCCTCGCGGGCCGTCACCCAGGCGCGCAGCGCGCGGTCGCCGGTCTCGTCGGCGGCCGTGCGGCCGGTACGGAAGAAGGAGCGGGCCAGCCGGTGGTCGCCGAGGTTGATCATGATCATGCCGCTCAGCCCGGAGAGCTGAGCGGCCATGCGACACAGGCGTTCCTGCAGGTCGATGGGCTGGCGGCAGGACATGGCGTTGTGGACGGCGCTGAGCTCGAGCAGCACGTCGCACAGCAGCCGCAGCGGCGCGGTGGTGGTGTATTGGCGCCCGAAGGCCAGCGTGGCCTCCTCCCACTGATCGAGCATGGCGGGAGAGACGGTGGCCGACACGAGCATGGCGTCCATCCGCCGCCTGATGCCCTCGCAGGCGCCCAGCACCTCGCCCTCGAACTTGGCGGTCTGGGTGCTGTTGTTCAGCAGCTTCAGCAGCGTGCGACGCAGGATGTTCTCGTCCTCCTCGTCGGAGGGGGCCGGCGTCGCCTTCTCCGGTGGCACCAGCAGCTCGCGCTGTGGGCTCGCGATGGAGGGCCGCTCCTTGACCTCGGCGGCGACCACCCCGGGCATCCGGTGACCGTGGCCGCAGATGCACGGACCCTCGTAGCCGAGGGCGCCCGGCTCGACCCGGTAGACCGAGCAGAGGTAGTGGAGATATTCGGGGCCGGGCCGTTTGAGCCCGCTCTCGTAGGCGGACAGCAGGGTTTCGCCGATGCCGGGCTGGGTCTTGCCGTCGCGCTCGAACAGGGCTCTGACCTGCTCGATGACGTCGGCCAGGGCGATGCCGTGCGAGAGGCGATGTCCCTTGATCCTGGTCGTGCCGAACTGGGGTCCACAGTGCTCGTGGATCTCCTCAGCGATCTGAGCGGAGGTGCGCCCGGTCGCGAGCCCTCTGGCCCGGATCCGCCGCGCCATCTCCGTCTCTCTGTGCTGCCTGCCGGACATCCCGGCCCCTCTCACGCAAGTCCCGTCGGTCCGAAACTGCTAACCGAGCGTAGCGATAAGGTCGCGCTGCGCCTACCAATGACTATGGCGCATTGCTGACGGGTTGGAAACGCCTTCATGAAGGTTCCGGTTAAGGATCGTCTTCCGGCGGACTGTTTCTTCCCCCCTATGAGGGACAACGGACTCCCCGTGAGCAGAAACCCCTCGTTGCGCACTCCGTTGACTTGAGTCATCTTTGGCCCACCAGCAACGATTCAAGGGAGGGACGAAAGGTGGGGGACGACAACTTCGGGCACCTGGAGCGTTTGGTGTCGGAACTCGACGCTCGCGGGTTGCTCGCACGAGTGGTTCGGACCCAGAACGGGCGGGTGTTCGTCCGGGTGATCAACCCGAACGCGACCAGTCTGACCGAGAGCGTCACCTGCCGGCCCATTGCGGTCGCCGAGCTTCCGGACTGGTGGTACTGCTGGTCCTGGGGTGAGCGCATGCATACGGCCGACGACCCGGCTGGTGCGGCGACCAAGGTCGCACGCGTACTCGCCGCCGTGGGGGAATGATGACGCGGTGGTCCGGGTGGAGCGCAGCCACCACGGCTCACCGCACCCATGGCGGCTTCTCGGAGCCGGCGGGGTGGCCGGTGCGGAGGGTCTCCTGCACGCCGCAGGGGCTCTGGCCATCCCGCCGGTTCCGCTTCTCGCGGGACTCGTGCTTGTACGGCCAGCCAGCCGTACACAGGAGATGCCCTCCAGGTCCGCCTGGAGGGTGTTCGGGGGACCCCTCCCGGAAACGGCTTGGGACATGCTTCCGGGTGTGTGTCCCAGCCGAGCCGTACGTCACCGGAGCGTCAGGCCTCGCCCTCCGCGGCCCAAGGGGCCTGACAACCCCGTCTTCCCCGGCGTGATGTGACTGCGGCCGGTTCGGTCGGCGGTATCTTTTTGAGCGTTCCGCTCGAAAAGTCCGTCGACCGAACCGCTTCCGGAAGGGGACCCCACCAGTGTTCCTGCTGGCACCGCCTACTACTCCTCCGCCGAGTCCGCTGGACCCGTCGAAGATGATCAGCGATGTGGGTGCGGCCTGCGAGAATGACAAGTTCCTCTGCGGGTTCCTGCAAGACTCCCTACCTGTAGGCTCCCTCGCCCCCATCGTCGCCACGCTCATCACGGTCGTCCTGATCCTGGTGCTCGCCCTCGTCGTGCGGAACATCGCCAAGCGCCTGATCACCCGGGTGGTCAGCCGCGCCGCCACCGGCACCTCGCTCACCGGCCGGTTCCGCAGGACCGGCGCCGCGACCGAGGGCATCGACGCCCTGCTCCACGAGCGCCGCAAGCAACGCGCCGAGACGATGGGCTCGGTGCTGCAGCACATCGCCTCGATCGTCATCATGGGCACCGCCGTGCTGACCGTGCTCGACCGGCTGACGATCCCCATCGCCCCCCTGCTCACCAGCGTCGGCATCCTCGGCGTGGCGATCGGCTTCGGCGCGCAGGAGCTGGTCAAGGACTTCATCGCGGGCATGTTCATGCTGCTGGAAGACCAGTACGGCGTGGGCGACGTGATCGACTCGGGAGCCGCGGTCGGCACCGTCGAGGCGGTCACCCTGCGCGTCACCAGGCTGCGTGACGCAGACGGCCGCGTCTGGTACATCCGCAACGGCACCATCACCCGCATCGGCAACGAGTCGCAGGGCTGGTCGCGGGCCTACCTCGACGTCCCCGTCGCCTGGAACACCGACGTCACCACGGTCCGGGCCATCCTGGAGCACGTGGCCGAGGAGATCTGGGCCGACACCGACTTCCGCGAGACGCTCATCGTGGAGGAGCCCACCGTGGTCGGCGTGGAGCAGCTGTCCGACAGTTCGCTGGTGTTCCGGATCTCCGCCAAGACACTGCCGTCCAGGCAGGCGCAGGTCGCGCGGGAGCTCAGGCTCCAGGTCAAGTCCGCGCTCGACGCCGCGGGCATCCCCATGGTCGCCACCGCATAGGCTTGTACGGTGACTGAAACCTCCTTTTACGAGGCCGTCGGCGGCGAGGAGACCTTCCGGCGACTCGTACACCGCTTCTATGAGGGGATCGCGCAGGATCCGCTGCTGCTCCCGCTCTACCCGGAGGAAGACCTCACCGGGGCCGAAGACAGGTTGCGGGGGTTCCTCATCCAATACTGGGGTGGCCCCACCACCTACAGCCAGGAGCGCGGGCACCCGCGGCTGCGGATGCGGCACAACCCGTTCGTCATCGGCGAGGCCGAGCGCGACGCCTGGCTGCGGCACATGCACGACGCGGTCGAGTCGCTGGAGTTGCCGCAGGAACAGGAGACCAAGCTCTGGGACTACCTGGTCTACGCGGCGCACAGCATGGTGAACTCTCCGACATAGCGGGCATGACGGCCCCATGGACATCCCCTGGTGGCGTGATGCCGTCGTCTACGAGATCTATGTTCGCAGCTTCGCCGACGCCTCAGGAGACGGCGTCGGCGATCTGGCCGGAGTGCGTGAGCACCTGCCCTACCTGGCGGAGCTCGGCGTCGACGCGATCTGGCTGACTCCCTTCTATCCGTCGCCGATGGCCGACGGCGGCTACGACGTGGCCGACTACCGCGGCGTCGACCCGCTGTTCGGGACGCTGGACGACTTCGAGTCGCTGGTCACCGACGCGCACCGGCTCGGCCTGAAGGTCCTCGTGGACGTGGTGCCCAACCACAGCTCCTCGGAGCACCCCTGGTTCCAGGCCGCGCTGCGCGGCGAGCACCGCGACCGCTACATCTTCCGCGCCGAGCCGAACAACTGGCAGTCCACCTTCAGCGGCCCGGCCTGGACGAAGCTGCCGGACGGGCAGTATTACCTGCATCTGTTCGCCCCCGGCCAGCCGGACTTCAACTGGCGCAACCCCGAGATCCACCGGGAGTTCCTCGACATCCTGCGGTTCTGGCTCGACCGGGGTGTCGACGGGTTCCGCATCGACGTGGCGATGGGCCTGTACAAGGCGAAAGGGCTGCCCGACATCCAGGACCAGTCGTTCAAGTCGGTCTCGCCGATCTGGGGCCAGCCAGAGGTGCACGAGGTCTACCGGTCCTGGCGCAAGCTGCTCGACGGCTATCCCGGCGAGCGCATGGCGGTGGGCGAGGTGTGGACGGACAGCTCCGAGGACCTGGCGCTCTACGTGCGCCCCGACGAGTTGCAGCAGAGCTTCAACTTCGCCTGGCTGCAGGCGCCCTGGTCATCGACCGCGTTCAAGAAGGTCATCGACGACACGCTGGCCGCGGTCCCGTTCGCCACGTGGGTGCTGTCCAACCACGACGTCGTACGGCACCGCACCCGCTACGACACCGCCGATCCGGGCACGGGACTGATGCGGGCCAAGGCGGCGTTGCTCACGATGCTGGCCCTCCCCGGGTCGGCATATCTCTACCAGGGGGAGGAACTTGGCCTCCCCGAGGTGAAGGATCTTCCCCCGGAGGCGCGGCAGGACCCGGTCTTCATCCAGTCGAAGGGCGAGCTGGTCGGCCGCGACGGCTGCCGGGTGCCGCTGCCGTGGTCGGCAGACGGCGCGTCCTACGGGTTCTCTCCCGACGGGGTGGCGCCGTGGCTGCCGCAGCCGGCCACGTTCGCGGCGCTCAGCGCGGCGACCCAGGCCGGCGATCCGGGATCGACGCTGACCTTCTACCGCCGGGCCCTGGCCTGCCGCCGTGAGCTGGTGGGGTCGCTGCCCTACACGCTGGAGTGGCTGGACTCCCCCGAAGGCGCGCTCTTCTTCACTCGCGGGTCCTTGATCTGCGCACTCAACTGCGGCACCGAGCCGGTGCGGCTGCCGTCGCACGGCGGGGTCCTGCTGCCCAGCGGGCCGCTCGACGGCGACCTGCTGCCGCCCGACACCGCAGTCTGGCTACGTACGTCATCCTGAGACCGTCTTCTGGGGCGTGCGTCATCCTGACGGCTGGGACGCCTCCGGCTCCGCGGTGGCGTGGCGCTCGCCGCGGGTGGGGATGACGGGCAGCGAGATCAGCGCGCACGCCAGCCCCGCCGCGAACCCGGCCCAGTAGCCCGTGGCCGTGATCAGCAGTCCGGCCAGCGGCGTGACGACGAGGGAGACGACGTTCTGGATGGTGTTGTGGGTGCCCAGCACCCGCCCCGCCCATCCGGGGCCGGCGAGCTCGCCCGCCGAGAGGTAGGCGAGCCCGTTCCCCGCCACGGTGATCACCGCGGCCAGCGCCAGCATGGCCGGGCCGAGCCAGGATGCGGTGACCGCGCCCAGCACCAGCAGGGCCAGCACGGCCAGCGAGCCGAAGGTCAGCAGCCGCAGCGGCGCCATCCGCAGACCGCTCCGGTCGGACCAGCGGCCGACCGCGATACGTATCGCCGCGCCGCCGATGGCCGCCACGCCGAAGAGCTGTCCCGCCTGTACGCCGTCCCAGCCGTAGACGCCGACCAGGCAGGCCACGCCGTACGTGCTGACGACGATCTGGGGCACCACGTGCAACGCGCTGGTCGCGTGCACCCGCCAGAGCGCGGGCTGCCGGTACGGCGAGGCGGCCGGTGCCGTACGCGCGCCCGAGATCGCGTGCGGCGGCTCGGCCAGGAAGAGGGCGGCCAGCACGGCGGCGAGCAGGCTGACTCCGGCGCAGACGATGAACACGCCCGAGATGCCGTGGGCCCGCGCGATCGGCGGCAGGACGAACGCCGCGACGGCCATGCCGAGGGTGTAGGAGACCTGGCGCAGGCCCATCGCGACGCCGCGCTCCGGCGGCTCGAACCAGCGCAGCACGATCCGGCCGCCGCCGACCATGGCCGCCGACCCCATGGCCCCGGCCAGGGCGAGCAGCGGGACCACCGCCCAGATCTCGGTCACGAAGGCCAAGGCGGCGAACAGCACGGCGGCCAGCCCGACGCCGACACCGAGTACCAGCCGCTCGCCCCGCCGGTCGGCCAGCATGCCCCAGGCGACCAGGGACAGCAGGATGCCGAAGCCGGGAGCGTTGCCGATGACCCCGGCGACCGGCAGCGAGACACCGAAATATCGCTGGATATCCGGCATGACGAGCGGCAGGCCGAACAGCCCCAGCGTGACGCAGGCGTGCGCGTTGACCCCCAGCCCGAGCATCAGCCAGCGCCTCATGCCGACATGAACCGCCGCAGGTAGCCGAGTTCGTCGGAGGTGAGCCTGCGCGGCGCGGCACGTTCGACGTCGTAGGCGACGATCACCGAGGTGGCCCGGACGAACAGCTCGTCGTCGTCGCGGATCTCGTACTCCAGCGTGAACCGGACCGGCCTGATCTCCGTCACCCAGGTCTCCACCCGGACCGGCTCGGGGCGGAAGCCGAGCGGGCGCAGGTAGTCGATCTCGTGACGGGAGACGACGAGTCCTTTGAAGGGGGCGTCGCCCGCCTTGTACGGATCGATGTGGAGCATCCCCAGCCGGGCGTCCTCCAGATAGTCGAAGAAGCGGACGTTGTTCACATGCCCAAGTGAGTCGATGTCCGCAAATCTCACCATTCGGGGGAAGATATGCCGCTGGGCGAGGGAATGTTCAACCACGCAGGCCACCGTACCCGTCCCGGTCAGGTGGCCTTGCTCCGGGCCGTGCAGGCCAGCACCGTCAGGACCGAGATCGCGACCGTGCACCCGAGGGCCCACCGGTAGCCGGTGACGAGCTGCTCGACCGCGAGGCCGGAGACCCGCGAGAGCGTGCCTGCGAAGACCCGGTCGTGCAGCGCGGCGGGCAGCGGCGCGGTGATGATGGACAGCGTCAGCGCGGTGCCCACGACCACGCCGGTGTTCTGCAGCATGAGCCGCATCGCGTTGACGATGCCCAGCCGGTTCGAGGGCAGCCCGTCCAGGATCGCGGTGGTGTTGGAGGGCAGGAACACCCCCGAGCCGAGTCCGATGAGCACCAGCGCGAGCGCGACCGTGGCGTACGGGACACGCGACGAGATCGTGCAGAGCAGGAGTAACAGCCCGGCGGTGGTCGTGGCCGCCCCGGCGACCGCGAGCGCGCGCGGGCTCAGCCGGCGCTGCAGCAGGCCCGAGCCCGCCGAGCCGATCATCCCCGCGGCGGCCAGCGGCAGCACCTTCAGCCCGGCCCGCACCGGGTCGTCGCCGCGCACGGCTTGGAAGTAGAGCGCCAGGAGGAACACCAGCCCGACGCGGGCGACGGAGTTGAGGAAGGACGCCAGCGTGCCGAAGGCGAAGCCGCGGTCCCGGAACAGGCCGATGTCCACGACCGGATGGGCGGCCCTGAGCTCCCTGAACACGAACAGCGGCAGACCCAGCACGAAGGCGGCCAGCCCGGCGAGGATCAGCGGGTGGGCCCAGCCGAGCCTGGTCACCTCCGACAGCGCGAGCAGCAGCCCGCCCAGGGTGACCAGGACGAGCACGTTGCCCGGCAGGTCGAGACCGCGATCGCGGCCGGCGGGCTCGACCCGTCGCAGCACGATCGCGCCCCACACCAGGCAGGCCAGGCCGAGCGGCACGTTGTACCAGAACACCCAGCGCCAGCCGAGGCGCTCGGCCAGGAAGCCGCCGAGGGTGGGACCGGCGAGCTGGGCGATGGAGAACGAGGCGACATAGACGCCCATCCCCTCACCGAGCCGCGAGCGGGGGAAGGCGTCCGTGACCAGGGCGGCGCTGTTGGTCAGCAGCATGGCGGCGCCGGCGGCCTGTAACACCCGCAGGGCGACGATCGTCCAGGCGTCCGGCGACAGTCCGGCCAGCAGCGCCGCGAACGTGTACACCACCGGGCGCACTGTCCTTTCTAGATTTCAATACTAGAATCTAGTTCGCATCGGCGAGCAGTCAAGGATCATCGGCAGGCAAGGATCGAGGTGTGACATGAGCGGGATCGTCGAGGGTCGCGTGGTGATCGTCACGGGCGCGGCCAGGGGCATCGGGCGCGGTCACGCGCTCGAGTTCGCCCGGCAGGGCGCGAAGGTCGTGGTCAACGACCTGGGCGCGGAGGTCGACGGCACGGGCTCGTCGGACGCCGCCGCCGCGGTGGTCGAGGAGATCGAGGCGCTGGGCGGGGAGGCGATCGTCAACGGCGAGGACGTCTCCGACTTCGACGGGGCGGCCCGGCTGGTCCAGGCGGCCGTCGACCGCTTCGGCGACCTGCACGTGCTGGTCAACAACGCGGGCATCCTGCGCGACCGGATGCTGGTCAACATGACGGCCGAGGAGTGGGACGCGGTCATCAGGGTGCACCTGCGCGGCACGTTCGCGCCGCTGCGCCACGCGGCGGCCTACTGGCGGGCCAAGGCCAAGGCCGGGGAGCGGGTGGACGCGCGGATCATCAACACCACCTCGTCCTCCGGCATCTACGGCAATCCGGGGCAGGGCAACTACGGCGCCGCGAAGGCCGGCATCGCGGGCCTGACCGTCATCGCGGCCAAGGAGCTGGAGCGCTACGGCGTGACCGTGAACGCGATCGCCCCGGCGGCGCTCACCCGCATGACGGAGAACCTCGCCCCGACCGGCGCCGGCTCATCGAGCGCCGACCCCGACGACATCGCGCCGCTGGTGGTCTGGCTGTCCAGCGCCGAGGCGAGGGGCATCACCGGGCGGGTGTTCAACGTGCGGGCGGGGGTGATCAGCGTGGCCGAGGGCTGGCACGCCGGTCCGGCCGTCGACAAGGGCGGCCGGTGGGACCCGGCCGAGCTGGGCGCGGTCATCCCGGCCCTGGTCGACAAGGCCGCGCCCAACGCGCTGACCAACGGCCAGATCCCCGGGCGGGAGAGCTGACCAACGGCGGTTTCCCCGAGCGGGAGGGCTGACCGTGGTGCGCCGCGTGTGGTCGGGGTGATCAGCCTTCTGCCGGCACCCTGAGCGGGTCGAGGCGGCGGATCAGCGTCATCGCCGCCTCGATCACCTCGCGGGCGGCGTCCTCGGTGTCGCTGGTGGCGACCTCGCGGGCCGCCTCGCCGATGACGCTGGTCAGCGCGGCGACGGTGAACCGGTCGAGCGGGTCGGCGCCCGCACCGAGCAGCACGGCGTTCTGGCGCACCCACTCCCGGCCCCGGGTGCGGCGGACCAGCTCGAAGCCCGGCGGCCCGTCACCGTCGATGAACAGCCGGACCAGGTCGCGCCGCTCCCACGCGCCCGCGAGGTAGGCCCGCGCCCCGGCGATGAGCAGCTCGACGGGGTCATGGACGCCTGCCTGCTTGGCCCGCGACACGCTGGCGGCCGCGGCCTCCTCGTGCGCCGCCTGGTGGTCCTCGTAGAGCGCGAGGAACAGCTCGGTCTTGCCGCCGAAGTGGTGGTAGAGGCTGCCGACGCTGGAGCCGGCGCGGGCCACGACCTCGGAGACGTTAGCCTCGGCGAAACCGTGCTCGCTGAAGACCTCGCGAGCCGCCGTCAGCATGCTCTGGCGGGTCTGGGCCGTACGGCTCCACTCCCACGACGACTTCCGTGCCATGCGTCCCATCGTACCGTGAATTCTAGAATTTGATTCTTGACAGGAGCGCGGCCCGACTGGCTTCCTAGAGGAACGTTCTAGAAATTGAGGAGGCGGTCATGGACTTCTCGCTCAGCGCCGAGGAGCGTCAGATCCGCGACACCGTACGCTCCTTCGTCGAGAAGGAGATCATGCCGCTGGAACCGGAGGTCCTGCGCAACGAGCGCGAGGGCCGCCCGGCGCTCGCCCCGGAGGTCCTCAGCGACCTGCGGGCCAGGGCGAGGAAGATGGGCTTCTGGGGGATCAACACCCCCGAGGAGTACGGCGGAGCCGCGCTGGGCCCGGTCATGTCCGCGATCATCGTCATGGAGCTGGGCAGGACCTTCGTCCCGTTCATGTTCGGCGGCAGCGCCGACAACATCCTCTACGCGGGCACCGCCGAGCAGCAGGCGCGTTACCTGCTCCCGACGATCGAGGGTGAGCGCCGCTCCTGCTTCGCGATCACCGAGCCGGGCGCGGGCTCCGACGCGCGCAACATCCGCACCCGCGCGGTCCGTGACGGCGCTGAGTGGATCATCAACGGCGAGAAGACGTTCATCACCGGCGGCAGCGAGGCCGACTTCGTCATGGTGTTCGCCGTGGCCGAGCCGTACGGCGTGACCTGTTTCCTGGTCGACCGCGAGATGGGCTGGACATCCGAGCCGATCCCGACCATGGGCGAATGGGGCCCGGCGTCGCTGGTGTTCCAGGACGTCCGGGTGCCGGAGGAGAACATCCTCGGCGAGCTGGGCAAGGGCTTCGAGCTGGCCATGCAGTGGATCGGCCAGGGCCGCTACATGATCCCGGCGCGGGCCATCGGCTCGGCCGAGCGCATGCTGGGGATGGCCATCGACTACGCCAAGATCCGCAAGTCGATGGGGCAGACGATCTCCGAGTACCAGGCGATCCAGTGGATGATCGCCGACTCGCAGGTGGAGATCGAGGCGGCCAAGTGGCTGACCCTGTACGCGGCCTGGCGGGTGCAGGAGGGCCTGGACGCCCGGCACGCCGCCTCGATCGCCAAGCTCAACGGCGCGGTCATGGCCAACCAGGTCGTGGACCGGGTGCTGCAGATCCACGGCGGCATGGGCTACACCAAGGAGCTGCCGATCGAACGCTGGTATCGCGAGCTGCGCCTGCTGCGCATCTTCGAGGGCACCGACGAGATCCAGCGCCGCACGATAGCCCGCAATCTGATCAAGGGTCACGCCCGCCTGGGCACTATCGGGGAGTGACCATTGGGGAGTGAGATGTCGGTCGAGGCGCTGTTCAACCCGGGGTCCATCGCGCTGGTCGGCGCCACCGACAAGTCGGGGTGGTCGATCAGCACACTGCTCAACCTGCGCATGTACGGCTTCGCCGGGCCCGTGCACCTGGTCAATCCGCGCGGCGGGACCGTGCACGGCGCGCCCGCCCACCGGAGCCTGGCCGAGGTTCCGGCGCCGGTCGATCTGGCCTACGTCATGGTGCCGACCGCCGCGGTGCTGGGGGTGCTGCGGGAGGGGGCCAAGCTGGGGATCCGGTGTTACGTGATCCTGACGGCGGGCTTCGGGGAGGCAGGTGTTGAGGGCGCGCGGCTGGAGTCGGAAATTTCGGCTTTTGCTGCGGAAAATGATCTGACGATCCTGGGGCCGAACGGGAACGGCTACATCAACGCCGCCGCCGGCATCACCCCGTACGGGCTGCCCATCCCCCAGCCGCTGCTGCGCGGATCGGTGGGTGTGGTGCTGCAGAGCGGCGCGCGTCGCCAGGCGGGCGCTGCTGGCGGGCAAGCCGATCGTGGCGCTGAAGATCGGCCGCAGCAGGCTCGCCTCCCACACGGCGCAGGCCCACACCGGCGCGCTGGTCGGCGATGACGACGTCATCGACGCGGCGCTGCGGCAGCTCGGCGTGATCAGGGTCCGGTCCCTGGAGGACCTGGTCATCACGGCGGGGCTGCTCGCCTCCGTGGGACCGCTGCCCGGGCGGCGCGTCGGCGTCGTCACGCCGTCGGGCGGCGCGTCGGAGATCATCGCCGACCGGGCCGAGGACGAGGGCCTGGAGCTGCCGCCGTTCGCGCCCTCGACGGTGGCGCGACTGGCGGAGATCGTCCCGTCCTTCGGCACCGTGCAGAACCCGCTCGACGTGACCGGCTACGTGCTGATCGACCGGACGCTGCTGGGCCGGGCCCTGGAAGCGGTGACCGCCGATCCGGGGATCGATCTGGTCATGCTGCTCTCGGAGCCGCCTCGGGTCGCGCCGCCGGACCCCGCTCCGGTCTTCGCGCTGTACGCGGCCAGCGCCCGGCGAATCGCCGAGTCGCCGGTGCCGGTCGTGGTGGTGAGCAATGTGCTGACGGACGTCACGGAGTTCGGCCGGGCGGTGCAGGAGGAGACCGGGTTTCCGTACGTGGTGGGCGGGATCGAGCACGGGATGTCCGCGATCGGCGCGGCCGTCCGGTGGTCGGCGGCCCACACCCGCGCCCTCGCCGGCCCGGCCTCGGGCGGAGCGGCTGCCATCGCGAGTGAGGAGGCGGCTTTGGTCGGGGCGTTCGGGGTGTGGGGGGAGCATCGCGCCGCTGCCTTGCTGGCCTCGGCGGGGGTGCCCGTCGTGCCGTCGGAGCTGGTGGGCGATGAGGTGGCGGCGGTCGCGGCGGCGGAGCGGTTCGGGTTCCCGGTGGTGCTCAAGACCGCCGCCGAGGGCTTAGGCCACAAGAGCGACGTCGGCGGCGTACGGCTCGGGCTCTCCTCCCCCGACGAGGTACGGCTGGCCTACCGCGACGTGGTCGCCGCGCTGGCCGGGGAGGCGGCCGCCCTGGTGCAGCCGCAGCGCGACGGCGGGGTGGAGCTGCTGGTGGGCGTCGTGCGAGATCCCGCCTGGGGCCTCACCCTGGCCGTGGGGCTGGGCGGGATCTGGGTGGAGGTGCTGCGTGACACGGCCCTGCGGATCCTGCCGGTGGACGCCCGTTCGGTGCGGGAGGCGCTGACGGAGTTGCGCGGGGCCGCGTTGCTGCGTGGCGTCAGGGGCGCCGAGCCCGCCGACCTCGACGCGGTGGCTGAAGTGGTGGCGCGGGTGGCGGCGTTCGCGGAGTCGCTGGGGGACCGGCTGGAGTCGCTGGAGATCAACCCGCTGCTGGTCAGGGGGTCCCACGTGGAGGCTCTGGACGCGCTGGTGACGTGGCGCACCTGACGGGACCGCAGGCGCCCGTCAGGGCAGCCGGACGGGACTGCGGACGTCCGTCACGGAGGCCGGTTCGGCGGGGCCGGGTCGGTCATGGCAGCCGGTTCGACAGGACCAAGGTGGCAGCGGTGGCGAACATGCCGCCGTTGCCCAGCACCACGCTCACCTCCACCCCCGGCACCTGGGCGGCGGCCTCCCCGCGGAGCTGCCGGACCGCCTCCTGGATGGCGAACATCCCGTACATCCCGGTATGCGTGTACGAGAGACCGCCCCCGTTGGTGTTGAGCGGCAGCCGACCGCCCGGCGACGTGTGCCCCTCGGCGATGAACGCCCCCGCCTCGCCCCGCCCGACGAAGCCCAGATCCTCCAGCCCGTAGATCGGCACGTGCGCAAAAGCGTCGTACACCATCAGATGGTCCACATCCTCATGCGAGATTTTGGCCTCGGCGAAGGCCGACTCCCCCGACAGCCGGAACGCCTTGGACGTGGTGAAATCCTCCATCTGCGAGATGATCGGAGAGTCGGCCGCCTCGCCCGAGCCGAGCAGGTGGACCGGGTCGCGCCTGGCCCGATCCTCGGAGGTGACGATCAGCGCGCCGCCCCCGTCCGTCACCAGGCAGCACTCCAGCAGGTGGAACGGGTAGGCCACCAGCCGAGACGCCAGCACGTCCTCGACCGTGATCAGTTCCTGGTACATCGCGCGCGGATTGAGGTGCGCCCACCTCCGCTGCGCGACCGCCACCTCGGCCAGCTGCTCGTGCGGGAGCCCGGTCTCCTTCATGTACCGCAGCGCCGTCAGGGTGAACAGCGTCGGCGGCCCCGCCACCCCGTACGGCAGCTCGAACTGCCCCAGCAACGAGTCGGCCCCCATCCCGAACCGCGCCGCGCCGACCCGGGACCGTCCCGACTCGCCGTGGGTGATCAACACGGTGCGGCAGAGCCCGGCGCGGATCGCCGCGGCCGCATGCCGTACATGGAAGAGGAACGACGACCCGCCCACGCCGGTCCCGTCGAGCCAGGCGGGTGTGACGCCGAGCGCGTGGGCGATCTGCACCGGCCCCGGGGTGCCCACGGTGGCGAGGCCGTCGATGTCGTCCTTGGTCATCCCCGCGTCGGCGAGCGCGTTGCGCGCCGCCTCCAGGTGCAGTCCCATGGTCGAGTGGTACGGCAGGCGGCCCACCTCGTCGGTCTCGGCCGCGCCGGCGATCACGATGTTCATGCGGTCGCTCCTGCCTGGTTCATCCAGTGGCTCCCGCCGGGTTCATCCGGTCGGTCCAGGGTTGCTCCGGCCGGTCGCTTCGGCTGGTCGCTCGGGCCGGTCTCTGGGGCCGGCCGCTTCCGTCGGTTCGAAGAGCGGCACGTGCACGTCGCCGCGCCGCTCGAAGACCACACGGAGGCTCAGGTCCAGTGGCAGGTTTTCGGGGACGACCTCGACGCCGACGATGTTGGTCATCATGCGTACCCCCTCCGCCAGCTCCACGACGGCGATCGCGTACGGACCGTCGTCCTCGAAGCCGGGCGCGGGACGGTGGTTGATCACGTACGAGTAGAGAGTCGCGCGGCCGCTGGCCCGCACCCACTCCACATCGGCGGAGCCGCAGTGCGGGCAGCCGGGCCGTGGATAGAAGTAGTGCCGCGCGCACGCCCGGCAGCGCTGGATCCTGAGCTCTCCGGCCGCCGTGCCGTCCCAGAAGGGCTGCGTCTCCGGCGTGGGCTTCGGCACGGGCTTCATCGGCCTCCCCAATCTGGTTCTAGAATGACACTCTAGATTTAGATTCGGGTGAATCTCAAGGGCTGGGAATCCCGTTGCCGTTGCGACCGCGGCCGTCAAGCACGTCGTCCAACGAAGGCCGGGACTCCCCGCCACGGGGTCCCGCCTGGGCCAGCTGGATCAGCACGCCGTGCGCCTCCTTGGGATGCAGGAACACCTCACGCCAGCGCTGGTCGCGAACGTTCAGGCCGTGGAGCCGGTAGCCCCGCTCGGTCAGCCTGGCCACGGCGGCGTCGAGGTCGTTGACGTGGAAGTTCAGGTGGTGGACGCCGCCTCTGCCGCGGGTCAGCTCGAAGAAGCTGTCGAAGAAGTCCGACCCGGCCAGCGGCTCCATCAGCTCGACCTTGCCGCCACCCGCGTACGTGAGCTGCAGAGTGCGGTAGCCACTTGAACGGTTGTCGCCACCGCCGCCCAGGTGGCGGCCTCCGAGCAGGTCGCGATAGATCGGCAGCAGGTCCCGGATGCGGGGCGCCGCCACGGCCGTGTGGTCGAAGGTCACCTCTAGCCCGTCCAGTTCGAGGTCCACACCGACTCCCTTCCTAGAATTCTATTCTAGATCTTAGCGGAGCGACCCGCACTCTTGACGTGGGGCGTTGTGAGGAGCAGCATTTCAGAAATGGATTCTAGAGCTACCTTCTAGAACTCATGACGGGGGCCTGTACGACGAGAGAGGCGAGTCATGAGGCTGTCCTACGTCCGCGAACTCGACGAGTACCCCACCGGCGCCCGACGCATGAAGATCCTCACGATGGCCGTGCTCGCCATCCTCATCGGTTCCTATGAGGCGCAGATCGCGCCGGTGGTCCCGCTGCTGCTCAAGGACCTGCACATGACCCTGGCCACTTACGGCGCCGTGTCGGGCGCCGCGGCCATCGCCGGCGCGATCGCCTCCATCCTGGGCGGACGGCTCACCGACCGGCTCGGCCGGGTACGGCTGCTGGTGCCCCTGATGATGCTGACCGCCGTCTGCTGCTTCGTCATGACACTCGTGCACAGCCCGCGCGACCTGCTGCTGGCCCGCATCCTGCTGGCGTTCGTGGACGGCGTGGCGATGGCCAGCACTGCGCCTCTGGTCCGCGACTTCTCGCCGCGGCTCGGCCGGGCGCAGGCGTTCGGCTTCTGGACCTGAGGACCGGTCGGCGCCAACTTCCTGGCCGCGGCCATCGCGGGCTGGACGCTGCCGATCTTCCACGATTCGTGGCGCTCGCAGTTCGTCATCATGGGCTGCTTCTCGCTGGTGATCTCGTTCGTCATCGCCTTCAACATCGCCGACCTCTCCCCCGAGCTGCGGGCCAGGATCCAGCACACCGAACAGGCCGCCACCCAGGTCGTCGACCTGAGCCAGCCGGCCCGCCTCCGCTCGCTGTTCGCCAGGCGCAACATCTGGGCGCACGTGGTGGGCATCTCGCTCTGGCTGGTGCTCTACATCACGCTGTCGTTGTTCGGGCAGACGATGCTCGTCGGGGCGCTCGGCATCAGCACCGCCCAGGCGTCCACGATCATGGCGGCGTTCTGGAGCCTGAACCTGATCACACTGATCATCACCGGGCGCCTCTCGGACCGCACACAGCTACGCAAGCCGTTCTCGCTCTGCGGCACGATCGCCGCGGTACTCGTCACCGCCTACCTCGCCGTCGCGCTCGGGCAGGAAGGCGTCTCGACGGGCACCCTCATGCTGGTGGGGGCGCTGCTCGGCGGCTCGCTAGGTGTGGCGTACGCACCCTGGATGGCCAACTACTCGGAGGACGCGGAGGACGCCGACCCGCGTTTGCAGGGCACGGCCTGGGGGCTGTTCGGCTTCCTCTCCAAGGGCATCGCCGTGATCGGCCTGGTCACCATCCCACGCGTGGTGGAGGCTACGAACTGGCAGACTTGGCTGTTCATCTCGCTCGGCTGCCTGATCCTGTTCATCCCGGCGATCGTCCTGTTCAACGGCCCATGGCGCCGCCCCGCCCGCACCCCTGTAGCCGTCGCTCTGGGAGAGGCCGAAGGCTGACCGCCCTGGGGAGGCCGAAGGCTGACCCTCTTGGGCGGGCCGAGGCGATGATCGGGCCCGGGCGACCGAAGGGACGACCGAGGCCGGGAAGACCGGAGGCTGACCGGCCTCGGCGGACGGAAAACGACCGCCCTCGACCGACCGAACGGACGACCGCGCTCCGGAACACCGAAGCCTGATCACCCTCAACAGACGGAAGACCGAAAGGACGACCGCGCTCGGGGAGGCCCAAGACGGCTGTCCTCCGGGGGCCGAGGGTGACGAGCAGGGGAGTCCGGAGACGACCGAGCTGTCCGCCGCGCTCTCCAGGGTGCCGGTGCCTGCCGCCTCGTGGACAGGTGCCGCCGCATCCACGGGGTCGGGGTCAGCACCCAGAGGGCCAACCGTGCGCACGTCACGGCGCCCAGCCACCTCCACCGGAGGAGCGTGTCCCTGGACAGACCCCAGCCACGCACAGAGGGTGGGGCTCACCGGGCCTGCCGTAAATGCTGGCTGAAAAAACGCCCAGCCACGACGAGCGGCACGCGCCCCGCACGGGGGCGCGGCTCACCGAGCTGGGCGTACAAGATCGGAAAAGCGGTCCGGGCCTGGAGTGTCGAGGAAACCCCAAACACTCCCGGGCCGGGTGCGGAAGTTAGTCGCGGTGGAGCTTGCGGTAGGTGATCCGGTGCGGGCGGGCGGCGTCCGCGCCCAGACGCTCGATCTTGTTCTTCTCGTAGTCGGCGAAGTTGCCCTCGAACCAGAACCAGTTCGACCCTTCCTCCCACGCCAGGATGTGCGTGGCGATGCGGTCGAGGAACCACCGGTCGTGCGAGGTGATGACCGCGCAGCCCGGGAAGTCGAGGAGCGCGTTCTCCAGCGAGGAGAGCGTCTCGGTGTCGAGGTCGTTGGTGGGCTCGTCGAGCAGGAGGACGTTGCCGCCCTGCTTGAGGGTGAGCGCCAGGTTGAGGCGGTTACGCTCGCCGCCCGACAGGACGCCGGCCTTCTTCTGCTGGTCGGGGCCCCTGAAACCGAACGCCGCGATGTAGGCGCGGGACGGCATCTCGACGTTGCCGACCTTGATGTGGTCGAGCCCGTCGGAGACGACCTCCCAGACGTTCTTGTTCGGGTCGATGCCGCCGCGGCTCTGATCGGCGTAGGAGATCTTGACGGTGTCGCCGACGACGATCGAACCGCTGTCGGGCGTCTCACTACCGGTGACCATGCGGAACAACGTGGTCTTGCCGACGCCGTTGGGGCCGATGATGCCGACGATGCCGTTACGCGGCAGGTCGAACGTCAGCTTCTCCATGAGCACCCGGTCGTCGAACCCCTTGGTGAGGTCCTCGGACCTGATCACCGTGGTGCCGAGACGCGGGCCCGGCGGGATCTGAATCTCATCGAAGTCGAGCTTGCGGTGCTTGTCGGCCTCGGCCGCCATCTCCTCGTAGCGCTGCAGACGCGCCTTGCTCTTGGTCTGGCGGGCCTTCGGGTTGGAGCGGACCCACTCCAGCTCGTCCTCGAGGCGCTTCTTACGCTTGACGTCCTTCTGCCCCTCGACCTTGAGGCGCTGCGTCTTGGCCTCCAGGTAGGTGGAGTAGTTGCCCTCGTAGGCGTAGGCGCGGCCGCGGTCGAGCTCCAGGATCCACCCGGCGACGTTGTCGAGGAAGTAGCGGTCGTGGGTGACGGCGAGGACAGTGCCCGCGTATTTCTCCAGGTGCTGCTCCAGCCACTGCACACTCTCGGCGTCGAGGTGGTTGGTGGGCTCGTCGAGCAGCAGGAGATCGGGCGCCTCCAGCAGCAGCTTGCACAGGGCGACGCGGCGGCGCTCACCACCGGACAGCGTGGTCACGTCGGCGTCGGGCGGCGGGCAGCGCAGGGCGTCCATGGCCTGTTCGAGCTGGCTGTCGACGTCCCACGCGTTGCGGTGCTCAAGCTGGTCCTGCAGCTTGCCCATCTCGGCGAGCAGCTCTTCGCTGTAGTCGGTGGCCATCTGCTCGGCGATCGCGTTGTAGCGCTCGAGCATCTCCAGCGTCTCGGCCACGCCCTCCTGGACGTTGCCCAGGACGGTCTTCTCCTCGTTGAGCGGGGGCTCCTGCTGGAGCATGCCCACGGTGAAACCCGGCATGAGTTTGGCGTCGCCATTGGACGGCTGCTCCAGGCCGGCCATCATCCGGAGCAGCGTCGACTTTCCGGTGCCGTTCGGGCCCAGGACGCCGATCTTGGCTCCGGGCAGGAACGACAGCGTGACGTCGTCAAGGACAACCTTGTCGCCGTGCGCCTTGCGCACGCGCTGCAGCGTATAGATGTACTCCGGCATGGCATCTAGCTTAGGGGCTCTCGACCCGGGCTTCCGCCGCTCCACCGGACGGTCATGAGATGGCGGGCGCGACATCGGATAGTGGGCGATCTCCGGCCACAGTTTTCGGACGTTGGGCTCCATGTCCGGCAATAGGTTCGAGCGTTGGGATCCATGTCCGGCGACAGCTTCGGTCGTTGGGATCCATGTCCGGCGAGCGCTCAGGAGGGCGAGCGCTCAGGAGAAGGACGGCCTGTTCCGCCGTCGTCCACCGCCGCGTTGCGCAGTCGGCCGTCTGGAACCTCTTCCTGTACGCCGTATGCGCCCCGTGCCGATCGGCGTGGCCGGGCCCTGCGCGACGTACACGCCAGCTGACGATCGGTGCGGCCGGGCTCCGCAGGGGGTCTGCCATCAGCAGCCGGCGTGATCCCGAACTCGGGCTGTCGCCACGGAGGCGACCTCGTCCGCCGCACCACAACCCGAGATCGGCACACCGCAGCCCCAACTCCTTGGGGCGGTCGGCACGGATGATCGTCGTCGGATCCGCCAGGCCAGGCCAGCCACGGGTGATGTCGGCCACCACACCCGGCTTCACCAGCTGGATCGCATCCCCGCACACACCCCCTGGCCGACCGCCGACGCGCCGGATACCGTCCTCCTCCTCCCCGCACACCCTCTAGCCGACCGCCGACGCGCGGGATCCTGACCTCTCCTTGCACACACCCCCTGGCCGACCATTGGCGCGGAATGCCGTACTCCTCCCCGGACACACCCCTAACTGACCGTCGGCGCGCGGGATGCCGTACTCGACGAGTTGTTTGCGCACCCCGACCCAGTGACCCCGCGCGCAAATGGTCAGATCAATCGAAGGCGGCGCACTCCTGTCATGGTCGGCGTGGGCATGAACGCCACGGGGTCGTTCGGATCGGTGCGCAGGGGGTTGAACCGGTCGAGCAGGATGTTCAGGGCGACCCGTCCCTCCAGCCGGGCCAAGGGGGCGCCCAGGCAGAAGTGGATGCCGCGGCCGAAGGCGAGATGCGGGTTGGGGTCGCGACCAGGGTCGAAGACGTCGGGGTTGGGGAACTGACGAGGGTCTCGGTTGGCCGGTCCGGGCCAGACCATGATCAGTTGATCGGCCGGTATCGTCACACCGCCGAGTACGGCTTCGCGGGTGGTGGAGCGGCCGAGGGCGGCGAACGGGGTGAAGAAGCGGAGAGATTCCTCTATGACGGCCGGGACCGAGGCGCGGTCGGCCCGTACCTTGTCCTGCTGCTCGGGAAAGGCGTCCAGGCAGAGCACCGTGTTGCCGAGGAGCATCGTCGTGGTGATGTGTCCGGCGAGCAGGAGGATGATCGCGAAGTTGACCACCTGGGCGTCGGGCAGGCGCTCGCCGTCCACCTCGGCCTCGACCAGCTTGGTGAGCAGGTCGGCGCGCGGCTGTCGTTTGCGCTCTGCGGCGTGGCCAGCGAGATAGGCGGACATTTCATGCCACGGTCGTAGTGTGGCCTGAATGGCCACGTTCTGTTCTTCTGTGGGCTTGGCGAGTGAGATCTTGGCGTCACGCTGGAACAGCGCATCGGCCCACTGCTTGAACAGGGCGCGATCGCTGCTGGGTACACCCAGCAGTTCGGCGATGACGATGACCGGAAGCGGGTAGGCCAGATCGGTCACGAGTTCCAGCTCGCCACGTTCTTGCGCCGCGTCGAGCAGTTCGTGGGTGAGGGCGGCGATCCTCGGCTCGAGATCCGCGACGACCTTACGGGTGAAGGCGCTGCTGACCAGCTTGCGCAGCTTGCCGTGCTCCGGCGGGTCGATCTGGGTGATGAAACCCTCCATCGAGAATTCCTCGGCGGCCGGCATCAGGCCCTTGGGGATGACCCGCATGGTGTCGGAGGAGAACGTCGCCGGGTCTCCGAGGACCTCCTGCAGTTCCGGGTAGCCGTAGACGTTCCACATTCCCATGTCGGCGTCATACTCGACCGGCTGACCCGATCGCGGCCCGTGCAGCCAGAAGTGCTGTTTGGGGATGTTGTACCTCTCGACGATGTCGGCCATCGCCTCTCCCTTGGTAGTAGATCCGTTTCGGCTGTGGATCGATTCCTGAAAGATCGAGATGTACTGCCCTGGCCGCCCGGGGACGGCCCGAGGTTAGATGCGGCCGTCTACATACGGCCGCCTGTCTTTGACCGCTGCGGCGAGCACCCCAGCGGAGAGACGCGTGCGGTTGCATCCGTGCTGGATCCCGGCGCGACATCGCGGTGGACTCCACCACGATCTCCATGGAGATGCGCGGTTGGCGCGAATCCGTGGCATCGGCGCGCTTAGAGCAGAGACCGGTGATCGCTGACCACGTTCCAGACGCCCTGGCGCAGGGCGCCTGGGCCGATAGCGGAAGCGGAAGTGGTAGCGCCGTACCGGATCCTGCGGTGGGCCGGGATCCTGTGGAAGTGCAGAGGTCCTGCCGTGGTGCGGGGTCCTGCGGTAAGGCATGAACTGTGGGGCGGGGCCGGAAATATATGGAAATACGTTGTACGGCTGCTCGCCGGAGGGGACTCGGCGCGATCTGGAATCGGAGACCGGGTTCCGTCACAGCAGCCGTCGTGCGGTAGAGCCCTATTTTACGGTGGTACGTGGATCGTGCTGTTATACGTGAAGCGTGCGGCGGCGCGTTGTTCGTGCGTCGGCGCCTTGTTCGTTCGGCGATGCCGGGAACCTAAGGAAATACGTTGGTCCCGTGGCGGTGCGTGATGAAGGGCACATGCTCTCCGCATGCGAGGTGAGGGTTCCATCGCTCACGTGGTGGTCGCCGGGGATCGTCCGTGGCGAGCGGCTCTCGCACGTCCACAGGTAGAGAGTGCCGACAATGTCCAGATCACTCCCTCATCGGCATGCCGCTGAAGTGGACCCTTCCCGTGTTCATTTAGCGCTCCGATCCTCGTCGTGACCCGACTTCTCGCGATAGTCCTGCCAGCGCAGAAGGAATTCGTTCGTGTCGTGCTCGATGAAGGCGAAGAACTCCCGGGATTCCTCCAGCCGCGCCCGCTGGTCGGTCTGGCCCTTGCCGACGATCGACAACCCGAAGTCCAACGTCTCCAGGCCGAACCCCACCCCGCCCAACTGAACCCTCAGGACGTGTTCCCATCCCCCGCCTGCCACCTGGTAACGGTGCTCACGGCTTGAGGTGGGAACGCGCTCGATCATCCCGGCGCCCTCCAGCTGTCTGGCCACCGTGCTGATCGCGGTCTTGCTCACCCCGAGCTGCGCGGCCAGATCAGTGAGCGACTGCTGCGAGGGGTCGCAGATCATCAGCCACGCATACAGACGGCCCATCGTCCGCGTCCCGCCCAAACGCTCCATGACCAGGCCCATTCGGTCGACGAACTCGGCCTCCTGCGGCTCCATCAAATGCGAACTCCGGCGTTATCGTAAAGTACGTACTTGACGAAGTGTACGTACTGCCTCGGCGTATAGCAATAGTCAGAAGGACGCAGACAAACCCCTGGCTTAGGCGCTGGGTTCAGATGCGGGCTGGAGGATTGCGGGTTCGACGTCAGACGACGGCCTCTTCAGGAGGACACCAGGCAGCGGGCCGCAGAAGTCCGGTGCGACGCCACACGACGATCTCCCAGAAGGACATCAGGCAGCAGCCCACCGAAGCCCAGTACGACGACCAGGCAGCTGGCATTCCAAGAGGACATCAGGCGACGGGGGATTGGGGAGGGCGTCAGGCGGCGGGGTCTTCGGGGAGGGCGGGTGGGGATGGTTGGATGACGGGGACGCAGACGCGGTCGCGGCCGAGTTCTTTGGCGCGGTACAGCGCCAAGTCTGCGGCGGCGAGGAGTTCGATCAGGTCGTCGCCGTGGACGCTCATCAGGGCCACGCCTGCCGAGATGGTGACAGAGATCATCGCGTCGTCCGCTGGGACGGACATGCGGCCGATGCAGTAGCGGAGGCGTTCGGCCACTCGGCGGGCCTCGTGGATGTCGGCGCGGGGCAGGAGGACCACGAACTCCTCTCCACCGAAGCGGCCCACCACGTCGTAGTCGCGCAGTTGGCTGCGGAGGGTGGCCGCTACGCCGACGAGGACCTGGTCGCCGGCCAGATGGCCATGGGTGTCGTTGACCCGTTTGAAGTGGTCGATGTCGATGATCAGGAGGGCGAGCGTCTCGCCGGTGCGGCGGGCGCGGACGATCTCGGTGTCGGCCTCTCGCTGCCAGGCGGCGGCGTTCAGCAGACCGGTCTTGGCGTCGGTGCGGGCCGCCGCCTGGAGCTGGGCGTGCAGGAGGCTGCGCTGGAGCAGGACGACCGGCGGCAGGGCGAGGAGCAAGAGGGCGAGGTTGAGCCCGCAGGCGATCGCGACCGTGACGCCGAGGCAGAGCTCCACGACGTCGAGGAGCACGTTCTCCCTGTTCCAGAGCACCTCTCGCCAGGAGATGTCGGGGTTGGCGGTGTGTGCCGCGATCGCGATCAGGATGGTGTTGAGCAGGGCAAAGAGCACGGCGGAGCCGATCGCGAAGAGGATCGGGGGCCCGCTGCCCCGCGAGAGCACCGCCGAGTCGGGTACGAGCCAGTGGAACGTCACGGACGCCGTACAGGCAGCCAGCCCGATGACCGCCGCGCTGCACACCCGGCGATAGAGGACCGTCGCACGGACCCGCCATTGCAGCAGGACCTGCAGCACGATCGGCGCGAACAGCGAGTAGGCCGGCGGCAGCAGCAACGCCACCGGCAACCACCACGCCGACAGCAGGTCGCGGGAGACACCGGCAGGCATGCCCAGACGCCTGGTGGCCTCGATGCAGACCGCGCCGCAGCCCATGAGAGCGGCGAACGTCAGCAGTTGCGGCCATCGGAGTTCGGTAGATGTCGTGAAAAAGATGGTTGCGGCGAGATTCAGGATGACGATCCCGCTCAGGTAGTAAAGAAGCGGACGCCGTTGTCCGAGCAGCGGCCAACGTCCGGCCAGTGTTGAAACACCGTTGCGAGGCTTGACCGAGGCGTGACTGGTCGCCGCCATCTCGTCCCCTCCCTGACTAACGATGTGTAACACATTAATTGCGGAGTGTGCCTTGCGCGATGGGAACCAACTACGTTTGACGTTGTGACCACATACGTGCTGTAGTCGGCGAATGACCCGCTCACTCCGCGAGCGGACCGTGCTGGAAAGGAGCAGCCATGGTGCAGGGCGTGACCTGGACCTGAGAGACGCTCTAGCCATCTGACACCCGGCAACACCATCGGCCGAATTTTCGGTGCCACCCCGTGGGGCTTCATGGCATCACCGCGTACGGTCGGTGACCCCTCCCTTCCTTCCCGCTCACCTGCGGGCGCATGAGCGGGCACCGGCTTGATAGACCGATGCTCCGCTCATGCGTGAGCCGTTGTGCCGCAGAACCCGCTAGGCCGCCGGTCGATCCTCGCCAGCTACGCCGCTGTCCCCTCCTCGCCGGCTAGGCCGCTGTTCGCTCCTCGCTCGCTAGGCTGCTGCTCGCTCCTCCGTCGGCCAACCAGCGTCCTCCGCCTCGGTCTCGTTGTCGTCAGCACCCAGGATTCGTACGGTCGCGCCGCCGCCCGGGCGGGCTGCCGGAGACAGAGCACCTCGGGACTGGGACCTCGTTGACGCCGCACCCCGCAGCGCGGTGCTGGTCGGCGCAGAGCCAGATGCAGAGCCAGATGATGCGGCACCTGCTGACGCCGCATCTGCTGACGTGGCGCCGGTTGGCGTGGAACCGGATGATGCGCCGCCTGCTGACGCGGCGCCGGTTGGCGTAGAGCCCATTGACGCCGCAACCGTTGACGCGGCGTCTGTGGGTGCAGAGTCAGTTGACGAATCACCGGTGGGTGAGGTGGTGCTCGGTGAAGAGGCGGATTGCTTGGCGCTGGGCTGCCTGGTGGCTGCGGGGCCACTCTGCTTGGGGACCTCTGCCGTAGTGGTGCTTTCGAGTGGGCGAGCACGACGGGACCCGGTGCCGAGCACGCTGGCGGATATCTGGTCCTTGATGGTGTAAGTCGGCGCACGCCCCTCCTCGACGGTGCCGCTCTCCCCAAACGCAGGGGGCGGTGAAGTCGGGCGAGCCTGCTGTGATGCCGTGTGGTCCCCCGATGCCATCGCCTCGTCCGTCAGGGCTCGCGGCTCCGTCGGACGGTCAGGGCCGCGCTTCTGGTCCTCCGCGACGCGGGGTGCGGAGCCTTCTGCCACCCAGGCATCTGCGCGGGTTGCCGTGCGGCGGTCGGGAACGGGCTTGGCGCCCAGGGCCCAGTCCTGGGTTTCCTCGTCCAGGCGGTCGCGCATCTCCTTGCTCACCGAGCCGGTGCCGCCGCCGCGCTCCGGCTTGGCGAAGACGCCCGTGCCCCAGCGCAGGTCGTGGCCCACCGAGTTGGCCTCGACCTCGGGCATGAAGCGCCGGTCGCCCTCGGGGCCGAACTCTCTGATGCGGAGCTTGCCGGAGACGACCACGGGCTGTCCTACCTGCACGGATTTGGCGACGTTGTCACCGAGGGTCCGCCAGCAGCGGACCGCGAAGCACACCCGCTCCCCATCGGCCCACTGTCCGGTCTTCTTGTCGAAGTATCGGTGGGTGGTGAGCACCCGGAGTGAGGTCACCCTGGCCCCGTCGTCGAAGCTGTATTGCCGTGGCTCTGCTGCGACGTTGCCAGTGAGCGTGATGTAGATGTCGTTCATCCCGTTGCCTCCCCTGTGGCGGGCGGGGTGCCCGCGACCTGGGAATACGGTGCCTCAGGCGAGGACGGGCGGGAGGGGCCGAACGGGGTTCTGTGGACAGGGGCATCTTGAGGACGACTGCCTGTGGACGAAGCCACCACCGAAGCCACCTGCTCTGAGGTGACTGCCCATGGACGAAGTCACCCCTGCGGCGGCTGTCCTTGAACCAAGCCGCCCCTGCGGCGACTGCCCGTAGAACGAACTGGCCGTAGAACGAAACCGCCCCTGCGGCGGCTGCCCCTGCACGAGGCGGCTGCCCCGGAAAGAGGTCAGGCGAGGCGTTCCCGAAGCCGACCACGCACAGCACCCTGAAGAGAAAGCGGCCCCGCCCACACAGGAGTCAGCCGGACAGCCCGCGCATCGCGCTGTAGAAAGCGTGGTGGCGGCCCAGTTCGCGTTCCACCGGCTCCACCACCATGGTCTCCGACACCGCGGCCACCCGTCGGCGCATCTCCCGTTCCAGGCGTTCGCGTTCCCTCGATGCCCCGAGCACGACGAAGTTGCGTGACGCGATGCCTGACAGCGCCCCCAACCCCAGTACGGAAGCCATCATCAGCCCCACCCAGGGCAGCGCGGCGCTGTCGCCGAGCAGTTGGAGGGACGCGGGGAGCTGGCCGGGGACGGTCAGTCCCACCGTCAGCCAGGCGAGCCCGCCGACGAAGGCCCCGACCAGGAAGTACTGCCAGATCTTCAGTATCCGCCACCAACCCGGCACCCGGTCGAGCTCGGGCGCGACCTCCGTGAGGTCCTCGGTCAGCACCTTGGGCAGCTGGCTGGAGCGGGAGCGGGCCGCGCGGTGCACCGCCGTACGCCACACCGGGTGCATCCCGACCGTCAGCCCGTCGGCGAGTGCCTGGACGGCGTTGGACACCTCGGCGGCCTGCGCGCTCACCGAGCCGGTCGTGATGCCGCGGATCTCGTCGCTGACATCGTCCAGGCGCAGTGACTTGAGCGGGTCCGGCCGGAACTTGGCCAGCCAGCGCGGGTACGGCCAGCCCACCCAGCGGCTCGACCGCTCGGCGTAGACGTTCTCCATGGCCTCGCCCACCGCCGGAACGCCCACGGCGTCGCAGAGCGCGTCCGTCAGACCGAGCCTGCGGGCCTCGTCGACCGACGCCGGCGCGGAGAGGGCCTCGCCGACCGGCATGGTCTCGGTCAAGCGCCGCTCCAGCCGGCGCAGGTCGGCTTCGAGCTTGTGGATGGCCGCCCGCCGCCGGCTGACCGCGCCCGAGATGACGCTCTTGAGGCTGTCGATGCCCCGGCCGCTGACCGCCGAGGTGGGCACCACGCTGGGATGTTCGACGCCTTCGCGGCGGAGCAGGTCGTTGAGGTCGATGACCAGCTCGGCGAGTTCCTCGGTCGACAGCTTGTCGGCCTGGTTGAGCGCGAACACGGTCATCGCGTCGTGCCCGGCCAGGTCGGTGACATAGCGCCGGTGCGTGGAGGCGTCGGCGTACTTCTGCGGGTCGAGCACCCACACCACCAGGTCGGCCAGGCCGATGAGCCGGTCGGCCTCGGTGTCGGTGAGCGCCCGGATCGAGTCGTGGTCGGGCAGGTCGAGCAGGATCAGGCCGTGGAGCTGGCTCTCACCCTTGTCCAGCGCGCTGGCGCGGGCGAAGCGGTGGCGCCACTGGATCTGCAGCCAGTCGAGCAGCGGCGCGGCGCCCTCCAGCCCCCACACGCAGGCGTGGGTACGGGCCGTGGTGGGCCTGCGTACGCCCGTGGGCGAGAGCTCCAGCCCGGAGATCGCGTTGAACAGCGACGACTTGCCGCTGCCGGTGCCGCCGGCGAGGGCGACCACGGTGTGCTCCGACGACAGCTTGAGCCGTTCGCCGGCCCGGGTCAGCAGCGCGCTTGCCTCGGAGAGCACCTTCTGGTCGAGCCGCCCGGGGCCAAGTTCAACGATCTTGGTCAGGGCGGTCAGCCGCGGAGCCAGGCCCGGCCTGGTGGTGACGGCGGTCATCGAGCGACCTCGAGGTTGTACGTCGCCTGGTAGAGGCGGGTCGCGGTGGACTCGTCGGGTATCCCGGCCGAGTCGAGCGCTTGCACGTAACGCATGGATTCCTCGTCGAACAGCATGCCGATCCTGGCTCGCAGGTCACTGAGCGCCTTGGCGCCGATGCCGCGCAGCGACTCGGCGCCGAGCAGGGCATTGACCAGCCGATGCGGCACGCCTTCGACGGTGCCGCCGCTGAACATCGCAACCATGAAGATCAACGATAGCGAGTCGGCATCGAACGACACGAACTTGGACACCGACCGCTTGGCCACACCTTCCGTGCGTACGAGCTCGGTGACGTGCTCCTGCCAGGCCGCGATGGCCCGGGTGGCATGCCGTACGAGCTCGTCGGAAGGTCGTTCGAGGCCCGCGCCGATCGTGCCGCCCAGCTCCGAGCGGTGCCGCCAGCGGGCGACCACCTCTTCGGCGGCGCGGTGGGCGGCGGCGACGATCACCGACTCCAGACCGGCGCGCAGCGCCGAGCGGAACGCGGTGACGCGCTCGGGCGCCTGCCTGCCCGACCTGCCCCGCTTGCGGAACTGGATCGTGCGCATGAGGTCGCCGGACCCGGCGAAGTCCTGCCAGCGGGCCAGCACCTCACCGTGGACGAGCATGCCGTTCCTGGTCGCCTTGTCGATCTCGGCGAGCGCGCTCATGTAGGCCGCCTCCACGTCGGCGCGCAGCTCGGTACGGAACGCGACCTGCCCCTCCAGATGCCTGGCCAGGGCGGGGACGCGGGTGCGGAAGCTGTCGAGCACACCGTTGAGCGTCTCGTGTACGGCCTGCGCGCGGCGGTCCTCGTCGACGGAGAGCTCGGCCAGCCAGAGGCGCAGATCGGTCATCTCATGATCGGGCAGCCTGCCGTCGACGACCTTCGTCTCGCCGATGACGAACCGGTCGACCTCGCCCAAGCCGTATTCGGTGAGCATCCGGACGAAGTGCTTCAGCACGACCTCCCGCGCCTTGGGCTGGACGCGCGAGAGCACGATGGCCAGCCGGGCGCCGCGCTCCTTGGCCAGCCGCAGGAGGTTCCAGGCGGGGGCGTCGGCGTAGCGGGCGGCGGTGGTCACGAAGATCCACAGGTCCGCGGCGTCGAGCATGCGGTGGGCGATCTCGTGGTGCTCCTCGACGACCGAGTCGATGTCGGGGGTGTCGAGCAGTGCGACGCCCTGCGGCAGCTTCTCGGTCGCGACCACGACCAGGCTGCCGATGCCGTCCTCGGGCGACGGCTTGTCGATCCGCCGCATGCCGCCGAGCAGGTCGCCCTTGGTGAACCACTGCCGGTCGTCCGGGTGGCAGACCAGCACGGGGATGCCGGTGGTGGGCCGTCGTACGCCGGTGCGGGAGATGTTCTTCTCGGCCAGGGAGTTGACCAGCGTGGACTTGCCCGCGCCGGTCGAGCCCGCGACCACGATGAGGGCGGGCGCGGTGTTCGTCCGTACTCTCGGGAGCACGTAGTCCTTGAGCTGGGCGAGCAGGTCGGCGCGGGCCTGCCTGGCCTCGGCCGCGCCCGGCAGGTCCAGGCCGAACCGCAGGTCGGACACGCTCTCGCGGAGCGCGTCGAGCGCCGCCGTCAGCGCGGCGACCATCTCGGGGGGCAGGGGCTCGACCCGCCGGACGGGGGGCCGCTCAACCGCGGCTTGCTCGGCGCCGACGAGCTCCGCGGGCTCAGCCGGCACAGCAGGTTCAGCAGACTCAGCGTGTACGGCCTGCGCGTCGTCCGAGTCCTGTTCGGCCTGCGGGTCCGGGAAGTGCCACGCGGACGGCTCCGGGCGGACGTCCGCCGACCCCTCAGGCTCGTCATCGGCGAGGCGAAGGCCGTCGTCCGCAGGCTCGTCGTCCGCAGGCTCGTCGTCCGCAGGCTCGTCGCCCGCGGCCTCATCGCCCGCACCCTCATCATCCGCGGGCGCGGCCAACTCGGCCAGCTCGGCCCACGCCTCAGGCTCCTCCTCCGACGACGCCTCGGCATCGCCCGCAGGCTCATCGTCGGACGACGCCTCGGCACCGCCGAGAGCCTCCTCGTCAGACGGCGCCTCGGGCTCGTCAGACGGCTGCTCGCCAGACGGCGCGTCAACCTCGTCAGACAGCGCTTCGGGCTCGTCAGACGGCTGCTCGTCAGATGACGCCGCAGACTCGTCGGACGGCGCCTGAGCCTCCTCGAAAGAGTGCTCATCGGACGATGCCTCAGGCTCGTCGAAAGAGCGTTCGTCAGACGATGCCTCAGGCTCGTCCAAAGAGCGCTCATCGGACGGCGCCTCAGGCTCGTCAGAGGGCTCATCGCCGGACGACGACGCCCCGAGCTCCGCCGACGGCTCGCCGGACGGCTCCGAGGCCGAGGCCGGGACGGGGGTCTCCTCGTCAGGCGCGGATGCCTCCGGTGGCGCCGCGGACTCGTCCGTGAAGGCGCGGAAGCTCAACGTCTGCTCCCCAGGCGACTCCGGCCGCCCGTCATCCATGGCCGTGTTCACGGCAGACGCTCCGCTCGAACCATCTCGACCTCCTGGCCGACCCTTACGACGTCGCCGACGATGACGATCGCCGGCGGCCGTATACCAGCCGCGGACACGCGGTCGGCCACGCTGGAAAGTGGAGCCACAACCGCCCGCTGGGTCGGAAGAGTACCGTCCTGTACCACCATTACGGGAGTCTCCGGAGGGCGTCCATCTCTCAGGAGTGCCTCGGCCACCTTCGCCAGCCTCTCGACGGCCATCATCAGCACCAGCGTGCCCTGCGAACGGGCCAGCCCCGGCCAGTCGACGGTCGACCGGGCGTCGTCCGGCGCGACGTGCACGGAGATCACGTGAAACTCCTGGCTGACCCCGCGATGCGTCACCGGGACCCCGGCCGAGGCGGGCACCGCCACGGCGCTGGTGATGCCGGGAACCACGAGCACCGGGATGCCCGCCTGGGCACAGGCGATCATCTCTTCGCCGCCGCGCCCGAACACGAACGGGTCGCCGCCCTTGAGCCGGACCACGAACTTGCCCTGCCTGGCCCGGTCGACGAGCAGTTCGTTGATGGTCTCCTGCGACAGCGACCTGCCGTAAGGGACCTTGGCGGCGTCGATGAGCTCGACGTCGGGCGCCAGCTCGTCGAGCAGGGCGCGTGGTGCGAGCCGGTCGGCGACCACGACGTCGGCCTGCGCGAGGAGCTGCCGGCCGCGCACGGTGATCAGCCCGGGATCGCCGGGGCCGCCGCCGACCAGGGCGACGCCGACGGGCTTGGTGCGGCTGCGGCGGGCGTCGACCGTGCCGTCGCGCAGCGCGCCCACGACCGCGTCCCTGATGCCGGCCGCCCTGCGCGGGTCGCCGCCGGCGGTCACGGCCACGGTGATCTCGTCCACCCGCCCGGAGGCGGGCGTCCAGGCGGCGGAGGCGTCCTTGTCGTCGGCTCGCACGCACCAGATCCGCTTGGCCTCGGCCTCGGCCGCGACGGCGGTGTTGACGGACTTGTCGTCGGTGCACGCCTGGACGAGCCAGGCTCCGTCGCAGTCGCCGACCTCGTAGGGGCGCGCGTGCCAGATGACCCGGCCGGAGGCGATCAGGTCGTCGAGCGCGGGCGTGACGCTCGTGGACACCACGGTGACCTCGGCGCCTGCCTCCAGTAGGGCGGGGACCCTCCGCTGCGCGACGCGCCCGCCGCCCACGACGAGGACCCTGCGCCCGGAAAGCCGCAGGCCGAGGAGGTAGGGGCCCATGCTGGGGAATCTCCCGTTCGCGAAGCTTGGTGTGTCAAGAGGTAAACCTACCGGGTCTTACCGAGAGATTTATCGGCCGTCAAGGAGCGGCTGGTGAGGATCCCAGCGGGGCCCGCCATTATCGTCCTTCCGGCGTCTGGCCATCGCTGACAGCGCCTCAAGGATAACCCGGTTCCCGAGGAACGCGGTGATGTCCGCGTGATCGTACGGCGGAGCCACCTCGACCACCTCCATACCGGCCACCGGCAGTTCGTAGCAGATCCGCCGGACCGAGTCGAGGAGCTGCCTGGCCGACAGCCCGCCCGGCTCGGGGGTGCCGGTGCCGGGGGCGTGCCCGGGGTCGCAGACGTCGATGTCGACGGACAGGAAGATCTGGTCGCACGCGTCGAGCGCGATCCCGAACGCCTCCGTCAGGCACTCTTCGAGCCCTCGGGTGACGATCTCGGTCATCTCGTACGAGCGCATGTTCTGCTCGGCCATCCAGCCGAGCGTCTCGGGACCCGGCCAGTAGCCGCGCAGCCCGATCTGCAGGAACCGGTCGCCGCGGATGGCGCCGGACTCGATGAGGCGGCGCATGGGCTGGCCGTGGCCGTACAGGTGGCCGAAGGCGATGTTGCCCGTGTCGGCGTGCGCGTCGAAGTGGATCATCGAGGTGCGGCCCGGCTCGTACGCCCTGGCGGTGCCCCTGGCGTCGGGCAGCGCGACCGTGTGGTCGCCGCCCAGGACCAGCGGCACGGCGCCGGAGGCGGCGACGCGGTGGACCGCGTCCTCGATGGCGGCCAGCGAGGACTCGACGTCGCCGGAGTAGCACTCGACGTCGCCCGCGTCGAGCACGCGCAGGTCCCGCAGCGCGTCGACGCGCAGGGCCAGGCTGGGCCTGGAGCCGTCGTGCGGCAGGTAGCAGGCCTGGCGCAGGGCCATCGGGCCGAACCTGGCGCCCGGACGGTTGGAGGTGCCGCCGTCGAACGGAGCTCCGATGATCACTACGTCGGCACCCGCGTACGTCGCGGGATCGCCGACATCGCACCGCTCGACGCCGAGGAAGGTGACATCGGGACCGTACATGGGGCCGTATCTCGACATGGCCCCATCATCACACGTGTTTTTCGGTCACTCCCGCCGAGTCGAAGGTGGCGACCTCGTGCATGACGCGTACGGCGGCACAGACGAGCGGGTAGGCCAGCAGCCCGCCGGTGCCCTCCCCCAGCCGCAGCTCCAGGTCCACCATGGGGCGCAGGCCGAGATGGCCGAGGGCCGCGGTGTGGCCCACCTCGGCCGAGCGGTGCCCGGCGACGCAGTGGTCCAGCGCGGCGGGGTCGAGCGCCGCCGCCACGAGGGCGGCCGCCCCGGCGATGACCCCGTCGAGGATCAGCGGCACGCGGGCCGCGGCGCCGCCGAGGATGAAGCCCACCAGCGCCGCGTGCTCGAACCCGCCCACGGCGGCCAGGGCCCGCAGGGCGTCGTTGGGCAGGGACATGACGGAGTTGACGCCGTTCACCCGGAGCGCCTCACGGATCACGCTCACCTTGCGGGCGTGCGTCTCGTCGTCGATCCCGGTCCCCCGGCCCGTCACGTCGGCCGGGTCCCGGCCGGTGAAGGCGGAGATCAGCGCGGCGGAGGCGGTGGTGTTGGCGATGCCCATGTCGCCGGTGATCAGGCAGCGGGCGCCGCCCGCCACCAGCTCGCGGGCCACCGAGATGCCGGCTTCCAGCGCTTGTACGGCCTGATCCACGGTCATGGCCGGCCCCGCGGACAGGTCGGCCGTGCCGTAATCGATCTTGCGCTTCATCAGGCCCGGCGCGTCGGGCAGGTCCGCCGCGACACCCACGTCGACCACGGTCACCGTCGCGCCGACCTGCTTGGCGAAGGCGTTGGCCACCGCGCCGCCGGACAGGAAGTTGGCCACCATCTGGATCGTGACCTCCTGCGGCCACGGGGTGACGTTGCGGGCGTGGACGCCGTGGTCGGCCGCGAAGATGGCCAAGGCCGCCGGGACCGGCATGGGCGGCGGGGTGGTGCCCGCGGCGCCCGCCAGACGTACCGCGACCTCCTCCAGCGCGCCGAGCGAGCCGCGCGGCTTGGTGAGACGGTCCTGGTAGGCCCGAGCGTCGGCGATGGCGCGCGGGTCGGCGGGGCGAATCGCGGCGAGCGTCTCAGCGAGCACGGCTTACCTCCGGGTAGGGGGTCACGGGACGAGTTGGAGCGCTTCCTCGTAACGGTCGATGACGACATCGGCCAGGGTCTCGCAGTCGCCGATCACCTCGGCGCAACGGATGTCGAGATCGGGATGGCCGGCGCCGTAGGCCAGCGCCTGCGCCCACACGCGCTCCAGCATCCCGCCCGCGAACAGCAGGTACGGGACGACGATCACCCGCTTGGCGCCCAGGCGGCGGCAGCGCTCGAGCCCGCCGGGCACCCCGGGCGGCGTGACCGAGACGAAGGCGGTCTCGACCGTCATGAAGTCGTAGGCGTGCGTCTCCCAGAACAGCCGCGAGACGCGGTGGATCTCGGCGTTGGCCGCCGGGTCGGTGGAGCCCTCGCCGACCAGGACGACCGCGGTCTCTCCCGGCTCGACGTGGAGGGGCAGCTCGGTGGCCGCCGAGTCGACGGCGCGCAGCCGCGGCCGGCCGCCGACCAGCTCCAGCGGGCGCAGCTTGGGCATCTCGGTGGCGGCGTCGTTGAGGCGCTCGGCCAGCAGCGCGAGCACGCGGGGGTCGGGCCCCAGCGGGCGGCCGTAGTCGCACATGAGGGTCGGGTGGCGTTCCTGCACCCTGGCCATGGCGGCGGGGAACTCCGCGCCCACCCGGCTGAGGCTCAGCGGCAGCGCCACCAGCCGGTGGTGTCCGCGAGCGACCAGAGAGGCGACGGACTCGCTGACCCGTGGCGTGGCGCGCTCCAGATAGCCTCCGGAGACGTCGGCGGCCCGCTGGTCCAGGCGGCAACGGAGCCTGTGGACGAACCTGCCGAACTCGGCGGAGTCGGCGTCATCGTTCGAGCCCTGCCCGATGAGCAGGAGCGGGGGCTTCATTGAGGGAATCTCCGGTGCGTAGGCAAGACACGCGAGGATAACCGATGCGTGCCGGTTGAAACAGGTCACGCCACACGCGAGGGGGTCGCGTGTACGACGAAGACAGGGTCGGCCGCGGCCAGGCTATGCGATCCGTCCGGCTGAATGGTGAGCTTTGAGGCGATTATCTGCGTGCCCTCGGCACGATAGCCGTGCTCGCGGAGCCGGTCGAGCACCGCGGAGACCCGTTCGACCGTCTTCAGCGCGCAGACCAGCGTGCGCGGCCGGCGGGCGGCGCAGGCCACGATGACGTCGGCCCCGCCCCCGCCGACGAACACCGCGTCGGGATCGGGCAGCGGCTCGAGCGCGGGCGGCGCCTGTCCCCTGGCCAGAGCCACTTTGACGCCGTGTTCGAGAACGCTGGCGCGCAGCCGGGCGCAGGCCGCCTCGTCCCGCTCGACGGCCACGACGGCCGCGCCGAGCCGGGCGCACTCGACGGCGATCTCGCCGGAGCCCGCGCCCACGTCCCAGACCAGGTCGCCGAGCCGGGGGCCGAGCTTGGCCAGGATGTACGCCCTGACCTCGGCCGGCATCGAGGACGCGAACGGCAGCGCCCATTCGGCCGGCCCCGGCTGCGCGCCCGCCACCCAGCCGGGCTCCCTGGTCTGGTGGAGGGGGTCGATGACGAGCACCACGTCGGGGTCCTTCCACGGCCGGGTGGTGGCCTCGCCCATGCGGCTGTGGGTGACCCGCTCGTCGGGCCCGCCGATGTCCTCGCAGACGATCAGCTCGCGCGGGGTCGTGGGCGCCAGCTCGCGGGCGATGTCGCCGGGCCCGACGCCGGGCGCGACCAGCAGGGCCACCTTGGGGTGCGCCCGGCAGGCGTTGACGACCCGGTTGAGCTGGTGCGGACCGGCCGGGGCGACGACGAGCGCGTCCTCCCAGTTGAGCCCTGCGCAGGCGAAGGCGCGGGTGACGAGTGAGGTGGCGGGCAGCACGTCGGGCTTGAGCCCGTGGGCGCGCAGCCTGCGCACCACGCCGAAGAAGCCGGGATCGCCCTCGGCGACGACCACGGCGGCGCCCTCGCCCTGTTCGAGGTGATTGTCGAGGGTCTGGAGCAGCGACCCGTCGGCCACGACCGAAGCGGTCAGCCTGAGCTGCCCGATGATGGCGTCCGGCCCCACCACGAGCGTCGCCCCGCGCAGCCGCTCGACCGCCCTGGCCGACAGCTCCGATCCGTCCCACCCGACCACCGTGATCATGCGCCTCACCGCCTCACCACTAAGGGTGACGGGTGCCGAGGTGTTTCACAAAGGGTACGAACGCCTGTCCGGTGTGCCTGTCCGCCCGAACCGCCCCGTCCTGCCCGCCGGACCGGCGAGATCCATCAGGCCAGATCGGCCGGAGTGAGACTGTAGACGACCAGGTCACGCCCCAGAAGCGCGTTGCGCGCCACGCCCTCCCGGACGAAGCCCGCCTTCTCCGCGACCCGCTGCGAGGCCACGTTGGTGACCGCCGCCCGCAGCTGCAGCCGTGCGAAGCCCTGCGTGACGAACAGCCAGCGGGCGATCGCCAGCACGGCCTCCCCCGCGTACCCCCGGCCGCGGGCCCAGGGCGCGGTCATGTAGCCGACCTCCGCCGACCTGTTGGCCCAGTCGGCGTCCCTGAGGTCCACGTTCGCCACGAAACGGCCGCCGGCCAGCTCCGCCACGGTGTAGGCGATCCCCTGGCCCCTGGTCCGGATCCGCTCGGCGGCGCCGATGAACGCGCGGGCGTCCGCCTCCGTGTAGCCGCGCGGCAGCCCGGTCTCGGCCTGGGTGAGCGGGTCGGCGCCCGTGGCCGCCAGGTCCGGCACGTCGGCCTCGGCCGGTGGCCTGAGCAGTAGCCGCGAGGTACGCAGCTCGGTGCGGGGCAGCGTGTCGGACGGGGCGCGGCTGTCGCCGCGCAGCAGGCCGAAGATCACCAGATCGTGCGGCCCGTCGTCCTCCATCGCGGCGTCCCGGAGCACGCCTTCCCAGGTGAAGCCCGCTTTCTGGGCGACGCGCAGCGAGGCGAGATTGTCGAGGTTGGCCGTCAGGTCGATCCTGCGCAGCTCCGTTGTGGCGAAGACCCAGTCGACCAGCCCGCGGACGGCTTCGGGCGCGAACCCGCGACCCCGGTAGAGGGGGTGCACGCCGTACCCGACCTCGGTCGTTCCCGCGCTCCACGAGGTCTTGAACAGGCTGATGGCGCCCACGACGCGGTCGTCGGCGTCGGCCATCGCCAGGTGCACGCCCTGCCCGGAGCGGCGCAGCTCGTGCACGCCGGTCTTGAGCCAGTGTGCGATGCCCGACGCCTTGCCCGGGGTGCCGGGCGGCAGGAACTGGGCACCGGACTGCACGATCGAGCGGATCCGGTCGGCGTCCGAGATGCCGAAGGGCCGGAGCACGAGCCGCGCGGTGGTGATTCTCACACCGGGATCGAACACCCTCGGCAGGGTACACAGCCGCGATGTTTGCCCATGAAAGCGGGGGTAGGTCGCCTTAGAGAGGAGTGACCACCATGGAACGTGGCAGCGCCGAACACGGCCCCCGCCTTGACGAGGAGCGGCAGCACGAGACGGAAGGCATGGTCCGGGGCGGCGGCCCCACGCACACCGAGGGCGCCGAGCTCTTCAAATGGGTCAGTGACACCTCTTTCCCCTCATCCAGGGAGGATCTGCTGCGGCACGCCGAGTATCGGCACGCGCCCGACGAGGTGCTGGAGCTGCTGCACTCGTTCCCGGAGCGGCAGTACCTCACCATCGGGCAGGCCGCGGACGCGTTCGGGCTCGGCATGGAGAAGCGGGGGTGGTGAACGGTGCGGCTCGACTTCATCCGGCCGCTCTATGAGCGCCGCGGGCCGTACGCCTCGGTCTATCTGGCCGCCCTCACCGGGCGCGAGCGTGAGAAGCACTGGCGTGACCTGCGTGCCCAGCTCCGCGGCGAGGTGGACCCGGACACGCTCGACGCTCTGGAAAGGGAGGCCGCGGGGTCGGCGGCCGCGCGGGTGATGTTCGCCACCCACGGCGACGTGGTGCTGGCGGAGACGCTCGCCGAGGCGCCGGAGCTGGCCGCGTACAGCCCGCTGCCGCTGGTCACGCCCCTGCTGATGCTGCGCGGAGAGAACCTCCCGCACCTGCGGGCCATCGTGGACCACGCGGGCACCGAGCTGACCGTCTTCGGCAGCGGCTCCCCCCGCCGGCCCACCGTGGCGGCCGCCTCGTGGCCGCTGCACAGGACCAGCTGGGGTGGCTGGTCACGGAAGCGGTACGAGTGCCGCGTGGAGGAGCCGTGGGAGGAGAGCGCGAAGACCGTCGCGCATGAGATCGACGAGCAGGTCCGGCGGCTCGGCCTCGAACTCGTCGTGGTGGCCGGCGACCCCAAGTCGCGTTCGCTGCTCTGCGATCATCTCGGTACGAAGTCCGTGGACCGCGTGATGATGGTCGAACACGGCAGCCGCGCCGACCACGAGCAGTTCGAACGAGACGTCGAGACCGCGCTCGACTCCTACCTCGACCGTCGGCGGGCGGAGCTGCTCGACCGGTACCGGGAGACCGGCGGCCCCACCGGGCTGGCCGAAGTCGCGCACGCCCTGCGGGAGGGCAGGGTGCACGCGGTGCTGATGCCGGGCGAGGTGACCAAGCCCATGTGGATCGGCGGCGGAGGCGGCACGCAGCTGGCCACCGCCCCCGAGGAGCTACGCGGCTGGGGGGTGGACGATCCGGTGCCGGAGCGCGCGGACTCCGCGCTGACCAGAGCCGCGACCATGACGGACGCCGAGCTGTGGTTCAGCCAGGAGATCTCGGACGCGGCGGCGGTCATCAGGTACTTATGATCACTTCCAGCGTCCGCGGCCCGTGTACGCCCTCGACCCGGTTGAGCTCGATGTCGCTGGTGGCCGACGGGCCGCTGATCCAGGTCAGCGGGCGGACCGGGTCGAGCCGGGCGACCGCCTCGGGCACTCCGGCCACGATCTGGTCCGCGCGGACCACGCACAGGTGGTAGTCGGGCACCAGGGTCTGCGCCCGGCGCCCTTGGCCGGGGCCGGAGTCGAGGACGATCGTGCCGGTCTCGGCGATGGCCACCGCGCAGCAGGTGATCACACCGTCGGCGGCGTCCAGCTCGGTCACGGAGTCACCCGCGACGGCGCCGGGCACCCGCCACTCCGCCGGTAGCCCCTCGGGCACGACCATCCGGCGGCCGGCCACCAGCTCGGCCACCTTGCCGGGCACCTCGGCCGCGGGCAGCACGTGCACGACGGCGCGGTAGTCGTCCACCCGCTCGGCGAACAGGCCCACGAGGTCCGCTACCTGCGTGGCCGTACGGTAGCCGCGCGGGATCGCCACCTCGGGGGCGCCTTCAACGGCTCGGCGGACCCTGGCCAGGATCTCGTCACGCGCGCTCATTCCGCTCCCACCAGTCTCTGAAGGATTCTTCCGGGATCTCCGGCAGGTCCCGGGTGTCGGTCCAGGCCGACAGGGGGCCCGGCAGGCGTTTGGGCACCACCTTGCGGAAGCGGGTGGCCAGGCGTTGCGCCTTGGCCAGCCGTACCTCGTCGTTGAGTATCCAGCCCGCGACGCGCATGCCCACCCGCTCGGCCGGCGCGTGGCGGACCTTGGCGCGCAGGTCCACGAGCACCTCGGGGATGTCGATCGCGACCGGGCACACCTCGTAGCAGGCGCCGCAGAGGCTGGAGGCGTACGGCAGCGAGGCATCCAGATCCGACGACATGCCCCTGAGCTGCGGGGTGAGGATCGCGCCGATCGGGCCCGGGTAGACCGAGCCGTAGGCATGGCCGCCCGCGCGCTCGTAGACCGGGCAGACGTTCAGGCAGGCCGAGCAGCGGATGCAGCGCAGCGCCTGGCGGCCCACCTCGTCGGCGAGCACGTTCGTGCGGCCGTTGTCGAGGAGGACCAGGTGGAAGTCCTGGCCCTCGGCCGAGCCGGTCCACATGCTGGTGTAGGGGTTCATGCGCTCGCCGGTGGAGCTGCGCGGCAGCAGTTGCAGGAAGACCTCGAGGTCGCGCCAGGAGGGCAGCAGCTTCTCGATGCCGACCACGCTGATCAGGGTCTCCGGCAGCGTGAGGCACATCCGGCCGTTGCCCTCGGACTCCAGCACCACCAGCGTGCCGGTCTCGGCGATCATGAAGTTGGCGCCCGAGACGGCGACCTTGCTCTTGAGGAAGCGTTCGCGCAGGTGCAGCCGGGCGGCCTCGGCCAGCGCGCGCGGCTCGTCGGTGAGGTCCGCCGGGACCGGGCGCATCTTGTCGAGGAAGATCTCGCGGATCTCGGCCCGGTTGCGGTGGATCGCGGGCACCAGGATGTGGCTCGGGAAGTCGTCGCCGAGCTGCACGATCAGCTCGGCCAGGTCGGTCTCGTAGGCGGTGATGCCATGCGCGGCCAGCGCCTCGTTGAGACCGATCTCCTGGGTGGCCATCGACTTGACCTTGACCACCTCGCTCTCGCCGGTGGCCTGGACGAGCCGGGTGACGATGCGGTTGGCCTCGTCGGCGTCGCGGGCCCAGTGGACGTGGCCGCCCGCCCTGGTCACGGCCTCCTCCAGCTGGAGGAGGTAGCGGTCGAGGTGGCGCAGGGTGTCGTCCTTGATCGCCTTGCCGGCCGCGCGGAGCTCCTGCCAGTCGGGGAGCTCGCCGACGACGTTCGCGCGCTTGCCACGGATGGTGTGCGTGGCCTTGCGGAGGTTGTAGCGGAGCTGAGAGTTCTGTACGGCCTCCGCCGCATTTTGCGGGAAATTTCCTGGCATGCCGAGGAATGTCGCGCTCATTGGGCACCGCCCTCTTCGGTGGAGGCGAGGATCTCGGCGAGATGCATGACCCGGACGCCGGTCCGCTGGCGGCTGAGCGTGCCGCCGATGTGCATCAAGCACGAGTTGTCGGCCGCGCACAGCACCTCCGCGCCCGTGTCGAGCACGCTGCGCGCCTTGTCGGCGCCCATGGCGGCGGAGACGGCCGGGTTCTTGACCGAGAACGTGCCGCCGAAGCCGCAGCACTCCTCGGCCGCCGGGAGCGGGACCAGTTCCAGGCCCCGGACGTTCTGGAGGAGCCTGGTCGGACGGTCGCCGAGGTGCAGCCCGCGCAGCGAGTGACACGTCGGGTGATATGTCACCCGATGCGGGAAATATGCGCCTACGTCGTCGACTTTGAGGACGTCGAGCAGGAACTCGGACAGCTCGTAGACCTTGGGCGCGACCTCGGCGATCGCCGCCGCTCCCCTGCTCCCCTGCCGCACCAGCTTGGGATACTGCTCGCGCACCATGGCGGCGCACGATCCGGACGGCGCGACGACCGCCTCGTATCCGGCGAACACCTCGGTGAAGCGGCGCGCCAGCCGTACGCCCTCGTCGCGGTAGCCGGTGTTGACGTGCATCTGGCCGCAGCACGTCTGGGCGGCGGGGAAGTCCACCTCGCAGCCGAGCCTGCGCAGGAGCGACACGACGGCCTTGCCGGTGCCGGGGAAGAGCGTGTCGTTCACGCACGTGATGAACAGGGCGACTCGCACGGCTCTCCTTCCGATGTATGGTCTGACCACAGTATGGTCAGACCATATCGAAGCCGCACGAGGGGGACAATGGTGGCCGACTGGCAGCCCGTCCGGCGGACCCGTACGTTCGAGGACGTCATCGCACAGATCGAACGGCGCATCGCCGCGGACGGTCTCAAGGCGGGCGACCGGCTGCCCGCCGAGCGCAGCCTCGCCGAGCAGCTGGGGGTCAGCCGCTCGTCGGTACGGGAGGCCATGCGCGTGCTGGAGACGCTCGGCGTGGTGTCGTCGCAGGTGGGGCGGGGGCCGGACGCCGGGGCGGTGCTGACCTCCCGCCCCGACACGGCGCTCACCGATCTGCTCAGGCTGCATCTGGGACTGGCCAGCCTGGAGCTGCGCGAGGTGATCGACACCCGGCTGATGATCGAACGTGGGGCGGCGGCCCGCGCGGCCTCGGCCGGCTCCGACACCACCGGCCTCGCCACGGCTCTGGCGGGCATGGACGCGGCGAGGTCGGCCGAGGAGTTCGTCGAGCACGACACCGCCTTCCACTGCGCACTGGCCGACGCGTCGGGCAACCGGCTGATCGCGGCCATCATGCGGTCGCTGCGCGACTCGATGAGGCGCTACGCGGTGGAGGCGGTGACGCGGCTCGGCGACACGTCCGTGCTGCGGGCCGACCACGAACGCATCCTCGCGGCCGTACGGGCGGGCGATCCCGACGAGGCTGCGAACGCGGTCGCCGAGCACCTCGCCCACGCCTACCCCTCCCTTAGCTGAAAGCGGCTCGGTGGTCCCGGACCCAGGACTCGTAGGAGGTGGCCGGGCGGCCCAGCACCGACTGGACGGCGTCCGAGAGATGCGGCCAGCCCACCTCCTTGAGCATGGTCCAGCCCGTGGCCGCGACCGCGACCAGGCTCGGATCGGCGCCCGAGGCGAGCATCTGCTCCTTGGCCGCCTCGATGGGGATCTCGACGGTCTCCAGCGGGCGGCCGAGCACCTTGGCCAGGATCGACACCTGGGCGGGGACGCTGAGCAGGTCCGGGCCCGTGAGGTCGTAGGTGCGCGAGTCGTGCGCGCTCGTCGTGAGCGCGGCCACCGCCACGGCCGCGACGTCGCGCGGGTCGATGACGGGCTGCACGCCGTCTCCGGTGAAGTTGGGGATCGGGCCGCCCGACCTGACGGCTGCCGCCCAGCCCAGCGAGTTGGAGGCGAAGCCGGCCGGGCGCAGCATGGTCCACGCGATGCCGCTCGCCTTGATGGCCTCCTCACCCGGCACGTGCCACGACCGGGCATCGCCGGGGTCGTCGGAGTCGCCCGTGCCGATGGCCGAGAGCTTCACCACCTTCTTGACGCCCGCCGCTCCGGCCGCCTCGATCATGGCCTGGTCGTGCTCCTTCAGCCGCCCGCCGAATCCGGTCAGCAGGAGGGCGGCCGACACGCCCTCGAACGCCCGCCGCAGCGATCGCGGGTCTTCGAAGTCGGCCTGGACGGCTTCGCCGCCGGGTGAGCGGGACGGGTCCCGGGTCATCGACCGTACGGCCTCGCCGCGCTCAAGGAGGAGGCGGGCGGTCTGGCTGCCTATGGCGCCCGTGGCACCGGTGATCAGAATCATGTCAGCCAGGCTGGCAGCGCACCTGGCGTCGGTTATAGGAAGAATCGGCACTATGGATGGAGCACTCCTGGGAACCCGGCGGATTCACGTCCGGGAGCCCGACACCACGCCGACGGTGGCCTTCCGCACGGTGGACGGGGCTGGGCGCCTGTACGTGCTGGGGCCGCGGACGCGGGCGTCGTACCTGGCGCCCAAGGACGTGCCGCACTGCGTCACGGTACGGCTGCGCCCGGCGACCGCCCGGCCGCTGCTCGGGGTGCCGCTGAGCGAGCTCGTGGACCGGGTCGTCCCGCTCCGGGATCTTTGGGGGGTACGGGCGGACCGGCTGGCCGAAGAGCTGGCGGGCATGGTGACGGGAAGCGACTGGGCCGAGCAGGTGATGACGCGCCTGGAGGCGGCCTTCCTTGACCGGCTGTCCGCGCAGTCGCCCGCTGACCTGGACCGCGCCGGCCTGGTGGGCGCGGCGGCGGCGCTGCTCTCGGCCGAGGCGGCGCTGGACCGTAATGACCTGGTGAGCCTCGCGGCGGCGCCTCCGGTGGTCGCGGTGGCCAGGGAGCTGGGGGTGAGCGAGCGGCACCTGCGCAACCTGTTCACGGGCGGCGTCGGTGTCCCACCCAAGCGGTTCGCCCGGATCAGCCGGGTCCGTGGCGTGCTGGCCAGGGTGTGTCGCGAAGAGGCCGCTTCGCTGGCCGCCGACGCGGGCTACTACGACCAGTCGCACATGACGGCGGAGTTCCGGGAGGTGATGGGCGTGCCCCCGAGCGCCTATCGGGCGGGCCGCCTGCCGGTCCCCGGCACCTGCTCAGCCGGCTGAGTCGGCTTCCAGGCATTCGGCGCCCGAGCAGGTGTGCATCCTCGACAGCCGTTCCTGGAGCTGCAGCACCAGTCCCGGGTCCGCGAACCTGGCCAGGTTGTGCAGCTCGTACGGATCTCGGGTGAGGTCGTACAGCTGTATCTCGCCGGTGGCGTACCTCACGTAGGTGTGCGTCTCCGTACGCAATGCCTCATAGGGGGGCACCGGCGTCTGCGCGGCCGACGACCGGTTGGCCGGCCGGCTGAACTCGACCAGCACGTTCCGCCGCCATGGCGACGGCCGCTTCCCCTCCAACAGCGGCACCAGCGACCGTCCTTCGGCGAACGGCGGCACCGCCGCCCCGCCGAGCGCGGCGAACGTGGGCGCCAGATCCACCGTCGCCGTCATCTCGTTGATCGTCGAACCCGGCTCGATGCCCGGCCCGCGCACCACCAGCGGGACGTGGATGGCCTCCTCGAACGGGGTGGTCTTGCCCTGAGGGAGGCGATGCGTCCCCAGATGGAAGCCGTTGTCGGAGGTGAAGAAGATGTAGGTGTTGTCGAGCTTGCCGTAGTCGCGGAGGGTGGCGATCACCGAGTTGACGAGGTCGTCGACGCCGAGCATGGCCCGCAGCCTCCTGCGGTAGCGCTCGTCGACCTCGTCGATGCCCTCCGGCGAGATCGGCGGCCTCGATCGCAGCCACTCCGGCTCCTCCGACACGTCCGCCTGGTTGAACGACGGCGTGCGCGGCGCCTGCGACCAGGGGAACGCGTCCATGTTGCGGACGGCGGGATTGGCCGGGTTGTGCGGCGCGATGGGGGCGAGATAGAGAAAGAACGGCTCCGGGCCGGCGTTGATGAAGTCTCTGGCCTTGCCCGCCAGCACGTCGGACAGGTAGTCCTGCTCTCCCCAGCCGTAGTCGACCAGGTTGCCGTTCTCGTTGAGGCGGTAGCCGTACTCCTGGTAGAGGTTGCGCACGGGCACGTCCCACTCGTGCCAGCCCGGCGGCACGTACGTCTGAGTGGCGGTGCCGCCCGGATAGTGGTTGAGGAACTTGCCCATCAGCGCCGTGCGGTAGCCGACCTGCTGCATCCAGGTGCCGATCGTGGACTGTTCCAGCCCCAGGGTGTGGAAGCGGTCGAAGCCGCCTTCCGGCGCGGTGTTGGTCAGCACGCCATGACTGTGGACGTACTGGGAACGCAGGATCGTCGTGCGCGACGGGCAGCACCAGGAGTTGGACACGAAGAACCGGTCGAACGAGGCGCCCTGCTGCACCAGCTGCTGATCTATCGCGGGAAAGTAGGAGAGCGCCCCGTACTCCAGGTCGTCCGCCATCACCATGATGATGTTCGGCCGGCTTGCCGCGGAGGCCACCGCCGGACGAGTCACGGGCAGCGCACCTGCCGAAAGAAACAGCAGCGCGCAAGCGAGTCGACACAGAACGTTAACCACGAGTGTGATTTCCCCGGAAGATCATGCATTGACACCCGGCGCCGCCGCAGCCGTAATAGAACTAAATTCCGGAGGTGTCACATGAAGCTTGGCTTACAGCTCGGCTACTGGCAGCGCAACGCGGACGACGCGACCGAAACCGTCCTGACGGCCGAGCGGCTCGGCTATGACTCGATATGGACCGCCGAGGCGTACGGCAGCGATGTCTTCACGCCGCTGGCCTGGTACGGCGCGCGGACCTCGCGCATCAAGCTCGGCACGTCGATCGCCCAGATGTCGGCCAGGCCGCCCGTCACCACGGCGATGACCGCGATGACGCTCGACCACCTCACGGGCGGGCGGCTGCTGCTCGGCATCGGCGCCTCGGGGCCCCAGGTGGTCGAGGGCTGGTACGGCCAGCCGTTCGCCAAGCCGCTGGCCAGGACCCGCGAGTACGTCGACATCATGCGCCAGGTCTGGCGCCGCGAGGAGCCGGTGACCAGCGACGGACCGCACTACCCGCTCCCCCTGGCGGACGGGCTGGGCAAACCGCTCAAGCTCATCACCCACCCGCTGCGGCCCGACATCCCCCTCTATCTCGGGGCGGAAGGGCCCAAGAACGTGGCCCTGGCCGCCGAGCTCGGCCAGGGCTGGCTCCCGCTGTTCGCCTTCCCGTCCAAGATCGAGGAGATGTACGGCGAGGCGCTGTCGGGCGCCGCGCCCGGCTTCGACGTCGCGGCCATGGTCATGGTGGTGATCTCGGACGACGTACGGGCCGCGCTCGACGGCGTGAAGATGATGCTCACGCTGTACATCGGCGGCATGGGCGCCAAGCACCGCAACTTCCACGCCGACATCATCGGCCGGATGGGGTTCGCCGAGTCCGCCGAGCGCATCCAGGCGCTGTACCTGGCCGGGAAGAAGGACGAGGCGTTCCAGGCGATCCCGGACGAGCTGGCGGACGGCATCTCGCTCGTCGGGCCGCCCGGGCGGATCAAGGAACGCCTCGAACTGTGGCGCCAGAGCCCGGTCACCAGCCTGCTGGTGATGGGGCCGCGGGACGAGCGGTCACTGACGATCATCCGCGACCTGGTCCTGAACTGACAGCTCGTGACCATCGACCGTCTCGGTCGCTGTGACGGTCCGTTGTGGCTGAGGTCCCCCGGAGGGATACCCCTCCGGGGGGAGAAGAGGAAGACGGTCCGCAGTGGCTGGGGGCCCTTGGAGGCGCACCCCCTCCGGTGGAGGGGACGACGGCCCGTCGTGGCGGAGGTCCCATGGCGGGAGACCCCGCCGAGGGGCGGAAGGGCGGCGAGCGGTGCGCTAGTCGGGGCGGGGAGCCGGGTCGGCGGTGACCGAGTTGAGGAGCGGTCTGCTCAGCGCCCCTGCCCCGATCACCCCGGCGAAGCCGAGGCCGACGCAGAGCAACAGCGTGATCACCCCGGTCGAGTTCACCGCGCCGATCATGAAGGGTGCCGCGCAGAACGCGCCGACCAGGATCGCGCCGCCGCCCATCACCGTGAGCGGGATGAGCGTCTCGGCCCTGCGTGCCTTGTCGAGCACCTCCAGCGGCGTGCCCGCCAGGCGCAGCAGCCCGTACGTCTGGCGGCGGTCGAGGATCGACGACGCGGCCGTGATCCCGGCACTGGCGATGGCGACCAGGAACGACACCGACAGCACCACCACCGTGCCCGCGCGGACGTCGGCCAGGATCTGGACGCCGAAGTGCTCGTCGTCGGCGTCCGTGGTGGGCGTGTGCCCGGGAACCAGCCCGGCCAGCGCCGTACGGGCCCGGTCGACGGTAGCGGCGTCGGCCGAGGTGCCGAGAGCGACGGCGACGACCTTCTTCACCGGCTTCACCGTGGCCGTGATCCCCGCCTCCTTCAGCCGGGTGCGCGCCTGCTCGGCAACGGCGGCCGTCTGATCCGCCGGAACGGCGATCTGGAGCTGCCCAGTAACGCCGGTGCTGTTGAAGACGCCCGGACTGAGCAGGCAGAGGAACCCGGCGACGAAGCCGGTCATGGCCACCCCGCTCACCGTGCGCCACGCGGAGCGCGGATCGTCCACCAGCCGCCGGCCCGCCAGCAGCCGGGCGGGCCGGTTCGCCCGCCTCGCCGTGACGCGTCCGATGATCCCGACCACCCACGGGCCGACCAGGTTGACGCAGAGGAAGGCCAGGCCGATCACCACCGCGATGGGACCCACGGCGTTGCCCCGGCTCAGCAGCGGAACGGCGGCGAGCACCGCGAGCAGGACGACGACCCTGACGAAGCGCATGGCGGGAGGCGTCTCCCGCTTGGCCACCCCGAGCGGGCTGACCACGACCCGCCGCAGCCCCACCACGGCCGAGAGCCCCACCAGCAGCGGGACCGCGACCAGCAGCCCGCCCAGGACCAGCGGGCTCGGCCACAGGTCGGAGACGAACCACGGCCCGCCGCCGATCTGGATCCCGGCCAGCAGCGGCGCCGCCAGGGCGTAGGCGAGCGTGCCCGTGACCGCCCCCGCGAGGGCCACGATCATCGCCTCGGCCACGGTCATCCCGACCACCTGGCCGGGCGTGGCGCCGACCAGCCTGAGCGTGGCCAGGCGCTGGTCCCTCCTGGCCACGGTGAGCCGGGCCGCCGCGCCCCCGAACACCAGCAGCGGCACGATCATGAGCACGCCGGCGATGAGCGCCAGCACCTGGTAGGCCTCGGCGTCCTCCGTCGGCTCCCCCGCCAGGCTCGCCACCTTCACCGGGGGTTTGGCGATGATCCAGTCATCGCTCCGCTGCGCGGTCAGCTCGGGCGCGTCCGGCTTGCGGCCGACGACCGCGATCAGTTCGCCCGGATAGAGCAGCGCCTCCTCGCCGAGCACGCCCTTGGTGCCCGGGAAGCGGGCGGCGAGCTGGTCGGCGGGCAACTGCTCGGCCAGCTCTTTCAGCGCCGGGGAGAGCCAGACCTCGCCGGGCGCGGGGAAGCGGGCCAGGCCGGGCGGCGGCGCGGGCGCCTCCGCCCCGAGCGCCCCCAGGTCGACGACGGTGATGTCCTTGTCGCGGACGAAGTCATGACGGGACGCCTCGATCGCCACCGCCTTGCCCTTTTCCTGAACGCCCTTTTCCTGAACGCCCTTTTCCTGAACGCCCGTGGTCGCGACCGGGTTGCGCCAGGCGCTCCGGTCGGCTCTGGCCTCGAAGGCGTAGTTGGCGGCCACCGCGAACAGCAGCAGCGCCATGGAGACGGCGACGGCCCCCAGGGTCAGCCAGGTGCCCAGCAGGCCCTTGCGCCCGCCGCCCTTGAGCAGCCGCCAGGTCAGGTCCAGGTTCACGCGCGTACCCCGTCCTTGTGCAGCCGCCAGGTCAAGTTCGGGTTCACGCGCGTACCCCGCCCGCGAGCAGGTGGCCGTCGCGGACCTCGACCGTGCGGTCGCACCAGCCGGCCACGTTGGGGTCGTGGGTCACCACGATCAGGCAGGCGCCGTTGTGCTTGGTCGCCTCGACCAGCAGCCGCATCGTCTCCTCGCCGGTCGTCTGGTCGAGCGCGCCGGTCGGCTCGTCGGCGAAGACCACCGCGGGCTTGGTGACCAGCGCCCTGGCGATGGCGACGCGCTGCGCCTGGCCGCCCGACAGCTCGCCGGGCCGCCGGGTCTCCATGCCGTGCAGGCCGAGGGGCCCGAACCAGTCGCGGGCCTGCCGTACGGCCTGCGCCCTCGGTACGTCGCCGAGCATCAGCGGCAGGGCCACGTTCTCCTCGGCGGGCAGCTCAGGCAGGAGCTGGCCGAACTGGAAGACGAAGCCGAACCGGGTGCGGCGCAGCGCGCTGCGGCCGCGTTCGCGCATGTTGTCGATGCGCTGGCCGAGCAGGTGCACCTCGCCGGAGTCGGGCTTCATGATGCCGGCCAGGCAGTGCAGCAGGGTTGATTTGCCGGAGCCGCTCGGACCCATGATCGCCACGGCCTCCCCGGCCCGGACCGCGAGGTCCACTCCGTCCAGGGCCACCGTCTGCCCGAACCGCTTGGCCAGGGCTCGTCCAACAAGCACGTCGTTCATGGTGCCGAGCCTCTCGCCGGGGAGGGGTCCGGCGGATCAGCCGGACGTCCGGTTCCCCATCGGCCGAACGGCTGATCCTGGAATTGCCGATGCGGGCTGATCCTAGAGTTGTGGGCGTGACTATTCGCGTGCTCATCGCCGACGATCAACAGCTTGTACGTACCGGATTCCAGATGATTCTGGATGCGCAGCCGGACATGGAGGTCGTGGCGGCGGTCGCCGACGGCGCGGAGGCGGTGTCCGAGGCACGGCGGCTCAGGCCGGACGTCTGCCTGCTCGACATCCGGATGCCCAAGCTGGACGGCATCGAGGTGACCCGCGCCCTGGCCGGCCCCGGCGTCGAGAACCCCATGCGGGTCGTCATCGTCACCACCTTCGACCTGGACGAGTACGTCTACGGCGCGCTGCGGGCGGGCGCCCTCGGCTTCCTGCTCAAGGACAGCGGGCCCACTCTGCTGATCGAGGCGGTCAAGGCGGCGGCGAGCGGTGACTCGCTGGTGTCGCCTTCGGTGACGGTACGCCTGCTGCAGCACCTGGCCCAGCCCAAGATCCGCGTCCCCGCCCCGCTGAACGACCCGCTGACCGACCGCGAGCTGGACGTCGTACGCCTGGTGGCGCGGGGCCGGACGAACCAGGAAGTGGCCGGCGAGCTGTTCGTCTCACTTTCGACGGTGAAGACCCATCTCGGGAGCATCCAACGGAAGCTCCGTGTCCGCAATCGGGTGGGAATCGCAGCTTGGGCGTGGGAATCCGGTGTCGTCAGCTGATTAATGACCCGGCTGATTAACAAGGAGCCTGGCGGGATAGAAGTGAAGCAGAACCTCAGCGCATGGCCCGGGGGGAGAACAACGTGCGCTACGCCCAGGCATCGCCCACTAGGGCCGCTTCTGTCGTCTACGTGACTCTTGCCGCACAGGTCCTCTCCCTGGGCGCTCTCGTGATCTTCGAACAGGCTCGCGGTCGCCGCCTCGCCACTCAGCTCGCGGCGTTCGGCGGCCGTCCGCACGGCGCCGACGCCCAGGCGCTGGTCGGGGCCGTGACGGTGTTCGCCGTGCTGATGATGCTGGTCGCGGGCACGGCGATCGCCGCCGCGGCGGCCTACGTCACCTGGCTCGTCCGGGCCCGGCAGGTCAACGACCGCTCGGCCCCCACGGGCCCGGTGGCCGCCGCCTGGTTGATCCCCGGCGTCAACCTGATCGCGCCGCCGCTCCTGCTGGACCAGGTGTGGCGGGGCGCCGGCCCGCCCTACGACCGGCGGCCTCGTTGGCTTGCCCTGCTGGCCACCTGGTGGCTGACCTGGCTCGCCACGCTCGCTCTGGTGACCATTCGCCTCCCGCTCGACTCCTCGTCGGGCGACCTGACGGGCATCGGCCTTCCGGAGCTCGCCTGCGCGACGGTGTCGGCCCTGCTGTGCGCGGCCACAGTCCGCGACATCACCCGCATCCAGTGCTCCACGTCCAGCGCCAGGGGCCGGGGCCGCCTCCGCAACGCGGGCACGGTCACCCGGCTCCCCCAGCCGCCCCCCGAATCCACCACCCCGCTCGAACAGACGGGTTGACGGTCGCCAGAAGACCCGAGCTCCCCTGGTCGCCATGGCCGGGGTCATGCCGCGCTAGGACCCGAACTCCCCTGGCTGGCGTGCCAGAGGCGGCGGGTGGGCGGCGCGACCACCGGCCCCAGGTCCGCGTACGGGGACAGCCGGAAGCCGTTGGCGTACTCGATGCGGCGCCCGCCGACCCCGGCCGCATCCTCGGGAGCCTGGTCGAGCAGCGCTCTGACCGCCTCGATCCCGCTCGATCGCCACAAGGCGTCGAGGTCGACCAGGTTCCAGCAGTCCACCGCGCGCATCGAGATCGCCCGGGTCCCCGTGCGCCGGACCACGCCTCGCGCCACCATGAGCCACGACCCGAACACCGTCGCCGCGCACCGCCCCTGCACCGACTCGAAGAACGTCAGGTCGATCGGCCCCGTCGAGTCGTCCAGCGTGGTGAAGATGACGCGCTGCCCCGAGCGTACGGCGGGCGTCTGGGTGGCCACCTTGACCCCGGCGACCAGCACCTCGGCCCCGTTGCGCTGGTTCAGCAGGTCCTTGGAGCGCACCACCCCGATCGCGTCGAGCAGTTCGTCGTGGAAGCTGATGACGTGGCGGCTGATGTCGATGCCCAGGATCTCCAACTCGGCCTCCACCATCTCGGTCTCGGTCATCTCGGGCAGTTCGCCGGGCGCGATGTGCTCGGCGAAGCCCAGCGGAAGCTGCACCGCCGCCTCCTCGGGCTGGGCGGCAAGACGAGCGGCGGGCGGGGTGTAGCGCTTGGACTTCGCGGCGGACGGCTTGACGCCCGACGTGGAGGCCCGTTCGAGGACGCCGACCTGGGCGATCAGGTCGCGGCGGGTCAGCCGCCCCGGCCGCCAGCGCGCCCCGCCCGGATGCAGGTCGTGCAGGTCGTCGAGGCCGCCCACCTGGACGATCCGCTCGATGACCGGCCGCGACGGGCGGGCGCGGTCCCAGAAGTCGGCGAGCGACGTGTACGGCTGGCCGGCCACCATGCGCCCCACCTCCGCCTCGCTCACTCCCTTGATCGCGGAGAACGGCACACGCAGCGCGTAGCCCTTCCCGATCTCCCCGATCCGGAAGTCGCCCGGCTCGATCCTGAGCCGCACCCGCGGGCCGAGCCGTTCCACCCGCCAGTCCTTGCCGGACCTGTTCACGTCGAGCGGCAGGATCTCGACCCCGCACTGCCGCGCCTCGTCGATGATCACGCGTTGCGGGTACATGCCGGGCTCATGCGTGAGCACCCCGGCGAAGAACGCGGCCGCGTGGTGCCGCTTGAGCCAGGCCGACTGGTAGGTGGGCAGCGCGAACGCCGCCGCGTGCGCCTTGCAGAACCCGAACGCGCCGAACGCGTCGAGCACCTTCCACGCCTTGTCCACGGCCGCGTCGCCGAACCCGTTGGACCTGGCCAGCGGCACGAAGTGCTTGCGCACCCGCTCGCGCCCCTCCGGCGAGGCCAGCGTGCGCCGCAGCGTCTCGGCGAACGACAGGTCGCGGCCCGTCATCACCTCGATGATCTTGAGTACCTGCTCGTGGAAGACCACGACGCCGTGCGTCTCCTTCAGCGCGCCGCGCAGCCGCTCGTGCGGATAGTGCGGCTTGCGCCACCCGTGTCTGGCCTCCAGGTAGGGCGTGACCATGTCGGAGTTCACCGGCCCCGGCCTGAACAGCGAGATGTCCACGATCAGGTCGTGCATCTTGCGCGGCTCCAGCTTGGCGACCAGCTCGCGCTGGCCGGGCGACTCGATCTGGAAGCAGCCGAGCGTACGGCTGGCGCAGATCATGTCGTAGGTGGCCTGGTCGTCGTGGGGCACGTACTCGACGCCGGGCTCCGATCCGTGCTGCGTGTCGAGGTCGACCACGACGTCGTCCACCCGCTGGATCTCGCTCAGTGTGTAGGCCATCGCCGACTGCATCCGTACGCCCAGCACGTCGAGCTTGAGCAGCCCGGCCTCCTCCACGTCGTCCTTGTCGAACTGCGACATCGGGAACTCCAGCAGGCTCCGCTCCACCGGCGTCCTGTCACGCAGCTCCGCATTGCCGATGAGCACCCCGCACGGGTGCAGCGCGATGTGCCTGGGCAGCCCGTCGAGCCGCTCCGCCAGCCGGAACACCCGCTCCAGCCCGGCCTCGCCGAGCCGGCTGTCGCGCAGCTCGGGCAGGTCGTTCAGCGAGGCGGTGATCTGCTTGGCCCTGATGTGCGGGAACGCCTTGGCGATCGCGTCGATCTCGTGCGGCGGCAGCCCCATGGCCCCCGCCACGTCCCGGATCGCGCTGCGCGCCCGGTAGGTCTCCATCATCGAGACGCAGGCCACCCGCGACTCGCCGTACCTGTCGAAGATGGCCTTGTAGCAGTCGAGCCGGCGCGCGGACTCCACGTCCACGTCGATGTCGGGCAGCCCGATGCGGCCGTCGGACAGGAAGCGCTCCATGAGCAGGCCGTGTTCGAGCGGGTTCACCTCGCCGATGCCGATGAGGTAGTTGACCAGGCTGCCCGCTCCCGAGCCGCGGATCGCGCAGCGGATGCCCATGCCGCGGATCATGTCGGTGATGCCAGCCACGGCTATGAAATATCCGGACAGACGTTTCCGCTCGATGACGTCCATCTCGGCTCGCAGGCGGTCCCTGGCGTCGTCGGAGCGGTCCAGCCCGCGCGAGTTCAGCCCGTCCTCGACGCGGTGGCGCAGCAGCGGCACCGGGTCGCGGCCGACCTCGGGCAGGTGCAGGTTCGGTGGGTCGTGCTTCAGCGCGAGCAGGTCGACCGGGTCGATCGCGCACGCCTCGGCCAGCGCGCGGGTGGTGTGCAGGAGGCGGCCGACCCGGTCGGGGTCGGCCCCGCAGATCTTGGCCGCCACCTGCCGCATCTCCTTGGTGCCCTTGAGGTAGGCGTGCGAGGTGGTGCGCTCCAGATGGCGCGGGTGCAGCGGTACGAGCTGCCGCGCCGCGTCGAGCACGTCGCCCACCTGGTGGTCGGCGGGGTCCAGGTATCTGACGGCATTGGTGAGCACGGCCGGCACGCCCCGGGACTCGGCCAGGGCGAGCATCCGGACGGCGGTGGTGGCGTCGCGGAAGCCGTACTGGTCGACCAGCTCGATCACCACGCCCGGCACGGTGGCCAGCCACAGGTTGAGCAGCGCCCTGGCGTGCTCGTCACGCCGCTCGGCCACGGCGCGGCCCACATCGGAACGCGGTCCGAGCAGCACCGTCAGCCCGCCCCCGGCCATGGAGGCGATCAGGTCGCGCGTCACCTCGGGCGCGCCGCGCTCGCCCGCGTAGTGGGCGGCCGTGACCAGGCGCACCAACGAGGACCAGCCGCCCGCCCTGGCCAGCACCGTGACCCGGTCCTGGGCCCCCGGCCCGGTCCTGGGCCGCCCCCGGCCGCCCGGTCCGGCGCCGGCCCGCTCCCAGCTTCCCGGTCCGGCGCCTCCGCGCACACCTGGGCGGGCCGCGGAACCCGCCAGTGCGAAGTTGACCCCGAACACCGAGGCGATCCGGGCCTCCGCGCACGCCTGGGCGTGCTTGATCGCGCCGTAGAGACCGTCGCGGTCGGTCAGCGCGAGGATGTCCATCCCGTCCTCGGCCGCCCGCCGCACCAGCGCCTGCGGAAAGGCGGTGCCGTAGCGCATCGAGTAGGCGGAGCTCACGTTCAGGTGAGGGAACGGCGGCGCCATCAGTCCCACGCCCGCAGGAGCAGCCACCCGCCACTGGCGGTGTCGAACCGCAACTCGTAGGACCCGACCTCGCGCCCCGGGCTGGCCTCCACCCGCCAGAACTGCCGCTCACCGGGATCGTTCTCGTCGATCTTCCACCACTCGCGGGCCACCACCCACTGGTCGAGGACCCGGCGGACGAGATAGAGACGATCGCGCCAGACGAACTGGGTCGGCTGCCCGTCCCTGGTCCACACCTCTATCGGATCGCCATAGAGTCTGCTCAAGACGCTTCTCCCCGCGGCTCTGGTGCCTATGCTGAGCCACCCGGGGGAAGGCGGGCGCTTATGTCTCGAACATATGTTCTTACGCCCCGAAACGCAAGTCGCCTGCCTGCCGCACCAGAGGGTTGGCGTCGATCGAGTTGCGGATGCTGAAGACCACGCTGCCCGCCCGGTAGCGGTCGTCCGACCACTCCACCGGCCTGCCCTCGTGCGTGGTGGTGATGCGGCGCTGACGCAGCAGCGGGCTGCCACGCCGTACGCCCAGCAGATCGGCGTCACGGACGCCCGCGGAGACGGCGTCGATGAGGTGCTCGCCGTAGGCGAAGACCAGCCCGATCGAGTCGTACAGCGCCTCGGTGACCGACTCGCAGCCGGGCGCGAGCCCTTCGACGGCGGCGGCCACCCAGCCCGCGTACACCGTGCGCTCGACCAGGACGGGCTCGTCCTCCAGTGTGCGCAGCCGGAGCACGTCGAGCACCTCCTCGGTGCCGAGCCTGGCGGCCTCGGCGGGGCCGGCCGCCCTGCGCCTCTGGGCGATCACCTGGCCGCCGTAGCGGTAGCCGTTGGCGCGCGCCCACTGCGCGAAGCTGTGCAGCTCGGCGAAGCTCTGGCTGCGCGCCTTGCCCAGCACGATGCGCCTGGCCCCCTGCCGGGAGCCGACGAGACCCTCGGCGACCAGCACCGCCACCGCCTGGCGTACGGTGCCGCGGGCGGCGCGGTAGCGCCCGGCCAGCTCCGCCTCCGTGGGCAGTTGCGAGCCGATCGGATGTACGCCGGTGAGTATGTCGTCCCGCAGCTCATCGGCGATCCGTTCATAACGCGCAACCATCCGCGACCTTTCGCATTCATGAAAGAGCAATCTTCATGGGACTTACTTGTGCTGGCTTGTTTGTACAAGTTCCTTTAACTTCTTTCCACACCCCCCGGAGAGTGGAGCCGACGTGTTCACACCTCGTACCCGCGCCGCAGGCGTCATCGCAGCACTTACCGTAGCCACGGCGGCGTGTGGCGCCGCCCCTGGCACACAGGAGACCAAGGCGTCAGAGGGCGGGGTGAACGCGAAGACCGCCACCTCCGCCGCAGATTTCGGTGGCCTGGACAAACTCGTCGAGGCGGCGAAGAAGGAGGGCAACCTCCATGTCATCGCGCTGCCGCCCGACTGGGCCAACTACGGCGAGATCATCAAGGGGTTCACCGCCAAGTACGGGATCAAGATCGAGAGCGAGGACCCCGACGCGGCCAGCGCCGACGAGATCACCGCGGTGAAGACCCGCAAGGGCCAGGACCGCGCGCCCGACGTGCTCGACCTCGGCCAGTCGTTCGCGATCAGCGGCGCCAAGGAGGGGCTGTTCGCGCTCTACAAGGTGCAGGCGTTCGACAAGATCCCCGAGGGGCAGAAGGAGCCGACCGGGCTCTGGACCAACGACTACGGCGGCTACGTGTCGATCGGCTGCGACGCCAAGAAGATCAGCGCCTGCCCGACGAGCTTCGCCGACCTGCTCAAGCCCGAGTACAAGGGCAAGGTCGCGATGAACGGCAACCCGACCAAGTCCGGCTCGGCCTTCGCCGGCGTCTACGCCGCCTCGATCGCCAACGGCGGCTCCTTCGACGACATCCAGCCGGGCCTGGAGTTCTTCAAGAAGCTGAAGGCCGCGGGCAACTACAACCCGGTGGAGACCACCCCGGCGACGATCGAGAAGGGCGAGACCCAGATCAGCATCGACTGGGACTACAACAACGCCGCCTACGCGCCCGAGATGTCCGCCAAGGGCCTCGACTGGAAGGTGAACGTCCCCTCGGACGGCAAGTACTTCCAGATGTACGCCCAGGCCGTCAACAAGGACGCCCCCCACCCGGCCGCGGCCCGCCTCTGGCAGGAATACCTCTACAGCGCCGAGGGCCAGAACCTCTACCTCAAGGGCTTCGCCAGGCCGGTGCTCCTACCGTCCATGACCACCGACGGCTCGGTCGACAAGGCCGCCGCCGACGCGCTGCCCAAGGTCGAGGGCACGCCCACGTTCCCCACCCCCGAGCAGGTGGACGCGGCCAAGGCCAAACTGGCCAGCGGCTGGGACGCCGCTGTCTCGGGATGACCCGCGCCAAGGGGTGGCTCGGCGCGCTGCCCCTGCTGGTCTTCTTCGCGCTGGTCTTCGGCATCCCCGCCATCGCGCTGGTGGCGGGGGCGTTCACCGCGAACGGCGAGCCGAGCCTGGCGAACGTCGGTCAGAGCCTCCAGGGCGGCTACCTCACCGCGATGGCCGGCAGCGTCCAGCTCTCGGCCGTGGTGGCGCTGGCCGGGGCCGTGCTCGGCACGTTCCTCGCCCAGGCCGTGGTGACCTCACGGTTCGCCCTGCTGCGCGAGGCGGTGCTGACGGCCTCCGGCGTGCTGGCCAACTTCGGCGGCGTGCCGCTGGCCTTCTTCTGGATCGCCACGCTCGGCAACTCCGGCGTGATCAGCGGGCTCCTCGGGCTGCCGTCCGGCGCGCTGTACACCTTCTGGGGGCTGGTGATCGTCTACCTGTACTTCGCGATCCCGCTGATGGTGCTGGTCATGGCGCCCGCGCTGGACGGGCTGCGGCCGCAGTGGCGGGAGGCGGCGGCCAACAACGGGGCGACGGCCTGGCAGTTCTGGCGCTTCGTCGGGCTGCCGGTGCTCACGCCGGCCATGCTCGGCGGGGTGGTGCTGCTGTTCGGCAGCGCGTTCGCGGCCTTCGCGACGGCCAACGCCATGGTCGGGACCGTGGTGCCCCTGGTGACCCTGAAGATCGCCAGCGCGCTCACGGGTGACGTGCTGATCGGCTACGAGAACATCGCGCTCGCGCTCAGCCTCGACATGATCGTGGTGGCCGGGCTGGTCATGGCGATCTACCTGCCGCTGCAGAAGAGGAGCACCCGATGGCTGCGCTGACCGGACTGGAGCCGGTGACCGCTCCTGTACGCGCGCCGTCCCGGCCCAGGCTCTGGCGCGGGGCGGTGTTCCTGCTGGCCGCCGCGTACTTCCTGATCCCGCTCGGGGCCTCGCTCTGGTACACGATCTACACGCCCACCGCCGGGGTGTCGTTCGCGGCCTACGGGGAGTTGCTGACGGCCGAGGGCTTCGGGTCGTCGCTGCTGCTGTCCATGTCGCTGGCCGTCGCGACGATCGTGCTGGCCCTGCTGCTCACCCTGCCGGCGATGCTGGCCGTACGGCTCAGCGCGCCGCGGCTGCGCCCCGTGATGGAGGTGGTCTGCACGCTGCCGCTGGTGGTGCCGCCGATCACGTTCGTGGCCGGGCTCACCACGTCGCTGCGTACCGGCACGGATGTGCTCGCTCCGACGCCGTTCTGGGCCACGCTGATCGCGGTGCAGAACCCGGCGTTCCCCGTCGTGCTCGTGCTCGCGTACGTGGTGCTGGTGCTGCCGTTCGTCTACCGCTCGCTCGACGCCGGGCTGCGCACCATGGACGTGCGCACGCTCGTCGAGGCGGCCCGCAATCTGGGCGCGTCGTGGCCGCACGTGTTGTTCCGGGTGATCATCCCGAACCTGCGCTCGGCCCTGGCCAGCGCGTCGTTCCTGACGCTCGCCCTGGTGCTGGGCGAGTTCACCGTGGCCCGGCTGCTGGGCTACCAGCCGTTCGCGGTGTGGATCGTGACGATCTCCGGGTCCAAGGGCCAGCTGTCGGTCGCGGTGTCCATTCTCAGCCTGTTGCTCATCTGGCTGCTACTGCTCGCGGTGTCCACCGCGTTCTCCGGAAAGGAGCGGAAATGACGGCTCAGGTGGAGTTCCGGGGGCTGCGGCGGGTGTTCGGCAAGACGGTGGCGCTGGACGGCTTCGACCTGACGATCGCGCCGGGCGAGTTCGTCGCGCTGCTGGGGCCCTCCGGCTGCGGCAAGACGACGGCGCTGCGGTGCGTGGCCGGGTTCGAACGACCCGACTCCGGCGCCGTGCTCGTCGACGGCGAGGACATCACCGACGTGCCCGCCAACAAGCGCGACGCGGGCATGGTCTTCCAGTCCTACTCCCTCTTCCCCAACCTCAACGCCCGCGACAACGTCGCCTTCGGCCTGCGCGTACGCAAGGTGCCCGTGGCCACCAGGCGCGCCAAAGCGGACGAACTCCTCGAACTCGTCGGCCTCCCCTCCCACGCCGACCGCTTCCCGCACCAGCTCTCCGGCGGCCAGCAGCAGCGCGTCGCCCTGGCCCGCGCGCTGGCGCTGGAGCCGCGGGTGCTGCTGCTCGACGAGCCGCTGTCGGCACTGGACGCCAAGGTACGGGTCTCGCTGCGCGAGGAGATCCGCCGCCTCCAGCTCGACCTCGGCATCACCACCATCTTCGTCACCCACGACCAGGAGGAGGCGCTGTCGATCGCCGACCGGGTCGCGGTCCTGCGCGACGGCCGCCTCGAACAGTGCGGGCCGCCCGCCGAGGTCTACGACCGCCCGGCCACCCCGTTCGTGGCCGAGTTCGTGGGCACCATGAACCACCTGGCCGGCCACGTCTCGGGCGACAAGGTGAGGGTGCTGGGCCAGCTGCTCCCCGTGGACGGCGAGCCCGCCGGCACCCGGGAGGTGGACGTACTGATCCGCCCCGAGGCCGTACGGGTGACCCCCGATCCGGAGGGCAAGGCGGAGATCCTCGCCGCCTCCTTCCGCGGCGCCTCGGTCCGGCTCCGGGTGGCGTTGTCGGGGGGCGAGGTGCTGGCCGACGTACCGGGCCACGAGGCGCTGAGCCTGGCACCCGGCACCCGGGTGACGGTCCGTCTGGTGGAGCGACCCGTACTGGTGGCCGAGAGGACGGTCACGGTCCCCTCCCCGGCCTCGGAACCGGCCGATGCCGTCTGAGCCGCCACAGGCCGTCCTGTTCGACGCCGTCCTTTTTGACATGGACGGCACGCTGGTGGACACCGAGGGACTCTGGTGGCAGGCCACGGCCGCGGTGGCGCGGACCCTCGGCGTCGAACTGGGCCCCGCCGACACACCGGACGTCCTCGGCCGCGCGGCCGAGGACGTGGCGGCCCACCTGCTGGCCACCGCCGAACCCGGCCCCCTGGCCACCGCCCAGCCCGACCCCAGCCCTACCGGCAGGGCCCGCCACCTCCCCGACACCGCCCATCGGCTCTCCAGCATCGCCCGGCAGCTCATCGATGCCTTCGCCGCGCGCATCACCAAGCAGCCCGGAGGCGTGCCGCTGATCCCCGGCGCCCTCGACCTCCTCGGCGAGCTGCACGCGGAAGGCATTCCGACCGCCCTGGTCAGCGCCTCACCGCGGAGCATCGTCCACCTGGTGCTGCCCCAGCTGGACCACGACTTCAACCTGATCCTGACGGCCGAGGACACCGCCCGCGGCAAGCCGCACCCGGACCCGTACCTGACGGCCGCGAACCGGCTCGGCGTGGACCCTCGTCGCTGCGTCGCGATCGAGGACAGCCCCACCGGAATCGCCGCCGCCACGGCCGCCGGCTGCCGCGTCATGGTGATCGAGGCCGTACACGGACTCCCCAGCCTGCACTCGCTGCGCGATGTCACGTGAGCATCGAGTCATCCGCCGATCGAGCAGAAGTCGGTAAGCTTGCCCGCCGTGAGCGGTGAATCCCCCCAGATCGGGCGCTACAGGTTGCTGAGCGTGCTGGGCCGAGGCGGGATGGGTACTGTCCACCTGGCCGAGGATCCCGCTGGGCAGCGGGTCGCCATCAAGGTGATCAACCCGGAGCTCAGCCAGCACGAGCAGTTCCGGATGCGGTTCCGGCGGGAGGCCGACGCCGCGCAGCGGGTGCGCAGGTTCTGTACGGCCGCGGTGCTCGAGGCGGCGCTCGACGGTGATCAGCTCTACGTCGTCACCGAGTACGTGCCGGGGCCCAATCTGGAGGAGGCCGTCCGGCAGTCGGGGCCGCTCAAAGGGTCCAGCCTCGACGCGCTGGCGGTCAGCGTGGCCACCGCGCTCACCGCGATCCACGGGGCGGGGGTCGTGCACCGCGATCTCAAGCCGTCGAACGTGCTGCTGTCGCCCGTCGGGCCGCGGGTGATCGACTTCGGCATCGCGCGGGCGCTCGACACGCTGGGCGGGGTCACCGGGACGGGTGAGCTCATCGGCACACCCCGGTACATGGCCCCCGAGGTGCTGCGTGGTGAGCCGGTCTCGCCGGCGTGCGACGTGTTCTCCTGGGGCTCGCTGATCGTGTACGCGGCGAGCGGGAAGGCGGCGTTCGGCGGCGACACCCTGCCCGCGACCGTCTACCAGGTGCTCAACACCGAGCCGGCGCTCGACGCGGTCGAGCCGGGGCTGCGGGAGCTGGTCAGGGCGGCGCTGCGCAAGGACCCGGCCGCGCGGCCTACCGCGCAGCAGCTCCTCGACCATCTCGTGGGGCGTTCGGTCGCCCCGGAACAGACCGTCCAGGCCGTTCAGGGGGTACGGCCTGAGCAGGCCGCCCAGACCGCTCAGGTGGCCTGGCAGCACGGGACCGCGGCGTTCACCGCGGAGCAGGAGCGGCCGGTCGGAAAGCGCCGGGGCCGGCTCGTGGTCGGGGGGATCGCCGCGGCCGTGGCGGTGCTGGTCGCCGGGGGTGTCACCGCCTGGGCGACGCTCCGGGACAGCGGGCCGCCTCAGCTTGCCGTCCTGTACCGGGAGGACTTCACGCAGACCGGCGGCGGCTGGGACGGCACCTACGATCCGACGGACGAGTACAGCTACGGCTACCGCACCGACGGCATGTACGGGCTCGACGTGGCGGATGACGACGAAGAGCACCTGGTGAAGGCCCCGGCGCCCTTCCTGATCGCCACGCCCACCCCGGCGCCCAGCCCGTCGGCCACGCCCACGCCGATGCTGCCCCATACGGTGGTAGTCGGCGTGACGGCCCAGGTGAAGCGGTCCGTGGGCACCGGCGAGTACGGCGTCTTCTGCCACAACAGCGCCGACGGCACGTACTACGAGTTCGCCCTGAACACCTCCGGCATGGCCCGCATCCGGCGCATCTCCGACGGCTCGGGCGGCACGCTGGCCCAGCCGGTCCAGGTGAACGGGCTGCAGAAGGACAGCAAGGCCAGGATCGAGGCCTCCTGCGAGCAGGACGGCGGCGCCGTGCGCTTGACCATGTGGGTGAACGGCGAGAGAGTCCTCCAGGTCGACGACCCCAACGGCATCGGCAACGGCTATGTGGGCCTGTTCGCGCGCACGTCCAAGGACGCGACGTCGGTGCTCAAGACCACCTTCGACGACTTCGAGCTACGTGGGAGAAAGGAACCCTGACCACACATGCTGATCGAGATCTCTGACGGCGCTCCGTACGGCATCGCCACCGGCCCTGACGGCGCGCTCTGGTTCACCCTCGTGCACCAGGGCCGGGTCGGCAGGCTGGTGCCGGGTGCGGAACCCGTGATCCACCAGCTCGACCCGGCGGACGGCGGGCCGAGCGTCATCGTGCCGGGAGCCGACGGGGCCATGTGGTTCACCGAGTTCCAGGGCGGCCGGGTGGGGCGGATCACCGGGTCGGGTCAGGTGACGTCGTTCGAGGCGGAGGGTGCCTACGGGATCGCCGCCGGGCCGGACGGGGCCATGTGGTTCACGCGGATGCACGCCGACAAGATCGGACGGATCGGAGCGGACGGGGCGCGGACCGAGTTCGAGATCCCCGTGATGGGCGGCATGCCCGCGGCCATCACCGCCGGGCCGGACGACGCCCTCTGGTTCGCCCTCAATCAGGGCAACGCCATCGGCCGCATCGCGCTGTCGGGCGCGGTGACGATCCATGAGCTGCCGACGGAGGGGGCCGCGCCGGTGGGCATCACCGCGGGTCCCGATGGGGCGCTGTGGTTCGTGGAGATCGGCGCGGGCCAGATCGGCCGCGTGGACCTTTCCGGAAAAATTACTGAATATCCGTTGCCGGATCGGGCCTGTCGGCCGCACGCCATCATCGCCGGCGCGGACGGCGCCCTCTGGTTCACCGAGTGGGCCGCCGACCGCGTGGGCCGCATCACGACCGGGGGCGACCTGGAGGAGTACGCGCTGCCGTCGCGCGGCGTCCAGGCCGAGCCGCACGGGCTCACGGTGGGCCCCGACGGCGCGATCTGGGTCGCGCTGGAGGCGGGCGCCCTGGCCAGGATCGGGTGAAACACCCAAGGTTCTGTCGGGAGGTGGAATCGAGGGTGCGGACAAGAGGTTGACTAGGGGCATGCGTGCCATAGTCATCACCGCCCAGGGCGGCCCAGAGGTCCTCGAGTACGTAGAGCGTCCCGCCCCGGAGCCAGGTGACGGGGAAGTAGTCGTCGACGTCGCGGCCAGCGGCGTCAACTTCATCGACATCTACCACCGCTCCGGGGCGTACCCGCTCAATCTGCCCAGCTCGATCGGGTCGGAGGGGGCGGGTGTCGTCTCCGCCGTAGGCTCCCAGGTGTCGGACGTGTCCGTCGGCGACACCGTGGCCTGGGCCAGCGTGCTCGGCAGTTACAGCGAGAAGGCCGTGGTCCCGGCCGACCGGGTGGTGCCCGTGCCCGCCGGTGTCCCGGCCGAGGTGGCCGCCGCGGCGATGCTGCAGGGCATGACGGCCCACTACCTCACGCACTCCACGTACGAGGTGAAGCAGGGCGACAGCGTCCTCGTGCACGCGGGAGCCGGCGGCATGGGCCAGCTGCTCATCCAGATCGCCAAGCTCAGGGGCGCGACCGTGCACACCACCGTCTCCAGCGAGGAGAAGGAGAAGGTGGCCCGCGCGGCCGGGGCCGACGAGGTGCTGCGCTACGACGACTTCGCCGACATCCTGCGCGATCAGGTGGACGTGGTCTACGACGGTGTCGGGGCGACCACGTTCGACGGCGGGCTGGCGGCGCTGCGGCCGCGCGGGCTCATGGCGCTGTACGGGGCGGCCAGCGGGCCGGTGCCGCCGGTCGATCCGCAGCGGCTCAACAAGGAGGGCTCGCTCTTCCTGACCAGGCCGACGCTGGTCAACTACATCGCCGAGCGGGAGGAGCTGCTGTGGCGGGCCTCCGACCTGTTCGGGTGGATCGCCGACGGGGAGCTGAAAATCAACATCTCGCAGCGCTATCCGCTGTCCGAGGCGGGCCGCGCGCACGAGGACCTTGCCGCCCGCCGTACGACGGGCAAGCTGCTCCTGATCCCCTGATTCCCCCAGGTGCCGGGAGGTGGCGCGCGCATGGCCGCCTCCCGCCGTACGAGGGGGGTGAACTACGCTCCCGAGCATGGACATAGCCCCCTCCATCTGGTCATTCGCCGCGGTGGTCGCCCTCCTGACCATCACTCCGGGCCTCGACACGGCGCTCATCCTGCGTACGTCGCTGCTGTCCGGCAGGCGTCCCGCCTGGGGTGTCGTGCTGGGCGTCCAGGTGGGCACCCTCACCTGGGGCCTGCTGACCGCGGTGGGCCTGTCGACTTTCGTCCCGGCGGACGCCCCGCACGCGGCCATGGGGCCTGCTGCTGGCCGGGGTGCACGTGGGCGAGGGGCTGCTGTGGAGCGCCGTGCTGGTCGGCTTCGCCGCCCTCATGAGCGGCGCCCTGCGCACCCCGGCCGTCAAACGCCTGCTGGATCGCGTGACGGGCATCGTGATCGTCGCCTTCGGCATCCGCCTGGCCATGGACAGCTGACGGGCCTTGGGGCGTGCTGCCGGTAATGTGCTGCTGTGCAGACGGCGTTCGTGCTCGGTGGCGGCGGTGTGCTCGGCGCGCACGAAGTGGGCATGCTCCAGGCGCTCGACGAGGAGGGCATCGTGCCCGACCTCGTGGTCGGCACGTCCGTCGGCGCCCTGAACGGCGTGCTGCTGGCCGCCGATCCCGGCTGCGCGGTGCAGCGGCTGTCGTCGCTGTGGCGCTCCGATGTGGTCCGTACGGCGTTCGCCGGTTCGTGGGTCACCCGCCTGTCCACCTTGGCGAAGACCGGCACCCATCTGCACCCGATCGGGCCGCTTCGAGGGTTGTTGAGCGAGATGTTGCCGGTTTCGCGGATCGAGGAGCTGGCCGTGCCGTTCCAGTGCGTGGCGGCCTCGGTGGAGCGGGCCACGGCGCACTGGTTCGACCGCGGGCCGGTGGTCGACGCCGTGCTGGCCTCGTGCGCGGTGCCCGGGCTGCTGCCGTTCGTGTCCATCGACGGTGAGCACTTCTTCGACGGCGGCCTGGTGCACAGCATCCCCGTCGGCCGGGCCGTACAACTGGGGGCCAAGCGCGTCTACGTCCTGCACGTCGGGCGGATCGAGCGCCCGCTCAGCGTGCCGCGGCGGCCCTGGGAGGTGGGCATGGTGGCGTTCGAGATCGCGCGCAGGCACCGGTTCGCCGAGGAGATGGCCACGTTGCCGCCCGACGTCGAGGTGCACGTGCTGCCCGCCGGAGTGACGCGGCCGCTGTCGAACCTGCGCTACCGCGACCTGTCACAGATCTCCCACTACATCGAACGCGCCTATCACGCATCTTCCCGATACCTGCGGACAGGAGGACGATGAAGACCTGACATCCTGGAGGCCGACGTTGCTGCCCCCACGCATCCTGCGACGGCTCATCCTCGCCCCCCTGGTCATCGTGGTGACCGTGGTCGTGCTCATCACGTTGCCGGTGTGGGTCGGGGTGACGTTCGCCGCCTCACTGCGGCTCCCGCCGCCGCAGCGCCGTGGGCTGCGCTTCGTCTGGTTCGGGGTGGCCTGGCTGACGCTGGAGTCGGCGGTGCTCATCGCCTGCCTCGGGCTCTGGGTGGCGGGGGCGTTCGGCCGCGACCGGGATCAGGAGCGGCACTACGCGCTGATCAAGTGGTTCCTGACCAAGGTGTACGGCGCCGCCGTGCGGATCTTCCGGCTCACCGTCGACATCCACGAACCGCCGCTCACCGAAGAGGAGCAGGCCGCCCGGCTCACCCGTCCGGTGATCGTCCTGGCCCGGCACGCGGGTCCCGGCGACTCCTTCCTGCTGATCTACCATCTCCTCTCCCTGTACGGTCGGCGGCCCCGGATCGTGATGAAGGCGGCGCTGCAGTTCGACCCGTCGCTGGACGTGGTGATCAACCGGTTGCCGAACGCCTTCGTCCCCCGCCGCACCGCCGAGAGCGGCATCGTCGACGAGATCAGGCGGCTGTCCGCGCCCATGGACGAGGACGACGCTCTGGTGATCTTCCCTGAGGGCGGCAACTTCACCCCGCGCCGCCGCCGGCTGGCTATCCGGCGGCTGGAGGAGAAAGGGCTGAAAGAGGAGGCGTCGCGGGCCCGCGGCATGGACCACCTGCTGCCGCCCCGCCCCGGCGGCGCCATCGCGGCCATCGAGTCCTGCCCGGCGGCCGATGTCATCTTCGTCGCGCACACCGGCCTGGACGACCTCATCACGATCGGCGACGTGTGGCGCAAGCTGCCCGTCAGCGCGCACATCACCGCGAAGTGGTGGCGGGTGCCCGCCTCGCGGATCCCCGTGGCGCGCGAGGCGCGGATCCGGTGGCTGTACGACCAGTGGGAGCTCATCGACGACTGGATCAGCGCCCAGCGGCTCACCCTGCACTAGCCCCCGGCGGCAGCGGCGGGACGGCGGGCGGCCCGTTCTCGATGAGGTCGAGCAGGGCGTCCGTGTCGAGGTGCTGCTCGATCAGGTCCCCGAGCGCGTCCAGGCGGCTCTCGCGCAGCAGGGCGAAGTCGGTGTCCGGCGCCGGGACGAAGGCGCGCCCGGCCCGCTCGGCCACCTCGGCGAGGAAGACGCGGCGGAAGCCGTCGTTCTCCAGCGCGCCGTGCCAGGTGGTGCCCCACACGTCGCCCGCGCGGCAGCCGTCGAGGAACGGCTCGCCGCCTTCGACGGTCGCGACGCCGTGGTGGATCTCGTACGCGCTGACCGGATGCCCGTAGGCGTGACCGGCCGGGCGGCCGAGCGTCTTGCCCGCCGCGAACCGGACCCGGACCGGAAGCAGGCCGAGGCCCTCGACCCGGCCGGCGCCGGACTCGACGTCGTCGTGGATCTCGCGGGCGAGCATCTGGTAGCCGCCGCAGATGCCGAGGACGGGGCCGGTACGCCGCCGGACGGCGGCGGCCAGTCCTGTGTCGCGGAGCCAGGCCAGGTCACTGACCGTCGCGCGCGAGCCGGGCAGGACCACCAGGTCGGCGTCGTCGAGCTCGGCCGGATCGGTCACGAAGCGGACGAGCACCCCCGGCTCGGCTGCCAGGGCGTCGAGGTCGGTGAAGTTGGAGATCCTCGGCAGCTTGACCACCGCCACGCGGAGCGTCTGGTCGCCGTGGGGCCGCAGCGGGGCGATCGAGCGGCTGCCGAGGGCCAGGGAATCCTCGACGTCCATCCATAGCCCGTCGAGCCAGGGCAGCACGCCGTAGACGCGGCGGCCGGTGAGGTCTCTGAGCTGGTCCAGGCCGGGTTCGAGCAGCTCGGCCGCGCCTCGGAACTTGTTCACGACAAATCCGGAAATGAGAGCTTGGTCGGCGGCGTCCAGCAGGCCGACCGTGCCGTAGAAGGCGGCGAAGACGCCGCCGCGGTCGATGTCGCCCACCACGATCACGGGCAGGTTCGCCGCCCTGGCCAGGCCCATGTTGGCGATGTCGCCCCGGCGCAGGTTGATCTCCGCGGGGCTGCCGGCGCCCTCGCAGATGACCACGTCGTACGATCCGCGCAGCCGTTCGAGCGAGGCCAGCGCGCTCTCACGGAGCAGGTCCTTGAGCCGGCCGTACTCCATCGCGTCGACGTCGGCCACCGGCTGCCCCATGAGGACCACCTGGCTGCGGCGGTCGCTGCCCGGCTTGAGCAGGATCGGGTTCATGTCGGCGACGGGTTCGAGGCCCGCGGCCCGCGCCTGCACGGCCTGGGCCCGGCCGATCTCGGCGCCGTCGGCGGTCACGTACGAGTTCAGCGACATGTTCTGGGCCTTGAACGGCGCCACGCGGACACCCTTACGGGCCAGCCAGCGGCAGATCCCGGCGGTGACGACGCTCTTGCCCGCGTCCGACGTGGTGCCCGCGACCAGCAGCGCTCCGCTCTTCATGGCTCACATCGTAGGGCGGTGCTCCTTTTACTCCCATCGCGTTGCTCCCATCGCGTTGCTCACATCGCGCGTCAAGGCCGCTCACATCGTGAGCCGGTGCTCCTTCTCGCCGCGCCACTCCACGCTCAGCACCGTGGCGTCGTCCTGGAGACGGCCGTGCTGGTGCGCGAGGATCGACTGGATCAGCCGGCGCAGCGTCTCCGGCGCCGACACCCCGTCGGCCTCGCGGCGCACGACGAAGTCGGTGAACCGCTCGAGCCCGAACATCTCCCCCTCCGGATTCTGCGCCTCGACGATGCCGTCGGTGTAGAAGAGCAGGCGATCGCCGGGTTCGAGCTGGTAGTGCTCCAGACCGGCGGACAGGCCCAGCCGGAAACCCATCGGCGGCGACGGCACCGTCTCCAGGATGCCGACCCGGCGGCCCCGCCGGATCACCAGTGGCGGGTAGTGCCCGCGGTTGACCCAGGTCAGCTCGCCGGTCTTGAGGTTCAGGTCGGCGAGGATGCCCGTGGCGAAGCGGGTCATGTCGAACTGGTCGGCGATCGCCTCGTCGATGAACTCGCTCGCGGCCAGCAGGCCGGTCCCCCGTCGCCGGTTGTTGCGGCAGGCGCCGACGGCGATCGTCGCGGTCAGCCCCGCGGAGGTGTCGTGCCCCATGGCGTCGAACATCGACAGGTGCAGCGTGTCTCCGGCGATGGCGAAGTCGAACGCGTCACCGCCCACGTCGTAGGCGGGCTCCAGGGCGGCGCTGACCACCACCTTGTCGTTGGCGAAGCTGCTGTTGGGCATCAGGTTCCACAGCACCTCGGCCGACAGGGTCATCGACTCCGCGCGCACCAGCGAGGCGTAGGTGTCGCTGATGGAGCGCTTGCTGATCACCATCAGGGAGACGAGGCCCGCCAGCTGCTTCACCAGCAGCTCGGCGGTGTCATCGCCGGCGGAGACGGTCACCGCCAGCATGCCGATCCGTTCGGTGCCGTCGAGCAGCGGCACCCACAGCCGCCGCCGGTCCCCGTCGGCCGGCGGCTCCGGCTCCCCTTCGACGGCGTGCTTGGCCTGTACGATCTCCACATTGCGGTAGGCCCGCCCGGCGAGCGTGGAGTCGATGCGGATCGGCTGCAGCGACTCCCCCGCCGCGTCGTGCTGGCCGGGTAGCGGGACGAGGTACTGCTGCTGCAGGTCGACCACGTAGATCGTGGGGTGGGAGAACCCGGCCGGTTCGGCGTGCAGGGCGAGCAGGGCCGGCAGGTCCTCGATCGCGGCCAGGTGGCTCGCGTCCAGCAGGCGGCCCAGCATGGCCTCTCCCTCACCTCGCATGGGCGCGCCTCCTAGGTCTCCCTGAGGCTTCATACCCCGATGAGAGTCCCTAGACCTGCTGGTTCGCCGCGATGGAGAAGAGCAGGCGTCCGCCGCGTACTACGCTGCCAGGCATGCCCCGCGACGCTCTCATGGACTGGCTCACCACGCGCGCTCCCGAGCAGCTGGCGCTCGTGGCCGATCGCGGCGCGCTGCGCACCCGCGGTCGCGAGCCGTCGCTGGAGGACTACGCCCATCTGCTCAAGCAGGATCACGTGGTCGCCCGGCTGGTGGGCTTCTGCACGCTGCCCGAGCTCCAGGTCCTGCGCGCGATCGCCTGGCTGGCCGCCCAGCGCTACGGCCCCTTCCCCGACGACTACTGGCGCACCCCCGACCCACGCCCGGTTCCCCGGGCCGAGGTGCTGACCCTCCTGGCGGGACAGGACCAGGACCTGCGAGCGGAGGCGAACGCCGCCCTCGAACGGCTGGCCGACCAGGCCCTCCTCCAGCCGCCCCATGGCGAGCAGTGCACGGTGGCGCCCTACGTCCACCGGAACCTGGCGGACGGCATGGGGCTGGGCCGCTCCGTCGCCTACCTGGTCGCCCGCTATTTCAACGCCCCCGAGGTCCATCGGCTGGCCACCGCGCTGGGGATGGACAAGGCGCCGAGCCGGGAGGCCGCCGAACGCGACGTCGTGGCGTACCTGACGGATCCGGCACGCCTGCGCGCCCTGCTGGACAGGGCGCCCGCCTCGGCCACGGAACTGCTGGAGCGGCTCACGTACGAGGGGCCCAGGGTCGAGGCCCACTGTTTCAACCTGGCGGGGTCGTACGGCAGCAACAAGTACGCCTTCTTCGCCGGCGAGTCGGGACACGCCGGCGCGGACTGGCTGGCGGCGCGCGGGCTGCTGCTCCCGGCAGGCATGCCCCACATGGCCGAGCTGCCCGCCGAGGTCGCGATCGCGGTCCGGGGCGAGCTACGGGCGGCGTTCACGCCGTACCCTCCCGAGCCCCACGACCTGGAACGGGCCGAAGGCGTCGAGCCTGCGGCCGCGGCGGCGATGGGCACGCTCACCTGGCAACTCGAACGGCTGCTCGCCGGCTGCGCCGAACAGCCGCTCACCGTACGCAAATCCGGCGGGGTCGCGGTGCGCGACACCAAACGCCTGGCCAAGGAGATCGCCGACCCGGAAACCGTCCGCTTCCTGCTGGAGCTCTGCTTCCGCGCCGGCCTGCTGGGCCTCCTGGCCGAGCCCACCGAACCGCCCGCGAACCGCCGCGCCAAGGTGCCGCCTCCCACCCAGGTCGTCCTGCCCACCCGGGCCTATGACCGCTGGCTGGCGCGCACTCCCGCCCAGCGGCTGGTGCCGATCCTCGCCGCCTGGGCCGTGTGCCGCGACATCCCGCTCTGGTGGCCCCACCCCGAGCAGACGCCCGTCGCCCTGGCCGGCCTGGACGACCCGGACGCCGTCAGCCTGCGTTACGCGCTGCTGGAGGCCCTGGCCGCCGCCCCCTCGCTGCGCGCGGCCGACGCGACGCCGTACCTGGTGCCCGCCACGACCTGGCACCGCCCCGCACGGATACCGCACGGGGCGGCCGGGGTCCAGCGCATCGAGTCCACGCTCCGCGAGGCCGCGCTCCTCGGTGTCATCGGCCAGGGCGCCTTGACGCGGCTCGGGCACACCGTGCTCGACCTGCTCCGTACCGGCGAGGCGTGGAAGGCTCCGGACGCCGCGCTCGCCCCGGTCCTGACCGGGATGCTGCCCGCGCCCCGGACCACGGCCCGCTTCCAGACCGACCTGACCGCCGTGGTGAGCGGCGCCCCTGAGGCGAACCTGGCCGCCCTGCTCAACACGGTCGGCGTCCGCGAATCGGAAGGCCACGCGGTGGTGTGGCGCATCAGCCACGCCTCCGTACGGCACGCCCTCGACTCCGGCCACCAACCGGACACCCTGCTCGACCAGCTCCGAGCCGTGGCGGAGGGCGACCTGCCGCAGCCGCTGGAGTATCTGATCAAGGACGTGGGCCGGACGCACGGGCGGATGCGGGTGGTGAGATCCGGCTGCTGCATCCGCTCCGACGACGAGGCGCTGCTGGCCGAACTCGTCCACGCCAAGCCGCTGCGCGCGCTCGGCCTGCGGTTGATCGCCCCGACCGTATTGATCAGCGCCAGCCCGGAGCGGGAGACGGTGACCGCCCTGCGAGCGGCGGGCTACGCCCCGGCCCTGGAGGCGGAGACGGGCGCCACGCTGGTGGAACAGCCCGCCACCCGGCGCGCCCCTGATCCGCGTGGACGTCGCCGTTAGAGGCGCCCTGCGGCGCGTCAGTCCGGGCGCTGACCGGGCTGTTCCGGTGGCGGCGGCTGGGGCTGTCCGGGCTGCACCGGCGGCTGCCCGGTCTGCGGTTCGCCTCCCCCGTAGCGGCGCCGGACCGTGTCCGCGCCCTTTTCGAGGTGCTCGTCGTACTTGTGGCCGGTCCGCTCCTTGGCGAAGCGCTCGGCGCGGTCCAGCACCTTGTCAGCCTGCTTGGAGTGCCCTCTGGCCAGGTCCTCGGCCTTCTTCAGCCATTCCCCGATGCGGCTCATGACTGTCCCCCTCCTCGTGCCTTACAGTCGCCCCCTACCCAGAGGCGGTGCGAGGTCACACCGGTGTCCGGCGACATGAGATCCGCTCGGCCTCCTAACATACGGCGCATGACCACGCACGGATTCACGCTCACCGCCGAGGGCCCGTTCGACTTCGGTGCCTCGCTGCGCTTCGTCGAGGACTGGCCGGCCACCAGCGCGCTGCCCTCCGACGGGCGGGCGCTGCGCTTCGCCTACTGCGCGGAGTCCGACTGGCTGCCGATCGGCGTGACCGTGACGGGCGCGCCGGGCGGGGTCGCCGTCGAAACGACGCGGCCCGCGGGGCCGGGCATCCGTGGCGAGGTGGCGCGGATCCTGTCCCTCGACGTGGACGGCGCCGGTTTCTCCCGGCTCGGCGAGGACGACCCGGTGCTCGGCGACCTGCAGCGGCTCCGGCCCGGCCTGCGGCCGGTGTGCTTCTGGAGCCCGTGGGAGGCGGCGTGCTGGGCGGTGATCGTACAGCGCTCGTCGATGCTCATCGCCGCCCGCCTCAAGCAGCGCATCGCGGAGCGGTACGGCGCGAAGGTCACCTTGGACGGGCAGGTGTATCCGGCCTTCCCCCCGCCTGTGACGCTGCTGGAGGCCGGTGGCCTGGGCCTGCCCGCGCAGAAGGAGGAGTGGGTGCGCGGGCTGGCCCGCGCGGCGCTGGACGGCCTGCTCACCACCGAGCACCTGCGCGCGCTCGCGCCGGAGGAGGCCCTGTCCGAGCTGCGGGCCCTGCCCGGCGTCGGACCGTTCTCCGCCGGCCTCATCCTCATCCGCGGCGCGGGCGCCCCGGACGCGTTCCCGGGCGACGAGCCGCGCCTGTTCGCGATCCTGCGTGAGGCGTACGGCCTGCAGGAGGACGCGCCGCCGACCGCCTACCGGAAGCTGGCCGAGGCGTGGCGGCCCTACCGCTCCTGGGCCTCCTTCCTGTTCCGGGCGTCCACCTACGGCGTCATGGACGATCGGGACTGAGCGCCGTCCCTGGTCTCCTCGGGTGAAGGTCTAGAGCGTGGAATCCGGGGCAGTTCGAGGTCTTTGACGACTCTCGGGAGAATCCATGAGCGAAGCTGAGGCAATGGCACGCCGGGCGGCAGACAGCCCGACTATGGACAAGCTTGCGCGGGTTGGGCTGGTTTGCCGTGGCGTGCTTTATGGGCTGATCGGGGTGCTGGCGATCCAGATCGCCTTCGGCAGCGGCGGGAAGCAGGCCGACAAGAACGGGGCGATCAGCACGGTGGCCGCGCTGCCGTTCGGGGCCGTGCTCTTATGGATCATGGTCGTCGGGTTCGCCGCGCTGGCCCTGTGGCAGGCGTCTGAGGCGATCTTCGGCGCCCACAAACTCAAGGACAGGGTCGAGCCGGCCAGCCGGACCGTGGTCTACGTGGTCATCTGTGCCGCGCTGCTGACCATGCTGCTGACCGGCAAAACCGGATCCGATGACAAGCGGTCCCAGGACCTGACGGGCAAGCTGCTCGCACTGCCGGCCGGACAGGTCATCGTGGGCCTGATCGGGCTCGGCATCGTCGCGCTCGGCATCTACTGGGTGCGGTACGGCATCAAGAAGGAGTTCCGCAAGCAGCTCAGGCCGATGCCGCCGCGGGCCGGCGCGGTGATGGACCGGCTGGGGCTCGCCGGATACATCGCGCGCGGCCTGATCGCCGGCCTGGCCGGGGTCTTCGTGATCCAGGCGGCCATCACCTTCGACCCCGACAAGGCCGGGGGCATCGACGCGACGCTCAGGGCGTTCGCCGACACCCCGGCGGGGCCGTGGCTGCTGGCGGTGGTGGCGCTGGGGCTGCTGCTGTTCGCCCTGTACTGCTTGGGAGAGGCCCGCTGGCGGCGTACCTGAGCCGTCTCTCCGCACGGCGAACCGGGCGCGTGCGGCACGCGCCCGGTTCGCCGTGCGGAGCGCCTGGACGTAAGTCGATCCGCCACGACGAGGGGCCCTGTGATTGGCTGATCGACATGGAAGCACCTTCTCTGACCACGTCCACCGGCTCGTTGCGCCGCGTCACCGAGCTGCTGCGCGAGCACCCGCTGATCGACGGGCACAACGACCTGCCCTGGGCGGCGCGCCAGCTCACCGGCTACGACTTCGACCAGCTTGAGATCAGCGGTGACACCTCCGATCGGACCCATACCGACCTGCCCCGGATGGCGGCCGGGATGGTCGGCGGGCAGTTCTGGTCGGTTTTCGTGCCGTGCGGCCTGCCGAATGGGCAAGCGGTCACCGCCACCTTGGAGCAGATCGACTGCGTACGGGCCATGGTCCGGCGCTACCCCGACCGGCTGGCCCTGGCGACCACGGCCGACGAGGTGGAGCGCGTCTTCGCCGGCGGGCGGATCGCGTCGCTGATGGGCGCCGAGGGCGGTCATTCGATCGACTGCTCGCTGGGGGCGCTGCGAATGCTGTACGCCCTCGGCGTCCGCTACATGACGCTGACCCACAACGACAACACCCCTTGGGCCGACTCGGCGACCGACGACCCCGTGAACCACGGGCTGTCCGCGTTCGGGGAGGAGGTCGTGCGGGAGATGAACAGGCTGGGCATGCTGGTCGACCTGTCCCACGTGTCGGCCGACACGATGCGCCACGCCCTGCGCGTGACGCGGGCGCCGGTGATCTTCTCGCATTCGTCGGCGCGCGCACTCTGTTCGACGCCGCGCAACGTACCGGATGACGTGCTGGAGACGCTGGCGGGCAACGGCGGGGTGTGCATGGCCGTGTTCGTGCCCTCCTTCGTGTCGCAGGCCGGCTGGGAGTGGCGGCAGGCCGCCACCGAGGCCGCCCGCTCGGCCGGGGTCGACACCCATGACTACGAGGCGACCCACGCGTACCTGGCCACCTGGGAGAAGTCGCACCCCAAGCCCGCTGTCACGCTCGACGACGTGGTGGCGCACATGGAGCACATACGCGAGGTGGCCGGTATCGACCACCTCGGCATCGGCGGCGACTACGACGGCTGTGACGGGCTGCCCGTCGGCCTGGAGGACGTGCGCGGCTACCCTCGGCTGTTCGCGGCCCTGGCCGACCGGGGCTGGTCGGACGCCGACCTGGCGAAGGTGGCCGGGCGCAACGTGCTGCGGGCGCTGCGCGGCGCCGAGGCCACCGCCGCCGACCTGCGGGGGCGCGAGGAGCCGAGCACGCTACGGTTCACCGCGGCCGCCGGCTCATGACGACTACCCGTCCCAGCTCTCGTCTGAGCGTCCGTCCAGCCGCTCGCCTGAGCGTTCGTCTGAGCGCTCGTCTGAGCGTTCGCCTGAGCGCTCGTCCGGCGGCAGGCAGATCGTGAGGGCGCCCGCGACGACCTTCGCCTTGAGGCAGGTGGTGGCCTCGCGGTCTCCACCGTCCAGCTCGTACGTCAGCGGAGCACCGAACCGGGCGGACACCTTCCTGGCGCGGGTGATCCGGACGAACGGCGAGTCGTCGGAGCGTCCCGTGGCCATCCTGCCGATCACCCGGGCCCACTGGACCGGCCCCTGGGCGGTGGAGACCCCGACGTCCAGCCAGCCGTCGTCCGGCCGGGCGTCGTCGAACGCCTCGATGCCGCCGGCGATCGTGCTCACATTGCCCAGCAGCAGGCAGCTCGCCTCGCCGTCGAACCAGGTCGTCCCATCAATCTTGATCTCCATCGGCACCAGCGGCCCGCCGACGTGCCGGACGGCCGCCTTGACGTAGCTGAGCCTGCCGAGCCGCTCCTTGGCCTGCCGGTCGGCGTCGGCGATCATCTCGGCCTCGAACCCGGCCCCCGCCATGACCGCGAAGTGCTCGCCGTTCAGCACTCCCAGGTCCAGCTTCTCCCGCCGGCCGTGGAAACCGATGCGTACCGCCTCTTCGAGGTCGATGGGGATGCCGACGTTGTTGGCGAACAGGTTCCCGGTCCCCGCCGGGAGGACCGCCATCGGCACGCCGGAACCGGCCATCACGTCGGCGCACCGTTGCACCATGCCATCGCCGCCCCAGACGAACACCAGGTCGGCGCCCTGCTTGAGCGCCTCGCGAACCTTCTTACGCGCCTTTTTGCTCTTGGGCACCTCGTACCAGAGGAGCTCGCCGACGTCCTCTTCGGTGATGAGCACGCGCAGCCTGTCCAGGCCTGCGCCGAGAGTCTTCTTGCGGTGCGCGACGACCGCCACGGTGGGGGACATGGTCACCGGACTACCCTCGGCGCCGGTTTTCAGGCAGGAATCAATGGCCGCTGTCTGGGTAGCCGAGCGCGAATGCCGATGGAGGGAGGATCAGGACAGTGAGCCGCCAATGGGTCAAAGCTCGCGTCGATCCTGACCGCAGCCTGGGACTGCGGCTGACGATCGCCAGCCTCGTGGTGGCGCTCGTCATGGTCCCGTTCAGCTTGCTGCTCGTCGTGGCCAAGATGCCGGTCAACGGACTGGACAAGCAGGTCGCCGATGATCTGCACGGCTACGCGATCACCCATCCAGGCGTGACCAGGGTGCTCATCGTATGGACGGATCTGTTCGGCCCGTGGCCGTGGCGCATCGCGGTCATCGCGTTCGCCGCCTGGCTCTGGCACAAGGGCGCGCGACGGCTGGCCGTCTGGGCGATCACCACCATCACCGTGGGCGGGCTGCTCGGCCTCGCGCTCAAGATCATCACTGCCCGCGCCAGACCGCACCTGCCGGACCCCGTCGCACTCGCGCCCGGCGACTCCTTCCCGTCGGGCCACGCGGTCAACGTGACGCTCGGCGCGGGAGTGGTCGTCCTGCTCCTCCTGCCCATGCTGCCCCGCTGGGGGCGGCGCGTGACCTGGGCCGTCGCCTGGTTCCTGGTGCTGTCGGTCGGCTACACCCGGATCGCGCTCGGCGTGCACTGGGTGAGCGACGTGGTCGCCGGGATCATCCTGGGCGTGGCCGTGGTCGCCGCCACCGCGGCGGGATTTGAGACGTGGCGGCGCGAGCAGGGCCGCAGGCCCAACTCGCCGCTGGCCGAAGGAGTGGAACCCGAGTCAGAGAAGGTGACCCATGACCAAAGCTGAGCACGTGAAGTATTACGCGCTGACGATCTTAGTGCCGATGCTCCTGATGGCCGCGGTGACGTTCGGCGTGGGCAAGCTGATCGTCGCCTGGCCCACCGGTGAGGCGGAGGTGAGCCGGAGCCTGGCCGCCGGGCGTACCCCGCTCTGGAACACGCTCACCGACTTCGGCACCAGCCTCTCTGACACTCCCTACATCGTGGCGCTCACTGCGATAGGCGCGATCGTCTTCAGGCTCGTGTACAAGCGCTGGCGGGAATCGATCTTCCTGATCGCGGCCGTCTGGAGCCAGTCGCTCATCTTCCTGGCCACCACCACGCCCGTCGGCCGGCACCGGCCGCCGGTGCAGCACATCGACCCGGCACCGCCCACCTCCAGCTTCCCGTCGGGACACGTCAGCGCCGCGGTCGGGTTCTACTGCTCGGTCGCGCTCATCCTGAGCATGCACGTCCGCAACAGGGCGCTCCAGGTGGTGATCTGGGTGCTCGGCATCGCCGCCCCGCTCATCGTCGCCTTCTCGCGCCTGTACCGCGGCATGCACTTCCTCACCGACATCACCTGGGGGCTGCTGCTCGGCATCGGCTGCGTCGTGATGGCCGCTCGGGCGATCTTGTACCGGCGGGAGAGGCAGCGTGGGCATCAGGCTCCGGAACTCGTCCGACGGGGGTAGACGGCTCCTACTTGAGCACGTGGCCGACGAGCTTCCCGCCGTTCCAGGCGACGGCCAGGCAGTACGCCGTTCTGTTCCTCGGCCAGTCCTGCTCCAGGGGGATGAGTTGCATGAGGCCGACCTCCTCCCTCCTCGACGCCACGTACCGCAACCTGGGCGCGCAGCCGTTCTCGGACAGGCGTCGCATCTCGGCCATGCCCGGCCATGGGCCGTCGGCGATGACGTACGTGGTCCCGTACTCCGCCGAGTGCGGCACGGTACAAGGCACCACGGTCACCAGGAAGCTCTCGGGCATGGGCTCGATGCAGTCGCCGGGGCGTAGTTCGGTGGCGTGATACTGCACCCCGGCCGGGCTCGCCGCCGCGCCAGAAGATTCGGTGGACGGGGCGGGCCGCGCCGCCACGGCAGGAGGCGTCGCTACGGCGGGGGGCGTGGCACCGCAGCCCAGGAGTGCGGCCAGCAGGCACACGCCCGCGAGTAAGGGGCGGGTCATGGGACCGGATGATGGCAGCTGAAGATCACGCGGCAGTTTCGCCGGGGTCGCGCCCTGAAACCGGGCAGGCTGTGCCCTGAGGGCAGGGCACGGCCTGCCTGGTCCGCTTCGCGGCACGTTTGCGAGCCAGCCTCGGGGTAGCGAGTTGACTTCATGAGCGACGTGGAGACTGGCACCATCACCACCAAGGTGCCCGCGAGACTCGATCGGCTGCACTGGTCACGCTGGCACTGGATGATCGTCATCGGCCTCGGCACCGTCTGGATCCTGGACGGGCTCGAAGTGACCATCGTGGGCAATCTCTCGGCCCAGCTCGCCAAACCCGGAAGCGGCCTCGACATCACGCAGGCGCAGGTCGCCGGCCTCGCCGCCGCGCTGTACGTCGCGGGTGCCTGCTCGGGGGCGCTGTTCTTCGGCTGGCTGACCGACCGGTTCGGCAGGAAGAAGCTGTTCCTGATCACGCTGGTCGTCTACCTGGTCGCGACCCTGATGACCGCGTTGTCCTTCGACGCGTGGTGGTTCTTCCTGTTCAGGTTCATGACGGGCTTCGGCATCGGCGGGGAGTACGCGGCGATCAACTCGGCCATCGACGAGCTGATCCCGAGCGCCCACCGGGGGCGGATCGACATCATCATCAACGGCAGCTACTGGCTCGGGGCGGCGGGCGGCGCCCTGTTGACCGTGCCGCTGCTGAACGACCTGCCGGTCAACATCGGCTGGCGCGTCGCCTTCGGGCTGGGCGTGGTGCTGGGTCTGGCCATTCTGCTCGTACGGCGGCACGTACCGGAGAGCCCGCGCTGGCTGTTCATCCACGGCCGTGGCCAGGAGGCCGAGGAGATCGTCGACGACATCGAGCGCCAGGTGGGCGGGGACCTGCCGGAGCCGAAGCAGTCGATGACGATCCATCAGCGCAAGTCCATCGGGTTCGTCCGGATCGCGCACACCATGGTGGCGCTCTATCCCAAGCGGACGGTGCTCGGTCTGTCGCTCTTCATCGGCCAGGCGTTCCTGTACAACGCGATCACCTTCGGGTACGCGCAGATCCTGTCCACGTTCTACAAGATCGACACGCATACCGGCTACTACTTCGCGGTCATCGCGGTCGGCAACTTCCTGGGCCCGCTGCTGCTGGGGCGGCTCTTCGACACGGTCGGCCGGATTCCGATGATCTCCGCCACGTACATCGGATCGGGGCTGTTGCTGCTCGGCACCGCCTGGCTCTTCAACCAGGGGACGCTCACGGCGATGACGCTGACGGCCTGCTGGTCGGTGGTGCTGTTCGTGGCCTCGGCGGGGGCCAGTTCGGCGTATCTGACGGTCAGCGAGATCTTCCCGATGGAGACCCGGGCGATGGCCATAGCGTTCTTCTTCGCCATCGGCACGGCGGCGGGCGGCATCGCGGGCCCGCTCGTCTTCGCCCACCTGGTCGAGACGGGCGTGCCGGGCGACACGGCGCTGGCCTTCTCGATCGGGGCCATCATCATGATCCTGGCGGGTCTGGTGGAGCTCTTCCTGGGCGTCAAGGCCGAGCGCAAGGGCCTGGAGGAGATCGCCACTCCCCTGACGGCCGCGGAGACGGGCCAGGCGGCATGAGGCCTGGTGTGCCTCAGCTGGGGCCGGTGAGGGTTTTCCGGGTGGTTCGTCGCATGGGACCGTCTCAATCCCTGGGACGGTCCGATGTGGCCGGCGCCCCTTTTGGAGGGATACCCCCTTCGGGGAGCGAAAGTAGACGGCCCGTCCTGGCAGGAGCCCCTAGGACGGCCACCCCCTATCGAGGGGCGATAGAACGGACGCGGGTCTGGACAACGTGCCGCCAACGTGATCTGACGGAGTAAGAGCGTCAACGATCACGAACAGGAGCACCTGGACATGAGCGACACGCTGCGACTGCACACCGCCGGCCCCACCCTGCTGGAGCGAGCCCGCGAGCTGCGTCCGCTGATCGAGCGTGAGGCGGCCGCCGCCGAGGCGCAGGGCAGGCTCACCACCCCCGTCGTGGATGCCCTGCATGAGGCGGGACTTTTCGGTATTTGGGTGCCTACGCCGCTCGGCGGCGCCGAGCTGTCACCCAGGGAGCTGCTCGCCGTCTTCGAGGAGCTGTCGTACGCCGACCCCTCGACCGGCTGGGTGGTCATGGCCACCACCCTGGAGAACGGCACCGCCGGTGCCTACCTGGGCGAAGAGGCCGTCGCGCGGATCTTCACAGGCCCGCGGATGCCGCTCATCGCGGGCCAGGGCACCCGGCCGGGCACCGCCGTACGCGAGGACGGCGGTTTCCGCCTCAGCGGCCAGTGGGGCTTCGCCTCGGGCATGCCGCACGCCCAGTACGCCCACAGCCTGGGCGCCGTCGAGGGCACCGACGAGGCCCGGATCTTCATCACCCCCATCGAAGACGTCAAGATGCTCGGCAACTGGGACGTCCTGGGCCTGCGCGCCACAGGCAGCATCGACTACGCCATCGACGGCGCGTTCGTACCGGAGTCGCAGACGCACATCTTCACGCACAACGAACCGCTGCGCGGCGGCGCGATCTTCCGGCTCGGCGTCCTCGACCAGGCGCTGATCTGTCACTCCGGCTGGGCGCTGGGTGTCGGCCGCCGGCTGCTCGACGAGCTGAGCCACCACGCCGGGGCGCGGGCCGGGCGGCCCGGCCAGATCGCCGCCAGCGACGCCTTCCACGCCGACTTCGCCCGCGCCGAGGCGGCGTTCCGCGCGGCCAAGGCCCTGGTGCACGAGACCTGGGACGACACCGAACGCACCCTGGACGCGGGCCGGACGCTCGACGTACGCCAGGAGACGATGGTGCGGCTCGCGCTCAACCACATCACGTCGACGGTCGCCGAGGTGGCCCGGTTCGTCTACGCGTCGGGCGGCACCTCGGCACTGCGGGACGGGCTGATCCAGCGGCTGTTCAGGGATGTCCACGCCGGCACCGCGCACATCACCTCGGGCCCGCAGGTGCTTCAGGAGTGCGGCCGTGAACTGGCCGGGCTGGCGCCGGGCCAGTCCTGGATGCTCTTCGCCCTGGAGGGATGAGGGGGTAGAGGCTCCTCAGGGTTCGGGGTGGGCCAGGTGGGTGAGCAGGGTGATCGCGTCGTCGACGGCGACCGGCTGAAAGAAGTCCGCGTCGACCTGCTCGACAACAGCGATCGCGCGGGGCGCCAGCTCGGCGCCCGCGGCGGTGACGCGGAGTCGCTTGGCGCGGGTGTCGGCCGGGTCGACCTCGCGTTCGATCAGTCCCTTCTTCTCCAGGGCGCGCAGGGCTTGCGAGGTCATTTTCACGTCGGTCCCGGCCTGGCGGGCGAGGGCCAGTTGGTTGGGCTGCTCCTCGTGGGTGTTGAGCCACCACATGCAGGCCAGCAGTACGAACTGGACGTGGGTGAGACCGAGCGGGGCGAGAGCTGCGGCGATGGCGCGCTGCCAGCGGAGTGTGGCGTGCCACAGCAGGAAGCCGGGGCTCTCGCCGGGGCGGAGGACCATCAGCTTTTCCATCCTCCCCAGTTCGCGACGACGGCCTCGCGCATGGCGTTGGTCTGGACGGCGTGCTCGTACGTCCGCATGACCGTCTCTCGGCTCGACAGAATATCAACGCGAAGATTATCCGTGCGAAGACTGTCTGTCCATTGCGGCCGCCGGCGCGCACGGCGGGCTGCTCCATCGCGCCCACCGTGCGCGACCTCGTCACTGCAGCGAGCGGCTCCAGCCGAAGGACCCTCTAGATGCGGTGCGTGGTCCAGAACGACGACAGGTTGACCGTCGTCGCGGCCTGGGCGGCGGCCTTGAAGTCGGCCACCGTGGAGATGCCGTACCAGTGCGCGGCGGCGTAGTCGTGCAGCAGCGTCTGCATGGCCGAGGTGCCGATCAGGCGGCGCAGGTCATGCAGAGCGCACTTGCCGTAGGTGTAGACGACCGTGCCGTAGCGGCTGGAGTGGGCGTCCCAGTAGGCCATCGAGTTGCTGATCTTCTCGGCCGACGACTGCCAGGAGACGCTGTTCCAGCAGTTGGTGCCGCTGATGCCCTGGTACAGGTCGGTGGCGTAGTCGGCGAAGGACTCGTCCAGCCACGGGGTGTTGTACTCGTCGTCGCCGACGATGCCGTACCACCACTGGTGGGCCAGCTCATGGGCGAGCGCGGTGGAGCTGACCAGGTCGAGCACGAACCCCGGATACTCCATGCCGCCGAACCAGAAGTTGTTGTCCAGGACGACGTCGACCTCGCCGTAGGGATAGGCGCCGAAGCGGCCAGCGTGGGCGACGAGCGAGTTCTTGGCGGTGTTCATCATCGAGGTGGCGCTGGCGGAGCTGATGCCGCTGACGCGGTAGACGTTCACGGTGACGCCCGTGGTGGTCGTGCCGGTGGTCTTGGTGAACGCGCCGGCGCCCCAGGCGAACTCGCGGACGTGGGTGGCGGTCGCGGTGGTGATCGTCCGGCCGGAAGTGCCGGGAGTGTCCACGGAGGTGCCGGTCGCGGGGACGAGCAGCGAGCTGGGGTGGTCCAGGGTGACCCGGTAGTCGCTGGCGAGCTGGTAGAAGGACTCGCCGTTGTTGGTGTAGGGGTCCAGGTGCCAGCCGGCGCCGTCGCGTACGGCCAGGACGGGGAGAGCGTTGCCGATGAAGTTGTACGCGCCGTCGTGGCCGAACCGGTCGGCGCCGCTGGGCACCACGATGCTCAGGTCGAAGCCGACCGAACCGTTCTGCCCCTGGGCCAGCGGCGCGGGGAGGGTGATCTTCAGCGCCGTGCAGGCAACGGTCAGCGGGCCGGCCGTACCGCCGGTGACGTTCGTGACCGTGATCGGCGTGGACGGGCAGCTGCCGTGGTAGTTGTCCCACAGGCGCAGGTAGACCTCGGTGAGGGAGTCGGCGGACAGGTTCGTGAAGCTGACGCTCTCGTGGCCGGTCCAGGTGGTGCCCGAGGAATTGCTGGTGAGGTTCACGGTGTAGGAGGCCGAGCCCGGCGTACGGGTCGCGTCGACCGCCCAGGCGGGAGCGGGGAGACCGGCGGCTAACGCGATGGCGATCGTGCAGAATGTCAGCATTCTTCGGATCATGGGCTGGCTCCTTGTGTGACGCTCGGGCCCCCGATCTGCCGACGAAACGTAACTTCCTCCGTCAGGGCCGTCAATATCCCCGGCAGGTGGACTTCCCGGTACGGCGTCGCCGCCGTACCGGGAAAGCGGGTCAAGCGACGAGTTGCTTGTCGGCCGCCCGCTGGATCAGGTCCTTGTCGGTGATGACCACCGCGTCGGGGATCGCGTCGGGCAGATCGTCCTCCAGGAAGCGGACCGGCCGGTAGCGGTAGGCCGCCAGGCCGATCAGCACGGTCACCGCGCCCGCGACGAGGGTGAGCAGGGCGATCCCCCTGCCCTGCGCGGCGCCGGCGATCGGGTCGAAGACCCGCTCGACCAGCGGCCCCGCCAGCAGGAACCCGACCGGGACCATGGCCCAGCTGAGCATCAGGTTGGTGGCGATGACCCGGCCCTGCAGGTCGAGCCCGACCTTCTGCTGCACGATGGCGAACCAGTGCGCGTTCAGCAGCGCGGTGAACAGCCCGACGAAGAACAGCCCGATCGCGGGCAGCGCCGGGTGCGGCGCGATCCCGATGACGGCGAAGGAGACGCCCAGGGCCATGAAGCAGCCGAGGATGCCGTAGGTGCGGCGGGCCAGACCCCCGGTCACCGTCATGATCACGCTGCCCACCAGGAGCCCGATGCCGGTCATCGAGAGCGCTATGCCCAGGCCGCGGGTGTCGGTGAGGCTGAGCAGCAGCGGCGTGGACAGGACCTCGACCATGGCGAAGGGGAGGTTCAGGAACGAGGTGAACAGGATGATCGCCAGCAGCCCGTGCCTGCGGGTGATGTAGCGCCAGCCGCCCGTCATCTCCTGCCAGAACGACTCCTCCCGCTTCTTGAACAGCGTGTTCGGGAAGCGGACCGCCAGGGTCACGGTGACCGCGAAGGCGAAGCTGGACAGGTCGATCACGACGATGCCGTGCAGGCCGATGGCGGCCACGAGCGCGCCGCCCAGCAGCGGCGCCAGTACGGTCCCAGCGGCCTGCCCCAGCTGGGCCAGGCCGCTGGCTCTGCCGTAATAGCGTTTGGGCACCAGCTGGGCCACGGCCGCCATGTACGCGGGCTGGTGGAAGGCCGTCGACACCGCGCCGACGGCGACGATGAGGTAGACGTGCCAGAGCTGGAGCCCGCCCGTCCAGAGCAGGGCGGCCAGCGAGGCGGAGGAGACTCCGGCCGCCGAGTCGGCGGTGATCATGACGAGCCGGCGGTTCCAGCGGTCGGCCACGGCTCCGGCGACCGGCGCCAGCACGACGGCGGGCAGCAGCGCCATGACCGAGACGATGGCGAACATCGAGATCGACTGCGTCTGCTGGTAGACCCACAGACCCAGGCCGAACGTGGTCAGCCCGGTGCCGATCAGCGACACCAGCTGGCCGAAGGCCACCAGGAAGAACGTCTTCAGGCTGGCCTGCTGGTAGCGGGGCGGCAGCGGCGCCGGAGGCCGGTCCCCCGCGTCGAGGATCTCGGCCAGCTCGGGCGCCTGGTGCTTCTGGAAGTAGTGCCCGGCCTTCGGGATCACCTCCAGCGACACCGTGTGGGAGAAGGCCTCCCACTCGCGGAAGCGCTCCTCGTACAGCTCGGTGGCGCGGTCGCTCTCGCCGACCACGCAGACCAGCGGTGCGGACAGCTTCTTGATGGGCGCCTGGTAGAGATCGGTGTAGTAGTCCTCGCCCTCCTGGGTGTCGTGGAGGAAGACGCCCATGATGAAGTCGCGCTCGGCGGGGTCCAGCGCTTCGGTGAAGAAGCCCATGGCCCGCAGGAACTCCAGCGCCTGCCGCTTGGAGGTCCACCGCTCCATCGGGAAGACCTTGCGGAACCAGGCGAAGGTCTTGCCCGGCAGGCGGGGCGCGGGCAGGTGCCCGCCGATGACCACCTTCTCCAGGGCGACGCCTTCCTCCTCCAGCCTGCGCGCCAGCTCGACGGTGAGCGCGCCGCCCATGCAGTGGCCGTACAGGGCGAGGGGTCCGTCGACCTTCTCCTTGATCTCCTTGACGCAGCCCTCGACGAGCTCGTGGAAGGGCAGCACGGGCTCGCCGGGGTTGCCGGTGTCGTGGCCCGGCGGCTGCAGCGCGAGCATGGTGATGCGCTCGGGCAGGGCCGAGGCCAGCGGCTGGTACGTGATCGCGCCGCCGCCCGCGAACGGCACGCAGACCAGGGTCAGCGAGGCCGCGGATCGTGGCGGCGTCAGCTCATGCAATAGCCCGGTATTTCGGGATGATCCGTCGAGTGTGGCGAAGGCGCGGATGGTGGGGTTCTTGAAGAGGTCCAGCACGGTCGCCTGGATCCCCGAGTCCCGTACGGCGCGCACGGCCTTGAAGGAGTCGCCGCCCAGCGCGAAGAAGTCGTCGTCGATCCCCATGCCCTTCACGCCCAGGATCGCCGACCAGAGCTCGACCAGCTTGACCTCGGCCGGCGTCCGCGGCGCCGTGCCCTCGGCGCGTACCTGGGCGACCGGCTCGGGCAGCGCCTTGCGGTCCACCTTGCCGTTCGGGGTGAGCGGCAGTGCGTCCAGCAGCACGAACGCCGAGGGGATCATGTAGTCGGGCAGCTTGCGCCGCAGGTATTCGCGCCAGTCGTGCTCGGAGTCGGCGGCCAGATAAGCGGCGATGCTCTTGTCATCGTCCGAGCCGCGCACCACCACAGCCCCCTCGCGGACCGCGGGATGCGCCAGCAGCAGCGACTCGATCTCGCCCAGCTCGATCCGGTAGCCGCGTACCTTCACCTGGCCGTCGGCCCGGCCGAGGAACTCGATCGAGCCGTCGGCCCGGCGGCGGGCCTGGTCACCGGTCCGGTAGATCCGGCGCCCGTCGCGCCAGGTGATGAAGCGTTCGGCGGTCAGTTCGGGCTGGCCGAGGTAGTCGCGGGCCAGGCCCGCACCGCCGATGTAGAGCTCGCCGACCACGCCGGTGGGCACCAGCTGCATCGCGGCGTCCAGCAGGTGGATCTGCGTATTGGCGATCGGGTGGCCGATGGTGATCGGCCCGTCGGTGACCCGGGTGAGGGTGGACCAGATGGTGGTCTCGGTCGGGCCGTACAGGTTCCACAGCTCGGCCACCCGGCCCCGCAGGTCGGCGGCCAGGTCGGCGGGCAGCGCCTCGCCGCCGCACAGGGCCTTCAGGTCCGGCTTGCCCGCCCATCCCGCCGACAGCAGCAGCCGCCAGGTCGCCGGGGTGGCTTGCATGACCGTCGCGCCGTCCAGCAGGGCGGCCAGCCGTAGCGGATCGTAGGCCGCCTCGCGGCTCGCGATCACCACGTGGCCGCCGACCGTGAGCGGCAGGAACAGCTCCAGCACCGAGATGTCGAAGGCGAACGTCGTGACGGCAAGGAGCGTGTCCTGGCCGGTCAGGCCGGGCTCGCGGCTCATGGAGGTGAGGAAGTTGACCACCGAGGAGTGCTGGACGCGCACGCCCTTGGGCCGCCCGGTGGAGCCGGAGGTGTACAGGACGTAGCAGGGGTTCTCCTGGGTGGCCAGAGCGGGCAGCCGTTCCGGGCTCTCGCCCTCGAAGCCCCCATCGGCCAGGATGAGCTCGCCGTGGTAGCCGGCGTAGCGCCCGGCGAGCTCGCGCTCGGTGACCAGGACGCCGATGCCGGAGTGGTCCAGGATGTAGTCCTGGCGGTCCTGGGGGTACATCGGGTCGAGCGGCACGTACGCGCCGCCCGCCTTCAGCACGCCGAGCAGGGTGACCAGCATCGTGGCCGAGCGCTCCATCGCGACGCCCACCAGCGTCTCCGGACCCACCCCCGCCGCGCGCAGCCGCCCGGCGACCCGGTTGGCCTGCCCGTCCAGCTCCCGGTACGTCAGTGAGGCGCCCTCGAAGGTGACGGCCACGGCGTCGGGCGTCCGGTCGGCCTGGGCCTCCACCAGCTCGTGGATGCACAGGTCGGGCACCTCGACGTCCTGGCTGTCCAGCTGCTCGGCCAGCTCCTCACCGGTGAGGAAGTCCAGCTCGGACAGCGTGGTCTCGGGCGCCGCGACAATCGCCGACAGCAGGGCCTCGTAATGCCGGAGCAGCCGCTGGACGGTGCCGGCGTCGTAGAGCGCGGTGTTGTACTCCAGCCTGCACTGCAGCTCGTCGTCCTGCTCGTCGACGTAGAGCACCAGGTCCACCTGGGCGGTGCCGACCTCCACGGCCAGCTCCCCCACGGCCAGCCCGGCCATGTCCAGGTCGCTCTTGGGCAGGTTGAGCAGGTTGAACAGCACCTGGAAGAGCGGGTTGCGTGACAGGTCCCTGGGCGGGTTGAGCTCCTCCACCAGCCGTTCGAAGGGCACGTCCTGATGGGCGTAGGCGCCCAGCGCGTATTCGCGTACCTGCGCCAGGAGTTCGGTGTACCGCAGGCCGCCGTCCATCGTGGCCCGCATGACCAGGGTGTTGATGAAGCAGCCCGCGATGCCTTCGAGCTCGGGGCGGGTACGCCCGGCCACCGGCGAGCCGATGCAGATGTCCTCCTGGCCGCTGTAGCGGTACAGCAGCGTGTGGAGCGCGGCCAGCAGCGCCATGTAGAGCGTGGCGCCGCGCTCCTGGCTCAGCTTCCGCAACCCTTGGGCCAGCTCCGCGGGGAGCACGTGGGTGGCGACCGCCCCCTCGAAGGTCTGCATCGGCGGGCGCGGGCGGTCCTTGGGCAGGTCGAGGCTGTGCGGGATGCCGCGCAGCCGCTCCTTCCAGAAGCCGAGATCGGCGGCCTGCTCCCGCTGCCGGCGCGCGTAGTCGCGGTATCTGACCCGCGGCTCGGGCAGCGTCTCGCCGTTGTACAGCGCGGCCAGCTCGCTCCTCAGCAAGGTGATCGACCAGCCGTCCACGACGATGTGGTGGAAGTTGAGCGACAGTACGTGGTGGTCCGGGGCGAGCCGCAGCAGCCGGGCGCGGAACAGGGGCCCGTGCGCCAGGTCGAACGGCTCGGCCGCGGCCTCGGTGAGCGCCCGCTCGGCGTCGTCGCAGTCCTCGACCGGCAGTGGCGTCTCCCCTGCGGGCAGCACCACCGGCACCGGCTCGCCGTCCGGGGCGCGGAAGACGGTCCGCAGCGACTCGTGCCGCCGCACCAGCTCGCCCAGGGCGCCGTGCAGCCGCGCCACGTCCAGCTCGCCCCGCAGGTCCAGCGCCGTGGCCACGGCGTAGGCGGCCGAGCCGTGCACCTGGTCGATGAACCACATGCGCCGCTGGATGAACGAGACGACAGCGGGCTCCTCGACGACCGGGATCACCTCACGGTGGCCCGCCGAGGCGACGAGCGGCGGCACCTCACGGTGGCCCGCCGAGGCGACGGCCGGGACCACCTCGTGGGAGGCCGCCGAGGCGACGAGCGCCCGCTGACCGCCCAGCGTGGGGTTGTCGAAGACGGCCTCGATGGACAGGCCGAGGCGGGAGGCGAGCTGGGTGGCCACGAGGGAGTCGCCGCCCAGGTCGAAGAAGTCGTCCTGCGGGCTGGTGGGCGCGAGGCCGAGCACATCCCGCCAGACGGCGGCAACCACGTCGAGCTCCTGGACCGCCTCCGCCTCCGCCACCGGCGCGGCCGCGACCTCGAAGCGCCGGGTGCGGGGCCCGATCCAGTAGCGGCGCCGCTCGAACGGATACGTGGGCAGCGGCACCCGCCTGCCCGATGGTCCGAACGCCGTCCAGTCGACGTCGGCGCCGTTCACCCACAGCCGCCCGATGGCCTCCAGCAGGGCGGTCCGCCCGCTGTCCGGCCCGGCGAGGGCGAGGGTGGCGACCGTCGCCTGGCCGCCCTGGCGGCGTACCAGGGTGGTCAGGGTACGGCCCGGCCCCGCCTCCACCACGGCGGCGTCGGCCGCCACGAGGGCGCGGGCGCAGTCGGTGAACCGCACGGTCTCCCGCAGATGGCGCACCCAGTAGGCGGGGTCCTTGGTCTCGGCGCCGGACGCCCAGCCGCCGGTGACGTTGGAGAGGTACGGCAGCTCGGGCGTGCCCAGCCGCACCGAGGCGACCTCGGCGGCGAAGGCGTCGAGCACCGGGTCCAGCATGGCGGAGTGGAAGGCGTGGGAGGTGCGCAGCGTGCGGCAGGCGACGCCCTGCCGTTCCAGCCGCCGCGCCACCTCCGCGATAGCTCGCTCCGGCCCGGCCAGGACGCACATGTCGGGGGTGTTGACCGCCGCCAGCGAGACGTCCGCGCTGAGCAAATCACCCACTTCGGACTCGGGCAGCGGCACGGCCAGCATCGAGCCGGGAGGCAGGCTCTGCACCAGCCGGCCGCGCGCGGCGACCAGGCGCAGGGCGTCCTCCAGGGTGAAGACCCCGGCCAGGCAGGCGGCGACGTACTCGCCGATGCTGTGCCCGGCCATCATCGCCGGGCGGACGCCGTGCTCGATCAGCGCGCGGGCGAAGGCGTACTCCGTGACGAAGAGCGCGGGCTGGGTGAGCCAGGTCTGGTCGAGGTCGCCGGCCTCGCCGTACAGGACCTGGCGCAGGTCGAGGCCGAGGTACGGCTCAAGGATGCCGGAGCAGGCGTCGACGGTGGCGCGGAAGACCCGCTCCGATCGGTACAGACCCGCGCCCATCCCCCGGCGCTGCGCGCCCTGGCCGGGGAAGACGAAGGCGACCTCACGTGGACGTGACTCGCCCGTGATGAGCTCGGCGTCCAGCGCCGACCGGCGGTCCTCGGCGATCAGGATGCCGCGGTGCCGCAGCTGACGGCGCCCGTACCGGAGCGTGGCGGCGACGTCGCCCAGGTCCGTGTTCGGACGCGCGCGCAGGTGGGCGCGGAGTCGCGTGGCCGTCTCCCCCAGCGCCGAGCCGCTGGCCGCCGACAGGATGAGCAGGTGCGGGCCGATCACCCGTGGGGCGAAGGGCTGCGGGGCGGGGAGTCGCGCGGGTGCTTCCTCCAGCACGACGTGGGCGTTGGTGCCGCCCATCCCGAAGGCGCTGACGCCCGCCCTGCGCGGCCCCGGCTCCTGCGGCCACTCCGCGCTGGCGGTGGGCACGTAGAACGGGCTGAAGTCGATGCGCGGGTTGGGCGTCGCGAAGTTGACCGTGGGCGGCAGCGTACGGTGCTTGAGCGCCAGTACGGTCTTGATCAGCCCGGCCATCCCGGCGGCGGCGTCGGCGTGGCCGATGTTGGACTTGATCGAGCCCAGGGCGATCGGCCGATCGCCGGTGAAGACCTGGGAGAGCGCCGCGACCTCGATGGGGTCGCCGAGCGCGGTGCCGGTGCCGTGCGCCTCGATGTAGCCGATCGTGCCGGGGTCGACGCCGGCCGAGGCGAGCGCCGCGGTGATGACCTCGGCCTGGCCGTCCACGGCCGGCGCGGTGTAGCCGACCTTCCTGGTGCCGTCGTTGTTGACCGCGGAGCCGCGTACGACGGCGTGGATGGTGTCGCCCGCGGCGATGGCGTCTTCCAGCCGCTTGAGCACGACGACGCCCACGCCGCCGGCGCCGATCGTGCCCCGGGCCTCGGCGTCGAAGGGACGGCAGTGGCCGTCCGGCGACCCGATCCCGCCGCTCTGGTAGACGTAGCCGCGCCGGGTCCAGGCGTTGACCCGCACCGCCCCGGCCAGCGCGACGTCGCAGTCCCCCGCGATCAGGCTCTGCCTGGCCAGGTGGAGCGCGACCAGGGAGGTGGAGCAGGCGGTGTTGACGCTGATGCTCGGCCCGCGCAGGTCGAGCTTGTAGGAGGTGCGGGTGGGCAGGGAGTCCTTGTCGTTGCCGAGCATGACCTGGTAGTCGCCGACCGCTTTGAGCACGTCGGGCGCGGCCAGCAGGTTCTCGATGAGATAGCTGCTCATCGCCGAGCCGGCGAAGACGCCGATCTGCCCCGGGTGGCGGGCGGGGTCGCAGCCCGCGTCCTCCAGCGCCTCCCAGGCGCTCTCCAGGAACAGCCGCTGCTGCGGGTCGAGGATCTCGGCCTCGCGCGGGGTGAACTCGAACAGCGTGGCGTCGAACAGGTCGATGCCGTCCAGGACCGTACCCGACCTGACATAGGCGGGGTCCGCCAGCCGGTCGGGGTCCTCGCCGTCGGCGAGCAGCTCCTCGTCGGTGAAGTCCTGGACGGCTTCCACGCCGTCGCGGATCGCCGCCCAGAACTCCTCGGGCCCCGTGGCGCCGGGGAAGCGGCAGGCCATGCCGACGATGGCGAGCGCGCCGTCGGCGGCGGGCGCGGCGGTCGGGACCGCCGCCGGCGCCGGGCCATCGGCGCTCAGGTAGGCCGTCAGCGAGGCGATCGTCGGGTACCTGAACAGGTCGGTGACCGTCAGGCTGAACCGCTTGCGTAATCGCTCGTGCACCTTGAGTACCAGCAGCGAATGGCCGCCCACCTCGAAGAAGTTGGTGTCGGGGCCGAAGGCGTCGGTGTCGAGTGCCTCGCGCCAGGCCTGGGTGACGTGCTGGGAGATCTCGTGGCGCGGCAGCTCCGCCGACGTCTCCCTCGGCGTCTCGTCCCCGCTCATCGCCCCGGCCAGCACCTGATTGAGGTCGGCGACCAGACCGCGGATCGTACCGGCGTGGAACAGGTCCGTGTTGTACTCCACGAGCCCGTCCAGCGTCTCGCGGACGCCCACGGTCAGGTCGAACTTGGCCGTACGCTCGGGGATCTCGACGGAGGTGACCGTCAGACCGGCCAACTCCAACGCCGCCGTGGCCTCGGGCAGCATGGAGAACATCGTCTGGAACACCGGGGCACGGTCCAGGCGGCGCTCCGGGTTGAGCTCCTCCACCAGCCGCTCGAACGGCATCCCCTGATGGTCGTGGGCGTCGAGCACCGCCTCCTTGACCCGCTCGACCACCTCGGCGAACGACGGCTCGCCCGACAGGTCGGCCCGGATGGCCAGGGTGTTGGTGAAGAACCCGATCAGGCCCTCGTACTCGATCCGGTCCCGGTTGGCGATGGGCGTGCCCACCACCAGGTCCAGCCGGCCGGAGCGGCGCGAGAGCACCACCAGGTAGGCCGCGAACAGCACCATGTACGGCGTGGCGCCCAGGCCGCGGCAGTAGGCCGTGAACTCCTCGCGCGGCAGGTCGAGGGAGAAGGGCAGCTCGGCGCCCGCGTACGTCTGGACGGCCGGCCGCGGCAGGTCAGTCCGTAACTCGGTGACCGGCGGCGCGCCCGCCAGCCTCTCGCGCCAGTAGGCCAGATCCCCGCTGTAGTCCTGCTCCCGCTGCCAGATCGCGTAGTCGGGGTACTGCCGCGACAGCGCCGGCGGCTCCTGGCCGTTGTAGAGCGCGCTCAGCTCCCGGCGCAGCACGTCCAGCGACCACGCGTCGGCGACGATGTGGTGCAGCAACAGGTGCAGGACGTGCCGCTCCGCGCCCTCGCGCACGAGGTGGGCGCGGATGAGCGGGCCGGTGGTCAGGTCCATCGGCGTGCCGTCTTCGACGTCCGCCAGGTCGACCGTGAGCGAGTCGGCCACGATCTGGTACGGGCCGTCCTCGTCCATGGCGAACGTGGTGCGCAGGCTCTCGTGCCTGGCCACCAGGGCGTTCAGCGCGCGGTGCAGCGCTTGGCGATCGAGCGGGCCCTCGATGCGGAAGGCGAGCGGGATGAGATAGTGCGCGGCGCCCGGCGCCATCTTGTCCAGGTACCAGGCGCGCAGCTGGGTGAAGGACATCGGCAGCCGATCGGGCCTGGGCCGCTCGGTCTGTTGCTGCTGTTTCTTCTTGCGTAACGCTTCCAGGAGCTGGCGCTGCTGGGCGGACAAGCTCATTGATCACCTTCCATCGAGCGCAGCAGGGCCTCGGCCTCTTCGTCCGAATACGCGGCGACCATCAGATAGAGCTCCGCGGCCGCCTCCACGTCCGGCGAAGTGAGCTGCGCCCCCAGCTCGGCGACGGTCGGGTGGGCGAAGAGCGTCCGCAGCGGCACCTGGACCTCCAGCGCCTCGCGCACCCGGGAGGCGATCTGAGTGGCGTTGAGCGAGTTGCCGCCCAGCTCGAACAGGTCGTCGTGCCGCCCGACCGGCCCGCCCAGCACCTCCTGCCAGATGGCGGCGATGGCCTGTTCCACCGGGGTGGCCGGGGCCGTGACGACCCGCGCGCTCCGGCCCGGCTCCGGCAGGGCCTGCCGGTCCACCTTGCCCGCGGGGCTCACCGGCAAGGAGTCCAGCGTGACGAATGTGCTCGGCACCATGTACTCGGGCAGCCGCTCGGCCAGGTAAGGGCGTAGCTCGGGGCTGCCGTCGGCGACCACGTAGGCCACCAGAGCACCGTCCCGGACCATGACGAACGCCTCACGGACGGTGGGGTGCCCGGCCAGCACCGCGGCGATCTCGCCGGGCTCGACCCGGTAACCGCGGATCTTGACCTGGTCGTCCGCGCGTCCGAGGAACTCGATCTCGCCCGCCTCGTTGCGGCGGGCCAGGTCCCCGGTCCGATAGAGCCGGCGCCCGTCCCGCCAGGTGATGAACCGTTCCTGGGTCAGCTCGGGCTGGCCGTGGTAGCCCCGGGCCAGGCAGGCGCCGCCGAGGTGCAGCTCGCCGGGGACGCCGTCGGGCGCCTCATGGCCCAGGCGGTTCAGGATCGGCGTCTGGACGCCGGTGACCGGCCTGCCGATGGGCGGCAGCCGCGGCCAGCTCTCCGGAGGGCCAGTGAGCGTGTGGGCGATGTCGATGATCGCGCCCTCGGTGGGGCCGTACTGGTTGTGCAGCGTCATCCACGGCTTGATGAACCGCTCCAGCTGCGGGGTGACCTGGAGCTGCTCGCCCGCGGTGATCACCTCGCGCAGCGTCGCGGGCGGCTCGATCCCGGCGCCGGCCAGCGCCTGCAGCGCCACGAAAGGCAGGAAGATCCGCTCCACCCGGGTCCTGGCGATGTGGTCGAGCAGGGCGGCCGGGTCGCTCCGCACCTCGTCGCCGACCATGACCAGCGTCCCGCCGTACGCCCAGGTGCTGAAGATCTCCTGCACCGAGACGTCGAAGCCGAGCGCGGTGAACTGCAGGCTCCGGTACGTACCGCGGTGCCAGGCCATGAGGTTGGCGACCGGGCGGTGCGGCATCGCCACGCCCTTGGGCCGGCCGGTCGAGCCCGAGGTGAACAGGATGTAGGCCAGGTCGTCCGGTGTGACGCCGCTGTCCGGCCGGTGTTCGGGCCGGCCGTCGAGGTCGGTGTCGACGTGGACGGGCCGCTCGTGGGGCAGTGCGCCGGCCAGCGCCTGGTGTGTCACCAGGACCGGGGTGTCGACCTGGCCGAGTACCTGGGTGAGGCGCCCCTGGGGGTAGGAGGGGTCGAGCGGTACGTACGCGCCGCCGGACTTCAGGATGCCCAGCAGCGCCACGGGCAGGTCGAGCGAGCGCCGTACGTGCAGGGCGACCGGCACCTCCGGGCCCACACCCAGCCCGCGCAGCAGGTGCGCCAGTTGGTTGGCCCGCCGGTCGAGCTCGGCGTAGGTGAGGGCGGCGCCGTCGAACTCGACGGCGACCGCGTCGGGCGTTCTGTCCGCCTGCTGTTCGAAGAGCCGGTGCAGGCACTGGTCGGGGCCGCGACCGGCGGGCTCGTGCCGCCGGGCGAGCAGCGTGGAGATCGGCGCCGCCGGGTCAGCCACCACCTGCTCCAGGACGCGCAGGTAATGACCCAGCAGGCGCTCCGCGGTGGCGCGCTCGAACAGGTCGGCGGCGAACTCCAGGCTCATCTCCCGCCCTTCGGCGTAGAGCACCAGGTCGGCCTTGGCGCCGCCGTTCTCCACCTCCTCGAGCATCCGGAAGGTCACGCCGTCTCCCCGCTTGACGTCCAGCGGCTCCTGCATCGCGAACATCACGTCGAAGGGCGGCCGGCCGTCGGGGCAGAGCTCCCGGACGATCTCCTCTAGCGACACGTCCGTGGGCGTGGCCAGGACCGTCGCCCGTACTTGTGACAGCAGGCGCTCGAAGGAGGGGTCGTCCGCCAGGCCGGTCCTGATCGGCAGCGTCTCCACGAAAAAGCCGATCATGGAGTGCGCGCCCAGCGCCTCCCTGCCGGAGAACGGCACCCCCGTCACGAGGTCGTCCTGGGCGCTGTAGCGGTGCAGCAACGCCTGGAAGGCCGCGAACAGCACCATGAACGGGCTGGCCCCCGCGCTCCTGCCCAGCGACTCCACCTCGGCGAGCAGCCCGTCCGGCAGCGTGGCCCGGACCCGGCCGCCGGGCCGGAGCGGCCCCGTCGACCCCGGGCGATCGGCGGGCAGCCCCAGCCGCTCGGGCGCGGACTCCAGGACCTTCCTCCAGTACGGCAGGCCGTCGAGACCCTGCCTGCGCCCGTACGGCGTGGTCGGCGCGGGCAGGCTCTCCCCCGCGTAGAGCCGGGCCAACTCGTCCAGGAAGACCCCGACCGACCAGCCGTCGAAGGCGATGTGGTGCACGGTCACCAGCAGCCGGTGCCGGTCGTCGGCGAGCCGGAGCAGCAGCGCCCGCAGCACGGGACCGTTCCGCAGGTCGAAGGGGTCACGAGCGGCATGCTGGGCCAGCGCGTCCGCGCCACCCGGGGTGGCGTCCATGACCTTCATCGTGATGAGCCCGTCGGCCGGCTCGACGACGATGGGCACCGGCTCGCCGTCGTGCTCTTCGTAACGGGTGCGCAGGGATGGATGCCGGCGCACGATCTCGTTGATCGCGTGCTCCAGGCGGCCGGTGTCGAGGGGGCCGTCCAGGGCGTACAGGATGGGCACGTTGTACTGCGGGCCGGGTGCCACCTGGTCGATGTACCAGAGTCGGCGCTGCGCGGGTGTGAGCCCGCCCTCGGCGGCGGACACCGCCGTCATCCGCGGCAGGCCGTCGATCGCGCGGGCCAGCGCGGCGAGCGTGGGATGTTCGAAGAGCATCCGGGGCTCGACCGGCTTGTTCAGCCGCCCGCAGGCGCGGGCGGCGATGCGCATCGCCAGCAGCGACTGGCCGCCCAGCGCCAGGAAGTCGTCGTCGGCGCCGATGGGCCCGGTGTCGAGGACGTCCTGCCAGATCTCGGCGAGCAGCTCCTCGGTGGCGGTGCCGGGCGGCGTGATGGAGCGGGACTCGCGGACCGGGTCGGGCAACGCGGCGCGATCCACCTTGCCGTTACGGGTCAGCGGGAGCTCGTCCAGGAAGACCCAGGCGGTGGGGATCATGTAGTCGGGCAGGAACCTGCGCAGGTGGGCGCGCGCCTCCTGCTCGTTCGTCGTGCCCACGAGGTAGGCGACCAGGTCGTGGCCGCGGACGGCGGTGGTGGCGGCCCGGACCCCTTGGTGCCGGCCGAGCACGGTCTCGATCTCGCCGAGCTCGACCCGGTTGCCGCGGATCTTGACCTGGTCGTCCGCCCGGCCCAGGAACTCGAACTGGCCGGCCTGGTCACGGCGGGCCAGGTCTCCGGTGCGGTAGAGGAGCCGCCCGTCCTGGTCGTGGACGAAGCGCTCGGCCGTGAGGTCGGGCCGGTCGAGGTAGCCCAGGCCGACGCACGCGCCGCCGAGGTAGATCTCGCCCTCCTCGACCGGCCGCATCGCCTCGTCCAGCAGGTGGACGGTGACGCCGGGCAGTGGCGAGCCGAGCGTGGGCGGACGGCTCTGGCCGGCGGAGACCGGCACCTCGCCGACGATCGCCATGACGGCGCATTCCGCCGGGCCGTAGACGTTGAACAGCCGGAAGGGCAGCTCGGGTCTCGGATACGTGGTGAGCCGGTCGCCGCCGGTGCTCAGCGTCGCCAGCCTGGTCCGCTCCGGCCAGGACATGCCGAGCAGGCCCTCGGCGATGGGGGTCGGCGCGAAGCAGGTGGTCAGCTCCTGATCCACGATCCAGTCACGCAACGCGGGCAGGGAGAGCCTGGTCCGCTCGCTGGGAATGACGATCGTGGTGCCCGCGGTCAGGCACCGCCAGATCTCCCAGACCGACGCGTCGAAGTTGGGGCTGGTGAGCAGCGGGGCCCGGCCGCCCGTTCCGAAGGTCTCGTGCGACCACCTGATCAGGTTGGTCAGCGCGCGGTGGGGGACGAGCGCGCCCTTGGGGGTCCCCGTCGAGCCGGAGGTGTGGATGACGAAGGCGAGATCGCCGGGCTCGATGTGCGGCGGGGGTAACGCGTCCGCCGCCGCGGGCGTGTCGATCACCGGGATGCCGTCGGGCACCAGAGCTCTCCACTCCGGCGCCGTGACCACGGCCGCCGCTCCCGCCAGCATGGCGTGGATCCGCTCGGCGGGCGTGGCAGGGTCGATCGGTGCGAAGGCGAGGCCCGCCTTCATCACGCCGAGCTGGCCCGCGACCAGCCGGATCGAGCGGCCCGCGAGCACGGCCACCCAGGACTGCCCGGTCGTCGTGAGACGAAGCAGCTGAGCGGCGATGCCGTTCGCGAGGCGATCCAACTCTTGGTAGGTGAGGTGTTCCTGACTGTCCGAAACAGCAATCCTGACTGGGTCTGTAGACAGCCGATCTTGGTAAAGCCGCAGAACAGATGCTAAGTGTGGTGCATCCAATGTCATGCCTGCCGATTTTGAGTTTTGTGACTTTCCGGGCACGCCGCGGAACAGGATGACCTGGTCACCAGATTCGTGTCAACCCTCTTTGGATCATGCGGCCGAGCCGGGGTTCGAGGGCGCGGTTGACGGCTTCTCCAGCAGCGACGTGTCGACCCGTGGGACGCGCATGCCACGTGATGGAACGCGCCGGAACGCCTCCTGGGTGGGTGCCGAAGGGGCACCGTCTCGCACGATGGAAGGGACCCTCATGTCAAAAGGTCGCGTGATGCGCGTGCTCGTGGGCGCGGCGGCGCTGGCCACCCTGCCGGCCGTTCTGTCCATGCAGCCGGCGATGGCGGCGCCCTGCTACGGCGACTGTCAGCCTGGTGTGGTGCGTTCCGCGGGAGTCCTCAAGTACGACGCCCCCGTGGGAGTGAACGACCAGATCACCGTCAGCGCGGGCGGCGGTTTCCTCACGGTCGCCGACCCCACCGCCACGCTCACCGTGGGCGCCGGGTGCACCCTGGTGACCCCGCACGAGGCGCGCTGCTCGGCGACGAACGTCGGGTTCATGGTCATCCGCGGGCTGGACGGCGACGACGTGATCACGAACTCCACGGGCATCGCCGCACACCTGATGGGCGGCGACGGCGCCGACCGGCTCGTCGGCGGCTCCGGCGACGACACGCTCAACGGCGGATTCGGCAGCGACGTCCTGCAGGGCAACGGTGGTTCCGACACCGTCACCTACTCCGAGATATCGAGCAGGTTCGGCGTCCGGGCCGACCTCGACGGCGCGACCGGCGACGACGGCAGCTCCGAGGACGGGCCCGCCGGCGCCCGCGACACCATCGCCGCGGACGTGGAGAACCTGGAGGGAACCAACACCGACGACGTACTCATCGGCAACGCGGGCCCGAACGTCATCAACGCTTCGAACGGCCACGACCAGATCCAGGGCCTGGGCGGCGACGACCGGCTCACCGGCAGGGGCGGCGGCACCATCGACGGCGGCGCCGGCACCGACCACTGCACGTCCAACCTCGTGGGCCTGCCGGTGCCGGCGGACACCTTCACCGGCTGCGAGGCCACCGAGATCGTGAACTAGCGCGAGCCCGAGTCCGTGGCGTCGCCACCCCCGGTTCGCGGGTGGCGACCGGCACCGGCGTGGTCCATGGGGCGACGCTGTAGACGCCTCGCTCCGGATGGCCGCCCAGCTGTTCGGCACGTCCGGCTGACGCGCGCCGAAATTGTCCTTGCCCTTCGTCATGATGGCCCCGCTCGTGTCCACGTACGTGATCTCGAAGGGGCTGTCATGACCGCCAAGGAAACCGCAGGATGGTCAGATTTCAGGTGGGATTCCTGGAAGGACCTCGCTCTGGTCCGCGCCAGGCTCGACGCGGGCGCCGACCCGAACGAAGGGGACTACGCCTTCGAGCGGCCGCTGCACGCCGCGGCGGAGCGGGGTTCGCCGGAGGTGGTCGCCGAGCTGGCCAGCCGGGTCGATGACGTCGAAGCCGAGTGCGAGGGCCGCACCGCGCTCTGGGACGCGGTCTTCAACGACCGGCCCGAGAACGCCCGTGCCCTGGCCGCCGCCGGAGCGGACCCATGGCGGCCCATGATGGCCGGCTGGTCGCCCGGCCGGCTCAGCCTGGCGGGCCCCACGCCTGGCCTGTTCTTTCCGTTTCCGCCGGGTCATGCCGGGCTGACCGAGGCAGAGACCGCCGCCGTGACGGAGGCCGAACGCCTGATCGGCGCGCTGGACGGCATCGTGAACGACGGTTTCAGCCTGGCGTGTGTCCACGGCATCAGCGCCGCCGAGGCGGCACAGCGCTTAGCCGCCACACCCGTCGACGAGGAAGAGCTGGAAGAGATCATGGAAGACCCGTTCGAGGAGAAGGCCCTGCGGTTCATCGGCTTCACCGACGTGCCCGGCGGCTGTGTCGTCAGCCAGGAATGGGGCTACATGGCCTCGGCTCCCGTAGTCATGCAGGTGCTGTCGGCGGGCACGGTCGCCTATGGCATGTACGCCAACCCCAAGAGCGGCAACCAGGGCTGCGTCTTCCGCGACGGCGAGGTCGTGGACTGGGACACCCACCCGGGCGGCGGCGACGCGTCCGGCGATGACCCGGCCGAGGAGATCCTGCTCAAATACCTGTACCAGGGCCACGCCGAGGCCTACTGCTTCGCCGGCGCGGGCCTGCGCCCGACCAACGCCCGCGCGATCACCGATCCGGACACGCACCTGCGGCTGCCCGAACGGGACTACTGGCGCTGACCGAGGCGGGTCAGGCGGTGTCGCCACCGTCGGCGAGCAGCGTGCTGCCCGTCATGAAGGTCGACAGGTCCGACGCGCAGAACAGGACGACGCGCGCGATGTCATCTGGGACGCCGACCCGCCCGATCGGGCCGTTCAGCATGAGGTCGGTCGGCGGGATGTCGTCGGTCATCACGGCCGCGGCGGCCATCATATTGCCTTCGGTGGGGACGAAGCTCGGTGCGACCCCGAGCACGCGGATGCCGAGCGGAGCGAGTTCGAGGGCCAGCTCGCGCGTGACACCGCGCGCGGCGTGCTTCGATCCGACATAAGCGGCCAGGCCGGGCGCGCTGCCGCGGAAACCGGCGGTCGAGACGATGTTCACGATGACACCGCCCGTGCCCGCCGTCATCTCGTAAGACCTGAGCGATCCAGAGGCCGGCGGGTCCGCCGGCCTCATCTCCGTCCGCCCTCGTTGATGCGGTAGTGCGCGTTCAAGAGCGGCCAGATCACCTCGGCCATCTCGGCGGGGGTCCGGGCACATCCACCTTCGAGCCAGTCGACGGCCACGCCGAGGAGCGCCCCGGCGGTGAACGCGGCCGTGACGTCATGCGGAACCAGCTCCGGCCACTGCCCGGCGTCGGCCGCGACCAGGTGGTCTTGGATGACCGTGGCCATGCGGTGGCGGATGTGGCCGACGACCCGCGCGCTGCCCTCCAGCCCCAGCAGCGCGCGATACAGCCCCGCGTGCTCGGCGAGGCTGGCGAAGAACGCCGCCAGCGACCGGATCGCCTCCTGCACCAGGTCCGGCGAATCGAGCTCGGGAGCGGGCAAGGACTCGATCAAGCCGTCGATCATCGCGGTGCAGGCGTCCTCGGCCAGCTCGTGGACGTCCCGGTAGTGGTCGTAGAAGGCCGAGCGGCTCACGCCGGCGCCTTCGGCGACGTCGGAGACGCTGATCCGGGACAGGTCCCGCTCCTCGACCAGCTGGATCAGCGCGCGTGCCAGCGCTGTTCGGGTGCGGCGCACGCGCCGGTCACCCGATGAGGCCTTGCTCTCTCTGGCGGTGTCCACAGTTGCCATCCTATCGAACGCCTACAGGTGCAAGTTTCCTTGCAGCTGTAGGCTAATGTGTGACCGGGATGACGAAGGGATCTCGTCTTATGTGCATATGTGCAGCTCAGGCCCTCGCCCCGAGCAGCGCCTCGTGACCTCGCCCGGACACGTACTGATCGTCGGCGCGTCGGCCGCCGGGCTCAGCACCGCGGAGGCGCTGCGGCGGCTCGGCCACGAGGGCCGGTTGACCCTGGTGGACGCCGAGCTCCACCTTCCCTACGATCGGCCGCCGCTGTCCAAGCAGGTCCTGGCCGGCGCCTGGGAACCGGCCCGCGCCCAGCTCCGTAGCGCGGCCCAGCTCGACGCCCTGGCCGCCGAGTTCGTCCGGGGCGAGCCCGCCGTCGCGCTGGACGCGGCGGAGCGGGCCGTCACCACTGCCTCCGGCCGCGTGCTGCGGGCCGACGCCGTGGTCGTGGCCACCGGTCTGACGCCGTACCGGCTGCCGGGACAGGACGGGCTGGCGGGCGTACACGTGCTGCGCGGTCTGGACGACGCGCTCACGCTGCGCGCCCGCCTGACCGCGGGCACCCGGCTCGTGGTCGTCGGCGAGGGCGTACTGGGCGCCGAGCTCGCCGCCACCGCCCGCGCCATGGGCCTGGAGGTCACCCTGGCCGGCATGGGGCGGACGCTGCTACGCGAGCAGCTCGGCGACGTGGTCGGCGGCCTGCTCACCCGCACCCACACCGAGCGCGGGGTCCAGCTGCGGCTCGGTGTCGCGGTCGACGAGCTGACCGGCGCCGGCGGCCGGGTCACCGGCGTGCGACTGGCCACCGGCGAGCTGCTGCCCGCCGACGCGGTCGTGGTGGCCATCGGGTCGCGCCCGTCGATCGGCTGGCTGGCCGGCAGCGGCCTCACCCTGGGTGACGGGGTGGAGTGCGACGCGCGCTGCCGCGCCGCCGAGGGCGTGTACGCGGTCGGCGATGTGGCCTCCTTCGAGCACACCGGGCTCGGCAGGCGCCTCCGGCTGGAGAACCGCACCAACGCCACCGAGCAGGCCCAGGTGGTGGCGGCCAACCTCCTCGGCGCCGACCGCCCGTACACGCCGATCCCATACTTCTGGACCGACCAGTACGACATCAAGATCCAGGCCCACGGCCTGCCCTCACCGGCGGCCGAGGTCACCATCGCCGAGGGCGACCCGGAGCAGCACCGTTTCGCCGCCGTCTATCGCGAGGGCGACCAGATCACCGGCGTCCTCGGCTGGAACATGCCGAAGCAGGCCCGCCTCCTACGGCAGCAGCTCTTGGGCACCTGGCAACCCACCCCACCACTCACACCCGCGTGAAAGCCCGCACGACCAGAAGACCACCATCCGGCCATCCGGCCATCCGTCCATCCGTCCATCCGTCCGTTCGTTCGTTCGTTCACGAGGAGATGCCCGATGAGCATCAACGAGCAGGTTCTGAGCTATCCGATCCCCAGCGACGCGGCGCTGGACCCGCCCGGGGAGTGGGCCGAGCTGCGCGGCAAGTGCCCGGTGGCGCACGTGAAGCTGCCCAGCGGCGACCAGGCGACGCTGCTGACCCGCTATGACGACGTCAAGGAAGTGCTGGCCGACCCGCGCTTCACCCGTCTGCTGAACGCCCCCGACGCCGCCCGGCTCTCGGCCACGGACGACGGCGGACTGTTCAACAGCGAGATGGCGGCGATCATCCCCGACGGCGGAGAGGAGCACCAGCACTGGCGGCGGCTGGTCGGCAAGTGGTTCACCGCCAAGCGCATGAACGCCCTGCGACCCCAGATGGCGCGGATCGCCGAGGGCCTGATCGACGGCATGGTCGAGCGCGGCGCCCCCGGCGACCTCAGGGCGGGCCTGGGCTTCCCGCTGCCGGTGTACGTCATCTGCGACATGCTCGGCGTGCCCGCCGAAGATCGGGACCAGTTCTCGTACTGGTCAGACACGCTGCTCAACCTCACCCGCTACGGCAAGGACGAGATCGAGGCCGCCCAGGCCGAGTTCTTCCAGTACATGTCCGACCACCTCGCCGCCAAGCGCACCGAGCCGGGCGACGACCTGCTGAGCGAGCTGATCGCGGCCGGCGGTCCAGAAGACGGCGGGCTGGCCGAGATCCAGATCCTCGTCACCGGCATGGCGCTGCTGGTCGCCGGCCACGAGACCACCGCCAACATGATCGGCAAGATGGTCTCCATGCTGCTGGCCGACCGTACCCGGTGGGAGCGCCTGCTGGCCGAGCCCGCGCTGATCCGCTCCACGGTGGAGGAGACGCTGCGCCTCGACGCCAACTCCGGCTTCGGCCTGCCGCGCTACCTCAAAGAGGAGACCGAGGTCAGCGGCACGGTCCTGCCCAAGGGCACGACCGTGATCTGCAGCATGGCCGCCGCCAACCGGGACGAGAGCGCCTTCGAGGCCGCCGACCAGATGGACCTGACCCGCAGCCCCAACCCCCACCTGGCTTTCGGCTCCGGCGCGCATTCCTGCCTCGGTCAGGCGCTGGCCCGCACGGAGCTGCAGGTCGTACTGGAGGTGCTGCTGCGCAAACTCCCCACGCTGGAGCTGGCGGTGCCGGTGACGGAGCTGGAGCGCGTGGAAGGGCTGGCGGTCGGCGGCCTGCGTACGGTGCCGGTCCGCTGGTGATCCTGATCGGTAAGGAGGGAGCTCTCAGATGAAAGTCATCGTGGACGAGGACAAGTGCTGCGGCGCCGGGCAGTGCGTACTGATCGCGCCGGAGGTGTTCGACCAGCGCGACGAGGACGGCATCGTCATCCTGCTCGAACCCGAGCCCGCGGCCGACCGGCACAGCGCGGTCCGCGAGGCCGCCGCCGTCTGCCCCGGCGCCGCCATCGAGCTGACCGAGCAGGCGTAAGCACGAGGCGCTCCGCGATCGCGCGTCAGGCGATGGCGTAGTGGCCAAGGGCCGGTTCGAGCATGTCGAAGGCGCGGGCCGCCTCCGCGGCGACGGTTTCGGCGATCTCGTCGTTGGGGCGGTCGGCCAGGGTGAGGTCCTGGATGCGCTGGAACAGGATGCGGTGGACGGTGCCGAGCAGCGCGGCGGCGGTCCGGACGGTGATGTCCTCCGGCGGTGCGCCCACGGCGGCGGCGAGAGCGTGGGCCAGGGCATGCTCGCGCTGGTCGTGCAGGCCGCGCAGGCAGGCCGAGAGGGTGGGGCTGGCGGCGACCATGCGGGCGAAGGCGGGGCCGGAGAACCCGGCGACCGGATCCGCGGCCGTGGCGGCGTCGGCGAAGGCGCGGCGCAGCGCCGCCAGGGCCGACTCGCCGTCCCGCCGCTCGGCCACCGTGTGTGCCAGGGAGGCGATGAAAGCGTCCTGGTGATCCAGGGCCAGGTCCTCCTTGCGCGCGAAGTAGTTGGTCACCGTCTTCTTCGCGACCCGTGCGGCGACGGCGATCTCGGCGATGGTGGTCTGCTCGAAGCCCTGGGCGATGAACAGGCGGGTGGCATGGTCGGAGATGAGCTGCCGAGTCTCCTGCTTCTTGGATTCCCGCAGGCCGGCGGGCGGCACGGGCGATGTGGTGTCGGTAGCCATGGCGAGATCTTACCCTCGTCGTATTTTTACGTTGACATCCATCAGCCTTCCGGCTAAGTTTACGTTCGCCGTAAATTTGCGACGAACGTATGTATACCGCCTCACCGACAGGCTCCCCACAGCCGATGAGGAGAACCGCCTTGCAGATCACCGCGTCCACCGTCTCGCTCACCGTCGACGACGTCGCCGCCTCCCAGCGGTTCTTCACCACCCACCTCGGTTACGCCGAGCAGGCCGCCGCCGACGGGTTCGCCTCCCTGTCGCGTGACGACGCCGCCGTGGACATCGTCCTGCTCGCCCGCGGCATCGAGGTCCTGCCGCCCGGCCAGCGCGACCAGCACGCCTCCGGCCTGATCCTCGCCTTCACCGGCACCGGCATCGAGGCCGAGGAGAAGCGGCTGCGCGCCGAGGGCGTCGAGATCACCATGCCGCTGCGGGAGGAGCCCTGGGGCGAACGCCTCTTCCAGGTCACCGACCCCAACGGCGTGATCGTCCAGTTCGTCGAGTGGGTCGCCCCCTCCGGACCTGAGGACGCCTGACCCGGAGCCGTGAGGTCACACGCCGAAGATCGTCTGCTCGACCTCGTCGAGCGCCCGCCGGCCCCAGGCGGCGCCGCGCTTCGGCTCTCGAAGCGCGGCCCGGCCGGCCGAAGTGCTGCACAATGGCAGTGATGTCAGCTCATCTCTCCGCGCGGAGCACAGCCTCTCTCCTTGGCTTGGCGCTCGGCGGCTCCTTCGGCTCCCAGTTCTTCGTACCGGCCAACCAGCACGCCCTCTCCTCCCGCCTCCTGCCGCCCGGCCCTTGGCAGTGGACGGATGACACCGAGATGGCCTGCTCCATCTATCGCGTTCTGGCCGACCACGGCGCCATCGACCAGGACGAGCTCGCCGCGAGCTTCGCCGCCCGTCATGATTTCGACCGCGGCTACGGCCCCGCGACGAACCGGATGCTCCGGCTGGTGCGTGAGGGCGGCGACTGGCGGACGCTCTCGGCGATGCTCGGCAACGGCCGGCAGGTCGCCGCGCACGACACGGTCCCGTTCACCCTCTGGGTGGCGGCTCGCGAACGCCGCGACTTCGAAACCGCCATGTGGACCACGGCGGCGGCCGGCGGGGACGTCGATACCACGTGCGCCATCGTCGGCGGGATCATCGCAGCCGCCGAAAGCACTCAACTGCCGCCACAGTGGAGAGAAAGGTGCGAACCACTACCGGACTGGTCAGGCGCCCCACATGAGTCCACGCATTAGCCTGATTCCCGGACGACTCGGACGGAGGCGCAGACGCAGATGAGCCAGACCGATCCGCACATTCACGTCGAGCAGAAGGTGATGCAGGCCGGTGCCGCCTACCGCAATGCGATCGTGTCGATGCTGGGCCGCGTGCCCGACGCACCGAGCGTCGTCACCACCGGTTGCGGGCTCCAGGTGCCCTATGCGATGACCTCGCCGCGTCCGGAGAGCGTCACTTGTCTCACCTGCCGCGAGCACGCTCATCAGGAGCACCTGCGCTACGCCGAGCAGGTGGAGCGCCTGGGCCGGCTGCCCGGCGCGCCCTTCACCGGCGACCAGGCGGCCGAGGCCGCACGCTGGGCGCGGGACGTCGCGAAGAGGTTCGCCGGCTGAAGCGGCACGTGAGGGCGGTTGAACAAGCGGCCGGGCTCATACGGCGACGGGCAGATCCGTCCGCCGGTGCAGGGATTCGGCGGCGCTGATGAGCATGCTCGTCGCGTGGCTGAGCAGGGGGTTCGGGTCAGTGGCGCGGCACACGGTGAAGACCCGGCGAATGTGGGAGCTGTCGCCGAGCCGGAAGACGCACACGTCGTGCGACTCGATCATCGCCAGCTCCGGCACGATCGCCACCCCCAGCCCTTTGCGTACGAGCTCGAACGGCAGGTTGTAGTCGTTGGTGCGGAACAGCACGTCGGGGTCGAAGCCGCTGGCCGCGCAGATGTGCGACAGGTTGAGTGAGGCGTCCATCCCCTCGGTGTAGGAGATCCATCGTTCGGCGGACAGCTCCCCGAACTGGATGCGCTTGCGGGCGGCCAGGCGATGACCGGTCGGCACGAGCACGTACAGCGGCTCCTCCATGATCAACGTCATGTTCAGGTCCTTCGGCCAGCTGTGCGGCACCATGCCGTACTCGAAGACCACGGCCAGGTCGAGCCGTCCCTCGTTCACCGCCGGAATGGTCCGGTGCGGATCGCCTTCCTCGTAGCGGATGTCCACGTTGGGGTGGTCGCGGAGGAACTCGGCCAGTACGGCGGGCGCCAGGCGGAATCCGGCGGACCAGAAGCTGCCGAGCCGCAGCCTGCCCCGGTGGGCGGCGGCGAAGGAGCGCATCTCCTCCTCCGCCGCCTCCAGATCGGCCAGCAACCTGGCGGCCTTGCGGGCCAGCTCGGCCCCGGCCGCGGTGGGCCGGATGCTGCGCGGCAGGCGCTCGAACAGCTGGACCCCCAGGCTCCGCTCCAGCGAGGAGACCTGCTGCGAGATGGCCGACGGGGTGAATCCGAGGCGCTTGGCGGCGGTCCTGAGCGAACCGGTGGCGACCACTTCACGGATGGCCTGCAACTGGCCCGGGGTAAGCATCGAGCCAACTTAACAGTCGGGCGACTAGCATCACCAGACCGTGGGCCGACTAGAGGCGATGCGATCGGCCCTCAGGGTCGGCTGGCTGGTCGAATCGGGTAAAAGGATAAGCAAGGCTGAACAGCCTGTGCACCAATACGAATGCTCGCTCACCTTGTCGTTTCCAAACGGACCCCCAATATTGGTGTTTACGGAACGTCGTACTACGCCTGAGAGGGGGTGTCCTGCTCCATGCGGTTCACCCAAGCAGCCGCCGCATTCGGCCTGGTGGGACTCCTGTCCCTGACAGCTTGTTCTGGAAGCGGCACGTCCCAGGCAGCCGCGCCAGCGCAGCAGAAGAATCAGGAGCTCCACGAGCTTCTGCCCGACAAGATCAAGAAGAGTGGCACGCTCAACATCGCGGCGGGCCACAACTACCCGCCCCTGGTCTACCTCGACACCGACAACAAGACGGTCATCGGCCTCGAACCCGAGCTGATGAAGGCCATCGGCCAGGTGCTCGGCGTCGAGGTGACGTTCAACCAGGCCAGCTTCGACAGCCTCATCGCCGGCGTGCAGGCCCGCCGCTACGACCTGGCCGTCCAGGCGATGCTCGACAAGCCGGAACGCCGCGAGAAGGTCACGTTCGTCGACTACTTCAAGACCAGTAGCTCGCTCCTGGTCCAGGAGAAGGACGCTCAGTCGATCAAGTCGCTCGAGGATCTCTGCGGGAAGACGGCGGCCGTCGAGCAGGGCACCGCCCAGGCCGACGACGCCGAGCAGCAGAACACGAAGTGCACGGGAGCGGGCAAGCCGGCGGTCAAGGTGCTGGTGTTCCCCGACACGGCCGGCTGTCTGCAGGCCGTCTCCACCGGCCGGGCCAACGCCTTCATCGGCGGCACCCCCACCATCACCTACCAGGCCGCCCAGTCCAGTGGCCGGATGAAGCAGGTGGGTCAGCCCTACCGCTTCCTCCCGTACGGGATCCTCGTCAACAAGGAGGATCAGAACCTGGCCAAGGCCGTACAGCAGGCGCTGCAGAAGCTGATGGACAACGGCTCCTACGCCAAGATCCTCGCCAGGTGGGAGATGGCGTCGGGCGCCCTCGACAAAGCGGTGATCAACGGCGGCGAGTCGTGACCACGACCCGGCAGACGGCGGGCCCGGATTCGCAAGTGCGGATCCAGGCCGTCCCGCTCCGTCATCCGGGGCGTTGGGTGGGCGCGGGTGTCCTCGGCTTCCTGGCGATCTTCCTGCTGCAGGGGTGGGTGGCCAACCCGCGCATGGAGTGGAAGGTCGTCGGCGAGTACCTCTTCTCCCCCGCGGTCCTGACCGGGCTCGGCACCACGCTGCTGCTCACGGTGCTCGCCATGGTGGTCGGCGTCGCGGGCGGCATCGTCCTCGCGGTGCTGCGCATGTCGCCCAACCCGTTGCTTTCGGCGCTGAGCGGGTTCTACATCTGGGTCTTCCGCGGCGTGCCCCTGCTGGTGCAGCTGTTGTTCTGGTACTTCCTGTCCGCGGTGGTGCCGACGATCGGATTCGGCGTGCCGTGGGGACCGACGTTCGTGGAGTTCGACACGAACATGATCATCACCCAGCTCACCGCGGCGGTGCTGGGCCTCGGCCTGCACGAGGCGGCCTACATGGGGGAGATCGTCCGGGCCGGCATCACCTCCGTCGACCCCGGCCAGACGGAGGCGGCCCACGCCCTGGGCCTGACCCGCTTCCAGACCCTGCGCAAGATCATTCTTCCGCAGGCCATGCGGGTCATCATCCCGCCGACGGGCAACCAGGTGGTCTCCATGCTCAAGACCACCTCCCTCGTCTTCGCCATCGCCGTACCAGAGCTCCTGACCTCGATCCAGGGCATCTACTCCAGGAACTTCCAGCAGGTCGCTCTGCTCACGGTGGCCTGCTTCTGGTACCTCGTGGCCACGACCGTCCTGAACGCCGGGCAGCACTACATCGAACGAAAGTTCAGCCGATGAAGTCCCTCATCCGCGCGGAAGGCGTGCACAAGCGTTACGGAGCGGTCGACGTGCTCAAAGGCATCGACCTGGAGGTCGCGGAGGGTGAGGTGCTGGCCGTGATCGGCCCGTCGGGGTCCGGCAAGTCCACCTTCCTGCGCTGCATCAACCACCTCGAACGCATCGACGCCGGCCGGCTCTACTTCCGCGACCGCCTGATCGGCTACGAGGAGCGTGAGGGCAAGGTCTACGAGCTGCCCGACAAGGCGATCGCCGCCCAGCGGGTGGACATCGGGATGGTCTTCCAGCGCTTCAACCTCTTCCCGCACATGACCGCGCTCGAGAACATCATGACGGCGCCGATCATGGTCAAGAAGGAGCCGAAGGCCGAGGTACGCGAGCGCGCCTACGCCCTGCTGACCAGGGTGGGACTGGCCGACAAGGCGAACAGCCGCCCCGACCAGCTGTCCGGCGGCCAGCAGCAGCGCGTCGCCATCGCCCGCGCCCTGGCGATGCGGCCCGGTCTCATGCTGTTCGACGAGCCGACCTCGGCCCTCGACCCCGAGCTCGTGGGCGAGGTTCTGGACGTCATGCGCGACCTGGTGAAAGAGGACGGCATGACGATGATCATCGTGACCCACGAGATGGGATTCGCCCGCGAGGTGTGCGACACCATCGTCTTCATGGACGACGGGGTCGTCGTCGAATCCGGGCCACCCGGCGCCGTGCTCGGCGAGCCCCGGCACGAGCGCACCCGGGCATTCCTCAGCAAGGTCCTCTGACCCCGCGAAGCCCCCGAAGAGACCCCGAAGACCCGAAGGAAAGATATCCACGTGTCCCGCGTCATCGTTCTCGGTGCCGGAGTGCTCGGCGCCTCCGTCGCCTACCATCTGGCCGTCGCAGGGGCTCAGGTCGTCGTCATCGAAGCCGGCGGCCCAGCCGCGGGCACCTCCAGCGCAACCTTCTCCATGGACGTCACCCATCTGAAGACCCCACGGACGTACTACGAGCTGAACCGCGCCAGCGCCGCCCTGCACGCCACGCTGGCCGAGGAGCTCGGGGGCCCGTCGTGGCGGCACCCCATGCCCGCCATCCAGTGGGGTGACAGCGAGGAGAGCCGGCGGGGGCTCAGGGAGCGGGCCGTCCGCCTGAAGTCCTGGGGGCATGTCTGCCGCATCGCCGACCCGTCCGAGCTGCGCGAGCTCGCCCCCGACGTCGATCCCGCGGCGTGTACGGCGAGCGAGCTCGTCATCCACGACCAGAGCGCTTGGTATGACGCCCCGCTCTTCGTCCAGCGCCTGCTCGATCGCGCGGCCACGCTCGGCGCCGACATCAGGTACGGCCTGCGGGCAGAGGCGCTGATCCGCAGCGGCGACGCCGTCACCGGCGTCGAGACCGGCACGCGCCGCTGGGAGGCCGACTGGGTGGTCAACTGCACCGGCCCGGACGCCGACCGCGTCGCGGCGCTCGCCGGCACCGACCTCCCCATGACCCGGATCCCCGGGCTGGTCGGAGAGAGCACGCCCGTCCCCGGCCTCCGGCTCGGCGCGATCCTGGCCACGCCCCAGGTGGACCTGCGCCCCGCCCCCGGAGACCGGATCTGCTCCATCTCCTGGCCCGTCGACGCGCTCCTGCCCGGCCAGAGCGACGACGCCCTGGCGGAACGGCTGCACGCCGCCGGCCAGCGCATCCTTCCCGCGCTGCGCACCGCCAGCCTGGCCGGGGTCCGCCTCGGCGTCCGGCCCGTGCCGACGGACGGCCTGCCGCTGGCGGGCACCCACCCCGGCGCCCCCGGCCTCTATCACCTCGTCACCCACAGTGGCGTCAACCTCGCGCCCGAGCTCGGCCGCCTCGTGGCTCAGGAGATCACCAACGGTGACGGTCCCGACCTGGCCCGATACCGCGTCACCCGCGACATCGCGACCTCTGTGGAGGACGAGAGCCTGACCCTGATGACCACTTCCTGACCGCCAAGTCATCCGATGGATTGCCTCGCTCCAACGGTCTTACCCTCTTGACCGCGATCATTACCGATGCAATCCTCCGATGTGTGCCTGAGCCTTTCACGCTGAGCCGACGAGCATTGCTCGGCGGCGTCGCCGCCGTGCCGGCGCTCCCCCTGTCCGCCGCCAAGGCGGAGACCCGCGCCCGCCAGGGCGACACCTCGGCGGCGCTGCTGGAGGAGTGGGCGGCGGCCGAAGGCGGGCACCCGCTGGTGCCCGACATCGCGCGGGCCGGCTACCGGCTCGGGGCCCGGCCACCGCGCCCCCGCGTGGTGGCGAAGGTGACCGACTTCGGTGCGCGCGCGGACGGGACGACCGACTGTGCCGCCGCCTTCAACGCGGCCGTCCGCGCCGCCGGCGAACGGGGCGGCGGCGCGGTGCTGGTGCCGGGCGGGACCTACCTTCTCTCGTCGCCGGTGTTCATGCACTGGTCGAACGTGGTCCTGCGCGGCGCCGGGCGCGAGTCCACCATCCTGCGCTTCACCCGTACGCTGGACGACGGCTACCGGCCGGCCAGGCAGTCCAACGGCAACAGCCGCTGGTCGTGGACCGGCGGCCAGGTCTGGTTCATCGCGGCCGAGCGGCGCGCCCGCTCGGAGTCCGAGGACTACGCGGGCACCGAGGGCTGGCTGCTCGGCGACACACTCGCCGAGGTCGGCGCAGCCTCGCGGGGCCAGCGGACCCTGCTGGTGTCCGACACGAGCAAGCTCCGCGCGGGCGACCTGGTCGTGCTCGAATGCGACAACCCGCCGGACGCGACGTTGCTGATGCACCTGGCGGGCGACATTCCGGGCACTCGGTCGTACGACTGGCCGAGCCGCGCGCCCCAGCTCGTCACCGGATCAGGCGGTCAGTACATCCAGTACGCGCTCCTCCAATGGCCGGTGCGGATCGAGGCCGTTCTGGGCACCCGCCTCGTCAGGCTGGCCCAGCCGATCAGGTACGACCTGCGCCCCGGCTGGCCCGCCCGGCTGCGCGCCCTCGGCCCCACCGTGCACGACAGCGGCGTCGAGGACCTGACGATCCGCAACGACGTGGTCGCGATGACCGCCCACAACAAGCACCCCGGCTCGAACGGCGTGTGCTTCCAGGCCGTCCACGACTGCTGGGCCAGGGACGTACGCGTGGAGAACTGCGACCTCGGCTTCGGCTTCACCACCGCCAAGTCCAACACCCTCACCCGCGTCACGGTCGGCGGCCGGTCCGCGCACCACAGCTTCGCCTGCCGGATGCAGTCGCACGACAACCTCGTGGACGACTTCGAGATCGAGGCGTTCACCGTGCCCGTCCCCGCGGGAGCCGTCCACCACGGCCTCAACCTGGAGGGACTGTCGTCCGGGAACGTCTGGCGGCGGGGCACGATGGCGGAGGGCACGTTCGACTCGCACCGGGCGCTGCCGTTCGAGAACGCGCGGACCAACATCGCCCTGGTCAACAACGGCCGGGTCGGCGGCTCGGCGGCTTCTGGCCCGCTGTTCGGGGCGCGGATCGCGCACTGGAACATCCGCGTCACCGGTGGCAGCCCGTACGCGATCACGATCGCGGACGTCGCGCCGCGCAGCCTCACCGTCGGGGTGCAGGGCACCACGGGGACGGTCAGCGAGCTGGCTCCCGACTTCACCGGAGACCTGGAGAACCTGCTCGCCGACCACGGCACCCGCCCCCGGGTGACCGACCTGTACGCGGCCCAGCGCGACCGCCTCAACCTGGGCTGAGAGCGGCCGGCTGCGGCTTTTAAGGTCTCAGCAGGGGGTCTCGTTGAACACCGCGTACGACCCGCGCCTGCCCACCCACTCCTCATCCCCGACGCAGTTCTCGTACTTGACGCCCACCAGCGTGGTGTGGGCGGAGTCGCTGTAGTAGTACGTCTCGCAGTGGTAGTCGATCATGCATGCGCGGGCGTGCGCGGGTGAGCTGATGACGGTGAGGGCGCCGAGGGCGACCAGGACGGCCAGCGATGCGCGGCGAATCATGAAGATCCTTCCTGAGGTGCGGAAGCGCTACTGCCCTCGATGATCGTTCGTCGAAGTGAATAGATCAATAAGGTCAATCCCAGTACTCAAAGGGTCAAAACCGCTGTCAGAGTGAGAGTGCCGTCTCGGCGCCTTGACGGGTGCGACGAGATCGTTAACACTCCCACCGAGCACGCAACGCCAGGGTGCTCGGCCCCGAAATGTTAGCGCTACCATTCGCCGGACCCGAGCATGGACGGGACAGTGAGATGTCGAACATGATGCCCAGGCGAGAGGCCCTGCGACTGGCGGTGCTGGCGGCCGTCACCCCCTCCGCACTCGCTTCGCTCCCGCTCGGCACCGCCCAGGCGGCTCCTATGGCGCCGGCCCCGCCGCCGCAGCTCGACCCGCCGGTGCCCGGCGCCTGGATCGTGCGGCCGTTCGCCAACAGCCAGGTCACCTTGGGCGAGAGCCTGTTCAGCGTCAACCGTGACCGGATCCTGAACTTCCTGAGGGCCTACCCCGCCGACCGGATGCTGGCCAACTTCCGGGCCAACGCCGGACTGGACACGCTGGGCGCCCAGCCGCCCGGCAGCTGGGACGACGCCACGGGCAACCTGCGCGGCCACTACAGCGGGCACTTCCTCAGCGCGCTGGCCTTGGCCTACGCGGGCTCCGGCGACGCCTTCTACAAGGACAAGGTCGACTACATGGTCAAGGCGCTCGGCGAGTGCCAGGACGCGCTGGCCGCCAGAGTCGGGCAACCCGCGCCCGCGCCGGACCCGGTCGCCAGGGTGGCGGGAAAGTTCGGCAAGGCGGCGAAACTCGACGGACCCCAGTACGTGTCGCTGCCCGCCGACATCGTGAGCGGCCTCGACGACTTCACCATCGCTGTGTGGCTGAACCCGGCCGCGATCACCACCTGGTCGCGGATCTTCGACTTCGGCACTGGTACGACCCGCACCATGTTCCTGACCGTGAGCGCGGGCGCCGCGCCGAGATTCGCCATCACCACCAGCGGCGGCAGCGGCGAGCAGCGCGTCAACGGAACCGGCCCGTTACCCACCGGCCAGTGGACCCACCTGGCGGTCACCTTGTCGGGCGGCACCGGGACCCTCTATGTGAACGGCGCACCGGTCGGCACGAACACCGCCATGACCCTCAAACCATCCAGCCTCGGCCCGACCGCGAACAACTGGATCGGGAAGTCGCAGTACGGCGACGCGTACCTGAAGGGCTCGGTGGACGAGTTCCAGATCTACGGCCGCGCGCTGACAGAGGCGGAGATCGTGGCCTTGACGAACAGCGCGGACGGCGGGCTGGGCGGCGGCGACGTCGCGTGGTACCGCTTCGACGAGGAGAGCGGCGAGAGCGCGGGCGACTCCTCGGGCAAGGGGAAGGACGCCCGGCTGGTCTCCGAGCCCACCGGGCATCCCGGGCCGAGCCATCCCGGGTTCCTGGCCGCCTACCCCGAGACGCAGTTCATCCTGCTGGAGCAGTACGCCACCTATCCCACCATCTGGGCGCCCTACTACACCTGCCACATGATCATGCGTGGGCTGCTCGACGCCTACCAGTACGCGGGCAACGAGCAGGCGCGCATCATCGTGATGAAGATGGGCGACTGGGTGCACGGCCGACTGGGCCCCCTTCCCAGAGAGCAGCTCGACCGCATGTGGAGCATCTACATCGCGGGCGAATACAATGGCATGAACGCCGTGATGGCCGACCTCTACGCCCTCGGCGGCAAGGAGGAGCACCTGACGACGGCCAAGTGCTTCGACAACACCGCGCTCCTCACGGCCACGGTCGGCAACGAGGACACGCTGAACAGGAAGCACGCCAACCAGCACATCCCCCAGTTCATCGGCTACCTGTCCATTTTCGAGCGCGACCAGGAACGCCACTACTTCGACGCCGCCGTGAACTTCTGGGACATGGTCGTACCCCATCGCACCTTCACCGACGGCGGCACGGCCGGACCGACCGACAACGGCGAGCTCTTCGGCGCGCGCGACGTCATCGTCGGCACCCTGGGCACCAACAACGCCGAGACCTGTCCGGTCTACAACATGCTGAAGCTGAGCAGGGGCCTGTTCTTCCACACGGCGAACCCGAAGTACATGCAGTATTACGAGCGGGCCCTCTACGGTCAGATCCTCGCCTCGCGCCGCAACATCGACAGCACCACGGATCCGCTGCTGACCTATTTCATCCCCATGCGGCCGGGCGCGTCCCGCAGTTACGGCAACCTCGGCACCTGCTGCGGCGGCACCGGCCTGGAGAGCCACACCAAGTTCCAGGACTCGATCTACTTCCGGTCGGCGGACGACTCGGCGCTCTACGTGAACCTCTACCTGGCCTCGAAGCTACGCTGGCCGGAGAAGGGCTTCACGATCAAGCAGGCCACGACCTATCCGACCGACCCCGCCGGGGTGACGACGCTCACGGTTGAGGGCACGGGCCGCCTGGCCGTGAAGCTCCGGGTGCCCCACTGGGTGGAGAAGGGCTTCACAGTCCGGATCAACGGGATCGACCAGAAGGTCCGCGCTGCGCCCGGCGAGTATGTGACGCTCAACCGGAACTGGCGGCGCGGCGACAAGATCAGGGTGTCGATGCCGTTCTCCCTGCGGGTGGAGAAGGCGCTGGACGTCCCGACCACCCAGAGCATCGCGTACGGCCCGGTGCCGATGGTCGCCAAGAGCGACGAGACCACCTTCCGCGACTTCTCCTTCTTCAAGGACTTCACGCTGTCCGGCGACCTCGCGCAGACCATGACGCCCACCGCGCCGATGACCTTCACCACGCACGGCCTGCCACTGGTGCCCTTCTACAGCGGCGACACCGACCGCTACCACGCCTACTTCCACCGCGTAGAGCCGAAAATCGTCTTCGGCACGGTGGACTCCGGCGTGCCGAACTACGCGCGGGCGGATTCGGCGACGTTCCTGGACGCGCTCTGGGCCATGGCGCCCTTCGACAACCAGAGCTGCTTCGTGTCGGCGGTGACCCGCACCGCGGACGACTGGATCCGGGCCGGGCTGATGACCACCGCCGAGAAGAGCGCGGTGGTCTCCGCCGCCACCAGGGCCAGACTCCGCAGGTAGCTCCCCGGTCTAGGAGCAGGTGATGTTGGCCGGGCCGGGTGTGGACGGGCCGTTGGCCTGGAAGCCGAAGGTGGCCGACGCGCCCGGTGCCAAACTCGTGGACCAGCTCGGGGCCTTGATCGTCCAGGTGGTGCCCGACGGTGTGATGGTGGAGCTCCAGGCGCTGGTCAGGGTCACGCCGGACGGCATGTGCCACGTGACCGTCCAGTTGTTCCAGGTCGTGGTGCCCGTGTTCCGCACGGTCACATTGGTCGTGAAGCCGCCCTGCCAGGCGTTGGGGACCTGGTAGTCCACGCCGCAGGAGACGCCGGTGCCGCCCGTGGGGGTGGGGGTGGGGGTGGGGGTGGGGGTGACCGTGGGCGTAGGGGTCGAGCCGGTTGAGGTGGTGTAGCCGACCTTGGTGTACGGCGTGCCGCACGGGTTGCAGGTGGACGGAAGCGTGAAGCTGTACACGCGCCCACCGTTGATCAGCGTGTCCGTGACGTCTCGCACCCGGATCTGGTACTGGTTGCCGCCCGAGGTGGTCCCGCCGATGACGTACGACTGGCCCATGTCGCCGTTCATCTGGGCCGTCTGCCACACCCCGTTGGCGAAGTACTCGACGCCGTGGATGCCGTTGGCCAGGTGTGAGACGGAGATGGCGGGCCACCAGACCTGGGCGGACTGCAGGAACCCGATGTCGATGTCGCCGCTGTAGTTGGGCGCGGGGATGAACGACCAGGTGACGTGCCGGTTGTTCCAATGGCCGGGATACATGTCCCCGATCGGGGCGCCGTTCTTCACGAACCGGTTGAGCGAGTCCTTGCTCAGGTCCAGATGGTACGGATCATCGCGGCACCAGGCGTTGGAGTCGCCGCAGCTGTCGGCGACCAGCATGGTCAGCTTCGCACCCTTGTACGCGTCGGAGACCCAGGAGCCGTTGCGGCAGAACGGCTGGTTCTGCGCGCCGTCGTTGGTGCCCGTGCAGTAATCGCCGATCTCTACCTGCATGTAGCGGCCGCAGTTCAGGCCGTTGTTCCACAGCCCGGCCTTGCTGAGGTTGGCGCCGGTCAGCGGCCGGGGGTAGAAGGAGTAGTCGCCGGGCGTGTTGTAGACGTTGAGGGCGACGAAGTCCGGTGAGTCGAGGTTCGCCTGGGGCAGGCCGCAGCCCCCGTACGGCATGCCGAGCCCGTCGAAGTAGGTGGCGTTGCCCGTCACCGGGCCGGGCGGGTCGCTGACCGCGCCGGCGGGCTGTTCCGTCAAGGGCGCCAAGGCGCACAGCGCGACCAGGAAAGCGGAGAGCAGAATGGCGAGCAGCCGGCGACGGGGGTGACTCATCGGACTCCCAACTCAGAAGGTTCGACACGAACGTCCTCGCAGAGCGGCGACCGGTCAAGCTGGGATGCGCCTGAGCTGGGGAAACACGCCAAAAGTGGTGAAACTTTCATCGAGTCCCCGAAAACGGCGGCGGAGAAGCGACTGCTGACGACACCTTGATCGACAGCGCTTATCGTGATCTCATTCAGGCAAATAGCTTCGGCGTTCGCTCTGGCCCGAAAATCGGCTGATCTGGAGGAACCTGCATGAAAATGAAGCGCGGCGTTTTAGTGGTGGCGCTGGCTTTCAGCGCCCTCGCCCTCGGCTCCACCCCGGCCCAGGCGATTCCCCCTCCCCCGCCGGGGGGCGACCTCCTCCTCGTCGTCAGCTACTTCGTGGGGGACCAGATCGTCGGCCAGCGCTGGTCCGGATGCTCTCAGCCGCCCGGCCAGTGGGGGACGATGGACGGCCAGGCGAAGTACTACTTCACCCCCTGCTGAGCGCGACCCCTACCCCCTGCTGAGCCGGCGTTCCCTGACCCGGCTTGAGCTCGGCGAAAAGACGTTCCTCCGCGACATCCAGCGCGCAGCGCACGGCTCCGATCGCGGAGGAATGGTCGCCCAGCACCGAGCAGACCACCTTGGGCGGGAAGTCCGTCTCGCGTTCGACGCGGACGCGTACCGGCTCGCGGATGGCCTCGCCGGCGGCCGAGATGCCGCCCCCGATGATCACCAACTCGAGGTCGATCGTCACCATCACCGGCGCCAAACCCGCCACCAGCAGGTCGGCGAACCCGTCTATGCCTGCCTGGGCGGCCGCGTCGCCCGCCTTGGCCGCCTCGAAGATGGCCTGGATCGCGTCCTCCTGGTCCGTGCTTCGCCCCGGTGCCAGATCCAGCAGCCGTTCGTACGCGTGCGCCCACGGCAGCCCGCGCCACAGACCGATCTCGGCCGCGGCGCCGTGCCGTCCGGCGTGCGGCCGACCGGCGACCAGCAGGCCGGTGCCCATGCGGCGGCCGACGTGGACGTACACCACGTCGGAGGCGTCACGGGCCACGCCCTTCCAGTGTTCGGCCAGCGCGGCCATCCGCATGTCGTTGAAGACCTGGGTCGGGATGCCGAACCGGTTCCGTACGTGCCCGCCCAGGTCGACGCCGGCCCATTCGGGAATGGCTGGGGCGTGCGCGACCTTGCCGTCCGGGCCGACGACGCCGGGGGTGGCGATCGCCGCGCATAAGATGTCGGCGGCGGACAGGCCCGCCGCCTCCAGGGCCTCGTTGATCGCCTCGTTCATGATCGTCAGGCGCCTGGACCGTGGGGAGGTCGGGCGCAGGCTCTCGCGACGTTCGGCGACGATCTCCCCGGACAGGTCGCTGACCAGCACCAGCACCTTGTGACCGCCGATGTCGACCCCGAGCACGTGACCCGCGCCCGGACGGAACTCGAAGCGCTGTGCCGGCCGTCCCCGCCCGTCCTTCTTCTCGACCTTGTCGATGGCCTGGTCGGCGGTCTGGATCCAGCCCGCGGCGAGCAGGTCGGAGATCGCCTGGGTCGTGGTCGGGCGCGAGATGCCGGCCGCCGCCGCGATCGAGGCGATCGTGTGGCTGCCGCCGCCGTAGAGCACGCGCAGCACAGAGCGCAGGTTGAGCGTTCGCAGCGCGGACGTGTCACCGCCGAGCTGCGTGCTCGTGCTCGGCCGAACCTTGGAGGAGGTCATCCGTTTACTTTCTGCTCTGTCGCTATCTGCTCCATTGCCAACTCGGCGTTGCCTACAGCCTGCCCGCCGAGCGCCGGTTGTGCCGCGATCTCGATGAGCATGGCGGTCTCGGGCCGTAGCGTGGGCAGCCGCACCCCGACCGTGCCGAGCGTCGCACCGCTGAGCAGGCCCGGACGGCCCGCTGGAGCAGGCGCCGGCCGCGAGCGACCTGGAGTGGACGCCGATGTCGGAGGTCTTCGTCATCCTGACCTTTCTTCGCTATGTCATCGGATGTCTCAAGTGAAGATCATCGCAATGGCGAAAGCGGACTCACTTGCACAAGTCTCACGATGTGAGACCTTTTACCTTGCTGGAGGCCAGGCGTTGTGCCGAGAGTCACCCCATCTTAATATGCAGAAGCCTTGCATATAGAGAGGCAGACTCACAGAAACATCGGATGGGTGCGCGAACGAATGAACGTGACCGTGTGGAACGAGTTCTATGAGGAGCGGACGTATCCCAGCGTCTCGTCGGTGTATCCCGACGGGCTGCACGTCGTGCTCGGGCAGGCGCTGGCCGAACACCTCGGCCCCGAGGCACATGTACGCGTCGCGCTCCAGGAGGAGCCCGAGCACGGTCTGACCCAGGCCGTACTCGACGACACCGACGTCCTGCTCTGGTGGGGCCACCTCAAGCACAACGAGGTCAGTGACGAGGTCGTCGAGCGGGTCAGGCGGCGGGTGCTCGACGGCATGGGCCTGCTCATCCTGCACTCCGCCATCGAGTCGAAGGTCGCCCAGACCCTGCTGGGCACCTCCTGCAAGATCGCCAGCTGGCGGCACGACGACAGTGAGCTGCTCTGGACGATCCTGCCCGGCCACGACATCGTCCGCGGCGTCCCCAACCCGGTCGTCATCCCCAAGGGCGAGATGTACGGCGAGCCGCTCGACATCCCCGAGCCGGACGAGCTCGTCTTCATCAGCTCGTACGAGGGCGGCGAGGTGCTGCGCAGCGGCTGCGCATGGCAGCGGGGCAAGGGCCGGATCTTCTTCTTCGCCCCCGGCCACGAGGAGTCCCCGATCTACTTCCAGCCCGAGATCAGGCGCGTGCTGGCCAACGCGGTCCAGTGGGCGACACCGCCCGCCCAGCCCCAGCCGAAGATCACCAGGAAGGGCGAATGGCCGCGGAACTGGTGGGCCGAGGCATGACCGACCTGATCCAGATCGGCCTGGGCCCCTGGGGGCTCGACTGGGCCGCGAAGATCCTCCCGCAGCTCCCCGACGTCCAGGTGACCGGCTGGGTGGACGCCTCCCCCGAGGCACGAGCCGCGTTCACCGCCAAGACCGGCCGCGACAACGTGTTCGCCACCGTTGAGGAGGCGCTGCAGGCCACCGGTGCCGTGGCCGCTATCGCGCCGGTCGCGATCGGCGCGCACGCGGCCGTCGCCCGGCAGGTCCTGGAGGCCGGCGCGCATCTGCTGCTGGAGAAGCCGTTCACCCTGGACGCCGCGACCGCCAGGGAGCTCGCCGGCCTCGCCGAACGAAAGGGCCTGGTCTTCGGCATCGACCAGAACTACCGGATCTTCCCCGGCGCCCCGGTCGTCCACGACCTGCTCGACCGGCGAGCCGTCGGCGCCGTCCGCCGGGTCTCGCTCGAATGGCACCGCGACCACGCCGGTGTCCGCGACGCCAACTCCCTGGTCGAGCTGGCCATCCACCACTTCGACCTGATGCGGTACCTGTTCGGGCGGGAGGGGGTGGCGATCACCTGCGTGCCGGTCACGCCCGTACGCTCGGCCCAGGACCGCACCCCCGGGGCCAGCCTCATCGTCGAGCTGGACGGCGGGCTCACGATCGACTACGTCCTGTCCAGCCAGGGGGTCGGCCCGCAGACGCCGTGGCCCGGCGTGTGGCGGATCTCCGGCGACGAGGGGCTGCTGACGTGGGGGGCCGCGCCGGACGACCACCGGGCCGTGTCGATCACCGACGCGGCCGGGAACGTACGCGCGGTCGAGGTGACCGAGCTGCCGCTGTTCGAGCGGGCCGGGGTGCTGCGCGCGTTCGTCGACGCCGTGGCGGGCACCGGTGAGCCGACCTCGCCCGCCGCCGACAACGCGCACAGCGTCGCGATGCTGGAGGCAGCGCTGACCTCCGCCCGTACCGGGGAGCGGACGAGGGTCGAACAATGGTGACCTCCGCCCGTACTTGGGCAGCGGACGAGGGCCGAGCGACGGTCACGCCCTGGACGCCGTAGACCTTGGCGGAAGAAGATCGCTTACCTGGCGGTCAACCAGCGCGAATGGTCGCCTGTCCTGGCCAGGGTGACCTTCGGGCGGCCCGAGGGCTCCGCCCGGATCGCCAGGTACATGGCCGCGACCGCGTTCATATTTGACGGCCTTTTCGTTAAGCGAAATGCACAACTGTTTATATTCGTTCATCGTCATATGCGTGATGGCCGCGCTCAGGTCACCAAGCCCCTGCGGTAGGCGTAGACCACGGCCTGCACGCGGTCACGCAGGTCGAGTTTGGTGAGGATACGCGACACGTACGTCTTGACGGTTTCCTGGCTGATCACCAAGGTCGCGGCGATCTCGCTGTTGGACAGGCCGTCGGCGATGAGGCGCAGCACCTCCAGTTCGCGCGGGGTCAGCGCGATGCCGTCCGGGGTGTCCTCGGCGGGACGGATCCTCGACGCGTACCTGCCGACGAGCCGCCGCGTCACCTCGGGGGCCAGCAGCGCGGCGCCCGTCGCGACGGTGCGGATGCCGTTCAGCAGCTGCGCCGGTGGGGCGTCCTTGAGCAGGAACCCGCTGGCGCCCGCGCGCAGCGCCTCGTACACGTACTCGTCCAGGTTGAACGTGGTCACCACGAGCACCTTGACCGGATCCGCCACCCCGGCGCCGGCCAGCAGGCGGGTCGCCTCGATCCCGTCGAGCACCGGCATCCGTACATCCATCACCACCATGTCCGGCTTCAGCCGGCGGGCGAGCTCGACCGCGGCGCGGCCGTCCCCGCACTCCCCCACCACCTCGAGGTCGGGCTGCGCACCGATGATCGTCGCGAACCCGGTACGGATCAGCGCTTGGTCGTCGCAGATCAGGACCCGAACCGGCGCGCTCACGACGGGCTCCCCGCGGGGACGCGGGCCCGCACGACGAAGCCACCGCCCGCCGACCGGTCCGTGCTGAACTCGCCCCCCAGGGCGTCGACCCGCTCGCGGAGCCCGGCAAGACCCCTCCCGCTTCCCCCCGGAGAGCCGCTCCGTGAGCCGGAGCCGTCGGTGCTGACCTCCACGCTGATCTCCTTCTGGCCATAGCGCACGCGGACCACGGTGCGGCTGCCGTGGGCGTATTTGAGGGCGTTCGTCAGAGCCTCCTGCACGACCCTGTAGGTCACGAACTCGGCGCTGCCGGCCGACTCCGCCGGCCGGCCCTCCTCGGTGAACTCCACCGGCTGCCCGGCCTGACGCGTCTGCTCCACGAGCGTGTGAAGTTCGACGACGGACGGCGTCCTGACGTCGGTGTCGTGGCCGGGGTTGAGCAGGTCGAGCAGGTGCCGCAGGTCGGCGATGGCCCGCCGGCCGGTGTCGGTGACGGCGCTCAGGGTCGCGTCGAGGCGATCGGGTACGGCGGTCAGGTAGCGTGCCGCCTCGGCCTGTACGACCATCGCCGTCACGTGGTGAGTCACGACGTCGTGGAGCTCGCGGGCGATCCGGGTCCGCTCGGCGGCGCGAGTGGCCTCGGCGACGTGGCGGCGGAGCTCGGCCTCGGCGGCCCGGCTGGAGCGCAGCCAGGCCCCGGCGCCCCAGGCGAGGACCAGCGTCAGGTAGAACAGCACGAATCCTTCCGGCCTCTCGGTCCCGCCGGGCCGGTCGAGCGCCACCGCCAGCGGAACGTACGCCACGGAGAGGAGGGCCGCGAGGACGCGACGGTGACGCTCCAGATGCGCGCCCGCGCTCATCAGCGCGATGGGCAGCCCGGTACCCGCCGGCGCGTGGTAGCCGCGCAGCTGGTCGAGTGCGAAGCCGAGCGATACCAGGACGAGGCAGACGGCCGGCCACCGTCGGCGCACGGCCAGTGGAAGGCTCTGGAGGGCGACCGCCACGACGGCCAGCGCGTCGAAGGGGCGGAGCGGCACGTCGCCCACCTGCGTCCCGGCACTCTGCAACGCCGGCAGGAACGACGTGACGGCCAACAGCAGCGCCAACGGAGAATCCCGGACCGTGACGTCACACCGCCGCCACAGATCCGGGACCCGATGGAGACCGATCACTGGGAGAGCGTAGCGGTCGTGCCGGGCCGGGCGCCGCGCCGGCGAGGGACCAGGTTGCCGCGACGGCGGGCCAGCCACATGAACACGATCGTCATCAGCACACAGAAGGCGACCGAGTACGGACTTCCCTCCGGCCCGAAGTCGCCACCGGTGAGCAGGGCCGGACCTGACGTCACCCCGTGCAGCAGCCCTTCCGTCGCGCCGTTGCCGGAGACCTCGGTGCTGAAGATGCCGGCCGCGGCGAAGTTCCAGCCGAAGTGCAGGCCGATCGGCACCCACAGGGTGCGGGTGGCGACGTACGCCGCGGCGAGCATGCCACCACCCTCGATCGCGATGGCGAGCGCGCCCCACAGGCTGGCATGCTGGTTGAACAGGTGCGACATGCCGAACACCAGGGCCGTCAGCACCAGCGCCATCCACGTGCCGGTACGTTCCTCGACGATCCGGAACAGGATGCCGCGAAAGAGCAGCTCCTCCGTCACGGCGGCGGCGGCCATGAAGCCGACCAGCGCGACCGCGCCCGCCACCGAGCCGCCCCCGTCGATCCGGTAGCCGCCCATGAAGGCGATGTTCACGATGACGGCCGAGAACAGCCCGATACCGATCAGCACCCCTCGGCCGACGGCGGTGGCGGCGCCTTTCGCGGCCACCTCCACCGGCTCGCGGCGTTCGGACCACCGGACGACCCGGGCGTACACGAACACCGCGAGCACGGCTGTCGCGACACCGATGACCAGGGTGAGAAACCTGTTCCCCTGCACCGCGCCCACGCCCAGGCTGCCGACGAAGGCGACCACCGCGACGGCCACGAGCTGCTTCAACAGTCGCATGATGACTCCTCTGCGAGATTCCGCGACCAGGACGCCGCGGCTACGCCGAGAACGCTAGGGATCCGACGACCTGGAATCGTCACCGCGCAGTGGACACTCGCGGGTAGCTCGCACGGGGGACAGACGCCACGCCGTCTCGGGCTCAGTCGCTCTGTGCCTGGTCACGATGACCGTGCGTTCACCCCCCCGGATAGCGGGTACGTCAGCCCGGGGGGCTCGAGCATCCATGACGACAAAGGGGACGTCTCATGACTGAGCACATCCTGGAGCCGGCGGCGCAGGAGATCGCGGACGCGACCTCGAAGCCCCCGTTCCTCTACGAGCTGGGCCCCGAGGGCGCCCGGAAGGTCCTGGACGACATCCAGGCCGCCCCGATCGACAAGCTCGACGTCGAGGAGAAGTGGATCACCGTACCGGCCGAGGTCGGGGACGTGCGGGTCCGCATCGTCAAGCCGCCGGGCACCACCGGCACGCTGCCCGTCGTCCTGTACGTCCACGGCGGCGGCTGGATCCTCGGCAACGCCGGCACGCACGACCGGCTCGTCCGCGAGCTGGCCGTCGGGGCGAAGGCCGCCGTGGTCTTCGTCGAGTACGAGCGCTCGCCGGAGGCGCGTTACCCGGTGGCGATCGAGCAGGCGTACGCCACGGCCCGCTGGATCACCCGGGACGGGGCCTCCGAGGGGCTCGACGCCGCACGCCTCGCGGTCGCGGGCGACTCCGTCGGCGGCAACATGACGGCCGCCCTGGCCATCCTGGCCAAGCAGCGTGGCGACGTGACGTTCGTCCACCAGTCGCTCTACTACCCGGTCACGGACGCCGCCCAGGACACCGGCAGCTACCGGGAGTTCGCCAACGGGCCCTTCCTGACGGCGAAGGCCATGGCCTGGTTCTGGGACGCGTACCTGCCGGACCACGACAGGCGCGCGGAGATCACCGCCTCGCCGCTGCGGGCGAGCCTGGAGGACCTCACCGGGTTGCCCGAGGCGTTCGTGATCGTGGACGAGAACGACGTGCTGCGGGACGAGGGCGAGGCGTACGCGCGCAAGCTCGTGGCGGCCGGGGTGCGTACGACGAGCCTGCGCTACAACGGCATCCTGCACGACTTCATGATGCTCAACCCGCTCCGGCAGACCGCCGCGACCACGGGCGCCGTCGAGCAGGCCATCCAGGTCCTGCGCAAGGCCCTCGGCACGACCTGACACTCTCAGGACAGGGAGTGATCATGGGATCTCTCGACGGGAAGACGGCCGTCGTCACCGGCGGCACCACCGGTATCGGCCTGGCCACGGCGCGGCGGTTCGCCGCCGACGGCGCCAAGGTGTTCATCACCGGCCGGCGCAAGGACGCCCTGGATGCCGCGGTCACGGAGATCGGCGGTGCCGCCACCGGCGTCCAGGCCGACAGCGCGAACCTGGCAGACCTGGACCGTCTGTACGCGGCCGTCGCGGACGAGGGCCGCCGTATCGATGTGCTGTTCGCCAATGCCGGCGGCGGGGAGTTCGCCAGACTGGAGGAAGTCACCGAAGCGCACTATTACGCGACGTTCGACAGCAACGTCAAAGGCGTGCTGTTCACCGTGCAGAAGGCGTTGCCGCTGCTCAACGACGGCGCCTCCGTGATCCTGACCGGATCCACCGCGGGCTCCGTGGGCAACGAGGCCTTCGGCGTCTACGGCGCTTCCAAGGCCGCGGTGCGGTCCTTCTCCCGCACCTGGGCCAACGAGCTCAGCGGCCGGGGCATCAGGGTCAACACCATCGCTCCCGGCCCCATCGACACCCCGGGAATCACCGGCCTGGCCGCCGACGAGGACGAGGACCGGCAGCTTCGGGACCACCTGACCAGCACCGTCCCGCTCGGCCGGATGGGGCGGCCGGAGGAGGTCGCAGCCGTCGCGGCCTTCCTCGCCTCACCGGAGAGCGGCTTCGTCACCGGCATCGAGCTGTTCGTCGACGGCGGAGCCAACCAGGTCTGAGACAAACCGCTGCCGATGCGCGCACGCGCGTGTCGGCAGCGACACATGCTGCGGTGACGTGGCTCCCCACCGAGCAGGTGCCATCGGGAGTACGCGTCCACCACGCGCGGCACCGGTCGACTACCTCGACGCTCACCGGGAGCTGGTACGGCTGGAGCGGCCGGGTCGAGTGGTGATCCGCAAGGCCACTCAGTGCCGGATCAGCCCCGCGGTAGGCCATGAGGATGTGGTGGGAATGCTCAAACGGCCAGCCTGTCGCGGAGCTCGTCGGCCGTGATCCCGAAGGTCTCCCGCACCGTCGCCCCGCCCGGGCCGACATCGATGACGGCGACGTCGGTGTAGACGCGGCTGACGCAGCCGATGCCCGTCAGCGGATAGGTGCAGGTGGGCACCAGCTTCGACCGGCCCTGCTTGTCGAAGAGCGTCATCATCACGAAGACCTGCTTGGCGCCGATCGCCAGGTCCATCGCGCCGCCGACGGCGGGGATGTCGCCGGGCTTGCCCGTGTGCCAGTTGGCCAGGTCGCCGGTGACCGAGACCTGGAAGGCGCCCAGCACGCACACGTCGAGGTGGCCGCCGCGCATCATGGCGAAGGAGTCGGCGTGGTGGAAGTAGGACGCGCCGGGGAGTTCGGTCACCGGGACCTTGCCGGCGTTGATGAGGTCCGGGTCGATCTGGTCGCCGGTCGCCGCGGGGCCCATGTTGAGCATGCCGTTCTCGGTGTGCAGGACGACCCCGGAGTCGCGGGGAAGATGGTCGGCGACCTTGGTGGGCTGCCCGATGCCGAGGTTGACGTAGGAGCCGGGCGGGATGTCGCGGGCGACGATCGCGGCGAGTTCGTCGGTGGACAGGGGCATGATCAACACGCTTCCTGGACGATTCGGTGAACGTAGATGCCGGGGGTGACCACGGCCTCGGGGTCGAGACCTCCGACGGGGACGACCTCGCGTACCTGCGCGATCGTTGTCGCGGCGGCGGTGGCCATGATGGGGCCGAAGTTGCGGGCGGTCTTGCGGTAGACGAGGTTGCCCATCGTGTCGGCGCGATGGGCGCTGATCAGCGCGACATCCCCCTTGATCGGATATTCCAGGACGTGGACGCGGCCGTCGATGGTCCGGGTCTCCTTGCCTTCGGCCAGCGAGGTGCCCGCGCCGGTCGGGCAGTAGAACGCGCCGATGCCCGCGCCGGCGGCGCGTATCCGCTCGGCGAGGTTGCCCTGGGGCACGACCTCAAGCTCGATCTTCCCGGCGCGGTAGAGCCCGTCGAAGACGTGCGAGTCGGTCTGCCGCGGGAAGGAGCAGATCACCTTCCGTACGCGGCCGGCCTGGAGCAGCGCGGCCAGCCCCACCTCGCCGTTGCCGGCGTTGTTGGACACGACGGTGAGCTCCTTGGCGCCCTGCCGGATCAGCGCGTCGATGAGGTCGAACGGCATCCCGGCCAGGCCGAAACCACCGACGAGGACAGTGCTGCCGTCCTCGATGCCGCTGACCGCCTCGTCGGCGCTGTCCAGGATCCGCGCCCGGCTCACGCTGCCACCGCCAGGTTCTCCAGGACCACGGCCAGGCCCTGGCCGACGCCGATGCAGATCGCGGCGACACCCCACCGCTCGCGGCGCTCCCGCAGCACCCCGGCGAGGGTGCCGAGGACGCGGCCGCCGCTGGCGCCGAGCGGATGACCGATCGCGATCGCGCCGCCCCGGGTGTTGACGATCTCCGGGTCGATGCCCCAGGCGTCGACGCACACGAGCGACTGTACGGCGAAGGCCTCGTTGAGTTCGACCGCGCCGACCTGGTCCCAGCCGATTCCGGCGCGGGCGAGGGCACGTTCGGCGGCCTCGACGGGGGCGTACCCGAACTCCTGCGGATCGAGCGCGGAGGCGCCACGACCCGCGATGCGGGCGAGCGGTTCGATGCCGAGCCGATCCGCGGCGGCGGGCGAGCCGAGCAGGAGGGCGGAGGCGCCGTCGCTGAGCGGCGAGGCGTTGCCGGCGGTGATGGTGCCGTCTGGGCGGAAGCTCGGTTTGAGTGCGGCGAGTTGTTCGGGCGAGGAGTCGGAGCGGACGCCCTCGTCGCGGGCCAGCCCTCCGGCGGGGACGGCCAGGTTGTCGTAGAAGCCCTCGGCCCAGGCGGCCGTGGCCAGCCGGTGGGAGCGCAGGGCGAAGGCGTCCTGCCGCTCCCGCGTGACGGCGTGCTTCTCGCGGAGTTGCTCGTTGGCCTCACCGAGCGAGACGGTCCACTCCTTGGGCATGCGGGGGTTCACCAGTCGCCAGCCGAGCGTCGTCGAGACCGCGGTGAGGTCGCCGGGCGGGAAGCCTCTGGACGGCTTGGGCAGCACCCAGGGCGCGCGGGTCATCGACTCGACTCCGCCGGCCAGGACGATGTCGGCGTCGCCGGTCTCGATCGCGCGGGAGCCGATCATCGCCGCGTCGAGGCTGGAGCCGCACAGCCGGTTGACGGTGGTGCCCGGCACGCTGGTCGGCAGCCCGGCGAGCAGGGCGGCCATCCGGCCGACGTTGCGGTTGTCCTCTCCCGCGCCGTTGGCGTTACCCCAGACGACCTCGTCGATCGCGGCCGGGTCGAGCTCCGGCACCCGGTCCAGGAGCCCGGTGATGACGCGCGCCGACAGGTCGTCCGGCCGTACGTCTGACAGGGCGCCGTTGAACCGGCCGAAGGGGGTCCGGACGGCGGAGTAGAGGTAGCAGGCCATGTCTCAAGGCTAAGGACCGAGCTTGATACTGTGAAATATCAATATTCAGCCCTATTGAGACGCGACACCTATGGATCTGCGTCATCTGCGGTACTTCGTGGCCGTCGCCGAGGAGCTTCACTTCGGGCGTGCCGCCGAGCGGCTCCACATGGCCCAGCCACCTCTGTCGCAGGCGATCCGCCGGCTCGAGGACGATCTGGGCGTGGAACTCCTCCATCGGACCACGCGCCGGGTCGGCCTCACCGACGCGGGCCGCGACTACCTGGCCCGGGCCCGCCGGATCCTCGACGCGGTGGACGAGGCGGCACACGAGGCCCGCCGGATCGCGGCCGGCGCGGTCGGCCATCTCGCGATCGGCTGCGTGGGCTCGGCGACCTACAGCCTGCTGCCCGCGCTCTCCCGCGGCCTGTCCCACGAGCTGCCGGGCGTCGACTTCTCCTTCCGCGGCGAGATGCTGGTGCCCGACCAGGTGGCCGCGCTGCGGACCGGCGCGATCGACGTGGCGCTGCTGCGCCCGCCGATCGCCGATCTCTCGCTCACTGTTCTGCCGCTGCGACGGGAGCGGCTCGTCGTCGCGGTACCCGCTGAGGGTCCTCTGGCCGCCCAGCGGCAGGTGGCGATCACCGACCTGACGGACACCGGCCTCATCGTCCATTCCGCGGACCGCCGCTCGGTGATGTACGACGTCGTCCTCGGGCTGTTCCGCGATGCCGGCGTCGAGCCCCGGATCCGTCACGAGGTCGGCGAGACCTCCACCCTGATCACGCTGGTCGCGGGCGGGCTCGGCGCGGCCGTCGTCCCCGAACCGGTGACGGCCCTCGCATTGGAAGGCGTCGCCTTCCGACCGCTGACCCCTCCCGCGGCCGTCGACCTGGCGGTCGCCCATCGGGCCGACCGCGCCGAACCCCACCTCATCCGCGCCGTCTCCGCCGTCCAGCGAATCGTCTGCGGTCATTACACCTAGGGCGAAGAAGGCCGCCCACCGCGCCCACCGATTGAGGAACCCTCTCCAGGAGGTGGTTCGTTGCCCGGACAGATCGCCGACCCATCGGGAGTCTCAGTATGGAAGTCACCGGCATCATCTCCGGACTCATCATCGGCATCGTCATCGGCGCGCTGGGACGGCTCGTCGTCCCCGGACGCCAGCGCATCCCCATCTGGCTGACCATCGTGATCGGCGTCGTCGCGGCGCTCGTGGGCACCGCCCTCGCCGCCGCGCTCGGCGTGGCCGACACCCGCGGCATCGACTGGATCGAGCTCGGCATCCAGGTCGCCCTGGCCGCGCTGGGCGTCTCGCTGACAGTCGGCATGTACGGCAGACGCGGCAGATAGCGCGTCCCGGCCACGGGTTGTGCCCGTGGCCGTTCGGCGGCTGCGCCTCGGCGCAGCCGCCGAAATCGCGTCCCGGCAGCCCGTCGCGCCAGAGGTCCATTGATCGAGTACGTCACCCCAAGCGAGGGGATTTGCTACATTCCCTGCGCAATGAGGCAAATTTTGCCTATGGGGGAGGTTGGATGCGCAGGTGGACTGCTCCATCCGTGATCGGCTGGACACTCGCCTCGGTCGTCGTGCCGGGCATCGTGCACCTGCGGGCGGGCCGCAAGCGTACCGGCATGATCATGATGGGTATTTTCGGCGTGCTGCTGATCGGTGCCGTGATCGCGCTGATCAACCGTAACGCGCTGGCCGGCCTGTTGCTCGATCCGACCTGGCTGGCCGTGCTCACCGGGCTGTGCGTGGCAGCCGGGCTGGCCTGGGCCGGGGTCGTGATCAGCTCGTACATCGTGCTGCGACCTGCCCGGCTCGGCAAGTGGGGACAACTCGGTACGGCCACGGTCGCGGGCGTGCTGGCGGTGACCGTGGCGCTGCCTTTCGGGCTGGCCGCCACGACCGCCCGTACCTCTGACGACGCGATCGGCAGCGTCTTCAAGTCCTCACCGTCCAAGCCGATCGATCATCGGAACCCGTGGCAGGGACGCGATCGGCTCAACATCGCGCTGCTGGGCGGGGACGGCGCCGCCTCGCGCAAGGGCGTGAGCATCCGTACCGACAGCATCAACGTGGTCAGCATCGACGTCCGCACCGGCAACTCCGTGGTTCTGGCGCTGCCGCGCGAAATGGAGAACGCGCCGTTCGCGCCGGGATCCGCGCTGGCCAGGCGGTTCCCGCCGCCGAAGAACTTCTATTTGCCGCCGGCGCAGGGCCGCGGCTCGGCCGACCTGCTCAACGCGGTCTGGGCGTACGCCGACACGCATCCCGAGGTCGCCGGCCACTCCCCCGAACGCGCCCCGGAGGCCGTCAAGGGCACGCTCGGCCAGATCCTGGGCCTCAAGATCGACTACTACATGCTCGTCAACATGTGGGGCGTGGCACGCCTGATCGACGCTCTCGGCGGCGTCACCATCAACGTCGAGCAGGACGTCTGTTACGGCGTGGGCCGCTCCGACGGCGGCGTGGTCAAGGCCGGCACCCGTACCCTCGACGGCAACGAGGCCCTGTGGTACGGCAGGGCCCGCGACCATCCGGGCAGCACCTGCGCCGGCGCCGACAACCACACCCGCATGCTCCGCCAGCAGTGCGTGATGAGCGCCATGCTCAACCAGCTCAACCCGGGCAACGTGCTGTTGAAGTTCAACGCGTTGGCGAAGGCCGCCAAGGAGACCTTCCGCACCGACATCCCGCGCGATCTGCTGCAGGACCTGGTGCCGCTCGCTCAGCAGGTCAAGGGCGCCAAGGTGGCCAAGATGAACTTCGTACCACCCGCGTACAACCCGGCCTATCCCGACTACCCGCGCATCCGCAAGGCGGTGAGGGCCGCCATCGCACGCTCCGGCAAGGTGGTCCGCGCCCAGGCCGCGACCCCGTCTCCCACCAGTACGCCCACCACCACGCGATCGCCACGCCGGATCGCCCAGCAGTCCGACCGATTGGACACGCTGGACTCGGCATGCGCGCCCGCCAAGAAGAAGACCTAGCGCCCTCCTGTCTCCGGCGGGACATCGCTCCTTTGTTGGCGAGATGCAAGCGACGGCATAGAAGCAAGGGGACAATTGTGGCGATTGGTACCGTTCGTACATCCCTTACCGCCGCCGGCGAGAGGATGCCCCCAACGATGGGTTAGGTCATGGCCACACGACGAGAACGTCTGCGCTACCGGTTCGACAACAGCATGTCGAAGGGCACGCCCGCCCTCATCGGCTGGCTCGCACTCGTCACCGTCGTGATGGTTGTGATCTTCGCCGGTCTGTCCATAGTCTTCGCCGACAACGACGTCCACGACAGCTGGTACGACGCCCTCTGGGGCAGCCTCATGCGCGCCATGGACCCGGGCACCGTGGCGGGTGACAACGAGGGCAGCACGATCTTCACGATCCTCGGGTTCGCCGTCACGATCGGCGGCCTGCTCATCGTCTCCAGCCTGGTCGGCGTGCTCACCACCGGCTTGGACAACAAGCTGACCGAGTTGCGCAAGGGCCGGTCCCGCATCGTCGAGTCCGGCCACACGGTGCTGATCGGCTGGTCGGATCAGGTTTTCACGATCGTTCCCGAGCTGGTCGAGGCCAACGCCAGCGAGGCCAAGTCCTGCATCGCCATCCTCGGCGACGGCGACAAGCTGGAGATGGAGGAGGAACTGCGTGCGCGCGTCGGCGGCACCGGCAAGACCCGCGTCGTCGTACGCAGCGGCAGCACCACAGAACCGACCGATCTCGACCTGCTCAGCCTGGACACCGCCCGGTCCGTCATCGTCCTCTCCCCGGCGGGTGACGATCCGGACGCGCACGTCGTCAAGACGCTCCTCGGTCTGACCAACCGCAACTGGCGCCGCCGCCGGCCGCCGATCATCGCCGCGGTGACCGACACCGGCAACCGCGTCGCGGTCGAACTGGCCGCCAACGGGCACGCGCAGGTGGTCGACGCCGACGACATCGCCGCCCGGCTCATCGTGCAGACCTCCCGCCAGTCGGGCCTGTCGGTGGTGGTCACCGATCTGCTGGACTTCGGCGGCGACGAGATCTACATGCGGGCGGAGCCGAAGCTGACCGGCTTCCCGTACGGGGAGGCGCTGTTCGCGTACGAGACCGCCTCGCTGATCGGGATCCGGCGCGGCGACGGCTCGGTGGTCCTGAACCCGCCCATGGAGACCCAGGTCATGGCGGGTGACCAGATGATCGTGATCGCCGAGGACGACTCCACCGTCCGGCTCGTCCGCGGCTTCCCGCCCATCGTCGAGCAGGCGATCACCCATCCCGCCCGCGAGGCCGCGCCTCCGGAACGCACACTGATGCTCGGCTGGAACAGCCGCGCCCCGAAAATCGTCGCCGAGCTCGACCAGTACGTGGCACCCGGCTCGATCCTGAACGTGGCCGCCGCCGTCGACGAATCCGAGCTCGCGTTCGAGCTCCCCAACCTGGCCCTGAACGCCAAGGAGTGCGACACCACCGACCGGATCACGCTGGAGTCGCTGGAGCCGGGGATGTTCGACCACATCATCGTGCTGGCCGACGACCGGCTGGAGTCGCAGCACGCGGATTCACGCACGCTGGTGACGCTGCTGCACCTGCGCGACATAGCATCCCGCACCGGGCAGCGCTTCCCGATCGTCAGCGAGATGAACGACGACCGCAACCGCCGCCTGGCCCAGGTGACCAAGGCCGACGACTTCGTGGTCGGCACCAAGCTGATCAGCCTGCTGATGACCCAGCTGTCGGAGAACCCGCACCTGGGCGCGGTGTTCCGCTATCTCTTCGACGCCGACGGCTCGGAGATCTACCTCAAGCCCGCGACCGACTACATCCACCCTGGGATGACGGTCAGCTTCGCCACCGTCATCGCCTCCGCCCGAGCCCGCGGCGAGACCGCCATCGGCTACCGGCTGACGGTCGAGTCCACCGCCCCGCCCAACTACGGCGTGGTGCTCAACCCCGGCAAATCCGACCCCGTCACGCTCGGCCCGCGTGACCTGGTCATCGTCCTCGCCGAAGACTGACTCTCCGCTACGTCGGCTGGGAAGTCAGACGGCGGCCAAGGCGCTGGGGGGACCGCGTTCGTCCACGGCAAGGCGTCGAACCCGGAGGAAATCGCCCTGCACCAGCGCCTCAATGAGGCCATGCCCGATAAGAAGCCCGCCGTTATCGGCGGAGGCCGGAAAGCTGACACCGGAATTGACAAGCCTCGGCGGCGTCATATTTGCTCTGTGGCATCACCGCCATCCCTCAATGGGCCCATAAAGGGATGACTCGATCGACTGTTAGCGCTAACAGCTTCGATCCTCCCGCCATTGGGGTGAGAGGAGAAACCATGCGTAAGGTCCTTTTATCCATCGTAACTGCCCTGGTGACATCCCTGTCGCTGGCCGCCCCGGCCCCCGCCTCGGCCACCGTGATCGGCGCGACCGGGTGCGACGCCCGGGTCGCCAACGCGGCCGCGACCGCCCCCATGGCGACGACCACCGTCTGGATGGCCGGCGACTCGACCATGGCCAACCCCAGCGCCACCTGCCCCGTGGGCTGGGCCACCGAGTTCGACTCGCTGTTCCACAGCAACATCGTGGTCGACAACCTCGCCGTCGCCGGGCGCAGCATCCAGACCTGGCTCTACGAGGGGAACGTGACCTCCACCATCGGCTCGAACGGCGAGTGCGTCCTCAGCTCCACCACCTACTCCTCCCGGTGGCAGCAGATGCTCACCAACATGAAGGCCGGCGACTACCTGTTCATCCAGTTCGGCATCAACGACAGCTCGACGACCTGCCCGCGCCACGTGGGCACCGCCCGGTACCAGGCACTGATGACGATGATGGCCCAGGCGGCACAGGCCCGCGGCGCTCACCCGATCCTGCTCACCGCCGTCGCGGCCATCACCTGCTCGGGCGGCACCGCGGTCAAGAACCGCGGCTTCGTCTCCCAGACCACCGCCGCCGGCGCCGCCACCGGCTCGCCCGTCATCGACCTGCAGACCCTCAGCGTCGACTACTACAACTCCCTGGGCCTGTGCCCCAACAACGGCGACTACACCTCCGGGCCGGTCGGACAGTTCTTCTGCAACGACCACACCCACTTCGAGGCGTACGGCGCCCGGCGGATCGCCCGGCTGGTCACCGGCGCCCTGCGGACACAGAACATCCCGCTCGCCGGATCCCTGCTGTAACGCCTGCTGCCGAAACCCTGCCATGCCGGTGCTCACGAGGAGCGATCCCGTCCCACCAGCTCCTCTTGACCGATCCCGTTGACCAACGTATGCACATTCCTATGCACGTACTTTGGCCAAGCAGGTCCCACTGCCCTCAATGAGCACACCAGCCCGCCTCGGCAATGAGCCGCCGGCAGGCGGGTGGTGGCGATGATCAACCGGACGGATCCCGGCCGACAACGCATTTCGCCGCGGATCATGAACAGCGCGTCATCACGTTCAGCCGTTCGCTGACGCCTTCCTCGAAGGGGTCAGCTCGATGACTATCTGACCATGCGTGAATAGTGGAGTGGAAATCCCCGATGTCCCATTCGCCGGTTCCTCCCGACGCGTTCAGCTCCACCTCCGGATCAATGTCACGCCCGTCCCGCCGGGCCGTCTTGGCGGGCGGCGGTGCCGCCCTCGCCGCCGTGCTCACCCCGGCCGCACCGGCGAGAGCCGGTGCGGCGGGAAACACCGGTAGGACAGCCGTCGCCTCCGGCACCGACTTCGCCGTCGCGCCCTCGCCCGACGGCCGCCTGCTCGCCCTCGACCTGCTCGGCGTCCTGTGGGTCTGCTCCGCCTCCGGAGGCACCGCCCGCCGGCTCACCAGCGATCTGTACGACATCGCCCAGCCCGACTGGTCCCCGGACGGATCCACCATCGTGTTCCAGTCGTACCGCGACGGTGTCTTCAACCTGTGGACGATCCGGTCCGACGGGTCCGCGATCAAGCAGTTGACCACCGGCCCGTACGATCATCGCGAGCCCCGCTACAGCCCGGACGGGCGCACCATCGCCTACTCCTCCGATGCCGGGGGCAGCTACGGGATCCACCTGCTCGACGTCGCCACCGGAGCGACCCGCGTCCTGACCGACACCTCCGCCGAGGAGTACGAGCCGGCCTGGTCACCCGACGGGCGCAAGATCGCGTTCGTCGTCGCCGACACCAGGATCGACGTCATCGAGGTCGCCACCGGCACGCGCGGCACCGCGGTCACGGTCCCCGCCGGTCAGGTCATTCACCAGCCGTCCTGGCTGCCGAACGGCACCGACCTCGCCTACCACCTCTTCCACTCGGGTGCCAATGATCTGGCCGGCACCGCGGGCACCCTCGTCACCGGCGAGGAGGTCTTCCCGTTCCGTGCCCGGTTCGCCCCTGACGGGCGCTACTACTACACCTCCGCGGGCACCATCAAGGTCCGCCGCCTCAACTCCGCGTCCGCCGGCACGATCGGCTTCACCGCCGCGCTGACGACGACGACGCCGAAGTACAAGAAGCGGGTCCGCGTCTTCGACGAGCCAGGGTCGTTCCCCGTCGTCGGAATCGGCAGCCCGGCCGTGTCCCCGGACGGGTCCGCCATCGCCTTCCGCGCGCTCAACGACATCTACCTGATGCGCGTCGGTGGCACGCCGGAACCACTTTTCCGTGACCGCTGGTGGAAGGCCGACCCGGATTTCTCCCCGGACGGGCGGCAGCTGGCATTCGTCACCGACCGCACCGGCACCCTCAATATCTGGGTCCGTGACCTGAGCACCGGCGCCGACCGGCAGATAACCCGGCTGACCGACTCGGCCGCCCTGTCGGTCCGGTGGTCACCCGACGGGCGGGAGCTCGCCTACCTGGACCAGGACGGCGCCCTGTGGGTCGTGGACGTCTCCACCGGCGACATCCAGAAGATCTTCGACGCCACCTTCGAACCAGGCCGCCCGACCTGGTCACCCGACGGCAAGACGCTCGCGCTGGCCGCCGTGGTGCCGTACTCGCGACGCTACCGTGAGGGACTGTCCAAGATCCTGCTCGTCGACCGGGCCACGGGTGCCGGCACGTACATCGACCCCGCGCCACACCGATCCTTGCAGACCCGTGGCGACGACGGCCCCGTCTGGTCCCCTGACGGCACCATGCTCGCCTTCGCCATGGAATCGCTCCTGTGGGTCCTGCCCGTCGACAAGACCGGACGGCCCACCGGCAGCGCCCGTCAGGTCACCCGGGAGGTCTCCGACGCCCCTGTCTGGGCAGGCGGCTCGGCCACCCTCCTCTACCTGAACGAGGGACGTCTCAAGAGCGTGCGCCTCGACGGCAAGCCCGCCCGGTCGATTCCGATGCGGCTGACCTGGCGCAACGACACCGGCCCCGATCAGGTCGTCATTCACGCCGGCCGTATGTGGGACGGCGTCTCCAAGAGCGTCGTCCGCGACGTCGACATCATCGTACGAGGCCAGCGCATCGCCGCGATCGAGCCGCACCAGGACGGAAGGCCCGGCGCCCGGATCGACGCCCGCGACAGGTTCGTCATGCCTGGCCTGATCGACATCCACCATCACCGTGAGATGCAGGGCTACGCCTACGGATCGCGACAGGGTCCGCTGTGGCTCGCCCTGGGCATCACGACGACACGCTCACCTGGCTCACCCGCGTACCACATGGTCGAGGAGCGCGAGTCAGTGCAGTCCGGCGCCCGGCTCGCACCGCGCTACCTGGGCACGGGCGAGGCCATCGACGGGCCGCGCATCTACTACAACTTCATGCGCCCGACGTACTCTCACGACCAACTGCTGCTCGAACTGCGGCGAGCCGCCGCCCTCGACTACGACATGATGAAGTGCTACGTACGGCTACCGGTCATCTGGCACAAGGAGGTCATTGACTGGGCCCACCGCCAGGGCAAGCCGGTCAGCTCGCACTACCACTATCCGGCGATCGCCATGGGCGGCGACCAGACCGAGCACGTCGGCGCCACCAACCGGTTCGGCTACTCACGCACCGTCACGAACGTCGGCTCCGCCTACTCGGACGTCATCTCCATGTTCAACGCCTCGAAGATGGCCAGAACCCCCACCCTGTTCACCTCCTCGACCCTCTACAGGGACGACACCTCGCTGGTCACCGACGAACGAGTCCGCCGGCTCTACCCGAACTGGCGGATGGCCGCGCTGCGGGCGACGGTCACCACGGCCCAGACCGCCGACCCGACGGCGGTCCAGGTGATCCGGACGAACCTCGCCAACCAGGTCGCGCAGCTCACGGCGATGATCCGCGGCGGCGGCGTGGTCACCGCCGGCACCGACGCACCGATCGATCACCTCGGGATCAGCCTGCACATGAACCTGCGCGCCATGGTCAAGTACGGCCTGACCCCGCGGGAAACGCTCACCGCCGCGACCAGCACGTCCGGGATTTACCTCGGCCTCCCGCTGGGCAGGATCGCCAAGGGCATGTACGCCGACCTGGCCATCATCGACGGCGACCCGCTGTCCCGCATCGAGGACGCCGCCAACGTCACCGCCGTCGTCGTCGGCGGGAGACACCACACCATCGAGCAGCTCCTCGCGCCTTACCCGTCCTCCTCCGCCACCACCCAGGCGACACCCGCGGCCTCCGCGCCTTCCGGCAAGGTCAAGGACCGTGTCCCCGTCCACCAAAGCACGGCGAGCCACTGGTGGAACGAGCCCGCCGAGCTCGAGGCAGCCCGAGTCGCCTGCTGCCACGACCACTGAGCGGCGGTCAGTGCTTGTGGTCGATGCTTGTGGTCAGTGCTTGTAGGCGGCGACGACCTCCACTTCGACGAGCCAGCCCGCGACCGGGAGATTGGCGATCTCGATCGTCACGCGGGCCGGGCGGGCCGGGTTGACCTCCATGGGCGAGGCGGGGGGCGCGGTGCCGAGAGGGACGGGTACGGGCTCGCCGGTGGCCAGGTCCGTGTTGGCGAAGAACTGGCGGTAGGCGCGATTCCAACCGGCGAAGTCGGCCGACTCGGCTCCGGGAGGCTTCTCCAGATAGGCGCGCATGGAGACGACGTCGGCCAGGCCCAGCCCAGCGGCGGAGAGGTTGGCCTTGATGCGTTTGAGCACGTTGAGTGCCTGGGCCTCGGTGACGGTGACGCCCGAGGGCAGAGTAGCGCCGGGGAAGTCGATGTAGCGTTCAGGGGAGTCGGTGGGAGCCCCGGTGTTGGCCGCCGCCGGGCCCAGGCCGCTGGCGGTGTAGGAGGCTACCTGCTTGCCGAGCGCCACACCGTCGGCGATCGAGGGGTTGGTGGTGCCGGCCGGGAGGAAGGGCTTGATCTCCTGCGGCCGGGGCGACCAGGTGGGGCTGGCGGCGGCCGTACCGGTGCCGAGCACGAGGACAACGGCCGCGGGAAGGGCGATGGTGCGGATCTTCATGCGGAGGTGTCCTCTCAGGAGGTGCTCATGACGCGCTGGTGCAGCTCGGTGACGACCTTGCGGGCGGACTCCAGGGCTCCCGCCTGCCAGGCGATCATGTAGCTCAGCCAGTCCCCCGCGAAGTGCACGTGCCCGGCCGGTCTGTTGAGGAGCTGGTACGCGCCCTGCCGGGACGGCCAGCCCACCCATGCGCCCTCGATGTGCGGCTGGAGTTTCCAGGCGATGGACACCGACGAGGCCAGCTCGTCGCGATACTTCGCGCCATGGATCTTCATGCCCTGCTCGATCGCGCGGCGCTCGCGGTCCGCGTGCTTCAGCGCGGCGTACGCGTCGGCCTGGGCGCCGAAGTTGTAGTAGCCGACGACCATGCCGCGCGAGGTGCCGTACCCGTAGGAGGGGTACCAGATCGTGGCCAGGTCGAGGTCGGTGGCGGTGATGCCGCCGTAGATGTCCTCGTCGGTCTCCCACCAGCGGCGGCGGTACTCCAGGCCGATCTTGCCCGCGTTCGTGACGGTCGGGGTGGCGAGGGCGGCCTGGACGTCCGGGCCGAGGTTGTGCGCGGTCTTGGCGAGGATGTGCGGGGGCATCGCCGCGACGCAAAGGTCCGCTTTGATCTTCTGCGTACGGCCGTGGCGGTCCTGGTACTCCACCTCCACGCCGTCCGGCAGATCGGTGATCTTGGTAACTTTGGCGCGCAGCCGGATCCGCTGCCGCCCGATCTTGCCGGCGAAGGCCCTCGGGATCGCGTCCATGCCGCCCACCGGCTGGAACATCAGCATCGCCTGCTCGTAGCCGAACTCGAACGAGAACCGCTGCCCGACGCCACTCGCCAGCACCTCCGACAGCGACGGCACCGGCTCGAGCAGCGTGCCCGGCTGCTCACCCGCGCCCGGGTTCACGCTGTGGCCGCGGCGGTCGCCTCCGGAGTACTTGAATCCGCTCGCCTTGTTCCCCACCGCCCCGAAGCTCGACAGGAAGGCGATCAGCCGCTCTTTGTCCTGCGCGGTGAGCGCGGCGTCCAGCGCCCCCGCGTCGGTCGCCCGCGACAGCAACTCCGAGACGTACCCGTACACGTCGGCCTTGGCGGTACGCCAACGGACGGGGGCCTGCATGTTCTGGTGGTAGATGTACGCCTGGGCGTTGGAGTTGGTGAAGACCTCCAGGTCCACGCCGAGCTCGCGGCAGTAGTCCATGGTGACCATCCACTGCGCCAGCCGGGCCGGCCCCGCGTTGAGGTAGACACCGTCACTGAACTTCGCGACCTGTGAGGAGCCGTCCAGCTCGGTCACGCGGTCACCGCCGCGGATGGTCCAGTTCCGACCGCCCACCCGGTCGAGCGCCTCCAAGATCGTGCAGTCGTAGCCCGCCTTGCCCAACTCGTACGCCGTGGCAAGACCGGCTATCCCCGCGCCGAGGATCACCACCTTCTTCGCGGACCTCCCGGTGAGCGAGAAGTCGGACTGCTGCGGCGGGTCGAAAGTCTCCTTCGCGGCCGCCTCGGCGGTGGGCGCGAGGCCGAGCGCGCCCATGGTCGCGAAGAGCGCCCCTGCACCGCCGGAAACACCGACGGCGGACAGGAAATCGCGTCTGCTGTACCCCAACACGTACCTCCAAGATTTTGCTGTAGGTGAGTCTTGGGAGGTTTTGTTGCCGGTCGTCCTTTGTTGTGTTGTTTGTGGGTTTCAGGCTGATCATCGTGTTTATAGAGGAATGTGAGGTTTCTGGGTCTCGCGTACCGCGTGAGCGTCAAGCTGCCGCGCCGGTTTGTCGGTGGGGCGATCTAGTGTCCCGGCCATGACCTCAACGACGCAGGCGTACACCTACGCCGCGCCCTCCTCCCTTGTCGGCGGTCGTCTCGGGTTGGCGACCTCCGGCGGCCGGGCCCTGTCCGGCCCGGCCGTGGCGCCCCGGTTCTTCAGCGGCGTGGTGACCCAGGCGGCCCCCGCCGCGGCGGCCCTGCTCGGCGTCGCCGATGTGGCGCTGGCCCGCTACCACCAGCCGCAGGCGCGGCCCGGCTGGGTGCGGGACCCGGTGGTGACGTGCAACGGAGACCGGTTGCGGTTCGAGTCGTTCTCGGCCTGTGGCGGGGTGTACGCCCGGCTTGATCTGCTGGCCGGCGCGCTCGACGGCGAGGTGTTCGACCGGGGCACCACCAACGTCGACGTGAACGCGCCGCTCCGGGAGGCGCTGGCGCGCATCGGCGCGCGTGACCCGTTGCACCTGGGGGTCGGGCTCGACGAGCTGGTCGTGACCACGATGGACGGCGCGGTGGTGGAGAAGAAGGTGCCGCTGCCCGAGCGCTGGTTACGCGGATTCGCCGAGGTGCAGGTCATCGCCTCGGGCATGGATCAGCGCGGTGAGCTGACCGGCATGGCGGCGGTGCGGTTCCTGCGCGGGCTGCCCAAGAGAGAGACGCTGTGGGTGGCGCAGACAGGGCGTGAGCTGAAGGCCTCCGAACGTCAGGTTCCGGGCGCGGTCCAGCTCGCCGGCCCCAACCGGCTCGCCCCCCTGCTGCCGCTGCTGCGCTTCGCGAAGTCCCTCCGGGTGTACGGCCCGGCGGACGCCGCTTCCAGTGCCTGGGAGCTGGAGCTTCCGGGCATGCGCTACACGCTCACCCTCTCGCCCGAGCGCTGGCGCGGCTTCTCCGGCGAGGGCGCGGTGCTCGACGACCTGGCCACCGACGAGGCCGAGAACGACGCCGACGTGGTGGGCATGCTGCTCAACTTCGAGCCCGAGGTCGAGATCGGCCTGCTGGCCGACCGCGCGGGCATCCCCGCCGACCGGGTGCGGGCCGCGCTGACGCAGCTCGGCGTCGCCGGCCGGGTCGGCTACGACCTGTCGGAGGCCGCCCACTTCCACCGTGAGCTGCCCTATGACAAGGACAACGTGCTCCTGCTCAACCCGCGGCTGGCCAAGGCGCGCAAGCTCGTCGACGCGGGCGCCGTGCACCTAGAAGGCGAGCTGGCCACCGTCCGCACCTCGGGCGGCGCGCGCCGGGTCTCGCTGGCCGACGGCTCCTGCACCTGCGAGTGGTGGTGGGACCATCGCGGCTCCCGCGGGCCGTGCAAACACGTGCTGGCCGCCCGGATCGTCGCTCGCGCCGCCGTGGAGGTCTCCCGATGACCCTCTGGACGGAGATCCGCGACCTGGTCACGCGCAACCAGGTCACCCGCCTGACCGACCGGCTGGTCACGCTCACCGAGGAGGAGCGCGCCGAGCTGGGCGGGCGGCTGCCCGGCCTCGTCAAGGAGCTGCGCCGCGCCCGCACCGAGCAGGTGCGGGCCCAGCATCCCGACGACTTCGAGGAGATGGCCTCCTGGGAGGTCGGCGACCTGCTCGACGAACTGGCCGGCGCGCTGCTGCTGACCGGCGTCGGCGTCGTCACCGGCCCGGCGGCCGCCGTGACGTGGATGACCAGCCGCGACGTCAACCGCCGCTGGGCCGAGGACCCCGACGTCGCCCAGGTGTGCCGGGTGGCGGCCACCCGGCCCCTGGAGTGGCGGCGCGATGTCGCGGTCCGGCTGGCCCGGCGGGTGCGCCGTCCCGCCGACCGCATCGCGCCGCTGGCCGTGGCACTGCTGCGGGAGTCCGGCGCCGTACCGCCCGACCACGACCCGCTGGTGGCCGCCTGGCTGGCCGCGCCGAGCGTGGCCGATGACCCGCTGACCCCCGTCCTGCTGCCCCGCGTCTTCGACGCCGACGGCGCGGGCCGCGCCCTCCGTGACGAACGGCTGGAGCCCCGGCCGACCCGCTGGCTGGCCGCCGCCGCCCGCGAACTGCCCAGGGAGCAGCTGCTCGACGGTTGCGTGAGCCGTTTCCTGCGCGGCGGCGAGGCGCAGGACCTGCGGTTCTTCGTCCGGCTGCACACGCTCCTCGACCCCAAGCCCGCGGAGTCCGCGCCCCGCCTGCGCGACTACCTGCGGTTGTTGCCGTCGGCCCCGGGCACGGTCGCCGAGCTGGCCGCCGGGCAGGTACGCGGGGCGCTGCCGCTCGACCACGCCGACCTGGTCGAGGCGGTCGACGCGCTCACCTTCCGGGACGAGGCCAAGCTCGCCGCCATCGGTCTGCGCTGGCTCGACCAGGCGATCCGGGCCACGCCCGAGGCGGCCGCCGACTTCGTGACCGCGCTGACCACGGCGTACGCGCACAAGTCCTTCGACGTACGCAACCGCGCGGCCGAGCTGACCCTGAAACACGCCGGCCTGTTCGCCGACCACGCCGAGACGATCCTCGACGGCGTCCGCCACCTCCCCGCCGACCTGGGCGCGAAGCTGGCCGAGCGGTTCGGCGGGGAGATCCAGGTCGAGGAAGTACTGGAGCGGAAGGAGTTCCCGCCGCTGCCCGAGCCGCCGGAGGCGCGGCGGTTCCCCGAGCCGTCGATCTTCCCCAACCACGACTACCACGAGCGTTGGATCGGCCAGGAGCGCTGGCTGGCGGCCTTCGTCGCCGGGATCGCCCACGACCGGGCCGAACTGCGCCGCAAGCTCAAGCCCCACGTCGAGCAGGAACGGGGTTACTGGCGCTCCAAGGAGGTGCGCCTCGACCCCGACGACTGGCAGTCGGCGCTGTCCGCCGAACTCGTCACTCCCGGAAGCTTGCGGGAACTGCCGCCGATCGGGCCGAAGAAGTTCTGGGACGACGCGAGCCACTCCGTGGGAGTACGCGACCTCACCCGTGGCGAGGAGCCCGACCCGGAGCCGAGGCGCCGGGGGATCATGATGGGCGGCGCCTACCAGCCTGGCCGCTACCTCGACGACGACGCCCCGCTGCGCGCCTTCTTCATCACCTGGACCAGCGACGACGGCCCGGACGGGGCGGTGGCCCACGAGGGCGGCCGGCAGATCCCCTTCGCCAGGGGCCGGATCCACCTGAACGGCTCCCCCACCGACGTCGAGCAGCCGTGGTCCGACGACGGGCTGCCGGATCATCTCCGTCCGGTGCGGACGAGGCCCGGCGTCCTGTACGACGACTCTGTGGAAGCCATGCCGTCCTCCATCCTCGACCACGCCTACGAGCGCATGGCCGAGCTCGGCGTGGACCCCGCCCGGATCGCGGCGATGCGGGCAGGGGAGCGGGTGCCCCCGCCGGACCCGGGCGAGCCGCTCGTGCAGGTGACCGTCGTCTTCGTCCCGCCCCGGCTGCGTTCCTTCATGCCCGAGGAATTGCCCGAGAACGACGAGTGGCGGCGGCGCAACCGGCTGCCTCACCCCAATCGCGTCTCACCGCCCCACGACTTCCTGCTGCACCGCTACGCGGAACTCGCCGAGGCCCTCCGCGACGGCACCCTGCCGCCCGTGCTGCTGGCCACGCCGACCTGGATGAGCGGCCACCTCGACCCCGACGTACTGGTCGGCCGGCTGGAGACCTGCGCCGCCGCCGGCGTGGAGCCGCTCCCGGCCGACCTGGCGCAGGCGCTGCTGCGGTTGCCCCGGGGCAGCCACCCGGCCGCGGCCGACCGGGCCGCCAAGGTCGACTCGGCGGCGGCGCGCTCGGCCGCCCGCTGGCTCGCCGGTGACGGCATGGCCGACCCCGAGTGCGGCCATGTGTGGCGCCACATGGTCGACGCGTCCATGGTCGAGTTCGGTGACGGCGAACCGGAACACTTCACCCAGGTCAGGCTGCAGCCCGTGCTGCGGGTGACGGCCCCGACCGGCCATCGGCTGATCGACGAGGTGCTGCTGCGCCAGCCGTTCGATTGGACGCACGACGAGTTCAGCGGCTCGCTCAGGGCGTGGCCCGCCATGCTGCCCTCGCACCGCGAGGTCGCGGCCGTCAACTTCCTGCCCTTCCTGCTGCACAGTCGCTGGAGCGGAGGGCTGGTGCACACGGAGATCGCCGGCCTGGAGATCGCCCAGGGCCCGATGGGCGAGTCCACGGCGGTGATCCTCGCCTTCCTCCTGACCGACGACGCGCCTCGCGCGATCCCGTTGGTCCTGAGCATGGCCGCCAGGGGCGACCTGCCCGCCGAGGCGATCGGCCGCCAGCTCGCGCTGGCGCTGCGCCGCACCTGGCGGGAGACCCGCCCCGCCATCGCGGCCCTGACCGAGCTGGCCGACGCCGGCGGCCACCACGAGGTGTGGCGCATCCTGCGCGCCCTGCTGCCCGGGATGTTGCCGGGCGAGGGGCAGCGCATCACCGCGACCCACGCCGAACTCGTCGCCTTCGCCACCGACGTGGCCCGCTGGACCGGCGCGCGCGAGGAGATCCCGGTCGTCGCCGAGTACGCGCGCAGCCGCCGGACGATCCGCTTCGTCCACGAGTGCAAGCGCCTGCACGCCCAGCTCACCGGAGCCACGTCATGACCTCTGACGGCGTCCGTACCGAGCGTTGCGGTTGCCGCAGCTCACCGACGCCGAGCGGTGCCGCTCATCCGAGCTCGGTGACCCTCGACGTCGGCTCATCGATGTCCGCGTCCGTGCACGACCGGAGGACGACGTCCCATGCCTCCGGCCCGGAGCGCACGATGCTGTTGTCCCTGAAGCGAACGCCCTGGGTGCTCTTGGCGGAGAGCGCCGGGACGTCACGGAGCACGAAACGATTTCCTTCGACGACGACGCCGCGGTGAACCGGCTGCGCGGAGTCGGTCCGCGGATCGACGAAGACGGCCGGCCCACCCGGCTCGACGAACTCGTTTCCGCGGACGATCAGATCGTGTACCGGCCCGGACTCCCACCATTCGGCGGCGTCGCCTGAGACGTAGACCGCCGCCATTCCCGGGCGTTCGAACCGGTTGTCCTCGATGACCACCGGACGCCGCGTGGTCACGAGCACGGCGCGCGTGGGCACGTTTCGGAAGACGTTGCGGGCGATGTGCACGGCCGGCGTCCGGGTCACGTTCTCCACCGCGGCCCGCCCGGTGAGGTCGCCGGGAAGCTCGGCGCCGGCGGTCATGACGATGACCCTGAGCGGGTGGGCGCGGTCCCGCCCGCTCGGCTGCCGTACGCGCTCCACCGTCGCGGCCGCGATCGCCTGGAGCGTCTTGCGCTCGACGATCTCGATCAGGTCGCCGGGCGCGAACTGCGGGAGTCCGGCCGTCTCCGGATGCGCGTACTCGAGCACCAGCGTCCGGCGATCAGGCTGATCGGCGATGCGGAGATAGGTGCCGTGCACATTGATCGGGTCGTCGTGCGGCCCGTCAAAGAGGCACTCGCGAACGGCCGCGACTCCCGAGCATCCGGCGAACTGGACGAAGTCGGCGAAACCCGCCGTGTGCCGCCCGCTGCCCGGTGGGCTGCGGAACTCGCAGCCCTCGATCGTGACGTCACGGCTCGCCTGTGCCACGACGCCGAAGCCGTGCAGGAACCGGAACCGCAGCCCGGACAGCGTCACGCCGGAGCTGTCGAGCACGAGCGCACCGGGATGATCACGCGTCGTCAGGCGCATCTCATAGACGACACCGACGTCGGCCGGTTCCTCGCCGCGGTCGTAGTCGATCCGGATCTCGCGCTCCCCCACCGCCTTGATCGACCGGACGTCGTCGAAGAGCGGGTTCGGGCCGCGCCACGTCCTGCGGCCGGACGGATCATGGATCTGCGTGTACTCGAGCGCGTCACGGCCCTCCCAGGCGACGGCGCCCGAGCCGAGGACCTCACCATGCCAACGGATCGAGTGTCCTTCGACGGAGAACAGCGTGACCTCGGGCACCCGGATCACCCGGTACGCCCGCCCCGCCTCGACACCCCCGTCCACGACCGTGGCGTCGACGACCGTCGGCACCGCGAAATCGAACTCGAGTCCCTCGACGCGCACCCGCCGCGAGTCGATGACGGCGAAGGTCGTCTGGAGCCCATGAAGGAGGACGCAGGCGCCCTCCCCCGAGATGACGAGATCGTCCATCGCCTCGACGAGTACGGCGATCGTCTTCTCGCGGTACCGCGGATCGTCCCCCACCGTGTTGGAGACGTAAAGCTCACGACGTTGAGCGCCGTCCGGCCAGAAGTGATACTCGCCCGGCGGGAATCGGAGCACCACCGGCCCCGCCACGGCGCCGGCGGCCCGGAGGGCCGCCGCGACCGCGGGCGCGGCATCGGAGCGGCTGCCGGGCGCCGCCCCGAAGTCGGTGACGTCCAGCGTCACCGGCGCCGGGCTCATGCCGAGGGCATCGATGAATGGGCGGCGCGGCGCAACCGGGCGAGCCCGCCGGAGGGGATGGCCAGCGCGTGGGGCCCGGGGGACAGAACGATGTCCCCGTCGACGACCAGCCGTCCCCTGACGTCCCAGATCTCCAGGCCGGCGCTGACCTCGTCCCCCTCGTTCAGCAGGATCGGGGAGCTGTCGTCGGCATTCGCGATCAGCAGTTCCGTCCAGTCGCCGGCCGGAATCAGGATGGCGTGCGGCGCGTACCTCGCGACGAAGTGCCGGCCGCCCTCGTGCGCGCGGGCCACCGGGTACATCAGTTCGGGGCGCTCGGGCACCAGCCGACCGTGCAGCAGCAGGTCGCGGTGCTCGCGCCAGACACTGAGCCAGAACGTGAGCGCCTCGGACTGGCCAGCGGGAAGCCGCGTCAGGTCCACGGAGACCTGCGGCACGCCCAGCAGTGAGTTGATCAGATGATGGGCGACCCGCTCCGGGCTGTCGCCCTCGGCCCACATGATCGGGTCGCTGTGGATCGGCGTGCCCGGCCGGCTCAGGCGGAGGTCGAGGATGCCGACGCGGTTCTGGACCGCGTTCAGCGGGCAGTCGCCGACGCGGATCATCGAGGCGTGCCGGGCTGCTTCCGCATGAACGTACGGCTCGCGGAACTCGATCAACGGCTCGACTCCGAGCCCGCGCAGCCTGTCGACGATCTCGGACACGGTCTCGACGGCAGCGGCCACGGACCCCGGCGCCCCCTGGTCATGGAACTCCTCCAGGAAGTCGAGCTTCAGGCCGTCGGCCCCCGTCCGCGCGATGATCTCCTCCATCCGCCCGACCAGGTAGGCCCGGGTGAAGGGGTCTCGCGGGTCGAGGACCTCCGCCTCCAGCTCGGGTTTGTCGCGCAGCGTCGAAAGCCCCAGGTCGCGGGCCTTCGCCCGATAGCCCAGGAACGGTGTGCCGATCCACCACACGGTGCGCAGCCCTCGGGCGCGCAGCGCTTCAACCAGGCCCGCCGCATCGGGGAACTTGTCCTCCGTGACCTCCCAGTCGCCGCACGATCCGTATCCCCGGCCGTGCGAGCTCGTCTGCCAGCCGTCATCGACGATCACGGTGCCGAACCCCATCGCGGCCGCGCGATCGGCCTGCGCGAGTACGGTGGCGGCCGAGACGTGCTGATGCGCGAAATACCAGGTGCACAGGACCGGGTCCTCGGCCCCCGGCGCCCCGCGATGGCCCTGCTCCCCCTGGAGCCAGCGCCCCGCCTCGGGAACGGCTTCCGCGAAGGTGCCGCCGGACACGTCCAGGAGCAGCCGCACGTCGCCCGTCGTACCGGAGCCGCCGACGGCGATCTTGATCACGAAGTCGGCGGTCTCCTCCACCAGACCGGCCAGCACCTGGGTCTCACCAGGGCCGCTGTCGACCGCGTAGACCAGACGGGCGACGTCGCGCGAGCCGAGCAGGGCCCCGAGCGGAATGCCCCGCAGGGCTGTCTCGTCGACCGCCGCCCCCCACGATGGCGGGATCGTCGCGTGCGGCACCGTGCTGCCCGGCCGCCACCACGCGCCCGCGTCGGTCGCGGGGATCGTCACGGTAAGACTGAGCGGCTCGCCCAGCGTGCTGAACACGACCTCGAAGACTCCGCCCCGCAGTTCGCGCACGTCACCCGGCCGCGTCGCCCGCAGCAGGAGCCCCGCGCCGGAGCGATCGGCGCCCAGCGGGACCGGCGCCTCGGGCCCCGAGTGGGTCCACCCCGGTAGCCAGGAGGCACCCGTCGCCGGCATTTCGATTTCCGTCATTTGATCCCCGTGAATGATATTCCGCCGATGATGTGGCGCTGCGCGAAGAAGAAAAGAAGAACGCACGGAAGGGTCACCACCAGGGCGGTGGCCATCAACAGTGGCGTGTTCGTGTCGTGCACGGACTGGAAACCCGCCAGAGCGAGCGGAAGCGTCTTCCACCGTTCCGTCGAAAGGTAGATCGCGGCCTGGAAGAAGTTGTTCCAGTAGGACATGAACTGCAACACCGCGGTCGCGATGACGATGGGCCGGGAAAGCGGCAGATATATCGAGAACCAGATGCGGAACCAGCCCGCGCCGTCGATGAGGGCGGCATCCGTCAGCGCGTCCGGCAATCGCAAATAGAACTGCCGGTACAGAAAGATGAAGAACGAGGAGCCGAAAAAAGTCGGGACGATGATCGGCCACAGCGTGTCGATCATGTCGAGATTCTTGAAGAGAATGAACTGCGGGACGATCGTCACCTCCCCGGGAAGCAACATCGTCGACAGCACGATCGCGAACAGCACCCCGGAGCCCCGGACCCGGATCCGCGCGAACGCGAACCCGATGAGCGAGGACGAGAAGACCACCGCGACGACCGGGACGAGCGTGCTCAGCACCGAGTTGCGCAGGTAGGTCCAGAAGGGGAACGACCCGAGACCGTCGGAGAAGTTGGACCACTGCCACTGGACGGGCCAGAGCGACACCCCTCCCTGCGACACGCCCGCCTGCGTCCGCAGCGCGGTCGCGATCATCCAGAGGAAGGGGTAGATGAAGACAACGGACCCGACCACGAGCAGGGTGAGCGCGAAGATCCTTGGCCCGAGCGGCCGGGGTCGCGCTCCCTCTGCGCTAGCTGACATGGACACGCCGTCTCCGCTCCTTCGGCCGTTGCGATTCGTAGTAGACCCAGAAGGCGCTCCCCCGGAACACCAGCGCCGTGAGCACCATGATCATGGCGAACAGGATCCAGGCCAGGGCGGACGCGTATCCCATCTGAAAGAAGGAGAACGCGTTCTGGTACAGGTACAGGACGTAGAAGAGGAGCGAGTCGGACGGGCCGCCCCCGTTGTGCGTGACCACGTAGCCCTGGGTAAAGGTCTGCATCGCCCCGATGAGACCCGTGACCACGTTGAAGAAGATGACGGGGCTCACCTGGGGAAGCGTGATGTGCCACAACGAGTGCCGGCGCCCGGCGCCGTCGATCGCGGCCGCCTCATAGAGGCTCTTCGGTACGTCCTGCAGACCGGCGAGATAGATGATCATGTTCCCGCCGACCGTCCAGAGGCTCATGAGAATCACCGCGGGCAGGGCCCAGTCGGCGTCGAAGAGCCACTTGGGTCCGTCGACGCCGAACAGCCGGAGCAGCCCGTTGACCAGGCCGTAACTGGGGTGGAAGACCCAGATGAACAGCACCGCCTGGGCCACTCCCGTCACGAGCGAAGGCAGGTACCAGATGGTCCGGAACACGTTGACCCCGCGGACCCGGACGTTCATCAGGAGCGCGACACCCAGGGAGAGCACCGTCTGCAGGGGAACGCTCACGACGGCGTACGTCAGGGTGACCTTGATCGACTGACCGAGCGCGGGGTCCGAGAGCGCTTCCTTGTAGTTGGCGAGCCCGGTGAACTTCGCCGGATCGATCAGGTCCCAGTCCATGAAGGACAGGATCAGGGAGTACACCATCGGCCCACCTGTGAAGATCACGAAGCCGACGATCCACGGAGAGACGAAGAGCCAGAACGCGGCGGTGTTCCGCGAGATCCAGCGCGCCCGGAGGGCGCCCCACAGACCGGCGCCGATGAGGCCGAACACGATGGCCAAGATGATGACCAGCGAGAGGATGGGCCTGAGGCCCTCGGCGACGTGCAGCCGTTCGAGGAATCCCGCAAGCCCGTCCATGATGCCTGACATGCCGCGATCCCCCTCTACGCCATCCGCTCGGTTACCGTCACTGCGCCGCGTCCAGCAGCTTCTGGCACTCGGCCTGAAGCTGCGGCAGCACGACGGCCGGATCCTCGGTGCCGGACCCGATCGCGGTGCGCGAGTTCAGGTCACCTGAGAAGGCGCTCTCGATCCGCACCTTGTCCTTGACGGCGGGCGTGGTCACCGCGTTCGTGACGGCGTCGATGAAGGCCTGCAGGTTCACCTTCGGGGCGATGGATTTGAAGGCGTCGAGCGATCCCTTGATGACGGGGATGCCGAGCGCGGACTCCGTCGTGGCCAGCAGGTTCTGCGCGTCGGGGGTCGAGCTCATGAACTTCGTGAAGGTCTTCGCCGCGGCGGTCTCCGCCTCGCTCGCGTCCTTCGCGATGCCCAGGCTGTCGACCTCCATGGGCTCGCCCTTGCCGGGCATCGGCACGAGGAGGAACTTCGAGGTGTCCAACGCGGTGATCTTGGCGATGTTCCACGGGCCGAAGTCGGTCAGCATCGCGAGCTTGCCGTCGGCGAGCCACTGGAACATGTCCTGACCCTGGGCGTCGGCCTGGTTGGGCGCGAAGCCGCCGGCCTTCACGGCGTCCACCACGGTCTGGGCGGCGCGGATCCCGTCGGGGTTGCCCATCGTGCACTGCTTGCCGTCCGCGCTGTAGTACGAGCCGCCCTCCGCGATCAGCCAGCCGTCGTACCAAAGGGGCGCGGAGCCATAAACCTTCTTAGAGCCCGATCCGGACGTCAGCTTCTTGGCCGCGGCCACGAAGTCCGCGGTGGTCATCGGCGTCGCGCCGGACGGGACGGCGACGCCGGCCTTGTCGAAGGCGTCCTTGGCGATGGCCATGACCTTGCTCTTCGCGACGAAGGGCACCGCGTAGTCGGCCCCGCCGAACGTCCCCGCCCTCTGGACGGCCGGCGAGTAGTAGACGCTCTTGTCGACCTCGACCTGCTTGAAAGCGTTGGCGAAGCTCGGCAGCGAGGTGTCGGAGATCTCCGACACGGTCGGGGCGTCGCCGCCGGCGATCGACGTCTGGAGCTTCTGCTCGTAGTCGCTCTGGATCCAGTTGGGCTCGACCTTGATCGTCGGGTTGGCCTTCTCGAACGCCGCGATCATCGCCTTCATGGTGGCGGCCTCGTCGGTGGTCCCCCAGAAGGCGTAGCTGATCGTGGTGGTCCCGGCCGAGCCTCCTCCGTCACTGGGCTCACTGCTGCAAGCGGCGAGCGCGAGGAACGAGGCGGCGGTGACGGCAGCGAGTGCCTTTCGGTGCAAGGGGGTTCTCCTTTGTCAGTGATCTATCGCTGCCCGCGAAGCACGACGACGCTGCCGTCGGCGCCTGCGCGTACGCGTGAACCGTTCGGCACGTCAACCGTGGTGACGTGCCCGTCGTCCCAGGTGGAGGTCCAGGTCATGCCTGGTCCGCCGGTCACCTGAAACTCGGTGGCCTCCCTGCCCTCGTGTCGCAGCCCGACGACGGAACCACCGACGGGAACTCCGCCGACCTCGATCCACTCCCCGGCCGGAAGATGCGAGCGGGTGTGGACGACGCCCTCCTGGGCGCCCGGCTCCAGCCCGGTCAGGCCGACGGCGACGTGGGCGACGTGCGTGAAGGGCACCTCGGGATAGTCCGCCCTGGAGCCGGCGAGGTATCGCATCCACCGCAACGCCTCGTCGTCCCAGCCGTACCGGAAGAACGCCTCCGGAAGGTAGGTGAAAGCCTCGATATTGGACGGCGGCGTCGCCGCGAGACCGGCTCGGAGGAAGCCGAGATGCGCGGCCGAGCGCCGGTCGTCGCGCATGATCCCCTTGAGCGCGGGGAACCATGTGCTCTCCAGTCGAAACCCGCCGATCGGTCCGTCGGCGGTGAAGCCCGCGGTGTAGTGCTGGTCGCCGGGCAACCACCACAATGTCGAGAAGTGCTCGTCCAACTGCTCGGCCCGCGCACGGTTCCACGCGGCGAACTCTTCGTCGAAGGTGATGGAGCCGAGCGCCAGGTGCGCCGCCCATTGGCTGGCGATCCCGTCGGCGGCGACCAGGAGGTGCGGTGGCTGCTCCCCCTCGTTGTAGGTCGCCGTTCCGCGGAAGATGTCCCCGCTGCCGCCTTCGCCCGCGACACCCGTCCCGAGGGGATCATGGGCGTCGACGAACGACGTCATCGTGTTGCGCACGAACGCCGCGATCTCCGGAGCGAGCAGGAATCGGTCATCCGCCGTCCAGCGATATTGCTCGACCGCCTTCTCGACGAGTTCGAATGGCGCCGGGATCTCCCGTACGAAGTCGTCATCCGAGTGGTAGTCGATGGCGGCCGGCGTGCCGTCGAAGTCGAACGCCCACAACGAATACCAGCCACGGGCGCCGTTCGCCGATCCGGCGAAGTGCCGGAGCATCGAAAGGTTCTCCGCGTCCAGTCCCAGCAGATGCGCGCCGAGCATTTGGTGGGCGAGGTCTCGCGAATAGAACATCGGCCGGTCCGTCAAACCGGCCCAGTAACTCGGGAGATATCTCGGGTCCCGTCCGGTCTGCACCCACTCGCGCGAACGACGTGACGCCCAAATGAAAGATTCGACAAGATCGTGCATACTCGAATCAACCTGAAGGTGCCATGGTGGGTGATTTTGTCCGGCCCGTATGGCAGGTGCCGCAGGTGGTGACTGCCTCGTCATGAAAAGCGAGTGTTACATACACGTCATAAACACGTCAACAGTAGGGCAACGCGGTGCGTTACAAGATGGCCACACGCTCAGGGAGCCCGCGTCCCGGGCGACAGTCCATCGTGGGCTCGGCAGGAGTCACACAGCCCGCCGTGGCGGCAGGCAGCCCGCATTGTCCGGGCAGCCAGCAGCTTGTCCGGGCAGCCATCAGCGGAGAACACACCCCGTGAGCAGGTACGATCGCCGATGCCGTCACGTCGGCGACATCGGGCGGATCCGGTGAATCAGGCGATCAGCGAGCGGCAGCGGATCAGCCCGTTGAGCCGCGATCGGCGACTGTCTACGCGCGCGGGGCGGCCGTCGAGCCGCGAATGATCAGCTCGGGGTCGAACATCAGCTCCCCCGCCGGCACCGGCCGCCTGTTGACCAGATGCACCATGGTGGCGGAGATAGCCTGCGCGATCCGCTCGATCGGCTGCCGGACCGTCGTCAGGGGCGGTTCGACGAATCCCATGATCTGGGAGTCGTCGTATCCGACGACGGACACGTCGCCCGGCACGGACAGGCCGCGGCGCCCAGCCGTACGAATCGCACCCAGGGCCATGTAGTCGCTCGCGGCGACGATCGCGGTCGCACCCTGGTCGAGCAGGGTCTCGGCGGCCGACATTCCGCCCTCGACGCTGTAGACCTGGCGCGCGACGAGTCGCCGCGGGTCATCCACGCCACGCGAGCTCATCGCCTCGACGAAACCGTCGAGGCGCCGCTCGCTGGGCCGGTTGCCCACCGGGCCGACGATCATGCCGATGTCGCGGTGGCCGAGGTTCCACAGGTGCTCGACAGCCAGCGCCGCCGCCACTTTGTCATTCGTGGAGAAGCTGGGGGCCGGGAGGCCCTCGATCGCGCCGTTCATCGAGACGAACGGGATCTGGCGTTCCTGCAGCAGCCGGTATGGTGCCGGGTCCGCGCCGATCAGGGTGTTGCTCGCCGAGGCGAAGACCGCGCCCGCGATGCCCAGATCCATGGTGGAGGTGATGAAGTCGATCTCCTGCAACCCGCCCACCGTCGTGGAGCACACGACGGCCTTGAACCCCTGGGGGGCCAACGCCGACTCGATCAGCTCGCAGAGCCGGCCGAAGAAGGGCTGGGCGAGGCCCGGAGTCAGGACGATGACGAGCTGACTCTGTCCGCCGCGGTCGTATCCCAGCTCGCGGATCGCGTCCTCCACGACACGGCGCGTGCCGGCGGCGACCACACCCCGACGGTTGAGCACACGGCTGACGGTCGCTTCGCTGACCCCGGCACGAGCGGCGACGTCACTGATTCCGACCTTGGCCATAGCTCCCTTTTGATCGATACGGACGACGCGTGATGTCACTATACGGCCAGACCTGCTGCGCGGGCAGTTCCGTCACACCGCGGCGATGGCGTCAATCCTGGACCTGCCGTGACGGGGTGGTGGCCGACCAGGCGGAGAGGGGTGGGCGGGCTGTCGCTGGTGTGGTTCGAGCCGACTAGGACTCGTAGAGATCCGTCTCGCTCAGGACCGGGCTGCCGTCGTAGGAGCGTCCCAAGCGGGCCGCGGAACCGAACATGGGTCCACGAGCGCGCCGAATTCCGGCGAACCGGCCAAACCCGAGCGGCTTGGGAACGTCGTCGTAGACGGCCTCCGTGCCACCCCTGACCGAGTACGTCTCGTGCCAGAAACCGGTGCCGCCCGAGTCCCGCAGGAAGGCCAGCCACCACTCCCGATGCGGCTCGGACCGGGCGAAGGCGAGCAGCGACGGCAGGTCTCGCCAGTACTGGCGCATCCCCATGTTCATCGGGAAGAACGAGTAGTACACGGGCTCGTGCAGCAGCAGCCCGTCCGGCTTGCCCGCGACCGACCCACTGATCTTCCGGCCGAAGCTGAAGAAGGTCCGGATCCCGTACAGGCGATTCACTCGCATGCCGAGGTAAAGGACGATGAGGTCTGGATAGGCGGACAGATCGACGGTCTGCCGGTTCACCCGAGTTGGCATTCGATGCTCCTTAAGGGCGCAGGTTGCGCATGGGCTGATCGTCGGTTCAATGGAGGTCAGGACGGGCGATGGACACGTCAGTCGCCGGTGAGCGCCACGTGTACGGAGGAGACCGCGCTCGCGCCATCGCCGACGGCCGTGGCCACCCGTTTCGTCGAGCCCGAGCGGAGGTCGCCAACCGCGAAGACCCGGGGAGCGCTCGTCTGGAACGGAAGGCGCGAGCCGGACGAGCCGGTGGGAAGCGGACCGTCCGTGAGGACGAAGCCGTCGTCGGCCTTGGCGACGCCGGACAGCCAGCCCGACACGGGGTCGGCTCCGATGAAGCAGAACAATGCGCGACAAGCCAGCCGTTCCGGCCGCTCGCCCGGCCTCTCGACGACAATCGACGTGAGGGTGTCATCTCCGGCCAGTTCGCGGACCGTGCTACCAGCGTGGATCTGGATCCGGGAATGGGCACGGACTCGGTCGGTCAGGTAGGAAGACATCCCAGCCTCGAGATCGGCGCCACCGTGGAAGATCAGACGTTCCGGCTCGATCGCCGTCGCGTCCCGGACGATGTCCACGGTCGCCGTCAGGAGCAGGAAGAAGTCGTAGGAGTCGTCGCCGGACACATACAGATCCCGACCGGCCTCGGCATGTTCCACCTCCCCGTACGCGGCGAGCCGGCGGAACTGCTCGTCGTTCAGGACCGGCCCCCGCTGCGCCGCACCGTCGTTCATGTAGTGCCTCCGTCATACCGGGCCGGAACAGTAGGGCGAGCCACATCACTGGGACCGGCCGCCGGCTCAAGCATCGCCGTCCCCTTGAGACGTCAGCGCGCGGCGCTTCTGATGAGGTCGGCAGTCGCGGAGGGCTGCGAGATCATCGCGACATGCGAGGCGCCGACCTCGTGGACCCGTGACCCGGCCCGCCGCGCCATGAACCGCTGGGCCGCGACGGGGAGCACTTGATCGTTCCTGGCGATCAAGTAATAGGAGGGAATGGTCTTCCACGCCGGGGCGCCGGACGGCTCCCCGAGCGTGCGCGTGTCAGCGGGCCGCTGGCCGGCCTGCATCAGGTCGGTGGTCGCCCTCGGCACGTCCCCCGCGAAGACGTCGTGGAATACCTCCCTCTTGATGTATCCCTCGACGAGCCCATCACCATAAGGACGGAAGTCCAGCGCCGCCTCATTGAGCTTGCTTCCCGGATACCTGTTCTGCAGATCCAGCAGCGACTCACCCTGGTCAGGGGCGAACGCGGCCACGTAGACCAGCGCTTTCACATTCGGGTTACCAGTCGCGGCGTTCGTGACGACGATCCCGCCATAGGAGTGCGCGGCCAGGACGATCGGGCCGCTGAGCGTGGCGAGAATGGAGGCCAGGTAGGCGGAATCGGCGGCCACGCCGCGCAGCGGATTCGCCGGGGCGATGACCGGATGGTTCTCGCGGATGAGCCTGGCGCTGACGTCGTTCCAGCCGGAGGAATCGGCGAACGCGCCGTGCACGAGCACCACGGTGGGTTTGGGCTTGGCTTCCGCCTGCGCCTCGGACGCTCCCAGCAGGGCACCGGTCGCGACCGCGGCAGATCCGGCCAGCACCGCTCGGCGGGTCGTCGTCATAGCGTAGTCCTTTCACATGTGTGGGATTGGCACCTCGATTGCAGGTCAGAGTAGATCCCGAATAGTTGACGATCGCTGAACCCAGTGGGTCAGTCTTTGGGAAGTACGCCTCAAGTACGTCGGTCTAGCCTGCGGGCGTGAAAACAAAGACGGCCAGGAAGCGGGGGCTACGGATTCACCTGCTTCTTTATGCCCTGTCCAATCCGGCCCAGGTCGTGGTGTGGTTTCTCTACGACTCGGGAAGCCACTTCTGGCCTGTGTGGCCGATGCTCTTATGGGGCATCGCGCCGAATACCGCAAGGAACTTCTCGGCCCGGCGGGCGAACAGGTGAGACCCGCGTTCATCGGACCGGTCGCGGGCCTTTTCCGCAGCGGCTCGTACGACGTCCGTGGGTTCGCCGCGGGCGTGGAGGTGGCGCGCCCGCAGCAGCAGGACAAGTCCTTCGGCGTAGCGTTGACCGTAGGCGTCGAGGGCCTGGTCCGCTCGGTCGAGGGCGATGCCCGCCTCGTCCGGCATCCCCGCGGCCAGCCACATCTCGGCGATCAGTGCGTGATGGTAGGCGACGCCCCACCGCGGCGGGTCGACCATCGTCGCGGCCAGGAGCTGGTCGGCCTCCGCCGCGATGACGGCCGGGTCATCGCCGGTGAGGGCACGGGCCCAGTACCAGTTCAGCCGTATGTAGTGCTCCTGCTGGATGGCCGCGCGGCCAGTGCCCACGGCCATCCACCGCTCGATGGTGCGCATCACCCAGCCCGCGTCACCGGCCATCGAAGCGATGATCGTGGTGTAGTAGGCCCAGGTCGCGACCGCATACGAGTCGTCGGGGCCGTTCCACTTGTCGATGATGGTCTCCGCCGTCCCGACGTCACCGTGCAGTGCCGTCACGACGGCATGCCAGCCGGGCCACTCCCCCGAGACGTCACGCCGGATCGGGGTCTCGCTGTGCGCGGAGACGACCCCGTCGAGTAGGCCGGGATTGTTCTCGCTGAAGCATCGGTACGCCGCGCCGATGTCGCCGATGTCCCACTGGTGCAGGCCCCAGGCTTGCCGGCCGTATACACGGATGACCGGATCGGCGGACGCCTCCCCTTGCTCGTACAGCCGGCGGACCAGACGAACGCGGTCCCACTCCAGGAAGGTGTAGGCCCCGAACAGGCGAGCGAAGAGCAGGCCGGCGGCCTCGACATCCCGGCCGAGTTGGCGGGCCAGGTGTTCCGCACGCTCCAGCAGATCGAACGTCGTGCCGCCGAACCCGGCTTGCCGGCGCGGGGCGATGGCGAGCAGCGAGAGGGCGGAGAGCTCGAGTTCCGGGAGCTTGGCGGTCCGCGCGATCTGGGCGGCCGATTCCAGGTGCCGATCGGCGGCGGCGAACGCGAGCTTGGTCGCCGCGCGACGACCGGCGCGCTTCAGCGCCTCCACGGTACGAACCGGGTCGGCGAGGGGGCCGGCAGCGGACAGGTGGAAGGCGAGGCGTTCGGTGATGGACTCGTCCTCCGCTTGGCTCTCTTCGAGCGCGTCCGCGACGCGCAGGTGCAGCCGGACGGCCCGCAGGTGCTCCGTTGTCTCCGTGATCGATTCGCGAACCAGGTCGTGCGCGAAGCGCCACGAGAACGGGTTCTCCGGCCCCGTTTCGAGCAGACCGAGCGCGCGCAGCGGTTCGAGGCGTTCGAGGCAGTCAGCGACGTCGACACCGGCGGCGCGGGCGAGGAGACCGAGGTCGACCTCGCGGCCGATCAGCGCGGCGACGCGCAGCAGGTGGCGAGCGCTGTCGTCGAGGCCCGCCAGCCGATCCCGGACGACGTCTCGTACAGTGGACGGCACCCCGGCCCGGGCCGATACGTCGCCGTCGCTGAGCGCGCCGCGATCGCTGAGGAGCCGCGAGAGCTCGCGGACGAAGAAGGGATTGCCGGCGGTGCGGACATGGATGTTGCGGGCAATGTCCGCGCCGGGTTCGTGGCCGGTCTCGCGGCGGATGAGTTCGGCCACGTCGGTCAAGCTGAGCGGGCCGAGTTGGATCCTGCGGTGGCTGGGCAGCCGGCTGGCGGCGGCCAGTGCCCGCGAAAGGTCGGGGCCGGGTGTGGGTGCGCGGTCGCGAAGGGCGCAGATGATCGCGGTGCCGGTGGGTAGCCGGCCCGCCAGATGGCTGAACAGCTGGAGCGAGGTGGCATCGATCCATTGAAGATCGTCCAAGACGAGCAGCATCGGCCGTTCTGCCGAGGCCTGGCCGATAAAGGTGACGACCTGCTCGTACAGGCGGAACTGGGCGCGGCCGCCGGAAACCGGTGGCGCGGCGTCATCGTCTCGGGATTCGAGGAGGCGACCGAGTTCACTGGCCAGCCACTTCTCGCGCGCCAACGCGGGCAGGCTGTCGAGGACACGGGCGAGCGCCTGCTCCCATGGCCACATCGATGGTGTTCCGTCGCCTTCCAAACAGGAAGCCCTGACGACGAGCGCGCCACGCCGGTCCGCGTCGGCGGCGGCCTCTTCCAGCAGGCGTGTCTTACCCGAGCCCGGTTCGCCCTCGACGATGGCGAGTCCGGTGCGGCCGGTGAGCGCCGCCTCGATGGCCTGCCGCAGGACGCCGAGTTCCTCGCCCCGGCCGACCAGGCCGGCCGCCTGCCCCGCCGGTGCGCGGTCACCCTCACCCTCCGTGCTCGTCACCACCGATGACGTCGGGCTCTGCGTCAGCACTCGCAGGTGCGCGGCCTGCAACGCCGAACCGGGGTCGATGCCGAGTTCCTCGGCGAGGCGATCACGGACCGCGTGGAACGCTGACAGCGCCTCCGCCTGCCGCCCAGCGGCGCCGAGAACGGTGATGAGGCCGGCATGTACGGGTTCGTGAAACGGTGCCATCGACGCGGCCAGCTGCAACGGCGGGATCACCCGCTCCGGTCGGCGTAACGACACGGCCAGTTCGGCCGCTGCCACGCAGGCGGCGTAGAACTCGTCGTCGAGGGCGGCGAAGATCGGCATCGCGGTCGATCCATAGGACAATCCATCCCCCGCGGGGCCACGCCAGAGGCCGAGCGCCCTGACGTAGTCGTCGAGCGCCACTTCGCGAGTTTGCCCCTGGGCGCCGTTGAGGAGTTCTCGGAACGTGACGAGATCCAGCGTGCCGGAGCCGGCGCTGAACACGTACGCGTTGCCGCGGCGGTGCAGGTATGTACCGGCTGCCCGGGCGGGGACAGCGGGCTCGAGCACCCGCCGGACGAGAGGTTCACCACGATCGGCAGGGCGATCACGGCCAGCACCGAGTTGATCGCGGTGAGCGTGACATCCAGCGCGACGTTCCCGCCGAACAGGTGGCTGAACAGATTGGCCGTGGGCCCACCGGGCGACGCCGCGACCAGCAGCATCCCGACCGCCGGCTCCGGCGGAAGCCCGAAGGCGAGCACCAGGCCGAAGCAGATCGCCGGCAGCAGCACGATCTGGCACAGCAACGCGACCACGGCCGCCTTCGGATACTGGCCCACCCGCCGGAAGTCATCCAGGGTCAGGCTGAGGCCCAGGCCGAGCATGACGATGCCGATGGCGAAAGGCAGACTGGCCAAGATCAGTGGGGAGCCCATGGCGGACATTCTCGGGCATACAGACAAGTCCTGGTAGGGGCCAAGGCTTGTCGTTGTTCCAGGCCGGTTACAGACCATCGATCATGCAAAAGACCAGGTCAACCCGCAGATTTCCTGGTCTCGTTTGCGCGCCCTGCAGGATTCGAACCTAATGACCGTGTACGCCCCCGAATTCACCGGCTCGGGTGCTCGCCCTAATGCCTCGATTCGAACCGGAGCATGACTCCTGACCGCAGGCGGTGCGCGATACAGGCTCGGGGTCCATGTTCACCCCGGAAAGCAAACAAAGCCCTCAGCGGCTGGCTTGGGGCACACGTGACCCGCCTGTGGGGGTTGCAACACAAGGTGACGCGAGACTTCAGCCTGGCGGGATACCTGGTGATTCCTGGATGGCCATTCCGCCACCCTCGCATCGGCAAAGCTACTCCCCCCAATCCGGGTCTCCACGAGGTGGATCGGGGATCCTATCGCGAGCCCAGCACGTACAAAGCACCTCTGACCTGGTATTTCACAATCACACTTACAGCAACACACGCAGCAACACACAGCGCGAGCAACTCTCTACGCCTCATTCTTTACATCTGGCGATGCATCGGAGCCCCGCGAAGCGCTCCGGATTGTCGGCGGATACGACTGGAGGTCGCAGCGGCTGATCTGCCACCAAACCAGGCTTGATGTGCCACCCGCAGCCATGCCGGTTGATGAGCCCGGCCCCCCAGCCCTCGCCTTACTTAAGCCCGACCGGGGACTCAAACGTTAATTGACCGCACGCTTCCGCACCGATAAAAGTACAGGATAATTATTAGTAGCCCTCGGAATACCTAGAGCCCTATGAGTATTGCCAACCTCTTATATAGGAGATCACCCATCGGGGACCACTAACCGTCCCGCCGAAATGATACTACAGAATATTTATCGCATAATCGCAGGTCAGGGCCCTATCGCTGCAAATCTTGAATGGATGGGCTAAGAGCGAGCGAATGGCCTCCCAGCGCGCCGATAAAGGAGTATTCTCATGGGCTGTAACGACAAGATCCCCGGCACGGCGATGCACCGGGGATCGTACAAGTCGTTGCAGCCGGACCTGCTGGTCCTGCAGCAGCCAACTTGCAATTTGGCGTTGTCAGTCTAGCTCGCTGTGGACGTCTTGGCAGGTCCGGCGCTGAATTCACAAGCATAATCAGCGAAAGGACAGAACGTGATTACCGTTCGACTCAGCGGCACGGCCTCCATCCCCGAGCCTTGGGGACGCTTTCTGAGGACCGTCATCATCGTGGTGGTACTGGTCGTGGTGGGGGTGAACAGGGAGGCCCTGGCTGCGGTGCTCGGGCTCTGACGTTCCTGGCGGGGCGACCGAGATGCCGGCGGCACATCCGCGAGTGGTGCGTCCCGTCCGCCGCGCAGGACGTGCCCTGAACCGCCGTCGGCACCACGGACTGCACCGACGCCGAGATCTGGCAGAATCCGAACTCGGTCTACGTGCCGGTGAACAACGTGCTGACGCGTTCGGTCAGCATCGGCGCCGGCGGCTTCGCCTACCCCACCGGCGCCAGCGGGTTGAACGTCAAGACGTTCAACCCGGGCTTCGACTCCTTCAACGCCAAGGGGACAACGCCGCCGCGTTCGGCTTCGACCCGGTCACGGGAACGTTCGACGCCCGCACCACTTCGCCGAACACCACGGAGGGCTTCGGGCCGAAGTGGGTGCGCGACTGGAACCGCGCCTTCACCCTCAAAGGCATAGGGCCTAGGTAGCGACGAGCTGGCGGGTGATGCTGGGATCACTGATCCTGGTGTCGTCCGCCAGCAGGAACGCCTTCGACAAGATGACCGACAACATTCCGCCGTCCTCCTCGAACGGCAGGAACACCGATGAGGCGGAGCGGTCGCGGCCGGGGACGATGCACAGGTAGGCGACGTTCGGCTCCATCAGGATGTTGCCCGGCCCCAGATGAATCCGGTAGGTGCGCAGTTGCCCCCGCACGCGCAGGAACCGGTCGGTCAGCTCCACACGGTCGGCGAGCTTCATCCGGGGCAGCAGCCGGGCCAGCGCGTCACGCCGCGTGCGAGCGGTCTCGCTCAGCTCGCCGAACCCGTACGACTGCCAGTAGCCGTCATGCCCGGCCGCCTCCTGCTGGTCGAGCCCCAGGAACCCGACCCCACGGCGAGGTCGGCGTCGCGCATCAGTGCCGACAACACCAGCGGCGGCACTTCGGTGAGCGGCGCGTCGCCGGGAAGATCCGCGTGGCGGAACCGAATCGCGTCGGTGGCGGCGCAGGAGGCCGTGCCCCAGTCATCCTGCGCGGGGTCGGAGGCGACCCGCATGCCCCAGCTGGCCTGCCAGCCGGCGAGCGTCTTGACGGCCGCCCCTATGTCGCCGCCGCTCTCGTAGTACCGACCGATCGACAGCCCGCTCCAGCCGCGCTGCTCCAGCAGCGCCTTGGCCTGCCTGTAGCGCACGAAGTGGCCCTTGAAACGGTCAGAAGTGGGATCGGCGAGTACTGGATCCTCGCGGATGGACTGGGGCGCCGACTTGACGACGCGCCCGGACGCGTTGACGAACCGCAGCACCGGCCCGTCGATGTCGAGCCGGACGACGCAGTCGCCGGCCTGCTCCTCCCGGACCCCGTCGGGGGCCGAGCCCGAAGGCGGGGACCGTCCGGTCGACGAGCTGTTCGTGGCTCAGCCCCTCTTGGACGGCCACCGCGTCGAGGGCGTCGAACGCCTTCGCCAGCAGGGCCGGTCTGCGCAGCTTGGCTGGCACACGCGCGAGTATGCCCACCGTGTCGAGGCCGCCCCGCTTGGCCAGCACGTTCAGTGCGGCGTTGGCCAGTCTCTCGTTACGGCAGACGGCGGCGCCCCTGGTGCCGTTGCGCCCGAGGCCGCAGTTCGTGGCGACGTCGCCGAGCAGCGTGGACACCCAGGGCTCGTCGATCACCTCGCAGGTCCACAGCATGCCGCGCAGCGGGAGGGCGGTGCGGCGAGCGAGGAAGACCCTGCCGCCGGGCTCGCGGCTCTCGCGGTGGGTGGCCACGCGGAAGAGGATCTCGCGCAGCACCGCCACGCCGTCGTCGGTGAGCAGCGTGCGGACCTTGGCGAGCCAGGCTTCGCTGGGCCTTCTGGCCTTGGCCTTGCGCCAGTGTTTCAGCAGAGGCAGCACGGCGGGGTCAGTCAGCCGGACGGCATACTTTCCTGCCATGGCACGGGCGATGGGGTCGCCGTCCCAGACCAGGCTGCGCACAACCCCGGCCGGCCCGTGCTCCGGGGGCTCGGTCAGGACGCGTTCCAGGTCCTTGCGTAACGCGGCCCGGCCCGGGCTGCGGTGGGCCGGGTGCCACGGCGGCACGTCATCAAGAATCTGACGGCGCTCGGGGTATCCGAGCGTCGCGATGGCGGCCAGCGGAATCCGGTACAGCTCGGCGTGGCCGGTGTGACCGCAGCTCGACAGCGCGTCGGCGATCCCCCACAGAGAGCGCGTGTCCTCGAACGTCCAGGGGATGTCGCCATCGGCCACCTCTCGCACCAGCCGGAGCACCTCCTCGGAGTACTGGTAGCCGCCCTTGTCACCCAGGCTGAGCCGCAGTTGCGCCCATATGCCGAACGCCCTGCGCCCGGTCTCGTCGGTGCCGGGCAGCCCGCCCACGTCGTACCGGGCGAACAGCTCACGCGGCAGCCCCTCGATGTGGTGATTGAGCAGGTAGCCCTGGGACTGGGGAAAGTTGTCGAGGACGCCCATGTCAGCCTCCGGCCCGCGGCACGAGGCGGACGAGCTCGCGCGCCGGGCTCACGTCGGGCCGAGCGGGAAGGGGATCTCGACTGAGCACCTGCGGGTAGCGCTCTCGTCTCTGAACGGGGCCGTGGCCATGGGGGGCTCCATCGTCGTCGGTCGGTCAACGTGATGGGCCATAGTTATCAACGGGCACCGACATTTAGCCTCACTCGTGGAGCTGACCAAGGCACGCTTGGCAGTTTCGCGGAGTGTCCGGGTGGGTCCTTCAATACGGCTTGCTACCGACGGGAGCCCTTGCCGGAAAAGGTCACGACTGCGGCGATCTCGCCACCGCTGGGAAGCTGGCCAACTTTCTGGCGGAGCAGAGGCTGATGGAGGAACTGCGGGAACTGGTGCGCCGCTGACGTCGGCCGAGCGGGTTGCCCTACCTGCCTGGACGCGGACGCAGCTCGATGAGCGCCGACCTTCCGCGCGCCGCCCTCAGACGGACACCGAAGGCGTGCGAATACGGCCGTAGTTCAGCACCGGGGTTTCAAGAAGGAAGAGTCCACCCAGCCGTGTCTCCCGTCGGTCGTGGTGATCTCCCAGTGACCCGCTCTGTTCTGCTTTCCCAGGTACGTGACATCGAGGTCGTGGGGCAACTGCTCGACCGTTTCGCCGTATTGGTCGCGCAACCACAGATCTCGCGCAGCGATGCGATAATGGTTGCAGCCGGTCACGGCCGACGGCGCATCTGAATGGTTGACCGATGGGACACCATTCAATGTCACGATTAATCCCAGGAGCCCCAAGGCGCCTATCAATGCCCCGGAAACACCGATCATGATTGCGCGGCGGCGGAGGAATTCACGGACCCTGTGCGGTGGCTTCGAATCCGATATCTCAGCCAGGTGCAGCGCCACGTTCTCGGCTTCGAGGACCTCCCTGATGGCCTGGAGCTCGGCTTTCTTGAACTCCCGGGTGCCGCTCTCGCTACGAGACAACGTGGAAACGGACATTTCCACATCTATCCGTGCAAGCGCGCGCACGATGTCCGCTTGAGTCATCTTTGCGGCTTCTCGCGCTCTCCTTACCTCCTCTCCCGTCTGCCCGTTTACGATCGCCGAAGCGGTGCCGTTTTCGTGAAAATTGTCCATTTCAAGCCTCTCGGTCAAGCGGCGGCCCCCGACGAGATCCCCCAGGTTAGGCGGCCTTTCAGCGATTTGCACACGCTTTCTGAATTTTTCTCGCGGAAAACGCTCGCCGATTCGGCGGAGCTCCGTAAAGAATGCGGAGCGGTCGCACAAGCGATCCGGAACTTTATTCCGACACAACTCTCCTCGACAAAGGAGCAAGATCTTGAGTCAGAAAATCGTCACCCGCTTCCCGCGTAAGAGCGCGCTGATCCTGGGTATCGCCCTGGCCGCCCAGCTCGGCACGCCGGCGGTGCCCGCGACGGCGGCGGACACGCACTACACCCACCGCGCGATCCTGCAGGCGAACTGCGCGATCCACGAGAACTACCCCCAGCCGAATGTCCCCGATCGGACTTGGAGCAAGGGCAATGGCCAAGCCGTGGGGGTGCGCTATACCTACAACGACTACGCGATGGTCCTCGACTACGCCAAGCACGAGAGCCCCAACTGGGGTTTCATCGCCAAGTCCTGCCTCGCCGACCCGTCCGCGCGCAGCCAGGGCGACAGTGGCGCGCCACTGCCTGATCTGCAGGCCATCGGCGGCAACAACCAGGTCAAGGCCGTTCCGCTCAGCGCGGCGCACACCGGATCGCCGACCGGCACACCGATCCACCTCGGCTCCGTCGGTTCCTTCCGCAGCGAGCCGAGGTCCTTTGTGATCGGTAACCTGCGCGCCGGCGACGCGCTCTACATCACCACCGCGACCTGCGGCCACCACGGTCCAGAAGAGTGGATCCTCGGGTACGCGCCCGCCGCCGGCCGCTGGGGCTACGTCGAGGCCATGCACCTTCCCGCCTGCCACTGACCGCTGATCGGCAAAGGAGACATCCCATGCGACTGTGGCTCGCGACACCGCTTCTCATCCTCGCCATCGCCAGCCCCGCCTCGGCCGATCCCGCGCCGAGGAAGGTGGACAGCGACTACACGCTCCTGCGCAGCGCACCGGGCAGCTTCATGATCGGCACCGCGTACAAGCCCTGGTCCGTACGCGTCGACGGAGGGCAGCAGACCTACACCTGGGCCCGCGTGGGCGGCAACCTGAATCGATGCTTCTGGATCTTCTACGACGCGACCGTTCCAGGTGGGCGCACCATGTCGAAGGCCTGCGGCCCTCCTCGCAAGTATCCGAGCGGTGAGGAGTTCAAGCGGCGGTTCACCAACGGCATGATCGGCTCCAACAAGCAGGGCAACAATGGGCATCCCGTCAAACTCCAGCCTCATGGCGCGTGCGCGGTGCAGAACGGGAAGATCGACGGCTGGGGCAACGTCGAACCGTGGAGGGCGGTGTCCAGACCCTCCCGCAGGCTCGCGGGAGCACTCACCGTCGGAGTCGATGACGCGGCGACAAACAACCACAACACCGTCAAATGGCGATACGTCACCCGCGACGGAGCGTACGCCTTGATCTACGCGACCAAGTACGGGGAAAGCAACGGCAAGGGCCACCAAGGCTGGTTCTTCATCCGGCGGGACTGCCTGCCGATCTGACCCGGTTGGCTCACGCTAAGACGGCGTAGAGGATGTGGCCGGGGAAGGCCGCAGCCGACAATGGCCGGAGGCGATCACCTGTCCGCATCCTGACATGAGCAGAGGCCCGCCTGCAGCGGCACCGCCGCGTGGTCGGGCCTCCAACTTTTCGCCCTATTTCACCATCTCGGCGTCTTCGGGAACGTACGGTTCGCGGCATGGCCGAACAGGCTCGGGATAGGCGACCCGCGGTGGCCGAGCAGCCCACGATCGTAGATCGCGAGGTGGAGGAGGGGCGGCCGAAGACGCAGGGCAGCGGCGCGCCGATTGGCTGAGCGAGTACTTCGAGCGGCTGACATTCGCGGCCGGCCTGCCGCCGATCCGTTTCCACGACCTCCGGCACGGAGCCGCCACGCTCAGTCTCGCGGCAGGCAACCGTGGGGGGAGCCGTCCGAAACTGAAGGTCTCCCTTCGGTCTCCCCGATCCGCTCTACTAGGCCATCAGATTCTCGCTCCCCCAAGAAGCGCAGATCCAAGGCTTGAGTGAAGCGCGCCCTGCAGGATTCGAACCTGCGACCGTCGGATTAGAAGTCCGATGCTCTATCCAGCTGAGCTAAGGGCGCTCGAATTCGGCGTCTGACCTGCATGTCAGCCGACCAGGAGAGACGGTAGCATAATCATACACCGATCGAACAGTATCGGATTTGGAGAAGCCATGGCGAGATCCCGAAGACAGATGCCCCCTTCGCCTCCCCTGCTCGACATGGTGCCCTCCTGGGAATTGTCCCTTCAGGCGGCTGACAAGTCACCCGGAACGATCCGGAGCTACCTCGACAGCGTACGCGTCCTGGCCCGGTTTCTCTCCGAGCGCGGGATGCCCGTGGAGGTGGAGGCGGTCGACGCCGCGAACGTGCGCGCGTTTCTCGATGCCAGTACGGCCGCGACCAGTTCCGGGAACGCGCGCAAGCATTTTCGCAACCTCCGGGTGTTCTTCAACTGGCTGATCGCGGAAGAGGAGCGGATCTCGGGGACGCCCATGGACGGGATCGATCCGCCGAAGGGGGCCAGTCGTACGGTCGAGTTGCTGGCTGATCGGGAGCTTGAGGCGTTGCTGGAGGTGTGTTCCGGGGGGTCTTGGGTGGATCGTCGGGATACCGCGATCGTGCGGGTGCTCATGGACAACGGGATGCGGCTGTCCTGGCTGGCCGGGCTCCGGCACGGGCCTACCGGTGAACAGCGGGACGATACTCAAGCCGGGCAGGCCGACGCTGAGCGGGTCGGGGATGTGTGGTTGGATCGGCGGCTGCTGCGGATCGTCCGTAAAGGCGAGGACGCGCTTCTGGTGCCGATCGGGCCGAAGACCGCCGCGGCGATCGATCGGTATCTGCGGGCCCGTACGCGGCATCCGCACGCGGCGTCACCCTGGCTCTGGCTTCCGGTACGCGGTATCACGGCCGAGGGTGGGCAGCGGCGGCTGACCGCGACGGGCATACAGCAGATGCTGGAACGGCGGGGCCGGGAGGCGGGAATCCCGGGGCGGCTGCATCCGCACCGGTTCCGGCAGACGATGGCCGACGACTATCTGGAGAAGGGCGGCGATCCGCTCGATCTGATGCGGATCACCGGGTGGAAGAGCGTGGAGATGGCCCGCCGATACCTCAGCGCCGCCGAACGCCACGAAACCTCGGTGCCGAACGCCTGAAGCGGACCGCACACGGCGCCAGTGCGTCAGTCCGTCAGTGCGATCACCAGCCACATGAACGCCGCCCCCGCCACCGTGGCCAGCAGCGTCGGACCCGCGGCGCGGCTGGTGGTGTGGGCCTCGGGCAGGATGTCCGACGTCGCCAAGTACAGCAGGAACCCGGCGAACATCCCCAGATACGCCCCCAGCACCCCCGCCGGAATCGCGATCAGCGACGTCAACGTAGCCCCCGTCACCGGTGCCAGAGCATCCAGGCCCAGCAGAATCAGCGCCCGGCGGCGCGCGTTCCCGTACAGGGAAGTGATCGTGTAGGTGTTGAACCCGTCCGTGAAGTCGTGCGCGATGACGCCGATCGCCACTGCGACCGCGAGCGTGGTGTCGGTCTGAAAGGCGGCGCCGATCGCGGCGCCGTCGAGGAAGCTGTGGACGACGAGCGCGGCGCCCGCGACGAGGCCGACGCCCGCGTGCGAGTGGCGGTGTGAGGCGTAGTCGCCTTCGTGGGCGTCGTGCATGCCCATCGAGCGTTCGACGCTGTGGATGCCCAGGAACGCCAGCGCGAACATCAGCATCGGCACCGGCACCCCGCCGACCTGTGCCGGGTCGCGGGAGAGCGCCTCCGGCAGCAGGTCGAACGTCACCACGCCGAGCATGACGCCGGCGGCGGCGCCGAGGACGAGGTGACGGCGTTCCCTGACTCGATGCGCGACCAGCCCGCCGAGCAGCGTCATCAGGAATGCCGCGAACGACAGCATGATCGGCATGAGGCTCCAGGCTAGGGGGCGCGTGCGCGTCACAGAGTCGCGACACGCTAAAACGCCAGGCGGGAGGGGTGCAATAGGGTCTAAGCTTTCTCGGCATGGTCGCGACGCTCCTGCACGAGATCCCCTTGCAGGGCGGGGACGTGACGGACGGGGTGGTCCGGGTCGGTGACACCGTCCGCAGACCGGCGAGCCCGTCGACGCCCGCCGTGCACGCTCTGCTCCGCCACCTGGAAGCCGCCGGGTTCGAGGGCGCGCCGCGCGTCGTGGGCATGGACGGGCTCGGGCGCGAGGTCCTCACCTATATTCCGGGTACGACCGGGCTCGGCCTGGTGACGGTCACCGACGAGGCTCTGGTACGGCTGGCCGAGCTGCTGCGCGACTTCCACGACGCGACGCGGGGCTTCCCGCTGACGCGCGGCGGATGGGAGGGCGGTTCGAACGACGACGCCGCCCCGGAGGTCATCGGCCACTGCGATTTAACCGTTCAAAACGTGATATTTCGCGACGGAAGGCCCCGGGCGTTGATCGACTTCGATCTGGCCCGGCCGACGACCCGGCTGTTCGACGTCGTCACGACGCTCAGGCACTGGGCGCCCATCGGCGACCCGGTCGACCTGGCGCCGCTCCAGCGCGGGCTGGATGTGGGGGCGCGGCTGCGGCTGTTCTGCGACGCGTACGGGTTGCCGCCGCGCGATCGCCGACGGCTGCTGGAGCTGGCCAGGCTCCGGTTCCAGCGCTCGTACATGGTCATGCGCGACCGGGCGGCGACGGGCGGGAGCTGGGCCAGGATGTGGGCGGGCGGCGCGGGCGAGCGCATCCGCCGGGCGGCCGCCTGGCTCGACAAGCACGAAGATAAGCTCCATGCGCATTTGGTCAGCTAAGTCCCACCGCACGGACGACTGGTTGGTTAAGTCCCACCGCACCAACGAGTTCCACCGCACTAACGGCAAGTCCCGCCCGGCCGGAGACGCCTCCAGGCCGGTGGGCATCGCGTTGGGGGTGGCGCTCGACGCCGTCATCGGTGACCCGCGCGCGGCCCACCCCGTCGCGCTGTTCGGCCGTGCCGCCACCAGGCTGGAGCGGGCCCTCTACGGCGACGCCAGACCGAACGGCGTCGTCCACGTCGCCCTCTGCGCGGGCGCGGCCACGGGCCTGGGCGTGCTCGCCGAACGCGTCGCGAACCCCGTTGTCCGTACGACGCTGACGGCCGTCGCCACCTGGGCGGTGCTCGGCGGCACCACGCTGGCCCGCGAGGGCGCCTACCTGGCCGCCGCGCTGGAGGACGACGACCTGACCAGGGCCCGCGCCCGCCTCCCCCACCTGTGCGGCCGCGACCCCGCCGCGCTGGAAGCGCCCGAGATCGCCAGGGCCACCGTCGAGTCGCTGGCCGAGAACACCTCGGACGCCGTCGTGGCCCCGCTTTTCTGGGGTGCCGTAGCGGGCGTCCCGGGGCTGCTGGCCTACCGGGCGATCAACACGCTGGACGCGATGATCGGCCACCACTCCCCCCGCTACGAACGTTTCGGGTGGGCGGCGGCCAGGCTCGACGACGTGGCCAACTACCTGCCGGCCCGGCTCACGGGGCTGATCACCGTACTGGTCGCGCCGAACCGGGCTCGGGCGCTGGCCGTACTGCGCAGAGACGGGCACCGCCATCCCAGCCCCAACGCGGGCAGGTGCGAGGCCGCGTTCGCCGGAGCGCTCGACCTCACGCTGGGCGGCACGAACGTCTACGGCGGCAGAACCGAGCACCGGCCGACCATGGGCGACGGCCCCAAGCCCGAGCCCGCGGACGTCCGGCGCGCGGTACGCCTCACCCGCGCGGTGAGCCTGACCGCCGCCGGAATCGCGGTACTGGCCGCCTGGGGCCTGCGCCGCCGCCGCTAAGAGGGCCTACGTCAGGCTCTGCAGGTTCGTGACGAACCAGAATGCGATCATCACGATCACGCCGACCCCGAGCATCACCTTGACCGCGCTCCCCGTGGACTGCCGCCTGATCGGTACGGCCCGCATGGAGTGCCGCCAGGCCTGCCGGGCCGAGACCATGGACTGGAAGCGACGTCCCGCGACGAACAGGGCGAGCGCGACGATGATGAATAAGACGACAACGCGGCTGTCGGACGCGTCCATGGAGACGCTCCTTCGAGAGTCAAGGAGTTGTGTGCCCCCGCACAAGCTGAAGGCTCCAGAGTACTCAGATAAGCCGCTTTGTGCAGTAGTGAATTGCGCACCCCATTACAGGTCATAAATGTGGAGAAAGGCGAGGTCACACCCCGTCCGGCACCGGTCCACGAGCCCAGCTATACTCTACTAAACCTACCGCTTTAGTACCCAAATGTCAGGGATCCTCGTGAGCAGCAAGATCGTCGGTGCGGCCCTCGTCCTCAGCCTAGCTCTCGCCGCCTGCGGCACCGGGTCGGGCGGCACCACCAGCACCGCTCCACCAGCCGCCGCGACCATCGAGATCGGCTCCCTCTACGAGCCGCAGAACCTCGACAACACCGCCGGCGGCGGCCAGGGCGTGACGGAGGTGTTCAACGGCAACGTCTACGAGGGCCTGTTCAAGCTGACCGACGCCGGCAAGGTCGAGAACCTGCTCGCCGAGAGCCACAAGGTGAGCCCCGACGGCCTCACCTATACCTTCACGCTGCGCAAGGGTGTGAAGTTCCACTCCGGCAAGCCGCTGACCTCGGCCGATGTGAAGTACAGCATCGAGAAGGTGACGGCGAAGGACTCGCAGTCGGCGCGCAAGAGCGGCTTCAAGCCGGTCAAGAGCATCGAGACCCCGGACGACGCGACCGTGGTGGTGAAGCTGGCGAGCCGGTCGATCTCGCTGGTCTACAACCTCAGCTACGTGTGGATCATCAATTCGGCGGCGAAGAACCTCACGACCACCGAGGACGGCACCGGCCCGTACAAGCTGGGCGCATGGAAGCGCGGCTCCACGCTGAGCCTCGACCGGTTCGACGGCTACTGGGGCGCCAAGCCCACGAACAAGGGCGTCGTGTTCCACTACTTCACCGACGCGACCGCGCTGAACAACGCGCTGCTCACCAACGCCGTCGACATCGTCACCAGTGAGCAGAGCCCTGACGCCCTCGCGCAGTTCAAGGACAACAAGGATTACCGGGTCAGTGACGGTCATTCCACGACCAAGCTACTGCTGGCCTTCAACGACCGGAAGGCGCCGTTCGACAAGCCGCTGGTGCGCAAGGCCGTCACCTCGGCCATCGACAACGCCAAGCTGCTGGAGTCGATCTGGGCAGGTTACGGCAGCCTGATCGGCTCGATGGTGCCGCCGACCGACCCATGGTACGAGGACCTGACCAAGGTCAATCCATATGACGTGAACCTGGCAAAGAAGGAACTCGCCGAGGCCGGCTACGCCAAGGGCTTCGCCTTCACGCTCGACACGCCCAACTACGACCCGCACCCCACGGCGGCGGCGTTCATCAAGAGCGAGCTGGCCAAGGTCGGCATCACCGTCACCATCAACGTCATCACCGCCGACGAGTGGTACTCGAAGGTGTACAAGAACCGCGACTTCGCCGCCACCCTCCAGGAGCACGTCAACGACAGGGATGTGGTCTGGTACGGCGACCCGGACTTCTACTGGGGCTACGACAACCCGCAGGTCACCAAGTGGGTCGCGGAGGCCGAGCAGGCCGAGACCACCGAGGTGCAGACCGAACTGCTGAAGAAGGTCAACCGGCAGATCGCCGAGGACGCGGCGAGCGACTGGCTCTACCTCTATCCGCAGATCGTGGTGGCGTCGTCGGACCTGTCGGGCTACCCGATCAACGGCCTGAACTCGCAGTTCTACGTCTACGGCATCAAGAAGGGCTGATGGCGCGCTACCTGCTGCGCCGGACGGCCTTCCTGCTGGGCTCGCTGCTGCTGGCGGCGACGCTGCTGTTCCTGCTGCTCCGGCTGCTGCCCGGTGATCCGGCGAACTCGCTGCTGTCGGTCGGGGCCACGCCGGAGCAGATCGCGGCGGCCCGGCACCAGATCGGGTCGGACCGGCCGTTGCCCGAGCAGTTCGGCTCCTGGCTGGGCGGGCTGGCCCGGTTCGACCTGGGCACCTCGTTCGTCAGCACGCTGCCCGTGGGGCAGGAGATCGCCTCCCGGCTGGTGGTGACGGTGCCGCTGACGCTGCTGTCGTTCCTGCTGGCGGTGGTGGTCGCGGTGCCGGTCGGCTTTCTGGCCGCCTACCGGGCGGACCGCTGGTACGGGCCGCTGCTGAACGGGGTGTCGCAGCTCGGCATCGCGGTGCCGGTCTTCTGGATCGGGATGCTGCTGGTCACGGTGTTCGCGCTGCGGCTGCGGGTGCTGCCGGCCGGTGGGTTCCCCCGGCACGAGTGGGAAGACCCGGCCGCCGCGCTGACCTCACTGGCCCTGCCCGTGGTGACGATCGCGCTGGTCATGTCGGCCTCGCTGATCCGCTACGTCCGCTCGGCCACGGTGGACGTGCTCGGCGCCGACTATCTGCGTACGGCCAGAGCGCTCGGCTCGTCCTTCGTCGGCGCGATGTGGCGGCACGGGCTGCGCAACGCGGCTGTCCCGGTCATCTCGATCCTCGGCATCGAGCTGGCCACCACGTTCCTCGGCGCGGTGGTGGTGGAGAGCGTGTTCGCGCTGCCGGGGCTGGGCGGGATGCTGGTGAAGGGGATCGCCGAGCACGACTATCCGGTCATCCAGGGCGTTCTGGTGGTCAGCACCTTCGCGGTGCTGGTGATCGGGTTCGCCGCCGACCTGGTGCAGCGGCTCGTCGATCCGCGACTCCGCGCCCACCTCGCCGGAGGCCGGCCATGAGAAGCGGGGGCGGGCCGTGAAGAGGTCGCCGACGTTCCTGATCGGCTGTGTGCTGGTGGCGCTGGTGTGCGCGGTCGCCGTGGTCTCGCTGCTCTGGCTGCCGTACGACCCGTCCGACACCTCGGGCGGGCGGCTCGTCCCGCCCGGCGGCGCGCACTGGCTCGGCACCGACAAGCTCGGCCGCGACCTGCTCAGCCGGCTCATGGTCGGCGCGCGCATCGCTTTGACGGTCGGCTTCGGCTCCGTGCTGGTCGGCGGCGTGCTCGGGGTGACCGCCGGGCTGCTGGCCGGGTTCGCGACCCGGTGGCTGGACGACACGATCTCCGCCGTGCTCGACATCCTCATCGCCTTCCCCACGCTGCTGCTGGCCATGCTGGTGGTCGCGGTACGGCAGGCGTCGCTGGGCTCGGCCGTGCTGGCGATCGGGCTGGCGATGTCGGCGATCGTCGCGCGGCTGACGCGGGTGCTGGTCAAGCGGGTCCTGGCCCAGGACTACATCACGGCCTCCCGTACCTCGGGCACCTCGTGGCCGCGCGTCGTGACCGAGCACGTGCTGCCGAACATCTGGCCGACGCTGCTGGTCAACCTGGCCCTGCAGCTCGGTCTGGCCGTACTGGCCGAGGCGTCCCTGTCCTACCTCGGCCTCGGCCCCCCGCCGCCGAACGCCTCATGGGGACGGCTGCTGCAGGAGGCCCAGGCCACCGTGCTCACCGCGCCGACCGGCGCCATCGCGCCGGGCGTGCTGCTCGTTGTGCTCGTCGTGGGCGTGAACCTGGTCGCCGACGGCTTCAGAGACCTGGCCGATCCGACCCGCCGGAGGAGCCGATGAGCCTGCTGGACGTCAAGGACCTCACGGTACGACGGGCGGACGGCCGCGAGCTGGTCACCGGCGTGTCCTTCACCGTGGGCACCGGTGACCGGCTCGGCCTGATCGGCGAGTCCGGCTCCGGCAAGTCGCTGACCGCGCTGGCCGTCATGGGCCTGCTCCCGGCCGGCATGACCGCGCACGGCAGTGCCGTACTGGACGGCACGGAGATCGTCGGCGCGCGGGACGGCAAGCTCGACGGGGTGCGCGGCCGGGCGGCGGCCGTCGTCTTCCAGGAGCCGCTCACGGCGCTCGACCCGCTGATGCGCGTCGGCCACCAGCTCGCCGAGCCGCTCCGCCGCCACCAGCGGCTACGCGGCGGCCCGCTGCGCGCCGCGGTCATGGCGGCCTTGGCCGAGGTGCGGCTCGACGAGCGCGTGGCGCGGGCGTACCCGCACGAGATCTCCGGCGGCCAGCGGCAACGGGTGGCCATCGCCATGGCCCTGGCCTGCCGGCCGAAGCTGCTGATCGCCGACGAGCCGACCACGGCCTTGGACGTCACCGTCCAGGCCGAGGTGCTGACGCTGCTCGACGGGCTGGTCGCGAGCAGGGGGATGGCGTTGTTGTTCATCAGTCACGACCTGGCCGTCGTGGCGGGGGTTACGGACCGGATCGTGGTGCTGAAGGAGGGGGTGGCGGTCGAGTCGGGCAGCGTGCGCGACATCGTGTACGAGCCCCGGCACGCGTACACCCGCTCGCTGGTGAACAGCGCGTGGGAGCTGGAAGGCGAGCTGGATCGGATGGCGCCATGAACCCCGCTGGAGCCGGACCGGATGACGCCGAGAACGCCGATCGCGCAGAATCGCATGACGCCGCGAACGCCGCCCGCGCAGGATCCGGGGGCAGCGCGGTGCTGGAGGCTCGCGACGTGGGATTCGCCTACCGGAAGGCGGCCCCCGTGCTCACCGGCGTGTCGGTCGCCGTCTCCCCTGGGCGCAGCCTGGCCCTGGTCGGCGAGTCCGGCGCGGGCAAGACGACGCTGCTACGGCTGCTGCTCGGCCTGGCCAGGCCGAGCAGTGGCCGGATCCTGTTCGACGGCGGGGAGCCCAGTGGCCGCGAGTTCCGGCGGAACGTGCAGCCCGTGTTCCAGGACCCGTACTCCTCCCTCGATCCCCGGCAGCGTGTGGGCCGGATCGTCTCCGAGCCGCTGCGCTCGCTGAGACTGCTCGGCTCGCGCGACGAGGCGGGGGATCGGGTGGCCGAGGCGCTGCGGGCGGTCGGGCTGCCCGCCGACGCGGCGCGCCGCTACCCGCACGAGTTCTCGGGCGGGCAACGGCAGCGCATCGCGATCGCCAGGGCCATCGTCTGCGAGCCGAAGGTGCTGCTCGCCGACGAGCCGGTCAGCGCGCTCGACGTCTCGACCCGGGTACGTGTCGTCGAGCTGCTGGCCGAGCTGGGCGAGAGCCGGGGCATGGCAGTGGTGATGGTCTCGCACGACCTGACCGTGGTGGCGGCCCTCTGCCGGGACACGGCCGTGCTCGAACGCGGACGCGTCGTCGAGCAGGGCCCCACCCTGGCCGTACTCGGCTCCCCCGCCCACCCGTACACGCGCAAGCTCCTCGACAGCGTGCCCCGGCTCAGCCGCGCGGCAGGAGCAGGAGGAGAGCGGGCATCCCGGCCAGAGCGGCCATGAGGACGGCGGTCAGCGTGAGGTTCCCGCCGGCCAGGAGCGGGGCGACGGCGGCGGCGCCGACCGGCGGTGTGGCCTGCATGAGCGTACGGAGCACGCTGAACGCGCGGCCGCGCAGGGCGGGCGGGATCAGCTCCATGCGCAGCGACTGGGCCCAGATGGTCATCACCACGCCCGCCGCCCCGATCAGCAGGAACCCGGCCGCGAGCACCCACCGCTGAGGTACGGCCAGCAGCGCCAGGAATCCGGCCGCCGCGACGAGCTGCGCCAACCCGATCGCCCGCATCCGGCTGACGCCCGGCTTCCACAACCCGGCCAGGAACCCGCCCACCAGCTCCCCTACCGACAGGGCGCTCAGCAGCAGCGCCAACGTGGCCGGGCCGCCGGGCACCTGGTCCTTGGCCAACCACGGCCCGGCGACCAGCACCAGGGCACCCTCGGCGATGTTGAACGCCATGAACGCCAGCGTCGTGCGCACCAGCGCCCGATCGCGCAGCAGGTGGCCCAGGCGCGACCGGCCCGTCTCCGGCGTCGCGTGCGGCCGCAGTGGCGTGCGGACCAGCAGCGCGGCCACGGCGAAGCACAGGTAGCTGGCCGCGTCGAGAGCGAGGACGTTCACCGCGCCAATGGCCTCGATCAACGTCCCGGCCAGGGCATAGCCCACGATTCCGGACACGGCGTACGCCAGGGACTCCAGCGCGTTGGCCTTGTCGAGCGCGTCCGGCTCGACGAGGTCCGGGATGGCGGCGGGCACACCGGCCATGGGCACCATCTTGAGCAGGCCGTGCAGGGCCGCCACGACGAACGGCAGCCACCCCGGCACGCCGCCCAGCACGGCCGTCAGCGGCACGGTGGCCACCGCGACGCCCCTGATCAGGCTGTCGGCGGCCAGCACGTGCCGCTTGTCGAAGCGGTCGAGCAGCGGGCCCACGGCCAGCCCGCCGGCCAGCACCGGAGCGGTGTAGCAGGCGGCCAGCAGGCTGAGCGCGCCGACACCGCCCGGCCCGTTGAGCACCAGCCAGGACAGGGCCACGAGCGTCATGCCGTCGCCGATCAGCGAGATGGACGAGCCGATCCACAGCCTGCGGAAGTCCCGCGCGACCAGAACGGTGAGCGTCACGCCGCGGCCCACAGGTGGTGCATGGCGTAGGAGCGCCAGGGGCGCCAGCTCGCGGGCGCCTGCCGTACCCGCTGGGTGGGCAGGAAGACGTCGGGGTCGGCGAGCGCGCGCATGCGGATGTAGGCGGCGGTCCGCTCGTCCACGCCGGGTACGGCGCGCAGTTGCCGCTCGGCCTCGTCCCGATCGGCGCCCGGATCGAGCGTGAGCCGCCCGGTGACCAGTGCCTCGGCGATCGGGACGACCTCGGCCAGCGCCGCCATCGGCGGGAACAGGTGGGTCACGGCCCCGGCCGGGCTGCCCAGCGGCTCGCCGAAGCGCTCGACCAGTTCCGCCAGCTCCTCCCCCTGCCCGCACATCGCGCGTACGGCCAGCTCGGCCGGGTCCACGTGGCCCGGCGCGCGCAGCCCTGGACGGGCCGTGACCAGCGGGGCGAGCACCGGGTCCGCACCGAGCACCTCCTCGATCTCGCGCGGGTCGGCGTCGAGGTCGAGCAGCACCCGGCACCGCCGCACGGCGACGGCCAGGTCCCTGACGTCCGCCAGCAGCAGCTCGCACCGCATGTGATCGCCGCCGTCCATGACGCCGACCACTCCTGTCCCGTGCGGCAGGCGCAGCGACCTTCGGTAGAACCCGGCCCCGCCCTCCTCGACCCCGGGCACGGCCTGCCTCGCCAGGTAGGTGAACAGCGCCTCCTCGTCCAGCGGCGGCCGGTAGGCCAGCCGCACCTCGACCCGGACAGCCCGCGAGCCTTCCACGGAGCCCCGCTCGGTCGCAGGGTACCCAAAAGCTCGCGGCCGCAGCTCGGTCGGCGTCAGCCCGTACAGCTGCCTGATCGTCTGGTTGAACTGCCTGATGCTCGCGAACCCCGCCGCGAACGCCACCTCCCCCGCCCCCAACCCCGTCGACTCCAGCAGGACCCGCGCGGTCTGCGCCCGCTGCGCTCTGGCCAGCGCCTGCGGCCCGGCGCCCAGCTCGGCCAGCAGGAGCCGGTGCAGCTGCCGCTCGCTGTAGCCGAGCCGGGCGGCCAGCCCAGAGACGCCCTCCCGGTCCACCAGCCCGTCGGCGATCAGCCGTATCGCCCGGCCGGCCACGTCGGCCCGCAGGTTCCAGTCGGGCGAGCCGGGCGCCGCGTCGGGCCGGCAGCGCTTGCAGGCCCGGTGGCCCGCCTGCTGGGCGGCCGCGGCTGAGGGGTAGAGCCGCAGGTTCTCCGGCTTGGGCATGGCCGCCGGGCAGCTCGGCCGGCAGTAGACGCCCGTGGTGACGACCCCGACGAAGAACCGCCCGTCGAAGCGCCGATCGCGGCTCCTGAGCACCGCGTACAGATTGTCCGCATCCATCACCCGACCCACTGTGACGTGGCCCGGAGCGCGGCGGCTAGCCACGATCGGACGCCGACGACAGCGCCTTACAGGAGCCCGGTACGGCGGGCCAGTGCCGCCGCCTCGACCCGGGAGGCCACGCCGAGCTTGGCCATGATGTTGGACACATGGACGCCCGAGGTCCTGGCCGAGATGAACAGCCGCTCGGCGATCTGCCTGTTGCTCAGCCCCTCGGCCACCAGCTCCAGCACCTCCAGCTCCCGCGCCGACAGCCCCGGCTCGGCCGTCAGGCGCACCCTGCCGCTGGCCGCGGCCGCCTCGACCTCCTGCCGCAACGGCGCCGAGCCCAGCCGCTCGGCGATCGCGGCGGCCTCACGCAGCAGCTCGCGTGCGGACTCCGGATCCTGCTCGGCCGCCCTGACCAGGGCCTGTCCCAGCGCGTACGGCTGGCCGACCGTCCGCCAGGCGGCCACGGCGGCCGCCCACGAGCCCCCGCACTCGGCCTCGAACGTCGCCCGGTACGCCTCCTGAACCCGCCCCGTCGTCTCCATGCCCGCGGGCGCCTGGCGCACCCGGCCCGTACGCGCGGCGATCACGAGCAGCGGCCAGGCGTAACGGCGGCTGAGCGTCAGGTCGTGCGCGGACAGCACATGGTCGGCCAGCCGCCCGGCCCGCTCCACGTCACCGGCGGCGACGGCGAGCCTGCCTTCGAGCAGGTCCGGCTCCAGGCACGAATCGTAGCCGCGTGAGCGCCCGCGCATCAGCGGCCTGGCCCGATCCAGAACGTCGGCCGCCTCCTCCAGCGACCCCTCCCACACCGCGACCGTGCCGAGCACCATCAGCAGCCAGGCCCGGTGGATCGGCGGCGGGTCGAGCGCCAAGGCCGCGTCGATGACCTCGCGCGCCTCCTTCCAGCGACCGAGCGAGGCCAGGGGTTCGGCCAGGTTCGCGGCGATGTGGGCGCCGCGCGAGCGGGCCATGCCCAGGCGCTTGGCCTGCGCCATCCCCCGGCGCGCGACCGCCTCCGCCCTGGCGTGCTCGCCCGCCGCCTCCAGCACGTCGGCCTCGCCGGCGTACGCGGCCAGCACCGTGTCGTCGTCGGGCGCGGCGGCCCGCGCCTCGGCGTGCAGTCGCGACGCGGTCGCCAGGTCTCCTTCGAGCGCGGTGAGCGCGGCCAGCGTGACCAGGGACCTGGCGTCGCCGAGCGCCAGCGCGTCCTCGGCATGGGTACGGGCCTCGGCGTCCTGGCCGTTCCAGGCCAGCGTGTTGGCCAGGGCGCCGATCAGCCGGGCCTCGCGCGGCGCCAGCCGGATCGCCTCCCGCAGGTCCGCCAGCCCCTCCTCACCGAGCAGGTCGCGGATGGCCACCCGCAGCTCCAGCAGGTGGGCGGCCCGCAGCGGGTCGCGAACCTCGTCCAGCGCCCGGCTCGCGAGCTCCTCGGCCCGCTCGGCGTCGCCCGCGTGCAGCGCGTCCTTGGCGGCCAGCTCCAGCACCGCCGCGTGATCCATACCGCCGTCGGAACCGTCATCAGGTGAGTCGGACTGATCCCACAGTTCCAGTACGCGCTCCCACCGGCCCGCCCGCCAGGCCGCTTCGAAGGCGCGGCGCCGGTCGCCCGCCGCGTACCAGTGGTCGGCGGCCAGCTCGGGCCGCGCCTCGGCGCAGCGGGTGTGCAGCCGGATGCGCTCCCCCGGCAGCAGGTCGTCGTAGACGGCGTCCCGGATCAACGTGTGCCTGAACACGTAGCCGTCCCCGTCCACCAGCAGCAACCGAGCCCGGACGACCGGCCGCAGCGCCTCGTCGAGCGCCAGATCGTCCAGCCCCGCCACGGACCGCAGCACCTCGTGCGGCGTCCTGCTCGCCCCGTACGAGGGCGACACCGACGACGACACGGCGGCGATCCGCAGCACGTCCAGACTGGCCCGGCCGAGCCGCTCGGCTCCGGCGAGCAGCACCTCGCGCAGCGACGCGGGCGTGGTGGCGGGGCCCGCGTCGGCCAGCGCCTCCACGAACAGCGGGTTGCCCTCACTACGCGCCACGATCCGGTCGATGTCGGCCTGCTCACCCTCGCTGCCGCCGAGCATGCGCGCCACCTCGTCGCGGCCCAGCGGCGGGACCTTGAGCACCTCGGCCATGGGCAGGCGCAGCGGCTCCCGCGAGGTCGCGATCACCAGCACGCCGGGCCGGGTCAGGTTGCGCAGCAGGAAGACCAGCAGGTCGCGGCTGGCCTGGTCGACCCAGTGCAGATCTTCCAGTACGAGGACGACGGGCCGCCGCTCGGCCGCCCGCTCGACCAGCAACAGCACCTCCTCGAACAGCCGGGCCCGCCCCAGCTCCGGGTGCTCCTCCAGCTCGCCGAGATCGGGCAGCAGCCGAGCCAGCCCATTCCGGCCGCCGCCGGGAACGAGCTCGGCACCGTACTCCCGGACCAGGCGGCGCAGCACCGGCACGAACACCGCGTACGGCATACCGCCCTGAACACCATGCACGCCCGCCTGAACCCCATGCGCGGCCGCCGTCTGAAGGGCCGTCCCCGGGTCGGCGCCGCCCTCGGCCACCAGCGCATCGACGCCGCCCGTGAACTCGCGTACCAGGGCCGATTTGCCGATGCCCGCCTCCCCGACGACGAGCACCGCGCCCGGTGTGCGTTCCAGGGCGGCCGCCAGCGCGGCGAGCTGCTTCTGACGTCCGACGAACACATCCCCATTATGAAGAGGCGGCTACGCATCATGCCGGATGTGCCTAGGACGCGCCTCCGGCACCGTTTGAGTTATGTTGACCCACCCCGCCCCATCTGGCTCGCTGCTCACCCGTCCGCTGCTCATGACCATGGCCGCCGCGGCCGGTGGGCTGCTCGGGTTCTACCTGCTGTTCGCGGCCATGCCGCTCTACGCCGCGTCAGGCGGCGCGGGCGAGACCGGTGTGGGGCTGACGACCGGCGTCATGATGCTGTCCACGGTCCTGCTGGAGCTGGCCGTCCCGTGGCTGCTGTCGAGGTACGGCTACCGCGCCGTGCTGGCGCTCGGTCTGGTGCTGCTCGGCCTGCCCGCCTTGCTGCTCCCCCTGTCCGCGGGGTTGCCGCTGGTCCTCGCGGTGGCCCTGCTGCGCGGCGGCGGGCTCGGCATCCTGGTCGTCGCGGGCACCGCGCTGGCCGCCGAGCTGGTGCCCACCGAACGGCGTGGCGAGGGACTCGGCCTGTACGGCGTGGCGGTGGGTGTCCCGTCGGTCATCGGGCTGCCGCTGGGCCTGTGGGCGGCCGGAGTGCTCGGCTTCACCCCGGTGCTCGTCGTGGGCGGCCTGATCCCGCTGGCCGGACTGGTCGCGGTACTCGGACTGCCCGCCCTCAGACCCGCCATAAAGCCCGCCGCCGGGCCCAGCGTCGAGCCGTCCGCGACGTTCGATCTGCGGAGCCAGATGCGGCCCACCCTGATCTTCGCCGCCGTCACGCTGGCCGTCGGCGTGCTGGTGACGTTCCTGCCGCTGGCCGGGTCGCCGGAGCTGGCCTCGGGCGCGCTGCTCGCCCAGTCGCTCGGCACGCCACTGGCCCGCTGGTGGGCGGGCAAGATCGGGGACGGGCACGGCTCGGAGCGGCTGCTGGTGCCCGGCGTCCTCGTCACCGCCGTGGGCGTCGCCCTCCAGGTCTGGTCCGCCGAGCCGGTCGCGGTGGTGGCCGGGATGGCGCTGTTCGGCGTCGGGTTCGGGGTGCTGCAGAACGCCACGCTGGCGCTCATGCTCGAACGCGGCCCATCCGGCCCGGTCAGCGCCCTGTGGAACCTCGCCTACGACGCGGGGATGGGTGTCGGCGCGATGGGGTTCGGCCTGTTCATCGGTCACACGGGTTACCCCGTGGGCTTCGCCGTGACCGCGGCGCTGGTCGCCGCCACCCTGCCGCTGGCCCTGCGGCGTACCCGCTGAAAAACGCGGGTCAGCCGGTCCGCTCGACGCCCACCGTGATCTCGTTGCCCAGCTTGTGCTCGCCCACGAGGTCGAGAGAGTCGCCGCTCCAGAACCGGCCCGGGTCGTACCAGTTGGGCCGGCGCCCGCCGGGCAGCAGCCCCATCTCCTCGTACGTCACCGCGACGATCTCGGCGCAGTAAGCGCTCTCCAGCGTGCTCTCCCCCAGCCGGCGCCGCAACTGCGGGACCCGTCCCCTGGCCCAGCGGGCCGCCAACCTCGCGGTGGAGGGGAACGGGGTGCCGTCGAGCCGGGCCACCGCGCGCAGGGCCGCGTCCTCCATCTCGGGGGTCGCCTCGGGTTCGAGCTGGCGGAGCCAGGCCCGCTGGCCGTACCTGTTGGCCCAGACGGTGACCGCGTCGCGCAGGTCGTGCAGCTGAACCCCACGCTGGTGGGTGCCCGACCAGAGATCGGGCAGCGACCTGCCGAGCTCGGCGTGCCACATCATGGGCGGCAGGTCCTCGACGACGATCGCCATGCCGACGTGGTTGATCGGGCTGTTGGTCATCGTCTGGATGGCGCGGTCCGGCACCGAGCGCCCGCGGAAGACCCACAGATCACCGGTCCTGGTCAGGCTCACGGCCTCGTCGAGAGTCAGCACACCGCTAGCCTAGGCACATGCGCTGGTGGAAGGTACTCGGATTGGCCGGGGTCGCGGGAGTCGCGGCCACCGGGGTGGCGATCGCGCGGGCCGAACGACGCCGCCGCGCCTACACCCCTGAAGAGATCAAGCAACGGCTGCGCGACCGCGTCCAAGCGTCTGACGAAGTGAGTCGATGAACACAACTCAGCCGGCCGGCCGCAGGTCGTAGACGAACACCACGTCCGGATACGCCGGGTTGTCGTCATAGTTCTGGATGCCGCCAAGATACGCCCGCTGGTAGTTGACCACCCACGGCAGCGCCCCGGCCACCCGCTGGTCCAATATGCGGTTCGTGGCCTGCGCGAAGCCCCGCTGGGCGGCGGCCTTGTCGGTCACCGTGAGCTCGGGCAGCGTGTCGAGCAGCGTGTCCGTCTTCTTGTCCTTCAGATAGGCCAGGTTGAAGACGGGCGGCTCGGCGCTGTGGAAGACGTTGCCGAACCACGAGTAGCCGTCGGCGTAGTCCGGCCACCAGTACATGACGAAGATGTCCTGGCCGCGCTTCTTGCCCAGCTCCCATTGGGCGTTCCACGGCATCGCCCGCGCGTCCAGCGTGACGTTGAGCGCCTTGAGCGTGGCCTGCAGCCTCGTGACGAGCAGTCGCTCGTCGTTGTCGCCCTCCGCGTAGGTGAGCCGTAGCCGCAGGGGCCGGCCGGTGGGACCGTAACCCGCCAACTGGAGCTGCCGCGCGGCCTCAACGAGGTCCTGCTTCGGCACCCGTCCCGGGGTGTGGCCGGGCAGCCCTTCCGGCACGATGCCGCTGGACGGTGAGGCGGCGCCCTTGAGCGCCCGGATGATGCCCTGGTAGTCGACGGCCTTCTGCACCGCGCGCCGTACCCGTACGTCGGCCATGGGGCCCGCGGCCGTGTTGAACAGCAGCATCATCGTCTGGAACGACGCCCGCTCGGACGTCCGCAGGCCCGGCGTGACCGACGCCCTGGCGAACAGGCGCGGGTTGAGCCGGTCCACGAAGCTCACGTCGCCGCGGACCAGCATCTTCCAGGCCCGCTCCGGGTCGGGTATGACGCGGAACTCGACCGTGCGGTAGTGGGGCTGGCTCCAGCCGCCCCAGTAGCCGTCGTACGACTTGAGCGTGAGCTCCTTCTCCTTGCCCTTGCGCCAGCTCGCGACCGTGTACGGCCCCGAGCCCGCGTCCCGGCCCTCCTGGAACCACTTGCCGAGATCGGGCGCGGCCTGGGTGTCGTAGATGTAGGCCGCGTAGCCGGAGGAGGCGACCAGGTCCAGCGGGACCGGGTACTTGAGGGTGAACGTCACGGTCTCCGGGTCGTCGGCCCGGATGCCGGACACCGCGTCCCAGATGTAGGACGCCCCGGTCGCGCCCTTGATGGTCCGCTCGATCGACGCCTTCACCGCCGCGGCATCCAGGGGCCGGCCGGTGTGGAAGGTGACTCCCGAACGGAGCGTGAACGTCCACGTCTTGCCGTCCGGCGACGAGCGCCACGCGGTGGCCAGCCGGGGGCTGGACTTCTTGGTCACCGGGTTCCAGACGGTCAGCGTCTCGTAGACGTTCTGCAGGGCGATGATCTCGTTGGAGTACGAGCGGCTGGGGTCCCAGTCGGTGATCACGTCCAGGTTCTGGACGTAGACGAACGGCGACTCTCCGGCCGGTGCCTGCCGTACCTCTGTAGGGGTCGAACACGCGGCGATGGAGAGCACCAGCGCGGCGACCGCTGCGAGACGACGGCGCAACGCATCTCCCTCTGTGACGGATGTACGCCGAAACTTACTGCACGATGCCCGCCAAAAGTCCAAAAGTCCCGAAAAATTAGCCAATCCAGAGATCGAATTGCTATCCTCTGGGCTTGTCCCGTCCGGGGTTGCCAGCAGGGGACCGACCGGAATGAGGTGCCATGGGTCGTAGCCGAACGATCCGCATGAAGATCATCGGCCTACTGCTGGTTCCGCTTGCCTCGATGGTGGTGCTGTGGGGAGTCATCACTGCCGTCAGTGCCAGCCAGAGCTTGGAACTGCGCCAGTACAAGACGCTCTGGACCAACCTGCGGCTGCCCGCGTACAAGCTCATCAACGAGATCCAGCGCGAGCGCCTGGCCTCGGTGAAGCTGCTGCGTACGGGGAGTTCGGCCGACCGGTCGGCCATCGCGGCGCAGCGCACCAAGACCGACGCGGCCGACGCGGACTTCAAGAAGCTCTCCAGCCTGTCCATGAACTCCTCGGAGATGATCAGGACCCAGGTCGACTCGGTGCTCACGCAGATGGACCGGCTGGACGCGATCAGGGCCGAGATCGACGCGGGCCTGTCCGACCGCCTGCGCGCGGTCGAGTCCTACAACGCGATGACCGACGCGCTCTTCGGCCTGCACCGGCGGGTGGCGTTCATCGACGACATCCCCATCTACGAGCAGTCGCGCATCGTCATCGACATGGGGTACGCCAAGGAGCTGCTCACCAGGGAGCAGGCCATCGCGGTCGGGCCGACCTCGGTCGCCGAGCGCAGGCTGTTCACCCAGTGGGTCGGCAACCGGCGCTTCCTCATCGACCAGGCGCTCGGCGAGCTCGACCCGCGCCTGCGCGACACGCAGGTGTCGCTGATCACCTCGGCCGCCTATCAGCGGATGCGGCTCATGGAGGACCAGATCATCGCGGGCGGCGCCCCGAAGTCCTGGCTGACCACGGCCGACGCGATGGCCAAGTCGTTCCAGGAAGCCCAGATGCAGGCGAGCACGATGCTCTCCGCGCGGGCGGAGCCGGTGGCGGACTCGGTGCTCTACCAGTCGTTCGTGCTGGCGGGGACGTGTTTCGTCCTGGTGATCGTGTCGATCGCCTTCTCCCTGCGGATGGGTACGCGGCTGTCCAAGGAGCTGCTCGCGCTCCGGCAGGCCGCGCTCGAAGTGGCCCAGGAACGGCTGCCGCAGGTGGTGGCCAAGTTGCGCAAGGGTGAGACGGTCGAGGTGCCCGAGCTGTCGGTGGCGAGCACGACCGTCGAGATCGCCGACGTCGGCCAGGCGTTCTCCACCGTCCAGCAGACGGCCGTGGAGGCCGCGGTCGGGCAGTCGCAGCTGCGCGACGGTGTCGGCCACGTCTTCCGCAATCTGGCCAGGCGCAGCCAGACGCTGCTGCACCGCCAGCGGATCCAGCTCGAGGGCATGCAGCACCGTACGACCGATCCGCACGCCCTCGACGACCTGTTCCGCCTCGACCACCTGACCACCCGCATGCGCCGGCACGCCGAGGGCCTGATCATCCTGTCGGGCGCCACCCCCGGCCGCGGCTGGAGCAAGCCCGTGCCGCTGCTGGACGTGGCCCGCGGCGCGGCGGCCGAGGTCGAGGACTACCAGCGCGTCACCGTCGAGCCGATGCCCGGGCAGCGCCTGGCCGGCCCGGTGGTCGGCGATGTGATTCACTTGATCGCCGAGCTCATCGAGAACGCCACCGTCAGCTCCCCGCCGCACACCACGGTCGTCGTGCGCGGCGAGGCGGCGGCCCGCGGCTTCGTCTTCGAGGTGGAGGACCGCGGTCTCGGGATGAGCGAAGAGAAGCTGGCCGAGTGCAACGAGCGCCTGGCCAGCCCACCGGAGTTCGACCTGGCCGACAGTGACGAGCTCGGCCTTTTCGTCGTCTCCCGCCTGGCCGCCAGGCATGACATCCGCGTCACGTTACGCGGTTCACCATATGGAGGGACCACCGCGATCGTGTTGATCCCGGCAGAACACGTGAGCGACCCGCCGGCCGAGCCGGAGAGCCGCGCCAAGGAGCCCGCCGCCCGGCCCATGCGGGTGGTGCCCAGTGAATGACGAGCGGTGGCTGGACGAGGACGCTGGTCCTATCGTCCCCGCCTACTTACTGACCAGGGGCCGGACCGTCCCCGCGAGCAAGGCCATCGACCTCATCGCGGTGATCATCACGGCCGGCGGCCTGACGCCGCCGGCCGGGCTCGGCCCCGAGCATCTGATCATCATGCAGAAGTGCACGAAACCGACCCGGCTCGTGGACGTGGCCGCCGAGCTGAACCTGCCCATCGGTGTGGTCCGGGTGCTCGTCGGCGACCTGCACGCGCAGCAGCTCGTCCAGGTCGAGCCGCCGCGCGCCGCGCCCGACGCCACGGTGCTGCTGGAGGTGATCAGCGGCCTGAAGGCGCTCTGAGCGCCCCCAGGCCGCATCACCCCCCGCGGGCTGTCGTGTTCAGGCCGTCGCGACGGCCACGCGGCGGTTGAGCAGGCCGAACACGGCGGCGAAGGCCGCCGCCACCCCGCCCGCGACGGCGGCGACCCCGAAGACCCACTGATATCCGAGTACGCCCGGCTGGGCGGCCAGGACGGCGGCGATGACCGCGCCCGCGGTGCTGCCGCCCACGATGCGTACCAGCGCGTTGACCCCGGCGGCCAGCGCCGTCTTGTCCGGGGCGACGTGCTCGACCGCCATGGTGCCGAGAGCCGCGTAACCCACCCCGAGCCCGATGCCCAGCAGCGACGTCGCCACGTAGATGTCACCTCCGGTCCGGTGCGCGAAGACCAGCCAGACCGCCGCGAGCGCGACGATCCCGGCACCGGCCGCCACCATCGACGAGGCCGAGAACCTGCGCATGAACCGCCCGGCGAACAGCGAGATCACCAGCATGAACAGCGTGCTGGGCAGCAGGTAGAACCCCACCTCCAAGGTGGAGGCCCGCAGACCCGAGGCCGGCGCCTGGGTGAAGCCCGAGATGCCGGTCATGACGGTGAAGAAGGCGAACCCGAGCAGCATCGAGGCCACCGTCGCGCCGACCGTGCCGCGCTGCACCAGCATCGACATCTGCACCAGCGGCTCGGCCACCCGCCGCTCGACGGCCACCCAGACCACCGCGACCACCACCGCGGCCGCGAACAGCCCGAGCACCCCCGGCGAGCCCCAGCCCCACGATCCGCCCTCGCTGATGGCCAGCAGCAGCGCCACGAGCCACACGGTCAGCAGGAACGCCCCGGCCAGGTCCGGCCGCCCGCCGCGACCCGGAGCCTGGTCACGGACCAGGAAGGCGACGATCACCGCGGCGACCACCGTGATCGCGGCGGTGATCCAGAACACGGCGTGGTAGTCGCCCGAGGCGAGCCCCGCGAGGATCATCCCGCCACCGCTGCCGAACCCCATCGTGGCGCTGAGCACCCCGATGCCGGTGGCCAGCTGCTGCCTGGGCACCAGGTCTCGGACCACCCCGATCGCCAGTGGCACCAGCGCCGCCACGAACCCTTGCAGGACCCGGCCCACGAGCAACCACGGCAACGAGGTGGCCAGTCCCCCGATGACAGAGCCGATCACCAGGAGGGCCAGCGCGCCGAGGATCATCGGCCGCCTGCCGTACATGTCGCCGAACCTGGACAGCAGCGGCGTGGACACCGCGCCGACCAGCAGGCTCAGCGTGAGCGTCCAGCTCACGGCGGAGAGCGAGGTGTGCAGCTCACGCTGGAGCACGGGAAGCAAGGGGACCACGGCCGTGTTCTGCAAGGCGGCGATGGAGGCCGCGAACGCGAGCGCGACCACCGCGGGCCACGGGCTCCGCTCGGACGTCTCAGGCGGCGCGGAAGCGACGATTGTCGCCATGTCGGCTCCTTAGATAACTTGGGTAAGTAACCGAGAGACGATGATACATACGTAAGTTAGGTAATCAAAGCGATGGGTGAAGATCTCAGCAAGACGGTGTCGGCCTTCAGGCGGTTGGTGACCACCCTCAACCGCGCCAAGACGCATGATCAGCTGACCCAGGCGGCCGGCGTCCGGCTCGACCGTCCTGACGTGCAGATCCTCGTCTATCTCCTCGACGCCGGTGAGCCGCGCAGGGTGGGCGCGATCGCCGAGGGCCTGCAGGTGGAGAGCCCGCACGTGACCCGGCACGTCTCGTCGCTGGAGCAGCGCGGGCTGCTGTCCCGGGTCAAGGACCCCGACGACGGCCGGGCCTGGCGGATCGCGCTCACCGATGAGGGCGCCGAGGCGGCCACCCGATGCCGCCGCATCACCGTCGACTGGTTCGACGCCGCGATCGCCGACTGGCCCACGGACGAGCGGGCGGAGCTGGAGCGGCTGCTGTCCAAACTCTCCGACGATCTGTGCGCCCACCTCCAGGGCCGCTTCGCGGACAGCACGGCCAAGTAAGCGCCCTCAGCCCGTCCCAGCTGGGTGAGCGTGCTCAGCCCAGCACGTCTTCGGCGCGGTGGCAGGCCACCTGGCGGCCCTCGACCTCTTTGAGGGCGGGCGCCGTCGCGCACTCCGGCGCGGCCAGCGGGCAGCGCAGCCGGAACGCGCAGCCCGTCTCCGCCGGCCGCGCCTCCGTCCTGCCCCTGGCCACGGGCGGCTCTCCCCCGAGCTTCGGTACGGCGTCACGCAGCGCCAGCGTGTACGGGTGAGCGGGCCTGGCCAGAATGTCGGCCGTCGGGCCCGACTCCACCACGCGGCCCGCGAACAGCACGTGCGAGGTGCGGCAGAGCCGGCCGACCACGGCCAGGTTGTGGGTGATGAGCAGATGTTCGGTGTCCAGGCCGGCCAGCAGGTCGAGGATCCTGGCCTGGACGGTCACGTCGAGCGCGCTGGTGGGCTCGTCGAGGATGAGCAGCCGTGGGCCGACCGCGAGCGCCCTGGCGATGACCACGCGCTGGCGCTGGCCGCCCGAGAGCTGGTGCGGACGCCTGGTGGCCAGGTCCGGGGAGAGGCCGACCTGGTCCAGGAGCTCGGGGACGCGGTACCTGGCGCTTCTGGGCAGGGCCTCGGCTATGGAGGCGCCGACGCGCATCCTGGGGTCGAGGGCTTCGGCCTGGAAGACCGGTTGGACGTCTCTGCGAAACGCCCTCATGTCAGCTTTTTTCAGGGTTTGCTGGCCGTACCAGATATTTCCGGATGTGGGGGTTAGCAGGCCCAGGAAGGCCCGCGCCAGCGTGGTCTTGCCCGAGCCGCTCTCCCCGATCAGGCCGACGCCGCCGTCAGTGAGGTCGAGCGTGACGTCGTGCACGACGGGCGTCCGGCCGTACCCGAGCGTCACCCCCTCCGCCCTGAGCATCGTCACGGCAGCGCCTCCAGCAGCTCACGGGTGTACGGGTGGGACGGCTCGGCGAGCACCTCGCCGGCCGGGCCGCTCTCCACGACCGCGCCGTCCTTCATGACCAGCACCCGGTCGGCGATCGTGGAGACCAGGGCCAGGTCGTGGGAGACGAGCAGCAGGGCCAGGCCGCGCTCCGCGCGCAGCCGCCGCAGCACGCCGACGACCTCGGCCTGCACGGTGACGTCGAGCGCGCTGGTGGGCTCGTCGGCCAGGATCACCTCGGCGCCGAGCGCGATGGCCAGCGCGATCGCGAACCGCTGCGCCTGGCCGCCGGAGATCTCGTGCGGATAGCGGCGCAGGATCCCCGGATCGAGCATGACCGCCTCTACGGCCTCCACCATGATCCGCCGCACCTTCCCCCGCCCATCCCCTTGCACGGTCCCGCGCTGGGCCGCCTGCTCGCCGCGACCGTGCAGTTTCAGCGCACGGCGCATCAGGGTGCCCAGGCGGGTCGTGGGGCTGAGCGCGGCCTGGGGTGACTGCATCACGAGGGCCACCCTGGCGCCCCTGATCTCGCGGAGCCGCCGTTCCGGTGCCTGGAGCACCTCCACCCCACAGACCCGGATATTTCCGGACACGTGGGCGCCCTCGGTGAGGCCCAGCAGTGCGAGCAGCGTGGTCGACTTGCCCGACCCGCTCTCCCCCACGATCGCCACGCACTCCCCCGCATGCACGTCCAGCTCCGGCACGCTCGCGACCACCCGCTCGCCGTACCGCACCTGAAGATCCCTGACCTCGATCACTTGACGACCCTTCGGGGGTCCAGGGCGTTGCGCAGCCCTTCCCCCAGCACGTTGAAGGCGAACGCCGTCACCAGGATCGCCAGCCCGGGAAAGGTCACGACCCACCAGTTCGTGGTGAACAGCGTCTGTCCCTGCTCCACCATCAGCCCCCACTCCGCCGTCGGCTCCTGCGCGCCGAGCCCCAGGTACGACAGCGCGGCGGCGGTGAGGATCACCCCGCCCGCGTCGAGGGAGATCTGGACCAGGACGGGGGTGAGCGAGTTCGGCAGGACGTGCCTCAGGACGATCATGGGCGCGGGCACGCCCAGGCAGCGGGCGGCGTCCACGTAGCCACGCGTCGAGATGGAGGCCGCCACGGAGGCGGACAGCCGGGCGTACCAGGGCCACCAGGTCGCCGCGATGGCCACGATCGCGGTCGTCACGCTGGGCTGCAGCACCACGGCCAGTGCCAGCGAGAGCAGCAGCGCGGGGAAGGCCAGGAAGACGTCGGTGACGCGCATGATCGTATCCCGCACCCAGCCGCCGGCGTAGCCCGCCACCACGCCCAGCGTGACGCCCACGGCCGCCGACATCGCCAGCACCGCCACGGCGATGGTCAGGGAGGTCCGCCCGCCGTACAGGACCCGCGTGAGCACGTCCCGCCCGACCTTGTCGGTCCCGAACCAGTGCGCGCCGCTCGGCGGGAGCAGCGCGTCGACGGGAGCGAGCCGGTCCACGGGGTACGGCGCGAGCCACGGGGCCAGGATCGTGGCCAGCAGGACGAGCACGATGAGCACCGCCCCGGCGGCGGCGAACCGGTCGGTGATCTTCGGCAGCGTACGGCGCAACCGCACCGGCTCCTCGGCCACCCGCGTCTGCGTCATCGGGCCCTCGCCCTCGGATCGACCACGCCCTGGAGGAGGTCCACGACGAGGTTGGCCAGCACATAGACCATCGCGACCAGCAGCGTGACGCCCGCGATGGCCGGGGTGTCGAGGCTGTGGATCGACTCGACGGCGTACCGGCCCAGCCCCGGCCAGTTGAACACCGCCTCGACCAGGAAGCCGTTCACGATCGCGTACGCGAAGACCAGGGCGATCAGGGACAGCACCGGGTTCAGCGCGGGCCGCAGCGCGAACCTGGTCAGGATCGACGTCTCCCCGAAGCCGAGCGCCCGCTCCAGCCGGGCGTGGTCCTGCCCGGACTCCTCGATGAGCGCCGCCCTGGTCATCTGCGCGATCACGCCCGCCGGGTAGGCGGCCACGACCAGCGCGGGCAGCACCAGGTGTTCGAGCGTGCTGGTGAAGATGGGCCAGTTGCCGGTGATGAGCGCGTCGACGACGGTGATGTTGGTCCAGAGCGTCAGGGGGCTGGTGGTGTCGAGCACGGAGTCGTACTCTCCGGCGACCGGGAACCAGCCGAGGTTGCTGGCGAACACCGTCTGCAGGGCCAGGGCCAGCCAGAACACCGGCACCGAGACGGCCAGCATGCTCGCGACCCGCACCCCAAAGTCCGGAAATTTCGTCTTATAGCGGGCGGCGAGCACGCCGACCGGGATGCCCACCGCGATCGCGATGAGCAGCGCCGCACCGACCAGCTCCAGCGAGGCGGGGAAGGCGAGCAGCAGGTCCTCGCGGACCGGCTGCCGGGTCCGCAGGCTGATGCCCCAGTCTCCCGTGACCAGGTCCCTGACGTAGTTCCAGAGCTGCACAGGGATCGCGTCGTCCAGCCCGAACCGCAGCCGGGCCGCGGCGAGCTCCTCGGCCGTCGCCTTCGGCCCGGCGAACGCGACGGCCGGATCGCCGGGCACCAGCCGCATGATGGCGAACGTCAGCACGACCACCCCGGCCACGACCAGGACGGCCTGGCCGAGGCGGCGGGCCAGATAGCGCGGCACGGGTCAGCTTGCGGGCTTGAGATCGTAGAAGAAGACCACGTTGGGATAAGCCGGGTTGTCGACGTACCCCTGCACGTCCGCCGTCAGCGCGCGCTGGTAGGTCTGCACGTACGGCACCGCCACCGCGGCCTGGTCCTGGATGATCTGCTTCTGGATGGTCGCGTACGACTGCTCGGCGGCGAACTTGTCGGTGGCCGTGAGCTGCGGCAGCGCGTCGATCTCCTTGTCGATCTCGGTGTTCTTCAGGTAGGAGAGGTTGAACTGCGGCTTGTCCGCGCTCCTGAACACGTTGAGGAACCACGAGTAGGCGTCGGCGTAGTCGGGATACCAGTACATGACGAAGATGTCCTGGCCCTGCTTCTTGCCCTGGTCCCACTGCGCGTTCCAGGCCATCGGCTTGGCCTCCAGGCTCACGTTGAGCTCCTTCAGCGCCGAGCTGAGCAGCGTCACCAGGAGCTTCTGGTCCTCGTCGCCCTGGGCGTAGGTCATCTTCAGCTTCAGCTCGGGCAGGTCGCGGCCGTAACCCGCCTCGGCCAGCAGCTCCTGCGCCTTGGGCAGGTCCTGCTTGGGTTCCAGGTTGGCGGTGTAGCCGATGAGGCCCTGCGGCACCAGGCCGGTGCTCTTCTTGCCCGCGCCCTTCAGCGCCGCCACGAGGCCGTCGTAGTCGAGCGCGAGCTGGAGCGCCTGCCGGATCCTGACGTCCTTCATCGGGCCGGTGGCGGTGTTGAACAGCAGCAGGAGGTTCTGGAAGGACGGCGTCTGCGAGGTCTGCACGCCCTGGGTCGCGCCCGCCTTCTCGAAGAGCTGCGGGTTGAGGCGCTCGACGAAGTTCACCTCCCCCTTCTGCAGCAGCTGCCAGGCGGTGGTGATCTCGGGGGTGACCCGGAAGGCGATCTTCTTGTACTGCTCGGGCTTCCAGCCGCCCCAGTAGTCCTCGTACGCCTTCAGCGTGAGCTCGGTCTCCTTGCCCTTCTGCCAGGTGTCGATGGTGTACGGGCCGGTGCCGGCGTCGGTCTTGCCGTCCTTGAGCTTGTCGGCGGCGGCCGTGTCATAGATGTAGGCGGCGTAGCCGGAGGAGGCGATCAGGTCCAGCGGTGCCGCGTACTTGAGCGTGAACGTCAGTGTCGCCGGGTCGGGCGTCTCGATCGTCTTGACCGAGCCCCAGATATAGGCGGCGCCGGCGTTCATCTTGATCGTGCGCTCGATGGCCTTCTTGGCCGCCCCGGCGTCCATGGGCGCGCCGGTGTGGAACTTCACGCCCTGGCGCAGCTTGAACGTCCACTGCTTGCCGCCGTCGGCCGACGTCCACTCGGTGGCCAGCCGCGGCTCGGGCTTCTGCGACTGGGTGTTGTACCTGGTCAGGCCCTCGTAGATGTTGGACATGGCGATGATCTCGTTGGAGTACGAGGTCGCCGGGTCCCAGTCCGTGACCACGTCGAGGTTGGGCGCGTAGACGAAAGTGGCGTCGTTGGCCTTGGTGGCCGCGGCGGCGGACTCGCTCGTCGTGGCGCTCGGCTTCGGGGTCCGATCAGCACCGCGCACCTGGCCGCCCGCGCACGCGGTTGCGGTCATGGCCACGGCCCCGGCGACCCCGGCGACGAGCAGACGCTTGTGCCAGCGCATGGGTGGGGAGTCCTTTCGATCTGTCACCGGGACAGAGGTCCGGCGGCTTTGACGTGTACCCGCACCGCGGGTTCTGAGAGGTAGCTCAGCGGCACCTCGAGCAGGTCGACGATCTCCACCCTGGCCGGGTCCGCACCCGCCGCCACGGCACGAGCCGCCGCCTCCTCTTTGACTCTTTCGATCGCCTTTGCCCGGCTTTCGCCCGCAGGCGAGATCGTATCGACTCTGCCGCTCGCGAGGGCGATGGCCGCACCGACCGCGTTGGCCACCTCGGCGTGCTCGGGACGGATGACGCCGCTCACACCGGGGATCTCGGCGGGCAGCAGGAACGCGCCGCCACCCACCGCCACCAGCGGACGGTCGGCCCGGCCGAGCGCCATCCGGTCCACGGCGTCGATCACCATGGCGTCGGCGACGGCCAGCGCGCTTTGCAGAGTGTCGCTGAATGTTTCCGACATGTCGCCCGCGCCGTACGGCGCCGTTCCCGCGGGCTTCGCGGCCTCGCCCGCCCGCGCCGCGCGGGCGGCGGCTTCCAGTCGTTCGCGCCAGTCGGCCGCGTTCGCCGGGACGCGGCCACCCGCCACGGCGGCGTCGGTGACCGTCGACGTGGCGCCGCCGAAGACCAGCGCCTCCTCCGCGATCCGGTACCCCACTGAGTCCGGCCCCACCCGCACGCCGGTACCGCCCGACCTCACGACCGTGCCGCCGCCTAGGGCGATGGCCAGGATGTCCGGCATCCGGAAGTTCGTCAGCACCCCGCCGATCTCCACCGCCGCCGCCGACTCCCTCGGGAAGCCGCCGACGAGCACGCCCAGGTCCGTGGAGGTGCCGCCCACGTCGGCCACGATCGCGTCGCGTACCCCCGACAGGAACGCCGCCCCGCGCAGCGAGTTCGCCGGTCCGGAGCCGATCGTGGACACCGGCAGCCGCGCGGCGTGCGCCACTGTCATGAGCGTGCCGTCGTTCTGGGCGAGGTACGGCCGCGCCCCCAGCCCCCGTTCGGCCAGCGCCGCCACCAGGGCCTCGGTCACCTGCGCCGCCACCCCGTACAGGGCGGCGTTGAGCACGGCCGCGTTCTCCCGCTCCAGCAGCCCGAGTGAGCCGATCTCATGGCTCACCGAGACGGGCAGCCCGTACTCGTCCCGGACCAGCTCCTCGACCGCCCGCTCGTGGTCGGCGCTGGCCGGGCTGAACACCCCGGTCACCGCCACGGCGTCGGCCCGCACGCCGTCCAGGAACCGGCGGATCGCGCCGAGGTCGAGCGGGCCGATCTCGCGGCCGTCGACGTAGTGACCGCCAGGCACGATGACTTCACCGGCGGACACGGCCTTGCGCAGGTCGTCCGGCCAGTCGGAGAGCGGCGGCACGGCGGTGGTGGCGGGCGCGCCGAGCCGGAGCACGGCCACCCGGCCGAGGTTCCTGCGCTCCAGGATCGCGTTGGTCGCGTGCGTGGTGCCCAGCATGACCCGGGTGATCCGCTCCCACGCGGTCACGTCGGCCAGCACCGCGTCCAGGGCCGCCTGTAACCCTTCGGTCACGTCCGGCGTCGTCGGCCGCTTGGCCTTCGCCACCACCCGGTCGGCGGCGTCCAGCACGACGGCGTCCGTGTTCGTGCCGCCGACGTCGATCCCGATCCGTAACGCGCCCTCAGCCACGCAGTTCCCCCTTCACCAGTTCCTCGATCGGCACGTACTCCAGGTCGTAGCCGAACGCGCGCGGCCCCGCCGTCTCCAGCCCCTTGGGCGTCCGCCAGAGCGGGTCGCACGGCCAGGCGAGCACCGTGACGCGCTGGCCGTAGCGCAGACCCTCGGTCTGTACGGCGGCGGCCGTCTCGGTGTCGACCACCGTGATCAGGTCGGGCACCATGGCCCGGGGCCGGCCGTTTTCGAGGGCGACGAGGTTCTCGTTCTGGAGCTCCAGCGTGAGCGTGCGGCCCCGGTCGTCACCGGTGCCCTCGATCGTGGCCGTGCCCCTGACGAACCCGCCGGTGGTGCGCCGTTCGACGTCCGTCAGCTTGCCGGTGATCAGCCGGGCCGCGCCGAGCCGTTCCGCCAGGGCGCGCAGCGGCTCCGCCGTGCCCTCGGTGGCCCGGCCGACGGCCAGCGCGCGGGTGACCGTGCCCTCGATGACCGCGCCGCGCGCCTGTGCGGCGGTGAGCACGTAGTCGGCCATCAGCGCGTGCGAGCCCGCCGCCACGCAGACGGCGCGCGCCAGACGCTCGGACCAGAGGCCGTCGATGGGGCGGATGGTCACGATGTTCCCCACGATGTCGGACATGATGACGAGGTCGGCAGGCAGCCCCGCCACGTACATCGACACCATCTGCACCTCGGGAAACGCCCGCCCCATACCGTCGGCGTCGAGCAGCGGCAGGCCGAGCTGGGCGGCCCAGGCGACGGGCGCGACACCGTTCGCCCCGCCGATCTCCGACGACATGACCGCGGCGGGCGGGCGGCCGAAGATCCGCTCGATCTCCTCCGCGATCCGCTTGGGCTCGTCCTCACCGTGGATCATCTCGTGGCTGACGGTCGGCGCGCCGATGCCGGACAGCGGCACGACCAGCGCGTCGGCGGGCAGGTCCGCCAGCTCGATGAGCGGCACCGGCCCGTACGTCTGGATCGCCCGGATCGCCGCCAGCGACCCGGTACGCACGTCCCCTCCGCCTCCGGTGCCCAGGACGGCACATCCCCGGGCGAGGGCGGGAATGTCACTGATGTCGATGGTCATATGGCGACACAACCAAGCACATAGCCACTCATTGCGCCAGTCAGGTCGGCGTTACGAGGACCGACTCGGGACTGTGAACCGGGTTATGGAGACCGTTTTGGGGCGGCGAACCGGGCCACGGGGACCGACTTGGGGCGGCGAACGGGTCACGGGAACCGACTCAAGTCCGCGAACCGGCGAACCGAGCGCGCCATCCGAGCGCGCCATTCGATTGCGCGATCCGGGTGCGCGCGGCGAAGCTCGTGGCGGGCATACCTGCTGTGGCGGCGACGGCATCGGCGCCGTAGTAGCGGGCGGCACAGGCGCTGTGGGTCGCGGCGGTCCAAGTGCCGTGGGTCGCGGCGGTACAGGCGCCGTGGCGGCGGCATGGGTGCCGTCCCGACATATCCGGAAAGGGGAGCGAGCATGCGAATTTCGGTGGCGACCGACAGCCTGGACGGCGTGGCCGAGCGCGTCGTGAAGCTGCTGCGCACGCGCGGGCACGAGGTGGTCACGCACGGCGCGCTCAACCCGGAGGAACGCGACGACTGGGCATGGGCGTCCGAACTAGCCGCGCGCGACGTGAGCGAGGGACGCGCCGACCAGGCCGTCGTGTGCTGCTGGACCGGCACGGGCGCCTCGATCGCGGCGAACAAGGTGCCGGGTGTACGGGCGGCGCTCTGCGTCGACGCCTACACGGCAGACGGGGCCCGCAAGTGGAACGACGCCAACGTACTGGCGCTGAGTCTGCGGCTGACGTCGGAGGTGGTGCTCGACGAGATCCTCGACGCCTGGCTGGCCGGTGTGCCGAGCACGGACGCCACAGACCAGGCCAACGTCTCCCACCTCGACACGATCTGACGGCGACCCGCCGTACGGGAAATGACCTTGGGCGGAATCGCGGAAACGTCGGTGCCGCCCTTTAGGGTGCTGGGCATGACGGATGTGCTCCTCCACGGCGGGCGGCCGTGGGGTCACGAGGCGCCTGCCGACATTCTCGTCCGCGACGGCCGTATCGAGCGGGTCGCGGCCGGGATCGACGCGCCCGCGGCGCAATCGTTCGACATCACCGGGGGCCTCGTGCTGCCCGGCCTCGTCGAGGCGCACTGCCATCTCGACAAGACCCTCTACGGAGGGCCCTGGGTGCCCCACTCCGCCGCCGACACGCTGGCCGGTCGCATCGGCAACGACCTGGGCCGCCGCGCCGAGCTCGGCGTGCCGAGCGTCGAACGCGTCGCCGCGCTGCTGGCGCGGATGAGCGCCTACGGCACCACCCATGTCCGTACCCACACCGACATCGACCCGCTGGTCGGCCTGCGCGGCGTGGAGGCCGTGCGGGAGGCGGCGGCGGGCTCGCCCATCGACGTGCGCCAGGTCGCCTTCCCGCAGCACGGCGTGCTCACCCACCCCGGCACGGCCGAGCTGCTCGAAGCGGCGCTCAAGAGCGGTGTCGAGGCGGTCGGCGGGCTCGACCCGGCGGGCATCGACCGCGACCCGGTGCGCCACCTCGACATCGTCTTCGGGCTGGCGGAGCGCTACGGCGCGCATCTCGACATCCACCTCCACGACGGCGGCTCGCTCGGTGCCTGGGAGCTGGAGCTCATCACCGAGCGCACCAGGGTGCTCGGGCTGGCGGGCAGGGTGACGGTCAGTCACGCGTACGCGCTCGGCCAGGTGGACGAGGGCTACCAGGACCGCCTGGCCCAGGGCTTCGCCGAGGCCGGGGTGGCGCTGGTGACGGCCGCCGTCTACAGCTTCCCGGTGCCGCCGGTCAAGAAGCTCCGGGCCGCCGGCGTCACGGTGGCGTGCGGTCACGACGGCATCCGCGACCTGTGGGGCCCTTATGGCAGCGGCGACATGCTCGAACGCGCCATGCACGTGGCCTACCGCAGCACGTTCCGCAGGGACGAGGACATCGAGCTCGCGCTGGAGGCGGCCACCTACGGCGGCGCCCGCGTGCTCGGCCTCGACGCCTACGGGCTGGCTCCCGGCGACCGGGCCGACCTCGTCGTCGTCCCCGCGAGCGGCGCGGCCGAGGCCGTGATCACGCACCCGGCGCGCACTCTGGTCATGAAAGACGGCACCGTCCTGCACAATTGACCGGCGGGACCATCGAAAGGCAGGCAAGTGCTCTCTATTCACCAGCGGATCGCGGAAGAGCTCGGCGTACGCGACGGGCAGGTGCTGTCGGCCGTCGAGCTGCTCGACGGCGGCGCGACGGTGCCGTTCATCGCCCGCTACCGCAAGGAGGTCACCGGCGCCCTCGACGACGCCCAGCTGCGCACGCTCGAAGAGCGGCTGCGCTACCTGCGCGAGCTGGAGGAGCGCAGGACGGCGATCCTGGAGTCGATCGAGTCCCAGGGCAAGCTCGACGACGAGCTGCGGGCCCAGATCATGGCGGCCGACACCAAGGCCCGGCTCGAGGACATCTACCTCCCCTACAAGCCCAAGCGGCGCACCAAGGCGCAGATCGCCCGCGAGCTGGGCCTGGAGCCGCTGGCCGACCAACTGCTCGCCGATCCCTCGCTCGACCCCGCCACGCTGGCGGAGACGTTCGTGACCGAGGGCGTCGCCGACGCGGCCGCCGCGCTGGAAGGCGCGCGGGCGATTCTCATCGAGCGCTTCGCCGAGGACGCCGACCTCATCGGCGGCCTGCGCGAGCAGCTCTGGAGCCGCGGCCGGCTGCTCTCCACGGTCCGTGAGGGCAAGGAGGAGGTGGGGGCGAAGTTCTCCGACTACTTCGAGTTCGGGGAGCCGTTCACCAAGTTGCCCTCGCATCGGATCCTGGCCATGTTCCGGGGCGAGAAGGAGGAGATCCTCTCCGTCACGCTGGAGCCCGACGACAGCCCCGAATACGAGATGCGCATCGCCTCCCGCTTCGGTGTCTCCGACCAGGGCCGCCCGGCCGACCGCTGGCTCAACGAGACCGTGCGCTGGGCCTGGCGCACCCGCATCCTCGTGCACCTGGGCATCGACATCCGGATGCGGCTGTGGCAGGCGGCCGAGGACGAGGCGGTGCGGGTGTTCGCCACCAACCTGCGCGACCTGCTGCTGGCCGCCCCCGCCGGCACCCGCACGACCATGGGCCTCGACCCGGGCCTGCGCACCGGCGTGAAGGTGGCCGTGGTCGACGCCACCGGCAAGGTCGTCGACACCGCCACCATCTACCCGCACGAGCCGAAGCGGCAGTGGGACCAGTCGCTGGCCGTCCTGGGCGCGCTGGCGCAGAAGCACGGTGTCGAGCTGATCGCGATCGGCAACGGCACCGCCTCCCGCGAGACCGACAAGCTGGCCGGTGAGCTGGTCAAGCACATGCCGTCGGTTACCAAGATCGTCGTATCGGAGGCAGGCGCGTCCGTCTACTCCGCCTCGGCGTACGCCTCTGCGGAGCTGCCCGATCTCGACGTGTCGCTGCGCGGCGCGGTCTCCATCGCGCGCCGCCTCCAGGACCCGCTGGCCGAGCTGGTCAAGATCGACCCCAAGTCGATCGGCGTCGGCCAATACCAGCACGACCTCGCCGAGACCAAGCTGTCGCGCTCGCTCGACGCGGTGGTCGAAGACTGTGTCAACGCCGTGGGCGTCGACGTCAACACCGCGTCGCCACCGCTGCTCACCCGCGTGTCGGGCATCGGCGCCACGCTGGCCGAGAGCATCGTGCGCCACCGCGACTCCAACGGCCCCTTCAAGACCCGCGCGGCCCTGAAGGACGTGGCCCGGCTCGGCCCCAAGGCGTTCGAGCAGTGCGCGGGCTTCCTGCGCATCGCGGGCGGCGACGACCCGCTCGACGCCTCCAGCGTGCACCCCGAGGCCTATCCGGTGGTCCGGCGCATTCTCGGCTCGGTCCAGACCGACCTCAAGACGCTGATCGGCAACACGGCGACGCTGCGGGCGATCAAGCCGCAGGAGTTCACGGACGACACGTTCGGCCTGCCCACGGTCACCGACATCCTGCGCGAGTTGGAGAAGCCCGGCCGTGACCCGCGTCCCGCGTTCAAGACCGCGACCTTCAAGGAGGGCGTGGAGAAGATCTCCGACCTGCTGCCCGGCATGATCCTGGAGGGCGTGGTGACGAACGTGGCCGCCTTCGGCGCGTTCGTGGACGTCGGCGTACACCAGGACGGCCTGGTCCACGTCTCCGCCATGTCCCGAAATTACGTGAAGGATCCCCGCGACGTCGCCAAGCCCGGCGACATCGTCCGCGTCAAGGTCCTCGAGGTCGACATCCCCCGCAAGCGCATCTCCCTGACCTTGCGCCTGGACGACGAGACCACCTCTGAGGGCCGCGCTTCCCGCGGCGGGGGCGGTGCGGGCCGCGGCTCAGCGGGAGACGGTGGCAGGGGCTCGGCCGGAGAGGGTGGTCGCGGCCCAGGCGGTGCCCGCGGCGGCTCGTCGGCCGGGAACGGCGGGCGCGGCGCGGCGGGCCGTGGGGCTGGCGGCGCCGGAGAGGGCGGACGCGGAGCAGCGGCCGGTCGTGGCGACGGCGGACCCCGAGGCGGCACGCGGGGTGACGGCGGACCCCGAGGCGGCACGCGGGGTGACGGCGGACGCGGTGACGGGCCCGGCGGTCATGGGGACGGCGCACGTGGGGATGGCGGACGCGGTGACGGCGCGCGAGGCGCCGGGTCCGGCGGACGCGGGGACGGCGCACGAGGTGGCGGCGGTCGCGGAGATGGCGGTCAGCGCGGGCGGGGCGACGCCGGTCAGCGCGGCGACGGCGGCCAGCGGGGTCGTGGGGACGGCGGCCAGCGCGGCGGCGCACGCCGCCCGGCTCCCTCAGGCGCCATGGCCGAAGCCCTCCGCAAGGCCGGCCTGACCGGAGACGACCAGTAACTCCCGCCCTCGACCTACGCTTTGGGCAGCGGGCACGGCGCCACCACACGCCGTGCCCGCCCTCTTGGTTGGGCCGTGGACGGACAGCACGGCCTCGCCGCACACCGTGCCCGCTCCTTGGGCCTGGGTCGTGGACGAGCAGCACGGCCTCACCGCACACCGGGCCAAGGGCCACCCGCCGTCGAGGTGGTCCGCTGCCGGTAGCGGAGGAATACACCGCACTGGACCGCTGGGTCCACCCAGTGGCCGCACCTCACGAGGGTCTGTCAGTACTTCTTGATCTCCCAGTCGTGGCCGGTGGCCTTGCGCTTGCCGGAGCAGGTGGCGACGGACCGCCCGTCTATACCCGGCTGGACGACGACCCACGGGCCGCGCGCGGCCATCATCGTCTTTTTCATGCGGGCGATCCCAGTAAGACATTCGGAACTTATCCGGCTTTTCGGATGACCGTTGCCAGGATCGACCGGAGACGGCGGCTGACTTCCGCCGTCAGGTGATCCGCTGCTGGCGGAACTTCGGCGAGTCGGCCAGGCCCGCTGGGGCGATACGGTCGAAGGGTGAGCACAACTGCGTACACCACGGCGATCACCCAGGCCCGCGACCTGCTCAGGTGGCGCTCACCACTGCGCACCGAGCTCTGGGCGGCCCGGCTCACGGCCACACTGAGCCCAGCCGAGGTCCAGCCGCTCGTACGACAGCTCACCGAAGACGGTAGCCCGGAGGCCCGTCTCACCCTCGCCGCCCTGGCCACCGTGGAGACCGCAGCTCTGGAAGCCGCAGAGACCGCCCTGGACGACGTCGAGACCGCAACCCAGGACGACGTGGAGACCGCAGTTCTGGGCGACGAGACGGAGCGGCCGGCCGGGCAGGAGCCGGGAGGAGACAAGACGCTTCGAGAGACTCTGCGGGAGGCCGGGAGAGAGGCCGCGCGGGGGCTGCCCGAGTGGGTCGGGCGGATGGGGCAGGTGGAGTGCGAGCAGGCGTGGTACGGCAAGGCCGACCGCTACGGCGAGCAGACCCTGGCCGCCCTGCGCTTCCGCTACCCCGACGGCAAGGAGCCGCACGTCCTGATCGTAGGCATCGACCAGGTCAACGGCGGCCTGGCGGTCGATGCGACGGTCGAGGAGCCGAAGTTCCTCGACGACCTGGACCTGCGGCCGGCGGATCCGGCGGTGGTCGCGGGGCGGGTGCTGGACGCGTTCGAGATGACCGACCTCGTCATGGGGGCGCCGATCGCCGAGAGCCTGCCCGCCGTCCGCCCGCTGGCGCTCGCCCGCGCGCAGGCCGTCCCCGATCCGGTACGGCAGGCGCCCGACGACACTTTGTCCCGGTTCCTGGATCTGCCGGACCTGCCAGGAGCGCAGGAGGCGTTCGGGAAGCTGGTCGAGTTCGTGGGTGATCGGCCCCTGTGGTGGAGTCCGGCCCGGGCCTCACGGTTCCTCACCTCGTGGCTGCCGCGCGAGGCGATCCTGACCGACGCGGCCGTCTCGGCCATGCCCGAGGTGGTCCGCGCCTGGAGCCGCTTCCACGGCGCCGAGCCGGAGGTGCTCCAGCAGATCGAGGCCGACGCGCCGCGCCTGCCCGCCCTGATGGCCGACGAGTCGCTGGCGGGCCTCCGCAAACGTATGGCCCAGAACGACCGGTAACCACAGGCAGGCCGCGCCCTTCTCAGAGGGCGAGACGGAACGGGCACCCCGAGCAAGTCCGCTACCAGCGGCAAGTCGCAGCAGTGACCACGAACATCACGATCTACAACTGGAGTAGTAGGTACGGGCGGCTATGCTGCGCACTGGACGTTTTACCGCCGCCCCCGCACGGGCGTCTCAAGGGAGATCAACGTAATGTACAAGGAGTTCGCCGCCGAGGCCGTGGTCTGGCTCGTCCCGGTCGTGGTCCTCATCGGCCTTGCTCTGATGGTCACCTCCTGACGGTCAGGGGCCGGACCGGGTGCGACCCCTGGCGTCCTGGTCAGCGGTAATACTCGGAGTGCACCACCGTGGTGACGTCACGGTCGAAGCGGATCCCGCCGTCGAGCCACCGGTTCCACATGTTCGAGAGCGTACGAGTTCTGACGGTGCACGACCCCCAGCGGGTGCGCTTGGCACGGATGGTGCCGACGTAGTCGTAGCAGGACCCGACCTTCTTGCCGTTGACCTTGAGCCGGGCGTTCAGGCTGACGGCATAGAGGGTTCTGCGGGAGATGTTGGTGATCCGCACCTTGACAAGGCACGTGTCCTTGCATCGGCCAAAGTAGAGCTTGTACTTGACCAGGTGCGGCTTGGCGGTGCTGGAGAGGGTGGCCGTCGGGCTCGCGGCCACCCCGGCAAAAGCGGAAGCCCCCGTGAAAGCGGCCACCCTCGTGAAGGCGGGTGCCGGAGAAGCGGCGTCCCCAGCGGCCGGCGCCGCGAGCACCGCGGTCGGCACCGTGACCGCTAAGAAGAAGACGACGAGACCCTTGACCATGTTGCCCCCATAGCGTCAACATGCCGCCGCTTCCGCCCGTCGAAAACCGGCGAAAGCCGTTGAAAGCTATTGAAAGCGGCATCAGGGTCCCGATTAACCGTCAGGAAAATGGCCGAGTCAATCGGTCGTCCCACCACATCCCTATTACCTCGTCATGAAGCCCAGGCGAGCAAGGGACGCAGCTGTCGCAGGCGTTTCAACGCCTGTTTCTCCAGTTGCCTGATGCGCTCTCTGGTGAGCCCGAGCCGTTCCGCGATTTCGGTATAGCTGCGGGCTTCATGGCCCGCCAGGCCGTACCTGAGTCTGAGGACGAAGGCCTCTCGCGGCGGGAGCGAGGTGAGCACCTGGTGCAGTTCGGCGTTCAAAGCGCGGCGCTCCGTGAACTCCTGCACCTGGAGACCGTCCTCGTCGGGGATCATGTCGCCGATGTTCCCCTCGCCGTTCTCGCCGACGGGCACGTCCAGGCTGACCGTCTCCTGGGCGAGCCGCCGTAGCACGGCGACGTGGCGGAGCGAGCGTTCGGCGGCCTTGGCGAGCTCCGCCTCCCGGGGCTCGCGCCCCAGGTCGGCGGCGAGTTGCCGGGCGATCCTGCTCAGTCGCGCCAGCTCTTCGGCGACGTGCGTGGGCAGCCGTACGGTGCGGCTCTTGTCGTGGATGCCGCGTTCGATGGCCTGGCGGATCCACCACATCCCGTAGGTGGAGAACTTGTAGCCACGTTTGTAGTCGAACTTCTCCACGGCCCTGATCAACCCGAGATTGCCCTCCTGGATGACGTCGAGGAGTGGGAGCCCACGAAAGGCGTAGCGTCTGGCGGCGGCCACCACCAGCCGGAGATTGGACCTGATGAGCAGGTCCTTAGCACGCTGCCCGTCGCGGCGGACGTATTCGAGCTCCGGTGTGCCCTCGCCACGGCCGATCAGGTAGCCCGAGTAGAGGCCCGCCTCGATCCGTCGTGCCAGGTCCACTTCGTCCGCGGCGGAGAGCAATGGTGTCTTTCCGATCTGCTCCAGATACATGCCGAGCAGGTCGGGCTCTGCGGCCGACATACCAAAGCGACTACCCGGTAAACGGCGGCGAACTCCCCGGTTCATTGAGTTCGGCGATGGCGAGTTCGGCGGTGGTGCGGATGTCGAAGAACTTGTCGAGGGCAGTGATCGCGAAAAGGTGCTTACACCTGCCATTCAGCCCGGAAAGCAACAGCCGGCCGCCGGAGGCGGTCACCGCCTTGTGCAGATAAACAAGCACGGAAAGCCCGGAAGAATCGCAGACGCTGACCGCCTGCATGTCGATGACGAGTAAGGGTGGCTGGGTCAGGTCGAGCGCCTTGGTGACGCGATCGCGCACCTCGGCCGCGGATCCGAAGTCGAAGTCTCCCGTGAGCCTGGCGATGACACACGGTCCCTGGAGCCCGAGGCTGATCGACAAGGCCTGCTCCGAAGTCACCCAGTTCCACCTACCCGCATTGCTCGCCCGATGTCACCACTTTACGAGAAGTAGCGTCTTGGGTTGGACACCAGCATCTGCTCGATCTGATCGCCGGTCACACCCGAGTCCCGCAGTGCGGCCAAGACCTCGTCGTGGATGTGATCGTAGCGCCAGTTGGGCGCCATCGTGCGAAGTGCCTCATCCCAAGACTCCACAAAGTAGTCCATAAAGCAGGCGGTGTCGTGGCTGAGGACCATCCGATCAGCGTATCCCCGCTGGCAGAGGGCGGCGATGGTGGCCACCCGGTCGGGCGTCGCGTTGTAGACATCCAACCCGAATCTATCCATCCCCAGCGTGGCGCCCGTGTCGGCCAGACGCATCAGGTAGTCGAGATCGTTGGTGTCGCCCGCGTGCCCGACGACGACCTTCGTCAGGTCCACGCCCTCCTTGGCGAAGAGGTCGAGCGCGGTCAGGCCGCTCTGCGCGAAGGAGTTCGTGTGAACGGTGATCGGCGCGCCGGTACGCACATGCGCCCGCGCGACGGCCCGGCAGATCCGCTCGACCCCGGGCGTCAGGCCCTTCTGCTCGACCACGCACTTGAGGAACGCTGCCTTGACCCCGGTGTCGGCGATGCCCTCGGTGAGGTCGCGTACGAAGTCGTCGATCATCGGATCGGGCATGTCCAGGAGCAGGCCGGGGCCGCGGTGGTCGTACTGGTGAGGCAGCTCTTCGAAGCTGTAGATGCCGGTCGCGGCGATGATGTGCAGATCCGGCACTTCGGCAGCGATGCGCTGGATGCGGGGGATGTACCGGCCGAGCCCCCACACCGTCGGGTCCACGATCGTCCGCACGCCCTTCGCCGCCACCGCCTGGAGCTTGCCGATCGCGTCGGCGACCCGGAACTCCTCGTCCCACCAGGCACCTTTGCCGTAGTTGTCGAGAAACTCCGTGGACAGGACGAAGACGTGCTCGTGCATCAGGGTCTGACCGAGCTCATCGACGTCGACGGGACCGCGAACGGTGTTGACGGTGGGCATGAGCGCCTCCATACCGGCTGGTCGGTGCCGCCAACCTAGGCCGCCCCCTATCCCCCGTCAACCAGCCAGCCGTGGGAACAACGGCTCGGGCCGGGGCAGCCGTTCCCCGCTCACCGCCGCCGCCACCCGTGCCGCCCCTGTGGGCAGAAAGGGCGCCAGCTGTCCGGCCAGCGCCCGGCACGCGTGGACGAGCGTCGCCAGCGAGGCCTCCCTGTCACCGGGCTCCTGCCGCCACGGCTGTACGCGTTCGACGTACTTGTTGGCCTCCTCGACGATCGTCCAGACCGCCGCGGCGGCACGGCGGAAGTCGAAATCCTCCAATGCCTCGTGCACCCGCCCCGGCGCGCTCTCGCAGGCGTCGACGAGGCCACGTGCGGCGTCCCCGTCGACGGCGACGATGGGCACCGCGCCGTCCTGGAAGCGGTGCACCATGGTGACGACCCGGTTGACCAGATTGCCGACGCCGTTGGCCAGATCCTCGTCGGCCCTGGCGACCAGCCGTTCCACGGTGAAGTCGGCGTCGCCGACCCGCGGTACCTCGCGCAGCAGCCACCACCGCACCGCGTCGGCGCCGTAGGCCCGCGCGATCGCCTCGGCGTCGGCGGGCGTTCCGGCCGACTTGCTGATCTTGCGGCCGCCGGCGGTCAGGTAGTCGTGCACGAAGATCTCAGCGGGCAGCGGCAGGCCCGCCGCGAGCAGCATCGCGGGCCAGTACACCGCGTGGAAGCGGATCACGCCCTTGCCCATCAGATGGATCTTGCGCGGCTCGGCCACCCACCAGCGGTCGTAGTCGCCGCCGTCCAGCGCGGTGACGTAGTTGGCCAGGGCGTCCCACCACACGTAGACCACCTGGGAGGGATCGCCCGGCACGGGTATGCCCCAGCCGGGCGCCCGGTCCGCGGCACGCGAGACACTGATGTCGGCCAGACCCGCCTCGATGAACGCCAGCACCTCGTTCCGCCGCGCCGCCGGCTCGATCCTGAGGCGCCCACCGCGGATCAGGTCCAGCAGCGCGTCCTGGTAGCGCGAGAGGCGGAAGAACCAGTTCCGCTCAGAGATGTGCTGTAACGGCGCCTCGTGCTCGGGGCAGGGCCCCTCGCCGTAGAACTGCTCGCAGCCGACGCAGTAGAGCCCTTCGTAGTGCCGCTGGTAGAGGTCGCCGTCGATCGCCCGCCAGATCCGCTCGACTCCCGGACGATGCCCCGGATGACGGCTCGTCCGGATGAAGGCGTCGAAGGACAGGTCGTACGACTCGCGCAGCCCCTCGAAGGCGGCCGCGTTGCGATCGACCAGCTCGCGCACCGGGACGCCTTCCGCCTCGGCGGCCAGCACGTTCTTCAGCGAGTTGTCGTCGGTGCCGGTCTGGAAGCGCACGGGCTCACCGCGCCCCCGGTAGTGCCGGGCCAGCACGTCGCCCTGCACGAACTCCAGGGCGTGCCCCAGGTGCGGGCGGGCGTTGACGTAAGGGATGGTGGTCGTGATGTACATCGTGTGTCTCCCGAGGGGCCCCGGACACGATGAGAGGCCCCGCTCGCAGGGCCTCGAACAAGACGTCGTCGGTGGAAGCCCCTACGGGGCCATCATCACCAGTCGCGACGTCATGCGCTCATCGTAACGTTCCGGATGGAACCGGCGCACCCGAAAATACGCACCACACCGGCGGCTGAACTACTCCGGCGCGGGCACCACCAGCACCGGCCGGCTCGCGTGGTGCAGCACCCGGTCGGACGTGCTCCCGAGCAGCAATGACTTCACTCCGCCCTGCCCCCGCGTCCCGGTGACGATCAACATGGCGCCGAGATCCTCCGCCGTGTCCACGATGGACGACCACACGGCGACCGCGTCCAGATCGCACCGCGGCGAGGCGTCGAGTCCCGCCTGTCTGGCCAGCTCCGCGCCCTGTGCCGCCAGCTCCCTCATGGCCTGCCCGACGGCCTCGTCCTCGGCGGGCGAATCGCCGATGGTCATCATCATCCCGGCCGACGCCCGGGCCGAGGCCATGGCCAGGCGTTCCCACACGGTCAGTACGACGGCGCGCGCGCCGGGCATCAGCGTGCCCGCGAAGGCGATCGCCGCCTTGGCGTCGTCCGAGCCGTCGTACGCGATCAGAATGGTCTTCTCAGCTGCTTCCATAGCCGAGGTCCTATCCCCGCCTGGCCGTTTCACGCCCACGAGCTGGGTAGCCAGCGGGTATGACAGTCACACAGTTCCACGATCTGCCTCTCGCCGACCGTGACCGCGAGTGGGACGCCGCGGCGGCCGAGAAACGGGTGCGGAAGTGGGCGGACGCCGAGAACGGGCCCACTGGGAAGTACCGGGATGCCTTCCTCTGGTACGACAGCGACGACGCCGACGAGTTCGGCGCCTACAAGCTGCCGATCGCCGACGTCGTCGGTGGTGAGCTGAAAGTCGTCCCGCGGGCCGTGATCGCCGCGGCCGGGGTCGTGGACGGCGCCAGGGGCGGGGTCAAGATCCCGCAGGGGGACATCGAGCGGGTCAAGAAGAACCTGGCCAAGTACTACGCCAAGATGGGCGACACGCCACCCTGGGAGCGCTGAACCGCGGGCTTGAGCATCGACATCCCGGCCAGGGCCAGCACCCCGATCTCGGTGAGGACCACGACCCGCTGGGTGAGTCCGGCGGGGATGTCGTCGTTGGACAGCTCGATACCGAACATGCGCACCACGTACGGGACCACGACGAGCAGCAGCGCGCCCAGCGCCACCGCGCTCAGCACCCGCACGGCCCTGGCGTACCGGATGCGCGCGTTGGCCAGCAGCATCCCCGCGGCCGGCATCACCAGGAAGGCGGCGAAGGCGGCATATCTGTGGATGCCTCCCGAGAGGGAAAGCGGCACGCCCGGACGGTCCGTGGGAAAGGCGCCGATCAGGAACATGCTCCCGCCCCATGCCAGCAGCAACAGGACGACCCAGACGCTCGCGCCCGTCCGGCGCAGCGCCTCGGCGATCAGCGCCGAACCGACCGCGAACAGCGTCAGCGAGGTCGGCAGCAGCCATCCCAAGGGCTGAAAAGCGTACTCACTGATCACACTGTGCAAGGGGTCCAGCCCCGATTCCGCGTGCAAGGTGAGCATGGCGCCGGCGCCGGTTCCGATGGCCGCGAATCCACTGACAAGCAATGCCTTCATGCTTCAAAGGTCGTGGAATACGGGCTTCCGGAGTATCGGAGATCGACCCGAACAGGCCCTGAAGCGCCCCTTAATACCTAGGTCGTAGAACTTCGGATACCGGCCCGCTGACCTGCGGGAATCCGCCCCTGGGTCGAGCCCGCCCTATCAGGGTTGGTAGGGCCAGCGGTACCTCAGGGATGGAGTCGTGGACCGGGCAGGTCGAAGTAGGCCCTGATCACGGTGGCGCCCGCTCGCGTGTGCACGCGGACCAGGTCGCTGAGCAAGTTGACGATCAGCAGGCCACGCGAACCGGGAGTGCGCGGATCCACCGGCATCCGCCCGGCCAGCGGGTCGAGGATGTGGCCGGAGTCGCTGACCTCGCACACCAGCCGGTCGGCTTCGGCCCAGACCCTGATCAGCCCGGAGCCGCCGCCGTGATCGAGGCTGTTGGCGCCCAGTTCGGCGACCGTCAGGCGGATGTCGTCGAGCCTGGACCGGCTGAATCCGAGCTCGGCGGCCCGCCCGGCGGCCAGGCCGCGCGCGGCGGCCAGGTTGGTGTGGTCGAAGCGGAGCGAGAAGAAGTCGGCGGGCTCGTCCAGCGGCTGGTTGTGCCCGTCGACGACCTTCTGGGGCGCGTAGTCGCCGCTGAGCCACTCGCCGGAGCCGTCGCGCAGCACGGGATGGGTCTGCTCGGCCTCGCGGATGACCTCGGGGTCGAGCCCGTCGAGGTCGTACGGGCACAGGATCGTGACGTGGCGGCCGGTGAAGGCGTAGTTGATCAGGGCCTCGTGCTGGGCGCAGGCGGGATATTCCGTCACCGTGCGGCCCGGCCAGATGGGCTCGCCGATGATCCGTACGTGACCCACGGGGTGGCGGTCCGCGAACTCGCGGAGCACGGCGGGGATGATGCGTCCGGGATTGCGGCCGGCGCTGGTCATGTCGAGCAGGAGCACCTCGTCGGCGTCGCGCCCCAGACCGGCCTCGATCAGGGCGAGATTCCGGGGCGGAACCGCGACGGCGACCGGCTCTCCCGAGCTGAGCCCCTCGCGGATGAAAGCCGTGGTGGCAGCCACATACTCCCGATCGCCTCGATAGAAGAGTGCCGGGTGTACGAAGGGGTCTGCCACCATCACACTTCAAGCTACCCCGCCATGAGGTCTTTACGGCAATCCGTTGGGTATCCATGTGTTATGAAGAGACTCCAGATCGTCCGGCCGACGAAGCCCTCCCCCCGGCCGCTCCCTCTCGATCTGCGTACGCCCTCCGGCCGACGCCTCCCGTTCTGAAGCGGGCGAACCTATGCTCGGAACATGTCGGATTTACAGATGCGCGTCTCAGATGCCGACCGTGAGCGTGGCGCGCGAAAGCTCCAGGAAGCGTTCATGGAAGGCCGTCTCACCCAGCTGGAGCTGGAGGATCGGCTCGAACTCGCCCTCACCGCGCGAACCTACGGCGATCTGGCCGGACTGACCGCCGATCTGCCGGCTGACGGGCCCGCGGTGGACGGGCCCGTCGTTGACGAAGTGGTGGAACTGGAGTCCAAGAACGGCCACATCAAGCGATCAGGCGACTGGGCGGTTCCCCGTCGGCTCAGGATCGCCTCCAAGTACGGCAGCGTCGAGCTCGACCTGTCGGAGGCGGTCATCTCCCATCCGGTCGTCGAGATCCACCTCGACCTCAAGTACGGTTCGGCCAAGATCGTGCTGCCGGACGGCGCCGCGGCCGACATCGACAGGTTCCGCACGGAGTGGGGCAACACCGTGACGTCGGAGGTGCCGGGCCGACCTCAGCCGGGAGCCCTCTATCTGGTGGTGAGCGGCGAGGCGAAGTACGGCAGCCTGGCGATCCGCTATCCGCGTAAGCGCTGGTTCACCCACTGATGGAAGATCGCGATGTGGTGCTCGCTCGGCACCAGCACCCCGCCCGCCCGGTAGGCGCGTGACGACATACCGGGCTGGGTCCGCTCGCAGGCGGCGAAGTCCTGCTCGTTGACCCGGTGGAACAGCTCGACCGAGAGCGACAGGTCGGCGCCGGAGGCGACCACGTCGGGGTGATACAGCCAGTCGCACTCCACGATCGTCCGGTCGGCGGCCAGCGGCACCATGCGGTGCAGGATCACGTGGTCGGGCACCAGGTTGACGAACACCTGCGGCTTGACGGTGATCGCGTAGTAGCGCCGGTCCTGCTCGGCCGACACGTCGGGCAGCTTGCCGAACCCCGGGCTCCCGTCCAGGGTGAACCCCTCGGCCCGCTCGGCGAACTCCGCTCCGTGGCCCACGTAATACTGCGCGGCGTAGCCGCCGGCGAACTCGGGCAGCACGGCCGTCAGCTCCGGGTGGATCGTGGCGCAGTGGTAGCACTCCATGAAGTTCTCGACGATGAGCTTCCAGTTGGCCTTGACGTCGTACACGATGCGGCGCCCGAGGTCGAGCTTGTCGACGTGGTAGTGCTCGATCATGGCCGGGTCGCCCAGCCGCTCGGTGGCCGCGCTCGTCACCGTCTCCTCGAACGAGGGCGGCTGGTCGGCCAGGCAGACCCAGGCGTAGCCGAGCCACTCGCGCAGGCTCACCGGGACCAGCCCATACTCCACCCGGTCGATGTCGGGCATCTTCGCCAGGTTCGGCGCGGCGGCGAGGCGGCCGTCCAGGTCGTACGACCAGGCGTGGTAGGCGCACCTGATCGTCCGCCTGACCTCGCCCGCGTCCTCCAGGCAGAGGCGGGCGCCGCGATGCCGGCAGACGTTGAGGAAGGCGCGCAGCTCGCCGTCGCGGCCGCGGACCACGAGCACGCTCTCCCTTCCGACCTGGACCGTCCTGAACGCCCCCGGCCGGGCCAGCTCGCCGGACCGGACCGCGCAGAACCAGAGGCTCTCGAAGATCTTGGCCTGCTCTTCGGCGAACGTAGCGGGGTCGGTGTAGGCGTGGCCGGGTAGCGTGGAGATCAAGCTCGATGTGGTCAACCGGCACCCCTTGTTGCGCATTACGCACCGAGTTGCTCTATATGCGACATCGTCTGGTCGGCCCCAGGGGCTGTCAAGAGCTGGTCGCCCGCTTTACAACGACTTGATACTGATGGTGCTAGTGGGGTGCAAGCACTCGTCAAGGTTTACTCCATAATGTCGCTTCGTTCGCTAACGCAACGAAGGGCACGAAAATGACTCCCCCTCGTCGTCGCATCGCCATCGCGATCGCGACGCTTTCTCTTGCCGGCCTCACCACCGCCTGTGGTGCCATCGGCAACGCTGTCGACTGCAACCAGGTCGGCACCGACGTAACCAAGATCACTCAGGAGTTCACCACCTCCATGAGCGGCGCGGCCACCGATCCCAAGGCGATCGAGAAGGCCAGCCAGGAGACGGCCGGCAAGCTCAAGACGCTCGCCTCGAAGTACGACGGCGACCTGGCCGGGGCCCTGAACGACCTGGCCTCGGTGTTCGAGAGCATCAAGATCGACATGAAGAACCCGGCCTCCGCGACCGAGGGTCTGTCGAAGATCCCGACCATCGAGGCCAAGATCAAGAGCGCCTGCGGCTGATGAACCATGGCCGCCGCGCCGCCCGCGGGGGGCGGTGCGGCGCGGCGGCCTTGTCGCGTACGCGGTCCAGGGGGAACTTTTCCGCGAACGCGATCAGGGGGAAATCGGTCTACGCTTGCTGCCCGTGACGGGGGAAGCTCTGGCAGCCGGCGCTGCCCGTTGGACGGCCCGGATCACGCCGAACCGCCTGCGCGTCGGGCTGATCGCCGTGGTCTCGGCCGCCGTCTATGCCGTGCTCGGCCTGGTCAAGCTGGCCACCTATCGCGCCAGCACGTTCGATCTGGTGATCGTGGACCAGGCCGTGCGCAACTACGCGCACTTCCGGCCGCCGTACATCCCGATGGTCGGCGCCTTCCACGACCGGGGGCTGGACTACCTCCAGCTCGCCGACCACTTCTCGCCCATCTACGCGCTGCTGGCGCCCTTCTACTGGATCCATGACGGCCCGGCCTCGCTGATCGTGGCCCAGGCGCTGCTGTTCGCCGCCGCGATCCCGTTCATCTGGCTGTTCACCAGGCGGATGCTGGGCACCGCCCCGGCCTATCTGGTCGCCGTTGCCTACGCGCTGTCGTGGCCCGTCGCGCAGGCGATCGCGTTCGACGCGCACGAGGTGATGTTCGTCCCACTGCTCACCGCGATCATGATCGAGCGCTACCACGCGGGGCGGCTGCTGCCCGCGTTCGCGGCGATGGGCGCGCTCCTCCTGGTCAAGGAGGACATGGGGCTCACGGTGATCGGCTTCGGCCTCTACCTCTTCCTCACCGGCGACAGGTTCCGCGGGATGTGCTGCGCCGCGATCGGCCTCGGCGGGGTCATGCTCACCCGGGGCGCGCTCATCTCGCTGCTCGGCGGCCAGAGCGCGGACTTCTGGGCCTACGGCCACCTGGGGCCCGACGTGCCGAGCGCGATCCTGACGCTGCTGCGTGACCCGCTGAACGCGCTGCTGCTGCCGTTCAGCGAAGAGACCAAGGTCGACACGCTGTTCCTGCTGGCCTGGCCGACGCTGCTGCTCTGCCTGCTGTCGCCCCTGTCGCTGGTCGCGCTGCCGCACGTGCTCGAACGCATGCTGTCGGACCGCGAGCCGTGGTGGCGGGCGGACTTTCAGTACAACGCCTTCACCGTGGTGATCCTGCTCCTCGCCGGGGTCGACGGGCTGTCCAGGCTGCTGCGCCGGATCAAGCGCGCCGACGACCGCTCGCTCAAGCTGGCCTGGTCGGCGGGCGCGCTCGTGGTCGCGCTCACCCTGGTGCCGAAGTTCGCTCTGGACCAGCTCTACCATCCGGCCTTCTACAAGGCGGAGGACATCAGGACCGAATCGGCCGCCGCGGCGGTGGCCACGGTTCCCACGGGCGTCACCGTGGAGGCCGCCAACTCGCTCGGCCCGGCGCTGACCTCCCGCACCACCGTCCTGCTCTGGAGCGGGCAGCCGCGCGGCGCCGCGTGGGTGGCGGCCGACACGGCCCGCTGGCAGTTCCCGTTCGGTTCCCCCGACGATCAGCGCGCCCAGGTGGACCGGCTGGTGACCGAGGGATATACGAAGGTGTTCGACCGCGATGGTTACGTGGTGCTACGTCGTACGTGACGAGGCTTCCGGTCCGAAGCGGGCGGCGATATCCCGCTCCCATGCCGCGAGGAAGGCCGAGTAGCCGTCGGCGAACTCCCGCAGCTCCCGCTCCCCTTCCGGCGAGAGCGCGGTCAGCTCGTACGTGACCCGCACGGCGCTCCCGCCGCCGTCGCCTTCGCCAACGGCCACGCTGACGGTCCCGGCCCGCGAACCCGGCGTCACCCGCGCGTACGAGACACGCCGCCCGCTCTCCCTGCCGAGCACCACCCAGGTGGTCCGCTCGCCGTGGGCGTCGGTCTCGAACACGGTGCCCGGCTCGCTGTCGTCGTCGGCGGGGACGGGGAAGCGGGGCAGCCAACCGGCCACCCACTCCTCCTCTCCTCGGGGCGTGAACAGCCGGAACGCCTCGGCAGGCGGCAGCGCCACCGCGATCTGCCCGCTGAGCCGCACCTGGGCCCCGCTCACTTCTCCACCATCCGGTGCGCGTCGGCGGCGGTCAGCGTGAGGCCGTAGACGGCCTTGAGCTGCTCGATCTTGCCCAGCGTCTCGGGTGTGAAGGGCGCCTGCCCCTCGAAGGCGTGCAAGGCGATCCCCTCCACCAGGTCTCCCAGCGACATGTCCAGATATTCGGCCAAGCCCTTGAGCACCTTGAGCAGGTTGCGCTCGAGCCGCAACCCGGTCTGCGTGCGTTCAACTGTTACCATGGTAACAATGTACATCCTAAGTCAGCACGGAACAGCCCGCCTGACCCAGACTGCTTATCCGATGGCCTCCGCGTACGCCCGGTCGAAGCCCGCCAGGACGGTCGGCCAGGTGCCCGCCGACGGCGGGACGGCGCGATTGTGGGCGATCATGCGCTGCCGCAGCTCGGGATCCGTGGCCAGGCGGGCCACGGCGGCGGCCAGGTCGCCCAGGCTGCGGCCGAGCAGCCCCTCCGTGCCGTGCCGGACGAAGTCGGCCACCCCGCTCTGCGCCCGCGCCACCACGGGCAGCCCGGCGGCGCGGGCCTCCAGCGCGGCGATCCCGAACGACTCGCGTGGCGCAGGCGCCACGAACACGTCGGCCGACTCCAGCACCTTGGCGATCTGCTCGCGGGTGTAGCGTCCCGGCAGCGAGACCCAGCCCGTCATGCCGTGCCTGGCCAGGTAGCGCTCCATCTGGGCGCGGGCCGGGCCGTCGCCGATCACCGTGGCGCGCAGCGGAACGCCCGCGGGGACCCGGGAGCGCACCATGTCGAGCAGCTTGAGCAGCCGGACCGGCTGCTTGCGCGGCGCCAGACGGCCCACGGCCACGATGTGCACCTCCTCGCGCGGCTCCGGCGGCGACCCGGAGAACAGCCGCCAGCCCGACAGGTCGAGGCCGTTGGACACCACGTGCACGGGCACCCCCTCCCCCGCGACCGACCGGATCGGGGCCGCCGCCGCGTTGCTGACCGTGGTGGCCACCAGCCCCCAGCTCTGCCAGCCGTAGACCAGGCGCAGCAACCGGTAGACGCCGCGCGTGACGGGATCCCACATGCTGTGCACGGTCACGACACAGGGAATTCCGGCCCTTTTCGCGGCCCGCACCCCCATCCAGGCGAACGGCGAGACCGCGCCCATGTGGACGTGTACCACGTCGGGCCGCGAGGAGGTCAGCCGCCGCCTGAGATGTCCCACTCCGAACGGGTGGACCGGCAGGTCGAAGGGCATCCTGGCGACGATCCGGTGCACGCCGGGCAGCGCCTCCCCCTGGGTCGCGGTCGCCACATCGACGGCGTGGCCGGCCTCGCGCTGCGTACGCACGAGGTCGGCGACCTGAACCTCGATCCCCCCGAGTCGCGGCAGGTAACAGTCACTCACGTGAAAGATCCGCACCCCTCCCAGACTAATCTGGGCGTTGTGCCTCCACGTACCGCTGTGTTCTTCCACGCCCATCCCGACGACGAGGCCCTGCTGACGGCCGGCACGATGGCGATGCTCGCGGCCGAGGGACACCGCGTGGTCCTCGTGGTGGCGACCGCCGGCGAGCGCGGCCTGGCCGAGATGGGGCCCGGTGAGGAGTTGCGCGCGACCCGGCTGAAGGAGCTGTACGAGTCGGCGGCCCTGCTCGGCTGCGCCCGCGTCGAGTGCCTCGGCTATGGCGACTCGGGCCTGAGCCCGCAGGGCGGCAGCGCCGAGGAGCGGCCCGACGACGCCTTCATCGACGCCGACTCCGAGAAGGCCGCCGGGAAGCTGGCCGCCATCCTGGAGGAGGAGCGGGCCGACCTGCTGTCGATCTACGACCCGGCGGGCGGCTACGGCCATCCCGACCACGTCCAGGTGCACCGGGTGGGTCGGCGCGCGGCGGAGATCGCGGGCACGGCGGTCGTGCTGGAGGCGACGGTCAACCGCGACCCGCTGGTCAGGCTGCTGAAGCTGGCGGGGAAGTTCTACCGGTTCCCGCCCGAGTTCGACGTACGGACCTTCGAGAGCGCCTATTCGGCGAGTGAGACGATCACCCACCGGGTAAATGTCCGGAAATATGCGAAACAGAAGCGGGCGTCCATGTCCGCGCACGCCTCCCAGGCGACCGGCGGCGACAGCGACCGCACGCTGGCCGTGATGCTCAAGGTGCCCGGCCCGCTCTACCGGCTCGTCTTCGGCACCGAGTGGTACGTACGGCGTGACCTTCCACCCGGCACCCGCCTCAGTCATCCTCTGGACCAATGGCCGAAATGATTCTCCAGTATGATCCGGGCCGCCCCCGCGACCGGCAGACTGGACCCCGATGAAGAACAGATGGCTCCAGATCACGCTGTCGGCGCTCTCCCTGGCGCTGGCCCTGGCCCTCGTGGTCTACCTGCCGCAGATCGTCCACACGCTGACCGGCAAGCCCGTGTCCTGGCGAGAGATCGGCGCGCTCTTCCACAGCCTCAGCGTGGGCACGATCGCCCTGATGACCGCGTGCTGGCTGCTGAGCCTGCTGGCCTACACCTTCGTGCTCACCAACTCGCTGCCGGGTCTCAACAACCTGCAGGCGCTCTCGCTCAACGCGGCGGGCAGCGCGGTGAGCAACCTGCTGCCGTTCGGCGGCGCGGCCGGGGTGGCGCTGACGTTCGCGATGACCAGGGGCTGGGGGTTCGCCAACCGCTCGATCGTGGTGATGACCCTGGTCAGCGGCATCTGGAACACCCTGTTCAGATTCATCCTGCCCGCCGTCGGCATCATCGCGCTGCTGGCGGCCGGCAAGGCGCCCAACCCGACGGTGGCCAGGGCCGGCTGGGTGGGCGCGGTGTCGATCCTGGCGCTCTGCGTGATCGTGGCCGCCGCCCTCTACTGGGACCGCGCCGCCGCCCTCCTGGGCAAGGGCCTCGACTTCCTCGTCCGCCTGCTCAGGCTGAAGTTCCACGCCTCCGAGGCGCTCGAGCGGCTGCGCAAGGACACCGCCGAGATCGTGAGGTCACGCTCGATCGGCCTGTCGCTGGCCATGATCTTCTTCCTGGGCTTCCAGTGGGCGATCATGGTCGTCTGCATGCACGCCACCGGCGCCTATCCAGGGCTGGCCCAGTCGATCGCCGTCTTCGCCCTGTCGCGCGTGCTGACCAGCGCGCTGGTCACGCCGAGCGGCGCGGGGATCATGGAGAGCGGCGTGGCCGCCCTGCTCTACGCCTTCGGCGTGGCACCCGCCCCGGCGACGGCGACCGCACTGCTTTTCGGCTTCTGGACTTACACTATCGAGATCCCGTTCGGCGGCCTCGCTCTAGGCGCGTGGGCGCTACTGCGCAGGCGCAACGCCAGGAACGCCGACGCGGAGCCCCCGTCCGCGATCTCGAAGGCCCCCTAGTGACAATCCCAAACCGAACAGGCGTTAATCAATCACGGCCCTTGTGCCTGATTCGGAAGCCCGCATAGCGTGGCGGCTGACATGGTGGCGTTCCGAGTTCTGGGGCCAGTCGAGGCGTACGAACACGACGACGAACTCGACCTCGGCGGGTTGCGGCAGCGGGCCGTCCTCGCCCGGCTTCTCGTGGCCAGAGGTCAGGTCGTGCCGGTTGACACGCTCCTTTACGACTTGTGGGATGACGACACGGCCAAGGGAGCCCAGTCGGGGCTCCAGGTTTACATCTCCCGGCTGCGCCGGGTGCTGGAGCCGGGCCGTCCGCGTGGCGGGCCCAACCGCTTGCTGGTGACCGTCGCCTCCGGCTACGCGCTGCGGGTGGCGCCCGACCAGGTCGACGCGCTCAAGTTCGAGCAGTTGGTCAGGGCGGCGGGCGAGCACCTCGAAGAGGGCGATCCGCAGTCCGCGCGCGCCCGCCTGGAGAAGGCGCTCGGCCTGTGGCGGGGCACCCCCTACTCCGACTTCGCCGACCAGCAGTGGGCGGAGGCCGAGGTCAACAGGCTGACCGAGCTGCGGCTGGTGGCGCGCGAGCGGCACGCCGACACCGGGCTGCGCCTCGGCCTGCCCGCCGAGACCGTGCCCGACCTGGAGGCGCTCACCACCGAGCACCCGCTGCGCGAGGAGGGCTGGCGGCTGCTCGGCCTCGGCCTCTACCGCTGCGGCCGGCAGGGCGACGCGCTGGCGGCGCTGCGCCGGGCCAGAGGCATCCTGGCCGACGAGCTGGGCATCGACCCGGGGCCGGCGCTGCGCAAGCTGGAGTCCGACATCTTGGCCCAGGCGCCCGAGCTGGAGCTGAGCATCGCGCCGCGCCCGTCCAGGCCCGTGCAGACGCCCACCGACACCTGGCCACCCCGGCCCGCCGCCGCCCCGGTCGAGCCGCCGCCGCTGGAGCCCGAGCCGTTCGTCGGCCGGGACGCCGAGCTGGCCAGGCTGACCACGGCCGCCGCCCGCACCGGCAGGTTCCAGGTGGCGATCGTCGCGGGCGTCGCGGGCGCGGGCAAGACCACGCTGCTGCGCCAGCTCGACGGCAAGCTCACCGGCGACGGCTGGATCACTGCCTCCGGCGCCTGCCCCGACTCCAGCGCGACACCGCCGGGCTGGGCGTGGGTGGAGATCCTGCGCGCCCTGGTGGGGATGACCGGCGCGGGCGAATACGCCCAGCTGCTGGCGCCGCTGCTCGACGACGCCGACCCCGATCCCGACGACGACGAGGTGTCCGGCGGCTTCCGGCTGCACCGGGCGGTCGGCGGCTACCTAGCGGGGGTGGCGCGGCGCGCGCCGGTGCTGCTCACGCTCGAAGACCTCCACTGGGCCGACGACCAGACGCTGGCGCTGCTGCGCGCGCTGCCCAGCCTGCTGGCCACCAGCCGGGTGCTGCTCGTGGTCACCTGCAGGGAGAGCGAGCTCGACGACCGCCAGTCCGACGTGCTGGCCGCGCTCGCCCGGCTCGGCCCGGTGCGGGTCGGGCTGTCCGGCCTCGACCCCAAGGCCGTGGGCGAGCTGGTCAGGGCCACGTGCGTGCGCGAGATCGACGAGGACGCGGTCGAATCCATCGTCGAGCGCACCGGCGGCAACCCGTTCTTCGTGCGCGAGACCGTACGCCTGCTCGACTCCGAGGGGGCGGCCGACCGGGCCAGCGCGGTCGAGGTGCTGTCACGCGTGCCCTCCGGAGTGCGCGACGTGCTGCGGCGGCGCATCTCCCGGCTGCCCGCCGGGGCCCAGCAGATCCTGCTGCAGGCGGCGGTGATCGGCCGCGACGTCGACGTCGACGTGCTGGTCGACGTGGCCGGCGACGAGGACGCCGTGGTGGAGGCGGTCGAGGCGGCGCTGCTGGCCGGGCTGGTGACCGAGCCGGGGCCCGGGCTGCTCAGGTTCGATCACGACCTGGTGCGCGACACGATCTACTCCGACGCGTCGCGGCTGCGCCGCACCCGGCTGCACGCGGCGGTCGCGGCGGTCATCGAGCGGCGCACGCCGTCCGACGTGGCGGCGCTGGCGCACCACTACTTCCTCGCCGACGCCGCCGAGAAGGCCGTCCACTACGCCGGGCTGGCCGCCGAGCAGGCCGAGCGCAGGTTCGCGCACCGCGAGGCCGCCACGCTGTGGGAGCAGGCCATCGCGGCGTTCGACCGCACCGGCGGCGACACCAAGGACCGGCTGCAGCTCATGCTCCGCCAGATCCGGGCCCTGGCGCTGTGCGGCGACATGACCGCGGCGCGGCTGCTGCGCCGCCAGGCCATGGACTCCGCGCTGCCGCTGGGCGACCTGGAGATCACCGCACGGGTGGCGGCGTCGCTCGCCGTACCGCACAAGGGGATGGCCCGCGACTTCACCCGCACCGCGTGGGAGATCGTCGACGTCACCGAGAAGGCGCTGATGGAGCTCCCCGAAGGGGAGCAGACGCTGCGCGCGAGCCTGCTCACCACGCTGGCGCTGGAGCTGGAGGGCTCCTCCTCGCCCGAGCGGGGGCGGCAGGCGTCGCTGGAGGCGCTGGAGCTGGCCAGGCAGAGCGGCGACCCGACGCTGCTCGCGGCGGCCCTCAGCGGGCGGCTGCGCCAGTCCTACGACATCCCGGCGGTCGACACCCGCGAGAGCATCGGCCGCGAGCTGCTGGAGGTCGCCCAGCGCTCCGGGCAGATGGCCACGCAGGCGCTGGCCCACCTGGTGCTGCTCGAATGCGCGGCGGCCCGCGGCGAGTTCGCCGTCGCCGACGAGCACGCCGCCGCGGCCGACCGGCTGGCCAGACAGTACGACCTGTCGGCGCCGGCGGCCGTCTGCGCCTGGTACTCCGGTCAGCGGCTGATGATCGCCGGCGACTACCGCGGCGCCGAGCGGGCCTACGGCGACGCGGCCAGGATGACCGAGCGCGCGGGCATGCTGGAGGGCCGCCAGGACCTGCCGCTGATCACCACGTTCTGCCTGCACCTGGTCGACGGCCGGGCGGCCGAGACGGTCGAGTTGCTCGCCGCGGCCCATCAGCGGGGCGCGAAGTGGACCCTCGACGCCTACGCCCTCGCGCTCGCCTCCGCGGGGCACGTGGCCGACGCCAAGGCCGTGGCCGCCGTCCGCCCGCCGGTGCGGCCCGACTTCCTGTACGAGCTGGCGATGACCTGGCGGGCGCTGGCCGGGATGCTGCTCGACGACCGCGAACGGATGATCGACTGCTACGACAAGCTCAAGCCGTTCGCCGACCGGATCGCGGGCGCCGGCACCGGGGTCGTGGCGCTCTGGCCGGTGGCCCTGACGCTCGGCGACCTGGCGGTGCGGCTGGGTCAGCCGGACGCGTCGCGGGCCCACTACGAGAAGGCGCTGGAGGTGGCCGAGCGGGTCGGCGTGCCGCGCTGGGTGGAGGCGGCGCGGCGGTCGGTCAGCAACTCACCTGGAAGCGCTCGCTCTTGATGGTCTTGGAGCCCTCGACGGTGAGCTCGACGCGATACCAGCCTGGATTGTTCGAGATGCTGGGGGTCCACCGCACGGTCTTGCTGTCGCCGGCGAAGCCGTCGTAGAGGACGAAGTAGGGGTGCCAGGTTCTGGTGCCGGGGTTCCAGCGGGCCAGCTGCCAGTCGTACAGAACGGTGTGGTCGGGCTCGGGGTTGACCACCGCGCTGCGGGCCACGAACGTCTTGACACACCCGGCCTCGCCCGGCAGCGCGCTGACGCTGATCTTGCCCGGCTCGGCGGCCTGGGGCGTCCGGGGAGTGGTCGGGGAGGTGATGGGCAGCTCGCGGGCCGACAGGGTGACCGTCTGCGCCGGGTCCGGCGCGGAGGCGGCGGTGTCGTAGGCCGAGAAACCGACATAGGCTCCGGTGAAGGCGAGGGCCGCCACGAAGAGCTTGGCCGTGCTGGCCGTGCCGGAGGCCAGAACCGCGGTGCTTCTCGTTGCCATGATCAACACTCCTTCTTGCTCACCTACAGTGGTACGCGAAGGTGGTTGAACCCTGGTTGTCGGCGAGTTGCACCCTGCTGTGGCGACGGCTCGCCCCTTGAACTAAGGTAAGGCTGACCTAAAGCACGCGACGGGGGTGTGGGGTCCTTTGATGCGAGGTCTGGCGATCACCATCGAACCCGTGGGGCCGATCTGGCTGGGGATCGTGCTGATCATCGCCCTGTTCGGCGCGTTCCAGGCGTACTACTGGATCGGCCGCAGGCTCGGCGAGAAGCTCTACGACTCGCGCATCGGCGTCCGCCTCGGCCGCGAGCGGATCGCGAAGGTCGAGCGGGTCGTGGAGAAGTGGGGCGCGTTCGCGGTCTACGGGTGCTTCTGGGTGCCCATGCTCCGGCACACGCTGCCGTGGGTCGCCGGGGCCCTGCGCGTCTCCTACCCCTGGTACCTCGTGGCCAGCGCGCTGGGCTGCCTGACCTGGGCGCCCATGTGGTGGTTCGGCCTGAGCGCGCTGGTCTGGGCCTGGCTCCAGGTCGCCGCGCGGTCGCCGATCACCGCGGCGGTCCTGGCGGTGCTGTTCGTCGGCGGGGCGATCGCGTTCGTCGTGTGGCGCCGGAAGAAGCGGGCGGACAAGGTGCCGGCCGCCTGAGTGTCCCTAAGTTGCGACAGAGTTCGGCATACTAAGCGATGATCACCTGCGACCATGTCGGCATGCATATTGGGGGTTTCATCGGCGGCGCCGCACTCGCCGTGGTCGTGGGGATCTCGTCGCCCGCAGCGGCCGCGCAGGCGGCGGACCCGCCCGTTGTGGCGGCAAAGTCCGCGTATGTGGTCGATTCAGCGGGAACGATCCACTTCAACAAGCGGGAGACGAGCCGCGTCCCGGTCGCCAGCCTCGTCAAGGTGATGACGGCGTACGTGGTGCTCGGCGAGGCCAAACTGGGCGACACCATCACGATCACCGCGGCTGACGTCAAGCACGCGACCAAGTACGGCGGCACCACCGCCTCGCTGAAGAAGGGCGAGCGGCTCACGGTCAGGGACCTGCTGTACGGGCTCATGCTTCCGTCGGGGGCCGACGCCGCCAACGCGCTGGCCAGGACGTACGGGCCGGGCAACGCGGCATTCGTCGCCAAGATGAACGCCGCGGCCAATCGGCTGCGCCTGGCCGACACCCGCTACACCAACGCCGACGGCCTGCCCGTACCCAGCGGCGGCGGCTACTCCACGGCCGTCGACCAGACCAAGCTGGCACAGGCGGCGCTCCGTGACACGACGTTCAAGACGGTCGTCGGGCGCACTGTGCACAAGGTGGCCAAGACGTCCGCGCACCGGGCGCACACCTGGCACAACTCCAACAAACTGCTGACGCGGGCTGATGGCGTGCTGGGCGTCAAGACCGGCTATACGAGCGCGGCGGGCTACTGCCTGCTGTTCGCGGGCGAGCGAGGCGGCCGGCAGGTGGTGGGCGTACTCCTCGGGGACCAGGACGCGCGCCGCTTCAGCACCGCCGAGAAGCTCCTCGACTACGCGGGCGAGCAGATCGCCGGCAGCTGATCCGAGCATCGGTGATGACCTGGTGAGCGGCCAGGTCATCACCAGCCCCCGACCGCTCCCGGCGAGGCGGGCCGGGCGACCGAGAGACCGAGAGACCTGGTGGCCGGGTGGCCGAGGGGCCGGGTGACCGAGGGGCCGGGTGACCCCTCAGCCGCGGAGAAATCCCTGGTAGTCCTTGGCGGCCACCTCACTGCATTTATCCCGATATACGCCGACCCCACCGACATAGGGCATGAAGACCCGAGGCTTCCCGGGGATGTTCGCCCCCATGTACCAGGAGCCGGCCCGCGGAAACAGCGTCAGCGCCGCGATCTCGTTCACCTGCTCCACCCACGCGTCCTCGGCCTGCGGATCCGCGTCGATGGCCCGCCCGCCCAACCGGTCCAGGCACTCGGCGATCCAGTCCACATGCTGCTCGATCGAGACGATCATGTTGCTCAGCACCGACGGGCTCCCCGGCCCGGTGATCGTGAACAGGTTGGGGAAACCGGCGCTCATCAGCCCGAGGTAGCTCCTGGGTCCCGCCCGCCACTTCTCCCTCAGCGACAGGCCACCCTCGCCCCGGATGTCGATGGCCAGCAGCGGCCCGGTCATCGCGTCGAACCCCGTCGCGTACACGATCACCTCCACCGGGTGCTCACGCTCGTCCGTACGCACGCCGCCAGGGGTCAGCTCCCTGATGGGCGCGGTCCTGAGGTCGGCGAGCGTGACGTTCGGGCGGTTGTACGTGGCGTAGTAGCCCGTGTCGACGCAGAGACGCTTGCTTCCGATGGGGTGGCCGCCGGGAAGGAGCCGCTCGGCCACCTCCGGGTTCTGTACCGTGGCCCGGATCTTGCCGTGGACGAAGGCGGCGGCCGTCCTGTTCGCCTCCTCGTTGATCATCAGGTCGGAGAACGAGCCGAGGAAGCCCAGGCCGCCACGCTCCCAGCGCGCCTCGAACTCCCGCCCCCGCGCCTCCTCCGTCACCGCCAAGGCGGAGTCGGGGTTCGGGTTGACCAGGAGACCGCTGTGGGAGGTACGCAGCTGACGGCGGAGGTCCTGGTGGTTGGCCTTGAACCACTGGTCGTACTCCGGCGACAGCGGTCCGTTGTGCGCGGGGACGCTGAAGTTGGGCGTCCGCTGGAACACCGTCACGTGCTCGGCGCTCTCCGCGATGACCGGAATGGACTGGATGCCCGACGAGCCGGTGCCGATGACCGCCACCCGCCGCCCGGACAGGTCCACGCCCTCGGCCGGCCACCGTCCCGTGTGATAGCTCGGCCCCCGGAAGGAACCGGGCAGAACGGGCAGGTTGGCCACGGACAGGCAGCCGACCGCGGTGACGAGGTAGCGGGCCGACAGACGCTCGCCACCGCCGGTCTCGACCCTCCATGCCCCGGGCGCCTCCCAGGAGGCGGCCGTGACGCGGGTGTCCAGCTGGATGTCGGGGCGCAGGTCGAAGCGGTCGGCGACGTAGTCGAGGTAGCCGAGGATCTCGGGCTGGGTGGCGTACCGCTCGCTCCAGGTCCATTCGCGCTGGAGGTCGTCGGCGAAGGAGTAGGAGTACTGCAGGCTCTCGACGTCGCAGCGGGCTCCGGGGTAGCGGTTCCAGTACCAGGTGCCGCCGACGCCGCCGCCCGCCTCCAGGACGCGGGCCGCCATGCCGAGGCCGCGCAGGCGGTGGAGCATGTACAGGCCGGCGAATCCGGCACCGATGATGATCACGTCGTGGTCGGTCGATCCTGCGGGCATCGCGCCTCCATCGTCGATCGAGATGGACCTCCCTATAGGAGAACACGGCCCGTACAAGGGAGCATGGCCCGCCGACCAGCGGTGCCGACCGACCCGTGCAGGACAGCACGGCCCTGCGAACAGCGGTTGCCGACCGACCCGGGGCTCGAAGGACCGCCCTGATGTGGTGCCGCTTTAGGGCTATCCCCTGGTCGGGCCCTGAGGTGCCCGGCCCGCCACCCGATCTACGCTGGATCCCACCTGCGGCCCGAGGCGCGCGTGGTGGCTTCCTCCATCGAAAGCGGGGGGCTCGATGGTTCAAGCACCATTCGCCCAAGGAGCTGACCGGCAGGTGGGCGATTACCGGCTCTGCGGACGGCTCGGCTCCGGCGGACAGGGAGCCGTCTACGAGGTCTCCGAAAAGGGCGGCACCCGGGTGGCCATCACGCCGCCCAGGCTCGACCGGATGGAAAGGGCGGAGGCCAGAGCCCGTTTCGCCGAAGAGGTCGCCGCCACCCCGCCGGGTGGCGGCGTTCTGCATGGCGGGCCAGGCTCAGCGGGCCGCCGCCCAGCCGCGCCTCACATCCGGATCGATTCCGGGGTCGTGCCGGTCGGCGGGCGCAGCTTCAGGCGTCCGGGTGGCCCGATCGGCGGCGCGGGCGGCTCGGCCGAGGGCCGTCCCGTAGGTGGCGGTGGCGGGTCCGCCGCCGCCAGGCACCCCCGGCACGGCGCCCAGAGGAAACCCGACCAAGCCGAGGAGCCGTTCCACGCCGACCCGGTCCACTGCCACGACCAGGCGGTCGTCGCGTAGTAGCGGTTCTCGCCGCAGGCACCGCCCCAGCCCCAGGTCGGGGCGAACGTGAAGGACGACGAGCCCGACACCTGCCCGGTACCGCCGCACTGCACCCAGGTGCCGCCGTCCCAGTAGTAGAGGAGGCTCTCGCTGATCTGCGTAGTGCGCCACCGGTTGCCGTTGCGGTAGGAGAAGCCGTCGGCCCCGGTGTGCACGCCGTCCGGCAGGAACTCCACCCGTGACCGGGTGCCGTGCTCGTAGCTGCCCGCGCTGGACGTGGCCCAGCCGTAGCTGAAGATCCAGTAGTCGGGCGGTCCCTGTTCCTCGAACGTGGGCTTCCAGATGTAGTCGTCGATGTCCCCGTCGTAGGCGCATTCCCAGATCTCGCCGCTGACGGTGACGATGTCGTCCTGCGCCGCCTCGTTGCACAGGTCGCCGGGGTAGTCGGCGTACGCGGCGCCCTGGCCTGTGGCCAGGGTCGCCGCCACGAGTAAGAGGGTGGTGAGCACGTGCCGCCGACTGCGGAACGGCCTCCTCATAACGTACGCTTCCGTGATTTCTTCCTGATCATGCGCACAAAATAACTTTGGCCCAGGAAACCGTCAAGCACACATCTTTTTTGAATAAGCCGGGAACTTGCCGGCCTGAAGCTATGCCGCCCGCAGCGTGAACCGCACAGTCGCGTGCTCTTCGGAATCGCCGTTGATATCGAACCGGAAGGCCGGATCGGTGCCGCCGGCATCATAGGAAGTGGCGGCGAAGGAGGAGATGAACCAGTTAACGCGCACGGTTCGTGAGTTCAGCCGCCCGTCCAGGCAGTCGCCGGTCAGGTATTCGGCCGACCCGTCGGTCCCCACGAAAATCGCATTGGATTCGGATTTCCATACGCCGGTGACACCCTTCGGAATCAGGTCGGGAGGGGTGGACACCCACTGGCCGTGGTCGAGACGAATCCGCGCAAGGTGGAGGTCGCAGAGGCTCGACCGATCGTTCGCCAGCTTGACGTCGACGGACACGCGCCCGATCGCGGCGCCCGCAGGCCGCGCGGCCGCTGTCGCAGCGCCCGCCGACCGTACGGCCGTCGTCGCGGTCGCGCCGGCCACAGCCGGCAGGCTCACCGTCGTCGCCAACGCCGAGAAACAGGCGGCGAAAACCCTGCGGCCGATCGTCTTCCTGGTCATGACTCTCTCCTGCTCATCGGTGATGGCCGGTGGGCGCGGGGGAACCCCGCGCCCACCGCTCGGTTAATCCGCTGGTAGTTCGCCTGCCGGCTGGATTACTCAGGCAGGAAGTAGGTGAACTGCCCGCCCGCGTGGTTACCGCCGCCGATCACGACATTGGTACGGAAGGCGGGGTCCGTTCCGGCGGCGTCGCCGGAATTGCTACCGACGGCCGGGTTGTCCCAGTGCGCATGGATCCGCTTGGTGTTGTTGCCCGACGGATCGCAGTTCTCGGTGATGTAGTCGGCCTCTCCTTCGGTTCCGGTGCCGACCCCGTTCGACTCGGATTCCCAGCTGACGAGCCTGCCCGACCTGATCCGGCCCGGCGGCCGCCTGCTCCACTCGCCGTGGTCGAGCCGTGCCGTGACGAGCACCAGGTCGCAGCCCGTGTTGTTGCTCAAGAAGACCTCGAAGCTGAAGAACGAACGAGCGGCGCCGGCGCTCGCACTCGCGCCGGCCGCGGATGCGATCAGGCCGGCCGACAACAGCCCCGTGGCGATGAGGGCACTGCCGAGCCTGCGCATCCCGCGCCTGGCGATTCCTTTACTGGGCATTTCTGTTCCCCTTTTTAGGGCGACGAGCTTCTGACTCCTTTAAGTTAGGAGGGATTCGACCGCGCCCACATACCCAGACTTGGGGATTGCCGCGACACCACGCCTGACATCATGATGCTGATTGCCGCTGAAATCACGCGGCGCCCTTTATCGGCCACCTGAACAGCCCGGGACAGCGGCAGAAGCTTGGGACATATCCTTGGATCGCCGCCTCGGCCAGATTCGGCCAACAGAGCGAGCAGCGACTCGGGCCCACCGCGATGCGTACAGCCTCGTCAGCGTGCCGACAACCCCCCGAGCCGAGCACCGGCGTCCCGTCCGCTTTATAGCGTTAAAGGATGATATGTCAGTAAAGCGAGGGTTGACCGTAGATGACTGGTAGTAGATAACGGTATTCCGGCACGGGCATCAAAACCGGACCCTCGGAGACGCCGATGACGAGTGTCGCCAGTCCCGCGATGGTCGGACGCGAAGCGCCATTGCGAGCACTCCTCGGCGCGATCACCCGACCGCCCGCCGTGGCCCTGGTGGAGGGCGAGGCGGGGATCGGCAAGACTCGGCTGGTACGGGCGGCCCTCGACGTCCTGCGCGACGGCGGGTGCACCATGCTGCTCGGCCACTGCCATCAGCTCAGGGAGCCGTTCCCGTACGGACCGGTGTTCGACGCGCTGCGCCACGTCGCCGCCGCCCTGCCCGGCACCGAGGCGCTCAACCCGGTGACCGGGGCACTGCGCGGCTACCTGCCCGAACTGGCCGGGCACCTGCCGCCCTCGCTGCCTCCCCCGCCGGTGGACGACCCGCGGGCCGAGCGGCACCGCCTGTTCCGCGCGGTCCACGCGCTGCTGGACGCCGCGGCGCCGGTCGTCCTGGTGGTGGAGGACCTGCACTGGGCCGACGACGGCACTCGCGACCTGCTTCGCTTCCTCACCCGGCAACCGCCCGAGGGCCTGGCGCTGGTGGTGACCTTCCGGCGAGAGGACCTGCCCGTGCCCGGGCTGCCGCTGGGCCACGCCTACCGGCATCCGCCGGGCGCCAACAGCGTGGTGATCTCGCTCAAGCCGCTGGACGTCGAGGCCGTCAGGGCCCTGACCAGCACGCTGCTCGGCCGCTCCCAGGTGACGGCGGGCTTCGCCGCCAGGCTGCGCGAACGGACCGCCGGCGTACCGTTCCTCATCGAGGAGGTCGTCCGCTCGCTGCTCGACGGCGACGGCCAGTTCCCCGGCGGCGTGGAGGAGCCGGAGGCGCTCGACCGCATCCCGGTGCCGCTGCTGCTCCGCGAGGCGATGGCCGAGCGCCTGGCGGACCTGTCGCCGCCCGCGCTGCGCGCGGTGCACGCCGCCGCCGTGCTCAAGCTACCCGCCGACGAGCCGCTGATCGCCGCCGTCTCCAGCACCACCGGCGAACCGCCGATCGTCACCGTCCCCGCCAGCACCGCGCCCGCCGGGGTCGCCCTGCGCGAGGCGCTCAAGGCCGGCGTCCTGCTGGAGCACCCCGACGGCCAGTACGGCTTCCGCCACGCGCTCGCCCAGCAGGCCGTCTACGACGCGATCCCCGGCCCCGACAGGCAGCTCACCCACAGGCGGGCCATGGCGGCGCTGGCCACGCTGGACCCGCCGCCGCTCGTACAGCTCGCCTACCACGCCAGGCGCGCGGGCGAGTACGAGGCGTGGCGCCGGCACGGCGTCGCCGCCGCGGACCAGGCGGCGGCGCTGGGCGACGTCCCACTCGTGGTCGAGCTGCTGGAGGGCATGCTGGCGGACCCCAAGCTGCCGCGCGAGGCCCGCGGCCCGCTGGCCCTCCAGCTCAGCCGGCTCGCGACGATCGGGCTCTCCCATCGGCGCGCCGTACGGATGCTCCGCCGCCTGCTGTCGGACGACTTCCTGACCGGTGACGTCCGCGGCGAGGCCCGGCTGAACCTGGGCGTACTGCTGGCCAACCAGGCGGGCGACATCGCGGCGGGACGCCAGGAGGTCCTCGCCGCGCTCCCCGACCTGTCCGGCCGGCCCGGCATCGCCGCCAGAGGGCTGGCCCTGCTGGCGATGCCCGCCTGGGGCGGCGAGCCGATCGCCACCCACAAGAAGTGGATGGACCAGGCCGAGAGCCTCCTCGTCACCGTCGCCGACGAGGACCCCGAGCTGACGGCCACGGTGTACGTCAACAAGGTCACCTTCGCCATGCTCGTGGGCGCGCCGGACGCCTTCGCGCTGGCCGACACGCTGCCCGTGAGCGATCCGTCGGCGGCGGTACGCAGGCAGGCCGCGCGCGGCTACTCCAACCTGTGCGACGCGGCGACCGCGCTCGGCCACTACGGCCCGGCCGGCCGGTTCGCGCGCGAGGGCAGGCGGATCGCCGGGGAGACCGGCGCCCTGTACCCCGCCTACCTGGTGGAGGTGTCGTCGATCAGGCTCGACTGGCTGACCGGACGCTGGAACGGCCTGCGGGAGCGGGCGCTCGCGGCGGTCGAGATGACCCCCGAGACGCCGCTGCTCAGCGTGGACGCCCGGCTGGTCCTGGGCATGCTGGCGCTGGCCAGGGGCGAGTGGCAGGAGGCCGGCGAGCACCTGGAGGCGGCCGGCCCGCGCGAGCCGGACTCGGCCTTCCTCCCCGTCGCGGCCGCCGCCTCCGGCGGGCTGGTCGAGCTGCACCTGACCCGCGACTCCATGGACGAGGCGCTGTCGGAGGCCGACAGCGCGGTGACCAGGCTGCGGCGCAAGGGCGTGTGGGTGTGGGGCGAGCAGGTGGTGCCGGTGGCCATCACCGCGCTGCTCAGGGCAGGGCAGCCCGCCCAGGCCGCCGAGCTCGTGGCCGAGTTCGCGGCGGGTGTCGAGGGCACGACCGCGCCGGCGGCCGAGGCGGCGCTGGAGTCGGCGCGCGGCGCGCTGGCCGGAGCGGGTGGCCGGTTCGAGGAGGCCGCCCGCTACTACGGCCGGGCGCGGGCCGCCTACGAGGCGATGCCCAGGCCGTACGGGGCGGCTCGGGCGGCGGAGGCCGAGGCGGGCGCGCGGCTCGCGCTCGGCGACCGGGCGGGCGCCGCGGAGATCCTCGCGCACGCGGACGAGTGCTACACCACGCTCGGCGCCACCCACGACGCGGCGCGCTGCCGCCATCTGCTGCGGGAGATCGGCGTGGGCGGCCGGCCGCGCCGGGGGCGGAAGCCGGTCGGCGGGGTGCTGTCGCCCAGGGAGAGCGAGGTGGCCAGGCTGGTCGCGCTCGGCCGGACCAACAGGGAGATCGCCGAAGTGCTGTTCCTGTCGCGTCGCACGGTCGACACCCATGTGGCGCGGGTGCTGCAGAAACTCGGCGTCCGCACTCGTAACGAAGTGGCTCTCCCTCCATGAGCCAAAGCCCTGGCCGGATGACCGGCCAGGGCTTTGGTGTCGTGTGTCAGAGGGTGATGCTCCAGGTGTCCAGGCGCCCGGTGTCAAGGAAGTAGTCGTCGGTGACTTCGAGCACCCAGGTGCCCGCCGCCTGCTGGCTCACCGGGACCGAGTACGTCCTGGTGCCGTACGAGGTGCAGCTGGTGCCGCCGGAACTGTCGACCGAGTACCACGTACCGTTCGGCCCGCGGAGCCGGATGTCGAGATCCTCCGCGCAGGTGTGCGCGATGGTGACCGACAGCTTGACCGGCGAGACCGCCGTACCCGTCGCCGTGGAGGTGATCGGGCTCTGTATGGTGCTGAAGTCGTTGATGGTGTAGTCGGTGCCGTTGGTGAACGTCCTGCCGCCCGAGGTGCCCTGCACCGTGAGCGCGTAGGTCGTGGTGTGCGTCGCCGTCACGCCGGTGCCGGTCACGGTCACGGTGTACGAGCCGGCGGGCGTGGTCGGCGCGGTCGAGATCGTCAGGGTGGACGAGCCGCCCGAGGTCACCGAGGCCGGGTTGAAGGCGGCCGAGGCGCCCGTGGGGAGACCGCTCGCGGCCAGGTTGACGGCCTGCGCGGTGCCGGCCGTCGTGGTGGTGCCGATCGTGGTGGTGGCCGAGGAGCCGGCCTGCACCGTGCCGGACGTCGGGTTGGCCGAGATCGAGAAGTCGCGGGTCGCCGTGCCGACCTGGAGGGTGTAGACGGCGGTGTGCGTGGCCGACCCCGCGCCGGTGACGGTGATCGGGTACGAGCCCTGCGCCACCGAGGAGCCGACCGACAGGGTCAGCGTGGCGGAGTTGCCCGAGGTGACCGACGACGGGCTGAAGCTCGCCGTGACGCCACTGGGCTGCCCGGACGCGGTCAGGTTGACCGTCTGGGCGCTGCCGGACGTGGTCTGGGTGTTGACCGTGGTGGTCACCTGCTGGCCGGGCTGCGCGCTGCCGGTCGACGGGTTGAGCGAGAGCGAGAAGTCGTTGCCGGGAGTGCCGCAGGCGGGCTCACCCGACTGCGCCGCCACGCTCACCGCGCTCCACGCCGCCTTGGTGGTGTTGCACTCGGCGCTGTTGGCGCCGAACAGCTCGATCGCCGCCGCGACGGAGGCCGCGCGGGCGTTGGTGTAGCGCCAGCTGGAGGTCTTGCGGTTCAGGGCGCCCAGGTAGATCTGGCCGGCCTTCTGCACGCCGACGCCGGTCACCGACGACGGACCACCGGAGCAGATCGGGCTGGTCGGCTTGCCGCCGCCGGGGTTGTTGCCCTCGGCCAGCAGGTAGAACCAGTGGTTCAGCGGACCGGCCGCCGCGTGCACCTCGGTGCTGGGGATAGAGGAGGAATAGCAGTTCGGGTCGCCGAGCGCGCTCGGGTTGTACATGTTGCGGATCGGCCCCTCGCCGACGAGGTCCACCTCCTCGCCGACCAGGTAGTCCGGCGGGTCGTTGGGGTTGTTGGCGTAGTGCTCGGTCAGGGCGCCGAAGATGTCACCGGTGCCCTCGTTGATGCCGCCGTTCTCGTTGCCGGAACCGGCCCCGCCGGGCGTGGTCTGGAAGATGGCGTGCCCGAACTCGTGCGCCACCACGTCGATGTTGGTGGCCTGCCGGGTGTTGGCCTGGTTGTGGCCGAAGTTGGTGTAGCTGCCGTTCCAGTAGGCGTTGACGTCGGCCAGGCCGACGCGGGCGGGGAAGCCCCTGCCGCTGCCGTTGATGCCGTTGCGGCCGAGCCAGTCGCGCAGCATGTCCCACTCGCGCTGGACGGAGTAAAGCGCGTCGACGCAGCCGGTCTCCAGGTTGGTGCCGCTGCCGTTGCCCCACGCGTCGTCGGTGCCGGTGTAGGCGGAGCCGCCCTGCCCGCCGCACTGGATGCCGGGCCTGGTCGTGTCGGTCATCGAGTACGAGCTGCCGGAGCCGCTCGTGTTGATGGTGACCTGGCCGTAGTAGTAGCCGTTGCCGCTGCCCTCACGTACCAGGTCGTAGGAGTCGGCGATCTTGCCGGTCCGGGCGTCCACGAACACGTGCTGGATGCTCGGCCGGCCCTTGACCAGGCCGCTGACGACGGCCTCCCAGCTCAGCGTGGGGGTGCCGCTCCAGGTGAGCACCACCAGGCGCGGGGCGGCGGAGTCGTCGACGCGCGAGAGCCGGGTCTTCGCCACCTCCGTCGCCCGCTCCGCGCTGATCGCGGCCGTGGTCCGCACGTCCTGCGCGCTCGGCCCGGCCGCGACGGTGTCGCGGACGTGCCCCGCCGAGTCGGTGACGACGACCGCGTCGCCGCCGACCACCGGCAGCCCCTTGTAGGAGCGTTCGTAGCCGACGAAGTACATGTCGCTGGTGCCGCGGGTGACCGACACGCGGCTGTAGGCCTCGTCTGGCCCCTTGGCCAGCTTGTCGAGCCCGCTGGAGACGGCCTTGTCGGCGACCGCCGCCGCGAGCGAGGCCGGGTCGGCCGCCGCTCGCGCGCCGGAGTCTTCCTTGCCGGCTCCGGGCGGGGCAGCGTACGCGGTGGGGGAGGCGAGGACCATCGACGCGGCAGTGGCGAGTCCCACAGCCGCGGCGGCTAAGGCAGTGCGTTTCACGCGTGGTGCTCCTTTCGGCGTTTCCCGGACGCCACGGCGTGCGCGCGCACGCCGACCACGCCGCCTCAGGGATCGCCTGGGCCGCGGAACCGACCGGGAAAAGGGGGGTGGGTGAGGGAGCGGGTCGAGCGACGAACCGTTGACCTTGCTGCCGCCAGACGCTAAGCGCTGCGATCAGGCGTGCAAATACGTATGTGCATCGGTAGCCATACCGATCTTTCGGTCCGCCCTGGTCAGAGCGTCCGAGAGGGGCGGTCCCTAGAGCCGGGCGCCGCTCCGCATGAGGCCGTGGCAGGCTATCGCGGCCGCGGCCACCACATTGAGCGAGTCCACGCCGGCCGCCATGGCCGCCGGGCTCATGGGAATGCACACGGGCTCGTCAGCCTCCTGCGACCACCGCGAGGAGAGCCCGTCGCCTTCCGAGCCCAGCAGCAGCGCCACCCGATCCGTCATCTTGACCGCGTCCAGCGGCGTGGCGCTCTGATCAGGGGTCAGCGCGAGCAGCTGATAGCCCGCGTCACGCATCTGCTCCAGCCCGTTGTACCAGTTGTCCATCCGCGCGTACGGGATGGAGAACACCGCGCCCATCGAGACCTTCACCGACCGCCGATACAGCGGATCAGCGCACCGGGGGGACAGGACGATCCCGCCCACCCCCAGCGCTGCGGCGCACCTGAAGATCGCGCCGACGTTCGAGTGGTCCACGAGGTCCTCCAGGACCACCATGCGTGAGGTGCCCGCCAGCACCTGCTCCACCGACGGCAGCGGCAGGCGTTCCATCGACGCCAGCGCTCCCCGGTGCACCTGGAACCCGGCGACGCCCAGCATGGTCTCGTCGCTCACCACGTACACCGTCGCGTCCCCGAGCACGTCCGCCAGCGGTTCCAGCCAGCGCGCGGTCGTCAGGACCGATCTGATCGGGTAGCCGGCGCCGATCGCGCGTCTGATCACCTTCTCGCCCTCGGCCACGAACAGGCCGCGCTCCGCCTCCAGGCTCTTGCGCAGGTCCACGTCCCTGAGCCGGGTGTAGTCGGTCAAGCGCGGGTCGGCGGGGTCCGTTACGTAGTCAGGCACCTTCAGATACTGCCACGAGGCGCATGACCTGCCAGACGGCCGCATAGCAGCTGAGCACCAGGCAGAGGCCCACGAGCGTGCCCGCGCCCACCTTGGTGATGAGGCTGGGCATGCCGAGCTCCGGGACGGGCTCGTCGACCATGGGCCACAGGAAGGCACCCGCGACGGTGCCGGCCATGCACAGGGCCAGGACCGCCCGTCGTACCCCCATGTGGAGCCGCAGCCGGTCGGGGACGGTCGCGGCGCCCATCCGGGTGAGGCCGCGCCAGGCCCACCACACCACGATGGCCAGGCCCACCACCGAGGAGGTGTACTGGAGCAGGCGGAACAGCCTGATCACCCCGAACACCGACACATCCAGCCACGCGCCCCACTCGGCGGGGCCGGTGGTGTGGGTGAAGGAGTCCCACAGGACGTGGGAGGCGGCGCCGATCAGGGCGCCGGCCAGGACGGCCGGCAGATCGCGGAGGCGCGGCGGGAGCAGGGTCGCGGCGCGGCCCGCGAAGGCGGGTGGGAGCAGGGAGATCAGCGGCTCGCGGAAGAAGAGGTGGAACAGGGCCAGCAGGATGAGGACGGCGGCCAGGTCGGTGGTGACGACGCCGTGCCAGGAGTGCCAGTCGGTGTAGTCGGGCAGGAACGGCAGGAAGATCGGCAGGTCGGGGACCATCGCACCGATCGCCAGCGCCCACGGGTTGGCCAGCCTGCGGAACAGCGGCGACGACACCAGGGGAAGCACCGCCGCGATATGACTGGGCGTGAACGGCACCGGCACCAACCCCTCCCCCGTAGCTGATCTTCGAAGATTACCTCGCGAACCTTGAACAAGCTTTGCCCGCAGACCCTAAAGTCACTATAAGTAATGGGTAGTTTACTTATCGCTGTCGACGGCCGGAGTCGGGATTCGGGGGTTCAAGGTGCCTGAACAGCGAGTTCACGCTCATCCGGCCGCGTCAGCCGACTGGCTCCGCGCTGCGCGCGTGGCTCGCTCCCTTTCGGTGCTCACTCTCGTGTGGCTGGCGGTGGAGAGCACGCTCGGCCTGGCCGCGGGCCTGGGGGCCCATTCGGTGGCGCTGATCGGCTGGGGTCTGTCGGCTCTGGTGGAGGCGGCGGCGAGCCTGATCGTGGTGTGGCGGTTCACCGGCTCGCGCACGCTGTCGCCGAGCGCGGAGCGCCGGGCGGGGCGGGCGGTCGCGGTGAGCTTCTGGTTGCTGGCGCCCTATCTGGTCATCCACGTCGCCCACGATCTCGATGCCGGCCACCGGGCCGTGCCGACCGTGCTCGGCATCGTGGTGACCGCGGTCAGCCTGGCCAGCATGCCGGCGCTGGGGTTGGTCAAGCGGCGGCTCGGCCGGCGGCTCGGGTCCCCCGCGACCTTGGGGGAAGGCACCCAGAACCTCATCTGCGCCGCGATGGCCGCGGGCGTTCTGACGGGATTGTGGCTGAACACGCTCGGCTGGTGGTGGGTCGATCCGGTGGTGGCGGTGGCTCTGGCGGCGGTCGCCACGAGGGAGGGAACTCGGGCCTGGCGCGGTCACTCATGCTGCCATTGACCGTCACACCAGGTAATCGTCGCACCAAACGGGCTGTTTTGCCACAGTAAGCGCACCGAGTATCGTTCCGGAAGTATTGCGGAGCATCTCCCGCTAGGGTCTCCGAAAGGTCCCGACACACCGAAGAGGACATCGTGGGGCGACACCGCACAGACGAGCTCGACGGCGGCTACCAGGCTCAGGAACCGGCTCCCCGTAAGCGTGGGAACGGTGGTGGCCGCGGCAAGGTGTTCGTCCCGCTCGCCGGGGCGGTCGCACTCGCTGTGCTGCTGGGCGTCGCGGCGTTCGTCATCTTCAACCGCGACCATGACTGCTCGAACGGCAAGTTGCCGCTGCGCGTCGTCGCGAGCCCGGACATCCAGCCCGCGCTCAACAAGATCGCCGGCAACTACAACAAGGCCATGCACTCGATCGACAGCCGCTGCGTCGAGGTGACGGTGGCCAAGGAGGCCGCAGCGCGGACCGCGAACGCGCTGGCCGCCGGCAAGATCAACGCCGATCTGTGGGTGGCCGACTCCAGCCTCGTCGTGTCCAGGCTCCGCGGCCAGGCCGCGGGCGCCGCCCTGCCGGAGTCCACCGGCTCGATCGCCACCTCGCCGGTCGTGCTGGTGGCGGCCAAGGCCGCGGCGGCCAAGCTGGCCAGCAGCCTCCAGCCGAGCTGGGCGGGCGTCATCGCGGCGGCGAACGTCGCCAATCCGGACGGACCCGGCAAGAAGGTCCGCGTACTGGCCCTCGACCCGCAGAAGAACTCGGCCGGGATGGCCGCGCTGCTGGCCGCCGCCGGCTCGGCCCAGCAGGCCGGTCAGAGCAAGGCGCTGGTGGGCGCGCTCAAGGAGCTGTCGGGCCAGCTCGTCGCCGACCCGACCGCGCTGCTGGCCAGCCTGACCGTGAAGTCCGGGAGCAAGGTCCCGATCGGCGTCACGTCCGAGCAGACCATCTACCTCCACAACACGAAAAAGCCTGACAGCCCGGTGGTGCCGCTCTACCCGGCCGAAGGCACGCTCAGCCTCGACTACCCGCTCGTGATCGTCACCAAGGACGCGGCGACGCAGAAGGCCGCCGCGGCCTTCCAGCAGGAGCTCGGCACCGAGTCGGCCCATCGGACGCTGCGCGAGCAGGGCTTCCGTACGCCCGACGGCAAGGCCGGCGACGTCCTGTCCAAGGACAAGGGCTTCACCCCGGCCAAGCCCGCGGCGCTGCCCGCCCCGGACGACAAGACGGTGGTGAGCATGGCGCAGACCTGGTCCCGGTTGAACCTGGGCACCCGCCTGCTCACCCTGCTCGACGTCTCCGGCACGATGGCGCTGCCCGTCCCCGGTACGAAGATGACCCGCATGCAGGCCATCGGCAAGATCGCCGTCGAGGGGCTCGGGCTGTTCCCCGCCGACGCGGAGATCGGGGTGTGGGCGTTCTCCACCCACCTCGACGGACAGGGCAAGGACTGGCGCGAGGTGGTCTCGGTCGGGCCGCTCAGCGAGAGCGTCAACGGCGTGCTCCGCAAGGACGCGCTGAGCAGGCAGCTGGGGGCCGCCCAGGCCAAGGCCACGGGCGACACGGGGCTGAACGACACGCTCAAGGCCGCTTACGCGGAGATGACGAAGTCGTACCAGGAAGACAAGATCAACACGATCGTGATCCTCACCGACGGCGCCGGCAACGACGATCCGGACGGCGGGCTCAACAACCAGCAGATCCTGAACTATCTCAAGAAGACGTATAACCCCAAGCGCCCGGTCAGCATCCTGCTCATCGCCTTCGGCCCGGACGCTCCCAAGGGCAAGCAGCAGATGGACGCGCTCGCGCAGGCGACCGGTGGCGAGGCTTACATCGCCAAGAACGTGCTGCAGGTACGCGACTTCTTCCTCCAGGGCATGCAGCGCCGCCTCTGCTCGCCACGCTGCGATGGCTGACCTATTAGAGGTTGCTGACCCCATTAGTCACATCTGACACTGTTTTCCCAGCTCATGCTAGTTAGGCATGAACTGACGCGCTGTGGTAACCCCGCCCGAGCGGGGAGGCGTCCTACCCGCCGTGAGGGCTTCCGCCTTCGACCAGCGGGGAGGAAACGTGTCTGGATGGCCGGCTGTTGACCGCGGTGACGATCAGCAGGTGGTCGACGCGCTTCGGATGGGTGCCGTCGAAGGCGCGGCCAAGCTCTATGACGCTTATGCCGAGCGGTTGCACGACTACGCGTGCTCTCTTACCGGGGAGCGCGACGCCGCGGCCGATTCCGTACATGACGCGCTTGTCACCGCGCACGGGTGCGTCTCGCGACTGAAGGAGACCGGCCGGCTGAGAGCCTGGTTGTACGCCCTGACCAGGTTCCAGGCCGCCGCCCGGCTCGCCCATCGGAGCGGCTCGGGCAAGACCGACAGCGTGCCGTTGCCGGTCTTCGACGAGCCGGAGGATCCCGAGCTCGCCGCGTTGGTGCACGAGGCGCTCGGAGAGCTGCGCAGGAACGAGCGCGAGGTCCTGGAGCTGTCGCTGCGTCACGGACTCACGCCGGCCGAGGCCGGGGCGGTGCTCGGGCTGACCTCTCGCCAGGCCGCCACCCGGCTCGGCCGGGCCCGCGACCATCTGGAGAACGCCGCCGCCGCCGTGATCCTGGCCAGGACCGGACGGGCGCACTGTCCTGATCTGTCGGCGATGCTGGACTCGTGGGAAGGGCCGCTCACCCCGCTGCTGCGGCGGCGGCTGTCGGGACACATCTCAGGGTGCGAGGTGTGTACCGAGGGGCGGCACCGGCAGGTGGCGGCCGCCCGGCTGCTCGACATGGTGCCGGTGGCCTATCCCCCCATTTCGCTGCGCCGCAGGGTGGTCGACACCTGTGTCAACCCGGAGCGGGACCAGACCCGGACGCTGATCACCGACCGGGGCGACAGCTTCGACCGCACGGGATTTCCGGTGGCGGCCGAGCGGCGCTCGCGCCGCCGCAGGTCGCGCTGCCTCGGACCGGTGCTGCTGGCCGGCGCGGCGGTGCTCGCGGCGACCGGCGCCATGGTCGCGATGAACGGCGGGGACCCCGCCAAGACCGCGCTGCGCGTGGCCCCCGCGCCCTCAGCCGCCCCCTCCGACTCTCCTGACGACGCGAACGGCTCTCCTGACGACCTGACCGGCACCACCCCGGAGCCCACGCTGGCGGACGACACCACGCCCACACCCGATCCGTCCCCCACCTCGTCCCGCAGCGGCCAGCCGAGCACGAGACCCGCCACCACCGCGACCACCAGGCCCGCGGCCGCCCCGACGGCCACCCGACGGCAGACCGTGCGCGGCGCGCGGTTCGCCGTCTCCTGCCCGGACGGTGTCGAGGACGCCACGAAGATCGGGCTGACCGCGCGCAACGCCGGCGTCGCGTGGAGCGCGACCGCGTCGGCGGGGCTGGAGGTGTTCCCCGCGAGCGGGTCGATCAAGGCGGGCGGCTCGATGGCGATCTGGGTGACGGTCGACGACCCCGGCACCGGTGGCAGCGGCTCGGTGTCCTTCAGGTCCAACGGTGGCGGCGCGAGATGCTCGCTGTCGTGGCAGGGCGGCACGGAGCAGACCCCGGAGCCCCCCACGGACCAGCCGACGAGCGGGCCCGAGCCGAGCGAGACGCCCAGGCCGACGCAGAGCACGTCCGTGGACAACGTCCAGGCGGACCCATCCTGACGTGGGACAAGCTTCCGGTATCCGCGCCCGGGATGACATTCCCCCTGATATGGCATAGAAATTTCTGACCACCGGCCGTCAAATGGCCGTCCCCACGCCAGTGACCGCTGGGCCAGGAGTACACTTACGTGACAAGTGGGGATATAACGGACCATAGCTCGAAGATCTCGCCGCAAGTAGGGCATCCTTGTGGTTTGGGGACCGCAACGGAGGCCGGAGCATGACCGTGTGTTCAAAAACACACGAAGAATATTTGCCTGCCGGTAAACCGGAGCGCGTCGCCAAGCGTCGGCATTGACGTGTCCAGGGGTGCATTGGTCCCATGAAATGCGATCAATCGCGCCTTTACCCAGCTAGGCCCCAGGAGAGAAGACAGTAGATGCTCAAGCACCGCAGGGCGCTGACGTGGCTCCTCGCGCTCGCCTGCATCGCGGGAGCGGTGATCGCGCTGTTCGACATCCAGACACCGCTGCGCCCGCTCCTCATCTCTCTTTTCCTTCTGGTGGTGCCAGGAGCCGCAGTCGTAGGACTGTTGCGTGATCGTGACCCGCTTGCCGCAGTATCAGTAGGAGCTGCGGCAAGTCTCGTGCTTAACGTTCTCCTCGCCCAAGCCATGCTGCAGTTCAACGCATGGTCGCCTCGGGCCGGTGTGGCAACGGTCGCCGTGCTCGGAGGCTTCATGTACGTGCTTCGCGTGTTGTACCGGGGGAAGAACATGCAGACCGAACAGGGGGCCAGGGCAAGGTGAACATCACAGTGGTTCGCCCCGGAGACCTCGGAGAGTCCGAGCGGGCCAGGTGGCGCGCGCTCCAGAAGGCGGACCCGAGCCTGGACAATCCATTCCTCTCCGTCGAATTCGCCTTGGCCATGGACCGCCTGCGGGATCGGGTCCGGGTCGCGGTCATCCAGGACGAGACCGGCATCGCCGGCTTCTTCCCGTACGAGCGCCACAGTTTCGGCATCGGCAAGCCGCTCGGCGGCTTCCTCACCACGTGCCACGGCCTGATCTCGGTCCCGGACCTGAAGTTAGAGGCCCGCGCGCTGCTGAGGGCCTGCAAGCTCAGCGTCTTCGACTTCGACCACCTGGTCGCGGGACAGCCCACGTTCGCGCCTTACGAGAGCGACGTGCGCCCGGCGCCGGTCATGGACTTCACCCAGGGCTTCGACGCCTGGCTCCAGCAGGTGAAGACCAACTCCCCCAAGAACCTGAAGACCGTGCGCTACAAGGAGCGCAAGTTCGGCAGGGAGCACGGTGGGCTGCGCTTCGAATGGGCTTCGGCCGATCCGGAGGTGCTGCGCACCCTGCTCGCGTGGAAGTCCGACCAGTACAGAAGGACGGGCCGGGTCGACCGGTTCGCCCAGCCCTGGATCGTCGAGCTGATCGACCTGATGTTCGCCGAGAAGTCGGCCGACTTCTCGGGCGTCCTGACCATGCTGTACGCGGGAGACGTGCCAGTCGCCGGCCATTTCGGACTGCGCACGGCCACCACACTCGTCGGGTGGTTCCCCGCTTACGACACCGAGTTCGCCCGGTACTCACCGGGCATCGTGCACCATCTGCAAATGGCAGAGGCCGCCGCGGCGGCCGGGTTGCACATGGTGGACATGGGCAAGGGCGGCAAGGAATACAAGGACTGGCTCAAGAGCGGGGTGCTGTACGTCGCCGAGGGCCGGGTCTCCAGACCTTCCGCGTCGGCGGCGGTGCACTGGATGGGCAGAACTCCTTTCAACAAAGCCCGAACAATTGTCATGGACCGGCCGTCTCTCTATAGGGCAGCCGACAGAGTCCTGAAGGGTTTCGGTCGGGTGCGCAGCTCTTTGCACCAGGAGTCATCCAACGCAGTCGTCAAGGAACCAACGGGAGCGCGCTAGCGCTCCCACCCGTACAGCCCTAGCAAGCCCCGCGCAACCCTCGCTCCCAGTGGACCCTTCATGCACCGTTCGCAGCACCGCCATTCCTCCTGCACCCGGGAGTGGCTGCGTCCGGCCCGCGTGGTAGGTCTCGGAAGGAATTCCCTCACCATGAGTCCCGACACCGCCAAGCACAACGGCAAAGTGCAGATCGCGCCGCTGCGATCGATGCCCCCTATTGAGCGTTTCACACCGGTCACCCCTCACCTGGCCATCTCTCCGACGGTGAGCGTCGTGGTCCCGGCCATGAACGAGGCGGACAACCTGCCCCATGTCTTCGCCACGTTGCCCCAGTGGATCGATGAGATCATCCTGGTCGACGGCAACTCCGTCGACGACACTGTGGCGGTGGCCAGACGCCTGCGGCCCAACCTGAAGGTGGTCACCCAGACCGGCAAGGGCAAGGGTGACGCCTTGGCCGCCGGCTTCGCCGCGGCCAGCGGCGACATCATCGTGATGATCGACGCCGACGGCTCCACCGACGGCCACGAGATCATCACGTTCGTCGGTGCGCTGGTGACCGGCGCCGACTTCGTCAAGGGCTCCCGCTACGCCGCCGGTGGCGGCAGCGACGACCTGACCTTCGGCCGCCGGTTGGGCAACAAGGTCCTCACCGGCATAGTCAATCTGATGTACGGCACGCAGTACACCGACTTGTGCTACGGCTACAACGCCTTCTGGAGCCGCCACCTCGAGGTGCTCGACCTCGATTGCGACGGTTTCGAGGTGGAGACGCTGCTGAACGTCCGCGCCGCCAAGGCCGGATTGAAGGTGCACGAGGTGCCGAGCCACGAGCGCAACCGGATCCACGGCGAGAGCAACCTGCGCGTCGTGCGTGACGGCATGCGTGTGCTGAAGACCATCCTGCGAGAGTGGCGCCGCCAGCCCGCACCTCCGCTGCCCAAGCCCGCCACTGCTCCGGCCGCGGACCGGGGTGTCGCGTAAGAAGGTCCGTTGTGAAAACGTCTGTTGTCATCTGCGTGTACACCGACGAGCGGTGGGAGGACATCAGGCAAGCCGTCGAGTCGGTCGAGAATCAGCGGCGACGACCGTACGAGCTGATCCTGGTCGTCGACTACAACCCGGACCTGCACCTGAAACTCAAGCGTGCCTACCCACAGGCCATTGTGGTGGAGAACACGCATGAGAAGGGGCTGTCCGGCGGCAAGAACACCGGCGTGGCCACGGCCACCGGTGACATCGTCGCGTACCTCGACGACGACGCGGTCGCCGACCCCGGCTGGCTGGAGGCTTTGGAGGAGGGCTTCCAGGAACCGGGTGTCGTCGGCGTGGGCGGTCGCACCGAGCCACTGTGGGCGTCCCAGCGCAGGCCGCGCTGGTTCCCCTACGAGTTCGACTGGACGGTCGGCTGCTCCTACCGCGGCATGCCCGCGGTCAGGGCGCCGATCCGCAACGTGATGGGCGGCAACGCCGCCTTCCTGCGCGAGGTCGTCTCCGAGGTGGGCGGCTTCCACAGCGGCATCGGGCGCAGCGTGCAGGGCCGCAAGAGCCGGCCGCTGGGCTGCGAGGAGACCGAGTTCTGCATCAGGCTGAGCCAGCGCAAGCCCGGCTCGGTCATGCTGTTCGAGCCGCGCGCGCTGATCGGGCACAAGGTGTCGCGGCAGCGCGAGCGTTTCGCCTACTTCAGATCCAGGTGCTACGCGGAGGGACTGTCCAAGGCCCTGGTGACGCAGGAGGTGGGCACCCAGGACGGGCTGGCCAGCGAGCGGGCGCACGCGCTGAAGACGCTGCCGCTCGGCGCGCTGCGGGGCGTCGGCGAGGCGTTCCGGGGCGACGTCGGCGGGCTCGGCCGGGCCGCCGCGATCGTGGTCGGCCTGGCCTGGACCACCTGGGGTTACCTGATCGGCCGCGCACGGCTGAAGGCGGTGCGCTGATGATCCGCGTACCGATATTGATGTACCACTCCGTCGCCGACGCCCCGAACGAGGAGACGCTCCCTCACTCGGTACGGCCGTCGGACCTCGACGAGCAGCTCGCCTACCTGTCGGAGAGCGGGTTCACCGCGCTCACGCTGGGCGATCTGGTGGCCTCACTGAACAAGAACAACGGCAGGTGCATGCCGGACAAACCCATCGTCCTGACCTTCGACGACGGCTACGCCGACTTCCACAGCCGGGCGCTGCCGCTGCTCGACCGCTACAAGTTCCCGGCCACGGTCTTCCTGACCAGTGGCTGGGTGGCGGACGCGGGCGACGACGCCGCGGGCCGGCCGCTCGACGACATGCTCACCTGGGGCCAGGCCCGCGAGACCGCCCAGGCCGGCATGGAGATCGGCGGCCACAGCCACAGCCACCCGCAGCTCGACCAGCTCCACATCGACGAGCTGCGCCAGGAACTACGCAAGAACAAGGGCCTGCTGGAGGAGAAGATCGGCGCGCCGGTCGCCACCATGGCCTACCCCTACGGCTACTCCAGCGCCCGCGTGCGCCGCGAGGTGCGCAAGGCCGGCTACTTCGCCGCCTGCGCGGTCAACAACTCGATCGCCGCCGACCGTCACGACATGCTGGCCATCCCCCGGCTGACCGTGGCGCGGCACACGTCCATCAGCATGTTCAAGCGGGCCGTCGAGGGCACCGGCGTGCCGCTGATCTACCTGAAGGAGCGGGTCCTCACCAAGGGCTACGCGATCGTCAGACGCACGAAGTACGGCCTGCAGCGGGTGCGTGGAAATGTCTAGCCTCTGGGGCAGGGTGCTGCACGATTTCCGTAGCCCGCTGTTCCGTAACGGCTACGCGCTGATGGCCAACACGGCCATCACCGCGACGCTCGGCATGGGCTACTGGCTGCTGGCCGCCCACTTCTACACGCCCGAGGAGTTCGGCCGGGGCCAGGCGATGATCACCGCGATGCGGCTGTTCGCGTCGCTGACCGCGCTGGGCCTGGTGGGCGCGCTGTCCCGCTTCCTCCCGCTGGCGGGCCGCCGCATCCCCGAGCTCATCCTGCGGGGGTACGGCCTGGCGGCGGCGACCGGCGGCGTGGCGGCACTCGGCTTCCTGCTGACCCTGCCGCTGTGGGGGAAGACCTACTCGGTGCTCGGCGCGTTCGGGCCCGGCCTGTTCTTCCTCGGCTCGGTGCTGGTCTGGTCGGTGTTCACGTTGCAGGACGTGGTGCTGACCGGACTGCGCAAGGCCACCTGGGTGCCGCTCAACAACCTGGTCTTCGGCCTGGCCAAGATGGGGTTGCTGGTCGCGATGGCCGGCGCGCTGCCCGACGGCGGCATCTTCACCTCCTGGATGGTGCCGACGGCGCTCGCACTGATCCCGGTCAACTGGCTGATCTTCGGCGTCGTCGTGCCCCGGCACATGAAGCGGACCGAGACCGTCCAGCAGCCGCCGCGGCTGCGCGAGATCGGCAGGTTCCTGGCCGGCGACTTCCCCGGCACGCTGTCGATCCTCGCCATCGTCTACCTCGTGCCCACCGTCGTCGCGACCCGGGTGGGCGAGGCCACGTTCGGGCGCTTCTCGATGGCGCACACGCTGGCCAGCATGATCGAGCTGCTGGCCATGAACATGGCCGTGTCGCTGACCGTCGAGGGCTCCTTCGACCGGTCGCAACTGGCCGCGAACTGCCGCCGGGCGCTGCAGCGGGCCTTCATGATCATCGTACCGATCATCGTCGTGGTGATCGCGGGCGCGCCGCTCATCCTGAGCGTCTTCGGGGAAGGCTTCGCGGCGGAGGGTACGACGCTGCTGCGGCTCATGGCGCTGGCCGTGCTGCCCCGGGTGCTGATCGAGGTCTATCTGAGCGTGCTGCGGGCGCGGAGTGACGCGCGGCAGCTGGCCATCGTGCAGATCGGGCTCGCGGTGCTCGTTCTCGTGGCGATCCTGGCGCTGTTCCCGTTCGCCGGAGTCAATGCCGTTGGGTACGGCTTGTTGCTCAGCGAGACTTTGATGGCCCTTTTGATCTTCAAATCTCTCCGCAAAATACTCATTCTTGGCGATACTCGGCGGACCCCCGTCACTCAGGGGTCGTCCGGGGCCGCATGATGGTCAACGTGAGGCAACGCGACGGCGATGGCATGACAACGGGGGTCACGGGCTCCTCCGAGCACGTGGGCGACTCCACGGACGGCACCGAGGCAGAGGGGGAAACGGGCGTGCCCTTCGATCCGGACGCCACGGGCGTCATCCCCCGGCTGCCGGTCGTGGAGGGCCCGGCCGCCCCTGCGCCGGACTCCGCCACGGACGTCGCCGACGGTGACGACGAGGCGGAGACGGGCACCCTGCCCGCCATCCGCCTGCCCGCCACCCTCCACATCGGCACGCCGCCGAAAGCCCCCGAGGACACCGAGGACCCGAAGGAGCCCAAGGGCTCGCAGAAGCCCAAGGCCGCGAAGGAGTCCAAGGCCGCGAAGGAGCCGGAGGGCGCCAAGGGTCCGGGCGCGGACGATGCGACGTCCGCCGAGGATGACGACGCGGCGGGGACCGTGCCGACTAAGGTGGCGGCCGCCCCGGCCGCGAGTCTGACCGTGGACGCTCCCCCGGCCCCCGCGAAAGCGCCCGCCGAGCCCCCCGCCACCACCCCCACCGAGACTCCCACCGCGACCCCCGCCGAGACTCCCGCTTCAACGCCCGCCAAGACCCCGGCCAAGGCACCCGCAGCCGAACCCGCCGCTACCAAACCCGCCCCCGCCAAGGCGACGGGCCTGGGCGAGCGGCTGCGGCGGTTGGGGCGCAGCGCGCCCATGTGGCTGCCCGCGCTGCTCACGGTCGAGGGCCTGATCATGTACGTCCTCGCCCTGCGCGTCGCCCCTGGCCCGCTGCGCGGCGTGAACCCGGCCGACATCAACGGCCTCGGCCTGATCGCGGCCCTCCCGGCCAGCGCGTTCGCCGCGATCCTGATCATGCTGGTGTCGTTCTTCGTCACCGTCGCCCAGAGCACGGACCGTAAGTTCCTCCTGCTGTTCCAGATCGCCGTCATCACCTTCGCCCTGCACGGGGCCGGTTCGCTGGTGGCGAGCGAGCCCAGGTTCCCCACGGCGTACATTCACGCGGGCTTCGTCGACTTCATCGGCCGCACCGGCGAGACCGCGATCAGCATCGACGCCCGCATGGGCTGGCCGGGCTACTTCGCGCTGTTCGCCTTCGTGACGAAGGCCGCCGGCATCAGCGACATGACCACGATCCTCCAGTGGACGCCGCTGCTGACGAACCTGCTCTACCTGCTGCCGTTCGTGCTGATCCTGCGCCAGGTGGTGGCCACCACGCGGGCGCGCTGGTACGCGGCGCTGCTGTTCGTGCTGGTGCAGTGGATCGGGCAGGACTACTTCTCGCCGCAGGGCTTTACCTTCGCGCTCTATCTGGCCTTTGTCGCGATCCTGTTGCGCTGGTTCGGGCGGGTGGAGCCGCGGAGCAAGCCGATCGCGCCGAAGGGGCTGCGCAAGCTGCTCGGCCGCCTCGACGCGATGACGCCGGGCGAGATCGCCAACACCGGCACGTTCCGGGCCGACCGGCTGCTGATGCTGCTGATGCTGCTCGCGCTGTTCTTCGCGGCGACGGCCTCGCACCAGATCACGCCGTTCATGATGCTCGGCGTGCTGACGGCCTTCCTCATCTTCAAGCGGACCAAGCTGACCTGGGCGCTGCCGTTCTTCCTCGGCCTGGCCGTGCTGGCCTGGATCAGCTACGAGACCGTGGGATTCTGGGCGGGCCAGATCGACGCGATCTTCGGCGGCCTGGGCCGGATTCTGACGAACCTGCAGCGCAACACCGGCGACCGCATCGCGGGCAGCGACCCGGCGCACGCGCTGGTGCTGCAGGCGCGGCTGGGCATCCTGGTCGTGATCCTCGCCCTGGCGGCGGTCGGCCTGCTCAGGCGGCTGCGGCGCGGGGTGTTCGACCGGGCGGCGCTGATCCTGCTCTGCGTGCCGGTGCTGGCGCTGGGGCTGCAGAGCTACGGCGGCGAGATCGGGCTGCGCATCTACATGTTCGCGCTACCCGGCGCCTGCCTGCTGGCCGCGTACGCGTTCTTCCCGAACCTGCCCGCCGACAGCGCGGACGTGCGCGAGGAGACCGTACCCATCCGCAAGCGGAACGTCCGCTTCAACCCCGAGCTGACCAGGAAGCTGTCGGTCGTGCTCGCGGCCTGCTTCGCGGTGCTGTTCGCGGGGGCGTTCCTGGTCGCCCGCTACGGCAACGAGAAGTTCGAGCGGGTGACGACCGGCGAGGTCGCCGCGATGCACTACATCTACGCGCACGACAAGCCGAGCGCCAAGGTCCTCTACCTGACGGCCAAGGAGGGCCCCGAGGTCACGCCGACGCTGCCGTGGGGCGAGAAGGACATCGAGCTGGTCAACTTCAACGGCCAGGCGCTCGTCTACCAGGATCCGACGAACATCGCCAAGGCGGTCGCGACGCTCAAGGCCAGCCCGCGCAACACCTATCTCGCTGTCAGCACCGGTCAGATCGCCTACCTGCAGCTCAATGAGGGCTTCCCGGAAGACTGGGGTCCCAGGTTCAGGGCCGCGCTGGACGCCTCGCCGGATGTGAAGCGGGTCTACGCCAACAAGGACGCCGCCCTGTACACCTGGAAGAAGTTCGTCAAGGGCACCGAGATCCCGGAGCCCCAGGCCTTCAAGGGGCGCGGCGACCCCACCTCGCCCTGGACCCCGGTCGGTCTCGGGGCACTGGCCCTGACCTGGGTGACTTTGTTCGGCTACGAGGTGATCCGGCTCAACGGGCCGAACCGGGCGGTCAAGGCGCGCAGGCGGTTGCTGTGGGTGGCCATCCCGGCATTCGCCGTGGCCGTGGGCGTGATCATCGAGCGATTTATCTATATCGCATCAAATACCTAGATTCACAGGAAACCCTTAGGTTTTGCGGAATGATGTTCGCTGATGAGGACACATCCCGCCGTTTCCCCTGGGCGATCCATGGCTACACGCATCACTTCGGTCGATGCCCTGCGCGGCTTCTCGCTGCTCGGCATCCTCGTCGTGAACATCGCCTTCCTGGCCTCCGGCTACCGGATGGCCGGAATGGCGGAGCCCGCGTTCATCTCACCGCTCGACTGGGCGGTGCGGTGGACCGTGACCCTGCTCATGGAGAACAAGTTCTACTTATTGTTCTCCTTCCTGTTCGGCTACAGCTTCACGCTGCAGGTCGACTCGGCCGTACGGCGGGGCAAGGCGTTCGTGCCGATGTTCCTGCGCCGCCTGGCCGGGCTGTTCCTGCTCGGGCTGGCCCACGCGGTGCTGCTGTTCCCGGGTGACATCCTCACCACCTACGCCGCGGTCGGCCTGGCCCTGCTGCTGCTCCGCAAGATCTCGCCCAGGACCGCGGTCATGCTCGCGATCGCCTTGACCTCCATGCTGGCCCTGGGCTTCGTGCTGCTGGCCCTCCTCGCGATGGTGGGTCTGGACACGGCCGGGACGGTCTCGCACGGGGTGGCGGAGGCGGTGCACTCCGACTCGGCGCTGCGCGGCTCGGGCTTCCAGATCATCGGCGAGCACCTGCGCAAGCTCTCCCTGATCGTCGTGCTGCGCGTGCTCTTCCAGGGTCCGGCCGTCCTGGCCGCCTGCCTGATCGGGCTGGCGGTCGGCAAGCTGGGCGTGCTGCGCGACGTGTCCGCGCACACGGCCACGCTCCGCCGGCTGCAGTGGGTCGGGTTCACCGTGGGGCTGGGCGGCGCGTTCGTCTACACGCTGTCGGCCTGGCACGGCAGCGTGAACAAGTTCCTCGGCGAGGCCGTGGACCTGGTCACGGCTCCCCTGCTCGCCGCCGCCTACGCGGCGACGTTCCTGCGGCTGCTGCCGCACCTGCCGCGCATCGGGCGGGCGCTGGCGGCGCCGGGCCGGATGGCGCTGTCCAACTATCTGGGGCAATCGCTCATCTGCTCGCTGATCTTCACGGGGTACGGCCTGGCGCTCGTGGACCGGGTCAGCCCACCGGTGGAGGTGGTGATCGCGGTGGTCGTCTTCGTCGGGCAGGTCTTCCTCAGCCATTGGTGGCTGCGCGAGCACCGGTACGGCCCGGTGGAATGGCTGCTGCGCGCCGTGACGTACTGGAGCCGGCCGGGCCACCGGGGCGCGCATCAGAAGTCGGCGCGCGCCTGAGGCCCCCGATAGGGCGGCGTCCGGCTGTAGACCAGGCCCAAAATACCGGCAATTCCCTGGCCAATCGCCGCATACGCCGGGAGAAACCCTCTTCCTGCCGCGATACCGATTGGCTAGCCTGCACGGGTGCGAATAGGCGTGAACGTCCCGAACTTCGGACCAGGCACCAACCCCGACGTCCTGCGCGGCTGGGCGCGGACGGTGGAGGGCCTCGGGTTCGACCTGCTGATGCTCTCGGACCACGTGGCGGTGACACCCGATGTGGCCCAGCAGTATCCAGCCCCGTTCTACGAGCCCTTCACCACGCTGGCCTGGCTGGCGGGCATCACCGAGCGCATCAGGCTCGGGACCACGGTGCTGATCATGCCGTACCGGCATCCGCTGCTCGTCGCCCGGATGGCCGCCAACCTCAACGACCTCAGCGGAGGCCGGCTGGTCCTCGGCGTGGGCGTGGGGTGGGCGCGGCAGGAGTTCGAGGCGCTCGGCGTGCCGTTCCACCGGCGCGGGGCGCTGACCGACGACTACCTCGACGCCCTGCGCGCCGCCTGGACGGACGGCGCGGACTACCGCGGCGGGCCGGTGCCGATCTGGATCGGCGGCAACAGCGACGCCGGTCTGCGCCGCGCGGTGCGCCTCGGCGAGACCTGGCACCCGCTGCGCAACACCCTGCCCTGGCTGCGCGAGGCATTGGTCCGCCTCAAATCCCTTGCCGACGAGCAGGGCCGCCCCGTGCCCGCCCATGCGCCCCGCATCATCCTCAGGCTCACCACGTCCCCGATCACCGATCCCGACCGGCGCGCCGGTGAGGGCACGATCGAGCAGATCGTGGACGACCTCGAACAGCTACGCCTCCTCGGCGCGGACACCGTCGTCCTCGACCCCTTCGGCGGCGACCCGCAGGAGACGTGTCATCCCGAGGCGGCCTGGCACGCCCTCGCGGCCGTAGCCGCCTCCTGGGATCTCCACGCGAACCACTCATGAACGGAGCGACCATGACACACGACGACGAGCAGTTCCTGCGCCGGGCCATCGGGCTGGCGGCCAAGGCGCGGGCGGCGGGCAACCCGCCCTTCGGCTCGCTCCTGGTGGGACCGGACGGCAGTGTGCTCGCCGAGGACGTCAACACCTCCATCAGCGACGCCGACATCACCGCGCACCCCGAGCTGAAGCTGGCCCGCTGGGCGGCCCGTGAGCTCAGCCCCGAGGCCGCGGCGACCACCATCATGTACACCAGCTGCCAGCCCTGCGGCATGTGCACGGGCGCCATCGAACGGTCGGGGCTCGGGCGGGTGGTGTTCGCGCTGTCCACCGAGCAGCTCGGCGGGCTCAAGCCACCCGCCGGGAACACCGGGGCGCGACTCGACGGACCGGCGCTGTACGACGAGGCGCGCGTGCCGGTCGAGGGCTATTACGTCTAGCGCTCATATTTCATCAACAAACTCCGTAAAGCCCCGCAAATCGCACTGTCGTTCGCCAGGATGATCAACGGGGGCACATCGACGTATTTACCTGGCATGCCAGGTAAAGGCGCCGAGGTGCCCGCTTGACACATCACGGAGGAGCGATAGTGAGGTTAAGACTGTTCACGGCGGCACTGGCTGGTGCCGCGCTGGTGACCCAGCTCGCCGGAGTGGCATCAGCCCGGTCGGCCACATCGACCGCTATCGATTGGGCGGAATGTGGCACCACGTACAAGGGCGAGTGCGCGACCATCAAGGTGCCGATGGACTACGCCAAACCCCATGGCGCGACGATCGACCTGGCCATCGGCCGGTTGAAGGCGCTCGACCCGGCCAAGCGGCAGGGCGTGTTGTTCGTACACCCGGGTGGTCCCGGCGCGTCCGGCCTCAACTCGTACATCATGGGCCGCGGCATCCCCGACGACAGCCCGCTGCGCCAGTACTTCGACATCGTCAGCGTGGACCCGCGCGGCGTCGGCCGCAGCACGCCCATCCTGTGCGGGGAGGACGTGGTCAACGAGACCCCGCTCACCTACCCGGCCAACGAGGCGGAGTATCAGAACTGGCTGGCCTTCAACGCCAAGCTGTCGAAGGACTGCCGCGAGCGCACGGGCCCGCTGTTCGACCACGTCGGCACCACCAACGCGGTGCGCGACGTGGACTCGATCCGCGCGGCGCTCGGCGAGCTCCGGATCAGCTTCTTCGCGATCTCGTACGGCACGCAGGTCGGCCAGCAGTACGCCGAGATGTTCCCGAAGAACCTGCGCGCGATGGCCATCGACTCCAACATGGACCACAGCATCACCTCGGCCTACCAGTACATGAAGACCACCACCGAGGACCTCGAAGGCTCCTACCTGACGTTCGCGAAGTGGTGCGGCGAGACGGCGGCCTGCGCGCTGCACGGCCAGGACGCCACGGCGGTCCTGGACGGCCTGCTGGCCAAGGCCAGGACCGGCTCCCTGAAGGACCCGGAGACCGGCGCCGAGATATCGGACGAGGAGCTCCGGATCGAGGTGTTCGAGCCGATGTACCGGCCGTGGACGGGCTTCTTCCCGCTGGCTGAGCGGCTGAAGTCGCTGGCGGCCGGCCAGGCGGCCCAGCAGGCCGCGGACAAGCCGGTGGCGTCGGAATCGGCGGAGGCGAAGACGACGGCCAGGGCCTCGGCCGAGGCTTCGACGCCGGCCGCCGAGGGCGTCAACTACGCCTACCCGGCCATCTGGTGCTCCGACTGGAGGTGGAACGTCAGCGGCTTCGCCGAGCTCGACGCCTACAAGCGCCGTCTCAAGGCCGTCGCCCCGCACACGGAGCTCTCCCCGTTCTGGACCGATGTCATGACCTGCCTCAACTGGCAGGGCAAGACGTCCAACCCGCAGCACCGCCTCAGGATCAGCGGCACCCCGCCGATCCTGGTCATCAAGGCGAAGGACGACGTGGCCACCCCGGCGGCCTGGAACTACGCCGCCGCACGGCAGATCCCGCGCTCGGTCGTACTGGAGTACGACGGCGTCGGCCACGGCCAGTTCCGCAACAGCACCTGTGCGCGCGACTACATCGAGAAGTACCTGATCAACGGCACCATGCCCCCGGCCGGAACGCACTGCGCCACGCAGTTCCCGACGGAACCGCCCGTGACGGCACTGTCCCCGCAGGACTCCCCGCTGTCCATCACGGGCCGTCCGGTCCACTGACGGCGAGCTGACCGGTGGTGTGTCCCCCAGCACGTCGGGGACACACGACCGGCAGTCCTAGCCGTTTCCCCTGAGGTAGCCGGGCGAGAACTCCACCGGCAGGGTGGTCAGGGCGCGCAGCCGGAAGGACGGCCGCCAGACGAGTTGGTCGGCGGGCACCGACAGCGTCATGTCCGGGAGCCGGTCCAGAAGCACCTCGACGGCCGTGTAGGCGATGACCTCGGCGAGCTCCGGCGCCGGGTGCGGGCAGCCGTGCTCGCCGTGGCCGAAGGACATGTGCGCGTGGTTCCCGGCCGAGCCGCCGTAGGAGTCGGGCCGTACCTGCGGGTCGGCGTTCGCGGCGGCGAGGCCGATGACGAGCGCGTCGCCGGCCCGGATGCGCTGCCCGCCCAGCTGGGTGTCATGAACCGCCCAGCGGCCCAGGCTGTTCTGGGCGGGCGACTCCTCCCACATGACCTCGTTCAGCGCCTGTCCGGCGCTGCGTCGGCCGCCCGACAGGGTCACGGCGAACCGTTCGTCGGTCAGCATCAGCCGCAGGGTGTTGCCGATCCAGTTGGCGGTCGGTTCCTGGCCCCCGCTCATCAACACGACCAGGTCCTGGACGAGCTCTTCGTCAGTGAGCCCCGCGGGATGGGCCAGCAGGCGCGAGGGCAGGTCCGGGCCGGGGCGCTCGCGCTTGCTGTCGAGCAGCCGCTTCATGGTGGCCTGGACTCGCTGATGCGCCTCCACGACGCCCGGGCCGGTGTTCAGCAACTCGGTCACGTCGGCCACCAGGCGTGGCGTCTCGGCGTCGGGCAGGCCGAACAGCGTGGAGATGGACAGCAGCGGCATCGGCTGGGAGTACTGCGCGATCAGGTCGGCGCGGCCCTGGCCGGTGAACGCGTCGATCAGGCCGTCGGCGGCCCGTTCGGTCCGGGCTCTCAGCTCGAACTGGTCGACGGCGGCGAGGGCATCGCTGAGGGCGCCGGCCCGCCGCTGATGCTCGGCGCCTTCGGTGAACAGGATGGACGGCTGGTAGCCGACGAACGCCATCAGCGGCCAGTCCGGCGGGATGCGGTCCCAGGCGTTCCAGCGGCGGGAGTCGCGGGCGAAGAGCTGCGGATTGCCCAGGACGTAGCGCAGCTCGCGATAGCCGATCACCAGCCAGGCGGGTATATCGCCCTCGAGCAGGACCGGGACGACCGGTCCGTGCAGCTTGCGCATATCGCGATACAGCTGCTCCGGATCCCGCTGGAACTGGGGCCCGTACATCCGGACGGGCTCGGGTGTGGAGTGGACGTCGGTCATCGGGTAACCCCCCGGGCGGAGGACATCGCGTGGAGGTGGTTGACGAGGGCGATCAGCACGGCCTTGCTCGAGTCACGTTGACGGGCGTCACAGTCGATCAGCGGAACCTCCTCGGACAGGTCCAGCGCCTCCCGGATCCGCTCCAGGGGATGCTTCGGCTCGTCGAAGTTGTTGCGCGCGACGATGAACGGCATTCCGTGGTGTTCGAGCCGGTCGATGGCGTACCACGAGTCGGCCAGGCGGCGGGCGTCCACCAGGACGACCGCGCCCAGGGTCCCCGAGAAAAGCCGGTCCCACAGGAACCAGAACCGGTCCTGGCCGGGCGCCCCGAACAGGTAGAGCACCATCTGCTCGTTCAGGCTGATGCGGCCGAAGTCGAAGGCCACCGTGGTCGTGGTCTTGGTCTGTACGCCGCTCGCGTCGTCGATCCCCATGCCTGCCTGGGTCATCGTCTCTTCGGTGCTCAGCGGCCGGATCTCGCTCACCGAGCGGACCATGGTCGTCTTGCCCACGCCGAACCCGCCGACGACCACGATCTTGAGGCCGGTGGTCATCGTGCTCCGTAGCGGTGTACGGGCCGGGGGGTCAGAGGTTCTGAAGTCCAACAAGCACCTGCTCCAGGATTTCGGGATCGGGCAGTTGCGCCCTGGCCGGGGCCTTGGGCGGATGGCGGGCGGTGATGCGTCCGGTGTCCAGCAGGTCGCACAGCAGGATCCGTACGACGCTGACGGGCAGTCTCAGCTCCGAGGAGATCTCCACGACCGCCATCGGCCGGCGGCACATCTGGAGGATCCTGACGTGCTCGGACTGCATGCCGGGGGTGGGATCGCATTCGCTCACGATCAGCGTGACCACGTCCATGGCGCTCTCGTCCGCGCGACTGCGTCCCCCGGTGACCGTGTACAGCCGGTCCGGGTCCTCGCTGGCCACTCGCGGCGAGATCATAGCGATCGGCTGCTCTGCTGAGGTTCGCGCGGCGGAGCGGTCAGATACTCCCCGATCTGCTCGACCAGTTCGTTCATGTTGTGACCGATGATGCCGGGGTCGGCGTCATCGCTCGCCACGACGGCGAGATGGGCGCCTTCTCCCGCTTCCACGATAAACAGCAGCCCGCCGTGGAACTCCGTCATCGACTGCCGCAGCCCGCCGGAACCGTCGCCGAACTCCATCGACGCCCCGTGGGCCAGGCTCTGGATGCCCGAGGCGATGGCGGCCAGTTGATCGGCCCGGTCCACCGACAGCCCGTGGGTGTGGGAGAGCTTGAGGCCGTCCTTCGACAGCACCAAGACATGCCGGGTCTGCGGTGTCCTCTCCAGGAGGTTCTCCAGCAGCCAGGCGAGGTCACGGTCTGAGGTTCTCATCGAGATTCTGGGACGGTCATCCGGCGTCGCCGGACGAGCAGCCCTCCCTCCAATCTGTAAGTTGGTCACCGGGTGTCGTCTTTCGGGCCTTCTGCTGCTGGGCCCTCTGCTTGCGGCTGTTCCGCTTCCGGGACCGCCGCGCCGGCGGGTGCGGCGCCGGTCCCCCGGCTGGCCTGGCGGAAAGCGCTGAATCTCGCTCCGGCCTCGGAGAGGGACGGCCTGGACCGCGCCGGAGCCTGCTCGGGCACGGGTGTCGTGGACGTCGCCGCCGCGAGCGTTTGACCGCGCCGGCGCCTGGGCAGCTCGCCCTCCGCGACGGGATCGGCCTGCGCGGGGACGGGGGCCGCCGTGGCCCGGCGGACGGCCGGGGCGCTCGGCGGACGCGGGGCCTCCACCTGGGGGGCCGGTGCGGGCTGGGTGACCAGTTTCTGCGGGATCATGACCACCACTGCGGTGCCTCCGCGTGAGGACGGCCTGAAGGAGACGGTCAGACCGTGCTTGCGAGCCAGACAGCCCACGACCGCCAGGCCCAGGCGCGTACCGGAGAGCGTCGTCAGGTCCAGGGGCTCGGACGAGACGGCCTGCCGCGCGCGGGCCAGCGCGACGGGGCTCATGACCAGACCGCAGTCCTCGATGGTGATCACGATGCCGGTGCTCACCTCTTCGACGTACACGTGCACCTCCTCGGAGGGAGGCGAGAAGCTGGTGGCGTTGTCCATCAGCTCCGCGAGGGCGTGCATGACGCCCTCGGCGGCGTGTCCGGCGATCGCGACGGTGCTGGCCGAGTGCACCCGAACCCGCTGGTAGGCGCTGATCCGGCCCACCGCGCCGCGCATGATGCTCTCCATCACGATCGGCTTGGTCCAGCGCCGCCCGGAACGCGCACCGGTCAGCACGGCGATGCTGTCGGCCAGCCGGCCCGCCTGGGCGGTGCTGTGGTCCAGCCTCAGCAGGTCCCCGAGGACCTTCTCGTCATGCCGGTCCTCCATCTCCCGGAGATCGGCCAGCATGCTGGTCGCCAGCGCCTGAACCCGGCCGGCGGCGTTGGCGCAGGCCGACATCGCGGCCGCCCGCATCCGGTCTCCCCTGCCGACCTCCTGCGCCAGCGTCCACAGGATGCGCTGCTGAGCCAGGTCGGCGGGCCTGGGCACCTCGGCCAGCGCGGTGTCGACCGATGCCCCGTCACGCAACCTCTTCACCAGCGCGGGCAGCGTGTGGTCGGCCAGTTGGGCGAGGTCCGCCTCCCGCATGGCGAGCCGGTCGCGCAACAGGTTCGCCTGCTGCCGGCCGTACAAGCCGTAGGTGACTGCGGCGCACAGCAGCAGGGCGGCTATGCCCAGGCACCAGGCCACGAGCGTCCGTCCGGCGACCGGCGCCTCGGCCACCGCCCATACGCACGCGACACCGGCCACGACGGCGACGCCAAGCGGTACGAGCAGGGCCCGACGGTGAACAGGTATGTGAGTTGCTGACATCAAGCGGTTCCTCGTCGGAAGTCAGAAACATACGGCCTGGAAGTCTTGATCGGATTGTAGGGGAATCTTCGCTTTGCGTGGGCACTTGGTAACCAATTGCGGCTATTGTCGCCTGCTCATGCCCAATGATGATCTCCCTGAGCACGGGCGCCGGATCTGACAACGGATCTTGCTCGGTGTGGAGTATGCCGGATTAGTAGGCTCTCGGCTACTGAGCGGCGCTCGCGAGAGTTCTCCCGGTGGGTCGCGGCGGTGTTGATCATGACACAGTTGGCCGGAGCGGGGGGCGGCGTTCACATGACAGGGCCTGGGCGGTTTCCCACCCAGGCCGGTGAATTGTGGTGTCAGGACACGCCGTGCACTCCGAGGTCACTTCGTTTCGGCCGGAGCCGGATTCGGTCCGAACGTCGTACCGGTTCCAGGTCGATCCGTCGCACCCCCTCCGGCACATGCCGCAGATCATGGGTGATGAGCAGCGTCGTCCGCCCCTCCATCAACCGGCGCAACGGCTCCATCACCCGCTCGGCCGTGACCACGTCCAGTCCGGTCATCGGCTCGTCCAGCACCAGCACCGGCGTGTCACGCAGGATCGCGCGGGCGATGGCGAGGCGCTGGCGCTGGCCGCCGGACATGAGGCGGCCCCGCTGGCCGATGGGCGTGTCGTACTTCTGGGGCAATGTCTGGATGAAGTCGTGTACGTCGGCCAGCTCGGCCGCCAGCACCACGGCGGCGTCGTCGGCACCCGGAGAGCCGTAGGCGATGTTGTCGCGCACCGTGCCGGAGAACAGGAGGTTCTCCTGGTGCAGGAGCGTGATGGTGTCGCGCAGCGACGACCGGGTCAGGTCGCGCAGGTCCACCCCGTCCAGGAGGATGCGGCCGGTGTTCGGGTCGTAGAAACGCAGGAGCAGCTTGGCGATCGTGGACTTGCCCGCACCGCTGGCTCCGGTGCAGACGACGAGTTCCCCCGGTTCGATCACGAAAGACAGCTCGCGCAGTGTCGCCCTGATCCGCTTCGGGTACGTGAAGCCGACCCGCGAGAACTCGATCCGCCCCTTGCTGCGCCCCACCACCGGCACGGCGGTGGGACGGTCGACGACGGCCGGGCGTACGGAGAGGACCTCCATGACGCGGTCCGAGCCGGCGGCGGCCTCTGAGACGGTGAGGGCCAGCTGGCCCAGACCCTGGACGGCGGGGTACAGGTAGGCGAGGTAGGCGGCGAAGGCGAGCAGGCCACCGAGCGTGAGGCGGCCTTGGGTGATCTCCCAGGCGCCGAAGCCCAGGATGACGATCAGGCAGATGGTCTCGAGCACCTGTACGGCGGGGCCGTAGAGGCCGGACAGCCACGCCTGGGACAGGTTCGCGCGCAACCAGGTGCGGCCTTCGCGGTGCAGGTGCCTGGCCTCGGTCTCCTGCTGGTTGTAGGCCTGGACCAGCGACTGGTTGGACAGGCTCTCCTCGATGACGCTGTTCATGGTGCCGTTGCTGGTCCGCTCGCGGGCCGCCGCGTTCCTGAACCGGGACGCGAAGACCTTGGAGACCACCAGGAACGCCGGGATCAGCGCGAACGTGACCAGCGCCAGGTCCCACCTGATGACGAACGCCGCGCCGGCGAAGAAGATCACGCTGGCCACTGTGGTGAACATCTTGACCAGGCCGGAGCCGACGAGCTCCTCGATGGCCTCGACGTCGTCGGTGAGCCGGGCCATCAGGTCGCCCGTGCGGCGGTTCTCGAAGAAGTCGGGTGTGAGGGTCTGGACGTGACCGAAGACCCGGTCGCGGAGCTTGAGGAGGAAGCGTTCCGCGCCCGCGGCGGTGACGTACGCGCCGGCGAAGGAGACCAGACCGGCCACAACCGCCAGGCCGAGCCAGGCGGCCGCGGGAGCCCAGAAGGCGCCCAGGTCCCGTTCGCTGAGGACCTTGTCGGTGATGTAACCGAACAGGGCGATCGCGGCCACCTCACACAGAGCGGCCAGGATCGCGAACACGATCCCAGCCGCGAACAGCGCCCTGACGCCACGGGTGTCCGGCCAGAAGGCCCGGAAGGTGTTCCGGATGGACACCGTCGGCGCCAGGGGCGGAGCGGAGAGTGAGAGCCGTTGGGAGACCCGACGGCTCTCAGGTGGCACCTCTTCTACCACCACCACCGCCTGCGCCATCCACCACCACAGCCGCCGCCGCATCCACCCCACCGACGCCGACCGCAACCGCGACGACCCCATCCCCACCAGTCGCTACGGTGAGCCGGGAAGAGCTTACCGAGAGTCATGATGCCCCCCTGTGCTAGTCGCACTATTTCGACTTTCAAAATAGGACGCTAGCACCCAAATGGTGAAAAATCAGGGCTTGGGGGCGTTCTTTGATCGGATTTGACTGGTGCTCATGGGAAAGATCTGCACATGCGGTAAATGTAAATCAGCGACAAAGCGTGCACATCCCGCGCCATACGGAAACCCCGCTGGGACCTGGGCAAACCCAAGCCGACGCCTCGATCACCACAGAAGTGGAAAAGCGGTTCGACGTTTCTGCGTCCACCGCAAGTCGCTCCAGGCAATGGAATTCCGGGGGACGGCAAACATTGTTGCGAAGAAAGGTGAGAGAAGGGCTCCGCCCGGCCGTCCGAGCAGCCGAACAGAGCCCTTGACCGGCCTCAGGCGCCGCGCCCCGCCCACTGGATCTCGTACGGTTTCAAGGTCACCCGCTTGCCGTCCACGGTGGCGGTGACGCTCGTGTCGGCCGTGTTGACCATCACCATCTGCCGCTCCTGGCCCAGCGTCTTGATGCGCTGGTCGGAGCTGGTGACCGGATCCAGTTTCACCCCGGCGGGGAACCACTTCGCGAACCCGCTCAGCAGCCCCGCCATCGGCAGTTCCTGGCCCGTGCCGGACGACCAGAGGCAGCCGGGGCACTCCGTCCCGCCCTTCTGCTCCGGGTTCCAGTAGAGCGCCGTCGTTACGCCGCTCCTGGCGAACTCCATCAGCGTCGTGGCCTGTACGGCGGTGCGCTTGTCCTCGCTCCAGCCGGAGTTGGTGGGCTCGACGTACCACTCGGCCCACCACACCGGCATGTCGTTGCTCTTCTGCCTGAGCCAGGCGGTGACCGCACTGAACTTGGCCTGGGCCGCGAAGTCGTTGGGGACGTTGGCCTTGTCGTTGGTCATCGAGGCGCCGTCGACCACGATGAAGTCGGCGCCCTTCTTGTGCTCGATCCAGTATTCGATCGCGTCGAGCGCGCGCTGGTCGACCGTGCCCCAGGGGCCGCTGAGCTCCGAGGGGCCGCCGCCGGAGTTGGTCTCGACCGGGATATAAGGACCGCCGACCTGGATGTCGCCGTTCACCTTCTTCAGCGCCGCGTAGACCTTGTTGTAGAGCTCGGTGTAGCCCTCGGCGTCCCAGCGGTTCGTGGACGGGTTCCAGAAGCCCTTGAACTCGTTCCACACCATGAAGTACTTCACCGTCGGATACTGCCTGGCGATCTTCGCGGCGAGGTTGGCGTAGTCGTCGAAGTGCTCGCGCTGGGGGGCGACGGTGTGGTTCTTGGACCAGTCCGTACGGCCGGGCTGGCCGCCCTTCATCCAGTCGGGCGCGCAGCACAGCGTGATGACCGGGACGGCTCGCGAGGAGGCCATGAGCTTCAGCCGCCGGTTGAGGTCCCGTAAGTTGTACTGGTCCGGGCTCGGCTCCGGGTTGCCCACGCCCCAGCCCATGATGTGCTGGTTCTGCAGCAGGGGGACGCGGCCGAGGATGTTCTTGGCCTGCTCGGTGATCTCGCGAGGCGCGTTGTCGGCGCTGTACTGGGTGTGGGTGACGCCCCAGCGCGGCCAGTCGTCCAGGGCCGGCGGCTGCTCCAGCGTGGGCGGCGGCTCACTCGGCTGGGTCTGGGCGACCTCGCCGCCCTTGTACTCGTCGCGCGGGCCGCCACGCGTGCCCGCGTACACCATGATCGCCGCGACCAGTGCGATCGCCAGGATGCCCACGCCGAGCGCGAGCGGCCATGGCGGCCGTCTGCGTGCGTGTTTGCCATCGGTGGGAATCACGGTGCCTCCACCCTCGCGCGTGGACAAGGGCCGGGACGCCTCTCCCAGCCCTTCCCACGGTATATATCGGTACTTGCAAGGGACTTGCGGTCGATCAAGGCGCTGGCGGGCGCTGCCCTCCAGCCGGTCCGGGAACTCCCGCATAACGGTACGGCACTGGCTGCCTCCCCGGTTGCACGATGAGGAGCGTGCCCGGTTCGTCGGCGTAGAAGGCGCTCTCGACGGCCGCGGCGACATCGGCGGCGCTCAGCAGCGGGAACCCCGCGTTGACGAACATCTCGCGCGCTCCCGCCACCAGCGGCGTGTCCGTGAAACCCGGGCAGACCGCGCCGATCCGGATCCGCTCCTTGGCCAGCGGCGCGGCCAGCGCCCTGACGAGCCCCACCACGGCGTGCTTGGTCATCGTGTAGACGGGGTCGCCGGCGAAGCCGACGAGCCCGGCCAGCGACGAGGTGACCACGATCGCGCCGCCGCCCGAGCGCTTGAGCAACGGCAGGCAGGCGGCGACGCCGAAGACCACGCCGTCCACGTTCACCCCGATGACCTCGCGATACCGCTCGACGTCGAACGCCGCGAGATCCACCCCGCCCGAGATCCCCGCGTTGAGGTGCACCAGGTCGAGCCGGCCGTAGGTCTCCTCGGCGAGCGCGACGGCCTGCCGCGAGGCCTCCTCGGTGGCCACGTCACCGGCCACCCAGACGCCGCCGACCTCCTTCGCCACGCGCTCGGCCCCTTCGGCGTCGAGGTCGAGCAGGACGCACTTGGCCCCACCCGCCGACAGCCGCCGTGCCACCGCGGCGCCGATGCCGCTCGCCGCTCCGGTGATCAGTGCCACAGTGCTCATGTGGGCTCCTCAGGGGCTCATGCTCGGGCGGTTCAGGCTCAGGAGTTCACGGGCTGGTCCAGCATGCGGTGCGCACGGGCGATGAGCGTGGGTACGGCGGAGCCGATGTTCTCGAAGCCCTCACCCACGGTCTTACCCTGCCGGAAACGGGCGTGGATGCCCTCCACTATGACCGCGAGCTTGAAGTTCCCGAACGCCACGTAGAACGGAAGGTCCGAGATGTCGCGGCCGGAGACCTTCGTGTAGTGGGCGGCGAACTCGGCGGCGTTGAGGAACCCGGGGGCGACCGTCACATCTCCGGCCACCGGGATCCCCGCCCGCTCCTCGTCACCCGAGTCCTGCCAGTAGGTGAGCGTGAGCCCCAGGTCGGCCAGCGGGTCGCCGAGGGTGGACATCTCCCAGTCGACCACCGCCAGGATCTCGGGCGGACCGGGCGCCAGCCGTACGAGCGTGTTGTCGAGGCGGTAGTCACCGTGCACGAGGGTGCTGGCCGAGCGGGCCGGCATGCACGCGCGCAGCCGCGTGACCAGGCGGTCGTACTCCGGCAGGTCGGCCGTCTTCGAGCGGTCCCACTGCTGGCACCACCGGCCGAGCTGCCTGGCCAGGTAGCCGTCCGGGCGGCCGAAGTCGCCGAGCCCGACCTCCTGGTAGTCGACGGCGTGGATGGCGGCCAGCACCTCGGCGAGCCGCTCCGCCAGCCGCCGCGTCTCGGCGGGCGCGGGCTCGCCGAGCTGCTCGCGGGTCCTGGCGGCCAGGCCGTCCACGTACCCCATCAGGTAGAACGGCGCTCCGATGACCTCCTCGTCGGCGCAGAACGCGACCGGCTCCGGCACCGGGACCGGCGTCCCGGCGAGCGCGGAGATGACCCGCCACTCGCGCCGCATGTCGTGCGCGGTGGGCAGCACGTGACCGAGGGGCGGCCGGCGCAGCACCACCCGGCGTTCGCGGGTCTCGATGAGGTACGTGAGGTTCGACCTGCCGCCGGAGATCAGGGCGACGGACAGGGGCTCGCCCGCGTCCGGCACGTTCGCGCCCATCCAGCCGAACAGCCGGGGCCGGTCAATCCCAGGTACGGTCATGCACACACATTAGAACGTCACTCTGTCCTGAACGCTAGCTGAGAGTTGTGTAACGTTCCGGAGCTGCGGAGACGACCATCATGCAAGACCACTTACCCTGGAAACACACAGCTACCTCCAAACTAACTGAAGGTATGCCGAACGTAGGAGCCCATGCGCGTCACACTTGCTCACCCTCGCGAGCTGGGTGCACCTGAGCTGAGCCGATGGCGGGCTCTCCAGGAGGGACACGCGGCCTTCGACAACCCGTTCCTGTCTCCCGAGTTCACGATCACGGTCGGTGAGCTGCGAGACATGGTGCGCGTCGCCGTGCTCTACGACGGGCCCGACATCGTGGGGTTCTTCCCGTTCGAGCGCCATCCGATGGGCATCGGCAAGCCGGTGGCGGCCGGGCTCACCGACGCGCAGGGCTTGGTCCATGCCAAGGACCTGGAGATCGACCCGCGCCGGTTGATCAAACAGTGCGGGCTGTCGGTATACGAGTTCGACCACCTGGTCGCGGGCCAGCCGCTGATCGCCGGGCGGCACGAGCGCCACCCGTCGCCGATCATCGACCTGCGTGAGGGACACGGCCCCTACACCGAGTTCCTGCGCCTGCACTCCAGCAAGACGTACAAGACGACCCTGGCCAAGTCGCGCAAGCTCCAGCGCGACGTCGGGCCGATCCGCCACGACTACGCGACCACCGACCCGGCGCCGCTGCACACGCTGCTCGGCTGGAAGACCGACCAATACCGGCGGACGGGGCGCACCGACCGGTTCGCGCAGCAGTGGATCGTCGAGCTGGTCGAGCGGCTGCTGGCCACGCAGACCGAGGGCTTCGCCGGGGTGCTCGACATGATCTATGTGAACGACCTGCCGATGGCCGGGCATTTCGGGCTCCGCACGCGCACCACGCTCGCGGGCTGGTTCCCGGCCTACGACACCCACTACGCCAAATACTCCCCCGGCCTCATCCACCACCTGGCGATGGCCGAGCAGGCCGCCGGTTCCGGCATCCAGGTGATCGACATGGGCCGGGGCGAGAAGGAGTACAAGGAGAAGCTCAAGAACGGCGAGTTCCAGGTGGCCGAAGGCCGGGTCGCCACGGTCGGCGCCGCCTCGGCCGTCCACTGGCTGCTGCGGGTGCCCGCGCGCAAGACCCGGGCCACCGTGCTGGCCAACCCGCTGCTGCACAGGACGGCCGACCGGGCGCTGAAGACGTTCGGGCGACTGCGCACGGCCCTGCAGTCGTGAGAGGGATCGCCGAGCGCACCGGGCGCCACTGCCTGCTGCTCCCCTCGAACCGCCTCGGGCTCTACCTCGCGCTGCGTCACTGGTGCACGCCGGGCCAGCGGCTGCTCATGTCGCCGATCTCCGCCGACGAGATCCTCTTCCTGGTGCTGGCGGCGGGCCTGCGCCCGGTGATCGCGCCGCTGTCGCGCCGTGACGGCAACATCGACGCCACCCGCGTCAACCTCGGCCAGGTGGACGCCGTCCTGACCACCAACCTGTACGGCCTGCCGGACGACGTGTCCGCCTTCACGGGAAAAATCCTGATCGAGGATGTCGCCCACGCCATGGAGACCAACGTCGCCGGCCGCCCCCTGGGCACGTTCGGCCAGGCCGGGGTCTTCAGCCTGTCCAAGCACCCGGGCGCGGGCTCGGGCGGGGTCCTCGCGGTGGAGAGCCTGGCGGACCTGCGTGCGCTAGAACGGGCCCGCGACGCGCTGCTGGAGCCGGGCGCCTTCCGCGCCGAGCTGCTGGCCGTGGCCGGCTCGATGGCCCGCCAGGCCGCTCTGCGGCTCGACCTGGTCCGGCCCGCGCTCCGGCTCTCCCGCATGCTGGGCATGGAGGAGCCGCGCGAGGGCTACCGCATCCCGCTGCGGCCCGGCGAGCTCGCGGCGGCCATGAAGCAGGTGCCGTCGCTGCCGCCGTTCGATCCGTGGGTCCGTGCCGACCTGCACGACTACCGCGCCCGGAGAGGGGCGCTCGCCCGCTGGTACCAGTCGAGGCGGCTGGCCAAGGTGCCCGGGGAGCGGGCCCGCCGGTTGGCGGGGGTGCGCTCGCTGGCCGAGCTGCCGTCGGTGGCGGCGGGGGTACGGGATCATGCCGGCCAGCCGTTGTTCCGGGTGCCGCTGCTGGTGCGCGACCGGGACGCGGCGATCGCCGCGCTGGAGCGGCGCGGCGTGGTGACGGGCTACCTCTACGACCCGCCGTACGACGACTACGCGCCCGCCTTCACCGGCCCCTCCCCCGATCCGGCCCCGGCCCGCTGGTGGGCCCGCCACGCCCTGCCTGTAGACCCGGTCTACGCCGCGCGCTCCCTGCCGATCCTGCGCGAGCTCGAGCCCGCCTGAGACGGCTCTACGCCGATGGCCGGGCGCGCGCGCCGGTGGCTGCCGCTACGTGCCGGTGGCCGAGCTACGTGCCGGTGGCTGCCGCTATGCGCCGGTGGCTGAGCGGATCAGCTCGGCCACCGTCCGGCAGCCGCGCCTGACCTCGGCCAGCGTGGCCGAGCCGTACCCGATCACCAGGCCGTGCAGGCGCTCGGCACCGTAGTGGTGGCGGGCCGTGGAGTCGAGCAGCACCCCTTGCCTCCGCGCGGCGGCGACCAGCCCGGGGACCGTTTCGAGCGGCAGCTCCGCCAGCACGTGCAGGCCGGCCGTGTCGCCGCGCAGGCGGCACACCGGGCCCAGGATCTCGACGATCGCGCCGCGCCTGCGGGCGTACTCCAGGCGCATCCTGCGCAGGTGGCGGTCGAGGTCGCCGCGCTCCAGGAGGGTCGCGACGGCCTGCTGGACCGGGCCGCTGGTGCGGTCGGACATCGAGACGCGGATGGCGGCGATCCGGTCGAGCAGCTCGGGCGACCCCACCAGCCAGCCGACGCCGATGTCGGGGGAGAGCGTCTTCGAGAGCGTGCCGAGCAGGACGACGCGCGACGGGTCGAGGCCGTAGAGGGCCGGGAGGGGCGCGACGTCGTAACGGAACTCGGCGTCGTAGTCGTCCTCCACGATGATCGCGCCGGTGCTCCTGGCCCAGGCGAGCAGCCGTTCCCTGCGCGGGATCGGCAGGCGCCCGCCGAGCGGGTACTGGTGGGCGGGTGTGGTGTAGAGGACGCGGAGGTCGTCGGGGAGTGACTCGACGATCACGCCCTCCTCGTCGACGGGGCACGGCACGACCTTCGCGCCCCTGGCCCCGAACACCGTGCGCGCCACGTGATAGCCGGGATCCTCGACGCCCGCCCGGCCGCCCTCGCGCAGCAGCGCGAGCGCGCACAGGTCGAGGCCGTTGCCGGTGCCCCTGGTGACCAGGACGTTCTCGGGGCCGACCGTCACGGCCCTGGCCCGCCGCAGGTGGTCGGCGAGCAGTTCGCGCAGGTACGGCAGGCCGTACGGGTCCGGGTGGTCGCCAGGAGGCAGGTCGGCGGCCCGGCGCCAGGCCCGCTTCCAGGCCGCGTGGTCGTAGTGGCGCACCCAGGGAGTGCCGGGGGTCAGGTCGATCGTCCGTTCGGCCGGCGGGCGCGGCGGTGGCTCGGGCGCGGCCGGGGGCTCGACGGCCAGATGTGACGTCTCCAGCGCGGCCACGAACGTGCCGGAGCCGTGCCGCCCCTCCAGCCACCCCTCCGCGTACAGCTGCTGGTACGCCTCCGTGACCACGGTCCTGCTCACGCCGAGCTGCTCCGCGAGCCCGCGCGAGGACGGCAGGCGCTCCCCCGGCGGGAGCGTCCCGGCCAGCATGGCCTGGCGCAGCCAGCCGGTGAGCTGTGCCGAGAGCGGGACACCCGACTCCCTGGACAGGGATACGGGCAGGTCGACGAGGGTGCGCACGAAAGTGGTCTCCGGGAAGCGGTCATTAGTGGCCCTACAAGCTATGTCCACTTTCTCATTACCGTGGTCCCATGCTCTCCACCACTCCCCGCACCACGCTCGGCCGCTCGAAGGAGCGTGGCAGCAGCGACAGGAACGACCTGTACGAGGTGCTCGACGCCGGGCTGATCTGCCACCTGGGTGTGGTGGTCGACGGCCACCCCATGGTGGTGCCCACCGGATACGGGCGCCTGGGCGAGACCCTCTACCTGCACGGCTCCACCGGGGCTCGGTCGCTGCGCGCGAGCGAGGGCACGGACGTGTGCGTCACCGTCACCCACCTCGACGGCATCGTGCTGGCCCGGTCGATCTTCCACCACTCGGTCAACTACCGCTCCGCGATCATCTACGGCCGCGCCCGGCTGCTGACGGACCCGGAAGAGCGGCTGGCCGGGCTCCGCGCGGTCTCCGAGCAGCTCGCGCCGGGCCAGTGGGACTACGTCCGGCAGCCGACGCCCAAGGAGCTGGCCGCGACGGCGGTGCTGGCCCTGTCGCTCGAAGAGGCGTCGGTGAAGATGCGGCGCGGCGGGCCCCTGGACGAGGAGGAGGACTATGAGCTGCCCGTCTGGGCCGGGGTTCTGCCGCTCGTGACGTCCTGGGGCGAGCCCCAGCCGGATTCGGCACTCCCAGAAGGTATGGACGTACCTGTTCACATCGGCGGCCGGAGGTAGTTCCATAAATCAGGAACCACCTGGCAAACTTCTCTCCTTGATCACACGTCTCATCAGGTGGGCCCGACTCCTGATGGGGGATGGCGATGGAGTGGAACGCTCCTGGTTATACGGAGATCAAGCAGCTCGGGGCGGGCGGCAGCGGCCGAGTCGTGCTCGCGGTGCACGATGAGACCGGCGTCAAGGTCGCGATCAAATACCTCTCGCAGCGGTTACTCGGCGATCCGGTGGCCCTGGCCCGGTTCCAGTCGGAGGCGCGGCTGCTGACCACGCTGCGCGACCAGCACATCGCCACGCTGTGGGAGTACATCCAGGACGGCTACGGCGCGGCCATCGTGATGGAGCTGGTCAACGGCGTGTCCCTGCGGGCGCTGCTGCGCGAGCACGGGACGACGGGGCCGGAGGCGGCTCTGGCCGTGCTCAAGGGCTCGCTGCTCGGCCTAGGCCGGGCCCACTCGCACGGGCTGGTGCACAAGGACTACAAGCCCGAGAACGTGATCGTCCGCGACGACGGGGCCAGCAAGCTGGTCGACTTCGGCATCGCCGTCCAGCAGGGGACCGCCTCGCGCCCCGAGGGCACGCCTCCGTACATGGCGCCCGAGCTGTGGGAGAACATGCCCGCCTCGCCCGCCACCGACGTGTACGCGGCGACGGCGGTGTTCTTCGAGTGCCTGACCGGGCACCGGCCCTACCGGTCGACCGAGCCGAGCGTGCTCGGCTACCAGCACATGCACGCGCCGATCCCGATCCACGACGCGCCCGAGCCGGTGCGCGAGCTGATCACCCGCGGAATGGCCAAGGACCCGGCCGCGCGGCCCGTCAGCGCCGCCGCGTTCGTCATCGAGCTGGAGGCGGCGGCGCGGGCCGCGTACGGCGAGGACTGGGAGGAGCGCGGCAGGCGGCGGCTGGCCGGGCTGGTGGCCCTGCTCGCCCTGCTCCTGCCCGTGCCCCAGACGCCTCCTGCCGAGGTCACGACCTCGCTGGCGCAGACCGTCTTCCGTACGACGCTCCGTACGGCCAAGCACAACGCGGCCCGGCTGGCCATGGGCGTTGGAGTGGCCGCGGTCGCGACCATCGCCGTGATCGTCGTGCTGTCGAGCCGCGACCGGGCCGTGGAAGTGGCCCTGGCGAGGCCCTCGCAGTCGCAGGGCCCGGCCGAGGAGGGTTCCCCGCCGGCCACACCGGTCACGTTGAGCCAGCCGCCCGAGGAGTCCCCGGTCGGCCTGCCCCGCGACGAGCCGACCGCGCTGGCCGTGCCGTCCCCCAGCCCCAAGCCGCACACCGCCGAGCCCGTGGCGGCCACCACGCCACCGACCACCAAGCCCACGCCCAAGGTCACTGTCACCAAGCCCGGTAAGCCCACACCGACCAAGACGCCCAAGCCGCCCAAGACCATCACGCCGACGCCTGTCGTCACCGTGACCACGCCGACGGTGACCCCGACCCCGACGCCGGCCCCGGTGACCTCGGTCGCGGGGCTCACGCTCGGCGGGCTGACGTTCAACGACGACAACGTGGCCGGTTCCTCGCTGTCCATCCGCACCACCGGCATGGGACCGGTCACGGCGACCGCCGCCTGGACCGTGGGGGGCGTCGGCGTCCGCAGCCAGACCCTGCGGCTGAGCGGCGACCGGTCCTATGACCGCGCGCTCAGCTACACCGCGGACGAGCGCCCGTGCGGCAAGACCGTCACGCTGACCGTTACCACCTTCCCCGCCGCTCCCGGCGGGGCGCGGACGGCCACGGTGAACGTACCGCCCTGTCCCACACGGGTGACGGGCCTGCGGGTCTCGCTCGACCTGGCCGCCTCGCCCGGCCGTACGGCTCAGGCCCGGGTCAGGGTGAGCACCAGCGGCACCGCCGAGGTACCCGTCGAGGCCGCGTTCGCGCTGAACGGCGACCAGGTCGCCACCCGCTCGGCCACCCTGTCCGGCCGGACGGCCTACTCGCGGACGTTCACCTACGCCTTCAGGTCCCGTCCGTGCGACACCACCGTCTCCGTCGTGGTCCGCGCCGGCGACCGGACGGCCACCGCCCGGACCAGGGTGACCTGCCCGGCGAGCGTGCGGAAGGTGTCGATCGTGCGGGCCTCGCTCAGCCCGCACGGCCCGGCCACCGCGGTCGTCGCCGTGACCACCGACAACGACCAGCCCGTACGGCTCAACGTCGCCTTCTCCCTCGGCGGCCGGATCGCGCACACCGAGACCCTGACCCTGTCGGGCGACACCTCCTACACCAGGACCGTGAGCTACACCTTCGACAAGGTGCCGTGCGGCACGTCCTGGCTCGTGACGGCCGCCACCCGGCCCGCGGCGGACAGCGGCGGCGACAGCTCGGGCGGCACGACCGCGGCCTGCCAGGAGGACCCGCCCACGGACGACGACCCGCCCAAGGACGACCCGCCGAAGGACGATCCCACGAAGGACGGACCGAAGACCCCGGCCCCCGACGCTCCTTCGGACGACGATTCGGGAACCATCGGTTGACCTCCGGATTCATACTGTGTCCGGACATTAACTGTGGGAAAGCGGTCGCCTCTGGTTAAGCTACGGTCCGTCTGATGAGGGTGGGGGCCCAGAGGACCGCAGAGGGAGACCGCATGTACGACGACCATGGTCAGTGGGGGGTCCCGGGCTACACCGAGATTCGCCAACTCGGCGCGGGATCCGCCGGGCGGGTCGTGCTGGCCCGGCGGGACCATGACGGCGTGGAGGTGGCCGTCAAGTACCTGTCCGACGAGCTGCGGTCCGACGTCGGTTTCGTGGCCCGGTTCCGGCACGAGGCCCGGCTGCTGGGCACCATGCGCAGCCCGCACAACGCCCGCCTGATCGACTATGTCGAGAGCGGCGCGGGCGCGGCCATCGTCATGGAGCTCGTCAACGGGGTCTCGTTACGCGAGCTGCTCAGGTCGGAGGGTCCCACGGGCCCGGAGGCCGCGCTGCTGGTGCTCAAGGGCTCGTTACAGGGCCTGGCCGCGGCCCACGCGATCGGCGTCGTGCACCGCGACTTCAAGCCCGAGAACGTCATGGTCCAGGGCGACGGCTCCAGCAAGCTCGTCGACTTCGGCATCGCGGTCCGGACCGGCGAGGAGGCGAGCGCCGCCGGCACCCCGCCGTACATGGCGCCCGAGCAGTGGTCAGGCGCCTCCGCCGCGCCGGCCACCGACGTGTACGCCGCCACCATCGTCTTCTTCGAGTGCCTGACCGGCACCCGCCCCTTCCGCTCGCCCAACCTCGCGGCGCTGGCCCGCCAGCACCAGAGCTCGCCACCGCCCATCGAGGAGGTGCCCGGCCCGCTGCGGAACCTGGTCGAGCGCGGCCTGGCCAAGAACGCCCTCGACCGCCCGCCGTCCGCCGAGGCGTTCCTGACGGAGCTGGAAGCGGTCGCGGCCAGGGCGTACGGGTCCGACTGGGAGGAGCGCGGCAGGCGCCGCCTGGCCCGGTTGTCCGGCCTGCTGCTCATGCTGTTCCCCAGCCCGCCCGAGGTGCCGGCCGAGGCGCAGACCTCGCTCGCCGAGACCCGGTTCACCGAGCCGCGCGGCCTGCTGAGCAGGCTCTCCACGAAGATCCTGGTCGGCACCGCCTGCACGGGCCTGCTGATCGGCGTGGCGGTCGTCCTGGTGAAGACGATGTCCGGCGAGCCCGCCCTGCAGGCGCAGACCACGCAGGTGACGCCCACCACGACGGCGCCAGAGCCGTCCGCCGCGGCCGAGGAGGAGGAACCTTCCGAGGAGCCCACGCCGACGGTGAAGGAGACGACGCCGGAGCCGACGACCCCGGCCAGCACCGCGCCACCGCCCGTCACCACCGCCACCCCGAAGCCGAAGCCGACGCCCACGCCCACGCCCACGCCCACGCCGACACGCAAGCCCACCAGGACCGTGAAGCCCCGGCCGTCGAAGACCACCATCAAGACCCCGCCCCCGGTCGAGTCGGCCGAGCCCGAGATCACCGGCACGGTCGACGACCCGCCGTCGGGGGCCACGACCGCCGCCACGAAGCCGCCCACGACCGCGCCGCCGACCGTCCGCCCGACGCGTACCCTCAGCAGCCCGGCCCCCTCCTCCGACCCGCCGAGCAGCCCCGGCAGCGGGGAAGGGTCCACGCGGACTCCGTCGCCGCAGGACGGTGCCCTCCTGGGGCTCCTGCTGGTGACGTCCGGCTCACTTCCCGTCACACTTGCCGTTGAGCGCCGCATGGCGGGACGACATCGGAGGAAGCGCTAGAAAGGCGTCGGGGGGCTACGGCGATGGACAACCCGAGAAACGGTATCGCCGGCTTCCGGCTCACCGAGCACACGTGGATCACCGAACTGGGCAACTGGATCGACGCGATCTCGCCCGACGGACGCCGGGCCGGGGCCCTGCTGTTCGACCCGAAGATCATCGGGCTGCCCGGGGTGCGCGAGCGCGTCGTGGCGACGGTTCTGACCGACCAGCGGCTGGTCCTGGGCGGCCTGGCCGGGCTGATCCCCGTCGCCGACGTCGTCGCGGCGGGCGAGCAGGTCTGGCTGCTCACCGCGCAGGCCGTGAGCCCGACGCTGTCGGACCTGCTGGCCTCGGGGGCGATCGACGCGAGCGGCGCGGCGTCCGTACTGGCGGAGACCGCCCAGACCCTCCTCGCGCTGCACGCGGCCGGGGTCACCCACGGTTCGGTGCACCCCGGCTCGGTGGTCATCACCGCCGACGGCGCTGCGCTGCTGTCGGAACGCGGCTTATCCGACGCCATCCGCGGCCAGGTCTCCCCACCGGAGCGGGACGTGGCGGGGTGGGCGTCCCTGGCGCGCGCGCTGGCCGCCTCGGTCACGCGGAGCGCCCCGCGCGCGGCGGCCTTGTTCGAGCGGGCCGCGGTCACCACGACGACGCACGGCCTGGGCGCCGCCAGGTCCGTCGTGCTCTCCGAGCCCGCAGCGCTGCCCGGCGGGGCGATCAGGCACGATCGGCTGGCCCAGGCGGCCCGCGGCAGGTCGGCGTTCGCGCATCCTCCCGTGGAGGCGCAGCCGCCGCTCGACGAGGGCGACATCGTCACGCTGCTCGCCGTCCCCAGCCCCCACCAGGCGCCGGTGCACTTCGGGCCCGGTGTCAGCTCAGGGGTGAGTACGGAGTCGCCGCAGGCCGGCACCACGGCCGAACGGATCTGGCGCGAGGGGCGGGAGCGGCTCGGAACGGTCCAGCGCGGCGGCAAGCCGGGCAAGGCGGCACGGGCGAGGCGGCGCCGGACCATCCTCGCGGCGGTGCTGTTCGCGGTCATCATGGGCGGTGCGATCCTGGCCTGGCTCAAGCTGAGCGGCGCGCCGGAGCTGGCGATCAAGTCGATCGACGTCGTCGCCCCGAAGAAGACGCAGGGCTGCGACAGTGCCGTCGTCGTCACCGGAAAGATCATCACCAATGGTGAGGCGGGCGAGATCAGCTACGAGTGGCGCAAGAACCTGGACAAGGAGGTCGTCAAGCAGACGCTCCGGACGACCGCCGGCCAGACCTCTTACACCGTGCCGCTCCGGTGGACGCTCAAGGGCAAGAGCACCGTCAAGGCCACGGCCACTCTGCGGGTGCTGTCTCCCGGCCCGCTCAGGACGGACAAGGCGAGCTTCACGTACAAGTGCTGATGCCGCGGGCTGATCCGAGTGCTGGTTGATGCCGAGCCAGCAATGCATATCAAAGCTGTTGTTACTACGCTGACGAACATGACCACGCAGACCCCCGCGGGCTGGTACCCCGACCCGTACGGATCGCCCCAACTCCGTTGGTGGGACGGCGGCCAGTGGACGGACGCCACCCACCCGCTGGAGCAGGGGGCGTCACCGCAGCAGCAACCGCCGTCCGGACCGCAGCCGCAGTCGGGCCCCGCCTGGTCCGCCACGCCGGCGAACCCGACGCGGCAGTTCGGGCAGCCGACATATGGACAGTCCGCGTACGGGCAACCGACGCAGGACCAGCCCGCGTACGGCCAGCCTTCTTACAGCCAGCCCTCGCAGGGCTCTTATGGGCAGCCCGGTCAGGGATCGGGCCCCTACGGGCAGGGCCAGTGGGGTGACACGCCGCTGCCCGGCCCCGGCTACGGTCCGCCGCCGAAGGAGAGCAATCCGCTGCCGTGGGTGTTCGGCGGACTGGCGGCGCTGGTGGTGGTCGGCCTGATCGTGGTGGCCGGGATCTTCTTCGTCAACCGCAACACCGACGGCACCCTCGCCTCGTCGCCGACGCCCAGCGAGACGGAGCAGCTGCCGCAGCAGCAGGAGACCACCGAGCCGCCACCGACCGTCACAGAGCTGCCACAGCCCCAGGACGGCCGCATCACCGACCCGCAGGCGAACCTGTCGTACCAGGTGCCCGAAGGCTGGAAGGTGCCGGCCGCCGGTTCCCTGAACGGCACCGACCCGTCCCAGCAGAGCTGGTCGAGTGGCGTGGGGGCGACCTCGCAGGAGAAGTACAACGGCAAGGACGACTGGAGCGGCAACGTCTACACGGGGCTGCTCAACAAGAAATACCCCTACACGGGGACGGCCGGGCTGGGTGACGTGGCCAAGACGGTGTTCGTGGACTTCGCCCAGTACTACCCGGTCACCCACACCAACAAGATCATTCAGGACAAAGCACTCAAAATCGGCGACAAGTCCGCCTGGGTGCTCCAGTTCCAGCTCGACTTCTCGAAGGAGTCGAAGGCCAAAGGTTACAAGTGGAACAAGGAAAACGGCGCGATCGTGGTGATGGATCGCGGCGCGGGCCAGAGCCCAGCCCTCGTATACGTGTCAGTTCCGGACAATTTGGGCACCGACGTGGTCGAGAAGGTTCTCAGCTCGCTCAAGCCCGCGTAACCGGTGGCACTAGGCTGGTGGGGTATTCAGGCGGGCGGATGGCTCCGAGCCGCTTGGGCGAGGAGATCGAATGAGTGACTTGCTGGTCTGGATCGACTGCGAGATGACCGGGCTCGACCTGGGTCGCGATGCGCTCGTCGAGGTGGCGTGCATCATCACCGACAGCGAGCTCAACCAGCTGGACGAAGGCGTCGACGTGGTCATCAAGCCGCCGCCCGAGTCGCTGGAGCAGATGTCGCAGGTGGTCCGCGAGATGCACACCGCCTCGGGGCTGCTGCCCGCGATGGCGGGCGGGGTGACGCTGGCGGAGGCGGAGTCGCTCGTGCTCGACTACATCCGCCGCCACATCCCCGAGCCGAAGAAGGCGCCGCTCTGCGGCAACTCCATCGGCACCGACCGCACGTTCATCGCGCGCGACATGCCCGTGGTCGACGGCTATTTGCACTACCGGATGATCGACGTGTCGTCGATCAAGGAGCTGGCCCGCCGCTGGTACCCCCGGGTCTACTTCGCGGCCCCGGAGAAGCAGGGCGGGCACCGCGCATTGGCCGACATCACGGAGAGCATCAGGGAGCTGCGCTACTACCGGGCGGCCATCTTCGTCGGACAGCCCGGCCCCGATTCGGCCACCGCCAGAGCGGTCGCCGAGCGTGTCAGCGGCTAATCGAGTGGCGTAAAGACTCCCGAAGACCGCTACACTTTTCCTGTGCCGCCACGTCGGCGGCCGATGGTGGGTGTAGCTCAGCTGGTAGAGCGCCAGGTTGTGGTCCTGGATGTCGAGGGTTCAAGTCCCTTCACTCACCCCATGCACGCGGCCGGTCCTTCGGGACCGGCCGTTGTCGTTTTTCTACGGCAACGTCCCCAAAACATGACATTGCGAGTTATGCTCGCTGTCTACCGCTTACGCCGGATGCGCGGGGGCCTCGGCGATCTGACCGTCTGCGCGCGCCCCCGGAGGCCGGATGAGAGTCGAAGACGCAGCGTTCGATAGCGTGTTCACGTCCCTGAGCAAGCGCGAAACCGAGGTCATGGACCTGATCGCCACTGGACAGTCGAATGGGCAGATCGCGCAGCGGCTGTTTCTCAGCGAGAAAACGGTCAAGAACCATGTCAACCGCATCTACGCCAAACTCGGCGTGGACTCGCGCGTCACCGCGATCGGCCTCTGGCGATCTCGTCCCAACCTGCCCTGATCCGGCGATCCCGCATGGCAAGCGGCTTCGTGCGAGAAGCCGTCTCCCGTGGCGGGTCTCCGCGCGTGTCGGATCCCCCTCCGTGGCGGATCCCCTCACGTGGCGGGCCCCCTCACGTGGCGGGTCTCCGCGCGTGCGTTGCGGGCCTTTGTCATACGGCCCGCAGGTGTTTTACGGCCGGCATGGGGCACCCCCACCCGCCACACGTGGCTGGGCTCTGTCCAGGGGGACGCTCCTCCGGTGGAGGTGGTCGGCCGCCGCTACGAGACGGTGAGACCGTCTAAGGGCCCATTTGTGAGCCGGAGCCGATCCCCGGCGATTCCCTGCGGGGAATCGTGCTCCGTCGCCCACGTGGGCTAGAAAGGGAGGCGTGGAACGATTCGCGAGCGAGCTGCGGCGATGGCGTAGCAGTCGGCGGGTGAGCCAGCTGGAGCTCGCCAACCGGGCCGGCACCACCCAGCGTCACCTCAGCTTCATCGAGCGCGGCCGTTCCCGCCCTGGCCGGGCCATCGTCGTGCGGCTGGCCGAGTCTTTGGAGCTGTCGCTGCGCGAACGCAACGGCCTGCTGCTGGCGGCCGGCTACGCGCCCGTGTTCCCCGAGTCGGGTCTGGACGATGCCATGCTGCGCCCCGTACGCGAGGCTCTGGACAGCATCCTCGAGGGGCACCTGCCGTATCCGGCGGTGGTCGTGCGACCCTACGGCGAGCTGCTGGCGGCGAACGCGGCCATCGACGTGCTCACCGAGGGGGCGGCGCCCGAGCTGCTGGAGCCGCCGGTCAACGTGCTGCGGCTCGCCCTGCACCCCAAGGGCATAGCTCCTCGGGTGGTCAACCTCGCGGACTGGGGGCGGCACATCATCGAGAGCCTGCGGGCCGAGCTCCTCCGCAGCCCGGATCCGCGGCTCGACGCGTTCATCGCCGAGCTGGAGTCCTACGTGCCCGACGCGGTGCCGGGGAGCGATCATCTCGGGTTCGCGGTGCCGCTGCGGTTGCGTACCGGCGATGCCGAGCTGCGGCTGCTGACCACGCTCACGTCCTTCGCCACCGCGGTGGACGTCACGCTGGCCGAGCTCAAGCTGGAGGCGTTCCTACCCGCCGACGCCGCCACAGCGGCCTTCCTGCGGTCCCGCCACCCCCACTGACCCCGGCCCGGCCTGCTCGCTTATCCGCCCCACTCCCCGACGCGCCCGCCTCACCCCACCACCGAGATCGGCCCGGCCCGCCCGCTCACCCCCGCCGCTGACTCCCCTCCCACCTCCACACAAGCAGGGGTCGCTGTGGGGCGGGGCTCGCAGTGGGGCAGGGGTCGCAGCCGGGCAGGCATCTCAGCCGAGCAGGCGTCTCAGTGGGGCAGGCGTCACAGCCGGGCAAGCGTCACAGCCGGGCAAGCGTCACAGCCGGGCAAGCGTCACAGCCGGGCAGGCATCACAGCCGAGCAGGCATCACAGCCGAGCAGGGGCCCAGCGCCGGTGGAGTTTTGGTGAGGTGGCGGCGACGCCCGTGTGGGCGTCGCCGTGGGTCAGGGGCTCGGCGGGCTACACCCGTGCCATCAGTGGGAGAGCCTCCGAGATGGCCGTGAGGCCGTGTTCCAGGTCGGATTCCGGGATGTTGAGCGCGGGCCTGAGCCGTACCGAACGCGGCCCGCAGGCCAGGAGCAGCACGCCCGCCTCGTCCCGCAGCCGCGTGACCAGCGCGTCGCGGGCAGCCCCGTCGGGCAGGTCGAACGCGCACATCAGGCCGCGCCCCCTGGCGTTGGAGACCAGGTCCGGGTGTTCGGCCTGCAGCTTGACGAGGCGTTCGACGAGGAGGGTGCCGAGGGTGGCGGCGCGCGGGATGAGGCCGTCGCGTTCGACGATCTCCAGGAGGCCGCGCGAGCGGACCATGTCCACCAGCCCGCCGCCCCAGGTCGAGTTGATCCGGCCGCTGATCTGGAAGACGTTGTCAGGGACCAGGTCCACCCGGCGGCCCGCCATGATGCCGCCCACCTGAACCTTCTTCGCGAAGGCCACGATGTCCGGCGCCAGGCCGAGCTGCTGGTAGGCCCAGGGAGTGCCCGTGGTGCCGCCGCCCGTCTGCACCTCGTCCAGGATGAACAGCGCGTCGTACTCGTGGCACAGCTGCTGCATCGCCTGCAGGAACTGCGGGCGCATGTGGTTGTCGCCGCCCTCGCCCTGGATGGGCTCGGCGATGAAGCAGGCGATGTCGTGCGGGTGCGCCTCGAAGGCGGCGCGCGCCTGGGCGAGCGCGTGCTCCTCGGCGGCCTCGACGTCTCCGAGGTGTATGGCGGGTACGTCGATGCGCGGCCAGCGGAACTGGGGAAAACGGTCGGTCTTGCCTGGTTCGGTATTGGTCAGGCTCAAGGTGTAACCACTGCGGCCGTGAAACGCCTTCGTGAGGTGCATGACCTGGGTGCCGAGGTCGCGGGAGCGGCCTGCCGCCTCGTTGCGGCGGCTCTTCCAGTCGAAGGCGGTCTTGAGCGCGTTCTCGACGGCCAGCGCACCGCCTTCGACGAAGAACAGGTGGGGCAGCTCGGGGTCGCCGAGGACGCGGGAGAAGATCTCGACGAAGTCCGCCAGGTGGGCGGTGTACATGTCGGAGTTGGCGGGCTTGTTGCGGGCCACCTCACCGAGCAGCCGGACGAACTCCGGCTCGAAGGGTGGGTTCACGCCCAGCGGCGCGCTGGCGAAAAACGTGTAGAAGTCAAGGTATCGGCGGCCGTTGCCGGCGTCGACGAGCCAGGAGCCTTGGCTGTGCTCCAGATCGAGCACGAGCCGGTAACCGTCGACGAGCAGATGGCGGGCAAGGCGGTCGTGTACGTCCATGTCACCTCCACGTTGAAACCAGACATGGCATACGTTTCCCGGTCTAACCCAGGTCTATGCGGAAAATTTCCGGAATTCAGGTCGCATGGGCGAACTTCTTCACCTCGAACGACAGCACGATCATTGCGATGCCGTACAGGATGGCGAAGATCCCGACCAGCCAGACCAGGGTGACCAGCCCCGCGCCCGGCCAGATGAGCAGCAGGACGCCGAAGACGATGGACAGGATCCCGCCGATGATGAGCATCCACTCGTTCTCGATGACCTTGCGCATCTGCACGCCCGCGACGATCTCCGACGCTCCGCTGAAGATCGCCCAGAACGCGATCACGAAGAGCAGGATCAGCGAGGTCATGCCCGGCCAGACGAAAGCTATGATCCCCGCCAGGATGCCGAGAATTCCGGAGATGATGAGCCAGACGCGGGAGTCTGTTCCATGCCGGAAGGCGGAGAACACCGAGACGAGCCCGCTGACGATGGCGTACGAGCCGAAGAAGATCACGAGCACGAGCAGCGTGATCGCGGGCCAGATCAGCGCCAGGATGCCGAAGATCACCGCCAAAATACCGCGGATCAGGACGAGCCACCAGTTGCGTGCGATTTGCTCCATACTGGTGTGATCTCCCGATCGATCACGAAAGCAGACCACAGCGCGGTCAAAACTCGGTAACCCGCCACCGCGGGGCGATATCACCTAACCGGCGTGGGAGTAGACCACGATCGACACCGCGATGTACTGCACCAGGTAGGCGGCGATCGTGAACGCGTGGAACACCTCGTGGTAGCCGAACCAGCCGGGTGCCGGGTCCGGGCGGCGCAGACCGTACACGATGGCTCCGGCGCTGTAGAAGACGCCCCCGACGGCGACCAGCACGACGGCGGCCACGCCCGCGCCCGCGAGCAGCTGCGGCATCACGAAGATCGCGGTCCAGCCGAGCGCCAGGTAGAGGACCGTGTAGAGCCAGCGCGGCGCGCCCATCCAGAACACCCGGAAGAGCACCCCGGACAGCGCGCCGCCCCAGATGACCGCCAGGACGGCCACGCGGGCGGCCCCGTCGAGCGCGAGGAGCGCGAAGGGCGTGTAGGTGCCCGCGATGATCAGGTAGATGTTGGCGTGGTCGAAGCGCCGCAGCACCTCCGCCAGGCGGGGGCCCAGCGTGCCCCGGTGGTAGGTGGCCGAGACGCCGAAGAGCAGGCCCGAGGTGATCGCGTAGATGGCGGAGGCGAGACGGGCCTGGAGGGTGGGGCCGAGCGCCACGAGCGCGAACCCGGCGACCAGCGTCACGGGCAGCGCTCCTGTGTGCAACCAGCCTCGTAGCCTCGGCTTCGCGGTGATGGTCGTCATATAACCTACGGTACCGTAGGTTATGGCCCCGTTGAGGGTGTGGACCCCCGACGAGACGAAGGTCATATCCCCAAAGCTCATATCCCGTTGAGGAAGCGGGCCGCGACCGGCAGCGCGGCGCTCCGGCCCGAGCCGCCGTTGCGTACGAAGACGCTGAAGGCCAGGTCGTCGCGGTAGCCGATGAACCAGCCGTGCTCCCGCGATCCGCCGGCCTCGGCCGTGCCCGTCTTGCCGGACACGCCCGCGGGCAGCCCGGCGGCGGCGGCCGTACCGTGGTCGACGACGGCGGCCATCATCTCCCGCAGCGCCGCGACCGTCCCCTCGTCGAGTTCGACCGGCTTGGCCGCCGGGCCGTCGATCCGCTCCACGGCGGCCTTGGACAGGATGCGCGGCACGCGCAGTGTGCCGCTCTGGACCGCCGCCGCGACCATCGCCATGCACAGCGGGGTCGCCTCCACCGTGCCCTGGCCGAAGGAGTCGAGCGCCAGCTCGCCCGTGCCGTCCGGCGGGTCCATCCGCCCGCAGTTGCCGCCCAGGCCCGTGGCCAGCTTGGCGCCGCCGAAACCCCACTTCGCGGCGGTCTCGACAAGATCGTCACCCGATAATCGGGCGACGGTCTCGTGCACGAACGTGGTGTTGCAGGAGTACGCGAACGCGTTGGCGAACGTCACCCGGCCGTGCTCCTGCTCGCCCGCGTTCTTGATCGGCCTGAAGTTCGGGATCGTGTACGTGGCCGGGCAGTCCACCTCCGCCGCCGGATCCAGGCCCGCCTCCAGCAGCGCCGCCGCCGTAACCGTCTTGAACGTGGACCCCGGCGGGAAGAAGTCGCGGAACGCGCTGTAGTTGCCCTCCAGCCGATCGGCCACCGCGAGCACCTCGCCGGTGCTGGGCCGGATCGCGATGATCGACGCGTCCCGCACCCCGTCGAGCGCCCGCGCGGCCGCCGCCTGCACCGGCCGCGACAGCGTCGTGCGCTCCAGGCTCACCTTGGGCTCCACGGTCATGAGCCGCCGCGCCTGCTGTCCCGGCAGCGCCGACTCCAGCGCCCACCCCTGGCTCACGTCGTCGAACTCGGGCTTGAGCTCGGCGAGATAGGACTCGGCGTAGCTGTCGTTGGGGATCTTGTGGCCCTCGCTGGTCACCAGTTCGACCGCCGGCCCGTCGAACTCGGCCAGCCGCACCGTGCCCCCGTCCTTGAGCCGGGGGTCCAGCGTCTCCGGCGCCCAGATCACCTTCCAGGTCCGGTCGCGTACGGCCAGCCGCAACGTACCGCTGAACGGCCACGCCCCGAACTCGCTCAGCGTCCTGCTCCCGGTGAAGGGCACCTCGGCCGAGGTCTCCCCCGTGCTCTTCACGGCCCCGGGCCGCAATTCGATGTCCTGAACGTGCAGGTCGTGCGAGAACGACCGATGCCGGGAGACGAAGTCCGCGGGCGGCTGATAGACCAGGGCGGCCATCGCCCGCAGGTCTCCTCGCTGCCACGCCGTGAAGTAGGCGGCCGAGGTCTGCGCGGCGCTGCCCTTGACCCGCTTGGCAACCACCGTCGCGAAGACACCTGCACCTACTACCGCAACAACGGCGATAACAAGCACAATCAGCCTTCGCCGTCGCATACGGTTACTCCCAGGAGGGGATCATCGTGGCACGAGGACAGCGGGAGCCGATGCCCGGCCTCTACCCGGTGACGTTCGGCGAGATCGAACTGCTCCGGGACCTGGACAGGCAGGACGGCTGGGTACTGTCCAAGGATGGCGTACCTCAGTCGTACGTTGACTTACAAGACCCTACATATCTGGAATTCGAGTACGTACGGCTTATGGCGGACGTGATCGACCTTCTTCCGGAAGGCGCGCTCGCCTGCGTCCACGTGGGCGGCGGGGCGTGCACGATCCCGCGCTATGTCGCGGCCACCCGGCCAGGGTCCCGGCACATCGTCCTCGAACCCGACGGGCTCCTGGTCAACCTGATCCGCGAACAGCTCGACCTGCGATCCGTGCCACGGCTGAAGGTGATCGTGCAGAGTGGCCGCGAGGGCACCGCCAAGGTCTGGGACGACTCGGCCGACCTGCTGGTCCTCGACGCCTTCTCCGGCGCCACCATGCCGGTCGAGCTGGCCACGACGGAGTACATGGGCGACATCGCCAGAGTGCTGCGCCCCTCGGGCACGCTGCTGATCAACATGGCCGACGGCAAGGGCCTGGCCTTCGCCAGGCGGCTCGTGGCGACGGTCCAGGGGACGTTCCGGCATGTCGCGCTGCTGGCGGAGCCGGGCGTCATGCGCGGGCGCCGCTTCGGCAACCTCATCGTCGCCGCCTCGCGGGCGGAGCTGCCGATCGACCTGCTGACCCGCCGCGCGGCCGGCGGCCTCACCCAGGCCAGATGCGTGTACGGGGACGCGCTGACGAACTTCGTGGCGGGCGCCCACCCGATCAAGGACGGCGACGCGGTGCTGGCCCCGGTGCCGCCTCCGGCCGTCTTCGGCTGAGAACCGCGCCCAGGACCACGGGCCGGCCCTCGCTCAGGCTCCAGGGCCGGCCTCTCGCCCTGGCCCCAGGTAGGCCAGGACCGCGGCGACCCGGCGGTGGACGTCGCCACTGTTCTCCAGGCCGAGCTTGGCGAAGATGGAGTTGACGTTCTTCTCCACCGACGAGACCGACAGGTGCAGCGCCCTGGCGATGGCGCCGTTGGATCGCCCGTGTGCCATCTCACGCAGCACGTCGCGCTCGCGCGGCGTCAGCGCCTCCTGCTCGCCCCGCACGTCGCGCCTGGCCAGCAACCCTTCGACCACCTTGGGGTCGATGACCGAGCCGCCGGAGGCGACGGCCCTGATCGCCCCGAGCAGCTCGTCGAGGTCGCCCACCCGGTCCTTGAGCAGGTAGGCGAACCCTTCGGTGCCGTGCTTGAACAGCTCGAAAGCGAACAGCGCGTCCGAGAACTGCGACAGCACCACGACCCCGACGCCCGGATGGTCGGCGTGGACGCGGTGGGCGGCGTCGATGCCCTCGAACCCCTGGCGCCAGTCCCCTCCCGGCATCCGGATGTCGGTGATCACCACGTCGGGGCCGAGCCTGCGTGTGGCGTCGACCAGCTCGTCGGCGTTGCCCACCGCGCCGACGACCAGGACCTCGCCCGAGGTCTCCAGCAGCCGCCGGGTGCCCTCACGCACCAGGTAGTGGTCGTCGGCCACGATCGTGCGGATCCGCTCAGGCATCGACCGGCACCCAGGCGTTCATCTGTGTCCCCTCTCCCTGCCCACTGTTGAGATCAAGCCCGCCGCCGAGCGCGTCGAGCCGGTCGGCGAGCGTGGCCAGCCCCCGGCGACCGACGGTCTGTGGATCGAAGCCCCGCCCGTCGTCCGTCACGGTCGCCCGCAGGCGGCCGCCAGCCCACGCCAGGCGTACCTCTATCTTGGTGGCGCCCGCGTGCTTGAGCGCGTTGGCCACCGCCTCGCTCACGGTGAAGTAAATGGCGCCCTCCACCTCGTCGGCGAAGCGCTGGGCGCGCAGCTCCCTGCTCGCGGCGACCGTGGTCGGCACCGGCAGCCGGGCGCAGCGCTCCTCGACGGCCTCCACCAGGCCGCCCTGGCCGAGCGCGCTGGGATGGATGCCGACGGCCAGCTCCCGCAGGTCGTTGAGCGTCTGGCGGGCCTGCTCACGCAGCTCGGCGAGCATGTCGGGGCCGCCACCGGTTGCGCGGGCCAGCTCCAGCCCGGCGATGAGCGCGACGAGTTGCTGTTGCACGCCGTCGTGGATGTTGCGCTCGATGCGCCGGCGTTCGGCCTCCTGGGCGTTGACCAGGCGTCCGGCCAGCCCGGCGCTCTGGATGGCGAGCCCGGCGGGCACGGCCAGCGCCTCCAGGAGCCGCCGGTCGGCGGCGGTGAGGCGGTCGCCGTCCCTGGGCCCGCACTCGATCCGCCCCAGACCGCCCCGAACGGGCAGCGACAGCGCCGTGGCGCCCTCCTCCCGCCCGGCGACCACGCGGGTGCCGTCGGCCAGCGTGACCGCCGCCCACCTGACCTCCAACCCGTCGCGTACGGCCGCCGCGAGCCTGCCGAGCTGCTCCACGGGCTCCGGCGTCTCCTCCAACGCCGTGCCCAGGCTCGTCAGCATCTCGCCCACGGTCGGCCGTACGTCGAACACCACGAGGAGCCGCGAGCCCCTGATGCCGATCCTGAGGTCGAGCAGCCGGTGCCTGACGACCGCGACCGCGATCGCCACCGGCAGCGACCCCAGCACGGCCAGCACGCCGACCGCCCCGGCCAGCGGCGCGGCGAGCCCGAAGAGGAAGAAGGAGAGCAGCAGGAACCCGGCGAGGTTGAGGGTCATTCCCGCGACCATCCAGGCGTACTGGCCGCGTTCGCCGCGCCCGCTCCGCCGCCAGCGGATCACCAGCCCGCAGAACACGACGAGGGTGATGATCCAGGTGACGAACTGGCCGACCCCGGACACGAGCCCGGCGACCAGGTCCGCCGAGCTGGCCAGCTCCAGCCGGCCGGGCGGGGCGGAGGAGATGGGACCGATCAGGAGGTTGCCCGTGAAGTGGACGGCGATCGCCACGGCCCCGATCCACGCGACGGGCCGCCAGCGGCGTGACGGCAGCCGGCCCTCGGGGAACAGCAGCGGGACGAAGATCCACAACAGGCCGTAGTAGACGGCGAAGACCGCGGCCAGCACGCGGACGGCCACCGGCGCCACGTCGAGCCTGCTCAGGCCGACGCCGAAAGTGCTCACACCCAGGCAGACCGCCGTGGCCAGGAGCAGCCAGACATAGGGGTTCCGCGGGCGGCGGACCGCCAGCAGCCAGCCGAGTGCCGGCAGGACCAGGCTGATGACGATGTACGCCCACTGCGTCGGAGGGGCGGGCAGGCCGCTGTCCAGCAACGCGCCCGCCGTCACACCCGCGGCCGCGATCGCCGCGAGCAGCCCGGCCACCACCCTGGAACTCATAAGGCCCCATCGTCGCGGGGGTGGTGGGCTGCGTCTATGCGGATAACCGCATACCCGGTGCGGTTATCCGCAGACTCAAGACGGCGGCTCACCCGGTGGGGTATGTAGGGCTGGGTCTGTTGAGTGGGAGGCATGTGTTCCACCTGGGTCCGAGTCGAAATCGAACGCGAAGCCGAAGGAGCCACCATGCACTCCCCGTCGAAGCACTCCCCGTCGCGGCCCGCCCTCGCCGTCGCGGCCGCCGTGACCATGTCCCTGACCGCCTGCGCGACAGGGACCACCACCAGCCCGCCCGGGGTGGCCGCGAACCGGGCCGCGGCCGTCACCAGCCTGCCCGGGACCACCGCGGACTGGCCTGCGGGGGTCACGGGCTCGCCCGTGGCCGCCGCGAGCCCGCTCACGGTCGCCGCCGCCGGCCGGAACGTTCCAGGCACCCCCTCGGCGACCACCGCGCCGCCCGTGGAGATTCCCGATACGCCCGTCGGGCAGCAGTTGCGCTGGCTGCTCGACGCCCCCGCCAGGGCGCCGATCGGGCAGGCCGAGCTGGCCGAGCACTTCACCCCGGCATTCCTGGAGCTGGTCCCGGCGGACAAGATCAACGAGACCCTGGCCGGGCTGCGCGGGATCCAGTTGCAGAAGATCATCGGAGCCGTGCCTACCGATCTGATCGCGCATGTGGTGGTCGGCGCCCAGACGTACAAGCTGGCGCTCTCGGTGGACGCCACGGGCAAGATCAGCGGCGCGCGGTTCACCGAACCGGCCACTCCTCAGCCCTCCCCCACGAGCTGGGAGGAGCTGGATCGGCGGGCGCGCAAGGCGGCGGCCCGCGTGGGGTTCCTCGCCGCCGAGGTCAAGCCCGATGGCACCTGCCGCCCGGTCCACGCCATCGCCGGCAGGCAGGCGCGCCCGCTCGGCTCCATGTTCAAGCTGTACGTCCTGGGGGCCGTCGCCAAGAAGATCGAGCAGGGCAGGTTCTCGTGGGACACCGCGATGACGATCAAGCCCGAGCTGAAGAGCCTGCCCAGCGGCCAGCTCCAGGACCGTCCCGACAACAGCCAGGTGCCGGTGCTGGAGGCGGCCAAGCTGATGATCGCCATCAGCGACAACACGGGCGCGGACCTGCTGCTGCACCAGGCCGGCCGCACGGCGGTGGAGGACCGGGTACGGGCCTGGCGCGGCCAGGTGAAGCGGAACACGCCGTTCCTGACCACCAGGGAGCTGTTCGCGCTCAAGGGGGCTGACTACCCGCGGCACTCCAAGGAGTTCCTGTCGCGCGACACCGCCGGGCGGCGCGGCTACCTGTCGGCGGTCGTCGACAAGCTCCCGCTGTCCGGCATCACCCCGTGGGCCGCGCCGCGCGAGCTGGACACCGTGGAGTGGTTCGGCTCCCCGGCCGACATCTGCCGCGCGTACGCGGGACTGGCGAAGAGCCGGGACAAGCGGATCGGTGAGGTCATGTCGCAGAACACCGGCGGGATCAAGCTGCCGGCCAAGGAGTGGCCCACCGTCTGGTACAAGGGCGGCTCCGAGCCGGGGGTGCTCGACCTGAGCTACCTGGCCCGCACGCCGTCCGGACGCACCTTCATGGTCACGGCCATGGCCTCCGACCCGGCCGCCGCCCTCCAGGAGGACCAGGTGTATGAGGAGCTCGTCGCGCTCTCGCGGGGCGCCTTCGCCTTGCTCAAATCATCCTGAGCCTTGGCCTCTGGCGGGCAGGGACTCGCGCCCGTGGAATAGTTGAATTCTCAACTTGGTTGAGCACAGCAGATTCCGCCGAAGGGAGCCTGACATGCCCGCCGTCACCGTAGAGAACCCGCTCAGCCTGCCCCGCCTGCCGGAGCCGCCGGCCGAGGCGCGGGACCGCAAGGTGCTCGCCGTCGAGACCGCGCCGAGCGGCTTCGAGGGCGAGGGCTTCCCGGTCCGCCGCGCCCTGGCCGCGATCAAGCCTGAATACCTGGACCCGTTCGTGATGATGGACCAGATGGGAGAGGTCGACTACGCGGCCGGCGAGCCCAAGGGCACCCCGTGGCATCCGCATCGCGGCTTCGAGACCGTCACGTACATGATCGACGGCGTGATGGAGCATCTGGACTCCAACGGAGGCGGTGGCACGATCACGAACGGTGACACCCAGTGGATGACCGCCGGCGCCGGCATCCTGCACAAGGAGGCGCCGCCGGAGTGGCTGGTGCAGCAGGGCGGGCTGTTCCACGGCATCCAGCTGTGGGTGAACCTGCCGGGCGCCAAGAAGATGATCGCCCCGAAATATCAGGACATCGGAAGCACCAGCGTCGCGCTGCTCAGCAGTCACGACGGCGGTGCCCTGGTCCGCCTCATCGCGGGCGACCTGGCCGGGAACACCGGTCCCGGCAGCACCCAGACGCCGATCACCCTGCTGCACGCCACGATCAGCCCGGGCGCGCGGCTGACGATGCCGTGGCGCAAGGACTTCAACGCCCTCGCCTACGTCCTGTCGGGACGCGGCACGGTCGGGACCGAGCGGCGCCCGCTGGTCAGCGGCCAGCTGGCGGTGTTCGACGGCTTCGGGGACCGTCCCGGAAAGACCACGTCGGGCGAGACGATCACGCTGTCGGCGAAGGACACCATGGAGGTCATCGTTCTGGGCGGTCAGCCGATCGGCGAGCCGGTGGCTCATTACGGCCCGTTCGTCATGAACACCCGCGCCGAGCTGGCCCAGGCTTTCGAGGACTATCAGGCGGGCCGCCTGGGCTCCATTCCCGCCGCCTGACTGCGGGAATCACATGGAGCGGCCCGCCATTAAGCGGGCCTGCCATTGGGTATTCCACTATTAGTGAAATGCGCCGCCGGACCGGGCTGTTCGCGTGGGTCGTTGGAGTTGGGCCGCCGTGATTCACGGCGGCCCATTGTGCTTGACGGCCGACGCCGTTATGGGCGGACCACCGTCTTCTTCGGCCCGCAGTGGTCGAATTTCACCTTGTACGGCTTGCTCACGCAGGCCCAGAGCTCGATCTTGCCGTGTGACATGCGCCTGGTCCGCTGCTCCAGGCAGTCCTGATCCTTGTAGTAGTTGGCGTACTGGTAGGTGTGGCCCTGGTACCTGACTTTGGCCATCGCATAGCGGTGGTCGGTGTTCCGGTCACAGACGATGATTTTCGTGTCGCCCGCCAATTGGGCTTCGGCGAGCACGCCCCCGTGCCCGTCGCTCAAAGATGCGCGGGGAATCTCCCGTGCGGTGGCCGAAGCGGTGGTGGTGCCCATGGTGGCGAGCGCCAGTCCGGCGATGGCGGTGACGAGTAGCAGCTTTTTCATCATGCCCCCTTTCGTTCTGCATTTCGGTAGGAAAGACGACGACATCGGCGGCAAAGTTCATAAAAAGTGCGAGCCGATTTCGGCGCGCCGGTCGAGGGCGGCCCCTGACCGACGGCCCGGCCCGGCTGCGACGAGGCCCGTCCGGGAGCCCACGCGAACCCGGCTCCGACTGGTCGACAAGTCGTGAAGTACGTACTAATGTGCTGCTTCACCATGAAGAACGTACATAAATCAGAGTTCGACACTGACCCCGACGGAAGCCTCTTCGATCCCGCGACCAGGGCCGCCATGCGGCAGTTCACCGGCGGCGGCGACACCGCCGCGCTGGAGGCCGCGGCCGCCGTTCGCACCGCCTTCCACGCCATCGAGCGGATGCGCGCTCATGGCAGCCAGGGCAGGGGGTTGAGCTCCGGCGCGATGGACCTGCTGATGCGACTCGGCGCGGGCGAGGCAGACGGAGTGAGCATCGGGGAGCTGGCCCAGTCCGCGGGTGTCAGCTCCCGTAACGTGACCGGGCTGGTCGACACGCTGGAGCGTGAGGGTCTGGTGCGGCGGGTCCCCGACCAGCGGGATCGGCGCTCGGTCCTGGCCCAGATCACGGCGGAGGGACGGGATTGGATCAAGGCGTTCAGCGAGCCGTCGCAGCGGGCGATGGCGGCGATGTTCAGGGACTTCACGGCCGACGACGTGACCCGGTTCCGAGACCTGTGCCTGCGGGTGGCCGACAATCAGCATCGGCTCGCGCAGTATTTGGAAGGTGCCTCATGAGCGGCGAGAACCGGACGCGTGAGGTCGTACGTGGCTACCACGAGGCGCGCTTCCGCGGCGACGTGGCCACGGCCGCCGCGCTCATCGGTGACGGGTTCAGCTTCCGGAGCCCGCTCATGAGCTCCGACGACGCCGCCGGCCACCTGGCTGGGATCACCGGCTTCGTCCAGGTGGTCACCGGCGTCGACCTGATCAGCGAGCTCTATGGCGAGTCGGAGGCCACGCTCGTCTACGACGTGCACACCGCCACGCCGGTGGGCACCCAGCGCACCGCCGAGCACTTCCAGCTCGCCGACGGCCGGATCGTCTCCATCATGCTGATCTTCGACGCCACGCCGTGGCAGCCGATGAGGCAGCTGATGGGCTGAACCGACAGGTTCGGCGCGGTCAGGGAGACGGCAGGGCGGCGGCGGTCTGGCGCCAGATCCTGCCGTCTTTGATCACCAACGTGCCGAACGTGGTGACCTTGTTGCCGGCGATGATCATCAGGGCGTTGTAGAAGATGACGTCGTCCACCGCCTGGATCGACGTGACCTCGACGACCCGCGGCTCGGCGGCCAGATAGGCGCCGAACAGCTCACGGATCTCCTCCGCTCCCCTGGCCACGCGGTCGAAGCGGACGACCATCGCCTCCTCGTGATACTGCGCCAGCAGGGCCGCCAGGTCCCGGTCCGCGATCGCGGCCAGCTGGCGGTCGAACAGCTCCATGACGGTCATGCCTCTCCTCCGGGCAGGGGACGGCGGAGATCGTAGGCGACCTGCGCCCCGCCGTACAAGAGAATCAAGGAGAGCGCCAGCGCGGCCGGGAGCGCCGAGGTGACGAGCGTGAGCGCGGCGGCCGTCATGCGGACGCCGGTCGCCGGCCGGTCGCCGGAGCACAGGTGCTGGAGGCCGAGGGTGGCGAACACCACCGCGGCGGGCACCCCGACGGCCCAGCCCGTCCCCGGATGGGCGATCGCGTGCTCGATCCCGATGCCGAACGCGACCAGGCCCAGCGACAGCGGCAGATGGGAGTAGACCCAGACCTGTCCCGCCAGCTTGGTGCGCAGCACCACGGACTCGTCTATGTGGCCGAAATACAGCCACCAGAACGCCATGGCGATCGCGATGCCCGCGAGCGCGATCAGCAGCGTGCCGGGCGTGACCGCGTGACTCTTCAGCCCGACCACCACCGCGGCGACGACCTCGCCCAGGACGATCACTACGAACAGTCCGAACCGCTCGGGCAGGTGCTCGCTCTGCGGCGGCAGCGCGCCCTGGTGCCGCCGCGCCAGGAGCGGCGTGGCCAGGTCGATCACCATGGCGACGGCCCACAGGACATAGCGCAGCGGCGGCTCGACGGCCAGTGACGCCGTCCAGATGGCCACCGACACCGTGAACCCGGCCACATAGCTGCTGGTCAGCGGCCGTCCCTCGGGCACATGCCGCCCGGCGCGCAGGTAGGCCACGATGAGCAGGATCCGCACGGCCACATAAGACAGCGCGAACAACGCGGAACGCTGCTCCATGTCGCCCACGCTCGCGGCCATCGTGCCAACGGCCAGGATCTGGGGGAGTACGAGCAGACGATGGCTCACGTCGTCGGTGTCGAACCTGTTCGCGTAGAACACGTACCCCGCCCAGGCCCACCAGAGCGGAACGAACAACCCTATGAACGCCAGAATCCGCCCTGGTTCGGTCCCCTCGGCCAGCACATCGGCCAACTCGGCCACGGCCACGACGAACACCAGGTCATAGAGCAGCTCCAGCCAGGTGGCCCGTCGCTGCGTCCCCTCGAACAGCCGTAATCTAGGCGGCTGCCAACTCCTGCTCACCCATACCTCCACGTGTAATCGTGTAATTATGTCGCCTTGGAGGTCTGATGCGCACTACATCGGTTGAGTAGGGGGTACTCAGGACAGACCCCATCATCCGGCCTACCTTCGCGGAAGGACGAATGATGGGGGGACACCATGCACTTCGTTCCATTAGCGCCGGATGCGCTGGCCAAGCTGGAAACCCGCTTCTACGAGCTGAAGGCGGCCGGGCTGCTGCCCGAGCACCTGACGTTCGAGGACTACTACGCGATGTGGCGTTCCGAGCGGCGTGGGCCGCGTTCGGTGGGCCTGGATGACGGCAACGTCACCCCGCAGGCTCCCGACGCGAGCCTGATCAACCGGCCGCCGAAGAAGCTCAAGGGCGTCATCAAGACACTGGTGCTGCTGGTCGACTTCGCGGACCGGCCGCATGATCCGGCTCATGACGCGGAGCACTTCCGGCAGCTGCTGTTCGGCACTCAGCCGGGCAGCATGCGTGACTTCTACCGGAAGGTCAGCGGCTTCGGCGACGACCACGGCATCGACGTGCAGGGCGAGGTGTTCGGCTGGTTCCGGCTGCCGGAGACGCTGGCCTTCTACGCCAACAACAAGTCGGGGCTGGACGAGGACCACTTCCCGCGCAACGCCCAGGGCATGGCGCGGGACGCCGTGCAGGCCGCTCTGGCGGCGGGGGTCGAGTTCGACCCCTCCTATGACGTACTCGACGAGCACCAGGTCACCGCGCTGTTCGTCGTGCACGCCGGGCCGGGCGCGGAGACCTTCGCCGACGCCGAAGGGCTGCAGTACATCTGGAGCCTGAAGTGGACCGTCGGTGACGAGCCGATCTCAGTCGGGCCCGACCTGGAGGTGAGCACCTTCCTGACCGTGCCCGAGGACTGCAACGTCGGCGTCTGCGCCCACGAGTGGGGGCACCTGGCGGCGCGCTGGGCCGACTACTACGACACCGACCGGGCGCAGACCGGCGCCAAGTCGCACGGGCTGGGCAACTTCTGCCTGATGGCGGCCGGCTCGTGGGGCAACCGCGGCGTCACGCCGGTGTTCCCGACCAGCATGCTGCGGATGTTCCACGACTGGGTCACCCCGCGGCTGGTCACCGAGACCACCCACGGCATCACGCTCCGGCCGGTGGCCGAGGGCGGTGACTTCGTCGTCGTCCGTAACGATCGGACGATGAAGGACTCGCAGTACATCGTCGTCGAATACCGCCGCAAGCGGGGCCAGGACGAGTTCCTGCCCGACCAGGGCATCGCGGCCTACGTCGTGGACGAGGCCGTTCCCAACGTCGACGATGAGCGGCGCCTGGCGATCGAGCTGATGCAGGCCGACGGCCTGCGCCAGCTCGCCCGGATCGGCAGCCTGGGGAACCGGGGCGATGCCAACGATCTGTATCCCTCACTGGACAACGCGCGCATCGGCCGGGACACCAGGCCCCCGCTCGATCTGCCCGGGGGCGGATGGACCGGGGTGACCATCGAAGTGTCCGGCACGCCGGGCGATGATGAGATGACGATCGACGTCGTGGTCAGCTCGTAAGGGTGGTACATGACGGAGACCGGTACATCAGATGCTGGGCGAGTGCCGCGACCGCCCGGCATCTGACGTAAGGGGTTCCATCTCGTCGCACGTCCCGACCGCGGTCTACGAACCTCTCGTCATACCGGCTGCCACCGGTCTGCGAATGGGCGCCGCGAGCGGCCAAGAATGCGCACGTCACGGCGCCCGGCCCCGTGCACCGCAGGAGCGTGCCCCTGGACAGAGGCCAGGTGGGACGGTGGGTGGGGTGGGTGTGGCCGGCCGTAAAGAATCGTCTGTGAAAGATCGCCCGTAGAAGGCGGCGCTCAGTTGAGCGTGAGGCAGGCGATGCGCGGGGCGGGCTTCTCAGAGGGGGCGGTCGGCCTGGCGTGGAGGACCAGGGAGTGGGGCACGGCGCCCGTCATCGACCAATCGTGGTGGGCGGTGGCGCGGCCGGCGCCGGAGCCGTCCGTCTTCAGATCCAGCCACACCTCGCTGGTGGCATCGGCTCGGCCGGCGATGTGCTGGAAGTGCGCCCCCGCGTCGGCGGGGCCCTTCCCGCAGGGCGCGACATGGAGGTGGGCGCCGTATCGGTGGTTGGGCACCAGGCCCTCCACCACCAGCGAGGTCACCGTCTTGCCGCCCGCGGACTCGGCGGTCACGCTCGCCTGAGCTCCCTTGGGCACCAGCTTGCGGCTGTAGACGATGGCCATCGTGGTGCGCGGTTTGAACACTCCGGCGCCCGTGAGCGTGGTGGGCGCCGCAGCGGCATCCGAGCTGTGGACGGCGTTTCCCACGGGTGCGTCGGTCTCGGGATCGGCCGGGCTCTGCGCACAGCCCGCGACCGCCAGGGCGAGCAGCAAGGCGGCCGAACGCGCCCGCAGCGGGCGGGCGGCTCCACGGGCGGTGTCACGCGCGGCGGCGGACTGCTCCACGATGACGAAGTCCGGGTATCCGGGGCTCAGCCGCGCGCGAGCCCGGCGGGCGGACGCGCGCGCCCTCAGTGACCGGACGGATGCGGGCAGCCGCGGTGCGATGGCGGGCGTGGGCAGGCGCATGGGAACCCCCAAAGCGATGACGAGCCCTGGCCAGGCTCACGGGGCCACCACTCTAGTCAGTAACCGACCCACTACGCACCGTGTTTGGCGGCGATCCCGTCGATGAGTCCGGCCAGGGTGAAGTCGTTCTCCGTGAGACGCCCCTTGTCGTGGGTGGTCAGCGTGAGGTGCAGTTTGCGCCACCGGATGTCGATGTCGGGATGGTGGTTCATCTCTTCTGCCCGGACCGCGATCTCGTCGACGATCCGGATGGCCGTGGGGAAGTCGGGCGCGGTGATCGTGCGCCGGATCTCCTCGCCCTCTCTACGCCATTCGGGCAGGTCGTTGAGCTTGCTGTCGACGTCCATGAACTCACGTTACTTCAGCGCCCCCGCGCCGAGGCCGGACTGGATCTGACGTTGGAAGATGATGTAGACGATCATCACCGGGATGATCGCCATGCTGAGGGCGGCGAACAGGCTCGGCCAGTCCGCCTCGTACCCGGCGATGGTGGAGATGTCGGCGATGCCCTGGGTGATGACCCACTTGTCCTTGTCGTCCGTGAGCAGGACCAGGGGCAGCAGGTACTGGTTCCACTGGCCGAGCACGTTGAAGATGGTGATGCTGATCAGCCCGGGCTTGGCCATGGGGAGCATGATCTGGAAGAACGTGCGGGTGTGGGAGGCGCCGTCGATCGCCGCCGCCTCGGCCACGGTGTCCGGCAATGTACGGAAAAATGCGGCCAAGAAGAAGACCGTGAACGGCAGCGAGTACGCGATGTAGACCAGGACGAGCCCGATGTGGGAGTTCAGCAGCCCGAACTGGAGGACGACGAAGAACAGCGGCCCGAGCGCCAGGAAGATCGGGAACGCCATCCCCGCCACGAAGAAGTAATAAATCACCCGATTGCCGAAAAACTGGTAGCGCGCCAGCACATACGCCGCCATCGAGCCGAACAGCATCGTCCCCAAAGTACTGAAAAATACGACGATAACGGTGTTGAGCATGTACTGCCCCACGTGGGCCTTGTCCCAGGCCCTCCCCCAGGCGTCGAGCCGCAACTGCCCGGGCAGTTGAAGCGCGTCCCCGAAGATCTCCGTGTTGCTCTTGAACGACGCGAGGAACGTCCAGAGCAGCGGCAGGATGATCAGCAGCGCCCAGATGAAGAGCGCCAGATGCGAGAGGCCGCCGAGCACGCCGGGCCGCGGCCTGGCCGGACGGGGTGTGGTGGCCGGGCGAGACATGCCGGCCGGACGAGACGTGGCCGTGTCGGAGGAGGTCGATGCCATGTCAGAGTTCGATCCTCTCGCGCCTCGTGGTGCGCAAGGTCAGCACCGCGAACGTCACGGTGAGAAAGAACAGCACGACCCCCATGGCCGAGGCGTAGCCGACCTTGGAATAGGTGAACGCGGTCTTCCATATCTCCACGGGCAACACGGTCGTGGCCCCGTCCGGCTCCCCTTTGTCCCCGGCGAGTACGAGGATCAGCGCGAACCCGTCGAACGCCGCGATCCCCAAATACACCCAGCCCACCTGGATGGTATCGCGCAGCAGCGGCAGCGTTATCGAGAAGAACAGCCGCGCCCGCCCGGCTCCGTCGAGCGCCGCCGCCTCGAAGTAGTCCTTCGGAATGGCCGCCATTCCCGCCGAGAAGAGCACCACATAGAATCCGACGGCCTGCCATATCATCACCGCCAGAATCGCCCAGAGGGCCAGGTTCGGCTCGACGAGCCAGCCGACGGGATCGAGGCCCAGTTTCACCAGGGCTCCGTTGATCACGCCGCTCTCGTCGGGCCGGTAGACGGCCTTGAACAGCACCCCGACCACGGCCACGGCGAGCACCTGGGGGAAGAAGAACACCACCCGATAGAACCTCGACCCCCAGATCCCCTTCATTCCCGCGCCCCGCGTACCCCCGCCCAGATTCAGCAGGAACGCGAAGAACAACGCGATGACGACCGTCACGAGCGGCAGCACGAGCAGCAGGATTCCGTGATTGCGCAGGGCCCGCCAGAAGACCTCGTCCCCGAACAGCCGGGTGAAGTTGTCCAGCCCGATGTAGTGCAGCCTCGACTTGTAGCCGTTCCAGTCCGTCAGGGAGATCTGGAACGCCTGGATATAGGGGCTGATCACGAACACCGAGTAGAGAGCGACCGGAACGGCGAGAAACGCGGCGACGAACCCGTACTTGCGCAACCGCTCCATGTGCTAGTTGCTCCGCGTCTGCTTGACGACGGACGAGTCCTTCTTGATGGCGTCCGCCTTCTTCTGCATGTTCTGGCAGAACTTCTCGGGAGTGATGCGCCCGGCCATGACCACGTTTATCTGCTGGGTGCCGTAGTCGAACAGCTCCTTATACCAGCCCTCGAAACGGGCGTCGGTGATGATGTTCTGGCCGGCGGCGTCCTGCGCCTTGGCCGCGCTCTTCAGGCCGGGGGTGAGATCCAGCCCCTCGGCCGCGCCGTTGACCACGGTGAGGTTCAGGGTCTTCTCGGTGAAGCCCTTGGCCCCTTCCTTCGACAACATGATGCGGAGATACTCCAGGCCACCCTGCGGGTTCTTGCCTTTGGCGGAGACGAAGAAGTTCTCGCCGACCCCCACCTGGATGGCCCCGTACGGCATCTTGTCGGCGGCGGTGACGTCGGGGATCGGGGCGATGGCGTACTCGAAGTCCTTGGGCTTGTCCTTGGCCATCTCGTTCTCGATCCACGAGCCGACCGGGTAGAAGAGCAGCTTGTTCTGGAGCTGCTTGACCTGGGTCTGGGTGTGGTCGAGGCCGAAGTACGCTTTATCGCTATAAAGCGTCTGGATCTCCACCCAGGCGGTCACCGACTGCTTCACCGGCTCGGCGTTCCAGGCGTTGTCGACCAGGTTGTCGATGTCGATGAGGACCTGGTTGCCGCCGATCTTGGCGGCGGTGTAGAGGGCGTTCCAGAGCTGGTAGTAGGGGCCCTTCTGTCCGGGATAGGCGAAGAGCAGGATGCCTTCCTTCTTCGCCGTGTCGCCGAGCGCCTTGAACTCCGCCCACGTCTTCGGAAGCGCCCATCCCTTGTCCGCGAAGAGCTTGGCGTTGTACCAGAGCGCGCGGTGGGAGACGGTGTAGTTGAGGACCAGGTCCTTGCCGTCGATCTTCGCGTTGTCCAGCACGGCCGGCGTCACGGTGTCGCGGACCTTCTTGGACGGGTCGTCCAAGGAAGGCGCGTCGAACAGCGCGGTCAGGTCGGCCAGCTGGCCCTCGCCGGCCATGGCGGCCAGGTCGAGCGCCTCGGGGCCCGAGTTGTTGACCACGTCGGGCACGTCGCCGCTGACGAAGCGCGGGCGCAGCTGGGTGCCGATCTGCTGGGTCGCGTTGTGCTTGACCGTCGCTCCGGGGAACCTCTTCTCGTACATCTTCTCGTGCAGGTCTTTGGCGTACGCGTCGCCGTAGCCGCCGCTGAAGATCGTGACCTCCAGCGGCTTCTTGGCGTCGACGCCGAAGGGGTTCTTCGGGTCGGCGGAGACGGCGATCGAGCCGGTCGGCGTCGAGGTGGGCTCGTCGCCGGCGCCGCTGGTGGCGCAGGCGCTCAGCAGGCCCGCGCCGGGGCCGGCGACGAACGCGGTCAGGCCGATACGGCGCAGCAGCTCACGCCGAGTGATCTCTCCCGGGTGGGTCATGGGGGCTCCTGAAGAGGACGAATTAGGAAAGTTTCCTAACCGTTTGCCCGAAGGTACGAACGGCCGGGCGCACTCGTCAAGGGGCGCAATCGAGCCGTAACACCTTTGCCGCGATCCTCTACAGGAAGGACATTAGATGTACCCCGCCCAAACAGCCACCCATCCTCAGCCCAAGTGCGCTCGGGTCTCGGCGAAGGCCAGGTCGGTTCCCTCCAGGGCCCGTGCCACGTCCTCCTCCGTGTGCGCCGCCGACATGAACCAGTTGTGCCACGGGTGGATGTACACGCCGTGCCGCAGGCAGGCGTCGCTCCAGTACATGGCGGTCGACAGGTCGGTGTCGCCGTCGAAGCTCAGCCACGGGATCGTCACGGGCCCGGTCTGGTTCACCACGAACCCGTGCGCCTTGGCCTGCCCGTACAGCCCGTCACGCAGCTGCGTCCCGGCCCGCTCCATGGCCGCGATGCCGTCGGTGTCGCGCAGCGTCTCGATCGTCGCCTTCGCCGCCGCCATCGCCACGGCCGAGAACCAGAACGAGCCCGTCGAATACAGCGTCTGAGCCGGGCCGCGCAACGCGTCCGTTCCGGTCACGGCGGCTATGGCGTAGCCGTTCGCCATGGCCTTGGACCAAGCCGTCAGGTCCGGCCGTACGCCGTAGGGCTCCCACGATCCCCGCAGGTCGATCCTGAACCCCGCCCGGACGTCGTCGATCACCAGCGCGGCCCCGATCCGGTCGGCCAGCGCCCGCGCGGCGCGCGCGAAAGCGGGCTCCACCAGCTCCTGGTCCTCGAAGGAGTCGTGTTTGAAGGGCGTCACGATGATCGCCGCGACCTCCCCCTCGACCGTAGCGGCCGCGGCCTCCAGCGACTCGATCGAGTTGTAGTCGAACTCCACCAGGTCGGCCCGCTCGTTCGGCGTCGTCCCGGCGAGCGACGGCGTGCACCAGGGGTCGGCCCCGTGGTAGGCGCCGTGGGCCATCAGCACCTTCGTCCGGCCGGTGGCCGCTCTGGCGACCATGAGCGCCTGCGTGGTGGCATCGGTGCCGTTCTTGGAGAACATCGCCCAATCCGCGCTGGGCACGGTGTCGACCAGCAGCTCGGCCAGCTCGACCATGATCGGGCCAGGCCCGTTGAGGCAATCGCCGAGAGCCAGCTGCCGGGCGGCCGCCTCCTCCACGCGCGGGTGCCGGTGCCCGAGCACCACCGGGCCCCAGCTGCACATGAAGTCGATGTACTCGCGGCCGTCCACGTCCCATTGACGGCACCCTTCGCCCCGCTCGAAGAACTGCGGGTATCCGGAGGCGAAGATCGCGGCGTTGAGGTGCCCGTACATACCGCCGGGCACGACCTTCAACGCCCGCTGACGAAGCTCAGCGTCTGTCATCTGAAATCCCTCTCTCCAAGTTCCATCCGCCCGGCGGCGGGTCGAGCGCCGCCGAGGTCAGTGCGGCCGGTGCGGCCGGCGGTCCGGTACGGCTCGGCCGAGGGCGTGGTCATGTCAGGAGGGCGAGGGTGGATTCGAGGTCGGTGAGGCCCGCGTCCGAGCCGAGCCCGGTGGCGACCTGGGCGGCGGCGGCCGTGCCCCAGCGGGCGGCGCCCACCACGTCCTGTCCGTGCAGCAGTCCGGTGATGAACCCGGCGCAGTACGCGTCCCCGCAACCGGTCGTGTCGCTGACCTCGATCTTGAGCGCGGGCACCTGCTCGATCCCCGCCTCGGTCACCACCAGGCTTCCCTCGGCCCCCATGGTGACGAGCACCCCGCGCGGCCCCTCCCCCAGCAATGCCAGGGCCGCCGCCGACACCTCCGCCACGGAAGGCGACGAGACCGCCGACGAGCCGGCGTCGGCGCCGTCGGTGAGGTCGGCGGTGAGGTCGGCTGCCATGAGGAGCGCCTGGGAGTCGTTCGGGAGGACATAGTCCACGTGCGGGAGGAATGCCCTGGCCATCCCCAGCAAGTCCGGCATTTCCGACAGCAGGTCCATCGTCACGATCGCCCCGGACGCCCGGAGCGAGTCCAGCAGCGCGAAGAACGCCGGATCCCCCAGCCCGAACGTCACGTCCATCCCGCCCAGGTGGACGGCCCGCACGCCCCGCAGCCGCGCCTCGTCCAGGTCCGCCGGCATGACCCCGAGGTTCGCCCCGGGGACGTGGAAGCTCGGGCGCCCGCCGTCGGGCCTGATCGGCAGGATCGAGGCCGCCGTCTGCTCTCCGGCCTTGCGGGTGAGCAGGGAGACGTCCACACCGCGCTTGGCCATCACCGCCACCAGGAAGTCCCCGAGCTCGTCATCCCCGATCGCGCCCATGGAGACGACCTCGTTGCCCAGTTTGACCAGGTCGACCGCCGTCCCGGCCGCGGACCCCGCGGCGGTCAGCCGGATCTGGTCCACCAGGGCGGTGTCCTGCCCCTCCGGGATGTACGAGACGGGCCTGGCGAGGATGTCGACGATGTGCACGCCGACCGTGGCGACGGTCATGGGTCTAAATAGACAGACGTCCGAATAAAAAGTCAATATGCTCGGGACAGCACCAAGAAGGAGGCAACCGGATGCCGAAGATCGTTGACCATGACGAGCGCAGGCGCGAGGTGCTCTCAGCCGCCCGCCGGGTGATCGTCAGGGACGGCATCGACGCCGCCACGACCCGTGCCATCGCCAAGGAGGCGGGCTACTCCAACGGCGTGCTGGCGCACTACTTCGCCGACAAGGACGAGATCCTGCTGTCGGCGCTGCGGCAGTCCCACCAGCGCATCCGCGAGCGCCTGACGCGCAAGGTCGAGAGCGCCACGGGTCTGGCCGCCCTGCGCGAGCTGCTGCTGGACAACCTGCCGCTCGACGCGGAGCGTACCCAGGAGACGCGCCTGGAGGTCAGCTTCTGGAGCCGCAGCCTGGCCTCGGAGCGCCTCGCCGAGGTCCAGCGCGCCGAGGCCGACGAGCTCCGCGGCGCCGTACGGAGGCTGCTCGGTGAGGCTCGGGCGGCGGGCGAACTCACCACCGACGAGAACCTCGACGACATCACAGAGCGCCTGCTGGCGCTGGTCGACGGGCTCAGCCTGCACCTGCTGCTCTATCCCGGCCGCCTCGCCCGCGTGGATCTGGAGCGCCTGATGCTCTCCACCCTCGACCATCTTTGATGGTCTTTCAAAAGACCTTCCATCCTGTACGGCAAGCCGCCCCACCCGCCAACCGCCGCACGTGGCGGGCGTCTGTCCAGGGAGACGCCCGCTGACCGGGCGCAACGTCCCGCCGCCACGGCGCTTGGTCACCCGATTCGGCCCTCATCCTCGACCAGGTGCGGAGGTCACTCTTCGGCCTGTCGCTCGCGCAGGTACCAGGGTAGGTCAGCAGTCCGCGCCGGTCGGCGATGCCCACGGAGGAGTGCAGGGCGATCGCTTCCCACACCCGGTCGACGTCAGCCGCGGCGATGCCGTGCTCGGTCAGCACGGATGCCGCCAGATCGGCGCCTTCCACTTCGAACCGGGCCTGGCCGGCCGCGAGGGTGCCCAGCCCCAGATCGTGCATCACGTCGGCCAGCGGCCCCGTGGGCAGGGCGAGGATGTCGTTCATGCGGCGACCGTATGAGGGCGGAGCAGCAAGGAGAAGAGGCACAAGTGCCATGCATCGCCGGGATCGGGTCATGACTTCGACGAAGCCGAGGCTGCCGCTCTATGGCGTTGCCGCATTTCGGACGACCGACTACATTGCTCCGCCATGAGCCTTCGCGAGCAGCTGTGCGAGTACGGGCAGAAAGCCGTCGAGCAGGGCCTGGTCATCGGCACGTCGGGCAACCTGAGCGTTCGTCAGGGCGAACTGGTCGCGGTCACCCCCTCCGGGGTCGCGCTCGACCGGCTGACGCCGGAGATGTGCCCGATCGTGGACATCGAGGGTTACCTGATCGAAGGCGACCTGCAGCCGTCCTCGGAGACCCCGATGCACCTGGCCGTCTACGAGACCACCGGCGCGCAGGCCATCGTCCACACCCACTCGGTGTTCGGGACCGTCGTGGCCACCACGATGACCGAGCTGCCACCGGTGCACTACAACGCGCTGCTGCTGGGCGGGGCGGTGCGCGTGGCCGAGTACGCGACGTACGGGACGCCGGAGCTGGCGGCCAACGTCCGGGCGGCGCTCGACGGCAAGCAGGCGGCGCTCATGGCCAACCACGGCGGCGTCACCATCGGCGCCACGCTCGAGCAGGCCTTCGAGGCCACCCGGTTACTGGAATGGCTGTGTGAGGTGTACGTGCGGGGGCTGAGCGTCGGCAGGCCCACGATCCTGACCGACGAGCAGCTCGCGGCCGTGATCGACCGCTCGCTCAACCCGCCGGCCTTCCCCCGCCGCACACCCTGAACGGGCTACAGGTGGGCCGCCTGTTCGGCCAGCCCCAGGGGCAGGCCGCCCGAGCCCGCGATCTTGTCGTGGAACGACTTCAGCGACCCGTCGTACGACTCCCTGATCCGGTCGATCTCGATCGCGCCCGTCAGGTAGGACGGCGCCTGCGTGGGCCAGGCGCAGTAGCGGTTGACCTCTCCCTGCGCCGTTCCGGGCGACAGTGACGCCTTCGTCGCCATGAACGTCTCCGCCTCCTCGATCGACATGTCCTCGCAGTGCAGCGCCGTGTCCACCACGATGCGGGCCGCGCGGAAGATGCGGCAGTCCAGGTGCGCCAGCTCGGTGGCGAGCGTGTCGAAATAGCCCTGCTCGTGCAGCACCTTCTCGACGTAGAGGGCCCAGCCCTCGGTGAAGTACGGGGTGCGGAACACGTTGCGCACGGTCCGGGTGTTGCTCGCCATGTGCGACAGGTGCCAGTGGTGGCCGGGATAGGCCTCGTGGACGGCGATCGACGGCATCTGGGCCCGCGAGTTCGTCCGCAGGCGCTGCCGTACCTGCTCCTCGGTGAAGCCGTCAGGCGTGTACGGCACGAAGAACACGCCGGTACGCGAGCTGCTCAGCGGCGGCGGCGACAGGTAGTGGGCCACGGCCAGGACCGGCCGGGTGTATTCGGCCGAGGGCAGCACCAGGCACTCCTCCCCCTCGGGGAAGGTCACCAGGTCGCGTTCCCTGACGAACTCGCGGGCCCGCCGGGTCTCGGCCTCGTACTCGGCCCGCATGTCGGCCAGCGTGGCGGGATGGTCGTCCATCAAGGACTCCATCGCGGCGCGCCAGTCCTCGGTGCCGTTGAGCCTCCTGGTGACCTCGCGCATCCGCGCGTCCAGCGACGCCCAGGCCGCCTTGCCCTTTTCGTGCAGCTCGGCGGCGCCGTACCCGAGCAGCTCGCGCTCGCGCAGCAGGGTCGAGTAGAGCCGCTCGCCCATCCGCCAGGTGCCGCCGCACTCGAACTCTTCGAGGAAGGTGACGAACGCGTCGAAAGCGGCGGCGGCCGGCTCGGCGGCGGCCGCGAGCCGTACCCGCAGCTCCGGGTCCGTCACCATCGACGGGACGGTCTTCGTGAGGAAGTTGCGCCCGGTGCGCGCCTGCCCGAGGCCGCGCTGGACGAGCAGCGGCGCCGCGAGCTCGGCGTCGAGGTTGGCCCGGCAGGCGGCCAGCACGTCAGGCACCTCGGCCAGCCGGGAGACGGCGGCGGCCACCAGCTCGGGCTCGGGCTTGAGCCGCCGCTGGAACGGCGTGAACATGGAGGTGAAGATCGCCGACAGGTAGACGGCCGGGTCGCGCCGCCAGTCCGGCCAGGAGGCCAGGGCGATGGAGCCCCTCAGCTGAGACAGGACGAGATCCCTGTCGATCGCGTCGTCCGGTGTCGGCGTCTCCAGCCTGGAGAGCCGGTCCAGCCAGACGATCTCTTCGCGCTCACGGGCGGCGAAGGCGGCGGCGGTGAAGTCACCGAGCGTGTGATCGTAGCCGTCGGCTCCCAGGTAGCTGGCGACGACGGGACGACCGGAAAAGTACCACTTGAGAAACTCGTCCACGCCCGCACAATATCCTGGGCATATGCCCCTACAGATCACCGGCGCGCTCGGCAACCCCGACCTGATCCGCCTGCCTTGGGAGGTCCCTCTCTCCGACTGGCCGACGCATCACATAGTCGACCTGCCGCGCGGTATCTCGCGGCACGTGGTGCGGTTCGTGCGGCTGTCCGGCAACGTGTACGCGATCAAGGAGATCAGCGAGCGGTACGCCAGGCGGGAGTACCAGCTGCTGTGGGACCTGGCCAGGCTCGACGCGCCGGCGGTCGAGCCGATCGCCTACGTCACCGGCCGGGACGAGGGGCTCGACGCGGCGCTGATCACCCGGCACCTGCAGTTCTCGCTCCCCTACCGCGCGGTCATGTCGGGGACGCTGCGGCCCGACACGCTCACCCGCCTGCTGGACGCGCTGGCCGTGCTGCTGGTGCGGCTGCACCTGACCGGCTTCTACTGGGGCGACTGCTCGCTGTCGAACACGCTGTTCCGCCGGGACGCGGGCGCGTTCGCCGCCTACCTCGTGGACGCGGAGACCGGCGAGATGCACCCGATGATCAGCGAGGGCCAGCGGCTCGGCGACATCGAGACCGCGCACATGAACATCTTCGGCGAGATGCTCGACCTGGAGGCGGGCGGGCTGCTGCACCCGTCGATCGACCCCATGGACACCGCCGAGGACATCGTGACCCGCTACCACCGGCTCTGGAACGAGATCACCCAGGACGAGATCATCGAAGAGGTCGACTGGCACCGGGTGGAGCAGCGGATCAGGCGGCTCAACCTGCTGGGCTTCGACGTGGCCGAGATGATGGTGCGGCGCAAGGTCGGCACCGGGCGGCTCATCGTCCGGCCCAAGGTGGTCGACGCGGGGCACCACCAGCGGCGGCTGCTCCGGCTCACCGGGCTCGACGTCGAGGAGAACCAGGCCAGGCGGCTGCTGAACGACCTCGACGGGTTCCGGGTCGCCAAGGGCCTGCGGCACGAGGACGAGGCGATCGTGGCGCACCGGTGGCTGGCCGAGGTGTTCCAGCCGACGGTCGAGGGCATCCCGGCCCGGCTGCGCGGGAAGCTGGAGCCCGCGCAGCTGTTCCACGAGGTGCTGGACCACCGGTGGTACCTGTCGGAGGCGGCCGGGGCCGACGTGGGCCTCACGGCCGCCGTGAAGTCGTACGTGGACAAGGTGCTCGTCCACAAGCCCGACGAGAAGGCGCTCCTGCCCGAGGAGCCGGGCGGCCTCCTGGAGGAGGCGGAGGAGCCTGGCGCGTTCAGTAGGCGACCGTGATGCGCCGGCGCGGATGCTCGCCCTTCTCCACCTCGTCGGCGATCGCGATCGCGTAGTCCTCGGCCGAGATGCGGCTGTTGCCCTCGGCGTCCGCGAGAACCTGGTCGCCGCCGACCCGGTAGTGCCCGGTGCGCTCTCCGGGCGCGATCTCCGCGGCCGGGGAGACGTAGGTCCAGTCGAGGTCGCCGACCTCGCGATAGAGGCCGAGAGCACTCCGCTGGGCCAGCGCCTCCTTCTTGTAGATCTCCGGGAAGCCAGGCGTGTCGACCAGGTCGACACCGGGCGCCGCCTCCAGGCTGCCGGCGCCGCCGACGACGATGAGCCGCCCGACCCCGGCGGCCCGGACGCCGTCGATGAGGGCGCGATGGGCGTCGAGGAACGGCCCCTCAGGCTCGCTTCCGTCGCGGGGCGGAGAGATCGCGCAGATCACCGCGTCGTGGCCGCGGCCCAGCGTGGCGGCGTCGCGCACATCTCCCTTGACCGACCCCGACCTGCTGACACCGGTCACCTCGTGGCCGCGGGTCGCCAGCTCGGCGGCGATGCGCTGACCGACCATGCCGGTCGCGCCAAAGAGAAGAATTTTCATATCGCCAAGGGTATCCGCTGGATACTGGCGAGCCGGGCCAGGAATAATGTGAGCGAAATTCTTAAATGTCGCAAGCAATACCCCTAAACGGGAAATCTCCATCGCGGTTAGGTTTTTCTCCCCCTTAGCCGTAGACATCTTTACCTTCATACATATCTCGCTTTATCCGATCACCCGGCCGCCCTCCGCCGCTCCTACGCTGTCCCAGTCCTCATGACGGCGTGGGAGGGTCACGTGCTGGGACTGGATGACTGCCTGACCGAGGTCATGGCGATACCAGGGGCATTGGATGCGATGCTGGTGGACCAGACGAGCGGCATGGCCGTGGCCATCAGCGGGCCACCGCATGGCGTGGACGCCGAGAGCTCCGCCGCCGCCCTGACCGAGACACTGCGCGCGACCATGGACGGTCTGGCCCGCTCCTGCCCCGGCGAAACTGTCCGCATCGACGACATGCTGGTCACTACCGACAAAGGCCATCATTTACTGAGATTCCTCGAAACGGTATTCGAGGGGCCGCTGGTCATTTACCTGCGACTCGACCTGGAGCGGTCGAACCTCGCCCTGGCGCGTTACCGCCTGCTGAACATCTCCCGCCAATTGCTCGCCTGAGCCATGGCACCGCTGGACACGCTTCTGGCCGGTCTCGCCCGTGAACATGCCACGGGCGCGCTCCGCGTGGGCCGGGCCGGGACGATCTTCCTCAGCGAGGGCCGGGTCACGTACATGGAGTGCGCCCAGACGCCCGGCGTCGAGCGACTGCTGGCGGCGCGCGGACGGCTGCCGGAGGCGGCGCTGCGCAGGCTGCAGGCCGACGGGGGCTGCAAGCGCCTGCTGGAGGAAGGGCCCGTCACGCTGGGCGAGCTGCAGTACTGCGTGCTCGGGGCGGTCCTGGACGCCGCGTTCTTCCTGCTGCCGGTCGGCGGGACGCGGCCGAAGTTCCGGCCGGGCGAGCAGCACTGGCTGGGCGGGCAGTGGTACTTCGACGTGGCGGGCCTGATGCGGGAGTGCGCGCGCCGCCGCGCCTATCTCGCGCAGATCTGGCCGTCCGCCCAGCTGGACACGGCTCCGGTACGGCCGGCGCCGTGGCTGCCGGGCAGCCGGGTGACTCTGGACTCGGTCCAGTGGGAGGTCGTCACCGGGGCCGGGGCCGAGGCGACACCGCTCGACCTGGCCAGACGGATCGGCAGGTCCGGCTATTCGGTGCTGCTGGCCGTACGGAGGATGGCGGCGGCCGGGCTGCTGGCACCGCCCGTGGAGCCGACCACCACCACGCGCGCCCCGGAAGAGAGCGCGACGAAGGCCGGTGAGCACAGGGCGAAGACCGCCGGAGGCGGGCAGGGTGCGCTGCCGCAGCGGGGGCGCGGAGCGGCCGCCCAACGGCCGCCGCACGATCCCCGTGCCCCGGGCCTGCCGCTCGGCCCGCCGGTCACGGCGGACCCCACGGACCTGGCTCTGCTGATGCGCCTGAAGAAGGCACTGGAGGAGCTGACATGAGGTTCCCCCGCCCGCAAAGGAGGCCACCGGTGGAGCTGCGTGAAGAGGTGCTCAGGGAGATGGTTCTCCTGCGCGAGCGCACCCCGGACATCAGCGGGAGCGTCGCCTGCACGGTCGACGGCATGAGCATCGCCTGCGACAACGCCGACGGCAGTGGCGAGCAGGTCGCCGCGCTGTCCGCGGCACTGCTCGCGCTGAGCAGGCGCATGACGATCATGACCGGCCAGGGCGTACTGGAGGAGACGCTCATCTCCGGCACCGCCGGCTTCGCCGCCTTCTACGCGGCGGGCCCCACCATCGTCCTCGCAGTCCTGGCTGAGCCCGGCACCAATCTCGGGCTGCTCCGGCTGGAGGGGCGCAAGACGGCGGCCAGCGTGGCCGCCATCTCGGCACGGATCCACTGAGCTTGAACGGAGGAAGGCATGGCCAGCATGGACGTCTCTCTCAAGGAGATGATGACGATCGACGGCTCGATCGGCGCGGTGATCGTCGATCACGGCAGCGGCATGGCGCTGGGGGCGCTCGGCGGCTCCAAGGACCTGGATCTCCAGGTCGCCGCGGCGGGGAACACGGAGGTGGTCAAGGCCAAGCTGCGCACGATGGACTCGCTGGGGCTCAAGGACTCCATCGAGGACATCCTGATCACGCTCGGCGGCCAGTATCACATCATCCGGCCGATCACCGGGCGCGGCGGCAAGGGGCTCTTCCTCTATCTCGCCCTGGACCGGACGCGGGCCAACCTGGCGCTCGCCCGGCACCAGCTCCGCGGTATCGAGGAGAAGCTGGAGGTCTGAGAGATCCGGTGGCTCGCGTCCGGGCGCGGCGGACACGAGCCACCGACCTCCATCGATCCCTGAACCGGTACGTCAGCCCGTGGTGAGCTTGGTGATGGCGCCGACGATGTCCGGCCAGAGCGGCCGGGGCAGGTCGTGGCCCATGCCGGGGAAGGTCAGCAGCGTGGCGCCCGGAATCGCCGCCGCCGTGGCGTGGCCGCCGGCGACCGGGACGAGCCGGTCGTCCTCGCCGTGAATGACCAGGGCGGGCACCCCCAGCGTGCCGAGCCGCTCCGTGCGATCACCGGAGACCAGGATCGCGGCCAGCTGCCGGGTCGTGCCCGGCGGGTCGAAGCACCGGTCGTACGCCTGGCCGGACAGCCGGAGGATGCGTTCCCGGTCCAGGTCGAAGCCGGGCGAGCCGATCACGGCCCAGGTCTCCAAGGACTGAGCGAGCACGCCGTCCCGATCGGTCGGGGGCGCGGCGAGCAGCACCGCGCTGGCCTCCGGCGTGGGCGGGGCCACGTCGGGGCCGGGAGTCGACATGATCGAGGTAAGGGTCAGCACCCGCTCGGGGTGCCGGATGGCGAGCGTCTGGGCGATCATCCCGCCCATCGAGGCGCCCACGACGTGGGCGGCGGTCCAGCCGAGGGCGTCCATCAGCCCGGCGGCGTCGTCGGCCATGTCGTCCAGCAGATACGAAGAGGACGTCCCCAGGGTGGGAACGCCCTCGTCGTGCAGGTGCGTGGAGAGTCCGGCGTCCCGGTTGTCGAACCGGACGACGTGATGGCCCTGCTCCGCCAGGAGCTCGCAGAGCTCGTCGTCCCAGTGGATGAGCTGGGCGCCGAGCCCCATGATGAGGAGCAGGGGACGTCCGCCGGGTGAGCCGAAGGTCTCGTACGCGATCTCGATGCCGTTGGCGGCTGCAAGCGTGGTCACGAGGTCAGAATGACATTCTGTTTCCCGCGAGGCAAAGACCGCCAGTTCCGGAGTTGACGACCATCGAGATCGCCGGCTCCGGACCTGACGGCCGTCAGCAAGACCGTCTTCGGACCTGACGGCCGTCAGCGCCGGACGAGCTTGCGGATCCGGTCGCGGCCGACCGTCACGCCACCGCCGAACATCGCCAGCGCGACCGCCGCGGCGGCGCCACCGATGGCGTTCGACTCGACGACCTTGTCAGCCTTGTCCTCGGCCTTTTCGGCCTTCTTGGCGGCCACCGGCACGGCCTTGGCGGGAGCGGGCTTGACCGAAGCGGGCTTGTCGCCCTCGGCCACGATCTTCGGGGGCTTGGCGGGGTTGCGGTCCACGACGGCGTACGAACCGGTCGAGAAGGGCAGCGGGTAGTTCTTCTTGCCCGGGCCACTACCCCACTTGGTGATGACGTACTGGATCTTGATGTGGCCCGCGCCACCGTTGCCGTCCACGCCCAGGGTGCTGGAGTTGAAGGTGCCGCCGGTCAAGGCGGCGAAGGTCTTGGCGTCGAGGTCGAGCATGACACCGCTGGAGGACGGCACACCCGGGCCGCGGTCGCCGACGAAGAAGGGCATCTTCTTGCCCTTGTAGACGACGTAGCCCTCGGTCATGAGCGGCCAGCTCGGGCTGGCGGCGAGCCCCTTCTGCATGGGCTTGCCGCTGGCCGGCAGCCCGGTGTCCCCGGCGCGGCCGGAGGAGTCGTCCCAGAAGTAGGACGCGGTGGTCGAGCCCTTGAGCAGGACCTTCTTGTCACTGCCGGAGTCGGCGTGTGCGGCGGTGCCTGCGCCGACGGAGATCGCACCGACGACGGCGGCGGTGAGCATGGCAGAGCGAAGAGACATGAAGTACTGAAGTCCTTTATACGGGAACAAGGGGATTGCGCTCGCGAAAGGTGTGCGTAGCCGGGCAAAACGCCAAACGGTCGCTACGCGGAGCGTGGAAGAGCTGGGGGAAGGTGCCGGTCAGTCAGCGGATGACAACACGCGGGCTGGCGGCACGACGCGGGGGTTACGCATGCGGTAGGTGTCCTCTCCATCTCGCCTACCGGGTTAGCTGACGGGTTCGGGCGTGGAGATGCCCTACCGACCGCGGTCGGATTCACCCCTAAGGAACGTTGGTTCCCCGGTTCCCGCAAGCGGGATTCGGCGCCTGCCGGCTGGTTCTCCCCTGTTGAAGCCCCGAGTCACCGGCTGGTAACTCCATGAACTATAGGTATCAAACCGGACAAAGGCAAACATAAGCCCATGAAAGGGGCGAAGATCTACCTAGAGGGTCAAGAAAAAAGGGGGTACGGCATGCCGTACCCCCAGAAAAGCCCAGGTCAACCGCCGCTCTTCCGCCTGAAAGAACGCTTGCTGGCGGCGGGCCCGTGAGCGCCGTGAATCTTGGAAGGGTCATTGCCCCTGCCACCCGCGCTCGAGTCGGCATGCTGGTTACGCTTGCGATCCAGCGCCTCGCGGAACTTGCGCTTCATCTCGTCCTCGGGAGTTTCGTCGACTTCCGGCTCCGGTGTTTCCGCCATGAGGACCTCCTGGTGTTGGGGACAAGGACAGCTTCGCATGACGGCGCTCAGGACGCGAAACTGGCCTCGACCTTGGGCTGTGGGGTCTCCCGGTCGATCCGCGCACCGGGCATGGCGATCAGGGCGACCAGCGCCACGAGGGCGCCCGCCACACCCAGCGAGGGGATGACCAGGGCCGCGGCTGAGGCGTGCGCGGCGGCCGGCCCGTGCAGCGGCGCCTCGGTGGCGATGACGGAGGTGTACGCGGTGCCGGCCAGCGCCAGGGCGACCGAGCCGCCGATCTGGCGGAAGAACGTCAGGTTGGCCGAGGCCGTACCCATGTACTGGGGCGGCACCGAGTCCCGCACGGCCACGGTCAGACCGGAGAGCATCGGGCCCATGCCGAGGCCGATCAGCGCCATCCACCCGACGAGCACCCAGGCAGGCGTGTCCACGGTCAGACCGGCGCACAGCAGCGTGCCCACGACCAGCAGGAACGGCGCCGCCACCAGCCACGGCTTGTAGACGCGCGTGCGGCTGATCAGCGCGCCCACGACCATGCTGCCCACCACCATGGCCAGGGTCAGCGGGTAGATCCGCAGCCCCGACTCGGTGGCGCTGGCGCCGAGCGCCTCCTGGAAGTAGCGCGGCAGGAACACCACACCGGCGAACATGCAGAACGCCGTGAAGAAGGACGTCACGTTGACCAGCGTGTACGTACGGTTCCGGAACAGATGCATGGGCATGATGGGCGCCTCGGCCCGCCTCTCCACCACCACGAACGCCACGAGCGACACCAGGGCCAGCACGATCGGCCCGATCACCGGCACGCTGGTCCACGTGTGGCCGTCGAGTCCCTTCTCGGTCAGGCCGATGAGCAGCGCGCTGATGGCCACCGTGAAGACCCCGATGCCCAGGTAGTCGGGCCGCCCGCCGCCATGCCCCGGCAGCCGCGGCAGGCGCAGCACGATGATCGCGATCAGCACCAGGCCGATCGGCACGTTCACATAGAAGGCCCAGCGCCAGCTCGCGTGGTCGGTGAAGAGCCCGCCCAGGAACGGCCCGGCGAGGTAGCTGAGCGCCATCACCCCGCCCATCGCGCCCTGCACCCGCGCTCCGCCCTTCTCCGGCGGGAACAGTTCGAGCACCAGGGCGATCGACAGCGGCAGCAGCGCGCCCGCGCCTAAGCCCTGCAACACGCGGAACAGGATGAGCTGCGTCATGTCCTGCGCCACCCCGCACAACGCCGACCCGAGGAGGAACACGGACATGCCGATCAGCACCAGCGGCTTCCTGCCGTGCTGGTCCGACAGCCGTCCATAGAGGGGCACGGTCACGGTCGAGGTCAGCAGGTAGGCCGTGACGACCCAGGTGTAGAGATCGACGCCGCCCAGCTCCGTGATGATCCGCGGCAGGGCCGTACCGACGATCGTCTGGTCGAGCATTCCCAAGAACATGCCGCCGAGCACGGCGACCAGCAGAAGGCCATCGCCTCTGCGCTTCATGTCAGTATTCACACGTGGAGAGTGACATGTAAGAGCTGACATGTCAATCCTTTGCTATGCTGCCGACATGTCCCTACGGATCGCGCTGCTCGGGCTCCTCGACGCCACGGGGCCGGCCAGCGGCTACGACCTGGCGAAATCCTTCGAGCGATCGCTCAATCACGTCTGGCAGGCCGGGCACACGCAGATCTACCCGGAGTTGGTGAAGATGGCCGCCGACGGGCTGGTGGCGGTGGAGTCGGAGGGCGCGCGCGGGCGGAAGATCTACGCGATCACGCCTGAGGGCGCGGAGCGGCTGCGCTCCTGGCTGATCGAGCACGAGCCGACCGGTGCGATACGCAGCGAGGTGGCCCTTCAGGCGTTCCTGCTCCCGCTGCTCGACAAGGAGTCGGCGATCGCGGTGGTCGAGCGCATCAGGGCGCGGCTCCAGCAGCGGCTGGCCGTCCTGGAGTGCAAGGACCCGTCGAAGTTCGGCAGGTACGCGCTCAACCTCGGCCTCTCGCAGGGCCGTTCGGGGCTCGCCTGGGCCGACGAGACCCTGGCCGAGCTGCGTGGGCTGGAGCCGGCCGACCAGCCGGCCCCAGCCACCTGAGAAGGGTCAGGAGAGCAGGGACAGCTCCTCGGCGGTGAGGACGAGGTCGGCCGCGGCGGCCGAGTCGACGATGGTCTCCGGCCTGCTGGCCCCGGGGATGGGGATCACCACCGGGCTGCGCGCCAGCTCCCAGGCGAGGCAGACCTGCTGCGGCGACACGCCGCGCGCCGCCGCCACCGTGCCGAACGCCGCGTGCCGCCCGCCGAGCTCCGACGCCGAGCTGATGCCGCCCAGCGGCGACCACGGCAGGAACGCCACCCCGAGCTCCGCGCACACGTCGATCTCCGGCTCGCTGGACCGGAACCTCGGCGAATACTCGTTCTGCACGCTGGCCAGCCGCCCGCCCAGGATCTCGTGGGCGAGCCTGATCTGCTCCGGGTTGGCGTTGGAGATGCCCGCCATCTGGATCTTCCCCGCGTCGAGCAGGTCGCGCAGGCCGCCGAGTGTCTCCTCGTACGGCACGGCGGGGTCGGGCCGGTGGTGCTGATAGAGCCCGATCGCCTCCACCTCCAGCGCCTTCAAGGAGCGCTCGCACGCCTCGGCAAGGTAGTCCGGCCGGCCGTTGACCTGCCAGCCGCCGCCCGCCACGCGAGTGTGGCCGCCCTTGGTGGCCACGAGTACGTCGCCGGTGTCGCCGCTCCAGCTCGCCAGGGCCTTGGCCACGATCCGCTCGTTGTGACCCACCTGGTCGGCCGAGGGGGTGTAGGCGTCGGCGGTGTCGATGAGGGTGACTCCCGCGTCGAGCGCCGCGTGGATGGTCTTGATCGACTGTGCTTCGTCGGGCATGTGCCCCGCTACGGACATGGGCATGGCGCCGAGCCCGATGGCGCTGACACGGGCCTGGCCAAGAGATCGTGTGTTCATGAACCCATCCTCCCTATGGTGCGGAGATGAGGTCGAAGCGGGGTCAGGCGCCGGCGAAACGGATGCTCACGTGCGAGCCATCGCAGAACGGCTTGTTCCTGGAGTTTCCGCACCTGCAGAGCGTGACCCGGTTGCGCACCTCGTAGTCCTGGCCGTCGGCCGAGGTGACCGGAATGCCGCCGCGTACCCAGATCGGCCCGCCCACGCCCGCCACCTCGTCCTCGACGATGCCGATGGACGGCGGCAGCTCGGGCTCGATCGGCGCGCGGGACGCCCAGGCGGTGAGCCGGCCCGACGGGCAGTGCGTGGCCTGTCGCGCGGCGGTCTCGCCCTGTCCAGGGATCTTGAGGAGCTTCCATACCTGCCCGTCCGCGTCGCAGAACCGGGCGAAGGCACAGAACGCGGGCGCGTCGGTGAGCGCCAGCTCGGGCCCGGCGTGCTCCTCCGCCTGCCCCAGGTATGACCGCCGCGAGGCGGTCTCCGTGCCGTCGAACCGCACCCGCTCGTGGCTGCCGTCGCAGTAGGGCTTGTTCTGCGAACGGCCGCAGCGGCAGAGCTCGTACGACTCCGCGGCCGGATAGTCCTCGCCCTGGACCCACTCCATCGACTGGCCCATCGCGTCACCGCCGATGACCTGCCTGACCATGGGGACCGAGCCGGTCACCACGTAGGGACCGTCGGGCGTCACCTCGATGCGCATACGTCTCCACCTCCCGCTGGCGGGGGGCCGTGGACCATGCTTCCCGGCAAGGATCGGCCGAAACCCGCAGGCCGAGCCCGGTCCGGCCGCCTGTCTAGTCGCGGATGTTCTGCGCCAGCTGGGTGAGAATCTCCTCGAACGAGGCGGTCTGCTCCTCGCTGAGCCCCGCGCGCAGGCGGGTGTCGAAGGCCATCGCCACCTCACGCAGCCGGTGGAACAACCGCTCCCCTTCCTCGGTCAGCTCGACCACGTGGACGCGCCGGTTGGCGGGGTCCCGGCGGCGGGTCAGCAGGCCGCCGCTCTCCATCGCGTTGAGGTGGTGGGTCAGCGTCGCCCCCTGGATGCCCACCGCCTCGGCGAGCTCGCGCTGGTTGCCCAGCTGCCGGGACTTGATCGAGATGAGGATCTGCCAGACCGGGGCCGACCCGCCGACGGAGGCGAGCGCGTCGTCGAAGGCCCGGCTCACGGTCCTGGCGGTGGTGGTGAGCAGCAGGCCGATCGGCGGCCGGAAGGGTGGCATCATGCCGCCGAGTTTAGCAGTGGCGTCTAATCGTTTGACATCTAACGCTTAGATATCTATCGTCAGGGACATGGAGTCAAACCCTTCCCCCATCTCCCCCAGCCCCCTCGGCGGCAAGGTCGCGGTCGTGGCGGGGGCCAGCCGCGGCATCGGCGCGGTCACCGCTCGCGCCCTTGCCCGGGCCGGCGCCGCCGTGGTGCTCGGCGCCCGCGACACGCAGGCGGTCGAACAGGTCGCCGCGGACATCCGCTTCGACGGCGGACGAGCACTGGCCGTGTCCCTCGACGTCGGTGACGCGGCGTCGAGCGAGCGGCTGGTCCAGCGGGCGCTGGAGACCTTCGGCCGGCTGGACGCGGCCTTCAACAACGCCACCGACGGCCCGATGCCCGCGCCGCTGGCCGACATCGATCCCGACGAGTTCGACCAGGGCATCCGCACGAACGTGCGCGGCACCTTCCTCGGCATGAAGTACCAGATTCCGGCCATGCTCGCCTCAGGTGGCGGGTCGATCGTCAACATGGCCTCGCTCGCCGGCCTCCAGGGCCACTCGGGCCTGAGCGCGTACGTGGCGGGCAAGGCCGGGATCGTCGGACTGACGAAGGTGGCCGCGCTCGACTACGCCGACCAGGGCATCCGCGTCAACGTGGTCGCCCCCGGGCCGATCCTCACCCACCACCTGGAGGCGGCGGGCGAGGAGGCGCAGCGCCTGGCCGGGCTGTCGACGCCCATGCGGCGCGTCGGCCGATCAGAAGAGGTGGCCGCGGCGGTCGTGTGGCTCTGCTCCGACCAGTCGTCGTTCATCACCGGAGTGACCTTGCCCATCGACGGCGGGCAGGCGGCGGGCAACAAGCCCCCGCGCATGTACCACCAGGGCCGGCCCATGGAGAGACAGGAGATCTGATCATGACCATCGACCAGCGACTCGACGAACTCAGCAGGCAGTGGATGGAGGCCGAGCGCCGCGGCGACACCCAGGCGCTCGACGCGCTCGCCGTGCCCGACTTCACCCTGGTGGGGCCGCTCGGCTTCATCCTGAACAAGGACCAGTGGCTGGCGCGCTACCGCGGAGGCGGCATGGTCACGCACGAGATGAGCTGGGCGGACGTCACCGTACGGGAATACGGTGACACGGCGGTGGCCATCGGCGTGCTGGCGCAGCGCGCCGCGTTCCAGGGCACACCGGCCGACGGGCGCTTCCGCGTCACCCAGATCTCGGTCAGGGACGGGAACCGGCGCCTGCTGGCGAGCCTCCACTACAGCCCGATCGCGGCCCCACCGGCACGCCCCTGACCCCGCGACGTCAGCGGCCGGGCTCCTCGAAGAGGGCCTGGGTGGCGGTGAAGGTCTGGGCGGTCACGTCATCCTCGGCCTGCCGGGCCGCCTCCATGAGGGCCTCGCACAGCGCCTCGGAGCCCAGCCGCATCGCTCGCGGCGCGATGTGCACGCTCGCCAGCCCGCCGCTGGGCAAGACCTCGACCGTCACCTGCCCGTCCGCCGCCACACCGCGCCCCCTGGCCGACTCCAGTCGGCGCCCCACTTCCTCGAACTGAGCCGTCTGTACCGCGAGCTGCGCCAGCGCCCGGTCGATCTCCGGATCGCCGCTCCTGGGTATGGTCATACCGGCTCCTTATCGGTGGAGGATGAACGCCCGGGGGGCGTGCGCCAAAGCGGATCGGAGCGATCCCTGGACAGACATGTCCCCGTTGGCGACCAGCGCGTAGAGGGTCGCCGCCGACGTGGTCCGCCGGAAGAAGTTGCCCATGGGACCGGTGCCGAGCATGGTCTCGGTGAACCTGGTGGCCGGGATGAACTTGCGTACGTCGCGCAGGGCCTTGATACCGCCGTCATAGGCCAGTTCGGCGACGAAGTGCTTGCCCGCGTACTCCCACAGGTTGCCCATCGGCTGGCCGGTGGCGGCGGAGCTCGCCGCGTGCACGCCGGTCTTCACCGTGGCCCACACGACCGAGTCGGCCACGGCGTCGAGTCCTTCGCGCACCGCGTACGTGCCCACGTTGAACTTGCCCACCTTCGCGGCCAGGATGGTCTTCATCAGCTTCTGGAAGATCGTCTTCTCCAGCCTGGCCCGCGCCACGAGCCACTTGAACACGCCCTCGGCCGCGATCCTGGCCGCCGGGTAGAGATAGCCGAACATCATGGTGAACGCCATGGCGGCCAGCTGGGTGCCGATGATCTTGAGCTGTTCCCGGTGTTCCTCCACCGCGTCGGCGTAGTCGTCGCAGCCGTCGGCCAGCTCGTTCAGCGCCGCCCGCATGGCGGCGTAGCGAGGGGCGAGCTGGTCGGGCCACACGTCCGCGAAGCGGTCGACCGACCGGCTGTCGTTCGTCTTGAGCACGCCCGCGACCCCGCTCTCCGTGTGCTGCGCGAGCGTGCCGATCGCCTTGGCGAACGCGCGCAGCTCCGTCGCGCGCGCCCGCAGGTTGGACACGTCGGCCACGGGCACGTGTACGTCGGCGAACCAGGCGAGCGCCTGGAACGGATCGAACATCAGGCACCTTCCTTGGCCGGCGGCGTCACGGGGATCGGCGCGTCAGGGAGATCCAGGGCCGCGGGCAGGGACGCGATGATGTCCTGCTCCAGGTAGTCCCAGAGTTTCTTGAGGCTGCGCAGATTGCCGGCCGCTGTGAAGTTCTTCTCGGCGATGGCGTCCATGTGATGGGTCAGGGCGGCGTAACCGGCGTGGTACCACTCGGCCCAATCGATACCCTCCTCGTCGCCGCCGACGAGGCCGGAGGTGCTTCCCAGCTTCCAGGAGTTCAGCCGGCGCTCCACGACGTCGTCGCCCAGCTTGTCGAAGAGTCCGGCCAGCTCGCGAATGGAGTTCCAGTCGATCTGCACCTGGCCCGACGCGCCCGGCGGCCCGCCGGGTGTCGGGGGCGGGGGCGGGGTCGGGGTCGGGGTCGGGGTGTACGAGGGGGTGGGCGTCGGCGTAGGGCTCGACGCGTCCGGAGGGGTGCTGGACGGCGGGCTCGATGGCGTGGGGGTGCCCGATGGGGAAGGGGTGTCCGACGGGGTCCGGGTGGGTGTGTCCGACGGGGTCGGGGTGGGTGTGTCCGACGGGGTCGGGGTGGGTGTGTCCGACGGGGTCGGGGTGGGTGTGGGTGTATCCGTGGGCGTGGGTGCCGGGGAGTCCGTGGGCGTGGGTGTCGCGGTGGGAGTGTCCGACGGGGTGGGGGTGCCCGTGGGACTGGGCTCCTCAGTCGAATCCGCCATTACCTTCCCCCATTACAAATACGTTAATTCGCGACATAAGCACACTAGTGACAGAAAATTACTCACACGTTAATAAATCCGTCACCAGGGTTAATTTACTGACATCCAAGTCGGCAGCTCGCGCAACAAACCACCCAGCCGATCGACCGATTCCCGCTCGGCAACCCCGCGCATGGCCGAGGCCTCGACCCGTTCGCACACCTCGGCCGCCTCGATGAGCCCGACGGTCGCGCAGCTGCCCTTCAACCGGTGCGCGAGCGCGGCCACCCGGGCCAGGTCTTGACCGCGTTCGGCTTGGCGGAGCTCGTCATAGATCGCCATGGCCGTCGAGAGGAACACCTCGGCGATCTCCGTGATATCCCCCTGCGACAGCCCCGCCAGCTCCGGCGGGACCTCTGATGTGGCGGCCCACAGCGGCACCTGGGTCACGACGTACTGCCAGTCCACCGGCTTGGCCAGGTGGTCGTCCATGCCCGCCGCCAGGCAGCGAAGCCGGTCGTCCGGCATCGCGGCGGCGGTCATCGCGATGATCGGCGTGCGCGGCTCCTCGCGCCGCCTGATCTCGGCGGTCGCGGCCAGGCCGTCGAGAACCGGCAACTGGCAGTCCATGAAGACCAGGTCGTACCCGCCCAGGAGCACCGCCGCCACGGCCTGCTTCCCGTCGGCGACGGAGTCGACGTGGTGGCCCGCCCTCCGCAGGACCAGCTCGGCCACCTGGCGGCTCACCTCGTCGTCCTCGGCGACCAGGATCCGCGCCGGTGCGGCGCCGTCGACCGGCACATCCGGCGTTTCGCCGCCCTGCGCGGAGGCAGGCACGGAACCCGGCCCGGCTCCCGGCGCGGAAGTCAGAGCGTTCTCCACGGCGGCGAGCAGCCGGCGGCGGCTGAGCGGCCGGGTCATCGACTGCACGGTCCGCTCGGCCACCGAGATCGGCCAGGCGCGCCCCGGGCGCCCCGGTGTGACGAGCACGACGACACCGGCGTCTCGGAGCAGCGGATCGGCCGGCTCCCCGTCGGCCAACGCGAAATCGAGGTCGAGGTCGATGACCGCCAGGTCGAACGGACGTCCCGCCGCGGCGCCGGCCCGCAGGGCGGCCAGGGCGGCCGGGCCGTCGGAGGCCGTCTCCACCACCAGACCGGCATCGTCCAGGATGCGCCCGGCCAGCGCGAGGTCCTCCGGCCGGGCGTCGGCGACGAGCACCCGCCGTCCGCGCAGCACGGGCGCGGCCGGGGCCGACCACGTCAGTACGTCCACCGGCAGCGTCACCCAGAACCGGCTCCCCACCCCCTCGACGCTGTCCAGCCCGATCTCACCGCCCATCAGCTCGGTGAGCTGCCTGCTGATGGCCAGGCCGAGGCCGCTCCCGCCGGTCCGCCGGGTGATCGGGGAGTCGACCTGACGGAAGATGCCGAAGACCCGCTCCAGGTCGCCCTGCCCGACGCCCACGCCGGTGTCGGTCACCGTGAACCGCAGCGTGACCCGATCGTCGCCGGGACCGCCTTCGTCGAGGGTCACCTCCAGGTCGACGCCACCCTTGACGGTGAACTTCAGCGCGTTCCCCACGACGTTGGTGAGCACCTGCCCGAGACGTACCGGATCGCCGAGCACCTGTTGCGGCAGGCTGTCGCCGAGCCGCGAGGTGAGCCAGAGCCCCTGCTGGTAGGCGTGCGGCGCGAACGGGGCCACCACCTCGTCGCAGAGCCGGAGCAGGTCGAACGGCACCGACTCCACCTCCAGATGCCCCGCCTCGATCTTCGACAGGTCGAGGAAGTCATCGAGCAGCCGGAGCAGGCTCCGCGCGGACTCCTGCGCCGTGCTCGCGTAGTGGCGTTGCTCGCCGTCGAGCCGGGTCTCCAGCAGCAGGGAGTTCATGCCGAGGACGCCGTTGATCGGAGTGCGGATCTCGTGGCTGATCTTGGCGAGGAACTCGGACTTGGCGCCGGACGCGCTCACGGCCTCGTCCCGGGCCACGGCCAGCTCGGCGGCGTACCGGGCGAGCGTCCGTTGCGCCCGGCGCCGGCCGCGCGTGGTGTGGATCTGCAGGCCGAACCCGATGAGGATCAGCAGCGCCAGGACGGCGGCGATCGACAGCACCCGTACCCGGAGTTGCTCGGCCGAGGCGAGCGCCGCGTCGGCCGGCACCTCGGCGGTGACCGTCCAGCCGACGTCGGGGATGGGCTCCGACGCCGACAGCACCTTCCCGCCGGCGTCGTGGTGGGTGGTGAAGAGGGTACGGCCGGCCAGCGCCGCGTCCACCCTGGGGTCCTCGCGCAGGGAGGTGAGGGCGTAGAGCTTCCTGCCGGGGTCGGCGACGAGCACGCCCGACTGGTCGGTGATGAGCAGCCGGATCCCCTGCGCCTCGGCGGCCTGCGAGGCGAAGTCCTGGATGGCGTCCAGGCTGTAGACGACGGCCAGGACGCCCAGCACGCTCTTGCCGTCGGCGCTCGGGATCACGGCGGCCGCGGCGACGGCCCTGGACACGCCGCGCATCGTGGGCGTGTACGCCTGAGAGATGTAGGGTCGCAGGCGATCGCGGACGGCGACGTACCAGTCGGTGCTGCTGACGTCCTGGGGCAGCACGCTCGTCGGCTCGGCGCCGGCGATGTCGCCCCGGAGCCCGATCACGATCACACCGCCGACTCCGGCGCGCATCCTGCCCAGTTCCTCGCGGAACCCGATCATCGTGTCGCGGCTCACCGGCTTGCCTGAGGTCGCCGCGGCGCGCACCGCGGGCCGCTGGGCGTACGCGCTGACGAGCTGCTTGAGAGAGCCAAGCTGCTGCTCCACCACGACCCGGCTGACCGAGGCGGTGGTTCGCACCCGGTCGCCGACCTCGTCGCCGACCGCTTCCGCCGACAGCGTGATGCTGGACGAGGTCAGCAGCGCCAGCGGGAGCAGGCCGAGCAGAATCCACAGCGCCGTCACTGCCAGGAGCCATCCGCGGTCTCTCACGAGCGTCACCCCCCATGCGGCTCGGCGTAAACAGTAGGAGGGAAGAGCTTCGCGCGAAGCCCCGCACTGAGCAAAAGGAGCAGAAGGCGATTGGTTGTAACACGACGTCCCTAAGATGCCCGCGTCGATCACAGTCGAGCTAGGAGTGTGGCGATGCCTGGAGCGGCGGACATCACCGTTCTCATCGTGGACGACGACCCGGTCGTGACCGCCGCGTTGCACGCCCAGGTGAACCGTGTCTCCGGCTTCAAGGTGGTGGGGATCGCGCACACCGGACAGGTGGCGCTCGCCGCCGCCCACCGGTTCGCGCCGCGGCTGGTACTGCTGGACCTGCACCTGCCCGACCTGCCCGGGTTGGAGGTCGCGCACCGGCTGCGGCGCCCGGACCAGCCACCCACCGACGTGATCGTGATCTCCGGCCACAAGGAGTCGGCCGCGGTGCGCGCGGCCATGCAGCGCGGCGCCCTGTACTACCTGGTCAAGCCGACCAGGGCCGGGATTCTGGAGCAGACGTTGCTGCGGTACGCGGCGACGGTCGAGCAGTTGGGCTCGGGCGGCAGGTTCGTCGAGCAGCAGGAGATCGACCGGATTTTCCGCTCGCTGCATCTGGACGCGTCTCCCCGGGCGAAGAGCATCTCGGCGGCGACCGAGCAGGCGGTGCTCGACGGGCTGGCCGCGGCCCAGGGCGACCTGTCGGCGCACGAACTCGCCGAGGCCATCGGCGTCAGCAGGGCGACCGCCCGCCGCTACCTGGAACACCTGGTCGAACGGGGACAGGTCGAGGCCAGGCTGAGGTACGGACCGACGGGTCGCCCGCAGCACCGGTACTGGGTGCGGTGAAGCCGGTCAGGGCGCTGCTCGCCGTACTCGCCTGCCTGGCACTGGCGGCCTGCGGCTCCTCCGGAGAGCCCGCGTTCCCCGAGGGCTCCACCATGGCCCGCGTCCAGCGAAACGGCCTGCTCACGGTGGGGATCAAGTTCGACTACCCGCTGTTCGGGTTCAAGGACCCGGACAGCGGGCGGATCACCGGGTTCGACGCGGAGATGGCCAGGATGGTCGCCAAGGACCTGACCGGCAGTGAGCGCAACGTCCGCTTCGTGGAGACCCTGCCGGTCCAGCGCGAGGACTTCCTGCGGCAGGGGGTGGTGGACCTCGTCATCGCGACCTACTCCATCACGCCGGCCAGGAGCCAGGTCGTCGGTTTCACCGAGCCCTATTACCAAGCCGGGCAGGACGTGCTGGTCAGAGCCGGGGACAAGCGCATCGACGACGTGGCGGACCTCGACGGCCGGGCGGTGTGCACGACCACCCGCTCCACCTCCCTGGACCGGCTGCGGGACCGCGTGCCCGGCGCCCGGCTGGTGGTGGTCGACAACTCCAGCGAATGCGTGCCCGCCCTCACGGCCGGCCGCATCGACGCCATCAGCACTGACGACACGATCCTGCTCGGCCTGGTGAACCGGCGGCCGGACGCGCTCAGGCTGGTCGGCCGGCCGTTCGGCCGCGAACCGTACGGCATGGGCGTCCGCAAGGAGGACGTGGTGTTCCGCGACTACCTCAGCGGACTGATCGGGCGCTGCCTGCAAGACGGCCGGTGGGATCGGGCGTTCAGGGACACCATCGGCCTGTCCGGCGCGACCGCCGCACAGGCCAAGCCGCCCATCACTCACTGACGGCCGGTCAATCACTGAGCAGAACGCGCACAACCCTCTGCGTGACACAAGCCGCTCCTACCGTTGCGCCAACGCGGACGGAAGGAGCATCACCCGTGTCCGATCAAGGGCTGGTCGTCCTCGACCAGGTCAACAAGCGCTTCGGCGATCATCACGTGCTCAGGGACGTCGAGCTGAGCGTACGGCGGGGCGAGGTCGTGGTGATCATCGGCCCGTCGGGCGCCGGCAAGTCCACCCTGTGCCGCGCGATCAACCGGCTGGAGACCATCGACTCCGGCACCATCACGATCGACGGCACGCCGCTGCCCGAGGAGGGGCGGCAGCTGGCCCGGTTGCGAGCCGAGGTCGGCATGGTGTTCCAGTCGTTCAACCTGTTCGCGCATAAGACGGTCCTGGAGAACGTCGTGCTCGGGCAGGTCCACGTGCTGAAGAAGAGCAGGGCGGACGCCGAGAAGAAGGCGTACGAGCTGCTGGAGCGCGTCGGCATCGGCGGCCAGGCGGGCAAGTTCCCCGCGCAGTTGTCAGGTGGCCAGCAGCAGCGCGTCGCGATCGCCCGCGCGCTGGCCATGGAGCCGAAGGTGCTCCTGTTCGACGAGCCCACCTCGGCGCTCGACCCGGAGATGGTCAACGAGGTGCTCGAGGTGATGACGGCGCTGGCCCGCGAGGGCATGACCATGGTCGTCGTCACGCACGAGATGGGCTTCGCCCGCCGGGCCGCGGACCGCGTGGTGTTCATGGCCGACGGCGAGATCGTCGAGCAGAACGCCCCGGATGACTTCTTCGGCACCCCGCGCAGCGAGCGCGCCAAGTCGTTCCTCGCCAAGATCCTCACTCACTAAGGACGCGTCATGTTTGGAAGATCCCTTTACGCGGTGTTCGCCGTCGTCGCCCTGACCGCCACCGCCACTGCCTGCGGCGGCGGCCAGGACACCTACGACTCGGTCGTGGACAAGGCCAAGAACGACAAGAAGCTGGTCATCGGGGTGAAGGCCGACCAGCCGGGGCTCGGCCTGCGGACGCCGGACGGCGGCTTCTCCGGGTTCGACATCGAGGTCGCCAAGTACGTGGCCAAGTCGCTCGGCGTCGAGGCCAAGGACATCACGTTCAAGGAGACGGTGTCGGCCAACCGGGAGGCGTTCCTGCAGCAGGGCCAGGTGGACATGGTGGTGGCGACGTACTCCATCACCGACGCGCGCAAGCAGAAGGTCTCCTTCGCCGGACCGTACTTCGTGGCCGGTCAGGACCTGCTGGTCAGGGCGGACGACACGGCGCTGACCGGCCCCGACACGCTGAACGGCAAGAAGCTGTGCTCGGTCGCCGGCTCGACCCCGGCGCAGAAGGTCAAGGAGAGCTACGCCAAGCAGGTGCAGTTGCAGGAGGAGCGGACCTACTCCGCGTGCGTGGACCGGGTGCTCGGCGGCCAGCTCGACGCGATCACCACGGACAACGTGATCCTCGCCGGGTACGCCGCCCAGCACACCGGCAAGCTCAAGTTGGTCGGCAAGCCGTTCAGCACGGAGAAGTATGGCATCGGGCTCAAGAAGGACGACTCGGCGGGCCGCAAGGCCGTCAACGAGGCGCTGACCACGATGTTCGCCGACGGTAGCTGGAAGAAGGCGCTGGAGAGCAGCTTCGGCGGAGCCGGCTTCACCGTGCCGGAGGCCCCGAAGCTGGAGCAGTACTGATCATGGACGCGCTGCTCCTGGAGTGGGACACCGTCGTCGCGGCCTTCTGGATGACCGTGCGGCTGACGGCGGTGAGCGCGCTCGGCTCGCTGGTGCTCGGCACGCTGCTGACGGCCATGCGCGTGGCGCCGCTGGCGACCCTGCGCCGCACCGCCGGCGTCTACGTGGCCGTGGCCCGTAACACCCCGCTGACGCTGGTGCTGCTGTTCACCGGCCTCGGCGTCGGCGCGAACCTGGGCGTGGAGCTCTCGTCCGACATCGCGACCAACAACTTCTGGCTGGCCTGCATCGGCCTGACGGCCTACACCTCGGCGTTCGTCTGCGAGGCGCTGCGCGCGGGCATCAACACCGTGCCGGTCGGCCAGGCCGAGGCCGCGCGCTCGCTCGGGCTCGGTTTCCTCCAGACACTGGGGCTGATCACGCTGCCGCAGGCGTTCCGCGCGGTGATCGCGCCGCTGGGCGGCATCCTGATCGCGCTGACCAAGAACACCACGATCGCGCTCGTGGTGGGCGTGAGCGAGGCGTCGGTGCGGATGCGGGAGATGATCGAGACGTACGGAGACCAGGTGATGCAGATCTTCCTCGGGTTCGCGGCCGGGTTCGTGCTGCTGTGCCTGCCCATGGGCCTGCTGTTCGGCTGGCTGTCACGGCGCTTGGCGGTGGCCCGATGATCGGTGGCCCGGTGAGCTACGCCAACCTCTACGAGACGCCGGGGCCGCGCGGCGCGCGGCGCAACCGGGTGCTGGCCGGGGTCATCGCGCTGGTCCTGCTGGGGCTGGCCTATGTGACCTATGTACGCTTCGACGCCAAGGAGCAGTGGGCGGCCGGCAAGTGGACGCCGTTGCTGCGGCCGGAGGTGTGGACCACCTTCATCCTGCCGGGACTGGCGGGCACACTGGCCGCGGCAGTGGCGGGCGTCGTTCTGGCGGGCCTGTTCGGGCTGGTCTTCGCAACGGCCCGCCTCTCGGACCACCGGTGGATCCGGTGGCCGGCATCGGCCGTGGTCGAGTTCTTCCGGGCCGTGCCGCTGCTGCTGCTCATCTTCTTCGCCTTCTTCGGGTCCTACGTTTTTACGGGGGCCAACATCTCAGCCTTCACCGCCGTGGTGTTCGGACTGACCTTCTACAACGGGTCGGTGATCGCCGAGATCATCCGGGCCGGGGTGCTGAGCCTGCCCCGCGGCCAGGCGGAGGCGGCCCACGCGATCGGGCTGCGCAAGGGGCAGGTCATGCGGCTGGTGCTGCTGCCGCAGGCGTTCCGGGCCATGATGCCGGCCGTGATCAGCCAGTTCGTGGTACTGCTGAAGGACTCGGCGCTCGGGTTGATCGTGGGCTACGACGAGTTGGTGGACCGGGGGCTGAACGGGATCGCGGCCAACTTCTCGAACGTCATCCCGGCGGCCATCCTCATCGCGGCCATCTTCATCGGCATCAACCTGTCGCTGGACCGGCTCGCTCACTGGCTCAGCCGGCCAAGCGGTGACCGGCCGAGGGGGCGGGCCGCCTGGCCGAGGACGTACCGGGCAACCACTCCCCCCTCTTCGCCCCCTTGATCTCCCCAACCCCGCCGATGGGCGTCGAAGCCCTGGTCACCGCCGCGCTCACCTGGCTGGCCCCTACGACTCGGTGAGTCAGCGGGCCAGTCGCCCCAGCAAGCTGGAGGCCGCCGTGATGCCGAGCGCCGCGGCCGCGAACAGCACCGCGAAGTCCAGCGGCAGGTTCGCGGGGATGCCGAGCAGCAGCCCGCGCTGCGCGTCGACCTGGTAGCTGAGCGGGTTGATCAGGCTGATGGACCGCAGCCAGCCGGGCATGGCCGTGGTCGGGTAGAGCGCGTTGGACGCGAAGAACAGCGGCATGGTGATGGCCTGCCCGATGCCCATCAGCCGGTCGCGGGTCAGCACGATCCCGGCGATCGTCACCGACAGGCAGGAGAAGAACGCCGAGCCGAGCAGCACGGCCACGATGACCCCGGCCAGGCGGACCGGGTTCCAGGTCATGCTCACGCCCAGCAGCGCGGCGATGAGCACCACGACCACCGCCTGGATCATCGCCTTGACCCCGGCGGCGAACGCCTTGCCGGTGACCAGCGCGGCCCGTGGCGTCGGCGTGACCAGGAGCTTGGTCAGGACGCCCGAATCGCGTTCCCAGATGATCTGGATGCCGTAGAAGATGGCGATGAACATGGTGGACTGGGCGATGATCCCGGGGGCCGAGTCGAGTGGCAGCGGTGCTGGTACGTCGGACATCGCGGAACTCCCCTCCTCCGTCGCCGAGGCCGCTGCCGGCGACGTCACGGAAGACGTCCTCCAGCGTGGGGGCCGAGCCGTCGCCGAGGCGGGCGCGCAGGTCGTCGGTGAGCTGCTCCGGTGTGCCGAGCGCCCGTACGCGGCCCTGGTGCATGAGCGCGACCCGGTCGCAGTACTGGTCGGCCTCGTCCATGTAGTGCGTGGTGACCAGGACGGTCATCCCGGTGGCGGCGCGTACCGGCGGTGATGAGCCGCAGGCGCGGCGGGCACGGTGCGCGGGCGAAGAAGTCGACCAGATCCACGCCGACGATCTCAACCTCGCCGCCCCCGTCGCCCTCGCCACCCTCGTCGCTCTGGTCGCTCTGGTCGCTCTCGCCGCCGAGCAGGTCGGCGGCCTGGCCGAGTGCGTATCCCGTCCCGCAGCACAGATCGAGCCACCGCACGGGCTCCCCCGCGCGCCGCCGAGCCCGCAGCGTGTCGACGACGTCGATGCCCAACTCGCGGTTGTAGCCGGCCAGGCGGCGCTCGCGGTTCATCCGGCAGTTGGCCACGGCGGAGGAACGTTCGAGCGCGTCGTCGTCGAGGAGATTCACGAATTCACGATCTCACCTCCACCGACCGTCGTCGGACCCTTGACAGCTCACTTTACAGAAAAGAAACTTAACCAAATGCTGCGAGAGAGCGCTCTCTTAGCCTGAAAGCGGCAGGGGCGGCCCCGCAGCCGGCACGACCGTGAGGAGCCGAACCATGATCACGAGACGCACCCTGCTCACCGGCGCGGCAGTAGCCGCCGCCACCCCGGTACTGGCCCTCGCCCCCCGAGCCGAGGCCGCCACGGTGCTCCCCCTGACCGTCGTCAACCACACCTTCCGGTACGCCAACAGCGCGATCTTCCTCTACATCGTCGGCACCGACCTGGCCACCGGCCAGCAGGTCTACGTCCGCGCGGACGGTACGAGGGTGCCGGTATCGGCCTCACTCAACGGCCCCGACGGTTTCGCCGACCTGTCCATCCCGCTCGCCGCCAACGGCGACACCCGCCTCAACCTGCCATGGATGTCCGGCCGCATCTACGTCTCCATCGGCCAGAAGGTGAAGTTCAGGGTGGTCACGGACGGCAACGGCCGACCGGCGTTACAGCACCCGGCCGGCTGGGTGAGCTCGGACCCCAGCTACGGCGTACTGCACGATTTCATGGAGTTCACGTTCAAGAGCGATGGCATGTTCTGCAACACCACCATGGTCGACATGTTCAGCATCCCGATGGAGCTCCGGCTCGACGGGCAGTCCAGCCAGACCATCGGCACCCTCGTCCCGAACGGCCGCGACACCATCTTCGCCGGCATCGCGGCCAACCCCGCCTTCCGGCCCCTCATCGTCGGCGACAACCTCCGGGTGATCGCTCCGGGACACGGCATCGACTCGGGCATCTTCTCTTCCACGTACTTCGATCCGTACGTCACTCAGGTCTGGAACACGTACGCGTCGGCCAACCTGCGGGTGGCGGTCGGCGGGACCACCTACACCGGGCGGGTGTCCGGCGGCCAACTCGTCTTCAACAACGGCATCCGGACGTTCGCGCGACCGAGCACCCGCGACATCTTCTACTGCAACGGCGCCCTGGACGCCGGCGGCACCTCCGGCCCGGTCGCGGCGATCCTCGGCGCCGCGTTCAACCGCTCGACCCTGCACAACCACCCCGACCAGCCGACGACCGACCGGAGCACGTTCTATCTCACGTCGGTCAGCAACCATTACGCGCGGGTCCTGCACGAGAACACCCGGGACCACAAGGCGTATGGGTTCCCGTTCGACGACGTCGCGAACTACGCGTCCTATGTACAGGACCTGGCCCCGACGTCACTGAGACTACGACTCACGCCGTTCAACGGGACCGCCTGACTCCGGCCCGGCGGGCTTCTGGTCTGACGTCGCCAACGGTGCACGGGACGCGAAACGCGGGATGTGATACCCGACCTGCCGACCATTCACCTCCGACTGCGGGCGTTTCCACCGATGGCTTCGTTCAGGCCGCGTGGGTTTCGAACCACACCGAACCGAGATCGTGCCCGGAGGTCAGTCGCACATCCGCGTCGAGAGCGGCAGCCATATGCCGCAACAACGCGACCGTAGGTGTCGTGCCTCCTTCTTCCAGGCATTCGATCTCATCTACGGCCATACCCGCCCGTTGGGCGAGTTCCTCAACGGTCAGATGGAGAGAGGTCCGACGGTCGTACACGGCCTTACCGAAGGCCAGGGCCTCCTGAATCGCGATCCGTTCGGGATCATCCGGTCGCACCTCAGGGCGTGCCCAGCGGGTGTGGTAGCCGGCCATCACACCTGCCTCTCAAAGATCTCGGTCACCGGTCCGTTGTGGTCTCGTTCACAGATCTTCTGCGCCCAGACCGCCCGGTCGATCTGTCGCTGATCATGCTGCTTGGTCCTGCGGAAAACCGTGAGCAACACGATGGTCCTGTCGGCAGTACACCAGTACGTTACCCGGGCCGCAACATCCCGAAGCCGTACCCGAAGCTCCCAGACGGGACCTTCCAAGTGGTCCGACCACGGTCCGCCAAGTTCGGCGCCCTTCTCGGCAAGCAGGCCAGCCACCTCATCGACTCGTTTGAAATCGCTGTCGCTGAGACTATTGAGCCATTCGCTCACTTCGGGCTCCAGCTCGAACCCGTACAATTGGCGCACCTCGCGCATCTTTCCTTCCCTCGACTGCCGCACATTCCGACCTCGAATATTCACGCAACGTGCACGGACGGATACAGTCGAAAGCGTATCTGTGACTCCAGGGGCGGCGCGCGACTACTTCGCGGACGACTATCCGCCCATCCCCCCAAGCCGAACGGCAACTCTCGATGAGCTGCTCCGCCTCAGCCGTCCTGCACGAGATATCCGGGATCACAAGCCGTCCGGTCCCCGTTCGACGACGTCGCGAACTACGCGTCCTATGTACAGGATTTGGCCCCGGCGTCGCTGAGGTTGCGGCTGACGCCGTTCAACGCGACCGCATGACCTCCACGCTTACAGTTCGGATCACCTCACCACAATCGCTTCAGGCATGACCGGCACGTGCACTCGCTGAAGGTATTCCACCGCGCGTCCTGTGGCGGGTCGCTCGGGTCAGGCAGAAATGATCTCTCTTGGTCGCGTTTCTTGACGTGCGCTCCGCGCGTCTCCCGCGCGAGTGCCAGGAGCGGTCAGCCAAGAGACCAGGAGAGCGGTCCTTGGCAGAACTGCCCACCTGGGCATCCATGTCAGGTGAGGTGCCTGGTAGACCCGATGAGGGTCGGATTGTCGAGAGCGCTCGGCGTGAGGCGCACTCCCGTGGCCCGCTCAGGCAGCGCGAACGCGGTGTGGATCGGGTCGCCCCAATCCTCATCGTCGTCATCGACATCCTCGGTGGGCATGCCGAGTTCGATCATGTGCGCCAGCAGTCGATCCTCGTCACTGCCCGACCGGGAGCCGGGGTAGTCAGGTTCGAACCTGGCGTAGTCCTCGGCCTTCATCAGGTCTCCACGTTCCTCGGGGTCAACGCTGGAGATCCTGCCAGGCGCGTCCGACAGGAACTGTCGGTCTCCCTGCCTAAGGTCCGGGCTGTGATCACCTATCTCACGGGCGACGCGACCGACCCTTCCGGCAACGAGCCGCGCATTATCTGCCACATTTGCAACGACGTCGGCGGCTGGGGCCGTGGATTCGTCCTGGCCATCTCCCGCCGCTGGCCGGAACCCGAGGCCGAGTTTCGCGCCTGGCACCGCTCGGGTGTGGGATTCGAGCTGGGCCAGGCGCGGCTGGTGCAGGTCGAGGCGTCCCTGTGGGTGGCGAACGTGATCGGCCAGCACTGCATCCGGCCCACCAAAGAAGGGCCGCGCATCCGCTACGACGCGGTCGACCGGGGCCGGGAAGCCGTCTCCATGAGCGCCATCGCACTTGGCGCGAGCCTGCATATGCCACGGATCGGCTGCGGTCTGGCCGGCGGGACCTGGGGCCGGATCGAACCGCTCATCGCCCACCGGCTCGTTGCGAAAGGCATCCCAGCGACCGTCTACGACCTGGGGTGAGCACCTACCGTCGTCCAGCGGGAGTCAGTGGAGGATGGCGTCCCGTGGAGTGGTGTAACTACGTGATCGACGGTTGCGATTCTGAGTGCGTGGTGAGCTCGGCCGGGTCGCGTGCAGCGCTGCCGGTGTGGAGGTCGGCCATGGAGGTCTCCGACAGGTA
>NZ_JAIWNB010000069.1 GCF_020215705.1 Nonomuraea aurantiaca | reverse complement strand
AGCCGCCCACCCAGCTTCACCCAGAGGCCACCCCAGCGAGCGACTCGACGTCCGTAACGGTGGCCGCTTAAGATCAACCCACGGCACCTACCTCGTCGAGCTTTTACACCGCTCCGAGGACGCGACCTCCACTCGGCAACGGAAGTGTCTGCGGCGGTGCTCCGTCTTGCTGCCCTGTTCAGTGAGGGCTATAGGTGGGACTACCCGGAGGTTGTCACGCTCGTCTACCTGCGGCTGATCCTCGACGTGACGCCCGACGATGCCATCGTCGAACTCGATCTGTCTGACATGACTAGCGATGAAGCAGAGGTGCGGTCGCTCCACACAGATCTGGCCACGCTCGCCACGAGGACCGATGAGTAGTCAGACGCCTACGCGCGGGGTGTGCCGCCCAGGGCGCCATCCAGCAGATCACCGCGCAGATCGGCGGCACGAGCTAGATGTCCTCGCGCGGTGTATCGAGGGCCTGCTGCAACTGCTCACGCGCGTCAGCACCGTTCCGGTCGGCCAGGGCCGCGCGGTCAACGCAAGAAGGCCGGAGGGTGCTCCAGCGGGGGGCTGTGGCGCTGTGGTGATGTCGCCAACGCGGGCGGCCGGCGCATCCGTCAGGGGATCCAGTAGCGTGGCGGCGGCTTCTTGCTCCGGATCCACCATCTCGAACATCGCAGTGCGCCGGCACGGGACCAGGCGGGCGGTCCATTCACGTGCCGCAGGCGTCTCAGGGTCGACCCTGAGCACTTCAGGTGCAGGCCGCCATGCCATTCGGCTCGGCAAACTCCTTTCGCCGGATCCAGTCGCGCACCTCGCCTGTGGAAACGTGCAGCAGGTGAGCGCACCCTTCCACATCCAATCGCGCTGGATCTTGCTCCATCGACGTTGTCTCCCGGACGCTGGCTGATGCCGCTGCTGTTGAGTGGCACCTGGGACAGTAGGCGTTCAGAGTCATCAGGCCCATCCCTCAGGCATGACAGCTGTGGCACCCCGTACGGGCGCTGCTTGCCGCACGTATGTCACTGTCCGTCGGCAAAATCGGTCGTGGCGGGCTTGCGCCGGTACAGCCGCTGCGGTCCTGGTCCTCCGCTGGGCTCGGATACCCCCGAGCCAGCTGGTTGGCGCGCTCGAAGGGGTCCGCGTTGAGGCATTCGGGCCAGCGCAGCGGCGCGGCTGCGCTGACCTGGTCAGACGCCATCTCGGGACTCGGACAGAATTGCAGCTCTGTCCTGTGTGCCCACCGCCGTTGCCCCTTTCCGGCTTACTTGGTCTGCCCACACTGAGGGCCTATCAAGGACGTCAGCGTCCAGTGGGTTCGGGAGGGTAGTTCAGCCGACGGAGCCGCTAAGGCTACTGGTGCCGCCGCCGCTTGATCCTGAGCCTGCGGTCTGAGTGATGAACTGGCCGTCAACGTAGGCAACGGCACTCACCGAGCCGGCGCCCAGGTGCCGTATGGAAAGGCTCCAGGTGTCCTCACCCTGTCCGGCGAGGGTGATGTCCTTCCTCCAGGGAGGCCTCACCTGAGGCTCGGTCGTGGAGCGGCCGTTAATGACGTACGTGATGGCGAAACTTCCTTCGCCCGTGACATCGAAGGTGAGCTTGTGCGGATCGTCAGAGGAGCAGGCGGCGGCGATCAGCACAGTGGCGGTGAGCGGCGCCAGCGAGCGTGTCCATCTGCCTGCTGCGGTCATCCGATAACTAAACCACAGCAGAACACATGATCTGGGGCGGTCACGTCCCCCTCTGGGGCCGTGCTCGGCGGGCTTGGTGTGCTGCGCGGCGGCGGGGCCTGCGGCCAGGAGCAGTGCGGCGGCGGTGAGGGGTCAGGTGGCGGATTATGACCGGCGAATCGGGTCGGTCGGCCGAGCGTCGGCCACAGCCGGCAGCGACTCAGTTCGTGCTGACCAGGGCCGCAGCGGGATAGTCAGCCGGGACGATCTCCGCCGACGTGGTACCTCTGGAGCAAGTGCGGACCTGGTTCGGCCGGCCGTTGTGGGCGTTGAAACCGGGCGCGCTGCTTGCGACCACCGAGATCCCCCGGAACTGATCGAGGCGAAGGCATGGACCAAGCTGCTACACCGTGCCATGGCGCATTCACTGAAGGCGGCAGGGCAGGCTGCGTCTGTTGGGCCAGCGCGCCGCGGTGCTCGCCCCGACACTAGGAGTTTCTACACCGGAGCCCGGAACGCTCTGGCAGGACCCCCCGACAACACCAGCAGCCGAGCGCTCCCGCCCATCGTCGGGCTGCGTGGTAGCTGGTTCGGTAGTCGATCACAGCAAGAGACCGGCCGCAGTGCAGGGCGAAGTCAGGATCTCGACTGTGGCCGCCGACATCTGCTCGCCATACAACACCACCGCGCCGGCGGCCCACAAGGCGTCGGCCAGCAGCGGATCAGTGGGTCGCTGCCAGGCGGCGAGTTCGGCGACGGTCACAGCGTCCCAGAAAAGAAAGTGCTGGCCAGCGGCTCCCGGGTGCGGTGAGCACCATGACCAGCACCGACATCCCCACCAGTTCCGGCCCCGCCATCGGCCCCAACGCCACGGTGAAAGTCACCGGAGGCATCCCGCTGACCGGCCGCATGCCGGTGCAGGGCAGCAAGAACATCGCGGTGCACCTGTACGCGGCCGCGCTGCTGGCCGACGACCCGCTCGTCCTGGCAGACGCACCGGACATCCTGGACACCGACGTGTGCGCGCATCCTCACCGCGACCGGGGGCCTGGGTCGAGTGGCCGCACATCCGGCGCCAAGGGCGCGCTGCCGCACCCGGGAAGGGGCTGGATCACTCGCGTCGCCCTCACTCGTCGTCGACTCCGCTGATGCTGCGGTTGGCGTCGCCGACAGTCCCTACTCGGCAGGTCCAGAGCTGCCGGAGCCAGTCGGTCAGGCGCGTGTGCTGCCTCAATTCATCTTCGAGGGCCGGTCCGAGGTAGCGGAACCACTCGCGTTGCTCGCGGCTTAGCGGTGGTGGGAGGCGGCTCCAGTCGGTCGTGTAGCAGAGCAGCCCCGCTGCTAGGTCATCAGCTTCAAGCCCCACGTACGACGATCCTGTACGGGGACGAACATCCACGACTACGGCGTCGGGGACCTCTCCGCTGAAGGGCTCGCCGACCTCCAGCCCTCGCTCGGTCTGCTGTCGCGTGCGGATCGCGTACGTCCATTCGCGAGCGGCTACACAGAATGAATTCGTAGAGTCGTAGCGTCATGACTGTCTGCTGTCTGGGGCGTATGCCGGAGTCATGAGGTACGGGCAGAGGGGCGGGTACACCCCCGCCGAGCAGGAGCGACGGGAGCGGTTACGGCTCCAGACCGCCCAGCGGTTCGAGGACGGGGAGTCCCCCCGGGACATCGCGCGGGAGTTACGGGTCAGTGAGCGGTCGGTCGGCCGCTGGCGCGCGGCCTGGCAGCGGGGCGGCATCGATGCACCGCGATCGCAAGGTCCCGTCTCGCGGGAGAAGCTGACCGCCGCGCAGTGGGCGATCGAAGTGCCAAGTTAACTTGACACTTCCTCCCGTCGCCGGTCATCGCTGGCTGTGGCGGGGATGGCGTTGTCGATGAGGATGGCGGCGATGGCGGCGGCGGCGGGGAAGGCGTCGGCGTTGAGGACCCGGGTGCGGGCCGCGGCGCCGTCGATGAGCAGCGCGAGCTGCTCGCCGAGCTGTTCAGGGTCGGCGGCGCCGGCTTCGCGGGCGGTGTCGGCGAGCCGCGCGGCGACGGCTTTCTTGTAGTCGCGTGCGTACTGGGATGCGGGGTGCTGGGGGTCGTGGAGTTCGACGGCGGCGGCGATGTAGGGGCACAGGGGGGTGGTGGGGGGGATGTCGAAGGCGGCGAGGAGCCGTTCGCGGGGCGTGAGGTCGGTGCGGTCGAACACGCCGGACAGAACGGAGGGGTCGAACCGGCGCAGGTACTCGGCGACGAGTTCGTCCTTGCCGGTGAAGTGCTGGTAGGCCGTGCGCTTGGACACCTCGGCCGCCGCGCAAAGCTGGTCCATGCCGGTGCGGTTGATGCCCTGCTCGCGGAACAACTGCTGGGACGCGCTGAGGATGCGCTCGCGGGCGCCCCGGCCGCGGCGGCGGCCCGTGGGGCCCTTCTCCAACTCCGACATGGGTCCATGGTACCCAAGCTGGATAACGACCGGTGTACATAGTTTGCGCCCCGGCCGCCCGCCCCGTACCGTAAGCACACAGAGCGGTTTACATAACACCGTCGCCCCAGGTGCACACCCACCGACCCAAAGGAGAGACCATGGGAAAGCTTGACGGCAAGGTAGCGGTCATCACCGGCGGCACCACCGGCATGGCGCTGGCCGGCGCGAAGCTGTTCGTCGACGAGGGAGCGCACGTCTTCATCACCGGCCGCCGCCAGGACGCCCTGGACGAGGCCGTGAAGCAGATCGGCCGCAACGTCACCGGCGTCCAGGGCGACGCCGCCGACCTGGACGACCTGGACCGCCTGTACGACACCGTCAAGCGGGAGAAGGGAAGCCTCGACGTGCTGTGGGCCAGCGCCGGCGGGGGCGAGCCCGCCCCGCTCGGCGAGATCACCGAGGCCCAGTTCGACACCTGGTTCGGGCTCAACGCCCGCGGCACCCTGTTCACCGTCCAGAAGGCCCTTCCGCTCTTCAATGACGGCGGCTCCATCCTCATGACCGGCTCCAACGCCTCCCTCGGCGCCTTCCCCGGCTGGAGCGTCTACGCCGGCAGCAAGGCCGTCCAGCAGGCCTGGGCCCGCGTCTGGCTCACCGAGCTCAAGGACCGCCGCATCCGCGTCAACGTCCTGACCCCCGGCCAGGTCGCCACCGCCAAGCAGGAAGAACTCTTCGACGAGGCCACCAAGCGCCAGTTCGAGTCCCTCATCCCCCGCGGCCAGATGGGCCGCCCCGACGAAATCGCCACCGCCGCCCTCTTCCTCGCCTCCGACGACTCCAGCTACGTCAACGGCATGGAACTCGTCGCCGACGGCGGCACCACCGCCATCTGAACCGATCAACACACAACCAGGGCAGGACATCTCATGAGCAACATCAGCATCATCGGCACCGGGAACATGGCCCGCACCATCGGAGCGCGGGCGATAGCGGGCGGCAACACCGTCGAGGTCATGGGCCGCGATCAGTCCAAGGCCGCTGACCTGGCCAAGGCTCTCGGCGGCGGCGCCACGACGGGACAATGGGGCACCACCCCGGCCGGGGACATCGTCATCGTGGCCCTGTTGTACGACGGTGTCGTGCCGGTCGTCGCCCAGTACGGAGACGCTCTCGCGGGCAAGGTTATCGTCGACATCAGCAATCCCTTCAATTCCACGTTCGACGGGCTAGCCCACCGCGAGGAGACCTCGATCGCGCAGGAAGTCGCCAAGGCGGCCCCGGCCAGCGCCAGCGTGGTGAAGGCGTTCAACACCATCTTCCGTCGTGTCCTGGAGAAGGGTCGGCCCGACGTCTTCATCGCTGGCGATAATGCGCAGGCCAAGGCAAGTGTGGAGGCGTTTATCGAGGGCCTCGGGCTGCGCCCGCTGGACGTCGGCGGCCTGAAAATGGCGCACTGGCTGGAAGGAGCGGGCGTGGTCACGGTGGGCCTCGCCAACCACGGGGTGGGGAACTTGGACTTCGCCCTCAGCATCACCGAACTTCCCGTCTGCGCAAACGGTTGACGGATCACCGAAAGAACTCGCCAATGACCTTAACGAGGCTCAAATAGGAGTCCCAGAGTTTCGGGTGCTTCCCAGGCGGTCAGCTGCCGCTCAGGGTCGATTTCCTGGTGCGCGAACTGGTTGATCAGGTCGGCGAGGGCTTGCCGGTCCTGCTCGGACAACTCCTGTAGGAGGGCGGCCACCGGCTCGATCACCTCCATCGTGGCCTTGGGCGTGATGGCGTCGTCGTCGCTGAGATCCAGCCCGATGACGACCTCGGTGAGGCGGGCTTCGAGGTCGGCGATCATCTGGGTGAGCAGACTGGTGTTCTCGCGCCGGACCGCCTGCTCGCCGACCGTATCGAGGCCGGCGACCTTGGTGATGCACTCGTCGGCGGCTTGGGCCATGGTGGCGAACTCGGTGCGGGCGATCGAATGGGGGTTGGCGGCCTCGTAGGTGGTGGCGCGGTGCATGTCCTTGATCGAGGTCATCGCCGCGCGGGCGGCGGACATGGCGTCGCGGGCGCTGAACTCATCGCCGTGCCCCTCTCGCATGTAGCGGGTGGTCCAGACCCGGCGCCGGGCAGAGTCGCGCCGGGCGGGGTCGGCTGAGGGCTGGAACCGTTCCAGGCGGTCGCCCCGGTTGGCCGCAACCACGCGGGCGACCTTGACGGCCCGCCGCAGGCGGGCACCGTCCTTGATGCCGACGACGGCGGCGATGTCGGCGTAGCTGAGCTCGCGGCCGTGGTTGCCGCGCAGCCAGATCATCACTTCGGCGACGTCGTTCTCGGCCCGGGTCCAGCCTTGCTCAGCAGCGCCAGCGCCCGCGAGGCGGCCGTGCGGATCTCGGCCATGGCTCGTGGGGGCAGACCAAGTACGGGAAAAAGGGACAGTACCTCTGATCGCCTTACCGAAGACTTTGATCGGGTCGTCCTTGACTACGCCCCAGACTGGGTTTGTTGAGTGATCCATCTGGTCACGGCGAAGGCATGAAGCCTTACAAGGTGCACCGCGAGGTCGCAGCTAGACGCCGAGTCCGAACACCTGACCGGCGCTTTACTGCCAAGCAACTGGAGAGCTACCGGGTCCAGCCCGGTACCCGCTGTAGGGCTGCGGCGGGCAGAAGGTGGTGAGTTCACGGTCGCCACCAACGCCGACAGCGCCGTGTGCGGGTACGCCTTCGGCCCCTGTCCTGCGGAAATGCGCTCTTCGAGTCGTGGTTCAAGAGGGTCCACGCTGCTTCCTGCTGGCTCTCCCCCACCCGGGGTCAGCGCCCCGGTGACCCCGGCCGCGCACGACAGGCCCAGGCAGGGGGTCCAATCGGAGCGGCAGGGGCGGACGGTCACGGCCGCCGGGTACGGCATCAGCTCAGCGGCGATACCTGCCTCTTCGAGCAGCTCCCGGCGGGCGGCTTCGCGCGGGGTTTCGCCGGCCTCTACGCGGCCTCCGGGCGGGACCAGGCCAGCGCGTGCGCACCTTCGACCTTCCGAGGGCAGGTGTCGATCGAGGCCGGTCGATATGTGCCGTTCGTTGCCCGACTAGTCCCCGTCCGGCCGGGTATGACCCCCCTTGCGCGAGATCGGCACACGACCGGTCCGTCCGAGGGGGGACGGCGAGGAGACGGCAGATCTGGCCGCGGCTGCGCGTGGCCGACTGGCACGAGACCCGCGGCACCTTGTAACGAGGCTGCCGCCGAGCTCGCCCACTGGGACCGGGACGCTCTGGAGGCCGACCCCGCCCGCTGGGCGCACAAAGCACACCACAACCTGTGAGGGAATGAGCATGGTCGACCGCGAACAGTTGCCCGCGCCCGTCGAGGGGCTCGTGGTCACGCACTTCCTGACCGTCCGGGACGCGGCCCGCTCGCGCGCGTTCTACGCGGACGTCCTGGGCGGCGAGGTCGTCCTTGAAGAGAACCCGGCGATCGTGAAGGTCGCCAACACGTGGATCATCATGAACCCCGGAGGCGGCCCCACCCCGGACAAACCGGACGTCACGCTGCGGGCGCCCGAGCCCGGCGACCCGGTGACCGCGTTCATGAACGTCCGCGTCGCCGACATCGCCGCCTTCCACGCGCACGCGACGTCGCTCGGCGCCCGGTTCCTCACCGAGCCGATCGACCGCAAGGCCGAGATCCGCTGCTACATGCGCGACCCGGACGGGCACCTCATCGAGGTCGGCCAGGCCACCGGCATGCTGCACGACGTCTACGCCGACCCGCCCGCCTGACCCCGTCCGGCCGGGGACGGACGCGAGCGGCGCATGCCGAGGTCAGCGGATCATCCTCGCATGAGCCAGGTGCGGGCGTCGCACCACGGCGCGTCCGGCGCGGGCAGGCTCGCGGCGTCGGCGTCGGCGGCTCCGGCGCCGTGCGTGCCTTCCGCCGCCATCTGAAGAACGGCCGCCGCGCCCCCAACACCATCGACACCTACCTGTCGGCCATCGACGACTTCTACGTCCGCCGCGGCCTGGGCAAACCCCAGGCCCGGCGCGAACGCCGCGCCAGTCGCTACGTCCGCCACGTCCAGCTCGCCGCCGCCCCGCGCGACAAAGCCCTCGCCCTACTTCGCCGGCCTGCCGATCTCCGAAGTCGTCGTGCTCGACCTGGCCGACATCCGCCTATCGATCCGCAAGGGCACGTTGCGCATCCGCGGCAAGGGCCGCGACGGCGGCAAGATCCGTCACCTGCCCGTCCACCCCGACCTACGTCAGGCCCTGCAGGACCGGCTGGAGGCCCGCACCGCCTGGAAAGGCGCCGACACCACTGCGGTGTTCCTCAACCAGCGCGGCGGCCGCCTGACCGACCGCGCCGCCCGCGACATCATCATGGTGGGGTTGGCGAGGCGGGTCGTGGACACGAAGGACTACACCAAGGAGACCGAGGTGCTGGAGTACATCGGCGAGAAGATGGCCCGCTGGACGACGACGGCCAGTCCATCGGCGTCATCGACGCCGCCCGCCCGCTCGATGAGCTCGGTCAGGCGGACGCGCGCCTTCCAAATCCCGGTCTTCTCACGAGGATCGGCGTTCATGATCATTTGGCGTTAACGTCCAGCGATCACCGGCCCTGGCGCGATCGGGCGGCCGCCACGCCGACCGCTCGGTGGACGGGGTTACGCGGCCGCCTTGGGCCGGACGACGCGCAGGCGGGTGCGGGCCGCTCGATGGTCAGCTCGGCGAGCAGTTGCTGGACGCGGGTTTCGATGTCGTCGCCGATCGGGCGGATCGGCATGTTTTCGGCTCGGATCTCACCGATGGATCCCGAAGACACGCCGGAGCGACGGTTTAGCCTCAGTGCACGAATGGGGGTTCGACATCATCGTGCGCGCAACCGGTCCAATGCCGACTGGCTCTCATCGTCGGCGGCGCGATAGATCATCAACAGCTGGTCCGGATCTTGAAGTGGCGTAAGCGTTTCGAAATGGACTGCGATCACACCGACGTCAGGATGCCGCATCATCTTGCGTCCGCGGCCGTTGACCTTGACGTCTCGTTCGGCCCACAATCGCGCGAATTCCTCGTCACGAGTGATGCATTCGGCGATGAGGTCGGTCAACGCCTGGTCCTCGGGATGCGCGGCCCACGCAGTGCGCAGGTGGGCGATCCCCTCTCGCACGACGCGTTCGCGGTCGACGTAGAACTCCCGTATCTGCGGATGCATCAGGCACAGCCACATCGCATTGCGCTTCGACGGCGGCAGGGTGTCGAAATCCAGTAGCAGCTTCGCCATTTCACTGTTCCAGGCCAGGATGTCGTAGCGGTGGTTCATCAACATTGCCGGCAGCGGCGACAGGTCGGCGACCAGCTGGGCCAGCGGCGGCCCTGCAGCGGTGGCGAGCTTGTCAGCACCGCGTGGGTGCTGTTGGGCCAGGCCGAAGAGGTAGGCGCGTTCGTCGGGGGTCAGGCGCAGCGCCCGGGCCAGCGCCTCCACCACGTCCGCTGAGGGCCGCAGCCCGCGGGCCTGTTCCAGTCGCACTACGTAGTCGGTGCTGATCCCGGCCAGTTCTGCGACTTCTTCGCGGCGCAGTCCCGGGGTCCGCCGGGCCTGCCGACGCGCCGGCAAGCCGAAATCCCGTGGGTCCAGGCGTTCACGCCGGGTCCGCAGGAATGCGGCCAGCTCCTGTGTCACGTCCAGGGTGCTGGTGATCATGGCTGCTCTAACAGCCGGGGTAGGACTGGTGTTCCCAGGAACTTCCTTCCCTTACCCCCGGCTCGCGGTGGCCGCAGGCTGGTGCTCGACGACGATCACGAGCACAGGAGGACATGATGTCGCTCACCCTCGACACCTACCGGCTGCTGGGCCGCTCCGGGCTGCGGGTCTCACCGCTGGCCCTGGGCACGGCGACCTTCGGCACCGAGTGGGGCTGGGGCGCCGAGCAGGACGATGCACGCAAGCTGTTCGACCTCTACGTCGAGCGCGGCGGCAACTTCATCGATACCGCCAGCACCTACACCCATGGCAGCTCCGAGCGCATGCTGGGCGAATTCACCCGCGACAACCGCGAAAGCCTGGTGCTGGCAACGAAATACACGACGCAGCGCCGGCCCGACGACCCGAATTCCGGGGGCGCTCACCGCAAGAGCCTGTTCGCGTCGGTGGAGACCAGCCTGCGGCAGCTGAACACGGACTACATCGATCTGCTCTTCCTGCACGTGTGGGATTTCACGACACCGGTCGAGGAGATCCTGCGTGGCATGGACGACCTGGTCCGGCAGGGCAAGGTCCTGTACGTGGCGATGTCCAACGCTCCGGCCTGGGAGATCTCGCGCATGCAGGCGATCTCCGACCTGCGCGGCTGGTCGCCGCTGGTCGCGCTACAGATCGAATACAGCCTCATCAACCGGGGCGGAGAACGTGACCTGATCCCGATGGCCCGGGCGATGGGGCTGGGGGTGACCCCGTACTCACCGCTGGGCGGCGGCGTGCTCACCGGCAAGTACAGCCGCGCCGACCTAACCGCGACGGACGCCGACCCCGGTGAAAGCAACCGCAAGAGCTTCAACGCCGGCTTGGGCATGGTCACCGAACGCACGCTCGCCATCGCCGACGTCGTGCGGGAGGTCGCCGCGGAGGCGGGACACACACCCGCCCAGGTCGCACTGGCCTGGACCCTGCAGAATCCAGGCGTGACGGCACCCGTCATCGGCGCTCGCACCCCCGAGCAACTGGTGGGGAATCTGGGCGCCCTGGAGGTCGACTTCACCGCCGATCAGCTGGCCCGCCTCGACAAGGTCAGTGCGATCGACCTCGGCTACCCGCACGACATGCTCGCCAGTGACCACATCCGCACTGTGACCGCAGGCGACCTGAAGATCGAAACCCGCCGCTGATACCCGTCCGAGCGCCGAGGGCGGGACCCGACCGGCGGCGCGATCGGCGTGGCGGTGCGCGGTTCGATCGTCGCGGACGACTCGGCCGGGTTCGTCGCGTCGAGTCATACCGCCTGGGCCGTTCCGCCCGGCTGCGGCATCGCGACCGTGCTGCTCGGCCTGACCTCAACCGGGCGCTGGGCCCGGGCCCAGGCCGAACGCAGCGGCAACCGTACATTCCCCACAGCGATCAGGGACGCCGGCCGATGACCTCGGGCACCCGGCTGTGGTGAGGGGAGCCTGCGTCGGGCGCTCAATCCCAAATCGCCCGGTCGCGGGTGTCCGGCAGCGGACGGCCAGCGCTCATGACCTGATGGACCGGCAGATGCCGGAGGTCTTCGCCCCCTGTCGGTTGGCGAGGCCCCTCAGTTGGGAGGTCGGACTCTTCTCGGCCGGATCGGTGTTGCCGTTGAGCCTGCTTTCCTTCGGAGGTGGTCCGCCACACCGAAAACCACGGCACCCGGGGTCGGCCGGAACACGATGAACTGCGTCTCGCCCAGGATCGCCTGCAAGGTGGAGCCGTACAGGATCCTCCAGCCCTCTTGGTCGCGGCTGGCCTCGGCCGCGTACTCGTACGGCGCCAGTCCTCCGCGGCGAGCACGGCGAAAGGACTCGGCCACGTGGCCGTTCTTCGTCCGGCAGCTGGTGCCCGCGCGGGCTTGGCATGCGTCGCATGGCTCGCGCTTGGCCTGCTTCTGGATGGCCGCGGCGCGGGCTCGTGCCAGCCGATCAGCGGCCCGCTTCGACACCCATTCCTCAACGCCGGGCAGATCTTTGATTCCTTCCCAGTACGGAATGCCCGGCTCGTGGTTGCGCCAGGGCTCTTCGTCCTCGCGGGCGAGCATGAGGATCTGCCGCATCGACAAAACCGTGGACAGGCGCTTACCCCAGGTCGCTGGATCCTCTCCATGAGCGCGGCTGCCCCATGGCTCACGCTTGTGCATCGACAGGCACGGCTTCAACGGCCGATGCTCACTGATGATCGTGTCGGTTTCCGCGATGTCATCGCCGAACCGGGCTAGCTCGTCGCTGAGGATGGCGAGACGCTCGCACAGATTGTCGCCCAGCTCTACCGGGACGTCGGGCTGTTCCGCGGCGATCGCGAGATCGCGCAACCACAACGCAGCGGCGTTCAGGTGAACGGCGAGCTCGTCCAGGCTCATGCGATCGCCGGTGAACAGGTAGTGCGTCTGCGGATCCTCAGCGATCAACGAGCCCACCTCGTCGTTGGCTTCAGAGGGTGGAACCGTGGTGTGGTGAGTCACGGGTGCTGTCTTCCTTTCACGATCGACTTCAAAGGGGCCGGCCGCGTGCCATGGTTCAGGCCGGCACCAGCCGGCGGGAGCTCATCCACGCGGAGCGGGGGTCATGGTGGCGTCGCAAAGGAAGTCGAAGAAGTCGCCGGGGTCGAGCGACATCTCCACAACGATGTTCTCCCAGTCGGCCAGATCGTCGGCCGCCGCCCAGAGCCGTTCCCACCGCGAAGGGGGTTGCGGTCCCTCCCATGAGGTGGGGTTGCGCCAAAGGGGGTGGTCAGCCAGCACGGTGAGGGCGTAGCTGCGCGGCACCAGACGCTGCTCAACGGCGCGGCCCCAAAACGCCAGCGCCTCCACATAAGGGACGGCGTCGCGGTGGCCAAGGCCGCAAAAGCGTGGAGGGCGATCGCCGGAATGCGGGATCTTCATGAGGGTATGGCCTCCTCGGTCGGGTTTGAAAATCGATGCCGAGCAACGGTGTAGGCGATTCCGTGGTCCGTCAGAAAGGCGGCTCATCGGAGAAGTCAGCGGGTCAACGGCGGGGAGGCGGGGCGGGCCCGGGGCGCGCTCGCCCGCCGGTCAGAAGAAGGAGCCCCGCACCGGAATCAGTCCACCGTAGGTGGCCCCTTCGGCACACGCCCGCAACATCAGCTCGGCGGGGTCCCTCTGATCATCGGTCAGCCAGCCCGGCGGCAAGACCAGCAGCACTGCTTGACGGCGGGCTTTGCCCGCCTTCTTCCACTCAACGTCGACGTTTCCGGTCGCGGCATCGGCCCGCCACCACGCTCCTGCACCGCGGCGGGTGATCTCGGCGACGCGGCCACGCTCCATCCGCACCTGCCAGCCCGCAACCTCCTCGATCCGGTCGCGTGTCAGGTCGACCGGACGCAGGCCCATGGTCAGCATGTCGGCCACATGCCCGGATGGCGTCCCGTGGAGTGGTGTAACTACGTGATCGACGGTTGCGATTCTGAGTGCGTGGTGAGCTCGGCCGGGTCGCGTGCAGCGCTGCCGGTGTGGAGGTCGGCCATGGAGGTCTCCGACAGGTA
>NZ_JAIWNB010000068.1 GCF_020215705.1 Nonomuraea aurantiaca | reverse complement strand
GCCAGCCTGCTACCGGGCCTCCTGGCAGCTACCCGGACCGGACTTCCACCGGCAAGCGACGACGAGCTTACGAACAGCAAGATCAGCCGCTACGTCACGGCTTCACCTCCATTCTGCTGGGCGCACGAAAGCGCGAGGCTAGCAGGGGCGCATGAGGCAGGCCACAGGACCGATCACGCTGCCACCTGATCCGCCGATCCTCTCGCCGATCCACGGGCGCGGGACTGAGCTGTGCGCGACTATCACATGAGGCTGCTGCGCGACGGCGGCACCTGGAGACTGCCTCAGTCGATGACGCCTTGGACGTGGTCGATTTGCTGATCTCCTCCTGCTGGCCTGCGCGGAGCCGGCGGGCAAGGGCGAGCAGCTGCGCACGTTTCCCAGACTGCGCAAGGCGGCGCGGGCGATGGCCTGGGCGATGGAGGTGCAGATGACGGTGCCGGAAGCCGCCGAGGAACGGCTGGTTTCGCTGGTGGAGGTGTGGAAGGCAATGAGGAGGGGGTGCCGCGCGAGCGGCTGGCGGCCGCGATGGGGACGGTGGCGGCGTTCGTGCACCACGGCCGCATCTTCACAACGCTGCATCTGCTGCAATTCCTGGCGGAGGCCAGGACACACTGGCAGACTGCCGGCTCAACGGAGATCCAGTCTGTTGCGGATGCTTGTGAAAGGTCCCCGTTCTACTGGGTCTCCGTTCTCATGTCCCGGTTTCCGCCCGACACCTTGACTACCCGCCCACTGCCTTAGCTGCCCGGCATTGGGAAGGCCCGATCACTCGTCGGTCAGCACCCAGAGTTCCCAGGGGGCCTGGTTGCCGCGGCACTCGGAGGCTCGCGCTCCATTGTCCATATACCAGTTGGCACGGATGTAGCACTGCACGATGTCGTTGTACTTGCCTACGAGATGCCAGCCGGGACTGCTCGCCGACACGGATGATGCGGCGCCTGCTTCGGCGGGTGCAGCGAGCAAGGCTCCGCCCCCGATAGCAGCTGCCACGATCAGCATCGTCAGGCCACGTTTGATCTTCATGCTTCATACTCCTCGCCCGCTGCGCCACAGTTTGGGTCTATCTATTGGAAACCGCCCTTTCACTTCGCAAAAGTGTCAAATCTGCCAAAGAGGATAGACATTTAGCCTTTCGACCAAGCTTGCGATTTAACGTCACTCTCGGTGTTCATTGTCGGCGGTTACGGTTTCGCGGTTGGGCGGGCCCTTGTCCCTCGGCCGGTTCCTTGATCCCTTGGGACGGCCGGGGCCGGGCCGGGTGAGTTCTTTCCGCGTCATGATTTCTGGCAGAGGTCCATGCTTGTCCTCTGATCAAGGAGTCCGTGATGCTCAACCGTCTGCGATTCCGGTCGATGAGAAGGTCCGGATCGTGCTGAGCATCTTGGCCGGAGAGATGACGGTGCCGCCCGCCGCCCGCCGCGCCCGCGTCTCGGAACAGCCGATCGGCACCTGGAAGCGTCAGCTCATCGAGAACGGCCGCGCCGGTCCGATAGCGAAGAACGCGCGTACCCCCAGCCGGGACGCGCAACTCGAAGCGAGATCGAGGAACTGAAGACCGCCCTCGGCGAGGCCCATGTCGAGCCGCAGGTGTGGAAGAAGTCGGCCGAGCACCGCCTGGCCCCTTCCAAGACCTCGAGGTTCCGCCGCCTGACCAGCATCCCTGAGCGGACCTACCGGCGCTGGCAGGCACGCGCCCGCACCGAGCGGCAGGTCCGCGGTCCGTGTTCGCCGTCGCCGCCGAGGAGTCGCACTTTGGGCGGGCGGCCGTCCGGCTGCACCTCAGCCAGCAGGCGCTGCTGAAGAGGATCCGCAGGCTGGAGGACGCGCTCGGGACGCGGCTGTTCGAGCGGCCCACGCGCAGCGTGGAGCTGACCGCGGCCGGGCGCCGGTTCCCGCCGCGGGCCGTGGACGCCGTGGCCGCGTTCGACCGGGCCGTGGACTCCGTGTGGACGGGTGGCGAGCCGCTGCGCGTGGACGTCTACGACGAGCGGTTCACCCCGTTGCGGATGCTCCGTGAGGCGAGCGCGGCCGAACCGCCGCTGCGGATCGAGCTGAGCATGCGGCAGGGGCTGTCCGCGGCGCTGCCCGCTCTGCGGCGTGGGGAGATCGACGCGGCCTTCGGCCGGGTGCACGACACGCCGCGGCCCTGGCCGGCGGAGCTCGCCTGCCGGCTCGTACGGCTGGAACCGCTGGACGCGTTCGTGCCCGCGGACCACCTCCTCGCCGGCCGGACGGTGCTGCGGCCCGCCGACCTGAGGGAGCACGGCATCGCCATGCCGGACCCGGCGGGCGCCGTGGAGTGGCGCGGCTACCTGACGCGGCTGTGCGAGCGGTTCGGCCTGCCGCTCCGCTTCACCGAGCCCGCCATCGGCCGGCGGCAACCTGGTGGAGCAGTTCCTCCGCGAGAAGGCCGCGGTCGGGCTGGGGGAGCGCAGCACCGACGCGGAAGGCAGCGGGCTGCGCCGCGTCTCGATCGTCGAGCCGGAGATCCTCATGCCCTGGTGGATCGTCTGGCGGCGCCGCGATCCACCGGCGCCGCTGCGGACGCTGCTGCGGCGCCTGGGCCGCGGCCCCGCGCTCCCCGCGCCCGCCGACCCGCTGCGGTGGGTGCCCGACACCGACCGCCGCCCCGTGGACGCCTGACCCCTGATGCCGGGAAGCCGGCGATGATCGCGGCTTCGGATCACGTACGACTCGGTGGTCTCCGGCGCGAACAGCTCTTCGGGCGCCACCTGCCGCTTGACCAGGCCCTGTTCGGCCGCGTATCTGATGAACGTGGTGAGCACGGACTGGTTCCGCTCCAGGCCGTAGGACCAGTAGTCGTCACCAAGAACGGCGACTGTCTGCTCGTACTCCTCGCGGACCCACGGCAGTGGCAGCGACAGCGAGACGGTTCGCGCGAGTTCGGCGTAGGCGATCTCTTATGCCCGGACACATGCCTTCAGCAGCTCTTGGGCCACCCAGGGATTGGTCTCGTAGACCCTGCGGTGCAGGACCAGGACGTGCATGATCGGGAAGATGCGTGTCTCGGCGAAGTATCGGCGCTCTTCGGCGCGAGGGTCGGCGAAGAGCCGGCGCGCATCACCGGTCTTCAGACTGTCCGGGGCGCGCGGAGAATAGACCGCGTCGAGCTCGCCGGTCGCGAGCAGGTCGGAGAGTGTGCGCCCCGACGGCACCGGGGCGATGTCGATCTCCGGTGGCAGCGAGACCTGCACCTTCTCGCGCCGTCCGGGCTGATTGAGCCAGCCGACGCGGTAGCTCACCGAGGAGGCTGCCACGCCGTAGTGCTCCTGCAGCATGCCGCGAATCCAGACGTTGGCGGTCAGCTGGTCCTCGGCGATACCGACCGAAGCGCCGGCCAGCGCCGACACGGGGCCGCCGACCAGACCGCTGGTGGCCGACACGTAGATTCCGCTGTGGCGAAACGCTCGCGACGGAAAGACCGGCACCGCTACGAACGGACCGTCGGCCACGGAGGACAAGAGGTACGTCGACAGCTACATCTCCGAGGCGTCGAACTCGCCATGCCGGACCATCCGGAAGAAGATCTCCTCGGGGTCGCGGCAGACGTAGCGCGCGCATCACCTTCCACCGTCGGGGTTGGTGCCGTGGTTGCGCATCTCCTGGTTGATCCAGCCCGGTCCGACGCCGAAGTTCATCCGGCCGCCGGACAGGACGTCGACGGAGGCGACCTCCTTGGCGGTGCTGCGTCGAGGCCATGCGGCAGATCTGGACCCACGACACCGCCTCCTACCACGGCGACCACGTCCACTTCGACCACATCACCTCCTGGCCCAAGCCCGTGCGAAAGCCCGCCCCGCCCATCCTGGTCGCGGGCAAACGGGCCCACCGTGGCCTGGCGCGTCATCGCCTACGGCGACGAGTGGATCCCCATGTTGCGCCCCGGCGTCCTGAACAACATCGCAGCGTTCAAGCGCGACGCCCGCAAGCCCGGCAGCGATCAGCCGATCCCGGTCACGCTGTTCGGCGCCGATGTGCACGACGTGGGTGATCTGGACGCCTGTGCGGCGGCCGGCGTCGACCGGGCCCTGTTCTGGGTCCGGTCGGCCGGCACAGCAAGCATGACCAAGACGGTCGACCAGATCGCCAGGGCTGTGCGCCCCTACACCACCTGACCGGCAGCGACCAGAACACATCTGGGCACCCGACCACCGGCGAACGGCCGGCGGCGCGAGTGCCCAGATGCCGTCAGCTTCTCCGCCCTGTCATCAGTCCTGTCCCCTCAGGCCGCTGCCGGCCCCGGCTCCGCGGCGCAAGCGGCCAGGACCGCCGACAGTAGGCCGGGGAAGCGCTCCTGCATCTCCTCGGCCCGCAGCGTGTTCATCTTCGTCGTCCCCACGTAGTACTGGCGGATCACCCCGGCCTCGCGCAGCACACTGAAATGGTGCGTCAGCGTCGACAACGACACCGGCGAGTCGAACCTCCCGCAGCTCATGTCCTCACCCGCCCCCGCCAGCTGGGCCACCACCCCCCGCCGCACCGGATCCACCAGAGCCTCCATCACCTGCTGCATCGACACCTGTGACAACTCGGGATGCTCCACCATCCGAGCGGCGGTACGAGGACGGGTCACGGTGACTCCTTGGAACGACAACGACAAGCTCTCCTCCATACTACGACCGTCATCGAAATTGCTTGCTCGCGCAGTCCTCGCTGCCAACCCACCCCGCAGGCCTATCGCAGCAGCAAGAACCGGTAGCGCCCTTCAGGTCATCGACGAATTCCGCTGGTCTGTCGCCAGGTGGTGCCGGGGCCTAGTTCTCCTCAGGGCAGGCGGTGGAGCCGGCCGATGCGGCTGCGGTCCGCACCCACCGGCGCGCCGTCCCGTGTGACGGCGACGCTCGTTCACCTCCGATCGTTTTCACGGCTCAGGTACGGCGGTGCCCGCAGTGATGCTGTCCCGGCCGGGTCATGTCCATCGACTTATGCATTGGAGGCATCGCGGCGCTTGCGATCGGCATTGGCGTTCGCGTGACCTGCGCGTTGAGACTGTGCGTCATGACCCTTAGCAGTGGGCCACTCGACGGTCTCGTCGTGGTGGCGCTCGAGCAAGCCGTCGCTGCCCCGTTCGCGAGTCGCCAGCTCGCGGATCTGGGAGCACGCACGATCAAGATCGAAAGGCCTGGCGGCGGGGACTTCGCTCGTGGATACGACAGCACGGTCCATGGGCTGGCGAGCCACTTCGTGTGGCTCAACGCGGGTAAGGAGAGCGTTGTCGCTGATCTCAAGACCGCGGAGGGGCGTGCGCTGCTCGATCGGCTCCTGGCCCATGCGGATGTGTTCATCCAGAACCTGTCCCCGCGGGCCGCTCGGTCGCTCGGTGTGTCCGCCCGTCAGCTGACGGAACGTCATTCGCGTCTCATCGCCTGTGACATCTCCGGTTACGGCAGTGGTGGCCCGTATGAGGAGCGGAAGGCCTATGACCTGTTGATCCAGTCGGAGGCGGGACTGGTCGCGGTGACCGGCACGCCGGAGACGCCGGCGAAGGTCGGTATCTCGATCGCCGACATCGCGGCGGGGATGTACGCCTACTCGGGAATCTTGAGCGCCCTGCACCAGCGGCACCGGACGGGTCTCGGTACGGCGTTGGAGGTGTCGATGCTCGAAGCGCTGGGCGAGTGGATGGGGTATGCCTACCTCTACAGCGGGTACGGCGGAACGCAGCCTGCCCGGGCTGGCGCCAGTCATGCCACGATCGCCCCGTATGGACCGGTGAGGACGCTCGGCGGGCAGATCGTGATGTTCGGTCTGCAGAACGAGCGCGAATGGGCCGTCTTCTGTGGGCAGGTGCTGCGGCGAGCCGACGTGGCGCAGGATCCGCGCTTCGGTGGCAACGCTCAGCGTGTCGAGCACCGTGAGGAGCTCGACCGGATCGTCGCGGATGTTTTCGCCGAGCTGGAGCTCGATGAGGCGGTCGGCAGGCTGGAAAGCGCCGGGATCGCCTACGCCCAGCAGCGGTCGCTGGCGGAGTTCGTGGCGCATCCGCAGCTCAAAGCGCGTGACCGGTGGCGAACAGCGCAGACATCGGCTGGGCCGGTCGAGGTGCTGAAGCCCGCGGTGACCGCTGATTGGCCGACCCCGTCGGGGTCGGTGCCCGCCCTCGGCGAGCATACCGAGGGCGTGCTCGCGTGGCTGGACGGACTCGAAGCAGAGCAAGGAGTGACGGCATGACAAAGCCGAAGAGCGGCAGCTCCGTGACCGGCGAGCAGGTGGAGGCCTTCGGGCTGCTCATCGGCGGCAGATCCACCGACTCGCTGTCGGGCAGGACCTTCGATTCGGTCAACCCCTACACCGGGCAGGTGTGGGCCAGGGCCGCCGACGCCGGTCCCGAGGACGTCGACGCAGCCGTCGCCGCGGCCCGGGCGGCGTTCGAGGGTGCGTGGGGTGCCTTGACCGGATTCGAGCGGTCGGCTCTGATGCGGCGCCTGGGTGACCTCGTCGCCGACAACGCCGAGCGGCTGGCGCGTCTGGAGGTGAGCGATTCCGGCAAGCTCTACCGCGAGATGGTCGGTCAGATGAAGGCGATGGGCGGCTGGTACCACTATTACGCCGGGCTCGCCGACAAGATCGAGGGCCGCTCGATTCCGGCCCCGAATCCCGATTACCTCGTCTACACCACCCGGGTGCCGGTCGGCGTCGTGGCCGCCATCACGCCGTGGAACTCGCCGTTGCTCCTGCTCACGTGGAAGCTCGCCCCGGCGCTCGCGGCCGGGTGCACGATGGTCGTCAAGCCGTCCGAACACTCGCCGATCTCCACGGTCGTGTTCGCATCCCTGCTGGCCGAAGCCGGGTTCCCCGCCGGAGTCCTGAACGTGATCACCAGTCAGCGGGGCGAGGTCGGCGCCGCGCTGGCCGGTCATCCCGGGGTCGACGCCGTCGCGTTCACCGGAGCCACCTCGACCGGCCGGGCCGTCGCGACCGCCGCCGCCAGGAACCTGAACCGGGTCACGCTGGAACTCGGCGGCAAGTCCCCGCAGATCGTGTTCGCCGACGCCGACCTTGGTGCCGCCGCCAACGGCGTGATGGCCGGGGTCTTCGCGGCCACGGGCCAGACCTGCATGGCCGGGTCCCGCCTGATCGTCCACGAGGACGTCCATGACGAGCTCGTCCGGCTCGTCAGCGCACGCGCCTCCGCGATGCGGCTCGGTGATCCGCAGGATCCGGCGACCGAGATGGGCCCGGTCGCCAACAAGCCGCAGTACGACAAGGTCCTCGGCCATCTGCGCACCGCCGTCGACGAGGGGGCCCACGTCGCCTGCGGCGGGGGCCCGGACGACGACCTCGGCGGCTACTTCGTCCGGCCCACCGTCCTGACCGGCCTCGGCCCGGACGCGACGGTGTTTCGCGAGGAGGTCTTCGGGCCCGTGCTGAGCGTCCACACCTTCAACGAGGAGGATGAGGCGCTTCGCCTGGCCAACGACACCCCGTTCGGGCTCGCGGGCGGAGTCTGGACCAAAGACGTCCACCGCGCGCACCGGGTCGCCGGCCAGATCCGCGCCGGGAACGTGTGGATCAACGACTACCGCGTGGTGGCGCCCAGCGTCCCGTTCGGCGGGTTCGGCGACAGCGGCATCGGCCGGGAGAACGGCATCGCCGCGATGGATGAGTACCTGGAGAACCGTGCCATCTGGGTCCAGCTCAGCGGCCGGACCCGCGACCCGTTCGTGATGGGCTGAGCATGAAGACCACCCAGACCACCCAGACCACCGAGTGCCTCGTGCCCGGGCCGGCCATCGCGCTGGCCGCGCTCCTCGACCTGCCGGCCGAAGCCATCGGGTCGGGGTGGGAGCTGCCGCCCCTGTGGCACTGGCTGTACTTCCTGGAGCGGGCCCCCCAGTCCGACCTCGGCCCCGAAGGCCACGCCAAGCACGCGATTCCGAGCCCGCCTCGTGAAGGGCTGCGCCGCATGTACGCCGGCGGCCGGGTCACTTCGCACCGCCCGCTGCTGCTGGGCGAGGAAGCCGACTCGACACTCCAGGTCGTCCGGTCCCGCGAGCGGAACGGGCGGTCCGGCTGGATGACCATCGTCACCACCCGCCGCACCATCCGCCAGCGCGGACAGCTCGCCGTCACCGACGAGGTCGACATCATCTACCGGGAGCCGACCCGCCTGGCCACCGCCATCCCCGTGGAGGCCGGCCTGCCTGCGGCTGATGTCCCCGGGATCGAGATCGACCTCGACCAGGCCTACCTGTTCCGGTTCTCCGCGCTGACCTACAACTCCCACCGGATCCACTACGACGTGGACTACTGCCGCGACGAGGAGGACTACCCCGGCCTCGTTGTCCACGGCCCCTTGCAGGCACTGCTGATGAGCCAGGAGGCACGGCGGGCGGCCGGTGTCTCGACCGGAACGCACTTTGACTACCGGCTGGTCGCTCCGCTGACCCTCGGCCAGGGCCTGGTCATCTCGGCCGCCGCCGAGCACGACGGCGCCGTGACCGCCCACGCGCGGGACCGGCACGGGCGGACCACCGCAACAAGCCACCTCACCTCCTTGGGCGCCGCGTGACGGCCCGAGGTATCGCTCACGGGCCGGGCAGCGTGACCGGCAGGTCCGGGTGAGGGCGATGAGGGATACGGCCTCATCGGTGACCTGGCTGTTCGTGCCCGGCGACCGGCCGGATCGGTTCGCCAAGGCCGCCGCGGCCGGAGCCGACCAGGTGATCATCGACCTCGAGGACGCCATCTCCCCCCACGCGAAGGACCAGGCGAGGCAGGCGGCGGCGCACTGGCTGACGGCCGGGGGACAATGCTGGGTCCGGGTGAACGCGCCGGGCACGCCCTGGCATGACGACGACCTGTCGACCCTGGGCGGCCTGCCGGCGCTGCGGGGAATCGTCGTCCCGAAGGCCGAGGACGCATCGGACCTCATCGAACTGGCCGCCCGACTCGCGCCGGGCACCGACCTCATCGCGCTCGTGGAGTCGGCACGCGGCATCCTGAACGCGGCAGCCCTCACGAACTGCGAGGCCGTCGCGAGGCTCGCATTCGGAGCGATCGACTTCGCTTTGGACATCGACGCCGACGACACCGACGATGCGCTCCTCCTGGCACGCGGGACACTCGTCCTGGCCTCACGCGCCGCGGGCAAGCCCGCCCCGATCGACTCGGTGACCACGAACCTGGCGCCGCCCGCGGCGGCCGCCGACGCCCGCCGGGCGCGAGCCCTCGGGTTCGGCGGGAAACTCCTCATCCATCCGGCCCAGGTGCGGGAGGCACAAGAGGCGTTTCGGCCAACGGACGCCCAGGCGGAGTGGGCTCGTGGCGTCCTGGACACCGCAGGACAGGCCTCGAACGGCGCGGTCGGTAAGGACGGGCACATGCTCGACCGGCCGGTCATCGACCGCGCCCGCCGGATCATCGACCGAACCAGCGGCACCCATCGGTGACACCCGCCGCCCACCCGTGGCGCGCGCGACGGCCAGGAGCCGCTGTCATGCGTCCCACGCATGACAGCGGCCTGAACACGCACTTCTCATGGCGCTCGCCATACCAGATGCTGAAAGCCTCAACGGCAGGCGCACGAAGCCCTCATCATCACCGCGACCGATCAACCTTCAGGAGACGCTGTATGTCAGCCACCCCCGCTCCGTTGCATTCTCGTACCGTGGGCGGTATTCGCATCACCTATCTCCCCGACGGCGTCGCCAACTTCTCCTACGACGTCTTCCCGGGCTCCTCACTGGAATGCTGGGCGCGTCACGCCAGCCAGACCAGCGACGGCCGCTGGGTGTGCAGCATCGGCGGGTTCCTCATCGAGTCCGGCGACCAGAAGATCCTCGTCGACCTCGGCTTCGGGAACACCGAGCTAGAGGTGGAGGGGTTCGTGTCGGCCAAGAGCGGGAACCTGCTCACCAGCCTCGGCGCCGCCGGGGCCACCCCCGCTGGGATCGACACCGTGGTGTACACCCACATGCACGCCGACCACACCGGCTGGACCGTCACCGACAACGCGCTGACCTTCGGCAACGCCCGCCACCTCGCCGGCCCCGGTGAGGTCGAGCACTGGCTCGCCCACGCCGATGAGTCGTTCGCCCCGGCACAGCAACTGCCCTTCACCTCCCAGTTCGAGGTGTCGACCGACGGCGAAACCCTCGCACCGGGCGTCGAGATCATTCACGCCTCCGGGCACACCCCAGGTCACCAGTGTGTCGTCGTCTCCTCGGGCACCGAGCGCGCCGTGATCCTCGGCGACACCATCCACACCTCGGCCCAGCTGGAGGAACCCGACCTGACCTTCATGTTCGACGTCGACCCCGTGGCCGCCCGCCAGTGGCGCGAGGACATACTGACCAAACTCCAGGACACCGGCACGACCGTCGGAGCCTGCCACTTCAGCGGCTCGGCGTTCGGACGCGTCATGACCGGGCAGGGCCGCCGGTTCTGGGCTTCCCTCGGCGGTTGACCTCAGACCCATCAGCACGCACCGCTGGCCCGGCGACACCGTTCCGGTCTTTGTCACCATCGGCACAGGGCCGTAACATGGCGATGTTCGACGTGCCGGCGGTGTGCCGCGATTCCACCCAGCCAGCGATGCGGCCGCATCGCTTGTGGGGTCATCGCGATACGACCACTCATGAGATGAAACGACGAGAGCGGATTTGAGCCACGTAGGTCTCGACGAACTGCGCTCCTTCCTCGTGGTCGCGGAGTTGCAGAACGTCTCACGGGCCGCAGCGGTGCTCAACCTCTCCCAACCGGCGCTGTCGCGGACCATCAGACGGCTCGAACAGGCCTACGGCGTGGAACTCTTCGACCGTCCTAACCGCCGTCTGCGGCTCAACCAGTACGGCCGGGCCCTGGTCACCCGCATCGAAGCCGCGCTACGCGAACTGGCCCAGGCCGAGGACGACATCGCCACCCTGCGCGGGCCCCGCAACGGCACCGTGGACCTTGCCTTTCTCCACTCCTTCGGCACCTGGCTCGTCCCCGACCTGCTGGGCGAATACGTCCACATCGACACCCGGACCCGGTTCGTGCTCCACCAGGACTCGGCCGACGAGGTCGCCACCCGCGCCGCCGACGGCCGGGCAGACCTCATCTTGACCAGCCCCAGACCGCGCGACCCCCTCCTGAGCTGGGTCCCGCTCCGCGACGAGCCCCTGGCCCTCGCGACAGGGGCAGGACATCCACTCGGCGACCGCCCCCAGGTCGAGCTCATGGACGTCCTGCACGAGCGGTTCATCGCCATGCCAGGCGAGTTCGGACTCCGGCAGACCACCGACGCCCTCTTCGCGGCCCGCGGCGTCCACATGAACGTCGTCCTCGAAAGCGCGGAGATCGCCACCATCAAAGCGCTCGTGGGATCCGGGCTCGGCGTCGCCATCGTCCCTGGCGGCCCCACCGCACCCGCCGTCGCCGGAGTCACCCTCATCCCGTTGAGCGACGAAGACGCCTTCCGGACCATCGGCCTGTCGTGGCACCTGGACCGGCGCCTGCCCGCCGCGGCAAGCCGCTTCCGCGGCTGGATCCTGTCGAGGTCCCAGCCGAAGAACCCCTCAGACGTCGGCCTGCCGCCATCCTCCCCGGCCGACGACGAACGCACCGTCACCGACCACGACTGATCAGCTGCCGCCCCGACGCGATGCCACCGGATCGGCCACAACATCGACAGCAGCAACCGCGAGACCACCAGGACGATCGAGCGTGAAGCACCCCCGGGTCAGGGCAGCGCTCAGCGAACCGCTGGCAGATGCCGGCCCCCGGCAGGATGGTCGAGCCTCCACCACCGCCGGTCCGCTCATTCGTCTCACGCATGGACGCACCAGAAATCGCTCTTTCACAAGCCCATCGATGCGTGTCCATGATGGTCGAGCCAAGCCCTGCGCGCGCAGTCCCTGGAAGCGCCGCATCGCCAGCCTCCCCTCCACCGGACGCAGGCGACGCATGAAGGCTGGGTCCGACAGGTATTTGGCCAGGTGGACGGTCCTGCGCAGCATGCCCCATTCCTTCAGCGCGGCCGCCAGGGTGTTCTGCCGGGAGGCGGCCGACCACTTGCCGACGATCAGCGAGGCGGTGGCCTGGCCGTATTTCAGCGATCCGGCCATCCGCAGCAGGTCCGGCCAGCAGTCGGCGATGAGGTCCTCATTCCAGCGCGCGCCCAGCAGCGGCCCGGCGTGCGGGTAGCGCTTGGCGATCTCGGTCGGGGTGTCGTCCCGTACCAGAGTGACCCGGGTCAAGTCCCGCAATCGCGGGGTGAGCGCCTTGCCGACCAGGTCGAACAGCGCAAAGTTGATGATTGTTGCTCCGTGACTGTCGGTCGCGTGCTCGGCGATCGGGAGGTCGGTTGCGTTGCCGAGGAAGTCGTCCAGGACGAAGTGCGCCTCCCGCGCTGTCGGCACGATGATCTTCGTGCCGTAGGTGGACCACTGATCGGAGACATGGGTGTACGTGGAGAGCACCTGACCGCCGTGAATGACCATGGTCCGGCCAGTCACGGTCTTACCGCGGACGGGGAACCGCTGGCCATCCGATGAGCTCATGGTGCCGCCGCCGAACACCTTGGCCAGCCCCAGCTGGTAGTGGTGGTCGACGATGACCGTGTTGGCCTCGCGCAGCGTCTCCTCCCGCACATACCACTCCATGGTCCAGGCCAGCACGTCGTAGGACACCCCGCAGGCCTCCGACATGCGGGCCAGGCCCAGGTTGGTGGACATCGCGATGAGCACAGCCAAGATGTTGCGCTTGGTCTCCACGGACGTGCTGAGCTTGCGCCCGCCGGCATGGGTGAAGCAGTCCAGGAAGTGCGTGCGCGCGTCCAGCTCGATCAGCAGCGAGGCGATCCGCGCGAACGGCAGCATCCCGGCCAGCTCCTCCTTCAGTGCCTTGGCCTCGGCCGGCACGTCCTCGGCCGACAGCGGCGGCACTACCAGATGCTCGTCCTCATCCAGCCGGACCCTGCCGGTGTCGTCGGGCGTGGCGCCGGCCAGGGTCTGCTCCAGTTCTTCCAGGGCAGCGTGCAGTTCCTCCTTGCCCTGCTCCAGCGCCTCCGCCGCGTGCGGCGGCTTGCCCACCAGGCGGCAGTACTCGCCGCGCCGGGGCGCCCACTGCTCGGGCGTGTACAGGTAGCTGGCCGGATCGGCGTAGCGGCGCGAGCCGGGCACGAAAACGTCCCCGCTGCGCAGCCCGTCCCGCAAGCACAAGATCACGCACAGTTCCCAGAAATGGCGGTAGGCGGTATCTTCCCCGGACTTGCGGGCCTTGGCCAGGTAGTCGGCGTACTTGGCGGGCACGAAGCCGCTCGGCGCCTCCGCGGGCACCTTGTGGCCGCCGAGCCGGTTCATCTCCTTCAAGACGGCCACCGCCTTCATCAGCTCGGCTGTGCCCGGCCCGCCCTGGAAGTCGATCGCGGCCAGGACGTTCGGGGTGAACTGGCGCAGGTAGGTGTAGGAGGACTCCAGCTCCGACAGCCGGCCGTGGTTCAGTGGGGGTTTAGGCATGGCTCGTTGGCATGTGCCCGCTATGTGGTCGCAGGCTTTTGGGCTCTTCATCCTATAGGTATAGATTTGCTCATTCCTCATCGCCGATGAGGGCGCCTGCTTGATTATCAAATGACGCTCGAATTCCGTCTGGTCTAGAAATGCGGTAGAAGCTCCCGACCGGTCGAGGGCCACTACCGATCACACGTATCGGGTAGAAGTTCCGCCATGAGCGAGCGGAAGCCGTACCCCAGTGACATATCCGACGCCCGCTGGGCCTTAATCGAACCCACCTTAACCA
>NZ_JAIWNB010000067.1:2469-13999 GCF_020215705.1 Nonomuraea aurantiaca | reverse complement strand
CCGATCGTCTACGAGCGGCAGATCACGTACGAGCGGCAGATCACGACCGCCCGAACAGCCACCAAGGCGAAGTCTCAGGAGACCATCGCTGCATAACCGAGTCTCCACGCTTTCAGGGGATGGACACGACCTTGTTCCACTCGGCCAGATCACGTACGAGCGGCAGATCACGACCGCCCGAACAGCCACCAAGGCGAAGTCTCAGGAGACCATCGCTGCATAACCGAGTCTCCACGCTTTCAGGGGATGGACACGACCTTGTTCCACTCGGCCAGCCGCCGCCAGCAGGTCATGCCCGAGCCGTAGCCCAGCTCCTGCGGCAGGTGCTCCCAGGCGATCCCGGTGTGCAGCACGAACAAGATGCCCTACAACGCCAGCCGATCATCCAGCCGTTTGCGTCCCGGATGCCGGAACCGCCGCTTCGCTCGGGCAACAGCGGCCCGATCACCGCCCAGAGCTCGTCACTGACCTCCCACGGCTTCAGCCGCGCCATACCCGCTCCTCTCGCCATCGCTACAGCGAGAGATCAAAGCACAACAGAGATCATTCTGTTAGGACCTCTTAGTCGGGGATGGCTCCGAGGCTCATGTTGGCCATGGTTCCGGCGATACCGGCGGCCCGGTCCGAGGCGATGAACGTGACGACCTCGGCCATTTCCTGGAGGCTCGGCAGGCGTTTGCGGTGTGTCCGCTCGGCAACCATGGCCTGGAACTGTTCGCGAGTGATCCCGTGGGCCTTGGCGTGGATGCCGAAGACCTCTTCGATCGTGCCGCTGTCGGGCATGGCCTGGGTCCGGACGCCGGCCACGCGTACGCCGTACGGCGCGAGTTCGACAGAGAGGTCCCTGATCAGGGCTTCCTCGGCTGCCATGGCCAAGGCCACACCACCCATGAGGGGATTGGCGATCCGGGCGGGAAGCGAGGTCACGGTCATGATCACGCCCGCGCCGTTGGCGACCATGTGCCGGCCGGCAAGGCGTGCGGTCAAGAAGTTGGCGCGCACGTGCTCGTTGACGGGTCGCATGAACTCCTCGACGTCGAGATCGACGAGCGGAACGCCCTGCAGCGTGGTGTTGCGGAGCCCGACGGCGTTGAACGAGATGTCGACGCCGCCCGCCTTCTCGATTACCGTGTCGAGGTGCTCGGCCACGGCGTTCTCGTCGAGCGCGTTGACCTGCGCGGCCTCGGCCACGCCGCCGTCGGCGACGATCTCCTTGGCCAGTACCTCCGCCTTCGACAGGGTGCGCCCTGTGAGAAAGAGGCGTGCCCCTTCGCGTGCGAATGTTCTGGCGACGGCGTGACCGATGGCGCCGCCGGCTCCGTAGATCACGGCCGTCTTGTCCTGGAGCAGCAGACTCGTACTCATTGGTATGCCCTTCCGCTACTGGTTCTGGGCCGCGCCGACGAGCGCCGCGTTCTGACGTTCGAGCGCCTTGACCGCCCCTCTATTCCAGCTATCGGCAAGCGCCTGTGAGAAGGGATCGGGGAAGATCTCCTCCTCTCCCTTGTCCAGCGCGTCGAGGATGGCTGCGGCTACCGACTGTGGTGACGCCTTCGGGATCTCGAGGTCGCGCACCATGTCGGTGTCCACGGGACCGGGCAGTACGGCGTGGACGTCCACGCCCTGGCCGGCGAGAGTGGCACGCAGCGACTGCGTCAACGAGAAGGCAGCCGCCTTGGAGATCGAGTACGCAGGACTGATGGGCACGGCAGCCACCGCAGCCAATGACAGCACGTTGACGATCGCGCCTTGTGACTCGATAAGCCGGGGCAGGAAGGCCTGCGTGACGGCGTAGGGGCCGAAGAGGTTGACCGCGAGATGCTGTTCGAGGGCAGCTCGATCGGCCAGGTCTTCATAGCCGTAGACGCCCGCGTTGTTGATCAGGACATCGAGCGAATCAACGGTCTCGGCGGCGAGGTTGATCTGGGCGGCATCCGTCAGGTCCAGGACCAGGGGCGTGACGCGCTCATCCGTAGGGTTCAGGGCCTGCCGTGTGCCGGCGTAGACCCGTTCGGCGCCCCTACTCAGCGCCTCCTCGACCAGCGCCCTTCCGATGCCGCGGTTGGCTCCGGTGACCAGGACTGTCTTGCCCGTGAGTGTCATGTGTGCTCCTCATGAGGTGGAATCGAGCTGTCGATGGTGTAGACACCACGCTGTGGAGGAATTGGGCGGGTGTGGCGCGCCCAGTTTTCGGCCGGCCCGGTGTCAGAACCGGAGAAGGGCTGGCAAGAACTGACACCAGGTGGGGTGATGAGACGTGACAGCGAGCGAGCTGATCGCGAGGGCGCGGGCCGGCGATGGCGAGGCGTTCCGGCAGCTGACCGAGCCACATCGCCGGGAGTTGCACATGCATTGCTACCGGCTGCTCGGCTCGTTCCAGGACGCCGAGGACGCTTTGCAAGACACGCTGCTCGCGGCGTGGCGGGCATTCGACCGGTTCGAGGGGCGTGCCTCGATCCGCACCTGGCTGTATCGGATCGCCACGAACCAGTGCCTCAACGCGATTCGCTCGGCCAGCCGTCGCCTGGCAAAGGAGTGGGATGTGCCCGAGATCGAACCGCCGGAGCCGAGCCGGCTCGGCGAAGTCGTGTGGCTGGAGCCGTACCCTGACGCTCTCCTCGACGGTGCGATCGCCGCGCCGCTCGGACCGGAAGCACGCTATGAACAGAAAGAGTCCATCTCGCTGGCGTTCGTCACTGCGCTGCAGACCCTGCCAGCACGCCAACGTGCCGTCCTGATCTTGCGCGAGGTGCTCGGCTACCCGGCGGCCGAGGTCGCCGACATGCTCGACTCTTCCGTCGATTCGGTCAACAGCGCGCTCAAACGGACACGCGCCACGCTGCACCGGCGAATCCCGCCGAGCGGGATGGACGTTTCACCACCTGCGCCCGCTTCGCCGGCCGAAGAGGCACTTGTGGCGAAGTTCGCCCGTGCCTACGAATCCGGCGACGTCAACGCCCTGGTCGGCCTGCTCACCGACGACGCTCGCGTCTCCATGCCGCCGATGCCGCTTGAGTACCTCGGCCGCGACGCCGTTTCCGGGTTCTACGCCGCGCTCATGAGCGCCAACCGAAAGTACCACCTGGTGCCTACGCGCGCGAACGGCCAACCGGCATTCGGTACTTATCTGCGCTCGGGCAGCGATGGCATCCGGCGTGGGACGGGGTTCGTGGTCCTCACCTTGGCCGGCGATCGGATCAGCGCCGTGACCCGTTTCGACAACAGCGCCCTTCCGTGGTTCGGGCTCCCGCGATCCCTTCCCTGTAACTGACTTCCTCGCTTCAGCCCGTATCTTGCGTTTTAAGGTGATCACGCAGTCTTCTTGCGTGCCGGGTGGCGCTGAGCTGGGGTGCTTGTGCGCCCTCGGGGACCTCCTGGGCCTGCCTTGGAGGGTTTCGGGGCGGTAGCCGGCGTGCCTAGGGTGATCAGTAGGCGGCTGAAATCGCGGCGTACTCTGCCGGGTGACAGCCTGCGGTGGTGGCGGCGTTCCCGGTAATGAAATCGGGGGGAGTATGAGCCTGCGTATTACGAGTGGTAGTACTCTCAACACATCATGGCGTAGCATACGAACCATGGCTAAGGGAAGAACGTCCGTCAGCATCGCCCCGTGGGTCCTGGAGGCGGTACGCAAGCACGCCGAGGCGCATGGGCTCAGCGTCTCCACCGTCCTGGAGCGCGGCGCCCTCCGCGAGATCGCCGCCACCCACACGCCGGCCGCCCGCGCCGCGGTGTATGGCGCCGGCGCGGTCGCCGCTCAGGAGGCCGACGAGCGGATCGTGTCCGAGGACGTCACGCGGGCCGCCGACGAGCACCGCGGCGAGGCCGCGTGAGCCACCGATTCGGCGAGCTGTGGACCGTCCAGCTCGGCGACCGGGACGAGGTGCGGCTGATCGTCTCCGGCGACTTCTATCACACGCTGTACGGCGACAACGTGCTCACCGCGCACGTCGAGGCGGCCGACATGGCGCAGGCTCTCACCGCGTTCGTGGTCGACGTCGGCGAGGGCCGCGCCGCGATGATCGACCGCATCAGCACCGTGGCGGCCGCCAGGCTCAAGTCCAAGGTGGGCGATCTTCCGGACGAGCAGCTCGCCCACGTACGCGGCATGATCGCCACGATTTTCGGCACCGCAGGCTGACCCCGGACAGCCGTAAGGCGCCGAGAGCGCCCAGGAGCGGCACGGCTGCTCCTGGATCCCTACCATTCGGCGACCCGAGTTCGCTCGCCAGCGTGCGCTACAGAGAGATCATTTAGCAAAGATCACGAGATGCAAACCGGGCGTAGAGCTATAAGCTTCGCGATTGCCTTGATGTGGCGCGATACACGTAAAACACCCACTGCACCCCAGATCGCCGCCGTCCATCTCAGCGCGCACGGACGTACGTAAGGCGTTTCCACGCCTTGGGCGGCCTAAGTATCGCGTTTCCATGAGCAGCTATGAAGCCGGGCAACTTCTCTAGGACCCACCGTCACTGCAAATAGAGTGAGGAATACGACAACTCTCCCCAGGCTATGGGAGGTGTCGCATGTCCATCGCAAGCCCTGCGCAGCAACCACTGTGGGAAAGGGCCCTGCTAAGTTGGGCCGCCTCGTTCCTCCTCCCCGGTGGTGCAGCCGCACTGGCCGTGATGGCTGATCTTGTGGGTCCCTGGTGGTGGAAGGCTCTCTTCGGAGTCGGAGTCGGAGTCCTGGCCCTGGCCGGCCTCAACTCTTTCGCCAATTGGCTAGCGCGCACCCAACCATACGGCGGCCAACAAGGGGTTGCCCGCCGCGTGACCCAGCAAATCCACAACAAGGTAGGAGGATCACTCTTGCCTGCCGCCAGAGCTCTTAGGTACCTTTCCGCCACGGCCGACGCAGAGATCGCCAAGGCGGCCCTCGAAACTCTGCGTGACCGCATCACGGAAGCAGTGCGACACGTATGCGGCAACGATTCGGAAGGTAATCGCTCCGTGATCTACGAGTTCGCAGAGAACGGTGATCTTGACCGCCGCTTCTGGCGCGGACGAGACCTCTGGAACGGAAAGGACGACCCCGACCCGCGGAAACGGTGGTCCCAGAATGGATCACACGACCGAGAAGTCGTCAACTGGGCCCGCACGAATGAGGATGTCCCGCCAGACCGCGTCGATAACGTGCAGCGGCGTGGCAGACGACCCACTCGTGGCAAACCAACCGAGGCAGCCGTGTTCCGCAGTTTGAAGCGCTCCGGCTTCGTTGGAGGCTCTGGTGTGCCCTGGGTTCCCGTAGGGTTCAAGCGCCTCGCCACACCGGCCCGGTTGTGCTGCATCATGCAGAAGGGCGGCTCTGGGAAGTCCACTACCGCAGTCTGTCTCGCCTGCGAGCTCGCGTTGAAGGGTCTGTGCGTCCGCATCTGGGACGTGGACGCTCAGCTCGGCGGCACCACACACTGGCTCAGGCCGCAGGTTGATGACGGTGCCGGCGAGCCTGCGAACCTGCTCCACCTCTTCATGGGCGAGGCATCACCCGACCAGGTGACCTACCCGACGCGCGTGCCGGGCTTGTACGTCGTGCCGTCGTACACGTCGCTCAAGCAGGTGGAGCGCCCCGCCGCCGGGCGTCGAGCAGGTCATCGACTGGGCTATCAACAACACCAGCGAGCCGTTCGATGTCGAGATCACCGACTGCGGGCCCGCGCTCGGACAGCTCTCGGTGGCGGCGCTCGCGCCGAATTGTCATCCCGCTCAAGGCGTCGGGGTTCGACCTGAACGCCCTTACCGAGCTGAACCGCACCCTCGCCCTCACCAAGCAGCGGCTCGCCCCGCAACTTCAGGTCGTTGCCGTCCTGCTGTCGGAAGTGCTCAAGTCGAACCTCACCAGCAAGGTGTTCGACGCCCTGTGCAACGACTACCCCGGCTCGCTCGTCATGGGTGTCCGGCAGTCGGTAAGGCGCGGGAGGCGTCCCTAGAGTCCATCCGGCTGCCGCTGCAACCCCGCGTCCAACAGCTGCTGGATGCGGTTGTCGGCCAGGCCCTCGAATGTCGAGCTGGTCGCGGCCGACGGCGTAACTGATCGAGGCGATCGCGCGGCAGGCGCGGCCGCGCACGCATCGCCACCGCTCCTGGGACCTGTCGATGGCGTCGCCGCAGGACGGGCACACCTCGGGGAAGATGATCGGCTGCTCGTCGCCGGTGCGCAGGTGCACGACGGGGGACTGGACCCGGGGGATCACGTCGCCGGCCTTGTAGACGACGACGCTGTCACCGAGCATGAGGCCGCGCCGGGTGATGTCGGCGATGTTGTGCAGGGTGGCGTAGGTGACGACGCTGCCGTCCAGCGTGACCGGCTCCAGCACCGCGCGGGGGGCGATGACTCCGGTGCGGCCGGTGTTCCACTCCACGCCCACCAGCTTGGTGATCTTCTCGACGGCGGGGAGCTTGTAGGCGATCGCCCAGCGGGGCGCCCGCGAGCTGAACCCCGCCTGCCGCTGGTCGCCCGCCAGATCGCACTTGATCACGATGCCGTCGATGCCGAACGGCAGCTCGGCCTGCTCGGCGGCGATGTGCTCCAAGCCGCGCCTAGTGCGGTGGGGGAGAGCCGTCCGGCTGGAGGTGTTTCGTTTGGTGAAGAAGAACCGGCCCCTTTACAAAGTAGATTGATGACGTCCACGCGGGCCCATACGGCACCCAGAGAACCCCGCGGGTCAGCCGGCCAGCCACCGAGTACGCGCCGCCTGACCCATTGCCCGGCGCCGCATGACCTCCCCAGCCCGCGGACTCGCAGACGCCAGCAGAGCCCGCGCACGAGCCGCCGGACCGGCCGCATCCACAGCAGCGGCGCGCTCGGCGGCCACCGCCGCTTGCTCGGCAGCCCGGCGCGCAGCCGCCTCCGCCAGGCACTGGGAGCGCGACGGCAACGGGACGCCGGGGTCCGCGTCAAGCCAGACGGCCAGCCGATGACGGGCCCAGCCGGCCATCACCAGCGACATGATCAGATGGCGGACGTGCTCAGCCGACAACCGGCGCAGATCCAAGCTCGCAGCGCGGACCCGCTCAGCGCCGACCAGGGCCCGCTCGCGCTCCCGCCGCCGAGCCCTGCGAGGGCCCTGCCCCGGTTGATCTTGCAGGGTCTGATCCTTTGCAGCCCTCGTGACGGTGCTCAGCCGATGATCAACCAGTGATCGTGAGTTGCCGGATGCCAGCGGCCTCGCGCGCGCGTGCGAGGCGATGGTTCCCCTCCTACGGAGGGGAACCCAGAGGGGGTCCGAGATTCCTCCACAGGGAAGAAGACGGCCTTCTGAGATCGGCGAGCGGGCGCCTGCCGAGGTTCGCCGACGGCCACGTCGTCGTCCGGGGCGCCCGGAACCGCGAGCACGTACTCGGCGGCGATGTTGCCCAACCCATCGTCGATCGCGCCGCACTGCGTGCCCTCGCGGAGGCGCACCGAGGATCCGGGGGTCACGGTGCCCAGCAACCCGCGCTCGCGCAGCCAGCGCAGCCACAGCGCCACCGTGGAGCGCGAGCGGCCGCTGCGCTCGATCAGCACCGCCCAGGTGGGCCGGCTCGTCATCGACGTCCCGTCCGCGCAGCGCGCCAGTACCCACGCGATCGCCATCAAGCTGGCGTAGGCGTCGCGCCGCAGCACCGCGGTGTCCGGGTGCTCGCGCACCGCCGCGATCCACGCGCCCTGCGAACCGGCCCGCTTCGCCCCCTCCGGTAACGCGCCGAAGATGGCCAGCCGCCGCAGTGACCACCACGCAGGCAGCCCAGCACCACACCTACCCCCGGACGGCGGGCAGATCGGGAAGCGGAACGCCCCCACCCCGGCGTGTCGTCATCAGGGCATAGTGGGCTAACCGCTTGGCGCGATGCTATGGTCGTCTCCAAGCATGAAAGCCAGACGACGCGAGAAGGCCGATCAGCTCACCTCGGCGGCCAAACCTTGGAGCTGACGGCGGATTCGCATCATCTGAGTTATTTGGTTGGGAAGCGCCCCCTCTGGGGGCGTTTTCTTTTGGGCTGAGTGCCTCCTGGCCGTATCCGAGACTTCAACGACGCATCCTTCCACGATCAAGAGCCCAGCGGGTGCGCCCACCCGCCCAACAGGCCCGGGCGTGTCGCGATCCGCAGGCACATCCGTCCCCCGCCCAACGCCCACACAGCCGCCAGGAGTGGGGCGTGCGTGCTCGATGAACGCCGCGGGCTTAGGGACAGTGGGTGACCGGGTCGGGCGCTCCGGGCACCCCGCCCGGCGATGAGCCAGGCGGGGACCCGCAGCGTCCGCGTCCTCACGCGGCGCTCTCGGCACGACTGTCGGTCTCGGGGAGGGTGCCCAGGGAGGCGATCCACTCTTCGGCCAGCGCCGCCTGCTGGTGCGCCTCGGTGACCACCTCGACCAGCCGATGGCGCAGCGCGGCCATGCGGTCCTCCACGCGCCTCAACGCGCCCCGCACGCATGCGGCGGGGCAGGTACGGGGAGCTCGACCAACTCGCCGGCGTCGGCGACGGGCAGCCGGGCCAGCAGCGCGGCGATCGCCTGCTCCTCCGAAACGTCGAACTGCGCGAGCTCGACCTCGGGCGTGTCCGGCGCGCTCACGCTGCGCCCCCCAGGGCCAGCGGCAGCGTGATGGCCAGCGCGACCAGCGCAAGCAGCATCAGGTCCACCGCCAGGCGGACCACGGTGTACTTGCTCAACGTGATCCGCGAGAGGCGGTGCAGGTCGTCGGCCGGCCGCTTCTCCGGCCGGCCGGTGGCCAGGGCGGTCAGCAGCTCGTCGCCACCGCTGGTGCGGGCGTGGGCGACGAGCTGCTGACCGCCAGCGCGTGGGATGCGTGGCCGTACGACCGTCAGCAGCACCGCGGCGGCGCCGGTCAGAGGCAGCGTGGCCAGCAGCTCTCCGTCACCACCGAAAGAGAGACAGAGCCGAAAGGGAGACAGAGCCGACGCTGGCCACGGCGCCGCGTGCGCTGGGCATGCGGCCGGCCCCGCGTTTGACCGGTGGCGTCGTGGTCGGGCCTGGTGCCGTGCCGGACCTGCCCGTTTCGGGGACCTGCTCGGCGTCAGAGCTACCGGTGCAGCGGAAGGCTGGCAGCGCAGCGCCGGCGTGTACGACCCCCACCGGCGCCGGATCGGGTCGGGATTTTACCCTCTCCTTCGGAGCGTGGCGGGGCATGAGCTCGGGCATGCAACGGACCATATGGCGAGATGCCGCCGCGTTCTCACCCGCCGGGTCCGGCGACTGATCATGCTGTTCGGCGACGGGAACGCGGATCGAGGTCACGCGGGACATCGCTCCCGACGCCCCGGAGTACGGAGACTGGTTGCTGTCGCGATCCCCGAGGCGGCGGCGTGGCGCGGAGACTACGACGACACGGCGATGCCGGCACGATGGCGAGCGGCCGCCAACGCCTGATCAGCCGGTCTCGGCCTGCTGCCGGCAACGGTAACAGGGCCCTGGTGCGGGAGCGCATCGCTACTGCCGCATGCGTAATGCCCTGAGACTGTACGCCCCTCGTTGTCGCGTGACCGTGCGGACCCCATCCGGCCTCGGCATGCACCGCCACGCGGGCAGAAGCGAGGGGCCCGGTGTCATCCAGGGAAGGAGGCCAGCGTTGCCAGGTGGACATCCAGTTCGGCGGACATTTCTGCGGCGGTCAGGTGTCCTGCCAGGACGTGTATGGAGAGCCCGTCGACCACCGCATGCAGCTGGCGGGCCGCGCTGTCGGGTGACGAGCCGGCCAGGGGTGCGCCGTGGGCGGCGAGGTCGTGCACCAGAGCGCGGCACAGGTCGTACATGCCGCCGAAATGCCGTTGCTGGATGGCGGCCAGGCGGGGGTCACGCAGACCCAGGGCCAGGAAGGCGAAGGCGATGGAGGACTCGGTGAAGCGTTCCGGATCGCCGGGCATGGTCTCGGCCAGCAGAGTTCGCGCCCGCGCCATCGGGGCCAGTTGCGGCGGCAGGTCGCGCATGCGGGCGGAGACGCGCTCGGTCACTCGTTCCACCACCAGCTCGGCGGCGAAGGCTACGAGGTCGGCCCGGGAGCGGAAGTAGTGGCCCAGTGTGCCGGTGGACCATCCGGCTGCGGCCGCGACCGCCCGGACCGACACCTCTGCGACTCCTTCACGTGCGATGACCTGCCAGACCGCCTCAGCCAACTCGACCCTGCGCGCCTGATGATCCACAATTTTCGGCATGGCCTCATAATCACACGATCATGTTATAAAGGATGTAGGACAGTCGTGTGAAATAAGGAGGGCCTGATGGTCGGACTGATCGTCGGGTGCGAAGTCGCCTTCTGGGTGCTGCTCGGGCTCGGCCTGTCGGCTCGTTACCTGGTGGGTGCCCCACGCCTGGGCGCGGTCCTCCTCGCATGCGTGCCGGTGATTGACGTGATGCTGCTCGTCCTGTCCACCGCTGACCTGTATCGCGGCGCAACGCCAGATCTGGGGCACGCCCTGGCCGGCGTCTATCTGGGTGTCACCGTCGCTTTCGGTCCCACGATGGTCCGCTGGGCCGACGAGCGCGTGGTCCGCGCCACGCGAGGGAGGCGTGCCGGCGCGGCGAGGGCGGGGGAACAAGATGGCCGCAGGCGGGAGGCCGTCATCGTCGAGGAGGAGCTCGAACCATCGCCGCGCGGGAGTCGGGCGGGGCGCTCACATGCCGCCCGCGAGCGCGTCATGTGGCTGCGTCACCTGCTGGCCTACGCCATCGCCGCGGCGACGCTCGGTGTCTTCACGCTGATCGTCGGAGACCTCGATCAGACAGTCGTGCTGTGGGGGCCCATGCTGCCGTGGAGCGTGGCGCTGGGCATCGACTTCCTGTGGTCATTCAGCTACACCCTAGCCCCACGCCGAGCCAAGTGATCATCCCCGGTTGCACACGACCGACCCGGGCCATTCGCGATCTCCCCTGTGCCTGGTGTTGATCGTCCGCATCCCGCGTGTCCTTATGCCCGAGCAGCACTGCCGACCCCGCCTCACCCGGGGTGGACATGTTCCGGTACCAGCCGACCAGGTTGGGTTGTCCGCTGGGGGCACCCCGATCGCGTCGCCCCTGGCCAGCCCTACCGACGAACCGCGCTCGGCGACGACACCCTGCTGAGCGGCCTGACAGCCGAACTCACCGCCGCGGTGTTCGCCGCGACGGGGGCGCAGTGCAAGGAGGCCCCGGACGCCACCAAGGTCATCGACCGGCACCTGATCGAAGCCCTGTGGCAGCGCCGCGACCTGCCACTACGCGACAAGGCCCCCCTTTTCGGTTGCTGTGTGAGAGCGCGGCCCGTTCGGCGGAGGCACTCGACCCGGACGTCGGCAACGTCGTGCCCGAGGCCAAACCGGCCGCGTACACCGCAAGGGCGGCAGCACCGACCGGAGCTTGCGGCAGTCCGGTACGGCCCGGTCTTCCTGACCGACCGGCACCCCTGCCGACCAGCCGCGCGGAGCGCCACTGACCGCCGCGGCCTCGGCACTGGACAACCTCACCGACCAGGATGGGCTTCCCCTCGTAACGTGGAGACCGAACCGGGAGAGGTTTGGTCGTGGCTGGAACCACGAGGCGTCGCTTTGATCCG
>NZ_JAIWNB010000067.1:0-2459 GCF_020215705.1 Nonomuraea aurantiaca | reverse complement strand
TGCGGCCAGCAGACGCCGGTCGCTGACCCGTCAGGGCAAACGGCCCGCTGCGCCCGACCTGGTCCGGCGCACGTTCACCGCGGTCGCGCCGGACGTGTTGTGGTGCGGTGGGCTTCCCCTCGTAACGTGGAGACCGAACCGGGAGAGGTTTGGTCGTGGCTGGAACCACGAGGCGTCGCTTTGATCCAGAGTTCCGGGCCGGGGCGGTGAGAATCGTCAGGGAGACCGGCAAGCCTGTCGCGCACGTCGCGCGGGATCTGGGTATCAACGAGTACACGCTGTACAACTGGGTGCAGATGGACCGGCTCGCGGCAGGGCAGGCCGGTGGCGACGGCGGAGGCGGGACGCTGAAGGAGTCGGCGGAGGAGGAGCTGGCGCGGCTGCGGCGGGAGAAGGCCGAGCTGGTCAAGCAGCACGCCAAGGAGAAGGCGGTCTGGGAGAAGGAACGCACGGAGCTGGAGGACGAGCGTGATGACGCCCCTATGTTTGTCAAGCCGCGGCGGACGATATCTGCGCAGGTGAGAGCGCTTCTGTAATGATCGGGAACACTTCGCGGGCGACGTAGCGCTTGAGGCAGCGGATGATCTCTTTCTTGGATTTGCCCTCGCTGGTGCGGCGTTCGGCGTAGGCGCGGGTGCGCGCATCGCGGCCGAGACGGGTGACAACGACGGTGTAGAGGGCGCTGTTGCTGCGCCGATCGCCGCCGCGGTTGAGCCGGTGCCGGACGGTCTTGCCGGAAGACGCCTCGATCGGGTTGACGCCGCACAGGGCGGCGAAGGCGGCTTCGCTGCCGAGCCGGTCGGGGTTATCGCCGGCGGTGATGAGCAGTGCGGCGGCGGTGTCCGGCCCGATCCCATGCCGTTGCAGCAGTCGCGGCGCGCATTCGGTGATGATCGCGACGAGCGCGCGCTCGTGAGCACGAGCTTCCTCGGTCAAGGCCAAAATTCTGCGAGCGAGCGTGCGCAGCACCGTGCGGGCCGCGTCGTCGATGGTGCGGTGCTCGGCCTCCGGCAGGTCTGCGCAGGTGCGGATGAGCGTGGCCGGCCCGAGACCGTCGAGCGTGTCGCGCAGCGTCGGGTCGGCTCGCACCAGGACGGCCCGCAGTTGGTTGATGGCCTGGGTGCGGGCCTTGACCGCCGAGTCCCGGGCGACCTTGAGCATGCGGATCATCTCCACGGCGCCGTCCCCGGTCTTGGCGATGGCGGTGGCCTCCTGCGACAGCACGGCCCGGGCGGCGTTCTCGGCGTCGACGGTGTCGCTCTTGCCGCGCCGCCGCCGACGGGCTCGATCAGGCCGGTTGACCTCCAGGACCTCCACGTGGTTACGGCGCAGGTAGCGGTTGAGTGCCGTGCCATGCGAGCTGGTGCCCTCGACTCCGGCCCGCCGCAGGTGTCCGTGTCCGCGTGCCCACTTCAGCAGCGCGGCATAGCCCTCGGCGGTGGCCGTGAACGCCTGGGTGCCCAGGAGCACGCCCATGACGGTGATCACTGCTGCGACGTGCACTTCGTTGTGAGTGTCCACGCCGAGCACGATCTGCTCTGGCGTTTCGGCGGTGGCGGTGTGGTTGTCGGTGGAGCTGGTCACGGATCTCCTCAGTGGCAGGCAGGTGACGGTGTCACCGGCCGGGCGAGGAGGTCAGGACTGTGATGATGCACATGGCGAGGCCCCTATGGGGACACATCCGCGCCTGGTCCGGCGGCACCGCCCGGGCCAGGGCGACAGGTCATCACCAAGGCACGGTGGCCAGTCTCAAGCTGGGTCAGACCCTGGCTTGTCGGGCGGTGCCTCTCCAGTCTCACAGTCCTCAAGCGTTCCGTGGTCTTGTGGGTGAAAGAGGCGATGGGCCGGTGAGCGTGGCGGCCTTCATCAGCTCCCAGAAGACCGACCACGGCATCGACCACGCGATCTCCTGCCAGGCGCTGGAGGTCTCCCAGTCGTGGTTTTACAAATGGAAGAACCGCATCGGCGCGTCCGCGCCGACCGCCCGTGAGCAGCGGCGGACCCAATTAGATGCAGAGATCAAGCGGCTGTTTGAGGCATCGGGCGGCACCTACGGTTCACCGCGGATCACCCAAGACCTGCACGAGGCGGGCTGGCGGGTGTCGGAGAACACCGTGGCCAAGCGGATGGCCGAACTCGGCCTGGCCGGGCGGGCGCCGAAGAAGCCGCGCTCGCTTACCCGGCAGGGCAAGCGGCCGGCGGCGCCGGATCTGGTGCGGCGGAAGTTCACCGCGGCCTCCCCGGACGTGCTGTGGGTCGGCGACGTCACAATGATCACCACCGATGAGGGGCCCTTGTACTTGGCCTCGGTCGAGGACCTGTTCTCCCGCCGGCTGCTCGGCTACGCCATGTCCGAGCACCACGATGCGGCGCTGACGGTCGCCTCGCTGCAGATGGCGGTCACCACTCGCGGCGGCGACGTGGACGGGGTGATCTTCCACTCGGACCGCGGATCGGAG
>NZ_JAIWNB010000066.1 GCF_020215705.1 Nonomuraea aurantiaca | reverse complement strand
GCCGACATGCCAATCAGCCGAGCTCGTTCGGCTTCGGTCAGATGGATCTCCGCCGCCGGCGGTCCAGAATGCGCCATATCCATCAGAATACAAATTTATCCGCCGCTTTTCCGGCGCAGAATACTAGCTCCGGATAAGACCCGCGTGGTCCACATCGACGAGGGGTTCGATTTCCTCGGTTATCACATCCATCGCCAGCGGAAGCGAGGAACGAACAAGTACTTCGTCTACACCAAGCCGTCCAAGAAAGCCGTGCAGGCGATCAGAGACAAGGTGTCGGCGAAGACGCACAGGTCAACCCGCAATCAGGACCTGGCCAAGCTGATCCTGAGCCTGAACAGGACCTTGCGCGGGTGGGCGAACTACTTCCGATACGGCATCTCCAAGGCGACCTTCGCAGCGATCGACGCCCATACCTGGGCCCGGCTGATGCGCTGGATCCGCCGCAAGTACGCGGGCAAGGCCCGTATGGGGATGCCAGAGTTCCGGCGTCGCTTCTGCGACATCGGCTGGAGAATCGCTCACCAGGGAGTCGCCTTCACCGGCACATCTACTGTCTTGGTGAAGCGCTACCGCTATCGCGGCGGCAACATCGCGACTCCCTGGACTCCGATACCGGCAGCCGCCCCAGGCGGCTAACCAGCGGGCAAGGCACGTGGAGCGCCCGGTGCGTGGAGACGCGCACGCCGGGTGCGGCGGCCGGGCCGGGGAAACCCACCGGGAGCAATCACGGCAGGGCGCCCCGGTCCGACCCGACACGGCGCCCCAATGCTCATCAGTCGGTGGTGAGGTGGGTGGTGAAAAAGTCGGTGAGCTTGTCGACGGCGGGGTCGATGTACTCCTTCTTGTCGTAGAGGTCGACGTGGCTGGCGCCCTTGATCCAGTGGATCTCCTTGGGGCCGGTGGCGCGCTGGTGGGCCTCGACGGCCATCCAGGCGGTGACGGCGCGTTCGCCGATGATCTGAAGGATGGGGCGGGGGCCGATCAGCGAAACAGCGACGAAGGCGTCATGGAAGGCCATCCTGTCGATGCTCTCCCAGGCGAGGGTCTTCGCGGAGCGCTCGTGGTGGCCGCGCGGGGTGCAGTAGTACTCGAAGCCTTCGACACCGTGCTGGCCGCCGAGCGCGCGGGCCTGCTCGGCGGTCTCCGGGAACATGGTCATCGTGCCAGGGTCCTCGCCGCGTGCGGCGGCGCTGCGGGCCGTTGCGGCGACGTCCAGCAGGGCCTGGAAGACAGCCGGATCCTGGGTGCCGTCGGCGCCGAGACGGAACTGGCGGGCGGGCTCGGCGGTGGACACGGTGGCCACGGCCTTGACGCGGTGGTCGCCGCCGGTGGCGGCCAGCGAGTAGCTGCCGGAGGCGCAGATGCCCAGCAGGCCGATCCGGTCGGCGTCGACCTCGTCGAGAGTGGTGAGGTAGGAGACGGCGGCCTTGAAGTCCTCCACCCGCTGGGCGGGGTCCTCCAGGCCCCGCGGCAGACCGCCGGACTCGCCCTGGTAGGCGGCGTCAAAGGCGAGGGCGACGAAACCGCGCTCGGCCATCAGTTGCGCGTACATGCCGGAGGTCTGTTCCTTCACGCTGGTGCCGGGGTGACCAACTACGAGCGCCGGCCGCGGACCCGAGGCCGGCGTGTCGGGGGTGTAAAGGTGGCCGGCGAGCGGGATGCCGGCGCTGTCGAAGCTGACGGTGGTCCTGGCCATGAGGCACTCTCCCTAAGACGGTGATGACGTGTCGTAACGCACCCGCGCGGCGGACCCGGGGCCCGCACCCCGCCGGGCACACATCCACCTTCGGCCAGTCTCCACACGAGCGGGAGAGCCAGGTTTCTGCCTGGGAAAGAACTTGCCCCCTCACACATGTGCCGTGGCCGTCGCGGCGCAATGACACTTAAGAGCATGACTTCAGACTCCGACTCCCGGGCGCTGGGAGCCTTCCTCAAGGCCCGCCGGGCCCAGCTGACACCGCGGGAGTGCGGCCTTCCCGAGACGGACTCCGCCCGCAAAGTCGCTGGACTACGTCGCGAGGAGGTCGCCCAGCTCGCCGCCATCAGCGTGGACTACTACACACGACTGGAACAGGGCCGCGTCCGGGCATCCGTACCTGTGCTCACCACCCTGGCCCGCGCCCTGCGCCTCGACGACGACCAGCAGACCTACCTCTACGAACTCGCCGGCCGAACCGACGCCCGCCCACGCCGACGCCGGCTCGCCCAACGCCTGCGTCCCGCCATGCGACGTCTGCTCGACCAGCTCACCGAAACCCCCGCGCTCGTCCTTGGCAAACGCCTGGACATCCTGGCCTGGAACCCCGCCGCCGCAGCCCTCTACACCGACTTCGCCGCCATCCCGGCCCACCGGCGCAACTACCTGCGGCTGCTGTTCACGAACCCGGTGGTCCGGCAGCTGCACCAAGACTGGGCCCACGACGCCCGGGAAGCCGTCGCCGCGCTGCGCATGGAGGCCGCGGCCGACCCCGACGATCCCGACCTTGCCCAGCTCGTCGGCGAACTGTCCCTCCAGGACCCTGACTTCCGCGCCTGGTGGGCCGAACACCGTGTCAACAGCGCCAGTTACGGCACCAAGCACTACCGCCACCACCTGGTGGGCGACCTCACCCTCGACTGCGACACCTGGGCCAGCCCCGACGGGTCCGTACAGCGCCTGATGATCCTGACCGCCGAACCCGGCAGTCCCTCCCACGACGCCCTGCGCATCCTCACCTCATGGACCACCCAGCAACCGAGCACCGACCGGACGGAGGGCCTGACGCGATGACCACCTGGACACCCGAAGATCTCGCCCTTCTCGCCGGGTCCGAATCCCTCGTCCTGACCGCCGGAGACGACGGTCACCCCGGCGTGGAGATCGGTATGGTCCTGGTCCGCAGCGAGCTGTTTGTCCGCGCCTACCGAGGGGTCCGGTCCCGCTGGTACCAGGCGGCGCAAAAGGAAAGCCACGGACAGATCCGGATGGGGGCCGTCACCCGCGACGTCCTCCTGGAAACTCGGGATACCACGCCCGCCTCCGAGATCGACGCCGCCTACCGGAGCAAGTACGGACAGGTCGCCGGCGCCCTCGCCGCGAGCCCCGCGGCACACGCCGCGACGATACGGATCGACCCGGCATCCTCATCGAACGGCGCCACGGGCCTGGTCCGCTGACGGAACGGGGCCCTGGGCAACGTCAGCGCGTAGCAGGGCACGCTCACCACCGAGCAGTCTGGCGAGACTGCTCGCCAGGTTGAGAGTGCCAAGGCGTGTGTGCCGCCTGCTCGACGTGGCCGTTCCGGGACCGTTCTACGCGCCTGGCTGCGTGAGCAAGGCCAGGAAGTTCACCGATGGCATCAAGAACGCCTCTCTCGACCCGTTAGGAGAATGGGGCCGCCCGTAGTTTCCAGACCAAAAACAACGGTAAGCAGTTGATCTAGGCCCGCACCTTGGGTGACTTCCTCAAGGCGGCCGGTTTGCCGGACGCTGGTCGCCGTTTTCCGTGATCCCGGTACGTGGGATGCAAGATCAGCGGCGGTGCCGCCGGTGGTGCTCGTCGTTCTCGGCGGTGATGCGGGCGGAGGTCTCCTCGCGACTTTGGGCGGTGGGACGGGGCAGTAGGTAACAACATCAGGTCAAGCTCGGGGAAGGGGTTATACCGCGAGATCAAGAGGTCGCGCCCGCGAGGGCAGTTCAACCCTGGGCGCGCTGGGGGGACCCAGTTCAGGCGAGGGAAGCCTGATGAGCCATCGGCTTGGGCCGTCTGCATGGTTCAGATGCGTGAACGATTCCCTGGTGGGTCATTGGCTTCAAGCGTGGGGACTGCGAGTCCTCGTTGCATGATCTACAATGTAAAGTAGCTCGCAAGGATTTTCCGCTGCAGAAAACAAATATCGAATAAATACGTTCACTTAGGACCCAGAGGCTTACGGAGGGTCACGGATAGAGCTGGTCGGCGACCTCGCGGATGGGGGGTGGTCACCTGCGGCAGGCGGCGCAGGGTCTCGATGTTGAGGTGGTCCATGATGGCCTGCGAGTAGGAGCGGTACGGCGAGCCGGGGTTACTGTCACATTCGTTGACAGTTAACCTCTGAGCAGGCAAGTCTTGCCCGATGGCGGAGTCTGAGGGTGTCGCGTTCGTCCAGGCGGATGTTGAGCGGTTCTGTGCGGAGCTGGTGGGAGTGGCGCCGGCGATCAGGCTGGCCAGGCTGGCGGAGTTGCGGGTGATGCTGGAGGACGTGGTGGCGATGGCCGAGGCGCGGGATGAGGGGTGGGGGCTGCGTCGGATCGGCCGGCAGATCGGGATGTCGCACGAGCAGGTACGGCGGACGCTGGCCAAGCCGTTGCCCGAGCCGGAGCGCGCCTGAACCTCCCTGCAGATACCGTGAACGCCTCGCCCTGCCCAGGCCGGGCGAGAACATCACGTTTCATGATCAATATCTCGGATTCGCTCTGGCCGGACACCTCGAAGATCATCTCGGTGTCACACTTTCGGCAGGTAGCGGGCCGGCGAGCCAGCCTGGCCCACAAGCGTCGGGAGTCTGTCATGCCGGTCAACTTCCTCACCGAGGACCAGCGCAGCAGGTGGGGCAGATTCAACGAGGCCCCCGACCTCACCCAGCTGGGCGGGTTCTTCCATCTGGAGGCTGCTGACCGGCGGCGGGCGATGGCGGCCAACGGCGCCCGTAACCAGCTCGGCTACGCCATCCAGCTCGGGACGACCCGGTTTTTGAATTGCTTCCTGCCCGATCCGGAGGATGTGCCGGCGGTGGTGGTCGACTACGTCGCCGAGCAGCTCGGCCTGGACTCCTCCGCGCTGAAGGGGTACGGGGAGAAGGAGGCGCGCTGGGATCACCAGAAGCAGATCCGTGAGGCCTACGGCTTTGAGGTGTTCGAGGAGCACCCGTTCGCGCTGGCGTGCTGGATCTACCGGCGCGCCTGGTCGAACAACGAACGCCCGATCGTGCTGCTGGACCTGGTTACCCACCGGCTGGTCGAGGCGAAGGTCTTGCTGCCCGGCATCAGCACGGTGGAGCGGATGATTTCGGAGATCCGCGAGCGGGTCGCCGTACGCCAGTACAAGATCCTCGCCGCTCTGCCCAGCCCGGGCCAGAAGAGCGCGCTGGAGGAGTTGGTCACTGTAGCCGAGGGGCGGCGGATCTCGGGGCTGGACCGGTTGCGCAAGAGTCCCACCGACGTGTCCGGCGCGGGGGTGGGCAAGGCATTGGAGCGGCATGTGGAGCTGCGCGGCCTGGGCGCGGCGGGGTGGGATCTGTCGGCTGTGCCGGCCGGGAAGGTCGCCGCGCTGGCCCGCTTCGCGAAAGCCGCCCGGGCCAAGGCGGTCGCGGACCTGGCCGGGGATCGCAAGCTGGCCACCTTGGTCGCCTTCGCCGCGGTGATGGAGCCGGTCTCGGCCGATGAGGCCATCGAGGTGTTCGACTTGGCGATGGGGGATCTGGTGCGTACGTCGGCGTTCAAGGCGGGCAAGGAACGGCTACGTACGCTGAAGGACCTGGACACTGCCGCGATTGTGCTGCGTGAGGTGTGGCTGGCGATCCGGGATGTGGCCGCCGACCCCGACGGCGACGTGCGGGCGGCGCTGGACGGCATGGATCTACCGGCCATCCACGCCGCGGCCGAGGTCATCGGCGAGCTCGCGCAGGAACCCGATGAGGATTTCCAGGATCAGCTGCTGCAGCGCTATGCCACCATCCGCCGGTTTTTGACCAAGCTGCTGAAGGTCATCGACTTCCACGCCGGCGCGGCCGAGGCCGAGCGCTCCGGCGCAGGGCAGGGCGCGCGCCGCGGCTTTGAGCTGCTGGAGGCGATCGACTTCCTCAAAAGCCTGGAGCGGCGCCGCAGCCCCGTGCGCCCGGAGGAGGTGCCGTCGGCGCACCTGACCTCCGCCTGGCACCGGCGGGTCTTCCCCAAGCGGGGGGAGAAGGCCGGTGAGGTCAACACGCTGGCCTACACGGTGGCCACCGTCGAGCGGCTGCGCGAATGCCTGCGCCGTCACGAGGTGTTCGTGCCTGGCCTGCCCAAGTGGGGCGACCCCACCGCCGGGCTGCTGGCCGGACCGGCGTGGGAGCGGGCCCGCGCCAAGGTCTGCCGCGATCTGGGCCTGTCGGCCGAGCCGGGCGCCGACACGCAGCGGTGGGCGGCCAACCCTGGACTTCGCCTACAAGCAGCTGGCCGCGGGCCTGTCCGGGGAGGAGGGCGTCCGCAACGAGTGGCTGCGCATCGAAAAATCACCCGAGGGCAAGGACCACCTGGTCCTGACCGGGCTGGAGGCGCTGGACGAGCCCGCCACACTGACCGCGCTGCGCGCCGACGTCGAGGCCCGCATGCCCATCGTCGACCTGCCCGAGGTGCTGCTGGAAGTGCACTCCTGGACCGGATGCCTGAACGCCTTCACCCACGTGTCCGGCGAGGTGCCCTCCAGACGAGAGGACATGATCAAGTCGATCGCCGCCGTCTTGGTCGCCCAAGCCATGAACGTCGGGATGCGGCCCATGGCCAGCGACCACGAACCCGCGCTCGCCCTGGACCGGCTGTTTTGGGCCGAGCAGAACTACATCCGCGCCGCCACGCTGACAGCTGCCAACGCCACCCTGGTCGACTACCACGCCGCCCAGGAGATCGTGCAGACCTGGGGCGGCGGCGAACTGGCCTCCGCCGACGGGCTGCGCTTCGTCGTCCCGGTCAAGACCATCAACGCCGGACCGAACACCAAGTACTTCGGCAAGGGCAAAGGCGCGCGCGGCGTCACCTACTACAACTTCACCTCTGATCAGTTCACCGGCTTCCATGGCATCGTCATCCCCGGCACCCCCAAGGACTGGTACTACATCCTGGAAGGCCTGCTGGAACAGGAGACCTCGCTGCGGCCCACCGAAATCGTCTCCGACACCGCCGGCGCCTCCGAGCTGGCCTTCGGCATCTTCCGGCTGCTGGGCTGGCAGTTCTCCCCGCGCCTGGCCGACGTCGGCAGCTCCACCTTGTACCGGGCCGATCCGGCCGCCTTCTACGGCCGTCTCAACACCATGATCAAAACTCGGGTGAACATCGGCCTCATCAACGACCACTGGGACGACCTGCTGCGCGTGGCCGGCTCGCTGCACACCGGCGCGGTCCGCCCGGCCGAGCTGTTTCGCTACCTGACCGGCGGCGGCACCCCCACCCCGATCGGCCGCGCCCTGATGGAGCTGGGCAAACTGGATCGCTCGGTCTACCTGGCCTCCTACTTCAACGACGAACTCGGTAGCCGTTGCGGGTGTTGACCCGCTCGCTGCTGACCTCGCCGTAGCCGGTCCCGCACAGCTGCTCGACCTCGGCGTCCATCATCCGCTGCGCGAACTCGCGGATCATCGTCCGAAGCAGGTCCGGGCTCGCCGCGGCCAGGGTGTCTTCCAAGTACTCCCCCCGGCAGCAGGCACAATGTCATTGACGGACACTTCGTCCCCTTCGTGTTGATATGGGCGAATCGAAGGACTACGGAGTGGCCGTCTCTTGTCACATGGATCTCTCCCGTACCATGGCAGGGGCTAGATCACCCGCACACCATCTCCCTGGACGTGAACAGTCCTCAGCAGTACACGTACACGCTTGATGCCCGCCAAACTCCATCTAGTGGCCGCTCAGTCCATGCCGCGACATAGTCGTACCTGGTTGGTCCGTATTGGATTCTGAACGCGTTGCCTTGAGCCCTGGCATGGACAAAGTAGTCACCGAGGCCGGTTAGCCCGCAGCTGTCGACGTTCCAGACTCGTCCGCTCGATTGGACCCAGATGCAGGCTCTCCCGGAGTCGCAGCGATCACTCCAGTACTGGGCATTTGCGGAGGCTGGGCTGGATCCGCCGGTAAGCACAGCGGCCCCGATAGTCGCTGCCAGCGCTGCGCGCAGAGCGAGCCGTTTGATCGATGACATCTCAGATCCCCTTCGCTCAACCCGGCCTCCTGGCCGGGTTGTGATCGTGGCGGACGTTTGAGCAGAAGACAGAAGGGCCGTGACACACACGCTCCGGACGTGGGTTTCGAAGCAACCATGCAACGATGAATGGCCAGAACCCGAGGGGCTTGAAATCCGGGGCGTCTCGATAACCATCGCTCAGCAGCGTTGGAGAAGTGTTGGAGCATCGTTGAGCCGCTGGTGGGAACTCCCCTGGCGCGTTCGCGCGAGGCAAAACGTCATCCTCACTACATGACCGGCTCTCTAGGCTATGGCGGTCGCCGTGGGGCTTGAATGTTCGGGACGTCAGCAGCACGTCGGGGGACGCATAGCTGGTCGGCTGGTCATCGGTGATGTCCGGGTTCAAGAAGTAGTACGAGGCGATGGTCAGCGGGCGTACACCATCGTGCTGCCGGGCGGGGAGGTGCACCGGGCGGCGGATGGATTCCTGCGCACCCGCGAGGGCGGCACCGACCGGGTCTATGCCTACCTGCTTGGCTCTTCGGGTATTGCACCGGCTGGTGGATCACGCCGAACGGGCACATGGTGACGGCCGCGCACTGCGTGGGCATGCCCAAGGCGACGGTGCAGGTGCGCTTCGGCGAGCAGGTGCTGCCCGCCGTCAACGCCGAGGAGGTCAAGAACTACCTCAAGAGCATCAAGGGCGTCGCTCAGCCCGACGACGAGATGGTGCGGCTGGCCGGCACGTTGTTCGGCGGCTTCAATTCCCGGCACATGCGGGTGAGCGGCCTGCGGGGGCAGATCGGCGTCGTGCGCGCGCTGCCCGGCGGCGGCCGGGACGCCACGTCCAAGATCACTCGGTTGCGGCTGGTGGCCAAGGGGGTCGCCTACCCGGGCGAGGACTTCGCCCTGCTCAAGCTGAACGGCGCCAAGAACCTGCCTACCGTGCCGCTGGGCGCCGACGCCGACGTCCAGGTGGGCGATGAGCTGTACATCAACGGATTTCCCGGTGTCATCACCTTGAACCCGGCGTTCAACCGCACCTCGAAGCTGTTCCCGGCGCTGGCCCAGGGCGCCTTCAACGCCCGCCGGACGACCGTCGCGGGAGTGCCGTACATCCAGGGGCAGGCCCCGTCGTACGGCGGCAACTCGGGCGGCCCGGTGTTCGACCAGAACGGCAAGGTCATCGGCTCGCTGATCGCCGGCACCGGGACGACCAGGAGACCCAGAGCTACATCCTGCCGGTGGGCGTCATCAAGAAGCATCTCGCCCGTGCGGGGGTCAAGCCGGTCCAGTCGCGGACGACGTTGTTGTACAACGCGGCGCTGGACGACTTCTTCGCCCGCCGGTACCGGGCGGCGCTGCCCAAGCTGCGCCAGGTGCGGGCGCTGTATCCGGCGCACCCGTACGTCGGGAACTACATCGACGAACACCCGCAAGGCGATCGCCGCGGGCAAGGACAGGACCCCCAAGAACGCGCGATGAAGCGGGTTTGATTGCGGCGGGTCGGAACCGGCTTCGCCACAGGCGCTCGGCTTGCGGCTAGGCGGGCGTCGTGGCCGGCTTCCCTCCGGTGACGATCGCGAGCCGCTGCGTGACGTCGTAACGCGCGATCTCGCCGGCGTCGGTGGGTGAGCGTGCCGTGAGCCGTCGGGGCCGGGGGTGAGGCGTTCCATCGCCGGTAGGAGCGTCCCGATCTGCCGGTGGAAGGCCGGCCCCAGCAGCATGGCGACTCCGAACCCCAGAGCCGCCACCTTGCCCAGCGGTGACCCGATGACCACGGTCATCGACGCTGCGAGGAACAGGCTGCCGATCGGCAGCAGGCCCTCCAAGAATTGTTCCGAGCCGTCGACCATGGCCTGGCAGATGTCCACCATCGCATAGGCGGGCTCCGACAAGATGACGACGGGCGCAGCATCCGGGTCACGACGTGCTGGGCGAAGCCGTCGGCAGCGTCACCCGGCCAGTGCTCGTCCACCATCACCCACGAGATCACGTTCCCGCCCGCCGACATCGCCGCGTACACCAGGCTGGCGAGAGGGACGATCGATGGTGACATCCCGCGGGGCCGCCCCCCGCAACCCGACGACACCGAGCACGGGAAGAGGTGGAGGCGCTCCACCATCGACGTCGCCGTTCGGCGGCGGCCATGTGATCTGGCGAGCGGAGGGAGCGGGCACCGGGGTCTTTCGCGATCGTCGGGCAGACCTCGCCGAGGTTGCCTGATCACGGTCGGGATGTGCCGGTGCGACACGCTGTTAGGGCACGATGGTCTGCATGCCCGCGATCCCCGAGTCCACCAAGATCTCCCTGCAGCAGCGGTTGTGGGAGCGTGCCAAGCAGAACTGGCCGCAACTGATCGGGGTGAATGTCCGTTTCCGTGCCCCGTTCGCCTACGTCGACGGCGAGTTGCGCGACGGCGAGCGGCTGCCCTTGCTCCGCCTGCGTTACGGCGGATCGGCTCACCGGTGGGGCTCGGCGATCTATGTGGCCGGCAACGGCAAGTATGAGGACCAGATCTGGTTCACCGGCGAGGTCGAGGACGTCTTCGACCTCGCCTGTGATTTGCACGTCGCCAACGCTGACCTTTGATCACTCAATTGCATTCCCATCAGCCAGAAGTCAACCCCCGAGAGACTTCCAAGCGAGGCCACTAAAGGCAAAGGACTCACTCTGGAGGCGCGGTCACCGGCCATCTCGTGTGGGGATGCTGCGCACCTGACGACATTTGCGCAGCTCAGGGGATCCTCGGCCTGGAGGACGTCCCGTCGATCGACGTGAACGGGGAGAAGCTGGGCGAGGTCGCGATGGACCAGCTCATGACCCTCCTCGGCGAGCGCAGAGAGCCCCCGCCCACCAGCGCCGCCTCACCGTCCGGATCAGCTGAGGGGTTCAGCCGTCCAGGAGGGCGTGGCCGCGCGGGGTGCGAACGTACAGCATGGCCCGGCCGACGCGGTGCTTGGTGACCAGGCCGGCCGACAGCAGCAGGGTGAGCTGTTCGGAGACGCTGGCCGGGGCCAGGCCGGTGCGGCGCGACAGGTCGGTGGTGGAGGCGGGGGTGTCCAGCTCGGTCAGCAGCAGCGCGCGGGAGCGGCCGATGACGGCGGCCAGCGCGCCGGGGGCGGGGGCGGAGCCGCGTTCCCACAGCGTGGCCAGGGCGCGCACCGGATAGGTGATGATCGGCTGGCCGGGGGAGTCGGTGCGGTGGAACAGGCCCGGCCAGACGAAGACCGAGGCGATCAGCAGTAGGCCCTCGCCGTTGAGCGTGCGGGACAGCTCCTCGGGGCGCTGTTCGAGGTGGAGGTGCCGGTCGTCCCAGCGGATGGCCGGGTGCATGTCGGCGAACACCCCGGCCGGGCCGTGCTCGGCGAGTTGCCGGGTGCGGTAGAGCAGGTCGCCCTCCAGGAGGCTGCGCATGCGCGGCCAGTGCGGGGCGATCGCGATCCGCCAGTACGCCTCGACGGCTTCCGCCAGCCGGTCCAGGGCCGGGGCCGGGTTCTCGTACAGCTCGATCGCGGTGCCCTCCAGCGGGCCGCAGGTGGGCCAGCTCGTCATGCGGTCCAGGTCGCCGCGGATCACCTCGTCCGGGAGGGCGCGCAGGGCGGCCAGCTCACCGGCCAGGTCCGGGGTGGGGCTGGTGGGGACGGGACACAGGAAGTCCGGGATGTACGCGCCGCCGGGGATGAGGTCGAGCAGGGGCGCCAGATCAGCGCTCAGCCGGGGTCGTACCTCCTTGAACCACGGCAGGTGCAGCGCCCGGCCGGCCGGTGTGCGCAGCGCGTGGACGCTCGCGGAGACCTCCCTGAGCGGGGAGAACGCGAACCTGATCGAGGTCACGTCGTAGGCGGAGAACGTCAGCGTGAGCATACCCTGGTCCCTCTGGATTCGGCTGCCGCCGAATGTATCGCGCAGGGCTCTGACCTGGCCACATCATGAGGCACCAGGCAATCTTCCCCAGGAGTTCCCCATGGTCACGACCACTCCCGCGCCGCCGCGTCCACCGATCGTCACCGGGGCGTTCGTACTGCGGGTCTGGTGGCGCCTGACAGGCGACCGCCTGCCCCGTCCCGAGCCGGATCGGCATCCCCGGCTGCGATTCCTTTCCGGGTGATGGCTGGTCTTCAGTTCGTCAGCACCAACCGTGGCGGGCCAGATGGCTCGACGCGGGTCGATGACCGCGGCCGGACGCCACGCCCGACGACGTAACCAACGGAGGCAGCAATGCGTAAGATCGTCCAATCCACCCTCGTGTCACTTGACGGAGTAATCGGAGACCCGCACGTCTGGGCCAATGACTATTTCGACGGTGAAGCTCGGGCGTACGCGCTGGAACGGCTCCTGGCGAGCGACGGGATGTTGATGGGCAGGCGGACGTACGAGATCTTCGCGTCCGCATGGCCCGCGCAGACCGGTGAATACGCCGACCGGGTCAACAGTATTCCCAAGTACGTCTTTTCATCCACGTTGGAAAATGCCGACTGGAACAATTCGACCATCATCAGGGGTGATGTCGCAGCCGAGGTGGACAAGCTCAAACAGCAGGACGGCCGCGACCTCGTCATGTACGGCCATGGCCCTCTCGGGCAGACGCTGCTGGAGCACCACCTGCTCGACGAACTCCATTTCTGGGTCCACCCACTCTTCGTGGGCCGCGGTACGCGGCTGTCGCGGGACGGGCAAGAGACGGCGCTGCGACTTGTTACGACAAAGACTCTCGGAACAGGTGTCGTCGTTCTTTCGTATGAGCCCGCGGGGATCTGATAGAAGCAACCCGGCGGTCCGAGGGATCGGTTCGCCGATGGTGCGCGCTCGTGACCGCGGCTGTCCAAAGCGACAGCAGCGTCCGGAGACACACAACGAAACAAATCTCACTACATGAAATGAGGCGGACATGAACGAGCTTGCGGGCAAGGTGGCTCTGGTGACTGGAGGCAGCCGTGGCATCGGATCGGCGATCGCCCAGCGGCTGGCGCGGGACGGAGCCGCGGTAGCGCTCACCTACACCAGCGCCGCGGACAAGGCGCAGGCCGTCGCCGACCAGATCGAAGCAAACGGCGGACGAGCCCTGGTCATCAAGGCGGACAACGCCGACGCCGACGCGGTCACGAATGCGGTCGAGCAGACCGTACGGGAACTCGGTCGCATCGACATCCTGGTCAACAACGCGGGCATCTTCACCGGCGGCCCGCTGGAGGAGATGACCGTGCAGCAAGTGGACCGCACGCTGGCCATCGACGTGCGGGCCGTGTTCCTGGCCTCGCAGGCAGCCGCACGGCACATGACCGATGGTGGGCGCATCATCAACATCGGCACCTCGCTGGCCGAGCGTGTGCCCGGGCCGGGCTTGACGGTGTACGCCATGTCCAAGTCGGCGTTGATCGGCCTCACCAAGGGCCTGGCTCGCGACCTCGGCCCGCGCGGAATCACCGCGACACTGGTTCAGGCCGGCCCGATCGACACCGACATGAACCCAGCCGACGGCCCGGTCGCCGACTTCTTGAGCGGCGTCACCGCGCTCGGCCGCTTCGGGACGGTCGACGACATCGCCTCCACCGTCGTCCATCTAGCTGGTGCGGGTGGTCGCTACACCAGCGGCACCGCCATCACCGTCGACGGTGGATTCGCCGCTTGACGTGGCGTTCTCGGCATTGAGATCAACTCATCCGGACACTCTCCTGGGCGGTACGGAGAACATGCCGGTGCGGTGGGCGCTGTCCTGCTGCACCGGCATGCCGCCGTGGACGTAGTGCTGATCGGTATGGTGACCCGGTTCGCTTCAGTGACGTCGCCGGCTGCATCGGCGTTACGCGGCGACTGCCAGCACCGTAGTGCGCGCCCCCGCGCGAAGACGCTGGGTCAGAGATCCTCGATTGTGTAACCGAGATGCGGGCAAACCGGCCATGAGTCGATCTTGACGCCAGTTTCCCAGGCAGACGTACGGTCAGCGATCAACCGTGATCAGCTTGAGGGCGTCTTCCTTGTCCTTGTCGGACGGCAAGCTGTAGCGGCGGGTGGTCTCCAGGCGGGCGTGGCCAAGGATCTCGGCGACCAGAACCATGTCGGTTCTGCCGCGCACCAGCGTGGTGGCGAGCGTGTGGCGCAGGACGTGCGCCGTGGTGGGATCGTCCAGTCCGGCCGTCTGGGCGATCTCTGCGATGATGCCGCCGGCGGCGCGGGCGGTCAGCCGTCCGCCCTTGGCGTTGAGGAACAGGGCGCGGTTGTCGTCGGCGTGGGGCCAGTTGGGGCGTTCATCGAGCCAGAGCTGCAGCTCGGTGCGGAGTTTGGGGTGGATGTCGACCTCGCGGAATTTGCCGCCCTTGCCGTACAGACGCAGCCGGCCCTTGCAGGCCGACATCTGGACGTCGCCGACGTCGAGCCGGACGACCTCACTGATGCGCGCGCCGGCGTAGTACGGGATCAGCGCGATGC
>NZ_JAIWNB010000065.1 GCF_020215705.1 Nonomuraea aurantiaca | reverse complement strand
ACCCTCACGGCCTTGTAGTGATCAGCAGCGACTCAGCACCGCACATGATCACTCAAGGCCGTCTCGTTGTCCGCGAAACGATCAAAGCTCCGCTCAGCGCAACAATCCGGACGATAAAGAACAAGCTAAGTGCGTGTTTGAGAAGATCGTTCATGTTCGGCGTGGCGGCGTGACGATGGGTGCCGGTGGCGTCAGGGTGGCCGGATGCCCTCAGATCGTTACCCCTCGGATCTGACCGATGCGCAATGGGAGCTGATCGAACCGTTACTGCCCGAGCCGAGCAGCGGTGGACGTCCGGAGAAGCATCCGCGCAGAGAGATCGTCAACGCGATCCTGTACGTGGTGCGCTCGGGCTGTCCATGGCGGTACCTACCCACTGACCTGCCGCCCTGGCAGACGGTGTACTGGTACTTCCAGCAGTGGGAACAGGCCGGCGTCACCGAGACGCTGCTCACCCAGCTGCGCATTAAGGTTCGCCGCCAGGCCGGCCGCGACGATGAGCCGTCGGCGGGCATCATCGACTCGCAAAGCGTCAAGGGCGCCGACACCGTCGGCCGCGACAGTCGTGGCTACGACGCCGGCAATTATCTGGGGTTGGATGTTATGCCGGGCCGGATGGATCAGTGCTGGTTGATGGTGGTGCGGCTGGTGGATTGACGTCATAACGCCGGAGCTTCACCGTCTCCTTCATCGAGGGGTTGTCGATGGAGGTGAGTACATGGTCAAGGCTGCGACGGACGGCCGCTACCCGGTCAGGGTTTCTGGGCCGTTGGCTGGGCTGGTGCACGAGTTTCGGCTGGAGCTGATCCATCAGGGGTTCACGCTGCGGACCGCTCAGGGGCACGCGTATGTACTGACGCATCTGAGCCGCTGGCTGGAGGAGGAGGGCGTGGCTCCCGCTGAGCTGGGTGCCGAGCGGATCGCCGCGTTTGTCGCGGCGCGGCGAGCTGGCGGCTGTCGACGGTGGCGGACGGTTGGCTCGCTGCGGCCGATGCTGGGCTATCTGCGCGGACTTGGGCTGGTCCCGGCCGAAGAGCCGCGCGCCCTGGGTCCGGTCGATGCGGTGCTGGAGAGGTATCGCCGCTGGCTGGAGCGTGAGCGTCGGCTCGGCGAGCAGACGGCGGACCTGCGTCTGCACTGGGCCGCCAAGTTCTTGATCGCCCAGGTCGAAGGCGGACGGCTGGAACTGAACCGGATCGCTCCGCAAGCGGTGACGGCGTTCGTGCTGGAGATGTCGCAGCACTACGCGACCAGCTCGATGAAGCCGTTGACCTCGGGTCTGCGGTCGCTGCTGCGGTTCTTGTTCGCGGCAGGCGACATCGACCGTGACCTGTCGCCGGTGGTGCCGTCGGTTGCCGGCTGGCAGCTGAGCGGGATTCCGGTCGGCGCGGATGACGAGGCAGTCACCACCCTGCTTGCCTCGTGCGACCGGTCCACGGCGATCGGGCGGCGGGACTTCGCGGTCCTACTGCTGATGGCCAGGCTGGGGCTGCGAGCGGTGGAGGTCGCGAGGCTGCGCCTGGACGACATCGACTGGCGCGGCGGCGAGCTGACGGTTCGGGGCAAAGGCGGCCGCATCGACCGGATGCCGCTTCCGTCCGACGTCGGCGGCGCCCTGGCCGACTGGCTGCGCAACGGCCGGCGGCCATCGACGTTGCGGGAGGTGTTCACCCGCACGATCGGCCCGGACGCACCGATGAAACGGCAGTCGATCGTGACGGTGCCGCGCCACGCCTCGTTACGGGCTGGCATCGCGATGGTGGGCGCCCATCGACTGCGGCACCGCGTCGCCTGCCGAGTGCTGGCCGACGGCGGGTCACTGGCCGAGGTCGCCGAGTTGCTGCGGCACAACGACCACGCAAGCTCGGCAATCTACGCGAAGGTCGACCTGACCGCGCTTGCCGCGGTCGTGCGGCCCTGGCCGATGGCGGTCGGCGATGACGACACTGCGTGAGGCCGTTGACCGCTACCTGGCGATTCGCCGGAGCCTGGGCTACAAACTCAAGGTCGAGGGCCGGATGCTTGGTCAGTTCGCCGCCTTCTGTGACACCCGCGGGCTGGACCACGTCACCGTTGCCGCGGCAGTGGAGTGGGCCACCACCCCGGCGGGGGCGGATACGTCCTGGTGGGCGGCGCGGTTGACCGTCATTCGCGAGTTCGCCCGGTTCCAAGCCGCCTTCGACGCCCATACCGAAGTCCCGCCGACAGCCCTGCTCCCACGCACGGCGGACCGCTGCGAGCCCCACCTGTATTCACCGGCGGAGATCACCGCGATGCTGCAAGCGGCCCGGAGGTTCAAAAACCCGCTGCGCGCCGCCACCATAGAGGCGTTCGTCGGTCTGATGGCCGCCACCGGCATCCGAACCGGCGAGGCGATGGGCCTGGACCGCGGTGATGTGGACCTGGACAGCCTCATCCTGCTGATCCGGGGCACCAAGTTCGGCAAATCCCGCCTGGTCCCGCTGCACTCCAGCACCGCCGAGCACCTCGCCGCCTACCAGGCGCGGCGCGACGAACTATGTCCGCATCCATCCACCGCGGCGTTCTTCGTCTCCTGCGCCGGCACCCGCCTGAACCACACCAGCGCCAGCACGGCCTTCGCCCGTGTGCTGAAGACCGCGGCGATCACCGCCCCTGCCGGGACGGCCAAGCCGCGGCTCTACGACCTCAGGCACACCTTCGCGGTGACCACCATGGCGAACTGGTACGCCACCGGAGCAGACGTCGCCCACCTGCTGCCCGCTCTGTCGACCTACCTCGGACACATCAGTCCCACGACCACGTACTGGTATCTGCACGCCTGCCCGCAGTTGATGACCGAAGCCGCCAAGCGCCTGGAAGCCTCCTGGGAGGAACCATCATGACCAGCCTGGCCCCGATCATGCAGGGATACTTCACCGAACGGCTCACCGACCGCCGCGCCAGCCAACACACCGTCGCCGCCTACCGCGACACCTTCCGCCTGCTGCTGCACTACGCCCAAGCCGAACTCGGCCGACCGCCCGCAGCCCTGGACCTGACCGACATCGACGTCCACCTCATCAGTGCTTTCCTGGACCACCTCGAGACCGACCGGAACAACAGCATCGCCACCAGCAACGCCCGGCTGGCCGCGATCCACTCCCTGTTCGGCCACGCGGCGCTACGCTGCCCCGAGCACGCCCTGCTCATCCAACGCGTCCTGGCCATCCCCTGCAAACGCCGTGAGTCCACCGACGTGTGCTTCCTGACCCGCGCCGAGACCGACGCGTTACTCGCGGTTCCCGACCAGTCCACTCCGCTGGGCCGCCGCGATCACCTGCTGCTGCTCGTCGCCATGCAGACCGGGCTGCGCGTCTCCGAAATCACCTCGCTGACCTGCGCCGACGCCGAACTCGGAGTGGGCGCCTACCTGCGCTGCACCGGCAAGGGCCGCAAACAGCGCGCCACCCCGCTCACCCGGCCCACCGCCCGCCTGCTCCAACGCTGGATCACCAACCGTCACGCCGCACCGGCCGACCCGCTGTTCCCCAACCGCACCGGCGGACGCCTCAGCCGCGACGCCGTCGCCGACCTGCTCGCCAAGTACGTCCCCGTCGCGGCCCGCACCTGTCCGACCCTCACATCCAAGAACGTCACGCCGCACACCTTGCGCCACACCGCGGCGATGGCGCTGCTGCACGCCGGCGTCGACACCTCCACCATCGCGCTCTGGCTCGGCCACGCCAGCATCAAGGCGACCGACGTCTACCTGCACGCCGACCTGGCCACCAAGGAGAAAGCCTTGGCCCGAACCGCGCCTCCCAGTGTCGGCACCCGGCGCTACCGCCCCGGCGACAGCCTCCTCGCCTTCCTGGAGAACCTGTAGTTATCACCGGCAACCACGCTGTCAGACCATCGCTGGCCAGCCCTGATCCACCCGGCCCGGCATAACATCCAACCCCAGATAATTGCCCGCATCGTAACCGCGATCAGCCTTGGCGACCGTCTCGGCGGCCTTGACCGACTGGCTGTCGACGATGATGGTCACCGGCCGGGCGCAGCGTCCGGCGCGCTGCTGTTCACCGCCTGGGTCGAGCGGGTCTACCACCAGCGCAAGCATTCCGAGACGGGCCAGGCGCCGCTGGAGCGCTGGATGGCCGGGGCGCCGTGTCCCACGCCGGCGCCGGTTCAGTTGGCCGAGGCGTTCAAGGGGAGCGAGTTCCGCCAGGTCACCAAGACGGCCACGGTCCGGCTGTTCTCCAACTCTTACTGCGTCGACCCGAGCTTGGTGGGGGTGCCGTTAACCAACGTGACGCCAGCCGCCAAATAGGCCCTGAGCTGCCGAATCAGGTTCCCGCTTCCATCTCGATGCGCGCCGTTGGTGGTTCGATGGCAGGGCGGCCTGTCGCGAGTTGGGGAACGTACTTGTAAATCGTGGAGCGGCTGACGCCAAGCAGGCCGGGCGATGGAGAGACGGTGCTCTCCGGCCGGGTGAGCAGGTCGCGGGCGTGCCGGATCTGCTCGGCGGTCATCGCTGGCGGGCGTCCCAAGAGCTGCCCGCGGGCGCGGGCGGCGGCCAGGCCCTCGTGAGTGCCTTCCACGATGAGTTCGCGGATGAACTCCGCCAGCGCGGCGAACACGTGGAAGACGAGCCGCCCGCCGACGGTGACGGTGTCGAGCGCCTCTTTGAGCGACCGGAAGCCGATGACACGCTTGCGCAGGCCGGCGACGATGGCGATGAGGTCCTGGAGAGATCGGCAAGCCGGTCCGATCGACAGGTGATCAGCGCCGAGCGCCGTCCACGTCCGCTCCACGCTCGTACAACCAAGTCCACACCGACAGGCCAGATGTTCGGACTAACGTCTTGGGAGCTGGTGTCTTCTCAGCGAATCGTCTGATCGGAGGGCTCGCCGGTGATCTGGCCGAACGGTGAATGTAGTAGCGGTCACGCCTCCATCTTGCCGAGACGTGGCAGGAATACTGTGACATTTGGCTGCCTATGCACTTTGACATCATAGTATTCCACGATACAAATGCCATGTCGGAAGTGATCTGCTGAAGCCTCAATTGCCCCGTTCCGATCATGTCTCTCAAGGGAAGGGCCGCCAAGATTCATCGGTCTCGAGAAACGGCGACGTCATCGCGTTCCGCTATTGATTCCAAGATCATTGTGCGCAATGAAATGTTCAGCGTTGTGGGAGTGAGCATGGGCGAACAGAACGTTTCTACTGAAGTTATCGACTATTCTTACGTCGACGATTTTGTGCGGGTGCGCAATGAAGTGGTGCCCTTGCATGGCTGGGTACACAGTCCCGAATCGATGTGGTGTTATGTCCGCCCACCCGGGGTGCTGACCCAGGCCCAGGGCTGGAAGATCCATGTCTCCGCGACGCCAAGATCCGCCGTCGCGGTACTGGACGCCGTTTCCCGGGTGCTGCTGGAACGAGGAGTCGCCTTTAAGTTCGCGAAAGGGCTCGCACAGCTGCGTATGCTGTTGTCCGTACGGTGCGACCGGGGTGCAGGAGGGAAGTTCATAACCGTCTACCCCAACGGTGACGAGGAGTTCATCCAGTTGCTCGAAGAATTGCACAGGGCAACTGAGGGGAATGAAGGTCCTGCAATTCTTTCGGATCGACGCTACCGAGCTGGCAGCCTGGTACATTACCGCTATGGCGGATTTTCCGGGGGCCAGCAGGTGCTCGATTCAGACGGTTCGTATGTGCCGATGCTAGTCTCGCCTAGCGGCGGCTGGACTCCCGATTCCCGTAAGGCATGGTACTCGCCCCCGGATTGGGCGCCCGCGCCGATTGCTGAAGCCGTGTCCGAACGGCGGGAATCCCAACGGGGCAAGTCCCAGGTCAAACTGGATGACCGGTTTGTGGTATACGAGGCCATTCGGCATTCCAACCGTGGCGGCGTCTATCGGGCAATCGACGAGCAGACCGGCGAGAAGGTAGTGGTCAAAGAGGCGAGGCCATTCGTCGCAGCTGAAATGGACGGCACCGACGCCAGAGACTTCCTGCGTAACGAGTATGACGTGCTGCGTACCCTGGAGCCATTGCGCGTGGCGGTACGCCCGATTGCCCTATTCGATTACCAGGATCACGTCTTCCTGGCCGAGGAACACATCGACGGCGTCACCTTACGGGCTTGGGTCGAGAGTGTGATGAAGCCGCTGCCTGGCCGCGCCATGCCACTCGAGCGCGTGCTACCCGTTGCGAAGCAACTAGTCACACTGATGACGACGGTGCATGACAAGGGGTTCGTCTTCCGCGACTTCACGCCAAATAACATCATGGTCACGCCCAACGAAGATCTTGTGATCATCGACACTGAGTTCGTCGCAGTGCCGGGCCAGCAGGTGACCAGGGTGATGACGATGTCCTATGTCGCGCCCGAGGAACTCAGCGGCCCTATCCGGTATCCCGCGCCCTCTCCCACTGCCGACCTTTACAGCCTCGGCGCATCATTGTTCTACCTCGTTACCGGGACTCATGCGCTTCTGCCCCTGGATGAGCCTGGCGAGGGCATATCGCGTCGCCACCAAGAGCGGATTGAGTTCCTAGTCGATGCTGTGTCCAGTCACAGCCCCACTCTGGCGGCGTTTGCGCCCATCGTGCTGGGCCTGACCTGCGAGGATCCCGCCAGGCGGCTGCCGCTGCATCGCGTTCAGGAGATGTTGGAGACGCTCTCCGCGCCAGCTGATCGGCGCCATCCCAACCGGCTCTCCGCCGAGAAACAGCAGCGCCTGCTCGACGACGGTATTGCACACCTGGCCGAAGCCATGACACCGGAGTTGGCCGACACCCTATGGCCGACCAGCCCGCTCGACGGGCGGCTGTTTGATCCACTCAGTCTGCAGGCAGGCGCTGCTGGCCCAGTCGAACTGCTCCGACGTACGGTCGTGGCGACCGGCGACGACGGCGCAGGGCAAGCCCTTGAGACCGCCGTGCGGTGGTTGAACCGGCGGCTGGCGAACGACCCGAGGGTATTGCCGGGGCTGTACTTCGGCCGGGCCGGAACCTACTGGGCGTTGTACGAGGCCGCGCGGCACCTGGGCGATGAGAAGCTGGCGGAACGCACTCTGCGGCGAGTCAAGACGATGCCGGTGAAGTGGAAAAATCCAGACATCACCCACGGGGTCGCCGGTGGCGGCCTCGCGCAATTGCACCTGTGGCGGCGGACCGGTGACGACGAGCTGCGGCAACGCGTGCTGATGTGCGTCGACTCGGTTTTGGCTGCTCGTGCGGAGGGGGAAGTCACCTGGCCGATGCCTGAGGATTCCGCCCACAACGCCGGCGGCCTCATCCACTATGGGTTCGCGCACGGAGTCGCCGGGATCTCCGCCTTCCTCCTTGCAGTTGGGCGTGAGCTGGATCGACCGGATCTGTTGGACATCGCGTCCCATGGCGGGGATCTTCTTGTCTCGGTCGCGACCCGGGTTGGCGACGCCGCGTACTGGCCGACAGCACAGAAGGAAGCCGAGGGTTCTGCCCGGTTCGATGGGGTCTGCTGGTGGTGTAGTGGCGGGCCAGGCATCGGCACCTTCCTGGTCCGGTTGTGGCGGGCGACTGGAGAGCCGCGTTTTCTCGATGCGGCGCACCAGGCTGCGGTCGCCACCAGGATGGAGAAATGGTTGCTGTCGGCCAGCCATTGCCACGGCCTGGCCGGCAACGGCGAGTTCCTGCTGGACATGGCTGCGGCCACTGGCGACGGCCTGTACCGGGAGTGGGCCGAGGAGTATGCGCTGGCGCTGTACCGGCTCACCAGCTTGCGCGGTGACAGGTTGGTCTTGCTGGATGACAGCAACACCGCGGTGAGCTACAGCTACAACGTCGGCATGAGCGGCCCGCTTGGATTTCTGCACAGGCTTCGGTATGGCGGGCCGCGCTGGTGGATGGTTGATGACTTCGACTTGACGGTAGGAGCCGGCCAGTGACCGTCATGGCGACTCAGCCCGCCCTGTGGCCGACGCTCGTCTCGCTGCGCTCACGGCTCACATTCCGGTACTCCGCCACCGGCAGGACGGCCGCAGCTCTGTTCACAGATGGACATGGGACGTTGCTATGCGAGTTTTGGCGCCTGCACGGTGCCTCGCCGGACTGTCATCAATTGGGCCGATTCGAGTTGCGTGCGAGCAATGCCGACGTAGCGACCATGCCGACCGACGCGGTGCCATTTGACGACGGCACAGTCCTGTTCGTGTCGCCGACGGGACTGGTTGTGCTGCGACCGGACGGACAGCGACAAGAGTCCGGGCCGCTTCCGTTCCGGCCCGAGGTGGTTGCGCCTGCCCCCGATGGCACGCATCGAGCGTTGTTCATCGGGCGTGAAGGTGCCCGGGACGGCGATTGTTTGGTGTGGTGGTGGCACGGGCTGGAGGAGCAGGCACACCACATTGGAACATTGCCACCGCTGCTACTGCGCGGAGGTGGCTGGCTGGACCGCCAGAGCACCCGCTACGTAGTCAACCGTATAGCCGGCTCGCGCACGCGCCCGGCGATCTACGACCTTCGCCGTGATGAGCTCAACGATCTCCCGATCGGTACGGGCAGCGAAGGTGACCTGGCGTGGTTGACCGCGCCGTTGGCTGGCGAAGTGCTGTTCACCAGCGAATTCACCGGTGAGCACCGGGTGGGGCTACTGCGTCCGGGCCATGACGCCCGGATGCTAACCGCTCCTGAACGGCTGGCCGGATCGGTGACGCCGATGGCGATGCGCCCGCAAGGCGGGGCGGTGGCTTTGCACCTGCAGGACGGGCTACGGGACCGTGTGTCGGTCCTCGATACGAACACCGACACGCTGCTCCCACTCACCACCCCACCTGACCATGCGTTCGGCGCCATGGGATGGGGCGAGCGGTTGTGGTCCTTCGCAGTAGGGTGCGGATTTCCTGGGCGGTTGATCGGGCCTGAGGCGAACGGTTGGGTCGAAGTCCACGACGGGACCGACGCTGGACGGTATAGCGGGTGGGCACCGAGTAGCCTGGAAATGTTCCCCGGTGCGGAATCCGAGATTGAGGCCATCGTGTGTGGCCATCAGGACTGGCGCTCCGCCCCCCTGCTTGTGGTGGCCCTGCACGGCGGGCCCGCCAGTCGCTGGTCGCTGAAATTCTCGCAGTTGTTTCAGTTATTCACCGACGAGGGCGTGACTGTCATCGCACCGAACCCGCGTGGGAGCACGGGGTACGGTGATAAGTTTCACGAGTTTATCGTCGGCGCGTGGGGTGGCCCCGACCTGGCTGATGTCCTGGCGCTGGTCGCCCACATCTATAAGCAGCGCGGCGGCGCGCCCCTCGCGGTCTACGGCTCCAGCTACGGCGCCTTCCTGGCATTGCTGGCTGCTTCCGCGCAACCGGAATTCTTCTCGCGGGTACTGGCCGTCGCGCCGTTCATGTCCGTGGCCAGCCTTTATCAGGAGGCGGATGCCGAAGTGAGAGCGATGATCGATCGTCTCGACGGGCGGCGCGAGATCACAGACGAGCGAGGTAGCCGTGATGTCCTGAACTGGATAGAGAACTCCAGCGCCCGCCTGCTGTTCTTCCATGGCAGCGAAGACAGGACGATACCGGTGACCCAGTCGCGTCGACTCGCGGAACGCCTCGCCAGGCTCGGCCGAAAGCCGAATGCTGACTACAAGTACGTCGAGGTCGGTGGCGCCGGTCACGCACCACTCGACGGTTCGGCGGAACTTCACCATGCTGCGGCGCGGTTCGTCGCCAACGGGGACCTACCCGCCGCCGACCGATGACCGACAAGCCACGAAAGGAGGTGAAATTATGTCGATTAACGTGGAATTTCTACAGGAGCTGGATTCCCGGGAGGAGATAGGCCTAGAGGGCTGTCCGATTCTGGGCAGCTGCTGCGGCCCGTTCCTGCCGCCGATCCCCCCCACGTGGCAGACCTGCTTCGGGTGCACCTTCACCAGCTGATACCCCACATGTCTGACTGGCCTAGGAGGTAGATCATGGCGATTTCCATCGGACTGCTGCAAGAGCTGGACGAGACGATCACGGACGTCTGGGCTGTCGCCGACGTAACTTGCTGCACCTGGACGGTGCCGACGACCTGCCTCGGGGCGACCTTCGCGGTGTAACCCTCTTTCGGTTGAGGGGCCCATATCTCGAGGAGGTGAATCACCATGTCCATTGCTGTCGAACATCTGCAGGAATTCGCTTCGACAGAGGAACTCGCGATGCTTGCGGACGACTGCTGCTGGAACTCCTTTACCGGTGGAAACTGTCCCATCTTCGATACCAGCGGGTTCACGACCTGTCACAGCTGCACCAACACCGGGTGAGCATGTTCCAGCTCGTACCGACGCGGGAATGAAGGGGGGTGAATTGTGGTAACAGGCATCGATGTGCTGCAGGAACTACCCGAACTTAACGCGGTACCGGCAGCGTACGGTTGCTGCGGCTTTGCGAGTTTGTTGACATGCCCAGGCGTCACCTTCGACTAGCCGAATGAGTGAAACCGGGAAAGTTATGACCGCCCCGCTGGAAATATGGCGGGGCGGTCGGCATTCGCGATGGGAAATCCTGGCACGTGAAGGGGGCAGGCATGGCACAGCCGGTCAGTCGGCTGCTGTTCCAAGTTCTGCGGCGGAACTTGCCCACGAGCGCGGTGTACCTCCTGGTCTCGATTATGGACGCCCTGACCGGGATGCTCATCCCTGCGACGCTGGCCGTTGTCGTCGATGCGGCACTGGGACAGATGTCCTCGGCCGCTCCCCTGGTCTTGATGGGAGTCATGCTCGCACTGGCCACCGTAACCGAAGCCATGCGGGAGCTGCTCGGAGTACGGACCTCGACCAAGGCGACCGCTGGCCTGCGGCACAGACTCGCGTACCACCTGGTACGTCTCGACGGCCGGGGCCGGACCAGGTTCACCACCGGAGACCTCCTGACTCGCCTGTTGGAGGGGGCAGCGGAAACCGCACGGTTGGTGCCCGTCGCGGTGAGCGCCCTGGTGACCATGCTGACCTCGATGGGCGGGATCATCGCGTTGTTCCTGATCGACCCCGCGGTCGGTCTTGTCTTCGTCGTCGGAGCGCCAATGGTGTGGTTGCTGGCCAAGAATTTCCTTCGCCGTAGCACCGAGTTGACGATGGACTACCAGAGGGCACAAGGAAAACTGGCCAGTCGGCTGGTTAATGCGCTCAGTGGCATCCGGACGATCCGAGCCGCAGGCACAACCAACCAGGAGATCAGCCGGGTCCTCGTTCCACTGTCAGAGCTACACGCCCACGGTCTGCGATTCTGGCTCGCCCAGCGTGACATGGGCTGGCAGCTGTCCCTGATGGCGCCGGTCATTCAGGTAAGTGCGCTCGCAATGGCGGGGTACGACGTGTCTGTCGGCTCGGTCAGCCCTGGTGGCCTGCTCGCGGTCAGTGGTTACCTCGGATTCGCGATGGGAGTCTTCCGCCAAGCGGCGATGCTGGCCCAGTTCGGCCGGGTGCGCGGCGCCGCCCAGCGGCTTCACGAGGTCCTACAGGAGCCGGTGACGTCGGCTGGAGCCGCCCGTTTTCCACAGGACGGTGGTGGCGCCATCACCGTGCGCGGAGTACGGGTGGTGGAAGAGGGTCGACCCGTGCTGGACTCGATCGACTTGGATATCCCCGCCGGATCCGTAGTGGCCCTGGTGGGCGACTCCGGGGCGGGAAAGTCGGCATTGGCCTCAGTCGTAGGCGGGTTGCGGGCACCAGACCAAGGCCGAGTGCTGATCGACGGGGTCGATCTCGCGGACGCCGATTCGACCGAGGTGCGCCGAATAGTCGCGTATGCGTTCGACAGACCTGCCCTCCTTGGGGACACGGTACGCGATGCCGTCGGCTACGGAGACCTGCCGGTGACGCCCACAGCGATCAAATCCGCGCTTCGGGACAGCGACTCCGGTGCCTTCGTGGCCAGGCTGCCAGAACGGGAGCTGACGCCGGTCCGCGAGCTGCGCCTGTCCGGCGGTGAGCTGCAGCGTCTAGGACTTGCCCGCGCGTTCTGCCGTGATGCGAAGGTGCTGATTCTGGACGATGCTCTATCAAGCCTGGACACAGCCACAGAGGTCCGGATCACGCAGGCGCTCGACCGACACCGCGGTACCCGGCTGATCATCACGCATCGAATGTCCACCGCAGCCAGGGCCGATCATGTGGTCTGGCTACGGAATGGCCAGGTAGCCGTGACGGGCACTCACCGGAAGCTGCTTGCATTGCCCGGTTACCGCGCAATGTTCGGACAGCAGGCAGACGACACGCTGGCGGTGACGATGTGACTCGGCATCGTGGCTGGCCGTTGATCCTTCCAGTGCTCGCCGCGGAGCGCCGTTCCCTGGTTGTGCTGTGCGGCTGGTCGGTACTCGAGATCGTGCCGATACTCACATCCGGGCAGCTCGTCGCCCTGGCTGTCGACCATGGTTTCTTGGCCGGACAGTTGGACCTCGGCCTGCTCGTGCTGGCTTGTTACGGGTGTGCCCTGCTGCTCGGCGCGGTAGGTGCCCGGCAGACGATGCGGCCGCTGGCGGTGTTGGTGGAATCGGTGCGCGACCGGCTCGTCTATTCTGTGGTCGCAGGTACCCTGCACAACGCTGTGCGGGTGAGCACCGACGCGGATACCGGCGCCGTAAGCCGAATGACTAGGCAGACCGAAGGTGTTCGGCAGACCGTCGCCGTTTTGTTGCTGGTCGTACGCACCATCGCGTTCTCGATAGCCGCAGTGCTTATTGGCCTAACGACCTTAGCGCCTCTCCTCGCCTGGGTTACCGGGGCCGCACTCGCATTCGCTCTGATGCTTCTCGCCCTGCTGTCGCGGGTACTGCGGCGGCGCTACCTTGCGTCGATGCTGGCGGAAGAACGGTTCTCCGAAGAATCCAGCCAAGTGCTGGCCGGTTTGCGTGACGTTGCCGCATGCGGAGCTTACGAAACGGCCACGAGTCAGATAGGTGTGGCCGCTGATAGGCAGGCGGCCACTGCCATGGCAACGGCGAGAACAGGAGCCGGGCGAATCATGATCATCGCTCTTGGAGCCCGCCTGCCTCTATTGTTCGCGCTGGCCGCCGCACCATGGCTGGTGTCTTCGGGTGCGGTCACGCCTGGCGAAATCCTCGGCGCCGCGACCTACCTTGTCGCCGGCTTGGAGCCGGCACTGCGCTCAATCGTCGGCACCATAGGTAACCTCGGCCTTCAACTTGGCGTGTCGCTCGACCGGCTCGCGGCCGCCGCCAATGTACCTCCGGAAGCCCAGGCCCTGTCACGCACCGCCTCCACCTTCGACATCGAGCTGACCTCGGTGGCGTTCGCCTACGGGCCGCACTCCGAACCGATCGTAGAAGGGCTGGACTTGCAGGTCGAACACGGGGAACACCTCGCCATCGTGGGCCCGAGCGGCATTGGCAAATCAACGGTTGCGGCACTCCTCGCCGGCTTGGAAACCCCTCAGAAGGGGGTGGCACAGATGGGCGGCGTGCCGCTTACCGAGCTATGCCCGCAGTGGCTGCGCCGCACGGTCGCGCTGGTCCCCCAGGAGTCCTACGTCTTCTGTGGGACCGTACGCGACAACCTCCGCTACCTGGCGCCTGCGGCTACAGACGGCCAACTCGACGCAGCGGTCGACCAACTCGGGCTCAGAGAGCTGGTCGGCCAGCTTGGCGGCTACGATGCCGAGATCGAGCATATAGATTCGTTGTCTCAGGGGGAGCGCCAGCTGATCACGCTCGCTCGCGTCTTCCTGTCCGGCGCCGAAGTGGTCATCCTCGATGAAGCCACCTGCCACCTCGATTCCCGAGCAGAAGCCGTCGTGGAGCGAGCGTTCGCCAGGCGTAGCGGCACCCTGATCGTGATCGCCCACAGGATCAGCTCAGCAGCCCGTGCTCGCCGGATCTTGGTGCTGGACGGTATCGATGCCAGAATCGGTAGCCACGAGACCTTGCTGGGCAGCTCAGCACTGTACGCAGATCTTGCGGGGCTGTGGACTGCCCCGTAAATCGATTGCGTCGTGAGGGTTCAATACTCGGTTCATAGTCGTGGCCTGCGGTGATGCACTGGCTTCCTTTACGGATCGGCCGGCTCAACGAACACTAGGATCGCCCCCATGGCGGGCGACCAGCCGGGACAGCAGTACACGGCGTTGCGTGGTGGCCGAGGCCGGCCGATCGCGCCACTCGTAGTAGCCCGAGCGGGACACCTTCAGCCAGGCGCACGGGCCCTGCCCCCGATGTGTGGACACCTTGAGTACCGGATGATGGAAATCCGGAGACAAGGAGTTCCACGTGGCGATGAAGTCGTATCCGCCGGAGTTCAAGGCGGACGCCGTCGCGTTGTATCTGTCCGACCCGGGACGGACGCTGGCCTCGGTGGCCGAGGACCTGGGGATCAGCCGGGAGACGCTGCGTAACTGGGTGCGTCAGGCGCAGGCCGACGGCAGCGCCGGCGCGAAGGAGCGGGGCCCGGCGAGGAAGCCAGTGCGGGGCCCGCTATCGTCCGACGACGTGCTGGAAGAGGAGAACAAGCAGCTCAAGGCCCGGATCCGGGAGCTGGAGATGGAGCGCGACATCCTGCGCCGGGCGGCAAAATATTTCGCGGGAGAGACGAACTGGTGAGGATCCGTAAAACAATTACTGTTAGTTTCAGTGCGGCTGCGGTGAGTGCTGTGCTAAATGGCCTTCCATGGCGATATCTGAGACGGGCCTGGCGGTCCTGGATGTGAAGTTCGCAGCCGTGCTGCCGCATCTGGACGAGCGGCAGCGCCGCTTGTATCTGGCTGCTGAGGCCGATGCGCTCGGGCATGGCGGGATCGTGGTGGTGGCCAGGCTGGCAGAGGTGTCGGAGTCGACCATCGCGCGGGGACGTCTCGAGCTCGCTGGTGGTGCACCGG
>NZ_JAIWNB010000064.1 GCF_020215705.1 Nonomuraea aurantiaca | reverse complement strand
GAGCCATCGTGAGCGTGTCCTTCCGGGAAGAATGAGCGCTTCCCTTCGACCGTCACACGATGGCTCACCTTCTGCCAGACCTCGGTGACTGATCGTCACGAACTACACCACTCGATGGGACGCCATCAGGTGTGCCGGACCCGGCCCACGCACAGCGCGCCGCCCCACACCTCGCGCAGCCACGTCTCGCGCGCCGCCGGATCGCCGGTGAAGGTGACATTGAGGACCAGCCGCTTCGGGTCGTTGCCGCGCGCCTCGAAATCGGCGGCCGTGGTCGGCGGCGGATCGCCGTAGTTCTGGTCGATCCAGGCCCCGCCGAAATCCCCCGCTTCCCGCGCCCGTTGCAGAGCGGCGTCCATGGCCGGCTGCGTCGCCTTTGCCGGGTCCACCGCCCGCCAGCCGCCCGCGGGCACGGGGCACTGGGTGGTGGGCGAGACCTGGTCCGGTTGCTTGATCTGCTCGGGTGCGCCGGGCGGCTCGGTGAGGGTGAGCCGGGCGCCGTCCCAGGTGCCGACCACCCGGTACCGGCCCGCACGCCGTTGGCCGACTCGTGCGCGACCTTGGCCCAGTCCCAGCCGATCACGTCGGGGCCGCCGCACTGCGGCGGCATCGACTCCGCGACCATCGTGCACAGTTGCGGGCCGTGGCCGTCGCCTTCGAGCACGGTGAGGCTCGTGGCGTAGCGGAGGGCCGGGCTCGCCTGCTCGACGCCGCAGGAGGTGACCATCAGGGAGGCCCCGAGCGCGTATGCGATCATTAGCCGGTTCATACCTATACGGACGTGATCGCCGCCGCACCGGTTCACCCCGCCCCGCAGCGGGACAACATTCCCGGCAGGGCGCGGGCTGCTGATGGGCTCGTGCCGGCGGTCGCGGGACATCGGCCTCCTGTTGTTGTCCGCAGGCCGCCACCGCTCGTTCGGGGCCGGTTCCTACCGGCACCCTTTCTGGCGCGGATCGAACGTTTCCACTCTCTCCGGCGTCGGTACGGTCCCGTCTCGGCAGCGGGCGGTGATCGTGCTGCGTTACTACGAGGACCGGACGGAACGGGAGACCGCTGAGCTGATGAACTGCTCGATCGGGACGGTGAAGAGCCAGACCCACTACGCGCTGGCCCGCGTGCGTGAGCTGGCGCCAGGCCTGGCGCCGAAGCTCGCCGGCTTGGAGAGCGAGGAGGTCTACCGATGACCTGGCTGCGAGATGTGCTCGTCGATCTGGCCGACGAGTCACCACAGGTGGACCTGGCCGAACGCACGATCGCCACGCGCGACCACAAGCGGCGTACCGCGATCTCGCTCCTTGCGGCGGCCATGGTCGTGGTCACCGCGCTCGGCGCGACGCTCGCCGTGCGGCTGGTGCCGCAGGCGACCAGTCCGGCCACCTCCGGCAAGGGCGACATGCCCGCGCGTGGGGCGGGGCCGCTGAGCCACGCGTACAAGACCTTCTGCAAGCCGGTCAGCGGGAAGGCTCTGTCACACTGCCAGGATGGGGGTTGGCGAGTGGTCACCCGCAGCGGCAGGACCTACCACGTGTCGGAGGCGCTGCCGAGCCTCAGCCCCGGTCGTACCGGCTTGCAGGACAGCCCGTTGGCGATCAGCAGGGACAGCCGCAAGATCGCTTACTACAGCGCGAAGGAAGGCACCTTCCAGGTCCGCGACCTGGCCTCGGGCGCGAAGACGACGGCTCCGATGAAGCTGCCCCCGAAGACCTGGCTGTACAGCATGACGCGGCTGATGTTGTCGGACGACGGGCGGTACCTGGCCTTCAGCAAGGTCCCCGAGCTCAAGCATCCCGCGCTGCTCTTCGACATGCGCGACAGTGTTCGTCCGCGAACTTCCGGCCCGCTATGTCCCCATCGGCCTGTCACCGGATGGAGCCACCATCACCCTCGCGGAGTACTCACCCAACTCCCAGCTGCGAACGATCTCCGACCTGTGGCCGCCCACCTCGCCGGGCAACTCCACGGCGGTCATCCTGCCGCAGCACTACAGATTCAGTCCGCTGGCCCCTGACGGCAAGACCGTCACGGCCGTCGAGGACCTCAGCACCGCAAAGAAACCCTGTCGGACGGGTGCCCTCGTCCTGACCTGACGACGTCCGTCCACTGCAGACCGGCCTCCGAGGTGCCGGACGACGAGCCCGCGCAGATCGATCGGCCATACCGGACCTTCACGGCCTACGCGGTGAATGTCAGGACCGGCGAGGCCAGGAAACTCACCACATACAAGGCGCAGGGCATCTTCGATATCGCCATGCCCGGCCCTCCCGGTGCGATGTGACCGCGACCTTCCTGTCTCACAGCAGGCGTCGTTGCACGATGTCGGCGGTGATCGCTCACGACCTTGCCGACGGTCTCGGCCGGGCCGCTCTCCCTGTCGGCGGACAGCATGTGCGCGCCGCCGATCAGGGGTTCCTGCCTCTCGCCGTGGAGCGCGCGTTGGTGCTTCCGCCGAGCATCCGGGACCGGCTGCCGTCGGAGCATCTGTGCTGGACGGTCGAAGAGGTGGTAGGGAACTGGACTTGTCGGGGTTTCTGGGCGGTTGCCGTGCCGATGGAAGGCCGGCGCGCTGTATCACCGCGCGGCGCTGCTTGGGCTGGTGCTGTACTGCTACCGCAAGGGGGTCCGCTCGTCGGCACTCCTTGTTTCCGGAACACCGCGACTGCCTGTGACCTCCAGCGCAGTGCTGTCATGGGCACGTACGGGGCATCGGTGCTCACGCTGTCGGGGGCGGACCTGCCCGGACCGCCCCTTGTCTACCGCTGCATGCTGCGTTCTTCGCCGATGTCTTGGACCGGGGGAGCGCCGGCGTCGTCGGTGTGCGGAAGGCTCTTCGGTATCCAGCGTAGGGCCAGGGTGCCAAGGGCGCCGTGAAGGATGCCGGCGGTGACGGCGGCGGCGTGCAGGCCGGTGACGAAGGCGGTCTTCGCCTCGCCGGCCACCGCGGGTGCCAGGTTGGGGATCTGGAGGGTCTCGTTGAGCGTGCCGGCGAGGTCCGGTCCCTGGAGCCGGAAGAGCAGCGTGGCCAACGAGCCGAGGAGGGCGATGCCGAGGGCGTTGCCGATCTCGTTACTGGTTTCGGCGATCGCGGCCGCGGACCCGGCGCGTTCCGCGGGAACCGCGGCGACGGCGGTGTCGGCGACGACGCTGAAGGAGATGCCGTAGCCGACGCCCGCGATGACGGTGGAGGCGATGTACCAGCCGATTCCGCCTGAGAGGCCGGTGGGCACCAGGAGAAGCAGACCTGCGGCGATGCAGAAGTGGCAGGTGATGAGCGCCGCTCGTTTGCCGACGCGCTCGACCAGCGCCGGTGTGACGATGCAGGTGACGGTGAGCACGGCGGCGCCGGGCAGCGCGAGCAGGGCAGCGTGCAGGACGGACAGCCCGAGGACGGATTGGAGGTAGATACCCGCCAGGTAGGCGGCTGACGACCACGCGGCCAAGGGCAGGAGCCCGGTGATGATCGCGATGGTGAACACCCGGTCGCGGAACAGGCGGAAGTCGATCAGCGGCCGGTCCAGGTGTCGTTGCCGCCGGACGAACCACCCCAGGATGACGATGCCGGCGATTCCGGTGACCACTGAGGTCATCGTCAGCCCCTCCGCGACAGCTTGCTTGATCGCGTAGACGCTCAGCAGGATGCCCGCAGCCGACAGCAGGACGCTCAAGGCGTCGACGCGGCCGGGCCGGGTGGAGCGGACCTCGCGGAGCAGAATCGGGGCCAGCAGCAGGAACAGCACGGCGACGGGAAGATTGATCAGGAAGACCGATCCCCACCAGAACCTGTTGAGCAGCTGCCCGCCGACGACCGGTCCGATGGCGAACCCGGCGGCGAAGGTGGCTGCGAAGATTCCGATCGCCTTCGACCGCTGGCGCGGGTCGATGAACAGTTCGCTGAGTACAGCCAGCGCCGACGGCAGCAGAGTGGCTCCGGCCACGCCCATGAGCATGCGGAAGGCGATCAGCAGTTCCGGGGTGGGCGCGAATGCCGCTCCTGCCGAGCCTGCGCCGAACACCGCCGCGCCGATCATCAACAGCCGCAGTCGGCCGTACCGGTCGCCGAGGTTGCCGAAGGCGATGAGTAGGGATCCGACCGCGAATCCGTAGATGTCCAGGATCCACAGGGCCTGGTCGGCAGTCGGCGACAGAGCCTCGGTGATCTTGGGCATGGCCAGGAACAGCACCGAACCGTCCATCGCCACCAGCAGTACGGGGCCGAGAATCACCAGCAGGCCGAGCCACACCCGCACATCGGCCGAGTGAGAGACACAGTGTTCGTTCATGACCTCGAAGGTGGGGTGTCGTCCGATCGGCAACCAGACCCGCGTCATGGGTACACCTCGCAGGGATACCCAGACACGGACTGCGCCGCCTACGTTGGAAGCCATGGAGCTGGAGAGCCTGGGGGTCTATCTCAAATCCCGTCGCGACCGGGTCACGCCCACCGACGTGGGGCTGCGCGTCTACGGCACCGCCCGCCGCGTTCCTGGTCTGCGCCGCGAGGAGCTCGCCCAGCTTGCCGGTGTGAGCGTCGGCTACTACACCCGGCTGGAGCAGGACCAGACCGGTGCCGCCTCCCGGCAGGTACTCGACGCCCTCGCTCGTGTGCTCCAGCTCGACGCGGCCGAGACAGCTCACCTGCACAACCTGGCCCGTCAGAGCGTCACACCCCGGATGGTCCGCCCCAGCCCTGAAGTGCCGCACCCACGGGCCCTCTCCCTCCTGCAATCGCTGGGTGAGACCATGCCGGCCCGCGTGCTGGGCCGCCGTGGCGACGTGCTGGCCTGGAATCGCATCGGTCATGCCATCTTCGCGGAACACATCGACTTCGACGCGCCCCGAGATCTCGCGCGCCGGCCGTCCATCCCTCGAATGTTCTTCCTCGATTCCCTCAGCCGAGACCTGCACGGAAACTGGGACGAGCTCGCCCCGATCCATGTCGCCTACCTACGGCTCACCGCCGGCCGGTACCCGACGGACGCCCGCCTGGCCGAGCTGATCGGTGAGCTGGCCATGCGTAGCAGCGACTTCGCCACCCTGTGGGCCACAGGCGATGTCGCGGACTGCACGGTGGGCACCATGCGCCTGCAACACCCGACCGTCGGAGGGATCAACGTCGACTATCAGGTATGGCTCCAGCCTGACAGCCCTGACCATCGGCTCGAGGTCTTCACGCCCAAAGACAGCAGCTCGGCGGACGCGCTACGCCTGCTGGCCAGCCAAGTCGCCGCTCATCGAGAACCTGCTGACATCCTCTCTGGGGAGCCCGCGCGCCTGGACAGGTGATCGCTGCTGAAGGTGGCTCCTGCTCATGGGAGCACCGGGGCCCAGGTTCTTCGCAGACCGCCCCTGTACCGCTCCGATATTGGGCTATGTGACCTGAGCTGGGGGTAGGCGGCGTGGCGGTATTCGCTGATCATTGACGTCGGTCACGTCCCAGACGGGCTGCGTTGCAGTACGCGGGACCGCTGTTGCCGAGACCGGTGCGGAGAAGCCATCCGCCCGCTCGGCGTCACTGACATCGGCGACCACCGGGGTGCCTGCATCGAAGGCGGTCTTGGTCATGCCGGACAGGTCACCGACTCATGGTGTCCTTCTATGTCGTGGTGTTGCGCGCGCCGGAGGCGGTCTCCGCGGTGGCCGCCGGTCCTGCCGCGCTCTGGGCCGCGGGGGGCTTCAGGAAGCTCGTGGCCCAGGCGACCGGGATGACGATCACAGTGATGATCAGACCGGTGATCACCGTGGACGAGGTGGTGAATGTGCCGATCGCCACGCCACCTGCGGCCGAGCCGAACGCGATGCCCACGTTGACCGCGGAGGCGGGCAACGACTGCGCCAGTGCGCCGCCGGCGCCGGCCAGGGTCATCACGCGGTACTGCAGCGAGGGCGTCATGACGCCGATGAACAGGCCCAAGGCCACCAGCGCCAGCGCCGCGAGGGCCGCGATCGCGCCGATGAGGTAGAGCGCAAGCAGGGAGACAGCGACGCCGGTGGTCCCGACGATGAGGGTGCGCGCGGCGTTGATGTCGGCGAATCGGCCGCCGCTGAACGAGCCCGTCGCCGCGGCCACGCCGTAGGCCAGGAGGAAGACGCTGATCAGCGCGCCGGAGACGCCGGTGACATCCTGGAGGAACGGCACGACGTAGGTCAGTGCCGCGTACAGCGCGGCGTAGATGAGGAGAGTCAGGCCAAGTACGGCGAGCACGCGTGGAGCAAAGGCGTGCTTGGCCTGGCCGGCGGCGCCGCTGCCGGTGCTTGGCACCGACGGGACCAGCACCAGTGTGGCAATCAGGGCGATCACGGTGAGCCCGACGACCGCGGTGAACGAGCCGCGCCAGCCCAGCGCCTGGCCGACCAGCGTGCCCAGCGGCGAGCCCAGCGCGGCCGATACCGCGACGCCGGAGATGACCACGGACATCGCCCGGCCCATGCGCTCGGGCGGGACAACCGCGATTCCGGCTGTGAACGCGGCACCGATGAACACGCCCTGCAGGGCTCCGGCGACGACCCGCGCGGCGAGGAACAGGCCGTAGTCGCTGATCAGCACCAGCAGCAGATTGGCGAGTGCGAACAGGAGGAGCGCGCCGATCAGGACATGCCGCCTGTTCAGCTTGATGGTCAGCGCGGTCAGGATCGGACCGCCGAGGGCCAGGCCCATCGCGTAGGCCGTCACCAGCGTGCCGGCCGCGGGGATGGAGACCTGAAGGTCGGTGGCGATCAGGTTGAGCACGCCGACGACGAGCAGTTCGGCGCTGCCCAGCACGAACATGCCGAGGAACAAGGTGGCCAAGGTGAGGTTCGCTCTGCCGGGGCTCGGCGTTGCTCGCTGAACATTCATGTCTTTCTCTCTTGTCGTGGTGCGTGTGGGGCTCCGGTCCATGCGCCGCTTACGCCACCGGGCCTGCGACTCTGCGGAGAGCGTTTCCCTCCAGGTGTTCCGGGGATGACCGCGGCCGCCTGTGGTGCCGTTACGACGAGCAACACGACGAGGGAAGTACGCCTCAAGCAAGGTCCTGCGGCGGGACACCTGATCCGTTGCACATCTCGTTGACAGCGGTCACAGCGCAGGAGGCTGATCCCGCAGAAGCGGACCAATCGGTCCCGGACTTAACGGTCCCTATCCTTGGAGAAGACTTGCGGCATGTCAAGGCTGCCGCGTCGATTGCGTTCTGGACCTATCGGTCCTCTATGCTGGAAGGGGAGGAGAGATGGCACGAAAGCCCGATCCGGGGGCGCGCGACCGCATCCTGAGCGTCGCGTCCCGCCTGTTCCAGGAGCACGGCCCAGACGGAGTGGGTCTGCAGCAGATCATCGACGAGTGCGGCTGCGGCAAGAACCTGCTCTATCGCGAGTTCGGCAGCAAGGATGATCTGGTGGTCGCTTATCTTGAGCGCTGCAGGCAGGAATGGGACGACTTGGTCGAGAAGGCGGCCCAGCCGTTGCACGAAGATCCGGCGGGCCAGTTGGTCGCCATCGTCGGCGCGGTGGCCGAGCGGTCCGCCACCCCCGGATTCCGCGGCTGCCCTCTTCGCAACAGCCTGCCCAGCTTTCCCGACGACGGCCATCCGGCACGCCGGGTCATCCTGGACTTTCACATGGCCTGGCGCGCCCACCTGCGTGACCTCGCCGAGCGGACGGGAGCACGAGATCCGCGAACGCTGGCCGACAAGATCATGCTGCTCATCGACGGCCTGCACGCGAGCGGCCCGATGCTGGGGGAGGAAGGGGCGGGCGAAGCGGCCGTCGCCTTCGCAAAGGAGGCCGTCATCGCCGCCCTGGGGGACAGACAAGGGAGGCTCCAAAGGAGCAGCGAGCTGGTCTGAGGCCTTGGCGTCCGGCAGGTCGGTGTGGGGAGGGTGGTCGAAGGAGGATGCCGAGGACGGCGGTGAGGCCGTATCGGCGCCCAAGGTGAAGAAGCCCAGCCCGGACGCCCCCGGCCATTAGGACGAGTCGCGGGCCGAGCGTGCGGCTCGCGCCCAGCGCCACACAGACAAGGAAAGATCCCCATTGTGGCTGAGGATGCTGCTCGGTGGCGACCGGCACTGGTGATCAAGGCGCACCTCGCCGGTGCGCACGCGATGGTCCAGCGATCGAGCAATCCGCGAGGGAGCGGGCCGGAGCGGCATCGCCATCAACGACCTGGGCTCCGATGTTCGGCGGCATGACCGCATGGGGTTGTGACCTTGCCGCGAGGAGGTGCTGTTCATTGCTCCTGGTAGGGCTGTATACGGGGGCCACCAGATGGAATCGCGCGCGGGGCGGCGCCCGTAGATGCTTCTGCATGACGACGCTTGGGATCACGCATCCGGGTTGAGCTGGATGATCTGGAGATGGTTCCCATCTGGATCTACGAACATTCCGATGCGGCCGCCGGGGTGATCCGCGACGGGAATCAGCCACTCCACTCCTGCCGCCTGCAGCTGTGCTTCGACGGCGTGGAAGTTGAGGATCATCGGGCCCAGCTCGTTGACCTTCGCATCAACGTCGTCGCGCTGGTCGATGACCAGCAGAAAGCCGTCCAGATCGTGGAGATCCTGCCCGGCGCAGGAACGCGTCCGTGCGCGCGTTGATGACCAGGTCCACGTTCAAGGAGCGCGCCGCCTGGCGGACGGCGGCCAGGAAGTCCGCCTGCTCCCCGACGTCCAGCAGTTGCCCGGTCGCCGGTTCGGAGTCCTCCAGGTTGAGTCCTGCCGCCCCGGTTGCGGCGAACCGCTCGACCAGTTCCGCCGGCGCCAGCCCGTATCCGCGTTCGAAGTCCACGGTCACCGGAAGGCTTACCGCTCGCACCATGCGTTGCGCCTCGTCAAGCATGTCCTGCACGGCGCCGCCTTTCCGTTCTCATGGCCCAGGATCTGAGCAGTGGCGACACTGCTCGTGGCCACCGCTGAGAAACCGGCTGCCTCAACTATCCGCGCCGAGGCCGCATCCCATGCATTGGGAAGCACCACCGGCGCGCCCGCCACGTGCAATGCGCGCAATATAGTGCTCGGCTCCGGTCTCGGCGTGGTCACGTCCAGGCCGCTGACAGGATCGGCGACCATGCGCTCCGGACGGGCGTCGAGGACGATCAAGCTCTTGCCGGCCGGTTACTCATCTTGCTTTTCTCACGGGCGAATTCGTATGCATGCGGCTTGCGCGGACGGCGGCCCACCGGTGTGTCCAGAGGCGCCGTCGGCAGCATCTCCGGGAACCAGGGTTCAGGACCTTTGCGGTTCGGGTCGAGCGTGGGTCAAGCTCATCTCGACGATGGCTTCGACGTGCAGGCCGGTCGAGTCCAGGAGCGGGAGCGTGGAAAAGTGCTCAGGACCCACCAGTTGCGTGATCTCGGTACATCCCAGGATGATCGCGTCCGCTCCCCGCTCGGCGAGCTCTTGCATGATCCGCAGATACTGCGCTCGTGACTGATCGGTAAAGATATACCGGGTCATCTCGTCGAAGATTGTCCGGTCGACGAGATGACGGTCCGCCGCATCGGGGACGAGGACGGATAGGCCCTGCGCGGCGAGTCGGTCGCGATAGAAGCTTGCCTCCATGACCGGCAACGTTCCCAAAAGGCCCAGCGTACGGACTCCCTGCCGGTGCGCGGCGGCGGCGATCACATCCGCGATATGAAGGAAAGGCACCGAAATCGCCGCCTCGATCGCGGGCGCCACGCGATGCATGGTGTTGCTGCCGCAGGCGATGAATTCGGCGCCTGCGAGCTCCAAGGCGTGTGCTTTGCCCGCCAGGTAGTCACCGGCTTTGTCCCACTCGTCGGACCTGACGTAGCGTTCGATCACGCCAAAATTGACGCTCGACAGCAACAGCTCCGCGCGTTCGTGGCCGCCGAGGAGATCATTGACTCGTTCGTTGATGCGGCGGTAATAATCTACCGTGGCAACGCTGCTCATGCCATGGAGGAGTCCGATTGTCATCATGATGAACCTCCAGATTTAATGTTCAGCCCAATCGGATACCGACGTGGGCGATCCTCGTGATCGAGGATGTCGATTGGCATTTTCCAGGGATTGCCGTTCGGATCTCGCCTGGAGAAGTCTTGAGATATTCACCTGCTCTGTGGAGCTCAAATTGAGCTGCCCGACAGGGCAAGGTGGCTGGGTCATCGTGGCATGAACTCATTCTATGGTTAAGGCCTTGAGCTGCCAATTTCCATCGGTTTCCTGCCAAAGATGGCTGCTGCCCGCAGATCACGTTGAAGTCCCGGAAGCGCTTGATCCGTCCGGGACTGCCGTCAGTCAGTCCCTTTCACGCCAGCCACGGTGCATTCGGTCTTTCGACTTCCCCGTGTCAGTCGACGATCATGCCGCCGGTGAGGTTGGCGATGGTGCCGGTCATCGCGCCGGCGCGGTCGGAGGCGATGAAGACGGCGACGTTGGCGATCTCGGCGACGGTGGGCAGTTGCTTGCGCAGGGTGCGGTCGGCCATGCGGGTGTGGAACGCTTGTCCGCTGATGCCGTAGGCGTCGGCGTGGAGTCCGTAGACCTCGGTCAGTTGTGGTGTTTCCGGCATTCCCGCTGCGTTGAGGCATACGACTCGCACGCCGTGTGGTCCGAGTTCGGCGGCCAGGCCGCGGGAGAGTGATTCGATCGCTGCCCAGGCTGGTGCCATGCCTCCCATGAGGGGGACGGCGGTGCGTGAGGGTGAGGCGGTGATGGTCAGGATGACGCCTGATTTCTGGGTGGTCATGCGTCGTGCGGCGGCTCTTGTGGTCAGGAAGTTGGCCTTGGGGTAGGTGGTCATGGGCAGGTCGAAGTTGTCGGTCGGCAGGTCGATGATCGGGGTGCCTTGGATGCCGGTCTGGGGGAGGCTGATGGCGTTGAAGGAGATGTCGAGGGATCCGGCGTTGGCGATCACTGCGTCGGCGTGTGCCTCGACCGCGGCCTCGTTCAGCACGTCGACCGTGGCGAAGTCGGCGGTGCCGCCGGAGGCCTGGATCTTTTCGGCGACCTTTTCCAGTCCGGCGCTGGTGCGGCCGGCGAGGAAGACGTGTGCTCCCTCTGTGGCGAAGGCGTGCGCGACTGCGCTTCCGACGGCTCCGCCTGCTCCGTAGATGATCGCGTTCTTGTTCTCAAGCAGCACTGCCTGCTCCTGGTCATGTGAGAGTCGAGTAGGGACGAGTCGGCTCTGGCGAGTCGCCGAGCGCGCTTACCCGAATGGTTTCGTGATGCAACTAGTCAAACGTAGCAGTGGGCAGTATCGTCATGCAACCGCCCGTGGAACTACCGTGGTCAAGGCAGCCTGGGAATCGCTCGCACCGTTCTGGCCGCACGATTCGACTGGTTCGTCGAAGAAGGGTTGATGGAGCGACAGCCTCATGTGCCGTAGTCGCCGTATCATGACTACGTGCTGGCCGAAAAGGGCCGCGAACTGCCACCGATCATCAGGGGACCCCTGGGCCGCGCCCGGTCGCCCGTCCGTCACCTGCCGGCACAACGCGTGCGGTGGTGCGGTTCGCCAGCACGATAGGGCTGCGGCCGGTAGGTGTCCAGCGACCGCGTCGAAGCACGCCCTACGACACACCGCCGCCGGGCTCAGCCGTCGGTGAGGCAGGCTCGCAGCAAGCCGTCCTCGTAGCGAAGCTCCAGCGTGACGTGGAACGCGGCGGCGTGTCCCTTTCGACGTTGGCGATAGTTCCGGCGGACGAGGGTGCCATCCGCCGCACCCGCGAGCTCGACTCTCGGCATGCTCCACAGCCAACGTCTCGACCCCGCGCATGTCCCGGCGTCTCCATCCCAGGCGGGCGCCGTGAACGGATTGACAGTATTGCGCCGCTATGTGGCAGGTTTCTCAGTTGAGTCGCAACGCCCATATCGGCACTATGAGCGCAGAAGCAGCCATAAAGCGGATAAGGAAGAGTCATAATGAACCCAGTGACCCGGGCAGCCGCAGTCGGCCTGATCTCTCTCGCCACCCTCCTCCCGATGGGCTCCGCCGCCAACGCGGCACCCAATGCTGCATCACCTGGCGAGGTCGGGGCATTGGACTGGTATCCGGTGGTGACCTATCCGGGCACCACTCAGGGGTGGAAGGACTGCAACGCAGACGGCAAACTCTGGGGCGGTACCTACAGATGCGTGCTTCTTCTCTCCGGCGAGTATGAGCTGCAAATCTGGCGATAGAAAGCTTCGATGGCCGGGGTTACGGCGGGTGGAAGTCCAGGCCGGTCTCGATGATGAGGCCTGGTCGGAACTGCATGCGTTTGAGCCGGTTCTTCACCAAGGTGAGCAACTCGCCGATGCTGCGTATGGCGAAGTCGGCCAGGCTGTTCTTCATGTGCGCCCACTCGTCTTCATATGCGCCCACTCGCTCTCGACCGGGTTGAGCTCCGGCGTGTAGGCGGACAGAACACCGTCAGCCTGGGACGGGCCGCGATCAGACGCCTCATCGTGGCCGAGGTGTGGGTGCTGAGGTTGTCCCACACCATCACCACCGGTCCGCCGAGCGCTCCTGATGCGCGGCATCGAACAACGCTGCGTAGGCGGTCTCGGAGAAGCCTCGGCGTATGCTCTTGCGACCGCGATGCTGTCGCAGCCGGTAGATCAGCCGCGATCGCTCATCGTCGGCGGCGATCAGGGCCAGCAGCGCGCGGGCCGCCTGCTCGCGGGCCGCGCCCTTGCTCAACCCCTCTCCCGCCGTCTCCAGGTCCTGGCCCTTGCAGCGGCAGGTGGCCCGGCAGGTGAACAGCGGCTGTTTGCCGCTGAACCCGGGCGAGACCTCGAAGGCCAAGCCAGTGATCAACTCGATCTGAGCGAGCTCGTTCAATGCGCTGATCGGATTTCGTTCGGCCGCAAGCGGCCCCACCGCGGTCCCCGGCGCTGGTACGCCCGAGGGCAGCGGCAGCCCGGCCAGCTGGGTCAGGACGGCGGCCGCGGCCGAGCGCCGGGAGTGCTTCTTCGAACGCTTCGGTTCGCTGTCGGCGAGCAGGAGACCGGTGCCCGGGTCGTAGGTCACACGCGCCTGGAACCGCATCGTCTCCTGGGTGGCGCGGCGCCCGAGTTCCTGGGCGGCACCATGGTGTCCGGGGGGCAGCGGATCGGCCTGGGCCGCGCGCACTACCGCGACGCGGGGGTGGTGATCTTCGACGAGTCCGCGGTGGCGCTGGACCCCAGGGCGGAGATCGAGGTGTTCGAGCGGGTCAGCGATCTGGCGAACGAGGGCCGGGCCGTCGTCCTCGTCACCCACCGGCTGGCCTCGGTGCGGCGCGCGGACCGTACCTACGTGCTGGACCGAGGGGAGGTCGTCGAGCAGGGTACGCATGACAAGCTCATGGTGCTCGACGGCCGCTACGCCGAGCTGTACACCCTGCAGGCCAGCCAGCACCAGGATCCCGTCTCTCCCTCGTGAAGTACTTGAACGAGGATCTCCACGACCGTTGTGGAGATCCTCGTGTCGTTCCCCCGCGTTTCGCCGGCGCGCGTCATGCGCCTGGCGTCAGGCGACACCTTCCCTCTGAGGTACGGCGCTCGCCGTCTGAGGCGGCGCCACGACGGCGTGCCGCCTCCGGCCCGGCATGCCGAGTGCGACGAGCATGCCGATGAACGCGATCGCGGTCACGGCGCTCATGGCGGCGGTGAACCCTTCCCCGAACTGCTCGGCCGAGGCATAGCCTCCGGCGCCGGCGAAGACGGCGACGGTGACGGAAGTGCCGAGCACGCCGCCGAACATCCGGAGCATCATGAAAGCGCCGGACGCCTGCCCGATCTCCTGCGGCTTCACCGCCCCGACCACCGCCTTCTGCGCCGCCGGCATGGCCATGGTCAGTCCGGCACCGCTGATGATCAGTGCGGGCAGCAGTTCGAGATAGCCGGTGTCGGAGTCGGCGACCAGGGTGATCCAGCCCATGCCGATGGTCTGGAGCAGCAGCCCGCCGGCGACGAAGTTCCGCTCGCCGACCTTGTCTGCCAGCCGGCCGGCGATCGGCGCGCACACCATGAGTGTGGCCGTCCAGGGCATCAGCCGCAGGCCGGCGCCGAGCGGCCCTTCACCGTGCACCGTCTGGAAGTACTGCGCGAGAAAGAACATCGTGCCGTACAGCGAGGCGAACACCGCGGCGTTCGCCGGGTTGGCCGTGGCGAACGCCCTCAGCCGGAAGAACCGCATCGGCAGCATCGGAGCGGTCGCACGCCGCTCCCAGATGACGAAGGCGACGACCAGCGCGACACCGAGCACCAGCGCGCCCAGGACCTCCAAGCTGCCCCACCCCGCAACGTTGCCGCGGACCAGGGCCCAGACGACGCCGAACGCGCCCAAGGTCACGAGCACGACTCCGGCCAGGTCGAAGCGGTTGTTCGGGCCGACGCTCTCATCGACGCGGCGGGCCGTGAGCAGGATGGCGGCCAGGCCGACCGGCAGGTTCAGCCAGAAGATCCACTGCCAGGCCAGCCCCTCAGCGATGACGCCACCGATGAACGGGCCGCTGAACGTCGCCAGCCCGGTGAAGCCCAGATACAGCCCCATCGCCTTGCCCCGCTGCTGTGGGGGGAACATCGCACTGATCAGGGTGAGCGACAGCGGCAGCACCATCGAGGCACCCAGCCCCTGCAACGCGCGTGCCGCGATGAGAACGCTGATGTCCGGCGACAGAGCGCAGGCCACCGACGCGATGGTGAACACCGCCAGTCCGACGGTGAACACCCGGCGGCGGCCGAACCGGTCACCCAGCGCCGCCCCGGTCAGCAGCAGCACCGCGAACGTCAGGCCGTAGGCGTTGACGACCCACTCAAGGGATTGGATCGATGCCGTCAGATCCTGCCGGATCGAATGGAGTGTCGTCGTCACGACCAAGCTGTCCAGGGCCATCATGAAGGACGCCAGTGAGGCCAGTCCCAAGACCCAGGCCTGTTTGGACGTCATCCGTTCCTTGTGAGTGGTCACCGTTTCTCCTTCTGACAGAGTTCTTAGGGGTGTGGTTTCCGCCGCTTCTTCCGGTGAGCGACTCGGCACCCGTGGTGGGCCCGAGTCGCCGTGCGGTCACCGTTCAGGGGCGGCGCGAGCGTATGGCGCGTGTGCGGCGGTTGTTCAGGTGGTGGCCGGCGACATCGCTTCCCGGCCTTCGCATCGACCCGCCCGCCCAGGCCCCGCGGCCGGGGACCTGGCCGGGCAGCACGTCGAGATACGGCCGCAGCAGGCACGGTCCGACGGGTTGGTGGAACGTCGCGCCGCCTGCCGGCCGCGTCCGTGTCGTCGGCCGGCCGGCCGTCGGGATGCTTCGCACGGAGCCTCCTTCGCTGGTGATCCTTGACATGGACGGGTGGCCTCAGTCGAGACCTGGCCTTCCTGCGGCGTGTTCACATGGCCCGCGCCTGGGCTGCCGCTCTTTCAGGCGTCGGGCCCTGGGGCGTACCGAGGAGACGGAGAGCCTTCGCCACGCGACCTGCGGCGCGGTCAGTCGACGATCATGCCGCCGGTGAGGTTGGCGATGGTGCCGGTCATCGCGCCGGCGCGGTCGGAGGCGATGAAGACGGCGACGTTGGCGATCTCGGCGACGGTGGGCAGTTGCTTGCGCAGGGTGCGGTCGGCCATGCGGGTGTGGAACGCTTGTCCGCTGATGCCGTAGGCGTCGGCGTGGAGTCCGTAGACCTCGGTCAGTTGTGGTGTTTCCGGCATTCCCGCTGCGTTGAGGCATACGACTCGCACGCCGTGTGGTCCGAGTTCGGCGGCCAGGCCGCGGGAGAGTGATTCGATCGCTGCCCAGGCTGGTGCCATGCCTCCCATGAGGGGGACGGCGGTGCGTGAGGGTGAGGCGGTGATGGTCAGGATGACGCCTGATTTCTGGGTGGTCATGCGTCGTGCGGCGGCTCTTGTGGTCAGGAAGTTGGCCTTGGGGTAGGTGGTCATGGGCAGGTCGAAGTTGTCGGTCGGCAGGTCGATGATCGGGGTGCCTTGGATGCCGGTCTGGGGGAGGCTGATGGCGTTGAAGGAGATGTCGAGGGATCCGGCGTTGGCGATCACTGCGTCGGCGTGTGCCTCGACCGCGGCCTCGTTCAGCACGTCGACCGTGGCGAAGTCGGCGGTGCCGCCGGAGGCCTGGATCTTTTCGGCGACCTTTTCCAGTCCGGCGCTGGTGCGGCCGGCGAGGAAGACGTGTGCTCCCTCTGTGGCGAAGGCGTGCGCGACTGCGCTTCCGACGGCTCCGCCTGCTCCGTAGATGATCGCGTTCTTGTTCTCAAGCAGCACTGCCTGCTCCTG
>NZ_JAIWNB010000063.1 GCF_020215705.1 Nonomuraea aurantiaca | reverse complement strand
CGTGACAGAACGGCCGTTCTCACGCGCAACGCGTTACGCGATCGCTACCACCCTCCATGCGGCCCCGGCCCCACTCGCACCTGGAAATCGCACTCCGTGACCGCTCCCCAGCAAATGCACCAGACCCGGCTTGATGGCGTGAGTTACCCGGCGGTATTTGGCGTCTTGTTGGTGGGGCCGCTCAGTGGGTGCGGGGGTTCTTGTGGCGGGTCTTGGCCATGACGTGGTTGACCGGGGCGGCGTCGATCTCGTCTTTGAGCAAGCACAGCAGTTGCAGGTAGGCGCTGGCAGCGCACCAGCGCGGCGGCCGTCTGGAGTACTTGATCGGCTGACGGCTACGCCTTCGCCGCGGTCTTCTTCTTCGGCTGGCGGGGCACCGTGGTCTCCCTGTTCAAGTGCCCGTACACCGTGGAGCGAGGCACGCCGAACAGATCGGCGATCTGCTGGACCGTCTTGACCCGCGCGTCGTACAGCTCCTGGGCGAGGGCGGCCTGCTCCGCGGAAAGCCGCGATCGGCGGCCGCCGACCTGGCCGCGCGCCCGCGCCGAGGCCAGGCCGTCCATCGTGTTCACCACGATCAGTTCACGCTGCAGCTCGGCCAGCACTGACAGCATGCCGAACATGGCGCGGCCTTCGACCGTCTCGGTGTCGATGCCCTGTTCGATCACGTGCAGGCCGATCTTCCGTTCACGAAGGTCCGCGCCGAGTGTCACCAGGTGCAGCACCGACCGCGACAGCCGATCCAGCCGGGTGACCTTCAACGTGTCGCCCTCGCGCAGCAGCTGTAGCACCAGATCGAGCTTCGGCCGCGAGGCCTTCGCCCCGGACGCCTTGTCGATGTGGATGTTCTCGCGAGAGGCTCCGGCGCGCAGGAGCGCGTCGATCTGGTGGTCGGGGTTCTGGTCTGCGGTTGAGACCCGCGCGTAGCCGAACAGCATGTGTCGGAATTTACTCTGCGGACCGTTCTCCGACATTGAAAGTCGACACGTGTTGTCGACACATTCGACCTGGGCATCTTGATCCGCCTTCAAAGTGTCGGCAGACGATCGTTATCTTGAGCCGTTAGGGCTCCTAACAGAAAGATCAGCGGACGAGGCGGCGCCAGCAGATGATGGCGGCGGCGAGGGTCATGAAGGCTTCGTGGATGTCGTCGCGGATCTCCCAGCGGATGCGCAGGCGGCGGAACCAGTGCAGGAGCGCGATCGTCTGTTCGGCGACCCAGCGGTGGATGCCCAGGCCGGAGCCGTGCGGGGTGCCGCGGCGAGCGATGCGCGGTTTGATGCCGGTGCGCCAGACCAGGCGGCGGTACTTGTCGTGGTCGTAGCCGCGGTCGGCGTACAGGCAGGCAGGTCGCTTGCGGGGCCGGCCTACTCGGCCCCGGACCGGCGGGATCGCCTTGATCAACGGGAGGAGCTGGGTGACGTCGTTGCGGTTGCCGCCGGTCAGGGATAAGGCGAGCGGGATGCCGTTGCCGTCGGCGATGACGTGGTGTTTCGAGCCCGGCTTGGCACGGTCGACCGGGCTCGGGCCGGTTTTGGGCCGCCCTTGAGCGCCCGGACGTGAGAGCTGTCGATCACCGCCTTGGACCAGTCGAGCTGGTCGGCCGCGTGCAGTTCGGCGAGCAGGAGCCGGTGCAGCCTGTCCCACACACCGGCCTGGTGCCAGTCACGCAGCCGCCGCCAGCACGTCATGCCCGAGCCGAAGCCCAGCTCCTGCGGCAGAAACTCCCACGGGATGGCGGTGTAGAGCACGAACAAGATCCCGCACAACGCCTTACGGTCATCCAGACGCTTGCGCCCCGGATGATGGGTGCGCCGCTGGACCTTCGGCAACAACGGCTCAATCCGCTCCCACAAGCTGTCCGAGACGATCCACGGTAGCTGCTCGCCCTTCCTCACACCCCACCCAACGACAATCATCACCGTAAGGATGCGGGCAATCCCATTCTGTTATGACCTCTTAGTCCGCCAAGGTCTCCGACCTGCACTGGCTCGTCGAGGGCACTGTCTTTTACGAGCCAGTGGGTCTTCATGGGCAGGGGCAGCGGAGGGGGCAAACGTTATTGAACAGCGACGCCTTTTGGGAGGGACTCGCTGCCGGTCTGGGGGTGGCTGCATGCCAGAGGCGCACTCAGGGCCCGCTTGAGCGTGGTCGACCGGGCCACCATGGCGCAGATCCGCGAGGTCGTGCTCACCATACCCAACGACGTGGCACAGTTTTGATCATGATGTTCTAGCGGTTCGAGAAAGCACTGCTGATCGATAGGGTGAGCGGATGTCCTGGACGCTCGAAACCCCGAACGGCGAGTCGTTGGACGTCAACGCGTGGAACTGGCGGCCGACTCTGGAACTGCTAAAGAAGTCCGGCACCCTGGACGCCGACACGACCGAGTTGCTGGGTTACCACAGCGACATGGAACTGACCGGTGAGCAGGCCCAGCGGATCGCCACCTTTTTGGAGACCTACCTAGCGAACATCCCCGCTGGCGGACGGGTCCTCCACGACGGATTGATCACCACGGAACCCGACACGTTTGAATTCCACCGTGATGACCTCGACCGCAACTATTCCGCGACGGTTGAATGGCTGACCTGCTTCCGCGAGTTCTGCCGCACCGCGACAGACGGCTTCACCGCTGGCTGAGCCGGTCGGGCACCTCCACCCGCTCGATCTCGCGGCGCAGTTGGGCCCCTTCCGTGAGGCGGCAGTGGCCCGCCGAACAGCAGCGCCGCCTGCTCAACCGCGCATAGGCGAAGCCTTGGACGAGGTCGCCCCAAAACGAACGTTATCTTGAGCTCCGAAGCAGCGTGCGTCGTTGACCTGGGGCGATGCGGTGAGGACAGTGCTCATGAGGCAGCTCAGGAGGCTGCCTGTGGGCCCTGTCAGCAGGGCCCGATCGTTGCCGAACCGCGACCTTGGCGGCGGGCCGTCGGGACGGCCGGGCTCTGGAGCCGGGTGGCGCGGAGATCGCCGAGCGCGCGGGCGAGTTGTTCTCGGAGCTGGCGGTTCTCCTCGGTGAGGCGGCGGTTGCGCTCGTTGGCGGCTTCCAGCCGCCGACGGAGCGAGGCATCGGATGCTCGTTGCCGGACCGGGACCGGCGTGGCGGAGGCACGCTGTCGTTCAGAGCGCAGACGTTCGATCTCGGCGCGCAGGTCTGGCTGGGTGTAGAGCCAGGACCGTGAGACGCCGGCAGCACGAGCCACGATGTCGAAGGTGACGGCCGTGCCCTGGGCGTCGATCGCGCGAAGTGCCTGGATCGCCTTGGCCCGGGTGTACTCGTGCCGGTTGCGGGCAGCGGCGAGGATGTGGCGGGAGTTGTTAGCCCGCATCGCTCACCTCCGTGCCATCGGGAGCTTCGTCGACCTCGAGGGCGGTAATGATCCGGTCGAGGTTGCCGAGGACCTGCTGGTTCATCTCGATGACGCGGAGCTGGCCGCGGGCCTCGGCGGCCGAGACGATCTGCAGGAGCTGTTGGCGCTGCTGCCGGTGCTGAGGCAGGAACTCCGATGTCGTCACGAACATCGGGCACGTCAAGCAGGCATTGGCGTGTGGACAGGTCTTCTGCACCGGCAGGCCGCAGAAGCCATTGGGTAGGGCCTGGGTGACCCGGCCGAGACGCTGCTTGGCCCAGGCCGCCTCGGCCACGGGCCCTTCGGGGTCGAGAGTGACGGCTTGGCCGGTGATGTCGACCTTGCGGGCCCGCTCCCAATGCCGGCGGATGGTGGTGTCGCTCAGCCGGGCGTAGTGCGCCGTCATCATGTGGGAGTCGTGGTCGAGGATCCGGCGCACGACTTCCTGCGGGACGTCCCGGTTGATCAGCCGGGTCCCCAGCGTGTGACGGAACTGGTGAGGGGTGACCTTCACGAGGCGGCCGTGTTCGTCACGGACGTCGCATGCCTTCAACCACTGGTGCATCGCGGTCCGGTAGACGTTGTCGTCCGTGGGCTCGTGCCCTTCTGAGTTCTTCAGGAGTCGCGGGAAGAGAACCGGAGTGCCGTGTGGCCAGCGATCACGGAGGCGGCGCTGGTGATCTCGGATCTCGCGTTCGAGTTCCTCGTCGATGGGGACGAGCCTTCACGTTTCATCTTGTGGTTCAGATAGCGCAGATAGGGGGCGCCGTCGGCGTCGTGGACGATGCAGTCGTGCGGTAGCCGCACCGTGTCGGTGATCCTCAGTCCGCAGCGCATCAGGATGAGCGTGACCAGCCGGTGGGCCGGGTTCTTCCAGCGGTCCAGGTTCGAGGGGTGCTCCAGCTGTGTCATCACGGTTTCGCTCAGCGCCCGGGGCAACCGCTCGTCGCGACGGGGAAAGTCCTCGTGGAAGAACACAGCGCTAGCGGGCAGGGTGTCGTCCCAGCCATGCTGGCGAATGGCCAGGAAGAAGAGGTTGAGCTGCCCGATGAAGTGCCGGTGCACCACTCGCCCCGCGTAGTCGACGTGCAGCTGGGCGAGATACCGCTCCAGCAGCGGCCGGTTCACCTGATCAAGGCGGACGACGCAGACCGCCGGCGATGCGAGGAACTGTGCGAAGTAGGTGAGGACTCGTGTGCCAGAAGCTGCCGATTCGGCGCCAAGCCCAGTGCTGAGCCGCCACCGGGCCCACCGCTTGGCCAGATCCTTCAGCCAGGGCTGTGGGATCTGGTCGAAGAGGATATGGGCGACCTTGGCCTTGATCCCCAGCTCGCGCAGCCGCCAGACGTCCCGGTCGTACTCGCTGTCCCAGCCGCATCGCCGGCTGGATTCCTCGGTGCGCTGCCCTGCATGGAGCTGGAACTCGGGACGTTCGGGCCCTGCCTCTCCCGGGTCGGCGGGCATGTGCGAGCTCTCGCTCACAGCCGTACCTCCGTGCCGTCGAACCAGCCGGCGGCCTCCAGTGCCTTCCGAGCATCTTCGGCGGTGAGGTGCCCATAGGTGTCGGTCGTGGTGGTCAGGCAGGCGTGTCCGAGGAGCTTGCTGACGACCTCGACCGGGGTGCCGCCGCGCAGCAGCCTGGTGGCGTAGGTGTGGCGGCACCAGTGGGGGTCGTAGTCGATGCCGATCCTGCGGCGGAGCCGTCTGACCAGGTCGTAGACGGCCGCATAGGTCATCGCGTGCCCGCGCGGGGCGGCCCAGAGGTTGACGAAGACGTAGTCGGAGTCGAGATCGCCGTACTCGGCGTGCATGTAGTCGGCGTAGAGACGGATCAGCTCGGCGCCGACGGAGACGGTCCTGCCCGTCGCCGACTTGGTGCGCGCGCCGTTGTCATTGAGCCGCGGCACTACCGACAGTTCGCGCTCGGCGACAGCCCAGTCCTCGTGCCGCAGCCCGAGGGCCTCGCCGATCCGCATGCCCGAGTCGAACAAGACGGCGAACAGCAGCCGGTCCCGCAGCCGCTCGCAGGCGTCCAGGATGGCCTGGGCCTCGGCCGCGCTGAGGATGCGCGGGAGCTTCTTCGCCGCCTTGAGTGAGATCGCCCGCCGTTGCTGTGGCCGGCCCTTGGAGACATGATGCAGGAACGGCCTCCAGGCGGCGCTTCGGTGACCGGCCGGCTGCCACGTCGTCAGCAGCTCGCCCAGGTCGACGCCGTGGCGGGCCGCGTGCTGGTAGAAGGCGCTGACCGCCGAGAGCTTCCGGTTGATCGTGGCTTCCCCGCAGTGGTGCTCGACCGACGGCAGCACCGTGACCGCCCCGGCCCGGGCCGCGGGCGGCAGCCGCAGCCAGGCGACGAACTCACCGACGTCCTCAAGGCGCACCTCGCGCCAGTCCAGCCCGCGCATAGCAAGGAAGGAGAACCAGTCCTTCAGGTCGTGCGCGTAGGCCTTGACCGTGTTCGGGGAGCGCTCGATGTCGGTGAGGTAGGCCAGGTAGCGCTCGACCGGCTCGACGGGAACGGCGTCGTCGCCGAGCACCGTCCACGACTCAACCGGCGAGGCAGGCATCACCACGCGCTGTACGAGCATCGGACCTCCGGGCAATCTGCGTGACGGACGGCGGCAGATAACCACATCCACCATGCAGAATTCGAGGCCTCACCAGGGCTTGCTCAACGTCGAGGACGCCCTTCGGGCGGCTCAAGATAACGGTCGTTTCCCGACACCGTATGGCGCCGCTTGAGTTGTTCCGTTGCGCCGTTCCAAGACCTTGCCCGACACGACCGGGTGCTTGGAGGCCGGGTGAGGCGTCAGGCTGGGCAACTCACCGCGTCGCCGCCGCTGTCGGCCGGGTGCGAGGGGTGTCCGGGTGCGGAGACGGAGAAGTCGACCTTTAGCGCGTAGCGGTGCGCCACGTAGGAGCTGATCGTGTATTCGAGGGGGTTCCCATGCTGGTCGATGATGGAGCGCGTTTCGACGAGCATCGGCGTGGTGGGAGCGACGTCGAGTTGGGGTGCATCGTCGTCGGCTGTACGCGCCGTGAGGACGGAGGAGCCGAGGGTCGGGTGCAGTCCTGTGCGGCGGAGGGTCTGGTGCAGTGATCCGGTCTCCAGGTCGGCGGTGAGCAGCGCGGCGAGGGCGGCAGGGAACGTGGCGTGTTCGATGGCCATGGGCAGGTCGTCGAAGAGTCGGACGCGGCTGATGGCGACCACGGACGCGGGTTGCGTGGTGAGAGCCGGGTAGAGGGCGGCCGTCTCCTGGGGGGAGGCGGGGCGCACGGCGGCTTCCAGGACTCGGGAACGTGGTGTCCTGCCAAGGGCGAGGGCCTGGTCGTGGAAGCTCAGCAGGGTGCCGACCGGCCGGGCGGCGGCGGCCTGGCGCACGAAGCTGCCTCGCCCGGGCACCCGCTCTAGCAGGCCGTCGCGTTCCAGTCGGACCAGAGCGGCGCGCGCCGTCATCCGGGAGACGCCGAACTCCTGCGCCAGCTGTGATTCGGAGGGGAACGGATCGCCGTCGCTGGCGCCTTCGAGGCGCCGGCGCAGTTGCTTCTCGATGCGCTCGTACAGCGGTTGCGACGCGGCCATGGCGGGTGTGTTCCTCCTCAGTCGGATGGTGTCGGCTCCCAGTGTGACGCCGGTCGACACCGTCACCTAGGTCTGTATAGGCTGTATATACAGCTTATCTCAGGCGACCTGGAGGAGACCATCATGTCCGTTGCCTCGATCGACGTCCCGCGCTGGGAGGGCACCCTGCCCTCACGCGAGGAGGTGGCGAAGATGATCGACCACTCGCTGCTGCGACCCGAACTGACTCCGGCCGAGGTCGAGGACGGCCTGGCGACTGCCTTGGAGTACCGCACGGCGTCGGTGTGCGTGCGGCCCGCCGACGTGGCGGCTGCGGCCACCGCGCTGCGCGGCAGCCGGGTTCGCGTCGGCACGGTCGTCGGCTTCCCGCACGGCGGCAGCACCATGCAGGCGAAGGTCTTCGAGACCACCGAACTGATCTGCCTGGGGGCGGAGGAGATCGACATGGTGATCAACATCGGTCGCCTGCGCGGTGGCGACGTCGCGTTCGTCCAGAACGAGATCGCCGCCGTCGTCCAGGCCGCCGAGGGACGCCCCGTCAAAGTGATCTTCGAGAACGCCTACCTGACCGACCAATACAAGACCGCCGGGTACAAGGCCGCCGAGACCGCGGGCGCGGCCTTCGTCAAGACCAGCACCGGGTTCGCCCCCGGCGGGGCGACGGCCGCCGACATTGCCCTGATGCGACGCACCGTGTCCTCCCACATGCAGGTCAAGGCCGCCGGAGGCGTTCGCACCCTGGACGCGCTCCTACACATGCACCGGCTCGGCGCCACCCGCTTCGGAGCCACGGCCACTGCGGCGATCCTCGACGACCTCGAAAGCCGCCGCAACGGCAACCCGCTCACCGCGAGCGCGCAATAACCTGCCTGTTCGCAGACACGAGATGCTGGACACCGAGGGCCCTTCGAGAGTCAGCCCGACCAGCCCCCGCAACCAGTTCGCCAACACCCGCCGCATCTACGGCCTCGAGAGAGGAAGCCCTCGGCGTTCTGGTCATCGAGATCGAACTCCTCGACCCGCCGTCCCTTGCGTAGGTTCGCGACACGTCCGCCCGGATCGGGATGGTTTCTCCGGGTAACAGCACCGGTCACCTCGCCGCTGCCCTGTGGCGGCCTGGCGCGACCTCCCACCTCAGGGTCACCATGAAGCAATGAGCGCCGAACCACCCGACGCCGGTCCCACGGCCCCGCCCGGCGACACCCCAGCGGGCGGGATCGACGCGACACCGGTGGCGCTGGCACGGTACCGGGTTCTGGTGCCGCATCTGTACGACGGGGTGACGCTCAAGGCGGCCGCCGCCAGCGGCGGCGTGCCGTACCGGACGGCGCAGCGCTGGCTGGCCGCCTACAAACAGGACGGCTTGCAGGGCCTGGCCAGGGCCGACCGCTCCGACAAGGGGCGCCGCAGGCTACCCAGCGAGCTGATCGCTTTCATCGAGGGACTGGCGCTCAAGCCGCCCCGTCCGACCATCGCGAAGATCCATCGGCAGGCCGTCAGCGTGGCCGCCCAGCGTGGCTGGCCGCGGCCGGGGTATGGATCCGTGCACGAGATCGTGACCGGCATCGACCCGGCACTGCAGGTCATGGCGCACGAAGGGACCAAACGGTACCGGGAGGTGTATGAGCTGGTGCACCGGCGGGAAGCGTCCAAGCCGAACGATATCTGGCAAGCCGATCACACTGAGCTGGACATCTGGGTGATCGACTCCTCCGGCAAGCCCGCCCGGCCGTGGCTGACGGCCATCGAGGACGACCACTCCCGCGCCGTCGCCGGCTACGCCGTCAACCTCGAAGCCCCCTCCGCGCTGACGACCGCGCTGGCCTTTCGGCACGCGATCTGGCGCAAGAGCGAACCGGACTGGCACGTGTGCGGCATCCCCGATGTCTTCCACCTCGACCACGGCTCCGACTTTACCTCCCTGCACCTGGAACAGGTGATGGCCGATCTGCGCGTCCGTCCGGTGTTTACCAAGAAGGGCCAGCCGCACGGCCACGGGAAGATCGAGCGGCTGATCGGCACCGTCAACCAGATGTGCCTGGCCCACCTGCCCGGCTATGCTCCGCGCGGCACCCCCGACCGCGCCAGTCAGGCGCAGCTCACCCTCACGCAGCTCGACGCCGCGATCGGCCGGTTCATCCGCGAGGTCTACAACCAGCGCCCCCACTCCGAAACCAAGACGCCACCCCAGCAGCGGTGGGAGGCTAGCGCGTTCATCCCGCGCATGCCCACCTCCCTCGAACAACTCGACCTGCTGCTGTCCACCGTTGCCAAACCCCGCAAGATCCACACCGACGGAATCCACTTCCTGAACCTGCGCTACATCGACCCCGTCCTGGCCGACTACGTCACCAAACAGGCCACTATCCGCTACGACCCCCGCGACATCACCGAGATCCGCGTCTACCTGCGCACCCTGGACGGCGAGACGTTCCTGTGCCGAGCCATCTGCCCCGAGCTGTCCGGCGAGACCATCAGCCTCAAAGAGATCACCGCCGCCCGCAACGCCCGCCGCAAACAGCTACGCGGCACGCTGACCAGCCGCTCCGCCGTCGTCGACAGGCTCCTGGCCGCCCACAACGAACCCCTCCCCGCCGCCTACCCCACCGCCGCGCGCGCCGAGCTCAGCAATTGGGCGACCCCCGACGAAACCACCAGCAGCGGCCCTGGCTCCGACCACGCCCACGACCGTCCGAAACTCATCCAGGCGGGCCTCCCCGACCCCGAGCAGGCCGCCCCCATCGCTACCCGCGATGACGCTCCGCGACTCAAACGCTACTGGAATGAGTGAGGCTGCAGCCGTTCGGATAGACCACCGAGCGTGGAGCGACACGACGACGAACCCGACGAGATCCCCGACCCACCGGAGCCGACACCCGCCGACTCCGCCACCCCCACCGGCGCACGACACTACGCCAGCGACCGCCTCCCACCACCCGAACCTGCCGGGCACACCCCCGCCATGAACGGCGGCACCGTACCCGGACCCGCGCCGATCATGGCGGATTCAAGGAACACAAACGGTTCCTTGAATCCGCCGACGCCGTCCGCCGCAAACGCTACGTCGGCCTGTGCTTCGGCGCCCCCGGCGTCGGCAAGACCGAATCGGCCCGCACCTACGCCAAGTGGGACCAGCTCGCTCCTCACCTCGCCGGCGTCCGCGCCACCGGCAGCGACGCGGACGACGCCGACGTCGGCGACGTGCTGTCCGCCCGCGCCGTCATGTACACCCCCAAAGTCCACTCAACCCCGCAAAACCTCGACAAGGAGATCTCCTACCTGTGTGACCGGCTCGGCTGGACCGTCGAACTCATGCTCCAGACCGGCCGCGGCAACGGCGAGCGCCCCAGCCTGGGCAGCAGCCCGGCCAGCGCGGGACACGCCGAACTCCTCATCGTGGACGAAGCGGACAGACTCAAGACCGCCGCGCCTGAGCAACTGCGCGACCACCACGACCGCACCGGGATCGGCCTCATCCTCATCGGCATGCCCGGCATCGAAAAACGCCTCGCCCGCTACCCCCAGCTCTACTCCCGCGTCGGCTTCGTCCACCACTACAAGCCCCTGTCCACCGACGAACAAGCATTCGTCCTCGCCCGCCATTGGCCCCACCTCGGCCTCGGAAACTCCGACGACTTCGCCACCACTGAAGCCATCGCCGCCATCACCCGCATCACCAACGGCAACTTCCGGCTCACCACGCGCCTCGTCGACCAGATCGAACGAGTCCTGGAAATCAACCAGCTGAGCACCGTGACCAAAGAAGTCGTCGAGGCCGCCCGCGAGAACCTCGTCATCGGAATCATGTGAGGCCACCGGCCACCAACAGCCGAGATCTACCAGGCGCCATGCCGTCGGGCGGCCCTCTGTGCAGTGCTCAGGGCCGCCCGACGGCGTTTTGACGAACCCTTAAACACAACCCGGCTCGGCCCGCGAACGCCAAATACCGCCGGGTAACTCATGCCACCAAGCCATCAAAGTCACAGCCAGGAGGGATGAGAAGGTAAACCGATGCCGTGCGGCCGACGAAGGAGGTCGTGCGGCGTTCGATCGCCCCAGCCCTGTCCGAGCTGTGCCATCGCAGGGCGATCGTCGGGCGGTGTCGGCGTACGGCTTGAAGTGCAGAAGCGCGTACGGATAACGTGCAGGCCGCGCGTACGACGGTGTGCCCGTGGGGAGCCCGCGGGCATCCGCGACGAGGAGAGCTGCGAAGGTGTGGAGCGCTCAGGGCGCTCCACCGAGATGCCCAGGCATGCAGGATGTCATTGCCAGGGGCGGACCTGGCCGAACTGAACGAGCTCGCCGTAGGTTTCCGGACGAACCGGGTCGAGAGCCAGCCTGAGCAGGGCGACGGCGGCCTCGGAGGGCGTCTGGGCCTGCTCCATGTTCTCAAACCAAGGCCGCGAGGCAGCGGTGTCCACCAGCCCCGGGCAAACCGCCGCGACCAGCGTCCCGTCTGCCTTGTCCTGATCACGACGCTCGCGGGCCAACACCCGAACGCTGGCAACCTGACCCACCTTTGAGGGGATATTGATCCACTCGGGCCAGCCCTCGGCGGCAGCCGTCCCGGCCAGCACCGCGTCCCGCCAGGCCAGCATCGTCGCGTCGACGTCTTCCAGCGACATCGTCTCGGTGTCGAATCGCCCATGGAGAACCGCAGGCAGGCTGCGGAGGGTCCCGAAGTCACTGGCTACCACCAGCAGCCGACCGCCCGGCCGCACGATGGGAGAAAACGCCCGCAACATGCGTGTGGTGCCCAGATTGTTGGTCTCCACGAATGGCACTACCAGCTCGGCCCAAGGCGTGTCCGGAGTCAGCCGCGCCGCCGCATTGGAGAACACGATGTCCACCCCGCCGTGCCGCTGCCGCAGCATGTCGGCGAACGCGACGATCGCGGTGTCATCGGTCACGTCCAGCACATGCGTGCGGATCTCAGCGCCCGGCCCGGTGATGCGCCCCGCCGCCTCTCGCAGCCGGTCGGCGTCACGACCGGTCAGGTAGACGATGTCGGCTGCGGCGAGGTGCTGCGCCAACCCTTCTGCGAGAGCGAACCCCAGTCCCTGGTTGGCCCCTGTGACCACAGCGATACGACCCATAGCCACACATCCTGCCATTGCCGGGCACCGATCGGTTGCCTGGATCCGATCTCCTCGGCGGCCATGTCCTGAGCCTTAAACGGTGGTAGCTCGAGCACGCGGTTTCGGCCAGGGTAAGTGACCATGTGTCATGGTGCTGGGCGGTGCATAAGTGAGGCTTCAGGCGGCATTCAGACAGCGCCTTGCTGGCGCTGGAGTCATTTGGAGTCGCGCCCGTTGGCCTTGCCTGAGCTGATGCCGAACATCTCGTGGGCCAGGCCGAATCCGAAATCTTGAACCAGGCGGCGCTTCCAGGGCCGTTGGAGGATGGCGTGAGTGAGGCGGCGGGTGGCCCGTGGTCTCTGCATGATCATCTCGGCGATTTCCCACGCCCGAGGTAGTAGCCGTTCTTGCGGCAAGACCTCGTTTACCAGCCCCAATTGCAGAGCGGTGGGAGCGTCGATCTGCTCGCTGGTGTACAGGTAGTAGGCGGCCCGCTTGGTGCCCATCAGCTCCTGGAAGCTGAGATGCTGGCCGTCGCCGGGTGCCACGCCGGTCAGGAAGTGGGGGTCGGCAACAGCCCGCCCGAGTCGGGGCCGCGGACGGTCAGCCACGCCTCGATCCGGCCGACCGCACTGGAGGTGAGGTAGACGTACCGTTCCTTGTTCCGCTTGCCGTGGCGGATGCGCAGGGACCGGTCGGCCGGGTCGTAGTCGGCCAGTGCCACGCCGGCCAGCTCGGACCGGCGGGCGGCGGTCGAGTACAGGGCCGCCAGCAGGGCCGCGTCCCGCAACGCCGTACGGCGCAGCCGCTCGCGGTGCGCGTCGTCGTCGACGTCTTGGGGGTCGGGGTTGAGGTCGGCGTCGCAGGCCGCGAACAGCGCCCCCACCCGCTCGACGGGCAGGTGCCTGCCCTTGGCGAGCCGCGTCCCCGAGAACTGGCCGACGCGCTGGGCGCGGTCGCGCTCGTCGGCGTTCATGAGGCCGAGCAGCCACGCCCGGTCGAGGACCTGGCGCAGGGCGACGATGTGCTTGTTCCGGTACGCGGTCGACCACGGCTCGGGATCGGCGTCCTTCTTGCGGGTGGTCGCCGCGGCGATCAGGGCACGGATGTGCTGGGTGTGCTCGGCCCGCAGCAGGTGCCATTGGACGGTCTCCCCGGTGATGGCTCGCGCGGCCGGGTCCGGCTTCCCCGCGGGGTCGCGGCCGGCCATGAGGCGGGCGATCCGGTCGAGGCAGCCCTTCATGGTGCGGCGGGATTCGGCACTGTCGAGGCTGTCGAGGTAGGCCCAGTACGGGTTCTTGCCTCGATCGACCGCCGCCACCACGGCGGGCAGCCCCTCAGCGCCGTCCGCTGTGGCGAGCACGAGCAGGTTCTCGCTCACTGCGGCCTCAGCCGGAACGTCACGCGCAGCAGGTAGCGATCTCGCCCCCCCGTGCCACTGCGGGCCGGGTGGGCTCGCCGTCATCCTTACGGGCGCCGGTCCAGTACCGGACGGGCGTGCCGGATGTCCCGTAGTTGCGTGGATGGGTCCTTTACTACGTCCTGGGCCTACGTCCTGACGCGCTCGGGGTCACAGTGCCGAGCGCGTCAGAACGATGATCATAGTGGTTTTGTCGGCGGGAATTCGGAGTTACGGGCCTACATGCAAGATCCCCTGCACAGGCGGCCTGGGCTGGTTCTATGCGCCCTGCTTGAACTGGATGATCTGGAGGTAGTTCCCGTCGGGGTCGACGAATGTCCCGAAGCGGCCGGAGGGGCGGTCCTCGGGGGGAGCGAGCCATTCCACTCCGGCCGCCCGGAGCTGCCTCTCCACGGCGTCGAAGTCATCGACGTGGAAGTTGAGGATCATCCGGCCCGGTTCGCCGTTCTTCGGGCCGACGTCGTCACGCTGGTCGATGACCAGCAAAAAGCCGCCGAGGTTGATCGCGCCTTCACCCTCCTGTTCTGGTGCGAGGGCTCTGCGGTACCAGTCGCGCAGTTTGGCCGGGTCGGTGGTGCCGAGAAGAATGCTGCCCGGGGGCAAAGTGGTCATGGAAGTCTCCGTGTCGTCAGGCGGGGATGGGTGCGGTGCTGTCGGGCTAAGGGACCAAGGCGGCGTACTCGCGCTCCAGCGCCTTGGCGGGACTGCGACGCCAGCCGGGGGCCATGGTCTGGGACATGGGGTCGGGGAAGACGTCCTCCTCCTGGTTCACCACGGCGTCGAGGATGGCCGCAGCGACCGATTCCGGTGAGGCCTTCGGGGCGTCGAAGTCGCGGGACATGTCGGTGTCCGTCGGGCCGATAAAAACGGCGTGGACCCGTACGCCGCGACCGGCCAGCAGGGCCCGCTGCGCCTGCGTCATCGAGAACGCGGCCGCCTTCGAGATCGAGTAGGCCGGGACCATGGGCAGCGGAGCGAAGGCTGCCACCGACAGGTGATTGACGACGGCGCCGCGCGAACGGGCCAGCTGTGGCAGGAAGGCCTGCGTCATGCGGTGAGTGCCAAACAAGTTGACGGCGAGATGGCTTTCGAGCGCGGCGGGATCGTTGAGCTCGTCGTACTGGGCTAGGCCGGCGTTGTTGATGAGGATGTCGAGAGTCGTGATCGTCTGAGCGGCCTTCTGCGTCTGTGCCGCGTCGGTCACGTCGAGGATCAAGTTCGTAACCCGTGGGTCGGGGTGAGCGAAGGGCGCGCGGGTGCCTGCGTACACCCGGGCGGCGTCCCTGCGTAGGGCCTCCTCGACCAGTGCTCTGCCGATTCCGCGGTTGGCGCCGCTGATCAGGATGGTCTTGCCTGTGATCGTGATGGGCTCAGGCATCGGCCGGCTCCACACGTGCGACGCGGGCGGCGCTGGCGGACTGCTGGTGGGCGGGGATGTCCCCGCCCTCCTTCGGGTTGGGCTGTCCTCGGCCGGTGGTGATCAGGTTGCGCAGGCTGCCGTCGATGTAGCCGCTCCACGCGTTGGTACACACGTCGTAGCACTCGTACTGCGGGACCAGGCCTACGTGGGTGAAGCGGATCTCGGCGCCGCCGTCCCTGTCGGTGATCTCGAAGACGATGTCGGTGCCCTTCCACTCGCTCTGGTCGCCGATGAAGTTGAAGTGGTTGTCCAGGACACGCCAGGCGACCCTCCGGCCGGGCAGGAGTTCCGTGATCTGGATCGTGCAGCGGTGGACGTCCTCGTAGTGGTGGTAGAACACGGCGCCGGCCTGGTCGGTGACGCCCTTGACGTCTTCGGACCACCAGCCGCGGACGTTGGTGACGGCCTCGAAGGCTTCCTGCGGACTCTTGTCCACCTTGAAGGTGGTGGTGAAGTGCTGCTGCTCATCTACTTGCATCATGCAAGCTATCGTAGAGTCATGCGCTTTCATGATGCAAGCGGTCTGGCTAAGATTGTGCGCATGTTAGGGAAGAGCTACGAGTCTCAGGCGTGCTCCATCGCGCGCGCCCTAGAGGTGGTCGGCGAACGCTGGAGCCTGCTCATCGTGCGCGAAGCCCTGTTCGGCGAAGCGACCCGCTACCGCGAATTCCAGCGCCGGCTGGGCATCGCATCGAACGTGCTCAAGACGCGCCTGGACGGCTTCGTGGAGGCGGGGATCATGCGCCGCCAAAAATCCTCCGAGCAGCCCGAACTGTACGAGTATCTGCTGACCGACAAAGGGCGCGCGCTCGCGCCCGCGCTGGTCGCGCTCTCCGAATGGGGCGACGAGTGGGCGACCGAGGGGGAGCCGCCGATCCTCTACACCCATGCCACCTGCGGCAACGACGTCACCCAGCAGACGATGTGCGTCCATTGCGGTCGCGTGAACGGATCGACCGAGATCAAGGCCGTGATCGGACCTGGCCATCCCTCACGGGCTCCCCTCCGCGGAGGAGGTTAGCGCGAATGACTGGGCCCGTCGTGCGGTAACCCTTCAGAGAAGGCCCCTCCCAACGACGCACGGCGCTTCCTCACATGGCTCACCACGGACGAGTTCGGCCTGAGCGGCGTCAGCTACCTCGTGCTCGGCTGCGGGCTGGACTGGGCGGCCATCTTTCAGCATGTCCCCACGCTTGCTGTCCAGGCCGGACCGGACAGTCACGTCGATCGCGAGGGATCTGGGGATCAGCCGCTAGACGCTGCGGCTATGGGTGCGCGCCGCGCAAGCCCGCGGCGAGGGCAGACAAGGCGCGGCCGGAGGTGCCGCTGCTGGTAAGTCTGCTTCGTCTGGACACCTACCCTCGGACGACGTGCGGAAGAGGAGAACAAGCAGCTCAGGGCTCGGATCCGGGAGCTTGAGCAAGAGCGGGACATTCTGCGCAGGGCCGCCAAGCTTTTCGCGGGCGAGACGAACTGGTGAGGATCCGTCAACTAACTACTGCCCGATTTGATGTTGGTTTCGTAGGCGGTGATCTCGTTCTGGAGTGCCTCGATCGAGCGGGGTGGGTGGGTTCGGCGGCGGGGCTGGGCGAGGATTGCGGCGAGTTCGGGGGCCGCGAAGCCCAGCAGAGGCCGGGTCCGGTGGGCGTGGTAGCTGAGGGTGTTGCGGTCTCGGCCGAGTAGCCGGGCTGCCAGGGTGAGCGTGACGGTGTTGCGGTGGCTCAGGACAGCAG
>NZ_JAIWNB010000062.1 GCF_020215705.1 Nonomuraea aurantiaca | reverse complement strand
AGCCCTGCCAAGTGCGGAAGCAGGCCCTCAACACATCCCGGAATGCACCCCGAACATGATCAACTACCGGATGGCTCCGCGTCACAAGATCAGCGACAGAGCCCGTTCATCCGTACTCACCTCTGCACACCTGGGAGTACGCCGACACGCGGCCGGCTGCTCGCGGTCGCGCTGGACACGAACGCCATTGATCGCGGTCAGGCGAACATCGCAAAGCTGACGACGCTGGCCGCCCGGCTGAAGATGATCGGACTCCCGGTGTGGATACCCGAACCTGTGGCGTGGGAATGGGCCGAACATGCCGGACGGCAATGGGAGCAGTTCACCGCCGCCGCATCCGAACCGTATACGCGTCTGCGATCGGCGGGGGGGCCGGGTCTGCGTTGGTCGGCGGCGGACGACGACGTGGTGTTCGCGCTGAAGCATTGGTACTGCGGCGAGCGGTTCGGGACGTTCACGTCGGTATCGGCGGACAAGGCGGCGAACCGGTCGCTGTTCTGGGCGGGCCTGTTGGCGGGAGCAGCGGTGTCGGTGCTGGCGTGGGCGGGTGAGCTGGTGCTGGAGGGACGACGGGAGCGTGGCGTCGAAGCGAGGAAGCGGCAGGAGCGGGAGGAGCTGATCGAGCGGGTGGCGGACATGGTGACGCTGCGGGTGGTGTCGGCGTTGGAGCGGCGTGCGGTGGCCGAGGAGGCGAGACCACGGGGGCCCGGCCGGAGACGTTCGTGGTGGCGGCTGGTGCAGAGGCTGCGGGGCCGGAGTTCTCCACCGCGGTCATGATGGCGGCGATCGAGGCGGCTTCTTCCGCCATGGCTTGAGCGCCCTGCACCTGGACGACACCGCGGCCCCTGTCTTGCTAGCCGAACCCCAGCGGGCGACGGCCTCGGCCGCCGTCGCAGGTCGTGGAAGCGAACTCCTGGTCAGGGTCCTAGGAACGTCTCCGAGGACGGGTAGTTGTACTTACGTTCCAGCTCCAGGCGGCGCTCGGCGACGCGGTCCCGGCCCCGGGCCGCGCGGTACCTCTTCAGGGCTTCGCGAGTCTCCGGAGAGTGCCGCAGGCGGCGCAGGTCGAGACATCCTCCGGTGTCACCGAGCAGCCGGACGTAGGTGCAGTTTTCGCTATAGAAGTGGTTGAGAGGCATGCCTTGGCTGTCGATGCGGACGTTCAGCCCGTCTTTGTGGTGAAGCAGGAGGTCGAGGACATCGCGAGGCGGGCCACTGTCTTGCCACTCGAACTCGATCTCATAGCCCAGGTCTCTGCCGAAGTTGAACCACATGTCGTGGGCCGAGAACGGCCGGCAGATGCCCGGCAGGCGGCGCAGGACGCCTGAGGCCAGGCGGCTGGCCTGATAGTGGATGCCGCCGATGACATAGCGTTCGGGCCAGGACGCGGCGCAGGCGCGCTCGAGCGGGTGCCAGGTGTCGGGGAGCAGGTCCCAGAAGAAGACCGTGGTGTCGTCGAAGGATGCCTGGGCGATGAGGAGCGCTTTCTCCCATAGGCCGGGGCTGGCGAGGGGGATCTCGATCCGGCCGGCCATGCCGGGGATGTGGAGGATCACGGTGCTGCCGTCGAGCCGGAAGCGAAGACCGGGCAGCCCATAGATCTGGGCGGATTCTCCGTCGATCGGGTCGACGAGTTCGGCGGCGCTCGACGTCGGCATGAGGGTGGAGGCGATGTCGGGCAGGTACCGGGTGGGAACGCCCAGCGTGATCCCGGTCGGGGACGGGTCGATCCAGGCGATCCCAAATCCCAGGATGTCGGGTCTCCAGCACGCCGGCTTCCACTCCCCGATGCGTTCCAACGCGAGCGCCTCCAGGAACGCCTGATGAGGTGCCGCACGGGGGATCGGGCCATGCTGGCGTCCGTCGCGGCGGATCGACTCCAGCGCGTGCTCATACCCTTGAAGGGTGTAGCGGCTCCGGCGTATGGCGAGTTTGTCCTTGGCCATGGAGGTCTCCGAATCGCGCACCGCCCGGCCGGCGCAGTCCGAAGAATCGGCCTTACGATCGTGATCGACATCGGTCGCCACCTTGCGGTCGGGGGATAAGCCCCTTTCACCCCAACGAAGGCCTTCGCCGGGAAGGCCGCAGGCGCGGTGTCCGCAACACCGGAAGTCCCACTCCGGCATGAGCATCTCCCATCCGCTGCGGCGACCCCGGCCGAGCACGCCTGCCTTTGCCGAGACTTCAACATCGGCCGGTCATGAAGGCGTCGCCAGACGGCCGGTTGGCGACAGCGACGCCGACGCTGGCGATGCTCGCACCGGCTGGCAGAACGGCGGAGACGCCGAACAGAGCGGCGGCCACGCGGGACACCCGGGTGATGTTCGACGGGAGCACGGTGGCGCAGGTGTACCCGTGGAGGTCCAGTTCGGTGAAGGCCGCCGCTGCGACGGTCGCGGCCTCCGGCATACGGCTCTCGGCCTCGTCCGACTCGGTCAGTTGCGGTCGCAGCTCCGCGTACACCGCGGCGAAGGCGCGCACGCTCTCGGCGGCGCCCTCCGCCGCAGGAGCGCTGTGACCACCCGGCGGTTTGGGGTGGCGTTCTTCAGCTGTCAGCACGTCATCGCCCGCGTGACGTTCTCCTCGCGAAGCGCCACATCGCGCTCGAACACCAGCTCTTCCGCCTGCGTGCAGGAAGCGTGTCTGAAGTCGCTGCCGCAGAGTCGGCCAGCGGGTTTACCGCCCACGTGACGTCTTCGCGTAGCCAGGTGCGCCGTAGACCAGGAGCCGTAGACCAGGAAGCGTATGGCTGCCGCGTCGGCGGGCATCGCGGCGGGCTATTGCGCACCGCTCCGTGATCGGGTTCGCTGTTCGTGAGTTTGCGCTTACCGGTTGCGAGGAAGGTGGACGCTTGTCGTGGCGGGTGACGCTGTTTCAGAAGCCGGGCAGGAGCACAGGTTCTCCGCAGGCGTCGACCTGAGCGATCAGCTCGAGCTGGACCTCTTTCGGCGGCCAGCCGAGGACGCGGGCGCGCCGACCCAGGGCAATTACCACTACCAGACCGAGATCATCGCGTCGTACTGCCTGAGCCTGCACACCGATGCGTCGATCGTGAAGATCATCTGTGAGTGGCAGGAGGACTTCATTATCGTGCGGGACAGGCCGCCTCTGCTGGAGCTGGTGTCGGTCAAGCACCACGACCAGATGCTGTACACCACGATGAAGTCGTTGTGTGATCACGGTGGGATCGCGCACCTGTTCGACCGGTGGCTCGACTACACCAGTTGGCCGGTCGTACGGCTGGCCAGCAACACGCGTCTGGGCGGCAGACCGGGTGACTTCACGCCGCGTGCCCTGCTGGACGTGTGCCGGGCCGGTGAGCTGGACACGCCGCGGGGGACCGCCCTGATCGCGCACCTGGCGTGGGCCATGATGGAAATGGCGGCGAAGTCCGCCACTCTGGACAACATCCCCAAACCCGACGCACCGGTGCCGCCCAAACCGATACGGCACGACCCGGCCGGTCTGCCGGCAGGGTTGTTCGAGATGCTCCTGCGGTTCGTGCGCAGCTGCCAGTTCGACTGCGAGCGGCCGGCGAAGCGTGACATTCGGGACGTCAATATCCGGCAGATTGTGGAACCAGCGGCCGGCGCGCTTGGCTTCGCGCCATCGGCAGCCGCTGACGTCTACAAGGCGGTCGTCGATCTCGTCGCGGAGGCGAGCCGGGACGACAGCGGCCGGCCCGTCGACCTGGGCCAATACTTGACCAACCCCGGCGCCTACGACCCGCGGTCGGAGATCGCGCAGACGGTCCAGCGGCGGACTGTCTCCCGTGACGCGGTCCTGGACGCCATCCGGCTCGGCACGCGGCGCGCTGTCGGCGACCCGGTGTCGCTGCTGCGGTCCGGGCAGGCGCCGCCACGCGCCCCTGGCGGTCATCGCCTCATCGAGAAGATGCGCGACGCCCTGATGGCCGATGACGAGCGGGACAACGCATTAGGCCTGCGGGACCTGTGGCTGCACATCTGGCCGCAGGCCAGGACCGGGTTCCCGGAGGACATCGAGACGCAGTTCCGGTTGGAGATGGAGATCCTCGACATCGTCCGCCAGATCCGTGTCCAGCTGATCGGCACCAGCGGCCACTACGGCATCCAGTTTCAGGCGCTGCTGCATGCTGAGTTGCGCCGGGCAGAGCTCAGTAAGAAGATCAGCGTGCCACTCGACGACTTCCACATCCTTGGGTACGCCTACGAGTTGAGCGACGTGTGCAAGTTCGGGTTCTCGCGACCGGGGGGCGGATGATGGCCGCTCCGTTGCCCGCTGCCGCTGTCCTGGCGATCCGTCAGGAGAGTCTCTATCACGAGGCCCGGGTCCTCATCCTCGTCTGCCAGTTCACCCAGCCGGGCGAACCCTTCCGCGGCCTGACTAAACTGGCGAAGATCGATTTCCTGCTCCGGTATCCGGTCATGGCCGAACGTCTCCTACCGGCCGGCGCCGCCGGGCCGGGCGTCGCACCTACCGACGACGAGCGACAGGCGGTGGAGAGCCGCATGATCCGCTACAAGTACGGGCCGTGGGACGACCGCTACTACCCCATCCTCGGCGCGCTGGTCGGCAAACGCCTCGCGACGTTCGCCCGAGTCGGCGGCTCCACCGAGATCACCCTGACCGATGCCGGACGCGACCTCAGCAGCGCTTTGGAGGCAACCAGCCCGTGGGCGGTCGTGGCCGAGCGGGCTCGATTCCTCCACGCACACTTCGACCTGCCCGGCCGGGATCTGAAGAACCTGATCTACGAACAGTTGCCGGACGTCGTCGCGCTCCCGCTCAGAAGCGAGATTTGATGGCCACGAACCTGCGTATCCGGTCCCTGACCGTGTCGACCAACCGGGCGTCGCACGCGTTCGACTTCACCTCCCCGCTGACGTTCGTCACCGGCACGACGACGATGGGCAAATCGACGCTGCTGATGCTGATCAAGCACGCGTTCGGCGGTAACGCGGCCCTGACTCCTGCGGTGGTCCAGCACGTCACCTACGTCGACCTCGGCATTCAGGCGGGGGAGTCGTCGCTGATCCTGCGCCGTAGAATCGGCGCCGACTCCGGCGTGGTGGAGATCATCGAACCGGGCTCACACCTGGTGCAACACACCTGGGCGGTCAGTCCCACGCCCGCCGACGGGCCGTCCATTTCCCGGTTCCTGCTCGAGGCGCTGGGGATCCCGGTCGAACGGGTGCCGACGTCCCGGACCGGCATCAATTCCCGCACTGTCGCCCTGACCTTCAAAGACATCTTCCGGTACTGCTTCCTGCAGGCCAAGGAGATCGACCGGTCGGTCGTCGGGCACCTCGACACCACGAACATCAACCCGAAACGCATCGCCGCGTTCGAGTTGATGTTCGGCCTCACCGACTCGGAACTTGTCGAGCTGAAACGTCAGCGAGGGATCGCCCGCGACCGCGCCAAACAACTGGACGAGGACGCCAGCGCCATCGACCGGTTCATCCGCGACACCGGCATCGCCGATAACGACGAGCTGCGGGCCCGCCGCATGGATCTGGTGCAGCAGCTCGCGGCGGCGCAGGACAAGCTGCGGGCGATTCGTGACGAAGTCGCCGCGCTGACCAGTGCGGAAGAAGACCGCCGCGCCGAGCTGTCCGAGGCCCTGACCGCATCGAAGAAGCGGCACGAGGAAGCCGACCTGCTTGCGGTCACCGTTCGCGGCCGCGAGGCCGCCCTCTCCCAGCTGCGCCTAGACCTGGCCAAAGCCGAACGGCGCAGTACCGCGGTCGGGCTGCTCGCGCCCTTCGATTTCGCCACCTGTCCGCGTTGCATGCAGGACCTCGACGGCCGCGAGGTCGCCGAGACGGACTGCCGCCTGTGCTGCCAGCCGCTCGCCCTGGTCGACGTCGAAGATGTCCACGCCTCTGACCAGAACGCCGACCGAATGCGGGCACAGATCGTCGAAACGGAAACCCTGCTCCACGCCGACAACATCGCGCTCGAACAGGCCCGGCTGACGGCTCGCCACACGGACCTGCATCTGGACACCCTCCACCGCGAGTACGACCAGGCAACCGCCAGCGCGACCTCCCCGCGGATCGAGGCGGTCGCCCAGCTCAGCCGGCAGGCGGAATCCCTGCGCCATGGTATCGACGAGACCGGCCGACACATGCAGATGTGGCGGCGGCTCGACCAGGTCCGCGCCGAGGCCGCTGCCCACCGCAAGACGGACCGGCAGCTCAAGGTCGACATCACCGAACGGGAGAAAACCCTCCGCGCACGCGGCGCCCAGCTCGATGACATCAGCGCAGCGTTCACTGACGAGGTCAACCGGATCGGCATCCCCACCGACGGCACCGCCCGTATCGACCCGGACACCTTCCTGCCGCTGGTGGGAGACACCGCGTTCGAAAACCTACAGGCCAGCGGAGGCGGCGCCAGCACCGCGCTCAACATCGCCTACCACCTGACCCTGCTCACCACCGCGCTCGACCACCCCAACATCCTGCTGCCGAGCCTGCTGATCATCGACTCCCCCCGTAAAGCGATCGGCACCGTCGACCGGGACCGCGAACTCGGCAGCCGGATCTACGCCCGCCTGGCCATCCTCGCCGAGGCATACAAGGATCGGATCCAGCTGATCGTGGCCGACAATGACATCCCCGCCGAGCTCGCGACCACGCGCAACACCATCGTGCTCACCTCCGAGCGCTCGGCCGTCCCTGGCGTCACCAACACCGGCGTGGGCGAAGGCCAGCGAGTCGAGGACCTTTAGATGCCGCCTCCCCGGTCACGGCCATGCGTCGGGTTTTCAGTCCGAGGGAGTCGGCTCCACGTTGGTGGTGAAGGACGGAACGATGTTTCCTTGCGGGTCGACGTCCATGAGGATCATGTCGTAGGAGTGCGACAGGGGCGTGGACGCCTGACCCTGCGGGTCAGTGTCGATCACGAGCACGCGGTTCCTCAGCGACGCGTCCTCGACGAGACGCTCGAGACGTGTCTTGGTCTTGGACTCGCCGCCTTGACGGATCTCACCGAGGGGCTCCATTTGTGTGCACGGTCCTTCCTGTCTGATGGAACTCAGCGTAGGTCAGCCGAATTCTCCGGTGCAGCGGATTGTCCAATGCGCACCCGATCGGGCGCGATACGTGCGCCCACTCGCTGGTGTGTCGGGCTTTGTCGCTTGACCGGACGCGGAAGGAAGTCGGGTAAGCGCGCTGGCCGCTTTCGCAGCTCTGATTGTCGCGGCCGCCGGTAGTGAATCGTCCAGTGCCCCCGGGTGGGGTGTGATGTCGGGGAACAGACGCGGCACCGCTTGCCACCGCGGATCGCATCGGCACGGATCGGGATGGGCTGGTGAGGCTCATGACCGTATTGGTGCTGGCAACCGTTGTCCAACACAGTGATCACGCTCTTGGCAGTGCTGGCCAGGGACGAGCAGCCGACCGCGTGCACGGTGTTGGAGCCGGTGACGACGAACCAGCCCTCTGGGCCTGCGCAGGCGGCTTGATAGCGCTCGAGATCGGGTTCGGCGCGCAGCACCCAGGTACGGTGGGCCCGGCACTTCGCACACAGATCGAAGCCGCCTTCTCGGCACGCGCAGGTGCCACAGCAGGTGCACGGGATGCAGGCGTGCAGGATCTGGGTTGCGTCGACCGCGATGGTGACCAGGCTGTCTTTGGTGTCGTTTTCGTCGACGATCGGGCGGATCGCGGCGCCCGAGGTGTTGCTGACGAGCACCTCGTTACGCCCTGGCGCGGCGACGTCGATGACATACCAATCCTCATTGCGGCGCACCGGCCACCATTCCTGGTCCAGGCCAACAGCTTGCCTTCGGCGTGCAGCGTGGGGCCGAACAGGGACCCTGAGCGCAGCAAGGGCCTGCCGACGGACGGGTTCGCATTGCGGTGATCGCTGTCCTCTCTGACGCGCTACCCCTGCAGCGTCCGGCTTCGGGGCGACCTCCCTGATGCTGGCCACGCTACCGGCTGCAGCAGATCGTGAGCCGCCAGCCAGTCGTTCCGTGCCTGCAGGATGTCATCGGCGAGCGTGAGGACATCGTCCTGCTGACCGACCACTGATGTTCGGCGACGACGGGAGAGCCCAGGTAGATCGAGGGGCTCTGGTTGCTGATTCTGGCGCGATCATCGCCCGTTGTACTGGTCCCGGGTCTGAGCCTGCGATGCCTGACGCTATTGCACAGATCCGCGGCCAGGCGGAGCACCGGGATGCTGTGCGCGGGCTGGAGAAGAGCGCCTCTCGCGGGGCCGCACTCCGCTTTCAAGCCCGCGGAACGAAGATGCCGGTGAACACCATCCATCCTCAGTGACCAGCAGCGTCTGCGGGTAGCCGGCGCTCGGCACATGGGACCGCCCGACAGGTGCGGTGGCAGATGCCACCCCACGGCGGATGCTCTGGCCGGGGCCAACAGGCCCCGGCCAGAAGCGGGATGCGGCGTCAGATGGTCAGCTGCCGCACCAGCCAGGTGATGGCGGCGTGGGTGGCGCCGGCCACGACGCCCCGCAGAACGGCGGTCGCGAGCAGCAGGCGCTCGCTGCGGGTGAGCTTGCTCGCCTCGGTCATAGTGATCCCCTGTTCCGGTTGTTGATGCATGTGGTGGGCCGGCCGATTCGACTCCAGCCTGCTGCGCCGTCACGCGCCGACGATCAGTTGCGACAGGATGGCTGGGTTGTTGTCAGGTCGTGAGAGGTTGACCCGCATCCTCGCGGCGCTGAGCGCGATGATGGAGCGATGAGTGGCGACGGCAGTGGTGGCGCACGGCGGCGGCCACGCCCGATCACGCGCCCACCGAGCATGCCGGGAGCGCTGGGGCAGCTGAAGGACCTGCTGTATGAGCTCTACGTGCAGGCCGGGCGCCCGTCGCTGGATGAGATTGCCGCCGATATCGGCGCCGACGATGATCTGCCGGGCGCTCCGGGCCGCGACAGCATCAACAGGATCCTGGGCTTGGCGGACCTTCCTCCTAGCCAGGCCGACGTGGTCGCGGTGGCCGTCGTGCTGGCCCGCCGGGCCCGCTGGGATCCTGCCGATGCCGCAACCCGGGCCCGCGAGCGCTGGGTCAGCGCGCACCTGGCAGCCGCACGGCCCCCGGCTCCGCTGGGCCGGGTGATCGGTGAGCTGGGTGAGCGGGATGCGCTGGCGTTGGAGGTGCACCAGGCGTTCGCCGCGCCGCACACCGCGGGAGCCGGCCCGGTGCCGGTGCTGCCGCCCTACCTGCAGCGAGAAGGGTTCGACGATCGGCTTCGGGCGGCGGTGGCCGCCGCCGAGCACGGCAGCCGGCTGGTCATGGTCGTCGGAGATTCCTCCACCGGCAAAACACGGGCCTGCTGGGAGGCGATCCGCGCGGTCCTGCCGACCTGGCGGATCTGGCACCCTCTGACCCCGCAGCGGCCGATGGCTGTCGTCCAGGCGCTGCGCGGGGGGAGCGTGGCCGCCCGGTCGGTGATCTGGCTGAACGAGGCCCAGGACTACCTGCAAGCCTCACCGGCCGGAGAGAGCGTCGCAACCGTGCTTCAGGCCCTGCTGGCCCAGGAGTCCGGCGGTCCGGTGCTGGTGCTGGGCTCGATGTGGCCCGACTACTGGAAAGTGCTGACTCGCCGGCCCGACCAGGCCACCGATTCTGACCTGCACCGGGCCGCCCGCGCTCTGCTCGGGCACGCCGAGACCATCACCGTCCCGCGCCAGTTCACCACCCGGCAGCTGACGGACTTGGCCGAGACGATCGCCGCTGATCCCCGTCTGCGGACCGCGGCCCGGCGGGCACCGGGCGGCCGGATCACCCAGGAGCTGGCCGGGGCGCCGGAGCTGCTGCGCCGCTACCGGCAGGCCGATCCCGTCGAGCAGGCGGTGCTGTGGGCCGCGATGGACGCCCGCCGCCTCGGACACGGCCCGTACCTGACTGAGCCGCTCTTGCAGCGCGCGGCCCCCGGATACCTCGACGACGATACCTGGGACCAGATCGGAGGCGACGAGGACTGGTTCACCACGGCCGTGGATCGGCTCGCCGCCCCGCACCGGCGCCTGCCGGGCCCGCTGATCGAACACCACCCGCGCCCCGGCGAGCCGCCCTTCCCGCACCCGCTGTACCGGCTGGCCGACTACCTCGACCAGCATGGCCGCCGCGAACGGGCACTGCTCTGCCCACCGGCGGCCTTCTGGGACGCGGCCACCCGTCATGCTCACCTGTCAGCAGACCTCGTCGCCCTGGCTGAGGCAGCGCGCGAGCGAGGCCGCTACCGGCTTGCCAGCCGCCTCGCCCGGCAAGCGGCCGATGCCGGCAACACCGACGCGCTGTTGCTCCTGGCCGAGATGCGGGAGGAAGCTGGAGACCGGCCAGGCGCCGAACGTTTGGCCCGGCGAGCTGCCGACGTCGGCAACATCGGTGCGCTGGTGAGGCTGGCCGAGATGTGGGAGGACGAAGACGGGCAGGGCGCCGAACGCCTCTACCGGCAGGCCGCCGACGCCGGAGACGCCTCGGCGCTGTTGCGGCTGGCCGAGATGCGGGCGAAGGCGGGGGACCGGCCAGGTGCCGAACGCCTGTACCGGCAGGTCGCCGGCACCGGGAGCCCCTACGCACTGGACACGCTGGCTCGCCGGGTGGAAAAGGCGGGTGATCTGCAGGCCGCCGAACGCCTGTACCAGCAGGCCGCAGACGCTGGCGATACTGCCGCGCTGCGGCGGCTGGCCGCGATGCGCGAGCGGGCCGGCGATCGAGACGGCGCTGAACGTATCGCCTGGAACGCTGCCGGCGCTGGGGACACCTTTGTGCTGTGGAGGCTGTTCGAGATGCGGGAGCGGGCCGGTGATCGAGACGGCGCTGAGCGCCTCGCCTGCCAGACCGCCGCCGCCGGGCACCCCGTCGCGCTGCGGCGGCTGGCCGAGATGCGGGAGCGGGCCGGTGATCGGGACGGTGCTGAGCGCATCGCCAGGCAGGCCGTCGACGCCGGGGACGAGTTCGCGCTGGTGAAGTTGGCACGGCTGCGGCAGGAGTTGGGTGATCGAGACGGCGCTGAGCGCCTGTACCAGCAGGTCGGCGACGCCGGACGCTTCGGTGCGCTGGCGGGCTTGGCCGAGATGCGGCAGGAGGCGGGTGATCGAGACGGCGCTGAGCGCCTGCACCGACAGGCCGTCGACGCAGGCAGCATCGGTTCGCTGTTGCGGTTGGCTGGGATACGGCAGGAGGCGGGTGATCGGCACGGCGCACTTGAGGTCGTCCGGATGGCGGCTGACAAACAAACGCTTCAGTCCTCGCTGGACAGCAGCCTGATGCTCAGGATGCAAAAGTTCGGAGCGAGGCCGACATCAGAAACCGCGCAGGGCACATCCGCTGACGTGATTGATGTGACAAGGGCGGTACAGGTGGCACCGGTATATTGCCTCGATGTCGGATCGTATTCGCGGAGCACAAGAGTGTCACCTACGGCAATGCCTCGGTCGTTCCTGCGCAGCTCGTGGGTCCGGGACCCTTCGACGATGGGTCGAAAGAAACGGGGCCAGCTCTTGAGTTCGTGCGTGGTGCTCACAGGCTTTCCACTCTTGTGAAGTCCGAGTAGTCGAGATTTATGTAGGGGGCAGAGGGAAATCGCGCAGCGTTGGTGCCCCCGAAGTCCAATCCGGGCAACTGATTCAGGCTATGGCTCGGCTTGGCTATCTTCGGGGCGCCAGCCCAGAAAACGTTGTTCGCCAAGCTGCCAGCGATCGTGTCCGATAGTTCGCACAGCGTGCTCATGAATTCTTGCGTCATTGAACTCAGCTCATTCAAGCGGTTTACGTCAGCGAAGTAGTTCGCTTCGTAGCTGTCAATATAAACAACGCCAATAACATAGTCGTGCCGACTGTGCGCGCCGCTTGGCGCCGCACGGCCATCTCCGCCAGAAAAGCCGACCAACGGGATCGCGGCGAACGCCTGCACGTCCTTGGACATTTCTCGTGACGTATTATTCAAAGACAATATCTCCATGGCTCGCTCGAGCTCTTGGAGTGTCGCGTCGGCTTTGCTGCGGACGATTTTCGCAGTAGCGAACGCCGCACCGATTGTGCCGTTGTGCGCGGGGAAGGTTCTGCCAGCAGACGCTCTTGGTTCGCCCCCCAGTTGTATGCCTTGGTATTCACAGCATTGCTGGAGAACAGTCTCCGCACCAAGCAGCAGAGTGCGGTGCAGTGTGACGCGGAGTCGCTTGTCCGATGGGTGCGAAAATCGTAGATAGCCAGCGAGGGCTGAACAAAAAGCTGTCGCGATTGCCTGTGTAGGCCCTGGCAGATATTCTTTGCGCCAGTGAGCCCGCACTCTGTCGTTTCGCTCCACCTCCTGTCGCGTGCCAGGAAAGTCGAAGTATCCGCCTGCCCATTTCGGCTGATCGTCCTGCCGCAGCATTTGGCCTTGTGAAATTGCAGAATCGATGAACGGGTGAAGGTCCTGGGCCAGCACTGATTTGAGAGTCCCGCCAATGGCTAGGCCATGCCGTCGGATGATGCGTTCTGGAGGGACGTCGTTTTCGGCTGCTATAGTCTCGATATCTTCGCTAGATGGGCTGAAACCGCCAGCAGTGTACAACAGAAAAGCGAGCATGCGATTTTGGAAGGAGATTCGCCGTTTTTCGAACAGGTCAGAGAAGCATGCACGCCGAATGTGCAGGATGGCGCGAGTATCGCGACGCAGCCGGTTTGTGAGATCCTTGGTAACCTCGCTTGCCATTCCACCTTTGTCCGATTTCCACAGTTCATCCAGTAGATTGAAGACGCTCTCGGGCTTGCTTGAGGAATTCTCCTTAGCGCGCTGTTCGATTTTCCGAAGCTGCTTCAGCAAATCCGATCTATTTTCGAACAGCTCGGAGAGGATGCGGTCCTGTCGAAATTGGGCGATTCGGATCCTGAAAAGGTCGATCATCGCACTGTCTCCGGCTCCCGACACGATGTAGGTCATCGTCGCTTGCCCGAGGTGCGGTTGTGCCAGTTCCTCATTCCTCCAATAGGATGTCTGCACTTGCTCTACACCGAAGCCAACCGCAAGGATGGCCAGATCGAACTTCTCCAAAGCCCCGCCCGGCCTATAGTCGTATGAGGGCACCGACGGATCCGAGACATCTCGCGGTTCGCCAACCCATTCGATTTGCAGACCGCCCTGGGGCGATACGCTCGTAATCTGAAGATGCCGGGTGTTGCAGAAAAATCGCAGCCTACGGCGATTCTTGCGATTTGGCTTCTGGTCGGCTTCATAGCGCTGCACCACAGACTTCCATTCGCGAAGTACCTGGACGACGACATCCGAAGCACGGCTGGCGGTCCAATTCAGGACCGGAAGCGCCGCGCTGAAAGCCTCACTGCCTGGAGATGGCCAGTCATAGATGCGGGGATGAATCCACCGTGTGTCGCAGCCCTGCTGCAGAGGCACCGCCGTATCACGGCGCTCGAATATGGTGATGTCAGCATTGACGTTCTTCTTCAGCATCGCAGCCGCTGCCGTGAGACCCGCGAGCCCACCACCTACGACCGCGATGCGGAACCGGGGATGTGTGTCACCCGTGTTGACGCGCTTGGATTGCACCAACGCCCAGACGAGATTGAGAGCCCTGATCTGCTGACTCAAGACAGTGACGCCGGCGTCCAGGGCGCCGATCACGAAAATCGGTTCACCGTCGAGCTGGTAGCGGCACAACCCATCGGTCGCTGAGCACTCATCACCTGGTGCAGACCTGCCGTGGCCTTCGCGCATGCCCTCCAGGGTAGGCGTGACTTCGGACAGAGCCGCAGCCGAGAGCGCCCGCTTGCATGAGCTCAAAGCGAACCTTTTGCACAGGCTAGACCTGGTTGCCAGTCATCAGCCGGAATTGGCCGAGGCATGCACGCCGGTGTGCGCGTCGTCGTCAGCCGAGGCGGGAGCGGTCCCGGCCGTGCTGACCATCACGCCCGGGGCAGGGGTCGGGTAGCCGGTGTAGCCGCACCTGCCCGGCTCATGCTCGACACCGCAGGCAATGACCGCCACTGCGGCACCATCACCACGCCAGGCGCTGACGGCCGCGCCCAACGCGTCGACCGCCCCGATCAGCAGCGGCTGGGACTCGCCACTCACATTTCTTGGGCGTTCGTCACGAGCCTTCAGCGCACTGGTCACCCGATTGCAGTGTCCAGCGCGAATCTCACACCCATCACGGTTGGTTCTGATCCCTTCATGTTCCCCCATACGTGTCCGCTGCGGCTTGGTCATGTTCGTGCCTTGGTCGGCGGCGGGGACAGGCGGTCGACGGCTGCACGGCGTACGTCCTCGGCGCGGCGGTCGTAGCGGGCGGTGGTGGCGGGTGAGGCGTGACCGGCCAGGGCCTGGGCGGTGGCCAGGTCGACGCCGGCGTTGAGCAGCTCGCCGATGACCGTGTGGCGGAAGTCATGCGCGGTCGATCGGGCCGTCTTCGCCTGCTCGGCCCGCTCGGTGAGCATGTGGCTGACGGTCTGGCCGGTCAGGTGATCGATGGTGCCGCCCGCGCCGGGGCGGCGGATCCTCTGGGGCCGCGGGGTGAACGGGGGGAACAGGCCGCCGGGATCGCTGCCACGTTCGGCCAGCCAGGTGTTCAGGCGGGAGGCCGCGCTGTGGGTGAGGAAGACGCGGCGGTCCTTGTTGCCCTTGCCGCGCACGTGCAGCGAGCGCCGGGCCGGATCGTAGTCGCGCAGGGCGAGGCGGGCCAACTCGCCCCGGCGTACGCCGGTGGCGTACAGTACCTCGATCATGGCGGCGTCGCGGAGCGCGGCCTGACGGAGCTCGGCGCGGCGGGCATGGTCGGGCTCGGGGGCGTCGAGGTGGGCGTCGCAGGCGTCGAGCAGGGCGCCGACCCGTTCGGGCTCGATGTGCTCACCGGCCGGCTCACGTGAGCCCTTGAACGGCGGGACGTCGGCGGCGCGGGCGTGTTCCTCGGCGCTGCTGAGGCCCAGCCGCCACGCCCATTTGATCACCTGGCGCAGCGCGGTGAGGTGCTTGTTGCGGTAGGTGTGCGACCAGGGGCGTTCCTCGCCGGTCTTCGGGTCGCGGGCCACCTGCTCATCCAGGCGGGCGCGGAGGTAGATGGTGTGCTCGGCGCGCAGCACGTGCCAGGGAAAACCGAGCCCGGTCCGCGCGGCAGGGGCCTTCCCGCCGGTCTTCGGGTCGATGCCGTGGATGTCGTCGCCGAGCAGGAGCCGGGCGATGCGGTCCAGGCAGCCTCTCATGGTGGTTCGGGACTCGGCGCTGTCGAGCGAGGCGAGGTAGGCCAGGTAGGGGTTGCGGTTCCGGCCGGCTTCCGCCGCCGCCTCGGGCAGCGCGCCGTCCGGCCCGCCGCCGGGCCCGCCGCCGGGAAGCGGATGATTCGGCGTATACACCGCGATAGGGGATGTTTCGGGCACCGGCTCGGGGTGCTCCTGTGCGACGCTCACCCTCGCCATCCTAGATCCTCTATTGACGGGAACTGCACTTCCCGCTGATAGGACAAACACGGCATAACGGGTATATAGAAAAGCATCGCATCGATTCTTTAGAAGAAAGCATCATCCTAGACTTTCTGCTATCGTCTCTCTGTGAGCGATCATGAGGACGCCGGAGCCTTCCCCGCGCCTGAACGGCCGGAAGCCGGGCGCGAACACGCCAGACCCGGCGAGCGGCCTTCCGCCGCGGCGGAGGAGAACCGCCCCTCGGCCGAGCCGCCGCCCGGGGCGGGCACGCCGGGCGGGGCCGGTCCGCACGCGCTGCCCCGGCCCGCCACCGACCCCGCGCCGCACGGCCGCTGCCGCTACGACGACAAGCCGCTGCCGCCCTCACGCGGCACGAAGAAGCGCACCTACTGCGACGAGCGCTGCAAGAACGCCTACTACCGCGAGCGCGAGCGCCTCGAGCGGGAGGCGCTGACCACCGCGGTGGCCGGCACCGACGCGGTGCTCACCGAGGCGCGGCCGCTGGCCGACGCCCTGCAGGCGCTGGCCGAGCAATTCTCAGGCGGCGTGCAGCGGATCGAGACCGGCGCCCTGCAGCGCATCGCCACCCTCACCGCCGAGACCGCCGAGGCCAAGGCCGACGCGCTGGACGCCCGCGAGCGGGCCGAGACCGCCGAACAGACCCGGCGCACCGCCGAACGCGCCGAACGCGACGCCCGCGCGGCGCAGCAACAGGCCGAGGCACGCGAGGACCGCGCCCGCGCTGATGCCGAGCGCGTCCAGCGCGAGACCGGAGAGCGGGTCGTGGCCGCCGAGCGGCGCCGGGCCACCGCCGAGACCAACCTCGCGCACGCCGAGGAGGTCCGCGATCGCCAGGCCGACCAGATCCGCAGCCTACGCGAGCACCTGGCCCAGGCCGCCGCCCGCATCGACGAGCTCACCGCCATCCTGGACACCCGCAAGGAGGAACTGACCCACGCCCATGGCGAGAACAGCCGCCTGACCGACCGGGCGGACCAGGCCGAGCAGCGCCTGACCACCACCACCGAACGGCTGCAAGAGGCTGGAACGGCGGCTGCCGAGGCCCGCGCCGAAACCCGGACCGTGCGCGCCGAGCTCGCCGCCGAGCGAGACCGCTTCGAGGAGGAACGCGAGCGGCTGCGCGCCCAGGCCGAGCAGGCCCGTCAGGATCAGGCCGAGGCCAACACCGCGGCCACGCGCGCCATGGCCACGGTCGAGACCCGGTTGCAGGTCGCCCACGAAGACCTGCAGCAAGTGCGTGGCCAGCTGGCCGCCGCCCAGGCCGCCACCGGCCTGGCGCTTCCACCGCTGATCGACGTCGACGGTGAGGCCGGCGTACTGCTGGCCGACGGCGGCGCCATCGAATCCGTCACCCGTACCCCCGACGGCGTCATCTGGCTGCACCTGCGGGGCTTTGGCACGCCGATCCCACTGGCCGACCCCGGGCGATCCCCCGCCCAGGCCCAGGACCTCGGAGCCGCCCTGCTGGCGACCGCAGCCTACGCCCCTACACAGGTGTCGGCGTACGGGTGAACGTGCGCCAGCGTGTACGGATGAGAATGCACCGTTCTTGATGCGGTGACACTCCGTTACTGCGAGGCTACTGTTCTCTGTTCGGAGTCGGTGGAGGGCGGCTGACGGTG
>NZ_JAIWNB010000061.1 GCF_020215705.1 Nonomuraea aurantiaca | reverse complement strand
GGTTTTCCTGTCTCCCGCACGATGCGCACCGCGCCCGCGCGGAACTCCGGATCGAACCTGCGTCTGGTCTCTCCCACGACCCAACCTTCTCCTTAGGTCAGATCTCCACGCTAGAAGGGGAAGCCCACCGCCGCCTGGCCGGGCGGCGGGTGGCCCAGAACCAGCCCACCGCGACGGCCTGGATGCCGACGACAGCGAGGGCGGGGGTCGTGGACGGGGGCCATGTTCGGCGGGCATGAGGTCAGGTGAACGTGCCAGGCGCCCGATCAAGCTAGGGCTTGTTCAGGTAGGCCAAGACGGCGCGGACGCGGCGGTTGGTGTCTTCGTCGTCGACGATGCCGAGCTTGCCGAACATGGAGGTGGTGTACTTGCTGATGGCGCTGTCGCTGAGGAAAAGGCGGCGGCCGATGGCCTGGTTGGACAGTCCCTCGGCCATGAGAGCCAGCACGGCGTGCTCGCGTTCGGTGAGCTGCTCGAGCCCGCGGCTTGGGGAACTGCTGGACAGCAGCTTGGCGATGACGGCCGGGTCCATGGCGGTCCCGCCGTCCGCGACGCGCTCCAGGGCGCCGATGAACTGGTCGGCGTCGAACACGCTGTCCTTCAGCAGGTAGCCGACGCCGCCGGATCCGTCGGCCAGGAGCTCCCGGGCGTACAGCTGCTCCACGTGCTGAGAGAGGATGAGGACCGGCAGCCCAGGCATCTCGGCACGGGCAGCCAGGGCCGCGCGCAGGCCCTCGTCGGACTGGTTCGGCGGCATGCGAACGTCGATGACGGAGACGTCCGGGCGCCATCTCCGTAGCGCCTCCAGCGTCTCGGGGCCCGTGGCCGCCGTGGCCACCACTTGGTGCCCGTACGCCTGGATCAGGCGGACCATCCCCTCGCGTAGGAGGTAGAGGTCTTCGGCTACAACGAGTCGCATGGCAGTGCCATTCTCACACGGGTCGGGCCGCCCGGCGGGCTGCTGATCTCCAGGGTGCCGTCGAAGACCGCGAGGCGGCGGCGCAGACCGGCGAGTCCGCCGTCGGCGCGCACATTGGCCCCGCCCCGCCCATCGTCCTCGACCTCGACGATGAGATCGGCGTCGTCCTGGGCGAGGGAGATCCGCGCCCGAGACGGCTGGGCGTGTTTGACCGCGTTGGTCAGCAGCTCGGCGACGCCGAAGTAGACGGCGGCCTCGATCGCGGGGTCCAGGCGCAGGCCGGCGTCGGCGCTGACGGCCACGTCGAGGGGGACGTCCAGGGCCAGGGCGCGGACGGCGTCGACGAGCCCCCGCTCGTTCAGCACTGGCGGGCTGATCCCCTTGACCAGTTCGCGAAGCTCGGCCAGCGAGGCGGCGGCACCGCCCCGCGCTTCCCGCATCAGCGCCTTCGCCTGGTCGGGGTTGGTCTCCATTAGTTTCTCGGCGGTCGCCAACGCGAGTCCGAGTGCGACCAGGCGGGCCTGCGCCCCGTCGTGCAGGTCCCGTTCGATCCGGCGGATCTCGGCGGCCTGCGCGACCGTTGCGTCCGCGCGCTGGGCGGTCAGTTCCTCCACCCGCTCGGTCATCGCCATCGCGCGCGACGGGCGCAGGAAGCGGACGGCGACTGGTACGAGCAGCCGCCAGGCGTACGGAGCTGTGGCGATGGCCACGACCAAGCCGAGCACTCCGGCCAGGCGCGCGGTGAGCCCCGGCTGGCCGAGCCCGAGGACCGCCGCGACCACCCCGGCCGGCGGAACGGCCGCTACCACGCCCGCGGCGAACGGCACGATCGCGGTGAACCGCACGTCGCGCCAGACGGCGGGATCCTTCCACCGCACCCGCCATTTCTGATCCAGGACGGCGTCACGCCGGCTGCGCTCGTAGGAGAAGCCGTTCCACCAGTACCCGGTGGACATCCGCACCACCGGCCCGGCCTCCAGGTAGCCGGCGGGGATGAAGGTGCCCGTCCACCTCGCCACCAGCGAACGGACCAGCCGGCAGACCGGTCGGGACAGCCCGAGGGTGCCCACGCACACCAGCACGAACGGCCCCAGCCACGACCATGGGTTCCCCGCGCCCCACCAGATGGCCCACGCTACGGCCACGGCCCACACGGCCGGGGCCGGCATGGTGACGACTGCCACTACGCACGACCGCACGAACCCCACGCCGATGCGCCCCGTCCAGGTACCCAACTGCCGCATGCCTCTTCCTTCGCCTCTCCATTCGATGCTTCTACTGTGCACCGCGAGGAGCACGCTACTGCCCTGACCGGCCAAGGAGTGGGGCTGGCCCCACCCACCCGTGTGCCTGGACCGATACCGCCTCGACCAACCGCTTCGTAGCGTCGCTAAGCATGGAATCCAACACACACACCACGACCGAGGCGGCACTCCTCAACACCCCCCGCACCCAAGGGGCCTTCGGCACGGCGAAGAACAGCATCAAGGTGTACGGCGCACTCAGCGCCATCGCCCTCTTGGCAGTCATCGTGGTATCGAGCAGCGGTCATATGGTGAACACGTTCATGTGGGTCCGGGCGGCCCTGCTGCCGGTGGTGGCCGTGCTGATCTACTGGATGACGGTCTCCGCTTCCCGGGGATCTCGACGGGCCTTCGAGCGCATGAATGCTCTCGCCGTCATCATGCCGATCGCGATCATCGGCGTCGACCTGATCCCGGAGATTTGTCCGCTGTGGTACGCCGTGATGCAGGTCGTCTGCATGCTGCCCATCATCCGGGTCGCGTTCATCACCCGCGGCTCCGCACTGCGCGCCGCCTTCCCCAAGAGGGGCTGATCGGGCGTCGAGCGCGCTTCTCCACCTTCGGTGACGCCTCTCCACCTTCGGTGGCGCCGGCCCGTTCCACGTGAGACGGCGTCTGCCGCTCCAGGGCAGGGTGTGGTGCCCTTCTCGTAGATGGCCCGTGGGTCCTGGGACGAGCAGGCACAGAGCTAGGGTGTTGGGACGACGGGCTTCTCGACAGGCGTGGTGGAGACGGCGGACGTTCGGGTTGCATCCGGATCGGGGTGGAGACTTTCCAAGTCTCCACCCCGATCCGCTGATGGTCGACGGCGTTCGTCGGTGGCCAGAGCCAGGCCGGAAGCACAGACGAGCACGTCCGGGGCTCAACCAGCCAGCCGCAAGCGCAAGCGCGCCGCCGTCGCCTCCTTCGCCAAGTGGGCGGTCCGCCACGACCTCCTGGCCGCCAACCCGATGGACCGCATCGACACCGTCAAGGTGCCCAAGACGCTGCCCCGCCCGGCCGCGGCCGCCGACGTCGCCCAGGTGCTGGCGGTGATCTGCTCGCGGCGGCCGCGCAAGGACCTGCCGCTAGACCGGCTGCGGGATCGGGTGCTGTTCGAGACCGCCTACGTGTGCGGCGCCCGCGCCTCGGAGGTGTGCGGTCTGTATGTCGAAGACCTGGACCTGCGCCTGGACGACGAGCACGTCCGCATCTGCGGCAAGGGCGGCAGCGTGCGCACCGTGCTGCCGGACGACCGCGGTTACGTCGCGCTGCTCAAGCTCTATCTGGCCCGCGCCAGCTACGCCGCGGGCCCGTTGTTCCGGGCCAGCATCAACGGTCGGGGCGGGCCGCTGTCGTACGACGCCGCCCACCACCGCTGGCAGGGCTACTGTGCCGCCGCCGGTGTGGAGATCGACATCCACCAGCTGCGTCATGCCCACGCCACCGAGCTCATCAACGCCGGGGTGTCCATCGAGGCCGTTCGCCGCCGCCTCGGTCACGCCTCCACCGAGACCACCCAGCTGTACGCGCTGCTGGACGACAAGGTCGCCGACGCCGAGATCCGCGCCGCCCGCCGACGCCGCGACCAAGCGATCCACTGACGACAAACCGCTCAGGGCCATCGCACCCTCTTGTGCCATCAGCGCAGGTCAGAGATGGGTTCGTTGGATTATCCGCGATTGCTACGAGGACCCCCAGTGGCGTCGATGCAGGTCATCAGGTTCTCCTGAGAGTTGAGAAGTGGGAGATAGGGAGTTCGGCGATGAGGGCGGGCCGCCCCTCGGCTCGGGGCGGCCCGCAGGCGCGGTTAGAAACCCGGCTCGTCGGAGTACGGCTGGAGCGCCGGCCATCGCGGGCTGCCGGTCGGCTCCGCGCCGGAAGGGGGAGGCCCGCCGGCGGCGGTCGGACTCGCCATGCTCGGCGCGATCGCGGTGGTCTTCGGCCGGCTGGGCGTACGCACGCTCAGGCTGTCCGACACGGACTGGGACCCGGCACCGCGATGGGCCGCTCCGGCGGCCCAAGCCACCGAAACAGCCTGATCGCGCAGGTGGAGGAGGAGGCCGACATGTTCGAGTGGCTCAAGGCTGAGCACGTCAGGTATTGCTGGCTGGCGGCGTTCGCGGTCACGGCGATCTTCGGGTTCGGGTACACGCCGTGGCAGACGATCCAGGAGTTGATCGCCAACCAGGGCGTCGGTGACGACGGGGCCATGCTCATCGCCTTCGCCGCCGGGTACACCTTCCCGGCCGCGCTCGGGTTCGCGCTGCTGTGCTTGCTCATCGACCGCGGGTGGCTACCGGTCAACGGGCACCTGCGCATCACCGTCGTCACCGCGATCTTCGTGATCACCGCAGCCCTGTCCCGGTCGCTCGGGCTCGGCCTGCTGGTCACCGCGGCCGACCCGGTGCCCGAGACCGGCAATCCGTTCGCGCGCATCCCGGCGTACGTGCTCGGCGCCTATCTCAACACCTACGGCTGGGGCCTCATGCTCACCGCGGCGGCCATCGCCTTGGCCTCGGTGGCCACCATCAGCGTGTGACTGCGAGGGAGGGAGAACGCTTCGGGCCGGTGACTTCCGTCAGATGTTCCCCCCCGTGACTGCGCTGACGACCATTATCCGATATCGCCTTTAACGACGAACAGTTGGCTATCCCTCGATGCTGACCTGCTTGGTTGCGGTCAGCGTGCCCCGGGCGGAGCCGACGTAGGTGCCTGAGGTCGGGGCCACGTCGGTGTAGTCACGTCCGGTGGCCACGGTCAGGTAGTCGAGCCCGGCGCGGCGCCCGTTGCACGGGTCGAACGCCACCGCACGGGCACCGGCGGGGTCGGCGACGATGACCTCCACCCAGGCGTGCGTGCCGCCCTCGCCGAGCAGGTGCCCGGAGACGTAGCGGGCGGGCAGCCCGGCCGAACGGCAGAGCGCGATCATGACATGGGCGGAGTCCTGGCACACCCCGTGGCCGATGGCGAGCGCCTCGGCGGCGGTGGTGGCGACGGTGGTCAGGTCGTGCGCATAGAGGATCGCCTCATGGACGTACGCGCAGAACCGCTCGGCGGTGTCCAGCCGCTCCTGGCCGCCCATCGCCGAAGCCAGCTCCCGAATCGCCTGGTCGGCGGCGGTCAGCCGGGTCGGCCGGAGGAATCGCGGGTCGGTGAGCGCGGCGGTGGGCAGGAGCGCGTCGGACCCCGGCCCGACCCGTTCGACGATGGCCTCCAGCGCGAACTCGACCCCGTCCTCCACCAGCGGCAGGCGGGACCGGGTGACCGTGTTGCCGGCGGCGTCCCTGCGATGGGTGGTCCGGGCGCCGGCGGCGGAGACCGTGATCGAGTGTGAACGCCGGCGTTGGTCACCGTGGCGGCGCGGCGGCACCACGACCAGACGGTGGTTCAGGTCGCGTACGGGTGCGTCATAGGTATAGCGGAAGCGCTGCCGCAGGACATAGATCTGGCGGGACTCGCACCCCACCCGAGTCGCGACCGTCATTCCCCCATACTGAACGGCATTTGTTTCCCAACAGTTAAGACTCGTGGCGGCAACATATCGGTGGTACGAATCCGAGTATGAGAGGGCTCTTGGACGGATATCCGCGCGGCCCGGCATATGACGAGATGTTCGGGGCGGACGGGCTGCCGCATCCGCACATGCGGGCCCTGTACGACGCCCTGCAGACGCTCACCGAAGAGGACCTGGCGCGGCGGGGCGCGGCGCGGGATCGCAGCTTCCGCGACCAGGGCGTCACCTTCTCCCATGCCGGTGAGGAGTGGGTCTTTCCGCTCGACCTGATCCCGCGGCTGATCCCCGCCGCCGAATGGGAGGTCGTCGAGGCAGGCGTCGCGCAGCGGGTGCGCGCGCTGGAGGCATTCCTCGCCGATGTCTACGGGGCGGGCGAAGTGATCCGCGACGGGGTGGTGCCGCGCTCGCTGATCACCACCTCGGCCGGCTTCTGCCGGCCGGCGCACGGCATCCGCCCGCCGAACGGCGTGCGGATCCACCTCGCCGGGATCGATCTGGTCCGCGATCAGGCGGGTGTCCTGCGGGTGCTCGAGGACAACCTGCGGGTGCCGTCCGGCATGTCGTATGTGGTGGAGAACCGGCGGACCATGGCGCGCGTCTTCCCCGGCCTGTTCCTGGAGCAGCAGGTACGGCCGGTCGCCTCCTACCCGGGACGGCTGCTCGACGCGTTACGCCGGTCGGCGCCGGCCGGTGTCGAACAGCCCACAGTGGTGCTGCTCACCCCCGGTGTCCACAACGCCGCCTATTTCGAGCACGCCTTCCTGGCCCGCAAGATGGGCATCGAGCTGGTCGAGGGCCGGGACCTGTTCTGCCGCGAGCAGGTCCTGTACATGCGTAGCATCGGCGGGCAGCAGCGGGTGGACGTCGTCTACCGGCGCGTCAACGACGACTTCTTCGACCCGGTGCACTTCAGGCCCGAGTCCGTCGTGGGATGTCCGGGCATCCTGAACGCGGCCCGCGCCGGTAACGTCACGATTGCCAACGCGATCGGCAACGGCGTCGCCGACGACAAGCTGACGTATACCTACGTCCCGGAGCTCATCGAGTACTACCTGGGCGAGCGGCCGCTGCTGCCCAACGTCACGACCTTCCGGCTCGACGATCCGGACGTCCGGGCGGACTGCCTGGCCCGGCTCGACCAGCTGGTGATCAAGCCGGTGGAGGGCTCCGGCGGCAGCGGCATCGTCATCGGGCCGCACGCCTCCGACGCCGAGCTGGCCGCAGTGCGTGAGCGGGTGCTGGGCGAGCCGCGAGCGTGGATCGCGCAGGAACTGGTGCTGTTGTCGACCTCGCCGGCTCAGCTCGGCGATCAGCTGTTGCCGCGGCACATCGACCTGCGGCCGTTCGCGGTCAACGACGGCGAGGAGGTCCGGGTGCTGCCCGGCGGACTCACTCGGGTGGCACTGCGGGAGGGAAGCCTGATCGTCAACTCCAGCCAGGGCGGCGGCTCCAAGGACACCTGGGTGCTCACCTCAAGGCCGGAGCAGGGGCCAGAGGCGGACGGGCCGCCGGCGTTCCCCGCGCAGGCGGTGCGGGGCTCCGTACCCGACCAAGGCCCCCACAACGATCAGCCGCAACAGCAACAGTGAGGGAGCGAGATGCTGAGCCGGGTCGCTGAGGCGCTGTTCTGGGTCGGCCGATACGTCGAACGGGCCGAGGACACCTCCCGGCTGCTCGACGTGCATTTCCACGAGGTGCTCGAAGACCCGGGCGTGGACGAGGCGGGCGCCTGCGCGGTCCTGTTGACCGTGATGGGGGTTCCGGAGACCACCGCGCAGCAGTACCGGGACAGCCGGGCCCTGCTGGAGTTGTTCGGCTACGACGAGGCCAGGCCCAACTCGATCGTCGGCGCTCTGGTCGCCGCTCAGCGGAACGCCCGCAGCGCGCGGGAGGCGCTCTCGGCGGAGATCTGGGAATGCCTCAACTCCACGCACAACTCCCTTCCGACCCGGGTGGCGGCCGCGCGCGATTTCGGTCCCGCACCGTTCTTCTCCTACGTCCGTGAACGCGCGGCCACCTTCGCGGGTTACGCCGAGGCGAGTATGAGCCGGGACGCGAGTCACGACGTGCTCGTCCTCGGCCGCAGCCTGGAGCGGGTGGACATGACCGCGCGCCTGCTCGCCGCCCGGATCGGCACCAAGCGGGGGAGTGAGGGCTGGACCTCGACCCTGCACGCCTGCTCCGCGCACGACGCTTACCTGCGTACCTACCAGCAGGGCGTCGAGGCTCCCCGGGTGCTGGAGTTCCTGCTGGTCGACCGGCTTTTCCCGCGGTCGGTCTTCCACGCCCTCAGCACCGGGGAGGAAGCGCTGGCCCGGCTCGATCCGGCGTCCGGGAGGTCTGCGCTGGACGAGCCCGCTCGCCGGGCGATCGGCCGGGCCCGGACCGACCTGGAGTTCCTGTCCGCCGCCAACCTCCTCGACGACCTGCCGGAACGGCTGCACGCGCTCCAGCGGACCGTGTCGACGGTCAGCGAAGAGGTCACCCGGCGGTTGTTCGCCGGGTCACCGCCGCTGCAGTGGAACCTTGAGGAGTTCGCGTGATGAGCTGGCGGATCGCGGTCCGGCACCGCACCGGCTACCGGTACACCGAACCGGTGCGCGCCTCGTACAACGAAGCGCGGTTGACCCCGCCGAGCATCGACGGGCAGCGCACCCTGCAGGCCGCCCTCGCCATCACACCGGCGGTCCGGCCCCTGCGCTACGTCGACTACTGGGGCACGACGGTGGACGCGTTCGACGTCCACGTCCCGCACACCGAGCTCGTCGTGCTGGCGACGTCGCTGATCGAGACTGCCCAGGCGCGGCCGAAGCCGGTCGGCGCCAGCTGGTCCGACCTGGCCGGCCCGGCGGTCCAGGACCGCTTCGCCGAGCTGCTCGCCGCCTCGTCGTACGTTCCGGCCGAGCCGGAGCTCACCGAGATCGGGCGGTCCCTGCGCGCCGGGTCGACGCCGGTGCAGGCCGGGTTACGCGCCGCCGAGTGGATCCACAAGACGCTGCGTTACGAGCGGGGCGCGACGCACGTACGCACCTCGTCGGCCGAAGCCCGCGCGGCCGGGAAGGGCGTGTGCCAGGACTTCGCGCACGTCACGCTCGCGCTGCTGCGCGCGGTCGGGCTGCCCGCCCGCTACGTCTCCGGCTACCTGCACCCGGCGGCGGACGCCGAGGTCGGGGAGGTGACCGCGGGTGAGAGCCACGCCTGGGTGGAGTTCTGGGCCGGTGACTGGGTCGCGGTCGACCCGACCAGCCTCGCCGACGTGGGCAGCCGGCACGTGCTGCTGGCCCGTGGCCGTGACTACGCTGATGTGCGACCGCTGTCCGGCGTCTACTCCGGCTCGGCGCCGGAGCACTTCGGCGTCACCGTCGAGGTCACCCGGCTCGGCTGACCGAGCCGCCGGAGTCTTCCTCCTCCGCGCGTACGATCATCGACTCCAGGACCGGTGCCCCGAACGTGGTGATCATGGCTACGTCAGACGCGTCCCGTCCACGTCCGATCAGGATCCGGCCCTTGCGCCGCTGGTTGTTGCGCGGATCGAAGGTCCACCACCGATCGCCCAGCCAGACCTCCATCCACGCGGCGAAGTCCATGGGCGCCAGGTCCGGCGGCACGTCCATGTCGGGCAGGTAGCCGAAGACATATCGCGCCGGGATGTTGAGTGCCCGGCAGAACGAGATCGCCAGGTGCGTGAAGTCGCGGCAGACGCCGAACCCGGCGGTGTTGACGTCCACCGCAGTCGACAGCGGACCGCTGCTGCCGTACTGGAACGTCAGGTGACTGTTGACGTGATCGCAGATCGCCTGTACGCGGGTGTAGCCGGTGGGCAGCGTGCCGAAGCGCGACCAGGCTTCGTCGCCGAGCATGTCAGGCAGGCAATAGCGGCTGGGCAGAGTGTAGATGAGAACGTCGTCGGGCAGCTCTTCCGGTGGCAGCTCCGGCGCCCGCTCGTCGGCGTCCTCGAACGCGTCGGGCACGAGCACCAACGCGTCGTAGCGCAGCGTGGACCGTCCGGCGGGGAGCACCACCCGCACACACGGATTGTCGTAGAGGTCGGTGTAGTGGCGGATGCGCAACTGCGGCTCCACCGACCACTCCTGCCCCACGAGACTGATCGGCGCCGCGTTCCGGAGCTCGACCTGTAAGACGGCCGGGGTGTCGGCGGCGGCGACGTGCACGAACTCGCATCCCACCCGCACCCGTCGCATGTCCACGACCTCATCGTGCTGCCGCGTTGTTTCGCTCACATTACTCATCCGTAGCCGATCTCATGCATTCGAGGAAGCCCTTGAGCGCCCGGTGGTCCGGCACGATGGTGGCGATCTCAACCTACTTGTCCGGGCCGTGCGGTCCTTCGCCGCCGGCACCGACCACACTGCCATCCTGCTCTCGGGTCCTCAGCGACGCACCATCGGCGATGGTCACATAAGCGACAAACTGGAACAATCACTGTTTGTGTTATCTCAGTGGTGATGTTCCCGTCTCCTGGTCGGAGCATCGGAGGCTCCGATCGGGGTGATGGATGTACGCGCGGTCGACGTACGAGGTCGAAACGGTGCTGGCGGCCGGGGCGGGCGATCACGGAGCGGTCGACGAGCTGGTCAGGGGCCATCTGCAGCTCGTGTACAACATCGCAGGGCGTCGCCATGAACGGCCACCCGGACGTGGACGACGTCGTGCAGGAGACGATGGCCAGGGTCGTGACCGGGGTGTCCGGGCTGCGCGACCCCAGGAGCTTCCGATCCTGGCTGGTCGCCATCACCATGAACCAGGTGCGGGAGTGGCGGCGGGCCACCGCCACCACTCCCGCCGCCCTCGACGAGGCGCTGGGCCTGGCCGACGCCAGTGCCGACATCGCGGGTCTCACCGTGACCCGGCTCGGCCTGTCCGGGCAGCGCAAGGAGACCGCGGAGGCCGGTCGCTGGCTCGACGACGACCGCGAGGTGCTCGCGCTGTGGTGGCTGGAGGTCGCGGACGAGCTCAGCCGGGCCGAGCTGGCCGCCGGGCTGGACCTGAACGAGAAACACGCCGCCGTCCGCGTGCAGCGGGTCAAGCGGCGACTGGAGTCGGCCCGCGCGGTGGTGCGCGCGCTCTCGGCCAAGCCCCGCTGCGCCGGGCTGGCGTACGTGGCCGACGGCTGGAACGGTACGCCGTCGCCCCTCTGGCACGGCAGTTCTCGTCTACCTGGGGGGCGATCTCGGTCATGTCGTCTCGCCTCCTAGAAGAGGGCGCCCTGGAGAGGGCGTGGGAAAGCGGGGGCCGTGGCGGCGAGCCGGTCATGAGACGGCGGCCATCAGGTTGCCGCCGCCGGGAGCGGTCAGGGCCATGGCGTCGGCCGACGCGATGGGGCTTCTCCTTGAGGTCGCAAACAGAAGGCCGGCCGCGCTGGGGCGCGACCGGCTCCTTGGGCATGCGCAGGGTTTCGGGATCAGGGGAGTGCCCTCGACGTCCCCGGGATCTCAGTCCCCGGTCTTGCGCAGGCAGACCAGCGGAATGCCGTCCAGGGTCAGGGGCTCGTCAGTGGGGTTTTGACGCTTTTTCGCCCGTACCGTGCTGCGGTCGTAGAGGTTGTCGAGAGCGACTCTCGCGCAGCGCGTCCTTCTGATCGTCTCGATGGTGACGATTCGTCCGCGCATGCCCTTGAAGTAGGCGGGCTTGATGCTGTGAATCTCCACGACATCGCCCTCCTTGAGTGCGGCCGCCGCAATAGCCTTGACGACTTCGCGGCGCTGTTCGATTGCGAGGACGAGCTGGTCGAGGGTGTCCTCGTCGGCCTGGCTGACGAAGGTCATGACGTCGGTAACTGTCACGCTCATGGTGGATGACCCCTTTCAGGTCAGCGGAAGGTTCACCAGCAGGGCGCGGGCGAAGTCCAGAAACGAGGGCTCGCCGTTGGCGACCAGCCGGACCGACAGCGCTTCGGCCCCGGACACGGCGATGCCGAGCAGCACGTCGCGGTGCTCGCGCACATCACCCCGGTGCAGTCGGTAGTCCTCCTGCCTGTAGGCGGCGGCGGCGTAGACCGGAGATGCGGTCGCGCCGGCGCGCGCCTCGTGGTCGTCGGAGTTGGTCCACCGGCGGCAGTCGCAGGCCGGGTCGCCGCAGCGTTCTGCCTCCAGATCCCGCCGCGTGCTGCGGTAGCTGGTCATTCGCCCGTTCAGCAGCGGGCACGCCTTGGTCGCGTACGGGGCGCAATCGGAGGGGTGGAGCGCGGGTTCGGCGGAGTAGCCGCGGGTGAAGTCCGCGGGCCGGATCAGCAGCGTGTACTTGCCTCCGGGTCTGGTCGAGAGCGGCTGGCCGCAGCCGCCGCACCGTTTCTCGGCCAGCAGTCGGTTGACCCGCCCGGGGTGGTTGATGCCGAATAGCGGTGGCCGCCGGTTGTCGTTGTGCCGGGCTGCCACCTCGGGCACGGCCAGGCCGCCGTGCACGGGGCAACCGGCCATGCGCTTGGGAATGCGGGGACTCACTCGTGGAGCCCGTCGAACATGATCGTCCGGTAGACGGCGTCGATCGCGGCGTCGGCCTCCACCTCGGACATCTCATCCAGCCCAAGCAGCGGCGTGGTGTCTACCGAGACGTCGGCCAGATGCGCATCCGCGATGACTTGCTGAATGATCGCGCGGGTTTCGGGCGTCATCCGTCGATCTCTCGTCCATGGCCGCGCGGGCGACGATCGATCATGCTGAACGGAACCGGGATCGCCTCGCCAGCGCTACGGGCGTGGGTCGGCCTGCGGCAAGCACAGGAGGTCTCCTCGCCGACCGAGGGGAGGCGGGCAGCGCGCCGCGGGGATGGGGTGACGTCATCGACAGCGGAGTGCCGTGTCCGCGAGGACGGGACAGGTCGATCCCAGCCAATGCCGTGATCGAGTACCTCGCTGACAGTGAGTGAATCGTCATCGCCGGAGGGCGCGACCAGCGGCTGGGCGATGAACCCGGCGACCTGGCGTGGCCTCTGGTGGTCCACGACCGTCAGTGGCTGGTCCGGGCGGCGGCCGACGACCTGATAGCCCGGGAAGTGCTCGGTTAGCCGGGCCAGCACGTTGCGGTTGATCGCCACGGGGTGGCCGCGCAGCACCCCGATCTGGCCGTCCCTAAACGACCAAGGCGACCAGCCGACTGCGTACCGGGGCTTGCCGACCGGTGTCCTGTGCTTGGCCCAACGCACGGCTAGGTTGATCAGCGTTGTCCGGTCAAGCAGTTCCGGTGGATCGCTTCGGGCCCAGGTGTAGGTGCCGTCGGGCGGCAGCCCGGGCAGCTGGGCGACGCTGATCGGGCCGCAGCCAGTGGCCTGGCCGACGTCGAGGTACAGCCTGGTCAGGTCCCACAGCACGTACCGGTCACTGATGAGGATCTGGCCGTTGGTCCGCTGGAGGACGACCAGCTTGGGATTGATGAGCAGGTCGAAGATTACTTCGCGCAGGCGCGGGTGGCTGGCGTCGTGCTTGCTGGTGGGAAACGGGGTGCGGGGGTTGTGGCTTGCGTGCGATCTCATCGCCGATGGTCTGCTTCCTCGATGGTGATAGTGGTGGCGGGGGTGGCGTTCTGGCGGTAGTGGTCGAGCAGGTCGATGACGGTGACGTTGTCGTGGTCGCGGCCGCTCTCGGCTCGCCGCAGCAGCTCGGCCAGTGCGTAACCGCCCTCCTGATGGATGCCGGCGAGCGTGCCGAGCTGGTCGGTCAGCGCGATCTGGTGCTCGTCGCCGTCTCGGGGCAGCAGGTGCGCGGTCAGCCCGCTCGTGGCCACGATCAGCCGCACAAACCGCTCGATGGCGATGGTGCGCGAGTGCGGCCACAACCCGGCGTGCTGCTGGAAGACGTTGCACGGCGTGGTCCAGGGCGGGCACGACGGCGCGGTCAGCATCTCCACGTGCCCCGTCGCCGTCGTCCCCGGCTTCGCCGATCGACCGTAGGAGGAGAAGGATGAAGAAACCCTCGCCGTTCAGGAGGGATGACCTTGAGGCGGCCGCCCGTCCGGCTGGCCTCCCGGTTGCCGTCCCCTGGAAGCACTGGAGGTTAGGGCCGCAGAGCGATTCGCGCGCCACCGCCCAGATGGGTGGCCGCCGCGGTCGAGGGGAGGAGACCGCGATGAAGGCATCGATAGGAGACCGGCTGATCGTCGAGGGAACCTACAACCATGAGCCCCGGCGGATCGGCGTGATCACGGAGTTGCGGCATGATGACGGTTCCCCACCGTACGTTGTGCGCTGGACGGACTCTGAACGTGAAACCCTCGTGTTCCCAGGGCCGGACGCCCGTGTGGTGAGCAAACAGGAGCGAGAGTCATCGCTTCCGCCTCTGTGAGCGCGGGTGTCCATACGGCCCAGCGACACTCGGAGTTGACCGGGGTGCCGATCGCTGTGCGTGGCCCAGCCCCTCGGACGGAACACGAGCGGTGGGTCAAGCACCGCTTAAGGCGTTTCCTCGGCCGTGATACCGCCTCTGCTTCATGGCGCTGGCTAGCCCCGTGGCCGAATCACCGCGACCGGGCAGGTGACGTGGTGCAGCACACCGCGGCTGACCGAGCCGAGCATCGCCGAGGCGAAGCCGCCCATCCCACGCGAGCCCACTACGACCAGATCGGCCGAGGCCGAGGCGTTCATGAGAGCGGCGACGGGGTGCTCGCATACCTGCTCATCGGTGAGCTCGACATCCGGGTTCTTCTCCCGCCACGGGCTCACCGCCTCGCGGGCCGCACGCTTCTGCTGCTCGAAGGCGCTCTCCAGCGCGCTGCTGTAGGCGGTGGCGTACGGCGTGGACAGCGGCGCCTGCCAGGCGTAGACCACCTGCAAGCGGGCCTGACGGGCACGCGCCTGCTCGATGGCGTACTCCATCGCCGCCCGCGCGCGCTCCGAGCCGTCGTAGCCCACCACGATCTGGCCGTGCCGGCCCTCGACGGGGCCACGCACGACGACGACGGGCCCGGCGGCATGCCCGGCCACGGCCATGCTGACCGAGCCGAGCACCATCCCGGTGAATCCGCCGAGTCCCCTGCTGCCCAGGACCACGCTGTCGGCCGAGGCCGACTCGGCGATCAACTGCTCGACGATGTTGCCCTCGCGCAGTTCCGTGGTCACATCCACCCCTGACGCCAGCTCGTGCGCCCTGTTGGCGGCGGCCTGGAGCGCTTCGGCGGAGTACTCCGCTTCAGCCTCGTCCAGGCTGAGCGGCCACTGGGCCTTGCCCAGGCTGGGCGCCCATTGCTCGCACACGTGTACGAGGCGAAGCGAGCGTCCGCGGCGGCTCGCGTCATCGGCCGCCCACTCGACCGCCGCAGTCGCCGGAGCGGAACCATCCACGCCCACTACGATCTGTCCTGCCATCACACACTCCCTTTCACTGGCCTGGCTCTCACTTGCCAAGCTCCCGAACATCGCCCCGACCGCTCCACGGCCGCCGCGTCCCCGCCTTGACCGGGGCTGTAAGTGATCAATCGGGTTTCATTTGAGGGCGCCGGAACCGCCATGGCGCCGTCGGCCACCGAGCGTGGATCGCCGCCAGGGCCCGCTCGAGCGCCTGCTCCGGGGACGCGCTGGTGTCGATCTCGGTGGTATCAGGCCAGGGCACCGCCCTCGCCGTGATGGCGGCGGCGATCGCCTGGTCGGCGTCGGACATCCCCCCTTCGCGGTGGGTCAGTCGCTCCGCGATCAGCTGCGGCAGCGCGGTGCAGCGCAGGGTCACGAGGTCGCTGGATGTGCGCCGCGCCAGGTGCTCGGCAGCCTCCCGCGGTTCGGCATCGCTCCAGGAAGCGTCGAGGGTGACCGGTTCGCCGTGACGCAACAGGGTCTCCGCCCGGGACAGCAGCTCGTGGTACGTGCGCTCGGTCCACTCCCGGCTGTAAATGCCTTCGCCGAAGGGAGCTGGCGCGGGTTGTTCGGCCGCGATCCCGGCGAGTTCCTTGCGAATGCGGTCGCTGTGCAGCAGCGTGTAGCCGAGCCGGTCGGCGATCGCCGCGGCGATGGTGGTCTTGCCGGTGGCCGGAGTCCCACCGACAAGGACCAAGGTCACCGCTCCGGCCCGCAGGTGGCGCAGCGCCAGCTCGGCGAGTTCGCGAGCCGCCCGCGCCGCGCTGGAATCTCCCTGCTGATGCCGCAGACCGGCGACCTTGGCGCGGACGAAGGCCCGGTAAGCGACGTAGTGATGCCACAGCGACGGCGGCGCGAGATCACCGGAGAACTCGGTATACCAGTGGAGGAACAGCTCGGCCAGCCGAGGGGCGCCCAGCCGCTCCAGGTCCATGGCCAGGAAGGCGGCGTCGTCCAGGCCATCGACAAAGCGCAGCCGTTCGTCGAACTCCAGGCAGTCCAGGATCCGTGGCCCGTCGTCCAGGCAGAAGATGTCGTCGGCCAGCAGGTCGCCGTGGCCGTCCACGATGCGCCCCTCGCTGAGCCGGGTGGCGAACAGGGGCTCACGACCGTCGAGGAAGCGCAGAACGAGTCGTTCGATCTCCTTGACCACCTCGGCGTCGAGAACCGCATCCGGCAGCGCCCGGACCTGCTCGAAGCTCGCCGTCCAGCGGCCCCGCAGCGCCTGTACCTCCCCCTGCCTGTCGATCAGCGGGCTGTGGCTGCTCCGGCCGTGCAGGCTCGCGACCATCCGGGCGACCTGGCGTAGATGCTCCTCCACTGGTTCGCCTGAGCGGATCATCGTGGCGAGACGGCGGTCCTCGGCCATGCGCCGCATCACCACGAGATGTTCGCAGAGCTGCCCGTCGGGGCCGAGCACGTCAGCGACCCCCTCGTAGACATCGGGTGCCAGCCTCCGGTTGAGCTTCACCTCCTCGTGGCAGATGGCCCACCGAGCCTCGCGAGTGGTGAAGTCCAGGAAGCCGAGATTTACCGGTTTCCTCAGCTTGACGGCCTGATCCCCGAGAAGGATCACCACTGCGGAATGCGTCTCCTTGATCTGTGCCCACGGTCCCATCGATGACGCCTCCGCGCTCTGCCGCCCATCTGGCCAGGGCCTGGCTCGCCTCGTCTTGCGATGTGCTCTCCCGACTGCCCGTATCTGTATTTTCCCAGGTCAATGCGGCTTACTCGGTCACGGGCCTACCACGATGACGGGCGGGTGTGAGCGCGGGCATACGGCTCGATCACATCGACCAGGCCATGGACCCGCTGGATCATCCGCGCGGCGATCTCCTCGTCGCTGCGGCGGTTCACAGACCCGCTGAGCGTCACGACACCCCTGTCCACCCTGATGTAGACGTCGGCGGCGTCGGATAACCGGCAGCCTCTTGACCCCGTGCTCCTCCATGTGCCGTGCCGCCTCAACCGTGATCCTGCCGTATCAGGAGTCGGGCTTGAGCTCGTCCAACGCCTCGCGCAGGTAGCCGGGGAAGTCACACAGGGTCGCTTGGGCCGCGGCAGTGAGCAGGATCCACGGATCCGCTGGTCGCCAAATCGGAGCGGATAAGCATCTTAGGTGCTAGCGACGCCGTGGGCGTGGAATTGGGCGTGTACGCGGTCGAGCAGGTCCTGATCGGGTGGCGCGACGTCGGTCAGCGGAAAAGCTAGGCCGAGTTTGCGGTATTTGTCCGCAGCCATGCGGTGGAAGGGCAGGACGTCGACGTGTTCGACGTTGCCCAGTTCTGCGACGAAGCGGGCCAGGCCGTCCACGTTCTCTTCTGCGTCGGTGAGTCCGGGGACCAGGACGAACCGTATCCAGGTGGGGCGGCCGAGTGTGGCGAGCCGGCGGGCGAAGCGCAGGGTGGGTTCCAGCGGGCCGCCCGTCACCTTGCGGTAGGTGGCTGGGTCGGAGGACTTGATGTCGAGCAGGACCAGGTCGGTGTCGGCGAGCATGGTGTCGTCGGCACGGTCGCCGAGCAGGCCGGAGGTGTCCAGGGCGGTGTGCAGGCCGCTGTCGTGGCAGCGGTGCAGCAGTTCGGCGGTGAAGCCGGGCTGGAGCAGCGGCTCGCCGCCGCTGATGGTCACCCCGCCGCCTGCCACCGAGATGAAGCGCCGGTATCTGTCGATCTCGGTCATGACCTCCTGCACCGTGACCTGGTGACCGTCGCGCATCCGCCAGGTCTCGGGGTTCTGGCAGTACAGGCAGCGCAGCGGGCAGCCGCAGGTGAACACCACGAAGCGGGTGCCGGGGCCGTCCACGCCGATGGACAGGTCCCAGGAGCTGATCACTCCGGTGCCCGGTGGTGCCGGCGGGTGGCACAGCTCGATGGCGGCCCGCCGGAGCTCGGCCTGGCGGGTGTTCACAGCGATCCGTGGAAGGTGCGGTTGATGACGTCGCGCTGCTGTTCGGGGGTGAGCCGGACGAAGTTGACGGCGTAGCCGGAGACGCGGATGGTGAGGTGCGGGTAGCGGTCGGGGTGTTCCATGGCGTCCAGCAGTACGGCGCGGGTGAGCACGTTGACGTTCATGTGGAAGCCGGCCGCGTCGAAGTATCCGTCCAGCACTCCGAGCAGGTTGTCCACGCGTTCGGCCGGTGTACGGCCGAGCCCGTCGGGGGTGGCGGTGTTGGTCAGGGAGATGCCGTCGAGCGCTTGGTCGTAGGGGAGTTTGGCCACCGACAGTGCGGAGGCGACCAGGCCGTGGCGGTCGCGGCCGTTGCTCGGGTTGGCGCCGGGGGCGAACGGCTCTCCGGCACGCCGGCCGTCGGGGGTGTTGCCGGTGTGCTTGCCGTACACGACGTTGGAGGTGATCGTGAGCACGGACTGGGTGTGCTCGGCGTCGCGGTAGGCGGGGTGGCGGCGGATCTTGGTCATGAACGCGCGGACCAGGTCGACGGCGATGGCGTCGGCGCGGTCGTCGTTGTTGCCGTAGGCGGGGTAGTCGCCGTCGACGGTGTAGTCGACAGCCAGGCCGCTCTCGTCGCGGATCACGTTGACGCGGGCGTGCTTGATGGCCGACAGGCTGTCGGCGGTGACGGACAGTCCGGCGATGCCGCAGGCCAGGGTGCGTTTGACGGGGTAGTCGTGCAGGGCCATCTCGATGCGCTCGTAGGCGTATTTGTCGTGCATGTAGTGGATGACGTTCAGCGCGTTGACGTAGGTGGCGGCCAGCCAGTCCATCATCCGGCCGAGCGCCGCGGAGACCTGCTCGTAGTCGAGGTGGTCGCCGGTCAGTGCTGGGTACGGGGGGCCGATCTGTTCGCCGGTGACCTCGTCGCGACCGCCGTTGATCGCGTACAGAAGTGTCTTGGCGAGGTTGACCCGGGCGCCGAAGAACTGCATCTGCCGACCGACCGGGGCGGCCGAGACGCAGCAGGCGATGGCGGTGTCGTCGCCGAAGCGCGGCCGCATCAGGTCGTCGCTCTCGTACTGGATCGAGCTGGTCTCGATGGACAGCGCGGCGCAGAACCGCTTGAACGGTTGCGGAAGGCGCGGCGACCAGAAGACGGTGAGGTTCGGCTCGGGGGCGGGGCCGAGGTTGCGCAGTGTCTGCAGGTAGCGGTAGCTGGTGCGGGTGACCAGCGTGCGCCCGTCCGAGCCCATGCCGCCGATCGACTCGGTCACCCAGGTGGGGTCGCCGGAGAAGAGCTGGTCGTATTCCGGGGTGCGCAGGAAGCGGACGATGCGCAGCTTGATGACGAAGTCGTCGATGAGCTCCTGCGCGCGCTCTTCGGTGATCAGGCCCTCGGCCAGGTCGCGCTGCAGGTAGACGTCGACGAAGGTAGAGGTGCGGCCGAGCGACATGGCGGCGCCGTTCTGCTCCTTGATCGCGGCCAGATAGGCGAAGTACAGCCACTGGATCGCCTCGCGTGCGGTGGTGGCGGGATGGGAGATGTCGTAGCCGTAGGAGGCGGCCAGCTGCTTCAGCTCGGCCAGGGCGCGCAGTTGCTCGGCCAGTTCCTCGCGGTCACGGATCACCGCGTCGGTGGCGAAGGCGCCCTCCAAAGAGCGCAGCTCGGCCCGTTTGGCCTCGATCAGTCGGTCCACCCCGTACAGCGCGACCCGGCGATAGTCGCCGATGATCCGGCCACGGCCATAGGAGTCGGGCAGGCCGGTGATGACGCCCGCCCGGCGGGCGCGCCGGATCTCGGAAGTGTAGGCGTCGAACACGCCGTCGTTGTGCGTCTTGCGGTACTTGGTGAATATCTTCCGTACCAGGGGATCGAGGGTGCGGCCGTAGGCGGCGAGGCCGGATTCCACCATGCGCAGTCCGCCCGCGGGCATGATGGCGCGCTTCAGCGGCGCGTCGGTCTGCAGACCGAAGATCAGCTCGCGGTCGGCGTCGATGTAGCCGGGGCGGTGGGAGGTGATGGACGACGGCGTCGCGGTGTCGACGTCGTAGATCCCGCGCCGTCGCTCCTCGGGGAACATCGCTGAGACCTTCGCCCACACGGCCGCGGTGCGCTCCGTCGGGCCGGCGAGGAACTCCGCGCCGCCTTCGTAGGGCGTGTAGTTGGCCTGGATGAAGGCACGCACGTCCACCGCCGACCGCCAGGCTGTGCCGCTGAAGCCGCGCCATGCCCCGAGCTCGGTGGGGTGGCCCGTCGTGGTCGTCATCGGTGCTCCCTCATGTCGCATGCCTGCTCTTCTTTCGGTTGTGGCCGGCGTATCGGCGTCATCCGCGGGACAGGACCACCTTGAGGGCGCCGGTCGCCGTCGGGTCGGCGAAGGTCTCGTATGCGGTGGTCATGTCGTCCAGCGTGAAGCGGTGGGTGATGAATGTGCTGGGGTCCAGCCGTCCGGCGGCGATCATGTCCAGGAGGGTCGGCGTGGAGTAGGTGTCGACCAGGCCGGTGGTGATGGTGAGGTTGCGGATCCACAGGTCTTCG
>NZ_JAIWNB010000060.1 GCF_020215705.1 Nonomuraea aurantiaca | reverse complement strand
CCCGGCCCCGGACGCCCACCCGGCATCCCCAACCGCCACCCCGCACCCCGCTACGACGTGGGCAAGACCGTCAAACGCGGCCGCACCCTCGCAGCACTCCAACAATCCGGAGGATAAAGAACAAGCTTAGACAAGTCCGATCCTCCCAGCTCAAGGGCACTTTTCTTATGTGAATGATCAGGTCGGCTCAAACTCGCCGTGAAAGCCGCAGGCTAAGGAGAAGGTTGGGTCGTGGGAGAGACCAGACGCAGTTTCGATCCGGAGTTCCGGGCGGGGGCGGTGCGCATCGTGCGCGAGACAGGCAAGTCGATCGCGCAGGTCGCCAAGGATCTGGGCATCAATGAGCGCCGGGCGACGGTGTTCTCCGATATCCGCCATCCCTCGGCATGCAGGTCACGGGTGATGCGCGGGCTGCCGTAGGTGCCGCCCGAGGCGGTGAACCTCTCCTCAATCTGCGCGTCCAGATCGCTGCGGCGCCGCTGCCTCAAGCGCTACGTCGCCCGCGAAGTCTTCCCGATCATCACCGAAGCACTCTCACCTGCGGGTACTCCGTCCGCTGCGGCTTGACAACCATAGGGGCGTCATCGCGCTCCATCTCCAGCTCGGCGCGCTCCTTGGCCCACTCGGCTCGCTGCCGCCGCAACCGCGCGAGCTCCTCACGCACAGATTCGGCCAGCTCATAACCGGCGCCGGCGTCCTGCTCACGGGCCAGGCGATCCATTTGCACCCAGTTGGCCAGCGTTTCCGCATCTTCACTCCCGTCCAGGCCGGGGCGACAAGCCCAATGAGGACTTCACGGCCGCCGAGACCGGCACGATGACCCCGCGATCCTGCTCGGCGGCGCCGGCGGCCCCTTTGAACTGCCGACCGGCTGCGAGCACGGCACTGCCTGCTACGTTGCCAAGCTGGCCGGGACCGCCCTCGCGCACATGCGCGACCCGCAGACCGAGCTGACCACCGCCTTGTTCCGGGCCATCGCCGAGGAGCACCCCGGCATGTGCAGCGGTAGATACACCGCCTGCGGTGAGAGTGGTCATGGTGACGAGCGCGCAGGCCGCCGCAGCGGTCGGTACCTTACCGCGAATACTCATTTACGCTCCCGGATCTTTGACTGCCATGGGAGAGTAGCGAGTTGGTCCGAACCTGTCCCTATTCAACCGCAGCCAGCATGGGTGCGCAGCCGACATGCGTGTCATCGGCCCATTCTGTGCGCCCCGCGCCTACGCCGTTCGTCGCCCGCGCCATTTCTGGCCGGAATGCAGTGGACAATGGCAAGAGATCGGCGCTTTTCGCCATGTGTTCGGCCGGGGATGATGGCGTGAAGTGGTTCATGCGTGAAATCTACGGATAACGAGTCTCCCGCCTTGACGCCGGACACGGCTTGCGTCCATGGCCTCCGCCGTAGCTCCTGGGCGGCTCCCTTGCATGCCGAGGATGCGCATGGCCGCCGCAACCTGCTCGCGGGTGATCTCGGCGGCATCCGCAGCCTTGGCGGCGACGACGGGACGCTGGCAGAAAAGCCGCATGGAGTGGCAGAAGTTGCTCCCATCCATCAACCGCGGACTTGGCATGATGTCGATGTCGAAGTCTTGCTTCGACACATCCACATCGCGAACGGAGAGTAATGTCGACTGTGAAGCGTGGTTTCAGTGCGCTCGCACTGTCGCTAGTGGCGGTTGTGGGCGTCGGTATGCTCACCGCGACTCCAGCGAATGCGATATTTCAGGCGCCCTACTCACTCGATGGTTCGGCAGCATCGACGGCCGGGCTGCACCCGACGGCGGTGGCTGCGTGACGGCAAGCACGAGTCAGTGCAACTGATCCAACCGGCACGCCTCGGCCGCTCACCCGCGTCGCCCTCGACAGCCACAAGGCGCGGGGTTGGAGGGACGCCCATGGCCGGGGCCTGACGCTTTGCGGCGGAGTCAGGCGACGAGGCCACCCAGGCTCTCGATGCCCGGAGGGTGCCGGCCTTGTCGTCGGCCTGTCTCAAGCGGTTCTGTGGGCATGACCGGCTGACGTCCAGGTCTTTTGGCGGCTGGAGCGGTGGTTGTCACCTTGTTGTGCGAGCTCGACCGGGCTGCGCTGGAACTCGGGAGGGTGTGGCGAGGGCATGGAGCATCTTTCCTGGTGATCAAGGCTGACCTCAGGTCAAGTGTCCGGGGGCTGAGCGAAGCTCAGAGCGGGACCGGCACGCCGATCGCCATCAGCTCCGTCAACCGCCCCGAACCACCTGCATCAGCCCACAAGCAAAGCAGATGACGCCGCCGAGGAGATCACGATCCGAACGGACGTTCGCTCAGCCATCAGCTCCGTCATGCCGCAGGGCGGCGCCCACAAGGCGAGAGCGCTCCGGGAGTCTGAGGGCATGCTCGCGAAGATCGTTCCTGTGCGGCGTAGCGAATAACCGATGACAGCTGAAATGCGCCATAAATGGCGCTAATCCAGCGCTTCTCGGATGTTGTCTCGTGTTACCCTCAAATCGACTATTGCTCTCGAAAACGCTCGCCTCGCAGGAGTCGACAGGAGACCGAAAGGAGTTGAACGCGTGCTCAAGACTTCGATCAGCCGTCCGACGATGCGCCCTGTGACGTCGCTGAAGTACATCATGTACCCCGACTAGTAGAGCGCGGCTACAGCCGTCCCATGTTAAGGCGGTGGCGATGAGCCGAGGATTGCCATCGGCTCATCGCCACCGATCACGGAGCGAAACAGAGATAGCGTGTTGTGTGAACTGCGGTTATGTGCAAGCGCCCTTGTCGGTGGACCGTTCACCCTGGGCCGGGCCCTTTTGAGACTCGCCGACCAACATGACCCTCTCCGCAGAACCGAAGCCCAGGCAGTCCGGTCGTTCATTGACGAACGCTCCTCGAACCGAACAGCACGTCCATTGACGTTGAACGCGGACGAGGCCTTTCGCACGAGATATTTCGCCGCGGAGCAGACCCAGTTTCTCAGTCAACAGCTCATCGCTTTTATCGCGCCAACATTACGTGAGCTAAAAGTGGCCATCTGTCACACAGAGCTCGCAGACGATACCGACCGGGGACTGCTGGAGATCTTGACCAGCCCTGCGTACGACTGGCTGGACATCACGACACTTCCATCGGATGGATCGGCCACGGAAAACCTCTACCCTGAGCCGTTGCAACGTGAGATGATCCCGATACCGTCGGCTTTGACGGGGAACAGCCTTCAGCGCTGGCACGACGATCAGGCCGGCAGGCTCTCGGGAACAGCAGATGATGCCGATGCGCGCATCTATCACTTCGTGCGCGGCACTAACCCTGCGCAGGCAGTGCCGCTACTGGCGGAGCGGCTAGTAGAATCAGCGAAGTATGGTTACTATCAGGCTGCGGTCCGATACGGCCAGCAGCTGTTCGAGATTCAAGGATTCCCACGCGAATATAATCCGCACGTTCATGCGACTCTGCGCGCATACTCGGCCGCCCTCGTGGCTACCGGACGCAGCGATGACGCTGTTGCGTTTTACCGTCACGCATCTGACTACTGGAACAATCCACGGCTTCATGCAGCGGCATACTACACCGAGGCAATGGTGCGCGCTCGTTTCGCAGTAGTGCCAGAGCGTGACTTCCGTAAAGCGTCCGAGAAGCTTGAACGGGCCGTCCAGGCAGCAGAAAACATTGAGGACGACCATGAACGCGCCTACCATCTAGCATTCCTGGCAAACGCCGAAGCATATCTGGCGATGCGTAAAGGTGATGTTGACGGGGCGCTCTCGTGGCTAAATGAGGATCTCCGGATCCTCGATTCATTGTTCAGCGCCGATGTCAAGCATCAACACCGGATTGTCGTCCGCGCCAACCGCGCAACGCTGCTACGGCGTTCAGGTAGGGCGGGCGAAGCGCTCGTCGACCTTGACTACGTTGTGGAGAACGATCCTCACGTCACGGAATACCGCGTGGACCGAGCAATCGTGCTGCACGGAATGGGGAGACACCAGGAAGCTCTGGAGGAACTGACATTCGCGGTCGAGCACTGCATTGCCGTCCCGGAGGCCTACTACAATCGGGCGGTGCTCCAGCTAGAGCAAGGGGAGCAAACCGGCGCAATCGATGACCTTCGGTCTGCCCTGCGGCTTGATCCGGGAGACCATCAGACTGTGCTGCTCTACATTGAGACGTTGATTGCCGCAGACCGCTTCGACGACGCGCGGCGAGTGCTGGACGAGCAGCCAGCGCTCGACGTTGACGATGGCATGACTGCTCTTCGCGCCCGGCTTGCCACTTCCGACGGAAATGCGGCGTCAGCGCTCACGATACTCGATGAGGCGATCGACCGAATGCCCGACTCAACATCGTTGCGTGTCGAGCGCAGCTCCGTCCTCTACGAGCTGGGACGGCTCGCAGATGCCTTGGCTGACCTTGACGCGGTCGTCGAGCAGGGGGAGACCGATCCGGTCCTTCAGATCAACCGCCTGAAGTTGCTCCACGAGTGTGGCCTCACCGCAGAGGTGACCACGGGCGCCGCGCTCCTGCTGGCCAGCGGTGCTCTACCGGCCGAGTTGGCTGACCATCTGCGCGATTTCGCTCCGTACGTGCTCCCGGACGGGCACGAGGAGCCTGACGGCCATCAGCTGAGCACCTGATGGCGGCGGCCACATTCCCTGATGCATCGAAGATGCGATCAGTGTGGCGTGACCGCCAGTTCGTCCTCTACTGGTCAAGCCAGTCCGTCTCGCTGGTTGGTTCAGGCCTGACACAAGTCGCGATGCCCCTGCTGGCGGCATTGACCATGCAGGCCGGTCCGATGGCCTTGGGTGTTATCGAAGCGTGCATATGGCTGCCGTTCCTCGGTCTGCCGCTGCTCGCCGGTGTCGTCGTCGACCGCTCTCGGAAACGTCCAGTACTGATCTGCGCCAATGTTGTCCGTGGCGGATTGCAAATCCTGGTGTTCATGCTTTCCATCACTGGCCTCATCACGATACCCCTCCTCGCCGCCATTGTTCTGGCTGCCGGTGCGGCCTCTGTATTCGCCGATGTCTCTGCGCAGGCCTTTCTCCCGCAGTTGGTTGGCCGAGAACGCCTCATTCAGGCCCAGGCCGCGAATACCGCCTCACGGTCAGTGGCCACGCTCGCCGGACCGGGTGTCGCAGGCCTGCTTGTGCAGGCGTTCGGGCCGCCGTTAGCGATCCTCCTCGACGGTCTGTCCTTCCTGGCGCCCGCAGGTGCCCTGCTGGCCATTCCCAGGAAGGAGGCCATGCCTGCTCGTGGCACTCGGAAGACAGTTCTCCGTGAGATCGGCGAAGGCTTGACATTCATCTGGCGAACCGTGCCGATTCGGTTGATGACGCTGCAGAGCCTCCTGTTCTACGGATTCTGGCAGGCGGCCATGGTGCCCTTTCTCTTTCACGGCGTACACGATCTCGGGATCGACATTGGCTGGTGGGGCCTTCTCTTCGGCATCGATGGAGCCGGCGCGCTCGTCGGTTCGCTGCTCGCACCGCGTATCCACGCGCGATTCGGCTCCGGCCGAGCACTTCTTCTGGCCAGCAGTGGACATCTCGGCCTGTTGTTGATCCCCGCGCTCAACTCGCCCGGCTGGACGACGATCGTCGCCTGGGGGCTCGGGCTCATCTGCTCCGGCTTCGCCCTCGGCATCATGAGCGTGATCGTGGCTACCACACGCATCGAACTCAGCAGTGACGTAATGCTCGGCCGGGTTGCAGCCTCGGTACGCTTTCTCCAGTTCGCGCCCCTTCCTATCGGCGCCGCCACCGGCGGCGTGCTGGCAGTCGCCGTCGGCAACCACCTTGCGTTGTGGCTCACCGTCACGGCCGTGATCGTCACGATCTTCGTTCTCATACCGCTACGCGACTACCACGGCGCTTCTGAGCGAGACGTCTAATCCTTGGCACTTGCCCCCTTAAAACCCATCCTCCCAGCATGGGATATTGCAGGCTGCTTCCTCCGCAGCCTTGTCACAAGAGCTTTCTCAGGCCATCCGTGCGCAGCGGCGTGAATACAACCGTGTCCGGGCCCAAAGGAGACCGCTCACCGGCAAGGTGTGGGATACGGCTGGCAAGAGCTTCTGATGGGCCGTGTGGGAGACGGCTGGCACTCGCTGCCAATTCTCGGGCAGCTCGATCCATACTCGGACACCGTCTTCGATCACGGCGACGCATCCCCGCTTGAGACTGCGGTCGGGCGCCTGGAGAAAGCGGCCGACGATGACGCACGCATGCCGCGAGACGGCGGTAGCCCTGCGGAAGCTACCGGCGTTCTGGCGCGCAGGGCCCAGCCTGAAACTGTACTGGTGCGAGGATCAGACTGGCTATGTAGGTGGATCCGAGAGCCAGATGTCAATCAGCTTGAGAGCCACTTGATGATCAACTGGGCCTGAAGTGTCGATGAAAACGAGAGCCATGCCCCAGCGGCGGTGCATGGCTCTGGTGACGCTGAGTGAAGTGGAGGAGCTGGCCCGGTTTGGTGGACACCTGATCTCTGGGGAACCCTGGTTCCCGGAAGAAGGAGTCTGCTGTGCCGAACAACTATCCGCGGAGTTTCGCCGGCAGATGGTGGAGCTGGTGCGCGCGGGACGGACGCCTGAGGAACTGGCCAAGGAGTTCCAGCCGTCCGCGCAGTCGATCCGTACCTGGGTGCGCCAGGCCGACCTGGATGACGGCCGCCGCCAGGACGGGCTGACCAGTGCCGAGAAGGACGAGCTGGCCCGGCTGCGCCGCGAGAACAAGATCCTCCGTGCGGAGAAGGAGATCTTGCGTAAGTGCACCGCGGCTTTCTTCGCGCGGGAGACGGATCTGCCGAGATGACGTTCCGGCTGATTCATGCGGAGAAGGACCACCACGATGTCTCCCTGCTGGCCCGGGTGCTGGGTGTGTCGCGCCAGGGCTACTACGCCTGGGCGGCCCGGCAGCGACGCGGACCGTCCGCGCGAGCCCGCCGCGACGCCGAGCTGACCGAGCAGATCCGCCGGCATCACCGGGCCTCTGATGAGATCTACGGGGCGCCACGCATCCACGCTGACCTGCGGGAGTTGGATGGGGTCCGGGTGGGCCGCAAGCGGGTGGCCCGGCTGATGCGCGCCGCTGGACTGGCCGGGGTGGGCAGGCGCAGAGGCTGTCGCACCACCATCGCCGACCGACAGGCGGTTGCCCCGTCCGATCTGGTGAAGCGGAAGTTCACCGCGGCTGAGCCGAACCGGGTCTGGACGGCCGACATCACGTATGTGCCGATATGTTCTCCCGCAGGCCACCAATACGATGAGGCCGCCGACCGGCCAGGTTGAGATGTGTCGGCCTCACCAGACTTGGGGGCGGTGGACTGGCGTCAGGGACATGCCCCTGTGAGGTCCCCGCGAGACCACCGTAGCCGTGACCAAGGGACGATGATCGCCGCATTTCTGCCTAATCCACTGGAGGCACTTTCTACACGACAATGCTCCGCTAGGCTCCGCGAATGGTACGCGAAGTGGAGTTCGTCAAAAAGAACCGTAAGAGCCTCAAGCACAAGTTTTCGTTCGCCGTGCGCAACCCAGGCAAGGTACCTCGGTACGTGAGGCGCCTGGTCCGCGATGCCTGGCTCAAAACGCGGCACCGCGGCGATCACCTCGCCTACTACCAGGCCGTGATGAAGTCCGACACTGCTCGCAATCCCGAGGCCGCCGTGGGCAGCCAGACGCACCAACGTTGGCTCGCCCTCGGCAAGATGCAGTTCGACTACCTAAAAAGGCATGGCCTGAGGCCGGAGCACAAGATGCTCGAGATCGGTTGCGGAAACCTCCGCGCCGGCCGTCTCCTCATCGACTACCTGGAGCCCGGCAATTATGCGGGCATCGACATCTCACCCGACATTCTCAAAGCCGCCCGCAACACCCTCGCCGAATACGATTTGGAATCCAAGCAACCCTTACTCGAACTTGTCGCCGACAACAAGTTCGTCCTGTTCCCCGACGGCGCCTTCGACGTCGTCCACGCCCACAGTGTCTACTCCCACTGTCCGATCGAAGTCATCGAGGAATGCTTCGTCCACATCGGCCGCATTCTCAAACCGACCGGCCACTTCGACTTCACCTTCGACCGTACCGAGGGCGAAGAACACCATGTGCTCCACGAGGACTTCTATTACCGCACCGAAACCCTCGTGGCCCTCGCCGAAAAACACGGTCTGACAGCCGTCTTCATGGATGACTGGGAGAGGCTCAAGCACCACCAGTCCAAGATCCGCATCACCTTGGGTGGCTCGCCGACCACATCTTGATCTCGGGGGAGTGGCCAACTCAGGCTCACGTGGCCCGCTGTGGCTGCCTGACCGGGACACCAAGTCGCAGGCATGGCGGACCTCGACAAGATGCTGAGAGCGTTACCATCCAGGACCGGCCGCAGCGGGCAGTGCGCCAGGATCCGGCCTGATCTGGGGCGGAAGTCTTGCGAGGCACTCGCGGGGTGCACGCCGGATAAGTGTCCTTACAGCTTGCCGACATCGTTCTCGACCATGGCCAGGTGTCCTTGACTCCCGAGATCCTCGATCAGCTCGCAGGGTCAGGAGTTTGGAGATTGGAGCCGGATCCGGGGCAGCGGCCCTGAACTATCAGTGCCGTGCCCTGGCTGGACCCAACACGTCAGCAAGCCACAACGACCTGCGGAAACGCGGCATTGGCTCTTGGTCAGCCCACAAGCGCCGGACTAATCCCCAGCATGCCGACCGAAACGCACTCATGGTCAAGACGTCGATGACGTGCAGCGGCCTGCGGAGATGCCATTCGCTGGAGCGTGCGGCTCGGTACCTGTCGGCACTCCCAGATGCGGAGTCCATCCTCGCTTTGCTCGGAAACGCCCAGTCTCCGGACGGCGGACGGTCCGCCGGCATCGCGACCATTCGGCACGGCCGCTCTTCATCCACGCCCGGCTTCGGCGCCTCACCGACTGGCATAGGCCACGACGGCCCCGCCCCAATCAGGACGGTCGCCGCGGCTCCGGCCCCGTCTCGCCGTCGCAACGTTCCGAAGCCCACCACGAGGCTGGGCATCACCAGAGCGCCATCAGAGGCGACCTCCACCTCCGCGGCCGCTCCGCCCACCACGTCACCGACCCACCGATACATGTCGGGCTGAGGCGCCGCAGACGACCCGTACATGGTCCGCGTTCCCCAGCCCTCCGAGGGGCAGCAGGCCGACGACGGCCGCTCCGATGCCGAGGAGGGCTGCGGTGATGAGCAGTCGTAGATGCACGCCCATTCGCATGGGGGAGTGCCGTAGAAACGAAATTCTCTCGCCGTCTCGCCGAATATCCGGTTCCGGCCTAAGCGAGCGTCGGGGTTGACACGCGATCACGCCGGTTCCTCCACCGGCGCCTGCTTGCCTCGACGCCCCAACTCCGGAGGCGACTACGGCTTCCCGTCCTACCGGCTGGGTCTGTTGAAGCTGCGGCGCTGACGGCGTGGGCTGGTCCGGATCAGATGTCCGATGTGAGGGCCATGCTGTGACGAACTGCCGCGGGGGCGGAACAGCCGCTCCCTGCCCTGGATAGCCAGACGGCCGACCTTGAGGAGTTCCATGCCGGGCTTTGCCAGGGCCATGGCGAGGAGATCGAACAGCAGCCTCATGGAGGGCGGGTGCACCTGGCACTCGACCGCGGTGACGAGTCGGACGCCGAGGGTTACAGATCTTCCGACAGCCGGCGGTACGCGCGTACAGCCTCCAGTTCCTGGGGGGAGATGGTGTCATGGTGCTCCAGGAACCAGTCGCGGATCAGTCGCATGGGTTGAGTGCAGTTGACGTAGCGGCGGGCCCCGTTCACGGTGATCGGCACTGTCAGGGTGTCTCCGTCATGGGAGGACATGACAGTCAGGCCGATGATGAAGCGGCGGCGCGACTCCAGCACGGCGGCTGCGGAGGTGACGAGCATCAGGCGTTCGCGGTCGATGCCCTTCGGGCTGTAGAGGTAGACGCCGCCCGAGGTGAGTGGGATCACGCAGCGCCTCGCTCGCGGAATTCGTCGTCAGCGGCGGATGCTTCCTGTTCGTCGATGAATGCTTCGGCGAGGGCCTCATCGGCGTCGGTGGTGGGCGCGCTGGTGGCGATGGCGTAGTAGATGACGGCCTTCTCGACCCAGGCCGACTTGCTCAGCCGATCCTGCTCGGCGCCGGCCTCGATGAAGCCGTGGGCGATGTCGCTGAGGCTGTAGGAACCGTTCCGTGTCATACCCATACTCGTGATGGTAGCTCGCATGATGGCCACACTACTAGTGCGGCTAATAGTAGCGCTGGGAAATGCCGTCCCGTCTGCTCTTTTCGTTCTCCGAACATCAGGCTGCGGTCGAGGCCCGTCGAGACGGGGTTGGAACCCGCGGAATGGGTGCTGAACATGCCTGGCTCGGTCATCGTGACCGGTTCGGTGTTCCTCGAGCATCGAGGGCGGGCGGTCGTGCCACGGGCGTACGATTCGCCTGCGATCACGCTGCCCTTCTTCACCGAGCGGTCGATCAGGAGCGTAACGCCGTGTCACCGGAGGGAATGGGAAAGTCGATGAGCAGGCAAGTGAAGGTGTCCCTCGGCACGTGGTCCACGTCGTCGTTCGGGCTGGAGCGGCCGGCCGATCTGGAGCAGACCTTGAAGGTGGCGGCGGCGTTCGGCTTCGACGGCGTCGAACTGGCCGGATTCGCCGATCACGTGACGTCCGACCGCTACGAGCAGCCCGCCGCGCGCCGAGCGCTGTCTGCCATGCTGGACGATCTGGGCCTGGAACCTGTGCTGCTCGCCCCCGCGCCGCATGGGCGGATCGACGGCCTCCCACCATGGCCGCTCACCGATGACCGTGAGGCCGTCGCCCTGCACGACGGATGGTGGGCCGAGTTCTTCGGGCTCGCTGCCGACCTGGGTATCAAACGCATGCGCATTGACCCCGGGATGCGTGGCCCCCTGCCGTACGGCGTCGATTACGACCGCGTGTGGGATCGGCTGGTGGGGATGTTCGGGCGACTCGCCGAGCAAGGGGCCGGCATCGGCTGCTCTGTGGTGTGGGAGGTGGAGTCGGGGCAGCCGTTCAACAAGCCAGCGAGATCATGAAGCTGCTCGACGACGTCGGCCATCCGAACCTCACCCTGCTGTACGACACGGCCCACTTCCACGCCGCCACGGTGAGCGGGCACAACCAGGTGCAGCCCGAAGAACTGCTGCCGGGTGGCCAGGCGGAGCTGGTACGGCGGCTGCGCGGCCGCATCGGGCACGTGCACCTCTGCGACACCGACGGTGACGTGGCCCGCAATCTCTTCTCGCGCAAGCTCGGGTTCGGCAAGGGCATCGTCGACTTCGAGGAACTGGTACCGGTGCTGGCCGACTGCTATCCGGGCGAATGGTGGTGTGTCGACGTCATCCCTTTCTCCTCGGACGTGTGGGGAGATCTGTGGGACGGGCTCGCCTTCGTCCGCGACGTCGTCGTCCGTCACACCTCCCGGCGGTAAGGCCTCCTTGCTCACCCTTGACCGAGAGGTACGGGCTGGGGGAGGACCGTCGCCGGGGGCCCGGTCCGAGCCCGGGCGACGATGCATGTCTACGCTGAGTTCGGCGTCCTGCTCGCCACCCGCTGCGCGCGCACTTGGCTCGGGTTCCAGGAAGCTCACGGCTGGACGCCCTGCAGCCCGAACTCGGCGGCCAGCAACATGTCCACCAGGCCGGCGCTCTCGATCTCGACGCCGAACGTCGCGAACCCTTCGACCGGCGACGGATGTCAGTCCGGCCCGGCTCGGCGGCAGGCTTGCGGGCGAAGGTTGCCTGGTTCCACGACAGGATGGTGATTTCCCGCGTGAAGACGGACTCACTTGCCCGTCCTTCTTGACCCCACTGAATGATCTTCAACAGTGCCGGTTCGCGTGAGAAGTGACCCCACTTAGCGATCGTGCATGCCATGATCACGCATGAGTTTTGGCCCCCCAGCATCAGGTCACAGCTCCAGGATTCAGCCCGTGTCGGCCTACACCTCCCCGCGCAGAGCGGGATGCGGGCAGATGTACAGAGGCTGGTGGGGATCAGGTGGTGGTGATCACGACCTTGCCGAAGGCGCCGCGTTCGAGGTGGGCGAGGGCGGAGGGGAGGTCGTGCAGGGCGTATTCGGCGGCGATCACCGGGTGCAGGGCGATGTGGTCGGCCGCGCGGACGAGGTCTTCCAGCGCCCGCCGGTGGCCGACCTGCAGGCCGTCGATGCGGAGCTTCTTGCGGGCCAGGTGAGCGACATGGCCGGAGATCTCGTATCCCTCGAGAATGCCGATGAGCGAGATGTGGCCGGCGACCGCTGCCGCCTCGATCGAGCGGGCGAGGTGGTGGCCGCCGATGGTCTCCAGGATGTGGTCGGCCCCACGGTCGTGAGTGGCTTGGTAGACGGCCTCGACCCAGTCCCGGGTCGTCCTGTTGATCAGATGAGCGGCGCCCAGGTCCTTGGCTCGGGCAAGTTTGGCGTCGTCGCCGGAGACCACGATGACCTCGGCGCCGTGCGTTGCGGCGATCTGCAGGCCGAACAGGGCGACCCCGCCCGTGCCCAGCACGACCACCGTCTGGCCCGCATGCACTCGACCCTGCTCGACCAGGGCGGTCCAGGCCGACAGGCCGGCCATCGGCAGCGTGCTCGCCTCGACGTCGCTGAGGCTGGCCGGTGCCCGCACGGCCCACTCCTGATCGAGGGCCACATACTCGGACAGGACCCCGGGGTAGTGGCCGCTGCCGAGAGCCTCCGGGCCGCCCATCCGGGCATTGCCCGGGCCCGGCCCATCGACCCAGCCCGGCAGGCAGACGGAAATCACACGATCCCCGGGCGCGAAACGGTCGGCTCCCGTCCCCACAGCCACGACCTCGCCCGCCATGTCGGAGCCGGGCACAAATGGGCCGTTGTCGGGGAAGGTCATGGTCAGCCCCTCGTCGATGGCGAGCCTGTCGCGGTAGTTGAGCGCGACCGACGACACCTTGACCAGGATCTCGCCGGGCGCGGGATCCGGGATGGGGGCCTCGGTGAGTTCCAGGTTGGCGCGGCCGGTCGTCTTCATCGTCCATTGCTTCATGGCGTCCAGACTCGCCACCGCGCGCGGCCACTGCCAGACCCGGGCGTGGGTGGTCAGCGGCTGCCTGGCACCGGCAGGGTCAGGCAGCCGGGTGGCCTGGCCGGCACTATAGGAGACATGGCAGACACCACGACGCTCGGGGAGTTTCTGCGCCTCCGGCGCGGCAGGCTCAAACCGCAGGACGTGGGCATCGCCTCATATGGCGAGCGCCGGGTGCCGGGTCTGCGCCGAGAGGAACTGGCTCAGCTCGCAGGGGTCAGCGTCACCTACTACACCCGGTTGGAGCAGGGCCAGAGCCACCAGGCGTCGGAATCGGTCATCGAGGCGCTGGCCCGCGCGCTGGAGCTCAGCGACGACGAGCGCCTCTACCTGCACAACCTCGCCAGACCCCGCACGGCACGCCCACGCACCCCCGCACCCGCGACCGTGCGCCGGGCCACCCGGCAGCTCATCAACTCCCTGCAGTGGCCCGCCGTCGTGACCGGGCCGCGCACCGAGGTGCTGGCATGGAACTCTCCGGGGTATCGGCTCCTGGCGGGGCACCTCGACCGGGACGCGCCCGATCACGCCGACCGGCGCCCCAACCTGACCAGGATGCTGTTCCTGGATCCGCACCACCGTGACCTCTACCCCCGCTGGGACACCTCGGCCTCCTGTGCCGTCGCATCGCTGAGACTCACCGTCAGCCGGCGCCCCGACGACCCCGAACTGGCCGCACTGATCGGCGAACTCACCATGAAGAGCGAGGAGTTCACCACGCTGTGGTCCGCACACCCGGTCGCCGAACACGCCTCCGGCCCTCGTCACCTGCGGCATCCCGAGATCGGCGAACTCGATCTGGAGCTGGAGACCCTGCTACTGGCCGACGAGCCCGACCAACGCCTGCTCATCTACAGCGCCGCAGACGGGAGCCCATCCCAGGCTGCGCTGCGGCTGCTGTGGGTCTGAACCAAGGACATGGGCCTCAGCCATCAGCTGAGATTCCTGTACGTGGCCATGCGCTCCAGGCAGTACGCCGACAGCCCGTCTGTGGACTCCGGGACTACCATCCCCGGATCCCGGCATGGCGTGTGCATCGAACACGACAGCGAGATATGGTGCACCGCCTTGCCCGAGTACGACAGGCGGAAGGCGAACAGGTGGCAGACCGTCGTTTTCCCGGCGAGGTTGACGACGACGTCGCCGAAGTCGACCTCGGCGTCGACGCCGGGTCGGTGTTCCTGATCGATGGGCACTTCTGGAGGGGATCGGCCGACCTGCACGCGGCTCTCGGGACGCCGCCAGGCCACATGGTTGCAGACGGTGAAGTAGGAGATCCCTTCCATGTCGTGCTCGGTGATCAGCCGGCCGTAGATACGTCTGCTGGTGTGTCGTCGTTTCGCGCGGGGGCGTTCAGGTCGTCGCACGTCGTCTGGTCGATGGCTCGCTTGAAGGCATCCAGCCGGGACCGACGGGGCGGAGGTTTCTCCCGAGGCTGGGGCCAGGGCGACGCCAGCGCCTCACGTACCGTCCGGCGATGCACGCCGTACTTGCGAGCCAGGGCACGGACCTCAAGGCCTGCCCGGGAGTCCCGGCGGATTGCCGCGTACATCCCCACTTGGCCATTCGCGCCATTCGAGCCCCTTCCCGACCAGGAGCACAAGAAGCGTCTCACCACAACGCCTAGAGTGAGGCCAAAAAGAAGTCATCGGAAGGTCGCCAGGCAGCTACGCCGTGCACTGACGGTGGGGGCCGAAACCGACACGTAGGTGGGGCCTACTCACGCTCTTACAACCAATTACGACGGCGATCCTGCTAGCCGCGGGCCTCGCCGGGGCCTTCTACGTCTCCAGGGTGCGCAGGTAGACCGCCGCCTCGGCGATCTGGTCCTCGGTGAACACGCGGACGCCGTGCTCTTCGAGCAGGGCCGTGGTGACCCCCTGACCGGGCACCCGCCGCCCGCCGAACGTGCCGTCGTAGACCGCCAGCGCCCCGCACGAGGGGCTGCCCTCCTTCAGCACCGCCACCCTGATCCCGGACGAGCGCGCGACCTCCAGCGCGGCCCGCGCCCCGGCCACGAACTCGGCCGTCACGTCGGACCCGTCGGAGGCCAGCACGCGGGCCTCACCCGAGAGCACGGCCGCCCCGCCCGCGCCGCCCTCGATCTCCGCCGCGGGACGCGGGACGGGCAACCCGCCCGACACCTCCGGGCAGAACGGCACCAGCCGCCCCTCCTCCCGCCAGGCCGCGAGCAGGGCGTCGACGCTGGTCTTCGCGCCGCCGTCGTAGCGGACCCGGCGGCCCATCAGGCAGGCGCTGACGAGGATTCTCTGCACGTCCCCGATCCTATGAGCGCGATCGGCACCAGCGAGACGGCCGCCAAAACGACCGCGCAGCCGAACGCGTACGTGAACGGCCGCCCTGCCCCGCCCCTGGTGAACGCCTGCAACAGCACGGCCAGCACCGCGACGCCGAACGGCGAGGCGAGCCGCACCGCGATCGTGCTCAGCGTGGTCGCGGCCGGGACGGCGGCCCTGTCGAGCGTCGTGAACGCGGCCGCCATCAGCGACGTCGCCACCAGCCCGTGCCCGAGCCCCAGCACGAACACCGGCACGAACCCGCCGAACAACGCGAACGCCGCGATCCCGAGCACGGCGGCCGGCGCCATGCTGAGGAGGATCGACGGCGATGTCCGGCCGGTCGCCGGCTCCTGGATGAGTGCGAACGCCATGAGGCTGAATGCGGCGCTCACCGTCCTGGAACATCCCGCTCAGACCTCCCTTCCGCCGCCGCAGCCGGCCGGTGCGGAGGAGTCACCCGGGTGCGCCGGCTCGTGAGCCCGGACTGGCGCCGTACCACTGTGCGGTCTGGGGTCGACTTCTTCGTGATGATGTTCGCCTTCTGTTTCGTGGTCAGCTGGACGCCGAAACTCCTCGTGGAGGCGGGATGTCGACAAGTGAGGGCATCGCCGGGCGGTGTCCTGCTCAATTGTTGCCGGTCACTCAAGATGGTGATGAAGGCGACATTCGCGGTGATGACGTAGCCGCGCGAAGAGACCCCGCCGCATGTGCCGGGCGAGGTCTTGGGGTGCAGGTTGGTGGCTCGATGTGCAGCATGTCGCTGGAGGCCGATCGAGTGCGACTCTTTGGGCGGCCCAGCAGGCGAGGCGTGTGGGTCGGATGAGCGATGGCGGATGGTTAGAAGGGTCTTTGATTCCAGAGCGAAGTCCGCGTTCCTACGCGCTGGCGACCACACAGGCCTTGAATGTCATGTCAGAAGCAAGGTCTTGCCCGTGAAGCGGCGCGCCTCGATGTCGGTATGCGCGGTGGCGGCCGCTGCCAGCGGATAGCTCTGGCCGATGATCGGGGCCAGCCGCCCTGCGGCGACTTCGCTCAGCACGTGCGTCACCCGCCTGTGGTTGTCCGGCCAAAACTCCGGCAGCTGCGACATGTTCACCACCGTGAACCGCCGCCGGTCAGCGTCACCGATCACGGTCTGCGCGCCGCTGGTCATGCCATACCCGGAGAACCGGCCCCCGTCCGCGAGCAAGGACGCCGCTGCCGCGCCGATCTGGCCGCCGATTCCGTCGAACACCACATCCACTCCGTGCCCGCCGGTGAGTGTGCGCACCTGGTCGGGCCAGGTCGGCATGGAGTAGTCGACCGCCTCAGCGCCCAGTTCCAGCGCTACGGAGCGTTTCGTCGCTCCATGCACGGCGGCGATGACCGTCGCCCCTACCGCTAGTGCAAGCTGCACGAGGAGATTGCCGAGGCCCCCTACCCCCGGCGCCACCAAGACCCGCTCTCCCGTCCGCACCGGTGTCTTTTCGAGCAAGGCCAGAGCGGTGCTGCCATCGTCCATTACGGCCATGGCGCTGCGCAGGTCGAGACCCGCCGGCACCGGGAAGGCGGTCTCTAGCGCGGCGATCACCGTGTCGGCGTAGCCTCCGCCGTACCCTCCGCTCGCCGCTCGGGCGACCACCCTGGTGCCCAGCCAACTGCTGTCCACCCCCGCCCCGACCGCGGCGACCGTACCCGCGACCGCACCGCCAGGAATGTACGGCGGATCCACCGCGAAGACCTCGGGACCTTTGCCGGATCGAATCAGGGTGTCCATCCAGGTCACGCCGACGACGGCGACATCGATACCGAGTTGTCCCGCTCCCGGTGACGGTGTGGGCAGGTCAAGCAGTTCTAGAACATGAGGGGCGCCGAACCGGGTCGCCATGATCGCTCGCATGGGTCAAGCATTCAACCTCAACTCGGCTCGAGGTCAAGCACCAGGGGCCGATTGCGGGATGATCTGGCTGTGCTCACGCGGCATGTGTTGAAGTTCAGAGATACTCCCGAGCACCGGTCAGCGACCTTTCACTCCGCAGTGATGACTCCGCTTCCGAGCATCGACGCGCGCAGCAGTGCCCGCACCCCGCCTGCAGCGGTGTCGGTGTCCCGCTCGACGTAGACCGGGAGCGGCCCGCTCGCGCCCGGGGCGTCGATGGCCTTGTGCACGCCCAACCGCCGCGGGTTGGCCTGCTCGACCCGCACCGCCCCGGCTAACGGCGGGCGCGCGGACATCGCCCGCTCCCGCGCCGCCCTCTTGGCCTTGTCCACCCCGCATGCGCGCAGGAACACCTCCAGCGTCTCCACCATCGGAAGTTTTTTCCCGCCGAGCAGATCGTTCAGCGTGCTGGGCGGCAGCCGATCCGGCCGCGCCGCCCGGTCCAGCTCCGCGTATGAGCGGCCCTGACGCAGCCCATCCAGCGCAGCGGGCAGGTCGCCGAGGGTGCGCACAGACTCCGGCCTGATCCGCGCGCCCGGAACAGGCTCCAGGCCGTCCACCATCTCCACCGCCTCCACTCCCGGCCCGGGTGGCGTGGCCACCGGGGCCTTGAAAGCTGTTCGTCCACGCCGGGCGAAGGGCAGCGGACCCCCGATCTCCGCCGTCGACCCGCTCACTCGTTCGTGCTGACCAGCCTGCCCCACCCCGATCCCGGCAGGCGGCGAATCGTCCGCCTTGCTCCGCAACCGATGCCGACCAACCCCGCCCGGGGCGAGCTTGGTCAGGCAAGCACGCGGCACCGGCCGGACCGCCCCGCAATGACCAGCCTGCAAGGAGCGGACATGCACCACATCCTCGAAGCCATCCCGCTGATCGGGGCCATCCTCAACCTGACCACCGCCGCCCTCAACCTCACCACCCAGATGCAGCGGCGGCGCCCCACCGACCCGAACACCCGTCCCGAGGCTTAGCTCAGTAGCCAACAAGACCGGCTTGGGAGCTGGCGTCGGCCAGCTCCCACGTGTGTCCCGATAACCACCGTTTTCGGGACGGCTCTGAGCAGCGCCAATCGCCGGTCAAAGGTGTGCCTCCTGCCGTGGGGTTGTCCCGGTAGCGGGCGTTCGGGTTCGGCCGCTCGTGGCGCCAGGAATAGCACGCACCGCCGCTGAGGCGTGCGGAGGGCATGCGAGCTCGTCGTAGCCTTCTTCAGGCAGCCACACCAGGGCTTCATACAGGTGCTCGGCATCGCAGGGGCTGGCGCCGGCCTCGCCCAGGTGGTCGCCGCGAACGAGTTTGCACGCGACGCCGTAGGCGGTAGCGCGGTCGACGGCTTCGTGGGCCTGCTGCAGGTGGACCGAGACGGCGGTGAGCTGGGCGCGGGCCAGGGGGTGGAACTGCTGGTCAGCGTCGTGCGCGTGGTGCCCGGTTTCGGCCTGCAGGCGCTGCAGCGCGTTCAGCAGCTTCATCAGATAGCGGGTCAGGTCCTGATCGCTGCGGCCGTGGTACACCTCGTCCCGACGGATCTCAGGGTCGGCCGGGTGCGAGACAGGCCCGACGACGCCAGGGGTGGCCAGGCGCCGCTCGCTCAGCTCCAGCGCCGGCGTGGTGAGCAGATGATGCCTGCCCTGTTCGTCCGGCGGGGCGCGTACTTGCCTTGCCAGTGTTCAGGGGTCTTCAGACCATGTTAGCCAGGTCAGGTGCGTGGCCTCGGTTGTACCGGACTGAGGGCGGTGGCCGTTGATCGGCGCGATTGAGGGGTGGAGATCCGTGCCGGTCACAGACGGCACGGATCTCCACCTGGCGTCGTCAGCTCAGCGGGATGGCGTCCAAGACGCGGGTGGGTATCACCTGCACGTTGCCGGTCTGCTGCACCAGCGTCCTGTGTCCGGTGTTGATCAGCCACACCGACGCCGAGTCGGGGGACTTGACGTAGGTGCCGTCGGAGATCTGCGTCGGCAACGCGTCCCAGACCCGCGCCGGGATCACCTGCAGCGGCCTGGACCCGTAACCGGCCGCGTCGCGCTCGGCTCCGCTGATGAACGCAACCTTCGCGCCACCGACCACCGCGGCCTCGGACGTGCTGCCGCTCCTACCGATCCTGGTGCCATCGGAGATCTGCGTCGGCAACGCGTCCCAGACCCGCGCCGGGATCACCTGCAGCGGCCTGGACCCGTAACCGGCCGCGTCGCGCTCGGCTCCGCTGATGAACGCAACCTTCGCGCCACCGACCACCGCGGCCTCGGACGTGCTGCCGCTCCTACCGATCCTGGTGCCATCGGAGATCTGCGTCGGCAACGCGTCCCAGACCCGCGCCGGGATCACCTGCAGCGGCCTGGACCCGTAACCGGCCGCGTCGCGCTCGGCTCCGCTGATGAACGCAACCTTCGCGCCACCGACCACCGCGGCCTCGGACGTGCTGCCGCTCCTACCGATCCTGGTGCCATCGGAGATCGTGGTCGACATCGCATTGAATACCCGAGGAGGGATGATCCGGACGGTCGGCCGCCAGTCACCGCGGTAGCCGCTGTCGAGGAGTTCCTGCTCGCTGGCGAAGTTGACCCGCGCGCCGCCGATGATCGCCGCCACGGCTGTGCCCTGTCCTTGCACCAGGGTTCCGTCAGAGGGCATGTCGTCGCGGAGCTCGTTGAAGGCTCGGAGGGGAATGGCCCGCACCTTCGACGGCCAGTCGGTGCCGTAGCCCGAATCAATGACCTCCCGCTCGCTGGCAAAGTTGACCCGCGCGCCACCGACAACCGTCGCCACTGGGCTGGACGTGCCACCACTGGTTCCCTGAATCAAGGTCGAGTCGCAGGGCATGCGAGGGCGCGCGTCGTAGATCCGCAAGGGGATGGCGCGGACCTTCGAGGCCCAATTACTGCCCTGGCCCACGTCGATCACCTCCTGGGCACTCGCAAACGGGATGAATGCGCCGCCCACCACCATGGCCACGGGCCCGGATTTGCCGCCACCGGTGCCTTGCACGAGTGTGCCATCGACTGGATTGAATCCGAGGAGGTTGTAGCTGTTGGCGCTGATCGCGACGACCCGCTCTCGCCAGTTGCTGCCCTGGCCGACGTCGATCACCTCCTGCTCGCTGGCGAACGGCATCAACGCGCCGCCGATGGTCATCGCCACCGGCAGGTCGACGGCCCCGGCCTTGGATTGCACCAGGTTCCCGTCCGCTGGCACTTGATTCATGTGGTCGCGGGCGTCGATCGACCAGGTCGACACCTTGACCGGTGTGCCACAGCTCACCGGGGCGGCGCAGGAGTCCTGCCAGATGGGTGCTCCACCGACGAACAGATAGATCGCGCCTTGCTGATTGATGGCCGACGCTCCATTGCGCGGAGTGGCAGGACCGGCGTTGATGACCGCCTGCGTCGTGGGCTGCGGCTGGGGCTGGCAGATGTTGTCGGCACAGGTGGACTGCCAGACCGGCGCGCCACCGACCATCTTGTAAATACGCTGGGTGTCGGTCGTGTGCAGCACGGTTCCGTCCGGCAACCCGTGGACGGATGTCACCGGCTGGGGCCCTGGATTGGGGGGAACCACAGTGCCCGGCGCCCCGCCACCACCGCGACTGGAGCTAGGAAGGGCGCAGGCGGTCAAGACGTCGTCGCTCTGGAGCCAGTCACAGAGTGATACGCCTTTGGAAAACTTGGCCAACGTGTCAGTGGTTCCACAATGGTAGCCGCCTGGAGTCCTCCAAGTCCTGCGCACGAGGACGAAATCCGAAAGAGTTACCGCCGCAAGCCATCGAAATTCTCTGGGCGGGGTTGTAATGGTTTTTGTGAGCGTGATGGTGTATGAATTCTCCTCGCCCACGGTGATTCCTGCTTTTCCGGACAACTCCACAACCTTGCCCAGACTCAGTCCCCCGTTTCCTTCCTGTACCAGACTCGATGAGCTCCTATAGGTCACCGCCTGCTGGAAGGTCTGGGTATCGCTCCCGTCATATTTTCCCACGGATAGTCTGGGGTATCCGGGCGTTAGTTCTGCATAGATGTGACTAGAGACCGATTCGGTCAGTTCGGCGTACGAGCATCTGTCGTGAGCCCAATCAGCCTTAGCCGTGGAAGGGTTGATCATCAGCGCAATCAGGGCGCCCATTGCTGTCGTTAATACTTTCAGGCTCGCCCGAGCCTTCTTTATTGGCATTTGCTTCCTTTGTACCTGGCGAGGATTTGTATGGAAAACGTGACGAATTTACTTTTGGTGCACAACTTTTGCAGGTGAGGATTGGCCGCCGCAGTTTAGGGGTGGAGACTTTATTGCCAGGCGTGTCGTAGAGCCGGGCCTTTGGGGTAGCTGTCGTATTCCTGGAGGCTGATGGTGGTGACGGGTGAGCCGTTGGCGGTGAGGATGCGCTGGTCGGTGACGGGCCAGAGATTGCCGTCGTCGAGGAGGTAGCCGGGAAATTTGCCGGTGGCTTGGACGGCCGGTACGCCGGAGTGCAGCGAGGCGCCGTAGGGGATCTGGTGGAAGGTCTGGGAGGAGACGTTCACCCGGTTGCCCGCCAGAGCGGTGTAGACGCCGAGTTCCTGGAGTTGCAGGCGTCGGGCGCCGGTGATGAAGGTCGCCGGTAGGCCAGGGGCTTGGATGCCGTAGCCGTTGAACAAGGTGGCGACCTGGGAGTTGGTCAAGTCGGCGCAGGTGCGGCCCGTGAGCAGGTCGAAGCCGAAGTGGCCCAGGGAATGGGGCGGCTCGTTGGCGGTCGATTGGATGCCGTCGATGGGGACGCGGCCGCATTCGCCCTGAGGTGCGACCCTGGCGTGTTTGTCGGGCTTGGAGACCAGGCCGGGGCCTTCGGTGTAGGTGCCGGGCAACAGCCCGTTGGGGTAGGGGTGGACGCGCAGGTCGTTGCGGTCCAGGAATTCCAGCACGGTGCCGGTGGCGTTGGGGCCGTTGCTGGCCACGACGAACGCCTGCAGCGCGTCGGAGTAGTGCCAGTCCACGGAGAAGCCGTTGAGCACGGAGAAGCTGCGGTCGTTGCCCGCGGCCTTCGGCTGCCAGCCGGTGGCGGTGAACACCTCCACGCCGCTCTGGAAGGTGGGATCGGCCGAGCGCCAAGCGAACTGCCCCGCGCCGTTGCTCAGGGCGCCGCGGCCGGTGGCGTCGGTGAACAACAGGTGGAACTTGCCGCCCAGGTAGACAGCGCTGGGCTGGCCGGCGCCGTACTTGTTGGGCCGGTCGACCTCGAAGGCCGGGGCGATGATGGGCCGGCCCTGGTTGAGCCGCCGCCACTGCAGGCCGTTGGCGCTGGTGGCCACGCCGATCTGGGTCAATTCCGGCGATCCGTCCCGGGAGCCGCCGTAATACATGTAATAGGTACCATCGACCCGCAGGACCGACGGGTCGCAGGTGTGCTGGTCCCAGCCGGTCGCCGTGCCGTCGAAGACCCGCACATGCTGGCCGCCACCGGGAGCGGTGAACGGCCCGCAGGGGCAGGCCGACTCGGCGTACAGGATGTCATCGCCGGCGACAGCCCCGCCGGAAAGCTGGCTGCACCACCACATGCGATAGCGGCCATCCTCCATGACCGACGGCGCATAGTCATACACATTCCGGGTGATCAGACCTCCGGGATGTGAACGATAGGAATCGGTCGGAAACGTGATGGGCGCGCCGACGGCCGAAGCATCGGCCACACCACCGCCGACACCGATGCCGGCGAAGAGGCTCGTCGCCAGTGCGAGGGCACCGAACATGAACCGTCTCAACCTGTTCTCTTTCTCACGCGGCGGGCGCAAAGCTGAGCAACCAGGACCGGCGCACGCTCTCATCCACTGAACTTTCAGGATTCTCTGATACAGAAACGCCTTGCTCGATAATATGTGCTGAGCCGTTCATGACGATGTCGCCGATGCTCGGGGGAGCCGTAAAGCAATATCGGCCGTGAAAGGTTGACCATTCTTCTGCGGTTCACGGTAGAATGGTTCGCAAAAATCGACAAGATATACCGATTACAGTATGACACTCTGCGCACCTCATCAATAAGCGCCATAGCTGCCAATCTCCGCAGATTTCCTGCCAAGATCCTGGGCAGCGGCGCGGTGACGCCGGAAGTGGCCCGCCATCCTGGACCGGCATTTCCGCGCCACGTCGCAGTAACTGACACAGGTCAGCCCAAGGCTCGGGCAGCGTCCCACTCGGCTAGGACGGTCCGCAGCGTCTGCGCCACGGCAGGATCCACGCCCCGGCGCTGAGCGGTATAGCGCAGGTACTCCTCAGCCCCTTGGAGCAAGCCCGACCAAGGGTTGATGAGGACCCGCGCGACCTGTGTCCCGGGTGGCCCGATGTGGGACCAGGCATCAAAGTCACGGTTGGAGGGCTTGGGCTCGCCAGTGCGGTCGACGGCGGGAATGTGGCCCTCCACGTAGCCGCCGCCCGGACTGTGGCACTGCCAGGAGATCTTCAGAGCGCAACCGCACGCCAGGGTGCCGTTCATTTGGGGATATCGGCGCTGCCATTCCTTGTCCAGGTCGTAGGCGTCTCGTAGCCTCCCCGCCGGGCGCCAACGTGGGCAACATCATCAAGGCCCTAGAGTCAGGTGCACGCGTCCCCTATCACCGCCCCAAGGCGAGGGCGGAGCGTGATTGAGCACTACGACCGCTACCTCAAGTTGGGGGATGAGGCCGTCGAACAATCACCGCAGCAGACCACATGTAACCGGGACCAGGGACGTGGCCTGACTTCGTTCCAGGTCCTCCAAGGATGCGCCCTCGACGGCCGTGTTCGAGCTGGCCCACGCTCGTCTGTCGCCAGGTCGTCACGCCCGGCGCTTCGCTGGTGGTAATGGTGGCGATCATTGATGCCTCTTCCCAAGACAACGGAGATGACGATTCATGGCAGAGTCCAGCGAAGTCCCGCGGTCGCGTCCTCGGAGCGGTGTAAAAGCTCGACGAGGTAGGTGCCGTGGGTTGATCTTAAGCGGCCACCGTTACGGACGTCGAGTCGCTCGCTGGGGTGGCCTCTGGGTGAAGCTGGGTGGGCGGCT
>NZ_JAIWNB010000006.1 GCF_020215705.1 Nonomuraea aurantiaca | reverse complement strand
GCACCACCCAACCCGCCACCCTCACCACCTCCACCCTCACCACAGGACAACACCGCATCACCGCCGTCTACCTCGGCGGAACCACCTTCGACAACGAAGAACCCATCCACTTCGCCCCAAGCACCTCGCCGCCTATCAATCAAGTCGTTTCCACCAGCTTGTGGAGTAGTACCGATGTTCCGGACGTAGCTTTTTACGGCGATACATCGGCGGTCACGGTGGGCGTCAAGTTCAAGGCGTCGACGAGCGGGACTGTGACGGGTGTCCGGTTCTATAAGGGTTCGCTGAATACGGGTACGCATACGGGGGCGCTGTGGACGTCATCCGGTCAGTTGCTGTCGAATGCGACGTTCTCCGGTGAGTCCGCGTCGGGCTGGCAGCAGGTGAACTTCGCAGAGCCGGTCGCCATAACCGTCAATACGACGTATGTCGTTTCTTATCACACAACGTCTGGGCGTTATTCGATAACTCGCCCGTATTTCAGCTCTCAATACGTGAACAGTCCGCTCACCGCGTTGGCGGACGGTGCCGAAGGCGGCAACGGCGTCTATACATACGGCGCCACCAGCACCTTCCCGACGAGTAGCTACCAGGCCACCAACTACTGGGTAGAACCCGTGTTCGTGCCGATAAAGACTCTGTGGAGCAGCGCCGATGTCCCGGACGTCGCGTCTCACTCCGACACGTCCGCGGTCACGGTGGGCGTCAAGTTCAAGGCGTCGACGAGCGGGACCGTGACGGGTGTCCGGTTCTACAAGGGTTCGCTGAATACGGGTACGCATACGGGGGCGCTGTGGACGTCATCCGGCCAGTTGCTGACGAATGCGACGTTCTCCAATGAGACTGCATCGGGCTGGCAGCAGGTGAACTTCGCGACACCGGTCGCCATAACCGCCAATACGACGTATGTCATTTCTTATCACACCACGTCTGGGCGTTATTCGATAACTCGCCCGTATTTCAACTCTCAATACGCGAACAGTCCGCTCACCGCGCTGGCGAACGGTGCCGAAGGCGGCAACGGCGTCTATACATACGGCGCCACCAGCACTTTCCCGACGAGTAGCTACCAGGCCACCAACTACTGGGTGGACGTCATCTTCAGCGTGGATTAGCCCTGCCGCCCGATTTAGGGCGCCGTTCCAGGCGAAATCTTAATACGCTACAAATCATTGGCAAGGAGATCGCCGTGACCGGGCGTCCGCACCCGGTCACGGCGTTTGCGTTGTCAGGCTGCACGCATGATCGAAGTTGCACCCCGTACAGCGCTCGGTGTCGCTTCCTGTCGCGTTGTCACGATGGGCTCACCGGCTTCCGGACTATGTCCGGCGAAGCGTGGGGGCCCGGGCGGTCAGTTCCGCGGCACTCGAGCCGCGGCTCTTTGGCGACAGCTGACCTCTGGAGAAGAGCCGGTGCGTTGACCTGAGAATCGTCAACGGAGATCGAGTGCTTCCGCGGACTCATTCGCCATGTCGTAACTCCGCTGACGAACGCAGTGACGCATCTGACAGCCGTTTTGTCGCCGGCAGGTGATTCCAGCACCGACGAACCTCGGCAGCCATGTCCGCCGAGCAGTCATACCCAGTCCTGGCAAGAACGTCCTCGGCAGCGAGCGTCCGGTACTTCCTTCGGCGCTCGTACGGGGAGACTTCCGACGCCTCATGCAGCACTCGTCTGAAGGATTGAATGAAGTGAGCAGATTGACGGTGCGAGACGGCGCGTGCAGACGAGAGCCCTGGCGCCGGCGCCTGAGGCTCTGGATCGCCTGTGGGAACAGTCTGGTCATCCTGCTCTGTCTGCTCGGGGCCGTCTCCGGTCCCGCGCGCGCGTCCACTCCCGAGCCCGGAGAGCACGTCTCTGACAGCGCGGGCGTTTCGACGACATCACCGGCGGACTCATCGAAGGACATACCCGTCGTCGTGCCAGCTGACACGCCCTCCGCCCTTCCGACACCACCTTCGAGCACGCCCTCCGCGACGCCATCTCCGAGCACACCCTCCGCCCTTCCGACACCATCTCCGAGCATGCGCTCCGCCCTTCCGACACCATCTCCGAGCATGCGCTCCGCCCTTCCGTCACCGCCTCCGACAGAGCGCCGAGCTGCCAAGAGCGGCGCTCGCCTCCGCAGAGCCGCGTGCCCGCCGACGTCCGTCATTTGCATCGAGAACAGCCTTCCCGGCAGCCCGCCCAGTGAGTGGGACATCGTCGGAGCGGGTTCGCTCAATATCCAGGGATATGCCACTCAAATAAGTGTCAACCACGGGGAAACAGTGCAATTCAAGGTGCTGACCCCAGCGACCGACTATCGCCTGGACATCTATCGAACGGGCTACTACAGCGGCTTGGGAGCACGCTTCATCGCGACGGTTCAGCCGTCCGCCGCGCTCCCGCAGACGCAGCCGAACTGTCTCACCGACAGCGCGACCGGCTTGATCGACTGTGGCAACTGGGCGGTGTCGGCCTCATGGGATGTGCCGGCGAGCGCGGTTTCCGGCGTCTATATCGCGAAGCTGGTGCGGGAGGACGTGCCGGATCAAGCCAGCCAGATGATCTTCGTGGTCAGGGACGACACCCGGCACTCGGACATCCTGGTGCAGACGTCTGACGCCACGTGGCAGGCGTACAACAACTACGGCGGCAACAGCCTCTATACAGGTGCCCCGGTGGGCCGGGCGTTCAAGGTCAGCTACAACCGTCCGTTCCTGACCCGGAATTCCAGTCCGATGAGCTGGTACTTCGGTGCTGAATACCCGATGGTCAGGTGGGCCGAGGCGAACGCGTACGACGTGAGCTACACCACCAACGTGGACACCGCCATGGGCGGAGCGGAAATTCTCGAGCACAAGATGTTCATGTCCTCCGGCCATGACGAATACTGGTCCAACGAGATGCGGAGCAACGTACAGAACGCTCGCGACAACGCGGTGAACCTCTCCTTCTTCTCCGGGAACGAGATATTCTGGAAGACCAGGTGGGAGAACAGCATCGCGCAGCCGGGCATCGCGTTCAAGACAATGGTCTGCTACAAGGAGACCCTCGCGAACAACACGAGGCTCGATCCGACTTCGACATGGACGGGGACGTGGCGAGATCCGCGTTACCCGCCACCGGCGGACGGGGGGCGGCCGGAGAACGCGCTGACCGGCACGCTGTTCATGGTCAACGGGGTCGTCAACGATTCGATAAAGGTCCCCGCCGAGTTCGGTGACATGCGGTTGTGGCGCAACACGTCGATCGCCAATCTTTCTCCTGGCCAGACGGCGACTTTCCCCGCGGGAACTCTGGGGTATGAGTGGGACGAGGCTCCCGACAACGAGGTGACCCCGCCCGGGCTGGTCAAGTACTCGAGAACGACAGTGACCACACCCGACAAATTTCTCCTCGACTACGGTAGCCAATACGGCGCCGGGACCCCCACACACAGTCTGGTGCTCTACCGGCAATCCAGTGGCGCGCTCGTCTTCGGCGCGGGCACTGTCCAGTGGGCGTGGGGCCTAGACGCCGTGCATGATCGGGCCGGAACTCCCACGGACATCAATATGCAGCAGGCGACGGTCAACCTCTTCGCGGACATGGGCGCCCAGCCGGCCAGCCTCCAGGCTGGTCTGGTTCCGGCGACCCCGTCGACGGACACGTCTCCGCCGACGTCGACGATCACCAATCCGTCGAGCGGCGCCGGCGTGGTCGCGGGGCGGGCGGTCACTGTCACGGGAACGGCAAGTGATACCGGGGGCGGCGTCGTCGGGGGGGTGGAAGTCTCGTTCGACGGCACAAGGTGGTTCCGCGCGACCGGCCGGAGCAACTGGCAGTACCAATGGATCCCCAGCGGCGATGGGACCGTGACGATCAGGGTTCGCGCAGTCGATGATATCGGCAATATCCAGACGAATCCGACTACGGTGAATGTGACCGTGGGCGGGATATGCTGCACCATCTGGTCGTCGACGGTTGTCCCGGACGAGGAGTCGCACAACGATTCCGACGCCGTAGAGCTAGGGGTGAAGTTCCAGGCCACCAACCCTGGTCTCATCGCTGGAATCAGGTTCTACAAGGGCGCGGCCAACACGGGGACCCACGTCGGCCATCTATGGAGTTCCACCGGGACGCTCCTCGCGCAAGCAACCTTCACGAATGAGACAGCGAGTGGCTGGCAGCAGGTAGATTTCTCCATCCCGGTGGCAGTGAGCGCGGATACCACGTATATCGCGTCCTATCATACGTCGGGCTTTTATTCCGTGTCGCGGCCGTATTTCACCAGTTCGTTCAATAGCGATCCTTTGACCGCGCTGGCGAGCGCCGATTCAGGCGGGAACGGGGTCTACGCCTACAGCTCGACAGGCACTTTCCCGACCCAGACCTTCCAGGACACCAACTACTGGGTCGACGTGGTTTTCACGTCATCCAACAGCCTGTGGGACGAGACGGCGCTTCCAGCGGTCGAGTCGCATCCGGATAACCAGGCGGTCACCCTCGGGGTGAAGTTCACGGCCTCGACCAGCGGCGTCATCAACGGTATCCGGTTCTTCAAGGGTTCGCTGAACACGGGGACTCATGTGGGAAGTCTGTGGAGCGCGAGCGGGGCGTTGCTGGCGAGCGCGACCTTCACCGGTGAGTCGGCGTCGGGCTGGCAGGAGGTGAATTTCTCCACCCCGGTGGGAGTCACGGCAAATACCACGTATACCGCGTCTTATTTTACGTCATCTGGTTTCTATTCGGTGACCCGGCCGTATTTCACCACTCCGTACATCAACGGTCCTTTGACCGCGCCGTCGAGCGCCGATTCGGGCGGGAACGGTGTGTACGCCTACGGCGGCACGAACGCGTTCCCGACCCAGACGTTCCAGGCCACCAACTACTGGGTCGACGTGGTATTCGTGCCGACCTTCAGCCTGTGGGACCCCACGGCGGTTCCGGCTACTCAGTCGTTCCCCGATGCCTCGTCGGTCACCCTCGGAGTGAAGTTCAAGACGACGACGAGCGGTCTCATCAGTGGCATCCGGTTCTTCAAGGGTTCGCTGAACACGGGGACTCATGTGGGAAGTCTGTGGAGCGCGAGCGGGACGTTGCTGGCGAGCGCGACCTTCACCAATGAGTCGGCCTCGGGCTGGCAGCAGGTGAACTTCGCCACCCCGGTGGCGGTAACGGCGAATACCACGTATGTGGCGTCCTATTATACGTCGTCCGGTAATTATTCGACGTCGCGGTTGTATTTCCTCAATGCGTTCAGCAACGGGCCTTTGACGGCGCCGGCGAGCGCCAGTTCGGGCGGGAACGGTGTGTATGGCTACGGCGCCACGAACACGTTCCCCACGGGGAGCTACCAGTCCACCAACTACTGGGTCGACGTGACGTTCGCGGAATCGATCTAGTTGATGGGGGTATCTGGCTCATGACAGGAGCCTGTGGGCGCTGGTCGGCGCCCACAGGCTCGATCTCGTGGCGAGACCGCACAGCCCGGCGCTCAGGGCGGCCGGATCGCTGGACGGGAGCCGAGGCCGCGCACGCCTGGATGCCCACGGGCGCGCTGATGACGGTGATCACGGTTACGGCTGTACTCCCCTTTCCGGCGAACCGTCCTGGCGGGGAAGTGGGGGCCCGGGCCACGTACAGAGGCCGGCGGGAAGGGGGGCCTCCCCCCCGGCCTCTCTCCGGGTGCCTCAGGCGAGTGGGTCAGGCCGGCTTGTTCTTCAGCGGTCGCCACCAGCTCTGGTTGTCGGTGTACCAGCGGATCACCTCGGTCAGGCCATCCGCGAAGCTCCGGCCCGGCTCGTAGCCGAGAGCTCGGAGCTTGCCGCAGTCAACGGAGTAGCGCAGGTCGTGCCCCGGCCGGTCCGGCACCTGCCGCACCATGTCCCAGCCCAGGCCGAAGGCCGCGAGCAGCAACTCGGTCAGCTCCCTGTTGGTCAGCTCCGTGCCGCCGCCGATGTTGTAGACCTCGCCTGGTGACCCCTTCTCCAGCACCAACTGGATGCCGCGGCAGTGGTCGTCGACATGCAGCCAGTCCCGCACGTTGCGTCCGTCGCCGTAGAGCGGAACGGGCTCGCGGTCGAGGAGGTTGGTGACGAAGAGGGGGATCAGCTTCTCCGGGTACTGGTAGGGGCCATAGTTGTTGGAGCAACGGGTCACGCGTACATCCAGGCCGTGTGTCCGATGGTAGGCCCGGCACAGCAGATCGCCTCCCGCCTTGGCCGCCGAGTATGGCGAGTTGGGCAGCAGGGGTTCCTCCTCGGTCCAGGACCCCTCGGAGATCGACCCGTACACCTCGTCGGTGGAGATGTGGACCATCGTCTGGACGCCCGCGTCGAGCGCCGCCTGGAGGAGCCGCTGGGTGCCCAGCACGTTGGTCGTCACGAATGCCCCGGCGCCCGTGATGGACCGGTCGACGTGCGTTTCGGCCGCGAAGTTCAGCAAGATGTCGCACCAGGGGACGATCTCTGCGAGCAGCCGTGTGTCAGTGATGTCGCCCCGCAGGAATCTGTAGCGGGGATGCCCTGCCACGGGAGCCAGGTTCTCGAGGTTTCCGGCATAGGTGAGCTCGTCCAGAACGGTGACGCTGACGTCCTCGTAGTCGGGATACAACCCGAGCAGCAACGACCGTACGTAGTGGGATCCAATGAAACCGGCGCCACCGGTGACGAGGATGTTCATGCGCGCACCTTGATCTTGCTGTGGTCGCCCACCATGAGCTCGTGGGTGTTGGGCGTGCCGATCGCGCTGGTCACTTCCACGTTGCGCCCGATCAGGGAGCGGGCGATGCGTGAGACGCCGACCAAGGAGGAGCCGTCGAGCACGATCGAGTACTCGACCTCCGCATTCGCCACCACGCAGTCGGACCCGATTGACGTGAAGGGGCCCACATAGGCCGAGGTGATCTTGGTGTTGGCTCCGACCACGATCGGCCCGCGCAGCACCGAGTTCTCCACTACCGCGCCTCGCTCGATGGCGACCCTTCCGGTGATCTCGCTCAGACCGTCGACGAAGCCGTTGATCTCCGGCTCCACCTGTTCGAGGACGATGCGGTTGCACTCCAGGATGTCCTGCAGCCGGCCGGTGTCCTTCCAGTAGCCGCTGACCAGGTGGGAGTGGACGCGGAAGCCGTTGTCGATGAGCCAGGTGATGGCGTCGGTGATCTCAAGCTCGCCCCGCGCGGACGGCGTGATGGCTCGTACGGCGTCGTGGATGGCGGGGGAGAAGATATAGACCCCCACGATCGCGAGGTCGCTGCGCGGGTGATCCGGCTTCTCTTCCAGCCCGACGATCTCCCCGGCGGGTCCGAGCTCGGCGACCCCGTAGAACTGCGGCTCGGCGACCTTCGTAAGCAGGATCTGCGCGTCGTGGTCGGCCTGGCGGAAGGCGCCGACCAGGTCATTGATGCCGCCGACCAGGAAGTTGTCGCCGAGGTACATGACGAACGGCTCCTCGGCCAGGAACTCCCTGGCGATGAGGACGCAGTGGGCCAGACCCAGCGGAGCCTCCTGAGGAATGTAGGTGACTTCGAGGCCGAACCGCGAGCCGTCGCCGATGGCGTTACGCATCTCCTGACCGGTGTCACCGACGATGATGCCGATCTTGGTGATGCCGGCGTCGCGCAGGGCTTCGAGCCCGTAATAGAGCACCGGTTTGTTGGCCACGGGGACGAGCTGCTTGGCTGAAGTGTGGGTGAGCGGGCGCAACCTCGTCCCCTTGCCGCCCGCCAGCACGAGTGCCTTCATCGGTCGTGGTCCTTCCGCGAAGAAGACGTGGCCGTAGCGGCCGCCTGCGAGCAGGAGCTTAGGCACCGTTCTACCTGGGGCAGCGCTTCTGCCGCGCGCTCTTGTTCAATGGCGCCCGGTACGTTGCCGGTGCTAGACGTTCATGCCGCACGGAACGTCCACTTGCGGTGGATGAGATAGCTCAACGGCGGGCTCGCCAGGATGATCAGACCCTGTGCGAGCATCAGCGGCATCCCGGCCACCTCCACCAAGATAGGGAGACCGCCCAGCGACGTCCCGAGAAAGCCCAGCCCTACCAGGTAGAACCGGAGGTAGCCAGATATCCAGGAATCACCTGGAATGCGGAATACCAGCAGCCGATAGCCCGGGTAGACGATGACCACGGTGACGAAGTGGCTGACCACGACCAGCACAAGATAGGGCACCGCATTCTCCGCGACCATCAATGCTAGCCCCAGGAGAATGTAATAGACCACCGCTGTCATGGCGCCGGCCAGCAGATATGTGATGCGGTGGCCAACAAGAGCCGGGATCAGGGTCAGCCATCCGAATGACGGTTTTTTGCCGCGCTTGGTCCGGCTTCTCAGGTCGACCATGTGGCCCGCACTCCGCATCTTGAATCGCGTGGTGGGGGTTGCATGACTATAACCGGTTTGCATTGGACGATCGGGGGATCCATGTCGGTGTCGGTGGTAATTCCGTGTTACCGGTCGGCGCGCACCCTGCCCACGCTGGTGAGCAGGATCGTCTCGACGCTGAGCCAGGTCTCCGTCCGCCACGAGATCCTGCTCGTGGTCGACGGCAGTCCAGACGAGACCTGGGAGACGGCCGCCGCACTGGCCCGCAGCATCGAGGGGGTCCGCGCTGTCAACCTGTCGCGCAACTACGGCCAGCACAACGCGCTCGTCGCCGGCATCCGCGAGGCCGCCCACGACGTGGTCGTCACCCTGGACGACGACCTGCAGCATCCGCCCGAGCAGATTCCGAGCCTGCTGGCCGCCCTGGAGGGCGATCGGCTCGACCTGGTGTACGGCGTCGCCGTCGAGGAGGAGCACGGCTTCCTGCGGAACCTGGCCTCCCGTTCGGTGAAGGCCGGCCTGTCAGGCGCGCTCGGCATCCGGACCGCGCAGGAGATCAGCGCCTTCCGAGCCTTCCGCACCCGGCTGCGCGACGGCTTTCGGGGTCTGTCCGGGCCGCACGCGTCGATCGACGTGGCGCTGTCCTGGGCCACGGCGAAGGTCGGCTCGGTCCAGGTCCAGATGAACCAGCGCGCGCACGGGCGCTCCAACTACACGGTCCGCATGCTGTTCCGCCACGCGATGAACATGCTGGTCGGCTACAGCGCGGCGCCGCTGCGGGCGGCGAGCTACCTCGGCTTCCTGGCCGGCGTCATCGGGTTGGTGCTCGGCGTCGGCGTGCTGTGGCGCTTCGCCGTCGGGGACACCACGGTGGCCGGCTTCACGACCGTCGCGTCTATGGTGGCCCTCTTCTCCTCCGCGCAACTCTTCGCCATCGGCATGCTCGGCGAGTACGTCGGCCGGATCCACGGCAGCGGCATGGGCCGGCCGACCTACGTGGTCAGAGAGCGGGTCGGCCCGTTCCACGCCACCGATCGCCCCGAGGAACCTGTCATCCCCGTCCACGCAGGAGCGGGCTCAGGACCAGGTGAGTAGTGATCAGCGTCTGCACCGGTTCGAACCCGTATCGGGCCCAGGCCCGCTGCACCCGCGTGTTGTGTCCCTGCGTGGAGATGACCACCTCGCGCCCGCCGCGTGCCCGCGTGCGGTCCTCGACCGCCTTGAGCAGGTAGGCGTAGAGTCCCCGCCCCTGCTGGGCGGGGATCACTCCGGCGAGCTGGATCTCGGTGCGGTCGGCGTCCTCCTCCAGGGTGGCGAGCGCGAGCAGGCCTGAGCCGTTGTCGCCGTCCAGGCCGCGTAGCGCCAGGCATCCGTCCCGGGCGGCCGAATGCAGCGCCCATTCCTGGTAACCGGCGAGCGCCAGCGCGGGGTCGAACAGCGGGTTGGCCAGGTGGTGGCTGCCGTACGCGGAGAAGATGTCGGCCACCAGACCCGCGACGGCGGCGGCGCCGGGCGCCTCGGTCACCGACAGCTCGGGCGAAGGCGCGGGCGCGCGCCCCCTGCCGACCAGAAGCTGCCAGTACACCAGGGAGTCGGCGAAGACCGCGGTCCTGCCCAGATCCGTCAGCGCGGCGAACCACCCGATGTGCTCGGCGGGATATCGCAGCACGACGACGTCCGCGGTTGAGCGCAGGATCGCCTCGCGGACCGAGGCGAGCCGTGTCCCGGAGGCGACCGATACGGTGAGTCGCTCCACCGAGCAGCCGAAGCGGGCCGACTCCTGCGGCGACTCTTGGGCCTGCGGCGCGGGGGCCTCGATCACGTCGTGCCAGGCCATCAGCTCACCTCGTAGGTACGCACGGCGTCGATCACCCGGGTCACGCCGGGCTCGTCGAGGCCGGCGAAGAGCGGCAGCCGGACCAGCCGATCGGTGACCTGCTCCGTCACCGGGCAGCCGCCCGGAGCGGTGCGGCCGTACCGTATGCCGGCGGGGGAGGAGTGCAGCGGTTGATAGTGGAACACCGCCTGCACGCCACGCTCGGCGAGGTGCGCGATGAGCGCCTGGCGGTGGTCCAGGTCGGGCATCAGCAGGTAGTACAGGTGCGCGGGGTGCGCGCGGTCGTCGGGGACGGTCGGCTGGCCGGCCCCGTTGCCCGCGGCCCAGTCGGCCAGCTCCTCGTGGTAGCGGTCCCATACCTCGTGGCGGCGCGCCTGGATCGTGTCGAACGCCTCGAGTTGGGCGGTCAGCTGCGCGGCGAGCACGTCGGAGGGCAGGTAGCTCGACCCGATGTCGATCCACCGGTACTTGTCGACCTGGCCGCGGTAGAACCGGCTGCGGTCTGTCCCCTTCTCCCGGACGATCTCCGCCCGCTCGGTCAGGGCCGTGTCGTTCACGAGCAGCGCGCCGGCTTCGCCGCACTGGATGTTCTTCGTCTCGTGGAAGCTCTGAGTCGCCAGGCAGCCGAACGAGCCGAGCGGCCGGCCCCGGTAGCGGCCGCCCAGCCCGTGGGCGTTGTCCTCGATGACGGCCAGGCCGTATCGGCGGGCCAGCTCTCCGATCTCGTCCATCGCGCAGGCGACACCGGCATAGTGGACCACCACCACAGCCCGGGTGCGCTCGGTGATCGCCGCCTCCAGCCGCCGCTCGTCCAGGTTAAGCGTGTCGGGTCGGCAGTCGACGAACACCGGCACCGCGCCGCGCAAGGCGAAGGCGTTGGCCGTCGACATGAACGTGAACGATGGCGTGATCACCTCGTCGCCGGGCCGCAGGTCCAGCAGGATCGCCGACATCTCCAGCGCGTGCGTGCAGGAGGTGGTCAGGAGAGCCTGCCCGGCACCGGTGATCTGCTCGACGAGCACGGTGGCCCGCCGCGTGAAGGGCCCGTCGCCGCAGGTGGAGTGGCCGCGTACGGCTTCCGTCAGGTAGTCGAGCTCATTGTCCGCGATGTACGTCCGGTTGAACGGCACCGTCCTCAGATCAGTCGCATACACGAACGCAGTGAACAACGCGGCGAACGGAGCGGCGCGGCGACGTGTCGCATGGCCGGACGATTATTGCGTAAGCATTACCCCAGGTAGCCGGTATACGGCGTAGTCCTCGGAACGGAACCGGAGTTCGGCGAAATCGCCGATCGCCGAACTGTATTTCCCTGGCGTTTCCTCCACAAAAAGCCAACGAACCCCATAATCATCGCGAAGCAGACGCATGGCCTTCTCCGTGGGCGTCTGGAAAGCAGCGTCGTTGTCGCTGAGCCGCCGGCTGTCCCAGAAGGGAAGACTCTCCTGCGTCAGCCCGGGGCGCCAGCTATTGAGGTTCGCCGCCGTGTAGGCCCATCCTTCGACCAGCATGCGCCGTTCTGTCAGCGCTGACGCCCATGCGAACGTGCTGTCACAGGGGTTCTCTCGCCCCCAGCGGCAGTGCACGTTCGTGGCGACGAGGTCGTCGGGATCGGAGTGGGCGCGCAACCAGCGTGCGGCAGTCAGCCCGCCCTGGGGGACCGACGGCTCCGCGACGGGCTGGACGTCAGGTCGGACGTCGTCCTTGCCGAAAGCGTCGAGCGCGGACAGGACGCGTGCGTGCCAGTACGCCGGCAGACCGATCGCCGTGCAGGCCACCACGAGGAGGGTTACGGCGGTCAGCGCACCACGCCGGATCGCCAGGACGACGCCCCCGAGCACGATGGCGGCCAGAAGCACCCAGTAAGGGCGATATAGCAGGGCGCCGTCCTGTCCGGGCTCCAGCGGTATGGAGACGCCGCAGAAGAAGGAGATCAGGTACGCGGTGACAGCCCCCGAAACGGCCCAGAATGCCGTTGTCGTGGGGGTGACCCGTGCTCGCCGTAGGAGGGCGAGAAGCCCGCGGGCAGCGAGGGCAGTGAGGTAGGGACACGCGCTCCAGAGGAAGAAGAGCTGGCTTCGGCCGGGGTGTCCGAATACCAGCGCCGCGCCGACGCCGGCCATGCCGATGCCGAGCAGGAGGGCCACCGCGGGACGAGCGAGCTGTCGCGGCCGGACGAGCAGGCCGACGACCCCGGCCCAGGAGACGGCCCAGCAGAGCAGGTGCACCGCCGCCAGGCCAGGTACGGAGCCGCTGGCGTTCACGCCGGTCAATTCCCCCCAGGCCAGGCGGGTGAAGGAGAAAGGTTCTACGACTAGCCCTTGCTTGACCAAGCCGAACAGGACGAACTGTGCGAACAGGAAGCAGACCATCGTTATGGCGATGGCGATGATGAGATTCGGGGACAGCCGGCGTCGCTGGACGATCTGCGCAATTGCCGCAACGGTCAGGCCGGCCAGGAGAAGCGGCAGGTAGGTGGCTTTGGCGCCGGTAAGCGCGATCAGCAACACCAGGGCCGGCCCCCATGCACGAGGGTCGTATCTCCGTGATCCAATCAAGTGGCTAAGTATGAGGACAAGTGGGGCGAACAGCAGCGCACCGAGAGTCTGGGTCGGGCTGGTCCATGCCATATCTGGAATGCCGCCCCAGGTGAACCGTCCGTTCGCGCCCAGGTACAGGCTCGTCGCCCCTACTGAGACCGTGCCCACGGCCGTGATCGACCCGCCGTACCACGAGCCCGTGATTCGACGCCCGGTCAGGCCCGCGAGGACGACGAGCGCGGCAAGCATGGGAAGCATGCCGAGGCGGAACAGCAGGATGAGCGGCTCCACTCCGGTCAGGTGGCTGGCCGCGGCGAAGTGGGCGTAGACGAACCAATGGTAGAAGAGGGGCTCGCCCGCAACCATCGGGACCGAGGGCGGCACGTGATGCCTCAGTTCACCGATCAGGGCGAGATGGAACGGCATGTCGTGGCCTGCCTCCCCGAGGCCGGGCCACGTTATGGCGTGGGCGCCGAAGAACTTGATCGCACTCCATGCCACCAGGAGAGCCATGACCAGGGCGAGGACCCACGACCACCACCAAGGTGCGGCCAGCCGCTGACTGCTCCGCCAATGTCGTCGCAGTGATGGGACGGCAAGGAAAAGCACGTACACGCTCAGCGGACCTGCTATGACGAGCAAGGGCACGCCGACGGCGCGGGCGCCGATGTAGAGCGGAATCTCCATGGCGTAGCCGAGCGCCAGACCCAGCGCGATCTCCTCCGCCAGCGTGCGCGATCCTGCGTAGAGTACGCGGATGACCAATACGCCCGGCAAAGTGAGGCTCAGCGCAACATAGACGAAAAAGGCGGCCATGTCACCGCTGGATACCCCATATCGACTGAGCGTGGCCGCGGCGAAGGCCATCACCAAGCCCGCGGGCAGCCATCTCCACCAAATTCTGGACCGGACGGATGTTCTGCTCCGGCCCGGCGAAGGTTCTTCCGGATGGGAGATTCTCGCAGAAAGAGCGGGGCTCGGTGAAAGGCCAGCAACGGGAAATCTCTGGTTCATGGCGGCAAGCGTAGAGATGAAAAGCGGCTTGATCCGCTCAGAACTTCTCCACTGGCACGTTTCTTGCCGTTTCCTGGCATGAGCCAAGGGCGGTCACTTCATTGCGCCCACAGAGCGCCTGGCTGGTTCAGTGCCCATTTCCACTGGCTGGTCATACCTTCGATCAGTGATGTTGACGGCCGATAGCGCAGCAGTCTCTCTGCTTTTGTCAGGTCTGCCGCCGTGGTTTCCACGTCGCCTGATTGCCGACTGGCACGGATGATGGGGATGTCGAAACCAGTGATCTCCGCGGCACAATCCAGAACGTGTTGCATGCTGTAGGTTCTGCCGCCTCCGACGTTTACCACCTCGGCTCTTGCGGGAGCAGAGGCGGCCGCGATCGTGGCTGCTACCGCATCGTCCACATACGTAAAGTCACGGCGCTGGGTCCCGTCTCCGTACAACCGCATCGGGCGGCGGGTCAGCGCAGCCTCGAGCACTCTGTAGATCGCCATGTCGGATCGCTGCTGGGGGCCGTAGACGGTGAAGTACCGCAGCGCCACGACACTCGTCGGCGTGCTGGGTCTCAACGCGTAGGCGAGAGCGAGGCGTTCGGCCGCCAATTTCGTGACCCCGTAGGGAGAGAGCGGCGTTGGAAGATCCTCTTCGCGTGAGGGACGGTCGGCGCCGGTGCCGTACACGCTCGATGATGAGGCGAGGACGAGCCGGGGCACGCCCATGGCAGCGCAGGCTTCGAGCAGGCGCTGGGTCGTCATGACGTTCGACGTGAGATAGTCCGCGAACCTGTCGCCCCAAGAAGGGCGCACACCGGGCACGCCGGCGAGGTGGAAGACGGCGGACGCCCCCTTCGCGAATCGCTCCAGATCCAGATCCATCAGGTCTCGCTCGACCAGCGTGAATCCTGGCTGCGCGGTCAGGTCGGCGAGGTTCTGGGCTGCCGTGGGATCGTGCGAAGGCGGGCGCCGGTCTATTCCGAGGACACTCGCCCCCTGTTTCAGCAGGGCCGCCGTCAGGTGCGAGCCGATGAACCCGGCGACCCCGGTGACCACCACGTGCTCAAGTTGCTGTGGGCCGTTCACTTTTCCCCCGTTCAGGATGCGGGTGCGCTGCCGCATCCCGTGCGTAAGTGAGATCAGACGTGTCGCGGAATGCCGCTCAGCGCCGTGCCGTACCACTCCTCCACCCGGCCCGCGACGGATGGCCAATCGAGTGCCGCGGTCGCACCTGGTCCCAGGGCGCCCATTCGATGGCGGGCTTCGTCATCGTCGAGCACGGATCCCAGAACGTCGATCAGCCCGTCAATCGATCCGGAGGTGAAGGTGCGGTACGTCTCGCGGTCCTGGACAACCGGCTCAAGCGCGGCATCTGTGGAGACGATGACCGGAGTGCCAAGAGCCAGCGCCTCCAGGGCGGCCGTTGGGACTCCCTCGCCCTTGCCGTCGAGGCGGCGTGAGGCGAGGACGAAGACCTGTGCGGACCGGACAAGCCGGTAGATCTCGTTTCGGGGCAGCTGCCCGGGAAGCTCGATGCCGGCCCCTTGGCCGGCCAGGCGCCGCAGTCGCTCCCTCTGGGGGCCGTCGCCGGCGATGACCAGCCGAAGGCCCGGCCGGGTGCGGCGCACCGCGTGAAAGGCGGCGATGAGAAGATCATGATTCTTCATCGGGTCGAGGGAGCCGACACTGACGATCAAGCCCGGCTCGCGGTCGCCGAGTTCGCGGATCTTGGCGATGCCCTCGAGGTCAAGTCCGCTGGAGGTCACCCAGATCCGGCGTGGATCGACACCCAGGCGCGCCAGATCGTCGCCGGTGTTGGCGCCTATGGCGATGCAGGCGTCGACGTTTCGCAAGGCCATCCGGGCAAAGCGCTGATGCCGCCTTGACAGGGCGGCATGCACGGTGAGCACAAGCGGGAGGTCGAGACGCCTGCAGATCGGGCCTAGGACGGCCGACTCCACGTAGTCTCCGTGCAGGTGCACAAGATCAGCGGAACGGCACCTCCGCAGCGCCCTCCCGACTTCGGCCGCGAAAGCCAGGACGTCGGACTTCACCGCCAGCGCGCGTGACACCGGCGTGGGTGTTGTGGCCAGCACCGTCGTGCCGTCCGGCACGACCCCACCTCGGCGGAATGCGAGCACGACCTCATGGCCGCGCTTGAGTTGTTCTCGGGTGAGGCATTCGACATGCCGTTCTTTTCCGCCCGGCTCGGGTGGTATGCGATAACTGACGCGGATAATTCTCATGCTCGTGACACGCTGCCCTTATTCTTTTGGCGGTACGCCACGGCGATAACCGATATCAGCTTCGGGCTCGTGGGGAGCCGATCGACGACGATTCTCTCGTCGGGTGTGGTGAGGAGAGCCATGAGCTCTCCCTAAGACCGCCGGTGGTTTACCAACCACAAGAGCAAGCGTACAGATAGTGATGACGTGCGACGGTGCGTGGCGGACGCGTGTCGCATGAAGGTTTGCCGGGCCACCGGCTTCGGCAGTGTCCCGACCTGCCGGCCTGTCAAGATCTCGTAATTTCTGTGGTCGTCGGAGCGCCGCCGCGCGCCTGCTGGAAGCCCGATGGCGATCATGGTCACGGTGAAGGCCGGATTGCATGTCTGCGAAATCATCAAGACGCTGGACGTCGGTGGTGCGGAGGTTCTCCTCGTGACACGGCTGCTCGCCATGCGGTCTACCGACAAGCGATACACCGTGGTGTGCCTGGAGGCGTCCACCGGCGAGCTCATCCAGCGGTTGCGGTCTGCGGGCATCCGTGTCGTCGATCTGACCTCCTACCCTCCGGCGTTGCGCCTGCTCGGCTTGGCGGCCGTCGTCAGAAGATTGCGCCCAGACGTGCTCAACCTGCACTCCCCGCTGCCCGCGGCGGTGATCCGGCTGACCTCTCGCCTGTCCCGACCGCGCCCCGCGCTCGTCTCGACCGTGCACAACGTGCGCTATCGCGTGCCCACGATGCTCCTCGACCGGGCCACAGGATGGCTCGACGCCTGTACCGTCGCGGTCTCCCCCCATGTCGCGCGGGCCGTCGTGAGCCGCGGAGCACGCGATCTCCGCATCAGGATTCATGGAGTCGACGTCGCCGAGCAGCGCCACGCGGCCGAGGACGCCGCGCGGACGAGAAGCGCATGGGACGTACCGGAATCGGCTTTCCTGATCGTGCACGTGGCCAACCTGCGCCCGCAGAAGGACCATGAGACGCTCCTCCAGGCGGCGGCCACGGTCGTGGCGCGCGACCCGCGGGCGATGTTCGTCCTGACCGGCACGGGGCCGCTACACGACCAGGTGGTCCGCCATGTCGCCAGGCTGGGGCTGGACTCCGTGCGGTTTCTCGGCGGCGTGCCCACCGCTGCCCGCCTGATCGCGGCCGCGGACCTGCTGGTGCTCAGTTCCGCCCACGAGGGACTGCCCGTCGTGGTCATGGAGGCGCTCGCCGCAGGCGTGCCGGTCGTGTCGACCCGGGTGGGGGGCGTTCCCGATCTCGTCGAGCACGAGCGGAACGGCTACCTGACCCGCCCCGGAGACCCCGAGGCGCTCGCGGAGGCGATCTTGCGCGCGATGCTGCCGGCGAACCACGCGCGTCTCCGGGAGGGGGCGCGTGATGGCGCCGACCTGGTCGACATCGACCAGACGGGTGCGTGGTTCGAGAAGCTCTACGACGAGGTGCGCTCCCGGTGACCCGTCAAGCGCGATAGGTCCAGCCGGCCGAGCGCCAGCGTTCCGGCGTCAGCACGTTGCGCCCGTCCAGCACATTCCGGCTTCGCACGACGCCGCTGAGCAGTGCGGGATCCATTTCTTCGAAATCCGTCCAGTCGGTCAACAGCATGACGAGATCAACCTCCCGTGCGGCGGTGACGACGGTGTCGGCGTACTCGATCTCAGGGTGTATTCGCCGCGCGCTGTTCATCGCGACGGGGTCGTGCATGACGACCTGCGCGCCCTCCCGGTGGGCGGCGACCGCCACCGCCAGCGCGGGAGAGTCCCGGACGTCGTCGGTGTTCGGTTTGAACGCGGCGCCGAGGACGCAGACTCGCTTTCTCGCGTACGAGCCTCCCAGGAGTTCCCGGCCGAGCGTCAGCGCACGGTCTCTGCGACTCAGATTGATGACATCGATCTGTCTGATGAATGTGGCGACATCGTCCAGGCCGAGGTCTGTCGCGCACGCGTACAGGGCACGAACGTCTTTCGGGAGGCAGCCACCTCCGAAGCCGAGTCCAGGGCTCAGGAAACGCCGGCCGATCCGGTCGTCGTAGCCGAGCGCCTCGGCGAGCGGCAGCACGGCCGCGCCGGTGGCCTCGCATATCTGCGCCATGGCGTTGATAAAAGATATCTTCATCGCTAGAAAGGTGTTGGCCGAGACCTTCACCAGCTCGGCTGTGGCGTAGTCGGTCACCATGACGGGACAGCCGCCCTCAATGATCGGTCGATAGACGGCCCGGAGCAGTCGTTCGGCTCGCGGTGACTTCACCCCGAAAATCAGCCGATCGGGTTGCAGCGCGTCTTCGACGGCGTGCCCCTCGCGCAGGAATTCGGGATTCCAGGCCACCTCGACCTGGCCGCCGCCGGCCAGGTCGCGGACCGCATCGGCCATACGCAGCGCGGTTCCCGCCGGTACCGTGGATTTTCCCACGATGATCGTCGGCCTGGTCACCCGCCGCGCCAACTCGGTGAACGCCGTCTCGACCAGCCGCAGATCCGCGTTGAAGGAGCCATGAAGCTGCGGTGTTCCTACGCAGACAAAATGGATGTCCGCCTCAGAGACGTCGTCGTACGACGATGTGAACCGGAGGCGGCCCACCTCCACGCATTTGCGGAGCAGTTCGGCGAGCCCGGGTTCGAAAAAGGGGAGTTCGCACTCGGACAGCATGGCGATCTTTTCCTGCTCGATGTCCATGGCGACGACGTCGTGTCCGAGCTGCGCCATGCTGACCGCGTGGGTGGTTCCGAGATATCCGGTGCCGACCACGCTTACTCGGAGGCGATCGGGCGCCTCGAGGGGTCGCGGCATCTTCATGCGCGTTGAATCTGGACGTATCACCGTATCTGGCTGCACAACCATCTCCTTCGTTTGGCGCCGGCGTGGCGCTATTGTTCGCCGGCCACGCCGCCGGGTCATTTTACTTTCTTACTTGGGGACGCCTTCGGTACCGCCGCCGACAAGGAAAAGAAAGAGAATAATTTCATTCAGATAGACGATACGCGTTCGGAACCACGCCACGCGGCAGCAGGCATTGCGGAGCTCGCCTGCGATGTTCCGCTGGAAGCGGCGCCGGAGCTCGAGAACGGTTTCGAGGCGTAGGCGACCGCCGCGCCGGCCGGCAGAGCTTGATCATGGGCAGGTAGGGAGCGGTAAAACATTTCGCCAGTACCGCCACGGCGTCGGGGGAACGGGCCTATTTCCTGGCTAGCTTCGCTGACGTGCGCTATGTCCATCATCGAGGAACCCGTATGCATCCGGAGAGCCGGATTCGCGTCATGGAAATCATCGCCCGGATGAACGTAGGCGGCCCTGCCACCCAAGTGCTGGGACTCTCCGAGCGGCTGAACCCGGAGGAGTTCGTCCATCGTCTCTACACGGGCCATGTCGACCATGAGGAGGGTGACCACCTCGAACTGAAGCGTTCGAGCGTGCGCGTTCACCGGATTCCGGGTCTCGGCCGCTCGATCAGACCAACCGATGACGCCCGCGCACTCCTCGGCCTGATATCCGCCATGCGCGCCTTCCGCCCGGACATCGTCCATACGCGGACGGCGAAGTCAGGCGCACTTGGGCGCGTAGCGGCCACGCTGGCCGGAGTCGGCGCCGCCCGAGTTCACGTCTTCCACGGTCATCTTCTCGACGGCTACTTCTCGGGACCCAAGCGTGCGATCTACGTGCGCGCTGAGCGGCTTCTCGCTTCCCTGTCCGATCGCCTGGTGACCGTGGGGGCTCACGTCCGAGACGACCTCCTCGCAGCGGGGATCGGCCGTCCGGAGCAGTATGTGGTGATCCCACCAGGCGTCCGGCTGGGGCCGGTGTCCGACCGCGAACTCGCGCGCCGGATTCTGGGCCTCCCCGCGGACGCACCCGTAGTGGCGTATGTGGGTCGGCTCACCCAGGTGAAGCGCCCCGATCGGTTCATCGCCACCGCGAAAGCGATCCTTCAGCGGGTGCCTGACTGCCACTTCGTCATCTGCGGCGGCGGCGAGCTCCGCGAGCAGGTGGAACGGAGCATCGAGCCGGTCCGGCCCGCCTTCCACCTGCTGGGCTGGCGAAAGGACGTGGAAACGATCTACTCCGCGGCCGACGTGGTTCTGCTGACCTCCGACAACGAAGGCACTCCCCTCACGCTCATCGAGGCGGGAATGGCAGGCACTCCCGTCGTGGCCACCCGCGTGGGCAGCGTCACTGAGGTCGTCCAGGACGGACACACCGGCTTGGTCGCCGCGATCGACACGGCGGAGCTGGCCGACCACACCGTACGGCTGCTCTCGAACTCCACGCTCGCCCGCCAGATGGGTGAGGCGGCGCGCCTCTGGACGAAGGCCTCGTTCGATGTGGACCGGCTGGTCGCGGACACCGAGGCCCTCTATCGATCACTGGGCGCGCGTCGCCGGGATCGGCTGGTCATGACAGGAGAGATGAACAAGTGAAAATCCTGGTAACCGGCGGGGCCGGATTCATCGGCGCGAACCTGTGCCGGGCGCTGGCGTCGCGGCCCGAGATCGAGCAGATCACGGTGCTCGATGACCTGAGCAGCGGCGATCTCGCCAATCTCGATGACGTCGGGGTGGATTTCGTGCGGGGCAGCATTTTGGACCTGGATCTGCTGAGCGGTCTTGTCGCGAACGCCACAACCGTGGTCCACCTTGCCGCACGTCCGTCAGTGCCTCGATCACTGGCGGACCCGCTGGCCTCGCACGGCGTCAACGCCACGGGCACCCTGCACATCCTGGAGGCCTGCCGGGCCACGAAACCGCACGTGATCCTGGCCTCGTCGTCCTCGGTGTACGGGGACTGCGCGGAGCCGTTCAAGCACGAAGACCTTGCGACCAGGCCCCTCAGCCCCTACGGCGTGAGCAAGCTGGCGACCGAGGCCTACGCTCTGGCGTACGCCTCGAGCTTCAGCCTGGCTGTGCTGCCCTTTCGCTTCTTCAACGTCTACGGCCCGCTACAGGCCGCAGATCACGCCTACGCGGCGGTCATCCCCGCCTTCGTGTCGAAAGCCTTGGCGGGCGGCCCGGTGCCGATCTACGGCGACGGGCTCCAGACGCGGGACTTCACCTATGTGGGATCGGTGACGGAGGTCCTCTGTGACGCGACCGTGCGCCGGGTGACGAGCACGAAACCGGTCAATCTCGCCTTCGGCACGCGCGTCTCGCTGCTGGAGCTGAAGGACCTCCTCGGCTCGGTCCTCGACCAGCCGATCGAGGCCGCCTTCCTCCCGCCCCGGACCGGTGACATCCGAGAATCGCAGGCTTCTTCCAACCTGCTGCGCGAACTGTTTCCCGGTGTGCGCTCGGTGCCGCTGGAGGACGGGCTGCGGATGACGGTGGACTGGTTCGAGAAGGCGGTGATCGTGAACCCCGGTGTGCATGCCTGACTTGCTGCTATCTCCAGTTCAACGCATTCATAGGGAAACCCGTGAGCAAAGCATCGAAGTGCACCTACCTGATAACGGGCGGCAGCGGATTCGTCGGGTCGCATCTGACCGACGCGTTGATCGCCCGCGGTGACTCCGTCGTTATTCTCGACAACCTGTCGACCGGGCGGCTGGCCAACCTGCGGCCGCATCCGAACCTGCGCTTCATCCAGGGCTCCATTCTGGACGAGCTGATGGTCGACGAGCTCGTCCATCAGTGCGACGTCGTCGTTCATCTCGCCGCCGCGGTGGGGGTCAAGCTGATAGTCGAGCAGCCGCTCCGATCCCTGACGACCAACATCCGCGGCTCGGAGATCGTCGTCGAGGCCGCGCATCGGTACCGGAAAAAGATCCTGATCACCAGTACGAGCGAGATCTACGGCAAGAACTCGTCGGGACCGCTGCGCGAGAACGCCGACCGCATCCTCGGCAGTCCGTCCGTGGTGAGATGGGCCTACAGCACGGCGAAGGCCGTCGACGAGATCCTCGCGAACGCCTATCACCGAGAGCGCGGCCTGCCGACGATCGTCGTCAGGCTGTTCAACACCGTGGGGCCACGGCAGAGCCCGGCCTACGGCATGGTCATTCCACGCCTCGTACGCCAGGCGCTCGCCGGCGCCCCGCTCACGGTGTTCGGCGACGGCACCCAGACCCGGTGCTTCGCCCATGTCGTGGATGTCGTCGACGCCCTGCTCCGGCTGCTCGACCACGACGCGGCGATCGGGCAGACCTTCAACATCGGATCGGCCGACGAGATCAGCATCCTGGAGCTGGCGAAGCTGGTCGTCGAGCACACCGCGTCCACCTCCGGGGTAGACCTCATCCCCTACCACGAGGCCTACGAACACGGCTTCGAGGACATGACCCGCAGGGTCCCCGACACCACCAAGATCCGAGAGCTCACGGGATGGGCTCCGCGACGCACACTGGACGAGATCCTCACCGAGATCGTCAATGAGGCCCGCGAGGAGCTCGCGGCGGCGATGCGGTGAACGGAGCACTCGCGTTGGCCGCCGGTGTGGCGGCGTGTCTGTTCAGCGCGACGGCCGCCATCCCGCTGAAGCGCCTCGCGGTTCAGTGGGGCCTCACCGATCATCCCGGCGGGCACAAGACGCATGCCCGCCCGACCCCCTACCTGGGCGGCATCGCGATCGCGCTGGCCACGATCGTCCCCACGGTGGCCGCGGTCGGCCCCGGCGACCGGCGGCTCACCGCCATCCTGCTGGCCGGCATGGCGGTGGCCCTCCTCGGCCTGATCGACGACTTCGAGTCGCTGACGACGGCCGCCAGACTGGTGGTGGAGACGGTGGCGGCGAGCGGCGTCGTGCTCTCCGGGGTCCAGCTCACGGTGACCGGCGGATGGCCGGACGGCCCGATCACCGTCATGTGGATCGTCGTGATGACCAACTCCTTCAATCTGCTGGACAACATGGACGGCTCGCTGGGGGCGGTCACCGCGGTCAGCGCCGCCTTCCTCGCGGGGACGGCCTTCTTGCAGGCATGGCCGGCTCTGGGGCTCCTGCTGGTGGCCCTGGCCGGCGCCACGCTGGGTTTCCTCCTGCACAACTGGCCGCCCGCGAAGATGTTCATGGGAGACACCGGATCGCTGTTCATCGGCTTCGTCCTCACGTGCTCGGCGGTCGTCCTGGTGATGAGACAGGGCCCGGTCACGGTGGCGGCGGGACTGCTTCTGCCCACCTTTGTCGCGACTATCGATACCGGAGTCGTGTTCATCTCCCGGATGAGGGCCGGCCGATCGCCGCTGTCGGGCGGCACCGATCACGTGTCGCATCGCCTGCGGAGGATCGGCCTGGGAGCCCGACTGGCGGCAACGGCACTCGGCGTGGGCTCAGGGCTCGCTGGTGCCCTGTACCTGGCCATGGCCATGGGCTGGGTCTCTTCTTCCATCGCGGCGGTCACCGCGGGCGGGATCGCGCTCGTCGTCTTCATCTTGCTGCAGGGCGTGAACGTTTACGCGCCGGTCCGGCACCTCAAGGCTCGTTCAAGAATCCGAGAAAGGCGGCGTTGATCCGGTGGATCTGCTCTATTACATGCGGCTCGTGCGCAGGAACTGGTTGCTCATCCTCGCCTCGCTGGCCATCGGGATGGGCGCGGCGGCGGTGGTCACCGCGAACACGCCGCCGAAGTATGTCGCGGCGATCTCGATGCTGGTCTCCGGCCAAGACAGGGAGGGCAGCCTCTCCGCCGCGTACCAAGCGGGAATACTGTCGGCGCAGAGGGTCCAGTCCTATGCCACCTTGTTGTCCAGCCATCGGGTGGTCAGCCAGATCGCCGCACCCGAGGACATCCGGAGTGTGCAGGCGAACATCTCGGCGGAAGTCGTCCCCGGTACCGTCCTGCTCCATGCGACTGTCACGGACAGCGACCCGGTCCGCGCCGCACATCTGGCCAACGCCCTGGGGGCGCGGTTCACGCAGCTGATCGACCAGATCGAGCGGGTCACTCCAGCCAGCCGCCCCGCGATCAAGATCACGGTGGTGGACCAGGCGGAGACCCCTCAGGCGCCGGTCAGCCCCAGGCCGGTGATCAACATGGTGCTCGCCGTACTGATCTCGCTGCTCGCCGCCGTCGCCGCGCTGGTGCTCCGTGATCGCCTGGACACGACCATCAAGTCCTCCGACACGCTGCAGCGGGTCTCGAAGAGCTCGACTCTCGGCATCATCGGGTACGAGCGGGACGCTCGGCGTCACCCGCTGATCGTCCGTAGCGGGGGTCGATCGTCCAGGTCGGAGGCGTTCCGCTCACTCCGTACGAACCTGCAGTTCATCGGCGTGGACCGGCAGCCCAAATCCCTGGTGATCACCAGCTGCCTGCCGAACGAGGGTAAGTCCTCGACCTCCTCCAACCTCGCGATCGCCCTTGCCCAGGCGGGGTGGCGGGTGCTCCTGATCGACGGCGACCTCCGTCGTCCGCGCATCCCGACCTACCTCGGCATCGAGGGCGCGGTCGGCCTGACGGACGTGCTGATCGGCAAGGCGCGCCTGGACGAGGTGATTCAGCCCTGGGGCGAGCCGCGCCTGTTCGTGCTGCCGAGTGGCCAGATCCCGCCGAACCCGAGCGAGTTGCTCGGCTCACGAGGGATGCGCCAGGTGATCGACCAGGTCATGGGCGACTACGACATCGTGATCGTCGACGCGCCGCCGCTGCTGCCGGTGACCGACGCCGCGACGCTCTCGGCGATCTGCGACGGAGTGCTGCTCGTCGCGCGGTACGGCAAGACCCGGCAGGAGCACATCCTCCGGGGCATTGAGCTGCTGGCGTCGATCAACGCTCGCATCGTCGGCACGGTCATGAACTTCGTCCCGGCGAAGGCCAGCCGGTACGACGGCTACGGCTACGGCTACGGCTACGAGACCGACACCGAGGCCGAGGCCGAGGCCAAGGCTGCGGTCAAGGCGCCGACGGCTGTGTGAGGAGCCGGAGCGGGACGTCGAGCGATCTGGCGATCCTCCGTCCCGCCATCCGGTGATGCCATCGGGTGCCGCCGAAGGGGTCGAGGATGTCGGGCCGGTCCACCGGCACCAGGCCGCGTAGCCTGCGCACCTCGTCGACCAGCGCGTGCGCCCGCTGCACCGCATCGCGATGACGGGTGACCGCCATGGGCTCGACCGCGCTGCTCAAGGCACCGAACTCGACGATGGTGAAGGTACGACCGGCTGCCTGGAGATGCCTGGTCACCACTTCGGCACGATGCGCGGAGGCGGCCGTCAGCACGAGGTCCGCGGCGGCCACCACCTCGGTGGTCAGCGGGCTGGAGACGAAGCCGCTGGGATCGCCACCGAGGCGAAGCAGCGTCCGCCGCGTGTGCTCGGCCATCTCCATGCCCGGCTCGGCGTGGGTGCCCGCGCTGGTCACCCGGAACGCCGGCCCGAGGGCCGGCCGGGTCAGCCGCTCCGCCAGAGGAGAGCGGCAGATGTTGCCCGTGCAGACGAACAGGATGTGGAAACCAGACGCGTCCCGCGTACCTTCCATGAGCGCGACGGTAGAACGCCCTGGTCAGACGGCCATTGGCGGCGCGCCGCTCTTTACCCTTCGCTTCAGATACCGATTATTTGGTGGGAGCCTCGAAGGCACAGCCCCGATGGTCCTGGGTGATGCTGGTCTGCTGGGGATGGACCAGCGGCTGCACGGGCACCCGCGGCGCCGCGTCCGAGGCGGGTTCGAGCAGGAGGAACTCCAGCGTCTTCGACTGCCGGGGCGCGAGCTCCAGCATGGTGGAGTAGACGGGGTGGGATCGTTCGACCTCTTTGATGACCTTCACGAGCTTCCCGTCGATCCGCACGCCGCCGTTCCTCGCTCCGACCCCGGTGTACAGCGACACCCACAGCAGGTTGGATCCGACGGCGTGGGCGCGGTCCGGGGAATCAAGGCGGCTGGTGACATACCTGGGCAGCTTCCTGCGCGGCACGTCATTGGTGAGACTGACCCGCACCCTCGTGACGCGTTGCCCGTCGGGACGGCAGGGGCCCAGCTCATAGTCGACCGAGCGCCTGAGGTAGTAGTCGAGCTTGTTGCCGCCGGAATTGTTGACCACCAGTCCGGCGAACGGTCCCGGCTCCCGGGACAGCACACCGCCCAGCGGCGTCGTCGCCAGGCGGCGCTGCTCGACGCCCCTGCGGCTCCACACCTGGATCCGCCGCTCATCCACCATCTGCGCCAAGGTGGACATCAAGGTGCGGAGATCCGGATGGGATCGGATCATCGCCTCGCTGACGGCGCCGGCGATCGTGATGAGGTACTTCTTACGCTCGTCCGGATCCTGGTAGCGGACATAGGCCGCCCGCTCGGTGAGGTCGGTGACGTTCTCGGCGGTCACCGTCTCGCCGCCCGGGAGGGTGACCGGCCCGATCAGCCGCAGCAGGTAGGAGAGCCCGACCGGGTCGGTCGCGATGGCACCGTCCAGTCGCCGGCCGGTCTGCCGCTCCCAGAGCGCGGTCCAGGTGGTCGCGGCGTACGGGAAATGCGGGGAAAGATTGGAATTGGAGAGCAGGGAAAGCGCGCTCGGCCCGTAACGCGCGCTGAACGCCGGCCCATTGTCGGCGACCGGCACCGAACTCGGCGCGAGGCGGGAGTTGGCGGAGAGCCGCTGAATGTCGATTTCGCCGCCCCCGGCTTTCAGAATGCCGAAGGCGCCCACCAGGCCGCCGGTTCCGCGCGCCTCGGCATTCGTCTGGAACGCCAGGAAGTAGCGGCGTGGACCGTCATGGCCCAGCATCGGCGGCAGCAGGGCGGCGGCGTCGGCCGCGGCGCCCAGCCAGCCGTGCAGCCGATCGACCTGCTCCAGGGCCGCGACGCGGGCCTGGTCCAGCTCGATCACGCCCGTGTCCGCCGGGGTAACGGACAGGCGGGAGCGCGCCAGAGCGACCCGGTCGGCGGCGGCGTCCAGGACCGGTGCCGCCGACTCCAGGTCGGCCAGCAGCTTGCCCATGTCGGTCATGGACGGCCCGTCGCCCTTGGCGGACGCACCGGCCGTGATCAGCCGCCCGGCGGCCCGGTGCACGTCGGTCAGGGCGCCGGTCAGCTCCGCGGCGGTCTCCGCCAGACCGCGGATGGTCGTCGCGCTCTCTCCCACCAGGGGAGTGTGAGCGATCAACGACCAGTCCGGGCCGGAGGTGAGTCGGCGGGCCTCGCTCGCGTGCCACCGCGCGTCCGCGAGCGTCCCGGCCAGCCGGCCGGGGTCGCTCGCGCGCAGCAGGACCAGCGCGTTCCTGGTCGCCTGCAGGTGGTCCCGCACGCTCAGAGCGAGGTGCGCGGCCCAACCCCCGGCCAGCGTGAGAGCTGCGGCGGGAGCCAGCAGGCCGGCGATGACGACTCGGCGTCTCTTACTTCGCACTGTGAGATCGGCGACTTACTTCGCGCTGTACGATCGGCGACGCCGCATGGCGATCAGCGTGCCGGCGGTGCCCGTCAGGAGCATGCCGGCACCGGCTGCGGCCAGGGCCTTCACGGGTGCTCCGGTCATCGGCAGCTCCCTGTGGTGGCGATGGCACCCGTGGCCACAGCCCCGATGGTGACGATGCCACCCGTCGAACTCCTCGGGGTCGACGTCGACGTCGATGTTGACGTGCGACGACGCCGACGAGGTGGCCCTCGGCGTCGCGGCGGCATTGGCCCTCGGCGGATAGGGTCGCGGGCTCTCGGTGCTCATGGGTGCCACCTGGCTGTCCGTGGAGGCGGACGCCAGTCCTGCGGTCCCGAAGGCGATCCCACCTCCCACGGCCATCGCCACGAAAATAGGTATCGTGATTTTTTCTCTCATTTCGGACTCCCCGTATGGATGGCGGTTCGGGTCATGGGACATTTCGCCCGGAATTCCAGCGAAGTGTTCGCCACGGAACCCGTTATATGCGCCCTCCTAATGGGTGCTCCGTTCGCCGCACAGTTCTTACCGAATGACCACTAATGGTTCTCCAGATGTTGACGGTCTGCCCGGCCCCGATGCTCCGCGGCCGTGCCGCTCTCGTGGGGAGGTCGCTCCGAGACGGTGGGGTGCGTGGCGGTGGGCCACCAGGGCGTGTGGCGGCGGGCCGTCGAAGCGTTGGGGGTCGGCGGCCGGAACGTGCGGCGACGAGCCGCCGCCAGGGCGGCGCGCGGTGCGACCTCGCTGGGGCCGAACCGCCCTTATGTCCGAATTCGGAGATCTTTGTTTGATTATCGGCGGAAGTAGGGAGGGTTTGCGCGGCCAACACTCTTGATTTGCCGCTTGTGTGATCTTATTGTCGCCGCATGACCTCCGCTCCGGGTTCGCCCGGTGACGTTCTGACGCTCATCAGCGCCGGTTCCGCGACCACCCGCTCGGACCTCGCCCGGCTCACCGGCCTGGCCAGGTCCACGATCAGCCAGCGCGTCGACGCGCTGATCGAGCGTGGCCTGGTCTCCGAGACCGGGAGCGGCGAGTCCACCGGCGGCCGGCCGCCGCGGCAGTTACGCCTGCACACCGCGGACCACGCCTTCGCGGGCGTCGACCTGGGCGCCACACATTGCAGGATCGCGCTGATGGACATCTCGGGCGACGTGCTGGCCGAGTGCGAGGACCCGCTGCTGATCGCCGAGGGGCCGGAGACGGTCCTGGCTCACGTCGACGAGCGGCTGGACGGGTTGCTCGCCGAGGCGGGACATCCGCGGGCCGCGCTCAAGGCGATCGGGATGGGGGTGCCGGGGCCGGTGGAGTTCGCCACTGGCCGGCCCAACAACCCGCCGATCATGCCGGGATGGAACGACTACCCGATTCCCGAGCACTTTGCGGGCTGCGCCGTACTCGTCGACAACGACGTGAACGTCATGGCGCTCGGCGAGCACCGCAACGCCTACCCCGGCGCCGACCACCTGCTGTTCGTCAAGATCGGCACCGGCATCGGCTGCGGCATCGTGGCCGAGGGCAAGCTGCACCGCGGCGCCCAGGGCTCGGCGGGCGACATCGGCCACATCCGGGTCTCCGGCCACGAGGAAGCCGGCTGCCGCTGCGGCAACAGCGCCTGCCTGGAGGCCGTCGCCGGCGGCGCGGCCGTCGCCAGGAGGCTGACCGAGCTCGGCACGCCCGCCGAGTCGGGGGCCGAAGTCGTGGCGCTGGTACAGGCGGGCAACACGCAGGCGCTCCGGCTGGTCAGAGAGGCGGGCCGGCTGATCGGCGAGGTGCTCGCCGGCCTGGTCAACTTCTTCAACCCCGAGGTGATCGTCATCGGCGGCGCGCTGTCCCGGGTCCACGAACACCTGCTCGCCGGCATCAAGGAGACCGTCTACCGCAGATCGCTGCCGCTGGCCACACATCACCTCTCGATCGTGCCCAGCCGTACCGGGATCAACGCCGCCGCGCTGGGCGCCGGGATCCTGGCGATCGAGAACTACCTGTCACCCGAGAACATCAACCGGATCGTCAACGCCTGAAAGGGACCCCGATGCTGGTCATGAGGGGGATCGTCAAGCAGTTCCCTGGCGTGCGCGCGCTCGACGGGGTGGACCTCGACGTGAGCGCCGGCGAGGTGCACTGCCTGCTCGGCCAGAACGGCGCGGGCAAGTCGACGCTCATCAAGGTGCTGGCCGGCGTGCACCAGCCAGACCAGGGCACGATCGAGTTCAACGGCGCGCAGGTCAGGGCCGGGAGCCCGATCGACGCCATCAGGCTCGGCTTCGCCACCATCTACCAGGAACTCGACCTTGTCGACGGGCTCAGCGTCGCGGAGAACATCTTCCTGGGCCACGAGCACGCGCGCGCCGGCTTCGTGAACAGGGGAGCGGCCAACCGGGCCGCCGCCGCGGTGCTGGCCAGGCTCGGCCACCCGGAGATCCGGCCGAAGGCCGAGGTCGGGCGGCTGGCACCGGCCGCCAAGCAGGTCGTCTCGATGGCCCGCGCGCTCTCCCACGAGGCTCGCCTGATCATCATGGACGAGCCGTCGGCCGCGCTGGCCCACGACGAGGTGGCCAACCTGTTCCGCATCATCCGCGAGCTCACCGCCCAGGGCGTCGCCGTCGTCTACATCTCGCACCGGCTGGAGGAGATCCGCGAGATCGGCGACCGGGTCACCGTGCTCAAGGACGGGCGTACGGTCGCCGTCGGCCTGCCCGCCCGCGACACGCCGACCACCGAGATCGTCTCGCTCATGACCGGCCGCAACGTCGAGTACGTCTTCCCGCCCCGCGCCGCCGAGCCCCCGGGCGAGGAGGTGCTGCGCGTCGAAGGACTCGGCTCGCCGGGCGCTTTCGCCGACGTGTCGTTCTCGGTGCGCGCCGGTGAGATCGTCGGGCTGGCCGGGCTGGTCGGCTCCGGCCGTTCGGAGATCCTGGAGGCGGTCTACGGCGCCCGTCGCGCCTCCGGCCGCGTCCTGCTGTCAGGCAAGACCCTGCGGCGGGGCGACGTCGTCGGCACCGTACGGCAAGGCATGGGCCTGGCCCCGGAAGAGCGCAAGGCCCAGGCGCTCCTGCTCGACCAGAGCGTGACCGCCAACATCACCCTGGGCAGCCTGCCGGAGTTCGCCACCTTCGGCTGGATGGACCGGGCCCGCGAGAAGGCCGAGGCGCGGCGTCTGGTAGAGGCGCTCGACATCCGTCCGCCCGACCCCGAACGGCCGATCAAGACGCTGTCCGGCGGCAACCAGCAGAAGGCCGTACTGGCTCGCTGGCTGCTCGGCGGGCGCAAGTTACTCCTGCTCGACGAGCCGACCAGGGGCGTGGACGTCGGGGCCAGGGCCGAACTGTACGCGGTGATCCGCGGGCTGGCCGACCAGGGCATCGGCGTGCTGCTGGTCTCTAGCGAGGTGCCCGAGGTGCTCGGCCTGTCCGACCGCGTGCTGGTGCTGCGCGAGGGGACGGTCATCCACCAGGGCGACGCCCAAGAGCTCGACGAGCATCGCGTGCTCGACATGATCATGGATGGGAGAGCCGCCTGATGAGCAACCCCGCAGAAGCGGGCCCGCAGAACCGCCTCGCCGTGCGGGCGCCCGGTCCGCTGGCCTGGCTCGGAGAGGCACGGCACCTGGGCCTGGTGGTCGCGCTGGTCCTGCTCGCGATCGTCGGCCTGGTCACCAAGCCCGAGAACTTCGCCACCACCTCCAACCTGGTCAGCATCCTGTCGCTGGCCGCCACGATCGGCGTCATCACGGTCGGCGCCACGTTCGTCATCATCGGCGGCGGCATCGACCTGTCGGTGGGCGCCACCATGGCCCTGGCCTCCGTCTGGGCCACCACCCTGGCCACGCAGGCGTACGGACCGGCCGTCATGGCCGTCTGCGCGATCCTCGTCGGAACCGGCACGGGCCTGGTCAACGGGCTGCTCATCGCGTACGGGCGGCTGGTGCCGTTCATCGCCACCCTGGCGATGCTGGTCGCGGCGCGCGGGCTGGCCCAGCGCATGTCCGACCGCAAGACGCAGATCATCCAGTCCGACAACGGCGCGATCGTGGACCTGTCGACCACGCGGTTGCTCGGCGTCCCGCTGCTGGTCTACATCTTCGCGCTGGTCGTGGTGCTGGGCTGGATCCTGCTCAACCGCACCACGTTCGGCCGCCGCACCTACGCGGTCGGCGGCAACCCCGAGGCGGCCCGGCTGGCCGGCATCAACGTCCGCCGGCACACGATGCTCCTGTACGCCCTGTCCGGGCTGTGCTGCGGCATCGCCGCCATCCTCATCATGGCCCGCACCACCACGGGCTCCTCCACGCACGGCGACCTGTACGAGCTCGACGCCATCGCCGCCGTCATCATCGGCGGCACCCTGCTCACGGGCGGCCGCGGCACGATCATCGGCTCGATCCTGGGCCTGCTGATCTTCACCCTCATCACGAACCTGTTCATCCTCAACGGGCTCAACACCAGCGACCAGCTGATCGCGAAGGGCCTGATCATCGTCGTCGCCGTCCTTCTCCAGCGACGGAACCTGAAGGAGAGAGCACCATGAGCAACAACGTCGCGCGCAGGGGTTTCCTGGTCGGCGGAGCCGTGATGTTAGCGGCCGGCTGCACCAGCAACGAGCCCGCCGCCGCCCCCTCGACGGTGGCGCCCGCCCCTGCCCCCGCGGCCAGCGGCAACGACCAGCCCGGCACCAAGGTGGTCATCGGCTTCTCCGCGCCCGCCGCCGACCACGGCTGGATCGCGGCCATCGCGAAGAACGCCGAGTCCGCGGCCAAGCAGTATTCGGACGTCGAGTTCAAGCCCGTCGAGCCGACGAACGACATCAACCAGCAGATCTCCGCCGTCGAGTCGCTGATCGCGGCCAAGGTCAGCGCCCTGGTGATCCTGCCGAACGACGGCCAGCAGCTCAACCAGGTCGCGCTCCAGGCCACCCAGGCCGGCATCCCGGTCGTCAACCTCGACCGGATCTTCCCCGACAAGCTGGCGTACCGCACCTGGATCGGCGGCGACAACTACGGCATGGGCGTGGCGGCCGGCCAGTACATCGGCAAGCAGCTCAAGGACAAGGGCGTCTCGAACCCGGTGATCGTGGAGATCCAGGGCATCGCGACGCTCCCGCTGACCCAGGACCGCAGCAAGGGTTTCGCCGACGCGCTGAAGACGTTCGGCTTCAGCGTCACCGCGAAGCAGGACGCCAAGTTCACCGTGGAGACCGGCAACTCGGTGGCCGCCAGCCTGCTGCAGGCGCACAAGAAGATCGACGCCCTGTGGAACCACGACGACGACCAGGGCGTGGGCGTGCTCGCCGCCATCAAGGAGGCGAACAGGAACGAGTTCTTCATGGTCGGCGGCGCCGGCTCCCTGAACGCCATGAAGGAGATCCAGTCGGGCACCTCCGTGCTGAAGGCCACCGTCACCTACAGTCCTACGATGGCCTCGTCGGCCATCAAGCTGGCCAGGTTGATCGCGCAGCAGAAGGGCATGAGCGACCTGGTGGAGAACCAGGTGCCACAGTCCATCACGCTCGCGTCGGAGACCATTACCAAGGAGAACGTCGAGAAGTACCTGCCACTCGGCTTCGAATCCTGATCGGGGGTTGCATGTCAGACCAAACCACCGTCGGCGTGGGCATGATCGGCTACGCGTTCATGGGCCGCGTCCACTCCCAGGCATGGCGCAGCGTCGGCGCCTTTTTCGACCTGCCGCTGGCACCCCGCATGGCGGTGCTGGCCGGCCGGTCCCAGGAGCACACCGCCGCCGCGGCCGCCCGGCTCGGCTGGGCCGACACCGAGACCGACTGGAGGGAGCTGGTCAAACGCGACGACGTGCAGATCGTCGACATCTGCACGCCGGGCGACTCCCACGCCGAGATCGCCATCGCCGCCCTGGAGGCCGGCAAGCACGTGCTCTGCGAGAAGCCGCTGGCCAACAACGTGGCCGAGGCGGAGGCCATGGTGCGGGCGGCGGCCTCGTCGGCCGGCAAGAGCATGGTGGCCTTCAACTACCGGCGGGTGCCCGCGGTGGCGCTGGCCCGGCGCTACGTCGAGGAGGGCAGGCTCGGCGAGATCAGGCACGTACGAGCCCAATACCTCCAGGACTGGATCACCGACCCCGCGGCTCCGCTGGTGTGGCGGCTGCAGAAGGACAAAGCGGGATCGGGCGCCCTGGGTGACATCGGGGCGCACATCATCGACACCGCCCAGTTCATCACCGGCCAGAACATCGTGGGCGTCTCGGCGCTCACCGAGACGTTCGTCAAGGAACGCCCCGTGTCGCCGGGCTCGTCGGAGACCGGGCCCGTCACCGTCGACGACGCCGCGCTCTTCATCGGGCGGCTCTCCGGCGGCGCCATGGCCAGCTTCGAGGCCACCCGGTTCGCCACCGGGCGCAAGAACGCGCTGCGCATCGAGCTCAACGGCTCGAACGGCAGCCTCGCCTTCGACTTCGAGGCCATGAACGAGCTGTGGGTCAGCGATGGCGACAGCGGCTTCAAACGCATCCTGGTCACCGAGGCCGACCACCCCTACGCCGGGGCGTGGTGGCCACCCGGACACGGGCTCGGCTACGAGCACACTTTCACCCACGAGGTCAAAGACTTCCTGGAGGCGATCGCCCAGGGCAGCGACCCGGCACCGTCGTTCGCGGACGGGCTCCGGGTGCAACGCGTGCTCGCGGCGGTCGAGCGCAGTGCGGCTGATTCCAGCCGTTTCACAGTTGTGGAGGACATATGAGACCGGTCACCTTGTTCACCGGCCAGTGGGCCGACCTGCCGTTCGAGGAGGTGTGCCGGCTCGCCGCCGAATGGGGCTACGACGGCCTCGAGATCGCCTGCTCCGGCGACCACTTCGACGTGGCGCAGGCGATCAGCGACCCGTCGTACGTGTCCGCCAAGCGGGCCCAGCTCGACAAGCACGGCCTCAAGGTCTGGACGATCTCCAACCACCTTGTCGGCCAGGCGGTCTGCGACCATCCCATTGACGAGCGCCACAAGGCCATCCTGCCCGCCCGCATCTGGGGCTCGGGCGACCCGGAATCCGTACGCCAGGCGGCCGCCGAGGACATGAAGAACACCGCGCGAGCCGCAGCCCTGCTGGGCGTCGACACGGTGGTCGGCTTCACCGGCTCGTCCATCTGGCACACGGTGGCGATGTTCCCGCCGGTGCCGGCCTCGATGGTGGAGGCGGGCTACCAGGACTTCGCGGACCGCTGGAACCCCATCCTCGACGTCTTCGACGAGGAGGGCGTCCGCTTCGCCCACGAGATCCACCCCAGCGAGATCGCCTACGACTACGTGACGACCCAGCGCACCCTGGAGGCCATCGGCCACCGCCCCGCGTTCGGCCTCAACTGGGACCCGTCCCACATGGTCTGGCAGGACCTCGACCCGGTGGCGTTCATCCTGGACTTCGCCGACCGGATCTACCACGTGGACTGCAAGGACACCCGCGTCCGCGTGGGCGACGGCCGCCGCGGCCGCCTCTCCTCCCACCTGCCGTGGGCGGACATGAGGCGCGGCTGGGACTTCGTCTCCACCGGTCGCGGCGACGTGGCCTGGGAGGACTGCTTCCGGGCGCTCAACTCGATCGGGTACGCGGGCCCGATCTCGATCGAGTGGGAGGACGCGGGGATGGACCGGCTGGACGGGGCACGGGAGGCATTGGGCTACATCCGCGGCCTCAACGCCATCACCCCACCGACCACCGCCTTCGACGCGGCCTTCTCCACCACCTGACCGCCCTGGCGCCGCCCGACACGCATGGTCATCGCGTGTCGGGCGCGCTTCGCGCGGACGGCGCTCAGGCGTGTTTCCTTGGGGCTCCGCCTCGGCGAGGGGCTCCCGCCCCTCGCGCACCCCAGCCTTCTCCGGCGGAAGGACTGGCTGACTTCTGGGCCGATTCGGTCCTTGGAGCCGGAGGCGTCCGAACCGGCTGGTCTGACCCGCCCGGCGACGGCGACGAAAGGGCTATCGGCCCGAGCCCCGTCTTGCCATCGAGTGGAGGGCTATCGAGGCCCGAGCCCCGTCTTTCCGTCGAGCAGTTCGCGTGCGACGTCGAGGTGGCCCGCATGACGTGCGGTCTCCTCGATCATGTGCAGGACGATCCGCCGCATATCGGTGACCTCATCTCCAAGCGGACCTGGGTGACGTCCTCGCGGGGGCGTCGACAGGGGAGTCGCGGCAAGCACTGCGTTGGACCGCTCGCACTGGGCCCGGTAGAACGCGAAGACCACAGACGGTGGTCGCGGTGTGGTCAGTGGCATGTGGTCGTCGGGCCAGGGCAGTGGCTCGGCGGACCCCGTGGCGATCTCCTGGAACCAGTGCCGCTCGGCGTAGCCGAGGTGCTCCACGAGACCCAGCACGGTCCATCCAGAGGGCAGGACCGCGGTTGACATGGCTTCCATGTCGAGGCCGTCCACGATCGCGAGAACGCTGGCCCGTTGCGCCTCCAGGAACATCAACAGCGCGTTCTTCTCGCTCTCGTCCACTCGGTACACGCCCTCTCTGACCAGCTGGTGAAGAGCTGCCGGGAAACCTCGCGCAGTATCGCTACCCTGCGAATCCCCACTTAAGTAGCCGAAACATTAGTAGACGGGACCGACATTCTTCGGGCACCGGCTCTTCTACAAAGCAAAATGCCCTCTTCCTGAGGCCGAGATGAGAGCCTTTCACCTGCGGAGTATCGGGGATTTCAAACTTTCTTCAGGCGCTAGACCAGACGAATGTCGCAGCCGATGGCCACCGGAAGGCTGGCGAGCTTCGCATCACCGGTGATCAGGGTGCAACCTTCAGCTTCGGCCAGCGCCACGTAGGCGGCATCGTAAGCCTTGATGTTGCTGCGCAATTCCCAGATGCGAGGCAGGAGAGGCCGGATGTCCGCCAACTCGATCTCGGCCCGGGTGAGCGCCTCAAAGGCGCTCCACCCACGCGTTTGGGTGATCAGTTCTTGCCTGACGAGGCGGGTGACGACGTGGGCGACTTCGCTGGGCATGTGTGCGGGCGCGATCCAGGCGGGATCGGTCATGATGGCCTTGCGTGCGGCACGGCCGGCCTCTCCGTCATCGGCTAGCGCGTTGATCATGACGGAGGCATCGATCACGAGCACGGGCAGTCTCCACTGGTATCTGCGAGTTGCTCGTCCCGCTCGTTCCGTGCCTGGTAAACGAGTTCCGCGGCTTGCCCTGGAGCGCTGTGCATGCCGTCGTCACGCCCCTCGAACTGGGCGATCAGATCGATGTTGTGCGAACGGCGTGCATCCGCCGCCAGGAGGCCCAGCATGTAGGCCTGCGCGGACTGTCCCTTGGCACGGGCTCGGGCGGCGATCGTGTCGGCGATGTCGTCGGGAACATCGCGGATCTGCATGTTCCTAGGCATGCCTTCATTTTACATGCACAGCTCGGCGCAGTGCGGGATCCGCACTGCGGCGATTTCACCGGAAGCCACAAACCATCATCGGCCCAAGACCGTGCCGTCCCCGGCCACGAGGAGGGGCAACCTCATCATCGGGGAGAAGGGCCGGGCCCACGCCCGGTTCGTCCACCGTTTCGGCAGGTCGGAGCCTCGTGAGCGGCGCCTGAGATGCTTGCGACGTGCCGCCGCCTGTGATCGACTTCCAAGGTACGTGATCGGAAGCAGGGGTTCCGCGATCGGCAGGGGACCCGGACGAAGGGAAGTCCATGTCTGAGGGGGACCACGTCACGGTGGCGGTCACCGGGGTGACCGGGGCGCTGGGCAGCCGGATCGCGGCCCGACTCGCCGACCGTGGCGTCCCCCAACTCCTTGTCGGACGCAGACCCGACCGTCTACCCGAACTGCCGAGTGCCCAGCGACGCGGTCCGGCCGCCTACGCCGACGCCTCGGACATGCGCGAGGCGCTCGAGGGCGCGTCGACCCTCATCCTGGTCTCCGGACATCGTACGGGGCGTCGGCTGGAGGAGCACGCCACCGCGGTCGAGGCCGCGATCGCGGTCGGCGTGAACCGGGTCCTGTATGTGTCCCTCATCGGCGCTTCGCCCATCGCCACCTATGTCAACGCCCGCGACCAGTGGCTGACCGAACAGTTCCTGGCAGGGACCGGGATCCGCCACACGGTGCTCGGGCGGGCATCTACGCGTCGACGCCGGCCGCCCTCGCCGACGAGGAATTCGTCGTGAGCGGCCCCGCGAGCACCGGCCGAGCCGCTTTCGTCACCCACGAGGACATTGCCGACGTGATCACGGCCGTCGCCCTCGACGAGGGTCCCCGCTCCGAGTACGACGGCGCGACCCTTGAGATCACCGGGCCCGAGGCCCTGACTCTCGACGAAGCGGTCACCCGGATCGCCGCGGCCACCGGTCGGCCCTACCGCTTCGAATCCGAGACCCTTGAGGAAGCCTTCGCACGGCGATGGCGACTGGGCATCAGCGGAGAACAGATCGAGACCTGGATCTCGTGGTTCCAGGCGATCGAGAAGGGCGAGGTCTCCGTGGTCACCGACGTCGTCCCCCGGCTCACCGGCTCACCGGCGACCCCGATCGCAGACGCAGCCTGGTGGCCCGCGCCGAAGACGGCGCGCGGTATCCGCTGAGGACCTCTTCCCGGTCGCTCTCTTGGAACGGCCCGCCGAATATTCGGCCTCATTATCTGGTCTTCACATCGGCCCACACCACGCGGTGATCGGCTGCGGTGACAAATGTCCCCCAGCATCCGTTGGAAAGATCAGCGACAATGCGAATACCACGCCCCGATTCGGCATCGAGAGCGGGCTCGGCCATATGCGGCTCAGCGCTAAATGCGCCGGGATCCATCACCTCGACGCGAAAGAAGCCGTCCCCGCGTCCCACGCTCACCGTGACCCACTCGCGGTGCCGGCCTCCTTCCACGTGTTCGCAGGCGTTCGTGACCAGCTCAGAGACCACCTGTTGCACATCGGACACCATTGGGTGATGGTCCGCGAGCCACCGGGCGACAGCCGCGCGCGCCTGTTTCGGGGCCATGCGCCCACGTCGCAGCCGGGTCGCGCCGATGAGGATTGCGTCTTCTGTTCGTATTAGCAGCCTAATCACCTTAATCGCCCGAATTTATGTGCCGTTATAACACGCGATCTCGAGAATTCGTGTGTCGCACGGGGAATTGTTGGTCCGAAGTACTGGTAAGCGTGCCATCCGGCGGGTAATTTTTGGGATAACCGCAAGGGCTCGTGCCACACGGATATGAGTCACCCGGTGGGAAATGTTGTGTGATCCTGTGGGATCAGACCAGGAGTAGCCCCCGATGCGTCCTGCCAAAGAGTTGAATCCAGACGCCAGCGCGGAGGCCCGTTTCGGGTACGAACTACGTCAGCTCCGTCTCGAAGCGGGGCTGACCCAAGGGCAACTCGGCCACAAGATCGGTTTCTCCGCCAACCAGGTCGGTTCCGTCGAACGAGCCGTACGCACACCGACCGAGGTGCTCGCCAAACGCTGCGAGGAAAGACTGGGGCTGGAGCCGGGGCGCCTGGTCGACTTCCTGCCTGTCGGCAAGCGGGAGTCCATCTTCAAGACGCTCGCCCCTTGGCTCGACATCGAGGCGACCGCGCGCGAACTCTGGACCTGGGCGCCGACCATCGTTCCAGGTCTCCTGCAAACGCAGGACTACACCCGCGCCATCGTGGAGGGAAAACCGGGCGTCACCCAGGCCCAGGTTGAGGAGGCGGTCAAGTCACGGATGGCGCGGAAGGGGATCTTCGACGGAGACAATCCGCCCACGCTCTGGGCGGTTCTCGACGAGTCGATCCTCTACCGTCCGATCGGGAGCGAAAGTATCACCCGCAACCAACTGGCATACCTCGTCGAGGCGGCTCATAGTCCGTGTATCACGATCCAGATCCTGCCGCTCAGTGCCCGCGTCACGGCTGGGCTGCTCGGAGGCTTCGTGATCGCGCATACGACGGGTGGGCCTAGAGCCGCCTTCGTGGACAGCCCGGTTTCGGGGAAGGTATGGGACAGAGCGGCCGAGATCGAGGTCCTCGGCCTCCGGTATCACATGTGCCGCGCGGAAGCCCTTCCCCAGAGCCTGTCTGTCAAGAGGATCGAGGAGAGGTTGGAGCAGGAATGGACCTAGAGCTGAGCGAGGAACTCAGGACTGCTGTCTGGCGGAAGTCCTCGTTCTCGGGCGACAACGGAGACTGCCTGGAGGTTGCCCCGCTGTCGGGCGGCCGTGTGGGCATCCGCGACACCGAGCGGCCCGACATGCGGCCCTACGTGGTGAGCGCGTCGGTGTGGGCCGCGTTCATGGACGGCGCCAAACGAGGAGAGTTCGACTTCTAGCCACCTCAAGAAGGGGGCCCGGCAGCGTACCGGGCCCCCTTGTCATGGGTCCGGTAGGGACGCGTACGGGCGGACCTGTCACATTTCCAACCCCTGTGACGTCTATGTAGGGAGGTGTCCACGAGAACGGGGAGCGACATGCCTAAATTGCCTGACGCGGAGGTCAATGTGAGCGGAGATCACGAATGAACGAGCTCAAGACCATCCCGAAGGCCATCTCCGGCCCCTCGAACTTCCTCGACGAGCGCCTCAGCGCGGCCAACTTCATCAAGCGCAACATGCGCAAGATCTTCCCCGACCACTGGACGTTCCTGCTGGGGGAGATCGCGCTGTATGCGTTCGTCCTCCTGCTACTGACCGGGACGTTCCTGACGTTCTGGTTCAAGCCCAGCATGGCGGAGATCGCCTACGACGGGTCGTACGCCCCGCTCAAGGGCGTCATGATGTCCCAGGCCTATGCGTCGTCACTGGAGATCAGCTTCGATGTCCGGGGTGGCCTCCTGCTCAGGCAGATGCATCACTGGGCGGCGCTGCTCTTCGTGGCGAGCACCATCGTGCACGCGCTGCGGGTGTTCTTCACCGGCGCCTACCGCAAGCCGCGCGAGCTCAACCATGTGATCGGCGTGCTGCTGCTGACGCTGGCGCTCCTTGAGGGGCTGACCGGATACTCGCTGCCCGACGACCTGCTGTCCGGCGCCGGTCTGCGGATCACTGAGGGTGTGCTGGTCTCATTGCCGCTGATCGGTACGTACGCGACGTTCTTCCTGTTCGGCGGAGAGTATCCGGGCGGAGATGTCATCTCCCGGTTCTATTCGCTGCACATCCTGCTGATCCCGGGCATCATCCTGGCGCTGGTCACCGCTCACTTGGTGCTCATGTGGATGCAGAAACACACCCAGATGGCCGGCAAGACCCAGACGAACCAGAACGTGGTGGGTGCGCCGTTCTATCCGGCGTTCATGGCCAAGGCCGGCGCGTACGTCCTGTTCACGTTCGGGGTGATCGCGGGGCTGGCGACCTTCGCCCAGATCAACCCGATCTGGCTGTTCGGGCCCTACACGCCCGCCGACGTGTCGGCCGGTTCGCAGCCCGACTTCTACATGGGCTTCCTCGAAGGCTCGCTGCGCCTCATGGTGCCGTGGGAGATCAACCTGTTCGGTACGTCCCATGCGGGTACGGTGCCGCTCAATGTCATCATCCCGGCGCTGGCGCCGCTGGGTATCGTCTTGACGGGCCTGGCGTTGTATCCGTTCCTGGAGCAGTGGGTGACGGGGGACAAGAGCGAGCGGAACTTCGCCGATCGACCGCGCGACAACCCGCATCGCACGGCGATCGGCATGTCGGCCGTCGTGTTCTACGGCGTGCTCTGGCTCTTCGGCGCCAACGACGAGATCGCGGCCAATTTCCAGATCAGCCTCAACGTGACGACGTACGCGGGGCGGGTGCTGGTCTTCGTGGCGCCCGCGCTGGCATACCTGATCACGTATCGCATCTGTCTCGGCCTGCAGCGCTACGACGCGGGCGTCATCTCCCACGGTGTCGAGTCGGGCGTGATCAAGCGGTTGCCCAACGGCGGGTTCGTCGAGGCCCACGTGCCGGCTGCGGCCGATATCGAGGCACACGTACGGGGCAAGCAGCCGGTGCCGATGTTGGCGGTCGCCGAGGCCGACGGCGCGGGAATCCCGCCGAAGGGCATGCGCGGCCCACTGGGCAGGCTGCGCAACCTCATGTCGAAGGAGTACGGGGGCGAGAAGATCCCCCTCGACGACGGTCACGGGGACGGAGAGGTAGAGCGTGCGGGCGATGACCGTACGCTGATCCGCTAAGGGCACCTGAAGAGAATCGTAAGTGGGATCTGAAAGGTTGTGGGTGTCGCCAAATGGCACCGCCGACACCCAGGAGATCCCGATGCGCAAGATCATCAACTCGACCTACATCACCCTCGACGGCGTCATCGAGAACCCGATGTGGACGATGCCCTACTTCGACGACGAGGCCGTCGCCTTCGCCGGTGAGCAGACGAATGGCGCCGACGCGCTGCTGATGGGCCGTGCCACGTACGACGGCATGTCCGCCGCCTGGCCGACCCGGGACGAGAGCGACCCGAGCACCGGCGCGGCCTACTTCAACAACGTCAAGAAGTACGTCGCCTCGACCACTCTGACCAACCCCACGTGGAAGAACAGCGAGGTGCTGCAGGGCGACCTGGTCGAGGAGGTCACCAAGCTCAAGGCCCGGGACGGCAAGGACATCCTGCAGTACGGCTTCGGCTCGGTCACCACTCAGCTCATCAGGGCGGGCCTGCTGGATGAGGTCCGGTTCTGGATCACCCCGGTCCTGGAAGGCGCCGAGAGCGTGACGACGCCGCTCAAGGACTTCAAGGCGTCGTTCGAGCTGGTCGACACCAAGGTCATGAAGAGCGGCGTGATCATCGCCTCGTACCGCCCGAAGGCGGCCGAGTGACGGACGGGCCCGGGATCACGACGGCGGGGTGGTCTCGGCGAGACGGATCTCGCTGAACAGCTTGAGCGTCACCGGCCGCAGCCGCAGCCGTGCCTCGCGCGGCCAGCGCAGGCTCAAAGACGGGAACACCGTCTCCAGGACGATCTTCAGGTAGGGGCGGCCGGAACGACCGACGGGAATCTTGGCGCACAGAGCGGACACGCTCGCGAAGGTCTCCCGTCGGCCGAGCCGCAGCCGGGTCCGCCCGCCGAACTGGTTCGGGATCCCGGCGGCCTCGAGGCTCACCGACTCCCACAGCAGTTCGGCCGTCTCCTCCTCCCGCAGCCACTCCGGACGGGTCGGCAGCGGGAGCCGCAGGGTGAATCCCGCCGGCAGCCCGGCCCGAGTCAGCCGGAAGGAACCCTGGAACCACGGCAGCTCATCGAGGAGTCGCGGACCCTTCAGGGTGTTCATCGACAGGCTCGCCGCACTGGCTTCCATGGCGATCCGCCAGCTGGCGGGATCGGTGTATGGGACTTCCGGGATGGACACCAACAGGATTCATCTCCCCTGCGCGGACGCCTGGACTCATGGGCGGCTACCTAGATGACGCTCAGGCGGCTACCTATAAGACGTTCCGACCACGGGAAATGTGACAGACTCAGTCGGTGAGGTCGTCGTACCACTGAGGTGTCCTGGCCTTCAGCGGGTCGGGGGCGGGACCGGCGCCGGGACCGGGCAGGACGTAGAGGTCGACGGTGTCGGAGCTGTGGTCGCGGGATCCGCTCACGGTCCAGTCGTCCTTGATCCGGTCCGCGGGGACGGGCTGGTCGGAGAAGCCGCCGTCAGGAGAGTTCCACAGCAGGCGGTAGCCGACCTTCAACCCGCGCCGGCGCGCCTCGGCGCGCACAGCCGCGACCGTCTTGCCGTGAGCCGTGTAGCCGGCCATGGCCTCCTCTCCCTCGGGGTCGAAGGCGACGTCCTCGGCATAGGGTTCGCCCGGCTTGGCGGGGCGGCCGACCCCGAAGACGACGCGTCCGGGGAAGTCCGAGGGCATCCAGACCTTGCCGCAGAACGCCGACGCGCAAGGTGTCACGCGCTGCGTCCCGATGCTTCCGTGCCATTTGAAGCCCTCCGGAACGACAGGGCCGAGCAGCTCGCCGACCTCGTCCGGCGCCACCGGGACGACTTTCACCGTGACGTTCAACCCGACCGCCCGAAACGCCTCCTCGAAGCGTCGGCGGTCGGCCGCCGGGTCGGTGATGGTGACGCTGAAATAGTCCTCGGCCTTCTTGATGGAGACGGCCGCGTTGGCGTACTCGGTCGCCGGACCACTGGCCGGCAGGCCGACGCCGATCGCCACGGCCACGGCCGCGGCGGTGACCGCCGAGGCCAGGACAGGCCAGCGGGGTCCGAAGGTTCCCCTTTGCGGAAGCCAGGACCGTCGGCGGCCTGGAGCCGGTGTCGCCATGATCGCCGCTCGCAGCTCGCGCGCGCCGGGCCCCTGTTCCGGCGCGTGCGGGGTCGGGTCGATGGCCCTCATCAGGTGGTCGATGTCGCTCATGCTTCCCCCATCGCGATCGTCATGGACGTCTGCCGCTCCAGCGCCGCCGCCAGCCGCTTGCGCGCCCGATGCAGCCGGGTCCGGGCGGCGACGGCCGTACATCCCAAAACCTTGGCGATCTGCTCGCTGCTCAGACCCTCCCAATGGGCCAGCGCCATGACCTCGCGGTCACGCTCGGGCAGCTCGTCGAAGGCGGCGCGTACGTACTCCAGATCGACCGGTCTGACGGGCCGGTCGGCGGCCAGCTCGTCACGGAGCCGCTCGGCGAGCCCGGCCCTGCGGGACGCGCCGCGTTGCTGGTTGGCCAGCACGCGGCGGGCCACCCCGTATAACCAGAGCAGCGCCCGCTCGCCCTCGGGCACGTCGCCGATACGCCGCCAGGCGGTGAGGAACGTCTCGGAGATGACGTCGGCGGTGTCGTCGGGGGAGCTGGTACGGCGGGCGGCGTACTGATGTATCGCCGGATAGTACGCGTCATAGACCGCTTCGAAGCGATCTCGGTGTGTCACAGAGTCTCCTTGCCGATAGGTGCCGGACACCTTGGTAAGTGTCCGGCTCCCTTCGGCCTGTTGCAGTTCTCAGTACGCCGCACACTCGTGAGTCACTGCCCCGCCGAGCGACGCCGACATGGCCTGACGCGGGTCAGCCCCCTGTCCTTCGATGATCTGGACAGCCTGGAGGGTTGGTGAAAGCGTGGGCCAGACTGCTCGTCACCTGGTGAGAGGTGGGGCCATGAGGGACTATCCGCTCGGCATGCCGTACCAGCTGGAGCTGGACGACACCTACGGCTGGCTGCGCGAGCACGAGCCGCTGGCCCGGATCCAGATGCCGTACGGCGAGCCGGCCTGGCTGGCGACCCGCTACGAGGACGTCCGCACGGTCTTCGCCGACCCGCGCTTCAGCCGGGCGGCCGCGGCCGGCCGGGACGCGCCGCGCATGTATCCGGAGCCGGTGCCGGGCGGGCTCTCCGACCTCGACCCGCCGGAGCACACGCGGATGCGGCGGCTGGTCGGCAAGGCGTTCACCGCGCGCCGGGTCGAACTGCTGCGGCCCCGCGCCGAGGAGATCGTCGAGGGCCTGCTGGATCGGCTGACGGCCCAAGGGCCACCGGCCGATCTGGTGGAGGGTTATGCCGTGCCGCTGCCCGCGACCGTGATCTGCGAGCTGCTCGGCGTGCCGTACGACGATCGCGCGACCTTCCAGTCCTGGGCCGACGCGTACATGACCACGAGCGCGATACCCCTGGAGGAGAAGAAGGCGCGGCTGGCCGCGCTCGGCGGTTACCTGGCCGGGCTGGTGGCGCGTCGGCGCGAGTCCCCGACCGACGACCTGATCGGCGCCCTGGTGCAGGCGCGTGACGAGCGGGACAGCCTGTCGGAGGAGGAGCTGATCGGCTTCCTGATGACCCTGCTGGCCGCCGGCTACGAGACCACGGCGTCGCAGATCGCCAACTTCTCGTACGCGCTGCTGACCCACCCCGACCAGCTCGCCCTGCTGCGCGAGGGGCAGGTGGACCTGGCGGACGCGGTCGAGGAGTTACTGAGGCACGTCCCGGTGACGGCGACCGCCGCCACGTTCATCCCGAGGTACGCCACCGAGGACGTGGAGCTCGTAGGCGGCACCGTGCGCGCGAACGAGCCGGTCTTCGCGGCCTACTACGCCGCCAACCGCGATCCCCGGGTGTTCGAGGACCCGGAGCGGCTCGACCTCACCCGCAAGCCGCAGCCGAACTTCGCCTTCGGCCACGGCCCGCACTTCTGTCCCGGAGCGGCACTGGCCCGGATGGAGCTTCAGGTGGCGCTCGCCGCGCTGCTGCGGCGCCTGCCCGGCCTGCGGCCGGCCGTGGCGGGGGAGGAGCTGAGCTGGAAGAGCGGCATGGTCGTCCGCGGGCCGGTGGCGCTCCCCGTCATCTGGTGACCATCAGCGGTCTGTCACATTCCTCCGATCCGGCGAGTCATATGAGTAACGGCCGGGACCTGGCCGACCGATGTGACTCCTGGAGGAACCCGATCATGCAAGCGCGGATGACCAACCCGGCAAAGCTCGTCCCCGACGCCATGAAGGCGATCATGGCCCTCATCGAGGCGTGCAAGCAGGGCGGCGTGCCCGGCACCACGCTCGAGCTCGTCCACCTGCGGGCCAGCCAGATCAACGGCTGCAGCGTCTGCGTGGACATGGGCTCGCGCAGCGCCAAGAAGGCAGGGGAGACGGACGAGCGGCTGTGGGCGGTGGCGGCCTGGCGGGAGGCCCCCTACTTCACCGACGCCGAGCGCGCCGCCCTGGCGCTCGCCGAGGCCGTCACCCGGCTCAGCGACCGTGCGGACCCGGTTCCGGACGAGATCTGGGACGCGGCCGCCAAGCACTACGACGAGCAGGGGCTCTGCTCCCTGCTCCTGATGATCTCTACGACCAACGTCTTCAACCGCCTCAACGTCGCCACTCGGGCAGTAGCGGGCGCCTGGTGACGACGGCGCGCCCGAGGCGTGGCCGGTGTTCGCGGACTCGGTGCTCGACCGCGACACCGAACGCTGAGTCCTGCTGGACGCTCAGTCCATCAGGACGATCTGGCGCAGCACCTCGCCGCCCTTGAGCGCGGCCACGGCGTCGTTCAGGTCGCCCAGCCGGATCCGGGCGCTGATCATGGATTCCAGGTCCAGCTGGCCGGCCTTGTAGAGCTTGGCGAAGTAGGGGAAGGCGTGCCGCACGTCGGCTTCGCCGTACAGGCTGGACAGCAGGTTCTTGCCCTCGAACAGCAGGCTGAACGCGGAGATCGACACCATGTCGTCCACCGCGCCCGCGCCGACCACGATGACCTCGCCGCCCGCGCGGGTCACCTGCCACGCGCTCTGGATGGTGGCCGCCTTGCCGACCACCTCGAAGCCGTAGTCGAAGCCGCCGCCGCCGGTCAGCTCGTTGAGCGCCTCGGGGACCTGCTCGGGGGTCACGGCGTGGGTGGCGCCGACCTTCTTGGCCAGCTCGTGCTTGGACTCCAGCGGGTCGATCGCCAGGATCGTCCGGGCGCCGGAGACGCGCGCGCCCTGGATGACGGACAGGCCGACGCCGCCGCAGCCGACGACGGCGACGGTCGAGCCGGGCCGTACCTTGGCGGTGTTGAGGGCGGCGCCCACGCCGGTGGTGATGCCGCAGCCGATCAGCGCGGCCGCCTCCCACGAGATGTCCGTGTCGATCTTGATTGCGCCCTGCCACGGGACGACGATCTCCTCGGCCCAGGTGCCGCACCCGGCCATGCCGTACGCCGTCTGGTCGCCGCCGAAGCGGAAGTTGCCCTTGGTGAAGGACTCGATCACGTACTTCATGCAGAGGTACGGCTGGCCGCCCAGGCACAGCTCGCAGTCCTGGCAGGACGGGCGCCAGTTGATGATCACGTGATCGCCCGGCTGGACCGAGCTGACATGCTCGCCCACCTCGACCACCTCGCCCGCGCCCTCGTGACCCGGGACGAGCGGCACGGGCTGCGGCAGCACGCCGGACATGGCCGACAGGTCCGAATGGCAGACGCCCGTCGCCTTGATCCGCACCCGTACGTCGGCCGGGCCGACAGGGGTGAGGGTGACATCGTCGCGGATGTCCAGCTTGTCGTCGCCTACGGCGTGCAGAAGGGCGGCGCGCATGGGGAGTTCCTCCTCCGGCTATTCCTCTAGGGAAAGAGCGGCTTTGGGGCAGGATCGAACCGCGTGGCGGACGCGGTCCAGGAGTTCGGGGGGTGGTTCCGGGAGCAGGATGTGCAGCTGGTCGTCGTCGTCCACGTCGAACACCTCGGGGGCGAGCCCCATGCACACCGCATTGGCTTCGCACACCATCTCATCGACCTTGACCTTCATGTGAGCCTCCTGTGATCCCATGAGACCACTTTGGTGCGCTCGACAAGGTAAGCGACCCGTTTCCGACCGGTTTGTTCGACATAGGGGTGCAAAAGTTCGTCCGCCACGTCGGGGGTCATCCTGCGCGTGACCTTCATGCCGATGGCCAGGACCTGCTCGGGCTCGTCCACGCGCTTGGCCTCGCCGTACAGCAGGACGCCGCGCAGCTCGTTGTAGTCCTCGCCGGCCTCGATCAGGCAGCTCACCCGCGGATCGCGCTCCAGGTTGCGGACCTTCTGCGCCTTGGCGTAGCTCCAGAAGACGATCCGCCCCTCATCGAGGCCGTAGAACATGGTCACCAGATGCGGCGTGCCGTCGGGGTTGATGGTCGCGAGCTGGAGCTTGCGGGCCCCTTCGAGGAAGGCGGTGACCTCGTCTCCGGACATCGCGATGCGAGCGCGCTGATTCACGTTGCCAAGTAGAACAGGTTGCAGAATGCCGGGCAAGGGGGCGCTGGAATGTTGTTCGGTTCTACTAGGGTGCATCCCTATGACGATGCCGCCTGAACTGCGATTCGCAGCCAAGCAAGCCAAGGGTTTCATGCCGGAAAATGAGGGGCTGGCGCTGTTCGAGGCGGCTTGCCAGTACGGCAAACTCGGGCCGATCTGCGAGATCGGCACCTACTGCGGCAAGTCGGCCGTCTACCTCGGCGCGGCGGCCAGGCTGGCCGGGTCCGTGGTCATCACCGTGGACCACCACCGCGGCTCGGAGGAGATCCAGCCCGGCTGGGCCCACCATGACCCGACGCTGGTCGATCCGCGGTTCGGCAAGATGGACTCGCTGCCGACGTTCCGCCAGACGATCGCCGCCGCCGGGCTGGAGGACGAGGTGATCGCCGTGGTCGGCCACTCCGAGCAGGTGGCCCGGCTCTGGAACACGCCTCTGGGGCTGCTGTTCATCGACGGCGGCCATTCCGAGGAGCCGGTGACGCGTGATTACGAGGGCTGGGCGCCGCACGTCATGGCGGGCGGCGCGCTGGTCTTCCACGACATCTATCCGGATCCGGCCGCCGGCGGTCAGGCTCCCTACCGGGTCTACCTGCGGGCGCTCGCCTCGGGCGCGTTCACCGAGACCTCGGTGGAGGGCTCGCTGCGCGTCCTGGAGCGCGTGGCCCCAGGAATCTAGTGCCGCGTCCGGCGGCGGGTCCATGCTCTGCGGGTGTGGGCCCGCCAGGACTGGAAGTCCTCGTGGGTGTGCGGGTCGTGGCCGAGCGCGATGAGCGCCCCCTCGGCCCACCCGGCGGCCTCCTCGGGCTCCGCCCCTGCCAGGATCGGTACGGCCTGCGCCATGTGGTCCGGCAGCGCCCCCGCCTGGAGCCGGGCCGAGGCGGCGAACGCGCTCCCCTGAGCCAGATGGGCCCGGAACCCGTCGGCCCCCGCGTGGTCGGTCAGCCACCACAGCTCGTCGGCGTTCGCGCCACCCGTGTGCGTCGCCGCGAACCCGACACCGCTCCACAGATCCGCCCGGCGCCCCGCGGGGTAGGCGCCGATCCTGGCCGCCACGTCGTCGGGTGAGGCGCACTCGTGGGACCAGAGCAGCCGGCCCAGCCCCTGGTCGAAGATCGCGCAGTGGCTCCTGGTGAGCAGATCGGGCATGGTCCGCTCGCCCACCATCCGGTCGGCCCGCGCCAGGCTCCACTGGAACCCGAACCCGTCCACGGCCAGCCACCGGAACAGCGGGTGGGTCCGCCGTACACCCCACATGGGCCGCACGCGCAGCAGCGCGTAGCCGCGCCCGGCACCGAGGTGCACGGCGTACGGGTGAAGTTGGGCGGGGCCGGCCAGTAGCTCGTGAAGGCGCCGGCCCCGAGTCAGGGTGAGCAGGTCGAGCACGGTGCACGCGGCACCGGCCCCCTCATAAGCGAAGCTCCGCTGCTCCGGAGCCACCTCGTCGATCCGGTCGGCTTCATCCGAGACGGCGGCGTTGAACCCGAAAACGTATGACCGCTCGGCCCCTTCGACGGCGGCCCGGGAATGTCCCTGCCGTAGCCGGAACCTCCGCCGGGCCAGGTCGGCTTCGGACTGCTCCTTCAGCAGCAGCCTCCGTAGCCCGCGAACCGGCGAAAGCGTCGGCTCAGTCCTGTCCTGCTCCAAGAACGCTGTTGTGCCCGTGTCGCCCACGCTTCCCCCGAAGACGCCTCGTACGGCCACTCACGAAGCTAGTAACCCCAATGGGGCGTTCAGCGGTGCCGCTCCGCATTTCTCGGCAAAGAACCCGCAAAAGCCCTTGCGTACCGGGGCAAGATCACGCGCGAGCCGGCGTGCACCCGCACAGGTGGGGGTCGGCGGGGGAGACGGAGGGAGCGCTGATGTCGCGGAAGATCCCCGCACCCGGGGAGAAGGCGGACAACGCGTCCGCCGCGAGCACCGCCGCCGCGGCCGTGTATCCGCTCCGCTCGTGCGGGAAGTGCCGCTGGTTGATGAACTGCCAGCCCGTCCAGTACGAGCCGTCCTCGTGGCGCAGGTGCTGGATGTCGGCGAACAGCCGGGCGGCCCGGTCGCGCTCGCCCAGCGCGTCGAGGGCCAGCGCCAGCTCGCACGTCTCCGCCCCCGTCACCCACGGCTGGTCGGACACGCACCGGATCCCCAGCCCCGGCACCACGAACGTGCCCCACTCCCGCTCCAGCAGCTCCTCCGCCGCCGGGCCCCGGACGGCGCCGCCGAGTACGGGGTAGTACCAGTCCATGGAGAAGCGGCTCTTGTCGGCGAACGCCTCCGGGTGCGCGGCCAGCACGTGGGCCAGGCGGTCGGCGGCCAGCTCCCAGTGCGGCTGCGGGTCGCCCAGGTGGTCGGCGAGCAGGACGCCGCATCTCAGTCCCTGGTGGATCGACGAGCAGCCGGTGAGCAGCGCGTAGGAGGAGGCCCGGCCCTGGGCGTCGCGTTCCCAGACGACCTCGCCGCGTTCGGTCTGGAGTCCCACCACATAGTCGAGCGCCCTCTTGACCATCGGCCACCTGAGCTCGGTGACCTCCTGGTCGCCCGTCACCAGGTGATGGTGCCAGAGGCCCACCGCGACATAGGCGGCGTGGTTCGACTCGCCGCCCTGCTCGGTTGCCACGCCGTCGATCAGCTTCATCGCCCATGAGCCGTCGTCGCGCTGGTGCCGGGCCAGCCAGTCGTAGCCGCGCGCGACGGGGTCGCGCAGGCCCGCCACGGTCATCGCCATCAGGCACTCGACGTGGTTCCACGCGTCCACGTGGCCTTCCGGCCAGGGCACGCCGCCGTCGTCCTGCTGGATCGCCGAGATGCTCAAGGCCGTGCGTACGGCCTCCTCGCGTGAGATCACGCGGCGGGCTTCCTGACGTAGAGCACCACGCTCTTGCCGATGAGCGGGTTGAGCAGGTTCTCGGCCAGCCGGGTGAGCGGCGGGCGCTTCATGATGTCCCAGACCAGCAGCTCGTGGTAGGCCTTGGCGAGCGGATGGTCGTCGTTGTTGACGCCGACCGCGCACTTGATCCACCAGTAGGGTGCGTGCAGGCCGTGGGCGTGGTGGTGGGGGCCGATGTGGAAGCCGGTGGCCTTCAGCTTGGCCGACAGCTCAGCCAACGTATAAATCCGGACATGTCCGCCGGGGGCCGTGTGGTAGTCCTCGTCCAGCGCCCAGCAGATCCGCTCGGGCAGGAAGCTCGGCACGGTGATCGCGGCGGTGCCGCCGGGCTTGAGCACCCGGAAGATCTCCCGCATCGCGGCCATGTCGTCGGGGATGTGCTCCAGCACCTCGGCCGCGATGACCCGGTCGAAGGAGCCCTCCTCGAAAGGCATGTCCAGAGCCGTACCCTGAACGGTCTCACCGCCGGCGCCGGGCGGCACCTCACCCGCCTTGTCCATCGCCACGAACATGGCCGCCACGCTGTCCAGCTCGGACTGGTCCATGTCGAAGGCGACCACGTCCGCGCCCCGGCGCAGCACCTCGAAGGCGTGCCGGCCGCCGCCGCAACCCAGGTCGAGCACGCGTACGCCGGGCCCGACCGGCAGCCGGGCGAAGTCCACCGTCAGCACTTATCGATCTCCTTGAAGTTGGGTCAGGGCCTCGGAAGTTCGGTCAGCGGGTACGGCGGGCCGCGATGGCCTCACGGTACGCCTCGACGGTTCTCTGGGCGACCACGCGCCAGGTGTAACGCTCCATGACCCGGTCGTATCCGGCCTTGCCCACCCGCTCGCGCTCCTCGGGAGAGTCGTGCAGGCGGCGCAGCACGGCGGCCAGCTCCTCGGCGTCGCCGGGCGCGACCTGGATCGCGGCGTCCCCCACCACCTCGGGTAGCGCCCCGGTACGGCTGGCGACCAGCGGGGTGGCGCAGGCCATGTGCTCGACGGCCGGCAGCGAGAACCCCTCGTACAGCGACGGCACCACGGAGACCTCCGAGGTGGCGATCAGCTCGCCCAGCTCGTCGTCGGAGATGCCGTGCACGAAGCGGACCCGGTCCTGCAGCGACAGCTCTTGTACGAGCTGCTCGGTGGGCCCGCCGGGAGTCGGCTTGCTGACCACCGTGAGGTTGACGTCGCGCTCGGTGGCCAGCTTGGCCACCGCCCGCAGCAGCGTGGCGACGCCCTTCATGGGGGAGTCGGCGCTGGCCACCGCCACGATCGAGCCCTTGCGCCGGGGCTTGTCCGGGCGCGGGTGGAAGTAGCGGGTGTCGACGCCGAGCGGGATCAGGCGCATGTTCGCCTGCGGGACGTTGAAGTCGCGGTGGATGTCGGCCAGCGACGACTCGCTGACGGTCAGGATCGGGCTCAGCCGGGGCGCGACCTTGGCCTGCATCTTCACGAAGCCGTACCAGCGGCGCATGGTCAGCTTCTTGGCGCCGGTGGCCGCCTCCAGCTCGATGCGCCGGTCCACGCTGATCGGGTGGTGGATCGTGCCGACCACCGGGAACAGCTTCTGGATGCCGAGCAGGCCGTAGCCGAGCGTCTGGTTGTCCTGGACGACGTCGAAGTCGCCCACCCGCTTCTTCAGCGCGCGGTGCGCCCGCAGCGTGAACGTCAGCGGCTCGGGGAACCCCGCGGTCCACATGGTGCCGACTTCCAGCCAGTCGATCCAGTCGCGGTACTCGTGCAGCTTCGGCGTCCTGAACGGGTCCTCGTCGCGGTAGAGGTCGAGGCTCGGCACCTTCTGCAGGATCACGCCCTCGTCCAGCTCCGGGTACGGCTGGCCGGAGAACACCTCGACGTGATGGCCGAGGGCGACCAGCTCGCGACTCAGGTGGCGGAGGTAGACGCCCTGGCCACCACAGGTCGGCTTGCTGCGGTAGGACAGCAGCGCGATCCGCAGCGTGTCGCTCACGGACACCCCTTTCTAGCCCGGTATGCACCCAGAGATGGGCGTGTACCGTGAAGATGACCTTAGTCCGAGAAGGCTACCATTCGGTAGGTCATCTGGAATTGTTCACAACTCCCGCTAAAGGCCGTGCGAACTGCGATGTTGGCATGACCGAGCGTGGTTCGGTGGAACGTGTTCTAGGAGGCTCTGGTGCTGTATCGAGGCGCTTAGCTGTACATTCCCGTCCAAAAGGACGCGGTCGTGATAGTGGGAGGACCCCTTGGCCAGGCGCGCTCTGATCACCGGCATCACCGGCCAGGACGGTTCCTATTTGGCGGAGTACCTGCTGGGTCAGGGGTACGAGGTGTGGGGCCTGGCGCGGGGTCAGGCCAACCCGCGCGTGTCGCGGCTGCGCAAGCTGCTGGCCGATGTCCAGGTGGTCCGCGGCGACCTGCTCGACCAGGGATCGCTGATCTCGGCCGTGGAACGGGTTCAGCCCGACGAGGTCTACAACCTGGGGGCCATCTCGTTCGTACCCATGTCGTGGGAGCAGGCGGAGCTCACGGCCGAGGTGACGGGGATGGGCGTGCTGCGGATGCTGGAGGCCATCCGGGTGTGCTCGGGCGTGTCGCGGGGCAGCGCAGCCTCCGGCCAGATCCGCTTTTATCAGGCTTCGTCCTCTGAGATGTTCGGCCAGGTCAGCGAGACGCCGCAGACGGAGCGCACCGCCTTCCACCCGCGCTCGCCGTACGGCGTGGCCAAGGCGTACGGGCACTTCCTCACGCAGAACTACCGCGAGTCCTACGGCATGTACGCCGTCTCCGGCATCCTGTTCAACCACGAGTCGCCCCGGCGTGGCGCCGAGTTCGTCACCCGCAAGGTCTCGCTCGGCGTGGCGCGCATCAAGCTCGGCCTCGACACCGAGCTCCGGCTCGGCAACCTGGAGGCCCGGCGGGACTGGGGCTTCGCGGGCGACTACGTACGGGCCATGCACCTCATGCTCCAGGCCGGCACCCCCGAGGACTACGTGATCGGCACCGGGCGCATGAAGTCGGTCCGTGAGCTGGTCCAGGCCGCCTTCGCGGCGGCCTCCCTCGACTGGGAGCAGTACGTCGTCACCGACCAGGCCCTGCATCGGCCCGCCGAGGTCGACCTGCTCTGTGCGGACCCGAAGAAGGCCCAGGTGCAGCTCGGCTGGGAGCCGACGATGCCGTTCGACGAGCTGGTGGCGACGATGGTCGAAGCCGACCTGCGCCTGCTGTCGAACGGCGGCGACCCCGACCAGGACAGCTCCTGGCCCTGATCCACCCGATCGACGATGCTCCTTCGAGCATGCCCTATTGACAAAATCCAGTTTTACATAAAGGATTGTTTTTGCGATGAGAGATGTCCTGTACCTGGAGCAGATCGAGCAGGCCGAGGCGCTGCTCAAGCCGCAGCGCGTCGAGGTGCTGCGGCAGCTGGCCGAGCCGCGCACCTGCACTGAGGTCGCGGCCCGGCTCGGTCAGACGCCACAGCGCGTCTACTACCACGTCAAACGGCTGGTGGACGCCGGCCTGGTCGACCTGGTGTCGGAGCGGAAGGTGCGCGGTGTCCATGAGGGCATCTACCAGGCGGGCGCGCGCTCCTACTGGCTGTCACCCCGCCTGGTCGGCCGGATCGGCGTGCACAGGGTGCAGGACGAGCTGAGCCTGGGCTACCTGCTGGACCTCATGGAGGAGGTTCAGGCCGACATCGCGAGCCTCGACAGGACCGCGACGGAACTGCCGTCGATCGGGCTGTCGGGGGAGATCCACGTGCGCCCCGAGAATCGTCAGGAGTTCCTGCGCGAGCTGCAGGGGATGCTGCAGGACCTGTTCACGAGGTACGGCGGAGCGGAAGGTGACGCCTTCAAGCTCGCCGTCGCCTGCTACCCCAAGGGAGACGAACATGAGTGAGCCGATGACCGTCCGCGCCCGCGTCCAGGCACCGGTGAAGGAGGTGCGTCACGCGCTGACCGACGCCGCGACGATGCGGCTCTGGCTGGCCGAGCACGCCGAGGTGGACCTGCCGGACCGCTATGAGTTCTGGGGCCGCCACACCCCCGAAGGCGACGCGCCGCACCAGCGACCGCTGCACGTCGACGACCACACGGTGCGCTTCTCCTGGCTGCTGGACGGCGTGGACACCACGGTCGAGTTCGGCCTGGAGGAGGAGAGCCCCGAGACGACCATCGTGTCCGTCTCGCAGACCCACTTCGACTTCCAGGAGGCGCTCGCCGAGTCGACGATCCGCGGCGTGATCCAGACATACTGGTGCCTCATGCTGGCCAACCTGGCCGAGCACTTCGACGGCCGCCCGCTCACCCCGAAGCCCGACTTCACCTCCCCCGACCTGCGGGCGGAAGTGCTGATCGCCGCTTCGGCGGAGAAGGTCTTCGACTCGCTGATCGACTCGGAGTCGGTGACCCGCTGGTTCGGCTTCCCGATCGAGATCGAGCCGCACGTCGGCGGCCGTTTCGCCATGGGCGGGCTGGCGGACAACCCCAACCCGGCGAAGATCGTCGAGCTGGAGCCGGGGCGAAAGCTGTCCGTCGACTGGGGCGGCGTCGGGGTCAGCACCTGGGAGCTGGCGGAGTCCGGCGGCAAGACGCGGTTGACGATGGTGCAGAGCGGTTTCGACCGCCCGCCGTACGCGGCCTGGCTCGGCACCATATCCGGTGTCTCCGAACTGCGCCGCTTCCACGAGGTGGCCGACTGGAGCCCCATCTGGGTGTCCTAGTCGTCGCTCTTCTCCCCAAGGTGGGTCAGCACGGTCGCCGCGACGGCCCCCAGAACCTCGATCTGCTCCGGCGTCAGCAGGTCGATGAAGTGGCGGCGTACCGACTCCACATGATCGGGGGCCGCCGCCTCGATGGCCCGCAGCCCCTCCTCGGTCAGCACGATCACGGCGCCGCGGCCGTCGCTCTCGCACTCCTCACGGGTGACCAGGCCACGCTGCTCCATCCGTGAGATGTGCCGCGACAATCTGCTCTTCGACCACAGCATCCGCTCGGCCAGCTCGGTGAGCCGCCCCCGACGCCCCTCGGCCGACGACAGGGACGACAGCACGTCGTAGTCGGGCGCCGACAGCCCCGAGTCGCGCAGCAGATCCCGGCTCACCTGGGCGTCCAGGAGCAGCCGCATCCGGCGGTAGCCGAGCCAGGCCCGGAACTCGGCCTCGTCCAACCAGCGCGGGTCACCCATGCCGCCCAGATTAGTTGACGTGTAACCAACTTCGGTCTTAGGTTCCATGTAAACCAAATCTGGGAGGCGGGGCACGATGTCGGGTGCGATGTTCGGTGTGGGTATCTCGGCCTCGGCGGCTTCCGGCGCGGATCCGGTCGGCGACGCGCGGTTGGCGGAGGAACTGGGGTTCGACTTCGTGTCGACGTCCGACCATCCGTGCGGGACGTCGCCGACGTACGAGATCTGGACGCTGCTCACCTGGATCGCCGCCGCCACCTCGCGGATCCGCGTCGCCACGCGGGTCCTCGGGGTGCCATACCGGCCGCCGGCGATGGTGGCCAAGATGGCGGAGTCGCTGCACCGGCTCTCGGGCGGCCGCCTGATCCTGGGGCTCGGGGGCGGCTATTCGGACGAGGAGTTCCGTGCGTTCGGGCTGGGCGTACCGACGCCGCGGGAGAAGGTGGATGGGATGGTGGAGGCGATTCACATCATGCGCGGGCTGTGGTCGTCTTCGTCGTTCACGTACGAGGGCGCCCGGTATCACACGCTCGACGCCTCGCTGGAGCCCAAGCCTGACAGTCCGATCCCCATTTGGCTGGGGACGTACGGCAACCGGGCACTGGCGGCCACCGGGGAGCTGGCGGACGGGTGGATCCCTTCGCTGGGGTTCGCCCCGCCTGCGGTGGCGGTGGAGATGCGTTCGCGGGTGCTGGAGTCTGCTGGGCGGGTGGGGCGGGAGGTGGAGTGCGTGTACAACGTGCCGGTTTCGGTCGGCGAGTCCTCGGACTCGCCTTCGCTGGTGGCGGGGTCGACGGAGGAGGTAGTCGAGGGATTGATGGGGTTCGTACGGTTGGGGTTCACCTCTTTGAATCTCATGCCTGTGGGGGCGGACTTCCGTCGGCAAATGGAACGACTTGCTGCTGACGTTCTCCCGGCATTGCGTGAATTCTCTTCATAGGCGACGCCGGGCTATACACCATTTCAGGCTTCTGGACGACGATATTACTTTTGAGCCCGGCGTGTAGCTACACAGTTAGCTTTGTGTCACCAGGCCAGGGCGCATCGCTCTGTTGTGCTTCCCCGCTCTGGTGGCTATACCGCTCCCCTCCGCGGAAGGTCGCGCAAGTTGTGCAGCCGCAGACGGCGCCATGTCATCGTCGATCACTCCCCCAGTAGGGGGCGTAACAAACCTAGCTAGACAGCGGTTGGCTGACGAAGGCGGGATATTGCGCTGCGTAAGCCATTCGCGACAAATCTGCCTCTATCATCAATTTCGATGTTGACCTAGCATCCGATTGCCTTTCTGATCTTTACTTACGGAGGTCGGGTGCACATCCCCCACAAGGTTGGCCTTGCCATGCCCAAAACCGGGCTAGTAAGGTGCCGAACGGCCCTCACCATAGGGCTGGTGGCCACGCTGCTCTTTTCCACCGGCCATGCGGCCGAAGCTGCGATCCTTTCACCCGCGGCTCCCACCCCCACGACACTCAAAGCTCAGCCTGTCACTGAGCGGCCCGACCGTGTCTCGGCGGCCTTATCCGCACGCTTGCAAAAAAGCCGCGTCCTGGTCGCCGCGGAGACCACCGAGACGACGCTGACCTACGCCAACCCCGATGGCACTATCACGCTGGAAGCCTCCAGCGGGCCGGTCAGAGTCAAGCAAGGCGATGCCTGGACCGCCATCGACACCAACCTTGTCGCCAAAGATGGGGTGCTCAAGCCTAAGGCCGCGCTCGCCAACGTCACGTTCTCCGGTGGAGGTGAGGGTAAGCGTCTGGCCGTACTGGAGCGTTCCGACAAGCAGTCTTACGCCCTCACTTGGCCTGCCCCACTGCCGGTCCCAAAGGTGGAGGCCAATAGGGCCACCTACTTCGACGCCGCAGGCCCTGGAGGCGACCTCGTTGTTACTGCCCTACCGACTGGGTTCCGCTACGACGTCGTTTTACGCGAACGTCCGACTGGACCCGTCGAGTACAAGATCAAAATAAAGACAGAGGGATTGAAGCTCGCCGAGACCGATCAGGGCGGGCTGCAGCTCACCGATACCAAAGGCAAGACCGTCGCTTCGGCCTCTGAACCGGTCATGTACGACACCCCAACGAGTCTGCCTGCCCAAGAATCGGCAGCACCGACTGGGAAGGCCAAACCCACCGCCAAGCTTGGAGCGATCGATACCGAGGTCATTGCCGATGGGGACCAGCAGACGCTCGTCCTCAAGCCCGACCCGAAGTTCCTCGCTGACCCGGACACCACCTACCCGGTGACGGTAGACCCCACCACGACGCTGCCGCTCCTGGCTGACATGACGGTGTTCTCCCAAGGCGGGTTTAGTCAGAGCCTCACCGTCGGCAACAGCGACAGCGACACCGCCCGGACTTTCACCCGTGGACTGCTGAAGTTCGATACCAGCGCACTGACGAGTCAAGTGGTCACTGATCGCGGCTTGAGCTGCAAAGCGGGGGTGGTTGGGGATGCGTGACGGGACAAACCGTCAAGGCCCAGCGCATCACCAGCGTGTGGAGTGATCGCAGTCCGACTTGGTCCACCACGGCGACCTCGGAGGGCGAACAGCCAGCGCGTGAGCCCGGCACCTGCACATCGCCTGGGAGCGTCCCGTCGGGAACATGGACGTGGAACCTCACCGACATCGCGCGCGCCTGGGCCGGCGGCGCCTCGTCGTACGGCGTCATGCTGCGGTTGGCCACCGAAAGCCCGACCCCCTTCGTGAATCAGTACGACCGCGTCTTCGACGCCTCTGAAGACGCCGGAACCGGTGGCATTCCACCCAAGCTGATCATCACCTTCGGCTCGACACCGTTCACCGGCCAGTTGAGGACAGCACCTATAGCCACCGGGCTCGATGGTGTGGTGTACACCAACGCCACATCCCCAACGCTCGTTGCCGACGTGCGGGATCCTGATGGAGGGCTGATCCGGGCCGAGTACGAGGTCGAGCATGACCCTGATGCCAACCAGGGCGCCGGGCTGGTGTGGTCGGGCAGCGTGGACAGCGTGACCTCGGGTACTGAAGCGAAGATCACCGTTCCTGCCGGGAAACTTACCGATGGGCAGAAACTGCGCTGGAGAGCGCGCGCATTCGACGGCACCAGCTACTCCGCCTGGTCCGCCTGGCAGAAGGTGGCGATCGACGCAACGGCTCCGCCAGCGCCTACGATCAGCTGCGATGTGAAGGCCGATACGTGGTACCCGCGAGTCGGCGACGACCAGCAGGCAAAGTCCTGCGCCGTCAGCGGTCTCAAGGGCAACAACGCCTACCTGTGGAGCCTGGACGACCCGGCGGCCTTCAACATCGTTCAACTCTCGAGGGTCGACTCCGAGGTCAACGACAACCAGTCGCTGGCGATGCCCACCGTGAACGACGGATGGCACACGCTGTACGTGAAGATCCGCGACAACGCGCACAATACCTCGACAGTGGCCACCTACAGCTTCGGCATCGGCCAGGGAGGATTCGTCAGTCCCAAGCCGTCGGCAGTCGTCCAACGCCAGGTGACCCTGTCGACCGCGGCGGCCGGGAGCAGGACCACGGTTCGGTACGAGTACCTGGACATGGGCATGTTCAAGCCCATCCCTACCACCGACGTCATGCCAGCAGGCTCGTCGACCCCGATCGGGAGCTGGCCGCAAATGCGGACCGACACCACCAAGAACTTCGCCGACCTGACCTGGGACGTGCTCAAGACCGTTCGAGGCGCAGGCAGGAGATTCATCGAGGGCGGCTGGGAGATCCGCGCTTGTTTCGGCGGCGCCGGACAGACCGAAGCCTGCACCAAGCCCGCTGTCATCACCGTGCAGCAGTCGGCCTTCAACCCCTCCCAGGCGACCGCCGAGGTCGGCCCAGGAACCGTGGCCCTGCAGACCGGCGACTACGCAATCAATAGCACCGACGCGAGCCTGTTCGGCATCGCCGTGTCCCGCACGCACACCAGCCTGATCACCGACTCCACCAACCCACTGTACGAGCCCGGCCCGGTCGACGAGTGGAAGATCTTCGGCCCCGACTGGCGGGCAGGTTTCCCCTCCGCGCCGTCAAGCGTCGCCGAGTTCGAACCGCTGGGCGACGGATCACAGAACACTCTCACCTTCACCGGAGCCGATGGATCAACACTGACCTACCTCCGCAACGGTGACACCTTCGCCGGGGTGGGAGACGCCGCAGACGGCTCGCGAGTCGGGATGAACCTCAACGGGGAGCAACTCACCGTCACTGAGGCTACCGGCGCCAAGACCACTTACACGCGGCTCAACGGCCGCTGGGTCGTCGCCCGCACGCAAGGCCCCGCCGAAGAGTCCACCGTTCTGTACTTTCGCGACTTCCAGGGCCGCATCACCCGCATCCTGGCACCCACCGCCAAAGGCGTGACCTGTGACATACTCCAGGCCGGATGCCGCGCACTCGAACTGTCCTACGCGCCCTCCACCACGGCCACTGGCGTCGCCTCCGGCTGGGGCGACTTCAAGGACCAGGCCAAGACCGTGTCCTTCACCGCGTTTGACCCGGAATCGAACGCGATGAAGACCACCGTGCTCGCCTCCTACCTGTACGACTCGACAGGGCGCCTGCGGCAGGTCACCGACCCGCGCACCAGCCTGTCCACGGTCTACTACTACACCGGCGAAGGCCGCATCTCACAGATCACTCCACCTGGGCTGGCGCCCTGGCGGATGGAGTACGACATTCGCGGCAGACTGGCGAACGTACAGAGAGAAGGCGGCGACACCGACCCGACCCAGGCCGTCGCCTACGACGTGCCCATCGGCGGTACAGGAGCGCCAATCGACCTTACGGTGACGCAAACGGCGAAGTGGGGCCAGGCAACGGATCTGCCGGTGGTGGGTGCGGCGGTGTTTCCCGCTTCTCACGTGCCAGCCCGAGGTTCAGGCGGCGTTTACACTCCTGTATCTGGTGATTGGGAATACGGGGGACTCGTCTATACAGACGTCAACGGACGCCCTGTCAACATCGCTTCCTTCGGAGCGGGGGCGTGGCAGATCGCTACGACCCGCTATGACGATAAGGGCAACACGGTATGGGAGTTGACGCCCGGCAACCGTGCCCAGTCCCTCATCTCCAGCGTGGACACTGATTCGTATGTGGCCGGACGCACCAGCTCGGTAGAGCGGGCCAACCTACTCTCCACAATCAGTACCTTCAATGCCGATAGCGACCCGCTGACAGTGACGGAACCGGCCAGGCAGGCGCAATTAGCTGACGGCAGCCTGGTCTCCACGCGCAAGCACACGTCCACCACTTATGACGAGGGCAAACCCTCCGCCTCGACTGTGTACCACCTGGCCACCACGACCAAAACCGAGCCCATCGTGCTGGACGGCAGCGCCATCCCCGCGGCGGCGGACGTGCGCACGATCAAGACCGGCTACGACCCGGTTGCGTCCGGGGACACGTCGGGCTGGAATCTGCGCCAGCCCATCAGCACCACCACGGTCATGCCCGGCCAAACCGACATCGTCAAGAAGACGCGCTACGATGCGGCCGGGCGAGAAATCGAGCGTCGGCAGCCGACCTCGACCGGCAACGACGCTGGATCGACGGCAACCGCCTATTACACCGCAGGAGCGCATCCGGCGGTGACCGCGTGCGGCAACAAGCCGCAATGGGCGGGCTTAGCCTGTCGGCGCGCCCCCGTGTCGCAGCCGACCGGTAAACCGCTTCCGGTCGCCACTATCGCCTACGGTTACTACGGCGATGCCACCAGTACTGTGGAAGCAGTCGGTACGACGGTACGCACGGCCACCACGACCTACGACACGGCCGGACGTCTGTCCAAGACGAAGGTGGAGGTGACCCCCGCCAGCGAAGGCGGCACCCCAGTATCCCAGAGCACCATCTCCTACGACCCCGCCACCGGCCTTCGCACAGGCGTCACAGCCGGGACACTCACGCTCACAAACGGCTATGACAACTTCGGACGCCTGGCCGCCACCACCGACGCCGACGGCAACGCCACCACCATTGGCTACACCCTCGACGGGCAACTGGCTTCCACCATCGATGCCAAAGGCAGCACCACCTATACCTACGACGGCACCGATGCCGCTGGCCGCGCCGAACGCCGAGGATTGCCCACCGCCATCACCGCCGAGCGGGTGGGAACCTTCACCGCCGCCTACACCGGCGACAGCAAACTCGCCGTACAGGGCTACCCGAACGGGCTGACCGCGACCCACGGCTACGACAGCGCGGGATTCCACAGCAGTGTCGTCTACGCCAAGGGCTCCACACCTTGGCTCGCCTACCACGACGCCAGTGACATCAGCGGCAAGGTGGTCCAATCCGACGAGAACCTGGGCAGCACCCAGCGTTATACCTACGACGGCGCCGGACGCCTCACGAAGAGCATGGATGCTACCAACAGCTCATGCACCACGCGCCAATATAAGCTGGACCTCAACAGCAATCGCACAAGCCTTGACGCCTTCCCAGGCGATGCCGGCGGCGACTGTTCCACCAGCACCACGCCCGTCACCAAGGCCAGCAGCTTCGACACGGCTGACCGCATCATCAACACCGGATACGTCTACGACACCTTCGGCCGTACCACCATGGTGCCCGCTGCGGACGTAACCGGCGGAGCCAACCTGACCATCGGCTACCACGCCAATGACATGGTCGCCTCCCTTACCCAGAGTGGCACGACCAAGACCTACGGCCTCGACCCCCGCGGCCGGATCCGTACCATCAACACCGCCACGCAAACGGGCAGTTTCGGCACGATCGTCAACCACTACACTGGCGGCAGCGACAGCCCCTCCTGGATCGTCGAGGCTGACGGCAACTGGACCCGCAACATCACCGCCTTCGCCAGCTTGGCGGCCGTCGAACGCAGCGGCGGCGGCGCCCAGCTCACGCTTACCAACCTGCACGGGGACGTCGTCGCCACCTGCGACAACAACGCGAACGCCGGCGTCTCCGCCTACTTCGGCTACACCGAGTACGGGCCGCGGAAGACCGGCAGCAGCGACCCGGGGCGATATGGCTGGCTCGGCCTCCACCAACGCTCCAGCGGTGACAGCCTCGCCGGTCTTATTCTCATGGGGGCACGCCTTTACAACCCGACAACGGGACGCTTCCTTCAGACCGACCCCGTCATGGGAGGCAGTGACAATCCCTACGAATACGCCAGTCAAGACCCGATCAACAATCTCGATCTCGATGGCCAAAAGACGAAGCCAAAAAAGACGGGTAAAGTCACAGGAAAGAAGGGAAATCAAAACGGGTGGATATGCGGTGTCGCTCAAGGATGGTACGGGACCAAGAACTACTGCAATATCTATCTGGACAGAGCGCACGCGAAGAAGCTGATCGACGCACTGGACGGTACAACAGCGATCGCCGGCGTCTGTGCTGGAATATCGGGAGCTGTGGCGTTTTTTGCCCCGCCAAGCGCCCCCGTAACGGGATCAATTGCAGCAGGATGCACCGTGGGAGGCGCTCTAACGGGACTGAGTAAATGGGCTCTCCAGCATGCTCTGGACAGCACCGAGGACAAAGGCATAAAAATAGTCTTCGGTGTGCAAAACGGCTTTCCATTCGGCTACATCACCCATCAGTAGAGAGTTCTATGGAGAAATTAAATCCGAAGCTGCGATATGCGCTACTAGCATTTGATCTAGTCGGGCTGGCCATGATCGTCACTTCTATCGTCATGCGCGTAACCGGCGGCACAAACTCCAGCGTCATGGTTCAACTGCTGCTGTATGTTGGGCTGATTATTGTGCTGCTGGCCTTGGCGGCCATGTTCGCTGCGGTCTCCTGGAACCGCCGGAATAGACGTCGTCGCTGATCTCGGCGATCCATGCATGGTCGAGCCGAGCCATCTCGGCTCGACCACCAGGCCGACCGTGTCTCCCTGAGCGAGAGTCACAGCGAGTCACATATGAGTAACGCCCCCCGTCTTGTGGATCTCCTGGCTGATGGGCCGCGCCGCCTGAGCGCCAGCAGGGCGGTCGCCCCGCGACTACAACGCCAGTCTGGACCGCTTCCTCAACCTCGACACTTACAACGGCGCCTCGGTGCCCTCGCCCTCGATCCCCGGACCGCCAACCGCTACGCCTTCAGCGGCGGCAACCCCATAACTCGACGGATACATCCCTGGCGAAAAGGGAACGGCTCGCCACCGACGTTCTTCCGGCATTGTGGGCGTCCTCGTCGTAGCCGCTGGGTGCTCGTCCGCAGGTGTTTGCCCTCGGGTGCTGTGGTGCTTTGTGCATAGGTGGGCTTGTCCGTCCTCAGGCGCCGTGGACAGATGTTCGTCCATCCACAGAACCCGATTCGGCGCCCACCACAGCCCGGTCCCTCACCCATCCTGGACGGTGTGAACGACCCTCACCCTGAGCCCTCCCCACCGACCATCTCCTCCCCGCAGCCCTCTCTGGCGGAGCGGACCCGGCGCGTCACACGGTCGGCCCCCCCAGGCGGTCGCCTGCCGCCGGACAGCCGCCCACATCTGGGGCCTGCACGTGCTGAGCCTCGCCACCACCGAAGATGACTGGCCGGTGGAGCTCATCGCCCCCGGCCACCTGGCGATCCCCGGCTGTGTCACCCACGTGACCACCCTGCCCGCCGACGACATCACAGAGCACAAGGGCGTCCGCCTCACCACCCGGGAGCGTACGGCCCTCGACTGCGTCCGCTGGCTTCCCCGTCTGGAGGCTGTGGCCGCCCTGGACCAGTTCCTCCGTCACGGAGTGGACCTGGAGGCCCTGTGGCACCAGTCCACCTCCTGGCACCTACGCGACACGCTCAGCCTGGCCGACCGGGGCGCCGGTTCACCCCGGGAGAGCTGGTTGCGCGTGATCCTCGTGGACGGCGGCCTGCCCAGACCCACCACCCAGGTCCGTGTCGCCCTGGCGGACGATCGCTTCGCCTACCTCGACCTCGGCTGGCCGGAGTTCCAGGTGGCGGTCGAATACGACGGTCAGCAACACCACACGTCGGCCGCCGACCAACTCCGCGATGAGCAGCGCCGCGCAGAGCTGCGTGCACGCGGCTGGCGGGTCATCGTTGTCCGCCGGGACGTCATCCCCGGCCAGACCGCCGACCTGCTCCACCAGGTGGCGGACACCCTCATCCAGCAAGGCTGGCAACCAGGCGCCCGCCAGACGATCCGCATCCTCGCCCGCATCAGAGCCGCCCGCCGACGCCGACGGTTACCTGGCGCGGGCGAGGCCGCCCGTACACCACACCACATCAGCCACCAGACCGGCGAGCCTCTCGCTTGGCGAAACGCTCTTGCTCGGCGGCTGCACTGGCGGCGCGGTGCGATCCAGCAGAGTGGGCCACGGTCAGTTCACACCGGCCATCTATGCAGGAGCGCCGTACCCGGCCCATCGAAATGGTCTGGATCAAACCGATGGCCCAGCAGGTCGGACACCCTCGCAGGGCGAGCAGACCAGCCGGCGCGAGCAGCAAGCCACCCAGTCCGACCACCGGAATCAGGGCGACCGAACCGACCAGCGCGCCGAACCCCATCACGCCGCGCACCAGGTGCCGCGGCAGAGAGGCGCTGGCAAAGCTGCGATCGTCAGTCATCGTTGTCTCCCATAGCTGTGCCAGGCGTGCCCTGCAGCGTGTGGTGCACCGTGGCGCGGGCGCGATGCAAGCGCGACTTCATCGCGGCGGTGCTGAGGCCGAGCGCGTCGGCGACCGCCCGTCCGCGATAGCCGAGAACGTCTCGCATGATCAAAACGCGCCGCTGATCGGCGGGCAGAGAAGCGATCGCCGCCGCCACCCGGCCGGCTTCCAATCGCTGCAGTACCTCTTCCTCGGCCGACCACACGGTGGCGTCCACGACCGGTTCGTGGCGTTGTACCAGTAGCCGCGATCGCCGCAGGCACTCGTTGCGGACGATGCGAAACATCCACGACGCCAGCGCCCCGGACGCCCGCAACGTCCCGATCTTGCGGTACAGGATGATCAACGCCTCCTGCGCGGCGTCTTCCGCATCTTCCGGCGAGGCACACATCAGGTGGGCGAATCGCTGCACGTGCGGGTGCGCGCCGGACACCAACGCGGCGATCGACTCGACGTCGCCATCCCGTGCGGCGACGACCAGCTGCTCAACCGGCCAACTCACCTCAGCCACGCGAACGACTCCGCCGACGCAGCACCACGACGGTGCACGCGCACAAGAGCACAGCCGCCACGACGGCGATACCTACGAGCATGACAACCTCCTGAACCTGTCCCGACGCTGTTGTCGGTACAGGTATAAGAGGCGCGAACCTCATCAAAGGATTCACCCTGCACCCCAAGGCCGGCAGCGGCTCCGCCCGTGCGTGTGGACGCGCCTACGCGCGGCCCTGACCGCCGCCGACACCGGCCGGGTCGCGTACCTCCACAACGTCCAGCCTGCCTGGCCGCCCACGCCTTGACTGGGGCAACCTCGCACGATGCCGGATTTCCCCGACGACGACATCACGCAGCATAGGGGCGTTCGCCTCACCGCCCGGGAGTGCACGGCCCTTGACTGCGTCCGCTGGGGCCTCACGCCTTGCGAAACGCAGCCGCCGAGCATCCACTGCATGTCCCCATTCCCGAGCGACTGTGGCCATCCATGGCGGGATTTGCCGTCGTTGGTAAGGAGAGCGGCCTGCCAGCATGTCCGGATGCGGGCTGGCAGGCCGTTTCAGGTTGCTAGGGCAACCCATGTCCTATGTATTCGCCGGTATCAGTAAGTGTGGCAGGGGGAGCCGTGAGATTCCCAGTCGGCGGTATTAGGGTTGTAATACCAGAGCTTGGCGCAGAGCCGCTTGCCGGCGACTGACGCATGCGAGCAAAACTTCTGTCCCTTGGTGCCGCCTCTGTATTGGTAGTCACCGGTTCCGCCGTACCGTGCACCATTCGAGGCGTACCATATGTCTATGTGGTAGGTCCCGTTATTGCCGGAGTTTTGCTGGACGCCGACCCGATTGTCGGCACTTACGCCGATCCACATCCAGCCGTCGTTTTCGGCCAACGCGGGTGACGCGCCGACGGTCGCGACCGTGCCGGCGAACAGCACGCCGAGGGCTGCGCCGATAATGCTCCGGCGAACGGAGCGGCGGGACTTCGATCTCGTTTCCACAGAAAGCTGCGTGGGTCGTCCAGTCAGAATGGCGATGGTCTGAGATGACACGAAACCGCCGCTACTCATGACCTTCCAGCATCCGATAATGCGGAGACCAGGACAGCCGCCGGACATTTAGCGGGGATCGGGAAATAGGGCCTTCGGTCGACCGGGGCCATGTTCTCGGTCGGTCACGACGCGTGATCATCGGTTGGTGACTGCCTAAAGGTTTAGTTTAACTGCCATGAAAGACACCGATCTCGTCGGAGTGCAGAAGACCCTCAGCCCCGTCCTCAAGGCCAAAGCACTGGACAACCGACTGCCGGACCCGATCCTCGGCGACGAATACGCCGAGCAGGCGATGCGCCGCCTCGACCCCGGCTACGACAAGCGCAGATTCGGCACCAGCCAGATGGGCCTTGCCGCCGTGGTGCGCACCAAGGCTCACGATGACTGGGCCCGAAGCTTCCTCGCCGATCACCCCGACGCGGTGGTGCTGCACCTGGGCTGCGGCCTCGACGCCCGGGTGTACCGGATCGACCCACCCGCCATCGTCGACTGGTACGACCTGGACTACCCCTCCGTCATCGAGCTGCGGCGACAATTCCTGCCGCCGCGCGAGCACTACACCCTGATCGACTCCAGCGTCACCGACCTGACCTGGCTGGAACGCATCCCCCGCGGGCGGCCGGTGCTGGTGATCGCCGAGGGACTGGTGCCCTACCTGACCGAGACCGACGTCCGGCGGCTGCTGACCAGCGTCGTCGAGCCTTCCCCACGGGCCAAATACAGTTCGACACGGTGCCGGTCTGGGCGTGGCGCATCTCGAAATGGGATCCCACGCTGCGCAAATACGGCACCCAGTTCCACTGCGGCTTCAACGACCCGGCGGAGCCGGCCGATTGGCACCCGCGGCTCGAATACGTCGACGAGACGCCGATGTTCGACTCGCCGGTGCTGATGGCCAAGGCGCCCGCGAGGACACGCCGCATGTACCGCCTCCTGAACCTGCTGCCGGGCATGAAGCGGTCCAGTCGCATCGTGCGGTTCCGCTTCTAATGCGGCCGATGGTTGGTACTGCGGCCGTTCGCCGCGTTCCATCTCCTCATCCAGCCCCACAGATAGTTGGGCATCGGATCCATTGCATCGTCATCGACCTCGGGTCGGGGCCGGTGGGTCAACAGTCAGGTGATCCGTTCTGAGCGACGAACGCTCTTGGGGTTCAAGACAACGTTCAGGTTGGTCGGCGCTTGACCTCAACTGTGGTTGGGGTCCCAGAATCGCTGATGGCGGGGCGGTGCGGCCGGCTGGGCCGGTCGGAACGCGGCCGCATGTCGTGGATCGAATCTCATCCCAACCATGGAGATGTTGTCATGACCAAAGTCATCGTCATCGGCGCCACCGGCAATCAGGGAGGCGCGGTCGCCGACCTGCTTCTGGAACGCGGTCACGAGGTGGTGGCGTACGTCCGCTCGGTGGAGTCGCCCGCCGCGAAGGCGCTGTTTGCCCAGGGAGCGCAACTCGCCACCGGCGACCTCGCCGATCCCGACGGGCTCCAGAAGGCATGCACAGGCGCCGACGCGGTTTTCGGCTTCTCGGTGCCGTTCGGCGAGGGCGGCAAGGACGCGGAGGTCGCGCAGGGACGTCTGCTCATCGACACCGCCGCTCGCCTCGACATCCACCTGGTTTACTCCTCCGTGCGGGGCGGCGACCGGCTCGTGGCCACCAACATCGGCCACGCCGACAGCAAACAGCTCATCGAGGCCTATTTGCGCGAGCAGCCGGTGCGGGCGACGGTGCTCGGCCCGGTGTACTTCATGGAGAACGTGCTCAACCTCGGCTTCAGCCGGCTCGGGGAAGGCATACTCGCCAACCCACTTACTCCCGGCAAGCCGCTCGACCAGGTGAGCGTCCTGGACATTGCAGGTATGGCCGTACATGCCGTTGAGAACCCCGACGAGTTCGTCGGTGAGCGGATCGACATCGCCTCCGACCGCGTCACCGGGCAGGAAGCGGCACGGATGCTGAGCGAGGTGCTCGGCCGGGAGATCCCCTACCAGCAGATGCCACTCGATATGGTGCGGCAGTGGGCCGGTGAGGGGGTGGCCGCGATGTTCGAGAACTTCGAGAACAACACCGACTTCCTTGACATCGAGGCTCTGCATGCCAAATACCCCACCGTGCGCTGGCACAGCTACGCCGAGTGGGCCAAGACGGTGGATTGGGACAAAATCCTCGCGGGCTAGATCAGCCTGCACCGGGACGGGGCGGGGCGTGGTCCCGGACATGTAGGTAAGGAAGGACGGATTCCGCCGGCCACAACGCGAAATCCGTCAACTCATCCTGAAGACCGACAGCTCGGGACCTAGGACGACCCACGACAAACACCACACCGTGATCTGCTGGACGGTCTTGTCCCGCGTGTCGTACAGCTCCTGGGCGAGGGCGGCCTGGTCGGCAGTGAGCTTGGGCCGGCGTCCGCCGACCCGGCCGCGGGTACGGGCGGAGACCAGTCCATCGTGTTGGCCACGATCGGCTCGGCCAGGACCGACAACATGCCGAACATCGGCCCAAAGCCATGGAAGCGGGCTTTCGTCGGCAAATGGAGCCGAGGCGAATACCAGTAGAGCCCTGACCTGCGAGTGGTGAGGCCTCTTGGGTATGTCCGCTGGCCGTTGGGGGCACTATTCAGCATCAGGAAAGTCAATCTCTTCACCAGCTACGGGTCGGCCGGCTCGCGATCTCCCACGGCGGCCAGCCGGCCAAAAGGGCCGGCTGGCCGGCGATCAGCCCATGCAGCATCAGTCCATGACGACTGGCAGTTCCTTGATGCCGTTGATGAAGTTCGACCGTAGGCGCCGTGCCTCTCCCGTCTGCCGCAACCGGGGATACCGCCGGGCCAGTTGCTCGAACAGCACCCGCAGCTCCAGCTTCGCCAGGTGATTGCCCAGGCAGAAGTGTGCCCCACCGCCGCCGAATCCGATGTGCGGGTTCGGGTTGCGGCCGATGTCGAATACCTCGGCGTCCGGGAAAATGGAGGTGTCCCGATTCGCCGACGAGTAGAAGACCACGACCTTGTCGCCCTCGGCGATCTGCTGGCCGCCCAGCTCCACGTCCGCCGTGGCCGTGCGCCGGAACAGGTTCACCGGTGACACCCACCGGACGATCTCGTCGGACGCCGTGCTCGCCAGCGTGGGGTCCGCGACCAGTCGCTGCCACTGCTCGGGGTGCTCGAAGAGGGCGAGCATTCCGCCGGAGGCCGCGTTGCGGGTGGTCTCGTTGCCGGCGACCACCAGCAGGAGGACGAACAGGTCGAATTCATCCTCCCCGAGCGTCTCACCGCTCTTCTCGTCGGGCTGGATGAGCTTGGTGACGATGTCGTCGCGCGGGTTCGCCTTGCGCTGGGCGGCCAGCTGGTTGGCGTACGCGTACACCTCCATGGCCGCCGCGCCGCCCTCGTCCGGTGAGGTGGCGTAGTCGGGATCCTGCGCGCCGATCATGCGGTTCGACCAGTTGAAGATCTTGTCCCGGTCCGCGACCGGGGCGCCGAGCAGTTCGCAGATCACGTAGAGCGGCAGCGGAGCCGCCACCTCGGTGACGAAGTCCGCCTCGCCCGAGCATTTGTCGAGAAGGTCGTCGCAGATATCCCGGATGTGCTGTTCGAGCGCTCCAATCGTGCGCGGTGTGAACCCCCGGTTGACCAGCGAGCGCCGCCGCGTGTGCTCCGGTGGGTCCTGGTTGAGCATCATCAGCCGCTGGAGCGCCCGCTGGTCCTCGGTGACCTCGTTGAACAGTGCCAGTTTCCTGGACGAGGAGAAGAGGTCCGAGCGCCGGGACACCTGTACGACATCGTCATATCGGGTGACGGCCCAGAAGTCGGGCTCGCCCTCGTGCCGGTGTACGGGATCGTTGTCGCGCAGCCAGCGCAACTGCTCGTGTGGCGGGCCGGAGGTTGCGTAATGGTCCTGGTCGACGAGGTCAATATGCACTCGAGCTCACCTCGGGCCTGTGGAGTGATCAAGCGCTTGGTTAAGCACCTTATTGAAACGTGTTCTATTACGTGCTGCGGCCTCAGTCAACCGCCCGCCCCGCCATCATCCCGATCCCCCTGCCGTTCCAGCCCACCTGAGCCCCCAGGCCGGCTCTGTCATGCCTGAGGCCGACTCATCTTGTCTGCTCGTCCGTGATCATGCCAACCTGTCCGCCCATCCGTCCAGCGGCCCCGCTCTTGCTCTCTCAGCTCTCTCTCAGCTCTCCCTGGGGTGCTGTCCCACGGCTCTCTCCAGGCTCCCTGGCGGTCCTTTCGTTCGTCTCGGCGTGTGTACGGCGCCGTCCGTCTCTCGTCCTGCCATGCGGTTGCTGGGCTGCGGTGTCTGTCGGCGCCGCTTGGCTCGCTTCCGGCTCCCTCTGCTGCTCAGGTCTGGTGGTCCCTGGCGCGCTGACTCCAATGGTTTCCGGGAGGTCTGTCGCGTGACCGTCTCAGTCCCTGTGACGGTCCGTGGAGGGTGGGGACCATGGAAGAGACGCACCGAACAACTCACAGCCCGGCACCTCCCGTCGCGTCGATGACCCGGCCTGTCACCCAGCGCGCGTCGTTGGAGGCGAGGAAGGCTACGATGTCGGCCACGTCTTCCGGCTGTCCGACCCGGCCAAGGGCGGCCAGCGACGCCGCGTGTGCCTCGGCCTCCGGATTGCCCCGCAGCCAGGCCGCATTGACATCCGTGTCGACGATCCCGGGGGCCACCGAGTTGACCGTGATGCCCCTTGGGCCGAGCTCCTTGGCGAGGTTGAGGGTGAAGGTGTCCAGTGCGCCCTTGGTGGCGCCATAGGCGATGATCTCCGGCATGGCCAGGCGGGCCGCACCGCTGGAGATGTTGATGATCCGGCCTCCGTCACGCAGGCGCGACAGCCCCTGCTGCACGATGAAGAACGGCGCACGCACGTTCACGGCGAAGATCTCGTCGAAGCCGTCCTCGGTCAACGAGGCCAGCGCCGCGCTGCGCCCTATGCCGGCGTTGTTGACGATGATGTCGAGCTTCCCGTCGGACGCGTGGTCTTTGCCCGCGGTGTCGAAGGCGGCCCAGAGGCGCCTCGCGTCGCCGTGCCGTCCCAGCTCGGCGCGTAGTGCGAAGGCCAGCCCCCCGTTCTTCCGGATTCGCTCGACGGTCTCGTCGACCGCCGTCTCGTCCCGGGCGTAGGCGACGCCGACGGCGGCACCGTCCCGGGCGAGTCGTTCGGCGATGGCCCGACCGATGCCTCGGCTGCCGCCCGTGACCAGCGCGACCTTGCCTTCAAGTGCTTCTGCTGCCATGGCTGTTGACCGCCTCTCCATTTCTTGAGCGATGACTCAAGAATGAACGTAGCACGCTTTCTTGAGCGCTCGCTCTAAAATCAAGGGCATGAATGGACCAGGCGTGAAGCGCGGACGGCCACCGGCGTTCGACCGCACGACGGCCCTGGCAGCCGCGACGCGACTGTTCTGGGAGCACGGTTACGAGGCCACCACCATCGGCGAGCTGACCCGGGCGATGGACATCAAACCCGGCAGCCTGTATGCGGCGTTCGGGGATAAGAAATCCTTGTTCAAAGAGGTCGTCCACGCTTACGGGCTCTCTCCCGTCGGTGCGTTCATCGGCACCGCCCTGGAAGAGGAGCGCACAGCCCACGGCGCGTTCCGCCGCATCCTTCGCGAGGCGGCCGCCGTCTATCCCGACCCCTCCCACCCGGCCGGCTGCCTGACCATCAGCGCCGCCACCAACGTCACGGTCCAGGACGCCGACATCTCGACATTCCTGAGCGACCTCCGCAACGCGAACCTGGCCGCCTTCGAAACCCGCCTGACGACCGCGCAGCGGCAAGGCGAGCTATCCGCCGCAGCCAACCCTCGCGCCCTGGCCGCCTACTTCGCCGCGATCATCCAGGGCATGTCACAGCGGGCCCGCGACGGCGCCACGGCCACGGAGCTCACCGAAACCGCGGAACTGGCACTGGCCGCCTGGCCCCCAGCGCAAGGCTGATCGCCGCCCGGCAAGAAAACGACCTACGGCTGGAGTGATAAAGCGATCACCGCCTGCGGTGGGATTCCAACCGTTTGCCGGACAGTCCTCGGTTTTGGGGTTGGTGTGGTTGGTGGCGTCGCTGGGTTGCGAGGGTGAGGGTCGGGAGTGGGGGAGGGCTGGTCGTGAGGGATGGGGGATGGTGTCGTACGTGGGGCATTGTGGGGATTCATCGGGTGTTTGAGGGGCTTTGGCGGGGGTTTACCCGTTAAGTGGGGCTTGTGGTGGAGGCGGATGGGGAAGGCTGCGAGGTGGGTGAGCCCCGGTTCGCCCGGCGATTTATGCTAGACCTCCGAGGATCAACCCGTTACGCAGGTGAAAGGAGTCCGGGATGGGGAACGGCGCCCATCCGATGTCTGTGACGGCCATGCAGTGGCCCATCGCGCAAAGGGTGGGCGAAGCTCGCTCCTGCAACCGTTTGTAATGCGACTTCAGCGCCACTCTCGACCTCTATGGATCCGATGTATCGCGCGTGGAGGCTTGACAGGCCCTACCCAGGCCGACCAGCATCATGCTAGATACATCCGATGTATAACTTAAGGATGCGGTGTGAAGCTGCTGCGAGTAGGACCTGTCGGCCAGGAGCGTCCGGTGGTGATGGACGGCGCCGGTAACCTGCGCGACATCGGAGAGCCCGAGATCGATGGGGCTTTCCTCGCTTCCGGGGGAGTGGCGCGCGTCCGCGACGCGCTCGAACGTGATGCGCTGCCCGTGATCGCGGCCGAGGGGCTGCGCATCGGAGCTCCGGTCGCGCGGCCAGGCAAGATCGTCTGTATCGGGCTGAACTACAGCGACCACGCCGCCGAGTCCGGAGCGGAGGTTCCGGCGGAGCCGGTCGTGTTCATGAAGGCCGCCAACACCATGGTCGGCCCCTACGACGAGGTGCTCGTACCGCGGAACAGCCTGAAGACCGACTGGGAGGTGGAGCTGGCCGTCATCATCGGTAAGCGGGCCCGCTACCTGGGCAGTCGGGAGGAAGCGCTCGACGTCATCGCGGGGTACGCGGTGGCCAACGATGTCTCTGAGCGGGAGTTCCAGCTGGAGCGGGGTGGCCAGTGGGACAAGGGCAAGTCGTGCGAGACGTTCAATCCGCTCGGGCCTTGGCTGGTGACCGCCGATGAGGTGGCCGACCCGCAGAATCTGACCATGCGGCTGTCGGTGAACGGTGAGGTGCGCCAGGACGGCGCCACCAAGAACATGATCTTCGATGTGGCGGAGATCGTCCGGTATCTGAGCCAGTTCATGGTGCTCGATCCCGGTGATGTGATCAACACCGGCACCCCGGCCGGGGTCGCCATGGGGATGCCCGGCCAGCCGTACCTGCGCGCGGGTGACGTGATGGAGCTGGAGATCGAGGGGCTCGGCCGCCAGCGCCAGACGGTGGGCCAGGCATGACGACTCCCGACGGACAGAAGAGCTTCCGGCAAAAGAGCTACCGGATCGTGGAGTTGGAGACGCACGACATCCGCTTCCCCACCTCCCGCGAGCTCGACGGCTCCGACGCCATGAACCCCGACCCCGACTACTCCGCCGCTTACGTGGTTCTCAAAACCGATGACGGCTACGAGGGGCACGGGTTCGCGTTCACCATCGGGCGCGGCAACGACGTGCAGACCGCGGCGATCAGCGCCCTCGAGTCCTACGTGATCGGCCGGGACGTCGAGGACCTGGGCGCCCTGTACAAGGAGATGGTCTACGACTCGCAGCTGCGCTGGCTGGGCCCCGAGAAGGGCGTCATGCACATGGCGATCTCCGCCGTGGTCAACGCGCTGTGGGATCTGAAGGCGAAGCGGGCGGGCAAGCCGCTCTGGCGGCTGCTGTCCGAGATGACCCCCGAGGAGATCGTCGATCTCATCGACTTCCGGTACCTGAGCGACGCCCTGACGCCCGAACAGGCCCTAGAAATCCTGAAAAAAGCGGAAAAGGGGAAGGCGCAGCGGGTCGAGGACATCAAGCGCGAGGGGTACCCCGCCTACACCACTTCCCCGGGCTGGCTCGGCTACGACGACGACAAGCTGCGCCGGCTGTGCAAGGAGGCGCTCGACGCCGGCTTCGGCCAGATCAAGCTCAAGGTGGGCGCCGACCTCGACGACGACATCCGACGTTTCCGGGTGGCCCGCGAGGTGTGCGGGGCCGACTTCCCCATCGCGATCGACGCCAACCAGCGCTGGGACGTGGGCGCGGCCATCGACTGGGTGAACGCTCTCCAGCAGTTCAACCCGCACTGGGTGGAGGAGCCGACCAGCCCCGACGACGTCCTCGGCCACGCCGCCATCGCCGCGGGCATCAAGCCCATCCCGGTGGCCACCGGCGAACACGTGCAGAACCGGATCGTGTTCAAGCAGCTCCTGCAGGCCGGCGCGATCTCGTACCTGCAACTGGACTCTGCCCGGGTCGGCGGTGTTAACGAGAACATCGCGATCCTGCTGCTCGCGGCCAGGTTCGGCATCCCCGTCTGCCCGCACGCCGGCGGCGTCGGGCTGTGCGAGCTGGTGCAGCACCTGTCGATGTTCGACTATGTGGCCGTGACCGGCACGATGGACAACCGGGTGATCGAGTACGTCGACCACCTGCACGAGCATTTCGTCGACCCCGTGGTCATCCAGGACGGCCGCTACGCCGCCCCCAGCGCGCCGGGCTTCAGCGCGGCGATGCACCCCGAATCGATCGCCGCCCACACTTTCCCCGGCGGCGAGGTCTGGAGGGACGCATGAGTCTCAAAGCGATTGTCACGGGCGGCGGAGCCGGTATCGGCCTCGCCACGGCCACGTTGCTCGTCGAGCGCGGTATGAAGGTCGCCTGTTTCGACATCAACCCGCCCGGTGACCCGTTCATCGGCATCAAGGTGGACGTCACGGACGACGTCGGCGTACGCGCCGCCGTGGCCGAGGCGGCCGAGCGGCTCGGCGGCATCGACATCGTGGTCAACAACGCGGGCATCGGGGCACAGGGTACGGTCGCCGACAACCCCGACAGCGAGTGGCAGAAGGCGTTCGACGTCAACGTGTTCGGCATGGTCCGCGTGACCCGGGCGGCGTTGCCGTACCTGAGGAAGTCGGAGCACGCGGCGGTGGTCAACACGTGCTCGATCGCGGCCACCGCGGGCCTGCCGAACCGGGCGCTCTACAGCGCGACCAAGGGCGCGGTGCTGTCGCTCACGCTGGCGATGGCGGCGGATCACGTACGGGAGGGCATCAGGGTCAACTGCGTCAATCCTGGCACAGCGGACACCCCGTGGGTCGGCAGGCTGCTCGACGCCGCCGACGACCCGGTGGCGGAGAGGAAGGCGCTGAACGCCAGGCAGCCGATGGGCCGCCTGGTCAGCGCGCAGGAGGTGGCCGCGGCGATCGCCTACCTGGCCGGGCCCGAGGCCGGCGCGACGACCGGCACCTCGCTCGCGGTCGACGGCGGCATGCAAGGGCTGCGGCTCCGGCCGGTCAACTAAGCGGGCCGGTCGAACCGGTCGACCAAGCCAGTCGAGGGCCGGTCAAGCAGAGGCATTCGAGCAAAGGAACCCCCCAACCATGAAGTTCGGTCCTTTAGCCGCAGGCGCGGCCCTCCTCGCGGTCATCACCGCGTGCGGTTCCGGAGGTCAGACGGAAGCCGGAGGAGGCGGCGGGAAGGTCGGCATCGACCACCCGCGCGCCGACTCCGACTTCTGGAACTCCTACATCAAGTACGTCCCGCAGATGGCCGGCGAGCTCAAGGTCGACCTGATGCCCGCGACCAACTCGCAGAACGACGTGACCAAGCTGGTCAACAACGTTCAGGCGCTGACCGGTCAAGGGGCCAAGGCGATCGTGATGGCTCCCCAGGACACCGGCGCGATCGCCACGACCCTCCAGACGCTGGCGAACAAGAAGATCCCCGTCGTGACCGTCGACACCCGGCCGGACAAGGGCCAGGTCTACATGGTCGTACGCGCCGACAACCGGGCGTACGGGACGAAAGCCTGCGAGTTCTTGGGCGAGAAGCTCGGCGGCAAGGGCAAGGTCGTCCAGCTGATGGGCTCCCTGAGCTCGATCAACGGGCGCGACCGGGCCGAGGCGTTCCGCGAGTGCATGAAGACGAAGTTCCCCGGGATCACGGTCTTCGAGGAGCCGACCGAGTGGGAGGGCAGCAAGGCCGCGTCCATGCTGCAGACCAGGCTGGAGCAGAACCCGGATATCAAGGGCATCTATATGCATGCCGGTGGCGTGCATCTAGCCCCGACGCTCCAGGTGCTGAAGCAGAAGGGGCTGCTCGTCCCGCCGACCGATGCCAAGCACGTGTTCGTGGTCTCGAACGACGGCATCCCGCAGGAGTTCGAGGCGATCCGCAAGGGCGACATCGACGCCACGGTGTCGCAGCCCGCTGACCTGTACGCGAAGTACGCCCTCTTCTATGCCAAGGCGGCGATCGACGGCAAGACCTTCAAGCCGGGACCGACCGACCACGACAGCACGATCATCCAGCTGCCGAACGGCCTGGAGGACCAGCTTCCCGCCCCCCTCGTCACCAAGGACAATGTCGACGACAAGAACCTATGGGGCAACCAGGTCAAGTAATGAAAAATCATGTTGAAGCCCGAAATGTCGTGAAGCGCTTCGGCCCCACCACGGCGCTGAACGGCGCGGGCATCGCGATCGCCGAGGGGGAGACCCACGCGCTCGTCGGCAGGAACGGCGCGGGAAAGTCCACCCTGGTGTCGATTCTCACCGGGCTTCAGCGGCCGGACGAGGGCGAGGTGCTGTTCTCAGGAGAGGCGGCGCCCGCCCTCGCGGACCGCGACGCCTGGCGGCAGCGGGTCGCCTGTGTGTACCAGAAGTCGACGATCATCCCGGCGCTGACCGTCGCCGAGAACCTGTTCCTCAACCGCCAGACCACCGGCGGAATGATCAGCTGGCGGACGCTCCGGGCAAAGGCCCGCGAGCTGCTCGCCACGTACGAGGTGGAGGTCGACGCGGAGGCACTCGCGGGCGACCTGAACGTCGAACAGCGGCAGCTCGTGGAGATCGCCCGCGCGCTGTCGTTCGGCGCGCGGTTCATCATCCTCGACGAGCCGACGGCCCGGCTGGACGGCCCGGCCATCGAGCGGCTGTTCACCCGCATGCGGGCGCTGCGCGAGCAGGGCGTGACGATGATGTACATCTCCCACCATCTCGATGAGGTGTACGAGATCTGCCAGAGTGTCACCGTCTTCCGCGACGCCCGGCATGTCATGACCAGACCGGTCGCCGAACTGCCGCACGACGAGCTGGTCTCGGCGATGACGGGCGAGGCCACGGCGGCGTACGAGGCCAGGACGCGCGCCGCCGCGAACGGCGCGGTGGTCCTGTCGGCCGAGAGGCTGTCGCTGGCCGGCCGCTTCCAGGCGGTCGACCTGGCCGTCAGGAGCGGCGAGGTGGTCGGCCTGGCCGGATCCGGCAGCAGCGGCAAGGTCGGCCTGGCCGAAACCCTGGTCGGCCTCCGCAAACCCGACTCGGGCTCGGTCACGGTCAACGGCACCCAGGTCAGGCCGGGCGACGTAACGGCCGCCCTGGGCGCGGGCCTCGGCTTCGTGCCGGAGGACCGCCACCGCGAGGGCTTCGTCCCCCTGCTTTCGGTGGGGGAGAACGGCACGCTCCCGATCGCCCGCAAGCTCGGCAGGTACGGCGTCATCTCACCGGCGAGACGCCGGAACAAGGCTTTGCAACTGATCGAGGACCTCGACATCAAGACCGAGGGGCCCGACCAGCCCGTCGGCGATCTGTCGGGCGGAAACGCGCAGAAGGTGGTGTTCGCGCGGGCGCTGGTCGACGACCCGGCCGCGTTGGTGGTGATCAACCCGACCGCGGGCGTCGACGTCAAGGCCAAACAGGCCCTGCTCGGCGCCGTCGAGGACGCGGTCGAGCGGGGCGCGGGGGCCGTGCTGGTCTCCGACGAGCTCGACGACCTGCGCATCTGCGACCGGGTGCTGGTGATGTTCCACGGCAGGGTCGTGAAGGACGTGCCGCGTGGGTGGACCGACCATGAGCTCGTAGCCGTGATGGAAGGCATTGAAGAGTGACAACCACACTGACCGCGCCGACCCCGAGGGTGCGGCTCGCCAGGTTCCGGGACCTCACGCTGGTGCCGGTGATCCTGATCCTGCTCGTCGTGGGCGCGTTCCTTGACCCGATCTTCTTATCCGTCGGCAACCTGACGAACGTGCTCCAGCAGCAGGCGTCGATCTCGCTGCTGGTGCTGGCCGAGGCGCTGATCCTGATCGCCGGCAAGTTCGACCTGTCGCTGGAGTCGACGGTCGGCATGGCTCCGGCGATCGCGGTGATGCTGGTGATCCCGGCGTCGGCCGGCGGGTTCGGGCTCGGCCTGCCCGGGCCGCTGGTGATCCCGCTCTGCCTGCTGATCGGGGCGGCGATCGGGGTGTTCAACGGGTTTCTGATCATCAAGTTTCAGCTGTCGGCGTTCATCGTCACGCTGGCCATGCTGATCATCGTGCACGGCCTGCAGCTGGGCCCGACCGAGGGCAAGACGCTGTTCGAGCTGCCCGACTCCATTCTCTACCTGGGCAGCGCCATCTGGCTCGGCCTGCCGGCGGCGATCTGGATCGCGGCGGTGCTGTTCGCGGCGGGCATCGTCGGACTCGGCTACTTCCGGCTCGGACGCTCGCTGTACGCGATCGGCGGCAACGCCGACGCGGCGCGGGCGGCCGGCATCCGGGTGGACCGGGTGCTCTGGGGCGTCTTCATCCTCGGCGGCACGCTGGCCGCGCTCGCCGGCGTCCTGGAGACCGGCCGGCTCGGCGCCATCGGCTCCAACCAGGGCGTGGGCTGGATCTTCATGGTGTTCGCCGCGGCCGTCATCGGCGGCGTCAGCATGGACGGCGGCAAGGGCACGATCCTCGGCGCGCTCACCGGCGTGCTGGTGATCGGCCTGGTCCAGAACATCCTCACTCTCAAGGGCGTCTCCGGTTTCTGGCAACCGGTCGTCTATGGGTGCATCATCCTGATCGCGCTCATCATCAGCCGGATCGCCGGCGGAAAGGCCCAGGACTGATGGAACGCATCGCACTGCGTACCCGGCTCAAGCCCGGATTCGAGGAGACCTACGACCGGGAGCACGCGAGCATCCCCGCCGAGCTGGAGGCGGTCATGCGGGCCAACGGCGTGCACTCCTGGCGCATCTTCCGCGACGGACTCGACCTGTTCCACTTCGTCGAGGTCGACGACTACGCCGCGCTGCAGGCGGCGCTCAAGGACGATCCCGCCGACCAGGCGTGGCAGATCCAGATGAACCGGCTGCTCGACGGCGAGTTCGACAAGGGCGCCGGCGGGCTCGCGCTGGTCTGGGAGATGACGTGACGAATGGTGACCTGGAGAACGACATGATCGAACTGCCTCGCCACGGCTTCGGAGCGGCGCCGATCGGCGGCCTCTTCGAGGCGGTCAGCGACGAGCAGGCGCGCGCGACCGTGGACGCCGCCTGGTCTCATGGCGTACGCCTGTTCGACACGGCCCCGCACTACGGGGTCGGCCTGTCCGAACGCCGTCTCGGCGCCGCGCTCGCCGACCGCAAGGGCTACGTGCTCTCGACCAAAGTCGGCCGCCTACTGGTCCCCTCCGCCTCGGGCGGCCGCGACGAACAGGGCTTCGACGTACCGGCCGCTTTCGAGCGCGTCTGGGACTTCTCGGGCGACGGCGTGCGGAGATCCCTGGAGGAGTCCCTGGCCCGGCTCGGCCTGGACCGCGTCGACATCGCCCTGATCCACGACCCGGACGCCCACGCCGACCAGGCGATCAGCGAGGCGTACCCGGCGCTGGCCGAGCTCCGCTCGCAGGGCGTGATCGGCGCGATCGGCGTCGGCATGAACCAGTGGCAGGTGCCGCTGCGCTTCGTCCAGGAGACCGACATCGACGTGGTCATGCTGGCCGGCCGCTACACGCTGATCGACCAGTCGGGGCTCCCGCTGCTGGACGCCTGCGTCGAACGGGGCGTGCGCGTGCTCGCGGCGGGCGTCTTCAACAGCGGCCTGCTGGCCACCTCCACCCCCGGGGGCACCTACAACTACGAGCCCGCCCCCGCCGAGGTGCTCGACCGCGCCAGACGGATCGCCAAGATCTGCGAGAGATACGGCGTGCCGCTCCCGCAGGCGGCCATGGCCTTTCCACTCCGGCACCCGGCGGTCGCCTCCATCGTCATCGGGGCCCGCTCGCCGGAGGAGGTGGCGACCAACGCCGCGCTCTGGGAGCGTCCGGTGCCCGACAACCTGTGGTCGGAACTGGAGGCCGAGGGGCTTCTCTCGCGGCCGGCCTAGCGTGGATCGCTGAACGTCCCGGCCACGCCGCCCTCAACCGCGGCAGGCGTGGCCGGCTCAGCCGCCGTGGACCGTAGTTGGTTCAGCGGCGGTAAGCGGTAGTTGGTTCAGCGGCCGTAGGCGTAGTTGGCGATCCACAGCCCCGGGATCACCTCCACCTCGTCGAGCCCCTCGAACCCCAGCCGCTCGTACAGCTTCCTGGCCGGCGCGTTGGCCCGCCCGGTGGACACCACGATTCTGCGGCTGCCCGCCCGGCTCATGACCTCCTCGACCAGCGCCCGCCCCACCCCTCGCCGATGCGCCGCGGGATCGACCACCAGCCGGTCGATGTCGACCTCATCCACCGTCTCGCTCCACGCGACGGCTCCTACCAGCAGCTCGTCCTCGTCGAAGGCCCCCACCCACCGCAACGGCCGCGCCCGCAGCTCATCGAGCGTCTCATTCAACGGGGGAATGCGGTCATCCTCGATGATCTTCGCCTCGACCGCGTACGCGGCATGCTGAACGGCCAGCAACCGAGGCCCCACCGACTCACTATCGGGCGATATTTCGGAAATCTGCATCCCCCGAGTATCTCCTAGCCGATCTCCCACAACGCGCTCACCGGCATCGCCCTCATCCGATCAGGTGACGCGTTGGTCGCTGTGATCGTGACGCGCTGGTCGCCCACCTCGTGACGCGTTGGTCGCTACTTTCGTGACGCATCGGTCGCTGTGCTCGTGACGCTTCGGTCGCCCGATCATTGACCCCGCCAAGATCTCGACGGACGCTGCACAAGTCTGCGTTCCCTTCCGTGCGGTGCTCATTCGGCTAAGGCGCAAACGGTTGCCGTCCGTATCCCCGTTATGGGTCGGCCGGTAATGGGGCTGCTCAACCAGGGCAGCTTCTAGGTGCGCAGCGTTCTTCGACGACTGGAGGAAACATGATCGAGTACGGTCAACCCAACCCGGCGGCGGGCCCGCCGCTCGTCGCCGTCGAGGGGACGCCCCGTGAGATGGGGGCCGAGATCGGCCGCAGGACCAGCGCGCTCGTCGAGCGGAGCCTGGAGACGTACCTGCGCAGGTTCCGTGACGACGTGGGCCTGTCGGACGCCGACGTGCTGCGCTGGGGCGCCACCTATCTCGCCGTGGCCCAAGGTTACGACCGTACGATCGCGGAGATGCTGGAGGGTCTGGCCGAGGGGGCGGGCAGGCGGGTCGAGCACATCACGGCGCTCAACGCGCGTACTGAGTTGCTCTACGGGACCGGCTACCACGACGAGGGCTGCACCTCGGTGGCGGTCTTGCCCCAGTACACGCGCGACGGCCACACCCTGCTCGCGCAGAACTGGGACTGGAACCCTGAGCAGGGACCCGTCACCTTCCTGCTGGCGACCCGCGACACCGAGGGGTTCTCGGTGCTCACGCTGGCCGAGGCGGGCATGCTGGCCAAGAGCGGCCTGAACTCCGCCGGCCTCGGGGTCTGCGCCAACCTGCTCGTCTCCGACCGGGACACCGGCGGCGAGGGCGTGCCGTACCACTATCTGCTGCGCGGGGTGCTGAACGCACCGCGGATGAGCACCGCGTTGCGCAGGACGCTCAACGTGCCCCGCGTCTCCTCCGGGAACGTGCTCATCGCCGACGCCGGAGGTGAGGCGATCGACCTTGAGGTGGCGCCCGGCGTGTTCGGGCACCTGCTGCCGGAGGACGGTCTGCTGGCCCACTCCAACCACTTCCAATGTCCGCTTCCGCTGCGTGACGAGAAGGTGGCGGCCTCGGCTCTTACACTGCTGCGGCCCGCACGGATGCGCCATCTGCTGGAGGACGCGGCGCGCGTACGAGCCGTGACTGTCGAGGACATCGTGGCGGCGCTGCGCGACCACTTCTCCTTCCCCGACGGCATCTGCCGCCACCGCGACCCCGACGTAGCGGAGGCCGATCTGTCCACGACGGTGTACTCGATCGTGATGGATCTCGACGAGCGCGTTCTGTCCATCGCGAGCGGGCCGCCGTGCGAGCACCGCTACGCGCGCTGGCGCCTGGACGACGTCTTCACCCAGGACGCCGTGCCCGCTCTGCACTCCATACCGGAGGAGTCTCCCGTCCACACCGGATGAGTCGATCCGCGGTCCAGGCCGAAGGAGCCGGTCGGCGCTAGGCGGGGATGAAGAGCCAGGACTTCGAGACGCCCGGCTCATAGGGGGAGTCGAGGCGCTTGGCGACCACGCCGGGCAATCCCTGCTCGCGGGCCGCCTGCCGTACCGGCTTGGCCTGGCCCGGCCACGCGGGGGCGGTCTGCCAGCGGGCGGCGGCCGGCATGAGCGCTTCCAAGGCCGCGCGGCGGGCCGTGTACGGCAGCGCGACCAGGGAGTGGCCCTCGTCGTAAAGGAGGTCGTAGCAGACCAGGACCTCCGTGCCCGCCATCGTGACCACCTCGCCGTCCAGCACCGCCGTGCGGCTGCCGAACGACGCCGCGAGCGGGCGCAGCCAGGGATGGCGCCGCGCCGCCTCCGTACGCCCGCCGTCGATCGCCACCAGCACGCGCTCCCCGCCCCACGCGAACTCGAACGCGTAGCCGGCCACGTCGCGTGGCAGCCGGGTCCGTTCGACCGGGAGCATCGGGTCGAGCGGAGGCAGGGGATCGCGGGAGGGCGGGTCCATGCGGTGGATCATCCAGTTCTTGCCGTTCGTCGGGAACAGCACGAACCGTCCTGCGGCTCGCGAGCCGTGCAGCACGACCTTGACCTCGCGGTCGGACCACTTCTCGGTCTCGTACGTGCCGCGGTCCCAGACCGTCATCGTGCCGCCGCCGTACTCGCCCTTGGGGATCTCGCCGTGGAAGTCGAGGTATTCCATCGGGTGGTCCTCGGTACGCACGGCCAGGTGATTGACGCGTGGGTCGGCGGGCAGGCCCTTGGGGATCGCCCAGGAGGCGAGCACGCCGTCGCGCTCCAGCCGCAGGTCCCAGTGCAGGGCGCGGGCGTGGTGCTCCTGGATCACGAATGCGGCGCCGTCGCCCCGCTCGGGCGCGGCCCCGTCACCCGGCTCCGGTGCGGAGCCGGGTGACGGGGCCGCGCCGGGGACGGGTTCGGGGGTACGACTGGCGTCGCGTTTGCTGCGATATTTCTCCAGTTTGTCGGGCACGCAGGGTTTCTACCCTCAGTCGAGGGCCTTGCGCAGCCAGGATTCGACTCCCGCGATGTGCACCGTGGCCCAGGAGCGGGCCACGTCGGGCTGACGGGTGGCGATGGCCTCGTAGATCGCGGTGTGCTGCTCGCGGGTCTTCTCCATCGCGCCCTCCTGGGTCAGCCCGCGCCAGATCCGCGCCCGGGTCGTCGGCCCGGACAGGCTCTCGATGAACGAGCAGAGCACGCTGTTGCCCGAACCCCGCGCGATCCGGTGGTGGAAGTCCAGGTCGTTGGCCACCAACTCCTCCACCGTGGGCGAGTCGGGCAGCGACTCCAGGATCACCCGGAGCTCGTCGATCTCCGCATCGGTCATCTGCTCGGTCGCCATCGCCGTCGCCGCGGGCTCCAGGATGCGGCGCACCTCGAAGAACTGGATCACCGTGTCGTCGCGATGCAGGTCGAGCACGAACGACATGGTGTCGAGCAGCAGGCGCGGCTCCAGGCTGGTGACGTAGGTGCCGTCTCCCTGCCGTACGTCGAGGACGTTGATCAGCGCCAGTGCTCGTACGGCCTCGCGGAGCGAGTTGCGCGACAGGCCGAGGCGCTCGGCCAGGTCGGCCTCCTTCGGCAGCCTGTCGCCGGGCGTGAGCTCGCCCGAGAGGATCATTTGCTTGATTTTGTCGATGGCTGCGTCGGTGACCGCCACACTTTTCTCCCTAGACATCGGATGTCTAGGATTCTAGGGCCTGGAAGCGCACCGCATCGACTCCGGAGACGCGGCGAATCACGCCACGCGCCTCCAGCGTGCGCAGATGCGCGGCCGCCTCTCCCGCGGCCATGCCGCGCAGGACGGGGGACAGTTCGTCCCAGGGCCGGTTCCAGGTCATCATCGCGGCGGTCTCCCAGATGGTCAGCGGTTGCGCGCGCTCGGCCAGGAGGGCGCCGAGTCGCTGGAGCTTCTCCTCGTGATGGTGGCGGATCTCGGCGGCGCGCGCGGCTACATCCGGAAATATCCATTCATGGGCGGGAAGCGCATCCAGCGGGCCCAGCTCGCCGACGCGGTCCAGCGACTCCAGAAAATCCCCCAGAGGATCAACATCGTCCCGGTCATAGGGATAAATCCCGACGTGGGGTGTGATGTCGGGGAGGACGTGGTCACCGGTGAACAGGCGGTCGGCGTCCTCCAGGTGCAGGCAGATGTGGCCGGGGGTGTGGCCCGGCGTGTGCACGGCCCGCAGCTTGCGGCCCGGCAGGTCCACCAGGTCGCCGTCGCGCAGCTCGCGGTCGGGCAGTGCGGGCGTGTCCGGGCGGCCGGCGGTGGCGACCGCCACGTCCTCGTGCCCGGCCCCCGCCCGCCTGAGCATGTCGGCCTGGAAGTCGCGGTGTTCGCCGTCGGCGAGGCCGTGCATGAGCCTGACCAGCGCGGCGTCCGACTCGTGCATCGCGATCCAGGCGCCGGACTCCGCCCTGACCTGACCGGCCAGCCCGGCGTGGTCGGGATGGAAGTGGGTGACGACCACGCCTCGAACCCCGGTCACGTCGAGGCCGAGGGTCCGCAGGCCGCCGCTGAGGGCCGCCCAGGCGTCCGGATGGTTCCAGCCGGCGTCCACCAGCACGGGGCCCTTGGGGGAGTCGACGGCGTAGACGAGCGTGTAGCCGAGCGGGTTGCCGGGGATCGGCACGGGCACGCTCCACACCCCGCCGCCGAGGTCCTGCGGGCGCTGCTCGGTGTACGGCCTGCGCCGGGTCGTCTTCATGCTGGAGCCCCCGTTGAGCGTGCTTGTCCTGGGTCGAGTGTGCGGGACGGAAACGTGAGATCGGCACGGGATTTCCAACGCCGCGGACGTGCGCGGTAGGTCACGTGATGCGTTCGATGATCGTGGCCGTCGCCAGCGCGCCGCCCGCGCACATCGTGACCAGCGCGGTCGATGAGTCGGAGCGCTCCAGCTCGTGCAGCGCCGTCGTGAGCAGCCGCGCCCCCGTGGCGCCGACGGGGTGGCCGAGCGCGATCGCGCCGCCGTTGACGTTGACGTGGTCGAAGTCGGGCTCGTGCACGCTCGCCCATGACAGGACGACCGACGCGAACGCCTCGTTCACCTCGAACCTGTCGATGTCGCCGATCGTCATCCCGGCCGTCGCGAGCACCTTCGCCGTCGCGTCCACCGGCCCGTCGAGGTGGTAGTAGGGCTCCGCGCCGACGAGGGCCTGGGCCAGGATCCGGGCCCGGGGCCGCAGGCCGTGGCGCAGGGCCGTCTCCTCGCCCATCACCAGCACCGCGGCGGCGCCGTCGGAGATCTGCGACGAGGTGCCCGCGGTGTGCCGGCCGCCCTCGCCCATCACCGGCTTGAGCCCGGCCAGCCCGTCGACGGTGGTCTCGCGTAAGCCCTGGTCCCTGCATACCTGCCCGACGGGCACGATCTCCCGCTCGAACCGCCCGTCGGCCCACGCCTTGGCGGCCAGCTGCTGCGACCGCGCCCCGAACCAGTCGAGCCGCTCGCGGGTGAGCCCGCGCCGCTCCGCGATCCGCTCGGCCGCGGTGAACTGGTCGGGCAGGTCGATGTTCCAGTCGTCGGGCTTCGGCTTGGCCGGCAGGACGTTGCTGCCGAGAGGCGCCCGGCTCATCACCTCGACCCCGCACCCGATGCCCACGTCGATCACGCCGGCCCGGATCATCGCCGCCGCCAGGTGTACGGCCTGCTGCGACGATCCGCACTGGGCGTCGACCGTGGTCACCCCCGTTTGGTACGGCAGCCCCGCGTACAGCCAGGAGTGCCGCCCCACATGCCCGCCCTGCTCGCCCGCCTGGGTCACGCACCCGGCGAAGACCTGGCCGACGATCGCCGGGTCGATCCCGGAGCGCTCGATCAGGCCGTTGAGCGCGGTGGCCAGCACCTGCTGCGGTTTGAGCTCGGCCAGCCAGCCACCCCGCTTGCCGATGGGGGTGCGGACGGCCTCGACGATCACCGGTGTGCCCACAGTAGCCTCCAGAATGATGCTCTGGCCGTGACTGTAACGCGTTCTAGTTTCCGGTGGAAGCCCCGCTCAACGTGCGAGGCAGCCCGAACGTCTCGAAGAGGCCCAGGTCGAAGAACATCGCGACGTGGCTGACCCGCGAGCCGGTGAACGTGAGCACCGGCAGCGAGAACGCGTCATAGACATCCCCATGCCGCAGATACATCCCGAACGCCGGCTGCCCGTTCGCCTCGACCGGCACCAGCCGCAGGTCGCCGGCCTTCTTCGCGGGGCAGTTGGTCGTGATGAGCCGGCCGATCTCCTCGGCGCCCTGATACCACCCGGTGAACGGCGGCATCTCCCAGACCGCGTCCTTCGTGAACAGCTCCACGATGCCCGCCACGTCGTAATTCTCGAACGCCGCCACATAGCGGTCGAGCTGCGCCCGCTGCTCGGCCGTCAGCGGCTCGATCGGGTCGTCGAGGCTCGGCGCCACCTCGTCGAGCTGGGCACGGGCGCGCTGCAGCGTGCTGTTGACCGCGACGGTCGTCGTGTCGAGCACCTCGGCCACCTCGGCGGCCCGCCACTTGAGCACGTCGCGCAGGATCAGCACCGCCCGCTGCCTGGGCGGCAGGTGCTGCAGCGCGGCGATGAGCGCGAGCCGGATGCTGTCGCGCGAGGTGACGATGGCGGCGGGATCGTCGGCCCCGGCGCCGACCATCCCGTTGGGCACGGGCTCCAGCCACGGCACCTCGTTGCCCTCGACCAGCGGGCCGATCGCCTCGGACGCGGGCGCGCCGAGCCCGGTCGGCAGCGGCCGCCGGCCCCGGCTGTCGAGCGCCGTCAGGCAGGCCGTCGTGGCGATGCGATAGAGCCAGGTGCGCAGGGACGAACGCCCCTCGAACCCGTCATAGGCGCGCCACGCGCGCAGGTAGGTCTCCTGGACGAGATCCTCGGCGTCGTGCACCGACCCCAGCATGCGGTAGCAGTGCGCCAGCAACTCGCGCCGCATCAGGTCGGTCTGTCGCAGGAACTCATCGTTCGACGGCCGCTCTGTCATATCCCCTGTATAGCCCCCGCCACCGACAGATCGATGGGTTCAGGGGCGTACGGAGAGGACGATCTTCCCCGTCGTACGGCCGGACTCGCCCAGCCGTGTGCCTTGGCCGCGTCCGCCAGCGGCAGGACGGCGGCCAGTTCGGCCCGGAGCTTCCCGGCCTTCGCCAGCGCGGCCAGCGCCCTCATCGTGGCGTGGTCGGGCTCGACGAGCATGGCCGCCGACCGGATGCCGCGCTCGGCGGCCCGCGCGTGCAGGCCCTCGTCCAGGAGCGAGAGAGCCAGCGAGACGATCGTGCCGCCATCCCGCAGGGTGCGCAGCGATCGTGGGCCGTAGTCGCCGCCCATGGTCTCGATCACCACGTCGACGTCGCGGACGACCTCGGCGAAGTCTTCGCTCCGGTAGTCGACCAGTTCGTCGGCGCCGAGGCCGCGGAGCCACTCGTGCTTGGCAGCGCTGGCCGTACCGATCACGTACGCGCCGCGCGCCTTGGCGATCTGCACGGCGAAGTGCCCCACACCGCCCGCCGCCGCGTGCACGAGCACTCGCTGACCCTCCGTCAGCCCCGCGGTGTCCACCAGCGCCTGCCAGGCGGTCAGCGCGGCGAGGGGGATCGCGGCCGCCTGGTCGTGGTCGAGGTTCGCGGGCTTGGGGGCGAAATGGCGGGCGGGGGCGCTGACATACTCGGCGTAGGCGCCGTGGCCGTACGGAAAGCGGAGCATGCCGAAGACCTCGTCACCGGGCTGGTAAAGGGTCGTGCCCAGGCCCACCTGCTCGACGACGCCGGAGACGTCCCAGCCGAGCACGAACGGCGGCACCCCCAGCTGACCGCCGGTGGTCCGGGTCTTCCAGTCCGCGGGGTTGACCCCGGCCGCGTGCACCCGCACGAGCACCTCGGTCGGTCCCGGCGTGGGCCTGTCGATCTCGATCATCTTCAGTACTTCTGGTCCGCCCAGGGCGTCCTGGCTGATCGCGTGCATCTTCATGCGTCAAGCCTGCTGCGCCGGGGCACCTGGCTGCGAGTGGCCCGGTGGCCAATATGTGTAAAGATCGGGCCATGCATCGTGTGGTCGTACTGGCGCTGCCGAACGTCATCCCGTTCGAGCTGAGCGTGCCGTCCAGGATCTTCTGTACGGCACATGGTCCGGGAGGCGAGCCGCTCTACGAGGTGATCACCTGCACGCTCGACGGCGGCCCCGTCGCCACGGCCGCCGACTACGCGATCGCCGTCGAACACGACGCGGGCGCGCTGGCCATCGCCGACACCGTCGTCATCGCCGCCGCCGCCGGCTTCGCGGACATCACCGGCCCGGAGTCGCTGCCTCCCCAGCTCCTCGACGCCCTCTCTCTGGTACGGCCGGGCACCCGCCTCGTCTCGATCTGCATCGCCACCTTCGTCCTCGCGGCCGCGGGACTCCTCGACGGCCGCCCGGCCACCACCCACTGGCGGCACGCCGAGCGCTTCGCCCGCCTCTTCCCCGACGTGCGGATGGACTCGGACGTGCTGTTCGTGGACGACGGTGACGTGCTCACCTCGGCGGGCGCGTCGGCGGGCGTGGACCTCTGCCTGCACCTGGTGAGGCGCGACCACGGCAGTGAGATCGCCAACCAGGTGGCCCGCCACTGCATCGTCCCTCCGTGGCGGGACGGCGGCCAAGCCCAGTACGTCGAACGCCCGGTCCCCGAACCATCGGCCTCCGGCACCGCCCCCACCCGGGCCTGGGCACTCCAGCACCTGTCCACCCCGCTCCAGCTGGCCGACCTGGCCGAACACGCGGGCATGAGCAGACGCACCTTCACCCGGCACTTCCGTCACGAGGTGGGCCAGAGCCCCGGCCAATGGCTGCTCCAGCAACGGGTGGAGCTGGCCAGACACCTCCTGGAGACCACGGACCTGCCGGTGGACCGGGTGGCGGAGCGGTCGGGTTTCGGCACGGGGGCGTCTCTGCGGCAGCACCTGCACGCGTCACTGGGGGTGTCCCCACACGCGTATCGCCGCACGTTCAGGGCGGTCGGCTGACGACGACGCCCGTCGGTGGTCACCGGCCGTCCAGGCGACCGCCGCGGGTCGTCGGCTGACCACGCCACCGGTCAAGAGTGCGCCGTCACGGCGCCCAGCCCTTTGCGGGTCAGCGGCCGTCTCCCTGGAGGCGCTCAGCCCTGTGCGGTGGGTGGGGCCGGCCAGGCGGTGCCGTAAAAACTGGCGGTAAAAAAACTAGAGGTCGTTGACGAGCCGTGCGGCGGCGATCTCGATGCGGCGCTGGATCTGCTCATAGGTGCGGCGCCCGCGCAGCATCTCCAGGAGCTCCTGCACCCACACGCTGGACAGCGACCCCGCCAGGTCGAGCTGCACCTCGCTGGCCCGCTCCCGCGTGAGGTCGGCGGAGACGCGCAGCAGCAGCCCCGTCATCCGGTCGCCGAACGGCGTCTCCACCTCAGCCATGATCAGCGACCGGATGAGCGCGTCGGCCAGCTCAGGCTCGCGCATGAGGCCGCGCGTGGCGCGCATCAGGACGTCGACCGCGCGGCCCGCCGGGGTGGAGGCGCTCGGCGGGCGGCGCTGGATGCTGCTCTCCAGCAGGTCGATCTCCTCGCCGACGACCGCCACGACCAGGTCCATCTTCGACGGGAAGTAGCGGTAGAGGGTGCCGAGCGCGACGCCCGCCCGCTCGGCGACCGTGCGCATCTGCATGGCCTCGACGCCACCGCGCGAGGCCAGGGCGGCGGCCGCCTGGACGATACGCTTGCGGCGCTGGTGCTGGCTACGCGTACGGACGCTGTGACCGCCGGACGTGGAATGGCTCTCCATGATCCCCTCGGTGTCGCTGGGGGGCGCGGCGGTCGTCGCCTGCGGGGTACGCATGAGAACACGTTATCTGATTTCTCGATAACTCGGCTTGTTACCCGCGAGTCACAAAGAACCTGTATAGGCGCATGTCTGCGGCGCTACAGGCATATATCCAGACTTGTTGGGATGTGTCGCGGCTGGACAGATATTAGAATCTGTTCTAGTTTGCGGAACTGTTGACCGAGCGCTTGCTGGGAGGGTCGATGGCCGCGGACACACTCGCCGCCCTGCTGCTGGCCCGGGCCGATGATGACCGTCCGGGGCTGGTCTTCGAGGATCGCGTGTGGTCGTGGCGCTCGGTCGTGGCCGCCTGCCGTACCGCCGCCGCCTGGCTGAACGCCCGCACCTTCGACGGGCCGCCGCACGTGGGGGTGCTCTGCGACAACGTGCCGGAGATGGTGTTCCTGCTGGGTGGGGCCGCGCTCTCCGGGCGGGTGCTGGTGGCGCTGAACCCGACCCGATCGGTGGAGGAGCTGGCCCGCGACGCCGGCGCCACCGACGTCGGCCTCCTGCTGTGGGACACGCCTTACGAGACGGTGGCGCGGTCCGTCGCCGAAACCTCGGGGACCGCCTCGATGCCCGTCCCGGACTGGGGCTCGGGAGACACGCCGGCCCCGGACGCGAGCTCTCTGGACGCGAGCCCGCACGCTGATCCGGGTGCGTTGGTCATGCTGATCTTCACCTCCGGGACGTCCGGACGGCCGCGGGCGGTGCGGATCACGCAGCGGAAGATCGCCGTCCCCGGCGTCTCGCTGGCCGCGATGCTGACCCCCGCCGACGCCGTCTACTGCGCGATGCCGCTCTTCCACTCCGGCGCCGTCATGGCCGCGTACGCCCCCGCCGTGGCGTCAGGGGCGGCGCTGGTGCTGCGGCGGAGGTTCTCCGCGTCGGGCCTGCTGCCGGACATCAGGCGGTACGGCTGTACGTACCTCCACTACGTCGGCAAAGCGCTCTCCTACGTCCTGGCCACCCCGCGGCAGCCCGACGACGCCGACAACCCCCTGAGGCTCGCCTTCGGCAACGAGGGGAGCGCCACGGCGACCCGGCGGTTCGGGGAGCGGTTCGGCTGTCACGTGATCGACGCGTTCGGGTCGACGGAGACGGCCATCTCGCTCACCCCGGACCCGGCGGGGCCGCCCGGCTGCCTCGGCCGGCTGCCGCCGGGCATCGAGATCCGCAGCTGGCTGACCGGCCTGCCGTGCCCGCCGGGCCGGGTCGAGGACGGGCGGCTGCTCAACCCCGACGAGGCGGTCGGCGAGCTGGTGAACACCGGCGGCCTCGGCCTGTTCGACGGCTACTACAACGACCCGGAGGCCGACGCCGAGCGGATGCGGGAGGGCGCGTTCTGGTCGGGCGACCTGGCGTACGCGGACGCCGACGGCTACGTGTTCTTCGCGGGGCGGGGCACCGAGCGGCTCCGCGTGGACGGCGAGAACCTGGCGGTGGCGCCCATCGAGGCGGTCCTGCGGGAGTTCCCGGGCGTGATTGAGGCGGCCGTCTACCCGGTGCCGGACGCGGCGGCCGGAGACCAGGTCATGGCGGCGCTGGTTCTGGAGGCGGCGTTCGATCCCGTCGCGTTCGCCGGGTTCCTCGCCGGGCGCCGCAATCTGGGTGCCAAGTCGTTCCCCCGGTACGTACGCATCTCCGATGGTCTGCCCCAGACCCCCTCGCACAAGGTCGTCAAGCGTGTCCTGGTGAAGGAGGGCTGGCGGACGGCCGACCCCGTCTGGTGGCGTCCGGCGGGCACGGAGATCCGATTACTGGGCGGCGCGGACGTCGCGGCGATCGAGCGGGAGTTCGCCCGGCACGGCCGGCAACACCTTTTGGAGAAATAGTGGATTTCAACCTGGATGAGACCCAGCAGGACCTACGTACCCTGACCGCCGACCTCCTGGCGAAGGAGGCGACCCAGGAGCGGCTGGAGGCGCACGAGAAGAGCGGCCGGCCGTATGACGAACGGCTCTGGCAGGCGCTGTGCCAGGCGGGGCTGATGAGCGTGTGCGTGCCGGAGGACGCCGGCGGCGCCGGGCTCGGGTCCGTCGAGCTGGCCGTGGTGCTCCGCGAGGTCGGCGCGCGGGCCGCCCCGGCGCCCGCGCTGGCGACACTGGTGAGCACGCTCGCCCTGGCCCGCTACGGCACACCCGAGCAGCAGCGGCCGCCCGCCGACAGCGTCGGCACGGTGGCGCTGCGGGAAGCGGGCCGGGCGCCGGCGGACCCGCCGTCGACCGCCGCCGAGCGGGACGGCGACGGGTGGGTGCTGACCGGCCGCAAGGTCGGGGTCCCGTACGGGAGCGAGGCCGCGTACGTGCTGGTCGCCGCCGACGAGGGGGTGTTCCTGGTCACCGGGGGGTGGACGGCGCACCCGGAGTTCGCCGCCAACGGCGAGTCGCTGGCCACCGTCGTGCTCGACCGGACCCCGGCCGAGCGGCTGGCGGGTCCGGAGGCGGTCTCGGGTCTGCGGCAGATCTTCACGGCGGCCGTCGCGGCCCAGGCGAGCGGCGTGCTGGCCGGAGCTCTCACATTAACCACCGAGTACATCAAGAACAGGAAGCAGTTCGGCCGCGCCCTGGCCGAGTTCCAGGCGGTCACCGTACAGATCGCCGACGTCTACATCGCCACGCGGGCGCTCGACGTGGCCGTGTGGTCGGGCGCCTGGCTCCTCGCCAACGACCTCCCGGCGGAGGAGGACCTGGCCGTGGCCGCCTTCCATGTCAGTGAGGCGTACAAGGCGCTCTACACCTGCCAGCACCTGCACGGCGGTCTGGGCCTCGATGTGACGTACCCGCTGCACCGCTACTTCGCGCACGCCAAGCACCTGACGCACCTGCTCGGCGGCGCCGACGCCCAGCTCGACCTGATCGGAGCGCTCGTCTGATGCTGATCGACCTGACCCCCGACCAGCGCAGGCTCCGCGACGAGCTGCGCGAGTACTTCCAGAACTGCCTCACCGACGAGGACCGCCGCAAGATCGCCCAGGACCCCTTCGGCACCGCCTACATGGAGCACTGCCGCCGGCTCGGCCGCGACCGCAAGCTCGGCCTCGGCTGGCCGAAAGAGTACGGCGGCGCCGGTTTCGGCCCGCTCGAACAGCAGATCTTCGCCAACGAGATCGCCCGCGCCGGCGTGCCGTACCCGCTCATCACGCTGCAGACGGTCGGGCCCACCCTGATGCAGTACGGCACGCAGGAGCAGAAGGAGATGTTCCTGCCGAGCATCCTGGCCGGAGAGTGCCACTTCGCGATCGGCTACAGCGAGCCCGAGGCCGGTACGGACCTGGCCTCGCTGCGGACCACGGCGGTGCTCGACGGCGACCACTACGTCGTCAACGGCCAGAAGATCTTCACCAGCGGCGCCCACTACGCCCAGTACATCTGGCTCGCCACCCGCACCAACCCCGACGCCAAGAAGCACAAGGGCATCACGATGATGATCGCCTCGACCGAGGATCCCGGCTTCTCCTGGACCCCGATCGTCACCATGGACGGCCGCCACCACACGAACGCCACCTACTACGCCGACGTCCGCGTCCCGGCGAACATGGTCGTCGGCGAGGTGGACAAGGGCTGGGACCTGATCGTCAACCAGCTCAACCACGAACGCGTCACGCTCGGTCCCGCCGGGAACCTCGGCCAGACCTACGACCGCTTCCTGGCCTGGGCGCGCGGTACCGGGCTGGTGGAGAATCCGGACGTACGGCGGGCGCTCGGCAGGGTGCGGGCGTACTTCCGGACGAACGAGCTGCTCAACTGGCAGGTCGCGGCGAACATGGACCTCGGCTGGCTGGGCGCGCCCGACGCGTCGGCCACCAAGGTCTACGCCTCGGAGCGGGTCCAGGAGGTCGGCCGGCTCATCGGCGACATCCTGTCCCGCTACGGCGACCCGTCGGACCCGGAGACGGCCGAGCTCCTGGAGCGCACCGATCATGGGGTGAAGGGCGCGGTGGTGCTGACGTTCGGCGGCGGGGTGAACGAGGTGCAGCGCGAACTGATCGCCATGCTCGGCCTGAGCCTCCCGAGGCCGCCCCGATGACCGACGCCCCCGCCCCCTCGACGCCCGACCCCGCGAGCGTGGACAGGGAGCTGCGGGAGCTGGCGGACAAGCAGGCCGCCCTCGGGGAGATGCGCGGCGCCCCCGCGGCCGATCCGGTGAACGCGCCCATGATCAGGCACTGGCAGGACGCCCTCGGCGACGCGAACCCGGCCTACCTCGACCAAGGAGTCGCGCCGCCGGCGATGATCCAGGTCTGGACCATGCAGGGCCTCCGCCAGCACGCCGCCAAGGACCGCTCGCCGGTCGACGACACGCTCGCCGCACTGAATGCGCACGGCTACACGGGCGTGGTGGCGACGAACTGCGAGCAGACCTATCACCGGTACGTACGGCTCGGCGAGCGCCTGACCCCGTCGACCCGCTTCACGAGCCTCGTGGGCCCGAAGCGGACGGCGCTCGGCGAGGGCTACTTCGCCACCTGGAACGTCACCTGGTACGGCGAGGCGGACGAACCAGTGGCCGAGATGATGTTCCGAATCCTGAAATTTCGCCCACGCACCAGCCAAGGCCCCAGCTCCGCCGCCCCACCATCCGAGACCGCAGGATCCGAGGCCGCGAAACCCCAGGAGACCGGCCGCCGCGAGCCGTACCCGTTGCGCCCCGCCGTCAACGCCGACACGGCCTTCTTCTGGGAGGGCGTCCAGCAGGGCGAGCTGCGCATCCAGCGCTGCGCCGACTGCGGCGAACTCCGCCACCCACCCGGCCCGGTATGTCCCGCCTGCCGCTCCACCAACCGCACCCACACCGTGGCGAGCGGCCACGGCACCGTCTACAGCTACGTCGTCCACCACCACCCGCCGGTGCCGGGACGCGAGACGCCCTTCGTGGTGGCGGTGGTCGAACTGCCAGAAGGGGTGAGGATCGTGGGAAACATCGTGGACTGTCCGACCGACGCCGTCAGTATCGGCATGTCGTTGCGCGTGACGTACCGCGCGCTGGACGACGAACTAGTCCTGCCCATGTGGGCGCCAGGGGAGTCGTGATGCGGACACTGACCGAAGACCAGGTCGAGCTAGGTTCGGCGCTTCCCGAGCTGTCGATCGACCTCACGCCCACGGTGGTCGTCTCCACCGCCCTCGCCACCATGGACTTCACCCCGGTGCACCACGACGTCGAGCGCGCCCGCGCGCAGGGCTCCAAGGACATCTTCCTCAACATCCTGACCACGATGGGGCTGGTGGAGCGGTACGTCACGGACTGGGCGGGTCCAGCGGCCATCATCAGACGCATCAACGTCAAGCTCGGGGTCCCGGCGTACGCGGGCGACCGGCTGAGCTTCACCGGCACGATCGTCTCGCGGGCGGCGGGGGAGCTCACGGTCGAGGTACGCGGCAAGGTCAGCCTCGGCGACCACGCCACCGGCACGATCACCCTCACCCTCCCCACAGCCCCCTGACCCGACTTCGAAGGAGTGGCACGTCAGTGCTCAAGTCACGAGCCGCCATCGCCGGCATCGGCGCCACCGAGTTCAGCAAGCGATCCGGCCGGTCGGAGCTGCGGCTGGCGGCCGAGGCCGTGTTCGCCGCGCTCGACGATGCCGGGGTGGCACCGGGTGACGTGGACGGGATGGTGACCTTCACCCAGGACACCAACCAGGAGATCGCCGTGGCCCGCGAGATCGGCGCCGGTGAGCTCACGTACTTCTCCAGGGTCGAGTACGGAGGCGGCGCGGCGTGCGGCACGGTGGCGCAGGCCGCCATGGCCGTCGCGACCGGCGTGGCCACCACCGTGGTCTGCTACCGGGCGTTCAACGAGCGGTCCGGCCGTAGGTTCGGGCAGCCGGACGCCCGCCTGGGCGGCCAGCCGACATCGCAGGGGCTGGAGATGAGCTGGCACGTCCCGTTCGGGCTGATGACGCCCGCCGGGTGGGTGGCCATGTTCGCCCAGCGGTACATGCACACCTATGGCGCCACATCAGAGGACTTCGGCCGGGTGGCCGTCGCCATGCGCAGGCACGCCTCCACCAACCCCGCCGCCTGGTTCCACGGCCGGCCCATCACCCTGGCGGAGCACCAGGAGTCCAAGTGGATCGTGGAGCCGCTGCACCTGCTCGACTGCTGCCAGGAGAGCGACGGGGCCGTGGCCCTGGTGGTCACGACCACCGAACGGGCCCGGGACCTGCGCCGCTCCCCGGCTGTGATCACCGCCGCCGCCCAGGGATCGGGCGCGGGGCAGATGATGATGACCAGCTACTACCGCGATGACATGAGCGGTCTGCCGGAGATGGGCGTCGTCGGCCGTCGTTTATGGGAAATGTCCGGCCTAACCCCGCAGGACATCCAGACAGCCATCCTGTACGACCACTTCACCCCGTTCGTCCTGGCCCAACTGGAGGAGCTGGGATTCTGCGGCCGGGGAGAGGCCCCCGGCTACCTCCAGGACGGCGGCATCGAACTCGGCGGCCGCCTGCCCGTCAACCCGAACGGCGGCCAGCTGGGGGAGGCCTACATCCACGGCATGAACGGCATCGCCGAGGCCGTACGCCAGCTCAGGGGCACCTCCGCCAACCAGGTGAGCGGCGTCCGCAACGTCCTGGTAACGGCGGGCACGGGCGTCCCGACGAGCGGCCTGATCCTGTCGGCCGGCTGACGACGTCGCGGGCGGCTCCGGCTGTCGACGGAGGCTTCTCGGGTGGTTCGTCATGCGACCGTCCCCATCTCTGTGACGGCCCGTGGTGGCTGGAGTCCCTAAGGGGAGAGGCCCTCTGCGGGGGGTGGAGGAAGACGGTCTGTGTGGGCGGGGTCGCTTGGGTGGAGTGCTCCTGCGGAGGGAGTGGAAGCAGACGGTCCGTGGTGGCTGGGGTCCCTTGGGGGATGCCACCTCCGGGGGCGTGGAAGGCTAGCCGATGATGAGTGGGACCGCGAAGAACACGATCATCGCGATGGCGACGCAGACCAGGAACCCGACCAGTTCCCACGCCCAGTCGTAGTGTCGGTCCTTGCCGGGCCGTGTCCGGGCTCGCGGGACCGCCGGTACGTCCGGAAGGTCCTCGGGGAGGTCGTCCACGATGGGCAGGTCGTCCACGGTCGGGGGGAACGGTAGCGGGGCCGGCAGTCGGTAGACGGGCTCCCGGGCGGCGGTCTTGGGGACGAAGAAGGCGCCCGGTTCCCTGGCCTCGCCCTTGTGGACGAGGATGTCGCCGATGGCGGGTAGTTCCTCGGTGATCGGCTCGTCGTCCAGCACGTCCGCCGGAATGGACGCCGAGAGAGTGAACGGCCGTTCCGGCAAGGGCTCCTCGGCCGGCTGGGCAGGCGCGGGCTTCTCGGAAGCGGGCTGCGGCAGGCGGAACAGCCCGTCACGCACCGGCCGCGCGTCGGGGAGCGCGTGGGAGGACGGCCGCACGCCGAAGAGGGCGTCGTCGGACGGCCGCGTGCCGGAGAGCGCGTCCCCAGACCGTTGCGTGCCGAAGAGGGCGTCCCCAGGCGGCCGCGCGCCGAACAGCGCGTCCCCAAATGGCTGTGCGCCGGAGAGCAGGTCGCCGGGCAGTCGCGCGCTGGGTGATCGAGGCGTGAAGAACCGCTGCCCCTCAGGAGCCAGGCCCTCAGGAGTTAGGCCATCAGCAGCCCGGCCCTCGCGAGCCGGGCGCGCAGGAGCGGGGCCCTCCAGAGCCGGGCCGGGGCCGAACGGGTCGCGGAGTTTGGGCATCGGTGCCGTCGGTGCCTCGTGCTCCGGTACGCGGGACGGCGACGGCGGGGTCAGCAGCTCGGTCGGGAAGATTCCGGTGCTGGTCGCCGCATCCCCCACCGCCAGCGGCTGCGGCCACGTGGGCGGCCCAGGCCAGAGCGGCTTGACGAACATCGGCGCCGCCGTACGGCCGGGCGGGACCCGGAGAGCGAAGTGCGAGTGGAGAGACGCGGGCGGCGGCGGCCAGGGCAGCCGCCCCAGCACGTCGCGCAGCGGTGCCACCCCGAGCGCCCCGTAGACGTCGGCCACCGGCTTGGACACGCGCGTTTCGGTGCAGGCCAGGGCGGTGTCGAGTGCCTGCCGGTAGCGGTGCGTGGCGCTGGTGGCCAGCTCGTCCGCCGTGTCGGGCGCCACGTCGAGCACCCAGGCCAGCTCGGCGCGGTCCAGCCCGCACACCTCGCACAGCACGAGCACCTCGCGCTGGTGCGGGCGCAGCTCCCGCAGGACCCGCTCCACCAGCGCGGACGCCGGGTCGATCAGCGGGTCGACCGCCGGCGGCGCGTAGACGACGTCGCGGCGCTGGATCTCGCGGCGGGCGAACGCGAACAGCGCGGCACGGGCAGGCCGTCTCGCCGGGACACCGGCAAGAGCGGACACCGAGGTGGCGGGACCCGGGGTGGGCGCCGAGGCGGCGGCGGCCGAACCCAGGACGGATACCAGGGCGTCGGCCGCGGAACCGTGGTCTCCGAGCTGGTCAGCGCAGTACGCGAACAGCCCGGCGGCGTAGCGGTCGTAGAGCTCCGCGATCAGTTCCGCCCGGGAGGGTTGATCGGTGAGCAAGTCTGTCACGGGGCCGGATCCTCTTGCTGAAATACGGACGCTTGAGGTGGGGGGTGCGGCGTCTGAGTTTGTGGTGTTAATCATGCCAACTTACCCAGGTGCCGCGCACTATCAGAACGGCATTTCGCATGAATCTTGCAGCTACCTGAAGCGTTTCAGAGAGGGCCGAGGGGACAGAGCGCTCTGGATCACCGTAGTCTGGTCGTCCTGAGAGATCATGCGGCGGCCGTAGCAGGGGGGCTGCGGCCCCCGCCACGAACGCGAGAGGTCGCGCGTGATCACATTTGACGACGTCACCAAACGCTATCCGGACGGCACGGTCGCAGTCGATCACCTGAGCCTTGAGGCGCCGACGGGTGAGATCACCGTGTTCGTCGGCCCCTCCGGTTGCGGGAAGACGACGTCCCTTCGGATGATCAACCGGATGATCGACGCCTCAGAGGGGCGGATCCTCCTTGACGGTGAGCCTGTGCAGGGCATCGATCCGCCGACGTTGCGGCGGGGTATCGGCTATGTCATCCAGCAGGCCGGGCTCTTCCCACATCGGAAGATCGTTGACAACATCGCCACCGTCCCCTATTTGCTCGGCTGGGACCGCAAGAAGGCCCGTGACCGGGCCATGGAGCTGCTCGAACGCGTAGGGCTCGACTCGGCCATGGGCGAGCGTTACCCGTTCCAGCTGTCCGGCGGGCAGCAGCAGCGTGTCGGTGTGGCCAGGGCGCTCGCGGCGGACCCGCCGGTGCTGCTCATGGACGAGCCGTTCAGCGCGGTCGACCCGATCGTCCGCACCAGCCTGCAGGAAGAGCTGCTCAGGCTGCAGGCGGAGCTGAACAAGACCATCGTCTTCGTCACCCACGACATCGACGAGGCCATCAAGCTCGGCGACCGCGTGGCCGTCCTGCGCGTGGGCGGCAAGCTGGCGCAGCTGGCCGACCCCAAGACGTTGCTGTCGGAGCCCGCCGACGACTTCGTCCGCGAGTTCCTCGGCCATGACCGGGGCATCAGGCGCCTGCAGTTCATCTCGACGGAGGGCCTGCGCCTGCGCGACGACCTGACCGTGCCCGAAGGCTTCGAGGGTCCCACGGACGAGCCGTGGCTGCTCGTCGTCACCGGGGACCGTCGGCCGGTCGGCTGGATCTCGCGCGAGCGGCCCGCCGAGCTGGAGCCGTACGGGACGTTCGTGCTCGGCCGCGACTCGATGCGCTCGGCCCTCGACGCGGCGCTGCTGTCGCCGTCGGGCTGCGCCGTGGCCGTCGACGGGGACGGCAAGGTCGTCGGCGCCGCCACCCGGGAGGCGCTCGACGAGGCACTGTCGGAGGCGGCCGATGGCTGACGGACCTCCCTCCATGTGGGCGATGGCTGACGGACCTCCTTCCATATGGGAGTGGATCGCGCGCAACTGGGACACCGGGCGGGTCGACAGCATCAAGAACCTGCTCGGCGACCACCTGATCATGTCGCTGGTGCCGATCGTCGCCGCGCTGGTCGTGGCGCTGCCACTCGGGCTGGCCAGCGTGCGCTGGCGCTGGCTCTACCAGCCGACCACGGGCGTGTTCAACGTCATCTACGCGCTGCCGTCGCTGCCGGTCTTCATGCTGCTCATCCAGTTCACCGGCCTGTCGAAGACGACCGTCATCGTGCCGTTGACCTTCTACGCCTGCGCCGTGCTCATCCCGTCGGTCGTCGACGGGCTCGGCGCGGTGCCCGAGCACGTGCGGCAGTCGGCCGTCGCGATGGGGTTCACGCCGCTGCGCCGCCTGGTGCAGGTGGAGCTGCCGATCGCCACGCCCGTCGTGATCGCCGGGCTCCGGGTGGTCGCGGTCTCCAGCATCAGCCTCGTGAGCGTCGGGGCGCTGATCGGGCAGGGCGGCCTGGGCATGCTGTTCACCAGGGCCTACCAGAACCCGTTCGTGCCGCCGGCGCTCGTCGGCATCGTGCTGATCGTGCTGCTGGCCCTCATCGCCGACGGCCTCCTGGTGCTCGCCCAACGGCTGCTCACGCCCTGGGTCCGGGCTAGGAGGTCCGCGTGAACTGGCTGCTGGAGTTCTTCGGCAAGGCCGACAACTGGTCGGGCCCGGCGGGCATCCCCGCGCGGCTGCTCGAACACCTGGAGTTCTCGGTCATGGCGCTGGTCCTGGCCGTGCTGATCGCGATCCCGCTCGGCCTGCTCATCGGGCATACCGGCAAGGGCGGGATCGGCGTGGTGGTCACGGCAAACCTGGCCAGGGCGCTGCCGACGCTGGGGCTGCTGGTGCTGTTCGTGCTGCTGCTCGGCACCGCGTCCATCCTGCCGGTGATCATTCCGCTGGTGCTCCTGGCGATACCGCCGATCCTGGTCAACACCTTCGAGGGCATCAGGGGTGTGGACCCGGAGCTGCGTGACGCCGCCTACGGGATGGGCCTGCGGAGCGGGCAGGTGCTCGGGCGGGTGCTGGTGCCCGTGGCGCTGCCGCTGATCCTCCTGGGGCTCCGGCTGTCGGCCATCCAGGTGGTCGCCACCACCACGATCGCGGCCTACACCGGCTTGGGCGGGCTGGGGCGATTCGTCATCGACGGGTTCTCGACTCAGGATTACGCCAGCGTCGTCGGGGGTTCAGTACTGATTGTGTTGTTCGCGCTCGTCGTGCAGGTGCTGTTCACCCTCGTTCGGAGGATGACGGTCTCCCCAGGAGTGAGCCAGCGGGTCAAGGTCCGCTAATCTCTCCAATACCTGCCGCTAAGGAAGGAAATAACGATGAAACGCATGTTCGGCACCGCGGCGGTGCTGCTGACGGCATCGCTCGCGTTGGCCGCTTGTGGGGGTGGCGGCAGTGGAGGCAACCCGCTCGACACCACGAGCGCGGCGCCCAGCGGTTCGGCCTCCGCGAGTGGTGGCGGCAAGGTCATCATCGGCTCCGCCAACTTCGATGAGAACACCCTGCTGGCCTCGATCTACGCCCAGGCGCTCCAGTCCAAGGGGGTGCAGGTGGAGGAGAAGCCCAACATCGGCACCCGTGAGGTCATCTACGACCAGGTCAAGAGCGGCGGGCTGACCGTCGTGCCCGAGTACAACGGCAACCTGCTGGCCTTCGTCGACAAGGAGACCAAGGCGAAGACCACCGACGAGGTCAACGCCGGGCTCAAGGAGAAGCTCCCGCCCGAGCTGGAAGTCCTCGACTCCTCTCCCGCCGAGGACAAGGACACCCTGACGATCAGCAAGGACACGCAGGCCAAGCAGTCGCTCAACACCATGGACGATCTGGCCAAGGCGTCCAAGACCATGGTCATCGGAGCTCCGGCCGAGTTCAAGAAGCGCTGGGAGGCGGAGCTGAAGTCGGTCTACGGGATCGAGTTCAAGGACTGGAAGGCTACCGGCGCCACGACCGCCGACGCCATCAAGGACGGCACGGTCCAGGTCGGCAACGTGTTCAGCACCGACCCGAAGATCGCCGCCAACAACCTCGTCTCGCTCCAGGACACGAAGAACCTCTTCGCCGCCCAGAACGTCACGCCGCTGGTCAACAAGGCGGCCGTGAACGACACGGTCAAGACCACGCTCAACGCGATCTCGGCCAAGCTCACGACGCAGTCGCTGCTCGACATGATGCAGAAGATCGCCGTCAACAAGGACGAGCCCGCCACGGTGGCCAAGGAATGGCTGACCTCCAACGGTCTCGGCTGACCCGCCCGGCGAGAGTCCCCGCACTCCGGGGGCTCTCGTCGTGAGCGAGTTCACCGAGGCGATGGCGCAGCTCGCGGCGGGCGTGGCGGTGGTCACCGTCCGCGACGGCCGCGACGACCTGGGCACCACGGTCTCGGCGCTGATGTCGGTCTCGCTGGAGCCGCCGCTGATCCTGGTGAGCCTGGGCAGCGGCGGCTACCTCTGCGAGGTGCTGCTGCGCCAGGACCGCTGGGCGGCCTCGCTCCTGTCGGCCGGGCAGGCCGCGATCGCCAGCCGCTTCGCCTCCGCCGGCCGGCCCAGCGCCCGCCACCTGGTGGCGGGCACCGCGCACCACCGCGGCAGCCACTCGGACGCGCTCGTCGTCGAGGGCGGCGTCGCGGCCCTGGAGGCGGAGACCACCCAGGTGGTCCCCGCCGGGGATCACACGCTGTTCGTCGCGCGCGTGCTCGCGGTGCCGTACGTCACGCCCTCGCTCCAGCCGCTGGTACGGCTCCGCGCCCGCTACCGCCCCATGGGCGGCTCCTGAGGGCAGGGCCCACCGAACTTCTCAGCGGATCGTGTACCAGCTCGGAAGGGACAGCGGTCCGGCGGCCGGGAGGCCCAGCTCGGCGGAGAGCCGGGCGAGCGGTCCCCAGGCTTCCAGGCGGACACGGGCCAGCGCGGCGGCCTTGTCCTCGCTCGACTCCGGGCCCAGCAGCCGCTCCAGCGGGTTGAGCCGCGGATAGACCCGCACGGGCGCCTCCGCGCCCAGGCCCGCGCGCTTCCTGGCCATGCCGAGCGCGTCCTCGAGGCCGCCCAGCTCGTCGACCAGGCCGCAGGACCGGGCGTCGGAGCCGGTCCAGACACGGCCGCGGGCCAGTTCGTGGGCGCGCTCCCTGGTCAGGCCGCGACCCTCGGCGACCTTGCCCACGAAGTCATCGTAGATACGGTCGAGCCAGGCGTTGACCCGCTCCCATTGCTCGGGGGAGAAGGCGCGCGTCGCGGAGAACATGCCCGCGTTGGCGCCGCCGGCCACCAGCTCGGAGTTGATGCCGACCTTCTCCAGCAGCTCCCGCATCACCGGCTTGCCGGCGAAGACGCCGATGGAGCCGGTCAGCGTGCCGGGCTGGGCGACGATCACGTCGGCGGCCATCGAGACGAAGTAGCCGCCGGAGGCGGCCACGTCGCCCATCGACACGATCACCGGCTTGACCTTGCGGGCCAGCACGACCTCACGCCAGACCGTGTCCGAGGCGACGTACGAGCCGCCGGGGCTGTCCACCCGGAACACGATCGCCTTGACGTGCTCGTCGCGCCGGGCGGCCCGCAGCGCGGCGCTCACCGTGTCGGAGCCCATCGCGCCGCCGCCGCCGAGCGGGCTGCGCCCGCTGCGGCCGGACCTGATCTGCCCGTTGCCGTGGACGAGCGCGATGCCGTCGGCCGTCGGGTGCGGCAGCTTGCGTACGGCCGCGGCCTTGGCGTAGCGGGAGACGTACTGCAGGTGCGGGTCACCGCCCGCGGCCCGCTTGACCTCGTCGTACACCTCGTCGCGGTAGGCCAGCCCGTCGACCAGGCCGGCCTCCAGCGCCTCTGCGCCGATGAAGGGCCCCTGGTCGATCAGCTCGCGCACCTTGGCCGGGTCGAGCCGGCGGCCCTCGGCGATGCCCGCGCCGACCTGCTCGATGACCGACTCGACGATGCGGGTCATCGACTCGCGGTGCGGCTCGGTCATGTGGTCCTGGGTGAACATGTTGGCCGCGGTCTTGTACTCGTGCCGCTGGCCGACCTCGTAGTCGACACCCAGCTTGGCCAGCGTGCCCTTGACGAACCGCTGCTCCAGCGCCACGCCCGTCAGCCCCACGTCGCCGCTCGGCTGCAGGTAGATCCGCTCGAACGCGGTGGCCAGGTAGTAGGGCACGGTGGCGTTGCCGAACTCGCCGAACGTCTCGGCGAAGGCGACCGTCAGCTTGCCCGAGTCCCGGAACTGGGTCACCGCCTGGCGCAGCTCCTGCACCATCGCCAGGCCGAGCGGGTTGCCGCCCATCTTCACGACCAGCGCCTTGACCCGGGAGTCCTGCCTGGCCCGCTTGAGGCCCGAGAGCACATCGGCCAGCCGCGTCTTGCGCATGGACAGCACGGCGGAGAGCGGGTCCGCCGGTGGCCCTTCGGTGAGCCCTTCGGTCAGATCGAGCTCGAGTACCAGCGGGGCGGTGCGCCGCTGGCGAAACCTGTCAACGGTATCCAAGATCGCCTTGCCTGCGTCCATAAAAGCCACCCTAAGCGGCAGGAGTCGGTCATGGGTTGACCAAACTCCTGCCGAGGGCCGGACGGCAGGCTGGACGAGGGGTCAGACGGCCGGCTGGGCCGGGGGAATCGCCCTGGCGAGGTTGATCCGTTCGGTGTTCACCTCGGTGAACTCGCTGCTGTAGGAGATGTCCATACCGGTGTTCTGCAGCTTCGCCACGACCTGGGCGACGCTCAGGCCGGGAAAGGCCTGCTTCATCACCGCGAACGCGCCGGTCATGCCACCGCGAGGAGGGTGATGTCGCTGTTTCCCAAGTGACGCATCTATGCCAGAGAAACCTTTGCCACTACTTCGGCAGGACGCTCTTCGCCGCCTTCTTCAGCGCCGCATTCGTGGATTCGACGGTGAGTCGCACCTTTTCGGCGGACTTCAAGGTGGTTGTCCCATTGGTTCCGTGAGCCCAGTTCAGCCAGCCCGTCAGCAGGGCGGCGTCCAGTTTCTCCCGGTTGGTCTTTCCGGCCCTCAGCACCCGGTACGCGGTGCCCAGGGATGACGCCTTGGTCAGCTCGGGGAAGACCGTGCTGGCCTTCTGCACCAGGCTCAGGTAGCAGGTGAGCGTGGCGTCGGGCAGCTTGCCGGTGCTGCGGTGCAGCTCCACGGCCCACTTCTTGGCCGTCAGACGGGTGCCGGCCGTACCGCGCGTACACACCGTGGCGGGGGCCTTGGGGGTGACCGTCACCGTCACGGTCACGGTGAGGGTCGGCAGCGGGACCGGCGTCGGGTTCGTCTCCGACGGCTCGGGCGACGGCGTGGGGCCGCTGCTGTCTGACGGGTCGGGCTCGGGGTCGGGGTCGGCCGGGTCGGGGTCCTCGGGAGCCGGCGCCGGGGTCTGGGTGATGGGCGGCTGCGGCGCGCTGCCGGTCAGCGCGGCGAGCACGTCCAGGCGCGGCGTGGTGACCTGGGTGTTGTTGGCCTGATAGACGTACGGGCGGCCGGCCGCCTTGAGCTTGTCGATCAGCTCGGTCATCGGGGTCTGCGGCGACTGCGCCTTCAGCAGCGCCAGCGCGCCCGCCACGTGCGGGGTCGCCATCGAGGTGCCGCTGTAGACGGCCGTCTGGTTGTCGGGCACCGACGAGTCGATGTCCACGCCCGGCGCGAACAGGTCCACCCCGGCGCCCCGGTTGGAGAAGTCGGCGATCGCGTCGCTGTCGTCGTTCGCGCCCACGGCCACCGTGGAGGTGATGCAGGCGGGGAACGAGGTCCCCTCGAAGTACTCGTTACCGGCGGCGACCACGGTCGCGATGCCCTTGGCCAGCAGGGCGTCGATCTTCGGCTTGAAGACCGTGCCTTCCTCGCTGTCGTCGCAGGAGCCCTCGGACGGCTGGCCGCCCAGGCTCAGGTTCACCGCGGCGATCGGCTGCGACGACGCGGCCACGTAGTCCAGGGCCAGCCGCAGCGACGACTCGTACGCCAGCAGGCACGACGCCTCGCCGCAGACCGACTCGTCGTTGACCCGGCTGAACACCTGCACCGCGACGATCCCCGCGCCGGGCGCGACACCGCCGTTGCCCGCCGCGATGCCCGCCACGTGGGAGCCGTGCTCGCACAGGTTCTTCCCGTCGGCCAGGCACTTGGCCGTCATGGCGTCGGCCGCGCCCTTGCCGGTCTGCGTGGTCTGGCCGTTCGGGCACAGCGACTCCACGCCCGCGTCCACCGCGGAGAAGCACGCCTCGTCCACGATCCGGCCGCCGAAGTTCGGGTGGTCCTCGTCGATGCCGGTGTCCAGCACGGCCACCGCCTGGCCGGTGCCGACGAAGCCCCGGGCGTGCGCCTGGTCGGCGCCGATCTGGGTGAGGTTGCTCGCCGCCGTCGGGGGATAGGCGCGATCGCGGTGGATCGAGGTGACGCGCGCGTCCACGGCGAGCGCGGCCAGCTCCTCGGCCGTGCCCTGGACCACCATGAACGGCTGGCTCTCCGGCCGCAGCACGACGTCCACGCTGTCGGCCGCCGCCTGCCTGGCCACCGGCGCGTTCTGCGCCGGGTCGGTCAGCTCGACAATGGCGCGCACGGTGCCGCCGCTGAGCGCCAGGCCGTCTTCGAGCTTCTCCTGGGTCGCGCTCGGCGTGGGTGTGGGGGTTGACGTCGGGGCGTCGGCGAAGGCCGGAGCGGCCGGCACCAAGGCCAGCAGGATCGCGCACACGATCAAGGAGCGAAGTCGCACGATCTCGGAGTTTAGGGGGATTTATCCGGCGCGCACAGGGGTGGAGGGCCCCTCTCAGCGAACTCTCACTCACTTCCCAGCGCGTCGTGACGCAGCCACACGGCGCCCAGCGGCGGAACCCGCAGCGTGGCGGAGTGCGGCAGGCCGTGCCAGGGCTCCTCGACGGCCTGGACCTCGCCCATGTTGCCGACCCCGCTGCCCCAGTAGTCGTAGGCGTCGGTGTTGACGATCTCCGTCCACTGCCCGCCGTACGGCAGGCCGAGCCGGTAGTTCTCGTACGGCCCGCCGCTGAAGTTGGCCACGCACGCCACCGCCGACCCGTCGGCCGCATAGCGGACGAACGAGAACGTATTGCCGCGCGCGTCGTCGGCGTCGATCCAGCGGAAGCCCTCGGGCGCCGCGTCCTGCTCCCACAGGGCCGGCGTCTCGCGGTAGAGCCGGTTGAGGTCGCGCACCAGCCGTTGTACGCCCGCGTGCCCGTCGAACTCCAGCACCCACCAGTCGAGCCCGCGCTCCTCCGACCACTCCGAGCCCTGGCCGAACTCGCCGCCCATGAACAGCAGCTGCTTGCCCGGATGCGCCCACATGAACGCGAGCAGGGCCCTGAGCTGGGCGAAGCGCTGCCATTCGTCGCCCGGCATCTTGCCCAGCAGCGAGCCCTTGCCGTGCACGACCTCGTCGTGGGACAGCGGCAGCACGAAGTTCTCGGAGTAGGCGTACATGAGCGAAAAAGTCATCTGATGGTGGTGGTACTGCCGAAATATCGGCTCATGTCGGAGGTAGCTGAGCGTGTCGTGCATCCAGCCCATGTTCCACTTGAAGCCGAACCCGAGCCCGCCCAGGTGCACGGGCCGCGACACGCCCGGCCACGCCGTCGACTCCTCCGCCACGGTCGTGATGCCCGGCGCCTCCCGGTAGCAGACGGCGTTCATCTCCTTGAGGAACTCCACCGCGTCGAGGTTCTCCCTGCCGCCGTAGATGTTCGGCGTCCACTCACCCTCGCGCCGCGAGTAGTCGAGATAGAGCATCGAGGCGACCGCGTCGACCCGCAGCCCGTCGATGTGGAACTCCTTCATCCAGTACAGCGCGTTGGCGACCAGGAAGTTGCGCACCTCCCGGCGGCCGAAGTCGAAGACGTAGGTCCCCCAGTCGGGGTGCTCGCCACGGGCGGGGTCGGCGTGCTCGTACAGCGGCGTGCCGTCGAAGCGCGCCAGCGCCCAGTCGTCCATCGGGAAGTGCGCGGGCACCCAGTCGAGCAGCACCCCGATCCCGGCCTGGTGCATCCGGTCCACCACGTGGCGGAACTCGTCGGGCGTCCCGAACCGGGCCGTGGGCGCGTAGTAGGAGGTCACCTGGTAGCCCCACGACCCCCCGAACGGGTGCTCGGCCACCGGCAGCAGCTCCACATGCGTGAAGCCCATGTCCTGGACGTAGTCGACGAGCTGCTCGGCCAGCTCCAGATAGGACAGACCGGGCCGCCACGACCCCAGGTGCACCTCGTAGACGCTTCCCGGGCCCCGCTGCGCGTCCTTCCCGGCGCGCTCGGTCATCCACGCGTCGTCGTCCCAGGTGTAGGCCGACTGCTCGACCACGGAGGCGGTCTGCGGCGGCACCTCGGTCCGCCGCGCCATCGGGTCGGCCTTGTCCCGCCACACGCCGTCGGCGCCGAGGATGTGGAACTTGTACCGCTCGCCCCGCCCGAGCTCGGGGATGAACAACTCCCACACGCCGGAACGGCCCAGCGAGCGCATCGGGTAGGCGGTGCCGTCCCAGTGGTTGAAGTCGCCGACGACCCGGACGCCGCGCGCGTTCGGCGCCCAGACGGCGAACGCGGTGCCGTCGACGTCCTCGTGCCGCATCACCCGCGCGCCGAGCACCTCCCACAGCCGCTCGTGGCGTCCCTCGCCGATGAGGTGCAGGTCCACCTCGCCCAGCGTGGGCCAGTGACGGTAGGGATCACGGGCCTGGTACGGCTCCGCGCCCGCGTACTGGACGCTGAAGGAGTAGGAGGGCACCTTGTCGAGCCCCTTGACGGTGATCTCGAAGACCCCGTGGGCCGTGTGCTTGAGATCGTGGGCCGTCCCGTCGTCCAGCACCACGCGGACCCGTTCGGCCAGCGGGCGCAGCGTACGGAAGGTGACACCACCCTCGACGGGATGTGCTCCCAGCACGGAATGCGGATCGTGGTGTGCTCCGCCCGCGAGTCGGTCGAGCTCTGTCCTCATCGGCATGCTCCCACCCTGCCCTACGTCAGACCTACAACCCAGGCACTGCCCGCATTCACGTAGACAATCACCGAAAGTGGAGAATCTTGGGTTTATCGCGAGGCGATGGCGGGGGTAAATGCCCGCTTTGCGATGGGTTCTGGATGATCTGCGGGGGCGGGGTCCGCGACCGCCGCCGGTGTCAGGAGTGGTCGGTCACGGTGGCCCGCCGGTCGAGCGCCGTCCGGACCGAGGCCGCGATCCGGTCGACATCGCCGCGTTCCGCCTCGGGCAGCGGGGCGCCCACCGACGCCCTGAGCGCGCCGGCCGTGTCCAGCAGCCCGGCCGCCTCCTCGTGATCGCCGCCGAGCGCGCGGGCGCCCGCCAGGCCCTCCAGGGCGAGCGCGATCGCGCGCGGATCGCCCACCCGTCGCGCCACCGCCAGCCCTTCGCGCTGCCACTCCAGCGCGGCCACCGCGTCCCCGCGCTGTTCGGCGACGAACCCCAGCTCGGCCAGGATCAGCGCCGCCCCTGGCTCGCCGGCCACCTCACGCACCCAGCGCAACCAGCGGCGCAGCAGCCGTTCCGCCTCATCGAGCCGCCCCTGCCGCCGGGCGACCAACGCCAGCCCGACCTCGGCGAACTCCTCCAACGGCACATCCGATCGGGCGACGGCCAGCCGCCGGGCCCGCTCGTGCAGCTCCCGCGCGCCGTCGAGGTCCCCGGTCAGCAGCGCCACCCGGCCCAGCCTGGACAGCGCGCCGGACACCTCGCTCCACAGCCCGAGCTCCTCGGCGCCGCGCAGCCCGTCGCGCCGCAGGTCGGCGGCCTGCGCGTAGTCGCCGGTGATCTCGGCCAGCGTGCCGAGGTTCTCGGCCGCCCGCATCTCGCCCCACCGGTCGCCCACCTCGCGGAACAGCTCCAGGCCCCGCTCCCCGTCCTGCCGCAGCGCCGCCAGATCGCCGCGCAGCAGCGCCCGCCTGGCCCGCAGGCTCAGCGCCGCCGCCGTGCCCCACCGGTCGTCCAAGGCGCGGAAGGACTCCAACGCGCTGTCCAGGAACGCGTCGGTGACCACCGGGTCGTCGAAGCCGTACAGCGTGAAGGCCATGAACCACTGCGCCCTGGCCCGGCGCCCCGGATCCGCGATCCCGGCGGGCAGCCGCTCCACGCCGGGGGGCCGGCCCTGCCCGGACAGCATCCGCAGCCCGGCCAGCCAGACACGGGCCTGCGCGTCGTCGGCGACGGCCAGCACCGCCTCCAGGGTCCGCTGTCCCTCGCCGAGCCTGCCGCGCAGCACCCAGTACCAGGCCAGCGCGTTCACCAGCCGGACCGCCTCGTCCGTGGCGCCGAGCCGGAGCGAGGTCTCGATCGCGGCGCGCAGGTTGGCCGCGTCGGCGTCGAGGAGCGCGAGCCACTGCCGCTGCTCGGGTCCGCGCAGGCCAGGCTCGGCGCGTTCGGCGAGGTCGGCGTGGTGGCGGGCGTGCCTCAGCCGGGCCGCCTCCGTCTCACCCGCCTCGGACAGCCGTTCCAGGCTGTACGCGGCCACCGACTCCAGCAGCCGGTACCTGCCGCCGGGAGCCCGTACCACCAGCGACCTGTCCACCAGCCTGGCCAGCAGGTCGAGCACGTCCAGGCCCGGTTCGGCGCAGATCGCCTCGGCGGCCTCGAGCGTGCAGCCGTCGGCGTGCACGGCCAGGCGCCGCAGCACGACCCGCTCGCCGCCGGTCAGCAGCTCCCAGCTCCAGTCGATCATCGCCCGCAGCGTCCGCTGCCGTGCGGGAGCGCCCCGATGCCCCGTGGCGAGCACCCGGAACCGGTCGTCGAGCCGGGCGGCCAGCCGGCGCGGAGTGAGCGCCCGCAGCCGGGTGGCGGCCAGCTCCAGCGCCAGCGGGATCCCGTCGAGCCGCGCGCAGATCTCGGCCACGCCGTCGTCGCCCGGCCCGATGCCCGCCCGGGCGGCGAGCAGCCGCGCGGCGGCCTCCGGCCCGAGCGGCGGCACGCTCCACAGGACCTCGCCGGGGACGCGCAGCGACTCCTGGCTGGTCGCCAGCACGCGCAGCTCGGGGGCGGCCCGCAGCAGCCGCTCGGCCAGCTCGGCGACCTGGTCGACCACGTGCTCGCAGTTGTCGAGGACGAGCAGCGTCGCCCTGGTACGCAGCGCGGCGGCGAGCCGGTCGACCACGGATCCGGGCAGATCATCCCTGACCCCGAGCACCGTCGCCACCACCTCGGCCACCACGCCCTCAGCGGAGGGTGCGGCCGAAGCCAGCTCGACCAGCCACACCCCGCCGGGGAACGGCCGGCCGGGCTCGGCCGCCGCCTCCAGGGCCAGCCGGGTCTTGCCGACCCCGCCCGGCCCGGTCAGCGTGACGAGCCGCCCGGTTCGCAGCAGCGACCGCACCTCGGCCACCTCGGCGTCCCGGCCGATCAGCTCGGTCAGCGGCACGGGCAGATTCGTCGCGGGCGGATGGGGGTGCGGCGGGTCCGCGGGTGGTGCGGGCGGATGGGGGTGCGGCGGGTCCGCAGGTGATGCGGGCGGACGGGAGGGCGTCCGGTCTACGAGGGGTGCGGGTGGGTCGAGGGACGGGTCCTGGCGGAGGATCGCCGCGTGCAGCGCCGTCAGTTCGGGCGCCGGGTCGATGCCCAGCTCCTCCGCCAGCAGCCCGCGCAGCCGTCCATAACCGGCCAGCGCCTCGCTCTGCCGCCCCGCCCGGTACAGGGCCCGCAGGTGCGCGGCCCGCAGCCGCTCACGCAGCGGGTGCGCGTCCACCAGCTCGGCCAGCTCGGCCGCCAGCGCCCCGTGGTCGCCCAGCTCCAGCCGCGTCTCGGCCAGTTCCTCCAGCGCGACCAGCCGCTGCTCCTCCAGCCGGGCCACGGCCGCCCTGGCGAAGTCGCCGAACTCGGCGTAGGGAGCCCCCCGCCACAGGCCGAGCGCCTCGGTCAGCAGCGCCTGGCGTACCCGCGCGTCGTCGCTCTGCCCGGCACGGGCGAGCAGGGACTCGAACAGGCCCGCGTCCACCTCCTCGGCGTCCACCGCGAGCAGGTACCCCGGCGGCCGGAAGACCACCAGCGAGCGGTCACCGAGCGCCCGGCGCAGCTGGGAGACCTTGACCCGGAGCGCGGCCGGCGCGTCACCGGGCGGACGGTCGCCCCACAGGTCCTCGATGAGCCGGTCGGTCGAGACCGGTCGGCCCCGGTGCGCCAGCAGGTCGGCGAGCAACGCGCGGACCTTGGCCTCGGGCACCTGGACCGGCTGCCCGTCCGGCGTCCACACCGAGAGGGGGCCCAGCACCCCGAATCTCATCAGCCCCCCATAACAAACTCCGAACCCGACCATAACCCCTGGCCAGCAAAGTGGAAGCCGTCAACGGAAAGGACTGCTCAGCATGCGTATCTCTATCCTCGGCCTGGGCCTCATGGGCCAGGCCCTGGCCCGGACCCTCGTCGGGGCCGGTCATAGCGTCACCGTGTGGAACCGTACAGAAGGCAAGGCAGACGGCCTGGGCGCCACAGCCGTGGCGACCGCGGCGGAGGCGGTCGAGGCCAGCCCGCTGGTGATCGTCTGCGTGCTCGACTACGCGGCCGTCCGGGAGCTCCTCGGCTCGGTACGGCTGGACGACCGGGTCCTGCTGAACCTCACCAACGGCAGGCCCGCGGAGGCCCGCGACATGGCGGACCGGGTGGCCGAGCGTGGCGGCGACTACCTGGACGGCGGCATCATGGCCGTGCCCCAGATGATCGGCACGCCCGGCGCGCTGATCCTCTACAGCGGCTCGCCGGCCGCCTTCGAGCGCTACGAGGAGGCGTTGAGCGCGCTGGCCAGGCCCCGCTACCTGGGGGCGGACGCGGGGCTCGCCCCGCTGTACGACCTGGCCATGCTCACCGGCATGTACGGCCAGATCGCCGGATTCCTGGAGGCGGCGGCGCTGATCGCCTCGGAGAAGCGGCCGGTGGCGGAGTTCACCACGGAGCTGCTGGTGCCGTGGCTGAACGCGATGGCCGGGCAGCAGCCCCGGATGGCGGCGGACATCGAGGCGGGCGCCTACGTGACCGACGTCTCCAACCTGGAGATCAACCAGGTGGGCATGGTCAACCTGATCCGCGCCTTCGAGGAGCAGGGGGTGAAGCCGGACCTGCTGCTGCCCATGAGGGAAATCCTCGACCGGCGGGTGGCGGCCGGCCACGGCGCCGAGGGACTGTCGAGCCTGATCGAAGAGCTGCGTTAGCGAGAGGTCAGCGGCGGAAGGCGGCCAGCGGGATGCGGATCCAAGAAGGGCGGTTGCGGGCCTCGTAGACCACCTCGTACACCGCCTTCGACAGCTCGAACGCGCGCAACAGGGCCGCGTCCGCCGGGGTGATCACCCCGCCGCCCTCGGTGTAGCCCTCCAGGAAGGCGGCTCTGTTGCGGTCGGCCCACTCGGCGGCCCGCGCCTCCAGCGACTCGGGCTGCGAGTGGTCGGCCAGCAGGTGCCTGGCCGCGTAGTCGAACGAGCGGAGCATCCCGGCCACGTCGCGCAGCGGTGACGACAGGGCGCGGCGTTCGGCCAGGGGCTGACCCGGCTCGCCCTCGAAGTCGAGCACCACCCAGCCGGTCGCGATGCGCATCACCTGGCCCAGGTGGTAGTCGCCGTGCACCCGTTGCACGGGCACCTCGACGGTCAGGTCCTCCACCGCGTGGTAGGCGGTCTCCAGCGCGTTGACGTGCTCGCGCAGCTCCGGCACCTCGGACACGGCCCGGCCCAGCCGCCGCCGGAAGCCCTCGGCCATCCGCTTGACCTCGTGCACCTCGACCAGGTCCGTGGGGAAGGCGGTGGCCAGCTCGTGATGGACGTGCGCGGTGGCCACACCGAGCCGGTGCGCCTCGGCGGCGAAGTCGCCTCCGACCTCGCCGGCCGACAGCTCGGGCATCGAGCCGTACAGGTCTCGCACGCTGGCCAGGGCCAGGTCCCAGCCGTCGTTGGCGGTGGAGAGGTATTCCTGCATGATGGCCAGCGTCGTGGCGGTGCCGTCGAGATCGGTCTCGATCCAGCCGTACGGCTTGGCGATGTGCGCGGACTCGAGGGCGTCCAGCGCGGTGACGATCTCCAGCTCCGGGTTCACGCCGGGGATCAGGCGGCGGAAGAACTTGCAGATGTAGGCATCCCCGTACACCAGGGAGGTGTTGGACTGCTCGGCGCCGAGCACCAGGCTGCGCGGTGAGGTGTCGATGGTGACGCCGGGCAGGTGGCGGAAGCGCACGGTGTCCCAGCCGCAGCCCTCGGCCATGCACTCCAGGACCCAGTGGGTCAGGGCTTGGTCGTGGACGGCGTCGTAGACGTACCACTCGGGGTGGTCGGGGCCGCCTTCGAAGGCGTAGGGGCCGTGGATGCCGATCAGCGCGTGTTTCAGCCGGTCGGGCAGCTCGGTCCGCATGCCGAGCAGGATCTGGTAGCGGTCTCTCGATGCTCCCTGCCACACGGACACGATCAGGTGGCGGAGGCCGGGGTCGTCGGCGTCGATCACGACGTCCGACTCGATCGACAAGGAGTCGATCGCGCGCCCCTTGCCGCCGAACCATCGTTGGCGACTGATCCATGCGGCAAGGAGCTCGTCAAGCACGTCTTACTCCTCCTGGGTGATGGCCGGTGGGAGTGTGAACCAATAGAACCCATGCCCGGGAAGCGTCAAAAGATACGGAAGTTCGCCAATTGCCGGGAATGGAACTCCACCCATCGTCTCGACAGGTGAGACGCCGACGAATCTGCGCAGGTCAAGCTCGACCGGCTGCGGGAAGCGCGAGAGATTGTTGACGCAGAGCATCCGGTCGTCGCCCAGCTCGCGGACGAACGCCAGCACGCTCGGGTTGGAGGAGTTGAGCTCGGTGAACTCACCCAGGCCGAACACCGGGTGCCGCTTGCGGATCTCGATCATGCGCTTGGTCCAGTGGAGCAGCGAGCCGCCGTTCTTCTGGTGCGCCTCGACGTTGAGCCCCTGATAGCCGTAGATCGGGTCCATGATGACCGGCAGGTAGAGCCGCCCCGGGTCGCAGTCGGAGAACCCGGCGTTGCGGTCGGGGTCCCACTGCATGGGCGTGCGTACGCCGTCGCGGTCGCCGAGCCAGATGTTGTCGCCCATGCCGATCTCGTCGCCGTAGTAGAGCACCGGCGAGCCGGGCAGCGACAGGAGCAGCGCGGTGAACAGCTCGATCTGGTTGCGGTCGTTCTCCAGCAGGGGTGCCAGGCGCCGCCGGATGCCGACGTTGGCCCGCATGCGCGGGTCCTTGGCGTACTCGGTGTACATGTAGTCGCGTTCCTCGTCCGTAACCATCTCGAGCGTCAGCTCATCGTGGTTGCGGAGGAAGATCCCCCACTGGCAATGTTCCGGAATCTTCGGGGTTTGGGCCAAGATTTCGGAGATGGGGTAGCGCGACTCCCTGCGTACGGCCATGAAGATGCGCGGCATCAGCGGGAAGTGGAACGCCATGTGGCACTCGTCGCCCCCGCCCACCGGGTCGCCGAAGTACTCGACCACGTCGGAGGGCCACTGGTTGGCCTCGGCGAGCAGCACCCGGTCGTTGTAGAGCCGGTCTACCTCCTTGCGGATCCGCTTGAGGTAGTCGTGCGTGCGCGGCAGGTTCTCGCAGTTGGTGCCCTCCTCCTCGAAGAGGTACGGCACGGCGTCGAGGCGGAACCCGTCGATGCCCAGGTCGAGCCAGAAGCGGAGCACCTCCAGCATCGCGTCCTGCACGGCCGGGTTCTCGTAGTTGAGGTCCGGCTGGTGGTGGAAGAAGCGATGCCAGTAGTACTGGCCGCGGACCTGGTCGTAGGTCCAGTTGGACGTCTCGGTGTCGATGAAGATGATCCGGGCGTTGGGATAGGCGCTGTCGTTGTCCGACCAGACGTAGAAGTCGCCGAACGGCCCCTCCGGGTCGTGGCGCGCGGCCTGGAACCAGGGGTGGGCGTCGCTCGTGTGGTTCATCACCAGGTCGGCGATGACCCGCATGCCGCGTTTGTGGGCCTCGTCGACGAGCTTCACGAAGTCTCCGAGATCGCCGAACTCCGGCAGGATCTTCATGAAGTCGGCGATGTCGTAGCCGCCGTCGCGCAGCGGTGACTCGTACAGCGGCAACAGCCACAGGCAGTCCACGCCGAGCCACTGGAGATAGTCGAGCTTGCTGATCAGGCCCTTGATGTCACCGGTGCCGTCGCCGTTGGAATCGGCGAAGCCCCTGATCAGGACCTCGTAGAAGACCGCGCGCTTGTACCAGTAGGGGTCGCGCGGCTTCTCCTCGTCGAAGGGGTTGGGAATGGGTGTGATGCTCATGAGCACTCCCTTGGGCTCATGAAGGAGGCGCTTTCACACACGTCGAAGACTCCCCGCTGAATTCTGTTCTACCGTGGCGCGGCTCGTACGGTGAAGATGTGGGCTGGCTGGATGTGGGGGTCGAGGCGAACGTAGTTGTTCTGCCGCCAACGATACGACTCGCCCGACAGCTCGTCGTCCACGACGAACTCGGCATTCCAGTCGAGACCGAGGGCCGGCATGTCCAGCTCGACCGCCGCCTCGTGGGTGTGGTGTGGGTCGAGATTGACAACCGCCAGGACGACATCGCCCAGCCCGTGCCGTCGTGTGGCGGGGTCATAGGCGCCCGGCAGGCGCTTGGAGAAGCACACCATGTCCGGTTGGTCGACCCGGTGGAACCGTAGATTACGCAACTCCTGCAGCGCCGGATGTGCTCTTCGGAACAAATTCAGGTGAGTGATGAACGGCGCCAGGCTCCAGCCTGCCCGCTCGGCCTCCACCCAGTCGCGAGGTTTGTACTGATATTTCTCACTATCGAGATATTCCTCACTACCCGGGCGGACAGGGACATTCTCCCCAAGCTCGTACCCGGAATAGACGCCCCAGGTGGGTGAGGCGAGCGCGGCCAGCACGGCGCGGATCCGGAAAGCAGGATTTCCGCCGTGCTGCAGGTATTCGTGAAGAATATCCGGTGTGTTAACGAACACATTGGGCCGCAGGAAGTACGACGTCTCACCGGCCAGCTCGGAGAGGTAGGTCTCCACGTCGTACTTGGAGTTCTTCCACGTGAAGTACGTGTAGGACTGGTGGAAGCCCACCTTGGCCAGCGTCTGCAGCATCGCCGGCCGGGTGAACGCCTCGGCCAGGAAGATCACGTCCGGGTCGGTCGCGTGGATGTCGGCCAGCAGCCGCTCCCAGAACCCCACCGGCTTGGTGTGCGGGTTGTCCACCCGGAAGATCCGTACGCCGTGGTCCATCCAGTGCCGCAGGACCCGTCTCACCTCGGTGTAGATGCCCTCGGGGTCCTTGTCGAAGTTGACCGGGTAGATGTCCTGGTATTTCTTCGGCGGGTTCTCGGCGTAGGCGATCGTGCCGTCCGCCCTGATCGTGAACCACTCCGGGTGCTCCTTGACCCACGGATGGTCGGGGGAGCACTGCAGCGCGAAGTCGAGCGCGACCTCCATGCCCAGCTCGCGGGTGCGGGCGGTGAACTCGGCGAAGTCCTCGATCGTCCCCAGGTCGGGGTGAATCGCGTCGTGGCCGCCGTCGTCGGAGCCGATCGCCCAGGGCGATCCCGGCTCGTCGGGCTCGGGGCTCAAGGTGTTGTTGCGCCCCTTGCGGAACGTGTGGCCGATCGGATGGATCGGCGGCAGGTAGACGACGTCGAAGCCCATCTTGGCGATCGCGGGCAGACGCTTGGCCGCAGTCTGGAAATTTCCGGACTTGGAGACGCCGGACTCGTTGACGACCGCGCCCTCGGACCTGGGGAAGAACTCGTACCACGAGCCGTACAGGGCCCGGCGCCGGTCCACCCTGATCGTCCGCGGCCGCGCCCTGGTCACCAGGGCGCGCAGCGGATGCGCCTCCAGCAGCGCCGCCGTCTCCGGCAGCTGCGCGATGGACAGCCGGGCCCGGGGGTCGAGCTGCTCGTCGCGGAGCGTGGCGGCGACGGCCAGCAGCGCGGCGCGGTGGCCGCACGTGCTGTCGCCGTTGCCGTTGCCGTTGGTGGACGGTTTGGTGGATGGCTTGGTGGCTGGCTTCGTGGCCGACGACGTGGTCGTCCGGCCGGTCCTGGTGTGGGCCGCGGGATGCCCGTTCCCGTTCCCGTTGCCGGGGCAGTCCGCCTGCCGTACGGCCTTGGCGGCGCGCTCGAACAGCCGGGCGCCCTCCTCGCACATGAGGTCGGTGTCCATGCCACGCGGGATCTTGATCTCCGCGTCGTGCAGCCAGGTAGCGATGGGGTCGCTCCACGCCTCCACCCTGAACAGCCAGTCACCCTCGGCCGGCAGAGACACGTCGAGGCCCCACCTGTCGGTGCCCGGCGCGAGCTCGCGCATCGGTCTCAGGCGGCCTCGCTGCCCATCGGGCGCGGTGAGCACAACGCCCGCGGCCACGGCGTCGTGGCCTTCTCTGAACACGGTCGCCGAGACCTGAAAGGTCTCGCCGGCGACCGCCTTGGCGGGCCACTGCCCGCAGTCGACGACGGGGGAGATGTCCGTGATGGGAATTCGTCCGATCATCGCATTTCAAGGTTGCGACGGCACGCTCGGTACCGCCGGAGGCTTCCGTGGTAGGAACGATCCTTGCATGTAAATTGTGGGCAGCAGTGGAGGACCTCCCGAGTGTCCCCAGGAGAGCCAACATTGGTGGAAGTTGCCCCAATATTCCCTCTTCATGCTTCTTCTCGGAAGGGGTTTGAACGGCCTTGCTGAAGGTGAGGGACTGAGAGGTCCCTCCTAGCCCATAGGGTTCGAAAACGTGAGAGCAATCCGCCGGTTCACCGTCCGCACTGTCCTGCCCGCGGAGTTGGCCGCCCTCGGCGAGCTCGTGCACAACTTGCGCTGGTCATGGCATCCGGAGACGACCGACCTCTTCGCCGAGGTCGATCCCCGTCTCTGGGAGCAGGTAGGGCACGACCCCGTCGCCCTCCTGGGCGCCGTCGACCACGCCAGGCTGGCCGAGCTGGCCGCCGATCGCCGATTCCTGCGCCGTCTCGCCGATGCCGCCGACGACCTGCGCGAATACATCACCGCGCCGCGTTGGTACCAGACGCTGCCCGACGCGGCGCGCGCCATCGCCTACTTCTCCCCCGAGTACGGCATAGCCGCCGCACTCCCTCAATACTCCGGCGGCCTGGGCATCCTGGCCGGCGACCACCTCAAGACCGCCAGCGACCTCGGGGTGCCGATCCTCGCGGTCGGCCTGCTCTACCGCCACGGCTACTTCACTCAGTCGCTCTCGCCAGAGGGCTGGCAGCTGGAGCACTACCCGTCACTCGACGCGGGCGGCCTGCCGCTGACCCTCCTGAAGGAGGAGGACGGCACGGCCGTCAAGATCCGCATCTCGCTGCCCGGTGAGCGGGTGATGCACGCGCAGATCTGGGTGGCGCAGGTGGGCCGGGTGCCGCTGCTGCTGCTCGACTCCGACGTGGCCGACAACGACGCCGCGGCCCGCGACGTCACCGACCGCCTCTACGGCGGCGGCACCGACCACCGGCTGCTGCAGGAGCTGCTCCTGGGCGTCGGCGGCGTGCGGGCGATCCGCGCCTACTGCCGCATCACCGGGCACGCCGAGCCCGAGGTGTTCCACACCAACGAGGGCCACGCCGGCTTCCTCGGCCTCGAACGCATCCGCGAGCTGACCGAGTCCCGCCTCTCCTTCGACGAGGCGCTGGAGGCCGTGCGCGCCGGCACGGTCTTCACCACGCACACGCCGGTGCCCGCGGGCATCGACAGGTTCCCCGTCGACATGATCGAGCGCCAGTTCGGCGGCGACAACGCCTGGCCGACCGTGCCCGTCGAGCGCATCCTCGCGCTCGGCGCCGAGGACCAGCCCGGCCGGTTCAACATGGCCATCATGGGCATGCGGCTGGCCCAGCGCGTCAACGGCGTCTCCGTGCTGCACGGCGCGGTCAGCCGCGAGATGTTCAAGAGCCTGTGGCCGGGCTTCGACGTCGACGAGGTGCCGATCGGCTCGATCACCAACGGCGTCCACGCGCCCACCTGGGTCGGCCGCGAGCTCATGGAGCTGGCCGGCCGCGAGCTGCCCTCGCTGATCGAGCGGGCGCGCGGCTGGGAGGGCGTCCAGAAGGTCCCCGACGCGGACCTCTGGGACATCAGGGGCACGCTCCGGCGGCGGCTCGTCGAGGGGGCCAGGGTCAGGCTGCGCAAGGCGTGGCGCGACCGCGGCGCCTCCGACGCCGAGCTCGGCTGGATCGACGACGTGCTCGACCCCGACGTGCTGACGATCGGGTTCGCCCGCCGCGTGCCGTCGTACAAGCGGCTCACGCTCATGCTGCGCGACGCCAAGCGCCTGTCGGGCCTGCTGCTCGACGCCGACAAGCCGATCCAGATCGTGATCGCGGGCAAGGCCCACCCCGCCGACGAGGGCGGCAAGAAGCTGATCCAGCAGATCGTCAAGTTCGCCGACCGGCCCGACGTGCGGCACCGCATCGTGTTCCTGCCCGACTACGACATGGCGCTCGGCCAGCTGCTCGTCCAGGGCTGCGACGTGTGGCTGAACAACCCGCTCCGCCCGCTGGAGGCGTCCGGCACCTCGGGCATGAAGTCGGCGCTGAACGGCGGCCTCAACCTGTCGATCCGCGACGGCTGGTGGGACGAGTGGTACGACGGCACCAACGGCTGGGCCATCCCCACGGCCGACGGGGTGACCGATCCCGACCGGCGCGACGAGCTGGAGGCCGCCGCCCTCTACGACCTGATCGAGAACGAGGTGGCCGACCGCTTCTACGACCGGGCTGGTGACGGATTGCCGCGCCGCTGGCTGGAGATGGTCAAGCACACGCTCACCTCGCTCGGTCCCAAGGTGCTCGCGGGCCGAATGCTCCGCGACTACGTGGTCGGCCTCTACCTGCCCGCCGCCCAGGCCGCCCGCGCGCTGGAGGCCGACTCCTCCGCCGGGGCCAAGGCGTTCGCGGCCTGGCGCGTACGCGTCACGCGGGCCTGGCCGGGCGTCCGGGTCGAGCACGTGGAGGCGTCGGGCGTCGGAGACGCGCCTGAGGTCGGCGCGGCGCTCGAACTGCGCGCCACGGTCGCGCTCGGCGACCTGGAGCCGGGAGACCTCCTGGTCGAGGCCGCCTATGGCCGGGTCGGGCCGCACGACGAGCTGATCCACCCCGCTTACATGGAGCTGCGGACCGAGGGCGTCGACGACGACGGCCGGGCCCACTACGTGGGCGTGGTGCCGCTGGACCACACCGGCGCGTTCGGCTACACGGTCCGCGTGGTCCCGCACCACCCGCTGGCCGCCTCCCGCGCCGAGCTCGGCCTCATCGCCGTTCCCGAGGAGCCCGCGGGCATGACGAACGGCGTGCTCCGGTGAACGGACTGGATGAGTCGTCGTGAACGGGTCGAGTGGGCCGGGCAATAGGGAAAACGCTGGAGGAGCGTCATAATCGGGACCGTGGACGACAGCGCGAACGGCCTGCGGGCAGACACTCTGGTGGCGACGGTCCGCGGCGTGCTTCCGTCCCTGACTCCGGCCGCGCAGACCGTCGCCCGGCTCATCCTGGAAGATCCGGCGACGGTGGCCCGGAGCACGATCACCGAGCTGTCCGCCGCCTCGGGCACCAGCGAGGCGACGATCGTACGCACGGCCAGGCTCCTGGGCTTCGCCGGCTACCCGCAGCTGCGCCTCGCCCTGGCGGCGGCGGCCGCCCAGCCCGACCGGCTGGTGCCCGGTGACCTGGCGCCCGACGACCCGCTGTCGGAGGTCATCCAGAAGGTGGCCAGGGCCGAGTCAGAGGCGATCAACGACACGGTCGCCCAGCTCACCTCGGAGCGTCTCGGTCTGGTCGTCGACGCGATCGTCGGCGCCCGGCGGGTGGACGCCTACGGGGTGGGCGCCTCGGGCCTGGTCGCCGAGGACGTGGCGCAGAAGCTGCTGCGCATCGGCCTGTCCAGCCACGCCTTCCAGGACGCCCACCTGGCGCTGACCAGCGCCGTGCTGCTCAAGCCCGGCGACGTGGCGATCGGCATCAGCACGTCGGGCGAGACGCCCGACGTGCTCGAACCGCTGTCGAGGGCGGGGGAGGCCGGCGCGACGACCGTCGCCATCACCAACAACCCCCGCTCGTCGATCGCGGAGCTGGCCGAACACGTGCTGATCTCGGCCGGGCGCGAGACGGAGTTCCGTCCCGGCGCCCTGGCCAGCCGGATCAGCCAGCTCCTCGTCGTCGACTGCGTGTTCGTCGGCGTCGCCCAGCGCACCTTCGACTCCTCTCAGGAGGCGTTGCAGAGCACCAGGCGCGCCGTCAAGGAGTTCACCAGGCGAGCGACACCCGCACGTCGTCAGCCTTGACGAACATCACCCGGTGCCCGAACTGGATCTGCAGGTACTTCGTCTTGCCCTTGACCACCTTGTGGCTGGCCTCGTCGAAGGTGACCGCCCGGTAATACTCGGTGGCCGCCTTCCCCGCCAGGGTGTACTTCTCTCCGGCCGAGAACGTGTACTGCAGCGGGGTCACCGCCTGGTACGGGATGTCGGCCGGGTAGGCCTCCTGCTCCGGGTAGGCCCTGCCGTACACCGGGACGGTCGCGAGACCCGGCTTGGGCGTGACCACCAGGCCCGCGGACGGGACGGCGGTCGGCGCGGAGCGCGGGTTGTAGAACCAGCTCTTCTGGCCGAGGTACCAGATCGCGGTCCAGTCGCCCTGCCGGTCGGCGACGGCGAACCGCTGGCCGGTGCTCGCCCTGGCGCTGTGGTCGTACACGCTGTAGAGCGAGTCGTTGGTGCCCGTCGGGTGCTTGCCGATGTCCTTGATCAGCGGCGCGTCGTCACGCGGCTCGGTGCGCAGCCACACGGTCCCGGCGGGGAGCGGCGGGCAGGCGGCCTCCGGGTTCTTGCGGTCGCAGCCGTAGAAGTACGGCTTGTTGGTGGCGAAGTCGGGCCTGATCATGATGGAGTCCGCCTTGGGGCCGCCGAAACCATGCAGCGGCGCGCCGATCAGGTCGAAGTAGTGCTTCCAATCCCAGAACGGGCCCGGGTCCTCGTGCATGCCCCGCACCGTGGTCGGCAGCGTGCCCGGCACGTTGTCGTGGCCCAGGATGTGCGCCCGGTCCAGCGGCACGTCGTACCTGGCCGCCAGGTAGCGCACCAGCTTGGCGGACGAGCGGTACATCGCCTCGGTGTACCAGGTGCTGCCCTCGGCCAGGAAGCCCTCGTGCTCGATGCCGATGGACTTGGCGTTGATGTACCAGTTGCCGGCCTGCCAGGCGACGTCCTTGCCCTTGACGTGCTGAGCGATGTGGCCGTCGGTGGAGCGCACCGAGTACTGCCAGCTCGCGCCGTAGTTGACGTCCTGGTTCAGCTTGATCGACGGGAGGAAGTAGCCCTCCATGTCATGAATGATGATGTACTGGATCTTCTGGCTGACGGGCCGGTTCGCCAGGTCGTAGTGCCCGTAGTCGCCGTTCGGCTTCTGCGCGTAGGCCGACGGGATCCACTCGCAGGAGATCGACCTAGGGCACTCGACGCCGTCGCGGCGCGGCGGCCGCAGGCCGAGCTTCTCCAGCCACTTCTCGATCCGCTCCAGGCCGGGGATCGGCGTGAGCTTGACCTGCTGCCCGTCGTCGGTCACCCGCTCGGCGCCGTCCTCGATGGTGCTGTAGACCTCGTCGGCGAAGACCTTGGCCGCCTCGGACTCGTCGGCGCCCGAGTATTTGGCGACCGCCCCGTACCACTGGGCCGGGTCCGCGCTCAGCGGCGCGCCGATCGACTTCTGGTAGTCGGCCAGCAGCGCCGCGCCGCCCCTGATGTTCGTGGCGGCGTCGGACCGGAGCGCCTCGTGGCTCGCGCCGGTCAGCTGGGCGGCCTTCTCCATGGTCTTGAGCGAGGCCGGGATCTCGGTGGGCGCGACCGCCGTCGCGACCGGGGCCAACGGCCTGGTCTCGTCACCGCGCGCGTCCTCCTCACCCTCGCCGTGGTGGTTGGACCCGGTGAAGGCGGCGGCGTCGGTCAGGTGCATGGGGCCGAATCCGGCGTCGTTGCTGGGCTGCCCGGCGTGGGCGTCCCAGCGCGACTCCAGATAGGAGACACCGAGCAGGACGCTCTCCGGAACCTGGAACTCCTTGGCGGCCGCGGCGAACGCCGCCTGCCGATCCGGGGGTTGCTCGGCAGTGGTGCCGGCCGCGGCCGTCATGTTGACTAATGGCAGCAAGGCGACCACCGCGATCGCCAGTGCTCTGCGCATCTACTGCTCCTCGACTGGGGGAAAAGTCGGAGCCAGCGTCTCAACAATTTCCTTCTTCGGCGAGAGCTTTGCGAAGACATTTTTCAGCATCTGACGCCCTAGGGTGGGGCGGGTGACGTCGATCGTGACCGGTGCGGCCGGATTCATCGGCCGCGCGCTGACGTCGGCCCTGCTCGCGTCCGGCTCCCCGGTCGTCGCCATCGACCGCCTGGCCGTCGAGGAACGACCCGGGCTCACCGTGCTCACGGCCGACCTGCTCGACCTGGAGCCGGGGGCCTTCTCCGGCGCGGACGCGGTCTACCACCTGGCCGGCTGCGCGGGCGTGCGCGACACCGATCCCGGGATCGCCTGGCGGCGCCATCGGGACAACGTGCTCGCCGGGGCGCGGGTGCTGGCCCTCACGCCACCCGGCGTCCCGCTCCTGATCACCTCGTCCAGCTCCGTGTACGGCGGCGCGTCCCACGGCCGGCCCAGCGCGGAATCCGACCCGGTCCGCCCCATCGGCGGCTACGCCACGAGCAAGGCCGCCCTGGAACGGCTCTGCCTCGACCGCCCCGACGTCACGATCGTCCGGCCGTTCACCGTCGCGGGGGAGGGGCAGCGGCCCGACATGGCGCTGTCGATCTGGCTGCGCGCCGCCCAGGAGGGCCGCCCGCTGCGGATGCTCGGCTCGCTCGACCGTACGCGCGATGTCACCGACGTACGCCAGGCCGCCCGCGCGATGATCGAGCTCATCGGCGCGCCCGGCATCGTCAACCTCGGCACGGGCCGCGGCCACACCCTGCGGGCCATGGCGGAGGCGGTCGCCACGGTGACCGGCGCCTGCCTCACCTTCGACGTCGTACCCGCCCCGCCCGACGAGCCCGGCGACTCGCTGGCCGACACCCGCCGCCTCCACTCGCTGCTCGGCTGGACGCCGCGTACCGATCTGCTGGACCTGGTCCGCCGCCAGCAGCTTTTGACCTGCTCCCCGCCCTGAGGGGACGGGGATTCCCGTGCCGCTATGCGGCAGCTCGTGCCGCTTGCGCGGCCCGCGCTGTGGAACGGGGTGCTTGACGTTTCGCGGACCCGGGTGGGTCTCCACGCCCTGAGACGACCAGCCCGGCCGCCTGTCCTTTGGCCTTGATGTTCCTCGCCCCGACGATGTCGGCGTGCTCGGTGTGCCCGCAAGAAGTGCAGGAGAAGATCGCTTGGCTCTTGCGGCTCTTCTCGTCCACTTTCCCGCACGCAGGCTCCGGGCACGTCTGGGACGTGTACGCGGGGTTGATCTTATGGATGACGCTGCCGGTGTAGCGGGCCTTGGAGCGCAGGGCGACTTCCAGCCCGTACCAGCCCTTGTCGAGAATCGCCTTGTTGAGCCCGGATTTCGCTGCCGCGCCGTTGCGTAGGAACCTGCCCGGCCGGTCGGGGTCGGGCTTGGGCTTGACGGCCGCGCTCATGCCCTTGGTGTTCAGGTCTTCGATGACCACATGCCCGTAGGCACGGGTGAGCCGGTGCGCGGCTTGGGCGTTGAAGTCAGCGCGCCGCCACCGGACCCGTCGCATGACCTCACTCATCGCGGCCACGACCGTCTTGCGCCGCTTCGATCCCTTCTTCGTGCGGGCGAGTCGACGTTGCAGCCGCAGATACCGTTCCGCTTCGCCGACCGTGAGATACCCGACGTCGTCCTTTCGGTCCTGTTTCGTCTCCCGTGGCAGCTGCCGGGAGGAGACACCGCCGGTTCCGGCGTGGCGGCGGTCGAAAAACTCCCCGTCCGAGGTCACGGCGGCCGTGAGCACCCCCCGGTCCACGCCCACCCATCCAGGGCGGGCGTGTTCCTCACGCTCGGCGATCCCATCCTCGACCAGGAAGCTGATGAACCAGTGCTTGCCGTTCCGGGACACGGTCGCGGACTTGACACTCCCCCCGAGCGGGCGCGACATCCGAAACCGCGCCCACCCGAACTTGGGCAGGAAGACTCGTCCCCACTTGCGGCCGATCCGCTCTACGGGCAGGTGCTGGGCGGTGGGGAACCGAAAAGAGGGCCGCCACTTCGCCTTCGACTTCCAGTGCACTGTCCACGTGCCATGCTTGCGGCACGCTTGGTCCAGGTCTTTGAGGGTCTGCTGGATCACCTGGGCGGGGGCGTCGGCGAGCCAGCCGCAGTACGGGTCCTTCTTCGCCTCGGCGAGTTGCCTGCACTGTTCGGCGTAGTCGAGCCACTGCCCGCGCCGCCGGTAATCCCGCCGCTGTTCGAGACCGGTGTTCCACACGGCCCGGCAGATCCCGCCCAGCCTTTCGGCGAACGCCCGCTGCCCGGAGTCGAACTCCAGGCGGTACTTCCGGCCCGCCAGCATGCGCAACACCCCCTTCTTCCTCGGGATGCTCACGTCTCACCGACTCGAACACATTATCATCTGGTCTATGAGCCAGGAAGTGGAATATCGACGAGGCAGAAACGTGGTTTCCGCGATGCACGTCCATCTGGTCTTTGTCACCAAATATCGCAGAAACGTGTTCGACGACGTGATGCTGCGCCGCTGCGAAGACATCATGATCGAGGTGTGCGACAGTTTCGAGGCCGAACTCCGCGAGTTCAACGGCGAACACGACCACGTCCAGCTGCTCGTCCACTACCCGCCCAAGGTTGCGATCAGCAAACTCGTCAACTCGTTGAAGGGCGTCTCCTCGCACTACCTGCGCAAGGAGTTCACTGGCCAGGTCAACCGCGCCATCATGCGCGGCCCTTCCTGGTCACCCAGCTACTTCGCCGCCTCCTGTGTCGGAGCGCCACTATCGATCATCGAGGCGTATATCGAACAGCAGCGCCGCCCCACCTGAGGTTCCAGGTCCACGCTTCACCGCTCCGGGATGCCCCGCCTACGGCGGACCATCCCCACAGGCGACCGCATTCATCCCCGGCCTGAAGGCCGAGGTTTTCTGCGGACCTTCGGTAATGTCCTGAGCATGGGTGATTTCGTACGCGTTGAAGTGGCCGACCAGATCGCCACGATCCGGCTTGACCGTCCCAAGATGAACGCCCTCAACAGTCAGATGCAGCACGAGCTCGGCGAAGCGGCCCGAGCCGTCGACGCCGATCCCGAAGTGCGCGCCGTCGTCGTCTACGGCGGCGAGCGGGTCTTCGCGGCCGGCGTCGACATCAAGGAGATGGTCGTCATGTCCTATGCCGACATGGCCGCCCATTCCCGCGGGCTCCAGGGTTGCTTCACCGCGGTGGCCGCCATCGGCAAGCCCGTCATCGCCGCCGTCACCGGTTACGCGCTGGGCGGCGGCTGCGAGCTGGCCCTGTGCGCCGACTTCCGGGTGGCCGGGGAGTCGGCCAAGCTGGGGCAGCCGGAGATCCAGCTCGGCCTCATCCCCGGCGCGGGCGGCACCCAGCGCCTGCCGCGCCTGATCGGCCCGGCGCGGGCCAAGGACCTCATCTACTCCGGCCGCCACGTGCCGGCCGCCGAGGCGCTGTCGATCGGGCTGGTGGATCGGGTGGTGCCCGACGCGGAGGTGTACGCGGCGGCTCTGGCCTGGGCGGGGACCTTCACGGGCGGGCCCGCCGTGGCGCTGCGGGCCGCCAAGCAGGCGGTGGACCAGGGGGTGGAGGTCGATCTGGATACGGGGCTGGAGATCGAGCGGCTGCAGTTCTCCGGTCTCTTCGCCACGGATGACGCCAAGATCGGGATGCGGGCGTTCACGGACAAGGCCGAGCCGAAGTTCACCGGCCGCTGACGGGTGACCGCTTCGGGCGACCGGGGTCTGCGTCGGTCGCCCTTAGCGGTGGCCGGGGCCAGTGTCGGTCGCCCTGAGCGGCGGTGGCCGGGAGTCTGCGTCGGTCATCCTTAGGCGTGGCGGCCTGGGATGACGACGGTGGTGAGTGCCCGGGGCTGGAGGATCACGGTCCCGCTGGTGACCGGCCTCGCGGTGAGCGCGTTGGCGTTGTCGGTCACGTACGCGGTGGCCCGGCCGTACACACCGTGCCATGTCACGGCGGCGGTGCCGGTGTTGAGCACCTCGACCACCTGGGAGCCGTCGGGGTTGCGGAACGCTGAAACTTTCAGCGCCGGATCGGCCGCCGCCGCGTCCACCCGTACCGCGCCCGGCCGGATGAACCGGCTGTACGCCGCCAGCGCCCACAGCCGCTTGGAGACGTGATACGTACCCGCGGCCTCGTCGATCTGCAGCAACGCTCGGGTGGCGCCGCGCGAGGCGCCCAGCCAGTAGACGTAACCGCTGACGTTACCGAGCGTGAGCGCGTCATGCACGGCCCCCGCGATCGTGAAGCCGTCGTAGCCGCTGCCGTCGTCCCAGCCCTCGTTCCAGGTGGTGCCGTTGGGGTTCCACTCCGACATCCAGGTGTTCGCGCTGGTCGGCAGCGGGCCGTCCACCGGGCTGGCGTAGGTGTGGCCGGTGTGGGTCTTCACCCAGCGGCGGGCCTCGGGGTCGGCCTCGATCGCGGCCGTGTACGCCTTGGCCTCGGTCCAGCCGAACGAGTCGCAGCAGGCCACCTTGAGGCCCTTGGCGATCGGACCGAGCACCTTGACGAACTCGGCGGCCTGGTGCGGGGTGAACCGCATGGAGGCGTACGTCGCCGTCCAGTCAGGCTCGTTGGTGAAGCCGAGGTCGGTGATCCTGATGCCCTCACGGGCGTAGAACTTCGCGTATTGCACCAGGTAGCGGGCATAGGCCTGCCGCCACTCCGGCTTCAGCGTGCCGCCGTTCTTGTCATCGCCGTTGTCCTTCATGTAGGCGGGGGCGCTCCAGGCGTCGGCGTAGAACCGCTCGACCCCGTACCCCTTGGCCGCCTTCGCCACCCAGACCTGGCTGTTGTCGTCGCCGTCCCACACGTACTTGGGCGGAGCGCCGGGCCCGCCCGGGTCCTCCGGCTGGATGGAGACCATCTGGTCGTACGGGCTGCCCACGGGAGCCGAGCCGATGCCGAGCCGCAGAATGCTGAGCCCGGCGCCCTTGTCGCGGTCGAACCACAGGTCGAGGATCTCGCGCCGCCGCCCCTCGTCGAGCGCCTTGACCAGCTCGTTGCGGCGGAACGCCTGGGAGATCCCGAACCCGTCGATCTGCTGGTGCCGGACGCGCTCGCGTACGGTGATCGCCGGGGGATCCGCCAGGGCCGGTGTCTGGATGATGGGTAGACCGAGCAGGGTGATCGCGACAACGCCTCGTAACATGCCGCCTCCGAAACTTTCGAAGCCTTCGTGATAATTTCGCCCCCGGAACCGTAAACACCCACCGCCCCTTCGTCAACCTCTTCGGTGGCCGCCCACCCGTCCACAAAGGGCTCGCCGATCGGCGCTTCGCGCTTAGAAAGCTCGGCGTTCTTCCTTTGGCGCTCACGCGCACTGCATGGCCTTCGCTTCGCTCAGACGCCCCCCTGAGCGCGGGCTCCGCCCGCGCGCTTCGCCACTGGTTGGCCGGTCCTGCCAGAGGCGCGTGACGGGCGAGGTTCCCTGGAGGTTGGCCCACTGCGCCAAGCCATGATGGATAACCGCCAGCCACGAGCCGAGCTGGCGTCAGCCCGCGTATGACACCGCGCCGAGCAGGAGATCGCACTCGACTGCCGCTCCACGCCAGCCACCCACTCCGAGCACCGAACCCGGGGCCTCCGGCGAACCGTCCAGCAGATCCGCCACGCGCGATCGACTGTGCCGCACCGCACCGCAGCGAGCTGCTGCGGCCCCCGGCGCGATCGTTGGCCTCTACCCCGCGATCCGTGCGGCCCGGCTGAGGCGCCTGCGGGAGCCGCCACCGCCCTGCCCAGCCTCGTCGCACGGCTCCGCAAGGCCATGGGTGGAGCAGCGGCCCTGGAGCTGGTCGCCGGTGTCTACCGGCTGCTGGTGGGCGCTCAGGATGTCGACGCCGGCCCAGTTCGAGGAGCTGGTCACTCGGGGACGGCACCGGCCGAACTGGCTGCGCTCATTGCCACAGCCAGCGCACAGTGTCCCCCCGTCCGATGATCTTCCGGTCATCTCGCGTGTCCCATCAGCAGGGCGCTCCACATGGCATCTGCCACACGGACGGACCATCGATCACTCTCATGAATGACGCTCTTCCCAGCCCGGAAAGCTGTGCGGCGAATGAACCGCAACCCGCCGACATGATCAGCGACAGGCACAGCCCGACGGTTCGCCGACGTCGTCTCTCGGCAGAGTTGCGCCGCCTCCGGGACCAGGCCCAGATGACCTCTACCGAGGTCGCCGAGACTTTGGAATGGTCGCGGGGGAAGCTGAGCCGGATTGAGAACGCTCAGTGGCAGCGCCCCAATCCGCGTGACGTTCAAGACCTGCTTGACGTGTACGGAATCTCTGATGCCGAGCAGCGCAATGCGCTCATCACTCTTGCCAGGGAATCCCGCCAGCAGGGTTGGTGGATCGCCTACAAAGATGTCCTCGCGGGTAGCTACATCGACCTAGAGGCTGAAGCGTCTGTCATCCGTACCTTTGAACCGCTCGTGATCCCAGGGCTGCTCCAAACCGCCGACTACGCGGAGCGGACCATGCAGGCCGCTCTTCTGCGCGATCCCGAGGAGATTCCCCGCAGGATAGCGCTACGTATGAACCGCCAAAGCATCCTGACCAAGGATCGACACCCGGCATTCCATGCGATCATTGATGAGGCCGCGCTAATACGCCCAATGGGCACTGTCGCTATCCAATGCGCCCAGCTGCAGAAGCTTGTCGAAGTCGGCTCGCTGGAGCACGTCACGCTTCAGGTCATGCCGCTCAGTCTTGGCATGCACCCCGGACTTGCAGGCCAGTTTGTGATCTTGGACTTCCCGGACGATCCCCAAATCGTCTATGTCGAGACAGGAACTGACGGCTTGTATCTGGAGAAACTCGACGAGATCGCCCGTTATACACTGGTTTTTCAGCACCTCTGCTCGACGGCGCTCACTCCAGAAGCATCAGTTGCCTACCTGTCCGACATGATCAGTAAGCTTAAGTGAGGAACCTTCCCATGGATCCCGTTTGGCGGAAGAGTTCACGAAGCCAAGGATCGACCGATAATTGCGTTGAGATCGCCCCGGTCGAGGACATGATTGCCATCCGAGACTCTAAGGATCGACAAGGTCCCAAGCTGATCTTTACAAAGCCCGAGTGGGATGCCTTTGTGGAGGCGATCAAGGCCGGAGAGTTCGACTACATGGCGTAACTCTCGATGTCATCTCGGTGGCGAAGGAAGCGTGAGAATGAGCAAGCAGGAGGCGCGGAGGCAGAATTCTCCCGTGCGGCCTGGCGCAAGAGCAGCTACAGCAACGCCGGTGGCGACTGTGCCGAAGTCGCCCCTCTGAGCGGGGGCCGCATTGGCGTCCGCGACACCAAAGACCGCAACGGCCCCGTACTCGTGTTCACATCTGACGAGTGGCACGCCTTCCTCAAGGGCACTAAGAGCAGCCAGTTCGACCTGATCTAGCAGGACGCTCCACAACCAACAGCAAAGCGCCCGAGTCGTTTTTACAGCGGTCAGTCCGGAAGCGACACATGATCTGGTCGCTCGTGTGCTTCGTAGTAGCCGAGGCCGGCGACCCCCAGCTCACGCGCGAGCGCGACGGCCCGCTGTCCGGCGGGCGCTCAAGGCGGCGCTGGCCTGCGGTACGGCATCAGCTGTGGAGCCGTGTACGCCTACCTACGAGACGAGAGAACCACACACTGATTCGGTGACCGCTCGCGGCCAGACGGAAGACATGGACTGATCGACGATCAGCTCTTAATATGCGAGCAGGCGTACCCATCAAACCAGTCAATTCAGTTCACCGACCGGCAAATCCTCTTCAAAGGGAGACTGATTAATGAGGTCGCGGACCATGAAGCGCAACCTAACCGCCGTCGCCGCCCTATGCGCTCTGTCCTTTGCCACGGTTCAGGCCACCCCGGCGGCAGCTGCTCCCACCTCAGCCCCGACCATCACCTTCTCCTTCTGTAGTACCATCGGCAGCGTCTACATGATGACCTGTGAGGCGCAGTGGGAGGGCGGCACGGACCCGGCCACCGCCCAATGGAGCAACGTCTCGAACACCTGGCTCGGCACCAGCCACTACAACTCGGTGACCCGCCGCACTTGGGTGGACGGCAACTGCATACCGGGGGGGTTCTTCGCGGCCAAGGTCACCATCACCGACGCCGCCGGTGCCGTCACCGAGCAGGTCGTCTCCGGCGGCCGCGCCTGCGTCCGTTAGAACCTGTCTTTGGAGTTTCAAGATCCGGTGGCCGGGTCTGCCACTGGCGTTTCCATCCAGTCGTGGTGTTCTGCGTGACACTGCAAGCTCAAATTGCGAGCGCGAAGTGAGAGGAGCGCGGGGTGACGAAGGAGAAAGTCGATCTCTCCCGTGCCCAATGGCGCGCCAGCAGTTTCAGCGGCTCGAACGGTGAGTCGCTTTCGTTGCTGACCATGTGGCCATTCGAGACAGCAAGGACCCGCACGGGCCAGCGCTGATCTTCACCTCCGGCGAGTGGGCAGCCTTCCTGGCAGGAGCCAAGGACGGCGAGTTCTGAGTAAGGGCATCCGTCCTTGCCGCAGACAGCCATGAATGCCCGGTCGCCCTCTACGGCGATCGGGCGTTCACGTACTGACAGGGAGTCGGAGGCGAGGGCTCCGCCGCGGAATGGCCAGGCCAGGCGAGTTAGTGTCTACGCCATGTCTGACGTGATCACGGTCCACCCCGCGAAACCCGGTGACGGGGACATTCTCGGCGAGATCCACGCCCTGTCGTGGGGTGTCTCGCACGGCCCGTTGTGCACGCCGAAGGTCGCCGCGGCCGGAGTCGAGGAGCGGCGCACCAAGTGGCACGGCATTCTGGCCGAGGGCGTGGCCGAGGCCGAGGGCATGGACACGATCCTGCTGGCGCGCTTGAACGAGCGGCCGGGGGCCTTCGCCCGGTTCGGGGCCTCCACTTCCCGCCCCGGCCTCGCGGAGATCCATACCTTCTTCGCCCACCCGGACGTCTGGGGCAGCGGCATCTCGAGGGCCCTGTTGACAGCCGTCTTGGACCGAGTGCGAGACGCCGGGTACGACGACGTGCATCTGTGGACGCTCCGGGACTCCGTCCAAGCGCGCCGCTTCTACGCCAAGAACGGCTTCGCCGAGACCGGCAGGACCCACGACCACGACTTCGGCGACGGGCCTCCGCTGGCGCTGGTCGAGTTGGAGCGAGCCGTGCCTGCTTTGCGTACTCCGCGCCAGTTCCTCGCGCACCCTACAGACAGCTGAACCGTGTCAGCCCCGGCCGAGGACGCAGAACTCGTTGCCCTCCGGGTCGGCCAGGACCTTCCACGAAACATCGCCCTGGCCGACATCGGCGGGTGTCGCGCCGAGGGTCTGCAGCCGGGCTACCTCCGCTGCTTGATCGTCAATCGGGTCGGGCAGCAGGTCGAGATGGATGCGGTTCCACACGGTCGGCACGCCGGGCGTGCGAAGGAACTCCAGATACGGGCCGACGCCCTTGGCGGAGCGCAGCCGCGCGTGATCGTCGGTGACCTCGTGCAGGGTCCAGTCCACCGCCTCGTCCCAGAACCGGGCCATGGCCCGTGGATCGGCGCAGTCGACCACCACCGCGGCGATCGGCCCGGTGTCCCGGTAGATCTCCCGAGGCTCCAGCACGCAGAACACGTTGCCCTCCGGGTCGGCCAGGACCGTCCATGGGACGTCGCCCTGGCCCACGTCGGCGGGCGTCGCGCCGAGCTCCTTCAGGCGCGCGACCAGCTCCGCCTGATGGGCGGCAGAGGTGGTGGCGAGGTCGAGGTGTACGCGGTATCTCACCGTTTCGGGGTCCGGGACGGTGACGAGATCGATGTAGAAGGCGTCGGGGTCCGGCCAGGCGAAGCCCTTGGGTTCGAGGTTGGTCACGCCGGGTCCCTCGCTGGAAAGACCCCAGCCGAGCGCCTCCGCCCAGAACCGGCCGAGCGCCGAGTCATCCCGAGCCTTGATATTCGCCTGAACAAGTCGCAACGCCATGCCGCCGATCATATGACCAGGTAGATGAGGTTCATGAATGAGCAGGCGGGCCAGTGCCACGGTCGCGAGCCGTCGGTGCTTCACTCCGGGCGCTCCGGGAATGGCAAATCACCAGCTAGTTGGATAAAGCAGAACGTTTCCGGCATTCTGGGCCGGTGCGAGTTGAGGTTCTCGGCCCCGTCAAGGCCTATCTGGACAGCGGCGGGCCCGCGGAGATCAGCGGAGTACGCCTCCGCATGCTGCTGTCTCGGCTCGCACTCGAGCCCGGCCGGCCCGTCTCCGCCGAGACGCTGATCGACGACCTGTGGGGCGAGGAGGCGCCCGCGGGAGCCGCCGCCGCCCTGCACAGCCTCGTCGCCCGGCTGCGCAAGGCCCTGGGTGGAGCCGCGACCCTGGAGCTGGTCGCCGGTGGCTACCGGCTGCCCGTGCGCGCTGAGGACGTCGACGCCTGCCAGTTCGAGGAGCTGGTCACCCGGGGACGGCGCGAGCTGGTCGCGGGCGCGCACAAAGAGGCCGCGGCCACGCTCGGCGCGGCCCTGGGCCTGTGGCAGGGCGCCGCCCTGGCCGACGTGCAGGAGGCGCCCTTCGCCGATCCGGTCGCGACCAGGCTGCACAACCTCCGCCACGCGGCCGCTGAAGACCGCATCCAGGCCGAACTTCACCTGGGCAGGCATGCCGAGGTCCTGGCCGACGTGGAGTCGCTGGCCGTGGGCCAGCCGCTGAGCGAGCGTCTGGCCGGGCTGCGGATGCGTGCCCTGGCCGCGGCCGGACGCCAGAGCGACGCCCTGGCGGTCTACGCGGAGATCCGGGGCAGGCTGGCCGACGAGCTGGGCGTGGATCCCGCGCCGGAGCTGCAGGAGATCCACCTGGCGCTGCTGCGCGGCGAGATGGAGCGGCCCGCGGCACCCGCTGAGACCGCTCCCAACCGGCTGCCCGCCCAGCTCACCAGCTTCGTGGGCCGGGAGCCGGAGCTGGCACAGCTCGGCGCCCTGCTGTCCGGAGGCCGCCTGGTCACCATCGTCGGCCCCGGCGGCTCGGGCAAGACCCGGCTCTCGCTGGAGGCCGTGGCCAGGGACTCGGCCCACGCGCGCGGGCGCGCCTGGTTCGTCTCGCTGGCCGGGGTGAGCGCGGCGGACGCCGGGGTGAGCGCAGCGGACCAGATCGTCGACGCCGTGCTGGGCGCGCTCAATGACCGCCTCTACGAGGGAGGCGAGGCCGCGCCGCTGGACCGGATCTGCGAGCTGCTCGACGTCGGCGACGCCCTCCTCCTGCTGGACAACTGCGAGCACCTGGTGGAGGCCGCCGCCGAGTTGGTCGACCAGCTCCTGGGACGCCTGCCGCGGCTGCGGATCCTGGCCACCAGCCGCGAGCCGCTGGCCATCACCGGCGAGGCCCTGTGCCACCTGGGGCCCCTCGACGTGCCCAGGGACTCGGCGGCCGCGGCGGAGGCGGAGGCGGTGCGGCTGTTCGTCGACCGGGCCTCGAGCGTGCGGCCGGGCTTCGCGCTCGACGCCTCCACGGTGGAGGCCGTCGTGGAGATCTGCTGGCGGCTGGACGGCATGCCGCTGGCCCTGGAGCTGGCGGCCGCCAAGCTGCGCTCGATGAGCGTCGAGCAGATCGCCGGCCGCCTCGACGACCGCTTCCGCCTGCTCTCCTCGGGCAGCAGGGCGGCCCTGCCGCGCCAGCGCACGCTGCTCGCGGTCGTGGAGTGGAGCTGGGACCTGCTGGACGAGCAGGAGCGGGCGCTGGCCAGGCGCCTGGCCTTCTTCCCCGCCGGCGCGGACCTGCCCGCGCTGGAGGCGGTCTGCGCGGACGCGTCGCTGCCCGCCGAGGAGATCGTCTACGTGATCGGCTCCCTGGTGGAGAAGTCCATCGTCCAGGAGTCGGGCGACCGGTACCGCATGCTGGAGACCGTCCGCGCCTACGCGCTGGGCAGGCTCGCCGAGTCAGGTGACGACCTCGCCGTGCCGTACTCCGCGTACTTCCTCGCGCTGGCCGAGCGGAACGAGCCGCTGCTGCGGACCAGAGAGCAGCTGGCCGCGATCGCCGTCTTCGACGCCGAGTACGACAACCTGATGCACGGCCTGCGCCAGGCCGCCGACCCCTCCCGGTTCGTGGGCGCCCTCTTCTGGTACTGGGGCATCAGCGGCAGGAGCGCGCAGTTCGAGAGCTACCTCCAGTACGGCGGAGCGCTGCCCGAGCAGGCCAGGGCGGCCTTCGGCGTGGTACGGGCGAGCATGGAGGTCGACTCGGCGGGAGCCAGGGAGTTCCACCCCGCCCGGCCGCTGATGCGGATGGCGCAGCTGGCCGCCGCCTCGGCAGGGGAGTCCGACCTGGATGACGCCCTGGTCTCGGCCGACCCCTGGGTGCGGGCCAGCGCCCACTGGGCCCGCGACTTCCTCCTGACCGAGCAGGGAGACCTGCACTCCGGCGCCGCCTCCCGTCAGGAGGCGCGGCGCGGCTTCGAGGAAGTCGGCGACCGCTGGGGGCTGGTGATCAGCCTGCTGCCGCTGGCCCGTGACCACTCCCTGCGCGGCGAGTACGGCCCGGCCATCGCCGCGCTGGAGCGGGCCGTGGCCCTGAGCTCCGAGCTCGGCACGGAGGACCACCTCTACCTCAGCCGGGCCCGGCTGGCGCGCGAGCGCAGGCGCAGTGGCGACCTCGACGGCGCGCTCCGCGACATCCAGGCCACCCACCGCCGGGCCAGGGAGCTCGGTCACCGGCGCATGGAGGTGAACATCCTGGTGGGCCTGGCCAACGTCCACCGGCTCTCGGGCGATCTGGAGCGAGCCGACCGGATCCTGGACGAGCTGGCGGCGGCCCACGGGGAGTCGGCCAGGGACCTGTTCGTCAGCACCCGCCTGGAGAACCGGCTCGCCCGGGGTGACGCCCTCCAGGCCAGGAAGCTGCTGGTCGAGGCCGTCGACTCGCTGCTCACCCAGGGCTACAGCGCCGGCCTGGCCTGGGCCGCCGAGCTGCTGGCCGGCGTGCTGGCGCTGGAGGGCGACCCCCGGGGGGCGGCCGCCGCGCTCGGCATGAGCCAGGTCATCCGCGGTGAGTTCGACCACGGTGAACCGGAGCTGCGTGCCCTGGTCGACCGGCTCACCGAGCGCCTGGGCGAGGAGGGCTACGCCCAGGCCTATCGCCTGGGCGCCGAGATGCCCCGCCAGGAGGCGATCGACCGGGTGGCGGGGCTCGTCCCGGCCGGTCAGGAGGCGTTCCTGCGGTAGGCGCGCATCGCCAGCGGGAAGAAGACGGCGATCGCGCCGGTCATCCAGGCCAGGGCGCCGAGCAGGGAGCCGGCGACCGGGCCGCCGTTCAGCAGGCCGCGCATGGCGTCGGACATGAGGCTGACCGGGTTGACGCCGGACCACACCCGCAACCAGCCGGGCATGGTCTGGCTGGGGACGAAGACGTTGCTGGCGAAGGTGAGCGGCAGGATGAGGATGGTCATCAGGCCGGTGACCGAGCCGGGCGTCTTCACCAGCATGCCTATATAGACCGACAGCCAGGCGAAGCTCAGACCGAAGGCGAGCAGCAGGCCGATACCGGTCAGGGCGGCGAGCGGGCCGGTCTGGACGCGGTAGCCCATGATCAGGGCGAGACCGAGCAGGACGGCCAGCGAGACCAGGTAGCGGACGAGATCGGCCAGCACAGCACCGATCAGCGGGGCTGAGCGGGTGACGGGCATGCTGCGGAATCGGTCGAAGACGCCGGTGCCCGCGTCGGCGTTGAGCGAGACGCCGATGCCGACGCTGGCCTGGAAGACGGTCATGACCATGATGCCGGGGACGATGGCCTGCAAGTAGGCGTCGAGGTCGCCGCCGGCGATGGCGCCGCCGAAGAGGTAGACGAACATCAGCAGGAACACCACCGGTGTCAGGATGACGTCCACGAGCTGTACGGGGGACTTGCGGAGCTTGGTGACACCGCGCCCGGCCAGGACCAGGCTGTGCCGGAGCGCTTGGGCCTGGGCGTTCATGCCGCGTTCCTCTCGGTGGTCGCGGTGAGCGCAAGGAAGACCTCGTCCAGGCTGGGCAGGCGCAGGCCCAGCTCGTCGGCCGGGATTCCGGCCTGCTCCAGCCTTCTGACCAGGGCGGAGACCAGCATGGGATCGTCGGCGGGCGCGCTCAGCAGGCCGATGTTCTCGTCGCGGGCGGGAGTCGTACCGGTGAGCTCGGCCAGGACCCGGGCGACCGCGTCCAGATCCCCCCGCAAGGTGGGGCGGACGTGCAGGATCTGCCCGCCGATGCGGCGCTTCAGCTCGCCGGGCCGGCCCTCGGCGGTCACCTTGCCACGGTCGATGACGGTGATGCGATCGGCGAGCTGGTCGGCCTCCTCCAGGTACTGGGTCGTGAGCAGGACCGTGGTGCCGTCGGCGACCAGCTCGCGGACCACTCCCCACAGCTCGTTGCGGGTACGCGGGTCCAGACCGGTGGTCGGCTCGTCCAGGAAGAGGATCCGCGGCCGGCCGACGAGGCTGGCGGCCAGGTCCAGGCGGCGGCGCATGCCGCCGGAGAAGGTGGCGATCGGCCGGCCGGCGGCCTCGGTGAGCGCGAAACGCTCCAGCAGCTCGGCGGCGCGCGCCCGCGCCTGCCTCTTGGACAGGTTGAGCAGGCGGCCCAGCAACACCAGGTTCTCGGTGCCGGACAGGCCCTCGTCGACCGAGGCGTACTGCCCGGTCAGGCCGATCAGCCCACGCACCCGGACCGGGTCACGCACCACGTCGTGACCGCCGACCTCGGCCCGCCCCCCGTCGGGGCGGAGCAAGGTGGCCAGGATCCGGACCGTGGTGGTCTTGCCGGCCCCGTTGGGCCCCAGAATGCCGATGACCTTGCCCACGGGGACCTCCAGGTCCACCCCGTCCAGCGCGGTCGTCCCGCCGTACTTTTTGATCAGCCCTTCGGCTCGGATCACATGCATCGCCTTCTCCTCATCATTCGACGAGCAAGACGATGCCGGGAGCCACTGATACGGCGCCGACACCGCGCTAACAGCAAGTCATGCGCTGCCGTGTCAGCGACCGCGTCAGGACGGCAACGGCCCGATATCAGAGCGGTCGGCGATCGTGAACGCCATGAACGCGGCGATGTCCCAGGCAGGGGCGTTCCAGACGGCAGTGCAGAGGCTCATCGACGAGCTGTTCGCCTGAGCGCGATACCAGAGACGAGGAAGCATGAAACTCCCATTCCCACCAGCGATCAGCGCCTTCAGGCGAGTGGCGGTCACGGCGCTGGCGGCCGCGCTGCTGGCCGGGGTGGCCACACCCGCCAGTGCGGACGGCAGGCCGGTGCCGAAGGCCGCTGCCGGGCGGGATCGCCCGGAGCTGCAAAAGGTCATCCAGGAGATCGTCGATTCCGGTTACGCCGGGCTGCAGATGCGCGTACACGATGAGCGGGGCGACTGGGCCGGCAGCGCCGGGGTGCGCAAGCTGGGCGAGGCCGCCAAGCCGCCGACGGACGGACGGTTCTGGATCGGCAGCTCCACCAAGAGCTTCACCGCGACCCTGGTCCTGCAGCTGGTGGCCGAGGGCAAGATCGGGCTGGACAGCCCGGTGGCCGGCTACCTGCCCGAGCTCGGGCTGGACCGGCGGATCACGGTGCGGATGATGTTGCAGCACACCAGCGGGCTGTTCAACTACACCGGCGAGTACTACACCGATGGGACGTACGTGCCGGGGATCCCCGCCACCGGCGAAGAGTGGGTGGACAACCGGTTCCACACCTACCAGCCCGAGGAGCTGGTACGGCTGGCGCTGTCCAAGCCGGCGAAGTTCGCGCCGGGGACGAACTGGAGCTACGCCAACACCAACTACACGCTGGCCCTGCTGCTGATCGAGAAGGTCACCGGCCGCTCGTACGCCGAGGAGATGCGGCGGCGGATCCTGGGGCCACTCGGGCTGCGGGACACCGTGGTGCCGGGCGCCCGGACGCGGCTCCCCGAGCCGCATGCCCACGGCTACTACCGCTACCAGGACGCCGACCAGTGGAAGGTGGTCGATGTCACCCGCCAGAACCTCTCCCTGCTGGCCGGCGCCGGTGACATGATCTCGACCACCCGGGATCTCCAGACGTACTTCTCCGCGCTGCAGGGCGGCAGGCTCCTGCCGGCCCCGCTGCTGGCCGAGATGCGCGAGCCGGACCCGAGGAGCACCGGCCTCTTCGGCCAGTACGGCCTCGGCCAGTATGTGCTGGACACCGGCCCGGACTGCGCCGGAATCGTCCTCAACCACGACGGCAGCCCTCCGGGGGGCTACGGGTCGCTGATGTACAGCACGCCCGACGGCAGCAAGACGCTGACCGCCTCGCTGACCATGGGGGACGCCGCGATCGACCAGTCAGTGGTGTTCCCGCAGGCCCTGGACAAGATCATCAAGGCGGTGTTCTGCGGCACATCCTGAGGGTCGCCTCCTTACCAGTCGCGCACCAGGCACAACGCTGACCGGGGTCAGGCCGAGCTCACCGAGCTCGGCCTGGCCCCGTTCGCATGCGCGGACACCGTCCGGACGGCGTGTCGCACCGCAACGGGGCAAACGTCCCCCGGTGGCGCACTAAACTTGGATAATTCGTTATCTTGTACCATTCGTGTTTATGTAGGTAGGTTTGGTCGCATGACCGCATCCAGCACTCCGACCATCGCCGAGGAGCTGCGCGGCGCCGGCCTGCGGGTGACAGCGGCCCGCGTCGCGCTGCTCCAGGCCGTCCGGGACGGTGATCACCTCGGCGTCGAGGCGATCGCCTCTGGGGTGCGCGATCGCGTCGGCCACATCTCGCTGCAAGCCGTTTATGAGGCACTCCACGCGCTCACCGCGGCGGGACTCGTACGCCGCATCGAACCGGCCGGCAGCCCGGCACGGTACGAGGGGCGCGTGGGGGACAACCACCACCACATCGTGTGCCGGTCGTGCGGTGCCGTCGCCGACGTCGACTGCGCTGTCGGCGAGGCGCCCTGCCTGACCGCCTCGGACGAGCACGGCTTCTCGGTCGACGAGGCCGAGGTCATCTATTGGGGCCTGTGCCCCGGCTGTTCCACCGCCCGTACCTCCTGAGCACGTGATCCACATAGTCCGGAAGGATTCCCATGACCGAGAACCATGACGCGATCGTCACCGACCCGAAGACAGAGGGCGGAGGTGGCTGCCCGGTCGCGCACGAGCGCGCCCCGCACCCGACTCAGGGCGGCGGAAACCGCCAGTGGTGGCCGGAGCGGCTCAACCTGAGGATCCTCGCCAAGAACCCGGCCGTGGCCAACCCCCTCGGTGAGGAGTTCGACTACGCCGAGGCGTTCAAGACCCTCGACCTCGCGGCCGTCAAGCGGGACATCGCCGAGGTGCTGACGACCTCGCAGGACTGGTGGCCGGCCGACTTCGGCAACTACGGCCCGTTCATGATCCGGATGGCCTGGCACAGCGCGGGCACGTACCGGATCAGCGACGGCCGCGGCGGCGCCGGCGCCGGCCAGCAGCGCTTCGCCCCCCTCAACAGCTGGCCGGACAACGGCAACCTCGACAAGGCGCGCCGCCTGCTGTGGCCGGTCAAGAAGAAGTACGGGCAGAAGCTCTCGTGGGCCGACCTCATGATCCTCACCGGCAACGTGGCCCTGGAGTCGATGGGCTTCAAGACCTTCGGCTTCGGCGGCGGTCGCGCGGACGTGTGGGAGCCCGACGAGGACGTCTACTGGGGTCCCGAGACCACCTGGCTCGGCGACGAGCGCTACACCGGTGACCGGGAACTCGAGAGCCCCCTCGGCGCGGTGCAGATGGGCCTCATCTACGTCAACCCGGAAGGCCCGAACGGCAACCCGGACCCGCTCGCCTCGGCGCGCGACATCCGTGAGACGTTCCGCCGGATGGCGATGAACGACGAGGAGACGGTCGCCCTGATCGCGGGCGGTCACACCTTCGGCAAGACCCATGGCGCGGGCCCCGCGGACCACGTCGGCCCCGACCCCGAGGCCGCCTCGATCGAGGAGCAGGGCCTCGGCTGGCGCAACAGCTTCGGCACCGGCAAGGGCGGCGACACGATCACCAGCGGTCTTGAGGGCATCTGGACCAACACCCCGGTGACGTGGGACAACAGCTTCTTCGAGATCCTGTTCGGCTACGAGTGGGAGCTGTTCAAGAGCCCCGCCGGCGCCCACCAGTGGAAGCCGAAGAACGGCGCCGGCGCGGGTACCGTCCCCGACGCCCACGACCCGTCGAAGACCCACGCCCCGACGATGCTGACGACCGACCTCGCGCTCCGCGTCGACCCGATCTACGAGCAGATCTCGCGTCGCTTCCTCGAGAACCCGGCCGAGTTCGCGGACGCCTTCGCCCGCGCCTGGTACAAGCTGACCCACCGCGACATGGGCCCGATCGTGCGCTACCTCGGCTCGGAGGTCCCGGCCGAGACGCTGCTGTGGCAGGACCCGCTCCCCGCCGTGACGCACGAGCTCGTCGACGCCGCGGACATCGCCGCCCTCAAGGGCCAGATCCTGGCCTCGGGCCTGTCGGTGTCGCAGCTGGTGTCCACCGCGTGGGCGTCGGCGTCGTCGTTCCGTGGCAGTGACAAGCGCGGCGGCGCCAACGGCGCGCGCATCCGCCTCCAGCCCCAGAGCGGGTGGGAGGTCAACGACCCCGACCAGCTGGCGATCGTGCTGCGCACCCTGGAGGGCATCCAGAGCGCCTTCAACGCCGCTCAGACCGGCGGCAAGCAGATCTCGCTCGCCGACCTGATCGTGCTCGCCGGTGCCGCGGCCGTCGAGCAGGCCGCCAAGACCGCCGGCTTCGACGTCGAGGTCCCCTTCACGCCCGGTCGCGTGGACGCCTCGCAGGAGCAGACGGACGTGGAGTCGTTCGCCGCGATCGAGCCGGTCGCCGACGGGTTCCGCAACTACCTCGGGAAGGGCAACCGGCTGCCGGCCGAGTACCTGCTGCTCGACCGGGCGAACCTGCTGACCCTGAGCGCCCCCGAAATGACGGTCCTCGTCGGTGGTCTCCGCGTCCTGGGCGCGAACCACCAGCAGTCGTCGGTCGGCGTCCTCACCGCGACCCCCGGGTCTCTGACGAACGACTTCTTCGTCAACCTGCTCGACCTGGGTACGACGTGGAAGGCGACGTCCGAGGACGCGACCACGTTCGAGGCCCGCGACGCCGCCACGGGCGAGGTCAAGTGGACCGGCAGCCGGGTCGACCTCGTCTTCGGGTCGAACTCCGAGCTGCGCGCGCTCGCGGAGGTCTACGCGAGCGACGACGCGAAGAAGAAGTTCGTCGACGACTTCGTCGCCGCGTGGGACAAGGTCATGAACCTGGACCGGTTCGACCTCGTCTGATCATTGACGCCCAGGTCGGCCGTGATAGGCCGACCTGGGCGTTTTGTCATATGAACGGGCAGTACCGGGTAGCCATGCAGGTATGTCACCGGGTGTCGTGAACGACGGCGACCTCTTTCGCGGCGCGCTCGACGAGCTGGGCGCCGTGCTCGCGAAGGTCGACGAAGGGTCGGTCGACGCGGCCTGCCGGCTGATCGCCGACGCCAGAACGATCGGCGTCTACGGCTGCGGCCGGGAGGCGCTGCAGATCAAGGGTTTCGCGATGCGCCTGTTCCATCTCGGCCTGCCGGTGGCGGTGGTCGGTGACATGACCATGCCGGCGCTGGGGCGCGACGACGTCTTCCTCGCCACCTCCGGCCCCGGCGAAGCGTCCACGGTCCTGGCGCTGATGCGGACGGCGACGGCGGCGGGTGCGACGAACCTGCTGCTGACCGCTGAGCCCGAGAGCGGTGCGGCGGAGCTCGCCGACGCCGTGCTGCTGATCCCGGCGCAGACCATGGCCGGCGACCGGCGCACGTCCGTGCTGCCGATGGGGTCGGCCTATGAGGGCGCGCTGTTCGTGCTGTTCGATGTGATGGTGCTGAAGCTCGGGGCGCTGATCGGGGCCACGCGAGAGGCGATGCGCGCCAGGCACACCAACATGGAGTGACAGGTCACTGGGCCTTGACGGTAGCGGCGCTCGTCTGGCGCATGTACGTGTCGATCAGGGCGAGGGTGGCTCCCGGCTGCTCGATCTGTGGCAGGTGGCCGGCCTCGGGGATGATCTCAAGCCGGGCGTCGCCGAAGGCGGCCGCGTACGCCGCGCCATAGGCGGGGGTGACGATGCGGTCGCTTTCCCCCCAGAGCAGCAGGGTGGGCAGGTCGACGCGGGCCAGGCGGTGGGCGAGCTTGGGGTCGTGCATGTACGGGTCGCCGGCCAGGACGCGCATGGTGGCCATGTTGCCCTGCCGGAGGGCGAGTTGCCCGGCCGGGATGCCGGCGGGATCGACGTAGAAGCGGTCCGAGTCGTGCCAGGAGTACTCGGCGACGCCACGAGCGTCGAGGGCGAAGAAGTCTCTGATCGGCTCGGCCTCGACGTGCACTCCGACGGGGTCGATCAGGACGAGCCCGGTGATGATCCCCGCCGTGTCGCGTACGGCCATCTCGGCGGCGGTCCAGCCGCCGAGTGAGGAGCCGATGACGAGCACGTCGGACAGCTGCCGGTCATGGAGATAGTGCAGATAGGCAAGGGCGAGATCGTCGATGCCGGTGAACCAGCCGGGACGGTCGGTGCCGTCCCAGCCGGGGTGCGTAGGGACGATGGCGTGACTGGTCCGCGCCAGATGGTCGGCGAGCCCGGCGACGGTGGCCGGGCCGCCACCGCCGTGCAGGATCAGGACGGGACGGCCGGTTCCGGCCTCGGACAGGGTGAGCGGCAGGTCCGGATAGAGCGCGATGGTGTGGCGTGTTGTCGGCATGGCCATCATCATAACTAAACTTGTTGATATAAGCTAGTTGAGTAGCTGCTAAACTCGATTCGTGCACGGTGAACTGCAAGTCCTTGGCAGAGCGGTCAAGCAAGCCCAATACCGGCAGCATCGGGCGCTGGACAGCCGGCTCGCCGCCATCGGCACCACGCTGGCCCAGTGGGATGCCCTGCGGGCGATCAGCCGGTCACCCGGGGCGCCGGCGCGTGCCCTGGCCACGGCGACGTTCCAGAGCGAGCAGGCATTCGGCACACTCGCCGGCCGGCTGATGGCCCAGGGCCTGATCGAGCGGCGGCCGGGCCATGGGCGACGCATCGAGCACCATCTGACACCGGCCGGCGAGCAGGTGCTCGACGCGGGACACCGGGTCGCCGACGAGGTCCTGGCCGACTGCTTTTCCCCTCTGTCTCCAGGGGATCGCGCGACCCTGCTCGATCTCCTGCAACGCCTCAACTACGGCGGAGACGCTTGACCCGAACGGACGCTTGACCCGAATGGACGCCTGGCCCGAACGGGCGCCGTACACCACGCGTGTGTGGCGTACGGCCGCCATCTCAGGTGCCGCCGGCGCTCAGGCGAGCCGCCACTCCTGGTTACGCTGTCCGATCAGGCAGGTCCACTGATGGACGTTGGCCCCCTCGGCCGTGCTGACACCCGCCACGTCCAGGCACTTGCCGCTGTGGCGGGCGACGAGGGAGAAGTAGCCGTTGTCCTTCTGGACGAGCCGCCACTCCTGGTTGCGCTGCTGGTTGAGGCAGGTCCACTGGTGGACGTTGGCGCCGTCGGCCGTGCTGACGCCCGCCACGTCCAGGCACTTGCCACTGTGCGTCGCGCGGAGGGTGTAGTAACCGTCGCTGGTCGCCACGAAGTTCCACTCCTGGTTGGCCTGCCCGTTGATGCAGGTCCACTGGTGGACGTTGGCCCCGTCGGCGGTGCTGACACCCGCCACGTCGAGGCACTTGCCGCTGTGACGGGCCACCAGGGTCGCCGAGAACTTGGGAAGGAGCCGCTGCGCCGCCTCGGCGGTGTCGGCGTTCGCCGCCGACGTCGCCATGACCGGGGCAGCGAGCAGAGCGGCCGCGACAGCGACCGCTTGACCAGCGTGAATGAGTGTCATCGAACCTCCTGAGACGCTCTCGAAAGATCAGCAGGTCCGTAGTAACACGATTCACTCAGCGTATCGGCGAGTCGCTATCCGTGACGATATTCGTGTCGCGTGGCGGAGATGAGCTGGTTTACGAGGCGGCGAGTGCCGCGTCCAGGCGGTCCAGGTTCGGGCCGCCCGCAGGTTGATCAGTTAGGTGGGCCGCCTCGGGGTCGTCCGCTCGGTGGCTACTCCCCGGTGCGTCCGTCCACCGACTCGCGGAGGAGATCGGCGTGGCCGTTGTGCCGCGCGTACTCCTCGATCAGATGGAAGAGGATCCACCGCAGGCTGGGTGCCCGGCCGTCGGACCAGGGACGCTGGGCCAGCCGGTCCAGGCCGCCGTCGGCCAGCGCGTCCGCGACAAGGGAGCGGGAGCGGGCCACGGCGTCCTGCCAGAGCGTGAGGAGCTGCTCGGGGGTGTCCTCGGCGGCCGAGTGCCAGTCCCAGTCCGGGTCGGCCGCCCAGTCCACCTTGTCCCACGGGGCCTCTGGGGCTCGCCCGTGCAGCCGCTCGGAGCACCACCAGCTCTCGACATAGGCCAGATGCTTGAGCATCCCGCCCAGGGTCATCGTCGAGGCGGCGACGGTCGCGTTCAGGCCGGCCGCGTCCAGCCCGGCGCACTTCCACGCCAGGGTCGCGCGCTGGTAGTCCAGGTAGCCGAGGAGGGTGGCGGTTTCGTCGGCCGCGAGTGGGGGTTCGGGGCGGCCATGCTCGTCTAGGTCGATCACGCGCGGGGAGTCTACCCATCGGCCCGGGGGACTTCTAGGGCGGCCGTCGTCCACCCCCACGCGTCAGGGGTTGCGGGTGGGCTCTCGCACATCAGGGGCTGCTGGTGAGCTGCAGCACATCAGTGGTTGCTCGTGAGCTCCAGCACGTCGGTCAGCTGCCGTGCGGTCGGCAGGGTGCGCAGCGCCTCGTCGATCTCGCGTTCCGCCCACTCGCGGTGCCGCCGCTCGGCGTGCGGGTCGAGGGCGACGCGGGCTTGGACCAGCAGGAAGTTCAGGTGGGACGCGAGGAGCATGGTGAAGTCCGCCAGGCCGCTGATCCGCCCAGGACCGCCCTCCCGTACGTACGCCTCGTACATGCCGCGCATGGCATCGAGGTCGGCGGTCGAGTCGTCGCAGAACCAGTCGAACAGCGCCCGCGCCAGTTCCCGGCCCGGCGTGGCCGGTCCGAGGTTGTCCCAGTCGACGACCACGAGCGCGCCGGCGTTGTCGGCGAGGACGTTCTCCGGGTGCAGGTCGCGGTGGCAGAGGATCAACTCGGCGGGATCGGCCGGCGCGACGGCCGCGCACAGCTCGGGCAGCGTGGCCAGCAGGTCGGCGAGTCTCGCGGCCCACACCGCGTCCGACGTGGCCACCTCCGCCCACTCGTGCGCGGTGGGGACGCGGTCGTACCAGCGAGCGGGCGGTCCGCCATCCGGCTCGACCGTCGCGGCGGGAGCGCACCGGTGCAGGCGCGCGAGCAGCGCCCCGATGTCTCCGGGTGTGGTCGGCGCCGTCAGCTCGACCGGCCGCAGGTCGATCCAGTCGTAGAGGCGCAGCCACGTCCCGCCGGGCGGTTCGAGCAGGTGGCGCCCGTCGCGGTCGGGGTGGCTCGCCGGCAGCCGTACCCCCGCCTCGGCCGCCCGCCGCCCGAACGCCAGCTCCGCCTCGATCAACGCCTCCGACGGCGGCTCGGCGAAGATCTCCTTGAGCGCATAGCGTGCCGGGCCGACGTCCAGCCGCCAGATCTGCCCCAGCGCGCCCCGCGGCCCCGCGGCCACCACGACGTCCTCACCCCACCCGAACGCCTCCCGCGCGTGGGCCACCAACTCCTCAACCACGATCAGACTCCTGGGGAGAGTAGGAGGGATGACGGACGGGGGGCACCACGACAATCTGGCCGCTGCCGCTGCCGCTGCCGCTGCCGCTGCCGCTGCCGCTGCCGCTGCCGCTGCCGCTGCCGCTTCTGCTGTCGACGCCGCTGTCGCCGCCCACGACGTTGCTGCCACTGCTGTCGACGGCGCCGTTGACGCCAAAGCCGACGACGAGGTTCACATGACTCAGTATGGGCGATGCGAGTATTGGGACGCCTGCCGATTTATCCGTCGCGACAGCGGAAGTTGACACCAGTTATATGGCTTGGTTGCCATTCGGAAACAGCGTCCTGGTGGCCGTGGATTTGCCACTATCGTGGCGTTTCATGATGCGCGTCCTGGTCCCCGCCCGCCTGCGCAAAGCCGTGCGCGCGTGGTTCGATTCCCGCTATATCTCCATCGGCGATCATCGCCAGGACATCAGGGACGCTCTCTGGGAGGTCCAGACCCTGCGCCGGGAGATGGCGAGCTTGCAGGACGAGGTCGAGCGTCTGCGAAACGCCAGACCCGCCACACCCCCCACCACGGACAAAGCCCGGCTCGACGACACCCACCGCCTGGCTCAGGAGACGGCCAAGGCGCTGGACGGCGTGCTCCAGAACGAGGTCCTCCTCTGGCAGGCGATCGACGACCTCAAGTCACGGGCACCAGGCTCCGGCGATAATGTACGAGCCCCCGGGTCCGGCGACGCGCAGGGGTCGGGTCCGCGTGATGGCGCGCAGGGATCGCATCCCCGTGATGGCGCGCAGGGGTCGGGTCCGCGTGATGGCGCGCAGGGATCGCATCCCCGTGATGGCGCGCAGGGATCGGGTCCGCCTGATGGCGGGCAGGCGTCGCATTCCCATGATGCTGTGCGGGCGGAGGATTCGTCATGCGCGTGAGCTGGTCGGGAGGCGAGCTGACGTTCCGGCTCGGGGCCGATGACGAGATCACCGGCAAGGCCGCCGACGAGCACCCGGTCAAGCTGGCCACCAACTCCTGCACCATCGCCGGCGTGCCCGCAGACGCGCACCCCGACCTCTTCGCCGTCGCCGCGTGGACCGTGGTGGCGCCGTGGACGCGCAAGGAGATCGTGTTCGACCGGGCCATCTCCCCTGAGGTGGCCGCCGCGCTGCACGACGGGTGGGGGATCGAGGCCGGGCCGGTAGGCGCGGAGGCCCGGCGTACCGGGACGAATCTGGCGATCTCCTACAGCGGTGGCGCGGACTCCGTGGCGGCGGCGACCATCTATCCCGAGGCGCCGTTCGTGCACTTCCGGCGGGTTCCGCACCCGCGCGTGCCGAACCGGTGGCCGCACTACCGCTCCGACGTCCTGGCCAGGCTGGCCAAGCGCACCGGACGGGACCTCACCGTGGTGGACTCCGACCTGGAGTTCACGCTGTCCGAGCCCCGGCCCGGATATCCGGAACATCACGCGGTCGCGGCAGGAGCGTTGCTGCTCGCGGACCGGATGGATCTCGGTGGCCTGGCGTTCGGGTATGAACTGGGTTCACGGTGGCTCGGCGGGGATCGCTATCTTCTGCGTTACACGCCCGACAACCTGATGTGGGCGCCGCACGGGGCGTGGGGGCGGTTGTTCGCTGCGGCGGGTGTGCACATCGTGCTCCCTGTGGGCGGCGTGAGTGAGGCGGTCACCATGCGGCTGGCGCTGAACTCGGAGCTCAAGGATCACGTCCGATGGTGCTTGCAGGGCACCGACGGTCCGTGCCGTACGTGCGGCAAGTGCCTGTACAAGGAGCTCATTCAGGCCGCCGTCGAACGGCGGCCGCTCGACACGCCCTTCACCGCCGACGACCCCCGGGTGCGCAAGTGGCTCCAGCCTCCGCCGTACGGGGGACAGGAGATGGTCGAGTACGGCCTGGCGAGAGTGCCCGGCATCAAGGACACGCTGTTCGGGAAGGCGCTTGACTACTTCGACGCCACGGAGGAGTCGACGAGCTGGCTCGACCACTGTTACCCGCCGGCGCTCGACGAGATCCCGGTTCAGTGGCGTGAGCAGGCGACCGGGTTCATGACGTCCAAGGTCGGGCTCATGACCGAGGCCGAGGTCCGTCGGGTGGAGACATGGGGCACGTGAGGCCCCCACGCCCTGTTCGATCCGCCTTGTTCGTCACGCGGCGAGCGGTCGCCCGGGACCCGGTGACCCCCGAGGCGAACCGACCGATGGGCTCGTCTTCGGCCGATCCGTCTTCGGTTCTTACATCTTCGGTTGGTCCGCCGTTGGTTGGTCCGGCTTCGGTTGGTCCGGCTTCGGTTCATGCATCTTCGGTCGGTCCGCGTTTGGCTAATACGCCCTTGGTTGATCCGTTTTTGGTCGATGCGCCGTTGTTCGATGCCGGGTGCGCAGGTGAGGGAGTGGGACTGTGAAGGTGTACTTGTCGGTCGACATGGAGGGTGTGACCGGGCTGACCGACCCCGAGGAGATGCACGCGGGCAAGCGGGGCTACGAGCGGGGTTGCGAGCTCATGACCGCAGACGCCAACGCCGCCGTGGAGGGGGCGTTCGAGGCGGGGGCGACCAGGGTGCTGGTGAACGACGCTCACGGGTCTACCAAGAATCTGCGGATCGATCTGCTGGACCCGCGAGCCACCCTCATCCGGGGGCCGGGTAAGGCGCAGCGGATGGCGCAGGGGGTCGACGGGTCGTTCCAGGCGGCGTGTTTCGTGGGGTACCACGCCCGCGCGGGAGTAGCGAACGGCGTGCTCAACCACACCTGGATGGGCAAGGAGATCCAGAACGTCTACCTCAACGGCGAGGTGTGCGGCGAGACGCGGCTGGTGGCGGCGTGTGCGGGTTTCCACGGTGTTCCGGTGGTGCTGGTGACCGGGGACGAGGCCGTCGGTGAAGAGGCGCGCGAGTTGCTCGGTGATGTGGAGACGGTGGCGGTCAAGAAGGGGATCGACAAGTTCTCGGCCGAACTGCTGCCGCCGAGCGTCGCCCAGGCTCGGATTCGTGAGGCGACGGTCAGAGCGTTGGGGCGGTTGAGTGACTTCACGCCCTATCGGGTGGCTGCGCCGTACACGCTGGGGGTGGAGTGGAACTCCACTGCCATCGCGGCCGCCGTGGGGCTTGTTCCCGGCGTGAAGGCGGTGGGATCGCGGCACACCGAGTTCACTACCGATGACTTCGCACAGATCATGGCGCTGTTCGGTATCTTCGCCACGATTGGTGGTCAGATCTCCTGCGGCAGCGGCCCCTACGGCTGAACGCCACAAAGAGCCCACCCGGGCCGGTGAATGGCTGGTCGGCGCATGCGGGCCGGTGAAGAGCAGGTCAGTACACGCGGGCCGGTGAGTGGCAGGTCAGCACGCGCAGGCCGGTGGAAGCGGGTCCGCATAGTTGGGAGCGAGTGGCATGGAGGGCGCGGCGCTGACCCGGCGGGGGTTACTCGTCGGTATCGGGGCGGTGGGTGGCGCGGGAGCGATGTACGCCGCCATGGGCGCGCTGGGTCTGGCGCCGTCCCAGCAGGACAAGGACTTCGCCGCCCCCCAGCAGGGTGACTTCTCGCTGCGTGGCAAGGCGGCGGCCAAGGTGGTGATCCTCGGGGCGGGGGTCGCGGGGCTGACCGCCGCGTATGAGCTGGGCAAGGCCGGCTACGACTGCACGCTGCTGGAGGCCAAGGACCGGGCCGGCGGACGGAATCTCACGCTGCGCGGCGGCGATCGGCTCACCGAGCTCAACGGCCCTGCGCAGGAGGTGAAGTTCGGCGAGGGCGTCTACTTCAACGCGGGCCCTGGACGGATCGCGCCGTGGATGGTCACCCTCGACTACTGCCGCGAGCTGGGCATCCCGATCGAGACGTTCATCAACAACAACGGCCAGGCGCTCGTCCACACCAACGGGCAGACAATCCGGGCAAGGGCCGCGCGTGCAGATATGTACGGGTATGTGGCTGAGTTGCTGGCTAAAGCGACGAATATCGGCGCGCTCGACAAGAAGATCGGCAAGGACGATCGGGAACGACTGCTTGAGTTTCTGCGCAGGTTCGGCGATCTGGGGCCCAAGCTCGACTACGAAGGCTCCGACCGCCGGGGTTTCGTGAAATATCCGGCGCTGGACGGCGGCGCCCCCCTCGCGACCCCCGGCACCCTGCACGCCGTCCTCGCGGCCGGCACCGGCCGTTCCATCACCAACGACTTCGGCTACGAGCAGTCGACCCCCATGTTGCAGCCGGTCGGCGGCATGGACGCCATCGTCACCAAGCTCACCGAGGCGGTCGGCCAGGACCGGATCAGGACCGGCGTCAAGGTCACCAAGATCACCAACCTGGCCGACGGCGTCGAGGTGACCTGGGACGGCGGCTCGCTCAAGGCCGACTACTGCATCGCCACCCTGCCGCCCCACCTGCTCGCCAAGATCCCGCACAACCTCGGCGCCCCCGTCACGGCCGCGCTCAAGACGCCCATCCCGGTCGCCAGCGGAAAGATCGGGCTGGAGTACGGCCGGCGCTGGTGGGAGCTGGAAGACCGCATCTACGGCGGCGTGACCGAGACCGACCTGGACATCACCCACATCTGGTACCCGTCGGCCGGCTTCCACGCCCAGCGTGGCGTGCTCGTCGGCTACTACAACACCGACCAGAACGCCGGGCTCTACGGCGCCCTCACCCCGGAGGACCGCAGACGCCGCGCCCTCACCCAGGGCAGGAAGATCCACGGCGACAAGTACGGCAAGGACCTGCTCTCCAGCGTCTCCATAGCCTGGGACCGCCAGGAGCACATCCAGGGCGGCTGGGTACGCTGGCCCGCCTTTGATTCGTCCTTCACTCTTCTGCAACGCCCCAGCGGAAGGGTCTACTTCGCGGGCGACTGGCTCACCCATCTGATCGCGTGGCAGGCGGGCTCCATGGAGTCGGCCCGCGGCGCCGTCACCCAGCTGCACCAACGGGTGTTGCAGTCACCGTGACGTCGCGCGCTGCTCAGGTGACCGGCGTAAGGTCCTGAGAGAGCGATCGAGGAGATGGGATGACGTTGGACTGGGCCCCCGCGGCCGACCGGACCGACCTGCTGGCCGAGCCGGTGGCCCTTGCGGTGCAGGGGCTGGCGGGCGTCGAGGTGGCCGAGATCGACCCGGAGCTGGCCGACACGGCGGCGTTCTGCGAGCGCTACGGCGTGACGCTCGACGAGTCGGCCAACTGCGTGGTCGTCGCGGCCAAGCGCGGCGGCGAGACGCGCTACGCGGCGTGCATGGTGCTCGCGACGATGCGGGTCGACGTCAACGGCGTCGTACGCAGGCATCTCGACGCGCGCAAGGCGAGCTTCGCCCCGATGGCGGAGGCGGTCGAGCTCACCGGCATGGAATACGGCGGCATCACCCCCCTCGGCCTGCCCGCCGACTGGCCGATCCTGGTGGACACGAAGGTCGCCGAGCACGACAGGGTAGTGATCGGAAGCGGGGTGCGGCGGTCGAAGCTGGCCGTCTCCGGGGCCGCGCTCGCCGGGTTGAAGGGGGCGGAGACCCTCCCCCTGGCGAGCTGAACTCAGAGCCGAAGCCAAAACTGAAGCCAATTCGAGACCGTTGAATGGGAAACCGATGGGCCCCTTCGGGACGTTGTACGAGTGGGAATGTGGCCTCATGGTTCATCTCGTGGGCGGGGATTAAGCCGGTATGGTGCTTCATGCCATGAACGATGACCGACTCGGCCCTTACCGGCTGCTCAGGCGGCTCGGCGAAGGCGGTATGGGCGTTGTCCACCTCGCTGTCGACCCGCAGGGGAGGCAGGTGGCGGTCAAGGTCCTGCGCGCGGAGGTCGCCGGCGACGAGGTCGCCAGGCGGCGTCTGTCGCGTGAGGTCGAGACCATGCGCCGCGCGCGCAGCAAGTACATCGCCGAGGTGATCGACGCCGACGTGACGGGTCATCGGCCCTACATCGTCACGCGTTACGTCGCCGGGCGGCCGCTCGACGAGATCGTCAAGGACGACGGCCCGCTCGACCTGCCCGCGCTGGTCAGGATCGCGCACGGGGTCGCCACCGCGCTGGCCGCCGTGCACGCGGTGGGTGTGATCCACCGCGACCTCAAGCCGGGCAACGTGCTGATCATCGATGGCGAGCCGGTCCTGATCGACTTCGGCATCGCCCAGGCGGTCGACGCGACCAGGCTGACGCAGACGGGGATGTTCATCGGCACGCCCGGATACCTCGCCCCCGAGATCATCGAGGGGCAGGAGGCCGGGCCCGAGGTCGACATCCACGCCTGGGCGGGCACGCTGCTGTACGCGGGCACCGGCCAGCCGCCCTTCGGCAAGGGCACGCTGGAGATGATCTTCTACAACATCACCGCGGGCAAGGCCGACGTGAGCGCGGCCCCGCCGGAGCTGCAGCCGCTGCTCAAGGCGGCCTTCCAGCGCAACCCGGCCAAGCGGCCCAAGGCGGCCGAGCTGGCCGAGCAGACCGCCAGGATGCTGCCCAAGCCGCCGGGCAACGTGCGCGACGAGATCTCGACCGTGCCCCGGTCCGACCGCTCCAACCCGTCGATCGAGCTGCCGACGCCGCAGCCGCTGGCCGACAAGCCGTCGTACGACATCTCGACGCCGCCCATGACGCCGCGCCGGCTCGTCGACGGCCAGCTGCGCCAGCAGCCCCCGCACCAGGGCCAGCCGCAGCAGGGGTCCGGCCCGAACCAGCCGCCCCAGGGCCGGCCGCCCCAGCCGCCGCCGCAGGAGCAGCAGTACGTCTCGTTGCTCCCCGAGCAGCAGGGCGACCCCTATCCGACCCGCCGGGTGACCCCGGAGGAGCTGCGCAAGATGCAGCGCGAGGCCACCCCGCAGCCATGGCAGGTCTCCGGGCAGAGCAACAGCCACGCACCCTCGCCGGCCGAGGCCGATGTGCCGACCCGGCGCGTACGCCCCGACCCGCCCGACGTCCCCACCCGCCGGGTACGCCCCGAAGCGCCCGACTACGGGCGCGGCAATCCGATCCAGCCACCGCCCTACATCCCGGTGCAGGGCCAGTTCCCGCACGATCCCCAGGCGCAGCGCGAGCCGTACCTGCCGCACGAGGCGCAGACCAGGAGAGACGCCTACGGGCAGCCCGACCTGCGGACCAAGCGCGAGCCGTTCATCCCGGCGGCCCGCCCGGGGCAGGTGCTGCAGCGGTCCAGGGCCTACGGCCTGGCGAGCGCGATGCTGCTGATCCTGATGATCATGGTGGCCGTGGTGGCGCCCGTGCTGGTGGGCCTGCTGGTGATCCCGGTCGTGGTGCTGCTCCGCGCGGCCGACCTGGCCCAGCCGGAGCTGGTCGCGCGCAGGTCCACCGGGTCGGCGGCGCTCGACGTGGTACGGGTGTTCGCCTTCCCCAAAAAACTGGCCAAGTCGGTGGGGATCACATTCGCGCTGTTCTTCTACGCCCTTATCCTGGGGCTACCGGTGACGTTGCTGCTCACCGTGTTCGTCAAGATGAACCCCTACAACGCCTTGGCCTGGGGCGCGGCGATCGCCCTGTGGACCGTCTGCGCGGGCCCCGGAGTGGAGGGGCCTGGAAGGCAGATGCGCAGAACCCTCTCATCGCTCGTACCCTCGAGAACAGCGGCGATGGTGATGGTGGGAGTTCTCGCGGCGGGGGCCGCGCTCTCCCTGATCCTCGCTTACAGCTCGTTCGACAACGCGAGGAGGGCCGTATGGGCTCCGCTGAACGTCGGACCTGTGGTGACCCAGCTCAACGGACTGAAGGGGAGCACAGGGGGATGACGCCGGGACGGTGGCGATGAGCACGCAGGCGCCGGAGCGGCTCGGCCCCTACCGGCTGGTCAGGAAGATCGGCGAAGGCGGCATGGGCGTGGTCCACCTGGGCCTCGACACCGAGGGCCGCGAGGTCGCCATCAAGGTGCTGCACCCGCATGTCGCGGCCGACCTGAAGGCCCGCGACCGGCTGACGCGCGAGGTCGAGACCATGCGCCGGGTGCGCAGCCCGCACGTGGCCGAGGTGCTCGACGCCGAGCTCGTCGGCGGCCAGCCGTACGTCGTCACCCGCTTCGCCCCCGGCCGTACGCTCGAGGAGACCGTGCTGGCGGAGGGCGCGCTGGAGGCGCGGGAGGTCATCAGGCTCACCCAGGGCCTGTGCCAGGCGCTGGTGGCCATCCACGCCGCCGAGGTGATCCACCGCGACTTCAAGCCGTCCAACGTGATGCTGGTCAACGGCGACCCGCTGGTCATCGACTTCGGCATCGCGCACCTGGTGAACGCGACCCGGCTGACCCAGACGGGGATGTTCGTCGGCACGCCCGGCTACCTGGCGCCCGAGATCATCCGCGACTCGGAGATCACCCAGGCGGCCGACGTGCACGCGCTGGCCTCCACGGTGTTCTTCGCCGCGACGGGCGCGCCGCCGTTCGGCACGGGCACGTTCGAGGCGGTCTGCTTCAACATCATGGAAGGGCGCGCGCAGATCGACAAGGCGCCCCCGTGGCTGCGCGGCTGGCTGAGCCGCGCGCTGCGGGTCGAGCCCGGTGCCCGGCCCGGCGCCCAGGAGCTCCTGCGGATGGCCAGGGCGCTGGACCCGTCGGTGACCTCCTTCCACGAGACGTCCGCCGACGGGCCGACCGGCACCAAGCGGATGGGCAACCGGACGCGGGTCATGGAGAACTACTCCGACCTGCTGCCCCCGGTCGCGTACGGGACGCCGCCCGCGCGCGAGGAGAGACCGCAGCGCGAGGAGAGACGGCAGCGCGAGGAGCGGCCGCCGCCCTACGTCCCGGCGCCGATGCCGGACCGGCACCCGGCCCCGCGCGTCGACCAGCGGGTGGCGGGCTACCCGGCGCCGCCGACCCGCCCGCCCGCCTACTCCCCGTCCACGCAGGCGGGTCAGCAGCAGCGGCCGGTCGCGCCGCCGCCCCCGTACACACCGCCGGCCGAGCGCAAGCGCTATCTGGTCGGCAGCCAGTTCGTCGGCCTGCTGCTGCTGGTCACGCTGACCGCGCTGGCCGTCATGCTGCCCGTCGCGGTGAGCGCGGTGGCCGTCGCTTTGGCGTTGGTGCTGCGGGTGGGCGAATATCTCTTCGGCGACATGGTCAAGCGCCGGCAGGTGCGGGGGAGCAGCGCGGCCGATCCGCTGCTGGTCCTGGTCGGCACGCCGTGGGCGCTGGTCAAGGCCGCGCTCGTGACGCTGGTCCATGTGCCGCTGGCGCTGATGTTCGGTGCCTGCGTCTGGGGCGTGCTGCGCTGGGGCGGCGGCATGAGCGTCAACGCCGCCGCCGCGTACGGCGCGGGCGCCTTCACGGCCGGGCTGTTCGTGCTGCCGGGCGGCGGCGCGCCGCGCAAAGCGGTCACGCGCTCGCTCACCGGCATCCTGCGCACTCCCGGCGCGGCCCTGGTCGCCGCGCTGATCGTCGGTACGGCCGCGATGCTCGCGGTGATGTTCGCGATGGGCCAGGCCCCGACCTGGGCGCCCTGGCGGGCACCGGAGACCGTGATCAACGAGCTGACCAGCGACGCGCGGCGGAGCACGATGGGCTTGATCACCGGTCTGATCAACGATCTGCTCGACGGCGTGGGGATGGGGTTCCTGTCACCCTGGTCGTAAGTGTCTTGGCCCGCTCCGGGGGGAGAAAAGGGGTATGAGCGAGCGGCTGGGCCCGTATCAATTACTCTCCCGGCTCGGGGCGGGCGGGTTCGGTGAGGTGCACCTGGCGCTCGACCCTGAGGGCCGTACGGTGGCGGTCAAGGTTCTGCACCCGCACGTGACGGCCGGCAGCGGCGCGCTGGCCCGGCTGGCGCGCGAGGTGGAGACGATGCGGTTAGTGGGCGGGCCGCACGTGGCCGAGGTGCTCGACGCCTCGCTCGACGTCGCCAAGCCCTACCTGGTGACCCGCTACGTGCAGGGCAGGCCGCTGAGCGCGGTCCCCACGCCGGTGGCCGAGCTCGGGCAGCTGGCTTCCGGGCTGGCCGACGCGTTGCTGGCCATGCACGAGGCGGGCGTCGTGCACCGGGATCTGAAGCCGGCCAACGTGATGATGGCCGAAGGCGAGCCGGTGGTCATCGACTTCGGCATCGCCAGCGCGCTCGACTCCCTCTCGGTGACGGCCTCGGGGGCCGTGGTGGGCACGCCCGGTTACCTGGCGCCCGAGGTGCTGGAGGGCAAGGAGTCGGGGATGGCGGCCGACGTGTTCTCGTTCGGGGCCACGCTGGCCTACGCGGCCACGGGGCGCCAGCCGTACGGGCAGGGACCAGCGTCGGCGGTCGCCTACCGCGTCGTGCACCACGAGGCCGACCTGGAGGGGGTGCCCGACTGGCTGGGCCCGCTGCTGCGCGAGTGCCTGGCCACCGACCCGGCCGCGCGGCCGACGGCCGCGCAGATCTGCGCCAGGCTCGGTGTCGAGGCCGCCCATTACGTCCGACCAGCCGCTACGGCTCTGCGCCCCCGCCCCGGCGAGGCGCACGACCTGGAGACCCGAGAGTGGCGGCCGGGCCAGGAGCGGGTCCGTCCGTCGGTCGAGGAGTCCAGGGCCAGGCACCGGGAGAAGGTACGCAGGCGCTGGCTGATCGGCTCCGGGCTGTTCGTGGCGCTGCTGGCCGCCGCCGCGCGGGAGCCGCTGCCGGAGGTGGCGCTGTTCCTGCTGGCCGCGTACGCGCTGGTGGCGGTGGCCGACGCGGGGGTGGCGCTGTTCGCGCGCGGCCGTTTCAGGACGAGCCGGATCATCTTCGATTTCGCCGGGATGCTCGGCGCCGCGGGGCTCTGCCTGGGGCTGAGCGCGGTCTTCAGCACGTTCACGCTCGCGCTGTTCGCCGGTACGGCGCTGGTGGTCGGAGTCGTCTTCCTGCTGTCGGCCTGAAGCTTCCTGCTGTCGGCCTGCAGCTTCCTGCTGTCAGGCTGAACTCAGGCAACGGAATAAAGTTCGGTATGGTGGGGGTGCTTTGTCGTAAGCCTCGCTTGCTTGCGCCTAAGCTACTCATGGGTAACATGGCCGCGAGAGCACCCGCTGTCACGGCCCTCATGGGACACCTGGCAGTCTGTCAGCAAGCATCAGGCGCCGAGCGTCGGCGCACGCGAACACGGGAGGTCGGCCACCGGCCATGAACATCGTCGTCTGCGTGAAGCAGGTCCCCGACACGGCGACCGAGCGCAAGCTCCGGTCCGATGACAAGACGCTCGACCGTGACGCCGTCGACGGCGTGGTGAACGAGCTTGACGAGTATGCGGTCGAGGAGGCCCTGAAGCTCAAGGAAGCCCATGGCGGTGAGGTGACCGTTCTCACCATGGGACCGGGCCGGGCCACCGAGACCATCCGCAAGGCCCTGGCCATGGGCGCGGACAAGGCCGTCCACCTGACGGATGACGCGCTGCACGGCTCCGACGCCCTGTCGACCTCCTACGCGATGGCGCAGGTGCTCAAGAAGATCGGCTTCGACCTGGTCATCCTGGGTTCGGAGTCCACCGACGCGCGTACCGGCGTGCTGGCCGCGATGCTGGCCGAGCGCCTGGGCGCACCCCAGCTCACGCTGGCCAAGAAGGTCGACATCGAGGGCTCCGAGATCGTGATCCAGCGGATCACCGACTACGGGTTCGACAAGGTCGCGGCCCAGCTGCCCGCCGTCGTGTCCGTGGTGGAGAAGATCAACGACCCGCGCTACCCGTCCTTCAAGGGGATCATGGCGGCCAAGAAGAAGCCGGTGGAGACGCTGGCCATCGCCGACGCGGAGATCGCGGCCGACCAGGTCGGCCTGGACGCGGCCTGGTCCGAGGTCGTCGAGTTCGCCGCGGCCCCGCCGCGCGCGGCCGGCACGATCGTCAAGGACGAGGGCGACGGGGGCTCGAAGGCCGCCGACTTCCTCGCGTCCAAGAAGTTCATCTGAGCACGGGAGAGACAGCTGATATGTCGGAGATTCTCGTTCTCGTCGAGCACGTCGACGGCGAGGTCAAGAAGGTCACACTCGAACTGCTGACCCTGGCCCGCTCGCTCGGCGCACCGGCCGCCGTCTGGGCCGGACCCGGCATCACCGACGCGGCCAAGGCCAGGCTCGCCGAGTACGGTGCCGAGAAGATCTACGTCGCCGGAGCCGACGAGATCGTCGACTACGTCGTCGCGCCCAAGGCCGAGCTGCTCGCCCAGCTGGTGGCCGACAAGTCGCCCGCCGCCGTGCTGGTGGCCGCCACGACCGAGGGCAAGGAGGTCGCCGGTCGGCTCGCGGTCAAGACCGACTCGGGTGTCATCACCGACGCCGTGGGCCTCGGCGAGGGCTTCGTGGCCGACCAGTCCATCTTCGGCGGCGGCGTCAACGTCCGCTCGAAGGTGCGCAAGGGCACGCCGATCGTCGCCGTACGCCCGAACTCGACGGCCCCCGAGGCCGTCGCGGGCGCGGGCACCGAGGAGCAGGTGTCGGTCACGCTGACCGAGTCCGCCAGGGCCGCCCGTGTCCTGGAGCGCGTGAAGCAGGAGAAGGGCGCGCGCCCCGAGCTGACCGAGGCCGCGATCGTGGTCTCCGGCGGCCGTGGCGTCGGCTCGGCCGAGAACTTCTCGATCATCGAGGGCCTGGCCGACGCCCTGGGCGCGGCCGTGGGCGCCTCGCGCGCCGCCACCGACGCCGGCTGGTACCCCCACCAGTTCCAGGTGGGCCAGACGGGCAAGACGGTGTCGCCGCAGCTCTACATCGCGGCCGGCATCTCCGGCGCGATCCAGCACCGGGCCGGGATGCAGACCGCGAAGACCATCGTCGCGATCAACAAGGACCCGGAGGCGCCGATCTTCGAGCTCGCCGACTACGGCGTCGTGGGCGACCTGAACCAGGTGGTGCCGCAGCTCACCGAAGAGGTCACCAAGCGCAAGTAGCGCGTACCGGGGACGGCGCCATCATCGCGGCCGTCCCCGGTCGCCAGTCGATGGCGGAGAGCAGGCCCTGGAAGGCCGCTCCCGACCTCATAAAGTACCGGTGGTCGCACCCTTCTTGACCCGTCAGTCCTCATCCAGGGCGTACCTCAGGTAGAAGTCCGGCTTGGCGAGGAAACGTCGCCAGTCATCGACCAGTCGAAGGTTCTCCCATTCGGTGGTGCGGATGCCGTGCTCGCCCAGTTCGATGATCTGGGCGCCGAGTTAGCAGCACCTCTACCGCCTTTCCGCCGCGTGGAGAAGCCTGTGCGCGTGTGCCTGGACCGGATGTCGCAGCTCGGCGTCAGATTGGCCCAGCGGAGATCGGTGTGTTCGGTACGCAGATCCAGACGGCTGGCGTACAAGTCTTCCAGGTCCCTCATGGCGACATCGACTGTTCAGACACAGCCGGGTGTTCACTTGGCGCTGTAGGCCTGGCGCCACTGCTCAGCCGCTTGCAACATCGCTTGGCCGACATGGTCGAAGAAGTCGCCGATGTCCCGTAGCCGGATCCCGGCGGGTGAGGTGGCGCCGAGCGTTGCTGCTCCTTGGCGGGCGAAGCCGGCCAGCAGCGTGTTCTGGCGGGCGCTGGCCATCCAGCCGCGGAACCAGGCGTCGGCGTCGATGACGTAGCGGTCGCGCCGCCGGCGGGGGTCGCGTTCGCGGCGGATCAGTTCCTGCTGTTCGAGTTCGCCGACGGCCTTGGAGATGGAGGCGGGACTGACCTGCAGCTTGCGGGCGAGTTCGGCCGCGGTGAGACTGCCGCTGTCGGTGAGGTAAAGGCTGGCTAGGACGCGGGCGGTCATCCGCGACAACCCAGTGTTGATCATGACTGCGATGAACTGCTCTTCCAGATCGCCGACCGCTTTACGGTCACGTCCCCCAGGGGTCGGCGGACGTCTGCGGGCGCGGTCCCGGGTGGCCTGGTGCGCCTGGTCGGCCTGGTAGCCATCGGGACCACCGTTGCGGGCCACCTCTCGCGAGATGGTGGACAATGGCCGGCTCAGGCGAGCGGCGATCTCGGTGTGGGTGAGCCCTTCGGTCAGTCCATCGGCGATCTGCCGGCGGTCTTGGTGGGTCAGCCTGTCTCCGGGCATGGGCGGCCCCTTCCTGGTCATACGCGCGCGGACGGGTGCAGTCTTGCATTCGCGCCCATCTCATTGCAAGTTCATCTGCTTGCATTCATCGCCATCACCATTGCAAGTCCAGTGAAATACCTGATGAAAGCGTCTATTGGAATTGACAGTTTTGCGAATGCAAGTTAGCTTTTCATACGTTGCAAAGACTAAGTGTCGCGGCTTCTGACGCCCCCGATGGGAATCCCCATGAAGTCCTGGCACCGTCCCGCCGTCGTTTCAGGCGGCCCTCTCGGCAGGCGGGCGCGCGCAGGCTGCGCGACAGGCGAGGTTCACGGCCACCTGGTGGACTGTCGGCCTCGACTCGCCCCAGCAGACGGCATCCCTCCAACCCACCCCTCGAAAAGGAACTGACGTGATCGCATCGCAGTCCGTCAAGGCGGCGCTACTTGCCGCCGCGACCCTGGCCGCCACGGCCCTGCCCGCCACCGCATCGTCCGCTCCCGGACATCCCAAGGTGCAGCAGGTGCTCGACCAGACGGTGGCCGCCAAGCTCGCTCCCGGCATGGTCGCCGACGTCCGCGACGGCCGCCGCTCCTGGTTCGGCTCGGCGGGCGTATCCGACACCAAAACCGGACGCAAGCGCCAGCAGAACGAGCGGTTCCGCATCGGCAGCGCCTCCAAGGCCTTCACCGCCACCGTGGTGCTCAAGCTCGCTGCCGAAGGCAAGCTGAGCCTTGACGACACCCTGGATGAATACCTTCCTGGTCTGTTCGACGGCAGCGCCTACAAGCCTGGCAAGATCACCATCAGACAACTGCTCAACCAGACCAGCGGCATCTACGCCTACTCCGACGACGAGGAGTTCTTCGCCACAGGCGTCGGTCCCGAGTGGTTCAAACACCGCTACGACACCTACACCCCGCAACAACTGGTGAAGATAGCCCTGGCCCACCCGCCCACCGGCGAGCCGGGCCAGCGTTTCAAGTACTCCAACACCAACTACATTCTCGCCGCGATGATCGCCGAAAAGGCGACAGGCAAGACGTTCGAACAGGAACTCACCCGCACCGTCATCCGCCCTCTGCGCCTGACCGGCACCTCCCTGCCCGGCACTGCCTCCAAGATCCGCGGCCCGCACCCGGTGCACTACTCCACCCTGTTCTCCCGCGACCCCCAGCCCACCATCTACGACGCCACCCAGATGAACCAGTCCTTCGCCTGGTCCGCCGGCGGCATCATCTCCACCACCACCGACCTCAACCGGTTCTTCGCCGCCCTGTTCGGCGGGCGCGTCCTGCCGGCCGCGCAACTGCGCGAGATGCTCACCACCGTCTCCACCCAGGAAGCGAACTGGATCCCCAACACCCGCTACGGCCTGGGCATCTTCGAACAAGAGCTGCCCTGCGGCACCAGCGTCTGGGGCAACGCCGGTGCCACCTACGGCTCCTGGAGCTACGCCATGGGCACCCGCGACGGCAAACACCGCCTCACCACGCAGGTCAACGGCGACTGGGCCCCGCTCAGCGTCTTCACCGACGCGCTCGCCGCCGAATTCTGCCCGGACGGTTCCTGATGAGCCGGACGGACCTCCGGAGTCGTGTTCTTCCCCCGACGCGATGACGGTGGCCGCTCCTTGTTCCGGGTCAAGATCGTTCGTCCTCGGCTTCGCCTGCGGGCGCTCCCTCTTGACCCGCTCCTCGACCAGGGGATCACCCCGTTCTCCGACATGAGCGCGTAGTACTGCTGCTCCTCGTAGGGGGTGCCGGGCGGCAGCGGGGCCACGTGCCAGTGCAGGTGCGCGTTGCCCTGCTGGCTGCCGAGCGTGAGCAGGTACGTGCGTTCGGACGGCACCGCCGCCTCGACGGCCAGCGCCACCCGGCGTAGGACTCGCATGAGACCGAGGTAGCCGTCCTCGTCGAGATCGCGGACCGCGTGCTCGACGTGGACCTTCGGGCACACCAGGACATAGCCGGGCATCGTCGGGTAGCGGGCCAGGAACGCCAGGTGGCGCTCGTCCTCGTAGACGATCTCTTCCAGGTCATAGGCCGGGTCACCGGCCACGATGGCGCAGATGAAGCACGGCCCACCCTTTACGCGGGCGACGTAGGCCGCGAGGTCGAACGGGACATTCCTCTCAGTGCCCATGCCGCGATCATGCCACCCAGCAGGGCCACGCCGTGGAGGTCGGCGAGGGCGGTGAGCGTGACGGCGACGACCGCGAGGCCGACGGGGAAGAGCCACAGGGGCAGCCGCTCGTGGTGGACCACCAGCTGGAACCCGGCCGCGGTGAGCGCGACCGTCACCACCCAGCTCCAGATGCCGCCGGAGGGCGCCAGGGCGGACGCGCCCAGCATCACCGCGTAGAAGGCGCCCACGGAGCGCTCCAGTGACCCCTCGCAGGCGATGGCCAGGCCCGCCGCCAGGCCGCACAAGGCGATCGAGTTCCCGGCTCCCGGGTCGTTGAACAGGTATCCGGCCGCCTGCCCGGCCACGGCGCCCGCGCCGTACAGGATGAGCCAGCGGGCGGACCTGAGCGAGCGCTCGGCGAGGTAGCCGAGCACCGCCAGGAACGCCAGGTTGAACAGGGTGCCCAACACGCCGCTGTCCTGGACGACGAGGGACGTTGCCGGCCGCCACCATTCCCCGGCGCGGATGGCCGCCGGGTCGCGCATGAGTGCGGGCTCCAGCCCCGGGAGGAAGAACTGGAGGACACTCGGCACGGCGGTCACGACGAGGACCGAGGCGGTGACGAACGGTTTGACCATAGGCTCAGCCTCACACTGCTCTGCAGATCGGGGCAGTGCCGAATGTAAGCCACTGAACCAGGACAAATGTCACAGGATCAGGCGGTGGCGAGTTCGGGCTCCCTGACGGCCGGACCGGCAGTGACCGCCGCGGGCTCCTCGCGCGGCAGGAAGCGGGCGGCCACCGCGATCGCCACGCCCAGCACCACCGCGATCCCGAGCGCCACGCGTAGCGACGTGGCGTCCGTCAGGAAGCCGATCGCCACCGGGCCGAGCAGCAGCCCCGCGTAGCCCATGGCCCCCGCCTGGGCGATCGCCGGGCCGGGGGTGTCGGTGGCGGTCCCGGCCAGCGAGAGCGTCATCGGCGAGATCGTCGCCACGCCGAGGCCGACGAAGAACATCGCCAGCACCGCCACCAGCGGCGCGGGCGCGGCCAGGACGACGGCGAAGAACCCCGCGGTGGCCACGCCGGAGGCCGTCATGATGCCGTGTACCCCGAACCGGGTCCGGAGCCGGTCGCCGGTGAGCCGGGCGACCAGCATGCCGACCTCGAAGACCGGGTAGCCGAGCGCGGCCAGCGCCTCCGGAGCGCCCAGGGTGTCGCGCATGAACAGCCCGTTCCAGTCGGCGACCGTGCCCTCCACCATGAACGCGAAGAACATCAGGGCGCCGAGCAGGTAGACGATCGGGGGCAGGCGGCGGCCGGCCTTGGCGGTGGTCGACACGGCCGGGGCCTCGGGCAGGTACGTACGGCCCAGCAGGACCATCACCGGCAACGAGACCAGGCCGACCAGCGCCACGTTCGCGGTGAACGACAGTCCCAGGGCGATCGACAGGCTGCCCAGAGCGCCCGCCGAGATCGCGCCCACGCACCAGCCCGCGTGCATGCCGTTCAGCAGCGGGCGCCCGTAGGCCCGCTCGACCGTGGACCCTTGGGCGTTCATCGCAATGTCCACCATGCCGAACGCCATGCCGAAGAACGCGGCCGCGGCCAGCAGCAGCGGGAGGTTCGGCGCGAAGGCTACGCCCACCAGCCCGAGCGCCGTCAGCGGGCCGCCGATCCGCAGGACGGTCTTGCTGCCCGCCCGGCCCATGACCCGGCGCATGGACTGCATGGTGATCAGGGCGCCCACACCCCACGCCAGCAGGATCAGGCCGACCGCAGACTCGGACAGGCCGAGCTTGTCGGTCAGCGCCGGGATGCGCACGGTCATCGTGCCCACCAGGAGCCCGGCCAGAACGAAAGTAAGAACCGCCCCGTAACGGGCGATCCTCAAGTCGCGGATCATTGGTACATACCTCGCAAATCACTCATTAATTGGCATGCGGCGCGGCCCGGAGCTCATAGTGCGAGCGCGGGCGGCGAAGAAGGTTCGCGGAAGGGAGAAGTCAGGGTTTGAGGAGGGCGCGACAGCGGGCCTCCAGGGCGCGCAGGTCGCTCTCTGCGTGGAGGCCGGGATCGTGGCTCGCCACGTCCCACAGTCCTTCGCACGCCAGCCGGACGATCTGCGACGCCACGGGGTCGGGTTCGTCGTCGAGCCCCTCGCGGTGCCAGCGGGCCATCGCCTCGCGGATCGGCGCGAGCAGGAAGAGGTTGCCCGACGCCCCCGTGACGACGGCCCATCGTCGCAGCCGGTTGGAGCGCACGGCCTCAAGCGTCGCCGCGAGGTAGCGCTCGGTGTAGCTGGGGTCGCCCTGGGCGGCCATCAGCTCGTCGAAGTCGTCGATCAGCCGCTCCACCATGCCCTTGATCAGGGCTTCCTTGGAGGAGAAGTGATAGAGGAGGCCGCCCTTGCTCACACCGGCCCGATCGGCCACCGCGGACAGGGTCAGCGCGGTCGAGCCCTGGTCGCAGAGGAGATCCTCTGCCGCGTCCAGTAGCTCGTCCCTTCTCATGCCTCTACTGTACCGTCCGGACGGTACAGTGGCAAAGGGGATACGCTTTCCTGGTGAGCAGACCGTCGGCCTACCTTGATCACGCGGCGACCACGCCTATGCTTCCCGAGGCGATCGAGGCCATGACGGAGCAACTCGGCCTGGTCGGAAACGCGTCCTCACTGCACGCGACCGGCCGCCGGGTGCGCAGAGTGGTCGAGGAGTCGCGCGAGACCATCGCCGACACGCTGGGCGCCAGGCCGAGCGAGGTGGTGTTCACCTCGGGCGGCACCGAGGCGGACAACCTCGCCGTCAAGGGCCTCTACTGGGCGCGCCGGCCGAGGAAGCGGGTGCTGGTCAGCTCGGTCGAGCATCACGCCACGCTCGATCCGGCCCACTGGCTGGCCGACAGCCAGGGCGCGCGGCTCGAGCTGCTGGAGGTCGACGAGCTCGGCCGGGTGCATCCCGACACGCTGCGCGCCGCCATCGCCCGCGACCCCGACGACGTCGCCATGATCAGCGTCATGTGGGCCAACAACGAGGTGGGCACGGTCCAGCCGGTGCACGTGCTGGCCGCCATCGCCCACGACAGCGGCATCCCCTTCCACACCGACGCCGTGCAGGCCATCGGGCAGCTGCCGGTGTCCTTCGCCGGCTCCGGCGCCGACGCGCTGACGGTGACGGGCCACAAGGTCGGCGGCCCGATGGGCGTCGGCGCGCTGCTGCTGGCCCGCGGCATGACTCCGGTCTCGGTCATGCACGGTGGCGGCCAGGAGCGGGACGTTCGCTCAGGCACGCTCGACGCGCCCGCCATCGCCGGCCTCGCCACCGCCATCCGGGTCGCGGTCAAGGAGCAGGAGTCGCTGAGCCGCCGCCTGACCGCGCTGCGGGACGAGCTCATCCAGCGCGTACGGCAGGCGGTCCCCGACGTGCTGCTCAACGGCGACCCGACGGACCGGCTGCCGGGAAACGCCCACTTCTCCTTCCCCGGCTGCGAGGGCGACGCCCTGCTCATGCTGCTCGACGCCAAGGGCGTGGAGTGCTCGACCGGGTCCGCCTGCTCGGCCGGGGTGGCGCAGCCCTCGCACGTACTCCTGGCGATGGGCGCCGACTCGGCGGCGGCCAGGGGCTCGCTCAGGTTCTCCCTCGGCCACACCTCGACCCACGACGACGTCGACCGCCTGATCGAAGTGCTCCCGGCGGCGGTCGAACGCGCCCGCCGCGCCGGCCTGAGCTGAACGCCCGCCGGGCATCCGCTCCCCCCGGAGGGGATCCCTTCTCAGGAAGCCCGACACGACGGACCGCCGTCGTCCTCTCCCCGGAGGACCTCGGCCACGACGGACCGGTTTCTTCCTCTCCCCCGGAGGGGGTATCCCTCCCAAAGGACCCCAGCCACCACAGACCGTCACAGGGGCCGAGACGGTCGCGTGACGAACCAGCTAGTTGATGAAGGCCACCACCGCGCTCCACGCGGGGTCGGTGGCCACGTCGACCCGTGGCTCGCCTTCCTCCCAGCCCACGATCAGCTCCTTGGCGTGGATCGCCGCGTCGCCGGTCGGGTCGGCGTAGATGTGGATGACCCGGTGGCTCTCCGCGCTCAGGTGCGCCACCAGCACGGCGTCTTCGTGGAGTTTGAGCAGCCGTGCCGCCAGCCGTTCCTCGAAGTCGCGCAGCGCCGTCAGCGACTCCCCGACGGGCAGCCCGTTCTCGTCGCGGTGCGCGTACGGGAGCGTGATCGCGATGTGCTGGTCGAAGAGCGGATAGTCGACCGGCCGCAGCGGATAGCGGGCGGTGGCGACCAGCGGCGCGCCGGCCGCCGTCTGGCCCTCCAGCAGCGCCCACTGCTCCTCTTCGTAGCCGGAGGCCAGGTCGGCCACCACGGCGGGCAGGTGCACGGCGGCGACCGAGTCGATCGGCTGGAACGTCGCCGGGGTGATCTCGCCCACCCAGCGGGCCACGTCGTCCTCGCCGAGCAGCCAGTCGAGGGCCAGCAGCGTGGTCTCCAGCCGGGTGTCCTCGTCGAGCTGGCCGAAGATCGGGTGATAGGCGGCCACGTCCACGCGCGGCGAGTTGGGCGGCACCCGCAGCCCCAGCATCAGCTTGTCGAAGGCGAACTCGAAGCCGCCCACGTCGATCGTGAGCTCCAGCGCCTGCGGGTTGACCTGGCGCGACGGATGGAACTCCCACAGCAGGTCGGCGGGCGGCGCCCCCTTGACCAAGCGGTGCGCCAGCGAGCGCAGCTCGGCGTCGCCGGCGGCGGTCACGACCAGCGCGTGCGCCGCCTCCCTGCCGGGAGCCACCTCCCAGACCAGGCCGGGATGCACCGCGGCGACGGCCGGGGCGATCGTCTCCCACAGCAGCTCGGCGTCACCGGCGGCCACCAGCGAGTCGAGTTGCGGCCTGGTCTCCTCCCACCACGCCCAGAACGGCGCGATGCCGTCGCTCGGCTCGATGGGCTCTTCGTCGTCGTCCTTGCGCCCGAACAGTCGCATGGCCTGAATACTCCCAGACGCGGAGCCCGGTTGTGCAGATGGCCGAGCACGCTTGGCGGGACAGTACGCTGGAATGGTCATGGGATTGCGTGTGCTTGCCGCCATGTCGGGCGGCGTTGACTCCGCCGTGGCCGCCGCCCGGATCGCCGAGGCCGGTCACGACGTCACTGGTGTGCATCTGGCCTTGTCGGCCAACCCCCAATCCCACCGCACGGGGGCCAGGGGCTGCTGCACGGTCGAGGACTCCCGCGACGCGCGGCGCGCGGCCGACGTGATCGGCATCCCGTTCTACATCTGGGACATGGCCGAGCGCTTCCAGCGCGACGTGGTCGAGGACTTCGTGGCCGAATACGCGGCGGGCCGCACGCCCAACCCGTGCCTGCGCTGCAACGAGAAGATCAAGTTCTCGGCGGTGCTCGACCGGGCGCTCGCGCTGGGCTTCGACGCGGTCGCCACCGGCCACCACGCCAGGCTGGTCGACGGCGTGCTGTCGAGGAGCGCCGACCAGGGCAAGGACCAGTCCTACGTGCTGGGCGTGCTCACCCGCGAGCAGCTCGGCCACGCGATCTTCCCGCTGGGCGACTCGACCAAGGCCGAGGTACGCGAGGAGGCCGCCAGGCGTGGCCTGACGGTCGCCGACAAGCCCGACAGCCACGACATCTGCTTCATCGCCGACGGCGACACCCGCGGCTTCCTGGCCAAGCGGCTCGGCTCGGCCGAAGGCCCGATCGTCGACCAGGAAGGCGAGGTCGTCGGCAACCACCACGGCGCCCACGGCTTCACGATCGGACAGCGCAAGGGCCTGCACATCGACCGGCCCGCCGCCGACGGCAGGCCGCGCTACGTGCTGTCGATCGAGCCCGTGTCCAACACGGTCACGGTGGGGCCGCGCTCGGCGCTGGAGGTCACCTCGATCACCTGCGGCCGGCCGGTCTGGAACGGGCCGACGGCCTCGCCGGGCGAGCTGAGAGTGCAGCTGCGGGCCCACGGCGAGGTCTACGGGTGCCACTTCGAGGAGGTCGGCGACGGGCTGCGCATCACGCTCGACCGCCCCGCCACGGGGGTCGCGGCGGGGCAGGCGGCGGTGCTCTATTCGGGCGAGACCGTGATCGGCTCGGCCACCATCGCCTCGGCTAGCTGATCTCAGGGAAGGTCGACCGACTCGCCGACCTTGAGTCGCCGCATGTCGGCGTGCTGCTTGTCGGACTCCAGCTTCAGATAGTTGTCGACCAGGCTGAGGCCGATGTCGTTGAGCAGCCCGTCATGCGTGGAGAACGCCCTGGCCGGACGGATCGTCCGCAGGTAGTCGACCATCTCCATGAGCTTCAGCCAAGGGGCGTTCGTCGGCACCAGGAGGGTGGGCACCTCCACGCCCGGCACCGTCAGCGCGTCACCGGGGTAGAAGACCTCGTCGTCGAGCATGAAGCCGACATTCTGCGCAATCGGCACGTCAGGGTGGTTCTTGGCATGCCACTCGCCGAACACCTTCACGGCGAACCCCGCCGCGGTGAAATCATCGCCATGCCGGACGACCTGGACCTTCCCCGGTACCTCCGTCAACTGGGCGGCGACCGCCTCGCAGGTCCAGATCTCCAGGTCGGATGAGGCGGCCTTGAGCCGCTCGACGTCGACGTGGTCCATGTGCTCGTGGGTGATGAGCACCGCGTCGGCACCCTCGAGGACGGGCCCCTCGGTGAAGGCGCCGGGGTCGATGACGAGGACGTTGCCGTCCTTCTCCAGGCGTACGCACGCGTGGCCGTATTTGGTCAGCTCCATTTTTCAGAGCCTACGCTTGTCCCATGTCGATGTTCGAAGCCACCGGGGTTGGGTCGCATCCGGGTGAGGATCATTTCGAGGCCCTCCGAGTGGTGTTCGGTGAGTTGCCCGGTCTGCCGTACCTGCCCGAGTTGCCAGGCCGCGGCGTGGGCGCCGACCTGGTGGGGCGGACGGCGGCGCTGCTCGTGGACCTGCCGGTGGAGGTGCAGCCGTCGGGCTGGCGGCTGTCCGACCGGCCGGGGCGCGACCACCAGCGGGCGGTCGACCATCTCAGACGCGATCTCGACGGCCTGGAGGAGATCGGGCACGACTACGCGGGGCCGCTCAAGCTGCAGGTCTGCGGGCCGTGGACGCTGGCGGCCACCATCGAGCTCAAGTACGGCGACAAGATGCTCTCCGACGCCGGAGCCGTACGCGACCTGACCGCCTCGCTCGCTCAGGGCGTCGCCGACCACGTCGCGGAGGTACGGCGGCGCCTGCCCGGCGTCACCGAGATCGTCCTGCAGCTCGACGAGCCCGGCCTGCCCGGCGTGCTCATGGGCACCGTGCCGACCGCCTCGGGCTTCGGGCGGCTGGCCGCCGTGGAGGGCTCGCGGGTGGCGGAGTCGCTGCGCCTGTTCGGCGACCCGATCGTGCACTGCTGCGCGCCGTCGGTGCCCCTCCGCCTCCTCCGTACGGCCGGTGTCCGCGGCGTCTCGGTGGACGCCTCCCTGCTCAGCCGCAGGGACGACGACGCCGTGGGGGAGGCGCTGGAGGCGGGGCTGCTGCTGTTCCTCGGTGTGGTGCCGGGGACCGACACCCGGTTGCCCGACACCGGCGTCGTCGCCAGGCCGGCGGTGGATCTGTGGCGGCGGCTCGGGTTCCCGCCCGACAAGCTGGCCGCGCAGGTCGTGCTGACCCCGGCCTGCGGGCTCGCCGGAGCCTCTCCGCACTACGCGCGGGCCGCCCTGGCCGCCTGCCGCAAGGGCGCCCAGGTGCTGCGCGACGATCCGGCAAGCGGGCTGCAAGCCGGTTGAGTAGCCTCGCTTCCATGATTTTTCGCACTGTGGCGGTCGGCGTCACGCTCCTGATCGCGTCTGCGTCGATCGCCGCACCGGCCGCGGCCGCCGCCAACCCGGAGATCTGGAACTGGGGCTCCATCTACTCCGCCGACAAGGCGGGCAAGGCCAAGGGCAAGGTCGTCCTGGACCGGCCGGGGTTCGTGGTGAGCGGTAAGCTCTACGACTTCCCCGGGCGAAGCGGGTGCTCGTGGCTGAAGTTCCGGTGGGTCAAGGATGACGGCGGCAGGGGCGCCAAGACGTTCCACAACTGCTCGGGGACCAAGCCGCTGAAGTTCTCCTTCCCCACCGGCTACATGCTCTCGATCGAGGGCCGGGTCTGCCGCGGCACGGCCGTGAAGGTCACCGGCAAGTGCTCGGGGTGGGACGGCGTCTGGTCCCAGGGCGGCTGACCCCTTCACTGGCTCCAGGACGGCCGATCCGTAAGGGGCGGTCGGCCGTCCACGCCGCTGATCCCACCGCGACCCGCCCGTCCGGGTGTCGTGGGAGGTGCCCGTTGTCGGTGCTCGGCGATAGCGTTTGCCTAGGGTGTTGGACGGAAGGAGACCCTGGTGAGCGAGCCAAGCGTCGATGGCGTGCCCGTGGCCGCGCGTGAGCGGCACGCCGAGGTGAGCGAGCTGGTGGAGGAAGCCCGCTATCGCTATTACGTGCTCGACCGGCCCACGGTCAGCGACGCTCAGTTCGACGAGTGGTTCAACGAACTGCTCGCCCTGGAGGCGGCGCATCCGGGTCTTCAGACGCCCGACTCGCCGACCCAGAAGGTCGGCGCGCCCGTGGCCGGCGACTTCGCCAAGGTCGACCACCTGGCGCCGATGGAGAGCCTCGACAACGCCTTCGACCCGGCCGGGATGGCCGCGTGGCAGGCGCGGGCCGAGCGGCTGGCCGAGGGCGAGCCAGGACCGTACCTCTGCGAGCTCAAGATCGACGGGCTGGCCATCGCGCTGGTCTACCGCGACGGCCGGCTGGAGCGCGGCGCCACCAGGGGCGACGGCAGGACGGGCGACGACGTGACGCCCAACGTCCGCACCATCGAGGGCGTGCCCCACCGGCTCAAGGGAGCCGACGTCCCGAGCCTGATCGAGGTCCGGGGCGAGGTCTACATGCCGGTCGCGGAGTTCGGGCGGCTCAACGAGCAGCTGGTCGCGCAGGGGGTCGCCCCCTTCGCCAACCCGCGCAACGCGTCGGCAGGCTCGCTGCGCCAGAAGGACCCGCGGATCACCGCCCAGCGCCCGCTGCGCATGATCGTGCACGGTGTCGGCGTCTGGGAGGGCGCGGCCGAACCCAAGGCGCAGTCCGAGGTCTACGAGCGGCTGCGCGAGTTCGGCCTGCCGGTCAGCGACCTCTACCGGGTGGTCGGCGGCCCCGCCGAGGTCGACGCCTTCATCGAGCACTACCGCGTGCACCGACACGACCCGCCCTACGAGATCGACGGCGTGGTGGTCAAGGTCGACGACTTCCGCACCCAGCGCGAGCTCGGCTCCACCTCGCGGGCGCCGCGCTGGGCGATCGCCTTCAAATACCCGCCCGAAGAGGTCAACACCAAGCTGCTCGACATCCAGGTGGGCGTCGGCCGCACCGGCCGTGTCACGCCGTTCGGGGTGATGGAGCCGATCAGCGTCGCCGGTTCCACGGTCGAGCGCGCCACCCTGCACAACGCCGCGGTGGTGGCCGCCAAGGGCGTGCTCATCGGCGACACCGTCGTGCTGCGCAAGGCGGGCGACGTCATCCCCGAGATCCTCAGCCCGGTCACCGACCTGCGTGACGGGTCCGAGCGGCCGTTCGTCATGCCGACCCACTGCCCCGAGTGCGGCACGGAGCTGGCCTACGAGCAGGAGGGCGACGCCGACCTGCGCTGCCCCAACGCCCGCGGTTGCCCCGCGCAGATCCGCGAGCGGTTGTTCTTCGCGGCCCGGCGCAGCGCGTTCGACATCGACGGGCTCGGCTACGTGGCGGCGACCGCGCTCACGCAGCCGCTGCCGCCGCAGGAGCCGGTCGTGCGTACGGAGGCCGACCTGTTCGACCTGACGCTGGAGCGGCTGATCCCGATCAGGTCCGTGGTCCGCGACAAGGACAGCGGCCTGCCCAAGATCGATCCGAAGACGGGCGAGCAGAAGGTCGTCTCGTTCTTCTCCAACATCAACGGCGAGGCGAGCCAGAACGCCCACAAGCTCATCGAGGAGCTGGCCCGGGCGAAGCAGGCGCCGCTGGCCAATGTCCTGGTGGCGCTCTCCATCCGCCATGTCGGGCCGCCCACGGCCCGCGACCTGGCTGTCGCCCTGCGCTCGATCGACGCCGTCATGGCGGCCTCGGAGGAGGAGCTGGCGGCCATCAAGGGCATCGGGCCGCGGGTGGCCGCCACGATCCGCGCCTGGTTCGAGGTCGACTGGCATCGCGAGATCATCACCCGCTGGCGGGCCGCGGGCGTCCGCATGGAGGACGAGCCCGCTCCCGAGAAGGGGCCGCAGACGCTCGAGGGCCTGACCTTCGTGGTGACCGGCACGCTGCCGGGCTTCACCCGTGACTCCGCCGCCGAGGCGCTCAGCGATCGGGGCGGCAAGGTCGCGAGCTCGGTGTCGAAGAAGACCTCGTTCCTGGTGGCGGGCGACAATGCCGGGTCCAAGTACGACAAGGCGGTCAGCCTGGGCGTGCCGATCCTCGACGGTGAGGGCTTCGGGGTGCTCCTCGCCGACGGGCCGGAGGCGGCTGCGCGGGTGGCCGTCACTCCCCAGCCGTAGGGGCTGTCACTTCCCAGCCATAGGTTATATACGCGCTGTTGATAGCGAGTATACTAAGAGTGATTTCGGGGTATATGTCCGAAGGATAAGTGACGGAACGTACGCGGTTGGTTTCGCGAAGTGGGGTGAAGGTCGTACCCTCCCATAGTGACCTAATGGGGGTTCTGTTACTGATGGCTGACCCAACCGACACCCGCGACACGGGGCCACGCGCCGGGACGCCTCTGTGGGCGTTCCTCGCCGGCATCACCGTGATCGGCTCCACCGCCCTGGCCGTGGCCATGCTCAGACTCGACCCGGCCGGCCTGGCGGAGCTCGCCCGTACGCCCTTGTTCTGGGTGCTGACCGCGCTCGCGGTGCTGGGCGAGCTCAGGCCCGTCATGGTGTCATCGGCGACCGCCGTCGGCGGCACGTACCCCTCCACCATGTTCACCTTCGCCGTGCTCCTGCACTTCGGCCTGCCCGTGGCGGTGCTGATGCAGGCGGTGGCCGTGGTGATGAACGGCGTCGTCACCCGCAAGGCGTGGCATCGGGTGATGTTCAACATCGCCCAGTCGACGCTCGCGCTGACCGCCGCCGCCGTGGTGCTCGGCCTGTTCGGGATCGTGCCGAGCCCGGCCGCGCCGTGGGTGCCCACGGGCGCCGACCTGCTGGCGATCTCGCTGGCCGGCATCGCCTACTTCGCCGTCAGGGCCGCCCTGGTGAGCGGCGCGGTGGCGCTGCACGAGCGCCGGTCGATCACCCGCGTGCTGAAGGCCAGCCTCGGTCCGCAGAGCCTCGTCTACGCCGCGCTGCTCGGGCTGGCGCCCCTGGTCGTCGTCGTGATGACCCATTCACCCACCCTTGTGCCGCTGTTCGTGGCGCCCCTGGCGGCGGTCTACTTCACCGCCACCCTGTCGATGCGCCGCGACCACCAGGCCATGCACGACGAGCTGACCGGCCTGCCCAACCGCAAGATGCTGATCGTGAGCACCGAGGAGGCGCTCGCCGAGGCCCGCCAGGACGAGCGGGTCGGCCTGTTCCTGCTCGACCTCGACCGGTTCAAGGAGGTCAACGACACGATGGGCCACCCGGTCGGTGACCGGCTGCTGCAGATGGTCGCCCACCGGCTCACCCATTCCGTACGCCCCGGCGACGTCGTGGCCCGGCTGGGCGGTGACGAGTTCGCCGTACTGCTGCCCTCGATCAGGGACGCCCACGCGGCCCGCGAGGTGGCCGCCCGGCTGCGCGCGGCGCTCACCGAACCGGTGCGGCTGGAGGGCATGTCGTTCGACCTGGACGGCTCGGTCGGCATCGCGCTCTACCCCGACCACGCCCCCGACTTCGAGCTGCTGCTCCAGCGCGCCGACGTGGCCATGTACCTCGCCAAGGAGGGGCGCACCGGCGTGGAGCTCTACCAGCCGGACAAGGACCGCAACTCGCCCGAACGGCTCAACCTCCTCGGCGACCTGCGGCGGGCCGTGGACAACCGCGAGCTCAGGCTGCACTACCAGCCCAAGGTCGGCATGGCCACCGGCGCCGTACACGGCATGGAGGCCCTGCTGCGCTGGCATCACCAGGTGCACGGCCAGATCCCGCCGTCGGAGTTCATCCCGCTGGCCGAGCAGTCCTACCTCATGCGCCAGCTCACCGAATACGTCATCGATGCGGCACTGGAGCAGGCCGCCCGCTGGTGGCACAGCGGCCTGCGGGTGCAGGTCTCGGTCAACATCTCCGCCCGCGACCTGCTCGACTCGGCCCTGCCCGAGCAGCTGGAGGCGGGGCTGGCCAAGCTCCGGCTGCCGCCGTCGGCGATCCAGCTGGAGGTCACCGAGCGCATCCTGATGGGCGACCAGGCCTACACGCACGAGACGATCAAGGCGCTGGCCGTGCTCGGCGTGCCGCTGTCCCTGGACGACTTCGGCACCGGCTACTCCTCACTGATCAGGCTGCAGCGGCTGGCGGTGTCGGAGGTCAAGATCGACGCCTCGTTCGTCCGGCGCATCGCCGAGTCCGACGACGACTACCGGATCGTGCGCTCCATCGTCGACCTGGTCCGCTCGCTCGGCCTGAGCTCGGTCGCCGAGGGCGTCGAATCCGACGACGTGGCCATCCGGCTCACCGAGATGGGCTGCGAGATGGGTCAGGGCTGGCTGTTCCAGAAGCCCATGCCGCCCGCCGAGGCCACGGTCTGGCTGCGCGAACACATCGAGACCCAGCCGGAGATCGAGTACGGCTACCGCTCCGAGGTCACCCAGACCGCGTGACCCGGCGCTTCCCGAGGACGTACACCGGGCCGGCTGAATGACCAGGTACGCGGCGCCGCGGCCCCCGCGAGCGTGGAACCCCTGTGGCGCGGGTTAATGGTTCTGTCCCGCTCCGTCAAGGCCCCTAGGATGACAGTGTCCCAACTCCATCCACGAAACGGGTTACACGACTCATGTCCGCCATAACCCGCGACGAGGTCGCACACCTGGCCCGGTTGTCCAGGCTGGCCCTCACCGACGACGAACTCGACCACTACGCCACGCAGCTCGATGCCATCATCGAGTCGGTCGCGAAGGTGGCAGAGGTCGCCGCCGAGGACGTTCCGCCTTCGTCGCACGCGCTTCCGCTGACCAATGTCTTCCGCGCCGACGAGGTGCGACAGTCCCTGACGCCCGAGCAAGCGCTGTCCGGCGCGCCGGCCGTCGAGGACGACCGCTTCCGGGTGCCGCGCATCCTTGGGGAGGAGGCATGAGCCTGATCCACAAGACCGCCGCCGAGCTCGGCGCGCTGATCGCCGGTGGCGAGGTCACGGCCGTCGAGGTGGCCGAGGCGCATCTCGACCGCATGGCCGAGGTCGAGCCCAAGATCAACGCGTTCCTGCACGTCGATCGCGAGACCACCGTCGAGCAGGCCAGGGCCGTCGATGCCCGGCTGGGCGCCGGTGAGCGGCTCGGCCCGCTGGCCGGGGTGCCGATCGCGCACAAGGACATCTTCGCCACCGCCGACATGCCGACGACGGCCGCGTCCAAGATCCTCGAAGGCTGGCGCCCGCCGTACGACGCGACCGTCACGAGCCGCCTGCGCGCGGCCGGACTGGTCATCCTCGGCAAGACGAACCTCGACGAGTTCGCCATGGGCTCCTCCACGGAGAACTCCGCCTACGGCCCGACCCGTAACCCGTGGGACCTGTCCAGGATCCCCGGTGGGTCGTCCGGTGGTTCCAGCGCCGCCGTCGCCGCGTACGAGGCGCCGCTGTCCACCGGCACCGACACCGGCGGCTCGATCCGGCAGCCCGCGTCCGTGACCGGCATCGTGGGCATGAAGCCCACTTACGGCGGTTCGTCGCGTTACGGCCTGATCGCGTTCGCCAGCTCGCTCGACACGCCGGGCCCGTTCGCCCGCAACGTGCTCGACGCGGCGCTGCTGCACGAGGCGTTCTCCGGGCACGACCCGATGGACTCCACCTCGATCGACGCGCCCGTGCCGTCCGTGGTCGAGGCCGCCCGGCAGGCCGACATCTCCGGCATGCGCATCGGCGTGGTCAAGGAGTTCGGCGGCGACGGCTACCAGCCCGGCGTGCTGGCCCGCTTCCACGAGGCCGTCGAGCTGCTCGAATCGCTCGGCGCCAAGGTCGTCGAGGTCTCCTGCCCGTCGTTCTCGACCGCGCTGCCCGCCTACTACCTGATCGCGCCGTCGGAGTGCTCCTCCAACCTGGCGCGCTTCGACGCCATGCGCTACGGCCTGCGCGTCGGCGACGACGGCACCCGCAGCGCCGAGGAGGTCATGGCGCTGACCAGGGCCGCCGGGTTCGGCCCCGAGGTCAAGCGGCGCATCATGCTCGGCACCTACGCGCTGTCGAGCGGCTACTACGACGCCTACTACGGCCAGGCGCAGAAGGTGCGCACGGTCATCTCGCGCGAGTTCGAGGCCGCCTACCACCAGGTGGACGTGCTGGTGTCGCCGACGACGCCGACGACGGCGTTCCCGATCGGCGAGCGCGCCGACGACCCGATGGCCATGTACCTCGCCGACCTGTGCACGATCCCGTCCAACCTGTCGGGCAACGCGGCCATCTCGGTCCCGTGCGGCCTGGCCGACGAGGACGGGCTGCCGGTCGGCCTGCAGATCATGGCCCCGGTGCTGGGCGACGACCGCTGCTACCGGGTCGGCGCCGCGGTCGAGCAGGCCCTGGAAAGCCGCTGGGGCGGCAGCCTGCTGTCCAAGGCTCCGGCGCTGTAGGGAAACTTCGTAGGGAGAGGGGACGGCGGCGTGCTCACGCGCATCGAGATCGACGGGTTCAGGTCCTTCCTGGACTTCGAGCTCGACGTGCCGCCGTTCCTCGCTCTGGTCGGTCCGAATTCGAGTGGTAAGTCCAATCTGCTGGACGCGCTGGGCTTCGCTCGCCGGTGGCGGTTTTCGTGTCTCCTCGCCGGGTCCGCTCCTATCTGAGCGCCGTTCGGGCAGGCTCCATGAGCCGTCCTCTCGTACCGGGGCTCGTCGCGGAGGGAGACACTGGCCGTGCTGGCGCGGTTTCCGGCGTATCGCGAATGGGTGGATGCGACCACTGAGGCGCTGGGGAGCCGTGGATTCCTCTGAGCGCCTGATTGATAGCGTGAAATGCGACGATCTGAACTAAGGACTTCATCATGACTGTCGGTACGCACATGCCGTACGACGAAGCCCTCGCGCGGTTCGAGCCAGTGCTCGGGCTGGAGACGCACGTCGAGCTCGGCACCGCGTCGAAGATGTTCTGCGGGTGCAAGACGACCTTCGGGGCCCCGCCCAACACCCAGGTCTGCCCGACCTGTCTGGCGTTTCCCGGCTCGCTGCCGACGGCCAACGCCGTCGCGATCGAGTCGACGATCCGCATCGGCCTGGCGCTGAACTGCTCGATCGCCGAGTGGTGCAGGTTCGCCCGGAAGAACTACTTCTATCCGGACATGCCGAAGAACTACCAGATCTCCCAGTACGACGAGCCGCTCTGCTTCGACGGCTATCTCGACGTCGAGGTCGACGGCCGGACCGTGCGCGTCGAGATCGAGCGGGTGCATCTGGAGGAGGACACCGGCAAGTCCACCCACGTGGGCGGGGCGACCGGCCGCATCCAGGGCGCCGACTACTCGATCGTCGACTACAACCGCGCCGGCATCCCGCTGGTGGAGATCGTCACCAAGCCGATCGAGGGCACCGAGAGCCTGGCGCCCGAGGTGGCCAAGGCGTACGCGACCGAGCTGCGCGAGATCATGCGCACGCTGGGCGTCTCCGACGTGCGCATGGAGGAGGGCTCGATGCGCTGCGACGTCAACGTCTCGCTCATGCCCCGCGGCTCGTCCGAGTGGGGCACCCGTACCGAGACCAAGAACGTCAACTCGCTGCGCAGCATCGAGCGTTCCGTGCGGAGCGAGATCGAGCGGCAGGCGGCGATCCTCGCCGACGGCGGCCGGATCATCCAGGAGACCAGGCACTTCCACGAGGACACCGGCGTCACCACGCCCGGCAGGTCCAAGGAGGAGGCGCAGGACTACCGCTACTTCCCCGAGCCCGACCTGGTGCCGATCGCGCCCGACCCGGCCTGGGTGGCCACGCTCAAGGACGCGCTGCCCGAGCTGCCGTCGGTCCGGCGCAAGCGGCTGCAGGCCGAGTGGGGGGTGTCCGACCTCGACATGCAGGCGATGCACAACGCCGACGCGTTCGACCTGGTCGAGGCCACGGTCGCGGCGGGCGCGCCGGCCGCCGACGCGCGCAAGTGGTGGATGGGCGAGCTGGCGCGGCGCGCCAACGAGTCCGCTGTGGCGCTGGCGACCCTGCCCATCACGCCCGCGCAGATCGCCCGCGTCACCGAGCTGGTGGCCTCGGGCGCGCTCAACGACAAGCTGGCGCGCGAGGTGCTCGAAGGCGTGCTGGCCGGGGAGGGCTCGCCCGACGAGGTGGTCGAGCGGCGCGGGCTGAAGATCGTCAACGACGAGGGTGAGCTGTCGGCGATCGTCGACCAGGTCATCGCCGGCAACGCCGACGCGGCCGAGAAGGTCCGCTCCGGGAAGATCGCCGCGGCCGGTGCGCTGGTGGGCGGCGTTATGAAGGCCAGCCGCGGCAAGGCCGACGCCGCTCGGGCCCGCGAGCTGATCCTGGAGAAGCTGGGCGTCTCCGAGTAGGCGATCCGATCGACTCAGGCCCCGTCACCGAGTGGTGAATTTCAGGGGTCGTCGCAACACCGTGATCAACTACTGACAGCGAGAAGCATAGCGAGACGCTCGGCTGGAGTACCCCGCTGAGCGTCTTTCGCCGCTTTGCAGAGAGAAGACCCCTGGCCTGGGGCCGCGAGTGGTCCGGCTGTCAGGTCGTGAGTTCGGCAAGCTCAGGATCATTGTCGTGGTGGGTGCCATCGCCGTCGGGCCGTGCCTTGAGACCGCACCCGCACGGCCGACATCACCGCGGTGTGGAAGCGGGTGGAAAACGACATAACCAGGCGTCTAGCCAGGATTCCCCGCGGATCCGGCGGCCTGGTTTGCTCTTGCGCTCCTGATCATATCGCCGAGCAAACCGATGATCATTCCGAGGCCGCATACCAGGAACGCCCAACCGTACGCGCGGCGCGGGATCCATTCGTCGAACGTGATCGCCAGTCCGCTCACGATGACGCAGCCAGCAAGCAGCCAGCCCAAGACACGGCCTGAGATACTCCTACGGCGCCCTGCCAGCAGGAACGCGAGGACGACGGCTTCGACCAGTCCAGGCCAGGCCATCCGCACGTAGTCCCAGCCCCCGCCGAGGGAGACGTGCGTGGCCTCCTCAAGGACGGACAGCAACTGATCGACAACCATGCCCACCAGGGAGACCGGGAAAGCCAGCAGCAGCATCAGCACTCCCCCATACATCGAATCGCCGAGATAACCGCCGACGGTCAGCCACGTGAGGACGGCTACGGCTGCCGCATAGGACAAGGCCGTGAGGAGTGCGAGCGGGCGGGCCGTCCCGGCGATGGTCCGGATCAATGAAAGGCCTTCCGCATTGGGGGTCATTAGTGACCGGGTGGGGCTGATCTAGCCGTACATAATCACGCAAAATACACCACCCGACGGGACGCCACATCACGTTCATTCCTCACGCGGGAAGCTGAGGATGGCATCAGCCATCGGTAGTTCCGGGTGGCCAGAGCAGAGTGGGTCTAGTCGCCAACGGAGAGCAGCATGTCAAGACGCTCAACGGGCGTATCCCAGTTGAGCGTCTTTCGTGGTCTGGCGTTCAATTCGGCAGCGACGGCGGCCAGGTCCTCGCGGGTGTGGACGGACAGGTCTGTGCCCTTGGGGAAGAACTGGCGCAGCAGGCCGTTCGTGTTCTCGTTGGAGCCGCGCTGCCAGGGGCTGGCCGGGTCGCAGAAGTAGACGGGCATGTCGGCAGCGACGGAGAACTCGTGGTGGCGTCCCATCTCGCTGCCCTGGTCCCAGGTGAGGGAACGCCGGAGATGGGCCGGTAGCGTCGCGATGGTCTCCAGCAGGGCATCACGCATGCCAACCGCGCTGTGATCGTGTGGCAGGTGAACCAGCATGACGTAGCGCGTCGTCCGCTCGACCAGGGTTCCGATGGCGGACAGCTGGTTCTTGCCAATGATCAAATCCCCCTCCCAGTGGCCGGGAACGGCACGGTCGTCGGCCTCGGCGGGGCGCTCGCTGAGCATGACCATGGGCGCGCTGTAGCGGGGCTGGCGCTTGTTGGCGAGGCGGTGAGGTTTGCGCATGGCGCGGCCGGTACGCAGAGCCTTGGTCAGCTCGCGGCGCAGCTCGCCGCGGCCCTGGACGTAGAGCGCCTGGTAGATGGTCTCGTGGCACACATGCATCTCCGGCCGGTCAGGGAAGCTCCTGCGCAGGCTCTGGGAGATCTGCTCGGGACTCCAGCGTTTATGCAGGTGGTCCTGAATGTATGCCCGCAGCTCGGGGCTCTGGCCGATCTTGCCCGGCTTGGGGCGCGGCCGTCGGGCGTCCGCGCGGGCCTGCGCCGCGTATGGCCGATAGTCGCCGCTGGTCGGGTGGCCGTTGCGGCGGACCTCTCTGCTGATTGTGGAAGCGCTCCGTCCGAGCGTGACGGCGATGGACCGGATAGACGCGCCCTCGCGCACCAGGTCGGCGATGGTGAGGCGCTCCTCCTGGGATAAGTAGCGGGAACGCGAAGAGGCCTCGGCCGCCGGCACACGACGCGCTGGCTGCCGAGGCCTCTTCTTTCGTCCTTCCGGTCTTCCGTTTCGCCACTCCTGCCCGGTTCGCCGGTTGATGCCGACGATGCGACACGCTTCTTTACTGCTCACGCCCTGCTGCACGAGAGCAAGGTAGTGCTCTCGCTCCTTGGTCAGCTTCTTGCGTCCCTGAGGAGATCGAATCTCCCGGATCTCGAAGTCCATCGCATCCCTCGAGGTGGGGTGTTGCGACGACCACTAGAACGGAAGAGTGAGGTGGCGGGGCTTTCTTTGGTGGTCGTCACCAGCGCGAGCAGGCGGTCGATGAGGCCTTCGTCCTCAGGGGACTGCTCGCTGGCCCAGCCGATCGCGTTGGCCAGCCGGAGGAGGTCCGTGATGTCCATCCCCTCGGGTGCGGAGCCGGCGCGGCGGGCGTGGTCGAGCAGCGCGGCGCCGGCGGCGGTGATCTCCTCGTGGCAGGCCGCCAGGGCACCGTCGGCGGGCCATGAGGCCAACTGCGTCGCGACCAGTCCGCGCATGGCCGTCGCGTGTACGGCCACCGCCCGCAGCCACGCCCTCAACGCCCCGTCCGCCGACGCCCCGGAAATCGCGGACGACTCGGAGAGCAGGGTCCGCCCCCGGGCGCAGAGTGCCGCCACGTCGTCTCTGATCACTGCCACCAGCAGGTCTTGCAGCGTAGGGAAATGCCGGTAGAGGGTGCCCGGCCCTACCTCGGCCTGTTGCGCCACCTGGTTGAGCGAGGCGTCGGGGCCGTGCTCGGTGAAGACGGCCCTGGCCACTCGTACGATCCGCTCGCGGTTGCGCAGCGCGTCGGCCCGCATCATCAGATGGCTCCCTGGTTGCTAAGTGGAGAGGTTCTCCCTATCGTATCGAACCGGAGAGATTCTCCGTTAAAGGGAGCTGAACACTTGAAGATCGGAATCGCCGTCGGCGACGTACGCGGTCCCGCGACGCTGGAGGAGCTGAGCGAGCAGGTCAGGACCGCCGCCGAGCTCGGCTACAGCACCGCCTGGGCAAGCCAGGCGCTCGGCTGGGACGCGCTCACCGCGCTGACCGCCGTGGGCGGGCGGGTGCCGGGCATCGCGCTCGGTACGGCCGTCGTCCCGGTGCCGCAGCGCCATCCGCTGGTGCTGGCCGGTCAGGCGCTCAGCGTTCAGGCCGCCACGGGCAACCGTCTCACGCTCGGCATCGGCGCGGGGATCGCGATGATGGTCGAGTCGATGTACGGCCTGCCCGCCGACAAGCCCGTACGGCGGATGCGCGAATACCTGTCGGTGCTGAGACCTCTGCTACGCGGCGAAACCGTGGCGCACCACGGCGAACTGCTCACCGCCTCGGGCGCGGCCGCCGTGCCCGGCGCGGAGCCGCCTCAGGTGCTGCTGGCGGCGATGGGTCCGGCCATGCTGTCGCTGGCAGGAGAGCTCGCCGATGGCGTGGTGACGTGGATGACCGGCCCGCGCACGCTGGCCGGCCATATCGTGCCGTCCGTCACCAAGGCGGCCGAGTCCGCCGGACGCCCCGCGCCCCGGGTGATCGCCGGGCTGGTGGTGTGCGTGACGGGCGACGAGGCCGGGGTGCGTGGACGCGTCGCGGAGCAGTTCGCGCTGGCGGGTCAGGTGCCGGAGTATCGAGCGATGCTCGACCGTGAGGGCGTGGCCGGACCGCAGGACGTGGTCATCGTGGGCGACGAGGCGGCCGTGGCCGTGCAGATCGGCAGGCTGGCGGACGCGGGCGTCACGGAGTACCTCGCCGCTCCGTTCGGCACTCCTGAGGAGCAGCACCGCACCATCCAAGCGGCAGCCGCCCTCGCCACCTAGGACGACCGACCGGTGTGTACGCGCTCAGTTGATGCAGAACTCGTTGCCCTCCGGGTCGAGCAGGGTGATCGCGTAATAGTCGGGCAGGCCCTCCACCACGAGCACCTTGGACAGCGTCGCTCCCAGCCCGACCAGCCGCTCGGCCTCGGCGTCGAGTTGGGCCCGGCGGACCTCCACCGGCCGGTCCCCGGAGGTGACGGACAGGTCGAGGTGGAGGCGGTTTTTGAGCACCTTGCCCTCGGGCACCTTCTGGAACCACAGCCGCGGGCCCACCCCGGCCGGATCGATGACCGAGTCGTAGCCGCCGTCGCCCGTCAGCTCCTCCTCGGGCAGCCCCCGGGCGCGCCAGTAGTCCTGCCAGGTGGCGAAGCCCTGCGGGGGCTCCTCCAGCTGATAGCGGAGCGCCTCGGCCCAGAACCGGGCCAGCTTGTCGGGGTCGGCGCAGTCGAACGTCACCTGTACTTTCACGGCCATGCCCGCCATGTTGCCCGGCCGGTACGACATAAACGGGCCTCGGCAGGCCGGTCCAGAGACGGTCCTCGGCAGGCTGGACCGGAAGCGGGGCTCCGCCGGTCCGGACGCAGACCGACGGAGCCCGGCGCCAAGTCCCATGGGGCCGCCCGGACGCTTGACTCCCGGGTGGTCCGTCGCACGACGGTTTCGACCCCTGTGACGGTCCGTGGTGGCTGGGGTCTTTGGGAGGGGGACCCCCTTCGGGGGAGGGGCGCAAGACGGTCCGTCATGGCTCGGGTTCTTGAGAGGGGAACCCCCTTGGGGATCAGTCCTCCCGCGACGCGGGCACGATCGGCTCAGTGCGGCGCCGTGTCATCAGCTTCCTGAACAGCGGCGCGACCAGCGCCGCCAGGGCGAGCAGCAGCAGGATCACCGCGATAGGGCTGCGCACCAGCGTCGTCACGTCGCCCGCGCCGATGGCCAGCGCCCGGCGTAGCTGGATCTCCGCCATCGGGCCCAGGATCAGGCCGATGACCGCCGGGGCGACCGGCAGGCCGAAGCGCCGCATCGCGTACCCCAGCAGGCCCAGCAGGAAGAGCGCGACCAGGTCCACCACCGAGCCGTTCAGCGCGTACACGCCGAGCGCCGCGAACAGCACGATCCCCGCGTACAGATACGGCCGGGGGATGCGCAGCACGCGCGCCCACAGCGGCGCCAGCGGCAGGTTCAGTACCAGGAGCATGGTGTTGCCGATGAACAGCGACGCGATCATGCCCCACACCAGGGCCGGGTTGTGGTCGAACAGCTGCGGACCGGGCTGCAGGCCGTACTGCTGGAAGGCGGCCAGCAGGATCGCGGCCGTCGCGGACGTGGGCAGGCCCAGCGTCAGCAGTGGCACCAGGGTCCCGGCGGCCGAGGCGTTGTTGGCCGCCTCGGGCCCGGCGACGCCCTCGATGGCGCCCTTGCCGAACTCCTCCTTGGCCACGCCGCGCGCCAGCCGCTTCTCGGCCGCGTACGACAGGAAGGTCGGGATCTCCGCGCCGCCGCCGGGCAGCGCGCCGAACGGGAAGCCGAACGCGGTGCCGCGCAGCCAGGGCAGCCACGAGCGGCGCCAGTCGGTACGCCCCATCCAGGCCCGCCCGACCGGTACCACCTCGGGCAGCGAGTGGCGTAGCCGCGAGGCCACGTACAGGGCCTCGCCCAGCGCGAACAGACCGACGGCCACGACCACCACGTCCACGCCGTCGAGCAGCTGGTCCAGGCCGAGCGTGAGCCGCGCCTGGCCGGTCTGCTGGTCGATGCCGATCAGCCCGATCACCAGGCCGAACCCGAGGGAGGCCAGCCCGCGTACGACCGAGCGCGACAGCACCGACGACACCGCGGTGAAGGCCAGGATCGCCAGCGCGAAGTAGTCCTCGGGCCCGAACGAGATGGCGAAGCTCACCACCGCGGGGGCCGCCACGACCAGCAGCGCGGTCGCGATCGTGCCCGCCACGAACGAACCGATGGCCGCCGTGGCCAGCGCCTGCGCCGCCCGCCCGCGCCGGGCCATCTTGTTGCCCTCCAGCGCGGTGATCATCGAGGACGACTCACCGGGGGTGTTGAGCAGGATGGAGGTGGTCGAGCCGCCGTACATGCCGCCGTAGTAGATCCCGGCGAACATGATGAACGCGCTGGTCGGCGGCACGGTGAAGGTGATGGGCAGGAGCAGCGCCACGGTCATGGCGGGTCCGATGCCGGGCAGTACGCCGACGAGGGTGCCGAGGGTGACGCCGATGAGCGCGTACATGAGGTTGACCGGCGTCAGCGCCCCGGCGAACCCGTCGAGCAGCAGCTGGAACGAATCCACCTAGATCACCCCCCGCAGCAGCCCACCCGGCAGCGACACGCCCAGGCCCTTGACGAACAGCAGGTACGTGGCGATCCCCAGGGCCACCCCGACGCCCGCCGCGCGCAGCTTGTGCTCCGCGCCGAGCACCACCGAGAGGCCGAAGAACAGCAGGCTCGCGGCGATGATCCAGCCGAGCACGTTCAGCACCGCGGTGAACGCCAGGAAGATCCCGCTCACCAGCCCGACGCTGCGCCAGTCGGCGGGGGCGTCCACGTCGACGTCCTCGCTCTCCTCGGGGTCGCCGCTGCCGCCCCTGAGCACGTCGGCCACGTAGAACAGGCCGATGGCGATCATGGAGCAGCCCACCAGCATCGGGAAGAACCGCGGCCCGATGCCGAGCTGCGAGGCGGCGGCGGACACGTCGAGCGTCCCGAGCACGACGAACACGCCGAGCGCCAGCACGATGACGGCCAACCCCAGCTCGGGCCGCCATCGCCGGCGCTGCTTCTGACCAGTGTTATCAGAGGACATCAGGAGACGACACCCAGCTCGGCGATGATGGCCTTGACCTTGGTCTGCTCGGCGTTGAGGTAGTCGGCGAACTGCTGACCGGTCTGGAAGGAGTCGATCCAGCCGTTCTTGGCCACCGCGTCCTTCCACACCTGCGAGTCGTGCATCTTGGTCACCTGGTCGGTCAGCGACTTCTTGGCCGCCTCGTCGAGCCCGCCGGGCGCCACGAAGCCGCGCCAGTTGGTCAGCTCCACGTTCAGCCCGGCCTCCTTGAGCGTGGGCGCGTCGAGGTCGGGCAGCCGCTGGGCCGAGGTCACGGCCAGCGCGCGCAGCTTGCCGGACTTCACGTGCTCGGCGAACTCACTGACACCCGAGATGCCCGCGCTCACCTTGTTGCCGAGCAGCTCGTTCAGCGCCTCGCCGCCGCCCGAGTGGGCGATGTAGTTGACCTGCTTCGGGTCCACACCCGCGGCCTTGGCCATCAGCCCGGCCGCGATGTGGTCGGTGCCGCCGGCCGAGCCGCCCGAGATGGACACCTTCTTCGGGTCGGCCTTCCAGGCGGCGACCAGGTCGGCCACCGACTTGAACGGGGAGGCCGCCGGGACCACGATGATCTCGTACTCCTCGGTCAGCTTGGCGATCGGCGTCGTCTGGGCCAGCGTGACCTTGGACTTGTTCTGCTCGATCGCGCCCACCATGACCAGGCCCATGGTCATCAGCAGGTTGCCGTTGCCCTTCTCGCCCGCCAGCTGGGCCAGGCCGATGGTGCCGCCCGCGCCGGGCACGTTGAACACCTCGACCTTGCGCTTCGGGTCGACGGACTTGAGCGCCTGCTCGGCCGTACGGGAGGTCTGGTCCCAGCCGCCGCCCGGTGAGGCGGGAGCCATGATGCGCAGCGCGCCCGTGCCTCCGCCGTCGGAACCGGAGCCGGCGCCGCAGCCGGACACCGCGGCGACGGAGAGCGCCGCGACGGCGGCGAGTATGCGGAGACGCATGATCACTCCAAAGGGGGGATTTCACGTTACGGAATACTGGATGGTGAAGTCCGTTGCCGATGGAGTCGACCCTTTTCACGATAGCCGTCATATAGGTCGTATTGGTCGCAACCCCCCTCGCAACCCCCCTGTGACCTCGGCATGTTTCCATGGTGCGGTGAGACGGGTACGTGACGCCTCCCTCGGAACCCAGCTGTTCGTGCTCCAGATGGTCATCGTGCTGCTGGCCGTCGGAGGCACCGGAGGCGTGTGGGCCGAGCACACACGCGCGCAACTGGACTCGCTGCACCAGCAGCGGGCGCTGGCGATCGCCCAGTCCGTGGCGGGCCTGCCTCAGGTCCGGGCCGCGTTCAATGTCAAGGATCCGCAAAACGTGCTGCAGCCGCTCGCGCTGAGCGTGCAGCAGTCGACCGGCGCCGACTACGTGGTCATCGCCAACCGCGAGCAGACGCGGTACGCCCATCCCAACGCCGCGCTGATCGGCAAGCGGCTGTCCACCGACGGCACCACGGTGCTGAACACCGGCAAGAGCTGGGTCGGCACCGAAACCGGCACGATCGGCACCACGGTCAGGGGCAAGGCGCCGATCTTCGACGAGTACGGCGACGTCATCGGCCTGGTCTCCGTCGGCGTCCTCCAGACCACGGTCACCGGCCAGCTGGCCGGCGCGCTGCCGCCGCTGATATGGACCGCGCTGGCCGTGCTGCTGTCCGGGCTCGCGGCCGCGGCCCTGATCACCGCGCGGGTGCGCCGGCAGACGTTCGGCCTGGAGCCGCGCGAGATCGCCGCGCTGCTGGAGCAGCGCGAGGGCGTGCTGCACGGGGTCAAGGAGGGCGTGCTCGCGCTCGACCTCGCGGGCCGCGTGACGCTGGTCAACGACTCCGCCCGCGAGCTGCTCGGCGAGGTGGGCGAGGACCTCACCCAGATGCCGGTCTCCGAGCGGATGCGCGACGTGCTCGGCGGCGCCGACCCGGGGGAGGACCGGATCGTGCTGCACGGCGAGCGAGTGCTGGTACTCAACCGCACGCCGATCTCCGTACGCGGCCAGCACCGCGGCTGGGTGGTCACCCTCAGGGATCGCACCGAGCTCGTCCGGCTGGCCCGCGAGCTGGACGACACCAGCAGCGCCACCGGGGCGCTCAGGGCTCAGGCGCACGAGTTCGCCAACCGCATGCACACCGTCGTCGGCCTGCTCGAACTGGGCGAGCACGAGGCCGCGATCGGTTTCATCACCAGCACCACCCGCGGCACGTACATCACCGACCTGCGCGAACGTGTCCAGTGCCCGACGCTGGCCGCGCTGCTGCTCGCCAAGTCGGCGGAGGCGGCCGAGCGCGGCGTCCTGCTGGTCCTGTCCGAGGACTCCGCCGTGGAGAAGGGCGCGCTCGGCGACCCGCAGGACGCGGTCCTGGTGGTCGGCAACCTGGTGGCCAACGCGCTCGACGCGCTCGACGGGGCCACGGGCACGATCGAGGTGTCGGTGCTGACCGACGCCGACGGCCTGCACGTCCGGGTCGGCGACTCCGGCCCCGGTATCGCTCCAGACCTGGTCGAAGAGGTGTTCAGGGAGGGGTTCACCACCAAGGCCGCCCATTCGGGGCCACGCGGGCTCGGCCTGGCGCTGACCCGGCAGGCGTGCCTGCGCCGAGGCGGCTGGGTGAAGGTGGGCAACGCGGACGGCGCGGTCTTCACCGCCCTGCTCCCGGCGCCGGTTCGCGAGCGGGTGCGATGAGCGAGATCCGGGTGCTGGTCGTGGACGACGACTTCATGGTGGCGCGCATCCACAGCGGCTACGTGGCGCGGGTGCCCGGCTTCCGGGTGGTGGGCGCCGCGCACACCGGGGCCGCCGCGCTGGCCATGGCCGCCGAGCTGCGGCCGGACCTCGTCCTGCTCGACATCTACCTACCCGACATGTCGGGACTTGAGGTGCTCAAGGCGCTGCAGGACGTGGACGTCCTCATGATCAGCGCCGCCCGCGACGTGTCCACGGTCAGGGAGGCGATGCGCGGCGGCGCGGTCAACTATTTGATCAAGCCGTTCACGGCCGCCGCGCTGACCGAGCGGCTCCAGCAGTACGTCGACACCCGCAAGCAGCTCACCGCCATCGGCGTGGAGGCCCGCCAGGACGACGTCGACCGGCTCTTCGGCACGCAGCCCGTCGCGGCGCCGCTGCCCAAGGGCCTGTCGTCGGCGACGTGCGCGCTGGTCGCCGACACCCTCCGGGACTGCGGCCGCGACCTGTCAGCGGCCGAGGCCGCCTCGCTCGCGGGGCTGTCCCGCGTCAGTGCCCGCCGTTACCTCGAATACCTCTGCGTCGCCGGGCATGCCGAACTCAGGCCCCGGTACGGTACGGCCGGCCGCCCCGAACATCGCTACCGGTGGCTAGGTTGACACACTTCCGTAGTCATTTCTCGTGACATATCCCAATGCGCGTGCCTTACTGTTGCCTGAGGATGTGGCTGCGGAGCGGGAGGAGATTGAGGCGTGCGTAACGCCGGACCGATCGAATCGCCGACCGACCCTTTCGCTTCAGTGCCTCTGCCCATGTCAGGCGGTAGCAAGAAGCCACGGGTCGAGGGCTTGCCCCCGGGAGTTTCCCGTGACATCTTCGGGCCGCCCAATCAGCCGGAGCCCCGGCCGGCGACTCCCAGCGTTGCGAACGGGTCCAACGGGCAGAACGGCACGAACGGCCAGAACGGCAGTGGTGCTCTGCCGCCGGTGGCGCCGCCGCCCCAGCCGTGGCCGGTGAACGAGGGGCGCTGGCAGGAACCGCCCGCCCCCGTGTTCGGCGTTTCCGCCTCCGAGCGGCTGCCCGCCTTCATCGACCCCGAGCCGCCCCGCCGCCGTCGCCTCCTGCCCGCGCTGGTGCTGCTCGTGGTGATCCTGGCCGTGCTGGCGTACCTGGTCCCGGCCGTACTCATGTCGGGGTCCGTACTGCGGGGCACGCGCGTGGCCGGTGTGGACATCGGCGGGCTCACCGTGACGCAGGCGGCGGACAAGCTCCGCACCGAGCTCGCGGCCAAGATGAACAAGCCCGTGGTCGTCGACATCGCCGGGCGCAAGGAGACCATCCAGGCCGACGAGGCCGGCCTGGAGCTCGACGTGGTGAGCACGATCGGGCAGGCGCCCAGTGGCTTCCCCGGCCCGGTCGAGGTGTGGAAGGGGCTGACCGGCACCACCGAGCTCCAGCCGAAGATGACCATCGACGCCTCCCAGCTGTCCAGGACCGTCGAGGGCCTGGCGGAGTCCTACGACAAGAAGCCGCGCGACGGCCGGGTGGCCTTCAAGAACGGGCAGCCGGTCTCGTCGGAGCCGCGCGACGGCGTGGTGATCGATCGGCCCGACGCCGTCCGCGTGATCACCGAGGCCTTCCTGCGCGGCCGCGACTCCGCCGTTCTCACGCTCAGGCCGGCCAAGCCCAACACCACGCCGACCGCGCTCAAGCAGGCCGAGGCCGCCGCCAAGCGGGCGGTCGCCGCTCCCCTGACGCTCAAGCTCGGCGCCAAGCAGGCCCAGCTGCTCCCGGCCGTGATCGCCGCCAACCTGACCTTCGTCTCCGACGACGACGGCGGGCTGGTCCCGCAGTTCAACGCCGCGGCGGCGCTCACCTCGGTGGAGAGCAAGCTCGTGGACGCGGCGCAGGCGCCGCAGGACGCCACCTACCAGATCGTCAACGGCAAGCCGGTGCTGGTCCCCGCCCACCGCGGCAGGGGGATCGACGCCAAGCAGCTGGCCCGCGACGTGGCCAAGGTGGTCAGCGGCAACGGCGCGCGGATCATCCCCGTGACCCTGTCGGTGGTCCCGCCGAAGGTGACCACCGAAGAGGTGACGGGGCTCGGCATCAAGACGAACATCGCCGAGTTCACCACGACCTTCGACTGCTGCCTGCCCCGCGTGACGAACATCCAGCGGATGGCGGCCCAGGTGGACGGCCACCTGGTGAAGCCGGGGGAGACGTTCTCGCTCAACGACGTCGTGGGCGAGCGGACCGTCGAGGGCGGCTACGTCCAGGCGGGGCAGATCGTCGGCGGCCGGATGGTGCCCATCATCGGCGGCGGCGTCTCGCAGTTCGCCACCACGATGTACAACGCGGCCTTCTTCGGCGGTTTCGACGACGTCTCGCACACGCCGATGGACTACCACGCCGCCCGCTACCCGGCCGGTCGCGACGCCGCCCTGCTGTACCCGGACCTGGATCTCAAGTGGCGCAACGACTCCGACTACGGCGTGCTGATCAAGACGGTGTCGACCGGGACCTCGGTCTCCGTGCAGCTGTGGAGCACCAAGCGGTACGACAAGATCGAGGCCGTCGAGTCGGAGAAGCGGGACTTCACCCCATTCCGTCGCGAGACCAGCTCCGCCCCCGGGTGCATGGCCACGGTCGGGGAGCAGGGCTTCACGATCGACGTGACCCGCGTGTTCTTCAAGGACGGCAAGGAAGTCAAGCGGGACAAGAAGCTGACGACGAAGTACCGGCCGCAGGCGCAGACCACGTGCGCCACCAGCAACTAGCGCGGGTGGCCGCAAACCCCCCGGGTGGTTCGTGACACGTTCGTCGTGGCTGGTGTCCTGGAGGGATACCCCCTTCGGGGGAGAGGATGAAAGCCGTCCTTCGGGGGAGGGATGAAGGCGGTCCGTCGGGGCTAGGGGCGGCTCGGGTTCACGGACAGGATGCGGTCGTCGCCGTCCCTGGGGTCGCCGCGGCCGTCCTTGTTGCTGGTGGACAGCCACAGCGTGCCGTCGGGGGCCGTGGCCAGGCCGCGGAGCCGGCCGTACGTGCCGGTGAAGTGCGCGACCGGCGTGCCGGGCGAGCCGTCCCGGCCGAGCGGGATCTGCCACAGGCGCTCCCCGCGCAGCGCGGCCACCCAGAGCGAGCCGGCCGCGTAGGCCGCGCCGGACGGTGAGGCCTCCGACGTGGGCCAGGTGATGATCGGGTTGACGAACCTCGGGTCGTCGGCCTTGCCCTCCACCTCGGGCCAGCCGTAGTTGGCGCCCGGCTTGATGAGGTTGACCTCGTCGAAGGCGTTCTGGCCGAACTCCGAGGCGTACAGCCGGCCCGCCGGGTCCCAGGCCAAACCCTGGACGTTGCGGTGGCCGAGGCTGTAGACGAGCGTGCCGAACGGGTTGCCGGGGGCGGGGGCGCCGTCCACCGTCATACGAAGGATCTTGCCGCCGAGCGAGTCACGCCGCTGGGCGAGCTGCCGGTCCCCGGTCTCGCCCGTGGTGGCGTACAGGAAGCCGTCGGGACCGAACGCCAGCCGGCCGCCGTTGTGGATGGCGCCCTTGGGGATGCCCCGCAGGATGACTCTCGGGTCGGACACGGTGTCACCGGTGAACCGGTAACGGACGATCCGGTTGTCGTCGGCGGCGGTGAAGTAGACGAAGACCTGATTCCCCTTGACCGCCACGCCCATCAGCCCGCCCTCGCCGTCGGGGGTGACCCCGGCGATGCGGCCCAGCTCGGTGACCTTGCCCGCCGGCGTCGCGCGCAGCAGCCTGGCTGTGTCGCGCTCGGTCACCAGCGCGTCGCCGCCGGGGACGAAGGCGATCCCCCACGGCACCGCCAGATCGCGCGCCACCGTCTTCGGCGCACCGGGTGGCGGCGCGGCGGCGACGGCCACGTCCGGCACCGCCCCTCCGGCACTGGAGCAGGCGGTCAGCACGGCGAGCAGCATCAAGGTCATGAGCTTTCCCATGTGTTCCATACTTACTCCCTGGCCGTAAGGTTCTCGGCATGAAGATCTGGGTCCCGTCTGATGCCGTTGCCGGGGTTTTGACCGATCTGCCCGGTGTGGAATGCGACGTTTATGACGGTACGGGGCCAATTCCCGAGGGCATCGGCCAGGTGGAGGTGTGGATCCCGCCGCTGGTCACCGTTCCGGATGTGCCGGGCCTGCTGGCCGCGATGACCTCGCTGCGCCTCGTACAGACCGTGAGCGCGGGCGTGGAACCGTACCGGCCCCACATGCCGGACGGCGCGGTGCTGTGCAACGCGCGCGGAGTGCACGACGCCGGGACCGCCGAGTGGGCGGTCGGCGCGATGATCGCGGTGCTGCGGGAGTTCCCGGGGTTCGTCGACGCGCAGCGCCAGGGGGAGTGGACCTACCACCACACGGACGTGCTGGCCGACTCCACCGTGCTGATCGTGGGCTACGGCTCCATCGGCGCGGCGCTGGAGCGGCGGCTCGGCGGCTTCGAGGTCGAGGTCGTCCGGGTGGCCAGGAGCGCGCGTGACGGCGTGCACCCCCTCGACGAGCTGCCGGCCCTGCTGCCGGCCGCCGACGTCGTGGTGCTGCTCGTGCCCGCCACGCCGGAGACCGCCGGGATGGTCGACGCCGGGTTCCTGGCCCGGATGAAGGACGGCGCGGTGCTGGTCAACGCGGCGCGCGGCGGCGTCGTCGACACCGACGCCCTGGTCGCGGAGCTGAAGACCGGCCGGCTGCGCGCGGCCCTGGACGTGACCGCCCCCGAACCCCTGCCGGCGGGCCATCCCCTGTGGAGCGCTCCCGGCCTGCTGATCACTCCGCACATCGCGGGCAGCACCCCCGCGTCCGGGCGGCGCATGCTGCGCCTGATGCGCTCTCAGCTCCTCCGCTACCTGTCCGGTGAGCAGCTGAACAACGTCATCACCGACACATATTGAGAGGATTCCGGAACGTGGCTGGTCCGTGACCTTCGGTGCGTACGGTTGCCTCTAACTGAGGGTTCCTGACTCGCTGTCAAGTGAATCTTCGGGGCAATTGGTCTGTGTGGTTATCAGATCGGTGACGACATCGTCGTTGTCACCACCCGCAAACCCGCAAACGCACACACTGGCGATGTGATCGACCGGACTTCGGCGATCACTGGACAGTGTTCGAGACGGGATGGGCTAACGACTGTGATCCGCTGGCGTGATCCACGGGCACCGCTGACCGCCGCGGCGGCGTTCGGTGCGGCGGGGTTCGCGGCTGCGCTCCTTGCGGGCGGCCCGGCTCTGCTCACCGGCGCGATCGCCGGACTCCTCGCGGCGCTGCTCGCCGCGGTCTCCCTGCTGGTCGCCTCGGTCAAACTGGACGAGCACCGCTCGACCGCGATGGGCGCCCGCTGGATGGGCAGCGGCGCCATCGTCTGGGCCGCCGGAGTCGGAGTGCGTCCGATCGCCGACACCTCCAGCGTCGCGGTCAGCTTCGCTGACCTGCTCGTGCTGCTCGGCGTGGTGCTCACCGCGGGCGGCGTCCTCATCGCGGCCCGGCGCAGGCTGCCCGCCACCGTGGTGCTGCGCCACGTCACCGGCGCCTACCTGTGCGCCGCCTCGCTCTTCGTGATCGCCTGGGTGGTGGCGCTGCGGCAGGTCTACGCGGAAGCCGCCGACCCGGCGATGTTCACCTTCGCCATGCTGCCGCCGATGATCGCGCTGCTGGTGACCTGTGCCGTGATCCCCTCCGTGATCACCAGCAGGACCGCGGCCTGGCCGCTCGGGCTCGCGGGCACCGGCGTGCTCGCCACCACCACGGTCGCCGGGGTGGCGGCCGCGACCGCGCGCCTCACCGGCGGTGTGCCGCCGACGTGGAGCATCATGATCGCGCCCGTGGCGTTCCTGCTCCTGGCCGCCGTGCCCTGGGGGCCGCGCCCCGCCGAGCCGCAGGCCCGCGCGAGCGGCAGCGGCATCGGCAACCTGATCGCGACGGTGCCGATGGTGCTGGTCGCCGTCGCGACCTGCACGCTGCTCGTGCACCTGGTGGGTGGCCAGCCGCAGACACCGGTCACCGGTGTCGTGGTGCTCATCGCCTCGGTGGTCCTGCTCCTGGTCGTCCGGCTGTTCGTGCTCGCCGCCGCCAACATCCGGCTGCGCAGGAAGGTCTCGCTCGGCGACCGGCAGCTCAGGGAGCTGGCCGAGAGCACCGGCGACGTGGTGTTCATCTGCGACTACGACGGCCTCATGTACGAGATCGGCGCCGGGATGCAGGTGACGTACGGCTACCGCCCCGAAGATCTCGTCGGCGGATCGATCTTCGACTACATCCACCCCGAAGACGTCCCCGGCATCCAGGCCGCGCTGAGCGCGATGGGCCTCGACGACGAGGGTGCCACGTCCGGCGCCTGCCTGATCGCCTGCCGTGTACGCGCGGCCGACGGCACCTGGCGGCCCACCGAGTCCGTCGCCACCCGCCACGTGGGCGGCGAGGACCAGCTGCTGGTGACCACCCGGGACGTGAGCGACGAGGAGGCCCTGCGCAACCAGGTGGCCCACCTGACCTTCCACGACGGCGTCACCGGGCTGCCCAACCGCTCCTACTTCGAGGAGCGCACGCGCGAGGTGCTGTCCGGCCGGATGTCCGGCCACGTGGCGGTGATCTTCCTCGACCTCGACGGGTTCACCTCGGTCAACGACTCCGTCGGCCATGCCAGCGGCGACTACCTGCTCGGGCAGGCCGCGCGCAGGCTGCGCGGGGCCGTACGCCTCGACGACACGCTCGCCCGCTGGGGCGGCGACGAGTTCGCGGTGCTGCTGGAGACCGGCGGCGAGGCGCAACAGGCGGTCGACCTGGCCGAGCGGTTGGTCAGGGCGGTCTCGCAGGAGCCGTTCCGGGTGGCCGACCGCGACGTGGCGCTGACCGCGAGCGTGGGTGTGGCCTTCGCCGAGGACGACATGCCCTCCGGCGATCTCATCCGCAACGCCGACGTGGCCATGGCCAGGGCCAAGGAGCTGGGCGGGCGCCGGGTGGAGGTGTTCGCCGCCCAGATGCACGCCGACGTGGTGCGCAGGCTGGAGCTGGCGGCCGACCTGCAGCGGGCGCTGATCGAGCACCAGTTCGCCATCGAATACCAGCCGGTCGTCGACCTGGCCACCTCCCGAGTGACCGCGGTGGAGGCGCTGGTGCGGTGGTGGCGTGGCTCGGAGTTCGTCCCACCGGACCAGTTCCTCGGCCCGGCCGAGGACACCGGCCTGATCGTGCCGCTGGGCGAGTGGATCCTGCACGAGGCGTGCCGCGAGGTGGCCGCCTGGCGGGCCTCCTCCTGGGACATCGGGCTGTCGCTCAACCTGTCGGCCCGCCAGATCACCGCGCCGCGCTTCGTCGAGACGGTCGAGGAGGCGCTCGCCGAGAGCGGGCTGCCCGCCTCCGCCCTCACCCTTGAGGTGATCGAGGAGATGCTCGTCGAGGACGCCGAGGAGACGGTCAAGCGGCTGTCCGAGCTGCGCGCCCTGGGCGTACGGCTGGCCATCGACGACTTCGGCACCGGCTACGCCTCGCTGGCGTTCCTCCGGCAGCTCCCGGTCGACATGATCAAGATCGACCCGTCGTTCGTGTCCGGGCTGGGCCGCGACGAGACCCTGACCCTGCTCACCCGCACGATCGTCCGGCTCGGCCACGACCTGGGCCTCATCGTGGTGGCCGAGGGCATCGAACGCCCCGAGCAGCTCGAACTCCTGCGGGAGATGGGCTGCACAAGGGGCCAGGGTTTCCTGGTGGCACGCCCGATGGCGGCTCGCGGAGTGGACTCGCTGATGAGGACCAGTCTCACGGTTTGAGACATCTGTCCCAAGAAGTTGACATCAGGGCCTCCACAGGGGCTAAGGTGTGGCCATGCTTCGCAGTGAGATCCTCGTAGTACTTCGCCGGCGCGCAGGCCGATAGCGAAGCACTACAGCCTGCGCGCCGCCCCACTCCCACCCTCGGGTGGATGGGGCATTTTTTATGTCCTTAAGGTGTAGCCACGCAAGGAACGAGCCGATGACCGAACGGATGACAGGTGCACAGGCCCTGGTCAGGGCGCTGGAGCACGTGGGAGTCGACACTGTGTTCGGGATCCCCGGCGGCGCCATCCTGCCCGCCTACGATCCCCTGTACGACTCGACCAAGGTCCGGCACGTGCTCGTACGGCACGAGCAGGGCGCGGGCCACGCGGCCGAGGGATACGCGCAGGCCACCGGCAGGGTCGGGGTCTGCATGGCGACCAGCGGCCCGGGCGCGACGAACCTGGTCACGCCCATCGCCGACGCCTACATGGACTCGGTGCCGATCGTGGCGATCACCGGCCAGGTGGCCAGCGCGGCGATCGGCACGGACGCCTTCCAGGAAGCCGACATCTCCGGCATCACCATGCCGATCACCAAGCACAACTTCCTGGTCACCGACGCGCTGGACATCCCCCGCACGATCATGGAGGCCTTCCACATCGCCTCCACGGGCCGTCCCGGTCCGGTGCTGGTCGACATCTCCAAGGACGCGTTGCAGGCCGACACCACCTTCAGCTGGCCGCCGACCATGCAGCTGCCCGGCTACCGGCCGGTGACCAGGCCGCACTCCAAGCAGATCCGCGAGGCCGCGAAGCTGATCGCCGAGGCCAGGCGCCCGGTGCTCTACGTGGGCGGCGGCGTGCACAAGGCGGGCGCCTCGCCCGAACTCCTCAGGCTGGCCGAGCTCGCCAACATCCCGGTCGTCACCACGCTGATGGCGCGCGGAACGTTCCCCGACAGCCATCCCCAGCACATGGGCATGCCGGGCATGCACGGCAGCGTCACGGCCGTCGGCGCGCTGCAGAAGGCCGATCTGCTCATCGGCCTGGGCGTGCGCTTCGACGACCGGGTGACCGGCCAGCTGTCGACGTTCGCGCCGCACGCGAAGGTCGTCCACGCCGACATCGACCCGGCGGAGATCTCCAAGAACCGCCACGCCGACGTGCCGATCGTGGGCGACTGCAAGGAGGTCATCACCGACCTGATCGCCGCCGTCGAGGCCGGCGGCCGGCACGGTGACTACGCCGACTGGTGGAAGCTGCTCAACGGCATGAAGGAGACCTACCCGCTCGGCTACGAGGAGTTCGAGGACGGGTCGCTGGCTCCCCAGTACGTCATGGAGCGGCTCAGCGCCATCGCCGGGCCCGACACCTACTACGTGGCGGGCGTGGGGCAGCACCAGATGTGGGCCTCGCAGTTCATCGACTACGAGAACCCCGGCACCTTCATCAACTCCGGCGGCCTCGGCACGATGGGTTTCGCCGTGCCGGCCGCGATGGGCGCCAAGATGGGGCAGCCGGACAGCACCGTGTGGGCCATCGACGGCGACGGCTGCTTCCAGATGACCAACCAGGAGCTCGCCACCTGCGCCCTGGAGGGGGTGCCGATCAAGGTCGCGGTCATCAACAACGGTAACCTCGGCATGGTCCGCCAATGGCAGACGCTCTTCTACGACCAGCGCTACTCCAACACCAACCTCCAGTCGACGCGCCGCATCCCCGATTTCGTCAAGCTGGCGGAGGCATACGGTTGTGTCGGTCTGCGGTGCGAGCGGCCGGAAGACGTCGACGAGACCATCAAGAAGGCCATGGAGATCAACGACGTGCCCGTCGTGGTCGACTTCGTGGTCCACCAGGACGCGATGGTCTGGCCGATGGTCGCGGCGGGCACGAGCAACGACAGCATCAAGATCGCCCGTGACATGGCGCCGAAGTGGGAGAGCGAAGAATGAGCAGGCATACGCTTTCTGTGCTTGTCGAGAACAAGCCGGGCGTCCTCGCGCGGGTGTCCGCGCTGTTCAGCAGGCGCGGCTTCAACATCGACTCGCTGGCCGTCGGGCAGACCGAGCACGACGACATCTCACGCATGACCATCGTCGTGAGTGTCGAGGAGCTGCCGCTTGAGCAGGTCACCAAGCAGCTCAACAAGCTGGTGAACGTGCTCAAGATCGTCGAGCTCGACCCGACCCAGTCCGTGCAGCGCGAGCTCATGCTGGTCAAGGTCAAGGCCGACGCCGACAGCCGCTCGCACGTGCTGGAGCTCGTCCAGCTCTTTCGCGCCCGCTGCATCGACGTGGCGGCCGACGCCGTGACCATCGAGGTCACCGGCACTCCCGACAAGCTCGAGGCCTTCGTCAAGGTGCTCGAACCGTTCGGGATCAAGGAGCTCGTCCAATCGGGCATGGTGGCCATCGGCCGCGGCGCCCGTTCCATCACCGACCGGTCCCTCAGGGCACTGGACCGTACCGCCTGAAAGGTTTATGCAAGTGACCGAGATTTACTACGACGACCAGGCCGACCTCTCGATCATCCAGGGGCGTCACGTGGCCGTGCTGGGGTACGGCAGCCAAGGCCACGCCCACGCGCTCTCCCTGCGTGACTCGGGTGTCGACGTGCGCGTCGGCCTGCCTGAGGGCTCCAAGAGCCGGGAGAAGGCCGAGAACGACGGCCTGCGCGTCCTGACGCCTTCGGAGGCGGTGGAGGAGGCGAACCTCACGATGATCCTGGCGCCGGACCACATCCAGCGCCACCTGTACGCCGACCACGTCGCGCCGAATCTCGTCGAGGGCGACGCGCTGTTCTTCGGCCACGGCCTGAACATCCGCTACGGCCTCATCGAGGCCCCCGAGGGCGTCGACGTCTGCATGGTCGCCCCCAAGGGTCCCGGTCACCTGGTGCGGCGCCAGTTCGAAGCCGGGCGCGGCGTGCCGGTTCTCGTGGCGGTGGAGAAGGACGCCTCGGGCAAGGCGCTGGACCTGGCTCTGTCGTACGCCAAGGGCATCGGCGGCACCCGGGCCGGGGCGCTGCGCACCACGTTCACCGAGGAGACCGAGACCGACCTGTTCGGTGAGCAGGCCGTGCTGTGCGGCGGCGTGTCGGAGCTGATCAAGGCCGGGTTCGAGACCCTCATCGAGGCCGGCTACCAGCCCGAGGTCGCCTACTTCGAGTGCCTGCACGAGATGAAGCTCATCGTCGACCTCATGTACGAGGGCGGCATCTCCAAGATGTACTGGTCGGTCTCCGACACCGCCGAGTACGGCGGCTACACCCGCGGCCCGCGCGTCATCACCGACGAGACCCGCGCGGAGATGCGCCGCATCCTGGGCGAGATCCAGGACGGCACCTTCGCCCGGCAGCTGGTGGAGGAGTTCGACGGCGGCCAGAAGGAGTTCACGCGTCACCGCGAGGAGCTGGCCGAGAACCCGATCGAGAAGACCGGCGCCAAGCTGCGCCCGATGATGAGCTGGCTCAAGGCCTGACAAGCTCGCTTTCCGAGCCCGTGGCGCTGCGCGCCGCGGGCTCGGCCTGTGCTCGGCCGGAAGTCGCCGAGAAGAGTCGCTCTGGGTGCTGAAGTAACGTACCGGACCTTCCTTTCTGTCATGCGGGAGAGGTCGTCCGCAAGGGCGAGAGCTGCCGAGATTGACTAGATCACTTGATATGTCTTGCCGCTCACTCGGCTCGTTCACCCCTGGGATGATCTTCGTGCATTGCCGCAGTGGTGAAAGGGAGTCAAGAATGCGTGTACGTACTGCAATAGCGGGCGCGGGAATCGCCGTCATGGCGGTCGTCGGACTCGGCCTGCCCGCCCAAGCGGCCGACTGGGTGTCCTACGGGCAGTTCCCCACCAAGAAGAAGTGTGTCGACGCAGGCCAGCAGTATGTGCGTGAGAACTTCAACGCGTACAAGTGCACCGAGATACCCAGCGCCTGGGTCCTCTGGCTCAAGTAGGCCCGAGTGCCGGTCCCCTGCTCGCCGGGGACCGGCACTCGTTCACCGCCGGTCGGCAGGCAGGCGCCTGTCAGCGAGGCAGGCGCAGGTCACTAGGGTAGGCACATGTCGCCGCTCCGGACCCGCATGGCCGCTCGCGATCTGACAGAGCCGCATCGTGTCTCGAGCCCTCTTGAGCTGCTCTTCGATCTCACTTTCGTCGCCGCGGCGTCTCAGATCGTGGGCCGGCTCGCGCACGCCACCGAGCAGGGGCACGGTCTCGAAGCCGTCGGGCCCTTCCTCATGGTCTTCTTCGCCATCTGGTGGGCGTGGATGAACTTCACCTGGTTCGCCTCCGCGTACGACACCGACGACGTGCCGTACCGCGTCATGACGCTCCTGCAGATGGCCGGCGTGCTGGTGCTGGCGGCCGGGGTGCCCGCGGCGTTCGAGGGTGACTTCACCGTCGTGACGATCGGCTACCTCGTCATGCGCGTCGGGCTCGTCAGCCTGTGGCTGCGCGCCGCGGTCGCGCACCCCGAGGGGCGGGCGACGGCGCTGCGCTACGCGATCGGCATCACGTTCGTTCAGGTGCTCTGGGTGTCCAAGCTCGCGCTGCCGGGGGGCGGGCCGGTCTGGTTGTTCATCGCGTGCGCGCTCCTCGACCTCTCGGTGCCGCCGATCGCCGAGCGTACGGGCTCGACGAGCTGGCACCCGCACCACATCGCCGAGCGCTACGGGCTGTTCACCATCATCCTGCTCGGCGAGAGCGTGCTCGCGGCGACGAACGCGGTGCAGGGCTCGGTCGCCCACGGCTTGAGCGTCGGCCTCGTCGTCATCGCGATGGCCGGTCTCGTCATCCTTTTCGCGCTGTGGTGGATCTACTTCTCCGAGCCCGCCGGCGACGGGCTTGAAGAGCGACGGGAACACTCGTTCATCTGGGGATATGGGCACTATCTGATATTCGCGGCGCTTGCCGCGCTCGGTGCCGGGCTCGAGGTCGCGGTGGCGTCGGCGGGGGAGGGGGAGCATCACATCGCGGCGGGCGCGCAAGCGGTGGTGACCTCGGTCGCCATTCCGGTCGTCGTCATGCTCGTCCTGCTGTGGGTGCTGCATGCCCCGCTGGTGGGCAGGACCGTCGTGCGGCCGGGGGCGATCGGCGTGGCGACGCTGCTCATGGTGCTCACCGTCTTCGCCGCGCCCCGTGTGGGGGTGGCCGCGGGGCTCACCGTCATCGCCGCGGTGCTCGTACTCCTGCTCGTGACGACACTCGCGCGCGAGGGACGCCGCTCGCTTCCCGTGCCCCCGCCTTAGCGGATGGCCGGGCCGCCGCCGATGCCGCGCAGCAGGAGGGCGAGCCCGCCGTGGAACTCCTCGTCCGTGGTGACGTCGTGGGCGTGCCTGGCGGTCTCGGACAGGTAGGGGAGCTCGGCCCGGTCCGCGATGACCTGGGTGCCCGCGCCGGCCAGCGGTCCCAGCTGTTCGAGCTGGATCGCCCCCACCACGTACGCGAGCAGCGAGCGCAGCGCGATCACCCGCTCGCGGCCGTCCAGCCCGGCCTCGGCGAGGATGGCGGCCACCGGCTCTGACCAGCGCAGTATGGTCGCCGACCGGTGCCGATGGGCGATGATCAGCGGCACGAGCCACGGGTGGGAGCCCACGACGCCGCGCAGCCGCTCGACCATGATCTCGATCCGCTCGTGCCAGGGCCGGCCGCGGTCGGGCGGCATGGGGTCGACGGTGTCGAGGACGCGGTCGATGACGAGTTGTTCGAGCTCGCCGCGGTCTTCGACGTAGCGGTAGAGGCCCATGGTGCTCATGCCGATCTCCTGCGCGACCGCGCGCATCGACAGCCCGGCGAGTCCGTCGCGGTCGATGACGGCGAGGGCGGCCGTGGCCAGCTGGTCAGGAGTGAGTGAACGGGGTCGCGGCATGACAGTTGACAGCGTACGGCATACGCCTATCATCGTAAGCGTATGCCGTACGCCTAAAGGGGGTTCACATGCGTGTCGTTGATGCCAGAGAGCTGAGCGCGGTGTCCGGCCGGCCGGTCGCCATCCCTGACCCGGAGCGGCTGGTGCACCTGCAGTTCCGGCGCTTCGCCGGGTGCCCGGTCTGCAACCTGCACCTGCGGTCCATCGTGCGCAGGCATGACGAGATCGAGGCGGCGGGCGTCCGCGAGGTCGTGGTCTTCCACTCACCGGCCGAAGAGCTGGCCGAGCACACGCCCGGCCTGCCGTTCCCGGTGATCGCCGACCCGGGCAAGCTGCTGTACGTCGAGTTCGGGGTGGAGTCGGCGGCCCGCTCGCTGCTCGACCCGCGCGTGTGGGGGACGCTCCTGCGCGTGGTCGCCGTGACCACGTGGGGGGTCCTGCGGGGTCGCGAACGCGCCCCGGCGGCCAAGCCGCACGGCGGCCGGCTGGGCCTGCCCGCCGATTTCCTGATCGGGCGGGACGGCCGGGTGCTCGCCGCCAAGTACGGTGAGCACGCCTACGACCAGTGGTCCGTCGACGAGATCCTCGACGTGGCGTCCCATGCGCCGAAACCGGTTTAGAAGTAGCCAGGTCAAGACTGCTGTAGCCGCACCACCGTGAGCACCCCGTCGCCGACCTCATGCAGCTGTACGGCGAATCGCCCGTCGGCCGTCACCAGGTCACGAAAGGCCGCCACCTGCTCCTGATGGCTGAGCGCGTTGTCCACCGCGACGACACCCCGAGGGGAGAGCACCCGCTGCAACTGCGGCCAGTAACCCACGTACGCGGGCCGTTCGGCGTCGAGCACCACCAGGTCGACCGACCCGTCCGGGCTGGCCGCCAGCACCTCCCCGCCATCCGCGTGGATCACGGTCACCTGGTCGGCCACCCCGGCCGCCGCAATGTTGGCCCGCGCTTGGTCGACCCGTGCGGCGTCGATCTCCACCGTCTCCAGGTGCCCGCCGGTGTCCCGTACGGCGTCGCCGACCCAGATCGCCGAATAGCCGTTGGATGTCCCGATCTCCACCACCCGCCGGCTCCCCTGGACGCGGACCAGCAGCGCGATGAGGCCCGCCGCGCCCGGGGTCATGTTGCGCAGCCGCAGCAGGCGGTCGGCCAGGGGCGCGTCGTGCTCGCGGCCCAGCTGGTAGAGGCTGTCGAGGTAGTCGGCCAAGGATGTGTTCACTGATCACCTTCCGTCTGGCGAGAGGCCCTTGTGGATCAGCGGCTCGCCTCATTGACCGGCTGACGGGACCTCGACGAACGACGCCTCGAAGGAGTTGCGGGCGATCTGGTCCAGCTGTGCGTCCGTCATGCCCAGCTCGTCGCGCAGCGCCCGGTAGTTGTCCTCGACATAACCGCCGAAGTACGCCGGGTCATCGGAGTTGACCGTCACCATCAGGCCCTCGTCCAGCATCGCGGGCAGGATGTGGTCCCGCAGTGACGCTACCGTGCGCAGCCGGACGTTCGACAGCGGGCACACCGTCAGCGGGATCCGCTCCTCCCGCAGGCGGGCGACCAGCGAGGGGTCCTCCATGGCGCGGATGCCATGGTCCACCCGCTCCACCTTGAGCACGTCCAGGGCCTCCCACACGTAGTCGGGGCCGCCCTCCTCGCCGGCGTGCGCGACCCGGCGCAGGCCCTCCGCGGCCGCCATGTCGAACACCCGGCGGAACAGCGCCGGCGGATGACCGACCTCCGCCGAGTCCAGCCCGACGCCGATGAAGTGGTCCCGGTACGGCAACGCGGCCCGCAGCACCTGCTCTGCCTCCTCGGCCCCCCGGTCACGCAGGAAGCACATGATCAGAGCCGCTGAGACGTCGCTGTCCTTGAGAGCGGCCGACAGCCCGCCGAACACCGCCTCCAGCGACACGCCCCTGCTCAGATGGGCCTGCGGGTCGAAGAAGATCTCGGCATGCCGTACGCCCTGCGCCTGGGCCCGCCCCAGGTAGGCGGTGGCGAGGTCGTAGAAGTCCCGGTCGGTGCGGAGAACGGCCATGTTCTCGTAGTAGATGTCCAGGAACGACTGGAGATCGGCGAAGTCGTAGCGCGCCCTGATGGCCTCCGCGTCGAAGGTCGGCAGGTCGATCCCGTTGCGCCTGGCCAGCTCGACCACGAGCTCGGGTTCGAGGGTGCCTTCGATGTGCAGGTGGAGTTCGGCTTTGGGACGCATGTGATCGAGTAAACCTGACAGGACACCGGCCACGGTATCGTGCGAACCTCCGAACTCTCGCCCAATGACCTGGCATAACATCAGATTCATGCGGCTGGCGGATCTGGTGGCGCGTGACGACCTGAGCCTCGTGCCGGTGACCGGACATGACGGGCTCGGCAGGGAGGTCAGGCGTGCCTATCCGACGGATCTGCCCGACCCGCGGCGCTACCTGCGCCCCGGCGACCTGGTCCTGACCAGCGGTGTCTGGTACACCCAGCCGTCCGACTGCGAGACGTTCGCCGACGCGCTGTGGACGAGCGACGCCGCGGGGTTGATCGTCGGGCTGGTCGTGCTGGGGGAGCTTCCGGAAGCGCTGGTCAAGGCGTGCGAGCGCCGCCGGTTGCCGCTGCTCCTGGCCGCGCCCGACCAGCCGTTCGGCGCGATCACCGAGGTGGTGATCGAGGAGGCGTTCGCGGCCGAGCGGCGCAGGGACGAGCGGGCCCGGGCGCAGACGCTGCTCGACCTCCTGGGCACGCAGCGGATCGCGCCCGGCGAGGTGTCGGCCCACCTGCGGCTGCTCGGGGCCGACCCGGGGCTGCCGACCACGGCCATGGTGGTGGCCAGGATGGGTGGGTCGGACGACGACGACGTGCCCGCCCTCATGTACGCGCTGGCCAGGAGAGGTCGGCAGCTGGTCGTCGGCGGGCGGTCCGACGAGGGGATCGTGCTCGTCAACGGCAAGGTCTCGCGCCAGGCGCTGACCGACGAGTTGCGCGCGCTGGTGACCGACCGGCCGGGCATGCGGGTGGCGGCCGGGATCAGCGACGCGACCGCCAGCGTGTCGCAGCTCGGCGAGGCGCTGGAGACCGCGCGGCGGGGCATGGAGTCGGCCCGCTACGGCGAGGGGCCGGTGTCGGTCATGTCGGTCGCCGACGTGGACAGCCACGAACTCCTGCTCGCCCAACTGCCCGTGAGCGTGCGGCGCTCGTTCAGGGAGCACCTGCTCGGGCCGATCATCGAGTACGACGCGCGGCACGGCTCCGAGCTGCTGCGCACGCTCGACGTCTTCCTGGAGACGTGCGGCTCTTGGCAGCGGACGGCCGACGAGCTGTACGTGCACGTCAACACGCTGCGCTACCGCATGCAGCGGATCGAGGAGCTGACCGGGCGGCGGATGTCGTCGATGCGCGACCGTACGGACCTCTATCTGGCCCTCAGGTCGGCTCAGCCGTCCGAAGGGGACCCTGCCTGAAGGGGCCCCTTCGGACGGGTCAGGGTAGCTCGCCCGCGACGAGACGTCCTCGTGAGACCACGGCGACGATGTTCGCCACGGCCAGGTCCGTGATCTGCTCCCACGGGCGCCCGCGCAGCACGATGAAGTCGGCCCCGAGGCCGGGCTCGATCCGGCCCACCGGCACGCCGATCGAGTCGGCGGCGTCCGAGGTCGCGGCGCGCAGTGCCTCAGAAGCGGACATGCCCAGGATCTCGGTCATGTGGACCACCTCGGCGAGCTGGTCGCCGAACTGGACGTGGTGCCCGTTGGCATCGGTGCCCAGAACGAAGCGGACACCCAGCCGCGCCGCCTCGGCGAGCAGCACGTTGCGCGTGGCCACGAGCTCGGCGGCCTTGGCCATCGACTCCGCGGTGACCGGGACCCGGCCTTCGGCGATGGCCTCGTTGATCAGCAGCGTCGGCGCGACGGGCGTGCGGCGCGCCGCGAGTACCTCGGCGAGATCCCCGCTCAGCAGCGTGCCGTGCTCGATCGAGTCGACGCGCTCCTCGACGGCGACGCGGATGCCCTCCTCGGAGTGGGCGTGGGAGGCCACCAGCATGCCGAGCGCGTGCGCCTCGTCGACGACGGCCCTGATCTCGTCGCGCGTGTAGTTGCGCCAGCCGCTCATGACCGGCATCGGCATCACGGGGCTGAGCAAGACGTTCGGCAGCGGGCTGACCGCGGTCGAGAAGGTCGACCTGGAGACGCCGAAAGGCTCCTTCCTGTCCCTGCTCGGCCCCTCGGGCTGCGGCAAGTCGACCGTGCTGCGCATCCTGGCCGGGCTCGAAAAGCCCACCGCCGGCGAGATCCGGGTGAACGGCGAGGCCCCCGAGGAGCTCCGCAGGAGCCACCACCTCGGCATCGCCTTCCAGGACTCGGCGCTGCTGGCCTGGCGCAGCGTCGCGGCCAACATCCGGCTGCCGCTGGAGGTCGCGGGGATCAAGCCCGAGCCCGGCGTGATCGACGACCTGATCAAGCTGGTCGGCCTGCAGGGCTTCGAGAAGGCACGGCCCGCCGAGCTGTCGGGCGGCATGCGGCAGCGCGTGTCGATCGCCCGCGCGCTGGTGGTCAAGCCCAGCGTGCTGCTGCTCGACGAGCCGTTCGGGGCCCTGGACGACATGACCCGCCAGCGGCTCAACCTGGAACTCCTGCGCATCTGGACCGAGAAGCCGGCCACCACGCTGATGGTCACCCACGGCATCGGCGAGGCGATCTTCCTGTCGGACGTGGTGGCCGTCATGAGCCCGCGCCCGGGCCGGATCGTGGAGATGGTGGAGATCGACCTGCCGCGTCCCCGGGTGCCCGAGATGATGCGTACACCGGAATTCCACGCCATCCACGACCACCTCAGCGACCTGCTCTTCGGGCACGGCTCATGAAGCGGATCCACGGCCTGCTCGGCGTCGTCGTGCTGATCGCCCTGTGGTGGCTGCTCGCCGTGACGGTCTTCGCGGACGGCGGCGCGGTCCCGACGCCGTGGGCGGTCCTGGCCGGGATGGGCCACGACGGCTGGGGCTTCTACGGCCCCAACACGACGGCCACCGTCAGCGCCGCGCTCCAGGGCTTCCTCTGGGGCAACGGCCTGGCCATCGGGGTGGCGCTGCTCGTCCTGCTCGTCCCGCGCCTGGAGGCGGTGGCGACCCAGCTCGCGGTGATCAGCTACTGCATCCCGCTGCTGGCCATCGGCCCGATCGTCCTGGTCGTCTTCGGCGGTGAGGCCGCCGTGGTGTTCCTGGCGGCCGTCTCCGTCTTCTTCACCACGCTCATCGGCGCGCTGCTCGGGCTGCGCTCCGCCGACCGGACCAGCCTCGACCTCATCGCGGTGTACGGCGGCGGCCGCCTGGCCAAGCTGCGGTACGTCCAGATCATCGCGGCGCTGCCGAGCACGTTCGCCGGGCTGAAGATCTCGGCCCCCGGCGCCCTGCTGGGCGCGATCATCGGCGAGTACCTCGGCAGCAACGACCAGGGCCTCGGCGTCTCCCGGATGATCTCCCAGCAGCAGTTCCAGGTCCCTCGCACGTGGGGGCTGGCACTCGTGGCCGGCCTGGTCGCGGGCCTCGGCTACGCGATCGTCGCGCTGGTCGCCCGCGTGGTGACACCCTGGTCGTACGGCAGAGCGAGGTCCTCCTGATGATCGGCCGCATCGTGTTGCGCGTCGTCGGCCCGCTGCTGCCCTCCGTGGTCATCGTGGTGGCGATCTGGTGGCTGTCCCTGGAGGCGTTCGGCATCAGCCCGCTGGTGGGCAAGCGTCCCCCGCAGGTCTGGGAGTACCTGTTCGGCTCCTCCCCGGCCCATCGCGACGCGGTCTTCGCCGCCCTGGGCATCACGATCAGGGACGCGGCCATCGGCTTCGTCAGCGGGATGGTCGCGGCGGTGGTCGTGGCGATGGCGTTCGTGCTGTTCAGGACCGTCGAGCAGACGTTCATGCCGGTCGCGATGTTGCTGCGCTCGGTGCCGCTCGTGGTGATGACGCCGCTGATCACGCTCGTCTTCGGCCGCGAGCTGGTCGGCGTCGCGGTCATCGGCGGCATCGTGGTGTTCTTCCCCGCCCTGGTCAACGTCGCCTTCGGGCTGCGCTCCGCCTCGCCGCAGGCCACCGACCTGATCATGGCGTACGGGGGCGGGCGGCTGACCGTGCTGCGCAAGGTGGCCGTGCCGACGGCGATGCCCTCGGTGTTCGCCTCCGCGCGGATCTCCGTGCCCGCCTCGATCATCGGCGCGCTGATCGCCGAGTGGCTGGCGACCGGGCAGGGGATCGGCGCCGGGATCCTGCGGGCCATCGGCGGGTTCCGGTATGACGAGGTGTGGGCGGACATCGTGGTGGTCACCGCTGTGTCGATCCTGGCGTACGCGGTCGTGGGCGTCGTCGAGTCCCTGGTCCTGGCCCGCTTCTCGGACAACCGCGACTGACCCGCGCCCGCGAGGTCAGGGGCGGCGGATGGGGCAGGGGTGCGTAGTGTGCCGGTTCGGGCAGCAGATCACGCTGATCGTGGCGAACCTGCCTCCGGTCAGCCACTCGCCCCACTGGACGTCCACCCCGCGGGGCAGCGCGTCCGCCGCGCCGTCGAGCCGGGCCGTCAGCCCGATCCGGTCCGGACGCGGGAACGCGTCCCTGATCTGTGCGTACTGCATGGCCAGCCACTTCACCGCCCGCCCTGGGTCGTCGAAGCTGGCGCGGATCCGGGAGGCCGGTCTGGCCAGCCAGTCGCCGGTGCGCATCGGCGGAAGGAGTGAACCGGCGAACTCGGGCGAGCCCGGACGCCGCTCATCCTCCCGTTCGCGCTCCTCGCCGTTGCCCACCCACGTGTACGCGTGCCAGTGCATGAGATCCCCACAGCTCGGTTGCCTCGCAGAGGGTCATTCCCCGTAAAAGGGTGCGGGCCCGGTCGCGGTCCGCTGTGCGGGGGGAGGCGCGACCGGGCCCGCCGGATGGGAGCGCCGTGGCGTTGCGGTGGGAACCGGCGCGGTGGCGCGCCTGGTGGAGGCCCGACGCTCCCTGGCTGGGTGGGGTTCTGCGGTCTAGTGGGCGGCGAAGTCCTGGGTCCAGTAGGGGCCCTTCGTGGACTGGCCGACGCCGATATGGGTGAAGGAGCAGTTCATGATGTTGGCGCGGTGACCGGGGCTGTCGAGCCAGGCTCGGACGACCGAGGCGCCCGTCGGCTGGCCCATGGCGATGTTCTCGCCCCAGGTGCTGACCGGCGCGAAGCCGGCCGTCGCTATGCGGTCACCCGGGGTCCGGCCGTTCTCGGAGTCGTGGTCGAAGTAGTCGTGGGCGGCCATGTCCGCGGAATGCCGCTCGGCCGCCGCGTGGAGCTTGGGATCGTGGGTGAGCGGGCGGCAGCCCTTCTTGGCCCGCGCCTGGTTGGTGAGGCTGACGACCTGGTCCTCGGTGGCCGAGGCGGTGCCGGTCTTCGCCGGCGTCCGCGCCTTGCAGGACAGGGCCACGGGCCGTGACCGGCTCGGCTTGCCCTGGTAGTCCATGGCCACGACGTAGTAGCGCCCCGGAGCCGCGCAGCCGGCGCGGACGGTGATCCGGCCGTTCAGCACGAGCTTGGCACCGCTCTTCACCGTACGGTCGCGACCGGCCACGTCCCGGACGATCCGGACCCTGAGCGTGGCCTTGGCGTCGCAGCCGATCCGGCCGGCCGAGCCGACGATCATGCCCTTGGACAGGGACGGCTTGGCGGCCACGACCCGGCACGGGGCCTTCGTGGTCCCCGCCTGGGCGGCGGGCGTGGGGATGCTCAATGCCGCCAGACTTCCGAGGCAAACGAGTGCCTGGAGTTGCCTGCGCATCCTGTCCCTCCGGTCCTGCTAGATACGGCGTCGATCCCGCATTCTGGTGCGCCCGCAACGGCTATGTCACGAAAAACGCTGCTATATCTGGAGTACCAGGTGTCCCAATCGTAACAATTGCCCCATCGACCTCGGTAAACCTTCTGTGCCACTGTGACTTAGCGCTTCAGTTGGGGGCCTGTCCGGTGAACGGCTCTGTCCCGTAATCGGTGGTGGCGCTGGGTGATCTTCATTGCAGCAGGATGCGGTGGCGCAGAAGGTCGAATCCGGCACGGCCGTGCATCTGTCGCATGATCCTCTTCGTGCGGGTGTTGACGCCTTCTGTTCGGCCGTTGTGGTGCGGGAGGGTGAGGGCAGCATTCACGGTGTTGCGATCGAGTTCGAGGCCGTTGGCGAAGCCGTGCAGGTGGGGAAGGTCAGCGGCGCGGACGGTGGTGATCCAGGCGGTGAGCTTGGTGTCGTTGCCCGCGGCTGGGGTGAGGAGTTCGGCGAAGCTGCGGACATGGTGGGCGAGTGCGGTCAGTTCGGAGCAGGCGGCTGTGAGCTCCTGCACCAGTTGGGTGTCGCTATCGCGTAGCCGGTCGGGATGGGTGAGCAGGAGGCGTGCCAGGCGGCGCGGGGTGATGACGGGCCGTTCCCCTTCGGCTCGACCTTGGGTGATGTAGCGGTAGAGCAGGTTGAGGCTGCCGGTGTAGCCGAGCTCTTTGATCTCTCGGAACAGCTGCTGGACCGGAACGGCTGGGTCGGTGGCGCGCCGTTCACGCAGGTGATCGCGGTAAGGATCGACGAGAGTGGGCCGGTAGCGCGGAGCGCGGCGCAAAACCTCGGGCTTGTGGGTGCGGGCGTAGCGCTTGACGGTGTTGAGGGACAAGTTCAGCCGGCGGGCGCATTCCAGGAGGCCGACGCCCTTGTCCAGCAGGTCGTGGATCTGCTGCCAACGCTCGCGGGTGGTCTGTTCGTGGACGCCGGCGGGCCGAGGCGGGTTGATCGTGGCCCAGCAGGCGCTGTGCGACCGAACCTCAGCGAGGGTCTTGTCGCAGAAATTCGCCCACAAGTGCCACCGGTCCCCGACCTGCACCACCTCCGGCAGGGCACGTCGAATCGCCTCACCGTACGCGCCCGACCCGTCGCGGCAGACAATCTCGACCCCCGGGTGGGACCGCAGCCATGTCTCCAGGACATCGGCACCGCGGCCGGGCAGGACATCGATCCGCTCGCCAGTCTCGGCGTCGGTCAGGATGGTGGCATAACGGTAGCGGCGCTTGAGCGCGAAGTCATCGACACCCAGCACCCGCGGGATCCGCAGCCGTGGCAGTGGTAGCCGCACCAGCAGTCGCAGCGCTGTGGACCTCGAGATCGTGACGGCCAAGACCGCCGAAAGCCGAGCACCAGCCCGGCCGGCCAGTTCCTTGACCACTGCGCCCAGTTGACCGGTGAGCCTGCTCGTTCGACGCTGGTACCGCTCGAGCAGCCCCGGAACCTGCTCACGGAACGTCTGCCGAGGGCACCCCCATGCCGGGCAGACCAGACGCCGTACCTGTAGCGACACCACCACCCGCCGCCCGTCGACCGGGACATCCGTGACCGTCCGGCTGCCGTAGCCGTGCACCCGACCAGTCAGCGCCCCACACACCGGGCACGGTACCGGCTCGTCGCGAGTACGGGCCATGACCCGAATGAGGTCGTCCTCATCCCTTACATCCTCGATGACCAGGGAAGACAGCCCCGCAAACACCACACTCGTAAGATCGCCGATCTTCAGCACGGCCAACCCTGGCAGGGATCACGCAGCGCCACCACCGATTACGGGACAGAGCCCGGTGAACGGTGGGAGTGCGGTCGGCGGCCGATAGCGGCAATACGACTACCTGGAGGAACGCCCTCTCCGCCCCCGAGCGACCTCCGATCTCCGGACACTCCCCAGCAGCGCGCCACGCTCAGGGGCTGCCCTCCGGCAGGGCGTCGAAGGCCGCGAGGATCCGCGCCTTGTAGGCCTTGGTGAAATGTCCGCCCGCTTGTGCCGACCCTGCTGCTTATCGGTCACCCGACCATCCTGCCCCGTCATGGCAGCCTGGTTGTAGAGGGTCATCGTCACTGTCGCGAGGTGGCCAGGTCGGTGACCTCGCCGGTGGCGCTGGTGGCCGCCAGCGCGGTGGCGAACAGGATGAGCTGGTTGAGCGCCTTGAGGAAGAGCAGCATCGCCACCGCTCCGGTGACGACCTGGTAGGCGGGGTTGGCGGCGGTGAGGTTGAGCAGGGCTTGGCCGAGGGTCTTGAGGATCTCCAGGCCGATCGTGATGACGAGCGCCGGGGCGATCACCCGGCGTAGCGGTAATCGCAGCCGTGGTGGCGCGGTCAGCAGCGCCATGGCCAGTAAGGTGTTGATGCCGATGCCCAGCACGAAGGCCGCCACCGACAGCACCCACCGGGCGGGGGCGGCGTCCACACCCACGGTGTTCACCGCAAGCCAGGTCAGCACCCACTCGGCGGCGAAGGCGACGGTGAGCGACAGGGAGGGCAGCACCCCGAGCCCGGCCACCACGCCCAGGCGGCCGTTCCCCCGGCATTGCGAAGCGCTTGGACGTCCAGGCGTGGGAAGGTGTCGCTCAGGTAGCGCTGCACCTCGGCCAGCGCCGCCGGATAGTCCAGGAGGCGGCTGAGGATTGCGAACCCCAGCAGGGCCATGGCGAAGGTGGCGAAGAAGGCGTAGTAGGTGAGGGCGGCCGCTAGTCGGGCGGCGTCGGCCTTGTCGTAGCGGATCAGGGCACGCACCGTGTGATCCAACCAGCCATGCCGGCTCTTCCCTCGCTTCCAGCCTGTCGCCATCCGGTCGGCCCAGCGCCGGGCGGCGCTCATGGCCGGGGCCGGTACGTCGGCGGAATGCGGCCGTGAGCGCGCGCCATGGTCGTTTCGCAGAAGATGGCTCACCGTGTCGTCGTGAGAAAGTTGGTAGGGCGGAATGACCCCTACCCGTGACGCACCTTTTATCTCTCCAACATTTCCCTGGCTTGAATCCTGAAAGCGTGCCTATCTCCGACCGGTGGGGAAGGTTCTGTGCATGGATCCACCTCAGGAGCGCCTGTTGCGGTTAGTGCCTGCGACCTTGGCGAGGATGGCCGCGTGGTGCGCGTGTCTGATCGTCATCGGCATCGTGGCCAACTACGTGTTCGGCTTCGTGGCGACGATGCGCATCCTCGCCCTGCCAGTGGCGGTCGCCCTGCTGCTGACCGCGCTGCTGTTCCCGCTCACCCGGCGCCTGCGCGCCTCTGGCCTGCGGGCAATCTACGCCACCTGGATCACCATGCTCGTCGCCCTCGCCGCGCTGAGCGGGACGGGCTGGATCATCGGCGTGCGGGCCAACGAGGAGTTCCCCGGCCTGGTGACACAGGTCAGGCAGACGGCCAAGACGGTGGAGGGCTGGCTCTACACCGGCCCTTTGCACCTGGAGCCGATCCAGCTCAGCCGCTGGGTGGACGAGATCGCCAAGTTCGTCACCGAGCGGCAGCAGCAGATCACCTCGACGGTTCTCGCGGGCACCGTGGTGGTGATTGAGGTCCTGGCCTCGATCGTCCTCCTGCTGTTCGTGACGTTCTTCCTGCTCAAGGATGGCGACCGGATCTGGTCCTGGTTCCTCAAGGGGTTCGGCCGGAGGGCGCCGCGGGTCGATCGGGCCGGGCGGACTGCCTGGGCCACGCTGTCCCACTACGTGCAGGGCACGGTGGCCGTGGCCGCAGTGCACGGCGTGCTGATGGGTCTGGTGCTGGCCATCATGGGCGTCCCCCTCTGGGCGGCACTCGCCGTACTGATCTTCCTGGCCAGCTTCATCCCGATCGTCGGCATCCTGTTCGCCGGGGCGGTCGCGACGCTGGTCACGCTCGGCGCGAAGGGCCCGATCTACGCGCTGATCTTCATCGGCATCCTGATCGTCGAGCAGCAACTGGAGAATCACGTGCTCCAGCCGCTGATCGTCGGCCGGATACTGCACTTCCACCCGCTGGCGATCATCCTCGTGCTGGCCGTCGGCGGCATCCTGGCCGGGATCGCGGGCGCGGTCGTGGCTGTGCCGATCACCGCCGTCCTCTACCGGGCCGTGCCCGAGCTCTTCAAGGACGATCCGATCCCCCTCCCGGCGAGACCGGCCCCAGAACCACCGGCGCAGGCCGTTCCTCCTCGGAAGGAACCCGAGCAGAAGGACTGACGGGCTTGGAGGCGAGCGCAGACGCGCGCTCGAACTAGACAAGATCATGACTGCACGGCCCGCGACAACTACAGTGCCGCTGCCGGTTTCGAGCTCGCGTCGCAGCGGTGCCAGGCCGGTCAGCAGCCAGTAGGCCAGGGCGCCGACGCCGTACAGGTCGGACAGCGTGCTGGGGGCGGCGTCGGTGACGCCGAGTTGCTCGGGGCTGGCGAACCACTTGGTGCCGCCCGGGGACACCGTGGAGACGCTCTTGCCCGCCTGGTGCAACTGGGACATGCCCCAGTCGATGATCCTGATGTTGGCGGGCCCGTCCAGCACGATGTTCTGCGGCTTGATGTCCAGGTGGATGATGCCGCTCGCGGCGGCGGCCTGCAGCCCGGCCAGCACCTGATCCAGGACCTGCAGGCTCCAATTCAGCGAGACGCCGGCGCCTGCCCGCTGCTGGAGGTGGAGGCTGCCTGGCTGGTAGAGGAGCGAGATGAGGTAGACCGCCTGGGATCTGCGGTCCTGGCCGGAGTCGAGGATCTGCCCGATGTGCGGGTGGTGCAGGCGCATGCTCCGTACTTCCCGCAGGAAGGTGCGGAATCGTTGGGGGTCGTTGTTGGCTTGGTGGAACACCTTGGCGACGACGGTGGCGGAGTCGGCGAGTTCGTAGGCCTTGTACAGGGCGGCCATGGCGCTGGCGTCGGCGTTCAAGGGGGCGTAGACGCGCCAGCGGTCGTTGAGCACCATGATCGGCGCAGGGCCGTCGCCGTCGCCGTCGCTGTGGGCGGGTGCGGGCGCTGCTGCGTGCTCTGACCCGCCTGGCCCGCCATGGCCTGCCGCCGCGGCAGGTGCCGACTCCGCGCACGCTGCAGCGTGGCCGAGGCGATGATCTGCGCTGAGGTGATGATCTGCTCGGCGTCGGAGCGGGCCTGGGCGAGGATCGCGGCAGCCTCGACCTGGGCGTCTTGGAGCACCTGATGGCGCGGCCGGTCCAGCTCGGCTGTTGCCACGACGGGAGGATAGGGGCGAGGCCGAGTGGTCGTTCCGCTGCCGGGGGGGAGAACAGACATGGGGGGCACGAGGTCTCAGCGCGCTGCCGCAGGGCCGGATCCGGCCCTGCCCCCGACGCTGCCCGTACTCGTGGCGGGGGTGGTGCCGTACATCGGGAAGCTGTGGTCCAGGCCGGTGAGGCGCAGCACCTTGGCCAGGTGCGGGCGGGGGGCGGCCAGGCAGAGGGCGATGTTCAGGGTTCTGGCCTGGTGTTGGACGCCGATCAGGACGCCCAGTCCGGCGGCGTCGCAGAACGATACTCCGGACAGCTCGAGGATGAGCAGGCTGGTGCTGTGTTGCAAGGCCCGCAGGAGGCGTTCGCGTACCGCCTCGCGGGTGCCGAGGTCGAGCTCGCCGCGCAGGTGCACGATGGTGGCGCTGGCAGGGATGGGCCACGGACCTGCCCCGAGGCGGGGGTGGAGGGTGGTCATGAGGTGCTCCGATCGAGGGCATCACGGGATGCTGGCACCGCAGGGATAGGGCTTCGCGATGAGGTCGAATGAAATCGAATGTGGTCGGTGACTGGGCTGCTGTCACGGGCTGCGCACGTGGCCGGCGGCACCACACCGGGGCATCCCTCGGGGGCCGGTGGACTCATGAGTGAGGTCGGCCAGGCGTGGGTCGGCCGGGGCGCGCCGGCGCCTGCAGGCGGAGACCTGGCGTCTGGTGCCAGCCGGTGAGCTCGAGCAGGCGTCGCACCTGTGGAGGCACCGACCGCAGGGTCAGAACACGGTCGCCGCCGCCGTCGTGCAGAGCGGTGGCGGCGCTGACCAGGGCGCGCAGGCAGGCGGTGTCGATGAATGTCAGGCCGCTCAGATCGACGCAGAACCCGTCGCTCGCCATCGAGGCCAGCGCCCGCCTCAGGGCGGGCAGGGTGGAGCGGTCGAGCTCGCCCTCGATCCGCAGGCCCGCGCAGTCGGCGAGCGGGGTGATGCGCAGGAGCCGGGCGGCGGCGGTGATCGGGGTGAGCGCGATCACGAGTCGTTCGATCAGGGCGGCGATCACGAGCGCGGAGGCGCTGGCAGCGTGCGTGGTGTTCATGCCGGGCTCCTACGGTGGAGTACGGGAGACAACAGGGCCGCGGGCTTGAGGCGGAATGAACACGTGGCGAGGGTGTCAGCGTGAGCGGTGTCGTGCGTGCAGTGCTCTGATCATCTAGCAGGCTCGCCGGAGCGGAAACCACCGATGCCAGCCAGGCTTATCACCACCGCCGATCACCGGCTAGGTGCCGGCAGGGCTGAGGGCGGGGAACCTCGCTCTGAGGAATGCCGTCCTCGCCGGCCCCCATCGCCACGCCTCAGAACCGCGGAATGCAGACCGGACAGAATCTCGTGGGCGACCGAATCCCGCCAGGCGCCCTCTCCACGTACAACACGCGAAAAGGGGCCAATCAGGTTCAGAAATAGGATGCCCTTCGTCACGCTCCGATGGACGATTCCTCGCCCCAGAAAGTCACGCCGTGGCCGGTGCCTGGCGACGCAGGCGCAGACGTAGCCGAGCGCTCCCCGCGACCCCTTCAATGCTAACCTCGTCACACAGGCGCCGGATCAGCCACAGGCCCACACCGTGGCCGGCGGCGAGGTCAGGTTCGAGGCTCAGATCGGCTTCGCTCAGGGCACCGACGGCGTCGACCACCTCCAGGCTCACCCCAACGTCGTCGCTCCACGCGATCAGGGCGCCGCCCGCGCCGCCGTGCTGCAGCACGTTGGTGGCAGCCTCGTTAGCGACGAACACCAGATCCTGCAAGCGCTGTCCGGTCAGGCCGGCTCCGAAACCGAAGGCGTGCACACACTCGCGCAGCGTCGCCAGGTCGCGGGTGATCGGCCACTGTAACCGGAACTCGGAGATCATGATGCATCGCTGCCTCTCGCCGGGGGTGACCGGTCCGCCCACCTCTTGCCCAGTCCTTGCGCTGCCATGTTGGTGATCGCATTGACCAGCCAAACATCAGATCCAGGGCGAGTCGGGGGCGAGCCCTCTTGCAAGTCCATCCCCGCCCTCCCGCCCATCGGGGCCATCGGGGCTATCGGGGCCTGGTCAACGTGGCGATCGTGGCTGGTGATGGGGCTTGCTGCGATTGCCCGTTCGGGTCTGCCCGCCTTCGTTGTCCCAGCCGGCCAGGCTCAGCTCCTGCTCGGCGGTGGCGTCGGCGGGGCCCTTCTGGCCTGCGGCGGCGAGGATGTCGCCAGGACGGGTACGGCCCCTGGAATCTGCCCGGCACCGGGTGGCCATGGCGAGCGCTTTGTGAGCGGCGGCGGGTGTGGTGTCGGGTGGGATGACGAGCAGGTTGAGGTGCTCGATCCCCGGGATGATCAGGTTGACCACGTGGGGGTCGATGGTGCGGAACCAGCCCACTTTGACCTGACGCCCGGGGGCGGCGATGCGGTGCGGGATGTTGTCCCAGGTGTCCACGTGCAGGCCCACGCGCAGGACCCGTCGGTTCAGCCGCTGGTCGATGGCGGCGATCAGGGCGGGCAGTTCCGCGCCGGCGTCGTAGGTGGCGGGCCACCACGCCCCGTCCACCGCGCCCTGGCGTGTGAGGTCGGGATCCAAGCTGAGCCGCTCGTGGCCGGGGCCGGTCATGGGGAAGGCTCGCGGCGTCGTGCGGCCAGGCGTGCCGGGGTCGGCCAGCGTACGTCGCGGGCCCAGCCGAGCTTTTCCAGCAGCCGGATCAGCCGGGCGGAGATGTCGATCTGGCCGGGCAGCACGCCGTGGCGGGCGCAGGTGGGGTCGGCATGGTGGCCGTTGTGCCAGCTCTCTCCGAACGACAGGATCGCCAGCGGCCAGAAGTTCGCGGCCCGGTCCCCGGCGCGAGTTTTCAGCGGCCGCTCACCGAAGACGTGGCAGACGGAGTTGATCGACCAGGTGACGTGGTGCAGCATCGCCATGCGCACCAGCGAGCCCCAGAAGAACGCGGTCAGCGCGCCGCGCCAGGTGCCGGTCGCCAGCAGGCCGATGGCGGGTGGCAGCAGCAGCGAGGCCGCGACCAGCGGCCCGAACAGCCGGTCCACCCGGCCGATGTCGGCGTCGGCGAGCAGGTCCTTGGCGAAGCGCTCCCGGTTGGTGAGGTCACGCCCGAACATCCAGCCGACATGCGCGAACAGCAGCCCCTTGGCCAGGCCGCGCACGCTGTGCCCGTAACGCCAGGGCGAGTGCGGATCGCCGTCGCGGTCGGCGAAGGCATGATGGCGCCGGTGGTCGGCCACCCACTGGATGACCGAGCCCTGCACGGCCAGGGACCCGGCCACGGCCAGGCCGATCCGCAGCCACCGGCCCGCCTTGAACGCGCCGTGGGTCAGATAGCGGTGGAAACCCACCGTGACGCCGAGCCCGGTCAGGACGTAAGCCGTGGCGGCGATCGCCACGTCGGCCCAGCTCAGCCCCCACCCCCAGGCCACTGGCACGGCGGCGGCCAGCGCCGCGAACGGCACCAGCACGAACACCCACAACACGACCACCGCCGCGACCGGTTTACGCCCGTCGATGATCGGCGCCGCGCCGATCCGCTCCCGATCGACGACGTCTGCACCCGTCGAAACCATGCCGGCCTCCCCCCGTCACACGTGCAGCAGCGTCCTTTCACGCTTTGGAACCAATCCGACTGCCCACGCCTTCAGTGCTCACACTCCGCCGGCGCTGTTTTGGGACTACCGGGGCAATATGGTGGCAAAAGCGTTTCTGATGCGTGGAGAGTGCTCGCCGTCACTGTGCCGGTATCCGGAGGGAGACGGCTACGAGCTCGTTGCCGGCTGAGTTGATGACGTTCTGGACAGCTCACACGCGTTCCGCGCCCGGCCCCGGCAGGGGTCACCAGCTGATCAGCATTCACTCACCGCGAGAGCGAGGAAGTCCGCGAAGTGCGCCGGGATCCCGGTCCATCGCTTTGTGGCGGTCCGTCGAGACGCGGGATCGAGCCGGATGCGTGTCAGATGCGGCGCGTCGGCAACGCGCCCACAGGCTCGCTATCGCCGCAGGTGATGAGACTTGCTGGGAATGGACGTTTCCACCGGCTCGCAGATCACCTTGACTGAGGACTGATCAGCCGGCGCAGCTTGCGTCGCTGTCACCGTGAGGGGGTCGTGATGACCCTGGACGCAGAAGGAACGAACGCGACCGCGCGCGCCGGTCTGAACGGTCAGGCGCCGCGTTGCGATCACATCGATCTGCTCCCGGCCGCGGAGCCCGGGCTGCCCGAATGCAAGGAATGTCTGGCCGCGGGCCGGACCTGGACGCGGTTGCTGGTGTGCCTGACCTGCGGGTGGGTGGCCTGCAGCGACGATGCGCGCGGAGGCCACGCCAAGGCCCACTACCAGGAAACCGACCACCCGGTGGTCGCCGCCCTGGACCCGGGCTCGACCTGGCGCTGGTGCTACGTGCACCGGCGAACCGTATAGATGGGACAGAAGCGACATCATGACCATTTTCGAACGGCCGGTGAAAGATCGGCTGGACTATGACGGCGCATCCCCATTTCCCGGGGCGGAGGAGCACCCTCCGGTCGGCCAGGCCCAGATGGGGCTGACGGCGGCGATCGTGATCCTGCCGTTCTTCGCGCTCGGCGTCGCGATCGTCCTGGCATGGGGGCAGGGAGTCGCGTTCACCGATCTGCTGCTGGCGGCGGGTTTGTATGGGGTGACCGGGCTGGGGGTGACGGTCGGGTTCCACCGGCTGCTCACCCATGGCTCCTTCGCCGCGCGGCCATGGTTACGCGTGGCGCTGGCCATCGCCGGGTCGCTGGGTTTTCAGGGCAACGTCATCGACTGGGTCGCCGTCCATCGCCGCCATCACGCCTTCACCGACCGGCCGGGCGATCCGCACTCTCCTTACCGGTACGGCACCGGCCTGCGCGGGCAGCTTCGGGGGCTTGCCCACGCACACCTGGGCTGGCTGTTCGCCGACGACCAGACCCCGGCCGAACGCTACGCCCCGGACCTGCTGGCCGACCCGGCCATGGTCCGGGTGGCCCGCGCTTTCCCCGCGCTGTGCGCGCTGTCGCTGGCGTTGCCGTTCCTGGCCGGCTGGGCGATCACCGGCACCCTGTACGGCGCCCTGACCGCATTCCTGTGGGCCGGGTTGATCCGCGTCGCGCTGCTCCAGCACGTCACCTGGAGCGTCAACTCCCTGTGCCACATGATCGGCAGCAGGCCCTTCAAGACCCGCCGCCACGACCGCTCCACCAACCTGTGGCCGTTGGCCCTGCTGTCCTTCGGCGAAAGCTGGCACAACGGCCACCACAGCCAGCCCAACTGCGCCCGTCACGGCCTGAAACGCGGCCAGCTCGACCCGTCCACCGGGCTGATCCGGCTGTTCGAGCGGCTGGGCTGGGCGAGCGACGTGCACTGGCCCGACTACGAGCGCATCCAGCGCCGCCGAGCCGACCACCCCCAGCAGGCCCGCGCCCCGGCCGGAGACTGACCGATGTCTCTTGCGGTGTCACCGTTGGGATGGCTGCTCACCGGTGCGGCGGCAGCTGTGGTGATCGTCGTCGACCTGGTGGCCGGGCGCGGCCGTCGCCCTAGCCCCTTGCAGGCCGGCGTATGGGTGAGCGTCTCTCTCACCCTGGCCATCGCCTTCGGCATCGGACTGGGACTGGTCGCCGGTGTGGATACGGCGGTGTAGTTCTTCGCCGGCTACCTCACCGAATACAGCCTGTCAGTCGACAACCTGTTCGTCTTCGGGGTCGTCATGGCGGCCTTCGCCGTGCCGGCCGCACAGCAGGCCCGGGTGCTGCTCATCGGCATCGCCGCCGCGCTCGTCTTGCGCGGGTTGTTCATCCTGGCCGGAGCCGCTGCCATCGACCGCTTCTCCGCCACCTTCTACGTGTTCGCGCTTTCCTGATCTTCACTGCGGTGCAGCTCATCCGCCATCGTGGCGTTCAGCCCGACATCGCCCGAAATCCGGTCCTGCGCCTGGCCGCGCGGCTTCTGCCCACCACCCCGACTACCACGGCGGCGCATGGACGATCCGGGTGGCGGGGCGCCGGCTGCTCACCCCGATGGCGATGGTCATCGTGGCCATTGCGCTGTGCGATGTGATGTTCGCCCTGGACTCCATTCCGGCCATCTTCGGCCTGACCCAGGAGCCCTACCTGGTGTTCACCGCCAACGCCTTCGCCCTGATAGGGCTGCGCCAACTGTACTTCCTGCTCGGCGGCCTGCTCGACCGGCTGGTCTACCTCTCCCACGGGCTGGCGCTCATTCCGGCCTTCATCGGGGTCAAAATCATCGCCCAAGCCGCCCACGACAGCTTCCCGAACGTGCCGCAGACGGCGGGTCCAGGTCCCGAGCCAGGATCCCACCCGGACCGCCGACGAATTCCACAATGACTCCGCCCGATGACTCCGCCCGACAACTCCATCGTCTCCGCCACCCCCGCGCAAGAACAAAGATGGAGGTAGGACCGATGCGCATCGCATCAGCAGTGCTGATCCTGTGGCTGATCGCCGGCGCCGTCGCCGCAGGCCAGCGCAGCTACTACACAGGACCGGTGGAGAACTGCAATCAGGTGGCCACCATCGCGGTGACGATCCTGGCAGGGCCGCTCAACTATCTTGGTATGAACCCGAAGATCGCCTGCCAGACTCCCCAGCCCAGCAAGTAGCGCCAGGGCTGTCGAAGCTCGCGAGGGTCTACAGTGCAGGAAGACGATCCATATCGGCGCCGCCCGGTCGGGAAGGGGTGGTGGGCATGGAACTGCGCCAGTTGCGTTATTTCGTGACGCTGGCCGAGGAGCTGCATTTCGGCCGGGCGGCGGCCCGGGAGCACATCGTGCAGTCCGCGCTGAGCCAGCAGGTGCAGCGGCTGGAGCGCGAGCTGGGAGTGCGGCTACTGGATCGCAGCACCCACCACGTCGCTCTGACCCCGGCGGGCGCCGCTTTCCTCATCGAGGCGCGCCAGATCCTCGACCACGTGGGCCGGGCCGGGCAGGCCGCACGCAACGCCGTCGCCTCAGCGCCCACGCTGCGCGTCGGCATCATCGACGCCGGCTACGACACCATGCCGCAGATCCTGCGCGAACTCCAGCGCAACCATCCCGACCTCACCATCCACCAGGTCGAAGCGGGCACCCCCGAGCAGTACCGGCAACTGGCCGACGGCCGCCTGGACATCGCCATCGGACACGCCTCCCAGACCCCGGCCGAGGTGACGTCCAAGCTGATCAGGCTCGATCCGCTCGGCGTCCTGGTGCCCGACGACCACCGCTTCGCCGACATGGACGGCGTCCCCGTCGCCGCCCTTGCCGACGAAGTCCTGCTGCTCGGCGAGGAATCCCAGACCCCGGAGCTCAACCAGTTCGTCATCGCGCTGTGCCGCTCGGCCGGGTTCGCGCCCACCGTCTACGAGGGAACCGTCGAGAGCACCCGCGCCGCCGCCGACCTCGTCCTGCAGCACCGCTGCGTACACTGCATCCCCTCCTCCTTCCGCACCTCCAACCGGCCCGGCACCACCTGGCGGCCCCTGACCGAACCCACCACGCACTACCCCTGGTCACTGCTATGGCACGACGCCAACCCCTCGCCCCGCATCGCCACCGTCCTCAACAGCGCCCGACACCTCGCCCAACGGCGCGGCTGGCTGGAACCCGCCGCCCCGCCCACCGAACCAGCACCCAGCGAAGACGCCCCGACAGCCGCCAGCCACAGCGACGAGCCTGTCTGACGCACCGACACTGAACGCTGTACGCCCCTCGAAGCCGGGGTGATCGGTTCTGGAGATGGGCCCTTCCCGGATCGCCTGTTCCCGTACGGCACGCGTGGGTGTTGGCTCAAGGCGAACGAGTTCGACCGTCGGCGCCGGCACTCATGCAGCGGCCGATCCCCTGCTTCGACCGGTCCGGAAGACCGATCCCGCGCAGACATCGATGCACCGCCAAAGGGAGTTCGGCCATGGGCATCATCGCTTGGATCATCCTCGGACTGGTCGCCGGGCTGGTGGCCAGAATGCTGGTCCCCGGCAAAGACCAGCAAGGTTTGATCATCACTCTCATGCTCGGCATCGCCGGGGCGCTGCTGGGCGGCTTCGTGGCCACCCAGGTGTTCCACGTCGCCGGCATCCAGGGCTTCTTCAACCTGTCCACCTGGATCTGCGCCATCGTCGGCGCGGCAGTCCTGCTGCTCGCCTACAACCTGATCACCGGCCGCCGCACTGGTCGCCGAACCGGCCGCTGGGCCGGCCGCCGATGATCCCGCCCAGCTCACGTTCCTGCCGCGGCGGGGGTGATGGGTGATGCCCGTCGCCGGAGCCATCGCGGTCATCGTCTTCGGCGCCATCCTCACCTTCGCCCTGGCGGACGGTTCGGTGGGCGGCGTCGACCTGCGCATTGTCGGTGTCGTCCTGATGCTCGGCGGCGGCGTCGGGTTACTGCTGCCTCTGCTGCTGCGCACCAGGTCACGCTGGAGCCAGTCGACGGTTCGCAGCCGCCAGGACGTCATCGACGACCGCGTCAACGGCCGTACCGCCGCCACAGCCCCGATTGACAGTCAGGATCAGTCGGCACACCGATATATCGGCGTGCCGCTGAAGGCCGTCAACCTTTGTCAACCCGCTGTCTTCGGCCCCTCCTTGCAGGGCGTGCGCGAAGACATCGGCATCTGCAGGAGGCAGACATGTCCACGATGATTTGGCTGGCCGTCGCCGTGGCGGTGGTCCTGGCGCTGGCCGTCGGCTACGTCTTGCTGCGCCAGCGCCGGCAAGGCCTTCGCCGGCGCTTCGGCCCCGAATGCGAACACACCCTCAACGAACAAGACAGCCGCGGCGAGGCCGAGCAGGAGCTGCGCGCCCGGGAGAAACGCTTCGCCACCCTGGACATCACGCCGCTCACGCCCGCCTCTCGGCAGGCCTACGCCCAGCAGTGGGCCAAGCTCCAGGAGCGGTTCGTCGACGCGCCGGGTCCCGCTGTCACCGAGGCCGACGAGCTGGTATCGGCCGTCATGGCCGAGCGCGGATATCCCACCGAAGACTTCGAGCAGCAGCTGGTGGACCTGTCGGTGGTGCACGGCCGTACCCTGCACCACTACCGCCAAGCCCACGAGATCAGCAGACGCGCCGTCCCGGACGAGGCCTGCGCCGAGGACCTTCGGCAGGCCATGGTGCACTACCGCGTCCTGTTCGAGGAACTCCTCGACGACGGCGACGACCACCACCCTCAACAGGCCCCAGTCCGCGACAAGGAACCAGCACTCACCGACGACTCCCAGCAAAGGTGACCCGACATGGACCTCCGTAACGACCACGAACGCCTTGATGAGCGCCTCGACGAATTCGCCGAGGCGCCGTCACCCCGGCCCGGACCCGTCGATACGCACGACAACGACGCCCAGCCGGCGACCCCGTCTGACCAGCTCGTCTTCGACCAGTCAGTCCAGCTACCACCCGCAACCGAGTCGCCGACACCGGCGGTGTCTCTGCTCGGCAGCGACCCGGTCGACGTCCGCGCCCGGTGGCACGACCTTCAGGCGTCCTTCGTCGACGACCCCCGAGAAGCGGTGCAACGCGCCGACTCACTGCTGGACGAGGTGGCGGCCTCGCTCTGCCAGGCGCTGGAAAGCCGCATCAGCGAGCTGCAGTACCTCTGGAAGAACACCGCCCACAGCGACACCGAGCAGCTGAGGATGGCCTTGCGCTCCTACCGCGACGTCATGCACCGCCTGCTGCCATTCGCCGAAGAGCCAGCTACCCGGTAATCCCCTCCCATGCCGGCGGGGGAACGCTGAGGCCGGCGGTCCTGCACGTCCGCCGGCTTGGCGCCCTTGGCCACCGGCCGGCCGCCGGCACGGCACTGGAAGCAAAGGAAGGAATAGATGGCCGTCCTGGACATTCCTCTGGAGCAGATGACCGCCGAAGAGCTCCTGGTCGAAATGGTCCGGCCGCAGATCTCGGAAGCGCATAAGGTCCGGCTGCGCGAGCGGCTGGTGGAGACGCACGCCTGGATGGCCAAGTCCCTCGCGCGCCGCTACCGCAACCGGGGCGAGCCCATGGAAGACCTCCTGCAGGCCGCCTACGTCGGCATGATCAAGGCCATCAACGGATTCGACGCCGGCCTCGGCCACGACTTTCGCCGGTACGCGACCGTCACCATGGCGGGCGAGGTCAAACGCCATTTCCGGGACCGCGCGTGGGCCATCCGGGTTCCCCGCGTCCACCAGGAACGCCGCTCGAAGCTGAACCGGCTGTCCGCCGACCTCAGCCAGGCCCTGGGCCGCTCGCCGACCATCGCCGAACTGGCGGCCGACATGGGCCTGTCGCAGGAGGACGTCCTGCTGACGATGGACGCCTCGGCCGCCTACAGCGCCCTGTCGCTGGATGCCTCCTTCGACAACCACGACGGCCGTGGCGGCGGCCACCGCGCCAGCCTGGCCGACGTCCTGCCCTGCGCCGACGAAGCACTGGACACCCTCATCGGCATGCAGTCCGTCAAGCCACTCATCGACGCCCTGCCCACGCGTGACAAGCACATCCTGCTGCTGCGCTTCTACGGTAACCACACCCAAGCCGAGATCGCCGCCGAGATCGGACTCTCCCAGATGCACGTCTCCCGCATCCTGCGCAACGTCCTGGGCCGGCTACGCACGGAACTGATCGACTGACCGAGCGACTGGCCGAACAGCTGGCTGCATCTGGAGGGCTGCGATGACGGTGAAGAGCGGCGTCAAGTCCGCGGGCCGCCAGGCGGCCACAAGCCGCTGGCTGGAGTGGCCGGCCCGGGCGGGGTTCGCGGCATGCGGCGTCAACTACCTGCTGATCGGCGTGCTGGCGGTAATAGATCGGCGTGGGCGCCGGCGGTGAGGCGGCCGACGCCTCAGGAGCGATGCACGCGTCGTCGCCTACCCCGGTGGATTCATCGCCTTATGGCTGGTCGCCATCGGTTTCGCCGGGCTGGCGTTGTGGCGACTGGCCCAGGTGGCCTACGGGCAGGCCAGCCCGAACGGGAGAACGGCCGTCAAGCGGCTGGCATCAATGGCCCGCGCCGCCCTCGCGCTGACCGGCGCTCAATCCCCGTAAGCGCCGCCGGGCGGGTGTTGGCGATCGGCGGCGACGATGAGCCTTTCTGACTTCACCCGTATCCGCACGGCGGCGACGGACGTTGACTGAGAGGTGTCCGGCTGCCGGCCTGAGGCGGTGAGCCGCGATGGATGCTTGGGCGCCCGGCTGCTCGCAGCACACCCCGGCCAAGGCCTCTTCGGGTCTATGGGGGACGTCGTGGCCACCATCCAGGCCGGCACCGGCACCAGCTCGCCCCCGCCCGTGGCCGGTCCCGCCCAGCTGGGGCCGGGAGCGATGCCGGTGGCCCTTCCCAGCCTGAAATCACTGGCCAGACAGGCCATACCGCGCCTGCTAGAGGCGGTCATCATCCCGCTCGCGCTGTTCTACACCGCGCTGGCTGCCTTCGGCCTGAACAGCGCACTGGCCGCAGTGCTCGCCTGGGCCTACGGCAGCCTGGCCTGGCGGCGGCTGCGCGGCCGCCCCCTTTCCCCGAGCATGATCCTGGCCACCGTCACGATCACCGCCCGCGTCTCGCTGGCGGCCTGGAGCGGCAGCGCCATCGTCTACTTCCTGCAACCCGAGCTGGGCACCATCTGCTTCAGCGTGATGTTCCTTGCCTCGGTATGGCTGCGCCGCCCGCTGGTCGGCAAACTGGTCGGCGAATACGTCCGGCTGCCCCGGGCCGTCATGGCGCATGAGCGCATGCGCAGCTGCTTCGTCCAGGTCACCCTGTTGTGGGCGCTGGTCCTGCTGGCGAACGCCACCTTGAGCATCTGGCTGCTGCTGTCCGCCACGCTTGGCACCTACCTGCTCGTCCGCCCGAGCAGGCCCGACGGCGGCTGGGCACCGACGCGGATCTGCGGGTGATCGATCTGGCCAGCCCACTGCCCTTCCCCGACGACGCGTTTGACGATGTCATTGCGTCCCTGGTGCTGCACTATCTGGAAGACTGGGGACCGACACTGGCCGAGGTGCGACGCGTGCTAAAGCTTGGTGGCAGACTTCTCGTCTCGGTCGACCATCCTTTCGTGTTCACCCTCATGAGCGCCATGGCCGGGGAAAAGCCCGGCTATTTCGGAACCCGTAACCGGATCGAAGAATGGACCATGGGTGGGCAGAGCGCCCAGATGAGCTTCTGGGACCCGCTGCACGAGATGACCGAAGCCTTCACCGCGGCCGGCTTTCGCATCAGCGTCATCAGCGAACCGCCGTTTGTGCCGGAAGCCCGCGAACTGTTCCCCGAGGAGCTACGCGAGATCGAGCCCACCCGGACGAGATTCCTGAGCTTCCTGTTCTTCGTGCTGGAAGCCAACTGATGGCGTCTCGTCACGACCGGCTGTGATGACTGAGCGTTTCAGAGGGCGATTCCCGCCAACTGAAGCGCTCAGTCACAGCCACCTGCGCGTCTAGTGCGAAAAAAATAGGGCCGTGCGGCGAAAAGCCGCACGGCCAGGGGTGGAAGTCGAGCGCGGATGGGTGGGAGCCGGGGCAGGACGGGAGGCGTCAGCTTCCAGCCATAGCGGAAGGCGTCAGCACGCGGCGGGCTTGAGCCAGGAGCACTCGAGGTCGGTGGTCGCGCTCTCATCCGGCGCGCGGAGCTGCGACACGGTGTTCACCGGCGCGGTCCGCGAGAACTGGGCGAGCCGGATGGCGATCTTGTCCTCGATGTCCTTCGGCGAGCCCGACAGGAACTGGTTGAGCATGATGGAGAACACCAGCGGCTCGCCCTCCGCGCTGTTCACATAGCCCGACAGCGACGTGACGCCGGTCAGCGACCCGGTCTTGGCGTGCACGTTGTTGGCGGCGGCGGTGTTGCGCATCCGGCTGCGCAGCGTGCCGCCGGTGAACCGGTCGGCGTTGCCCGCGATGGGCAGCGCGTCGTACCAGGTCTTGAACCACAGCTTGGCGCGTACGGCGCTCAGCAGCTGGACGATCGAGCCCGGCGCGAAGCCGTCACGGCGCGAGAGACCAGAGCCGTCCCGCATGTTGAGCACCTGCACGCCGTTGGCCTTGGCGAAGTCGGTGCTCACCTTGAGCCCGGCCGCCCAGGTGCCCTGGCCGGAGACCTTGCGGCCCATCGCCTTGGTCAGGATCTCGGCGTGGATGTTGTTGCTGAGCTTGAGGAAGGGCACCAGCAGCTCGCTCAGCGGCATCGACTGGTGCTCGGCCAGCGTGGTCGCGCCGGACGGGGCCGCGCCGGTGACGGTCGGACCCGCCACGCGGACGCCGTGCTTGGCCAGGGACTTGCGGAACAGCGAGGCCACATAGCGGGTGGGGTCGTCCACGGCCACCCACTCCTGGTACGGGTCGGCCACGGTGCCGGTGATGACCACGGTGTTCGTGGAGTGCTGCCGCTCGATGAGCACGTCGGTCGTGGTGCCCACGGTGGCCTTGTTGACGATCTTCAGGTAGTCGGTCTCGGGCGTCGTCGACACCTTGACCTCGTTGCCGGCGGCCGCCACGGAGACGATCACCGAACCGGCGTCGTAGTCCCGGTCCGGGGAGGCGGTCAGCGCGGAGATCTGCGCCGCGTAGTAGGCCGTCTCGTCGTCCCAGGTCCAGTCGTTGCCGAGCCGTACGGAGTCGAACCACGTGTCGTCGGCGACCAGCTTGCCCGCGACCAGCTTGACGCCCGAGGCGGCGACCTTGGCGGCCAGCGCGTCGTAGTCCTCGGCCAGCATCGTCGGGTCGCCGGTGCCGCGCAGGACCAGGTCGCCGGTCAGCACGGAGCCGATCTTGCGCCCGCCGCTCAGCACGGTCGTGGGGAAGCGGTAGTCCAGGCCGAGCGTATCGACGGCGGCGGCGGAGGTGAACAGCTTGGTGTTGGAGGCCGGGATCATCAGCTTGCCGGCGTCCGTGGCGTACAGCTCGTCGCCGTTGGCCACGCTCTTGACGACCACGCCGGCCCGCCCGACCGTGAGCCGCGAGTCGGCGAGAATCTGATTGATGTCCTGGTTCAGGTCCGCGACGCCCGCCGAGGGGTCGAGCGCGACGGCGGGGGAGGAGGGGCTGGACGCCCACGCGAGGGCCGCGACGAGCGCGCCCGCGACGAGGGATGCTGAGGTGCGCCGCATGGGGTCTCCAATGAGGACTGGGGGTCTCGCCTGGGATCATGCGGCAGCGCACGCAGCCTGTAATCCGCAAATATCCGTATCTTTGGGGTCAGTCGTACGGCGGGCCCGTACCCAGGAAAGCGCCTAGGAGAGCTGGCCGGCGTTCACCATGAAGCCGCAGTCGCCGAACGAGACCTCGTCGCCCGACTTGATCTTGGCGGGTCCGACCAGTCGCCAGCCGTTCAGCCGCGTGCCGTTGAGCGAACCCAGGTCGACCAGCATCCATCCGCCGTCGTCCTCGCGCCGCAGCTCGGCGTGCACCCGCGAGACCGTCAGGTCGGACAGCACCAGGTCGCAGGCCGACCCGCGACCGACCACATAGCGCACGCGGTGGTCGTCGGGCAGGGCCAGCCTGGGCAGGCGCGGCCGGCGCCAGGCCGCCTGGAGGCGGGTGGTGAAGTCGGAGACGTTCGACACCGCGTCGGTCACCCGCTGGCGGAACGTCCGGCGGCGGGGCAGATCGGCGACCAGCTCGTCGAGCTCGTGGCGGTTGCGCGCCCGCAGGGCCTGATCCACCCGGCCGACGAAGGTGTCGTGGGAGATCCGCCCTTCGACGGCGCGGTCGCGGAGCTCGTCGATCGCGCGATCGCGTTCCCCGTCGGACGCGCGGAACGGTGGATGCGTCGAGCTCATGCCCTGAGTATCGGCCTGAACGGCGTTCCCTGTCCAGAATATGCGAATCAGTTGCGTTGAGCATACTCAGTATGCATACTCAGTATCCATGTCGATCAGACACGGACTGCTCGCGTTACTGAGCAGGGGGCCGCGTTACGGCTACCAGCTCCGGGTGGAGTTCGAGGCGTCTACGGGGGCGACCTGGCCGCTCAACATCGGCCAGGTCTACACGACGCTCGCCCGGATGGAACGTGACGGCCTCGTCGAGCCCGGAGGGGCCGACGAACAGGGGAGGGCCGTCTACACGGTCACCGAGGCCGGTCGGGCCGAACTGGAGCGATGGTTCAGCACCCCCGTCGACCAGACCGACCGGCCTCGGGACGAACTGGTCATCAAGCTCGCCATGGCCGTCGCCGCCGGGGACGTCGACGTGTCAGCGGTGATCCTGGCCCAGCGCACCGCCACCATGCGCGCGCTGCTGGAGCTGACCAAGGCGAAACGGGCGAACACGGATGGGCTCGCGCAGCGGCTCGTCCTCGATTCATTGATCTTTCAGGCCGAGGCGGAACAGCGCTGGCTGGACCACTGCGAGGCCGTACTCAAGGAGAAGAACACATGAGTGTGCTGAGACTGGACGAGGTGACGCGCGCGCACGGCCAGGTGCACGCGCTCAGAGGGGTGAGCCTCGAGGTCTCCAGCGGCGAGCTGGTCGCCGTCATGGGCCCGTCGGGCTCCGGCAAGTCGACCCTGCTCAACTTAGCGGGCGGCCTCGACCGGCCGACCTCGGGCAGCGTGACGATCGAGGGCACGGACCTGGCCGGCGTGACGGACCTGGCGGCGCTGCGGCGCGGCAGCGTCGGGTACGTCTTCCAGGACCTGAACCTGATCCCGTCACTCACGGCCGCCGAGAACGTGATGCTGCCGAGGGAGCTCGACGGCGTCCGCTCCCGGCAGGCCCGCGAGGAGGCGCTGGCCGCACTGGCCTCGGTGGGGGTGGACCACGTCGCCGACCGCTTCCCCGGTGAGCTGTCCGGCGGGCAGCGGCAGCGTGTGGCGATCGCCAGGGCGCTGGTCGGCGAGCGGCGCTTGGTGCTGGCCGACGAGCCCACGGGGGCGCTCGACACGGCGAGCGGCGACGAGATTTTGCGACTGCTGCGCGAGCGCTGCGACGAGGGCGCGGCGGTGCTGCTGGTCACCCACGAGCCCCGCTACGCCGGGTGGGCCGACCGCGTGGTGTTCCTGCGCGACGGGGAGATCGCCGACTCGACAGCCGTACCTCTGGAGAGCGCCCGATGAGCGCCTTCGCCGCCGCGCTGCGGATCTCCCGCAGGGACGCGCTGCGGTTCAAGGGACGCACGGCGCTGATCATGGTGATGATCGGCCTGCCGGTGCTGCTCATCACCGGCGTGCTCACGGGGTACGCCACCCTCGACGTGAACGAGCGGGAGGGGCTGACCGCCGATCTGGGCATCGCGGACGCGCGGATCTCCACGACGGGCCAGAGCTGGATCAAGCAGGAAGTCTCGGGCAGGGGCTGGTCTGGCAAGCAACAGTCGTCCAATGCCCCGCGGTGGACGACCGCAAGGGTGGCCGCGCTGGTCGACGGTCGGCTCATCCCGTCCGACAAGGGCACCGTGCTGTTCGCGGGCAAGGACGGCTACGAGACGGCGGATGCCAGTGAGGTGGACCTGCGGGACCCGATGACGCGGGGGATGCGACGCCTGACGGAGGGTAGGCTCCCGGCCGCTCCCGGCGAGGCGGTGGTGACAGCTGCGGTCTTGGAGCAAGGAGTCAAGGTCGGCGACAAAGTCGATGTGATCCGGACGAACAAGCGAGTTCGCGTGGTCGGCGTGATCGAGTTTCCGAACCGGCCGGGTGTACCGGAGTTCGTCGGACTCCAAGGTGCGCTTCTGGCGGACAAGAACCCCGGCAACGGCACCGGCTGGCTCGCCGATACCGCCGCGCCGTTCGACTGGTCGCGGGTACGGGCGCTGAACACCGACGGGCTCTATGTCCAGTCCAGAGCCGTCATTGAGGATCCGCCCGCCGACATCCCCCAACGTGCCCCGGACAAGAACCAGCTGCTCGGGATCACGCTCGCCGTCGTCTTCATCGTCATGGAGACGGTGCTGCTGGCCGGGCCCGCGTTCGCCGTGGGACTGCGGCGCCGCCGGCGGGAACTGGCCGTGATCGCGGCACAGGGCGGCTCGGGCACGCACCTGCGGGCCATCGTGCTCGCCGACGGGGTGGTCCTCGGCGGCGCGGCGGCGCTGACCGGGACGGTCCTCGGCATCGGCGGCGCTTTTGCGGTGGTGACGTTGGCCGAGCAGCTGTTCGGGTCGCTCGGCCCGTTCGAGGTGCCGTGGGCGAATGTCGCGGGAGTTGCCGTGCTCGGCGTGGTCAGCGGGCTGATCGCCGCCCTGGTGCCCGCCGTGCAGGCCGCGCGGCAGAGTCCTGCCCAGGTGCTGGCGGGCCGTGAAGGCGAGCTCCGTGACCGCGCGGGCCGTCCGGTGCTCGGTCTTCTGCTGGTGGTGGCCGGGCTGGTCCTGGTCTGGCTGAGCCTGGTCAGGCTGGGCTCGCGCGGCAACGAGTTGCCGCTCGTCGCGGCCTTGGGGCTGGTCGTGCTGGGGCTGGTCGCGTTGATGCCGTGGCTGGTGCGCCGGACGGGCCGGTTCGCCGCCCGGCTGCCGCTCCCGCTGCGCCTGTCGGTCCGCGACGCCTCGCGCCACCGGTCCCGTACGGCCTCCGCGACGGCCGCCGTCATGGCGGCCACCACGGCGGCGGTCGCGTTCGGCACCGGGCTCGCCAGCTCCGATGCGGCCTATGACGCCGCCTACCATCCCTACGCCCCGACGGGCAGCATCAAGATCGAAGCCAATGAGCTGGACGACAGCGGCTGGGCCAGGCTGCGGGTGGCGGCCGAGCGCGAGCTGCCGAAGACCCAGCTGCTTCCAGCTTCGAGTCCGGTGAACTCCCAGGGCCGTCAGGCGTGGATCGACCTCGACCGCGACTGCGATGGGCAGTGCGAAAACTCCTATTATGGAGGTGACCTTCCGGTCGGCGACGCGCGGTTGCTCGCGTTCATCCAGGGACGTCAGGATCCGCAGGCCGCCGCGGCCCTGGCCGCGGGCAAGATCGTGGTGTTCGATCCGGCGCTGATCAAGGACGGCTTGGCCACCCTGATGTCCTACGGGAGGAAGGGCGAGATCAGCCGCAAGCAGGTTCCCGCCGTGCTGGCGAGCGCCGCCGATCCGCGGGTCAGCGGCGGGGTCGTTCCACCGGCCGTGCTGCGGTCCGTCGGACTGCAGGTGAAGGAGCGGCGGCTGTACGCCATGTACCAGCCGGCGGATCAGGATCGCCTGAGGCAGTCCCTCTCGGTGGTCGACAACCGGGTCGACCTCTACGTCGAGAGCCCCAGGGAAGGCGCGTTCACGCAGATGTTCTGGATCCTGCTGGGCGCCGCCATGGTGCTGGTGCTCGGCGGCTCGTTCGCGGCCACCGGGCTCGCCGCGGCCGACATGCGCCACGACCTGAACACCATGTCGGCAGTCGGTGCGCCGCCGCGCGTCCGGCGGCTGGTGGTGGCCGGTCAGGCGGGTTACATCGCCGGGCTGGGCGCGCTGGTCGGCATTGGGGCTGGGACGGTGGGCGGAATCGCGCTGTCGTGGCCGATGAGCCGCCACAACGGGGTCCAGGGGGCGGACTGGTTCAATCCCGGGCCCACGACGATCTCCATTCCCTGGCTGTTCCTCGCCGCGGTCGCGGTGGGTCTGCCGCTGCTGGCGGCGCTGGTGGCCTGGGCGTTCGCCAGGACGCGGCTGGAGTTGACCCGTCGCTTGGCGTAAGACGTACCCGCGTGCTCGTGACCGCGGTCCGCTCGATGCGGGCCGCGGTCATGCGCGTCCGTGACCCGGTGTCAGCCGGGCCACGGGCTGGGCCGGTTTCGGCCGGGGCCAACGGCTGGGCCGAACTCGGGCCGCAGGGGTCGCGGCTAGTCGATCACGTCCGCGCAGACCACGTGGGCGCCGATCTCGATCATCCGTTGCTCGCTGCGCGAGTCCGCCACCCGGGCCATCAGGATGGGCGCCCCGCTCGCCGCGAACTGCGGCAGCCGGGCGCGGGCCCCGCGGTGCAGGTCACGGACCACGTCCTCGGCGGCCGACATGTGCACCTTCACGTGCAGCATGATCCCCGGCGCCCCCGAGGCGGTGCGCGCCTCGGAGATCCAGACGTGGTGCACGAGCGGGTAGTCCATGAGCAGGTTCCCGATGGCCCGCCGCAGGGCGGGCAGGATCGGGTGCGTGCACCGCCGGTAGCCGGGGTCGACCTGCTGCATGGGCCCCGACAGGTGCGGTCGCGGCGCCGGGATCCAGGGCAGCGAGGGGGCGTCCGCCGAGCGCGGTGCCACCTGCGCGAGCGCGGCCCCCCGTGACACGGTGGCCATCGCGCCCGTCGCGTACGCGGCGGGGACGGCTCCCGACAGCACCGGATGGGGCCCCGAACGCGTCGAGGCGAGGAAGCGCTGCAGGTCGTCGATGGGCACGGCCGCCGCTGCGGGCCCCGCCGCGTCGATCACGATCTCCCGCACACCCGTGACGCGCTGGATGTCGAGGATCGTGTCCGGATCGCAGGCGGAGAGGGAGTGACTGCCGCGGTGCCTGGCGTACGTAGCCGCGCCCGTGTATCCGAGCAGCACTCTGTCGCCGGCCTGGGTCGTACCCAGGACGACTGATCGGTCTGGTCGCACTGCCACCAGAACCCCACCGTCAGCGAGCGCCGCCAGCAGGCGATGTGGGCTGCCACGCTGGGCGAGCACGTCGGCAAGCGCAGGATTCCCGATGCTCATATGACGAACCATAGGTAGTCGGTCACGGCTTATCAGGCTAATAGCCAAGAAATCCCCCGATCAAGACAAAGATGGGAGCAGTGTGGATGAGTTTCCGGGAGCCGGGGTACGGAGGCGGCTGTCTCAGATCCTGGGTCACTCGTGAACACGTTCACAAGCGCGGATAGACTCGGGGGGTCCGAGGGGCCCGCTGAGGTGTCCCTCAACGCCCGCCCGCATGCCCCTAAGGATTCACTTCCATGAGCAAGCCCGTCGTACTGGTCGCAGAGGAGCTGTCCGAGGCAGGCCTCGCCGTACTCGCCAACGATTTCGAGGTCCGTCACACCGACGGCGCCGACCGCTCGCAGCTGCTGCCCGCGCTCGCCGACGTGGACGCGCTCATCGTCCGCTCCGCCACGCAGGTCGACGCCGAGGCCATCGCCGCGGCGCCCAAGCTGCGCGTGGTCGCCCGGGCCGGCGTCGGGCTCGACAACGTCGACGTCGAGGCGGCCACCAAGGCCGGTGTGATGGTGGTCAACGCCCCGACCTCCAACATCACCAGCGCCGCCGAGCAGACCGTCGCGCTCATCCTGGCCAGCGCCCGCAACACGGCCCAGGCGCACGCCGCGCTGAAGAACGGCGAGTGGAAGCGGTCCAAGTACACCGGTGTCGAGCTCGACGAGAAGGTCGTCGGCATCCTCGGCCTGGGCAAGATCGGTCAGCTCGTGGCGCAGCGCCTGCAGCCGTTCGGCGTCGAGCTGATCGCCTACGACCCCTACCTGCCGCCGGCCCGCGCCGACCAGATGGGCGTCAAGCTGGTCAGCCTCGAAGAGGTCATCAAGCAGGCCGACTTCATCACCGTGCACCTGCCCAAGTCCAAGGAGACGCTCGGGCTGATCGGTGACAAGGAGCTGCACGAGGTCAAGCCGTCGGTGCGGATCGTCAACGTCGCCCGCGGCGGCATCGTCGACGAGGCCGCGCTCTACTCGGCGATCAAGGAGGGCCGCGTCGCCGGGGCGGGTATCGACGTGTTCTCCAAGGAGCCCTGCACCGACAGCCCGCTGTTCGAGCTCGACCAGGTCGTCGTCACGCCGCACCTGGGCGCCTCCACGCACGAGGCCCAGGAGAAGGCCGGCACCCAGGTCGCGCGTAGCGTCAAGCTCGCCCTCGCCGGTGAGTTCGTGCCCGACGCGGTCAACGTCCAGGGCGGAGCGGTCGCCGAGGACGTCAAGCCGGGCCTGCCGCTGGCCGAGAAGCTGGGCCGCGTCTTCACCGCGCTGGCGGGCGAGGTCGCCACGAAGCTCGACGTCGAGGTGCGCGGCGAGATCGCCTCGCAGGACGTCCGGGTGATCGAGCTGGCCGCGCTCAAGGGCATCTTCACCGACGTGGTCGAGGACTCGGTCACGTACGTGAACGCGCCGCTCCTCGCCAAGGACCGCGGCATCTCCGTCAATCTGGTGACCAGCTCCGACAGCCCCGACTGGCGCAACGTGGTCACCGTGCGCGGCGTGCTCGCCGACGGCCGCCGTGTCTCGGTCTCGGGCACGCTGTCGGGCCCGCGCCAGATCACGAAGATCGTCGAGGTCAACGGCTACGAGATGGAGATCGAGCCGACCGCGCATCTGTCGTTCTTCACCTACACCGACCGGCCCGGCATCGTCGGCGTCGTCGGCCGCCTGCTCGGCGAGCACGGCGTCAACATCGCCTCGATGCAGGTGGCCCGTGACGCCAAGGGCGGCAAGGCGCTGATCGCGCTGACGGTCGACTCCGCCATCCCGGCCGACGTGGTCGAGCAGATCGGCACCGAGATCGGTGCCGAGAGCGGCCGCTCGGTCGACCTGGAGGACTGACCTCTGCCTCGTTAGGGCGTTCCAGAAAACGGCTGTCGCTTCCGCGGCGGCCGTTTTTCTGTCTCAGGATGCGAGATAGTAGGACGTCCAACGAGACAGCCAAACTACCGCCAGGTATTCTTTCGGAAGATGCGCCAGGTTCTCGTACTTATTACCTGCCGCGGCGGGGCCTGTTAGGGCAGGTCGACGACCCGCCGTGGTGTGCGGCGTTGCGTCGACCGGTAAGTCCCACCGTCCGGTCCGCGATCCGGACCCCACGAGCTCAGGCCCGGTCGGATTCGTGACCGGAGTCCGACTGACAGCACACAACGCCCCGCGAAATGAGATGAGACACATGTACGAGATGTATGCCTGGAACTCCGCCGAAGAGACCACCGACGAGGCGGCCGAGGCCCTGCAGACCGCCCTGGACCGCAGGGACAACGGCGGCGCCCCGCAGAACACCAGCCGCTAGCCCCTCCAACTCCGCGGGTAGCGCTCAGAACTCCAGCCGGTAGAAGGCGGCCATCCTTCTGAAGCCGGGCACGACCTTGGCGAGCCCGGCCGAGATCCGATGCGACGCCGACAGGCGGCCGAGGCCGGGCAGGTCGAAGGCGCTCATCGCGGTGACGAGGCGGAGCTTCGGGCTGATCGACAGCAGGTCGGCCGGGCCGTCCATGCCCCAGCGCATCGTGGCCTCGGCCTTCCTGACCGGTTTGTTGAGCTTCTGCAAGCGCAGGCCGAAGGGGCTGAGCGCGTCGAAGACGAACTGGCCGCCGGGGAACCGGTCGACGATCGCCCTGACCAGCGCGCGGCCCTCCGACGGGTCGAGGTAGTAGAACAGGCCCTCGGCGATGACCAGGACCGGCTTGCCCGCGGGCACCTGGTTCAGCCAGTCGAGGTCGGTGACCGAGGTGCCGATCGTCCGCTGCTCCTCTGGATACAGCCGCCGCCGAAGGTCGATGACGTCTGGATAGTCCACGTCGTACCAGTCGACGCTCGGCGGCGGGTACAGGCGGTGGGCCCGCGTGTCGAGGCCGCAGCCCAGGTGCAGCACGGTCGCCTCGGCGTGGCGGGAGAGGAACTCCCTGGCCCAGCCGTCCAGGTGGCGGGCCCTGAGCGCGACCGAGGCGGCGGTGCGCTCATCCATGCCGGTCTGGCTGAAGTCGTGGTCGATGCGCTCGACGGTCGCGGCCGCCAGGCGGTCGTCGAGCAGGGGATGTGGTGAGCGGGCGTCCAGCGCCCTGCCGTACAGGGTGGCGAGGAGCGTGGCCTTCTCGGCGGCCAGTCGCACCTTTTCGGGAGCCATGCCGTCGAAGCTACACCCGTTTCACGAACTTATGAAGACTGTGAAGCTGCATGGGCGAGGGCCAGCGCGCCGAGCAGCGGGGCGTCGTCGGTGAACCGCGCCGGGCGTACCTCGGGCGGGAAGGGTACGGCCCGGCGCAGCTCTGCCGTCAGGCGCGGCATGATCAGGTCGGCCGCGCCCATCATGCCGCCGCCGACCACCAGACACTCGGGGTCGAAGGTCGCGCACAGGTTGGCCGCGTTCATGGCCAGCAGCCCGATCGCCTCGTCCACCAGCTCCGCGACCGCCGAGTCCGGGGCCGAGGCGGAGAGGGCGAACAGGTCGGCCGCCGTCGTCTCGCGGCCCAGCAGGGCCGTGCCCCGGGCCGCGAGCGCGCCTCCCGAGACTCGCTCCTCCAGGGGAACGTGCCCGTCGGCGAAGGCGGGCTCGCCCGGAACGGCCTGGAGATAGCCGATCTCGCCGGCCGCGCCGTGCGCCCCGTTCACCACCTGGCCGTTCACCACCAGCGCCGCCGCCAGCCCGGTGCCCAGGTTGAGGTAGACACCCGCCGACACGCCGCGCAGCGCTCCCCAGCGCAGCTCGGCCGCCGCGGCCGCCTTCACGTCGTTGTCGATCGCCACCGGGATCGCGCCGAACTCCTCCCGCAGCAGCCGGGGCAGCTCCAGCCCCTCCCAGCCGGGCACGTTGGGAGCCAGCCAGATCCGGCCGTCGCGGATGACGCCGCAGGTCGAGAAGCCCACGGCGGCCGGCGCGCCGTCCAGGTCCCGGGCCGCCGCCAGGGCGCGTTCGAGCGTGCCGGCGCCGGTGTCGAGCCGGATCCGCTCGACGATCTCCGGCCCGTCGGAGCTGGACACGCCGACGGCGACCTTCGTGCCGCCCACATCGATGCCCAGCACGCGGCTCACTGGGCGGCTCCCCGCCGGGCCAGCGAGTCGATCGCCACGGCCAGGGCCAGCACCGCGGCCGTCACCATGAACCGTACGGAGGAGTCGACGCTGAGCAGGTACATGCCGCTGGTGATCGACTGGATCACCAGCACCCCGAGCAGCGCGTCATAGGCCCGCCCCCGGCCGCCGAACAGCGAGGTGCCGCCGATGACCGCCGCGGCGATCGCCATGAGCAGGATGTCGCTGCCGCCCGACTGCTGGTTGACCGCCGACAGCCGGCTGGCCGCCAGGATACCTCCGGCCGCCGCCAGCGTGGAGGCCAGCATGAACGCCAGGATCCTGATGCGCGTCACGTTGATCCCGGCCCGCCTGGCCGCCTCCGCGTTGCCCCCGACGGCGTACACATGCCTGCCGAACGCGGTATGCCTGAGCACGAGATCGAACACCACCACCAGCGCGCCGAAGATGATCAGCAGCAGCGGCACGCCCCGGTCGGCCGACATGATGACCACACCCGCCGCGAGCAGGACGGCCAGCCCGCCCGTTCTGACCAGCAGCCACCACAGCGGAGTGACGGGCAGCCCGGCGGCCAGCCTGAGACGCCGGGTGAGCAGCGCGGAGCCGCCCGAGACGACCACCAGGGCCGCCACCAGCAGCCACGACAGCCAGGACGGCAGCCAGGTGTCGCTCAGCTTCGAGATGAACCCGGTGAACGGCAGGTTGATCGTGCCGCCCTGCCGCAGCAGGAACAGCAGCAGCCCGAGCCAGCCCATCAGCCCAGCCAGCGTGACCACGAACGACGGCATCCGCAGCTTGGTGAACATCAGCCCGTGGATCAGCCCGATCCCCGCCCCCGCGGCGAGGGCGATCAGGATGGCCGCCAAAGGGTTCCAGCCCTGCTTGACGTGCATGATGGTCATGATCGTCGCGCACAGGCCGCTGACCGAGCCGGCCGACAGGTCGATCTCGCCGAGCAGCAGCACCATGATGATGCCCAGCGAGATCGTGCCGGTCGCGGCCATCTGGAGAGCCAGGTTCGTGAGGTTCTCCGGCGCGAGGAAGCGGTCGTTGAGCGCGCTGAAGACGATCGCGATCGCCACCAGCCCGCCGACGACCGGCCACGCGCCGACGTCGCCCTGTCGCAGCCGCTCGACGGCGACCTTCGGCGTGTACGGCTTGCGCGCCAGCGTGTCGGTCATCGTCCTGCCCCCGTGATCGCGGCCACGATCTCCTCCTGCGTGGTGTCGGCCGTACCGAAGTCGCCGGCGTTGCGTCCCAGACGCAGCACCACCACGCGGTCGCTCACCTCCCGGACGTCGGCCAGGTTGTGCGAGATGACCAGGACCGCGAGCCCGCGGTCGCGCAGCCGCCCGATCAGCGCGAGCACCTGGGCCGTCTGCTCCACGCCCAGCGCGGCGGTGGGCTCGTCCAGGATGACCAGGCGTGGCTCGCCGATCAGCGCCCTGGCGATCGCCACGGACTGGCGCTGGCCGCCCGACAGCATGGCGACGGGCACCCGGATGTCCCTGATGCGCACGTCGAGCTGCTGGAGCAGGTCGCGGGTGGCGCGTTCCATCGCGATGTGGCGCAGCAGCGACCAGCGGCGGCGTTCCGTACCGAGGAACAGGTTGGCCACCACGTCCAGGTTCTCGCAGAGCGCGAGGTCCTGGTAGACGGTCGAGACGCCGAGCGCCTGCGCGTCGTGCGGGTTGGCGATCCTGACCGGCGTGCCGTCCAGCGTGATCGTGCCCTCGTCGGGGACGACCACCCCCGAGATGGCCTTGACCAGCGTGGACTTGCCCGCGCCGTTGTCGCCCATGAGGGCGGTGACCTCGCCGGGTCGCAGGTGGAGGCTCGCGCCGTCGAGCGCCTGGACCGCGCCGTAGCGCTTGGAGATGCCTGTCGCGGAGAGCACTACTGGATGCCCGCCTTCGCGCAGGCCGCCTTGACCTCGGCGGTGCAGATCTGGTCGGCCGTGTAGAACTTGTCCTTCACGATCGTGTCCTTGACCTTGTCCGCGGTGACGGCGATGGGGTCGAGGAGGAAGGCGGGGATGTCCACGGTGCCGTTGTTGACCTTGCTGGTCGCGGCGGGCTGCTCGCCCTTGGCCACGGCCACGGCCAGCTCGGCGGACTTCTCCGCCTCAGCCCTGATGTCCAGATATATGGTCATGTACTGCTCGCCGGTGAGGATGCGCTGCACGGCGGCCAGCTCGGCGTCCTGCCCGGTGATCGGCGGCAGCTGCTTGTAGCCCGCGCGCTTCATGGCCGCGATCGCGCCGCCCGCCATGCCGTCGTTGGCCGACAGCACGCCCACGATGTTGTCCCGGCCGATGGCGGTGATCGCCTGCTCCATCTGCTGCTGGGCCTTGTCGGGGCTCCAGTCGGGCGTGTCGAACTCCCTGCCGACCTTGACCTTGCCGTCCAGGACGCTCTTGGCGCCCTTCTTGTAGTCGGCCGAGCTGGGGTCGGTCGGGGCGCCGTGGATCTCCACGATCTGTCCCTTGGACGTCGTGCCCTTGGCGTTCATCGCGTCGAGCAGGGCCTGGCCCTGCATCTCACCGACCCGGACGTTGTTGAACGAGACGTAGTACGCGTAGTCGATGCCGGAGATCAGCCGGTCGTAGGCGATCACCGGGATCTTCTTCTGCTTGGCCTGGTTGACCAGCGGCGCCACCGCGTTGGCGTCGACGGCGTCCAGCACCAGGACGTTCGCGCCCTGGGTGAGGGCCGCCTCGACCTGTTGCTGCTGCTTGGCCGCGTCCTGCTCGGCGTTGCTGTAGAGGATCTTGCAGTCGGCGCAGAGCGACTTCACCTTCGCCTCGAACAGCGGGCGGTCGAACGCCTCATACCGCGTGGTCTTGGATTCGGGCAGGAAGAGGGCGATCGTCTTCGAAGCGGCTCCGGCGCTCGCGCTCGCGCTCGCCGTGCTGCCGCCGGTGCCGGTGGAGTTTCCGCAGGCGGCGGCGGTCAGCAAGAGCGCCGCGGCCGGAATCAGTCGCCATGCTCGGTCCATCGCACATCGTCCTCTCGGTGGGCCCGCCTCGCTGTTTGGTAAGAAAGCTAGTTTACTACCAGGGCCGTTGGCTAGAGTTTGGCGCGAGGAGGGCTGAAGATGCGGGGTGGGCTGGGTAATCCGCGGCTGCTGCGGGTGCTGAACGAGCGTCGGCTGCTCGACCAGCTCCACGCGAACGGCCCGGCGTCACGGGCCGATCTGGCCAAGATCACCGGCCTGTCGAAGCCGACGGTCTCGGCGGCGCTCGCCGGGCTGGAGGAAGACGGGCTGGTGCACCTGGTCGGCGAGGTATCGGGCCGGCCGGGCCCGGTGACCTCGCTCTACGACATGAACGCGGCCTCCACCCACGTGGCGGGCATCGACATCGGCCGCGACTGGATCCGCGTCGCCGTGGCCGACCTGCGCGGCACGTTCGCGGGCCGGACCGACGGGCGCAACACCGCCCGCGACTCGGCCGAGCTCGCGGTCCTCGTGGGCGACCTCTGCCGCGCCGCGGCCAGGGAGGCCGAGCTCGACTGGTCGGTGATCGCCTGCGCGGTGGTCGGCTCGCCCGGTGTCTACGACCCGGCCCAGGGCCGCCTGGACTTCGCGCCCAACCTGCCGGGCCCGCCCGACCTGGCGGGTCGCCTCCGGTCGGCGCTCGACGTCGAGCTGGTCATCGAGAACGACATCAACCTGGCGGCGGTCGGCGAGCACACGTACGGGGAGGGGCGCGGCAAGGCCAACTTCGCCCTGGTCTCCATCGGTACGGGTGTCGGGATGGGCATCGTCATCAACGGCGAGCTCTATGTCGGAGCCAGGGGAGCGGCGGGAGAGGTTTCCTACGTCCCCACGGACTCACCCTCCTACATCCCCACGGACTCGCCCTCTTACGTCCCCACGGACTCGCCCCCTACGGACGACGCCCTGGCCCACGGGGCCACGGAGACGGTGACCTCGGCTCCTGGCGTGGTGAGGGCGGCCAGGGCGGCCGGGCTGGACCTCGAGACGGCCAAGGAGGTCTTCGCGGTGGCGGCGGCCGGTGATCCGGCGGCCCGCTCGGTGGTGGAGGCCGAAGGGCGCCGCATCGGCGGACTCCTGGTGGCGGTGGCGGCGGTGCTGGATCCGGAGGTCATCGTGCTGAGCGGCGGGGTGGGCCGCAACCTGGACCTGCTGGGCGCGGCGATCGAGGATCGGATCGCGGAGCTGGGTCCGCTGCGGCCGGTGGTGGTCGCCAGCGCTTTGGGGGACAGTGGGGTATTGCTGGGCGCGGTCGCCCATGCCCGGGCCAGGGCGTGGGACCTGATCTTCGACGCCAGACAGGGCTGACGGCCTGGGACTGACGGTCTGGGACTGACGGTCTGGGACTGACCGCCTGGGGCCGACCGCCTGCGGCGAGGCCCCTGGAGCCGGCCGTCTGCGGCGAGCCAGTCTTGTGGAACGAAAAGGTCTTGTCCAAGACGTGAGATGTCGTGCTCGACAGTCGAGACAAGCGGGTAAGGTACGCACATGGAGTCGCGGAATATTCGCCTGGCCGTCATCCCCGGAGACGGCATCGGCGCCGAGGTCGTCGCCGAGGGGCTGAAGGTCCTGGAGGCAGTCGGGACCAAGATCGAGGCCACCCACTACGACCTGGGTGCCGCCCGCTATCACCGTACCGGTGAGACGCTGCCCGACGCCGTGCTCGAAGAGCTGCGCGGCTATGACGCGATCCTGCTCGGCGCCGTGGGCGATCCCAGCGTGCCGCCCGGCATCCTGGAGCGCGACCTGCTGCTCCGCCTCCGCTTCGTCTTCGACCACTACGTCAACCTGCGCCCGGTCAAGCTCTTCCCCGGCGTCGAGACCCGGCTGGCCGACACGCCCACCGAGAACATCGACATGGTCGTCGTCCGCGAGGGCACCGAGGGCCTCTACGCGGGCACCGGTGGCGTGATGCGCCGTGGCACGCCGTACGAGATCGCCACCCAGGAGTCGCTCAACACCGCCTACGGCGTGGAGCGGGTGGTGCGCTACGCGTTCGAGAAGGCCAAGTCCCGCCCGCGCAAGAAGCTGACGCTCGTCCACAAGACCAACGTCCTGACCTACGCCGGTGACCTCTGGCAGCGCACGGTCAACCGCGTGGGGGAGGAATACCCCGAGGTCACCACCGACTACTGCCACATCGACGCGGCCTCGATGTTCTTCGTGAGCCAGCCCGAGCGGTTCGACGTCATCGTCACCGACAACCTCTTCGGCGACATCATCACCGACCTCGGCGCGGCGATCGCCGGCGGCATCGGTCTGGCGGCCAGCGGCAACATCAACCCGGAGCGCACCGCGCCCAGCATGTTCGAGCCGGTGCACGGCAGCGCCCCCGACATCGCCGGGCAGGGCAAGGCCGACCCGACCGCCACGATCCTGTCGGTCGCCATGCTCCTGGAGCACCTCGGCCTGTCCGCCGAGGCGGCCAGGGTCGAGCAGGCCGTCGCCGAGGACATCGTCGAGCGCCTGGCGGGCTGGGCCGGCCGGACCACACACGAGATCGGTGACGACATCACCGCGCGAGTATCGAGCTAGGGCCGCCCAGCTCCCCAAGCGCCTGGCGGTCCACATGAGGACCGCCGGGCGCTTTTTCACGTCTAAACGGCCAAATCACCCCATTGGCCCCTTGCCATCCCAAATAGCGAGACACTAGGAAGTACAGACTGCTCATAGCAGTGACTGTCGCGAACCGTAGAGACTGTCCAGAACCGCAGAGATTGTCCAGGACCGTAGAGAGAAGGACCTCCGTCATGACCATCGCTCAGAAGCTCAGCTTCGACGTGCAGCTATCCGACCACGCTCGCACTGCGGCCGAGCGGGAGCAGGTACTGGCGAACCCCGGGTTCGGGCAGACCTTCACCGACCACATGGTGTCGATCGACTACACCGAGGGCGAGGGCTGGCACGACGCCCGGCTTGAGCCGTACGGGCCGTTGTCGCTCGACCCGGCCACCTCGGTGTTCCACTATGCGCAGGAGCTGTTCGAGGGGCTCAAGGCGTACCGCCAGGCCAACGGCTCGATCGCCACCTTCCGCCCGTACGCCAACGCCGCCCGCTTCAACACCTCGGCCGAGCGCATGGCGATGCCCTCGCTTCCGGAAGAGGTGTTCGTCGAGTCGCTCGAAGTCCTCGTCCAGACCGACAAGGACTGGGTCCCCACGACCGAGGGCCACAGCCTCTACCTGCGCCCGTTCATCATCGCGACCCAGGTCGGCCTCGGCGTCAACTACCCGTCCCGTACCTACCGGTACATGGTCATCGCCTCCCCGGCGGCCTCCTACTTCACCGGCGGCGTCAAGCCCGTCTCCGTCTGGCTCTCCACCGAGTACACCCGCGCCGCCCCCGGCGGCACCGGCTTCGCCAAGTGCGGCGGCAACTACGCGGCCGCCTTCGTCGCCCAGCGGCAGGCCGTCGAGCAGGGCTGCGACCAGGTGGTGTGGCTGGACGCGCACGAGCACCGGTACGTGGAGGAGATGGGCGGGATGAACCTGTTCTTCGTCTTCGGCAACAAACTGGTCACCCCCGCGCTGACCGGCACCCTGCTGCCGGGGATCACCCGCGACTCCATCCTCTCCCTGGCTGCCGACCTGGGCCTGGAGGCGTCGGAACGCCTCATCTCGACGGAGGAATGGCAGGCCGGCTGCGAGTCGGGCGAGCTCACGGAGGTCTTCGCCTGCGGGACGGCGGCAGTGGTGACCCCGGTGGGCTCGGTCAAGGGCACGGACCGCTCGTGGACCGTGGGGAACGGCACCCCTGGGGAAGTGACGATGCGGATCAGGGAGGAACTGGTGGGCATCCAGTACGGCTCCCGCCCCGACACCCACGGCTGGGTCCACAAGATCAGCTAACAGCCCGTAGACGTGGGTGGCCGGCCGTTCGCCGCCCACCCACAAAGGGCCTCCGCTACGCTCCGGGCGTCTTTCTCCAGCCCACCCGTTACCCGATTCGGGTGGTTGGCCGTCTGACGCCCACCCTTCTACAAAGGGCCTCCGCTTCGCTCCGGACGTTCTCCCAGGCGGGCTACCGCCCGCCCCCTGGAGGACCTCGCTCCGCTCGGACAGCCTTCCCAGCGCTTCGCCCGGGGTTGGCCGAGTGGAATACACAGGATGCCTGGCCGGAGGCCCATGGCGCGGTGTCCACCACCACGGTGTCGGCACGATTGTTGGCGGCAATGAGGTGGCGCGAGAGATGTCGCCGTGCACGAGCACTCGAGGTACCGAGTCCAGCCGCTTCAGCAGATCACAGCGTCGTTGCCACAACGCCCGGGATGTGCGGGTGCAATTCCATGCCGGTCCACTTCAGCTCACTGACCGCGATCCGCTGAGCGAGTTGATGCCCGGACAGCCACGGCAGATCGAGCTGTGCCAGGCCCGACAGCCTGGTCAGGGTGCCGGTGGCGGCGAGCATTGGTGTGTCATGTGTCCGCAGAGGCCGTGCGCGGGTGACGCCCTGTGGCGATTAAGCATGCGCGTCGTCGCGGACCACTTTCGTGACGCAGGCGGCCAGAGGTATTGCGGTCCGAGACCGTCGATGTGATGCGTATCTCTGTCTGGGTGCTTCGGGCCTGGCATACGCAATCATGACCGGAATGGACACTCGTTTCCTTGGCATCCCCGATCTGGTCGAAGCCCCGTCCGTGGCGGTCGTGGTCGACGTCATGCGTGCTTTCACCGTGGCCGCCTGGGCCTTTGCCCAGGGAGCGGAAAAGATCGTCCTTGCTGAGTCGCTGGACGAAGCCCTGGAGCTCAAGGCTCACCACCGGGATTGGGTGGCGCTCAAAGACGGTCCGCCCGCCCCCGGGTTCGACGCCGTCAACTCGCCGGCCCTGCTGCGGTCTCTTGACCTTGGCGGACGGACTGTTGTGCAGAAAACCACGGCAGGGACGGTCGGCGCCCTTGCGGTCAAGGAGGCGTCGCTGGTGCTGTGCGCCAGCTTCGTGGTGGCGGAGGCGACGGCTCGGCTCTTGCGGACGCGCAAGAGTGGCAGTGTCACGTTCGTGGTCACTGGCGAGGATGGCCAGGCCGATGAAGATCTGGCGTGTGCTCAGTACATCGCTCGGAGGGCCACCGAGGCTGGAACGGATGCTGCTGAGTTCCTCCGCCGCGCTGTCGCCTCGCGCGCCGCCGCCGAGCAGGCAGAGGGGGTACGTCAAGGAGTTCGTCCTGATGACGTCGCACTCTGTCTTGAGCTCGACCGGTTCCCCTTTGCCATGGTGGCGACCTTGGAAGACTCGCTCATGGTCCTGCGTCCACACTCGATGCCTTCGCTGGCTGACGAGGACCCGATCTGATCGCTGCTTCAGCATGCGACAGCGAGTGCCCTGTCGGGTATGAGGTAGCAACTGCATGTCTCGGTGGCGGTGGTTCGGGGCGGCGGCAGGCGGCTGGCCCGGGTTGTTGCGGCGGCTGCGCGATGCCGAGACGCGTCCATCTGACCGGCCGGCAGCGGGCGCTGCTCTTGGCCCTGCTGCTGGACGCCAGCGGTGGTGGCCGAAGTGGAGTTCGTCGGCCACCACGACGAAGGCATGCAGTCGTGGCAGGGGAAGTTCGGGGCGGCCATACGTCTACAGATATCAACTCATCGTCCAGCGCGTATTGGACGTATCACCCCTGGTCCTCCTAGCGTTCGTCGGGTGACGGAGCGACGCGCGATCCTCAGCGGATCGACCTTCGGGGAACAGATCGTGCACGCGGCCACCGTGGGCGACGGCGGCCGCGTGCCCGTGTCGGGGATCGCCGGGTTCGACTACTCGACAAGGACGATCTCGGCCATGATCAGGGAACTCCATGCGAACGAGGAGTTCGAGCAGGTCGAGGAGTTGTTCGAGCGGATCTGGAAGTTCGAGCCGGACAGCCGGCCGCCGCTCACCGCCGGGCTGATGCGGGCGCTGACCCACGTGGGCAACTACGTCTCCGGAGCCTTCGACGGCGACCGGATGGTCGGGGCGGCGGTGGGCTTCTTCGGGCAGGACTCGACCCTGCACTCGAATACCACGGGCGCGGCGGCGGGACAGGGCATCGGCTTCGAGCTGAAGCTGCACCAGCGGCTGTGGGCGCTGGACCGCGGGATCTCCCGGATCACCTGGACCTACGACCCGCTGGTCCGCCGCAACGCGCACTTCAACCTGGCCAAGCTGGGCGCGCGGCCGGCGGAGTACCTGCCGAACTTCTACGGCGTGATGGCCGACGCCATCAACCAGGACGACGAGTCCGACCGGATCCTGGCCGTGTGGCCGCTGACCGATCCGCTGGTCGAGGCAGCGGTCCGGCGGGTGCCGTACCTGCTGGCGGTGCCGGAGGACGCCGTGGTCGGGCTGGGCGACGACGGCGTCCGCCCGGCCGAGGGCCGTACCGACGGGCGCGTGGTGCTGGTCGCCGTCCCCGAGGACATCGAGCGGTTGCGCGCGGTGGACGCCGGTGCCGCCAAGGCGTGGCGGCACGCCGTGCGCGACGTGCTGGGCGGCCTCATGGAGGAGGGCGCCACGGTGACCGGCTTCCATCGCAAGACCTACTACGTGGTAGAGAGGAACACATGATCAAAGGGCCTCCGCTCCGCTCCGGATCGGGCTACCGCCTGCCCCCTGAACGACCTCGCTCCGCTCGGACGGCCTTCCCAGCGCTTCGCCGGGGTTGGCCGGATGGAATGCGCGAGATGCCTGCCCGGAGGCCCATGACTCGGTGAAGCCGGACCTACCGTGCCTCTCCGCACAGCAGCGCGGCCCACACGTCATGGGCCTGGCGTAGCGGCCAGCGAAAGGTCTCCTTGATCTCACGCTGGCGCTCGCATTGGAGCGTTCGGCGGATGAAGGACTGGCCGCCGGCCTGGCACAGCTCGTAGAACGTCGCGCGGCATTCACAGGTCCAGGCCAGGACGCGGACCTGGCTCACCCCGCAGAACGGCGGGTGCCAGACCAACTGCATGTGATCTTGTTGCGGCAGAGGCAGGTGCGGACTCAGGCATGCTGAGTCGATCACGATGAGTGGCCCATCAGAAGTGCGGACAGCGGATGATTCTGGCGGAGATCTTTGTATCGAAGAGCGACTCGACCAGCAGTGATTACCGGGTCGTCGACCGGAGTGAGCGCGTAGACCCATCGCCCACTGCGCGCAGATTTCCGCCCAGACCACCAGCGATAGCACCAGCCGTCGGTCCAGACCACCAGATCGACCCATACGGACACCAGAGCAAGCCCGTGTCCTTCCTGGATATCGGTTCGGATTCCCAGTGCCGCCAATTCATCGCTCAATCGCTTAGCGGCGCGCGACGGCGTGACCGGCGATTTCCCGTGTGCGTTGATGGGACGGGAACCCATGGAGGCCGGATGCATGCTGCAACGCTATGAGCAGGCCGAATAGGCTCGGAAGTGCGATTTCGTGTCACCTCCTGATGGCCTGCGGCGGAAGTGACACGAGCGGTGCCATAACTCAGTATTCAAGTCGCACAAAGTCCGCGAGATCGCACATTTCATCGGTGAGAGTGCGCCGTCTGCCGATGATCCCCTTCAGGATGTCTCTGGCATAGCTCTGGTTCGTCATCCACTCCGGGGCATCGTGCCGAACACCCTGCAAGATCTCAAAGGCCTCACTCTGCCGATGCATGCGGCGGTGCGCCTCGGCCACGTCGAGGAGATGCCGGTTCCGGTTGTTCGAGGTGGGACGCAGGTCGGTGAGGTGGATCGTCTGGGAGAGCTGGAGGACCTTGTCCGGCCGGTCCTCGATCATGGCGTTCTCCACCCGCTTCATCGCGACAGTCACCGGCCCGAAGGTGCGAAGGAAGTCATCGCCCGGCGTCAGGTCACGGCCCATAGCCACAGCGGCGGTGCGCGCGAGGCGGATCGTGTCGTCCGCCTCCCCGGGCCGGTTGTCGCGGATGGCAGCGGCGGAGGCCCGCAGCAGCAGCCAGCCCCAGGCGGACAGCTGGTGCGGTGTCGCGCGGGAGATACGAGGTTCCACGTCATCGGCCCAGCGCGTCGCCATCTGGCGGGCTTCGTCGAGGCGGCCCTGACGCAGGAGAAGCCAGCAATGTGTGCTGATCGTCGCTGCCGCGTCCAGGGAGTCGTTCATGTCGTCCATGGCCCGGGACAGCGCGAACTCGGCCTCGTCGAACTGGCGTGTCTGGGTCATCAGCCAGCCGACGAGGTGCAGCAGCCTGCCTCGTACGTGACGCTGTGACAGGTCCACTTCTACCAGCGCGTTCGCGTCCCTGAGCATCACGGGCAGCATGGCGGCGATCTGCGAGTAGCGGTCCTGTTTCCACAGCGGCATCGACGCTCCCAAGGCATCGCCCAGGCCCTCTGGCGTCGGCGCCTCTGTGGGCTGACCGTCGAGACCGTAGAGTGCCCGCCGTACCGGCGCCCACTGGTGGAGTGTCTCTTCGTCCGCCGGCTCAGCGTCCAGCCGGGCCATGAGCGACGTCGTCGGCACCTTGAGGGCCACCGCGACCTTGCGCAGCGTCTCCAGGCGCACGTCTTTTCGCGCGTCCTGTTCCAGCTTGCGGATAAGCGAGGCGGATACGCCGGCGAGGTCAGCCAGGCCCTGCTGAGTCAAGCCCCGGCGCTTCCGGACGCTGCGAACGCGTTCGCCTATCGTCGCCATGAATCCATGCTAAAGACGGGCCGCCGAGCGGGGGCTGACGGTGGCGAGGGGATGCCGAATGACAGCTCTACTGGATGACAGTTGGCTTCTCAACATCCGTCCTCAGCCCATGCCGGTCACCGCTGAGGAGTATGAGGCGCTTCCGGAGGAGATCGCCAAAGCCATCGAGATCGTCGACGGCTACGTGGCTTACTGCGCGACACCTACCCCGGATCATCAGACCGCCGCTCGGCGGCTGGCCAACATGCTCGAACGCCATGCTCGCGAGGCGATGAGCAAGGGCCACGAGTGTGTCGCCGTGAACACCAGCGTGGATCTGCGCCTGGGAGATCAGCCGTTGCTCAACCGGCGACCCGATGCCGCCCTCTACCGGTGCCTGGACCGCGAGCGGGACGAACGGCTCCGCGCCGAGTGGCCCTCGCCGTCGATCGCCTACGCTCAGCCGTTCGTACCTCGACCAGGCCCTCAGGCGCTCTGCCGGGCGCCGCATCCGTCGTCTCAAGCGTCGGTAGGTGGCCCGTGGTCTGCTGGTTTTTCGTCCTGTCAAATGTCGGTTGGCCCTCTGCAGTCTGTCGGTTTTTTGTGCCGTCAAATGTCGGTTGGGCCTTACGCTGGTGTCGATCGTCGCAGGGAGGAGCTGCCATGTCCGAGTTGATCTCACGCCGGGTGACCGGCCATGCCGAGGAGTTCCTCGACGCCTTCAGAGTCGTGATCGTCAATGGACCGAGGCAGTCAGGCAAGACCACCCTGCTTCACCAACTCAACAAGGGGGGAGGGGGAACCTACCTCACTCTGGATGACGGTCCGTTGAGATCGGCCGCGCAGGCCGATCCGGCTGTCTTCATCGCGGATGGGTCGCGTCCGATGATGATCGACGAGATTCAGCGGGGCGGTGACGACCTGATCCTGGCGATCAAGGCGGAGGTCGATCGGAAGGCTGAGCGGGGGCAGTTCGTTCTGGCGGGTTCCACGAGGTTTCTGTCCACGCCGTCGTTGAGCGAATCGCTTGCCGGTCGCGCGGGGATCCTTGAGGTCTGGCCCTTTGCTCAGGAGGAGCTTGCCGGAACGGGCGAGTCCTTTCTTGTGACGGCCTTCAACGATCCTGCAGCGTTGCGCTCTTCGTCACTCAGCGACTACAGCCGCAGAGACTACTTCGAACTGATCTGCCGAGGTTTCTATCCGGAGGCGGTCGCGATGAGATCGGAGTTCACCCGAGACCGGTGGTACCGGGCCTACGTTCAGTCGGTCATCGACACGGACATCAGGGAGATGGCGAGAGTCGACGAGCCGAGCAGTCTCCGGCAACTGCTCAACCTCGCCGCGGCGAGTACGGCGCAAGAGCCCAATTTCGTCAAGGTCGGCAACGATCTCCAACTCCATCGGAGTACGGTCACCCGTTACATCGGCTTGCTGGAGACCGTCTTTCTGATTCGTCAGGTTCCGGCGTGGTCGCGGAATCTTGTGGCCCGGTCGGTTCGTCGTCCCAAGCTCCACGTCACCGACACCGGCCTCGCCGCTCATCTGATCGGTGTCGACGCGGACGGCCTGGCTGCCAGGGTCTCGCCCGCGCGAGGTCCCCTTGTCGAGTCGTTCATCGTCAACGAGATCGCGAAGCAGGCCACGTGGGCGCCGTTTCGCGTCGGACTCCATCACTGGAGGGTCAGCCAGGGCGCTGAGGTGGACCTCGTACTCGAACGAAACAATGGACGGGTGGTCGGTGTGGAGGCCAAGGCCACCGACTCTGTGAATCAGGATGATTTCAAGGGCCTTGTCGCTCTACGCGAGAGTCTCGGCGATGATTTCGTGCACGGGTTCGTCTTCTACACAGGAGTGAGGTCGCTCTCCTTCGGAGATCGGCTGACGGCGTTGCCCCTCAGCGCCCTCTGGGACAGGTAGCACTTCCGGACTGCGATCACCCGCCGTAGCCCGCGCCGAGCACCCGACGTCTCGCGCGGGCTTGGCCGACCGTCACTGCAGTACCCAGCAGCGGCTAAAGCGAGGTCGTGTGGTGGCGGGCCCGGAACTCCGCCAGCAGTTCGTCGGTCACCTCCGCGCCGCCCGCCACGGCCGCGTGCACCTCGCGGAAGTAGCCCTCGTACCCGGCCGGCGTGTAAAGGCACAAGGCGTGGACAGGCTCGGTGCCGGCGTTGCGGAAGCCGTGCGGGGTTCCGCGCGGCGCGGCGAGCAGGTGCCCGGGGCCGACCGCCACCTCCCCGTCGCCGTGGTGCAGGGTCAGGTCGCCCCGCAGGACGTAGAAATACTCGTCGTGCTCGTGATGTACGTGCGGGCGGGCCCCCATCACGCCTCCCGCCAGGGTGAACTCCTCGAACGCGAAGCGGCCGCCCGTGTGCTCACCTGTCAACCGGAAGAAGTGGGCCACTCCAGCCACATCGATCAGCTCGCCGTCCTCGGGACGGCGGAGTATGGGGCGCGGCCCCGGCATCTGCTTATCGATCATCTCTGCATTATCGGCTGACGGCATCAGAGCGGCCGTCAAGGAGGCTCCCTGCGGAAACCGGAGTCGCCGATGAGTTTCAGGCGCGGGAGTGGTCTCACTCTCGAAACGACGGCGGGAAGGAACGGCTCCAGTGGACCTGTACAGCGTTGTGTGCGTGCGTGACCGGGCGACATCGCAGAAGTGGTTCGAGGTGTTCTTCGGGCGGCCGGCGGACGAGATCATCGGCGAGGAGCTCCTGTGGCAGGTTGGTGAGAACGCGTGGGTCGTCATCGACGACCGGCACATGCGGGCCGCACGGGTGGGCGGCACCATGATCACGCTCGGTGTGACCGACCTCGACGACATCCTGGCCCGGCTGGCCGCACACGGCATCACGCACGAGCCCGTGGAGACCTACGGCAACGGTGTGCGCCATGTGGAAGTCCTCGACCCGGACGGCAACAGCCTGTCGCTCGCGCAGGCACCCGCCCCTACCCTCAGTACGCCGCCAGCGTGAGCGCGTTGGCGGCCTCGTTGAGCGGCTTCATGATCGGCCGCATCGCCAGGTCCTTCCACGGCAGGCGGTTGACCAGCCGCATCATCGTGGTCTGCATCTTGATCTGCATCGGGCTGCCCGCGACCATCTGGGCGGCGTTGCTCGCGCCGAGCGTCACGTTCACATCCACGTACTCGCGCATCGCTTCGCGATATCCGGCGTAAGCCGCACGATGGTCGCCTGCCGCCGCGCTCAGTTCGCCGGCCAGTACGTACGCGCCCACCAGCGCGAGGCTGGTGCCCTGCCCGGACAGCGGGGACGGGCTGTAGGCGGCGTCGCCGATCAGGGCGGTCCGGCCGGTGGACCAGTGGTCCATGCGAACCTGGCTGACCGGCGTGAAGTAGAAGTCCGGCGAGTGCGGCATGGCCCGTAGCAGCGTGTCGCTCTCCCAGCCGACGCCGGCGAACGCCTCGGTCAGGATGCGCTGCTGGGCGGCCCGGTCGGAGCGGTCGGGCAGGACGGCGGGGCTCGGGAAGACGAACTGCGCCTTGGCGGTGTCGGGGCGGGTGGCGTAGACGTTCACCACCTTGCCAGGCGTCGGATAGAGCAGTTCCCAGTGGTCGAGCCCGAGGTGGTTGGGGACGGTGAAGACGGCCGCGTGCATCCCGAGGGGGTGTACGTAGCGCTCCTCCGGACCGAAGGCCACGCGGCGCACGGTGGAGTGCAGGCCGTCGGCGCCGATGACGAGGTCGAAGCGGCGGGGCGGAGCGTGGCGGAAGGTGACGTCGACGCCGTCGGGGCCTTCGTGGAGAGAGGTGATGGTGTCGCCGAACAGGTATTCGCAGCTGTCACGTGTCGCGTCGTAGAGGAGCCGGGCGAGGTCGCCGCGCATCACCTCGTCGTCGCCGGGGGCGCGCATGCCGATGAGGTCGGGGCCCAGGGTGGCCAGCGGCTTGCCGCTCTTGGCGACCCATGAGCCGCCCCGGATGGCGGTACTTGCCCGCCGGCGCCCTGCTCGACCAACTCGCCGACGCGCACGACCACCTGGCCTACCAGGAACAGATCCGCCTGGACGTGCTGCGCAACCAGCTCCTGCTGCTGGACGGCAAGCAGGAGGAAGGCATGCGGGGCCTTCGAACGCTGGCCGAGCAGGCGCAGGAGCGCGCCAACTTCGACCTGGCCGCGGAGATCTGGCGCCACGCCGCCGAGTCACTGGCTCGAACCGGCGGCGAGAACCAACCGCAGGAGCCCGCCACGTAGGCCCCCGTCAGGACTCCAGCAGGCGGCGCGGGCCCGGGCCCTGCTGGGCGAGCGTGTCGCCCGGATTGACCAGCGCGCACTGCTCGAACGACAGGCACCCGCACCCGATGCACTCCGTGAACCGGTCCCGCATCCGTTCCATCCGCTCGATCCGCGCGTTGATCTCCTCGCTCCAGCACTCCGACGCCCTGACCCAGAACTCCCGCGTCGGCGGGACGCCCTCCGGCAGGAACGCCAGCACGCCCCCGATCACCGACAGCGGTATGCCGACGCTCTGGGACGCGCGGATGAACGCCACCCGCCGCAGCGTGGTGCGGTGATAGCGACGCTGGTTGCCGGTGGTCCGGCGGCTGTCGATGAGCCCCTGCCGCTCGTAGAAGCGCAGCGCCGACGCGGGAACGCCGCTGCGCTCGGACAGCTCACCGATGGTCAGTTCCTTGGCGATCGCTTCGGGCATGCCCCGAGCCTAGCTTGACTTGAACATTGGTTTAAGTACGAGCCTGTCATCGAACGCCACGACAGGGAGCCCTCATGACCGATACGACAGCGGCCTGGATCAACCGTCACGCCCACCCGCTCGACCCGCAGGATCCGCTCCCCGATCTACCGCCATTGCGGGACATCGTGCGCGATGCCACGATCGTCGCCCTCGGCGCCTCGACCCGTCAGGCCCACGAGCTGTCGGTCTCCGCGCATCGGATGGTGCGGTTCCTGGTCGAGGAGCTGGGCTTCCGCTCGGTCGCGCTGGAGGGTGACGACCCGGCCCGCGTCGGGCTCGACGATTACGTCCGTACGGGGAAAGGCGACCCGCGCACGTCGCTGGCCGGTGCGCGAGCCTTCTGGCGGACCGGGGAGATCCTCGACCTGATCCACTGGATGCGGGCCTACAACGAGGACCATCCTGACGATCCGGTACGGTTCGCCGGCGTGCGGCCCCAAACCGAGCCGGCCGTCGGCATGCCGGCCATCGAGCGGCGGATGGCCGAGGACACGATCTGGTGGCACGAGCGCACCGGAGACAAGATCGTCTATTGGGGCGGCCTTGCGCACACCAGCGTCGCCCTCCAGCGGCTCGGCCCGCCCTCATCTCCCCAGATCTTCCAAGGGTCCGGCTCGTCGTCCCCGGAGGTCGCCCGGTACCGCAATGTGGGCGGGCATCTGCGCGAGCGCTTCGGGACCGGCTACCTGTCGATCGGGCTGACCTTCGGACACGGCACATTGCCGTTCGAGGTGCCCGCCCCACCGGTGGACTTCGCCGAGACTGCCCTGAGCGCCGCCGGTCTCGACGCTTTCCTGCTGGACCTGCGCGTAGAAGGTCCGGCCGCCGTACGGGCCTGGCTCGACGCGCCGGCCAGGACGCGGCTCATCGGGCCCCGCTACGACCCGGCGGACGACGCCGCCTACCACCTGTCCGGGGGCTCGTTCGGCGGCTGGTTCGACGCCGTCGTCCATCATGAGCGGGTGACGCCCGTCCGCGACCTATAGGTGCCTGTGGGGAAGGCTAGTGCCGGCGCACCATGGTGAGCCCGTCGGCGATCGGCAGAACGACCACGGTGACCCGGGGATCCTCCCGCACCAGGTCGTTGAACTCGCGCATCTCCACGGTCCTCGCGTCCGTCTCGGCCGGGTCGGCCACCCGGCCGCTCCACAGCGTGTTGTCCACCATGAGCAGGCCGCCCGGCCGCAGCCGGTCGATCAGCAGCTCGTAGTACGCCGGGTAATTGGGCTTGTCGGCGTCGAGGAAGGCCAGGTCGACGGGCTGCTGGAAGGCGGCGAGCGTCTCCAGCGCCGGGCCCAGGGTCAGGGTGACGCGGTCGGCCACGCCGGCCTTCTCCCAGTAGCGGCGGGCGATGGACGTCCACTCGTCGCTGACGTCGAAGCAGTGCAGCGTGCCGCCGGACAGGCCCCTGGCGATGCACAGCGACGAGTATCCGGTGAACGTGCCCACCTCGACCGCCACCTCCGGCTGGGTGAGCTGGGTGATCATCGTGAGGAACGTGCCCTGGTCGGGCGTGATCTGCATGCCCGCGCTGTCGCCTGTCGCCGCGATCGTCTCGGCGGCGAGCTCCTCCAGCAGGGGGTCGGGCTGCGTGGAGTGGTCGACGACGTAGCGCGCAACAGCAGGGTCGAGGAATTCAGATTTCATCTAAATGGTGGCGCGGAGACCCGGTCCTTCAGGGCCGGAAGGAAGCGCCACCCCTCCTTTCGAAAACAGTATGGAAAGACTCGGTCACGTTCGGTAATATGTGCGGTGGGTGGGGCCGCTGTGACAGGAGGTGCGCGATGGCGATCCGCCGCTCCACCACCAAACGCAACGGCCTGCCCACGACCGTGCAGTTGCGGCTCACACCCGCCCCGGCCCAAGCCGACGCGCTGGCCACGGCGGTGCAGGTGTGCAATCAGGCGGCCACCGTCGTCTCGCGCCTGGCCTGGCAGCACCGCGTCTTCACCGTGCTGGAGTTGCACCGGCTGGCCTACTACGAGGTGCGGGCGCAGGTGGCTGGGCTGGGCGCGCAAGCGGCGGTGCGGGCGATCGCCCGGGTCGCCGCCGCCTACGCCAACCGGCGCGCCAGCAAGAAACGCGCTCACATCTTCCGCCCGCACGGCGCCGTCCCTTACGACGCCCGGCTGATGAGTTTCAACCGGGACGCCCGGACGGTGTCGCTGTGGACTCCCACCGGCCGCGTCACCGTCCCCTACACCGGTCGGCCGGAAGACCTCAAGGCCGTGGACACGTTGTCGGTGGGGGAGGCGGACCTGATCTGCCAGCGCGGGGTGTGGCTGCTGCAGGTCGCCCTCACCCTGCCCAAGCCGGCGGTGCGTGAGCCGGTCGGCGGCTTTCTTGGGGTGGATCAAGGGGTGGTGAACCTGGCGGTCACCGGCGACGGCGTGGTGCTGCCTGGCCCGGCCCTGCCAGGGCCGATCGGTGGTAACGGCCATGTCCGTACGCTGCGGGAGCGGCGGCATCGCCAACGTCGGCGGTTGCAGAGGAAGGGGACGTCTGCGGCGCGGCGGGTGCTGCGCCGTCTGTCCGGGCGTGAGCACCGGATGATGACCCATCTCAACCACCAGATCAGCAAGTTCGTGGTGCGTGAAGCCGAACGCACCGGCCGTGGTGTCGCCCTGGAGGATCTGCAGGGTATCCGCGGGCGGGTAAGGGCTCATCGGTTCCAGCGGCGCACCCTGCACGGCTGGGCCTTCGCTCAGCAGATCACCTTCACCCGCTACAAGGCCGCCCGGGCCGGAGTCGCCTTCCTGCTGGTCGACCCCGCCTACACCTCGCAGGGCTGCCCGGAGTGCGGGTACGTCAGCAGGGCGAATCGGCCGGCGCGGGGCCGGTTCGACTGCCAAAGGTGCGGCCTCGCTGGGCACGCCGACCACATCGCGGCCCGCAACATCGCCGCACGCGGCGCTGCGGGCTGGGCTGTTATCAACCAGCCACACGCTACCGGTCTCCCTTCTGCCAGACGGGACCGTGAGAGCAAATCACCGGCTTCGGTCGGTGGTAGTTGATGATTTTATTCTCAATCAGTATGGGAGCAGCTCCGGCCAGTTGCCCGGGCGCAATGGGGAAAGTCATAATCCCCAATGTCTAAAGACATAAAACGTCCGATATGTCAAACGGGTACTCTTACGGGGTGGGTGAAACGGCGACCTCGGCGAGGGGCCTAGGGGCGACCGGAAAGGCTGCTCCGCGCGGGCGTATCGCCAAACGAGAAGCGATCATGACCGCTGCAATGAGGGTGTTCGTCCGCGACGGTTACTCGGGTGCGAGCATCGAAACCATCGCCGCTGAAGCGGCGGTATCCAAACAGACCATCTACAACCATCTGGGCGACAAGCAGCGCTTGTTCGAGTCCCTGATCGACGAGAACTTCGATCGGGTCAATGCCCAGCAATTCGCCATGATCGAGACCTTTCCCGATCGTCCGGCGAACCTCATGGCGGAGCTGACGGCGTTCGCCGGTGCTCTCATGCGTGACTGTCTCATGGACGAGCGGGCGCGCGCCTTGCGCACACTCGTCCAGGCAGAGGGATCTCGGCGTCCCGACATCGCCAGGCAGTGGCGGCAGCGTGGTCAGGGCCAGCTCGCGGGGTCCCTGGCCGCCAGGTTCGCCCGGCTGGCGCTGGCCGGGAAGCTCTCCCTGGCCGACCCCGATCAGGCGGCGCGCGACTTCCTGGCGTTGATCACGTATGACGCCCAGGTCGGCTGGACCATCGGCGAGGCGTCGATGCGAGACGACGAGCTCGACGCCTCCATCGCCGCCGGGGTCCGGACGTTCATGCGCGCGTACGGCAACGGAAACGGCAACGGTCACCACAACGGAAACCACAACGGAAACGGCAACGGCTCGGCTGGAGGCTGACAGACGCCCGCCCTCGCTCTTCGGGTAAGGTCTCGGCGATCAATGAGCTAAGGGCGGGCAAAATGAACAAACGGGTGACGGCCATCGTGGCCGTGGGTGTGGCGCTCGTCGTGCTGCTGACTGTCGTGGCGTTCTCTGAGCCCGGCACGTCGGCGGCACAGGGAGTGCGGCTCACCCGGCAACCCGACGGTTCCATGGTGCTCGCGGACAGGGGCGGCGACGCCCCTGTCCTCGACCTCTACGAGGACTTCGACTGTCCCGTCTGCAAGGAGCTGCACACCAGGGTCAACGCGACGATCGAGCGGCTGGCCAAGGAGGGCAAGGTCAAGGTCGTCTTCCATCCGGTGACGGTCTTCGAGGACGAGCCCATGCGGTCCAACTCCATCCGCGCCGCCGCCGCTGCCCGCTGCGTGCCCGAGGAGAGCTGGCTGGCGTTCAGGGAGGAGCTGTACGCGATGCAGCCCTCGCCGCACGGGCTGGCCTCGGGCTTCGACGTACAGGAGCTGGCCAAGGCGGCCAGGAAGGTCGGCGCGGACGTCGACCAGTGCGTGACCTCGCAGTCGTACGCCGACGCGCATCTGCAGGAGAGCGCGAAGGCGGGGATCGACGGAACGCCGACGCTGCTCCTCGACGGTGAGGTGCTGGGCAACGAGGCCTTCGACCCGGCCACCCTGGAGCGGGCCATCACCGGCGGATCAGGCATCACCGTCTGAGTGCGTCCCCCATCGCCGCAGGATCGGCGCGCGTCACCGTCGGAGACATCCCAAGGGTTGAGATCGATGTGCCGACCAGTGGATAGATGTGGCAGACTCACAAGCACCATGTTCTACGGTCTGCTCATTATCAGCAGGCGCGCTGGCTGACAAAGGGACACCGCCAGCGCGCAGACCTCTCACGTCCGTGAGGGGTCTTTTTGTTTTCCAGGGAGACGACACCATGGCCGACGACCGCTTTCACGTCTATGACACGACGCTGCGTGATGGCGCCCAGCAGGAGGGCCTCACCCTCACCGTCGCCGACAAACTCGCCGTCGCGCGGCAGCTGGACGGCCTGGGTGTCGGCTTCATCGAAGGGGGCTGGCCCGGCGCCAACCCCAAGGACACCGAGTTCTTCAGGCGCGCTCAAACAGAGCTCGACCTGAAGCACGCGCAGCTCGCCGCGTTCGGCGCGACCCGCCGAGCAGGTGTGAAGGCAGCCGACGACCCGTTGGTGGCCGCCTTGCGCGAATCCGGCGCGCCGGTCGTGACCCTTGTCGCCAAGAGCCACGACCGGCACGTGGAGCTGGCCCTCCGTACGACTCTCCAGGAGAACCTCGCGATGATCCGCGACACGGTCTCCCACCTTCGTGCGGGGGGACAGCGAGTCTTCCTCGATGCCGAGCACTTCTTCGACGGCTACAAGTCCAACCCAGCCTACGCGCTCGAGGTCCTGCGCACCGCGGCCGAGGCGGGCGCCGACGTCATCGCCCTGTGCGACACCAACGGCGGCATGCTCCCCGACGAGCTGGCCGACATCGTCCACGCCGCCGTCCAGACCAGCGCCCGCGTCGGCATCCACTGCCATGACGACACCGGTTGCGCGGTCGCCAACACGCTCGCCGCCGTCAAGGCCGGCGCCACGCACGTGCAGGGCTGCGCCAACGGCTACGGCGAGCGGTCCGGCAACGCCAACCTGTTCACCGTGGTCGCGAACCTCCAGCTCAAGCGGGGCTTCGACCTGGTGCCGCAGGAGTCGCTCGCCGACATGACGCGCATCGCCCATGCGATCACCGAGGTCACCAACGTCACGCCCAACTCCCACGCGCCCTACGTCGGCATGTCGGCGTTCGCGCACAAGGCCGGGCTGCACGCCAGCGCCATCAAGGTCGACCCCAACCTCTACCAGCACATCGACCCCGCCCAGGTCGGCAACGACATGCGCATGCTGGTCTCCGACATGGCCGGCCGCGCCTCGGTCGAGCTCAAAGGCCGCGAGCTGGGCTACGAACTCACCCCCGAGGCCACCAAGACGCTGGTCGACCGGGTGAAGGACCTGGAGTCCAGGGGCTTCACGTTCGAGGCCGCCGACGCCTCCTTCGAGCTGCTGCTGCGCGACACCGTCCACGGACAGCGCAAGCGCCACTTCGAGGTCGAGTCGTGGCGGGTGATCGTCGAGCGCACCAAGGGCGGCGAGCTGGTCAGCGAGGCCACGGTCAAGCTGCACGCCAAGGGCGAGCGCATCGTCGCCACCGGCGAGGGCAACGGCCCGGTCAACGCGCTCGACCGGGCGGTACGCCTGGGACTGGAGAAGCTCTACCCCGAGCTGGCCAGGCTGGAGCTCATCGACTACAAGGTACGCATACTCGAGGGCACCCACGGCACCGACGCCATCACCCGCGTGCTCATCACCTCCAGCGACGACACGGCCGAGTGGTCCACGGTCGGCGTCGCCGAGAACATCATCGACGCCTCCTGGCAGGCGCTGGAGCAAGCGGTGACGTACGGCCTGCTCCGCGCGGGCCGCGAAGCGGGCTAGAGCAGCTTGGCGGGGAAGGTCAGGCCCTGGACCTTGACCTTCCCGCCCGAGCAGGACACCTTCGGCGCGTCGGTGTCGGGCACGATGACGGTCAGCAGCGACGTGGCGGCGGGGGAGACGACGACGTTCGTCGGCACCTTCGACAGGTACGTCGGCGACACCCAGCCCAGCTTCCCGCCCCGCTGCACCTGCTGCCCGCCCACCGGCTTGCACCCCGCCAGCTGGACCATCGTGACCCGATACTTCCCGTCGCCCAGCACGACCCGGCCGCCGCCGTTGGAGATCACCTTGAGCGACGGGGCGAACCGCCACAGGTTCTTGACCTTCTTGCCGCCGGAGGCGGTGTCGAGCACCGCCATCACGTCCTGGCCGTGGTTCACCAGCACCGATCGGGTGCGGGAGGCGCCGTAGGCCGTGTCGGTCAGCCGGAAGGCCTGCCGGTCCTTGCCGTACGAGGACTTGATGAGCTTGCTGGCCGTGCGCGGCCGGAAGCGCCCGCCCACCACGGACGGCACGTTGTGGGCCTCGGGGGAGAGCGTCCAGTAGCGGTAGGAGCTCTTCTCATAGGAGTTGAAACCGCCGTCGACCAGGATGTCGCGGCCCTGGGCGTAGTAGGTCACGCTCAGGTGGTCCTCGTGGCCGTGGAACTTCAGGCCAGGGCCGAACCTGATCGAGTAGAAGGCGGATTCGGGCTTGCCCCAGTCGGTCCGGCCGTAGACGTAACCGGCCTTGTAGACCTTGACCTTCTCCTTGGGCGTGCCGGTCTCGATCTTGGGCTCGACCTCGGCGCTGCCGTCGCCGATCGGCACCATGAAGCCGTTGGGCTGGGTGGAGTGAGCGACGAACGTCTTGAGCGCGTCGGCCCGCTTGGTGATCTCGCCGGGCACCTTGCGGCCGCAGTCCTTCATGTTGGTCATCGCGACCATGAGCCTGCTGTGCACGTAGACGGCGTAGCGCGGCGCCTGCTCCATGAGCGCGCCCTGGGAGTCGACGTCGAGCTTGACCGTGCCGGTCAGCCGCTTGACGGCCAGGCTCAGCCAGTCCTTGCGGTCGTAGCGGCAGGCGATGCCCATGAGCGCGATGTCCTGGTCGATCCCGTGGTTGTGGCCCTTCTTGTAGAGCCGCGAGTCGGACAGGAGCTTGCCGTGCTCGGCCAGTGTCTGCTTGAGCCAGGCGTCCTTGACGTGCATGCTCAGGCAGACCAGCGCCTGGGAGCGGAGCGAGACGGGGTGGTCCTTCCAGGCGTACGACGGTGTGCCGCGGGCGCCCCGCCTGTTGCTCGCGGCCCAGTCCTTGGTGATCTCCACGGCCCGGTCGAGGTAACGCTCCTCGCCGCTGTTCTCGTACGCCACGACGAGCGTGCCCATCCAGCGCAGCGACTGGAAGACGAACTCCCACGAACGGTTGTGGTACGGGCTCATGCTCCAGTTGATCTTCTTGCCGATCTTCACCGGAGGCTGCTCGACCAGGGGCAGCTCACCCCGCATGACCTCGTCCGCCGTGGGCGTGCCGGGCAGCCAGTCGCCCTGGCACTGCGAGGTGCGCTTCACCGACGTGTCGGCGTGCGCGGTGCTCACCAGCCCGGGGGAAACGAGCATGAGAGCGAGGGGGATCGCAAGGCGGCGCACGCCGGTTCCTTCCGGGCAAAAAGATGGGGGCGGAACATGCTGACCGAATCACGATCAACTGGTCAAGTTGGGTGCCGGATCGTTAGCGGCTCGATGCGACTCGGTTTCCGGGCCGGACATTTCACGACATGCTGAGGGCATGAGATACGACGACATCGTGATCCCGGACACCCCCGTCTGCTGGGGCGCCTTGGAGGTGGCGACCAGGTATCACTCGCCCTCGTTGCTCAACAACTCCGTGCGCGCCTACCTGTGGGCGGCGGCGTACGCGGGACTGCACGGGATCGCCTTCGACCTTGAGCTCCTGTACGTGTCGTCGATGCTGCACGACATCGGGCTGACCGCGGAGTTCGACAGCCACACGGTGCCGTTCGAGGAGGCGGGCGGGCATGTGGCCTGGGCGTTCGCGGCGGGGGCCGGATGGCCGGTCGAGCGCAGGACGCGGGCCGCCGAGGTGATCATCCGCCACATGTGGGACGAGGTGCCGCTGGCGGAGGATCCCGAGGGACACCTGCTGGAGCTCTCGACCGGCATGGACATCTCGGGCCGGCGTACCGACGAGATCCCCGCGGAGTTGCGGCAGGAGGTGCTCGCCCGCCATCCGCGGCTGGAGATCGCCAAGGAGTTCGCGGCCTGCGTGACCGATCAGGGCACCCGCAAGCCGTCCAGCCTCGCGGGCGGGTTCGTCCGGGCGGGCCTCATCGACCGCATCGCCCGCAACCCGCTGGACGACTGAGGAGCGCGTCTCACTGGACGACGCGGTGTGCGGCCGGGGCGGGTTCCAGGGTCACCCGGGCCACCGCCGGTACGCGATCCGCCTCCAGCGCGCTGCGCATGTGCGGGATCGCCACGCCCGACAGATGGTCCCTGAGCTCGCTCATCGGCGCCTGCTCGTCCGCCACGAGGCGCAGCCGTACCAGCGGCCGGGCGCCGGAGCACCCAAGATCGGCCCCGGCGCTCAGCACGGCGGGGCTGGTCTCGACGTCCGCCGCGACCGCCGAGGCCATGCCCTTCGCGGTGAGGTCGGTGACGCCTCCGGGGCCGGTCTCCAGCCGCAGCGAGTCGCGGCTGTCGCGGCGCCCCTGGACGAACAGCCAGCGCAGGCCGAGCAGCGCCACGATCACGGCCACCAGGGCGATGGCCCACCAGATCCACGGGCTCCAGGCCGCGAAGAACGACCGCACGGAGAAGTTCACGATCGGCGTCAGCGCGCGGGCTCGTCCGAACGCCCCCAGGCCGCGGGCCAGCGCGTAGGCGCCAAGGAGGAGCAGCACGATTCCAGTCAGGGCCAGACCCCACCGGTTGCCGCGGCTCGTTCTGCGGTTCACTTGCGCTCCCTCACGTTGACCTTCACGTGGTACGACTCGACGGGGCTCAGCGCCACGAGCCTGGACAGCACCGCGGTGCGTACGTCCGCGCCGAACCGCTCCCGATCCCACCCGGCGGTGGTCGCGGTGACGGCGGCCGTGTGGCCGCGGACCGAGGCGCGGGCCGCGTGCACGCCCGGAACCCCTTCCGCGGCATGCGCCAGCGCCCTGGCGAAGCTCCTGCGCCGCATGCCGATGATCAGGTCCGGGTCCCCGGTACGTACCGGCACCAACCGCGGCCTGCCGGGCACCAGCGCGGCCACCAGCAGCGCCAGCCCGACCAGCGCGACGAGCGCGGCACCGAGCAGGAACAGCGAGTTGTTCCACGGAGTGGACGCCGCCCAGCTCAGCATCCGGTCCAGGCGGGCCCATCGCAGCGGCCGCCCGGCCAGCGCCGAGATCGTCTGCGCGGCCACCACCACGCCCAGGACGGTGAGCAGCGCGGCCACCACGACGGCGGGCACGGTCCGCCGCGGCCTGAACGCCCGCATCGCCGCCCGATCCGCCGCCCGCTCGGCGCTGCCGTCCCCCGAGGGCCGGTCCGTGGCCGGGACGATCGTACCGCCCAGCGGCGCCTCCATCGTCTGGTCGCCCAGGGTCGTCGTCACCGGTTCGTTCGCCCCGTGGGCGCCGGTACTCATGGCGAAACCTCCGGTGGGGCCGTGAGTTCGGTCATCGTGATGTCCACGTGGGACACCTGGAGTCCCGTCAGCGTGGTGATCCTGCTCGCCACGTGGCTCCTGATCGCGGCCGCGACCGCGCGCAGCGGCATCGGATAGGCCACGGACACGGCCAGCGCGATCTCCACGGTGTCACCATGCACCGTGGCGTTCGCCGGGCGCGTCCCGCGTAGCCCGCCGCGCTCGATCACCTCGCGCACCCCAGCCACCTCGCGGGCGGCATGGCGGGCGATCTTGGCCGCCACGCGGTCCGTGACCTCGGTACGGCCACGCCGCTCGGGCGGTACCGCCGGAGCAGGACGCTGCCCCGGCACCAGCACGGCGGACGCCTGGGACGCGGGCGTGTCCGTGGTCATCTCCGCCTCACGGTGAGGTTCGACAGGTTCACCTCGCCGCCCTCCATGAGGCGGCCCACCAGGAGACCGATCGCGCCCAGGACGAGCACAAGGAGGAAGGCACCGAGCCCGCCGATGGCGCCGACGATGCCCAGCACCATGCCCACGGCCATGCCGATCACGGGCAACCATGAAATGTTCGTCATGAGGTCTCCTCGGGTGCGGGCGCCGCGTCTTCGGGCGCCACGTCGTCGATCCGGATGTTCACCGGGCGGTCGCCGGCCAGGTCGGCCACCGCCCGCCGTACCTCTTCTGCCGTCTCGGGAAGCGGGCGGCCGAGGCGCGCCACGATGTCAATGATCACCTCGCGGTCGTTGACGTAGACGCCCGTGAGGCGCTCGCCGGGCAGGTATGTCGCCACTGTCCCGAAGAGGCCGCCCGACAGCCCGGCCACCCCGGCGCAGGCGCGAACCCGCTCGGCGACCAACTGGGCCTCGTTCGGCGGGGCCTCGGTCGGCCGGGCCTCGGTCGTCCGCGCATCACTTGCCGGAGCGCCGCTCGTCGGGGCAGCACTCGCCGGGGCGCCGCTCGTCTGAGCGCCGCTCGTCTGGGCCTTGGTCATTGGACCCTGGGCCCCTGCTCCGCCTTGCCGCCGGACCGCTCTCCCCCGGCGGCGCTCATACCGCTGTCCTCCCCGGCGGGTGTGGGCAGGTGTACGTCGTCGACCCTGATGTTCACCTCGGTGACCTCGAGCCCGCACATGCGCTCGATCGCGTTGATGACGTTCCTGCGCACGGCGCCGGCCAACTCCGGGATCGCGATGCCGTACTCGGCGACCAGGTCGAGGTCCACGGCCGCCTGCCGCTGGCCCACCTCCACCGAGACGCCCTGGGAGAGACTCTTGTCGCCGCCGACGATGCCGCGCATGGTGCTGAGTGCTCTGGCGGTGCCGCCTCCCATGTCGTACACGCCGGACACCTCGCGCGCCGCGATGCCGGCGATCTTCGCGACGACCACGTCCTCGATGGTGGTGGTGCCCTTGTCGGTCACCAGTGACCCGGACGGGCCGCCTTCCATCGTCCTGGCCCGCGGTACGGTGCCCTGCTGATTGACTACCGTGTCAGCCACGATCCGTCACCTCCCGACACTCGATGTGTCACAAAGACCTCGTAACCTCCAGGCAACCGAAAATGCGTGACAAAACGGACTTTAGGTATGTTTGTGACTGATTCATGGGGCGGGCTGAGCGGGTGGCGGCGGCGATAGCCTTGTCAGGTGCGTATAGCGAGGTTCTCCACAGGCGAAGGCGTGTCGTTCGGCGTGGTCGAGGGTGGCCCCGGTGAGGAGTTCGTGTCCGCGATCTCCGGGCACCCGTTCGGGGACGTTCAGTTCACCGGCGAACGCCACCCGCTGTCCCAGGTGCGGCTGCTGGCCCCGATGCTGCCCAGCAAGGTGGTGGCCATCGGCAGAAACTACGCCGAGCACGCCCGTGAGCTGGGCAACGAGGTCCCGGACGAGCCGCTCATCTTCATCAAGCCGTCCACCTCCGTGATCGGCCACGGCGAGCCGATCGCCTACCCGACGTCGCTGTCCCACCGCGTCGACTACGAGGGCGAGCTGGCCCTGGTGATCGGCCGGCTGTGCCGCGAGGTGCCGGTCGAGCGCGCCAAGGACGTCATCTTCGGCTACACGTGCGCCAACGACGTCACCGCCCGCGACCTGCAGAAGAAGGACGTCCAGTTCACCCGGGCCAAGGGCTTCGACACCTTCTGCCCGCTCGGGCCGTGGATCCAGACGGATCTCGACCCCTCCGACCTGGCGCTCACGACGACGGTCAACGGTGAGGTGCGCCAGAGCGGCCGTACCAACCAGCTCATCCACGACATCCCCGCGCTGGTCGCCTACGTCAGCGCGGTCATGACGCTGATCCCCGGCGACGTGATCCTGACCGGCACCCCGGCGGGCGTCGGCCCGGTCGAGGTCGGTGACGAGGTCAGCGTCGGCATCGAAGGCATCGGCACTCTGACGAACAAGGTGGTCTCCCGTGACTGATCTACGGGTGCGTTTCGCCCCGTCGCCCACCGGTATGTTCCACGTTGGCGGCGCCCGCACGGCGCTGTTCAACTGGGCGCTGGCCGAGCAGTCCGGTGGCCGCTTCGTGCTGCGCGTCGAGGACACCGACGCGACGCGCAACCGGCCCGAGTGGACCGAGGGCATCATCTCGGCGCTCGACTGGATCGGCATCAACGGCACCAACCCGGTGTTCGAGGGTCCCTATTTCCAGTCGGCCTACGAGCCGCAGCACCGTGAGGCCGTGGCCAAGCTGCTCGCCGACGGCAAGGCGTACTTCTGCGACTGCACCCGCGAGGCGCTCGTCGCCCGCACCGGCTCCGAGCACAAGGGCTATGACGGGTTCTGCCGTGAGCGGGGCCTGACCGAGGGCGCCGTCCGCTTCCGCACCTCCGACGAGGGCGTCACGGTCGTCGAGGACGTCATCAGGGGCCGGGTGGAGTTCCCCAACGACGCCCAGGAGGACTTCGTCATCGCCCGCACCGACGGCTCGCCGCTCTACGTGCTGGCCAACGCGGTCGACGACATCACCCAGGGCATCACGCACGTGGTGCGCGGCGAGGAGCACCTGGGCAACGCGGCCAAGCAGGAGCTCCTGTGGCCCGCGCTCGGTGCCAACCCGCCGGTCTGGGCGCACCTGCCGGTGATCGTCAACGAGCAGCGCAAGAAGCTGTCCAAGCGCCGCGACAAGGTGGCGCTGGAGGACTACCGCGCCGAGGGCTACCTGGCCGAGGCCATGGTCAACTACCTCATGCTGCTCGGCTGGGGGCCCGGCGACGACCGCGAGATCATGCCGTGGGTGGAGATGATGCCGCTGTTCAAGCTGGAGAGCGTCAACTCCGCCAGCGCGTTCTTCGACGAGAAGAAGCTGCGGGCCTTCAACGGCGAGTACATCCGCGCCCTGCCCGTCGAGACGTTCGAGGAGCGCTGCTCGCCCTATCTCGAGGTCGACTGGGACCGGGAGATGTTCAGCAAGGTCGCCACGCTGGCGCAGACCCGCATCACCGTGCTGTCCGAGATCAGGCAGAACGTCGACTTCCTCTTCCTGGACGAGCCCGTGTTCGACGAGGCGTCCTGGGACAAGGCGATGAAGAACTCCCCGGTGGAGATCCTCAGCGGCTACCTGGAGCGGCTCCAGGGCGTCAGCTGGGACCCCGAGTCGCTCAAGGAGGCGCTGGAGCAGGTCGGCGCCGCCCACGGCCTCAAGCTGGGCAAGGCCCAGGCGCCCGTGCGCGTCGCCGTCACGGGCCGGACGGTGGGTCTGCCGCTGTTCGAGTCGATCGAGGTGCTCGGCCGCGAACGCACCGAGGAGCGGATCCGCGCCGCCCTGGCCCGCCTCCAGGGCTGACCGCGACGATCCGCCGCGCCCCTGAGCCGTGCGCTGGACAAGCGCGGAGGACAGGGGCGCGGGGGGTGGGCACGGCGGGCGTCAGAGGAGGCCGCGGCGCTCCAGCAGCGGCTGGATGCTGGGCTCCCGGCCGCGGAAGTTGCGGAAGGCGGTCAGCGGGTCGATGCTGCCGCCCCTGGACAGCAGCTCGCGGCGGAAGTGGTCGCCGTTCGCCCGCTCCAGCCCGCCGTTCTCCTTGAACCACAAGACGCTCTCGGCGTCCAGCACCTCGCTCCAGATGTAGGAGTAGTAGCCGGCGCTGTAGCCCCCCGCGAAGATGTGCGCGAAGTAGTTGGTCCGGTAACGCGGCCGGACCGTCGGCAGGGCGATCCCGGCCGCCTCCAGCGCCGCGGACTCGAACGCCTCGGCGTCGGCCACCGCCTCGCCCGCGGCCAGCTTGTGCCAGGCCCAGTCGAGGAGCGTCGCGGCCAGATATTCGACGGTCATGAAGCCCTGGTTGAACTTCTCCGCGGCCTTCATCTTCTCCACCAGCTCGGCGGGCATCGGCTCGCCCGTCTCGTGGTGTTTGGCGTAGTTGGCCAGGATCTCCGGCCAGGTCGCCCACATCTCGTTGACCTGGGACGGGTACTCGACGAAGTCACGCGGCACGCTGGTGCCCGACACGCGGGGGAAACGCACCTCGGAGAACAACCCGTGCAGCGCGTGCCCGAACTCGTGGAAGGCCGTGCTCACCTCGTCGTAGGTCAGCAGCGTCGGCCCGGCGCCCGGCTTGGTGATGTTGAGGTTGTTCATCACGACCGGCAGCTCGCCGAACAGGCCCGACTGGTCGACCAGGTTGTTCATCCACGCGCCGCCCCGCTTGTTGGGCCGGGCGTACGGGTCGAGCAGGAACAGGCCGAGCCGGCCGCCGTCCTCGTTGAACACCTCGTAGACGCGTACGTCCTCGTGGTAGCCCTTCAGGTCGGGCCGCTCGGTGAACGTGACGCCGTAGAGCCGGGTGGCCGCGTGGAACACGCCGTCGCGGTAGACGCGCCACAGCTCGAAGTAGGGCCGCATGGCCCCGGCGTCGAAGTCGTAGCGGGCCTGGCGCACCTTCTCCGAGTAGTAGGACCAGTCCCACGGCTCGATCGCGAAGCCGGCCTGCTCGGCGAGCGCCTCCGCCTCTTTCTTCGCATTGCGTACGGCCGGACCGACGAGCTGCCCCAGCATGGCCTCGACCGCCTCCACGGTCTTGGCCGTCTGGTCGGCGACCGTGTGGGCGGCGTGGCTGGGGAAGCCCAGCAGCCCGGCCCGCTCGGCGCGCAGCGTCGCCATCCTGATCGCCAGCTCGAAGTTGCGCGGCGCCCGCTCCACGCTCAGCGTGTAGAGCCTGCGGCGCACCTCGCGGTCGGTGAGCTGGGCCAGCGCCGGCTGGTTGGTGTAGTTGAGAAGCGGCAGTTCATAGCGGCCGTCCTTGGCCAGCGACTGGATCGTGGCCTCGTCCAAGCCGTCGAGATCCTTGGCGTCGTCGACGACCAGCGCGGACTCGCTCAGCGCCTTCAGCAGGTTCTGGGCGAACTCGGTGGACAGCCGGGACAGCTCCTCGTTGAGCTGCCGGAGCTCGCCCTGCTCGGCCTCCGTCAGGTCGGCGCCGGCTCTGACGAAGTCCTCGCGGTATTTCTCCAGCAGCCACGACTCCTCGGGGTCGTCGGTGGTCACCTGCTTGACGCGGGCCCAGAGCGCGCGGTTGAGCCGGATCGCGTCGCTGTGCTTGGCCAGCGCGGGCGAGATCTGCTTCTCCAGCTCCAGGACGCCCTCCGTGGAGTTGGAGGAGACGATGCTGAAGAAGGCCGCGGACACGCGCTCCAGGATGCGCCCGGAACGCTCCAGCGCGGCGATCGTGTTGTCGAAGGTGGGCGGCTCGCCGTTGTCCGCGATCGCCTCGACCTCGGCGAGCCCTTCCGCCATCCCGCGCTCGAAGGCGGGAAGGTAGTGCTCCTCGCGGATCTCCTCGAAGGGCGGCAGCTGGTAGGGCAGGCTGCTGGGGGCGAAGAAGGGGTTCTCTGCCAACGCTTGGGCTCCTCCACGTGGTGCTTTGTCCCCCTCAGCTTGGCACGCCCGGCCCCCTTCCGTGCCCCGGAGGAAGGCGGTTCGGCAATCGTTTTGGTCTTGGCGCCCAAGCTGGGCTATTCTTTCGGACGTCGCCTTAACGCGCCCCACGGGGTTCGGGCCGGTGGGGTATGGTGTAATTGGCAGCACGACTGATTCTGGTTCAGTTAGTCTAGGTTCGAGTCCTGGTACCCCAGCGCTTAACGGATGTCTCATAGAGGCGTCCGTTTTTGCTTATGGATGAATTTCGGATGCGGCCGGGGTCGTTCCCCGCCTTCCTGGCTCCCCTCCTGATGCCCCTCGTGCTCTTCTTCCCCGTGTGCCTGCTGCTCGGCGCCATCGCGACGGGCAGCACGGCCGCCGGAGTGCTGATCGGCGCCCTCGGTGTCGGCGCGCTCATCGGCGTGCTGGCGATCAAGCACCGCCGGATGGTGGCGGGCACCGTCGTGCGCTTCTCTCCGCAGGGCGTGGAGCTGATGGACGCCCATGGCTTCCGCCTTTGGCTGGCATGGGCCCGGATGGAGCGGATCGACGTCGTGGAGAGCCGGATGGCCGGTCCCCGTCCGATCGGCCGCCTCGGGGGCGTTCGGGTGCGAGCCGGCGCCCTGCGGTCCGTCGGGCTGATCGGCTGGGGCGAGCGTGACGTGCCGGCGCGGATGCCCCCGTGGATGCGGGCCCGGCTCGCCGCGGTGCCCGTAGATCCGGAGACCGGCCTCCAGTGGCTCGGCATCCCGCTCGGCGCCGTCGATCCACTCTGGGAACGCGGCCCGATGGGCGACTGGGTCCGCCGCCATAGGCCCGATCTGCTGGCCTGATAGTGGTTTGGTGGTGCTCCGAGGGTGCGGTAGAGTTACCTGCGTTGCCGGGGGAACCTGGCAAAATCGCTTGTGGACAGGGTCCCGTCGTCTAGTGGCCCAGGACGCCGCCCTCTCAAGGCGGTAGCGCCGGTTCGAATCCGGTCGGGACTACCACTGTCACAAGCTCACGAAGGTCCCGTCGTCTAGTGGCCCAGGACGCCGCCCTCTCAAGGCGGTAGCGCCGGTTCGAATCCGGTCGGGACTACATTTCATCACCGCTCTCGGTCGCGTCTCGCGCCGGGGGCTTTTTCATTTCTCCGCCCTGAGACGTCGCAGAAACGGCGATGGCGCCGCTCCAGCAGCTGGAGCGGCGCCATCGGTACGGAGAATGCCTAGGAGTTGGAGCGGGCCTTGAACAGCGCCCGCCGCGCCGCCTTGGCGACCTGCTTGTCCGGGTGGACCTGGGAGATCAGGTCCAGCAGCTCTTCCACGTGCGCGTGCGGGATCTTCCAGATCACCTCGAGCAGGTTGTTGAGCAGCTCCGGCCCGATGTCCCGCAGGCTGCCGACGAACTCCGAGCGGCCGAGCCCGGCCGAGATCGTCCACATGTCGAGGATCAGCCAGTGGGTGTCGTCCTGCGTCGGCTCCGGCGCGCCCTCCACCTGAAGCTGGCTCAGGTGCGTGGCCGCGTAGGGGCGCAGCGAGGACTGCTTGAGCGCCTCCTGCCAGGCCGGGATCGCCGCCTCGCCGAGTGTGCCGACCACGCTGGCCGCCTGCACCCGGATGAGCGCGTCCGACTCGTCCTGCGCGGCGGCCTCCAGCAGCTCCTCGGCCGCCTTGCCGGGCTCGCGCAGCCGCATCCAGTCCGCGAACTCGGAGTCGGCCTCCTCCTCCGGCAGCTCGGCGCTGAGCGCGAGCAGCTCGTGGGCGCTCATCGACTCGATGGCCGGCCGCGCGTCGACCTCGATGTCGGAGTCGTCCACCAGGTGGACGACGCCCTCGGTGCCGAGCGGCGTGAGGCTGACCGTCTGGCCGGTGACCTCGACCATGCCGTAGCCGGTCAGCCAGGCGACCGCCCCGGCGAGCGGGTCGCCCGCCGCCTCCCAGGCGTCGGCGCCCAGCTCGTCGAGCTCCGCGGCCGCCTCGGACAGCTCCTGGCCGAGCTCCTCCAGGTCGCGCGAGCCGCCGCCGAGGAGCAGCCTGACCAGCACGCCCCGCGTGAGGCCCGCCAGGGCCATGGTGAGGTCCTCGTCGGCCAGCTCGGGGTCGCCGTAGTCGACCGAGTGCAGGCCGAGCATCCAGGCGTCGAGAACGTCCTCGTCGTCGTCGAACGGCCACTCGGACGTGTCGTCCTGGACGCCCACGGTGTTGGCGTCACCCGGCTCCAGGAACTCCAGGTCGACGGCGAGGTTCCAGACGTTCCACAGCTGCGGTACGGCCTCGGCGAGCGAGCCCTCGGTCTCCGGCCTGGGCAGCCCGACGGCGGCCAGCGCCTCGGCTACCTCGTCGTCGGAGAGCAGGGTGTCCTCCCCCACCCGGCGCCCGGAGCCCACCCACAGGGCAAGGTCGCGCGCCTGGGCGATCAGCGGCACCTCGCGGGCGGCCGCGGCCAGCTCGGAGTCGGGGCGCAGCCTGATCGTGTCGAGGTCGGCCAGCGCGTCGGCGAACGGCTCGAAGTCGCCCAGGTCGCCGATCTCCTCCTCCTCGTCGTCGTCACCTTCGGCGTCGTCGTCGAGGAGGTCCTCCATCAGCTCGACGAAGTCGTCCTCGACGTCGTCGAGCTCGGCCTGCAGGTCGGAGAGGGAGTCGGAACCCTCGGTGAGCCGTCCGGTCTGCGAGAGGAACGTCAGGTACGCGTCGACGGCCGGGAGCATCCCGTCGGCGGCGGCGTCAGGGTCCTCCACGACCTTGGGCATGCGGTCGAGCAGCAGGTTGCGCAGGTCGGCACGCTTCCACGTGCCGAGATCCTGGGAGAAGGCGAGGCGGTGCCACAGCGCCGCTGGTCCTACAAGCTCGGGGTCGCTCTCGGGCGCGTTGTCGCGCGCCCAGATGATGAACTCTTCGAGCAGGGGTCGCAGCTCAGTGGCGGCTACCTCGATGCGATCTGTCACGCACTCAGGCTAGTGCGCCCGCGAGGCACTCGGCTCCCCAAATAGGCGCTTTTGCTGATCATGACGTGCGGCGCATGGCTTCCGTGATGCGTTCGGCCGCCGCCATGACGGGCACCGCGTGCAGCCGGCCGGGGGCTCTCGTCAGCCGTTCGATGGGCCCGGAAACCGAGACCGCCGCGATGACCTTGCCGCCGCTGCCCCTTATCGGCGCGGAGACGCTGGCCACCCCTTGCTCCCGCTCGCCGACGCTGTGCGCCCAGCCCCTGCGCCGCACCGACGCCAGCGTGGCGGCGGTGAACTTGGCGCCGCGCAGCCCCCGGTGCAGGCGGTCGGGCTCCTCCCACGCCAGCAAAATCTGGGCGGCGGAACCCGCCGTCATCGGCAACGCCGAGCCCACGGGCACGGTGTCGCGCAACCCGCTGGACCGTTCGGCCGCGGCCACGCAGACCCGCTCGTCCCCCTGGCGCCGGTAGAGCTGCGCGCTCTCGCCGGTGAGGTCGCGCAACTGCATCAGCACGGGCGCGGCCACCGCGAGCAACCGGTCCTCACCCGCCGCCGTGGACAACTCGGAAAGCCGTGGGCCGAGCACGAACCTGCCCTGCGTGTCACGGGTCACGATGCGGTGGTGCTCGAGTGCGACGGCGAGCCGGTGGGCCGTGGGTCTGGCCAGGCCGGTGGCCTGGACCAGCTGTGCCAGCGAAGCGGGACCCGCTTCGAGGGCATTGAGTACCAGAACGGCCTTGTCCAGTACGCCGACTCCGCTAGAGTTGTCCATACACCGATACTGACGTCTCGACATATGAGAAGGCAAGTCGGAGGACACTCCCGCGAGGGAGCGCGATGGGGAGCATCGCATCAACCAGGAGGAGATCATGGCCCGCACATTGGCGGAGAAGGTCTGGGAGCAGCATGTCGTGCGCCGCGCAGACGGCGAACCCGACCTCCTCTACATCGACCTGCACCTCATCCACGAGGTGACCAGCCCGCAGGCGTTCGACGGTCTCCGTCTCGCCGGGCGGACCGTGCGCAGGCCTGAGCTCACCATCGCCACCGAAGACCACAACGTGCCGACCGTGCTCGGCCCGATCGCCGACCCGGTGTCCAAGACGCAGGTCGAGACGCTGCGCAAGAACGCCGCCGAGTTCGGCATCCGGCTGCATCCTATGGGTGACGCCGGTCAGGGCGTGGTGCACATCATCGGCCCGCAGTTCGGCCTGACCCAGCCGGGCATGACGATCGTCTGCGGTGACTCCCACACCTCCACGCACGGCGCGTTCGGCGGCATCGCGTTCGGCATCGGCACCTCCGAGGTCGAGCACGTGCTGGCCACCCAGACGCTGCCGGCCTACCGGCCGAAGACGATGGCCATCGAGGTCTCGGGCGAGCTGCCCGTCGGCGTCACGGCCAAGGACCTGATCCTGGCCATCATCGCCAAGATCGGCACCGGCGGCGGCCAGGGCTACATCGTCGAATACCGTGGTGAGGCCGTACGCAAGCTCTCCATGGAGGGCCGCATGACGGTCTGCAACATGTCGATCGAGGCCGGTGCCCGTGCGGGCCTGATCGCGCCCGACGAGACCACCTTCGACTACCTCAAGGGCCGTCAGCACGCGCCGACGGGCGAGGCGTGGGACCAGGCCGTCGAATACTGGAAGTCGCTGCGCACCGACGACGACGCCGTGTTCGACAAGGTCGTCGAGATCGACGCCTCGACGCTCACGCCGTACGTCACCTGGGGCACTAACCCGGGCCAGGGCCTGCCGCTGGACGCCTCCGTGCCCAGCCCCGAGGACTTCGCCGACCCGATCGCGCGCTCCTCGGCCGAGCGGGCGCTGGAGTACATGGGCCTCACGGCAGGCACGCCGCTGCGCGAGATCCAGGTCGACACGGTCTTCGTCGGCTCGTGCACCAACGGCCGCATCGAGGACCTGCGCGCCGCCGCCGAGATCCTGCGCGGCCGCCAGGTCACCACCCGCACGCTGATCGTGCCCGGGTCGATGCTGGTCAAGCTCCAGGCCGAGCAGGAGGGCCTGCACGAGGTGTTCAAGGCCGCCGGCGCCGAATGGCGCGAGGCGGGCTGCTCGATGTGCCTCGGCATGAACCCCGACACGCTCCAGCCGGGCGAGCGCAGCGCCTCCACCTCCAACCGCAACTTCGAGGGCCGCCAGGGCAAGGGTGGCCGCACCCATCTGGTGTCGCCGCAGGTCGCCGCCGCGACCGCCGTCACCGGCCGCCTGACCGCCCCCGCAGACCTCGCTTAGGAGAGCCTTCCGATGGACGCCTTCACCACCCATACCGGTACGGCGGTGCCGCTGCGCCGCAGCAACGTCGACACCGACCAGATCATCCCGGCCGTCTGGCTCAAGCAGGTCAGCCGGACCGGGTTCGAGAAGGGCCTGTTCGCCGCCTGGCGCGAGGACCCGACGTTCGTGCTCAACGACCCGGCCTACGAGGGCGCCTCGATCCTCGTCTCGGGTCCCGACTTCGGCACCGGCTCCTCCCGCGAGCACGCCGTGTGGGCCTTGCAGCAGTACGGCTTCCGCGCCGTGATCGCCGCCCGCTTCGGCGACATCTTCCGCAACAACTCCACCAAGATGGGCCTGCTTCCGGTCGTCCTGCCGGGCGACAAGGTCGAGGCGCTCCAGGCGGCCATCGAGGCCGACCCGGGGCTGGAGGTGACCGTTGACCTCGCGGAGCGCCAGGTCCGCTGGGCCGGGGAGAGCGTCGGTTTCGAGATCGACGACTACACCCGCTGGCGCCTCATGGAGGGCCTCGACGACATCGGACTGACCCTGCGTCATGCCGACGATGTGGCGACGTACGAGAATGGTCGGCAGCCATGGCTGCCGACGACCGTCTAGAAGACGACGAACTGGCGCGGCGGCTGCGCGAAGCGCACCGCCGCGTCCGCATGCTGCCCGGCGCCGAGAAGGAACGGCTGGGCCGCCGTTACGTCGCGATCTGCGATCTGGCGAAGCGGGATCCGGAAAGGGCGGCGGCCCGCCTCGACGCGTTTCTCGCCGCACTCGACAGCGATTTCGACACGCCACGCGCACCCGAAAACACGCTCGGTGATTGAGTTCCCCCGCGATCCCGCCTACTTTCGAGCGCGTAAGGGGTTTCTACCGAGAACTCATGAGCTGGAACCCCGAGCCGTAACTGGGGGAGCAGACCTTTATGAACAAGCGGGAACTCGTCGACGCCATCGCAGACCGGGTGGGCGACAGGAGGACGGCTACGGAGGCCGTGAACGCGATCATCGACGCCATCCAGAAGGCGGTCGCCAGCGGAGACAAGGTCTCGATCACCGGCTTCGGCGCCTTCGAGATGGTCCACAAGGGGGCCAGGAGCGCCCGTAACCCGTCTACGGGTGCCGAAATCGCGGTCCCGGAGAGCTGGGGACCCAAGTTCCGTCCGGGTTCGGACTTCAAGGAACTCGTGAACGTCGGCGGCAAGAAGCTCTCGAAGAAGAAGTAATCCGCGAGAGGTAGCCGGGCGCCCGGTCCCCGTCAGGGGGCCGGGCGTTTCCTTATCCCCGGGATTCCTCGATTCCCGGGGAATCAGGGGAGCGGAAAGGTCGACAGCGTTATGTAGGTGATCTCGTCACCCGTCATCGCGAGGCGGACCCGCTGCCCCGAGCGCAGGAGCCGCAGCGGCCCCGCGTCGAAGGCGGGTGTGCCGAACTCCAGCACGGTCCCGTCATCGAGGAAGACCGAGCCGGAACGCGTCACCGGATCGAAACTGCGTACCGTTCCCTGCATGCGGCCCAGCGTAAACGGTGGGTCCCGGCCCAACGAGACCCCGGCGCGTCACGAAGAAGGCCACAGCTCGGCGACGACCGCCGCGGTGTGCCGTCCCAGTCCCAGGGCGATGGCGGCGCGCAGGTCGTCGGGGGTGTCCACGTCGCGCCTGACCGAGTCGATGTCCTCCGTGCACAGCTCCTTGGCGCCGCCGGCCAGGTGCTTGGCCCGCGACTCCCCGCCGAAGCGCGGCGTGAACGGGCGGCCCGGCCGTACCCCGTAGAAGGTGGTGCCGACGTCGAGCGCGTCGGGCACGAAGGACTGGTCGAACTCCGCGGCGCGGCCCAGCGCGGTGGCCAGCTCCGGCGGGCGCAGGGCGGGCAGGTCGGCCTGCAGGGCGCCGACCCCGTCGCCGGGCGCGATGCGTACGGCGTGCGCCGCGCCCGTGCGCAGGGCGGTGTTCAGGCCGCGGTCGGGGTCGTGCACCACCTCGGCCCCCAGCGCGGTCAGCGGCCCGGCGGCGGCGGGGTCGGCGGTCACCACGATTACCCGGGCCACCAGCGGGCAGGAGAGCGCCGCCGCGACGGTGTCGCAGGCGACGGCGACGGCCAGCCGGGTGCGGTGCGGACCCGTGGCGGCCGCCAGCCGAGTCTTGGCCGCGACCAGCGTCTTCACCGGAATGACCAGTGACCAGCGGATGCTCATAGGGTTAAGCATCGCGCCTCGACATCCCATGCGGCCAACCGGGAGACTTGGGGCGCAGACCGTAGGAGGAGATCATGAGCCGCCCCACGCGCCCATCGCGTTTCTGGGAGACCCTGGCCGTAGTGATCGTGAAACCACTGTCATGGCTCCTGATCAAGAAGGACTGGCGCAGGGGCGAGCGCATTCCCCGCACCGGCGGCATCATCATCGCGACGAACCACCTCTCCTGGACCGACCCCGTGCTGCTGGCGCACTTCCTCTACAACAACGGGCGGTGGCCGGTCATCCTCGCCAAGGCCACATTGTTCAAGGTGCCGTTCCTGGGCAACGCCGTCCGCTCCCTGCGGGCCATCCCCGTCGAGCGGGGCAGCAACGAGGCGGCCAAGTCGCTGCACGAGTCGGCGGCGCGGCTGAAGGACGGCGCCGCGATCCTCTTCTATCCCGAGGGCACCTGCACCCGGGATCCCGACCTGTGGCCGATGGTCGGCAAGACGGGCGCGGCCAGGCTGGCGCTGGAGAGCGGCGCGCCGGTGATCCCGGTGGCCCACTGGGGCGCGCACGAGCTGCTGCCCTACGGGGAGAAACGGCCCAGGCTGTTCCCGCGCAAGACGTTCCGCGTGATGGTGGGGCCGCCGGTCGACCTGTCGGCGTACACAGGACAGGAGCCGCACGCCGACGTGCTGCGCGAGGCCACCCACGACATCGTGATGGCGATCACCGAGCAGCTCGCCGCGCTGCGCGGGCAGAAGGCCCCCGCGGCCCCCTACGACCCGGCGGGGCGGTGACCGCATGACGAAGGTCGCGGTGTTCGGCACCGGCTCGTGGGGCACCACGTTCGCGATGATCCTGGCCGAGGCGGGCAACCAGACCGTGCTGTGGGGCCGCCGGCCGGAGCTGGTCGCGGGGATCGAGCGCAGCCACGCGAACCTCGACTACCTGCCCGGCGTGGCGCTGCCCCCGTCGTTGCACGCGACGACGGACCCGGCCGAAGCGCTCGACGGCGCCGACTTCGTGGTGCTCGCCGTGCCGTCGCAGTCCCTGCGGCCCAACCTGGCCGCCTGGCGCGAGCATATCCCGCGCGACGCGGTCCTGGTCAGCCTGATGAAGGGCATCGAGCTCGGCACGACCAAGCGGATGAGCGAGGTCATCCGCGAGGTGGCGGGGGTGCACGAGGATCGGGTCGCCGTCGTCTCGGGCCCCAACCTGGCCAAGGAGATCGCCCAGCGCCAGCCCGCCGCCACGGTCGTGGCCTGTGTGGACGAGGGGGTCGCCGCGCGCCTGCAGGCGGTCTGCCACCTGCCGCCGTGGTTCCGGCCCTACACCAACACCGACGTGGTCGGCGTCGAGCTCGGCGGCGCGGTCAAGAACGTGATCGCGCTGGCCGTCGGCGTGGCCGCGGGCATGGGGATGGGCGACAACGTCGGCGCCATGCTGATGACCAGGGGACTGGCCGAGATCTCCCGGCTGGGCGCGGCGCTCGGGGCCGACCCGCACACCTTCGCCGGACTGGCCGGGATGGGAGACCTGGTGGCCACCTGCACCTCGCCGCTGTCACGCAACCGTACGTTCGGCGAGAACCTGGGTCGCGGCATGACGCTCGCCGAGGTCATCGCCGCCACCAGGCAGACCGCCGAGGGCGTCAAGTCCTGCGAGTCCGTGCTGGAGCTGGCCAGGAAGCACGACGTGGAGATGCCGATCACCGAGGTCGTCGTCGGCGTGGTGCACGACGGCATGTCGCCGAGCGAGGCCGGAATGCTGCTCATGTCCCGCTCACCCAAGCCCGAGCGTTACGGCGTATGACGACGTCACGGGCGCGCTTGACCCGCTGCCGAACAGGCGTATGGCGACGTCATCCGCGCGCTTGACTCGCTGTCCAGCGTACGCGCCGGTAGATTCGGACCTCATGAGCAAGCCACGCGTCGCCGTCGTTTTCGGAGGTCGCAATTCCGAGCACGCCGTGTCCCTGATGGGAGCCGGCAGTGTCCTGGAGGCGATCGACAGGAGCAAGTACGAGGTGATCCCCATCGGGATCGCCCAGGACGGCAGGTGGGTGCTGGCCGCGTCGGACCAGCGGTTCGCCATCGAGGCCGGCGAGCTGCCCGCCGTCGACACCACGGGCGCGGCCCTGGCGTTGCCGTCCGGCAGCGCCTCGCTGGTGGCCTACGACCCCGGCAGCATCCCTGTCGAGCTGGGCGGCGTCGACGTGGTCTTCCCCGTCATGCACGGCCCGTTCGCCGAGGACGGCACGATCCAGGGCCTGCTGGAGATGGCCGGCGTGCGCTACGTGGGCTCCGGCGTGCTGGCCAGCGCGGTGGGCATGGACAAGGCCCACATGAAGACGGTCATGGCCGCCGCCGGGCTGCCGATCGGGCGTCACGTGGTGGTGCGCGAGCGCGACTGGCGGCTCTACCGGGAGCGGGTGCTGAAGGAGGCCGAGGAGCTCGGCTGGCCGGTGTTCGTCAAGCCCGCCAGGGCCGGATCGTCGCAGGGCATCTCCAAGGCGCACGACCGGGCCTCGCTGGAGCGGGCCGTCGAGGTCGCCCGCGAGCACGATCCCAAGGTGCTCATCGAGGCCGCCATCGAGGGGCGCGAGATCGAGTGCGCGGTGCTGGAATCACTCGGCGACGAGCCGGCGATCGCCTCGACGCCGGGCGAGGTCAAGGTCCAGGGCGGTCAGGAGTTCTTCGACTTCGAGGCCAAGTACTACCCCGACCAGATGTCGCTCACCGTGCCCGCCGACCTCCCGGAGGCGGTGGCCGAGGAGCTGCGGGAGATGGCCGTGCGCGCCTTCGAGGCGCTCGACTGCGAAGGGCTGTCGCGGGTCGACTTCTTCTACACGCCCGAGGGGAAGCTGGTCTTCAACGAGATCAACACCATGCCCGGGTTCACCTCGCTGTCGGTGGCGCCGCAGCTGTGGGCCGCCTCGGGGTTGTCGTACCCGGCGCTGGTCGACCGGCTCATCCAGCTCGCCCTGCACCGTTCACCCGGGCTCCGCTGACTTACCGGGCCGGCTTCTGGGAAGCCGACGCCTGGCTGATCGGCCCCGAGAGGTCCGCGAGGACCGAGGGGGCGACGTGGGTGCCCGCGATCGTGACCTCGACATAGGCGGGGTCCTCGATCGCGGTGTACAGGGTCGGCTTGTCGGGGTCGGCGAACCAGCCCACGCCGTCGATCTCCTGCAACGTGTCGGTCGGGGACATCCGCGCCGGCCGCGGCACACCGCAGCGGAGCGCGATCTCCGCCTCCCCCCAGACCGTGACGTACGGGGAGGCGGGCGTGGACTCACCGCGTGGGGCGCCGTCGAGCGTCTTGGGCAGCCGTCCGGCCAGGCTCTCGCAGACCGCCGCCGCCTCGCCCTGGGGCTTGGGCGGCTCCACGCGAACGGCACCGCCGCACCCGGCGAGGATCAGCAGGGCGAGCAGGACAGTGGTGCGGCGCATGAACTAGATTTACCTCAGATATGGACGATCGGGCACGTCAGAGTACGTGTGATGCCCTCCACGGCCTGAATCTGGGCGACCACCAGCTTGCCCAGCTCGTCGACGTTGTTGGCCTCCGCGCGCACGATCACGTCGTAGGGGCCGGTGACGTCCTCCGCCTGCGTGACTCCGGGAATGCCGGAAATCTCGCGGGCCACGCTCGCGGCCTTGCCGACTTCGGTCTGAATAAGGATGTAGGCCTGCACCATTACGTCCTCCCGGGCGATTCGATCACGCCGAAGGGCCACCGTACCCTGTGTGCGTCAGGAGGTGCGTCATCACAGTCGGAGATCTCGGCGAATTCGGAGCGGTGTCTCGTATTTCCGGACGATTGCCGCAGGGTGCGACGGTTCTGCTCGGGCCGGGCGACGACGCCGCGATGGTCAGGGCGCCCGACGGGCGCGTCGTGGTGTCTACGGACCTGCTACTCGAGGGTAGGCACTTTCGCCGCGATTGGTCCAGCGGCTACGACGTGGGCCGTAAAGCCGCAGCTCAGAACCTTGCCGACGTGGCCGCGATGGGGGCCGTGCCGACGTCCATCGTGGTCGGCCTGGGGATGCCCGCGGATCTGCCGGTGGAGTGGCTCGACGCGCTCGCCGACGGGTTCCGCGACGAGTGCGCGGTCGTGGGGGCGAGTGTCGTGGGCGGCGACATCGCGCGCGGCGACCTGGTCGTCATCGGGGTGACCGCGCTCGGCGACCTGGGCGGCCGGGCGCCGGTGACCCGGTCGGGCGCGCGCCCCGGACAGGTGGTGGCGGTGGCCGGCCGTCTGGGGTACGCCGCCGCGGGGCTGGCGCTGCTGGAATCCGGCTGGCCGCCTGCCCACCCTCCGGAGCCGAGCCGTGCGCCGCTCTCCTTGCCTTCCTCTCCACTGCGAGAGGCGCCGCTATGGGAGGCCGTGGCCGCGCATCGGCGGCCGTGTCCGCCGTACGCCGCGGGACCCCAGGGCGCGGACCTGGGGGCGAGCGCGATGCTCGACGTGAGCGACGGGCTGCTCCAGGACCTCGGGCACATCGCGGCGGCCAGCGGCGTACGCATTGAGCTGGACCCGGCCGCGTTCGTCGTGGGGGAGCCGGTGGCGGCGGCGGCCGAGCGGCTGGGGGCCGATCCGCTGGACTGGGTGCTGTCGGGCGGCGAGGACCACGCGCTCGCGGCGGTGTTCCCCGCCGGGGTGGCGCTGCCGCCGCCGTGGCAGATCGTGGGGGACGTAGTGGCAGGTCAGGGAGTTCACGTGCGTGGCCGTGAAATTGGTCACGTCGGATGGGATCACTTTGCGTGACAACCCGCCGCGATTTGTGTAAGGTTTGGCGGATTTGGGGTGTGACTACCGGGATTACTGGGACAAAGCCGTAGTAAAGGTGTTATGAAGATTGGCGGCCACTGTAACCTGCAGAAAGGGCAGCCATATGGGCCGCCACGGCACAGGTGGATCCGACGACGAGGATGAATGGGGGAACGAGGGCTCCGACGATTCTCAGGAGGACCCCAGGTTCACCACCGACCCCGCCGCGAGGTGGGCCGCCGTCCCGGACCCGACCGCCAAGAGCGCCTTCTGGGGCCCGGACGAGCCAGGAGCCGAGCCACCCGGCTGGCCCTCGCCGCCCGACCAGGTGGAGGTGACGGGTCAGTGGGCGCCGATGCCGAAACGGGAAGGCGGACCGGCCCCGGTCAGTCCCGCTTCCGGCGTACGGCCTGACCCGTTCGAGACGACGGGCGCGTTCGCGCCGCCGCCGCGGTCCAATGCCGCGGGCAGGCCCCCGGAGTCGTCCCCCGAGGCCCCGAGCATGTTCAGCCGCCCAGAAGGACCCGCGGGCGGCTTCACGCGCCCGGAAGGACCCGCAGGCGGCTTCCCTCGCCCTGAAGGGCCAGCGGACGGCTTCACCCATCCGGAAGGACCCTCGGGCGGCTTCGCTCACCCGGAAGGACCCTCGGGCGGCTTCACTCGGCCCGAAGGGGCGTCGGTCGTCTTCATGCGTCCCCAAGGGGCGGTTGCTCCGCCCCAGGGGCGTCCTGAGGGCCCTGGGGCGTTCCCTGAGGGGCCTTCCGAGACCACCGGGGCCTTCATGCCCCCTGAAGGCGTGTTCAACCAGCCGCAGCAGCCGCCGGCGGGCGGCGCCGGCCGGTCCGACCGCCCTGAGGGACCGTTCGAGACGACCGGCGCCTTCACACGTCCGGAGTGGGACACCCCCGGCCGGCCACCGGGACCCGCCGACGAGCCCGGCTCGAACGAGACGCGTGACTTCAACGAGCCCTTCGGCGCCACCCAGGTCTTCGGTTCCACCGAGGTGTTCGGGCCGCCGTCGAACGAGCCGCCCGCGCCGGGTGACATCAAGGTGTACGGCGCGCCGACCATGGTCGACGCACCCACGCCCGCCTGGGCGGACAGCGCCGACAACGGCTTCCTCGGCTCGGGCTGGTCGTCGGACGAGCCGATCGACGACCAGCCCGAGCCGCGCCGCCGTCGTGGCCGCAAGAAGCCGCCCGCCGACCCCGACGTGCTCGCCGCGCCTCCCAGCGGCGGGCGGGGCAAGGTGGCGCTGCTCTCCGTCGCCGCCGTGGCGGTCGTCCTCGGCGGTACCGTCGCCGGCGTCAAGATGATGAGCTCCTCGAACGACCCGGCCAAGTGCGCCGGCGCCACCTGCGCCGCCGTACAGGTGACCAACCAGCCGGGTGCGAAGCCCAGCGAGTCCCCGGCGGACGAGGAGCCCACGGAGGAGCCCTCCGAGGAGCCGACCAAGGAGGAGACCAAGGCCGCCGACACCCCGAAGCCGTCGGCCACGACCAACGTGCGCACGCCGCGCCGTAGCGCCTCCCCGACACCGACGCCGACCAAGACGAAGACGAAGGAACGGGTCAGGCCCACGAGGCAGCCGGTCGACCCGAGCCCGACGGAGAGCCTCACGGAGGAGCCGACCGACGAGGCCACGACGATCAACGACCCCGACAACCCGAGCGGCACTGTCACGACGGCCCCCGCACCCACCGACCAGCCCCAGGCCGCGGGCGGTCAGTCGGTGAGCCTGAACTTCGACGTGGTCAACCAGGGCCTGGTCGGCTACACCGCGCACCTGGACGTCGTCAACTCCTCCCTGGAGGCGCTGCCGTCGCTCACGGTCTCCCTGCCGATCCGCGGCCGGGTGCTGGACGTGAAGGGCGCCGGGTGGACGCAGGACGGGGACCAGCTGATCATCGACCTGACCGAGTCGCTCGCCACGGGCGGCACCGCCCAGCTGACGATCTCGGCCACGGGCCGGGGCGCCGAGCCGGCGAACTGCGGCCTGGTGGGCGGGGACTGCGCCGTCAACTAACCGCCCATCCCCACGAGGGATGGGCCGTCGGCTGACCGACCATCCCAGCGGGGACGAGCCGTCGGCGACCGGCGGCCCTCCCAGTGGGGAGCGCACCGTCAGCTAACCGGCTCTCCCCGTGGGGGATGGTTGGATGGGGGATATGACGGTTACGACCCCTCCATGCGTGCTGACCGTCGCCGGATCCGATTCCGGCGGCGGGGCGGGCATCCAGGCCGACCTCAAGACCATGCTCGCCTTGGGCGTCCACGGCATGAGCGTCATCGCCGCGGTCACCGCGCAGAACTCGCTCGGCGTCCAGGGCTACTGGGAGCTGCCGCCCGAGGCCGTACGGGCGCAGCTCGACTCGGTGCTCGGCGACATCGGGGCGCGGTCGGTCAAGACCGGCATGCTGGCCTCGCCGGGACTGGTCGAGGTCGTGGCGGCGGCGCTCGGCGCGTACCCGGCGCCGGTGGTGGTCGATCCGGTCGGCGTGTCCAAACACGGCGACCCGCTGCTGGCGCCCGAGGCCGTCGAGACGGTCAAGACGCGACTGCTGCCGGTCGCCACCGTCGTCACACCTAACCTGTGGGAGGTCGAGCAGCTCACCTCGGTCAAGGTCGAGGACGAGGACGGCCTGCGCCGCGCGGCCGACGCCATCCTGCAGCTGGGTCCCACCTGGGCCCTGATCAAGGGCGGCCACCTGCCCGGCGAGCCCGTGGACCTGCTCACGGACGGCACGAACGAATACCGCTTCTCCGCGCCACGCCTGGACAACCGGCACACACACGGCACGGGCTGTACGCTCGCCTCGGCCATCGCCTCCCACCTCGCGCTGGGGGACGACGTGCCGACGGCGGTGGGCAAGGCGAAGGAGTACGTGACGGGCGCCATCGCCAAGGGCTTCCCGCTCGGCGACGGCATCGGCCCGGTCGACCACGCCTGGCGCTGGCGCTGAGCCGAGCCGTCCCCGACGCCGAGCTACCCCGGACACGGCGAAAGCCCGCCTCTCGGTGTCGAGCAGGCGGGCTTTGGCGAAAGTCGGGACCGGCTAGCGGGTGACCTTGCCGGCCTTGATGCACGAGGTGCACACGTTGAGCTTCTTCGGCGTGCCGCCGATGACCGCGCGGACCGTCTGGATGTTGGGGTTCCAGCGACGGCGGGTGCGGCGGTGCGAGTGGGACACGTTGTTGCCGAAGGTCGGCCCCTTGCGGCAGACATCGCAGACGGAAGCCACGGTATCGCTCCTTAAAACAGTCGATGTAGCCCTGTCCGCGTGATGCTTTCCGGGCGAAGGGCATGCCGGGACAACCGGCCAGCCTGACGAGGATATCCGATCCGCACCACTGGGCGCGAACCACGAGCACTAGACGGGCTCAAATGCGGAGATATCCTCCTGCATTAACGGTAGCGCATGCGGGGAGGTCGGAGCGCGCAGATGGAGGTTCTCGACCCGCTCGCGGTACGCCGCTGGGCTCGCCTGGCCGCCGACGCGCTGGGCGGCGCCAGGGCGGAGATCGACGCGCTCAACGTGTTCCCGGTCGCGGACGGCGACACCGGCACCAACCTGCACCTGACCGTGCTCTCCGCGGCCGAGGCCGTCGAGGCGCTGCCCGACGACGTGGACGCCGCGGTGGTGTGGCAGACGCTCTCCTACGGCGCCCTGATCGGCGCCAGGGGCAACTCCGGGGTCATCGTCAGCCAGGCGCTGCGCGGGCTCGCGGAGGTGCTGAAGGACGGCGCCGACTTACGCGCCGGGCTGCTGCGTGCCGCCACCTTGGCCCGGGCGGCCGTGGCCAGGCCGGTCGAGGGCACCGTGCTGAGCGTGCTGGAGGCGGCGGCGCGGGCCGTACAGGAGGTGCCTGTACAGGAAGCGGCCGTTCAGGAAGCAGCCGTACAAGGAGCGGCCGTTCAGGGAGCGGTCGTACAGGAAGTGAAAGGTGATCTCGCGGCGGTCGCGCGGCGGGCGGCCGGTGCGGCGCGGGCGGCGCTGCGGCGTACGCCCGAGCAGCTGGACGTGCTGGCCCGCAGCGGCGTCGTGGACGCCGGCGGCGCCGGGCTGGCGATCATCCTGGAGTCGCTCGAACGGGTGATCACCGGCTCCCACAGCGAGCGCTATGACGTGCCCGCGCCGACCTCGCGGATCTCGCCGATGGCCGAGGTGGGGGCCGGTTATGAGGTGATGTACCTGCTCGACGCCGACGACGCCGCGGTGGCCAAGCTGCGCGAGGAGCTCGACGCGATGGGCGACTCGCTCGTCGTGGTCGGCGGCGAGGGACTGTGGAACGTCCACGTCCATGTCGGCGAGGCGGGCCCCGCAGTTGAGGCGGCGCTGCGCGCGGGGCGGCCGTACCGGATCAGGATCACCTACCTGGCCGAGCGTACGCACCGGGCCAGCGCGGGCCGGGGAGTGGTCGCGGTCGCGGCGGGCGACGGGATCGCGGCGCTGTTCGAGGAGTGCGGGGCGGTGGTGGTACGCCGCGCCCCCGGCACGCGGCCCACGCTGCCCGCGATGCTGGCCGCCATCCGGGAGGCGGGCGGCGAGGTGGCGGTGCTGCCGAACGACGAGGGCGCCGGGGCGGTGGCGACGGCGGCGGCCGAGATCGCCCGTGAGGACGGCGTCGTGGTCAGCGTGCTGCCCACCAGGGCCACCGTGCAGGGTCTGGCCGCGCTGGCCGTGCACGATCCACTGCGCCGCTTCGACGACGACATGGTGGCCATGACCGACGCGGCCGGGCACACGCGCCACGGGCACCTTGTGGTGGCCGACCGTGAGGCGGTGACGAGCGCGGGCGTGTGCCGTCCCGGCGACGTGCTCGGGCTGATCGACGGCGACGTGTCGGTGATCGGCGGCACGCTGGAGGAGGTGGCCACGCTCGTCGTGGACCGGATGGTGGCGGGCGGCGGCGAACTGGTCACCCTGGTCACGGGGGCCGACGCGCCGGTACGCCTGGCCGAGCACGTCGAAGCCCACCTCAGGGCCATCAGGCCCGACGTGGACCTGGTCGTCTACGACGGAGAGCAGGGCGGTTATCCACTGCTCATCGGTGTCGAATGATTCCTGTCGGCCGCAGGCGGTAGAACATAGTCCCGTGAGCCGTTTCGACGAGCCCCTGACGAAAGCGCTCGATCCCAAGACCGCCAAGCTGCTGCACAGCGTGCTCGGCCTGGAGACGGTGGGCGACCTGCTGCGCCACTACCCGCGCCGCTACGCCGAGCGCGGGGAGCTGACCTCGCTCGACGCGCTGGAGGTCGACGAGCACGTCACGGTGGTCGGCGAGGTCACGAGGCTGATGCGCAAGCCCATGCGCAACCGTGGCGGCACCTGGCTGGAGGTCGAGGTCGTCGACGGCGGGCGCAACAAGATCTACCTGTCGTTCTTCGGCAAGGGCTCCCACGTGGCCGAGTCGCGGCTCAAGCCGGGGCGGCGGGGGATGTTCGCCGGGAAGGTGGGCATGTTCGGGTCCAGGGCCACCCCGAGGTGGCAGCTGTCGCACCCGGAGTTCGAGCTGTTCGAGGAGGGCGAGGCGAGCGCGGAGGACTTCGCGGCGGCGCCCGTCCCGATCTATCCGGCGGGCAAGGACCTGACGCCGTGGGCGATCAGGCGGGCGATCGGCGTGGTGCTCGACACGCTCGGGCCCCTCGACGATCCGCTGCCCGCCGCGCTGCGGGACCGGCGTGGTCTGGAGGGGCTGGCCGAGGCGCTGGTGTCCATCCACCGGCCGAAGGACTTCGGCGACATGCGGCGGGCGCGTGAGCGGCTGAAGTTCGACGAGGCGTTCGTCCTGCAGGCCGTGCTGCTGCAGCGTCGGCAGGCGGCGACCGCGTGGCCCGCCCGGCCCCGGCCCCGGCGCGCCGACGGCCTGCTCACCGACTTCGACGGGCGGCTGCCGTTCTCGCTCACCGAGGGGCAGGCGCTCGTCGGCGAGGAGATCGCGGCCGACCTGGCGCTCGAGCACCCCATGCACCGGCTGCTGCAGGGCGAGGTGGGCGCGGGCAAGACCGTGGTGGCGCTGCGCGCGATGCTGCAGGTGGTCGACGCGGGTGGCCAGGCGGTGCTGCTGGCGCCCACCGAGGTGCTGGCCCAGCAGCACCACCGCTCGATCAGCGGCATGCTGGGCGACCTCGCCCAGGGCGGCATGTTCGGCGGCACGGCCGTCACCCTGCTCACCGGCTCCATGGGCGCCGCCGCGCGCAGGTCCGCGCTGCTCGACGCCGCCTCCGGCACCGCGGGCATCGTGGTGGGCACGCACGCCCTGCTCCAGGAGCATGTCCAGTTCGCCGACCTGGGGCTGGTCGTGGTCGACGAGCAGCACCGGTTCGGCGTGGAGCAGCGTGACGCGCTGCGCGAGAAGGCCGGCGGCGGCCGTCCCCACGTGCTGGTCATGACCGCCACCCCGATCCCGCGCACGGTCGCCATGACGGTCTTCGGCGACCTGGAGGTCTCGACGCTGTCGCAGCTCCCCTCGGGCCGCGCGCCGATCACCACCCATGTCGTGCCCGCCGCCGAGAAGCCCCACTTCCTGGAGCGCACCTGGGAGCGGGTCCGCGAGGAGGTGGCCCTCGGCAGGCAGGCCTACATCGTCTGCCCGCGCATCGGCGACCTGGAGGGCGACGAGGGGGATCTCCAGGCACCACCGTCCGACGAGGAGCGGCGCCCGCCGCTGGCCGTCCTCGACGTGGCCGAGCTGCTCTCCGAGGGGCCCTTCCGCGATCTCCGGCTGGGCGTCCTGCACGGCAAGCTCCCGCCGGAGGAGAAGGACGCGATCATGCGCGCGTTCACCCGCGGCGAGCTCGACGTCCTCGTCGCCACCACGGTCATCGAGGTCGGCGTCGACGTGCCCAACTCCTCAGTCATGATCATCATGGACGCCGACCGCTTCGGCGTCTCCCAGCTCCACCAGCTGCGCGGCCGGGTCGGCCGGGGCGGCCTGCCCGGTCTCTGCCTCCTGATCTCGGACTTCCCCGAGGGCACCCCCGCCCGAGCCCGCCTGTCGGCCGTGGCGGCGACCCTCGACGGCTTCGAGCTGTCCCGCGTGGACCTCGAACAACGCCGCGAAGGCGACGTCCTGGGCGCCGCCCAGTCGGGCAAACGCTCGTCCTTGAAGCTGCTCCAGCTCCTCCGCGACGAGGACGTCATAGAGGCGGCCAGGGACGAAGCCTCGGCCCTGCTGACCGCCGACCCGGAGCTGAAGTCCAACGAGGCCCTGCGCGCGGAGATAGACCGCCTGCTGGCGGACGAACGGGCCGAATACTTGGAGAAGACCTGACGCGTACGGCGCCGCAGGGAAGCCACGGAATCTGAGTGAGAATCGCGCGTAACGGCGCCCGGCCCTGTGCGGGTTCAGCGGCCGTTTTCCTGGAGGCCCTCGGCCACGTGCGGAGGGTGGCGGCCGGCCAGGCCGTGCCGTAACAAAGAAAAAAGCCCTTCGTTGTTGGAACCCAGCCGCGGGGACGGCCTCCCCCCGAATGCCGTCCCCGGCTGGGCCCACCCTCGGGTCAGGTGCCGAGGGAACCGGCGTGCGGAAGGGCTCACGATCACGCCGGTCGGCCTCCAACTGGGTCACCTTGAAGGCCGCAGGACCCATCATGCGAGACCCTCCCCGTGATGGGAATCACCCTTGCGTACTCGAGGCCGACACTTGTCCACTCTTGACCTGCGTCGACATGCGGAACAATGGCCCTCATGACTCGGATCATCGCGGGGAGCGCGGGTGGCAGGCGGCTGGCCGTGCCGCCGGGGCGCGGGACGAGACCGACCAGTGACAGGGCGCGAGAAGGGATCTTCTTGACCCTCGACTCGCTGCACGGGCTGGCGGGCGCCCGGGTGATCGATCTGTACGCGGGGTCAGGGGCCGTCGGGCTGGAGGCGCTGTCCCGGGGGGCGGCCCTCGCCGTGCTCGTCGAGTCCGACCCGAGGGCCGTCCGCACGATCAAGGCGAACGTCGAGACGCTGGCGCTCGACGGGGCGCGGGTGGTGGCCGACAAGGTCGAGCGGTTCCTGGGGAAGCCCGAGGAGAGTGGATACGACATCGTTTTCGCGGATCCGCCCTATGCCGTCACCGACGCCGAGGTCACGCGCGTCCTGGAGTCACTGCGCGACAACGGCTGGCTGACCGATGGGGCTTTGGTGGCGTTCGAGCGGGAAAGCAGGGGAAAAGCCCTGGTGTGGCCCGAAGGCTACGCAGAGGAGAGGGTCCGTCGCTACGGCGAAGCATCCGTTTGGTACGGTCGCGCCGCCGGGAACCCGTAGACCTGGGGAGGCGTTTTGCGCCGCGTTGTCTGCCCGGGGTCGTTCGACCCCATCACCAACGGCCACCTCGACATCATCGGCCGGGCCGCCCGGCTGTACGACGAGGTGACCGTGGCAGTGCTCATCAACCTCGAGAAGAGCGGCCTGTTCACGGTCGACGAACGGATCGAGGTCCTGCACACCGTGACCAAGGAGTACGCGAACGTCAAGGTGCAGAAATTCCATGGCCTGCTCGTAGACTTCTGCAAGCAGAACGACATCCCCGCCATCGTCAAGGGGATCAGGGTGGTCAGCGACTTCGACTACGAGCTGCAGATGGCACAGCTCAACTACCGGTTGTCCGGGGTCGAGACGCTGTTCATGCCGACCAACCCCGAATACTCCTTCCTGTCCTCAAGCAGGGTCAAGGAGATCGCCCGATACGGTGGTGACGTGTCCGGACTGGTGCCTGACCTGGTGCACGAGCTCCTCATCGAGCGGCTCAGGAGCTGACACCGACCTGCTATCCTTTGATTTCGGCCTTGTACGACGGCGACATTTCGCCATGCCTAGCGAGAGCAGATGACTCAGCACCTCGACCCCCGCTCCCCTTGGGTGATCTCCACTCACGACCTGGGTAGGCGACCGGGCTCGATGAAGCGGATGACCCTGTCCCTCCCGGCACCGGTGAAACTCGGCGTCGACATGATCGGTGTCCCCAAGGACGCCGAAGTCGAGCTGGATCTCCGGCTCGAAGCAGTGATGGAAGGCGTGCTCGTCTCGGGCGTGGCGCGCGCCCCGCTCGCCGGGGAGTGCGCGCGGTGCCTCGACCCGGTCACCTCGGAGATCGAGGTAGACCTGCAGGAGCTGTTCTTCTACTCCGACGAGGACGCCTCGGAGGAGGATTCACTGCTCGACGGTGAGCTGCTCGATCTCGAGCCGACGTTCCGCGACGCGGCGGTGCTCGCACTGCCGCTGAGCCCCGTCTGCGGTGAAGACTGCGCGGGTCTCTGCACGGAATGCGGGGTCAAGCTGGCCGAGGCCGGCGACGATCACCGGCACGAGAAGATCGACGCTCGCTGGGCGTCGTTGCAAGGTCTGGTTACCGAGAACGATAACGATCAGGAGAAGTGACGTGGCCGTCCCGAAGCGAAAGATGTCGCGGAGCAACACCCGCGCCCGTCGCTCCCAGTGGAAGACGACTGCTGTCGCCCTGGTGAGCTGCCCGCAGTGCCGTTCGCCGAAGCAGCCGCACATCGCGTGCCCCACCTGCGGCACCTACAACCGCCGCCAGGTGATCGAGCCGTCCGCCTGATCGCACCACCTGGCGAGCGGACCATGACCGCTCGAAGGGTTGACGCACTGCCGACCGGGTGCCATTGTGCCCCGGTCGGCGTTACCGTCTGACGCGTGCGGTGGCGGTTCGCCCGCGGCCGTGGTGGACGCCGGGGTTTGGTCCCCCGACGCCCACCACGTTTTCGGGCATCTTCCGCAGCCGTCGCGCCATGTGAAGATGTCCGAGGAGGAAGCACGTGGGCGCAGGTCCTAAGCCGGTGGCCGTCGAGGTCGCCCGAGAAGAGCTGGAGCGGGTGCTGCTGGTCGGCCTCGGCTCCGACATCCTGGAGCGGGCGTTGACCCATCGCTCCTACGCGTACGAGAACGGCGGCCTGCCCACCAACGAGCGCCTGGAGTTCCTCGGCGACTCGGTGCTCGGCCTCGTCGTGACCGACACCCTCTACCGCAACCACCCCGACCTGCCCGAAGGCCAGCTGGCCAAGCTGCGGGCCGCGGTGGTCAACATGCGTGCCCTGGCCGACGTGGCCCGCACGCTCGGCCTGGGCCGGTTCCTGCGGCTCGGCAGGGGCGAAGAGGGCACCGGGGGCCGCGACAAGTCCTCGATCCTGGCCGACACGCTGGAGGCGCTGATCGGCGCCGTCTACGTCGACAAGGGCCTCGACGAGGCGTTCCGGGTCGTGCACCTGCTGTTCGACCCACTGATCGTCCGCTCGGCCTCGCTGGGCGCCGGCCTCGACTGGAAGACCTCGCTGCAGGAGCTCACCGCCTCAGAGGCGCTCGGCGTGCCCGAATACCACGTCGAGGAGAGCGGCCCCGACCACGCCAAGTCGTTCACCGCCGAAGTGCGCGTGGGCGGCGACCCCTACGGCGCGGGCACCGGACGCAGCAAGAAGGAAGCCGAGCAGCAGGCGGCCGAGGCGGCGTGGACCCGCATCAGGGCCCGCCGCGAGCAGCGCGAGAGCCAGCCGGCGGGCTAGGTGCCAGAGCTGCCGGAGGTCGAGGTCGTCCGTCGCGGCCTCGCCGAATGGGTCACCGGCCGGGAGATCGCCTCAGCCGAGGTGCTCCATCCCCGTGCCACCAGGCGGCACGTGCCGGGCGTCGAGGAGTTCTGCGCGCGCCTGAGAGGCCGCACGGTGCTCTCGGCGGAGCGCCGCGGCAAATACCTGTGGCTGCCGCTCTCGGGCGACGACGAGGCGCTCCTGGCGCACCTGGGCATGAGCGGCCAGCTGCTCATCGTGCCGCCCGACTCGCCGCTGGAGAAGCATCTACGCGTACGCCTCAGCTTCGCCGACGGCGGCTCGGACCTCCGCTTCGTGGACCAGCGAACCTTCGGCCACGTCATGCTCACCCCCCTGGTCGAGGGCATCCCCGCGCCGATCGCGCACATAGCCCCCGACCCGTTCGAGAAGGCGTTCGACGAGGCCGCCTTCGCGGCGAACCTGCGCAAGAAGAAGACCGAGATCAAACGGGCCCTGCTCGACCAGTCCTTGATCAGCGGAGTCGGCAACATCTACGCCGACGAGGCGCTCTGGCTGGCGAAACTCCACTGGGCCCGGCCCACCCAGACCCTCACCCGCCCCAAGATCGCCGAGCTCCTGGCCGCGGTCCGCCAGGTCATGGGCGCCGCCCTCCTGCAGGGCGGGACGTCCTTCGACAGCCTGTACGTCAACGTCAACGGGGAGAGCGGCTACTTCGAGCGCTCCCTGGAGGTCTACGGCCGGCGCGACCAGCCCTGCTCCCGCTGCGGCACCCCGATCAGGCGCGACCCGTTCATGAACCGCTCGTCCTACAGCTGCCCGACCTGCCAGCGCAAGCCTCGCTGAGCGAGCCCTCCCTGGGGCCTGGAGGACTGTGGGGTGGGCGGGGTTCGGCTTGCGTAAAGGAAAAAGGGGGATCCCATGGTGCGGTTGACGGTATGGGTGCGGGGTCGAGTGCAGGGCGTGGGTTTCCGATGGTGGACGCGGGCGCGGGCTCTGGAGCTCGGACTGACGGGCTGGGCGCGGAACGCGACCGACGGCCGGGTGGAGATAGTGGCGGAAGGCACACAAGAGGCCTGCGTCAAGCTGCTGGAGCTGCTCAGGGGTTGCGACACGCCGGGCAGAGTCGATGGAGTGGTGGAACGATGGAGCGAAGCCCGAGGTAGTTTGAGGGGTTTTGTGGAGAGGTAAGGGGTTTCGTTAAACAGCTCAAATAGGGTATAGTTGTATGTCGGGAGTGCCCGAGGGTAGGTCTCTGCGGTTCGTTCGACTTGACCGCCCTCACTGCCGGTGCGACTCTTGTTAGGTACCACGCGCACCCCTCCCGCGGAATAAGAAGTGCGCGAACCAGTCTGGTCACTCAGCGTGGAGGACCCTTTACCATGGCGAAGGCTCTACTCGGCCACGTCGGCGGTCCTGACCCTCGAATGGTCTCGGAGATGCGCCGTCTGCAACAGCGGATCCGGGATTTGGAGGCAGAACTCATCCGACTCCAGGCCACGAATGACGCTCTTGCGGCGCAAACCCGCGACGAGGCGCTCAGCCGTATGCAAATGCAAGAGCGCGAGCCGGCACTCACCTAAGAGTGTTCGGAGCGCACGACACCCCAGGGACGTCTCGAAGAGGCGTCCCTTGTTATTTGCTTATTCCCTAGAGTTTTGTGCCTCCTTTACCAGCCCGGCGCGGTCTCGGCCGCACACGCCCTCGTGGGGCAGTGAAGACCAGTAGGCTTTTCCGACATCGGTTCTCGGAGAAGGGGGCGTGGTCTTGCACCTGAAGACCCTCACCCTGCGCGGCTTCAAGTCGTTCGCCTCCGCGACCGCCCTCCGCTTCGAGCCCGGCATCACCTGTGTGGTGGGCCCCAACGGCTCGGGCAAGTCCAACGTCGTCGACGCCCTGGCCTGGGTCATGGGCGAGCACAGCGCCAAGTCGCTGCGCGGCGGCAAGATGGAGGACGTCATCTTCGCCGGCACCTCCTCCAGGCCGCCGCTCGGCCGGGCCGAGGTGACGCTGACCATCGACAACTCCGACGGCGCACTGTCGATCGACTACACCGAGGTCACGATCAGCCGCCTGATGTTCAGGTCGGGGCAGAGCGAATACGCCATCAACGGCGACACCTGCCGCCTGCTCGACATCCAGGAGTTGCTGTCCGACTCGGGCATCGGCCGTGAGATGCACGTCATCGTCGGTCAGGGCCAGCTCGACGCCGTGCTCCACGCGGGCCCAGAAGACCGGCGCGCGTTCATCGAAGAGGCCGCGGGCGTCCTCAAGCACCGCAAGCGCAAGGAGAAGGCGCTCCGCAAGCTCGACGCCATGCAGGCCAACCTCACCCGCGTCCAGGACCTCGCCACCGAGCTGCGCCGCCAGCTCAAGCCGCTCGGCCGCCAGGCGGAGATCGCCCGCAAGGCCGCCGTCATCCAGGCGGACCTGCGCGACGCGCGGCTGCGCCTGCTGGCCGACGACGTGTGCGTCCTGCGCGAGACGCTGGAGCGCGAGGCGGCCGACGAGGCGGCGATCCTGGCCCGGCGCACCAGGGTGGAGTCCGACCTGGCCGAGGGCCAGCAGCGTGAGGCCGCCCTGGAGAGCGCCGAGGCCGAGGCCCAGCCCCGGCTGAGCGCGGCCCAGGAGACCTACTTCCGGCTCTCCTCCCTGCGCGAACGCATCACCGGCCTCGAACAACTGGCCGCCGAGCGGCACCGGCACGCGCTCGACGCGGCCGCCATCGAGCGGCGCGGGCGCGACCCGGAGGAGCTCGAACGCGAGGCGGCCGAGGCACGCGAGCACGAGCTGATCCTCCGCGCGGAGCTGGAGCACGCCCAGGACCTGCTGGAGGAGGCGGTCCAGCGGCGCGCCGAGTCCGAGGCCGAGCTGAGCGCCGAGGAGCAGCGGCTCGCGATGGCCGCGCGGGCCGCCGCCGACCGGCGCGAGGGCCTGGCCAAACTGCGCGGCCAGGTCGATTCCGTACGCAGCAGGGCCCGTGCCGCCGAAGACGAGATCGGCCGCCTCACCCGCGCCGTGACCGAGGCCGCCGGGCGTGAGCGTCAGGCCCGTGAAGATCTGGAAGCGCGGCGGCTGGAGGAGCCCGCCGTCGACCCGGCGCTGGCCGCGGAGCTGGTCACCGCGCAGTCGCTGGTCGACGAGGCCAAGGCGGCGGCCGACGAGGCGCGCGCCGCGGTCGAGCAGGCCAAGTCCGCGCTCGACGCGCCGCGAGCGGCACTTCAGTCCGCCAGATCGGGCATCGCCACGGCCCGCGCCACCGACCAGGAGGCCCAGCGGTCCGTGGCCGCCCTCCGGGCCCGCTGCGAGGCCCTGGAGCTCGGCCTGGCCAAGGGCGACGGCGGTGCGGCCCTCCTGGAGACCGACCTGGCCGGCGTGCTGGGCCCGCTGGCGGCGGCGATGCAGGTCACCCCGGGCGCCGAGCCGGCTGTGGCGGCCGTGCTCGGGCCGATCGCCGACGCGATCGCCGTCAAGACGGTGGACACCGCGATCGGCGCCCTCGAACTGCTCCGCGTCAAGGAGGCGGGCCAGGCGACCCTCCTGGTGGCGGGTTCCGACGGCCAGGCCGCCGATCAGAGCCGCGCCGCGGCGCCTGAGGGGAGTCGTTGGGTCGCCGCGCTGGTGACGGTGCCCGGACACCTCAGGGCCGCCCTCGACCATGTACTGGCCGGCGTCGTCGTCGTGGACGACCTCGACGCCGCCCGCGCGATCGTGGATCGCCATCCCGAGCTGCGGGCCGTCACCAGAGGCGGCGACCTCGTCGGCGCCCATCTGGCCAGCGGCGGCTCCGAGGGCGGCACCTCCGTGCTGCAGGTACGCGCGGCGCTCGACGACGCCGTCGCGGACCTGGAGGAGGCCGAGGGCCGTGCGGAGGAGACCGCCGCCGCCCTGGAGGAGGCCGCGGCCGCCGAGCAGGCCGCGCAGCTGGCCCTGGAGTCGGCCCAGAGCCGGGTCAACGAGGCGCAGACCGCCGCGGGCACCGCCCAGGCCGGGGTCAACGCCGCCCAGGGCGCGCTCGACCAGGTCAGAGCCAGGCAGCGGGAGGCCGACCAGCGCAACGCCGCGGCGGCCAAGCGGCTGGCCCAGCTCGAAGCCGCCGCCGACGCCGCGCGCGCCGAGGCCCAGCGCCTCGCCAAGAACGTCACGACGGCCGAGGAGTCCCGCGCCGAAGGGCTGGAGGAGCTGGCCGAGCTGGAGATCCGGCTGGCCGAGGCCGAATACGCCCAGGAGCTGGAGACCGAGCCGACCACCGACCTCCGCGACGAGCTGGCCGGCACCTGCCAGGTCGCCAGGCAGCGCGAGATGGAGACCCGCCTGCAGGTCCGTACCGCTGAGGAGCGGGTCAAGGGCATCGAGGGCCGGGCCGACGGCCTGATCAGGGCGGCCCAGCGCGAGCGCCACGAACGCGCCGAGGCCGCCGCCCAGCGGGCCAGGCGCAGGCGGCAGGCCGCGGTGGCCGAGGCCGTCAGCAGCGGCGCCAAGCGGGTGCTCACGGTCCTGGGCACGTCCATCCAGCTCGCCGCCCGCGAACGCGACGAGGCCGACCTGGCCCGCGTCGCGATCGACGCCGAGCTCAAGCAGGTCCGCCTGCACGTACGCGAGCTGGGCCAGGAGCTCGACAAGCTGGTCAACCGGGTCCACGGCAGCGCGGTCGCCCGCACCGAGCAGCGGCTCCGCCTCGAACAGCTCCAGCAGCGCGCCCTGGAGGAGTTCGGCGTCGAGCCCGAGTCGCTGATCTCCGAGTACGGCCCGGCGGCCCCGGTCCCCGGCGACCCGCCCGTGCCCTACGTACGCGAGGAGCAGGAGAAGCGGGCCAAGATCGCCGAGAGGCAGATGAACCAGCTCGGCAAGGTCAACCCGCTCGCCCTGGAGGAGTTCGCGGCGCTGGAGGAGCGGCACGCCTTCCTCAACTCGCAGCTCGAAGACCTCAAGAAGACCCGGCGCGACCTGCTGCTGGTGGTCAAGGAGGTCGACGACCGGGTGGAGCAGATGTTCTCCTCCGCTTACGAGGACGTGGCGCGGGAGTTCGAGCAGATCTTCACCAGGGTGTTCCCGGGTGGCGACGGCCGCCTGGTGCTGACCCAGCCCGGCGACATGCTGACCACCGGCATCGAGGTCGAGGCCCGGCCGCCCGGCAAAAAGGTCAAGCGGCTGTCGCTGCTGTCGGGCGGGGAGCGGTCGCTGACCGCGGTGGCGTTCCTGATCTCCATCTTCAAGGCGCGGCCCTCTCCGTTCTACGTGATGGACGAGGTGGAGGCGGCCCTCGACGACACCAACACGCAGCGCCTGTTGCGGCTCTTCGAGGAGCTGCGGCAGAGCTCCCAGCTGATCGTCATCACCCACAACAAGCGGACGATGGAGATCGCCGACGCCCTCTACGGCGTGTCGATGCGCGGCGACGGCGTCACCCAGGTGGTCAGCCAGCGGCTCCGGGAGCGCGAGTCCGCCTGACGCCGGCCCGGCCCCAGTCGTCCGGTCCCGGGCGTCCGGTACTGATGGTCCGGGACTGATCGTCGGCGCCCCGATCTGCCCGGTCCGCGCGGCGCGGGTCATCAGCATGCCGGTCCATCTGGAAAACTGACCTGTTGTGGATGGTTACCTCGGCGTCATCGTGATCGTGGTCGTCGTCGCCCTGCTGGCGGCCGGCGGCCTTTTCCTGCTCTTCAGGCCCGGTGGCAAGGGCGCGCCGCCGGTCGAGCCGCCCCAGGCGCCCACGCTCCCCGAGCAGCGGCCGGCGCCCAGCGCCGCGGAGGAGGGCGAGGGGGGAGGGGCGACCACCACGCTCCCGCCGCCCGCGCAACCCACTGTCGTCGCGCCCGAGATCGAGGTGCCGCCGCCGTCCGCCGGCCGGATGGTGCGGCTGCGCTCCCGGCTGGCCCGCTCGCAGAGCACGCTCGGGCGCGGCCTGCTGGAACTGCTGTCCCGCGACCGCCTCGACGACGAGGTCTGGGACGAGATCGAGGAGAGCCTGATCACCGCCGACGTCGGCGTGGCGCCGACGCGCGCCATGGTCGAGGAGCTACGCACGAAGGTCAAGGTGCTCGGCAGTCGCACCCCCGAGGAGGTGCGCAAGCTGCTCCGGGAGCAGCTGCTCATCCAGATCAACCCCGATCTGGACCGTACGCTGCACATCCAGAAGCACGGTGAGCGGCCCGCCGTCGTGCTCGTCGTCGGCGTCAACGGCACCGGCAAGACCACCACCACCGGCAAGCTGGCCCGCGCGCTGATCGGCGACGGCAAGAAGGTCGTGCTCGGCGCGGCGGACACGTTCCGGGCCGCCGCCGCCGACCAGCTCCAGACCTGGGGTGACCGGGTGGGCGCCGACGTCGTACGCGGGCCCGAGGGCGGCGATCCCGCCTCTGTCGCCTTCGACGCCACGGCCAAGGGCATCGAGGAGAAGGTCGACGTCGTCATCGTCGACACCGCCGGCCGCCTGCACACCAAGACCGGCCTCATGGACGAGCTGGGCAAGGTCAAGCGGGTCATCGAGAAGAAGGCCACCGTCGACGAGGTGCTCCTCGTCCTCGACGCCACCACCGGCCAGAACGGGATGCGGCAGGCCCAGGTGTTCGCCGAGGTCGTCAACATCACCGGCATCGCGCTGACCAAGCTCGACGGCACGGCCAAGGGCGGCATCGTCATCTCGGTCCAGCGGGAGCTGGGGGTTCCGGTCAAGCTGGCGGGGCTCGGCGAGGGCCCCGACGACCTGGCGCCCTTTGATCCCGAGGTGTTCGTGGACGCCATTCTCGGCGACGACAATTCCAAGTAGATCGGAAATGAGGATGTACGGCGGGCGCTGACCGAGCTCGGCTGAACCGTCGCCGGGCCGTCAGCGGTGGGTGCCGATGGGGATGACGAGGGGCGTGCCTGCCACCGGGTCGGCGATGATCTTGGCGTCCAGTTCGAACACCTCCCGCAGCAGGTCCTCCGTCAGCACCTCGTGCGGGTCGCCCGCGGCCACCACCCGGCCGCCCCGCATGGCCACCAGCCGGTCGGTGTAGCGGGCCGCCAGGTTGAGGTCGTGCAGGACCATGACGATGGTCCGGCCCGCCGCCCCGTGCAGGTGCCGTACCAGCTCCAGGACCTCCACCTGGTGCGCCAGGTCCAGGAACGTGGTCGGCTCGTCGAGCAGCAGCAGATCGGTGCCTTGGGCCAGCGCCATGGAGATCCAGGCCCGCTGACGCTGCCCGCCCGAGAGCTCGTCCAGGGGGCGTTCGGCGAGGTCTGCCAGGCCGGTCATGGTCAGGGCCTCGTCCACGGCCGACTCGTCGTCCGACGACCACTGCCGATACCAGGTCTGGTGCGGGTGCCTGCCCCTGGCGACCAGGTCGGCGACCGTCAGCCCTTCCGGCGCGGTGGGCGCCTGGGGCAGTACGCCGAGGATCTTGGCCACCTCGCGGGTGGGGGTCCGGTCGATGCGCTTGCCGTCGAGCAGCACCTCGCCGCCCTGCGGCCGGAGCAGCCGGCCGAGCGCGCGCAGCAGGGTGGACTTGCCGCAGCCGTTAGGACCGATGATCGTGGTGACCGTGCCCGCCTCGATGCCGAGGTCGAGCCCATCGACGATGGTGCGATCGCCGTACCCGAGCTTGACGTCGACGGCCTGGAGCCTCATTTGCGCGCCTTCCAGATCAAGTGGATCAGGTACGGGGCGCCGAGGACCGCGGTCACGACGCCGACGGGCAGTTCGATCGGGGAGAAGACGGTACGCGCGATCAGGTCGGCCGCGGCGGTCAGCACGGCGCCGACCACCGCCGACGACAACAGCGGCGGCTGGCCGTAGCGGGTCAGCCGGAGCGCGACCTGCGGCGCGGCCAGCGCGACGAACGCGATCGGGCCCGCCGAGGCCGTGGCGACGGCGGCCAGGAGCACCGCGGCGAGGATCATCAGCGCGCGCGCCGGGTTCATCCGCAGGCCGAGCGCGGTGACCGTGTCGTCGCCGAAGCGCAGCGCGTCGAGCGAGCGGGTGCCGAGTAGCGTCAGCGGCACGAGTACGGCCAGCGCGAGCGCCACGGGCACCACGTGCTCCCAGCCCCGGCCGTTGAGTGAGCCGCTGATCCAGACCATGGCTCTGCCGGTGTCGTTCACGTCGCCGACGGTCAGCAGCCAGTACTTGACGTTGGTGAACACCGCGGCCACACCGATGCCGACCAGGACCAGCCGGTAGCCGTCGAGCCCGCGCCGCCAGGCCAGCGCGTACACGATCACGGCTCCCGTCAGGCCGCCGAGCAGGGCCAGGAGGGGGATGCCGAGGGTCGAGAGCAGACCGCTGACCCCGCCGTACGCGCTGCCGCTGGCCACCACCCCGGCCACGACCGTGACGGAGGCGCCGGTGGTGACGCCGAGGATCTCGGGGCTGGCCAGCGGGTTGCGCGCGATGGACTGGATGATCGCGCCGGACAGCGCCAGCGCCGCGCCCACCAGGGCGCCGGTCAGCGCGCGCGGCAGACGGAGCTCCATGATCACGAAGTGGTCGGCGCTGTTGACGTCGAACGTGCCGCCCAGCACCTGGGACAGGCTCATCGGGATGTCGCCGATGCGCATGTTCAGGGCCATGAGCAGGCCGAGGAGGGCCAGGCCGCCGAGCGTGACGGCGACGGCGCGCGGCCGTACCCGCCAGGACAGGCCCGCCACCCGCAGCGGGATCGTCGTCATCACGGCCGCACCGGCCTGCTGAGCGCGGTCGTCATCATCACAGCCCAACCGGTCTTCCAGAGCGGGAGAGTCGTCGTCACAGCCGCACCGGCTTCCTGCGGCGGACCAGGACGACGAAGAAGGGGGCGCCGAGCAGCGCGAGCACCACGCCGACCTCCAGCTCGCCCGGCGGGGCGACGACGCGGCCGATCACGTCGGCGAGCAGCAGCAGCGCGGCGCCGACCAGCCCGGAGTACGGCAGCAGCCACCGATGGTCGGTGCCGGACAGCGGGCGGACCAGGTGCGGCACGATCAGCCCGACGAACGCCAGCGACCCGCAGGCGGCCACCGAGGCGCCGGTGAGCAGGGTGACGGCGGCGACGCCGACGGTGCGGGTGAGGGCGATGTTCTGGCCGAGGCCGCGGGCGACGTCCTCACCGAGGGCCAGCGCGTTCAGTCCCGGGGCGTTGACCATCGCCAGCACCAGGCCGGCCAGGATGAACGGCAGCACCTGCCAGACCACCTCGGAGCCCCGGGCGGCGATGGAGCCGGCCTGCCAGAACCTGAACACGTCCATCGCCTGCTCGTCCAGGAGCACGATCGCGGAGGTCAGCGCGTACAGGAAGGCGCTCACGGCGGTGCCCGCCAGGGCGAGCGTGACCGGCGTCGGGCCGCCGCGCCCGCCGACCATGCCGAGCGCGAACACGCCGACACTGGCGATCAGGGCGCCGGCCAGGCCGAACCAGATGTAGGCGAGCAGGCTGGAGGCGCCCAGCAGGATGATCGAGGCGACCATCGCGAACGCCGCCCCCTGGGTCACGCCGAGCAGGCCGGGGTCGGCGAGCGGGTTGCGGGTGTGGCCCTGCATGAGCGCGCCCGCGACGCCCAGCGCCAGGCCGGCCAGCACGCCGAGCACGGTCCTCGGGACGCGCAGCGAGCGGATGACGATGTCGTTCTCGGTACCGGTCGGGGCGGTGAGCGCGTGCCAGGCGTCGGCCGGCGGCACGGACTTGGCGCCGATCGTGATGCTCAGCACCACGCCGATCACGACGGCCCCGAGCAGGACCAGGAGAACGGTGAGCCGCCGATGCTGAACGCCGTGCGGGCGCGGCGTCACAGCAGTAGAGGTCACGCCGTTTCCTCCTTGTTGATAGGCCTCACTCCGTGAGGCGGGCTCGGTCGCCTGATGCCGCCGTCTTCCCCCGTCGCTCTGGTCGCTCCGCTCCCGGCGCTCCTCCTCCAGACGACGGCGCTCCCTCGCCTGTTTGCCCGACCTTGGTGAAGTATGCCAGGTTAGGCAGGCCTAACCTTAATTAGGTTTGCCTAAGATTGCTGGAAGGGATCAGATGAGACCGTTGCGCGCTCTGGCGGGGGTCGTCCTCGTGGCGGCGCTCGCCGCCTGTGGTTCTTCGACTCCGGCTGAGCAGAGGCCGGCGGAGCCGTTCCGCGTCGTCAAGCACGCCATGGGTGAGACCAGGATCCCGGTGCGGCCCAAGCGCGTGGTGGCCCTGGACCAGAGCTTCGTGGACGCGGTGCTGACCCTGCGGACGCCGGTGGTCGGCTACACCACCTACCGGTCCATCGACACGAAGTTGCCTGATTACCTGGGCTCCGTCGCCGCCGCTTACGGCAAGGAGGCCACCCCGGTCGGCACCCTGGAGCAGCCCAGCCTGGAGAAGATCATCGCGCTCAAGCCCGACCTGATCGTCTCGGCCAAGGTCCGCCACGAGGCGCTCTACGACAAGCTGTCCAAGATCGCCCCGACCGTCTTCAGCGAGACCACCGGTGCCATCTGGAAGGACAACCTCCGGCTCATGGGGCGGGCCCTGGGTCAGGAGCAGCTCGCCGACGCGACGATCACGTCGTACGAGGAGCGGGCCGCGAAGATCGGCGCCGCGATCAAGGAGAAGGACGGGAAGCTGCCGACCATCTCCATCGTCAGGTTCGCCGGTGAGCCGACGACGCGGCTGTACGTCGAGAAGTCCTACTCGGGGGTGGTGATGAAGGACGTCGGCTTCCCACGCCCTGAGGGCCAGCCCACCAAGCAGGACGCGATCGTGGTGGACGTGAGCCAGGAGCGCATCGCGGACTTGGACGCGGACCACCTCTTTGTCGCGACATATCCGGACCCGTCGTCTGCGGGGCCCAAGGAGAAGTTCGTGGGCAATCCGCTGTGGGGGAAGCTCAAGGGCGAGAAGCATGAGGTCAGCGACCTGACCTGGATGAGCGCGGTCGGTATCCAGGGCGCCCACGCGATCCTCGACGACGTGGCGAAGCTCTTCGCCGTCGATCCGGCCAGAACCACTTCCTGAGCCGAGCCGGCCAGAAGCCCTTCCTGACCGGCCACAACCAGGTCAGGAAGCCCATCCCGGCCGGCCGCAGCCAGGTCAGCCCGTCGTCAGGAACGTACGCAGGTCTGCCAGGTGAGGTGCGAGGTCCAGGCCCTGGGCGGCGAGCCAGTCCTGGTCGCAGTAGGTGCCCCGGTAGCGCTCGCCCCCATCGCAGATCAGGGTGACGACGCTGCCCCGGGTGCCGGTCCGGCGCATCTCGCGGATCAGGTCCACGCAGGCGGCCACGTTCGTGCCGGTGGAGCCGCCCACGTCGCGGCCCGTCACCTCGTGGACCCAGTGCATCGCGGCGATCGACCGGGCGTCCGGAACGGTGATCATGCGGTCGATGACCATCGGCTGGAACGAGGGCTCCACCCTCGGCCGGCCGATGCCCTCGATGCGGGAGCCCCGCCCGGTGACGGACATGTCGCCCGACACCCAGCTCGGATAGAACGCGGAGCCCTCAGGGTCGGCCACCGCGAGACGCGTGGGGTGGCGGCGGTAGCGGATGTAGCGGCCGATCGTCGAGGAGGTGCCGCCCGTGCCCGCGCCCACCACGATCCAGGTGGGCTCCGGGTGGGGCTCCATGGACATCTGCGCGTAGATCGACTCGGCGATGTTGTTGTTGCCCCGCCAGTCCGTGGCCCGCTCGGCGTAGGTGAACTGGTCCATGAAGTGGCCGTTCGTCTCGGCCGCCAGGCGGTGGGATTCGTCATAGATGGTGCCGGGATCGTCGACCAGGTGACACTTGCCGCCGTAGAACTCGATCAGTGCGATCTTCTCCGGTGACGTGGACGCGGGCATCACCGCGATGAAGGCCAGACCGAGGAGCCGGGCGAAATATGCCTCGCTGACCGCCGTAGATCCACTCGACGCCTCCACGACCGTGGTGGCCGGCCCGATCCAGCCGTTGGCCAGGCCGTACAGGAAGAGAGATCGAGCAAGTCGGTGTTTGAGTGAACCAGTGGGGTGGACTGATTCGTCTTTCAAGTAGAGGTTTACCCCCCAATGCGAGGGAAGCGGGAAGACGTGGAGGTGCGTATCACAGCTCCGGTTGGCGTCGGCTTCGACCTTACGAATCGCCTCCGTCACCCACAGTCGCGCCTCCATGTCATGCCGATCCACGAAATCCATGTCCATACGCTATCCCATGTGACTCTGACCACATTAAGTGCGAAATTGGGGGTATAGTGTTATGCTAATGAGACTGGTCCCGCCGTGGACGTGATGACGCACGCCGCGAGCAGGTGGACCTTTAACCTCTCTGACCTGGCGGAACCGTTAACGCGGCCCTTACGTGCCGATTGCGAAACTGGTACCGAGGCCAGCGGCTTGGCCGAGATGGGGGATAGCGCAAGGGGGAATGATTTGATCACCATGACCGATGAACAGCGACAAGACTGGTTCGAGCGCGACGTCGTGCCCGTGACGTCACAGCTGTTCGCCTCCGCCATGCGCCTGACCCGCAACTCCGCCGACGCAGAGGACCTGGTCCAGGAGACCGTGGCCAAGGCATATACCTCGTACCACCAGTTCCGTGAGGGCACGAACCTCAAGGCGTGGCTGCACCGGATCCTCACCAACAACTTCATCAACGACTACCGCAAGAAGCAGCGCTCGCCCAAGCTGGCCGCCGCCGAGGAGATCGAGGACTGGCAGCTGCACGCCGCCGAGTCGCACAGCTCCACCGGCCTGAAGTCGGCCGAGACCGAGGCGATCGAACGGCTGCCCGACAACGTCGTGATGAATGCGCTGCGCTCCCTGCCGGAGGACTTCCGCGTCGCCGTCTACCTGGCCGACGTCGAGGGGTTCGCCTACAAGGAGATCGCTGAGCGCATGGGCACGCCGATCGGCACGGTCATGTCCCGGCTGCACCGGGGCCGCCGCCAGCTGCGCGGCATGCTCGAGGGCTACGCCCGCGAAGAGGGCGCCCTACGCGTGCCGGCCCAGAGCGCCGCATAGCCGCCGTCCAACCCCATACCCAAAGCGTCGCCTAGCCGTCCAACCCCATATGGAGCCGTACGCGGAGTGTTCCGTTCTCGGCGCGCAGGTCGACGTAGTCGCAGAGCTGTCGGCTGATCCAGAGCCCGTATCCTCTCGAGGATTCGGGCTCCGGTGGTATATAGCCCGGTAAAGGGTCATCGAGCGCGCCGCCCGGGTCGGCGATCTCGCAGATCATCTCCCTTCCGCTCACCCACATCTTGATCATTCCGTGGCCGGCGCCGTGCTCGACGCTGTTCGCGGCGATCTCGGAGACACTGAGCACCAGGGAGCCGATGAGGTTCACGTCCATCCCCGCCGCGCTGGCGTAGTCGTGGACCGTGCGCCTGAGCCCCTTGATCTCCCGCGCGGTGAACCTGACCGTCGCCACCAGCCCGCTCGGTGCGGGCAGCGGCTCCAGGTCGCCGTTCAGCACCAGCTCGTGCGGCCGGACGAAGCCCGTGCTGACCGCCTCGCCGGTGGCATCCAGCAGCAGGGGATGGATCACCGGCTGATGCTCCAGCACCGCTTCCGGGACCGTTCGCGGGTTGTAGAGGCACAGCGCGACGGCCCAGCTGTCCTCCAAGGCGGCGTTCAGCACCGACTCGTACCGGATCCACTCCCGGGTCTCACGCTCGCCGCGCTCGGGCCAGGGGATCTCGCCGACGACGAGCGTGCGCCGCCCCCGGACGTACTCGTGGTAGGCGGCCAGCGTCCGGGGCGGGTGGAGGTACCAGGTGCGGGAGTCCCTGTGGTCGATCTGCCGGGCGTCGTCGCCCAGCGCCTCGTCGAGCAGCCGGAGCTTCTCGGCCGAGATCGCCACGAGGATCCGCCGGTCGTCGGCGAGCGCCGCGCGCACGCGCGGCACGATCAGCCTCAGGAAGGCGTCATTGGAGTCATACGTCACCGCAACGTGCTTGAACGACTGGCGGTCTGGACGAGCCCGATCAGGGCGCACGGCCGAAACGTAGCAAGCGCTTGCAATCTGCGCAACGGCTGAGGACAGCACAGCGCCGGACGGCCGAATCGGCGCGCCAAGCGACGGCAGAAACCCACACGAGCCGCGTCAGGCGACCGCGATGAGCGCCACCGCGCCGAGCGCGCACGCGACGCCCGCCACCTGGATCGTGTGCAGCCGCTCGCCCAGCACCCGCCGGGCCAGCAGCAGCGTGCTCGCCGGATAGAGGGACACCAGCACCGCCACCAGGCTCAGCAGGCCTTGCTGCTTGGCCTCCAGATACAGCACGTTGGCCAGCATGTCGAGCACGCCCGCCGCGACGATGATGTGCAGCGACCGGCCGGCCGGCTTCAACGTGCGCCGCGTCGCCACCGCGAGGAGCACCACCAGCGCCACCGAGGACAGTCTGGCCCCCACCAGGGGCCACAGCCCGCCGTCGTCGGGAGCCAGGGCGAGCAGGATGAAGAAGCCGCCGAACCCGGCGCCCGCGGCCAGGGCGATGAGCACCGAGCCGATCGAGCCGCTCTTCGCGGCGGAGCGGTCCTGGCTGACCAGGAGTACGGAGCCGAGGGCCAGCACCACCCCGACCAGCGCCACGGGCTCGGGGCGCTCGCCGGTCGCCAGGCCGTACATGACGGGGAGTGCCGCCGACGTGACCGCGGTCGTGGGCGCCACCACCGACATGACGCCGACGGCGAGCGCCCGGTAGAAGAGCACCAGCCCGGCGGCGCCCGCCACGCCCGCGCCCAGCCCCCAGAGCATCGCTCCGTTGCTGAACACGCCGGGCAGCAGGGGCAGCAGGACGAGGATCACGGCCAGGCCGGAGAGCTGCGAGAGCGTCACGACCGAGAACACCTGCGATCGGCGGGTGGCCAGGCCGCCGAAGAAGTCGGCCGTGCCATAGACCACCGCGCAGGCCGTCGCGAGGATCACCGCGAGCATGCTCCACCGTCCAGTTCATCAGAGTGCACTACTAGTACAGCTCATTAGAGTACAACACACTGCAAATCATCTTCACTACACTGCACTGTATGGAGGATCCGGAGACGATCACACAGGCCATCGCCAACAACGTGCGCGCCCAGCGCGCGCACCGCGGGCTCACGCTCGACGCGCTGGCCGCCAGGTCGGGAGTGAGCAGAGGCATGCTGGTCCAGGTCGAGCAGGCCCGGACGAACCCCAGCGTATCCACGCTCACCCGGATCGCCTCCGCGCTGGGCGTGACCGTGGCCAGGCTGGTGGAGGTCTCCGACGTGCCGGTGGTGCGGATCGTCGAGAAGGCCGACGTGGTCACGTTCGACCAGGGCGAGGTGCAGGCGAAGCTGCTGGTCGGGGCCGATACGCCGATGATCCTCGAGCTGTGGGACTGGCGGCTGGCGCCCGGCCGGCACCACGACGGCGACGCCCACCCGCCGGGCACCCGCGAGATGCTGACGGTTCTGGAGGGCGAGCTGACGCTCACGGTGTACGGCAGGAGCCACGTGGTCAAGGCCGACTCCGCCGTGCTCTTCACCGCCGACAGGCCCCATCGCTACGCCAACCAGGGATCCGAGGAGCTCCGGCTGGTGATGGTGGTCGCAGAGCCCAGAGAGGCGCCTGACCAATGAAGGCGGCTGACTGATTGAGGGCGGCTGACCGATTGAGGGGGCCTTACCAATAACGTCGAACGGCCTCCCGATCACCTTCTGGAGTTTCATGATTACAGCATGTCCTTGACGGCTGATGCCGGATGGTGGGTACATCCCGGTGTGTGCGACGAAACGTCAGCTGGGGGTGGCGCGTGACCGAAGGGCGCACGGCGACGGAGAAGCTCCACGCGGAGCTGCACGGCCTCGGTGTCACCAGCGCCTACGAGGTGGGCGACGACGCCACCGTCTCGGTGTGGATCGGCCTGGTCGTGCATTACAGGGACGGGTTTTACCGCTGGCAGGAAGGGCCCGTGAAACGTCGGCATTTGGGTACGGATCCGGTTGGATGTGCCATACGAGTGGCGCGTCGATACACCGAACTGCAGGCCGATATCCCACTCTGGTGGGAGGACCTGGCCAAGGAGTTGCGGGGTAACCCGGTACAGGAATATCCCTAAACCCCGTAGACGCTCTCGGAGGGCGCCATGCGGGTCTGGGTGGTATCTCTGGCATTGCTGGCCGCGGTGGCGGGATGCGGGACCCAGCCGATGATCCAACCCCAGCTGGCCCGCCCACAGGCGCCCATCGAGCCGAGGAAGCTGGCCAGGCGGCTCGAGGCCATGCAGCCGGGCTGGCCGACGGTCCGCAGGATCGACTGCAGACGTCTGAAGTGCGTCGCGCTCACCTTCGACGACGGGCCCGGCGACTACACCGGCAAGCTGCTGGACCTGCTGAGCGCCCGGCAGGTCAGGGCCACGTTCTTCGTCGTGGGGCAGATGGTCGCCGCGCACGGCGGCGCCCAGCTCGTCCGCCGCATCGTGGCCGAGGGGCACGAGCTCGGCAACCACACGTGGAACCATCCGCCGCTCACCGGGTTGACGGACCGAGGGCTGCGCTTCCAGCTGAAGCACACGAACGACCTGGTGGAGCGGGTGGCCGGGGTCCGGATGCGGGTGATGCGCCCGCCGTACGGGGCGACGAACCGCCGGGTGGCCGCCGAGGCGCGGCGCCTGGGGCTGGCGCAGGTCCTGTGGAGCGTCGACACCCTGGACTGGCAGGACCGGGTGCCCGCCCTCGTGGCCAGGCGCGCGGGCAAGGCGGCAGTGGGGTCGATCGTGCTGATGCACGACATCCACCGCAGCACCGTCCAGGCGGTCCCCGCCCTGCTCGACCTGCTGGCGAAGAAGGGCTGCACGCCGGTGACCATCTCGGAGCTGTACGGCAGGACGCCGGCGCCGGGCCGCATGTACTCGGCCCGGGTGTACAAAGCCCGATGAGCCGTGCGGCGCGTCAAACCGTCGGCGGGCCGTGGCACTCTTGACCCATGGGTTTCACCGGTTTCCCCGACGAGGCGTTCGTGTTCTACGAGGGCCTCGAGGCGGACAACAGCAAGACATATTTCACCCGCCACAAGCACTTCTACGAGGACGCGGTGCGGGCGCCGATGCTCGCCCTCACCGAGGAGCTGGCGGCGGAGTTCGGTCAGGCCCAGCTGTTCCGCCCCTACCGTGATGTCCGTTTCGCCAAGGACAAGTCACCGTACAAGACCCATCAGGGCGCCTTCGTGGATCTCACGCCCGGCATCGGTTTCTACTTCCAGCTCGGTGCCGACGGACTGTTCGCGGCGGGCGGCTGCTACACCCAGGCGTCCGACCAGGTGGCCCGCTACCGCGCCGCGGTCGACGAGGACCTGACGGGCAAGCCGCTGGCGGACATGGTGACGGCCTTGCGGGCCGAGGGCTACGTCATCGGCGGCGACCGGCTGAAGACCCGTCCCCGTGGCATAGCGGAGGACCATCCGCGCCTCGACCTGCTGCGCCACAGGTCCCTGCACGCGGGCCGCCGGTGGGAGCCCGAGCCGTGGGTGCACACCGCCGAGGTCCTCGAGCGGGTCCGCGCCACCTGGCGGGCCTTCGGGCCGCTGGTGGACTGGATGTGCGCCCACGTACGCGCCAGCGAGCTGCCGCGCCGCTGACCATGGAAGGTCAACAGAGCGTGACGGTACGCGGGGACGACGCGGCGACGGTCACCACCGAGACGGGGGATCGGACGCGCCGCGACCGTGTCACACTGGCGGCGATCACCGCCACGGCGGCCGCCCTCTACACCACCCTCTCCCTCACCAAGCTGGCGAACTTCAAGGCCGGCGCCTACGACCTGGTGATCTTCGATCAGGCCGTGCGCTCCTACTCCCAGTTCCGCCTGCCCATAGCCATCGTCAAGGGCGTCCACAACGGCTTCGGCCCGGATTTCTCCACCCTCGGTGATCACTGGTCACCCATCCTCGCCCTCCTGGCCCCGCTCTACTGGCTGTTCGACGGCCCGGCGACGCTGCTGGTCGCCCAGGCGGTGCTGCTGGCCGCGGCGGCGGTGCCGCTGTGGGTGTTCACGCGGCGGGCGCTGGGGCCGGGCGCCGCGCATCTCGTCGCCGTGGCCTACACGCTCTCGTGGCCCGTGGTGGAGACCGTGGCATTCGACTTCCACGAGGCGGCGTTCGCGCCGCTGCTCACCGCCGTACTGCTCGAACGCCACCAGGCCGGCAAACGCGTCGCGGTGGTGACGGCCGCCCTGGCGCTGCTGTGCGTCAAGGAGGACATGGGGCTGCTGGTGGCCGGGTTCGGGGTGGTCCTGCTCACCCAGCGCGGCTGGCGGGTCCTGGGCGGCGCGTTCGTGGCCGGCGGGGCGGCCTACACGTGGCTGGCGTCGCAGGTGCTCATCCCGCTGTTCGGGGGGCGGTCCGACTACTACTGGGCGTACGGCGCGCTGGGGCCGGACATGCGGGGTGTCGCGCGCACCGCCCTGACCGATCCGCTCGCGGTGCTGGCCCAGCTCGGCAGCCCACCGGTCAAGCTCGTCACGCTGGCCCTGCTGCTCGGCATCACGCTGCTGGTGGCACCGCGGTCGCCGCTGCTGGTCATGGCGGTGCCGCTGCTCGCCGAGCGGATGCTGGCCGGTTCGTTCCCCAACTGGTGGGTGGCCGGCTACCACTACAACGCCTTCGTCGTCGTGGTGGTCTTCGCGGCCGGAGTGGACGGCGTCCGCCGCCTGCGCGCCCGCCAGGCGCCCGGCGGGGACCCGGCGACGCGGATCTGGGCCCTCGGGGATCGGATGACGCGGGTCTGGGCCCTGGGGGTGGTCGGGTTCGCGGTGGTCTCCGTGCCGTTCTTCTCCCTGGCCGGGCTCGCCGACCCCGGCTCCTACCGGCACGACGCCCGCGAGCGGGCCGCGGCCGCCGCCGTCGCCGTGGTGCCCGACGGGGTGCTCGTGGAGGCGGCCAACAACCTGGCGCCGGCCCTGTCGGGGCGGAGCAGGGTGCTGCTGTGGGACCGCACGCCGCGCGGGGCCCCGTGGGTCGTGGCCGAGGTGGGGCGGAAGACCTTCCCGTTCGTGGACGTGGCCGAGCAGCGCGAGCGCGTACGGCTCCTGGTCGGCAGCGGCTACGAGGTGCGGTTCTCCCAGGACGGCTACATGGTCCTGGCGGCTACGGCCCCCCAGAGGACACCTGGTCCCCCTTGAGGATGCGGTCCACGGTCTGGCCCGCCGCCGACGTCGCCGCCGTGGTGCCCGCCGCGATCACCACGGCCAGCAGCGGCGTGGCCAGGCTGCGTACGCTGCGTACGTTGCGCACCCGCGCCCACGGCTCCCCGGCCAGATGCATGACCCGCCACTCCCAGTACAACCCGAGCCCGATGCAGACCAACGCCACCTCGCCCACCACGATGGCCACCACCTGCACCTTGACCGCCATCCCGATGTCCGGCTCGAACAGCGTGGGCAGGTACGCCGACAGCTCCGTTACCAGCGCCGCCGCCATCAGGTGGAGCGCCTTGGTCATCGGCTGGGTGCCCCGGACGCGCGGATAGAAGTAGCCGAACACGAAGCCGAAGGCGGGCAGCGTCAGCAGGTAGCGGGAGTCGAACACGAAGCTGCTCAGGTCGGCCCCCGTCGGCCAGCCGAACACGAGCACGAAGGGCAGGCTCAGCAGCAGGCTGATCACGAACGCGTACACGCCGTTGTGCCAGGGCGGGCAGCCGGCGGCGGTGGCCAGGGCCGTCTCGGGGTGCCGCCCGTGCTCGTCCAGCGCGGCCTCCAGCTCGTGGCGCCGCGTGTCGAACTCGGCCATCGTCAGCTCGCCGGCGCCCAGCTTGCCCCGGCCGATGCGATAGAGCTCCTGCTCGGAGATGAGCAGGAGCCGCTTGTGCAGGGCGGCCCTGACCAGTTGCCGGTGCTCCTCGGGGGTGGCGGGCTCGACGACGGCCGGGTGGGGGCGTACGAGCAGCCAGCGGGCCGTCACCCAGGCGGCGATCGAGGTGATCGTCAGCTGCGGCAGCGCCACGTTGGCGTCGGTGAGCGTGGTGCTGCCCCGGGGGGTGAGATAGAGCACCATCAGGCAGGCGATCACCGTGGGGTGCGTCGCCGGGTGGTCGAGCGCGGCCAGCGAGCCGCCGAGCCGACGGAGCCGGAGCACCAGCAACGCGAACGCCAGCAGCAGTAACCCGAGCACCCCGCGCACGAGGGGGTCGAGCGGCAGGATGCCGATCTTCGGCATGTTCGACACGTCCGCGCCGAAGGGCAGGTTCCACGACCCGCTGTCCAGCCACTCGGTCGGCCAGCCCTGCACCAGCAGGCTCACCAGCACGGCGCCCAAGACCGCGGTGCGGGTCCACGTCTTGGTGGCCACGGCGATGGCGGAGACAGGGATCACCGCCCAGCTGAGGGCCAGCACCAGCCGGATGCTGTCCGGCGGATAGACCCCGGTCAGCAGCGCCCGGCCCCACAGGGCGAGCGCCAGCAGGCCGATCGCCGCCTCGGCCGCCAGCACCGCGAGCCGGACGATCACCACGCGGACCCCCAGGTCCACGCTGAACACCACCGCCGCCGCGGCGGCCGTCACGGCCGCGACCACGGAGCCGATCAGCAGCGTCTGGGCGGGCAGCTGCTCGTGCAGCCACGACCAGGACAGCATGCCGAGGCCGACGAGGCAGGCGAGCCCGGTGACCACGAGCATGTCCCGGGTGGTCCACGGCGGGCTGGTCGGCAGGGCCCGGCTCGCGTGCCGCGCCGTGAGCGCCGGCAGCGCGAGGAACAGGGCCACGTACGCCAGAGGCCGCCAGTCCGGTGCCAGGAGCGGGAGCAGCACCAGAGGCGTGACCAGGGCGATCCCCAGGAGGAGCTCGCGGTTGGGCGGCCGGTTCCACCAGGCCAGGCCGAGCGAGCGCGCCAGGAAGGCGACCAGCGCGATCGCGGTGAGCACGCCGAGCCCGGCCGTCCACGAGAAGTCGTCGGCCTCCTCCGCGTCCGGGAACCCGTAGGAGTCCTGGGCCAGCGTCACCTTCACCAGGTACGACCCGACGGTGAACCGCAGAAGCTCCGCCTCCTCCCGCTCGGGATCGAGCCCTTGGGCCTGCAGTACGGTCCAGTCGCCCGGAAGCAGGCTGATCGTCCGCTGGCTCACGATGAGCGGCTTGGCGCTGGGGGCGTTGAAGTCGAGCGTCATCAGATCGCTGGGCTTGAACTGCCGCAGCAACGTCACCCGGAACTCGGCCGTGGTCAGCCCGCCGGACGTGGTGAGGATCGGCGCCGGCCGCGTGGTCGGGGCCAGCCAGTCGCCACCCACCTTGATGGCCCCGAACCCGTCGTCGGTGAACCGCTGGATGCCGCCGGGGAAGCTGCCGCCCTGCCGCAGCGTCTCGACCAGCGGGTCGGCCCGGTTCATGCGCAGCCGGTGCTTGATGGTCACCTTCACCTGGCGCTGCCGCTCGTCGAGCCGCCCCTGGGGCACGGCGCTCAGGTCACCCGGGCCGGCCTTGGTCACCACGACCTCGGTCGTCGCCTGCCGGGCGAGCTTCACCTGAGAGTCGCCCCGGGCGTCCAGCGCCCATGGTTCGGGCACGACGGGATTCGCGGACCGCGTGGACAGCGGCACGGGCCTGGCCGCCACCGTGCACCAGACGATCGCTCCCGCCGAGACCATCGCGAGCCCGAACGCGATGAACATCCGGAGCTTCCCCACAGAGTGGATGATTCACTCGCGGAGGGAGTTGTTCTCGCCACTCCGGTCACGGTGTGGTCACACCTGACTTCTCCCGAATGTCAGGAAGAAGTCAGGTGTGGTCAGTGCGAGCCTGAGTCAGGCGCGCTTGGCGCGAGCCGCCGAGCGGCCACGGGTGGAGGCGTCGAGGACCACCTTGCGGATGCGCACGTGGTCAGGGGTGATCTCCACGCACTCGTCCTCGCGGATGAACTCCAGCGCCTGCTCCAGCGACAGGTTGCGCGGCGGGATCACCTTCTCGGTCTCCTCGCTGGTGGAGGAGCGCATGTTGGTGAGCTTCTTCTCCTTGGTGATGTTGACGTCCATGTCGTCGGACCGGGAGTTCTCGCCGACGATCATGCCCTCGTAGACCTCGGTGGTCGGCGACACGAACAGCGTGCCGCGCTCCTGCAGGTTGAGCATGGCGAAGGCGGTCACCGGACCGGAGCGGTCGGCCACCAAGGAGCCGTTGTTGCGGGTGCGCAGCTCGCCGAACCACGGCTCGTAGGAGTCGAAGACGTGGTGCACCAGGCCGGTGCCGCGCGTCTCGGTGAGGAACTCGGTGCGGAAGCCGATCAGGCCGCGCGCCGGCACCACGAACTCCATCCGGATCCAGCCGGTGCCGTGGTTGGTCATGTGCTCCATGCGGCCCTTGCGGACGGCGAGCAGCTGCGTGATCGCGCCCAGGTATTCCTCCGGGCAGTCGACCGTGAGGCGCTCGACCGGCTCGTGCACCTTGCCGTCGATGATCTTGGTGACCACCTGCGGCTTGCCGACGGTCAGCTCGTAGCCCTCGCGGCGCATCTGCTCGACCAGGATGGCCAGCGCCAGCTCGCCGCGGCCCTGCACCTCCCAGGCGTCGGGCCGGTCGGTGGGGAGCACGCGCAGCGACACGTTGCCGACGAGCTCCTTCTCCAGGCGGTCCTTGACCATGCGGGCGGTGACCTTCGAGCCCTTGGACTTGCCGACCAGCGGCGAGGTGTTGGTGCCGATGGTCATCGAGATGGCGGGCTCGTCGACCGTGATGAGGGGCAGCGGGCGCGGGTCCTCGGGGTCGGCCAGCGTCTCGCCGATCATGATCTCGGGGATGCCGGCGATCGCGATGATGTCGCCGGGACCGGCCTCCTCGGCCGGCTTGCGCTCCAGGGCCTCGGTCATGAGCAGCTCGGTGATCTTGACCCGCTGGATCGTGCCGTCGGTACGGCACCAGGCCACCTGCTGGCCCTTGCGCAGCACGCCCTGGTGCACCCGGCACAGCGCGATACGGCCCAGGTAGGAGGAGGCGTCGAGGTTGGTGACGTGGGCCTGCAGCGGGGCGCTGGGGTCGTAGGTGGGCGCCGGGATCGTCGACTTGATGATGTCGAACAGCGGCTCCAGGTCCTCGGCGTCCGGCATGCCGCCGTCCTCGGGACGGTTCATGGAGGCGCGGCCGGCCTTGGCCGAGGCGTAGACGATCGGGAAGTCGATCTGCTCCTCGGTCGCGTCGAGGTCCATGAAGAGCTCGTAGACCTCGTCCACGACCTCCTTGATGCGCGCGTCGGGCCGGTCGACCTTGTTGATGCAGAGGATGACCGGCATCTTGGCGCCGAACGCCTTGCGCAGCACGAAGCGGGTCTGCGGCAGCGGTCCCTCCGACGCGTCGACCAGCAGCACGACACCGTCGACCATCGACAGGCCGCGCTCGACCTCGCCGCCGAAGTCGGCGTGGCCGGGGGTGTCGATGATGTTGAGGGTCATTCCGCCGTGACTCACGGCGGTGTTCTTCGCGAGAATGGTGATGCCCTTCTCGCGCTCGAGGTCGTTGGAGTCCATGACACGGTCGTCGACGTCCTGGTTGGCGCGGAACGCCCCGGACTGCCAGAGCATGGCGTCGACCAGCGTGGTCTTGCCATGGTCGACGTGCGCGATGATCGCGATGTTCCGCAGGTCGTCGCGGCTGTTCAAAGGCATGATGACGTCTCGCTCTGTGATCGTGGGGGCGACCGCGCGAAGTCGCGGCCTTATAAGTCTAGTTGATCCCCTCTGATGGCAGGAGCGGGACGAGATGCCGCCTGGCGTAGGCACGGGCTTCGTCGTCGCTGTCCAGCGGTATCGCGCTGTCCGGAGTGAGCACGAACGACAGCGCGATGCGGATGAACATCTCGGCCACGGCCTCGGCGTCCGGGGCGTCCGAGGCGCCGAGGTGGCCGGCGAGATACGCCCTGGCGACCGCGAGGTAGGGGCCCGCCTCCACAGTGAGGTGCGGAAGGATCATCTCGGGCTCGGTCGCCAGCAACCTGCTCAGCAGCGGATGCCCCCGCACCAGGCGCAGCGTGATCGCGAACCCCTCCGTCACCCGGTCGGCCATGGTCGGCAGCGGCCCGACCGCCTGCTCGAAGGCGCGCAGGAACCGGTGGAGCTCGCGCAGCATCACGCCCTGGATCAGGTCGCTCTTGCGGGCGAAGCGCCGATAGACGGTGATCCGCGACAGGCCCGCCTGCCGGGCGACGTCGTCGACGGTCAGGCGGCGCAGGCCGTGCTCCAGCATCCGCGTGTAGGCCGCGTCGAGGATGCGTCCAGCCGTGGTCGGCCCGCTGGAGTCGTCCCGCATGGATCAAGACTATGGGGGGCTCGCCGGGCACCGGACGTACATAGCGGGTTGCACATTTCTACGCATGTCCCGGCCGGTGCCGGATGCCTACATTGGCGGCATGACCTGGACAGAGCTGGTGCTGGGCGCCTCTCCCGTACAGGGCGACCAGCCCGCGGTCAGCGACGTCAGAACCGGAGAGGTGCTGTCGTACAACGCGTTCGCGCGGAAGGTCACGCACGCGGCGGCGGGGCTGCGCCGTCACGGTCTCCGCTACGGCGACCGCGTGATCGTCGACATGCCGCTCGGGGCGGGGTTCGCCGTCGCCGTCCACTCCGTCGCCTGGTCCGGGGGAGTGGCGGTGCTCGGAGCCTCCGGGACCGCCCGCATGATGATCGCGCAGCGCGGCTACGACCCGCTCGCGGTCGATGTTCAGAAGGTCTTCACCTTCGAGCCGACGCCGGGGGAGCTCCCGTTCAGCGACCTGCTGGGCGAGCGTTCGGTCCAGTTCGGGCCGCTGGCCGGCCCCGCGCTGAGCGTCGGCGGCGAATACGTCTACGACCACGACGAGCTGGCGTCGGACCTGCGCAGCCTGTCGTCGCGGCTGCTGGTCAGCGAGGACGACGTCGTGCTCGCCGCGGTCAGCGATCCGCTCAAGGGGCTGCGGGTTCTCGATTTGGCGTTGATGTCGGGCGCCCACGTGGTCATCGCGCACGAGCCGAGCCTGATCGGCTGCCGCGTACTCGCGCACGTGCACGCGGCCACCCTGGTGATCGCGCCGAACGAGGTGGCCAGACGCCTGCTCGGCGATCCGACGTTGCGCGTTGTGGACGAAAGGGCCGTCGTCAGCTCGCTCAGCCGGTGAAAAGTGCGACACTGTGGGAGAGTGTGATCCTTCCGCGACGCAGGGTGACCACAATGTCCGAGCCCCCCAGGCACAATCTTCCGGCCGAGCCCAACAGGTTCGTAGGTCGCGAGCGCGACGTCGACGACCTGTGCGGGCTGCTGGGTGAGACGCGCGTGGTCACGCTGTGCGGGGTCGGCGGCATCGGCAAGACCCGCCTGGCGCTGCGGGTCGCCGCCCGCCTGGTGCCCTCCTACCCGGGCGGCGTGTGGCTGGTCGAGCTGGCCAGGCTCACCCGGGGCGAGCTGATCCTCCAGGAGATCGGCCGGGCCGTCGGCATCCATGAGGAAGGCACCCGCCCGCTGCTCGACACGGTGGCGGCCCGGCTGCGCGACACACCCGCCCTGCTGCTGCTGGACAACTGCGAGCACCTGGTCGACCAGTGCGCGGAAGTGGCCGCCGAGCTGGTCGCGGCGTGCCGGGGCCTCGGCATCCTGGCCACCAGCCGCGAGCCGCTGCGCATCGCCAGTGAGCTGGTCTGGCGGGTGCCGCCGCTCGACCTGCCCGACGAGCGACATCCCGAAGCCGAGTCCGTGCAGCTCTTCGTCGACCGTGCCACCGCCGCGGGCACCAAACTGAGCCCGGCGAGCCTGGACGACGTCGTACGGCTGTGCCGGGCGCTCGACGGGCTGCCACTCGCGCTGGAGCTGGCCGCGGCCCGCACCAGCCTGCTCAGTCCCGGGCAGATCGTCGATCGGATCGACGGCCGCTTCTCGCTGCTCACCACCGGCGGCCGTACGGCGCCGCCCAGGCAGCGCACCCTGCTGGCCGCGGTCGAATGGAGCTACGACCTGCTGTCGGCCAAGGAGCAGGTGCTGCTGCGCAGACTGTCGGTGTTCGCCGGGTCCTTCGACCTCGAACTCGCCGAGCAGATCTGCGCCGACCGGCCCATCTCGGAGGCGGAGATCGTCGACCTGCTCGGCGCCCTGGTCGACAAGTCCCTCGTGCTGTGCGACGAGGAGCGCAGGCGCTACCGGCTGCTGGAGACCATCAAGCACTACGCGGCCGAGCGGCTGGCGGAGGCGGCCGAGCGCGAGGTGCTGCGCGACCGGCACCTGGAGGTGCTGTGCGAGCTCCAGCTGCGCCATTTCGGCACCGAGATGGTCGAGCCCGACCTGCCGTGGCCGGTGCGGCTGGCCGCGCTGGAGGCCAGCCGGAGCCTGGTGGACGACCAGCGGGCCGCGCTCGACTGGGCGATCGAGTCCGGCAACGCGCCGCTGGGCCTGCGCCTGTGCGCCTACAGCACCAGCCTGCTCCCGGTCAGCAGCGCCAACCCGGCCGAGATCGTCGGCTGGGTGGAGCGCCTGCTGGCCCTCGACCTGACCCAGGTGCCCGACGAGCAGATCGCGCATGCCCAGGCGTACCTGGCCTACGGGCTGGAGGGCCGCGACGAGCTGGCCCGCTCGCTGGAGTACGCCACGGTCAGCCTGGCGGGCCTGGGCGCCGACAACGTCTTCCCCAGCTGCGTCATGCACAGCCTGTCGGTCGTGGTGCTGCTGCGCATGGGACGCGGCGACGAGGCGCTGCACCACGCCGAGACCGGCCTGGCCCTGGCCATCGCCTCCGGCGACCAGTGGAACCAGGCGGCCGCGCTGGCCGGGCTGTCGGCGGTCGCACTCACCCGCGGCCGGCTGCGCGAGGCCCAGTGTCACGGCGAGGAGGCCCTGGCCAAGGCCCGCCAGCACGGGCACCGCTGGCTGCTGGCCAGGACCGCGACGCAGCTCGGCGCGGTCGCCGAGGCGCGCGGCGACCTGGTGAAGGCGATGGCCCAGTACGAGCTGGCGGTCCCGTGGCTGGAGGAGCTCAACGGCACCATCGAGCTGGCCCGCTGCCTGGCCAGGATCGGCCGGGTCGCGGCGCTGCTGCACGAGTTCGAGGTGGCCAGGGAGCGGCTGGCCGCGAGCCTGAAGCTGAGCAGGCTGACCGGGCAGCGCCAGAGCGTGGCCCGCTGCCTCGTGAGCCTGTCGGTGCTGGCGGAGGCCGAGGGGGACCTGGAGAGCTCCGTACTGGCCGCCGCCTCGGCCACCGCGCTGCGCGAGTCGATGGGCCAGCACTCGGCCACGATCCGCATCGAGGAGCTGCTCACCCGCGCCCGCGCCAAGCTCGGCGAGGGCCGCACCGCGACGCTCTGGTCGCGGGGCAGGACGATGAGCCCCGACGACGCCGCCCGCCAGGTCCTCGCGGGCGAGCGGCCGGTCCCGGCCGGTCCGGTGGTGACCGAGCCCGTCAGGCACTCGCTGCTGACCGCCCGCGAGCAGGAGATCGCGGCCCTGCTGACCAGGGGCCTGTCCAACCGGGCCATCGCCGAGGAGCTCGTCATCAGTCCCGCGACCGTGGCCAGGCACATCGCCAACATCATGGAGAAGCTCGGCTACACCTCGCGCGCCCAGATCGCGGTGTGGGCGGCCGAGCAGCCGCGCGGTTCTGCATAGCGATCTGCATATTCCGCCCCATGTGTGCACGAGATGCCCTCCATAGCGTGGGCGCCATGGAGGAGCGCATCGTGATGGTGGACTCTGGCACCGGCCTGTGTCTCACCGAGGGACAGCTGGACGAGAGGTCGGCCGCCGCGACCGTCCAGCTACGACGCCGGGGCGTGCGCGCGGGCGACACGGTGCTCATCTGCCTGACCGTCGGTCCCGATCTGCTGGTGGCCACCGACGCGGTGATAGCCGCGGGCGGAATCGTCTGGCCGGTCCCGGCGGAGCTCGACGAGGGCAGGCTGCGGGATCGGATCATGGCCAGCCGGGCCCGCCTGATGATCTCCGACCTGCCGCGGGCGATGAACGCGGCGCGAGAGTCATGGGTACGCATGGTGGTGAGCGTCGCGGAGCTGCATTCCTATCCGGTCAGTCGCGAACGCCGCACGGAAAGTGATCCCACCGGGCGGCGAACCAAGGGAGACTGTGAGGGAGTGTGATCCTCCCGCCAGACCCGGTCCGTCAGGGCCGGGAGGGGGTGCCACTCCTCCTTTTGCCAACAGAATGGAAAGACTCAGTCACGTTCGGTAGTGTGTGCGGTGAGTGAGGACGCTGTGACAGGAGGTGTGCGATGACGATCCGCCGCTCCGTCACCGAACGGCACGGCCTGTCCTCGATCGGGCGACTGCGGCTCACACCAGCTTCAGCCGGTGGTAGTCGATGACTCCGCAAGTCCAGCACAACCTCCCCGCCGAACCCAACCGTTTCGTCGGACGGGCGCGCGACGTGGCCGAGCTGTGCGCGCTGGTCCGCGGCGAGCGCGTGGTCACGCTCAGCGGGGTGGGCGGCATCGGCAAGACCCGCCTGTCGCTGCGGGTCGCGGCCAGCGCCCTGCCCGGCTTCGCCGACGGCGTGTGGCTGGTGCAGCTCGCCCGCGTCAGCGACCCCGAGCTGATCGTGAAGGAGATGGCCGACGTGCTCGGCGTCCGCGAGGAAGGCTCCGAGCGGCTGCTCGACGGGCTCCGGATCCGGCTGCGCGGCACCAGGACGCTGCTCCTCCTCGACAACTGCGAGCACCTCGTCGAGCCGTGCGCCGAGCTGGTCGCCGGCCTGCTCGCCGACTGCCCCGAGCTGAGGTTCCTGCTCACCAGCCGCGAACCGCTGCGCATCCCCGGCGAGCTGATCTGGCGGGTGCCGCCGCTCGACCTGCCCGACGAGCGACATCCCGACGCCGAGTCCGTGCTGTTCTTCGTCGAGCGGGCGGCCGCGGCCGGAGCCCGCGCCGTGACCGACAGCATGCCCGACGTCATCCGGCTGTGCCGGGCGCTCGACGGGCTGCCGCTCGCCCTTGAGCTGGCCGCGGCCCGCAGCAGCCTGCTCAGCCCGGGGCGCATCGCCGACCGGATCGGTGACCGGTTCAAGCTGCTGACCACCGGCGACCGCACCGCCCACGCCCGCCAGCGCACGCTGCTGGCCACGGTCGAGTGGAGTCACGACCTGCTGGCCCGCAAGGAGCGGGTGCTGCTGCGGCGGCTGTCGGTGTTCGCCGGGCGCTTCGACCTCGACCTGGCCGAGCAGGTGTGCGCCGACGGCGACCTGCTGCGCCGCGGCGAGGTGCTCGACGTGCTCAGCGGCCTGGTCGACAAGTCACTGGTGCTCCACCACGGCGACGGCGGCCGCTACCACCTGCTGGACACCATCAGGCACTACGCCGCCGAGCGACTGCGCGAGGCGGGCGAGGAGGCGAGGCTGCGCGGCGGCCACCTCAAGGTGATCTGCGCCGAGATGGAGCGCTGCCACGAGGCCGGTTCGCTCGACAGCCGGCTGTCGTGGCCGGCCCGCGCCGTCCACTTCGCCAAGGGGCGCCGCCTGCTCGACGACTGCCGGGCGGCGATCGACTGGGCCGTCGAGTCCGGCAGCGCCGAGCTGGGGCTGCGACTGGCCCACGCGGCGCTGACCATCCTCGCGGTGCGCGGCGATCTGCGGGAGAGCGTCGGCTGGTACGAACGGCTGCTCGGCCTCGACCTGTCGGGCGTGCCCGACCAGCTGATCGGCGTGGCCAAGGGCGGCCTCGCCTACGGGCTCGAAACGCGCGACGAGCTGGACCGGGCCGCGGCGCTCATCGAGGAGAGCATCGAGGAGCAGCGGCGCCACCCCTACACGCAATGGCTCGGCGTCACCTACGGCGTCGCCCTGACCGTCTTCTTCCGCACCGGCCAGACCGGCACGGCCCTGCGCTACCTGCGCGAGCTCGAAGTGGCGGCCGCCGAGCACGACGACCTGTTCAACCTGACCACCGCCCGCATCGCCCGGCTCAACCTGGCGCTCTTCCAGGGGCAGCCGCGCCAGGCGCAGCGGTTCGGCGAGGAGGCGCTGGCCCTGGCCATGGAGACCGGCCACCACTGGACCCTGGCCAGGGCCCTGACCCACCTGGGCGCGGTGGCCGAGGCCAGGGGCGACCTGGAGGCCGCCATGCGGCACCACACGGCGGCGCTGCCCATCCTCGAGGAGCTCGACAACCGGGTCGAGCTGGCCCGCTGCCAGGCCAAGGTCGGCAGGGTGGCGGCCAGGTCGCACGACTTCCCGGCCGCCCGGCGCAGCCTGGCCGCCAGCCTGGTGCTGAGCACGCAGACCGGCCGGCGCAGCGGCGTCGTCCGCGCGCTGGTCGCCCTGTCCGTCCTGGCGCAGGCCGAGGGCGATCTCGACGGGGCGGTGGTCGCGGCCGCGGCGGCGAGCGCGTTGCGCGAGTCGATCGGCCAGCACGACGCCCCCGCCCGCACCCAGGAACTGCTCTCGCTGGCCCGCGACAAGCTCGGCGAGGGCCGGGTGGCGCTGCTCTGGGCCAGTGGCATCGCCCAGGATCCCGGCGCGGTGGCCCGGCGGATCCTCGACCAGAAGGCCGGCGTCGGCGATGTTCACGAGCCCGCCAACCTGCTCCCGTCCCTGCCCGCCACGCCGTTCGTGTCCTCGTCGGGCCCGGCCGCCCGCGAGCCGCGCTACGCGACGTTGACGGCGCGCGAGCGGGAGATCGCCGGACTGCTCACCGAGGGCCTGAGCAACCGGGCCGTCGCGGCACAGCTGGTGATCAGCCCCGCCACGGTCGCCAGGCACGTGGCCAACATCATGGAGAAGCTCGGCTTCGGCTCACGCGCCCAGATCGCGGTATGGGCGGCCGAACACGGCCTCGACCACCGGTGACCATGAGCTCGGTACGGGCGGCCGAACACAGCCTCGGCAACCGCTGACCATAAGCTCGGAAACATGCCGCTCGCTCCAAACTTCCCGGTCATGCTCCGCACCGAGGACGGCGTCCGCATCGACGCCGCGCACACCCCGTCCACCCACTCCGGCCTCGGCATCGTGGTGGCGCACGGATTCACCGGCTCGTGGCGCGACCCCGCCACGCGGCGCATCGCGCACGTGCTGAGCGGCTACGGCGGCGTGATCGCGTTCGACTTCCGTGGTCACGGCCGTTCCGGCGGCGAGTCCACCGTGGGCGACAAGGAGATCCTCGACATCGACGCCGCCGTACGGCACGCGCGGGTGATCGGCTGTTCCAAGGTCGCCGTGGTCGGCTTCTCCATGGGCGCCGCCGTGGCCGTACGCCACGCGGGACTGCTCGGCGGCATCGACGCGGTGGTGTCGGTGAGCGGCCCGGCCCGCTGGCACTACCGCGGCACCAAGCCGATGCGCCAGGTGCACTGGGCCATCGAGCGGCCGATCGGCAGGTGGGCGGCCAGGGTGGCCAAGCGCACCAGGATCGCCCGCGGCGAGTGGGACCCGATCCCGGTGCCGCCCCACGAGGCCGCCGCGCTGATCTCCCCGACGCCGCTGCTGATCGTCCACGGCGACGCCGACGCGTTCTTCCCGCTGGAGCACGCGCACCAGCTCTACGCGGGCGCCCGCGAGCCCAAGAAGCTCTGGATCGAGCGGGGGTACGGCCACGCGGAGTCCGCCGCGACCCCGGAACTCATCCGCCGAATCGGAAAGTGGATCAGTACGAACCTTTTCTGAGTAATAGACGTCTATCTAGGGCGTAAGGAAGAAATCCACCGGGAGAAAGTCCCACGGGAAGGAAACCGTCGAGGCGGTGGACGTGGGACATACTTCGTGGAGTAGCGGAGACCACACCAAGCGTTGCGGGGGCGCGCTGGGTGCGGGGCGCCGTGAGAAGGGCTCCGGTACGCCGTACCGGAGCCCTGTTCTCAGCCCAGGTCTCAGCCCAGGCGCGCGATGGTCTTGTACTCCAGGTAGCTGCTGAGGCCCTCGGGGCCCAGCTCGCGGCCCACGCCGCTGGCCTTGTAGCCGCCGAAGGGCGCGTTCGACTCCAGCATGAAGCAGTTGATCCCGTAGGTGCCGGTGCGGACCTGGCGGGCCACCTCCATGCCGTGGTCGGCGTCGGCCGTCCAGACCGTGCCGGCCAGGCCGTAGTCGCTGTCGTTGGCGATGCGGATCGCGTCCGCCTCGTCCTCGTACGGGATCACCGACAGCACCGGGCCGAAGATCTCCTCGCGGGCGATGCGCATCTCGTTGGTGACGCCCGCGAAGACGGTCGGGGAGACGTACCAGCCGCGGTCCATCGGCCGGTCCAGGCCGCCGACGACGACCTTGGCGCCCTCGTCCATGCCGACCTTGATGTAGCCCTCGACGCGGTCCTGCTGTCGCTTGGCGACCAGCGGGCCGATGCCGGTGCCCGGGTCCGTGGGGTCGCCGACGGGCTGGGAGGTGACCATGTTCGCGACGGCGTCCACGACCTCGTCGTAGCGGGCCCGCGAGGCCAGGATGCGGGTCTGGGCGACGCACGCCTGGCCGTTGTTCATCAGCGAGGCGATCGCCAGCATGCCCATGCTGGACGGCAGGTCGGCGTCGTCGAGGATGATCGCCGCCGACTTGCCGCCGAGCTCCAGGCTGACCCGCTTGAGCTGCTCGCCGCAGATGGAGGCGATGCGGCGGCCCGCGGCGGTCGAGCCGGTGAAGGCCACCTTGTCCACGCCCGGGTGGGAGACCAGGTGCTCGCCGGCCTCGCGGCCCGCGGGCACGATGTTGAGCACGCCGGCCGGGATCCCGGCCTCAATGACCATCTCGGCCAGCAGGTACGCGTCGAGCGGCGTCTCCGGCGCGGGCTTGAGCACGATCGCGCAGCCGGCCAGCAGCGCGGGCGCGATCTTGGTCATGGCGACGAACTGCGGGACGTTCCACGGCACGATGGCCGCCACCACGCCCACCGGCTCCCGCCGCACGGTCGTCGGCCCGAACAGGCCGGGCCGCTGCTCCTCCTGGGCGAACGTCTTGCCGTAGTCGGCGTAGTACTGCAGCATGCCGAGCGGCTGCGGCGCCTGCGCCAGGTTGGAGAAGGTGATCGGCGAGCCCATCTCCTCGGTGATGAGCGCGGCCATCTCGCCCTGCCGGGCGGCGTAGATCTCGGCCAGCCTGCCGATCACCTCGGCCCGCTCGGCGAACGTCATGCGCGGCCACGGACCGTGGTCGAACGCCTGCCGCGCCGCGGCCACCGCGCGGTCCATGTCCTCGGGGGTGCCGTCGGGCACGCGGCCCACGACCTCTTCGGTGTGGGGGGAGATGACGTCGATGGTGCCGGTCCCGGCCGGGGCCACCCATTCGCCCCCGATGAACAGCGTGTCGTGCTGGCGCATGTCGTGAGCCTCCTGCTTGACCGAATGCTTGCTTGGTTACCGCACTACTCAAGCTGACCGAACCATGTTCTGTCCACGCGCGCAAGAGGGGTCCGGCAGGCGCGTACGCGTGCCGGACCCCTCCGGTCGATCAGCCGAGCAGGTGCCGCAAGGACCGCTTGACCAGGTCCGTGCGCATGGCCTGGGTCGTCAGGCTCTCCACGCCGAAGCCGAGGTAGACGGTGTCCTTGGTGGCGATGCCGCCGCCCTCCTCGAACACCTTGTCCGTGCGGCCCCAGTTGTTGATCGAGGGCGAGGTGCCCTCAGGAGGCGCCGCCGCGGTCCAGCCGCCCAGGTCGCTCTCGAACGAGGTCTGCTCCGCCGTCGCGCCGTTCAGCGTGACGGTGAAGTCGTCGAGGAAGACGCCCGCGCCCTGGGTGCTCCAGTCGCTGATGTACGAGACGGACAGCTCCACCTTCTTGCCCGCGTACGGGGTCAGGTCGACCTTCCACTGCTGCCAGCCGGCCGAGTTGCCCGAGGCCGCGTTCCACGAGCCGGAGGTGCCGGTCGGCGCGCAGCCGGGGCCCTGGTAGCGCTGGGTGAACGGGTGGAGCGCGCGCCAGCCCTCGCCGCCGCTGGGCGGGTTACAGCTGCTGCCCGTGCTCTGCGAGGTGTGACCGTTGACGTCCGGCAGGGTGGTCCAGTCGTCGCCGCCCACGGTGTGCGCCTCGACGGTCAGGAAGTCCCAGTCGGCCTCGGTGTCGTAGGAGGTCCAGAACGACAGGTCACCGCTGGTCTTCCCGGTCAGGTCGACGGTCTTGGTCAGCCGCTTCCAGGAGGCGTCGGCGATGCCGCTGTAGACGTCCCAGGAACCGGTGTGCGGGTCGAACGGTCCGCCCGGCCGTACCCACTTGACGGGGGCGGAACTGGCGAACTGCGGGAACCGGTCGGGCGGCAGGATCGCCGAGGTCGCCACGAACGAGTTGGTGTGGCTCGGCTCCAGCGTGCCGGTGAAGCCCTTGAAGCGGCCGCTCATGCCCTGCAGCGCGTACGGGAGGCCCGTGTCCGGGTTGGTGCCCGAGTCGTCGAAGAAGACGTAGGCGCCCAGCCAGTACTGCTGGAAGTCGTTGAACACCTGGATGCACGGCGGGTCGTTGGGATCGGCGCATTCGGGCTGGGCCGGTTGGTCGGGCTGGTAGTAGTAGGCGCCGTTGTTGTTGGCCGCGTACGAGGGGTACTTGCCCGCGTGCAGGAGCTTGCCGCCCTCGTTCAGGTAGTCGCGCACGGCCAGCTCGGTGTCGACGCCGCCCTTGGAGGTGGTGCCGGCCACCTGGCCGACCGATCTCGGGATGATGTCGTCGCCGGTCTCCCAGACCACCGCCTTGTAGTGGCTGAGCACGCCGAGCGGGTGGGGCGCCTTGCGGCCCATCCTGTCCATGTCGTAGACGTCGGAGCTGTAACCCGCCTCGTCGAGCGCCTTGACGTAGTCGTCGGCGTACTTGGCCTCGGTCACGCCCTGGACGGGGCTGAGGCCCGTCACGTCCTCGGTGGCCAGCACCAGCACCTTGCCGCCGATGTCACTGGAGACCTGGTAGGTGAAGTCCCCGCTCTTCCTGCCGATCGAGCTGAACCAGACCTTGACCTTGTCCCCGGGCCTGGTGCCGGTGATCTTGCCGCGCATCCAGTGGTAGTAGGTGTCGTAGCCCTTGCCGTAGCGCTCGCCGCCCCGCCACTCGCCGGTCAGCACGGTCTTGGTACGGCCGCCGTTGACCTGGTAGTTCAGGAAGATCGGGCCGAGCTTGCGCTTGGCGTCCACCTGGACCACCTGGTCCCTGCCGTAGCTGACCTCGAACGGGTCGAGCACGAAGTCGGCCGTGGAGTTGCCGAGGTGGTTGACCGGCTCGGACCAGTTGGTGGCCGACTTGGCCACGTCCAGGGCGAACGGGATGTTCTTCTCGAACTCCGCCTGGACCAGCGCCTCGTCGTCGGGGAAGACGAACCCGCAGCCGTCACAGCCCTCGTCGAGCTCCGGCGTCCAGGCCAGCGTGCCGTACGTGGCGTGGGCGTGGTCGGTCGTCTCGCCGTTGGTGGTGTAGAGCTCCGCCGACAGGTCCGGGTCGAAGCCCGGGATCGCCGGCTTGGCATCGTTTCCGGAGATGGCCTCGTAGATCGGGTTGTCCGCGGTCTTGGTGGCGACCTGCCAGCCGATCGGGTAGAGCAGCAGCGGGCCGAAGGAGTGGTAGTTCACCTGGCCCTTGAACCTGATCCGCCTGAGCAGCCCGTCGAGCGCTCTGGTCTCGGGCTCGCTGGCGGGCGCCGCGCCGCGGTAGGTCTCGCTGCTCGGGATCGACGAGGAGCCCTCCTCGTCGTAGTGGAAGTTGGTGGGGTAGTTGCGGTTCGGGTCGACGCCGTCGCCGGTGGCGATCCGCCCGTCGCCGTCGTTGTCACGCAGGTTCTTGCGCCACAGGCGGTTGCCCTCGGTGAAGGTGAAGTCGTAGCCGTCGGGGTTGGCGACCGGCACGAACCAGAGCTCGGTCCTGTTCAGCAGGTCCCTGAGCGCGGACCGGTTGGCGATCACGTGCTTCAGCAGCCGCATGTCGACCTCGGTGGAGATCCACTCGCGGGCGTGCTGCGTCGCCGAGTACAGCGTCGCCGGCTTGATGCCGTCGGGCAGCACCCTGGCCAGGGCGGTGACCTTGACGGCGAGGATGTCCTGGCCCTTCAGCGTCTTGCCGAGGGACTCGATCTTCACTATGTCCTTGTTCGCGTTGGCGATGGCCTTGAGCTGGTCGGCGATGCCGCCTGGCTCGGAGTAGGACTTCCAGACGGTGTAGCCGCCGGCGGCCTGCGCCTTGGCGGCCTCCAGCTGGGTCTGACCCTGCGGATTGCGTACGGGCTCCGGCCGGTAGCCGAGCTTGCGCAGGCCGTCGAGGTCGGTCTGGGCGGCGGTCACCTCGACGTGCTCCTTGCCGCCCGCGGTGTCCTGCTGAACGACGTCGAAGCCCTTCTCCTTGAGGGCCTGCCCGGTGCCGGGCGTGCTCTCAAGCTGGTAGAGCTCGATCCTGTCACGGGGTGGTAGGGGGTCCACCGACGCCTGGGCCTCCAGGGCGACGAGGGACGTGCCGAGGCCGAGGACGACGGCCGTGGACAGGGTCAGTAATCGAGACACGAGGTCTGCCCCTTCGCAGAGACCAGTTTCGTCGCCATCTCAGACCGTTCCGCCGCGCTCGGCAAGGCCCAATCCTTATGTCTGTCTTAGATTGGACAATCCTCAGATAACTCGCCAAAGGGGCGTGACTTGTCGCGTTCAGGTGACAATATTCAAGATCATCTTCTATAGTTTCGGTCCGTCTATGAGGGGAGGACGGACGTGAAAATCAGTCGTTTCGCCCTATTCGCCATCGTCCTGGTGGGGCTGTTCGCGTTCCCCCTCCCGGTCTTCGCGGATCCCGACCCGGCCGAGCTGCGCAAGTTGACCAAGCAGGCGACCCAGCTCAACGAGCTCTATCGGGGCCAGATCCAGAGCCTGGAGGAGATCCGGATCCAGGCCAAGAGGGCCACCGACAACTCCGGCGACCTGGAGGCCCAGCTCGCCAGGGCCAAGGCCGAGGTGTCCTCGATCGCCCAGAGCACCTACATCGTGGGACCGCTCGACGGCACCCAGCTGTTCGCCTCGACCGTCGACCCCACCCTCGCGCTCGGCCAGGCGGCGAACATGACCTATCTGGCCAACGAGCGCATCAACAAGGTCAAGAGCATTCAGACGTTGATCGACAAGTCGGCGGAGGCCAAGCGGACCGTCGCCGAGAAGATCAGCAAGCTGAAAAAAGAGATCAAGACCATGCAGGGCAAGCGCCGCGAGATCGAGCGGCTCCTCGCCAAGTACGGTTTCCAGCAGCCGGGCGGCTCCTCGGGGCTTACGCCGCGCATGATCGCGGTACGCGCGGAGATCATGCGGAACTTCCCCATGCCGTACGGGGTGGGCTGCCTGCGTCCTGGCGACCCCGGCGAGCACGGCAAGGGCCGGGCGTGCGACTTCATGATGTCGAGCGGAGGCCGGGCGGCCACGGGGGCCGACGCCGACCGGGGTGACGCGCTGGCCGAGTGGCTGATCAAGAACGGGCCCCGGATCGGGGTGATGTACATCATCTGGAAGCAGCGCTACTACGACATCCGGTCGGGGGGCGGCTGGGACCCCATGTCGGACCGGGGTGGGGTCACGGCCAACCACTACGACCACGTGCATGTGTCGGTGTTCTAGCGGCTGTGCGGAATGACGGTCCGTTGGGGCTGGTGTCCTTTTGGAGGGATACCCCCCTCCGGGGGAGCGGAAGTAGACGTCCGTGGGGGCTGGGGTCCTTGGGGTGGATGGCCCCTCCGGGGGCGGGGGAGTGGGCGGTCCGTGGAGGCTGGGGTCCCTAGGTAGGGAGACCGTGCTAGCGCTTGGTGGCGAGGAGGTCGCGGAGCCAGGTGTACGACGCCTTCGGGGTGCGGCGCTGGGTGGCGAAGTCCACGTGCACCAGGCCGAAGCGCTGGTGATAGCCCTCGGCCCACTCGAAGTTGTCCAGCAGCGACCAGACGAAGTAGCCCCGCACGTCGACGCCCTCCGCCGCCGCCTGCTCCACCGCCCTGATGTGGCCGTCCAGGAAGGCGATGCGGCCCTGGTCGTCGATCGTGCCGTCCGGGCCGGGGACGTCGTCCTGGGAGCAGCCGTTCTCCGTGACGTACACCGGCGGCAGCGCGGTGCCGTACCTGGCGCGCAGGCCCGTCAGGAGCTCGCGCAGGCCGTCCGGGACGACCGGCCAGCCGAAGGCGGTGGTGGGGTAGCCGGTGATGCCGTGATCGGTGAAGGGCAGGCCGTCGTCCGTGGGCGCGCCGATGCGGGTGGGGTTGTAGTAGTTGATGCCCAGGCCGTCCAGGGGCGCGGAGATGACGGCCAGGTCGCCGTCGCGGACCACGTCCATGGCGCCGATGGCCTTCAGGTCCGGATACTCGCCCAGCAGGATCGGGTCGTTGAACAGGCGGTTGTGCAGGGTGTCGTACGCGTCGGCCGCCGCCAGGTCCGCTGCCTCCTCGGAGGCGGGCCAGACCGGGGTGCAGTTGTTCGTGATCAGCACCTGCCGCGCTCCGGCCGCGCGCAGCGCCTGTACGGCCAGGCCGTGGCCGAGCAACTGGTGATGGGCGACGGGCAGGGCGTCGAACAGCAGGGTCTGGCCGGGGGCGTGGATGCCCATGCCGTACCCGAAGGCCATGTGCACGAAGGGCTCGTTCAGCGTGATCCACATGGGCACCCGGTCGGCCAGGCGCTCGGCCACTATCGCCGCGTAATCGGCGAAGTAGTAGGAAATATCGCGGTTCATCCACCCGCCCATGTCCTGCAGCGCCTGCGGCAGGTCCCAGTGGAACAGGGTCGGCACCGGCGCGACCCCCGCCGCCAGCAGGCCGTCGACCAGCCGGTCGTAGAAGTCGAGACCCCTCGGCTCCACCCGGCCCGTGCCCTGGGGCAGGACGCGGGGCCAGGCGATCGAGAAGCGGTAGGCGTTGACGCCCAGGTCGGCCATGAGCGCGACGTCCTCGGGCCAGCGGTGGTAGTGATCGCACGCGACGTCCCCGGTGTGCCCGTCCCGGATGCGGCCCGGCTCGTGGGCGAACGTGTCCCAGACGGAGGCGCCCCTGCCGTCATCCTTGACGGCGCCCTCGATCTGGTAGCCGGCGGTAGCCGTACCCCACAGGAACATGCGCACTCCTAAGCGATCATCCGAGTGGCACTCATGTTAACTCGCGGAGGCTCGGTGAACCCTACCTGGCGGTAATACGCCAAGATGGGGGGCATGACGAGTACCCTGCGCCGGCGTCCAGCCCAACGCCGCAGCGTGGAGCGAGTCGAACGGATGCTCGACGAGTGCGCACATTTGCTCGACGAGGTCGGTTACGAGGCGCTGACCACCAAAGAGGTCGCGCGCCGGGCCGAGGTGCCGATAGGCACGTTCTACCAGTTCTTCTCCGACAAGCAGGGCTTGGTGCGAGCGCTGGCCCTGCGCAACCTCGACGCCTTCCTGCAGCGCATCACCGAGCGGCTCACGGAGCGGATCGCCGAGGCCGGTCTCGACCACTGGACCGACCTGGTCGACCTGGCCATCGACGAGTTCGTGGTGATGAAGCGCACCACTCCGGGGTTCGCGGTGGTCGACTTCGGGGAGGTGCTGACGGCGCCGGGCGGGCCGGCGCTCAAGGGCACCGACCGGATGCTCGACGCCGCGCTGGAGAACAACGTCGTCGTCGCCGACCGGCTGCGGGCCCTCACCGTGGACCTGCTCGACGCGCCTGTCGGGCCGGGGCTCGACCGGGCCCTGCTGGTGGCGGTCGAGGCCACGGACGCGGTGCTCAAGCTGGCGTTCCGGGTGCGTCCCGACGGTGACTCCGACCTGATCGCCGAGTGCAAGCAGCTGGTCCACCGCTACCTGGCCGACCACCTGCCCTGACGGTCCTTTCGCCGCTGACGGCCCGCTTGCCGCTTCCTCGCGGCACTCCGCGGGAGCGCTCCCGCGACCGGTCTCAGGACACCGCGTCCAGTCGGGTGCGCAGTTCGTCGTCCAGCCGTACGTCCGCCGCGCCCAGGGCCTCGTTGAGCTGGTCCATCGTGGAGACACCGACGATCGGGACGTGCCCGTCGGCCAGCAGCCAGGCCAGCACCACCTGGTTGGGCGTGGCCCCCACCTCAGCCGCCACCTCTTGCAGGACCGCGAGCCGTCGGGTTGTACCCGGATGGTGGTAGATGTCGGGAATGGGGCGGTCGGCCCGTGTGTAGGCGCCCGCCATCAGCGTGTTGTACGCCCACAGCGTCACGTCGGGCTCGGCGCGTACATAATCCAGCGTCTCGTCCGTCGCCAGCGTGTGGGCTGCCTCGGCCAGCCGGGTGAGCGGTCGCGGGCGCAGGTAGGTGTGCCGGAGCTGCAGGCATGTGTACGGCAGCCAGCCCCGCGCCGCCGACAGGTTCCTGGCCCGCTCGGCCCGCCAGGCGGCCAGGTTGCTGGCCCCCGCGCTGCGGATCCTGCCCTGCCGGGCCAGGTCGTCGAATGCCCCCAGGGTCTCCTCCAGGGGTACGGAGCGGTCCTCGATGTGCGACCAATACACATCGATGTAGTCCGTCCGCAATCTCCGCAGGCTGCCCTCGATCGCCTTGCCGATGGCGGCGGCGGACAGTCCCTCCGCCGAGGCGAGCGTGTCGTCGCCGGGGACGGTGGGCCGGGCGCCGGTCTTCGTGCTCAGGAACACCCGGTCCCGGTTGCCGCGCGCCGCGAGCCAGGAGCCGATGGCCAGCTCGCTCTCGTCGCCCGTGCATCCCGGCACCCAGAACGGATAGTTGTTGGACGTGTCCAGCATGGTGCCCCCGGCCTCGACGAACCGGTCCAGAATGGCGAAAGTGTCCTTCTCGTCGACGGCGGTGCCGAACGGAATCGTGCCCAGTGCGATGTTCATGGTGGAGATCGTGAAAGCTGGAGTGCGCTCCATGTCAAGCCGACCTCGGTGGAGAACTGGTTGACCTGGAGTCGGCTCCAGGTGCGATGCTTCTGCCGTGAGCGTCTACACACCCGCCGAAGTGGTCGAGGAGACCGGCTTCACCCTGGACACGTTGCGCTACTACGAGAAGATCGGCCTGCTGGAGCCCGTCAGCCGTAACGCCGCCGGGCAGCGCAGGTTCACCGAGGAGGACGTGGGCTGGCTCGGCACGATCCGCTGCCTGCGCGACACCGGCATGCCGATCGCCGAGATGCTGCGCTTCGCCGACCTGGTCCGGCAGGGCGACCACACGATCGCCGACCGGATCAAGCTCCTGGAGGAGCACGACGGACGCGTCCGGGACCAGATCGCCAACCTCACCGAGCGTCAGCGCTACATCCACGACAAGATTTCCTACTACCGCAGAGTCGTCTAGCCCTGTCTTTGGGGTCCGGTTGTTAGACCGGGACCATGGCCGGACCCAGGGCGAGACGGATCAACATCCCGCTGCGCCGCGTCGCCAAGGGGTGCGCGATGCTGCTGTTCGCGGTGCTGGCCAACGTCACGGTGATCCAGGGGTTCGGGGCTCGGGGGCTCAACGCCGATCCGCGTAACCAGCGCTTGGTCATCGCCAGGTTCGACCATCCGCGCGGCGACATCCTCACCTATGACGGCACGACCGTCGCCATGAGCCGGGCGACGGCCCGCGGGCCGTACGCGTATCGCCGGGTCTACCCCGACGGTGAGCGCTACGCCCCCGTGACCGGGACGGCGTCGCTCAACCGGACCACGGGCATCGAGGGGGCGGCGGACGACGTCCTGTCCGGCGACGACCCGAGGATCCAGGTCCGCTCGCTCGTCCGGCACGGCAAGGCCCGCGGTGCCGACGTCCGGCTCACGATCACCGACCGCGCGCAGGCGGCCGCGTACGAGGGCCTCAGGGCGGCGGGCCGGCCGGGCGCCGCGGTCGCCGTCAACCCGGCGACCGGCGCGATCCTCGCCCTGGCCAGCTACCCGTCGTACGACCCGAACGCCTACACCACCACCGACCCCGCCGAGCTGGCCAAGACGGAGCGGCGCCTGCGCGGCGACCCCACCGGGCCGCTGCTCAACCGGGCGGTCAGCCAGAGATATCCGCCCGGCTCCGCGTTCAAGCTGGTCACCGCGGCCGCCGCGCTGTCGTCGGGCGAGTACACGCCCACCTCACGGGTCGACGCCCCCGCCCGGCTGCGGCTGCCCGGCAGCACGGCCTACCTGCCCGACACGGGCGGCCCCTGCGGCGACGCCCATCCGACGCTGCCGGACGCCTTCCGGTCCTCCTGCGACACGGCCTTCGCCGGCATCGGCCTCCAGCTGGGGCAGGACATCCTGCGCGACCAGGCGGAGGCGTTCGGCTTCAACGACCGCGACCTCACGATCCCGTTGCAGGTCACCGCCAGCACCTATCCCCCGAACATGGACCGGGCCCAGACCGCCCTGTCGGCCATCGGGCGGCATGACGTCCGGGCCACCCCGCTGATGATCGCCATGCTGTCGGCGGCCGTCGCCAACCGCGGCGTTCTCATGCGCCCGTACCTGGTGGAGGACGTACGCCTTCCGGACGGCTCGCTCATCGACCGGGCCGACCCGGCGCCGTACCGGGTGACCATGCCCGCCGTCCTGGCCGGCCAGCTCACGTCGATGATGCTCACGGTCACCGGTGCCGGCGGGCCCGGTACGGCGGCCGCCATCCCGGGGGTGAAGGTGGCGGCCAAGTCGGGGGCCGGTGATGATCACGCGCTCTTCACGGCGTTCGCCCCGGCGGACACGCCGGAGGTGGCCGTGGGCGTGGTCCTGGAGGACGCCGCCCCGTCGACCGCCGCCCTCATCGCCCGCGCGGTCCTGGAGGCGGCACTCTCCTAATGAGGTACGCCAACACGCGCCCACGGGGATGACCTCGGCACTCTTCTCCTCCTACATATGGGGCTGCACAGACCTCTCTACACATCTCGGGGGTCGAACGGTTACATCCTCGAATGGCCATCTCGACGCATGCGGTGTCCGGCCCGCATGTCTAACGTTCTGCGTGTGATCGACCGCACCTTGCGATCTCGCCTCTCAGTCAGGGGCGTCGTGGCTCGATCCAATGGGGCGTCGCGTGTCCAGGCGGAGCTTGGCCTCCTCGGAGGGGTGGGGGTCTGGTTCCGGACGCGTGACAGCGGGCTCGAGCCGCGCAGGGCTCGGGCCCGCCCAACTACCGGGCTGGTCGTCGCGCCTATGCGGACCTGTTACCGGCACATGCCTTGACGGCTCCAAGTGCGAAGTGGGTTGATGGCCCTACTGACAACGTTGTCAACCTTCACCACTCGGGGTTTCGAAGGGACGGTGTGCGATGCGACGACGGTGGTTGGCGGCCGTCGCGATCACTATGGCGAGCGTGCTCGGCCTGGCCGGCTGCGGTGGTAGCGGCGGCGGCGCAACGGCGAGCCCGCAGGCCACGGGTGGCGGCGAGAAGAAGCAGGTCGAGGTGTTCTCGTGGTGGACCGGGCCGGGTGAGGCCGACGGTCTGAAGGCGATGCGGGAGATCTTCGAGAAGCAGAACCCGAACTACACCTTCTTCGACGCGGCGGTCGCGGGCGGCTCCGGCGACAAGGCCAAGGCGCTGCTGCAGTCGAAGTTGCAGGCGGACACCCCGCCGGACACCTTCCAGGGTCACGCGGGCGCCGAATTGCAGGGCTACATCAAGGCGGGAGACCTGGAGGACCTCAACTCCCTCTATGACGAGTTGAAGCTGAAGGACGTCTTCCCCTCCCAGCTGATCGACCAGATCAGCGTGGACGGCAAGATCTACTCGGTGCCGGTCAACATCCACCGGTCGAATGTGCTCTGGTTCAACCCGAAGCTGCTGAAGGACGCGGGGATCGCGGCCGCGCCCAAGTCGGTGGACGAGTTCATCGCCGACCTGGGCAAGGTCAAGGCCAAGGGCAAGATCCCGCTGTCCATCGGCTCGGAGTGGACCGTGGTGCACCTGATGGAGAGCGTGCTGCTCGGCTCGCTCGGCACCGACGCCTACAACGCGCTGTTCAAGCCGGGCGCCAACTGGGGCAGCCCAGAGGTGAAGAAGGCGCTGGAGAGCTTCAAGACGATCATGTCGTACGCGGGCGACCCGCAGGACGACTGGCAGCCCGCGGCCAAGCAGGTGGCCGACGGCGAGGCCGCGTTCAACGTCATGGGCGACTGGGCCTACGGCTACTTCCACAACCCGCCGGACGGCGGCCTGGGCAAGAAGTCGAAGGAGGACTTCGACTGGGCGCCCTCTCCCGGCACCGAGGGCACCTACCTGTGGCTGTCCGACAGCTTCACGCTGCCCAAGGGCGCCAAGAACCGTGACGGGGCCATCGCCTGGCTCAAGGTCGCGGCCAGCAAGGAGGGACAGGACGCCTTCAACCCGAAGAAGGGCTCCATCCCCGCCCGTAAGGACGCCGACCAGTCGCTCTACACCGACTACCTGGCGGACGCGCTGAAGGACTGGTCGAGCAACAAGCTGGCCGGCTCCATCCAGCACGGGGTGTCGGTGAACCAGCCGTGGCTGGCCTCGATCACCGAGGCGGTCGGCCTGTTCATCGGCAGCAAGGACGTCGCGGCCCTGCAGAAGGGGCTCGCCGACGCGGCAACGGCCAACGCGCAGTAAGACAGTCACCTGGGTACGGCAGGCGTTTCGCGCCTGCCGTACCTCTTGGAGGGGATGTTGTGAGGCGGGCACGCACCTGGCTGCCTGGGTTACTCCTCGTCACGCCGTCCATCATCGCGATCGGCGTGTTCGTGTACGGCATGCTGGGCTGGAACTTCCGGCTGGCCATGACCGACAAGCACGACGAGGTGTCCGAGGGCAAGTTCGTCGGGCTGAAGAACTTCGTCGACATCTGGGACCTGCCTCGATGGCATCTCTCGGTACAGCACGCGATCATGTTCACGCTCGTGTTCGTGCTGGGCGCGCTGGTGCTCGGCTGGTTCCTGGCCTTCCTCATGGAGAAGGGGATCAGGGGCGAGGGGACGTTCCGGGCAATCTACCTGTTCCCGATGGCCATCTCGTTCGTCGCGACCGGCATCGTGTGGCGGTGGCTGATGAACTCGGGGATGGAACAGCGGGCGGTCGGGCTCAACCGGCTGTTCGACTGGATCGGGCTGCCGCAGTGGCAGTGGTTCCGGGATCCGGACTGGGGGATGGCCGCGATGGCCCTTCCGGCAGTCTGGCAAATGTCCGGATATGTCATGGCACTGTTCCTGGCGGGGTTCCGCGGTGTGCCGGAGGAGCTGCGCGAGGCGGCGCGGGTCGACGGGTGCAACGAGTGGGGCGTCTACCGGTACGTCGTGCTGCCGATGCTCCGCCCTGTGACGCTGTCGGCGCTGATCATCCTCGGGCACATCTCGCTCAAGGTGTTCGACCTGATCGTGGCGGTGTCGGGCAAGCAGATCATCACCGACGTGCCCGCCGTGTTCATGTGGGTGGCGGTGTTCGACTCCCACGACCCGGCCAAGGGCGCCACGATCGCCTCGTACATCGTGCTGAGCGTGGCCGTCTTCGTCATCCCGTACCTCATCTGGTCCGTGCGTAAGGAGAGGCGTTCATGACCGCGGTGATCGGGCGCCGGCGGGTGTCCACCGGGGTGCGGCTCGTCCTGCTGATCGCCTTCGTGGTGATCTTCCTGATCCCGATCTACGTCCTGCTGGTCACCAGCTTCAAGCCGCTCACCGAGGCGGACCCGGGCCAGGCGTGGAACCTGCCGCGTACCTGGACCTTCGAGGCGTGGCGCGTGGCGTGGGAGAAGCTGGCCCCGGGCCTGTGGAACTCCGTCCTGCTGGCCGTGCCGGGTTCGCTGCTGTCCTGCGTGCTCGGCTCCATGAACGGCTACGTGCTGTCCAAATGGCGCTTCCCGGGCGCGGACCTGCTGTTCACGCTGTTCCTGTTCGGCATGTTCATCCCCTACCAGGGGGTGATGATCCCGCTGGTGCAGCTCCTGGTGAACCTCAACGAGCTGACCGGGCTGCAGGGCGTCTTCTACGGCGGCATCCCCGGGCTGACGCTGGCGCACGTGGTCTACGGCATCCCGATCTGCACGCTGATCTTCCGCAACTACTACGTCACCATCCCGGACGAGCTCATCGAGGCGTCTCGGGTGGACGGCGCGGGGATGCTGCGTACGTACTGGTCGGTCGTGCTGCCGGTGTCCGCGCCGGCGATCGCGGTGGTGATCATCTGGCAGTTCACCTCGATGTGGAACGACTTCCTGTTCGCCGTCTTCCTCACCGGGCCGACGAGCTGGCCGACGACCGTCATGCTCAACAACATCGCCGGCGCCCAGGCCACGCCGTACAGCCAGCAGATGGCGGCGGCGATCCTGGCCTCGGTGCCGACGATGCTGATCTACGTGCTGCTCGGCCGGTTCTTCATGCGCGGCCTGATGGCGGGCGCGCTCAAGGGATGAGCGCCGCCGGGTTGGCCCAGTGCTTGAGCGGCTCCTTGCGGACGTAGCGGGCCACGTCCTCGGCGACGATCTCGGCGGCGTTCATGGCCGTCTCCTTGCTGGCGCCGGCCAGGTGCGGGGTCATCACCAGGTTCGGGGTGGTGAGGAGCCGCGAGCCCGCCGGGATGGGCTCCTCGGGGAAGACGTCCACCGCGGCGCCGAACAGGTGTCCCGAGTCCAGCGCGTCGCACAGGGCGTCGTAGTCGAGCAGCGAGCCGCGCGCGCAGTTGACGATGACGGACCCGCGGGGCATCGCGGCGATCTGCGGTGCGCCGATCATGCCGATGGTCTCGGGGGTGGCCCGCGCGTGCAGGGAGAGGAACTGGGCGCGTTCGAGCAGCTCGTCCAACTCCACCTGTCCTGAAATTTCCACGTAAGGGTCGTAGACCAGGACCTCCGCCCCGAAGCCCTCCAGCATGCGGGCCACCCGGCTGCCGATCGCGCCGTAGCCGACCAGGCCCGCCGTGGAGCCCTCCAGCTCCGGCCCGACGTTGTCATAGGTGTAGTAGTCGCCCCGCCAGACGCCCCCCGCCAGGTCGGCGTGCGTCTGGGGGATGCGGCGGGTGGCCGCGAGAAGCATGGCCAGGGTGTGCTCGGCGGTGGCCACGGCGTTGCGTCCCGGCGCGAACGTGACCGCGACCCCCGCCTCGGTGGCCGCGTCCAGGTTGGCGTTGACCGGGCCGCCCCGGCTGACACAGAACAGTTTGAGCTCCGGGCACGCGTCCAGCACCCGCTTCGTCAGGGGGGCCATCTGGGTCACGCAGACCTCGACGCCACGCAGCGCCTCGATCAGCTCGTCCTCCACATCGGATGCCTCGTCCACCTCGCTCACCCGGCCGAACGGCACCACCGGCCACGGCAGCGTCAGCTCGCTGATCTCCACGTCACCGGGAACCGCGTGCCGGAGCGCGTCGATGAAGAGGCGGTTCTGGACGAAGTGGTCGCCGGCGGCAAGGACTCGGATGGTCAACGAAGAGCTCCAATCGGGGAGTTGTACCGCAGGATCGCCACCTGGCCGTCCCGCGGGCGGATCTCTGTGATGGCGCAGTTGTCCAGGCTCGGGAACAGCCGTCGGTACTCACCCAGCGGCACGCCCATGAGCCGGCACAGCGCGATCCTGATGACGGTCGTGTGGGCGACGACCATCACCCGGCCGGCGGGATGGGCCGCGGCGATGTCTCGAAGGCACTCGGTGAACCGGTCGGCCGCCAGCTTGGGGTCCTCGCCGCCCGGCAGTGGGTTCGTGGCGGGGTCGGCCTCGAAGGCGGCGCGGGCCTCGGGGAACCGCTCGCGCATCTCCGCCGCGGTCAGCCCGTCAGCCTGGCCGAAGTCGAGCTCCCGCAGCCGCTCGTCCACCCGCAGCTCCACACCCGCCGCCTCGGCGCTGGCGGCGGCGGTGATGCGGGCCCTGCTCAGCGTGGACGCCCAGACGCCCGACAGCCCGGCCCGGCCGGCCCAGGAGGCCAGCTGCCCGGCCTGGTCGAGGCCGCGCGGGGTCAGCTCGATGTCGCTGAGCCCGGCGTAGCGGTTCTCGGCATGCCAGACGGACTCCCCGTGGCGCACCAGTGCGATGTGGGTCATGGCGCGGTCCTCTCCCGGGCGTGGTCGGCGGCGCTCGCGGGCAGCCAGCCGCGTCCTTCCAGTTCGGTGACGAAGCGTAGGTAGGTCTCGTCCATGCGGGGTCCGGCCGGGTCCACGACCGCGCGGGTGCGGATCATCCCGGCCGCGTCTCCCTTGTCTCCCGCGGCCAGTACGGCCATGCCGAGCGCGGGCTCGGCGTTCTCCCGCAGTGTGACGGGACGCCCGAGGACGTCGGCGCGCAGCTGGGTCCAGTAGGCGCTCCTGGTGGCTCCGCCGGTCAGCACGATCTCCCCGTCCGCCGGGGCGCCCAGCAGGTCGAGATAGTCGAAGCAGAGCCGCTCGACGAACGCCGCGCCGCGCAGGATGGCCACGTAGCGCTCGACGTCGTCGGCGGGCCGGCCGAGGGTGAACCCCTCGGCCTCGGGCGCCACGAACGGGAACCGCTCCCCGCGCGACACGAGCGGATAGGTGACCACCGGCTCCGTGGCGCCGCCGGTGGCGGTGGGGCCGAAGCGGGCGGCGGCCTGGGCGCTCAGCGCGTCGAGGTCGTGCCCGGCGAACTCGCGGGTCAGCACCCCCGCGCCCGTGCTCGACGCGCCACCCGGCAGCCACGAGCCGTCCGGCGCGCGGTGCGAGTAGACGACGCCCAGCGGGTCGTGGATCAGCTCCCTGGTGACGCCCTTGAGCACCAGGGTGGTGCCCATGACGGAGTTCCAGCTGCCCGGCGTCATGGCCCCGGCGCCGAGCTGCGCCGCGCACCCGTCGGTGGTCCCGGCGATCACCGGGGTGCCGAGCGGGATGCCGGTGCTCGCGGCGGCCTCGGCGCAGACCGTGCCGAGCGTGGTGCCGGGCCGTACGACGTCGGGCAGTGCCTCGGCGGGCACCCCCAGCTCGTCGAACACCTCGTACGGCCACCGCTCCTCGATCAGGTCCACGCCGGTCTTGAGCGCGTTGCTCAGGTCGGTGGCCACCTCGCGCCCGACCAGGCGCCGGTTCACGAAGTCGTTCTGGTGGGCCAGGCGGGCGCCGGGCGGGGCGTCAGGCAGCAGCCACAGCAGCTTGGGCAGCGCCCAGTTGGCCTGCATGCGCTGGTAGCCGAGCCGCTGCCAGACGGCCGCGCCGACCGAGTCGATCCGGGCCACCTCGGCCGCCGCCCGCCGGTCGTCGTACATCAGGCCGGGGGTCAGCGGGGCGCCGTCGGGGCCGGTCAGCAGAATCGTGCCCGAGGTCGCGGCTACGGCGACGCCGCGGATCCGCTCCGGCGGCACGTCGCGCAGAGCCTCGCGGGTGGCGGCGGCGAGCTGCCGCCACCACTCCTCAGGGTCCTGCTCGTGCCGGGGCCCGTCGCGGTGGCTGGTCAGCGGCCTGCTCGCCGCGCCGAGCACCTCGCCGCCGTCCGTGACGGCCATCGCCCGGACGCTCTGCGTGCCCAGGTCCACACCGATCCAGACGCTCACGAGCGCCCCCGCATCTCGGCGAGCAGCGGCCATGATCGGGCGCTGGTCTCGCGCAGGGCCAGGAAGTCCTGGTAGGCCGTGCCGTACGCGCCGGACTCGGGTCGTACGGCATCCCGCAGCCGGACGTACCGGTCGGCCGCGGCCTCGATGCTCGTGGCCGCGCCCGTGGCGACCAGGCCGACCAGGAAGGCGCCCCTGGCGCCGACCTCGGCGTCACCCGACCGGAAGACCGGCAGGCCGGTGACGTCGGAGATCATCCGCAGCCACAGCGCGCTGGCCGAGCCGCCGCCGCACACCCGCAGCTCGTGCGGCCCCTCACCGGAGGCGGCCAGGCAGTCCTGGATGACGAGCGTGAGCCCTTCCAGCACGGCCCGGGCGACGTGCTCGCGCCCATGCTCGAAGGACAGGCCGAGGAACGCGCCCCTGGCCAGCGGATCGGAGAACGGCGCGCGCTCCCCGGCGGGGGAGAAGTAGGGCTGGAAGGACAGCCCGCCCGCGCCCGGCGGGCCGGTGGCGGCCAGCTCGCCCAGCTCGGCGGGGCCGTCCAGGCCGAGCAGCCGGCAGGCCCACTGGAGGACCTCGGTCCCGGCGAAGGTGGGGAAGGCGCGCAGGTAGCCGTCGGGCATCGCGATCGTGATGCCGACGGGCTCGCCGTCCAGGTCGGGCCGCTCGACGACGGTCTCCGTGCAGAGCGTGGTGCCCAGGATGCTGCACGCCTGGCCGGGGCCCACGGTGCCGGCGCCGATGGCCGTGGCGGCGATGTCGTAGGGGGCCATCACGACCGGTGTCCCGGCGGGCAGCCCGAGGAGCTCGGCGGCCTCCCGCGTCAGGGCGCCCACCCGGCGCGTGTCGTCGCGCAGCTCGGGCAGCAGGTGCCCGGCCCACTCCAGGCCGAACATGGCCAGGAGCGCGGGGGAGTAGGCGCGGGTGCGCAGGTCCATGAAGGGGGCCGAGCCGTCGGACTCGTCGGCGGCCAACTCGCCGGTCAGCCGGGAGAAGATCCAGCCGCCGCACGACAGGTTGACGGCCGAGCGGGCCAGCCGGTCGGGGTCGTGCTCGTTCAGCCAGGTCAGGATTGCGTGGGGGAGACCGGAGGCGGCGGAGGAGCCGTTGACGCGGAAGGCGTCGGCGGCCAGCCCCGAGCGGTTCCAGCGGTCCACCGTCGCGGCGGCCCGGCCGTCGTTCCACAGGATCGCCGGACCGGTGGGCCGGCCCGCCGCGTCGACCAGCCAGCAGCCGTCGCCCTGCGCGGTCACGGCGACGAAGTCCGGCGCGGTGCCGAGCCGGGAGGCCACCTCGCGGACCGTGCCGGCGACCGCGTCCCAGACGGAGTCCATGTCCTGCTCGGCATGGCCGGGCGCGGGTCTGGAGACGGTGGTCCCGTGCCGGGCGACGGCCGTCTCGGCGCCCGTTTCGTCGTATCCGACGGCCTTGATGACGGTGGTCCCCGCGTCGACGCAGATGACCGCCATCAGGCGCGTCCGTGGGAGGTCCGCGACTTGCGGGCGATCGAGTCGACGACGACCGCGAGCAGCAGGACGATGCCCGTGACCACGAAGCGGATGGAGGAGTCGAGGTTGAGCAGGGTCAGTCCGCTGGAGATCGACTGGATGACGATGATGCCGAGCAGCGCGCCGAAGGCCGTGCCGCGCCCGCCGAACAGGCTCGTCCCGCCGATCACCGCCGCGGCGATGGCGTTGAGGTTGACGTCGCCCGAGCCGCTGCTCTGGTTCGCCGCGGCCAGCCGGGCCGCCGCGAGGATGCCGCCCACCGCCGCGAACGACGAGCAGAGCACGAACACCGAGGTGTAGACAGCCTTGACGTTGATGCCCGCGCGGCGCGCGGCCTCCACGTTGCCGCCGACCGCGTAGACGGCCCGGCCCCACTTGGTACGCGACAGCATGTAGTGCATGATCAGCACCAGCGCCACGAAGAAGATGAACATCCAGCCGATACCGCGGGTCTGCCCGAGGTAATAGACCACGAAGGCCAGCACGGCCAGCAGCGCCAGGCTCCTGATGAGCAGCATGGACAGGCTCCTGGCCGACAGCCCGGCGCGCCGCCGCTCCTGGGCGTGCAGGTAGCCGCTGCCGAACAGCCAGACGGCCGCGATCACCGCGAAGCAGTACGACAGCCAGGCCGGTACGAAGTCGAGCTGCGCGAAGTTCACCAGGCCCGAGTCGAACGGCAGGTTGATCGAGCCCTTGGTGCCCAGCACGTAGAGCTGCAGCCCGAGGAAGGCCAGCAGCCCGGCCATCGTGATGACGAAGCTCGGCACCCCGAAGCGGTTGAACAGCTGCGCGTACACCCAGCCGATCACCGCGCCCATGATGACCGCGGCCACGATGGCCAGCCAGACCGGCAGCCCCTTGACCACGAAGAGCACGGCGAGCACGGCCCCCGACAGGCCGCTGACCGAGCCGACCGACAGGTCGATCTGGCCGACCAGCAGCACGCAGACGATGCCCAGCGCGATGATGCCGGTCGCGGCCGACTCCAGCGTGAGGTTCACCAGGTTAGCGCTGGACAGGAAGATCGGGTTGAGGATCTGCAGCACCGTCCAGATGACGATGAGCCCCACCACGACGGGGATCACGCCCAGGTCGCCGCCACGGGCCCGCTCGACCACGTCGGCGATCGCGCCGCGCAGCCCTTCGTTCCCGCTCAGCCGCTCGTCCTGGCGGTCCGTGGTGAGCGTGCTGTTCATGAGGGCAGACCTTCCTTGCGGCGCGCCTGGCGCTGGGAGACCGCATTGTCGGTGGCGCCGGTGATGGCGGCGATGATCTCTTCGGTGGAGACCGCGCCCACGTCGAACACCCCGTTGTTGCGGCCGAGCCGGAGCACGGCCACGGTGTCGGCCACGGCCTGCACGTCGGCCATGTTGTGGCTGATCATGATGACGCCGAGGCCGTTCTCGCGGAGCCGCTCGACCAGGTTGAGCACCTCCGCCGTCTGGGCGACGCCCAGGGCGGCGGTCGGTTCGTCGAGGATGATCACCTTGGGGTCGCCGAGCAGCGACCTGGCGATGGCCACCGTCTGCCGCTGGCCGCCGGAGAGCGCGGCCACCGGCACCCGGACGCTGGGGATCTTCGCCGACAGCTGGCGGAGCAGATCCCAGGAGCGGGTCTCCATCGCCACGTCGTTCAGCCGGAGCGGGCGGACCTCCTGGCCCAGGAACAGGTTCTGGATCACGTTGAGGTTCTCGCACAGGGCGAGGTCCTGGAACACGGTGGCGATGCCGAGCTTGTGCGCCGCCGCCGGCGTCGGGATGTGGATGTCCCGCGACTCGAAGGTGATCGTCCCCGAATCGGGCGGGTGCACCCCCGACAGGATCTTGACCAGCGTCGACTTGCCCGCGCCGTTGTCGCCGACGATGGCCATGACCTGGCCCGCCGCGACATCGAGGTCGATGTCGGTGAGCGCGGCGACCGCTCCGAACGTCTTGCTGATCCCCCGCAGGGACAGAACGCTGTCCGCTTGCTGTGTGGGCGACAAGGCCGCTCCTCCCTAGCCTTACTTGATGTCCAGGTCGGCGCAGCCCTTGGCGTATTCGCCGGTGCACACTTCACTGGCCTTCATGATGCCGCTGTCGAACAGGACCGCCTTGATGTTCTCCTTGGTCACGACCGTGGGGACGAACAGCTGGGACGGGGTGTTGTAGAGCGTGGTCTTGCCCGCGGGCTTCTTGCCCTGCATGAACTGGTAGGCGACGTCGGCCGACGCCTCCGCCACGATCTTGATCGGCTTGGAGATGGTGTTGTACTGGTCGCCGGCGATGATCCGCTGGGCGGCGGCCGGCTCGGCGTCGTTGCCCGTGACCGGCGGCACCTTCACGCCGGCCGCCTTGAACGCGGCGATCGAGCCGCCGCCGGTGCCGTCGTTGGCCGCGACCACGCCGGCGATCTGGTCCTTGAACTGCGTGATCTGGCCGCTGACCCAGGTCTGGGCCTTCTCCGGCTGCCAATCGGGAGTGTCGTACTCGGCCAGCAGCTTGAAGCCGCTCGGGTCGATCGCGCTGTGGATGCCCTTCTTGATCAGGCCGGCCGCCGCGTCCGTGGGCGAGCCGTTGACCTCCAGGAGACCACCCTGGATGTTCTCCTTCTTGAGGTGGTCGACCAGGGACTGGGCGATCATGTTGCCGATCTTCTCGTTGTCGAACGAGATGTAGTAGTCGGCGGGCGTGGCCGGGATCGGCCGGTCGTAGGCGATGACCGCCACTCCCTGCGACTGCGCCGTCTTGACCATCGTTGCCGCGGCGGCCGAGTCGACCGGGTCGAGCACGATGGCCTTGACGCCCTGCGCCAGGGCCGAGTTCGCCTGTTGCTGCTGCTTGGCCGCGTCGGAGTCGGCGTTCTGGTAGATGACCGTGCAGCTCGGGCAGAGCTGCTTCATCTTGGCCTCGAACAGCGGCTTGTCCTGCAGTTCGTACCTGGTCGAGGCGAGGTCGGGCATGAGGAAGGCCACCTTGGCGTTCTCCGCGCCGCCGCCCGCCTTGGTGCTGCTGGAGCCGCTGTCACCACCGGTGGAACCGGAGCCGCAGGCGGCCAGCGCCGACCCTGCGATGACTACAACCGCGGCGAACGCGGAGGTCCGCATCTGAACTCTCTTCACGGGTTCTTTCCTCACTCACTACGTCCTCACAGACTCGCTGATCGCGTCGCTCCCCCGAAAACTCCACGGGAGACAAGCCGCTCACAACCGGCCACGTCCTGTGGTGCGGCTCACGCTAGCGCGAGGTCTGAATAATTGTCCAGCAAAAGTGTTCAGGGCTTGAGCCTGGTTTTGGGCAAGAAGTAGTCCTTTGGGGTTCGTTCCCGGTTTGTCGGCTGTCTATCAGGAACGTCAGGAGCGCCGGGCGGCGGCGAGGAGGCCCTCGGCGGTCAGGACGTCGGTGACCAGCTGGTTGAAGTAGCCGCCCTTGGCGCCCGCGATGATGGACAGCACCTTCTCGGCGCCCACCGCGACGGCGATCGACGACGGGATGCGGCGTAGTTCGTGCAGGCCGGGGGCCACCAGGCGCTCGCTGCCCGGATAGGAGACCGGCTCGCCGGCCCGGTCGTAGACGCGCATGCAGACGTCGCCCACGGCCTCGCGCAGGCTCTCCGCGTCACGCGGCATGAAGGCGGGCACGACCTGACGCATCAGCGGCGCGGAGCCGACGCCGACGATGGCGCACTTGGCGTGCGCCCACAGGTCCATGACCTTGCGCACCGACGGCTCGTGCTGGAGGGAGTAGAACAGCTCGGGCCCTGGCAGCGCGGGCGCGTACAGGTAGCTGGGCACGCCGCCGACGCGTTCGGCCAGGATGCGGGTGGTCTCGTTGGTCTGGAACCACGGCTGCGGCTCCTCCTGCCCGCCCACAGCCGGTGCGATGGTGACGCCGGGGAACTGCCCGAGCCCCTCGCGCGCGCACTCGTACACCGTGCTGCCGGAGGAGACCAGCACCACGTCGCCGGACTCCAGCCCCACCCCGGCCAGGGCGCGGGCCAGCCCCGGAGCCAGCCAGGGGCCCAGCGCCGGGCCGCTGACCTTGGGGACCAGGTGGACGCGCCGCAGCCGCAGCGCCTCGGCCACGCTGGCGGCCAGGGGGCCGTCCTCAAGGGTGGCGGGCCGGTGCACCTTGATCTCGACGATGCCCTGGCGGCGGGCCTCGGTGAGCAGCCGGCTCACGGTCGCCCTGCTGACGCCCAGCCGCTTGGCGATGTCGGCCTGGGTGGCGTCTTCGAGGTAGTACTGGGTCGCTGCCGCGTACATGAGATCGTGCGGGAACCGGGCCTGCGCCTCTGGCGCGACATCGGCGGCCTTCATGCGCGCGCTCCCTCGGGCCTGAACAGTTGTGCTGGACGGATGTGACTATACCTTCGTGCCCTCAGATCAAGGGGGTATCGAGTCTGCCGAACTATCATCGGTCCTCGCGCGCGTACCCGTGCTTCAGTTGTTTCCCGCTACGAGGGCGTCGCCGAGTGGGGTGCGGGCGTACAGGACGGCGCGGCCGGTACGGGTGCCCGCGATGAGGCCGGTGCGGCGCAGGGCGGCCAGGTGGCCGCCCGTGGTGCCGAGGCTGTGTCCGAGCAGGGCGGCGAGGTGGGTGGTCGTGGCGGGCACGGCGAGCTCGGCGAGGATGCGGGCCCGGGTGCGGCCGATCAGCACCGCCAGGGCCGCCCCCGCTCCCGTCGCGGGCGCCTCGACGGCCGTGCCGCGGGCCGGGTACGTGAGCGCGTACGGCCAGGCGTCCTCCAGATAGGCGCCCACGGCGGGCACGAACGCCGACGGCAGGAACAGCAGCCCCTTGCCGCCGAGTCGGTGCCGCTCCTCGCTCTGGCCCATCCGGACCTCGATGTACCCGTCGCCGTGCCACCGGACCTGCTCGCTCAGGTCGTCGAGCGCGGCCGCCCAGCCGTACGCCGCGAGCCGGCCCGCCCGCTGCACCACGTCGCGCTCCAGGATCGCCTGGAAGCGCGGCCAGTCCGCGGACAGGATCTCCGTCCACAGCACCTCGTAGGCGTCGGCCAGCACCTGGACGACGTCGGGTCCGAGCAGCAGCTGCCTGGTCCACTCCGGCACGGGCGGCCGCTGGGCCAGGACCGAGGCGATCTCGGCGTGCGCCTGCCCGACCGGAGTCGTGCGCATGGCGGCCAGTTCGGTCTCGAACGGCACGCTCATCCCGGCGGGCGGCGGCGCGATGAAGTCGACGTTGCCGCTGCCCTTGTTGCCGGTGATCGCCGCCATGGCGCGCAGGGCGGGGTGGCGGGCGGCGAGCTCCTTGTACCGCTCGTGCCACCTGTCCACCCACCGCCGGTGCGCGCCCGCCCTGGTACGCCCTTCGAGGACCCACTGCGCGTGCATGGTCTCGATCAGCGGCGAGATGGCGAACCGGCTGGCCACCACGTCCTGCGGGGTGACCTCGATCCTGAACACCTTTCGTTTATATCCGAAAGTGTCGCCTTCGCCGGGCCTGGTCCCGCAGCATCGTGACCGGCGGTTCCGAGACCTCCCTCCGGAGCCGCCCTTTCAATGTGGAGGTGCGGGTTGACCGAGCGTGGGGCCACCTTCGGGCAGGTGTTCGCGGTGCGGGAGTTCCGGGTGCTGTTCGGCAGCTTCGCGCTGCTGATCTCCGGGGACTCGATCAAGATGCTGGCGCTGTCGGTGCTGGTGTACGCGGAGACGGGGTCGCCGGGGCTCTCGGCCGCCGCGTACATGGCCGGGTGGCTGCCGTACATCCTGGGCGGGCTGTTCCTGCTCTCGCTGGCCGATCGGCTGCCGCCTCGGGCGGTGATGGTCGTGGGCGAGCTGGTCAGGGTGGTGGTGTGCCTGCTGCTGGCCTTCGCCGGACTGCCGGTGCCGGTGATGCTCGGGCTGGTGCTGGTGACGGGGCTGTTCGCGCCGGTGTTCGGGGCGGCGCGCAGTGCGTTGCTGCCCGACGTGCTGCCCGGGGACGCGTTCGTGCTGGCGCGGTCGCTGATGGGGGTCACCTCGGCGGGCGCCCAGATCGCCGGGCTGGCCGTGGGGGGTGCCTTCCTGGCGGTCACGGGGCCGCGCGGGGCGCTGGCGGTCACGGCGGCGCTCTCGGCGGTGGCCGCCCTGGTACTCCGGTACGGCCTGCCTTACCGGCCTGGCCGGGGCGCGGCAGGCAGTGGTACGGCTGCTGGTGGCGCGGCAGGCGGCCGTACGGCGGCGGCCGGTGATGGGGCGGCGGGTCGCGGCTCGGGCGGTGGGGCCGTGCGGGTGACTCTGCGGGTGAATCGGTCGCTGATGGTCGATCGGCGGGTGCGGGGGCTGCTGCTTTCGAGCTGGCTGCCGTGCATGTGCTTGGCCGGGGCCGAGGCGATGGTCGTGCCCTATCTGGGTGGCCAGGGGCAGGCGGGGGTGGTGCTGGCGGCGGCGGCCGGTGGGATGGCGGTCGGGGAGTTCACGGTGGGGCGGTTCGCGGCTCCGGCGGTCAGGGAGCGGCTGTCGCTGCCGCTGGCGGTGCTGATCGGGCTGCCGTGGCTGGCCTTCCTCATGGCGCCCGGCGTGGCGTGGGCGGCGGTGCTGGCCGCCGTGTCCGCCGCCGGGGTGTCCTACCAGCTCGGGTTGCAGCGGCGTTTCGTGGACGCGGTGCCGGAGGAGGTACGCGGCCAGGCGTTCGGGCTGCTGTCGGCCGGGCTGATGACCGGGCAGGCGATCGGCGCGGCGGCGATCGGCGTCCTGGGCGAGGCGATCGGACCGGGACCGGCGATCTTCGCGGCGGGCGTCGCGGGCGTCCTCGTCGCCCTGGCCCTGTCAGGCGCACTACGCCCGGACACTCGCCCGGCTCTAGCTGGAGACGCCTACCCGGCTTCGGCCGGAGAGGCGGGCCCGGAGGTCACGGAGGTAGTTCGCCCGAGCCGCGGGGGATGAGGCGTACCGGCAGCTCGACGTGCTCCGACGGCCCGCCGTCCCCTGCCAGGCGGCGGAACAGCAGCTCGGCCGCCACCCGGCCCATCCCGGCCGGGTCCTGGGCCACCACCGTCACCCCGGGCGTCAGCAGGTCGGCCAGCTCGAAGTCGTCGAACCCGACCAGCCCCATCCGCCGCCCGCCCAGGGCGCGCAGCGCGGTCACGGTGAGCCGCCCGTTGCCGGTGAACAGGGCGGTCGGCGGCGAGTCGAGCGCCAGCATCCGCTCCAGGTCGTCCCAGACCGTCTCGGGCGCGGGCCCGCGCATCGCCACCAGCCGGGAGTCGAAGAGCGGGCCGAGAGCCGCGCGGTAACCCGCCAGCCGCTCGGCCGCCGTGTAGATCGACGGATGGTCGCCGAGCATGGCGATCCGGTGGTGGCCGTGCGCCAGGAGGTGGCCGACGGCCTCCCTGGCGCCGCCCGCGTTGTCGCTGAGCACGGTGTCGACGTCCAGGCCGGGCCCGGGCGGCCGGTCCGCGAACACCGCGGGCGTCCCGGCGTCGAGCTCGGGACGCAGGTAGGAGTGGTCGTCACCGGCGGGCACCACGATCAGACCGTCGACCCGGCGGGCGCAGAACGTGCGCACCAGCTCGCGCTCCCTGGCCGGCTTCTCGCCGGACGAGCCGCTCAGCAGCAGGCAGCCCTCACCGATGACCACCTCCTCCACCGCCCGGCTCAGCCCCGCGTAGAACGGGTCGGCGACATCCTCGATGACCAGCCCGACGGTCGCGGTGCGGCCCCTGCGCAGCACGCGGGCGCTCTCGTTGCGGCTGTAGCCCAGCCGGTCGATGGCCTCGCGCACCCGTTCGGCCGTCGCCGGATTGACGCCCGGCTCGCCGTTCACGACGCGCGAGACCGTCTTGAGCGCCACCCCGGCTGCCGTGGCGACATCCTTCATCGTCGGTCTCACTCTTGGATCCTTTCCCAAGTAGGACGGCCAGACAACGTTGTCAGAGGGTTATGCGAGAGTAGAGGTTCTATGTCGCCGAGATCCGCACTCCTCGTCGCCGGGTTCGTGCTGGCCGCGCTGAACCTGCGGCCCGCGATCGCCGGCGTCTCCCCGCTCCTCGACGAGGTCATGAACGACGTCGGCCTCACACCCGCCGCCGGCGGCGGGATCACCACGGTGATGGTGGTCTGCCTGGGCGTGTTCGGGCCGATCGCGCCGCTGCTCGCGCGCCGGATCGGGCTGGACCGCACGCTGCTCGCCGGGCTCCTCGTGCTGGCCGCCGGCGTGGTGCTGCGCGGCCTCGACGGCGTCCCCGCGCTGTACGCGGGCTCGGCGATCGCGGCCACCGCCATCGCCGTGATGAACGTGGCCATGCCCGGCATCACCAAGGAGTACTTCCCCGACCGGGTCAACCTGATGACCGGCGTCTACAGCTCCGCGATCGTGGGCGGCGCCGCGACCGCCTCGGCGTTGGTGATCCCCGTCGAGCACGCCACGGGCTACGGCTGGCGGGGCGTCTCGGCGCTGATGGCCGTGCCCGCGCTGCTTGCCGCGCTGCTCTGGCTGCCGCAGGCGCTGCGCGGGCAGGCGGGGCCGCAGGGCGGGCCGCGGCCGTTCGGGGTGGTGCTGCGCAGCCGGATCACCTGGTACGTGACCGCGCTCATGGGCCTGCAGTCGTTCACCTTCTACGTGCTGCTGGCCTGGCTGCCGACGATCTTCCATGACGCCGGCCTGCCCGCCGATCAGGCCGGCTACCTGCTCAGTGTGACGAACCTGGTCCAGGTGGGCGCCACGCTCGCCGTGCCGATCCTGGCCGGGCGGCGGCCGTCGCAGGTGCCGTTCGTGATGGGGGCGGGGCTGCTGACCGTGGCCGGGTACCTCGGCATGTTGCTGGCCCCGGTCGCCGCGCCCTGGCTGCCGTGGGTGTGGATGGTCGTGCTCGGGGTCGGGCAGGGGGCCTCGTTCGCGCTGGCGCTGCTGCTGATCGCGCTGCGCGCGCCCGACCCGGCGTCGGTGACCGCGCTGTCGTCGGTGGCGCAGTCGGTGGGGTACGCGGTGGCCGCGCTGGGGCCGGTCCTGTTCGGGCTGCTCAGGCAGGTGTCCGGCGGGTGGACGGTGTCCTTGCTGACGGGGCTCGGGGTGCTGGGGGCGCAGCTCCTGGCCGGCTGGTTCGCGGGGCGTCCTGCTACGTTGGACAAGGCTTACCGGTAGCGGGAGGACTCACGTGCTGACGGAGGCGCTGCAGCGGTTGGCCGACGAGCGCGGCGGGGTGATCGGGGTCGAACCCGATCTGGTCATCACGCCGGACGAGACCTGGACGGCCGCCTCGGAGCTGCTGCGCCCGCCGTACACGCTGCTGGAGGAGCTGGTCGACGAGACGGCGGCGCGCTGGAGCGCCCCGCGCCACGTCGGTGCCGCGCTGTTCTGGAAGACCTACGGCTACTGGCACACGATGCCGATGGCGCTCGGCTGGGCGCTCGACGGGCGGGTGCCCACCATGCGGCCGGCCGACACGTACTTCAAGGTGTCCGGGGCGGGGGTGACGATCGCGGCCAGCCGCGTGAGCTGGGGCTCCGGCGTCGCGCCGATCAGGCGGGCGCTGGCCGAGTCGCAGGCGCCGCTCGTCCGCGTGCTCAGCCGGATGGCCAGAGTGGGTGAGCGGACGCTCTGGGGTTCGACCGCGGAGGCGTTCGCCCACCCGTTGACGCAGTTCGTGGCGGGTGACTACATGGCGCTGTTGGCCGAGATCGGCAAGCCGGTCGACGGGCTGATCGAGCCCTCCGACGACGGCTACTTCCGCCGGACCTGCTGCCTGTGGATCGCGCTGCCCGATGTGGAGCCCTGCGCGAGCTGCTGCGTGCTCAGGCCACCGCGGCGTCGTCCATCGGACGAAGCTCGTCGGCGTAGCTGACCGAGACGCGGCGCATGACACCGGTGTCGTCGATGGAGTACTGGCCGAGCCGCCACAGCGGCGGCGAGTAGGCGTGGATCGAGACGCTGTTGTCCATGGCGCCGTTGAGCCGGTGGATGTGGTCCGGGCCGAACGAGAACGACTGCCCCTCCGACACCACGGTCTCCAGGTGCTCGCCGCCGATGCGCGGGTTGCACTCCAGCAGCGCCCCCTGGACCACGTGGACCGCGCCCGAGGAGATGTCGTGGTCGTGCCAGCCCGTGTCGTCCTCGGGCCGCCAGCACAGGAGCCAGACGTCGACGTAGGCGTCACGGTAGAGCGAGGCGTAGTGCCGGCCGCCGTCGGCGGGGAACTCCACCTGGTTGCGCCACTCGGCCGGGTTGGCGGCCAGCTCGTTCACCAGCTTGCGCAGCTCGCGCCGGTCCAGTGTGCGCTCCGGAAGCCGGGCACAGGCACCCCCGTCCTGGGTTTGATCAATGCCGGTGTGCTCGAGGATTTGCTCGCTCACGTACGGGTCTCCTTTCGACCGAGTAGACGACGGGGATTGGTGACCCGGATGGCGTGGGCGGCTGCCTCGCCGAGTCCCGGGTCGGGTGCGGTGGCGTAGGGGGCGTCGGAGCCGTTGACCACGACGTCGACGCCGAGCTCGCGGACGATCGCGTCGATCGCGCGCGGGCCGTACGAGGAGGTCTCCACGAAGCAGCCGGGGTCCACCAGGCCGCGGCTGGTGCCGCCCCTCGCGATCAGTCGCTCCGAGTGGAGCGGGGCCAGCCCGGCCAGCAGCGCGAAGCACACGCGCAGCCTGGGGTGGCGCGGCCGGACGACCGCATGGAAGTAGTGCCACGACGCGTGCATCTGCTGGACGTACGGCACCAGCGCGGGCCACCACGACGGTGTGCCGGGGGTGGCCGCGGCCGGGCCCGGATGGACGAACAGCGGCAGGTCCCGCTCCGTGAGCACGTCCAGCAGGCGGTCGTCGGGCACGGCCGTCGCCGGGATCTGCAGCCCGGCGAACCCGCGGTCGAGGTCCTTGGCCAGGCGCTCGGGGTCAGGCTCGCTGTGGCAGGTCGAGGCCCATGCCCCGAACGGCTCGGGCAGCCCGAGCGCGCCCTCGTGATAGGCGTCGAGCAGCGGCCACGCCTCCTCCGGCGGCAGGAACTCGATGCCGAGCGGGCTGGACAGCGAGACCAGGGCCAGCTCCAGCCCTGAGACGTCCCGGTTCGCGTGGTCGGCGGGGTCGACCTCGTAGGGCGGCTCGCCGTCGAGGATCAGCGTCCAGCCGTCGAGGTAGGGAGGCGCGGTCCGGTCGCGGAGCGCTTCGACGAATGTTCCGGTCCACAAATGCTGATGGATGTCGATGATCACGACCACACCTCCCTGTATTTCCTACTAGTATTGCAGGTAAACCTATCACGCTGGAATTTCAAGGTTGTGAACCGTTTCAGTGATACGGTTCAGTGAACCGTTTCACCGGACAAATGTCAACTGTTGGCCGCTTGCCCACGAGAGGGACGAACCCCGCCGGCGGTCTCTTCGGCATGCGAGCTTCTGTCGGTGTCACGCAATAGGCTGGCTAGATGCCACGGAAGAGAGCGACGATCCGGGAAGTGGCCCAGGCGACCGGTCTGTCGCCGGCCGCTGTCTCCTACGCGCTGCGTGGCATGCAGGTCTCCGAGGAGACCATGGAGCGGGTCCGTGCCGCCGCCGCCGAGCTCGGCTACGAGGCCGACCCCATCGCCAGGGCCCTGGCCAGCGGGCGCACCAACATGATCGGGCTGCTCTGCGGCTCGCTGGAGGACCTCTGGCAGCAGTCGCTGGCCGTCGGCATCAGCAGGGGCCTGCGGGAGAAGGACCGCTACGCGCTGATCCTCGACGCGGTGGGCGACCCGGCCCGCGAGCGGGCACTGGCCCAGCAGCTGCGCGACCAGCGGGTCGACGGCATGATCGTGCAGCCCGTCGATCCGGCGGCGCCGTTCTGGTCGGAGCTGTGCGAGTCGCTGCCGGTGGTGGCGATCGGCGACTCACTGGCGGGCACGGCCGGCGAAGTGGTCTTCGACAACCGCCGCGGTGTCACCCTCGCGCTCGAACACCTCCACGCCATGGGCCATCGGCGGATCGCCCTCCTGACGCCGACCATGACCAGCACCCCCGACCGTCCCGCCGACGTGCTCGTCACCGCCGAGGCCGACCGCCTCGGCCTCGACATCGTGGTGGCCACCGCGCCCCACGGCCTGGCGGCGGCCACCGACGCGGCCCACCGCATCCTCGACGCCCACCGGCCGAGCGCGGTGTTCTGCTTCGCCGACTCGATCGCCTACGGCGTCTACGCGGCGGCGGCAGAGCTGGGGCTGTCGATCCCGGGCGACGTCTCGGTCATGGGGTACGACAACCACCCGATGTCGAGCCTGCTCACACCGGGGCTCACGACGGTCGACTGGGACATCGACGGCATCGTACGGGCGGCCGTCCGCCTCATGTCGGCGGCGGCCGACGGAGGGGCCCGGCGCCGCCGGGTCGTACAGCAGCCGACACTCCGCGAACGCGGCTCGGTGGGGCACGCGCCGACTGTGGGCGGGGCGTAACGGCGGGATGGCTGTGCCGGTCAGCGGCCGTCTTCCTGGAGGCGCTCAGCCCCGTGCGGTGGGTGGCGGGTGCCCACCGCTTGCCGTACGAGATCGAAAGGCTGTGAGATCAGCGCGCGTGCGGCGTCGAGGTCATCCGAGAGGGGACGGTCGGGGACATCGGGGCCTCTTGTGGCGGCGACGCGCTCGCAGGCCAGCACGATCTCCAGCGGCTCCACGCAGCGCAGGGCATAGCGCGCGGCCTGCGTCGCGAACCCTGCGTGATCCTCCGTCCCCCGGGAGATGACGGCGGTCGCGGCCGTGACCGGGTTCGCGAGGTGGCGCAGCTCGGCCAGCGCGTCCTGGGCCACGTACTCCAGGATCAACGCCCCCGACCCGCCCGGCCGCGCCGCCAGGAACGGCAGCCGCCCCGTATAGGCGGGCTCCATGAGCGTCGCCAGCCTGGCCACGCTGAGCTGGGCCGTCGGCACCAGCGCCGCGCGCAGCGCGTCGAGCGCCAGCGCGATCGGCGCCGAGTGGAAGTTTCCGTTGTGCCAGGCCAGCGAGTCGGCGATGAGCGGGTTCTCGGTGGCGGCGTTGAGGTCGGTCTCGACGACGCTCTCGGCGCGGCCGAGCGCGTCCAGCGCGGCTCCGTGCACCTGGGCGAACGCGCGATAGCCGTACGGGTCCTGGATGCGGGCGGCGAGCTCCCGCGAGAGCAGCCCGCGCAGGCGGGCGGCCGTGGCGGCCTGGCCGGGATGCGGTCGGGCCTCCTGTACGGCGGCGGCCAGCGGCTCGGCCGAGGCCGACACCGCGACGAAGCTGAACGCCGCCACGTCGACGGCGGCATCGAGCAGGACGCGCAGCCGGTGCACGGCGATGGCGGCGTGGGCCAGCGTCGCGGCCCCGGAGCTGATGAACGGCAACGCGTCACCGGACACCAGGGGATAACGGGGCCCGCTCACCGGAGCCGTCGTGGGCTCCTGCGGAGAGGCCGGCCCCCGCCAGGGGATTTCTCCCAGGAGGCACAGCGCGGTAGTGGCAAGGGCGGTCAGGTCGCCGGTGCCGATGGCGCCGTAGGTGCGGATCGGGGGTGTGAAGCCGTCGTTGATCGCCTCCGCCAGCACCGGCAGCACGCCCGGATCAATGCCCGAGCCGCCCGCCAGCAGCTGGTTGAGCCGCACCACCAGCATCGCCCTGGCCCGTTCGGGTGCCCCGAGCGGCCCCGCCCCGCCCGCGTGGCTGCGCAGCAGGTCGATCCCGCCCTCCTCGACGCCCACGTCCTTGTTGGCCCCGACCCCGGTGCTCCGCCCATAGATGGGGCCGGTCAGCTCCTGGGCGGCCCGCCACGCCGCCCGGGCCCGATCCAGTGAGGAGATCGTGACCCGAGCCGCGTCGTACGCCACCGCATAGACCTGCGCGCAGGTCAGAGCGGCACCGTCGAGTTCCACCGGGCTCAATCGTTGTCGGGGATGAACAGGCCGAGCAGCCAGCTGACCACGCTGATGATGATCGCGCCCCAGAAGGCGGCCGGATAGAAGTTGTCGACATGGAAGGGGATGTCGAGCTGGCCGGAGATCCAGCTCGTCAGCAGCAGCATGGCCGCGTTGATCACGAGGAGGAACAACCCCAGCGTCAGCACGATCAGGGCACAGCCCAGCGTTTTGATGATCGGCTTCACGATGGCGTTGATCAGGCCGAAGATCAGGGCGACGATCAGCAGGGTGCCCCAGTATTTGGGGGTGTTCGCTCCGGCGATCTGAATGCCGGGGACGAACTGGATGGCGACCCAGAGGGCGACCGCGGCCGCCAGGGTTCTGATGATGAATCTCACGCTGGTTGATCCTCCCATTACCGATCGGTGCTTCGATAGAGGCACATCGTGATGAGCGGATATGTGTAGCCCGGCCACCCACTGTGATAGGCGTTGTCGATAGGCGTTACCGAGGGGCGACACTGGGAAGAGGCAGTCGGGGGAAGGGAGCGAGATGGACTCGGACGGATTCGAATCGCTGTCGGCCAGCGAGCTGCACGATCGCGCGGTCAGCTACGCCGTACGCCACGGCGACCTGGGCTTTCTGTGGAACCTGTTGCGGGTGATCCCGGCGGCCGAGGCCGCCAGCGGTCACGACACCGAGACCGCCAACGACCTCAGCCGGGTGTCCGCGCTGCTCAGCGATGCTCTGGCGGCCGGCGAAGGCGAGCTGGGCGAGGCCCTGCGGCCGGTCTACATCGAATATCTGAGCAAGCACCCCGAGGCTTAGTGCTTCCACCCCACAGCTGTTCTGTTCCGCGGCCGTTCTGTGCCGCGTCACCCAAAGGCGCCGCGCCGTCCGAAAGGGCCGCGCCGTCCGAAAGGCGCCTCAGCCCGCCAGGCGGGCTTCCGGGCCGCCGTGAGCGGCGAAGCCGGGCGTGCTGACCTCCTGGTCGTCACGGCCGATGAGCATGGTCTCGTACGCCCCGGCCGCCGCGAGCTCCATGGCGAAGCGCCTGGCCAGCACCGGACCCATGGCGTACATCGCGGTCGCGTAGGCGTCGGCGACGCTCAGGTCGGGGCCGAGCACGGTGACCGACCCGAGGCTGTCCTGCCTGATTCCGGTGCGCGGATCGACGACCTTCGCGCCGCCCGTGGTGGCGATGCCCAGGTCGTGGGTGAAGACGGCCCTGCGCACCAGACCGGTGCGCGGATCGCGGATCCCGACCTGCCAGCGCTTGCCGGGGGCGGCCGAGCCGCGCACCCTGATGTCCCCGCCGGCGGTGATGCGGTGATCGACGGCGCCGGCGTTGGTCAGCGCGCGGGAGAGCCGTTCGAGCGCCCACCCCTTGATGTAGCCGGAGGTGTCTATGACGCCGTTGATGCGGGACTCGAACCACCCGCCCGTCGCCTCGCTGAGCTCGTCGCAGCGATGCAGCACCTCGATGAGCTCCGGGATCTGCCGGATGGTCCCACCGCGGTTCAGTGCGCTGATCTGGCTGTCCTCCCTTGCGGGGTTGAACGTCTCGTCCACCCAGCGCAGCCAGGCGAAGGCGTCGTCGAGTACGGGGACCAGCTCACGCTGCGGCAGGGCGGTACGGATGTCCACGCTGACCGGTATGCCCATGACCATTTCGACACGGGCGCTTCCGGGGAAAGTCGTCACCTTGCCTCCTTGTTCGCAGCAACCGTCCCACGGCGCGCGTAATGCCTGGTTAAACCCTAGGCTTGGGTTTGAAACGAGTTGTCCTGACCTGTGCCTTTGGTACGGACAGCCGGGTCAGGGCGCCCCGGACGTACCTCTGGAAGGGCCGGGGTCCGGCGACGATCACAGTGCGTTCGGCGATGTCGGGCACCTGGCGGCGCAGCCCCGAGGCGCTGAGCCGTTCCTTGGCCCGGGGGTCGTGCTCCTCGCCGGTGACGAGCACCAGGCCGTGCTCGGCCTCCAGCTCGCGCAGCTCGTCGGTCACCCGGTCGGTCCGGTAGACCGTCACGGTGTCGCCCGTGCGGGTGGCGAGCAGGTCGCGCAGCCCGGCGGGTTCGAGGTCGGCGACGATGAGCAGGGAGCCCCTGGTCGTGGCCCGTACGCCGTGGTGCCAGACGGCCATCACGGCCGCGATGCCGTACAGGAGGAGCGAGCCGGTGCGGCTGGCGCTGGTCACATAGGCGGTCGAGCTGAGCTGGTGCGTCACCAGCAGCGTGCCCGCCACATAACCGGCCAGGCGCAGGCGTCGCCTGACCTGTTCCGAACGGAGGAGTTCCGGCGCCCTGGCGGACAGCAGCCCGAGCGTCACCAGCAGTCCGGCGACGGCCCACGCGGACGGGCGCCACGGGTAGCCGAACCCCGGTGGGATCGCCCCGAACTCCGCAACCGCCACACCGCACCAGAACACGATGAGAGGCTGATTAGCCTTTGCCTCGCTAGCCATGGGATAGACGATGCGCGCCGAACATGAGAGCCATCTGAGTAGTGTCTGAAACATGGCTAACGTACGTGTTGAGCGGACCGAAGACGGCGGGTTCCGGGCGACGAACGCCCGTGGCGCGGAGGTACGGATCGGGGGCGGCGACGAGGAGGGCGTGTTCACGCCCGTCGAGCTGCTGCTCGCGGCGGTGGGCGGGTGCAACATCGTGTCCGTGGAGCCCCTGACCGCCAAGCGTGGGCAAAGGCTGATCCGCCTGGCGATGAGCGTCGAATCGGAGAAGATCGAGCCGAACCTGCTGGGTCCCGTCACGGTGACCTATGACGTCGAAGTCCCCTCTGAGCAGGCGGATGAGGTCTTCCGGGCCGTGGCGGAGCGGGTGCACGCGAAGTACTGCACGGTCAGCCGCTCCCTCCAGGAAGGTACGGAGGTCCGTTTGGTAATCCCGTAACCGGATTAGGCGGACATTCGACCCCCCTATGGCACGTTCGTTGCATTCGTCTCGGTAGTGTCGAGGCAGGTCAAGAGTCCTGCGACTGACTTGCAGACTTTTACCGAAGAGCGGACGCGGAGGGGGACCGTCGTTCGCAGTGCGGGACCGCCGGCGTTTTTGGGGGAAAGCGTCGGCCTGGACCGCCCTCGGTCGGGGCCGGACAGTTGGGGGACTGTCCGGCCCCGATTCATGCGTATTGTTCGGTTCTGTGACAAAGGTCCTCATTGACTGTGATCCCGGCATCGACGACGCGCTCGCCCTGGCGCTGGTGGCGGGCACCCCGGCCCTGGAGCTCGTGGGCATCACCACGGTCGGCGGCAACGTCGATCTCGCGTTGACCACGGCCAATGCGCTGGCGCTCAGGGAGTTCCTCGACCTCGGCGACGTTCCGGTCGTTCCGGGCAGCTCGGGCGCGCTGGTGTGCCCCACGGTCCGCGCCGCCGACGTCCACGGCCTGTCCGGTCTCGGCGACGCCGTCCTCCCGCCGGCGACCCGTCCCGTTTCCGACGGCCACGCCGTGGACTTCATCATGGAGACCCTGCGGGCCGCGCCGGGCGAGATCACCCTGGTCGCCATCGGGCCGCTGACCAACATCGCGCTGGCCGTACGCCGGGAGCCACGCGTCGTGGAGTGGGCCCGCGACTTCGTGATCATGGGCGGCTCCTACACCCGCGGCAACACCACTCCGGCGGCGGAGTTCAACATGAAGGCCGACCCGGAGGCGGCCGCCATCGTCTTCGACGCCGGCTGGACGGTGAAGATGCTCGGCCTCGACGTGACCCTCACGGCCGAGGTGACCACCGATGTCCTGGACCGGATGCGCCCGCTCGGCCGGCTGTCCGACCTGCTGGTCCCGGCCGCCCAGTCCTACGGCAGGGTCACGGCCGACTCCGGACCGGCCATCCATGACGCGTGCGCCGTGGCGTACGTGCTCGACCCTGAGCTGTTCACCTGCGTACCGGCGCGGGTGGACGTGGAGACGGTCGGCCGCCACACCTCGGGAATGACGGTCACCGACTTCAAACTCCGTGACAGGCGGCCCAACGCGCTGGTGGCCACATCGCTGGACGTGAAGCGGTTCTGGGAGACGGTGCTGGGGGCCTACGAGGGGCTGGGGGAGCGGCTCGGATGATGTGCTGGGTGGTGTGCGGTGGCTGCTACAGTTACTTCTGTTGCGGGCGCCGCTAGCTCAGTTGGTTAGAGCAGCTGACTCTTAATCAGCGGGTCCGGGGTTCGAGTCCCTGGCGGCGCACCATCGTCAACTGGCCGTTCTCCTGTCATGGGGGAACGGCCAGTGGTGTTTGTGGGCTACTGAGGATCCTGGCTGGTCTCGGGAGCGCCTTCGAGATTCTCCGGCGTGATCACCTCTACCTCGCTCTCCCTCAGCGCCTCCAAAAGATCAGGCGGAGGAGTCGAGTCCGTGACTAGGTAGTCGGCGCCCCCCAACTCGGCCACCTGGGCGAAGAGCCGGCGACCGAACTTGGAGGAGTCGGCCAGGATCGCCACGCGCGCCGCCCGAGAGATCATCTCTCGCATCATCGCCGCCTCGGCGAGGTTGCTCGTCGTGTAGCCGGCGGTCGCTGAAACGGCGCCGACTCCGATCAACGCCAGGTCGCAGCTGATGTCCAGCTCGCTTCCGCCGGACGCCCGGAAGCTGACGGGGCCGATGGTGGCCAGCGTGAGAGTGCGGACCGCGCCACCGACGACGTACACATCGCGGACTGCTGAGGTCGGCAGTGCCGGGGGTACGAGCAGGCTGTTGGTCACCACTGTCAGGTCGCGATGGTTGCGCAGGTTGCGGGCCACGGCAAGAGTGGTCGTGCCGCCGTTGATCATGACGATCGACCCGTCCTCGACCAGCGACCCGGCAAGTACCGCGATCTTCTCCTTCTCTCGCTCTTCCATCTTGAGCCGCACGTCCACGGCCCGGTCGACCCGGGAAAGGGTCGACTGACTGACTGCTCCGCCATAGGTGCGGACCAGGACGCCCTCGGCGCTGAGCTGGTCCAGGTCCCGCCGGATCGTGTCGATGGAGACCCCGAAACGCTCTGCGAGTGCGCTGACCGTGACCTGCCCGGTCTCCGCGACGTATGCCGCCAGTTGGGCCTTACGTCCTGCAGGTAGACGACGCTGCCGGTCCTCTTCGTCAAGGGTCACTGACCCTCCCATCTCTGCGGTAGTTGCGCTCTGGATCCACGCAACAGAGGAGTGATACAGGTCCTAGAACCGCAGACTACCGCATAACACTGCCTCTCCAGGGCACGATGCCGCTTACTCCGCAGGGGTCCGACGCCTGGATCCCCCTGCTGATGGCGCACCTCCTCTCTTTTCTTTGCCGAACTGTGCGGTTCCTAGCTGTATTTTGCGGTTGCTGGGGCTTGTGGGCGGCGTCACGCGTTGTTAATGTGGCGGAAACCGGCAAAGAGCGGTAACACCTGTACAGCAAGGAGGTCGCGATGACCGGAGGCAGCACCCGGTTGCAGGGCCGGACACGGCGACTACTCGGGGTGATGGCGGTGGCGGTGCTCAGCGCCACCGCCGTGGGGTGTGGATCCAACTCGGGAACGAGCGCGGGATCGAGCGGGAGTGGCCCCGTCACGCTGGAGTTCGCGCAGTGGTGGGCGCCCGAGCTCCCGGCGGGATCCTTCGACAAGCTCATGTCGGAATTCACGGCGCAGAACCCGAATATCAAGGTCAAACTGCTGAGTGGTCCGTACGCGTCCACCAAGCAGCAGTTGGTGTCCGGAGCGGCGTCGAGGACGCTGCCCGATGTTGTGGGCCTCGACGGCGCCTGGGTGAGCGACTTCGCCAAGCAGGGCGCCATCGCTGACCTGTCCGAGCTCATGACGGCTGCGAAGTACGACTCGAGCCAGCTCGCCAGCCAGATCCAGGTCAAGGGGAAGACCTACATGATCCCCGTGGTCAACTTCGTCTACCCCCTGTTCGTCAACAACGACCTGCTCTCGAAGGCGGGGGTCAAGAAGCCGCCGAGCACGCGTACGGAGTTCCTGGACGCGGCGAAGAAGATCAGCGCGCTCGGGGGCAACGTCAAGGGCTGGGCTCTGCCACTCGACACCGCCGTTCCCAACGGCATCCAGAATGACGTGATGTCGTGGCTGTGGGCATCGGGCGGCAGCATGCTCACCAAGGACGGCAAGCCCGACCTGACCGGCCAAGGCGTCAGGAGCACCGTTGAATACGTCAAGAGCCTGAACGACGCGGGCGTCGTCGCGCCCGGCTCGCTCACCATGAAAGAGCAGGACAAGGTCGAGAAGTTCGCCACCGGCCAGGTCGGCATGATGATCGATTCCTTGGCCCACATCACGCTGATCAAGAAGAACAATCCCAAGCTGGACTTCAGCGTGGTGCCGATTCCGGCCCAGGACGGCTACACCGGCAAGCGCGGCATCCCGTACGCGTCCTGGGGCATCGGCGTCGCCGACTCCTCGGAACACAAGGCCGAGGCGTTCAAGCTGGTCCAGTTCTTGATGAACAAGCAGGCGAACGCGGAGCTGAGCACGCTGGCGAAGGGCTTCCCCGGCAACAAGACGGCCGAGCCCGACTTCAGCACGAGCGACCCGCTGTTCAAGACGGCCTTCGACATCTACAAGGAGGGCTATCCCGCCAACGAGTTCGTGGGGTTGCCGAAGGCCGAAGACCTCATGCGCAGCTTTGACGAGCAGTTGCAGCTCCTGCTCACCGGTAAGCAGAGCATCGACGACACGCTCAACAAGGCGCAACAGGCCTGGGCGCCGGTGCTCTGACCTTCCGCACTTCGCGGGCCGCGCCGACCGTGCGGCGCGGCCCCGAACCAAGGAGACATCGATGGAAACCGCGAAACTCGATCCCGCGGCCTCCCCGGGAGCCCCACCACCGGCAGCGGAATCCGCTGCGGGCCGACGGAGAAGTACGCGGCCTTTCCCCGTGCAGCGTGTCGTCCCGTTCGGCTATCTCTCGCCGACGCTCATATTGATCTTTGTGCTGATGATCATCCCCATCGCGATGGTGGTCAGCTACTCGTTCAAGGACAACGTGATCGTCGAGCAGAATCCGGTCTTCGCCGGTCTCGCCAACTACACCACGGTGCTCACCGATCCCAACTTCCTGGCAGCGCTGAAGAACACGTTCATCTTCATCACTCTGAGCACCGCCGCGCACCTCGGCCTCGGGCTGGCCTTCGCGACGATGCTCAACTCGCCGTTGCTGGGCGGAGTGACGAAGGCCATCTTCCGCATCGTCTACATCCTGCCCTGGCTGTTCACGGTCGCCGTGATCGCGGTCATCTGGCGGCTCATGCTGGACCCGTCGGGGGTGGTCAACTACATCCTGACCACGATCGGCGTGCTGCGCGCGGAAGTGAGCTGGCTCTCCGACCCGAACATGGCGCTCTGGGCGTTGACCTTCATCAACATCTGGGCCGGCTTCCCCTTCTTCATGATCAGCATTCTCGCCGGGTTGCAGGGGATCTCCCCGGTTCTGTACGAGGCGGCCTCCGTGGACGGCGCGACCGCTTTCCGGCAGTTCCGCAATGTGACGCTGCCCCAGCTGAAGCCGGTGCTCCTCAGCATGGCCGTGCTCGATCTCATCTGGACCTCTCAGCAGTTCGCCCTCATCTGGATGACCACCGGTGGTGGCCCGCTGAATGTCACCGAGATGCTCAGCACCTACACCTACAAGCAGGCCTTCAGCAGTTACGAGTTCGCCACCGCGTCCGCCGCCGCCGTCATAGTCCTGCTGCTCACGATGATTCTGGCCGTCTTCTACGTTCGCCTGCAAAAGGAGAGGTGATCACCCGTGCTCACCCGTCAAAGGCGGCGCCTCTACGCGAAGATCGCCGTGCTCGCGGGCTTGTGCGTCGGCGCGGCCTTCGCCGGCCTGCCGGTCGTGTGGATGCTGTCGACGTCGTTCAAGACCAATGGGGAGGTCTTCCAGGTCCCGCCGCGGCTGATCACCGATAACTTCTCGTTCGACGCCTACGCGAAGATCCTGGGCGACGCGGCCCAGTTGCGGTTTTTCATCAACAGTTACATCGTCGCGCTTTCGGTGACCGTGCTGACATTGTTCGTGGCGATACTCGCGGCCTATGGATTCAGCCGCTACAACTTCCCGATGAAGCGATCCATCAATGCCGTGATCGTCACCGTTCAGGCGGTGCCGCCGATCACCCTCGTCATTCCCTACTTCGGTCTCGTGGTGGGGCTCGGCCTGTATAATACTTATCCGGGCCTGATTCTCACGCACATGGTGTTCACTCTGCCCTATGCGATCATCATGATGACCGCTTACTTCAATACCCTGCCCCGGGAATTGGACGAATCCGTCAAGGTGGACGGGGCGTCGAGCTGGACGGCTCTCTGGCGAATTCTGGTGCCCATCTCGGTTCCCGGACTGGTCGCCGTCGGCGTCTACACCTTCATGATCTCGTGGAACGAATACCTGTTCGCGCTGACCCTCACTCGTACCGACGACATGCGAACCGTGCCCATCGGCATCCAGCTGTTGATGGGCCAGCACTCCTACGAGTGGAATCAGATGATGGCCATGAGCATTCTGGGGTCCATCCCGGTGCTCCTGTTGTTCCTCCTCTTCCAGCGGCGATTCATCGGCGGCCTCACCTCCGGCGCCGTCAAGGCCTGACGCATCATGCCCGTCCCGCACGACAATCATTATTCAGAAGGAGAAATAAAGTAATGCTGACGACCGGCAAGGTGCTCTTGGCTGTCGCGAACGAAAGAAACTTCGCGGTGCCCGCCTTCAACATCAGCGACTACGCCATGTTCAACGGCATCGTGGACATCAGCGAAGAGACGAACGCGCCGCTCATCGTCGGGATCCATCCCGACGAGGTACGGCACCTCGGCGTGGACGTGATCGCCGCGATCACCCAGCGGGCCCATCGCTCGTCCGTGCCGATCGCGATCCACTGGGACCACGGCGCGACCTATGAGGAGATGCTGACCGCGATCCGCATCGGCTTCACCTCGGTGATGATCGACGCCTCGATGAAGTCCTTCGAGGACAACATCGCGATCTCCAAGAAGGTCGCCGACACCGCGCACGCGGTCGGCCTGTCGGTCGAGGCGGAGCTGGGCACGATCGGCAAGACCGACAACGAGGCCGAAGACGGCAGCGACGCGATCATCTACACCGACCCGGCGGACGCCGTGACCTTCGTGCGGGAGACCGGGGTGGACAGCCTCGCCGTGGCCATCGGCACCTATCACGGCATCTACCCGAAGACCCTGAAGCCGGAGCTCAAGCTCGACCTGCTGAAGGAGATCAAGGACCGGGTCAGGATCCCCCTCGTGCTGCACGGCGGATCGGGCAATCCCGACGACGAGATCGCGGAGTCGGTCAAGCTCGGTATCAACAAGATCAATATCTCCAGCGACATCAAGCTGGCCTACCACACGAAGATGCGCGAGGTCCTGGCCGATGAGAGCCTGCGCGAGCCCAACTCCATCCAGCCGCCGTGCATCGACGCGATGAAGGTGGTGGCCGCGCAGAAGATCGAGCTCTTCGAAGCGGCCGGCAAGGCATCTCTCTACTGACATGACCAGCCATGTGGTCCTGGGCTTGGGGGGATGCGTCGACTACGAACTCAAGCTGTCCTCGTCGATCTTGGAGCAGCTGGTCGTCGCGTACGAGATCCACGATGCCGAGCTGACGTCATCGGTCACCGTGACCAACGAGCGCGAGCTGGTCATCTCCATTCTCACCTACCTCAAAAAGGGCGGAGGAGGCGAGCACTTCGTCGCCTCCTCCGAATGCCTGAGCGCATTCGCCGGGCGGTTCCCCACACGAACGACCCTGGGCGGCACCTCCGTCCGAGCGGCGATGGAGATGAGCCGGCTCGGCGTGCCCTCCACCCTGCACCTGGTCAGTCTCAACGACATCGTCCGCCGCCTGCTGCCGGCGAGCTGCGACTACATCTGCAGCGGCGACGGGGACACCCTCTATCCGCACCTGATCGTGCAGTACGACCAGGACCTGCGGGTTCGAGCAGGTGACATCGACATCCGAGCGCCGTTCCCGAACAGATTGATCTACGTCAACGACCCGGCGAACGAGTCCATGCTGCTGAGCGATGAGCTGGGCTCATTGCTTCGCGAGGCACGGGTCTTTCTGATCTCGGGATTCAACGCGATACGGGACCGGCGAACACTGGACCTGCGTCTGTCCACGCTGCGCAGCCACATGCGGCAACTTCCGGCCGAGGCGGTCGTCTACTACGAGGATGCCGGATTCCACGAGCCGGGCCACAGCCAACTGGTCCGCGACGCGCTTCTGGAAGTCATCGACGTCCACGGACTGAACGAGGACGAGCTGCAGTCGCACCTGGGCTACGCCGTCGACCTGCTCTCCGTGACGGAGGTGGCCCGCGCCCTCGAATCGCTGTGCGCTCTCATCCCCGTGCCGACCCTGGTCGTGCATACCAAGTACTGGTCGGCGGCCTACGGCGAGAGAGCCGGCGACTACGCGGAGCCGCTGAACGAGGGCATCGTGATCGCCAGCACTCGCTACTCGCACGGCGATGGGTACGCAGGGCACCACTACGAACTCATGCGGAACCGGCCGAGGCGAACGGAGGCGGTGGATTTCGCCGCGGCGCTGGAAGGCCGCATGGGCGGGGTTGTTCGCTGCCTGCCCGGCTTCGAGCTTGACGTCGCCGCGCCCACGACCATCGGGCTCGGCGACGCGTTCGTCGGCGGGTTCCTCGCCGCAGTCGCCCGGGGTCGGTCAAGCACATGAGCTGACCCAGGCTCGCCCCTTCGAAGCCGCGGCGAGCGCGTCCCGTACGGACATCAGACCGAAGCCGCAGATAGCGTGTCCCGTACGGACATCAGGCCGAAGCCGAGGAGGTTCAGGCCCCGCCAGGTCGCCGGGGAGGCGGCGCGCTCGTCGTCGGCGGTCAGGCCGATGCCCCAGATCCGGTCGTGGGGGCTGGCCTCGACCAGGACCCGGTTCCGGGTGCCGAGCAGGAAGCCGGCCAGGTCGGGGTGCTGGGCGAACTTGGCGAGGTTGCCGCGGACCACGATGTCGAAGCGGCGGGCGTTCCAGACGTCCTCCTCGAAGCCGCGCACGGCCCGGCCGAGTTTCTTGGCCTCGCCGGGATGATCCGCGGCGAGGATCTCGGCGGCGGTCTGCTGGTCGTCGAACAGCCACGCCTTGTGAGCCATCATGTAGTGCTCGGCGGAGGCGAAGGTGTGGCCGTCCTCGGTGAACGTGACCGGCCACCACTGCGACAGGCAGCCGGGACCGACCCCGCCGTCGCGGGCCGGGCGGTGGCCCCAGAAGTAGAGGTAGCGCAGGACCTGGCCCGCCTGCTCGGCGGCGATCGCCTCGGTCACGGTCTGGGGAAGCGCGGTGCGGGGGAGTTCGTCGGACACGCCCACACCGTGCCACAGCCGTGCTCGGGTCCGCCAACATCGCGAAGAGGTTCGTGCTGATCGAACCGGCGAACGCGGGCCGCCGGAAGAGGCTGACGTCGATGAGGGGGTCGGCCACCCTGGCCTGCCGTACCAGGAACAGGACCAGGCCGGCGACGCCGATTGGAACTCCTGATCGCCGACCGTGCGAAGTAGCCGGCCGATGTCTAGGAGATGATGGCGCTCGGCTTCCCCGCCACCGCGTCCGCCACATAGCGGTCGAGAAGTGGCAGACGGGCCAGGTGGAGGGCGGTTCTGCGGGCCGGCAGCTGCCAGCGCGCCTCCGGTACGAACCAGCGGACGCCCTTGCGCGCCACCTCCTGCTTGTCCGCCACCACCGGGCGCAGCACCCGCTCGTACTCGGCCAGGGCGGAGTCGATCGACGGCGCCGTGGAGAGGCGGTCGGCCAGGACGTAGGCGGCCGCGATCGCGAGCGAGGCGCCCTGGCCGGCCACCACCGACACCGCCTGGCAGGCGTCCCCGATGAGCGTCACCCGGTCGCGGCTCCACTGTGGCAGCTCCACCTGGGCCACCTGGTCGTAGTACATCCCGGAGCGGCGGCGGCCCTCCTCATCGCGGTAGGTCATCTCCGTCACCACGTAGCCCACCTCATGGAGGCGGGGCAGCACGCCCACGGCCTCGGCGGCGTCGTATCCGGGGCCGAAGAAGTCGATCATGTAGCCATGGGTACGGGGGCCGGGGGACCGCTCCAGCACCACCACGTCCCAGCCGATGGTGTCGAGGCGCTGGGCCAGGGCCAGCCCGCCGATGCCGGCACCGCAGATCACGGCTTTCATGTGAGCACCCTTCCGTCGAGAAGCCGTCTGAGGATGGGGGCGACGGCCGGGGCGGTCAGGCCGGGAGTGAAGGCCCGGTGCAGCATGAGGCCGTCGATGGCGGCGGCCACCACCGCCGCCGTCTGGTCCGGCGCCGCCACGCCCTGGGCGGCCAGCCGTGCGGCCAGCCGGTCGCGGAAGGCGGTGACCACCTCGGCCAGCGACCGGCGCAGCGTCTCGTCGCGGGCGGCCGCCAAGTACGTCTCGGCGAACAGCAGCGACAGGGGGTCGCGCCCGTCGTGCTCGTCCAGCGCGGCGAGCATGAGGTCCAGCGCCTCCTCTGCCGTGCCGGCCCGCTCCAGCAGCGGGCCCAGCCCCTCGACCAGGCTCCGCATCGTGCCGATGGCGGCCTCCGTGAGCAGGGCGTGCACCGAGGAGAAGTGGTAATGCACCAGTCCGGGCGTCACCCCGGCGCGCTCGGCCAGCATCCGCGTGCTCACCGCCGACCACCCACGCTCGGCGATCAGCTCCGCGGCCACGCGCAGCAGCCGCCCGCGCACCTCACGGCCCTGGTCCGCCGCCTTGGGTCCGGGCATGGGTTCCTCCCGTTGGGCGTACGCCCTGGGCGATCGTCCAAGGCGTTTGACCAGAGGATAGCATCCGAGGCGTGACTGAGATCTTCACGAGCTGGAAATCCTGGCGGGACGCCGAGCAACCGCTGGCCGCGGCGCTGCCGGAGGAGACGGTCGCGGTGCTGGAGGAGGCGGTGGCCTTCGCCGTACTGCGCCACGACGATCAGTTGCGGCCGACCGGCGTCCCCTACGTGGAGCATCTGCTGGAGGCGCTGGAGATCGCGGTGCGCGGGGCGGCGGTGCGCGACCCGGACGTGCTGGTGGCGATCGTGCTGCACGACGTGGTCGAGGACACCCCGTGCACGCGCGCGGAGATCGCCGAGCGGTTCGGAGAGCACGTCGCCGAGCTGGTCGCATGGGTGACCAAGCCCGACGTGGCCGCCCCTCAGGACAAGCGCGATGTGGCCGCCCCGCAGGACAAGCCGGGCGTGGTCACCGGGCAGGACAGGGCGGCGGCGAAGGCGGCGGTGAAGGCGGCCTACCTGCGGGCGCTGGCGGGAGCGCCGCCGCAGGCCGTGCTGGTCAAGCTGGCCGACCGGGTGAGCAACGTACAGGAGCTGTACCGGATGCCGGTGGACTTCCAGCGGCGATACCACCGGGAGACGGTGGAGCACATCGTGCCGCTGGCGGCGACGTCACCGTGGTTCGCCCGCTGGTTCGCCGGCTGGCGGGACGACTGGCGGGCCTTCGAAGCGGAGTAACCCGTCAGCGGGTGTGCAGGCGGGCCAGCCGGTTGCGGACGCCGTCGAAGTGGGCGAAGACCGCCGCCACCGCCGCGGTCTTGTCCCCGGCCTGCACGGCCGTGTAGATGTCGCGGTGCCGCTTGGCCACGTCCGCCGGGGGCTCGTCGGGCGTGCCGAGGCCGTCGCGCAGTTGGTGGTAGACGTCCCAGAACGCCCCGAGCAGCTGGCTGACCAGCGGATTGCCGAGCGGGCGGTAGAGCAGGTCGTGGAAGAGCCGATCCGTCTCCGGTGACACGTCGCCGACCAGCGCCTCGCTCTCCATGCGGGCCATCACGTCGGCCACCGGCGTCAGGTCGGCCTCTGGGCCCAGGTCGATGAGCCGCTGAACCAGGCCGGCCTCCAGGATCTCGCGGATCTCGGTGAGGTGGGTGAGGTGGCTCTTGCCGTCCTGGAGGGTGATGCGGCTGTGGAAGGCCAGCTCGTCGACCAGCCCGGCCAGCGACATCCGGCCCACGAACATGCCGAAGCCGTGGCGGATGTCGACGATCCCGACGGCCTGGAGCGCCTTGAGCGCCTCCCGGACGGAGTTGCGGCTGACCTGGAGCTCTTCCATGAGCTCGGTTTCGGTGGGCAGGGGATCGCCCGCCACGAGCCCGCGCCGGAGGATGAGCTCTTTGACGCCCTCCTGGGCCTCGACGGCACGGCTGGGCCGCGGGCGCGGGACAGTGGTCATGAAAAATCCCTTCGTCGTAAGCGCTTAGGTAACATTCCGGAAATCTCCTGTTGACCTCAACCGGGTCCGGCCCATAGCGTCCACCCTACGCACAACATAGGACATGGGATGTCCCACGTTCTACATTAGGACCGCGGATCGGCGGCCTAATGCGGATCGCAGGATCTGCACCAACCCCCAGGAGGCATCCGTGAGCTCTGAGTTCAGCCGCCGTGACTTCCTGCGCTACAGCGGGGCCACGGGTGCGGCGGCGTTCATCGCCACCACCCTCTCCGCCTGCTCGGGTGGCCCGGCCTCGACCGGTTCGGTCGGCGCCGGATCCAACAAGGACCTGATCACCGCCGTCATCGGCTATGGCAACGACCAGAGCTGGGATCCGACGCAGACCGCCTCGGCCTTCGCGATGGCCGGCATCCAGCACGTCTACGAGGGCCTGCTCGACACCGACCCGATCACCCGTGAGCCGTACCCGGCCCTGGCGACCGCGCTGCCGACGGACCTGAACGCCACCTCGTGGAAGTTCACCCTCCGCGACGGCGCGAAGTGGCACGACGGGCAGCCGGTGACCGCCGACGACGTGGTCTTCACCTTCCAGCGCATCCTCGACCCGGCAGCCAACGTGCTGACGGGCAACTTCTTCAAGTCCTGGCTCCAGGAAGTGAAGAAGATCGACGACAAGAACGTCGAGCTGGTCTTCAAGTTCGCCTTCCCCGACGCGGCGCCCAGGCTGACCATTGCCAAGATCATGCCCAAGCACGTCTTCAGCCAGGCGGGCGCCTGGGACCAGGCCAAGACCGGCAAGGCCGTCGGCTCGGGGCCGTACAAGCAGACCGCGCACAACCCCAAGAGCAACACCACCTTCGAGGCGTTCGCCGACTACAACGGGCCGCGCCCGGCGACCGTCAAGAAGATGAACTGGCTGACGATCGTGGACGCGGCGGCCCGCGTCGCGAAGATCTCCGGCGGCTCGGCCGAGGCGCAGATCGCCGACAACATCCCGTACGCCAACGTCGAGCAGCTCAAGCAGCAGGGGTTGAGCGTCGAGGGCGGCGCGGGGATGAACCACATGTTCCTGATGTTCAACACCGGGACCAAGCCGTTCGACGACGTCCGCGTACGCCAGGCGCTGCACTACGCCATCGACAAGAAGAAGCTGATCGACGTGGCCCTCAAGGGGCACGGCACCGCCTCCAGCTCCTTCCTCAACGAGGGCCACCCCGACCACAAGCGGGCCTCGGTCGTCTACGACTACGACCAGGAGAAGGCCAAGGCGCTGCTCAAAGAGGCGGGCGTGACCGACCTGACGGTCAACCTGATGGCCGTCAACGTGAGCTGGATCGCCGACTGCCTGCCGACCATCGCCGCCTCCTGGGAGGCGATCGGCGTCAAGACGACGCTGGAGCCGCAGGACACGGCCGCGCTGTTCGCCAAGATGGACCAGTTCCAGGACTACCAGGTGGTCGCGGCGGCCTCGAACCCCAACCAGTTCGGCATGGACGCCGACCTGATCATGCGCTACAACTACGTGGCCGGCGGCCTGTGGATGAAGTACAGCCACTGGGGCGACAGCAAGGACGCCAAGGCGCTGTTCACCCAGATGGACGAGGCCACCAAAGAGCCCGACAAGGCGGCCAAGACCGCGAAGGTCCAGAAATATCTGGATCTCATCGCCGAGCAGGCGGTCCTCTACCCCGTCGTCCACACCGAGCTGATGACCGCCTGGGACCCGAAGAAGCTGACCGGGATCCGTGCGCAGGCCTACCCGGGCATCAACGTCCTCCAGGCCAAGCGCACCTGAGCCCATGGCCTTCATCGTCAGAATGCTCCTCCGGCGGATCCTCGTTCTGGTCCCGCTGGTACTCGGGGTCGCCGCGTTCGTGTTCATCGTGATGCGCTTCTCCAACAGCAAGCCGGAGTACGCCTACTTCCAGGGCGCGAACCCGACCCCCGAGCAGATCCACCAGTTCCAGGTCGAGAACGGCCTGCTCGACCCGCTGCCGCTGCGCTACCTGCGCTTCATCGGCGACCTGGTCCGCGGCGACCTGGGCACCAGCGTGCTCACCAAGAAGCCGGTGCTCGAATCGGTCACGACCGCGCTGCCGCTGACGCTCCAGCTCACGCTCCTCGGCCTGCTCGTCGCGGTCGTGCTGGCGCTGATCTTCGGCGTCACCGGGGCGCTGTTCCGTGACCGCTGGCCCGACCAGGTGATCCGCATCGTGTCCCTGGTCGGGGTCGCGGCTCCGGCCTTCTGGCTGGCACTGCTGATGATCCAGTGGCTCGCCGTGGGGGAGGGGCTCTTCCCGACCGGCGGCTACATCAACCCCGCCGACTCGACGAGCGGCTGGCTGCGCTCGATGACGCTGCCCGCGCTGTCGCTGTCGCTGCCGGTCGCGGCCCAGCTCACCAGGATCATCCGCACCTCGATGGTGGAGGAGCTCGACCGCGACTACGTACGCACCGCGATCGGCAGCGGGCTGCCGCCGATCGTGGTGGTGGGCCGCAACGTACTGCGCAACGCGCTGATCAACCCGCTGACCGTGCTCGGCCTGCGCATCGGCTACCTGATCGGCGGCGCGGTGGTCATCGAGCAGATCTACGGCCTGCCGGGCATGGGCCAGCTCATGATCAACGCGGTGCGCGACGGTGACCCCGCGGTCGTGCAGGGCGTCGTGCTGACCGTCGCGGTCGGTTTCATGGTCGTCAACCTGCTGGTCGACGTCCTGTACCTGCTGGTCAACCCCAGGCTCAGGAGCGCCACCTGATGAGACGTGGACTGACCGAACGCCTCGCCAAGCCGGGCGTCGCCTTCAGACGGCTCCGGCCGCTGTCGTGGATCGCCGTGGGCGTCGTCGCCGTGATCGTGCTGGCCGCGCTGCTCGCGCCGGTGATCGCGCCGCACTCGCCGTACTTCCAGGAGGTCGCCGGCGGCGGCCCGTCCGCGAGTCACTGGATGGGACTGGACAGCGCCAACCGCGACATCCTGTCCAGGCTCCTGTACGGCGCGCGCTGGTCGCTGATCATCGGCCTCGGCGCGACCGCCCTGGCCCTGGTCGTGGGGGCCGTCATCGGCGCCGCCGCGGCCACCTCCCGCCGGGCCGTCGACGAGACGATCATGCGCCTGCTCGACGTGATCATGGCCTTCCCCGGCATCGCGCTGGCCGCGGTGCTGGTGGCGGTGTTCGGCGGCAGCATTCCGGTGCTGGTGATGGCGATGGCCTTCCTCTACATGCCCTCGGTGGCGCGGGTCGTACGGGCCAACGTGATCGCCCAGTACGGCGAGGACTACGTCGCGGCCGAGCGGATCATCGGCGCCCGCACCCCGCACATCCTGATCCGGCACATCGCCATCAACTGCGCCGCGCCCGTGCTGGTGTTCTGCACGGTGATGGTGGCCGACGCGATCGTGTTCGAGGCTTCGCTGTCGTTCATCGGCGCCGGAGTACGCCCACCGAACCCGTCGTGGGGCAGCGTCATCGCCGACGGCAAGAACATGGTGCTCCTCGGCGGCTGGTGGGCCACGGTCTTCCCCGGCCTGCTCATCCTGATCACCGTGCTCGCCCTGAACATCCTCTCCGAGGGCATCTCCGACGCCTGGGCCGCGCCCGCCACCCGCAAGGCCGCCATCAAGAAGGACGACGCGTTCGAGGCGGCCCGGCCGGGCTCCGGCGAGATCGTCGAGCTGCCGGGCCTGGCCGAGGCCGCCCGCAGGCTGGCCGAGCGGGCCCGCCCCCTGCCCTCGGGCCCGCCGATCCTCGCGGTGGAGCGGCTGCGCATCGGCTTCGCCGAGGGCGTGGACATCGTCGACGGCATCGCCTTCGAGGTACGTCCGGGCGAGGTGCTCGGTCTGGTCGGCGAGTCCGGCTGCGGCAAGTCGCTGACCGCGCTGACCATCATGGGCCTGCAGCCCCGCGACGCCCGCGTCAGCGGCCACGTACGCTTCGACCAGCAGGAGCTCCTCTCGCTGCCGCGCCGCGCCCGCCGCCGCCTGCTCGGCCACGAGATGGCGATGATCTACCAGGACGCGCTCTCCTCGCTGAACCCGGCCATGACCATCAAGGCCCAGCTCAAGCAGGTCACCCGCCGTGGTGGCCGCCGGACACCGGCCGAACTGCTCGAACTGGTCGGCCTGGACGCCCGCCGTACCCTGTCCTCCTACCCGCACGAGCTGTCCGGCGGGCAGCGGCAGCGGGTGCTGATCGCGATGGCGCTGTCGCGCGAGCCCAAGCTGATCGTCGCCGACGAGCCCACCACCGCGCTCGACGTGACCGTCCAGGCGCAGGTCATCGAGCTGCTGCTGGAACTGCGCGCGGAGCTCGGGTTCGCGCTGATCCTCGTCTCGCACGACCTCGCGCTGATCGCCGACGTCACCGACCGCGTGGTCGTCATGTACGGCGGGCAGATCGTGGAGACCGGCGCCACGGCGACGCTGGTCGGCGCGCCCGCCCACCACTACGCCCGCGGGCTGCTCGGCTCGGTGCTGTCGCTGGAGTCGGGGGCCGAGCGGCTGACGCAGATCCCCGGCGTGGTGCCCGCGGCGGCGGACTTCCCGGCCGGCTGCCGCTTCGCCGACCGGTGCCCGATGGCCACGGATGTGTGCCGCACCGACGCTCCGGTGCTGGAAGGGGACACCCGGCGGCACGCCGTGGCGTGTCACCATCCCGCCGTCGTCCTCGTGGGGAGTGATCAGCATGCTTGATCTCAAGGACGTGCACGTCGTGTACAAGGCCCGCTCGGGCGGGGTGTTCTCGCGGGACCGCGTCTACGCGCTGACCGAGGCGAACCTCTCGATCAGCCCCGGCGAGACGGTCGGCGTCGTGGGGGAGTCGGGCTGCGGCAAGTCCACGCTGGCCAAGGTGCTGGTGGGCCTGCAACGGCCGACCTCGGGCACCGTGACCTTCCGGGGCAAGGACCTGTGGGCGCTCAAGGAGGCGGAGCGGCGGGGGCTGATCGGGTCCAGCGTCGGGATGATATTTCAGGACCCGTCCACGGCGCTCAACCGGCGGCTGCCCGTCAGCAAGGTGCTCCGCGACCCGCTCAACGTGCACGGGCGCGGCACCCCGGCCGAGCGGGACGCCCGGGTCCGGGAGCTGCTCGACCTCGTCGGCCTGCCCGCCGGCGCGGCCGACCTGCTGCCCGGCCAGCTGTCCGGCGGGCAGCGGCAGCGCGTGGCCATCGCCAGGGCGCTGGCCCTCGAACCCGACCTGCTCATCGCCGACGAGCCGACCAGCGCCCTTGACGTGTCCGTACGGGCGCAGATACTCAACCTGCTGCTCGATCTGAAGGAGCGGCTCGGGCTGGCGCTGGTGTTCGTCTCGCACGACATCCAGACGGTCCGGCGGATGAGCGACCGGGTGGTGACCATGTACCTGGGCAGGATCGTCGAGCAGACTCCCGCGCACGCCGTACCCCTGAACGCCCGGCACCCCTACACGCGGGCGCTGTTCTCCGCCACGCCGGGACTGATCTCCCCGATCAACCCGATCCCGCTGGTCGGCGTCGTGCCCTCGGCCACCAGGCCGCCGAGCGGCTGCCCGTTCCGCACCCGATGCTGGCGGGCGGACGAGGAGTGCGGCGCGGCCTGGCCCGCGGCGCGGACCGACGCCGACCACCTCTTCCACTGCTACCACCCGGTGGCGCCGGGAGCGACCGACCTCGAACTGATCCAGGAGCACGCATGACATTGACCGGTGTGATCCCCCCGGTGTGCACCCCGATGACCGCCGGCGGCCAGGTGGACGCCGCGTCGCTGATCCGGCTGGTGGACCACCTGATCGACGGCGGGGTGGACGGGCTGTTCGTGCTCGGGTCGTCGTCGGAGGTGGCCTACCTGCCCGACGCCCAGCGCCGGGTGGTGCTCGACACCGTGGTCGGTCATGCGGGCGGCCGGGTGCCGGTGCTGGCGGGGGTGATCGACATGACCACGCCACGGGTGCTCGAACACGTGCGGGTCGCGGTCGAGGCCGGGGTGTCGGGGCTGGTGGCGACGGCGCCGTTCTACACGCGCACCCATCCCACCGAGATACGGACACATTTCCGGACCATCAGGGCCGAGAGCGGATTGCCGGTCTACGCCTATGACCTGCCGGTCGCCGTGCGCACCAAGCTGTCCGCCGAGCTGCTGCTGGGACTGGCCGCCGAGGGGGTGCTGGCCGGGGTCAAGGATTCGAGCGGGGACGACGGCGGTCTGCGGCAGGTGATCCTGGGCCGCGAGGCGCCGTTCAGCGTGCTGACCGGGTCCGAGGTGACGGTGGACTCCGCCCTGTGGATGGGCGCCGACGGCGTGGTGCCCGGTCTGGGCAATGTCGATCCCCACGGGTACGTCCGGCTCTACCAGGCGGCGCGGCGGGGCGACTGGGAGGCGGCCCGGCTGGAGCAGGAGCGGCTGGTACGGCTGTTCGAGATCGTCACGGTCGGCGGCGACCGGATGGGCGGCAGTTCGTCGGGGCTGGGCGCCTTCAAGGCCGCGCTGCACCTGCGCGGCGTCATCGACCACCCGGCAACCGCGCTGCCGCAGGTCCCGCTGAACGACGAGGAGACCGGCCGCGTCGGCAAGCACTTGGCCGCCGCCGGCCTCCTGTAACAGCGGGGCGGGTGCTACCGCTTGCATCAGTGGACAATCGGATGGCAATCGGCGTCCCCCATCCTGTCCTGGTGACTAACGACAACGCACCTGCCATCTGGGAGATGGTGGTCGTCCACCGCGTGTTCCGCCGCGAGTTCAGGCTGGCCCCCGAGCTGGTCCGGCAGGTGGCCCCCGGCGACACCGAGCGGGCCGCCACGCTGGCCGCTTACCTGGGCGAGCTGCTGACCGGCCTGCACCACCACCACGAGGCCGAGGACAAGCTGCTCTGGCCGGTGCTCCTCCGCCGCGTACAGCTGGAGAGCGTCCTCATCCGCACGATGGAGGAGCAGCACGAGCGCGTCGCCGACCACATCTCCGTGCTGGAGGAACTGCTGCCCGCCTGGCGGGCCGAGGCCGACGCCGAGCGGAGGGACCGGCTCGCCGACACGCTGACGTTGCTCCACGACGAGCTCCTGGTCCACCTCGACCAGGAGGAGGAGCGCATCCTGCCGCTCGTCGCCGCGCACCTGACCAAGGCCGAATGGGACACGCTCTCGGAGTACGCCCGCGCCCAGCTGCCCAAGGACCGGCTGCTGATCAACCTTGGCGCGCTGCTGGAGGACGCCACCCCATGGGAGCGCGAGGCCTTTCTCCGCCTGATGCCGATGGCCGCCCGCGTCCTGTGGCGACTGATCGGCCAGCGGCAATACCAGCGCGAATGCCAGAAAGTCCGGCTTAGAACCTTTGGTGTGTTGCACGCGTCAAAAAATCCATGAAGACGTTCAGGATCGCCGCACTCGTGGGCGGGCTGCTGCTGCTCGGCGGCGCCGCGCCCGCGCTGGCGCAGGAGAGCGCGCAACCGGCCGCGGCCCCGCAGCGCTGCTCCACGACCCAGCTCCAGGTGCGCCTGGGCCGGGTGGACGCCGGGGCGGGCAACCGCTACGCGCCGCTGGTGTTCACCAACCGGTCGCGCGCCACGTGCACCGTACGCGGCTATCCCGGTCTGGTGATGCTCGACGAGCGGGGTGACGCCCTGCGTACAAGAGTTCGCCGGACGCCGGGAGCGCACCCGAAGGTGACGCTCAGGCCCGGCGGCAGCGCCCGCGCGGTCCTCCACTGGACCGTCGTGGAGAGCGGCGGCGAGACGGACTGTCCAGGCGCGAACCGGCTGCTCGTCATCGCGCCGGACGATCGGACGTACACGACCATCGCGTTCGGCGCCGACCGCGTGTGCGGCCAGGGACGGCTCGACGTCGCCGCGATCAAGTGACTAGCGGCTGACCCCGTCGGCGGGCCGCTGGAGCAGGTTCAGGTCGGCCCGGCGGGGCAGGCTCTCCCAGTCGCCCTGCGAGGTCACCGCGAACGCCCCGGCCGCGCACGCCGTGCGCAGCCGCTGGCCGGCGTCCGCGCCGGCCAGCCAGTCGGCGAGCCACCCGGCCGCGAACGCGTCCCCGGCGCCGACCGGGTCCACCTCCGTCACCCGGAACGGCTGAGCCTGCCGTACGGAGCCGCCCGAGTACTCCAGGGCCCCCTCGGCACCCGACTTCACCAGCACATGGCCGGGACCGAGCGAGGCGAGCGCCTTGGCCAGGTCGGCGCCCCCTTCGACGTCGGTGACCAGCCGGCCCTCCGCCTCGGTCGCGAACAGCACGTCCACGTCGCCGATCGTCTCGCGCAGCCAGGCGCCGGCCTCCTCGGCCGTCCACAGCGCCCGGCGGTAGTTGATGTCCAGTGACACGAACACCCCGGCGGCGCGGGCCACGGCGATCGCCTGCCGTACGGTCTCGCGGGCGGACGCCGACAAGGCCGGGGTGATCGCGGAGACGTGCAGCACCCGGGCGGCCTGGATGAGCGCGGGGTCGACGTCTTCGGGCGTGATCCGGGACGCGGCGCTCCTCGCCCGGTAGTAGCGGACGTCGACGAGGTCGGCCGTCCGCCGGCCCTTGATCATCAGGCCGGTCGGCGCCTCCGGATCCGTGACGGCCCGGACGTCGACGCCCTCGCCCTGGAGCGTGAAGCGGATCAGCTCGCCGAACTCGTCGGCCCCGACCCGGCTGATCCAGGTGGCGCTGTGACCCAGGCGGCTGACACCGATGGCCACGTTCGACTCGGCGCCGCCGACGCCCAGGTCGAAGTCGCGGGCGAAGCGCAGCGGACCGGTGCGCCGGGCCGAGAACAGCGCCATGGTCTCACCGAAGGTCACCAGATCGGTCATCGAGTCGAGCTCCCAGCTGTTCGAAGATGCGCGGCGCCGTTCCGCGGACGTTCGGCCGCCCACAGGGTACCCGCCGACCAGGCGCGGCATCATGTTGGTGCCCGTCATGCAGCGGCCTCACGTGGGTGCCCGTAGGCAACGGGCTAGCCGAAGATCTGCCGCTCGCGCCGGGTGTAGCCTGGTCCGGTGGCGGCCGCCAGCAGGCGCAGCGGCCCGCCCGCCCGCTTGAGCAGGCGCGCGGCCTCCTCGGGCGTGGCGTGGCGGAGCAGCCACGGAGTGGTGAAGGCCAGTTCGCGGAGGGTGGCGCGCCTGGCGACCTGCCGCTCCACCCGTACATAGGCGTCGAACGGCACGAACCGGAAGACGATCGGGAACAGCTCGGACTCCTCCTCGGCGAGGTGCTCCTCAAGTGGCTCCAGCAACTCGCTCAGCTCCCGGCCGAGCGCGCCCGGCTCACCGGTCAGCGCGGCGCGGCAGCGGGCCAGCAGCGGGCCGAACGCCTGGCGGCCGGTGGCGTAGGAGGTCAGGTCGACGGACTGGCCCGCGGCGCGCTCGATGGCCGGCCACAGCAGGTCGCGCTCGTTGGCGTGGTGGTGGCCGACCTGGGTCAGCAGCGCGGCCGCGTAGCCGCGCACCGCCCTGCCCCTGGCCGCGCCGAGCTCGGCGGGCCCGGTCAGCAGCTCGGCGAGCCGCCGCAGGTCGGTCAGCATGGCGCGGTGGACGACGTACATCGAGGTGAGGTCGGCCGTCGAGGTGAGACCGGCCGTCGAGGTGAGATCCGACATCGGGGCGGGGCCGGTCAGGGGCGGGCCGTCTTCGCGAGCGGAGGCCGTCCGCCGGGCCGCCGAGCCGTCCTCGCGAGTGGAGGTCGCCCGCCGGGCCGCCGAGCCGTTCGTCCGCCGGGCCGGCGCGCCGCTCGAGTGGCGGCTCGCCGCGTCGTGCGCCGCCCAGTCGCGTAGCCGGGGCCAGGCGCGGAAGAGCGCGGCGCTGGCCGGGGCGACCCGGTCGTCACTGATCGCCACCAGCTTGCCCACCTCGGTCGTGATGGGCTCGACCCGGACGCTGAGCCGTACCAGCAGGCCGGCGGCGACCAGGCGGGTCAGCACCCCCGGCTCCTCGCCGTCGTCCTTGACCTCCTCGCCGTCCAGCAGGCGCAGCAGCAGGCCGGGCAGCTCGCCCTGCTGCGCCGGGGTGAGTGAGGCGTACGCCTCCTCGGCCACCTCGCCGAGCGAGCGCGGGCCGCTCAGCCCGCCGGGCGGGCGCAGCTCGGCCGGACCGCGTGCCGGCAGCTCCGTGGCGGAGGGGCGGTCGGCCGGGTTCTTCGCCAGGGCGCGCCCCACCAGGTCGCGCAGCCGCGGCGGCAGCTCGCCGAGGTCCGGATCGACGGTCAGCAGCCGGTGCATGATCGCGCCGAGGCTCTCGCCCTGGAACGGGTCGCGGCCGGTGGCCGCGTAGAGCACGACCGCGCCCCAGGCGAACACGTCGGCCGCGGTGCCGGCCCGCTGCCCGGTGAGCACCTCGGGTGCCAGGTAGGTGTGCCGTCCGCCGACCGGATTGCCGGCCGCCATGCCGTAGTCGATGACGCGCGGGCCGTCGGGGGCCAGCAGCACGTTCTCGGGCTTCAGGTCGCGGTGGGTGATGCCCGCCTCGTGCAGCGTCCTGAGCGCGGTCGCCAGGGCGAGCGCGAGCGCGAGCAGTTCGTCACCCGCGTACGGCCCGTGCACGGCCACCGCCTGCCGCAGATCGGGTCCGTCGGCGAACTCGCTGACGATGTAGGGACTCTCGCTGTCGAGCCCGACGCCGACCACCCGGGCCAGGTGGCGCGGCTTGATCAGGCCGACGGCCTCGGCGAGCTGCCTGGTGACCTCGCCCCGAGGCACCTTGATCGCGAACCGGCGGCCCTCGTCGTTGTAGGCGTCGTAGACCACCCCGCGCCCGCCCGCGCCAAGCCGCCCGGCCAGCCAGTAGCCGCCAAGTCTCTCGGGGTCACCGGGCACCAAGCGCATCGTCACTGCTGCTTAGATGCACGAAATCGTGAATTGGTTGCAAGACGTCACAGGTCCCCCGCGCGCCCCGGAGGACCCGTGCGTCATGATCATTATGTCAGGCTTTCCGATCTTGGCCGCCATTCGGTCCGCAGTATCGACATGGTGATGGCGTCGTGCCACTGGCCGTCCCAGAGCAGCGCGTCACGTTGTACGCCCTCCTCGACGAAGCCCACCTTCTTGTAGACGTGCCTGGCGCGGTCGTTGAAGGCGTAGACCTCCAGGCCGATCCGGTGCAGCGGTGTCGTGCTGAAGGCGTGGCCGAGCAGCAGGTCGATGGCCTCCGTGCCGTAGCCCTTGCCGAACGCGCGCGCGCCGATGAGCGCGATCCGCATGCTGCACGCGAGGTTGCCCTCGTCGAGCTCGTTGAGCACGATCTCGCCCACGAAGCCGCCTTCCGCGATGATCGCCAGGTCGAGGCGGTCGGCGTGCTGGCTCCTCGTCGCGTACCAGTGGCGGCTGGCCTCCCGGTCGAACTCGCCGTGCGAGCCGGTCAGCCGCCGCACCTCGGGGTCGGTGACCAGCTCGAACAGATCGTCGGCGTATTCGGGGCCGACCGGGCGCAGCGTCACTCGGTGGCCCTGGAGGGTGGGCTTGTCAGCGAACATCCCCCCTCACTATCAAGCCTGCTCAGCAGGGGCAAACTCGACCTGCCCATGACCAGTGGTTTGTTTTTCGACATGGGGATAGAGGTTCATCTTGTCAAGGAGGTAAATCATGACCATAGCCGGAAGCATCATCCTCATCATGCTCGGTGCGATTCTCACCTGGGCCGTCGAGTTCGATCTTGCCGGACTCGACATCAACGTGGTCGGCGTCATCCTCATGCTGGGTGGTGTGGCCGGCCTGCTGTTCGGGATCTACCGGATCAGCGTGACCCGCAGGGCCGTGGCCCCCATCGACGAGCCGGTAGTCCGTCACGACGTCTACGAGCAGCCCGAGGCGCGCCGGACCACCGTGTACGAGGAGCGTCGCCGCTATGACGAGCCGCCCCTGTAAGTCCTCCAGCTACCTGAAGGTCAACCCGCGGGCCGGCGCCAAGGCCCGCGGCTGACCCTCACCACCCCCTCACAGCACCCGCTTGACCGCCTCGGCTATCGCGTGGCGGTCTATGCGGGCGTCTGCCAGCTGTTCATGCGGCGTCGCCGACCCGGGCAGCTCCCGTACCGCCAGCTTCACCACGCGCGGCCCGAGCTCGCTGACGGCGTCCAGCACGGCGTCGCCCAGCCCGCCCTCCGGCCGGTGGTCCTCCACGGTGATGAGGGTTCCCGTGGTGGTGGCCGCCTCCATCAGCGCGGCCGTGTCGATCGGCTTGATCGAGTACATGTCGATCACGCCCACGGGGATCCCGTCCCGGCCCAGCTCGTCGGCCGCCGCGAGCGCCTCGTGCACGGTCACCCCGGCCGCCACGATCGTGGCCCGGTCCGCCGCCGACTGCCGCAGCACGGACGAGCCGCCCACGGGGAAGCGCTCGCCCGGCTCGTAGATCACCGGCAGGGCGCCGCGAGTGGTCCGCAGGTACGACACCCCTGAGATGTCGGCCATCGCGGCCGTCAGCGCGGCGGCCTGGTTGGCGTCGCACGGATAGAGCACCGTGCTGCCGTACACGGCGCGCATCATGGCCAGGTCCTCCAGGCCCATCTGCGAGGGGCCGTCCTCGCCGATCGACACGCCGGAGTGCGAGCCGACCAGCCTGATCGACGCGTGGCTCACCCCGGCCATCCTGATGAAGTCGTACGCCCTGGTCAGGAAGGCCGCGAAGGTGGCGGCGTAGGGGATCCAGCCGCGCACCTGCAGGCCGATCGCCATCGCGACCAGCTGCTGCTCGGCGATGTAGCACTCGATGAAGCGCTCGGGGAACTCCTTGGCGAAGTCCTCGGTCCTGGTCGAGTCGGCCACCTCGCCGTCGACCACGACCACCTCGCCACGGGCCGCGCCCAGCGCGACCAGCGCCGCGCCGAACCCGTCCCTGGTGGCGGCCTCGTCACCGGTCTTGTATGCGGGCAGCACCAGCTCCCCGCTGTGGAAGCGGAACGGCTCGCCGGTGGGCTCGGGCGGCCGCACCTCGACCCGCACGTCCCGCACGCCGCCCAGCTCGCCGATGGCCTTGTCCGGGTCCTTGAGCGCCTTGCCGTGGGCGCCCTCGCGGTTCTCCACCTCCAGGACGCCCTCGCCCTTGCGCGTCTTGGCGAGGATCACGGTCGGCCGCCGGCGGGTGTTGCAGGCGTCGTTCAGCGCGAAGTCGATCTGTCCTGGATCGTGCCCGTCGATCTCGATCGTGTGCCAGCCGAACGCCCCGAACCTGCGGGCGTACGCGCCGGTGTCCCAGCCATGCCGGGTCGGGCCGCGCTGGCCCAGCCGGTTGATGTCCACGAGCAACGTCAGGTTCGCCAGCCCTTCAGCCCCCGCCTGCTCGGCGGCCTCCCAAATGGACCCTTCGGCCAGTTCGCTGTCACCGCAGAGCACCCACACCTGGTACGGCAGGCGCTCCAGCCGCCCGGCCGTCGCCACCCCCACCCCGATGGGCAACCCCTGTCCGAGCGAGCCGGTGGCGACGTCCACCCATGGCAGCTTGGGCGTCGGATGGCCCTCCAAACGGCTGCCGCGCCTCCTGAACGACAGCAGCTCCTCGTCAGTGATCGCGCCCGCGGCCTTGTACAGCGCGTAGAGCAGCGGCGAGGCGTGACCCTTGGAGAAGATGAGATGGTCGTTGGCGGGATTGCCGGGATTCTGGAAGTCATAGCGCAGGTGGCACGCGAACAACACCGCCATCAGGTCGGCCGCCGACATCGACGACGTCGGATGGCCGGAGCCGGCGGCGGCCGAGCCGCGTACGGAGTCCACACGCAACTGGGCGGCGAGTTCGGACAGGAATCGCAGATCGCGTTCAGGCATCAGGTCCCTCCTCGTGGTTGCCCCGCCGCCTACCCCTTCTGGCCTGCTTAACGCTGGCCCGCGTGAGGCTTCCTCAGCTTCTGGCCCGGCCGAGGGCCGCGAGACCGGTCGCCGTCGCGGCGGCGGCCAGCGTGAGGAGCACCGCGCGCCGGTGCTGCGACAGCCAGAGCTGCGGGCTGCGGGCGTGCGAGCGCTTGTCGAAGCTGCCGTGCGCGCCGTAGTCGCGGTCGTCGTCCATGGGTTCCCAGAGGTTGGCCGCATCGCTGCGCGGCTTCTCGTCCGTCTGCTGGGAGTCCACGCCGGTCCGCGCCAGGTAGCGGTCCACCAGCGCGGGGGCGATCCGCTGCGCGACCAGGGTGGCCGCTGTCGTGGCGCCGACCCAGTACTCCTTGCGCTCCGGGTGCTCGGCGGCGTACACGATGCCGCGGGCCGCGACCTCGGGCTGGTAGATCGGCGGCACCGGCTGCGGGTGGCGGCGCAGCTTGCTGAGCACCCAGTCGAACTGGGGCGTGTTGACCGCCGGCAGCTGCACCATGGTGATCTTGACGTTGCTGCGGGCGGCCAGGAGCTCGACCCGCACCGACTCGGTGAAGCCCTTGACCGCGTGCTTGGCCCCGCAGTACGCCGACTGCAGCGGGATCCCCCGATAGGACAGGGCCGAGCCGGTCTGGACGATGACGCCCCTGTTGCGGGGCCGCATCAGCTCAAGGGCCACCCGGGTGCCCCAGACGTAGCCGAGGTAGGTGACCCTGGTCGTCCGCTCGAACTCCTCCGGGGAGATGTCGGAGAACCTGGCGAACACCGAGGAGAACGCCACGTTGATCCACACGTCGATCGGGCCGATCTCCGCCTCGATGCGCTCGGCCGCCTGGCGTACCTGGTCGTACTCGGCCACGTCCGCCTCATAGACCTGCCCGCTCCCGCCGGCGGCGGCGACGTCCACGGCGGCGGCGCCCAGGCCGGTCGTCCCGCGGGCGATCAGCGCCACCTTGGCGCCCTTCGCGCCCAGCTCGCGCACCACCGCGCGGCCCACGCCGCCGCTCGCGCCCGTCACCACGACCACGCGTCCCCGCAGGTCGTCCGTGATATCCGTCTTTGTCGTGAGATTCTCGGCACTCTGTGGCGCCATGAAGGTCAACCCGCCTCTCCTGATCTACCGCGGTGCTGCCGCCGGACGGCCAGCACCATGTCAATGACCGTGGCGATCGCCGCCACGACCGCGATGCCGGTCATCACGGGGGCCCTGGCGATGACGCCGAGTACGGCGAACGCGAACAGGAACACCAAGATGAAGGAGCCCACCCTGATGTGCGCCACATCGCGCGGTGTCGCGGGGACCATCGCGTGGGATCGCTCATCCCGGCTCTCTTCCCAACCGTTGTTCTCAGGCATATGGCCCACCTGCCCCCGCCGTTTGCCGCTTAACGTCGCGGGTAGCCGCGCTGTCGTGCCTGAACTGCGGCCGAGTGACCAGAACGAGCCGGGGATCGCGCGCCGCCGGCGCGGTCGCGGATTCAGCTACCACACGCCCGACGGCGGCGTGGTGCGCGACGCCGGGACGCTGAGCCGGATCAGGGCGCTGGCCATCCCGCCGGCCTGGACCGACGTGTGGATCTGCGCCTCGCCGGACGGGCACCTCCAGGCGGCCGGCACCGACGCCGCCGGGCGCCGGCAGTACCGCTACCACGACGTCTGGCGCGAGCAGCAGGACCGGGAGAAGTTCGACCGGGTGCTGGAACTGGCCGAGCGGCTGCCCGCCTTCCGCGAGACCGTCGAGGAGCAGCTCTCCGGGCGCGGGCTGACCAAGGAGCGGGTGCTCGCCGCCGCCGCGCGGCTGCTCGACGTGGGCTTCTTCCGGGTCGGCGGGGAAAGCTACGACTCGTACGGCCTGGCGACGCTCAAGATGGAGCACGTGTCGTGCGGCAAGGGCGTGATCACCTGCTCGTACCCCGCCAAGCGCGACATCTCCCGCGAGATCGAGGTGGCCGACCCCGGGGCGTGCGCGGTGATCAGGTCGCTCAAGAGGCTCAGGGCCGAGGGCGAGCTGCTGCGTTACCGGCACAACGGCGGCTGGGCCGACGTGCGCAGCGAGGACATCAACGACTACCTGCGCGAGACGATCGGCTACGAGGTGACCGCGAAGGACTTCCGCACCTGGCACGCGACCGTGCTGGCGGCCGTGGGGCTGGCGGTCTCCGTCCACGCCGGGACCGGCAAGCGGGCGGTCGCGCGGGTCATGAAGGAGGTGTCCGAGTATCTCGGCAACACCCCCACGGTCGCTCGCGAGTCCTACGTCGACCCGCGGGTGGTCGAGGCGTACGAGCGGGGAAAGACGATCGCGGGGGCGCTGACCGAGCTCGGCGCCGACGCCGGCTTCGGCCAACTGGCCACGCGTGGCCCGGTGGAACGGGCGGTCATCGGCCTGGTACGCGCCGTTTGAGCGGTTTCCCTTTGGGCATGCGGCGTCTGGAGAAGGAGGAAGTTGCGATGGAAGCTCCGCAGTACGTCGCGGCCAGGGTCCAGCGGGCGCTGGCCGAGGATGCGCGCACGCACGAGCTCGGCATCCGGGTCGACATCAGAGGCGATCAGCTGTTCCTGCGCGGCCAGGTGGACGGCGCCGAACAGCGCGAGCGGCTCGGGGCGGTGGCCCACGAGACGGCGCCGGCCCTCCACCTGCACAACGAGATCAAGATCGTCGACATCGTCGAGCCCGGAGAGGATGAGCACCTTGACTGACCTGCGTATAGCGGCCGTGGGGGACGTTCACCTGGGCGAGGACAGTCGGGGCCACTACCGGAAACATCTGGAGGGCATCGAGGAGCGCGCCGATGTGCTGATGCTGGCGGGCGACCTGACCCGCCACGGCACGCTGGAGGAGGGCCGGGTGGTCGCCGACGAGTTCCGCGACCTGCCCGTCACCGTCGTTGCCGTGCTCGGCAACCATGACTACCACTCCGACCAGCAGTACGAGATCGCTTCGGAGCTCCGCGACGCCGGGGTGACGGTGCTCGACGACGACGGCGCCGTGCTCCAGTGCGGCGAGACGAAGCTGGGCGTGGTCGGCGGCAAGGGCTTCGGCGGCGGGTTCGCGGGCAAGAGCGCGAGCGAGTTCGGCGAGCGGGAGATCAAGAACTTCGTGGCGCACACCCGGCACATCGCCGAGGCGTGGAAGGTGGCGCTGAAGGAGGTTCAGGCCGATCATCGCCTGGTCCTGTCCCACTACTCGCCGATCAAGGAGACGCTGGAGGGCGAGCCGCCCGAGATCTACCCGTTTCTCGGCAGCTACCTGCTGGCCGAGGCGGTCGACACCGCCGGGGCGGACCTCTTCGTGCACGGGCACGCGCACAAGGGCACAGAGAAGGGCATGACGCCGGGCGGGATCAGGGTGCGCAACGTGGCCCTGCCAGTGCTCGGCCGGGCGTACGGGGTCTACTGCCTCGACGACTGCGACTGATCGACCTGCGACTGATCGACCTGGGCTTCACAGGACGCGGGCGGCGACGATGCAGACGTCGTCGTCCGTCGCCCGGCCGTCCAGGTGCGCCAGCACGCAGTCGATCATCTTCTCCGGGTCGTCGCCGACGCACTGGCTCCCGGCCTGGGCGAGGGCGGCGATCCCGGCGTCGAGGTCCTGGCTGCGCCGTTCGATGACGCCGTCGGTGTAGAGCACCAGGGTGTCGTCGGCCTCCAGTTGCGTGGTGGCCAGGCCGTACTGGGCGGCCTCGAAGGCGCCCAGCATGGTGCCGGGCACGCCCTCGAGCAGCTCGGCGTGGCCGTTCCTGACCAGGACCGGCGGCGGATGGCCGGCGTTCGTCCAGGTCAGCGTGCGGTCAACGGGGTCGAAGTGGCCGATGATCGCGGTGCCGGTCACGGTCACACCCTCGTTGGAGTGGACGAGCAGGTCGTTCAGCCAGGTGGTGAGCTGGTTGGCGGGCGCGTGCGTGTAGGCCAGGCCGGCCAGCGCCGAGCGCATCTGCAGCATGAGGCTCGCCGCCGCCAGCCCGTGGCCCATCGCGTCGCCGATCGCCAGCAGCACCCTGCCGTCGGGGATGGGACGGGCCTTGAACCAGTCGCCGCCCAGCCGGGACAGCTCCTCGCCGGGCAGGTAGCGCACGCCGATGGACAGGCCGGGCAGCTGCATCAGCCCCCGGCGTACCGGCAGGATCGTGTTCTGGAGCTGGACGGTGACGCGGTGCTCCTCCTCGGCCCGCTCCCGCTGCCGGGAGGCCTGCGCGTGCGCCACGGCCAGGGCCCGCTCCCTGCGGCGGTTCTTGGTCACGTCCTGGACCAGGAAGCGCACCTTGACGGGCAGCCCGTCGGTGTCGAGCACCGGCTCGCTGACCACGCTGAGATGCCGCAGCCCGTGCCGGTGCTGGATGCGGAACTCCGTCTCGACCGCCTCGCTGTGCTCCAGGAGCGTGCGCAACTGGTCGTCCACGATGTGCAGGTCCTCGGGCACCACCACGAGGGGCAGCTCTTCCAGGGGCATCGGCCCCTCGCCGTGTTCCCTGCCGAACATCTCATACATCTGCGGCGTCCACAGCGTCCGCTCGGTGGCCAGGTTCCATTCGCCCCAGCCCAGCTCGGCCAGCCGCTGCGCCCGCTCCCAGCCGGCGACCAGCACTTCCTCGTCGTCGAGCGCGCGCCAGCTGACCAGCAGCCCATTCTCGATGCGCACCGCGCGGACGGTCATCGTGGCCGGCCAGAGCAGGTGGTCCCGCGCCTCGACGAACTCCAGCGGCCCCCGGTGCAGCGTCACACCGGTCTCCAGGACCTTCAGGAGGTCGTCGAACAGCCCCGAGTTGGCCGCACCGGGGCTGGTCTCGATGAGACGGCGCCCGCGCAGCTCCTCGGGCGTCAGACCGGCCGGCTCGCCGGCCTGCTGGTTGGCGGCCGCGATCAGGAAGTCCACCACGCGGCCCGTGGCGTCGCGCACGGGCGTGAGGAAACACGCCGGGACGTGCACGCTTTCGAGGACTCCGGTTACCCAGCCGGGCAGCTTCGGCGGCTCGACGGGCTTGCCGGGCGGCCGATCGACTCCCATGGCGACCTCGATCAGCGAGATCCCACTGTCGTGCGCCATCCGTGACAGCTCGTCGGCCGCTTCCGCGGGCCTGACGTTGAGCCGTATCGCCAGCCTGGCGGTGGCCTCGTCGACGATCGCCTCGTTACGCATCCGGCGACGAAGCCGCGTCAGCAGCTCGCGAATCCCGGCGGCCGCCGCGCCACAGTCGTAGCGGCCGCCGAACGGCGGGTAATTGCTCACATCCTTCCCATTCCCTACCAGAGGGCGAGAAAGAGGTGCATACGTTGCGATATTTCAGCAAAGAGTAGACAGTCCACTGGGCCGGACTCCTAGACCGGCCCAGTGGAGGGGACGGTGTGACGGGGCATCACGCCCCTTACACATTGAAGATGCTGACACCGCCGGGACCGACCAGGAAGCCGAGTACGATGAGCACGATTCCCCAGAGAAGGTCGCGCCGGGCCAGGATCACGTAGATCCCGGAGATGACGAGTATGACGGCGATGATCCAGAGCAAAGTAGCCATGAGCCGCCTCTGCCCTCAGCGATCGGCCTTTAACATGCTTTTCTCCGAACCACCAGGTAGAAAGGTGTATAGCCCCATTTCTTGGGCTGAGAAGGGGCTCGCTAATCGGTCGCCTTGATGAGCTTGGCGTAACCCAGCTGGAGCCAGTCGGCGACGGCCACGGCGGTCATCGTCGCGCCCGCCAGCCGGGTGAACCGGGGGGCGAAGACCATCCCGGCCGCGTACGCCGTCGCCGCCCACTGGGCGATGCAGAACGGGCAGCTGAGCAGCTCGCCCATCGTGTTGCGGGGTGTCTCGTCCAGCTCGGCGGGCCCGCTCACGCCCTCGTAGCGGGTGAAGGGCGCGCGCAGCGGGCTGGTCACCGGATCCTTGGCGATCAGCCGCGCCACCTTGTGCGTGCAGGCGGCCATCAGCGCCACGTCCATGAACCCGACGCGCTCGGGTGGCCGCCGCCCGGTGAGCGCGGCGGCCGCCACCGCCGTCGCCACCGCGCCGCCGTAGACGGCCATGATCCGTGCGTAGGTGCGGAGTGGCCGGTCGTGCTCGCCTTCGTAGTCCCGTTCGGTCTGCTCCAGGAAGTCGGTCATAAGGGCTGGCGCTACCCTCGGGTTCCGGCTCTACTCCGCTACGCGGGGCAACGTCTACTTGTCGATCGTCCGGGTAGCCCGATCCCATGAGCAGCCATAGTCACGCGGTCACTGATGCCATCCTCGACACACTCAAGCGCGCGAGCTCCGGATTGAAGGACGCGGGGGTGAAGTTCGCCCTGGCGGGCGGCTGTGCGGCTTATGCCAGAGGCGCCGCTCCCTCGTTGCACGACGTCGATTTCGTCCTGACCGAGCATGATGTGCCGGCCGCGCTGGAGGCCCTGCGGGGGATCGGCTTCAAGACCGCCAAACCGCCGGAGGACTGGCTGGTCAAGGCGTTCGACGAGGACCGGCTGGTCGATCTGATCTTCCGGGTGTCCGACCAGGCGATCACGGACGAGCTCCTCGACCGGGCCGAGCCGATGACGGCGTCGGCGGTCATCGTGCCCGTGCTGGAGGCGACCGACCTGGTGATCTCGTGGCTGTTGCCGCTGTCGGAGCACGCCTGCGACTACGGGGCGCTGCTGCCCCAGGTGCGGGCCCTGCGCGAGCAGGTCGACTGGCCCCGGGCGGCGGCCGTGGTCGCCGGATCGCCGTACGCCACGACGTTCATCACGCTGCTCGAACGCCTGGGCGTACTGGATTCGCCGGTGAAGGCGAACGGCGACCCGCATTGGCCGTGACCATATGACGTGGCGGCGTGACGTGGTGGCCGTTTCGACGGCGGTCGCCACGTCGGCACAGACGGCGGTCGCCACGGTGGCCGAGACGGTGGCCGAGACGGCGAGAGCCGCGCCCGTGGTCGGGCGCGGCTCTCGTCTTGCGCGGGGAGCTTAGTGCGGGAAGCGGCCGTAGTAGTCACCCAGCCGCGTCCTGTACTCGGGCTCCTTGAAGCTGCCCTCGTCGAACTCGGGCGCGTCCTTGATCTCGGCCTTGGTACGCGAGACGTAGACGTTGCGCTCCTGCGGGTCGATACGTGTGACGACCTTGGCAGGGAGCATCACCTTCTTGCCGAAGATCCACGGACCGGTGTCGACGATGATGTAGCTCTCGCCGACCTCGTACGTGGCCTCATCGACGGACCCGATCTTCCCGTCCGTCGCCTGGACGTGGTAACCCACGAGGTCCAGACTCTGGCCGCGGTTGTAGACGTCAGGCTGATAGTCCCAGAGCTCCATGGCTCATCCTCTCTCCGTCTTTCGTCTTTTCTCGGGCAGGCCCTCCGCTACCCCGTCCATGGCCGCTAAACACCGCGCTCTCGTAAAGCGGTCGTCAATGAGCCGCCAAGGCGGCTGGGCCCTCTCCTCATGACGTAGGGGGCGAATCGCGCCGCGCTCAGGCGCCTGACGGCTCCCCGGCGGCGTCCCGCCGAGCCGGCCGGCAGTTCCGGAATGGCCAGCTAGCGGATAACATCCGCGTCACACATGGGTGAAAGGGGACAGGTGACTCTCGGGTCCGAGTGGGCGCCTCCCGGCGTGGACAGCACCACGCCGAGTGTCGCGCGCGTGCACGACGCCCTCCTGGGCGGCACCGAGAACTTCGCCGCCGACCGGGCCATCGCCCGCCGCCTGAAAGAGGCGGTGCCGGAGGTGGTGAACCTCGTCTGGTGCAACCGCGCCTTCGTCGGCCGGGTCGTCGACTTCTTCGTCCGTGAGGCCGGGATCCGGCAGATCATCGACCTGGGGTCCGGGCTGCCCACGATCGAGAACACCCACGAGGTCGCCCAGTTCGCCGACCCCTCCGTGCGGGTCGTGTACGTCGACTCCGACCCCATGGTCGAGCCGCACGCGCGGGCGATCCTGAACGGGAACGAGAACGCGCTGGCGATCACCGAGGACGCCAGGGACGCGGCGGCCGTGCTGCGGCATCCGAGGCTGACCCGGCTCATCGACCTCTCGCAGCCCGTCGGGCTGATGGCGATCGGGCTGCTGCACCTGTTCCCCGACAGGGACGATCCGCACGGGCTGGTCAAGAGGTACATGGACGCCCTGGCGCCGGGGAGCTACCTGGCGGCCTCCAACATGCTGGCCTCGGTCAGCCCGCAGGCCCAGGCGCTGGAAGCCATGCTGCACGCGACGATGGGGACGGGCTACTTCCGGTCGCGGGAGGAGGTCGAGCGCTTCTTCGACGGGCTGGTGCTGGAGGAGCCCGGGGTGGTGCACTTCCCGGAGTGGCGGCCTGATGAGCGGTTGCCGGGGCCGCTGGCCACGTGGGAGGCGCTTCTGCTGGGCGGCGTGGCGCGCAAACCTCGCTGACTCGCTGCCGGCGCTAGAGTGGGCGTCGTGCCGCGTCGACTGATCTGTTCCCCTCCGCCCGCCGAGTAGCGGGCGGCTTTTCCCGATTTTTCCGGATCTGACCAGATCTGGGGGTGGCTGCTGCCCGCGCACCGGGCCCACTTCCACCACTCCATCCGGAGAGATCAGTCATGTCCCATGTCTCCGCACGGCGGGGCGCCTTCTACGTGTCCGTGGCCGCGACCGCTTGGGGCACCGGCGGTGCCGCCGGTTCCCTGCTCTTCCAGACGGGCGGGCTCGGCCCCGTCGACGTCTCGTTCTGGCGCTACCTCTTGGGCGCTGCCTTCCTGTACGTCACCACCCGCCTCGCCTCGACCGCCGTTCGGCGAGCCGCCGTTCGGCGAGCCGCCGTTCGGTCGGTTGTCGTTCGGCCGGGTGATCTCGGCGGGCTTCCGCGGGGGCGTCTCGACCGGCGGGTTCTGGTCGTCGGCGTCGGGATGGCCGTATACCAGACGGCCTACTTCGGCGCGATCGCCCAGTCCGGCGTGGCCATCGCCACGGTGGTCACGATGGGCGCCACACCGGTGGTCACCGCACTGGGCAGCCGCTTCCTCCTGGGGGAGCGCATCGGCCGCACCGCGCTCGCCGCGCTGGCCGCGGCGCTGGGCGGCCTGCTCCTCCTCACGGGGGAGAACGCCCTCTCCGGGGAGAGCGTCGGCGGCGGGCGGGCGGCCGGGATCGTGCTGGCTCTGGTGTCCGCGGCCGGGTACGCCGGCGTGACCCTCTATTCGCGCCACCACAGCGACGACCCCCAGCGCACGGCCATGGGCGGGTTCGCCGTCGCGGCCGCCTGCCTCGCTCCGTTCGCCCTGGTCGACGGGGTGCTGCCGGCAGCCGGGGTAACCCCTGTCGCCCTGCTGCTCTACCTGGGCGCCGTGCCGACCGCGCTCGCGTACGGGCTGTTCTTCCGCGCCCTGACCGCGCTGAACGCCACGACCGTCTCCATCATCTCGCTCGGTGAAGCCGTCAGCGCGGCCGTGCTCGGCGTGGTGCTGTTCGGTGAGCGGCTCACGCCCATGGCATGGTGTGGATGCGCGTTGCTGCTGGCGGCGGTGGTGGTGCCGGCCGTTCGAGCAGGATGTACTACAGAGAAGGATTAGTGGTCGCGGAGCGGAGTGGCGATTGCGGGCGTCCTATGAGTTAGGGTCCGGTACGGCGATGCTTGCCGTACCGTCGCTCCGCTCCCGATTGAGCGCACTTGACACTAAATGGGAACGGCGCTGACAAAGCATGCGTTGGAGGGATTGTGGCGTCGATTTCCGGAATAGTGAGAAACCTCCTGGATCGTCCGGGCGGGGTGAACCTCAGCCCGTACAAAAAGATCGTCAAGGCGGCGGGCGAACGAGCCGAACGCGTCAGCGCGCTCGAAGAGTTGCCCAGGCCGGAAATGGATGATCTGGCGGAGTTCTGTGCCGTGGCGCGGGAGGCCGCCGACCGGACGCTCGGGCTCAGGCCGTACGACGTGCAGCTTCTGGGCACGCTCGCTCTCCTCGACGGGAAGATCGCCGAGATGGCGACCGGGGAGGGCAAGACGCTGTCCGGGGCGATGGCCGCGGCCGGGTACGCGCTGCAGGGCAAGCGGGTGCACGTCATGTCCGTCAACGACTACCTGGCCAGGCGCGACGCCGAGTGGATGGCGCCGTTCTACGACGCGATGGGCGTCACGGTGGGCTGGATCGACCAGAACTCCACGCCCGACGAGCGGCGCGCGGCCTATGCCAAGGACGTCACGTACGGACCCGTCAGCGAGATGGGCTTCGACGTGCTGCGCGACCGGCTGCGCACCGACGCGGCGGAGATCATCGTGCCCGCGCCCGAGGTGGCGCTGGTCGACGAGGCCGACTCGGTGCTCGTGGACGAGGCGCGGGTGCCGCTGGTCATGGCGGGGGCGGCGGACGAGGGCAGCGCGGTGCCCAAGATGGCCGCGCTGGTCAGGCAGCTGATCCGGGGATACCACTACGAGATCGACGACCAGGCGCGCAACGTCTACCTGACGACCAAGGGCGCCGACAGCGTCGAGGGCATGCTGGACGTCGAGCTGTACGACGAGAACGAGCCCGGCACGCTGATCGAGCTCAACCTCGCCCTGCACGCCCATGCCCTGCTGACCCGCGACGTCGACTACATCGTGCGCGACGGCAAGGTGCAGCTCATCAACCCGTCACGTGGCCGGGTGGCCGTGCTCCAGCGCTGGCCCAACGGCCTGCAGGCGGCCGTGGAGGCCAAGGAGACGCTGCCGCCGAGCGAGAAGGGCGAGATCCTCGACTCGATCACCGTCCAGGGCCTGATCCGGCGTTATCCGCAGATTTCCGGCATGACCGGCACGGCGGTCGCCGTCAGCGAGCAGCTCGGCGAGTTCTACGGGCTCAAGGTCGCGGTGATCCCGCCCAACCGGCCGTGCGTGAGGAAGGACGAGCCGGACCGCATCTATCCGACGGTTCCGGACAAGGACGCCGCGCTGGTCGAGGAGATCCAGGAGGCGCACGCCACCGGCCGGCCCATCCTCATCGGCACGCTCGACGTGGCCGAGTCGGAGAACCTGGCCAAACTCCTGCAGCGGCGCGGCCTGGAGCCCGTCGTGCTCAACGCCAAGAACGACGCCGAAGAGGCCGCGATCATCGCCAAGGCGGGGGAGCGCGACGCCATCACCGTCTCCACGCAGATGGCCGGCCGCGGCACGGACATCCGGCTCGGTGACGGCGTGGCCGAGCTGGGCGGCCTGTACGTGATCGGCTCGGGACGCCACGCGAGCAGCCGCCTGGACGACCAGCTGCGCGGGCGCGCGGGCCGTCAGGGCGACCCCGGCGCTTCGGTGTTCTTCGTCAGCATGCAGGACGACCTCATCACCCAGTTCGTCCCCGACGAGCGCCCGCCCGCGGCCGACGCCGACGGCCTCGTACGCCACCGCCGCGGCCCCTACCTCGTGGCCCACGCCCAGCGGGTCGCCGAGGGCGTGAACCTGGAGATCCACCGCAACACGTGGCGCTACACCCGCCTGCTGGAGCACCAGCGCGAGCTCATCCTGGAGTGGCGCGACAAGGTCCTGCACGGCGACTCGGCGGCCAAGGCGCTGGCCGAGGCCGATCCCGAGCGCTGGGAGTCGCTGCCGGAGGACACCCGCGACGAGACCGCCAGGCAGATCGTGCTGCACGCGATCGACCGCTGCTGGACCGAGCACCTGGCGTTCCTGACCGACCTGCGCGAGGGCATCCACCTGCGGGCGCTCGGCCGGATGAGCCCGATCGACGAGTTCCACCGAGAGGCCGTGGCGGAGTACAAGTCGCTGCTGTCGGAGGTCGAACGCCGCTCGGTCGAATCGTTCGAGGCGCCGGAGCCCGACCTCAAGCGCCCCACCGCGACCTGGACGTATCTGGTACAGGACAACCCGTTCGGTACGGAGTGGGACAGGATCCTCAAGCGTGTGACATCGGCCACGCGTCGCGGCTAGGCGTACCTGACAAAAGATGGCAGGTATGCCTGCGAGCCTTTAACCATGACAACTCACGCGAAGCTCATCGCCTTCACCATCGACTGCGCCGAGCCCAAGAAGCTGGCCGAGTTCTGGCACCAGGTGACCGGGCTGGACATCCAGTACTCCGAGGACGAGTACGCCGCGGTGGGCGACGGGACGACGAACATCTACTTCGGCCGCGTCGCCGACCGCAAGCCGGTGGAGTGGCCCAGCTCGGACAAGCAGTTCCATCTCGACTTCCGGGTGCCGGATGTGGAGCGGGCGGTGGCGGAGTACATCGCCCTGGGGGCGACGAAGCCCGCGTTCCAGCCCGGCATTACCGAGGAGAAGGTGGGGTGGGTGGTCATGCAGGACCCGGAGGGGCACCTGTTCTGCGTGTGCCCTGAGCAGGCCTGACATACCGTTGGATCCGCCGTGCGGAAGCCCCGCTCGGCACGGCGGATACGTCCCTGATGCGCGGCCTATTGTCCTAAAGGATGATTGCAGCACTTAGCTTCCCTCATAAGCTGGTGCAATGCTCTTGGAAGGATCCATGTCCCTGCGTGGGCGACGATGACCTGGGTCGGCCTCGTGATCGCGCTCGCGGGGGCGCTCGGATACGCGTTCGGTGCGGCGCTGCAACAGTACGAAGCCGTAGCGGAGGGCGCCTCCTTCAGACTGGTGAAGCGCCCCCGCTGGTGGATCGGCGGCGTCATCGGCTTCACCGGCGCGTGCCTGCACGCCGTGGCGCTGAGCGTCGCGCCACTGGTCGCCGTGCAACCGATCAGCGTGGCCACACTGGTGTTCGCCGTGCCGCTCGCCGCGCTGATGTACGGCCGCCGCCCGTACAAAGCGGAGATCCTCGGCTCCATCGCGGTGGCGGTCGGGCTGCTCTGGCTCATGGTGCTGCTTCCGGCGCACAACGTGACGCCGAGCCTCGGCGACGGGGCCGCGGTCGGGTTCATCGTCGTGATCGGTCTGATCGTGCTGGCCGCCGAGCTGATCGCCAACCGGCTGAGCGGGCCCAACAAGGCCCTCATCCTGTCCGTGGGCGCCGGCGCCGTGACCGCGAGCGTGTCCACGTTCGTCCGGGCGGTCGGCGGGAGCATGCAGGGGGACTGGGGCCGGCTGTTGCACTGGTTCACACTCGCCATCCCCGTGTTGCTGGTCTGCGCGGTCGTGCTGCTGCAACGCTCGTACGCGGTGGGCTACTTCGGCATCGCGTACGCGGGCGTGCAGGTCGTGGATCCGATCACCTCGGTACTCGCGGGAGCGATCCTCCTCGGCGAACCCCTCCCGGCCAACCCCTCCACCGCCATCCCCGCCGTGCTGGCGGCCGCACTCACCATCGGCGGGACCATCACCCTCGGGCGGCTGGCCCCTGATCACTCGAAGTCCGTGCCGGTGGGCACCACCCGAGAATCTCGTTCCTTGACCACGACCTCAGATCTGGTCTGACCCGAGCTAGCACACCGGTCGATAGGGCACCTCGGACAGATATCGGTCCCAATCAGCCTGGGACAGCCCTCCGTAGCGGCCGCAGATCGACGCCGCCGACCCGGCCGGATCCGGGGGCGGGGTGGCGTGGGCGAGGTCGATGGTGAGGACCGTGCCGTGGCCGGCCAGCACGCGGAGCCAGCGTCCGCCCGGCGCGAGGGCGGCCTGGACGGGCCGGTCGGCGCCGGCCGCCGGGACCTGGCGGTCCGCTAGGCGGGTGGCGTCCGCGACGCGCCAGACCCGCACACGGTCGCTGTCCGTGCCGGCCAGGAGCTGGCCGTCGGCGCTGAAGGTGAGAACGCCGGGAGCGGGCCGGAGCCGGGCGGGGAGCACGGGCACGCCGTCCAGCGCGTAGATCTGCACCCCGCTCTCCTCGGCGATCGCCACCCGTTCACCCTCGGGACTGAACACCGTGTACTCCCACGGCATCCGGTCCAGCCAGGGCGCCGGCGTACGGGCGCCATGGCCGGACAGGCGGACGACCTCAGAACGCGTCCCCGCGAACACCAGCGCCACCTTGTCACGCGGCCCCACCACCACGTACTGGCCGACGAACGCGGCCCGGCCGGTCCGCAGGTTCCAGGCCCATCGCTCGCCTGACTGGCGGGCCGCGGCGAACAGCAGACCGCCCCCCGGACTGAACCAGGCCGCCTGCTGCCCCGGCGCGCCCAGCCCCCGGCCGAAGGGCCGTCCCACGCCCGCGCCCGAGGACGTGTCCCACAGGTACGACCGGTCGACGCCGACGAGCGCCAGCGTCCGGCCGTCAGGGGACCAGGCCAGCGCCCGTACGCTCTGGGCGGGGCCGGCGGTCGTGGCCAGCTGCCTGCGGGAAAGGGTGTCGTACACCCGGATCGTCCCGTCGGTCAGCGCGGCCAGCCGGGTGCCGTCGTCGCTGAGGGCGTCGAGCGAGTGCGGACCGTCGTACGGGTCGGCGAACACGTCCACCGCCGGATCGGCCGCCGAGTCCGCCAGCGCGGTTCGGGCCTCCGCGACCGGGGCCAGGCGCCACGCGGCCAGGCTCAGCCTGCGCGCCGCCACCGGGTCGGCCGCCCGCAGCGCCCGCGCCCTGGACGCCGCCACCCTCGCCATCGCCTGATTGAGCTGCCCGTCGGCGCTGCCTTGGTGCCAGACGGCGACGACGATCGCCGCCAGGACCGCCACGAGGGTCACCGACACCAGGCCCGCCATGGCCCGCCGCCGGCCGCGTGCCCGGCCGCGTACCAGCGCGCGTCCGCCGTCCAGGAACGCCTGCTCGGCGGCGCTCAGCGTCACGCGCCGCCGCCCGCTCGCCGCCCACGCCAGCGCCCTGTCCAGGTCGTCCTCCTGGAACAGGTCGGTCTCCCGCCGGCCGCCCGTCTCCCACCGCCGCGCCGCCCTGGTCAGGTCGCGGTGTACGGCGAGGCCGTCGCGTTCGGCGTCCAGCCACTCGTGCAGGCGCGGCCAGGCCCGCAGAAGCGCCGCATGGGCGATGACCAGGCCGTTCGCGTCGGCGCCGCTCTGGTCGATCAGCCCCGCTTCCGTGTACGCCCTGAGGACCCGGTCCATGGCGGCCTGCTCCGGAGGGCGGCCGGTGACCAGCTCGGCACGGGTGGCGCGACGGCGGGTGTCGCTGCCGTCGGCCGCCATGCCGACCAGGCGCAGGAATACCTCGGGCACCAGGTCCTGGTCGGCCCGGCTGAGCCGGAGGTAGAGGCGTTCCGCCCGCGCGCCCAGCGGCGGGTCGTCCACCGGCTCGGGCGGGAGCAGGCGCCCCTGCTGCGACTGCGGCACGTCGAGCAGGGACAGCAGCAGCTGGTGCGCGCTCGGCCGCCGATCCGGATCCCGGCGCAGCGCCGCCAGCACGAGCTCCCGAAGCGGCCGATCGAACCGATCGAGCAGCCGCTCGGACCGACCGGGCTGGCCAGTCCGCTCGGGCTGGCCGGGTCGCTCGGGCTGGTTGGGCTGGTCGGAGGGTCGGCCCGGTGACGGGTTCAGCCCGTCGGGTGGTGCGGGGCCGTACGCCGCGAACACCAGCAGCCTGCCCCAATCCCGCACATCCCCCGGCGGTCCGCTCCCGTCGGTCGCGGTCCCGAGCCCGACCAGCCGCGGCCCCTCGGCCCCCAGGACGACCCGGTCCGGCGTGAGCCCGCCGTGCACCGCCCCGGCCTCGTGGATCGCCGCCAGCGCCGTCGCCGTGGCCGCCGCCAGCCGGTACAGGTCGTCCCCGCCGTACGGCCCCCGCCGCCCGACCACCTCGGCCAGCGTCGGCCCGGGCACGTACTCGCTGACCAGATACGGCGCGTCCCCGTCGAGACAGGCCTCCACCACCCGCGCGACGCACAGCGACCGCACCCGCAGGGCCGCCTTGACACAGCTCCCGGGCCGCGCGGGCAGGAGGGTGAGCGCATATCGAGTGCCCGACTCGTCGTAAGCGTCATGGACGGCACCGCCGAGCCGGGAGCCTAACCAGTAGCCCCCCAGCCGGTCAGTCATGCGGCCCTTTCGGCTAACGGATCAGGCGAGCTCGGTGGTCCGGCCATTCCTCTTCGAGGATGCCGAAATAGACCGTGTCGCGCCAGGTGCCGTCCGGCCTCCTGCGCTGGCGGCGCAGCGTCCCCTCATGCACACCGCCGATGCGCTTGATGGCGTTCTGCGAACGGAGGTTGAGGACGTCCGTCTTGAGCATGACGCGGTTGTAGCCCAGCTTGTCGAAAGCATGGTCGATGAGCAACACCTTGCAGGAGGTGTTGACGGCCGTACGCCAGACTGTCCGGCCGTACCAGGTCCAGCCGATCTCGATGCTCTCCGCGAACCCGGGCACGTCGCCGTAGGTGGTCCAGCCGACGGCCAGCCCCGACGACCTGAGCACCACCGCGAACGGGATGTGCTTGTCGTCCGAGATGAGGCCCTGAGCGAGCTCCGCCAGCTCCGACTCCGCCTGCGGCGGCTTGGCGGGCATCCAGCGCCAGATCTCCTCATCCCCGCCGCCGGCCAGGAACAGGTCGGGGATGTGCGCCATGGTCAGCGGCTCAAGGCGGACGACGTCGTTCTCGAGCACCACAGGGGAGGGCAGGTTCGCGGTCATAGCGGTCACCCTAAAAGAAGATCCGGATCGCCTTTATGGCCACCTGCGACGGTTTATCGGGGACCACCTGTCGACACTCATACCGGCCGGTCGGTAGGGTCCGGGGTATGGACTTCGCCTTCGACAGCGTCACCGAGGACCTGCGTGAGCGCCTGCTGCTCTTCATGGACGAATGCGTCTACCCGGCCGAAGCCGCCTTCGAGGAGCAGGCCGCGACCAGCGGATGGAGCTCCCCGCCGCTCGTCGCCGACCTCAAGGACGAGGCCAGGAAGCGCGGCCTGTGGAACCTGTTCCTGCCGGGAGAGCACGGCGGGGGGCTGACCAACCTGCAGTACGCGCCGCTGGCCGAGATCATGGGCCGCAGCCCCAACCTCGCCCCGGTGGCCACCAACTGCGCCGCGCCCGACACCGGCAACATGGAGGTCCTCTCCATGTTCGGCAACGAGTGGCAGCGCAAGGAGTGGCTGCAGCCGCTGCTCGACGGGGAGATCCGCTCGGCGTTCGCGATGACCGAGCCCGACGTGGCCTCCTCCGACGCCACGAACATCGCCACCTCCATCGCCCGCGACGGCAACGAGTACGTCATCAACGGCCGCAAGTGGTTCATCTCCGGCGCGATGAACCCCGACTGCAAGATCTTCATCCTCCTGGGCAAGACCGACCCCGAGGCGCCCAAGCACCGCCAGCAGAGCATGGTCCTGGTGCCGCGTGACACGCCCGGTATGCAGATCAAGCGCGGCATGCACGTGTTCGGCTACAGCGACGCCGACCACGGCGGCCACGCCGAGATCGTGTTCGAGGACGTACGGGTGCCGGTCGACAACCTGATCGGCGAGGAGGGCGGCGGCTTCGCGATCGCCCAGGCCAGGCTCGGGCCGGGCCGCATCCACCACTGCATGCGGCTGATCGGCATGGCCGAGCGCGCCGTCGAGCTGATGTGCCGCCGCGCGCTGGCGCGTACGACGTTCGGCAAGCCCGTCGCCCAGCAAGGCGTGATCCAGGAGTGGATCGCCGAGTCCCGCATCCGGATCGAGCAGCTGCGGCTGCTCGTGCTCAAGACGGCCTGGCTCATGGACACCGTCGGCAACCAGGGCGCCCACACCGAGATCCAGGCCATCAAGATCTCGACCCCGATCGCTGTGGAATGGATCCTGGACAAGGCGATCCAGGTGCACGGCGCGGGCGGCGTCTCGCAGGACTTCCCCCTGGCGGCCCTCTGGGCGGGAGCCAGGTCGCTGCGCCTGGCCGACGGGCCCGACGAGGTGCACAAGCGCTCACTCGCCTACCGCGAACTGAAGAGGTACATGTGAACGAGGCGGATATCAAGGAGCGCGTCGACGCGCTCCTCGGTGCCAATGATCCCAAGAACCGGCTGGAGTTCCTGCGGGCCAGGTTCGACGCCGGGCTGGCGTGGGTGTGGTTCCCTGAGGGGCTCGGCGGCCTGGGCGTGTCGCGTGAGCTGCAGCAGGTCGTCGAGCGGGAGCTCGCCGGCACGCCGCAGCTCAACACCGGCGTGCAGGGCATCGGCCTGGGCATGGCGGCGCCGACGGTCCTGGCGTTCGGCACCGACGAGCAGCGGCGCCGCTTCCTGCGGCCGCTGTGGACGGGCGAGGAGATCTGGTGCCAGCTCTTCAGCGAGCCGGGCGCCGGCTCCGACCTGGCGACGCTGGCCACCAGGGCGGTCAGGGACGGCGACGAGTGGGTCGTCGACGGCCAGAAGGTCTGGACCTCCGGCGCGCACCACGCCCGGTGGGCGATCCTCGTCACCCGTACCGACCCGGACGTGCCCAAGCACCGCGGCATGACGTACTTCATCTGCGACATGCACGCGCCGGGCGTCGAGGTGCGCCCGCTGCGGCAGATCACGGGGGAGGCCGAGTTCAACGAGGTGTTCCTGACCGGCGTGCGGCTCTCCGACGACCTGCGGCTCGGTGAGGTCGGCGACGGCTGGCGGGTCGCCCAGACCACGCTGATGAACGAGCGTGTCGCGATCGGCGGCGCTCCCGTACGGCGCGGCGGCGGCATGATCGGGCCGGTGCTCGACACCTGGCGCGAGCACCCCGAGCTGCGCACGCACGACCTGCACCAGCGGCTGCTGTCGCTGTGGGTCGAGGCGGAGGTGACCCGCTTGTCCGGAGTACGGCTGCGCGAACAGCTCGTCGCCGGCCACCCCGGTCCGGAGGGGTCGGGCATGAAGCTGTCGTTCGCCAAACTGAACCAGGAGCTGTCGGGCCTCGACATCGAGCTCAGGCGCGAGCTCGGCTACGACGACTGGACCTTCCGCCGATCGGAGGACCTCGACTTCTACGGGCGTGGCGCCGGCTACCGCTACCTGCGGGCCAAGGGCAACTCGATCGAGGGCGGCACCTCGGAGATCCTGCGCAACATCATCTCCGAACGGGTGCTCGGCCTGCCCTCGGAACCCCGCGTCGACAAGGACGTCCCTTGGAAGGACCTGCCACGATGACCCTGCTGTACTCGGAGGTCGAGGAGGAACTGCGCGCCGCCGTGCGCGGGGTGCTCGCCGACCGCTGTCCGCCCGCCGCGGTGCTCAAGCGGGTGGAGTCCGACCCCTACGACCTCGACCTGTGGAAGACGCTCGCGGGAGAGATCGGGGTCGCGGGCCTGCTCATTCCCGAGCAGTACGGCGGGGCGGGCGCCTCGGCCCGTGAGGCCGGTGTCGTGCTGGAGGAGCTCGGCCGGGGCGTCGCGCCGGTGCCGTTCTTCACCAGCGCCGTGCTGGCCACCCAGGCGCTGCTGGCGACGGGCTCGGCCGACCTGCTGGGCGGGCTGGCGGAAGGCCGGACGACCGCGGCCCTGGTGGTGTCGTTCGCCGCCTCGCCGTACCGGCCGGGGCGGGGCTCGTCGGTGAGCCTGGACGGCGGGCGGCTGTCCGGGACCGTGTCCGCGGTCGCGGGGGCCGAGGTGGCCGACGTGCTGCTGGTGCCGGTCGGCGGCGAGCTGTACGCGGTCGAGGCCGCCGACGCCGCCGTCCAGGTCGTACCGTCGCTGGACCTGACCCGTCCGGTCGCGACGGTCGCCTTCTCGGCGGCGCCCGCGCGGGCGCTGGGCCCGTGCGACCTGGCCGAGGTGCTGCGCTCCGGCGCGGGGCTGCTCGCCTCCGAGCAGCTCGGGGTGGCGGAGTGGTGTCTGGACACCACGCTCGCCTACGTCAAGGAGCGTCACCAGTTCGCCCGCCCGGTCGGCTCGTTCCAGGCGATCAAGCATCGGCTGGCGGATCTCTGGCTCGACGTGGTCAGGGCGCGGGCCGCCGCCCGTGCCGCGGCCGGTGACGGCTCGGCCGTGACGGTCGCCGTGGCCCAGGCGTGGAACGCGGGTGTGGCCGTACACGCGGCTGAGGAGGCCCTGCAGCTGCACGGCGGGATCGGGATGACCTGGGAGCATCCCCTGCACCTCTACCTCAAGCGCGCCAAGGCCACCGAGACGGCGCTCGGCACGCCCGGCGACCACCGGGAGGCGCTGGCCTCACTGGCCGACGTGCCGGCGCCGGCTTCACTCGCCGATGTGCCCGGCCCCGAGCGAGGTCAGCAGTAGGTCGGCGAAGTGCTTGCCCACCTGGGCGCCGGTGAGCGGTCCGTCCGTGTGGAACCAGCTGCCCAGGTGGTGCACCGAGCCGAAGAAGTAGTCGACGACCAGCTCGGCCGGGACGCGTTCGCTGAACAGCCCCTCGCGCTGGCCCTCGATCACCAGATCGCGGAAGCGTTCGTGGTAGCGGCGGCGCTCGGCGCGTACGGTCTTGCGCGTCTCGGGCGCGAGCAGGTGCATCGAACGGAAGAAGATCTTGGAGTCGTCGAGGTTCGCGGTGGTGGTCTCGACGACGTCGGCCGCCGCCGAGTGCAGCCGCTCGGCGACCGTCCCGGGGCCGTCGGCGATCTGGGCCAGGCGCTCCATCTGCATGCGCAGCACGCGCGCGTAGATCTCGTGGAGGAGATCATCCTTGGAGTCGAAATAGTGGTACATGGCGCCCTTAGTGACGCCGGCGGCCACGACGATCTCCTGCACGGAGGTGCCCTCGAAGCCCCGCTCCGCGAACAGCCGGGTCGCCTCGCTCAGCAGCCTCCTGCGTACCGGTTCTTCCTTCACGCGTCACAGCATACCGACTGGTCGGTTGACGGACTTCCCGCAGGTGCTATTTCCGTCACCTTAGGGTCCCCTTGCTTCCGTTGGGGCCAGGTGGGGTATTAATTGACTCAGCGAGGGATCTTCGGCGTGGCAGATCCTGATGGTTCAGCGACTCATTGGGGGAGTTTGCCGTGCCCGGTGGCTCGATCTACGTGCAGCAGGACGAGAAGTTCACTGGGGCCTCGCCTCAGTGGTACTACGAGAAGTTCTGGCGGGAGGACGCCAACAACCGCAAGCGATCAAGGATGATCAAGGCGGGCGTGGGCTTCGCGGCCGGCATCGGTCTGGCGCTCCGGTTCGACCTGGCGCTCACCGCCTTCTACGGCGTCGCCTTGGCGGCGATCGTGGCCGGCGTCGACTGGTACATCGCCTGGCGCTCCTTCCAGGCGACCGCGGTCTGGCGCGGCCGGCGGCGCGGTGAGGTGATCACCGGACGGATGCTCCGCCGTTCGCTCGGCAAGCTCGGCTACAGCGTCCTGGACGGCCGGGCCATCAGAGATCAGGCGTCCATCGACCACCTCGTGATCGGCCCCGGCGGCCTGTGGGTCGTCGACAACGAGTCGTGGAGCCCCGACACCGAGATCGCCACCTACAACGGGCGGCTGTTCTTCGGCGAGAAGTACGGCACCAAGGTGGCCAAGTCGCTCATCGAGACCTCCAACGCCTTCGCCGAGCTGCTGACCCGCGAGACCGGCATCCCGGTCTCGATCACGCCGCTGCTCGCCGTGCACTGCGGCCTGCTACCGCGCGGCGGCCAGGTCACGGCGGAGGGCCTCACGCTGCTCAAGCCGAGCCTGGTGGCCCGGCGCATCAAGGCGACCGCCGGCGAGGTGCTCGACGAGCAGCAGATCGAGCTGCTCACCCGCACCGCCGCCCGGGAGCTCCAGCGCGCTTAGGCCAGGTCCTGGATGAACGCGCTGAGCTGCGCGACGTTGCGGCACTCGTACATCGGCACGACCGCGTCGTAGTCGGTGGCGATGGAGTCGCCGGTGTCCCACTGCTGCCGGGGCTCCGGGTTGAGCCAGTAGGCGTGGCGAGCCTTCGCGGCCAGGGCGCGCAGGGTGTCGACGGCGGCCGGCTGGTAGTTGGAGCGGGCGTCGCCCAGGATCAGCAGCGAGGTCTTGGGACCGATCGCGTCGCCGTAGCGCTCGGCGAAGCGCTCGAAGGAGTGGCCGTAGTTCGTGCGCCCGAAGCGCACCATGTCCGCCTCGTTGGCCAGCCGGGTCATCGCCTCCACCACGTCCGCGCCGGGGACGAAGAAGCGGGTGATCTCGTCGACCGTGTCGACGAACCCGAACGCCCGTACCTTGGTGAACTGCTCCCTCAGCGCGTACGTGAGCAGCAGCGTGAAGTGCGCGAACGACGAGACCGAGTCGCTGGTGTCGCAGAGGATCACCAGCTCGGGCTTGTGCGGCCGGGGCGGCTTGAAATGGGTGGTCAGCGGGACGCCGCCGCTCTGCAGTGAGGCCCGCATGGTGCGCCGGAAGTCGAGCCGGCCGCGCCGGCCCTTCCTGTGCTTGATCGTCAGCCTGGCCGCCAGGCGCCTGGCCAGCGGGTAGACCTCGCGCCGCAGCCTAGCCAGGTCCGCCTTGGTGATGCGCAGGAAGTCGAGCTGGTCGAGCGGGGGGCGTACGGCCGAGCGGGCGATGCGCTCGACGCCGGAGTCCTCGGCGATCCGGCGGCGCACGTCGGTGGCGACCGCCTCCTCGAAGCGCCTGATGCCGGAGTTCACCCGCTGGCGGGCGGTCTTCTCGGCCAGGCCGCCGCGCTCCTGGCCGGCCAGGACCTCCTGGAGGATCCGGGCCATGAGCGTCTCGGGGGACAGGGCGCGCAGGACGCTGTAGGAGAACCAGTTCTGGCGGCCGGGACCCGCCGGCTGGCGGCCGAAGCGACCGACCATGGCCCTGGCGAACTCCCGCATCTCGGCCTCACCGCCCCTGGTGAGCAGCCTGGCCAGCTGGTCACGCAGCTCACTGAGCTCGGCGGTGTCACTCTTTACCGCGTCTTCGTCGTACAGACCGGTCGTCGATGACGGGAACCACAGGTCGAACAGCATGTCGAACCCGGGACGGTAGCCCGGCTTCTTGACCAGCGTCGCCGCGTAAGCGGCGCGCAGCGACTCGCGCTCGGTCAGGTCGATCACCCGCAGCGCCCGCGCCGCGTCGAGCCCCTCGGCCAGCGACACGGGCAGCCCCGCCTCCCGCAGCGCGTGCACGAACCCGACATGCCGGTCGACCAGCGACGTGTCACTCATGAGGGCAGCCCGAGCTCCTTGACCGCGCGAGCATGGTCGGAGGCGTGCTTGAGCACCACGCCCAGCGTGCCCGCCACCGTCGGCTCGTCCAGCTCGTCGCGCCCGAGCGCGAGCAGCGTGTTGGCCCAGTCGACCGTCTCCGCCACCGACGGCGCCTTCTTCAGCTCCATGGCCCGCAGCGTGGCGACGGTCCTGGCCAGCTGCTCGGCCAGGTCCGCGCGGATCGTCGGCACCTGGCTGAGCACGATGTCGCGCTCGCGTTCGGGCGTCGGGTATTCGATGTGCAGATACAGGCAGCGCCGCTTGAGCGCCTCGGACAGCTCGCGGGTCGCGTTCGAGGTCAGGACGACGTACGGCTTGCGGACCGCGCTGATCGTGCCCAGCTCAGGGATCGTCACCTGGAAGTCCGACAGGAGCTCCAGCAGCAGCCCCTCGACCTCCACATCCGCCTTGTCCGTCTCGTCGATGAGCAGCACGGTCGGCACCCCGGCCCTGATCGCCTTGAGCAGCGGCCGCTCCAGCAGGAACTCCTCGCTGAAGATGTCGTCATCGGCACTCGTGGCCTGGATGCGCAGGAGCTGCTTCTTGTAGTTCCACTCGTACAGGGCCCTGGCCTCGTCGAGCCCTTCGTAACACTGCAACCTGATCAGCTGGGCGCCGGTCGCCTGCGCCACGGCCTTGGCCAGCTGCGTCTTGCCCACCCCCGCGGGTCCCTCGACCAGCAGCGGCTTGCCGAGGGCGGCGGCGAGGAACACCGAGGTGGAGATGGCGTCGTCGGAGAGATAGTCAACGGTGGCGAGCCGCTCGGTCACGTCGGCGGGCGAGTCGAACATCGATGCTCCTGTCTGCTTGCCGAACTTTATTCTAGCGGCTGGCGGACGAGTGATACCGATTCGACCAGGATGCGGAGTGCCGGTATATTCCTCTCTGCAAGCGCCGCTAGCTCAGTTGGTTAGAGCAGCTGACTCTTAATCAGCGGGTCCGGGGTTCGAGTCCCTGGCGGCGCACCGCACCAAAACCCCAGGTCATGGTTGACCTGGGGTTTTGTCGTGGTGCCCCCAGCAGGGGCGATTGCCTGGGGTGAAAGTGGCGCGGAACGTCAATGTGCCGGGCAGAGCTCCGGGCCAGTGTGGTCTCAGCTGATGCGCACCTGCTCCTGGCCCGGCGGGACCGAGATTGACGACCCTCGCCGACCAGGCCGCGCGACAGATGGGTAACCAATATTGTACAGAGAGTGAAGACCTTTAACACGACGGGTCCGTGTCGACCGGGCAAGCACTTCATGCTGCCCCCGATTCCCCGGATCCCCGAGGCGAGGGAGCTGATCGACGAGGAGAAATACTTCGTCATTCGCGGGCCTCGCCAGAGCGGCAAGACGACCTCGCTGCAGGCCCTGACTGCCGAATTGCGGGACGAGGGCGAGTATGCGGCGGTGTACATCTCCTGCGAGAGTGCTTCCACCCGGGCTGAGGAGGCCGCCCCGGCAGAGGTGCGGATTCTCTCCGAGATCGCGGCCATGGCACAGGCAACGGGGCTTCCGGAGGAATGTCTGCCGCCGGAGCCCTGGCCAGCGGCGCCTGGAGCGACCCGGCTGCTCAGAGGGCTCTCCGCATGGGCTCGGCGCTGCCCGCGTCCCATCGTGCTGCTCATGGACGAGATCGACTCGATCCATGGCGATGAGTTGATCAGCGTTCTCCGGCAGCTCCGCCAGGGATACAACAGCTTCCCAGTGCCGTTCCCGCACAGTGTGGCGCTGTGCGGGATGCGTGACGTGCGCGATTACAAGGCAGCCTCGGGCGGCGACCCGTCAAGGCTGGTCGGCCCCTCGCCGTTCAACATCCTCGCCAAGTCGATGCGGCTGGCGGACTTCACCTTCGAGCAGGTGGCTGAGCTGTACGGCCAGCACACCGACGCCACCGGCCAGGAGTTCACCGCGCACGCGATCCAGCGTGCCTTCCACGCCAGCCAGGGGCAGCCGTGGCTGGTCAACGCCCTCGCCCGCGAGATCATCCGCGAGATGCGCATCCCGGTAAGCCAGTCGATCACCGATGAGCACATGCACCAGGCGGTCGAGCGGCCCGACCCCGTCGAAGACGGCCTGCACCAGCTCGACGGTTACCTCGATCGCCTCGACCTGAGCCACGGCACCCTCATCGTCTTCGACCGCCGGCCCACCGCCCCACACCTCCTGGAGCGCACCGCCATCGAACAGGTCACCAGCCCGCGCGGTCACGCCGTCACCCTCGTCCGGGCATGAAGGGTCACACGCTGACATCCAGGGAATCAGACCAGGTGACGCTGGCAGGAGGCCGAACCTCTCGGGTCAGGACCGCGGCGGCGCTGCTCTAATGTGACGTGCGGGCCTGTAGGAGGTCGGCCAGGAGATGGAGCAGGGCCGCTGCCGTGGTCGCGGACGTGATGGCCTGCTCGCTGATCAGCCGCTGGATGCCCAGCACCGGCAGCCATTCGGCCCGTTCTCGTTCGTGAGCCTGGTCGCCGGTCGGCGCAGTCTGGTCGTCGGCCGGTGCGGCGATGGGGGTGGCCTGGTAGGCGACGAAGATCACGTGGTCGCTGTCGGCGACGTCCTCGGCGGTGCGGATCCGGATCAGCGGCATCAGGGGGCCGGGCCGCCAGCCGGTCTGCTGCTCCACGAGACGGGCCGCGGCCCTCTCGGGGTCCTCGTCCGGGCCGATCTCGCCGAGCGGGATCTCCCACCCCCACGTGTCGGTGACAGGACGGTGCCGCCACAGCAACAGGGCGCGTCCGGCGTGAAAGACCACCGCTCCGGCGGCTTGCGGGGTGCGGACGAAGGGTTGCTCCACGTGCCCGCCGTCGGTCAGTTCGAGGTCCACGACGCGAAGATCGACCCCGTTCGCCGCGTAGAGCAGCCTTTCCGACCGACGCATGGGATGCTCCTCACCGATTCGCCGGGGACTCGCTTCTTTGAGGATACGCACGGGGGTGACTCGGCATCCCGGGCGCATGGACGTCGGTGGGGGAGATTAGCCTGGTAAAGGCCGGGGTCGGTACGACCTGGATGTCATCGATGTCCCGACGTCTGACCGGAGGGAAGCGATCGTGGGGTCTTTCGCGGGCGGGGAGTTGCCTTCGGATGACGTCATCGTTCCGGCCCTGCGCGCGGGCGATGAGGCGATGTTCGCGGCGCTGCTCGACACCTGGTCCCGGGGCATGCTCCGGGTGGCCAGGTCGTACGTGCCCACCGACCACTCCGCGGAAGAGGTCGTCCAGGACACCTGGCTGGCGGTGATCGGCGGGATCGACGACTTCGAGGGCCGTTCGTCGGTCAAGACGTGGATTTTCCGCATCCTGGTCAACACGGCGAAGAAGCGCGGCGTACGCGAGAGGCGCACGCTTCCGTGGAGCGCTGTCAAGGACGACGGCGGCACGATCGCGGGCCAGAGTCTCGACCTGGTGCCGCCGGGCGGCTGGCAGGATCCGCCCGCGGCGTGGCCGACGCCCGAGAAAGAGGTGCTGGCCTCGGAGGTGCGCGGCCTGATCGGCGAGGTCCTGGCCAGGCTGCCGCCCCGGCAGCGGATCGTGATCACCCTGCGGGACGTGGAGGGATGCACCTCCGACGAGGTGTGCGAGATCCTGAAGATCTCCGCCGCCAACCAGCGGGTCCTGCTGCATCGCGCCCGCGTCGCGGTGCGCGGCTGGCTGGCGGACTACTTCGAGTTCGCGAGACAGCCGGACTGACCTCTTCCGCTCCGTGCGGCGGTCCGCTCCGTGCGGCGGCACAATAGGTGAAACGGTTCATTCAGCAGACGAGGGCGGTCAACGTCGTGAAGCGCTTCACATGCGGCGAGCTGGTGGAACTCCTCACCGCCTACCTTGACGACGCCCTCGATCCGCCCGAGCGCGAGGGCGTGCACGCTCACCTGGCCGGCTGCGAGGGGTGCAGCCGCTACTTAGAACAGTTCCGCGCGACCATCGTCGCCCTGGGTGACCCGCCCCCGGAGAAACTCCCCGCCGACCTGCGAAAGCGGCTCATGTCCGCGTTCCGCGAGCGGCGGCGGTCATGAGGCGCGAGCCCCCCACATGACCTAGCTCATCCCTTTCCCGAAATCCGCGTGTAACGCTCGCGCGGCTCGTGGGTCTGTAGATGGGGCCATCGCTGCCTGCGGTGGACCGCTGGACCATCAAAGACCCATGCGCCACGCGAAGGGGAAACGATGATCGGGCTTACGGCCGAGAGTCCGCCATTGCGGGACGCCTCGGAGGTGGCGGATTTCGCGCGTCGCTGCTTTTGTCCCGCCGCCGCGGACCAGGTGGGCGTGGAGCTGGAATTCCTGATCTTCGACCGTACGACGCCGGCACGGCATGTCCCGCCGGCCCGGATCGAGCGGGCCATGCCCGAGCTGCCCGGTGGCAGCCGGGTGACCTTCGAACCGGGCGGACAGCTCGAACTGTCCGGCCCGACGGACTCGCCGGCGGAGTCGCTGGCCCGCCTGGCCACCGACGTGGCCGCCGTACGCGCCGCCTTGCGGGCGTCCGGGCTGGTGGTGGCCGGTGTCGGTCTCGATCCCGTACGGCCGGCCCGGCGCCAGCTGCGTCAGCCCCGGTACGACGCGATGGCCGAGTTCCTCGGCGTGCCGTACGGGGCGCTCATGATGTGCTCGACCGCGTCGATCCAGGTCAACCTGGACCTGGGCGAGCGGCCGGTGGCGCGCTGGGAACGGGCGCACGCGCTCGGCCCCGTGCTGACGGCGGCCTTCGCCAACTCGCCGCTGCGCGATGGCCGGCCGTGCGGCTGGATGTCGGGCCGCCAGGCCGTCTGGGATCACCTCGACCGCACCAGAACCTCGCCCGTGCCCGCCTCGGGCGATCCCGCCGCGGACTGGGCCGAATACCTGCTGGATGCCCGGCTCATGCTGGTGCGAGAGGACGAGCAGAGCTATCGCCCCGTCCGTGACGGCTCCAGCTTCCGCGACTGGCTGAACGCCGACGGCCGGCGGCGGCCCACCGCCGAGGATTTGGCCTACCACGCCACGACGGTTTTTCCACCGGTGCGGCCCCGGGGCTGGCTGGAGATCCGCTACCTCGATGCCCAGCACCCGGCGATCTGGCCCGTCTGCGTGGCCGTGACCCATGCCCTCGTCACCGACGACCGCGCCGCCGACGCCGCGATGGCCGCCGCGGAGCCGTACCGCCGGCTCTGGGGGGTGGCGGCGCGCTGCGGGCTGGCCGATCCGGGCCTGCGCCGGGCCGCCGAGGAGTGCTTCCGCGCCGCGCTGGAGGCGCTGCCGCGCTGCGGCGCGGGTCCCGGCCTGGTCGGCGAGGTGGCCGCGTTCGCCGACCGGCACGTGAGCACGGGCCGCTCACCGGCCTCCTACCTGCTGGATCTCTCGAACTGGCCGAGCGACGAAGGATGGGAATGAACGACATCAAGGAACGTATCGCGGCCGAACTCATCGCGGTGCGCGACCGGTCACTCACCTACACGGCGGCGGAGGACGACCTGCTGGTACGCCAGCACTCCCCGCTGATGTCGCCGCTGGTGTGGGACCTGGCTCACGTGGGCAACTACGAGGAGCTCTGGGTGCTGCGCGAGGCCGGGGGCATCGATCCGCTCCGGCCCGAGATCGACGACATCTACGACGCCTTCAAGACACCGCGCAAGGATCGCCCCAGCCTGCCCTTCCTGGGTCCGGCCGAGGCCCGCCGCTACATCGAGGGCGTGCGCGGGCGGGTGCTCGACGTCCTCGACGCCATCGACCTGGACGGGCCCGCCCCGCTGCACCGCGACGGCTTCGTGTTCGGCCTGGTGATCCAGCACGAGCACCAGCACGACGAGACCATGCTCGCCACCCTGCAACTGTCCGGGCAGCCCGGGCTGGTGCGCGACGGCGACCTTCCGCCGGGCCGGAGCGAGGGCCCGGAAGAGGTCTTCGTGCCCGCGGGTCCCTTCCTCATGGGCACCGACACGCTGCCCTGGGCCTACGACAACGAGCGGCCGGCGCACCGGGTGGACCTGCCCGCGTACTCGATCGACCGGCTGCCCGTCGGCAACCGCGCCTACGCGGCGTTCATCGAGGACGGCGGCTACGACGACGAGCGCTGGTGGTCCACGGAAGGCTGGCAGTGGCGGCAGCGGAGCGGCGCCTTCGCCCCGCTGTTCTGGGTCAGGGACGGCGGCGCCTGGTGGCGCACCCGCTTCGGCCGTACCGAGCCGGTCCCGATGGACGAGCCGGTCCAGCACGTGTCCTGGTACGAGGCCGACGCCTACGCCCGCTGGGCGGGCAAGCGGCTGCCCACCGAGGCCGAATGGGAGAAGGCCTGCGGCTGGGACCCGCTGTCCGGCAAGGCGCGCCGCTACCCCTGGGGTGAGGACGCTCCAGGCCCCGAGCGGGCGAACCTCGGACATCGCGCCGCCCATCCCGCGCCGTTGGGCGCCTACCCGGCCGCGGCCGGCGCCTATGGGGCCGAGCAGATGGTGGGGGACGTCTGGGAGTGGACCTCCTCCTGGTTCCAGCCCTACCCCGGCTTCCGCAGCTTCCCGTACAAGGAGTACAGCGAGGTGTTCTTCGGCCAGGAGTACCGGGTGCTGCGCGGCGGCTCCTGGGCGGCCGATCCGGCGGCGGTGCGGACCACGTTCAGGAACTGGGACTACCCGATCCGCCGGCAGATCTTCAGCGGCTTCCGCTGCGCCCGTTCGGAGCTGGTCTAACGTGTGCAGGCACGCGGCCTGGCTGGGCGCCGCCCGCCCGCTCGCCGCGCTCATCAACGAGCCGGAACATGGCCTGCTGAAGCAGTCGTACGCGCCGCGGCGGCAGCGTTACGGCATGATCAACGCCGACGGGTACGGCATGGGCTGGTATGAGGAGAATCCGGACCCGGTGCGCTATCGCCGTGCCATCCCTATGTGGGCCGACGCCAACCTGCCCGGACTCGCCCGGATCGCCCGCTCGACCTGCCTGCTGGCGGCCGTACGCTCGGCCACCGCCGGTATGCCGATCGAGGAGAGCGCCACCGCGCCGTTCACCGACGGGCGGTGGCTGCTCAGCCACAACGGGCGCGTCGAGCGGGACACGGTCAGGGACCTGGCCGACAGCGCGGAAAGCGCGTGTGACGCCGCCTGGGTCGCCGCCGCCGTGTTCCAGCGCGGGCACGCCGGGCTGGGCCTGGGCGAGGCGCTCGCCGACGTCGTCGTCCGCGCCGGGGAGAAGGACCCCGGGGCTCGCCTGAACCTGCTCGCCTGCGACGGCGCGTCGATCGCCGCGACCGTCTGGGGCGACACCCTCTTCCACCACCGACTCCACGACGGCGTGCTGGTGGCCAGCGAGCCGCTCGACGATCTGCCCGGATGGCAGGCCGTACCCGAGCGCAGCCTGCTGACCGTCACCCGCGACGACGTACGCGTCCAGCCGTTGTAATCCACTTCAGGAGGCATCGTGCCTGTCAGCCAGTCGACCGTGCAGGTGATCAACTATCTTGACCGCGACTATCTGCGCCAGGCGCTCGAACACGATGTCAGGGCCGGGCTGACGGCTGTGCCCAAGTGGCTGCCGCCCAAGTGGTTCTACGACGCCGCGGGCAGCGAGTTGTTCTCCCGCATCACGCGGTTGCCCGAGTACTATCCGACCCGGCGCGAGCTGGCCATCCTGCGCGCGCGGGCCGCGGACCTGGCTGCCGCCAGCGGCGCGGACACGCTGGTCGAGCTGGGCTCGGGCACCAGCGAGAAGACCGTCCTGCTGCTCGAGGCGCTCGCCGCGCGCGTCTACACGCCGGTGGACGTCGACGCGGTCACCCTCACGGCGGCGGCGCAACGGCTGGCCGGGCGCTTCCCCGGGCTGCGGGTGAAGGCGGTGTGCGCCGACTTCGAGCGCCATCTGGCGTTGCTGCCGCGTACCGGGCGGCGGATGGTGGCCTTCCTCGGCGGCACGATCGGCAACCTCGAACCAGCGGCCCGCGAGGTGTTCATGAAGGACCTGCGGGCCACGCTCCAGCCCGGCGACACGTTCCTGCTCGGGGCGGACCTGGTGAAGGACACCGAACGGCTGGTGGCGGCCTACGACGATCCGGCCGGGGTGACGGCCGCCTTCAACAGGAACGTGCTGCGGGTGATCAACCGGGAGCTGGAGGCGGACTTCGACCCGGAGGCGTTCGAGCACGTGGCGCTGTACGACGAGCGGCAGGAATGGATCGAGATGCGGCTGCGGGCGAGCCGCGACATGCGGGTGCGGATCGGCGGGCTGGGACTGGTCACCGACTTCGCGGAGGGGGAGGAGATCCGGACCGAGATCAGCGCGAAGTTCCGGCCGGAGGGGCTGTGGGCGGAGCTCGTGGGCGCGGGGTTCAAGGTGCGCCGTCGCTACACGGACCCGGCCGGGGACTTCACCCTGATCCTGGCCGAACCCAGCTGAAAGTTTCAGCAGCGTCGTCGGCCTTGTCCAAGGTCGGCGTAGGTGCCGTGCTCTGAGGCCTGGGGACGCTCTTGCGGGGCGAATCAGGGCGACAGATCGTCGGGAGCGCTCCCAAGTGTCGGAGCTTGGCCGCTTCGAGAAGCGGTGTCCATCGGTTTCGTCACGGAGGGCTCTCATGCCGAACGTGTTACGCAGGGCCTTGATGGCCGCGGTCGCCGTACTGCTGGCCGCCTTCGGCCTCGCCATCGTCCAGACCGCCGCCAATGCCGCCGTGTCGTGTTCGGCCACCTATACCAAGAGCTGGGACAACGGCAGCGCGTTCGGCGCCGCCGTCTCGGTGACCAACACCGGCGACGCGTTGACCAGCTGGACGTTGAGCTTCGACTTCCCCAACAATCAGGTGATCACCCAGATGTGGGAGGGCGTGCCCACTCCGGCGACCCCCACTCCGGCGGGTGCGGCCATCACCGTCAACCCGGTCCCCTACAACGCGGCCAAGGCCGCCGGGGCGACCTGGAGCCTCGGCTTCAACGGCACCTACACCGGTGGCGCCAACACCAACCCCAGCGTCTCCTGCACAGGAACCGGCTCCGGAGGGACACAACAGGCTCTGGTGGTCTCCGCCACCAGCGTGAGCGTGCCCGAGGGCGGGACCGGCGGCTACACGGTCCGCCTGCGCTCCCAGCCGACCGGCAGCGTGACGGTCACCAGCACCGCGGGCGCCGGTGACAGCAACATCACCGTGACCGGCGGAGCCTCCCTGACCTTCACCACCGCCAACTGGAACACCCCGCAGACAGTGACGTTGAGCGCCTCGGAGGACAGCGACACCACGAACGGCGCCCGCCCGATCACCGTGGCATCCAGCGGCTTGACGTCGGTGACGGTGAACGCCACCGAGGCCGACAACGACGGCGGCACCGGGGGCGCGGCACCCGCCCTGCACGTCTCGGGGAACCGGCTGGTCACCGCGGCCGGCGCCACCTACCGGATGCTGGGCGTCAACCGGGCCAGCGGCGAGTTCGCCTGCGTGCAGGGCAAGGGCATGTGGGACAGCGGCCCGGTGGACCAGGCCTCGGTCGACGCGATGAAGGCGTGGAACATCCACACGGTCCGGATCCCGCTGAACGAGGAGTGCTGGAACGGCACCAACGGCACGCCCAGCGGCCCCACGTACCAGCAGAACGTCAAGGACTACGTGAACCTGCTGGTCGCCAACGGCATCACGCCGATCGTGGAGATGCACTGGAACTACGGCCAGTACACCGGTCAGGGCGCCGGCTGCTCCGACACCACGGCGACCTGCCAGAAGCCGATGCCCGACGCCCAGTACGCCCCGACGTTCTGGACCGGGGTCGCCAACGCCTTCAAGGGCACCAACGCGGTCGTCTTCGACCTGTTCAACGAGCCGTATCCGGACGCGGCCGCGAACTGGGACGCGACCGCCGGCTGGAAGTGCTGGCGCGACGGCGGCACCTGCACCGGCATCGGCTACCAGGTGGCCGGCATGCAGTCGCTGGTCAACACGGTGCGCGCCACGGGTGCCACCAATGTGATCATGCTCGGCGGCCTGGCCTGGTCCAACGACCTGAGCCAATGGCTGACCTACAAGCCGACCGATCCGACCGGCAACCTGATGGCCGCCTGGCACACCTACAACTTCAACACCTGCTCCAACACCGCCTGCTGGGACAGCCAGGTCGGCGCGGTGGCGGCCCAGGTGCCGGTGCAGGCCGGTGAGATCGGCCAGAACTCCTGCGCGCACGACTACATCGACCAGGTGATGAGCTGGGCCGACGCGCACGGCGTCGGGTACACGGCCTGGACCTGGAACCCGTGGGGCTGCAGCCAGGGCAACGTGCTCATCACCGACTACAACGGGACCCCCACCAGCACCTACGGCGAGGGCTTCAAGGCACACCTGCTCACCCAGAACCCCCTGTCGTAGCAGCACTCGGCCGGGTCCGTCATCGGGCGGGCCCGGGTCTCTAGCTGGAGCCGCTCATGCGCCGCAGATCCCACCTGTACGCCGTCCTCGTCACGCTCCTCGTGGCGGTCGCGTTCGGCGTCGCCCTGCCCGCGCTGTCGGCGACGGCCCCCGTCCGCATCATGCCCCTCGGCGACTCCATCACCGCCGGACCCGGCTGCTGGCGCGCCCTGCTCTGGAACCACTTGCAGACAGCCGGATATACGAATATCGACTTCGTCGGCAGCGTCCCCGACGGCGGCTGCAACTACGGGTTCGCGTACGACGGCGACAACGAGGGCCACGGCGGTTACGCCGCCACCGGCATCGCCGACCAGAACCAACTGCCACCGTGGCTGGACGCGGCCAAACCCGACATCGTCCTCATGCACCTGGGCACCAACGACATGTGGGGTGGCTTCATCCCCACCGCCACCGTCCTCGCCGCGTATACCAAGCTGATCGGCCAGATGCGGGCGAACAACCCGAACATGAAGATCATCGTGGCGCGGATCATCCCCATGAATCCGTCCGGCTGCCCCACCTGCGCGGCCAGTGTGGTGGCGCTCGACAACGCGATCCCGGGCTGGGCCGCCGGCCTCACGACCGCACAGTCGCCCATCGTCGTCGCCGACCTATGGACCGGCTTCAACACGGCCACCGACACCGGCGATGGAGTCCACCCCAACGACACCGGCTTCCAGAAGATGGCCGACCGTTGGTACCCGACGCTCGCGCAGGTACTCAACGGCGTGATCCCGCCGACCTCACCCTCCCCGTCGGTGACTCCTCCGCCGGCCCGGTGCACCGCCACCTACAAGGTGATCTCCCAGTGGGGCGGCGCCTTCCAGGGCGAGATCACGGTGAAGAACGACTCCGCAGCCGCCTCCTCCGCGTGGACGACCACCTTCACCTTCCCCAACGGCCAGCAGATCGGCCAATCCTGGAACACCACACTCACCCAGAACGGAGCCACCGTCACCGCACGCAACGCCGGCTACAACGGCAACCTTCCGATCGGCGCGTCCACGACCTTCGGCTTCACCGCGACCTGGAACAACACCACCAACGCGCTACCCCAAGTGAGCTGCTCACTCAGCTGAGCACCTCGCGGGGCCGGCGAGACACGGGGGACATGAGGGACATTTGACCTCATGTCCTCCCCGCCCCAAGAGCCTCAGCCTTTCGCGCACCTCAGTGCGCCGAACGCCGCCCTCTACCGGGACGTACTGCGGACGTTCGTCAGCTGTCGGAGGGCGGCGGGCGGTTCGCGTACCACGGCGACTTCGACAGGGGCGGCGTCGCCATCGCGGCCGCCGTCCACGAGCGGTACGGCTTCGAGCCCTGGCGCCTCGACGCCGCCGCCTACGAGGCGGCAGGCGTTCCGGTCCCATATGGGGGACGATATCTCTTGTCCGAAATTACGAAAACCTGTGCCTCTAGATCATTATTTGCTAATTTGATCTCGACCGTTGCGCCGTAATTCGGAAGACCGGATCATCGTGATCATCATCATCTTGCCCCGCAAGGCCAGAGAGGAGACATCATGCTCGGTCTCGTCGACCGTCTGCTGACTCGCGTCGCCCACAAGGTGACCGTGGAGGCCGGCTGCAGCAACTACTACTACTGCTCGGGTGGAATCAAGTACCTCCGTCAGTGCTGCCTGGACCAGGGTTGCCAGACGGTCAAGGTCGGCAAATGCTGATGCGGCTGTAGTAGGCGTCCCGCGGGTGGCGGCCAGCCGCCGCCCGCACGGCGGTGGAGATGCGTGGATGGAATATGTACGGACGGGATGCGCCTGCCTGATCGGGCTCTTCTTCGCGTGCTTCGGTATATCCGCTGCCTTGGCGCCCGTCACTTGGTCCGAAACAGCCTGCTGATCATCGCAGCCGCGCTCGGCGTACTGCTGCCTGGCGGCCTGCCCGCACTCGGCGGAGCGGCCCCGGCAGGTGCCGGGGGCTCATCGGGCCGATACTGATCACCTCCTTCGACGACATCGTCGATCTCTTCGCGAGGAACGCCTGATGCCTTACCTGACCGCCGCCGTCGTGCTCATCGGTCTGCTTTGTGTGTTGAATCTGCTCCTCACCCTCACCCTGATCCGCCGGATGAGGCAGACGGGCGGGGCAGACGTCCAGCACGCCGGGCCTCCCATCGCGTTGCGGCCCGGCTCGCCCGTCGGCGAGTTCGCCGCCGTGACCGTCGACGGCCAGGCGGTGTCGCACGATACGGTCGCCGGCCTGGTCGGGTTCTTCTCCGCCGGATGCGAACCCTGCCACAAGCTGCTTCCCCGCTTCACCGAGCATGCTCGCACCCTCGGACGGGAGAACGTGCTGGCGGTGGTCGCCGGGGACGACGCGGAGGCGGTCGAAGCGCTCACGCCCGTGGCCCGTGTGATCGTCGAGGATTACGACGGCCCGGTGGCAGGCGCGTTCCAGAACACGTGGACCCCGGCGCTCTACCTGCTCGGCTCCGATCACCGCGTCGTCGCCACCGGCGGACGCATGGAGGACCTTTCCGTCGCATCGACGGCATGAGCGACCCCGGTACGAGCCGACGGGCCGGGATTCGGGACCTGGCCTCGGCCGCCGGCGAGGCCCTGTCGCTGACCTGGCGGTCGGCACCAGGAGGGGTCACCGGCTACGTCTTTCTGACGCTCGCGGAGGCAGCGGCCCCGATCGCCACCGTATGGCTGACCAAATCGGTCATCGACCGGCTGACGACTCCCAACGAGGCGGTCGCGGGTCTCGCGCTGGGGCTGGCCGCGGCCGGTCTGGCCGCCGCCGCGCTCCCGGGAATCGGCCGCTATCTGCGCGCCCAGACCGGGCGCCTCGCGCGAGCCGACGCGATCGACCGGCTGTTCGCGGCGGCCGAGCGGCAGGTCGGCCTGCGGCGTTTCGAGGATCCGGTGTTCCTCGACCGGCTGCGCCTCGCGCAGGAGGGCGCCGGGGGCACCGGCGACCTCGTCACCGGAGTCTGCGGGAGCCTGAACGGAGTCCTGTCCCTCATCGGTTTCGTGGGCTCCCTCCTGATCCTCAGCCCCGCCATGACCGCCCTGGTACTGCTGGCCGCCGTCCCAGCGCTCGTCGCCGAAGTGCTGCTGTCGCGGAGGCGGGCCACCATGCAGTGGGACATCGAGCAGATCCACCGCCGCGAGTTCTTCTACAGCCGGCTGCTCACCGGCGTCCAGGCCGCCACGGAGATCCGGTTGTTCGGCATCGGCGCGTTCCTTCGTGCCCGGATGATGGCCGAGCGGCGCAGGGCCGACACCGCCGAAAACCGGATGGACCGCCGGGAACTGGTCACTCAGGGCGGCCTGACCACGCTGAGCGCGGCGGTCGCGGGTGCCGGTCTGTGGTGGGCGATCACGGCCGCCCGCCAGGGCTCCCTCAGCGTCGGAGACGTCGCCATGTTCGTGGCGGCCGTCGGCGGGGTGCAGGCCGCGCTCAACATGCTCGTCTCCTCGATGGCGTCCGTCCACGAGGGGCTCCTCACCTTCTCGCACTACGTCGCGGTGATCAGGACCGAGCCGGACCTGGCGAGCGTGGACGAGGGTACGGCCCCCGTGCTGCGCCGGGGCATCGAACTGCGGGACGTCTGGTTTCGCTACAGCGACGACCATCCATGGGTGCTGCGCGGGGTCGATCTGACGATTCCGCACGGCCGTTCGGTCGCCCTCGTGGGATTGAACGGCGCCGGTAAGAGCACCCTCATCAGGTTGCTGTGCAGGATGTACGATCCGACGCGCGGCCGGATCCTGTGGGACGGTGTGGATTTGCGGGACATCCCGCCCGCTGATCTTCGCGAGCGGATCAGCGCGGTGTTCCAGGACCACATGAACTACGACATGTCCGCCGCCGAGAACATCGGACTCGGCGACCTGCCCGCCCTGGACGACCCGGCCCGGATCAAGGAGGCGGGCGTCCGCGCGGGAGTGCACGAGACGCTCTCGGGGCTGCCGCGAGGCTACGACACGCTGCTCACCCGCATCTTCTTCTCCGAGGCCGACAAGGGCGATCCGGAGACGGGAGTGGTGCTGTCCGGCGGACAGTGGCAACGCGTCGCCCTGGCCAGAGCCCTCGTCCGCGACGGCAGAGACCTGATGATCCTCGACGAGCCCAGCTCCGGCCTGGACCCGGAGGCCGAGCACGAGGTCCACACCAGCATCCGGAAGTATCGGGCCGGTCGTACGAGCCTGCTGATCTCCCACCGGCTCAGCGCTGTACGGGACGCCGACCTCATCGCCGTGCTCCACGACGGGCTGATCGCCGAACAGGGACCGCATGAGGCGCTGCTCGCCGCGGACGGACACTACGCCCGTCTGTTCCGGCTCCAGGCCTCGGGATACCAGGAGGTGCGATGAAGGCCGGCAATCTGCTCCTGCCGGTATCCGGCTTGCTGACATTGGGAATGTCGCTGTGGTGGATCCGCCGGCGGTACCTGGTCGCCACTGTCCACGGCCCCAGCATGGAACCCACCCTGCGCTCCGGGGACAGACTGCTCGTCCGCAAGACGAGGCGAGTCCGCGCCGGCCAGATCGTGGTCGTCAGGATCCCGAATCCGCCACCGCTGGACGGTCTGCCGCCGGGCCTCGAACCCGGCGACGAGGACAAGGTGCCGGAGAGATCGGATCCTGGCTGGCATCTGCTCGTCAAGCGGGCGGTCGCGGTGGCCGGCGAACCGGTGCCGAGACCGGCCTTCCCGGCGCTCCGCGACGTACCCGAGACCGTCGTGCCCCCTCGCGCCCTGGTCGTGCTGGGCGACAACCCGGACACCAGCTGGGATTCCCGGGACTTCGGCTACGTGCGAGGCGACCAGCTCGTCGGCGTCATGATGCGCCGCCTGCCATCGCGTTGACCACCCGCGGTTTCGTCCACGATCATCGCCAAGCTGGGCGGCACCCGCATGCCGTCATCGCGCCTGCTGATCTGCCGTCGTTGCCGGGTTGTGCGGGAGGTCGATGGTTATGTCGAGGCCGCCGCCGGTGCGGGGGTGACCGCGATGCGTCCCTGGTGGGCGAGGGTGATCGCGCGGACGATGGTCAGTCCCAGCCCCAGTCCGTGGGTGCGGACGCGGCTGAGGGGCAGCCCTTGATCAGGGTCACGGGCCGATCGGGCGTCAGAGTCGTCCGGCGAGCTCCCTATAGGGCAAAGCTGCGCCGACGGATGACGGTTAAATGTCGGAGGTCCGATATGAATCGGCCATGGGCACATGGGATGTGGGACCGTTCGACAACGACTCGGCCGCCGACTGGTGCGGCGATCTGCACAACGCAGCCCCTAAGCGGCGTCCGACTCTGATCCGCAAGGCGCTCAAAGCCGCTGCGGGTCGTACGAAATATCTGGACAGCGATGAGGCGGTAGAGGCGATCGCGGCAGCGGCCATCGTCGCCTCTCAACGCAGCGGCGTGCCGATCACCTCGCCTTATGCGCCGGACTTCCTGCTGGAAGGCGGCAGGGTGGAGGTCGATGACGAACTCGTGGCGCTGGCCGTGCGGGCGTTGGACCGGGTGAAGGGCGAGGACTCGGAGTGGCTGGAGCTCTGGGAGAAGAGCGGCTCCTCTTCTGAGGCCGTGGCCGTCATAGACGGCATTCGCGGTGCTCTGGCGTGAGCAACGTCTGAGTGCCTTGGGCCTGCGACGGTCGCCTGCCGCTCTGCCTGGCCGAAAGCTACGCGAGCGCTCCACTGGATGGCGTCCCATCGAGTGGTGTAGTTCGTGACGATCAGTCACCGAGGTCTGGCAGAAGGTGAGCCATCGTGTGACGGTCGAAGGGAAGCGCTCATTCTTCCCGGAAGGACACGCTCACGATGGCTC
>NZ_JAIWNB010000059.1 GCF_020215705.1 Nonomuraea aurantiaca | reverse complement strand
AGCCCGGCGACCAGGATCGAAGTGCCCTGGACGTAGACGAAGAACTGGGAGAAGAAGAACGACGACCCCATCAGCGCGAACCCCACCACGACCATCGCCGTGTTGGACACCGTGAACAGCCGCTGCCGAAACAGCCGCAGCGGCAGCATCGGCGTCGACACACGACCCTCGACCACGACGAACGCGGCCAGGAGCACCAGCCCGGCGGCGAAGCTCCCCAGGATCACCGGCGAGGTCCAGCCACGCGAACCACCCTCGATCAGGCCGTAGGTCACAGCGCCCACGCCCGCGACGGACAGGACCGTCCCGGGGACGTCGATCGGCGGCGCGCTCGGGTTGCGGGACTCCCCCAGCACGCGCAGCCCGGCCAGCAGCAGGACCGCCCCGATGGGCACGTTGACCAGGAAGATGGCGGGCCAGCCGAAGGCCTCCACCAGGATCCCGCCCGCCAGCGGCCCGGCGGCCAGGCCGATGCCGCTGAACCCGGCCCACAACCCGATCGCTCTGACGCGCTCCCCCGGCGCGGGATACGCGGCGGCGAGCAACGCCAGCGAGGCGGGGCTCAGCGCCGCGGCCCCAACGCCCTGCAGCACCCGCCCGGCGATCAGCCAGCCGATCGAAGGCGCGAGCGAACACACCACCGACGCGGCCGTGAACACCACCACCCCAGCCAGGAACACCCGCCTGCGGCCGAACCGGTCGGCGAAGACGCCGCCCGACAGCAGCAGCATGGCCACCAGCAGCACGTAGGCGTCTACGATCCACTGCAGGCCGGTCAGCCCGGTGTGGAGCCGCTGCTGCATGTCGGGCAAGGCGGCGCCGACGATCGTGTTGTCGAGCAGCACCATGAACTGACCTGCGCAGGTCAGGGTGAGCAACGCTTTCACGCAAATCCCTTCTAAAGCAGTTAATGACTGGTCTCACGCTTTTGAACGCGGTCAATGGTGTGCGGGATCTTCTCCATGCTCGGTCACTGGTTCGCGTCCGCTTCGCCGACCTGGGCGACCAGCGGTTCTGGCGCACCGACCTGCACCCCTGGCAGCTACGGGCCGCAGTTCCGCCGAGGTCACTTCATCGGCACGCATGGCGGCCGCGTCTTCTTCGGCCGATCGAAAAGTCGATTCCATGAATGTGCACCCTAATGGCCTGCCACAGGTGCTCGAAAACCCGAAAAAACTGCTTCCGAGATGTCGCGTCCCAGGTCAGAGGGGTTAGCGATGGGGAGGCCATGAAATGGCGCTCCGCACAATGAGATAGATGTCTCCATGCTCATCGGCGCATGGCCATAGCGAGCGGGATTTGTCCAGTAGCGGAATAGCTCTTTTAAAGGCTTCCCATGTCAACGGGTGCTGGCCAACAGATGTTGACATCGAGCGCGGTTAGTCAACAGTCGCTGGCATACGACGGAAGGAGCACACCAGCACCGGCCACCCGGAGGGCCAGCGCCCGCGGACTTCGAAGAAGCTGAGACACCCCTCGAGCTGACCGCGGCCGCCGACGTCTAACCAGCAAAGACAGGACCCTCCATCACGGCAGCCCCGGATAGCAGGTGGTCGAGTTCGTGGGCGACCAGCCGGGCCAGACGAGCTTGCCCTCCTTGGCCGCCATCGTGAGCGCGGCCCGGAGCCGGCCGGCTCGATCAGCCGATCGGTGGTGCGAGGTATTCCAGCGCATAACCGTCGCCGGAGTGGGTTACGCGGGCGATGCCGGGTGAGTCGAGGTGGGCGCCGGCTACGAAGTGGTGTGGCTGGGTCAGTTGGTCGAGGAGGGCCGCTCGCGCGGCGCGGGCCTGGGACTGGTTGCCGTCGAGCTCCCAGGACACGTTCGGCTGATCGAATTGGAGCGTGGGAACGTGAACGGTGTCGCCCCAGACGAGAAGGTGGCCGGTGCCGCTCCTGACGTCGTAGACGGTGTGACCGGGTGTGTGGCCCGGTGTCGGGATCGCGGTGGTCCAGTCGTTGATCGCGACCTTCTCCGACACGGGTACGACCCGGTCGCGGATCGGCTCGAGCCGCCCCGTGAACACCGAGGTGTCACCCGCGCCGATCCACACGCGCTCGAGTTCGGTGAACGCCTCTGAGCCGTCCGGCGCGATCAGGCCGCTCACGTGGTCTTCGTGCTTGTGGGTGATGGCCACATCGGTGACATGCGCGCGGTCGATTCCCGCTTCGTCGAGCGCGTCGTAGATCAATCCCATGGTGGGGTCGTGCCAGGCGTTGGACGCGCCGGTGTCGATGAGAACCGACCGCGTGCCGTCGGTGACGAAGAAGGCGTTGACCGACAGCCGCAAGTTGTCGCCGGCCAGCGGGACGGCGGCCGGCAGCTCGTCGAGCGTGCGCCCATCCTCGTCGCGGAGCCGTGTCGGCGGCATGTCGATGTAGCCGTCCCGTAACGAGATCACCTGCAGATCGCCGAATTCGAACGTGGCATGGTGCCGGCCACTCGAGATCAAACGCATGGAACCTCCGTCGTGTTGAGCGCACATCGCTCATCTCCGATAGAAGACTCTATCTTCTTTAGGAGAAACCCTACACTGTGGGCAGCAAGGCACCCATCGATCGAGGAGCACGGTGGTCGAGCAAGACGAACCACAGCACGGTGACGACCTGGCCGGCGCGTTCGGCGGTAACGTGCGGCGACGCCGCGAGGAGGCGGGCCTGACGCTGGAGCAGCTGTCCACACAGTCGTCGGTCAGCCGGGCGATGCTGTCCAAGGTCGAACGCGGGGAGAAGAGCCCGACGATCGGCGTCGCGTCGAGGATCGCCCACGCGCTCGACGCGTCGCTCTCGGACCTGATCGGCGCGCCGGCTGCTGCCGCGTCTGGTGTGGCCATTGTCATGCGCAAGAACGATCGCCCCGTTTTCCGTGACCCGGAAACCGGCTTCGAGCGGCACATGGTGTCAGCGGCCCCGGGCGCGGGAGGAGCCGAGATGGTCGTCCACTACCTCCCCGCGCAGGTCTCTACCGGCCTGCTGCCCGCGTATCCGCCGGGTACGGAGAAACAACTCGTGGTGCTCGAAGGCACCCTCACCGTCGCGATCGGCGGGATCAGCGAGACCCTGAACAGAGGCGACTCCCTGTTCTTCCAGGCCGACGCGGACCACGGCTTCGCCAACCGAACGAACGCTCCCTGCGAATACATCATGGTCATCTCGCGCAGAACCTGACCGGCCGCAGCTTGCGGGCCTGGACAAAGCCGCCTGCGTGGCCGAGGCGTCCTGCAACGGTGTGGATGTCCACACAGATCTCTTCCGGCACAATCGGTGTGGTCTTGTCCGGCGGCAAACCGCCTGGACCACGTTCCGGTCGCTGGTCGGCCGCGCCGAGGGCAGCGGGGGAACTTGTGGGGTGCCTGGCCTGCACGGGAGCGCGTAGCGGACCCACGCCCTGACCGCTCAGGTGCTCCCGCGCCTGGCCGTAAGGAGATCCGCCACCCCACCCTGCCAGCTCCCGGCCGCGGCGGGCACCTGGTCCTGCTCACCGGCCACGACCACGGCATGTGCACATTGGCAACGCTTCCGGCCACACCCGACTGCCCGCCTTGTAGCCAGGGTCGTTCGCGATCATCAGAACCGGCAGGTAGGTCAACGGCAGGGCGCCAGCCCGGCCAGGCCGAAGACGCGTTCCATGGTGGTGAACCTGACCCGCCGCATCACCAGCCACGCGACCAGGCAGAGCCCCACCACGCCGACCCGCCTGCCCTCGGTGAGCAGCTCCTGCACCTGGCCCTCGGCGGCCGTGGTCAGGTCGGTGCCCTGTCGTCTTGCACAGCCAGGCGTACCAGCTCCACGCTGGAAGCCGCGGCCTGCGCCGTCGCGCCGGCCTTGAGCGCGTAGTCGTGATCATCCCAGGCCGGGCTCGCGCACCCGGTGATGTCAAAGGTCGGCCCATCACGGCGACGGACGGGCATGCTCGGGCGGCGGCCGGAATCTCCTACCGCGAAGGAGTCAGCGAAATGACCGACCGTATCTCCATTCCCTGGGGACCTCGCATGCCATACGGGCCCACGGAAGACTGGCCGGCCCGCGTGGACGGTTACCTCGAAGACGGTCTGACCGAGGCCGAGGTCGAGTCGTAAGCGCAGTCGGCCTCGATCCTGCACTCCAACGGGGACGCGATGGACATGGCGGTCAAGGACGGCCGCATCGTCGGTGTACGCGGGCGGGCGGCCGACCGGGTCAACCACGGCCGGCTGGACCCCAAAGACCTGTACGGCTGGCAGGCCGGCAACAGCCCCGACCGGCCTCCGTCATTTCCCTACAGGTGACGCGGGAAGCCCGCTACCCGCTGGCGCTGTCGGCGGGCTGCGAGGCCGGGTCGGCGACGGCGCGCGAGGGCAGCTTGACCGCCGCCGGGACGCCGAGCGCGGCGACGCCCGCGAGAAGCAGCAGCGTGGGCCCCATCGCGCCACTGAAGGCCGCGGCCGTCCACCGCCATCCACCGTCACCGCCCTGTCCGGTGGCCAGGCCTGGCGCGATGAGCGTGATCGACGTGGTGGCCAGGGCGATGCCCAGCGCCGGGCCGATGTTCATGATGGTCTGCTTCAGCCCGCCGGCCACCCCCGAGTCGTCGGCGGACGCCTGTTGCACGACGACGGCCGTCGCCGTGACCATCACCGTGCCGAAGCCGGCGCCCAGCATGAGGAACGCCCCCATCATCGCCGGTGAGGCCGCCGACCGGTCCACGTCGGCCAGCAGCAGCATTCCCGAGCTGACCAGGGCCATTGCCGCCAGCGCCGTCCGGCGGGGACCCTGCCGCCGCAGGAGCACGGCGGCGACCGGCGCGCCGACCACCATCATCACCGCCAGCGGCAGCACGCGCAGCCCGCTCTGCAGCGGGTCCAGCGCCAGGACCTCCTGCAGGAAGTAGCTGCCGACGAACAGCGCCCCGAACATCGCCGCGGAGGCCGCCAGCAGGACGGCCAGCGCTGCGGTCAGCGCCCCCGACGCCAGCACATGCCGGGGTATCAGCGGATGGGTGGCGACCCGCTGGTGCTGGACGAACGCGCCGCCCGCCACGACGGCCACGGCCAGTCCGAGCGCGGTGCCCACGGTCCATCCCGTACGCGGTACCTCCACCAGAGTGTGGACGAAGCACACCAGAGCCGCGGCCAGCAGGCAGGCGCCGGTCAGGCCGAGCGGGGCGGTGCGACCACCCGCACCGGTGCCGGCCTGGGCGCCGGTGCCGGTGTCGAGCGGTGCCGGCAGGCGGACGGCCAACGCGGCCACGCCGATCGCGAACGCGGGGGCGACGTTCAGCAGGAATACCGAGCGCCAGCCGAAGTGAGCGGTCAGCGCGCCGCCGACGAGTGGACCGGCGGCGGCCGCCAGGCCGATGGCGCTGCTGCGCACCGCGATGGCCATCGGGAGCCGGTCGGCCGGGAACGCGGCACGGAGCATCCCAAGGGTGGCCGGTTGCAGCAGCGCGCCGAAAAGTCCTTGGGCGACCCGCAGGCCGATGACCCAGACAATGTCAGGCGCCAGCGCGATCGCCGCCGAGGTGGCGGCGAAGCCCAGGGTCCCGGCGGCGAAGACCTCGCGGTGACCGTAGCGGTCGCCGAGTCTGCCTGCGAGGACGAGCAGGGCGGCCACGGCGATGAGGTAGCCGGTGCTGGTCCACTGGACCTGCGCGAAAGAGGCGTGCAGGTCCTCTTGCAGGGCGGGCTGGGCGATGGTGAGCACGGTTCCGTCGAGGGCCACGATGACCGCCCCCGTGACGCTGGCGGCCAGCGTGAGGTGGCGGCGGCGTCCCGGCGTCACCGCGGTTCCGGCCCTAGGTGCGCCTCCACGGCGGCCCGCAGCAGCGGTTCGATCTCTGCCGATCCGGTGGTCACTTGCAGACTGCCCCAGGCCCACAGTTGAGCGATGCCGTGCGCGTTCGCCCACAGCACGCCTGCGGCGACCCGCGGGTCCACGCCCGGCCGGAGGCCTGCCCGGGTCAGCAGATCCATTACGACGTGGAACAGCGGCAGGCTGGCTTCCCGCAGGCCCAGATGGTTGCTCTCGAGCAGGTCGTGGCGGAACATCAACTCGTACATGCCGCGGTTGGCCAGTGCGAAGCCGAGATATGCCCGGCCCAGCGCCGTCAACTGCGCGCGCGGATCCGCCCGGCCGTCGCCCAGCGTCCGGGCGACCTCGGCGCCCAGGGCCGTGAAGCCCTCGCGGGCAATTGCGGAGAGCAGTTCCAGGTGGGTGGGGAAGTAGCGGCGCGGTGCGCCGTGTGAGACTCCGGCTCGCCGGGCGATCTCACGCAGTGACAGCGCCTGCGTCCCCTCGCGGGTCACCAATTCCACCCCGACCTGTATCAGGCGGGCACGCAGTCCAGCGTCAACCTCATGCATAGACACTGTCTACCATTGCCACATAGACAGTGTCTATGCATGAGGACCCGGGATGCTTCCATGCCCGCTGCGGGGGTAAGACCTCGAGACCACGGCAGGTCGTGGACGCCGATGGTCAGCCGAAAGTACGGGTCCGTACCCTCGCCGACATGCTCCACCCCGCACGGCCAGTTCTTCCACCTTGCCGCTCGTGCGGTTCCAGACGGTCGTGGGGTGACCGTTGTCCAGGAACGCCCGCCAGTGCTCTTCCAAACCCTCGGTCATACCAACCTCGGGGAGCGTGGGTGGGGCCGCGCGAGGCTGCGCGCCAACCCGCTCACCACTTTCGGGCGCGGCGCCGGCCACCGTCACCGCCATCTCCACGACCAGCACCGGCTCCACCACTCCGGTGATGGGGAGGCGCCTGTGCAGCTTCTGAGCGGCCTGGCGGAGGACGTACGTCTGGCGTTCCTCCTGATAGAGGGCCTGCACCATGAAGCCGCGAGGCCGGCCGGAGAGGGAGTCTGGACGCCGACCGCGCCTCCCGATCCCGTGCCGCCGAGCGGGCTCACCTGACCACGTCGACCGATTTCGCGTAGCCGGCTACTGGCGGCGGAGGGAGCCGATGGCATCGGCGAGCAGGTCGATGCCCTCGATGACGGCCGGTTCGGTCAGGCTGCCGTACCCGAAGACCAGACCTTCCGGTCCCGTCCTCTCCACCCAGTAGGGCGCCAGGCCGTAGACCCCGAGGCCGCGTTCCAGCGCTGCACTCGTCACGGCGGCCTCGGTGAGATCGGGCGGCAGCCACGTCATCACATGGAGGCCGGCGGAGACTCCGATCGGTACGAGGTCCGGCACCCGCTCGGCGAGCCGGCCGACGAGCGTGTCCCGCAACTGCCGGTACCGCGGCCGCATCCGGCGCAGGTGCCGATCGAACTCACCCCGCGCGACGAAGTCCGCGAAGGTCAGCTGGTCGAACACCGGCGAGCCGCGATCGTCGATCACTTTGGCCGTCGACATCGGCTCGACCAGACGGCTCGGCAGGATCAGCCAGCCGAGCCGGAGCCCGGGCGCCAGCGTCTTGCTCGCCGTACCGGCGTAGACCACGGACTCCGGGGCCAGGCCCTGGATGGCGCCGATCGGCTCACGGTCGTACCGGTATTCCGCGTCGTAGTCGTCCTCGATGACCAAGGCATCATGCTTCGTGGCCCACGCGACCAACCCGGCTCGCGTCTGCGCCGAAGCCACCGCGCCGGTCGGGAACTGGTGGGCCGCGGTCACCACGACGGCGTCGGCTCCCGACCGCTCGAGCGCCTCCACATCCAGCCCGGTCTCCAGCACCGGTACGCCGACCGTCTCCAGCCCCGCCTTCCTCGCGACGTCGCGAAGCTCGTTGTCGGACGGGCTCTCGACCGCCAGCCGGCGATACCCGGCAGCCGCCAGCACGTGCAGGAGCAGCCGCGAACCTTGGGCGAAGCCGTTGCAGATCAGCATGTTCTCCGGCCGCGCCGACGTGCCGCGGACTCGGTTCAGGTAGTCGGCCAGGGCCTCGCGGAGTTCGGCGGTGCCGCGCCCGTCCAGGTAGGCCAGGGTCCTGTTCGGCGTCTCGTTGAGCACCTTGCGGATCGACCGCAACCAAGCGGCGCGAGGGAACTGGGAGACGTCCGGCTTGCTGTACTTGAAATCGATCCGGGGCGCCCCGCCGGTTGTCGCGGTGCTCTTCTGCTCCACCTGGATCCCGGTCGCCGCCGGCGCCACCTGCGTGTAACCGCCGGTCCGGCTGACCAGATACCCCTCGGCCACCAACTGCTGGTAGGCCTCGACGACCACTCCCCTGGACAATCCGAGATCCGTCGCGAGGGCGCGAGTCGCCGGCATCACCGCGCCGGCCCGGAGCAGCCCCTGACGGATCCGGTCCCGGATGCCGCTCTCCAACTGCTGGTGCAGCGGCACGGACGAGTCGCGCCGGAGCTCGACGAGCAGCTCACCGATGCCCGAATTGGTCCTAGATCGACTCATAGAACTGGACCTTATCGAAGTACCGCTTCGCTGTCAGGGTGGTGAGCACCCCCACTTGCGACAGGAGTACGACGATGACCACCACCGCTCTCACCCTTGAACTGCTGCACCCGGGAGAGGCCGGGTACGACGAGGCGCGAACGGTCTGGAACGCGATGATCGACCGGCACCCGGCCGTGATCGCCCGTTGTCACGGCACCGCCGACGTCGCGGCGGCGGTCCGCTTCGCCCAGGCCAGGGACCTGGAGATCGGAGTCCGCTGCGGCGGCCACAACATCGCCGGACTCGCCGTACCCGAGGGCGGGCTGATGATCGACCTGACGCCGATGAACGAGGTCCGCGTCGACCCCGAGCGGCGGCTCGCCTGGATCCAGGGCGGCGCCCTGCTCGGCGAACTGGATCGCGCCGCGCAGGAGTACGGCCTGGCCACCACGGCCGGCAATGTGTCGCACACCGGCGTCGGCGGCCTCACCCTGGGCGGCGGGATGGGCTGGCTCGCCCGGCAGTTCGGGCTCGCCTGCGACAACGTGGCCTCGTACGAACTCGTGACCGCCGACGGCGACATCGTGACAGCGAGTGCGACCGAGAACCCCGAGCTGTTCTGGGGACTGCGCGGTGGCGGCGGCAACTTCGGCATCGTCACCTCGTTCGAGTTCCGCTTGCACCAGGTCGGCACCCGCACCCTCGTCGCCGAGTTCACCTACGCCTGGGAAGAGGCCTTCGCCGTACTGCGAGGCTGGCGCGACCTGAACGCCACCGCGCCCCGCCAGGCCACCTTCACCGCGAGCATCAGCGGCCAGGAACTGACCATCGGCTTCGTCTGGGTCGGCGACCCGGACGAGGGCGCCGAGCTGGTCGCGGCCTTCCGCGAGTTCGGCACGATAGTTGCCGAGAGCGTCGAGGAGCTGTCCTACCTGACCCTGCAGAGCCGCGAGGACAGCGTGCAAGGACATCGGTTCCGCCGCTACTGGAAAGGCCACTACTTCAAGTCTCTGCCCGACGAGGCGATCCGCGCCCTGCTCCGCAACCCCGGCATCGGCGCCAGCCTGCAGGCGTACGGGGGCGCGATCGCCGAGGTCGCGGACGACGACGCCGCCTTCAGCCACCGCGACACCCAGTTCGAGTTCGTCACCGCCACCCGCTGGGAGGACCCCGCCGACGACGCCGAACGGATCGCCACGATCCGCGCGTACGCCGCCACCCTCGACCCGTACGCCGGCGGCGCCTACGTCAACACCCTCAATGGCGAAAGCCTCAGCCGCGCCTTCCCGCCGGCCAAGCTGGCCCGGCTGACCGCGCTGAAGAACACCTATGACCCGGCCAACGTCTTCCACCTCAACCAGAACATCCGGCCGACCGTCTAGCGCTTCTTGTCCAACTGCTCCAGGCCCCATCGGGACCGGTCCTGGACCGCGGGCAGGATGCGGAAGGCTAGTCCGGCTCGAGTGAGCTCACCAGGAACAACCGCAGGGCGGCTCTGATCCGGTCGTCGCCTGATCAGCCCACGTGATCGTCGCCGGAGCTGTGCCGGGCGGTGGCGATCGGCTCGAGCCCCGCGAGCAGCTCGTCGAACTCGTCCGCGTTGAGCGCGTCGTACGGCGGCGCCGCCAACTCGTCGGTGAGGGCCTCGATCCGCGCCTTGGTCGCCCGGCCGGCGTCGGTGAACCCGCCGGCGGCGTCCACGAGGCCGCGGCCGCGCAGCCCGTCGACGACGGTGGCCAGCTGTGCCTCGGGCAGGTGGTGGGTCCGGCCGAACTCCTCCGCCCGCATCCCGAGGGAGAGAGCGAGGAGGACGTGGGCATCGGTGCCGCCGATGCCGTTGGCGACGAGGGCGACGTTGTGGCCGTCCCCGCGATGCTCACGCAGCAGCGTCGCCGCGTGCCAGAGCCTGGCCACGGGCTCTTCGGGCACGTCGAGTGCCCGCAGCCCGGCGTACAGGGCTCGGCCCTCGGTCGGCGCGCTGACCGCTGCTCGGGTGGCGAGGTCGGCGACCCGCACCAGATCCGGGGAGTCGGCGAGCTTCCCGATCATCTGCCGCAGCGCGGCGGCGCTGCTCCGCTCGCGCACGGCGATCGCCTCCTCCGGGCTGATCTTCCCCCAGACCCACGGGATGTGGCGCGCCACCTCACCGTCCGCGAAGTTGTAGAAGACCGCGTGCACCACCTCGGCCGGTGCCAGTCCCAGCGGCGCGGCCCGACCCGCGAAGTATCCGTCCCAGTAGTTGCGCATGCCGAGGGCCAGGAACGCCTTGTTCGCCACCTCGGAGAAGGTGACGGTGGCGATCGGCTCGACGAGCTCGAACATGCGGTGGACCTTGGCCTTTGGGTGCGGCATCGGTGTCTCCTGTGGTCGTGACCGCGCCCTCGTGGGCGGCCTCTCACCCTAGCTACGAACAACCCGGCCCGGATTCGACACCTCCGGTCGATAGGATCTTGATCCTTCGATGAGGAGACGGCCGGCAAGCCGGAGAGACGAGGCGGAATGAGGCCAGAAGCCGAGACGATGCGCGACATCGAGCGGCAGCGCCTGCGTTCGCTGGTCACGAGAGACATGGCGGCTGCGGACGTCCTGCACGCGGATGACTATCAGCTGATCACTCCGCGGGGCATTGCGCTGTCGAAGGAGGAGTACCTGGGCCGATATCGCCTCTGGACAACTTCGCTACCAGGTGTTCGAGGCCGTCTCGGACATCGCCGTTCGCGGCAGCGACCAGTTGGCCATTTTGCGGTACCAGGCGCGGATCGGCGTTTCCGCAGATCATGGAGACCCTCTGTTCCTTACCTGCTGGCATACCGATTGCTATGAGCTGCGCGAGGGACGCTGGCAGGCCGTGTGGTCGCAGGCAACCGCAGTGGACTGATCTTTTCCGACTTCGGTGAGCTGCGAGGACGAACTGAACCAGAACGCGTCCCTACTCCCGTGTGAGAGCGGCGCGTACCCCTGGAAGCAGCCGCGGATGAGTACACCCGGCCAGCAGCGGTCCCACAGCTGACGCTTGCTTTCAGCGTTCCTGTAGGGGCGAGGCATGGACGCCGAGGGCAAGGTCGGCGTGTGTTCGGGCGTCGGCGGACCACTGGGGGGCGTTCCACTGGTCGGCGATCACGGCGGCCTGGGCGAAGTGGGCGGCGGCCTCTTCGTCGCGGCCGAGGAGGTCGGCGAGTTCGCCGAGCGTGTGGGCGACCGGGCGCAGCGCCAGCGACAGGCTCTCCGCGCCGGCCGGGGGGCCTTCACTGTGGGGAAGAAGGTCCTCGTAGATCTCTTCGGCGGCGTCGCGGTCGTTCAGTGCGACGATCGCCATCGCGCGCAGGCTCGTCAGGAAGGTGAAGAAGAAGTCGGGCCGGACCGGGCTCGACGCGCGGGTCCGGCGTGCCTCGTCGCTGCGGCCGGCGGCGTAGAGGGCGAGCGCGAGCAGGTCGGCGACCATCGGGCCCAACTCCTCGTGGAGAACGCGCACGTCGTCCAGATGGTCGCCGAGCGTGCCGTCGTTCAGCCGGATCGTCGCCAGCGCGAGGGGGAGGAAGCCGGCGTGCACCGAGCCGGCGCGTTCCATGTGTGCGGTGGCCTCGGTGTAGAGGCGCTCGGCGTCGGCGAACCGGCCTTCGATGAGCACCAGGGTCGCCAGCGCGATCTCGGCGGCGCTGATCGCCTCCGGCATCCGGTAGGCGCGGGCGAGGTCGAGCGCCTCCCCGGTCACGCGGCGCATGGTCGCCGGGTCGTTGGCCACGGCGGCGCTTCCGGCCTGGTTGAGCAGCCCGGTCACGCGGTAGACGGGCAGGTCGTGCTCGACGCCGATCTCCACCAGCTCGCGGGCGTACTCCTCCCGACCGGGGTCGCCGGACAGGACCAGGAGCGCCGCGGCCCGGAGGCGGGGATCGGTGGCGAGGTCGAGTGCTTCCCGCGCCGCCGTCATGACCATCGGATCATCCCCTCCCACCAGCTCGTTGGCGTACGAGATGAGGAGGCTGGACCGCACGTCGGGGGCGAGGTCGGTCCGCTTGAGCAGGCGGCTGAGGCGGTCGACGACGGGACGGTCGACCGTGCCGTACCTGTGGGCCTGCCAGGGGGTGGGCTCGGTCCAGGCGGTGAACGCGGCGATCACCAGGTCGTCGCGGCCGATCGACTCAGCGTACTCCACGGCCTGCTCGCGTGTCTCCCTGGCCGCGGCGACGGCCCCGGCCCTGATCTGCGCACGCAGCAGCCTGCCGAGCAGGCCGACGCGCTCGTCCGGTTCGCTGGAGTTGGCGACGGCGTCGGTGAGGAGCGCGGCCGCCACGTCGTGGGCGTAACGCGCCTCGGCCAGCTCGGCGGCCCGTACGCAATAGCCGACGGCCTTCGGTGATCCCGCTCGCGCATAGTGATGGGCGAGCGCCGCGACGTCGCCGGTGCCCTCCAGGGCGGCGGCGATCCGGGCGTGCATCCTGGTGGCCCGCAACCGGCTGACATCGGCGACCAGCGTGTCCCTGACCAGCGCGTGAACGAACCGGACGCGCCCGGGCCCGGGCTCGTCGAGCAGCCCGGCGATGACGCCCGCGTCCAGCGCGTCCAGCACGCCGTCCTCGTCGGAGTCGGCGGCCCGCACGAGCACGTCCACCGAGCTTTCCCGGCCGGCCACCGCCGCCAGCCGCAGGACGGACACGCCGCTCTTGGGGAGCCTTGCGAGCCGGCGCCGCAGCACGTCCCGTACGCCCTCGGGGACCTCGGAGAGCGCGACCAGCGCGCCCTCGCCGTTCAGCAGCCGCGCGCTCTCCCGCACATAGAACGGGTTGCCGCCGGTCCGCTCGGCGATCCCGGCCACGGTCGCGTCGTCGGCCTCGCACTCGGCGCGTACGAGCTCCGCGACGGCGTCGCCGTTCAGCCCGGGCAGGTCCAGCCGGAGGGGCGCGGTGCGGGCGAGGGACCCGAGCGTGTCGGTGAGGCGCTCGCTCTCGTCCGCGCGGTACGCCGCGACGACCAGGATCGGGGCCCGCACGCCGACGCCGCCGCCGAGCAGTTCCAGCGTGGCGGCGTCCGCCCAGTGGAGGTCGTCCAGGACGACGGCGACCGGCCGGTCGGCGGCGGCCGCCGCCGCGAGCCAGTTCCACACGGCCTGCCGCAGCCGGAACCGCCCTGCCGTCGCGTCACCGCCCACTGGCGCGGAGTCGGAGAGCAGCGGCGCCAGGTCGGCCGCGAACTCCCCCGGAGGAACACTCACAGCCACCTTCCGCAGCGCCTCGACCCACGCCCACGCGGGCGGCGCGCTGTCAACCTCGGGACAGCGCCCGGCGGCCACGAGCCACCCGTCCCGTCCGAGTCGCGCGCCGAGGTGCTCCAGCAGCGCCGTCTTGCCGAGCCCCGCTTCCCCGGTGACGAGCGCGACGCGCACGCCATCGGTGGCGGCCTCCCCGGCGGCCGCCAGCAGCGCCGTAAGCTCGCCCTCCCGCCCCACGAACGTCGTCGCGCCGGGCCCGTTGTCCGAAGGCCGCGGCGCGGTTGCCTGGGGCCGGGGCGTGGCCGCGCGGGAGGGAGGGACAGCCGCGCGGAGGACGTCCGTGCGCTGGGTGAGGATCGCCTCTTCGAGGGCCACCAGGTCCGGGCCGGGGTCGAGGCCCAGCTCCTCGGCGAAGACGGCGCGGGCGCGGCGGAGCGCGGCCAGGGCGTCGGCCTGGCGGCCGCTGCTCCACAGCGCGAGGGCATGCATGCGCCAGCCCTCCTCGCGCAGGGGAGCGTCGCGGGTGAGGCCCTCCGCCTCGGGCACCACCGCCGCGGGGTCGCCGAGCCGCAGTCCCGCCGCGATGCGCAGTTCGCGGGCGACCAGGCGCAGCTCGGTCAGCCGGGCGGTCTCGGCGGCGGCCCACGACTCGTCGGCGACCTCGGCGAACGCGGGGCCGCGCCACAGCGCCAGCGCCTCGTCCAGGCGGGCGCGGGCGTCATGGGGATCGGCGAGCGTACGGGCCTCGCCGAGCAGCTCCTCGAAGCGCCATGCGTCCACCGCCGCCGGCGGCAGCCGCAGCGCGTAGCCGGGCGACGCGCTCACCAGCAGGCGGGCCGGGGTCCGCGGCGGGCGGCCGGGTTCCAGCAGGCGGCGCAGGTTCGAAACGTACGCCTGTAACGACGTCAGGGCGCGCGACGGCGGTTCGCCGCGCCACAGGTCCTCGATCATCCGGTCGACCGGCACGACCTGCCCGCGCGCCGCCACCAGCAGGGCCAGCACGCCGCGCTGCCGCGGTCCGCCGAGAGGAACGGACTCACCGCCGGCCTCGGCCGCGAACGAGCCCAATACCCGGATCAACACCATGACGCGACACATCGTACGCGCGGCCGCCTCACGCGTTCCAACTCGGCTCCAAGTGCCTTCCAAAACCCCGGGAGCAGTCTTGAGCACGCCGAACAGATGAAGGGCAGGAACAGATGAGCGTCAACACCCAGGACATGGAGATCGTCCACCGCGCCTTCCGCCGCGAGTCGCGGCTGCTGATGGAGCTCGTCGCGGCGGTCGCCCCGGGCGACACCGCTCGCGCCAAGGTGATCGCCCGCCACATCAGCCGCGTCCGCGCGGCCTGACCAGACCCCAAGACCCCACGCACGACTCACCAAGCTCACCGAAGACTCGCAAGGAGAAGAAACCATGTCACTGAAGAAGATCAACACCGTCCTGGCCGCCGCCTTCATCCTCTTCATCCTCTGGTTCGGGACGGAGTTCATCCTGAGCCCGGAGACGACCGCGCCGACTTTCGGCCTGCCGAACTGGCCGTCCGGCGACGGCGGCGGCTTCCTGATCGTCAAGGGAATCCGCGACGTCGTCATGGCCCTGGTCCTGGGCATCCTGCTGGTGACGGGCCACCGCCGGGCGCTGGGCTGGGCGCTGCTGGTGGAGTCCCTCGCCGCGTACGGCGACATGACCACCGTGCTGGCCCACCACGGCTCCGTGACCACCGCGTTCGGCGTTCACTGCCTGACCGCGACGCTGATGGTGGTCAACGGCCTGCTGATGCTGCGCGAGACACGCAAGGTCGCGGCCGCTCCGGCGACGCCCGCCCCGCAGCCCGCCTGATGCCATCGCCCCGCCGAGGGGACAACTCATGCTCGGCACCATCGCCACTGTGCTCGCCGGACTGATCGGCGCCGTGGTGATGCCGGCGATCACTGTGCTCCTGCTCGTCGCGTGAACCGCGTGGTCCGGCAGGTGCATTTCCGAGAACGTGAAGAAGGAGACGACTATGACGATCAACGATTTGCGCGGTGTTCTCAAGGGGCGTGTGCTCCTGCCTGGTGACGACGGCTTTGATCAGGCGGCCACCGCGTGGAATCTGACCGTCAGGCAGCCGGTGGCGGCCGTGGTGGAGGCCGCGGATGCCGATGACGTAGCGGCGCTGGTGCGTTACGCGCGGCGGTCGGGTCTGACCGTGACCGCGCAGCCGAGCGGGCATGGCGCCTCGGGTGATGTGGAAGGGCTGATCCTGTTGCGTACCGGCTTGCTGAACCCGGTAGCGCGCCGGGGGTCAGCGTGACCGGCTACACCCTGGGCGGCGGGGTCGGCTGGTTCAGCCGCACATACGGCTTGGCCTCCGACAGCGTGCGGGCCATCGACATCGTGGACGCCGATGGCGAGCCGGGCCGGGTGAGCGCCGAGTCCGACCCCGAGCTGTTCTGGGCACTGCGCGGCGGTGGCGGCGACTTCGCGATGGTGACCGCCCTGGAACTCCAGCTGTATCCCGTACCGGCCCTGTACGGCGGACGCGTGATCTGGCCGGAGCACCGGACCAGGCAGGTGTACGAGGCGTTCCTGGAGATCACCGCCGAGGCGCCGCGTGAACTCAGTGTCTGGATCAACCGGCTCCACCCCCCCGGCGCGCCGCCGCTGGTCACGCTGGACCTGGCCTACCTGGGAGAGGCCGCTCAAGGGCAGGACCTGCTGGCACGCGGCCGATGCGACACGCGCCAAGCAGGCCGAGGTCGTAGCCGACCTGGAGGCCTACATCAGCGGCCGCAAGCCGTACACCCTGCTGTCCCCCGGTGAAACGGCGGCGAAGTCCTTCTCCGGCGGCACGCTCGCGCGGCTGCGGGAGATCAGGCGGGCCCGTGACCCGCACAACGTGTTCCGCGCCAACTACCCGGTGCACGGATAGACCGGCTCCGCCGTTGCGCCGCCCACGGCCGTCAGGTCACTCGACCATGATCTGATGGGTGGCCTTGGCCGGCCCGGCCGTGGCCTCCCCCGACCACAACGCGAGGTAGCTGTACGTGCCGGCGATGGCGGGCGTGTCGGTGAACGTGTACGTGCCGTCGGCGTTCACGCTCACCGGCGGCAGCTTGACGCTTCTACCGCTGACGTTGCCGACGTACACGCTGCGCTGCACGGTGAGCGTTGCCCCCGGCGAGGGCGGCTTGCCACCCGCCATCAGCACGCCGGTCAGCTCCATGGCCGTGCCGACGACGCCTGACTGCGGCCCGTCCATGGTGAGGGTGGATCTGTGCCTGACCGTCACGGTGACGGAGGCGCTGCTCCGGCGGTAGTGGTCGTCGCCGTCCCAGAACACCAAGTAGGTCACCTCACCGATGTCGGGCGGCGTGTCCTCGAAAGTGAACGTGCCGTCCTTCTGCGTCCTCACGCCGGTGATCGGCTCTTTCGTCCCGTCGACCGGGCGCCGGGTCACCGCGAGCGGCTTGAGCCCGAGCGCCTTACCGTCGGTGCGGGTGAGCCGCCCCTCGACGGTGAGCGGCGAGCCGACATACGTGCGCGCCGGGGCCGTCACCGTCAGGTTGGACGTCGGCAGCGCGACGCCCGTCACCCGCCACAGCAGCAGCCGGTCCGCGGAGTTCCGCAGCAGCACGAAGACGTCCGGGCCGGAGAACGCGACGCCGTCGGCGAGCAGTTCGGCGTCCGGCTGGTCGGCCGCGAACATCGCCGCGCCGGTCGCGGCGTCGTAGAGCGTGAGGTCGGTGCTGCCCCACTGGCGTCCCGCGGCGACGTAGGCGCCGCCCGAGCCGAGCGCCACGGCCGACGGATACCCGTCCCAGCCGTCGCCGTAGGTGCCGGTCGCCGCCAGGGTCGTGGTGTCGTACCTGGTGAAGTGGCCGGGGGTGTCGGCCGCGGAGAACAGGGTGGTGCCGTCGGAGGTCAGGGCGAGGTCGCGCAGGTAGTCCATGCGCCACTTCTTGCCGTCGATCGTGCCGCGCAGCTGCGGGGTGGCGCCGCCGACGTCGTGGACCAGCATGTCGGCGTGGTGCAGGCTGGTCCGGCCGACCACGAGCGTGTCGCCGGCGGCCGCGAGCACGGGAGCGCGCAGGTGCTCGCCCCCGACCGCCACCGGCGCCGGTGTGGCCGCGCTCAGATCCAGGCCGACGACGCCGCCAGGGCCGGTGTCGCACCGCGGACGCCGGACAGGCCGGTGACGACGCCGGTGAGGTTTCCGCCGGTGTCGGCCACGATGATCCGGTCGTCGGCGGGGACGAACACCCGGCCGCCGCCGACGGCCAGGTCGGCGGTGTAGGAGTCGGAGGTCACCCCGAGGTCGGTCGTGGTGTCGGCCGCCGAGGCGGCGGAGGCCGCGACAGTGAGGAGGCCGGCGATGGCCATCACCTTCGCGTCGCCGTCGATGGGCGCGGACATGGACGATGGGAGAAACTCCGGCGCGGCCTCGAACCAATGGTCCTGCGGTGGCATCCAACAAGATCACAGCGCCAGAAGGGACTCATGTGATCAGCTGCTTGAGCGGCACTGCGGGGCAGGCGACCATGTCACCGTGGATGGGCCGTTCGCCAGGCGACCGGGGCCGCGCATGACGCAGGGTGCCCTCGCAGCCGTGAGCGTGTCCCCGGCATGGTGATCCGCAAAAGCGCCCCACGTTCCACGCAGCGAATCGACGTGACCCGCCTTCCCGAAGACGTCGTGGCGCTCATCGACGCCCTCGAACCTGGTGAGAACTTGGTCCTGACGCGTGACGGCGCGTCGATCGCGACGATCTCCAGCACCATTGACGTGGTCCAAGGCGCCATCGTCGATCGCGACGCGCCGGATGAGGCCAACGATCAAGCACCGATCGACTACGAGAGCGTGACAGTCGTGGCCACCGCGATGGAGCTGTCGACCGCGGCTCGGGTTGCGCTGTCCGCCCAGCTCGGGGCGGACTACGTAGTGCTCGATATGCATGCGGCTCCCGCGACGACCGATGTGCTGCTGGTACCTCCAGGCAGCCCGCAGCTGATCGCAGCGCTGCGATCGATGTTCCCGAAAGCTCGCGTCATCGTCACCGAGATCGAGGACCACGAACTGGGAGTTCAGTACCACGGCCCGGTCCGACGCCTGCTCGACGCCGGCGCTGATGCGTATCTACCTCCGGCGACCCTCCCGCTCCTGGCCAGGCAGCTTGACTACACACTGAATCAGGGGCGCGAGATCGTCGGCGGGGCCGCGACACCACTGCAGATCACACCGTCCGTGGAGCCGGCAGATCCAGACGACGAATGACCCCGCGCCTCTTCACCGGGCCGTCGGGTGGCGGATCAGCGTAGCGATGGACCCGTCGCCCAGGTGATGCACGGGCTCGGCGTCGACGCCGACCGAGCCGACATCCCCCAGCGCATCCTCGCTGAAGGTGTGCCCGCCTGGCCCATTCACACCGGCACCGAGGTCGCCTCATGGCATCACGACGAGTCGCCTGCCTTTGAGGTCGGTTCGCTGCCAGGCGGTCTCGATGTCGCTCAGCGGGACCTTCTCCACGTCGAAGGTGAGCTCGCCGGACCGCGTCCACGTCACGATCTGCTGGTACACCTCGTCCATGGTCTGCGGGTCGAGGCCCTTGGCCGCGCCGTAGATCTCCACGCCGGAGGTGCGCAGGCTCGACCCGGCGAGGGCGAGCTCGCTGCCGGCCGACTCGCCGATCTGGACCACCCGGGTCGGCTTGCCGAACGCGAACGACCGCGGCACCAGCGCGCGCAGCAGGATCTCGCTGGGCCTGCCCCACAGGTAGTCCACGACGACGTCGTAACCGTCTCCCCTGGCGTCAAGGTACGCCTGCGCCAGCGCCTCGTCGGAGACCGCGGTGTTGATCACCGTGTCGGCCCCGATCGCCCGTACCTCGCGCAACTGGTCGTCGTCGCGGCCGGTGGCGACGATCCGGCCGGCGCCCAGCAGCCGGGCCACCTTGACCGCGAGCCGCCCGGCTACCCCCGTGGCGCCCTGCACGAGCACCGTCTCCCCGGGAACGAACCCCGCGGCCGCCTTCATCGACATGGCGGTGGTGGCCGAGGCCATCACGGTCCCCACGGCTGGATCGATGCCGTCGGGGATCGGCATGTAGGAGCCCTGGGGCGCCACGGCCTTCTCGGCGAGCGCGCCGTAGGGCGGGCGGATGTTGCCGAACCCGACGAGCGTGCCGTCCGGGAGGGCGCCGATGCCATCGAAGGCAGGGATCATCGGAAACCGGCCGATGTACTTCTCGCCGGCGTAGTGCGTACCGGCCGCGATCGCCTTGTCGACGTTCTCGACGGCGACCGCCTTGACGTCGATGATCACCTCGCCGTCGCCGGCCACCGGATCGGGGAAGTCCTCATAGCGCGGGATGCCGCCGAGCTCGTGGAGCACCGCCGCCTTCATCCCAGCTCCTGACCGAACAGGCGGGCGATCCGCGTCTGCCACGCCACCAGGACGCGAGGCGGACGGGCCGGCGAGCGGTTGAACCCGTGGTGGTGCGGACGGTGGTGCATGAGCGAGTGCCGCCACCCATGGCCGTGGCGGGCCTGGCCCTGATGCCCGGTCGGCCGCTCGGTGTGCGCGGGAACCCCCGGAATGCGATGGGTCGCCCGGTGCAGCAGGTCGCGAAGCGAGTGCCGGTGTCTCATCGGTGCCTCCTCTGACGCATAGCTCTCTATCACTGATAGAGGACTCTATCACTGATAGGGTGCGAAGGGGAGGTACGGAATTGGCTCTGGACAAACAGCGGATCGTCACCGAGGCCGTCGCGCTACTGGACGCCGAGGGTCTCGACGGTGTGACCACGCGCAAACTGGCCGCCCGGCTCGGCGTACAGTCGCCGACCCTTTACTGGCACATCCCGAACAAGGCGGCGCTGGTCACCGCGATCGCCGAGGCGATTCTCGAGCAGCAGTTCCCCGAGCCGGCGTCGCCCGCGCCGGAGGAGTGCTGGCAGGACTGGCTGATCGGCCTGGCCGAGCGGCTGCGGCGCGCGTTGCTGGCCCACCCGGACGGAGCCCGGATCATCTCGGCCTCCCAGCTGTCCCTCAAGATGGCCGCCATCTCCGAACTGGCGATGAGCACACTGGTCGGACGGGGCATTCCCTTGCGGCGGGCCCGCCTCATCGTGTTGACGGTGTTGCGCTTCACCGTCGGCTACGTCCTGGAGGAACAGGCCGGCCGCCCCGACGCGGACGCCCTGGACGGCTTCGACATGGCCGCGTACGCCGCGGCGTACCCCACCGTGATGGCTGGCGTGACAGAGTACTTCCAGCCTGGCCGCACCGTCGACGACCTGTTCCGCGATTGTCTGGAACAGATCATCCATGGTCCTGCGGCGCAGTCCGGCCCCACCTCCTGACCGGTAAGGCTCTTGGGACCATCCAGCCGAAAGCCCGCGCCTCTCACCATCGCAAGGTCAGCCTGGTTGTGGGTCGGCGGCGGGGACGTGGGAGTCGTAGAGCCGCTGGAGCAGATGGTTGAGCCGCTTGCGTTCGGCGCCGCTCAGGGCATGCAGAAAATGGTCCTGCTCGGCGGCCGCCGCGTCGGCGACCATGATGAGGAGGTTGTTTCCCTCTTCGGTGAGGGTGATGATACGGCGGCGGCGGTCGGTGTCGTCGGGGCGCCGTTCGATGAGGTTCGCGGCTGCCAGCGAGTCCAGGATGAGCACAATGTTGCGTGCGTCCATCGCGACCAGCTCGGCCAGGCGCCGCTGGGAGGCGGGTTCGTGCTGTTTGAGCGCGACCATGAGGGTGTATTGGCCCTGGGTCAGATGATGCTCGTTCAGGAACGCCGTCCAGGAGCGTGCCGTGAGCGAGCCCAGGCGCGCCAGCAAGAAGCCGGTGCCGCGTTCGTAGACGGGCCGTGTGCTGTCGACGCTCATGGACGCCAGACTACCCGTTAGACATGGCACATGTCTTTTGATAGACATGCGACATGTCTATCGAACTGCGAGACTCCACCGTGCCGATCGGCGATCTCTCGCTGCACGTCGTCGAGTCCGGGCCGACCGAGGGGCGGCCTTTCCTGTTCTTGCACGGCTGGCCGGAGTCGTGGCGTACATGGCTGGGAGTGATGGAGGCCGCGGACGGCGCGCGGCCCGGCGTGCGGATCATCGCCATCGACCTGCCTGGCATCGGCGAGTCCACCGGCACGGTCGGCGGCTCGAAAGTCCGGCTGGCCGAGACGGTACACGCTCTCGTGCAGCACCTTGGGCTCACCGGCATGACCCTGGTCGGCCACGATGCCGGCGGGACGGTCGCCTACGCCTACCTGCGGCAGTTCAACGACGTCGAACGGGTCGTCATCATGAACACGGTCATTCCCGGCGTCGACCCCTGGAGCGAGGTGCTGCGCAACCCCTACATCTGGCATTTCGGCATGCACACCGTCCCCCACCTGCCGGAGACCCTCGTCCAGGGACGCCAGGCGGAGTACTTCGACTACTTCTACGACGTGCTGTCGGCCGACCCCGGCCGGATCTCCGCCGACACGCGGGCGGCCCACGCCGCCGCGTACGGGGGCGATGCCGCGCTCACCGCCGGATTCGACCTGTACCGGGCCTTCTCGCAGGACGCCGTGGACAATGCCGCGTTCGCCGAAGCCGGTGCCACCGACACGCCGCTGCTGTACATGCGAGGCGACCGTGAGAGCGGCGACATCGACGCCTACGCACGGGGCTTCCGCGACGCCGGGGTGAGGAGACTGGCCACCGCGACGGTGACCGACGCCGGCCACTTCGCACAGGAGGAACAACCCGCCGGCGTCTGGCGGATCATCCGCGACTTCGCTCAACGCACCGCGAACTGACCTGGTTGGCGGGGACATGCCTGCCGGCTGACGCCGATCATTTGCAGCGCCAACGGCCGCCCGTCCTATCCAGCTGCCCCGGTCAATGCGCTGGCGTCCGTGCTGTCGCGCTCAGGTAGCCAATCGCGGGCGGGATCGTGTTCCAGCCACCGATTGCGCTCGGCCTCCGTCACGAAGGCGCTTGTCAAGGTGTCCAGCAGTGGGTGGCCGCCGTTGCCGCGCCAGAGCAGTGACCAGGCGTACAGCGGTGTGGGGTCGATCAGCGGGACCGAGCGGATCGCCGGGTGCGGCGGGAGGGGCAGGTCTGCGGGCAGCAGGCTGAAGCGGCGCGGGTCGACTGCCAGGTCGGCCAGCAGGCGGTCCAGTCCCAGGTTCGTGCCTTCGGCGTGCTCGTGGATGCCGAAGGCCGTGGCAAAGCGGTGCAGGAAGTCCAACCGGTGGAGCGCGCCGGGGATCCAGAGCACGCCGTCGCGCAACTGCGCCGGACGGATCGCGGGCGCGTTCGCCAGCGGATGATCGGCGTGGAGGATGGCGTCCACGGGTTCCAGCCGTACCAGGCGATGGGTCAGCCCGGCGGGCAGCGGCGCGTGGACGCGGCCGAAGGCGGCGTCGATGTCGCCGTGCAGCAGCGCGGTGATCACCGACGGCAGGTCGCGGCCGTGGCCGAGTTCCATCCGCGGCTCGCCGGTCGCCACCTGGGTCAGGGTGCGCATGGGCGCGTACAGGTGGCCCCACACGTCGATCCGCAGCGGGCGGTGCGTGTCCAGCACAGCCGCCACGGCCAGGTCGGCGGCGGCCAGCGCCTGCCGGGCCGGCTCCAGAAAACGCTGTCCGGCCTCGGTGAGGCGCACCCCATGGCCGCCGCGGTCGAGCAGGCGCCTGCCGAGCGTGGACTCCAGGCGGGCGATCCGCTTCGAGAGGGCCTGCTGGGAGATCGACAGCTCCTCGGCCGCGTGGCCGAAGTGCAGCTCTTCTGCCGCCTGTACGAACGCGCGCACCTGCGCCAGGTCCAAGTCCACGGCTGTCACCATAGGCGACAACTCATGGTTGTCGGCTCCTCGCGCCTGTTGTTGGATCAGGCGACCCGATCGCCGGTTTCATGGCCGCATGCGTAGATTGATCCCTACGGGAGATGCCTCGCGGCCGGTGGAGTTCGCCCAGGCCGCACAGCCCGTGCCCGCCCCGGACGAGGTGCTGATCAAAGTTGAGGCGTTCTCACCCAACCGCGGAGAGACATTTCTCCTGGAAACGCCGGAGCCCGGTCTGCAGCCGGGCAAGGACGTCGCAGGACTGGTCGTGCAGGCCGCCGCCGACGGCTCGGGCCCACCGGCCGGCAGCCGGGTGGTGGGCCATCCACCCATGGGCGGCTGGGCCGAGTACGCGGCCGTGCCCGCCCACTCGATCGCCGTCCTGCCCGACGGGCTCACCACCGTGCAGGCGGCCGCCCTGCCACTGGCCGGGATCACCGCGCTGCGGCTGCTTCGCACAGCCGGCGCCGTGACGGGCAGGCGGGTGCTGCTGACCGGCGCCTCCGGCGGAGTGGGACACTACCTGACCGAGCTCGCCGCCGCTGCCGGGGCGCAGGTGACCGCGGTGACCGCCACGGCGGAGCGCGGCGCGCGCCTGCGCGAGCTGGGCGCCGCGGCGATCGTGCACGACGTGGAGGAGACGGACGGGCCGTTCGACGTGGTGCTGGAGTCCACCGGCGGCAACGCGCTCCCGGCCGCGCTGGCCCGGCTGGCGCCGGATGGCCTTCTGGTGTGGTTCGGGCAGGCCAGCCGTACCCCTGCGACGGTGAACTTCTTCGATCTGCTGGCCGGGCCGCAGAACGCCGTGATCCGGCACTTCCACTACGCGGGCGCGCCGTACGGTCCTGACCTGGCCACCCTGGTACGTCTGGCGACCGGCGGGCGGCTGCACCCCGAGATCGGCCGCACCACCGACTGGAGCCGGACCGCCGATGTCCTGGTCGATCTGCGGGAACGCCGGATCCGCGGCAAGGCCGTACTGACGATCGGAGCATCGCGATGAGCGCCGCGGACTTCGCCGCCGCCAACTTGTCACGCGCCACCGGAGCCGGGCTGGATCCGCACGAGTACCTGCGCGTCACCGGTGAACTGACGGACCCGGACCAGTGGGGTGAGGCCTTCATGCGCGCCGCACGCGAGCACGTGGCGCGCGCCGGGCAGGCGGCCACGGCGATCTCAACGGGCGAGCACCTCCGGGTGGCGGCGCGCTGGTTCCACTTCGCCACCCTGGGACCGAACCGTCAGAGCGCGCTCGCGGCGGCCGAGGCCGACACCGCCATGGGACGGGCGCTGGAGTTGCTGGAGCCACAGGCGCGCCGGGTCGAAGGGCCGGGCTTCACCGGCTGGTTGCGCGGCCCGGCCGATGCCGGTGCGACGGTGGTGGTGGTTCCGGGGCTGGACTCCGGCAAGGAGGAGTTCCACGACGTCGTCACCGCCCTGCTGCGCCGGGGCCTGGCCGTGTTCGCCATGGACGGACCGGGACAGGGCGCACTCGCCGCCACCAGCATCGTCCGCGCCGACTACCACCACGTGATCGGCCAGGTCATCGACGCACTCGGCGCGCGGAACGTGGGACTCGTCGGGCTCAGCCTGGGCGGCTACTACGTCGCGGAAAGTACCGCTCGGGAGAGCCGCGTCGCGGCCGCCGTCACCGTCAGTGGCCCCTTCCGGCTGCGCTGGGACGTCCTGCCACCTCCCGTACGGGATCTCCTCACCCAGCGGGCCGGTGGCGAAGAAGCGGCCCGCCGCTTCGCCGGCCAGGTGGACCTGTCCGCCCTCGCCCCGCAGATCACCTGCCCGCTGCTGGTCATCGACGGCGGCCAGGACGTCATCCCGGGCGTGACCAACGGCGAGCCGCTGGCCCGCCTGGCACCGCACGGGCGCTACGTGTCCCTGCCACATGGCGACCACCTGCTCGGCAACGCCCGCCCCGACTGGCTGGCCACGGCCGCCGACTGGATCGCTGGAGCACTCGCATGACACGCTTCACCGACAAGACCGCCCTGATCACCGGCGGCACGAGCGGTATGGGACTGGCCGCCGCACACCGCCCCGTCGGATCGTTCCTGATCCCGGACTGCCGATATGGGCGGGGCATCGCGTTCAAAGCCACTCGGCCCTCGCGCACGGCCTCGGCGAGGTGAATTCCCTCGCGGTCCGCAGCGCGGCCCCGCCGCGTTCGAAGGGTGGTGCCTGGGGTGTTACTCAGCGGTTCGGCGACACGCTTGTGGTCGGTAACCCGGCCCACTAGGCGCTGCCCTCCGAGCGCTCGCCCGAACGGCCAGGCAGACCACGGACGGAACCGCCGACATCGCCGCGCTCGACGGCCGCCACGTAGCCGCCGTCCCTGCTGTGGTGCGACGCCATCCGGGCATTTCCGCGGATCGCCGCCACCCAGGACGGGCGCTTCCCCGGCCGTACCCGCCTGCCCAGGCCAGCCGTACAGGGTCGGGTCTTTCGCGTTCCCTTCGCGCTCGCCGCGGGCGGGCCCGTACGACTCGCCCTGGAATGACGGTCGCTGTCACGGTGCCGCTGTCAGGGCGGTGCGAGCGACGGTGAGGATCTCCTCGGAGAGGGGGGAGTCCTTGGTGGCGCGGGCCAGGACGAGTGCGCCG
>NZ_JAIWNB010000058.1 GCF_020215705.1 Nonomuraea aurantiaca | reverse complement strand
GACGGCGCCCACGAGGAAGAGATCGTCGGCCTCCTCGACAGCACGATTCCCAACCGTGACGGGGATCGGCTGGTTCAGCACAGCGGGAAGGCCCGGCTGTTCGACGGGCGTAGCGGTGAGCCGTTCCCCTATCCCATCGGCGTCGGCTACATGTACATCCTCAAGCTGCTCCACCTGGTCGACGACAAGATCCACGCACGTTCGACCGGCCCCTACTCCATGATCACCCAGCAGCCGCTCGGCGGTAAGGCCCAGTTCGGTGGCCAGCGCTTCGGTGAGATGGAGGTGTGGGCTCTGGAGGCCTACGGCGCCGCCTACGCCCTCCAGGAGCTGCTGACGATCAAGTCCGACGACGTCCAGGGTCGCGTGAAGGTCTACGAGGCGATCGTCAAGGGCGAGAACATCCCCGAGCCGGGAATCCCCGAGTCCTTCAAGGTCCTCATCAAGGAAATGCAGTCGCTGTGCCTGAATGTCGAGGTGCTCTCCAGCGACGGCATGTCCATCGAGATGCGCGACACCGACGAGGACGTCTTCCGCGCCGCGGAAGAGCTCGGCATCGATCTGTCCCGGCGCGAGCCGAGCAGCGTCGAGGAGATCTGAGCGCCTTACTTGACGGCTCGGCCGCGTAACGGCCCTCGTAACAGCCCACTGTCCTCTTGTTGAGGAGACAGTGGGCTGTGCCATTCCCGGACACCTCGCGGCATGACCGGCCCGCGCGACGCCGCGACAACGAGTCCCACTCCAGGGGGTGTCATCACCCGGGACTGACCGCGTGACTGCCGAGCTGGCACCGCGGCCGGGTCGTCCTGGTCGGCGACGCCGCCTGGTGCGTCACCCTGTACGCGGCATGGGCGCCTCCAGCGGCATCGCCGACGGCGAACTGCTGGGCACCATGCTGCAGCGCCACCCTGGCGACCTGCCCGGCGCGCTGCGGGCGTGGGAGGCCCGGATGCGGCCGTTCATCCACACCGAGCAGGACAGCGCGTTCATCATGCGCAGGATCTTCACCCCGCACGACCGCAGGGAGCAGATCATGCGCACCGTGATGCTCCGCCTGATGAACCGGCCGGGCCTCGGGCAGGCCATGGGCAAGATAATCAACTGCCACTGGCTGACGCTGGTGGTTTGCTCTCGCGGTCCCGTCTGGGTGAAGGGAGGCCGGTAGCGTGTGGCTGGTTGATGGCAGCCCAGCCCGCGACGCCGCGTGCGGCGATGTTACGGGCCGCGAGGTGGTCGGCGTGCCCAGCGAGGCCACACCTTTCGCAGACGAACCGGCCCCGCGCCGGCCGGTTCGCCCGGCTGACGTATCCGCACTCCGGACAGGCCTGAGAGGTGTAGGCGGGGTCGACCAGGACGAAGGCGATCCCGGCTCGGGCGGCCTTGTAGCGGGTGAAGGTGATCTGCTGGGCGAACGCCCAGCTGTGCAGGGTGCGCCGCTGGAACCGATGAGCCCTTACCCGGCCACGGATGCCCTGCAGATCCTCCAGGGCGACACCGCGGCCGGTGCGTTCGGCTTCACGCACCACTTGCTTGCTGATTTGGTGGTTGAGGTCGGTCATCATCCGGTGCTCACGCCCGGCAAGGCGGCGCAGCACCCGCCGCGCCGAAGCAGTGCCCTTCTTCTGCAGCCGGCGGCGTTGACGGTGCCGCCGGTCCCGCAGGGTGCGGACGTGGCCGTTACCGCCGACCGGCCCAGCCAGGGCGGGGCCGGGCAGCACCACGCCGTCGCAGGTGACCGCCAGGTTCGCCACCCCTTGATCCACCCCGATGAAGCCGCCGACCGGCTCACGCACCACCGGTTGGGGCAGGGCGAGCGCAACCTGCAGCAACCACACCCCGCGCCGGCAGATCAGATCGGCCTCGCCCACGGGCAACGTGTCCACGGCTTTGAGGTCTTCTGGTCGGCCGGTGTAGGGCACGGTGGCGCGGCCGGTGGGGGTCCACAGCGACACGGTGCGGGCGTCCCGGTTGAAGCTCATCAGCCGGGCGTCATAGGGGACGGCGCCGTGCGCGCGGAAGATGTGGGCGCGTTTCTTGCTGGCGCGCCGGTTGGCGTAGGCGCCGGCGACCCGGGCGATCGCCCGCACGGCCGCTTGCTGGACAGCGCCCGCGAGCAGGCCGGCGACCGCGAGTTGTTCGCCCGCACCAGACCCAGCGCGCTGTGCGACGCGGTCATGCCGATCCTCCACCGCCACGGCCTGATCCGCCACGACCGCCCCTGGCCCGACCAGGCGTACACCATGCACGCCATACTCACCGGATTCGGCGCCGCCATGTCCGACCCGTCCTCCACTCCGCGCAGCGCCGACGACCCTGACGACATTCTCGCCGACACCGTGGGCCAGCTGCTCGACCCGCCGGTCGCTCCCGGTCAGTCGGCCATCACGGCGGCCGCCGACGACACCATCGGCGTCTTTCGCGAAACCAGGGACTGCCGTGCTGGAGCTCATCGAGCGCAGCCAGGTCACCGGAGAATGACCGCCCATGCACCGGATCAGCCGAGCAACGGGAACTCGACTTGTGGGTGCCAGCGGCTGCCGTCGCTGACGTACAGGCTGACCGAGTATATGTTGGCCGTGACCGGCAATCGTGGGGTGAGCGCGGCTTCCACCTCATGGAACACCTGGGCCTGCCGGCTGTGGGCGACCGTCAGGTGCGGGATGACCTCCGCGAACTGGCCGCCGTACGGTGGCGCTTCGGGCCATCGCGCCACGACCGCCTCGGTCAGGGCGCGGAACGGCCGCTCGGGCTTCGGCGCTAGGTAGAGCACATCAGGGAAACGCCGGCACTCGTCGAACCGGACGGCGAACGGGCTGTGCGCGCCGATCAGCGCGCTCAGGTCGTCGATGACCGCGGGCCCGATGCGATCGACGTCGAGGAAGGGGAAAAGCACCGTCACGTGCGCGGGAATCCCGGCCCGCGCGGAGGAATCGAGACGCCGCCGCCAGCGCCCGACCAGTGGCTCGGCTTCCGGCACCACGGCCAGCAAAGCTGTCTCGCCTGCTCGGTACTGTCCTGAAGCGTCATCCGACATGGCCGGATGATCTCGAACATCGCGGCAGGTTGGCCACCCGAATATCCGGGCCTGTCGAGATCTCGTTCAGGTAGCTGGAGATCGTGTAGCGGTCGGCGGGCGTTCGTTGCCGGTCCAGGTGGCCAGGAGTTGGAGCGCGGTGTGGGAGGCCGTACCCTCCTCGGCGGTGTGCATGACCAGGGCCAGTCCGGGGTCGTCCGGCAGGCGCAGGGTCTCGTAGGCCAGCTCAAGCTCCCCGACCAGCGGATGCCGGTACAGGTACCGTCCGTACCTCTTGTCCTTAACCTGGTGCTCCGCCCACAGCTCGCGGAACTCCGCGCTGTCGGCGGAGAGCTCCTCGATCAGGGCCGCCGTGGACGGGTCGGCGGGTCGGTGGCCGGCGTCCAGCCGGAGGAAGCCGACGATGGCGCGGGCCCGTGCCGGCCAGTCGGCGTAGAGGTGACGCATGCCCTCGTCCAGGAAGGTCAGCCGAGCCATGCTGCGCTGCGCCGGAGGCAGTGCACCGAAGTCGGTGATCAGCGCGGCGGCCAGCGGATTCCAGGCCAGCACGGTGGTGTTGCGGTCGACCAGGTAGGCCGGCACGTCGTGGATCGAGGACAGCAGCCGGTAGATGCCTGAGCGCAGAGGCCGACGGTCGGCGGGGCCGGGTGCGGTGGCCGGAGCCGGCCGGGCCAGGCGATGCAGGTGCGCGCGTTCGGTGGCGTCCAGCCGCAGCGCGCGGGCCACCGCGTCCAGGACTTCTGCGGAAAAGTGCAGGCTGCGTCCCTGCTCCAGCCGGATGTAGTGGTCGACGCTGACCCCGGCCAGCTGCGCCAGCTCCTCGCGCCGCAGCCCGGGGACGCGACGTCGCTGCCCGTACGCGGACAGGCCGAACTCCTCCGGACGCAGCCGGGCTCGCCGAGATCGCAGGAATTCACCCAGCTCGGCGCGTCGATCCAACACCATGCCCTCCAGTATCGCGGGCGCGCGCCGGTTGAGCCTGGTCGTGCCGTGCCTAGGCACGCGCTGTCTCTGGCTGTGCCCGTTGTCGGCCGCCCACAGTGGATGGCGTCGGAACGGTTCCGCACCGGTCACGGGCGTTGAACGCCCTGCCGGGTTCAGATCACAGGAGCAGTACGTGACCTCTTCTCACCTGCCCATCCAGCGGCTCGGCCGCACCGATATGGACATCACCCGAGTGGGCTTCGGCTCATGGGCGGTGTCGGGCTCGGGCTGGCACTTCGGCTGGGGCGACACCGACGACTCCGAGTCCATCGCCGCCATCCACCACGCCCTCGCCCGCGGCGTCAACTGGATCGACACCGCCGCCGTCTACGGTCTGGGTCATTCGGAGGAACTGGTCGGCAAGGCCATCGCCGGCCTGCCCGAGGCCGACCGTCCCTACGTCTTCACCAAGGTCGGGCTGGTCTGGGACCCGGACGACCCGAAGGCCGCGCCGCGCCGGATCATGAAGCCTGCCAGCGTACGGCGCGAGGTCGAGGACTCGCTGCGGCGGCTGGGCGTCGAGCGCATCGACCTGTACCAGGTGCACTGGCCTGACACCGGCGAATCGCTGGAGTACGCCGGCGACGGCACCGGCGCCGTCTCGCCCAACGCCACCCCGCTGGAGGAGTACTGGCAGGTGATGGCCGATCTGAAGGCCGAGGGCAAGGTCCGCGCGATCGGGCTGTCCAACCACTCGCCCGAGCAGCTGGCGGCGGCCGAGCGCATCGCTCACGTCGACGTCATCCAGCCGCCGTTCTCGGCGATCAACCGGTCCGCGGCGGCTGAGATCGCCTGGGCCCGCACTCATGACGCCGGTGTGATCGCGTACTCGCCGCTGCAGTCCGGGCTGCTCACCGGCGCCTTCTCCGCCCAGCGTGTCGCCGCCCTGCCCGCCGACGACTGGCGTACGGCCCACCACGACTTCACCACCGGCCTGCCCGCCAACCTCCGGCTCGCCGACGCGCTGCGCCCGATCGCCGAACGCCATGACACCAGCGTGGCGGCGGCGGCCATCGCCTGGGTCCTGGCCTGGCCCGGCATCACCGGCGCGATCGTCGGAGCCCGCAAGCCCGCCCAGGTCGACGGCTGGATCGGCGCGGCGTCGGTGGAGCTGACGCGCGCCGACCTCGATGACATCGCCACGGCGATGACCCGCTCCGGCGCGGGAACCGGCCCCACCCACCCTTGACCGCCTCGGAAATATCCCCCACCCCTGACCGTTGAAAGGACCATCACCCCGTGTCTCTTTGGGTCATCGCCGAGTGCGTCGCCGCTCCCGGGCAGCACGACCGGCTCCGCACGGCGCTGGAAGCCATGGTCGAACCGTCTCTGGACGAACCCGGCTGCCTGGCCTACCAGCCGTACATCGACCCCAACGATCCCGCCCGCATGGTGATCATCGAGGAGTGGACCGGCCCGCAGGCCCTCGCCGAGCACTTCACCACACCGCACTTCCGCCATGTGGAGCAGGTACTCGGGCAGATCCTCGCCCAGCCCCTGAGCATCCGGAAACTGATCGCTGCCCCGACCACCTGAACGAGCACCGTCGAGGTCGGTAGTTACAGCACCCCGTTGCCGGTCCCCTGGAGCTCACCTACCAGCCGCTCAACCTGCCCATGTCCGTCCACGAGGTAGAGGCATCCCAGTCTTAGGGAGGGACCGGTAGCGGATCAGCTGCTTCATGCGGCCGGAGTGGGGCAGCCGCAAGGCCGTCGCCGGCCGCTGCACTGGGACATGCACCGCGCGCCGGTAGCCGGCTGGTCAGCGGCCGGTGGATCCGTCGATCTGCTCGCGGAGGATGTCGGCGTGGCCGGCGTGCCGGCCGGTCTCTTCGATCATGTGCACCAGGACCCATCGCATCGATGGCGCCGGCCCTGGGCGCGAGGGTCGCGGGGCGGGAAGGGTCAGGTCTGGGCAGGCGTCGATGACCTGGTTCGCTCGCTCGACGGTCTTCCGGTAGTCGGCGAGTACGCCGCCGACAGTGTCCTCCGCGGACGGCCGCATGGTCGCGGGCCAGTCGCCGGCATCCTCACCGAGGAAGTAGAACCGTTCGACGGACGCCAGATGCTTGACCAGCCCGAGAAGGTTGGTGCCCGAGGGCACTCCGGCCGTACGGACCTGCGGTTCCGGTACACCCGCGACCTTGTCCGCGACCGCGTTCCGCAGATAGTCGAGGAAGCCCCGCAGGGTGGCCTTCTCGTCGGCGCCGGTTCGCGGCGGCGTCGTGTCCTTCGCCTGTGTGTTGGATCGCTGCATCAAGTCACTCCCCTGTGGTTCCGGCGGTTCGCTGGACGAGCAGGATGTTGTCGATGACGGTGGCGGTCTCACCGGCGGGTCCGGTGGCCTGTCGGTGGGGCATGTCGTTGCGCAGGACGTGCCAGTGCGCGGGGTCGAGATCGAGTTCGGCGGCGATCTCGGTGGGTGTGGGGTAGTGGATGTCAGGGTCCTGGTTCCATGACCAGGGCGCGGTGGAGCCGTGGTCGACGATCAGCAGCAGACCGCCGGGGCGCAGGGCCTGTGCGGCGGTACGCAGGACTCGGCTGCGGAGCAGCGGGAACGGGGTCTGGAAGTACTGGGCGGAGACGAGGTCGAACTGGCCGGCCGGGAAGCTTCTGGCCAGATCGTGCTGTTCGGTGGCGACCCGGTCCGCGATGCCGAGATCGCGGGCGCGTTCCCGTACCCGTTCGACGGCGGTGGTGGAGATGTCCACGGCGGTGACGTGCCAGCCCCGCTCGGCGAGCCAGATGGTGTCGCCGCCGGCGCCGCAGCCCAGATCGAGGGCGGCTCCGGGGGGCAGCGGCGCGGCGGTCTCGGCGAGCAGCGGGTTGACGCGCGCGTCCCAGGTACGCCGGGTGCGGTAGTGCCGCTCCCAGAACAGCTCGGCGTCCTCGTCCGCCGCACCCTGGCCGCCCGTGGCGTCGGCGGTGGGTCGTTGGCTTTGGGTGGCATCCATCTGAGTTGCCCCTTCGTCGGTCGGCGTGATCCGCGATACGCATCTTCTGCGCCGGTGATGTACGACAGCATCACCACTGCCGTTTCGGACTTGCAAGAAAAGTTGCGGATCCGCATTATCGGGAGGCATGGGCAACCCCGCAGAAGACGTATTGGCCGGAGTCGGGCCGCGTCTGCGTGCCCTGCGCAAGGCGCGGAACACCACGCTGGCGGCACTGGCCGGCGAAACCGGCCTCACAGCGAGCACCCTGTCCCGCCTCGAGAACGGCAAGCTCCGCCCCACCCTGGAGCAGCTACTGCCTCTGGCCCAGGCGCACGGCGTCCCGCTGGATGACCTCGTCGCGGCGCCGCCCACCGGCGACCCGCGCATCCACCTGCGGCCGGTGCGGCGATCCGGACTGGTGATGGTGCCACTGACCAGGCGAGCCGGCGGCATCCAGGCGTACAAGGTGATCTATCCACCCGCCGGCCGAGCGTCCACGATGAGCCTGCGGACCCACGAGGGATACGAGTGGTTCTACGTCCTCAACGGACACGTCAGGTTGGTCCTCGGCGAGCAGGAGTTCCGGCTCGGCGTCGGCGAGGCCGCGGAGTTCGACACCCGCGTACCGCACTGGATCGGCAGCGCCGACAGCCGGCCCGCGGAGGTGCTCACCCTGTTCGGTGCGCAAGGAGAGCGCGCCCATCTGGCACCGGCCGGACACTGACCACCTCAGCCCTCTGCCGGCCGGGTGCGAGTCAGGGATAAATCAGTTGTGCTTTGCGCATCCACCGGCCACTCACAGATCACGGTTGATCGCCGCTTCCCGGTTTCACGCCGAAAGGATTGTCGATGGCGTATCGCCAGCGACCGTCTTGCCCGCGTCGGGCGACATCGGTGGCGGTGCCCTCGATGTGTACGGGGTGGCCATCACGATCCGTCCCCTCGATGACCCAGTCGACGATCAGCAACGCGATGTCGTCGGCGGTGTAGACGTGTCGCGGCCGAACGGTGATCGGCAGTCCCAGATTCAAGAATCGCTCATTGGCGGCATGGGCCTCCTGCCCGGTCAGCGGTGAGCCCGGCTCCGGGACGAACACCGCCCCGCGCTCATAGACTTCCGCCACCGCCTCCGCATCACCGGTGTTGAACCGCTCGGCGAACACCGTAGGCACGTCCTCGGGGCGTTCAGCAAGCTGCCGCATCATCGATACATGTCCTTCCAGCAGGTAGAAATCAGTCAGACGCGGCAACGCTAGGAGGCGCCCTCGTGACTCACCAAACGGTTGGCCACCCACCCCGGCCCGGCTTGCCCGACGACCCTCGCGCCGACGTCACCGAACCCACCCCCTCCTGCCCGGTGGAGATCACCCTCGCGGCCCTGCATGGCCGCTGGACGACCCTGGTGATTCGCGAATTCCTGCAAGGCGATCGCACTTTCACCGAACTCCGCCATGCCCTGCCCGCGCTGTCGGACAAGGTCCTGTCCGATCGGCTGGCGCACCTGACGGAAGCCGGGGTGCTCGCCCGCCACCGTCAGCCTGGCTGGCCGCCCCGGGTCTCCTACACACTCACCTCACACGGGCGGCGCCTCGGCCCCGTAATGCAAGCCCTATGGGATTGGGGCGCGGAGCACCAGCTCTCTTCGATCGAACCCCGATAGCATCGACCCCGCAACTTGAACCCGGCAGGCGGAAGACGAACCACCTCGCGCTGCTGGGCCCAGGGCCTCACGAGCGACCTGCGCGAATCGGCCGGCACACCCGTCTTCCTCTTCAACGCCTCCGACGCCCCATGGGCCAAGCCGCTCGACCACTCTGCCCGTGTCCGAGATGACGGACCGGTCGCGGAAGCGCTCCACCGGGCGGCGGCCGAGGGAGCGGCCGTTGAGGAGGAGTTCGATCTCGTCAGCGTCGCTGTAGACCTCGACCGTGACGGGTGCGCCACGAGTCCGCAACGAAGCGGCCTACGACATCCGGGCACAACGCGATAGGCCCGCCACCACGTTTCCGCTGGTGACGGGCCTCTGGAACCGTCGCTCCCCACGCCTGGAGAGATCGACTGGTGCCGCAGGTGATCAACCGGCTGTCACGCGCCAGGAGCCCGGTACGCCACCTCCATCCGCGCGGCCTCGTCGATCTCCTCTGGCGTCAGCAGGACAGCCGTCTTCGTCCGTACCGCCCCGGTCGCCGATATCGTGAGCCCCACAGCGGCCGAAGCCGCATTGCTCGGCAGCTCGACGACCACATACGTGTCTGTCTCGCCGAACGCGAAATACATCTGCTCGACCCGCCCGCCGACGCTTTCCGCCATGCGCTCCACCGCTTGCCGGCGCCCGGTGCCGCCATCTCGCAACACTCCTTTGATGCCTTCAGCGGTGTAGGTCGCCTGAATCAGATACTTGGGCATGGTCGAGTCCCTCTTCTCGTGCCGCCACCCTGCGCTGGGCGGCAATTGCGGTCACGGAGTCGAAGTTCTCGGCTTAGGGTGCCGGTAATCCCGCTAGCTGTACTGGTTTTCCCCTGCTTGGGGACTCAGCCGTAGTAGTCGCGGATTTCCCAGAAGCGGGAGGGGTGGCTGTCGCAGGTGTACTGGACGGCCTCGAGGTTGTTCTCGGTGCTGACGCCGCCGGCGATGGTCAGGCATTTGCCGGTCTGGACGTTCCGGAATTGGAGGTGTTGGCCGACCTGGTTGCCCAGCGCCCAGTAGCGCGAGGGGTGGGTGTCGCAGGTGTACTGGAGGGCGACGACATTGTTCTCGGTGCTGACGCCGCCGGCGATGGTCAGGCACTTGCCGGTCTGGCGGTTCTTGATCTGCAGGTACGCGCTGGAGTAACCCCAGATGTCCCAGCGGCGGGAGGGGTGGCTGTCGCAGGTGTACTGGACGGCGTGGACGTTGTTCTCGGTGCTGACGCCGCCGGCGATGGTCAGGCACTTGCCGGTCTGCCAGTTCACGAGCTGGACGTTCGACGCGGCCCAGACGGCCGCCGATGACGGCCCGGCGGATGCCGGGGTGGCGGTGGTCGCGCCTAGGGCGAGGAGGGGAGCGATGACGGTTGCCGCGCGAAGGATGTGTGACTTCATGTGACCCAGCGTGCGGGGGTGGGGTCAGCATGGCTTGAGTACCTCGTACTCAATGTGTGTGCCCCTGGGACGAGTGGCTACGTCCCCCCGTCCTGCCGGACAGGGGGACAAATGTACCGCCGCGTCTCACACCGGGCGCTTGGCCCCCGATTCGCCGTCGGCCAGCACTATGGCCCCTTGCGGTGATGGTTGTTGCGGCTTGCGGATCACGGTATCCGCATGCGCAGGAGCAATGCCCAGCGCCAGCACGGCGGCCAGGCCGACGACCGAAGCGGCACGGCGAGTCCAAGTACGGGTCTTCATACGGCTCTCCCAGTTGGCCGATGATCACGACAGTACTGTCCACCAGCATCAGTGCTACATCCCCGCCCGTCCACCCCAGAATGGCCGAGTGGCACAAGCGGAGAGGCCGACCCGCGCCGGCGACAGGGCGCTGCAGACGATCGCCGAGCGCCGCGCCGGCGAACGGCTGCCGGGGTTGCCGGCGCGGGTAATGGACCGCCCATGCCTGGGACAGCGACGTCAGTACGCCGGGTAGCCGCTGCCCGGAGCGCCGGGCGCCACGCCACCGGGAGGCATACCACCAGGGGTACCGGGAGGCATGCCACCGGGCGCGCCGAGAGGCGTGCCGCCGAAGGGCAGGCCGACGGCGGCCGCCGAGCGGTGCTCCTCCTGGGCCTCGGTGATCTTGCGGACGACGCCGATGGCCAGCACGGCCGCGATGAGCATCAGCACGATGCTCGCCACGTCGAACCGCGCGGCGGCGGCCAGCGACTCCAGCTCGTCGGCCTTGAACAGCAGGCGGCTCCCCAGGTTGGCCACCCAGGTGCCGATCAGCCAGGCCGCCCACCAGGCGTTGAACAACCCCCGAGGAGGCGAGGGGACGCGGGAGGAGGCGTACCAGATGTCGTCCACGATCTGCTTGGGGAACCAGAAGTTGACGATCGGCACCACCCAGCCGAAGATCAGCCACGGCTGGCCGCGCCGGTGGCCGCCGGGCGAGAGGACCTCGGCGTTCGCCCTGACCTTGAACAACCACACCAGGAACGCCACGATGGCCACGACGTAGACGACCGCCTCGAGGATGCCGGACACGCCGTAGACGAGGTCGGCCGTGTTGATCTCCGCCTCGGACACGGAGTCGAGGTCGAGGACCATGCGGTCCACGAACGAGGCGTACCAGAGGTCGATCACGGCCGCGACGATGCCGACGAGGGAGTCGCACACCAGGGCCACCACGGCGAAGACGGCGACGCCACGGACCGGGCGCAACGGCATCGGCGGTGGCGGGTAACCAGGGTAGGAGGGGGGTGGCGGATACATGGCGTGGCCCTTTCAGCATTGATTGGGGCGAATCAGTATGTCGGGCCAAGAGCCAGGAAAGGGTCAATTGTCCGACCCCGGCCTCCTCTTGTGATGAAGCCGGACTTTTCGGTGTTCGTCACGGTGAAACCGGGCCCAGGTACGTCCCTCGCCTGTTCGCTGTCGGGCTCTGGAACCTCACGTACATCGGCGCTCGTTCTATCAGCTCCAGTAGTTGAAACCAACCTATTTAGGCACTTGGCCCGAGTCGCCGTCTGCTCCGTTCAGGTGGCACCCAGGAGGCCGGCCAAGCGCGCACGGTCAGTTCCCGGTCAGGAGAAACCTCGCAGCCAGTTCGTCTGCCAACTCAGCGATGCCTCGAGAGCCGTCGACATCCAGAACCGGCAAGTCCCGCTTGAGAGCTTGGCGTCGTACCTCGTCGTCCCAGAGCTCGTCGCGCCCCAGCCGATTTACCATCACCTCGGCGTGGTCGCTGTTTCCCCAGTTGGCTCGTGCGCGGGCTGGGTCAGCGAATCGGGCACCCAGTGCATGGCGCCGGAATTCTGGTGTTGGCAGGAGAAATACGGCTTGCTCACGCCACGTCAGCAATGGTGCGACGTGTTCGGGCAGAGTACGGAAATCGTCGACTAGAACAGGTCGGTCGGTGGGCAGGGTGAGCAGCTCGTCGATGACGAGTCCGATTGTCTCGCCGTGCAGACTGGGCATGCTCCGGAAGATCTCTTCCGGCGTGCGGCCCGCCCATCTCTGTTCCAGGGGTGTTCGCAGCAGTGCGCACATGTAGGGATGTCGTTGTGGTGTACAACGCCGGACGTAGTGATGCTCGGCCCGATCGCCGTCATACACGAACACGTCATAGCGCTCGGCCAAGACCTGGCTGAGGGTGCTCTTGCCCGCGCCGGTACCTCCGGCGATCCAGCGGACATGCGCGAGCCGACGGACGAGACCAGGAAAGTCATGTTCGTTCAGGATGGTCATGCCCGTCAGTCTCACAAGATCGACCAGCTAGAAACAGTCTGGTTCTCGCATGCCTTGCCGGTGAAGACCGAAGGAGAGGGACGGTCTGCACCCGACAAGCGATCCATCCGCAGGCGCTCAATCCCGAGCACGCCGGCGCCCGGCGAAGTGGCCCCACGCCGATATGACAGCGATGGAGACGAGCAGCAACACGACGCTTCCCGCGATGTCGAGCACATAGTGGTTCCCCGTGACGAGCACGACCGCCGTCATACCCAGCGGAAATATCCACGGCAGCAACGCCAGTCGCGGATGGGAGAACCGCAGCGCGCACCACACGGCATACGCGCACCACAACGACCACCCCACGTGCATGCTGGGCATCGCTGTCAGGTTCTGGCCGTTCGCGATCTCTCGTGAGGCATGGCTGCCCAGGATGTCGTACTCGGCGATGATGTCGACCACGCCCGGCAAGGCGAACCGTGGGGGCGACATGGGCAGCGCCCAGTAAAAGGGCAGCACGAGAGCGACCATCGCGACGAGGGTCCGGCGTACCTTGACGTAGACCTCGGCATGCCGGACGAAGACCCACACCAGCACACCGACGATCGCGAGGTAGTACAGGCGGTAGTAGTACACCGCCGGCTGGATGAGGGTCGGATGCTCGGTCAGCCACTGGTTCGCCCGAAGTTCGATGTCCAGGTGGACGGCCCGTTCCATGGATTGCAGGGCCAGAGCGTTGGCGGTGGCGGTGGCGGCGTCCCTCCCGACGGCGGCATGAAGCCGTGAGAAGAGCAGGATCACGAGCAGCAGACCGGCCACTTCGACGAGTGGTGCGGGGCGCCCACCCATCTTCCCGACAAGTGCCGCTGACCGGGCACGAGCGACCAGGCGCGATAATCGGCCGGCGGCCACCTCACGTGGGCTCACGCGGGTCACCCTAGCTCACCCCGCTTCGGCATGGATCATGTCAGCCCGCAGTCCCGCGCCGTCCGGGGCGACGACCTACGCGCTCGCCCCGGAGGCTGCAGACCAGCTCTGGGAGTACGGCGCTGCCGGAGGCCTCTACGGCGTGAGCTGATCGGTGGTGGAACGGTTGTCGGCAAGTGTTCGGACGATGTCAGGGCCCCATGTGTACTCGACGACGGGTAGTTCGAATCCTGTGGGGAAGCGTTCCATGAACTCTTTGGTGGGCCGGCCGCCGAGACGCCGGTAGAAGGTGATCGCGGCGACGTTATCGCGCAGCACCTCCAGGTAGACCGTCTTGCCAGGGTGTTGCTCAGCGGCCCAGCCAAAAGCCTGGTACACGAGTCGGCGGCCGATGCCGGACTGCTTCCGCTCCGGCTGGACGTGCAGGTTGTCGAGCAGGATACGCCCGTCGGTACCGACAGCGAGATAGGCGAACCCCAGCAAAGCATCTCCATCGACGGCGACGAGTGAGCAGCGGGCGTGATCCGGTTCCGAAGCGACGGTGGCGAGCCGCATGCCCCACATGGCCTTGCGCTCGTCGAGCAGGGACCCATTCAAGTAGCCGGCGGGCATGATCCCGGCATAGGCCGTCAGCCAGCTACGAGTGTGGAGCTCTGCGATCTGCTCAGCGTCGTCTTCGGTACCGGATCTGATCTGCATGCCATAGAGGTTGGCATAGTCGCTGATAGAGCCGTTAATCGCCGGGAGCGCCGGCTTGAGAGCCGAGTGTTCAACTGGAGCGGAGCGGCTCGCGGCGAGCCTGGGCGGGAGGGGCACCGGCCATCAGGACAGTTTCTCGAAGAAGAACTCGTGCTTGAGAAACGACGTGTCGTATTCGTGCCCCGGGTACGGCGGGATCAGCTGCGACGCCTGGAACAGCCGCCAGCCGTCGCGCAGCGCGTCCACCCCCGTCTCGTACGGCGGTTCGTCCCCGTCGCCCGCCGTCGGATCGGTACGCCCGGTGCCGTCGTAGCGGGACCATCCCACCACCTGCGCGTCGAGGGCGGAGGTGGCCAAGTAGAGAACGAGCACCTGCTGCTTCATGCGGCCCTCCCGGGGCGGTTGTTCACACGCGTCGTCCAGTAGTCGATGTCGAACGAGGGATCCGCGGTCATGGCGCGCCACAGGAGCGCCCGATTGTGGATCTCCAGCCGGCCGGTTGCCTGCTCGTACCAGGGGAAACGCCTGCTCAGCTCGTCGAGGACGGCGGGGTCGGCGAGGTCGGAGGTGTCCCACAGGAGCACCTGCGGGACGGTGGGGTTGAACCGGATCTTGAACATGTACCGCCGCACGTCGCTGTCGTTGCGCCGACCGCCGTGCCAGATGCCGTGGTGCAGCAGCATCACCGTCCCGGCGGGGCAGGTCAGCCGGGTCTGGCCGAGCAGGTTCTGGTAGCGGCCGGTGTCGCTCTCGTTGACGCGGCGCAAGTGGCTGCCGGGCACCACGAGGGTGCCGCCCATGTCCGGGGTGACCTCGCGGGGGTAGTACATGAGCTGCACGTCGAAGGCGTCCACGCGGGTGTCGATGATGGCGTCGGCGTGCAGCGGCTGGGCCTGTCCGCCGTGCGGCTCGCGGATGTGCACGGCATGGTGGTCGACGGTCGGGCCGGGCCCGACGAGGGAGTGCAAGGCCCCGGCGACCTGGGGCAGCTCGATGAGGCGGCGGGCGAACGTCCCCTCAGGGAACGCCTCGGCGATCGGGGTTCCGTAAGGCAGGTGCGGGATTCCCGCCTCGAGTACGTCGATCGCCTGGTCGTTGAGCTCGTCCGGGACGACTCCGTCGAGCCGCAGGTAACCGGCGGCCACGAAGCCGGCCACCTGCGCGGAGGAGAGCAAAGTGGTTCTCATGCCTCAAAGCTAGAATCGGACACTTGCCGTGTCGTGGGTTGTAATCATCAACTACTGGTTGATTTTCCCCCTCTGGTGTAGACATGCGCTGTGCGTCACGTGACGATCGCGCTCTCCGAGCCACCGACGGTTGCCGGGGCGGGAGTGGGCGTGCACGGCGTCGTCGGTCTCCACGACGTATTTCGGCTGCCCGACCTGTGGCAGCTCCACCTGTACGGCTACGCTGGCGAGCTCGTCCTTGAGAACACCGTGCACGCCATCAAGCCGGGACACGTGAGCCTGATCCCGCCTGGCGCCGAGGTGCACTATCACTATCGGGGCAGATCAGAGCACCTGTACGCGCACTTCCGCCTGCCCGGCGAGGACGAGCGCCGTACCGTGACGGTCATGCGGGACGCCGGCGACCAGGCCCCGGTCATCGGCGCCGCGCTGGGCCAGGCCATCGCGGCCGTCCCCGGCACCCCGGCCAGGGCCTCGGCCGAGGTGTGGTCGGTGCTCTGGCGGGTGGCGAGCCTGCCCGTGGTCGGCAGCCGGCCCGCCGTGGTGGCCGCGGCGATCGAGTACATCGAGGCGAACCTGGCCGCACCGCTGACCGTACCGGACGTCGCCAGGGCCGCCGGGGTGTCGCACAACCACCTCACCCGGCTGTTCCGCGCCCAGAGCGGTGACACGGTGGTCGCCTACATCCGCCGCCGCCGGCTGTCGCGGGCTCTGCACATGCTGCGCGAGTCGACGCTGGCGATCCCCGCGATCGCCGCGGCAGTGGGGATCGCGGACCTGCAGGCGTTCAACAAGGCGTGCCGCCGTGAGCTGGGCGCCTCTCCCCGCGTCCTGCGCGCGCGGCGATGATCCACGCCGGCCCCGACCGTGGGACGGGTTCACGCAGGTCGGCGGGTTCGCGGTGGCGCACTGGCAGGTGCTGCGGTTACCGGTCATCGGCCCGCATCGGGTGTTCAACGTGCTCATGTACGCCAGTTCGGTAGGTGGTCTGGCGACCCTGGCCGGATGGTTCGCGCTCTGGTATCGGCGGACCCCGGTCCGGCCGGAACGGCTGCCCGGGGTGACGGGGCGGGTGCGCGGCGCGGCGCTGGCCATGGTCACGGTGGCCGCGATCGCCGGTGCCGCCGCCGGGGCGGTGAGCGACCGCGCCGCGGTGAGCGGCTACGACCTGGTGCGGAGCGTGATCCTGAGAGGCGCCGACGGGGCCGCCGTGGTACTTGCCTGCTACGTACTCGCCTGGCACGGTCGGAACGTGGTGAGCACCCGACGGGCGGCGCGTGCTGCGGGCCCGCCGGCCTGAGCGCCTCGCCCCGAACCGCGGGCCGACAGGTCGTCTCCACAACGATGTTCATACAGTCTCGTGCCTTGGCGTCTGCTCATGCGCAACGCGGTGCTGCCGGGTCGGCATCCCAAGTGTCGGGTTGGCGACGCTCCATGCGGCGCTCTTGCAGATCAGTTCCTTGTAGACGGCGGCCAGTCGGCCGGTCAGGACCGCCTGCCTGGCACGGTCGTCGGCGGTGACGTACTGGATCAGGCCCTCCTTGCGGCCCAGTGAGATGCACTGGTTGGAGTAGCCGATCGTCTTGTTCGGGACCTTCCGGCCGGTCAGGCGCGCCGCGATGGCATCGGCGGCCAGCCAAGCGGTGGGGATTCCCGAGGCGCACGACATCCGTAGCGGCTTGTCTCCGGCGCCCATCGCCATGGCCGCGTCGCCGACGGCGTACACATCGGGGTGTGAGACCGAGCGCATGGTCCGGTCGACCACGATCTGGCCGGTGCCGGAGACCTCCAGGGAGGTCGCCTTCGCGATCGGGTGGACCGCGAAACCGGCGGCCCATACGGTGACCGCGGCGGGGATGACCTTGCCGTCGGCGGTGGTGACGTGGTCGGCTTCGACGCCGCTGATGGCGGTGTGCTCGTACGCGGTGATGCCGAGCTTGCCGAAGACCTTCCTGACGTGCTCGCGCCCCTTGGGTGAGACCCACTCGCCGAGGCCGCCGCTGACGGCCAGAGCGACGTTGAGGTCCGGGCGGGCCTCGGCGATCTCGGTGGAGGCTTCCACGCCGGTGAGGCCGCCCCCGACCACCACCACGGCCTGCCCGGCGTCGAGGCCCGCCAGGCGCTCGCGTAGCCGGAGCGCTCCGGTACGGCTGGCGATCTGGTAGGCGTGCTCGGCGGTCCCGAGTACGCCTTGGCTGTCCCAGCCGCTGCCGAGGGCGTACACGAGCGTGTCGTACTCCAGTTCTTCGGCACCGTCCGCACCGGTGATGGCGATGGTCTTGCGGTCGGCGTCGACGCCGGTGACCTTCGCGAGCCTCAGTTCGACGCCGGTGCCGGCGAAGATCTCGCGGAGTGGCCGGGGCCTGAGGTCCTGGCCGGTCGCGAGCTGGTGATTGCGGACGCGCTCCACGAAGTCGGGCTCGGCGTTGACGAGGGTGATGGCGACGTCCTCGCGGCGCAGCCGCTTGGCGAGACGGCCGGCGGCGCTGGCTCCGGTGTATCCGGCTCCGAGAACGATGACGCGGTGCTGCATTTCAGGCTCCTGTCCGGTTCGGATGTGCCACTTGAACCGGATGGCCCGCCGTTTCCTGACAGGAGCGCGATGTGAGACACGTCACATCACGAGCAGGGGCTCCCCATGGCTGGTGGCCGCCCATTGCTCGGTCGCGCGTTCGAGCTTGTCGGGGTTTGCCTGGGTACGGCAGGCGGTGATGCCCTCCTCGGTGACCTCCAGGCACATGATGGCGACCACCCGGCCCGCCACGACGGCCACAACGGCGGGTTCGCCATTGGCGGTCCAGGCGTAGATCTCGGGCGAGCCGCCGACGACAGCGCGCTTGGCCTCGGCGGGCTTGAACAAGCCCCACACGAACTTCGCGACCGCGACGGCCCCCTCGAACGCCTTCGTGCGTGCCGGAACCTTCCCTCCGCCGTCGCCGATGGAGATGGCGTCCTTGGTGAGCAGGCGTACGAGCTCATCGGTCTGGCCACTGGTGGCGGCCGCGAGGAACTCCTCGACGATCCGCTGGGCGGCCGCCTCGTCGATCTCGGCGCGGGCTTTGCCATAGGCGACATGCTTCTTGGCCCGGTGAAAGATCTGCTGGCTGGCCGCCTCGGTGATGTCGAGGATCTCGGCGATCTCCCGGTGCGGGTAGTCGAAGGCCTCCCGCAGCACGTACACGGCCCGTTCGTTGGGGGACAGGCGCTCCATGAGGGTGAGGACCGCGTACGAGACCGATTCGCGCTGCTCGGCGGTGTCGGCCGGGCCGAGCATCCGGTCCCCGGCGAGCAGCGGCTCGGGAAGCCATTGGCCCACGTAGGTCTCGCGGCGCGCCCGCGCGGAGGTGAGCTGGTTGAGGCACAGGTTGGTGAGCACCTTCGTCAGCCAGGCCTCGGGGACCTCGACGCGCTCGACGTCGGCGGCCTGCCAGCGCAGGAACGTCTCCTGCACGACGTCCTCCGCCTCGTTCGCGCAGCCGAGGAGACGGTAGGCGATGGCCTCCAGCCGGGGCCTCGACAGCTCGAACCGGTCGACATCATCTACCGTTAAAGGCATGGCCCGATCCTAACTTTTTCAGTTGGAGATCGCTTTTGACGTTCCCTGGCAGCGCGACGGAGGAGAGTGCGCGCCCCGCCCCCGTTCACGGCTTCAGCTCAAGCCTCTTCCTCGACGCACCCGGGAACACGACGACCAGGTGCTGCTCCTCCCCCGCGTCGCCCCGCACGTAGACACGGAGCCGGTAATCGCCCTTCCCCGCGATCGCCAGGTTCGGCATCGGGGCACCCGCGCCCACCTCTCCGCCCTCGCCCCTATACGGCACGGTGAGCCGGCCGCTGCGGCTGACGATCGGCACCTCGTTGACCTGATCCCACCCGGCCGTCCGCTGTGGCGGCGCGCTACGGAAGGCCTTCACCGTAAGGCACAGATCAGCGACGTCTTCGACGTGGCCGATGAGCACCGCGCTGCCGGCCACCCCGATGAGGTTGCCGTCGTCGTCGTAGACCTTGTCCATCGCCTGCTCCGCCGCCTCGTCGGCCGCTGCGTCCTCGGGGTCGTGGACCAGATAGCCGGGATCGCCGTCGACGAACAGGAAGTATTTGGCCGTGGCCTGGACGACACCCTTCGTCCGCGGCCACGGGTCGCGGCACTTCGCGTTCTCCTTGGCGATGTAGGCGGCGTCCGCCGCCTCCGTCTCCGCGGTCGACCGCAGCAGCTCGGGATCGGTCGCACCGACGATCTCCGGGCACACGTAGACGAGGTCCCACGGGTCCGCGCCCGAGGCGGACCGCGCGCTCCCGGCCCGCTGCAGAATCACCTCCTGCTCGTCGCGGTCCTTTGTACGGCACAGCGCCCGCCCGTACGCGAGGACCGCTTGGTCCGACAGGCTGTCCGGAAACAGGGGCGGAACCCCGCCCTCTCTGCTCCGCGCTCGGCACAGGAACGCGGCGTCGCGTTCCGCGGGTTTCAGGTCGCCGAAGCTCCGCCGGACATAGCAGTCCATCGACCGGCCGGTGTAGGTGAGGTGCGCGGCCTGCTCCGGCTGGATCAGTGCGATGATCGGCAGTACGGTCACGGCCGTCACCGCGACACGGATCACCCGCCGCCGCGCGGGCGGAGGTTCCGCCAGGTGGTCCTCAGCGGGCAGTTCACGGGCGGTCGCCGCGATCCACACGGTGGTGACGAGCCCCACCGCGTTCATCATGACCGCCATCGCCAGGCTGCCGCTGGAGATCCTTCCGATGAGAACGTCGAGCGGGATGACCAGCGCGTAGACGCCCACCGACAACCACCCGGCGGCCTGCGTGCCGCGGCTCCACCGGCCGTCGCGCCGCTGCCCGACGACCGTGATGATGGCCGCCGCCGCTCCGCTCAGCATCAAGCCCACTTCGACGATGCCGCCCGAGCGAAGACCTGGGAGACCGAGTTCGTCGAGCAGGACGTTGGCCATCCCAGCCAGCTCGACCGCGAACATCGCTCCGGCCGCCGCGCGCAGCACGCGGGACCGCCAGCGGATAACGAGCAGGTAGAGGACGTCGATCGCGGTCCACAGCGCGAGCTGGAATGCCATGTTGACCGCGCCAGGGAGGAGCGCGATCGGGTACCAGAGCACGAGGGAGTACGCCACCGCGAGATACAGCAGTCGGCGCAGCGCCTTCGCCCGGCGGTCCAGCGGTCCCGGCGCGGGGGCACGCAGGATCAGCCACAGCGGCGCGGCCTTCACCGGGGCGGCCACGAGCAGTGCCACAACCGCCGGAGTGTCAAACCCGCCGCGCGGGTAGAACTCGGCATAGTCCGGCGGCGACCATTCGACGGCCACCCAGAGCCAGGCGTCGCCGAGCACCAGCCCCGCGACCGCCGCCGCGAGAACCAGGCCTACCACTCCGATTCTGACAATCCGCCAGGAACCATCCGAAGGCACGGGACGCGATCTTAGCGCGGCACCGCCGTACTACCGCCGGCGTGAGATCGGCGAAGCCCCCGAGGGTATCCGGCTATCCAACTGACGATCATCCGACTACGCTGGATGTGTCTGCTACCTTCACTCACCGGACTGGATGTTCAGGGCGAGATGGCCAACGGAGCGACATACGGCAGGCCGATCGGTCGCGACGCTGAGCTCAGCCTCCTCGCGAGCGCCGTGTCGGGCGCGGCGGACGGAGCGCTGCGGGCCGTGGCGGTGCGTGGCGATCCGGGAATGGGAAAGACCCGTCTCCTCACCGAACTGGCCGATCTGGCCCGGGCCCATGGCTTCGCCGTCCATCACGGTCAAGCGACCGAGTTCGAACGTGACGTGCCGTTCGGCGTCTATCTCGCCGCCTTCGAACCCCAGCAGGGTGATCGGAGCCGCGACGCGCAGCGCGCGCTGACCGAGTTGCTGCTGGACGCCACCGGGCCGTCCGAGGCCCGGCGCGCGGGGCTCGACCGCTACCGGCTCTTCCAACGCGCGCGCCGGCTCATCGAAGTCCAGGGGGCCGCCGGCCCGGTCGCCATCGTGCTCGACGACCTGCACTGGGCGGATCAGTCCTCTGTCGAGCTGACCGAGTATCTGCTACGCCGACCGCCGCGGGCGCCGTTGCTGCTCGCCACCGCGTACCGCGCGGCCCAGGTGCCCGCCGGCATCGCCCGGGCCGTCGCCCAACTCGGCGACGCGACCGTCCACATCAGTCTCGGGCCGCTGGGAGAGAGCGACGTGGCGGCGCTGTTGCCGGAGGCGGACCGCGGCCGGCGACGACTGCTGTACCGCACCACCCACGGAAACCCGCTCTACCTTCAGGTGCTCGCCGACGCCAGCGTGGAGACGCTCACCGCCCTCGCGGAGGCCGGGGATACGGCGACCGGCGCACCCGAGCGGGCACTCCTAGACGTACTCAGCACCGAACTGACCGCTCTGACGCCGGATGTCCGGCAGGTGGCCTGCGCGGCGGCGGTGGCCGGCGAACCGATTTCGTTGGACCTCGTCGCGTCCATCACCGAACTGCCCGAGGCCACCCTCGATCGCGCCATCGACCACCTGGTCGGCGTGGGCCTGGTGGTCGAGGCCGACGCCTCTTTCCGGTTCCGCCACCCCCTGGTTCGGGCCGCGGCGTACTGGATGGCCGGCGCGGCCTGGCGATTACGCGCACACGACCGGGCGGCGGAGTATCTGCGCGCCAACGGCGGCCCGCTGCAACTGCTGGCTCACCACACCGCACGATCGGCGCAGCATGGCGACCTGCAGGCGGTGCGGACGCTGGAGGCGGCGGCCGCGGCGGCTCTGGACGCCGCTCCGTCCACCGCCATCCGGCTGTTGCGGACCGCGATCCGGTTGTTACCTGATGAGGCGGAGCGGGCCTCGTGGCGGGTCCAGCTGCAATGGGCGCTGGGCCGCGCGCTGGGGGTGACCGGCGATCTGGCGGCCAGCCGGCAGATCCTGCAAGAGGTGATGCGGGCACCGGGGCCGCTGCGGATCGCGGCGGTGAGCTTCTCCTCGATGGTCTATCGCCTGCTGGGCGACTTCGACGAGGCGAAAGCACTGATCACCACCGAGCTGACCCGGCCGCAAGCGCGCGACCGGTCGACCAGCCTGGCCCAGCTCGGGCTGGCCGCGGTCGAGTTGATGGGGCGACAGCCGAGAAGAGCCCGGCTCGCGACCGCTGTCGCGATCCAGTCCCTGAGGGGCGCGGACGACAAGGCGCTGGAAGGAGCCGCCCGCACCATCCACGCGCTGGCCAGTCTGCGCGACGGCGACGTGGCCCAGAGCCGGAGCGAGGCCGACCGGGCGGCGTGGTTGACGGACGCCATGACCGACGACGTGCTCGCGCCGCACATTGAGCTGGTCGCGCCGCTGGCCTGGAACGAGATCCACCTGCGGCGCTACGACGACGCGTCGCGGCATCTGCGCCGCGCGCTGGACATCGCCTACCGTGCCGGGCGTAGCCACAGCGTGCCGTACCTGCTCATCGTCTTGTCCGCGCTGAACGAGCGGCAGGGCCGGCTGTCCGAGGCGGTGACCGCCGCCGAGGAGGCCCGCGAGGCGTCCCGGCTGATCCACAGCCGGGAGACCCTGGCCATGTCCAGCATCCTGTTGCTGCGTCCGCTGTTGTGGCGGGACGGACCGCGGGCCGCCCTGGAACTGGCCGAACGGATCTCCGGGACCCGGCCCCGGTCGGGCTGGTGGTCCGGGCTGGCGCAGCTCGACCTCGCCCTGGTCTACGCCGAGGCCGGGCAGCCGGACCGCGCTCTCGCCGCGTTGACCGGGGAGGACCCGGCCGACGAATGGACCAGGACGTACTGCCTGGCCCTCCAGGCGATGACCACAGCCACCGCCGGTGCCCAGTCCGAGGCCGGCTCGCTGGCCGAACACGCCCTTTCCCGGGCGATGAAGTCGGGTCTGTCCCATCAGTTGGGGTTTGCGCATCGGGCGCAGGCGAAGGTGCTCATGCTTTCGGGGCGATCGAAGGAGGCGGCCGTTCACGCGGCGCGGGGCGCCGACCATTTCGCCGCCGCCGGCGCACCGGTCGAGGAGGGGCTCACGCGGCAGCTCGCCGCCGAGTTGCATGCCGCTCTGGGCTCGGTGGTGACGGTCCGGAACGAGATAGGCCGGGCCAAATCCCTGTACGCCGCCGCCGGGGCGGCCTGGTTGTCCGCCGCGTTGGCACGCGACGAACGCCGGCTGGCCGCCCGAGTGCCCCGGGGACAGCGGCAACCGGCCGGTCCGCTCTCCACGCTCACCACCCGGGAACGGCAGATCGCCGACCTCGCGGTGGGCGGATTGACGAATCAGCAGATCGCGGAGCGGCTGTACCTGAGCCCCAAGACGGTGGAGGCTCACCTCTCCCGCACCTTCGCGAAGCTCGGCGTCCAGTCACGCGTCACGCTCAGCCAACACCTGACCGCGGGCGTGCAGGCCCGGGACGACTGAGCAGCCGCCGGGTCGATGTAGGGGGTGGGATAAGGGAACCGCCCGATGCTAGCGACGGCCGCCGCGGAGCATGCTGCTGCGGCAAGCCACGCGTCATCGAGGGAGGTTTATATGCCACCTTTCCGTGCCAGAAGACGTGCCCGGGCCCGTGTCGTATTGACGGCGTTGTTCGCCGCCCTGGGGCTGCTCCTGCCGGCCGCTATGGCCAGCGCCGATCCGGTACCGTCGCTGTCTCGCCCTTCGTCAGCGCCATTGGGGGCAGGCCCGACACTCCCGCCGCCAACGACCCCGTTACGCTGCCCACCGGTCTGTCTCGACCCGGGTACGGAACCGGATCCGTACGAGGCGGTCGTTTACGGCGACAGCTACACCAGCGGTGAGGGCGCCAGCCATAACCACAAGTACTTGACGAAGGCCGATGGTAAGGAGGCCTTCACCCACCAGTCCGGTCTGGCCCCCTTCTACGTGGCCTGGGCGGCCCTGGAAATGGCCCGCAACCCGTTACGCAGGATGACCCTCACCTCGGACAAGATGGAAACGGTCATCGGACGCGACCGGCTCTTCTTCCATGCTTCGTCCGGCGCGTGGCTCAAACACCTCGACGAGGCACAGATGGAGAAGAAGGGCAGCACAGTCGTCCGCAACCCGCCACAGACCCACGACGTCCCGAGCACGGCCAAGCTCGTCTACTTCGGGCTCGGCGGTAACGACGCCGGTTTCGCCGACCTGGTCGGCACCGCGGCCACGGCGTACCTGTTCCCGGCCAACGGCTCCCTCTTGGGATCGTTGCTGTGGAAAGAAGACCAGGAGAAATCGGTCGCCCTTGAGCTAAGCCGGCTGGAGCCGCGATTCGTCGACCTGAAGGACAAAGTCGCCCACGGCCTGTGGAGTGTCCGGGAAACCCACGGCGAGGCGGAAATCGTGGTGGCGCTCTACCCGTTGGCGGTCAAGGCGTCGGGCAACACCGACATCCAGGAGGTCACCGGCCGGACCATGGACATGATGTATCCCTTCGCGGTCAAGGTGAACAAGGCCATCCGGGACGGTGTGGCGCAGTTCCAGGCCAGCTTTCCGCAGACCAAGGTCCACATCTTCGACCCGAACACGGCTGGGCCGAACAACACCAGCGTGGTCGCGGGACATGAGCTCGGCCAGCCCGACTCGTACTTCCAGGGCCTCGTCTACCGCCCGGATCTAGTTTTGAGCAAGCCGTTCCAGTCGTTCCAGGAGAGCTTCCATCCGAACGAGCTCGGTGCGGTGGCCATCGGCCAGGCGCTCGCGACCTTCCTGGCGGAAAAGATGCCGGCACTCTTTCCGAAGGGGCCGAAGTTCAGCGCCCTGACCATCAATCCGCAGCCGTTGGTCGCGACGCCCGAGGAGATCCAGGCGGTCAACGAATGGGCGGCCACCAACGGGTCGCAGATGTGCGAGGACACCGACATCGACAGCGTGTGCCGTTCCATCACCCCGAACGGCATCGTCCTGTCCTGGGACCTCTGGTTCGACCCCCACAAGGTCCGACCGTTCCCCGACTCGCCGACTCCGGGCGGCCCCGACACGGGTTCCCCCGGCGGTGGCGGTGGCGGTGGTGGCGGCGGAGACGGGTCCACCTGGATCCCGGCCCAGTACATTCCCAAGGACCCGTGCGACATCTTCCGGCCGGTCCGCTTTGAGTACTACGCGGGGGTGAAGGTCCAGGGTGGACCGCTGCAGACTCCGACAACCATCGGCGCCCTCGTCATGACTCCCAAGAAGCCCAAGTGCGTCCCAGGCGTGGGACTGATCTACGAGTAACCGCCGCCTCCTCCTTACGGCCATAGGCCGCCGCCCCGACCGCTTCGGCCGGGGCGGCGGTCGGCGATGGAGGGAGTGGGGCAGGATGCTACATAGGAGCATCAAGCATCCTCTCGGCCAGCCGGCCCCTGAACCGCAGAAGAGGCCCCGTAGGGCCTCTGATCTGCTGTGAAAAGTGCAAGATTCGAACTTGCGTAGGCTGAGCCGACGGTTCTACAGTCTCGCCGCGATCACGCATTGACCTGCGACTTCTCTCATCACCGCCCTATCCTGGCCGCGGCATCCGCCGCTTGGTCTACTTCTCCTTTGGGGGCTGCGGGTCACAGGCTGCGCGCGGTGATGTCGCCGTTGGAGGTGGTGGCGTGGATGTCGAGCTCGGCGGTGCCATCGTTCTTGAGGGCGTTGGTGATGCGGCCGTGGGTGGTGCCGGCGTCCAGTGAGGCCGAGACGCCGGCGGCGGCGGAGATCGAGATGTCGCCGGACTGGGTGCGGAGCACGACCTTGCCGCCGGTGGCCTCGGCGATCCGGATGTCGCCCCGCGCGGTGCTGATCTCCGCGGGGCCACCCAACCGACCGACCTCGACATCCCCGTCGACCGCGGTGAGGCGCAGGCTCGCGGCCTCGTCCAGCTTGATCTGGCTGTACGCACCTTCGAAGGTGACGTCGCCTAGGCGGCCGACGGTCCGGAGTTCGGCGCTGGCCGCCTTGCCCTCGATGCGGGAGCCGGCGGGCAGCTTGACCGTCACCTCGATGGATCCAGACGCGCCGAGGTACTGGTTCTTCGCCGGGGTCGCGATCCGCAGGACGCCGTCGGCATATTCGACCGTGGTCTCCTCTGCTGCCTTCACGTCGCGGCTCTTCGAGGCGTTCACGGGCAGCACCTCGACCGCGGTCTCACCCCGGTCAGCGGCGATGAACTGGATGCGTCCCGCGGGGATGTCAAGGATGGCGGAGATCGGGGCGAGGGTGTCGAACTTCTGCATCATGTGCTCCTTGGCTGTGTTGTTTCGATCTTGCGAGCCCCATCCCGGCGTGACGCTCATGGGCTTCCAGAGCGACGCGCGAGGTGAGCTCGGCGTGGCCCAGCTCGCAGCCCTGAGGCCGCAATCGCTGAACCGTTCATGACATCCACCATCGCCGACCACTCTGATACCGGACTGTCGCCGTCCTGACGCCGCCGCTGACATGCGGCGGGAAGCAGCCAACCAGGTATGACCCCACGCCCGTGGGGGGAGTCGGCCCGCGCGGCCGGGGTGCGTTACCGGCCGCCGGCCAGTGATTCAGCGCGATCGAGACTCGATCAGATCGTGGAGCTGCTGAGCCACGAAATCGTGCGGGCGAGCGGCGAAGGCGATGCGCAGCCAGCCGTCGGCGTCGATTTGCAGGAGATCGTCGCGGATGGATGGGTCGGCACCGCGCTCCAGGAGCAGGCGGATCACTTGGAGACGACCGCCCGGGATCGCCCAGTGCAGACCGGTCCGCCCGAGGTAGGGCGCGACGTCGGGATGGACACCGCGGTCGAGGAACCAGCGCACGACCTCGACCCGGCCGTGCTGGCATGCATGGACGAACGCCTCTCCCACGATCTCCTCCGGATCATCGGTCCGGCAGCCGAGACGGAAAGCCCGCGCCGGTGTCGGCGAGATCGGGACGCGCCGACGAGGCGTCCGGCCGGAGGCTGCCGTCCGCCTCGAAACAGGCCCGCACCAGATCCTGCCGGCCGCAGGCGGCATAGATCCAGAGCGCCCGCGGGACGATTCCATGCCCGGCGAGCAGGTCCACGACCTCCGTGTTGCCGTGATAGATGGCCTTCTCCAGCGGGGTGCTGCCCCATGTCCGGATACCCGGCTCGGCACCGGCGTCGAGCAGCAGGCGCACGTATTCCACCCGGTTGAAGCGGGCCGCCCAGCTGAGCGGAAGCTCCAGATTGGTGGCCCTGCCGAGCAGGACCTCGACTGCGGCACGCGGCACGCCGAGCTCCTTCTCGAGCCGGACACCGGGGATCGGCTCGGGGCCCGCGAGCATGTGCAGCAGAGTGTCGGCCTGCTCGGCGCTCAGACCGGCCAGCCGATCCGGCAGTCCGGGCTGGCGGATCTCCTGCCGTCGCTGTCCGAGACGGTCTGGGCGGGGGTGAGCGCCGGAAGCATGGTGATGACCCCCCGGATCGGTGACTACTTCGTCGAATGGACGCCGCCCACCGGAAGCGACCGCACCCTAGGGGTCGTCGACTTCTCGATCTTCCCGCACCTGGGACACGAGCTCATGC
>NZ_JAIWNB010000057.1 GCF_020215705.1 Nonomuraea aurantiaca | reverse complement strand
CGCGAATGGCCTGAACGGGCGGTAGTGTGCGTGCCACGAGCGTAGGTCCTTGCGTAGTGCGAACTTTGGTCGGTTCAGCACGGCAACCTACGCTCGTTCACTTTTACACCGCATCTCGGACGCGACCCCGAGTGGACTGTCAGGATGTCAAGGGCGTCAAGGTCGGCGAGATCCATGATGAGGGAGCCGGTGTTCTCGGTGACTATGTCATGCAGAAAGAAGCGGAAGGCCCTTAAGCCATCGAGCGGGGACCCAGCTGAGAGGGAAAGGTGATCATCGACCCTTCGGCGCATGGCCTCTTCGTCGATTTCCTCGTCTTCCCCGATACCGTCGGCCTCCATGAACGCTTCCTCAACCAAGGACCGCACTTCAGCGTCCAGGTCTGGACGGAAAGAGTCGTAGATCCCGGCGAGGAACTCCATGGTGTAGCCGTGCCCATCGAGGACGCCTCGCGCTGTGGCGACAGTCGTGCGATAGCCGAGCTTGGTCGACCCGTCCTCGCCATCGCCGAACTCGACGAATACCTACTCATTGGCGAAAAGGAAGGTGAGGAAGGTGGGGATCTGGTACTTCCATTCGAAGGTGAGTTCCCCGATCGCCAGTTTGGTCCAGTGGCCCATCTCAGATGTTTGGTTCCGCCAGCAGCATGTCGCTCAGCGTATCCAACCTCGCAAGGCCAGACCCGGCGTGATCAAGACTACTTTTGGCCGAGTCTGCAGTGTCGGCTGCTCATTCATGCGTGGCGCGACTTCGATGACGTTCACGGGACTTCGCGGTGGCTCTCGCCGCCTGAGCTTGGGCCCTCACCATGAGTGCGCCAGGGGCAGAACGGTGGGTCAGGCGATCGTCAGCCCGCCGTACACGTCCCCGGCCTGGATCACGGTGCCGGCGACGTTACCCGTGCGACCGCGTTGTGCACGGGCTGGCCTGCTGGGCGAGACGACGGCCTCCTGTTCCGCGCCGAGGTCTCCGCCGCTCTGGCTGAGGAGCCCGTCCACGATGTTGCGCATCTCCCCTGGTCGGGGGCCCGCTCGCCCCCGAGCAGACCGCTGCGGTGTTCGCGACCGCATGCCTGCGGCCCGCACCCGGCACCGCACCGCGCGCTCCTTCAATACTGCGTCGTCCGGCCCGGCCCGCAGGTGGGTCCGCGTCGATACCCACGGCCTTCTTCGTCCCGAAGCAGGCTCCCCCTCGCGGCCGGCCTTTCCCTGGGGTCGCATTCACAAATCGAAATAACTGTCGTCCGCAATGCCAGGCAAACTGTATACCAGCTGGGAATGTCGTGAGACGGTCACGCCTCCGGGGTTATTCGTCACCTGTTATCGGCACCTCCGATCTGGCGAAATCATTCCCGGCTTCCCTTCCTGCGTGGAAGAGCGATTCCCGAGCAGTCCGCCCGCGCAAATGGTCGCCGTCGCCGGAGCGAGGATTACGGCCATCGCCGGTCGAGTCTCTGACGTGCGGGACCGTCGTCCCGTCCTGGCCGCACAGGTGACGTGAACGGCGTGCCGCGTGGCCCTGCTGGACGTCGGTGCAAGATTGGCCGCAGTCAATGGCAATTTTCGACATTTCTCCGGAATGCAACCAAGTGCACATTACGTCCGATATGTGTTGATTTTCTGGAGCGGCTGATTAGCGTGGGTCGAGACGTCGGTCATGAAGGGAGTAAGCATGCCTGTCACCCTGGGACGCTCCGAGGAGATCGTCGCTGCTTGGCGCGGCGGAACGGCGACCATCGAGGACAACCCGGCCGGCCCGCTGTTCATGAGCGAGTACGCCGAGTCGGAGATCACGATGGTTCGCGACGACACCCGGCGGCCGAGCTCGTGCACCGGCAACCGCACCATCCCCTGCTGCTGACCTCGAACCCCCCGGTCAACGCAGGACAGCACACCTGTCCACGAAAGGAGTAAGCATGCCCGTCACGCTGGGACGCTCCGAGGAGATCGTCGCTGCTTGGCGCAGCGGAACGGCGACCATTGAGGACAACCCGGCCGGCCCGCTGCTCACAGGTGAGTACGCCGAGTCGGAGATCACGCTGGCACTCATGGACACCACCAAGAGGGCCAGCGCCTGCACCGCAGGTCGCACCGGCCTCTGCTGCTGATCAAGGAAGGTTGGACGTATGGCCGGGGAATTCGACCCGTCGCTGGAGTATTTGACCGCACCGGCGCTGGCCGGGCTGTCGCCCACGCTGGGATCGATCCCCGGCCTCACGCCGGCGGAGGCCCAGGTGATCCACCAGGCGGCCGCCGAAGCATTGGAGGAGACCGTCCGTCTCAAGGTCAACCGCGTACTGCTGCTGGAACTCAACGCGGCCAGGATCAGTGGAAGGCTGACCGCGCAGACTCCGCAGCTGCGGTGGCAGGAATGGAAGGCGACGGCCGCGACGCCCGAGTTCTGGCGATCCATGGGGCAGCACTACCCCCCGATGCCGTCCAGGCTTGCCACGATCATCAGCAACCGGTGTGCCGCGGCCGAGGAACTGGCCCGCCGGTTCGCCGCCGACCGGGCGGCGCTCGCCGCGCTGCCGGGTGGCCTCCGAGGTGACCTGGTCCGGGTCGATTTCGGGGCGGGAGACAGCCATCGCGGCGGGCGCACCGTCGCCGTCCTGCACGGTTCGCAGGGGCAGGTCGTCTACAAGCCCCGCTCCCTCGCCGTGGACGAGGCACTGGCCCGGCTGATCGCCCGCCTGGCCGCCGAGTTGCCCGCCGGGACCGACATCCGCGTACCTGACGTGCTGGTCCGTGAGGGGTATGGGTGGGCGGAGCACATCGGGCACCGCTACTGCGCGGACGACGCGGAGCTGCGGTCCTTCTACCGCGGCATCGGGCACTGGCTGGCGCTGATGCGCCTGATAGGCGGCAGCGACCTGCACGCGGAGAACCTCATCGCGGCCGGGCCGGCCCCCGTCGTCATCGACTGCGAGACGCTGTTCACCCCGCACGCCCCCGCCAAGCCCTCGGGGTACGGCGAGGCCGTGGACCTGGCGACCGATCTGCTCGGCGGGTCGGTGCTGCGCACCGGTCTTCTTCCCGGACGGGGCGTCTCGCTCGGCTGGCGCGGCGTCGACATGTCGGCCGCCGGCGCGCTGCCCGGTCAGCAGCCGTACACCGAGGTGCCCGTCGTCGTCGACGCGGGCACGGACATGGCCAGAGTGGGCATGGCGCGGGCCGAGATGGGAGCGGTGGCCAACCACCCGAGCCCTGACCCGGTCCTCGCCCGCTACTGGGACCGGGTCCTGTTGGGATTCGTCGAGCTGACCGAGCGGCTCGACGCGCTGGACCGGGCGGGCGAGCTGGCCGGGCTGCTCGAGGACTTCGCCGACCGTCCCATCCGGGTCGTGCTCCGCGCCACCGAGGCCTACGCCGAGCTGGCCCGCATGCTGTGGCACCCGGTATCACTGCACGACGAGGCCACTGCGGTCGGCAAGGCCGCGCGGCTGCTGGCGCAGCACGCCGAGAACCTGCCCGGAGCACCGTCGGACCCCGAGGTGATCGACGCCGAGGTGGTCGAGCTGCTGACCGGCGACATCCCCTTCTTCGCCACATCGCCCGCCCGTGGTCGTCTGGACGGCCCCGGCGGAACCTCGTATGGAGACGAGCAGGACCTCATCGCGGACGCGCTGCGGCGCTGGCGCGACCGCGACGCCGCCCTCGATCGCGAGGTGATCCGGGCCGCCCTGGTCAGCGCTTACCTCAACGAGGGGTGGATGCCCGACAACAAGCCGATGGCCGCGCCCGTCATCCGGCACCAGGACCTCGACGTGCGCCGGCGCCGGGTGGCCGCCGCCATCGCCCGCAGCGTGCTGGACGCGGCGGTCCACGGCGACGACGGCACGGTCACCTGGATCGCGCCGGTGCTCACCTCCACCGGCTGGTTCGTGCAGTCGCTGAGCCCTGACGTGTACGGCGGCGCGTACGGGGTCGCCATCCTGCTGGCCGCCTACGCGAGCGAGACCGAGCAGGGAAGGGCCGACAAGGTGCTCGGCTTGGACAAGCTGCTGGCCGGTCTGCTCCGCACGATCACGATGGCCGAGGACCGGGACGCCGAAGAACGGCACACCGGGCCGCGGCGTCGCCCCGACCCGCCGGGCGGCTATGTCGGCATCGGCTCGCAGATCTGGAGCTGGCTGCTGCTGAGCGGGCTCGGCGCCGTCGGTTCCGCCGAAGCGGTCGCCCGGGCCTGTGCCCTGGCGGAGGAACTGCCCGAGGCGGTGGCCGCCGACGAAGGCTACGACCTGCTCACCGGCATGGCCGGCGCCATCGTGCCGTTGCTCCGCCTGTCCGAACGCACCGGCGACCAGCGATGGTTCACCGAGGCCCGTCGCATCGGGGAGCGCCTGGTCTCACTGGCCCGCGTCCAGGACCGCGGAGCGTCCTGGCCCAGCGCAGCGTTCCCCCAGGGGATAGGCGGGGTCTCGCACGGCGCCACCGGGATCGGCTGGGCGCTGGCCCGGCTCTCCGACGCCGCCACGTCCGGCGGCGCCGAGTTCGGCACCCTGGCGAGCAAGGCGTTCATCTTCGAGGAGTCGCTGTACGACCCGGATGGTAACGGATGGCGGGACCTGCGCGAAGTGGACGATCCCCGTGTCACCTCCAGCGCGTGGTGCCACGGAGGCGGCGGCATCGGCCTCGTCGCGGCCGACCGGCTGGCCCGCGAGGGCGACCCCCGCTGGCGGGACGTACTCCGCCGCGCCGCCGCGTCGTCCTGGTCGATAGGTCTCGGCTGGAGTCACACGCTCTGCCACGGAGACTTCGGCAACTGGGAGATCCTTTACCGCGCGATCGAGGCGGGTGTCGGGCCCGAACGGTTGACCCGTGAGGCCCTCACCGCGCGGATGATCGGCGGCATCGACGAGCACGGGCCGATCAGTGGCCTCGCCCGCGACGCCTTCACCCCGGGGCTGATGCCGGGCGTCGGCGGCATGGTCTACCAGCTGCTGCGGATGCATCCGGACAGCCCGCTCCCGTCCGTCCTGCTACCCGACCCGGAGGGGTGAGCTGCGCTGAGCGTCGACTGTCCGTGGTGCTGGCCGACCCAGAGGGGTGAGCTGCTCTGAGCACCGACGACGAGCTGAACTCGCCGTACTGGCACCTGGCGGACCCCGACCGCGACGGCGGGCTCTGGCAGAACCTGCGGCGGCTGCCGCGCACCGTCCGCCCGGTGTTCGACATCGTCTGGCGGGCCGGACGGCGGCCCGCCCTCGCCATCCTCCTGCTGCTCACGGTGTCGGGCGTGGCGACGGCGTCCGGGCTGCTGGCCACCACCGCCGTGCTGGAAGAACTCCTCTCCGGAGGGCCGACCCCGGACCGGGTCATGGCGGCGCTCCCTGGCCTGGCGCTGCTGGTCGGCGTGTACGCGCTGCGCGGCGGCGTGGAGACGGCCGTCACGCTGGCCCGGGCGCGCCTCGACCCCGCGGTGCGCAGAGCGGCCGAAGACGGACTGTTCTCCGCGAGCCTCGCGGTCGAGCTGACCGCGTTCGACGACGACGGCTTCTACGACCGGATGCACCGTGCCCGCGACCGGGGGCTGTACTACCTTGAACGGGCCACCGGCAACGTCGTCGAACTGATCGGCGCCGCCTTCGCTGTCGCCGCGACCGCCATCGGCATCGGCGTGCTCCACCCACTGCTGCTCGCCGTGCTCGTCCTCAGCGTGCTGCCCGAAGGCTGGGCCGTGCTGCGCGCGGCCCAGCAGGGCTACGAGGCGACCGCGCGCATGGTCACGCTCAACCGGCGGATCCTGATGCTGGCCGACCTCGCCACCGAGCGGGAGCCTGCGGCGGAGATCCGCGCCTGCCAGGCGCAGCCGTTCCTGCTGGAGGAGTACCGGCGGGTGGGGGACGTCCTGCGCGACGAGGAGGTGCGTGTCGCCCTGGCCCAGGCGCGCACCCGCACGGCGGGCCGCGTGCTCGCGGGCGTGGCCACCGGGGCCACTCTCGTGCTGCTCGGGGTGCTGCTCCACATCGGCTGGATCCCGCTCGCCGTCGCCGGCACCGCCGTCATCGCGATCCGGATCGCCACCGCGGCGCTGAACCGTCTCGTCCTGGCTGCCAACCAGCTGTTCGAGCAGGCGCTCTACGTGAGCGACTACGAGACCTTCCTGGAGGACGCACGCACCCGCCGTCCCGCCGTGGGGGGCCTGCCCGTCCCGGCCGCACCCCGACGGATCGGTCTGCGTGGCGTCGCCTTCTCCTACGCGGGAGCGGGTGACGGCCGGCTCGCGCTGAGCGACATCGACCTGACCATCGACGCGGGCCAGACCATCGCGCTCGTCGGGGAGAACGGCTCGGGCAAGACCACGCTCGCCAAACTCATCGCCGGGCTCTACCGCCCCACGCGCGGCACCGTCACCTGGGACGGCCTCGACCTCGCCGAAATGGACGCCGCCGAGGTGGTCTCGCATGTCGTCATGGTCCTGCAGCATCCGGTCCGATGGCCGCACGACGCCAGGGTCAACGTTCGGGTCGGACGCCACGACAAGGACGATCCCGGCGACGTCGCGTTGCGCACCGCTGCCGACCTCGCCTCCGCCACCGAGGTCATCGACGGGCTCCCGCGCGGCTGGGACACCCTGATGTCGAAGAAGTTCCGCGGCGGCCAGGACCTGTCAGGCGGCCAGTGGCAGCGGCTGGCCGTCGCCCGCGGACTGTTCCGCGACGGTCACCTGCTGATCTGGGACGAGCCGACCGCCCCGCTCGACGCCAAGGCCGAATACGCCGTCTACGAGACACTGCGCCGCGTCGCCGCGGGCCGCACGGTCGTCCTGATCACCCACAGACTCTCCAGCGTCCGCAACGCCGACCGCATCTATCTGCTGCACGAGGGCCGGATCGCCGAACAGGGCACCCACGAGCAACTACTGGTCACAGGTGGCCGCTACGCCGACCTGTACCACCTGCAAGCCCAGATGTACGGCACATCACCCCCCATAACTCTCCCAACCCCCTGACCCCGGCGGCTTCCCCGCCCATTTCCCGATCGCCCTGCCGGTTACCTTCCATCTGTGCCGTTGAGCCACGTCGACGACGAAGCGAATGGAGGGTGCCTGCACCTCTGCGATCGAGGTCGCACGCCGGAGGGCATGGACTAGAGCAGCCTGCTCCTGGGGAATCGTCTTCCCCGCGAGGATCTGGTGTGACAGATCCTCAAGTGGTGTCGAGAGGAGCAGGTTCGCCATCCGCTGTAGCGGGTGCTGGTTGCTGCGATATAGAAGGATCTCGACCTGCTCCAGTCGCTGCAGATGAGCATGGGTAGATGCGAGCAGCGCTGCGCCCACCCACCCGTGCCGGCGAAGTACATCGGCCCAGCGTTCACCGCTGGCCAGGGCAGCGGCAGGATTGACGGCGCCTCGGTCATCCACCACGAGGAAGGCGTTCGCCCTGCTGGGGATGGTGCTGAGCGTGCGAAGGATCGCGATCATCTCCGTCAGGTGGGAGGCGTGCGCGCTCTGTACGTCGACCTCCCCGACCTGGTAGTAACCCGATCCGAGTACGAAAGCCCACCGCCCGGTCTTCTGCTTCTCCGGGATGTGCTGGTTGGGCACGTAGCCGTCAGTGCCTGCGACCTCGGGACCCAGCGACAACTCCTTGAAATGCCGGCTCGTTGGCAGGTAGCCCTCGGCAAGCAGGCGCATCGGATATCCGTGCAAGAGCAGCCCCTTCCCCGGGCGGTGTATCTCGGCTTGGCCCGGAGCAACGACCTGCGTGGCCGGCACGTCGCCGACTACCAGCGGCTGTTCGGTCGGACGACGCTCGACCTCGGCCGCACCGCGGCAGCCGACCAGCCGACCGACGTACGGATCGCGCAGCGCGCCAACAGCAGCGACCCGCAGTTCTCGGCGCTGCTGTTCCAGTTCGGCCGATACCTGCTGATCTCCTCCTCACGGCCGGGCACCCAGCCCGCCAACCTGCAGGGCATCTGGAACGACTCACTGACCCCTTCCTGGGACTCGAAGTACACCCTCAACGCCAACCTGCCCATGAACTACTGGCCGACCGACACGACGAACCTGTCGGAGTGCTACGAGCCGGTGTTCAAGATGATCAACGACCTCACGGTCAGTGGCGCCCGCACGGCCCGGGTGCAGTACAACGCCGGCGGCTGGGTGACCCACCACAACACCGACGGGTGGCGGGGCAGCTCGGTCGTCGATGGCGCGACCTGGGGCATGTGGCAGACCGGCGGCGCGTGGCTGGCCACCATGATCTGGGACCACTACCTCTTCACCGGCGACCTGGAGTTCCAGATGCTGCTGCAGAGCCACAACGGCGAGCTGCACGTGCTGCCTGCGCTGCCGGCGGCCTGGCCGAACGGGAAGGCGCAAGGTCTTCGTGGGCGCGGCGGCTACACCGTGGACGCGACATGGAGCTCCGGCGGGGCCACCGAGATCCTCATCAAATTCGACCGCGACGGGACGGTCAACGTACGCAGCCGGATGTTCGCCGGAACCTACCAGGTGGTCGACACCACGACCGGCGATACCGTCAGCGTCACCAAACCCGAGAGCGACGTCATCAGACTGCCCGGCCAAACCGGTCGTACGTATCGCATGACCGGTTCTGGCCCAGCGCCGACGAGCTACGTGCGGATCACCAATGTCACCACCGGCCTGGTGCTCGACAGCGGCGGGAATGTCACCTCCGGGTCGAACCTCAAGCAGTGGAACTGGGACGGCAGCACCAACCTGCAGTGGCAGCTCGTGGACCTGGGCGGAGGGTGGTACCGCATCGTCAGCTCCACCGTGGCCATGTGGACGCCGAACAGCAGCACCAACAACCAATGGACTACTACGGGCGTGTGAAAACCCGGTGGCCTTCGATCCGCGATGAGGCCCGGGGGCGGGCCGTACCCGACTGGGATGGGATCGCGGTGGCGACGATGTCGGATACGAAGGATTACCCCAACGCAGGACACACGTCACCTACGACCCCTTCGTCATGGGCGCACCACGTCGGCTGTGCGCCCATGACGGGCGGCGATTGTACGAGGGAGTTCTAGTTGCGGAAACAGGACATGCTTCACGAGAGCGCCATCAGGTGTTCAGTTCTGGACGGCTTGACCAACGCGCGAGGGCGGTGCACATGTCGCTGTCTCGCAGGGCTGCGGCCCGTCGGCCCGAGAGCCTCCGCGAAGTCCCGTTCCCCGGGCGTCACTGGAAGCCGGCCACGTTCTCCTTCGTCACCATCTCGGTGCCGGTGTCGATGATCGCCGCGACCCTCTGGTCCCGGGCCGCGGCGACCGCGGTCTCGATGCCGACCGAGCCCATCTTGGCGGGGAACTGCGCGACCGACGCCGCGACTTCACCTGCGGCGATGGCCTTCAGCTCGCCCGGTGAAGCGTCGAAGCCCACCAGCACGAGCTCGCCCGGCTTGTTGCCGGCGGATTTGACGGCCTGGAGGGCGCCGAGGATCGGCGGCCCGCAGGCCCCATAGATGGCGGCGATGCCGGGATGAGCGGCCAGGATGTCCTGGGCGGCGTTGAGCCCCTTGGTCTGGTCGCAGTCGGTGGCGGGTTTGGCGGCCACGGTGACGCCGTCACCGAGCGTGGACAGCATGCCGGTGACGCGGTCGTCGAGTGAGGGGTTGCCGAGCCGCCCCTGCAGCACGGCGATCGTGGAGCCGGGCTTGAGGCGCTCGGCGAGCCAGGCGCCCGCCAGCTTGCCGCCCGCGAGATTGTCGGTTGCCACGACCGACGACTTACCTGTCCAGCTGGGGATGTCGTTATCCACCAAGACGACCTTGACCCCTGCATCCACTGCCTTCTGCAGAACGTTCTGGAGGTTGGGGCTGGTCGGCGTGATCGCGATGGCCTTGACCCCCTTGGTGAGCATCGACTCGATCTGGGCCGTCTCGCCTTCGTCGTCTGTGCCGCTCTTACCCTGGCCGAAGAGGACCTCGACGTCTGGGTGGTCGCGGTTCCAGGTCTTCACCGCGTCGACCATGGTGTCGTAGAAGTCGACCGGGAACTTCGTGATGAATCCAACTTTGAGCGGCTCGGCGGTGCCGGGAGACGCCCCGGTCGTGGACGTACCGGAGCCGGTAGAGCAGGCGCCGAGACAGAGCGCCAGCGCGAGGGCCAGCGAGGCTGACCGGAGGTGTGGTGCCATCATTCTCATCTCTTTCGGGAGGGCGGTCGCGCAGAATGCCGGAGGGAGGTCACGAGTCGCCTCCGACGATGAGCGAGACGATCGCCTGGCGGTTGTCCGGTGTAGGCCTCATCTCGCCGACCTTGCGACCGCGCCGCAGCACCGCCGCTCGGTCGGCGATCTCGATCACGTGATCCATGGCGTGGGAGATGACAATGACGGCGTGGCCCTCCTCGCGTAGGCGCAGGATGAGGTCGAGCACTCGCCGCGACTCGCGCAGCCCGAGCGCCGCCGTCGGCTCGTCGAGGATCACGACCTTCGACGCGAACGCCGCGGCCCTGGCCACGGCGATAGCCTGCCGCTGACCTCCTGACATCAGACCGACGGTGGCGTGGGGGTCGGCGATCCCGACCTGGAGGCGGGTCAGCAACTCGCCCGTCGCCCGGGACATGTCCCGGCGGCGCAGCAGTCGCAGGCCGCGGGGAAGCCAGCGCGGCCCGGCGATCTCCCGCCCGGCGTAGAAGTTCGCGACGGGATCCAGATTGTCGAACAGCGCGAGGTCCTGGTAGACGGTCTCGATCCCGAGGGCTCGGGCGGCGGCGGGCGAGCCCATCGTCACGGCGACCCCGCCCATCTCGATGGATCCCGAGTCCAGCCGGTGCACGCCGCTGATGCACTTGATCAGCGTGGACTTGCCCGCGCCATTGTCGCCGAGCAGGGCGAGCACCTCGCCGGGGAACACCGCCAGGTCCACGCCGTCGAGGGCGAGAACGGCGCCGAAGCGCTTGGTGGCGCCGCGAACGGCCAGGGCGGGCGTCATGACCGCGCCGCCTGCGCGGTGCGGAAGCGGCTTTCCAGCCGCCCGCGGACGACGTCGGACTCGACCGCCAGGACGATGACGACGCCGATGACGATCGGCTGCAGAAAAGCGTTGACGTCGAGCAGGTTCATGCCGTTCCGGATGATTCCGATCATGAGTGCTCCCACGAGGGCGTTGCCTACGCTGCCCCGGCCGCCGAGGAAGCTGGCGCCCCCGATGACCACGGCCGCGATCGAGTCGAGCTCGGCGAGGTCGCCGAAGGTGGGGGAACCGGCGTTGAGCCGGCCCGAGGTGACGATCGCGGCGATCCCGGCGGCCAGGCCGCTCAGGACGTACACCGAGATCACCACCCGGTCGACGGGGATCGCCGTCCGCCGGGCTCCCTCCGGGTTGCCGCCGACGGCGTAGATCCAGCGCCCCCACACCATCCTCGTGGTGAGCAGGACGACGGCCAGCGCCACTGCGGCGACCAGGAACGCCGAATACGGCAGCCAGCCTGCCGAGCCACCGCCCATCACCTGGACGACCTCGGGCATGCCCTGCTGGGGTTGCCCACCCGACAACCACAGGGCGAGGCCCCGCCCCGCGCTCAGGGTGGCGAGCGTGATGATGAAGGGGTGGGGCAGCCGGCCCAGGACGTAGCCCATGCCGTTGATCGCGCCGACCGCCATGCCGGTGGCCAGCATGGCGAGGACGACGACCGGTCCGGACGGTGCGGCGGAGTAGACCAGGGCCCCGGTCACGGAGGCGAGCGCCAGCGTCGATCCCACGGACAGGTCGATCCCCCGGGTGAGGATCACCAGGAGCTGCCCGATGGCGAGCACCGCGATCACCGCGGTCTGCGCCAGCACGTTGCCCACGTTGAGCATGGTGAGGAACGCGGGTGACAACATGCTCATGATCACGACGAGGAGCAGCAGGATCAGCGCCGGGCCGAGCCGGATGGCCAGCAGCGCGAGCCGCAGCGGATCGCTGCCCAGGCGGCGCATGGCCCCGGCCTCGGCGGTCACGTCACCGCTCCGGACGGGTCGTCGTGAGTGGCCGGCGACCCCGTCCGCACCCGGCCGGACGGAGTGTCTGGGGACGCGCCCAGGCTTCCGGCAGACAGGGATTCGCTGGGGGCTGTGTCCACCCGCTTCCCCGACTCGTACGAGCGGATCACAGCGTGCGCGAGCGCGAGCGCGCGACGACCGGCGCGGGCGTGGACAGGTGGCGGTTCGCCGGTGCGCAGGGCGGCGAGCACCTCGTCGACGTGCCGGTCGAAGGTGGCGTGGAAGCCCCGGTCTGTGTCGTTGAAGTAGCCGGCCTGCCACACCCGGCTCGTCTCGTCCCCTGCCTGCGTGTAGGTGTAGCGGCGGACGGTGTCCTCGACGAGGATCCGGCCGCCGGTGCCGTTGATCTCCAGCAGGTGGGTTCCCGGGTAGGTGTACGACGAGTCGTAGGTGCCGAGGAGCGTCCCCACCGCCCCGCTCGCGAACCGTACGGCGATCGCCATCGTCGTGTACGGCGGTCCGCCGGTCATCTGGGCCGTCACGGACGCGATGGGGCCGCACAGGTGCTCGACCATGTCGAAGCCGTGGCACTGGGTCTCGATGAGGTTGGCGTGGGGGTGCCGGCTGGTGCCGGCCTCTCCGCCGAATCGCCAGGTCGCGAAGACGAGTCGGCCCAGCTCGCCACGCTCGATGGCCGCCGCCGCCAGCCGTACGGGATGGGCGTAGCGGTGGTTGAAGTTGATGGCGAAGAAGAGCCGGCGGGCCTCGGCCTCGGCGATCAAGACGTCCGCCTCCTCGAGCGAGAAGACCAGCGGCTTCTCGACCAGCAGCGGGATCCCCGCTTCTAGCAGCAGCCGGGTGGTGGCGAAATGGTCTTCGTTCGGCAGGCACACGGAGATCAGGTCGGGCCGCTCTCGGGCGATCATCTCCTGGACGTCGAGATAGGGGCGCACGCCGAACCGGCGGGCGCGCTCGGTGGTGCGCTTCTCGGTGCGCCCGACGATGGCGCACAAGATGGCGTCCTCGCGGCCGGAGAAGACGCGGGCGTGGTGGAAGCCCCACCAGTCGCCGGTGCCGACCACCGCGACCCTGGTCCGATTGTCGTTCACTGTCGTCTCCTCCTTGCCAAAGTGGCCTGGACGAGTACGACCAGGACGAGGAAGGTGCCGCTGACCACCTGCTGGTAGGCGGAGCTGAGCGTGCCCACCTGGTTGATCAGGTTCTGGATCACCTTGAGCAGCAGCACGCCCGCGAGGGTCCCCCCGAGCGATCCGGCGCCGCCGGTGAGCAGCGTGCCGCCGATGACGACGGCCGCGATCGCTTCCAGTTCCCTGCCCTCGCCGAGGGTGGGGAGCCCCGAGGTGGTTTGGGCGGCGATGAGGACTCCCGCGAGGCCGGCCAGCAGGGAGCTCAGCACGTAGACCCGGACCCGGATGCGGGCCACCGGGAGCCCCATGAGCTCGGCGGCGTGCCCGTCCCCGTTCCCGGCGGCGAAGACGCGCAGGCCGAACCGGGTGCGGTTGAGCACCACGCCGGCCGCGACGAAGACCGCGAGGGCGATCAGCACCGGGACGCCGACGCCGAGGACATTGGCCTGTCCGATCCGGGTGAGGGCCAGGTCGGCCGGGATGATGTAGACCTGGTTGCCCTCCTGGGTGACCGCGAAGGCCAGCCCTCGGGCGAACAGCAGGGTCGCCAGGGTGACGACGAACGGCGCGAGGCGGGCCCGCCCGATCAGCAGTCCGTTGACCAGGCCGATCAGTCCGCAGACGGCGAGAGGCAGCAGGACCGCGCCCGCTGTCCCCCAGCGGGAGCCGTACGCCGCGAGGACACCGGACAGCGCGAGAACGGACCCGACGGACAGGTCGATCCCACCGGAGAGGATCACGAAGGTCATGCCTGTCGCGACCAGCAGCAGATAGGAGGCGTCCAGCGCGATGGCGCCGAGGTTTCCCGCTCCGGTGAAGCTCGAGCCGAAGGTCAGCGACCCGAGGAGGACCACGAGGACGAGCACGAGGGCGGCCCCGTGCCGCTGGGCTAGTGCCGCCAGCCGCGTCCGCCCGGTGCCGGTTGCCGGGGAGAGGGGGGCGGCGCGTTCCGCCTGTCCGGTCGTCATGTCCCGTTCCTGTTCCGCTGCGCGTACACGGCGGTCACGATGATCGCCGCCTGGATCATCCGGGCGGTCGAGTCGTGCAGGTCGTGCTGGATGACCGTGGCGATGATGAGTTGCATCAGCAGCGCGCCCATCAGCGTGCCGAGGATTCGGACGCGGCCTCCGGCAAGGGGTGTGCCTCCCACGACCACGGCGGTGATGGCGCTCAGTTCGATCAGCAGCCCGGTGAACGAGGGATCGCTTGCGCTCTGCCGGCCGGTCGTGAGCACTCCGGCCATCGCGGCGAGCACCCCGCTGATCACGTAGACGGTGATGAGGGTCCGTCGTACGGGCAGGCCGGCCAGGAGTGCCGCGGGGCGGTTGCCGCCCACGGCCAGCAGCTTGCGGCCGAACGCGGCGCGGCGTAGGACGAACCCGGCGGCGACGGCGACCGTCAGGGCCGTCAGCACGGGCAGTGGGATCTCCAGCACCTGTCCGCCGCCGATGGCGGCCAGCGTGGGGTCGAAGATCTCGACAAGCCGACCGTCCGCGAGCACGAGCGCCGCCCCCCGTCCGGCGACGAGCAGCCCGAGGGTGGCGACGATCGGCTGGATGCCGTAGGCGACCAGCCCGCCGTTCACGAGTCCCACGGCGGCACCGGCGAGCACTGCGACGGTGATGGCGGGCCAGGGCCCGTAGCCGAGGTAGAGCGGCAGCAACGCCGCCGCGATGGCCATCGTGGAGCCGACCGACAGGTCGATGCCTCCGGTGCCGATCACCAGCGCCATGCCGAGTGCGACGATGGCCACCGGGGCAACCTGGACGAGCTGGAGCCGTAGGTTCGCGACCGTGGCGAAGTTCGGCGTGAACACCAGGTTGAACGACAGCAGAACGCCGAGGGCGAGGTAGACCCCGTAATCGGACAGCCAGGACACCCGCCCCGCCGCGCCCATGGGGTCGGCCACGTGGGAACGGCCGGGAACGGAAGCGGCCGGCACGGGACCGTTGGGGGCCACGGGGCCGTCGGCGGACGCAGGGCTTCGGCCTGGCGCGGAGTCGTCGGCGGGCGTGGGGTGGAAGGCGGGAGTCCCGCCGGCCGGCTCAGTCATCGAATCGCCCGCCGACAGATCCGTCCGAGCCGGCCGCGGCGATCAGCTCCATGATCCGCCGTTCGCCGATCTCCGCGCCGCGCAGGACACCTGCCGCCGTCCCGTCTCGCAGGACGACGACGGTGTCGGCGCCCTCGACGATCTCCTCCAGCTCCGCCACCAGCAGCACGCCGAGGCCCTCTTGAGCGAGCTCGTCGATGAGCGCCTGTATCTCCGCCTTGGCGCCGATGTCGATGCCCCGCGTCGGCTCGTCGAGGATCAGCACCTTGGGATGCAGACAGAGCATGCGGGCGAGCAGTACCTTCTGCTGGTTGCCTCCGGACAGCTCGCCCACCTTCTGGTCGGGCGACGACGCCTTGATCCCGAGGCGGCGGACGAACGCGTCGACGACGCGATCCCGTGCCCGGCGGGACACCAGCCCGCCCCGGGTGAGGCGGGGCAGCGCCGCCAGCGTGATGTTGTCGCGGACCGACAGCCCCGGCACGACCCCCTCGGCCTTGCGGTCCTCCGGCACCATGCAGACACCCGAGCGGATCGCGATGGCGGGGTTCCAGCGCCGGCGGGCGCGCCCGGCCACCTCCACCGACCCGGCGTCGAGGGGGTCGGCGCCGAACACCGCCCTGGCCGTCTCCGACCGGCCGGAGCCGAGCAGGCCCGCGAGTCCCACCACCTCGCCAGGGCGTACCTCGATGGACACGCCGTGCAGGGCGTGCTCGCGTACGAGGGACTCAGCCCGCAGAACCGGCGCGGCGCGGCCCACCTCGTGGGCCTCGCCGAAGCTCGTCACGCCGTGGCGGCGCACCTCGGCGACCGGCCGACCGAGCATCGCGGCGACCAGGCCGATGCGGGAGGTCTCCCGGAGGAGACCGGTGTGGATCAGACGGCCATCGCGCAGGACGCTCACCCGCTGGCAGACGCGGAAGACCTCATCCAGCTTGTGAGTGACGTAGAGGATCGCGATGCCCTGCTCACGCAGCACCTCGATGACATCCGCGAGCCGGTCCGCCTCGCGCGGGGCCAGTGAGGAGGTCGGCTCATCCATGATCACCAATCGGGCGCGCGCACTGACCGCACGGGCGATCGCCACCATTTGCCGGATGCCGAGGCCCAGCTCGCCAAGTGGCCGGCGGACGTCTACGGTCACGCCGTACCGGGCGAGGACCTCGGTGGCTTCCCTCCGCAGCCGCGACCGGTCGAGCAGCCCCAAGCGAGTGATCGGCTCCCTGCCGAGGAAGAGGTTGTCGGCCACGCTCAGCAGCGGGGCGAGCTCCACTTCCTGGTAGATGCTGCTGATCCCGGCGTCCTGAGCATCGGCGGGCCCGGAGAAGGACACCGGCCGGCCGAGGTGGCGGACCGTGCCACCGTCAGGCCTGTGCACCCCGGTGAGCACCTTGATCAGCGTGGACTTTCCCGCCCCGTTCTCACCGACCAGCGCGTGGGCCTCGCCGGCGGCGAGCCGCAACGAGACCTGGTCGAGGGCGAGGGTCCCACCGAACCGCTTGGAGATGGCGTGCGCCTCGCACACCGGTTCATTCATGTGCCCGCTCCCGGACGTCGTGGGGGGCGGGCTGGGCCGCCCCCGGGCTCAGTAGGCGTTCGGCAGCTCGACCTGGGCGTTCTCAGGGGTGTATTCCTTGTCGGAGATGATCGTCTTCGCCGGTACGCCCTTACCGGAGTAGAAGTCCTCGAGCGCCTGGAAGGCCAGTGGCCCGAATCGTGGGTTCGACTCGATGACCGCGGCGATCCACCCGTCGACGATGCCCTGGACGGCGCCGCGGGTGCCGTCGATCGTGACGATCTTCACGTCTCCCGGCTTCTTGCCCGCCGCCTTGAGCGCGGCGACGGCGCCGAGGGCCATCTCGTCGTTCTCGGCGTAGATGGCGCTGATGCCGGGGTTGGCGGAGATGAGCTGCTCGGTGACCGCGCGGCCCTTCTCACGGGTGAAGTCGCCGGTCTGCTCGGCCACGACCTTCAGCGCCGAGCCCTTCGCGGCGAGCTGATCCTTGAAGCCCTTGGTCCGGTCGACGGTGACGTTCACCCCTGAGGCTCCGAGCAGGATCACGACCTCTCCCTTGTCTCCCGTCGCGGTGATCATCGCATCGGCGGCTCGGGCACCCTGCTTGACGAAGTCGGAGCCGATCCAGCCGACGTAGTCGACACAGTCCTTCTTGGTGGTGAGCAGCCGGTCGATCGTCATGATCGGGACTTTCGCGTCCTGGGCCGCCTTGAGCGCGGGATCGAGTCCTTCGGAGTTGAGTGGGGAGATGATCAGGACCTTGGCGCCCTGGGCGATCATGCCCTGGATGTCGGCTATCTCCTTGTTGAGGTCCGACTGCGCGTTCGTCGTGATCAGCTTGATGCCTCGCCGCGTGGCCTCGTCCTTGATCGACCGTGTCTCGGTGATCCGGAACGGGTTCGCCTCCTTCTCCGACTGCGCGAACCCCACGGTGACGTTCTTGAGGTCGAGCTTGGGCAGACCGCCGTTGTACCGCTCCGGAGTGCACAGCGACGCGTCTCCAGAGGTCGCCTCCACCTGCTGCTGGGCAGACGCGCCGGCATCCGCGGGGCCGTCGCCGACCGACTTGGTGCATGCGCTCAGCGTGAGCGCCAGCAGGCCCACGACGGCTGTGGCCATCGTTCTGCAGGGCATCAAGTAACCCCTCCTTCCGAGGGAAATAACCCGTCCGCTGCCAGGATTTGCCTAGTTTTGACAGCAACTTGAACGGATCATAGCCATGGCGGAAGCAGATATGTCAATATGCGTCGGCAGACGTCATGCGGTGTTGAGTCGGCCCCATGCGCACAACCTGGCCATATGCGGCAATACCGGAAAGGAGCATGTGATCGGCTTGCTATACGCCAGCGAGGCCTGTCATTTCAGGTCAAAACTCATCGGTTCATGTCAGCGATGTGGACGTCGACCTGTGCCTGGACAAGCCGGTCGACCATGACGGGATCGGCCTTCGAGTCCGTGACCAGGACCCTCATGCGCTCGGTGGCCACGGTCTGGCACATCGTGTCATGACCGATCTTGGAGTGGTCGGCGAGGACGACGACCTCTCGGCCGGACGCGGCGAGGGCCTGGTCGGTGGCGGCGGCGAAGACGTTGGGCGTGGTCAGCCCCCGCTCGGGGGTGACGCCGTCGCCTGACAGGAAGGTCTGCGCGCCCCGCAGGCCCTCCAGATGCTGCTCGGTGATCGGGCCCACGAAGGCTTGGATGGATCGGCGCAGCGTGCCGCCCACCGCAACGACTTCGACGTGGGGCGCGTCCATGAGCGCCTCGACCACCAGGGTGGAGTTGGTGACGACGGTGAGGGACGGCAGCCCGGCGAGCCGGCGGGCCAGCGCCGCGGTGGTCCGCCCGGGACCGAGCAGGACGGCGGTTCCGGGCTCCACGAGCGTCGCGGCGTGGGCGGCGATGGCCTCGCGCTCGGCCGCCACCGCGTCCGGGAGAGCCGGGCGAGAGGCCGCGGACAGGACGGGCCGCGTCACGCCGCCCCGGGTGGCGTGCAGCAGGCCCTCGCCTACCAGCGACCGCAGATCACGCCGGACAGTCGACTCCGACGTGCCGAGCGCGCCGGCCAGCTCCTGGAATGAGGCGTATCCGTGCTCGTGCACGTGCTCCAGGATGCGGCGTCGCCGCTCTGCGATCAGCATGGGACCGGGTTCACCCATCTATGGTCGGGCTGCTCTGGGACGCTACTTTACTCCAGAAGTTGTCAACAGCGGTCAATCGCCGAAATCGGGCGTACGCCGCATCGTACGGCTCACGCTCGCCGGCCGGCTTGTACATCCGGGGCGGGAACGATCGGCGGACCACCTCACGCAACTCTCCAAGAGAACCGATGCCCTCGTGGGCCATGACCTGGACGAGGAGATTGCCGATACCGGTCGCCTCGACCGGCCCCGCGAGCACGGGCCGCCCGCCGAAGTCCGCGGTGAGCCGGCAGATCGTGTCGCTGGCGGCGCCGCCACCGACGAGATGTACGGCCTCGACCGGGCGGCCCGTCAGCTCCTCGGACTGCTCCAGGACCAGGCGGTAGGAGCACGCCAGGCTCTCCAGGATGCAACGCACCGTCGCGGCCCGCCCCCCGGGCACCGGCTGGCCCGTCGCCCGGCAGAACGCCGCGACCCGGGCCGGCATGTCCTCCGGCTTGAGGAAACCCAGGTGAGCAGGGTCGATCAGCGGGCCGAAGGCGGGCGCGGCCGCGGCCTCGGCGACCAGGTCCGCATACGAAGCGCGGGTCCCCCAGGCCCGGCGGCACTCCTGGAGCAACCACAGGCCATTGAGGTTGCGCAGGAACCGCACGGTGCCGAGCACGCCGCCCTCGTTGGTGAACCCGGCGAGCCGGGACTCAGGCGTGGTGATGGGCCCCGCCGTTTCCACGCCGACGAGCGACCACGTGCCACAGGAGACGTACGCGACCGCGCCAGAAGAGCCGCTCAGACCGGAGACGATGGGAAGCGCCGCCACCGCCGACGCGGTGTCATGACCGGCCACCGCGACCACGACGGCCTCGCCGGGCCGGCCGGATTCGTCCCGCAGCGGCCCGGCGACCGTGCCCGGCTCGACGACCTCGCCGCCGAACAGACGCGACGGCAGCCCGAGCCGGGCGATGAGGTCGCCGGCCCAGCGGCCGGTCCGGGCGTCCAGGAGCTGGCTGGTGCTCGCGATCGTCCGCTCGGTGAGCGTCTCGCCGCTCAGCCAGAGGGTGAACAGGTCAGGTAACATCACCAGCCGATCGGCGGCGTCAAGCAGCGGCGACCCGGCGTGCGCGAGGAGCTGACACGACGTGTTGATGGGCAGCGGCTGCACCCCCGTCACCTCATACTGCTCCTGAGAGGAGACCAGGGAGGTCAGGCCTGCGGTGTAGGGGTCGCGATGGTGCCGGGGGTTGGCCACGAGCCGCTGGTCGCGGTCGAGCAGCCCGAAGTCGTTGCCCCACGCGTCCACGCCCACGCTGACGACCCGACGCTCGCAGGCGACGCGCCCGATCCCGGCACGCGCCTCCGCCAGCAGGCGCAAAACGTCCCAATGGAGGCCGCCGAGAACGCGGACCGGCACGTTGGGAAAGCGGTGGGCCTCGCTCACCACGAGACGCTCGCCGTCGAACTCCCCCGCGAGCACCCGTCCGCTCTCGGCCCCGAGGTCCACGGCGACGTAGGTGGGCACAGACCGAGCCTATCCCGCTCACGGCGCCCGAGTCGTCGGGGGTGCCACCTCAGCAGGGAGCGATCCTCGCTGCGATGGCGCCTCCGCTCCGGTTCCGCCGGTACGGGAAGATCCCCAGGCCGACATGTCCTGAGGCGACAAGGACAGGATGGACCAGGGCCACACCGTCGCTCGATGTTGCCGCATCGCCTTGCGGCACGCCCGCGACGCGCACGTTCTCGGCTCTCACCGGATTCCTGCCGGTGCTCGCCATCAGTCGCCCTCCATCACCGATGCCGGGGTGAGGATCCGGTTCTGCTGACTGTGCACGAGCCCCGCCACCCGCCACCCGCCGCCCCTGGGTCAGTGCCTCATCGGCACCGTAACGGCGGGCAGCCGCAGCGGCCGGTAGCCGTCCACGTCGAGCTTGGCCAGCTCGCCGTCGATGTCCACCGTGTGGGTGCCGTAAAAGTTGACGTTGGCGTGGTGGCTGGGCCAGATGTGTGCCACCAGGTCATCGTCGACGGGTCGGCCAGCGCGGCGCAGCCCGCCGACGGCGAGGCCGTAGTACTCGGTGGTCCAGGTGACGATCGAACTGGTGGCTACCGTCAGGCACCACATCTGTTCCGCGTTCCATCAGCCCCTAGGTACTTTGCCATTGACATTGATGAGGTAGAACGGCCCGTCCAGGAGCATGCGCTGCGATGACGCAGCATGTGCCGCGGTGGGCGCGACGGCCGCGCCTCCCAGGCCGAGCAGCACGGCAGCGCCGATCGCGGCGGCTCGGGATAGCTTAACTTGGGACGGCTTCATTCTCTGATTCCTCTCTGCAGATCAGGCTTCGCTGCTGTTGTGTCGGTCGACTTGACGACGATCAGCTGATCGACACCTCTGTTCGCTATGGCGTGGTGTTGCTTCGGCCGTAAACGTTCATGCGATTCAAGGGCGGTAACAATGCTGGGTGGCGGCGCCAGGCAGGCCTCATCCGTCGGACGTGGTGCCCGTTGTGACCCTTGTGAGCAGGTGTAGTGGTGGCTTGGGTTGTCCGGCAGCCCTTGGGGTACGCACTCGCATGCTCGTCGCGGATCCCAGCATCGGCGCACGACCGTCGCACGGTAAGTCAGTCCCGGGGGATCAGGGCCTGGCGGAAAGTCTGACTCTCCCGCGCCAACGCCATCTGGCGTTTCCTGGCCTACGGAGGCCAGTCGCTCGGCGCGGTGCTCGGCGGCGTGGCCGGCGAGACGCTCGGCCTGCGGGCGACCCTGGTCGTCACATCCTGAGCGTTATCTTGGGTTCTTGGTCTCTTCTCGCAGGTCAGAGCGAGATGATCTCTTCTGTCACGTAGGGCAAGTCGGCGAGATGATCAATTCCAAGGGATGCCTGCGGAGGGTGTGGGGTGGGCGGCGGCCGAAGCCACCGCGAGCCGGTCAGGCGGCGGGCTGCCGGCCCTGGTTGTCGAGGTGGCAGCGGACGGTCAGGCGTCAGGGTCGACTTCGGGGTGCGTGAACCGCACGGGCTTGCCCAGCGACCGGGCGTAGGCGATTTCGGCTCGGGTGCTGTCTCCGATGCAGTCGCCGACTACGAGCACCTCATCAGCGAGCCGGATCTTCGCCCGGTGCAGCTCGCCGAGTCGAACCTTCAGCGCCTCGGCCTCGACAGGATCGGACCAAAGTTCGTGCGGCGACTTCATGTCACAGCCCGGTTTGTGATGACCAGGCCCAGCACGTCCACGGGCCCGAGCAGGTTTTCAGTCCGAGGGAGTCGGCTCCACGTTGGTGGTGAAGGACGGAACGATTCTGCACAAAAGTCATAGCGTTCTTCACGCAGATGCGGGACGCCGCGGATGGGACGCCCGGCATGCGGACAACAGCGTTCGGTCTATCGGGGCTGTTTTTCCTTTGGATGCTGGCCGGCGTCATTGGCGAAATAACAAGAGATTGGGGTTTTGTCTGCGATCCGGGGATCTCTTCGGGAGATGCCGAAACCTCCTGCGATCATGTCGCAGATCGTGGAACCTCCCAGAGAGCCACATGTCAGGAGCTGACGTTGGGCGGACGCCCCAGTTCAGTGGCTCTCAAGGGCCTCCGCGAGCAGGCGTTTGGCGCGGAGTGCGCGGCTGTGGACGGTTCCCGCAGGGATGCCCAACCTGTCGGCGATCTGCTTGTGGGTGAGGCCCTCGAAGTAGGACAGCAGGAGGACTTTCCTTTCCTCCCGGGGGAGCCCGTTCAGGGCTTGGCGTACCTGGACGGACAGGTCGGAGAGAGGTTCCGGCGTGGGGTGGGCTTCGTCGAGGGGCGTGGTCGTCAGGTGGTGGCGTTCGCGGCGCCACACGTCGGTCGCGGCGCGGCGGGCGATGGCGTACAGCCACGGCTGGAGCTCGCGGTCCGAATCGAAGGTCAGGGCCGCCCGCCAGGCGCGGATGAACGAGAGCTGCACGGCCTCCGCCGCGAGTTCCCGGTCACCTAGGAGGCTCAGCGCCAGGGAGAACAGGGGTCGCGAGTAGGCGCGGTACATCTCCGCCAGGGCGGCCTCGCTGCCACGGCGGAAGCGGTCGCCCAGCGATAAGTCCGTTGTTCTACCCATGGGCCGTGATGCAAGGTGGGACATGCGCAGCAGCGTCCCCACGTACTCTTAAATCGCTCTAAATCCGGACTTAATCGAGGGATTGTGGAGATCCGCGTTCTTGGGCCTATCGCAGCTTTCGATCATGGCGTGCCGCTGGATCTGGGGCCGCTCAAGGTGCGGATGCTTCTGGCGGCGCTGGTACTCGCCTATCCGCAGCCGGTCAGGCCGGACGCCCTGATCGAGCGGATCTGGGGTGAGGAGTCCCCTTCCTCCGCCCTCGCCGCACTCCACGTGTACGTCGGCAAACTCCGCAGAGCCGTCGGCCCCGGCCGCGTCGTCCTCGGGCCCAACGGTTACCAACTGTGCGTCCCGGCGCAGGCCGTGGATGCGAACCGGTTCCTGGACATCGTCGCGCGGGCCCAGCGCGCGCTGAGCAAGGGGGACGCGGCGGACGCCGAGGCAGAAGCGGCACGGGCACTGGCGATGTGGCGCGGCGAGCCGTACACCGAGCTGGACGGCCGCGACTACGTCATGCCGGTACAGGCGCACCTGCTGGAGAACCACGACCGGGCCAGGGAACTGCGGGTGAGCGCCATCCTGGAGCAGGGCAGGCACGCGGAGATCCTTGGAGATCTGGCAGCGCTCACCCGAGACCATCCGCTGCGCGAGCGCCTCTGGCTGCTGCGCGCCCTGGCCCTCTACCGGTCCGGGCGGCGGGCCGAGGCCCTGGAGACGCTGCGGTCGGCGCGCCGGGTGCTCCGAGACGAGCTCGGCCTCGACCCCGGCGAGGAACTGCGGCAACTGGAGCGCGACATCCTGACCCAAGATCCGGTGCTGCGCCCACCGCGGCCGGCTCCGGCACGCGGGCCGCTGCCCTTCGTCGGCCGGGTGGCCGAGCTCGGGGCCCTCCTTGGGCTGCTGAAGGAGACGGTACGAGGCTGCGCGGGCTTCGCCCTGGTGACCGGCGAGCCGGGGATCGGCAAGACGCGCCTGGTGCACGAGGCCATCGCGTACGCGCAGGCCTCGGGGTTCCAGGTCGCGGTGGGGCGGTGCGCGACGGTGGAGGGAGCGCCCGCGTTCTTTCCGTGGACCACCGTGCTGGAGCAGCTCGCCATCCCAGAAGAACTGCACAGCATCGGCTGGGCGCCGTTCGGGGAGGATCCGGAGGGGGCGCGCTTTCGCGCCTACCGTGTGGCCGAACGGGCCCTGACGACCGCCGCCGGCCGCCAGCCGCTCGCGATCGTGCTCGACGACCTGCACTGGGCCGACGCCTCGTCCCTGAGCCTCCTGCGTTACCTGGCCGACGTACTCGAGCGCCAGCCGATGGCCATCCTCTGTACGGCACGCACGGACGCGCCTTTGGCCCGGGTACGGGAGGCCTTCGCGCGCCGTCATGCCGTACAGGTGCTTCTGGAGGGCCTCGGCCTTGATGACATCGCCCGGCTGGCACCCGAATCCAGTGAGGCTCTGCGCGATCGGACGGGCGGCAACCCGTTCTTCCTGACCGAGCTGATCCGTACCGGCGAACTGCGCGACGCCTTGCCGCTCGGCGTGCGGGACGTCGTGCGGACCCGGGTGGGCGCGCTGCCTCGCCCCGCCGCCGAGCTGCTGGAGCTCGCGGCGGTGGCCGGGCGTGAGTTCGAGGTGTCGGTGGTCGCCGAGATGGCCGAGCTCGACCTCGGCGCGGCCGTCGAACGGCTCGACCAGGCGATCGCCACGGGCCTGGTCGAGGCGGGGCTGTCCGGGCGCTTCCGCTTCCCCCACGCGCTGGTGCAGGAGGCCCTCGCCGAGACGCTGCCGGTGCTGCGCCGAGCGGCACTGCACGCCAGGGCCGCGCGGGCCACGGAGCGGCTGCCCGGCAGCGCCACGCCGGAGCGGCTGGCCACCGCGGCGCACCACTGGTTCCTGGCGGCTCCGGCGGGCTTCGCCGGACAGGCATGGCGGGCGGCGCGCCGGGCGGCGAGCGCCGCGGGTGGGCTCGGCGCGTACGACATGGCCGCCGAACTCCTGGAGCGGGCCCTGCCGATGCTGGACGCCGACCCCGGCGCCTCGGCGGCCGACCGGGTGGATCTGCTGCTCGCGCTCGCCGAGGCCCGGCACGGGAGTGGCGATGCGCGTGGCCGCCGTACCGTCCTGGCCGAGGCGCGGCGCCTGGCCGTCGCTGCGGGCTACCGGCGCGGTCTGCTCATCGCGGCCACCGGCGCCGAGAGCCGCAACACCGCGTCGATGGTCCCGTTCGGGTCCTGGGACGGGGAGCTCATCGACACGCTGGCCGGGCTGGCCGCCCTGCCGGATCTCGATCTCGAAGACCGCTGCCGGGTCCTCGGCGGCCTCGCCGTGGAGAGCTACTATCAGCCGGGCAGTTCCCCGGCCGGGCGCGACGCGCTGAGCGCCGAGTCGGTGGCGCTGGCCCGCGAGTCCGGCGATCGGCGGCTCCTGGGCTGGGCCCTCCATACCCGCTACCTGTCCATTCGCGGCCCTGACCTCCCCGAGGAGCGGCTGGCGATCGCGACAGAGCTGGCCGAACTCGGCCGCCTCGCGGGCGACGTCGAGCTTCTCGTTCTCGGCCTCGGCCTGGCCGGCGCCACGCTCCTGCAATGCCTGCGCTTCGGCGAGGCACGCGCGCTGATCGAGGAGGCGGTCACCGTCGCCGCGCGCGCCCTGCCGTACGCGCGTGTCTACCTGGGCTGGCTCCGACTCGGTGTCGTGGCGCTGACCGGTGACCTGCCGACGGCGCGGGCGCTGTTCGACGAGACGGCGGCGCTGCAGCGGACGACCTCGATGTGGGGCCTGGAAGAGGCCCAGCTCGCCGGCCTGCTCCAGCTCAGGCTGGGCGGGGCGCGGGACCTTGACGAGGAGCTTTTCCGGCAAGCCGGCACGGCGGCCGCGGGCCCGCTGGGCGAGATCGTGCGCGACGTTCACGCGCTGCTGCTGATCATGGACGGTCGGGTGGCCGAGGCGCGGCGGCTGCTGGGGCCCTGGCGCGAGCAGCCGCCGATCCCGCGGACCTTCCTGTGGCTGGCCCACGCGGGCGTGCGCGGCGTCGTCTGGGCTTACTTGGGCGACCGTACGGCGTGCGCGGAACTCTACGAACAACTGCTGCCGTACGCCGACCGCATGGCCACGGGGAACAACACCCCACTGCTGTGGCCGATGACCCGGCCGCTGGCTCTGCTGGCCGGGGTGCTCGGCCTGCCAGAAGCCACCGGCCATGCCGAGCACGCCCTACGTACGGCGGCCGACCTCGGCGCCGGCGGCCTGGTGGCGGTCATCTCCGGCGAGCTTGACCGGCTGCGCTCGTAAGTGCACTTTTACTCATTCGTGGTGCGAGCGGGTCGGTGCGTGCGTAATGCGGGGCGATTAGCCAAGAACAAAAGGAGTCCCATCAATGTTCGGTATCCGCCGTTCTTTCGCCGCCCTCACGCTGGCCACCGCCACGCTGACCACGTCCGCCGTTCTCGCGTCGCCGGCGCACGCCGCCGGTGCCACCGTCCAGGCGAATATCGGTCTCGTCACCATCGTGGGAACGCTCGGCAGCGACAGCATCGACATCAGCAACTCCGGCAGCACGGTGACCGTCGCCTCCAACGTGCATTCGGTCACCGCGGGCACGGGGTGCGTGCAGATGGAGCCCAGCAAGGTCAGCTGCGCGAACGTCAACCACATCTCCGCCAACGTTCGTCAGGGCGACGACGTCGTGAACAACAACAGCGGCCTGACCTCCGAGATCTTCGGCAGCGCCGGTTCCGACCGGCTCTCCGGTGGCTCCCAACGCGACATCCTGTCGGGCGGCACCGGCAACGACTTCCTGGTCGGCAACGCCGGTAACGACACAACGAACGGGGGCGCGGACTTCGACACCTGCGACGGTGAGTCCGAGCCCAACTGCGAAGCCTAGAAGCCGGCCACCGCGAGCCGCCACCCGGTCTCGGGATAGAGATCGGGTGGTCAGGCCGGATAGATCGGGGCAGGACCCGCACTATGTCCGGTAGGGGATGGTTCTTCCGGTGGCCGGTGGTCCGGCAGTTCAAGGGAGAGGACGGCAGGAGCGACGCCGCGCGCTCCGCCCGTGCCGGCGTCCTCCTCCCAAAGGCGCCCCCAGCCCCAAAAGCAGGTCGATCGTTGCACGTCAGAGGCGTGTTCTGAACGGCGCGGAGGGCTGGGGTTTCGCGCCGTCATCGTGAATGCCCATAGGTCACCGCCGCCCTGTCCCGGATTATGGAGCAGGACGGCTCGGCGGTGTCGTCAGGTCGTTCAGCGTTTTCCCTGGCGCGTACCAGAGTCTGCCGGGCAGGTTGCCGCCCCTGATCACCTGCACGCGCCACGGTTCCAGCCGCAGCACGTGCAGCTCCGGGTCGCGCCAGAAGTTGCCCAGGTTGTAGCCGGCCCCCTGCGGGCTCGTATGCCGGTAGAGGCCCACACGTGGCGCTTGGTCTCCAGGTCGTCGGCCCAGGTGGCGACGGTGTCGATGCTCACCGCGTTCTGCTTCGGTGTCCAGTAGGAGAACGTGCTGTGCGGGTTGCCCGCCAGGTGGGCGGCCTTGACCGGTGTCTTGTAGGTGGCGAGCCAGCCCAGCGGCAGGCCGTCGACGCTCTCCCAGACGGGGATCAGCACCTGTGCCCGGGGTCGTCCCTCCTGGTCGACCGTGGTCATGGTCGCGTACACGATGTCGCCGATGTAGGTGTCGAACTGATCCTTGATCTCGGCGAACGACGTTACGTGGTTGGCCATCGTTGTCTCCTTGCTGCCCAACGGTTGTGGGGGCGGACTCTTTGGGCCGGTTCGGGGGAAGCGACGGGGGTACACGGCCCGAAGGCCATGACGACCGCGCCGAGCAGCGCGGCCGCCAGCGGTCCGCAGCGCTTCGCTCTGCGCCACCGGATGCGGTGTGGATCGCGGGCGAGTTCGGCGGCCAGTCCCTGGCGCGGACCGTCACGGCCTCAGGGTGTCAAGCGGGTCCAACCGGAATTTGCCGCCCTTGCCGTACAGACGCAGCCGGCCCTTGCAGGCCGACATCTGGACGTCGCCGACGTCGAGCCGGACGACCTCACTGATGCGCGCGCCGGCGTAGTACGGGATCAGCGCGATGC
>NZ_JAIWNB010000056.1 GCF_020215705.1 Nonomuraea aurantiaca | reverse complement strand
GCCGTAGCATTCGCGCTCAACACCAGGCCCCGAAAAACTCTCGGGTGGAAGACACCGGCAGAAGCCTTCAGCGATCATCTAAACTTACTGCTGAACAGCAGTGTTGCGACGACTCCTTGAACCCAAGGAATACACCGCCGCCCGCTTCCAGGCCGCTTGCCGGCACTGGGGCGTCGTCCAGTCGATGGGCCGGGTCGGCTGCGCCCTGGACAATGCCGCCGCCGAATCGTTCAACTCCATCCTCAAAGTCGAATACGTCCACCGGCACCGCTTCGCAACGCGGGCCGAAGCCCGCCTGAGGATCGCCACCTGGATCGCCGACTTCTACAACACCCGCCGCCGACACAGCGCCGCTGACGGGCTGCCCCCGATCGTCTACGAGCGGCAGATCACGTACGAGCGGCAGATCACGACCGCCCGAACAGCCACCAAGGCGAAGTCTCAGGAGACCATCGCTGCATAACCGAGTCTCCACGCTTTCAGGGGATGGACACTTTCCCTTCTTTTCCCCCAGGAACGACCACCTCGCCCCCGCGCTCCCCGCCCCAAGAAGTTCGCAATCAATCCGATTTCAGAAGACGCTCTCCGCGTTCTCGCCGCGATAACCGAGGAGCGAGGCTGGGGACGATCTTTGGTCCGCCATGTTGACCTCGCCCTTCGGAAGATGCTCGTAGATCTCGCTCCGGGTGACGTCGTCCGCTACAGCGACATCGCCAGAGTGCACACCCGGAGGGTGTGCCACATTGAGCACATTGCGGAGGTCCTGTCGCGCGCAGGGCTCCTCACCGACGATCGCCCCAATACCTTCGCAGAGTGGCTGAAACGAAGCTTGGCCGAGATCCCTAAGAACATAGCCGCCGACCTGGCCGACTGGGTGAACGCCATGGTCGAAGGGGGCCCACGCACGAAGCGTCGCTCACCAGCAACGGCTGCCAACTACCTGCGTTTAGTGAGGCCCTCGATGATTATCTGGGCCAGCCGATATGACCACTTACGCCAGGTCACCCGCCAGGATGTGGCAGAGGCGCTCGGTCGACTCCACGGCGAGAAGGCAGCCAGCACGATCACTGCACTTCGTTCGCTATTTCGCTACTGCAAGGTCACCGGGCTCATCTTCAACAACCCGACCGCCGGCATCAGAGGGCCTGACCGACCGCTTCTGTTGCGACAACCCCTGGACCCGGCCCGATTAACAGACCTGACTGAGACCCTTAGTAGCGAGACACAGCGCCTGATCGTGGCGCTCGCTGCGATTCATGCCGCGCGCGTGAAGACCATCCGTCAGATGCAACTCACCGACGTCGACCTCGGCGAACAGCGCATCATGATTGACGGAGTTGCCCGGCCGATGGGACACATCACCTATGCCCTGCTCACCCAATACTTCCGATTCCGACAGGACCGCTGGCCGAACACGGCCAACAAGCACCTGATCATCAGCATGCACACCGCCCACGGAACCGGCCCCGCCTCCGGCGCTTGGCTGAACAAAATGTTCCGTGGCACCGGAGTGACGCTGGAAGCACTCCGACTGGATCGATTGCTCGAAGAAGCGCTCACCCGAGGCCCCGACCCCCTACATCTCGCCGCCGCCTTCGGAGTGAGCCAAAGTGCAGCCATCCGATACGCGCAAGTGGCGAGAGTTCTACTCAACACACCTGCCGAACTCCACGATGGGGTGGGAGCACCCGAGAGTTCCTCCTGAGCAACCTTCAGTTTTCCTGAACCCACGGACGAAAACGGGTTCCGGTAGTAATGAAGAAATTTCCACCGAACTAACATCTGACCTGCGCTGACGAAGGTGTCGTAGAAGCCAGGGTTTCGGCTGTGGATGGCCGTGCCCGGCATGGGGCCGGATTGGCTCCGTAGCGGTCTCACCGTGTTGACCTGGTCAGACGCTGTTCCGGGAGCAAGACATCACTCAGGTCCTGTCCGGTCTGCGGCAGGTTTGTTGGCTTTTCCGCGATTACTACTGGGACCCCTGGATATGAGGGACGGGAGCCCCCTTTTATCTGTCGGGAAATCCTGTCGTCAATCCGGGCTCGAAAACACCTGCTAGGAGCGGTGTTTTGTGCCGCGAAGTCTGATTTTCCGGGCCGCGGGGAGCCGGGTCGGCGGGGTGTCGGGAAATCTCTATTGCCGACACCCACCCACCAGCGGCGACCCCCATCCGAACCGTCAGTGGCGGTAACGCGCGCTGCGAGGACTCGCTAACGCCACTGACGGTTCGGTTGCTGCTCTTATTAAGCACTTGTCGCCGTGGCGTTGCCGGCCAGCACGGTCGGGGTGATCACCGACCTGATGTCGCCGTTCGTGCAGGATCCGGTGGCGCATCGCGGCGGCGGCCTTCGGCGCCGCGACCTGTGACCGGGAGCCTCACGTCAAGTCGATCTCCAGCCGACGGCCCTGGGCACGCCCCGCTTCGGCAGCCGGGCGACGGGTGGAAGGGTCCGCCGGGTTGGTGCCGATAGCCGCGCGGGAGGCGGGGTCGGGCTCGACGACCGCGACCTTGGTGCCGTTCGCGCGCAGCTCCTCGATGGCCGCGGCCATCGGTTTCTCATAGGGAAACAGCTCCATGCGGCCCAGGGGCGCGATCACCAGCACGCGGGACGCGCCCGCCGCGAGGTCGGCGCTGGTGTTGGAGCGGACGGCGCCATCGACGTACCGGCGGCCGTCGATCGTCGCGGGCGGCCACATGCCTGGCACGGCACAGCTCGCGTGGACGGCGTCGACCAGGCTGACGCCGGAGGCGTTGTCGAAGACCCGCGGCTCCCCGCTGTCGGCGTCCGCGGCGATGAGTTTCAGCGTCATGTGGGAGGGCCACTCGTGCGACGGCAGCCGGGACTCGATCACCCTGCGCCGCGCCGCCTCCGGCACGGTGTCGGCGTCGAGCGCGAACCTGCCAAGCGCACGCCGCACCTGCTGGATGCCGTCGGCGCCCTCCAGCACGGCCTTGAGTTCCGCGCCGAAGTTCTGCAGGTCGACCTGCCCCATGATCTCGAAGACCTGGAGTTCGGGATCGGTCTGCCAGGCGTAGAGCTCCCGCAGGCTCAATCCGCTCCCCAGTTGCGCCGCGACGGTCGAGCCCGCGGACGTCCCCACGATCTCCTCGACATCGGTGACGTTCCGGCCCGCATCGGCCAGCCCGATCAGCAGGCCGGTCATCCACGCGATCCCCGCGGGCCCTCCGCCCCCTAGCACCAACGCCTCGGTCATGTCTTCTCCTTCAGCCATTCAACGTGTTGTTCCGATGCCGCATCGTCATGCGTCACCCGGTTCTGCCGCGGTAGTGCACGGTCTTCGCTCGGACCGGACGGTTTCCTTCAAAGGCGTCGCCGTTCGTTCGGGGCCTCGGAGCCGGATCCGGGCGTGCCGGAAGCGTGTGCCTGATCGGTGCCTTCCTCGGTGGCGGCATGGGGTCGCACCAACAGGGTGATCGCCTTGACGACGTCCTCGCGCAGCACCTCGGGATCCGGCTGCCTGGTGGACGTGCCGAACGGGAACGCGGGTGACCAGGACGTGGCGATCGCCATCAGCGTCGTCACGAGGAACTCGGGCGCGAAGGCGGGGTTGACCAGGCCTTCGCGCTGGGCGTCGGCCACGGTCGCGGCCATGTCTCGGAAGGAGCCCGCCCGGGATGGTGGCAGCTGGGCGCTCTGGTCGAGGGTCGACCACGCGAGCAGCCTGATGATCTGCGGGTGTGCCATGGCGAAGTCGTACACCTTCCCGGCGAAGCCGGGGAGGTCTGCGGGCGTGAACGGCATCTCCAGGTTGACGTCCGCCAGATGGCGTTGGAGCACCGTGGTGAACAGCTTCTCCTTGTTCTCGAAGTAGATGTAGATCAGGTTCTTGTTGCACCCGGCGTTGCGCGCGATGCGGTCGACGCGTGCGCCGGCGATCCCGTAGGCGGAGAACTCCTCCAACGCGGCGTCGAGGATCCGTTCGCGCGTCGCTTCCGCTTTGCTCATGTTGGCGCCTCCTTTTCGGGCAACTCTACCAGATTGACTAACCAGTTAGTTCCGTCGTAGTCTCTGGCTAACCGGTGAGTTAGTCACTGGCGAAGAGCGACCGATATGGAAGGAAACGACATGACTGCAGCATCCGCCGGAAGCGTTGCCCTGGCCGACGGCCTGACCGTCAACCGCATGGGCTACGGCGCCATGCAACTGGCCGGCCCGAACGTCTTCGGCCCGCCCCAGGACCGCGACAAGGCCGTCCGCGTGGTCCGCGCCGCCGTCGAACGTGGAGTGAACTACATCGACACCTCCGACTTCTACGGCCCGCACGTGACCAACGAGATCATTAAGCAGTCGTTGGCCCCCTACACCGAGGGCGTGCACATCTTCACCAAGGTCGGCGCGCTGCGCGGTCAGGACGGCTCGTGGATCCCCGACATCACGCCCGCGTCGCTGAAGCAGCAGGTCCACTCCAACCTCAAGACCCTCGGCCGCGATGTCCTCGACGTCGTCTACCTCCGGCTGCCCAACCACGACGGCACGACCGACGACCCGATCTCGGATGAGTTCGGCGCGCTCGCCGAGCTGCGCCAGGAGGGCCTGATCAAACACCTGGGCCTGTCCGGCGCCTCGGACACCCAGCTCACTGAGGCACAGCAGATCGCCCCGGTCGTGGCGATCCAGAACCTCTACAACCTGGTCAACCGGCAGGACGACGCGCTTCTGGAGCGCTGCGCGCGGGAGAACATCGCCTTCGCCTCGTTCTTCCCGCTGGGCGGCTTCAGCCCCATCCAGTCGGACACGCTCAGCGATGTCGCCGCCCGGGTGGGCGCCTCACCGCAGCAGGTCGCGCTGACCTGGCTGCTGCAGCGCTCGGCCACCTCCGTGGTGATCCCGGGCACCTCGAAGCTCACCCACCTGGAGCAGAACATCAAGGCCGCCGAACTGACCCTGCCCGCCGACGCGATCGCCGAACTCGACGCCATCGGAGCCTGAGCTCCCCCGGCCGGCCCTTGAGGAGCACATCATGACCGACACGACATCGATCAGCCGTCCGGCCGTGGGGTTCATCGGCCTGGGCGACCAGGGCGCGCCGATCGCGCAGGCCATCGCGGACGCGGGTTTCCCGCTCCACGTCTGGGCACGTCGCCCCGAGTCGCTGGCCGTGCTGGAGGGCAGGCCCTTCACGGCTTACGAGACGATGGCCGAGATGGCCGCCGCCGTCGATGTCCTCGCGCTGTGCGTGCGCGAGGACTCCGACGTCTTCGCGCTCGTCGAACAGGGCGGCCTGCTGGAGAGCATGCGGCCCGGCGCGGTGCTGGTGAACCACGGCACCAGTCTGCCCACGGCCGCGCGCCGGCTGCAAGAGCTGGCCAGGCCGTACGACATCCACCTCGTCGACGCGCCGGTCAGCGGCGGCCACGCGGTCGCGGTTGCGCGTCAGCTGACCACCATCGCCGGCGGCGACCACGAAGCGGTCGAACGGGCCGCCCCGATCTTCGACAGCTTCTCCAAACGCGTCATCCACGCCGGCCCCGCCGGCGCCGGGCAGTACGCCAAACTGTTCAACAACGCCGTCATGATGATGAACCACAAGAACGTCCTCGACGCGCTCACGGTGGCCCACCAGCTCGAACTACCGATCGCCCCGCTGCTGGAGGTACTCCAGTCGGGTTCCGCGTCCAGCTTCGCGCTCGCCGCCTTCGGCCCGTCGATCACCTCCCACAACGCCGGCCACCTGCGAGAGCTCGAACTGATCGACATGGACCTGTTCGCCGCGGGCCGGCAGCGGGACACCATGGTCCAGCGGGCCATCGCCGGCGCCCAGGGCCTGGTGGAACTCACCAAGCTCACCGGAAACTGACCGCCGCCATGACACGGCGAACCGCTTCCCACGCCCGATCACCGGCGGGCCGACCTAAGGCTCGCGGCGGAGCGCGGCCTGAGTGTCGCCGAGAACCTGCTAGCCGGGCCGGACTTCGTCGCCGACCCGTTGGTTCCGCTCTCGCCGGTTGGTTCCGTTCTCGGCGGGGTGACTGTCCCTGTCGTTCCCAGGAACACGAGGGTACTGCCACGCACGGGACTCGGTCGGGAAGGTTGGAGGCGGAACGGGCAGTGCCGGGAGACGGCCCGACGCGCTATCCGCTGTCGCAGGCCGCGACAGACCGCCGTACCGCCACTCCCGCCAGGAAAGGCACCAAGGAATGACCGTCACCGCTCCCGGCGGAGAGCCCACCTTCACAGACGGCTTCACCATCAGCAGTCTGGGTTACGCACCATGCAACTGGCCGGGCCTGTTGCCTCCGGACAGGCGGAGCACCACGGCGTGGCCGTCGCGTTGCCGCGCGAGCGGTCGCACTCAGCGTCACGCACATCAGACCAGTTGGGTCGCGCCCCCACCCTCTGCGCGCCTGCCGACGGCGACAGCGACGGCAGATTTCCGACAAAGAGCGAGGATCCAGTGAACACGAACAGCAACGAGCCGATGGCTGATGTGCGGGACATGTACATGGCCCACACCATGATCCGCCGGGAGTTCGGCCTGCTCCCCCAGCTCGTGCGAGACGTCAAGCCCCGAGACACTCAGCGTTCGGAGGCCGTCGGCGCCCACGCCGACTTCATGTGCGGTCTGCTGCACTTCCACCACGAGGGTGAGGATGTGGTCCTCTGGCCCCTGCTCCAGGAGCGGGGCGGGGAGGAGGCCGAGTCCATTGTGCCCGTCATGGAGAAGCAGCATGACGCCATCGAGTCCGCCAACGCCGAGGCGATGCGCTTGTTGGTGGCATGGCGGTCCACCGCGACCGGCACGGAGGAACTCGCCGCGGTGTTCGACCGGCTGCTGGCCGCGCTGCTGGAGCACATGGTGATGGAGGAGGAACGGATCCTCCCCCTGGCAGAGAAGTACGTCACCGCCGCCGAGTGGCGCAAACTCGGTGAGCACGGCATGGATGAGATGCCGAAGAAGCTCCTTCCGCTCGCCTTTGGCATGGTGATGTACGAGGGCGATCCCGAGGTCATCAGGGCGGTCCTCGCCGAGGCGCCGGCTCTCGCTCGCTTGCTCATGCCGTTCATTGCGTCGCGCCTGTACGCCAGGCACGCCAAACGGGTCCACGGCACGGCCACCCCGCCGCGGGCCACCGCCTGACCCGAAGGCCGGCCCACGACTCGCTTCCGACGCCGCTGGGCAAAGGACTCCCATGAGGATCGGGTTCGCGCTCCCCTACCTGCACCATGTGGCTCATCAGGTCGCCCGGATTGCGGAGTTCGCCCGCGTGGCGGAAGATGCTGGGGCAGCGAGCCTCTGGGTAGGGGACCGCAACGTCGCCGCCGTGAACCCACCGGTCGGGATCGCAGCTCCGGCGACACCACGATCCCGGTGGAATACCGGACCGCCGCGGCCACCGAACGGGTGTCGGTGTTCAGCCACGCCCTGATCGCGCCCATCTACGCGCCCGTGCAGTTGGCCCGCGGGCTGACCACGATCGGCCCGGTCAGTGGCGGGCGTCTGATCGCGGGCTTCGGTGCGCTCTCCAACGTGTGGGAGAGCGAGCCGACGGCTGGCTGCCGGCGTGCACGGTGCTGGGCTTGACGGACGCCGATACGGTGCTGGAACAACGTACGCTCATCGACCGGTTCGCCACCGCAGCGGGACGCGACCCGTCGCTGATCGACGCGGTGATGCGCGTCGACACCGCCGAAAGCGCCTCGCCAGCTGAGGTCGCCGGCACCATCAAGTCGCTGGCCGAACACACCGGCAACAGCACTTCATAGTCGAAGCCATGTCCCTGCCCCACGTTGACGCCTCGCTCGAACTCGTCACCTAGATGATGTCGCTCATCGAGCGTGGCTGACCACCGCGCCGCGCCTCTGTTCGGCGGCCGGGGCGGCAATGGCAGAGCACGGTTACGGGCCCGGTACGTCGGCTGGACAGACACAGGACACCATCACGCAAACCAGCCGGGTCCGTAAAAGACAGATTGTCGGCGCCCGGGATATGGAGATCACCGACATATGGAACGGGCCGGCGCTCCGAGCGCTGAGATGTCGCGGGTGACTGCGAACTTCCGGCAGTACCTCGTGGGCTGGGGTCAGGCGGATCGGTCGACAGGTGACCTCGAGTACTACCGCGGCGGGCTCGCGCAACCGCAGTTCAATGGTGTGGTGCGGGTGCGGTCCCTGGACCTGATCGACCAGGCCGTGGCGACCGCGCGGGTTCGGTTGGCAGACGTCCCCTGGTGGTGGTGGGTCGGTCCGGACAGTCCCGCGGGCACCTCCGCCGCCCTCGTCGCCCGTGGGGCGGTACGGTTCGGGGTGCTCCCGCTGATGACCCGGCCGCTGGAGCACGTCGCCGACCTGGAAGGGCCCTCCCCTGGCCTGAGTATCGAGGCAGCCGAGGCGGGCGGCCGGCTTGCAGAGCTGGTCGTGGTCTACAGCACCTCCATGGGCGTCACGCCCGGCGTGGAGCCGGGCATCGTGCGGATCGAGGCCCAGCACCCGGACAACGCCGACATCGTGCGGCTCGCTGCCATTGTCGAGGGGCGCGTGGTCGGGATGACGGTGGTCGTCATGGCACACGGAGTCGCCGGGATCTTCCTCGTCCACGTCGCCGAGCAGCACCGCCGACGGGGCATCGGGGCGGCACTGACCGCAGCGGCGCTGCGGACCGGACAGGAGCGCGGGATGGGCCTGGCCGCCCTCCTTGCCAGTCCGGCAGGCGAGCCGCTGTAGCGGCGTTTCGGATTCGCGAGGGTGTCCGAGTACCGGCTTTTCACACTGCCCGCCTGACACCTGCGGTGCAGCCCGCTGCCTGCTGGTTGCGCCAGCCGCCTGTCCGCCGATCAGCGTCCTGGTAGCAGCGCCGCCACCCCACTGGGCGCATCGAAGAGGACGCCCGTGCCAAGCGCAAGTGGCGAGAGTTCTACTCAACACACCTGCCGAACTCCACGATGGGGTGGGAGCACCCGAGAGTTCCTCCTGAGCAACCTTCAGTTTTCCTGAACCCACGGACGAATATCTGGGTAGCCGACTGTCGCTCTGTAGACCAGGTCCGCGAGCACGTTGACCTCGCTGACCTGGTCGAGGTGGTGTGCCTGCCCCTGAAACACCGGTGACAAACGGGCCGGTCAACACCTGGGGGTGTGAGCGCAAGGTGGGCTCTGCTGGTAGCCGCCGGGCACGTCGGTGCTGACGGCCGCCCAAAACGGCCGTGATTCAGGGAAATGGCCGCCGAGGGTGTGCCCGGACAGACCGGGATGTTCGGCGCGCAGTTGAGCGAGTCCCGCACTGGCCAGCCCGCACCGCTGGTACTCAGCCTCGGCTTCTGGGCCGTGTCCCGCCACGCCGATGTCTCAGCGGCTTGGCGGAACACCAAGGCGTATTCATCTGACCACGGACCCGCTGTTGAAGAATTCGGGCCCAACGCCTCACAGGTGATGGGCTTCGTGGCCAGGGATCCTCCATCACACACCGTCATGCGCAGACTGGTCGCGAGCGGCTTCACCCGAGACCGCGTCCGCAACCTGGAGCCGCGTATCCGTCAGCTCACCCGCAAGTACCTGCGGCCCGCGCTGGAACGAGGCTCCTTCGACTTCGTCAGCGACTTCGCCAGCATGATCCCTGTTGATGTCATCTCCGAACTCATCGGCGTTCCCGAAAGCGATCGGCCCCTGCTGCTGCGGCTCAGCCAGCAGATCATGACACGCGACGACATCCAAGGCCGCCTCACGCCGACGGTCACCCAGGCCAACAACGAGATGGGGAGCTACTACGGCGCTTTGATCGCCGAACGGCGTCGCAAGCCGCGCGAGGACCTCACCTCCGCCCTGCTACACGCGGAAATCGAAGGCAAGCGGCTGTCTACCGCCGAGGTGATCGCCACGCTGATGCTGCTGGGCGTGGCCGGCAACGAAACGACGATCCGTACGCTCGGCACCGCCTGGAGATGCGCCTGGCAGCATCCCGACCAGCGCGAGCGCGTCTGGTCAGGCGAGATCGAAATCGGCGCGTGGGTCGAAGAAACCCTGCGCTACGAAGGACCGAGTCAATACACAGCCCGGCGTGTCACGCGCCCGACGGAGTTGCATGGGACCATCGTTCCCGCCGACGCATGCATGCTGTTGGTGATTGCTGCAGCAAACCGCGACGAGAGAGAATTCACCGGCGCCGACCGCTTTGACATGACTCGCGACACCTCCCAGACACTGGCGTTCGGGCTCGGCCCGCACTTTTGCCTGGGCGCCCCGCTGGCGCGACTGGAACTCGAGATCGTGCTACAGGAACTGGTACGGGCGGTCAGGCCCGACTACGGCGTGGACATGACCAGGGCATACTTGACGACCAGCCCCAATGTCCGCGGCCCCGCGAAGCTACCCACGACGGTCAAAGCTCGGTAGTTGCTGCAAGCCAGCGCGCATGATCAGCCTGGCGGGCCGCAGGTCCGGTTCCGAGATACCGACGTCCCGCGTGGGTGGGTTTATTGGGAGGGCTGTTCAGCAGCGACTGCCCCGGCAGCGATTCTCTGCCGAGAGTCCGCTCCGTCCGGCCGTGAGGAGCGGCGATCGCGCCCCCAACGCGGCCGCGAACACCCCCGAACGCGCCCCTCACGCCTAGGCATCTTTGACGCCAAGGCCGGAAGGGGCTGGGGCCGATCGCCGTCCGGCGGTTCGTTCCTCACCACCGGCCACCGGGGCAGCAGGGGTCAGGTGATCGTCAGCCCGCCGTGCACGTCTCCGGCCTGGACGACGCTGCCGGTGACGTGGCCCGTGAGCGTGTTGCGGACGGTTGGTGCGGGCAGGGTGGCGGTTTCCTTCTTGGCGTCGGCCGCGTCCGTGGGAAGGTCCCCGTCGGCCTGGATGAGGAGAGCTTCGACGCTCCCGTTCATGATGTGGTTCTCCCCTGGTTGGTGCGGCGCGTGCTCGGCACGCTCGTCATGGTGTGTCATGCCTCCCTGTACGGTCCTGGCGTCCCATCGGGCTCACTTCGCGCATGCGGTTCTCCGGCCGGTCTCGGCCACCGCTCGCCAGGCAGCGCCCAACGACCCCAATGAGGTGTTCGCGGACTTCGCGGACAGAAGCACGCGCGCGCACGAACCCAACGCGCCTCACTCCCCCCGGCTCACGCCCCCACTTCCGCGCAAACGATCACACACACCTAGGCATTACGACATGATGGCCTCGGGACCCGTACGCGAAGGCGTCACCGAGTGGCTCGGCGTCGCGCCCGGTAAGCGGCGGTTCGGCAGGCGTGAGTGTCGTAGACGGCATCACGGCGGCGGCCGAAGCCGGGGTCGAGGCCACGACGTACTTGCGGGTGAGGTCCACCGAGCGGGTTCCTGTCAGGCCTCCGCCGAGGTTGACGCCGATCTGGCCGGCCAGCATGTCCAGGTCGGTGAAGGACGGATGCACTGCGCCTTCCACCATGTCGGTGTCCAGCATGGCCGGACTGGTCGGCGAGCCGACCCTCGGCCTGTACAACGCCTCCAAGTGGGCGCTGGAGGGCATGATGGACGCCTTGTCGCGGGAGGTCGCCCACCTCGGCATCAAGGTGACCATCATCGAACCCGGCCCCTACGCCACCGAGTTCGCCAGCGCCGCTTCCGTCAAGGCCTCCCCCGAGATCCCCGCCTACGACGAGGCTCGTCGAGCCCTGCTCGCGGGCTTCGATCCGGCAGACGTCGCCGACCCCGCCGCAACCGCGCCCGCCGTGTTCTCGGCGATCGACGCCACCGAGCCGCCGCTGCGACTGGCCCTGGGCAAGGCGGTCCTGCCCAGGGTCCGCAGCCAATACACCGCACGACTGTCCCTCTGGGACGAATGGGCCGACGTGTCCGCACGCGCCCACGGCAACCTGTGACGAGACTGGAGTAAAACGATCATGAAAGCAGCCGTATACCGCGAGAACGGCGGTCCCGAGGTGCTCAGCTACGAGGAGGTCGCCGACCCCGTGCCCGGCGCCGACGAGGTGCTGATCCGTGTCGAGGCCATCAGCATCGAGGGCGGTGACCTGATCAACCGGCAGAGGGTCCCGCTCCCGCACAGCCCCCACATCGTCGGCTACAGCACCGCGGGCACGGTGATCGCCGTCGGCGAGCACATCACCGATCTGCGGGTCGGCCAGCGCGTGAGCGCCTTCGGGGAGACCGGGTCGCATGCCGAACTCCGGGTGGTGCGGCCGGATCATTGCTGGGTCCTGCCCGACGGTCTCGACGCGGCGGCGGCGGCGTGCGTGCCGGTCGCGTTCGGCACCGCCTACGAGGCGCTGTTCGAGCGGGCCGCGGTCACCACGGGCAGCACCGTGCTGGTGCAGGGCGTGGCGGGCGGTGTCGGTTTCGCCGCGGTGCAGCTCGCGGCGAAGGCCGGGGCGCGGGTCATCGGGACGGGGTCGAGCCGGCGGCAACTCGACGCGTTGCGCCGGCTCGGCCTGCACGACGGCATCGACTACACCACCGAAGACGTGCGCCAGCGCGTCCTGGACCTCACCGACGGCGTCGGTGTCGACCTGGTCGTCGATCCCGTCGGCGGTCCGATGACCCAGGAGTTGATCCTCGCCACGCGCGAGGGCGGCACGATCGCCTTCGTCGGATTCTCGGCTGGCCAGCCCCTGATCGACCCGGTCACGCTCGTCCTGGGCGGCCGCACGATGACGGGCTTCATGCTCAGCAAGATCTTTCACACGCCTCGCGTGCGCGCCTACCTCGCTGACATCTTCCGCCGGGTCGCCGAGGGCGACCTCGACGTGCTCATCGACCGGACCTTCCCGCTCGCCGACGCCGCCGACGCGCACCGCTACGCCGAGCAGCGCGGCCGTCTCGGCCGGGTGGTCATGACGCCGTGACGGCCCAGTCACGCGACCACGACCTCCACCACCCATGATCAGGAAAGAGAAGACAGCCATGACGCTGCCCATGCAGATCGACTTGACCGAGGAAACCGGCACCAGCGCGATGACGGTCGACATCCCCGTCGACGCCAGCGCGGCCTTCGTGTGGGATGCCGTGCGCGACATCTACGCAGTGCACAAGCGGCTCATCCCCGGAGCCGCGGTCGCCGTCGACCAGGAGCCGGACACCAGGATCGTGACCTTCGCCGACGGGATGAAGGCCACCGAACGCATCCTCGAACTCAACGACGACGCCCGGCGGCTCGTCTACCAGACGACCGAAGGCGCTCCCCTGACCCACCACCTAGGCACGCAGGTCGTGCGCGAGGACGACACGGGTGTGTACCTCGTCTGGACCACCGAGTTCGCCCCGGCTTCGCTGCACGACTGGGCCACCAGCCTCATGAATGAATTCGCTGAGCTCATGAAGAAGACCATCGACACGGCCTACGCTAGCCAGCTATGAAGTGTGGGCACCGGTCGGATCAGCCGAGTCACAGCGAGCTCGCCGAACCAGCCGGTGCCCGCTCAGGGCGCCAAACCCACCCAGGCCGTGCGGTGGTGTGTGGTGTTCAGCGCCGCGGCGTGATCACGGTGACGTTCCTGGCGGATTGCCTGCCTGTGACACAGAATCCCGTATTCTCTGTCACAGAGCCGACGATCCACCCACCGCCATCTGCGGGACGCCGTCACCGCGGCGAGGGCGACTCGGCCACATTCTGTGTCACATCACCGGAAGGGGCCGCCGAGGTGTCCGTGATCCCGCTGCCGACCACACACCGCCCGGTGGCGCTCGTGGTCGCCGTCGACGCGTTCCTCGACCGATACCGCGACGACCCGGCCACCCGCGCCACCTACACCGAGACCCTGCGCCGGCTACGCGAGACCGCCGGCGACCCAACTGCCGGTCGCGGCGCTCACTCCGGAGACCTATGAGCAGACGATGGCCCGCTGGAACCAGGGAGCCCCGAACACCTGGAACAAGCACCTGTCCGCGCTGACCTCGTTCACCGCGTACTGCGGCCGCCAGGACTGGCTGACCACCGACCCCGGCCGCCGACTGGAACGCCGCAAGCCAGTTCCGGGTTCACGCCCCAGCCGCCTTGCACCGGATCCCCACCTCAACGACGCACCCGGCACATACCGGCGGGCGATTCAGCCGATCACCACGTCGTCGCCGGTGCCCACGCCGATCCCAGCCAGTCCGTCGCGCATCCATCGCGGGGTGATGTCGTCCTCGAAGCGGTGCCGGTCGACGATGCGTCCCGTGCGGGCGTCGAGCTTGACGAGCGTCGTCGCGTCCTCGGCGACGTAGGTGTCCACGCCGTCCGTCAGCACGGTGCCGTTCCACGCGTCGCCCAGGGCGCGGCGCCAGGCGACCTCGCCGTCGGCGATCCGGTAGGCGACCACCTCGGTCTCCGAGCGCACCGTCACCAGCTCGTCCGACACCCCCATCGCCTCCCCGTAGGGGTTGTCCTTGAGCCCCGCCGACGGGACGCGCCAGAGGATCTTCCCGTCCTGGACCCTGCGGACGACCAGAGCGCCGCCGTCGTCCACCGACGCCAGGCGGTCGGCACCGAGCGCACGCGCGTGCCACAGCTCTCCACCGTCGAACCCCCACAGCCGCCTGCCGTCCGCGGCGCTGAGCGCGACGTTCGACTCCGCGCCCGCGCAGTCCTGGAAGACGAGCACGGTCTGGCCCGCGCTGCGGACCGAGCCGAGGACGGGGCCTCCTGCGGGGCAGGAAGCGGACGAGGCAGACGGGTAGGACCAGCGGATCGCCCCCGTGCGGCCGTCCAGCACGTCGAGCCGGCCGTCGTGCAGGACCACCACGAGGGGAACGGAGCCGTCCCTGGCCACGGAGATCTCCCAGGCCGCCCCCCATTCCTCGTCGTAGGCCCGGTTGGCCTCGTGGTCCGGGCCTGGCGGCAGGTCGGCCTGCCAAACGATGCGGCCGTCCGGCACGTCGATGAGGCTCACCCGGCCGTCCCGCCAGATGTCCGCGACCCGGCGATCGTTCATCCGGACGGGCCCCAGCGAGTCGTCCGCCCAGCCGTTCTCGTACCGCCAGGCCGTGGATCCGTCCGTGATCCGCTCTCCGACCAGTCCTTCGGTACGCAGGCCCCACCGCGAGCGCACCGCCACGTCACCGTAGACCTCGGCCGCGAAGGGAGCCCTACCGACGACGTCGATCCCTGCCGTCCCCCACCCCGCCGGACGCCAGGGATAGGAGGAGTCCCCCATCGGCATCATGGTCTCGCCCGGCCAGCCGACGAGGCCGAGCAGCAGGATGCTGACGACGGCGCATGACACGATCTGGATCAACCGCATAAGGCCCAGCATGGCCCCTTAACGCGTCGAATGCGGCCAAAACGAAAGGCCACTCGAAAACCTGCTGACTTGCGAGAACCCCGTTAACGCCAGATTCCGTTCCACCTCTCTCTGCCCCCGGAGAAGTCCCTGCTGTGGGACCCTCGCCCCAGCCTGCTGCGTCGAGACGAGCCGCCCATCCCACCTGGGCAACGATCACGCCGGTCTCGGGAAGCGATCTTTCAGGCCCCTACTGCATCCCAGGTCACACCCACTCGTGAACACCCCACAGTGACTCCATGCCAGGCGGACCCAACCGCGCGCAGCCGACGCAGGTGGTCAACGGCGGCTTGGCGCGCTTCCCGGTCGGAGTCCGGCATGATCGACCTCCCGCTGTGAGGGTGGCGTCACGAGGTGCTCAAACGGGAACGTAGCCAGTCAGGGCCTGCCAGTCCGTCGAATGACGATCGTCAGCCGCGGCGCCCGGCGACGGCGATGAGCCTGAGCCGCCAGCATCCTGCCTCCTCGCCGCTCGTATCCGGGACCAGAGTCACCGAATCGGTGCAGCACCGCAGAAGCGCACAAGGCGACGTCCTGATCGAATGACCGGGGTCGGGTAGGTGATCTTCCTTGGATCGGAGCGCGCGTGAAGGCAGGCCAGACCTTTAGATACCGCGGACGGAGGCGATGGTGAAGGGGATCCGCGCGGGGCCACCGTCCGGATCTACGATGCTGCCCTTATCGAGCTGTGAACGGACCACGTACAGCCGCCCCCGCTGGTGCAGCAGATTTGTCGGGAGCTGCAACGCTTGATCGGTGATCCGCCGTTCCTCCAGGGCTGCCCGCCCATCCGCCGTGACGCGCCAGCGGCTGATCGCGTTGGCCTTGACAAGGGGATGCGCCACCCACAGCTTGCCGTTCCGCAGTTCCATGCCGTCGGCCAGGGCCATGTCGCCTCCACGTAGAGTGACCTTGCGGATCCCGCCAGAGTGCAGGCCGATGCGGTAAAGGGCACCCCTCATGTCGGCCGTCAACAGGTAGCGCCCCGACGGCTCCGCGACGATCCCGTTGAGCGTGACCGTCTTGCCGGGCTCGTACGGATCCACGACACCGGCCAAGTCGAAGGCGGGAGTCAGCGGCGTTTCACGACCCCGTTCGCGGGCTCGTGCGAGCTGCCAGGGGGTGACCCGGTAGACCACCGTCCGGAAGCTGTCGGTGATGTATGCGGTGCCGTCCGGGGCAATGGCCAGATCGTTGACGAGGGGTTCGCTCTTGCCCTTGGCGGGAGGGCCGAAGCGAGCCAGTAGGCGGCGGCTGGGGATGTCGTAGACCGCGACTCCGGTGCTGCGGTCTATTGCCCACAGGCGTCTGGCCCGGTCGACCTCTAGCCCGAGCGCGACAGTGCGTCCGTCCGCGCCCGCGGGCAGGAACACCTCCGCGACACGATGCCCCGGCCTCATTCTGAAGATCGTGCCGTCCTCGCCCGATCCAGTGTAGAGATCGCCGGTGTACGGGTCGGCGGCGATGCCTTCGGGAAAGACCCGGTCACCGGGCAGCTCATACGCCACGGATACCTGTGAGCGCGCAGGCTGCTCGGCTGCCTGCGCGGCGCCGCCGGCAAGCAACGGTGCGGCGATTGCCACGAGAGCAAGAAGGCGTCGTCGAGTTGTGGAGCGCATGAGGGCCTCTTCCTGAGTTCTCACTGTGTCCGGGCGCTGACGTGGTCCAGCAGGGCGATCTCGTCGTCGGCGAGCCGCAGAGTCAGGTACGGCAGCAGGTCGGCGAGCTGGGCCGGGTTGCGGGCTCCGGCAAGGGGGGTGGCGACGGTGGGCTGGGCGGCGAGCCAGGCCAGCGCGACCGCGGCCATCGTGGTGTGATGCGCTGCGGCGACCTCTTCCAGAGCGGCCAGTACGGCCGGGCCGTTGCCGTCCAGGTGAGCGCGGGCCTGGTCGGCGCGGGGGCTGTCCACCCCGGGGCCGTCGGGGCGGTACTTGCCGGTGAGGAATCCACGTGCCAGCGCGACGTAGGGCAGGCAGACCAGTCCGGTCCGGGTGACAGCAGGCGCGAGGTCCCGTTCGTAGTTCTCGCGCTGCACCAGGTTGTATTCGGCCTGCAAGGCGACGTATGCGGCGAGCCCTTCCCGGTCCGAGGTCTCCAGTGCCGCCGACAGCCGCGCTGCGGTGTAGTTGGACGCCGCGATGTGCCGTACCTTGCCGGACCGGACCAGCTCGTCGAACGCCCCGAGGGTCTCGGCCAGTGGGGTGCCGGGGTCGTCCACGTGCGCGTAGTACAGGTCGATGTGATCAAGCCCAAGCCGCCGCAGTGAGTCCTCGGCGGCGCGCCGGATCGTCTCCGGCCTCAAGTTGTCCAGCCTCGGGAGCGCACCCACCTTCGTGGCGATCACCATCTGGTCTCGGTTGCCGCGGGCCTTCAGCCAGCGGCCGATGATCGTCTCGGACTCACCGCCGCTGTTGCCGGGCACGTGGAAGGTGTACCTGTCCGCGGTGTCAATGAAGTTGCCACCTGCCTGGGCGAAGGCATCCAGCACGGCAAACGAGGTCTCCTCGTCCGCCGTCCAGCCGAAGGGATTGCCGCCCAGGCACAGCGGTGACACGTCCAGATCACTGTTTCCGATCTTCATGGCGGCAACGCTAAAGGTCCGCAGGGAACCATCTGGTTCCCTGCGGAGGTCAACCGCCGTCGGCGTCCGCGAGTTCGTCGGCGTGTTCCTCGGCCCACCGGGCGAGCACCGACACCGGCCCCAGGAGGCTCTCGCCCAGGGCAGTCAGCCGGTACTCCACACCCGCGGGTGCGGTAGGCAGGGTCCGCCGCTCCACCAGGTTGCCGCGCTCCAGCTTGCGCAGCGTCTGGGTCAGCATCTTGTTGCTGATCCCGCCGATCCGGCCACGCAGCTCGGTGTACCGCAGCGGACCACGCCCGAGCCCGAACACCACGACGACAGACCAGGCATCGGCCACCAGATTCAAGGTGGTACGGGCCGGGCAGTCGGCCAAGAACACGTCGGATCTCATGCCTGCTCGCCGACGGAGTCGGTGGCGAGGTAGCGGTGCAGCGAGGTCTTGGGAATGCCGGTCTTGGCGGCGATGACGCCGAGGGAGTTGCCCTCGGCTTTGAGGAGCCGGGCGTATTCGATCTTGTCTTCCGAATGGGCGACGGGGCGGCCGATCCGGCGGCCGCCGGCGTCGGCGACTGCGCGGGCGTGGGCGGCGCGTTCGGTGGTGAAAGTGCGTTCCATCTCGGCGAACAGGGCCAGTAGCAGGAAGGCGATGCGGCCCATGCCTTCGTCGGCGGTGTTGATCGGCAGCGGGTCGGCGAGCGACCGTACACCGATGCCCTTCTCGGCGAGGTCGTGAACGAGGTTGAGCACCTCGCGCAGGTTGCGTCCGATTCGATCCAGAGTGTGCACCACGATGGTGTCGCCGCGGCGGGCGTAGGCCAGTAGCTGGTTCAGGCCATCGCGGTCGACACTGGTGCCGGTCTTCTTGTCGACGTAGATCCGCTCGTCGCCGATTCCGGCCGCAGCCAAGGCGTCGAGCTGCCGGTCGAGGGACTGCTTGGTGGTGGAGACGCGCGCGTATCCGAGTTCCATCCCGCCGTGGAGGTGATCACTGCCGTTGCCCATCCTCCGAGCGTACTGAAAATCAGCTCCGTACCGCCCTTTCGGAACGATAGTTGTGGAACGATTTCCGGAACGACGGTGTCCGCTGGCGTCCGATTCTTCGAGGAAGCGGGCGGTGTGCCGTCGCGTCGTTCCAGTTCCAAGGTTGTGGAACACCTCACCTTGATGCTCAACGCCAAGAGGTCGGGCGTGATGAAACCCCCGCTCAACTCACTCTTTCAACTGGTCGGGGAAGTCCTGCCCGGTCAGAATTTTGAACTCGGCACCGACCTCTGCTGGATCTTGCCGGTGGGCCTCGCGCAGGAGGTCTAAAACGGAACCGAGGATCTCGTGCGTGTGCTCCGGCAGGTCCTGACCTAGCACGAAAGCTTCGAGGAGCGGCGTGATGGCCTCGCGATACTGCTCCGCCTGGACCAAAACGAACCCCTGGGCGCCAAGGCTCTGAACGTAAGCCAGTAGATAGGCGGCACGGTTGAGCTCGGCCAGCTCGGTGTAGAGGTCGACCGCCTGCTGGCTGACCGGCGCCGCCTCATCGCGCCGCCCCACCTCCGCCAACCGCAGGGCGTGGTTGGTCAGCGACGTCGCCAGGTCGGGCAGGTGGGCGGACCGGTTGAGCTCGGCCAGCTCGGTGTAGAGGTCGATGGCCTGCTGGCTGGCGCTTAGTGCCGGGCGGTATTGACCGGCGTTGGCCAACCGGATGGCGTGAGCGAGGTGAAGGGCAGCATGTTGCGTCGGGACGGTGGTGGCGGCGAGGCGGTGAGTGGTGAGATGGGTGGATAGGGCGGCGATGCCAGTGTCCAGGTCGATATGGCGGCCAGATGGTAGCCGAGCTGCGATGAGTTCCAGCAGGGGCAGGGGCAGGGGCAGGGGGATGTGGGGTAGGGCGGTCAGGGCGGCCAGTGCTGCGCTGCCTGCGTGCAGGATCACCTCGGGGTGGGCGCGCAGGAGCGGGTAGAGCTGGGTGGTGGCCACATGCGGCCAGCGGCGGGAGGTCTCGATCAGTACGGTCATGGTGGCGCCGGTCCACGGCAGCGGCTGCTCGACGGGAGTCGGGTCGTCGCCGTGGTTCAGGAGCCGGGCGGGGGCCTGGTCGGCCCAGTCGTCACAGGACGCCGAGGTGATGGTGTGGCCGGGGGTGGCCAGGGCGAGGAAGTCTTCGGCCAGTCGGTCGGGATACAGCGGCTCCAGCACCGTGTCGCCGCGTGCCGGCGGATAGCAGTACTGGTGGTCATCCAGCAGGGTATTGGCCGCCTGGACGCGTCGGCCAGCCCGATCTGCGCCAATGCCTGCCAGCCGTGGCGGCGCGCGAGCGGCCGGGTGAGGATGGCGGTGAAGACCGTCCGCCCCAGCGCGGTAGGGTCACTGGCCAGCGGCTCGGGCTTGCGCCGATGCAGCTCGGCCCAGTGCTCGCGCTCCCGGCCCAGCAGATAAGCCGAGGCACGCGCAGGGTTCGCCGGCTGCTTGATTCCCTGCTCCAGAGCGTCGACCGTGGCCAGCGCCGCGATGTCGACTGCGGCCAGCGCGGCGATGTGGATGGTCAGCACTTGCGCGTAGTCGTCGTTCCAGCTCAGAGCAGCCGGTGCCTTGATAGCGGCCGCTCGATCGGCGGGCAGACCGACGTGAGGGGCGAAGTGAGCTACGGCGTCGCGGAAAAGCTCGCCTCGCATCGCTCGCCGCAGGGCTAGCGCGGGCAGCGGCTGGGCCACGGCGTCGAGATCCAGCACACGCTCGATCCAGGCGGCGATGCCCTCCCACCACGCACCGGCCGGGCGGGCCAGCAGCAGCACCCGGACCGGGCCGGCGGCATGCAGGACCGGGTCCTGCAGAAGCTCGTACAGGGCTGGGACCGGCCAGCGCTCGGCGTAGTCCACCACCACCAGCAGCCCGCGCCGGGGTCGATCCCGCACCGCAGCCACGCTCACCGCGGGAGTGGCGGCCGAGCGCGTGCAGCGCCCGGTGCGCGAGGTGGTACGAGAACCCGGCACCGACCAGCGTGCCCACGATCCCGTCGTAGTACGCGACAACGCCGGCCGGGATGGTCCGGCGCGAGCCCAGCAGCCCGGGCGCCCACGAGTGACGCAGCATCACTTCCCGCGCCGCGAGGAACCGCTGCCGCAGCCGCGTACGCCAGTCTCCGTCAGGTTTGGTCGTGTCGAGGCGGCCGACCGCGTCATGCATCTCAGCGACCACGGTCTCGACGACGCCGTCGAGCAGGGCCTCCTTGCCCGGCAGATGGTAGTAGAGCGACATGGCCTCGACGCCGACGTCAGCGGCGAGGCGGCGCATCGTCAGCGCCTTGATCCCCTCCGCATCCGCCAGGACGACCGCCGCCGCCAGCACGCGCTCGCGGCTGAGCGGCTCGCGGAATGCCTTCGCTGCCATCGGTCTTCCACCCCCTTGTCGGTGCCTTACATCGTAAGTTACCTTACGAGGTAAGGCACACGGTCGATCTCTCGCTGGCCGCCGCGCCGGCACAGCCCTCAAGGAGAGCCACCATGCACGCGCTGATCCGCACCGCCCGCACGACCGGGCTGTTCTACCTCGGCCTCGCCGTCACCGGCGCACTGGGCTTCCTGCTCATCCGGCCGCGGCTCTTCACGGCCGGCGACCCCGGTGCGACGCTCGCCCACCTGGTCGACCACGAATCGCTCGCCCGCGCCGGGGTCGCCTTGGAGCTGCTCATCGTCGTCACCCAAGCCCTCACAGCGGCATGGTTCTACCGCCTGTTCCGCACCGCACACCCGCTTGCCGCCGGCGGTATCGCCGCCTTCGGCCTCGTCAACGCGGTCGCGGTTCTCTCCAGCGCGGCGCTGCTCGCCACAGCGATCCAGGTCGCGCTCGCCCCGATCGGCGACGCGGCGGTCGTCGTCCAGGTCCTGTACCTGGTCAGCGGCAACCTGTGGGGCGTGGGAGCAGTGTTCTTCGGCCTGTGGCTCATCCCCATGGGCTCGTGCGTGCTCCGCTCGGGCTGGATGCCCCGCCCGCTCGGCTGGATTCTCATCGGCGGCGGCATCGGCTACCTGCTCAGCGCGTTCATCGGATACCTCGCCCCCGACGCACAGGGCATCGCAGACGCTCTCACCGTCCCCGCGACCGTAGGGGAGCTCTGGATGGCCGGCTACCTGCTGATCCGCGGCGTCCGCCGTCACGCGCTCGACCAAGCCCCGTCAGGTGCGCCCACGGCGGCACCCGCAGCGGGTTGACGGGTCCCAGGGACCGAGGAACGTCCCGAGCCAGCGGACGATCACCAGCTGGAGGGCGAACCCGAGTGTGACTTGGATCGTTTGAGGTCGTGATTCTTGGATCGGTATTTGTCGTCGGGGTCACCGTAGCGATCGCCGAGAACCGGGGCGGATATGAGCGACTGCCGTCCAGGTACCGGCCCGCGACGGGGGCCTCAGTGTCGGCGGCGGGGCGGGCCGAGGTGCTCGGTGACCTTGGCGATGGCTTCGGCGCCGGGTTTGACGTAGCGCATGGCGGTGCGGGGGTTCTTGTGCCGAGTCTTGCCCATGATGAGTTGCAGCGGGATTTCGGCGTCGCCGAGGTGGGTGGCGGCGCTGTGGCGCAGTTGGTGCAGGTCGAGCCCGGCGTACTTCTCCAGCAGGACGCGGGCGCGGTCATAGCCGAGGCGGGCGCGGCCGGTGTGCGGGCAGATGTCAGAGGCCGCCGGGCTGCGGGCCGGGACGGGGCGGCGTTCGGACAGGAACAGCGGGCCGCGGGCGCGTATGCTGCCGTCCGGGAGCCGGAGTAGCCGGGGCAGCAGGTGGGCGGTACCGCTGTCCCAGTACACCCACTCGACGGCGCCGCCCTTGGAGCGGACGGGGGCGCGCCGGTGCTCCAGGTCGAGGTCCTCGACGTTCAGCGCGAGGATCTCCGAGGCTCTGGCCGCCGTCTCATAAAGCATCCGCCACAGCGTCTTCTCGCGCAGCGGGATGTCGCGGCGCGACAGCAGCCGGTGGATGGTGGTCTTGGCGACCGCGCGGGTCTCGTCGGCGCTTTCCTTGCGGCGTTCGGCGTCGGCCGGAACCGAGGGCGCGGCCCAGTGCTTCTTGGCCTGGCACCAGGTGAGCCAGGAGGTGACGGCGGCGCGGTTGCGGTTCCAGGTCGCCGGCGCGCTCTCGCCCCAGAGCTCGGTGAGCGCGGCGCCGATTTCGGCGTCGGCGATCTCGGCGAGCGGTCGGTCGCGGCCGAGCAGGGCAATGACGCGGTCGATGGCGGAAGCGTAGGCGCGGTGGGTGTTGGGGTTGGCCGTGCGCGGGGTGGCGAGGAAGGCGTCGGCGGCCGCGGCGAGCGTGACGCGCCCCCCGCGCACGGCGGTAACCTTCGGCGCGGCGCTCATGCCGCCCGCTGGGCGACGCCTGCGGCGATGTACCGGATAACGTGCCGGAGTCGCACACCGCCCCGGCGAGGGGTTCTCCTGGTCGCCGCGCCGCCATGATCGCTAATGTACGTGATAATAGGCAATTATCGCGTACATGACCTTACGTTTCCTGACCGGCGTGCCGGACGGCTCAGCCGATCGAGAGCCGATATCCGCCGGGCACCGGCCTCGGTCGCGTTCATACCCACGAGCGCATCAGCATCCGGGCCCACCACGCCGCGTACGGGATCGTCTCGCCGGACAAGATCGGATAGAGCCACCAGAAGTTGACCAGGACGATGAAAGCCCCCGCTCCGACGATGGCCGCCCCGGTGGCTCTCCGGATCGACGCCGTTCCGCCGGGCCCGAGCGCCAGCCCTGCGACGATCGCCAGCGCCAGCACCATGAACGGCACGACAGGGAGCATGTAGAACAGGTACATGGTGCGGTTGTCCGCGATGGCGTAATAGAACCACGGCAGCCACCCCGCGCCGTAACCGAGCAGCACGGCCCCTGCTCGCCAATCCCGAACGGCGGTGTACCGGGTGATGAGCACGACGAGCGCGGGCAGGGCGAGGTACCACAGCGCCGGTGTGCCGACGCCCAGCACCGCTTGTGAGCAGTCCTTGGCCGCACAGGCGTTCGGCGGGCTCAGGTAGTGAAAGGCGACGGGACGTTGCAGCAGCGGCCACTGCCACGGTTCCGACATGTACGAATGCCGGGTGTCCAGGCCGGTGTGAAAGCCGAGGACCTGCAACTGGTAGCCGAGCCACGAGCGCAGCGAGTCGACGACGAAGAAGCCGGGCCCGGCCTGGGTGGCCTGTTTCCAGTTGCGCCCCCGGCCCTGCGCGCGCAGGAACCAGCCGCTCCAGCTCAGCACGTAGATCGTGGCGGGGACCAGGACGAACGCGCCCGTCAGACCCTGCAGGGCCCCGGACAGGCGCGGCCGTAGTCCTAGCGCCCGCCCCGCGCCCGCATCCCATATCAGTGAGAGCGCGGCGAAGGCGAGCAAGAAGAAGACCCCCGACCACTTGACGGCGCACGCGGCGCCCAGGCAGGCTCCCGCGGCCAGCCGCCAGGGCCTTATGCCCATCTGGGGCCAGGCCTCCTCTAGTGTGATCCGCCAGAAATTCGTCCGATAAGTTCTTATGCTGGCAGGTATGGCGCATCGAGGGCCGGCTGCGGTGGAGATCCACTTGACGGAAGCTGAACGGGCTCAGCTGATCGGCATGTCGGTGGCATCGGCGCGGCTGGCGATTCGGGCGAAGATCGTGTTGGCGTGTGCGGTACCGGAGGCCAGCAACGCGCAGGTGGCGCGGGATTTGGGGATAGCCGTCGGGACGGTGCGCAAGTGGCGTGCCGCCTTCGCCCGGGGCGGGCTGGATGCGTTGGCCGATGAGGTCCGGACTGGACGGCCCAAGGCGGAGCTGGCGATCACCGATGACGAGCGGGCGGTGTTGCAGCGGTGGGCGCGGAGGGCGAATTCCTCCAAGGCATGGCTGGCCCGTCACCCCCGCTTCCACATGCACTTCACCCCCACCGGCTCCTCCTGGATCAACCAGGTCGAGCGGTGGTTCGGCTACCTCACCGACCAGCTGATCCGCCGTGGGGTCCACAAGAGCGTCCAGTCGCTGGAGCAGGAAATCCGCGACTGGCTGGATCAATGGAACGACGACCCGAAGCCGTTCGTCTGGACCAAGACCGCCGACGAGATCCTCGAATCCCTCGCTCGATATTGCCGACGAATTTCAGACGCGGGACACTAGTCGCGCAGCACCAGCAGCGGCTTGCCCCCGTGACCGGGCGCCTCGGCGGCCGCCAGCGCCTCCGCGTAGGCGGCGAGCGGATACGGCCGCGCCTCCGGGATGCGCATCCCGCCCGAGTCGACCAGCTCGAACGTCCGCGCCAGCGCGGTCAGGGTCGCGGTTGGACGTCATGCTTTCCGTGGAACGAGTGTGGTCAGTCACCGGCGACATCAGTAGTGACGCAGCCGGCAGTGGCACACCCTGATCCTTCGCCTTCAGTTGCACCGCAAGTGCCAGGTTCCCGCCGACCGAATCACCGGCGAACACGACCCGCTTCGCGTCCGCGCCCTGATCCAGCAGCCACCGGTAGGCACCGAACACCTCATCCACCGGCACCGGAAACTGCCCGCCCTTGTGGATGAGCCGGTAACTCGGGAGCAGCGCCCGCACCCCCATCGCCTTGGCCAGATGCCCGTACAGCTTGCGATGCGTGTACACCGATCCGGTGATGAAACCGCCGCCGTGAACGGCGAACAAAACCGTGTCCTCGGGAGCGTCCTTCGGGATCGCCCACAAGGCGGGCAGAGGTCCGCCCGCATCGACCTCTACATAGTCCACACCGCCAGGTTCACTGGTCAAAGTGATCCAGGTGTCCTCAACCAACCTCTCCTGGTTGTCCGCCGACCAGTCGTCATGCTGTGCGGAAGCAGCCAGCCACTGCCGATAAAGTTCATTCACAGCTTGCGATTCTCGACTCGCCACCGCTGTTCTCCTCTTCTTCGAGTCGTCATCCGGGAGTGGTTGTGTCCAGCGGACACAACCACTCCCAGTCCCGGCGCTGGGACCTGGTGAGGTCGCCGTTGCCGCATAGTCTGATCGGCGGTGCCGACCGGACGGCAGATACCAATACCTGGAGCTCGAACGCCCTGGCGACGCCGCCGCCAGCACCGGCCCGTCCGCCCTGTTCCTATCGGCCGCCTGCACGACGCCCAGACCCCTGACCCGGGCCGCAAGCTCGGCCTGCTGCGTCCGCACGACGCCCGGCACACCTTCGCCTTCCAGCTGTCACAAACCTCCGGGCACAACCGCGCCGAGCTTGAACGCCGCCTGGGCCATGCCAACGACCGCTACCTGCGCCTGTACACCACCCCACCCGACGACATCGCCGCCAGCTATATCGAAGATCTCTAGGACCTGGAGCAGGGACGGTCCAGGGCGGGGCCACGCTTTCCTCACCGAGGTTGCCGAAGGGGGCACCCCCGGAACTCGCCGCTCCCGGCCGAGGTGAGCACCCACATCGGCAAACATCTCAGGGCCCGTGCGATAGAACGGGAACGTACGCCGACGTCCTCCACTCAACGACGATCACGCCCTACCAGTGAGCTGGGCGAACGGGCTTAGCGTACGGTTTCGGCCCTGCACACTCCGAGGGCCTACACCTGGTTCACCATGGCTCTGCACCGAGAGCGATGACCCGGACAACCGGCGCGCCGCACCAGGGTGGGGCACAGCGGCTCCTCACTCGACCGCGGCGGCACGGCGGGTGACGGGCGCGGATGGGTTGGGAAGGTGGAGTCATGCGGAGTTGGTGGTGGTGAAGACGCGGGCAAGCTGGTGGTCGATCATGGCTACGGCGTCCTCGGCGGACCGCTGCCTCAGCAGAACGCTGGACTGCATCCCCTCGGCGCCTGCCACCAGGAACGCGGCCTCGGCCGCGGTGTTGATGTCCAGGGGCACCTGGCCGGATTCCTGCCCTTGCACGAGCAGGCCGGCGACCAGGTTCTCCAGCGCAAGCGGTGCGTCGCGGGCGACCTTGGCCAGGGCGGGGTCGGTCAGGAAGCGGACGAAGTAGGCGGCGTACACCAGGTGCCGGCTGCGCCGTTCCTCATCCAGCGGGAGCAGCTCGAACAGCACTCCACGCACGATCGCGTGCATGCCAGGCGCTTCGCCGAGTTTTGCGAGGCGTTCACGGGCCCGCTGCTCGGCATCGTCGTTGAGAATCTCCAGCGCGCCGAGCAGCAGCTCATCGCGGGTGCCGAAGTAGTACTGCAGCAGCCGGGCGGAGACCCCGGCCTCCGCGGCGACCTGCCTCAGGGTGACGTCTTCCAGGCCACCGCGGGTGGCTAGGCGCCAGACGGCTTCTGCGATCTGGCGGCGGCGCTGGTCGTGGTCCACCTGTCGTGGCATGCCATCCGTCCTCGCGACTCGTTTGTGGTGCGATCGTACCAAGGCGGATGTTATGGTTCGATCGCACCACAAACCGTGGAGGGCGTGTTCACGCCTGCCGTCACGGCCCTTCGGGGCGATGGGAGACAAAGCGCACATGAAGCACGTCACCGTGCTGATCATTGGCATGTTGCTGCTGGCCCTGGGAGCACAAGGGGCCATCCGGCTGCTCGCCGACCACGACAACGCCGGGCTGCTCGCATGGCTGCCCGGCGGATTCGCGGTGTGGCTGGCATGTTACGCGGTGGCCGCCATCGCCGGAGCATCGCTGGCCGGCTGGGCCAGCAAGAAGGCCAAGCAAAGCGGGGACGGGCGATGACCGGCCGCACACCCGCGCCGGCCGCGATCCTCGCCCTGCTGGCAAGCGCATGGATGCTCGTGGCGGGATGCACCCCTGCCCATGCCGACGACATCTCCAACCCGGTCGTCGTGACGGCGTCGGGCGAGGTCCAGGGCATGAATCAGAATGGGGTCCGCCGCTTTCGCGGCATCCCGTACGCTGCTCCGCCCACCGGAGAGCGGCGCTGGCAGCCACCCCAACCGGCGATTTCCTGGACCGGCACCCGCGACGCGACGAAGGCAGGACCGGCGTGCCTGCAGCCGGAGGCGCCTGATATGCCGAAGGGCACCCCGCAGAGCGAAGACTGCCTGACCCTGGAGGTGACCACACCCGTCCGGCCCGGCAAGGGGCGGCCGGTCATGGTCTGGGTGCCCGGCGGCGGTTTCATCACCGGCGCCGGCTCGATCCACGACCCGGCCCGGCTGGTCAAGGCCGGAGACATCGTGGTCGTGACGGTCAACTACCGGCTCGGCGTGTTCGGCTTCTTCGCCCACCCCCAGCTCGGCGACAGCAGTAACTTCGGCCTGCAGGATCAGGTGGCGGCGCTGCGCTGGGTGCGCGCCAACATCGCCGCGTTCGGCGGAGATCCCGACAAGGTCACCCTCGCCGGAGCCTCGGCCGGCGCGATGAGCACCTGCACTCTCATGACCTCACCGGCCGCCCGGGGCCTGTTCCACCGGGCGATCGTCCAGAGCGGATCGTGCCGCACCAGCCACCCGGCCGGAGCGATGGGCACGGGCATGCCCGCGATCTCCTCCTGGCACCCGATCGACACGATCCGAGGCGCCGGCCAGGCGCTGGCCGAGCAGCTGGGCTGCACCGACGTGGCGTGCCTGCGCCGCAAGAGCGCCGGTGAGCTGCTGCCGCACACCGCCCAATTCCCGCTCCTCGCCTACGGCACCAGCCTCGTCCCGCAAGAGCCGGCCACGGTCTTCGCCGCAGGCAAGCAGGCGGCCATACCACTGCTGCAAGGCAACACCCGCGACGAGCACGTCGAGTTCACCCTGGCCGTCTACCCGCACGGCATCACGGCCCGCCAGTACCCGGTCCTGCTCAAAACCGCCTTCGGGCCGGCCGCACCACGTGTCGAGCGACGCTACCCGGCGCGGCGCTTCCCCTCCCCCACCGCGGCGGCCAGCCGCGTGTTCAGCGACAGCGGCTGGATCTGCCCCTCCTGGAAGTCCGGCCGCGAGCACGCCAGGAAAGCGCGCACCTACGCCTACATCTTCGCCGACCCGTCCGCGCCCACCCCCAGCGGACAGCCCCTGCCTGCCCACGTCCGCCCCGCAACCGCGCACGGAGCCGAGACCTTCTACCTGTTCGACTTCCCCGATAGCTCAGGTCTCACCACCGACCAGCGGCGCATGGCCGCTCAGATCGTCGGCTACTGGACCCGGTTCGTCCGGACCGGCGACCCCAACGGGGCGGGCAGCACGACCTGGCCCCGTCTCGACACCGCCGACCGCGCGCTCAACCTCGCTCCGGAGTCGGTACAACCGATCAACATAAAGAACGCTCACCACTGCGGTCTCTGGTTCTGACGGCTGGATCTCGACCGAGACGCCTCAGCGTGAAAGCTTCCGAGATCGGCTCAATCTCGGAAGTACACTCCCCGTTGCGACTTCCGAGATCACGCAATCTGAGTCGCTTCAGGAGACCGGATCCGCTTCCGAGATTACGAAGCCCCGTCCGGGCGCTCGCCCGACAAGGCTGCCGCCCACCTACGACATGGCCCTCGACGCATACGCTGCCGCGCTGGAACGCGCCCCGCTGTCGGCCGAAACCCGGCGCACCTACCGCTCCCGGGTGCGCATGTTCCTGTCCTGGCTGGCCGATCACGCCGCCAGCTATTCCGCCGATCCTCTCGCCGATCGGCAGGCGCGGGACTGGGGCGTGCGCGACTACCGGA
>NZ_JAIWNB010000055.1 GCF_020215705.1 Nonomuraea aurantiaca | reverse complement strand
GGTTTTCCTGTCTCCCGCACGATGCGCACCGCGCCCGCGCGGAACTCCGGATCGAACCTGCGTCTGGTCTCTCCCACGACCCAACCTTCTCCTTAGGTCAGATCTCCACGCTAGAAGGGGAAGCCCACCGGGGTTACGGCGGTCGGAAGTCCAGGCCGGTCTTGGCGGTGAAGCCGGTGATGAGGGCGGGTCGGTACTGCATGCGTTTGAGCCGGTTCTTGACCACGGCGATCAGTTGGTCGACGGTGCGGATGGCGAGGTTGGCCAGGCTCTTCTTCATGTGCGCCCACACGCCCTCGACCGGGTTGAGCTCCGGGGCGTAGGCGGGCGGGTGGAACACCGTCAGCCATGGGCGGGCGGCGATCAGCCGTCCCATCTCGGCCGAGGTGTGGGTGTTGAGGTTGTCCCAGACCACCACCAGCGGTCCGCCGAGCTGCTGGTGAGCGGCGTCGAACAACGCCGCGTAGTCGGCCTCGGAGAATCCTCGGCGTTCGCCCTTGCGGCCGCGATGCTGCCGCATCCGGTAGATCAGCCGCGATCGCCGGGCGGGGCGAGTGGCGATCAAGCCCGCGATCGACACGCGTCCGGCGCCCTTGACCGGCAGCGACACGACCGGCGTGTGTCCCCTGCGGCCCCAGGTGCGGCCTTTGGGCGATCTCAGGGTTTGGCCGGCCTCGTCTTCGAAGCACAGCCACGCCCCTTGCTGCGCCGCCAGCCTTTTATGATCGGCCACTGCTCGTCCTTCCAGGCGGCGATGGCCTGCTCATCGCGTTCAGCGGCGCGCCGAGTAGGCGCCTGCCAGCTCCAGCCCAACCGGTGCAGCAGGTAGCACACCCCGCCCACCGTGTACCGCACGCGGAAGACACGCTCGATCACCTCGGCGATCCGTGCCAGCGTCCAGCACTGATCCGGCCAGCCGTAGGCCATTGGTCCGCCGACCAGCACTTGCTCCAGCTGCGCCAGCTGGCCTTCGTCCAGCTTGCACACCGTCCCGCCCGCTCCTTTGGAGACCAGCGCCTGCCGGCCGCCGTTCTCCAGCGCCCGCCGCCACCGGTTGGCCGACATCCGTGACACCCGAAACTCCCGCGCTACCTGCGCGTCCGTCGCACCCTCGGCGAAGCGGTCGGCCGCCCGCATCCGCACCTGCTCGCGTCGTAATCGCTGCTCGGCGGTCAGGCCACCACCATCGGGATACCTCATACACTCCAGGTAGCACTCCGAAGGCCACCTGCCGATTCACGCCCAGGTCAGGCCATATAACCCTCACCTTTGAAGGTCTCTAGCCAAGGTTGACCTTGATGTAGATGGGCTTGTGGTCGGAGGAGGCGGCACCCTGAGCTACGTGGCACTGGGTCACGCTTCCCTTGGGGGCGAAGAGGTAGTCGAGCTTGCGCTTCGCGATGCTGCCGTCCTCTCGGACGTGCTTCTCGGTCCACCGTCCGTCGCGGCTGCCGTTCTGGTCGCACTCGGTGTAGGCCGCGTACACAGGCGCCAGAATGCGTCTTTTCGTGGCGGTGCTCTGCCCGCTGTCCGGCGGGGCCAGGTTGAGGTCTCCGCCAAAGACGGCACGGTATCCGGGCTTGGCCGCCGCTGCCAGCAGCTCCTGGACCTGCCTCGTCCGGAAGGGTGCGTCGGGCTGCTTGTCGTCGTAGGACAGGCCGGCGCTGAGGTGGGTGCCACAGACGTTGAGCCTCCTGGCCGGGATCGCGGCGCAGAGCGCCATGCGCTTGGCGTACCACGGCGGGGAGGTCAGTCCATGGGCCTGGAAGATGGCCACATTGTCGGCGACCGCGACGGTGACGGCGATATTGCCCCGCGGACGCCCATGCTGGTCAGGTGCGCAGGCCTTCGGCGAGCCATCCTTCAACGTGAGGATCGACGACCGCACGGTCCAGGCGCGCTGGGTCTTCTGCTCCAGCAGGCTCTCCAGTGTGGCCGTCCCGCCCGCGCAGAACTCCTGCAGGAAGATCACATCTGGCTTGATCGGCTGAGTGGTCGCGTACCAGCCGACCTCCACGGCCACCTCCTGCATGCTTCTGCCGTAGAAGAAGCAACCGGGATTGGTGCCCGCGCAGACATTCCAGCTCATCACCGAGGTGGCGGAGGACGACGTCCGAGCCTGGGCCTGCCCAGCGTGGAGAGGGACCGTGACGACCGCCAGAGCAGCCGTCACCATCAGCTTCCTCGCGATCATGGCTGGTCATTAAAGCATGTTCGGCCGTCTCCTCCGTCACCCGCCCGCTCGGCGTCAGTCGCTCCACGATCTACAAGTACGTGCCCGAGCTGGCGAGGCGCTCAGAAAGCAGTCGACCGCCGCGTTTCCGGGACGCCCTCTTTCGGGGCGGGCGCTTGCCCCGGCTGGCCTGGGTGGAGATCGCCGATCGGGCGGCGGGGGCGATCAAGCTGACGAAGCTGGAGGTTGCTACAGAGAGTGCGACCGAGCCTGCTCATCGCCGCCGACGCGATCGGCTCATAGACGCTGGTCGAGGGTAATCGGAAGCTGATCAAGAACAAGTCGGGGACTGACAGGCCAGTACGTAAGTCGATCCGGGGCTTGTCGGTAAGTACTCATGGACGTCGCGGACGAGAACCCCCGCAGGCAGATCCGGGAGACGTTCGGGACTCGGCCGCCGTCCGAGGAGGATCTACGTCCAGGGCGCGGGACGGTGGCGGTCCTGGGCGGGATAACGCGAGGCCCGCCGTTCCGGTGAATGGGGACGGCGGGCCAGCTGGTTGGGGCGTCCCGTTACAGGGTGAGGACGGCCTTGCCGGCGATGTGGCGATCTTGGAGGGCGGTAAGGGCCTTGTCGAGGGCTGACCAGTTTTCGACCAGGCCGAGTGTGGGGTGCAGACGGCCTGTGGCGACCAGGTCGACCAGGGTTTGCAGGTCGACGGACGGCGGTTCGGGGTGGGCGTACGACAGGTAGGGGAGGATGCGCGCGCCCTCGTGGCCGATGAAGTCGTAGATGTCGATGGGGGTCTTCTGGCCGCTACTCGATCCGATCAGGACGATGGTGGCACCGGGGGCCGCACGGCCCAGCGCGGCGGTCAGGGCCGGGCCGCCGACCGACTCGATGATCAGGTCGTACGGCCCGGTGGCCGCGACTGGATCGGGGACGACCTCGTGGGCATCCACGTCCTGGCGGGCTACGGCGGTCACGGTGGCGCCCGCGAGGGTGGCGAGTTCGACCAGGAAGCGGCCGACGCCGCCGTTCGCGCCGGTGATCAGGACACGGCGGCTCAGCAGGTTGCCGCCCATGCGCAGGGTGCGCAGCGCGGTGAGGCCGGCCAGGGGTAGCGCCGCGGCCTGCTCCATGCTGACCTCGGCGGGCAGTTCTGCGATTCGGTCGGTGGGCACGGCCACCCGTTCCGCCCAGCCCGCCTGCTCGACCAGGGCGGTCACCCGTGTGCCCGGCGCCGGGCCGCTCCCGTCGGCCGCCGCCTCCAGTACCACCCCTGCCACGTCCTGGCCTGGACGCCAGTTGTTCGTTCGGGCCTGCAGCAGAGTCAGTTCGCCGCGGTTGAGGCTGAACGCCCGTACCGCGACCAGCGCCTCGTTCCGTGCGGGCTCCGGGTCGGGGGTCTCGCTGATCACCGGGCCTTCCGGTGTGTTGATCACTGCTTTCATGTGTCCCAGTCAAGCCGGGGAACATGCCGGGACCCAGCCGCGCTTCCACTGTCGACCCATCACCGATCCTTATAGACAGGCCGTCATGGAGATCAGACAGCTCCGCTATTTCGTCACGGTCGCCGACGAGGGCGGCTTCGCCCGTGCGGCCGAACGGCTCCAGATCGTTCAGCCTGCGGTGAGCCAGCAGGTCGCGCGGCTGGAGCGGGAGCTGGGTGTCCGGTTGTTCGACCGGTCCACCAGGCAGATCCGGCTGACCGGTGCGGGGGAACGTCTGCTCCCAGAGGCTCGCGCCCTGCTGGACGTGGAGGAACGCATCCGCCACGTGGCGACGGACATCGCAACCGGACGTGACGGCGTGCTGCGTCTGGGGACCAGCCAAGGGCTGGGCGACCGGCTGGATCTTGTGCTGCAGGAGTTGCCTCCCAAGCTGGGGGTCAGGCTGAGCGCTCTGCCACTGGACGAACGCCTGGCAGCCGTGCGGGCGGGGCAGCTCGACGCCGCTTTTGTCCGGGTGCTCGATGCCGCACCCGGCCTCGAACTCCTGCCGCTCTGGACTGACCGCCTGGTGGTGGCGCTTCCCGCCGCACATCCGCTGGCCGGCAAGCCCGTCCTGGAGTTGGGGGACCTCGCGCGCCTACCGCTCCGGCTGGCTCCACGCGCGGACAATCCGCCGCTGCACGACCTGGTGCTGGCCGCCTGCCGGTCGGCCGGATTCGAGCCGGTATGCGGCCCGGCGTTCACCACCGTCCAGGACACCCTGGCCGAAATCGGCACCGGCGCCGCCTCCTGGACGATCCTCTACCAGGGGGCCACCGACCTGGTCCCGGCCCGGCGCGTGGCCCTCCGCCCGCTGGCCGACGCGGAAATCACGACCTCGCTCGCCGTACCGCCGGCCCCGCCCGGGCCCATGCTCCGCCTGCTGCTCGATGCGGTACGCCGGGGGACGGCTCAATAGGCGAACGGACACCCCGATGCCGAGGATGCCGAGGCCGACCGTGCCTTCGCTGTCAGCAGGTCGAGATCCCGTGCTCCGAGGGCGACCGGTCCGGCCAGGACACCGCTCGGCCGTGGCGGGGCTGTGGCTTCGGGACCGGTCCGGTCGTGGCGGTGGTCTGGCGGCGTTCGGGTAGGTGGATGAGGCGCCAGGCGATCAGGGCCCCAGCGATGTAGGCGGTGCCGACCAGGAGGAACGACAGGGCCGCTCCGGCGGTCCATCCGGGGGTGACGGCCAGGACGGCGCCGATGGAGGCGATGCCGACCAGGGAACCGATCTGCCTGTTGGCGTTGAGGACCGAACCGGCGGTGTTGGCGTGCCGGGTGCCCGCCGCGTTCACCGTGGCCGCCGTCATGGCGGGGGAGATGAAGCCGCCCGCGATGCCGGTCAGACCGAGAGCGACGGCCAGCATCCAGTACGGGGTGGAGGGCGACAGCGCGACCAGGGCCAGCGAGGCCGCCCCCGCGACCAGAAACGAGACGGCCAGCAGCGGACCAGCCGCGGCGCGCCCGGAGACGCGAGCGAAGACGATGTTGCTGACCGGGATGAAGATCGTCAGCGGCAGGATCTCAAGCCCCGCCTGGAGCGTGCGGGAACAGGCGACGATCGGGAACGTCTTCGCGCCTGCGGCCCTGATGGGAGCCGACGTCAACGCCTTCCTGCTACGCGAGTGCGATCGCATCTCGGTCAGCAGGTGGCGCAGCGTGATGCGGCCGAAGCCGGCCTCTCGCCGGGCGAGCTCGGGCAGGTAGCGGGTGACAGGGTCGTCGACGGAGGTGATGCGGCGCTCCGCGATCGCAATGCCGATCAGCGTGGACACGAACGGCTGCACCGATCGCCGTGTTGGCGGGCTCAGCGGTCACCCCCGTCATCCTATCGATCATGTCTCCCATGCGCTGGGCCTCGGCCCTGGTACTGATCGCACTGGCGGTTGGAGCCGCCGCCCGAGCCATCCGCAATGCCTTACGACCCGCGCGACCGCTCCGGCCGGCGAGACATCGCTTCAGCAATACTCTCTGAGCTTGTTCTTTATTCTCCGGATTGTTGTGCTAGGCAGGGTTTGACTGTTTTGCGGACAGCAAGACGGCCTTTAGTGATCATGTGCGGTGTCGAGTCGCCATTGATCACTACAAGGCCGTGAGGGTGAGTCTGCTGAACGATGCCGCCGGTGTCGAGTCCTCCAGGGTGTTGTCCCGGTTCCGGAACGACGTCTACGCCTGTCTCAAGGCGCGAGCCGATGCGTTGTTCGAGCTGGCTGATGCGCTGTTGTGCGAGCCGGGACCGGTGCGCTCGCCGGTGGATCTGAGCTTGTCGCCGGAGTACCGGCGCGGGCATGGCGCCTTGTACGGCGGGCTCAGCCACGGCCGGACCGACGTGGAACAGCTGTTTCTCCGGCCTGCTGTAAGCGTCCTGTAATGATCACAATGGATGTCTGTGGCTGAATGTGATCCATCCCCTGCAAGGCTTGACCAGCGAAACGAAAGCAGAAAGGCAAGCAAATGGCAGGACACATGCGCCTAGCCGTGGGTTTGGCCGCGGCGGCTCTCATCATGATGGCGCCCGGGCAGGCGCTCGCCGAAAGCCCCGGGTGGCAGACGCTTCCCACACCCAACCCAGGCACCGGCCACAACGAGTTCTTAGACGTGTCCGGCAACTCCGCCAACGACATCTGGGCAGTCGGGCAGTACGAGGTCAAACCGCACGTGCCCCGCTACGCGCTGGCCGCGCACTGGGACGGCACAACCTGGCGCAACGTCGAGGTCCCAAAACCGGAGGGCAAGAACAACGTGGACCTGGCCGGCGTGGCCGCGATCGCGCCGGATGACGTGTGGGCGGTCGGCACTGCCGGCACCACCAGCGACCTGAGCGGCACCAGCCTGATCACGCACTGGGACGGCACCTCCTGGCGGATCGTCCCCAGCCCGCACGTGGGCACCGCGACCACACCCAACCACCTGACGGGGGTCGCCGCCGCTGGTCCTGCCGATGTGTGGGCGGTCGGCTACGTCAGCGAGAACGCCCCCAGCAGGGCTCTCGCCCTGCACTGGGACGGCCGCGCCTGGACGCCGGTGCCGCTGCCGTTGCCAGGGACGGGCTTCACCCAGCTGTCGGGGGTCGCCGTGCGCGCCTCCGACGACGTGTGGGCGGTCGGATACGCTGCCAGCCGCACCGCTGGCCATAACATCGAACCGTACGTCGTGCACTGGGACGGCCGTACATGGTCCCGCATGGACACCCCGAACGACGGCGCTGACGGCACCTGGCTCACCGATGTCGCCATCAGCCCGTCCGGCGAGGTCTTCGCCTCCGGCGCCAGACGCTGGTACACCTGGGAAGGCGGGCTGACCGGCTCTGCCGCGCTCATGCGCTACAACGGCACGGCCTGGAGCTACGTCAACGTGCCCTCATTCGACACCGAGGGAACCAGCCTGGGAGATGTCGCCGTCGCCCCGGACGGCGAGGTATGGCTGGCGGGCTTCGGCCGCACCATTACCGGCTTCGCCCGGCTGTCCAACGGAACATGGCAGCTCATCGAAGGCGCGAATCCCGGGAACTGGTGGGGACCCAGTCACCAGGGGCTGGCCATTGTCGGAAAGCGGGTCTGGTCGGTCGGCTTCTCCAACCCCACGCAAGACGACAACGCCCGAACCTACGCCGAACGATCACCAGAACTGCCCTGACCCAGACACCCCCCGGCGCCGCGCAGGCGCGGCGCCGGGGGACTCATCCTTGCTCGGGGATCCGCCCTCGTGCGTCAATGTTCGAAGTCTGGCTGTTCTGCCGGCCTTTGCCGCGACGTGGGCCCGGGCCAGCGTGACGGACAAAGCCGCGGCCCAGCCCGCGATCACCCATAGGCCGACCTTGTCGCCGGTATCGTCGACCAATGCGCGCGCCAGGCTTCGGTGATGTGGAGACGATTCTCTTCAGGAAAGGGCAGTTTCCTGAAGAGAATCGGCCCGGCGAAAGGTCGTCAGCCCAGGCTGCATGATTCGTCGGACGCCCGGCCAACGCTGCTCCGCTATCACCTGCTCGAAGGACGCCAACTACTCGACCATCTCTTCGCGGCCGTTGAGCGACGTCCCCGGGGCGATTTGGGCTTTGCTGGACCAGCTTCTCAGCAAAGTGTGACTTCCGTCTCACAAGGCAACCTGGACAGCGAGTATGCATGGAAGAGGTATGCGATTCGCAATTCAACGAGCGGTGGATCTCCGCTCGGGCAGATTTTCTGTGGGCAAACCCTGAACATGCCTTCCACCTGCGGCGGTTCAGGCGGAGGTGGCGGCCAGCCACCGGGCGGAGGGACGCCCGCACCGGCGCCGGGACCCGCACCCGTCACCGACGTACGCGGACTCGCCGACGGCACATTGCTGCAAACCAGCGACACCGGCCGGATCTACAAAATGGTCGGTGGAGCGGCGGTCTGGCAGGCTACCTGCGCCAATGGGATCTGCGGGACAACACCCCGACCGACGACCCAAGCGGTGATCAACGCAGGACCAGCCACGCCCCGGGACGGTTCATCGGCCGTGGACCAGCGCGGCCGCGTGTACCTGTTCGTCGGCGGTGCACCGCTGCACCAGCACAGCTGTGCCGCACCGGTCGGCTGCGGCTCGCCGGTGAAGATCTCCGATTGGTCGATTGACGCCCGCGAACACATGAACAACGAACCTGCCGACGGCAGCCTCGTACAGGCCCGCGCCGGGGTCACCGATCTGCCGGTGTCGGTTACGGTGGGCGGTGCTCGTGTCCCCTTCACCAGCCCGCAGGAGGTCATCGACGCCGGCTACGGCACTAACTGGCGCGAGCGCGTCGTGATCATCACGTCGGACAGCTACCACCAGATACCGTCCATTCCCCGCGACGGCACTCTGATCCAGGGCGCTGCCGACGGCGTCTCAACCCCAGTGGGGGCGATCGTGGGGGGCGCCGTGATCCCCTTCGCCAGCCCGCAGGAGGTCATCGACGCCGGCTACGGCACCAACTGGACGTCGAAGGTGCGGGGCGTTCCGTCCCGCTACTTCGACGCGGTACCGAGGACGCCACAGGACGGAACCCTAATTCAGGGATCGGTGGGATCTACACCAGTGGCGGCCATCATCGGCGCGGCCAGGGTGAACTTCGCCAGCCCACAAGAGGTCATCGACTCGGGCTACGGCACCGATTGGGCATCGAAGGTGCGCGCCATCCCTGCCCGCGCCTTCAATGAACTGCCCACACGCATCGCTGACTTCACCCGGATAGCGAAGGCAGGGTCGAACTCCGAGGCTGCCATGGTCGGCGGGGCTCGGGTCGACTTCCACTCGATGGATGAGCTGGTCGCGTCCGGATATGGCGGCCGACCGCGTCAAGTGGTTCCTGCTCGAGTATGGGACAGCCTGACCACGCAAATCACCGACGGGACGCGGATCGGGGAAGCGTCCTCTTCCGCCCAGGCTGCGATCGTCGGCGGCGCCAAGGTCGAGTTCCACACCATGGAAGAGCTCATCGCTTCCGGCTACGATGATCAGACCCCCCAGGTAATCCCGGCCCGCGTCTGGGACGGTCTGACCAAGCAGATCGGCGACGGGACGCGGATTGTGAAGGCGGGGACCACGTCTGAGGCTGCGATCGTCGGCGGAGCCAAGGTCGAGTTCTACACCATGGACGAGCTCATCGCCTTCGGCTACAAGGACAAGCTGCGCCAGGTCATCCCCGTCCGCGTCTGGGACGGCCTGACCAAGCAGATCGCCGACGGTACCTATGTCAAGTCCCCGGACTCGGCGTCGGTGTGGCTGATCAATGGAGGGCGTAGGACTGTGGCACAGCAGAACAGCAATGTGCAGGTGATCCCGACTCGGGTCCTGGACGCCATCCCCTTGAGTTGATGATCTCGGTGGAGATCCGCAGCGCTGTGTGAGCGGTGCGGATCTCCACTTTTTTCCCTGAGAAAGGACCACATGCGAGCCCATCGATGGTGGTGGCTATGCATCAGCGCGCTTCTCCTGACCACATTGGTGCCCATCACCGCGCAGGCGAGCGACATCACGCTCCCTTATCCGGTACGTGACGCCTACCGGATCAAAATCCATTCAGCCAGATTTCTGGCCGGATAAGGAGGAAATAGCAGGGACCAATACCGGCGGCGTGGCGATCAACCTTGTGTGGGCCCGTTGGGAGCCGCAGATCAAGCAGGCGCCCTGCGCTGCGGATGAGCAGGAGTACGACGGCCGCTGCTTCGCCGTGCCGGCGGCCGTACACCAAGCTCACCCGCGGCGACCATCCCACCCGCGGTCACTGGGCCTCCTCCCGCGGTCTGCCACCCGGCTTCACCACCGAAGGCAGTTGGCGGCTGCGCCGCGACCATGTCGCAGGAACTGTTCCGCTGTTCGAATGCCAGGTCGGCGGTCACAACCTCCTCAGCCTCGAGCCTGGGTGCGAAGGGTTGCGGCCGCTCGGCCCGGTCGGCCACATCTACACCACGCAGGGCCCAACACCATTGCCCTCTACCGGTGCTACGTCCCTGGCAATGGGGACCACTTCATCTCCGCACATTCCGGATGTGAAGGCCAGCGAACCGAAGGACGCCTCGGCTACGTCTACAACGCGCCCAGGGTGGGGTTCTGATGGGTGTAGCTCTTTCTCGGTGAGTGTCTGAGCTGGGCTTTCGTGGTCGTGACTGTGTAGTCCGAGAACCGCCTTCTTCTGTAACAGCTCGTTTCAGAATGCGGTTCACAGCTTGCGGAGGCAGATGATGCTGCAGGCCACATGAAGCGGGTCAGAAACACGAAATCGCTGACGTTGCTCTCTACACTGGTCCGATGGCTGACTTCCCTCCACATACACGCCGCGCCGGTACCACCACACGCGGTCACCCCGACCACGCCTGCGCAGCGGTCGCGATGGGAGCCGCACTCGCGGTGACCGCCTTCCTTCCATGGACAGGCCTTACGGGTCTGTCCAGTAATCGGCTCTGTCTCTCTTTCGGTGGTAACGGAGCGTCAAGACAAAAGGATGCGGTGGCGGAGGAGTGCGAAGCCGGCTCGGCCGTGCATCTGACGCATGATGCGTTTCGTCTTCGTGTTCACGCCTTCGGTCCCGCCGTTGTGGAACGGTAAGGTGACGGCCGCGCGGACGGCATCGCGGTCCTGGTCAAGGCCGCGGATGAAGGCATGCAGGTGAGGCAGCTGGGCGGCACGGGCGGTGGCTATCCACGCGTCGAGGCGGCCGGCGTTGCCCTCGTGCGGCCGGAGCAGGCCGGCGAAGCTGCGGACGAGTCCGGCCAGGTCGATCATCTCAGGGCAGGCGCTGGTGAGATCGTCGAGCAAGCGGCGGCGCTCATCTGTGAGGTGGTCGGGCCGGGTCAGCAGAAGCCGGGCCAGGCGACGGGGTGCGATGGACAGACGGTCGGCTTCGACCCGGCCTTGGGTGATGTAGCGGTAGAGGAGGTTGAAGCTACCGGTGTAGCCGAGGTCCTTGATCTCATTGAATAAGTGCAGGACGGGAACGGCGGGGTCATCGGCGCGGCGGCGCCGAAGGTAGTTTCGGTAGGGGTCGACGAGGGTGGGCCGGTATTGCGGGGCGCGTTGCAAGCGTTCGGGTTCGGGCACGCGTGCGTAGCGTTTGACGGTGTTGAGAGCCAGGTTCAGGCGGCGGGCGCATTCGAGCAGGCCGACGCCCTTGCTGAGCAAGTCGTGGATCTGGTGCCAGCGTTCGCGGGTGGTCTGCGCGCGCTCGCCGTCCTGCAGGGGAGGTCCGGCCTTGGCCCAGCAGGCGCTATGCCCTGCCACCTCTTTCAGGACAGCTTCGCCGAAGTTGTGCCACAGGTGCCACCGGTCAGCGACCTGGATGGCGTCCGGCAGCGCGCGGCGGATCGCTTCGGCGTAGGCGCTCGAGCCGTCCCGGCAGACGACCCGCACCTTGGGATGGGCGCGAAGCCACGCTTCCAGCACGTCAGCGGTGCGGCCAGGCAGGACGTCGATACGCTCGCGCGTCTCGGCGTCGATCAGCACGGTGGCGTAGCGGTGACGCCGGCGCAGGGCGAAGTCGTCCACCCCCAGTACTCGGGGCACCCGAGGCTGCGGCAGGGGTAGGCGTAACAAGATGCGCAGGGCGGTATGCCGGGACAGATGTACGGCCAGCGCGGATAAGGCTCGCATACTGGCGCGGCCGGCCAGTTCGCGAACCACCGCGCCGATCTGAGAGCTCAGGCGGGGCGTGCGCCGCTGGTAGCGCTCCAGCACGCCGGGGAGCTGTTCGCGGAAGGTCTGACGGCAGCCGTGGGTCGGGCAGATGAGGCGGCGAATCCGCACCACCACCAACACGCCGCGGGCATCGACTGGGACATCAGCCACACGGCGCTCGTGATAGCCGTGCACACGCGCCGTCTCGGCCCCGCAACCTGGGCAGGCGACCGACCTATCCGGGGTCCGCGCTCGTATCCGGATCTGCTCGCCCTCGGCCGCTACATACTCCACGACCAGCGGCGATAACCCCGAAAACACCGTTCCTAGAAGTTCATCGACACCATGCATGACTCAACGTGACGCTACGAAACGTACCGTCACCACCGAATCTGCGACAGAGCCGAAAGAGACAGAGCCGATTACTGGACAGACCCGACTCACCCATCATCGCCTGCCTCTCGTGATCGTGTCATCTACGGAGTTCGATCCCGGCGGGGATGTTCTCGGGGAGTTCGAGTCCGGCGACGTACCAGTCTGCGGCGGCTGGGACGAACAGTGCGCCCGATCCTCGACGAAGCGCACGTGGAGGGGCAGTCCCGGCGAGAAGCCGAGTGAGGCACGATATAGGCGACTATTGTCAGAAATGCAACTTTACCGGCAGACCGCACGATCGATATTTTTGCGAATGATCGTGGGGGGGGAGAAGCGAGATGGGCAGAGTAGGCGCCCACGACAATGGTGTTCGGCTCGTTGGGCGCAGGCCTCATAGCCGCCACCCCCATCACAGTCGGCCCGACCTCGACAGAAGCTCTGCCAGCGACCCTCCGACTGCTTCACCCGCACAGGTATCCAGCTCCGGCTTCTAGCCGTCGCACCATCGCGGCGCAGACGACAAAGACTCTTCCATCGGCGTCTGTCATTTCACCGTCGCCGTCCTTTCATAACGTGAAACTGCCGGGGCGCCCAATTGAAACTGATTGCCTGCGTCACCCTTTTGCCGCAGCATATTTCCCCCGTCCGGCGCGGATGGTCGCCATCGCGCCGGCCGGCGGATCACGCATCGTCTCATCGAAATCGATTCTGGACGGCGAATTTATCGCATATTCGCCACCGGAAGGGGATGGCACCGTTGTCCGACATCCAGCTTGTGGTCATCAATGATGAAGAGCAGTACTCGATCTGGCCCGGCAATAAAGTTCTTCCTTCTGGTTGGCGAGACGTGGGTTTTTCCGGCTCGAAAGAGGAGTGCCTGGCGCATATCGAACGGGTATGGACAGACATGCGGCCGGCGAGCGTTCGACGTGTGATGGACGAGCGATGACGGCAGGGTCCATCACTGAGCTCATGGCCGCGCACGTCCAGGCCCGGCCGGCTGCTCTGGCCCTCGCCGATGCTTCGGGCGGGCGGCTCACGTACGCCGAACTCGAACTGCGAACCTCCAGACTCGCCGGATATCTCCGGCACAAGGTGGGAGGCGGCACCGACACACTGGTCGCCCTGGCCGTCGAGCCGACGGTGGATCTGATCGTCGCAATGCTGGGGGTCGCGCGAGCGGGTGCCGCCTACCTGCCGCTCGATCCGAGGGATCCCGCCGGCAGGCTCAGGACGCTGGCCATGGACGCCGGCGCAGTCCTGGTGCTCGCCGATGACGTCAGGGACGTCTGGGAGGGCCTGCCCGTGTTGCGCCTCGCCGAGGTGTTGGACCATGCCCTCTCCGCGGATGCGGATCCGGTGCCATCTGAGGCGCTCGCCTACGTGCGTTACACGTCGGGATCGAGCGGCCGCCCCAAGGGAGTCGGTATCACCCACGCCAATCTGGCCGCGTACGTCGACCAGATGATGAAGCTGCTCGCGCCTCAGCCCGGCGACGTGTTCTCCATGCTGCAGCCGGTGACCTTCGACTCGAGCCTGACGATGCTGTATCCCGCGCTGGCCGCCGGCGGCACGTTGTGGGTCATACCGCCGGACCTCGCCACGGACCCGCAGTGGGTGGCCGGGCACCTCCGCGACGCCCGTACCGACTTTCTCAAGATCACTCCGTCGCATCTGGCCGCCCTCCACGCCGCGGACGTCCGGGCGGACGTTCTCATGCCGCGCAAGGCGCTGCTGCTGGGAGGCGAGCCGTCGCGCTGGGAATGGTTCTCCGGACTGAGCGGCCTGCGCCCCGCATGCCGGGTCATCAACCACTACGGGCCGACCGAGACGACGGTCGGCGTCTCCGCCCTTGACGGCATCGAGCTCGCTCACCCGGCGGGCGACGGGAGCACTCCGCTGGGACCGCCGCTGGCCCATGCGACGCTTCACGTCCTTGACGACCTGCTGAACCCGGTGCCTGCCGGAGAAAGCGGCGAGCTGTGCGTCGGCGGTCTCACCGTGGGCCGGGGGTACGTGAACCGCCCAGGGCTCACCGCGGCCTCGTTCGTGCCCGATCCCATGGCCGTCACGCCCGGGGCGCGGATGTACCGGACGGGCGACCGAGTCCGGCGCCGCGCCGACGGGACGTTCGAGTTCATCGGCCGGCTCGACAACCAGGTGAAGATCCGCGGCTTCCGCGTGGAGCCCGCCGAAGTGGCCCACGTGCTCGCCGGTCATCCCGAGGTCGCCGACGCCTTCGTGACGGCGGATGCGGCCGCGACCGGTCAGGCGCGGCTCGTCGGTTACCTCACCGCCCGGAAGGGAGCGGAGCTCGACACCCAGAAGCTCGTGCGCCACGCCGAAGCCGAGCTGCCCGGCTACATGGTGCCCGCCGCGCTCGTCGTGCTCGACGCGTTCCCGCTCAACCGGCACGGAAAGGTCGACAAGGAACGTCTGCCCGTCCCTGCCTGGGACTCATCCGGCCAGGAGCAGGCGCCGCTCACCGACGTCGAGCAGACGATCGCCGACCTGTTCAGCGAGCTGCTGGGCCTGCGGGTCACGCATCGGGAGGCCGGGTTCTTCGCCCTCGGCGGACATTCTCTCCTGGTGGCCAAGCTGCTGTCCCGGCTCCGCGCGGCCTTCCACGTCGAGATCCCCGTCCGCGCGGTCTTCGAGGCCCCCACCGTGGCCGCCCTCGCCAGGTCCGTCGAGGCGGCGCGAGCTCGCGGCGACAGCCGGCTTCCTCAGGTCGTCAAGGTGCCGAGGACCGGGGAGCTGCCCGCCTCTCACGGGCAACAGCGGCTCTGGTTCCTCAACCAGCTCGATCCGGACAGCCCTCTGTACAACACCAACTTCGGCGTCCGCGCTCTGGGCGAGGTCGACCTGGAAGTGCTGCGGGAGTGCGTCACGGAGTTGGTCCGCCGCCACGAGGTGCTGCGGACCCGGCTCGTTCCTGGGGCCGACGGCTTGCTCCAGCACATCGAGCCCGCCCCCCGGATCCCGTACACGTTCGCCGATCTGTCCGGGGAGCCTGAGGCTGGCCGGGAGGAGGAGCTGCGCCGGCTGATAGCCGCGCACACCGAGCGTCCCTTCGACCTGAAAGCCGAGATCCCCATCCGGGTCCTGGTCACCCGGCTGTCCGACGACGAGCATCTGCTGCTGCTGACCATGCATCACGTCGCGACCGAAGGGCCGTCGATGCGCATCCTGCACCGAGAGCTCGGCCTGCTCTACCGCGCCCTTCGCAACGGCGGCGGGCCGGCGCTGGAGCCCCCTCAGGTCCAGTACGCCGACTTCGCGGTGTGGCAGCGGGAGTTGTTGGCGCGCGGCGCATACGCCCGCCAGCTGGAGTTCTGGCGGGAACGGCTGACCGGCCTGCCCGCGAGAGTGGAGCTGCGCACCGATCTGCCCCGGCCGCCCGAGGTGAGCCCGGCGGGCAGCCGGGTCAGGTTCGACCTGTCAGGGGCGCTGACCGGGCGGCTGCGCGCGTTCGCGACAGCGGAGAACGCGACGCTGTTCATGATCCTGCTTGCCGGATTCCATCTGGTCCTGGCCGAGCGGACCGAACAACGGGATGTCGCTGTCGGTATCCCGGTGGCCTTCCGCCCGCGCCCAGAACTGGAAGGCACGGTGGGCTTCTTCGGCAACACCCTGGTCCTGCGTACGGACGTCGACCGGGACCTGTCCTTCCGCGCCCTGCTGGGCCGGATCCGCACCGCCACTCTCGACGCGGTGGCTCATCGCGACCTGCCGTTCGAGGCGCTCGTGGAGGAGATCCGGCCGCGGCGCAGACTGGGCGACACTCCGCTGGTCAACATCATGATGATGGTCGCGGAAGAGCAACGGCCGCCGATCGTGCTCGACGAGGTCACCTTCCAGGCCGAACCCATCGACACGGGCACGGCCAAGGCTGAGCTTGTCGCGCTGTTCGAGGTGGTCGACGACGGGCTGGCGGGAGAGCTGGAGTTCCGGACCGATCTGTTCACCGCCGAAGGCGTCGCCCCTCTCGCCGCGAGGTTCGAGGAGGTCTTCGCCGCCGTCCTGGACGACCCGGACGCACCGATTTCGCATTTCCTTCCTTCCGGCACCGGCTCGTTCGCCCTCCCCGAGACGGACGGCGGCGAACCTGTCCAGGAGTACGTCGCACCGCGCACTGACCTGGAGCGCGAGCTGTGCGCCCTGTGGATCGACCTGATAGGCAACGACGACATCGGCATCGCGGACAGGTTCTTCGACATCGGCGGCCATTCGCTGCTCGCCGCGCGAGTGGTCGGCTGGATCGCTGAGAGGTACGGCGTGTCCATCCCCCTGCGCTGGTGTTTCGACCAGCCGACCGTCGAGAGCCTGGCCCTCGCCGTGCTCGCGGCCCAGCTCGACGAGCTGGACGAGGGCGCCGACCTGCTGGACGCAGTGGACGGAGGGGATGACGCCGCATGAGTGACGCGCTCGACAGGTTGTCAGCACTCGACCCGCGGCAGCGGGCCGAGTTGGAGCGGAAACTGCACGCCCGCCGGGCGGCACGCACGGCCGTCACCGACCGGGGCGGCGAGGACGATGCTGTCCCGCTGTCACCGGGGCAGCGGCGCATGTGGTTCCTCGATCAGCTCGGCCCCGATTTCCCCGCCTATACGATCGTCGCCGGTTGGCGGGTCGACGGGACCCTCGACAGAACGGCCCTCCACACCGCGTTCCGTGCCGTCGTGGACCGGCATCCGATGTTGCGTACCGTGTTCGCGGAAGTCGACGGAGAGCCGCGCCAGCACGTCAGGCCGTCCGCCGGGGATCTTCCCCTGATGTACGAGGATCTGTCGGGCCTGGCTTCGGAGGAGTGGCACTCGGCCACGCAACGCGTCGCGCGGCAGGAGACCCAGCACCGTTTCGACCTCACGCGAGGCCCGCTGATCCGCCTCCGGCTGCTGCGAATGGCGGCCGAGGAGCACCGGCTGATCATCTCTGCGCACCACATCGCCCTGGACGGCTGGTCTCTCTCGCTCGTATTGTCGGACCTGCTGCGCGCCTACGGCGAGGCGGTGGCCGGCCGCGCCATCGCCTGGGATCCGCTGCCGGCCACCTATGCCGACTTCCTCAAGCGAGCCGCGCACGACGACGCTCATCTCGCCTATTGGCGCCGGGTATTGGACGGCATGCCGCAGTCGTTGGAGTTGCCTACTGACCGGCCCAGGTCATCCCGGCTCGGCTTCCGCGGCAGGAGGGTGACGTTCTGGCTGGATGAGGACCTGACGAGCGCGCTACGAGAACTGGCCGCGTCGCGGCGCGGCACGCTGTTCACCGTGCTGCTCGCCGGCTGGCAGGCCCTGCTGTCGCGCTACACCGGCAGCCGCGACATTCCCGTGGGCACGCCGATCTCCATTCGCCCCGGCTCCGACTTCGACGGCGTGGTCGGCCTGTTCCTCAACACGCTGGTGATGCGCGGCGACCTGTCCGGCGACCCGAGTTTCGCCACCTTGGTACGGCGCACCACCGAGCGGGCCTTCGAGGGTTTCGAACACCGGGACTTCCCCTTCGAGCGGCTGGTCGACCAACTGGCCGAGTCACGCGACCTGGCCCACAATCCCCTGTTCCAGGTCATGATGGTGCTGCAGAACACGCCACCGGCCCTGGACGCCGCGGGCGGCCTGCGGCTGACGCCCCTGGACATGATTCCTGAGACGGCCAAGTTCGACCTCAACCTGCAGGTGACCGAGGTCGGCGGCAGGCTGCGGTGCGACCTGGACTACGCCGCCGACCTGTTCGACGCCGAGCGGACGAATCGGCTCGCCGGGCACTACCGGCAACTGCTCACGCATGCGGTCGACGACCCTGATCTGCCCGTGTCCGAGCTGCCGCTGCTGACCCTCGAAGAGCAGGCGCTGCTGTCCGCCTGGGACCGCACGGACGATCGGGCGGCCTACCGCAGCCTGCCACGCCAGTTCCGGGACGCCGTTCGCGAGCATCCAGAACGCCCTGCCATCTGCTTCGACAGCGCCTGGCTGACCTACGGCGAGCTGGCCGAACGCGTCAACCGGCTCGCCGGACGGCTCAAGCAGGCGGGCGTGGGCACGGACACGGTGGTCGGCGTCTGTCTCCCGCGCGGCGTCGACCTGGTCGTGGCGCTGCACGCCGTGCACGCGGCGGGAGGCGCGTACCTGCCCCTGGAACCGCACTATCCCGCGGGGCGGCTGGCGTTCATGGCCTCCGACGCCCAGGCGGTGGCCGTGGTGACGCTCACGGAGCACGCCGCGACGTTCGGCGAGACGGGAGCCCGCGTCCTACGGCTCGACGACGAAGAAGAAGCCGTGGCCGAGCAGGACTCCACGCGATCGGACCCGCCGCCGGACGCGCTCGCCTATGTGATCTACACCTCCGGCTCCACCGGCGTGCCCAAGGGCGTCGGCGTCTCGCACCGGGCGATCTCCAACCGGCTCGGCTGGATGCAGCGATTCTTCCCGATCGGTCCCGGCGATCGGGTCCTGCAGAAGACGCCCGCCTCCTTCGACGTCTCCGTCTGGGAGTTCTTCTGGCCCTTCACAGCGGGAGCGGCACTCGTGGTGGCGGCTCCCGACGGCCATCGCGACAGCGGATATCTCGTCGAGCTCATGGAGCGCGAACGGATCACCACTGTGCACTTCGTCCCTTCCATGCTGGACGCGTTCTGCGAGGAACCGTACGTGGGCGACCGGTTGAAGGACCTGCGCAGGGTGTTCTCCTCGGGCGAGGCGCTCTCCACCGACCTGGCTGCCCGATGCCTGGACGCGCTGCCGCACGTCGAGCTGCACAACCTGTACGGTCCCACGGAAGCCGCCGTGGACGTGACGTGGCAGCCCGTGCGCGGGCTGAGCCCGCGCACGGCGGTACCCATCGGCGACCCCGTCCCGGGCACGCGGATCGAGATCTTGGACGCTGCCGGAGCGCGCGTGCCGCTCGGTGTCCCGGGCGAGCTGTGCATCGCCGGGCTGCAGCTCGCGCGGGGGTACGTCGGCCGGCCAAGCCTGACCGCCGAGCGCTTCGTCCCCGATCCCTACGGCCCGCCGGGATCGCGCCTCTATCGGACAGGCGATCTGGCCCGTCGGCGCTCCTCGGGCGCGATCGACTTCCTCGGCCGCCTCGACCACCAGGTGAAGGTGCACGGCTTCCGCATCGAACTCGGCGAGATCGAGGCGGCGCTGGCCGACCAGCCGGAGGTTCGCGCCGCCGTGGTCCTCGTCCAAGACACCCGGCTGGTCGCGTACCTGGTCACGGACCACGCCGTCGACTGGGCCGCCCGCCTGCGCGACCGCCTGCCCGCCCACATGATCCCGGCCGACTACCGGCAGCTCGACCGGCTGCCGGTGACGAGCAACGGCAAGCTGGATCGCGCCGCGCTGCTGCGAACCGCGACCCCTGTCCCCGCCGTGCCCGGCGAGCCACCTGCGGAAGGCACCGAACGTCTCATCGCCGAGATCTGGCGTGATGCACTGGGGCTGGCCGCGGTCGGCGCGGACGACGACTTCTTCGCCGTCGGCGGGGATTCCATCCGCAGCCTGAAAGTCGTCTCCCGGCTGCGGAAAGCGGGACTGGAGGTCACGCTCGCCGACCTGTTCCGTCACCGCACACCCAGAGAACTGTCCCGCCACCTGAACCCGGCGCACCCCGATCACAGCACGCCGCCGACCGTGGCTTTCGGGCTGCTCAACCCGGCTGACGCGGCCCGCATCGCCAGCCAGAACGGAGAAGATCAGTGAAGCCGGTGATCGAGGACGCCTACCCTCTCGCCGCCCTGCAGTCCGGCATGCTCTATCACGGCGAACATCAGGCGCGGAACGCGGTGTTCCACGACGTGGTGACCGTGACGCTGGAGGGCCGCTTCGACGTCGCGGCGCTGCGCGCGACCCTGAGTGACTTGGTGGAGCGACACCCGGTCCTGCGGACCTCCATCGACCTGACCGACTTCTCCGAGCCCATGCAGCTCGTCCATACCGGAGCCACCGTCCCCTTCCAGGTGGTCGACTGGTCGGAAGCCGGCGACGCGCAGAATGGGCTTCGGGAATGGCGGGAGGCCGAGCAGTTCCGGCCGTACGACCTGGCCGCCGCGCCGCTGCTGCGGGCCACCGCCCACCTCCTTCCCGGCCGGGCTTTCGCCCTTTCCCTCAGCTTCCACCACGCCATTCTCGACGGGTGGAGCGTGGCCAGCCTCATCACAGAGCTGTTACGGAGGTACGCCGCGCGGATGGAGGGCACGGCGCTGCCCGTCGAACCGCTCTCCGCGACCTTCCGCGACTTCGTCGCCGCCGAACGACAGGCGGTCGGCTCGCCGGCGAGCGCCGAGCATTGGCGAAGCGTGGTCGCCGACGCCCTCTCCACCCGGCTGCCGGTCCTGCCCGGCTATCCGACCGGAGGTGACGTGGTGAGCGACCGGCACGTGATCGAGTTCGACCGGTCGCTCATCAACCGGCTCACCGCGACCGCCGACCAGTTGCGCGTACCGCTGCGCACGCTGTTGCTGACCGCCCATCTGCGCGTGCTCGCTCTGTTGGCGGGTGAATCCGACGTGATGACCGGCGTCGTCACGCACGGCCGTCCCGAGACCGAGAGCGGCGCCGAGATCGCGGGGCTCTTCCTCAACACCGTGCCCGTGCGGGTCCGCACCGACAGGCCGACCTGGACCGAGCTGATCGGCGCGGTCGATGACGCGGTCGTCCGGCTCATGCCGCACCGGCGCTACCCGCTGTTCGAGATCCAGCGCCTGGCCGACCGGTCCCCACTGTTCGAGACCGCCTTCGACTTCCACGACTTCCACGTCTACGAGGGGCTCCCCGCTCAGGGGCCCGTTCGGGTACTGCGCCAGGATCACGTGGAGACGACCAACATCCCCTTCACCGCCGTCTTCGCCCGTTCCCCGGAAGAGGCCGGCCTGACGCTCTCCTACCATCGCACCCGCTTCCCGCCGGAGCAGATCGCCGCCATCGGTGAGCACTATCTGGCGGTTCTGGCGGAGCTCACCGAGGAGCCCGGCCGTGACCCGCGGCTCGCACGCCCGCTCCTGTGCGGCGACTTCGACCGGATGACCGCCTGGAGCGATCTGGCGGGCCCGCCCGCCCCACCGGAGACGCTCCACGGCATGGTGGCCGCCTGGGCGTCCACGACACCCGAAGCCGACGCGGTGGTGGACGAGACGGGGGTGCTGAGCTTCCACGAGCTGTGGCGCCGGGTCACGGCGCTGGCCGATCGGTTGACCGAGGTCGGTGTGAGCCCGGAATCGGTGGTGGCGGTCGGTCTGCCCCGCTCGGCGGATGCCGTGGTCGCGATCCTGGCCGTGATGCAGGCCGGCGGCGCGGCCCTGCCACTCGACCTGGACCATCCCATGCCACGGCTACGGGAGCTGATCACCGAAGCCGGCGCACGGACCGTGGTCACCAGGAAGGAGACCGGGTTCGAAGGGCTGGATGTGACCATCGTGCCCATCGAGGGAGCCGCCGCCGACACGTTCGCAGCTCCTCGCTCCACGCACCCGGACGGAATCGCCGCCGTGCTCTTCACCTCGGGCTCGACGGGCCGGCCCAAGGGAGTCATGCTCACGCACCGAGCCACGACGCAGTTCTGCTCCTGGCATGCCAGGCACATGGGGCTCACCGGCCGCGACCGGGTGGCTCAGCGCGCCCCGCTCAGCGTCGACGGCACGTTCATCGAGCTGGTGATGGCATACGCGGTGGGTGCGGCCGTGGTCATCGTGCCGACCGAGGCGGTGGTCGACGCCGACACCTTCACCGAGGTGTTCAACCGGTACGGCCTGACGGCGACCTACCTGGTGCCGAGCCTGATCACGCTGCTGGCCCAGGAAGGAGCCTTCGGCCGATGCGATCGGTTGACAGCGGTCGTCTCAGGCGGCGAGACGCTGCCCAGGGCCGTGGTCGAGTCCTTCGCCGCCCAATCGCCGGCGAAGCTGCACAACATCTACGGCCCCACCGAACTGGGCATCGCGGCAACACAGTGGCCGACTGAGGCGGGCGATCCGGGCGCGCCGGTGCCGATCGGCCGCCCCGGTCCCGGCGTCGTCCTGTATGTGCTCGACGACGACGGCGAGCCGACCCCCATAGGCACCGCAGGAGAGATCTATGTCGGCGGAGATCAGATCGCCAGGGGCTATCTCGGCCGCGCCGGACTCACGGCCGAACGCTTCGTCCCCGACCACCTGTCCGGAGCGGTGGGCGGACGGCTCTACCGCACCGGCGACCGCGCCCGCTGGCTGCCGGACGGTCAGCTCGAGTTCGCCGGGCGCCGCGACAACCAGGTGAAGATCCGCGGTGTGCGCGCGGAGCTCGGCGAGATCGAAGTGCGCCTGGCTGAACACCCCGCGGTCATGCAGGCGGTCGCCGTCCTTTCGGGAGAGGAACTCCACCAGCGAGTTCTCATCGCCTATGTGGTGTGGTCCGGCCCGCGCGAGGGCGCCGCGGAGGAACTGCGGTCATTCTGCGCCCACCGGCTGCCACCGGCGCTGGTGCCGAGCCGATTCGAGCTGGTCGACGACATTCCCGTGCTGCCCAACGGCAAACTTGACCGGGCGGCGCTGCCCGATACCGTCGCCGGCCCCCGGGAGTTCTTACCGCCCCGCGACCTGGTCGAGTCCAGACTCGAGGCGATGTGGGAGGAGATACTCGACGTTCGTGCGGTCAGCATGCGCGACGACTTCTTCGCGCTGGGCGGCCACTCTTTGCGGGCGCTGCGGCTGGTCACCCGAATCCGCAAAGAGTTCGGTCATCGGGTGCCAGTCGAGACGCTCATGTCTCATCCCACCATCGAACAGCTGGCCACGCTGCTGAGATCACCGGACCAGCTCGTGCCTGCGGATCGTGTCGTCGCGTTGCGAGCGTCCGGATCCCGTGTGCCGATCTTCTTCGTGCACGCGCTCGGCGGTCAGGTCTTCCGTTACCGCAAACTGGCCATGCTCCTGGGCGAAGATCAGCCTGCGTACGGCATTTCCGCCCGCGGATTCGTCGACGGGGAAACGCCGCACGTCACGTTGGAGGCGATGGTCGAGGACTACGCACGGCGGGTGCGGGACACACGGCCCGACGGACCTGTCGTCCTGGCAGGCTTCTGCGTCGGCGGCAACATCGCGATCGAGGTGGCGCGCAGACTCCGCGCCGAGGGGACCGAGGTCCCGCTGGTGGCGGTGTTCTGGTCGCAGGCGACCGACGCAGTGGCCCCCAGGCTCAGCGACGACGTCGCCCTCATGGCAAGCGCGCTCGCGGGCGCGGACTACGACATCGACCATGAGCGCCTGGCACAGCTGTCCCCGAGAGAGCGGCTCGCGGCGATCGTCGAAGGCGCCGGCCGGGCGGGTGTGCTCGACCCCGCCGTCACAGACCTCGCTCAGGCTGAGCGCATGCTGCGGGTGTATCGGGCGAATGTCAGCGCGTTGCTCGGTCAGACGCACGCGCCATACGAGGGCGACCTGGCGCTGCTCAAACCGGTCGACGACACCGACTTCCCGCCGGAGCACGCCCACGGATGGGACGAGGTGGTCACTGGAAAACTGGAGCTCGTCCCGATCCCCGGCAGCAGGATCAGCACCGCCGAGGAACCGCACGTTCCCGGCACCGCTGCGGCATTCCGGGAGGTGCTCGACCGTGTCAACGGAGGTCGGTGACAGAATCTCCAGCCTGTGGCGCGATGCGGAGTTCATGAAACTGTGGATCGGCCAGAGTCTGTCGCTGGTCGGGTCGCAGGTCACCGCGGTCGCGTTGCCGATCGTCGCGGTGTCGCTGCTGCACGCCTCACCATCGGAGATGGGCGTGCTGTCGGCGCTGCAGAAGCTGCCCTTCGTCTTCATCCTGTTCGTCGGCGTCTGGGCCGACAGGGTCCGCCGCAGGCCGTTGCTCATCGCGACGGACTTCGGCCAGGGCGTGCTCCTGATCACCATTCCATTGCTCTACTTCGCCGGTCAGCTCACTCTCGCGTGGCTCTGTGTCGCCGTCGTCATCATGGGCATGCTGCAGGTGGTCTTCGATGTCGCCGACCACGCGTATCTGCCTTCTCTGGTCAGACGCGAGCAACTGCCCGAGGCCAACAGTAAGACGCAGCTGTCGATATCGGCTTCGGAAGTGGCCGGACGAGGGCTGGCGGCTCTGCTGCTGAGCTGGTTCTCGGCGGCTGGGGCGATCGTGGTGGACGCGGTGACGTTCCTGGCGTCGGCGTTCGCGTGCCTGCTGATCCGGCGGCCGGAGCCCGCTCCGGCGAGCTCCGGCGAGCCGCAGAGGGTGTTCCTGTCGATCAAAGAGGGCGTCCGCTTCGTCTGGTCGCAGCCCCTGCTCCGCCCGACGTTGCTCGCAACATCGTTCTATATGTTCTTCATGACCGGTATCCAAGCGCTGTATTACCCGTTCGCGCTCCAGGAGCTGCACATCGACGCGAGCCTGATCGCGATCATCCTCACGATCGGCGGTCCGGCCGCGGTCGCCGGCTCCGCGCTCGCGCCGCGACTGGTCGACCGGATCGGGCTCGGCCGGATGCTGATCATCGCCGGGGTCTTCGGTAACGTCTCCTATCTGCTGATTCCACTGGCGGACGGCTCGAAATGGTCGGCCGTGGCGGCACTGGCAGGTGCGCAGCTCATGTTCGGCGTGGGCATGCCGCTGGGTGGCATGGTCACGATGACGGTCCGGCAGGCTGTCACCCCTGACCACCTGCAGGGCCGTGTCGCCGCGACCTTCCGCGCGTTCGGGCTGGGTATCGCGCCTCTAGGGGCGTTGGCCGCCGGCTTCGCGGCCGAGCCGCTCGGGCTGCGGGCCACCATTCTCGTCTGCGCCATCGGTATTCTCGTGCCGCTGGTGTTCCAGTTCTGCTCCCCGCTCATCCGGTTGCGCGGCGTTCCGGATGTGGCACGGTGACGGCGGTCTCCGAGCTCGAACGGCTCCTGCCGATCTGGTCCGAGCTCCTTGACGTGGCTCACGTCGAGCCGACCGATAACTTCGTCGCCCTTGGGGGCCACTCAGTGGCCGCGGCCCGGCTCACGGCCAGGGTCCGCCGGCTGTTCGGCGTCGACCTGCCGGTCAGCGCCGTCTTCGCCGCGGGCACGCCGGCCGCGCTGGCCGCCCGTATCGCCGCAGGACCGCCCGTGACGACCACGCCCTTCGCACAGCCCGAACGGCCGAGCATGTCGCCGACGCAGCGGCTGCAGTGGTTCGCCGAGAAGTTCTCCGACGGCCACTCTCCCTACACGATTCCGCTGACCTTGCGGCTGCGTGGCGCCGTCGACCTGGGCGCGCTCCGGCGCGCGCTGCGCGGGCTGGTGACCAGGCACCAGATCCTGCGGACAACCTATGGAGATCAGGACGGCCAGCCACAGCCGCGGATCGAACCCGCTGACAGCTTCGCCACCGGCATGGTACGCGTGCCCGAGACTCAGTTGGCCGACTGGCTGCGCGCCGAGGCCCGCCGGCCGTTCGACCTGGCGGCGCAACTCCCGATCCGCGCCACGCTCTGCAGGCTCAGCGCGGATCATCACGTCCTGTCGATCGTGGTGCACCACATCGCCGCCGACGGCTGGTCGCGCGCCGTCATCCTCGACGACCTCAACGCGCTGTATGCCTTCCACCGCGGGACCGGGCCCGCGCCCGAACCGGCCATCCAGTACACCGATGTGGCGTGCGTGCCGGAGAATCCCGCCGACGTCGCCTGGTGGGCGGATCGGCTACGCGGAGCACCGGCCCGGACCACCTTCCCCTCGCCCGAGTCCCGCCCGGCGGCCCTGTCGGACGCGGGCGGCTCGGTTTCCCTGCCGATCGGCTCGGAGCTGACCGCACGGATCCGCCGGCTGGCCGCGACCACGGGCGTGACCCCGTACGCGGTCTGCATGGCGGCGCTGACCGCGCTGCTGTCCGAGTACTCGGGCGAGAGCGACGTGGTGGTGGCCACCTCGACGGCGGGGCGCGCGGACTGGGAGGCGGAGCGGGTGGTCGGCTGCTTCATCAACACGATGGCCATCCGCACCGACACCTCGGACGATCCCTCCCCCCGCGAGCTGTCGCGACGCGTTCAGGACGCGACGCTGGCCGCGCTCGACCACCCGACGGCGACCTTCGACTCGATCGTCCGGGCGCTCGCTCCGCCGCGCGATCCCGCGTACCGGCCCTTGTGTCAGGTCATGCTCACCATGCACAACGAGCCAGGTCTGCGGCCGACGCTGGTCGATCTGGACGTGGAATGGATCGAGGTCGACAACGGTGGAGCCAAATGTGACGTCTTCGTGGACCTGACCGACGACGGCGGCCCGCTGCGCGGGGCGCTGGTGTACCGGACCCAGCTGTACGACGCGGACTTCGCCCAAGCGCTCGCCGCTCGCTACGTCACGTTGCTGTCCCACATGGCCGACCACCCCGAGCGGCCCCTTAGCGCCTATCTAGGAGGCGACGATGCCGACTGACAAGATCACCTCCGGTGGTACGACGATGACCGTCCTGACGCCTGAGGACATGGACGTGCGTGAGGACGTCGACCACGCTCTCATCCGGGACGGCGCCGTACTGCTGCGTGGCCTCGGAGTGCGCACGCCCGAGGAGTTCCACGCCGTGGTGAGCACCTTCGGGAGCCCGCTGGACAGTTACCGCGGCGGCAACACGCCGCGGCATACCGTCATGACCGGCGTGTTCACCTCGACGGAATATCCGGCCGAATACCCGATATCGCTGCACAACGAACTGTCCTACGCGCACCGCTGGCCTGCCCGGCTGTTCTTCTGCTGCCTGGTGCCGGCCGAATCCGGAGGTGCCACACCCGTGTGCGACGGCAGGGCCGTACTCGCCGACCTCGCCGAGGGCACGAGGGACAGATTCGAACGTCGCGGCGTGGTGTACCGCCAGCGCCTGCACGGCGGGTACGGCTTCGGCAAGTCCTGGCAGGACACCTATCAGACGTCCGACACCGCCGAGGTGGAGAGTTTCCTGCGCGAAACGGAGACCGAGTTCGCCTGGACGGAGGACGGCGGCCTGCGCACCGCCCAGCACCGGCCGGCGGTGCTCCGGCACTCGGTCACCGGCGAGCTCGTCTGGTTCAACCAGGCCGAGCAGTGGCACCCGTCGAGCCTGCCCACGGAGGAGGCCGAAGCTCTGCTCGCCCTGGTCGAGACGGAGGCCGACCTGCCGCATTCGGTCACCTACGGCGACGGCGGCCCCATCGACGTCGAAGACCTGGAGGAGGTGCGCTCCGCGGTGCGGAAGAACACCCTGAGCGTGCCCTGGGAGGCGGGCGACGTGCTGATCGTCGACAACGAGCTGGCCATGCACGGCCGCGAGGCGTTCACCGGAGAGCGCCGTGTCCTGGTGTCGATGACGTGACCCGGCCCGCAGGCGTCCATCAGCTCTTCGAGCTGCTGGCCCGATCCCATCCGCAGGGGATCGCCGTGTCCGCGCCCGAAGGAGATGTCAGCTATGCCGGGCTGGACGAGTGGGGGAGCAGGCTCGCCGGCCGGCTCGCCGCCGCCGGGGTCCGTCCGGGCGAACGGGTCGGCGTGGCGGTGGAACGCTCTCCTGCGCTGATCGCGACCTTGCTGGGTGTGCTCAAGGCAGGTGCGGCCTACGTACCCGTCGACCCCGCCGATCCGGCTCTCAGGCTCTCCCAGATCATCGACGACGCCGGGATCGCCGTCGCCCTCGTCGACGCGGAAGGCGCCGCTTCCATGCGGCCGCAGCCGGTGCACGCCATCCATGTCGGGGAAACCGGCGACGGTGCGAGGGCGAGCGTGCCTGTCACGAAAAGCGATCTCGCCTATCTGATGTACACCTCCGGCTCGACCGGCACGCCCAAGGCCGTGATGGTGGAGCACAGCAACATCGTCAACCTCGTCACCGAACCCAACTTCCTGACCATCACCCCCGATGACGTCATCCTGCAATTGGCGCCGGCCCCCTTCGACGCGGCGACGTTCGAGATCTGGGGCGCGCTGCTGAACGGCGCCCGCCTCGCGATCGCCCCCCCGGGCATGCTGGCACCGCGCGATCTGACAGAGGTGATCAAGAACTCGGGGGTCACGGTGCTGTGGCTGACCGCCGCGCTGTTCCACCGGCAGATCGACGAGGACGTCACCGCCTTCCAGGATCTGCGCGCGGTGCTCGCCGGCGGTGAGGCGCTGTCCGCCTCGCACGTGGCCGCGCTGCGGGCGGCGGCTCCGGACTGCCGGATCGTGAACGGCTACGGCCCGACGGAATGCACGACGTTCAGCAGCTGCCACCTTGTCGCGGTGGACGAGCGGCTCGGCGCGCGCGTGCCGATCGGCACGCCGGTGCAGAATGCCACCGCCTACGTGCTCGGCCCCGACGGAACGCCCCTCCCGCCCGGCTTCACCGGCGAGCTCCACATCGGCGGGGCAGGCGTCTCGCGCGGATACTGGCGCCGTCCGGCCCTGACCGCGGAGCGCTTCGTCCCCGACCCGTTCGACCCCGTACCCGGCCGGCGACTCTACCGCACAGGCGACCTGGCCGCCTGGACGCCGGAAGGGCTGCTGGACTTCCGCGGCCGGACGGACGACCAGGTCAAGCTGCGCGGGCATCGCGTCGAACCGGCCGAGGTCGAGAACGTGCTCACCGCGCACCCGTCGGTCCTCCAGGCCGCCGTGGCGTTGCTGCGCGATGACAGGAACGAACCCCGGCTGATCGCCTTCGTCGTGCCGTCAGGAAGGTTCGACCAACGCGTTCTGCGGTCATTCGCCCGGCAGAGGCTGCCGGCGTTCATGGTCCCCGCCCGTTTCGTCGAGCGCCGGGAACTACCCGTCACGGGCAACGGAAAGATCGACCGTAGAGCCCTCCTGACGGCCTTCGCCGGATAACCGAGGAGTCAGTCGCGCAATCCCGCACCGCCCGGCACCCTTGTCGGCGAGCGCCGTGTCACTTAGGGGAGTGAATCACGCATGCGTCTACTGCTGTCGGCAATGCTGAAGCGGCGCGAGCCCAGTACGTGCGGGATGGGATCAGGGCGGCGCGTCCATGCCCGATCAGGCACTGGCGGCCGCTCGCCAGCGCCGCAGCACGTCCTCGTCGTCGCGGTCACCGTGCCAGAAGGCTTCCTCACCGATCGCGTGCTGGGCGGCGTATTCGTCGCCGAACAGCTGGATGAGACGCCGCGCCCGCCGGATGAACACGCAGGCGAAGGCTTCGGCGTACAGCTCGGTGACCGCCTCCCGCTAGTGCTGTGACCGGAAACGATCACCGGGTTGGCGTGTAAGTCGCTCCTGCCGATTGGATGGTGCTGATCACGTTCGATCGGCGCTCAGGAGGCCAGGTGACGCAACCGGTCAAGGTCCGCAGGCT
>NZ_JAIWNB010000054.1 GCF_020215705.1 Nonomuraea aurantiaca | reverse complement strand
GGTTTTCCTGTCTCCCGCACGATGCGCACCGCGCCCGCGCGGAACTCCGGATCGAACCTGCGTCTGGTCTCTCCCACGACCCAACCTTCTCCTTAGGTCAGATCTCCACGCTAGAAGGGGAAGCCCAGTCGGCGTCTGGCAGCGTCTGCACGAGGTGCTGCTGGACCGCTTACGTGCTGCCGACGCTCTCGACTTCTCCCGCGCCGCAGTGGACTCCTCCCACATCAGAGCGCTAAAAGGGGGCGTAGACCGGCCCGTCCCCGGTCGATCGAGGACGGGCCGGCAGCAAGCACAGCGATGGGATCGCCGCCGGACCGGCCGCCCGCCCAAGGCCCGGTGACTCCGGGGAGGCAGTCGTCATTCCTTCGCGTCACGGGGGTTGAGCAGCAATGGAACGGTCAGTGGCGTTAGTGAGGCGTCGGGACGCGGCTTACCGCCACTCGCCGTTCCGATCCGGGTGAAGCGTCGAATGGGCGAGGATCTTGTAACGGTTTGATCACCGTAGGTGACCTGCCTGCCGGTTGACCCTACTTTGCGGCATGCCGGTGGAGTTCTTGACCGATGATGAGGCTGCTGCGTACGGGCGGTTCGCGGGGCTGCCGTCGCGGGTGGATCTGGAACGGGTGTTCTTCCTCGATGACGAGGACCGGGCGCAGGTCGCGTAGCGGCGTGGTCAGCACATGAGGCTCGGGTTCGCGCTCCAGCTGGTGACGGTGCGGTGGCTGGGGACGTTCCTTGAGGACCCGCTGGATGTGCCGGGTGCGGTGCTGGAGTTCGTGGCCGAGCAGCTGGAGGTCGAAGACCCCTCGCAGGTGAAGCGGTACGCCGAGCGGCGCGAGACTCCGTTCGATCACCAGCGGGACATCCGGCGGACGTATGGGTGGAAGGACTTCACCGACGTTGGCGGCGAGTTCGCGGCGTGGGTGGCGGCCCGTTCCTGGACCTCGGGCGACGGACCGAAGGCGATCTTCACCGACGGGATCGGGTGGCTGCGGGAGCGGAAGGTGCTGCTGCCGGGCGTGACGACGCTGGCCCGGCTGGTGGCGAAGGTCCGCGACGACACGACCAAGCGGCTGTGGGGCGTACTGGAGGGGCTAATGACGGCCGGGCAGCGGTATGTCCTGGACCAGCTGCTTGAGGCCGGCGGGAACGCGGGTGTCGGATCTGGAGCGGTGGCGCAAGGGCGTGCCGCCCCGGGCGTCCGGTCCGACGATCATCAAGGCACTGGAGCAGGTGTCGGAGATCGAGGGTTTGGAGCTTGCGGACCTGGGCGCCGAGGCGCTGGTGCCGCCGCGCCGGCTGGGTGAGCTCGCCAAGTACGGGATGCGGGCGGACGCCTCCGCGCTGCGCCGTCATCCGGACGGCCGCCGACTGGCCACGCTGCTGGCCACGGTCCGGCACCTGGAGGGCAAATCGGTCGACGACGCCCTGGAGCTGCTGGACCTGCTGATGGCGACCGAGCTGGTGAACAAGGCGCAGAACGCCTCCAATAAGGAGAAGGTCCGCAAGCACCCGAAGCTGGCGAAGTCAGCAGCCAGGCTGGCGGTCGCAGTGGAGGCGTTGTTCGCCTCCGACGGCTGGGGCGGCCCGGAGGAGGAGCCGCGGGTGGCGGAGGTGTGGGAGGCGATCGAGGCGGTCATGTCCCGCGCCGCGCTGACCCGGACCAGCACCTCGCCCGGGCCCGGCTCCGGCCGACGGGCCTGCACCACCTCCAGCACCTCCGGGCCCCCAAAAACGCGCTGGCTCACAGCACGCATCCACTCAGGCATCGACGATGTTCCTCTCGCAGAGCCAACATTTCTCGATGATGATCCTGGAAGAGGTCAGTACCATTTGGGAAGAAGGCACCTTCCTGAAATCTAGGTTCCCCGGAGATACTGTGACTGCTGATGTCCCACCGAACATGGTGGGGCCCTACCGGCCAGACTGCCCCTCGCGCACCGTTATCGAGACGTTTGCCAACAAGTGGTCCATGCTCGTTCTCGGCATCCTCAAGCTGCAGGAGCGTCCGCTGCGGTTCAACGAGCTACGACGTCGTCTTGATGGCATCACGCAGAAGGTCCTCACCCGGACACTGCGCGCTCTGGAGCGCGATGGCCTGGTACGCCGCACCGTTTACCCGACCGTGCCACCTCGAGTGGAATACGCCCTCACCGACCTCGGGGTCAGCGCAGGGCACCTGGCCAACGCGATCGCCGAATGGTCAGTCGAACACGTGCCCGACATCATAAAAGCACGCGAGAACTTCGACCACCGGGGCATCCGCAGGTCATTCGCAGAGAAGACCTGAATCAATTGACAGCCATGCACCTCCAGTCGCTATCGGCATTCCTGCCGCTGCGCTCTATCGCTGCTGGTCGACGCAGTCGACGCACTCAGTCGCCCACACGTCGGTGACGGTTCGCAAAGAGTCGCGAATTCGCATCAGATGCAATTGGCGGCGTTTGTCATATCCGGCCGGAAATTTCGCAAAGCAATGAGGCGCTGGTCAGCGGGGTTCGTCTCGGATGGTCCAGCCGTGCTTGGTCGTGAGCTTGGCCAGTGCCGTTGCGGAGTTGGTTGATACGTTCTTGTGCGTCGGGGAGATACGGCGATTGACGCCTCAGACGCTCGGTCGCGTCCCGCCGGTATGGCGGCCGAAGGAACGTCGGTAGGCGGCAGGTGTGGTGTGCACCATCGCGTGGAAGCGCCTACGCAGGTTGGCGGCCGAGGACAGGCCGACCCTGGTCGCGATCGTCTCCACAGGGAGGTCTGTTTCTTCCAGAAAGGTTCGGGCCGCCATGATGCGCTGCTGGAGTAGCCATCGGCCGGGGGCGATGCCGAGCTGGTCGGCGAACCTGCGGGCGAGCGTGCGCGGGGAGATCTTGGCCTGCGCGGCGAGGTCGTCGATGGTGAGCGGTTCGTGCAGCCTCTCGATGGCCCAGTCCAGGATGGCAGCCAGGGACTCCGGCGGGTGGCCGGTGAGGGCAGGGGCGGCATACTGCAGCTGCCCGCCCTCGCGGTGCGGCGGCATGACCATATGCCGGGCGATCTGCGCGGCGTGGGCGGCGCCATGGTCGGTGCGGGCCAGGTGCAGGCACAGGTCGATGCCTGCGGCGGTGCCGGCGCTGGTAGCGATGTCGCCCAGGTCGATGTACAGCGTGTCGGGCTCGACCTGGACATCGGGAAAGCGAGCGGCGAGTTCGGCGGCCATCCGCCAGTGGGTGGTCGCCCTGCGGTGATCCAGCAGTCCCGCCTCCGCCAGAAGGAAGGCACCGGAACAGATCGCGACGATGCGGGCGCCGCGCCGGCGGGCTTGCCGTACGGCGTCGATCACGGCGGGTGAGGCGGGTTGTTCTCTGCGATGCCAGCCGGGGATCACCACGGTGTTGGCAGTCTGGACCGCGAGCAGTCCCTGGCTGACCAGCATGTCGTAGCCCGCCAGGGTCGGCACGGCGCCCGGATCCTCCGTGCACACGTCGAAGTCGTAACGGCCGGGCAGACCGGGTCGGCGGATGCCGAACACCTCGGCGGCGCACGCCAGCTCGAACGTGGACTGTGGTGGCATTACCAGGGCGACCACTCGATGAGGACTCATGGCAGAAAAGTACTCCTAAGCGTCATTTCAGACACTAGGCCGGTACGGTCGGCGCTGCCACGATGGGTCCATGACGCACGAGTCCAGTGATGTTCAGATCCTGCACGTTGACGAGGTCGAACCGGTGGAGGTCGTCCCTGGGATCACCCGGCGGCGCCTGCCGGCCACGGAATGGGCGCGCGGGTGGATGTACGACTTCGCTCCGGGGACCGAGTGGCCCGAGGTGGACGTGCACGAGGGAGAGGAACGCTACTACGTGATCTCGGGAGAGTTCATCGACCGAGGGCAACGCCTGGGGCCAGGCAGCTATGTGGTGTTCGCGCCCGGCAGCACGCACCGCCCGCGCACCGAGTCGGGCGCGCGCATGCTCGGCATCAGCATTCTCACCCAATAGCCTTTCGCGAGTTCGACAGCAGGTCCAGGCCGGCTCCGGCAGATCGGCCGCGGTGGTCAGGGCGAGCACCGCACCCATGGACTCCCCGACAACATGCCGTACACCAGGTCGCTGTAGCTGCCCGTGTCGGTCACCACCACCTCGGGCTGCTCGGTGGCGTCCAGGCGGTGGATGGCGTCCAGGATGTACAGCGAGTCGCGCAGGGTGCCGGGCACCACCAGCCCGCCCAACCCCATCACCTTGTCCGAGACGACGTTCAACCAGGTGGCACCCCGCGGCCTCTTCCCGACACCGAAATAGAGAGGGGACGGCCGGGCATATAACGACCGTACCGGGACGACGAACCGCATCCCGTCCACCGACGCGACCAGCCCGCCGTCCCAGTCGGCGGTGATGTGGATCTCGCCCTGTTTGTCCACCAGCCGCCCGGACGCCGCCGCGATGCCCTCGCCGTGGAAGTAGCCCTTCTCCACGCCGATCAGCCGGGCCGCGGTCAGCGCGGGCGTCCCGGCCTTGATCACCGGGATCAAGCCGACGTTGCACGAGCGCGCCACCGTCAGCGCGGCCAGGCTGATGTCGAGGTCCGGGGTTGAGGAAGCCAGGAACAGCCGTTGGCGCTGAGAATGATCTTGAGCGAAGTGTGACTGTCTGGCTTCGGTGTGTGATCAGATCGGCCGTGAAATTCAGATATCTGACGTGATCGTCGCTTTGACGGTGATCAGTGATCATGTCTACCGTTGTCACCCATGCCTGTGGGGTTTTGTCTGATGACCAGGTCAGGGCGTACACGGCGTTCGAGGAGCTGCCGCCGCTGTCGGATCTGGAGAAGTTCTTCTTCCTGGACGCGTTCGATCGGGATGTGATCGCGAAGTCACGCCAGGACTCGCATCGACTGGGAGTTGCCGTCCAAATCGGGACGGTCCGTTACAAGGGTCTGTTCCTGGAGGACCCGCTGGCGGTGCCGTGGCCGGTGGTGGACTATCTGGCCGAGCAGTTGGGGATCGGCGATCCCTCGCAGGTGAAAAGGTACGCCGAGCGGTTGAAGACGGCCTACGAGCATGCGTGGATGATCCGGGACGCTTACGGCTACCACGACTTCGATGATCACGAGTCGTGGGAGGGGCGGGTTCTGGCGAAGCGGTTCCGGACGTTCCTGTACGGCCGGGCGTGGACGCATGCCGAGGGGCCGACGGCGTTGTTCGATCAGTCGGTGGCGTGGCTGCGGCGGCATCGGGTGCTGATGCCCGGGGCGACGGTGCTGGAACGGCTGGTGGCCAGCGTCCGGGGGCAGGCCGATGAGCGCTTGTACGCGACGGTGGCGCGTCAGGTGGAGCGCGCTGATGCGGCGTTGCGGCGGGAGCTGTCGGGGCTGCTGGTGGTTCCTGCGGGGGCGCGGATGTCGGAGCTGGAGCGGCTGCGGCAGGCGCCCAAGCGGCAGTCGGGCACGGAGATGGCGCGGGCACTGCAGCGGGTGGACGACATCGCCCGGTTCCGGTTAGGGCGGGTGCGCGTTGACAAGGTGCCGGTCCGGCGGATGAAGACGCTCGCCAAGTACGGGGCGGGCAGCAAGGCGCCACTGTTGGCGCGGCTGCACGAGCCGAGGAAGACAGCGACGATGCTGGCGGTGACCCGGTCGTTGGAGGCCGAGGCGATCGACGACGCGCTCGATCTGTTCGCGCTGCTGATGGCCTTGCGGCTGATCTCGCCGGCGCGCCGCAAGTCCTCGGGCGACCGGCTGTCGATGCTGCCGAAGCTGGAGAAGGCATCCCGGCTCCTGTCCCGAGCGGGCCGGGTGTTGGTAGAGCAGCTCGACCTGGTCGCCGAGGCGGGCGCCGACTTGGACCCCGCGGCGCTGTGGACGGCCGTCACCGCAGAAGCCGGGGCGAGCAAGGAGCAGGTCCTGGCCGCGCTGGAACAGGTCGATGAGCTCGTCCCCGACGATGAGGGCGCGGCCGAGGCGGCGCTGCGCTCCGCGCTGGTCGACAAGTACACCACCGTCCGCCCGTTTTTGAAGCTGTTGGGCGAGTCGAAGGCCCTGGGCGCGGCGGTCGGCGGCCGCAAGGTCCTGGCCGCAGTGCGTGCTCTGCCGGAGCTGACGCGCCGGCACGTCTCTCGCAAGCCCCTCGCGTCGAAGGAGATCGACGCGTCCCTGGTGACGGCCGCCTGGAAGCGGCCGGTGTTTGCCAACCCCGACCTGCCCAAGGGCGCGGTGGACCGCGACGCGTATGTGGTCTGTGTCCTGGAGGGACTGTTTCGGGCGCTCCAGGTCCGGGACGTGTTCGCCGCGCCGTCGCTGCGGTGGGCCGACCCGCGCGCTCATCTGCTGGACGGCAAGGCGTGGGAGGCGATCAGCGAGGACGTGCTGGCCTCCCTGTCGCTCACCGACCCGGTCGAGGCCCACCTGGACGCCAAGCTGCTGGCGCTGGACGCGGCATGGAGGCAGATGGCCGGCCGGCTCGAAGAAGCCGGCGACGACGCCCTGGTCCGGGTGGTCACGCCAGCCGATGGGCACGCCCGATTGTCGGTGGAGAAGCTCGGCGCGCTGGGTGAGAGCCCGTCGCTGAAGTGGCTGCGCGCGGCCTGCCAGGTGATGCTGCCGCGCATCGATCTGCCCGAACTGCTGCTGGAGGTGCACTCCTGGACCGGGTTCCTGGACGCCTACGTGCACCTGGCCGACATCTCCACCCGCATGCACGACCTGCCCCGGTCCCTGGTCGCGCTGCTGATCAGCGAGGCCTGCAACGTCGGCCTCACCCCGGTGATTAAGGACGGGGACGAGGCGCTGACCCGCGGCCGGCTCTCGCACGTCGACCAGAACTACGTGCGGGCCGAGACGCACGCCGCGGCGAACGCGATCCTGATCGAGGCCCAGCGCGGCGTGCCGATCGTGGCGCTGTGGGGCGGCGGGCTGCTCGCCTCGGTCGATGAGCTGCGGTTCGTCGTCCCGGTCCAGACGATCAACGCCGCCCCCTCGCCGAAGTATTTCGGGTACAAGCGCGGCCTGACGCTCTTGAACGCCGTTAATGATCAAGTGATGGGGATCGGGCAGATGGTCGTGCCCGGCACGCCGCGCGACTCGCTGTACATCCTCGACACCCTGATCAACATCGACGCCGGGCCGCAGCCCGAGGTCGTCACGACCGACCAGGCGTCCGATTCGGACACGGTATTCGGGATCTTCTCCATGCTGGGCTCCCGGTTCGCGCCCCGCTTCGCCGACCTGGGCGACCAGCGGTTCTGGCGCTCGGAAGTGCCCGGCAGCAGCACCCCGGGCGGAGGACTCGATCACCGACGAGGGTCGTCCAGCAGGGTGAACCCGTCGGCGTCCGTGTCAGACAGCCGATCAACGCGGAAACGGCGGCCGGGCAACTCGTTCGCCGGTAAGCCCGCCTGCTCGGCGATCCGTGCGGCGGGGACCTGCAATGGCGCGGAGGGTGAATGCTTGGCGCTGATCAGCTCCGCCCGGTCGCCGACGGTCAGGAGCACCCGCACCTCGTTGCCCGCCTCGGGTGCCAGACCGGGCCACCGTTCCCGGTCCTCTTCGAGCCGCCGCTGTGCGGTCATGGTGGTAAGCCCCGCATGCTCGGCAAGGTCCCGTACCGGAAAGTCGCCGCGGAAGCGGGCGCGGGCCGCAGTCATGAGCAAGCGCCGGCGGGCCTCCAAGGCGGCGAGGGCGTCGCGTACCACGTGGAGAGTCTCCGTCATGTCCGTCGCCGAGTCCGGCAGGTGATCGATGGTCTCCTGATTGCCGAGCTCGTGCAGCAGCCGCCCGAGGCCGCCGGTGTCGATCAGCGTGGCAAGCACACCGCACGGGTCGTCCGCCTCGCGTGAATAGGAGACCATGACACTCTGCTCATCGCCGCTGCCTGAACGCGTCGTGATCTTCAAGGCATCCCTCCGCTCTCCGTGTACCAATCTGGTACGGGTAGATTGACTGTATCAGATTGGTACATGAACGTTAGATGCTTCGTCCTCATCTGGCGGCCTCCCGGGACTGATCCCCGCGCCACCGCCCATCGCGCAGCAGAGAACGCCCCATGCCCGTCGGCCTTCCACCGACGGGCACGGGGCGTTCTTGTGGTCGTGCCGCCGTGGGTCCTGGCGCCGCCCTCCCCCACTGGCTCCCCATCCCCCTCCCCGGATGAGGGTGGCGGCTTGCTCGTCTCGCGGACCTAACTCGCCGTCCGGATGCCTGACTTATCCGTTTCCTCTTTGTCAGGTCCGGTGCGTGATTTCGGAGGAGTCCGGCGTGACCTGCGACTCGACAAGTCAGTCCGGAACCGGGGGCTCATGGTCGTCCGGACTAACTTGTCGGTTTCTGACTCATACTGACGGTCGCCGATGATGGCGAAACTTTGGCGGACAGATGTTCGGCACAGCAGACTCCTTCTTCCGGGAACCAGGGTTCCCCAGAGATCAGCTATCCACCAAGCCGGGCCAGCTCCAGGCAGCCCCGCGTACGGTCGCTGGGGCCCTCAGCGCTTGTTCAGTCCCCGCAGCACCGGCAGCCCCGTACCGGAGTCGAGCACGAGGCGGTCGCCCAGCGGTCGGGCGAGCGTAACGGTGTTCGTGGCCGTCTTGCGTATCAACGGGCAAGGCTTGCCAGAGCCGGAGTCCTTCTCGTCCACGTCCACCACCACCAACTGGTCGGTCTCGTAGGCGCGGGTCCCGTGAACGGTGTCGCAGGCGCCGTACCCATAGCGGAGAAGCAGCTCGTCTGGCTTGCCGACGACGAGGTCGAACGCCATCACCTCTTCGATATCCCCCTGCACCCGCTCGGGACGGGCGGTGACGGCTGAGGGGTCGATCGCCACGTGGACCTTCTTTTGCTCGACTCCCTCGACGGTGAACAGCCATGCGGGCACCTGGATGGTGCCGCGGCTGGTCTCCAGAGGGACCTTGCCCAACTTGGCTCCGGTTACCCGGAGGGGCCGGCATCCCTTGGCCGGGCACTCTTCTTCGATGAGATCGGCCGGTTTGCTGAACTTCTCGTACGCGCTCGCCGCCGTGATGAGCGGCACCTGCGAGACCTCGCCGTCCGGCCATCGCACGTCGGCGCGGTCCGGAGAATCGGTGGGCAGTTTGGCGGCCAGGCGCCAGGCGCCGTTGTGCGAGCTTCTGTTCACCCAGGCCGGGATTCGGCTTACGTGGTTCCATCCGTGCGGATTCAGCACCTCCAGCGCGACGAACCCTTCACGCCAGGCGCGGTCGTCGGCCGAGCCCTGCCAGCGCTCCGCCACCTCCCGGGCACGATCCTCGAACCCGTCAGGCGAAAGACCATGAGACCCGCCGGGCGACCTCTGGGTGAACCAGCCGCAGGAAGTCAGCAGCAGCACCAGGGACAGGCAGCGATCATTCGTCGCACGAGACCTCCACTCAGTGTCAACCCCCGCTCCTAGCGTGTGGGTTCGTGATCCTCATGCCAGAGCTCCATGCCCTCCTTGCCGTAACCGACGATCTTGAAGCCTTCGGCGTACAGGTCGTTGGTACGCTGCTGCGTCCCGGCGAACATCCGAAAGCCGCCGATCTTCCACGGGTCGGGCCTGGTGCCGGCGCTCACCGACGTGCCGTCCTTGAAGACCAGCGCGACGCGGGCGGTCTTGGTGCTGGTGATGCCGAACCAGTGCTCCTTGTGCTCTAGCAGCTCCACCTTCATGGGCTTGCCACCCATGTCGATCAGCGCCCGGTCGGGGCCGCCTCTCTCGGTCACCGCCCTGCCGGGTGAGAGGCCGTTCACGCCCACGGCCTGCCCATCCAGTTTCCAGATCAGACTCTTGTCGGGTGTCTCATAGAGACCCGCGTCGAGCTTGCCGGGCATCTCCACAGTGCGGCCGACCGACTTCGCGTTAGCCTCGGGCACCACCAGTGGCCGCAGCTCGATTCGCTTGATCGTCCCACCCTCGCCGGCCGCGAACTCGAGCGCCGTCACCGTCTTGTTCGCGGGAACGCTCACAGTCCAGATGGCCTGAGGAGCGCCCTGCGGTGTCTGGAGGGTGCCGGTGACCCGCTCGCCTTCCTTGAGTACGGCCGCGACCCGGACGACCTTGGCCTGTGCGGTGCCGTAGTGCAGCACCTTCCCCGTGGCGGGGGGCGGGAATGACTGGGTGGAGCCCTGGTCCGTGGCCTCCTTGCCGTCGACCGGCTCGTCGCTGCAGAACTTCGAACTGCCTCCGGACCTGGACTTGTATTCCTGGCAGAAGACGGTGGTGCCGCTTCTCGTGGTGGCGTACCAGAACGAGATGGGTCGCTTCTCTGAGGGGTTGTCGATCGTCAGGCGCTTCCCGATGGGGGTCGTGTCCCAGACCGGGTTCCCAAGTGCGGGTTCGGTGGCGACGGTGGCGACATCGCCGCGTTCGTCGGTGCTGCGCGTGGCGATCACCGTGATCGGCGCGGCGATCGCGACGACGCAGATGCCTGCCACCAGCGCGTTCCTGCGCATCCTGCGCCGCCGCGACCGGGACACCACCTCCGTGGAGAACCTCGGCGGGGCCTGCGGTGCGCGCGTGGCGGCGTGCTCCAGCTTCGCGCGCAGACGAGATTCCAATGGGTCGGTCATGCGGGGCTCCCGTTGATCTCTGAGGTGCTGGGCAGAATGGAGCGGAGCTTGGCCAGGCCGAGAGAGGCGTGGCTGCGCACGGTCCCCCGGGAGATGCCGAGCACGTCGGCGATGTCCGTGTCGGACAGGTCCTCGTAGTAGCGCAGCACCAGCACGGCCCGCTGCTTGCGTGGCAGCGTGGCGAGCGCTTGCCACAGGCCCTCGTCGCTGTCGGAGGGCGGCGTGTCGAACCGAGCCGTCTCGGGTAGCGCCCAGTCCGGCCGCTCGCGCCTGCGTAACCGCCACGTGCTGATGTGCAGCCGGGCCATGATCGTCTTGGTGTAGCTTTCGGGAGCCTGTTTCCGTCGCACCCGCGGCCAGGCCTGATGTAGCCGGACCAGCGCCTCCTGCGTGAGGTCGGCCGCGTCGTGCGGGTTGCCGCTGAGCAGGTAGCCGTAGCGCAGCAGGGCGTCGGCCCGTTCCGCCACGAATTCCTCGAAGCGCTCGTCCTCCAATGACCTCTGCCTTTCCTCGTTCCGTCAGGGGATAGACGGCTCGAGAGGCCGAACTGTTGAATGCTGGCGTGCAACCGACCTACCGCAATCTTCTTGCTAGAGGGAAGATCACCAGCCTTGGAACAGGCACTCAGCTACGAGAGGCGGGGAGCCCTCTGCACCTCCGCCTCGTACCAGGCGGCGATCTGCGCACGCGAGTTGAAGCCGAGTTTGGTGAGAATGTGGTTCACATGCCCTTCGGCAGTGCGCTGGGACACCGTCAGCCTGGAGGCGATCTCCTTGTTACTCAAGCCTTCAGCGACCAGTCCGGCGACCTGCAACTCCCTTCGGGTCAGGACCGAGGCTGCGGCAGAGGGCATCTCCTGCCGTAGTGACGCGGGCTCTTCGTGGCCGAGGACATAGGAGTACGCCTCATCGACATCCAGCTCGGCGTACCGTTCGAAAACATCATGAAAGGCTTGTTCGCCCAGTTTGTCCCGCAGCTGGGCCTCCCACGTGTCATGAGCCTGAGCCATGGGGGCGAATCCAGACATCGTCAGACCCATGGTGCGGCGGAAGGCGGCAGCGATGCCCATTAGAGCGGCTGCCCGCGGCAGGCTGCGCTTCTCGGCGGCGCACGCCCACGCCAGGGCCTCGATCGCCCAAGCGGGGAACCATCGGTCATTCGTTCCCTGCTGCAGACGCAGGCTGTCGAGGAAGAGGGCAGTCGCCGCCTTGGCATCCTCCGTTGCCAGCAGCCTGTCCAGACCCGTCGTGTACAGGCCCCACGCCAGATTGGCGCGGGCTCCCTCGGCCTCGGCCATTTCCCGGCAGATGCGGGCAAGGTCCACCGAGTCGGGCTCCCGGTGGAAGGCTGCGGCCATCGACAGCCACAAGGAGGTCAGGAAGATGTTGTTGCGTTCGAGATGGTCGATCTGGTCCGGACGCACTCTGGCGTACCGGTCAAGAGCGCCGCGGAGTCGGGCCACCGCCTGCGACAGGTCCCCCTGAAGGAACGAGGCCAGCCCTGCGAGGCTCTCCACGAAGCCGCGCAACCGTTCGTCGCCGCTGGCCCGGGCACGCTCCATGCACGCGTCCCTCAGACGGCGCGAGGCCGCTTCGTCGCCCTGCAGCAGCGCCGCCTTGGCGCTCACCGCCAGAGCGAAGGCCGTCTCCGCATCCGACACCACGCCCTTCCATAGGGCGCGATCGAGCCAGCGGCGCAACTCGGAGTGGGCACCGTAGGAGATCCAGTATTCGAACAACTCCGACGCCATCGACAGGCATGTCGCCACCTCACTGTCGCTTGTGAGGCAGAAGTCCAGCGCTGCCCGGATGTGGGGCCACTCCTGCCCGATCCTCTGGATCCAGGTGACCTGCTCGGTGCTGAACCAGCCTGCGGCAGCAGCATCGCTGACCTGCCGGTAATGGTCCCGGTGCAGGCGCTGGACCTGCTCTTGCTCCCCGCTCGCCGCGAGCTTGGCCGCCCCGTACTCCCGGATGGTCTCCAGCATGGAGTAACGGGACCGCCCGTTGTAGGTGTTACGTGCCAGGACGGATTTGTCGACCAGGCCCGCCAGGGCGTCCTTGACCTCCTCGCCTGTCATCTGCCCGCCCTGGGCGACGGCCAGGACGGCGTCGGTGTCGAAAGGAGCGGGAAACACCGACAGTCGCGCCCACAGAAGTTGCTCTCGCGCGTCGCACAGGCTGAAGCTCCAGTCCATGGTGGCAAGGAGAGTGCGGTGCGTCGGTTCCATGGCGCGAGGGCCCCGAGTCAGGAAGCGGTAGCGATCGTTCAGCCGCTCGAAGATCTCCTGCGGCCCCAGGACGCGAATCCAGACTGCGGCGAGTTCGAGAGCCAGGGGGATCCCTTCAAGACGGCTGCACAGCCTCGCGACCGCGTTCTGGTTGTGCTCGTCGATCGTGAACGCGGAGTCGGACATCCGCGCCTGCTGGGCGAAGAGCCTGACCGCGTCGTAGCGGCTCACATCGCCGCTCCCTGCGCTCTCGGCCTCCCCTGGCACCTGGAGCGGTGGCACCATCATGATCACCTCGTGATCGACGCCGAGACTCTGCCGGCTCGTCGCCAGAATCCGCAGGTGGGGCGCTCGGTCGAGGAGCATCGCCGCCAGTGTCGTGCACGCGTGGATCAAATGTTCGCAGTTGTCGAGGACGAGCAGCACATGCTTGTCGCGGAGGAATTCGGCCAGCGTCTCCTCCGGAGGGCGCGCCGAGCGGTCCCGCAGCCCCAGGGCGGTTGCGACGGTGCGGGCGAGCAGGTCGCCGTCGCGCAACGAGGTCAGGTCGGCCAGCCACACCCCGTGGGGAAAGGAACGTTCCACCTCGCGGCCGATCTCCAACGCTAGCCGCGTCTTGCCGACCCCGCCAACACCGGTGAGCGTGAGCAACCTGGTGCCGCGCAGGCGACGCTTGGCCTCCGACACCTCGCTCTCGCGGCCGATGATCGCCGCGACATCGGCCGGGAGGTTCCCCTTCTCCTGCGGCGGTGCCGTTCGTGCCACCTTCTCAGCGTATCGCTCAGGCACGCAGGACGCTTGATCCACACGCGGCCAGCCTTACCGACCTGTTCATAAGACCTTGGCAGGGCACACCCCGGCACGGATCGCGCTGACGGTCTTGGCCGGACCCGTCGACGCGAATGGCGGGCTTGCTATTGTTGCCCGTTCTGAGACGGGGCGACGTGGTTGACGTACCAGGCGGCTATCTGTGTGCGTGAGGTGAACCCGAGCTTCTCCAGAATGTGCTCGACATGGCCCTCGGCCGTCCGCTGAGAGATGACCAGCCGGGCGGCGATCTCCTTGTTGCGCACGCCTTCGGCGATGAGCTGGGCCACCTCGAGCTCCCGTGAGGTCAGCACCGACTGCGGTGGCGCGGCAGCGGGTGCGGAGCCGGGCTGCGGCTCGGCCGGCTCTTGCAGTGCGTAGCCGATGGCCTCATCGAAGTCGAGGCTCGCGCCCTTGTCGACGGCCTTCTGGTATTCCTCCTCGCTGAGGCGGGCCCGCAGCGACGCCTCGCAGGCGCGGTGGGCGTCGTCATAAGCGCGAAAGCCCTCCAGCGACACCTCCAGCAGGCGCCGCATCACGCCGGCGGCGCCGATCAGGCGCGCGGCATGCACGTTACGCCCCTGGGCGGCGGCGATCCAGGCGAGAGACTCCACGGTCCACGCCGAGCTGTAGCGGTAGCCGGTCGACCGCTCCAGGCGCAGGCTGGACAGGAACATCGAGGCGGCTTGCTCCAGATCGCCCGCGCGCCAGCGTTCGACGCCCGCCGCCCACATCCCCATGGAGATCTCACCGGGCGCGCCGGCCCGCTCGGCGATCTCGCGGCAGCGGGCCGTCCAGTGTCTCGCGCCGGGATCCTCCGCGAAGATCGAAGCCAGGGCCAGGTAGAACGCCGGCAGGAACGCATCACGCAGAACGCGGGTTCGGGGAATTTCGCCCAGGTTGTGCTCATACCACTCCTGGGCCGGCTCGAGCAGGCTGACCGCGTCCTGATAATCCCCCTTCAACAAGGCCAGCCGTCCTGACAAGAACCGCCCCATCGCCTTGGCTTCGTCGTAGCCGCTGTAGCCGGCCAAGGACTGGCACTCCTCGATCAAGGGCTGCGCGATGTCGAGCCTGCCCAGCATGAGTGCGAAGAGCGCGCCTACGGCGAGCACGTCGAATCGACTGCGCGAGGACATCTGTTCGTACTTGAGCAGCCGGTCGAACCAGTGGCGGGCCTCGGCCGGCCCCCCGAAGAAGATCCAGTATCCGTACAGCGACGTGAACATCCGTATGGCTTCTTCGATGCGGGGTTCTTCCCCGAGGCTGTAGTCCAGTGCGGCCCGCATGTTCGACATCTCGGGCGCGATCGTGGCCAGGCAATTGACCTGGTCCGGACCGAACCAGCAGTCCCTGTTCTGTTCGGCCAGGCTCTGGTAGTGCTCAGCATGGCGGCGGCGAATCGCCGATTTCGGCTCGCTCTTGACCAGCCGTTCGTTGCCGTATTGCCGCAGGGTCTCCAGAATCCAGTAGCGGGAACGAGCACCGCGAGTTTCGCTGATCACGATCGATTTCTCGGTCAGCTCGGCCAGCAGCGGCAGGATGTCCTTGCGGGCGAGCGGCTCCGTCGAGCAGACTTCTTCAGCCGCGGACAGATCAAAGCCACCGAAGAACACCGAGAGACGTTCCCACAGGATCTGCTCCTGGGAGGAGCACAGGTCGAAGCTCCATTCGACCGCCGCGCGCAGCGTCTGATGGCGCGGCAGGGCGGTGCGGTATCCCTGGGTCAGAAAGTGCAGGCGGTCGCCGAGCCTGTTGATGATCTGATCCAGCGACAGGACCCGCAGCCACACCGCCGCCAGCTCGATCGCCAGCGGAATCCCGTCGAGGAGACGGCACAACTGCGCCGCCGCGACGTACCGCGAGGCGATGTCGAACTCCGGCGCGATGTTCTTGGCGCGCTCCACCAGCAGCGTCAGCGCGTCGTAGCGGAGGAGGTCGCTTTCGGCGACCCTGTCGTGGGCTGCGGGAAAGGACAGTGGCGGCACGATGAACAACGTCTCGCCCGGAACGCCCAGCGACTCACGGCTGGTCGCCAGCACCTGCACTTGAGGGGCCACGGTGAGCAGGGTGTCAGCCAGCGCGGCGCACGCCTCCACCAAATGTTCGCAGTTGTCCAGGACCAGCAGCATGTGCTTGTTCCGGAGATATTCGATCATGCATTGCGTCGATGGCTGGGGTACCTCGTCCAGCATCCCCAACGCCTCCGCCACGGCCACGCCGAGCAGATGTTCATCCTGCACACTGGCCAGCTCGACCAGCCACACGCCGTCGGGAAAGGCGCGTTGCACGTGGGCGGCGACATAGGTCGCCAGGCGTGTCTTGCCCACTCCGCCCGCGCCTGTCAACGTCAGCAACCGGGTGGTGGACAGCAGCTGCCTGACCGTGGCGATCTCACTCTTGCGACCGATGATCTCGCCTGAGCTGGCCGGGAGATTAGCTTTAGGATGCTCGGTTGCCGATCGACCCATGATGGCGAGTATGGGCCCTTGACCTGCACGAATGTAACGGCCTCACGGGTCGAGGTCTGGCATTGCCTTCGCCAAGGAATGGTCGCGCCACCGGAATGGGCTCGTCATCCCGGCCAGATGGCCCCTGGCAGCGGGCGAACGGTCCAACCAGAGAGCAGGCCTCGCACATCGCTGCTGAACGGGTTCACTACCCACTACCTAGCCCCTACGTACCCGAACACGCATTTTCCCGGTTATCTCGTTGTGGCCCGCGCCAGACGATGGAGACGTGAGGGACCACAGGTCAGAGAAAGCAGGTGTGAGCGATGTGTCAGCATCTACCTCGATGCCCGTCAGCGGCCAGCTGCAGGCGAGACGCGGCTCAGCTGGTGGCCTTCCACCCGGAACAGGGCTGGGGTCTGCTCTGCAACGGAGTGGTGGTCTTCGACGACACCGGTGAGCTCCTGCCGGACGGACAGTCCGTGCCCGCTCATCATGATCTACCTGGGAGGGTGAGATGAACATGTTCGGCTGCAAGGCAACAAACCAAGTCAGGAGACGACGGCGGCGTCCCACCGTCTCCGCCGCATCGGCTCACCACGTGCGTATCATCTGCGTGCGCACAGATGCCACCGCCGCACTTGGCTGGCCCACCGGGCGAACCGAGCACCAGCGGACGTGGGTGTTCGAACCCGCCGACGCCTCCGTGCCGGCGGCCCGGCACAGCGTGGGTGCGCAGGTACGGCGGTGGGGCTTCGCCGAAGAAGGTGACACGGCCGAGTTGCTGGTCACCGAGGTGGTCGCCAACGCGATTCCGCACACCAGCGACCCGATCCAGGTCCGCCTGAGCGGCACTCACGATGTGCTGCGGGTGGAAGTTGAGCAGCAGGGGGCGTCGGCACAGCTGCCGGCGGCCAAGCTCCCCAGCACCGAGGATGAAAGCGGACGCGGGTTGTTCCTGCTGGAATCGCTGTCCCAGGAGTGGGGCGTGGACCGTACGGAGACGGGCAACGTCGTCTGGTTCGAGCTCGCGTCGAGTTCCTCCGCGGCAGGCACTGCTGCCTAAGGGGGATCCCGTCTCCGCTTGAGAACGTGTTCGACTGCCCGCCTCTCGGTCCCGCCACGTGTCCGACCGCTCTCAAGGACCCGCTGCCACCACCAAAGCCGCCGCCTTCGCGGCGGCTTCTGCATGTACGTGCGTCGCTCTCGCACCCGATCCGCGAGATTCTCCCGTATTCAGCGCCTCTACGTAGGTGGCACCCGGGCGAACACGTATTTGTACGGTCGCGGAAGCCACTCCACGCCCGGCATTCTGAAGATCAGTACTCAGTGGAGGATTCGATGACCACACCTTGCGACTGCGGCGAAATCGTCACCCTCGTCGCGCGAACGGAGCACCTCGTCGAGCACATGCACGCTCAGCGGCGACAGTTCGTCACTGATGCCTCGCATGAACTCGGCACCCCTCTGGCCGGTCTCCGGCTGCAGCTGGAGGAGGCGCGCATGAATCCCGGCCAGACCGACCTGAGCAAGCTCATCCAAAAGGCCCTGAGGGAGGTGGACCGGCTCCAGGACATCATCGGCGACCTGCTGACGCTTGCGCAGCTGGACACCGGCCCCGAGGACCCGCCCCACCCCATCGAGGTGGCCGACTTCGTCGAGGGGGAGGTCGGCAAGCGTGTCTTCGGCCTGCCCATCCATCTGGACCTGGAAGAAGGCTTGGTCGTGGCCGGCATCACCGGCTCTCTCGCCCGTCTGCTCGGCAATCTGCTGAACAACGCCGAACGGCATGGCAGATCGGCGGTGCGGGTGACCGTAAGAGGCGAGAAGGACGAGGTCATGGTCATGGTCGACGATGACGGTCCGGGCATTCCGCTGCAGGAGCGTGAACGAGTCTTCGATCACTTCGCCAGGACCGACAGCGCGCGCAGCCGCGACCACGGCGGCACCGGTCTCGGCCTGGCCATCGCCCAGGCCATCGCCCAGGCTCACGACGGCACGCTGGTCGTCCAGGAATCCGACATGGGAGGCGCACAGCTCGTGCTGCGTCTGCCGCTGCTGCGACTCGACACGAAGGCGGGCACGGCAGCCTGATGGAGATTCGTGGCTCGGAGACGCTTCCCCGGCCCACGGACCCTCCTCCGTCGCAAGCCAGGCACCCGTACCGACACGCGATGGCGCCACATGGCCGGCCTAGGGGTGGCGCTGCCGAGACAATGCGCCATCGCGTGCCAACGTCCGAACGCGGCTGCCAAGGTGTAGAAGAAGATCACAGCTCGCGGATATCGGTCGCGACGAAGTCGAAGCCATCCCGCCTGCGCTGGACGATCTCGAACTCCACACGACCGCCGATCGCCAGCGTCCGGTATCCCGGGCCAAGAATGTCGCTGAAGTGCACCCAGTCATCGTGGCCTGGGGACAATTCGGGCGGGGCGATCGCACCCCACCCCTCTTCCATCTTCCAGACCTTTGCCCCCTGCAATGACGACACGCTGGCACGCCCGGGCCTGGCGCGCGTTGATCATTATGCGCGTCGGCCAGCGGCACGCCGGTCCCAGCGCTCGCACACCTGGTCGCGGCCGATGAGGACACCGTGCCTGATGTCATCGACGCCTTCAACGAGCAAGGGCTGTCCGCGCCGGACCCTGACTGAGCGGGAGGCCGTCTCCGCCGCATCACCTCCGGCGATGAGGACTTCATCGTCGCGACAGCCAGGACGCGCCCGGAGAAGCTGGGGCGTCCCTTCACCCCGGTGTAGCATCCGCAAGCTCGCCAACTACCTGGCCGACAACCCGGTGCGGACCGTGCTGGTCGGCCGTGAACGGCTGCGGCAATACCTGCGCGAGCACAAGATCTCCTTCCAGGCGCACCCGGACGTGGAAGGAGTCCTCCACCAACCTCACCGGGAAGCCAAGTTGAACCGCGTCGAAGAGGTCAGCACCCGCTTCCCGCAGCGGTGTTTCACCTTCGACCAGTTCGGGCCGCTGTCCATCCGGCCCCAACCCGGTTCCGGCTGGGCGCCCGTGGGCAAATCCGAGCGACAACCGGCCACCTACACCCACACCCACAGCGTGCGCTCAGCCTGGATGATGACCTGCTGTGGGGTGTCAACCGCGAACGCAAGAGCGGCGCCAACACTCTGCCCGTGCTCAAGAGCATCCGCCGTGCTCGTCCGGACGGCGCACCGATCTACACCATCCTGGACAACCTGTCGGCCAACCCGCTCGAAGCGCAGTTCGGGCCGCTGCGAGCCTTCGTGATGAGCAACTCCGACCATCCCAACCACACCGCTCAGACCCGCAAACTCCATGCCTACCTACGCTGGCGCAAAGCCAACGCCCGTCACCCCGACGTCCTGGCCGCGCAACGCCGCGAACGCGCCCACATCCGCAGCGCGAAACAGCGTCGCCGGAGACGACCAGCCATCCGAGCAGCATGATCAGCCAACCTGGCAATCGTTCGCGGTTACTACATCAGGCGAAGTCATGGGCATGGTCGGCGGCCCACTGGAGCAGGGTACGGGCCGGACTGCCAGTGAGCCGCTCGACCGTCGGCACCACTGGCAGCGCGGTGCTCGGATCCTCGGCCGTCTCCGACCAGTAGCGCAGCAAGTCGGTGACAACGCCCGGCGGCAGGAACCCGCCGACCGAACCGCGCCACTGCTCCTCGGTCAACTCCTCGAATCGGATGTCACGCCCGATCGCCTTGCCGATCGTCGTCACCTGCTCCACCTGCGAGGTCAGCTCCGGCCCTGTCAGGGTGTACTTCGCCCCTGAATGCCCGTTCTCGGTCAATGCCAAGGCCGCGACGGCCGCGATGTCGGCTTCGTGGATCAGCGGATACACCGCGTCGCCATACGGTGCCCGCACCACACCCTCAGCTCGGATGGAAGGCGCCCACCACAACAAGTTCGCCGCGAACGGCCCTGGACGCACGAACGTCCATTCGTCCAGGCCAGCGCCCTCCACCGCGGTCTCGACGGCCCGATACTGCGGATAGGTCCAGCTCTGGCGGTCGCGTTCGGTCTCACCAGCGGCCGATGCTCCAGACAGCAGCACAACCCGCCGCACGCCCGCCCGCCTGGCCACGTCAAGGAACTGGTGGATCCCGTCAAGGACGGGGAACAGATACACGCTCTCGATCGAGGCCAATGCGGCCGGCCAACTCTGCGGCACGGTTAGATCGCCCTGCACGACCTCAACCCTCGCCGACAAGCGAGCCTTGTCCGGGCTCCTCGTCAACGCCCGTACCTGCCTGCCTGATACGAGCAGCTTGTCCACCACATGGCGGCCGATGTTCCCGGTCGCGCCGGTTACCAAGATCGTCACAAGTGAACGGTAACTGGTATTTAGGTCAGTTCCGTTCCTAGAGGGCGCTCGTCAGCAAGACGACGCACACCCACCTCTTCAGCCCCACTTCACCACCTGGTGAGGAGAAGCTGAGGGGTGAGGAACCCGGTGAAAGTATGTGGTCACCGCACCAGCGCCCCGAACTGAAACGCCTGAGCCTCGGGCCGCTTGTCGCGTCCTATCCGACCTTGAGGACCAGCTTCCCGACATAGTGATCGTTCAGGGCGCGATGCGCGTCCTTGACTCGCTCCATCGGGAAGGTTCGGGCGATGTGGACCTCGAAGGAGCTCGCTTCGATGATCGCGTTCAGCCGATCGGTGCCGGTGCGGCTTCGATCCCCGTCGTAGTGGGACACCCTCGCGCTGAGCGACGTCGTGGGCACGGACAGACCGTTCGGCCAGGCGATCCGTCCCGAGTTCTTGATCGCGCGAAGAGACCGTTCGGCGGTCTGTCCTCCCGTGGTGACCAGAGCCCCATCGAGCCCGCCTGGTGCGAACTCGAACGCCGCGGCCGGCACATCGACTCTGCGACCGTCGACGACGACGTCGGCGCCCAGTCGCCGGGCCAGGGCGACACCGTCGTCACCAGAGGCCACGGCCAGCACCCGGATGCCGCTGTGCCGCGCCAGCTGTACGGCCAGGTGCCCGACACCCCCGCTGGCCCCGAAGACCATGAGCGTCTCCTCCGGCCGCAGGCCGAGGAGATCGAGGCCGCTCAGTGCAGCCAGGGCGTCCCAAGGCATCGCGCCGGCCTGTTCGGTCGGCATCCGGTCGGGAACGTGCGCCACGAACTCCGCCTCAACGACGGCGTACTCGGCGTAGAAGCCGCCCCGGGGCAGGGGTATCGTCGCGGCGTAGACACGGTCGCCCACGTTGAACCGGTTGACGTTGCGTCCGACCGCGGCCACCGTGCCGGCCGCGTCCCAGCCGAGGACATAGGGGAAGGCCGAGGCACCGAAAGCGCCGTCGAAGCCCCCCTCCCGCTCGACCGCGTCCCAGGAGGCGGCCCCTGCGAACTCCACCCGGATGAGGACATCGTCATCGCCGACCTCCGGGAGCCGTATCCGGCGCGGCGAGAGCTCGTCCACTCCCCCGAAGCGGTCAAGGACGACCGCGTTCATCTGCGGCGCCACGCTCGCGCCGCCGGCTGTGCTCTCGACTCTGGTGCCCATCGGCCCTCCTTGTTTATTTGGGTGAATCAAGCATTATTGGACCACAACTATTTGATCAGATCAAGTAAATCCTCTAGGCTGATGGCCATGGCGCTGCCGAACGGACCCGTAGCCACCTCGTCCGAGGCCGAAGCCGTCTTGTTCGACCTGGTCGACGTCTACGACCGCGCCTACCAGGCGGCCGCCGCCGAGCTGTCGCTCAGTGCGGCGCAGGCATGTGTGCTCGGGCGACTCGACGAGCGACGCGGCATGGGCGCCTTGGCCGAGGAACTCGGCTGCGATGCCTCCAACATCACTCAGATCGTCGCGCGCCTCGAAGCGCTCGGCCTCGTGACCCGCGAACCGGACCCCCGGGACCGCCGCGCACGACTCGTCGCCCGAACCCCCCGAGGAGACGACGTCAACCACCGATTTGCGACAGCCTTCACCTTCGCCCGCACAGCGGTCGGACGACTCTCACCCGACGAACAGGACCAGTTGACGGCGCTGCTACGCAAAGCACTGGGCTGACACGCACCCGTGTCAATCCCTAAAGCGTGGAGATGGTTTATGCCACAGTGGTCCTCAGCAGGGCTGATGAGGCGTGTCTCTTCTCGATCACGTGACGTTCGAATGTGATGGGCGCCAAGCCGTCATCCGAGTGGAAGATCACCCCGTCCACGTCGCCGCCGCAAGTGGCGACGGCCATCTGCAACGAGGCGACGGCCAGCGCGGCATCGTGATGCTCGAACATGGCGTGGCCGAGCAGCCGGCATGAGAACAGGTCCTCGACCCTGGCCAGATACAGCTTGCCCTCGCCGGTGTCGATCTGCGTCACATCGCCGCACCACAGCACGTCCGCAGTGGGCGCGGAAACTTCCGCCGCACCAGATCCGGGGCGGCGGGCCGCTTGCCCTGCCGGGTCAGCACCCGAGGTTTGCGCCGCCTGCGGCCGGCCAAGCCGAGCTCGGGCATTCTTGCACGGGTGATGCGCGGCGAGCCGTAAGTGCCGCCGGATGACTCTAACAGGCAGAGGGGTCGCCGATGCGGTTCTTCCACCTGTAATACCAGGACTGCGAGACGCCCAAGGCCCGGCAGGAGGTGACATGGTCGACGTTGTGCTCGGCCTTCTGGGAGCTGGTGAAGGCCGCCACGCTTATCGGCCCATCGCCTCTTTGCCCCAAGACCACCGAGCGCTGAGCACCTCACGCTCGTCTTCCAGCTCGGCGCGTTCCTTCTCCCAGGCGGCTTTCTCGTCGGCGTGCTGCTTGACCAGTGTGGCCTTCTCCCGCCGCAGCCGGGCCAGTTCCTCCTGCTCGAATTCTCCCAGCGTTCCGCTCCCGTCGCTGCCGCCGTCGTGGTACTGCGTGGCGAGCCCATCCATCTGCACCCACTTGTGCAGCTGGCCACTGCTCACCTGGCCAGGATCAGTCAGACTCCGCGAGCAGATGTATGACACCGGCTGGGTTCTTGATCCAGTGGGTTCTGGAATCGAGGTTCTCCAAGGGCTCGACCTCGTCACACGGGTGGATACCGATGTCGGCCAGTTTGCTCGTTGCTGCGTCCAGGTCATCGGTGTGGAGCTGCAGCCACACGTCGGGCTGGCTGTAGTTGTCGACACAGTCGAGCCACAGCGTATTGGGCCCGAACCGCACCGAATGAGTTCTCGAGACGGTCGGAGCGTAGGAGACGTCACCTTCTTTGACGTCGAAGCCCAGAGTGTCGCGATAGAAGGTCACGGTGGCCTCGTACTGTGCCTTGGGGATCTTCATGGCGATGTTCAGCCCGGCCGTGAATTCAGGCTTGCTCATTGTTGCGTGGCTCCTTGGGTCGTGTCAGTGGCGTCCAGTGCATCTGCCAGCGCGGCCAGGCGGTCATCCCACCTGTTGGCGAGCCTGGCCAGCCATACCTGGGTTGTGCGAATGGCGGCTGGTTCCAACCGATAGGGATGGCGGCGGCCGACTGGTTCGCTGGAGCTGATCAGGCCCGCTTCGGCGAGCTGGCCCAGGTGCTTGGCGATCGCCTGGCGGCTGATCGGCAACCGTCGCGCCAGATCGGTGAGGGTTGCGGGCCCCGCGCGGGCGAGCTCCTCCAGCAGCGCTCGCCGCATTGGATCAGTGAGCGCCGCGAACACCGCAACGGCCTGCTCTTCCGCATCAGGCAGTCGCATCGAGGTAGGTCTCCAGGTCGACGAGCTGCGTGTCCCACCCCTGGCTGTTGGCCTTGTGGGCAGACTGGGCCACGTCGTCAGCGGCTTGGGCGAACCCACTCTCCACCAGGCGCAGCCGAGTGCCGTCCGGCACCGGTTCCAGGGTGAAGTCCACAAGCGTCTGGGGTGAGTCATCCTCCGGCAGGCCCGCGATTGCCCATCTGAACGCGAAACGGTGTGGTGGGTCGACCACCGCGATGGTGGCGACGGATTCCTCGTCGAGGTCGTCCCAACGGAAGTACGCGCGCCCACCGGGCTGCAGATCTATCTCCGCCACCGAGCCGAACCACCGCGAGAGCCCTTCCGCGGTGGTCAGCGCGGTCCACACCCGCTCGATGGGGTGCCGCAGCACCACCACACGTTCGATCACGTCCGAACCCATGGTCACCCTCCTTCGCAACCTGTAGGTTGCCAATTAATGGCAACCTACAGGTTGCGATCGGCGCCCCGCAAGCCCCGGCACGGAGGGGCCTCCCCCGAGGTGTGGACACCTTGAGTGCCGGATGATGGACATCCGGAGACAAGGAGTTCCGCGTGGCGATGAAGTCGTATCCGCCGGAGTTCAAGGCGGACGCCGTCGCGTTGTACCTGTCTGACCCGGCGCGGACGTACGCATCGGTGGCCCGGGACCTGGGCATCAACCGTGAGACGCTGCGCCTGTGGGTGAAGGAGGCCCGCGCGAACGGCACCGCCGGGCCGAAGAAGACGGCCCCGGCCAAGCGGCCGGCGAGCGGCCCGCTATCGTCCGACGACGTGCTGGAAGAGGAGAACAAGAGCTCGCGCCACAGCGGCGTGCACGTCGTCGGCCAGTGCAGCCAGGAGGTCGACGCTTTCGCGGACGTAGCGCCAGGCCGTGGTGGTGCCGATAGAGAAGCCCACGGCCAAGCGTGCGTAAGTGTCGCCGTTACGCAGGTGAGCCAAGACCAGCAGCGCCTGTCGACTGCTGTCTTAACGGGAGCCTCCTCTCATCCGCCACCGCTCTGCGCAACCCCACCGCGACCAGCGCCGTCAGGATGAAAAGAGCTCACTGAGAGGTTGTACAGCAAAGCCATCCCCCGCGTGTTGTGTTTCATCAACGCATCCTCCTGCGGGGCTCCCGATCCAGATCACCTTTCGTCGACGGTTGTCGAGTCGCGCGTGCTACTAGGACACATCGTGATGTCTGCATATCGCCGGTCGCCGCCGCAGAGAGCCCGCGGGTGACTCCGCCATCAGAGTGTCAGTAGTACGAAGCGGCCGTTCGGAAGCTCCTACGATGGGCGAGTGGATATTTCCCGACTTCCGGTAGAGGCCCGTCAACGGCGCAGTGCCGAGATCCGCGAGTTCCTGAGGTCGCGCAGGGCCAGGCTGACTCCGCACGACGTCGGTATGCCCGCCGGCTCCGGCCGTCGTGCCAAGGGGCTGCGGCGCGAGGAGGTAGCGGTGCTCGCGGGGGTAGGGGTGTCCTGGTACACCTGGCTGGAGCAGGGGCGGGAGATCCACGTCTCGGCCGGGGTCTTGGACGCTGTCGCGCGGGTGCTCCGTTTCGACACGGTGGAGCGCGAACATCTGTACCTGCTCGCCGGGCTCAACCCGCCCCAGGCCGAGCCGTCGGACCGGCCGGTCTCCGCGGAGTTGCAGCGGCTGATCGACGGCTGGCTCCCGTCCCCGGCCTACATCCTCGACCGGCACTGGAACCTGGTCGCGGTCAACCGCGCCGCGCACCTGGTGTTCGGCTACTCGGACCACGACCACAACTGCCTGGTGAGCTTCTTCACCAACGCCCGCTTCCGCTCCTCGCTGACCCACTGGGAGGACGCGGCCCGGGCGATCGTCGGCCAGTTCCGCGCCGACGCGGCCCGCTACCCGGACGACCTGGAATTCGGCAGGCTGGCCGCCGACATGTGCGCCGCGAGTCCTTCCTTCGCCGAGATCTGGGCCGAGCATCCGGTCGGCAACGCGACCGAGGGCGTCAAGGTCGTCCACACACTGGAGACCGGTGAGCTGATCTTCGAGTACAGGTCACTGTCGTTGCCCGACCGGCCAGGACACCGGCTGATGCTGCACACGCCGCAGCCGAACACTGCCACCGGGGAGTGGCTGTCCGAGCTGATGGCGAGCGCCTGAAGGTGGTGGTGCCAGACCTAGGTTCGGCCGGAACTGCTGGAAACGGACGATCCGCTTGAGGATTGCCGCATGAACCGATTCCTGAGCAAGACCGTTTTGATCACCGGCGGTGCCAGTGGCATAGGCTTCGCCACGGCGCAGAGGCTACTGGGCGAAGGCGCATACGTCGTCATCACCGGACGCGACCAGGTCCGTCTCGACACTGCGGCCGCCCGCTTGACGGGCGCCCAGCCAGAGTCCGGCTCGGGCCGGGTGCTCGCGGTTCGAGCCGACGTCGCCTCCCCGGCGGACCTCGACCTTCTGATGCGGCGGATCGAAACCTGGCGCGGTGGCCTGGACGCGGTCTTCGCGAACGCCGGCGTGGGCGTGTTCAAGCCGAGCGCCGAGATCACCGAGGCGGAGTTCGACCACACCGTCGGCGTCAACTTCAAGGGCGTCTTCTTCACCATCCAAAAGGCGCTGCCGCTGATGCGGGATGGCAGCGCGATCGTCATCAACGCGTCCTGGACGCTGTATCGCGGGCTGTCCGTCGCCTCCGTGTACTCCGCCAGCAAAGCAGCCGTCCATAATCTCGCCCGGACGCTGGGTGCCGACCTCGCGCCGCGCGGCATCAGGGTCAACTCGGTCAGCCCGGGTTACATCGACACCGAGATGTACCGCGACGCCAACCCCGACCCGGAGAGCGAGGCACGCAACTCGGCCGAGGTACCGCTCGGCGCCCTCGGTCACGCTGACAACGTCGCGGCGGCGGTGGCGTTCCTGGCCTCTGACGAGGCTGCCTACATCACCGGGCAGGATCTGGTCGTGGACGGCGGGCTCGTCGCCAGCGTTCCCGCCGCCTGAGCCGGCGGGCGCGGCTGGCGGGCCAACCCCTTCAGTGCCGGCTCCGCCAGCCGCAGAGATTCACTGTCCATGGTCTATGTGCGAGCGTGTGCCGTGGATCGTGCAGGACAGCTTGTGGGAGCGGATCGAGCCGCTGCTGCCGAAGGTGGAGCGGCGCCGGCGTCATCCGGGGCGTAAGCGGCTGGATGATCGATTGGCGTTGCAGGGGATCTTGTTCGTGCTCTACACCGCGATTCCGTGGGAGTTCCTGCCGCAGGAACTGGGATTCGGCTCGGGGATGACCTGCTGGCGGCGGCTGCGCGACTGGCACCAAGCGGGGGTGTGGGACCGGCTGCACCAACTCCTGCTCGCCGAGTTGCCCGCCGCCGGCCAGCTCGACTGGTCCAAGGCGGTGATCGAAAGCTCGCACGTCCGGGCGCTCAAGGGCGGCCCAAAACCGGCCCGAGCCCGGTTGACCGCGCCAAACCGGGCTCGAAACGCCACGTCATCGCCGAGGCAGGAGGCATTCCCCTCGCCGTGTCCCTGACCGGCGGCCACCGCAACGACGGCACCCAGCTCATGCCCCTGATCAAGGCCGTCCCACCGGTACGCGGCCGCGTCGGCAGACCACGTAAGCGGCCGGACTGCCTGTACGCCGACCGAGGCTATGACCACGACAAGTACCGCCGCCTGGCCTGGCACACCGGTATCAAGCCCATCATCGCCCGACGCGGTACCCCCCACGGCTCCGGCCTGGGCATCCACCGCTGGGTAATCGAGCGGACGATCGCGCTCCTGCGCTGGTTTCGCCGTCTGCGCGTCCGCTGGGAGGTTCGCGACGACATCCATGAAGCGTTCATGGGGGGCAGACCAAGTACGAGAGAAAGGGATAGTGGAGTGTTGAGGCGCTGCTCAGAGGGTTCGTTTGTCGGATGATGTGACCCTCTGCTTGGGTTTGGTTGCGGTTTGATGAACACGGTCGTTCGGCAGGGTTGATCACCGCTACGGTTTCGGCGTCTTGGATGCCGGGATCGAGGCGAGGGACGGCCCTGGGATGACGTGGATCGAGCGGACCGCCTATCCGCAGTTCAAGCGGCTGACGTCGGCGCGGGTGCTGCACGTGTTCTTCACGCCGTCGCCCGAGGAGGTGGCCTGGGCCGAAAGGCGGACCGGCAGCCCGGAGTCGTGCTTCGCGCTGGTGCTGGCGTTGAAGTGCTTTCAGAAGATGGCGCGTTTCCCGTCCCCGGACGAGATTCCCGAGGTGGTGATCGACCACGTCCGGCGCTGCCTGGAGTTGGCCGAGGACGTCTGGCCGGACCACGGGTCCTCCCCGAGCGCGAAGGCGCATCGCAAGCTGGTGCGCCAGCGTCAGGGCGTGAAGTACGACGCGGGCCGGGCCCGGGCGATCGCCGCGGTGGCGATCCGGAAGGCGGCCCAGGCCAAGAACAACCCGGCGGATCTGATCAACGTGGCGATCGAGGAGTTGCTCCGGCTCCGGCTGGAGCTGCTCGGGTACACGACGCTGGAGGACCTGGCCACGAGCATCCGCGCCGAGGTGAACGCCACCATCTTCGCCACGATCCTGCGGCGGATGGGCGAGGCCGGCCGGGCCCGGATGGAGGCTCTGCTCGTCGTCGGGCCGGACGGCAAATCGACGTTCAACCGGCTCAAGAAGCCCGCCCAGCGGGCCACCTGGTCGCGATTTCGTGACCAGGTGAGATGGTTGGACCAGGTAGACGCGCTCGGCGACACCGACGCGTGGCTGGACGGCATCGCGCCGTCCAAGATCGCCGACTTCGCTGGTGAGGCCGACGCCCAGGACGCCGACACCTTGTCGCGCTACAGTTCCAGCGCCTCGTCCACTTCGATGCGGACCTCGACGATCGCGACGAGGAGTTCACGCACGGCTGCCTCGATCCGCGGCGAGGAAGCGGCGAGAAGCTCGTCGATCCTTTCCACCTGAGGCGCGTCCATGGGCCTGGGGTTCCGCTGCCAGCCCTCCCTAGACGTCCGCAGCAGGAACCAGACCTCTCCGAGCGCTTTGGGGAGCGTGCCACTCCTCGGGTTGATCCGGGCCGCGGCGAGATACGCCTCCGCCGCCTCCCATTGGCGGCTGTCCACGTCCAGGAGGTCAGCGAGACCAAGCACGAGGTCCTCATGGTGAGGATCCAGGCGGAGCCCGGCGCGATAGGCACGCTCCGCCTCTTGCAAATCGCGTCGCGCGCGTGCGGCTCGGGCCAGCGCGAGGTAGGCGGTCGGGTCGTGCGGATCCGCCTCGACGGCCGCCTGGGCGGTGCGCCACGCGTCATCGGCTCTGCAGGCCTTGACCTGGCACCTGGACAGCATCGTCAGCGTCGGCACGCCGTCCGGATCGAGTCTCGCCGCTTCGGTGGCGGCCCTGAGGGCGGCGCCCGTCCTGCCGAGCCAGAGAAGGATATGGGCCCTCAGGCAGTGCGCCCGCGCGCTGTATGGATCGAGGCCAAGGGCGGACTCCACCGTCTCGAGGGCTCGCTTCTCCTGGGGAAAGACGGAATCGCCATTGAGCAGGCAGACGGCCCGCAAACAGAGGGCGTCGTGAGCCGTTTCCTCCGAGGCCAGCGCGGGCGCCAGCGCGTCCAGCGCTTCTCTCCAGCGCCCCAGCTCCGCGTAGTTGCGGGCCATGATGAGGGCCTTCTTGGCGTTGTTCATGCCATCCCGCAGCTCTTGACGTAGGCGAGCAGGTCGTCGAACTTCCCGGCGGCGTTGGCGAACAACACGACGTTGCGCGCGTCCTGCAGCCACGGCCCGATGGACGGCTTGATCTCCCCGAACGCCCGCTCGAAGTCCGCCATCCCGATCCGACGCACCTTTCCCGTACGCGTGGAGTCCCACATCGCCTGCTCAGCAGCGGTGTCACAGAGGTGCGCCAGGTCGGCGCCGGAGAAATGGTCGCTGCGCTCGACCAGTCTCGCCACGTCAATGCCTTCCAGCGGGCGGTCACGCAGGTGGTGCCGGAGTATCGCCGCGCGCGCGGGCGCGTCGGGAGGGGCGACCAGCAGCAGGCAGTCGAACCGTCCCGGCCGCAGCAGCGCGCTGTCCACGTCCCAGGGGTGGTTGGTCGCGCCCAGGACGAAGACGCCGTCGTTGTCGCTCTGCACTGAGTCCATCTCGGTCAGGAGCTGGTTGACCACGCCGCGCATCCCGCCGCTCGTCCGCAGGTGTGATCGCTTCTGGCCGAGCGCGTCGATCTCGTCGAAGAACAGCACGCAGGGCGTGTTGCGGCGAGCGATCTCGAACATCTCGTGCAGGTTGCGCTCGCTCGGGCCGGTCCACATGTCCAGGACGTCGGCCAGGGACACGGCGTGGAAGTGCGCTCCGAGCTCGCCGGCGACAGCGCGGGCGAGATAGGTTTTGCCGCATCCCGGCGGCCCGTACAGCAGCAGGCCGCCAGGGAGGCTGCGGCCGTACAGGCGGCGCATCTCCGGGTTGCGCCTGGGCAACAGAAACGCGAGCTCGAGCCGGCGCTTCACCTCCTCCAGGCCGCCGACATCGGACAAGGTCAGAGCCGGGCGTTCGACCCCGGTGTCGGCCGCGGGTGCGTCCACGAACGCGGGCTGCACGATGCCCGACATCTCGTGCTCCGCGGCGCTCCAGTCGAAGCCGGGCCTGTCCTGGCTCCCCGCTCCGAAGGCGCCGTCACGCAGACGTTCGGTCGCCATGGACAGCACCGATACGGCCTCCGCGTTGCCGGCTCGCGTTCCAGAACCGCCGAGCAGTGGGCGATCGCCGCCGCAGGATGCCCCTCGTCGAGCAGCAGCTTCGCCGTGTGCACGCGCAGCGCCACGTCCTCCGGTCGAGCCTCGACCGCCGCGAGCAGGCTTCGCAGGACAGCAGAGAACGCGGCCTCCCCCATGACATCCTCCGTACGAACCGAGCCGTGATCTTCGGGACAGCACAGGGGCCGCGGTGCGGTGGAAGAGCAACATCAACAATTACCGAAATGGCTGAATCGGTGGGGGCGCCATCCGCAAGGCGTCGAGAATGGATCGATTCTCAACACACTGCGGACCGCGACCTTGCCGACTCGGGGGCTGCGCGCCCAGATCGCCGGGCCGTCGCGCTCCCACTCGCGAGGCTCAAGGTGAAGTTTGTAGAACAGGTCGGCGACCGCCTGGGCCTTCGATGGCGCCCACCGCTGGCGCGTGATGTTGTGGATGATCCACACGAAATCCGCTGGCAGGTAGACGCGGCCGAGCAGGGTCCCGGCGACCACGACATCCCAGCCGACCTCGCCGATGACGTTGACGTGACGACGCAGCCGGTAGTTCTCCAGTTGCTGCGTCGCCTCTCCCGGCGAGATCGTCCCCCGCAAGTTCGCCGCCACCGACATGAACCGGCACCCTGGCGAGCTGACGGTCACCGAGGGCACCGACTCGATCGTGCCGCTCGCGACGCTCGACGCCGG
>NZ_JAIWNB010000053.1 GCF_020215705.1 Nonomuraea aurantiaca | reverse complement strand
GCGAATGGCCTGAACGGGCGGTAGTGTGCGTGCCACGAGCGTAGGTCCTTGCGTAGTGCGAACTTTGGTCGGTTCAGCACGGCAACCTACGCTCGTTCACTTTTACACCGCATCTCGGACGCGACCGGTCGCGGGGCCACTGACACCTCAGGGACTCAGACCCGGCTTCCCGTCGCAAGCTCGCGGACCACCTCAATGAGCTCCGCCGGGTCGAACGGCTTGGTGAGATAGGCGTCGACGCCGATCCCTCGCCCCCGCCTCTTGTCATCGTCCTGCGCCCGCGCCGTGATCAACATGACCTTGATGTGGCTGGTCGCCTCATCGGTACGCAACCTCTGCGCTGTCACCCAGCCGTCAAGAAACGGCATCATCACGTCAAGCGTGATGACATCGGGCATGACATCGAGCACCCGCTCGAGACAGTCCTGCCCATCGGTGGCGGTGGCGACTTCGAACCCTTCCAGGCTCAAGTTCACCGCGATCAACTGACGGATGACCTCGTCATCGTCCACGACCAGTACCCTGCCAAGAACCTCGCCCACGGCCGCAAAGCTACCCGTAGTGGCGCGGTCACGTGGGGTTTTCCTCGGATGTGTGGCTGGACCTTTATCGTGGTGCGGAGTGGTGGCCCGATACTGGTAGCCTTATCACTCGTTGAGCCCCCTTAGCTCAGGGGATAGAGCACCGGCCTCCGGAGCCGGGTGCGTAGGTTCGAATCCTACAGGGGGCACACGATCTTGACCGGCGGTTTGGGCCGCTGACCAGGGCAAACAGCGCAGGTACGGGCGGGCCTCCAGTCTCACGGAGTCCCGCCCGTTCTCGTTGACGCTCGCTGACTGTGGACCAGTTGTGGACCATGATCGAGCTTCCATCAATCCCCTTCAGCGCGAGGCAACTCACGTCACCTGTGCTTCCACAGTGTGATTGTCTTCGCCGCAGGTCAGCGGATCTCATATCGCCCAGATGCTGGCCTCGCCGGTCTCCGACACCTTTCCCGCCCAGTCCACGCAGGTCCTGGGTGATCCGCAGCGAGGCGTACATGCCGCCCGAGGTCGTAACAGCTGCTTGGTCTCCACACCCAACCAGACCCGCCGCTGACGTGCGGTCGGCGCGACCGTCCCGATGCGGTTATTTCAATCCATAACCACGAACGGGAAGGTTCCCAGTATCCGGTAGGAGACCGCGTGGTCGATGCTGTAGTCGGCCCACTGGGAGCAGTCGCCGACCTACCCACTGACATGCCGATCCATCTGCACACAGTTGGGGAGCGTGTATTCGTTGATACCAAGATCCCACGCGATGTGCGCGACGGGCCTGCCGGCCTCTTTGAGGATTCGCACTGCCCGGCCCTGAAGCAAGCGACGCCTCGTGGGGGCCAGTACGATCGAACCTCCCCCGCTTCGGTCTCCACGTCACGAGGAGAAGCCCAGTGTCGCCACCCTGGGATGGCGGCTACTGCCCATTTATCCTGCTCACATTCTTCATTGACGTTAGGGCGCCTCCATCTAGCAACACGGACGAATTGCGCAGAAGGTGATCAATCGGGAGAAAGGGGATGCCATATGACACGTTGAAAGTTTTGACTGTACTCATCGAGTCCCTGGCGTTATGATCGCTGAGTTTGGGCGTCGATTGCGCAAGCCAGCGCTGGACCAGCAATAGAAGACCAGAGGCGATGGACACTTTCGAGAGCGGCCACGGCTTTGAAGACCTCCCCCCAGAGTGGCGGTCGGTCTCTCGGCGCTGGGGACATTCCCTGCACAGCCTCTGTAGCTACTTCGCCATGTTTCCGCCTCAGCTCGCTCGTTTTTTCGTCAATTGGCTTACAGAGCCAGGGGATGCCGTTTATGACCCCTTTTCTGGCCGCGGCACCCTTGCGCTTGAGGCTACTTTGCAAGGTCGCCGCAGTTTTTCGAGTGATGCCAATCCCTTGGCCGTTGTGCTCTCGCGGGCCAAGACGCGGATCCCAAGCCAGCGGGCACTGCTGAAGCGACTCGCGGAGCTACGAAATGGATACGCCTCGGCGTCCATTTGCATCGACGATGAGCCCCCTCACATTGCCATGCTGTATAGCGATGCGACCCTTATGCAGTTGGTTTGGCTTAAGAGTCAGCTCGATCCGCGCGACGATGTGGATTGCTTCTGGATAGCCACGATTCTTGGCATGCTGCATGCCAATCACGAGAAGAGCGGCGCAACTCGGGGATTCTCCATCAGCATGCCGAACACTTTCGCGATGGCGCCCGGCTATGTGGCTCGATACATCAAGGAGCACGGACTTGAGCGGCCAACGGTGGACGTCTTCGCGATGTTGGAACAGCGCCTGGGTCGCCTCAACCTACCGACGGCTAAGCGGGTAAGTGGGCGGACATGGCTGCATGACGCAACGGCACCACCACCCGCTTGGCTGGTGCGGGAGAGACCAAAGATGATCTTCACGTCTCCCCCTTACCTCCAGGTGATCAAGTACGGCAAGTACAACTGGGTGCGGCTGTGGTTTCTCGGTGAGCAACCCAGCGAGGTGGATCAGCGCCTCATGGCATCCGCTTCCTTGCAGCGCTACCTGGCCTTCATGGAGGTCGTTTCCAAGAATCTTAGACAAGTGGTTGCCGAGGATGGTTATGTGTGTTTCGTCATCGGGGACGTTCGCCGTGGCGAGGCTGATCTTAACCTCGCCCAGGCTGTCTGGGACAACGTGCTGCGGGCTCAGGGGTGGCATCTGCACGGCATCATCGCTGATGAGATTCCGCAGCAACGCAAGGTAAGTCGCATCTGGAAACACAACAGCGGCCGTGCGACCAAAGTCGACCGACTGCTGTTGCTTAGCCCAACCCCGCGAGGCCTGCCGGACATCGTGAAGCCATCTTGGGATGCCCATCGGACATTCGCGGACACTCGCACCTGACCCCCGGTAGGCAATGGGAGTTGCCGATGTCGTCTTCGATCGTGCAGGAGCTTAAGGCTCTGGCTAGCGTCGATCTGTTCGAGGAGTGCCGCAAACAGGACGCCTTTGTTGGGCGCCCCTTCTACCTCGACTTCGACCGACTCCGACTGATGAGCAACGACAAGTGGAAGCGGAGCGTGGGTGGCGTACCCGCTGGAGCGTTCCTGCTGGCTCTGTACGGCGGGGAGCCAGACATCGACGAAGCGATCCTCCTGCGAGTCCTTCAGCCCACGAAGCTCCCGACAGACGACGACATGGTTATGGCCATGGTCGACCACTACAAAGAGGCTCCCCGCGAGGACAGCGGCGCACCGCTCGATTCCTACACTCGCGCCGAGTTCCAGTTCTCCGGGCTTGAGTGCCGCGTCATTGGCACGTTCTACCGCAATGGGGACGGCGCCATTCGCTTTGCGGGCGACCTGGACAACTTCTACGCCCCACACAACTACAAGGTCGTGAAGCCCAGCGGCAAGGTGCTGGAGTACATCGTCAACTTCCGTGAGGATGGCATCCCTGGCGGCAAGGGTGACGAGCGTATCGGGAAGGTCCGCTATAGCTCCAGCCTGCGTCATCACCCAGGCGATGAGGTGCCCGTGTACGTCACGGCTCTCGACTTCCTCGGCAAGCGCACGGCCCTCTTCGGCATGACGCGGACCGGCAAGTCCAACTCGGTCAAGAAGATCATCCAGGCCACGGTCGGCATCTCCAAGTCCGGAATCAAGATCAAGGACGAGCCGATCAAGCGGGTCGGCCAGATCATCTTCGACATCAATGGCGAGTACGCGAACGCGAACCAGCAGGACGAGGGCACGGCAATCTTCGAGCAGTACCCCGATGAGGTGACTCGGTACAGCGTTTTGCAGAAGCCCGGCTTCAAGGTCATGAAGCTCAACTTCCATCGTTCCATCGTAGACGGACATGCGCTTCTTGCCGGATTGCTCAGCGAAGATACCAGCATCTATACGAAGGCCTTCTGTAGCATCGACTGGACCGAGCCGGACAAGGATGATTATGGTGCCTCGACACGCTATGACGTAAAGAAGGCCGTCTACCGATGCTGTCTCAAGCGCGCCGGATTCGACGAGGGCGGCGAAAGGGTTCGCTTCAAATCCAATACGGAGATCCGTGCAAGCGGCATCCCAGGGTTGGATAGCGTCGATCCGAGTGCGGGCATCTCACTCGATGATGCCATCGCGTGGTTCACTGCAGCATGGGAACACTACGATGATGCGGATGGCCCGTTTCAGAAATATAAGCGAAAGAACAAGGGGCGCGAGTGGGCTGATGAGGACACGCAAACTCTGCTTCGGTTCCTAACGCGCAGGCCTAAGCCAGGAGGCGCGCCAAACGAAGCCGGCTTCCGTAAGCTTATGCGGCACAAGGATCTTCACACCTCAACCATCGGCAAGCCATTCGAGCAGGAGATCGTTGACCTGCTACGAGAAGGCAAGATCGTGATTCTGGACCTGTCCCAGGGCGATCCCGACGTCCAGCGCACCTACTCCGAGAGGGTAAGTAGGCGGATATTCAACGATGGCATGCAACACTTCATCGACAACACGCTGTCTAACTTCATCCAGATGTACTTCGAGGAAGCCCACAACCTGTTCCCTCGCAGGGACGATAAGGATCTGAGCCAGATCTACAACCGGCTGGCCAAGGAAGGCCAGAAGCTACGAATTGGGCTGTGCTATGCAACCCAGGAGGTCAGTTCGATCTCTAGCAGCATTCTCAAAAACACACAGAACTGGTTCGTCTCCCACCTGAACAACCGCGATGAGCTTCGCGAGTTGGACAAGTACTACGACTTCGAGGACTTCACCGACAGCCTGCGGCGGACGATCGACAAGGGCTTCATCAGACTGAAGACCGACTCCAATACATTCATTGTGCCGATCCAGGTTGACCCGTTCAAGGTCGAGGGCCCTAGTGATGGCCTATTCTAGCCGCGGGCGCAAGCCTATGGAGCGGGCGAGCAAGATCTCACATGCCAACATCATCGCTTCGCCTGAGGTCCAGGCACTCCTGAGCGAATGCTCCATTCCGAGGGTCGCGGATACGGAGACGATCGCAGAACTCCTTGTTCAGGTGCCAGACCCGGAAAAGCAGCCGATCAAGGCTGTAATAGCCGTGGATGGCAGCTTCCGCGAAGCTCTGGTAAGAGACGAGTTTCCGTCAGCGACCCTGACATTCTTCGCCTTCGGTCCGCTTTACTTCAAGCTGGAAGATCTGCGTCAACTGGATCACGAGACCTTCATTGCTCCCGAGGATCTGGCCAAGCTGAAGACGATCCAGCGCTTCCCGCTCGCAGTGCCGACACGGAACATCTCCCGGAGAGGACTTGGGTTGCAGGACTCGATCCGCCTGACCCTGCACGAGTTCCTCTTCAAGCGGCACCACGACGACGAGCCCTTGGGCGTCACGCTCCGGTGGCTGGTCTTTCGGCAGTGGACGGGCGATAGGACGCAGAGTCGGACGCTTGAACACTGCCCTAACCTGGGTTGCACCCGCGAGAAGATCGTCCTGCTGCCGGACACACCCGATGTGTTCGATTGTCAGGTCTGCGGCAAGCCGATCTACCTGGCCGACGTGCTGCGACTGCACGAACTGGTCGACGATGAGCAGGGGGCCAGCCGTATTACCCCGTACCTGTTGTCCGCTCTGGAGACGTTGGCACTGGTACATCTCATCCGGGCGCTCTGGGAGATGAAGCCCCTCCTGCTCCGCGAGGTGCTGTTTATCAAGGACGGCCCTCTAGCGCTGTTCGGCCAGGTATTTACGCTGGTTGAGCCGCTGAAGGACCTTGCGACCTTCTTGGGTCAGTTTCCCGACCCGGCCAACCCAACTCGTACTCTGCCGCTGCTGAACGTGGTGGGCTTGGAGAAGAGCGGGTCATTCGTGGAGCACGCTGCCAACATCGAGAAGAGTCTCGACAAGGCTCAGGATGCTGCGCGCGCCGATGGTATCGATGCCGGCGTGATGCTCCCGCTGTCCAACGAGTACATCTATAAGTACGTCATTCCCGGCGATCCGGGCAGTACCATCCCCTACGGTCAGAACACCTACTGGGGCGGCAAGATGATCTTCAAGGCGAAGGATGGCAGCACATATGTGGCCACTGTCCCAACCTTCGGAGGCCACAAGTCCAAGCCTGAGTTCAAGGACTTCATGAACCTTACCGAGGTGCTCGCCGCGGTGTCGGAGCTGCGATGCTCGATGTACGACAACGCCTTGATTCCGGTGGCCTTGGCTAACCGGCTCGTGTCGCTGTCCGAGGCTCCCAGCAGCCGTATTCTAGAGACATTTGCAAAGGACAGTATTCGGCGATAAGCGCAGTAGCACAATTTAGAGATTGAGGGACCTCCGGCCCGCCCTCCTTCGTTGGGCCTGGCCGGGGTCTCCAGTCGCGCATCGGGGTTCCGCCTCTTCGCTGGCCCTCACCGCTTGAGCGCGTGGTTCAGACTCCTACCGGTTAGCCTCGATCATGTTTCAAGCGCAGCCTCGATCCGGCGATTGATCTGGCTGTCGCGCCCGTCGAGGCACTTGGCGTACCGCTTGAGGAGGACCTCCACGCTATTTCCTGCGCGCTCCGCAACCACCGTTGCGTCAACACCTGCGTTGAGCCACGTCGACAGGGCGGCGTGGCGCAGGTCATAGGGCTTGCCAGCGAGGGGTGAGACGACTTGTTGCGGGGTCAAGGCGAAGCGGCGAGCCTCTTCCCAGGCCCGCGAGTAAGTCGAAGCGCCGAGGACGCCACCGCGTTCATTGCGGAACAATCGGCCGTCCATGGCTGTGCCAAACTCTTCGAGGTGAGCCCGCAGGATGCGCACCAGTTCAGGCGGGATCGGCACGGGCCGGACCTCTCGTTCCCCTCGCTGCTTGAGCCCGCGCTGGTCGTGCACGGTCCCGCTGTCGGTCCACTGCTTGCCGCTGCTCGGACGGGTGACTTCGAGAGTGAGCAGCCCCCATCCCTCCTCTGGCAGAAAACAGTCGGCTTCTCTGATCGCGATCGCCTCGGCTGGGCGGAGGCCGGCGAAGTACAGCGTGGCGAAGAACGCCACGAGGCGGCGTCCTCGTGCGCGATGCCAACTGCCGACGTAGGAGAGGCTCACGAGGAGTTCGCGGGCCTGGGCGGGGTTGATCACGCATCGCCGATCAACGGTGTTGTCCCTGGCCACCTTCTTCTGCTTGACGCGCTTGAGTGGGTTCTCGGTCAACTCGCCGAGGTCGATCGCGTATTCAAGAGCGGTGTTGAGGCCGCGGCGTCGGCGGGCCGTCGTGTCGGCTGCCGCGCGCTTGCCGTCGCGCGTGAGCGTGAGTCTCTCGCAGACCTCGCGTGCCACGATGGGGTCTGCGAGGTCGCTCACGTTGATGGTGCCCTTTTGGAGCAGGCGAATTGCGTAGTCGAGATGAGACGGGGCCGGCTCGTCTACCTGGCGCGGTATGAGAGCCCACTGCATCGCGGCTCTGATCTCTTTCTTGGAGAGGCCAGCGGCCTCGCCGGCCAGAAGGGCGAAGGTGGCGACCGTGAGACTGTCCACGATGCTCTCCCGGGTCTTGGCAGCGGCACCCTTCCACCGCATGCACACATACTTCCGGCAAAAGTCATACCAGCTCAGAGCAGCCTTTTCCGTCCTCGTCATGGAGGCGGGCAGGCCGGTGAGTGTGTCGAAGGGTTCGCCCCTCTTCGCGGCCTTGAGCAGGTCAGCGCGGAAGCTATCCGCGAGCGCCTTGGTGAGGAACGCCTTGGACTTCGGCTCTGTGCCGACCTTCCATCGAAGCTGGTACGGCTTGGCGCGGCCCTTACGGTTGCGGATGCTCCAGATCACGACGTCGTGGGTCTGCATGTCGCCCCTTCCTAGGCTGCGCTCTGCTCGAAGGTGATGAGCCAGGCGTCCAGATCGCATCGGCGGACCTTGCGCTTGCCGTTGGGGAGTTTCAGGGACCTTGGGCCGCGGCCGGTGTTGAGCCAGCGGTAGAAGGTGGATTTCGGGACGTCGATCTCGTCGAGGACTTCGGCGATGGTGAGCATGGTCTTGGGGCGCGTTGGCATGGTGGTGGCTGCCTTTCGGGCATGGTGATCGGTGCGGTGGATGGTCTCGGCGGTTGTGCTTGGCGGCTGGTCGCCGAGGGGGCTAACGGGTGGGTGTGGCGGGGGGAGCCGTCCCAGCCGTCCCAGGGTCATTTCCGCAGGTCAAGCCTGGGACGGCTTGTTTTGGTGGGACGGGTCATGCCGTCCCGGCCATCGGAGCCGTCCCGCTCTGACCTGCGCTGACGAGGCTGGGACGGCTGGGACGGTTGTCCCTCTCGATCGGTACGACGTCGGCCTCTGGGACGGGGCCGAGGCTGGGGCAGTAGCGCGCCCAGGCGTCGGCGAAGTCGGCGCGCTGATAGCCCTTGGCCTGCTGGCCGTTGGGGAAGCGGATGTTGCCTGAGCGGATGTCGTACTCGCGCAGCATCGTGCCGAGCTTCATCGCGGTCAGTCCGGCCGGGCCGCACTCTCCCCATTCGCTCTCAGGGTCGCTCCTGAGCCGCTCCAACAACACGGCGGTAGGAAGTGCGGTCTCTGAGCCGAAGGCGGTCCGGCAATTGGTCAGCAGCCGTACACGGGCCGAGCTCTGGTCGTTGTCGTCGGCCTCGGCGGTGAGCATCAACGTGGCGGAGCGGGCGCGATCTGGCCAGTTCTCACCCGCATGGTCGGCAACGATGACGAGAGGTTCCCAGGTGTCGGCGGCGCGGTCCTCTACCGGCATGCTGGGCTCTGCCCCTTCCAAGACGGACAGGTCAGCGCGGAGCCACAGATTCAGGTCGGTGGCCAGGTCGCGGAGGGCGGGCCGGTCCCGTCGGTGCCGGTAGGGAGCGGCGGTTTCGCCAGGGGCGCGGCGGCGCATGCGGATGACGACGGCGCGGTCTTCGATGGTGTCGGGCATCGCACCGATGCCGGCGAGTGCGGCCATGGCGAAGGTCGGAATGTTTTCGACGCGGTTGGTGGCGGCGTCGTAGCGCTTGGCCGGGCGGTTGCGCTGGTGTCCGGCATTCAGCAGGCCACGGAGGTCTTCGTTGCCGTCGGCTTTGGGGCCGAAGATGGTGTCGGCTTCGTCCACGAGCATGGTTGGCGGGTCTTCGGTGATGGAGCGGTAGACGGCGGCGCTGGATGAGTTGACGGTGATGAACGGCTCGTGACAGGTGGCCTCCACTACGTCCAGGAGTCGGGACTTGCCGCAGCGCTTCTCGGGGCCTCGGATGACCAGCCGGGGAGCGTGCGCCCATGCGGGCTGGGCGTGGGTGGCGGCGATCCAGAGGGTGACGGCGTCGGCGGTCTCAGGGCTCGGCAAGATGACGTAGCGGGTGAGCGCGGCGCGTAGCCGGTCGAGCAGGGCGGCGCCGGCGAGTGTGTGGTCGTTCATGGCTGGTGCTCCTTGGCTGTTGTTCATGCGGCCCTGCAACGGCGTGGCTGGGCTTTCATGCCTGCGGACAGGCCCGAGGCGATGACGGCGGCGATCTCGCGAGGCGGGTTCGGATCGCCTTCGGCGTTCGCGGTCTCAGCTGCGGACTGGAGGGCGGTGATGACGACCTCGGCGGGCAGCACGCCGCGTGTGACGAGCTGGCCGAGGTTGAAGGCGGCGGTGTTGAGCGCGCGGTTGCGGGTGCCGCGTTGGGCAGCGGCCACGCGTTCGACCTCGCCGCGTAGCGCGGCCTCGCCGTACTTGGTCAGACGGTGATCGGGCAGGCTGGCCAGCAGATCGGCGGCGCTCATCGAGGGCGGCGCGGCGGGTGTGAGCGCTTCGGCGAGCCAGGCCGGAAGCGGTGCGGGTGGTAGGTCGCGAGTGATCTCGTAAAGGCCAGTGCCGTCCCGCTGGATGACGTGGCTGCCAGGGCCGACGACATAGCCGCCGCAGGCGCGGGTGTCGATCAGCCAGCCGAGGCCGCTCTTGTGGCCTGCGCTGTTGCGTAGCCGTAGACCCTTTGGCGGGGTGAAGTAGAGATGCGTGCCGCCGCGCCGGGTGCGGACGGTGAAGGTGTCGTCGGGGTACGGCTGGTCGTGCTCGGCGCACAGCAGGCGGAAGACGTGCTCTCCGTTCTGCGGGTGATGCTGGGGAAGGCCGGCGGGCGGGTGCTCGCCAGGCTTGGGCTGGTCGAGGTCGATCACGACCAGGCGGGACGGGCCGCAGGCGATGCCGACGTTGTACGGCTGGCGCGGCCAGAAGGCGGCGATCCGGTCGGTGTCGGTGGTGGCGTGCTGTTCCCAGTTGGTGAAGCCGCGCAACGGCTTCTTGCCGCGCGGGGTGAGCGGGAAGACATACCAGCCACGGGCGGCGGCCTGAAGAGCGGCGCGGGTCAGGTCAGGCCACCCCATTGGACGCCTCCTTGGCCGCAAGGAACCGGAGGCGGTAGCCCTTGGCAGGGACGTGAATGAGTGCGTCCAATGGGGTGGCGGCGCGCGCGTCGAGCGTGAGCCGACCTCGGCCGAGGTGGTTGAGGTCCTCCAGGTGTGGGCGCGGTGCGGTCGTTCGGATGAAGCGGTGGGGACGGATGCCGGTCGGTGTCATGCTGGCAGTGCCTTTCCTCGTGATCGGGGTGGGTGGCCTCGGCGGTTGTGCTTGGCGGCTGGTCGCCGAGGCCGTATCCCGGTGATGCGTGGGCGTGGCTAGAACGGCGGCTTGTCGCCCGTTGCGGCGGTGGTGGCCCATACGTCTGGCGCGGTGCCGTGGTGGCTGGTAGGGGCTTTGCGGGCCGCTCTGGCGGGCTTGGCGGTGGCGAAGCGCAGGGACGGGCCGATCTCGTCCACGGTCATCTCGAAGACGGTGCGGTGTTCGCCCTCGTGGGCCTCGTAGGTGCGCATCCGGAGCTGTCCAGAGGCGATGACGCGGATACCTCGGGTGAGCGACTCGCAGACATGCTCGCCGAGGTCACGCCAGGCCGAGCAGCGCATAAACAGGGCCTCGCCGTCTTCCCACTGCTCAAGCTGCTTGTTGTAGGTGCGTGGGCTTGAGGCGATGGTGAAGGTGGCGACGGCCGTACCAGTCTGGGTGAAGCGGAGTTCGGGGTCGTTGGTCAGGTTGCCGATGATGGTGATGGTGGTCTCGCCGGACATGGCGGGTTTCCTTCCGTGGAAGTGGGTCAGTGGGTGCCGTCGCGGTACAGGCGGCGGAGGTAGACGTAGAGCTGCCAGCCGAGGCGGGGCCGCATGCCGGTGCCGTTGCAGGCGCGGCACGTGCGGTTCTTGCCGCCGGGGCGGCATCGGATGCAGCGGCCCCAGGGCCACGCCAGGCAGACGATGATGTAACTGAGAGTGAGTGACGGTAGGCAGACTGCTAGAAGAGTGAGGACAGTAGCCATGTGGGCCTCCAGGGCCGTTTTCAGGGTTCTCGCAGGTCAGGGTCTAGGTGCTAGAGAGCAGTTCGAGTGCCGTTTTGGGCTCTAGGCGGGCCTCTAGACCTAGAGGGGTCTGCCTCTAGGTCTAGAGGCGATCGGGGCCTTAGGAAGCGGCGCTGGACCCTCTACCGCGATCACGGTGTGTGATGGCGGTGGTGATGTCGTCTCGGGCTACGCCGATGCGGTTCGCGCCCTTGCCGCCGCTCTCGGGCGTGCCCCAGACCTGCATGGTCTTGATGGCGTACGGCTTGAGCGCGGTCGTGAGCTGGGCCGTCTTTGCGCCGCCCTCCAGGCGCGCCCACGGGCCGTAGATGTCGGGCCGCAGCTCGGCGAGGCGATCCACGATTGCCTCGTTCCAGACCTTGGCCTCGGATGGCGGGACCACAGCCAGGATGTCGGCGAGCAGGTCGAAGGTGGGTGCGTGCTGCTCGGGCGTCTCTCCGAGGGCGTGCCCGCTCAGTGCTCCTGTGTTGGCCCGTAGCGCGTGGGCGCGGTCGGCGATGCGTTGCGTGGCGGGCGTGTCCAGGTAGGCGGTGCGCACCACCTTGGGCATCGGGGTTGCGCCGAGCAGGTAGCCGATACCGGCGTCCACCTTGGGCTGGAACACCGTGGCGCGGATGCCGTTCTTGTAGGCGGATGTGCCGAGGATCATGTCGTTTTCGAGCTGGCCGGCGACTCGCAGGCAGAACCGGATGGTGACGTTCGCGCTGATGCCGGTGGGCAGGCTGTCTTTGTCCGGGCGCTGGGTGGCCAGCACGAGGATCACGCCGAGGGCGCGGCCGAGCTTGATGATGAACTCGGCGTCCTCGCCTGCCTTGTCGCCGTACTCGGCGTGGGCGAACAGGTTCTGGCATTCGTCGAAGATGGCGACCAGCGGATGCAGTCCCAGTGAGCGTTTGTCGGCGATCTGCCGGGTGACCTTCTTGTCCGGGCACAGGTCGGGCGGCAGGGCCTTGAGGGCGGCGGCGCGGCGCATGACCTCCTTGCGGAGCAGCGTCAGAGAGTCGGCGGCGTAGCCGATGGCCTCGTCCTCGATGCCGGAGACGTAGCGGTGGCAGTTCTGTTCGTGCGGGTCGAGGTCGCCTGTGCCTTTGAGTTCGTGGATCCAGAGTTCGGCGCTCGGGTCGAGGGCCGCGCCGGAGGCCAGCACCCGAACCGAGGCGGTCTTGCCCTGGCCGGGCTGTGAGCCGATCAGGATGTTCTGCTCAACGACTGGTATGACGATGGCGCGGCCTCGCGGGTCGCAGCCGAACGGGATGCCCTTGAAGACGTCGTGAGAGCTGGCCTTGAGCAGCGGAGACTTGATGACGGTCTTGGACAAGTCCTTGTCTCCCACCCAAAGGATCAGCCGTCCCTCGTGGATGGTCGAGTCGCCCTCGGGCCAGATGCAGCCCAGCGGGCGGCGTAGGGCCGAGGCCATGCGGTCGCGCTTGTCCATTACGTCGGCCACAGTCACGCCGTACGGCAGGTCAATGTCCGCTCGCCAGCCGGGGCCGTCACGGGTGATCGGGGCGACGAACCGGATGGCGTCCTTGGGGTTCTTGGCGATGGCCTGGTTAATGCCAGCGATGCCGAGCACGGTCAGAGAGCGGATAACGATGTCGCTGGTGAGCTTCTCTACCGTGGACGATACGACCGCGCGGTTGATCAGCGGGCGGTCGGCGGGCTTACCGAGGATGCCGAGCGTGGCGATGGCGACCGCGAGCGCCATCCACTGCACGGGGTCCGTCTGATCGGCCACGATGACGCCCGCGATCAGCAGCGTGACGAGGGCGGCGATGAAGACCAGGGTGCGTAGCCGTACGCGGGAGTCACGCTGCCTGCTGAGCTTCAGGTACGCCTCAGGATCGGCCTTCTGGACGGCGGCCAGTCGTACCGGCTCGCCCTCCAGGTCGAAGGTCCATTTGATGACGCCACCCACCAGGCGCAGGAACCCTCGCGGGGCGCGTGCGGTCAGCCGTCCGCCGTACAGCGGTACCCGGCAGACCTGGTATCCGGCCACGTGCAGGTAGTGGAGGCCGATCCACTCGACGGTCTCGACGGCCTCCGTCCGGGAGCGCAGCCACAGCGGGACGATCGGCTGTCGGCTGCGCGCCTTGGCCTCCAGGGCGGCCCGCCAGTCCGCTGCGGTCGGACCGGGTTGGTCGACCCGGACGACCGCGCCTTCCAGGACCGGTCCGTCCGCCTTCGCGGGGCTGTCCTCGGCGTCCGGCTCGGACCGGTCGGCGGGAGTCTGAGACTGACGTCCCGCGCGGGCGGCGTCCAGGTGGACGATGTCGGCGTCCTTGCCGTTCTCGTGGTCCGGACCGACAGACCGGTTCGGGTCCTTGTCGTCCTCGTGGTTGGGGTTGTCCTGCTGGTGGGTCATGATGTGTGCACCTCGTTTGACTTGCTGGTCGCGGGGTCCTGGGGCGCGGTCGTTGTCTTGGCGGATGAGGCCGCGCCCCATGTGGCGGTCAGGAACGATGCGCGGCCGGACCGCTGCTCGTCCGGTCGGTCTGCGGGCTTGTCGGTGGCGGTCGGGGTGTGCGGTCCGTCCGCTTCGGTGATGCCGAGTTCGGCGCGCCAACTGGCGGCGAGCAGCTTGGTACGGTCCTCCGGGAACTGGCGCTGGGTCAGTAGTTCGGCCAGCAGCATGGCGGTGATGGCTTGGTTGCGGTCGAAGGTTCGTCCGGGGTAGCCGGTGACGCTCCAGCGGCGGCCGCTAAGTTCGGCCACGTTCGGGCAGTCGTCCGAGGTCATGTGTGTGTCGGTGATGCTCAGGGTCATCAGGCGGCCTCGTCTTCGCGTACAGGCGGCATCTGGTCCGCGGGACCTTCCCTCTTCAGGTGCGATAGGAGCGCTCCGGCGCGGTCGGTCGAGATGCTTTGTCCTTGGCGGCGGATGGCGTCTCGGAGGCGGTCACGGGTCAGGGGTTCGCCTTGTGCCTTGAGGTCAGCGGCGATGCGGCGTCCGAGGGGGACGAGGTCGCCCACGTTCGGCGTCGGCGGCGGGGTCTTCTTGGCACGAGTGCGGTTGGGGACGGGGCGCTTGCGCGGGGCGGGCGGCAAGGACGGGGGGACGTTCTCCTGATCGATACGTACGGCTTCCGCTTTCATCGGGATGTTCTTGGGTGTGAGTTCGCCGAGGTAGTACAGGGCTCGCTCGCGGCGGGTGGCCTTCCAGCGCCAGAGCAGGCCATACCGGTCCTGTAGCTCTGTCTTGGCCAGGATGCGTTCGCGCTCGTGTCCGAGGGCCTCGGGGTAGCTGCAGATCTCCCAGAGCACCATGCGGCGCCAGAGTGCGACGGTCGCCATCGGCGCGAGTAGCCAGCGTGAGCGGCGGATCCCGTCCATGTGATCGGGCTTGGCCAGGTCGGCGCGCTTACGGATGACGTGGGCACCGACCTCGATGGCGATGACCCACAACAGGGGGAGTAGTGCGTGAGCGACAACCGCGAACCAGTCGGTATGACCGGGGGCGTCGAGGTATGCGGCCACGTTGAGGTAGACCGTCGCGCCGGTCAGTGCCCATGGGATGAACCGGAGCCAGCTCACCCGCATGCCGAGGCGGGCCAGCACGATATCGAGTGCCGAGAACACGGCGATGCCCAGGTCAATGCCGAGCGGGACCGTCCAGGCGAACCAGCCGAACGAAGGGCCGGCGGCGTGTGCGACGCGCTCGAAACTGTTGATGAACCCGATCAGGCCGAGCGCGCCGGTGACGGCGGCTGTGACGGCTACGGCTGTCCGCTCACCCTCGGTGAGGGGGCGGGGTGCGGTGTGGCAGACGTTCATGCGGTTACCTCCTCCGCGCAGTCGAGGCAGGTGCCGAGGTGGCGCGGCAGCACGTACCCGACATCCGTCAGGCAGTCTGGGCAGGTACGGCGGGCGGCGTTCGCCTTCAACAGGGCGATGCGCTGGCGGAGGGTCGCGGTGCGCTTGGGCAGGGCGAACCGCACGTCGTACAGGTAGGCGGCGCGAACGCCGGGCGCACCGTAGCGGCGGGAGCACCACAGCACTTGGGCCTGGACTCCCTGGCCGCCAGGGCGCAGCCCTTCGGCGGTGAGCTGGCGAAGGGTGAGCAGGTGAGGCGGGGCCATCTTCCACGGGTAGGTGGGGATGCTGTACCGGTCGCCGGTCGGGTCCCAGAAGCGGGCGCGGATGCGGCTTGTCATCAGGCCACCTCCAGGTCTTCCAGCTCGGCGGCGTGCTCGGCTACCTCTGCAGGCGTCCGACCCGCCCAGATGCCTGAGGCCGGGCGCGTCTCCAGCGCGTAGAGCTCGCAGAACAGCAGGGCCGGGCAGGTGGCGCAGACCTCGCGGGCGACGGCCTCGCGGGCGGCGCGTTCCTCGGTGGTCTCGATCGTGAGTCGAGGGCCGGTGTGCAGTTCGGGGTCGTAGGTGCATTCGGGAAGCGGCGTTTCGCCGTCCACGCGCCAGGTTGCTTCGACTTCGGCGAGCGACATGCGCGCCGGGTGGATCGGGCGGTTGGCGTTGTGTGCCACTGGTGGGTCTCTCTTCCTGCGGTTAGTTGCTGACGGTCTGGACGAACCGTGCGAATGACTCGGAAGCGCTCATGACCAGGTGTGCCGCCGCCTTGACGATGGTCGCCGCGCCCTCGGGGTCCTTCAGGGCGTAGAGGGCGGCGCAGATCGTGAGGACGGTGGGGAGCACCTTTCGTGGACGGACAAGCATGTTGAGCCCTTCGGTTCGAGAATCTGCGAACAGGTTCTAAGAGACATAGAACATGTACAGCTACGGAGAGTCAAGTCCTAGGCACCGACTGTCTTGGGTTCCTGCGGGTCTCGCCTCGCTCGTTCCTGCTGACTCAAGCCTTCCTCGCGGCGCGCTCCGCCAACACCGTGATCGCCCCCGGGACTGAATGCACAGGGGGTGCTTTACGGGGGTGATCTGGCCCCCGACCTGGAGAAACGCGCACCGCAGATTTATGGAATTCGCGCCGCGGAAGCCCCGTCCACGCCATGATTACGAAGGCTCGGATATGCGGAGGTGAAAGTGTCCCGAATGCCCAATGTGGCGCTGGCACAGGCTATGCGACGCGCAGATTGCTCAAATTCGGGACTTGCCTCACGAGTACGACAAATTGCCGACGAAGACGGCATAAGCGTGAGTTGCACGCATGTGGACGTCAAGCGCTGGCTTGATGGCGTGCAGCCTCGGCCGGCCACTGCACGGTTCATCGCCGAGGCCCTCAGCCGGAAGGCTGGCGTGACGTTCTCGTTGGACGATGTCGGCCTGGCCGGCGTCGTCACCCCGGAGACGCTTGAGGCCACACTCGCCCATGGCGGTGGCATCTCTGAGGTCGGAAGTCTGCTGCTGGGCCTTACCCGACGAGACCTAGCTGACGATCCTGTTGCCCTGCAATCCGTCGTCGTACCGGACGCTTGGGGAGAGTCCCTTATCGCGTGGTTGTTGTCGCGTCCTGAGCCTCTCCAAGGAAGAGAGAATGCTCGGCCATCCGTTGGCGAGTGGGACGTGTACGCAATCCGTGCGACCACAGAGATTTTCGCCAACATGGGTTTCCAGTTCGGCGGAGGGCACGCCCGAACTGCTCTTATCCAGTATTACAACCGCGAAGTCGTACCAATGCTCGATGGCAAGTTCAGCGAGCCCGTAGGACGCTCGCTGTACGAGGCAGCTGCGGAGATCACCGAACTGGTTGCCTGGACGGCATATGACCTCGGACGGCATGGCCTCGCGCAGCGGTACTTCCTCCAGGGGTTGCGCCTCGCACAGGCTTCGGGCGACCGCATGATGGGCGGCCTGCTGCTCGCCGACATGAGCCATCAAGCGAACTACCTCGGCCGGTACAACCAGGCCATCCAGCTCGCCCGCGCCGCCCAGGAGGGCTGCAAGGACGTAGCCACCGCCACACCCATGGCGTTGTTCTACGCGATGGAAGCACGAGCCCACGCAGGCAACGGTGACGAGGCTCAGTGCGCCCGCGCCCTGCTCCAGGCAGAGAAGTTCTTCAGCAAGCGCAGCGTGGACGACGACCCGCCGTGGTCTCGATACTTCGACGCGGCAGAACTGGCCAGCGAGGGAGCGCACTGTTACCGCGACCTCAGGATCCCGTCACAGGCCATGGAGTTCGTAGGCCAGGCTGTCGATCTCTGCGACCCGATGTACGTGCGGACGCTCGCCTTCGACCGCCTGGTGCAGGCGGCGAGCTACGGCCACATGGGACAGCCGGCGAGGGCCGCCATGGTCGCGCTTGAAGCCATCAATCTGGCCGGGCCACTCAAGTCCGAGCGCTACCTGCGGTACATCCGAGACCTCAGAACCGATCTCGTGGGCTACGAGTGCGAAGCCTCGGTCGAGGCCTTCAACACTCTGGTTGCCGAGAAATACCCGTCACTCGGAACTTAGAAAGCTCGCCACTGCCGAGGTACATCGGGGTTCTGAAGGCAGAAGAGACGGTTGCGGAACTCGTCTGCGATGGCCTCGTCCTCGCTGACGTTCTGCATCAGCCAGGTCGTCATCTTCAACTCGTTGATGTCCCTGAGCACGGGATAGCCCTCCCAGGTCAGGACATCGAATCCGTACCGTTCAGCGAACTGATCGTACTCAGCACAGGTGCCCCAACCCAGGCTGTGTTCGATGGCGGTGACAGCGAGATCGGTCTCGGGAGGGCCGAATGCGAAACGCTCAAGGTCGATCAGCACCATGGTGCCGTCGGTGGCCTTGATGAGGTTGTCGGAGTGAGCATCACCGTGGACGGCGCAGGCAGCGAGGGGAAAGTTCAGGGCCTCGTACGCCGTCCGCAACTCCCGCTCCTTTCTCAGCAGGAACCGGCGTTCCTCATCCGAAAGGACCTCGGTCGAGGAGATACGCTCCGCCACACGCCCAAGGATGTCGATCTCCGGGAGCGCCAGGTCTGCAGGGACAGACAGCTGATGGAGAACGCGCAAGACCTCGGCTAGGTCGACCAGAGCTGCGGAACCACCATCGTTCTCGATGAAGTGCCAAAAAGTCACGGGCCTGTCTCTGACGATGAGAGGCTGAGCGTGGTGAGTCGTCCGCGCCGCTGGTAGCCCCGCCTCGTGCAGCCAGGCCGACACGGCTACCTCCTTGCGGGCGTCATCAAGGACGTCCACGCTCCGGGCGATTCGCACTACGACGCGTTCGACGGCCAAAACGAACAGGGCGTTCTCTCCGAGGCGGATCAACCGCGCGTCGTCGCTTGCGAGGCCGGCGACCCGGCAGGCGTCACGAAGGGTCGCATGTGCTTCGTGAGAGGTAAAGGGGACTGCGGCTGACTGGAACACGGTCACTAGGAGCCCTTTGGTTGCGTCTTGACCACGCGGCCTCTACCGGCGCGCTTCTCGACTATCCCCTCTGCTTCTAGCAGCGCGAACGCTCGCCGGACAGTGATACGGCCAACCCCTCGCTCTTGGGCCAGTGCATTCTCTCCGGGGAGCACGGCACCTATGGCGAACTGACCACTGGCTATGTCCTGCCGTAGGGCAGCAGCGACGTCATCAGCGCGCGTGTGCGCATGATCGGGCCCACCGACGAACCACCCCTTTCCGTGGACGGAGGCGATCAGTTGCTCAGAGGCAAGCAACTGGAACGCCTGTCGGACAGTCCCCTTCGAGACGCCATGCTCATCCGCGGTCGCTGCTTCACCTGGTAGCTGTTGACCAGCCGGGAGGTCGCCGCTCTCGATGCGCTTGCGAATCGCCTCGGCGATCGTCTCGTACTGGGTCGCGGCTGTGCGCCGGCCTCCGGGTGGCAGTTGTCCTACCACGCAACGTCCGCGGCCTGCTTGGCTGACCACCAGTCCCGTGCGCTCCAGCTCGAAGACGGCCTGGCGTACGGTTCCTCGTGCCACGCCGTACGTGCGAGCAAGGACCGCTTCGGAGGGCAGCATGCCACCAGCGGGGGGATCTCCCTCGCGAATGCGACGGCGGATATCCTCGGCTATCCGAATGTAGGTGGGGCCATCCTTCGCCTTGCTCATCGCGCTCCCTCGCCGAGGCACATCGTCTCTAGGGTAGGGCGGACAGGCCAGGACCTGCGATGTATCGCGGTTTCACGCCTTCTTGGAGTCTTCCCCTCGATCGAGCTATGGACGCGATGTGGCGCCAGGATGGCTAACAAGTCTCCGTTGAGAGGCTCCGAGCGCGATCCACAAGGGTTGTGACGCTCTACGCATCCCCCGGAGCAGCGCCTACGCCAGATGCGGGTGACCGTACAGGCCGCCGCCTCTTGGCCGGCCTCGTGCCACCACGCCACCTGGATTCGATGTCAAGATCGGCCGGGTCTCTGCATTCGTGCTCCTTCTCAAACTCCGCGATGAGTAGCATCCAGATCTCACGCGCGTGCTTGTAGCGTCCCCTACCGGCTTCTTCGTAGCCCTCGATAGGCGCAGCTCGGAGAACGAGGAACTGCCCACCCTGATCCGCCCACTCGTACACGCCGCAGCACGACGTCTCAGTGATCCGAATGTGGTCCGTCCGAGGGCGCAGATAAGGTTCCCAGCGCAGTACGGGCGCATCAGGAGCCGACACGGCCACTCGGCACTTCTGCGGCGTACTCCTGTAGGTAGCGGAAGACGTTACGGCGGCATCGCTGCCATGCGCACGCGAAGGCGAGCTCCAGGAGTGTGTCTGCTTCGAGCTGCGGCTTGATGCCATAGCCGATCTCATCGGCGGTCAGTTTGGGCAGCGGCCTCGCCCGCCAGACGCCGATCTGGTCGCGCCACACGTAGAAGCGCCTGAACGCGCCGCGTAGGTCGTGAGGCGAGATACCGAGTATGGAAGTCATGCGGGATTGATCTCCCCGTGTTGTATTGGGCAGGGACGTCAGCCAAAAATCCTCCCAGGCTGACGTTTGCCCACGTTAACTCTAGGGGCTCATGGCCACAAGGCTCATGGCAACATAGCCGCGTGAGACTTGTGTGTTGTGATCGACTACAGCTCCGGGGTGCCGGTGTATCGCCAGGTCGCCAGCGCGATCCGCGACGACATCACCGCCGGCCGCTACCAGCCGGGAGCGTGGTTGCCCTCAGAGTCCCAGCTGGCGCAGCTGTACGAGGTGGGCCGGGACACGATCCGCGACGCGTTGGCGCACCTGCGGGCCGAGGGGCGAATCACCACAGTCCGCAAGCGGGGGTCCATGGTGGCCACTGAGCCGTCCCGAGAGCCGTATCACGTCCCCGCTGGGGCCCGAGTGATCGCCCGCATGCCGACGCCAGACGAGCGGCGGGACTTGGCGACGCCTGGGGAACTGCGAGAGTTCGGCGGCATGCCAGAAGGTGTACCTGTCTTTGAAATAACGCCGGGACCCCGTAAGCATCGCCGCGTTCTACGCAGCGATTGCGTTGAACTGATAGTCGAGGGCCCAACACTTTGAGGCAACCGCCAGGCCCAGATTCGCCCTGTCCGATACCGCAACATCACGCTAACTAAAATCCAGCATTCGAATTCCTGCAACTCGACATGCGAGCTTTTGCTCCAAGCAGCCACTAGATAACCACTAAATGCCCGGAGCGATAATCAAAGCCCTAGGCCATAACGCTGCACCGCATCAAACATATGCAGCAAGTATGTCTTCGAAATCGCTTGGAGCATCCTTTGCTGTGATGATCTTGATGGGTACGTAGGCCTTACTTGCCGCACCAGGCGAAAGTTGCATTGCGGCATGGATCGCCGTAACGGTCTGCGCTCCATTAATGACACACGCTCCTGTCAGCTCAAGGCCGAAGCGTCCACGAGGACCCGGGCTCCAATGTCGCCGCACGTCCTCACAAAGTATAGTGATGCCATTATTGGAGTACCAAAAATGCTCAGGGTGAGCAATTATAGCCTCGGTGAGACGTCGAATGTGATCTCGATCGAGCGTCGCCGAAATATCTTCAGGAAAAAGGCGGTCGCGATACCCCCTATACCATTCGGCAACATCTGCAACCGCCAGGGTTCCTAGATATGCCTCCACAGGCTCGGCCGCATGAATATAGTCGGCCATCCTGGCGGAGATAGTGATCTCCGTTCGGCGCCTATTTAGTACAACCTGCCATATCGTTCGGGCATCCCAGAGATCGTAGGTCAGGATGTCGCCCAAAGCATTGAAGTCCCGAGCCATGCGATGGAGGGCGGCTTCCGCGCCAGGATGCAAGGCACTCTCCCCTGGAGCCGCCAAGACCAGCCTAATCGTACAGTCAGGGCTGGCCAGCGCGGCTTCTAGTTTGTCAGCGTCCTGAATCTTCGGACTGAGAAAGCTATAATCAGACGAGATCAGACGGTTGAGGGCGTATTCAAGCTTCAATACGTCAGCGAGGTTGAACCCTCCACTTCGAAACCTCCCCCACTTGCTTTGAACGACAATAATCTCGGGTCGATCGTCAGAAACTGCAAGGGCATCAATGCCACAGTCGCCACGACCATCCACGACTTGGGCGGCCGCCACCTCACTCTTACGACCAAGGTATTGTTGTATAACCAGAGCCGCAAGTGCACGACTGAGAAGTATTGTCTCCCAGTCTGAGTGTGACTCAACGTCGCTAACGTCGAGCAATTGACCGAATTCTTCTCTTAAAGCCTGCTCAATGTGCCGAATCTGCAGCGGCCGATGATGCGCGGCTTCTCTAGCATCCTGGCTCTGAGTATCTGCGTGCTGGAACTGTTGCAAAATCTCCCCGGCCACGCTAGTAGCGTTCGGAAGTAGATCATTGCTGCTACGGAGCGGGCGATCAGAATTGTCCACACCTATAGAAGTTTCGGAGAAGCTTTCTAGGGCACTCTTGGACTCCGCGCCCGAGAAGGCAAGCAGCGACTCCACAAGTCTCACATTGACCAGTTCAGACTCAGCCTGATTTGTTGTTAGTGAGCACGCCAGCGTGAGTTGCAGAGGGTTCGGTTTGATCAAAGAGGACATCGTGATCTGGCGGAGAAATTCCTCTCCTCGATCTCGACCATATTGTTCACCTGCAGACGCAAACCAGCCCCGCACGAAGGTTGCAGTCTGCTGGTCATTGAACTCCTCCAGAAGAAAACGCGAAAAGCCCGCTAGTCCGTGCCCTAGCCATTGAAATACCATGGGACGAGAGGTGAGGAGTATGCGGACATTTGGATATTGCGCAATGAATGCGTCCAAAATAGCGGGAAATCGCGATGCCTCCCGGGAGGAACTGGCCTCATCCAGTCCATCGAATATGATCAAGGGCGAACTATTGAGAAGTAGACGCTCAACAAACCCTTGTGGAGGATCTGCCTGTAGAGCTGCCTCCAGTTCGAGTTCAATAAGTGCCGTGATGCGCGGAGTAAGACCCGATGAGAGGACGAGGTCTCGGAGTGGCAGCAGGAATGCTACGTCACTATCCGATGCAGCGCGTGAATACGCTAGATATTCACACAGAGTACTTTTTCCTCCGCCCGGAGATCCTATTAGCAGTGTCCTACCAATCTGCTTATCAAAATCCTTGGGCGACATTTTCGCGGATGCCCCACTAGAGCACTCGGTAATCGTAGGGGCAACGTAGATGTCGCGTAGGCCAACATCTAGGCGAGGTCCTAGAAGGGCTGGCCGCAGAGACTCATATCTTCGTTGTACGTACTTGCGGTAGCGATCGACATACTCTGCGTCTCTGCGACCTTCGTCTGAAAGTGCACGAGATGCCTCAGCTGCGTCCCTCCACAGTTGCTGGAACCGGGCAGTTTCGCCGTTCATTGCCTCCACGATGCGCTGTACAACCTCCCAACGGGGAAGCACGCGACCGCTGAGGGAGGCCGCGACCGTGGTGTGGCTAGCCACACCGTTGGTCATGTCAGCGAGTTTGCGGAGAGACGGAGCGCCCGCGGCCGTCCGCAGGCTATTGAGCTCGCTGGCAAGAGTCGCCAGGGCCTCCGTTGGCATGTCCGACTTCCCGCCGCGATCCATCGGTTCCCCTAGTCTTCGTGTTGTAAAGTGTACCGCCGTCGCAGTCGTTACAGTACTCTCTCAGGACCCAACACCACGAACGGATACCTCACCATGTCGGAGTCCATCGCACCACGAGACGTCGTGCTGCGCCTCGTCTGGGGTCATATCCGAACCCAAGGTTGCCGGCCGACGGTGCGTGAGCTGGACCGGGCGTTGTACCGGGATCACTCCCTCAGTGTCGAGTGGCTCTCAGCTCTGCCTGCGGAGCTGTTCACGATCACGCCTGCGCCTATCGATGGACAGATCGAGGACGACGCACTGATCGGCGTGACAGCCGCTGGTGTAGAAGCTGTCGGTGAGAGAAGGCGTGTCCTGGAACTGTTCCTCAGGGCCATCCGTCAAGCCGCCGATCGGGAAAGGGAATTCGAGCCCGCCTTCCCAGGGGATGCACCCAAGCTTACTGCGGCAGACTTCTGCGCGTTCAATCTTCTGGACCGTAGTGGAGGCGACGAACTCCTACCCTGCGTCGGGGAACTTCTTCGCGCAGAGCCGTGGGGAGGGACTTGGATTGAAGGAGAAGATCCGGTATGGGCATTTGATATTGGTCGTGGCGTTCGCAGGTTTGCGGAGGTGCCAAATCTCAAAGCCTACTTGCGACTTTGTGGCCGACGCCGCCTCGCGCCCAAGCCTCGCGTCGATATCGCCTTTTGGACAGCTCTCGCGGGCGTCTTCGCCGTTCTTGGCGTACTTGTGGCAGCGGCGCAACGGTGGCCGATGGAGCAAGCGTTTAGCCTTGTGGTCGCAGTGACGGCAGTAGTACTGGCCTTTCATCGTGGTCGCCTCGACCGCTGGTCATACGCCTACGGGATCCTCGCGTGCGCCGCTGCGTTATGGTTGGTAACCATATCCCTTCGCTAGAGCTGAAGGTTGCCCGGTTGTATAGGCCAGATATTCCAAGAGCTGGGGCAGCGTCAGTCGGCCTCATCACAGTTCCGTCGTGCGAGCCGTGGACCTACTGTGGACCAACCATGTGCTGACAGTACGGCGTAGGGGAAGTTTTCCCAGGTCGACACACTCTTGGCAAATGAACCTGCAATCCTCTCCGGAGCCGGGTGCGTAGGTTCGAATCCTACAGGGGGCACTCACGATCTTCACCGGAAAATGCGCCTGGACCTGCGGAAACGCAGGTCCTTCTGCGTTCCGGGTATGCCACCCGATGCGACTGTTGGCAAGCATGTGCCCATGATCACGTACCAGACGCGTACCGATCACGGCGCGCAGCCCCAGACTCCGTCGCCGCGCCCACGCATGTCGGTCGTCCTGCGCCAGAGGCCAGCAAGATCTCTGAGGTTGATCGAACCAGCTCCCTGGAAGACGGATCGTCATGGTGGTGAGGACCGGAGCGAGACGTGGACAGCTCACCCACTACAGACGGCTCATGGCCCACCGTCACAACTGGCTTGTGTCATTTCTTCCCGAGGATGGCGCGGATCACGATGGCTACACCGTCGAGTACCGCGGGAATATCGGCCGACTTCGTTCGGCCGAGCGCAAGCCAAACCATCACTGTTGCCGCAACTGCGACTATCAGGACCACACCGACGGTCGTCGCAGCGGCCAGTACTACCGGATCCATCCGAGCCCTTCCCATTCCAAGGGGTTGCTGGTGAAATCTCAGTCAAGGGCAGACGGCACAAGAGAGCCACGAAAGTCGTACAGGTCAGACTCTGGCGGCATCACAGCAGGTCGTGGGGTGTTCGACGGGCATGGGCAGTCGGATGGTTCGGATAGACCGGTCAGGTGAGGGTAGGTGAGCAAGTCGCGCAGCAGTCATTCGCTGCATCGCGAACTTGTCCGTCTTGAGGAACTAGCTAAGGCTGCGGGCCAGTACAGCAGGAATAAGGTCCTCAACGAGATTCATGACGGAGGAAACGGCCCAAACTTGCGTGCGCAAACCGTGTCGGGATGGATGGCGCAAGGGCTGATACCAAATGAGTTCAGCGATATGTGGGCGTTCACGCGCGCATTGCTGCGGAGAACATCCAGCAATGGATCAAATAACCGCAATTGGCTGATTCAAAAGGAAAGTGAATTTAGGGGGCTATGGGAGGCTGCAAAGAAACAAGCGGCATATAGCGCTGCCGATCGAGCACCAGCGTTTACTGCCGATCTACCCGAAGAACTGATTGACTTTCTGAATGTGACGCGCCTCGTCTCGGTCGAACATCCATATCCCGCAGTACTTCCAGGGGCTACGCTCCCTCCGCTGTCTCAGGTTTATGTCCGACAGCATGTCGAGCCCCGACCTTCTGATAAACTTGACAACTCTGATCGACCGAAGATTGCATGGGATAAACGACCAGCCCAGGAAATTATCAGAGGCGACGCTTCCATGACCTGGCTTCTCGGCGGGCCGGGTGCAGGAAAGTCCAGCCTTCTGCGCATGATAGTCATCACGCTGACAGGACAGCTTCTCGACAAAGACAGTGCGCAGGCCCCACAAAAATCTAGGCGGTCGACACGCGCTGGTGCGATTCAAGCTATGTCATCCACAGACGAACAGTACCAGCGGAAGCCCCTTTTTCCCGTTTATCTTCCAGCATACATCTTTACGCAGCCAGGATCATTCGCACAGCAAGTAGCCGATGCGGTTAGTCAGCAGCTAAGGGGCCATAACTACACTGTACCCTCTGATGATTTTTTCCGAAGACCGCCTCACTCGGGAGCGCGATGGCTGATCCTTATTGATGGCCTAGATGAGATTTCGGATGTCGACGAACGTCTTCGGGTACTAAAGTCCTTAAATGTGAACAAGTACGGCATCTATAAATTCATAATAGGAAGCAGGCCGTTACCGGAATCCGAACTGGCAATCCTTGACGAGGATGTTGCAATAGGCCGACTGGAAAGAAAAAGTGGCCCTGCGGACAGGTATGAACTCCTCCCTCTTGACGAGAACAAACTTCCCGCATTTGTCAGAGGGTGGATGGACGCAGCCTGCATACCCGAGCCCGCGCCAGCTGTAGCAGCTTTCATGGATCAAGTTATTCGCGGCCGTCTGCGCGAGCTGGTGAGAAATCCGCTCATGGCCACCATCCTCTGCCAACTGCACGCAGCCGACCCCGCGCATCCTCTTCCGAGAGGTAGGTATACCGCTTACCAGCGGTTCTACGAGCTACTGAAAGACAGGTTCTACGATCACTCCTGGGCCGGAATCAATAATCAGCTCATCACACAACTACGGCGCTATGGAGGCCAATCTGCCGCTGCAATTGATGATCTCCCAGGGCGACTGCTGGACACTCTAGGACAATTAGCTCTGCGGCATAAGCATGTACGCGGTTCTCACTCGTTGGAACATGTCAAAGCAAACATCGTCGACCTCCGCCCCAAGGACATGCCGGCAAGCAGGTGGGCTTCACTAATAGCGCAGGTGCTGCGACGCACGGGCCTAGTAATCGTTAGAGCTGATGACTTCAACTTTGTTCACCAAACCTTGGGTGAATTCCTAGCCGCCAGACATGCTGCCTGTGATGCACACGCTAGCGAAGATGAGTTCCGCAGGCTCTCGCGTGCAGACACCCTTCAGTTCCTCCCGCATCTTACCTCATATGATCGCTTTCTGATTGCTGCATGGATCGAGGAGGATCGCAGCCCACCGGAGCTGCATGATTTGATGTTGGAGCTATCCACAAGCTACAGCTCGGCTGCCGGGATCGCCGAACTGATTCGTGATGGCGTCAATTTGGGCGACGACGTCCGCAACTCGATGACTCACACGCTGCGCGGGATGGTCAACGAACAAAATCTGTCGAAGACAATAACTGCCGCAGAGAGTCTCGCATCCGTCGATATCTCATCGGCGGTGGAGATATTGGGCATAGTGCTCAAGAGTCCAAGAATTAGCCCTCTATACCGCTTCAGACTTTCCAAGAAAGTGATCGAGCTCGACCCTCTTCGCGCTGTGGACGTGTTCGCGGAACTGTCTATGAGTCGCCGAATGAACATCATTCATCGCGATCACGCTTCGGACTATCTAATGGAACTCGATCAGCTACGCGCCATCGCAGTCATATCTGAGATGGTGATGGAACGCAAAGAGAATATCCATGAGCTCATTGTGTTGACAAAGAAGCTCGCCAAGCTGGATAAGGCCCTCACTGTCAACATGTTAACGGATATCATCGCCCGCTGCGCGTGGCAAAAGAAGCATCACCTCAGACTGTTGGAGTGGCTGTCCGAAGTCAAGGCGTCCTTCTGATGAAAGTCTCTAAACGCAGATGTTGGCGGCCCCGACATGGAGCGTATATTGATTCTGTTCAAGTACTGCGCGCAGCAGACCGGCTATGTGCCTATTCCTCCCATGGCGAGCGAGGAGGCCAACCCTCAAGAGTTGGCCTCTGTACCGCTTATGGGAGTCATCAGGTGATATTCTCGGGTTTCGATTCATCGTGATCGGCTTCCGTGCCAGCCTCACCAAGTGCGCTGTCTAGCACCCTGCGCCACACCTGGTCTTGCCCCTGAACGCACTTGGCGTAGATCTTCAACAGCACTTCTACGCTATGACCTGCCCACTGAGCTACTTGTGTCGCCGGGACACCCGCGTTCAGACGTAGCGACACGCCAGCATGACGGAGGTCGTAAGGTCGCTTGGCGAGTTGGGAGGCGGCCAGCGCTGGCGGTAGCGCCAGCGCACGGGCGGTCTTCCAGGTTCGTACGTAGCCGGACTTGTAGAGGGTGCCGCCGCGTTCGGTGCGGAAGAGCCGGCCGTCTTGTGCAACGCCATAGCGCCGGGTTTGGTCGCGGAGGATGGACACTAGTTGTGGCGGGATGGGAATGATCCGCTTGGCCTTACGTGGGCGGCCTTTGAGGCCGCGGTGCTCATGAGCTTGGCCGTTGTCGGTCCACTTGCTACCGACAGTCGGTGCTGAGCCGCTGAGCAGGAGCTGTCCCCATCCCTTCTCGGGTAGCGTGCCGTCCTCCAGGCGCAGGGCGGCTACCTCGCTGGGGTGCATCATCGCGTAGTACATGCAGGCGAAGAACGCGACGAGCCGATCCCCGCGCCGCCATCCGGCGTAGCTGACGGCGGTGAGCAGCTCCTGTACCTGCTCAGGAGAGGCCACGACGGAAGGGTTGATCTCCTCGCATACTTCGGCCTCGGGGGCCTTCCAGTCGAGTTCTTCGCTGAGCGGGTTCTTGGCGAGACGCTTCTTGAACACCGCGTAGCGCAGGACGTTGAACAGGACGCGACGGCGGCGGCTGTAGTAGCTGGCGGAGGCGGCGGTGCCGTCGAGCTTGCGGGCGCATCCGTCCAGCGCGCTGGTGATGCGGTCGTAGCCGGCGAGTTCGGTCACCGGGATGGATGCTTTGGCGATCCAGTTGAGTGCCTCGGCGACGTCGTCGGACTTGTCGGTGTCGCGGTGTTGCTTGTTGAACGCCCAATGGTAGAGCGCTGAGCGCAGTACACGCGGGTCAGGTGCGCCACGCCGATCGCGGACCAGGAGCGGGGTCACCGCCGTAAGGGATTCAGCGATCGAGATGCGCTGTCTGCCGGAGACCTTGGGCCATCGGGCATCCACGTAGTCGCAGGCGTGGGCGTACCACGTCATAGCGTTCTGCGCACGGGTTTGGGAGTCCGGCATGCCGGACTCGGTGTCGAACGCCTCGCCGTTCTGGGCGGCCCTCTTGAGTTCGGCGCGGAAGCTGTCGGCGAGTTCCCACGTGGTGAAGAGTTCGGTGAACACCTTCTCTTCGACGACCCACCGGACCATGTGCGGGCGGCCGCCGGTCTTCTTGGTGGAGATCTTCCAGATGCGTACGCGGTAGCTCTTTGCGGTCAGCTTGCCCTCCGGGTTTCGGCCAGGGAGTCGAGCCAGGATTCGAAGTCGCGGCGCTTGATGCGCAGCTCGCCGTTGGGTAGCCGGTGGCAGCGTGGGGCGACGCCGAGGGCGCGCCAGCGTTGCCAGGTGCGGCGTTTGACGTCGAGTTCAGTGAGCAGCTCGGGGACGGTCATCCAGATGCCGGTGCGGTTGCTGGCGTGGGCGATGCTGATGGCGGTGGGCTTCATGGGCGCATCCCTGTGTGGTTCGGGTCGTGCAGGCAGGGGTGGACGGTGTAGGCGGGCGAAGGCCGGCGGCCGGGGCCGGTGCGTGGTGGTTCTGGCTCGCGGCGGATCCAGCCGAGCTGTTCCAGCAGGTCGAGCGGTGTCTCCAGCTCGCTCACCTTGCGGAAGCGATTGCGCGGCAGGGCGGTGAACGCCTCGCGGACGGTGAAGCGCTCCGTACCAGTGCGATGCAGCCAGGCGTGCACGGTGCGGGCGGCTTCGAGGTCGGGGTCGGCGCCCATGGCGTCGAAGGTGGCCAGGGCGTGGGCGGCGAAGTAGCCGCCCAGTGCGATGGCGGCGTTGACGGTGTCGGCGCTGATCGGGCGGCGAAAGGCAGAGTCGACGTCGGCGGCCAGGTGGATGAGGCCGGCGATGCGCATGATCGCGCCGTCGAACTTGCCCGCCCAGTCGGTGATGTGGCCGAGGTCTCCGGAGTCCGGGCGTAGCCGGGTCTCGGTGGCGCGGCGGTGCTGGGTGAAGATCTCGGCAGCTTCGGCCGTCAGGGTGAGGCGTGCTGGGTCGTCCCCCTCGTACATGCCGATGGTGAGGCGTTGCAGGTTGGCGTCGTAGCGGGCGGCGATGTGTTCGGGTACGGGTGGCGGGTCGACGCGCCGGTAGCCGACGTTGCTCTTGGGCAAGCTGTACAGGATGCGTCCGAGCAGTCCCTTGCCGCGGAAGTCGGGCATGCCCGCGATGTCGGCGACGATCTCGGGCTGCACTGCGAGTCCCATGGTCAGGGCCGCGTTGTCCGCCCGTTCGCTGCGGCCTCGGCGGTCGATGATGAGCGGGTCTCCGGCATGTCCCTTGAGGAACAGGTCCAGGTTGGGTGCGCCGGAGTAGCGGCCGGCGAGCGTGGCGAAGATTCCTCCTTCTGCGCTGAGTACGGCCAGGCGTCCGCCTTGCTCGACCAGCAGGCTTGCTGCCGTTTCGGGTGTGATGTCGTCGGCCATGAGGCGCGGCTTGACTGGGATCGTGATGTCTTCCACGGCCAGCGCGGCGCTTTGGGCCTCGGCGACGGCTTCTGGCGTTGCTTCGCCGCGTGCCGTTCCGGCGGTTCGTGCGGCTTTCTCGGCCACTTCGACGGCCAGCCGACGGGATACCTCCGCTTCAGTGATCTGCGGGCCGATGCGGTCCAGCAGGATCTTCTCGGCACGGGTCAGCGGTGTGGTCATGGCGCGGAACACGGCGGACTTGCGTGATCCGGGTGGCATGGCGACCAGGACGAAGAGGTTGACGGGCTCCACCCACGAGCCCCGGACGTTGACGACCGCGCGCCCGTCGGCGGCGGTGGACAGGGCCGCCAGGCTGACGCAGCCCGCCAGGTCGAGCGGCGTCTGGGTCTCCTCGGCCACCGCACTGATGTGCTCGGCGACCCACGCCGGGAGGGCGTGCACCGGGAAGGCCGGGAGTTCGCCCCGTTGCCCGAGCGAGGGTGTCTCCCAGGCCGGTGCCGCGTTGTGAAGTTCGGTGAGCTGGGCGGCGGCGTCCGCGGTGGACAGGATGGATTCGGCTGTGTGCCGGGTGGTGGTGGTCAAGCGGCTGTCCTCCGGGGCCGACGCTGGCCGGAGTCGAGTCCGGAGCGGATAGTGCCGAATGCCTCGCGAGACCCGAGCCCGATGGCCTGGGCGGCGTTGTGCAGGCATGCCTCAGCGAGGTGACGCGGTAGCAGGCTGGCTGCCGCGAGCTGCCCGAGGGCGAACGCGGCCATGTTGAGCGTGTCGTTGCGGGTGCCGGGTGCGGCGTCCAAGACCCGTTCCACCTCGCCGCGCAGTGCGGCAAGGGCGTATGCAGCAGCTTGATCTCCACCGCAGGTGGCCAGCACAGCCCCCGCAGACATGCTCGACGTGAACGGCGGTGGAGAGCTGAGGCGTTCGGCCAGCCAGGCTGGAAGCGGCGCCGGGGCCGCTGCATGCAGGCTCGCCCTCATCGAGGTGCGCGACCAGTGGGGTACGGGCGACGGTGGTCGTGAAGGTGTCCTCGGCCGCAGCCGGCTCGTGAATCGGGCGGCTGATGGCGGGGCGGCTGGTGCCGGACAGTTCCGGCACCAGCTAGGCCAGGCGCTTAGCGGACTCGGTCGTAGACCATGGCGATCTCGCCCAGTTCGCCGCTTTGCTGGTGGGTGAGCATCCACTTCGAAGCTGGCAGGCCATCGTCGAACAGTCGCTGCCCACCGCCGGCGATCTCGGG
>NZ_JAIWNB010000052.1 GCF_020215705.1 Nonomuraea aurantiaca | reverse complement strand
CGCGAATGGCCTGAACGGGCGGTAGTGTGCGTGCCACGAGCGTAGGTCCTTGCGTAGTGCGAACTTTGGTCGGTTCAGCACGGCAACCTACGCTCGTTCACTTTTACACCGCATCTCGGACGCGACCTGAGCGCACTCGAGCCGACCCGAAGGCGCCATGCCGTCCGGCCGGTCGTCGTACGGTCGTCGTACGGCGAGTGCCGAGCGTTCGGCGCCGTGTGCACGGCACACGTTCTCACGGGGTACGCAGTACCCATGCGACGATCGGGTTGACCAGCCGGGTCTGCAGCCGGCCTAGCGCCCGCACCGGGACCGCCGCCCGCACATCAGGTAAGCGATGCGTCCGATCGGCTGGACGAAGATGCCCAGCCACCACAGCTCCTTACGTCCCCGTACCTCGTCCCGCGGCCGGAACCACAGGTCCACCGCCGCCGTCGCGGTCAACGCGAACTCTGCTGACACAGCCACTAACAGCAGGCCCCGCTGCCGCTCGGAGAGCTCGTTCCAGCGCATCGGCCTCGTCCCTTCTCTCGGCGTACCTCCACCAGGAGCCTGTCAGGCTCCCTGCCGGTCGTCCCGGGCCGAAGGGCCGGGATCAGCGGCCTTTGACCACCGTCGCCGCCGCTCCCACTGCGGGATCGGCCAGTTCAGGGCGCCCCGGGCCGCCGTCGATAACGCGATCAGCGTGGGGGCCACGTCGCGGATCGTCGCTCCGGCGAGCAGGTGGCAGTTCCTCGCGCCACCTGGGAATACGCACCGCTCCTAGTCCGCGCGTGCCGTGATATGGAAGACCGGGATGCGGGACGCGATCCGCTCGAACTCCTCCAGCGGGGCCCGCCGGTCCACCGGGATGTGGGGGCGGGCGCCGGGCGCTGGCGTGCGGCCGAGCCGATGCGTGATCGCCATCTCCGCACGGGCGATCTTGGCGAGCCGGTTCGCCTCCGATCGGCAACCGCAGCGTGGGGGCCTGCTCCAGCCCTCGTCGGATGGCCTTGCGGCCAGGTGGCTTCCATGTCGGCCCCTACAGCAGCGGCGGGACGACGATCCGGTCGGCCCTGTCGTAGGTCAGCTCGGAGACCACGTCGATCACGCCGTCCACCCGGCGGATCTCCTCCACCAACCGGATGGCCTCGGAGCCGCGCGCCACCCGGCCGCTGAGCCGCACCACACCACCAGAGATGCCTACCGACACCGACGTCAGGTCACCGATCACGGCCCTGATCTCCCTCTCCAACTCGCCCGTGGAACGACCGAAGACACGCAGCAGGTCTGACCGGTGCAGAATGCCGATGATGCGCCCGGTGGCCGCATCGATCACCGGCAGCTGCTTGATCCGCTTCTCGTGCATCAGCCGCGCCGCGTCGCGAACCGGGGTTCCCGGAGTCACCGTGATCGCGGGCGTGGTCATGAGCGCCGACGCGGTGACCGCGGCCGCCTTCTCCTGCTCCTCGCGCCGCTTGCGCCTGCCGAAGATCGGGGCGCTGTGTCGTACCGGGTCCAGTTCCTTGAGCAACAGATCGTCTTCGGAGACGACCCCCACAGGCCGGCCACCGGCATCGATCACACTGATCGCCCCGAGGGTGTACCGGCGCATCGTGCGCACGATCTCGGCAAACGACGCGTCCTCGCGAACCGCGATGGCGACGTTCCTCATGACGTCCCTGACCTTGATGGACATGGTGGCCTCCTCATCTCTCTCCCAACGATGCGCTTGGGGCGACCACGGGCGGCATGGGCGAACGTCCTTCGCCGCAGAGCCTTTGGTCCCTGCTAGACGTGGAGCACGGGCGACGGGTCGTCTTCCCCGTCGACAGAGAGGGCCTCTATGCGCGTACCACCGCCACCGGGCAGCGGGCGTGGTGCAGGACGCCGCGACTGACCGAGCCGAGCAGCAGCGCGCCCGCCGCGCCGTGACCGTGCGAGCCCACCACCAGCAGATCGGCTCGGGCGGAGGCATCGGCCAGGGCCTCCACCGGCTGCGCCGACTGGACATCCTCGACGACCGTCACCTGCGGGTATTCCTTCTTGCGTGTTTCCAGCCGATCGCGGACCACCTGGTGCTGCGCGGTGCGGACCTCGTCCATGTCGTACGGCGCCTCGGGTGCGAACGCGTGCACCGGCAGTTGCCAGGCGTGCACCACCCTCAGCGTGCTCCCCCGCAGCTTGGCCTGCCGGAAGGCGTAGGCCAGCGCGGGCTCGCACGCGGGCGAGTCGTCCACGCCGACCACGACCTCCCCGCGCACCGGCTGATGGTCGCCGCGTACGACCACGACGGGGCCGTGAACGTGGCCGGCCACGTGCGTACTGACCGAGCCCAGCAGCGCGCCGGCGAACCCGCCGAGCCCGCGACTGCCGAGCACGATCTCAGTCGCCTCCTTGGCCTGCTCGCGCAGCACCTCGGCCGGCGCGCCCTCGATGTCCCGCGTCGTGACCTCGACGCTCGGCTGGCGCTCGTGAGCCAGAGCCAGCGCCTCACGCAGGATCCGCTGCCCCTCGCGCAGCAGCGTGTCAGGCAGCGCGGCATCAGCGAACTTGCCAATCTGATACGGCGAACGGTCCACGGCGTGCACGATCCGCAGCGGCTCCCCCATCCGCAGAGCGTCGTTGACCGCCCACTCCACCGCGGCCCGCGCGGTCGTCGAGCCGTCCACCCCTACAATGATCATGATCCATCCTCCTTCGTCATCTCTCCATCGGACTCGCTCACGGCGCATCGTTGCAGGGCCGGAAGTCCGTCAGGCAAGAGCCGAAGGACCCTGTTTGCCCGAGTGACGGGTGCGTAGCGTGATGGGCATGGCAGCCATCGATCTGACACGGCTCCGTGGCGTGGTCTTCGACACCGACGGTGTGGTCACCGACACCGCCCGTGTGCACGCGGCGGCGTGGAAGCACGTCTTCGACGTCTTCCTGCGCGACCGTTCCACCCCGTTCGACATCCGGGCCGACTACCTGCGCTACGTCGATGGGCGGTCGCGTCTGGACGGGGTCCGCACGTTCCTGGCCTCCCGCGGCGTCTGCCTGCCCGAAGGCGGGCCACAGGACGAGCCGGGCGCGCCGACCGTGCACGGGCTCGGGCTGGCCAAGGACGCACTGTTCGTCCAGGAGATCACCGAGCATGGGGTGGCCGCCTTCGGCTCAACCGTCGATCTGCTGCACGAGCTGCGGCGGCGCGGTTGCCGTACCGCCGTGGTGTCGGCGAGCAGGAACTGCCGCGCGGTGATTTCGGCTGCGGGGCTGACGCACCTGTTCGACGTGCTGGTCGACGGCGCCGAGGCCGCCCGGCTGGGCTTGCCCGGCAAGCCCGACCCGGCGTTGTTCCTGGAGGCCGCCCAGCGCTTGGAGCTTCCGGCGGACGAGGTGGCGATCGTGGAGGACGCGCTGCCCGGTGTCGAGGCGGGGCGCAGAGGCGCCTTCGCCCTGGTCGTCGGGGTGGACCGGACGGGCTCGGGAAGAGCCGCGATGCGCCGCGCCGGAGCGGACGTCGTCGTGACGGACCTGGCCGAACTGGCCATCACCGGCCGCGTCCCCGTCATACGGCGATGAATCCCTGGACGCTCGTCTACGAGGGGTTCGACCTGGCTTCGGAGGGGTTACGCGAGGCTCTGTGCACGCTGGGCAATGGCCGGTTCGCCACGCGCGGCGCGACGCCTGACGGCGAGGTGCGCACGCCCGGCACCTATGCCGCGGGCTGCTACGACCGACTGGCCTCCACGGTCGCGGGCCGCACGGTCACCAATGAGGACTTGGTCAACCTGCCCGACTGGCTGCCACTGACGTTCGCCACCCCCGGTTCAGCGTGGTTCCGCCCGGAGCGGGCCGACCTGCTGAACTACCGCCAGGAGCTCGACCTCCGGCAGGGGGTGCTGCGGCGCGAGTTACGCTGGCGTGACGAGGCAGGCCGCATCACCCTCGTACGGCAACGCCGTCTGGTGTCCATGGCCGACCCGTACCTGGCCGCACTCGACACCACCTTCACCGCGGAGAACTGGTCCGGCCCGCTGCGCGTTCGCGCGGAGCTGGACGGCCGGGTGACCAACAGCGGCGTGGCCCGCTATCGTGACCTGCGCGGCGATCATCTGACCGGCCACGCGACCGGCACGCAAGACGAGCTGACCTGGCTCACCACGGTCACCCGCTCCTCCCGGATCGCGGTCGCGCTCGCCGCGCGTTTGGACGCGCCGGCGGCACCCGAGGTGACCAGCTCGCCTGACCGGATCACCGCCGAGCACGTACTCGACGTCGTCGAGGGCGTGCCCGCGACGGTGACCAAGGTCGTGGCGCTGCTGACCTCACGCGATCCCGCCATCCACGACGCCCGCTCTGCGGCCCTGCGCCGATTACGGCTGGCACCGCGTTTCGACGAGCTGCTCGCCCGGCACGTGGCGGCCTGGGAACGCCTGTGGCAGGACGCCCGGCTGGATGTGGACGGCCCGGAACTGGCGCAGATCGTCCACCTGCACATCTTCCACGTGTTGCAGACGCTTTCTCCACACACCGCCGACCTCGATGTCGGTGTGCCCGCCCGGGGCCTGCACGGCGAGGCCTATCGCGGGCACGTGTTCTGGGACGAGCTGTTCGTCCTGCCCTGGCTGAACCTGCGCTTCCCAGAGATCTCACTCGGCCTGCTCCGCTACCGGTGGCGGCGGCTGCCCGAAGCCAGGGCGGCGGCCCGCGACGCGGGGTATGACGGCGCGATGTTCCCCTGGCAGAGCGGCAGCGACGGGCGTGAAGAGACCCAGACGCTCCACCTCAACCCCGCCTCCGGCCGCTGGCTGCCCGACGTGTCCCACCTGCAGCGGCACATCGGCCTGGCCATCGCCTACAACGTGTGGCAGTACCACCTGGCCACCGGCACGATGCCTCCGTGGTGCGCGGACCTGCTCATCGACATCGCCAGGTTCTTCGCCTCACTAGCCGTGCTCAACCCCACATCGGGACGGTACGAGATCCACGGCGTCATGGGACCCGACGAATACCACACTGCCTACCCAGGGACCGGCTCCCCCGGCCTGGCCAACAACGCCTACACCAACATCATGACCGTGTGGCTGCTCTCACGCGCGCTCGACACCGGGAAAGCCGATCCTGGGGAGTCGGCGCGCTGGGACGACATCACCCGGCGCATGCGTGTCGACTTCCACGACGGCGTGATCAGCCAGTTCACCGGGTACGCGGACCTCTTAGAGCTGGACTGGGCCCGCTACCGCGGCGTGCGCCGCCTGGACCGCGCGCTCGAAGCCGACGGCGACGACGTCAACCGCTACAGGGCGGCCAAGCAGGCGGACACGCTGATGCTGTGCTACCTGCTGAGTGCCGAGGAGTTACTGGCGATCCTGGAGCGGCTCGGCTACCCGGCCACGCCGGACTTGATCCCTCGTACCATCGGCTACTACCTGGCCCGCACCAGCCACGGCTCCACCCTCAGCGCCGTCGTACACGCCTGGGTGCTCTCCCGCTCCGACCGGGCCCGCTCCTGGCAGTTCTTCACCGAAGCGCTGTTCAGCGACATCAACGACGTCCAGCACGGCACCACCGCGGAGGGCATCCACCTTGGCGCCATGGCCGGCACGCTGGATATGTTGCAGCGCTGCTACCTGGGCCTGGAGCTGCGGCGCGACGGCCTGCACCTCAACCCGCTCCTGCCCGACCGGCTCGGCTCACTGTCCATGCCGATCTGCTACCGCGGTCATCAACTGGTCATCGACGTTGATCACGACAGAACACGTGTCGACGGCGTCACCCTGCCACGCGGCACCAACAGCACCTTCACCACTGATGACAAGGAGACGTTCATGACAGGCACCGGCGACTTCGGACGTCGCATGATTCACCATCGCGAGCGGCTGGGCCTCACCCACGAGCAGGTCGCCGACCGCGCGGAGATGTCCACCGGGTACGTCCAGTACCTCGAAGGGCACCTGAGCCCCCCGAACATCGAAGCACTGGCGCGCCTGGCCGCCGCGCTGGAGACCACCGTTCAAGACCTGCTGGGTGGCGGTCAAGATCGTCCGCCGGGTGGCGGCTCCGCCTCGGCCGACCCGGCCCTGGAAGTGCTTGAGCCCGCGGAATGCCTGCGCCTGATCGCGCCCGGCGGGGTCGGCCGAGTGGCGTTCAACGGCTCGCACGGGCCGACGATTCTGCCCGTCAACTACAAGCTCCACGACGGCGCCATCGTGTTCCGCACCGCGCCGGGCGGCCCGATGGACCAGGACCTGCGCACCGGTCTGGAAGGCGTAGAGATCAAAATCGGTTTCGAGGTCGACAGGTTGGACGAGGCCCAGCGTGAGGGATGGAGCGTCCTCATTCAGGGCCCTGCCCACCATGTGCCGCCGGATGAGCTGGCCAAGGTCACCGATTCCGACATCACCCCGTGGGCCGGTGGCGACCGGCAGCTCTACATCCGTATCGTCCCGCACCAGATCACCGGCCGCCGCATCCACGGCCGGTGAGCCGAAGGGACGAAGATCCCGAACCAGAAGGCGCTTCCGGCGTCATGCCGTTCGCTGAGCCATTTCGACCAGCCGGTTGGCGTAACCCCACTCGTTGTCGTACCAGCCGAACACCTTGACCAGATCGCCGCCTGCCTGGGTGAGCCCGGAATCGAACACGCACGAGGCGGCGTCACCGACGATGTCGCGGGAGACGAGCGGATCGGTGCTGTAGCGCAGGATGCCGTGCAGCTCACCCGCGGCAGCGGTGGCGAAGGCGTCGTTGACCTCCTGCGCGGTGACCGGTCGGGAGAGCTGGGCGCTCAGGTCGGTGATCGAGCCGTCTTCGACGGGCACCCTGATGGCGATGCCGTCCAGCCTGCCGTCCAGCTCGGGCAGCACCTGGCCGACCATGCGGGCCGCGCCGGTGGTGGTCGGCACGATGTTCACCGCGGCCGAACGCGCTCTGCGCGGGTCCTTGTGCGGCCCGTCCAGCAGCATCTGGTCACCGGTGTAGGCGTGGATGGTGGTCATGAACCCGCGCACCAGGCCGAAGCTCTGGTGAAGCACCTTGACCATGGGAGCGACGCAGTTGGTGGTGCACGAGGCCAGTGAGACGATCTCGTGCCGGGCCCGGGTCGTAGGCGGCGTCGTTGACGCCGGGCACGATGGTGACGTCCAGGCCCTTGCCGGGAGCCGATAACAGCACCCTGCGGGCACCCGCCTTCAGATGGCCGGCCAGCGCATCCCTGGTCCGGAAGCGACCGGTGGCGTCGATGACCAGCTCCACGCCCTGGGCACGCCAGTCGATCGCGGCGGGGTCGGCGTGGGCGCTGATCGCGATGCTCGTACCGTTGACGGTCAGAGCGTCGGTGGAGGCGGCGACGGGAAGGTCGAGCGCGCCATAGGTGGAGTCGTGCCTGAGCAGGTGGGCCAGTGCGGCCGCCTCGGTGATGTCGTTGATGGCGACGATCTCCAGGTCGGTGCGGAGCGCGCGACGCAGGACGGCCCGGCCGATCCTGCCGAATCCATTGATTCCGATTCTCATGCCACCATCGTCCGGCGGACCGGCCTCGGCGTTCAGAGGCCACGGTCCCCACCCGGATGGGACCTTCGACCCCTATCGGAACACAGCGTCCTCGACGCTTAACCGGGTGAAATCGCCCTCAGCCCACCATTCGGCCCAGGCCACCAGCCGCCCCGCCGCCAGGCCGGGATGGTCAACCTGTCGAACCGGCGACGATCTCACTCCTCGTCTCCTGAGGCGGAAACCCGGACGATCACGTCCACGTCCTTGCCGGGCTATCCCGTATGGTGGAGATGATCGAGCCTGTCCCGGTATTCATCGGTGGAGATCTCGCCGCTGGCGTACCGCTCGGCGAGCACCTCATGCGCCCGCTCGAGACCAGAGCGTTCAAGCGACGATCTGAGGTCCTGGCCTGTGAACGCCCGCGCGACCAGCCACACCACCAGAGCGATGAGGCCGATCCAGAACAGCATCATGAAGCCGCCCCACATCCATCCCGATCCACTGCCCCACATGTGGCCCCATCCGTTCCAAGGGCCGGCGGGGGAATTCATGACTCCCATGTCATCCTCCTTGAGTGCCTTCCTCCTTGAGCGAAGCCTCCGCTCAAGGTCAGGGTCGCAACGGAACGCACCCGTCGACAGCGGCGAAAGTCCCTGTTCAAGGAGGCTTTCGGCCTTTCCGGCCGGGAGGCGAGGATGGAGCGAGGCCCGGCCCGAGTTCGTGCCCGCCAAGGTGCGTCAGGGTGACCTAGCCCCACGTCCTGCGGCGTGCGGCAGCGGATCTGGCGCAAGTCGCGGGCAGGGCACGGACTCGGTGAGCCGCCGCGACAGAGGTCCAACAGCGCTCATACTGAGGACTTTCGGCAACTGCCACTTGGTGCGCCGGATGATGGGCTGGATGGATGAACCCTTATCCCGTGCGTGTCGAGGCCAGGTTGGAAGAACCGCTCAACCGGGGCCTAAGGTCGCGGTGCGGCGCTCTGCTCGGCCATGAACCTGGCGAGCCCCGCACCGGGTCACCTCGACGGTTCGTGCATCACCGCGACGGGGCAGGGAGCGTGGCGCCCCATGGCCTGGCTGACGGATCCGAGCAGAGCGCGTCGCAGCCCCCCACGCCTAGTTCGACCCCTCGTGTCCTCCGCTTGACCGCCCTCCTTTCACCGTCTCCCGGACAGGCCGTGCCGCTCGGGGGCGTCCCTCGTCTTCAGGGGATTTCGGGCCTCCGGTGTGGAATTGAGCAGGTGCTGGCTGGATTCGAGTGCCGCGGGCGCCGGTCACGACCGCCTCCAGTTCGTCGAGGGCGCCGATGGCCGAGGGTCGTCCGGTGGCGCTGCTGAACGCGCAGACAGCTTTGATCTTCGGCCGCATGGATCCGGCCGCGAACGATCCGGCGTCCAGCTCGTCAAGCGTGGCGTGCACGATGGGATGCTCGCGGGGCGTTCCGTACTCGGCGTACACGTAGGGCACGTCGGTGAGGACGGCCAGCAGGTCGGCCCCGAGCTGCTCGGCGAGGAGCGCGGCGACCAGGTCCTTGTCCACGACGCCTTCCACTCCCGTCTGGTCGGCCGTGACGGGCGCCCCGCCTCCCCCACCCGCGATCACCAGGCAACCGTCGTCCAGCAGGCGCCGGATGATCGGCAGCTCGATGATCCCGATGGGCCGTGGCGAGGGGACGACGCGCCGCATACCGTGCCGGTCCTGGGTGAAGGTCCAGCCGCGCTGTCCTGCCAGCCGCTCGGCTTCGGCCGCCGGATAGTACGGTCCGATGGGCTTCTCGGGATGGTCGAAGGCCGGATCGGCGGCGTCCACGCGTACCTGGGTGATGAGCGCGGCCACCTGGGTGTCGGGCAGGCGGCGGCCGACGCTGCGCGCCAGCCAGTAGCCGATCATGCCCTGCGTCTCTGCCACCAGGGTGTCCAGGGGGTAGCCGCGCTCCAGCGTGGGGTCGCGCTCGCTCTCCTCGGCCAGCAGCCCCACCTGGGGGCCGTTGCCGTGCACGATGACGACCTGGTGGCGCTCGGCCACGCGCGCTATCTGCTCGGCGGCGGTCGCGACGTTGCGGATCTGCGTCGCGGCGTCGGCGCGTTCGCCGCGGTGCAGCAGCGCGTTCCCGCCGAGCGCGATGACGATCCTCACAACGCCCCTGCCAGGTCGCGCTTGAGCAGTGCTTCGAGTACGGCCTGCGCCGTGGGCAGCCGGTTGGCCGCCTGGTGGAACACCTGGGACGCGGGGCCGTCGATCACCTCTGCCGTGACCTCCTCGCCACGGTGGGCGGGCAGGCAGTGCAGGAAGATCGCGCCGGGGCGGGCGGCGGCCATCAGGCCGGCGGTGACCTGGTACGGGGTAAGCGCGGTGACGCGCGCCGCCTTCTCCTCCGCCGCATCGCCCATGGACAACCACACGTCGGTGTAGACGGCGTCCGCGCCCGCGACCGCTTCACGGGGATCGTCGGTGAGCAGCAGTTCCCCGCCCGTGGACAGTTTCCTGGCCACGGCTTCGACGGCCGGGTCGGGCGCATACCTGGCGGGGGTTGCGACGGCCATGGACAGCCCGGCCAGCGCTGCGGCCTCCATGAGGCTGTGCGTGACGTTGGTGGCGGCGCCGACGTAGGCGATCTTGCGTCCTCGCAGGTCGCCGACGTGCTCGCGGAGCGTCATGAGGTCGGCGAGCGCCTGCAGCGGGTGGTGGCCGTCGGTGAGTGCGTTGATCACCGGGACGTGCGCCGAGCGGGCGAAGGCTCTCACGTCGTCATCGGCGAAGGTCCGGATGACGACGGCGGAGGCGTAGGAACTGACGACATGGGCGGTGTCGCCGATGGTCTCGCCGCGGCCGAGTTGCAGCTCGGCCGGTCCGACGGTGAGCGGCGTCCCGCCGAGACGGACCACGGCGGTCTCGGCGGAGATGCGGGTGCGGGTGGACGGTTTGGCGAAGTACAGCAGGACGGTCCGGCCGCTGAGCAGTTCGCGTGCGCCGAGGGGCTGGCGTGCGCAGTGTTCGGCACGGTCGAGCAGGTGGGCGAGGTCGTGCGGGGACAGGTCGGCGACGCGCAGCAAGTCCTTCACAGCGGGCTCCTTTCGATGGGGCAGCTCATGCAGCGGGGGCCGCCTCGGCCGCGGCCGAGCTCGGCGCCGGGAATGGTGATGACCTCGATGCCGTGCTCGCGGAGCATGGTGTTGGTGGTGACGTTGCGCTCGTAGGCGACGACCACGCCCGGGGCGATGGCCAGCACGTTGGTGCCGTCATCCCACTGCTCGCGCTCGGCAGCCCAGACGTCCTGCTCCGCGCGCAACACACTGATCGTGCCGATTGCCTTGAACAGGTCGTCGTTCTCGCGTACCCGCAAGCCGGGGATGAGGGTGAACGAGCGCAGCGGCGGCAGCTCCGGGTAAGCCACGAAGACGCCGCGATCGACCATGGTCATCACGGTGTCCAGGTGCATGAACGCCCGCTTCCTCGGCAGGGCGGCAACGATGACGCGCTCGGCGACCTCCGCCTCGAACAGGCGCCGCGCCAGCAGCTCGATCGCCTGCGGTGTGGTGCGTTCGCTCATCCCGACCAGGACGGCGCCGTCACCGACGACGTGGATGTCGCCGCCCTCGATGGTGGCGGGCTGCTCTGCCTCGGCCGGGTACCAGATCGGCGCCTTCCCCGCGAACAACGGATGGAAGGCGTACACGGCGGCCACATGCGTGGTCTCCCGGCGGCGAGCCGGCTTGGCCATCGGGTGCAGGGACACGCCACCATAGATCCAGGCGGAGGCGTCGCGGGTGAACAGGTGGTTGGGCAGCGGCGGCAGGACGAAGTCGTCCTCGCCGAGCCCCGCCAGGCGCAGGCTGTCGATGCGCAGGCCGAGTTCGCGCCTGGTGAGCCCGCCGATGAGGTGTCGTACGAGAGCGTCGGATGGCATCTCCTCCAGCGCCTCGCGCAGGGATGGCGCCAGGGTGGGGCCGAAGGCGGCCTCGGTGACGACGCGGTCCAGCACCCACGCGCGGGCCTGATCCAGCTTGAGCGTCTCGGCCAGCAGTTCGTCGAACAGGTGGACGATGACACCGCGCTCGCGCAGGGTGTCGGCGAAGGCGTCGTGTTCCTGGCGGGCGCGCGTCACCCACAGCACGTCGTCGAAGAGCAGCTCATCGCAGTTGGTGGGGGTCAGCCGCTTCAGTTCCAACCCGGGCCGGTGCAGGATGACCTGCCGTAACCGGCCTACCTCGCTGTCGACATGGAACACCGTCATGCCGCCTTCCTAATGATCTGGACCGTGGTGTCGTGGGCACGGTGCTTGAGCCACACGTAGACCGGGATACCGGCGAGCAGCAGCAGCGTCCCCTTGTAGACCACCTCGTAGCCCGATCCGGCGATCGTCCACAGCGCGTAGGCGAAGGCCAGGCCCGCGATCGTGAGGTCGGCCGCCAGCCGCCTGCCGGAGAAGTGCTCGCGGTCGGTGAGCGCCAGCATGAGCTGCGCGGCCGCCGCGTACGCGTACGGGATCAAGGTCGTGAGGGTGGCCAGCAGGATCACGAAGTTGAACTGCTCGACCAGCCCGGCGTTGTAGTTGAGCACCATCAGGGCGGTGACCAGGACGCTGGAGACGATCAGCCCGACGGCCGGGGTGCCCCAGCGCGACAGCTTGGCGAACACCTGCGGGAACAGCCCGTCGCGGGCGGCCGCCAGCGGCACCTGCCCCTGCAGCATGATCCAGCCGTTGAGCGCGCCGAACGCGCTGATGATCGCGCCGATCGCGACCGCGGTGCCGGCCCAGCCGCCGAACATCGCCTCGGCGGCGTCCGCGAACGGCGCCGTGGACTGGGCGAGCAGGGTGCGGGGCACGGCGGCGAACACCGCGACGGTGCCCAGGATGTAGACGGCGGCGGAGACGATCGTGCCGATCACGGTGGCCCGTGGGATCGTCCGCTCGGGGTTCTCGACGTCCTCGGCGGGCACGGTGGCCGACTCGATGCCGATGAACGCCCACAGAGTAAGCGCCGCGGCGGCCGTGACGGCCCCGAAGGTGCCCTGGTCGCTGGGGTTGAACGGAGTGAAGTCGCCGCTTTCGATGAAGAACGGCGCGGCCACGGCCAGGCCGATCAGTGGCAGGAGCTTGGCGACGGTGGTGACGAGCTGTACCCAGCCGCCCTGCCGCACGCCCCGGATGTTGACCGCGGTCAGCAACCAGACGGCCGCCAGTGCCAGCCCCGAGGCGGTCAGCGCGGTATCGGTCAGCGCGGGCCAGAAGTAGCCGAGATAGCTGACGAACGCCACCGCGATGGCGGCGTTGCCCACCCAGACCGCGATCCAGTACCCCCAGGCCGTCTGGAACCCGATGAAGTCGCCAAAAGCACGGCGGGCGTAGGCGTAGGGGCCGCCGGTTTGGGGGTAGGCGCGGCCGAGCCTGGCGAAGACCAGAGCGAGCAGCAACGCGCCCGCCGAGGTGAGCACCCAGGCCAGCAGGCTCGCGCTGCCGAAAGCGGCCAGCGAGGCGGGCAGCAGGAACACGCCCGAGCCGATCATGTTCCCGACGACCAGCGCGGTCGCCATCCACGGACCCAGCTTGCGGCGTCGCGGTAATGGTGTGACGGGCATGGTGATCTCCCTCTCGTACGATCACCACCAGCACACCAGCACCGGCGGTTCAGGTACCGAGGCTTAAGCCACCGATGCGCCAGGACCTTGGTCCCTATCCACTCCGGGACCGGTGCGACGCATCACCGTCAGTTCCTCCCGCAGCGCGCCGGTGAGGACGGGCAGGTCCGGTGTCCGGCCGGCGTCGGCCACAATCGTGATGACCAGGGTGCCCGCGTAGGAGAGCACGCTGAAGGCCACGGTCACGTTTCCCCGGGCGAGGGAGATCGGGATGATCGTGAGAACGCCCGCGCCGCCGAAGGACAGCGGCTCATCCGGCCCGCGCAGGTTGGTCACCACGGTGTGGATGAGGCGCTGGTGCTCGAACAGCCGGCCCACCAGGTGCAGGCGGGCGAGCAGGCGTCCTGCGTTGGCGAGCAGGTCGGCCGAGGCTGCCGAAGTTGCCGACTTTCTGACCCGGGTGATCGTCGCGATCCGTTCGAGCCGTTGTCCGAGGTCGCCTTCGGTGGGCAGGCGGACGGGCATGACCCCGATCTGGTTGCCGAGCCGGGCCGTCGTGGCGGTTCCCCGTGCCGACACCGGTACGGAGACCACCAAGTCGGGGATGTTCTCACCGCGGCCGTGCAGCAGCGTGCGCACGGCACCGGTGATCACGGCCAGCATGGCGTCGTTGACGGTGCCGCCGTGGGCGTGTGCGAACCGGCGGACGTCGTCGAGTCGCGCGGCGACCGTCGCGATGTGCTGTTCCGCACCGACGGGCTCGTTCAGCGAGCAGCGCGCCACCCTCCGCGGAGCTCCGAGCTCGGTGGCGGCGCGCTTGATGGCGCGTCCGGCTTGAGGCAGACGGGCGAGCATGCGCAACCGGGCGGTCCACGCGTCGGCGGCGATCCGGCGAAGTGACGGTGCTGGGAAGGGGAACGCCCGCGACACCGGCGTGGGAGTGCCGTCCACAAGACAGCCGAGCACGGCCAGACCACCGAGGCCGTCGGCGAGCACGTGGTGGAAGCAGGCGATCATCCCGAGCCGATGGCCGGCCAGGCCGGTCACCAGGGTCACCGACCACAAGGACTTCGCCGGCGCGAGCGGCAGGCCGATCACCGCGGCAGCAAGGTCGAGCAGAGCGTCATCGTCGCCGGGCGGCGGGCATGCCATGGCATGGAGGTGGTGGTCGATGTCGAAGGCCGGATCGTCGATCCAAAGCGGCCGGCCGCACCCTGGCGGGGCCGGCACCAGCCGTTGCCGCAGCCGCGGCACCGTACCGACGCGCTCGGCGATGAGCCGCCGCGCCCGCTTCAGGTCGAAGCGGGGTCCGGTATCGAGGATCAGGCACGCGCCGACCTGCACAGGAACGGGACCGACGTCGACTGCGAGGTTGAACAGGTCGCCGGCGCCGGCGCGGTCCACATCGGCTTGGGCCGGCATCACGTCCCGGCGTTTCGTCTCCCTCATCGAACCCTCCTCTACCTGTCCGCCTGCACCGCGTGAAACGGCCGTTGGCGGTGGCATCGCCCGCGGGTCGCAAGAGCCGGGCGACACTCCCCTCCGATGGTTTCCGGAGCCGCATCCGCGGCCTAGGGACCTTGGTCATGCTCTGATGGGCCCAACCTCACAGAGGCATTCGCCGGCGCAGCCGCGTCCCTCCCTCGGCCTCGTGGGTTGATCGGCAGCAGAGGCGCCGGCCGTGCGCCGACGTGGGACTTTCGGCGTTTCCAAAGCAGGCAGGGCCAGGGGCTTTCGCCCCTACGATGGCGCCCGCGGATGGCGATCTCATGGAAGGGAGGATCGGAAGGAGGGTCCACGATGCGGATCACAGTGAGGGACGTCATGACCACCCAGGTCACCTCGGTCATGGCGGACACCTTGTTCAAGGACGTCGCCGAGGTTTTGGTGGCGAAGGGCATAAGCGCCGTGCCCGTGGTGGACCGCGATGAGCAGGTCCTTGGCGTGGTGTCCGAAGGAGACCTGATGCGCAAGGAGGAGTTCCGGGAGCAGTACTACGGCGAAAGCTACCAGCCGCCGCTGTACGCCCGGATGCGCCGGCGGATGACCGGTCAGGTGGAGAATGGGAGAAGGAAGGCCGCAGGGGATACCGCAGCCGACCTGATGACCACGCCCGCAGTGACCGTCACCGCATCCGCCTCGACCTCCAAGGCCGCCCGCATCATGGACGAGTGCGGCGTCAAGCGGCTGATCGTGGTCGATGCCGAGGGAAGGCTGCAAGGCATCGTCAGCAGACGGGACCTGCTCAGGATGTACCTGCGCGACGATGACGAGATCAGGCGGCGCGTCGTCGAAGGCATCCCATCGCATGCCCGGTGGAACGACCGCGACGGGATCATCGTCGAGGTCCACAACGGCATCGTCACGCTGTCCGGCCACACGGGCAAGCGCAGCGAGGCGGCCACCGCCGTCTGCACGACCGAAGGACTGGACGGGATCGTCGACGTCCAGAAAGCCCTCACCTGGCAGGAAGACGACATCCTGGAACTGCCTGTCATCTGGGATCGTTCGTGAACCTCTCCTCCGAGACCCTCCGAGACAGCAGCCGGGACGGATCTACGCCCTGCTCGGCCTCAACGGGCCAAGGTCGGTTATCTGGTCGAGGCGCCCGTCGCCTACCCCGAGCCGACCGTACGGGAGACCTGCCGGTCGAACCTCCCTGGCCGCAGCAGCGCCGCATCCAACGGCTCACCGGCACTGGTCATCGCGCGGCTTGGACCACTCGTGCGTCGCGGCCGGGGAAGACGAGGGTCTCGCGTTCGGTGTCAGCCAGCGGACCAGGTAGGGCGGGGAGCCGTCCAGGTGGTTCACCTTCATGATGAATCCTTCGGGGCGGGTGCTGGTGCCGCGCGTGGCCTCCACGATCAGCCGATCACCCACTGCGGCCTTCATGGCGTTCTCCTCTTCTCCGGGTACAAGACGGTGGTAATCACTCGCCTCCATTTCTGGAGGGTCTGGTCGGTATCCACCAGGGCCAGAAGTCTCCACAGCGGGGACCTTCGGCTCTCAGAAGTCTGTCCTGAGGTGCCTGTCGAAAAGGGCACCAGTGACACCAATCTCGTCGAAGCTCACGCCCAGGCCGCCACGGTGCGTTACCTGCACGCATGTGGGCACCTTCCCAACCTCGATGTTCATCAGGCGGTGTGCAGATCGAGCATGAAGGCTGCGGCTAACGCGGGTGCACACGGCCATGCGGCGGCACAGGAGAGGCAGGCGTGCTCCGAACCCGCGCGGTGCACATCCAGCGCACCGGCCGCTCTCGCGAAGTACGTCTCGCTGAGGGAGTCATTCTCGGCGTGCGTCATACCCAGGAAAACAGACATTTCGATCACCCTTGTCCGCTCAGGATCTGGTGGTGACCTCACCCTCTCTCCGATCTTCTTCGCGTACCCGGGGCGAACGACCCGGAGCAGTATGACCTAAGTCACCACGACCGGCTCGACCCGTGGGCACGACCGGCGCGGACCAAGCCAGGCGTCCGCCGGCCGCGGGACGTTCCGTTGCGCGGCTGAATGCGCTGACAATGTTGATCTTCGGCCCCCGGCCGACACGTCCAGCGAGGTGCGCGGCGACCAGATCCTTGTCCACGGCCCCTCGGCACCTGTCCCGTCACGCCGCCGCTCCACCTGCGATCGCCACACACCGTCGACCACAGTCCTGACCTGCCCTTTCACCTCACGCTCTGCTAGATCAGATGAAGACGGGGTACGAGATGCCTGCCATTCGGCCCTGTCCGGATGGGACCTTCGCTTCTGGTTCGACTGTTCATCCCGTGCGAAAACAGGTAGGGGAAATGATGCGGCGCCCCCGATGCGGCCGACCCGAAGACAGCAGGTCAGAGAGGAAGACATGGTGATTCCCGCGCCCTCTGGGTTGTCGGCGGCGGAGGCGGCCGTGCGTCTGGAGCGGGATGGGGCCAACCTGCTCCCGCAGAAGCCGCCCGTTCCGTTGTGGCGGCGGGTGATGGCCCAGCTTCGCGATCCGCTGATCGTCGTTCTGCTCGTGGCGGCGGCGTTGACCATCGTCACGGGCGACTGGACCGACACCGCCGTCATCATGCTCGTGGTCGTGGTCAACACCTCCGTCGGGGTCGCGCAGGAGGTGCGCGCCGACCGGGCCATCACGGCGTTGTCACAGCTCACGGCGCCGGTGGCCCGGGTGATCCGGGACGGGTCCCAGGCGCAGGTTCCGGCGGCCGATGTCGTCGTGGGAGACCTGCTGGTGCTGGCCGAAGGCGACATCATCGTGGCCGACGCCACGGTGGTGGAGTCGGCGGCGTTGCTCATCGACGAGTCGTCCTTGACCGGTGAGTCGGCGCCGGTGGACAAGGCCGGCGACGACCCGGTCTCCTCGGGCACCGTCGTGGTCAGAGGACGTGGCCGGGCGGTGGTCACTGCCGTCGGGGCGGCCAGCGCGAGCGGCCGTATCGCGTCCATGATGGTCAAGGGAGCCGGCCTGACGCCGTTGCAACGGCGGCTGATGGGGGTGGGGCGCCTGCTGGCCGGCATCACGGTGTTGCTGTCCGCGGTGGTGCTGGCCCTGGGACTGGTCCGCGGGCAGCCGGTCGAGCTGATGGTGGTGACCGCGATCAGTCTGGTGGTCGCGGCCGTGCCCGAGTCGCTGCCCGCCGTTGTGACCTTGAGCCTGGCGTTGGGCGCTCGCCGGATGGCCGCGCGCAATGCTCTCGTACGCAGGCTGTCCGCCGTGGAGACGCTGGGCTCGGTGACCGTGCTCGCCACCGACAAGACCGGGACCCTCACCGAGGGCCGGATGGTCACCCGGCACCTCTGGACCCCTACGGGAGAGGCCACGATAACCGGCTCCGGATACGCACCCGACGGCGAGGTCGTAGCCGACGGCTCCCTCGGCGGCGCGGGCCTCACCGACCTGCTGACGGCGACCGTACTGTGCAACGACTCGCGGCTGTCACCGCCGCAGGACACCGGCGAGGAGTGGACGGCGCTCGGCGACCCGACCGAGGCGGCCCTGCTCGCCGCCGCCGCCAAGCTCGACCTGGACCGCGAGGAACTGCAGGGGCGCTTCCCGCGCGTCGCCGAGCGTCCCTTCGACAGCGAACGCAAGCGGATGAGCACCGTGCACCGCCTGCCCGGCGGACATGGCCGGGTGATCTGCAAGGGAGCACCCGAAGCGCTGCTCCACCCGCCTGTCCTGGTCGACGATCCCGTGCTGCTGGCCCGCGCGGCCGAACGGGCCGAGCAGCTCGCCCAGGCCGGATACCGGGTCCTGGCGGTGGCGAGCACCGATCTGGACACTGTTCCAGAAACAGTGTGGGAGAGCGGCTTGTCGTTGCTCGGACTGGTCGCGATCCTGGATCCGCCGCGTCCCGCGGCGGCCGCCGCGATCGCCGCCTGCAAGCAGGCCGGAATCAGACCGCTCCTCATCACCGGCGATCACCCCGGGACCGCACGCGCCGTCGCCACCGATCTGGGCATCATCGCCGCCGGCGACCCGGTCGTGGACTGCCGCGACCCCGCAGCACCCGATCAGGCCGCGGCCGGAGTGTATGCCCGGGCCACCCCGGAACAGAAGCTCGAAATCATCCAGGAACTGCGGGATCGCGGCGAGACCCTCGCCATGACGGGCGACGGCGTCAACGACGGACCGGCGCTACGACGCGCCGACATCGGCGTGGCCATGGGCAAACGCGGCACCGAAGTCGCCCGCCAGGCCGCCGACCTCGTACTCGCCGACGACAACCTGGACACCGTCGTCGCGGCCGTCGAGGAGGGCCGCCGGGTCTACGCCAACATCCGCCGGTTCCTGGTCTACGGCCTCTCGGGCGGAGCCGCCGAGATCGCGGTGATGCTGCTGGGGCCGTTCGTCGGCCTCGCGCTCCCCCTGCTTCCCGCCCAGATCTTGTGGATCAACCTGCTCACCCATGGACTGCCGGGCGTGGCCCTCGGCGGCGAACCGACCGTGCCCGGAGCCATGACCACCCCACCCCGGCCCCCCACCCAGAGCATCCTCGGCGCCGGGCTGTGGCAGCGCGTGATCCGGATCGCCGTCGTCCTGACCGCCGTCACCCTGGGCGTCGCCCTCTGGGCCGACCTGACGGGACGTCCGTGGCAGAGCATGGCCTTCTTCGCCCTCGGCGCCACCCAACTCGGCGTCGCGCTCGGCTCCCGCACCAGGCCCGGCTCGCTGGCCAACCCGATGCTGCTGTTCGCCGTCGCCGGCGCGTTCGTCCTGCAGCTCGCCGGACTGTACATGCCGCCGCTGCGCGAGCTGCTCGGCACCGAACCACTGCCCCTGGGCGACCTGCTGATCGTCACCGCGCTGTCCACCCTCGGCTACGCCGCCGTCCGGCTTGATCGGATCCTGCACCGCTCCCGCCCGCCACAGCCCCTCCCACCAGGCGCCCCCGCCCATGCCCACCAGCCCGGCCACAGTGATCAATCCCGCGCGTGACCCGCGACCCGGCCGAGCCCGCCGAGCCCGAGATCGGCGACGAGCTGGCGACCTCACGCGCCCTGGCGGATCTCGCCGAGAGGCTGGCCCTCGTCACGCAGCACGACATTACCGAACTCGCGGATTCGGCCGTGCCGAGCCGCACATGGTGAGCCCGGCCGTCACCGGCGCTAACGGCAGTCCCGCCCCCTTGCGGGCGGACGCCTGGGCGGGCCGCGAGGCTGCGCCGGGTCATGGGTGAGGCCAGCCTGTGTGCCTTCGGGCGGCGCGTATCAGCAGCGGTACGCAGCCTCGCCCGCGCCTACGGCGAACGGCTCGGGCGACTCCCACCGGGATGAACCGCGCCGGCACGTCGTCCTTCCGACCATGCCCAGGACCCGTAATCGGCTGGTCACCTACGTCGTCCACGGCGAGCGCGACGCCGCCACTGTGCCCCAGATCGGCTTACCGGCGTTGCGGCTCTCGGCGACCGAGGTCGAACATGGACCTCTCCTTCCGGCTACCTCGGCCGGCGGTCCGCCGCCTTCGCCTTCGTGCCGGTCGATGGATGCTTGGCCACCCTTCGCGGCCGGGCACCCTTGGGACGCAGCGGCGTGACCGCCGGCAGGGCGGGGTTTGGGCGGTAAGCGAGACTCAGCGCTTGGAGTTCGTTCTCGATGGTGCGGGCGAGCGGCTCGACCTCGGGCACCGCGTCGTAGTCGCCGGTGACGCCGAAAGCGACCTGATCACCGTACGTGCAGATCGACACGCCGGTACGCAGCCGCAAGGCGATCGGGACGTACGGGAGGATCTCCAGCACCCGCCGGCCGAGCAGGTACAGCGGCTCGGGCGGCCCGGGCACGTCGGTGGTGACCGTGACGATGTGGCGCTGCGGCAGGTGCGCGGCCAGCCGCAACCCCCAGGAGATGGGCGGGAACGGCTCGTGCCCGGCCAGTGCGGCCATCGCCTCCGCCACCTGGGCCTGTCCGCTCGCCTTCAACTCGACGAGGTGCTCATGCACGACGCGCAGCCGCTCGACGGGATCGGCCACGTGCACCGGCAGGAACGCCGGCATCAGAGAAACCCGGTTCTCGCGCCCGCCCTCCTCCCCGCGGGCACGTCCCGACACCGGGACCAGCGAACGCACCGCGCGCGCGTGCGGCTCCTCACCGCGCTGGAGCAGCAGGTGGCGGAAACCGCCGCTGATCGCGGACAGTGCCACGTCGTCGAAGGTGGTGTCCGCCCGTTGGGCGATCTTCTTGACGTCGGTCAGCGACGCGCGGGCCACGGCGTAACGCCGGTACGCACTGATCGGGCCGGTCAGGGTGGAGGCGTTCGCGGGCCGCAGCGCGCCGGTCAGAGCGATCAGACCACGCGCGGTTTCCGCGACGCGCCGGATGGTGGCGCGTGGTGCGGCCAGCGCCCTGCCGATCATGCGCGCCTGTTCGACCGGATTGAGGAGCAGGTCGCGCAGCGCGCCGGCGGCCAGGATCAGCGGGTCGTCCGCCCAGACCGGCGAGCCGAGGTCGAGCGGCACCTGGCGAGCCTTCTGGTGATAGCGCGGCATCAGCCGAAGCCTGGTTCCCATGGCCGTGAGGAACTTCTCCGTGGCGGGCGCAGGTCCTTCGAAGACGACAATCGATGCGGTCGCCAGGGACACCTCGGGTTCCGCGTCTTCGAGATCCAGGAATACCGCATCCAGCGGGCTCATGTGATCGGCCATGACCGTCTCCACCTCTGCACGTGTCGATGTGCCCCCAACGTCGTCCCGTGCCGGTGCGGCGGTCAGGGCACAAGGTCCCCGGGCGGCCCGCCGTTGTACCCCGATCCGTGAGCGGGTAGGTGCCGACACAGTGCGATGCCCGCCCTCGGGCTGGAGGGTGGGCATCGACGGGCCCGCTACTTGAGGTACGGGTTGCGCTGGACGATGGGAAGCTTGCCGAGTCCGAGGGTGGTGCCGGCGCCTGCGAGGGCGAGGCCGACCAGGACGATGGCGTAGACGATGTGTTCGTCCATGAAGGGGTTGTTGGCCAGGGGTAGTTCGGCGGCCCACATGAGGACCAGCATGAGGCTGCCAGTGATGGCGGCGATCCGGAGGCCGACGCCGAGGATGAGTGCGGCGCCGATGCCGAGCAGGCCGAGCATGAACAGCCAGTCCACCCAGGGCTGTCCGGCCAGGCCGGAGAACAAGCCGCCGAGCGCGTTCTCGCCGGTCCCCTTGAGGAAGCCGGTGGTGGGGCTGCCGCCGGAGATCCAGGCGCGGTTGGCCGGGGTGGCGAAGCCCCAGCCGAAGGTCTTGTCCAGAAACGCCCACAGGAAGATCCAGCCGATCGAGATCCGGGCGATCGCCCAGACATAATCGACCGGGCGAGTGGCGCTGTCCCTCGTGTCGACGTTCATGGGGGTTGAACGGGTAGTGGCCATGACGGCCCCCTTTCAGTGCGGATTGGCTGCTCTTCTCACACCTCGATCACGCCGTCTCCGGTGATCGGCGGGCAGTGCCGTACGACCCGTCATGGCGGGACTTTCGGCACTTCGTACGGCCACGCCGGTCTCGGGGAGATCCGCACCGTCACCGCAGCGCCCGTACGGACCAAGGACCGGGCGCCCCGGGACTTCCGCCCCTATCGGTCCGGAGCGCAATGCGGTGGGATCGAGACGACATCCGAAGAAGGGTCCATCATGCGGACCACGGTGCAAGACGTCATGACCGCGCAGGTCGTCTCGGTCAACAGCAGAACGTCGTTCAAGGACATCGCCGAGGCGCTCATAACGCACGGCTTCAGCGCCGTGCCGGTGGTTCACGAGAGCAACTACGTCCTCGGCGTCGTGTCCGAGGCGGACCTGCTGTGCAAGGAGGAGTTCCGCGAACAGTATTACGGCGACGCCTACCAACCGCCGCTGCGCGCACGGCTACGTCATCTGATGGCACAGGAAGGAGGCAGCCTCCGGCGGAAGGCGGTGGGTGACACGGCCGCCGAGCTCATGACATCGCCCGCGAGATCCGCGAAGAGGTTCTGGAGGGCTCGTTGTGCATGGAGACCTCAGGCGTTGCCGTACACGTCGACCGAGGGGTGGTAACACTGAGCGGCTGGATGGACCGACGCGGCGAAACCATGCTCGCCACACGCATGGCCCACCGCGTCAATGGCGTCGTCGACATCATCGACAAGCTGACCGTCGGCGAGCTGCTTGCCGGATCTGGACGGTCAGGCGGGCCGCTGGATGCGCCGGCCGGTGGCCTCCACCGTGGTGATGACGATGAAGTGGTCGGGGCTGCGTGTCCACGGCGTCAGCCGCAGGCTTTCCAGCAGGGCGATCTGTGCAGGATCGTCGGCTACACGAGCCAGCCCCACGACGGTGACCGACCAGCCCGTGCGCTCCACTGAGTCGAAGTCGTCCACCTCGAAGGCCACAACCGCATGGCGTGTGGCGGCGGCCAGCTTAGAACCGGCCGCCGTGCGGATGACGATGTCCTCCCCGTCCAGGCAGAAGTTGACCGGTTGTACGGCCGGCAGGGCGCTGTCGGTGAAGACGATCCGCCCGATCGGGCGGGAGGGCAGCAGGCGCATGCACTCCTCGTGGGAGAGCACCTGCAGGCCGGCCGAGTCGAGTTTCATACCGTCAGCCTGTCAGCACCCTATCTGACGGTTTAGGGACCAAAGTCCCGTAACGGCTGCCGATCGCCCTCGGCGGTGGCGACCGTAGACCGTCCTGACTCGCCTGCCCGGCGAGTACCGGAGTACGCGCGTGGCCTACTCGCACCAGCGCCGCCGCGGCGGCCTGGCACCGAATGCCTCTCGGACGAAAGCCGCCGAACCTGAGAAGGGCTCGGAGGAACGAACTCGTCATCTCAGGGAAACCGCTGTGCTGAATAGGGGCTTTGGCCCCTTTCTTGTGGTGGGCTGAACCGGTTAACGTCGGAGCATGATTCGTGTGTTCCTCGTCGACGATCATGAGGTGGTACGGCGGGGCGTGGCCGCCCTGCTGGACTCCGAGGACGACATAGAGGTGATCGGCGAGGCCGGGACCGCGGAGTCGGCGATCGCCCGCATCCCGGCGCTCAAGCCGGACGTGGCGGTGCTGGACGTGCGGCTGCCCGACGGCAACGGCGTGGACGTGTGCCGCGAGGCCCGCTCCAGGCTGCCGCGGCTGGCGTGCCTGATGCTGACCTCCTACGCCGACGACGACGCGCTGTTCGAGGCGGTGATGGCGGGCGCGGCCGGCTACGTGCTCAAGCAGATCCACGGCTCCGACCTGGTGGGCGCCGTACGCACCGTCGCCTCGGGGCAGTCGCTGCTCGATCCGCAGACCACCGCGGCGATGCTGCAGCGGCTGCGAGAGCAGGCCACCAGGAAGGACCCGCTGGCCGCGCTGTCCGATCAGGAGCGCAACATCCTCGACCTCATCGGCGAGGGGCTGACGAACCGGCAGATCGGCGAGCGGATGTTCCTGGCCGAGAAAACGGTCAAGAACTACGTGTCCAACCTGCTGTCCAAACTCGACATGCAACGCCGCACCCAGGCGGCGGCGCTGTCGGCACGATTGCGGACGGATCGGCGCGACTGACGGGCCTTCGTCCTAAGTGCGACGGCGAATCTGAGCGCATCAGAGAGGAACACTCCAGCGAAGAGCGGTCCCCCCGGCCTCTGGAGAGATGACGTCGAAGGACCCCCCGAGCGCGGTGGCACGCTCCTGCAGGTTGCGCAGGCCGCTTCGCCTGCCACCGGCGGGCAGTCCGACGCCGTTGTCCTGAACGGCCAGCGTGAGAACGTCATCCGCCACTTCGACGGAAACATCAGCTTTGGAGGCCTTGGCGTGGCGGACCACGTTGGACAGCGCTTCGCGCAGGACGGCCAGCAGATGCTCGGCGACGGGTTCAGGCACGCGGTTGTCGAGCTGGCCCTCCATCAGCAGGCCTGGCATGAAGCCGAGATGGCCACGAGCCGATTCCACCAACTCCACGATCTGCGCCCGCAGGCTCGGCCCACCCGTCTCGCGCGGCCCCTGCAGGGCGAAGATGGTCGAACGGATCTGCCGGATGGTCTCGTCCAACTCGTCGATCGCATGCCGCATCCGGCTCGACACCTCAGGCTTGTCCACCAGCCGGACCGTGCTCATCAGCGTCATCGCGATCGCGAACAGCCGCTGGATGACCACATCGTGCAGATCCTTGGCGATACGATCGCGATCTTCGAGCAGGCCGAGGCGTTCGGCGTCCCGGCGGGCCTCGGCCAGCTCAAGCGCGATAGCGGCCTGCCCGGCGAACGCCCCCAGCATGCGCAGGTCCGCCGCGCTGAACGGCAACCGGCCCGACCGTTTCGCCACCGCCACCACACCGCGCACCTTCTCCCCCACGCCCAGGGGCATCAGCAGCTCGGGGCCGAAGCCCAAATGACGCAACGGTGAGTTCGTCTCGTGCAGCTCCTGCGCCGAAACCGCCTCGCCGCGGGTGTAAACCTGACCGGCCGCGGTGGACGCCAGATCGAAGGTCAGGCCCGCCACCTGCTCGGCGTGCTCGCCATCGACGTACTCCACCACCAGGGACCGGCCGCCCGCCTCCGGCATGAGGATCTTCACGAGGTCGGCGTCGCTCATCTGACGGGCGCGGGCCGCCAGCAGGGTGAGCACCTCGCGCGGGTCGGCCCCGGACAGCAGGCTGGTGGTGACCTCGGAGGAGGCCTGCAGCCAGGTCTCGCGCCGCCGGGTCTCCTCGAACAGCCGGGCGTTCTCCACCGCGACACCGGCGGCGGTGGCCAGCGCGATGACGATCGCCTCGTCCTCCTCATCGAACTCGCCGCCGCCGCGCTTCTCGGTCAGATACAGGTTGCCGAACACCTCATCGCGCACCCGTACCGGCACGCCGAGGAAGGTGCCCATCGGCGGGTGCCCGGGAGGGAACCCATAGGATTCCGGGTGGTCGGAGATACGGCCGAGGCGCAGCGGCCGGGCATCCTTGATCAGCAGCCCGAGCAGGCCGAGCCCGTGCGGCCAGTGCTCGATGCGGGCGATCTCCTCCTCGCTCAAGCCGACCGGGATGAACTGCAGGAGCGTGTTCTCCTGCCCGACCACGCCCAGCGCACCATAACTGGCGTCCACCAACTTGGTCGCGGTCTCCACGATCCGGCGCAGCACCGTCTCCAGATCCAGGTCGCTGCCCACCGACACGACGGCTTCCAGCAGCGCGTGCGCCCTGTCGCGGGTGGCCAGCACGGCATTCAGCCGCACCTGCAGCTCGGCCAGCAACTCATCCAGCCGCATATTCGGCATCAACGGGCGATGCTCGCCTTCCATCATAAAGATCAGTGTTACACCGAGACGCGCCCACGACCATCACCCACGGGTCGATAAGCGCTCGGCTCCTACTCCAGCATGTCGGACAGTGGCCGACGGACGGATTCCTTGTCGTCGAAGGTGATGCCCAGCCGCATGATCATCTGTGGGTACTCCTGCGAGCACAGCTCCTGCCTGAGGAACTCGCGCAGGTGGTACATCTCCAACGCCTGGGTGTGGAAGGCGGCGCTGACACCGTAGGCGGAGGCATGCAGAAGGACGCTCTGCAATGCCTGTCCCGTCGCGATCCACTCCTGCCGGGTGTCGCCCGGGGTGGTGAGCAGTGCCACGACTTCGGTGGTCGTGGAAGCACACTGATCGGCCTGGCTGCCCCAATCGTGGCGCCAGGCGTAGTCACGCTGCGGGAAGTCCGGGTCCGTCCGGGCCGCCCGGCGCGGGTAGCCCTCGGCCGGCACCCCGTCCTTGCGGGCGCTGCCCGGCGGCCGCGCCCAGCGGATCACCTCCAGGCTGAGCACCCGGTCCTGCGACTGCGCCGCCTGCGCCGCCTGGGTGAGCGCCGCGATGATGCCCACCGCGGCCACCGAACCGACCGGCGTCAGCCTGGCCCCCTCACACCTCGCGTCCTTGACCAGCCCTTCGACCAGCCGCTCAGGCACGGGCAGATCGGTGAACCCCGCCCTGTGAGTCCGGCGCCGCTCGATCTCCCCGCCGAGCGCCCGCGTGTCCTCATCGGCCTCCACCTCCGCTCCCAGCCTGATCGTGGCCAGCAGCGAGGGACGGTCCGGGTCCGGCAGCACCCGCACGGACGGCTCATAACCCGCACAACGCAGCGCCGTACGGACGGTAAAAAGGGCGGCCCCGCAACTGATCAGCAACTCCCTGCCGGCACTGTCACCGACGAGCAGCTTCCTGGCGGTGTCGGCCCGCAAACTGATCTCCTCACCGTGCACGCCGAAAGACCAAGGCTGCGTGTTGTGCACGGAAGGAGCCCAGCGAGCGGCCTGCAACGCCGCCTGGATGGCACGCTCCCGATGCTGCGCCGTACGAGTGACGACCATGACAGCACCTCCACTCGGTGATGACACCAGCGCATCACATCGGCAAGGCGGCCGGGCAGGGCCGAAGGTCCCACCCCATTAGAGGCATCAGCCCTCGTTGAACGCTCGCCACGGACTGCCGGGACCTTCGGCACGAAGGCCGAGGCCGTACGGCACTGCCGGAGGGCGCGGCACCTGCGACAGCGTGGGTGGCGGGAGGTGCGTCATGTCCCCATCACTCGCCGCCGAACTCGGCGTCAGGCGGCTGCTCATCGCAGCCGGTCAGGCGCCTTCCGTGCACAACACCCAGCCGTGGCGCTTCGCCGTGTCCGGTAAGGAGATCAGTTTGCCGCGGCGCTCACCACTCCCGGCGATCGACCGCTCGACTGGCTGCGAGCCGGACAGGCGCTACAACGCGTGTTGGGTGGTGGCCACCGCGCGCGGACTGTCGGCGTCGTTCCTCAACCAGCCGCTGGACCTGCGCGACATGCGCCACCGCAGGGACCCGCGTCACCGGCGCGGCCACCCCCAAATGATCATCCGACTCGGTTATGGCCCGTACGGGGCCCGTCCACCGCGTCGCCCGGCCGGCGAACTGGAGACCCACCATGCCTGACGGCTATGACGTGCTGTTGCGTGACGGCGGCATCGCCCACGTGCGCCCACTTCTCCCCACCGACCGCCAAGCCCTGCACAGGCTGGTGGACCGCTCCTCGGAACGGTCGGCCTACCTGCGTTTCTTCACCGGCGGCCGCAACACCGCCCACTCCTATATGGACCGCATCACCGCGGAGAAGTACGGCGGTCACGCGCTGGTGGCCACCATGCGAGGGCGGCTGGTCGCCGTCGCCGAATACATCCCCACCCGGGACGGCAGCGCCGACCTGGCGATCCTCCTGGACGACGCCGTACACGGCCACGGGCTCGGCACGCTGCTGCTGGAGCACGTGGCTCTGGAGGCGGGCGGTCATGGCGTACGCGAACTGGTGGCCGACGTGCTCGCCGAGAACCGGCCGATGATCAATGTCCTGCGCGATCTCGGCCTGGACATGACGCGGCACTGCGATGGCGGCACGTTGCACCTCAGCATCGCCTCACGACCGACGGCACGGTTGGCGGCGGGCGTCGAGGCGCGTGATCACGAGGCCGAGCGGGCCTCGCTGACCCGCGTGCTGGAACCGCGGTCCGTGGCGGTGATCGGCGCCGGGCGCGACCCGTCAGGCGTGGGACACCGGGTGCTGCGCAACCTGATCGACGGCGGCTTCAGCGGGCCGCTCTTCCCGGTCAACCCCAACGCGGCCGTGGTGGCCGGGTTGACCTGCCACGCGAGGGTTCCCGATGACGTAGATCTGGCCGTCGTGGCCGTTCCCGCCAGACATGTGCTGGAGGTGGCCCGTGACTGCGCCGAGGCGGGAGTGGCCGGGCTCGTCGTGCTGACGTCCGGGTTCGCCGAGAGCGGGCAGGGCGACGTGGAGGCGGACCTTCTGAAGATCTGCCGCACCGCCGGGATGCGGCTGGTCGGCCCGAACTGCCTGGGCATCGTCAACACCGCCGTCCGCCTCAATGCCAGCTTCCTGCCGCGCTCCCCCGCCGCCGGCCGCGTCGCGCTGATGTCGCAATCGGGTGCGGTGGGCGCCGCGCTGCTGGAACGGCTGGAGGTCTCGTCGTTCGTCTCGGTCGGCAACAAGGCCGACGTCAGCGGCAACGACCTGCTGGAGTACTGGGAGGACGACGAGCACACCGACGTGATCGCGCTCTACCTGGAGTCGTTCGGCAACCCGCGCAAGTTCGCCCGCATCGCCCGCCGCGTCGCGGCCAAGAAGCCGATCCTGCTGGTCAAGAGCGGCCGCTCGGGCGCGGGCGACCGGGCTGTCCGTTCGCACACCGCGGCGGCGGCCACTCCGGACGTGGCGGTGGACGCGCTCGCCCGCGCCTGCGGGGTGATCAGGCTCGACAGCGTGCGCGACCTGATCGACACCGCCCGGCTGCTGGCCTGCCAGCCCCTCCCCAAGGGTCGCCGCGTGGCGATCGTCGGCAACTCCGGCGGGCCGGAGGCGATGGCCGCCGACGCCTGCGAGGGGCACGGTCTGGTCGTACCCGAGCTGCCCTCTGGGCTGCTGGCGGCCCGCACCGCCGCCGCGCTCGGCAATCCCGTGGACCTCACCGCCGACGCGACCGCCGACGAGATCGGTGGAGCTGTCAAGGCGCTCGTCGAGGCTTCCGACGTGGACGTGGTGCTCATCATCTACACCCCGCCGTTCGGCTCCGGTCTGGAGGAGACCCGTCAGGCCATCGCCGCCGCGACCAAGGACGCCGCCACAACCGTGCTGGCCTGCGTCGTCGGCCATGACGGGCTGATCAACGGCCGGGTTCCCACCTACGCGTTCCCGGAGCAGGCCGTCGAGGCGCTCGCCCACGTAGTGCGCTACGCCGAATGCCGGGCGCGCCCGGCCGTGCCCGCCGCCGAACCTCCGTCCGCCGACACCGCCGCCGCACGGCAGATCGTCCACGCCGAGCTGGCCCTGGCCCCGGACGGCCGCTGGCTCTCCCCCACAGCCGCTCTCCGGCTGCTCGCCTGCTACGGCCTGAGCCTGGTGGAGTCCGCGGATGTGAGCGGGCCGGATGACGCCGCCGAGGCCGCCGTCCGTCTCGGGCTGCCGGCCGTACTCAAGGCCGCAGGTCCCGTGCACAAGAGCGACGTCGGCGGCGTCCGCCTGAACCTGCGGACAGCCGAGGAGGTACGGCAGGCGTATCACGAAATGTCGTCACGCATCGGCTCGGATATGACCGGCGCGGTCCTCCAGCCGATGCTGCCCGGTGGGGTCGAGATCATCATCGGCGGCGTCAACTACCCTGCGTTCGGGCCGCTGGCCATGGTCGGGATGGGCGGTGTGACAGCGGAGCTGCTGGCCGACCGCGCCTTCCGGGTCCCCCCGGTCACCGACGCCGCCGAGATGATCGAGGAGCTGCGCTGCTCGCCGCTGCTGCACGGCTACCGCGGCTCGCCGCTCGTCCGGGTGGATGCCCTGGCCGACCAGCTCGTACGGGTGAGCAAGCTGCTCGAAGACCTGCCCGAGGTGGCCGAGCTCGACCTCAACCCGGTCATCGTCACGGCCGACGGCGCCACGACGGTGGACGTGCGGATCAGGATCGCGCCCTGCGCTCCACCGCAGTCTCCGCTGCTGCGCCGCCTGCGCTGACCAACGACCACCCCGTTCGGGACTTACGGCCCTACCAGGCGCGCTGCCGCGGGGCTGTGCTGAAGGTATGACAGCAGCGGACGAGAAGGGCTGAGCCGTGAAGCGCAGGACCGTCGCCGACGTGATGACCGCCAAGGTCGTCACGGTCACCGTGAGCACCCCGTTCAAGGACATCGCCGAGACCCTGATCGCCGGCGGCATCAGCGCCGTCCCGGTGGTCGACGACGACGGCCACGTCGTCGGCATGGTGTCGGAGGCCGACCTGCTGCGCAAGGAGGAGTTCCGCGAGCAGTTCTACCGCGAGGGCTACCAGCCGCCGCTGCGCGCCCGGCTGCGCCACCCCAAAGGCAGGCAGAAAGCCGCCGGTGACATCGCCGCCGAGGTGCGCGAGGACATCCTCGACCGAGGGCTGTGGGTGGACACCTCCGCCGTCGTCGTCCAGGTACGCCAGGGCGTGGTGACACTGAGCGGCCGGATGCGCATGACCGGCCGCGTCAACGGCGTGGTCGACGTCATCGACGAGCTCACCTGGGAACACGACGACTCCACGTGGGAGGCCCGATAACCATGCTCGTGCGCGAGGTCATGAGCAGTCCGGCCATCACCGTACGCCGCACCGATCCGGTTCGGCAGGCCATCCGGGAGCTGCACGGCCACGGCATCACCGCCGCCCCCGTCGTCGACGACGCCGACCGCCTGGTCGGCGTCGTCAGCGAGCTCGACCTGCTGCGCGGCGAGTTCGAACCCGACCCGCGAGCATCGGTACGGCCCGTCGATCCGTCTGCCGAACCGCCGCCCCGACAGGTCATGGAGATCATGACCCGCCAGGTCGTCACGGTGACCGAGACCACCGACGTCACCGCGGCCATCGATCTGATGGTGGGCAAGCGGATCAAGAGTTTGCCGGTCGTACAGGGTGAGCGGGTCGTGGGCATGGTCAGCCGCCGCGACCTGCTGGCCATGCTCGCCCGCCCGGACGAGCAACTGCGCCAGGACGTGATCGCCGCGCTGCGCGAGCACTACCCCTTCGGCCCCAGCTGGGACGTCGCCGTCCGCGACGGCGTGGCCCAGCTGAGCGGGCCACCCCACCAGCACGCCGACCACATCGCCGACGTGCTCGCCCGCACTGTGCCCGGCATCGTCCGGGTCAGACACCTGAGGTGATCGCCATGAGAACGACCGTCGCGGACGTGATGACCACCGACGTCACCGCCGTCAACCACAAAGCGTCCTTCCGCACCGTCGCCGACCTGCTCATCAGCAAAGCCGTCAGCGGCGTGCCCGTACTCGACGACGACAACCACGTGCTCGGCGTCGTATCCGAGGCCGACCTGCTGGCCAAGGAGGAATTCAAAGAGCTCTACTACGACGACGCCTACCGGCCGCCACTACGCGCCCGCATCCGCCACGCCATGGGCAGCGAGGGCACCGGCTCCTACAAGGCGCTCGGCGAGACCGCCGGCGAGCTGATGACCGCCTCCGCCCACGTCACCACACCCGACTCCCCCGTCGTGGCGGCCGCCCGGCTGATGGACCGCTATGGCGTCAAGCGCCTGCCCGTCGTCGACGCGGACGGCAGGCTCGTCGGCATCGTCAGCCGCCGTGACCTGCTCAAGGTCTTCCTCCGCGCCGACGAGGAGATCCGGGCGCTGGTACTGGCCGGGATCCCGACCAGCGCCATGTGGACCGACCCAAAGGGCCTGGACATCGAGGTGACCGAAGGCGTCGTCACGCTGAACGGGATCGTCAGCAGGCACACCGAAGCCATCGCCGCCGTCCGCATGGCCGAGAGCATCGACGGCGTCGTCGCCGTCCACGACGAGCTCACCTGGAAGCACGACGACGTCATCGAAGTCCCGATGTGGGGCGGCGCCTGATCGGCGTCGATCCCACTGACGTAAGGAGCACTGATGGACGTACTCAGTCAGGTCGATGCGTACTGGCGCGCGGCGAACTATCTGTCGGTGGGCCAGATCTATCTACTGGACAATCCACTGCTCAAGACGCCATTGACCCCGGAGCACATCAAACCCCGCCTGCTCGGCCATTGGGGCAC
>NZ_JAIWNB010000051.1 GCF_020215705.1 Nonomuraea aurantiaca | reverse complement strand
GAGCCATCGTGAGCGTGTCCTTCCGGGAAGAATGAGCGCTTCCCTTCGACCGTCACACGATGGCTCACCTTCTGCCAGACCTCGGTGACTGATCGTCACGAACTACACCACTCGATGGGACGCCATCCGGGGGCCGCAGGTCATCGCGGACGCCGGACCAGCCGCACGTGCTCCACCGCCCGCCGATATCTGGTCAGCGCCGAAGCACTCGGCACTTCCGCAGGTGCAGGGTCCACGGGCGACGGCAACTGCGGCAACCCTGCTCGACGCACCAACTCCGCCACAGACACTCAATGGCCAAGCGGGCGAAGCGGCCCAAACAAGAACGCCCGAGCGAAGCGAAGGCCCTACAGGGGTCGGGACCAGGCCCGACTGGAAGAAAACGCCTGAAGCCCCCAAGCGCGAAGCGCCAAAAGAGGCGAAGCCATTTGGGGGAAAAAAGAAAAACAGCCCGGAGCGAAGCGAAGGCCAATTGGCCCGACGCTGGGGGTCCGGGGGTTATCCCCCGGGGTAAACAACGAGAAGGCCGCGGGGGAAGCGAAGCCCCCGTAGGGGGCGAGCGACCAACCAACCCCGCCGACGAGTGGAGCTATGGGGATTCGAACCCCAGACCCCCTCCATGCCATGGAGGTGCGCTACCAGCTGCGCTATAGCCCCTGGTCACCGCGACGAGTTGGCTCGTTGCGGCGCTTGGAGAGCTTACAGCCATCGCTGGGATTCGCCTAATCGCGCCGTCCGTGCGCCGCACCGGCCACCAGTACGGCCAGCCCGTCCAGCTGGCGGCGCAGCCCGAACTCGAAGAGCGAGTCCAGGTCGAGGTCGAGTCCGGGCTGCACGATGACGCGGGCCATGGTCGGGAAGCCGCCGGAGGAGAGCGCCTCGGCCAGCTGCCCCTCTCTGACCGCCGCCATCCCTTCATCGTCGGTCTCCGGGGCCGCCGCGACCCCTCGTACGAACCCGGCCAGGGACACGCTGGCGTGCAGCATGGCGGTGGGGGTGAGGCCGAGGCCGTCGATGGCGCGCAGGATCCATTCGGTGTGCGCCATTCCGTTGCGGACGAACTCGGGTCTGGTGAGCGGGATGGCCTGGGACAGCCAGGGATGGCGGCGGTGGAGGCGCCATTGAAGCCGCAGCGACACCTCAAGCTGGGCGCGCCAACCGGGCGGCGGCTGCGCGGGCAGCGGTATCTCGTCGTAGGCGGCGTCCGCCATCAGGTGGACGAGCTCGTCCTTGGTCCGTACGTACCGATGAAGCGACGGGGCCGACGCGCCGAGCTCGGCGGCGAGCCGGTGCATGGAGACGGCGGCGAGCCCCTCACTGTCGGCGATCTTGATGGCCACGCCGAGGACGCGCTGCTTGGTCAGGTCCTCAGTGGCAGACTCCAGTCCCCTGCCGCCGTCAACTGAGCCCTCCGCCTCGGGCGGAGTGTCAACACGGGGGAGCACCACGGTGCCGATCCCGGGCACCGGACGTACCAGCCCTTCGTCCCGAAGCGCGCCGATCGCCTTGCTGGCCGTGGCCATCGCCACTCCCCAGTCACGCATGATCTGCCGGGTGGACGGGATCCTGTCCCCCACCGCCAGCTCCCCTGCGGTGATCCGCCGCCGCAGCTCGCCGACGATCCGGAGGTAAGGCACCTCACCTCGGTCCACCGCGAAGTCTCCTCATCGCCCTAGCGCACTAAGACGAAATAACACCACATCCCCTCCGCCACCCGCACTACAGCCACAAATCCCGCTATCGCCGAAAACTCCGCTGGCGCCGCAGAACAAGCCGGCGCCGCAGACCTGAGCCGGCGCGGCAGAACCTGGGCTGGGCGTGGGCTGGAGACAGCCCCTAGGCGTCCGGACGGTCGTCGCTGTTGACCGGCTCAGGCAGCGTGCCGGCGTTGTGCTCGAGCAGCCGCCACCCCTTACGCCCTTCCTGCAACACCGACCAGGAGCAGTTGCCGAGCCCGCCGAGCGCTGGCCAGAGCTCCTCGGGCAGCCCCAGCAACTCGCAGATGCCCAGCCGCAGCGCCGCGCCGTGCGAGGCCACGACCAGCAGGCCGTCGTCGTCGAGCCGGTCCGCCCAGCGGCGCATGGCGGCCGCCACCCGGCCGGCAACGTCGGCGACCGGCTCGCCGTCGGGGGCCTCCCAGTCCACGTACTCCTTCGGCCAGCGGGCGGCGATCTCGTCGCGGGTCAGGCCCTCCCACTGACCTCCGCCGCGTTCGCGGAGGTCCTTGTCGACGGACACCTCGAGGCCGACGATCCGGCCGAGCGCCAGCGCGGTGTCGTTGGCGCGCTGGAGGTCGGAGGAGACGATCACGGTGGGCCGCAGCGAGGCCAGCAGGGACGCCGCCCTGGCCGCCTGGGCGACACCGGTCTCGTCGAGCGGGATGTCGGAGTGGCCTTGGAAGCGGCGCTCGACGTTCCACAGCGTCTGGCCGTGTCTCAGGCAGACGATCCTCTTGCTCAAGTGCGGGCCCGCTGGATGTTGGCCAGCGCCACGCTCTCCGGGAGCGGGATGGCCGGACAGTCCTTCCAGAGGCGCTCCAGCGCGTAGAAAGTGCGGTCCTCCTCGTGCTGCACGTGTACGACGATGTCGAGGTAGTCGAGGAGCACCCAACGGCCCTCGCGCTCACCCTCGCGGCGTACCGGCTTGGCGTCGGCCTCGATGCGCAGCCTGTCTTCGATCTCGTCGACGATGGCGCGGACCTGGCGGTCGTTCGTGGCGGAGCAGAGCAGGAACGCGTCGGTGATGACGAGTTGCTCGCTCACGTCGTAGGCGAGAATGTCATCGGCCAGCTTGTCGGCCGCGGCCTCGGCGGCGATCTGGACGAGCTGGACGGCTCTTTCGGATGCGGTCACGATGCGGGTCGGTCCTCCTGTGTCGGCAACATGCCCCTATGTTGAGGGTACCCGTTACCGCTCCAGAGCCCCACGTACGGCACGAGCACCTTCAGCCCTCTGCGTGATAAAGGCCGCGTTTGTTGATGTACTGCACGATTCCATCCGGCACCAGATACCAGATCGGCTCACCCTTCTCCACCCGCTCCCTGCACTCCGACGAGGAGATGGCCAGGGCGGGGATCTCCAGCAACGTCACCTTCCCCGGCGGCAGGCCCGGATCGTGCAGCGTGTGGCCGGGCCGCGTACACCCCACGAAATGGGCGAGCTCGAACAGCTCCTCGGCGTTCTGCCAGCTGAGAATCGCACCGAGGGCGTCGGCTCCGGTGATGAAATAGAGATCTGCCTCAGGCCCGTAGATCGCGGAGATGTCACGCAACGTGTCGATGGTGAAGGTGGGCCCGGGCCGGTCGACGTCCACCCGGCTCACCGAGAAGCGGGGGTTCGACGCGGTCGCGATCACGGTCATCAGATAGCGGTCCTCGGGCGCGGACACCTCGCGCTCCGACTTCTGGTACGGCCGGCCCGTGGGCACGAAGACGACCTCGTCGAGATTGAAGTGGTGAGCCACTTCGCTGGCGGCGACCAGGTGACCGTGGTGAATCGGGTCGAACGTCCCACCCATCACTCCCACGCGTCGCTTTCCCTGGACACTCGGCGCGTTCATCATGAAAGGACCCTACGCGGCGGCTATCGGACACGAACACGGCACCCCCCGATGACCAAAGCGGTCACCAACCCCGTCACGAACCCAGGTGATGAACGCGCGCCGCCCCGGCTGCCGACGTAGCATGCCGGGCATGACGACCACCCCGGACCGCAACCGCGTCCAATTGCCCGGCATCTCGTCTCGTGCCTACGAACACCCCGCAGACCGGTCCGCGCTGGTCGCTCTGCGTAAGTTGAGTGGGTTCGACACGGTTCTCAAGCAGATGTCCGGCCTCATCAGCGAGCGCCGCCTGCGCCTGATGTACCTGGCGTCGGCCGTGCGCGTGAGCGAGACCCAGTTCCGCTCCCTCTACGACATGGGCCGCGACGCCGCCTATGTTCTCGACCTGCACCGGATCCCCGAGATCTACGTCCAGCAGGACCCGCAGGTCCAGGCCAAGGCCATCGGTTTCGACGACCCGTTCATCGTGGTGACCACCGGCCTGCTCAACCTCATGAACGAGGAGGAGCAGCGCTTCGTCATCGGTCACGAGACCTCGCACATCCTGTCGGGCCACGCCGTCTACCGGACGATGCTCGACATCCTCACCCGCCTGGCCACCCGCGTGGCCTGGATCCCGCTCGGCTACATCGGCCTGCGCGCGATCGTCGCGGGGCTGGAGGAGTGGTACCGCAAGTCGGAGCTCTCCTCCGACCGCGGTGGCCTGCTCACCGGCCAGGACCCGGACGCGGCCAAGCGCGCGCTGATGAAGCTGGCCGGCGGCGCCTACACCCACGAGATGAACATCGAGGCGTTCCTGGAGCAGTACCAGGAATACGACACCGCGGGCGACCTGCGCGACGGCTTCCTCAAGGTGCTCAACCTGCTCGGCACCACCCACCCGTTCGCCGTGGTGCGCGTGGCCGAGCTCGACAAGTGGCACCGCGGCGGCGAGTACGAGCGCATTCTCGGCGGCGACTACCCGCGCAGGGAGGACGACGCCAGCGCCCGGGTCACCGACGAGATCAAGGCCGCGGCCGAGTCCTACCGCGCGTCGTGGTCCCAGTCGCAGGATCCGTTCATCGGCGTACTGCGCGACGTGGCAGAGGGCGCGGTCAACGCGGGCGAGCGCATCTTCAACCGCTTCTCCCGCCGCGACGGCGGCCAGGGCTAGCCCTCAGCCGGTCACAGAAGCAGCGCGATGGCGCGCACCGCAGCCGCGCACAGGGCGACGAACCCGCCCAGCACGGCCAGTGCGCGCAGCCCTTCCCTGCGTAGGTCCGGCAGATGGGCGCCGACCCGCTCGATCTCGCGTCCGGTGCCGGGAAGAATGAGCGCTTCCCTTCGACCGTCACACGATGGCTCACCTTCTGCCAGACCTCGGTGACTGATCGTCACGAACTACACCACTCGATGGGACGCCATCCGGGGGCCGCAGGTCATCGCGGACGCCGGACCAGCCGCACGTGCTCCACCGCCCGCCGATATCTGGTCAGCGCCGAAGCACTCGGCACTTCCGCAGGTGCAGGGTCCACGGGCGACGGCAACTGCGGCAACCCTGCTCGACGCACCAACTCCGCCACAGACACTCAATGGCCAAGCGGGCGAAGCGGCCCAAACAAGAACGCCCGAGCGAAGCGAAGGCCCTACAGGGGTCGGGACCAGGCCCGACTGGAAGAAAACGCCTGAAGCCCCCAAGCGCGAAGCGCCAAAAGAGGCGAAGCCATTTGGGGGAAAAAAGAAAAACAGCCCGGAGCGAAGCGAAGGCCAATTGGCCCGACGCTGGGGGTCCGGGGGTTATCCCCCGGGGTAAACAACGAGAAGGCCGCGGGGGAAGCGAAGCCCCCGTAGGGGGCGAGCGACCAACCAACCCCGCCGACGAGTGGAGCTATGGGGATTCGAACCCCAGACCCCCTCCATGCCATGGAGGTGCGCTACCAGCTGCGCTATAGCCCCTGGTCACCGCGACGAGTTGGCTCGTTGCGGCGCTTGGAGAGCTTACAGCCATCGCTGGGATTCGCCTAATCGCGCCGTCCGTGCGCCGCACCGGCCACCAGTACGGCCAGCCCGTCCAGCTGGCGGCGCAGCCCGAACTCGAAGAGCGAGTCCAGGTCGAGGTCGAGTCCGGGCTGCACGATGACGCGGGCCATGGTCGGGAAGCCGCCGGAGGAGAGCGCCTCGGCCAGCTGCCCCTCTCTGACCGCCGCCATCCCTTCATCGTCGGTCTCCGGGGCCGCCGCGACCCCTCGTACGAACCCGGCCAGGGACACGCTGGCGTGCAGCATGGCGGTGGGGGTGAGGCCGAGGCCGTCGATGGCGCGCAGGATCCATTCGGTGTGCGCCATTCCGTTGCGGACGAACTCGGGTCTGGTGAGCGGGATGGCCTGGGACAGCCAGGGATGGCGGCGGTGGAGGCGCCATTGAAGCCGCAGCGACACCTCAAGCTGGGCGCGCCAACCGGGCGGCGGCTGCGCGGGCAGCGGTATCTCGTCGTAGGCGGCGTCCGCCATCAGGTGGACGAGCTCGTCCTTGGTCCGTACGTACCGATGAAGCGACGGGGCCGACGCGCCGAGCTCGGCGGCGAGCCGGTGCATGGAGACGGCGGCGAGCCCCTCACTGTCGGCGATCTTGATGGCCACGCCGAGGACGCGCTGCTTGGTCAGGTCCTCAGTGGCAGACTCCAGTCCCCTGCCGCCGTCAACTGAGCCCTCCGCCTCGGGCGGAGTGTCAACACGGGGGAGCACCACGGTGCCGATCCCGGGCACCGGACGTACCAGCCCTTCGTCCCGAAGCGCGCCGATCGCCTTGCTGGCCGTGGCCATCGCCACTCCCCAGTCACGCATGATCTGCCGGGTGGACGGGATCCTGTCCCCCACCGCCAGCTCCCCTGCGGTGATCCGCCGCCGCAGCTCGCCGACGATCCGGAGGTAAGGCACCTCACCTCGGTCCACCGCGAAGTCTCCTCATCGCCCTAGCGCACTAAGACGAAATAACACCACATCCCCTCCGCCACCCGCACTACAGCCACAAATCCCGCTATCGCCGAAAACTCCGCTGGCGCCGCAGAACAAGCCGGCGCCGCAGACCTGAGCCGGCGCGGCAGAACCTGGGCTGGGCGTGGGCTGGAGACAGCCCCTAGGCGTCCGGACGGTCGTCGCTGTTGACCGGCTCAGGCAGCGTGCCGGCGTTGTGCTCGAGCAGCCGCCACCCCTTACGCCCTTCCTGCAACACCGACCAGGAGCAGTTGCCGAGCCCGCCGAGCGCTGGCCAGAGCTCCTCGGGCAGCCCCAGCAACTCGCAGATGCCCAGCCGCAGCGCCGCGCCGTGCGAGGCCACGACCAGCAGGCCGTCGTCGTCGAGCCGGTCCGCCCAGCGGCGCATGGCGGCCGCCACCCGGCCGGCAACGTCGGCGACCGGCTCGCCGTCGGGGGCCTCCCAGTCCACGTACTCCTTCGGCCAGCGGGCGGCGATCTCGTCGCGGGTCAGGCCCTCCCACTGACCTCCGCCGCGTTCGCGGAGGTCCTTGTCGACGGACACCTCGAGGCCGACGATCCGGCCGAGCGCCAGCGCGGTGTCGTTGGCGCGCTGGAGGTCGGAGGAGACGATCACGGTGGGCCGCAGCGAGGCCAGCAGGGACGCCGCCCTGGCCGCCTGGGCGACACCGGTCTCGTCGAGCGGGATGTCGGAGTGGCCTTGGAAGCGGCGCTCGACGTTCCACAGCGTCTGGCCGTGTCTCAGGCAGACGATCCTCTTGCTCAAGTGCGGGCCCGCTGGATGTTGGCCAGCGCCACGCTCTCCGGGAGCGGGATGGCCGGACAGTCCTTCCAGAGGCGCTCCAGCGCGTAGAAAGTGCGGTCCTCCTCGTGCTGCACGTGTACGACGATGTCGAGGTAGTCGAGGAGCACCCAACGGCCCTCGCGCTCACCCTCGCGGCGTACCGGCTTGGCGTCGGCCTCGATGCGCAGCCTGTCTTCGATCTCGTCGACGATGGCGCGGACCTGGCGGTCGTTCGTGGCGGAGCAGAGCAGGAACGCGTCGGTGATGACGAGTTGCTCGCTCACGTCGTAGGCGAGAATGTCATCGGCCAGCTTGTCGGCCGCGGCCTCGGCGGCGATCTGGACGAGCTGGACGGCTCTTTCGGATGCGGTCACGATGCGGGTCGGTCCTCCTGTGTCGGCAACATGCCCCTATGTTGAGGGTACCCGTTACCGCTCCAGAGCCCCACGTACGGCACGAGCACCTTCAGCCCTCTGCGTGATAAAGGCCGCGTTTGTTGATGTACTGCACGATTCCATCCGGCACCAGATACCAGATCGGCTCACCCTTCTCCACCCGCTCCCTGCACTCCGACGAGGAGATGGCCAGGGCGGGGATCTCCAGCAACGTCACCTTCCCCGGCGGCAGGCCCGGATCGTGCAGCGTGTGGCCGGGCCGCGTACACCCCACGAAATGGGCGAGCTCGAACAGCTCCTCGGCGTTCTGCCAGCTGAGAATCGCACCGAGGGCGTCGGCTCCGGTGATGAAATAGAGATCTGCCTCAGGCCCGTAGATCGCGGAGATGTCACGCAACGTGTCGATGGTGAAGGTGGGCCCGGGCCGGTCGACGTCCACCCGGCTCACCGAGAAGCGGGGGTTCGACGCGGTCGCGATCACGGTCATCAGATAGCGGTCCTCGGGCGCGGACACCTCGCGCTCCGACTTCTGGTACGGCCGGCCCGTGGGCACGAAGACGACCTCGTCGAGATTGAAGTGGTGAGCCACTTCGCTGGCGGCGACCAGGTGACCGTGGTGAATCGGGTCGAACGTCCCACCCATCACTCCCACGCGTCGCTTTCCCTGGACACTCGGCGCGTTCATCATGAAAGGACCCTACGCGGCGGCTATCGGACACGAACACGGCACCCCCCGATGACCAAAGCGGTCACCAACCCCGTCACGAACCCAGGTGATGAACGCGCGCCGCCCCGGCTGCCGACGTAGCATGCCGGGCATGACGACCACCCCGGACCGCAACCGCGTCCAATTGCCCGGCATCTCGTCTCGTGCCTACGAACACCCCGCAGACCGGTCCGCGCTGGTCGCTCTGCGTAAGTTGAGTGGGTTCGACACGGTTCTCAAGCAGATGTCCGGCCTCATCAGCGAGCGCCGCCTGCGCCTGATGTACCTGGCGTCGGCCGTGCGCGTGAGCGAGACCCAGTTCCGCTCCCTCTACGACATGGGCCGCGACGCCGCCTATGTTCTCGACCTGCACCGGATCCCCGAGATCTACGTCCAGCAGGACCCGCAGGTCCAGGCCAAGGCCATCGGTTTCGACGACCCGTTCATCGTGGTGACCACCGGCCTGCTCAACCTCATGAACGAGGAGGAGCAGCGCTTCGTCATCGGTCACGAGACCTCGCACATCCTGTCGGGCCACGCCGTCTACCGGACGATGCTCGACATCCTCACCCGCCTGGCCACCCGCGTGGCCTGGATCCCGCTCGGCTACATCGGCCTGCGCGCGATCGTCGCGGGGCTGGAGGAGTGGTACCGCAAGTCGGAGCTCTCCTCCGACCGCGGTGGCCTGCTCACCGGCCAGGACCCGGACGCGGCCAAGCGCGCGCTGATGAAGCTGGCCGGCGGCGCCTACACCCACGAGATGAACATCGAGGCGTTCCTGGAGCAGTACCAGGAATACGACACCGCGGGCGACCTGCGCGACGGCTTCCTCAAGGTGCTCAACCTGCTCGGCACCACCCACCCGTTCGCCGTGGTGCGCGTGGCCGAGCTCGACAAGTGGCACCGCGGCGGCGAGTACGAGCGCATTCTCGGCGGCGACTACCCGCGCAGGGAGGACGACGCCAGCGCCCGGGTCACCGACGAGATCAAGGCCGCGGCCGAGTCCTACCGCGCGTCGTGGTCCCAGTCGCAGGATCCGTTCATCGGCGTACTGCGCGACGTGGCAGAGGGCGCGGTCAACGCGGGCGAGCGCATCTTCAACCGCTTCTCCCGCCGCGACGGCGGCCAGGGCTAGCCCTCAGCCGGTCACAGAAGCAGCGCGATGGCGCGCACCGCAGCCGCGCACAGGGCGACGAACCCGCCCAGCACGGCCAGTGCGCGCAGCCCTTCCCTGCGTAGGTCCGGCAGATGGGCGCCGACCCGCTCGATCTCGCGTCCGGTGATGCCGCCGCACAGCATCCCGAACACGACACCCGCAGCGGTGACCGGCGCGGGCTGCTGCCACCAGTCGGCATCGATCTGACCGCCGCCGATCAGCCACAGCGCGCCACCCGCCGCCATCGCGACGGGCACGCCCGGCCACACCACGGCGGTCGCGGTCGCACCGGTGAACGCGAACGGGAAGAGCATCACGCGCAGGGTCACCCTGACCCGGCGCGAGACACGCTTCCTGACCATCCAGTGGCTCATCCAGAGCGTCCTGGTCAGCAGCACGAACGCGGCCGTGATCCCGATCGTCGCGATCGGCCAGATCACCGACGCCACCACACAGGGCACGGCCAGCACCGCGAGCAGCAACAGCGCGGCGTTGCCCGCGGGCAGCGTGGTGGAGCCCGACTCCGACCTGAGTCCGGTGTTGCGCGTGCCCGCAGTCCGGGGCTTGCCGGTCACGGTCTTCGTGCGGGTCCGTACGGGTGTGGGCTTGATGCCCTCGCCCGTACGGAGCCGTGGCCCCGTGCTCTTTCCATCCGCACTCGTGCGGCCCCGGGGTGCGGGCACCTTCCCGTCCGCACTCGTGCGGCCCCGCGGCATCGGGACCTTCCCGTCCGCGTTCGTCCGCGCCCGCGGCGCGGGCACCTTCCCGTCGTCCACCGTCCGGCCGCGCGGCTTGGCCTCCTCACCGGTCCGGCTACGCGGCTTGACCTCCTCCGCCGTGCGGCTGCGGGCCTTGGCCTCCTCTGCCGTACGGCTGCGCGGCTTGGCCTCCTCGCCGGCCCGGCCACGCACCGCGACGCCCTCCTCGGCCGCGGACACGGCACGGGCGGGATCGGGCTCGGCGGGGCTGGTCGCCTTGGCCAGCCGGGACAGGCGGTCGGCGAGCAGCGCGGCCGTCGGGCGCTTGCCCGGCTCCCGGTTCAGCGCGGCCCGCACCAGCGACAGCAGCGCCACCGGCACGCCCTTGAGGTCGGCCTGCCCGTTGAGCACCGCGTACATCTGCGCCTCGGCCGTCCCCCGCCCGAACGTCGGCCGCCCGGTCGCCGCGAACGCCACCGTCGCCGCCCACGCGTGGATGTCGGCGGGCGAGTCAACGTGCTCGTCGGCGAAGATCTCGGGGGCGGTGTAGCCGGGCGTGCCGAGGAAGGTGCCGGTCAGGGTGAGCCGGGTGGCGTCCAGCACCTGCGCGATGCCGAAGTCGATGAGGACCGGCCCCTCGGCGCCCATGATGATGTTCGCGGGCTTGAGGTCGCGGTGCACCACACCGGCCGCGTGGATGATCGCGAGCGCCGTGGCGATGCCCTGCGCCAGCTCCACCAGCTGCGCCATGTTGAGCGGGCCGCTGTGGCGCACCATGTCGAGCAGCGTGGCGCCCTCGATGTTCTCCATGACGAGGTACGGCCGGTCGCACGAGAGGTCGGCGTCCAGCACCTTGGCCACGTACGGGCTCTCGACCCGGCGCAGCGCCCGGACCTCGCGTTCGAGCCTGACCCGCATGGAGTTGTCTTCTGCCAGGTCGTGCAGGACCTTGAGGGCGACCCGCTCGCCCCGGCGGGAGCTGGCGAGGTAGACCTCGCCCATGCCGCCCCGACCGAGCCTCTCGAGCAGGGTGTACGGCCCGACCTTGCCGAGCTTGGTCACCGTCCCTCCCCGCCCGGCGCGCCCATAAGGGACAACACCCTAGCGTCGGGACGCCCGGCAGCGCGTGCGGCGCGCCGAAGCTTTATCGGTGGGGTTGCTCGGACAGCATGCTGTCGAGCTCCGTCGTAGGCTCCGCCGACAGGTCCTTCCTCCCCTTCCTGCGCCAGTGGATGTGGCCCCGGCTCTCCAGCCAGAGCAGCACCCGATCCGCACCGAACAGCACCACGGCCGCGAAGGCCAGGGCGATGACGATCTCCATGTGGTCCAGTCAACCGAGCTCCTCCGCTGACCGGTCACGCCGACACGCCGCCGCTGCCCAACCCGGTCAGGCGCCTGACCTTGGGATGACCGTGCCGGCTGATGTGCGCAGATGCCCTTCCCCCGTATAGACCCATTTGGTGGACGTCAGCTCGGGCAGGCCCATCGGGCCGCGCGCGTGCAGTTTCTGGGTGGAGATGCCGATCTCCGCGCCGAAGCCGAACTCGCCGCCGTCGGTGAACCGGGTGGAGGCGTTGACCGCGACGGCCGCCGAGTCGACCAGCGACACGAACCTGCGCGCCGCCTGCTGCGACCGGGTGACGATGGCGTCGGTGTGGCCGGAGCCGTAGCGCCTGATGTGGGCTACGGCCTCCTCCAGCGAGCCGACGACGGCGGCGGCGATGTCGAGCGAGAGGTATTCGGCGAGGAAGTCGTCTTCGGTGGCCGGCTCCACCTCACCGTAGGCGGCGATCCGGTCGTCGCCGTGCACGGTCACGCCCGCGTCCTTGAGCGCCTGGAGCGCCCGGGGCACGAACGCGTCGGCGACCCTGGCGTGGACCAGGAACGTCTCGGCCGCGTTGCACACCGACGGCCGCTGCGCCTTGGCGTTGACCAGGATGTCGACGGCCAGGTCCAGATCGGCGTCGGCGTCGATGTAGACGTGGCAGTTGCCGACGCCGGTCTCGATCACCGGGACCGTCGACTCCTCGACCACCGAGTTGATCAGCGACGCGCCCCCGCGCGGGATCAGCACGTCGACCAGGCCGCGGGCCCGCATCAGCTCCTTGACGGAGTCGCGGGTCAGGCCCGGCACGAGCTGCACCGCCCCGGAGGGCACCTCGGTGCTCTCCAGCGCGTCCTGCATCACCCGCACCAGCACGGTGTTGGAGGCGTAGGCGCTGGACGAGCCCCTGAGCAGGGCCGCGTTGCCGCTCTTGAGGCAGAGGGCGGCGGCGTCGACGGTGACGTTGGGGCGGCCCTCGTAGATGATGCCGATCACGCCCAGCGGCACCCTGAGCTGGCGCAGCTCCAGGCCGTTGGGCAGCGTGCTGCCCCGGATCACCTCGCCGACGGGGTCGGGCAGGTCGGCCACCTGGCGTACGGCCTCGGCGAAGGCCTCGATCCTCGGCCCGTCGAGGCGCAGCCGGTCGATCATGGCCTCCGGCGTGCCCTGCTCCCGCGCCTGCGCGACGTCCTTGGCGTTGGCCTCGACGATCTCGGCGGTGTGGGCGACGAGGGCGTCGGCGACGGCGCGCAACGCCCGGTCCTTGGGCGCCCGCGGCAGCGGGGCCAGCTCGGCGGCGGCCTCTCGCGCCGCGCGGGCGACCTTCAGGAACTCCTCGGACATCACACGCTCCTCTGCCGACGGCCGGCGAGCCGGCCGCCTGCCTGGTTGTGGGCTGCCGGTTTCCGGCTGCCTAGTTGTGGGCTTCCAGTATGACGATGTCGTCGCGGTGGATCAGCTCGCGTTCGTATTCGGGACCGAGCTCGTTGCCCAGGTCCCGCGTCGAGCGGCCGAGCAGTCCGGGGATCTCCCCCGCGTCGAAGTTGACCAGCCCGCGCGCCACCACCCCGCCGCGCGGCCCGCACAGGTCCACCGGGTCGCCGGCCGCGAAGTCGCCCTCCACCGAGGTGACCCCGGCGGGCAGCAGCGACTTGCGCCTGGCCACGATGGCCTCCACCGCGCCGTCGTCGAGCAGCAGCCGCCCGCGCCCGGTGGTCGCGTGGGCGAGCCAGAGCAGCCGGGTGCCGGGGTGACGGCCGCCCGGGTGGAAATAGGTCCCGACATCGGCCCCGGCCAGCGCCTGGGCGGCGTGCGCGGCGGCGGTCAGCACGACCGGCACGCCGGCGCCGGTGGCGATCCTGGCGGCCTGCACCTTGGTGACCATGCCGCCGGTGCCGACCGCCGCGCCGTTCTTGCCGAGCTCGACGCCGACCAGGTCCTCGGGGCCGCGGATCTCGGCCAGCCGCCGGGACCCGCTGCGGCTCGGCGGCCCGTCGTAGAGGGCGTCGACGTCGGAGAGCAGGACCAGCGCGTCACTGTGGATGAGGTGGGCGACCAAGGCCGCCAGCCGGTCGTTGTCGCCGAAGCGGATCTCGTCGGTGGCGACCGTGTCGTTCTCGTTGACGATCGGCACGATGCCGAGCTCCAACAGCCGGGTGAGGGTGCGCTGGGCGTTGGCGTGGTGGGCGCGGCGCATCATGTCGTCGGCGGTCAGCAGCACCTGCCCGACGCGCAGGCCGTAGCGGGCGAAGGAGGAGGTGTAGCGGGCGACGAGCACGCCCTGGCCCACGGACGCGGCGGCCTGCTGGGTGGCGAGGTCGCGGGGGCGGGCGGTCAGCCCCAGCGGGCCGAGGCCCGCCGCGATCGCCCCCGAGGAGACCAGGACCAGCTGGGTCCCGGCGCGGCGGCGGGCGGCCAGCACGTCGACCAGGGCGTCGACCCGGTCGACGTCGATCATGCCCTGGGGGGTGGTGAGCGACGAAGAGCCGACCTTGACGACGACCTTCGACGCTGAGCTGATCTGTTCCCGCACGTTCGAAGCCTATCGGAGACCGGCAACCCGACCCTCCGGCCGGTGCACCCGCCCACGGCAACCGGCCGAGGGCCGGGAACCCGCCGAGGGCCGGGGGGCCGGGGGCCGCCTGGGACGGAAAGCCGGGGCCGCCCGAGACGGGAAGCTGAGGGGCGCCCGGGCTGGGTACCGCTGGGTGTCGCGCCGGGCTAGGTCGCCCGGGGCTGGGTGCCGCTGGGTGTCGGGATGCCTCCAGCGGCGCCGCTGGGGGTCGGGATGCCGCCGACGGCGCCGCTAGCTGAATCTGTTGTCGGAGCCGCGCGGCCCCTGCCGTACGGACTCGGCGTTGAGGGTGGGCTGCCAGTCGAAGACGTAGCCACCCTCCATCGGCCCGATGACGATCTCCGCGCCCGCCGTGGCACCGGCCTTGACCAGTTGCTCCTCGACACCGAGCCGCTCCAGCCGGTCGGCCAGGTATCCGACGGCCTCGTCGTTGCTGAAGTCGGTCTGCCTGATCCAGCGCTCGGGCTTCTCGCCGGTGACCTGGAAGAGGTTGTCGTTGACCCGGCGGACGCTGAACCCGGCCTCGCCGAACTGCTTGGGCCGGAGCACCAGCCGCGTGGGCTCCTCGACGGGCTTGGCGGCCCTGGCCGCGGCGACCCATTCGCCCATCGCGAACGTCAGCTCCCGCAGCCCGTCATGGGTGGCGGCCGAGACGGTGAAGACCCGCAGCCCCCGCTCCTCGAACTCGCCCCTGACCAGATCGGCCAGCTCCCGGGCGTCCGGCACGTCGGCCTTGTTCAGCACGACCATGCGGGGCCGGTCTTCGAGCTTGCCGTAGGCCTCGAGCTCGGCCTCGATCACCTCGTAGTCGGTGATCGGGTCGCGTCCCGGCTCCATGGTGGCGCAGTCGATGACGTGGACGAGCATGTCGCACCGCTCGACGTGGCGCAGGAACTCGTGCCCGAGCCCCTTGCCCTGCGACGCCCCCGGGATCAGCCCCGGCACGTCGGCGACGGTGAAGATGGTCTCGCCCGCGGTCACCACGCCCAGGTTCGGGATCAGGGTGGTGAACGGGTAGTCGGCGATCTTCGGCCGGGCCGCGGAAAGCGCCGCGATCAGCGACGACTTCCCCGCGCTGGGGAAGCCGACGAGCGCCACGTCGGCGACGCTCTTGAGCTCCAGCATGACGTCGAGCGCGTCCCCCGGCTCCCCGAGCAGCGCGAACCCGGGCGCCTTGCGCTTGGTGCTGGCCAGCGCCGCGTTGCCGAGCCCACCGTGACCGCCTTCGGCGATCACGTAGCGGGTGCCGACTCCGACCAGGTCGACGAGCACCTCACCGGTGGCGGCGTTCTTGACGACCGTCCCATTGGGCACCGGAAGGATGACGTCCCCGCCATTGGCTCCGTCGCGGTTGGACCCCTGGCCCTGCTTGCCGTTGTCGGCCTTGCGATGCGGCCGGTGGTGGTATTCGAGCAGCGTGGCGGTGTTGGGGCTCACCTCGAGGATCACCGCGCCGCCGCGCCCGCCGTTTCCGCCGTCGGGCCCGCCGAGCGGCTTGAACTTCTCCCGGTGCACGGACGCGCAGCCGTTGCCGCCGTCACCCGCCTTGAGGTGCAGCACCACTTGGTCCACAAAGTCAGCCATCCCGGCCCCTCCTCCTAGGCCGATCAAGGCCCATCACATAACCCAGTCCACGGACCGGGGCCAAGAATGCGCACGTCACGGCGCGCGGCCACGTCCGCCGGAGGAGCGTGCCCCTGGACGGGCCCCGACCCCGCACGGCGGGTGGGGCCCACCGCGCTGAGCCGTACACCAAAAAAGCCATGAAAAACGCACTCAGGGACGGATCGAGAACCCGATCCGCCCCTGAGCAGGAAACTCTGAGAATCTACTCCGCCACCGGAACGATGCTCACCGCGCGACGACCGCGCTTGAGACCGAACTGCACGTGGCCGGCGGCCAGTGCGAACAGCGTGTCGTCGCCGCCGCGGCCGACGTTGTCGCCGGGGTGGAAGTGGGTGCCACGCTGCCGGACGATGATCTCGCCCGCGTTGACCAGCTGGCCGCCGAAGCGCTTGACGCCCAGGCGCTGGGCGTTGGAGTCACGGCCGTTCCGGGTGGACGACGCGCCCTTCTTGTGTGCCATCTCTCTAACTCCCCGATCAGGCCTGGTCGATACCGGTGATCTTCACCTGGGTGTACCGCTGACGGTGACCCTGGCGCTTCTTGTAACCGGTCTTGTTCTTGTACTTCAGGATGCGGATCTTCGGTCCCTTGGTCTCACCGAGAATCTCGGCGCTCACCAGGAACTTGCCCGCCTCCGTGGTCACATCGCCGTCGTTGACGACGAGCACCGTCGGCAGCGAAACCGAAGAGCCGACCTCGCCGGCGACCTTGTCCACCTCGAGGACGTCACCGACGGAGACCTTCTGCTGCCTGCCGCCGCAACGAACGATCGCGTACACCGCGGAACCCTTCTACTGACTTCTGAATGCTGCGCCCGGCATTCGGTGCTGTCTGGAACCGACGAACCGAGTAGGCGCGCGAACAGGGCGCGCCGCTGGACGCACCGATTCTCAAGAGTACCGGATTAACGGTGCCCTGGTCGAACCGGACGGATCGTCGGGGCAGTCCGCCGAGGAGCGCTCCCTTGCGGGAGCGCCTGGCTACTCGGCTGACTTGGCTCGGCGAGAGCGTCGCCGCCCTCTGCCGGAAGTCTGGCCCGCCTGGTCGTCCTCAGCCGGGACGTCTTCAAGCGCATCGGTCACGGTATCACGGCTGCCGGAGTCCTTGGCCGCGGACACCTTGTCCGAGACCGCCTTCTCGATGGCCATCTTGCCCTGCGTGCCGCGTGGCTCCGGCTTGGACTCGACCGGCTCCGTGGAGACGATGAGACCACGCCCGTTGCAGCAGTCACACGGGGTGGAGAAGGCCTCCAGGAGGCCCTGACCGACCCGTTTACGCGTCATCTGGACCAGACCCAGGGAGGTGACCTCAGCCACCTGGTGCTTGGTCCTGTCGCGCGCCAGGCATTCGAGCAGCCGCCGCAGCACCAGGTCGCGGTTGGACTCCAGCACCATGTCGATGAAGTCGATCACGATGATGCCGCCGATGTCGCGGAGCCTGAGCTGGCGGACGATCTCCTCGGCCGCCTCCAGGTTGTTGCGCGTGACGGTCTCTTCGAGGTTGCCGCCCTGCCCGGTGAACTTGCCGGTGTTGACGTCGACGACGCTCATCGCCTCGGTACGGTCGATCACCAGCGAGCCGCCGCTGGGCAGCCAGACCTTCCGGTCCATCGCCTTGCCGAGCTGCTCGTCGATCCGGTAGGACTCGAACACGTCGCCCTGCTCGGTGTCCCACTTGGACAGCCGCTCGCCGAGGTGCGGCGCGACATACTTGACGTACTCGTCGACCGTCTCCCACGCCTCCTCGCCCTGCACGACCAGCGAGGTGAAGTCCTCGTTGAAGACGTCGCGGACCACGCGGACGGTCAGGTCCGGCTCGGCCGAGAGCAGCTCGGGCGGGCTGGCCGACTTGGCCTTCTTCTGGATGTTCTCCCACTGCGCCGACAGGCGGGCCACGTCACGGGCCAGCTCGTCCTCGGAAGCGCCCTCCGCGGCCGTGCGCACGATCACGCCGGCGTTCTCGGGCATGACCTTCTTCAGGATGCTCTTGAGCCGCGTGCGCTCCTTGTCGGGCAGCTTGCGGCTGATGCCGGTCATCGAGCCGTCGGGCACGTACACGAGGTAGCGGCCCGGCAGGCTGATCTGTGACGTCAGGCGGGCGCCCTTGTGGCCGATCGGGTCCTTGGTGACCTGCACCAGCACCGACTGGCCGGACTTCAGCGCCGCCTCGATGCGCTTGGGCTGGCCTTCCAGGCCCGCGGTGTCGAAGTTGACCTCACCGGCGTACAGGACGGCGTTGCGGCCCTTGCCGATGTCGACGAAGGCGGCCTCCATCGACGGCAGCACGTTCTGCACCTTGCCGAGGTAGACGTTGCCGACGTAGGACTGGCTGGCCTCGCGGTTGACGTAGTGCTCGACGAGCACGCCGTCCTCCAGCACCGCGATCTGGGTGCGGTCGCCCTGGCGGCGCACCACCATCATCCGGTCGACCGACTCGCGCCGAGCCAGGAACTCCGACTCGGTGATGATCGGCGGGCGCCTGCGGCCCAGCTCGCGGCCCTCACGACGGCGCTGCTTCTTGGCCTCGAGCCTGGTGGAGCCGCGCACGCTCGTGACGCCGTCGGCGGAGATGTCATGCCCGGCGGCGCGGCCCGTGCGGGGCGCGCGGATGCGCACGACGGTGTTGGGCGGGTCGTCCACGGCCGGCTCGACGCCGTCGTCGGCACCCCGGCGCCGGCGGCGGCGACGCCGACGGGAGCTGGAGGCCTCTTCTTCCTGAGCCTCGTCGCCCTGCTCGTCGTCGGACTCGTCGGAGTCGTCGTCGGAGTCGTCACGCTCGCGCGCCTTGCCACGGCCCCGGCCGCCACGACGGCGGCGGCGACGGCGGCTGCCGCCCTCCTCCTCCTGCTCGTCGGCGGTGTCGGTGTCCTCGTCCGTGACGGTCTCCGCGGCCTCCTCGGGCTCGGGGGCCGCCGGCTCGGGCTGCGGCTGCGGCTCAGGGCGCCGCGTCGCGGCGGGCTTGGCCTGGGTCGGGTCCGGGGCCTGGAACAGCGGCGCGAAGATGGCGGCGGGACGCTGGAAGGCGGTCCCCTGCTGCCCCTGCGCCCGCGCGGACAGGCCGAACGGGTCGGCGAGCAGGCTCGGCCGGTCGACCTCGTCGAGGTCCTCACCGGCGGGCTCGTCGTCCAGCGGCTCGTCCTCGGGCAGGAGGTCGATGACGTCCTCGTCGGCGTCGGCGCTGCCGAGCCGCTCGGCGGCCGCCTCGCCGGCGGCCGCCGCGACCTCGGCGGAGCGTCCCGGAGCCTCGACGCTCTCAGCGGGCGCCTCAGGCTCTGTCTTCTTGCGGGTGCGGCGACGCTTGGCCGGAGCGGCCTCGACCGCCTGCTCGACCCCCTCAGCCGCGTCCAGGGCGCTCACGGCCTCAGCGCCGGTCACGCCTTCGGGGACCCCACCGCCGGTGTCCTGCGCGCTCTCCGGCGCCTCGCCGTCGACCTCGGCGGCCTTCTTGCTCGTACGGCGGCGCGTGGTCGTGGCCGTCGACCGGGTCCTCGCGGCCCTCTTGGGCTTCTCCTCGGTGACGGCGTCGGCGGCCTGCGCCAAAGCGTCATCGGTGGCCTGCGCCACGGCGGCCTCGACCGGGCTCGCCGGCTCGACCGGGCTCGCCGGCTCGACCGGGCTCGGGGGCTCGGCCGTAGCGGCCGCGACCGTGGTCGTGACCGTGGGCGCCGGCTCCTCGGGCAGCTCGGGCGGCGGTCCGGCCGGCCGGCTCGCGGCACGGCGACGCTTTGTCACCTTGGACTGTTCAGTTGTCTCCCCGCCGGGGCCGTTGGCCCCGCCGTTGGGCTCGTTCTCGAGCATGCGGGCGCTCTCCCGTCAGCCCCCGGGCGCGTCGCCGCGCCGCGCAGGAGCTCTCGTGTCTCGTTGTCCGCCCGCACCCCAGAAGAGGGGCACAGGCGCCAAGTCCTGTCAGCGGTCGTACCCCGCTCACGCAAGGCACGTCCTTAACCGTCGACCTGCTCACCCGCCGAAACCGCCTCGCCGCCGCGCGTAGTGTCGCGGTCCAGGCCGAGCGGATCGGCAAGCGCACCGGTGCTGGCGTCAAGCGGCCCCTGCGCCAGCCTGGTCACCTCGGGGGGAACCGGCGGCGCGAAGTCGGCCACAAGGCGCAGCCCTGTGAGCACATCGTCGGGTCGTACGGCAGGAATCACGTGCCGAACAACCATGCGCAGTATGACACACGACTGTCCTGGCACCTGAGCTGCGGTTCTGTCTGCTCCCTCGGGCACCTCGAGCCTCAGCACCGCCTCCCGGGCGTCGAAGCGTCGGGGCCCCTTCTTGGTGAGGCGTTCGACCTCCACGGCCTCGGCGGCGAGGAACTTCGCCACCGCCGTCTCCGCGAGCTCCCAGTCGGCGCCGGGCAACCGCACATCCCACTCAGACGCCTCCAAGCGGTCGGCCAGCCCGCCAACGGTGGCCTCCACGACGTCGAGCACGTCGAGACCAGGCGGCAGAGAGCCGTCCAGGTCGGCACGGATCCGTCCGGGTTCGCACGGTTTCGTGACGCCGATCTCGAGGTATTCGGCCTCGCTGGCGACGCCGGTCGGCGCCGCGCCCGCATAGGAGATCTTCGGATGGGGTGAGAAGCCCGCACTGAACGCCACCGGAATGCCGGCACGGCGGACCGCTCTCTCGACGGCCCGCGAGATGTCGCGGTGGCTGGTGAAGCGCAGACGTCCGCGCTTGGCGTAGCGCACACGCAGGCGCTGCACCGTAGGCGCGGGCGGGGGCCCATCGGGAACAGGTTTCAGAGCTGGTCGTCCTTCCCGTGTAAGTGTTTCCTTCGTCTCAGGATATGCCGCTCCGGAGGCTCAACGTCCCAGATCATGTACGGCGAGGCACGGGCCGCGCACTCAGCGCGGCTAGACCACCGTGAGAGGAAGAAGTTTCTTACCCGTCGGGCCGATCTGGATCTCCGTCCCCATGGTCGGGCAGACGCCGCAGTCGTAGCACGGAGTCCAGCGGCAGTCCTCGACCTCGGTCCCGGAAACGGCCTCCTGCCAGTCCTGCCAGAGCCATTCGCGGTCGAGCCCGGCGTCGAGGTGGTCCCAGGGCAGGACCTCGTTCTCCTCGCGCTCGCGCACGGTGTACCAGTCGACGTCGACGCCGGCCTTCTCGGCCGCGGCCATCCAGCGCTCGTAGGAGAAGTGCTCGCTCCACCCGTCGAAGCGCCCGCCGTCCTCCCAGACGGCCCGGATCACCGCGCCGACCCGGCGGTCGCCGCGCGACAGCAGGCCCTCCACGATCGACGGCTTGCCGTCGTGGTAGCGGAAACCGATGGCCCTGCCGTAATTCTTGTCGCCCCGCAGCGAGTCACGCAGCGCCTTGAGCCGCCGGTCGACGGTCTCGTGGTCGGCCTGGCTCGCCCACTGGAACGGCGTGTGCGGCTTGGGCACGAATCCGCCGATGGAGACCGTGCAGCGGATGTCGCGCGAGCCGGTGATCTCGCGGCCCGCCTTGATGACCTTCTTGGCCAGGTCGGCGATGCCGAGCACGTCCTCGTCGGTCTCGGTGGGCAGCCCGCACATGAAGTAGAGCTTCACCTGCCGCCAGCCCTGTGAGTAGGCGGTGGTGACGGTGCGGATCAGGTCTTCCTCGGTGACCATCTTGTTGATCACCCTGCGCATGCGCTCGGACCCGCCCTCCGGGGCGAAGGTCAGGCCGGAGCGCCGGCCGTTGCGGGAGAACTCGTTGGCCAGGTCGATGTTGAACGCGTCGACCCGGGTCGAGGGCAGCGACAGCGAGGTGTTGGTGCCCTCGTAGCGGTCGGCCAGCCCCTTGGCCACCTCGCCGATCTCGGAGTGGTCGGCGGACGACAGCGACAGCAGACCGACCTCGTTGAAGCCGGACTCCTTGATCCCGTTCTCGACCATGGCGCCGATCGTCGTGATCGACCGCTCGCGGACCGGGCGGGTGATCATCCCCGCCTGGCAGAAGCGGCAGCCACGCGTGCAGCCGCGGAAGATCTCCACGCTGAACCGCTCGTGCACGGTCTCGGCCAGCGGGACCAGCGGCTTCTTCGGATAGGGCCACTCGTCGAGGTCCATGACCGTGTGCTTGTGCACCCGCCACGGGACGTCGGGCCGGTTGGGCGCGACCCGCGTGATGCGGCCGTCGGGGTGGTAGTCGACGTCGTAGAACTTCGGCACGTAGACGCCGCCGGACTCGGCCAGGCGCATGAGCAGCTCGTCACGCCCGCCGGGGCTGCCCTCGCCCTTCCACTCGCGGATGACCTCGGAGATGGCGATCGCGATCTGCTCCCCGTCGCCGAGCACGGCCGCGTCGAGGAAGTCGGCGATCGGCTCGGGGTTGAAGGCCGCGTGGCCGCCCGCCAGCACGATCGGGTCGTCGTCGCCGCGCTCCACGGCCAGCAGCGGGATGCCGGCGAGGTCGAGCGCGGTCAGCATGTTGGTGTAGCCGAGCTCGGTGGAGAACGACAGGCCCAGCACGTCGAAGGCGCGCACCGGCCGATGGGCGTCCACAGTGAACTGCGGTATGCCCTCCGCGCGCATGAGCGCCTCGAGGTCGGGCCAGACGGCGTAGGTCCGCTCGGCCAGCGTGGCGGGCAGCTCGTTGAGGATCTCGTAGAGGATCGCGACACCCTGGTTGGGCAGCCCGACCTCGTAGGCGTCCGGATACATCAGCGCCCACCGCACGTCGGTGGAGTCCCAGTCCTTCACGGTCGAGTTGAGCTCACCCCCGACATACTGGATGGGCTTCTGCACCTTGGGCAGCAGCGCTTCCAGGCGGGGAAAAATCGACTCGACAGTCATGGCACCCAGACTAGCGGCGCTCAGACGGTGGCAGGTCCCGGGATGTCGATGTCGTTGCCGCTGAGAACGATCAGCTTGTGCCCTTCGTAGCAGGTCAGCTCGATGGCGATGACCCCGCTGGCGAGGTTGTGCACGGCGGTGATGTGGCTGACGGGCAGGAGGAAGCGCTCCTCGCACTCGTCGCAGTAGGCCAAGAACATACTGTCAATTAAACGACTGTTCGCGGATCCGGATCGACTGGAGAAGCCCGATCGAGATGAGATTCGCGAACGTGGCCGTGCCACCGTAGGAGACGAACGGCAGCGGCAGCCCGGTGATCGGCATGATGCCGATGGTCATGCCGATGTTGACGAACGTCTGGAACGCCAGCCAGCACACGATCGTCCCGGCCACGAGCGTGCCGAACCTGTCCTCGCACAGCCGGGCGATCCGCAGCCCGCGCACCAGCACCACGCCGAGCAGCAGCACCACGGTGAGCGAGCCGAGAAACCCGAACTCCTCCCCCGCGACCGTGAAGATGAAGTCGGTGTGCTGCTCGGGCACGAACCGGCCGGTCGTCTGCCCGCCGTCGAAGAGCCCCTTGCCGAACAACTGCCCCGAGCCGATGGCGATCAGCGACTGCGTGCTGTTGTAGCCGACCCCGCGCGGATCGACGCGCGGATCGAGAAACGCGGTGAACCGCGCGACCTGGTACGGCTCCAGCATCCCGAACGCGAACACGCAGAACACCCCGACCCCGGCGATCAGCGCCAGCAGGATGATCCACCTCTTGCGCACTCCCGCGATCACCAACCCGGCGGCCGTGATCACGGCCAGCACGAGCGTGGTGCCGAGGTCGGGCTGCAACATCACCAGCCCCATCGTCAGCAGCGCGGCGAACAGCGCCAGCCAGACGTCCAGCCCGCGCGGCCGATCGCTGCCCTCGCCGGGCTGGGCCAGCAGCATCGCGATGATGAGCAGCAGGCCGAGCTTGGCGAACTCCGACGGCTGCACGGCGAAGCCGCCGCCCAGCAGGATCCACGAGTGCGAGCCGTTGATCGTCGCACCCAGCGGCGTGATCACCAGTCCCAGGCCGACCAGCGAGAGCAGAAACGCCAGCGGCGCGTACGCGCGCATCGCGCGATGGTCGATGACGGTCACCGCCGCGCAGAGCAGCGTCCCGATGGCGAGGTTGAGTACGTGTTTCTTGACCAGCCCCGTCGAGCCGGGCGCCCAGGTGCGGGTCGACGACCAGACCAGCAGCGTGCCGATCACGCAGAGCGCGGCGACCGCGACCAGCATCACCCCGTCGAGCCGCCACATGGCCGACTGCGCGCCCACCGCCCGCCGGGCGAACGAGCGCCGCCCGCCCATCAGCGTGCGGTCCATCATCCTCCCGCCTCCGTGCCGCCCTCCTTCTTGGTGCCCTTGCTCGTGCCGCCCTCCCCTGTTCTGCCCGCCACGGTGCCACCTGTCCCCGCGTCACCTGACCGCGCGCCGCGTTTCTCCGCACCGCGTTTCTCCGCACCGCTCCTGCCCTCGTCACCTGTCGCCGGGCCGCTCTTGCCCTCGTCACCTGTCTCCGGGCCGCTCGTGCCCGGGCCGTCCGCCACCGCGCCGTCGGTCGTCCTGTCACCGGCCACTGTGCCGTCGGCCGAGATCTTCGGCAGCTTGGACACCGGCCGGCCCGCGGGCAACGCGGGCTTGTTCTTGGCGAAGCCGAAGATGCCCTCGTAGATCTCGCGTGCGGCGGGCGCGGCGGTGGAGGCGCCCATCCCGCCCTGCGAGACCATGACGACCACGACGAAGTGCGGGGCTTCCGCCGGTGCGAACGAGGCGAACCAGGAGGTGTCCTCCTTGCCCCACACCTCCGCGGTGCCGGTCTTTCCGCCGATCCGCACCTTGTTCATCGGGAACCCGGAGAACGCCCCCGCCGCGGTGCCGTCGGAGGGCACGTCGCTGAGCGCGTCCTTGATGTAGAGGCGCTCCTTCTTCGACAGCGGCAGCTTGCCGACCACCGGCACGTCGATGCGCCTGACCAGCGCGCCGTCGGGCCGGACCGTGGCCCAGCCGATGCGCGGGCTGCGCAGCTTCCCGTCGCTCACCAGCGCCGCGTACGCCCTGGCCAGCTGGAGCGGCGTCACCAGCACGTCGCCCTGACCGATCGAGAAGTTGGCCGAGTCACCCGCCCGCAGCAGGAAGCCTTCCAGGCAGTTCTCGTTGGCCAGCCGCTTGAGGAACTCCGCCCGCGACTTGTCGGCCACCTCCGGATAGCCGGTCTTGGCGCGCCGGCAACTGGTGCCGCTCGTCTGGGCCCACATGTTCTTCTTCCAGGTGCGGTCCGGGATGCGTCCGGACGACTCACCCGGCAGGTCGATGCCCGTCGGCTTGCCGAACCCGAAGGCCTTGGCCGTGTTGGCGAACACCTCCTTCGGCGCCTTCTTCGGATTGAGCCCGCCGTCCTTCAGCCACTGGTCGTAGCCCGCCCGGTAGAAGATCGTGTCGCAGGACTTGACCAGGGCGGTGTGCAGGTTCATGGAGCCGAGGCCGATGCCGTGGAAGTTGTGGAAGGCCCGGTCGCCCACCATGACCGCCCCCGGGCAGTCGTACGTGCCGTTCAGCGGATACCCGGCCCGCAGCATCGACGTCACCGACGACACCTTGAACGTCGAACCGGGCGCGAACATCCCGTTGAGCGCCCGCGACACCAACGGCTTGCCCGTGGCGTCCGACAGCAGCCGCTGGTAGCCGCGGTCGGAGATCCCGCCCGCCCAGACGGCCGGGTCGTAGCCGGGCATGCTGGCCAGCGCGATCACCCGGCCGGTGCCGGGTTCGAGCACGACCGCCGCGGCGCCGTCCGCCTTGGGGGCGTTCTTCATCGCGTGCTGCAACGCCTGCTCGGCCAGGTCCTGCACGCGGGCGTCGATGCTGGTGACCAGGTTGTCGCCGCTGACGGGCGCCACCTGCTCCTCCACCCCGATGGCCTTGCCCATCCGGTCGACCTGTACCCGCCGCAGCCCGGCCTTGCCGCGCAGCTCGTCGTCGTAGATGTACTCGAGGCCGTCGCGCCCGACCAGGTCGACGCCGGAGAAGGCGGCCTTCAGCCCTTCGCGCTTCGCCAGCTCGGCCTCGGTGACCGGCTGCAGGTAGCCGAGCATCTGCGCACCGGCCTTGCCACCGGGGTACTGCCGGACGGACTGGATCTCGGCGGAGATGCCGGGAAACTCCTCCTGCCGCTCCAGGATCTGCAGCGCCTGGCGGGTGTCGGCCCGCTCCTCCACCGGGATCGGCTGGTACGGAGAGCCGGTCCAGCAGGGCTTGGTCACCCCGGGCCCGCACGGCGTGATGCGTTTCTGCAGCTGCTTGACCGGCTGGCCCAGCACCTCGCTGAGCTTGCGCAGCACCGGAACCCCCTGCTCGGGCATCCTGATCAGCCCGGTCCGGTCGACCGAGACGACCAGCGAGGTCTGGTTGCGCACCAGCGGCCGCCCCGAGGAGTCGAGGATCTGCCCGCGCACGGCCGGCACGATCACCGACCGCGTCCTGGTCTCCGTGGCCCTGGTGACCAGCTCCTGCCCCCGCACCACCTGCACCTGCCAGAGCCGCAGGCTGAGCACCGCCAGCACGCCCATCACGATCACCTGCAGCACGACCAGCCGGGTCCGCATTCTGATCATTGCGGGAACCTCGGGTGCGGCCTCTCACGGGTGACCAGCCAGATGGCCAGGGGCGAGACGATCAACGTGTAGACGACGGTCACCGGCACCTGCTCGGTCAGCGTCGAGAGCGTCACCCGCGGATCGGCGATCAGCCCGCCGAGCGCCGCCGACACCAGCGGCGCCATCAGCACGCACAGGACGACGGTGGTGGCCGGACCGCCGACGCCCCGCCCGGCCACATAGCCGACCAGCGCGAACACGAACGCGTACTGGCCCACCAGATGCGCCGTGGGCGGCACGATGTCGACCAGCAGTCCCGCGCAGAACCCGATGATCGCCCCCGCCGCGGGCCCGCGCAGCAGCGCCATCGCCACCACGACGAGCAGCACCACGTCGGGCGCTCCCCCGGCCGGCAGCGGCAGCCGGTTGATGAGCATGACCTGCAACAACACCGCCGCCAGCACGCACAGCCCAACGATCATCGCGGCCCCTCCTTGGGTGGTAGCACGGCGTCCCTCGGGTCCTTCGCCGGCGCCCCCACCACCACGCCGACCACGTCGAGCGCGGTCAGATCCGCGTACGGTCTGGCGTACGCGATGCGGGTCAGCTCGCCCGGCGTCGCCTCCACCCGCTCGATCACCCCGATCGGCACCCCGGCGACGTACGGCGCGCCGCGCTGGGAGCCGAAGCTGACGATGCGACTTCCACGGGTGATCGCCGCCGTCGAGTCCAGCAGCCGGAACCGCACGAGCCGCCCGTTCTCCCCCACCCCGTGCACGACGCCGATCTCCTGACCGCCTTCGAGCCGGGCACCGGCGGCCGAGCCCGGGTCGCTGATCAGCACCACGGTCGAGCTGTCGGCGGTCGCCTGGATGACCCGGCCGACCAGCCCTTCACCGTTGAGCACGGTCATCTCGGGGCGTACGCCGTCGCCGGTGCCGACGTCGATCTCGATGGCGTCCTCGAAGCCGGGCTGGCCGCGCCTGGCGACCACGTTCGCCGTAACGATCTTGTAGCCGCCGAGCCCCGCCACACCGAGCAACCGCTTCAGCTCCGCGGCGCGGGCGGCGTCGAGCCGGCTCGCGGCCAGACCGGCCCGCAGCCTGACGTTCTCCGCCTTGACCCGGTCGAGCTCGGCCTGGGCGGCGGGGGCGTTGACGATGGCGTGGAAGAAGCCGCCGACCGGGCGGACCACGGAGCCGCCGACCTGCTCGACCGTACCGAAGAACCACGAACCGGCCGTGCGCAGCGGCCACAACGGCGAGGCCGCGCCGGCGCGGTGGTCGACGGTCAGGACGACCAGCGCCACCGTGAGCAGCGTCCCCAGGATCAGCCGGGCGTGGCGGGAGTCTCTCATCAGCGACGTGACTCCGGTACGAGCACCTGGTGCAGCGCCTCGAACTCCTCGACGCACTTGCCCGAGCCGAGCGCCACCGAGTCGAGAGGGTTCTCCACGAGGTGGACGGGCATGCCGGTCTCGGTCTTGATGCGTTCGTCCATGCCCTTGAGGAGCGCGCCCCCGCCGGTGAGCGCGATGCCGCGGTCCATCAGGTCGCCGGACAGCTCGGGCGGGCACTTGTCGAGCGTGACCTTGACGGCGTCCACGATGGTGTTGACCGGCTCCTCCGTCGCCTTACGGATCTCCTCGCCGGACACCACGACCGTCTTCGGCAGGCCGCTGACCAGGTCACGGCCGCGGATCTCGGCGTGCAGGTCCTCACCGATGGGACACGCCGAGCCGATGGCCATCTTGATCTCCTCCGCGGTGCGCTCGCCGAGCATGATCGAGAACTCCTTCTTCGCGAAGGTGATCACCGCCTGGTCGAGCTCGTCGCCACCGACCCTGATGGACTGGCTGGTCACCACACCGCCCATGGAGATGATGGCCACCTCGGTGGTGCCGCCGCCGATGTCGACGACCATGTTGCCGGTCGGCTCGTGCACCGGCAGCCCCGCGCCGATCGCCGCGGCCATCGGCTCCTCGACGATGTAGACCTTGCGGGCCCCGGCCTGGTATCCGGCCTCCTTCACCGCCCGCTGCTCCACCCCGGTGATGCCGCTGGGCACGGCGATGATGATGCGCGGCTTGGCGAAGTGCCGCCTCTTGTGCACCCGCTGGATGAAATAGCGCAGCATCCGCTCGGTGACGTCGAAATCGGCGATCACACCGTCCTTGAGCGGCCGGACGGCCACGATGTTGCCCGGCGTCCGCCCGATCATGCGTTTGGCCTCGATGCCGACCGCGACGATCTTCCCGGTGACAGTGTTGATCGCGACGACCGACGGCTCATTGAGCACGATGCCCCGGCCGCGCACGTAGACCAGCGTGTTGGCGGTGCCGAGGTCGACCGCCATATCACGGCCGAGAAACGCGAGCTTGCTGCCCATGGGGAACGGAGCCTTCCGTAACGTCGTTCGCGAATGACTACGGATCGAATTCGAATCGTAACGTGACGTTACCCACCAGGGCGCGCAATGAGCCCCCTGTGCCCCACAAATTCTTCAGCCCATCCGGAAGCCCCGATGTCGCCGCAGGCGAAGGACAACATTGGGCCTCCGTCTTGCGCCGTTTTGACCCACCCGCCGGCTGCGGCCGTCAGTCGGAAACCTGGGGATCTAACTCCCCTATGCCGTGGCCGGGCCAATTCACGGAAGACGGCCGACAGCGCGCACGTCACGGCGCCCGGCCACCTCCATCGGAGGAGCGTGCCCCTGGACAGGCGCCAGCCCTGTGCGGCGGGTGGGGTGCACCGGGCTTGCCGTACAAGATCGCAAAAAGCCTGCCATAGACAGGCCGCACGCGACCCCGCACAGCCCGGTGTGGCCGGGCAAAAATTGCGCAAAAAAAGCGCCCGCCATCATGGCGGGCGCTCGGCACATCAAAGACGTCGGAGAAAGCAGAGACGTCAGAGAGAGCAGAAAAAGCGGGAAAACTAGAACCGGTCCGGGAAGAAGATCTTGATCTCCCGCGCGGCCGACTCAGGCGAGTCGGAGCCGTGGACGATGTTCTCGCCGATCTCCAGCGCGTGGTCGCCGCGGATCGTGCCGGGCGCCGACTTGACCGGGTCCGTGAGCCCCGCCAGCGCGCGGAACGCCTCGACGGCGCGCGGCCCCTCCAGCACCAGCGCGACCAGCGGCCCCGAGGTGATGAACTCGACGAGCTCGCCGAAGAACGGGCGCTCGGAGTGCTCGGCGTAGTGCGCCTTGGCGGTGTCGACGTCGAGAGTGCGCAGGTCCATCGCAGCGACCTTCAGGCCCTTGCGCTCCACGCGGGCGATCACGTCACCGATGAGGCCACGCTTCACCCCGTCGGGCTTGATCAGGACAAGAGTGCGCTCGGACACTTGAGGTTCTCCTTCGAACAGGGTGTGGGTTCGGGGCTGCGGCCACATGCACCGGCTTGGCTCCGCGGGGAATCGGCCCGGGGGCGCAGGCCCTCGCGTCGAGGTGGCTGCGGCTCAGCTTACCGCCCACGACGGCTCCCCCGTTTCCACCCGACCGAGCCCCATCGGCACCCAGGCCCCGCACACCGGCACACCTCGCGCCAGCCACCCTGTACACGCTCGGTCGGCGACACACCATCGACCAACAGGTGGCACTCCAGGGAAACCGCTCCCACGGGCCGGTCCCACACGATGGTCCAACGGCGGCCCTACAGGCCCGCTCCACGGGTGGCCCTACAGACCGGCCCTACACGGGACCCTACGGCCGACGCCTCGGACCGATCCAGCGGTCCAGCCCTACGCGGTGTCGTACGGACCGGCGTTACGGACCGGCCCCACGCGGTCACCCTAGGGGCCGGTACTCCGGGCCAGCCCTACACCGGCCCCTACGCCCAGTGCTCCGGACCCGCCCTACGCGGGGTCCTATGGGCCGGTACCTCCTATGGGCCGGTGCCTCGGGTGTGCCGGTGCCTCGGGCCGATCCAGCGGGCCAGCCCTATGCGGTGCTCCTATGGGCCGATGCTACGGAGTGGTGTCCTCGGGCGATTGAGCCTGAAGCGGGACAGGTGGGACAGGGCCGGTCACCTCGCCCACCCCCTCCACACTCGCGGCATCCCCGTCAGTCCCACCGGAGGAGTCGGGGGACACAGGCATGCGCGGTATCGCCCCGGTAGGCCGAGAAGAAGCCGAAGACCCCGGATGACCGCCTGCACCTGGCGACGACACCGAAGACGCCAGATCGCCGCCTGCATCCGGCGAAGACACCGAAGACGCCGAATCACCGCCCATCGACTCGGCCGCTTCATCCGCTTCATCGGCCGGAGCCGCGCGCCGCGAGAGCAACTCCGCCAGGACGATGACCGCGACCACCAGGAACCCGCCGATCAGCGACCACAGATGCAACGTGCCCACGAACCGGTCCACCAACTGCTGCGCCACCGTGACCCCGCGCAGCATCATCAACTGCACCCCGGTAGCCAGCAGATAACCAGCCAGCACACCGGGGAAACAGAGCGCCAGGCCGAACAGCGCCGCCCCGATGCCCGCCTGGCTGAGCGCCGACGTGAGCGCCACCGCCGCACCCGCCGCCAGCAGAGTGAACGGGATCACCAACACGAGCCCATCGGCCGCCGGCACCAGGACCCGCACCGAACACAGGCCGACCACCATCGCCAGCAGCCCCAGCGGCGCGAGCCACCGCGCTCCGGCGAACAGCCGCACCGCGATGGCGGAGGCCAGCGCCAACACACCCGCCACCACGAACGGGATCCACAGTCCGGTCATACCCGGACCACCGAGGCCGCGCATCTCCACGTAGGTGATCTGGGCCAGGCTCGGGAGCAGCACGATGCCGACCGCGACCATGACGTACGCCAGTGTGCGGCCCTCACGGCTGCCGAAGGAGGCCATCACGAGCAGCGCCACGATCGCCAGCACGGCCAGCAGGATGACCAGACCGGCCCCCCACTCCTCACTCGCGGTGCTGATGGCCACCACCGAGATGCCCACCGCGGGGACGCTCGCGAGCATCAGGCGGCTGCGTTCGGCGGCCCGTGGCGTGGGCATCGGCGGCTGGCCGTGCAGCAGCCAGACGACGAAGTAGACCGCTGCCAGCGCGAGCGCGATACCCGTCAGCAGCGGGTACGGCTGGAGCGTGATCTTCCAGTCGCTCACCTGGTCGAGCGGCCACAGCGCGAGCGCCTGGGCGGCGAGCAGGCTGAACGCCAGCATGCCGGTCCAGATCGCCCGCAACGCCATGGAACGCTCCCAGGCCGCGACCAGCGTGGCCGGGATGAGCAGGCCCGCGCCGATCCCATGCAGCACGCGCAGCGTCGCCACCAGGAACGTCGAGCCCGCGAACCCGCCCGCGACGTCGGCCAGCGCGAGCACCGTGAGCCCGCCGAGCAGCATGTGGGGGACCTTTACGTGGCGCAGCGCCACCGCGGCGAGCGGAACCGTGAGGATCATCGCCGGGAGCGCCAGCCCGTGCGCGCGCATCAGCGCGAGCTTGTCGAAGCCGTCGGGCAGCAGACCCGAGACCACGGACACGGTGTTGGGGATCGCGAGCATCGCCAACGGCAACACCACGATGATGAGCAGCCCGAGCACCGAGTCGAGCAACCATGGGAACCTGAGTCCCGCGCTGTGTGCGTTCGGGGACCGCTGGATCGGGGGGACGGCCATGTTCGCCGACTTTAGCGGGAAGTCACGCCCTCGACACGGCGAGCGACGAATATCGCGGTAATCCATAGCGCCGCGAAGATCACTCCCAGGAAGAACATCGTCGGCACGAGGAACCCCGTGCCGATGGCCAGGACCTGCAGAATGGTGCCCGCGACGTACGCGAAGGGCCGCTTGAGCAGCCCGGCGACGATCACGCACAGCACCGCCAGCCCGATACCGACAGTGACCGCCACCCCCGTCTGGACGCCGCTGTTGATCGCCACCGGCGTAATCAGGGCGGCGACGATGGCCTCCATGCCGAGGACGCTGGCGCCGAGCCGGCGCATGCCCGGGGTGACCTGGAAGTTCATCACACGCTCCCCGCCTTGAGCAGGTGACGGGCGTCTCCGGCCGTCACGACCGAGCCGGTGATGAGCACGCCCGTGCCGCTGAACTCACCCTGGGCGTCGGCGATGCCGATGCCCATGTCGATGGCCTCGTCGAGGCGTTCGACGACCCGCACTCTGTCCTCTCCGAACAGCGGTATGGCCACCTCCGCCAGCTCGGCGGGCGACATCGACCGCGGCGAGGAGTTACGCGTGACGACGATCTCGTCGAGAATCGGCTCCAGCAGGTCGAGCAGGGTATGCACATCCTTGTCACGCATCACCGCGACGACGCCTACGACCTTGGCGAAGTCGAACGCCTCCTGCATGCCCTCGAGCGACGCCTGCATGCCACCGGGGTTGTGCGCCGCGTCGACGACGACCGTGGGGGTGCGACGCAGGATCTCCAGCCGACCCGGTGAGGACGCTCCCGCGAACGCCTGGCGTACGAGCTCCACGTCGAGCGGGTCGTCACCCCCCGTCAGAGCCTCCACAGCGGCCAGTGCGCAGACCGCGTTGCTCGCCTGGTGCTCGCCATAGAGCGGGAGGTAGACCTCCTCGTAAACGCCCTTGAGGCCGCGCAGCGTGAGCAGCTGCCCGCCCATGGCCACCTCGCGGGCGAGCACCCCGAATTCGAGCCCTTCGCGCGCAACCACCGCGCCGACGTCGACGGCCCGGCGCATCAGCACCTCGGCGGCCTCGAGCTGCTGCTGGGCGAGTATGGCCGTGGCGCCGGGCTTGATGATGCCCGCCTTCTCCCCGGCGATGCTCGGAATGTCCGGCCCGAGCCGGTCTGTATGGTCAAGCGAGATCGGCATGACGACGGCGACGGTGCCGTCCGCGACGTTCGTCGCGTCCCAGGAACCGCCCATGCCGGCCTCGACGACCGCCACATCCACCGGAGTGTCGGCGAACGCGGCGAAGGCCATCGCCGTGAGCAACTCGAAGAACTGGATCCGCCGCCCCTGCGTATCGGCGAGCTCAACGTAAGGAACGATCTCCTCGTATACCTGGGCGAACCGCTCCTCACTCAGCGACTCGCCGTCGACGGTGATGCGCTCGCGCACCGAGACGAGATGCGGGCTCGTGAACCGGCCCACACGCAGATTGCGCTCCTTGAGCAACGCCTCGGTCAAGCGCGCCGTGCTCGTCTTACCGTTCGTGCCCGCTATGTGCACAACAGGGTATGCCTGCTGCGGCGAGCCGAGCAGGTCCATGAGAGCCGCGATCCGGTCCAGCGTCGGCTCGAAGTCCCACTCGACGCCTCGCTCCATGATCGCGCGTTCAACCGCACGAAAGTCCACCCCTCAACCCTACTGACCGTACGGAGCGCTCTCCCACGCCACCGCCTGATGATCAGCGGTTTCGGTACGCCGGGCTTCACCTGCCATGGGCAGCTCACAGGGAGGTGGCACGTGCCGTAGAGCAAGGAGGTACCGGACAAGAAACGCCAAGCGCTTGGCAAACAACCCAACCGGAACGCAAAAGCCCCCGACGCCAAGCCGTCTCCCTCCCGCCCTTGGCCTTCCGCCCAGCAGACCGCCCCGCGCCTCGCGGGACCGCACCCAACAAGGCCCGGAAACGCAAGAAAGGGCCCCACACGGCAAAGCGTGAGACCCATACACCGTACAACGCAGAAAAAAAGGGGGCCCGCACGCGTAAGGCGTGCAACCCCCCGTAACGCAGAAAGGGCCCCACACGTCACGCGTGGAGCCCTTTCCCGCTATCAAAGATTGTCCGGCGGTGACCTACTCTCCCACACCCTCCCGAGTGCAGT
>NZ_JAIWNB010000050.1 GCF_020215705.1 Nonomuraea aurantiaca | reverse complement strand
GCAAGATCAAATTCTTGAAACGGCTCATGTTCGGCCGCGCCAACTACGACCTCCTCAGAAAGATGGCACTGCTGAACTGAGCTGAGATCACCGACCGTGACCGCTCCCCAGCAAATGCACCAGACCCCTTTGAACAGCAGGGGTTGGTCGAGGTCCTTGGCGAGGGCGTAGGCGAAGCAGTCACCCATGTTGAGCTTGGCCTTGGAGTGGTTGCCCTTGCCGTATGTCTGGTAGGCCCGGCGCGCGATTCTGGCCTGGCTAGGCGTTACGGGCTCGATGAAGAGGCCCATTTCGCTGATGAGGGTGTCGAAGGCGTTGCGTATGCTCTCACCGCGGTTGTCGGCCACGATGGCCGCTTCGACGTAGTTGACGGCCGAGATACGGCAGACGGCGGCGGCGATAGCGTTGGAAAAGCTGACGGCCTCGGGTTCTCCGTTGATGACGGCGATGATGGCACTAGAGTCGATGATCATGCGGGCAGGCCGGTGTCCGGGTCGTAGAGGTCATCGGTGGACAGCTTGTCCTGGCCGAGGTGGGCGCGCATGTCGGCAGCAATGCTCAGGATGCGTTCGGCTCTGCCGACGGCCCCGCGGCGTTCCAGTGCTTCCAGGCGGCGTTCGAGTACTTGGGCGGCGTGCTGGGTTTCCTCGGCCAGCCGGATGACCCGCCGGGCGAGATCATGAATGGGCTCGTGTTCAAGGTCCACGCTCACCGTCGCTCAGCTCCTTCGGTCGCGTCACCTGGGACGTAGCTTCAGAGTAGCTTGAGGCCAAGCGTCTTCGGTTCCCTGTGTTTGCCTAAGCCAAACGGACATCGGCGTGGCCTCGTCGCACGCCAGCCGAGGCCGGGCAGCGTCAGACACCCTGGCTGTGACAGCAAATTACATGACAGTTACTACCCGTCGCAGCCGATCAAGTCGGAGAATGCAACAACAGTTCTATCCATGCGGTATTGGGCGGGCGTGACGCCGTACGAGCGGGTGAACCAGCGAGTGAGATGGGCCTGGTCGGTGAATCCGACCTCGCTCGCGACACGGGCCGCGGCCCCCCCTGGCGAGCAGGCGGCGAGCGGCACGCAGGCGCAGCTGGCGCTGATAGTCGCTGGGCGCCAGCCCGTAGGTCGCGCGGAAGGCCCGATAGACGGCGTACCGGCTGGAGCCGGTCCAGGCCGCGAGGTCGTCGGCGTTGATCGGCTCGTGTAGCAGTCGTGGATCAGCTCGCGGGCCTTCGCGGCCAGACATGTGGCAGTGGCCGCGCGGGCGGTGGCGGGTGGTTCGGGGGGTCTACGGGCGGCGAGGCGTACGAGGGCGGCGATCGTGCCGGAGAGCAGTTCGTCGCGCTCGAGCGGGTCGGCGCCGCGTAGCAGCGCGGTGTGCAGGCCGCGCAGCCGCGTCGCGAGGGCGGGAGAGTCGAGGACCGGGCTGGCGAACAGTGGCAATCCGGCGAGGGCGAATCCTTCGATACGGTGCAGGCCACGGGAGCGGCGACCCGACACCGCCGCTCAGCGGCCCACCTCGTAATCGCACCGGATGCTGGCGCCGCGCCGATATGCGGGTGATATGCGGGCCCTCGATTACGGTCTGCGTCAGGAGTCACTTTGATCGACATTCGCCCTGAAGGCGGCCTTCCCTTCCGATAGAACGGGATCACCATGCCGCCAACGTAGCCCTGTCCCCACAGGGCTCTTGGCATCAAGCAACTGGCGCCTAACCGTATCCCCCCATACGCACCTGTTCAGAGAGAAGTGAGCATGATCGCAACCGGCAGGCCGACCTGGCCGAAGACCCTGAGATTTGCCGTCCTTGCCGTGTCGGTCACTTTCGCGGCGGCGACACTGATTCCCCAGGCCGCCTCGGCGCAGAGCGCCAGCGTCATGGCCGTGTCCCACAAGAGCCCGTTCAACTGTGGCAAGACCTTCTACGCCAACAACTGGACCCCCACCCACAACCCGGCGGGCTCCATCGACTGGCAGAACTACGGAGGCGATGCCATCAACGGTGAGACCGTACGGGCCACCGCCGCGGGCACCGCGACCTTCTACAACGCGGGGAACACCAGCTACGGCAAGTGGGTGGAGATCCGTCACAGCGACGGCACCAGAACCCGGTACGCCCACCTCGCGACCATGGTGAAGTCCGCGGGCGCCACCATGAGTGTCGGCCAGGGCACCACGATCGGCACCGTCGGCTCGACGGGTGGCTCCAACGCCCCGCACCTGCACTACGAACAGCGGACCTCCGGTGGCGCGATGGACACCAGCCCGACCGTGGAGGGCGTGACCGTGTCCTTGGGCCAGAAGAAGGCCATCAAGAGCACCAACGGTTGTGGCGGCAGCGGCAACCCCAACACCCCCGAGAGCGTCTGCGGCAGCGGGTTCACGGTCATTGACTCGGCAGCCCTGACGGGTGGCCGGACCTACCTGCTGTACAACTCGGGCAACGGCGACAACTGCGTCGCGACCATGAAGACGACGAGCCTCGGCGCGGCGTCGGCGGTGTCGGCCTTCCTGGAGCCGCAAGGGGCGAGCAGGACGACCGACTCGGGCAGCTTCGAGTACTACGCGGGACCGGTCAAGCGCAACGCGGCCGGAAAGTGCGTCAAGTGGGGCGGCTCGGTCGGCAGCAGCACGTACACCAGCGGGTTCGAACACTGCGACTGACCTGATGGCCGGTCGCTGAAACGTTCTGCCGGAGGCCACTACCTGATCATGGGTAGTGGCCTTCGACGTGCGGTGGGGCGTACGAGGAAGTCGGCGAAGGGCGGGCTCAACCGGCGGCGAAGGCGCCGACGGAGGCCGCGCACAACAGCAGCCCCGCGGCGTGCGCCAGGCTGGTCCGCTCCCGCAGCACCAGGGCGGCCAGGGCAACCGTGAAAGCAGGGTAGAGGGAGGTGATGACGGCCGAGACGGTGAGCGTCGCCTCGCGGGTGGCCAGAAAGTACAGCACGGTCGCGCCCACTCCCAGGACTCCGGTCCAGCCCGCCGCCCACGGCACCCGCGCCGTTCCGACGGGTGGGGTCATGCTCCGGCGGCCGGCCAGCGCGTAGCCGGCCAGGACGACGACGGCGGACAGCTGGCTCGCGGCCACCGGCCACAGCCCCGACGTGTCCCCGGCCCGGCCGAGGCAGACGAACAGGGCGGCGAAACCGAGCCCGGCCAGCAGCCCTTCGGCTACCCCGGCACCACCACCGTCGCCACGCTTGCCCGGCTGCGCGGCGACCAGCCAGATTCCGGGGATGGCCAGGCCGACGCCGAGGACCGCGAGCGCCGTGAACTCCCCGCCGGACAGCAGGTCGACCGGGATGGGCAGACCGGCCGCGCCGACGGCCGACAGCGGCCCGGCCACGTTCATCCGTCCCCGGGACAGGCCACGGTAGAGGGCCAGCGTCCCGACCGCCCCGCCGAGCCCGGCGCCGATCCCCCATCCGATCGCGCCCATGCTGGGCTGGGCGCTGACGGCAAGGGCGGCGGCCAGGCCGCCGATGGCGGCGGCGGACTGCCCGACGAGCCCGACCAGCGCGTAGTGGGTACGGCGCGACAGCAGCCCGCCGAGGAAGTCCGAGGCGCCGTACAGAGCGGCGGCGGCCAGGGCGAGCAGAACCGCCGTCGGCATCACCGCTCACCGCCCCACACGGTAGCGAGCTGGACGGTCCGTCCCATGGTCTCTTCCTCTCTCAGGAGTCATAGGGAGTACACGAGCCATGCTCCCGGCAGATTGGACAGCTGGACAGGGCCGATTTCAGTCTGCGTCAGAGGTCCGATTTCCGTATTCGCTGGACCGACGGCAGCAGCGGGCCGCAGGCTGAGGACGTGCTAGACGACGCTTCTTCCACGACGGCTCTGCCATGGTTCGCGCAGCCCGCCGCCCGGTCCTGGACCTGCGCGCCCGCCCCTGCCGGGGTGCGGGACTTCCATGCCGCCCTGCCCGGTTACGCATCCACCCCGCTGACAGAACTGCCCTCCCTGGCCACCGAGTTGGCGGTCGGCCGGGTGTTCGTCAAGGACGAGTCGTCCCGCCTCGGGCTGCCGGCCTTCAAGGTGCTGGGCGCTTCCTGGGCGGTGCACCGGGCCCTGGCGGAGCGTGCGGCCCACCGCCCAAGTGCGGAGCCCGTCACGCTGGTCAGTGCCACCGACGGCAACCACGGCCGCGCCGTGGCCCGGACGGCGCGCCTGCTCGGCCGGCGCGCGCACATCTTCGTCCCCCGGGGCGTCCATCCGGACGCCGTGGCGGCCATCGCCGCCGAGGAGGCCGAGATCACCCGGGTTCCGGGCTCGTACGACGAGGCCGTGCACCAGGCGGCCGAGGCAGCCGCCACCGCCGCGGACGCGGTCCTGATCCAGGACACCGCCTGGCCCGGCTACGAGACGATCCCGGCGTGGATCGTCGAGGGCTACTCCACCCTCTGCGTCGAGATCGACGAGCAGCTCGCCGCCGCGGGAGCCACGGCGCCGGGGCTCGTCGCCGTCCCGGTGGGCGTCGGCTCCCTGGCCCAGGCCGTGGTCACGCATTACCGCAGCCGTCCGCCCGTACCGGCGCCGGCCTTGCTGTCGGTCGAGCCGGAAGCCGCGGCCTGCGTCATCGAGAGTCTCACCCGTGGCGAACCCGTCAGCCTCACCACCGGCCACACCGCCATGGCCGGGCTGAACTGCGGCACCCCGTCCAGCATCGCCTGGCCCTACTTGCGGCGCGGGCTGGACGCCGCCGTCGCCATCACCGACGCCGCCGCCGCTCGCGCGGCCGGTGACCTGGTGGAACTCGGTATTTCAGCGGGCCCGTGCGGGGCCGCCGCGCTCGCCGGTGTCCGCGCGGTACTCACCGGGGAGAGCGCCGAAGAGCGCCGTACGGCACTGGGGCTCGGCCCGGCCTCGGTGGTCGTCCTGCTCTGCACCGAGGGCACGGCCGCCAACCCGAAGCGCGCCATCGAACACTGAACCCGAGCGATTCAGCCGAGGTCCGGATGGGGAACGTAGCGGTCTGGCCGGATCAGTTCGCGGCCGGCATCGTCGGCCATCAAGGTGTCCATGTCCGCGATGTGCCAGCCGGCGCCGAGCAACGTGGGCACGAGGGGATGCGTCCCCGGGACCGCGAGCCGGGCGGTGCGCGCCTGGGTGGCGGCGAGGGCGCCGAGTACCGCGTCCGCGCAGTCCTGGGGGGTGGCCCCGCCGCCCGGGCCGATGACGACATCGTGGCCGGTCTGGCGGGCGGCGGCGTAATCTCGGTCCGTCGCGTGCATGGTGACGCCCGGCAGGGCGGCGTACCAGGCGAGGGTGGCGCGCCGTGCCCCTCCGGAGGCGCGGGCGTCCAGCGCCGCGATGTCGTCCGCACCCGTTGGCCGCACTGGTGGCGTGGGCAGGCCCGCGGCCGGACCGGTCAGGTAGAGCAGCGGGGTCCAGGGACGCAGGCCATGCCGGACGTAGAGGGCGATGGCGCGCGGATCGGACGAGGCGAACGTCACTTTCGGCCCGTCTCCGGAGAGCAACTCCGTGAGCATGGTCCGGCCCACCCCTGAGGACTGATGCTCGGGCAGCACGAACAGATCGCCCAGGTGGGTGACGGCGCCACGCCGTAGCGTGCCCCCGAAGCCGAGGGCCGCACCGGCATCGTCCGCGGCGAAGAGGAGCGTGCCGAAAGAGCGCTCGGCGTCGAGGAAGTCGGACGTCCCGGACCATCCGGCCAGCAGGCCGAACCTCTTGGCGACCTTCCGTACAGCGGGCATGTCATCGGCTGTCGCGGCCCGAATCACACGTTCTCCATCCGGCTCACTCTAGAACGCCGGGCATTGGAGGACGGGCCGGAGTGCCCCGGCCCGTCAGCCGCGTCATCCCACGATGACCGTGAGGTCGAACGCGCCCTGGTGCGGAATGCGGAGGGCATGGAAGCGCCGGGCGCCGTCGCGGAAGTAGCGCACGCTGCCGGCCGCCAGCGTCGCCTCCATCGGGGTGCCCCAGCAGAAACGGGCGTCAGTAGCCGGTGACGTCGGGCCAGCGCAGCTCCACGCCGTCGCGGCCGAGCCGGTGCTGGTAGTCGGCCAGGAGCCGCCCGTCCGCGCGCACGGCGTGCGGCGTGGTGGCGTGGTCCAGGCAGAAGGCGGCGAGCGCGCCGGCCGCCTCGCCGACGTTCCACTCCACCGGGTGCAGGCGGTAGGCGCCGTTGGTGATGTGGGTGGTGCCGATGTTCTTGGAGGCGGGCAGCAGGTTGGTCATCCGCTGCGGGATCAGCGCCCCGAGAGGGATCTCGAACGGGGAGCAGGCGACGTCGATGTAGTTGTCGCCGCCGGTCGAGGGGTGCAGGTCGATGCGGTACATGCCCACGCCCACCGAGTCGGGATAGGAGGCGGCGCCCTTGTCGCCGCGTACCGCCACGGACAGGTCCTGTTCGGTGACGGTGGTCAGGGCCCGGATGCGCCGGGACTCGCGGATGTAGGGGGCCTGGGCGAGCCCGTCGGCGCTGCCGGTGACGTCGCCGCGCAGCCGCAGGCCCGGGTATCCGGTGCCGCCATCGTGGCGGGGGGCCTCGGTCTGCAACCAGTACATCACCGACATCGACAGCTCGCGGGCCGCCGCCAGGTGCCGATCGGCGTCCGGCACGTCGATGATCGGCCCTTCCAGGTAGTCGATCATCGGCCAGTTGACCAGCGTGATGTCGCTGTCGTACGTGCCGGGCAGGAAGTTGTCGCGGGCGGCGATCCTGCGGAACGTCCACAGGTTGCCGTCGCCCGGATTGACCCGCTGGTCGGCCTGCACTAGACGGGGATCGTCACCCGGGTTCGGGGTGAAGGAACGCTCCATGATCTCCAGCGTCCGCGGGCTCGGGCAGCGCCAGGACAGCAGCCGGTCGCCCCAGAAGGACGGCTGGTAGGTACGCCAGAAGTCGTACGAGGCAGGCTTGTCCACGGTGTGGTCGCCGTCCACGTGGTCGATCGCGAAGCACACGGACACGGCCTGCATGTTCATCGGCTGCGCCGTCGCCGGGGCGCTCGGCTCACCGGTCTCGTCCTGCGACTCGAACCCGGTCACGTACTCGGCCCCGGTCAGCGGCAGCAGCTCGCCGGTCTCGGTGGCGTCCAGCACGTACGGCGCCACCGCGGTGATCTCCTCGCCCCCGTCGCGGTGCGCGAGCCGTACGGCAGTGACGCGGTCGCCGTCCACCTCGGCCCCAATCGGCCGGTATGGCTGCAGCAGGCGTAACCTGCCCGACCCCCGGTAGGGGGCCAGCATCGCCTCGATGACCGCGACGGCGACCCTCGGCTCGTGGCACAGCTTGCTGACGTGCCCGGCGCCCGGGTTCAGCTCCGGCCACGCCCGCGCCCGCTCGGTCAGCGGGTAGTGGTCGCGGTAGTAGCGCCGGATGCCGTCGCGCAGCGCGCGATAGCTCGCCGTGACGCCGAACCGCTCCACCCAGGTGTGCTCGTCCGGGGGCACCGCCTGGCTGGTGAGCTGTCCGCCCAGCCAGTCGTACTCCTCGGTGAGCACCACCGAGCGCCCGGCCCGCAACAGGGCCAGCGCGGCGGCCACGCCACCCAGGCCGCCGCCGACGACGAGCGCGTCTGCCGATATCTCAACCACGCGGGGTTTTACCTCTCCTCAAGTACGGTCTGTGTCAGGTACGGGGGCCAGGGTGGAGCCTTCGACCAGCTCGCACGCCAGCAGCTCCTGCGGGACGCCGCCGCGTTCCAGCACCCCGGTGAGCAGCTCGACGGCCCTGCGCCCCATCTCCCGCCGGGGAATGCGGAACCCGGCGAAGTCGATGTCGGTCGACACCGGCCTGGTGGACGCGCCCAGCGCGAGGATGGACAGGTCGCGCGGCACGTCCAGGCCACGGGCTCGGGCGAGCTCGACGATGGCCACGCCGTCGGCCAGCTCCTCGGCGAACACCGCGGTCGCCCCGGAATCGAACAGCCCGTCCACGGTGCTCAGGTGCAGCCCTTCGACACCGGTCGCGGCCACACCTTCGGTGAAACCACGCAGCCGGTCGGCGAAGGACTCCGCGCCCTGCCCCGCTCCGACATAGGCCATCCGTCGGTGCCCGAGCGCCGCCGCCCGCTCGACCAGCGCGCGCACCGCCGGCGGGTAGTCCGCTCCGACGTACGGCACCGGCCCGCCGGCGTCGTCGCGACGGCCGACCGAGACGAACGGAATGCCGTCGGTCAGCAGCCGAGACAGGTCGTCCGGGTCGATCGTCCTGCCGAGCAGGACGCATCCGTCGGCCAGCCGAATCCGGCTCTCCCCGCTGAAGATCCGCCGCCGCTCACCCTGCTCCACCTTTTATCAGCGGCGCCCGCCTTGGCGGGCATGACAACGCCCAGTGACGTCGTCAAAACCCGCCCGCGGTATCTGACCTGCTCTTCGACCCTCAGTACTCGTGGGTTCCGGTCAGCACGCTGAGCGGATGATCGCGAGGGCCTCCTCGACCCGGTCCGCGTGGGTGCGGAAGCTGAGCACGCACACGCGCAGGAAGAACCGGCCGTCGATGGTGGTGCTGCTCAGGTACACGCGCCGGCCGGCATTGATCTCGGCCAGGAGCCGCCTGTTGTCCTCGTCCGTCCCGCGCAGCCGGAAGAGCACCACCGTCAGGTCCGGCTGCCACGGCACCTCGAAGCGTGAGTCCTGGGTGAGCCGGTTGTGGAGGTGGGCGGCGAGGTTGAGCTTCTCGTCCAGCTCCCGTTCGAAGGCCCGGACGCCGTGCAGGTGCAGGGGCAGCCACAGCCGCAGCCCACGGAACTCCCGGGTCAGCTCCACCCCGAGGTGCCCGAAGTCGGGCAGGTCGTCCACCGGGCTGAGGTCCTGAAGGTAGCGGGCGTCGGCCGCGTGGGCGGCATGCAGTACGGCCGGGTCGCGCACCAGGAGCAGGCCCGTGCCGTACGGGAGGAACAGGCTCTTGTGCGGATCCAGCGCGATCGAGTCGGCCGCCTCGATCCCGGCGAGCCGGTCCCGGCCCCGCTCGGTGAGCTGGAACCCGCCACCGTAGGCGGCGTCCACGTGGAACCACAGCCCCTCCCGGCGAGCCAGCTCGCCCAGCTCGGGAAGCGGGTCGATGGTGCCGGAGCTGGTGGTCCCCGCGGTGCCGACCAGCAGGAACGGATGCAGCCCGGCGGCGCGGTCGGCGGCGATCATCGTGGCCGCCGCCGAGACATCCATGCGCAGGTCCGCGGTGGCGGGCACGGTACGGATCCGCTCGGCGGGCAGGCCGGCGATGCGGGCGGCCTTGGCGACGCAGTAGTGCGTGTGCTCGGTCACGTACAGGATGCCGTCCCCGTGGGAGTGGCGGGCGGCGAGCAGCGCCGAGAGCGTCGCCACCGACGCGCCCGTCGTGACCAGCCCGCCCGAGCCCGCCGGCAGCCCGAACCGGTCGCAGAACCAGGTCAGCACCCCGTGCTCCATGGCGACCAGCGCGGGCGCCACCTGGGCCACGCCGGTGAAGCGGTTGACGGTCAGGGCGAGCAGTTCGGCCAGCGCCGCCGTGACCAGCCCGCCCGCCGGGAAGTAGGCGAGATAGCCCTGACCAGCCGTGTCCACGCCTTGCCCGGCGGCTTGGCGGAAGAGCTCCAGGAGCGCGGCGAAGTCGCCGGGTCCGTCACCGGGCGGTCGCCGCAGCGTGGTGACCAGGTGTGCGGCCTGCCCGTAGTCGCTCGCGGGCGCCGAGTCCAGCTCGCGGACCCAGTCGGCCAGGAAGTCCACCGCGTGCCGGCCCAGGCGCTGAATGGCGGAGGGGTCGAGGTCGAGGGGAAGAGCACGTTCGTCGGTCGTCATGCGGGCACGGTAGATACGCGGCGTACGCGAAGGATTGGAGGTTATTGCACTCCACGCTGGTAGGCGCGCGGCGGCACCCCGACGAGGCGGCGGAAGTGCCGTGAGAGGTGCGACTGGTCGCAGAACCCCACCGTGACGGCCGCCTGCGCCGGCGGCATGCCCTGCCGCAGCAGCTCACGAGCCTTCGCCACGCGTAGCTGGGTCACGTACGCGTGTGGCGGCATGCCGTACGCGCGCCGGAAGGAGCGCAACAGGGCGTACGGCGTGACCCCCGACGCGGCCGCCAGCTCGGTCAGACCTGGCGGGTCCGGCATCGTCGCGTGCAGCAGATCCCGCACCTGGACCAGGCTCCTCCTGCCGGTCCGGCGGACCTGGCGCTGCGGTCGGCGCGTGCCGTACGCGCGGAGCATGAGGGCCAGCAGCGTATGGAGCTGGGAGTCGGCGGCCAGCGACGCGCCGGACTCCGCCGCGCGATGGGCGGCCGCCACTCGCCGGGCCATGCGCGGGTCGGCGACCACCCGCCGCTCGAACGACGGGGTCCCGCCGGGCACCCCGATCTCGTCGGCGACCTCCCGCACCTGCTCGACGCTCGGGTACAGCACCCGATACGTCCATCCCTCGCTCGTGTGGGGGCCGCCCGTGTGGACGACGTCCGGTTCGATCACCACGACCTCGTCCGTCCCCGCGTACTGCACGCCGTCGGAGAACCGGATCTCCTCCTGGCCTGCCTCCAGCGTCCCCATCGCGTACGTCTCATGGCTGTGCCGGGCGAACCGGTGCTGGACGAACTGCGCAAGCATCAGGTCCAGGCCACCGAGCCCGTGGTAACGCCAGTAGCGGGCAGATTCCACATATCCCTTCATAGCCAGAAAGCGGGTGAAACGCGCAGCTCGCCGAGCATCACCCGGATGGAGGATGCCAGGGCGGCGTGATGGGCGATGTCGCGCGGCCCGCCGCGACGGGAGCCTTGAGGCATGGAAGCCATCGAGGTGACAGACCTGCGCAAGACGTACGGGGGCACCAATGCCGTGGACGGCGTCACGTTCACGGTCCACGCCGGGGAGACCCTCGGCATCGCCGGTCACAACGGGGCGGGCAAGACCACCACCGTCGAATGCCTCCTCGGGCTGCGGCGAGCCGATGGCGGCAGCGTGCGGGTGCTGGGCGAGGACCCCGCGCGCCGGCGCCGGGCCCTGGCCCAGCGCGTCGGCGCCCAGCTCCAGGAGAGCGCGCTGCCGGAGCGGATCAAGGTCGCCGAGGCGCTGCACGCCTTCGCCTCCTTCTACCACCGGCCCGCCGACTGGCGGGAGGTCATGGAGCGCTGGAGCCTGACGTCCTTGGCGCGCAAGGCGTACGGCGACCTGTCCGGCGGGCAGAAGCAGCGGCTGATGCTCGCCCTGGCCCTGGTCGGCGACCCCGAGCTGGTCGTGCTGGACGAGCTGACCACCGGCCTGGACCCCCTTGCCCGCCGGGAGACCTGGCGGCTGGTGCGGGAGCTGAAGACCTCCGGCACCACCGTGGTGCTGGTCAGCCACTACTTCGACGAGGCCGAGGCCCTGTGCGACCGCCTGGCCGTCCTCGCCCGCGGCCGGATCCGGGCCATGGGCACCCCGGCCGAGATCATCGCCCGGACCGGCACCGCCAGTCTGGAGGAGGCGTACTTCGCCCTGGAAGGAGCGGACCGATGAAGGCGTTCACCGCGCTCACCACGATCGAGCTGAGGCTGCTGCTGCGCGACCCCGCCTCGGTGTTCTTCATGATGGCCTTCCCGATGATGCTGCTGGTGCTCAAGCGCGGTGACAGCGGCGCGGTCCCCGGCTACATCGCGATGATCTCGGCCGTCGGCGGCTTGGGCGCTCTGCCCGGCATCGTGGCCGGCTACCGCGAGCGCAAGGTGCTCAAGCGGCTGGGGACCACGCCGATCTCCCCGGTTCTGCTGCTCGGCGCCCAGTTGGTGGCGCAGGTCGCCGCAGCTCTGATCGGCTCGGCGCTGCTGGTGGTCGCCGCGATCGCGGCGTTCGGCGCGCGGCCGCCCACGAACCTGCCCCTGCTGGCCGTCGCCATCCTGCTGTGCTCGGTGATGGTCTGCGCGCTCGGCTTCGTGATCGCCGCGGTCGTACGCAACACCAGGGGCGCGAGCCTGATCGGCATGCTGGTCGAGTTTCCGATGCTCTTCCTGGCGGGCGCGGCCGTGCCCCGCGAGGCACTGCCCGACTCGCTGCGCGCTATCGGCGGCTTCCTGCCGCTGACCCCGGGCGTGGACGTGCTGACCGCCGCCTGGACCGGCGCCGCCGCCCTCTTCCCGATGATGATCCTCGCCGGGATAATCGTGGCGGGCACGGCGGTGGCCGCGGCGCTGTTCCGATGGGAGTGACGGAGCGGGGGAGTGACGGGGTGGACGTCTGGGAGGCGCGCTGGGTGCGCGCCTTCCACCTGCTGTACTACGCCTGCCTGGCGCTGGGGCTGATCCTGTCGTTCGGCGAGCACAGGAGCCCGGCTCCGGTGACCCTGGTGGTGCTCGCGGCGCTGGCCGGCTGGCACTGGTTCCTCGTCGTCCGCCGGCCGCACCTGCTCGGCCGGCTCCGCCCCATGGCGCTCCACCTGGCCGTGCTCTGCGTCCTCTACGTCGCGCTGGTGCGCGCCGACGGCTCCTTCGATGTGGTGATCTTCGGGCTGATGCCCCAGCCGTACCTGATGCTGCCCATCCCCTGGTCGTACGCGGGGGCCGTGGCGACGATCCTGTGCACGTTCGCGGCCAGGGGCTACCTGGACGACCCCGACACCCTGTGGCGGCTCGCCGGGAGTTGCGGCCTGGTGGTGGCGATCGGCATGTTCTTGATGTACGTCCTGCGCCAGAGCGCGCAGAACAAGACGCTCGGCGTGCTGGAGGAGCGGGCCAGACTGGCCAGGGAGATTCACGACACCATCGCCCAAGGGCTGAGCGGGATCATCACCCAGCTCGAGGCGGCCGAGCAGGCCATGCCCGACCTGCCCGCCGTACGCAGGAGGATCGCGCTGGCCAAGGAGCTGGCCCGCGACAACCTCCAAGAGGCCCGCCGCTCGGTGGACGCGCTGCGGCCGGGGCCCCTGCGGGACGCGCGCCTCGACGCCGCCCTGGCGCGGGTCGCCGAGCGGTGGTCACGCACATCTGAGGTGAGCGCCACTGTGAGCGTGGAGGGTACGCCGCGGCCACTGCCCGGCGAGGTGGGTGCCACGCTGCTGCGCGCGGCGCAGGAGGGGCTGTCCAACGCGGCCAAGCACGCGCGGGCGGGCCGGGTGGCGATCACGCTGACGTACATGGACGACGAGGTGACGCTGGACGTGTTCGACGACGGCAGGGGTTTCGAGCCGGATGCGCGGGGTTCCGGGTACGGGCTGGCGGCCATGCGCGAGCGCGCCCGCGATGTCGGCGGGACGCTGACGGTGGAGTCGGCACCGGGAGAGGGGACGGCACTGTGCCTGCGTATCCCCTCAAGCTGATGATCGTGAATGACCATCCGGTGGTCCGCGACGGGCTGCGCGGCATGTTCGACCACGTGGACGACATCGAGGTGGTGGCCGAGGCGTCCGACGGGTTCGAGGCGCTGGCCATGGCCAGGCGAGCACGGCCGCACGTCATCCTCATGGACCTGCGCATGCCCGGCCTCGACGGCGTGGGCGCGATCGAGCGGCTGCGCGCGGACCACCCGGAGATCAAGGTGATCGTGCTGACCACGTACGACACCGACGCCGACGTCACCCGGGCCATGGCCGCCGGGGTGGCGGGTTACCTGCTGAAGGACGCGCCGCGCGAGGAACTGCACCGGGCGGTCCGTACGGCCGCCGCGGGCGGCGCGGTCCTGGCGCCGTCGATCGCCTCCGCGCTCATCCGCGGGCCCGCGGCGCAGCGGCCGAGCCCGCGCGAGCTGGAGGTGCTGCGCCTGGTGGCACGGGGCGCGGCCAACAAGGAGATCGCGCGAACGCTGCTGATCAGCGAGACCACGGTCAAGACGCACCTCAAGCACGTCTTCGCCAAGCTCGGCGTCGAGACCAGGGCGGCGGCGGTCGTGGTGGCCATGGAGCGGGGACTCCTCTAACGCGATCTGTCATTCAGCGGACACAGCGTAGGGAATCGGGAATCTCTCCGGTTACCGTCCAAGGGAGCGTTCCAATGGAGGGAGCCGTCCATGGATGCAGCGGTGACGCCCACACGCAAGGTGCTCATCAAACTTGACGAGATCAGGGCCTCGTACCACGAAACGGACGGGCGCACCGTCGATCGCCCGACGCGGGCAGGCCGGCTCACGGCCGTCACCAAACTCCTCGTCGCCGGGGGCGCCGCCTACGAGCAGGACAATGACGCCGTCGGCTTCGCCGTCTTCCTGGCCAAGTGGCCGGAGACCTGTCCGGTGACGTCGGCTCAGCTGGCCGGACTGGCTCTGACCGCTGAGGACAGTACGGCCCTGGGGGATGTCTGGGAGCGCGTCTTCGGCACCTACCTGCGCCTGCTGGAGCGGAAGTGGGTCGCGCTGAAGGTCACCGACCTGCGGGTCCGTGACCGCATCCTGGCCGGCCTGCGCCGCTGCGCTGTCACGGTACGCCCCGGCACCGACGGCGTCGTACGGTTACGCGCGCTCACCCGCCAGGATCTGCACCAGAACGAGCCCTTCATCCTCCTGCTGCGCCGGGTCGTCCACCTGCTGCTCGACGGCGGTAACGGTCCGGCACCGACCATGCTCAGGCTCGTCCCCCCAGCGGAACCGCTGCCCCAGGAGTACGGGGACACCGGCGCCGTCATCCGCGCCGCCGGGTACACCACCGACCTCACCTTCGTGCCCGTGCGCGAACGCGACGCCGTCCAGTACACGATCATGCGGGTGACCACCCGCATCACCCGGCCCGATGGTCAGTCGCTCGATCTGCGGGGAACCGTCTGGCCGCTGACGATCCCCTTCCCGGGCGGATCCGCCCGCTACGAGCTGATCACCGACGACAACCGCGTGGTGCGTGCCGAACGGCTGGGCGACGTGGTGGACCGGCCGCCACCGGCGTGGTACCTCCGGCCGGGTTCGATCAAGGAGGGCAAGGACGCGCTGCAGGCGCGGTTCGCGCTCGGCGGAGTGGGTGACCGGCTGCCTGCCGACCGGCGTCCGGCGAAGGCGTGGAGCCTGGCCGAGCTCGGCCAGGTCGCCTCGGCGTTCGAGCGCATCCCGGCCGGCGACCTCGAGGCGCTCAAGGGCACCTCACTGATCCGCGACAACCCCGTTGATCCCATAGCGGCCGGCCGGCACGGCGGCGACGCCCACGTGAGCAAGGGAGGCCTGGACCTGGTCGGTCCGGAACCTGCCGAACCGACGCCGCACGTCCACTACTTCGACCTGGCCTTCGACGACATGACCCGCTCGGCGTGCGGCCGGCCGGGCGACTGCGGGGCGGGCGGCGACTGGACCCTGCTGCACGAGATCGGCCATGTGGTCACCATGTGCCCCCACGAGCAGGCCTCACTGTCGCTGGCTCGACTCAGGGACAAGCCGTGGCAGGCGTACCAACTGCTCGACCAGCGGCTGCGCGCCGTCGTGGCGAAAGCCGACAATAAGCTCATCGAAGCCTTCAATGCCTGGACCACCGCGTACGGGGCCTACACCGACGCGAACGACGACTTCGTCCCCGTGGCGAACCAGACCTGGGCGGCACTCCGGGAGACCGTACCCGCCAACGTCAGGGAGGTCATAGCGACCTTCGCCAGGGCACAGGCGGCGGCCGTCGCTCGGGTGGACCCCGCGCTGGCCGCCGCCCGGACGCTGGACGCGCTGGTTCCCGCGGAGCAGGGCGCTGTGGTCCGGGTGGCCACGGTGCTGCTGCGGCGGCATACGTATATCGCGGGGTTGGCGGCGCCTGGGCTGCTGTTGGCGAGGTTCGCCGCCTATGCCGCACAGGTCGGATACCAGTCGTGCACGTCGTACGGGCGGACGTCGACCAAGGAGTTCTTCGCTGAGACCTATGCGCTGTTCACGCTGGATCGGGAGCGGTTGTGGGAGGCCAACTGGCGGATGTGCGCTTGGCTGGAGGACGGTTACCCGGTTGTGGAGGGGTACAGCCCGCAGATCCGCTGATGGCGCGGGATCGTAGCAGACGGTTACCCTCCGTGTTCGCTGGTGCGATGAGCTGGGGGGTTGACTTTGAAAGACGCCTGGCCGGATGAGAATTGCCGTCCGTTGCCCGAGGTGGCTTTACAGGGGTGGGTCCGATGCGGGGAAAGTCTGAATTGGCATTCGCATTTTTCTGACAATCCGCGTCAATGACGCGGTGCCTTGTCCCGGGAGATGGTCTTCGGCGATCGAGGCCGGCCCCTGAACTGGTAAGAGTGCCATTTATGTGACAGGAGACGGACACTCCGTAATCCTGCGATTCCCATGCTGGGCGTCTCCACCCGGCCGCTGGACGGCGGCCCCTGCACCTTGGGTGGCGACCATGCTGCGCACCGTCTTCGAGCAGAACGACGAATGGGGCGAATAGTCGCCGGGTTATCGATGGCCTTCTCAGGCCCCATCTCACTGGGCTTGTCCGTTTCGGTTGATGAACACCATGGGTGCTGTTAGCTTCGCACGGTGGACGACACGCGGGTACGGACGGAGGCAATCGAGGACTTCGCGGTGACCCTGCGGGAACTGCGCGCCTCGGTCGGCAACCCGTCTTTTCGGGAAATGTCCGGCCGGTCAGGGGCGATTTCTCACACAACGCTGCACGAGGCTACGAAGGGTAACCGGCTCCCGAGCTGGGAGACCACCGTTGAGTTCCTCAAGGTGTGTGGCGCGGACCCGGCCGCGTACCGCGAACGCTGGGAGCGAGCGAACCTGGCGGTCAGATCAGCGAGCACCGGGGATCTTTCGATTCGCACGGACGCCTCGATGGATCATCCGCCCGGTGGAGTCGCAGGCGCCGTCGAATCTCATGCCATGCGGCTCGCCGACGGGTGGTCGGCCGGCGAGATCTCGGCACCGCCCGGCGAGATCGCGGGCGAGGTCCCCGCGCCGAGGAGCCGAGGACGAAGGCGGTGGATCCGCCCGGCCGCGTTCGCGGCCGTGGCCGTCACCATGGGATCAGTGGCCGTCATCGTGGCCACCGTCAATCGCGGCTCCACGCCCGACGAACAACACGGTCCGAACCTGTCCGGCGGCTCATCGATCGCCGTGCTGTCCCCAGCCGATTGCCCGGTGCGTTCGACCAACCCGCCGTTGGCCCCGCCGCTGCACAAGGGCGACGCGGTCGTGTTCATCGAGGACGTTACGCTCGCCGACTGCACGCGCGTCGGCACCGGCAAGACCGTGACCAAGATATGGCGGCTCAAGAACGCCGGGACCGTGCCGTGGAAGGGCTATTCGCTGCGTCGCCTCGACGTCACGCAGCAAGCTGATCAGTGCCAGACCATTCCGCACGTGCCGATCAGGGACACGCAGCCCGGCGAGATGGTCGACGTCGAGACCGTCGTCACCACGCCGAGCAAGCCGGGCCTGTGCTACGTGCGATTCAAGATGGTGGACGCCTCGGGAACGGTCCTTTTCCCCGGAAGCCGGCCGGTCAACTTTCAGATCATCGTCGGCGCACTCTAATTCCCCGCCGCGCGGGATACGGCGGGGAACCAGAGCCTCGGAGGTGTCAGGAGCCGATGACGATCCCCGTGTAGTAGTTCTTGAGGATCCTGGAGTAGCTCCAGCCCGCTCTGGCCTTGTCGCGGGAGCCGTACTGCGACATCCAGTCGCCGTTGACCCAGTTACCGCACGCCGTCGTCGTTGAGCAGTACTGGGCCCGGAAGATCTTCCCACTGCGGGTCAGCCGGGTGCTCCACGTCGCGTCCACCGCGGCGTTCGTCACCGCCTTCGCGGAGCCGGGCTTGTACACCTGGCTCGAGGTGTGGTCATAGACGTCGAAGCACTGGCCGCTCGGCGTCTTGCTGGCGGAGTGCAGCGCCCAGTACCAGCCGAAGTTCTTCACGGCCATCGCGCCGGCCTTGAGGGACTCGCTCGGCCAGCTCGTCACCCACTCGTTGGGCAGGACGTTCTTGACGTAGGTCTTGAAGTCCACCCGCTCCACGCGATTGAGGGACTCGCGGTACACGAGGATCGTCGTGGGCAGCTTGCTGTCCGTGCCGTCGGTCTTGCATTGGGTCGGCGGCAAGGCGCTACCCAGGAACTCGTGCGAGGCGTTCTGGTTCTTGAGAGTGGAGTTGAGGTTGGCCTTGGCGCCTGGGGCGAAGTCCTGGTAGGTGCCGGTGAGGCCGGTGTTGAAGTAGACGCGGACCTTCTTGCTGCTGCGGTTCCAGGCGGAGGCGGCGGCGTTCTTGAGGCACTTGCCCTTGCCCGCGCCGGGGCCCTTGAAGTCATAGCAGCTGGGCTGCGTGGTGGAGTAGTCGGGGATCGATCCGGTGAAGTCGGAGACCGATCCCTGGTTGTTGCTGTTGAAGTAGTAGCAGAACTCGCCGGTGTCGCAGACGCCGTCGCGGCCGGCCGCCGAGGCGGGCGTCGCGGTGGCCAGCATGGTTCCGCCGAGCGCCATCGCCGTGGTGAGCCCCGAGATCAGCCGTACAGTTCGTGAAAGCACAGGTGTCTTCCTCTTTTGTCAGCTTTCGCGGCTTGTTATCGGACGTTGTAGCCCTGGGAGTTCCAGAACGAGGTCGGGTTCGGGTTGTCCAGGGTCGAGTCGCCGACGCTCTTGGACGCACGCGTCTGCCGTCCGGGGCGCATCTCGACGTGGGTGTGCGCGGACGAACTGCTCGACACCCCGTGCCACGACTCGTCGGCGATGATCTGGCCGCGGCTGACCGACTGGCCCACACGCAGGGAGGACCGCGGGGCGGAGTGCAGGTAGATCACTGTCTTGTTCGCCGCGGCGTTGTAGACGGCGATCGTGGACAGTCCGGCCCTGCCGGTGGATCCGAACTGGACATTGGTGATCGTGCCCGCCACCAGGTTGTGGACATCCGAGCCGATGCCGCGGGCGATGTCGATGCCCTCATGCCGGCCCTGGGTGGAGGTGTAACCGTCGAAGCCGCAGGTGATCGAGCCGGCGGCCGCGTACAGCGAGAACGACATGTTGGTGCGCGTCGTCGATGACGGGTTGAACTCGTGCGAGGCGTTCTGGTTCTTGAGGCTGGCGTTCAGGTTGGCCTTGGCGCCTGGGGCGAAGTCCTGATAGGTGCCGGTATTACCGGTGTTGAAGTAGACGCGGACCTTCTTGCTGCTGCGGTTCCAGGCGGAGGCGGCGGCGTTCTTGATGCACTTGCCCTTGCCTTCGCCGGGGCCCTTGAAGTCGTAGCAGGTGGGCTGGGTGGTGGAGTAGTCGGCGACTGATCCGGTGAAGTCGGAGACCGATCCTTGGTTGTTGCTGTTGAAGTAGTAGCAGAATTCGCCGGTGTCGCAGACGCCGTCGCGGTTGGCCGCCGAGGCGGGCGTCGCGGTGGCCAGCACCGTCCCGCTGAGCGCCATCGCGGCGGTCGTGGCGGTGAGGATCCTGGTGATCGTTCTCATGGCTGTTCTCCTTATGTCTGCTTATGTCTGCCTATGCGGGAGTAGCTCTGGATTTGCGGAGGAGTCAGCGGCGCTGGTACTCCTCCCAGGTACGGATGGCCACCGCAGGGCCGTCGTCCGGCCCGCGGTTGGCGAGGCCGTTCTGGCCCAGGTAGTAGTCACCGATCTGGTGCTGGGCCTGGCTGGAGAGGCTGGTGTCGTTGATGGCGGCGGCGTGGATGTGCCACGGCCAGTCGCCCTGCTGGGGGCTGCGCACCCATGCCGCGAAGCCGACACGGCGTAACGCCCGGCAGACCGCGGTGCGCTTGGCGGCAGTCATCCCCTTCACCGAGACGTCGACGACGCCGCCGCCATCGTGGGTGCCCACGGAGGTCGGGTCGCCGCCGGGGTTGTACGAACCCTGGTCCAGGGCGAGATCGCGGCCGAGCAGGCGCTTCGCCTCGGCCAGCATGTTGCGGGTGCGGGTGTTGATGACGGCAGCGCCGACGGACACCCGGGCGCCCGGGTCGATGGCGCCGGTGACGGTGAAGCGGCCGGCTCCGAGCTTGGCGAGCGACCCCTTACCCGGCAGGCCGTTGGCGTCGAGACCGGTGAGGCCGAGCGACTTCTGGTACTTCGCATAGGCGGTGACCGTCGTGGAGCCGAAGTAACCGTCCACCCACTTCGCGTCGAGGAGGCTCCGGTCGCGCAGCGCCTGCTCAACGAGGAGCACACTGGCCTTGGCGCCCGGGGTCAGGGTGCTGTCAGGCCGCCGCGGGTCGATCTGGGCCGCCTTGACAGTGGCTTCCATGTTCACACTCGGAAGGGCGCTCATGCCGGCCGCCTCTGCCACCGACATCACGGACGCCTCGGCTGGGGAAGCGAGCAGGGCGGCCGATATGACGGCAGCGGCGCATGAGGCCAACTTCATCGTTACTCCTGGTTTCAGGCCACAATGGGAATTACTTGGGCGGCGGAAACAAGGTCTCGGTTTGGCCACGTGTCCACAAGAAGATCGGTGTTGTCAGCCTGTCCGCACGTCATCTGACAGCCCTGGCCGTACGCCGTCTGACAGGCGGTCCGATGGTGTCAACGGGACCTGACCTGCACGTCGATCCCCGCGACCTTCAGACAGGAGCCCACCGCCAAACTGTTTGCAGTGTTATAGTCAAAAGCAAACAGTTGGAGGTGGGTCATGTCCCGTCACACCGACATCGCCGCGCCGGGGCGCCTGCGCCGCCTCGCCTTGACGGCCGTTCCTCCGTTGCTCGTGCTCCTGGTGCCCATGACTCTGGTCGGCCTGTACGGAGAGCGCCTGCCGGCCCGCGCCTACATCGAGAGCTGGGCTGTGCACACCGGATACGCGCCCACCTGGAAAGGCTGGCTCTCCGGGCGGTGCTTCACCCTCGTGTGGTTCGAAGTCACGCTGCTCCTGCCGTTTCTGCGTTACTGGCGCCTGCCGCAACCCCAGCGCGGCATGGTGATCCTCAGTTTCGTCATCGCCGCCTCGCTCTCCGCGTCCACCGTGCTGGCAATGACGGCGCTTCTGGACTCCCCAGGGCCGGTGACCCGGCCGGCCTGGCATCTTGGGGCGGAGATCGCCGTTACCGTCGTCGCGGCCGCGCTGGGTTACCGGGCGGCGGGCCCGATCCCGTCACCGCCCGCGGTCATGTCCGCGCCGCCGTCGCACGCGCCGACCATGGCCCTCGGGCGGCACCAACGGATCCTGTTCGTGACGTCGACTTGGTCGCTACGCCGGCTGCTGCTCGCCGCGATATTGGGCGCGCTCGCCGTGCTGAGCGTGGGCAACGGCTCCGACGCCTGGCAGGGGACGGCGCTGCTCGCACTGTGGGCGCTGTTCGAAGCGGCGCAGGCGCGTACGAGCCTGCAGATCGACGGCTCGGGCATCACCGTGCGTGCCTCGGGGCTGCCGGTCCTGCGGCGGAGGGTGCCGTACTCCCTGATACGGTTCGCCGAGGCCAGGAGCAGAGCCCCAGAAGGGCGATACAAGCTGGACGACAGCTCGTCCGGATGGGGCGTGGTCAACGGCAGGGCGCCGGTCCTCGTCTTGTCGTTGAGCGACGATCGATCGTTCGTCTACTCCACGCGCGAGGCGCAGACCGCCGCCGCCCTGGTCAACGGATGGCTGAGCAGGCAACGACTGGAGGAGACGGCGTAGTGCTGATCACCATTGATCCGGCGTCGCCCCAGCCGCTGGCCGACCAGGTGGCCGCCTCGGTCCGCGCCGCACTCGCCAGTGGCCTGGCGGCACCCGGCGACCGTCTGCCCTCGGCCCGCAACGTGGCCGCCACCCTCGGCATCAACCTGCACACCGTCCTGCGGGGTTACCAGCAGTTGCGCGATGAGGGGCTGGTGGAGCTGCGCCGGGGCCGGACGGCCGTGATCACCGAGGGGGCCGACCGGTTGCGGCTCCGCCTGGCCGAGGCGGCCGAAGAATACGCCAGAGCAGCACTGCACGCTGGAGCCACCGAGGAGGAGGCGTTGGCGGCAGCGCGACAGGCCCTGCTCACCATGCGCGATTGATGGAGATCCGGTAATCCCTCGCCCCGTGTCAGGCTGGGCTCCTCCTCGACGTGGACTGACCGATTCACATACTCCACTGACCGGATCCGATCAATATGGTGCTCCGATCTTGTCAGGTCGAGCGGCCTGGTCAATAGTTGCGGCAAAGCAGTCAAATTCGATCCGCTGCCCGATCGAACGTGACTAAGGAGCCGCCCAGTGCGACCACCCCCCCTGCGTCTCGTCGCCGTCGCGATCATCGCGGTGGCCATGTCAGGCATCGCCCCCGCTCCGGCGGAGGCGGCCCACAACACCCGGATCAAAGCGGTGACCTCAGGAAACGCCCGCTTCGAAGTGCTGTCCCCCACCCTGATAAGGACCGAGTACGCGGGCGACGCCAAATTCCTCGACACCCCGACCTTCAACGCCGTCGGGCGCGGCGCCTTTCCGTCGACACCCTTCACATCGAGCACGTCGAACGGCTGGCTCACCATCAGGACGAGCGCGCTCACCCTGCGCTACCAGGTCGGTTCGGGCCCGTTCACCCCGCAGAACCTCTCGGTCAGCTTGAAGACCACCACCGCCGCCCCATGGCAACAACTGACCTGCCCCGCCGGCGCCCTGTGCGAGGCCGAGGACCTCTCGTACGGCGGGCTGGCTGTCGCCACCGACCACTCCGGCTTCACCGGCGCGGGTTTCCTGGCGGGCTTCGAGGGGACGGGCAACTCGCTGTCCGCGGACGTGAACGCGACCACGTCAGGGCAGTACCAGTTCGCCATCCGCTACTCCAACGCCGTCGGCGGCGACGGCCAGCACACGCCGCGCACGCTCACCCTGTCGGTGGACGGGGGCACCGGCCAGACGGTGACCCTGCCGGTGACCGCGAACTGGGACACCTGGGCCATCGCCACACCCGGAGTGCAGCTCGCCGCGGGCCGGCACATCATCACGCTCACCCGCACACCCGCCGACTCCGGCAACGTCAACATCGACAGCCTCGCGCTGCTGCCACCGGGCGCCGGATATCCGCCGCCGTCGGCCAGAGCCACCGTGTCCTGCGCGTACGGCACGAGCTGCGAGGCCGAGGCGGGCGGGCTCGCCGGTACGGCGAAGGTGGTGCAGGACCACGCCGGCTACGCGGGCAGAGGTTTCGTCGCCGAACTCAACCAGGGCGCGAGCCTGGCCACCCGCCTCGTGGGCGTGCCCGCCGACGGCACGTACACGCTGCACATCCGCTACGCCAACGGCGTCGGCGGCGACGGCCTGCACCAGACGCGAACGGCCACCGTCACCACAGGCGGCGCCACACAGCAGATGACCTTCCCGACCACGGCCGGCTGGGACACCTGGGCGACGGCCGCCACCCCGATCGCGCTCAAGTCCGGCACGAACGACATCACCCTCACCTGCCCCGGCGCCTCCGGCTGCCGCGTCAACGCGGACACGCTCGCGGTGACCCCCACCGGCACGGCCGCCCCGCCGCCCCACCTCCCGCTCGGCGGCTACCGCCGCAGCCTCGACAACGTGAACGGCGACAACGGCACCCCGCCGACCACTCCGGGCCTGCTGCACAAGGACGGCTGGTACCTGCTCGACGACACACTCTCGGCCCTGTACGACCCCGCCACCGGGAAGGTCACCCAGCGGCCCGGCGGCAGGGCGTACCAGGACGGTTACTTCTTCGGTTACGGTCACGACTACAAGCGCGCCCTGTCGGACCTGTCCACCCTGACCGGGCCGCCGGCGCTGCTTCCCCGCTGGGCGTACGGCGTGTGGTACTCCGAGTACATCGACCGCACCGCGGCCGACTACCAGAACACGATCCTGCCCAGGTTCCGCTCCGAGGGCGTCCCGCTGGACGTCCTGGTCACCGACACCGACTTCAAGTCGCCCAACACCTGGAGCGGCTGGCAGATCGACCGGACGAAGTTCCCCGACCCGAAGGCGTTCTTCGACTGGTCGGCCGCCCAGGGCCTGCACAACACGCTCAACGTCCATCCCAGCATCGTCGGCGACGACCCCCAGTTCGCCCAGGCGCAGGCCACGGCCAAGGGCAAGCTGCGTAGCGGCGGGTGCGCAGGAGCCGCGGGCGCGAACTGCCACACCTTCGACTGGGGCGATCCCGACCAGCTCAAGGCGTACATGGACCTGCACAAGACCATGGATCAGCAGGGCAACGACTTCTGGTGGCTCGACTGGTGCTGCGACGCCTCGCAGTCCTCGCTGCCCGGCGTGACCCCTGACGCCTGGATCCACCAGCAGTACGCCGCGGCCCACGGCGGCTTCGTGCTCTCCCGTGCCTTCGGCTCCCTCCAGACAGGCTCGTACGCCGGCCGCTCGGGCCTGCCCACCGGCCCGTGGGCCGACAAGCGCACCACTGTCCACTTCACCGGCGACACGTCCTCCACCTGGGGAACCCTCCGGGCGGAGGTCGGCTACACGCCCGGCGAATCCGCTGCCACCGGCATGTCTTCCATCAGCCACGACATCGGCGGCCACAACGACACCACGGGCCTGCCGGGCTCGGAGACCTACATCGACAACGGGCAGACCAGGCGGACCAGCAAGCTGCCCGACGACCTGTACGCCCGGTGGGTCCAGTTCGGCACCTTCCAGCCCATCGACCGCCTGCACAGCAACCACGGCGACCGGCTGCCCTGGCAGTACGGGACCGCGGCGAAGGACTCGGCGAAGAAGTTCCTCAACCTGAGGGAGAACCTGGTCCCCTACACCTACACGCTGGCCCAGGAGGCCAACGCCACCGGCGTCCCGATCGTCCGCCCGACATACCTGGAATATCCCGAAGAGGAGAACGCGTACGCCACCGCCGCCAGCCAGTACTTCTACGGCCCCGACCTCCTGGTCGCGCCAGTGACCACGCCCGGCGCGACGGCCACGACCTCGGTGTGGTTCCCGCCCGGGCAGTGGACCGACTACTTCACCGGCCAGACCTACACCGGCGGCACCACCCGGAACATCACCACTGGCCTCGACACGATGCCCGTGTTCGTCAAGGCCGGGGCCATCCTGCCGACCAGGACCGCCGACGTCGCCAACGACGTCCAGAACCCCCTGGACAAGATCACCCTGAGCATCGCCTCGGGGGCCTCCGGCTCGTACACGCTGTACGACAAGACCACGATCCGCTACTCGGAGTCAGGAGGGCGGCGGACCGTGAAGATCAGCGGCAAGGCGCGCCAATGGACGCTCAACTTCCTGAACGCCGCCCCTCCCGCGGACCTGCCCGCCGACGCGTACCGCTATGACAGCGCCACCCGCACCCTGACCGTCAAGCTCCCCAAACACGCCACTTGGCTCAGCTTCACCTCCGACTGACACCCGAGGCCCCGTCGGGGCGGGGCCTCACACCACGCAGATCGGTTCGGTCACGCCGGCATAGATCGATGCCCTGTCCGCGTCCTTGCTTGGCGACATCGCGAGGAGGACAGGTGGATCCAGGGTTTGAGGCGGACTTCCGGGAGTTCGTCATCGATCGATCAGGAGCGCTGTTCCATACCGCGTACCTGCTGACCGGCGACCGGCACGCCGCCGAGGACTTGGTCCAGTCGGCGCTGGCGAAGACCGCCGCGAAGTGGCGCGGCCTGCGCGACACCGCTGCCATCGAGGGCTATGTCCGCCGCGCCATGTACCACGAGCAGGTGAGCTGGTGGCGGCGCCGGTCCCGCGTCGCGGAAGTGTCCACCGGGTGGCTGCCCGAACAGATCGGCGATGGGCACGCCGAGATGGTGGATCTTCGCCTGGTGATGCGCGCGGCTCTTGCCCGGCTGACACCGCGGCAGCGGACCATGCTCGTGCTGCGCTACTTCGAAGACCTGTCCGAGACCGAGATCGCGCGACTGCTCGGGGTCAGGGTGGGGTCGGTGCGCAGCCAGATTTACCGGTCGTTGGAGCGCCTGAAGAAGGCCGCACCTGAACTGAGCACCGTGAGGGAGTTCGGATGAACATCGAGGATCTGCTGCGTGAGACCTTCTCCGACATGGCTCATGAGGAGCAGCCACCCTCACCGGGCCGGTTCCTCCAGGTCAACCGGGGTCGATCCCGTCGGCGCGGCCTCGCCCTGTCGGCGGCGGTGGCCGTAGCCGTGATGGCGGTCGGATCCACGCTCGTGGTCCAGGGGCTGTCCTCTGGGGTGGTGGTCTCCAAGGGTGTCACCGAGCAGGGCTCTGACGAGGCGCTTGTGGAGACCAAACAGGGACAGATCACCCTGACCGTGAGGGAAGGACTACGGCTCTCACAGATCTTGGAGCAGTTGTCGACCGCCACCGGCAGACCGCTGGTGGAGTTCGAGCGGGCCGCCAAGGACGGCAGGGCGCTCGGCCTTCCGGCCTACGCCAAGGGTGCGCTGGAAGGATTCGCCTTCCCCGGAACCTACGAGGTCTCGCCCACGTCGAGCCCCGACGAGATCCTCGCCGCGATGGTGGCACGCTTCAATCGCGCCGCCGAGGACAGCGACCTGGCGGACGGTGCCAGGCGTGTCGGCCGTACGCCATTGGAGATCCTGACCATCGCCAGCATCGTCCAGGCCGAGTCGATCAACAAGCGCGACATGCCCAAGATCGCGCGGGTGATCTACAACCGGCTGAACCACACGCCCGAGATGAAGCTCCAGGTGAACAGCACGATCCTGTACGGCCTGGACAAGTCCGGCACCGTGGCCTCGAACGAGGATCTCAAGAACCGGTCGCGGTACAACACCTATGCGCGCCTCGGTCTGCCGCCCGGTCCCATCTGTAACCCGGGCGCCGACGCCATCGAGGCCGCCCTGAAGCCGGACGCCGGACCGTGGCTGTACTTCGTGACGACCGATCCGAAGAAGGGCGTCACGAAGTTCGCCGACTCCCGATCCGAGGCCGAAAAGCTGTTCGAGGAATACAGAAAGAACACCAGGTGAGGGCTCGCCTCGCGCAGCTTTCCCTGGTTGGGTGAAGTGGTGCAGGGCGACGAACGGAGTGAAGTTAACCGTGCCACAAATGGAACGGTGATGCCATGACATGAGTTTCATGCCCCGTCGAGAGTCTCCTTGCGGAAGATTTCGCCTGATCGGGCCGAAGCAGGAGGTCTTCTGGACCGAGCTCGGCGGCTCGGCCACGATGAGGACATGACGGGGAGTGGATCAGCGCAGCCGCCGACGGCGGGCGGAGGAGCGGGCTCGCGCCTGAACTGGACGGCAGTGAGCGCTCTGGCGGCTGCGATCGCCGCCGTGATCGCCCTGGTCGCGTACCTGGCGCCGCCGACCCCGCCTCCGCAGCCACAACCCCAACCCCAACCCCAACCCCAGGCCCAGCCCGACACGGAAGTCCCCACCCCGGCCCCGCGGTCATCGTCACAAAAACCGGTGACCACCCGGCATGCACGGCGGACCCCGAGTCCATCGCCTGAGTCCAGCACGCCCGAACCACCGAGCCCCACGCGAGAGGCCCCGGCTTCCTCCCCACTGCTGCCGGCGGTCCGGCCCGGCGGCTGCGATGAGGCGGCGACGGCGCTGACCGCATACCGCCGCAACGCCGGGACCGTCCGCAGCAGCATGGCGGCCGCGGCTCAGCAGACGCACCACGACCTGATGGGCGCGGTTCTCGACGCGGAAGGAGTGGTGGGAGCGAAGATCAGCCGGCTGGCCGCCGAATTCCAGGAACTGAACTTCCGCTTGACCGGCATGACCGGCGGCGACCCCAACCAGGTGATCGCGGACATCAACACAGACGTCGCGGAGCTCAATAGGCTGTGCGAATCCCCCTGACCTTGGTCACGCGGCGGGCTGCCGGCGAAGTCGGCCAGCTTGTCGACCGGCTGGAACCAGCACTCGCTGACCAGGGCGGCAGGGGAGACGGCGCCCAGCCCCGCCAGCGAGTGCACGTCCGGCATCTGGTTGCTGCGCCGGGGCACCTGCAGAGCCTGGCCCAGGTCGGGCGCTGGCTCCGGTGACTCATCTGCCCGCCGCCGGTGCACGCGGTCAGCGCCGTGGCCAGGACGGCGGCGCTCGCGCCGCCGAGGAACTGGCGGCGGCTGACGCCTGCCACGCCACTTCGGCCCCGACAAGACCCCGTGGCCGTTTTGCGCCGGTTTTGTCCACGACGGAATTCTGCGCTTTTTTCCCGGGTCATTTTTCCGGGTTATTGACGACATATAAATGACTGGGCACACTCTCCGCAGGCTGCGCCGGACGGACCGCTCAGCAGCAGCGAGCGCGGCAGGCGCTGACGTGGAGGACGTGACTGATGACTGATTCCAACAACGGGTTGAACCTCGACCGACGGTCCCTGCTGGTGGGCGCCGCCGGCTTTCTAGGAGCGGCGGCACTGCCCGCGACCGCCGCGCAGGCGAAGACCTCCATGAAGCGATACCCGTCGAACTGGCCCGACCTTGAGCCCTACGGCCTCGCCGACACCCGGCCCGACCTGTGGCCGCGCGAGGACAACTCCTTCATCCTCCCGCTGGAACTCCGCCCTCGTGACAAGGAGCTCGGCCGGGTCTGGATGCGGGACACGTACGTCAACTGCTTCGTCGTGAAGGGTCGTCCGATCTACGTCGCCACCGGCACCACCCGGGTGCCCGGGGTCGAGGCCGCCGCCCCGTGGAACGACGGCATCTTCATGTGGGTGTCCCCGTCCCTGCGCGGACCGTGGAAGCTGGCCGACACCACCGGCATCCGCCCCGGCGCCGAGCAGGGCAAGGTCTGGTCGCCCGAGTTCGTCGACGAGAACCGGCCAGGACGCATGGTGGTCGCTCCGTGGCAGGAGTACTGGCACGACGACCAGTTCGGCAAGCGCGGCGCTGCCTGGGCCCCGGAGGTGCACTACTTCCGCGGCAAGTGGTACATCGTCGCCTGCATGGGCGACCACTCGAAGAAGGTCGGCTCGTTCATGCTCGTGAGCGAGGGCGGCCCCGAAGGCCCGTACCGGCTCGTTCAGGGCAACTACGACAAGCCGTTCGGCGACTCTTTCATCGGCGGGCCCGGCTTCATCCTGCCCGGCGCCTACCACCACATCGACGGCAGCCTCTACACCGAGGGCGATGACGCCTGGCTGGTGCTGCACAACAACCTGTACGCGAAGTTCCGGGACGACATGGAGGACATCGTCCCGACCACCAACCTCCCGCAGTTCCAGCAGACGCCCTACGCGCCCGAGCCGTATCTCGAAGGCGCGTACGTGTTCAAGCACGGCGGCAAGTACTTCCTGCTCCAGGCCGCCTGGAACCGGACCTCGACCAATGACGACGGCAGCATCCGATACGCCTATGACCCACCCGGCACCGGTCGCGCGCAGTACCACTATGACGCGGTAGTCGCCGTCTCGGACACCTTCGAGGGTCCGTACTCGAAGCGGTGGACCGTGGGTGTCGGCGCCGGCCACAACAACTTCTTCGTGGATCACAGCGGCAAGCTGTGGGCGACGTTCTTCCGCAACCCCAGATTCGGCTACTGGGCCGACCCGTCACGCGTCGGCGACACGGCGGTGCCCGGGATCGTGCGGGTGGAATGGACGGGACCGAAGGGCAATCGCCTGTACGTCCAGCGCCGGAACCACTGACCTGTCCCCGCTCAGCGCCATTTGGTGACAAGCGGCCGCCCCGTAGTGGCGTGATCGGTTCATTCGGCATGGGCGGGCCTGTCCGCCCGTGTCCTGCTGCGTTGCGAGAGGGAGGACGAAGGCTGACGGCTCCACGGTCGCGACGATCACCGGCATCGACGGGCAGCTGGGGCTGTTGTACTCGCGCCTTCCCGGGATTGGCGCGGACCCGGCGGCGGAGAGTGGGGACGGGCATCTGACGACCGCTCACTTTGACCGCAATACGCCGGAAGGGAGCTGTGCGGACTGCCGTGGGGTGGGCGGGGCGCTGGCAGGCGCAGGGGCCGAATTTTGGGTCCGGACAAGTCCAGGTTTTTCCTTCACTCTCGGCTAATGACCTATCCCCCACGGAGGCTTGCGATGGTGCTTGCCCAGATCGCTCGCTGGACCGCCGCTCTCAGCATGGCGGCGGCCATGACCTTCGCAGTCGCCCCGCCCTCTGCCGCGGCCGCGCCGCCCGACTTCCGGCCGGGTGCGCCCGGTCTCGGTGACCCCTACTTCCCCCTGGAGGGAAACGGCGGGTACGACGCCCAGCACTACTCCCTCAACCTTGCCTACGACCCTGCCACCAAGGTGCTCAGGGGGACGGTGCACATGCTGGCTCGCGCCACCCAGGACCTGTCCCGCTTCGATCTGGACTTCCAGCAACTCACCGTGAGATCGGTCACGGTCAACGGCCGCCAGGCCGCCTACGTACGCGACGGCCAGGAGCTGATCGTTACTCCCAAGTCGGGCCTGCGGCGTCAGAGCGTGTTCGACGTGGGCGTCACCTACGACGGCATCCCGCAGCCGCTCGGCGGCCCGATCGTGTTCGGTTCGCCGTACGGGTGGATCGCCACGGAGGACGGCGTGCTCGTCGCCTGCGAGCCGAACGCGGCCAGCACCTGGTTCCCCTCCAACGACCACCCGAGCGACAAGGCGACCTACTCCATCTCGGTGACCGTTCCCAAGGGGCTCATAGCCGCGGCCAACGGCGTGCTGACGGCGCAGGCAACTCACGGTGACACGACGACCTTCCTGTGGAACGAGCTGCGTCCGATGGCGTCGTACCTGGTCACGGCCACGATCGGCCGGTTCGACGTACGGAAGGGCAGGACGCCGGACGGCCTGCGCGAATGGGTCGCCACCGATCCGACCGTGCCGGGCACCGACGTCGTCTTCCAGCAGACCGCCGACATCACCGACTACTGGAGCGAACTGTTCGGGCGCTACCCGTTCGAGGAGACGGGCGCGATTGTCGACAACGCCCCCATCGTCGGCTTCTCGCTGGAGAATCAGACCAAGCCGCTGTACTCCGCCGTCCGCAGCGAGACCACGGTCGCGCACGAGCTGTCCCATCAGTGGTTCGGCGACAGCGTTTCGGTACGGACCTGGCAGCACATCTGGCTCAACGAGGGCTTCGCCACCTTCGCCCAGCGGTACTGGACCGAGCACACCGGCGGCCAGACCGTCCAGGCGTGGTTCGACCAGCAGTACGCCGGCAGGCCGGAGTCGTTCTGGCAGTCGAAGGTGGCCGATCCGCAGCGCGACACCATGTTCGGCACCGCCGTCTACAACCGCGGCGGCATGACGCTCCAGGCGCTGCGCGTGAAGATCGGCGACGAGCCCTTCTTCCGGCTGCTGCGGACATGGGCGGCCGACCATCGCTACGGCCTGGCCGACACCGACGAGTTCATCACGCTCGCGGAGAAGATCTCCGGCCGGGACCTGACCGAGTTCTTCAACGTCTGGCTGTTCACCCCGACCAAGCCCGTGACGTGGTGACGACGTTCTGCTGAGCTGAGGGTTCGCGGGGCGATCAGGCTGCTCCGCGGCCCTGACGCGGGCGATGATGCGTCGGGCGACCAGCCGACGATGCCAGGACAACAAAGTGAAGCGGAACGGTGTGCCTGGCGCCCGGCGACGGCGGGACCGTCCTAGCTGGAGCACACAAAGTCGGCTCCCGTCTAGGCTGAATCTCGCACGTGACGGACAGGAGGCTGAGGTGGCCGAGACGGCGCTGGGCGAGGTGATGGCCGAGCTGGCCGGGTTGGAGGACCCGAAGGCGCGCGAGGTGAACGAGAGGCACGGTGACGATCACGGTGTGAACCTCGGCAAGCTGCGCGCGCTCGCCAAGCGGCTGAAGACGCAGCAGGAACTCGCGTGCCGTCTCTGGGAGACGGATGACACCGCGGCGAAACTGCTGGCGATCCTGATCTGCCGCCCGAAAGCGTTCGAGCGTGACGAACTGGACGGCATGCTGCGCAAGGCGCGCACGCCCAAGGTGCACGACTGGCTCGTGAACTACGTGGTGAAGAAGAACCCGCACGCCGAAGAGCTGCGCCTGGCCTGGTTCGCCGATCCGGACCCGGTGGCCGCGAGCGCCGGCTGGGCGCTGACCGCCGAACGCGTGACGAAGCAACCCGAGGGACTCGACCTCGCGGGGCTGCTCGATGTCATCGAGGCGGAGATGAAAGACGCCCCGGATCGCCTGCAGTGGGCGATGAACGACTGCCTGGCTCAGATCGGGATCGAGCACGCCGAGCACCGCGCTCGTGCCATCGACATCGGGGAGCGCCTGGAGGTGCTCAAGGACTACCCCACCTTCCCAGGCTGCACGTCTCCGTTCGCGCCCATCTGGATCAACGAGATGGTGCGCCGGCAGCACGACAAGTAGGGAGGGCCTGCACGCCTCGTTCACACGCAGCCCTACTTCGCCCATCAATCGGCAGGCACAAGGGGGCCTGGTGACCTGAAGCGGGGTCACACGCTGGGTGCGTTCGCTATGGGCGGGCCAAGACGAGTTCGAGCAGCTTGGCGAGCTGGTCGAGCTGTTCCTGATCCAGAGGGCCGGTCCTGGGCGCCAGGGCGCGTCGGACTTCGTCCTCCATTCGCTTGGCCAGTTCGAGACCGGCCGGGGTCATGTACACCTCGACGACCCGGCCGTCATCGGGATTCTTGCCGCGCGTCAGCAGCCCCCGGCGCTGGGCGCGGACGATGAGGGTGGACATCGTGGATTTGTCCAGGCCGAGGTAGGCGGCCAGATCGGTGACACGGGCGCGGCGGTCGCGGAGGATGCCGAGCACCCGTAGTTGGGTGAGCGACAGGTCGTGCTCGCCACCGATACGGGTCAGCACACGGGCCACCTCGAAGGTGGTCCGGACGAGGGCGTCCACGACATCGTCGGCGGCGGTCATGCCGTCATGCTAGCCCCGGCATGGTTGGCAATACCCACCATGTCGGGCTGGGGAGGCCGGCCCCGCCGCCGGGGGTCTCGCGACTCGCACCCGCGTCAGGTGATCGACGGATACGGCATCGAACAAGCCTTTGATTGACATGGTTGGCATTTCCAACCATTATAAAAATGGTTGGAAATACAAACTATCTCTAGGAGGTCACCATGCACGCTGCAGTCATCTCGGCGGCGGATGCCCCGCCGGTCTATCGTGAGCACCCCGACCCCACGGAACATGACGGCGACGAGCTGGTCGTTGAGGTCCTCGCGGCCGGCCTGCACCATCTGACCAGGTCCAGGGCGAACGGCTCGCACTACTCCAGCAACGGCATGTACCCGCTGGTCCCCGGCGTCGACGGCGTCGTACGCGACAGAGAGGGCAACCTCCGGTACGTGGTCATGGACGACACGGCTCTGGGGACGTTCGCCGACCACACCCTCATCGACCCTCGACGCAGCGTCATCCTGCCCGACGGCATCGACCCCGTGCAGATCGCCGCCGCGATGAACCCGGCCATGTCGTCCTGGGTCGCGCTGCGCCGACGCGTCGACTTCCACGCCGGTCAGCGCGTCCTCGTCCTCGGCGCCACCGGCAACGCCGGACGAATGGCCGTCCAGATCGCCAAGCTGTTCGGCGCCGCCCAGGTCATCGCCGCCGGCCGCGACACCACCCGCCTGAAGGCGCTGGCCGCGCTTGGCGCCGACGAGACGATCACCTTCGACCAGATCGGCCGCGCGGCCGACGTCGACGTGGTCATCGACTACTTGTGGGGCGACTGCGCCGCCGACGCCATGATCCCGATGCTCACCGCCCGCGCCGACCGTACCGCCCCGCTGACCTGGATCCAGATCGGATCCATCGTCGGCCAGACCGCGCCGATCCCCTCCGCGGCACTGCGCTCCGCCCGCCTGCAGATCGTCGGCAGCGGCATCGGCTCCGTCCCCGCCCGCGATTTCCTCGCCGAGCTGCCGGAGCTGGCCTCAGCGGTGGCCGCGAGCGCGATCGACGTACGGGCCCGCGCCGTACCCCTCGCCCAGGTCACGCGGGCGTGGAGCGCCGAGACCGCCGACCGCATCGTTTTCGTCCCCTGAAGGAAATCGTGGCTTCGTTGAGCAGCAGCGGGAAACGGGCCCGGTCCACCGTCTACGACCGTTTCCGCTCGTGGGCGGTGAGCGGGTGTTCGAGCAATTGGTGCAGCGATGATCGCTGAGGCCGCGGCCCCTGGCCAGGCGGATCGCGATCTGGTCAGCGTGGACTCCATCACGGCCCGCGCCAACCACCACGCTGCCGGGATGGCGCTGGACGGCGAGCTGGCCGCAGCGCTTCAATAACGCCTGCCTGTGGGGCGTCCGCGCACCAGGCCGGGCGCGGTCGCCGCGGACAAGGCGTATTCCTCCCTCGGCAACCGTGCCTATCTGCGCGGACGCAGGTCAAGGCGGTCATCCCAGAGAAGACCGACCAGGCGGCCAACCGCAAGAACGCGGTTCCCGCGGCGGCCGGCCAGTCCGCCATGATCCTCTAGGCTGGTGTTCCTGTGGGTGAGCGTTCGTGGTCACGGCGCTAGAGGCCGAGATCGTCCAGTTCCTTCAGCAGCGCGGCCCTTGACGAGGGGGCCGGCTCCCCGGGCTTCGCGGGTTCCTGGAGCTTCTCCCGACGGAGGCGGCGGTCACGGAACACCCATCCGCCCACCAGGCCGGCCAGGAAGCCGAACCCATGGGCCTGCCAGCCGACCCCCTCCTCCGGCAGCAGCCCCATGAACTGGTAGGCGAAGCACAGCGCCATCACCAACCCGATCACGATGTCGATGAGGTGCCGGTCGAACGCCCCGCGTACCAGCACGTACCCGAAGTACCCGAACACCACCCCGCTGGCGCCCACCCCGATGCCCGTCGGGCTGGCGGTGAACCAGGCGCCCAGGCCACTGACCAGGATGATGAACGCCGTCACGCTGATGAACTTGCTCACCCCGCGATAGGCGGACAGGAACCCGAAGATGAACAGCGGCCCCGAGTTGGCCTCGATGTGTTCCCAGCTCCAGTGGAGGAACGGGGAGGTGACGATGCCGGGCAGGGTTTCGGGGTCCCACGCCTGAAGGCCGAACTCCTTGCTCAGGTCGTACGCCGACGCCCAGTTGAAGACCTGGATCGTCCAAATGACGGCCAGGAATCCGACCATCACCCATAACGCCTTGCGGGCTTCGGCGATCATGATTTCGGCCGTTGGACCGCTCTTGCCCTCCATCTGTTCCTCCCTGATCATCCGAGGTGCGCCGATCATTATGGGGACTCCAGGTCACGGAACGGAGCATTTCCCACGGACGGGCATCCTGGCGGTGCCGATCGCCGATGGGAATGATGACGGGATGGAATATCGCGAGCTGGGACGATCAGGGCTGCGGTATCGGCGCTCACCATGGGCACGATGACGTTCGGCGGCGGGGGCAAGTTCGCCTACCAAGAAGCGAAAGATCGGCTAGGGAGCGTCAAGCATCAAGTGAGACCAGACATTCCACCGCCAAAGCCCAGGGGTAGCTGCCGATGCGTTCCCCACGCCGGTGTGCCACTACCTCACGGGTGACGGGACGCTCGTGGAAAGACCTGACCCACACAGGCTGGAGCCACGCTTCGTCCCACCGGCGGCCTCACTGCTGGCGATGGCGTCCTGGCGGGCGGCCGACTGCGCGTCGGCGGCGCTCGCTTTTGCCCCGGACGCTGACGGGGGACCCGGGGTACTTGATGGCGAAGCTCCTGCTGCGAGCGCTGCACCACCTGCTGTTCGTCCACGATGCTGGGAGACCGCCTCCTGAGTCCGGCAGCCCCCTCAACGGCCGAGTGGTCGGCGAGGAGGTCGTCAGGGCGCTGTCTCACGGTGCTCATCCATGCGGTGCGGTAGGGGCAGTTCACCGTGAGCCTGGTGATGGTTTTCGCAACTCATGGCTGATCATGAATGAACGGTTACTCGCGTCGAGGATCGAGATCGTCAGCTGGCGAGTCTTCTCGAAGGTCATCGTGGAAGCGGCCTCGAAGAACGGAGTTCCCGGCCGCAACAGGCCCTCGTTGACGGCTTGGAGGATCAGGTTGCCCGTTACCTGCCCGCCACGCTCGGTCGCGGCGAAGATGACCATCTCCGCCATGTACTCGTCGGGGTCCCGGCCCAGCTGGGGGACTCCTCTGGTCAGGCGGGCATGCTCCGCGCTCAGGGAATCGGGGTGATCGGCGGGAGAGGGGACGACAGGGGGTGGCGATTCCGGAAGTGGCGACGCAGGGGGCTGGGATGCCGGGGGTCGGGATGCGATCACCCGGGCGCACTCGGCGTGGAGCCTGCGGAGAAACTTGAGGCGTTTACGCCATGCCCATTGCGCGTGTTCACGGTGCCCGTACCGCATCGTCCAGTGCGAGAGCCAGATCGACGTATCAGTGCCCTCCGCTGTGGCGGTGGCCGAGACGCTGAGCGTGGGAGGACCACGCGTACTTCCAAGCGCGCTTCGCGAAGACGTGCTGGCTGCAGGCGTACGTGGACAACGCCCGCGGGCGCCCTTACGTCGGCCATGCGGTTGCGTCCTAGTGGCATCCCCAGCCGAAGACAGCGGCGGTCGAAGTGCACTCGTACATGGACGGCATCCAACTGGCCTGGCTGCGCGAACGTGCTCGTCTTGATCGAGTGGCGTTGTTGATAGAGCTGGATGCATCATCCTGGCGTACCCCGCCTTGTGGTCTTCAGCCGTGTCGAGAACCGGCAGGTCACAGCCCATGGATGGGGTTTTCGGCACCTACAGGGTCGATCGGTGGCCGTCCCGGCCCGTGCTTGGGGTAGGTCCAGCGTCGCTTCACCAAGTCGGCGTGCCAACGCAGCAGCGTCCGCGGTGTGACGAACAGATGACATCGGCGGCGTCGGGACAGGAGTCGCGCGAGCGCGGAAATGACCGCCCGCTCCGCCCACGACAGTCGGGGAGCGGCGACCTGGCGGCGGAGCACAGCCCGCTGACGCCGCAATACCAGGATCTCTGCATCCTTGGACGTGTGGGTGCCCGAAACTCGGCTGTCAGGGCTGGCCTGGGTTTGGCGTTCCCGTTCTTGCAGGCATGAATCGCTGTCTATGGCGTTGCGGCTTTATCTGATCTTCGTCCATCTCGCGGGTTGGGTGGTGCTGCTGGGTCGTTCGCAGAGGTCGAAAGATGCGGAGATTCTGGTCTTGCGTCATCAGCTCGCGGTGTTGGAGCAATGCTAGAGACCTGTGGATCGACCGGGAAGGGGTGTACCTTCCCGGTGATCGTTTGAGGTCTCACACGCATGGCCGACGCGCCAACGTCGGCTGGGAAGGCACACCCATGCTCACCGTAGTCCCCGACCCCGCCGACGGCGACCGTCGCATGACCGATGGCCTCGTCTCCGCCGCGCTGATCGACGA
>NZ_JAIWNB010000005.1 GCF_020215705.1 Nonomuraea aurantiaca | reverse complement strand
AGCCCGGCGACCAGGATCGAAGTGCCCTGGACGTAGACGAAGAACTGGGAGAAGAAGAACGACGACCCCATCAGCGCGAACCCCACCACGACCATCGCCGTGTTGGACACCGTGAACAGCCGCTGCCTAAACAGCCGCAGCGACAGCATCGGCGTCGACACACGACCCTCGACCACGACGAAGACGGCGAGGAGCACCAGCCCGGCGGCGAAGCTCCCCAGGATCACCGGCGAGGTCCAGCCACGCGAACCACCCTCGATCAGCCCATAGGTCAGCGCCCCCACGCCCAGGACGGACAGGACCGTCCCCGGGATGTCGATCGCCGGCGCGCCGGGATTGCGGGACTCGCCCAGGATGCGCAGACCGGCCAGCAGCAGGACCGCCCCGATGGGCACGTTGACCAGGAATATGGCGGGCCAGCCGAAGGAGTCCACCAGAATGCCACCGGCCAGCGGGCCGGCGGCCAGGCCGATGCCGCTGAATCCGGCCCACAGCCCGATCGCCTTGACGCGTTCTCGCGGAACGGGATACGCGGCGGCGAGCAGGGCCAGCGAGGCGGGGCTCAGCGCCGCGGCCCCGATGCCCTGCGCCACCCGTCCGGTGATCAGCCAGCCGATCGAGGGCGCGACGGAGCAGAGCAAGGACGCGGCGGTGAACACCGCGACGCCCGCCAAGAACACCCGCTTGCGGCCGAAGCGGTCTGCGAAGACGCCGCCGGACAGCAGCAGCATGGCGACCAGCAGGACGTAGGCGTCGACGATCCATTGCAGACCGCTCAACTGGGTGTGTAACCGGTGCTGCATATCGGGCAGCGCCGCGCCGACGATCGTGCTGTCGAGCAGCACCATGAACTGACCCAGGCAGGCCACTGTGAGCAACGCCGCCCGGTTCGATCGGATGCCCGCCGATGATCCAGCCTTCGTCGCGTCTTCATGTGCGGTCAACGCCGTTCCCTCCTGTGATGTGAATGCTCCCGCACACCATAGTTCCATAATTCCGAACTATCGAACGGTCGGGTATCGTCGAGGCATGCGACCGCTACCCCAGCCCGCGCGCGAGGCGCTGACGCTCGCGCCAGTGCTGCACGCGCTCAGTGATCCGGTGCGCTTGGAGTTGGTACGGCGGGCCAGGGGCAATCCCGAGGCGACCTGTGCCGTTCTGGCCGACGGGTTGGATGTGCCGATGTCGACGCTGTCCAACCACTGGCGGGTTCTGCGGGAGGCCGGGCTGATCAGCATGACCGTCGACGGCCGGCACCGGCGGATCCGGCTGCGCGCCGACGATCTACGTGACCGCTTCCCTGGCCTGCTCGAACCGATCCTGCGCCTCGCCGCAGCCGAGTCGCCCGACAGCGGCCCGCTGTGAGGCTGGTGCTCAACCGCTGATCCCCGGTAGCCAGAGCAGGAAGGAGCACGATGGCGCGCGAGTGGGGTGTGCTCCCGCGGGCTACGGGCGGCAGGAGGATCGCCTGGGCGGCCGTGCCCGAGGAGGTGGCGGCGGGGATCGAGCGGCTGCTCGGTGACAGGGTGGTCGGCGCGGTCAGTCAGCCGGGCGGGTTCTCCGAGGGATTGGCCGCGCGTGTGCGTCTGGCGGGTGGCGGGGGCGCGTTCGTGAAGGCGGCGAGTACGTCGGCGGCGCCCTCGGTGGCGGCCTTCCACCGCAGGGAGATCGCGATCTCGCGGCGGCTTCCCCGGACGGTGCCGGTGCCACGGTTGCTGGACGCCTATGACGACGGTGACTGGGTCGCGCTGATATTCGAGGAGATTCCGGGACGGCTGCCCGCCCAGCCGTGGCGGCATGCGGAACTCGAGCGGGTTCTGGCGGCTGTCACCGATCTGGTGCGGGCCTTGACTCCGTCACCGGTGGACGGGGCGTTCCTGGGTGGGCCGCGGCTGGGTGGCTGGGCGGCACTGGCGAAGGGCGCCGCCGGGGTCGAGAGCGCCGTCGTGCGGAGGATCGGTGCGCTTTCGCCGTGGGCGGCCGGCCGTCTCGACGAACTCGCCGCGCTGGAGGAGGGCGCCGCACCTGCTCTGGCTGGTCAGACGCTGCTGCACGGGGACCTGTATCCGTTCAACATCATGCTGAGCGCGGAGCGCGTCTTCGTCGTCGACTGGCCGCACGCGTGGGTCGGGGCCGGTCACTGCGACGTGGTGACGCTGCTGGCAAGCGTGTCGCTCAGCGGGATGGATCCGCAGGTGCTCGCCGAGGAGCATCCGCTGACCCGCGACCTCGATCCGGCTCAGATCGATGCGGTGCTGGCGATGCACTCCGGGTTTCTGCTCCGGATCGCCGCGTCGGCGGGAGCGGGGGCCGATCGCCACTTGGTGGACATGATGGTCGCGCTGGGGCTGGCCTCGCTGCGCTGGCTACGGGACCGTCAGTGAGACCCACCTGTGAAACCGTCCGTGAACGCCCCATGAAGGCGGCGCGGGAACCGGCGAAGGCCCCGCACCGCTGCGGGTGTGAGCGCCGTTCAATAGACTCTGACCATCATGGCCCTACAGATCTCGCCCAGCATCCTGTCCGCCGACTTCGCCAGGCTCGCCGATGAGGCCGCGGCCGTCACCAATGCCGACTGGCTGCACGTGGATGTCATGGACAACCACTTCGTGCCCAACCTGACCCTCGGGCTGCCCGTGGTCGAGGCGCTGCGCAAGGCGACCTCGATGCCGCTCGACTGCCACCTCATGATCGAGGACCCCGACCGCTGGGCGCCGCCCTACGCCGAGGCGGGCGCGGGCAGCGTCACGATCCACGTGGAGGCGGCGAAGTCGCCGGTGCGCACGCTGCGCGAGATCCGGTCGCTCGGCGCGCGGGCGGCCATCGCGTTCAACCCGGCCACGGCGATCGAACCCTACGAGGACCTGCTGGGTGAGGTCGACATGCTCCTCCTGATGACGGTCGAGCCGGGGTTCGGGGGGCAGAAGTTCCTCGACATGGTGCTGCCCAAGATCCGCCGGGCCCGCGCCCTGATCGAGCGGCACGGCGGCCAGATCTGGCTCCAGGTGGACGGGGGCGTGGACGCTGACACCATCGAGCGCTGCGTGGTGGCCGGCGCGGACGTCTTCGTGGCGGGCAGCGCCGTCTATGGCGCCTCGGACCCGGCGGCGGCGGTCGACGCCCTCCGGTACCAGGCCGAACGAGCCCAGGCCGAACGGGTACAGGCCGAACGAGCCTAGGCCGGACGGGCCCAGGCCGACCGAGCTGTCGGCGGGGCGTAACGGCGCCCGGCCACCGTCCGGTCAGCGGCCGTCTTCTGGAGGCCCTAAGCCCCGGTCGGCGGGTGGCGGGTTCCCCATGCTTGCCGTACAAGAAAGACGGTTGTGAAAGACGTCCGGCCCGCCGCGAGAAGCACGGCGGGCCGGATGGTCGGTCAGAGCAGGATGATCACGCCAGAGCGGGGTCCAGCACCACGTCCTCGCCCTGAGTGGTGGGCGCCTCGGGGAAGTGGCAGGCGGTCAGGTGGCCCTCGCGGTTGCCCGACAGCCGCGTCAGCGGCGGCTCCTCCACCGCGCACTTCTCCTGCGCCTTCCAGCACCGCGTACGGAAGCGGCACCCCGACGGCGGGTTGAGCGGCGACGGGACGTCCCCCGCCAGCCGGATCCGCTGCCGCGCCGGCCCCTCCACGTCCGCGTCCGGCACCGCCGACAACAGCGCGTGCGTGTACGGATGGCGCGGCCGCTCATAGAGCGAGTCCCGGTCCGCGATCTCGACGATCTTCCCCAGGTACATGACCGCGACCCGCTGCGAGAAGTGCCGGACCACCGCCAGGTCGTGCGCGATGAACAGGAACGCGATCCCCATGTCCCGCTGCAGCTGCTGCAGCAGGTTGATCACCTGAGCCTGGATCGACACGTCCAGCGCGGACACCGGCTCGTCGGCCACGATCAGCCGGGGCTCCAGGGCGAGGGCCCTGGCGACGCCGATGCGCTGCCGCTGGCCGCCGGAGAACTCGTGCGGGAAGCGGTTGTAGTGCTCCGGGTTCAGGCCGACGATCTCCAGCAGCTCCCTGGCACGCGCCTCGCGGCCGCCGGGCGGGTTGATGTCGTTGATGTCCATCGGGCCGCGGATGATCGAGCCGACCGTGTGCCGCGGGTTCAGCGACGAGTACGGGTCCTGGAAGACCATCTGGATCTCGGGCCTGATCGGCTTGAGCTCGCGGCGGCCCGCGTGGCTGATGTCGCGGCCGTCATAGGTGATGCTGCCGGCGGTCGGCTCCAGCAGCCGGGCCGCCAGCCGTCCGGTCGTCGACTTGCCGCAGCCCGACTCGCCGACCAGGCCGAGCGTCTCGCCCGCGTGCACGGTCAGGTCGATGCCGTCCACCGCGTGCACCACGCCGACCTGGTGCTTGACCAGGAAGCCGCCTCTGACGGGGAAGTGCTTCACCACCCCGGACAGCTCCAGCAGCTTCTCCGTCACTTCGTCTCCTCAACTGGTCGCCGGCGCTGCTCCGCCTTCTGCTTGAGCGTCAGGTAGCACGCGTCGCCGTGGCCGTGTTCGGGCGCCAGCTCGGGCCGGTCACCGGCGCACACCTCCTTGCCCAGCAGCTTCATGTAGTCGCAGCGCGGGTGGAACGGGCAGCCGGACGGCAGGTTGATCAGGCTGGGCGGGGTGCCGCGCACCGGCTCCAGCGGCAGGTCCACCGGGCGGCGCAGGCTGGGCATCGAGCCCAGCAGCCCCCAGGTGTACGGATGGCGCGGCTCGCGCAGCACCTCGTGCATCGTGCCCCGCTCCACGGCCCGCCCGGCGTACATGACCAGCACGTCGTGCGCGGTGTTGGCCACCACGCCCAGGTCGTGGGTGATCAGCACGATCGCCGTGCCCGACTGCTCCTGCAGCTCGCTCAGCAGGTCGAGGATCTGCGCCTGGACGGTGACGTCCAGGGCGGTCGTCGGCTCGTCGGCGATCAGCAGCCCGGGGTCGCAGACCAGCGCCATGGCGATCATCGCGCGCTGGCGCATGCCCCCGGAGAACTGGTGCGGATAGTCGTCGACGCGGACCTTCGGCTGCGGGATGCCGACCCGGTCCAGCATCTCGATCGCCCGGTCCCGCGCGGACGAGCGGGAGACACCCCGGTGCTTGCGATAGACCTCGGCGATCTGCGCGCCGATCGTGTGGAACGGCGACAGCGACGTCAGCGGATCCTGGAAGATCATCGCGATCCGGTCGCCGCGCAGCCGCTCCATCGTGGACCTGGACGCGCCGATCAGCTCCTGGCCGTCGAAGGTGATGCTGCCGGAGATCTTCGCCGTCTCCGGGTTGTGCAGGCCGAGCACGGCCAGGTTCGTCACCGACTTGCCTGAGCCCGACTCTCCCACGATGCCGAGCGTGGTCCCCTGCTCCACCTGGAACGAGAGCCGGTCCACCGCGTGGACCACGCCGTCCTCGGTGTGGAAGTCGACGGTGAGCTCGTTGACCTCAAGGAACATCAGCTCAGCCTCACGCGGGGATCGATGACGGCGTACAGGGCGTCGACGACGATGTTCATCACCACGATCGCGCCCGCCGCCACCAGGACGGTGGCCATCAGGGTGGGCAGGTCGGAGTTGTCGACCGCGCGGACCGACAGGCGGCCGATCCCCTGCAGCCCGAACGTGGTCTCGGTGATGATCGCGCCGCCGATGAGCTGGCCCAGGTCCACGCCGAAGATGGTGATGATCGGGGTCAGCGTGCCGCGCAGGGCGAAGCGCAGCACCACGCTCCTGCCGGACATGCCCTTGGCTCTGGCGGTCCGTACGTAGTCCTCGGCCAGGTTCTCCACCATCGTGGAGCGGGTCATCCTGGTGTAGTTGGCGGTGAAGATGATCGCCAGCACGATCCAGGGCAGGAGCAGCCCCCCGAACCAGCCGAGCGGATCCTGGGTGATCGGGATGTACTTGGGCTGCGGGAAGATGTGTGCCTGGTAGACGAAGAAGTACATGGCCAGCGTGCCGACGAAGTAGATCTGCATCGAGGCGCCGACCAGCGACGAGATGCTGGCGATCTTGTCGAGCGGCTTGCCCTGGCGCAGCGCGGCGAGGATGCCGGTGGCCACGCCGAATGTCAGGAAGATCACCGAGGCGCCGATCGTCAACGCGATGGTGACGGGCAGCCGGTCGATGATGGTCTCGAAGACCGGGGCGCGGTTGACGAAGGAGTAGCCGAGACAGGGCGCGGGGCAGGTGCCGAGGCCCTCGTAGTTCCGGCCGAAGAAGATCCCCCCGAGCCACGACACGAACTGCACCACGACCGGCTGGTCGAGGCCCAGGTTGTGCCTGGCCTGCGCCAGCGTCTCCGGCGGGCAGACCTTGCCGCACGCCAGGCGCGCCGGGTCGGCGGGGATCACGAAGAACAGGAAGAAGGTCACCCCCGAGATGATCACGAGGATGACCGCGGCGCCGATGACGCGGCGGGTCAGGAATCGAAGCACGAGATCTCCAAAAGAGCGCTCCGGGCGCCGCGACGGCGCCCGGAGCGGCGGTGCTACTGCTTCACGAAGATGGTGTTCGGCGAGACGATCCACTGCTGCGGGTCGATCTCGGCGCCGCCCACCTTGGAGCCGTGCAGCATGGTGGCGATCCGGTTCTCGGCCACGACCACCGGGGTGATCGTCTCCTGGATCTGCTTGTCGAGGTTCATCCAGGCTTCGTTGGCCGCGTTGATGTCCGGGTTCTCCGAGATCTTCTTCATCTCGGCCGTGATCGTCGGGTCGTTGAGGTGGCTCATGTTCTGGCCGCCGTCGGAGATCGGGCCGAAGATGACCGGCATCACGGTGGAGCCGGACGGCCAGTCGGCGCCCCAGCCGCCCCAGTACAGGTCGAACTCGTTCTTCGTCTGGCTGATCGAGTCGTAGTACGTCTTACGGTCCAGCGACTTGGCCACGACCTTGATCCCGGCCTTCTCCAGGGCGTTCTTGATCACCAGGGTGACCGGCTCCTGGGTGGGGAGGTTGTTGTAGGCGTAGACGATGGTCGGGTGGGGGTTGCTCGACTCGGCCAGCAGCTGCTTGGCCTTCTCGATGTCGCCCTCGGGCTTGGCCGTCTTCCCGAACAGGTCGTACGGCTTGTAGCCGACCGTGGTGTTCTCGTTGAGGATCGTCGTCGGCAGCGCCACGGCCTGCGGGCCGCCCAGGGCCTGCTGGATCTGCTTGGCCGGCCAGGCGTAGTTGATCGCCTGGCGGATCTTCTGGTCCTTCACCCGGTCGAGGTTGAAGTAGTAGTAGTTGCCGTACGGCGAGGGGCTGATCAGGCGGCGGTCGGCCAGGCTCGCGTCGCCCAGCACCTGCTGCAGCCGCTCGGCCGGGGTGTTGGCGTAGAAGGTGAACGCCGTCTGGTCGGGGCCCGCGTCGGCCACGAACCGGTCGGTGATCTGAGTGGCCTCCTGGCCGAACTCCATCTTCCACACGTCCGGGTACGCGCCGCGGATCGGGTCGGTGTTCGCGTCCCAGTTGGGGTTGCGGGCCAGCTCGAGCGACTTGTCGACGACGTGCGACTTGATGATGTACGGACCGGAGGAGACGGGCTCCTTGTCGTACTTCTCCTTGGTGTCCTTGGCCTTGGGCACGATGTTGTAGCCCGCCATGGCGAAGGCGTAGCCGGCGTCGGCGTGCGGGGCCTTGAACTTGAAGACGATGGTCTTGTCGTCAGGGGTCTCGATGTTGTCGAGTTCCTTGCCGCCGTACGGACCCGGGTAGGCCTTCTTGTAGTCCGTGTCGGTGAGCCACTGCTGAACGTACTGCGGCCCGAAGGTGATGAAGGGGGCGAACATCCGCTCGACGGACCACTTCACGTCGCCGGAGGTGATCGGGCTGCCGTCCTGCCACTTCACCCCGTCCTTCAGGGTGAACGTCCAGGTCTTGCCGCCGTCGGACGGCGTGCCCGCGTCGGTGGCCAGGTCGCCGACCAGCTTGTAGTCGCCCTTGGCGATCCGCTTGTAACCGGTGAGGCCGCGGCTGATGAGCAGGGCGAAGTTCGCCTCGGTGTTGACGTAGATCTGGGCCGGGTCGAAGTGGGAGAAGTCGTCCCGGTCGATCATGGTGACGGTGCCACCCTTGACGACGCCCTCCGGCGGGATGGCGGGGCCCTTGGAGTCCGCCGCGGTGCCCAGGGTGATCGTCGGGGGCTTGTAGGCCGCCGCCGGCGCAGACGAGGCGCCCGCGCTCGCGGGGGCGCTCGACGGAGCGCCCGCGTTGCCCGGCGCGCAGGCGCCGACCAACGCCAGCGAGGCCGCCGCGACAACCGCGAGAGCCGACCGTTTGCGGTGATTCATTTCTCTCCTCTAGCGCTTGATCTTGGGGTCGAAGGCGTCGCGGACCGAGTCACCGAGCAGGTTGAAGGCGATGACGAAGATCAGCAGTGCGACGCCGGGGAAGATGAGATAGGTGATGTCGTTCTGGTAGACCTGCGTGGCCCGCAGGAACATCCGGCCCCAGTCGGGGACCTGCTCGCCCATCCCGACCCCCAGGAAGGACAGCGCCGCCTCGGCTGTGACCAGGGCGGGCAGCAGCAGCGTCGACTGGATGAGGATCGGGGTCCACAGGTTGGGCAGCAGTTCCTTGAACACGATCCTGGCGGGGGAGGCGCCGGTGACCTTGGCGGCCTCCACGAACTCGCGTTCGCGCATCGACAGCACCTGGCCGCGCAGCAGCCTGGCCAGCCCGGCCCAGCCGAAGACGGTGAGCAGGATGGTCAGCGTGACCGCCCGCAGCCACACCGGGGTCTCCTCGTTGGAGGGCACCAGCAGCTGGTCCACCACCGGGGTGAACGCGATGATGAACAGGACCTGCGGGAACGACAGCATCAGGTCGATGATCCGGCCGATGAAGAAGTCGGTCTTGCCGCCGGCGTACCCGGCGATGATGCCGACCACGATGCCGATCAGGGTGGTGAGGATCGTCGCCACCACCGCGATCAGCAGCGAGGTCCTGATCCCGTAGACGAGCTGCATGAACACGTCACGGCCCAGGTTGGGCTCGATGCCGAACCAGAACTCCGAGCTGATCCCGCCGTTGGGCGCCATCGCGTAGCCGAAGTCGTTGAGCAGGCCGGGCCGGTCCTGGCCGTACAGGGTGTACGGGTCCTTGCCGTACACCATGGAGATGACGGGCGCGAGGATGGCGACCAGGAAGAAGAAGATCACGATCGCGGCGGAGATGACCCCGGTGCGGTCCCGCCGGAAGCGCAGCCACATGAGCTGGCCGGGCGAGCGGCCCACCGCCTCCGGTGCTTCGGTCACGGACGTCGCGTCGATCTCTGGTGCGGTGGACGTCGGTGTGGTCATCTAACAGGACTCCCAAGGAACATGCCAGAACGGGAAGTTTCAGGCCATATGGCACATTTGCAGGCCTGATCGGCTGGGGGCAATGCTTCGCCAAGGTTTGATTATTTTGTTGTGAAATATCGATGCGGTCGTGCCTTCTATGCCGTTGACCTGGCCATGTGTGCGATGTCATGATCTATCATGGTCACGCTTCGTTAATCACGGAATCAAGGCATAAACAAGATGATGCTGTGACATGAAGAAGGCGTTACATGGGTAACTGTCCGCTTATGGAGGACCATGGGCTCTTCGGGCCCGAATCGGTGACCTGGCGGGTGATGGGCGAGCCGATCCTGCTGGTCGGCGGACTGCGGGCGCTCCTGATGCAGGGGCTGCACCCCAAGGCGATGCGCGGCGTGCTGCAGAACTCCTCTCTGATGGACCCGAACGAGGCGTGGTCGCGTTTCACCCGGACCACGGAATTCGTCCGCGTCCGCACGTACGGGACGCACGAGGAGGTCGAGCGGGCCGGCCGCCGGGTCCGCAGGATCCACGCCAAGCTGACCGCGTGTGATCCGGACACGGGTGAGCGTTTCCACCTCGACGATCCGGACGCGCTGCGCTGGGTGCACGTGGGGGAGGTCGACTCCTACCTGTCGGTGGCGCGCCGGGGCGGCGTCAAGCTGACGGACGCCGAGGCGGACACCTTCGTGGCGGAATGGCGGCGGGCCGCCGAGGTCGTCGGCCTCGACCCGGACTCCGTCCCCGGCACCGTGGGCGAGTTGCGGGACTACATCGAGGGGGAACGTCCCGGTCTGCGATTCGTCCCCGAGGCGGCGCACCCGCTCCGCCTGTCGCTCACCGCGCCGCTCCCGCTGCTGCTCACCCCGCTCAAGCCGGTCCTGCCGGGAGTGACGCTGCTGGCGTTCGCGACGCTCCCGCGCTGGGCGAGGCGGCTGTACGGCCTGCCCGCCACCCCGGTCGGCGACCTGTGGGCGACGACCACGCTGAAGGCGCTGCACACCGGGCTGGGGCTGATCCCGGCGCAGGTCCGCTACAGCCCGGCCGCCCGTCTCGCCCGCCGCCTCATGGCGGCCTGACCTCCCGCCTTTCCACCATCCGGCCTGCCGCCACCCCATCGCCCATCGTCGGCCGTCCCGTCGCGTGGCGGTTGACCAAGCGAGCGCTTGTTTGGCATAGTGGGGGGTGGTCGCATGCGCTTTTGTCGGCATGGCAGACTGGTGTGAGAAGAGAGCTAGCGTGCTCCGGGGTCGGTGAAATTCCGAACCGGCGGTTACAGTCCGCGACCCGGCCGATGCCATCGGCCGGTTGACTCGGTGAAATTCCGGGACCGACGGTTAAAGTCCGGATGGGAGGAAGCGCGCGGGTGTCCGGCCTTGAGCCGGGCGCCACTGTGGTGCGTACGCGCACCGCCATACCCCCCGGGGCCCGCCGTGGCTTGGAGCTACTGGCGAGTAGGAGGCCCGGGGTGGAGACACCCGCTCAGGACCCCGCGGATTCGGCGCGGGCCGCCCGCGAGGCGCATGCCCTCACGGACGCCGCACACACCCATGCTGTCACGGACATCGCGCACATGGCGCGCGCCGTCGAGCTGGCCGCGTGCGGCCGGGGCGCCACCAGCCCGAACCCCGTCGTCGGCTGCGTGGTGCTCGACGCCTCGGGGAACGTCGCCGGTGAGGGCTTCCACGCCTACGCCGGCGGCCCGCACGCCGAGGTCGTCGCGCTGCGCGAGGCGGGGGAGCGGGCCCGCGGCGGCACCGCGTACGTGACGCTCGAACCCTGCGACCACACCGGCCGGACCGGACCCTGCAGCCTGGCGCTGCTCGGCGCGGGCATCGCGCGGGTGGTGGTGGCGGTCGCCGATCCCACCCCCAAGGCCGCCGGAGGCGCCGCGCGGTTGCGCGCGCACGGGGTCGTCGTGGAGTCCGGGCTGCTGGCCGAGGAGGGCGAGCGGGTCAACGCCGAGTGGCTCACGTACGCCCGGCTCGGCAGGCCGTACGTGACCTGGAAGTTCGCCGCCACCCTCGACGGCAGGTCGGCCGCCCCCGACGGCACCAGCCAGTGGATCACCTCCCCCGAGGCCCGGGCCGACGTCCACCGGCTGCGCGCCGAGTCCGGCGCGATCATCGCCGGCATCGGCACGGTCCTTGCCGACGACCCCCACCTCACCGCCCGCCCGAGCCGCCCGGCCGACGCGAGCGATCCGACCGGCCCGGCCGACGTGCGCGATCCGGCCAGCTCGGCCGACGCGAGCCGTCCGACGAGCCAGGACCGCGGAGCCCGGCCCGCCGTACGCGTGCCGCTGCGGGTGGTGGTCGACTCCGAGGCGCGTACCCCGCCCGGCGCCAGGGTGCTGGACGGCGCGGCGCCCACGCTCGTCGCGGTCGCCGACGACGTCGAGACCCGCCTCAAGGCCGACCTGATCCGGCTGCCGCGCCACGACGGCGGCCTCGACCTGCGCGCCCTCCTGCGCGAGCTGGCCGCGCGCGAGGTCGTCAGCGTGTTCCTGGAAGGCGGTCCGACGCTCGCGGGCGCGTTCCTGCGCCAGGGCCTGATCGACCGTGTCATCGCCTACCTCGCCCCGGCCCTCCTGGGCGCCGGCCCGGCCGCGCTCGGCGACGCGGGCGTGGCGACCATCGCCGCCACCCACCGGCTGGCCTTCGACGACGTTTCCCCCATCGGACCGGACCTGCGGCTGACCGCGCGGCCGGTGCCGGCACCACCACGCAAGGAGAGTTGATGTTCACCGGAATCATCGAGGAAAAGGGCGAGGTCGTGGCCGTCGAGGCGGTGGGCGACTCGGCGCGGCTGTCCGTCCGCGGCCCGATCGTCACCTCCGACGCGCGCCACGGTGACTCGATCGCCGTCAACGGCGTCTGCCTGACGGTCGTGGACGTCCAGGACGACGTGTTCACCGTGGACGTGATCAAGGAGTCACTCGACCGCAGTTCGCTCGGCGCCCTTGACGCGGGCTCCGCGGTGAACCTGGAGCGGGCCGTACGCGCCGACCAGCGTCTCGGCGGCCACATCGTGCAGGGCCACGTCGACGGCACTGCCGTACTGCGCTCCCGGGAACCCGGCGCGAACTGGGACAACCTTCGCTTCTCTCTCCCCGAATCCCTCGCCCGTTACGTGGCGGAAAAGGGTTCGATCGCCATCGACGGAATCAGCCTGACGGTCACCACGGTTGACGACGACAGCTTCGGCGTGAGTCTCATCCCCACCACGTTGAAGCTGACCACGATGGGCGAGCGCGAAGTGGGCGACATGGTGAACATCGAGGTCGACGTGATCGCGAAGTACGTGGAAAGGCTGGTGGGCAAGCAGTGAACTGGGCCAACGCCGGATTCGAGGTATTCGGCACGCACGTCCTCTGGACGGACCTCATCGGTAACATCGCCGCGCTGAGCACCGTTCTGCTGGCGATACGCAAGTCGGTGTGGACGTGGCCGGTGCAGCTCACCGGCTCGGTGCTGCTGTTCATCGCCTCGATCAACGCGGGCATCACCGGCAACGCTCTCAAGCAGGCGATGTTCGGGGCGCTGGCCGTCTACGGCTGGTGGGCGTGGCGGCGCGGCACGGAGGGCGGCAAGCAGCTGACCGTACGCCCGGCCACGGCGCGCGAGCGGACCGCCTACATCGCCGTGATGGCGCTGGGCACCGTCCTCGTCGGCGTGCTGTTCTTCGTCACCCACCTGTCGTGGGGAGCCAGCGTGCCGCTGCCGAAGGGCGCCTTCCTGGTGGCCGCCGACGCCTACATCTTCGTCGGCAGCGCGGTCGCCACCTGGGCGCAGGGCAAGGCGCTGGTCGACTTCTGGATCATCTGGGTGGCCGTCGACCTGGTCGGCGTGCCGCTGGCCTTCAGCTCGGGGCTGGTCGTCTCCGGCGCCGTGTACGGGGTGTTCTTCGTGCTCGTGCTGGTCGGCTTCGTGAAATGGCTCAGGGAGTACCAGAGTGCTCCCGCGGACCTGGCGGTGGCGTCATGACCGAGACCATCCTCGACCCGGTCGAACGGGCGATCGACGACATCCGCAACGGCAGGCCCGTCCTGGTCGTCGACGACGAGAACCGGGAGAACGAGGGCGACATCATCTTCGCCGCCTCCAAGGCCACTCCCGAACTGCTCACGTTCACCATCCGGCACACCAGCGGCGTCATCTGCGTGCCCATGGAGGGCAAGGAGCTGGACCGGCTGGGCCTGCCCCTCATGGTGTTCCAGAACCGGGAGCGGCTGCGCACCGCGTACACGATCAGCGTCGACGCCCGGGACGGCGTGAGCACCGGCATCTCCGCCGCCGACCGCGCCAAGACGATCCGTACGCTCGCCGACTCCGCCACCGAACCCTACGAGCTGGTCCGGCCGGGCCACATCTTCCCGCTGCGCTACCACGAGGGCGGCGTGCTGAGCCGGCGCGGCCATACCGAGGCGGCCGTCGACCTGGCCAGGCTCGCCGGGCTCAGCCCCGCGGGCGTCCTGGCCGAGGTCGTCAACGACGACGGCACCATGGCCCGGCTGCCCGAGCTGCGGACCTTCGCCGACGAGCACGATCTGGCGCTCATCTCCATCGAGCAGCTGGTCGACTACCGGCGCAGGACCGAGAGCATGGTCACCAGGGTCGCCGAGACGAACGTGCCCAACACGTACGGGATGTGGCGGGCCTACGGCTACGCCAGCGCGCTCGACGGCGGCGAGCACATCGCGCTCGTCTACGGCGACCTGTCCGGCGACTCGGCGGGCGAGAACATCCTGGTCCGAGCCCACTCCGAATGCCTGACCGGCGACGTGTTCGGCTCGCTGCGCTGCGACTGCGGCGTGCAGCTCGATCACGCCATGTCCGCGATCGCGCAGGAGGGCCGCGGCGTCGTGGTCTACCTGCGCGGCCACGAGGGCCGGGGGATCGGCCTGCTGGCCAAGCTCAGGGCGTACAGCCTCCAGGACGCCGGCAGCGACACCGTCGACGCGAACATCGAGCTGGGCCTGCCGGTCGACGCCCGCGAGTTCTCCAACGCCGCGCAGATCCTGGCCGACCTCGGCGTCAAGTCCGTGCGGCTGCTCACCAACAACCCGGCCAAGCTCAAGGGCATGGACGGCTACGGCATCAAGGTGCTCGGCCGCGAGCCCATGCCGGTGGCGATGAACCCCCACAACGAGCGCTACCTGAAGGCCAAGCGCGACCGCCTCGGCCACGACATCTCGGAGGCTTCATGAGCGGGGAAGGACGTCCCGCGGTAGCCGCGGCACCGGACGCCGCGGGACTGACGGTGGGCGTGGTGGCCGCCGGCTGGCACGCCAAGATCACCGACCAGCTCCTCGCCCGCGCCCTGCAGGCGTGCGAGGACAGCGGCGCCACGGCCACCGTCGTACGGGTGCCCGGCTCGCTGGAGATCCCGGTCATCGCCCAGGCGCTGGCCCGCCGCTGCGACGCGGTGGTGGCGCTGGGCGCGGTCATCAAGGGCGAGACCGCGCATTTCGCGTACGTCTGCGACTCGGTGACCGCCGGCCTGACCCGGATCTCGCTCGACGAGGAGACCCCGGTCGGCAACGGCGTGCTCACCTGCGAGACGCTCGACCAGGCACTCGACCGCTCGGGCCTGCCGGGCAGCAAGGAGGACAAGGGTTATGAGTCGGCCATCGCCGCACTGGAGACCGCCCTCCTCCTGAAGACCCTCCACTGACCTGCGATAGGTTTCCGTTCGTGTCCGAGCCGATGTCTCCTCCGCCGCTGCCCGTCACCTGGCGTCCCCGCCGGGGGAGAATCGTCGCGTACGGCTCCGCGACGCTGATCGTCCTCGGCTCGGTGGTGATGGCCGTCCTCATCGCCGAGCCGTTCCAGCTGGTGGACCGGATCGGGCTCGTGCTGTTCGGCTGCCTGGTGGCCTTCGTCCTGCACCTGCTGGGCCGGGTGCGGGTCGAGGCCGACGAGACGGGCCTGACGATCGTCAACGCCATCCGTACACACCGCTACAGCTGGCCGGAGGTCCTGGACGTGACCCTGCTGGTCGGCGAGCCCTGGCCCAAGCTGGACTTCTCCGACGGCCGCACCATCGGCGCGATGGGCATCCAGGGCTCGGAGAAGGCCCGCGCCCGCCGCGCCACGGCCGAGCTGGCCGCCCTGATCCACGAGCGGGGAGAGGCGAAGGGCGGAGAGGACGCGCAGGAGGGCTAGGCGCGGGATGCTCGTGTGGACCGAGCGGCGCGTAGCCTGAAGGCGTGCTGCGGCGGACAATCACGGCAATGGACATCCAGTCTCCGGACAAGCTCATCGAGCTGCTCGACCGGCACGCCTACCTGGCCGACGAGGGACTGGCCACGGCCGCGTTCCTGGCGCTCAGGATGGGCCGCCCGCTGTTCCTCGAAGGGGAGGCGGGGGTCGGGAAGACCGAGCTGGCCAAGACCCTGGCCACCCTGCTGGAGGCGCCGCTGATCCGGTTGCAGTGCTATGAGGGGCTCGACGCCGCCCAGGCGCTGTACGACTGGGACTTCGCCCGCCAGCTGCTCCACCTCAAGGCCGCCGAGGCGGCCGGGATCACCGACGTGGGCCGCCTCGAAGGCGAGATCTACGACCGCCGGTTCCTGATCGCCAGGCCGCTGCTCAAGGCCGTCGAGACGCAGCCCAGCGTGCTGCTCGTGGACGAGATCGACCGGGCCGACGACGAGTTCGAGGCGTTCCTGCTGGAAGTGCTGTCGGACTTCACGATCTCCATCCCCGAGCTGGGCACGGTCAGCGCCAAGACGCCGCCGGTCGTGGTCGTCACCTCCAACCGGACCCGTGAGGTGCACGACGCGCTCAAGCGCCGCTGCCTCTACCACTGGCTGGAGCACCCGGACTTCGACAGGGAGGTGGCGATCCTGCTGCGCCGCCTGCCCGACTGCACCGAGACGCTGGCCGTACAGGTGGCTCAGGCGGCGGCGCGGCTGCGGCAGGCCGGGCTGGTCAAGCCGCCGGGCGTGGCCGAGACGCTCGACTGGACCGAGGCGCTGCTCACGCTGGGCGCCAAGGAGCTCGACCCCGGCCGCGCCGCGGCCACGCTGGGTGCCGCGCTGAAGTACCGCGAGGACGTCGAGAACGTCCTGGGCAACGGCCTCCTCCATGCGTGACCTGGCCGCGACCATGACAGGCTTCGCCAGGACGCTGCGCGCCGCCGGCGTCGCCGCCGACCACGAGCGCACCCGCAACCTGCTGCTGGCCCTCGACCACCTCGACGTGAGCGCGCCGGACGAGGTCTACTGGGCCGGCCGTTTCACGCTCTGCGCCACACCCGACGACCTACCGAGGTACGACCGCTGCTTCGCCGCCTACTTCGGCGGCCGGACCGCCAAGGTCAGCCGTACGAGCACCACGACCGTCACCCGGCACACCGCCGCCACCGAACAGGACGGGCAGGAGGGCGAGGCCGAGTCCGTGCCCGGCACCGCCAGCCGTACCGAGATCCTGCGCAACCGGGACGTGGCCCGGCTGACCGAGGCGGAGCGGGCGGAGGTGCACCGGCTGCTGTCGATGCTGCGCGGCCGGCGCGCGCAGCGGCGCTCGCGGCGGTTCGAGGCCGCGCACCGGGGCGTTCTGGACCAGCGGCGGACGATCCGTGACGCGCTCAGGAAGGGCGAGGTCGCGCGGTTGCGGCGCCGGCGGCACACCACCAGGCCGCGCCGCGTCGTGCTGCTCGTGGACGTCAGCGGCTCCATGGCCCCGTATGCCGAGACGCTGCTGCGCTTCGCGCACGCCCTGGTCAGGAGCGAGCCGCGGGCCACCAGGGTCTACTCGATCGGCACCAGGCTCACCCCGATCACCGCCGAGCTGCGCCACCGCGACCCCGGCACGGCACTGAACGAGGTGTCCAAGGCCGTGCCCGACTGGAGCGGCGGCACCAGGCTGGGCGAGGAGCTGAGGGAATACCTCACCCGCGCCGGCGCGAGAGGGGCGATCGTGGTGATCGCCTCGGACGGCTGGGAACGGGGCGACCCTGAACTCCTCGGCACGCAGATGGCCCGGCTGGCCAGGCAGGCGTACCGGGTCATCTGGGTCAACCCACACAAGGGGTACGCCGACTACCAGCCGCTGACCGGCGGCATGCGGGCCGCTCTGCCGTACCTGGACGATCTGGTGGCCGGCCACAGCCTGGCCGCCTTCGAAGAACTCAGTGAGAGGCTCGCCCATGCGTGACGTGCTCCCGGAGATCATCCGCTGGTGGAGGTCGGGGCTCAGGTTCGGGCTCGCCACGGTGGTGAGCACGTTCAGCAGCGCCCCCCGCGCGCCGGGCGCGGCCATGGCGGTGCGCGGCGACGAGGTGGTCGGCAGCGTCTCCGGCGGTTGCGTCGAGGGCGCGGTGTTCGAGCTGGCCACCGAGATCGACACGCCCATCCTGCAGAGGTACGGCGTGAGCGACGACGACGCCTTCGCCGTCGGGCTGACCTGCGGCGGCATCATCGACATCCTCGTCGAACCCATCTCGATCGAGACCTTCCCCCAGCTGGGCGACATCGCGGCGTCCGTGAACGCGCACGAACCCGTGGCGGTCGCCACGATCGTCTCCGGCCCCGGGCGGATGGGCGCCCGGCGCGTCATCTGGCCGGACCGCTCCTCGGGCACGCTCGGCGTGGACCGCCTCGACGCGGCCGTCGACGACGACGCCCGCGGCATGCTGGCCCAGGGCGCGACGGGCATCAGGCACTACGGCGGGCAGGGCGAGCGGCGGCTGGACGACCTCGCGGTGTTCGTGCAGTCGTTCGCGCCGCCGCCGCGGATGCTGGTGTTCGGCGCGATCGACTTCGCCGCGGCGGTGGCGCGGGTGGGCAAGTTCCTGGGCTATCACGTGACCGTCTGCGACGCGCGGCCCGTCTTCGCCACCCCCAAGCGCTTCCCGGACGCGGACGAGGTGGTGGTCAAGTGGCCGCACGACTACCTGGCCTCGGTGCAGGTGGACGAGCGCACGGTCATCTGCGTGCTCACCCACGACCCCAAGTTCGACGTGCCGCTGCTGGAGGTGGCGCTGCGCACCGGCGCGGGCTACATCGGCGCCATGGGCTCCCGGCGCACCCACGACGACCGGCTGGCCCGACTGCGGGAGGCGGGCCTGACCGAGGACGAGCTGGCCCGGCTGAGGTCGCCCATCGGCCTCGACCTGGGCGCCCGGACCCCTGAGGAGACGGCGGTGTCGATCGCCGCCGAGCTGATCCAGCTCCGCTGGGGCGGTTCGGGTCGGCCGCTGACCCACACCGAGGGGCGCATCCACCAGGAGACGCCATGAGAGCCTCCCGGGTGGCCGGGCTGCTGCTCGCCGCCGGACAGGGCGCCCGGCTGGGCACGCCGAAGGCGCTGGTTGAGTACGAGGGCGAACGGCTCGTGGACCGGGGCGTGCGGCTGCTGGAGGACGGCGGCTGCCATCCGGTGGTGGTCGTGCTCGGGGCGGCGACCGTACAGGTGCGCAGGGCGGTCACCGTGCGCAACCCGGACTGGGCGACGGGCATGGGCTCGTCCCTGAGGGTGGGGCTGGCCGCGCTGCCCGAGGAGGCCGAGTCGGTGGTCATCGCGCTGGTGGACCAGCCGTTCATCGGGCCCGGGGCGGTACACGCCCTCGTCGACGCGGGTGCCGAGGTGGCCGTGGCGACCTACGGCGGCCGGCGCCGCAACCCCGTGCTGATCGCCCGCCGCCACTTCGCCGGCGTCGCCGCGCTGGCCGTGGGGGACGTGGGGGCCAGACCGTTCCTGAAGGCGCATCCCGAGCTGGTCACCGAGGTGCCGTGCGACGGCCTGGGCGACCCGGCCGACATCGACACCCCTGAGGACCTGGCGCTGCTGGAGACCTGACCCCGGACGTTCGCCGGGGTTCGTCACGCGACCGTCTCGACCCCTGTGACGATCCGTGGCGGCTGGTGTCCCTCTAGAGGCGGAGTGACGCGACCGCTGCCCGGTGGTCGCTGCCCGTCGCCGGGGCCACCCCCGCCTTGGTCGCCGTCATCCCCTTGAACAGGATGTGGTCCGGCCTGGTGATCGGGAACTCCGACGGCCAGGTGAACCCGAAGCCGTCGCCCGCCGTGAGCTGGGCGTCGGTCAGCGGCGGGGTGAGCCCCTGCATGCCCCGGTCGGTGGTGGCGGTGTTGAGGTCGCCGAGCAGCAGGATCCGCTTGCTCGGGTCGGCGTCGATGAGCTTGCGGGCAGAGGCCAGGGACTCGTCGCGCGAGGCGGTGTGGCCGGGGCGGGCGGAGGCCAGGTGCATGACGTACACGGTGACCTTGCCCTTGGGCGTGACCACCACGGCCCGCAGCGCGCGCGGCCAGCCCATGCCGACGTCGAGCGGCTTGGTCTCGGTGATCGGGTAGCGGCTCCACAGGCCGACCGTGCTCACCGGATAGTGGTACTTGAACATCTTGTTCAGCTGCTTGGCGGCCGGGCCGCCGCTGGTCAGCTCCTGGGCCGCCAGCAGGTCGAGGTCTTCGGCGATGCGGCGCACCGCCTCGCCCGAGGCGCTGTTGGTGACGCCCACGTTGACCGTGCCGACCGCCAGGTCGCTCTGGCCGCCGGGCGGGGTGCGCATCAGCGTGGAGCCGAACATGGACGCCCACACCACGCCGGGCACGAGCGCCGCGGCCGTGGCCAGCTTGGAGCGTGCCACGACGGCCGCCACGACCAGCATCGGCACGATCAGGCCGAACCAGGGCAGCAGGCTCTCCATCACCGGGGTGAACCCGCCGAGCACCGGGATCAGCTGATGCCCCGCCAGTCCCACGGCGAGCACGGCGGACACGGCGATGACGACGCGCTTCAGCATTCGACCCAGGCTAGCCGCTCGCTGACGGAGACGCGGCGCGCTAACCTGTTGCCGTCGCAACGGAACATCATTCGGTTCATCGGGAGCCCGGCATGCGCATCGGTATGGCACTGAACTACTCGGGCGGCTTCAAGGAGTCGGTCGCCGAGTTGGCCGACTACGAGAAGGCGGGTCTCGACATCGTCTTCGTCGCCGAGGCCTACAGCTTCGACGCCGTCAGCCAGATGGGCTACATCGCGGCCAAGACCGAGCGGCTGGAGATCGCCTCCGGGATCCTGCCGATCTACTCGCGCACCCCGGCGCTGCTGGCGATGACCGCCGCGGGCCTGGACTACGTCTCCGACGGGCGCTTCACGCTGGGCCTCGGCGCCTCGGGGCCGCAGGTGATCGAGGGCTTCCACGGCGTGCCGTACACCGCGCCGCTGGGCCGTACGAGGGAGATCATCGAGATCTGCCGCCAGGTGTGGCGGCGTGAGCGGCTGGAGTACGAGGGCAAGCACTACACGCTGCCGCTGCCGCCCGGCCAGGGGACCGGGCTCGGCAAGCCGCTGAAGATCATCAACCATCCGGTACGCCCCCGCGTCCCTATCGTGATCGCGGCCATCGGCCCCAAGAACGTCGAGCTGGCCGCGGAGCTCGCCGAGGGCTGGGAGCCGATCTTCTACGTACCCGAGAAGGCCGCCGACGTGTGGGGCCCGTCGCTGGCCGCCGGGCGGGCCAAGCGGCAGGACGGGCTCGGCGAGCTGGACGTGATCGCGCAGGCGTCGCTGGCGATCGGCGACGACGTGGCGGGGCTGCTGGAGTTCGGTCGGCCGATGGCGGCGCTGTACATCGGTGGCATGGGCGCCAAGGGCCGCAACTTCTACAACGACCTCGCGCGGCGCTACGGCTACGAGAAGGAGGCCGAGGCGATCCAGGAGCTGTACCTCGACGGGAAGAAGGAGGAGGCGGCGGCGCTGGTGCCGCACGAGCTGCTGGAGAGCATGTCGCTCATCGGGAGCGACGGGTTCGTCCGGGACCGGGTGGCGGCGATGAAGGAGTCCGGGGTGACGACGCTCAACATCGCGCCGTTCGGGGCGACGCACGAGGACCGGGTGAAGCTGATCGAGCGGATCAAGGAGATCGCCTCCTGATTCCCGCTGGGCGACCGAAGCACTCCCGGGATCCGATAGTCTTTCTCTTGCGACGCGGGGTGGAGCAGTTCGGTAGCTCGCTGGGCTCATAACCCAGAGGTCGTAGGTTCAAATCCTGCCCCCGCTACGATGACGCCCGCTCTCCTCTGGGAGGGCGGGCGTTCTTCATGTGTGATGGCAAGCGCTCTCCTGGGCGAATCAATGCGCATCGCACCGGCGGAGACGTCATGCTGGTGCGGGTGCCCAAGGGCGCCATCCCTCCATGCCGGAAGGTGCATGAGTCATGACAGGCAGCCCTCAGCGGGGCGCTTTCCTCAAAGAGCACATGAACGCCGTGCTGGCGATGGTCACCGTCGCTCTGGAAGCACGGGAGAGCGGCGACACCAGTGACCCCATCGGCCTGCAGGTGATCGGCCGGGTCATCAACGAGGTTCCGCGGGAGGTCGCCGCGATGGCCTCCCTGCATCTCATCCTCCTGCTCGTACGGCACCTCGCGCGGGTGCAGGGACGACCCGTGGACGAGGTGTGGCAAGAACTCGCGCTGATCTACGCCGAGGACTGGCCCGAGGACGATGCGCCCCGGGCGTGACGCGCCCGTCGCTCGGTCTCTTCGTCATGAGACGTCTCGGTGACCCGGCGGGTTGACAGTGGCGGCGCCCTGTCCTGATCGCCGCTTTGGGGCGGCAGAGGCTCGTGGGGGCCTAGGGTGGGTCGAAATTGCCGTTTCTGTAGTTATTGGCGGAAATAATGTCCGACGCGACGCCGTCCTTGGTCGCCGGCCGATATCGGCTTGATGAGCTCATCGGCAGCGGGCCGACGGGCCAGGTGTGGCGCGGCTACGACCAGCGCGCCGACTGGACCGTGGCCGTGAAGGTGCTGGACACCGGGGCGGCCACGCCCGAGGTGCTCCGGCAGCATGCCCAGGCCGTGGCCCGGGTGATCCATCCGAACGTGGCCATGGTGCTCGACGTGGGTGACCACGAGGGGGCGCCGTTCCTGGTGATGGAGTTCCTCACCGGGGAGAGCATCGGCGAGGAGGTGGCCGGGCAGGGGCCGCTGCCCATCACCGAGGTCTGCGACCTCGTCGGGCAGGCGGCCGCGGGACTGGAGGCGGCGCACCGGGCCGGGGTGGTGCACGGCCAGATCGGGCCCGACAGCTTCCGGCGGGCCGGGAGCGGGGTGCTCAAGGTCGTGGGGTTCGGGCTGGCCGACCAGGTGTCCTCGGACGACGGCGTACTGTATCGGGCGCCCGAGGTGATCGGCGGACGCGCCGGGGAGGCCGCCGCCGACCTGTACGCGCTCGGGTGCGTCTGTTACGAGGCGCTGTGCGGCCGCCCGCCGTTCGAAGGCACGCCGGACGAGGTCGGCGACCGGCACCTGCACGCCGAGCCCGAGCCGCCGAGCCGCCACCGGGCGGAGGTGCCGGGCGAGCTGGACCGGCTGGTGCTGGCCATGCTCGCCAAGGACCCCGCCGCACGCCCGGCCGGCGGTGAGACGGTACGCCGAGCGCTGGCCGCCATCGCCCGCCCACCCCGCACCCAGCCCGGCCCGGCCACGGGGCCGCACCCCGGTCAGGCCGCGCCCCCCACGGCACCTCAGGGCGCTCCACATCAGGGCGGTGCACCCCAGCCCGGTCAGGCCACCTCCCACCCGGGCGGCGTTCCGCAGACCGGCCAGATCTTCACCCGGCCGGGTGCTGGTGACACTCACGCCATGCCCGCCGGGGCGTTTCACGACAGTGATGGCCCGCGCAAGGGGGACACGGCGATCTATGACGCGCCGCCGCCCCCGCCGCCGTCCAACCGCCGCCTGTTCGTGCAGCTGGGCGCGGCCTTGGCCGTGATCGCGGTTGTCACCGTGGGCCTGGTCCTGTGGGCGGGCTCGCGCGGCGAACCCGAAGCCGGTCCGACGCCCTCGGCGACGCCCATCACCACCACGTCGACCCCGGAGCCGACGGAGACCCCCGAACCGTCCACGTCCATCGCGCCCCTCCCGACCGATCCAGGCCCTACCCCGAACCCCAAGGGCACGCTGGCCAACAGCGTCCCGCCCGGGGGGTGGGTGAAGTGGCTGGGCGAGTTCGACAAGTCGGTGACGGCTCAGGAGACCATCGGCGACATCGAGCCCCGCGCCGCGCGGAAGGCCCACGAGAAGATCAGGAAGGCCGGCCGGAAGTTCCTGGAGAACCACGACGACTCGGCGCTCGACCAGATCACGGGCGTCATGCGCGAGCTCCGCAAGGGCCAGGAGAAGGGCGACGTACCCACCTCGGGACCCCTCAACGACTTCCTCGACAACTGGAAGCCCTGACCCGGACACCCGGTCCGGCGCCCGCTGTGACGCCCGTCCTCCGCCCGTGCGGAGGCCCGGTCCGACACTCGCGCACAGGCCCGGTCCGGCGCCCGCGCAGTGACCCGAACCCGAGGGCGAGTGGTCCGAGGGCCGCTCGGACCGGGCCCCACGGGATCGCCCGGACACCGGGTAGCCGTTCTTCTGTTCCTCCGAAGGGGGCATCCCTCCTGAGGGACGCCCGCCACGACGGACGGTCTTCTTCCGCCCCCCGGAGGGGCATCCCTCCAAAGGGACCTCAGCCACCACGGACCGTCACACGGATTGAGACGGTCGTGGGACGAGACCCCCGGGGACCCATCGGGGTCATCACCCTCAGCGCGACATCAGCGAAAGCGCGTACACCCCGATGGCCGCGAAGTCGTCCGCCGGCTCCGACGCCTGCCAGGACCGGACGTCGTCCACGAACCGGCTGCCCCGCCCGGTGAACGGCGCGTAGCGGTCCACCCCGTCCGACGGGCAGGGCACCATCCCTTCCAGGTGCCCGCCCAGCCCGTCGTGGAACAGTGACGCGTCGTTCGGCCCGTTCACCACGGCCCCCGTCGCGGGCTTCCGGGTGATGTCGGAGATCTGGTAATGCGGGCACCGGATCGCGTTCTCGCCCGCCCCGGCGACGAACGACACGCCCCAGGCGTTGGCGCCGAAGACCCAGCCGCGCTGCCACGTCCCGAAGGCGTCGTAGGTTCGGTCCCCGCTCACCGACTCGTACAGCCGCGACGTCGCCGCCAGCCCGAACGCGTGCGGCACCGCGTCGAACTCCGCGTACGCGACCCCCGCCCGGAACGGATCCTTGGCGGCCCGCGCGGAACCGATCTCCAGCTGCGCCCGCAGATCGTCCACCAGCCGCTGTTCGGAGATCGCCAGCCCGTCGGAGATCTTCTGCTGACCGCCCGAGGCGATCAGCGCCGGCTGCCCGTCCGGGCCCATCACCTGGTCGGCCCGCACCGGGCTGGCGGCGTCCGCCTGCCGGATCGCCTTGACCAGGTCGGTGTGGGCGAGCGCGCTCACGTCGTACAGGTTGAAGGTGTCGTCACCGGCCTCGTGCTCCAGGTACTGGCCGGCCCAGCGTGCCGCCTGCTCCAGCCAGCCCGCGGCCCGGTCGTCGCCGAGCCGCAGCGCCGCCAGCGCCAGCTCGGCGCCGCCCAGCTCCATGTCGTCGCGCCAGGCGCTCTCCGGGTAGAAGGCGTGCGGCAGCGACGTGACGAGCTGCCCCACCTTCTCCGTCTTGGCCATCGCGTAGACCGCCGCCGCCTTGCCCAGCAGCGCCGTCGCCCGCTCCCGGGAGGTCTCCAGCTGCGCGGCCAGCGCGAAGGCCGCCGCGGTACGGCCGGCCAGGTTGGGGCTGATCGGCTTGCCGGGGGCGGCCGCGCGGAAGACCGGCCGGTGGCGCAGGTAGCGCTGCTTCGCGGAGTCGTCGGACTCGGGCAGCCGCCAGACGTCGTGGTCGCCGACGTAGGTGGCGTCCTTGTCGCCCGCGCCGATGCCGACCTGGATGTAGAGCGTCTTGGAAGCGCCGTCCCACATTTTGTCTAGATATTTCAGGCCGTGGGTGGCTTCGCGATTGAGACGCTGGTCGGGTCCGCCGTCCCGAGCCGAGGCCCAGAGCAGGGTGTCGACATAAGCCAGGATGTGGGTGAACTTGAGATAGTCGCCCGCGTCGAACCAGCCACCCTCGACGTTCACCGGCCCGCCGATTTTGCGCAGGCCGCCCTTGATCTCGTCGGTGTCCGGCCCGGTGAACACGGGCCAGTCGTAGACCGAGGCGGCTTTGTCGTTGGCGTGCCTGCGGCCGCCGTCCCGCTGTCCCTCGAAGAAGGTGAGGATCTTCGAGGTGGGCGAGGCGGGGGAGATCTGGAAGGCGGGGGAGGTGATCGTGCCGGACTTGATCCGGTAGCGGCCGGGGTCCTTCAGGGATGTGAGATCCAGGCCGTACACGTGCTCGTACGTGCCGTTCCACGAGCCCAGGTCGCGGCCCGCCGTACCCCTGAGCACCTCGCGCCCGTCGGCGCGGACGACGCTGAAGCGCGCGCCCGCGGACCGCGCGCGGGTCATCAGGAAGGCGTGCTTGGACTCCGTGGGCGCGAAGCCCACTTGATCGACCCGGATATGGCCGGGTGGCGGCGGCGCGGCCGCGGCCGGGACACTCCCCATGGTCAGAACGGTCAAGGCGACAGCTAAGGCGTACCTCATCATGGGGCGCTCCATGGAATTATGAGAACAGCGTTCGGCACGGTATTCGCGTGTGACAGGGGAGGTCAATAGTGGCGCGAGGGTTAATACACGTACATTGACGAAATGACCGTCAATTACCCGGAACGCCGGGCGCGGGTCGCGGAAATGCTGCCCGCGCGCGAGGTCGACGCGATCCTCGTCACCTCGGGCGTCAACGTGCGCTACCTCACCGGGCTGGAGAGCTCGAACGCCGCGGTGCTCGTCAAGGCCGACGGCTCCGCGCTGCTGGTGACCGACAACCGCTACATCGAGAAGACGCGCGGGCTGGACGTGGCGGCCGTCGAGGCGTCCGACGTGGCGGCCCGGCTGGCCGCGCCCGGCATCGGGATCGAGGCGGCGAGCATGAGCGTGGCGACGTTCAACCGGCTGAGCAGCCTGCTGGAGAGCGGGCCCGTGCCGCTGGAGCCGCTCGTGGAGGTGCTGCGGGCGGTCAAGGACGACGACGAGCTCGAACTCCTCCGTACGGCCTGCGCGATCAGCGATCAGGCCCTCGCCGACGTGATGGGCAACGTCGGCCCCGGCGTCACCGAGCGCGACGTCGCCCGGCTGCTCGAGGCCCGCATGATCGAGCTGGGCGCCGACGGACCGGCCTTCGCCACCATCGTCGCGGCGGGCGAGAACGGCGCCATCCCGCACCACGCGCCCACCGGCAGGGAGCTGCGCACCGGCGACCTGGTCACCGTCGACTTCGGCGCCTGTTACCAGGGCTACCACGCCGACATGACGCGTACGGTCGCCCTGGGCGGCCCGGCCGCCTGGCAGCGGGAGATCTACGACCTGGTCGCCGAGGCGCAGCGCGCGGGCAGCGAGGCGCTGGCGCCGGGCGCGACGGCCAAGGAAGTGGACACGGCCGCCCGCTCGGTCATCGAGGCGGCGGGTCACGGCGGCCACTTCAGGCACGGGCTCGGTCACGGCGTCGGACTGGAGATCCACGAGGACCCGTTCCTGGGCCCGTCGAGGACCGGTAGACTTGAGGATCGAGTTCCTGTCACCGTCGAGCCGGGGATCTATCTCCCGGGCCGGGGCGGTGTTCGCATCGAGGACACCCTTGTGACACGCACGGGCGGGCCGGAACTCCTCACGAAGACGACCAAGGAGCTGCTCGTCCTTTGAGCGGCCACACGCGGGAGATTACGAGTGGCGACGACCAACGACCTCAAGAACGGCATGGTGTTGAAGCTCGACGGCGGTGAGCTGTGGGCCGTTGTGGAGTTCCAGCACGTCAAGCCGGGCAAGGGCGGCGCGTTCGTCCGCACCAAACTCAAGAACGTGCTCTCGGGCAAGGTCGTCGACAAGACCTTCAACGCCGGCGTGAAGGTCGACGTGGCCAACGTCGACAAGCGCGAGATGCAATATTCCTACAAGGACGGCGACGACTTCGTCTTCATGGACACCGAGACCTACGACATGGTCAACGTGCCCTCCGGCACGGTCGGCACCGCCGCCAACTACATGCTCGAGAACACCCTGGCCACGATCGCCTTCAACGAGGGCTCGGCGCTCTACATCGACCTGCCCGCGGCGGTCGAGCTGATCATCGCCAACACCGAGCCCGGCCTGCAGGGAGACCGCTCCACCGGCGGCACCAAGCCCGCCACGCTGGAGACCGGCGCCGAGGTCAAGGTCCCGCTCTTCATCACCACCGGCGAGAAGATCAAGGTCGACACCCGCAGCGGCGAATACCTCGGCCGGGCCTGAGGTGTCGGCGCGAGGCAAAGCACGCAGGCGTGCGCTCGACATCCTCTTCGAGTCCGAACTGCGCGGCGAGGATCCGCTACGGATCCTCGCCGAGCGGGTCGAACGGCAGGAACCCCCGGTCAACGAATACACCTCGACCATCGTCGAGGGCGTGGCCCGTCACCAGGCCCGCATCGACGAGCTGATCACCACCTACTCCGAGGGCTGGACCCTCGACCGCATGCCCGCCGTCGATCGCAACCTGCTGCGGGGCGGCACCTACGAGCTCCTGTGGATGCCCGGCGTCCCCGAGGGCGTGGTCATCAGCGAGTGGGTGCACCTGGCGGGCGAGCTGTCGACGGATGAGTCGCCCCAGTTCGTGAACGGGCTGCTGGCCCGCTTCAAGCAGCTGAAGCCAAGTATCACTCTTTAGACAGCCTCTTCGGATGCATCGGGTTCTACCCGCGGCGGATGCCGGCCCCTCCGAGTAGAAGAAGTTCCTACTTCTGATCCGAAGTCCGTCCATATTCGTGAGGTACGTTCCAGACACGCGGCCTGCACGGCTTGCGCTAGGCGAGGGACGTGTATGCCGCACGGTCAACCGTTCGACGCCCGCCGGGCGCGCGGTTGACCGTGCGGCTCGGCAGGAGCCCACCCGCCCCGGTCCCGTCCCGCGTCAGAAGACGGCGCTGGCCATGGGCGCCGACGCCCCACAAAAGCCCCGCCGGCCCATCCCAGCCGGCGGGGCACCACGTTGCTCTACCAGGTCCAGTCGGAGTGCGCCTCGGCCCGCCACGCCTTGGGGAAATACTGCTGGATGGCGAAGGCCATGCCGATGCCGCGGGCGATGAACTGGTCGCGCTCCAGCTTCCTGGTGATCGGCCGGCCGGGCGCGCCCTGGTTGTCCCACCAGGACTCCCACTGCTTGACGCAGGTCTTGCGGCCGTACTTCGCGTTGGTACAGGGCGCGGGCGGCGACCAGATCTGCGTGTGGCCGAAGTCGACGACCTTGCCCGAGGACTCCTCGGTGATGGTGCCCCAGGCCTTGAGGCAGTACGCCTGTCCGGGGATGTCCCACTTCACGTAGTGCTGTCGGCCGCTGGTGGCCAGGGTGCGCAGGTCGCCGCACGTGGCGTCGCCGATCTGCTCCTTGGTGATCCGTACGCGGTAGTAGGTGCCGTTGTCGCGCCAGCCGTCGAGCATGACCCAGTCGCCGTCGTGGACGAACTTCTCCGCGTAGCTCGGCGGCCACTTGGCGGGATCGCCCCAGCTGATCTCCGAGGTGGTGTCCGACAGCGGCTTCCAGGCCCACTGCCCGGCGGCCCTGCCGTCGGCCCAGAACTGGCCGGCGCTGCGCGACATCATGCGCGAGTACGCGCCGTAGACCTCGCCCGCCGTCTCCGCCTGAGCCGGTACGGAGGGCAGGAGCCCCAGGGCCACAACTGCCAGCGAAATATACCGAAAAATCCTCATAAGTCCCTCTGTGTGTAGAACGTCGCCTGTAACTCCATCGCACCGGGCGGCGCCGGCGGGCGCGCTTCGGCGATCCTGGAAGCGAGGAGGCGGAGCGGGCGATCTCCCACAGCGCGTAGTCTTGGGCGGAGTCAGGGACATGGCCAGGGACCAGGTTCGTGGAGCAGAGGGAGGCGAGCCGAGGTTGCGTTCTGAAGGGCGTACCGCGGGCGTGACGAGGACTCCGGCGGTGCGGACCGCCGTCGTCTGGGCGGCGCTGCGGGCGGTGCTGGCCGAGCGGGCGGCCGCCACGGGGCGCGACGGTCTCGACATCGTCGACGCCGGCGGCGGGACCGGCGGGTTCGCGGTGCCGCTGGCCGAGCTGGGCCACACGGTCACCGTGGTCGACCCGAGCCCCGACTCGCTGGCCGCGCTGGAGCGCCGGGCCAAGGAGAAGGGCGTGGGCGTGCGCGCCCTGCAGGGCGACGCCGCCGACCTGGGCGACCTGCTCGACCATGACAGTGCCGACCTGGTCCTCTGCCACAGCGTGCTCGAATACGTCGAAGACCCGATCAGCGCCCTCACGGCCGTCGCCGGAGTGCTGCGCGCGGGCGGCGCGATCAGCGTGCTGGCCGCCAACCCGGTGTCCAGCGCCATCCACCGGGCGCTCGCCGGCCAGTTCGACGAGGCCAGGGCCGTGCTGAGCGACCCGAGGGGCAGCTGGGGCGACCGCGACCCCACCCCGCGCCGCTACACCGCGGAGACGCTCGCCCAGCTGCTGGCCGCGACCGGGTTCACGGTCGGGGAGGTGCACGGCGTGCGCGTGTTCGCCGACCTGGTGCCCAGTAGGCTGGTCGACGGCGAGCCGGGCGCCGCCGAGGCCCTCGTGGCGCTCGAACAGGCCGCCGCCGTCCATCCCGTGCTGCGTGACATCGCCACGCAGCTCCACGTCCTGGGCCATCGCGGCTGACCTGTCCCTACCATGGAACACGTGTTCGGATAGAATGGTGGCGTGTCTCGCAAGCAGATCACGGGCATCGGCCCCGCTCCACAGACCGGGGCCGATGACGGCGGCTGCCCGATCCTGCACGTCGACATGGACGCCTTCTTCGCCAGCGTCGAGCTGCTCGACCGCCCGGAGCTGCGAGGGCGCCCGGTGATCGTCGGCTCGCCGGCCGGGCGCGGCGTGGTGCTCAGCGCCACCTACGAGGCCAGGGCCTACGGCGTGCACTCGGCGATGCCGATGAGCAGGGCCCGCCGGATGTGCCCCCAGGCCACGATCATCCCGCCCAGCCACGGCAAATACTCCGAGGTCTCCAAGGGCGTCATGGAGGTCTTCCACGCGATCACCCCGATGGTCGAGCCGATCGCCTCCGACGAGGCGTTCCTCGACGTCGGCGGCGCCCGGCGCAGGCTGGGCTCGCCAGTTGAGATCGCCGCGATGATCAGGGCCCAGGTGCTGGAGCGCTATGGCATCACCTGCTCGGTGGGGGTGGCGAGCAGCAAGTTCGTCGCGAAACTCGCCTCGAAGCAGTGCAAGCCAGACGGCCTTCTGGTGGTGCCCGAGGGCGAGGTGGTGGATTTCCTCCACCCGCTGCCCGTCTCGGCCCTGTGGGGCGTTGGAGAGCGCACGGAGCAGTCCCTGACGCGCCTCGGCATCCGCACGGTCGGCGACCTGGCCAAGGTTCCCGTCAACACCCTGCGGCGCGAGCTGGGCCAGGCCGTGGGGGGCCATCTGGCCGCGCTGGCATGGGGGCGCGACGAGCGCCCGGTGACCGCGCACGTGCCCGACAAGAGCATCGGCAACGAGGAGACCTTCGCGGCCGACGTCGACGATCCCGAAGTGATCAAACGCGAGTTGCTGCGCCTGTCCGAGCGAGTGGCCTCCCGGATGCGTAAGGCCGGTCACGTGGGCAGGACTGTGAGCGTGAAGCTGCGCCGTGCCGACTTCTCCACGATCAACCGGTCCAAGACCCTCAGAGAGCCGACCGACGTGGCCCAGGAGATCTACGCGACGGCCTGCGAGCTCTTCGAGGCGGCCGGACTCGAGCGGGTGCGGCTGCGCCTGGTCGGGGTCAGGATGGAAAACCTGCGCCCCGCCGATTCATCCTCCCGCCAGCTCGGTCTGGGCGAGCGGGAGACCGGCTGGCGGGAGGCCGAACAGGCGATGGATCGGGCAATCCGCAGATTTGGTCCAGATGCGGTGCTCCCGGCGTCGCTTGTACGCGGCAGACTTGATGAAATGGAGGCATGACGTCGATGTCACGATTTCTGGGGAGGGGCGCTGGATGACCCACAATGGAGTCATGACGTCACCTCCGGTTTGGTCTGCGTTGGGCGTTCGCTTTCGCCTACGTCTCCAGCCTCGTATTCTGGGGATAACCGACCGCGAGGTTCGGACACCCCGTGTCGTCCGTTGCCGTCTTCCCCGTCCTGGGGCCGTCCTTGGGAGGCGCCGTGCCGCTCTCTGAGCACGAGCAGCGCTTGCTCGACCAGATCGAGCAGGCCCTCTACGCCGAGGACCCGAAGTGGGCCAACACCGTAAGGATCAGTGACCCGCGCAGCCATTACAAACGTCGCCTCATCAAGGCCTCCATCGGCTTTGCGCTCGGCGTCGTCCTGCTGATGGTCGGCGTAGTGATCAATATGATTCTCCTCGGCGTCGGCGGTTTCGTGGTCATGCTCGTCGCGTGTCTGTGGGGTCTGTCCAGCTGGAAACGTATGAACGGGTTCGGTGACGCCGCGCCCGCCTCCGGTGCGCCCGTCTCGGGCAAGCAGGCCCGCCGGGGCAATCGAGGCAGCTTCATGGAGCGCATGGAAGAGCGCTGGCGCCGTCGTAACGACGAGCGCTGAGCGCCGGACGACCTCCAGACGACCGTGCGGCCGCCCCCGGAAGGGGGACGACCGCACGGTCGATTCGGACGGTCACGACCCCTTCTGGGCCGCCGTCCGCCGCCACCTGATGTTCTCCAGCCGGTCGAAGCCGTCGAGCACTCCCTCGCCCATCTGACGCAGCCGCCGCAGCGTCGACGGGGGCATCAGCAGCGCCCGCACCCGCCTCCAGCGCGACACCGTGGCCGCCAGCGCCTGCCGTACCTTGCGAAGGTCCTTCTTCATCGGCGCGATCTGGCCGGCGTCCCGCGCGAACAGCGCCCGCTCGACCGCCGAGGCGATCGTCGCGATGGACGCGGCCGGCTCGGCCCCGAACTCATAGCGCTCGGTCAGCCGCCGCGCCAGCGCCCGGGGCGTCTCGCTGGGCTCGCGGGCCATTCCGTAGTCGTACAGCACGTCGTCCAGCTCCGCCCAGGCGGCCGCCACGGCCGGGTGGCTGCCCGCCACGACCCTGGCCGTCATCTCGTCCGACGGTTCGGAGACCTTCCAGCCCAGCGCGCGGACCCGCCTGCTCCTGGTGATCAGCCGTATCCCGGCCGGGATCAGCAGGATGAGCAGGAGCACGCCCGCGCCGATGCCGATCTTGCCGATCAGCGGCATCGAGTCGTCCACCGGCAGCCCGCTGTCGGCGATGGTGGCCTCGCGGTCGAGCGCGCGGGGGTTGTCCCGGTTCTGCGGGCCGAGCGGCGAGTCGTCGGCCGTGCTGGTCGCCCCGGGCGTCGGCGTCGAGCTGTCGCTCGTGGAACGGGGGAGCGGCTGGGTGTAGGCGGGCACCCGGGCGCTGCCCTGGCCGAGCGAGCCCGTCGGAGTGGGCTCGAACGGCAGCCAGCCCACGCCGTCGAAGTACAGCTCCGGCCACGAGTGGGAGTCGTTCGTGCCGACCGTCCACCTGTCGCCGTCCTTCGTGCCGCCCGTGTAGCCGATCGCCACCCGGGCGGGGATGCCCACCAGCCTGGCCAGCACCGCCATCGACGTGGCGAACTGCTCGCAGTAACCCGCCCTGCTGCGCAGCAGGAAGTCCTTCAGCGCGGAGTTGCCGGAGCCCTGCGTCCTGAGGCTGTAGGTGAAGTCGCCGGTCTTGGTGAAGAACTCCTGGATCTTCACCGCGGCCTCGTAGCTCGTCCGGGCGTTCGCCGTCACCTTGGCCGCCAGGTCCCTGATCTCCGAGGGCAGGTTGTCCGGCAGCTTGAGGTAACGCGGATCGCTCGCCGAGGCCCTGGCCTGCGGCAGCGTCTCGAGCAGGTCGCCGGTCACCGTGGGCTCGGTGGTGAGGACCTCGTAGCCGAGCCCGGCGGCCTCGTCCCGGGTGGAGAAGACCATCAGGGTGGTGGCGTCCGCGCGCCAGTCGCCGTCGATGTTGATCTGCCTCGGCGGGTACGGCAGGGGCAGGAAGGACAGCCGCTCGATCTCGTCACTGAGCTGGATCTTGGTCGTCACGTTGGAGACCTTGGTCGCCGGTGACAGGCCGGGCGGACTGGGCAGTGGGCCGTTCTCCGTCTTGTTATCCGGTGTGCCCTTCGGCTCCGTCATGCCGAACTGCTCGCCGTCGAAGGTGTCGAGCGAGTAGATCCGCAGGTATCGGGGCTTGTCATCGGTGTTGGTGTAGGACAGGACGACGCGCCGTTCCGGCAGCTCCAGCTGGCCCTTCAGGCCGGCGATGGGGTTCGGGATGCTGATCGAATTGCCCCTGCCCGGCCCATTGCCGCCCACCCCGAAGGTGAAGAACGACACCGGTTCCATCGCCGGCAACGCCGCGGGCACCAGGACCGCCAGCGCGATCGCGGCGAACCCGATGCGCTTGCCCGACAGGCGCAGCCCCCGCGTGTCCGCCGTCTCGCGCTCGGCGCCCGGCACCGGTGAGGTGGCGACGCGGGTCCGCCGGACCAGTACCGCGCGGCCCCAGTGGCCGACGCGTTCGCGCCCGTCGGCGATCAGCAGGCTGGTGAAGCCGAGGGCGGCGATGATGAACGCGGGCCAGCTGATCGGATCCGGCAGGATCGTGGCCGGCACCGTGGCCAGCGCCAGCATCGGCAGCCCCGCCAGCGCGGCCCGCCGCAACCGGGCGGCGAACAGGTCCACCACGAGCGCGATGAGCCCCACGCCGCCGGTCGTCAGCAGCGCGATGCCCTCGGTGGCGGGCACCGGCGCGGCGAACCGCTGGATGTCGGTCCAGCCGGTGCCCAGCAGCTTGACCAGCTCCACCACCGACCCCTTGGTCGGCACCACCCAGGCCCACGCCTTGTCGGAGGCGAAGGCCATGGTCAGATAGATCCACAGCGCGGCCACGCTCACCAGGGCCGCCGCCCACGCGGGCAGTGACAGCCGACCGCTCACCAGGCCACCGCACATCACCGCGAGCACCGCGCCCAGCGACCCCCAGAACCAGGAGCCGCCATGGAACAGCGGATAGAGCAGGACGGCCGCGCAGAACGTGGCCACCGCGGAGGCGATCGACAGCCTCATGCCACACCTCCCGCCGGGCTGAGCGCGTACCTGCCGCGGTTGGCGGCGTCCTGCCAGACCGAGGCGATCGGGACGCCGGCGGGCAGTCGCACGATGCGCCACCCGTAACCGGCGAGGACCGCCTGCACCGCCTGGTAGTTCTCCGTGGAGCCCGGCTCGCCGCCGTCCCACGTGCCCACGTCGAGGAGCACGGCCACGCCGGTGATGCCGCTGTGCCTGAGCCGGGCCAGCTCCCTGGCCTCCTCCGGGTCCAGCGAGCCGAGCACGGCCACGATCAGCCCGTCGCCGCCGCCCTGGCGCAGCGCGGACACGCCCAGCTCCAGCGAGCGGGCGGGGCTGTGCCGTACCACCGCGAGGGTGTCGAGCAGCGACCAGCTCAACCCGGTGTCGGTCAGGTGCTCGGCGCCCTGGTCGGTCACCAGCCGCAGGCCCAGGCCCTCATGGGCGAGATGCACGCCGATCGAGGCCGCGGCCGAGACCGCCACCTCGAAGGAGGAGCGCGGGCCCTCGCCGCGGTGGGCGTAGCGGCGCGTGTCGAGCAGCAACGCGCCGCGGCTCTGCCACTGCTGCTCCTCGCGCCGCACCATCAGCTCGCCGTGGCGGGCGGTGGAGCGCCAGTGCACCCGCCGCAGGTCGTCGCCCTGCCGGTACTCGCGCGGAGCCACGTCGTCGTCGCCGGCCGCCGCCACGCTCCTGGTGCGGCTGTCGCCGCCCCCGGTCCACTCACCCGACAGCCGTACGTGGGGCAGCGCCACCACCTGCGGCGTCACCACCAGCGTGTCGCTGATCGTGAACCCTCGGGTGAGCTCCACCAGCCCGAACGGGTCGGTGATGCGCACGGACAGCGGGCCGATCGTGTAGCGGCCCCGCAGGTCGGAGCGGACCCGGTAGTCGATCTCCCGGATCCCGCGCGACTCCACCCGGTCCAGTACGAACCGGGGCCGCACGCCCAGCGCGTACGGAACGGTGTCCTCGATGAGCAGCAGCCCGGTGGGCAGCCGGGTGACGTTCTCCAGGCGCAGCGTCACGGTCGCCTCACCGCCCACCTCCGCCCTGGCCGGGTCGAGGCGCCGCGCGCAGCTCAGCCGGTAGCGGGTACGCGCCACCACCATCGCGGCGAGCAGCGGCAGCGCCGTCACCAGGACCCCGATCCTGAACAGGTCGTTCTCGCCCAGGAGGAAGGCCATCAACATCGCGGCCACCCCGGAGGCCAGGAACGAGCGTCCCCGGGAAGTCAGCGCCCGCAGTCCGTCTCTCACGACGCTCGCGTCTCCGGCACGGGCACGCGCCTGACCAGCTCGGTCACCACCTGCTCGGGCAGGCGGCGCTGGCCCTGGGCCTCGACGCTGGGCAGCAGCCGGTGCGCGAGCACCGGCACGGCCAGCTCCTGCAGGTCGTCGGGGATGACGTAGTCGCGCCCGGACAGCGCCGCGTTCGCCCTGGCCGCCCTGACCAGCTGCAGGGTCGAGCGCGGCGAGGCGCCCAGCCGCAGGTCGGGGGAGCGACGGGTGGCGACCGCGAGGTCGATGGCGTACTTCTTGACCGGCTGCGAGACGTACACGCCGCGTACCGCCTCGATCAGCGCGCGCACCTCGGCGGTCGTCGCGACCGGCTGCAGCTTGTCCAGCGGTGGGGTGCCGCCGTGCACGTCGAGCATCTCCAGCTCGGCCGAGGGCTCCGGGTAGCCCATCGCGACCCGCGCGGTGAAACGGTCGCGCTGGGCCTCGGGGAGGGGATAGGTGCCCTCCATCTCGATCGGGTTCTGGGTGGCGATCACCATGAAGGGCGCGTCGAGCGGGTAGGTCACCCCGTCGACCGTGACCTGACGCTCCTCCATGCACTCCAGCAGCGCCGACTGCGTCTTGGGCGAGGCCCGGTTGATCTCGTCGCCCACCACGATGTTGGCGAACACCGGTCCCGGCTTGAACTCGAACTCCCGGGTCTGCTGGTTGTACGCGCTCACACCGGTGATGTCGCTGGGCAGCAGGTCCGGCGTGAACTGGATGCGCCGGACCGGACAGTCGATGGACCTGGCCAGCGCCTTGGCCAGCATGGTCTTGCCGACTCCCGGCACGTCCTCGATCAGCAGATGGCCTTCGGCCAGCAGGACAGTCAGGGTGAGGCGGACGGCGTCCCCTTTGCCCTCGATCACCGACTCGATCGCCTGCCGAATCCGGTGCGCGGTGGAGACCAGCTCGTCGAGCCGGCTAGGGACGTCATGGGTTACTGCCACCAGGCCTCCATGAGAAGTGCTACGGCAGTCCCGCGTGCCGGGGCGTGATTGCGGGAGCCATGCCATTCCTTTTCCATTGTGTGTACGACCCTACGACGCTGGGGGTTCTTGGGCGACTTTTACCGATATTCCAGAGAACCTGCCCCGAGTTGCGGTTGTTGCGTCATACGGGTGCGAATCCCGTGACAGTGGCCCGCGCGATGCGCTCCACTTTCCACCACGCGGCGCTTCGTGAAGCGCTTGATCCGCTAATTCCATGGTCATTCCAACCCTCGACACGCCCATGAGGGTTGGGCCGCGCCCCACCGCCCCCCACCCGACGACGTGGCTCTGACCTGCACTAACGCGCGGCGATCTAGTGACGAAGCGGCTGGGAATCAGTTGACGGTGGGGAGAAGTGGAGTATGGTGGTGCGCAGTGGAGGGCCCGGTGCGCCAGCGCTGAGCGCTTCGCTAGGCACGGGAGGTGGGGCCGATGTTCCTCGGCACCCATCAGCCGCGTCTGGACGACAAGGGACGGCTGTTCCTGCCGGCTAAGTACCGTGAGGAGCTGGCGGAGGGTCTTGTGATCACCAAAGGCCAGGAGCGATGCCTCTACGTCTTTCCCGTAGAGGAGTTCCAGCGCATTACCGAGGCTCTCAGCACCGCCCCGGTCACCGCCAAGGCGGTGCGCGACTACAGCCGCGTCTTCTTCGCCAGCGCGTCCGACGAGACGCCTGACAAGCAGGGGCGCATCACGATCCCGCAGAGCTTGCGCCAATACGCGGGCCTCGTGCGTGACTGCGCGGTCATCGGGGCCAACACCCGGTTGGAGATCTGGGACGCCCAAGCCTGGGAGACCTATCTCGAAGCGCAGGAGCAGGCGTTCGCCGATCTGTCGGAGGAGGTGCTGCCAGGGATTCTCTAGAGCCACGGTCGATCCGTCGGAGATGTCGTTCGGCGAGGTCTCCACCCGCAACCACTGCCCGCCAGCTGATGCACCTTCCCCGGTGTCAGATGGCAGGCGTCCACGAAGAGGGTGCGGATGGGGACCTGGCCGGACGGCGCCGGGTGGGGGCCAGGTGGGCCGATGATCGTCCGGACGCGTCATCCGCGAGCAAGGACGCGAGAGGGGGGTTGGAGATGTACGACAACGCAGGCACGGGCGGTCACGTTCCGGTCATGCTCGACCGCGTATTGGAGCTCTTGGCTCCGGCGCTGACCGGCCAGGAGCCCGTCGTCGTCGACGCCAACCTCGGCCTCGGTGGCCACTCGGAGGCCCTGCTCGCCGCTCATCCGTCTCTGCACCTGATCGGCATCGACCGCGACCCGTTCGCGATCGAGTTCTCCACGCGCAGGCTCGCCCCCTACGCCGACCGGACCACGCTGGCCCACGCCTCGTCCGACGAACTGGCCGACGTGCTCGCCCGCGCGGGCCGCGCCACCGTCGACGCGGTGCTGTTCGACCTGGGGGTGTCCTCGCCGCAGCTGGACGAGGCCGAACGCGGATTCGCCTATTCCTATGACGCTCCGCTCGACATGCGGATGGATACGGATCAAGAGCTCACAGCGGAGAAGGTGGTCAATACCTACTCGGCCGGGGAGCTAACCCGCATCCTCCGCGATTACGGAGAGGAACGGTTCGCACCGCGTGTCGCACGGCTAATTATCCAGGAAAGGGCCAAGGGCCCCATAACGTCGACTAAGCGGTTGGCCGAGATCGTTCGTCAGGCGATTCCAGCCGCCACCCGGCGCACTGGGGGCAACCCCGCCAAGAGAACTTTCCAGGCGCTGCGCATCGAGGTCAACGCGGAGCTCGCCGCCCTGGAGGCGGCGCTGCCCGCGGCGCTCGACGCGCTGGTGCTCGGTGGGCGAGTCGTCGTGCTCTCCTACCACTCCCTGGAGGACCGGCTCACCAAGCAGGTCCTCGCGGCGCGAACCAAGGACACCGGCCCCCCCGGGTTGCCCGTCCCGCTGCCGGCTCATCAGCCGCGGTTCCGCCTGTTGACGAGGGGAGCCGAGCTCCCAAGTGAAGAAGAGTTGGCCCGCAACCCGCGGGCGACCTCGGCCCGGCTACGGGCGGCAGAGAGGATCCGTGTTGACCACCAGGACTGAGCAGGAGAGCAGGCGAGGCGCGGCCGTCCGCGGCGTACCGCCGAAGACGGCGCCCAAGCCCGGCCCGCGCAGGCCCGGCGTGCCTCACCAGTCCAAGCCCATCCCGCGATCGCGCCCCGACGCTCCCGAGACGACCGGTCCCGGCGGGACCCCGGCGAGCCGGGAGCGGGCGCGCCCGGCGCTCAAGCGACGTCCGTCGCGGGGGCGCCAGCGGGCCCCGTTCGTGCTGCTCGTCGTCGGGCTGATGTGCGGCGGCCTGCTGAGCCTGCTCCTGCTCAACACCGTTCTCGCGCAGGACTCCATCACCGCGGCCAACCTGCGTAAAGAGATCGAGGTGGCACGGCAGGCCAACGAGGACGCCAAGCTCACCAACGAGAAGAACATGGGTCCCGGCCCGATCGCCGACCAGGCCGAGATGCAGGGTCAGCACCGTGACTGGGACAAGCCCAACGTGCTGACCGAGGCGGGCGCCGTCACCAGCCAGGCGGACCAGGGACGGTGAGAGACACAGGCGGCAGGGGGCAGGGTCCCGGCCGCGGCGGCGCCGGTTCCCAGGGAGGGCCCGGCGCCTCTCGCCGTACCCCAGGCGGGCCGGGGCGGCAGGGGCGGCAGGCGGGATCGGCTCGCTCGGAGGGGGCGGGCCGGCCCGACGATCCACCCAAGGAGCCGCGAAAGCGCCCGGACCCGCTCGATCTCCCCTTCGGGCCGTTCGTCAGGGACGACGGCCGCGACGACGGAGACGACCGCGGGGCCCGGCGCCCGCAGGACCCGGCTGACGGGCCTCGCGGCCGCTCCCGCGAGGACGAGCGTGACGGTCCGCGTGGCCGGCCCGCTCCCGACGAGCGTGACGGTCCGCGCGGCCGATCCCGTGAAGACGACCGTGACGGTCCACGTGGCCGGTCCCGGCAGGGCGGTGACGGGCCGAGGTGGCGTTCCCGGCAGGACGGGGACGACGCCGCCAAGGAGCGTGCCCGCCAGCGTTCCGTACGCCCGCGCCCGGAGGCCGAACGCCCCAGGGACCGCATACCCCCGGCCAGGGACACGCGCTCCCGCGCCCGCCAGGACGACGGCCCGCTCCGCCGTACCCGCGAAGAGGTCCCCCGTGACGTGCGCCGGCCCCGCGACGAGGGTCCCGGCGACGGCAGGCTCCGCCGTACCCGCGACGACGAGCACACGCGCGCGCAGCCCGCCGGGCGGCGCGGCGGCGAGGGGCCGCCCCGCAGGCCCCCGGCGCCCCCGCGCCCGCCCAAGCCGTCGCCCGTGCTGCGCCTGGGCAACCCGCGCCGACGCATCAACATCGGCCTGATCGGCATGACGTTCATCCTGTCGATCTTCGGCGGCCGGCTCATCCAGATGCAGGGCCTCGACTCCAAGGTCTATGAGGCGCGGGCCGTGGGCCAGCGCACGCAGACCGAGGACATCCCGGCCAAGCGCGGGTCCATCACCGACGTCAACGGCCACGCGCTGGCCGTCACCGTCGAGGCCCGCGAGATCGCCATCGACCCCAGCAAGATCAAGGACACGGTGCGGGCGAAGATCACCGCCGTGCTCGCCGCGCAGCTCGGCCGGCCCCAGGAGGAGATAGCCGCCAAGCTGGCCAAGACCGACACCCAATACCAGCTCCTGGCCAGGGACGCCGACCCGATCGTGGCCAGCCGCCTGCTCAAGGCGGAAGTGCCCGCGCTGACCACGAAGAAGACCTACCGCCGCGTCTACCCGGGTGGTGACCTGGCGGGCAGCCTGATCGGGTTCGTCGGCGACGAGCAGAGCGGGCTGGGCGGCATGGAGCAGGCGCGCGACACCCTGCTGAAGGGGCGCGACGGCCAGCAGCGCGTCGAGACCGGGCGCGACGGCCAGCGCATCCCCATGACCAGCAGCCAGCGCACGGTCCCGGTCGACGGCCGCGACGTGCGGCTGACCATCGACCGCGACATCCAGTGGGCCGCCCAGCAGGCGGTGGCCAAGCAGGTGAGCGACTCCGAGGCGAGCAGCGGCACGGTCATCGTCATGGACGTGCGCAACGCGCAGATCATCGCCATGGCCAACGCCCCCGAGCTCGACCTGAACAACTGGCGCAAGGCCCCCCCGGCCCTCTACGTCAACCGGGCCGCCTCCGACGTCTTCGAACCCGGCAGCACCAACAAGGTGATCACCGCCGCCGCCACCCTGGAGGCCGGCGTGGTCTCGCCCGACACGGTCTTCCAGGTCAAGGACAACATCAGGTGCGCGGACCGGGTGCTGCACGACGCGCACCCGCACAAGCCGGAGCCGATGACCTACCGCCAGGCCGTGGCCGAGTCCAGCAACGTCGCCACCATCATGGCCGCGCGCAAGGTCGGCAGCGAGCGCCTTTACCAAATGCTGAAGAGCTTCGGTTTCGGCGCGCAGCCGGGCGGCGGCGTGCCCAACGCGGAGGCCGGCCTGCTGCCCAACTACAAGAACTGGTCGGGCAGCCAGAGCTGCACGATCGCCTACGGGCAGGGCGTGTCCGTGACCGCGCTGCAGATGGCCAGCGTCTACCAGACCATCGCCAACGGCGGCGTCAAGGTCGAGCCGCAGATCATCGCCGGCACGACGGACGAGTCGGGCAGGTTCGTACCGTCCGCTCCCGGTAAGCAGACCAGGGTGGTCAGCGACAAGACCGCCAAGGAGATCATCACCATGCTGGAGACCGCGGTGAGCGCCGAGGGCACCGGCGAGCTGGCCGCCATCCCGGGATACCGGGTGGCGGGCAAGACCGGCACCGCCAACCGCTACGACGCCCAGCTCGGCCGCTACGACGGCTACACGGCGTCGTTCGCCGGATTCGCTCCGGCCGACGCGCCGCGGCTGGTCGTGCTGTCCGTGCTGCAGAATCCCAAGAAGGACCACTTCGGGGGCCAGGTGGCGGCCCCTGTTTTCAAGGACGTGATGACGTTCGCCATCAAGAGCAAGAAGATTCCGCCGACCGGCTCGGCCGCACCCACGGTGCGGGCGCGCGCGGGACAGTGACCAGGGAAGGTACGCTGCGGCCGTGCGTCCCCCGTCGTCTATGCGTCCAACGACCAGTCCGCCCCGCCCGCTGACCGGGCTGGCGACCATGCTCGACGCCGATTCCGGCACGTCGCGGTCGCCGTACGCCCCGCTCACCGGTGTCACGATCGACTCCCGCCATGTACGGCGCGGAGATCTTTACGTGGCCTTGCCGGGCAACCGGTCCCACGGCGCCGATTTCGCCGCCGAGGCCATGGCGCGCGGCGCCGTGGCCGTCCTCACCGATCCCGGCGGCCGCGCCGCCGCCGCCGAGACGGGCCTGCCCGTCCTCGTCGTGCCCGACGTACGAGCCGTGCTCGGGCAGGTCGCCTCCTGGGTCTACGGCCGGCCGGCCGACGACATCCAGCTGCTCGGCGTCACCGGCACCAGCGGCAAGTCCACCACCTCGTTCCTGCTCGAAGCCGGCCTGCGGGCCGCGGGCCACACCACCGGGCTGGTGGGCGGCGTCGAGATCCGCGCCGGCGACCTGCGCTTCGAGCCCAGGCTGACCACCCCCGAGGCCACCGAGCTGCACGGCCTGTTCGCGCTCATGCGCGAGGCGGGGGTCACCGCGGCGGCTATGGAGGTCTCCAGCCACGCCCTGGCGCTCGGCCGGGTCGACGGCCTCCACTACGACGTCGCCCTGTTCACCAACCTGTCGCAGGACCACCTCGACTTCCACAAGGACTTCGACGACTACTTCGCCGCCAAGGCCAGGCTCTTCCAGCCCGAGCTGGCCCGCCTGGGCGTGACGAACCTCGACGACCCCTACGGCCGCGAGCTGCTGTCGGTGGCGAAGGTGCCGATGACCACGTTCTCCGCCCTGGGCGCGCCCGAGGCCGACTGGCGGGCGCTCGACGTGCGGCTGGGCGCCGACGGCAGCACGTTCCGCGTGACCGGTCCCGGCGGCGTCGAGGCCGACGCGCAGATCTCGCTGCCCGGCCCGTTCAACGTCGCCAACGCGCTCGGCGCGATCGTCACGCTCGTCGAGGCCGGGGTGCCGCTGCAGACCGCCGTCCACGGCGTCGGCACGCTCGTCGGCGTCCCCGGCCGTATGCAGCGCATCACGGAGGCGGGCGACGAGTTCCAGGCGATCGTCGACTACTCGCACAAACCCGCCGCGGTCGAGTCGGTGCTGCGCTCGCTGCGCGAGGTCACCGCGGGCCGGCTGGTCGTCGTGCTCGGCTGCGGCGGCGAGCGCGACGCGGGCAAGCGCCCGGTCATGGGCGAGTCCGCGGCGAGGCTGGCCGATGTGGCCATATTCACGAGCGACAATCCTCGTTCCGAGGACCCTCTGGACATTCTGGCCGCGATGATGGAAGGAGCGCTCCGCGTTCCGCAGCACGACCGCGCTCATGTGATCATTGAGCCCGACCGCGCGTCCGCGATCGACCTGGCGATCGGCCGGGCCGGGCGTGGCGACGTGATAGTCGTGGCAGGCAAGGGTCACGAGCAGGGCCAGTACGTTTCAGGTGAGGTGATCCCCTTCGACGATCGCGAAGTGGTCGCCGGAGCGATCGACGCACGCAAGGAAAGCAGGAAGCACGCATGATCCCGTTGCCTCTGGCCAGGATCGCCGAGATAACCTCGGGCGCCCTGTCGGGCATGGCCGACCCTCGCGCCGTGGTGCGCGGTCCCGTCGTGATCGACTCACGGGGCGTAGAACCGGGATCCCTGTTCGTCGCCCTGAAGGGCGCGCGGGTCGACGGCCACGACTACGCCGCCCAGGCCATCCGGGCCGGCGCCGTCGCCGTGCTGGCCACCAGGCCGGTCGAGGCCCCCACGGTGATCGTCCCCGACGCCGCCGCCGCGCTGGCCGACCTGGCCACGGCCCACGCCGCCGCGCTGCCCCAGGCCACCGTGATCGGCGTGACCGGCTCGGCCGGCAAGACCTCCACCAAGGACCTCCTGGCCAGGCTGACCGCGCGCATCGGGCCGACCATCGCGCCCGTCGGCTCGTTCAACAACGAGCTCGGCCACCCGCTGACCGTGCTGCGGGCCGACGCCGACACCCGCTACCTGGTGCTGGAGCTCAGCGCCCGCAACATCGGCCACATCCAGGCCCTGGCCCGCATCGCGCCGCCGCGGATCGGCGTGGTGCTCAACGTCGGCACCGCCCACATCGGCGTGTTCGGCGGCAAGGAGGCCATCGCCAAGGCCAAGGGCGAGCTCGTCGAGGCGCTGCCGCGCACCGGCGTGGCCGTGCTCAACGCCGACGACCCGCTGGTCCTCGAGATGGCCTCGCGCACCGACGCCAGGGTCACGCTGTTCGGCCGCTCCGAGGCCGCCGCGATCCGCGCCGAGGACGTCGTCGTCGACGAGCGCGGGCGCGCCTCGTTCACGCTGCGCACCCCGTCGGGCTCCGGGCAGGTCCGGCTCAAGCTGTACGGCGCGCACGCCGTGGAGAACGCCCTGGCCGCCGCCGCGGCCGGTTACGAGCTCGGCCTGCCCGTCGCCACCATCGCCGCGGAGCTGTCGGAGGCCACGCCGCGCAGCCGGTGGCGGATGGAGGTCACCGACCGCCCCGACGGGGTCACGGTCGTCAACGACGCCTACAACGCCAACCCCGACTCGATGCGGGCCGCGTTCGAGGCGTTCGGCGTGCTCGGCAAGGGCCGCCGCCGCTTCGCCGTGATCGCCGCCCTGCGCGAGCTGGGGGAGGACAGCGCCGCCCTCAACGAGGAGCTGGGGCGCCTGGCGGGCGGTTCCGGGCTGGCGGGCCTCATCGTCGCCGGTCCCGACGCCCAGCCGGTGCTTCAGGGCGCCTACGCGGCCGCTCAGGCGGCCGCCGCCGCGGGCCCGCCGCTCGCGGGAGGACCGCCGTTCTCGCCCGCCGCGGGCGCTCCACCGTTCCCCCAGGCCGCGGTCGCGCCGTTCCCGCCGGGTGCGGGCGGCCCGTCGCTTCCCCCGGTGATCGGCGGCCCGCCGATGGCGGCAGGGCCGGCGCAGCCGCAGCAGACGCTCATCCTGCATGTGCCCGACGCCGCCGCCGCGGCGGCCGAGCTGGCCGGGTGGCTGCGGCCGGGTGACGCGGTGCTGGTCAAGGGGCCCAGGGCGATGGGGCTGGAGCGGACGGCCGAGCTGTTGCTCGGGGGGGCCACGCAGTGACCGACATCATCATCGCCGGTGCGGTGGGGCTGATCCTCTCGATGCTCGGGACGCCCCTGGCCATCAGGTTGTTCTCCCGGCGCGGTTACGGCCAGGAGATCCGCGAGGAGGGCCCGTCCGGGCACCACGGCAAGCGGGGCACGCCCACCATGGGCGGCACCGTGATCGTGCTGGCCTCGCTGCTCGCCTACGGCGCCTCCCGCCTGGCCACGCTGTCGGCGCCGACCGTCTCGGGGATGCTGGTGCTGTTCCTGATGACCGGGCTCGGCGCGGTCGGCTTCCTCGACGACTTCATCAAGATCTACAAGCAGCGCAGCCTCGGCCTGCGCAGCGGCGCCAAGGCGCTCGGCCAGCTCGTCATCGGGGCGATCTTCGCGGTACTGGTGACCCAGCAGGCCAATGTCTACGGCATCACTCCCGCTGAGCCCAGGCTGTCGTTCCTGCGCGACTTCGGGCCCTCGCTCGGCATCGTGGGCTTCACCATCTGGGTCCTCATCATGATCGTCGGGTTCTCCAACGCGGTGAACCTCACCGACGGTCTCGACGGCCTGGCCAGTGGCGCGACCGGGGTGGTGCTCGGCGCGTACGTGCTGATCGGCAACTGGCAGCTGCGCAACAACTGCATCGACCAGCTCGGCCCCAACTGCTATTGGGTGCGAGACCCGCTCGACCTGGCCGTGGTGGCCGCGGCCGTGCTCGGGGCGCTGATCGGGTTCCTGTGGTGGAACGCCCCGCCCGCGAAGATCTTCATGGGCGACACCGGCTCGCTGGCCCTGGGCGGCGTGCTGGCCGGTCTGGCCATCGCCACCCGCACCCAGCTGCTGCTCATCATCCTGGCCGGGCTGTGCGTGATCATCACGATGTCGGTGATCATCCAGGTCGGCTTCTTCAAGATGACCGGTAAACGGGTGTTCAGGATGGCGCCGCTGCAGCACCACTTCGAGCTCAAGGGCTGGGCCGAGACCACGATCGTGGTCCGCTTCTGGCTCATCGCCGGTCTCTGCGCGGCCCTCGGGCTAGGGCTGTTCTACGTCGAATGGATGCCCAAGTAATGGCCCTCACCTGCGTGGCCGGGCTCGGCGTCTCCGGCACGGCCGTGGCGCGGGTGCTCGCCGCGCGGGGTGAGCCCGTCGTCGTGGTCGAGGCCGCCGAGGACGAACGCCGGCGCGCCGTGGCGGCCGAGCTCGCCGGGCTCGGCGTCGAGGTGCGCTTCGGCCCGATGGAACTGCCGGCGGGCGTCACCCGGCTCGTCACCACCGGCTGGGCGCCGCACCACCCGCTGATCGCCGCGGCCCTGGAGGCGGGCGTCGAGGTGGTCGGGGAGGTGGAGCTGGCCTGGCGGCTGCGTCCCGTCCAGGCGGCCCCGTGGCTCGCGCTGACCGGCACCAACGGCAAGACGACCGTGGTCCGCATGCTCACCTCCATCCTGCTGGCCGCCGGGCGCAAGGCGCTGGCGGTGGGCAACGTGGGCCTGCCCGTGGTCGAGGCCGTGGGGGAGCCGTACGACGCCCTGGCCGTCGAGCTGTCGAGCTTCCAGCTGCACTGGTCGAGCACGCTCGCCCCGCACGCCGCCGCGATACTCAACGTGGCGCCCGACCACCTCGACTGGCACGGCTCGATGGAGGCCTACGCCGCGGCCAAGGGCCGCATCTTCGAGCGCGCGGGCACCGTGGTCTACAACGCCGACGACCCCGAGGCGTCGCGGCTCGCCGCCCCCTACCCGGACAAGGTCGGCTTCACGCTGCGCGTGCCCCGGCCCGGCCAGCTCGGCGTGGTGGAGGACCTGCTGGTGGACCGGGCGTTCGTGGCGAACCCCGCCGAGGCCGCCGAGGAACTCGCGACCCTGGCCGACGTGCGCCCCCTCGCGCCGCACAACGTGGCCAACGCGCTCGCCGCCGCCGCGCTGGCCCGCACGCTCGGCGTCGCCCCCGACGCCGTACGCCAGGGCCTGCGCGACTTCGTGCCCGACCCGCATCGCATGGCGCACGTCGAGCGGGTCGGCGAGGTCGACTACGTCGACGACTCCAAGGCCACCAACCCGCACGCCGCCGCCGCGGCGCTGTCGTCGTACCCGTCGATCGTGTGGATCGCGGGCGGCCAGCTCAAGGGCGCCGACGTCGACGACCTGGTACGCCGGGCGGCGCCCAGGCTGCGCGGCGCGGTGCTGCTCGGCGTGGACCGCGCCCGGATCGCCGAAGCTCTGGCGCGACACGCGCCGAATGTCCCCGTCGTGGACATCTCCGCCCAAGACACTGGTGCGATGGATCGTGTCGTCACCGAAGCCGCCAGGCTCGCCTCCCCCGGAGACACCGTGTTGCTGTCGCCGGCCGGCGCGTCGCTGGACATGTTCGCCAACTACCCGGCCCGAGGGGAGGCCTTCGCGCGAGCCGTACGCGGCCTGGAGGCGGCCACGTGAGCACGACCACCTCTCCGCAGGCCCCGGAGCGGCCACGGCAGAGCGCGGTCGAAGGGCCGACCGGCTGGATCCGCGACCAGCTCGCCGTGCTCAAGGAGCTGCTGGACAAGCCGCTGGCCAACTACTACCTCATCATCGGCTGCAGCGGGCTGCTGCTCGCGCTCGGGCTGATGATGGTGCTGTCGGCCTCCAGCATCGAGGCGATGCAGAAGACCGGCGACCCGTTCACCTGGTTCATCAAGCAGTCGCTGTCGGCCGGTCTGGGCGTGACGCTCATGTGGGTCTGCTCCCGGCTGCCGCACAAGTTCTTCCGCTGGGCGGGCTACCCGCTGATGGCGCTGTCGTTCATCGGCCTGGTCATGGTGCTGTTCATCGGCTCGTCCCAGCTGGGCGCGCAGCGGTGGATCGACGTCGGCTCCTACAGCATCCAGCCCTCGGAGCCCGCCAAGCTGGCCCTCGCGCTGTGGGGGGCCGACCTGATGGCCCGCAGGGCGCGGCAGGGCCGCATCGAGTGGCGGCAGCTGCTCATCCCGCTCATGCCGGGCACCGCGCTCCTGGCCGTCATGGTCATGTTCGGCCGGGACCTGGGCACCACGCTGGTGCTGTTCATGGTCTTCCTGTCGTTGCTGTGGGTGGTGGGCGCGCCGGTGAAGCTGTTCGGCGGCATCCTGTCGCTCGCCGTGCTGGCCACGCTGATCATGATCAAGGTGGAGCCGTACCGCATGGCGCGCATCGGCGCGTTCCTCAATCCGTGGGCCGACGCCCAGGGCGACGGATACCAGGCCGTACAGGGGCAGATGGCCATGGCCTCCGGCAGCTGGTTCGGGCTCGGCCTGGGCAGCAGCCGGGCGAAGTGGAGCTGGCTGCCCCACGGCGAGAGCGACTTCATCTTCGCCATCCTGGGCGAGGAGCTCGGGCTGATGGGGACCCTGACCGTGGTGGTGCTCTTCGGGCTGCTCGGCTACGCGGGCCTGCGGGTCGCCGCCCGGGTCAAGGACTCCTTCGTACGGCTGGCCGCCGCCGCCGTCGTGGCCTGGATCGTCGGCCAGGCCGTCGTCAACATGGGCGCGGTGCTCGGCGTGGTGCCCATCACCGGCATCCCGCTGCCGCTGCTCTCCTACGGGGGGTCGGCGCTCCTGCCGACCCTCGCCGCCCTGGGGATGCTGCTGTCCTTCGCGAAACGTGAGCCGGGCGCGCGCGAGGCTCTGGCCGCTCGTGGCCCCGGACCGGCCGTACGGGCCCTAAGCTGGCTTGGCCTGGGGGGAACGACCAAAGGCCGAGTGAGACGTTAGGGAGTGACCTAGATGAGGGTGGTCCTCGCCGGTGGCGGGACGGCCGGGCACATCGAGCCGGCTCTCGCCCTTGCGGACGCGCTGCGCCATTATGACCAGCGCATCGGCATAACCTGCGTGGGCACCGAACGCGGCCTCGAAACCCGCCTGGTCCCGGCCAGGGGATACGAGCTCGAGCTGGTGCCGGCCGTGCCGCTGCCGAGGGCGATCACGCCCCGGCTGCTGACCGTGCCCGGACGGCTGGCCGGGGCGGTCAACGCGGTGGCGGCGATACTCGACCGCGTCCAGGCCGACGTGCTGGTGGGCTTCGGCGGCTACGTGGCGACCCCGGCCTACCTGGCGGCCAAGCGGCGCGGCCTGCCGATCGTGGTGCACGAGGCCAACCCGCGGCCCGGCCTGGCCAACCGGCTGGGCGCCCGGCTCACCGACCACGTCTTCACCGGCTTCCCCGACCACGTGCTGGGCAAGGCCGAATACATCGGCACCCCGCTGCGCCGCGAGATCGTCTCGCTCGACCGGCTGTCGATGGGCGACAAGGCCCGCTCCTGGTTCGGGCTGCAGACCGACCGGCCCACGCTGCTGGTGTTCGGCGGCTCCCAGGGGGCCAGGTCGCTCAACGAGGCCGCGCTGGCCGCCGCGCCGGTCCTGCGCTCGGCGGGCGTGCAGGTGCTGCACGTGCTCGGCCCCAAGAACACCGTCGAGCGCGAGCCGCCGCCCGGCGACCCCCAATACGTCCTGCTGCCCTACGTCGACCGCATGGATCTCGCGTACGCCGCCGCCGACTTCGCGCTGTGCCGCAGCGGCGCGCTGACCTGCGCCGAGCTCACCGCGGTCGGGCTGCCCGCCGCCTACGTGCCGCTGCCGCACGGCAACGGCGAGCAGCGGATCAACGCCGAGCGCATCGCGGCGGGCGGTGGCGGGTTCGTGGTCGGCGACGCCGACCTGTCATCTGATTGGATCGTCCACAACGTCCTTCCCGTGCTCCACAGTCCCGAGCGGGTCGTGGCCCTGTCGGAGGCCGCCTCCAGACTGGGACGGAAGGACGCCGATATCATTCTGGCCAGGAAAGTGTTGGAGATAGCCCGATGAGTCTCGTCAAGCTGGTCGATCCCGTCGCCGCAGAAGAGCTGGGGCGCGTGCACTTCATCGGCATCGGCGGCGCGGGGATGTCCGGGATCGCGCGCATCCTGCTCAAGCGCGGGGTGCGGGTGTCCGGCAGCGACGCCCGCAGCACCGATCAGGTCAACGAGCTGCGCGAGCTCGGCGCGATCGTGCACATCGGCCACGCCGCCTCCCACATCAGGGACGTCGACACCGTGGTGGTCTCCACCGCGATCCGCGACTCCAACCCCGAGCTGGGCGAGGCGCTCAAGCAGGGGCTGCGGGTCATCCCGCGGGCCGCCGCGCTCGCCTCCGTGATGGCCGGGCGCAACGGCGTCGCCGTCGCGGGCACCCACGGCAAGACCACCACCGCCTCGATGATGACCGTCGCGCTGCAGAAGTGCGGGGCCGACCCGTCCTACTGCGTGGGCGGCCAGCTCGTCACCACCGGGCTGGGGGCCGACGAGGGGTCGGGGGAGGTGTTCGTCGCCGAGGCCGACGAGAGCGACGGGTCCTTCCTCATGCTGGCCCCCGACATCGCCGTGGTGACGAACGTCGAGGCCGACCATCTCGACAACTACGGCGATCCGCGGGCCGTGCACGACAGCTTCGCCCGCTTCGCCGACCGCATCGGGTCGCTGCTGATCGCCTGCGCCGACGACCCTGGCGCGGCGGAGCTGGCCGAGGTGGCGCGGGCGCGCGGCCTCAAGGTCATCACGTACGGCGAGACGGGCGACTACCGCGTGAGCGACGTCAGGCCCGACGGATTCGGCACCACGTTCACGATCCAGGGCATGGGCGAGGTCCGCCTGGCCGTCCCCGGGGCGCACAACGCGCTCAACGCCACCGCCGTGGTGGCCGTGGCCGTGGCGCTGGGGCTGCCGTTCGAGGAGATCAGAGACGGGCTGGCGACCTTCACCGGGGCCAAGCGGCGCTTCGAGGCTAAGGGAGAGGCGGGCGGGGTCGCGGTGTTCGACAGCTACGCCCACCATCCGACCGAGCTGGCCGCCGACCTGAGGGCCGCGCGGGACGTGGTGGCCTCCTACTCGGGCGACGGGCGGGTCATCGCGATCTTCCAGCCGCACCTCTACTCGCGCACCAGGTTCTTCGCCGAGGAGTTCGGGACGGCGCTCGGGCTGGCCGACGAGGCGATCGTGCTCGACGTCTACGGCGCCCGCGAGGACCCGGAGCCCGGCGTCTCGGGGGCCATGGTGGCGGGCCGGGTGCGGCTGCCGGCCGAGCAGGTGGTCTACGCCCCGGACCGGGCCTCGGTGCCGGCCCTGGTGGCGGCTCGGGCCCGTGGGGGCGACATCGTGCTGACGATGGGCGCGGGCGACGTGACGGAGCTCGGACCGCAGATCCTTGAGCAGCTCTCCGCGGGATGACTCGGGGGTCCGCTATGCCCGGCGGCCGGGTGGCGGGGGTCTGGCGGTGGGGCTCTGGCGTGGCGCCGTGGGTGGTGGCCGGGCGCGGCGTAGGTTCGGTGGCGCACAGCGTGTGCGGCGTGGGCGGTGACTCCTGCGCGCCGTAGGTTCGGTGGCGCACGGCGTGCCGGTTGCGCAAGGTGGGCGACCCTGGGAGGGCGATGAAGGCGCGCAACGCTTTTCTGGTGCTGCTGACCGCCGGAGTGGTGGGTTGCGCCGTCTGGTTGATCTTCTTCTCGCCCGTGCTCGGCGTACGTTCGATCGACATCGTGGGAAATGTCACAGTGCCTGCTGAGCGCATCGAGCGACAGGCCGGAGTGCCCGAGCTGCACCCGCTGGCCACCGTCGATCTGGCCGGCGTGGAGGCCCGGGTGATGCAGATCAGGCAGCTCGCCTCGGCCAAGGTCGACCGGGTCTGGCCGGGCACGCTGAAGATCGAGGTGGTCGAGCGCGAGCCGATCGCGGCGATCACGGCCGGGGGCAAGGCGGCGCTGATCGACAAGGGGGGCGTGGTCATCGAGATCCAGGACATGGTCCCGCCCGGCCTGCCGACGCTCAAGGTGGACCGCCCGGCCGCCGGCGACCCCGCGACCATGGCCGCGCTGCGGGTGATCCAGTCACTGCCCGACGACCTCGCGGCCAAGGTACGGGGGGTCCGGGCCTCATCGCCCGAGGGCGTGTCGCTGGAGCTCTCCGACGGCCGCAGCGTCGTCTGGGGCGGGGCCGACCGGGGCGCGGACAAGGCCCGTATCCTGGCGATCCTCCTGCGCCGCAAGGCCGACGTCTACGACGTGAGCTCTCCCGACGTGGTGACGCTCAAGTGAGCCGGACCCCACCGACGTGGTGACGCTCAAGCGCCGGACCCACCCCCGTGGCGACGGTCCGGCGCCCGGGCGTGTTGACGGTCCACCGTCGGGCGTGTCGATGGTCCGGCGCCGGGGCGTGTCGACGGTCAAGTGCCCGAGCTCCACCCTGCCGCCGACGGAGCTGTCGTCCGGCGTGATCCGGGGGTGGGGTTGGCGCGTCGTATGGGATATGCGTCGCATAAAGGGCGGCGCACCTGTCAGCGCGCGCCGATCATGACGTCTGGCGATGGCCGAGTCTGTCCGGGATGGGGGTCCCGGCGTGAGAGCCTGTAACACGGCGCGTGGCAGAGGAGGGTTCCGACCTGGCGGGACGACGGAGCGAAACGGACAGCCCGCGACACGCCGGACGTGCTTGCGGCGCGGTTAGTTGACCCGCCCGGAGCGTAACTCCTACTGTCCGTATCAATCCTCAGGTTGACATAAATCTGAATCTCAACTTGAGGTTGAGAGTTAACGAAGCAGAGAACGCGGAGACGATCCGCACCGAAATGGCAAGTCAACGAGCGGAAAGGCCCCTCGTCGTGGCAGCACCGCAGAACTACCTCGCGGTCATCAAGGTCGTCGGCATTGGCGGCGGCGGAGTGAACGCCGTCAACCGGATGATCGAGGAGGGACTCAAGGGCGTCGAGTTCATCGCGATAAACACCGACGCCCAGGCGCTGCTGATGAGTGACGCCGACGTCAAACTCGACGTGGGCCGCGAGCTCACCCGCGGGCTGGGCGCCGGCGCCAACCCCGATGTGGGGCGCAAGGCGGCCGAAGACCACCGTGAGGAGATCGAGGAGGTCCTCAAGGGGGCCGACATGGTCTTCGTGACCGCGGGCGAGGGAGGCGGCACCGGCACCGGCGGCGCGCCCGTCGTGGCGAACATCGCCCGATCGCTCGGCGCGCTCACGATCGGTGTCGTGACCCGGCCGTTCAGCTTCGAGGGCCGCCGCAGGGCCTCGCAGGCCGAGGCCGGCATCGAGACCCTGCGCGACGAGGTCGACACGCTGATCGTGATCCCCAATGACCGGCTGCTGTCGATCTCCGACCGGCAGGTGAGCGTGCTCGACGCGTTCAAGGCGGCCGACCAGGTGCTGCTGTCCGGTGTGCAGGGCATCACCGATCTGATCACCACGCCTGGCCTGATCAACCTGGACTTCGCCGACGTCAAGTCGGTCATGTCCGGCGCCGGTTCGGCGCTGATGGGCATCGGCCACGCGCGCGGTGACGACCGCTCGGTCGCCGCGGCCGAGATGGCGGTATCCAGCCCGCTGCTGGAGGCCAGCATCGACGGCGCCCACGGCGTGCTGCTGTCGATCGCCGGCGGCTCCGACCTCGGCCTGTTCGAGATCAACGAGGCCGCCCAGCTCGTGTCGATGGCGGCCGCGCTCGACGCCAACATCATCTTCGGTACGGTCATCGACGACGCCCTCGGCGACGAGGTCCGCGTCACCGTGATCGCCGCCGGGTTCGACGACGTGCCGCCGCCGGCCGAGAAGCCGCTCCCGCGCCCGCAGAGCCGTCCCGCCGCCGCGTCCACGGCTCCGCCCGTGTCGTCGCCGGTACGCCCCAGCGTCTCGGCGCCCAGCGTGAAGGCCGAGCCCGCGCCGCAGCGTTTCGACCCGCGTCCCGAGCCCCGGCCCGAACTGCGTCCCGAGCCGCGCTCCGACTTCAGGCCGGAGCCTCGCCCCGAGCCGCGCTCCGACTTCAGGCCCGAGCCTCGCCCTGAGTCCCAGTCCGAGCCGCGGGCCGATCTCCGTCCCGAACCGCCGCGCCCGGACCAGCGGTCCGACTTCCGCTCCGACCATCGGCCCGAGCCGGTGCGTCCGGTGGAGAGCACGCCCGAGCCGGCGGCCCACGAGCCGATCGCCGACGAGCCCTCCGGCCCCGTCTCGATCCCGCGGCCCACGCCCGAGCCCGCCAATCCGCCCACGCCCATCACCTCCCGCATGTCGGAGCCCGCCAAACGCCGTCCGGTGGTTTTCGAGGAGCAGGAGGAGGAACTGGACGTCCCCGACTTCCTCAAGTAGCCCGACTCTCCGCCGCTCCTTCCTCACTGGGCCTCGACGGTCCTTCACCGGGGGAATGGAGCGGCGCAGCCGCGTTCGGGGCCGGTTCGTCCAGCCGGGTGATCTGACTCACCTGGCCGGGCGGTCGGAGCCAGGTAGCGGGGGTGATCGGACTCACGTAGCGGGCCGGCCGGGGTCGCGTTTCCGGGTGATCGGACTCACGCAGCGGGGCCGGCCGGGGTCGCGTTTCCGGGTGATCGGAGTCGCGTGGCGCCGGGCTGGTCGGAATCAGGTGGCCGAGATCGCCTTGGCGCGCAGCAGGGTGCCGTCCTCGCGTGGGCCGCGGTGGCCGGACTCGCGTAGAGGTGGAATGGTCGGACTCAGGTGGCCGGGGAGGTCGGAGCCGGGGTGACCGGACTCACGTGCCTCGTCACGGCGGCCGGCCCCGTGCGGGGTCAGCGGCCGTCTTCCTGGAGGCCCCCGGCCCCGTGCGGCGGGTGGGGCCCACCGGGCTTGCCGTACCAGAAAAACAGTGCCGCACCACATGGGAGGCGCGCCCTGCGGCATAGAGATACCCGAGCGGAGCGAAGAGGTGGACGTGAGCGTGAGTACGGACGAGACCGACCGGACGCGGCGGGACGAGGGTGACCCGGCGCGGCGAGAGGAGATCGCGGCGGCGCTGGCTGAGGTGGAGGGGCGGATCTCCGAGGCGTGCCGGGTGGCCGGGCGCGATCGGAGCGAGGTGACCCTGATCGCCGTGACCAAGACCTACCCCGCCTCCGACGTACGCATCCTGTGCGAGCTCGGCGTCCGTGAGGTCGGCGAGAACCGCGACCAGGAGGCCGCCCGGAAGGCGGGCGAATGCCGGGAGCTCCCCCTGACCTGGCACTTCGTCGGCCAGTTGCAGACCAACAAGGTCCGTTCAGTGGTCTCCTACGCCGACGTGATCCACTCCGTCGACCGGCCCAGGCTGGTCGAGGTGATCAGCCGGGAGGCCGGGAAGCAGGGGCGCCAGGTCGGCTGCCTCGTGCAGGTGGCGCTCGACGACGACCCGGCCAGGGGCGGCGCCAGGCCCGCCGACGTACCGGAGATCGCCGACCTGATCGCCGCGGCCGCGCACCTGTGGCTGGGCGGGGTGATGGCCGTGGCGCCGCTGGGGGAGGACCCGGGCAAGGCGTTCGCCCGGCTGCGAGAGTTGGCCGCCGCCGTACGGGAGCGCCACCCGCGTGCCACGATGCTGTCGGCGGGCATGAGCGATGACCTCGGCGCGGCCGTCGCGCACGGCGCGACACACGTTCGGGTCGGTACGGCGTTGCTCGGTCGTCGCAAGCCCTTCGTCAGGTAATGTCCCGTCAAGTGGGTCTTACAGGCCCGCTACCACCAGTAGAGGTCGATCAGCGGTGAGCTCCAAGGGGGTACGGCTACCGCCTCGGACCCGGCGACAGGCCCGAGCGAGTGCGACCATGAGCAGGAGGACGACGTAGCGATGGCCGGCGCGATGCGCAAGATGGCGGTCTACCTCGGTCTCGTGGAGGACGACCGCTACGAGAGGTATGAGACCTACCCCGACGAGTACGCCTACGAGGACGAGCCCCCGCGGACCGGCGAGGAGCGAGCCGTAGCGGTCCAGGAACGCGACGACGAGGCAGACTCCGGGGTCCCCGCGCCGAGGCCATCCACGACCGTCCTGGAGCGCCGTACGACCGATCTGGCGCGCATCACCACCCTCCACCCCCGGACCTACAACGAGGCCCGGACGATCGGCGAGCACTTCCGCGACGGCACCCCGGTCATCATGAACCTGACCGAGATGGTTGACAGCGACGCAAAACGCCTGGTCGATTTCGCGGCAGGTCTGGTCTTTGGCCTACATGGCAGCATTGAACGTGTTACCAACAAGGTGTTCCTGTTGTCCCCAGCCAATGTCGAGGTGACCGCCGAGGACAAGGCTCGAATCGCGGAACGCGGGTTCTTCAACCAGAGTTAGAGTCTCTGTATGTCTATCGCACCCAACCAGGCCTCACCGGGGCTCGGCGGGCACATCAGAAGTGGAGGCGCGGCCAGACCGTGGGGATCGTAAGCCAGATCTTGGTCGTAGTCCTGTCTCTGTACTTGGTGCTGCTCATCGGCAGGATGATCTTTGAGACGGTCCAGGCGTTCGCCCGTCAGTGGCGTCCTTCGGGCGTCGTGCTCGTCCTTGCCGAGGCCACCTACACCGCAACCGACCCACCTCTCAAGTTCCTCCGCCGTTTCATTCCCCCGCTCCGGTTGGGTACGGTGGCCTTTGACCTAAGCTTCACAGTCCTCTTCATCGTCGTCCTGCTCTTGATCCAGATCGCCGGATTGCTGGGCACGCGGTGACGGGGGCCGAGAGGCACCGGTCGTGATCCAACTCGTGTCCGCGCTGAAGTGATTCGGGTTAACCGTCCCTCCGGACAGACTCCAAGCGCGCCAAGGAGACCAAAAGATGCCGCTGACGCCCGCTGATGTGCGGAACAAGCAGTTCAGTACCACTCGGCTACGGCCGGGCTACGACGAGGAAGAGGTCGACGCCTTCCTCGACGAAGTCGAGGCTGAGCTCGACCGCCTGATCCAAGAGAACGAGGAGCTCCGCGCCAAGCTGGCCGAGTGCCTGCGCGGTAAGGTGCCCGGGGGCATGAGCATGCCCATGGCCTCCGCTCCGGTGCAGGAGCAGCCGAAGCCCGAGATGATGATGCCGCCGCAGCCGGAGCCGATGAAGGTTCCCGAGCCGCAGCAGCAGCCTCAGCCGGTCCCCGTCATGAACATGCCTCCGGCCGAGGACAACATGGACACCGCGGCCCGCGTGCTCGCGCTGGCCCAGCAGACCGCCGACCAGGCGATCTCCGACGCCCGCCGCGAGGCGGACGAGACGGTCACCCGCGCCCGCCGCGAGGCCGACGAGATCCTCACCAAGGCTCGCCGCCAGGCCGAGCAGGTCATCGGCGACGCCCGTGCCCGCGCCGAGACGCTCGAGCGCGACGCGCAGGAGCGTCACCGCCAGGCCATGGGTTCCCTCGTCCAGACCCGTGACGAGCTGGAGCGCAAGGTCGAGGAGCTGCGCAGCTTCGAACGCGAATACCGCAGCCGCCTCAAGCTCTACCTGGAGAACCAGCTCGCCGAGCTGAACGTCTCCGCGGAAGGCAGCGGTGGCTTCCCGGTCATGACCGGCGGCGGTCCCTCGGCGGCGGCTCCGGCCATGTCGCACGCGGTGCCTCAGGGTGGTCAGCAGCCTCTTCCCGGTGGTCCCAACCCGTTCGGCGGTGACTCCCCGCAGGGCGCTTTCCCCGGCGGTGACGGTCAGCACAACGACCGCCGGTAAAGTAGCGGGTCATCAAGGACCCGTCACTCGAAAGAGCCCTTTGTGATCCTAATCAGTGCTGGTTTGGTGCTCGCGGCGGTTGTCTTGCTGATCGCGGGCTTCGTTCTGGCAAAGCCGTTCCTGATCATGTGGTCCATCGTGGTCAGCGTGCTGTCCGCGCTGTTCCTGGTGATCGGGGCGCTGCTGCGGCGTCACGAGCTGTTTCCCGGTGGTGGGCGGGCCGCTGCGCCGGCCACCCCGCCGGTGGGGCACGCCCCGGCCGGCCTGCCGCATGGCCAGACCCAGCCGGGTCCCCTGGGGGCCCCGATGGGAGCGCCGCCGTCGCCGCGTCCACAGACGCTCCAGCAGACGGCCACCGCGCCGACGCAACGCCGTCCCGCGGTGCGCGGGATCTCCCCGGACGCGCTCGTCCTGGTGATCCCCGGACGCAAGCGCTATCACGTCCCGGGTTGCCGCCAGCTGATCGGACGGGATCAAGAGGAGCTCACGTACGAGGAGGCGCGCGAGGAGGGCTTCACGCCCTGTACGGCGTGCCTGCCGGATGCAGCGCTCGGCGGACGGCAGCTGCCGCCTGCCGCCGGCCCCGAGCCCGCTGCCACCTCCAAGCCCGGCGGCACTGAACCCGCCGTCACCCCCTTGCCCGGCGCCGCGTCCGCTTCCGGCCCCGTTACCGGCTCCGTGTCCGCCATGGGCCCCGCGCCGGTCGGCGGCGTCAAGCCTGGTTCCGCGCCTTCATCGGCTCCCAAGCCTGGTTCAGGCCCTTCATCGGCTCCCAAGCGTGGCCCCGAGCCTCCGCAGACTCCCAAGGTCCCCGCGGACCTCCGGGCCGAGGCGCCCGGCGCCACGCGCGACCTGCGCCCCCCGGTGTCCGGCGGCCCCGCCAAGCCGAAGCCCGACTCGAAGGCCTCCACCCCCGCCCCGGACCCGGCCGATGCTCCGGCCGAGCCGACCGGCTGGTTCGCCCGCCCCTCGGCGGAGCCCGCCCCGTCGTCCAGCGCGACGACCAAGCCGGCCGCTTCAGGACCCGCCAAGGACCGCACGGAACCCCCGTCATCCGACCCTTCCGCCGGCCCGAGGCTGGCCCCGTACATCACCACGATGCCGTCGTCCGGGCAGCCGCCGTCTGGTCAGCCTGGGAGCGGTAAGTCGTCGCCCGGCAGGCCCGGGAGCGGTCAGTCGTCGTCTGGTCGGCCTGGAAGCGGTCAGTCAGCGTCTGGCAAGCCTGGGTCGGGTCAGTCGTCCTCCGGCCCGTCCGGAAGCGGCCGTACGTCGTCCGGCCAGCTCGGAAGCGACCGTACTGAGACAGGCAAGCCCGGGAGCCGCCAGCCTGGGGTGACCGACAAGCCGGAGACGCCCGGAAGGCCGCAGACGCCCGGAAAGCCGGGAGCAGGCCGGGCCGGAGAGCGCCCCTCGTCTGTCGCGGCAGAGGCCGCCCCGGACCTCGACGACTCTGGGCCCGCGACGGCGCCTCAGCGTGCCGTACAGGCGGGAGATCCCGCGCCGCAGCGTCCCGCACCCGGCAAGGGCGGCTGGAGCCCGTCGTCGGAGCAGCCTGAGCGCCCGGCCGTGGCGCCCGAGCGTCCCGCCTCGTCGGCCGAGTCCGCAGCCAAGCCCAAGGGCCCCCTGCCTGCGGGGCCGACCGCGTCCGGCAAGCCGGGGCGGCCTGGATCCGGAGGTGAGGCGTCCGGGGCCAAGGGAGAGCGGTCGGAGCCGGTGGGCGGGACCGTGATCATGCCGGTGCAGCCAGGAGCCGGTTCCGGGCCGACGTCCAAGGCAGAGGGCGCAGGGTCCACGAGCGGGCCGCGCCCGGCCAGCGGGAGACCCGCTGCCGGTACGACGCCCGCGGAGAGCAGGCCCGCGGAGAGCTCCAAAGCAGCCGAGAGCGCCAAGGCAGCAGCCAAAGCGCCCGAGCCCGCATCCGGGCCCACGCCGCCCAAGCCGGACAGCACCGCCTCCGCCAAGCCGGACAGTGCCTCGTCCGCCAGGTCGGGTAGCGCCTCGTCCGCTAAGCCGGATAGTGGCTCGTCCACCAAGCCGGAGAGTCCCTCGTCCGCTAGGCCGGACAGTGCCTCGTCCGCTAAGCCGGACAGTGGCGCTTCCGCCAAGGAGTCCTCTGGCCGGGGAGACGTCGACCCCGCCAATGAGGCGACCGCCAAGGATGGCAAGCCCGGCAGTGAAGGCGCGGGGAAGAGCGGGCGGTCGGCCACGGTGAAGGTCATCATCGGCACCCGCCGCTACCACAGCACCGCCTGCCCCCTCATCCGGGGCGCGGGCGACACGGGTGTGGAGACCATGACGATCTCGCAGGCGGAGTCGGCGGGCCTGACCAGCTGCTCGGTCTGCCAGAACGACCGCGAGTCCGTCGGCTAGGTGAGCCCGGGCGTAAGCCTCGACGTTGGCTCAGCGGCCCACGTAGAGGTCGCCCGTGCGCTGGGCCGCTGAGGTCCGGTCGAGGCTGGCCCCGGCGGCCATACAGATCATCGGCGAGACGGGCTGGCCACCGGGGCTCTTCGCCTGCGGAAATCGCTCCGGCCTCCCTTGAGGACCGCACGGCCCGGGCCAAGCGGCAGAGCGAGCGGGCCCGGTGGGGCGGGTCGGGTCGAGCGCCAGAGCGAGCGGGCCGGTAAGGCGTGGTCCAGGTGGGGTTCAGCGGGGTGACACGCGGGTGGGGCTCTGCGGGTGGGGCGTGGTCAGGTGGGGTCCCGTCGGGCGTCCATGGGTGATGTGGGCCAGCCGGATTCGAGGAGGTCGAAGATGGCGTTCATCGCGGCCAAGGGGTCTGCTTCCGTGCCCGCGAGCTCCGGGATCTCCAGGACGTAGCGGGCGAGAGCGCGGACGGTCATATCGGCGGGGTCGCGGCCGCTCTCCGCGGCGATCGCCGCGGCCAGGGCGCCCTCGCCCGCTATCCAGAGCTTGCGGGAGTATTCCCGCAGGGCGGGCGTGCCCACGATCAGGTCGCGTTTGCGCCGAAGGTCGGGCGGCAGGTCTTCGGTGAAGGGTCCCCGGCTCGCCAAGCAGCGGCGCAGGGCTTCCAGCACCGACTGGCCGGAGGGGCGGTCGCGGATCGCGGCGACCAGCCACACGTGTCGTTCGGCGCCGTCGTCGAAGATCAGCGCTTCCTTGCCGTCCGGCACGTGCGCGAACAGGGTGGCGATGGACACGTCCGCCTCGTCGGCGATCTGCGCGACGGTGACGCCGTCGTAGCCGTGCTCGGAGAACAGCCGCAACGCCGCGTTCGACAACGCCCTGCGGGTCTGTGCCTTCTTGCGCTCGCGGCGCCCCATCGTCGTCGCCATGCCCCCAGCCTATCGTGAAACTAGAATGCATCTGAAACTATAGTGATTATAGTTTCTTAGTCAGTATGCGTCTGGTCGTGCTCGTGGTGCCGACATGACGACCTCACAATCTCAAGGAGCCGGACATGTCCTCCCTCCACCACCCAGCCCCCTGGGACGTGCGCCGCCTGCCGCCCGCCGAGGGTAAGAACTTCCTGGTCACCGGCGGCAACGCGGGCATCGGATACTTCGTCGCGGAACAGCTCGCCGGCACAGGTGCCACCGTCATCCTCGGCAGCCGGGACCCCGCCAAGGCGGAAGCGGCTCAGGTTTCGATCCGCGCCCGGGTCCCCGGCGCGCGCGTCCGTCACATCCGCCTGGACCTCGCCGATCTCTCCTCGCTCGAAGCCTCCGTGGACGCGCTGGGACTGGAGAGTCTGGACGCGGTCGTCTGCAACGCCGGAGTGCTGCTCGACCAGCCGCCACGGCGCGAGACCGAGGACGGCAACGAGCTGATGTTCGCCACCAATCACCTGGGGCACTTCGCGCTGACCTGGTGGCTGGCACCGCTGCTGACGGCCGCGTCCGCGAGCCGGGTGGTCACCACCGGCAGCTTTACGGCCAAGTCCGAGAGCCTGGATCTCGACGATCTCCAGAGCACGCGTGATTACCGGCCGAAGCGGACGTACGCGCGATCGAAACTCGCGCAGATGCTCTTCGGACTCGAACTCGACCGTCGCCTGCGCGCCGCCGGCAGCACGACGCTGAGTGTGCTCACCCACCCCGGCGGCGCACTCGACTCCCTCACCCCATCACGCCCGCCGGTCCACCTGAGGACCACCGGCGAACGGCTGCGCGGACTGCCCGCCGGCCTCCTCCTCCAGAGCAAGGAGGCCGCCGCCTGGCCCGCCGTCCGGGCCGTCCTCGACCCGTCCGTGCGGGGCGGCCAGCTGTGGGGGCCCCGGGTGTTCGGGATCCGCGGTGAGCCCACCCTCGAACCCCTGCGCGGCCACCTGGCCGACCCCGATCTCGCGGCGCGCGTGTGGACCGCCAGCGCCGACCTGACCGGGCTCGATCCGAGCTTCGGCCTCGGGGGAGCCGACAGCCGATCGATCCGAAGGGCGTAAAGGGGGTGGGACGCGGCCAAATGACACGTCCCACCCCTTAGCGGCTCGTCAGGCGCGGCGCAGCTGGAAGGTCAGCCCCAGGTCCGTCTCCGAGTGTGACGGCAGCCCGTCCTCGGTCCCCTCCGTGACGGTCGTGGCGAGTACTTCCTCCGCCACCGCCTGCCACCCCGACCGCAGCGCCTGGGCCAGGTCCGGGTCGGTGGACGACCACCACAGGGAGATCCGGTCCGTGATGGTCAGGCCCGTCGACTTGCGGGCCTCCTGGACCAGGCGGATGACCTCGCGCAGCAGACCGGCCCGGCGCAGCTCGTCCGTCAGCTCCAGGTCGAGCGCCACCGTCTCGCCGGTGCCCGTGTCGACGGCGCCGGTCTCGACGGCCCAGCCCGAGCGCGGCTGCTCGGTGACGATCACGTCGTCGGGGCCGAGCGACACCGCGCCGAGCTCCGGTACGTCCACCGTGGCAGAGGCGCCGGAGCGGAGGGTGGGCGCCAGGGAGGCGGCCTCCGCCGCGCCGACGGCCGCCGCCACCAGCTTGGTCTGCGAGCCGAACCGCTTGCCGAGGGCCCGGAAGTTGGGCTTGACGGTGTAGGACACGAGATCGGCGCTGAAGCCGGACATGTCCTCGAGAGCCTGGACGTTCAGCTCGTCGGCGATCAGATCACGCAGTTCGGACGGGAGCGAGGGCCAGCCGTGCGCCCCGACCAGGGCCCGGCCGAGCGGCTGCCGGGTCTTGACGCCGGACGAGGCGCGGGCCGAGCGGCCCAGCTCGACCAGCCGCCGTACCAGCGCCATCCGCTCCGACAGCGTGGGGTCGAGCAGGTCGTCGCGTACGGCGGGCCACGAGGTCAGGTGTACGGAGGAGGGCGCGCCCTCGCCGCGCAGCACGTCCCACAGGTAGTCGGTGACGAACGGCGCGATGGGCGCCATCAGCCGCGTGACCGTCTCCAGGCACTCGTACAGCGTCGCGAACGCGTCCGCCGACCCCTGCCAGAAGCGGCGGCGCGAGCGGCGCACGTACCAGTTGGACAGGTCGTCCAGGAACTCGGCCAGCCGGCGCCCGGCCCGCTGGGTGTCGTACTCGTCCAGCGCGTCCGTGACCTCGGCCACCGTCCGGTGCAGTTCGGCCAGCGCCCAGCGGTCGAGCAGCGGCCGCTCGGCCGCCGGGGTCGCCTGCGCCAGCCGCTCGGGTGTCCACGACTCGGCGTTGGCGTAGAGGGTGAAGAACGACGCCGTGTTCCAGTACGTCAGCAGGACCTTGCGGACGATCTCCTCGAGGGCGTTGTGCCCCACGCGGCGGGCCGCCCACGGTGAGCCGGAGCAGGCCATGAACCAGCGCAGCGCGTCGGCGCCGTGCTGGTCCATCAGCGGCATGGGCTCCAGGATGTTGCCCAGGTGCTTGCTCATCTTGCGGCCGTCCTCGGCCAGGATGAGCCCGAGGCAGAGCACGTTCTCGTAGGACGACTGGCCGAACACCAGCGTGCCCACGGCCATCAGCGAGTAGAACCAGCCACGCGTCTGGTCGGTGGCCTCGCAGATGAACTGCGCCGGGTAGAGGCCCTCCGGCTTGCCCCGCGCGCCCCACTGGGCGAACGGCATGGACCCGGAGTCGTACCAGGCGTCGATGACGTCGGGCACGCGGCGGGCCTCGGCCGAGCAGGTCGGGCAAGGGAAGGTGACGTCGTCGACATACGGGCGGTGCGGGTCGAGCGCGGACACGTCGCGGCCGGCCAGCGTGCCCAGCTCCTCCATCGACCCGACGCACGTCACGTGGGACTCGTCGGCGGAGCACACCCACAGCGGCAGCGGCGTCCCCCAGTAGCGCGAGCGCGACAGCGACCAGTCGACGTTGTTGCGCAGCCACTCGCCGAACCGGCCCCACTTGATGGTGTCGGGGTACCAGTTGGTCTTGGCGTTCTCGGCCAGCATCTGGTCCTTGACCGAGGTGGTCCGGATGTACCAGGAGGGGAGCGCGTAGTAGAGCAGTGCCGTGTGGCAGCGCCAGCAGTGGGGGTAGCTGTGCTCGAAGTGGTCGCCGCGGAACAGCAGGCCGCGGGCCCGCAGGTCCGCGGTGAGGCCCTCGTCGGCGTCCTTGAAGAACTGGCCGCCGACCATCGGCACGTCGTCGAGGAAGCGGCCGTCGGGGCCGATCGGGTTGACGACCGGCATGTCGTAGCGCTTGGTCACCGCCAGGTCGTCGGCGCCGAACGCCGGAGCCTGGTGGACCAGCCCGGTGCCGTCCTCGACCGTCACGTAGTCGCCGAGCACCACGTAGTGGGCGCCGGGGATGTCGACCAGCTCGAACGGCCTCGTGTAGGAGGTGTGCTCCAGCTCGCGGCCGGTGAAGCGGGCGACCTCGGTCGCGCCCTCGCCGAGCACCGACAGCAGCGGCTCGGCGACGACCAGCACCTCGCCGTCCGCCGTACGGGCGGCGACGTAGGTGACCTCGGGGTGCACGGCCACGGCGGTGTTGGAGACCAGCGTCCACGGCGTCGTCGTCCACACCAGCAGGGCGGCGCCGAGCTCGCTCAGCGGGCCGGAGGTGACGGGCATGCGCACGTAGACCGACGGGCTGGAGACGGTCTCGTAGCCGCCGGGCTGGCCCAGCTCGTGGTCGGACAGGCCGGTGCCGCAGCGCGGGCAGTAGGGGGTGATGCGGAAGTCACGGAACAGCAGGCCCTTGTCGAAGACGACCTTGAGCGACCACCAGACCGACTCGATATAGGACGGGTCCATGGTCCGGTAGGCGGTGGACAGGTCGATCCAATAACCCATCCGCTCGGTCATCTGCTCGAAGGCGTCGACGTGGCGCAGCACCGACTCGCGGCACTTGGCGTTGAACTCCGCGATGCCGTACGCCTCGATGTCCTTCTTGCCGGTCAGGCCGAGCTCCCGCTCGATGCCGACCTCGACCGGCAGGCCGTGGCAGTCCCAGCCCGCCTTGCGCGGCACGCTGAAGCCCCGCATCGACTTGTAGCGGGGGAACAGGTCCTTGAACACCCGGGCCTCGACGTGGTGGACGCCGGGCAGGCCGTTGGCGGTGGGCGGGCCCTCGTAGAAGGTCCAGGAGGGGTTGCCGTCGTTCTGCTCGACGGAGCGCTCGAAGATCTTCCCATCCCGCCAGCGATCGAGGACCTCGCGCTCGAGCGCGGGCAGGTCGACCTGCGCGGGAAGAGGGCGGAAAGAAGGGGAAGACATCTCGGGCGGGCCTCCACGCGATCACTGATTGACAGGGAGCGTGAAGGGACGAAGCCGTGCGGCCCCGCGGTACCACCCTTCTTGACCTCGGAGAGGCCCTCTTCGTTTGGTCTGCGGCCGGGTCTAGTGAGCTCGTGAGAGCCGTTCTTCCGGCGGCTCCGGGGTGATGTCCGTCACAGACGGGCCCCATCAACGCCTTGCAGCTTCACACCATAACGCAGAGTGGGCCGCAAAGCTTCCGGGTTGGCGGGCAGCAGGTAGTGAACTCGTAAACCCCGACAAAGTTGTGGAATGGGCGCCTCTGGGGAGGAGTTGAACGTGCGAGGCGGGATATTACGGGAGAGGTAAATCGTCCGGCGGGTCGTTTGCTGTTCTGTTATGGGGGACCTAAGCTGCCCGCACCATTTACGGCCTTGTTCCAGCATGGGGAGGTAGCCATGGCGCCAGTCACGCAGACCGCTACACCGTCGATGTGGTCTGAGGAGGAGCTCGCCGACGTCCGCGGCCGGCTGCAGAGCGAGATCGACGAGCTCAACGCCGACATTCTTCGCCATGAGTCCGAGATCGCCTCGGGTGACGTCACGCAGGGAGCCGGTGACGACCAGGCCGACGCGGGTGCCAAGACGTATGAGCGCGAACGCGAGATCGCCCTTACCCTGAATGCGCGCGACCTCGTCGCGCAGAACGAACGTGCGATCGCCCGGATCGACGCAGGGACCTATGGAGTGTGCGAATCGTGCCACAAGCCGATCGGCAAGGAACGTCTGCAGGCGTTCCCGAGGGCGACGCTGTGCGTGGCCTGCAAGCAGAAGGAGGAGCGCCGGTAGGGGGGCGGCGCGGCCGCCTCTTCGCGGTCCTCGTCGTGCTGGCGGTCGTGATCTACGCGACCGATCTGATCACCAAGACGCTCGTCCTGCGGACACTCGAAGGCAAGGCGCCCCTGGTGGTCATCCAGGACGTACTGCAGTTCCGGGTGATCTTCAATTCCGGTGCCGCCTTCAGCATCGGCACCGGAATGACGATCATCTTCACGTTCATCGCGGCGGGCGTGGTCGTGGCGATCCTCCGCACGGCCCGCAAGATGCGCAGCCTGCCGTGGGCGATCACGCTGGGGCTGCTGCTCGGCGGGGCACTGGGCAACCTGACCGACCGGCTGCTCCGCTACCCGTCCGGGATCGGCAGGTCCGTGCAGTTCCAGGGGCACGTGGTCGACTGGATCGAGGTGCTGCCCGGACACTTCCCGGTGATCGACTACTTCCCGGTGTTCAACGTGGCCGACTCGGCGATCGTCTGCGGCGGGATCCTCGCGGTGATCCTGGCCTGGCGGGGCTACCAGATCGACGGCACCAGGGAGGGCGGCAAGCGTGGCTGACCAGCGTAGCCTCCCGGTGCCCGACGGGCTGGAGGGCGAGCGGCTCGACGCCGCGATCTCGCGCCTGTTCGGCTTCTCCCGCACCCGCGCCGCCGAGCTGATCGTCGCGGGCGAGGTGCTCGTGGACGGGCACGCGCCCGCCAAGTCCGACCGGGTGCACGCGGGCGCCTGGCTCGACGTGACCCTGCCCCCGCCGGTCAGCACGCCCATGCCGGTCGCCGAGCCGGTGCCCGGCATGTCCATCGTGTACGAGGACGACGACATCGTCGTGGTCAACAAGCCGATCGGGGTGGCCGCCCACCCGACCGTCGGCTGGACCGGCCCGACCGTGATCGGCGGCCTGCTCGGCGCCGGCCACACGATCGCCACCAGCGGCGCGGCCGAACGGCAGGGCATCGTGCACCGGCTCGACGCCAACACGACCGGCGCCATGGTCGTGGCCAAGAGCGAGCACGCCTACTCCCACCTCAAGCGCGCCTTCAAGGAGCGCACGGTCGACAAGCGCTACCACGCGCTCGTCCAGGGACATCCCGACCCGTTCAGGGGTACGGTCGACGCGCCCATCGACCGGCACCCGTCGGGCGACGGCCGGTTCGCCGTGGTCGCCGGGGGCAAGCCGTCGGTCACCCATTACGACACCATCGAGGCGTTCCGGGCGGCCTCGTTGCTGGACATCAAGCTGGAGACCGGCCGTACGCACCAGATCCGGGTGCACATGTCCGCGCTGCGCCACCCGTGCGTGGGCGACCTGATGTACGGCGCCGATCCGACGCTCGCCGCCCGGCTGGGCATCACCCGGCAGTGGCTGCACGCGGTGTCGCTCGGCTTCGAGCACCCGAGCTCGGGCGAGTGGCTGACGTTCACCACCGACTACCCCGATGACCTGCGGCGGGCCCTCGAAACCGTGCGCGACGAGTCCTGACCGGCTCCCCACCTCCTGCGTGACGCGCGCTGTCCGCGCCCTACTCGGCGTTGTCAGCCGGAGGGACGTCGACGGGCTCGGCGGGCTCCTCGCTGGCCTTCGCCGAGGTCTTGGTGCTCTTCTTGGGGGTCTTGCTCTTGGTGGGTGTGGCCGAGGGCTTCTTCGTCGGCTGCTTGGTCGGCTCCTTCTTCTTCGCCGGCTCCTCCTTCCTCTTCGTCGGCGTGCCGGTCGGGGCCGGGGTGGGCTTGCCGGTCCGGTCGCTGGAGGGCGGGGTGCTCTGCCGTACCTGGTTCTGGTCGGTGGTCGGCTCCTGTGTCCGGGTGCGCGTCTGCGTGGGCGTCGGCGTCGCCGAGGGGGTCGGGCCCGACGGGCGGACATTGGTCGTACGCACCACGGCCGGGACCGTCGTCACCGGCGGGCGGGCTTGGGACTGCCGGTTCGTCCACCACGCAGCGCCCGCGGTCAGGACGACGAGGGCCAGCGTGCAGGCCGCGACGGCGGTGAGCGGCGGCCTGCGACGTCTCGCGTGTCGCGCCGGGGCCGCTTCAGCGACCGCGTCCGGCTCGGCCACCGCGTCGGGCGCGACCATGGCCCCCGGCCCTGCCATGGCTGCGGGCACGGCCATCGCCCCCGTTTCCGGCATCGGGGCCCCTTTGGGCACCGTGGGCGGCGTCGGGACGTACACCGGCGCGGTCTCCTCCGGAGAGCCGCCGATCAGCAGCCGGTGGATCCGGTGCTCGGCCTCGTCCAGCGTCATCCGCTCGGCCGGGTCCTTGCGCAGCAGCCCGAGGATGACCGGGGCCAGCATGCCCGCGCGGGCCATCGGGGCGGGCTCGGAGTGCAGCACCGCGCCCAGCGTGGCCAGCGCGTGGGGGCGCTGGAACGGCGACTGTCCCTCGACGGCGTAGTACAGCGTCGCGCCCAGCGCCCACAGGTCCGAGGCGATCCGGGCCTCGCCGCCGGACGCCCGCTCCGGCGCCATGAACGCGGGCGTGCCGAGCAGCACCCCGGTCCTGGTGACGGGTGCCTCGCCTTCGGTGGTGGCGATGCCGAAGTCGGTGAGCACCGCCCGGCCGTCCGGGGTGAGCAGCACGTTGTCCGGTTTGACATCGCGGTGCAGCACACCGGCGGCGTGCGCGGCCCGCAGCGCCTCCAGTAACTGCAGCCCGATGTCGGCGGCCTCGGCCGGTGCCATCGGGCCGTCATCGCGCACCAGCTCGCCGAGGGTGCGCGAGTGGATGAGCTGCATGACGATCCACGGATGGCCGTGCTCTTCGAGCACGTCGTAGACGGCGGCGACGCCGGGATGCGCCACCCGCCCCGCGGCTCTGGCCTCGCGGAAGGTACGCACGGAGAAGACATCTCGCTCGGGGTCGGTCAGGTCAGGAGGGGGATGGATCTCTTTGACCGCCACATCTCGGCCGAGTACTTCGTCGTGGGCCTGCCAGACGGTTCCCATCCCACCCTGGCCGATGGTCCTGATCAGTCGGTAACGTCCGCCGACCAGCAGCGCAGAATCGGACATGCTCCGCCGCCTACCCGATAAAAACCCGGACAAGCGCGGTCACTGTGGCTGCTGTCGCCAGAATCACCAAGAATGGGGCGCGTAGCAGGAGTGCGACCACGGCCGCGCCCAGTCCCGCCGCGCGGGCGGGGTCGAAGTGGAGCTCGCCGTGTTCGGTGAACATCTGCACCGCGATGAGGGCGGCCAGCAGCGCCACGGGCACGAGCTCGGCGAAGCGGCGGACCCGGGGGTGGTCGAGCACCCGGCGCGGTGCCGCCAGCCCGGCCAGCTTGAGGACGTAACATCCGGCGCACACGGCCGCGATCGCCCACCACAGTGTCATCGGACCAGCACCGCCAGCACGACGACCGCCGACAGCAGCACCGGCACGCCCGGCGGGAAGAACGGCGTGGCGCAGAGCGCGACCGCCGCGCCGGCCACCGCCAGCCACCTGAGCTGGGCGCTGCCCGCCAGGCGCGGCCACAGAATGGCCAGGAAGGTGGCCGGGCCGACCGCGTCCAGCCCCAGCATGCCCGGATCGCCGAGAAACGACGTGCCGAGCGCTCCGGCCAGCGTGGTGAGGTTCCAGGTGACGTACAGGCTGGTGAAGGTGGTCACGAACGCGGTGCGGGCCGCCTCGGGTGAGGGCTGGGCGAGCGTGACGGCGGTGGTCTCGTCGATCACGCCCTGCGCGGCGAGCAGCCGGCGCGGGCCGCGTACCCGGAGCAGGTCGGCCAGGCGCAGCCCGTACAGGGTGTTGCGGCCGCCCAGCAGCAGCGCGCCGGCGGCGGCCGCCACCAGGTCGCCGCCCGCGCCCACCGCCCCGGCCAGCGCGAACTGCGAGGCGCCGGTGAACGCCAGCAGGCTCAGCACGCACGCCTGCGCCACGCCGAGGCCCGCGGTGATCGCCGCGGCGCCGAAGGCGAGCCCGGACAGCCCCACGGCCAGGCCCACGCCAAGACCGTCCCGTATCGCGGCGGAACGGTGTGTTGTCTGTCCCATAGAACTTGAGGCTAGGTGAAGTGGAAATCGCCAGTCTTGTACGTTCCTGCTGACCGTTGGTAGGCCGCGGGTGGCACGCCCACGATGCGTTTGAAGTGCCGGTTCAGGTGGGCCTGGTCGGTGAAGCCCACCTCGGCGGCCACCTGCGCCGGCCGTACACCCGAGTCCAGGAGCCGGCGGGCCCGCTGGATCCGCATGGAGATCAGATAGGCGTGGGGCGGCAGGCCGGTCGCGGCCTTGAACGCGCGCAGCAGCGGGAACGGCCGCGCCCCGACGGCCTGCGCGAGATCGTCCAGGGACGGCGGGTCCACCAGGCTCCCGTGCAGGACGTCCAGCGCCTCGGCGACCGCCCGTCCGCCCTCGGCGGGCAGGACGGCGGACGGGCGCGGCGTGGCGTGCCGGATCAGCAGGCGGGCGAAGAAGCCGCGCATCAGCGACGAGGCGGCCAGCGCGTCACCGCGCTCGGCGGCCAGGTGCGCCCGGCCGAGCAGCGCCGCGACCGCCTGGTCCCGCACCACCTGCTCGGGGAAGAACGGCGTGGCGTACGGCAGGCCGAGCTCGGCCGCGAGCTCCGAGAGCGTCTCCACCGAGGGGTAGAGCATCCGGTACGACCAGCCGCCCGCCACGCCCGCCTGGCCGGTGTGCACCGCCTCCGGGTTGACCAGCACCACCTCGCCCGCACCGGCCCGGTGCAGGTCGCCGCGGTAGTCGAACTCCTCCACGCCGTCGAGGATGAGCCCGATGGCGTAGCCGTCGTGCACGTGCCGGGTGAAGCGGTGGGTGACGTAGCGGGCCTTGAGCAGGTCCAGCTGGGGCAGCGCCGGGTGGCGCCAGAAGCGCGCCCGCTCCTTCGCCACCTCGTCCACCGGGTCGTTCATCGGGGCCTGAACGTCTTGACGAACTCGTCGAAGTAGTGCCGGTCCTGGTCCCACCATGAGTCGGCCGTGTCCCAGTAGAGGGCGAAGTGGCGGCCGTCGGCGGTGCGGAAGCCGCGGTTGATCACGTGGATCAGCAGGCTGCCGCGCATCCTGGTGAACTCCCAGTCGGCGGCCGGCCGGCCGAGGTAGGTCGTGGCCCGGATGCCGATCCGCCGGTAGCGTTCGAACTCCCCCTTGGCCTGGATCTCCTTCTCCAGCTCCGCCCAGCGGCGCTCGGGGTCGGCCAGGGGCTTCTCGGGGACGGTCCACTCGACGATCATCTGGCCCGGTGTGCCGGGGCCGGTGATGGTGATGCTGTCCCTGGTGGGGTTCTTCTTGGCCTGCCAGCCCTCGGGGAGGCCGATCGAGAAGCGCCCGGTGGAGTTGACGAGCCGGCGCCAGCCGTCGGGCAGGCGCGCCGCGGTGGGGGTCGCGGACGGCTCGGGGGTGCGGGTGGGGGAGGGGCTCGTCGTCCCGCTGGAGGTCGAGGTGGGGGCGGGGCTCAAGGTAGGGGTCGGGGTGGACGTGCCGACAGGGGATCGCTGGGAGGTGATGACGTACCAGCCGCCCGTGCCCAGCGCCGCGACGGCGATCACGACCGCGGGCACGGCCATCAGCCACCCGCGCCGCCGGGGCCGCACGGCCACGGTCCTCGCGGGCCCGAACCCGCCGGGCTGAGGAGTGGGATGCCCGACATATCCGTGCATGATGGGCTCGGCGGCGGCGGCCCGCAGCAGGTGGGCGGCTTCGTCGGCGGACATCCTCGCGGCCGGGTCCCGGTGCAGCAGGCCCATGATCACCGGGCCGAGCACGCCCGCCCTGACCGGCTGCCCCGGCAGATCGCGCAGCACCGCCGCGACCGTCGCCGCCCACGAGTCCCGCTTGAACGGCGGCGCACCCTCGACGGCCGCGTACAGCGTCGCGCCCAGCGACCACAGGTCGGACTCGGGCCGGGCGGGCTCGCCGTTGAGACGTTCGGGCGGCATGTAGGCGGGCGTGCCCACCAGGCCCCCTGTGGCGGTCAGACCGGCCTCGGCCTCCAGCGAGGCGATGCCGAAGTCGGTGAGCACCACCCGGCCGTCGTCGGCGAGCAGCACGTTCTCGGGCTTCACGTCGCGGTGCAGTACCCCGGTCGCGTGCGCGGCCCGCAGCGCGTCGAGCACCCTGCCGCCGATCATCGCGGCCTGCGCGACGGGCAGCGGCCCGTGCTCGCGGATCACGTCGGCCAGCGACCGCGAGCGGATCAGCTGCATGACGATCCACGGGCGGCCGTCCTCCTCGACGACGTCGTGGATGACGATCACCGACGGGTGGTCGAGGCGGCCCGCCGCCCTGGCCTCCCTGATGGTCCTGCGGTTGAGCTCGGCCCGCTTGTCCTCACCGACGCCTGTGTAGCGGACCTCCTTGATCGCCACCGTACGGTCGAGCAGCTCGTCGTAGGCACGCCATACCACGCCCATCCCGCCCTCGCCAAGCGGTTCGATGAGCCTATATCGGTTGCTGACCTGCCTTTCCACGCAGGGAAGCCTACTTGGCCGGGGTGAAGGTCGCGGCGAACGTGTCGAAGAAGTGCTTGTCCTTCTTCCACCTGCTCTTGAGGTTGTGCCAGTAGATCGCGTAGCCGCGGCCGTTGGCGATGAAGCCGCGGTTGCGCACCCTGGTCGGGCCCGTGTTGGTGTTCCAGGTGAAGTCCCAGTCCGCGGCGCCCTCCATGTAGTCGACCGCCTTGATGCTGATCTTCTTGTAGCCGCCGAACCCGTATTTGGCGGTCCGCTCCTGCTTCTTCCAGTCCTTCACGGGGTCCTTGCCGGGGTTCGTCGTCATCTCGAACATGATGTACGCGTTGCTGCCCGCACCCTTGCCATGGAAGGCGATCTGGTTGCTGTTGTGCCGGTACCTCGTCCAGCCCTTCGGCAGCGCGACGGAGAACTTCAGCTTCTTGTTCGTGTACATCTTCCAGCCGTCGGGCACCGCGGCGGCCGTCTTGGTGGGTGTCGACGTCGGCGTCGGCGCGGCGGACGGGCTGACTGACGGTGTGGCGGACGGCGTGGCCGATGGAGCCGCGCTGCTCGGGGTGGTCTTCGGCGGCTCGGCGGTCCCCGCGGGCGGCTTGGCCGAGTCCTTGACCGGAGACGTGACGGACGCGGACTTGGTCACGTCCTCCGGGCTGCCCTTGGCCGAGCGCAGGCCGAGATAGCCGCCCAGGCCCGCCACGAGCACGACCGCGACGATCACGCCGACGATCGGACCCCACCGCCGGCCGTCGTGCCGGACGGCGTTCCGGGTGGACTGGAGAGGTTCCTCGGGAGGCGCACCGGTCGCCGGGGTGAGCCGCACACCCGTCTCGGGTGGGTCGGCGGCCACCGACGCCAGCAGGTTGGGGTCGGTCGGGGTGTCGTCCACGGCAGGCGGGATCACCGCGGTCGGCGCGGGCGTGGACATCGAGGACTTCCGTGACCGTTGCTGCGTGATGACGGCCCGCAGCAACTCGCCGGTCTCCTCGTAGCCGAGGCGCTGCACCGGCTCCTTGGTCAGCAGGCCGCTGATCACCTCGCTGAGCGGCCCGGCGTGGGGAGCCGGGTCCGGTTCGTCGGTCAGTACGGCGTGCATGGTCGCGAGCGCCATGCCGCGCTCGTGGGGCGAGCGGCCTTCCACCGCCGTGTAAAGGGTCGCGCCGAGCGACCACAGGTCCGACTCGCGCCGTGCGGGCAGCCCTTTGAGCCGCTCGGGCGCGATGAACGCCGGAGTGCCCGCCAGCCCCGTCACCGTGAGCTGCGTCTCCGTCTCCAGCGTCGCGATGCCGAAGTCGGTGAGCACCACCCGGCCGTCATCGGCGAGCAGTACGTTCTCCGGCTTGACATCCCGGTGCAGGACGCCGGACTCGTGCGCGCGATGCAGCGCGTCGAGCACGGCCAGGCCGATCTCGGCCACCCGCTTGGGCGGCAATGGCCCGTCCTGCTTGATCACTGCTCCCAGGGAGCGTGACTGGACGAGCTGCATGACGATCCAGGGCCGGCCGTCCTCCTCGATCACGTCGTGTACGACGATCACGTTCGGGTGCTCGAACCTGGCCGCTGCCCTCGCCTCACGCATCGTGCGCCGGTTCAGCAGCTGCACCTCGTCACCCAGGGCGGCGGCGTATCTGACCTCCTTGACCGCGACCGTGCGGTCGAGAAGCTCGTCATGGGCTCGCCAGACGATGCCCATGCCACCCCTGCCGATGGGTTCCTGCAGCTGGTAACGACCGGCGATGCGGCGTCCGTCCCGCTTGCGATCCGACATCAACGGCCTCGTACCCTCCTCTAGGCCAGGAAATACTCCCATAGCGAGGGATCAACGGCGACTCGCCTGAAGGCTAGTCCGCTATGTGAGAGGGGGAGTCCAGCAGGTGGAGGGCCGGTGTAAAGTTCAGACATGACTTGTCGCTACGCGTTTACCGAGCCGGCTCCGGGAGGGCCGGTCGGCTAGCGACCACCCGGAGTCGGCAACAGGCAGAGACGCCATCGTCTCTGCCTTTTTGATTTCCCGCCGGTTCCAGGGGAGCCGGCCGATGTGGGGAGCCGAGATGTCATCGACCTTGGAACGGCACGTGGTGACCGTGGGCGGCCTGCGGGTGGGCGACGGCCCGGCGGTGGTGATCGACCGCCGGATCAGCCTGCGCGGGCCGGGCGGGGCAACCGGGGCCTCCGGGCCTGGCGGGCTCGGCGGGGCCTCCGGTCCTGGTGGGCTGGGTGGGACCACCGGGCCTGGCGGGTCCGGCGCGGCGATCGGGTGGGACCGGGTGGAGGCCTGGCGTGACGGGGTGACGCTGGTCGAGCCGGGCTCGGCGGCCGACCTGCCGGCGATCGCCGAAGCGGCCGACGGCGTGGTCATCGGGGCGGCGTGGACGCGCGACATCCCCCTGGTGCGGGCCGTGGCCGGGCTGGGCCTGCCGGTGGTGGTCGAACGCCGGGCGTCGGCGACCCTGGAGGAGTGGCTGGGGCTGGCCGACTACTGCGCCCTGGAATGCGACGACCGGGTGATCCTGTGCGAGACGGGACGGCTGGACCTGGGGCTGCTGCGGGCCGCGCGGGCGGCGTCCGGGCGTCCGGTGCTCGCCGACGTGAGCGCGGACCTCGGGCTGTCGGCGGCGGCGGTGGCGGCGGGCGCGGACGGCCTGATCGTGCGCCGCCCCGTTGGGAGTACGGGTGACGCCCTTCGGACCGAAGAGCACGGGGAGGCCGATGTGCGGCTGGCAGAGGAGGCGGTGACGCTCGTCGGAGCGCTGCTCCGTCCCGAGACGCCCGCCACGCTGCCCAAGTGCAGGCAGGCGATCGACCGGGTGGACGCGGCGCTGGCCACGCTGCTGGAGCGCCGCGCCGCGCTCGCCGGGATCGTCCAGACCCTCAAGCCGGTGGGCGGCTTCGCGGGCCGCGACATGGCGCGCGAGCGCGCACTCGTCGCCCGGATGGCCGAACACGCCCCCGAGCTGGGTGAGGCCCGGCTGGTCCCCATCATGAACGCCGTCATCGAGGCAGGCCTGAGCCTGGCCGAGGAACGATCAGCCAACGGCCGGAGCCCCCGACCGGAAACGACGACCTAGAGGCAACAGACGTTCACCGGGTGCCTGTTCGTCCGCTCGCCCGGAGGGGGCGCCCCTCTGAAGGAGCCTCGGCCACGTGGGGCCGTCTCCTTGCGCGCCCCCGGCGAGGGTCCGCCCCTAGGGGTTTCTGCCACGTCGGGCCGTCACAGGGGCCGAGGCGGTCGTGTGACGAAACGCCCGGGGAAACCCTTGCGGCGACGCACTAGAAGCGGCCGTCGCCTGCGCTCGGGGTCGTGAGGTGGAAGTTGTTCATCGGCCGCCCCGGCCCGGCGGCGATCCGTGCGTTGATCAGTTCGGCGAACCGCCGGTAGCCGGCCCCCGTCGGGTGGAAGCTGCGGCTGTTGACGACGAACTCGTCCAGGTTCAGCGCCAGCCCGTTCACGTACGGGTCGGGCCGCCCCACCTCGTGCCCGGCGAAGGCGTCATAGGCGTCCACGTACTCGACGCTCCCCGTCCCCCCGAACGCCACGATCTCCCGGTCGAACTCCCCGGCCACCCGCGCCACGACGTCGTTCAGCTGCCGCGTCATGCCGTTGAGCCACCGCTGGTCCTCGACGGTCAGGTTGTCGACCCCGTCCGGCGGCGCGGCGGGGAACGGCCGGGGATAGCCGAGCACGATGATGCGCGCGTTCGGCGCCCGGCTCCTGAGCTCCCGCAGCACCTTCGTCATGCTGGGCCGCAGCCCCGCGATCCGCTTGGCCACCTCCGACTGCTGGTCGACGCACGCCGAGGACCAGGGCAGCTTGACGATGCAGCCGGTGAGCACGCTGGTGAACCCGGCGTCGTTGCCGCCGATGCTGAGCGTCACCAGGCTGGCGGCCGCGCCCACTCGCTCGATCTGCGGCTGCTGGCCGTACTGGCCGGAGAAGAGCTGGCGGGTGGTGGCGCCGCTGCAGGCCCAGAAGGCGCTGCCGCCGCCGAACCGGTGGGCGCCCGCGACGAGCGGGACGTAGGAGCCCGGTGAGCGGTGGCAACGGTCGGCGCCGCTGTTGACCGGCCGCGCGGCGCGGTCGTACACGCCCTCGCCGGAGGAGTAGGAGTCGCCGAGCGCCACGTACGCGCCGCTCTGCGCGGCCTGCACCGGCGACAGGCGGGTCAGGACCGGGAGCCGGCCGGGCGGCGGCCCCCCGGTGGGACAGCCCGCGCCGATGGTGGCGCAGGCCAGTGAGGTGTACAGGCCCAGGGGAGCACCCGCGAGAGCGAGCGCGGCGCCGAGCAGAGCGGCCGCGGCGACCTGGACGATCTTCCCTTTCGTCCCGTTCAGCGCGGCCTCCCCCAAGCGGTGACAAGTCCCCCAGGAAGCCTAATCGACCCGTGATCGTCGCGACCTGCCTTCAGGGTGAGGACGCCCGTTCCGTACGACATCAGGACTGTCGGTGGCGGCCACTAGAGTCGGAGCGCAGACCACGATTCAGACGGGAGGCGCCGCTCCATGTCGTCCAGCGACTCGTTCGTGCATCTGCATGTCCATACCGAATACTCGATGCTCGACGGGGCCGCGCGCCTCGAGCAGCTGGTCGGTCGGGTCGGCGAGCTGGGGATGCCGGCGATCGCGATCACCGATCACGGCAACCTGCACGGCGCCTACGACTTCTACCGGCGGGTCACCGCGGCGGGCGTCAAGCCGGTGATCGGGATCGAGGCATACTTCGCCCCGGAGTCGCGCCACACCAAGAAGCCGGTGCTGTGGGGCGAGCCGCACCAGAGGCGCGACGACGTCTCCGCGGGTGGCCACTACACCCACATGACGATCTGGGCGCGCGACAAGGTCGGACTGCACAACCTGATGCGGCTGTCCTCGCGCGCCTACACCGAGGGTTTCGTCCGCAAGTGGGCGCGGATGGACGCCGAGATCCTCGCCGAGCACGCCGCCGGGCTGATGGCCACCACCGGCTGCCCGTCGGGCGAGGTGCAGACCAGGCTGCGGCTCGGCCAGTACGACGAGGCGCGCGCCGCCGCCGCGAAATTTCAGGAGATCTTCGGCAGGGACAACTTCTTCCTGGAGATCATGGACCACGGCCTCGACATCGAGCGCCGGGTCCGCGACGGGCTGAGCCGCATCAGCCGCGACCTCGGCCTTCCGCCGCTGGTCACCAACGACTCCCACTACACCTACGCGTCCGACGCCGCCGCCCACGACGCCCTGCTGTGCGTCCAGACCGGAAAGCAACTGTCCGACCCCGACCGGCTGCGCTTCGACGGCAGCGGCTACTACCTCAAGAGCGCCGCCGAGATGCGCGCGGTCGACTCCTCCGACCTGTGGGCCGAGGGCTGCCGCAACACGCTGCTGGTGGCCGAGAAGGTCGATCCGACCGGGTTCTTCGCGTTCAAGAACCTGATGCCCACCTATCCGGTCCCCGAAGGGACGACCGAGCGGGAGTTCTTCCGCAAGACGGTCTGGGAGGGCATGGAGCGGCGCTGGCCGGCGGGCTTCGACGACGAGCATCGCCGTCGGGCCGCCTACGAGATGGGCGTCATCGAGCAGATGGGCTTCCCGAGCTACTTCCTCGTGGTCGCCGACTTCATCATGTGGGCCAAGGAGCAGGGCATCCGGGTCGGTCCTGGCCGAGGCTCGGCGGCGGGCTCGCTGGTGGCCTACGCGATGGGCATCACCGACCTCGACCCGCTGCCGCACGGCCTGATCTTCGAGCGGTTCCTCAACCCCGAGCGCGTCTCCATGCCCGACGTCGACATCGACTTCGACGAGCGCAGGCGGGCCGAGGTGATCCGCTACGTGACGGAGAAGTGGGGCGCCGACAAGGTCGCCATGATCGTCACGTTCGGCACCATCAAGGCCAAGGCCGCCGTCAAGGACGCGGGCCGCGTCCTCGGCTTCCCCTACGCGCTCGGCGACAAGGTGTCCAAGGCGTTCCCGCCCGCGGTGATGGGCAAGGACATCCCGCTGGCGGGCATCTTCGACGAGGGCCACCCCCGCTTCGCCGAGGCGGGCGAGCTGCGCCGGCTCTACGCCGACGACGTCGATGCCAGGGCGGCGATGGACCTCGCCAAGGCCTGGAGGGCCTGATCAGGCAGACCGGCGTGCACGCCGCGGGCGTCATCATGTCGGCCGAGGTGCTCACCGACCACGTCCCGGTCATGCGCCGCGAGTCCGACGGCGCGATCATCACGCAGTTCGACTATCCGGCCTGCGAGGCGCTCGGCCTGCTGAAGATGGACTTCCTTGGCCTGCGCAACCTCACGATCATGGACGACTGCCTCAAGATGATCGAGGCGACCTCCGGTGAGCGGATCGACCCGCTGACGCTGCCGCTCGACGACCGCAAGACCTACGAGCTGCTCGGCCGGGGCGACACGCTGGGCGTCTTCCAGCTCGACGGTGGCGGCATGCGCTCGCTGCTGCGGCTGATGAAGCCCGACGGCTTCGACGACTGCTCCGCTCTCATCGCGCTCTACCGCCCCGGCCCGATGGGCGCCGACTCGCACACCAACTACGCGCTGCGCAAGACCGGCCGGCAGGAGATCACGCCGATCCACGCCGAGCTGGAGGAGCCGCTGGCCGACATCCTCGGCACGACCTACGGCCTGATCATCTATCAGGAGCAGGTCATGGCCATCGCGCAGAAGGTCGCCGGGTTCTCGCTCGGCAAGGCCGACCTGCTGCGCCGGGCGATGGGCAAGAAGAAGAAGTCCGAGCTGGCCGAGCAGTTCGCGTCCTTCGAGAGCGGCATGCGGGCCAACGGCTACTCCGCCGCGGCGATCAGGAGGCTGTGGGACATCCTGCTGCCCTTCTCCGACTACGCCTTCAACAAGGCCCACTCCGCCGCCTACGGTCTCATCGCCTACTGGACCGCCTACCTCAAGGCCAACCACCCGGCCGCCTACATGGCCGCGCTGCTGTCGAGCGTCAAGGACGACAAGGACAAGTCAGCCCTCTACCTCCACGAATGCCGCCGCATGGGCATCAAGGTGCTCCCGCCCGACGTCAACGACTCCGACTTCGACTTCACCCCGCGCGGCGCCGACATCCGCTTCGGCCTGTCGGCGATCCGTAACGTGGGCGGCAACGTCGTCGACGGCATCATCGCCGCGCGCGGGCAGAAGGGCCGCTTCGCCGACTTCACCGACTTCCTGCGCAAGGTCCCGGCGCCCGTCTGCAACAAGCGGGTGATCGAGTCGCTGATCAAGGCGGGGGCCTTCGACTCGCTCGGCCACGTACGCAAGGGCCTGATCCTGGTGCACGAGCAGGCCGTCGACGCGATCGTCGACATCAAGAAGCACGAGGCCATCGGCCAGGACTCCCTGTTCGGCGCCGTCGAGGACCAGACGTTCGACGTACGGATCCCGGTGGGGGAGTGGGACAAGCGCACCCTGCTCCAGTTCGAGCGGGAGATGCTCGGCCTGTACGTCTCCGACCACCCGCTGTTCGGTCTGGAGCACGTCCTCGCCTCGGGGGCCGACTGCTCCATCGCAGAGCTCCAGGACGACAGCCGCACCGACGGGCAGATCGTCACGGTCGGCGGCATCCTGAGCGGCCTGCAGCGCAAGCTCACCAAGAAGGGCGAGACCTGGGTGCTCACCCAGCTGGAAGACCTCGAAGGCGCGATCGAGGTGCTGATCTTCCCGTCGGCCTACCAGCTGAGCTCGACGATCCTGGCCGAGGACGCGCTCGTCTTCGTCAAAGGGCGCCTCGACAAGCGGGAGGACGTGGCCAAGATCATCGCGATGGAGGTCACGGTGCCCGACTTATCGCGGGAGCCGGGCGGGCCGCTGCTGGTGAGCCTGCCGCTGACCCGCTGCACGCCGTCGGTGGTGGGGCGGCTGAAGGAGATCCTGGCCGCGCATCCCGGCACGTCGGAGGTGCATCTGCAGGTGTGCGACGGGCCCAGGACGACGGTCATGCGGGTCGGCGACGGGCTCCGGGTGGCGCCGTCGACGGCCCTGATGGGCGACCTCAAGCAGCTCCTCGGCCCTGCCTGCCTAGGCACGTGAGCGACAATCGGATCGTGACCGCACCGCACTACCTGACCGCGACCGAGATGGCCCACCTGGTCAGGACTCACCAGGTGAGCGCCGTCGAGCTGCTCCAAGCCCACCTCGACCGCATCGAGCAGGTCAACCCCCAGGTCAACGCCATCGTGACGCTGGTCGCCGAGCAGGCGCTGGACGCCGCCAAGGCCGCCGACGCCGGTGAGGTGACGGGGCCGCTGCACGGGGTGCCGGTGGCGCACAAGGACCTCGTCGACACCAAGGGCATCCGCACCACCTACGGGTCGCCGATCTACGCCGACCACATCCCCGAGAAGGACGACGTGATCGTGGAGCGGCTCAGGTCGGCCGGGGCGATCCTCGTGGGCAAGACCAACACGCCGGAGTTCGGCACCGGCTCCCACACGGTCAACGAGGTGTTCGGGGCCACCCGCAACCCCTACGACCTGTCCAGGTCCGCCGGGGGCAGCAGCGGCGGGGCGGCAGCGGCGCTGGCGTCCGGGATGGTGCCGCTCGCCGACGGGTCCGACATGGGCGGGTCGCTGCGCAACCCGGCCTCGTTCTGCAACGTCGTGGGGCTACGGCCGACGCCGGGCCGGGTGCCCGCCCTGTCGGACCAGGCCGCCTGGTACACGCTGTCCGTCCAGGGGCCGATGGCCAGGACGGTCGACGACCTGACCCTGATGATGTCGGTTATTTCGGGATTCGACGCTCGGTCTCCGTACTCGATCACCGAGGACTTCACCCCCGACGGGCGCGACGTCGCCGGGCTGCGCGTGGCCTGGAGCCCCGACCTGGGCGGGCTGCCGGTGGACCCCGAGACGGCGGCGGTCACCGCGACGGCGCCTGGCGTGCTCGAACAGCTCGGCGCGCGCGTCGAGCAGGTCGAGCTGGACCTGTCGGACGCCGACGACGCCTTCCGCGTCTACCGGGCCTGGTACTACACGCTCGCCTTCGGCGAGCTCGACGGGCTGGGCGCCAACACCGCCTGGAACGTCGAGCAGGGCCGCAAGCTCACGGGCGCCGACCTGGCCAGGGCCGAACGCCTGCGCAGCGGCCTCTACCACCGCATGGCGGCCTTCTTCGACACCTATGACGTGCTGATCGCCCCGGTCAGCCAGGTGCCGCCGTTCCCCGTCGAGCACCCCTACGTGAGCGAGATCAACGGGGTCCGGCTGCCCGACTACCTGGCGTGGATGCGCTCCGCGTACTGGATCAGCGTCCTGCACGCGCCCGCCGCGTCGGTCCCCGCCGGGTTCACGCGGTCGGGGCTGCCGGTCGGCGTGCAGATCGTCGGCCGGCCGTTCGCCGACGCCACCGTGCTGCGCGTGGCCCGCGCCTTCGAGCGGGCCACCGAGCACGGCCTGCGCCGCCCGCCCCTCTGACCGGCGGTCCTTTGAGAAGGCGCCGTCAACCGATCCCGTACGGCTTGCGCAGCGGCGACTCGCGATACCCGTGCATGCCCTCCAGCAGCCCGAAGAAGCCCACCGCGACCAGCGGCCAGGACACGATCACGCCCGTGGCGGTCAGCGCCAGCGACCCGGGGACGACCTTCACCCCGGGCTCGGCCGCGGCCTCCACGACCACCACGCCGAACGTGAACGTCGAACCCACCCAGAGCGTGAGGAACGCCGCCAGCACCCCGCCGGCGCCGAGCCCCAGCAGCACGGCGAGCTGGTGCCGCCGGCCGAGGAACCACGCGAGCGCCCCGCAGGCCAGCCCGAGCCCGCCGGTGATCACCGCGTACCATCCGTCGGCGGCGATCAGCGCCTGCGTGGACGGGTCCGCAAGCACCGGCCCCTGCGGCGTGACCTGGTACGGCGCGCGGGGAGACAGGTGGGACCACAGCAGTCCGGCCAGCACGGCCAGGGTGGCGAGGATGAGGACAGTAACCGCAAATGCGCGAACATGCCTCGCCACGCCGCTCCCCCTCACATTTACCTCTTAATCAGGTCGATCGTATCTCCCGGCTAGGCTCGCTTCGTGATTGAAGACAAGGTCTGGCTGATCGAACCCTCCGGCCCCCTCAGGGGTGACGTCGAAGTACGCGGGTCCAAGAACGCGGTGTCCAAGCACATGGTCGCCGCCATGCTGGGCACCGGGGAGAGCATCATCCACAACGTCCCCGAGGTCGGCGAGGTCGGCATCACGGCGGCGATGCTCGACGCGCTGGGCATCAACGTGGAGATCGACCGGGGGGAGATCCGCATCGGGCAGGGCCCGGAGATCAGGCCGCGGGTGCCCGACGCGTTCACCGGCCTGAACCGCATCCCCATCCTCATGCTGGGCCCGCTGCTGCACCTGGCGGGGGAGGCGTTCGTGCCGCTGGTCGGCGGCGACCCGATCGGCCGGCGGCCGGTGAACTTCCACGTCGAGGCGCTGCGCGCGATGGGCGCCGAGGTCGAGGTGGGCGACACCGGGATCTTCGCCAAGGCCAAGCGGCTGAACGGAACCCGGCTGGAGCTGCCCTATCCGAGTGTCGGGGCGACCGAGACGATCCTCATGTCCGCGGTGCTGGCCGAGGGCAAGACCGTGGTGAAGAACGCGGCGATGGAGCCCGAGGTCGTGGAGCTGGCGCTGTTCCTGCAGCGGATGGGCGCCAGGATCGAGCTCTCGCCCGACCGCAGGATCGTCATCGAGGGCGTCGAGCGGCTGCACGGCGCCTCCATCTGGCTCGCGGGCGACCGCATCGAGGCGTTCTCCTACCTCGCGGCCGGCCTGATCACCGGCGGCGAGGTGCGGGTGCACGGCTGCCCGCAGGACCGGCTGGTCACCGCGATCACCACGCTGGCCAGGATGGGCGCCCGGTTCGACATCAACGACGAATACCTGTGCGCCACCGCGCCGCCCGAGGGGCTGCGCGCGGCGGCCGTGCAGACCGACACGCATCCCGGGTTCATGACCGACTGGCAGACGCCGCTCATGGTGCTGTTCACGCAGAGCCAGGGCATGTCGGTGCTGCACGAGACCGTCTTCGAGAACCGCCTGGTGTACGTCCCGGCGCTGCAGAAGATGGGCTGCGAGATCGAGGTGTTCGACCAGTGCCTGGGCGGCCCGGCCTGCCGCTACCACGACACGAACGCCAGGCACTCGGCCGTCGTGCGGGGCGTGTCACAGCTCAAGGGCGCGGACGTGACGCTGCCCGACATCCGGGCCGGATTCTCGGCCGTGCTGGCCGCCGCGGTGGCGGACGGGACCTCGACGCTCCGCGGCGTCAACCACATCGAGCGCGGCTATCACCAGCCGTTCGAGCAGTTCGCGTCACTTGGTCTGAATATCCGCAGACAACAGTAAAGACGCGCGAGGCCGGTGTTTGCCGGGGCCTTCCCAGCCGCAGATCATCTGAGTGACTGTGCTCAGATCCGTCGGCGTGCTCGCCGTGGCCGGGGCGATCGGCGGGGTCCTGGCGGCGGCGCTGGCCGCCCCGGTCGTGACCGGGGCGGGCCTGTCCGCCAAGAACGTCGCCACGACGTTCGTCGACCTGCCGCCCGCCCCTCGTGAGGAGCCGCTGTCCCAGGTGACCCGCCTCCTCGACCGGAACGGCAAGCAGTTCGCCCAGTTCTACGAGGCCAACCGGACGACGGTCCGGCTCGACCAGGTGGCGCCCGTGATGCGCAAGGCGATCGTGGCCATCGAGGACGCCCGGTTCTACGAGCACGGCGGCCTGGACGTCAAGGGCACGCTCCGGGCACTGCTCACCAACACGCAGGCGGGCGGGATCAAGCAGGGCGGCTCGTCGCTCACCCAGCAGCTGGTCAAGAACATCCTGGTGGAGGGCGCCCGAAGCGACGCCGAGCGCGACCGGGCCCGCGCGCCCAACCTGGCCAGGAAGATCACCGAGCTGCGGTACGCGCTGGCGATGGAGGAGAAGTACCGCAAGGACGAGATTCTGGAGAAATACCTGAACATCGCGTACTTCGGCGCGGGCGCTCATGGCGTCGAGGCGGCGGCCAGGCGGTTCTTCTCGACCACGGCCGCCCGCCTTACCCTGACCCAGGCGGCCACGCTCGCGGGGGCCGTGCGCGTACCGTACTCGACCGATCCCTCGCTGGGTGAGCGGCACCTGGACCGGCTGCGGCAGCGGCGCGACATCGTGCTGGACCGGATGGCCGGGGTGGGCGCGATCTCGCCGCAGGAGGCGGCCGCGGCCAAGCAGACCGGCCTCGACCTCAAGCTCCGGCCCGAGCCCGGCGGCTGCGCGCAGAGCGACTACCCGTTCTATTGCTATTACGTTCAGCGGGAGCTCCTGACCAACCCCGCCTTCGGCAACACCGCGGTCAAACGGCAGGCCAGGATGAGCACCGGCGGTCTGGTGATCCGTACGAGCCTCGACCCGGTGGCGCAGCGGGCCGCCGAGCACGCCATCCGGCGGCGGGTGCACCCCGACGACACCCAGGTGGCCGCCGAGGCCATGGTCGAGCCGGGCACCGGGCGGATCACGGCGATGGCGGCGAGCAAGCGCTTCGGCCGCAACCCGGGCAACAAGAAGAACGGCGCCAGGACCACGTTCAACCTGCCGGCCGACATGGCGCACGGCGGCGGGATGGGGTTCCAGGCCGGCTCCACGTTCAAGGTGTTCACCCTGGCCACGGCGCTGAAGCAGGGCTGGCGGTTCGGAGACGGGTTTCAGACGCCCGGCGAGCTGACGCCCGATCAGGGCTATCGCGACTGCCACGGCCGGCGCGTCAACGACCCGCGCACGACCATCTACAACGCCTCCGGCGAGGGCGCCGGCGGCCCGCACAGCCTGGAGACCGGCACCTGGAAGTCGGTCAACATCTTCTACATGATGCTGGAGCGCAAGGTCGGCCTCTGCAACGTGGTCACGACCGCCAAGGCGCTGGGCGTCTCCCGCGCCGACGGGACGCCGCTGCGCGAGGTGCCCACGTTCACGCTCGGGGCCAACGAGATGGACCCGGTGACGGTGGCGGCGGCGTTCGCGACGTTCGCGGCCAGGGGGAGGTACTGCCGGCCGCTGGCGATCGTGGAGATCACCGGCCGGGCCGGCGAACGCACCCGGGTGCCGCCCGCCTGCGAGGAGGCCATCGACCGGCCGGTGGCCGACGCGGTCAACTGGGTGCTGCGCGGCGTCTTCACCGAGGGCACCATGCGCGGCCAGAGCATCGACCGCCCCGCGGCGGGCAAGACGGGCACCAACAACGGCTACACCTCGGCGTGGTTCGCCGGGTACACCCCGGACCTGGCGGCGGCGGTCAGCGTCGGTGACATCAGGGGCGCCTACCGCTTCCCCCTGCAGAACGTCCAGATCGGCGACGAGTACTACGGCTCCGTGCAGGGCGCCTCGCTACCGGGCCCGATCTGGGTCGACTCGATGCAGGAGGCCCTGCGCGACACCGCCCCGTCGGGCTTCCCCGGCCCCGACATGTCCCGCTTCGGCGGCGGCTACACCCCGGGCCTGAAGGAGGCGCTGGAGGCGGAGGCGAAGGCCCGCCACGAGCACGAGCGGCCCGCCTGGGACAGGCACCGGAAGTTCGCCCACCGCAGACGCTTCACGTTCATGGAGCCATGGAACCGCCGGGACGTCCGGGAACCGCGGCATCGCCGTGACGCCCTGGAACGGCGTCCCGACGATGCCCTGGAACCGCGGCGTCCCGGTGGGCCACGGCGTCCCCGTGATCTCCTGGAGCCACGTCATCGCCGTGAAAGGATCAACCGGCACCACCGATAGCGGCGGTAAGGGCGCCGGTCAGCGAGATCAGGTTGGCGGGGGCGGTCTCGATCTGCAGCCCCCGCTTGCCCGCGGAGAAGTAGATCGTCGCGAACTCCAGAGCCGACGCGTCGACCACGGTCGGCAGCCTCTTGCGCTGGCCGAGCGGGCTGATGCCGCCGACCACGTAGCCCGTGACGCGCTCGACCTTCGCCGCGTCGGCCATGGCGGCCTTCTTGCCTCCGAGCGCCGCCGCCAGCGCCTTGAGGTCGAGCTTGCCGGAGACCGGCACGACCGCCACCGCGAGCGCGCCCTCCACCTCGGCCACCAGCGTCTTGAAGATCCGCTCGTGCGGCACGCCGAGCGCGTCGGCCGCCTCCTCGCCATAGGCCTGCGCGTGGGCATCGTGCTCGTACGGATGAAGGGTGAACTCCGCCTTGGCCTTCGTCAGCGCCACCGTGGCCGGAGTGCCCCCTTGGGCTTTCGCTCTGCTCACAGGATGTCAGTGTAGCGAATCTACATTGTAAAGGCGCGGCCCGGGGTGTACCCGAGAGCCCGCCGGAACGCGACGATGAAGGCGCTGGCGGTGGCCCAGCCGCAGCGGTGCGCCACCGTGGTGACCGCGAGCCCGTCGGCCAGCAGCAGCAACGCGTGGTGCAGGCGCAGCTGCGTACGCCATTGCGGGAAGGTCATCCCCAGCTCGCTCCGGCAGAGCCGGGCCAGCGTGCGGTCGCTGGTGCCTGCCTGCCGCCCGAACTGGGCGAGCGTGCGGGGGTCGGCCGGGTCGTCGTGCAGGAGCGCGCAGACGGCGGCCAGCCGGGGATCCCGGGCCGTGGGCAGGTGGAAGGGCTGCTCGGGGGAGCGGCGGAGCTGGTCCAGCAGGACGGCCCGCAGTCGCTGCCGCTCGGCGCCGCCGTCGTCGGGGTCCGGTCCCACAGCGGCGGCGGTGTAGGCGATGATCAGCTCGCGCAGCAGCGGGCCGACGGCCAGCACGGCGGGCCGGTCGAGGCGCAGGGGGTTGTCGGCGACGGGCAGACCGACGAGCCGCAGGTCGGTGTCGCCGTGCGCCCGATGCTCGTGGACGGTTCCGGCCGGCACCCAGATGGCCCGGTTGGCCGGGGCCACCCAGGTGCCCGCGCTCGTCGTCACCGACAGGACGCCCCGGCAGGCGTAGGTGATCTGGTGGGTGTCGTGGCGATGCGCGTCGATCCCGGTGCCGGGCGCGAGCGGCCGGATCCCGGTGGGCGCCTCCGAAAGATGGCGGATTTCCATCATGAGTTGGCATTTTATCGGAAGCGGGCCAGGTCATCCCGGAGCGACGATCGGAAGGTGAAGGCGAACAAGATCATGATGCTGGCCGCCGGCCATGCCGGTGTGGATGTGTACCAAGGGGCGGTTCCGGCGCTGGTGCCCTTCCTGGTGGCGCAGCGCGGTTACGGGTACGTCGCCGCGTCGGGCATCGTGCTCGCCGCGACGCTGTTGTCCTCGATCGTGCAGCCGGTCTTCGGCGCGCTCACGGACCGCCGGCGGATGCCGGGGCTGATCCCGGTCAGCATGCTCACGGCCGGGCTCGGGGTGGCGCTCAGCGGTGTCACCGACGTGTACGTCCTCACCTGGCTGGCGGTGGCGCTGTCGGGCCTGGGCGTGGCGGCCTACCATCCGGAGTCGGCCCGCCTGGCCAGGATCGCCAGCGAGGGCAGTCACGTGCGGATGAGCTGGTTCTCGCTGGGCGGCACGCTCGGCTTCGCCACCGCGCCGATCGTGGTCACGCCATTGCTGTCGCTGTGGGGGCTGGGCGCCTCGCCGTTGCTGGTCGTCCCCGCCGTGGTGGGCGCGCTGCTCACGCTCACCGTGATCCGCTCGCTGTCCCGTCACGGTGAGCGGGCTCGGGCGAGCGCGCGTTCGGCCGGGCGTGACGACTGGCCGTCGTTCGTCCGGCTCACGCTGGTGATCGTCTTCCGGTCGATCGCGTACGTGGGGTTGAGCGCGTTCGTCGCCCTCTACATGGGCGGTGGCGCGGCGGGGGCGGTGGCGTTGTTCGTGCTGTTCGCCGGGGGTGCGGTGGGGACGCTCCTCGGCGGCCGGATGGCGGGCCGCTGGGGGCGGGTGCGCACCATGTGCCTGGCGTACGCGGCCGCCGTCCCGGCCATCGCCGGGGTGGTGCTGGCGCCGGGTCCTTCCGCGTACGTGTTCATCGCGGCCTCCTCGATCACCCTGTACGCCCCGTTCTCGCTGCATGTGACGCTGGGCCAGGACTTCCTGCCCAACCGGCTGGGCACCGCCAGCGGCGTCACACTCGGCCTGGCGGTGAGCGCCGGTGGCCTGACCAGCCCGCTCGTCGGGGCGGTGGCGGAGGCCACCTCGCTCCGGGTCGCGCTCGCCGGCCTGATCGCTTTCCCGGCCCTGGCCTGGCTGCTGGCCCGTACGCTCAAGGACCCCGCTCCGGCCGTACGGGAGCCGCTGCCCGCTCCCGGCGCGTAGCGATCGAGGGGCTCAGCCGGCGGCCCAGTCGCCGGTGTCCAGGCGTACGTCGTCCGGCTCGCGATCGGGGCGCAGGCCGCGCCAGGAGGGGTGGCGCAGGCGGCCGTCGCCGGTCACCTCGGCGTACTGGACCTCGCCCACCAGGCGCGGCTCGACCCAGTGCGCGTCGCGGGCGTGCTCGCGGGGCACCGGTACCGCGAAGGGCGACTCAGGCCGCTCCAGCGGGGTGAGGCGCTCGTGCAGGTCGTCCAGCATCGCCTGGGTGAAGCCGGTGCCCACGTGGCCGACGAACAGCAGCCTCCCGTCGCGGTCGTGCGCGCCGAGCAGCAGGGAGCCGATCGTGCCCGCGCGCCGGCCCGCGCCGGCCTTCCAGCCGCCGACGATCACCTCGACGGCCGTGAGGTTCTTGACCTTCGTCCATTCGGAGCTGCGCCGGCCCGGCCGGTACGGCGACGACAGGCGTTTGCACACCACGCCCTCCAGGCCGAGCCGGCGAGAGGAGTCGAGCGCGCCCTCCGCGTGGTCGTGGAACCACACCGGCACCTGCCAGCGGAAGCCGGGCGTCAGGACCCGCTCCAGGAGCTCACGGCGTTCGGTGTAGGGCCGGCCGATGGTGCTGTCGGAGCCGAGGTGCAGCAGGTCGAACGCCATGAGCGTCACCGGTACGGTCCTGGCCAGCTCGGCGACCTTGGCCGGGTGGCGCTGGTGCATGCGGGGTTGCAACGCGCCGAAGCTGGGCCGTCCGGCGTCGTCGAAGGCCACGATCTCCCCGTCGACGACCGCCGGCCGCCGGCCGGTGGCGCCCGCCATCAGCTGCAGTTCGGGGTAGGCCGCGGTGACGTCCTTGCCGTTGCGCGACAGCAGCCGGACGCCGCCGTCCTCCAGGTAGACGAGGGCGCGCACGCCGTCCCACTTCATCTCGACAGCCCACTCGTCCCCGCGTACCGACGGCAGGGAGCCGAGCTGAGCCAGCATCGGCGCGTAGACCGGCAGCTGCGCCATGACCCCTGGCATACCCCTGGGGCAAGATCGGCACAAGGGGCGGGGGTCTGCAGATGGTCAAGCCGGGCGACGGCCTCCGTCGCGTGGCTCTTCGACCAGTTCGGCCAGGTCGACGCCGTGCCCGCCGAGCTCCTCGACGCGGGAGCAGTAGCCGCGGAAGTAGGCCCGGCCGTTGACCTGCCGGGAAACGCGCAGCAGCGGCCGGTTGCCGAGCACGATCGCCTCGACGACGATGCCGTCCGGTCCGCGCCACTTTGCCATGCCGCCAGCGTACGAGATTCGTATATAAAAGGACAAATGCGTATAAAACCGGACAAGGCGTGCCGCCCGGAAAGTCCCCGAGCGGGGCCTTCGGGGCGACGCGCCCCCGTCCCGGATACTGGACAGAACCGGATTCAGGGAGGGGACTCCGTAAACTGGGTGGGTGATTTCCCGTATTGACATGCGCGGTTCCCTCCCGGCGAACCTGCGCGACGTGCTGCCCCGCGCCGAGCTCGACGTCGAGGCCGCCCTGGAGAAGGTGCGGCCCATCTGCGACGCGGTCCGCCATCGGGGGGCGGCAGCCGTACGGGAGCTGACCGCCAGGTTCGACGGTGTCGAGGTCCAGCAGGCCCGGGTGCCGCGGGAGGCGATCCAGGCGGCGCTGCGGGAGCTGCGGCCGGAGGTCGTGGCCGCGCTGGAGGAGGCGATCCGGCGCACCAGGCTGGTCCACCGCGACCAGCGCCGCGCCGACGTCACGACCCGCGTCGTGCCGGGCGGCACCGTGACCGAGCGGTGGGTGCCGGTCGACCGCGTGGGCCTCTATGTCCCCGGCGGGCGCGCCGTCTACCCGTCGAGCGTGGTCATGAACGTGGTCCCGGCCCAGGAGGCGGGCGTGGAGTCGCTCGCCGTGGCGAGCCCGCCCCAGGCGGACAACGGCGGGCTGCCGCACCCCACGATCCTGGCGGCCTGCGCGCTGCTGGGCGTGGACGAGGTCTACTCCGTGGGCGGCGCCCAGGCGGTGGCGATGTTCGCCTACGGCACCGAGGAGTGCCCGGCCGTCGGCATGGTGACCGGGCCCGGCAACATCTGGGTGGCCGCCGCCAAGCGCCTGCTCAAGGGCCGCATCGGCATCGACTCCGAGGCGGGGCCGACGGAGATCGCGATCCTGGCCGATGAGACGGCCGACCCGGTGCACGTGGCGTCCGACCTGATCAGCCAGGCCGAGCACGACGTGATCGCGGCGGCCGTGCTGGTCACCGACAGCCTCCGGCTGGCCGAGGCCGTGGAGAAGGAGCTGCCGGCCCAGGTCGGCGTCACCAAGCACGCCCAGCGCATCACCGAGGCGCTCGGCGGCCGGCAGTCCGGCATCGTGCTGGTCGACAGCATCGACGACGGACTCAAGGTCGTCGACGCCTACGCCGCCGAGCACCTGGAGATCCAGACCGCCGACGCGGCGGCCGTCGCAGCGCGGGTCCGCAACGCGGGCGCGATCTTCGTGGGGCCCTACGCTCCGGTGTCGCTCGGCGACTACCTGGCCGGCTCCAACCACGTGCTGCCCACGGGCGGCTGCGCCTGCCACTCCAGCGGCCTGTCGGTGCAGTCGTTCCTGCGCGGCATCCACGTCGTCGACTACACGCGCGAGGCGCTGGCCGAGGCGGCCGGGCACGTGACGGTGCTCGCCGACGCCGAGGACCTTCCGGCGCACGGCGCCGCCATCCGCGCCCGCTTCGACTGGCAGGTCCCATCGCGAAACGAGGCTCAGTGAATCCCCGCGTGAATCCTGACGTGACGCTCGCCGACCTGCCGATCCGCGACGACCTCCGGGGCCGCACCCCCTACGGCGCTCCGCAGATCGACGTGCCCGTCAGGCTCAACACCAACGAGAACCCCTACCCGCCCTCCCCGGCCCTGGTCGCCGACCTGGCGGAGGAGGTGCGCGCGAGCGCGGCCGAGCTCAACCGCTACCCCGACCGGGACGCCGAGGCGCTCCGCGCCGACCTGGCCGGCTACCTGGGTCACGGACTGACCAAGGACCAGGTCTGGGCGGCCAACGGCTCCAACGAGATCCTCCAGCAGATCCTTCAGGCGTTCGGCTCCTACGGGCGCACCGCGCTGGGCTTCGAGCCGTCCTACTCGATGCACCCGATCATCACCACCGGCACCAGCACGGAGTGGATCTCGGGGGCCCGCGAGCCCGACTTCTCGCTCGATCCGGACAAGGCGGTCGCCGCGGTCGAGGAGCACCGGCCCGACATCGTGTTCCTGACCTCGCCCAACAACCCGACCGGCACCGCGCTGCCGATGGAGACGATCAGCCGGGTGCTCGGCGCGGCCAAGGGCATGGTCGTGGTCGACGAGGCCTACGCCGAGTTCGCCCGGCAGGGCACGCCCTCGGCGCTCACCCTGCTGCCGGAGCACCCGAGGCTGATCGTCACGCGGACCATGTCCAAGGCGTTCGCCATGGCGGGCACCCGTCTGGGCTATCTGGCCGCGCACCCGGCCGTGATCGACGCGCTGCTGCTGGTGCGGCTGCCCTACCACCTGTCGACGCTCACCCAGACGGCGGCCCGCGTGGCGCTGCGGCACCGGGCCGAGCTGCTCGCCACGGTCGACGCGCTCAGGCAGGAACGCGACGACATCGTGGCCTGGCTGCGTGATAAGGGGTTGACCGTCGCCGATTCCGACGCCAACTTCGTGCTGTTCGGGCGCTTCGCCGACCGGCGGAAGGTGTGGGAGGCGCTGCTGGCGAGTGGTGTGCTCATCCGCGAGGTGGGGCCGCCAGAATGGCTGCGGGTGTCGATCGGCACCGATGAGGAGATGGCGGCGTTCCGCGCCGCCCTGGAGGGAGTCCTGCTGTGAGCGAGCCAACCAACGGAAACGGCGCTGCTGCGGCTCACAGCCCCGACGAAGGTGGGCCGGTGGGCCGGGTCGGTCGCGTCGAGCGTGCGACGAAGGAGACCTCGGTCCTGGTCGAGGTGGGTCTCGACGGCACGGGCCGGGTCGACGTCTCGACCGGGGTCGGCTTCTTCGACCACATGCTGGCGCAGCTCGGCAAGCACGGGCTGTTCGACCTGACGGTCAAGACCGAGGGCGACCTGCACATCGACTCGCACCACACGATCGAGGACACGGCGCTCGCGCTGGGCGCCGCGTTCCGCGAGGCCCTGGGCGACAAATCGGGCATCAGGCGGTTCGGTAATGCGTCGTGCCCGCTGGACGAGTCGCTCGCCCAGGTGACCGTCGACCTGTCGGGCCGACCCTACCTGGTGCACGCCGAGCCCGAGGGCATGGCGCCGATGATCGGGCCCGACTACGACACGACGATGACGCGCCACGTCCTGGAGTCGTTCGTCGCCCAGGCGGCGATCTGCCTGCACGTACGCGTGCCCTACGGCCGCAACGCGCATCACATCGTCGAGGCCCAGTTCAAGGCGCTGGCCAGGGCGCTGCGCGAGGCGTCGGAGTTCGACCCGCGCGCCACGGGCGTGCCGAGCACCAAGGGCGTCCTGTGACCGGCAACACGATCGCCATCGTCATGGTGTTCATCGGGCTGTTCCTCATCGGCGGCGTGTTCTCGCTGGGCAGGCAGGGGCTCAAGTTCGGCGCCGCCGCCTGCGCGCTCGGCGCCGCGCTGGCGATCACCGCGGGGGTGATGTGGTGGTGAAGAACATCGTCGTGCTCGACTACGGGTCGGGCAACCTGCGTTCGGCCGAGCGGGCCCTGGCCCGGGTGGGCGCGAACGTGACCGTCACCTCCGACTTCGACGCCGCGCTCGAGTGCGACGGCCTGGTCGTGCCGGGCGTCGGGGCGTTCGAGGCGTGCATGGCGGGCCTCAAGAGTGTGTACGGCGAGCGGATCATCGGCCGGCGGCTGGCCGGTGGCCGCCCGGTGCTCGGCATCTGCGTCGGCATGCAGATCCTGTTCGCCAGGGGAGTGGAGCACGGGGTCGAGACCGAGGGCTGCGGCGAGTGGCCGGGCACGGTCGAGCGGCTCGACGCGCCCGTCCTGCCGCACATGGGCTGGAACACCGTCAAGGCGCCCGCGGGCAGCGCGCTGTTCGCCGGGATCGACGAGGCGACGCGCTTCTACTTCGTGCACTCCTACGGCGTGCGCGAGTGGGAGCTGCACCCGGGCGACGGCTTCGCCGAGCCGCTGGTCACCTGGGCCGAGCACGGCGTGCCGTTCGTGGCGGCCGTGGAGAACGGCCCGCTGATGGCCACCCAGTTCCATCCGGAGAAATCCGGCGACGCCGGCGCCGCGCTGCTGTCCAACTGGCTCGGCACCCTTGAGTAAGGAGCGGGCGCGCCGCCGGGCCGAGCGTGAGGCGGAGCGGGCGCGCGCGATCCGGCTCAACGAGGCACGGCAGGCGCGGGCCGCGCGCCGCCGCGCCTTACTCGGCCGGCTGGTCCCGCGCCCGGTCCGGATCGCCCGGCAGGGCGGTCTGCTCGCCCGCCGCCGCCGCGGCCAGAACGCCGTGGTGGGATTGCTCTTCGTGCTGGTCCAGGTGGTGGCGTGGCTCGTGTGGGGCGCGCCGCTCCTCAGCCTGGCCGTGTTCGTGTTTTCCCTGCTGCTGGCACCCGTTGTCATGACTCTCGCTTTCGACCGGAGGACCTGATGTCGCTCGTATTGCTCCCCGCCGTGGACGTCGCGGACGGCCAGGCCGTACGCCTCGTCCAGGGTGCGGCCGGGACCGAGACTGGCTACGGCGAGCCGCTCGCCGCGGCGCTGGCCTGGCAGGAGGCGGGCGCGGAGTGGATCCACCTGGTCGACCTCGACGCCGCCTTCGGCCGGGGCTCCAACCGGGAGCTGCTCACCGACCTGATCGGCCGGCTCGACGTGAACGTGGAGCTGTCGGGCGGCATCCGTGACGACGCCTCGCTGGCCGCGGCGCTGGCCACCGGCTGCCGCCGGGTCAACATCGGCACGGCCGCGCTGGAGAACCCCGAATGGTGCCGCCGGGTCATCGCCGAGCACGGCGACAAGATCGCCGTGGGGCTGGACGTCCGCGGCACGACTCTGGCCGCCCGCGGCTGGACCCAGGAGGCCGGGGACCTGTGGGAGGTGCTCGAACGCCTGGAGGCCGACGGCTGCCCCCGCTACGTGGTCACCGACGTCACCAAGGACGGCACCCTGCGCGGGCCCAACCTGGACCTGCTTCGCGAGGTCTGCAAGCGCACCGACAAGCCGGTGGTGGCCAGCGGCGGCGTCTCCTCTCTCGACGACCTGGTCGCGCTGGCCGCGCTGGTGCCCGACGGCGTGGAGGGTGCCATCGTGGGCAAGGCCCTTTACGCTCAAGCTTTCACGCTGGAGAGCGCGTTGATCGCGGTTCGCGCTTAGTTCCTCGGGAGGGGGCGTGATGGGCAGCAGCATGAGCATGGAGAGCACCGGACCAAGGGTGTTCTCCGGAGGCATCTGGGAAGAGAGATACGGCTACGCGAGGGCGGTGGTCGTCGGTGACCGGGTGATCGTGTCCGGATGCACCGCCACCGTCGACGGCGAGGTACGTCACCACGGTGACGCCTACCTGCAGAGCAGGACGGCCATGGACATCGCCCTCGAAGCGGTCGCGATGGGCGGCCTGAGCAGGGAGGACGTCGTCATGGTCCGCTACTACGTGGTCGAGCACGGCCACTTCGACCAGGTCGGGCGGGCGATCGGCGAGGTGTTCGGGCGGGTACGCCCCGCCTGCACCGGCGTCCGCGTCGCCGGGCTGGTGGATCCCAACATGCTGGTCGAGATCGAGATCGAGGCGCTTCGGGCATGACGGTAGCCGTACGGGTGATCCCGTGCCTGGACGTGGACGCCGGGCGCGTGGTCAAGGGTGTCAACTTCGCGAACCTGCGCGACGCGGGCGACCCGGTCGAGCTGGCCAGGCGCTACGACGCCGAGGGGGCCGACGAGCTGACCTTCCTCGACATCACCGCCTCGTCGGGCGAGCGCGAGACCATGCTCGACGTGGTGCGCAGGACCGCCGAGCAGGTGTTCATCCCGCTCACCGTGGGCGGCGGCATCCGCTCGGTCGACGACGTCAACCGGCTGCTGCGCGCGGGAGCCGACAAGGTGTCGCTCAACACCGCCGCCATCGCCCGGCCCGAGCTGCTCACCGAGGCGTCGCGGCGCTTCGGCGCGCAGTGCGTGGTGCTGTCGGTCGACGCGCGGCGGGCGCCGGGCACCGCGAGCGGCTTCGAGGTGACCACGCACGGCGGGCGCCGCGGCACCGGCATGGACGCGGTCGAGTGGGCCGCGCGCGGTGAGGAGCTCGGCGTCGGCGAGATCCTGCTCAACTCGATGGACGGCGACGGCACGCTCGACGGTTACGACCTCGAGCTGCTGCACGCGGTCAGGGCCGCGGTCCGGGTGCCGGTGATCGCCAGCGGTGGCGCCGGGCGGCTGGCGGACTTCCCTCCGGCGGTCGCGGCCGGCGCCGACGCGGTGCTGGCGGCCAGCGTGTTCCACTTCGGGACGCTGAAGATCTCCGAGGTCAAGGACACGCTGCGGATGGCCGGCCACCCGGTCCGCTAGAACCTGCGGACGGTCGGCTAGAACACCCGCATGTGGTGGAAGAGCTCATAGGAGGCGTCCTTGGCCGCGAACGCGGCGGCCTCGGACCGCTTCACGGCCAGGTACGCGCTACGCCGTAGCGGGCCGAGCGCTTCCATGAGCACCTCGTCCGCCTCCAGGGCGTCGAGCGCCTCCTCCAGTGAGGCGGGCAGGCGCGGGTAGCGGCCGGGCCGGGTGTCGGGGTCGACGTCGACCGCCTCGCCGGGGTCCAGCTTGCGCCGGATCCCGTCGAGGCCGGCGTGGATGACCGCGCCGAGCGACAGGTAGGGGTTGGCCGAGGAGTCGGACGGCTTCAGCTCCAGGTTCGGCTCGCCGCTCTCGCCGAGCGGTGAGCAGACCCGGATCGCCGCCTCCCGGTTGTCGGGGCCGTAGACGGCGTAGGCGCTGGCCCACGTACGCGGTGCCAGCCGCCGGAAGCCGTTGACGCTGCCGCAGGTCAGCGCGGTCAGGGCGGGCAGGTGGGCGATCAGGCCGCCGATGAAGCCCGCCCGCAGCTCGCCGTCGTCGGCGAAGACGTTCTGGGTGTCGTTCCACAGGGACAGGTGCAGGTGGGCGCCGTTGCCCGCCTGGTCGGCCAGCGGCTTGGGGGCCAGGGACGCCCACATCGACATGCGCATCGCGACCCCGCGCACGGTCTCGCGGTAGAGGACGTGGTTGTCGGCGGCCCGTAGCGCGGGCGCGTGGCGTACGGACAGCTCCTGCTGGCCCGGTCCGAGCTCGGGATGGTAGTGCTCGACGTGCAGGCCCTGCGTCTCCAGGGCGCGCATCAGCTTGATCGTGTAGTCGTGGGCGGTGTCGAAGCCGGTGGCGGCGTAGCACAGCGTGTCGTCGAGAGGCACCAGCCGGTCGAAGCCGCCCGCGGGGTCGGGCAGCCGCCGGCCGAGCGTGAACTCCGGCTCGAAGGCGGCCAGCAGCGTGTAGCCCTCGTCCGCCAGCGCGCCGACCGCGTCCTTGAGGAAGGTGCGTGCGCAGGCCGCCCAGGGTGAGCCGTCCGGCTCGCGGAGATCGGAGAGCATCGCCGCGGCGCCGGGAGCGTGGGGGAGCGGGACGAAGGTCGAGGGATCGGGGACGATGCGCACCTCGCCCACCGGACCCAGGTGCTCGACCTCCTGCAACTGGTCGAGCATGTTCATCGCCATCATCGCCACCGTGTGCCCTATCCCGGTGTTGAGTCGCTCGGCGAGTCGCGACCGGGATGCCGCCTTCCCACGGATGACGCCTCCGTGGTCGGCGTACAGGAACCGGATCAGCTCGATCCCCTCGATCTCGGCGCGTTCGAGAACGCGCCGGGCGTGGGGATCAGGCTGATTGAGTTTGGTGACGCTCGGACGATCTCTCATTCTGCCTGCGTAACACGATCTGGCATCGTGGGGAAGCGTCTAGCGCAGACAGAACCACACGTCAGGTCAGCACATTGGTAAAGAAGACAGCCAACTGGTTAGCGCCATGAACGATCCCGTCGAACACGCCGTTGACCGCGGATGCGGCCTGGGCCGGCCGGGTGAACAGGTAGAAGATCACGAACGCCACTAGCACGTACGTGACCACCTTCTTGACCTGCATGGGGGCCTCCTGCAGTCCATTCCCAGCCGTATATACCCGGATCTGGGCGATCCTTGGCATCTTCTGTGAAGACGTTCCTTGATCCTAACCGGGGGGCTTGTTTCTCACGCCATGGTAAGGCCAAGAGGTATCGGCGAGGCCCCTACGGAACCCCGGAAGTTGGCGTGCCATCACATGCCCAGTTTGGTGTTCTGGAGCCGGGCGACGGCGTCGGCATCGCCCGTCAGTTCGACCCTGGCGTGCTCCTGACGTCCGAAGCAGAACAGCACCAGCTCGCCCGCCCGGCCCGTCACCTCCACCTTCGGGCCCTGCTGCGCGCCGCCCAGCGTCACGCCGCCGCCCAGGCGGTGCAGCACCACGCCCACGGGTGATCGGCGCAGCATGAGCCGTCCGCCGCCGGCCACCCGCTTCCACAGGATCTGCTCCAGGTCGGCGGGCAGCTCGCGCGGCTCCCACTCCGGCTGCGCGCGGCGCACGTCCTCGTGGTGGACGAAGAACTCCAGGGTGTTGACGGCGTCGTCGAGGAAGGGGAGCACGCCGTACACGCCGCCCGGTTTGCGGACCAGGTCGACCAGCTCGGGGTAGGAGTGCTTGGCCTTCAGCCCCTCCTGCACCGAGGCCGTGTAGCCGGCCAGCGGCTTGAGGGCGATGCCGCCCATCGCGTCGGGCCGGCGCTCGCGCAGGACCAGATGGGCGGCCAGGTCAGAGGTGTTCCAGCCCGTGCAGAGCGTCGGCGCGTCCGGGCCGAGCCGGTCGAGCAGGTCGCACAGCGCGGCGCGTTCGCTACGAGCGTGAGTCACCCGGCCAACCCTACCCGCGGGAATAACGTGTTGATCGCCCGTGATACTGACATATGTAGAAATGGGCGGGGAAAGGAAAATTTGCGTGGCGACCAAGGTCACCTCGGCTGTCATGCGTCAAGGGCTTCGCGTCCTTGGGGTGGCCGTCCGTACGGAGAAGGCGGTGTTCGCCGCGGCCGTCCTGGCCAGCGCGCTCTACGGTGGCATGACCGTGGCCTCCGCCTGGGCTCTCGGCTGGGCCACCCAGAACGTCGTACTCCCCGCGTTCAACAAGGGCGACACCGCCGCGGGCGCGCTCTGGACCGGAGTGCTGCTCATCATGGGCGCGGCGCTGCTCAAATCCATCGGCGTGGCGGGCCGCCGGATCCTGGCCGGGCTGCTGCAGTACCGCATGCAGGCCCGCTCGCGGCGCGCGGTCACCAGGCAGTACCTGCGGCTGCCGTTGTCGTGGCACCACCAGCACCCGACCGGGCAGCTGCTGTCCAACGCCAGCGCCGACGCCGAGGCGGCCTGGGCGCCGCTCGCGCCGCTGCCCATGGCCGTCGGCGTGATCGTCATGCTGTTCACCGCGGCGATCGGCATGCTGCTCACCGATCCCATGCTCGCCCTGGTGGGCTTCCTGATCTTCCCGGCCATCGCCGTACTGAACCTGATCTACCAGCGCCGCCTCAGCCCGCTCGCCACCCGAGCGCAGCAACTGCGCGCGGAGGTCAGCGAGATCGCGCACGAGAGCTTCGACGGCGCGCTCGTCGTCAAGACGCTCGGCAGGGAGGCGATGGAGACCGAGCGCTTCCGGCGGCGCGCGCACGAGCTGCGTGACGCGAACATTGCCGTCGGGCGGGTGCGCGGGCTGTTCGACCCTCTGCTGGAGGCCCTGCCCACGCTCGGCGTGCTCGCGGTGCTCGGCGTCGGCGCGCTGCGGCTGTCCACCAGCTCGATCGACTCGGGCGAGCTGGTGCAGGTCGCCTACCTGTTCACGCTGCTGTCCTTCCCCATCAGGGCGCTCGGCTGGGTGCTGGCGGAGCTGCCGCGCAGCGTGGTCGGCTGGCAGCGGGTGCAGGCCGTACTGGACGCCGAGGGGTCCATGGAGTACGGCGAGGTCGCGCTCAGCGAGGCCCGGCCCGCCAAGCTGGAGGTCTCGGGCGTCTCCTACGCCTACGGCGCGGACGAGGTGCTGCACGACGTCACCTTCGACGTGCCGGCCGGCGGCACCGTCGCGCTGGTGGGGCCGACCGGGTCCGGCAAGTCGACGCTGGTGCAGCTGCTCGTGCGGCTGGTCGACCCGGCTTCCGGACAGGTGCTGCTGGACGGCGTCGACGTGCGCCGGCTCGCCTACGGCGGGCTGGCCGAGGCCGTCGCGCTCGTACCGCAGCAGACGTTCCTGTTCGACGACACCGTACGCGGCAACATCGCGCTCGGGCTGGACACCGACGACGAGGACGTGTGGGCGGCGCTGCGCGTGGCCCAGGCCGACGGGTTCGTCGCCAGGCTCGCCTCGGGGCTCGACACGCGCGTCGGCGAACGCGGCACGTCGCTGTCCGGCGGCCAGCGCCAGCGGCTCGCGCTGGCCCGCGCGGTCGTCCGCCGCCCGCGTCTGCTCATCCTCGACGACGCCACCTCCAGCGTCGATCCGCAGGTCGAGGCCAAGATCCTGTACGGCCTGCGCGACGCGGCGTCGAGCGTCGTGGTCGTCGCCTACCGGATGGCCACGATCGCGCTGGCCGACGAGATCGTCTACCTGGACCGGGGACGGGTCGTCGACCGGGGCAGCCACGATGAGCTGCTGGAGCGCTGCGAGGGCTACCGGAACCTGGTGACCGCCTACGAGCGGGAGGAGGCCGAACGGGCGGCCATCGAGATTGAGCCGATCGAGGAAGAAGAGGTCAGCGCATGAGCGTGGAGCAGGGGATCCGCGGCAACGCCGAGCGGTCGGCGCTGGCCACGATCCGCCAGGGGTTCTCGCTCACGCCGGAGTTCCGCAGGGGCCTGGCGGGGACGCTGGCGCTGGCCGTCGCCGCCACCGGCGGCAAGATCATCGTGCCGATCGCGGTGCAGCAGACCATCGACACCGGCCTCAAGGGTGGCACCCCCGACCTGCCGTACATCTGGCGGGCTGTCGCCCTGTGCGCCGCCGCCGTGATCCTGACCGCCCTCGCCGGATATGTCATGAACGTTCGCCTCTACAAGGCGACCGAGTCCTCACTGGCCACCCTGCGCGTCCGCGGCTTCCGCCACGTGCACGACCTGTCCGTGCTCACCCAGAACACCGAGCGCCGCGGCGCCCTCGTCTCCCGCGTCACCAACGACATCGACCAGATCAGCACGTTCATGCAATGGGGCGGGCTGATGATCATCGTGGCGTTCGGCCAGGTGCTCGTGGCCAGCGTGCTGATGTTCGTCTACTCCTGGCAGCTCACGCTGCTGGTCTGGGCCTGCTTCATCCCGCTGGTGATCGCGCTGCCGCGCTTCCAGCGCTGGCTGTCCGGCGCCTACACCACCGTCCGCGAGCGGACCGGCGACATGCTCGCCGCCGTCAGCGAGTCCGTCGTCGGCGCCGCCGTCATCAGGGCGTACGCCTCCGAGCGGCGCACCGCCGACCGCATCGACACCGCCGTCGACGCCAACAGGTCCGCGCAGATCAAGGCGCAGACGATCGTCGGGTTCGTCTTCCCGCTGACCGAGATCGTGGCCGCCGTGGCCATCTCCGGGATCGTCCTGCTCGGGGTCCGGCTCGGGCTGTCGGGCGAGATCACGGCCGGGCGGCTGGTGGCGTTCCTGTTCCTCGTCACGTTGTTCGTCTCGCCCCTGCAGACCGCCACCGAGGTGCTGAACGAGGCCCAGAACGCGGTCGCCGGCTGGCGGCGCATCCTCGGCGTCCTCGACACCCCGCCGGACGTGGCCGACCCGGGCGACGCCGGCGTGGACCTGCCGCGCGGCCCGATCTCCGTCGCCTTCGAGGACGTGCACTTCAACTACCCCGGCGGCGTCCCCGTACTGCGCGAGGTCACGCTGTCGATCCCGCCGCGCTCGCGCATCGCGATCGTGGGCGAGACCGGCTCCGGCAAGACGACGTTCGCCAAACTGCTCACCCGGCTCATGGACCCGGTCGCGGGCCGCGTCACCGTCGACGGCCACGACCTGCGCGACGTGCGCTTCTCCTCGCTGCGCGAGCGCATCGTGATGGTGCCGCAGGACGGCTTCCTGTTCGACGGCACCCTGGAGCAGAACGTCCGCTACGGCCGGCCCGCCGCCACGCGCGAGGAGATCCTGCTGGCCATGACCGAACTCGGCCTGGCCGACTGGCTGGAGGGCCTGCCCGCCGGCCTCGACACCCCCGTGGGCCAGCGCGGCGAGTCGCTCTCGGCGGGCGAACGCCAGCTCGTCGCGCTCGCCCGCGCCTACCTGGCCGACCCCGACCTGCTGCTGCTCGACGAGGCCACCTCGGCGGTCGACCCGGCGACGGAGGTACGGCTGGCGCGGGCGCTCGAAGGCGTCACCAGGGGGCGGACGGCCATCTCGATCGCCCACCGGCTGTCGACGGCCGAGAACGCGAACGAGGTGCTCGTCTTCGACGCGGGGCGGCTGGTACAGCGGGGGTCGCACGCCGAACTGGTGACGGAGCCGGGCGTGTACGCGGACCTGCACGCCTCCTGGGTGTCGGCGGCTCGCTCGTAGCGTCTTGGGGCTCATTCCTGGGCGGCGGCGAATCGTACGCTGGTGCCGCCTGGCCCGGAGGCGACCGTGACCTGGTCGCACAGCAGCCTGGTCAGCCACAACCCGCGCCCGCGCGGTTCGTACTCCGGCGGAGTGTGAGAGGCACCCGTCCAGCCGGGCGGCAGGCCCGGCCCTTCGTCGGTCACCTCGCACCAGAGCCGGTCCTCGTGCCACCACAGCCGTAGCCGCCCGCTGCCGCCACCGTGCAGCACGGCGTTCGTGGTGATCTCGTTGACCGCCAGCACGAAGTCCTCCAGCCGCTTGCCCGCCAGTCCCTCCCCGGCCGCGCGCTCGGAGACCAATCGGCGCAGGGCGGTGATCCGCCCCTGCGCGAACCCCGTACAGAGGACCTGTCTACCCATCGTCGGCCCGGCGGACGGCGATGACCTCGTCGGCCCTGATCAGCCGCAGCACGCGCGCCACCGTCCCGCGGCACACCACCACCGTGCGATGGTGATGGGCCGCGGCCCGTGCCAGCGCCGTCAGCGCGAGCAACTGGGCCGACCCGGCGTCGATGAAGTCGAGCCCCGTCGCGTCGATGACCACCTCGGCCGTCACCGCCTCCAGCTGGGTCAGCACCGAGGCGAACGCCGGCCTGTTGGTGATGTCGATGTCACCCGACAGCCGCAGCCCCGGCCGCGTGTTGGCGTACCGCAGCAGGGCCTGCCCCGGCGCGATCGGATGGATGGCCGCCGCCCGGTTGACGGCCGCGGCCGAGTAGAGCCCGCGATCGTACTGGCACACGGCCGCCAGCCACCGCTCACCGAACAGCGCGTTGACCGCCGCCTCGAACTCCTCCCGCCCCGCCGCGTCCCGCACTCCCCAGGCCGCGTCGACCAGCGCGTAGACACCGCGATGTCCCTGCTCCCTGGCCAGCTCGCCGGCCGCGACCAGCTCGCCCAGCAGCCACGCGGGCCCGTCCGCGCCCGCGTACGCCGTGATCTCGACCCGCCCCGCCGCCTCCGCGGCGGCCAGCCCCGGCACAAGCGGCGCCAGCCACTCCCGCGTCCGCTCCGGCGTGTCGGTGTGGGTGATGATCACCACTTTGGTCCGGCGGCGCAGCCCGTTCGCCGTGAACGCCCTGGTGGCGGCCATCCGCTCCCGATCTCCCTGGAACGGCAGGCAGACGTGATCGCCCAGGTCGGGATCGAGGACGGAACCCGCGACGTCCACCACGATCGTCCCTCCCTGCCGTGCGTCTGGGGTGCGTCTGCCGTATGTCTGCTGCGCGTCGCAGAGAAAATACTCCGCCGCTCATCATTACGTAATGCGTTCTTCGCAAAACCCTCGGTAACGTGGCGCGTTCCGGTGTACCTTTTCCGCGGGGGCCGCTAGTGGCGGAGTCATGAGGAGCATGGGCGTGGATGTGCTGGAGATGACGCGGCGCCGACATGGCGAGCTCGTGGTCGTCAGCCTCGCGGGCGAGGTCGACGCGGACAACGTGTCAAAGGTCCGCAAATGTTTCGACGAGGCGGTCGCGACACACGGGCCGCGCCTGGTCGTCGACCTGAGCAACTTGACCTTCATCGACACATCGGGCTTGGGGGTGCTGGTTCGCCAGCTGGCCGCCCTGCGGGACCGCGACGGCACCATGGCGCTGATCGCCACGGACGGCCAGGTCCTGAGGCGCCTGCGCCGGACCAACATCGCACCGCTGTTCCCGATCTACGAGACGCTGTCGCAGGCACTCGACTAGCTCTGGGCGGTCTCCTTGCACTTCCTCGGAGGGGGCGCGCCTCCCTTGGGGCCTCTGCCACGACAGGCGGCCTTCTTACGCTCCCCCGACGGGGGATCCCTCCCAAGAGACGCCCAGCCACGACGGACCGTCACAGGGATCGAGACGGTCGTGTGACCGCCTGGCCCCCGGCGATCTCAGGTCGGGGCTGCGGCTGTGCCACCGTCGATTCGGAGGGCGGTCGCCCCGGCTGGTTGAATGACGACATGTCCCTTGACCCCAAGATCGCCGCGCGGCTCAAGCGCAACGGCGACGGGCTGGTGCCCGCGATCGTCCAGCAGTACGACTCGGGCGAAGTGCTGATGCTCGCCTGGATGGACGACGAGGCGCTGCATCGCACCCTCACCACGGGACGGGCCACCTACTGGTCGCGCAGCCGGGGGGCCTACTGGGTGAAGGGGGATACGTCGGGGCACGTGCAGCACGTCAAGGCGGTGTCGCTCGACTGCGACGGTGACACGGTGCTGCTCAAGGTGGACCAGGTGGGGGCGGCCTGCCACACGGGCGACCACACCTGCTTCGACGCCGACTCGCTCGAGGTGACGATCACGCCATGACGGCCACCGGACCTGAGCCGGGCACCGGATCCGGGGCGGCCACCGGACCTGAACTGGGTGATGGATCCGAGTCGGACATCCGGCCCGAGCGGGACGTCGCGCCCCGATCTGGCGGTCCGGAGCCCGGACCACGGTCGGGCGCCATGTCCCGGTCGGATGGTCAGGAGTCCGCGCTGCGGGCGGAGGCCGTGTCCGAGACAAGTGGGGCGGCGGCGGAGGTGTCCCAGACGGGCGACGGGTCCGAAGCAGGGGAGCAGGGCGGTTCTCCGGCTGAGGTCGCGGCTCGGCGGGGGCGGCGGGAGTTGACCGCCTGGCTGGCGGTGACGGTGCTCGGCTGCGTGCTGGTGCTGGTCGCCGCGGGCCGGGCGTGGGTGACGAACGTGCGCGTCAGCGGCACAGGAGCGGTGGCCGTGCCGAGCGGCGCCGACCTCAGTCCGGTCCTGACACCCCTGGCGCTGGCCGGGCTGGCGGGGGTGGTGGCCGTGCTGGCCACCAAGGGTGCCGGTCGCCGGGTGATCGGAGTGCTGCTGGCCCTGTGCGGGGTGGGCGCCGGGCTCGGCGCGTGGCAGGCGGCCGGCGGGAGCGGGGTGCTGAGCTGGCTGCGCGAGCGGAACGTCATGCGTGCGACCGGCGCGATCCAGTGGGACGTGGTGGCGTTCTGGCCCGTGGTGTGCGGGCTCGGGGCGGTGCTGATGGTCGCGGGTGGCGTCGTGGCCGTCGTACGAGGCGGCGGATGGGCCGGCATGTCCGCCAAGTACACACGCGAGCGTCCTGAGACCACCGGCGACCGCTCCATGTGGGACGCCCTGGACCGCGGCGACGACCCGACCTAGCCGCGAGGCGACCCCTCTCCGTCGCGGGCTCATCACAAAAAGTCCACGGTCTGAACCGTTGCCGGACCGGCGCACGTTTCGTCAATAAGCTTCCTCTGCAACGGGCCAAGAGGGGATGAGGTGCCACTGGCATGAGTTACGGGGATCAGGGCAACAGCGGGGGTTACGGCGCCCAGCCGCCCGGCGGAGGCTACGGTCAGTCTCCGGGCCACGGCCAGCCTCCGAGCTACGGCCAATCTCCAGGTGGTCAGTCTCCGGGTTACGGTCAGCAGCCTCCGAGCGGCTATTACGGCCAGCAGCCGTCCGGCGGCTACGGCTATGGCCAGCAGCCGTCTGGCGGCTACGGCTATGGCCAGCAGCCGTCTGGCGGCTACGGCTATGGCCAGCAACCGTCCGGTGAGTACGGGTACGGCCAGCAACCGCCTGGCGCCTACGGGCAGCCCGGCTACGGCGCCTACGGGGCCCCGCCGAGGTCCACCAGCGGCCTGGCCGTCGCCTCGCTCGTCCTGGGCATCGTCGGGCTGCTGTTCTGCGGCCTGACCAGCATCCCCGGCGCCGTCGTGGGCCACATCGCCCTCAACCGCATCAAGCGCACCGGCGAGGAGGGTCAGGGCATGGCCATGGGCGGCCTGATCACCTCGTACATCACGATCGTGCTCTGGGCGATTCTCTGGCTCGTGTTCGGCGGTATCTGGCTGACCTTCGTGGGGCTCGCGACCACCACCACGACCGGAAACTACTGACCCGCAGGGCATCCAGTCGGTTACAAATTGTCCGCAACGTGGACGTTATTCCACGTCGATAGTGGTTTGTCGCTAGGCTGCCGCGCGCAACGCGCCACAGATTGAGGAGTCATCAGCATGAGCTACGGAAACCAGGGCGACGGCGGTTACGGCGCCCAGCCGCCCGGCGGCGGTTACGGTCAGCAGCCCCCGAGTGGTGGTGGCGGTTACGGTCAGCAGCCGCCCAGCGGGGGTGGCTATGGTCAGCAGCCGCCCAGCGGCGGTGGCTATGGCCAGCAGCCGCCCAGTGGCGGGGGTGGTTACGGTCAGCAGCCCCCGAGTGGTGGCGGTTACGGCCAGCAGCCGCCCAGCGGGGGTGGCTATGGTCAGCAGCCCCCGAGCGGTGGCGGCTACGGCGCCCAGCCTCCCGGTTACGGCCCGCCTCCCGGCGGCGGCTACGGTCAGCCCGGCGGCTACGGCGCGCCGCAGAGCCCGCCGGACAACCACCTGGTCGCGGCCATCCTCACGACACTGTTCTGCTGCCTTCCCTTCGGTATCGTGTCGATTGTCAAGTCGTCGCAGGTAAACTCGAAGTGGCAGGCCGGTGACTACCAGGGCGCCGTGCAGTCCTCGGAAGAGGCCAAGACGTGGTGGAAGCGCGCGCTGATCGTCGGTGCGATCATCAACATCCTCATCGTCATCGGCTACATCCTGCTCTTCGTGATCGTCGCCGCGAACGCCCCGTCGTCCGGATACTGATGGACATCGCGAACTTCGAGCGGCGCGGCACCGACCGGCTCCGGTCCGTGCTCGCGCCGCTCGGCGTCGCCGCCGCGGCGGGGGCGGTGTTCGCGGTCGTCGGCACGATCGACCCCAACCAGCCGGGCCACTACCCGACCTGCCCGTTCCTGTGGGCCACCGGCCTCTACTGTCCGGGCTGCGGCACGTTGCGCACCATCCACGCGCTGGCCCACCTCGACCCGGTGACCGCGCTCGGCCTCAACCCGCTCGCCATGGCGATGATCCCCTTTCTGCTGTTCTGGTGGGGGCGCTGGCTGGTCCGCGCCTGGCAGGGCAAGCCCCGGCGGACGACACTCGCGCATCCAGCCTGGCTTTGGGCGTTTCTCGGCATAGTGCTGGTGTACTGGGTGGTCCGAAACCTGCCATTCGGGGCGGTTCTCGCGCCGTAGCCGGGGGCCTGTGGTGAGCTGACCACGTCGGGGCCGATACCATCGCAAGACAGGCCGGGAGCGGACGCGATGCGAACTCTCTGCCGCCCCCAACTGCCGACCGGAGGGACCCCAAGCGCGTGAGTGAGCGGACCGAAGGGCCGAGCGTCCTCGACGACATCCTCGACGGGGTGCGCGCCGACCTCGCCACCCGTCAGCAGGCCGTGTCGCTTGACGAGCTCAAGCAGCGGGCCGAGCGGGCTTCGGGGCCCAAAGACGCGCTCGCCGCGCTCGGCGGCGACCGGATCTCGGTGATCGCCGAGGTCAAGCGCTCCAGCCCGTCCAAGGGCGCGCTGGCAGCCATCGCCGACCCGGCCGCGCTGGCCGCCGACTACGAGGCGGGCGGCGCCCACGTCATCAGTGTGCTGACCGAGCGGCGCAAGTTCGGCGGCAGCCTCGAGGACCTGGCCGCGGTCCGCGCCCGGGTCGACATCCCGATCCTGCGCAAGGACTTCATCCTCACCTCCTACCAGCTCTGGGAGGCCAGGGCCCACGGCGCCGACCTGGCGCTGCTGATGGTGGTCTGCCTGGAGCAGGAGGCCCTGGTGTCGCTGATCGAGCGGGCCGAGTCCATCGGGCTCACCCCGCTGGTCGAGGTGCACACCGAGGAGGAACTGGAGCGGGCGGTCGCGGCGGGCGCCCGGATCATCGGGATCAACGCCCGTAATCTGAAGACACTCGAGGTCGACCGCGACGTGTTCGCCAAGCTGGCGCCGAAGGTCCCCGATAATGTGATCAAGATCGCGGAGTCGGGCGTGCGGGGTCCGCATGACCTGCTCGCCTACGCACGGGTCGGCGCCGACGCCGTCCTGGTGGGCGAGAGCCTGGTCACCGGCAAGGATCCACGCAAGGCCGTGGAGGCGCTGGTGACCGCCGGCGCCCACCCCGCGACGCGCCCCGACCACGGAGCAGAGGGATAGCAGTGGCAAACGACGGCACCATTCTCACCGCCGCCGACCTGGCAGGTAACGGCGCCTACGGCAACGACCCCGACGTGCACGGCAAGTTCGGCATCTTCGGCGGGCGCTACGTTCCCGAGGCGCTCATCCCGGCCCTCGACGAGGTCGCCGCGGTCTACGAGAAGGCCAAGAACGACGCCGAGTTCCTGCGCGAGTTCGACCACCTGTTGCGTACGTACGCGGGCAGGCCGACCACGCTGACCGAGGTCCCGCGCTTCGCCGAGCACGCCGGCGGCGCGCGGATCATCCTCAAGCGCGAGGACCTCACGCACACCGGCGCTCACAAGATCAACAACGTGCTCGGCCAGGCGCTGCTGACCAAGCGGCTCGGCAAGAAGCGCGTGATCGCCGAGACCGGCGCGGGCCAGCACGGCGTGGCCACCGCCACCGCGGCGGCCCTGCTCGGCCTGGAGTGCGTCATCTACATGGGCCAGGTCGACTGCGAGCGCCAGGCGCTCAACGTGGCCAGGATGAAGCTGCTCGGCGCCACGGTGGTGCCGGTGACCAACGGCTCCCAGACGCTGAAGGACGCCATCAACGAGGCGTTCCGCGACTGGGTCACCAACGTCGACACGACCCACTACCTGTTCGGCACCATCGCCGGCCCGCACCCCTTCCCCGAGATCGTGCGCGACTTCGCGCGCATCATCGGCGTCGAGGCCCGCCGCCAGATGCTGGAGCTGACCGGCCGGCTGCCCGACGCGATCGCCGCCTGCGTCGGCGGCGGCAGCAACGCGATCGGCATCTTCCACGCCTTCATCGGCGACGAGAGTGTCCAGCTGCACGGCTACGAGGCCGCCGGCCACGGCCTGGAGAGCGGCGAGCACGCGCTCACGCTCACCGCCGGCTCGGTCGGGGTGCTGCACGGCTCGCGCACCTACGTCCTGCAGGACGAGGAGGGCCAGACGATCGAGTCGCACTCGATCTCGGCCGGTCTCGACTACCCGGGCGTCGGTCCCGAGCACGCCTGGCTCAAGGACAGCGGGCGGGCGGTCTACCACGGTGTGACCGACGACGCGGCGATGGCCGCGTTCTCGCTGCTGGCCAGGACCGAGGGCATCATCCCGGCCATCGAGTCGTCCCACGCCCTGGCGGGCGCGCTGGAGCTCGGCCGCGAGCTGGGTCCCGAGGCGACCATCCTGGTCAACCTCTCGGGGCGCGGCGACAAGGACATGGGCACGGCGATGAAGTACTTCAACCTCTGACGGCCCGGGGTTCGCGCCGCACTGGCTCTGGAAGATGCCCGAGCCCGGCGGCCGATGGCACCATGGCAAGGACGGCGGCGATGCGGCCCCTGACCACTGAGAACGGACGATCATGACTACTCTTCAGACGGTTTTCGCCACGGCGAAGGCGGAGAACCGGGCCGCGCTGGTCGGCTACCTGCCCGCGGGCTTCCCGTCCAAGGAAGGCGCCGTCACCGCGGCCGCCGCCCTGGTCGAGGCCGGCTGCGACGTGATCGAGATCGGGCTGCCCTACTCCGACCCGCTCATGGACGGGCCGACCATCCAGGACGCCGTGCACCGCTCGCTGGTCAACGGCACCCGGATCGCCGACGTCCTGCGTACGGTCGAGGGAGTCGCCGCCACCGGCGCGGCCACGCTGGTCATGACGTACTGGAACCCGATCGACCGCTACGGCGCCGAGCGGTTCGCCCGTGACCTGGCCGGCGCGGGCGGCGTCGGCACGATCACGCCCGACCTGACGCCGGAGGAGTCGGAGCCGTGGCGGGCGGCCTCGGCCGCGGCGGGCATCGACACCGTGTTCCTGGTGGCGCCCAGTTCCACCGAGGCGCGCATCAAGGCCGTCGTCGACTGCTGCACCGGGTTCGTCTACGCGGCCTCGCTGATGGGCGTAACGGGGGCCAGAGAGACCGTCAACGTGGCGGCCGAGGACCTGGTCAAGCGCACCCGCGCGCACACCGCGCTGCCCGTGTGCGTGGGGCTGGGCGTCGGCACCGGCAAGCAGGCGGCCGAGGTGGCCGGCTACGCCGACGGCGTCATCGTGGGCTCGGCGTTCATCCGTCGGATGCTCGACGCGCCCGACGAGGCGGCGGGCCGCGAGTCGATCGGCGTGCTGGCCCGGGAGATGGCGGCGGGCGTCCGCTCCCGCGCCTAACCGTTTCTGTCAAATCCCGCGACTCGCAACTGGACAAGTGTCAGTATTTCTGGCGTCGGTCCATAGCGCGTGTTGCGGTGGCGGGTTGGTGGTATCGGGGCCCCACGCAGTACGACGCATACCTGTGAAAGGACATATATGCGTCGGAGTCCCGGTACCTTCGTAGCCGCCGCCGTCCTCGCCTTATCGGCCGTCGCCCTGGCCACCCCCGCACAAGCCACGCGAGCGCCGGCGACGTCCGTGCGAGGCGCGGAGCCCACCCCGGAGCCGACGCCCACCTACGAGCTGTCCTCGCCCGACCAGCCGACCACCGGTCCCACGCCCCCGTCTCCCACGCAGCAGAACCTGGCCCCCGAGCCCACCGCCGTGGCCGAGCCCGTCAGGATCTCCTCCGGGCAACTGGCCGTCGACCTCGACCCTGCCTTCCCGAGGATCCTGCGCTACACCGACAAGGCGAGCGGGGCCGTCCTCGACGGCAGCACCGCCGTGCCCGGCGTGGTGCTGAACGGCACGCCGTACGAGGCCACGGTCGTGCTGCGCGGCACCGACGGCGCCTCCGCCCGCTACCGGCTGACCTTCGAGGCGGGCGTCACGCTGGACGCCAGCATCCGCGTCAAGGACCGGGTGACGACGTTCGCGATCGACGCGGTCACCGACACCGCGACGTTCCGGGTCAACACCATCGACCTGCCGGGCCACGACCTGGTGTCGGTGACCAGCGACCAGCCGGGCGCCGCGACCGCGTTCACCAGGCTCGACCCCAACTCCACCCGTACGGCCGACGTCTTCGCCGCCGTCACTCCGCGGACGGCCCCCGACACCGCCCCGGTCGGCGCCTCGTACGCCATCGTCAACACCGGCGCCCTGGCCGCCGCGGTCGAGTCGAACTCCACCTACGACCGCCCCTCAGGCGTCACCGACAAGGACGCGGCCCGCTTCTGGCACCAGGCCAGGCAGGAGGACGGCGGCCGGATCAGGGTCGGCGTGTGGAGCGGTCAGTGGACCTACCGGGGCAGCGGCGCGCCCTTCACCGAGGAGTTGCCGTGGGCCAAGGTCGTGGTCACCCCCGACGCCAACGGCGACGGCGGCCTCGACTGGCAGGACGGCGCCGTCGCGTTCAGGAGCATCGGCGTCAAGGCGCCCGGCGCGGACCGGACCAAGGACCGGGTGATCGCGCACATCCCGTTCAACTTCTCCAGCCAGGCCACCCACCCGTTCCTGCGCACCCTCGACGACGTCAAGCGGATCTCGCTGGGCACCGACGGCCTGGGCCAGCTGGCCCTGCTCAAGGGGTACCAGTCGGAGGGCCACGACTCGGCCCACCCCGACTACGGCGGCAACTACAACAAGCGCGCCGGCGGCCTGGCCGACCTCAACACCCTGCTCAAGACCGGCAAGGAGTGGAACGCGACGTTCGGCGTGCACGTCAACGCCACCGAGTCCTACCCCGAGGCGAAGAGCTTCAGCGAGCAGCTCGTCAACAAGGACACCAAGGGCTGGAACTGGCTCGACCAGTCGTACCTGATCGACCAGCGCGGCGACCTGACCAGGGGCACCCTCGCCAAGCGGCTCCATCGGCTGCGCGCCGAGACCGAGAGGAACCTGGCCCTCCTGTACGTGGACGTGTACCGCCCGCACGGCTGGGTGGCCGACCGCCTGCTCACCGAGCTGCGCGGGCAGGGCTGGCAGGTGGCCACCGAATGGGCCGACAAGCTGGAGCGCTCGTCCCTCTGGTCACACTGGGCGAATGACCTCAACTACGGCGGAGCCACCAACAAGGGACTGAACTCGCAGATCATCCGGTTCATCCGCAACGGCGAGAAGGACGTCTGGAACGCCCACCCCATCCTGGGCAACGCCCGCATCGTCGAGTTCGAGGGCTGGACCGCGCAGAACGACTTCACCGCCTTCTACCGCAACATCTGGGAGCACAACCTGCCGGCCAAGTTCCTGCAGCACTACCAGATCACCGACTGGAACCCCGACGAGATCGTCTTCACCGGAGGCGTGCGCGGCACGGTGGCGGACGGCAGGCGCCTGCTGTTCGCGGGCGGTCACAAGGTGCTCGACGGCACCACGTACCTGCTGCCGTGGGCGGGCAAGTACTACCACTACAACCCGGCCGGCGGCACCACCACCTGGGACGCCGCCCGGCCGCTGACCGTCTACAAGCTCACCGACCAGGGCCGGGTCCGCGTGGGCGTCGCCACCCCGGTCGACGGCAAGATCACCCTGCGGGCCGAGGCGGGCGTGCCGTACGTGCTCTACCCCGGCAGGGCGCCCGCCCAGGCCGAGCCCCGCTGGGGCGAGGGGAGCGGCGTGCGCGATCCCGGCTTCAACGGCGACGGGCTGCGCGACTGGCAGGTCACCGGCCCGGTGAGCGTCCAGAAGAACGAGCGCGGCCAGCGCATGGCCCTGCTCGGCGGCGGTCCGCGGGCCCGGCTGGAGCAGCGGCTGACCGGCCTCCAGCCCGGGCGCGCCTACACCGCCTCGGCGTTCGTCGAGGTCGAACCCGGGCAGTCCAGACAGACCACCCTGGAGGCCGGTGGCCGGAAGACGACGATCCAGCGCTCGACCGCGAAGAACTACATCGCCTCCGACGAGAAGCACGACACCTACTTCCAGCGCGTCAAGGTGGCCTTCACCGCGCCGCGCGGCTCCGTCACGCTGCGGATCACGGCCGCCGCCGGCGCGGCGAAGGTGCGGGTGGACGACGTGCGGCTCATCAGGAGCGACCCGCCGGGTGGGACCGAGACGTTCGAGTCCGCCGAGCCGGGATGGGGGCCGTTCGTCAAGGGCGACGCCGGGGGCGCCTTCGACGCGCGTACGCATCTGTCGGAGCGGCACGAGCCGTACACGCAGGCCGGCTGGAACGGCAAGGCCGTCGACGACGTGATCAACGGTGACTGGTCGCTGAAGGCGCACGAGGAGCGGCAGGGACTGGTCTACCGGACCGTGCCGCAGACCGTCCGGTTCGAGCCGGGACACGCCTACGAGGTGTCCTTCGGCTACCAGAGCGCCCTGGCCGACGCCTACGCCTGGGTGACCGGCTACGACAAGGGCACCTCCAGCGTGGAGACCCGGCGGACGCCGGTGCCGGAGCGGCGGACCACGGGCAGGTTCGCCGAGCGGGTGGTCGCGGGCTGCGGCGACGTCTGGGTCGGGCTCCGCTCGCTGCTGCCCGAGCAGGCCGGGGCCGACTTCGTCCTCGACGACCTCGCCGTCAAGGACCTGGGGGGGGACCCCGAGGCCCAGGCGTGCGCGTCGCTGGACGTGGTGCCCGCGACGCCGGCGTTCGAGCAGGGCGCGGCCTCCGAGGTCACCACCACGTTCGTCAACCTGGAGGACGTGGCGGCCCAGGACGTCAAGGTGACGCTGACCGTACCCGAGGGCTGGACCGTCGCCGGGGACGGGACCGGCACGGTGGAGCCCGGCGGCAAGCTGGTGACCACCTGGAAGGTGACGCCGCCCGCGGACGCGCCCTATGACACCTACGAGCTGAAGGCCGACGCCGCCTACACCGCGGCGGGTGCCGCCAAGACGATCGGCGCGGTGACGACGGTAAGGACGCTGCCGCCGCCACCCACCGCGGCGGCCTGGGCGAGCGACCTGGAGTGGGTCAGCGCGGCCAACGGCTGGGGGCCGGTCGAGCGCGACCGGTCCAACGGCGACCTCGGCGCGGCCGACGGCACGCCGATCGTGATCGGCGGCCAGACGTTCGCCAAGGGGCTGGGCACGCACGCGCCCGCCGACGTCCGTTTCTACCTCGGCGGCCGGTGTACGGCCTTCACAGCCTCCGTCGGCGTGGACGACGTCCAGGCCACCAGGGGGTCCGTGGAGTACAGCGTGGTCGCCGACGGGGTGGTCAAGGCACACAGCCCGGTGCTGCGGGCCGCCGATCCGGCCTACGAGTTGACCGCCGACCTCACCGGCGCCCGGTATGTGGACCTCGTGGCGGGCGACGGCGGCGACGGCAACGGCAACGACCACGCGGACTGGGGCGCCGCCAAGTTCGTCTGCGGCTAGGCCAAGTCATCCGCGATCGACGCTCGGCCGGGCGTGTCAGTGGGTAGGGCTCGGTGAGTCGGGGCCGTCCCGCCGCGACGCCGTGAGCAGCGCGTACGGCTCAGACGCGGGAAAACCCTCTTAACCGAGTCTTATCCCGGGCGTGGTCAGATGGGTTCCCGATACTGTGCGCTTTCCAGCGCAGAGAAAGAGGAGCCCTAGTGGTGGTCGCGTCGAAACAGTCACTTAACGCTCGGACGGCGGTACCCTGGGTGACGACCGTCGCCCGGCTGGTCCTGGGCGGGGTGCTGATCGCGGCCGGGTGGCTGAAGATCGGCAACCCGTCCGACTCCGTCGTGGCGGTCAAGGCTTACCAGCTGCTGCCCGACTCGCTCGCCACGACCGTGGGCTACGGCCTGCCGATCCTGGAGATCGTGGTCGGGGTGCTGCTGGTCGTCGGGCTGCTGACCAGGGTGGCCGGGGTGGTCGGCGGGCTGCTCATGTTCGCCTTCGTCTTCGGCATCGCCTGGGCGTGGGCGCACGGCCTGCGGATCGACTGCGGCTGCTTCGGGGGTGGTGGGCAGCTCGGGGCGGGGGTGCAGCCGAGCTACCTGCTCGACATCCTGCGCGACTTCGGTCTGGTGGTGCTCGGCGCCTGGATCGTGCGCTTCCCGCCGGGGCACTTCGCGCTCGACTCGGCGCTCGGGTTGGCGGGCGGCGAGCGCGTACATGACGAACAAGAGGGGATCGGCTGATGAGCAAGGGGGACCGTGCGAAGTCCGCGCGGGAGAAGATCAAGGCGCAGCAGGCCGCCGACCGCGTGCGGGAGCGGCGCAGAAAGGCCGTCACCTACGCGACCGTGAGCGTGGTCGCGGTGGCGGCGGTCGGCCTAGGCGCCTGGTACGCCGCCAGCACGTCACAGGCGGAGCAGGTCGGCGGCTCGCTTCCGCCGACCACGGTGAACCCCGACGGCTCGGTCACCATGGCCCAGAGCGGTGTCACCAAGCCCGTCATCGACATCTTCGAGGACTTCCAGTGCCCCGCCTGCAAGCAGATGGAGGAGGTGAGCGGCAGCACGTTCAGGAACCTCGCGGCCGAGGGCAAGGCCAAGGTCGTCTACCACCCCATCACGATCTTCAGCACCGATCCCACGAAGTCCAACTCCCTGCGCGCCGGTGCCGCCGCCCGCTGCCTGACCGACGGCAGGCAATGGGTCGGCTTCCACGACCTTCTCTACAAGAACCAGCCCAGTGAGACGGCCGAGGGCTTCACCACCGACCAGATGGTGGCCTGGGCCAAGCAGGCCGGGGCCACGGGGGCGGGCATCGACACCTGCATCACCGGCCAGAAGAACGTGCAGGCCCAGCTCGACTACAGCGCCAAGGTCATGAAGGAGCAGAAGCTGAGCGGCACGCCGACCGTCAAGCTCAACGGCACGGCCCTGGACAACAAGGTCGTCTTCGCGCCAAAGGATCTTCGCGATGCGGTCACGAAGGCGGCCAAGTAGTCCCGCTTCCGCTACCCTCACCTGACATGCCCCTTGCCTCGATTCCCAGCCCTTCCCAAGGGGTCTGGTATCTCGGATTCGTGCCGATCCGGGCCTATGCCCTGTGCATCGTGCTCGGCGTCATCTTCGCCGTCTGGCTGAGCGAGCGCCGCTGGCGCGCCCGTGGCGGCCAGGCGGGCACGATCATCGACATCTCCGTGCCCGCGGTGATCTTCGGCCTCATCGGCGGACGCCTCTACCACGTCATCACCGACTGGCAGACCTACTTCGGCGACCGCGCGATCAAGAAGCCCTACCAGGCCCTGTTCATCTGGGAAGGCGGGCTGGGCATCTGGGGCGCGGTCGCGCTCGGCGGCGTCGGCGTCTGGCTGGCCTGCCGCCGGCGCGGCCTGTCCCTCAGCGCGGTGGCCGACACGGTGGCGCCCGGGATCATCTTCGCGCAGGCGATCGGCCGCTGGGGCAACTGGTTCAACCAGGAGCTGTACGGCGGGCCGACCACGCTGCCGTGGGGCCTGGAGATCGACCAGTTGCACGGGGGCGAGCCGGGGGTGCTCTACCACCCGACGTTCCTGTACGAGTCGATCTGGGATGTCCTGCTGGGCTTCGTTCTGCTCTGGGCGGGTAAGCGGTTCGCGCTGCACCATGGGCGGCTGTTCGCCCTTTATGTCGCCGGTTACACGCTGGGGCGGTTCTGGATCGAGGGGCTGCGGATCGACCCCGTCGGCGGCGTGGATCACGCGGTGACGCTCCTGGGGCTTCGGCTCAACCAGTGGACGTCGATCGTGGTGTTCATCGGGGCGCTGGTCTACTTCTGGCTGACCCGCAACAAGGACAGCGAGGAGTTCATCCTCCCGGCCGACGTGCGGGAGGCCGCTGCGAGCGGCCCGGATCCGGCCCACGGGGTCGACCAGGCCGACCCGGCGGGCGACGCCGCCGCCGCTTCCGAAGCCGCTTCCGAGGCTGGGGAAGCGGACAAGGCGCCGGAGGACGCCCCGGATCCCGAGGCCGTCCGTGCGGATGCTCCGGACCCAGCGGTGGTGCGGGCGGACGCTGAGGACGGCGCGCCGGGCGAGGAGCCCGTACGTGAAGAGTCCGTACGTGAGGATTCCGCTCGCGAGGATGACGCCCGTGAGGGCGACGCGACCGCGAAGCAGGGGGAGACCCCCGAGGCCGTTCAGCAGGAGAAGAACTCGAGATGAGCGGGGGCGCGGAGCAGCACCACCGGCACCGTGACGTCACCGGCGGCTGGCTGCGGCCGTCGGTGTTCGGGGCGATGGACGGCCTGGTGTCCAACTTCGCGCTCATCGCCGGTGTCGCGGGCGGCACCAGTGACACCAAGGTGATCGCCCTGGCGGGCATCGCGGGCCTGGCGGCGGGCGCGTTCTCGATGGCCGGTGGCGAATACGTCTCGGTGGCCAGCCAGCGCGAGCTGGCCCTGGCCGAGATCGCCGTCGAGCGCCGCGAGCTCGAACGCCACCCCGAGGCCGAGCAGGAGGAGCTCGCCCAGGTCTTCGTCGCCAGGGGCGTGACGCCGGAGCTGGCCGCCGAGGTGGCCAGGCAGATCTCCCAGAACCCCGCCCAGGCCCTGGAGGTCCACGCCCAGAGCGAGCTCGGCGTCGACCCGCACGACCTGCCCTCGCCCAAGGTGGCCGCGGGCTCGTCGTTCCTGTCCTTCGGCGTGGGGGCGCTCCTGCCGCTCGCGCCGTACCTGATCGGCGTGACGAGCCTGTGGGTGTCGGCGGTCGTCTCGTGCCTGGCCCTGTTCGGGGCGGGGGCGCTGGTCTCCACGGTGACCGCGCGTTCCTGGCTGTACTCCGGGCTGCGGCAGCTGATCGTCGGCGTGGTGGCGGCCGGGCTCACGTTCGGGCTGGGCAACCTGATCGGGGCGGGTGGGCTATGACGTCCTCCAGAACGGCGACCCGCAAGCGCCGGCGCCCCGCGCGCTCCGACTGGCAGTTCCCCCTGCTCACCGACCTGGGGATGGACCCCAAGAAGCAGAAGCTCCTGGTGATCATCGTGTCGGCGATGGGCGTGCTGGCTGCGGCGTTCGCCCTGGTCGCCTTCGTGAACTCGCTGGGCCAGTACACCCCCGAACAGCGCACCGGCGCCGCCATCGTGCAGGCTGACGCGGCGCTGCCGGAGATCTACCACAGCTGGGCCTCGCCCAAGCTGTTCGACCCGATCGCCGAGCGGGCCAAGGACCGCACGCCGCTCACCGACAAGGAGGTGTTCGGGCAGAAGACGCTGACCGGTGAGAAGAAACTCACTCTCAAGCTGGCCGGCAGCAAGCTAGACACCGACTGCTCGGCCGCCGTCTGGGGCCAGGAGCTCCTCGACCTGGTGGCCGACGCGGAGTGCAGCCAGGCGGCCCGCGGTGTCTACACCACCCCGGACGGCCGCTACGTGGGCCAGTACACCCTGCTCAACCTGCGCGACGGCAAGGCCGCCAGTGAGCTGGTCGAGTCGCTCAAGACGCTCTACCGGGGCGGCTGGGCGCGCCCGGTCGGCTCCGGCAAGACCGCCTTCCCAGCGGGAGCTCACACCGAGGGAGGGGGCTACGCCTTGGGCCACTACGTCGGGCTGGTCTGGATCGGCCGGGCCGACGGCGCCGACCCGACGCCCAAGGACGACTTCGTCTCGCTCTCGCTGACGCTCCGTGGGGCCGAGAAGGCCGTCTACCGCCGGGTCGTCTCCGTCACCGGGCCGGCGTCCTGATGCGCGCCCGCGTCGTGATCCCGCTGGCCGCGGCCCTGGTGGCGGTGCTCGCCGTCGCGGGCTGGCTGCTGTTCCTGCGGCCCCAGGCCCGGCCGTCCACCTTCCATGGCGAGCCGACCTCGGCGCTCTACTCCCTCATCGACTCCCGGCAGCGCGACGCGGCTCCGCTGACCGTGGACGAGGTGTTCACCCCGGCCACGGAGACGCTCGGCGGGTTGCGCCGCGCCTCGGCCGAGCAGCTCACGGACTGCGACGACGCCCTCTGGGGCGCCTCGGCGGCGGGTTGCACGCAGGCGCTGCGGGCCACGTACACGGGCGACTCGGGGGCGGGGCAGTTCGTCATCTTCAACCTCACCGACGGGCGGGCCGCCGACGCGCTGGTGAAGGCGCTGGCCAAGGACGGGTTCGTCCGGCAGGCGGTCCCCTTCGACGCCGTACGCAGCCGCGCGCAGGCCAGGGCGCTCGGCCATTACGTCACCGTCGCCTGGGTGGGGCCGGTCCGGCCGGGGGAGACGGGGGACCCGGTGTCGCAGCTCGTGGCCCTCGACGGGCTCGGGCACATCATCCAGAAGCGCGTGGTCGCCGCGACCTGACACGTCCATGGGCCCGGCACCGACAGGTCTGACGTGTTCGCGGGCCCGACATCGGCGGGCCTGGCGTCCGCGGTCGCGGTCAGGTGGTCTTGGACAGGGCCGTGACCGTGGCGGAGACCATGGTGGGGAGGTCGGCGAGGCGGTGGAGAGGCGTCTCCAGCGGGGTGACGCCCTCGGCCCACGGCGCCGCCTGCCGGATGAGGGAGCGGGCGTCGTTCTTGGTCAGGGTGGTGCCCTGTGAGCGGGCCACCGCGATGAGCCCCTCGCGCCAGGTGTTGGCCAGTTTGCCGTGCCCGTTGTCGAGGATCCGCCGCAGCACCCCGGCCTCGTCGCCGATCGGCTGCGGGAGTCGTACGGCGTCCAGGACACCGTCGCCGGACGTCAGCTCGTAGACGGACCCCAGGACGTCCGGGAGAGGGGTCGGCGCGGAGAGCAGGACCCGCACCCGGGCGGCGCGCGTGGCCAGCAGGAGGCGCGGGAGCGCCGCCTCCAGACCGGCGGGCAGCGCGATCGCCACCCGCTCCACGGCGGCGGCGTAGGGCTTGGCCAGCCACGTGGACAGCTTCACCCGCGGCTGCGGCAGTTCCCTCGGCCAGTCGCCCACCAGCAGGTCGGCGTCGGCCGCCGAAGAACCGTCGGCCGCCGAGGAGCCGGTGGACTCGATCGACTGGGGGCCCTGGGTGTAGATGGCGGTGGTCAGGCGGTCGAGGCGGGCGGTGACGGCGGGACGGGTCTTGGTGGTGGGACGCAGGACGTAGAGGTCGGCGGCGGACCCGATGGCTTCCGCCCCGAAATATCTATTGAAATCTGGGTAAATAGCGTCATATGCGAGGTTGAGGGCGGAGAGGGAGTTCTGCACCTTCAGGGCGAGCATCGGCGTGCGCTCGCTCGCCCCGTACGCCAGCAGGACCCGCCCATCGTCCTTGAGCCCCTCGATCGCGCGCGCCACGAACAGCCCGACGCCCTCCGGTGTGTACGGCGGGTCGGTGACGGCCAGGTCGTGGTCGCGGGCCGACGGCGGCAGCGACAGCCGCAGATCGGCCCACCGGGTCCGCACGCCGAGGTCCTGCGCGTCCAGATAGGCCAGGATGCGCTCGTCCACGTCGACCACCGTGACCTCGGCCTCCGGGTGGACCAGCTTGACGGCCAGCGAGGTGAGGTCGTGGTCGCCCACGAACAGCAGCTTCGCGCCCCGCAGCCAGAAGCGGGCGCCGAGCAGCAGCGCCCTGCGCAGCACGGTGTCTGGGGTGGCGGCCACGTGATCCAGCGCGTGGCGGGAGCGTGGCGCCTCGTCGATGAGGCGGCGCAGCCGGTCGAGCACCTGCGTGTAGTGGGGGAGCAGATAGGCGACCGGGTCGGCCGGGGGCGGGGCCACGGCCAGCAGGTCCTGGAAGTCAGGAGAATGCGTGAGCGGCACCCGGAACCTGTCGCCAGAGCGCTCCAGCGGGACCTCGCGCAGCAGCGCCTCGATCGTCCGCCGGGCGGTGGCCGCCTCCCTGACCAGGTCGGACAGGGTCCACCACTGCCCGTCGCAGAGGAGCGTCAGGGCATGCCTGAGCCGTCTGCCGTCGACTCCGGCCTCGTCGAGCAGGCGTTCCACCCCGTCACGGTCCATGGTGCAACCCTATCGAGGGAATTCCGGGCCTCCAGTCCGGTGTTTGGGACATAGCAGCTCGTATGTCGGGATTGCCGCCAATGTTCGCGATGTGGACCAGGCGGGAACTATTCCGGCAGGGTGTTGTAACCTCTACGCACACGCAGCAGGGCCAACGTCGTCCCCGCCTGTAGAGCAGTTCTTGACAGACGATGACGACGGGAGGGATTCAATGCCTGCTGCCCACCTCGGGTTCCCCGAGCCCCAGGGCCTCTACCACCCCGCCAACGAGCATGATGCCTGCGGAGTCGCCATGGTGGCCGACGTCGCCGGGCGCCGCGGGCACGGGATCGTGGTGAAGGCGCTGACGGCGCTGTGCAATCTCGATCACCGGGGGGCCAAGGGTAGCGAGCCTGACACAGGCGACGGAGCCGGGATTCTCACCCAGATCCCGGACACTTTCTTCCGTACGAACGTGAGCTTCGCGCTGCCCGAGGCCGGCCACTACGCCGTCGGCATGGCCTTCCTGCCGTTCGACGGTGAGGCGCGCGACATCGCCTTCCGCATGATCGAGGAGATCGCCGCCGAGGAAGGCCTGACCGTCCTGGGCTGGCGCGAGGTGCCGGTCGACCGGGCGCTGCCCGGGCCGAGCGCCAGGGCCGTCATGCCGCACTTCACGCAGCTGTTCGTGGCGGGCCCCAACGGAGAATCGGGGCTGGAGCTGGACCGGCTGGCGTTCTGCCTGCGCAAGCGGGCCGAGCACGAGGTGGACGTCTACTTCCCCTCACTGAGCGCCCGTACGATCGTGTACAAGGGCATGCTCACCCCCGACCAGGTCGAGCCGTTCTTCCCCGACCTGTCGGACGAGCGCTACGAGAGCGCGATCGCGCTGGTGCACTCGCGCTTCTCCACCAACACCTTCCCGAGCTGGCCGCTGGCCCACCCCTACCGTTACATCGCCCACAACGGCGAGATCAACACGGTCAAGGGCAACCGCAACTGGATGCGGGCCCGCGAGGCGATGCTCGAATCCGCCCAGATCCCGGGCGACTTGTCGCGACTTTTCCCGATCTGCGATCCGGACGGCAGCGACACCGCATCCTTCGACGAGGCCCTGGAGCTGCTCCACATCGGCGGCCGGAGCCTGCCCCACGCCGTCCTGATGATGATCCCCGAGGCGTGGGAGAACCACACCGAGATGGACCCCGCGCGGCGGGCCTTCTACGAGTTCCACTCCTCGATGATGGAGGCGTGGGACGGCCCCGCCTCGATCACCTTCACCGACGGCACGCTGGCCGGCGCCGTGCTCGACCGCAACGGCCTGCGCCCGGGCCGCTTCTGGGTGACCGCCGACGGGCTGGTCGTGCTGGCCTCCGAGGCCGGCGTGCTCGACTTCAAGCCCGAGGACGTGGTGCGCAAGGGCCGCCTGCAGCCCGGCCGGATGTTCCTCATCGACACCGCCCGCGGCAAGATCATCGAGGACGACGAGATCAAGGCCGAGCTCGCGGCCGCCCTGCCGTACGAGGACTGGCTGCACGCCGGCCTGGTCCGCTTCGAGGAGCTGCCGGCCCGGCAGCGGGAGATCCCCACGCACGAGGCGCTCGTCAAGCGGCAGCAGACCTTCGGTTACACCGGGGAAGAGCTGCGGATCATCCTGTCGCCGATGGCCAGGAGCGGTGCCGAGCCGATCGGCTCCATGGGCACCGACACGCCTGTCGCGGTGCTCAGCGAGAAGCCCAGGCTGCTGTTCGACTACTTCACCCAGCTGTTCGCGCAGGTCACGAACCCGCCGCTGGACGCCATCCGCGAGGAGCTGGTGACCTCGCTGGCCAGCGTGCTCGGGCCGGAGGGCAACCTGCTCGACCCCGGGCCCGCGTCGTGCCGCCAGCTCGTCCTGCCGTACCCGGTGATCGACAACGACGAGATCGCCAAGATCATCCACATCAACGACGAGCACGACCTGCCCGGCTTCCACCCGCACGTGATCTCCGGCCTCTACGAGGTGTCGGGCGGTGGCGCGGCGCTGCTGCACCGCCTGGAGGAGATCCGCGCCGAGGCCTCGGAGGCGATCGCCAACGGCGCGCGCATCATCGTGCTGTCGGACCGCGGCTCGTCCGACACGCTGGCGCCGATCCCGGCGCTCCTGCTGACGGGGGCGGTCCACCACCACCTGATCCAGGAGAAGACCCGCACCAAGATCGGCCTCGTGGTCGAGACCGGTGAGGCGCGGGAGTGCCACCACATGGCGCTGCTCATCGGCTACGGCGCGGGCGCCGTCAACCCGTACCTGGCCATCGAGACCGTCGAGGACCTGGTCGACACCGGTGTGCTCCAGATCGACAAGCACAAGGCCGTACGGAACCTGATCAAGGCCTACGGCAAGGGTGTCATCAAGGTGATGTCGAAGATGGGCGTCTCCACCGTGGCCTCCTACACCGGCGCGCAGATCTTCGAGGCGCTCGGCCTGAGCCAGGAGGTCATCGACGCCTGCTTCACCGGCACCACCTCGCGGCTCGGCGGGGTCGGCTTCGACGTGCTGGCCGAAGAGGCCGCCCGCAGGCACGCGCACGCCTACCCGAGGGTGCCGAACGCGCACCGCGGGCTCCAGATCGGCGGCGAGTACCAGTGGCGGCGCGAGGGCGAGCCGCACCTGTTCAACCCCGAGACGGTCTTCAAGCTGCAGCATGCCACGCGCACACGCCGCTACGAGATCTTCAAGGAGTACACCGGCATGGTGGACTCCCAGGCCGAGCGGCTGATGACGCTGCGCGGGCTGTTCAAGCTGAAGGAGGGCCGGACCCCGATCCCGATCGACGAGGTCGAGCCGGTCTCCGAGATCGTCAAGCGGTTCTCCACCGGCGCGATGTCGTACGGCTCGATCTCGATGGAGGCGCACGAGACGCTCGCCATCGCGATGAACCAGCTGGGCGGCAAGTCCAACACCGGCGAGGGCGGCGAGGACCCGGAGCGCCTGTACGACCCGACCCGGCGCAGCGCCATCAAGCAGGTGGCGTCGGGCCGGTTCGGCGTGACCAGCGAATACCTGGTCAACGCGGCGGACCTGCAGATCAAGATGGCCCAGGGCGCCAAGCCCGGTGAGGGCGGCCAGTTGCCCGGCCACAAGGTCTACCCGTGGATCGCCAAGACCCGGCACTCCACGCCCGGCGTCGGCCTCATCTCGCCACCGCCGCACCACGACATCTACTCGATCGAGGACCTGGCCCAGCTCATCCACGACCTGAAGAACTCCAACCCCGAGTCGCGCGTGCACGTCAAGCTCGTGGCCGAGGTCGGGGTCGGCACGGTCGCGGCGGGCGTGTCCAAGGCGCACGCCGACGTGGTGCTCATCTCCGGGCACGACGGCGGCACCGGCGCCTCGCCGCTCACGTCGCTGAAGCACGCGGGCGCGCCGTGGGAGCTCGGCCTGGCTGAGACGCAGCAGACGCTGCTGCTCAACGGGCTGCGCGACCGCATCGTGGTGCAGGTGGACGGCCAGCTCAAGACGGGCCGCGACGTGGTCATCGCCGCGCTGCTCGGCGCGGAGGAGTACGGCTTCGCCACCGCTCCGCTGGTCGTGTCCGGCTGCGTGATGATGCGGGTCTGCCACCTCGACACCTGCCCGGTGGGCGTCGCCACGCAGAACCCCGAGCTGCGCAAGCGTTTCACCGGCAAGCCGGAGTTCGTGGTGAACTTCTTCGAGTTCATCGCCGAGGAGATCCGCGAATACCTCGCCGAGCTGGGCTTCCGCTCGCTCGAAGAGGCGATCGGGCACGTCGAGTTGCTCGACATGACGGCGGCCGAGAACCACTGGAAGGCCAGCGGCCTCGACCTGTCGCCGATCCTGCACCAGCCGGAGCTGCCCGCGGGGACCCCGCTGCGCCGCACGGTCGAGCAGGACCACGGGCTGCAGCACGCGCTCGACAACACGCTGATCCAGCTGGCCGAAGGCGCCCTGAACAACGGCACCCCGGTCACGCTGGAGCTGCCGATCCGCAACGTGAACAGGACCGTCGGCACCATGCTCGGCTACCAGGTCACCAAGCGTTACGGTGGCGCCGGCCTGCCGGAGAACACGATCGACATCGGCTTCACCGGCTCGGCGGGCAACTCGTTCGGAGCCTTCCTGCCGCGTGGCATCACGCTGCGGCTGACCGGTGACGCCAACGACTACCTGGGCAAGGGCCTGTCGGGCGGGCGCATCACGCTGCGGCCGCACGAGGAGGCCCCGCTCGACGGCCACATCATCTCCGGCAACGTCGCCTTCTACGGCGCCACGTCCGGGGAGGCGTTCATCCGCGGCGTCGTCGGCGAGCGCTTCTGCGTCCGCAACTCCGGCGCCACCGCGGTCGTCGAAGGCGTCGGCGACCACGGCTGCGAGTACATGACCGGCGGCAAGGCGATCGTCCTCGGCCCGACCGGGCGCAACTTCGCGGCGGGCATGTCCGGCGGCGTCGCCTACCTGCTCGACCTCAACCTCGGGCGGGTCAACCGCGAGATGGTCGCCATCGAGGAGCTCACCGAGGAGGACGGGGAGTTCCTGCGCGAGACGGTCGAGAAGCACTTCGCGGAGACCGGCTCCCCGGTCGCCAAGGAGCTGCTGGCCGACTGGCACGCGGCGCTCGCCCGGTTCGGCAAGGTCATGCCGACCGACTACAAGCGGGTGATGGAGGCGGCCGAGGCCGCCCGCATCGAAGGCAGGGACATCGACGAGGCGGTCATGGCCGCCGCGGTTCAGGGTTAAGGGAGGCGTAACCGATGGCTGACCCCAAGGGTTTTCTCACGCACGACCGGGAGCTGCCCGCGCGCCGCCCCATCGACGTCCGGATCGGCGACTGGCAGGAGGTCTACCAGGACTTCTCCCAGGAAAAGCTGACCAAGCAGGCGTCACGCTGCATGGACTGCGGCATCCCGTTCTGCCACAACGGCTGCCCGCTCGGGAACCTCATCCCCGAGTGGAACGACCTGGTCCACCGGGCCGACTGGCGGGAGGCGATCGAGCGGCTGCACGCCACGAACAACTTCCCGGAGTTCACCGGCAGGCTCTGCCCGGCTCCGTGCGAGGCGGCGTGCGTGCTCGGCATCAACTCCGACCCGGTGACGATCAAGCGGGTCGAGGTCGAGATCATCGACCGCGCGTTCGCCGAGGGCTGGGTGACCCCGCAGCCCCCGCTGGTGAAGACGGGCAAGAAGGTCGCGGTCGTCGGCTCGGGTCCCGCCGGGCTGGCCGCGGCCCAGCAGCTCACCCGGGCGGGCCACGACGTGGTGGTGTTCGAGCGCGCGGACCGCGCCGGCGGCCTGCTGCGTTACGGCATCCCCGAGTTCAAGATGGAGAAGCGCCACATCGAGCGGCGTCTGGACCAGATGCGGGCCGAGGGCACCGAGTTCCGCACCGGCGTGAACGTCGGCGTCGACGTCACGGCGGCCGAGCTGCGCTCGGAGTTCGACGCGGTGGTGCTGGCGGGCGGCGCCACCCTGTGGCGCGACCTGCCGGTGACCGGGCGCGAGCTCGGTGGCGTCCACCAGGCGATGGAATACCTGCCCCTGTCGAACAAGGTGCAGGAGGGCGACCTCAGCGATTCCCCCATCTCGGCCAAGGACAAGCACGTCGTGGTCATCGGCGGCGGCGACACCGGGGCCGACTGCATCGGCACGGCGATCAGGCAGGGGGCCAAGTCGGTCACCCAGCTGGAGATCATGCCGCAGCCGCCCGCCACCCGGCCCGGCAGCCAGCCGTGGCCGACGTTCCCCATTCTGTTCAAGATGGAGAGCGCGCACGAGGAGCTGGCGGAGGGCGGGGGCGCGCGGATGTACGCGGTCTCGACGACGGAGTTCGTCGGCGACGACTCCGGGAACATCCGCGCGTTGCGGCTGGTCGAGGTCGAGGGTCCGCAGAACGGCTTCAAGCCGATCCCCGGCACCGAGCGGGAGATCCCGGCCGAGCTGGTCACGCTCTCGATGGGCTTCCTCGGGCCGGAGAAGGGGGCCCTGCTCCAGGACCTGGCCGAGGTCGGTGGGGACGGGTTCTACGACGCGCGTGGGAACGTCTCCCGCGACAAGTCGTACATGTCCAAGGTCGACGGAGTCTTCGTGGCGGGCGACATGGGTCGCGGGCAGTCGCTCATCGTCTGGGCGATCGCCGAGGGCCGCGCGGCCGCCTCGGGGGTGGACCGGTTCCTGTCCGGCGAGACCTCCCTGCCGTACCCGATCCTGCCCACCGCGCGTCCGCTGGTGTGATGCGTGGGACGTGTCCGCTCGTCTGCCGTTTGCCGGTCTGACGTCCGCGACGTGTCCGCTGGTCTGATGCCCGCGACGAGTCTGCGCGTCTGACGCGCCGGCCGTCTGACGGTCTGCTGTTTCGAGGCGTCCGCCCGGTCTGTCCGGGCGGGCGCCTCGTTTTTCTTTACGGCTTTCTTTTATGGCCGGCAGTGGCCGGCCCCACCCTCCGCGCGGGGCTGGGCTCCATCCAGGGGAACGCTCCTCCGGTTCCCGGGCCGGCCGCCGTGACGTGCGTACTCTTGACCAGGGCTGCCGTTTTGCCTGACCAGGACTGGCAATCTGATCCCATTTTGCCCTCTAAAGTCCGAAATTTTGCGACAAAGTTGCATCGAGGGACTGGGGTCGGGAAGATGCAGTTTCTCGTGTGACGCCGTGGATGGGGGAAGAATGAGGCGATTCGCCGCCGGCCTGATGGCCTTGGCCTTGGCCGGTTCGCTGGCGGCCTGCGCGCCCCCCGCGGCGCCCAAGGCGGGGCCGGACAAGGAGTACCTCGTCTTCTACGCCGACGGCCGGATGGGGGCGGCGGTCTCCGCCGTCGAGCGCGCGGGCGGTCACCTCGTCACCACCGACACCAAGCTCGGCTACGTCGTGGCCAAGGGCGGGGGCGACGCGTTCGTCGACGCCCTCGGCGCGGACCAGGCCGTCGTCGGCGTCACGCCCGACCGCGAGATCGGCTTCGCTCCCGGCCTCACACCCCGCGCCCAAGGCGCGACGGCCGCGCTCGCGTCCGGTGCTCAGAGCCCGGCGACCGGGGGCGCGCTCGCATCCGGTGCTCAGGGCGCGCTGGAGCCGCGGGCGTTCCCCGACGCGTCGGCCCTCACGACCAAGGCGGGAGAGCCTCTTGCCCCCCGTCAGTGGGACATGAGGATGATCGGCGCCGACCGCGCCAACAAGAAGGTGCCCGGCAGCAAGAAGGTGTTCGTCGGCGTCATCGACACCGGCATCGACGGCAAGCACCCCGACATCGCCCCGAACTTCAACCGCGCCCTCAGCCGCAACTTCGTCACCGACAAGCCGAACGACGAGAACGGAGACACGCTCGACGGCCCCTGCGAGGTGCCGAGCTGCAAGGACCCGGCCGACCAGGACGACGAGGGCCACGGCACCCACGTGGCCAGCACGATCGGCTCGCCGCTGAACCACATCGGCATCGCGGGCGTGGCGCCGGGTGTGCAGCTCGTCAACATCAGGGCGGGGCAGGACTCCGGGTTCTTCTTCCTCAAGCCCAGCCTCGACGCGCTCACGTACGCCGCCGACATCGGCGTGGACGTGGTGAACATGAGCTACTACGTGGACCCGTGGCTGTTCAACTGCGCGCACAACAAGGCCGACAGCAAGAAGCAGCAGCTGCAGCAGCGCGCGATCATCACCGGCATGCAGCGGGCACTCGACTACGCGCGCAAGAAGGGCGTCACGCTCATCTCCGCGCTCGGCAACGGCTCCACCGACCTCGGCAAACCCAAGGTCGACACGTCCAGTCCCGGCTACCCGCGCGGCAGCGAGAAGACCCGCAAGGTCGACAACTCCTGCATCAACGTGCCCGCCGAGTCCAGGGGCGTCATCTCGATCGCCGCCGTGGGCCCGTCCGGCCGCAAAGCCGGCTACAGCGACTACGGGATCGAGCAGGCCGACCTGGCCGCGCCCGGCGGCGACGTGACGGAGGGCAAGGGTGCCTCGACCACCAGGTCGATCCTGGCGGCCGCCCCCGAGGCCGTGCTCCGTCGTACCGGCCTGCTGGACAAGTCGGGCAAGCCGAAGTCCTCCGCGGTCGTCCGTGACTGCAGCAGCAGTCCTTGCTCCTACTACCAGTATCTGGACGGCACCTCGATGGCGGCCCCGCACGCGACCGGCGTCGCCGCGATCCTGATCAGCCGCTTCGGCAAGCCCGGCAAGGGCGGAGCGGCGCTCTCTCCGGCCACGGTCGAGAAGCTCCTGTACAAGACCGCCGATCACAAGGGGTGCCCGTCGCCCCGCACGTACACCTACGAGAGCGACAAGCAGACCTGCGAGGGCGGCAGGTCCAAGAACGGTTTCTACGGCCACGGGATCGTCGACGCCTGGAAGGCCGCGACCGTCGCACGATGACGCCCTGGAAGGCGGCGACCGTCAGTCCATGATGTCCAGGAATGGCGCTACCGTCAGAGCATGATGTATCGCCTCATCGCGGACACCGCGATGGTGGTGCACTTCGCCTTCCTGGCTTACATGGCCGTGGGCGGGTATGTCGCATGGCGCTGGCGGCGCACGATCTGGGTCCATCTCGCGGTCACGACCTGGGGCCTGATCTCGCTGGCCACCGGTGTCGAATGCCCGCTCACGGTCGTGGAGGATTGGGGGCGCCGCAACGCCGGACTCCAGGGCCTCCCGCCCACCGGCTTCATCGACCACTACATCGAAGGCGTGATCTACCCCGAGGAATACGCGAACTTGGCCCGTCTGGGGGTCGCCATTCTCGTGTTGTTCTCCTACACCGGGTACGTTCTGCGTCGTCAATGACAGCCAAGTGGTCTGTACCAATTAAGGTAGGACTCGTGACTCGTCGCGCGAAAATAGTCTGCACTCTAGGTCCTGCCACGTCCTCTCCCGAACGCCTGCGCGAGCTGATCGCCGCCGGCATGGACGTGGCCCGGTTCAACCTCAGTCATGGCGACCATGACATGCACCGTGAGGTATACGACCGGGTCAGAGAGGTGGCGGCCGACCTCGGCCGCGGTGTAGGCGTGCTCGCCGACCTGCAGGGCCCCAAGATCCGCGTCGGCAGGTTCGAGGAAGGCCCGGTCCGGCTCGGCTTCGGCGACGTCTTCACGATCACCACCGAGGACGTGCCGGGAGACCGCGAGCAGGTCTCCACCACCTACAAGGGCCTGCCGGGCGACGTACGCCCCGGTGACACCATCCTGGTCGACGACGGCCGCCTCGTCCTGGAGGCGACCAGCGTCGAGGGCGACCGGGTCATCACGCGCGTCGTCATCGGCGGCATGATCTCCGACAACAAGGGCCTCAACCTGCCGGGCATCAACGTCAGCGCGCCCGCGCTCACCGACAAGGACGAGGCCGACCTGCGCTGGGCGCTGCGCACCGGCTTCGACATGATCGCCCTGTCCTTCGTCCGCCGCCCGTCCGACGCCGACGTGGTGCGCAACATCATGGAGCAGGAGGCCGTCCGGCTCCCGCTGCTCGCCAAGATCGAGAAGCCGCAGGCGGTCGACCGCCTGCCCGAGATCGTCGAGGCGTTCGACGGCATCATGGTCGCCCGCGGCGACCTCGGCGTGGAGCTGCCCCTGGAGCAGGTGCCGATCGTCCAGCGGCGCATCATCGAGCTCTGCCGCGAGAAGGCCCGCCCGGTCATCGTGGCCACCCAGATGCTCGACTCGATGATGAGCGCGCCCCGCCCCACCCGCGCCGAGGCGTCCGACGTCGCCTACGCGGTCATGGACGGCGCCGACGCGGTCATGCTCTCGGGCGAGACCTCGGTGGGCAACTATCCCATCGAGTCGGTCTCCACCATGGACCGCATCGCGCGCGCGGCGGAGGAGCACTCGCTGCACGCCACCCACTCCCTGGAGCGCCTGCCGGAGACGACGGGCGGCGCCATCGCCCGCGCCGCCGCCGAGGTCGGCGCGATCGTCGGCGCGAAGGCGCTCATCGCGTTCACGATGTCGGGCGAGACGGCCCGCCGCCTGGCCCGCTACCGCTCGCCGATCCCGCTGCTGGCCTTTACCTCGGCACCGCACGTGCGGGGGCAGCTGTCGCTGACGTGGGGGGTGGAGACGTTCCACGTGCCGTTCGTCCACCACACGGACGACATGGTGCGCCAGGTGGAGGCGTCGCTGCTGACGCTGGGCCGCCTGGAGAAGGGCGACAAGGTGGTCATCGTGGCCGGCTCCCCTCCCGGCACCCCGGGCTCCACCAACGCCCTCCGCGTCCACACCATCGGCTCGGCGGTCTCCCACAGCTGATTTATGGCAAGCCTTTTAGGGCTATTTTTTACGGCAAAGCACGGGAGGACCCACCCTGGACGGTCGGCTGACGGCCCTCCAGGGGAACGCTCCTCCGCTTCCCCGGCTTGCCGCCGTGACGTGGCGCATTCTTGGCCGTCTCCGTGGGCCGGGCGGTGCCGGTGGGGGTGGGGACTGCCCAACTGTTGGCGCGTAGCCGTACACCCGCGCTTGGTAGGTGTAGTAGAGCCGCAGGGGCTCTCGCGGAGGCCTCCGCGAGAGATTCGAAGGCCCCTGCGGGAACCTCTCGCGGAGGCCCCTCAGTGGAGTCACGAGGCCGGTCGCGGCCCCGGTGTGGCGGGCCCCATGTGGAGGGTCAGTTGGCGTGGAGCGAGGCGTTGAGCTCGACGGGACCGCCGGCACGAGGGGCGGCTTCCACGGCGCCGGTTTGGGAGTTGCGGCGGAACAGGAGGCCGTTCGTACCCGACAGTGACTTGGCCTTGACGACGCGGCCGTCCGGGAGGGCGACCTTGGTGCCGGCTGTGACGTAGAGGCCCGCCTCCACCACGCAGTCGTCGCCCAGCGAGATGCCGATGCCGGCGTTCGCGCCCAGCAGGCAGCGTTCGCCGATGGAGATGACCTCCTTGCCGCCGCCCGAGAGCGTACCCATGATCGAGGAGCCGCCGCCCACGTCGGAGCCGTCGCCGACGATCACGCCCGCCGAGATGCGGCCCTCGACCATCGAGGCGCCCAGCGTGCCCGCGTTGAAGTTCACGAAGCCCTCGTGCATCACCGTGGTGCCGGTGGCCAGGTGCGCGCCGAGGCGTACCCGGTCGGCGTCGGCGATCCGGACACCCGCCGGCAGCACGTAGTCGACCATCCGGGGGAACTTGTCCACCCCATACACCGACACCGCCCCCCGGGCCCGCAACCTCAGCCGGGTCTGTTCGAACCCCTCCACCGGACACGGCCCGAAGTTGGTCCACACGACGTTCGCCAGCAAGGAGAACAGGTTGTCGAGACTCAGCCCATGCGGCTGGACCAGGCGGCTGGAGAGCAGGTGCAGCCTGAGGTAGGCGTCGTGCGTGTCCGCCGGCGGCTCGGAGAGCTTGGCGATGCCGGTGCGTACGGCCACCACCTCGACCCCCCTGGCCGGGTCGGGACCCACCAGCGAGGCCAGCTCGCCGGCCTCCTCGGCGGAGAGCCGCTCGGTGCCCGTAACGGGCGGGTCGCCCAGCTGGGGAGCGGGGAACCAGGTGTCAAGTACGGTGCCGTCGGCGGCGATGGTCGCGAGCCCGATGGCGTGCGCGCCGGTCACGGTGGGATCGATAGCTGTCACTGGCACAAACTATCGTCATCCGCTCCGGTCCCTGAGCCCGGAGTCTCCCGTGTCATCACCTCGCCGACCCACCGGACGGCATTCCACGGGTCACGCGCGCCCATGGTCGATCACCTGGTCGTCCGGCCCGGTCATCCGACCACTCACCCGACCCGGTCATCCGACCCGGTCACCTGGCTCAACCGCGGGCCAGCGTGCCACGTCTCCGGCCGCGACGTCCGTACCCGCGAGACTGGCACCCGCGACAGCTGCACCCGCGCCCGCGACACCACCCGCGACGGCCGCACCCGCGACGGAGGCGGTCGCGACGGCCGTACCAGCGACACCCGCAGTCGCGACGTTCGCGGCGTTCGCGGCGTTCGCGGCGGTGCGGACGAAGGCGGCCAGGGCGGGGGAGCGGGTCTGCTCCGGCCAGGCCAGGACGACCGTGGTCGGGGCGGCGTCCACGACTGGGACGCAGACCAGATCGCGCCGTACCTGCTCCTTGGCCGATTCGGGGACGACGGCGATCAGTCTGCCGAGGGCGACCAACTGCATGATCTGAGCGGCATCCCCCGCCTGCAACCCCGCCGCGACATGCGGCTCGGACCCGCCCAACGGCTTGGACGAGACCTGCGGCCGGGAGACGTGCGGTGCGGAAGCGTGCGGCTCGGAGGCATGCCGTCCGGAGGCGCCAGGATGGGGAGGGCGGGGATCGGGCCAGCGCGGGGTCGGGTCGGCGTCCAGGTCGGCGAGGTGGACGAACGGCCGTCCGGCCAGCGGGTGCCGGGCAGGTACGACGGCCACACCGCCCTCCACCAGCAGCGGCTCCGTGTCGAACCCCGTCATGTCCTCCCAAGGGCGGTGCAGGAACGCCACGTCCGCCGTACCGTCACGCAACAGCCGGGCCCGCTCCGTCACCCCGCACAGCACCACCTCCACCGGCAGGGCCTCCGGGCATGACCGGTAGGCGGCCAGGATGTCAGGAAGCAGCGCGCCGTCGCCGCCCGGCTTCAGTGCCACCACGAGCCGCGGCTCGGTCCGCCCCGCCCTGCGGGTGCGGTGTTCGGCCGCCGCCACCGCGTCCAGGGCCTTGGCGGCCTCCCTGGCCAGTACCTCGCCCGCCGGGGTGAGTGTCACCCGGCGGCCCGAGCGGTCGAAGAGGGTCACCCCGAGCCGTCGTTCGAGCTTCTGGATCGCCCTCGACAGCGGCGGCTGCGCGATCCCCAACCGCTCGGCCGCCCGGCCGAAGTGCAGCTCCTCGGCGACGGCGGCGAAGTAGGCCAGCTCACGCGTCTCCATACCCGCAGGGTATCGACCCCGACCCAGTTGGTGTTGGTCCAGCCACGATCAACGGTGGTGTGCTCGGGGAATGACCGCATCGACGATCGCCTTGGTGACCGGGGCGAACAAGGGCATAGGTTTCGAGGTCGCCGCGCAGTTGGCCGCCAGGGGCATGACGGTGCTGCTCGCCGCCCGAGACGCACGCCGCGGTGAGGCGGCAGCCGCCAGGCTCCGCGCGACCGCCACAGGCGTGTCCACAGACATGACCGCGCCAGACGCCGCCACCATGGACCGACCGGGCTTCACCACCATGGACGGGCCAGGACCCGGGGAAGCGGACGGCCCTGGTTTCAGCGGTACGAACGGACCCGGTTTCAGCGGTACGGACAGGGCTGGTCCCATCGGAATGGACAGCGCAGGTTCCGGCGGAACGTACAAGCCTGCTGGCTTCGACATCCATCCGCTCGTTCTCGATGTCACCGACACCGCCACCATCCAGGCGGCCGCCGCCCACGTGGCCGACCGCTACGGCCGTCTGGACGTACTCGTGAACAACGCCGGCATCTCCGGCCACCACGCAGGTGAGGCGCCGAGCACCACCCGGCCCGAGCTGGTGCGCCAGGTGTTCGAGACGAACGTCGTCGGCGTGCTCATGGTGACGAACGCGTTCCTGCCCCTGCTCAGGCGCTCGCCCGCCGCCCGCATCGTGAACGTCTCCAGCGGCGTGGGCTCCCTGACCCATCACACGAATCCGGATCACTACATGTCGGGACTTCCGGCGTCGGCGGTGTATCCGCCGTCCAAGACGGCGCTCAACGCGCTGACGATCCAGTACGCCAAGGAACTCCGCAAGGACGGCATCCTGGTCAACGCCGCAGCGCCCGGAGCCTGTGCCACGGACTTCACCAAGGACCTCGGGTTGCCCATCACCCGCACAGCGGCCGACGGGGCGGCCATTATCGTCAGGTTGGCCACCCTCGGCCCCGACGGGCCGACGGGCGGATTCTTCGACGATGACGGGACAGTGCCTTGGTAGACATCATTGAGCTCAACCGCCGGTCCGTACAGGCGACCGTGGACCTGGTGGCGACCATCAAGCCGGGCGACCTGGACCGGCCGACCCCGTGTGCGGGGTGGGCGGTGCGCGACCTGCTCGCCCACCAGATCGTGCAGAACCACGGCTTCGCCTTCGCCGCCTCCGGTGCGCGGTCCGATCTGGAGATGTGGGAGCCGAGTCCGGTGGGCGATGACCCGGTGGAGGAGTACGCGGCGTCGGCGCGGGCGGTGCTGGACGCCTTCGCGGCGGACGGCGTACTTGATCGAGGGTTCCACCTGCCGGAGATCCGCGACGGGGGGCCGTTCCCCGCGAAGCTCGCGATCGGGTTCCACTTCATCGACTGCGTGGTCCACGACTGGGATTTCGCCAAGGCGCTGGGCGTCCCCGCGAACGTGGAGGAGGATCTGGCCGAGGCCGCGCTGCCGCTGGCCGCCCAGGTGCCCGACACACCGGAGACGCGCGGGGAAGGCCGGGCGTTCGTGGCCGGGGTGGCGGCTGCGGACGACGCCCCGGCTCTGGACCGGGTGGTGGCGCTACTCGGCCGCTCGCCGGGCTGGGCGGCGGGCTGAGGCGGCTTGCCAGGCTAATGGGCGGACTGAAGCGCCTCGCCGGGCTGGTGGGCAGACGAACGAGGCGAAGCGCAGCCCGGAGAAGTCGACCCTGTTGAACCGCGCCCCGTCGAGGGCCACCTCGGCGGAGGGCTCCGGCATGGGGAACGGCTCGTCGCTCAGCTCTCCCTGGCCGACCCAGCCCTGCCGGTAACGTCCTCGCGGTCCTGAGAGCTCGAACACGACGCCTCCACGGCCCGTCCCGGAAACCAAGCGCCCGCCCCGGAAACGGAGCCAGGGTAGGGAACAGCGCCCCCCGGAAGTAGCGCCCGGACAAGGAACAGCGCCCGGCCGAAGTGGCCGGGCGACTGATCTAGGTGCCCCGGGTGGGACTCGAACCCACACTGTGCGGGTTTTGAATCCGCTTCCTCTGCCAATTGGGATACCGAGGCGAGGGTCCGGAAATATCCGGATCCGTCCTTATCGCACGGCGAAAGGGTAGCCGAAATTCGCAGCCACCCACCACCGGCGTCGCTCTAATCTAGCGGACATCGGTACTCTCTTGCTCGTGAGTACGCAGCGGCGAGTGGTGATCGCGGAAGACGAGGCCCTGATCCGCCTCGATCTCAAGGAGATGCTCGAGGAAGACGGCTACATCGTCGCAGGCGAGGCCGGTGACGGCGAGCGAGCGATCCAGCTGGCCACCGAGCTGAGGCCGGACCTGGTGATTCTCGACGTCAAGATGCCCGTTCTCGACGGCATCTCGGCGGCCGAGCGGATCGTGGCGGAGCGGATCGCCCCGTGCCTCATCCTGACCGCCTTCTCCCAGCGCGACCTGGTCGAGCGGGCCAGGGACGCGGGGGCCATGGCCTATCTGGTCAAGCCGTTCACCAAGGCCGACCTGGTGCCCGCCATCGAGATGGCGGTCAGCCGGCACGAGGAGATGGTGGCGCTGGCCGCCGAGGTGTCGAGCCTGTCCGACAGGCTGGAGACCAGGAAACTGGTGGAGCGGGCGAAGGGGCAGCTGATGTCCGCGCATGGCTGGAGCGAGCCGCAGGCGTTCCGGTGGATCCAGAAGGCGTCGATGGACCGTCGGCTGAGCATGCGCGAGGTTGCCCAGATCGTTATAGACGACACGGCGGAGCGTGGCTGAGGGACGGCATATCACTGGATTTGTCCCCGTGGGTTGTGGCGCGATTACGAGTGGGCATCCAACCGGCCTCGGTCTCCTTCGCCTGAGGCGTCCCGGTCGCATGCTGATGGGCGGACAGAAGATCCGCTCACCTGGACGGAGACGCTTCGATGATCCGCATTTCCCGGGCCATGGCCGTCGCCACCGCGTCGGCCCTGGCACTGGCGGCCTGCTCCACCAGGGGCACCACCACCGCGCCGGGCTCCGCGAGTACGGCCACCGCTCAGGCGACGGCGACAGGGAGCGCGGCCAAGGGCGACGGCACCCTGACCATTGGCTCGGTGCTGCCGCAGACGGGTTCGCTGGCCTATCTCGGCCCGCCCGAATACGCCGGCATCGACCTGGCCGTCAAGGAGATCAACGACGCTGGCGGGGTGCTCGGCAAGCCGGTGAAGAAGATCCACACCGACTCGGGCGACACCGCCACGAACATCGCCTCGCAGTCGGTGGACAAGCTGCTCACGCAGAAGGCCGACGCCATCATCGGCGCCGCGTCGAGCTCGGTGTCGAAGTCGATCATCGACAAGATCACCCGGGCGGGCGTCGTGCAGTTCTCGCCGGCCAACACCGCCGACGAGTTCACCACGATCAAGGACGACGGACTCTACTTCCGTACGGCACCGCCGGACCGGCTTCAGGGGCGGGTCCTGGGTGACCTGGTGGTGTCCGACGGCAACGACACCGTCGGCATCCTGGCCATGCAGGACTCCTACGGCACCGGCCTGGCCGACCAGGTCACGCAGACCGCCGAGGCGGGGGGCGCCAAGGTGGTCGAGCGGGTGGACTACGACCCGAAGGCGGCCGAGTTCTCCGCCGACGTGGCGAAGATCAAGGCGGCGAACCCGAAGGGCATCGTGCTCATCGGCTTCGCGGAGACCGCCAAGGTGGTGGCGGAGCTCGTCAAACAGGGCCTTACGGCGGACAAGCACAAGTGGTACATGGTCGACGGCAACATGTCGAACACCAACTACGTCAAGATGCCCAAGGACACGCTGAAGGGCGTCAAGGGCACCATTCCCGGCGCGGCGGCGCCCGAGGCGTTCCAGAAGCGGCTCCTGACCACCGACCCGAAGCTCACCAACTACACCTACGCCGCGGAATCGTACGACGCGGCGATCCTCATCGCGCTGGCCGCCGAGGCGGCCAAGGACGACGCGGGCGCGGCGATCGCGGCCAAGCTCGTGGACGTCAGCAAGGGCGGCGAGAAGTGCAAGGACTTCAAGTCCTGCGACGAACTGCTCAAGGCGGGCAAGGACATCGACTACGACGGCGTGAGCGGTCCGGTCGACTTCAACGACGCGGGCGATCCGTCCGTCGCGACGATCGGCGTCTACCAGTACAGCACCGACAACAAGTACAACGCCGCCAAGGCGCTCGAATATCGCAAGGGCGACATCTCCGGCTGACGCCCCCACAACGACGCCCCCACAACGACGCCCCCACAACGACGGCCCCGATCCCAGGATCGGGGCCGTCCGTGACTGACAGGGACGTTACGAACGCCCTCCGCAGTGACGGCCCCCCAGCGACGCCTCGATCCGGAGGGCGGGGCCGTCAACCACTGACTGAGACATTACAAATGGGTATAAAAAGGTTGTAAGAACTCCACGCCCCCTCCCCAGACAGGCATGCTGAGCTTGGGAAACGCGGCGAGGTAGATCGTTCCCTTCGCTGACACAGAAGGGGGAGTCACATGATGCGCAAGCGCCTGCTGGCATCCGCAGTGGTCTCGAGCCTGGCGTTGACGGCCTGCGGTGGTGGCGGCGGTGACACAGGGGCCAAAGAAGCGTCGTCGGCCGCTCCGACCTCGGCCGCCGCCGAGGCCAAGGGCGACGGCACGTTGACGATCGGCACCCTGCTCCCGCAGACGGGTTCGCTGGCCTTCCTCGGGCCGCCCGAGTTCGCGGGGGTCGACGCGGCCGTGAAGGAGATCAACGACGCGGGCGGGGTCCTCGGCAAGCCGGTCACGAAGATCGATACGGACTCGGGCGACACGACGACGAACATCGCCTCGCAGTCGGTGGACAAGCTGCTCACGCAGAAGGCCGACGCCATCATCGGCGCCGCGTCGAGCTCGGTGTCGGAGTCGGTGATCGACAAGATCACGGGCGCCGGGGTCGTCCAGTTCTCGCCGGCCAACACCTCCGACAAGTTCACCACGATCAACGACAACGGCCTGTACTTCCGTACGGCTCCGCCGGACAAGCTGCAGGGGCGGGTGCTGGGCGACCTGATCGTGGCCGACGGCAACGACACGGTCGGCATCCTGGCCATGCAGGACTCCTACGGCTCGGGCCTGGCCGACCAGGTCACGAAGACCGCGGAGGAGGCCGGGGCCTCGGTGGTGGAGCGGGTGGACTACGACCCGAAGGCCGCCGACTTCTCCGCCGACGTGGCGAAGATCAAGGCGGCGAACCCGAAGGCGGTCGTGCTGATCGGCTTCGAGGAGAGCGCCAAGGTCGTCGCGGAGCTGGTCAAGCAGGGCCTCACGGCCGACAAGGTCAAGTGGTACATGGTCGACGGCAACATGTCCAACAGCAACTACCTGAAGATGCCCAAGGGCACGCTGGCGGGCGTCAAGGGCACCATCCCCGGTGCCGCGGCGCCCACCGACTTCCGGAAGAAGCTGCAGGCGATCAACCCCAAGCTGACCAGCTACACCTACGCCGCGGAGTCGTACGACGCCACGATCCTCATTGCGCTGGCCGCCGAGGCGGCCAAGGGCGACAGCGGCCGGTCGATCGCGGCCAAGCTGCCCGAGGTGAGCGAGGGCGGCGAGAAGTGCAAGACCTTCAAGTCGTGCGTCGACCTGCTGAAGACCGGCAAGGACATCGACTACGAGGGCGTGAGCGGCCCGGTCGAGTTCAACGCCGCCGGTGACCCGTCGGTCGCGACGATCGGCGTCTACCAGTACGGCGAGGACAACAAGTACGACGCCACCAAGGCGCTGGAATATCGCACCGGCAAGATCGAGGGCTGAGGCTCAGCCGCCCAGCCCGCACGTCTTGAGCGCATAAGCGGTCAGCCGCTCCTGGAGCGGTTTGGGCGGCACGACGATGACCACGCGTTCCTCGCCGCCGTCGATGGTGGCCCGTACGGGGAACAGGAACGCCTTCTTGCCCTCGGCGAACGCGTGCGGGTCGCAGCGGCCGGGGGTGAGCTCGAGGGCCACCCGCGCCTGCTGCGCCCCGGCGTCCAGGGTCGCCAGCGGCCTGCTCTTCTTGACGGGGGTGGCGATGTAGTGGGTGGTGCCGCCCACGTCCTGGACGGCCACCACACCCGTGCCGCTGCGGGTCAGGACGAGGCTGCCGCGCATCACCTTGCCGACCTGTGTCCAGTCGTCGCCGAACTCGATGTCGGCCGCCTCCTTGATCAGGAACGCGGAGCATTCGTCACGCAGCAGCCTGGTCAGCAGCGGGTCCGGGTGCGGCACCTTGAAGACCACCCTGCGCAGCGCCTCGGACCCGGAACGGAGGTGGGCCACGACCGTGGCCGGTTGCAGCGTGGGCAGGCCCTTGGGCGAGCAGTTGGCCGCGCCGTACGGGATGCGCAGGTCGGTGCGGGGCGTCCGCTTCAGGAGCGCGTCGGCCCGTTCGGGAGGCAGTGTCTTGAACGACGGTGTGACAAGCTGGACGTCGGAGAAATAGACCGGCGTGTCCGTTGTGTTGGTCACGGCCACCTCGATGGCGTGTACGGGCTCGTCAGAGCGCCACTGGGCCAGCGAGACCGACACCCCTTTGGGAGGGTCGGCAGGAGGCGCGGCGGGCGCCTCAGAGGCACCACAGCCCGTCAGAAGGCCAAGGGGCAGGATCGCCATGCCGAGGAAGGCCGCTGTGCGCTTCACCAGTCGAACATTAGGCGTGATCCTCAGGCTCCCGTAAGTTGAGGAGTGATTACGACTCCGCATCCAAGTACCGACAGTTCTCCCTTTCATCTGTTGAACTGGCCTTACGTTCTATAGCTTTCCGTCATTCGATTCGGGAACGTCGGCGGTGCTGACCTCACCCGGCCTGGAAATGAAGGAGACACTTCATGATCCGCATTGCTCCCGCGGGACGGGCGCTGGCTGTCGTGGCTGCCACGAGCCTGGCCCTGACAGCCTGCGGTGGTGGCGGTAACACCGCTGCGCCGGCCTCGTCTTCGGCCGCGCCATCCAGTGCGGCTGCCGCGGCCAAGGGCGACGGGACCTTGACTGTTGGCACTCTGCTGCCGCAGACCGGTTCGCTTGCCTTCCTCGGCCCGCCCGAGTTCGCCGGTGTGGACGCCGCGATCAAGGAAATCAACGAAGCCGGTGGCGTGCTTGGCAAGCCGGTGACCAAATATGACACCGACTCCGGTGACACCACCACGAACATCGCTTCGCAGTCGGTGGACAAGCTGCTCGCGCAGAAGGCCGACGCCATCATCGGCGCCGCGTCCTCCTCGGTGTCGGAGTCGGTGGTCGACAAGATCACGGGTGCCGGCGTGGTTCACTTCTCGCCGGCCAACACCTCTGACAAGTTCACCACGATCAAGGACAACGGCCTGTACTTCCGTACGGCTCCGCCGGACAAGCTGCAGGGCCGCGTGCTGGGTGACCTGATCATCGCCGACGGCAGCGACACGGTCGGCATCCTGGCCATGCAGGACTCCTACGGCACCGGCCTGGCCGACCAGGTGGCCAAGACCGTCGGCGACGGTGGCGCCGAGGTCGTCGAGCGCGTGGACTACGACCCGAAGGCCGCCGACTTCTCCGCCGACGTGGCGAAGATCAAGGCGAAGAACCCGAAGGCCATCGTGCTGATCGGCTTCGAGGAGACCGCCAAGGTCATCCAGGAGCTGGTCAAGCAGGGTATGCCGGCCAGCAAGCACAAGTGGTACATGGTGGACGGCAACACCTCCAACACCAACTACGTCAAGATGCCCAAGGGCACTCTGAAGGGCGTCAAGGGCACCATCCCCGGTGCGGCCGCTCCGGAGGACTTCAAGGGCAAGCTCATGGCGGTCAACCCCAAGCTCGAGGACTTCAGCTACGCGCCTGAGTCCTATGACGCCATGAACCTGATCGCGCTGGCCGCCGAGGCGGCCAAGAGCGACGCGGGTGTCGACATCGGCGCCAAGCTGGCCGAGGTCAGCAAGGGCGGCGAGAAGTGCAACAACTTCAAGTCGTGCGTCGACCTGCTCAAGGCCGGCAAGGACATCGACTACGACGGCGTGAGCGGTCCGGTCGAGTTCAACGAGGCCGGTGACCCGGCGGTCGCCACGATCGGCATCTACGAGTACGGCGCCGACAACAAGTACCCGACCAAGGCGCTCGAGTACCGCACCGGCAACATCGCCGGCTAGTCCGTACGCCGCACACCCTGAAAGGCCCGGTCCGGTTCCGCTGGATCGGGCCTTTCGGCTGTCTCCGGGCTATTCGCCGCGGGCTCTGTTCCCCGGCTATTGGCCGCAGCCCGCCACGATCTCGTCCGCGGCGATCCGGTACTGCGTGAGCAGCGCTACCTGCCGCTCACGCGGAACGTCGGCCCTGGACAGGCCCGCCGTCGTGGACTCGACCGTGCGCACGGCCGTACCCAGCGACTCGGGCAGGCGCGGGCCGAACTGCAGCGTGATGCCGCGCGCCTCCGCGAGGCGGCCGAGCAGCGCGTCCTCGAAGTTCTGGGTGTTCTCCTGGCCCTTCGGCTTCAGCATGAGGCCGACGTAGCCGATCGCGGAGACCACGCGCGCGCAGGGGTCGTCGGTGGGGTCGCCGCCGGTGCTGTACTTGCCGGCCGAGGCGGCGTTGTGCTGACAGGCGACGAGGATGGGCAGCAGGAGCGCGATTGTCGCAATTCGTCTCACAGCGCTCATTAAAGAACGGCGAAGGGGCTCATGGGGAGCCCCTTCGCCGTTCTGAGATCTTCTAGGCCTTGGCCAGGGTGCCGAGGTAGAGCTCGATCACCTTGGGGTCGTTGGCCAGCTGGCGGCCGGTGCCGGTGTAGGCGTTGCGGCCCTGGTCGAGCACGTAGCCGCGATGGCAGATCTGCAGGCAGCGCCGGGCGTTCTGCTCGACCATGATGACCGTCACGCCCGCCTTGTTGATCTGCTGAGCCTGGATGAACACCAGGTCCTGCAGCATCGGCGACAGGCCCGCCGACGGCTCGTCCAGCAGCAGCACCGACGGCTCGGTCATGAGCGCCCTGGCCATCGCCACCATCTGCCGCTCGCCGCCCGACAGCGAGCCGGCCCGCTGCTTGCGCCGCTCCTTGAGAGCCGGGAACAGCTCGGCGACGAACTCGAAGCGCTCCTTGAACTTGCCGGGCACCTGGAAGGCGCCCATCTCGAGGTTCTCCTCGATGGTGAGGCTCGGGAAGACGTTGTTGGTCTGCGGGACGTAACCGACCCCGCGGGCGACCAGCGAGTGCGCCTTCATGTTCGTGATGTCCTCACCCTTCAGCACCACCGTGCCGCTGCGGATGTTGACGAGCCCGAACATGGCCTTGAGCAGCGTCGACTTACCGGCGCCGTTGGGGCCGATGATGCCGATCAGCTCACCCTCGCCGACGTAGAGGTCGGAACCGTTGAGGATGTTGACGCCCGGCAGATAGCCGGCGATGAGCTCGTCGCACCGCAGCACGGCGTTCGCGGCGCCCGCCAGGTGGGCGCCCCGGTCGGTGATGGCCGCCTTCGACTCGGGCACGGAGCCGGGTGCGGACTCGGGGACGGCGTTCACTTCTGCGTCTCCTCTTCGATCTCGGCCTCCAGCGCCGCCTCCGCCTGGTGCAGCTGCTCTTGGAGCTCGCTGTCCGACAGCGGCGCGTCGTGGTGGGCGCCCAGGTAGGCGTCGATGACGCGGGAGTCGGACATGATCGTGTCCGGTGGCCCCTCGGCGATGATGGCGCCCTGGGCCATGACGATCACCCAGTCGCTGATGTCGCGGACCATGTCCATGTCGTGTTCGACGAACAGCACGGTCATGCCCTGATCGCGCAGGTCCTTGACGTGGCCCAGCAGCGACTGGGTCAGCGCCGGGTTGACGCCGGCCATCGGCTCGTCGAGCATGACCAGCTCGGGCTTGACCATGAGCGCGCGGGCCATCTCCAGCAGCTTGCGCTGGCCGCCGGACAGCGATCCGGCGAAGTCCTCGCGCTTGGCGTCGAGCTTGAACCTGGCCAGCAGATCCTCGGCCTGCTCGGTGATCGCGTCTTCCTGGGCGCGCCAGGAGCCGGGCACCAGCGCCCGCCAGAAGTTCTCGCCACGCTGGTGCTGGGCGCCGAGCCGCATGTTCTCCATCACGGTCAGCCTGGACAGGGCCTTGGTGAGCTGGAAGGTACGGACCATGCCGGCGCGGGCCACCCGGTGGGCGGGCACTCCGCTCATGTTGTTGCCGTTGAACGTCCACTTGCCGGCGTCAGCGGTGTCGAAGCCGGTGAGCTGGTTGAAGAACGTCGTCTTGCCGGCGCCGTTGGGGCCGATCAGGGCGGTGATGGAGCCGCGCTGGATCTCGACGTGGTCCACCTCGACGGCGGTCAGGCCGCCGAAGCGGCGCACGACGCCGTCGACCACGAGGATCGGGTCGGGCTTGGGCACGCCCGGGTCGCGAGCCAGGTCCTTGAAGGCTGCCAGAGCCGCGGCCTTGCGCTCGGAGACCGTGTTTGCGGCTGTTGTTTCAGCGGACATCGAAAGCTATCTCCCTCTTGTCACCGAAGATGCCCTGTGGCCGGAAGATGAGCAACAGGATCAACCCGAGACCAACCAGGATGTAGCGCACCGGGCCGACCTGGATCGAGGTCATGAAGGGGATGTACCCCGCCTGAACCGCTTCACTGAGCACGCCGTTGACCAGGACCAGCAGCACCCAGAAGATCATGGATCCGACGACGGGGCCGAGCACGCGGGCCGCGCCACCGAGAATCACGATCGTGTAGGCGAAGAAGGTGGTCTCGGTGCCGAAGACGTCCGGCTGTACCGAGGCGTAGGCCAGGCCGTACACGAAGCCGCCCAGGCTGCCGATGACGCCGCCGAGGATGAGCGATTGCATCTTGTACGAGAAGACGTTCTTGCCGAGGCTGCGTACGGCGTCCTCGTCCTCGCGGATGGCCTTGAGCACGCGGCCCCACGGGCTGCGCATGAGCAGGTAGACGATGCCGCAGGAGATGGCGACCAGCACCCAGCCGACGAGCATGATCCACAGCAGCCGGTGGCTGAAGGTGAACCAGCCGATGCCGTACTCGCCCTCCGGGAAGGGGTTGAGCGCGTAGAAGCCGTCGGAGAAGCCGCGCTGCCCGTCGGAGCCGCCGAAGACCTCCTTGAACTTCACCGAGCGGAAGACGAGCCTGACGATCTCGGCGGCCGCGATGGTGACGATGGCCAGGTAGTCGGCCCGCAGGCGCAGCGTCGGCGCGCCCAGGAGCAGGGCCAGGAGCACCGCGGCGATGAGACCGACCGCGATGCCGATCCAGAAGGGCAGGTTCAGGACGGTGACCGTGACGGCCAGGCCGTAGCCGGCGACGCCCATGAACGCCGCCTGCCCGAAGTTGAGCAGGCCCGTGTAGCCGAAGTGGATGTTGATGCCGATCGCGGCGAGCGCGTAGAGCACCGTCTCGACGCCGATGGCGGACTTGACGGTGGTGCTGATGATCGTGATCCAGTCCATGTGACTCCCCCCGTCAGCCGATCCGCTCTCGGCGGCCCAGGATGCCCTGTGGCCGGAAGAGGAGCACGATGATGAGTACGGCCAGCGCGCCGACGCTCTTGAGCTCCGGCGGCACCCACAGCGTGGAGACCTGGATGAACAGGCCGACCACGAGCGAGCCCACCAGGGCGCCGAACGCGGTGCCGAGCCCGCCGAGCGTCACGCCGGCGAAGATGAGCAGCAGGATGTCCTGGCCCATGGTGTATTTCAGGTTTTGCGACAGGCCGAGCATGATGCCGGCCAGCGCGGCGATGGCGCCGCCCGTGGTCCAGATGATGCGGATGACCCGGTCGACGTTGATGCCCGATGAGGCGGCCAGCGCCGGGTTGTCGGCGACCGCGCGGGCCGCCTTGCCGGTGCGGGTGCGCAGCAGCGCCACGCCGACGATGACGAGGACCGCCAGCTCGATGCCCATCGCGACGAAGTTCTTCGGAGCCGCGGAGATCGGGCCGATCTCGATGCCCGGCTGCGCGGTGTATTGGGCGAACGACTCGTTCTGCCCGCCGAACAGGATCAGGAAGACATAGCGCAGGAAGAGCGCCACGCCGATCGAGATGATCATCATGGCGATGGTGCCGGTGCCGCGCCTGCGCAACTGCCCCCAGAACAAGCGGTCCTGAAGGTAGCCGAGCGCGCCCCCGGCGATCACCGCGATCACGGCCGCGGGGATCAGATGCAGGCCGAAGCCCACGTTGAACATGTAGGCGAGCAGCGCGCCCATCGTGACGAGCTCACCGTGGGCGAAGTTGGTCAGGCCCGTGGTGCCGTAGATCAGCGAGAGGCCGAGCGCGGCCAGCGCGATGATCAGGCCGAGGTTCAGGCCCTCGAAGGTGAGCTGCGCGGCCTGGTCCAAGAAGGGACTGGTCTCGCCGCCCTCCTCCGCGGTCGGTTGGCCCGCGGCGCCCTTGGGCTGCAGGGCGAACAAGACGGTGGACACGTTGCCGGAAAAGACGGTCGGGGTGCGGACGGCGTTGCCGCCCCTGATCACCGCGTTGGGAGGGAGCGTCTTGACATCCAGCGTGACCTTGTACTTGCCCGGTTTGTCGACCGGGACTTCCCAAGCGCCCTGGGCGTTGCTTGTAACCTCCTTGACGGGTTGTCCGCCTTCGGTGGTCACGACGATTTTCACGCCGTTCACTGGTTGGCCTTGGAGTTTGAGTGTTCCCCTCAAACCCTGATCGGGGGCCGCCGCCTGGGCGGGGACCGCGAGCAGGAAGATGAGTCCACCCAGGAAGGCCGTGAACGCGATCACGGCTCTGCGCAATGGTGCTCCCTCAAATAGGTCAAGGCGGGGTTGTGCCCCTCCATCTCGACACGTGGGCATCGCAGGCACAACAAAACTGGATGCTGTGGCGGGAGCTTATTCTGGTCGCGCCCGGTTCAGTATCGTTCGTCACCAATTAGTGACACGTGCGTGTCGCTCATGTGAGGAACCAACGCGCCAGGTCAGGGGCTAAATCCCGCTAGACGCCTGGCGCTTCAGGGGCGCGAATGCATAACGATCGCTGCAGAACGTGAACGAGCCCGCGGAAGAGGACCTTTGGGACCATGTAGGGCTTCCCCGGCCTCACACGTTATCTACTCGGCCTCCCCGCGGGCTCCGCTCGGACAACCGTAGCGACCCACGGGGCTGGTGTGCAAAGAGAGCCGGAAAGTCGCGTGGCGTTCGGTGATCGCGCGGCGTGCGGGTCAGCGATCGCGCAGCATGCAGGTCAGCCGGGAGGTGCACACACGCCGCCCCTGCTCGTCGGTGATCTCGATCTCGTACGTGGCCAGCGAGCGGCCGCCGTGCAGCCGGGTCGCCACGCCGGTGACGAAGCCGGAGGTGGCCGAGCGGTGGTGGGTGGCGTTGATCTCGATGCCGACGGCGATGCGATCCGCGCCCGCGTGGATGGCCGCGCCGGTCGAGCCCAGCGTCTCGGCGAGCACGACGGACGCCCCGCCGTGCAGCAGGCCGTACGGCTGGGTGTTGCCCGCGACCGGCATCCGGCCCACGACCCGCTCCGCGCTGGCCTCGACGAACTCGATGCCCATCCGGTCGGGAAGCGTGCCTTCGTGGACGGCGTTCAACGTCTGGAAATCCACCGGGTCGATCCGCGTCAAGGGGAGTCCTCCAGTCTTCCGAGCTCAGGTTTTCTGTCGGAGATGGAGACTAGGCTGCTTGTGTGCCGAAGAGTGAAGTGACCCCCAGCCGCCCGTGCCTGTTGCTGCTCGACGGGCATTCCCTGGCCTATCGCGCGTTCTACGCGCTCAAGGACGCCAACCTCATGACCACCGACGGTCAGCACACCGAGGCGGTCTACGGGTTCACCTCGATGCTGACCAACATCCTGCGCGACGAGCAGCCGTCGCACGTGGCCGTCGCGTTCGACCGGTCGGAGCCGACGTTCCGGCACGAGGAGTACGCCGACTACAAGGCCAACAGGAGCGAGACCCCCGAAGACTTCCGGGGCCAGATGCAGCTCATCTACGAGCTCCTCGACACGCTGCGCGTCCCGCGCATGTCCAAGGCCGGGTTCGAGGCCGACGACCTCATCGCCACGCTCGCCACCCGGGCCAGCGCCGAGGGCATGAACGTGCTGATCGTCACCGGTGACCGCGACGCGCTCCAGCTGGTCGACGAGCAGGTCACGGTCCTGATGACGCGCCGCGGCATCAGCGACATGACCCGGTTCACCCCCGAGGCCGTCGAGGAGAAATACGGCCTGACCCCGGTCCAATACCCCGACTTCGCGGCGCTGCGCGGCGACCCCAGCGACAACCTGCTCAGCATCCCCAGCGTCGGCGAGAAGACCGCCGCCAAGTGGATTCGCGAGTTCGGCTCGCTGACCGCGCTGGTCGACCGGGTCGACGAGGTCAAGGGCAAGGTCGGCGACAAGCTTCGCGAGCACGTCGCCCAGGTGCTGATGAACCGCCGGCTCACCGAGTTGCTCCGCGACGTCCCGATGGAGGTCGACCTGGGCGAGCTCAAGCAGGGCGTCTGGGAGCGCGAAGAGGTCAACAAGCTCTTCGACACGCTGCAGATCCGCGGCGAGCTGCGCGAGCGCGTCTTCAAGGTGCTCGGCACCGGCGAGCAGGAGCCCGACCAGGGCTTCGAGGTGGAGACCATCATCCTCGGCCCCGACCGGGTCGCGGGCTGGCTGTCCGCGCTGCCCGCCGGCCGGGCCGGTCTGGCCTTCAAGGGCGCCTACGGCAGCGGCACCGGGCGCATCGACGCCCTCGCGATCGCCTCGCCCGACGGCACCGCCGCCTTCATCGACCCGGTCAAGCTCACCGAGTCCGACGAGGTCGCGCTGCGCGCCTGGCTGGCCGACACGGACCGGCCCAAGGCCGTCCACGACGCCAAGGGGCCGATCCTCGCGCTCTGGGCGCAGGGCATGAGCCTCAAGGGCCTGACCTGCGACACGGCGCTGGCGGCCTATCTGGCGATGCCCGGTCAGCGTACGTTCGCCCTCGAAGACCTGGCCCGGCGCTACCTCAACCGCGACCTGCGCGCCGAGGAGGAGTCCAGCGGGCAGGCGGCGCTGTTCGGCGACGACGAGGACGCCCCCGCCAAGGACCTGGCGCTGCGCGCCCATGCCGTGCGCGAGCTGGCCGAGGCGCTGGAGGCCTTCCTGACGGGCCGCGGCGGCACCCAGTTGCTGACCGACGTGGAGCTCCCGCTGCTGAGCGTGCTGGCGGAGATCGAGCGCGCGGGCATCGCCGTCGACAGCGAATACTTCGCCGGTCTGGAGGCCGAGTTCGGCGCCGCGGTCAAGCACGCGGTCGAGGAGGCGCACGCGGCCGTCGGCGAGCAGTTCAACCTGGGCTCGCCCAAGCAGCTGCAGGAGATCCTCTTCACCAAGCTCAACCTGCCCAAGACGAAGAAGATCAAGACCGGCTACAGCACCGACGCCGACCAGCTCGCCTGGCTCGCCACGCAGACCGAGCACGAGCTGCCGATCATCATGCTGCGCCACCGCGACCAGACCAAGCTGCGCACCACCGTCGAGGGCCTGATCAAGGAGGTCTCCGACGACGGGCGGATCCACACCACGTTCAACCAGATCATCGCGGCCACGGGCCGCCTGTCATCAGAAAAGCCCAACCTCCAGAACATCCCGATCCGCACCTCCGAGGGCCGCCGCATCCGGCAGGGCTTCGTGGTCGGCGAGGGCTACGAGACGCTGCTCACGGCCGACTACAGCCAGATCGAGCTGCGCATCATGGCCCACCTGTCGGGCGACGAGGCGCTGATCGCCTCCTTCGAGTCGGGTCACGACTTCCACCAGGCGACCGCGGCCCGGGTGTTCGACCTGCCGCCCGAGCAGATCGACGGCGAGCTGCGGGCGCGCATCAAGGCGATGAACTACGGTCTCGCCTACGGTCTGTCCGACTTCGGGCTGTCCGGGCAGCTCAACATCCCGGTGGCCGAGGCGCGGGCGCTCAAGGAGGAATACTTCCAGGAGTTCGGCGGCGTCCGCGACTTCCTGCACGCCATCGTCCAGCAGGCGCGCAGCGACGGCTACACCGAGACCATCATGGGCCGGCGCCGCTACCTGCCCGACCTGACCAGCGACAACCGGCAGCGCCGCGAGATGGCCGAGCGCATGGCGCTCAACGCGCCCATCCAGGGCTCGGCGGCCGACATCATCAAGGTGGCCATGCTCAACGTCTCCCAGGCGATGAGCGTGGAAGGACTGGGCTCCCGGATGCTGCTGCAGGTCCATGACGAGCTGGTGTTCGAGGTGGCCCCCGGCGAGCTCGACCGGCTCCGCACCCTCGTGTGCGACCAGATGAACGCGGCCTACCACCTGCGGGTCCCGCTGGAGGTCTCCGTGGGCGTCGGCCGCACCTGGGAGGACGCGGGCCACTAAGGACGCGGGCCACTGACGGCCGCCGACGCCCGTGAGGGCTCGCGCGGCCGATCTCACTGACGCTGAGCGTGAGGGGCCGTGCGGGCGATCCCGTCGTACGGGACGTTTATCCCCGTACGGTGGGGCAAGTCGATCTTTGTCCGGTGGGACCGCCTGGCGCTGAGCGGCGGCGGTCCCACACCGTGAAACAGGGTGGTCCGGCGGGTCGCGAAACAGCGGCCGATACGGGGTTCTGGACTACCCTGAGGGTAATTTCCCCCGAGCGGCACGGGAGCCTTGTGCGATCGTCAGTGTCCTTCCCCCGGTTAATCGCCCTCGCGAACGTCATGGTCGTGGCAGTGGCGGTCATCGGGCTGATGCTGCAGTCCTCCTCCGGCCACCCCGTGCCCGGGCCACCGGTGGCGGCCAGGATCGAGCTGTCCGCGCAGCCCACCCCCGCCGACCCGGTGCCGACGTTCGCCGAGCCGCCCGGGGTGGTCTCCACGCCGGAGTTCGCCAAGCAGGTCAAGGCCAACGAGCTCGGGCTGGTGCCGGTGCTGATGTACCACCGGATACTCAACAAGCGGATCGCCTCGATCGACCGCACGCCCGACCAGCTGCGCAGGGAGCTGGAGAAGCTGGCCAAGCAGGGCTATGCGCCGATCACCGCCAAGGAGTTCGCCACCGGCGACATCCGGGTGCCCGCCGGCCGGTTCCCCGTGGTGCTGACCTTCGACGACGGGCACGAGAGCCACTTCAGGCTCGACGCGAGCGGCAACCCCGCGCCGGACACCGCGGTCGGGGTGCTCCTCGACGTGGCCCGGCGCTATCCCGAGTTCCGGCCGGTCGCCACGCTGTGGATCAACCACGACCCGTTCGGGCTGAGGCAGCCCGACCAGCAGGCGGCGGCCGTGCGGTGGCTGGTCGAGCACGGGTTCGAGGTGGCCAACCACACCTGGTCCCACCCCAATCTGGCCGCCATGCGGAAGAAGAAGGTCAAGGAGCAGATCGTCCGGCTCGAACGGCTGCTGAAGAAGCTCGGCGCCGGCCCGTCCGTCACCATGGCCCTGCCGTTCGGGGCGATGCCGCACCCGAAGAAGATCGCCCGGCACGGTGAGTGGGACGGCACCTCCTACGCCTTCGCCGGGGTCTTCCTGGCCGGAGCCGAGCCGTCTCTTTCGCCCTTTGCGAAAAAATTCGATCCCGTGGCCATCCAGCGCATCCAGAGCAACGGAAAAAAGGGCGAATGCCGCAAATGGTGCTCGCAGTACTGGCTGGAGTGGCTGAACAAGCATCCTGGGGACCGCTACGTCTCCGACGGGGACCCCACGAAAATCTCCATCCCGCAGCGGCTTCAGGGTAATATCACACCGAAGCGGAAAGATCAGCTGATCGTTTACTGACCAGTGCGGGGCCGGTTGGATTGACCCCACGCTCAAGGTCTCATATGCTGATCGCTGCGCTGTGGGCTCGCGCGCGCCTCAGACGGAGCGGGCTCGCGCTCGGTCACGTCGATGTCGTTATTTCTCGGCTTGATGCGGAAGAGGGCCTGCCGCGCGTCCGCCACATCGACATCCTGTCCGCGTTCGGAGCAATTCCACACATGACGTCCAGCACTGAGGCCACCTCGAGCACCCCGCAGGTAGCGGTCAACGACATCGGGTCCGAGGAAGCCTTCCTCGCAGCGATCGACGAGACCATCAAGTACTTCAACGACGGCGACATCGTCGAGGGCACCGTCGTCAAGGTCGATCGAGACGAGGTCCTTCTCGATATCGGCTACAAGACCGAGGGTGTCATCCCCTCGCGTGAGCTTTCGATCAAGCACGATGTCGACCCAGCGGACGTCGTGGAGGTCGGCGAGCACGTCGAAGCCCTGGTTCTCCAGAAGGAGGACAAAGAGGGCCGCCTGATCCTGTCCAAGAAGCGGGCTCAATACGAGCGCGCCTGGGGCACGATCGAAAAGATCAAGGACGAAGACGGCATCGTCACCGGCACCGTCATCGAGGTCGTCAAGGGTGGACTCATCCTCGACATCGGCCTCCGTGGCTTCCTGCCGGCGTCCCTGGTCGAGATGCGCCGTGTCCGCGACCTGCAGCCGTACGTCGGCCGCGAGCTCGAGGCGAAGATCATCGAGCTGGACAAGAACCGCAACAATGTGGTCCTGTCCCGCCGCGCCTGGCTCGAGCAGACGCAGTCCGAGGTTCGCCAGACGTTCCTCAACACCCTCCAGAAGGGGCAGGTCCGCAAGGGCGTCGTCTCCTCGATCGTCAACTTCGGTGCGTTCGTGGATCTCGGCGGCGTCGACGGCCTGGTCCACGTGTCCGAGCTGTCCTGGAAGCACATCGACCACCCCTCCGAGGTTGTCGAGGTCGGCCAGGAGGTCACGGTCGAGGTCCTCGATGTCGACATGGAGCGCGAGCGCGTCTCCCTGTCGCTCAAGGCCACTCAGGAAGACCCGTGGCAGCAGTTCGCCCGCACCCACCAGATCGGCCAGGTCGTGCCGGGTCGCGTCACCAAGCTGGTGCCGTTCGGCGCGTTCGTCCGGGTCGAGGAGGGCATCGAGGGCCTGGTCCACATCTCCGAGCTGGCCGAGCGCCACGTGGAGATCCCGGAGCAGGTCGTCCAGGTCGGCGACGAGATCTTCGTCAAGATCATCGACATCGACCTCGACCGGCGTCGCATCAGCCTCTCGCTGAAGCAGGCCAACGAGGGTGTCAGCGGCGCCGAGGTCGAGTTCGACCCGACGCTCTACGGCATGGCGGCGACCTACGACGACCAGGGCAACTACATCTACCCCGAGGGCTTCGACTCGGAGACCGGTGAGTGGCTCGAGGGCTTCGACAAGCAGCGCGAGGAGTGGGAGCGGCAGTACGCCGAGGCCCAGACCCGCTTCGAGGCGCACAAGAAGCAGATCGAAGAGGCTCGCAAGGCGGAGGCCGAGGCGGGCGAAGCCGCTCCCTCGTCCTACACCGGTGAGACCGCGGCTCCGGCCAGCAGCTCGGGCTCGTCCGCTCCGGCGGCCGGCGCCCTCGCCTCCGACGAGGCTCTCGCGGCTCTGCGCGAGAAGCTCGCGGGCGGCCAGAGCTGACCTGGTTGACCAGCTGACAGAGAAAGACCCCGCACCGGTCGGTGCGGGGTTTTTCTTTTGGGTCCATGCGGAACGATCCTTTCCGCGATCGTTCCTAGGGTTGCCGCATGATCGAACCCTTCCGCATCACCATCCCGCAAGCCGACCTCGACGACCTGAAGGACCGGCTCACCCGTACCCGCTGGCCGCGGCCGCTGCCCGGCGGCGGCTGGAGCCGGGGCGTGCCGGTCGGCTACCTGCGCGAGCTGGCCGCGTACTGGGCCGACGGGTTCGACTGGCGGGCGCAGGAGGCCAAGCTCAACGCCTTCCCGCAGTTCACCACGGACATCGACGGGCAGCGCGTCCACTTCCTGCACGTCCGCTCGCCTGAGCCCGGCGCGCTGCCGTTGATCGTCACGCACAGCTGGCCGAACACCGTCGCCGAGTTCCTGAACGTCATCGGCCCGCTCACCGACCCGCGCGCCCACGGCCTCGACCCGGCCACGGCCTTCCACGTGGTGGCCCCCTCGCTGCCCGGCTTCGGCTTCTCACCGTTCCCCGAGCCCGCCGACGAGCGGCCCTGGAGCATCGTACGGGTGGCGCGGACCTGGGCCGAGCTGATGGGACGGCTCGGGTACGAGCGCTACGGCGCCCACGGCAACGACGCCGGTGCCCTGGTCACCCCTCAGCTGGCGGCCATCGACGCCGAGCACGTGATCGGCTCGCACATCACCGCCGGGCTCGGCATCCCCACCGGCGACCCGGCCGAGCTCGACGGCGCCACCGAGGCGGAGCTGGCCGAGCTGGCGGACCTGACCCGGCGATTCGCCGGAGGCAGCGGTTACGGCCCGTACCTCGCCAAGCGGCCGCAGACGCTGAGCTTCGGCTTCGCCGACTCGCCGGTGGCGCAGCTGGCCTACCTGGTGGAGCGGTTCAAGGAGTTCGACGGCTGGCCCGACGAGGAGGCCGCCGAGCCCATCGACCGCGACCTGGTGCTCACGAACGCGAGCCTCTACTGGCTGACCGCGACGGGCGGATCGTCGTCGTGGACGTACTACGAAGGGGCGGCGGGCATGCCGATCAACCAGACGGCGGTGCCGACCGGGGTGTCGCACGGCGGCTCTCCGCTGCTCCGGCGCATCGCCGAGCGCGGAAACCGGGTCGTCCACTGGGCGGGCGAGCACGGCGACAGCCACATGGTGGCCATGAACTCGCCCGAGCCCCTGGTACGGAGCATCCGCACGTTCTTCGGGACCCTGGAAGGGCGACTGGAAGGGCAGCTGGGAGGAACGCCGGAAGGGGCGCGGGAGGGGCTTCGGTAAGGGGCGCGGGAGGGGCTTCGGTATGGGGGCGGTAGGGACGCGGGAAGGAGGGGCAGGGTGCGGTAGGGGCGTGGGGTGAGGCTGCAGTAGGGTGCTCGCGTGGAGATCGAGCGTGCGCTGCCGGACGACGCCGGTGAGATCCTCACCCTGCAGCGGGCCGCGTACGTGACCGAGGCGCAGCTGTACGGCGACCCGTTCCTGCCGCCGCTCCTGGAGTCAGCGGAGCAGGTCCGCAAGGCCATCGAGACCGGCCTCGTGCTCAAGGCCACCGACGCCGGCCGGATCGTGGGAGCCGTACGCGGCCAGCTGGCCGGCACCACCTGCCTGGTCGGCCGCCTGGTGGTGGCCCCCGACCGGCAGCGTCAGAGCCTGGGCCGGACGCTGATCCGGACGCTGCACGAGCGGATGCCGGAGGCGACGGCCTTCGACCTGTTCACCGGCCACCTGTCCGAGGGCAATCTGCGCCTCTACCGCAGCCTGGGCTACCGCGAGACCCACCGGGAGCGCATGGACGACCATCTCACCTTGGTCCATATGCGGCGCTGATTCCCGATCGCGGATAGGCTTTCCGCGTGCTGAAAATCGGCCTCACCGGCGGCATCGGATCGGGCAAGAGCGAGGTCTCCAAGCGCCTCGCGGCGCGGGGCGCCGTCGTGATCGACGCCGACAAGATCGCCCGCGAGGTGGTGGAGCCCGGCACTCCGGGTCTGGCCCGCGTGGTGGCCGTGTTCGGCGACGAGGTGCTCCATCCTGACGGCTCACTCAACCGGGAGAAGCTGGGCGCCATCGTCTTCGCCGACCCCGACAAGCTGGCCTCGCTCAACGGCATCGTGCATCCGCTGGTGGGGGAGCGGGTCGCCGAGCTGCAGAGCCGGACGGCCGACGACGCGATCATGGTCTACGACGTGCCGCTGCTCGCGGAGAACCGGCTGGCGCCGATGTACGACGTGGTGATCGTCGTGGACGCCGCCGACGAGGTGCGCATCGCCCGCCTGGCCGAGCACCGCGGCATGCCGGAGCACGACGCCAAGGCCCGCATCGCGGCGCAGGCGACCCGCCAGGACCGGCTGGCGATCGCCGACATCGTGATCGACAACGAGGGCGACCTGGACGACCTGGAGGCCCGGGTCGCCCAGGTCTGGGACGACCTGCTGACCCGGGCCGCGCGCGGCTGACCGGCTTCCGGCTGGTGGCCTTCGCCCGGACGCGCTGATGGCCTTCGCCCGGACGTGCTGGCGGCCTTCGCCCGGACACCGGCCGGTCGGGTTCCCCGCGGGTCGACAGGAGGGCTCAGAACGGGGAGTCGAGCGGCACCTGCCGGACACCGGGCAGATACGGATCCAGCTCACCCAGCTCGAACCGCGACATCCCGATGACGTGCCAGAACTGCCCGGAAACCTCCCCCTGGATCTTGTACCTGCCGTCCGGAGCCAGCGCGGCCCACCCCTCCGGCAGGCCCAGCAGGGTGGCCCGCCGCTCCGTCCCCGCCCAGAGGATCACCACCCCGTCGTCCCCGGCACTGGCCAGCAGGTCCGCCGAGGGACTGAACGCCACCGACCACACCCGCCGCGAGTGTCCTGCCAGCGTGTGCAGCGGCCGTCCCGTCGCCGTGTCCCAGACCCGCACCATGAGGTCGTCGCCGCCCGTCGCCAGCCGTTCGCCCGTGGCGTCGAACGCGACACTCCACAGCCGCCCGGTATGCCGGCCGAGCGTGTGCTGCAGGCGCGGCTGCCAGGGCTGGCCGGGACGCAGCTCCCAGATCTTGGCGAGGCCGTCGTTGCCGGCGCTGGCCAGGTGCTTGCCCGAGGGGGAGAACACGACCGAGTAGACCCGGTCGGTATGGCCCTCCAAAGTGGCGACCCGGCCACCGGACTCGACGTGCCAGAGGCGTACGAGCCGGTCGTCGCAGCCCGTGGCCACGAAGCGGCCGTCGGGGCTGAAGGCGATCGAGCGGACGCGGCCCCGGTGGTCGGCCAGGTTGCTCACCAGGCGGCTGGTCGGCCGATACCAGATCCGTACGCTGTCGTCGTCGTTGGCCGTGGCCAGCAGCGTGCCGTCGGGGCTGAACGCCTCGGCCCACACGTGATCGGTCTCGGCGTTGAGCTCGCGTTCGTAGTCGCCGGTGACGGCGTTCCAGAAATGCACGCCGCCGTCGTTGCTGGAGGTGGCCAGGACCGGCCCGGCAGGGGAGAACAGGGCCGAGATGAGCCGGTCGGCGGTGCCGGCGACCTCGCGCAGGCGGCGCCCCGTGCGCGGCTCCCAGACACGGACGACACCGTCGTTGCCGCTGGTCGCCAGCATCGAGCCGTCGGCGCTGAACCGGGCCGAGGAGATCCGCCTGCCGTGACCGCGCAGGACCCGCTGGCACTGGCCGCTGGCCGGATCCCAGAGGCGTACCGTCCCGTCGTTGCTGCTGGTGGCCAGCTGCTCGCCGTCGGGCCGGAACGCGAACGGCCAGACGGAGCTGCGATGCCCGGTCAGCTCGACCCGCCGGCCGCCGCCCACCTCCTGCAGCCGGACGACGCCGTTGGAGTCGCCGCTGGCCAGCGTGCGGCCGTCGGGGGAGAAGAGCACCTGGTAGACGGACCCGGCGTGGCTGGTGTGGACGCCGTGGGCCTGGCCGGCCGGATCCCACAGGCGTACGGTCCCGGCCGTGTCGCCGCTGGCCAGCAGGGAGCCGTCGGGCGTGAAGTTCAGGCAGTAGACGCTGCCGGAATGACCCTTCAGCTCGTGCCGCAGGGTCCACGAGGCCGTGTCCCACAGGCGTACCGTCCCCGCCTCGTCGCCGGTGGCCAGCAGCGACCCGTCCGGGCTGTGGACCGCACGGTAGACCGAGCCGCGATGGTCGTCGAGCGTGCGCAGCACCTCTCCGGACGTCAGGTCCCAGACGCGCACCACGCCCGCCGAGTCGCCGCTGACCAGCACCGAGTCGCCGAACGACACCGGGTAGAGGGGTGCCTGGTGGCCCGCGAGCTCGTGGACGAGCCGGCCGGTGGCGCTGTCCCAGACGCGGATGACGCCGTCGCCGCCGCCCGCCGCGACCAGCTCGCCCGACGGGCTGAGGCGTACCGGCCAGACCCCGTCGGCATGGCCACGCAGCTCGCGCAGGTGCGCGCCGGTGAGGGCGTCCCAGAGCACGACCAGGCCGTCGCTCGCGCCGGTGGCCAGCAGGCCGCCGGCGAACGAGACCGCGTACACGCGGCCCGCGTGCCCCTGCAGCGTCCGCACGGGCGCGCCGCCCACGCACAGCAGCACGCCGCCGTCCTCCTGGCCGACGGCGAGGGTGGACCCGTCGGGGGTGTACGCGATGGGCTCCGGCAGCCGGCTGGTCTGGAAGTGGTAGCCGTACGGCACGCCGATCGCGGCGGGCGCGAACTGGATCTCCACCGGCTGGCCCGGCACCACCGAGGCGCCGGGCAGGTGCGGCAGCGTGCCGGTCACGTTGATCAGCGTGGCCCGGTGCCACCGGGCGCCCTCGGCGGAGATGTCGCTCAGGTCCGTGTGGGCCAGCCGCGCGCCCGACAGGTCGGCTCCGGTCAGGTCGGCGCCCGTCAGCTTGGCGCTGTCGAGCCGGGCCCCGGCCAGCTTGGCGTCGCGCAGGACGGCTCGGGACAGGTTCGTGCCGACGAGCGTGGCGTCGGTCAGGTCGGCGCCGGTCAGGTCGACCTCCTGCAGGTCCCTGGCCGACAGGTCCTCGCCCTTGAGGTTCGCGCCCCGCAGGTCGGCCCTGGCGGGGGTACGCAGCCGCGCCGAGATCTTGACCGCGTTCGCCCGCGACACGTCGTCCGCGGGCGGGTCGGACACCCACGCCCGCAGCGCCCGTACGTCGGCCAGGTCGCACAGGAACTCGACGGTCAGCGCCGACAGCGGCCGGCGCGACAGCTCCACCGGCGCCTCGATCGTGGCGGCGATGTGCCGGGCGATCATCCACTCCATGACCGAGGAGTGGATGAACCCGAACATGCCCTCCTCGGTGCGCACCAGAAGGCTCCCCGAGCCCACCGCGTGGGCGGCGTGCTCGGCGGACAGCTGCCCGCCGGCCAGGCCGGTCAGCGTCTCGGCGTACTCGGTCAGCTCGTCGACGCCCAGCAGCGACTCGCCCGAGTCCCACAGCCGCAGCGCGAGCCCCGTCACGACCTGCCACAGCTCGTCGGTGGTCAGGGGAGTCGGCGACCCCGGCACTCTGGCCCGCCGCTCCTCGAAGGCCAGCCACGAGCCGAGGATCTCCTCGTAGAGCAGCGCGGGGCTGATCGTGTGGCGGGCGCCGGCCACCGTACGGAGGCGGTCGGCGTCGAGGTCGGCGATGAAGCTCAGCATCCGCGGGTTCTGGGCCAGGTCGAGCAGGTCCGTGATGCTCTCCATCAGCGACATGCGCGCCGCCGCCGCGTCGCCGTCGTCGAAGCGGTTGGCCAGGTAGGCGCGGATCTGGTCGTGGGTGAAGTCCTCGACGCTGAGCACCCGCCGCTGCGGCAGCACGCCGACCATCTCGCCGAGCGAGGTGAGCACCTGGGAGTGCGACTTGAAGTGCTGGGTACGGCTGGCGACCACGATCTTCGCCTTGTCCTCGGCCGCGGCCAGTAACGTCGACAGGTGGTCGGCCGCCCGGTCGTAGGTGAGCCGGGTGACGAGCTCGTCGAACCCGTCGAACAGCAGCACGATTCGCCCCTGCCGCAGCAGGTAACGGAACGCCTTGAGATCGATGAACTCCTCGCCGTGGCTCGCCAGATGGGCGGCGACCAGCGCGTCCACGGAGTGTGCCTTGTCGAGCGCCCGCAGCTCGATCAGGATCGGCGTCAGGTGCGGCAGCTCGGCCGGGATGCGCCTGGCCAGCTCGCGCAGCGCGAACGTCTTGCCGTGGCCGAAGTCGCCCAGCAGCAGCAGGAACCGGCCGTGGTCGGCGGCCAGCAGCCGCATCAGCTCGTCGGTCAGGCCCTCCCTGACCTGGTGTCCGGGGCGGTCGAGCTCGCGGTAGCGCTGGGGGACGTACAGGCTGGGCGGGTAGCGGCGGTCGTTGGTGAGCCGGGCCGTCTGCTCGGCGACATAACCCGACAGGTCCAGCAGGCCTTGGAACTCGGTGAAGCTGCGCAGCCGCACACCTCTGCGCATGAGCTCGTCACGCAGCGACCTGGCCGGGGGCGGCCCCTGGTAGACGAGCTCGGCGGCGAGGTCGGCGGCGTGCGCCTGCCGGACGAAATGATCGGCTTCGGCGGCGGTCAGCTCGCCCACGTGCGCGCCGATCATCGTCTGCCGGACGAACCCGTCCTCGGGATGGGTGACGACCAGGTGGGCGGCGAACCGGCGGATCCTGGCCCGTTCGTGCCTGGCCTCGCAGACCTCGATGATCCGATCGAGCAGCAGGTCCACCGGGCCCGGCTCGCGCTCGACCGGCGCGGGCTCGGGGGCGCGGGCGGGCGGCGCCTCTCCGGTGAAGGTGGACTGGGCGGCCCGCCAGGTGTGGGAGACGCGTTCGGGGTGCTCGGCGCCGGGCAGCCAGGTGCGCAGGCCGCCGGCGCTGATCTCGACGACCTGGTGGTGGCCGGAGCGCGGCGCGGCGACGGCGGCCTCACCGGCCTCTCCCGCGCCCTGGAAGAGCAGGTTGAGCCGCCGGGCGAGGATCCGGTCGTACGTCGGCGCGTCGCGCAGCGTGGACGGCGGGTGCCCGATCGCGCCGAGCCGCAGCCAGGCGCTCTCCTCGTAGGGGCGCAGCCGCTCGGCGAACCAGGCGGCCTGCCCCTCGCCGAGCAGGGGATAGGCGTCGCGTTCGAGGTGGCTCATGGCCATCGTCGAGTTGAGCCCGGCGACGACCACCTTCAGGTCGGGCACCTCGAACAGCGTCCACGGCTGGCCGCCGTCGAACACCCGGTCGTCCAGCCCCTGGTACACCTCGCCGAACAGGCCCGCGAAGTGCCGCCACTTCGGCCAGTAGGGCGGCTGCGGGGAGACGTCGTCGGCCTCGCAGGTGAGGAAGTAGGCGCTGGCCGCCGCCTTGGTGACGTCGCGCGGGCCAGGCACGATCACCAGCCGGTGCGGCTCCAGGCCGACCAGCAGCCGCAGGTCGGTGAGGAAGCGGGTCGCCTGCCCGAACTGCCCCAGGCTGCCCGACTCGGTCAGGTCACCGGTGACCACCATGAGATCGGGGCGCGGCATGCCCCTGTCGTACATCTCGGTGAGATCCGCCCAGATCCGCGCCTGCATGTCCTCGGGCGTGAACGGCTCGCCCGGATCGGGCAGTGCCCGGCCGAACCGGGGGCCGCCGATGTGCAGCACGGTCAGCGACTCGCGGCCGTGGTCGGCGGTGGCCGACGGCGGGAACTTCGGCGCCGACACCGGGGCGCGCCGGGCCCGCGAGCGCTCACCCGGCGGCGGCAGGGTCGGCGCGGGCAGCGGCAGGCCCGCGCCCGTCGGGAAGGCGGGCGCCGCCTCCGGCTTGGCCCGGCCCGCCATGGCCTCCCTGACCCGGCCCAGCAGCAGCGCCCTGGCCTGGCCCGAATCGGTGACGCCGAGCAGGTCCACCCAGGTGATCGTGGACAGCAGCCCTTCGAGGCGTACGTCCTCGAGCCGGATCGTGACCAGCTTGTTGGACGGGTTGTCGGGGTCGGCGCGGAGCGCGGCCTGCCACTCCATGCGGCCGTAGCGCGAGGTGAGGTAGTTGCGCGAGAGCACGGCCACCACCACCTGCGCCTCGCTGACGCCGCGGTCCATGAAGTCGATGAAGTTCGTGCCGGGCACGAAGTCCCACGCCTGGATCATGGTCCGGTAGCCCGCCGCCTCCAGCTCCCAGGCGATCCAGGTCGCCCAAGCCGTGTCGGCGGGGGAGTAGCTGACGAAGATCTCTGTCGGCCTGCCGTCACGTGCCATTTCCTCAGTATCCCCTGTGGGACCGGCGTTTGCAGGCATGGGGCGGCCGAGCCCGCCCCACGAAGTGGGGCCATAAACAGGTTGTGCGATCATCGACGGGTGTGGCGACGTCTCGGTGTGCTCGACTGGATCAGGATCGGGCTGCTCGGGCTCGGCCTCGTCTTCGTGGCGACCGGGCTGCTGCCGTGGCGGGAGGCCGTGGCGAGCCTGGACGGGATCGGGCCGTTGCTCGTCTTCCTGGTGGGCATCATCGTGCTGGCGGAGCTGACCAAGGAGGCCCAGGTCTTCGACGCCATCGCGGCGCGGATGGCGGTGCTGGGGCGGGGCAACTACGTCGCGCTCTTCTTCCTATGTACGGCCTTCGCCTCATTTATCACGATATTTCTCAATCTCGATACGACTGCAGTGCTGCTCACCCCGGTCATGCTGGCGCTGGCACCCAGGGCGCGCATCGCCGCCCTGCCCCTGGCGATGACCACGATCTGGCTGGCCAATACCGCCAGCCTGCTGCTGCCGGTCTCCAACCTGACGAACCTGCTCGGCATCAACAAGATCGCGCTCGACACCCAGCAGTTCGCCGGGCGGATGTGGGTGCCGCAGATCGTCTCGATCGCCGTGACGATGGCCTTCCTGTGGGTCTTCTTCTGGCGCCGGGGCCAGCGTCGCGACCTGCGCTACACGCCGCCCCTGCTGGAGCCGGTCGCCGACCGCGTGTTGTTCGCCGCCGCGGCCGCGGGCTGCTTACTGTTCATCGGCGCGCTGCTGGTCAAGGTCCAGGTCGGCGTGGCCGCCTCGGTGGCGGCGCTGGTCGTCGTGGTGGCTTTCGTCGTACGCGACCGCGCCCGGCTGACGTGGAGCCTGATCCCCTGGCAGCTGCTGATCTTCGTGACGGGCCTGTTCCTGGTGGTGCCCACCCTCAGCCGGTACGGCCTGGCCGACCTGATGCGCTGGATGATCGGCGCCGAGGGGGACCCCTACCGGACGGCGGCGGTGGGTGCCGGGCTGTCCAACCTGATCAACAATCTGCCCGCCTTCCAGGCCATCGCCGAGGTCATCCCGTCGAGCGATCAGGATCGCCTGCTGGCCCTGCTGGTCGGCACCAACGTGGGGCCGGTCGTCACGCCGTGGGCGTCGCTGGCGACGCTGCTCTGGTTCGAGTCGTGCCGCCGCCACGACGTGCCCGTCCCGATGCGCCGCTTCCTGGCCACCGGCACGGGCCTGGCGGTCGTCGGGCTGCTCGCCGGCGTGTGGGCCCTTGTCACGTTCGGCTGACCACTCGTCAGGGTCCGGGACAATACGGTTCATGACTATCTACCGTTTGTTGGCATATTTCGGTCTTGCTGCGGCGCTCGCCGGCTGCGGCGCCCAGGAGCCCCTGCAGGCCCAGCCCTCGACGCCCCCACCCGCCGCCTCCACCGAGTCACCTAGCGCTGAGTCGCCCAGCGCCGCGCCGCCCGCCGCCGCGACGCGCACGATCAAGCTGGAGGTGCTGGGCAAGGGCAGGGCCATGCAGCCGATCATGTACATGGCCGACGAGGACGGCACGGAGAACAACGCCACCCTGCCCTGGTCGCGGACCGCCACGATCGAGCTCACCGGTGCCGAGCAGCGCGTGGGCCGCCTGGTCTCCGTCGTGTCGGGCTCGGTCCAGGACGCGAGCGGTCAGCTCAAGCCGGCTGCCTGCCGCATCACCGTGGACGGGAAGAAGGTCGCCTCCGGCACGGGCCTGTGCAAGTACAAGATCAAGTAGCGGGCCTGTGCGAGGTCAGGTAGCGGGCCTGTGCGAGTACGAGATCACATAGCGGTGCGGGTGCGAAGCAGGTCGAGGAGGCCGGGCATGGCGCTCGGGTGGGTGGCGACGAAGCTGCGGCTGTCGGGCGTGCCGTCGATCCCCTCCTCGAAGGGCCCGCCGTCGAGCGCCCGGATCTCGATGCCCGCCTCCCGCGCGAGGAGCGCGCCCGCGGGCAGGTCCACCGCCTCGGCCCGGTAGCCGACGATGCCGTCGATGTCGCCCCTGGCCAGCATCGCCCACGCCAGCAGCGGGGCCCACAACTGCAGCATCCGCCGGGCGCTCAGCTCCAGTGCGTACTTGATGGCCCGTACGGTCAGGTCGTCCCTGGACACCGAGTAGCCCTGGGTCCACGCCAGCAGCGGGCCGTGCGGCGAGGGGTTGTGCGGCGGGGCCAGCCGTACGCCGGAGGAGGTGATCGCGCCGCGCCCGCGGATCGCGGACCAGGTCTGGGCCGAGACCGGGTCGTGCACCACCCCCAGCATGGGACGTCCCGAGCGGCACAGGGCCAGGCCGACGACGTAGGCGGGCAGGCCGATCACCACGTTGTTGGTGCCGTCGAGCGGGTCGATCAGCCACGTCCACTCGCCGTCGGCGGCGCCCAGCAGCCCCGACTCCTCGGCGATGACGGAGTGCGCCGGGAAGGCGGTGAGGATGTGCTCGACCAGCAGTTTCTCCGAGGCCAGGTCGAGCTCGGTGACGACGTCGCCCGAACCGCCCTTGGGCCGGGCGCCGAGCGCGCCGCGGGTGCCGGACACGAGTAGCTCGCCCGCGGCCTCGGCGGCGGTGACGGCGACCGCGCGAGCGTGATCCAGATCCATTCGGGCCCCTCAACTCAGGTGGGCGGCTATCAGGCTGACGGCGAGTGCCGTCTCCTCGTCGTCGAGCGGTTGCCTGGACACGTGGTGGTCGCCGGTGCCGAGCGGGCCCAGCGACAGGTCGCGGCTGCCCGGCCGGCCGCGGCCGAGCGCGATCGTGGCCGCCTCGCCGCCCGCCGGCACGACGCTGCTGTGGAAGCGACCGGCCGCCAGCGTGTAGGTGTCGCCGGGGCCGAACTCCTCCACCAGCCCCGTCTCCTGGCGTACGGTCCGGCGGGTGGGCGTGATGCGGTCGCCGTCCGCGGCGCTGACCACCTCGAACACCCGGTGGGTCGGGTCGCGCACCGCGTCGGTGACCACCACGTGCACGTTGCGCACCTGCCCGTAGAGCACGTGGCTGAGCAGGTCCCAGCTGTGGCAGTGGATGCCCGACGTGGTGCTCTCCGCGTGCGTGAACCTGGCCGACCACAGATGGAGACATACCCCCTCGCCGCCGTCCCGCTCCAGCGGCAGGCAGACGAAGCCGAGCGGGTGGCGTACGCCCCTGATGCCGGTGCCCGACAGCGCCGCCAGCGCCCACGGGCGCGCCTGGCCCCGGGCGAGCTGCTGGTAGACACCGTGACGGCTCATGTGTCGTACGGATTCCTGGCGCGCAGCGCCTTGCGGGCGATGTCGACGACGTCGCGGTCGTCGTAGGACCTGGGCAGCGGGATCGAGATCCGGGTGAACAGCTCCTGCACCTCCTCGACCGTGGGCTCGTCGCTCAACGGCACCTTCTTGTACATCTCCAGCGGCACCTGCCGGGACTGCTCGAAGCTGAGCCGCAGCTCGGTGTCGCAGTTCTCGTAGTAGAAGGTGGCGGCCAGCGCGGTCATCGCCCGGTTGGGGTCCTCGACCGTCATGATCAGGCGGGTGGCCGACAGGTCCCAGCGGAAGGTCGTCATCGTGGACGACAGGCCGATGCCGATGTCGAGCAGCCCGTAGCGCTGGCGGTGCCAGAAGGCGGCCAGGATCGTGGCGTACGACTCCTTCCTGACCCGGTCGGCCGTCCAGGTCTCGCCGGTGCCGTCGGGCGCGTCCGACAGGGAGCGGCGGTAGTGGGCGTAGGTCTCGCACACCTCGACGTTGGCCGGGTCGATGATCTCGACCCTGACCGTGAGGTGGCGCTTGACCTTCCTGGCCGCCGCCACGCACTCGGGCAGCGTGACCGCGCGCAGGTAGGTGCCGGTGCCGCCCTTGAAGCTCCACCTCGTGGTGTCCTTGCGGGCGTCGGCGTGCGCCTGCGCGATCTCCTGCCTGCTGCCGAGCACCCTGACCAGCTGGAGCGAGTCGAGGGCCCGCCGCGTGCCAGTGACCAGGTCCTCGATCGCCTCCAGCCGGGCCAGTCGTACGGGCAGCTGGGCGAGCGCGCCGGAGGTGATGGTCTCCTCCACCGGCGCCTGGCGCACCCGGTCGCGGAGCAGCGCGGTGGCCACCAGCGCCAGGATCACCAGGGTCGCCGAGCTGACCAGCTGATCCTGGACCTTGTCGCCGTCCTTGCCGAAGATGCCGTCCGGCATGATCCCGAGCACGCCGACTACAATGGCCAGACCGAGTGCGATCGCGCCGTCGGCGTTCTGCGCCGCCCATGGGGCGATCCGCTTCAGCGCCGCCGTGAACCGTGCCATCGCATTGCCCCGCATCCGACGATCAGTCAGTTCTCGAAATCATGGTAACGACCGCGCCAAGTGCGCGGAAAGAGCAGGCCTCCTCCCTGAGTATGACCTGACATATCCCCCTTAAAGGTAGGGCGTGGAGATCGCGAGATCTTTACGCTTACTGGACGGGGGTGGGGATGAAGGGGTTAATACCGAGCTTGCGTTCGGGCTCTTTGGCGATGGCGCTGGTCGTCTACACGGTGTGTCCCGTGCCGCCGGCCATCGCCGCCACGGTGTCCGACGAACTGGTCCTGGGGGAGCGGTTCGTGCAGGTCGTCGCCCATCCGGACGACGATCTGCTGTTCATGAGCCCCGACCTCTACGGCGGGGTGCTGGGCGAGCGGCCCAGCGTCACCGTCTACCTCACCGCGGGCGAGGGCACCGCGGGGCTGGACGACCATCATGACCCACACGTGTACGCACGGGACCGTGTCGCGGGCCTGCGTGCCGCGTACGCCCATCTGGCGGGGGTGCGCGACGACTGGCGCAGCACGGTGATCACCGCCGGGGGACTGCCCGTCAAGGTGGACTCTCTGGTCGAGCGGCCAAAGGTCGTCCTCATCTACGCCGGGCTGCCGGACGGCGGCGACCCGCGCGCCGACGGCGGCCGTGACGCGCTGACCCGGCTGTGGGCCGGCCGTGGCTGCGTGCACGTCTTCGACGCGGCCGATCGGCGGTGCGTGAGCCGGGAGGACGTGGTGGCGATGCTGCGTGCCGTCTACGCCAGATACCAGCCGAACGTGATCCGCACGCTGGACCCCGACCCGCCGCCGCATTGCCGCCTGTGCGACCACCCCGACCACGTGGCCTCGGCCCGTTTCGCCGCCGCCGCTGCCGCGGATCGGCGGGTGCGCCTGGTGGCCTACCGCGGCTACCCGATGACGACCTGGGCGCCCAACGTGCCGCCTCGGATGCGGGAGCTCAAGCGGGAGATCTTCGGCGTCTACCGGCGTCACGACTACCGGGCCAGGTCCGGCTGGCACTACCGGGCCTGGTACGACCGGATGTACAAGGTCACGGGCCATCGCCACTGACGCCCTGGCGGCGTGGAGCCGTCGCTCCACGCCGCCCTTGGGGCTCAGAGCCAGCCGCGGCGCCGCGCCATCTGCTCCAGCCCGTGCCGGAGCGCCTGGTCGGCCCCGCTCGGGTCGTCGTAGCGGACCGTGAACCGGTTGTAGGCGTCGTGGCTGGAGGTCAGGAAGCCGCCGCGCTTGTCGGCTTCCAGGATGACGTCCATCTGCCGCGGCCCGGCGATGAACGTCAGCTCCAGCTCGTTGAAGTGCCGCCGCCACTCCCCGCCCGCGTAGTACTCGATCTCCTGGAAGAACGGCATCGTCGAGCCGCGCAGCGTGCCGCGTTCGAGGTCGGCCTTCTTGAAGCCGAACCCCAGGCGGTCGAGCGCGGCGATGACGTGCTCCTGCGCGGGCAGCGGGTTGACGAACAGCGGGTCGAGGTCGCCCTTGTCCATCGCGCCGGCCAGCGCCAGCTCCGTCTGCACGCCCAGCCGCATGCCGTGCAGCGGATGACCGCCGATGGCGCTGATCGGCGTCTCCCAGGGGATGACGATCTCGAACGGCTGGCTGTGCTGCGCGCCGGCGCTGAGCTGGAAGGTCCCGGCGACCTGCTGGCGCAGGAAGCCGTAGGTGGTCTTGTACTCCTCGTCGCCACGCTCCACCTCGACCACCGCGGTCAGGTCGAGATAGATGCCCTCGACCTTGTAGTCGGCGCCGCCGCCGCGGAAGTGCACCACTCCGCGTAACGTCTCACCGGGCCGTACACCGCTGTTGGTCAGGACCGTGTCTACTTCGACGCCCGCGCCGAACGCGGCCATCAGTTTGCGGAACACCATGGGGTTCTCCTATGACCCGGGGGTCTCTCCGTTGTGATGGCCCGAGAAGCGGGGGAGCAACTGGGCCAGGAGCAAGGTCGACAGTGCGGAGTCGCCGGAGCCCTGCTGGGTGCGGACCACCAGGGGTTGCGGGGCGTTCTCCGCCAGTTTGGCGCCCACGTCCAGGCGCCGGCGGGCCAGCTCGTACTGCAGCACGGCCCGGTTGTCGCGATAGGAGGCGGCCAGCCTGCGCAGGGCCTTGGCCTCGTTCTCGGCGGAGGTCAGCTCGGCGCGGCCGCGGGCCTCGATCTCCCAGCGCACCCGCTGCGCCTCCGTCTCCTGCTCTTCCAGCATGCGCGCCACGTCCTTGCGCGCGGTGTTGTGCGCGGCCTTGACCTCGACCACGCGGGCGTCACGGGTCTTCTTGGAGCGCTCGATCTCCATGAGCAGGGTGTCGATGCGGCGCTTGCGGGTCAGCTCCCACTCGCGCTCGTAGGCCGACAGCTCCTTGGCCACCTTCTCGCGGGTGGCCAGGTGCTGCTGGTACTGGTCGGGCAGCTGCACGTCGGGGATGTTGGCGCCGGTGATGCGCACGCCGTAGCGGCCGAGCTGGCGGTTGAGCGCCTCCTGCATGTCGCCGACGTCGGAGCCGCGCAGGTCGTACGCGCGCTCGGTGTTGACCTTGCGGCTGCGCTGCCTGATCGCGTCCTGTACGGCGCTCGACAGCACCAGGTCGAAGTTGCCCGCGCCGATCGTGCGGACGAACGCGACCGGGTCCACGATGCGGAACTTGAGGAAGAACTCGATCGACTTCAGCGGTACGTTCTCGGCCGTCGGGCAGGCCACGATCGGCGCCGAGTACGGGATCTCGGTGGAGGTGTCGACGACCGCGTCCACCCGGTCCCACGGCAGCCACAGGTAGTGGCGGCCCGGCGGGAGCGTGCCGGTGATGGCGCCCCAGCGGCTGCGTACGCCGGTGGTGCCCTCCTCGATCTCGATGATCGCCCGCCGCCACATCCACACCAGCGCGACAGCGAGGAAGAACACCGCCCCCAGCGAGGCCGGCACGACGAGGTTGCCCAGCGCCGCCATCCCGGCGAAGTAGACGGCGATGAAGACCAGGGCCATCCAGGCGAAACCGCGCCTGTCCTTGGGGATCACGACGGGCACGAGCTGGCCCTGCTCGCCGCCGCGCAGCAGCTGGCGGATGTCGGACCAGGAGGCCAGCGACTCCTTGATCTTCGAGAACTCGCGGCTCATCGGACCTCACCCTCGATGGTCGGCAGCGCGCCGGCGAGTGCGGGCTCGGGCGCCTCGCTCACCTCTTCGGCGACCTTCCTGAGCAGTGCGGTGATCTCCGCCTCCCTGCCCTCCACGCGCTTGCCGATCTCGGCCAGCCGGCCCCGGATGGCGGCCATGTCCTCGGCCGAGAACAGCGCCGCCCCCTTGCCGCCGACCAGTTGCTGGGCCAGCGCCAGGAAGTCGATGTCGGTGTGCTCGCCCACCTGCACCACCTGCGGCAGCCGGGTCGCGACCGACTCCAGCTTGTCCAGCAGGTCCTGCTGGAAGCGGTAGTCGAGGATCTCCGGCGCCTCGGCCGCGCTGAGCGCCCTGATGTCGAGCGCCTGCGCCTCCAGCAGTGCCGAGTTGGCGTTGGCGGAGGACTCCGCCTCGACCAGGCGCTGCCTGGCCTGCGCCTTGGCCTGGTGGGAGGCCCGCTCCAGCGCCGTGTCCATGCGCGCCTGGTAGCCGGCGATCTCCGCCTGGATCGCGCTCAGCGTCTCCTGCAGCCCGGCCAGCTCCTTGATCAGGTCGCCCTCGTTCTGCTCCTTGCGCAGCTGCAGCTCGTACTCGTAGGTGTAGGCCTCCTTGGCGACGCGCACCATCTCGGGGGCGGCCAGGTCCATCCGGTACTCCTGGCTGGACGGCTCGGCGTGCGTGATGTTCACGTCGGTGAGGCGTACGGCGGGCAGGAACTGCTGGTTGAGGTTGTCCAGCATGCCCAGCGTGCTCTCGCCCACCAGGTCGTAGATCTCCTCGGCCCGCTGGGCGTAGATGAGGGAGCGGGTGACCTCGCTGATGGCGTTCTGCAGCTTGGACTGGAAGCCGCTGACCGAGCCGAGCACGAAGATGAACTCCGCCGGGTTCTCGATCCTGAACTGCAGGAACAGGTCGACGCTCGCCTTGACGCCCTGCTGCGTGGGGGCCTCGCTGATGGGGGCGTTGAACGGGTATTCGCGGGTGGTGTTGACGATGTAGCTGACCCGCTTCCACGGGTTGAACAGCGTCACCCGGCCGGGGTCGGCGATCTGCACCAATTTGCCGAACTTGGTGATCAGCGCCTTGCAGCCCTCGGGCACCATCACCACGCTGCGCCGCCACCACAGGAAGGCGGCCGCCAGGAGCAGGACCACCCAGTAGTGCGGGCCGAAGAACACGTCGGTTCGGGGGATGACGTTGCCGAGCGCGCCGATCAGGCCGAGCACCACCAGGATGCCCAGCGGCACGACCACCTTCGCGGTGGTCCCCTTGGGGATCACCACCGGAGAGATCACGTGCATGCCGTTCTCGGCGAAGCTGCGGTTGATGATCTCGCCGGCCTCGTTCAGCGACGCGGACCGGGCCTCGATCAGCGTGCCCACCGACACGCCGCCGTCACGGGCCGCCGCGAAGTCGTACGGGTTGAGCGCGAAGCCCTGAACCTGGACCTGACCGGCCAGCTGGCCCGCTTGGTCCACCGCCTGGCCGACGGCTTGACGGACATCACCGCCTTGGACGACCGCCTGGGCTATGCCCTGACCTGCCTGGATCAACGCCTCTCTGGGTCGTGACATTGCACCTTCCTCTTCCGCTACGGGCGGATTAGACCGTATCGGGTGTCACTTACGGTTCGCTTGCAAGCCGTTGTAGTAGTTCTCTTGCGTTCGGTATTAGGTGTGCTATCAATGTAGTAGACCTACTACTGGGAGGGTCTGATGAAGGTCATGAGGGACCTGGGCGAGAGTTCCGCGTTAGCCGGCCAGGCGGAGCCCGCCGTCATCGAGGTCCGTGATCTGCGCATGCGCTACGGGCCGGTGGAGGTGCTCCAGGGCGTCGACTTCACCGTGCGCGCGGGTGAGGTGATCGCGCTGCTCGGCCCGAACGGCGCGGGCAAGACCACCACGATCGAGATCCTCGAAGGTTTCCGGGTACGCTCCGGCGGCCAGGTACGCGTGCTCGGCACCGACCCGGCCGGCGGCGACGAGCGGTGGCGCGCCCGGATCGGCGTGGTGCTGCAGTCGTGGCGCGACCACGGGTCCTGGCGGGTCCGCGAGCTGCTGGACCACCTCGGCCGCTACTACGCGCCCTACTCGGACGAGGGCCGGAGCCGCCCGGTGCCCACCGACGAGCTGATGGCCGCCGTCGGCCTCACCGAGCACGCCGGCCGGCGGGTCGCCAAGCTCTCCGGCGGGCAGCGCCGCCGGCTCGACGTGGCCATCGGCATCGTCGGGCGCCCTGACGTGCTGTTCCTCGACGAGCCGACCGCGGGGTTCGACCCGGAGGCCCGCCGCGACTTCCACGACCTGGTGCACCGGCTGTCGGACCTCGACGACACCACCATCCTGCTCACCACGCACGACCTGGACGAGGCCGAGAAACTCGCCGACCGGATCCTCATCCTGTCGGGCGGCAGGATCGTCGCCGACGGCAGCGCCGACCGCCTGGCGCGCGAGGTCTCCCGCGACGCGCAGGTGCGCTGGAGCGTCCGTGGCGAGCACTTCGTCCACGCCACGGATGACGCCACCGGCTTCGTCCGCGACCTGTTCGCGCAGCACGGCGATGAGATCGGCGATCTGGAGGTACGCCGGGCGACGCTCGAGGACACCTACATGGCGATCCTGAGGAAGGAAGAGCGATGAACCCCACGCTGCACGCCGTCCGGCTCGGGCTGGCCCGCGGCTGGATCGAGACCAGGCACACCCTGGTCAGCCGGCAGGAGATCGGCTTCACCGTGGTCACCTCGGCCGCCATGATCGTCGTGATGTACTTCCAGCGGGACGCGACGCTGCCCGGCACGTCCATCTCGCTGGCCGCGGTCACGCTGCCCGGCGTCCTCGGCATGCTGGCCGCCTTCAACGGCCTGCTCAGCGCGGTGGGCGGCCTGGCCGTCGAACGGGAGGACGGTACCCTGCTCAGGGCCAAGGCCCTGCCGCAAGGGATGGTCGGCTACCTGGTCGGCCGCATCGTGCTGGTGTCGCTCACCACCCTGACCAGGGTGCTGGTCGTGCTCGTGGGCGGGCTGGTCCTGATCCCTTCGCTGGCGCACACCCCGCCGTCCGGCTGGCTGACCATGGTCTGGGTGCTGCTGCTCGGCCTGACAGCCACGTTGCCGCTGGGCGCGGTCATCGGGTCGCTGGTGACCAACCCGCAGACGGCGGCCGGACTGTCGATGCTGCTCACCGGCGGGCTCGCCGCCGTCTCGGGCATCTTCTATCCGTTGTCGGCGCTGGCCGGCTGGCTGCAGGCGCTGGCCCATGTGTTCCCGCTGTACTGGCTGGGGCTGGGGATGCGCTCGGCCCTGTCGCCCGCCGGCGCCGCGGCGGAGATCGGCGGCTCCTGGCACACCCTGGAGACGATCGGCGTGCTGGGCGCCTGGTCCGTGGCCGGCCTGCTCCTGGCGCCCCCGATCCTGCGCCGGATGGCCCGGCGCGAGTCCGGCTCACTCATGCAGATGCGCCGTGACCGAGCACTGCAACGTATCGGCTGAGAAGATAGGCGGCGATGAGCGAGATCGTCTACAACCGCATCGCGTTGCTGCGCGCCGAACGCGGTGTCACCCGCAGGCAGCTCGCCGACGCTCTGGGCGTGCACTACCAGACGATCGGTTACCTGGAACGCGGCGAATACAGCCCCAGCCTCTACCTGGCACTGCGGATCGCCGAACACTTCGAGGTGCCGGTCGAGGTCGTCTTCTCCACCACCCCGTTTCCGCGGATCGGCGAACGGTCCGCCTGAAGGGTGGCTCCCCTGACCAGGTGACGGTTTCTGTCAGTGGCGCCGCCTACAGTGGCAGCATGCGACCGGTCACTGATTTGCAGCGGAAGGTGGCGCCCTTCGAGGTCGTCACCGAGATGACTCCCTCCGGCGACCAGCCGACGGCCATCGCCGAGCTGGAGCGCCGCGTCAAGGCCGGGGAGAAGGACAACGTCCTGCTGGGCGCCACGGGCACCGGCAAGACGGCCTCGATCGCCTGGCTGATCGAGCGGCTGCAGCGGCCCGCGCTGGTCATGCAGCCCAACAAGACGCTCGCCGCGCAGTTCGCCAACGAGCTGCGGGAGATGCTGCCCAACAACGCGGTTGAATATTTCGTCTCTTATTACGACTACTACCAACCTGAGGCGTACGTCCCGCAGAGCGACACGTACATCGAGAAGGACTCCTCGATCAACGACGAGGTCGAGCGGTTGCGTCACTCGGCGACCAATTCGCTGCTGACCCGCCGCGACACGATCGTGGTGGCCTCGGTGTCCTGCATCTACGGCCTGGGCACGCCGCAGGAATACGTCGACCGCATGGCCAGGCTCCGCGTCGGCATGGACGTCGACCGCGACCAGCTGCTGCGCCGCCTGGTCGACATGCAGTACACCCGCAACGACCTCGCCTTCACGCGGGGCACCTTCCGGGTGCGCGGCGACACGATCGAGATCATCCCGAAGTACGAAGAGCTGGCCGTACGCATCGAGATGTTCGGCGACGAGATCGAGAAGCTGTCCACCATGCACCCGCTGACCGGCGAGGTCATCACCGAGGACGAAGAGCTCTACATCTTCCCCGCCTCCCACTACGTCGCCGGCGAGGCGCGGATGGCGATGGCGGTCAACGGCATCGAGGCGGAGCTGGCCGAGCGGCTGTCGGAGCTGGAGCGGCAGGGCAAGCTGCTGGAGGCGCAGCGGCTGCGCATGCGCACCACCTACGACATCGAGATGATGCGCCAGATCGGCACCTGCTCCGGCATCGAAAACTACTCGCGCCACATGGACGGCCGCGAGCCGGGCAGCGCCCCCAACACGCTGCTCGACTACTTCCCCGAAGACTTCCTGCTGGTCCTCGACGAGTCCCACCAGACGGTGCCGCAGATCGGCGCCATGTACGAGGGCGACGCCTCCCGCAAGCGCACCCTGGTCGACCACGGCTTCCGCCTGCCGTCGGCGCTCGACAACCGGCCGCTGAAGTGGGAGGAGTTCCTGGAGCGCATCGGCCAGACCGTCTACCTGTCGGCCACGCCCGGCTCCTACGAGCTGGGCCGGGTCAAGGGCGACGTGGTCGAGCAGGTCATCCGGCCGACCGGGCTGGTCGACCCTGAGGTGATCGTCAAGCCCACCAAGGGGCAGATCGACGACCTGGTCCACGAGATCCGCGAGCGCGCCGACCGCGACGAGCGGGTCCTGGTCACCACATTGACCAAGAAGATGTCGGAAGACCTCACCGACTACCTGCTCGAGCTGGGCATCCGGGTCCGCTACCTGCACAGCGAGGTCGACACGCTGCGCCGCATCGAGCTGCTGCGCGAGCTGCGCTCCGGCGAATACGACGTGCTGGTCGGCATCAACCTCCTGCGCGAGGGCCTCGACCTGCCCGAGGTGTCGCTGGTGGCCATCCTCGACGCCGACAAGGAAGGCTTCCTCCGCTCGGAGACCTCCCTGATCCAGACCATCGGCCGGGCCGCCCGTAATGTCTCTGGCCAGGTCCACATGTACGCCGACAAGGTCACCCCGTCGATGGAGCGGGCCATCGACGAGACCAACCGGCGGCGGGCCAAGCAGATCGCCTACAACCAGGCCAACGGCATCGACCCGCAGCCGCTCCGCAAGAAGATTGCCGACATCCTCGACTCGTTGCAGCGCGAGGACGCCGACACCGACCGCCTCCTCGGCGGCGGTCGCCAGCAGTCGCGCGGCAAGGCGCCCGTGCCCGGCTTCGCCGCCCGCCAGGCCGGGCAGCACGCCAAGACCATCGCGGGGGAGATGCCCCGGGCACAGATGGAGTCGTTGATCGAGTCGCTGACCGAGCAGATGCACCAGTCGGCGGCCGACCTGCAGTTCGAGGTGGCCGCTCGGCTGCGCGACGAGATCAAGGAGCTCAAGCGGGAGCTGCGCGACATGCGGGAGGCGGGGGTCCAGTAGCCGACCGGAGATAGGGCGTCCGCTTCGCCTCCTCGGCGGCACCACCGTCGAGACCTGCACAGACTCTCCACCGCTCCGGCCCCGACCCAAGCCCACGGCCGCGGCTGTGACAGGGGCCGGAAAGTGGGCTTTAGGGGTCCTAACAAAATGATCTAGGGTCGTGTCCGCAAGCCCTTTTGATCGATGGTCTCTGTATGAAGAAGGGTGAGCAGCTAACCTACATGTCCCTGATCCAAGGGATCCCGCCAGCGCGGGGCCGAGTAGGGCGGCCCCGCAAGCGACTCGAGTGCCTGTACGACGACCATGACAAGTTCAGCCGTCTGGTCTGGCGCACCGGGTAGGTGCGCGCTGTCAGGGGTCAACGCTCGTGCTTCCGTCGCCCGGTCATTTCCGTTGGCGGAGGGTCGCGAGGTATACGGCCGTTGAGCTCTCGAAGGAGACGATGTCGGCGAGTTCCCAGCCGGTTCCGTTGGCGAGTTCGGCGAGTTCGCGTGGTGCCAGGCTGAGGTAGTCGAACCAGGGCGTCGCGACGTCGCGGTAGCGGACCCGCATGGTGCGATGTCCGGCTATGCGGCCCGCCCGTAGGTTCTGTTCGTTGTAGGGCAGGTGCAGAGGATCGGCGGAGTCCGTCAGGTTCCGGCCTTGGCCGACGATGATGGCGCCGGGCGCGGCCATCGCTGCTAGCGCCCGCAGGAATTCCGGCGCCCTTTCCCGGCTCTCCAGCAAACCGAGGTTGGCGCCCAGGAGCAGGAAGCTGTCGTATCGCTCTTCCGTCGCGGCATGCTCGTGGACCGTGCCGAGAACGGCGGAACGTACCCCTTGCCGGCGGCACACTTCGAGTGCGCCCGGTGAGATGTCGAGCGCTGTAACGGCGTGGCCCCGATCGAGCAACGCGCGTGTGGCCCGTCCTCCGCCGGCGCCGACGTCCAGAACTCTGCCCTTGAGCAAGTCCAGCGCTTGGCGCTCACTGTCCGGCCATTGGCCGACCGGCGCGATCCATGGTTCGACGGGCACCGGCTTCACCAGCCCGTCGCTGCGTTCCGCGATATGGAAGACCGGGGTGGCAGCCGACTCCAGCGACGCCTGGTAGGCATCGCGCAGCATGTCCCCGATCGCGTCCCCGTTACGGGGACCAAATGCCGTCCGTTCTGCCTGCCGGCCTTCTTCCGTTGCCTTGTCGCCGGCCTCATCATCTGCGACGTCGCCGAGGGCGCGGACGGTGGGAGCGTTCATCGTGTTCTCTCTGCTGGATCGGGTGAAGGAGCCGATGGTTCGGGGCGCACGAGCGGCCGGAATGTGACGAAGAGCATCAGGACAACCCCGGCGCCACACCAAGCCCCGATGACACTAGAGGTGGGAAAGCGTTCGCTGAGGGCGCCGGTGGCCAGGATCGCGGTGCCCTGGGCGATCTGGATGCCGCTGTTCATGACGCCGAACGCCCGGGCCCGGTAGTCGGTGGGAAGCACGCTCTTAAACAGCGCCTGAGCGGCGGGCAGCAGCAGCGACATGACCACGCCGGAGGCGGCGACCAGGAGCAGCACGCCGGCGAGCGGCAGGTCGAGCAACGCGGGGACCAGCGTGAGGGGGGCCAGGACCGCTAGGGGGCGGATCAGCCGGGTCCTGGTACGCGAGCGCAGCAGCCGGGTCAGTATCAGGCCGCCGATGGCGACACCAAGCGGGTTCGCGGCCATGATGAACCCCTGTGCCGCGCCGCCGCCGTCGATTTCGGCCGCCCAGGCCGCCGCCAGGCCCTCCGGAACGATCACGAAGGTGACCGTTGCGAAGGTTATGAGCGCGATGGCCCGCATCACTGGGTCGCCGAAGACGACGGCGTACCCTTGTCCAGTCTCCCGCCACAGGCCAAGGCGGTGGGTGGCCCCGAGTGTCGCCGGCCGGAGCTTGACGTAACGGCGCAGCAGGAACGCCGAGCCGACGAAGGTACCGGCGTTCAGCAGTAGCGCGGCATGCGGGTTGTAGCCGGCGATCATTCCTCCGGCGGCGTACCCGAAGACCTGGGCCAGGTGGAAGATGGCGTTGTTGAAGGCGATGCCGAGCGGGTACAGGTCGCCGGTCAGGATGTGCGGGAGCTGAGAGGAACGGGCGGCCTCGAACGGCGGGGCGAACAACCCACTGGCGAACAGCAGCACCAGCAGGACCGCCACAGGCACGCCGGGGATCGCGATCAGCCCGATGAGCGCCGCTCTGACCAGATCGCAGAAGATCATCACTGAGCGCGAGGGATACCGTTCGGCCACTGCCGCGAGTAAGGGCCCTGCGGTGAGCCATGGCAGATACCCCACGGCGAAGGCCGCTGCCGAGGCCAGCACCGAGCCGGTGCGATCGAAGACCAGCAGCGCTACCGCGGCCTTGCACAGATAGTCCCCGATCCAGGAGAGCACGCTCGCGGTGAAGACCGCACGGTACTCCACCAGAACGAACAGATCCCGATAGCCCGCCGGCCGTTCCTCATCCGTCGCCGGACGCCTCATCCATTCTCCGCAATGCGCTCATGAAGAGGGCCGGCTCACCGCCGAAGGCTGTGTGCCGGCCGCTGTCAGCTCATCTTGGATCAATCCCAGACGGTGTCCTTGCGGGTCATGAAGCACCTCCCTCTCGGCTCTTCGGCATGCTGATCGCTCAGCATCCCAAGCGACTAGATCATATAGTCATATTCCACCTTTTCGGCAATGTTTCCGTCCTCGTGACCAGAGCCCCAAATGGTAAAGGTGTTGCTCGCCTCTGCGACCGGAGCGATCAAACGGTGAGGGCATATCCCTCCTGGTAGCGGTTCTGGTGGACACGTGCTTGTTGTCGGGCGAAGTGGTAGCGCAGTGCCTGGCTCCCGATCCGTCGGAGTCCAGCTCGACTGGTCCAAAGCGGTGATCGACAGCTCCCGCGTCCGGGCGCTCAAGGGCGGCCCGTAACCGGGCCGAGCCTGGTCGCCTGCGTATCCGCTGGAAGGTCCGTTACGACATCCACGGGGCATACATGACGCTTGCTGACGCGATCATTTGCCGGCGACGCCTCGTCCGCTGATCTTTCTGAAGGATCTCTATAGCGTCGCAAAGCCTTTGTCTCCGGCCCTCGCCCTCTGGCGGACGTCAGAGCATTCCGGCCTCCGATTGGAGCAGGGCGGAGAGGGCGTCGGGGTCTGCCGACGCGACGCCCTTCGCGGCGAACCAGGTGGCCACGTTGTGGGCGTCCCGGTCGAGGAAGTGGGGGCCCGTGGGGTGGGAGATGACGTCGACGATCTGGGGGAGGTCGATGATGACCAATCTGCCCTCGTGGACCAGCAGGTTGTACGCCGACAGGTCGCCGTGGGCCAGGCCCTCTCTGGCCAGAACGACCAGCGCCTCCACCAGCTGAGCCCATAGGTCGTCCAGATCGTCCGAGACGTTGGCGAGCCGGGGTGCCGCGTAGCCGTCCGGGGTGCCGATGAACTCTTGAAGGATCTCTGTGCCGACGATCTGGACCGGATAGGGCACCGGCAGGCCGAGCTCGGTCAAGCGACACAGGGCGCCGAACTCGGCCGCCGCCCACTGCCCGGCGATGAGTTGTTTGCCGAAGGTGGTGCGGTTGGCCATGGCCCGGTTCATGCGGCTTTCGCGGGTGCTGCGGCCTTCCAGATAGCCGGCGTCCCGGTGGAACAACCGGTGCTCCGCTGAGCGGTAGCGCTTGGCGGCCAACAGGCAGACCCGGTCCGTGTCCGGCACGCCGCGGGAGAGCAAGTGGACGTCGGCTTCCTTGCCGGTTTTGAGGATGCCCAGCTCGGTGTCCACGGCGGCGAGCTCGGTGACGAGCCAGTCCGGGTGCGGCTTCGGGCCACGCTCGGTGGGGGTGCTCTGGTCCCAGGTCGACCAGCGGTCGCCTACGGGCGGTCCGTCGTCGACGGGGGCGCTGTCGAGCCATTCGAGATCGTCGGCGTCGAGGGCGTACTTGCCCCGGCGACGGGGCGAGGATTGCTTGGGCACGGTGGGATTTCTCCAGAAATGAGGCCCACCGGCGCAGCGATCAGCTTGGCGAGATCCCGGTGGGGAGGTCAGGGGACGCGGAAAACGGCACGCGAACAGTCGTCATCACGGTCTCAACCTCCCTTCACCCTCCACGCACAGGCTGCGGCACGCGCTGTTATATGCACTGGTTGCACTGTTGCATAACGCGTTGTGCTCGGCCCGGTCGAGTATGCCGAGTGGGGCCGGCCGCGGCAACTGAATTTTCGGCCTCGTCCACCCCACGCACTCCACCCACCCAAACCGGCACATCCCCGTCGGCGACTTCGTGGAGTGCGGCGATGTGAGGAATGCTCCCACTGTGAGCCGGCTGGCGCTCCGGAGCGTGTCCGATGTGCCCGGCTGGTGGACCTGATCGTCGAGAGCGGCTGGCGGGCGTTCCTGGAGCAGGAGTTCGGGACGGTCGAGCAGGCCGACGAGCGGGTCATCGCTGAGATGGTGATCGACGAGCCCGACAGGCGCCCGGGCGGGTGGTGGACGCGGCATACGGTCAACGTGTCGGTGGTGCGCAGGCCGTACGGCATCTCGGTCGAACTGCTGGCGCGGCGGCTGCACTGCCGATCCTGCTCGAAGGCGGCTCCCCACGACGCGGCAGGCTCAGGCGGTCTGCGCCATGCTCAACGATGGCGCGAGTGCGGAGGAGTATGACGCGTTCATCCACCGCACCTGGGGGTGCGAGGTCAGCTGATTGACTGGTCCAGATCGAGGTCGATGTCCACGGGGAAACCGATGTCGGCCTGGAGGCGCTTGCGGTGGATGCCGGTAGGTGCGTAGGCCCGGGCCGCGGGGTCGAGTTCGAATGTGTAGACGACGGGCTTGGCGTCTTCCTTTTCCACTCGCCAGAAGTGCTTGATGCCAGCATTCGAGTATTTGATGGGCTTGGTTGTCCGGTCGCGTTCTCTCGATTCGTCGGAAACCACCTCGATGACCAAGTGAACGTCCTCCGGCTTGAAGGAGATAACGGAGTCGTGCACCGCCGACCTTTCCACGAGGAGAATGTCGGGTTCGGGACGCTGCCGCAGGCCGAGTGTCACGGTCATTTCGCGGGCTACAGCCAGGTGTTCTGGTGGTGTGAGGCGCCGTTCGAGAAGACGAAGAACCCACATGTGGAATGCGGTCTGCGGTGGCATCAAGATGAGGGACCCATCGATCAGCTCGACGTGCTTGGGCGCGTCGGGGGGGAGGTGATCGAGCATGTCGGCGGTCCAACCGCCGGGAGGGCCGGGATAGAACCACTCAGGAAATGCCGCGGTCATCACACGTCTTCTCAAGAAGCTCACTTAATGAAGCCATAATGCCACGCCAGGTAACCGTCAGGTGAGGTCTCGGCGCTCCTGCGTGCTCCTGCGATAGAGCTCGTCGATCTCGTCCAGCGGGTCCGGGGCGCGGCGGCGGGCCTCGATCTCCAGCTCCGTGCGGGAGTGGAGGTCGTCGATTCCGGCCGAGGCATGCTGGAGCTGGTCGCCAAGGAGGTCGGCGCGGATGCGGGCGCACATGGCGGTCAGTTTGGCCTGGTGCTCGCGTAGACGGTGGAGCGTCGCATGGTCGACATACGGCGAGGCGCGGCGCTGCTGGGCGTACATGGCGAGTTGTCCGTCGTGTACGTCGGCCTGCGCGGACAGGTCGGCCAGGAGTTGCGGGAGGTCGCCGAGGCCCCAGCCCTGACGTTGGGCGTGGTCGACGGCCTGGCGGGTGATCGAGACCTCGCGGCGCAGGTCGAGGCGGAGGCGTTCGACCTCACCGGCGTCGCCGGCGCCCATGGCGTTGACGTGGGTGGTCAGCTGGGATGCCGCCTGCTTGGCCTTGCTCGCCGCCTTCTGGCCCAGCTTGACGAGGAAGTAGATGCCGACGCCGGCCACCAGGCCGAAAAAGCACAGGACCGCCAGGATGATGAGAAGGACTTCGGCGATCGTCCCCACCTCCTGCTGACTGTCAACTGCCGACTGTTGAACGCTCGCTGCTTAGAGGATAGTGCGAGCGCGGGGCTGGTGCGTGGCCAAGCAGGCTCGCCGGGGCCACGCCGACTCTGCGCCACCAAGCAAGCTCTTGATTGTTATCGCGGATGCGTGATTCAGTTCACGTACCGCGAAGGAGCCACGCATGCTTGACGGCAAGGTAGTGCTCATCACCGGCGGCGCCAGGGGTATGGGGGCCGCGACGGCCCGCCGCTGCGTCGCGGCCGGGGCGAGCGTCGTGATCACCGATGTTCTGGTGGAGGACGGCACCGCCACCGCAAAAGACCTCGAATCACGATTTATCCCGCACGACGTGACCAAACAGGATCAGTGGGCTGATGTGGTCGAGGAGGTCCTGGACGAATACGGCCGGATCGACGGGCTGGTCAACAACGCGGGCATCGCTCGCTCCGCGCTCCTGGAGCAGTACACGCTCGACGACTTCGAGCGCGTGCTCAAGGTGAACCTCGTCGGCGTCTTCCTCGGGCTCAAGTCGGTGGTCGCGCCGATGCGCGCGTCAGGCGGCGGGTCGATCGTGAACCTGTCGTCGGCGGCCGGGCTGACGGCGCTGCCCGGCACCGGTGGCTACGGTGCGTCCAAATGGGGGGTCCGCGGGCTCACCAAGATCGCCGCGATCGAGTACGCGCCCCACCGGATCAGGGTCAACTCCGTCCATCCCGGGATGATCGTCACTCCGATGACGCTCCGGCACGGCGCGGTCTCGGGCGACGGCGGGTTCCCGCTGGCCGCGGCCGGACGGTGCGGTGAGCCCGAGGAGGTGGCGGAGGCCATCGCGTTCCTGCTGTCCGACGCCGCCTCGTACGTCACGGGCGCCGAGCTGGCGGTGGACGGCGGCTGGACGGCGGGCGAGACCGCCATGCTGCCGCGGACGGAGGGTGAGTGAACGATGGCGATCGACGAGGTCACCAGGGCGGTCATCGACGCGATGACGGCCGTCTTCCCCAAAGTGGGCACCGAGGTGACGGATGCCGCCGAGGCCCGGCGGATCCTGGCCGAGATGCCCCAGCCGGAGGCGGAGCCGTACAAGGTGGGCCGGGTGGAGAACCGGATGGCGGGCGACCTGCCCGTGCGCGTCTACTGGCCGCCGACGGAGCGAGAGACGCGGCCGGTGGTCGTGTACTTCCACGGCGGTGGGTTCACGCTCTGCACCCTGGACACCCACGACCCCGTCTGCCGCCTGATCTGCACGGACGCCGACGTGATCGTGGTGTCGGTGGACTACCGGCTGGCGCCGGAGCATCCGTATCCGGCCGCCGTCGAGGACGCCTACGCCGCGACCCGCTGGGTGTACGAGCACGCCCGGGAGCTGGGCGCGGATCCCGGCAGGCTGGTGGTCGCCGGTGACAGCGCGGGCGGGAACCTGGCGACCGTGACGTGCCTGAAGGCCAGGGACGAGGGCGGCCCGCCGATCGCGCTGCAGGTGCTGATCTATCCCGTCACCGACGCCGCCCAGGACGCGCCCTCGCACGCGGAGAACGCGGAGGGATATTTCCTGACCGCAGGGCACATGCGGTGGTACTGGGACTGCTACCAGCCCGACCACGCGAGGCGCGCCGAGCCGTACAGCTCGCCCATCAACGCGGACGTGAGCGGGCTGCCGCCCGCGCTGGTGATCACGGCGGAGCACGATCCGCTGCGGGACGAGGGTGAGGCGTACGCGGAGCGGTTGCGCGCGGCCGGGGTGGACGCGCGGAGCGTGCGTTATGCCGGGATGTTCCACGGGGCCTTCGGGCTGGGCGCCATGCTGCCCGTCGCGAAGGAGGCCGAGGAGCGGGTCTGCGCCACGATCAAGGAGCGGGTGGGATAAAAGATGCCTTATGCCGATTTAGGGAATGACATTCGGCTCTTTTATACCGACGACGGCAAGGGGGACGGGCCGCCGCTGCTGCTCGTCCACGGCTGGGGTACGGACTCCCACCAGTGGTCCTGGCACATCGACGCGCTCGCCGGCAAGCACCGGGTGATCGCGGTGGACCTGCGCGGGCACGGCTACTCCTCCGTGCCCGACGAGGGCAACACCCCGCGCCAGATGGCCGCCGACCTCGCCGCGCTGCTGGACGTGCTCGCCATCCCCGAGGTGATCGCGATCGGCCACTCCATGGGCGGGCAGGTCGTCTCCATCCTGGCCGTCGAGCATCCGGACAAGGTACGCAAGCTGGTCGCCCTCGATCCCGGCTACGGCATCACGGCGGACGTCGCGCGGACCTTCCCGGAGACGATCGCCGCGCTGCGCGGCCCGCACGCGCACGCCGCCGCCGAGCAGCTCGACCAGTGGTGCACCAACGCCGCCACCCCGGCCGTCATCAAGCGCTGGCACAAGCGACGGCTGTACGGCATGGCGCCGCACGTGCTGCTCCAGGCGTTCGAGGCCATGTTCACGGAGCCCGACGCGGTCGGGATGCGGCCGGCGAGCGACGACTACCTGGCCCGCAGGCAGTGCCCGGTGCTGTCGATCTGGTCCGACCCGGAACGCGCGGCCTGGGAGTCGGGGCTCTGCAATCATCCGGCCTCGAAGGTGGTGTGCTGGGAGGGTTCCAGCCACCGGCTGCACGAGGAGCGCCCCGGCGAGTTCCTCCTCGTCCTGCGCCGATGGTTACGGGCCTCCTGACCGCTATGAGCTTCCTGAGGTCCGTTTGGCCCGTCGGGCGGCTCGGTAGCGGCGTACTCTCCTGATCGTCCACCAGGCGAGCAGGGCCAGCGCCAGCAGTGCGACGATGACCAGCACGGGCAGGAACACCGCGACCAGGCTCATACCGAGCGACCCGACGTCCTCCACCGTGCTGGCGACGGGCGCGCCCACGCCGCCCGTCCCCACGTTGATCATCGGACGGGCCGTCGCCTTCAGCGCGTGTACGGCCAGCGCCAGCAGGATGCCCAGCAGCCAGCCCGCCCACGGGTGCTCGGTCATCCAGGTCGAGTGGTCCAGCTCCGACGCCGCGTTCGTGGCGCTGAAGACGACGCCGCCGGCCGCCGGCCGTACGGCGGTCTGGATGGTGTCGTTGATGCTGTCGACGGCCGGGATCTTGTCGAGCACCATCTCCGCGACCAGCAGCACCGCGATGATGGCGAGCACGCCCCAGTTGGACAGCCACGAGTAGCCGTCGGGCAGCTTCACCCTGTCGGTGAAGTTGGCCAGGATGCCCACCACGAGGAGCGGGATATAGGCGTTCAGGCCGGCGGCGGTGGACAGTCCGAGCCCTGTCAGTGCGGCGAACATGTTTCTAGTCTGCCCGGACCGCCTCCTCCATGAGGCGCGGCAGACCGGATCCGGTGAACTCGGCGACCGCCCGCTCGTACTTCTCCATGCCCCACGACCAGAAGTCGAAGTCGATGCTCTGGTTGGCGCCGTCCTGGATCGAGGCCCACAGCGTCCAGCCGTACTTGGACATGAGCCCGAGCAGCCGGGCCCGCGCGATCTTGTGGCGCAGGCGGCGGCCGTAGTAGGCGGTGACGAGCTCTTCCAGCAGGTCCGGGGACAGGTCCGACTCGCTCCAGATGTTGCCGAGCTCGAAGCAGGGATCGTTGTTGCCGGCGTACTCGTAATCGATCAGCCAGAGCCGCTCGCCGTCGTCGATGATGTTGCCGGGCAGCAGGTCGTTGTGACACGGCACCCGCCCCACATCCCGAATATCCAGACATTTCCGGATCCGCTCAACCTCGGGCATGAAGTCGAGATATCTCGCCGGAAGGCGGTATCCGCGGCTCTGGACGATCTCCAGATAGCCCCGCTGTACCTCGAACATGTCGAAGTCCCGCCCGAACCGGGACCCCGCGTGCAGTCGCCCGCACACCTCGGCCAGTCGCCGCAGGTTCGCCGGATCACGCAGATCGGCCTCCGTGAACGTCCGGCCCGGCAGAAAACCCACGATCAGCACCCCGAGCTCCGGCAGGTAGTCGTGCACCGGCGCCCCCACCCCGATCCGCGCGGCGGCCAGCGAGCAGGAGTGCTCGACGTCCCGGTCGATCGCCAGCAGCGATCCCTCGCTGGCCGACACTCGCACCACGTAGGCCCCGCCGGGAACGGTCACCTTGTAGTTGCGGTTGGTCAGCCCGCCGGGCAACTCCTCGACGGAACGCGGCACGCCGGACAGCAGGGGGATGCGGTCGAGGATCTCGGTCATGCTAGATGCTAGCGCCGCCACTCCCTAAACGGTCTAGACCTTTTAGTGTAGCGTCGCCCGCATGAGCGACTCGGCCCGCATCGTGATCATCGGCGGCGGCGTGGGCGGCGCCTCCGTCGCCTACCACCTGACCCAGCTCGGCGAACGCGATGTCCTCCTGCTGGACCGCGACGAGCTGACCAGCGGCTCGACCTTCCACTCCGCGGGGCTCGTCGGCCAGCTGCGCGCCGACCCCACGCTGACCAGGATGAACCAGTACTCGGTGGAGCTCTACCGCACGCTCGACGCCGGCTGGACGGAGTGCGGTGGCATCAAGCTGGCCGGCACGCCGGAGCGGATGGCCGAGATCCGCCGCCAGATCGGCTGGGCGCGCACGTTCGGCCTGCCGCTGGAGGAGATCTCCGTCGCCGAGGCGGTCGAGCTGTTCCCGCTGATGGATCCCACGGGCGTCGTCGGCGCGGCGTACCTGCCCACCGACGGGCAGATCGACCCCTCCGCGCTCTGCTACGCGCTGGCCGCGAAGGCCCGCGAGGGCGGCGCCCGCGTCAGGCCTAGGACCCGCGTGCTCGGCATCGACACCGAACGCGGCCGGGTCACCCGCGTACGCACCGACCAGGGCGACATCGACTGCGAGGTGGTCGTCAACTGCGGCGGCATGTTCGCCGCCGAGATCGGCCGGATGGCCGGGGTGCGGATCCCGATCGTGCCGATGTCGCACCAGTACGTGGTCACCGACGCCTTCCACGAGCACGCCGGCCTGCCGACGCTGCGCGACCCCGACCTGCTCGTCTACTACCGGCAGGAGGTGCAGGGCCTGGTCATGGGCGGCTACGAGCGCACCTGCGCCCCCTGGACGGCGGACGAGACCTCGTACGACGCCATCCCGGCCGACTTCAACGGCCGCTTGCTCGCGGAAGATTGGGACCGATTCACCGAAATTTCGGAGAATTCGCGGATCCGTGTGCCGGCCATGGCCGACGTCGGCATCCGCAAGATGATCAACGGCCCCGAGGCGTTCACCCCCGACAACGAGTTCTGCCTGGGCGAGACGGAGGTCGGCGGGTTCTTCGTGGCGGCCGGGTTCTGCGCGCACGGCATCGCGGGCGCCGGCGGCATCGGCAGGATGATGGCCGAGTGGATCGTCGAGGGCGAGCCCGCCATGGACGTCTGGCACATGGACATCCGCCGCTTCGGCCGCCAGTACCGCTCCCCGTCCTACACCCTCGCCCGCGTGGTCGAGAACTACGAGACCTACTACGACATCCGTTACCCCGGCCACGAGCGTTCGGCGGGCCGCCCGCTCAAGGTCTCTCCGGCGTACGGCTGGCACGCCGCGCACGGCGCCGAGTTCGGCGAGAAGGCGGGCTGGGAGCGGGTCAACTACTACCGGTCGAACGAACGGGATGGTGGTGGCGACGAGCGGCCCAAGGGATGGGCCGGGCGGCTGTGGTCGCCCGCGATCGGGGTCGAGCACCGGGCCGTGCGCGAGACGGCGGGCCTGTTCGACGAGACCTCGTTCGCCAAGATCGAGGTCTCCGGGCCGGACGCCGCCGAGCTGCTCGAATGGGTCTGCGACAACCGGGTCGCCCGCCAGGTGGGCGCGGTGACGTACACGCAGGCGCTCAACCGGCGCGGCGGCATCGAGTGCGACTTCACCGTCACCAGGCGGGCCGAGGACGAGTTCCTCATCGTGACCGGCACCGCGTTCGGCTCGCACGACCTGGGCTGGCTGCGCAAGCAGGCCGCGCTCAGGGGCGCCGACGTGCGGATCGCCGACGTGACCGGCCAGTACGCCTGCTTCGCCCTCTGGGGACCGCGCGCCCGCGACATCCTCGGGGCGCTCACGCCCGACCCGCTCGCCTTCCCGTTCATGTCGGCGCGGGAGCTGACCGTGGGCGACGTGCCGGTGCTGGCGCTGCGGGTGACGTTCGTGGGCGAGCTGGGCTGGGAGCTGTACTGCTCCAGCGAGTACGGCCTGGCGCTCTGGCAGGCGCTGTGGGAGGCCGGGCAGGCGCACGGGCTGCGGGCCGGCGGCTACCGGGCCATCGACAGCCTGCGCCTGGAGAAGGGCTACCGTGTCTGGGGCGCCGACATCGGGCCCGAGACCACGCCGTACGAGGCGGGGCTGGGCTTCTGCGTCAAGCTCGACAAGGACTTCCTCGGCAAGGACGCGCTCGACCCCGACCCCGGGCGCCGGCTGCGCTGCCTGACCCTGGAGCCGGGCGCGATCGCGCTCGGCAACGAGCCGGTGCGCCTGGACGGCCAGGTCGTGGCCCGGATCACCTCGGGCGGCCACGGCTACACGGTCGGCTCGCCGATCGCCTACGCGTATCTGCCGGTGGGGGTGGGCGCCAAGGTCGAGGTCGAGGTGGAGGGCGTCTGGGTGACCGGGACCGTCGTCAGGGACCCGCTCTTCGACCCGGCGGGGGAGCGGGTGCGCTGAGGCCGCCGCGGGTGGGTGCGCTGAGACCGCTGCGGACCGAGATGCGCACCCGGTCGGAGCGGAACAGGTCGCGGGCGAACTCCACCGGCTCCCCGGCCGCCGCGTAGGCGGTGCGCTCGATCAACATGAGCGGCGTGCCCGGCTCGACGCCCAGCTCGGCGGCCTCGTCGGACCTGGCGATGACCGGGTCGAGGTGCTCGACGGCAGTGCGCGGCTCCAGGTCGTAGCGGGTGGCCAGCAGGGCGTAGAGCGACCCGCCGAGATCCTCCTCCAGGAAGCCGGGCAGCGCGGGGAAGAAGGAGCGTTCGAGCGCCACCGGCGACTGCCCGGCCGAGCGTACCCGGGAGACCTGGTGCACCGGCTCGCCCACGGCGAGCTCCAGCGCGGCGGCGACGGAGCGGGGCGCGGGGACGGTCGTGGCGACCAGCACCCTGGCCTCGGCCTGGAGGTGGGCACGCCGCATCTGCTCGGTGAACCCCGCCAGCCCCGTCAGATCGCACTCGACGCGCGGGTCGGCGACGAACGCGCCGCCCGCCCTGCCCGGCGTCCTGACCAGGACGCCGTCGTGCTCCAGCGTCGCCAGCGCCTGCCTGAGCGTCATCCGGCTCACGCCCAGGCGCGCCGACAGCTCCCGCTCGCCCGGGAGCCGGTCGCCGGGCTCCATCTCGCCGCTGCCGATGGACTCCAGCAGCCACCGCTCGATCTGCACGTGCGCGGGGACACCGGTGCCGCGCTCGACCTCGGGTGTCCCGACCACACGCGCATCGTAGCCGGTCACGCCGACAGCACGGTCACGTCGGCAGAGCGGTCAATCCGGACAGACGGTCCACCGCGTCGGCGAACTCGCTCACCATCTCGTAGACCACCTCGCGAGCGGGCTTGACCTGGTCGAGCTGGCCGACGACCTGCCCGACGAAGTAGTTGGCCAGCTCCACGGCCCCCGGTTCGCCGCGCTCGGCGGCCGTGCCGATGCGGGCCATCGCGGCCTCGGCCACGAGCATCTGCAGCGGCATCCCGAGCGGGCCGGGGCTCTCCGGCCCGGAGTCCCACTCCTCGGTCCAGGCCGACTTGAGCTGCCTGGCCGGCTTGCCGGTACGCGACCTGGACCTGACCGTGTCGAGCGACGAGGCGGCCAGCATCTTCCGCTTCACCGAGGGCGCCGTCTCCGCCTCCTCGGTGGTCAGCCAGACCGACCCGCACCACACGCCTTCGGCGCCGAGCGCCATCGCCGCCGCCATCTGGCGCCCCGAGGCGATGCCGCCGGCCGCCAGCACAGGCACCGGGGCGACCGCGTCCACGACCTGCGGCACCAGCACCATCGTGGCGATCTCGCCGGTATGCCCGCCCGCCTCGGTGCCCTGCGCCACGATCAGGTCCGCACCCGCCGCCACCTGCCGATGGGCGTGCTCGACGGTGCCGACCAGCGCGGCCACCGGCACGCCCGCCGCCCTGGCCTTGGCCACCATCTCCGGCGGCGGCGGTCCGAGCGCGCTGGCGATCAGGCCGATCGGATGCTTGAGCGCCACGTCGATCAGCCCGGTCGCGCCCGCCGCGGTCACCCGCCTGCCGAACTCGTCCGTCGAGGCGGCCACCGGCTGCGGCGGAGCGTTCACGCCGTACTTGGACAGCAGGTGCGTGACGAAGTCGCGGTGCCGTTCGGGGATGAAGTCGGTCAGATGGGCGTCGAGATCGAGCGCCGACGCGTCGAGCTTGCCGGGCACCAGCACGTCGACCCCGTACGGGCGGCCGCCGACGCGCTCGTCGATCCAGGTGAGCTCGGTGTCGAGCTGGTCGGGGGTGTAGGCGATCGCGCCCAGGACGCCGAAGCCGCCCGCGTTCGTGACCGCGGCCACCACGTCGCGGCAGTGGCTGAAGGCGAACAACGGGAACTCGACGCCGAGACGTTCGCAAATGGCGGTCCGCATGGTCCGACGCTAGCCGCCAGAAGGTTGTTCGGTCTACTGCCTGCGCGGGGCGGGATCCACCGTCTGCGGGCGCGCGGACCACCGCTTGAGCGGCCGGGGTCAGGAGGCGGTGGCCTGCCGGTCCATGGCCAGCGACATGCCCGGCGTGTGCCAGCCCAGCGTGGGATCGTAGCTGCGCACCAGCTTGGCGGGCACCCCCGCGACCACGCTGTGGTCGGGGAACTCACCACGTACGACCGCGCCGCCCGCCACCACGCACTGGCGGCCGATCCTGGTGCCGGGCAGGATGATCGCGCCCGCCCCGAGCCAGGAGCCCGCGCCGATCGAGACCGGGCTGTTACGCGGCCACTGCCGGCCGATCGGCGTCTCCGGGTCGTCGTAGACGTGGTTCTGGTCGGTGATGTAGACGTACGGGCCGGTGAAGACGTGCTCGCCGATGTCGATCGACTGGTGGGCCACGATGTGCGAGCCCCGGCCGATCGAGCAGCCGCCGCCGATCCGCAGGATCGAGTCCGGGCCCAGGTCGACTCCGGGGCCCATGCCGCAGGACAGTGACACGCGCTCACCGATCAGCGTGTGGTCGCCGATCTCGATCCACTGCTCGCCGAAGATCGCGCCCGGCGGGAAGGCGATGCTGACCCCGTCGCCCAGATGCCGGAATCGGGTGCCGCCCGGACTGGCGGGAGTGATCGCTCCAGCCGCGCGGATCGCCTTGTAGGCACGGTGAATCAGCGCGCCCGTCGCCCGCCGTACAAATGACATAGGGCCCAAAGTTACCGCTAGGTCATGCCGTTCGGGCATGTCGGGGGCGTTGTTTGATATCCTGAGAGCCCGTGGACGCTTCGACCACACATCGACCCACGGGAGCCCCTTTGCGCAGCGCATCGCAAACCAAGCATCTATTCGTCACCGGCGGTGTCGCCTCCAGCCTAGGGAAGGGGCTCACCGCCTCCAGCCTGGGCCGTCTGCTCAAGGGACGCGGTCTCCGGGTCACCATGCAGAAGCTCGACCCCTACCTCAACGTGGACCCCGGGACGATGAACCCGTTCCAGCACGGCGAGGTCTTCGTCACCGACGACGGATCCGAGACCGACCTCGACGTCGGCCACTACGAGCGGTTCCTCGACACCGACCTGCACGGTTCGGCGAACGTCACCACCGGCCAGGTCTACTCCAACGTCATCGCCAAGGAACGGCGCGGCGAATACCTGGGCGACACGGTCCAGGTCATCCCGCACATCACCAACGAGATCAAGGACCGCATCCGGGGCATGGCGGGTCCTGAGGTCGACGTGGTCATCACCGAGGTGGGCGGCACGGTCGGCGACATCGAGTCGCTGCCGTTCCTGGAGGCCGTACGCCAGATCAGGCACGAGGTCGGCCGCGACAACGTCTTCTTCCTGCACGTCTCGCTGCTGCCGTACATCGGCCCGTCCGGCGAGCTGAAGACCAAGCCGACGCAGCACAGCGTGGCCGCGCTGCGCAGCATCGGCATCCAGCCCGACGCGATCGTGCTGCGCTCCGATCGGCCCGTGCAGACGGCGATCAAGCGGAAGATCAGCCTGATGTGCGACGTGGACGAGGACGCCGTGGTCTCGGCCGTGGACGCGGCCTCGATCTACGACATCCCCAAGGTGCTCCACTCCGAAGGGCTCGACGCCTACGTGGTGCGACGGCTCGGCCTGCCGTTCCGCGACGTGGACTGGAAGGAGTGGGAGGAGCTCCTGCGCCGGGTGCACCGCCCGGCCAAGGAGGTCACCATCGCCCTGGTCGGCAAGTACATCGACCTGCCCGACGCCTACCTGTCGGTCACCGAGGCGCTGCGGGCGGGCGGGTTCGCCAACGACGCCCGCGTCAACATCCGCTGGGTCAAGAGCGACGACTGCGAGACGCCCGAGGGCGCCGAGCGCGAGCTCGACGGTGTCGACGGCGTGCTGATCCCCGGCGGGTTCGGCGTGCGCGGCATCGAGGGCAAGATCGGCGCGATCCGCCACGCCCGTGAGGGCAAGATCCCGCTGCTCGGCATCTGCCTCGGCATGCAGGGCATGGTCATCGAGGCCGCGCGCAACCTGGCGGGACTCGAAGACGCCAACTCCGCCGAGTTCGACCCTGACGCCAAGCACCCGGTCATCTCCACGATGGCCGACCAGGAGGACGTCGTCGCGGGCGAGCGCGACATGGGCGGCACCATGCGCCTGGGCAGCTACACCGCCAAGCTCGGCGAGGGCACCCTGGCCAGGCAGCTGTACGGCGGGAAGGCCAAGGTCGCCGAACGCCACCGGCACCGCTACGAGGTCGCCAACGCCTATCGCGAGCCGCTGGAGAAGGTCGGCCTGGTGTTCTCCGGGCTGTCGCCCGACGGCCGCCTGGTCGAATACACCGAGCTGCCCGTCGAGGCCCACCCGTTCTTCATCGGCACCCAGGCGCACCCCGAGTTCCGTTCCCGGCCGACGCGGGCCAACCCGATGTTCAAGGGCCTGGTGACCGCCGCGCTCGCCTACGCCGACAGCCGTGTGACCTCGAAGGTGGCCAAGTGAGGGTGGAAGACACGCCCGAGGCGTGGGAAGTCCTCGAATCCCAGGACCGGTTCAAGGGCCGGGTGGTCCAGGTGGTCACCGACACGGTCCGCATGCCGAGGGACACGGTCGCCGACCGCGACTACGTCGTGCACCCGGGTTCCGTCGCGGTCCTCGCGCTCGACGAGCAGGACCGGGTCCTGCTCATCCGGCAGTACCGTCACCCGACGCGCCACCTGCTCTGGGAGCTGCCCGCCGGATTGCGCGACGTCGAAGGAGAATCGCTGGTCACCGGCGCCGCGCGGGAGCTGGCCGAGGAGGCCGGATACCGCGCGGAGACCTGGCACACACTGGTCGACCTCTACACCTCGCCCGGTATGTCCAACGAGCGGATCCGGGTGTTCCTGGCCCGCGGCCTGTCGAAGATCCCCGAGGGCGAGAACGGTTTCGTCCACGAGCACGAGGAGATCGACATGCCGGTCGAATGGGTGCCTCTACCCGACGCGGTAGAAAGGGCGCTCATGGGAATGATCCACAATTCCCCGACCGTGGCCGGTATCCTCGCCGCATATGCGGCTTCGGTCGAGGGATTCGCCCTGTTGCGCCCCGCCGACGCCAAGGAGGCATGACGGAAGGACCACTTCGTGGAGGCGGTGCTCTCCAGCTACCTCGCCCACCTGACGGTGGAGCGGGGCCTGGCTGCCAACACGCTGGCGTCCTACCGCCGTGACCTGGACCGCTACTTCGAGCACCTGCGCTCACGCGGCCGCGCGTCGCTCGGCGAGGTGGGCGAGGCCGACGTGCTCGACTTCCTCGCCGCGCTGCGGGAGGGCGACTGCGACCACCCCGCCCTCGTGGCCAGCTCGGCCGCGCGGGCGGTGTCGGCCGTCCGCGGCCTGCACCGCTTCGCGCTGCGCGAGGGCGTCACGGCCCACGACCCCGCGCACCAGGTACGTCCGCCGCGACAGCTCCGCAGGCTGCCCAAGGCGATCACCGTCGACGAGGTCGAGCGGCTCATCGCCGCCTCCGGCCCCGACGGCGCGCCGCTGACCCTCCGCAACCGCGCCCTCCTGGAGGTCCTGTACGGCACGGGCGCCCGCATCTCCGAAGCCGTCGGCCTGGCCGTCGACGACCTGGAGGCCGAGCAGGTACGCCTGCGCGGCAAGGGCAGCCGTACCCGCGTCGTACCCCTGGGCCGCTACGCCCGCTCCGCGCTCGACGCCTACCTCGTCAGGGCCCGGCCCGGCCTGGTGGCCCACGGCCGGGGCACGCCCGCCGCCTTCCTCAACGCCAGGGGCGGCCGGCTCACCCGGCAGGGCGCCTGGGAGGTGCTCCAGGCCGCCGCCGAACGGGCCGGACTCGCCGGGATATCCCCGCACGTTCTCCGTCATTCCTTCGCAACCCACCTCCTTGACGGCGGAGCCGACGTTAGGGTGGTCCAGGAGTTGCTCGGCCACGCCTCGGTGACGACCACGCAGGTCTACACCCTGGTCACCGTCGACAAACTCCGCGAGGTATACGCAGCCGCGCATCCCCGTGCCCGGCAGTGATCTATAGTCTTTTGCGACGTGCGGCACTTCGGCGTGCCGCCTTGCCGCGTTAAGTGGTGACGCCATAGTGTCCGTCCGGACGGTCCGGTTCGGGATCGTCAGGGAGGTTCGAGCTGGTGACTGTGAAGACCAACGGTTCGGCCCCGGGGACCCCCGACAACCCCTGGGGTGACACGAAGACCAACACGCCTTCCATCGGCGTGAATCTGGGCCCCACCCGGCGTCCCCGCCCGGTGTTCCCGGAACCCGTCGCGCCCGAGATCCACGGGCCCGCGCGGGTGGTCGCGATGGTCAACCAGAAGGGTGGGGTCGGCAAGACCACCACCACCATCAACCTGGGCGCCGCGCTCGTCGAATGCGGCCTCAAGGTGCTGCTCGTCGACTTCGACCCGCAGGGCGCCCTGTCCGTCGGCCTCGGCATCAACCCGCTCCAGCTCGACCTCACGGTCTACAACCTGCTGATGGAGCGCAACGTCACCGCCGAGGACGTGCTGCTGGAGACCGGCGTCGAGGGCCTCGACCTGCTGCCCAGCAACATCGACCTGTCCGCCGCCGAAGTCCAGCTCGTCACCGAGGTGGCCCGCGAGCAGGTGCTCGGCCGCGTGATCAAGCCGCTGCTGCCGCACTACGACGTCTGCCTCATCGACTGCCAGCCGTCGCTCGGCCTGCTCACCATCAACGCGCTGACCTGCGCGCAGGGCGTCATGGTGCCGCTGGAGTGCGAGTTCTTCGCGCTGCGCGGCGTGGCCCTGCTCATGGACACCATCACCAAGGTGCAGGAACGGCTCAACGAGGACCTCGAGATCGAGGGCCTGCTCGCCACCATGTACGACGCCCGCACCCTGCACGGCCGCGAGGTGCTGGCCCGCGTCGTCGAGGCGTTCGGCGACAAGGTCTTCCACACCGTGATCAACCGCACCGTGCGCTTCCCCGACGCCACGGTCGCCGGCGAGCCGATCACCACCTTCGACCCGTCGTCCCTGGGCGCCAACGCTTACCGTGAGCTGGCCCGCGAGGTGCTGTCCCGCTGGCCGGCACCTGCGACAATGGCCAGGTGACGGAGACAGAGCCACAAGGGTTCAGGGTCCACCTGGACGTCTTCGAGGGGCCCTTCGACCTGCTCCTCGGCCTGATCTCCAAGCACAAGCTCGACATCACCGAGATCTCGCTCTCCAAGGTCACCGACGAGTTCATCGCCTACATCCGAGCTCGTGGCCCCGAGTGGGATCTCGACGTGACCAGCCACTTCCTGCTGGTCGCGGCCACGCTGCTCGACCTCAAGGCGGCCCGGCTGCTGCCCTCGGGCGAGGTCGAGGACGAAGAGGACCTGGCTCTGCTGGAGGCCCGCGACCTGCTGTTCGCCCGGCTCCTGCAGTACAAGGCGTACAAAGAGGTGGCGAAGGTCTTCTCCGGCCGCATGGCCGAGGAGGCGCTGCGTTTCCCCCGCACCGCACCCATGGAGCCGCAGTTCGCCAATCTCCTCCCGCAGCTCATCCTCGGCATCAGCCCCGACGACCTCGCCCGCATCGCCGCCCGCGCCTTCGTCCCCAAGCTCCCGCCCACGGTCAGCGTCGGGCACATCTATCAACCGCTGGCCAGCGTGCGGGAGCAAGCCGCTATCCTGGTGGCGCACCTGCGGCGGATGCGGCGGGCCACCTTCCGGGCCCTGGTTGCCGACTGTGACGGCACCATCGAGGTCATCGCCCGCTTCCTGGCGGTGCTGGAGCTCTTCCGGGAGTCCGCGGTCACCTTCGAGCAGGTCGAAGCCCTGGGCGACCTGCACGTGACCTGGACCGGGTCGGACGAAGGGGACGTCTCCGTGGGGGACGACTACGAGGAGAGCGCGGAGAAGACGGCTGATGACTGACCGCTTGGACGACACCCCGCCTCGCGAACCCGCCCCCTTGCCCGCCTGGATGACCCTCCCGGGATCGCTCGCCACCACGAGCACCGACGACGGACCGGAGGACGAACCGGGCGACGGGCTGGAGGACGAACCGGGCGACGAGCCTGAGGCCCCGTCCGCGGTCGACGAGGCGGAGGTCGCGCCGTGGGAGCCGGGCGTGGACGACCAGCTCCAGGAGGCGTCCGTCGAGCCGGATGTGGACGATGAGCTCTGGGACGCGTCCGTCGTGCCTTCCGGCGCGGAGCTGTCCGAGCCAGTCGGCCTGGACGACATACCTGACGAACCCGCCGAGAGCGACCCCCAGGGCGGCGGCCCGACGCTCGGGGCGGCGCTCGAGGCCATCCTGATGGTCGTGGACGAGCCCGTCCCCGAAGTGACCCTGGCGCAGGTGCTCGAACGGCCCACCCACGAGGTGAGCACCGCACTCCGGACCTTGGCCGCGGAATACACCCAAGCCGGACGGGGTTTCGATCTGAGAGAAGTGGCAGGCGGTTGGCGGTTCTACACGCGAGCCGACTGCGCCGCGCTGGTCGAGCGGTTCGTCCGCGACGGCCAGCAGACCCGGCTCACCCAGGCCGCGCTGGAAACCCTCGCGGTCGTCGCCTACCGGCAACCGGTGAGCCGCGCACGAGTCGCCGCGGTCCGCGGCGTCAACAGCGACGGCGTCATGCGGACGCTCGTCGCCAGGGGCCTGGTCGAAGAGGCCGGCACCGACCCGGAGAGCCAGGCAGTGCTCTACCGGACAAGTTCATACTTCCTTGAACGCCTGGGACTGAAGGACATCGGCGAGCTCCCCGAGCTCGCCCCCTTCCTCCCCGACGACGTGGAAAACCTCGAGGAGAATACAAAGTGATCAACAGGCGCAGCACCCCGTCCGGTGATGGACGCGGTCGTGGACGCACCGGCGGCGCGAGCCGTGGCGGCCGTCCCGCCTTCCGCTCGGACGACTCGCGCGGCGGCCCCCGCCGTGAGGGGTTCCGTGGCGGTTCCCACCGAGACGATTCCCGTGGCGGACCCCGCCGCGACGACAGTGACCGTGGCGGAGCGCGCCGCGACGACAGCGACCGCGGCTACAGCCGCGACTCCGGAAGCGAGCTGGGCGCCGGCCGCGACTCGCTCCGCGCCGACCGTGGCGGTTCCCGCGCCCGGTACGGCAGGCCCGCCTCCGGCGACACCCGTGACCGCTCCGGCTCCGGCGGCTCCCGCGACCGCTCCGGCTCGGCGGGCGACCGGGGCGGCTACGACCGTACGTCCTCCCGCGACGACCGTACGTCCCGCGAGCGTTCCTACCGCGACGACCGCTCCCCCTCCCGCGACGGCGACCGTCCGGCACCCGGAAGCGACCGAGGCGGCTACTCGCAGTCCCGCGGCGGCTCTTCACCGTCGCGCGGCGGATATGGCGCGCAGTCGCGCGGCGACCGTGGCTACGGCGGGTCGTCCCGTGGCGAGCGTGGCGGCTACAGCTCGTCCGCCGGGGGCGATCGAGGCGGCTACCGCTCCGACCGCGGCGGCTCCGGCCCTCGGGAGGGTGGCGGCCGTGACGGTTACCGTCCCCAGCGTCGCGACGACCGAGGCGGCTTCCAGGGCGCCCGCCGCGACGACCGGGGCGGCTTCCGCTCCGACCGCAGTGACGATCGGGGTGGGTTCCGTTCCGAGCGTCGTGATGATCGTGGTGGTTTCCGGCCTGAGAGGCGGGACGACCGGGGCGGTTACCAGGGAGCCCGCAGCGACGACCGCGGTGGCTTCCGTTCCCCGCGTAGTGACGACCGGGGCGGGTTCCGTTCCGACCGCAGTGACGATCGGGGCGGGTTCCGTTCCGAGCGTCGTGATGACCGTGGTGGTTTCCGGCCTGAGAGGCGGGACGACCGGGGCGGTTACCAGGGTGACCGTCGTGACGACCGGGGCGGATCGCGTTTCGAGCGTACGGACGACCGTGGCGGCTTCCGGGCCGACCGTGGTGGCCGCAGGGACGGCGGTTCCCGTACCGAGTCCACGCGGACCGGCTACAGCCGCGGAGAGTCCCCGCGGACCGGCAACGGCCGTGGAGAGTCCACCCGTGCCCGCTTCGGACGCCGTGACGACGCCGGCTCGCGCCGCGACGCCGGCCGTCCGAGCCGTACCCCCAGGCGTGACGACGTCCAGACCATCGGCGGGCGCACGTCCGGCGGACGGGACGGGGCGGCCTCCGGTGCGCCGCGCGACCGGTTCAAGACCGCTCGCCAGCCCATGCGGGACCGCAACTTCTTCCCCGACGGCTACACCGACGAGCGCGACACCACCGAGGTGCCCGGCGGCGTACGGCTGCAGAAGGTGCTCGCCCAGGCGGGCGTGGCCAGCCGTCGCGCCTGCGAAGAGATGATCGGCGACGGCCGCGTCACCGTGAACGGGCAGGTCGTACGGAGGTTCGGGGCCAAGGTGGACCCGGCGGCGCAGGTCATCCACGTAGACGGCAAGCGCATCCCGACCGCCCCCGACCTGGTCTACTACGCCCTGAACAAGCCCATCGGCGTCGTGTCCACCATGGACGACCCGCAGGGCCGGCCTTGCCTGGCCGACTATGTGGAGGAGCTCGCGCCGAGACTGTTCCACGTGGGCCGGCTCGACACCGAGACCGAGGGGCTGCTGCTGCTCACCAACGACGGCGAGCTGGCCAACCGGCTGACTCACCCGAGTTATGGGGTGCAGAAGAAGTACTGGGCGAAGGTCCCGGGGCCGATCCCGCGTGATCTCAGCCGTCGGCTCAAGCAGGGCATCGAGCTCGAAGACGGCCTGGCCAAGATCGACTCCTTCTCGATCGTGCAGGAGCACGGCCAGCAGGCGCTGGTCGAGGTCGTTCTGCACGAAGGCCGCAATCACATCGTCCGGCGGCTGCTGGAAGAGGCGGGTCATCGCGTCATCGACCTGGCCAGGATCGAGTTCGGGCCGATCAAGCTGGGCCGTACCAAGGCGGGCACCGTCAGGGCGCTGTCCCTGAAGGAGGTCGGCGAACTCTACGCCGCCGTGAAGCTGTAATCTGGCGGAACGCAGGAGCCCGTGCGAACCTCCGCACGGGCTTCACCGCTATAGAGGGGTGTAATCACATGGTGCGGGCGATCCGCGGGGCGATCCAGGTGGACGCCAACGACCGTGGGGCGATCATCGAGGCGACCACGGAGCTGGTCAGCGAGATGATGGGGCGCAATCAGCTGACCACCGACGATGTGATCAGCGTGCTGTTCACGGCGTCTCCCGATCTGACGGCGGAGTTCCCGGCGCTGGCGGCGCGGAAGCTGGGCTTCCACGACGTGCCGCTGATCTGCTGCACCGAGATCGACGTGCCGGGCGCGCTGCCCAGGGTGGTACGCCTGATGGCCCACGTGGAGACGGACCGGCCGCGCTCCGACATCCAGCACGTCTATCTGCGCGGCGCCGTCGCACTCCGCCAGGACATCGCCCAGTAACGACCCGCTCATCCGCTTCTGTCACCCGACCGAGCTACTCCGACGCCCGATAAATCAGGACATCTACATGGCCTCCGAACTCCGCACCGTGCTGGTAGTCGGCACCGGTCTCATCGGCACCTCCATAGCGCTGGCGCTGCGCGAGCGGGGGCTACGCGTGCTGCTCGCCGACCACGACCAGGGAGCGGTACGGCTGGCCCGGGAGCTCGGCGCGGGCGAGGAGTGGCACCCAGAGACGCACGCCCAGGCCGCTTCGGCGTCGGGTGAGTCGGGTGAGTCCGGCGAGACGATCGATCTCGCGGTGCTCGCGGTGCCGCCCGCGCTCGTCGCCGGTGAGCTGCTGGCGCTGCAGCGCAACGGCACGGCCACGTTCTACACCGACGTGGCCAGCGTCAAGGTGGAGCCCATCGAGCGGGCCGCCCAGCTGGGCTGCGACATGTCCACCTATGTCGCCTCCCATCCGCTGGCCGGCCGCGAGAAGTCGGGCCCCGGAGCCGCCAGGGCCGAGCTGTTCCTGGGCCGCCCGTGGGCGCTGTGCCCCACCCCCGACGCCACGCCGGAGGCCAGGGCGGCCGTGCTGCGGCTGGTGGAGCTCTGCGGCGGCAACCCCGTCGAGGTGGACGCCGCCGAACACGACCAGGCCGTGGCCGTCGTCTCCCACGCGCCCCACGTCACCGCTTCGGCGGTCGCGGCCCGGCTGGCGGACGCGTCCGACGTCGCGCTCGGCCTGGCCGGGCAGGGCGTACGCGACGTCACCAGGATCGCGGGCAGCGACCCGGGCCTCTGGCTCGGCATCCTGTCGGGCAACGCGACGCCGGTGGCCGAGGTGCTGGAGGCCATCTCCCGCGACCTGGCCGAGGCCGCTACGGCGCTCCGCGCGCTGGCCGACGGCGACGGCACGGTCACGCAGGAGATCACCCAGCTGCTCAAGCGCGGCGTGGCCGGTCATGGCCGCATCCCCGGCAAGCACGGCGGCCCCGCGCCCGCGTACGTGGTGGTCCAGGTCGTCGTCGGCGACCGCCCCGGTCAGCTGGCCAGGCTCTTCCAGATCTGCGACGAGGTCGGGGTCAACGTCGAGGACGTACGGCTGGAGCACGCTCCCGGCCTGCCTCTGGGCATCGCCGAAGTCTCCGTGCAGCCGGACGCGGCGGCTGTCCTCACCAAGGCGCTGCACGAACGGGGCTGGCAGGTCCCGTAGTGCGGTGACCGCGATGGTTTCGCGGGTGGTTCGTCGCACTTGCCCGTCTTCATTCCTGTGACGGTCCGTCGTGGCTGGGGTCCTCTTGGAGGGACACCCCCTTCGGGGGGCGGAAGTACGGCGTTGATGTCACATCCCTGGCGGCTCGTTCCGTCTTCAGTGCGGAATCCACCCGGAGTTCGCGAAGGAGCCAGGGACATGACGAACATCCTGATACTGGGCGCCGGCTACACGGGCATCGCGGCCGCGATCAGGGCCGCCACCCGGACGCGCCGCCACGGCGGCAAGGTGACGCTGGTCAGCGCCGCCCCACGGTTCACGGAGCGGCTGCGGCTGCACCAGACCGCCGCCGGCGAACGGCTGCGGGACCACGCGATCGCCGACATCATCGCCGGCACGGGCATCGACCTCGTCCTGGGCCGCGTGAGCGCCCTCGACCCCGTACGGCACGAGGTCACCGTCAACGGCGGGGGCGGGGAGCCCGGGCGCGTGATCGCGTACGACAAGCTGATCTACGCACTCGGCACCGTCACCGACGCCTCGACCCCCGGTGTGGCCGAGCACGCCTACGTCTACGACGACCACGACCAGGCCGTACGACTCGCGCGACGCCTCGGTGAGCTCGACCGGGGGACGGTCGTCGTGGCCGGCGGCGGCCTGACCGGTGTCGAGTCGGCCACAGAGCTCGCCGAAGCGCACCCGAACCTGCGCGTCGTCCTGCTCACCCGGGGTCGTCCTGGCGCGATGATGGGCGATAAGGCCCGCGCCTACGTCGAGCGGGCGATGGACCGGCTCGGCATCCAGGTACGCGACGGCGCCGAGGTCACCAAGGTGCTGCCGGACGCCGTCGAGCTGGCCGGGGGCGAGCTGGTCCACTCCGACGCGACGCTCTGGACCGCCGGCACCAAGGGCCTGCCCCTGGCCGCCGAGGCGGGGCTGACGGTGGACGCGCGGGGCCGGATCGTGGTCGACGCCGCGCTGCGCTCGATGTCGCACCCGGACGTCTACGCCGTGGGCGACGCCGCCGCGGTGCGCCAGCCGTACGGCGTCATGCACGGGACCTGCCAGGGCGGCATCCCGACGGGCCTGCACGCGGCCGACGCGCTCGCCGACGGGCTGCTCGGCCGTCCGGTGAAGGAGTTCCGGTTCGGGTACGTTCATCAGCCCCTCAGCCTCGGGCGCCGGGACGCGGTCATCCAGTTCACCCACCCCGACGACACACCGCGCAGGGCGTACCTGAAGGGGCGGTGGGCCATCGCCTACAAGGAGACGGTGAGCGGCAGCCCGCTGCCCACCTACCGCCTGCTCAAGCGCGGGCTGGTGCCGGTCGGCCTGTTCCGGCTGACGGCCGGATTCAGGTGATGGCGGGTGGCACGGGCCAGGGCCTGGCGGGCCGCCTGATCGACCCCGTTGGCACAGTAACCGATGTCGGAGAGGGCCGAGGCGGACGCCGGATGGACGAGCGCCGAACGGGGCCACGGTCGGGCGGGTGTACGCGGTGGACGCCGGATGGCCGAGCGGGAAATGGGGACCGTGGCCGGACGGGGGTCGCGGCGGACGCCGGATGATCCAGCGCCGAATGGGGACCGTGGCCGGACAAGGGTCGCTGCGTACGCCGGATGGTCCAGCTGGGCGTGGGGCATGCGTGCGAGGCGGTAGCCTCTTCAGGTTGGAGAAAAGAAAACGTGCAGTGGGAAAAACGTGCAGTGGGAAACGTGAAGAGGGAGAGGCCGTGACCGGTCTGGTCGTCGCCATGGACGGTCCCGCGGGGTCGGGCAAGTCGAGCGTGTCGCGTGGAGTCGCACGCGCACTCGGGCTGCGCTACCTGGACACCGGGGCGATGTATCGGGCGATGACCTGGTGGATGCTCCAGCAGGGCGTCGACCTGGCCGATCCCGCCGCTGTCGCGGCCCGCGCGGGCGAGCCCGAGATCGTCTGCGGCACCGACCCCGACGGCCCGTCCATCCACGTCGGCGGTGTCGACGTGGCCGGGCCGATCCGCGAGGCCGAGGTCACCGGGGCGGTCTCCGTCGTCGCGGCGGTGCCCGAGGTGCGCGCGCGTCTCGTATACCTGCAGCGGGAGATCATCGGCGCCGGCGACATCGTGGTCGAGGGCCGCGACATCGGCAGCGTGGTCGCCCCCGACGCGACCGTCAAGGTCTATCTGACGGCCAGCGCCGAGGCCCGCGCCCTGCGCCGTACGGCGGAGCTGAGCGGCACCACGGTGGAGGCGCAGCAGGCCGCGATGGCCAAGCGTGACACCCTCGACTCCACTCGCAAGACGGATCCACTCTCGATGGCGGCTGGCGCCGTCGAGCTCGACACCACGCCGTTGACTCTCGAAGAGGTCATCGGCGAGGTGCTGAGTCTGATCAAGGAGCGCACCTGACAAGGGTGCGGTACTCACAAAGGATGAAAAATCGTGTCAACGGGGGATTGGGTCGAGGCTGAACTCGACGATCTCGCAGTATCCGACGACGTCGCCGACAGCGGCCCGGTACCGGTCGTGGCCATCGTCGGTCGCCCGAACGTAGGCAAGTCCACGCTGGTCAACCGCATCATCGGCCGCCGCGAGGCGGTCGTCGAAGATGTGCCGGGCGTCACCCGTGACCGCGTCACCTACGACGCCAACTGGCGCGGGCGCCGCTTCACGGTCGTCGACACCGGCGGCTGGGACCCCGAGGCCACCGGGATGAACCTGCGCATCGCCGACCAGGCGCGGGTCGCCGTCGAGCTGGCCGACGTGATCGTGTTCGTCGTCGACGCCACCGTGGGCGCGACCGACGCCGACGAGACGGTCGGCTCGGTGCTCCGCCAGTCGGGCAAGCCGGTCATCCTGGCCGCCAACAAGGTCGACAACCAGCAGGTGGAGCTGGAGGCCGCCGCGCTCTGGTCGCTCGGTCTCGGCGAGCCGCAGCCGGTGTCGGCCCTGCACGGCCGCTCCAGTGGCGACCTGCTCGACGTGATCCTCGACGCGCTGCCGGAGACGCCGGAGCTGAGGTTCGACGCCGAGCGCGGCCCCTATCGGGTGGCGCTGCTCGGCAAGCCCAACGTCGGTAAGTCCTCGCTGCTCAACAAGCTGGCGGGGGAGGAGCGCGTGCTGGTCGACCCGATGGCGGGCACCACCCGCGACCCGGTCGACGAGCTGATCGAGCTGGGCGGCAAGACCTGGCGCTTCGTCGACACCGCCGGCATCAGGCGGCGCGACCGCGAGCTGCAGGGCGCCGACTTCTACGCCGCCATGCGCACCCGGGCCGCCCTCGAACGCTCCGAGGTGGCGATCGTCCTCATCGACGCCAGTGAGGTGCTCACCGAGCAGGACCTGCGGATCATCGGCCTGGTGATCGAGTCGGGCCGGGCGATGGTGGTCGCGTTCAACAAGTGGGACCTGGTCGACGAGGACCGCCGCTACTACCTGGAGCGGGAGATCGACCGGCAGCTCGTCCGCACCCCGTGGGCGCTGCGGGTCAACATCTCCGCCAAGACCGGACGCCACATGGACCGGCTCGTCCCGGCGCTGGAGAAGGCGCTCGGGTCGTGGTCGACGCGGGTGCCGACGGCCAGGCTCAACGCGTTCCTGACCGAGCTGGTGCACCAGACGCCGCCGCCGGTGCGGGGTGGCAAGCAGCCGAAGATCCTCTTCGCCACTCAGGCGTCGGTGGAGCCGCCCAAGTTCGTGCTGTTCACCTCGGGCTGGCTGGAGGACACCTACCGGCGCTTCATCGAGCGCCGGATCCGCGAGGAGTTCGGCTTCGCCGGGTCGCCGATCGACGTGACGATGAAGATCCGGGAGAAGCGGAAGAGCGGCGGCCAGCCCGCCAAGAAGTAGCTCCGGTCCAGGTCACGGTCTGGGGTCCCGGCCCAAGGTCACGGTCCGGCTCTGTTCGGTCCGGCTCTGTTCGGTCCGGCTCTGTTCGGTCCGGCTCTGTTCGGGTCGGGCCTGGGAGTGGGTCGGGTCAGACCGGCTGGGGCTGGGGTTCTTCCACGGGTGCCTTGGTGTGCCTGCGTACGGCACGGTAGGCGGCGATCACCGCCCAGAGCTGGCCCAGCCCCACGACGGCGTGCAGACCGTACACGAACAGGCTGGCCAGCGGTGTGTCGTTCTTCGTGGCGCCCGCGAGGCCGGCCAGCGGGAAGACGACGAGCATCTGGACCGCGCTGAGCACCAGGGGAGCGGCGCACAGCGCGATCAGCCTGCCGGGCACCTTCGCCAGCGCCGCGACGACGGTGGCCACGAGGGAGACGGCCGGGATGACGAACAGGCCGTTGGCGGCGTGCAGGCCGATCGCCGCGGGATCCGTGCCCGTGGGCCGCGGCATCTGGAACGCGCCGAACGTGGCCAGGTAGAACTGCAGGATCACCACGACGATCTGCGCGACGGCGCATCCGACCAGGGCTCTACGCATGTCGGCCTCCTCAGGGGGACAGGTTGCCCCGAGTGTGATGGGCAACCGGTAGCCGGATAACCCCTATCCGCCCCCTGTGGTCGTCGGACGCCTTGGGTCTCCTCCGGCGGGTACGGAGTGCGCGTGCCCGTGCAGATCACGCGAAGCCGCGAATGCCGGCTGCACCACGGCCATGAGCCGCTACGCCTCTGCGAGGAGGTAAAGCAGAGCGTTGAGGCGTGACTGATCCTTTCCGACGGATGCCCGGATCGGGCGGAATGGTGTGGCAGATGGGCGGGTCGGTCTACCGTCGGTTCATGGAAGAGGTGGACTGGGAAGACGACCTTTACGACCTGGACCGGGGCGAGGACCTGTACCGCGGCAAGATGCGCGGCATGAACCTGGTCGGCGCGAACTTGAACGACGCGAACCTGACCGAGGCGGACCTCCGCGACGCGAACCTGGATCACGCGAACCTGGGCCGCGCGTATCTGACTCGTGCGAACCTGGCGGGCGCGTCCCTGCGCGGAACGAATCTGGCCTGCGCGGACCTGGATGGTACGAGCCTGGACGGGGTCACGTGGTCGATGGGCCCGGAAGGGACGCAGTGGCCTGAAGGGCTGGCGGAGACGATGCGGGCTCGATCGCGGGAGATCGAGCCACGGGTGTGGCGGGTGGCCGCAGACGTCCCTCGACAAGCCTCATGATCAATGAGACAGATCGCCATTGATCCGTCTCATTCAATCTGAGGCACCGCAGTGAGATATCTCCTGCCCCAGATCCGACGAGGCGAGGCGAGCCAGCTGTCAGCCGTCGTGGTTCTGGTCAGAGGGTCCTGTGCTGCAGTGGTCGTGAGGGTCTCCGTGGGGTCATGGCGGCGATGTGGGCGCCGTAGGCGAGTACGCAGGCGGCTCGGATGGCCGGGGTGGTCTCGCGCCCCATGACGGGGCGGATGAGGGTTCCACAGGTGCAGGTGATGTTGCCGGTATCGCGGTCCATGGCTTCGGGTGCGTGGAGGAAGGTGGCGCCGTCTGGGGTGACGGTGAGGGCGTGCTGCGGGCAGAGGTTGATGCCGCTGAGGTCGCCTGTCTGGAGCATGCGCCAGCCGGGCTCCAGTTCTCCGGTCTCGTTCATGGCGATGATGACGTACGAGCTGGGGCAGCCGGTGGCGACGCAGTGGCGGATGCCGGGCGGGGCGATGGTGATCTTGGCGAGAGTGGCGTTGATCGCGGTGGTGCGGTACTGGAGAGGGTTGGAGCCGTCCGCGCGGAGGACCTGTCCGGCCAGCCAGATCTCGCCGGGCGGGTACCAGCTGGGGCCGGCGTCGTGGAGGCACATGGCGAGGGGGCGGGCGCGCTGTGGGGAGGCGCCGGCGGGGATGTAGACGAGACGGCCGGGCTGGAGGTCGTTGAGGGCGGGTGTGGTCATGCGTCGTCTTCCTGGTCCTGATCCTCGAGGTGCGGCAGGTCCGGCCTCAGCGTCTGGGGGTGGACTGGCTCGGGTCCGGCGTGGGCGTGGGGAAGTCGGAGGGTGGGCACTCTCGATCTTGTCGTAGCGCCTGTGTGGACGGGTCCTAATCAGGTTGCCGACGTCCGCCGACGCTGGCTACGATCACCGGCAACGCGCAGACGGAGACGAGTAACCGAAGGCCCGCGTGGGTCCAGAGAGCCGCCGGCAGCTGTGAAGGCGGTCTCGCGCCCCTTCGGTGAAGACACTCCCGAGTGCGGGGAGGAAATGCCCCGCCGGTCTGACCCCCGTCATCGGGTCTTGGAGGCCGCCCCTGCGTGGGCGGCGAAAGTGCGGTGGCACCGGGAGTTCCCTTCTCCCCCGCACTCCCAAGGGATCATGCAACTCGTGAGGAGCTGTGATGATCTCTCGTGTCCTGTCGGCGGAGCTCGCTGAGCACGCCGGACAACGAGTGACGATCGCCGGTTGGGTACATCGCCGCCGGCGGCTGAAATCCGTAACCTTCCTGGTCGTCAGGGACCGCAGTGGGCTCGCCCAGGTGGTGGCGCCCGGCGTGGCCCCGGGTGCGGAGCCCTGCGCGGTCCCAGGTGCGGAGCCCTGCGCGGTCCCAGGTGCGGAGCCCGGCGTGGTTCCGGGTGAGGAGACGGTCGTCCGGGTGACGGGTGTCGTGACCGCGAACCCGCAGGCGCCGGGCGGTGCCGAGCTCACCGAGCCGGAGATCGAGGTGCTGGCCGAGCCCACCGAGGCGCCGCCGTTCGACCTCTACCGGCCGGTCGTGGCCGCGGCCCTGCCCACGATCCTCGACCACGCGCCGGTCGCGCTGCGCCATCCGCGCCTCAGGGCGCCGCTGGAGATCTCGGCGGCGAGCGTGGCCGGGTTCCGGCGGGCGCTGGACCGGCTGGGGTTCACCGAGATCCACACGCCCAAGATCGTCGCCTCGGCCACCGAATCGGGCGCGAACGTCTTCGGCATCGACTACTTCGGCCGCCCCGCCTACCTGGCGCAGTCGCCGCAGTTCTACAAGCAGGCGATGGTCGGTGTGTTCGAGCGGGTCTACGAGGTGGGGCCGGTCTTCCGGGCCGAGCCGCACGACACGGTCCGCCACCTGGCCCAGTACACCAGCCTGGACGCCGAACTGGGCTTCGTGCGCGACCACCGCGACGTGATGGCGGTGCTGCGCGAGGCGGTGGCGGGCATGGTGGAGGCGGTACGGGGGCAGCCCGCGGTCGACCTGCTCGACGTGACGCTGCCGGAGGTGCCCGCCGAGATCCCGGCGATCCACTTCACCGAGGCGCAGCGGCTCACGAACGAGTTCGAGCCTGACCTGTCACCGGACCAGGAGCGGTGGCTGTCGGAGTGGGCGGTGCGGGAGCACGGGTCGGAGTTCCTGTTCGTCACGGGGTATCCGATGGCCAAGCGGCCGTTCTACACCCACCCGGACCCGCTACGTGAGGGGTACTCGAACGGGTTCGACCTGCTTTTCCGGGGGGTGGAGCTGGTGACGGGCGGGCAGCGGCTGCACAGGCATCAGGACTATCTCGACGCCCTTGCCGCGCGTGGTGAGGACGTCGGGCCGTATGAGGGGTATCTGCAGGCGTTCGCGCACGGCATGCCGCCGCACGGGGGGTTCGCGCTGGGGCTCGAGCGCTGGACCGCGCGCCTGGTCGGCGCGGCGAACATCCGCCAGGCCACGTTGTTCCCCCGCGACCTGCATCGGCTCTCTCCGTAAAAGCGCCATCTCGTACGGCACCGCACGGTCCAACGCCAGCCCCCCTTCGACCCCGGCCCGCGAGCAGTGGCATCGCCTTGCCCGGGCTGGGGCGCCGCCTACCTCGATGGTCTCGAGCCGGGCATAAATGTGCGGTTCCAGGGAATCGATCGCTAGCATCGCCGGATGCTTACTCTTCCGGCAGCGGCTCAGCACCAGACCGGGCGCCGCCTGGCCTGGCTCGACGCACTCCGTGGCATCGCCGCTGTGGTGGTGGTCTTCGAGCATGCGTTGAGGCCCCTGCTGTCTGAGATGGAGTCGGCGGTCAAAGCGGCTTTCGAGCCCGGGTGGTACGGCGTGATGGTGTTCTTCCTGGTCAGCGGCTATATCGTGCCCGCGTCGCTGGAGCGGCGAGGCAGCATCCCGGCTTTCTGGATCTCTCGCTTCTTTCGGTTATATCCGCTGTTCGGGGTATGCGTGGCAGGTATGGCGTTACTGGCGGCGGTGGGCTGGGACGCCCCGCATATCTGGTGGAGTTCGCGGCCGGTCTCCCTGGTGCTGGGTCATCTGACGATGATGCAGAACCTGCTGTATGTGCCGAACGTGGTCAATGTTCTGTGGACGCTTTCCTATGAGATGGCCTTCTATCTGCTCCTGACCGCGATGTTCAGCCTCGGCGTGCACCGGCAGAGTGTCGCCGGCGCGCTCGGCTTCGCCGCGGCGGCCGTACTGGGTGCGGGCGTGCTGCCGGTCGCGCTGCTGTCGGCTGGTGGATCGGGGCGGATGCTGATGGTCGTGCTGGTGGTGACCGGACTGCTGGCGGTGGGACTGGCCGCGGTACTCAAAGGCTCAGCCGGGATGCGGTACGCGGGCGCTGTCGTCATCGGGGTCACCGTGCTGGGTCTGCTGGCGGTCAATCAGAGCTATCCCGGCCCATGGCAGGGGTTGCTGATCTTGGCCACCATGTTCGCCGGCACGGTGCTGTATCGGGCCGAGCAGGGGGAGATCTCCTGGAAACAAGCTGGTTGGGTGGTCTTGGTGCCGCTGGCCGGGGTCTGGCTGGCGCGTGATGAGTTCGGCGTTCAGACGGCCACAGTCGCGGCCTGGATGACCTTCGTCGCTGGGATGGCACTGCGGCACCGAAGGATGCCACGGACGCTGGTATGGCTGGGACTGGTCAGTTACTCGATCTACGTGCTGCACCCGCTGCTCCTGGAGAGCGTGGAGCCTTTCTGGCCCGAGCCGCTGGCTGTGCCGTTGTATGCACGGCTGGCGGTTCTGGTCGGCGTGATGGGGTTGCTGCTTGGGGCCAGCGCGCTGACCAGGCGTTTCGTGGAAGTTCCAGCGCAACGCCTGGGCAAACGCCTCATCTCAGGCAGTGGCTGAGGCCGAGACGGCTTTCACCGGACGCGGGGGAGGAAGGCGGCGACCACCGCGCCCAGGAGGCAGATCAGTGCGGTGACGAAGAACATCTCCGTGTATTCCAGATGCAGCGCAGCGTCCACCTTCGCGAGGTACTCGCTCAGCTGCTTCGCGTACACCGCCGGTTCCACCCCCACCGGCAGCGGCGTGTCGAGGCCCGCGGTCAGCGACTGGAACCGGTGGAACCCCCACGCCGACACCCCCGCGATGCCGATCAGCATGCCCATCATCCTGGCCACCACCACCGCCGCCGAGGCCACCCCGTGCTGCGTGGCGGGCGTCACCCGGAGCACTGCCGCCGACACCGGTGCGATGACCAGCCCCAGCCCGAGACCGGCCACGATCAGCGCGAGGTCCACCATCAGGCCGGCGTTCGCCAGGTCGAGCGGCCAGCGGCTCATCACGCCGTACCCGGCCGTGGCCACGATCAGGCCCGCCACCGCCACCACCCGGTCACCGAGCCGGCGGGCCAGCAGGCCGCCCAGCAGCGCGCCCACCGGCAGCGCGATCAGGAATCTGGCCAGCACCAGCGCCGCGTCCAACGTCTCCAGGTCGAGCAGCGTCTGTGCCGTGAACTGGACGAACACCATGGTGATCAGCAGGGCGGCGCCGGTCAGGAAACTCACGCCCAGCGTGGCCAGCAGCGGTCCCTTGCGGGTGCCCGTCAGGTCGAGCAGCCGGACCTTCGACCGGATCTCCCACCAGACGAACGCCGCCCCGGCCACGACCCCGGCCGCGATCACCGGCAGGCCCCAGGGCGGCAGCACGGTCGTGGCGGGATCCGGGTTGTACAGGCCCACCACCAGAAGGGCGAGGCTCAGGGCCAGCAACGCACCGCCGACCCCGTCCACACGCCCGGCCGACGCCTGACCCGAGAGCCCGGAGGACACCCGTGGTGAGGGGACGGTCAGGTGGACCGCCACTGCGGCCAGTGCCGCCAGCGGCAGATTGATCCAGAAGATGGCGTGCCAGCCGCCCAGCTCGATCCCGAACACCATGGTGCTCGGCAGCAGGGCCAGCACCCCGCCGTACAGCGGCCCGAGCGCGCTGCCCAGCTCCTGCGCCGCCCCGACCGCGCCGAGCGCCACCGGGCGCTCGTGCTCGTGCCACAGGTCGCCGATGAGCGCCATCGTGATCGGCAGCAGCGCGCCTCCCGCGATCCCCTGGATCGTCCGGCCCGCCACCACCATCACCTCCCCGGACGCCAGCGCGGTCAGCACCGAGCCGACCGCGAACGCCGCCAGGCAGGCGTGGATGAGGGGCCGCCGGCCGTACCGGTCGGAGAGCTGGCCGAGCAGCGGCATCGCGGCGATGTAGCCGAGCAGGAACCCGGTGACCACCGGTGTGGCCCGCTCCAGGCGGTTGGTGGGGATGCCCACGTCGGTGGCGATGTCGAGCAGGACGGTCACGACCACGTACGCGTCGAGGGCGGCCAGCAGCACCACCGCGCCGCCGACGCCGAGCGCGACCCGGCGGGCGCGCCTCATCCGGCCGGGGGCGGCGTGATCGTCACCGGCGCGTCGAAGTCGCTGAGCGACACGGTCACCGTGCCGTCCTTCAGCGGCAGTTCGAGCTTGGTGAGCCGGCTGGTGGCCTTGTCCACCCAGACCTTGCCGTTGACGCCCTGCGTGACGCCGGGGATGAGCGTGCCGAGTACCTGGCCGGAGAACGCGGTGGCCACCCGGTAGGCGCCGCTCTCCTCGGCCTCCACGCGCGGGTCGGCGGCCGTGCCGAGCAACTGCGCGAGGCCCTTGGACGGGTCGAGGATCTTCGACGGATCGTAGAGCTGCGCCAGGTCCTTCCTGGTCATCTTCTGGAAGCCGCCCGTCGGGCCCTTGAAGTGGACGGTGTCGCCGACCAGGGCGAAGGTGATCTCCTGCAGGCTGCCCAGCACCTCGATGGTGATCGTGCCGTCGGCGTCACCGGCGGCCGTCAGCCTGCCGTCGGCCTTCTTCACCGGCACCTTGGGCTTGCCGTCGGTGGCGATGGAGAAGGTGGCCGACTTGACCACCTTCATGGCCTCGGCGGACTTCTTCAGCAGGTCGGGTCCGGCGGGCAGCTCGCTTCCGCCGCCGCTTGATGAGCAGGCGGACACCAGCGCGAAGACGACGACGAACAGCAGCTTTCGAAGCATGAGCGGATCGTAGCGAGCGCCCGGAACGATCGTGCGCCGTCGGGCATATCGGTTAGGTGTCGGCCCGGCCGTTCAGCGCAGCTTCTTCAGGTGCTCGACGATCGGCTCGTAGGCCGCCACCAGCGCGTCCAGCTGGTCGTCGGTGAGCCGGTCGACGAAATGCTCCCGGACACTGCTCACGTGATCAGGCGCGACCCGCTCGATCGTGGCCCAGCCCTCGCTCGTGAGGACCGCGAACGTGCCGCGCCGGTCGTCGTGGCAGTCCTCTCGGACGACGAGTCCCTTGGCCTCCATCCGGGAGATCTGGTGCGACAGCCGGCTGCGCGACTGGATGGTCGCGTCGGCCAGGTCGCTCATCCGCATCCGGTGGTCGGGGCTCTCCGAGAGGTTGACCAGGATCTCGTAGTCGTTCACCGAGAGGGCGTGCTCCTGCAGCTCGCGGTCGAGCCGGTGCATGAGCAGCTTGTGCAGGGCCAGGTGGGTACGCCAGGCACGCTGCTCGGCGGGGGAGAGCCAGCGAGGCGCGCTCATCGAGACTCCTCGAGCGTGGATACCCCCGTCTTCACGGCGAGGGAGGAGGTCAAGATCTCCAATCTAGCGCACATGGACGCCGACCTCGCAGTGCGTAGGAGCCCGCCGGTCGCGGCCCGCCATGGACGCGGACACCGCAGGCCATGGCGGACCACCGGCCGCGATCCATACGCCGCCGGTCGAGACCCCCCACGCCGTCCGCGAACGTCCGCCATAGAGTGAGCGATTGTGTCGGACAACTCGGGTGAGAGTCTGGGCACCGTCCTGGTCGCGGGCGGTGCGAACCTGGCCATCGCGGTGGCCAAGCTGATCGCGGGCCTGATCGGCGGTTCGGCGGCGATGCTGTCGGAGGCGGCCCACTCGGCCGCGGACACGGTGACGGAGCTCCTGCTCCTGGTCTCCGTACGCCGGGCTCAGCGGCCCGCCGACTCGCGCCATCCCTTCGGGCACGGCAAGGCGGGCTTCTTCTGGGCGATGATGGCGGCGGTCGCGACCCTGGTCGGTGGCGCGGGATTCTCCATCACCCACGGCGTGCACGAGATCAGCCACGGCGAGCGGCTCGGCAACCTCACCCCCTCGTACATCGTGCTGGCCCTCTCCTTCGCGATCGAGAGCGTGTCCTTCCTCAACGCGCTCGCGCAGCTGCGCAGGGAGGCCCGCAGGCATGACGTCAGCCCGTTCCGGCTGGTCTCGATCACCTCGGACACCGCGCTGAAGGCCGTCGTGTACGAGGACGCGGCCGCGCTGGTGGGGCTGGTGATCGCGGCGCTCGGCCTGCTCGGCTACCAGGTGACCGGCTCGCCCGTGTGGGACGGCGTGGCGTCGATCGCGATCGGCGTGCTCCTGCTGGTGGCCGCGCTCACGCTGATCCGGTCGAACGTGTCGCTGCTGATCGGCCAGTCCGCTCCGGGCCCGATCGAGAAGGAGATCCGCGCGGTGCTGGTGGCGCAGCCTGAGGTGGAGAGCGTGGTCGAGCTGCTCACCATGATGCTGGGCCCGGGGAGCTTCCTGGTGGCCGCGAAGATCGACTTCCGGGACGACGCCACGGCCGCGGGGGTGGAGATCGCCTGTGACGAGCTGGACCGCCGGCTGCGTGAGCGCTATCCCGGCATCTCCCAGGTGTTCCTGGATCCGACTCCCACTCGGCGCCGCTAGGCCCCGTTGGTCACCGCTAGTCGAGGGCCATGACCACGGCAAGGCCGACGACGTGCATGAGCACGACGGCGACGATCAGCGAGACGAACACGAACTTGGCCGGCCCGTGCTCGAAGGTCTTGCCCTCTTCGAGCGGCTTGCGCTTGGCCATCCGGTCGGCGATTCGCTCCTCGACTGACTTGCTGTAGAACATGCCTCCATTTTAGCTGGTCAGGGGGAATTGCTGGGCTGGTGAGTCTGTGATAACAGCCACTACGATGTCGCCCTCGGCGGTCCATTCGAGCAGGTGGCGGCCCGTCATGTCGGCGTCGGCCGCCCGCAGTCCGTCGATGGTCAGCTCGCCGCGCTTGATCAGGGCCTCCTTGCGGGTCCAGTGCCTGATCAGCTCCTCGTTGGTGGTCACCGCCGCCAGCTCTCGCTCGGTGAGCGCCCGGCCCGCGAGCAGCCGGTCGAACGGGCCCGGCGGCACGCGTTCGGCGTCGATGCCCACCCGGCCCGCACCGGCCGCCGCGCAGACGTAGCCGCGCGTGTGGCTGAGGCTGACGCCCAGGGAGGGGGCCTGCTCGATGTACGGGCGGCCGTGGCCGGGGCCGTGCACCTCGCAGTGCTGTAACAGGGTCAGCAGGGCCGGATCGGTGTCGAGCACCGCGGCGGCGCAGAGGCGTACGAGCAGGTGGGCCGCCGTGAACGAGCGGCGGTCGGGCTCGAACGCGAACCGGGCGGCGCGCGCCCGCTCGACGTCGGTCAGCCAGTCTTCTGAGGCGAGCACCTCGTCGGGGCGCCCACCCATCGCCACAGGGCCGATCGGTCAATCCTTCTTCTTGGTGCCGCTGTCCAGGTTGTACTGGTCCTCTTTGGCCGCGCCGAGCACGGTCACGTCGTGGACCTTCCAGACGCCCTTCTCCTTGACCAGGCTGATCTTCAGATGGGAGTCCTTGACCGAGCGTATCGCCTCCGAGGTGTTCACCTGCTGGTCCACCACGACGATGGCGTGCGCGGTGGCCTCGTCGACGTCCGAGAGGTAGACCTCGCGGACGTTCGCCTGCGAGACGGCCTTGAGCTTGACGATGACCTGGGCCATCGCGCCGCCGAACGCCTCGTCGTAGGTGGCCAGGAAGTCGCCCGTGGCCTGGGCCGTCAGCGTGGCGCGGGTGGCCTGGAGGTTCTGGTAGTCGTAGCTGAGCAGCGCCTTGCCGAACGAGCTGGCCGCGCCCGAGACCTCCAGCCGCAGGTTCCGCTCGCTCTCCAGCCGGGCCAGCGAGTCGCGGGCCTGGCCCGCGGAGATCCACTGCAGCGCCGCCGTGGCGGCCAGCGCGGCCACCAGCAGGGCCACCACCGCCACCAGGATCCGGCCACGCCCCAGCCCCGCCCGCCCAGCGGCGACCACCCCACCGCCGTCAGAGACATCGCCGTCAGAAGGGCCGCTGTCAGAGGAGACGCCCTCCGAGGGGTCGGCGTCCGAGGCCGCGCTGTCCGACCCCGTGCTGTCCGACCCCGTGCTGTCCGACCCCGTGCCGGCCGAGGGCTCCTGAGGCGGGCCAGCCGAGGTGGTCGGTGATTCTGCCGCTGTGGTCTCCTCCGCGGTGCTCTGCTGGTCCTCCGCGAGGTCCTGCTTGGTGGTCATGACTTCTCCTCACGGCGGCGGGCGGCCCGGCCCACCGCGATCCACCCCAAGATGCCACCGCTCGCCGCCACCGCGAGGAAGATCGCGGCAATCAGCGGAGCGGTGTCCACCGGGGTACGGGACGCGGGCCCGGAAGCCGCCGCGGGCGTTTTCGCGCCCGCCGCCTCCGGGGTCCGCTCGGGCTGTGCGGTGGCCTGGGCTGCCGGCCGCCTGGTCTGCTCCGTGCCTGTGTCCGTGTCTCGGTCTTTCCGGGGATGGTCGGCGGCGTCTTCCGTACGGACCGGCTCGTCCGTGGCGCGGCCGGGGCAGGCGCGCAGGCGGGGCACGGTGGGCGGGCCGACCGGGCCCGCGTACTCCTCCGCCGGCTGCGGGCCGCCCGGGACGCTGAAGATGAACGACGCCTTCCCATACACCGTGTTGCCTTCCCTCACGCTGATGTCGTCCGCCAGGCTCAGCGCGGTCGGCACGATGCTCAGCAGGTGGTGCACGTTCCGCTCGGTCTCGGCGGAGAACACCGGTTTGTGCGGTAGGCCCGCCGCGGTCAGCAGGCACGACAGGCCCGGTCTGGCCCGCTTGATGGCCCGGTCGAGCTGCCCGAACACGCCCGGTCCTTGATCCAGGAAGGTGTCGAGGTCACTGCGCGACTCGCGTAGCGTGGCGGTCACCGTGCTCAGGTCTGTGATGCCAGAAGCCAGCTTGTCCTTCCGGCCCGCCAGCGTGTGGGTGAGCTGGGTGAGCTGCACGGACAGGTCGTCGAGCACCTGGGAGTTGTCGGCCAGCGTGCCGGTCAGGTCGTGCGCGTCCTCGATGATGTCCCTGATCGACGACGACCGGCCGTCCAGCGCCACCGCCAGCTCGTGCGTGATCGTCTTGGCGTCCTTGGGCGGCACCGCGGACAGCAGCTTGCCGACGCCCTCGAACAGCTTGCGGTAGTCCAGCGGCACCGTGGTCTTGGACAGCGGGATCACGTCGCCGGCCGCGAGCTTCGGGCCGTTCACGCCGGTCGCGGGCGGCGACAGCTCCACGTACGGCTCGCCGATCGCAGACTTGCGGCGTACCTCGGCCGTGGCGGCCTTCGGCAGCCGGACCTCCTTGTCGATGTCCAGGCCCACGACGATCTTGCCGGGCGCCAGCCGTACGTCCCCGACCTTCCCCACCCGGACCCCCAGGTAGGCGACGTCGAACCCGCGGACCAGGCCGGGGGAGGAGACGAACTCCGCCGACACCCGGTAGGGCTGGGTGATCGCGTCGAGCTTGATGATCGTGCTGAACGCCCAGATCGTCATCACGACGCCCAGGATGACGAAGAAGCCGAGGTTCAGGTAGATGCGGCGGTTCCTCATCGCGGCGGCCCCCAGATGTCCCTCATCGCGGCGGCTCCCAGAGCAGGCGGAAGTCCGCCACCCGGTTGGGCAGCACGCCCGTCTTGCCGTCCGGCAGCAAGCCCGTCTTGCCGTTCGGCAGGAGTCCGTTGTGCTTCGGGGTCAGCAGGCCCTTCAGCCACACGTAGATCAGCACCTGGCCGTTGACCGTGATCGGCGGCGTGTCGATGAACGCCTGCAGCTTGGCCACCAGCGCCTTCAGGTCCTCCTTGCCGCGCAGCATCGAGGAGGTGATCGCGTCGAGCTCGCGCAGCAGCGTGCGCAGCCGGGCGGCGTGCCGCGGATAGACCGTGAGGTTGGCCTCCTTGGCCAGGTCGGTCAGCGCGATGAGGGCCGTCTTCACGTGCCTGCGGCCGTGCGCGAGGCGGGCCGTGGCCGCCGCCAGCGTGCCGGGCAGCCGGTCCAGCTCCTTGCTGCCCTTGGCGAGCTGGTCGCCCAGCTTGGCGAGGGCGTCCACGGTGGTCGCGATGTCCTGGCGGGCGGCGGCGTAGGTGTCGGTCACCTCGGCCGTCTGCTTGATCAGCTTGTTGACGTCGGCGCCCTTGCCGGCGAACGCGGTCGAGGCGGCGTCGAGGATGGCGTTGACGTCCTGCGTGCCGAGCGCCTCGATGAGCGGCCCGGCCTTCGCGGTGACCTGCTCGATGTCCGGTTCGACCGAGGTGTCGGTGATCGTGGCGCCGCTCTTGAGGTAGGGGCCCTTCGACAGGTCCTTGCCCGCGGGCGGCGTGAGCTGGACGTAGTTCTCGCCCAGCACCGAGGTCTTGGCCACCGTCGCGGTGCTGCCCTCGGGCACCGGGTGCTCCGGCATGATCGACATGGTCACCCTGGCCTGGTAGCCCTGCAGCCGGATGCCGGTCACCGTGCCCACGCGTACGTCGGAGATCTGCACGCTGTGCCCGGCGACCAGGCTCTGGACGTCGTCGAAGGTGGCGTTGATCGTCAGATCGCCGCCGCCGGCGCCGAGGGTCTGGAGCGAGCAGGACGCGGTGATGCCCAGCGCGAGCAGTCCTGACAGGACACGTGCCTTCATCGCTTCTTCTTCCCCTGCTCGAAGGGGCAGTTGCTGAGGCCGGCGGGCAGGCACGGCACCTTGCCGAGGTTCAGGGCGTCGAACAGCGGGGTCAGCCAGGCCCGGGTCATCGCGTTGAGCACCACGCGGATCTTCAGCACGTGCTGCTTCTTGTCCCACGAGTCGATCAGGATGTCGGAGAAGTCGGCGGCGCCCTTGATCGCCTGGGCCATCGACGCGCTGTTGGCCCGGACCGTCAGCACCAGCTCGGCCAGCGTGCCGGCGGCCTGGGGGAGCCGTTCGGAATAGGCTTCGATGATCACGTCGCCGCGGCGCACGAAGTCGGCCATGCCCGCGATGAACGTCCGCAGCCGCCGCCGTTCCTCCGCCAGGATGGCGCTGGCCTCGGCGAAGGAGTCGATGGCGCCGGTCACCTGGCTCTGCCGCTTGTTGAGGCTGGTGGCCAGCTTGTTCAGGCCCTTGGCCAGGTCGACGAGCTGCTGGTCCTGCTTGGCCAGCGTGTCGGTGAGCCGCGCGGTGTCGGCGAGCGCGTTGTTGACCGTCTTGCCGCGGCCCCTGACGCCGTCGGCGAGGTCGCCCGCGACGTCGCCCAGCTTGTCGGAGTCCAGCGCGTCGGTCAGCTTGGTGAACGCGTCGAGCGCGTCGTCGATCTCCACCGGCAGGTCGGTGCGCTCCAGCGGGATGGTGGCGCCGGAGGCGATCCGCTGGTCGCCGGGCTTCCAGGGCGGGTAGAGGACCACGTTCCGCTCGCCCAGGGTGTTCTGCGGCGCGACCACGGCCTTGACGTTCGCGGGCAGCGGCACCTCCCGGTCGACCGACAGCTCGACGCGTACCTTGTCGCCGTCGATCCGGATGCTCGTCACGTATCCGGCGTCGAGCCCCATCACCTTCACCCGCGCCTGCTCGTACAGCGAGGGCGCCTTGCTGAAGATCGCGGTCAGCCGGTACGGCTCGGCGCCGAGCAGCGTGCACCCGCCGCCGGCCGCCAGCAGCGTGCCGGCCAGCAGGGCCGCCAGGAAACGGGTCATCGGTCGTTCTTCCTGTCCTTGGCGATGGCGCCGAGCACCTCCGGGTCGATGGGGCCCAGGCCCGTGGCTATGGCCTCGAGCCACGGGCCTTGGCCGCCCATCGTGGACAGCCCGGAGAACGTCGGGCCGGCCCACGCCAGGAGCGCGTTGAACTCCTTGTTGCCGCTGTTGAGCTTGGTGGTGATCGCGCCGGTGTCGTCGAGGACCTGGACCAGCGTCTTCTCGTGCTCGTTGATCAGCCGGGTGGTGCTCTGGACGAGGTCGCTGCCGTCGCCGAGCAGCGCGCGCAGCTCGTTGCGGCGCGAGCGCAGCTCGTTCAGCATGACCTCGATGGCGTCGATGAGCCGGCCGAGCTGCTTGTCCTTTCGCTCCAGCACGTTCATGATCTTGGTGCCGTTGTCGAGGAGCTTCTGCAGCTGCGGTTCGCTCTGGCTGATGGTGTCCGACAGGTCGCCGATGTTCTTCAGCAGCTTGGTGATCCGGCCGCGCTTGCTGGTGTCGATCTTGCCCAGCTCGGTGAGCAGGTCGTCCACGGCCTTGGTGTCGAGCTTCTGGACCAGGCGGGTGGCATCCTTGATGGCGTCGTTGATCAGCGTGGGGACGCCCGTCCGCGTCACGGGGATCCGCCGCTGCGCCTCGGGGAGCTGGTCGACGTACGGGGCGGTGACCGGGCCAGACAGCTTGACGTAGCGGCCGCCGAGCAGGTTGGACAGCGTGATGTCGGCCCGGGTGGCGCGGCCGAGCCGCACGTCGGTGTCGACCTTCCAGGTGACGACCACGTTGCCCTGCCCGTAGTCGGGCCGCACCTCGGTCACCTTGCCGACGCGCACGCCCGCGACCCGGACGTCGTTGCCGGTGCGCAGGCCGCCGGAGTCCACGAACGTGCCGGACATGTAGTAGCCGCCTTCGAGCAGCCCGAGGCTGCCGACGAGGAAGGTGGCCACCAGGACCGTGCCGAGCACCGCCAGCGAGATCAGGCCGACGACGATCTTGTTGCGGTCGCGGAAGGACTTGAGCGCCATCACTCACCGACCATGAGCTTCTGCAGGTCCTTCGAGCTCTGGATCCGCGTGCTGCCGCGCAGCGGGGGCGGCGTCTTCATCGGGTACGGGCAGGGCGAGGCGCTCAGCGCCAGGCACGGGACCGCGGTGATGAAGTAGTGACCCCGATCGACGCTGGAGTAGGCGCGGGCGAGCAACGGCTGGAAGGTGCCGATCGTCTTGTCGATCTCGTTCACGTGCCGCCTGATTCCGCCGGTCAGCCCGGACAGGTGGTCCACCAGCGCGCCCAGCTCGTCGGCGTTCTTGCCGAGCACCTGGTCGGAGGTGTGGACGGTGGTCGAGAGCTGCACGATCGCGTCGTCGACCAGCTTGCGGTTGCCGGCGAACGCCTCGGACAGGGTGACCAGGTTGTCGACGAGCTGCTCGATCTGCTTGTCGCGCTGGGCGACCACGCCGGTGACGGTGGCGTAGTCCTTGAGCAGCCGCTGGATCGTCTGCTTGCGCTCGTTGATCGTGCCGGTGATGGCGTTGACGTTGTCGAGCAGCCGCGGGATGTTCTTGTCGTTGCCCTTCAGGGACTTGGCGGCGGCGGTGAGCAGCTGGTTGATCTGGTCCGGGTCCAGGCTGCGGGTCAGCGGGCCGAGGTCGCTCACCAGCTGGCCGATGTCGACCACGGACGACGTGCGGACGATCCGCGAGCCGGGGGCCAGCCTGCCCGGCGCGGTGCCGGGGAGCAGGTAGACGACCCGCTGGCCGACCGCGTTGCGCCACCTGATCGCCGCCTCGGTGTCCGACGGCACCTTGACGGCGTCCTGGACCTCCATGGCGACCTCGGCGCGGCCGTTCACCACCTTGATCGTGTCGACCTGCCCCACGGGCGCCCCGGCGATCTTCACCTGGTCGCCCTCCCGCAACCCCGACACATCATCAAATGTCGCGATCAGTTGGTATCCGCCGCCGGTGCTGACCCGGGCGATCTGCACGGTGATCACCACGATCAGCGCCACCGTCAAGCCGACGAACAGCACCACGCGCAGCAGCGTCCACCGGCGGGTCACCCGTTCCCTGGACAGCGCCACGTCAGTCCCTCCCGTCGGTGGGGCCGCAGGAGCCGACGACGAGCTCGCAGATGTCGGTCGAGACGAACGCCTCCACCTGCAACTGGCGGGCGCCGCCGGGGCCCGGCGCCTCGATCAGCTTGTTCAGCAGGTCCACCAGCCGGTTCAGGCCGCGTACGCCGTCACCGGCCAGGCCGAGCTGGGCGTAGATGAGCGAGGCCACCCGCTCGCCCGAGTGGACGGCCGCCCGCAGGTCCTGCCGGTGCTTGCGCAGGCCGTGCGCGCCCAGGTCGGAGACCGAGGTGACCTCTTGGAGCAGGACCCGCACCTTGTCGGCCCGTTCCAGCAGGTCGGGGGTGATGACGTTGACGTCGGAGGAGATCGACACCAGCTCGTCGCCCTTGTCGGACAGCGCGGTGGACAGCCCGGCCGTGTCACGCAGGAACTGCCGGGCCCGCGCGCGCTGCCGGTGCGCGACGTCCACGACCGTGCCCGCGTCGTCGATGAGCTCGCGCAGCCGCTTCCCCTCGCCGTCGAGCCCCTGGGCCAGCGTGTGCACGATGACGGTGACCTCACGCGGGTCCACCGCGTTCAGACCCCGGTAAGCGGCGCCGAGCGTGTCTGACAGGTCGAGCGGCTGCTCGGTCTGCGTGATGACCGCGCCGCCGGCCAGGTAGGGGCCGGTGGTCTCGCCCGCGCCGAGCCTGAGGTCGACGAACTTGGGCCCGAACACCGACGACGGCTCGATGGCCGCGACGGTGGTGCGGGGCAGCCGGACGCCGGGCTCGATGGCCATGCTCACCACGGCCTTGCCCTTGGCGTCGAGGGACACGCCTATCACGTCGCCGACCGTGATGCCGCGGACCTTGACGGGGGACTGGGTGTCCAGGCCCTGACCGGCCCGGGCGAAGACGGCGTCGATCCTGGTGCCGCTGATCTCCGACGCGGTCCGTACGATGAAGATCGTCGTCGCCGCGAGCACCGCGATGAGCGCGAGCGCGATGCCCGCGCGCACGGGCAGGGAGAACTCGTCGCGTCCCATCGCTCACCCCGTCAGCTTCAGGTTGCTGCCGTTACCCCAGAACAGGTACGACAGCAGCAGGTTGAGCAGGACGATCGTGACGATCGACTGACGGATCGCGCGCCCCGCCGCCACCCCCACGCCGACCGGCCCGCCGGTGGCGTAGAAGCCGTAGTAGCAGTGGATGACGACGACCGTGAAGGCGAACACGGCCACCTTGGTCACGCTGAACACGATGTCGCTGACCGGCAGATACAGGTAGAAGTAGTAGTCGTAGACGCCCGGCGCCAGCCCGAACAGGACCGTGCTCATCAGCCGGGTGGCGAAGAAACTGGCGAACAGCGCGATCAGATAGATCGGCACCAGCGCCAGCAGCGCCGCCACCACCCGCGTGCAGATCAGGTAGGTGAAGGCGTTGATGCCCATCACCTCCAGCGCGTCGATCTCCTCGGAGATCCGCATCGCGCCGAGCTCGGCGGTGAACGACGAGCCGACCTGCGCGGCCAGCGCGGTCGCGGCGATGATCGGGGTGATCTCGCGTACGTTGGCGAAGCTGCCGACCAGGCCCATGAACGACTCGGCGCCGATCGCCTGCAGCCCCTGGTAGCCCTGCAGGCCCACGGTCGCGCCCACGACGAAGGCCATGGTGAACACCACGAAGATCATGCCGCCGCCGATGACGGTCGCGCCGACGCCCACGACCACGTCGCTGACCTGGCGGATGACCACCTTGAAGTACTTCAGCCGGAGGATCACGTCGCGGACGGAGTAGAACAGCACCTTCCACACGAACAATGGCCAGTTGGCCAGGGTCGCGAACCGCTCGGCCCATTCGCGCCCGCTGACGGCGAACCTGAGGCCGGCCGTACGCGTGACCATCACAGCGCCTTCGGCGGGTAGGCGAGGAAGTAGACGGCGGAGATCACGTAGTTGAACGCGAACACCAGCATGAACGTGACCACCGTCGACTGGTTGACCGCCCGGCCCACGCCGACGGGGCTGGTGGCGCAGGTCATGCCCTTGTAGCAGGCGACGGCCGCGGCGATGAAGCCGAAGATCCACGCCTTGAACAGCGTCACGTACAGGTCGGAGCCCACCACGAGCGACAGCGCGCCGTCGAAGTAGGCGCCGGAGGTCACGCCCTGGACGACCACGTTGAAGAAGTAGCCGCCGGAGGCTCCGGCCAGGATGACCAGCGGGCACAGGCAGACCGCGACCGTGCTCGCCGCCCACATGCGCGGCGTGACCAGACGGTGGATCGGGTTGACCGACATCACCTCCATGGCGCTCAGCTCGTCGCGGATGTGCCGCGCGCCGATGTCGGAGGTCATCGCGCTGCCGCCGGCCCCGGCGATCAGCAGGGCGCTGGCCAGCGGCGCGACCTCCCGGATGAGCCCCACGAAGACGGCACTCCCGGTGGCGGAGGCCGCGCCGAGCTGCCAGGCCAGGTCACCCACCTGCAACGCCACGGTGGCGCCGAGGGGTAAGGAGACGAGCAGCACCGGCACGCTGGTCACGCGGGCCAGGAACCAGCACTGGTCGACGAACTCCCACCACCAGCTCCGGACGTCCCAGCTACGGCGCAATCCCTCCAGGACGATGACGAAGAGGTCACCCACCTGGCCGAGCACGGACACAGCCTTGCGGCCAACGTATCCGGACAACTGACCACCTCGTGGAACCAGCCGACTACGGAAGCAGCAACCCTACTGACGGGCCGTCTAGTAAGTCGATGCTTTCGCTGGAATTTGAGGAAAAGGTATGAGGCTCAGCTCGGAGGTTGTCAGCCCGCTACGAAACGTGATCGCTTCGTAGCCGTTTCAGCCCAGCAGCCCGGCCATCCAGGACTCGACCTCGGCGGGGTGGCGCGGCAGGGCGGCCGACATCAGGCGGGCGCCGTCGGCGGTGATCACCAGGTCGTCCTCGATCCGGATGCCCAGCCCCCGGAACTCCGCCGGCAGGGTGAGATCGTCGGGCTGCAGGTAGAGGCCCGGCTCGACGGTGAGCACCTGGCCCTCCTCCAGGATCCCGTCCAGGTAGACCTCGGAGCGCGCGCGGGCGCAGTCGTGCACGTCCAGGCCGAGCATGTGGCCGCTGCTGCAGAGCGTGTAGCGGCGGTACAGGCCCGACTCCATCAGCGCGTCCGGCGAGTCGCGCAGCAGGCCCCAGTCGTGCAGGCCCTCGCTGATGACGCGCATCGCCGCCAGGTGGAAGTCGCGGAAGCGGGCGCCGGGCTTGAGGGCGGCGATCCCGGCCGTCTGCGCCTCGTACACCAGCTCGTACGCCTGCCGCTGCACGGGACTGAAGCGGCCGGACAGAGGCAGCGTGCGGGTGATGTCGGCCGTGTAGAGGGTGTCGGACTCGACGCCCGCGTCCAGCAGCAGGAGGTCGCTCGGGTCGAGGCGGCCGTCGTTGCGGATCCAGTGCAGCACGCACGCGTGCGCGCCCGAGGCCACGATGCTGTCGTAGCCGGCCGCGTTGCCCTCCAGGCGCGAGCGGAGCCCGAACACGCCCTCCAGGTAGCGCTCGCCCCGAGGGTGCCCGAGCGCGGCGGGCAGCGCGCGTACGACGTCTTCGAAGCCGCGCGCGGTGGCGTCGACCGCCGACTGCAGCTCGCCGATCTCCCACGCGTCCTTGATCAGCCGCATCTCCGACAGGAAGCCCTCGAACTCCGCGTCGCCCGGCAGCAGCGCGTCGACCGCCGCGTCCACGCCGCCCAGCACCCTGGCGGGCCCGGTCAGCGACAGCTCGCGGATGTGGGCGCAGCCGATCTGGTAGAGCTCGGCCGCCTCCTCCAGGTCGGGTCGCCGCCCCACCCAGAACTCCCCATAACGCCGGTCGCGGTAGAACTCCTCGCCGTCCTCGCGCGGCGAGCGCGGCCTGAGGTACAGCGTGGCCTCGCCCGACGGCTCGATGACCAGCACGTCACCCGGCTCGCCCGCGCCCGTCAGGTAGGAGAACGCGCTGTGCGGCCGGAAGCGGTAGTCGCTGTCGTTGCTGCGCACCTTCAGCGTCCCCGACGGCACGACGAGCCGCTCGCCGGGGAAGCGGGCGGCGAGCGCGGCACGGCGCCTGGCCGCCCAGGGCGCGATCGGCAGCGCCGCCACGTCGGTGCGCCGGGTGTCGGCCCAGCCCGTCCGCATGAACGCGGCCAGCGCCTCGGTGACGGGCAGATCATGGCTGCCGGTATTGAGCGGCTCTGTCATCACGCATCCTGTTTCACAAGCTCCATGTACGGCATGCAGCCTACGGGAACGCTTGACGGTGCCCCTACCTGCTTGCTTGCCTTGAAAGCTACGCGGGCGGAGCGCTTAGCCGGAGCCGCCCCGGGTAACTGAGAGCCGAGGTGGTTCAGATGCTCATCGGGACAATCCTGCGCGGCAAGGGAAACGCGGTGATGACCGTGGCCCCGGAAGCCACGGTCCGCGAACTCCTGACCAAGCTCGCCGAGCACAACATCGGCGCCGTCGTGGTCTCCGCCGACGGCGTGACGATCACGGGCATCGTGTCCGAGCGTGACGTGGTCCGCCGCCTGCACGACCGCGGCGCGGCCGTGCTCGACCAGCCCGTCTCCGCGATCATGACTTCGGAAGTACGCACGGTCGGTCCGCACGACAACGTCGACGAGCTGCGAAGGACCATGACCACCCACCGCTTCCGGCACATGCCCGTCGTCGAGGACGGGCGGCTGGTCGGCATCGTGAGCATCGGCGACGTGGTCAAGAGCGCGATCGAGGAACTGGAGACGGAGAAGGCGTCGCTGGTCGACTACCTCCACCGTTGACACGGGTGGGACGCTTGTCCCCGTGATGTACGGGCCTCCTCCGGAATACCCTCCGTCTCCGGAATATCCCCGGGCGACGAGCAGTCCGACCATCATCGTGCTCGTCTCCGGGCTGACCTGCTTACTGGGGTTCCTGCTCGGGTACTTCACCGGGCTCGACTCGGGGCAGACGACGGCCGCGCCCGCGGAGACGCCTCCGGTGACGATGACGATCGGGGACTCGACGCCGCCCGCGGATCAGGGGGCGGACCCGTCGGCCCCGGCGGGCGCCGCCACGTCGGATCCGTCGGCCCCGGCGGGCACGGTCCCGTCAGACCCGGCCGCGTCCGCTCCGGCCGGGACGCCTGCTCCCGTAGGGACGCCTGCTCCGGTGGGGACACCTGCTCCCGTGGGCTCGTCCGCGCCGGTGGGCTCGGTCGGGCCGCCGGGCGCGGTCGGCGCCATGCGGACGCTCATCGTGGGCGTGGACATCCAGCCCGGCACCTACCGTACGACGGGTCCCGCGACCGCCACGGACAAGTGCTACTGGGCCCGTATGAAGAGCACGTCCGCCCAGGCCGGCGACGTGATCGCGGCGGACATGCCGATGGGACCGGCCACCGTGACGATCCTGGCCACCGACAAGGCGTTGCAGACGGGCGGCTGTGCCCCATGGACCAAGTCCTGACGTGCTTGGAGCCGGGCGGGCCGGTGTAGGAGGATGCAGCCAGCCCATCGAGGAGGATGACATGTCGATCTTGCGGAGCCTGGTGGAGAGCCTGCGCAGTGGCGCCATCGAGGTGGTCGATCTCACCTCGCCCCTGTCGGCGGAGACGCCGATCCTCCAGTTGCCCGAGCCGTTCGGCAACACGATCCCGTTCCGGCTGGAGGAGATCAGCCGCTACGACGACCGCGGCCCCGCCTGGTACTGGAACGACATCCACACCGGCGAGCACAGCGGCACCCACTTCGACGCGCCGATCCACTGGGTGACCGGCCGCGACGGCCAGGACGTCTCCCAGGTGCCCGTGTCCAGCCTGCTGGCGCCCGCCGTCGTGCTCGACCTGGCGGCGGAGGCGGAGAAGGACCCCGACTTCCTGCTCCAGATCGACCACGTCAAGGAGTGGGAGCGCGCCAACGGCCCGCTGCCCGACGGCGGCTGGCTCCTCTACCGCACCGGCTGGGACGCCAGGGCCGCCGACCAGGCGACCTTCCTGAACGCCGACGAGACCGGCCCGCACACTCCCGGCATCTCCGTCGAATGCGCGAACTGGCTGGCCGCCGAGACGCCCATCCTCGGCCTCGGCGTCGAGACCGTCGGCACCGACGCGGGCGCCGCCCACTCCTTCGACCCGCCCTTCCCGTGCCACTCGTTCCTGCTGGGGGCGGGCAAGTACGGCCTGACCCAGCTGCGCAACCTCGACCGCCTGCCCGTGACCGGCGCCGTCGTCCTGGCCCCGCCGCTGCCCATCGTGGGCGGGTCCGGGAGTCCGGTGCGGGTATTGGCCCTGGTCGAGCGGAGGAGCTCGGAGGGAGAGAGCGAGGAACGAGCCAACGAGCTCCGAAGCGGCCGCGACCATAAGCTCGAGAGATGATCGTCGCCGAGGCCGTCGGGCGGGTGCTGGCCGAGGCCGGCGTCGGCACCGCGTTCGGCGTGGTGGGCAGCGGCAACTTCCACGTCACCAACGCCCTCGTGGCGCACGGCGTACGCTTCGTCGCCGCCCGCCACGAGGGCGGCGCCACCACGATGGCCGACGCGTACGCCCGGATGAGCGGCAAGGTCGGGATCGTCTCCGTCCACCAGGGCCCCGGCCTGACCAACGCCGTGACGGGGATCGCCGAGGCGGCCAAGAGCCGTACCCCGATGATCGTGCTCACCGGCGAGGCGACGGACGTACGCTCCAACTTCCACATCGACCAGGACGCGCTGGCGGCGTCGGTCGGCGCGGTGTCGCTCCGCGTCTCCGAGGCCGGCCGGGCGGTCGAGGACACGCTGTCGGCCTACCGGACGGCGGCCCGCGAGCGGCGCACGGTGGTGCTCAACCTGCCGCTCGACGTGCAGCAGGACCTCGTCGAGTGGCGCGGCCTCATCGACGAGCCGCCCGGGACGCCGTCGGCCACGGGGTCGCCCGGGGCGCTGTCTGCCGCGGAGTCGCTCAGGACGCCGTCGGCCGCGGAGCTCGACGCGCTGGTCCGGCTGCTGGCGGAGGCGCGGCGGCCGGTGTTCGTCGCCGGGCGCGGCGCCAGGCACGCCGGAGCCGAGCTGGCGGAGCTGGCCGACGCCACGGGCGCGCTGCTCGCCACCTCCGCCGTCGCCAAGGGCCTGTTCCGGGGCAATCCCTGGGACCTGGACGTGAGCGGCGGCTTCGCCACGCCGCTCGCCGCCGAGCTGATCCGCGACGCCGACCTCATCGTGGCCTGGGGGTGCGCACTCAACATGTGGACCACCCGCCACGGACGGCTGATCGGCGAGCACACCAGGCTCGTCCAGGTGGACCTCGACGAGAGCGCCTTGGGCGTCCACCGGCCGATCACCCTCGGCCTGGTCGGCGACACGGCCGCCACTGCCCGCACGGTCCTCCACGCCCTCGCTCCGACCGGCGACGCCCTCGCTCCGACCGGGGACGCCTGCGATCCGGCGGGCCATCCTCTCGATCCGGCGGGCGAGGCCGAGCGCGGGTACCGGTCGGCGGAGGTCGCCGCGCGGATCCGGGCCGAGGGCCGGTGGCAGGCCGTGCCCTACGACGATGAGGGCGGCGACGGGCTGATCGACCCCAGGACGCTCACGATCGGGCTCGACGACCTGCTGCCGGCGGAGCGGATCGTGGCGGTCGACTCCGGCAACTTCATGGGGTACCCGGCCATGTTCCTCGACGTGCCCGACGAGCGGGGGTTCTGCTTCACCCAGGCGTTCCAGTCGATCGGGCTCGGGCTGGCGACCGCGATCGGCGCCGCGCTCGCCCGCCCCGACCGGCTGCCGGTGGCCGCGCTGGGCGACGGCGGGGCGCTGATGGGCATCGCCGAACTCGACACCGTCGTACGGCTCGGGCTGCCGATGGTGGTCGTGGTCTACGACGACGAGGCGTACGGCGCCGAGGTGCACCACTTCGGCCCGCACGGGCACCCGCTCGGCACGGTCAGGTTCCCGCCCGCCGACTTCGCCGCGATCGCCACCGGCTACGGCTTCGCGGCCGTGACGGTCACCGGGCCCGGCGACCTGGCCGGGGTGGCCGAGTGGCTGAAGGGCCCCAGGGACCGGCCGCTGCTGGTCCACGCCAAGGTCGCCGGGAAGCGCGGCTCGTGGTGGCTGGAGGAGGCGTTCAAGGGCCACTGAGACGGTTTCGGGAGCCACCGAACCGGTTCAGGAGTCACTGAGCGGGCTCAGGAGTCGCTGAGCTTGCGGACGGTGCGGGCCTCCTCGGCGGCCGCGAGAACGGCCGCCAGGGGCGCCCCCGCCCCCGCCGTGACGGCCGCCGCGATCGCCCCCTCCACGAACGGCACGTCGGCCACCACCACCCGGCCGGGCTCGGCCAGCAGGCGGGCCGTCAGCACCGAGCTGCCCAGGTCGGGCACGAGCACCACGCCGTCGCCCTGGTCGACCGACGCGAGCGCCCGCTCGATCAGGTCGAGGCTGGTGCCCACCCCGCCGTCCTCGGTGCCGCCCGCCGCCGCCACCCGCGCGCCCGTACCGGCGATGCCGCGGACGAGCGCGGCCGTCTCCGCGGCCAGCCCCGCACTGTGGGCCACCAGCACGATGCCCACCATCACGAGCTCACCGTCGAGAGCTCACGGTGACCAGGCAGGCGACGATGAGCGCGGAGGACGCCGCCCCCGGATCCTCGTGCCCGATGCTGCGCTCGCCCAGGTAACTGGCCCTGCCCTTACGGGCCTGCATCGGGATCGTGGCCCGCGCCCCCTCCTCGGCCGCGCGCGCCGCCAGCTCGAACGCCTCCCGAACCCCCACCCCATCCCGTACGGCCAGCGCCAGGGCCAGCGACGCCGGAGCCAGCGCGTCCACCATGGTCTTGTCGCCCGGAGCCGCCTTGCCCAGCCGCTCGACCGCGACCACCCCGGCCTCGAACGCCGCCGCGAACCCGGCCTGCGTCACCGGCGGCTCCACCGCGTTGCCCATGGCCCGGAACGCCGACCCGTACAGCGGCCCGGAAGCACCCCCGACGCGGCGGATCAGCGTCGTGCCCGCGGACACCAGCACCTGGCCCGGCGCGGTCGGCGGGGAGTCGGCCAGCGCCTTGAGGACCTCGGTGAAGCCGCGGTCGAGGTTCGCGCCGTGGTCGGCGTCGCCGATCGCCGCGTCCAGCGCGGTCAGCCGCTCACGATGCACCCGGACCTGCTCGGCGATCTCCTCCAGCCAGGCGACGAAGAAGGCCGTGGTCAACGTGCCGAGGTCCATGAACCCGCCACCCGTCTCGTGGTCCGGGGAACCGCCCATCAGCGTCCCCAGCGCAGCCCCGGCGTCTCGACCGGCGCGTCCCACAGACGCGTCAACGTGTCGTCGAGCCGGCAGATCGTCACCGAGAAGCCCTGCATGTCCAGACTCGTCACGTAGTTGCCCACCAGCGACCGCGCCATCCGCGCCCCTTTGCCGCGGATGAAGGCCGCCACTTCGGCGAACGCCACGTACAGCTCCATCAGGGGTGTGCCGCCCATGCCGTTCAGCAGGACGAGCAGGTCGCCCTCCAGCGGCAGGTCGCGGTCGATGGCGTCCATGGCGATCTCGGTCAGCTCGCGGGCCGAGGCCATCGGCGCCCGGATCCTGCCGGGCTCGCCGTGGATGCCGATGCCCAGCTCCACCTGCGTGTCGGGCAGATCGAACGTCGGCTTGCCCGCCGCGGGAGTCGTACACGAGGTCAGCGCGATGCCGAACGAGCGGCTGCGCGCGTTCACCTCGCCCGCCACGCTCGCCACCTCCGCCAGCGGCGCGCCCTCCTCGGCCAGCGCTCCGGCGATCTTCTCCACGAACAGCGTCGCGCCGGTGCCCCGGCGGCCCGCCGTGTAGAGGGAGTCCTGGACGGCCACGTCGTCGTCGACGAGCACGCCGGCGACCTGGACGTCCTCGCACAGCTCGGCGGCCATCTCGAAGTTCAGCACGTCGCCGGTGTAGTTCTTGACGATGTGCAGCACGCCCGCGCCGCCGTCGACGGCCGTGGTCGCCTCGACGATCTGGTCGGGCACGGGCGAGGTGAAGACCTCTCCAGGGCAGGCCGCGTCGAGCATGCCGTAGCCGACGAAGCCGGCGTGCAGCGGCTCGTGCCCCGAGCCACCGCCGGAGACCAGCCCGACCTTGCCCGCCCGCGGCCCCGACGCGCGGTAGACCACCCGGTCGCGGATCCGCAGTGACGGGTGGGCGGCCGCCATCCCGGCCAAGGCGTCGTCAACCGCGGATTCGGCCGAGTTGATGAGCTTCTTCATGATGAGAAACTTCTGCCCGTTTCCCCGGCAGGACAAGCGTCTTGGTGGAACTCGGCCACAGCTTCTACGACCCTGCCGACTACCGTCCGACCGGGGTGAATAGGCTACCTTCTGGTCATGGCTGAGATCGTGTACCCGCCGGTGATCGCCGCCGCGCGGACCCTCTTTCGCGTGCTCGACTACCGCTTCCACATAGAGGGGACGGAGCATATCCCGCGCACCGGCGGAGCGGTGCTGGTCAGCAACCACATCAGCTATCTCGACTTCATCTTCGCCGGGTTCGGCGCGGTGCCCGCCAAGCGGCTGGTGCGGTTCATGGCCAAGCAGGACGTGTTCGACCACCGCGTCTCGGGGCCGCTGATGCGCGGCATGCACCACATCCCGGTCGACCGGGGCGCGGGCGCGGGGTCGTACGCGACGGCGCTGCGCATGCTGAAGGCGGGAGAGGTGGTCGGCGTCTTCGCCGAGGCGACGATCAGCCGGTCGTTCACGGTCAAGGAGATCAAGAACGGCGCCATCCGCATGGCTCAGGCGACCAAGGTCCCGGTCATCCCGATGGCCTTGTGGGGGAGTCAGCGGATCTGGACCAAGGGCCGCTCCAAGCAGCTCACCCTGCGGCACGTGCCCATCACGATCCTGGTGGGGGAGCCCATGCACCCCAAGCGCGGCGAGGACGTCAACCAGCACGTCGCCGACCTGCACGCGCGGATGTCGGAGCTGGTGGACCGGGCCCAGCGCACCTACCCGGAGATCCCGCCGGGCGTGTGGTGGCAGCCCCAGCACCTCGGCGGCACGGCTCCCACGCCGGAGGAGGCCGCCGCGATGGACGCCGCCGAGGCGGAGGCGCGCGCCAAGCGCGGCGAGGAGGAATGACGGAACGCCCGGTCAGCCGGGCGGCTGACCGGGCGGTCGGTAGATCACGGCCGGTCAGATCGCCGCGGGGTAGCTGCTGGCGCGCATGCCGGCCAATAACCCGGCGGTCTGCTCGGGCGTGAAGCGGCGCACCGGGTCGTGGTGCAGCAGGCCCTCGATGAGAGGCCGCATGATCCCGGCCCGGCGCGGCGGCGGGTAGCCGCCGCTCCTGGCCATGCCGAGCACCGTGGCCGCGTCCTGCCCGGGGTAGGGCGGCTGGCCCTCGATGGCGCTGTAGAGCGTGGCGCCGAAGGACCACATGTCGGCCTCCTTGCTTGCCGGGCCGCCGTGCAGCCGCTCCGGGGCCATGAACGCGGGCGTGCCGCGCAGCCGCCGGGACGTGGTCATCCGGATGTCGCCCTCGACCGTGGCGATGCCGAAGTCGGTCAGCACCACACGGTCGCCGGTGAGCATCACGTTGGCCGGCTTCACGTCGCGGTGCAGCACCCCTGCCTGGTGGGCGGTACGCAGCGCGGCCAGCAGGTGCTGGCCGATCGCCGCCACCGACTGCGCGGGCAGCGTCCCCACCTGGGAGAGCAACTGGTGCAGTGAGAGGCCGTCGAGGTACTCCATCACGATCCAGAGCTTGCCGCCCTCTTCGATGAGGTCGTGGACCGTGACGATGTTCGGGTGGGTGAGCCCAGCGGCCATCCGCGCTTCGCGGAGGACCCGGCGGCGGACCATCTCGGCCTCACCGCTGAGGGTCAGCTCTTTGAGCGCCACCTCACGGTGGAGAAGCTGGTCGAAAGCCCGCCAGACGACTCCCATACCTCCACGACCGGCCTCCTCGTTAAGGAGGTACCGTCCGCCGATCTCCCGCATGCCATCCCCTCATTGCTCGGGGTAATCATGTCATCTCGAGGTAGGCCAAAGTGTGACTAACGTGATCTGAATGTGTCGGGAACGGAAGGTGTGCTGGTCAAAGGGTGCGAAATTCGATCGTGTAAGGCGCGCCACACCAGCCCCACGCCCACCAAACAGACGCCCGTGGCGCCCAGAAGCACGACGGTCAGCCCGGCCAGTTCGGCCACCACCCCGCCGAGGGCGGCCCCCAGCGGCATCCCGCCCATGCCGATCAGGCGGTAGGCGGAGTTGACCCGGCCGAGCAGTTCGGGCGGGATCAGCCGCTGCCGCGTGGAGATGACGAGGACGTTCGCGACGGCCCCGATGACGCCCCACACCACGGAGGTCGGATACAGCAGCCAGGCGACGGGCCACAGCACCGGCACGAGGTACAGCAGGGCGCTCACCAGCCAGGCGCCGACCAGCGTCCGGCCCTCTCCGAGCAGCCCGGAGACCCGCTCCGAGACCAGCGATCCGGCCACCGCGCCGACGGCCATCGCGGTCATCATCAGGCCGTACCCGCTGGGGGACAGCCCCATCCGCGACCCGTCGCCGACGGCCCACAGCACGAACACCCCGAAGTAGGCGGCGCTGGCGAAGTTCAGCAGGCCGGCCGAGACGGCCAGCGTCCGCAGGAACCGCTGGGACCACAGATAGCGCTGGGCCGCCACGATGTCGCGCAGCAGCGAGCGCCTGGGGCCCGCTGTGGCGGCCGTTCCGTAGGAGCCCCTCATGCCCAGTAGGAGCAGGCCCGCCGCGCCGTACAGGAGGGCTGGAGCGCCGAAGACGGCGGCGGGCAGCAGCGTGACGAGGAGGCCGGCGATCGGCGCGCCGGCGAACTCGTTGCCGATCATCTGGGCGCTCTGCACCCGCCCGTTCGCCGCCGTGATGCGCTCCGGCGGCACCGCCATCGGCAGCACCGACTGGGCCGAGGTGTCGGCGAAGACCTCGGCCACGCCCGCGACCAGTACGGCGGCCAGCACGACCCACAGGTTCACCAGCCCGAGCAGTCCGAGCGCGGTCGTCGCCGCGAGCACGGCGGAACGGGCGAGGTTGGCCAGCACCATGATCCGCCTGCGGTCGAGCCGGTCGGCGATCGCGCCCGCGTGCAGGGCGAACAGTAACCACGGCAGCGTGGCGGCCGCCCCGGTCAGCGACACCAGCGTGGGGGAGCGGGTCAGCGACACGGCCAGCAGGGGCGCACCCACCTTGAGCACGCCGTCGGCCAGGTTCGAGAGGGCGGTCGACGACAGAAGGAAGCCGAACGATAGGCCGAGACGTGGCATGGCTCACTCCGATAGTGTGTAAGGAAAACTATGCACAGATTTCTTTGCAAAGATAGGTGTGCACAGCCATGGAGAGCAAGCACTATTCGGCCAGGAAGCTAGACGCGAACGCGCTGAAGTCGTTCGCGCACCCGCTGCGACTGCGCATCTACGAACTGCTCGACGAGCACGGCCCCTCGACGGCGACCCAGCTGGCCGGACTGCTCGGCCAGAACACCGGGGCGACCAGCTACCACCTGCGTGAGCTGGCCCGGCACAGCATGATCGAGACGGTGCCCGAGCTGGGCAAGGGCAAGGAGAAATACTGGCGGATCGTGCCGGGCGGCTTCTCCTACGGCGACCCCTTGGCCGATCCGTCGGCCGACGCCGAGACCGTCGACGCGTTCGCCCGGCTGCTCGACGACCTCATCCGGCAGCGCGGTGCCGAGCTGGCGCGCTGGCGTGAGGAGGAGGCGACGACTCCCGAGGCGTGGGTGCGGGCGAGCGGGTTCGGCCGGCGGTCGATGCGGCTCACCGTGGGCGAGACGACGCGGATGCGCGAGGAGGTGTTCGAGGTCCTGGAGAGGTACCGGGCGGTGGCGGACCGCAGGGACCTCGAGTCACCGGGCGCTCCGGACCCGGCGACCGGTCGCGTGGTGGTCCACTTCGACGTGCTCCCGGTAGGGATCAAGGACTCCTAGGGACATCCCTAGGTCGGGCCCTGTCGCGACGCCGCCGCTGTCCGCCTAATGTCCTGCTTCAAGCTTCCGTCCCCCGTCCGCATGCCGGGCGCGGCGCCGCCGACGGAGCGGGCGATGCTCGGCGGCGCCGCCGCCCTCGTCATGTCGCCGACCTCCGAGTCCGCCGGACACAGGGCTCGGAAAGGCAGGCGCCCCCGTCCCGGGCTGGAGGGACGGGGGCGTTTGCCGTGCCCGGACGGGACGGGTCGATCATCATGAGTTAGGTTAGCCTCACCTTAAAAGGATCGAGGTGGAGCTGACGATGATCGAGCCCTTTCGCATGTTCGACGTACGCGTGAACCGGTTGGCACGCCTGAGCCCGTCGTTCCTGCGCGTGACGTTCGAAGGGGAGGACCTGCGCCACTTCGCGGACAACGGGTTCGACCAGCGGATCAAGCTCATCCTGCCGGTCGACGGGCACGGGCTGGAGCACCTGCCGAGCGGCCCCGACTGGTTCCCGCGCTGGCGCGGCCTGCCCGACGAGCTGCGCAATCCGCTCCGTACCTACACCGCCCGCCTGGTACGCCCCGAGGCCCGCGAGGTGGACGTGGACGTGGTCATGCACGACCACGGCGACGGCCCGGTGGCCCGCTGGGCGGCCGATGTGCGGCCCGGGGCCGTCGCGGTGCTGCTCGGCCCCGACGCCCGGCACGACGGGCTGCACGGCGGCCTGGAGTTCCACCCGCCCGCGGACACCGGGGCGGTGCTGATCGCCGGCGACGAGACCGCGGTGCCCGCGATCTGCTCGATCCTCGAACGGCTGCCGGCCGGCTACGAGGGCGAGGCACTCATGGAGGTGCCCTGCGCGGAGGACTTCCTGCCGGTCGAGACGGCGAGCGGCGTCAAGGTCACCTGGCTGGCCCGCGCCGACGAGGAGCGCGGCGCCCTGCTGGTGCCCGCCGTCAGGGCCGCCGCCGACCGGCTGCTCCCGCCGCAGCCCACTCCCGACGCCTTCGAGGACATCGATGTGGATGTGGAGGAGTTGTGGGAGGTGCCCGAGGTGGCGCCGTACGGCCCGCTGTACGCCTGGCTGGCCGGCGAGGCGGCCGTGATCAGGTCGCTCAGGCGGCACCTGGTCGCCGAGCGGGGGATGGACAAGCGGGCCGTGGCCTTCATGGGTTACTGGCGGCTGGGCCGCGCCGAGCACAGCGAGTAGGGGAGTCCCCAATGATGACCCGCGTCCTGTACGCGCTCGCCGCCATGACCCTCCTTTGCCTTCGCTGACCGGTGCGCGTCCGCCTTCGCGGACGCGCACCGGTCATGCCGTTGGCTGTCGGGTGGTTATCGGGCCGCGTTCAACGCGTCGACGATGCCCGAGCCGTAGAAGCCGTTACGCGACCTGCCGCCCTCGCAGGTGTGCGTGGCCGTCGTCGTCGTGCCGTCCGGCAGGATGCGCGTGTAGGTGAACGCGCGGGGCTCCGGGCACGGCGTCTTGGTGGCGGTCGCCTTCAGCGCCGCCTCCACCGCGTCCGGGTTCATGGTCAGGCCGCCGTGAGCGCGGTCGCGGTGGCCGAACCGGCTGACGATCAGCGCCGCCACGCCCGCGGCCCGCGGCGAGGCCATCGAGGTGCCCTGCAGGTAGGTGTAGTAGCCGCAGACCGAGCCGCGGCAGTCGCGCACCACGGACGGGGTGTTCGGCGTGCCGTCGGGGTTGAGCTGCCCGTTCTCCTCGGCCAGCGACTTCGGATAGGCGGCCAGCGTCGCCCTGGTCACGTCACGCGTGGTGGCCGGGTTGTCGTAGGCGTCGCCGCCGGGGGAGGCCACGTCCACGTAGCCGTTGCCGTAGTCGGAGTAGTACGCCTTGCGCTTGCTGATGCCGGTGGACGACACCGCGATCACGTGGTCGCCCTCGCTGGGCATGGACACGCAGCTCGGCGGGATCGTCCGGTCGTACGGCGCCTCGCCGGGCACGCTGGCGAAGTCGGGGCTGGAGTCGTCGATGAGCTCCTTGGTGTAGTCGGTGCCGCCGTTGCCCGCCGCGGACACCAGCGTCACGCCCCTGGCGTGGGCGTAGTTCAGCGCCCGCTGGGCCGCCTTGATGATGGTGGCCTGCTCCACGCGGTCGGCGGGGGAGTCGGCCGGGTTGTCCACGCAGTTGAACAGCCACGGGTCGATGTAGTAGCTCATGTTGACCACGTCGACGCCGTGGTCGCCCGCGTACGTCAGCGCGTCCACGCTCGGCTGCAGGAAGAAGAAGCCGGAGTCCTGGCCGACCCGGAGGTTGACGATGGACACCTTGGGCGCCACGCCGGCCACGCCGAGCCGGTTGATGGGCGAGGCGATGGAGGACGCCACGTGCGTGCCGTGCTCGTTCTCGTCCACGTCGGCGGGGTCGGTGCAGGAGTGGTCCGGCTCGGCCTCGCAGGGCCCGTCGACCGGCTCGCCGTTGGCGTCGACCGGGATGTCGACCGTGAAGTTACGGCTCAGCGCCCGATTGAAATTGGGTGCTATATCCGGATGCGAGGCGTCCACCCCGGTGTCCAGGATCCCGACCAGCACCCCCGGGTCGCCCTGCTCGTAGCGGTAGGAGCCGTTGGCCGTGGCGTGGATCTGCTTCATGTCCCACTGCAGCTCCGACAGCGGCTCGGCCGTCGGCCCCGGTTTGCCGAACGTGGTGGCGGCGGGGGCGCCGTCAGCGGCCTTCTCCACGGCGTCGGCGGCCTTGCGCGCCTGGGCGGCGGCGCGGGCGGCGGACGGGACCGTTCCGATGGAGCGGTTGTGCGCCACGCCCTCGATCGAGGCGTTCGCGGCGACGGCGCCGGCGAAGCCCGTGTTGGTGGTGGAGACGGTGGCCACGCCGACCGCGGTGTTCTCCTTGACCACCGTGCCGCCTGCGGCCTGGACGGCCTTGCGGGCGACGTCCGGCTGCACGCCCTCCTTGTATAAGACGATGTACTCGGTTGCCGAGGCGGTTGAGGTCCGGACTGCCTGAGCGGGGCTGACCATAGCGGTCGCCACGAGGGTGCAGGCGGCTAGGACGATGACACGCTTCACGCGTACCTCCGGGCGTAGACGGATATGTCCACCAATCTGGGCATGTTTACCGGCTACGTCCATAGGTCCCGCCTACCTCATAAGGTGTGCTCGATGAGGCATATCGCGTTCGAGCGCCTGCACAACTTCCGGGACCTGGGCGGTTACCGTACCCGCGACGGCCGTACGGTGCGCTGGAGGCGCCTGTACCGTTCCGATTCCCTCGCCAAGCTCCAGGGCGACGACTGGCGGCGCTTTCTCGACCTGGGCGTGCGTACGGTGATCGACCTGCGCTACCCGTGGGAGATAGCCGCCAGGGGCCGCGTACCGGACAGCGACGGCCTGGCCTACCACAACCTCAGCATCGAGCATCGGCCCTACGACCAGGCCGCGCTGGGCGCGGACATCGACACCGCCCGCTTCCTGGCCGACCGGTACGCCGAGGTCGCGCTGGACGGCGTCGAGGAACTGGGGCGGGCGCTGAAGGTGATCGCCGCCGAGGACAGCGCTCCGCTCGTCATGCACTGCGCCTCGGGCAAGGACCGTACCGGGCTGCTGGCTGCGCTGGTGCTGTCGCTGCTGGGGGTGGACGAGGAGACCATCGTGGAGGACTTCGCCCTCACCGAGCTGGCCACCGAACGACTGGTCGCCGACTGGCGGGCGGCCCATCCGGACCGGACGCTGAAGTGGCCGGGCTACGGCCGCGCGCCGGGCGAGATCATGCGGCTCTGCCTGGCGGAGCTGGCGGCCGGCCATGGCTCCGTACGGGACTACGCGGCCGACCGGCTGGGCGCCGACGCCGAGCTGATCACGGCGCTGCGCGAACATTACCTGAGCCCGTGACACGCGCCGGAGACGGGCGCGCTACGGGCCGGTGGGCTCAGGAGGATGGTGCGGCGGTCGCTCACGCTCGCCCTGCCGAGGCGGGCGACATCGGCTCCTCCATAACACGGTAATAGGGGCAAACTGGCTTATCCCCGGACGGCGTCGTCGCGCCTACCGTGACAGCACCCCCACTGTCCGAGGAGACCCGATGCACAAACCCCTGCGTCTCGCGCTCTCTCTCATCCTCACCGTCGCGTTCTTGCTGGCCACCTCGCCCGCGCAGGCCGCGCCCCTGGTCAGGACCCTCCGGTACGACGCCGGCCCCGCGGCCGAGTTCCGCGGCGCGGTCGATCAGGCCGCGCAGATCTGGAACTCCAGTGTCACGAACGTCCGCCTCGTCGCAGGCACCCCCGCCGACTTCGTCGTCGTCGCCGACAACGGCTGGCCCCGCACCCTGCCCACGAGCCTGGGCCGGGGCACCATCTGGATGGGCAGGGAAGCCACCTCACAGGGCTACAACCCAGTGCGCATCGCGGCCCACGAGATCGGCCACATCTTAGGCCTGCCCGACCGGCGCACCGGCCTCTGCTCCGACCTGATGTCCGGCTCCAGCGCTCCGGTGAGCTGCACGAACGCGAATCCGAGCGCGGCCGAACGGGCCCAGGTCGAGCGTAACTTCGCCGGTGGCACCCCGCTGGTCGAGTTCGGCCGGGTGCTCGTGGACCGCTGAACTCGGGCGCGTACCCGCCCACGGCGCGGGCCGGCCAGCCGAGGATCATGCGGTTCAGGCATGATCCCGAATCCCGGACGTAATCGAGATCACTTTAAGATCATGAACGCGATACTTTGGCACGGCTACGGGAAGAGTCCGGCGCTGGGCCCGTCGGCGGTGACAGGGCCTTTCGCCTGAGCGCGGACAGCGCTGGTCACGGGTCGCCGAACCCGCTCTGCGACAGTCCGCAGAAGGGGACCGGCATGCTGCGCATCCACTTCACCGGAGCCGACCTGGCACGGACCCGGATCTCCCGGGAGCCCGACGCGATGTGGGAGCTGATGCTCAGCCTGCACCGGCTGCGCCGCCGGGAGCAGAGCATGATCTACGGCGAGTGGAAGCGACAGACCCTGCACCGCGTGCCGTCCCTCACCCGGCGGCTGACCTCCCTCGCGCCATCCCGCGGCTACTCCGTCGACTTCCTCACCCCGCACACGGAGTCCGGCTCGCTGGAGGCCGGTATGGAGGGACTGCGCCGCGCAGCCGGCTGCGTGACGTGCTGGTGGTGAAGACGCCGGAAGCGGCGCGCGATCCCCGGCTGGATCGGCTCCAGTTCGGGCCGGACAACGGACGCGGACAATTTCCGATTGCGCGGGTTTTCGTGAGGACTGCCGCCCGATAGGGCCCGGGGCGGCGCCGGAGAATGTACCGGCGTACGGCGAAACTCTCACATCGACCACGGATAGCCACGGACGCCGGGCGTTCTTCCTGCGGAACAACTACTCGAAGAAATGCATAGGCGTGGCGTCCAGCCTCAAAGACGGTGCCGGCGCTATCCAGTACACCTGCAACGGCGCCGTCGATGAGAAGTGGTGGTACAAAGACGGTGCCATAGTCAACGTCTACTCCGGTAAATGCCTCGGTGTGGCCTCGAGCCGCAAGGCCGGCCAGCAGCTCATTCAGTGGCCCTGCTACCGGGACGCCCGCGACGAAAAATGGCGCCGTTGATGAGAAGTGGCGGTACGGCGCCATGATCAACCTCTACTGTGGAAAATTCGCCCTGCGACTGATCGTCAGCAGGGCCAGCAGGGTTCGGGGTCGAGGGTCCCGATGCGGCGCCCCCGCCGACACCGGGACGATCTCCCCCCTGCGGAGCAGAACGTGCTCCCGCACCTTCGTCGAGTTCGTAAAGGACGAACGCTTTCTCCGGTGCCTGGCCAGGCTGCCGCAACACGTCGGCACCATCCAGACGTTTCCGTCTGAGTGCAAAACCCCAGCGCAAGGGGGCAAGTGACCGGTTGTCCCACGAGCGCGCGATCCGCGCTGCTAGAGGCCGCTTTCCGGGGCAGGGACCTCCACTATGGACATCCTCCTCATCCTGTCGGTCGTAGCGCTCCTGGCGGGCCTTGGCATAGCCCTCACCCAGAGGGCGTGGCCGGTGGCCCTTCTGTGCGTCGGCCTGGTCCTGGCCGCCCTCTCCGACGCCCATCTCATCGTCAGCTAGCTCCACACCACACGCGGAGCCGGTAGCGCTCCTCCGCCGGCTCAGGGGCCGCGCTCGTCCTGGGCCACCGGCGCTTCGCCGGAATGACCGAACAGGTGAGGCACCCCGAGTCCGGAGTGCCTCACCTGTTCAGCCGCTGGACCTCAGTAACCCAGCTTCTTCAGGTCGGGCTGCTCGAACGGCGACTGTGGAACGTCACCCCGGTAAGGGCCCGTGATGACCGGCGGGACGAAGGTCTCCTTGACCGTACGGGCGTTCACCCAGCGGATCAGGTTGAAGATCGAGCCCGCCTTGTCGTTGGTGCCCGAGGCGCGGGCGCCGCCGAACGGCTGCTGGCCCACGACCGCGCCCGTCGGCTTGTCGTTGATGTAGAAGTTGCCCGCCGCGAAGCGCAGCCGCTCCGAGGCCGAGGCGATCGCGTAGCGGTCCTGGGCGATGATCGACCCGGTCAGCGCGTACGGCGAGACGCTCTCCATCTGGTCGAGCACCGCGTCGAAGTCGCCGTCCTCATAGACGTGTACGCCCAGGATCGGCCCGAAGTACTCCTTGACGAAGATCTCGTCCGTGGGGTCGGCGCACTCCAGGATCGTCGGCTTCACGAAATAGCCGGTCGAGTCGTCGTAGGAGCCGGTGAGCAGATCGATGCCCGAGGCGCCGCGCGCCCGGTCGATGGCCGCCTTGTGCTTGGCGAAGGCCCGGTCGTCGATGACCGCGCCCATGAACGTCGACAGGTCGCCCGCCACGTCGCCCACGGTCAGCGACTCGGCCGCGGAGACGAAGTCGTCACGCATGCGCGACCAGACCGAGCGCGGCACGTACGCCCGCGAGGCCGCCGAGCACTTCTGGCCCTGGTACTCGAACGCGCCCCTGACCAGCGCCGTGGCGAGCACGGCCGGGTCGGCCGACGGGTGGGCCAGGACGAAGTCCTTGCCGCCGGTCTCGCCGACGAGGCGCGGGTAGCCGCGGTAGGAGGCGATGTTCGCGCCGACGGTGCCCCACAGGTGCTGGAAGGTCGGCGTGGAGCCGGTGAAGTGGATGCCCGCCAGCTGCGGGTGCGTGAGTGCCACCTCGGAGACCGCCTGGCCGTTGCCCGTGACCATGTTGATCACGCCCGGCGGCAGGCCCGCCTCCTCCAGCAGGCGCATCGTGAAGTGCGCCGCGAACTGCTGCGTGGGCGAAGGCTTCCAGACGACGACATTTCCCATCAAAGCCGCCGACGTCGGCAAATTTCCGGCAATGGCGGTGAAATTGAAGGGGGTGATCGCCAGCACGAAGCCCTCGAGCGGCCGGTACTCCATCCGGTTCCAGACCCCGGGCGACGAGGTCGGCTGGTCGGCGTACAGCTGCCGCGCGTAGGCCACGTTGAACCGCAGGAAGTCGATCAGCTCGCAGGCCGAGTCGATCTCCGCCTGCTGCGCCGACTTCGACTGCCCGAGCACGGTCGCGGCGTTCAGCGTCGCCCGCCACGGCCCGGACAGCAGGTCGGCCGCCTTGAGGAAGACCGCCGCCCGCTCGTCGAACGACAGCGCCCGCCAGGCCGGAGCCGCGCGCAGCGCGCTGTCGACGGCGTCCCGTACGTCCTGAGCCGTGGCGTCCTGCGTGCGGCCGAGGACGGAGGCCTTGTTGTGCGGCTGCACCACGTCGATCGGCGCGCCGCCGCCCAGCCGCTGCTCGCCGTCGATCGTCATGGTCAGGTCGATCGAGGTCCCGGACAGCTCCTTGATCCGGTTCTCCAGCGTCGTACGCTCCGGGCTGCCCGGCGCGTAGCCGTACACCCGCTCGTTGGCGGGAACGGGCACGTTGCTGATGGCGTCCATTTACTTACCCCCAAGGGCACGAAGGAAGAAGGCGATGTTGGCGGGCCGCTCGGCCAGGCGGCGCATGAAATAGCCGTACCAGTCGTCGCCGTAGGGAACGTAGACGCGCACGGTGTGACCGGCCCCGGCGAGGTCCTCCTGCCGGTCGGTGCGGATTCCGTACAGCATCTGATACTCGTAGGACCCGAGCCCGCGGCCGAAGCGGTCGGCGAGCAGTTCGGTGATCGAGATGATCCGGTCGTCGTGCGTCGCCACCATGGGGTACCCCTGCCCCGCCATGAGGATCCGCAGGCATCGCACGTACGCCTTGTCGACGTCGCTCTTGCCCTGGTACGCGACCGAGGCGGGCTCCCGGTAGGCGCCCTTGACCAGGCGTACCCGCGAACCCTCGGCCGCCAGCTCGCGGCAGTCGTCCGTGCTACGGAACAGGTAGGCCTGGATCGCCACGCCGGTCGACGGGAAGTCCGCGCGCAGCTTGCGCAGGATCGCCAGCGTCGAGTCGACGGTGGTGTGATCCTCCATGTCGAGCGTCACGGTCGAGCCGTTGGCGTCGGCGGCGGCGCAGATCTGGCGGGCGTGCTCCAGCGCCATCGCGTCGTCGAGCCGCTGCCCGACGGCCGACAGCTTCACCGACACCTCGCCCCGGCGGCCGAGCTCGAGCGGGCGCAGCGCGTCGAGCAGCGTGATGTACGCCTTCGCGGTGGTCGCCGCCGCGTCGGCGTCGCGGGTCTCCTCGCCGAGATGGTCGACGGTGACGGCGAGTTTGGCGTCGCGCAGCCGTTCGATGGCGGTCCGGGCCTCCTGAACGCTCTCACCGGCGACGAACCTGTCGACGACCTTGCGCGTGAGGGGGAAGCCGGATACCGAGCGGCGTACCAGCGCGCTCCGGGAGGTGGCGAGTAGCAGTTGACCCAGCATGTTCTCAGCCTAAAACCGCAGCTCACAACAGGGCCATCGACGCGCGTAACGCCGCTTGTGGGAGGCTGTCATACAAATGCACAATTCGGCAGATCTACAGGAGACCGTCGACGAGCTCGCCCGCCTGCTGGGGGCGTCCGCGACGCTGGAGGACCGCTCGTTCCGCCTGCTGGCGTATGGAGCGCAGCACGGCGACATCGACACCGTCCGCCAGGAGTCGATCCTGCGCAGGCGGGCCACCGGCGAGGTCCGCGACTACTTCGAACGCTACGGCATCGCCCGCGCGCACGGCCCGGTCAGGATCCCCGCGGACGCCGACCTCAAGGTCCTGGCCAGGGTCTGCTGGCCGCTGCGCCACGGCGACGTCACCTACGGCTACCTGTGGCTGCTCGACTCCGGCAGTCTCACCGAGGAGGCGCTGAGCCGGGCAGCCCCCCTCGTGGCCAGGGCCGCCGCCGCGCTCGCCCAGGAGGCCCGGAGCCGCCACGACCTCGGCCGCGGCCTGCGCGCGCTGCTCTCGGCCGACCCGGAGGAGCGGGCCGGCGCCTCCATCGAGGTGCTCGGGCCCGTCACCGCGATCGCCGTGCGCGAGTCGGAGGAGCGCGTCGCCGCCCTCTGGACGCTGCCGCGCGGAGTACTGGCCCGCGCCGGCTCGCCCGTCGCGCTGCTCGCCCCCGCGCACCTGGCCGCCGAGGTCGCCCAGACCCTGCAGAGCGCGTACGGCACGGCGGCCGGCACCGGCGCCCCCCGGGCGGATCCGGCGGACGCCTGGCAGAGCTGGCGCGAGGCGCGGCAGGCGCTGCGCGTCGCCGAGCACTTCCCCCGCTTCGCGCCCGTCGCCCGGTGGGAGGACCTGGGCGTGCACCGGCTGCTGGCCCGGCTCGGCCAGAGCGACCTGCGCGAGCTGGCGGCCGAGACGGCGGCGCTGGACGCCGAGCTGGCGCACACCGTGGAGGTCTATCTGGACCACGGGGGCCACGCCCAGAAGACGGCCGCCGAGCTGGGCATCCACCGCCAGACGCTCTACTACCGGCTGGGCAAGGCCGAGCGGACGCTGCACCGGGATCTGTCGGAGGGCGACGACCGGCTGACCGTCCACCTGGGCCTCAAGGCGGCCCGCCTCCTGGCGGTCACGGGGGTCTGAAGGCCGACGCGTCTTACAGATGGCTGAGGGCGGAGGCGTCGCCGGGCCCACCGCGCTCGGTCAGCCCCTTGGCGACCCGCTGCCGGTGAGCGTGGTCCTTGTGCCCGTCGTACTTGAACTTGCCGCGGATCTCCTCGATCGCCAGCCGGACCCCCTGGATGCCCGCCATCAGCCGCGGCATCCGGGCCGGATCACCCTGCCCGGGTTCGAGGTCGGCGAGCTGCTCGCGCAGGATCTCCAGCTTGCCCTCGGCCTCCTTGACGATCTCGGCCCGGCAGACGAGCTGGACGGAGGAGTAGAACGTGGTCGGCACACCGAACTCCGGCTCGGTGCCGGGCTCGGCCCGCCACCGGCCGGGGATGTAGGCCCAGGGACCCGCCACCGACATGACCACCTTGGGGTTCTCGTCGATCGCCGCCCAGATCGGATTCGGCCGGGCCAGATGGAGCACGATCGTCCGCTCGTCCACGAGCAGGAACTGCGTCGGCACCACGACGGGCACCTCACGGCCGCGGCCCGCGGCTATCAGGTGCCCGAACTGGTTGTCCTTCACGTACGCCAGGGACTGCTCGTCGGTGCCCGCGTCCCAAGGGTGAATCAGCATGAAGGGAATTTTAGGCGCAAGCGAGTTCGTACACCCGCACCAGTTCCTGGCTGACCCGCTCCCACGAGTAACGCGAACGGGCGCGGTCGGCGCCCGCGTAGCCGAGCGCGGTGCGCAGCGTCGGGTCCGTCAGCAGCTCGCGGGCCAGGCGCGCGGTCCGCGCGGGGCGGTCCGGCGGCACCAGCAGGCCGGTGACGCCGTCGATGATCGAGTCGAGGTGCGCGCCCACGGCCGAGGCGATCACGGGTACGCCGCAGGCCATGGCCTCCAGCGCGACGATCCCCGTCGTGGCCTCGCGCGGCACCGACACCACGGCGTCGGCGCTGCGCATGAGCTTGGGCACCGCGGTCCGCTTGACCTGCCCGAGCAGAGTCACCCGGTCGGCCACGCCGAGCTGCTGGGCCAGGGCGCGCAGGCGGCGTACCTCCCGGTCGCCGTCGAGCAGTTCCGGCTCGGGCCCGCCCGCGAGCACCAGCTCGACGTCCTGGAGGCCCTGCAGCGCGCGGATGATCGTGGGGGCGCCGCGTTCGGGGGTGAGCGGGCCCAGGTGCAGCAGGCGCTTGCGGCTGCCGCGCGTCGCGACCGGGCCCTGGCGGTGGAAGCGCTCGGTGTCCACGCCGTACGGCACGATGGCGATGTTGTTGCGCGGAACCCCGAGCCGGATCAGCGCCGACTCCTCGTCACCGGAGCCGGCGATGACCGCTCTGGCGTTGCGGCCGAGCGCCCGCTCCAGCTTCACGTGGGCCGCGTCGACGGTGTGGAAGGTCTGGGTGACCGGCACCCCCAGGCCGTTGGCGCCCGTGACGGCCGCGAGGCCACCGGTCCAGGAGTGGGCGTGGATCACGTCCGGACGTTCCTGGCTCCAGCGCCGGCTCAGATACTGGCCGACGTCCTTGAGGTACGGCATGACGTCGGCGGGGGAGAGATCGCGGGCCGGGCCGACCTCGATGTGCTCCATCATCACTCCCGGTGCCACCCGCGTCCTGGCCTTGCCCTCGGCACTGTCACGACGGGAGTAGATGGTGACGTGGTGCTCGCGGCCCAGTTCACGCGCTACGGAGAGAATGTGGTGGCGCTTGTTGCCGGTAGCGGAAGCGACGATCGCGATATTCATGGCACACCTCAGCGTGAAAACAGCTATCAAGGTGTGCCTGCGTCTTAGGCACGTCGTTCTTCCCCAGACCTTACCCAAAGATGGCTCAACCGCAAACCCCCGCAGATCAGACGCAGATCAGACGCCGCGCAGAGCCAGCACCACGATCTCGTCCCACACCTGCCCGCCGGAGAACGCGTGCCGGTCCGCCTCGACCGCCTTCACGATGGTCGTAGGCGCCTGACCGGCACATCTGCCCAGAACGTCGGCCAGCCGCTCCTCGCCGTACGGCTCGCCGACCTCGTTCCTGGAGGAGATCAGCCCCTCGGAGTAGAGCAGCAGCGTCTCGCCCACCGCGACGGTGAGCTCCTCGGTCTCGGTCTCCGCCTCCGGGGAGATGCCCAGCGGCACGCCGCCACCCGAGGCGAAGCGGACGCTCCCGTCGGGCAGCAGCAGTGCGGCCGGATGATGCCCCGCGGACGACAGGCGGATCTTGCGGCCCCGTACGAACCCGGCCACGACCATCACGAACATGCCGGTGCCCTGCGTCACCAGGGCCTCGTTCACCTTGCGCAGCACCACGTCGGGATCGGACTCCCAGACGCTCAGCACCCGGACCCCGCCCCTGACCATCGCGCTGACCGACGCGGCCTCCTCGCCCTTGCCCGCGGCGCCGCCGAGGGCGAACGCCCAGCCGTCGGCGACGGGGAAGACGTCGTAGAACTCGGCGCCGACCGACGCGCCGGGATTGTAGATCGCGGCGGCCTCGTACCCGGGAACGTCCGGCAGGTTGCGCGGCGCGACGGTGGCCGACAGCGCGTCGGCGGCCCGCGAACGGCTCTGGAAGCTGCTCTGCGCGCGCATCGCCAGCCCCAGCTGGTGCCCGACCTCCTGCATGACCCCCAGGTCGGCCAGCGTGAACGGTGGCCGGTCGTGCGACCTGACCAGCGTGAGCACGCCGTCGGCCGGGCCGATGGGCACGCACAGCATCGAGCCGGCGCCCATCGCCGTCAGCAGCGGCCCGTCGGCGCAGAAGCCCAGTAGCGTCTCGTCGTCGACCATCTCGTGCACCACGCCGGAGCCGCGCTCCAGCACCTGGGTCACCACGTGGCTCGCGGCCGGCGGGGCGGACTCGATCTGGCGTACCAGGTCGCCCAGCGGGTGGTCCTTGGGCGCCACCACGGCCGCGCGGCGGGCCAGCCCGTCGCGCACCACGTCCGCGATCACCCAGTCGGCCCAGCCGGCCGCCAGCAGCCGCGTCGCCCTGGGCAGCGCCACGGGCTGCCGCAGCGCCTCCTCGTCCAGCAGCAGCGTGGTCATCGTGGCCAGCAGGTCCTGGCGCTTGGCCGCCGCCAGCAGGAGCGCGCCGTCCGACTGCTCGGGCCGCCGCGCGCCCGGCTCGGGCAGCTGCACCTCGGTGGGCAGCGCCACGGCCGCCACCATCTGCTGCGGCTCGCCGGGCATCGTCAGCCGGGTCAGGGCCACCTGGACGGTGTGGGTACGGCCCTGGTGCGCCAGCCGCGACTCGAACGCCGCCGGCTGGCCGGTCTGCAGCACCGACATCAGGTGCGAGCGGAACGCCGCCCGCCGCGACACGTCCACCAGCAGCGGGAACGACCGGCCGACCAGGTAGCCGTCGGGGCTGCCCAGCATCCGCGAGGTCTCGGGGTTGATCCGCCGCACCACGCCGCCGCCGTCCAGCACGATCACCGGCACGGGGAAGGCACGGTAGACCTGGCGCAGCAGCTTCAGCTCCCGCTGCGCCCCGTCCTTCTTGCCCCCTTGCCGCTTGGGCGCGTTACGCAGCGCTTCACGCGCCTCGGCGAGCAGCTCAGCGGCGGTGTCGAGCTCCGCGAGTGCAGCGTCTAGAGTCGGCGCGAGGTCGGAGGGGTAGGCCGCCCGCGCCTCGCGCAGGGAGGAAACACGTCCGGACAGAGCGTCCAGAGCGTGTTCGAGGCCGGGCATGGTCATTCTCTGACGCTACGCCACGCTGGATAATGCTAGCCATAAGGGGTAGGGCCTTCTTGCTCTCAACTACCACTGGCCGAGTTCGCTCTCACGGTCCCGTCTGGCTGAAGGGAGGCCGGTAGCGTGGGGCTGGTCGGCAACAGCCCAGCTCGCAGCGCGCGCGCACGGCACCCCTCCTGCCACAGCAGCGTTACCGAGGCTTTCCATACTGCTTTTGAAAGGAGGTGGCGCTTCCTCCCGGCCCGAAGGACCGGGTCTCCGCGCCACCATTCAGATGAAATCAACGGCGATGATCACCCCCGGACTTGCCCGTGACCTGGCGACTCTCGGGCGGCTGGGCGAGGACAACTCAACGGAAAGCGTGCTGCGCGGCCTGACGACCGCGCTGGCCGACGGAGTCCCCGGTTGCTCGGGCGGTTCGGCCGAGCACTGGCGTGACCAGCGGGTGCTGGTGTCGGGCTCGCACAGCGAGCTCATCATGCTGGTCGAGGGCGAACGCGACCTCGGCGAGGGCCCGTCGACCGACGCCAGGCTCACCGGTGGCCGGGTGGTCGTGACGGACGTGCTCAGCGACTCGCGCTGGCCGCGCTACGCGCCGCTCGCCGCCCGCTGGGGCGTGCGCTCGGTGCTCGCCGTGCCGATCCGGATCGACCCTGTCCTGCTGGTCATCGGCCTCTATTCGGTACGGCCGGCCGCCTTCTCCCCGCAGGCCGCCCAGGCGCTGGCCGACATGCTGACCGAGCAGGTGGGCGTGGCCATGGCCAACCTGTGGGACTTCGAGGAAGCGCGTACCGACGCCGCCCAGCTCCAGGAGGCCCTGGCCGGACGCTCGGTGATCGACCAGGCCAAGGGCATCATCATGAAGACCAGCGGGTGCTCGGCGGAGGCGGCCTTCGAGGAACTGCGCCGGATCTCACAGCACCACCAGGTCAAGGTGGCGGACCTGGCCAGGCTCCTGGTCGACGAGCACCAGAAAAAGTCGCGCCGCTAGGGGAATGTGCGAGTGTGCTCAGCCAATGGCGGCCAAGGCGTCGTCGAGCGTGTCGTACAGCGGCAGCCGCTGCGCGAGCCCGGTGATCCACATCACCTTTGACTTTGAATATTCCACGCCGACCAGGGCAAACCTGGCACCTGATGCCAGGCTGGTCTGCCAATGGTGGACGATCAGGCCGAGCGCGCGCGAGTCCATGAACGTCACCCCGGCCAGGTCCAGGATCAGCTCGGAGCCCGCCAGAGAGAGGTAGTCGGCGAACTGCTCGCGCGTCGTGGCGTCGAGCACGCCATCGACCTTGATCACCGTGATCTCGTCCACGGTCGACGACGTAAGGCTCAGGGCCGTCGCCGCCCCTTCGCCGTTCTCCGGCATTGTCACGGGGCAACCCTACTGTCACCGCACGAAGGAGGAATACTTCTGCGGCGAGGGGGGACACTGGATCCGAGGTCCAGCAGAGGGCTTCCGTCTCGGATGTAGAGCGAGGCAAGCCTCTGCATGGGCTTTTTCTGCAGGTGGAGGCGGCCCTGCGACCCATATGAGGAGCAGCCATGGCTGTGCGGGAATATGTCCTCGAGGAGTTGACCGCCGAAGAGCTGCTGGCCGAAATGGTCAGCGACGCCACTACCGACAGTCACCGCGAACGCCTGCGGGAGCGCATCGTCGAGATGCACCGCTCGCTCGCCATGGAGATCGCCAGACGCTACCGCTACCGCGGCGAGCCCCTGGAGGATCTTCTGCAGGCCGCCTACGTCGGCCTGATGAAGGCCGTCAACGGCTTCGACCCCACTCTCGGCCACGCCTTCAGGGGCTACGCCGTCGTCACGATGACCGGCGAGGTCAAGCGCCACTTCCGCGACCGTACCTGGGCCATCCGGGTGCCGCGTCTCTACCAGGAGCGCCGCTCCGAGCTGAACCGGCTCGTCGCCGACCTCAGCCAGGACCTGGGACGATCCCCGACCGTGGCCGAACTGGCCGCGAAGATGAACATCAGCGAGGAGGACGTCCTGCTCACGCTCGACGCCTCGGCCGCCTACAGCACGCTGTCGCTCGACGCGCCGCTCGGAACCGAGGACGACGCGGCCTCGCTCGGCGACGTGATCCCGGAGGACGACGATACGCTGAGCCAGATGGTCGACCGGCAGGCCGTCAAGCCGCTGATCGACGCGCTGCCGTCGCGTGAGAAGCACATCCTGCTGCTCCGCTTCTTTGGGAACATGACACAAGCCGAAATAGCGGCCGAGTTCGGTATCTCTCAGATGCATGTATCGCGAATCCTCCGTAGAGTGCTGGACCAGCTACGTAGTGAGCTAGTCAGCTGATGAAGGCGGTTACCGGGTGAACGAGGATGTCGATCCTCAGGCGGGCTCCATCAGCCCGCCACCGGGCGCGCCGGTGAAAAAGCTGAGCTTCCGGTTGCCGGACCTCCCGCAGGTCCGCCAGTTCGCCGCGTCCGAGGCCCGCGAGGTGGGCATGACGGAGGAGGCGGTGGGCGATTTCGTCATCGCCGTCAACGAGGTGGCCACCAACGCCGTCACCCACGGCACGGTCGACGCGCAGCTCCGCACCTGGGTCCACGACGGCGAGCTGGTGGTCGAGGTACACGACGAAGGCACCTGGAAGCCCGGCCCGATGCCCGGCTCGGTCGGCGGGATGGGCCTCTGGGTGGCCCGCCTGCTCTCCTCCGACCTGTCCTTGCGGGTGGGCGGCGAGGGCAGCACGGTCACCATGCGCTTCCCCAGCAAGACCTGAGGTGATTCCCGGCGTTGCCCGGCCGCCCGCCAAACCTGGACCGACGTGCGCGCGCGACGCCTCGTGATCGAGTGCGCCGCGCGCTGTCGTGCTCTGTCTGCTATCGGCGTGGGCTATCGGCGGGTACGGCCTCGCCAGCCGCCGTAGCTCTTGACGCTGGCCGTGCCTATGCCCGCCTGGTGCAGCGCGAGCAGCGTGAGGCCGAGCAGTATGAACGTCGTACCGGAGATCCCTGACCCGATGCGCACGTTCAGCAGGTCGAGCAGGAAGCCCAGGCCGAAAATAATCGCCGCGACTATCGCCAGCATGTCCCGTTACCTCGTTCCGTAGGCCGTATCGGTTGCGTGGCTTGTCTCATAGCCTGTTGCGGGCCCGGTTTCGCGACCTGTTTCGTGGCCTGAGAGGGTGAGCAGCCGCTCCAGCACGACCCGGTAGTCGCGCAGGGCCAGCCGCAGCTGCTCGGTGTCGCCCGCGCCCTTCCAGCGTTCGCGCAGCTCGCCGGTACGAGCCGTAAGACTGCTGGTCAGCGTCTCGACGACCTCTTCGACCAGTCCCTCGGCCCGCTGGACGGCGTCGCCGGGGTCGTCCACGAACGAGGTCTGCAGCTCGCGCCAGCGGGCCTGAACCTCGGCCGGGTCCTGGTCGAACAGGACGACGGACTGAGGGGCCGCGTGGGCCGGTGCGGTCTCCACCACCACGGGCTCGCCGGCCACGTCGTCGGTGCCGCCGCCGTACCCGGGCTCGGGCTCCGCCAGCATGTCGCCACCCACCGGGGCGTACGGCTCGTGGTGGCGGGTGCCGTTCCCCTCGTCGTTCTCTTCGCTCTCGTCGTTCTCTTCGCCGACGGTCGCCCGCGACTGCTCGTCACGATCCCTGCTCAGGTCGGCGGTGGGGGTGTCGTTCGCGCGGAAGTCGTCCCGGGGGGAGCCGTCGTCCTCGGAGGCGTCGTCGTGCACGCGGCCGTCGTGGACGTCGTTCCTGCGGAGGTCGTCGGCTCGCTCGTCGTCGTCGACCTGGTCCGCCCGTTGCGACGGCACTTTCAGCTCGTCGCTCGTCATATCGGTCACCGTCCTCGCGTGGTCTCTTGTAGGAGTTCTTCGAAGAGCGCGCGGTAGTGCACCATCGCCTGACGGAGGTCCTCGGTGGAGGCCTCCTTCCTGGCGGCGCGCCCGCTGATCTCGTGGGCCGCCCGGTAGTGGTCCAGGGTGGCCGCATGCCCGACGGACAGATCGGACACCCGCTGCTCGAAGTTCTCCGTGGGGTAGCCTCGCTCCGCCATGACGGCCGCAACCAGCTGGTCGGCCTCGGATACCGCGAACCCGGGGGCATCGACGAAGCGCTCCTGCACCTCGGTCCACCGGGTGGCGTAGCTGTCACGTGACTCCTCCGGCAGGGGCCGGATGTCCAGCTCGGAGTGGCGCTGCTCACGGGCGAGCAACTCCTGCTCCGCGTCGCGCCTGTTGTCGTGCTCAGCCATCAGGCGTTCGTACTCGGGGCCGAAACGTGCGCGGAGGCGGCTGCGGCGCTGCTGCTGCAACACCAGGTAGCCGACTGCGGCGAGGGCCACCACCGCGACCACGACGACGACCACCCAGATCAAGGTGGACATGATGTTCGCCTCCGGTCTCTATTGTCGAGACCAGCGACTGCCCTCGTACGAGCGCCCGAAACGCCGGTGTCAGCGGCCTTCCAGCGCTTTCCTGGCCGCTTCCAGCACTGCCGCGACGTGTGAGACACCAGGGGCGGCGGCGACCTCCCTGAACCCGCTCACGCTGTCGTAGTCGACATCGAGCCCGGCGTCGACAAGCCGCTGCGCCCACCGCAACGCGGTGTTCAACCGCTCGGCCGCCGGCGGCTTCCCCTGCGCGGCGGCAGACAGGTTCCGCAGGTTCGTGGCGGGCCCGGACTGCCCGTGCCTCCGCTCCAGCTTCCACGGTACGGCCCGGCTGTGATCGAGCATCGGCTTGGCCAGGCCCGCGGCCCGCTTGGCCTGCAACACCCCGGACTCACTCACCCCGAAGTGCGCGGCCAACTCCTGCACGCTCATCCCCTCGGCGACGAGCCTGGCCAGCTCACCCCGATCGACGGTCGGCCTGCGCCCCACGAGCCCCTCCTGCTGAGTACGCGTGCGGTTCTGATGTGCGCTAAGGTTATGACGTCTCGCCCCGCAGGGGGTGATCGACACAACCGGGACGTAGCGCAGCTTGGTAGCGCACTTGACTGGGGGTCAAGGGGTCGCAGGTTCAAATCCTGTCGTCCCGACCAGGTTTTTCTGGTCGAGCAGGGTGTCACTCGAAAGAGTGGCACCCTTTTTCAGTTCTGGGCGGCCACTCGCGCAAGGCGTCCCCTATGTCCTCGACCCGGCCGTCGTCGAGGCCACGGTCCAGCGCGAGCTGGACCGTGGCCTCGACAGAGCGCTTCTTGCGTTCGCGGAGCCCGGTCATGCCTCCGGTCTACAAATCATCGCCGCACTCGGCGAGAATCATCGTCCACGAGGCTGCGGGCAGCCGCGCCGTCAGCCGGTCACCGTCAGCCTGTACGGCCAGCGGCTGCGGTAGGGCCTCCACCCGGTGCGGGTCGTCCCCGGCGGCGATCACCGAGGCCGACACCGGCCTGACCGCCGCAGGGAGCCGGGCGGTGAGGTCGAGGTCCTGGTCGGGCGACCGGTTGACGGCGAACAGCGCCACCTGGGACCCGTCGACGGTGGCCACCGCCGACAGCGCGGGCGCCTCGCCGTACCGTCCGGTCTCCAGGAACGGCCCGGACGGCTCCACCCGCAGCACCATGCCGCGCGCGTGCCGGGCCGTCAGAGCGAACGGGTGGAAGATCGTCTGACGCCAGGCCGGGCCGCCGGGCTCGGTCCTGATCGGCGCGATGATGTTGGCGAGTTGCGCCTGGCAGGCGATGCTCACCCGGTCGGCGTGCCGCAGCAGTGTGATCAGGAAGTCCCCCACCACCACGGCGTCGGCGGCGGTGAAGGTGTCCTCGATCAGCTCCGGCGCCTCCTGGAACGGCGAGCGCTCGCGCCCAGTGAACCGGCTCTGGTTCCAGACGTTCCACTCGTCGAAGGACAGGTTGATCTTCTTCTTGCGCCGGAGCTTCGCCCCGATGTGGTCGGCCGTGGCCACGATGGCCGAGATGTAGCGGTCCATGTCCACGGCGCTGCAGAGGAAGCCGGGCAGGTCGCCGTTCTCCTCGTAGTAGTTGTGCAGCGAGAGGTAGTCGACCGCGTCGTAGGCGTGTTCGAGCACGGTGGCCTCCCACGCGCCGAACGTCGGCATCCCGCTGTTGGAGCTGCCGCACAGCACCAGTTCGATATCGGGGTCGACGAGCCGCATGGCCTTGGCGGTCTCGTTCGCGAGCCGTCCGTACTCGTGCGCGGTCTTGTGGCCGATCTGCCAGGGCCCGTCCATCTCGTTGCCGAGACACCAGAGCTTGACCCCGTACGGGTCGGTCACTCCGTGTTTGACCCGCAGGTCCGACCACTGCGTACCCGAGGGGTGGTTGGCGTATTCGAGCAGGTCACAGGCCTCCTGGATACCCCGGGTACCGAGGTTGACGGCCATCATCGGCTCCACCCCGGCGGCCCGGGTCCAGGTCATGAACTCGTTGAGCCCGAACGCGTTCGTCTCGATCTGCCGCCAGGCCAGGTCCAGCCGGGTGGGCCGGTCGGGGCCGACGCCGTCCTCCCAGCGGTAGCCGGAGACGAAGTTGCCTCCGGGGTAGCGGACCACGCTCACGCCCATCTCGCGGGTCAGCTCCAGCACGTCGGTGCGGAAGCCGTTGTCGTCCGCCGCAGGGTGGCCCGGTTCGTAGATGCCGGTGTAGACACACCGGCCCATGTGCTCGACGAACGAGCCGAACAGGCGCCGGTCGACGGGGGCGACGCGGAAGGAGGGGTCAAGGGTCAGATGTGCTTGCGGCACAGGTCAGGCTCCTCGGTAGACGCGTACATAGTCGAAGTCGGCGTTGACGGCCGGCTGGGCCCCTCCGTGGGCGACCAGGCCGACGCGCACGGCCGTGTCCTTGGGGAAGGTCCACACGCCGCCCCAGGTCCAGGTCTTGCCGTCGCGGCTGGATCCGGCGCGGAACTCGTGCTCGCCGTTGGCCGGGTCGACGTGGTGCGCCAGCCGCAGCCAGGTGGTCCTGGCGGGCGGGCCGACGATGTTGCCGCCGTAGGACAGGCGGCCGGCGAAGGTCAGCTCGCGGCCGTACTCGACCTGGCGGGTGTTCCAGATGGCGACCTGGGACAGGCGGGCGAAGTCGTCGTCGGAGGCGTAGGCGACCAGCCCGGCCTGCTGGTAGTTGCGTACGGCGTCCTCGCCCAGGTCGAGCGTGACCTTGGTCTCCACGACGTAGTCGCCCTCTGGAGCGTCGCGCAGCAGCACCGACGCCTTGTTGTCGGCCCCAACCAGGTCGGCGCCCTGGACGGGCCAGCGCAGCACGCCCTCCTCGATCTTGGCCGCGGTGTCCTGCCGCACCCAGGTCCAGCGGGGGTCGAGCGGCGCGGTGAACTCGTCGGCGGCCAGCAGCCTGCCCGTACGCGGCGTCGGCGCCGCCTTGGTGACGGCCTTGAACAGCGGGGCGGCGGAGACGTTGTCGAAGTCGGCGCCCCCGTCGGCGATCAGCCCGATCGGGCCGTTTGCGCGGCCCGTGACGGTGACGCTCGCTCGCGGGTCACGGAGCCGGGCCTCGGTCACCTCGGCGGTGATCGTCCGTCCCTTGACGGTGACGGCCAGGTTGTGCCAGGTCGCGGCCCCTCCGGGCAGCGCCACCGTACGGGACGCGCCGCCCGAGGTGAGCGTCAGCCCGTCGCGCGAGACGACCGCGGTCGTGCCGCCGATGCGAATCCCGGCGGACTTGTCCGTCTTGAGGTCGGTCTCGACGCGGACGTCCCCGCCGAGCGACTTGCGGCTGATGAGGATGCCCTGTCCGCGGACATGTCCCTCCTGTACGGTCCAGCCGGCCGTGTTCCGCCAGCCCGACAGATCGCCCGCGAACCGCTCGTCCACGAACCCGCGGGTCACCGGCCTCTCCCGTGACTGCTCGGAGGGCCCGGCCCCCGCACGCACGGCCGGCCAGCCCTCGATCCAGTCCAGCCGGTCCAGCAGCATGGGCCGCTCGTTGATCCCGTACGGCTCGTCCAGGAACGGGTCGCTTCGATCGATGGCGTGGTAGAGCATCCAGTCCTGACCGGAAAGGTCGGTGAGCTGGGCGTGGTGGCCGGTGCCGATGAAGCGGTTGCCGTTCTGGTCCAGGACGGGGGTGCCACCGGCGCGCGAGGCCAGCAGCGGCACGCCCTCGCGGTCGACGAACGGCCCGCGCGGGCTGGTCGAGCGCCCGGCCAGCACCGAGTAGCCGGTGGTCGGCCCGGCGCAGCAGTTCGCCGAGGAGCCGAGCAGGTAGTAGTAGCCGTCATGGCGCACCACGTACGCGCCCTCGAACTTGTTGTCGATCGCGACCTGCCGCGGCTGCCCGGTGGCGTGCAGCCCGTCGGCGGACAGCTCGGTCACCCACAGGCCGCCGAAGAACCCGCCGAAGTACAGGTACTTGCGCCCGTCCACGTCGGTGAACTGCGCGGGGTCGATCGTGTTCCAGTAGGAGCTGCCCGAGGGACGCGGGGCGACGACCGGGGCGTCGATGTGCGTCCACGGCCCGGTCGGCGTGGGCGCCGTGGCGGCGCCGATCGAATAGTCCCAGTTGGCGGGCGTGGCGGCGGTGTCAGTGACGGTGAAGTACATGACGTACCGGCCGTCGAGGTAACGGATGTCCGGTGCCCAGAACAGACTGCCGGGCGCCGCGTACGACGGCAGGTTGTCCGGCCCGAACGCGTCGCCCACGTAGGTCCAGTGGACCAGGTCGCTGGAGCGGGAGATCGGCAGCCGGTGCAGGACCTTCTCGCCCTCGCGCAGCGGGTCCGAGGTGCCGTAGGAGTACCAGTAGCCGTCCTGCCCGCGGATCACCGACGGGTCGGCGAAGGTGTCGGAGAAGGAGTCGGACACCGGATTGGTGAAGAGGGAGAGGATCAGCGTGGCGATGACAGCCAAGTGCATGTGTCAGCCCTTCAGGCCACTACGAGAGATGCCTTCGATGACGTACCGCTGGGTCAGACTGAAGAGGATCAGGACGGGGATGCCGGCCAGCACCGCGCCCGCCATGATCACCGGATAGTGGATCGTGTACGCGCCCTGCAGGATCGACAGCCCCGGCGGCAGCGTGAAGTACTCGGGACTGAAGATCACGTAGATCGGCCAGATGAAGTCGTTCCAGTTGGACAGGAAGCTCAGCACGGCCAGTGTGGCCAGCGCGGGCCGCGACAGCGGCAGCGTGATCCGCCAGAAGATGTGCCAGTGGTTGGCGCCCTCCATCAGCGCGGCCTCGTCCAGCTCACGCGGCAGCCCGAGGAAGAACTGCCGCAGGAAGAACACCCCGAACGCGCCCGCCGCCCCCGGCACGATGAGCGCCGTCAGGCTGTCCAGCCAGCCGAGCTGGTCGACGATCAGGAACTGCGGGATGAGGAAGACGAACCCCGGCACCAGCAGCGTGCCGACGATCACCCCGAACATCGGCTTCTTGCCGGGGAACTCCAGCCTGGCCAGCGCGTACGCGGCCAGCGACGACACCACGAGCGCCAGCAGCATGTGCCCTGTGGCGGCGACGAGACTGTTGGCGAACCAGCGCAGCACCGGCGTGTCCGTGGTGCCCTGGAAGACCGTCCCGTACGCGGACGTCGTCGGCTCGGTCGGCAGTAGCGTGGGCGGCACCCGGGTGGCCTCGGTCTGCGTCTTGAACGACACGCCCAAGGCCCACACCAGCGGCCCCACGAACAGCACGGCGAGGGCCAGCAGGCCCGTGTAGCGCTTCATGGCCGGGTCCTGAGCAGCCGGAAGTTGGCCACGCTGACCAGGATCAGCAGCAGCGTGAGCAGGTAGCTCATGGCCGAGGCGCTGCCCATCTTGTACTCCCTGAGCCCCTGCTGGAGCATGTACATGATCGCGGTCCGCGTCTCCCCGCCCGGCGCCCCCTGGGTCAGCAGGTACGACTGCCCGAACATGTTCGCCGAGGCCAGGATCGTCGTCGTCACCACGAACAGCGCGACGGGCCGCAGCCCCGGCAGCGTGACGTGGACGAACTCGCCCCACCGCCCCGCGCCGTCCACCTTCGCCGCGTCGTACAGCTCGCGCGGGATGTCCTGCATCCCGGCCAGGTAGATCACCGCGTTGAACCCGAGCGTCCACCAGACCGTCACCCCGACCAGCGCGATCCAGGCCCACGGCGTCGCGGTGGTCCAGGGGATCGGCGTGCCGAGTATCCAGTCGACCAGACCGAGGTTCGGGTCGAGCAGCAGCCGCCACATCAGGCACACCACCGCCACGCCCAGCACGAACGGCGCGAAGAACAGCCCTCGGAACAGCGTCCTGCCCCGGAAGGGCCGGTTGAGCAGCAACGCCACCCCGAGGGGCAGCACGACCAGGAACGGCACGCTGAACACGGTGAAGATCCCGGTCGCCCGCATCGACATCCAGAAGTCGCCGGAGACGGGGGACTGGCCGTCGAACAGCGCCGTGTAGTTGTCCAGGCCGACGAACGGCTTGCCTTCGAGCAGGTAGTCCCAGTCGTGCAGGCTCACCCAGATCCCGAACAGGGCCGGGGCCAGCACGAACACGGAGAACAGGATCAGGTACGGCGCCAGGAACAGGTACGGCGTCGCCTTGCCCGATCGGGGAACGCGCACCTCCCGCTCCAGCGTCTCTTCCGCCGAGATCGCGACCATCAGGCGCCGTACTTCTTCCGGTTGGCCTCAAGGATCTTGTCGGCCTTGGCGGCGGCCTCCGTGAGCGCGTCCTTGGGGCTCTTCTTGAGCAGGATCGCCGCGTTGATCGCCTGGTCGACGACCGCGGAGGCGTCCCCGATGCCCGCCACCGACGGCGGGAAGTACAGGTAATCGATCTGGGTGCCGATCGTGGCCTGCTCCTTCAGCGCCGCGAACTCCGCGCCGTCGCGGATCGACTTGCGGGCCGGCACCTGGCCGCCCTTGGCCCACTCCAGCGAGTGGCCGCTGATCCAGTTGATGAACACCTTGGCCGCGGTCAGCTTGTTCTGGTCGAGCGTCCGCTGCTTGAACACCACGAACTGGTGCGAGCCCGCCCACGCCGCCGGCTGCGTCCCGATCTGCGGGAGCGGCGCGACGCCCCACTCCAGGTTCTTGATCTCCTTGAGCGTGTTGATGGACCAGATGCCGTTCCAGTTGAACGCGGCCTTGCCGTTCTGCAGGGCGATGAAGTCGGCGTCCTGGCCGACGTTCTTGGGGCTGTAGCCCTTGTTGACGAGCTCGACGAGCCAGGTCAGGGCCTGCACGCCGGGGTCCTCGGCGAAGCGCGAGACGCCGGCGTCGTCGGCGAAGAGCCGGCCGCCGTTCTGGTAGAGCAGCGTCCCGAACTGCATGCTTCCGGTGAACGGGAACGGCGTGGCCCAGTGCCCCTGGATGCCCGCCTTCTTCAGCGTCTCCAGCGCCGCCATGTACTCCTCGCCGGTCTTGGGCGGCTGCTCCGGGTCGAGCCCGGCCTGCTTCATGACCGTCTTGTTGTAGAACATGCCGAGCGGGTGCACGTCGAGCGGGATCGAGTAACGCGTGCCCTTGTAGACGCCGGCCTTCCAGACCGGCGGGGAGAAGTCCGCCTCGGTGAGGCTGAGCGCGTTGGCCACGTCGTCGAGCGGCAGGACCACCTGACGGGCCGCGTTGGTGGCGACGCTGTCGACGTGCATGATGCCGATGTCAGGGCCTTGACCAGCGGAGACGGCCGCGGGGACCTTCGCGTAGTAGTCCTCCCACTTGTAGACGTTCATCGACACCTTGATGTTCTGGTGCTCGGCGTTGAACTGGTCCACCAGCTTCTTCATGACCGGGCCGTCGCCGCCGGTGAAGCCGTTCCAGAACTTCAGCGAGACCGAGGCGCCGGTGTATTCGGTGGGCGCCGCCGTGGTGGCCGGCGCCTGCGCCTGCTTGGGGCCGCCGCCTCCGCCGCAGCCCGCGGCGCCGATGACCAGCGCACCGAGGCCCAGGCCCAGTGCGCGCCGCCTGGAGAGGTTGTCGAGGGACATACCAGATCACTCCTGCCCGTGAGGTTACGGACGTTCTACATCGTTGGTTCCAACGTTGTAAATTGCCTGGCGCCAGTTCGTTACATCGTTGTAAACCAGGTAGGGTTCCGACGGCGAAGGGGGCGAGGGGGACATGGTGCGGCCGAGGCTGAAGGACGTCGCCGAGCTGGCCGGGGTGTCGATCAAGACCGTGTCCAACGTGGTCAACGACTATCCCCATGTCAGCGACGAGACCCGGGCCCGGGTGGAGGCGGCGATAGCCGAGCTCTCCTACCGGCCGAACCTGTCGGCGCGCAGCCTGCGCGCGGGCCGCTCCGGCGTGGTCGCGCTGGCGGTGCCCGACCTGGACAATCCCTACTTCGCCGAACTGGCCACGAACGTCATCGAGGCGGCCGACCGGCGCGGCTGGACCGTGCTCATCGACCAGACCCAGGGCGACCGGGCCAAGGAACGCGTGGTGATCTCCGGGATCCGCGACCACCTCATCGACGGGCTGCTGTTCAGCCCGCTCGCGCTCACGGGCAAGGACCTGGCCGGGCGCGACGAGCGTACGCCGATGGTGCTGCTCGGGGAGCGCATCGGGACGGGCCGCTCGCCGTACGATCACGTCGGCATCGACAACGTGGCCGCCGCGCGGGCGGCCACCCTGCACCTGGCCGAGCGCGGCGGGCGCAGGATCGCCGCCATCGGCGTGCAGCGCACGGCCGCCGCCGCGACGGGCCGCCTGCGGCTGAAGGGCTACCAGCAGGCACTCGCCGAGGCCGGCGTCCCCGCCGACCCGTCACTGGTCGCGCCGGTCGCCCGCTGGGGGCGCGCCGACGGCGCCGAGGCCATGAGCCGCCTGCTCGACGCCGGCGCGCCGGACGCGGTCTTCTGCTTCAACGACACGCTCGCGCTGGGCGCCCTGCGGACGCTGCTCAAGCGGGGGTACGCGGTGCCGGGCGAGGTGATGGTGATGGGGTTCGACGACATCCAGGACGGCCGGTTCGCCACGCCCACACTGTCGACCGTGGCGCCCGACAAGGCGCTGATCGCGCAGTCGGCGGTGGACCTGCTGGCCGAGCGGCTGAGCGGCGGGACGGGCAGGGCACACGAGGTGTGCGCGCCGCATCGACTGGCATTTCGGGAGAGTACGGATGTGCCGGGGGAAGGGCATTCTCGAACCCTCAATTAGGGCAGCCGCGGGGCCGCCCGAGTTGAGGGCGTTGTGACCAAGACCAGATTTCATCGGCCCCGGCGGCTGGGGCGCAGGCCGGCGAACAGGTCGTCTTCGGGAAGGGTGCCGTCGACGTGGGACCGAGCGAGGTGATAGTCCTCGACAGGCCATGTCTCCCGCTCGACGTCACGGTCGTGGAGCATGAACCCGGCAGCGGGGTCGATCTGCGTGGCGTGGGCGAGCAACGCCCGGTCCCTGGTCTCGAAGTACTCCGCGCAGGCAATGCGGGTAGTGATCTCCAGGGCGGGGGCGCCCTCCGGGAGCTCTGCCAGCACCGCCTCCATCCCCGAGTCGATCCCGCGCCCTGTCAGGGCATCGTGCATGGCTTGGAACCAGGCTCGCGACAGGACACCCAGATAGTAGAGCTTGAGTGGCTGCCAAGGTTCGCCCGTTCCCGGGTCGCGGCCGGCGTCGCCGACCGCGTCGAAGGCCGCCGTGGTCACCTGGTGCGTCTTGATGTGGTCGGGGTGCGGGTACCCGCCGGTCTCGTCATAGGTCACGACCACGTGCGGGCGGAATTCGCGGATCAACGCCACCAGCCGCCCGGCCGCCTTCTCCAGCGGCTGGACCGCGAAGCAGCCGTCCGGCAGTGGTACGCCCTCCGGGGGCAGGCCCGAATCGACGAAGCCCAGGAAGTGCTGCCGGACGCCCAGGATCTCCCTGGCCGCCGCCATCTCGGCCCGCCGGATCTCGGCGAGGTTCTCCCGTACGCCGGGCCGGTCCATCGCGGGGTTGAGCACGTCGCCGCGCTCACCGCCCGTACAGGTGACCACCAGGACGTCCACGCCTTCCGCGGCGTACTTGGCGAGTGTCGCCGCGCCCTTGCTCGACTCATCGTCAGGGTGGGCGTGCACGCTCATCAGGCGAAGGGGCTCTCCTGGGGCGATCCGCGGGCTCATCTCTGCCTTTCTTCGGTCCACTCCGCCAGGCGGCGGAGGAACGTGGTCGTGGTGGGAAGGGGTACGCCCGGCAACATCGCCAGGTGGAAGACATGGGGCATGCCCTCGTAGACATCGAGGGTGGCCTCTGTCCCCGCTGCCGATGCGGCTGCCGCGAAGCGCCGGGCATCGTCGAGCAGCACCTCTGCGGAACCGGCTGCCAGCAGAAGAGGCGGCAGGTCACGAAGATCGCCGTACAGGGGCGATTGAGGCGCCAGATCCGGTCGCGCCCCTGCCAGGTATGGGGTGATGACGCGCTTCAGTACCGCCCGATCGATCATGTCTCGTTCGCTGTTGGTGTCCAGCGACGGGCTGGACAGGGTCAGATCGGTCAAGGGGGACACCGCGATCGCCGCGGCCGGCATCGGGCCCACGCTCTCCTTGAGTGCCAGGAGCGCCGACAGGACGAGGGTGCCGCCTGCCGACTCGCCGAACAGGACGATCCGGGACTCCGGTACGCCCTGATCGAGCAGCCTTCTGTAGACGGCCGTCACGTCGTCGAGCGCCGCCGGGTAGGGGTGGGCAGGGGCGAGCCGGTAGTCCACCACGAAGACCGGCCGACCGGTCGCCTTGGACAGGTGGCAGGCCAGGAGTCGTTCCATCTGAGGTGCGGTGTGCGTGAAGCCGCCGCCGTGGATGTACAGCGTGATGCCGGCCTCCGCCGCCGAACGTCCAGAGGTGTTCACCCACTGCCCGGCGGCCCCCTCCATGCGGGGGAGCGCCGTAGTGAGATCGGCGTCCGCGGGCGGCTCCGGTGTCCCTGCTGCCAGCGCACGCAGCTGCGCCATGACCGCTGCGGTCTCGTCGGGACCGGCGGGGATGTTCAAGGATGCTCTCCCGTGTTTATTGGGTGAGACATAAATTTAGGACTGACCTAAAAATGTGTCAAGCATCGATTTAGGATCGGCCTATGAGAGGATGTGGTGTCATGGCCACGGGACTTCGCGAGCTCAAGAAGCAGCAGACTCGGCAGGCGATCTCCAGCGCCGCGACCAGGCTGTTCATCGAGCGCGGCTTCGAGACGGTGACCATCGCCGAGATCGCGGCCGCCGCCCAGGTGGCCAAGATGACCGTCACCAACTACTTCCCCCGCAAGGAGGACCTCGCCCTCGACTATCACGAGACGTTCGCCGCCGGCCTGGCCCGCACCGTCGCCGACCGGTCGGCGGGCGAGTCAGCGCTGGCCGCCCTGCGTCGCGAGTTCCTGGCCGGGGTGGAGCGGCACGACGCCGTCATCGGTTTCTCCAGTCAGGGCTTCGCGCGGATGATCAGCGACAGCCCCACCCTTACCGCCCGGCTACGCGACCTGCACGACCAGCGCGAAGACGCCCTCGCCCAAGTCCTTGCCGCCGACACCGCGTCCGCTCCCGGCGACCTCACGGCCCGCGCGGCGGCCGCCCTGCTCGGTGCCGCCCACCGCACCCTGTTCGAGCACATCATGGATCTCACGAGGGAGGGGCGGAGCAACCGCCAGATCGCCTCCACCGTGACCCGGTCGGCCCACCAGGTCTTCGGGCTGCTGGAAACCTCCCTGGCCGACTATGCGATGCGCTGAGGTCACGACCGGACGCGGCCTATGGGCGGACGGCGCCGAGCAGGCGGTTGCGCCAGTAGTCATCGAGGTCGACCACCTTGACGACGTCGCCCGTCTGAGGCGCGTGGACCATCTTCCCGTTACCCGCGTACATGCCCATGTGCCCCAGCCCCTTGCTGAAGAGCAGGTCGCCGGGCTGCAACGCGTCGAGGGGGACGTGGCGGGTGGCGCCCCAGCTCCATTGGGTGTAGGTGGTGCGCGGGATCTCGACTCCCGCGGAACGCCAGGCGGCCTGGGTGAGGCTGGAGCAGTCGTAGGAGCCAGGCCCTACGGCACCGTACTGGTAGGGCTTGCCGATCTGGGCGAAGGCGAACTGAAGCGCCAGGCGGGCGTTGCCGGAGGCCGGCCCGGTGTACGGGATGCCCGTGCTGTTGGGGTCGCCGGTCTTGAAGGCGCCCAGCCGGCGCAGGAGCCTGGTCTGCTCGGCGACGAGCTTGTCCACCTTCTCCTTCTCGTCGCGTACTTTGTCGCGCGCCGAGTCGGCCTCTGCCAGGACGCGTTCGGCCTGGGCACGGCTGTCGCGCAGCGACTTGGTGGTCTCCTCGAAGGCGCGTATCTTCTCGGCCCTGTCCTGCGCGATCTGGTTCAGAGAGGCCATGCTGCTCAGAGTCGCCTCCGGGCCGCTCGGGAAGGCGAATCGCTGCCAGGTGAACGGGCCGGTCTGGTAATCGCCGACCGCCGCCGTGACGAGGTCCCTGCGCAGGGTGTCGACGCGATCATCCTTGCGGCCGATTTCGGCGTTGAGGGCGTCGTACTTCTTCTTGGCCGTCTTGTACGTCTCCGTGGCCTGGTTGTGCCGCTCGACCAGGTCGTCCGCCTGCTCGTTCAGCTTCACCAGCTTGGCCCTGGCCTTGGCGGGCGACGGGGGTGCGGCGGCGGCACCGGCGGGGTTGGAGACCAATACGGCCGAGACCAGAGCCGCCGCCGCTACTGTCTGCCCAAGCCTTGTCGGCACGGCCACTACGAAGCCTCCTCGTAAATCTCCAAACCTGGGGCGCAATAGTACAGAAGGTGGAGGGCTGGTTGGCCTGTTCACAGAGATTGCTCTCGACGGGAGGACATACTATGTGGCCTAGCTGATCGCGCCTCATAGGGCGATATGCATGCCGTTCAGGGGAAAGAAGGTGCGCCCGGCTCCAGAGTTGGGGAGCCGGGCGCGGGGCTGGGTGGCACTCTCCTTTGTCTGAGGTGAGTCACCCGCGGGTGGTGGCGGGCTCGGCGTGCACGGCCGTGCGGGTGCGCAGCGTCAGTGCGGCGAGCAGGGCGCCCGCGGCGGCGATGGCCGCTGCGCCGATGAAGGCGGAGGAGAAGCCGCTGGTCAGAGCGGGCAGGTTGCCGAGTTGTCCGGCGCCGTTGGCGGCGGCGACGGCGGTCATGGCGGCCAGGCCGAGCGCGGAGCCGACCTGGTAGCTGGTGTTGACGATGCCGGAGGCGAGGCCGCCTTCCTCGGGGCGGGCGGAGGAGATGGCGGTGCCGAGTGAGGGGATGAAGGCCAGCGACATGCCGAGGGCGGCGACGAGGGTGGCGGGCAGGACGTCGGTGGCGAAGGTGCCGTTCGGGCTGATCAGCGACAACCAGCCCATGCCGGCGGTGAGCAGGGCCAGGCCGGTGATGGTCGTGGCCTTGGGGCCGAACCGGTTGATGATCCGCGGCGCGAGCACGATCATGCCGATCATGATGAGTACGGTCATCGGGAGCAGGGCGGCGCCGCTGGGGAAGGCGCTGTAGCCGAGGACCTGCTGCAGGTAGAGGTTGAGGAAGAACCACATCGGGATCCACGCCCCGCCGAGCAGCAGCTGGGTGAGGTTGGCGGCGGCGAGGTTCGGGGTGCGGAAGATCGACAGCCGCATGAGCGGTTCGCGGCGACGGGCCTGGATGGCGACGAACGCGGCCAGCAGGGCCACGGCGCCGGCCAGCACGAGCCAGGTCTGCGCGGAACCCCAGCCGATCTCGGGTGCCCTGACGATGGCGTAGACCGCGGCGCCGAGGCCGGCGGTGACGGTGAGCGCGCCGGTCACGTCGATGGAGCCGCGCTGGGCTTGGGCGGCGGGCATCAGCGGGCCGGTGGCCAGCAGGGCGACGAGCGCGATGGGGATGTTGATGTAGAAGACCCAGGGCCAGCTCAGATATTCGGTGATGAGGCCGCCGAGGAACACTCCCGCGGTGCCGCCTGCGGGGGCCGCGGCGCCGTACAGGGCCAGGGCCTTGGTGAGCTCCTTGGGGTTGCGGCCGAAGAGCATCATGAGCAGGGTGAGCGCGGAGGGGGCGATCAGCGCCGCGCCGACTCCCTGGACGGCGCGGCCGGTCAGCTCGACCCACACCTCGGGGGCGATGCCGGCGACCAGGGAACCGGCGAGTAGGATCAACCAGCCGGCGGCGAAGAGCCGGCGGGCGCCGAACAGGTCGGACAGCCGGCCGCCGAGCAACAGGAGTCCGCCGAGGGCGACGACGTAGGCGTTGAAGACCCAGGACAGGTTCTCCTGGGAGAAGCCGAGGCTTTCCTGGATGCGGGGGAGGGCCACGCCGATGATCGACGTGTCCATGATGACGATGAACTGGGCCATGGCGATCAGGGCCAGGGCGGTCCAGCGCCGGGGGGACGGTGCGGACATGGTGCACTCTCCAGTCATTCTGCAGGTCGGTCTGTAGTCCCGGTCAGGTGGCGAGGGCCTGTCGTTGCTCCTCTATACCGCCGGGGGGTATGTTCACGAGAAGATTTATACCCCCATGGGGTATATGTCAAGTGTGACGTAACAGCGGTGGCGACGGGAGGAGCGGTGCCCTGTCGACCCGGACCGGGTGCGCGGCGCTTGCCTTCCACTGTTCTGGAGCGCAGTACTATGGGCGATAGTCGAAGCCAGTCGGCGTTGACTGTACGCTCAGGCTGCGGGGGAGGAGGGGCGCATGGGCGGACCGGCCCGCTGGGTGTCCCATTCCGGTCCGCGATGGCTGTTGCCGGTGATGCTCGTGCTGGGTGTCTGGGGCATGCACACGCTCGGGCACCTGGCCTCGCACCACGGTGAGACCGCCTCGCCCCTCAGCTCGTACGCGCCGGCGCACACGGAGACGTCCGAGAAGGCGATGTCGGAGGTCGGGGCCGAGCCCATCGGGCAGGCCGCGTCCGTCGGCGTGTTCAGGGGGCCCTCGCTGGGCGCTGGGACCTCGGTCTGGCTGGATCCGACCGATGTGTGCCTGGCCGTGCTGCCCTTGATCGTTGCGCTGTTGATCGCCGCCATCTGGGCCAGAACGCGGCCGTGGCCAGGGGAGATGGCTGCCAGGAGGCCATGGGTGAGCGGAGTGGCCAGGTCGCCGCCACGCCGCTTGGCGCCCACCCTCGCCGGGCTCTCAGTGATGCGTACATAGGCCGATCCATCCGTGGACGATTCCCAGGGTCGTCCGGGAGGTGTCAGCCATGCACGTCAATCTTCAGAGAGAGCACCATGTACATGAATATCGGGAAATTCTCCGCCGTCGTCGCCACCTCAGGTGCCGCACTGATCCTGCTGACCGCGTGCGGTGGTACGGACAGTGCCTCGACGGGCGGGCCCGACATGTCCACCATGTCCAGCAGTGCTCCGGCCGCCACGCCGACGAGCACCCAGTCGGGAGCCGGATTCAACGACGCGGATGTGATGTTCGCGCAGATGATGATCCCGCACCATCAGCAGGCGGTGGAGATGGCCGACCTGGCCGAGACGCGGGCGTCGGACAAGGAGGTCAAGGAGCTGGCGGCGAAGATCAAGGCGGCCCAGGATCCGGAGATCCAGACCATGCGGGGCTGGCTCGCCGAATGGGGCAAGCCGCTGCCGACCGGCGGCATGGACCAGGGGATGGGGCATGACATGCCCGGCATGATGTCCGAGGCGGACATGAAGAAGCTGGAAGACGCCAAGGGCGCCGCCTTCGACAGGCAGTTCGCCGAGCTGATGATCGCCCACCACAACGGCGCGATCACCATGGCCCGCACCGAGCAGTCACAGGGTTCCAACCCTGAGGCGAAGGAACTGGCCAAGACGATCGAGAACGCCCAGCAGACCGAAGTGGCGCAGATGAAGAAGATGCTCGACCGGCTCTAGAGTCGAGTACCGGCTGCCCGGCCGCGGCCGGGCAGCCGGCCAGGCTCGCCGCCGAGGTGAAACGCGCTGGTGAGAGCCCCTCTGGGCGGGGTAGGAGCCCTTCCACAGGTTGATGTCCTGCGATCGGGGGGTTCGGCAGGCATGATCACCAAACCAGCGGGCGTTTCCTTGGCGGCGGGAGCGCTGGTCCTCGCCGCCTGCGGCAGCATGACGGCGGGCCGGAGTGCGTCCGCCCTTCCCGACGCCGTGCCGGCGGCCGCCACGCCGACGAGCACACAGCCGGGAGCCGGATTCAATGACGCGGATGTGATGTTCGCGCAGATGATGATTCCGCACCATCAGCAGGCGGTGGAGATGGCCGACCTGGCCGAGACGCGGGCGTCGGACAGGGAGGTCAAGGAGCTGGCGGCGAAGATCAAGGCGGCTCAGGATCCGGAGATCCAGACCATGCGGGGCTGGCTCGCCGAGTGGGGCAAGCCGCTGCCGACCGGCGGCATGGACCAGGGGATGGGGCATGAAATGCCCGGCATGATGTCCGCGGCGGACATGAAGAAGCTCGAAGACGCCAAGGGCGCCGCCTTCGACCAGGAATTCCTCCAGATGATGATCGCTCACCACAACGGCGCGATCACCATGGCCCGCACCGAACGCGAACACGGGAAGAACCAGGAGGCGAAGCGGCTCGCCGACGCGATCGAGACCGGCCAGCAGGCCGAAGTCGAACAGATGCGGAAGATGCTCGATCGGCTCCACTAGCGAGCGTGCCGGGCCGCCCGGCGTCAGCGGGTGAGGAGCGCCTCCGCGACGCGGCGTATGCGCTCGCGCAGGTCCGGCGCGTGCGGGCCGCGCGTCAGGAGGAGTTGGTGCGCGGCCCCGACCAGGGCGAGGGCGATCGAGGCGGTGTCGGTGCCGGCGGGGACGCGGCCGAGTCGTTGCTCGGCCGCCAGGTAGTCGGCGATGACGCGTTCGTTCGCGTCCAGCTCCAGCGCCCCCTCGCCGTGCGCCTCGCCCAGCCTGCTCACCAGGGACGGCCTGGCCAGGGCGAGTCCGGCCAGCGCGAGCAGGTGGCCGGCCAGCAGCGGCTCGATGGTCGTCATCACATTGTCCACCACGGTCCCCGATCCGGCCTGGTCGGGCAGCTCTCGGAGGTGTAGGGTCGCCGCCCGCGCCCGGTCGACGAAGAGCGCGGCCAGGAAGCTGTCCAGGTCGCCGAAGTGGTTGTGGAGCAGCCCGGCGGCGACCCCGGCCTCCCGCGTGATCGCCCGGCTGGTCAGCCCGGCGGGTCCCTCGCGCAGCAGGATCTGCTCGGCGGCGTCGAAGAGCTGCTGCCGTACCTCGGGGATGGTGACGCCGCGCGGTGACATGGCTCCTGAGTTTACCCGCCTTGCCAGAATGAACACTCGCTCATACTGTATGAGCGAGTGTTCATTCTGTTGAGGAGGGATATGGAGACGCGGGAGTTCGTGTGGACGCGCGGGCATGTGGTGGCCCTGGTCGCGTTGTGCCTGGCGCAAGTGCTGGACGCCGTCGACAGCACGGTGGTGAACGTGGCGTTACCCGCGATCAAGGACGAGCTGGCCTTCTCGGCTGCTGATCTGTCCTGGGTGGTGAACGCGTACATGGTGCCCTTCGGCGGTTTCCTGCTGCTCGGCGGGCGGCTGGGCGATCTGTTCGGCCACCGGCGGGTCCTGATGGGCGGCATCGCGCTGTTCACCGGGGCGTCGCTGGTGGCCGGGCTGGCGCCGAGCGCCGGCGTGCTGGTCGGGGCTCGGGGTGTGCAGGGGCTGGCGGCCGCGCTGGTCGCACCGATGACCCTGGCCATGATCACTTTGATCTTCCCCGAGGGGCGGCCGCGCAGCCGCGCCCTGGCGGTATGGGGGACGGCCACGGCGGTGAGCAGCGCGCTGGGGCTGGTCGCGGGCGGACTGCTCGCCGACGGGCCGGGCTGGCGGTGGATCTTCTTCATCAACGTGCCGATCGGCGTGCTGCTGGTGGTGGCAGGCCGTGTTCTGCCCGCACGTGGCGAGCCTCGGTCGAGCCGGGGGTTCGATGCCGTGGGGGCGGTGACCGTCACGGTGGGGGTCGGGCTGCTGATCTACGCGGTGTTGCGCGCGGAATGGGGGCTCCTGCTCGTCGGAGCGGCGCTGCTGGGCTACTTCGCCGTCCATGAGAACGCCGTCGCGCGGCGGCCGCTCGTCGATTTCGGGGTGTTCCGCATCCGCTCCGTGGCGGGGGCCAACCTGATCCAAGTGGTACGGGCCAGCGCGCTGTTCGGTCTGTTCTACCTGGCCACCCTGTTCATGCAGGAGGTGCTCGGATTCTCGGCGCTGGAGACGGGGCTGGCGTACGTGCCGATGACCGTCGTCATGGTCGGCGCCTCGTGGCTCGGCCCGTTGCTGGTCCGCCGCCTGGGCGCGCGGCCGGTCCTGGGGTTCGGCGCGCTGGTCGCCGCCGCGGGCCTGCTGCCGCTGGCCTGGATCTCGCCGGCGGCCGGGCTGTTCGCGAGCCTGATCGTGCCCATGGTGGTCGTGGGCGCCGGACACGGGATCATGGTCGTGCCGCTTACCGATGCCGCGCTGTCCGGCGTGCCGTCGTCCGATGGCGGGGTGGCCGCCGCGCTGCTCAACGTCAGTGCTCAGCTCGGCGGCGCGCTCGGATTGGCGGTTCTGGCGACCGCGGCGGCCGCCCGTACCGATGATCGGCTCCGGGCGGGGACATCGCTGAGCGCGGCGCTCACCGACGGGTACGGCCTCGCCTTCGTCATGTCCGCCGTCCTGATGGCGCTGTGCGCCGCCCTGGCGATCACGTTCTTCCCTGGCGGAAAGGATCCAGCGGCATGATCACCGTCGGTGCGGGGCCCTGGAGCTCAGCGGCCGTGGTGGTACTGGTGCATCACCGCATGGCCCTTGCCCCGGCCGATCAGCCACTTGTTCACCGGTGTCGTCAACACGAAGGCCACCAGCAAGGACCCGGCCAGCGCCACCCAGAACAGCCAATTGGCCAGGCCCGCGTCCATGGCGCCGGGCACGATGAGCATCACCCCGTTGTCCAGGATCTCCATCACCGCGATGGAGACGGTGTCGGCGGCCAGCGCGACCTTGAGCGCCGTACGGAAGTCGACCCTGGCACGCAGCACGCCGCGCATGGTCAGCGCGTAGCCGAACGCGAAGGCCAGCGCCACCGACAGCACCACCGTGGTGAGGTTGGACAGGCCGGCGGCGGTGCCGATGACCATGCCCAGCACCTCGCCGATGGCGCATCCGGTCAGGCAGTGCAGGGTCGCCTGCACGGCCATGCCCCAGGTGGCGGCGGGCGGGGCGGATGAGTGATGGCCGGCCGGCTCGTGCTCAGTATGAGTCCGTTCGGGGCTCTCGTGGTGGTGGCTGCTGTGGCTCATGATGATCTCCGTAGTGGCAACACACATTCCTCGCACGGCGCGCGAGTCTACTACGGAGGATCGTAGGTCAAAGAATGAAGAGCGAATGGCAGTGATGGGCCAGGAAGGAACTGACGCTGGGAACCAGCGCGACCATCGCGGGGCCGCCCAGCAGGACGGCGACCGCCGCCAGACCGGTCAGGCGTTCCCGGCGGCGGAGCGGCGCCTCGGGGTTGAGCATGCGGCGTACCCGGGTGAGCGCCGTCTCCCCGCCCGCGCCGAGCGTGAACGCGGGCGCGCGGCCGGTGGCCAGGCGGACCAGTGCGGCGGCGATCTGCGCGCGGGGGTGGCGGCGGGCGGCGACGTCGTCGGCGAGCAGTTCGATCAGCCGGGTGATCTCCGTCCTGGCCCGCTCGAACAGCGGGACGCCGGGAAACGCCCTGGCCAGGGCTTCGGCTCCGGCCAGCACGAGGTGATGGCGGCCGCGGAGATGCGCACGCTCGTGCTCCAGGACCGCGGTGACCTGCTCGGGCGCCAGGGTGTGCAGCGCACCCGTGGTGATGACCATCTGGGCGTGCCTGCCGGGCACGCAGTAGGCCAGCCGTTCGTCGTAGTCGATCACCACCGCGCCCAGGTCGGTGTCATGCCGGCCAAGGAGGCCGAGCATGGCCGCGTGCTCGCGACGTTCGACGTGGGCTCTGAGCAGCACCGCCGCGCCACAGTAGGCGGCCCTGGCCGGCACCAGGACGGCTATCGGCAGCGCCACGGCACTCGTCCACGTCAGGCCGGAACCGTCGCTCAGCATGTCGGCGCAGATCGCGAACAGCTCGGCCAAGCCGTGCCCGACGACGTCCGCGGGTACGGCGAAGGCCAGCGCGGCCAGCACGGCCGAGGCGACCACCGACACGCCGGCCGCCTGCCACAACATGATCGCCAGCCGCGGCGCCCGCTCGGCCCAGCGCGCCGCCCGCCGCCCCAGCTCGGGCAGCCAGATCGCGGCGACGATCGTGTAGAGCGCCAGGACGATGCCGGCGATCATGCCGGCCTTCCGCGGGGCGGGAACACCTGCAACGCCGCCTCCAGCGCCGCGGCCTCCTCCGGCGTGAGCTGCTCCAGGAAGTGCACGAGCGTGGCGGCCTGGTTGCCGCTGCCCGCCAGCGCGCGGCGCATCAGGCCGGCGGTATAGGCCTCCTTCGACGCCACCGTCTCGTAGACGTAGGCCCGGCCGACGGGCCGGCGCTTGAGCAGGCCCTTGGTGTGCAGATTGTCCATCACGGTCATCACCGTGGTGTACGCGATCACCCGCTCCTGACGCAGACCTTCCAGCACGTCGCGTACGGAAGCCGGTCGGCGCCGCGCCCACAGCCAGTCCATGATCGTGGACTCGAGCTCACCCAGGCCTCGTATCATGCCCTGATCCTACCGGCGATCGTAGTCAACGCCGCCTCGCGCCGTGATCGCCCGCTTGAGCTTGATCAGGTCCTTGGGGGAGTTGATCGCGACAGCCCGGCCGTCTGGATGCGGGCGCCGTGTTCCGGGCGAACAGCGTCGGCCGGCACAGGACGCCGTCGTCCACGGGTCGTGGAAGGGGCGGGCTACGAGGTGGTCGCCGTCTGAAATCTCGGGGTGCTGCCGGACCGGCGAGTCGCGCGGTCCGGCAGCACCGGTGGCTAGCTAGCCTCGGTCGCGCCGAAGGCGAGCCATCCGCGGTCGCTGAAGCCCGCCGCCTCGGCGACCGCGGCGGAGGCGTGGTTCGCGGGGTCGTGCATGTAGGTGGGGATCGCGCCTTCGTCCAGCACCCGCCGGGCCGCCTGGGCGACGAGCCTGCGCGCCAGGCCACGGCCGCGTGCGTAAGGGGCGGTCACGGCGGCGAGCTCGTGCCCGTAGGCGTCGTGTCGTTTGATTCCCACCCCCGCCAGGTGCTCTCCGGTTGCCGGATCGCTGGCGACCAGGACGTCCCCGCCGAAAGGCCGCAGCCAGTCGGGGGTCTCCGGGGCATCGGCGCGTACCCAGGCCCCGGCGTCAGGGAGAGGCGGAGGGTGGGTGGTCCACCGATAGGCGGCGGTGAACCAGCCGCGCTCGGGGAAGCCGACCAGGCCGGGGATCCGTGGTCCCCATGCGGTCAGGTCCTTGTCCTTGGCGTACTGCTCCGCCACGGTCGCGGCATGCTCGGCCGGGACCGACAGCACGCCGCCCTCTGGGCTTGCGACTCCCATGACCGGGTGGATCTTGCCGTCCCATCCGGGGCCACTGCGCCTGGGCGTGCCGACGATGTCCAGCCCGCTCGTGGCGGGCCGGCCGCCGAGCCAGCAGGACAGGTGCTCCATGAGCCGCCGCTCCATCGCCTTCCTCCTGTATACACTAGGGGGGTAGGGTATCTACGAACATTCAGGAGGATACATGCGACGACTGACCCCCCTCGATCCCGCTGAGGCGCCCGAGAAATCCAGAGAGCTGCTGAACGACATCATCGGCAGGAGAGGCGGCGTGGGCGCCATGGTCGCCACCATGGCCCACTCACCCGCGCTGTTGCAGGGATACCTGGACCTCTCGCGCGCCATGAAACGCGTCAAGCTGCCGCGTGCGCTCAGTGAGAAGATCTCGCTTGCCGTGCAGGAATGGATCGGCTGCGGCCACTGCCTTCAGGCGCATGCCGAGGCGGGGCGCGCGGCGGGGCTCAGCGAGAGCGACATCGCGCTGGCCCGGCAGGGCACGTCCACCGATGCCAGGGAGGCGGCGCTCATCGCCTTGGCCGTGCGGGTGCTGGCCGAGCCGTCGTCGATCACTGACGAGGACGTCGCGGAGGTGCGGGCGCATGGTTGGAGCGACCGAATCGTGGCGGAGATCGTGGGCGTCGTCGCCCTCAATCTCCTGACCGGCGCTTTCAACCTCTTGGTGGGCTTGGAGCCGGCGGAAGGGACCGCGTAGGCCGCACGACCTTTAGCAATCGGGCCTATGCCAGCGGAATGGACACGCCCTGGTCGCCGGCCTGGCGTGGGCCGAAGATGCGCCGCTCCTCGGCGGTGATCTGGAGGTCGTTGATGCTCGCCTCGCGCCGCCGCATCAGTCCCTCGGCGTCGAACTCCCAGAGCTCGTTGCCGTAGCTGCGCCACCATCGCCCGTCGGCGTCGTGGCATTCGTACTGGAAGCGGACGGCGATCCGGTCGCCGGTGAACGCCCACAGTTCCTTGCGGAGCGCGTAGTCGAGTTCCTTGGCCCACTTGCGGGTCAGGAACGCGGTGATCTCATCTCGGCCGGTGACGAACTCGTCGCGATTGCGCCAGATCGAGTCCGGTGTGTAGGCGAGTGCCACGCGCCGCGGATCGCGGGTGTTCCAGGCATCCTCGGCGGCCTGCACCTTGGCGTGCGCGGTCTCGGCGGTGAAAGGCGGGAAAGGTGGACGGGTCATGCGTACTCCTTGGTCAGTTGGCGGAGGAACTCGGCGGTCACCGCACCGATGGCGTTGTCGTGGTGCTCTACCCGGATAAGCTCCCCGCCCAGCACAGCGGCCGGTCATGATCGCGCCGACCTCCCGGCTCAGTCCCCGTCCAGGTAGATGGCTTGTACGGGGCAGGCGCGGGCCGCCTCCTCGACGGCGGGCCAATGTGCGTCGGTGGGCGTGGCGTCGTACACCAGCTCGTCATCGTCGTTGAGGGCGAAGACCTCCGGGGCGGCGAACACGCACTGGGCGTGGGTCTGGCACAGGGTCATGTCGACACGGACGCGCATGGTTCTCTTTCAGCTGGGGGACGTTCAGGCGGGGTTGAACCTGGAGTATTCGTCGAAGGACCACCGTTGGGGGATGCCACCGGCGATCTCGATGACCCTTTCGACGTCGAAGTCGATCAGCCGTTGCGCGCCAGGCACCGCCGCCGCCCGGTCCGGGTCCCAGTCGATGCGGGCGCGGCCGGTCAGGTGCAGGGTGTGGCCGTTCTCCCAGTCCGGGAACAGCAGCCCGCAGCGCGGTTCGAGCTCGAGGTTGCCCAATGTCATGTACATCGAGTTGCCGACGTAGTCGGGCCAGGTCAGCCGGCGGCTGCCGGTCACCGTGACGAAGCCGGGGTTGCCGCCGCGGTGTGAGGCGTCGGCCCCGAGCCCCGCCGCATACGTGCCGACGAAGAACGTGTCGGCCGCGGCGATCCACTGCTGTTGACCGGTGGTGAGTTCGCCGGCGACGAGTGCTGTCCTGCTCGCGGAGGGCGAGTCGTCGACGTAGGCGCGGGTCTGGATATATTTCGGGCAGTTGGCGTACACCTGTTCGGTGCGTACCAGGAGCTGGTCTCCGTGCCGGCGGGCCCGGCCGTTGACCCGCATCCTTCTCCGGGTGGCCGGCTCGATCATGAGCAGGCCCACCGGCCGCTCGGTGTCGAAGAGGTCCGCGAGCGGATCACCGATGCCGGGGAGGTGGTCGGCGATGACGGTGCGGTCATCGGGGGCGGTGGCGAAGCCGGGCGGGCCGGTGAGCACGCTTGCCCAGGCGGCGCCGGTCTCGTCGGCGGCCGCGAGCACCAGCAGGCGCTGCCTGCTGAGGAACTCCGCCGCCACCGGGGGGATGGTCGCACGCACGCCGGCTGATCCCCAGCCGTCGGCGGTCAGACCGGCGCGGCGCTGTACCGCGCGTTCGCCTTGGTGAAGCATGGGCGATCCTTTCCGTCACCTGCGCCCAGGCCGCGGCGGCCCGGGCGCAGGTGCATCTGTTAGAAGAAGCCGCACGTCGGTGCGCCCTGTGTGGGCGCGGGTGCGGTGTCGGCGCCGCTCGGCGCATAGATCTCCAGGCGGATGCCGTCCGGGTCGGTGAAGAAGACACCGCCGGAGGACGCGTCCTCGCCGTGCGGGACGATCCCGTCATAGGCCGGCTCCACGCCGAGCTCCCGCAATGTGGCCTCGGCGCGCCGAACCGCCTCGATGTCGGGGACCTGGAACGACAGGTGGTGCAGGCCGGGCCGGTCGGTGGCGAACGTATCGCTGCTTTGCTGCCACAACGTGACCAGCAGGGTGCCGTCACGGCCGAGGAAGGCGAACCTGCGGTCGCCGTCGGTCCGCTCGCTCATGACCTCGAAGTCGAAGACCCGGCGGTAGAAGGCGATGGAACGCGGCAGATCGGTCACGTTCAGGCCGACGTGCCCGGTCTGCAGGGCCGGTGTGCTCATACGGGATCTCCAGGGGAGTCGCGGCATTTCTTACGGTTTTCCGGTTAGTAGACCATTAGAATATGGCGCGTGGTTTGTAACGGTGTCAAGCTGGCGATAGCGTTAGAAGGGTGGAAGTGGCACACCTCACGGATGGCGGCGCTCCGCTCCTTGGTGAACCGCCGTCCATCGAACTCGGCAACACCACGTACGCGGTGCGAGGCCGCCGCAAGGATGGCTTGCAGAGCGTCGAGCACCTGGCGGCGTGGCTGCGCGACATGCGCCCACGCCTCCCGGTCGCACTCGCCGATGCCGACATCCTGGGTGTGACCGACGGTGACCTGCGCCTTGCCAGAGAGCTCCGAGACGCTGTCCGAGACCTCGCGGCCGCAGCCGTGGACGACCGTGAACCCGATTCGGACGTGGTCGCGACCCTCAACCGTCATGCCGGGCAGACCCCGCGCTGGCGCGAGTTGCGTACCACCCCCGAGCCGCACACGACGGTGCGCGCCGCGGGCCGCCCGGTAGCCGCCGCCCTCGCCGCACTGGCCGAAGACGCCGTCGACCTGTTCGCCGGGCCGCTGCGCGAGCAGTTGTCCGCCTGCCATGGCCCGGGCTGTGTGCTGTACTTCGTCCGCGACACCGCGCGGCGCGAATGGTGCTCAGCCGGTTGTGGCAACCGGGCGCGAGCCGCCCGTCACTACGCCAAGGTGCGGCAGCGGTCCGAGGGGTGAGCGTCATGGTCCCGGGCGCATTGCCGGCCTGGTGCCGATCGAGCAGCCGGAGCCGCCCGCGCTGACCCTTTTCTATATACAGGGGTGGGGTGTAGTACTGACCCGCTATATACCCCGCACGCCTTCCTCCGGCACGGCAAGATCGGGCTCTCCTCCGGTGCCAGGTTCGGCCCGCCTGGACACGGGTTCGTCCGCCTCAACTTCGCCGCCGCGCCGGCGCGACTCGTCGACGCCGTCAAGCGCATGGCCGAGGCGCGCGACCGGGTGGACAGGCAGGTGACCGGCCGGCTCGATCTGGGCTCGTAGGCAGGATGGGTCTGCCCTATCATTAACTTGAACATCAGTGTTCGAGTTAATGGCCTACCGGAGGGTCCGTGTCAGTTGACGAAAGTAGTGGGCGATCCATGCCTGGCGCGATGCCGAGCGATGCCGCCGGAGCCGTGGAGGCGGTCGCGGAGACGGCCCTGGCTCGCTTTCACTACGCGCGAGCCGGCAGCGGTCCGCCTGTCCTCCTCCTGCCGGGAGCCGGTGGCTGGCGGTTCACCTTCCAAGACCTGATCCCGGTCCTCTCCCGGCACCACACGGTCTATGCCCTGGACCCGCCTGGACAGGGCTCCACAGAGATCCTTGACCGTAGCCTCTGCGTGGGGACGGACGGGGTGGCGCGGCTCATCGGGGACTTTCTCGAGGCGGTCGGCGTCGCTCGTACGGCGATCGTCGGTCATTCATGGGGCGGCGGCTTCGCCCTGCGCTTCGCCGAACTCCACCCGGATGCCGTGACCCGCCTGGCCTTGATCGCTCCCGGGGGCCTGGATGTCGAGGACGCGTGGGAATTCCGCCTCGCCCGGCTCCCGGTCGTCGGCGAACTGGTCCTCCACCGGTTGCTGAGGCCCTCGGTCCGGCACATGCTGATCAAGTCCTTCGCCCATCGAGACCGTGTTCCCGAGGGCCGGATCGACGACCTCGTACGCACGATGCGATCGTCCCGGCTCGACGACGTCCTGCGGGTGGAACGCTCAGTGAGCTGGGCGGCCACCGAAAGGGATCTCCATCTGGTACGGGCTCCCGTCCTGCTGCTGTGGGGCGACCGGGACCGCTACTTCCCGGCGAGCCTTACCAAGCGGTTCGCCGCACGCCTGCCCCAGGCGGAAGCTCACATCGTTTCGGGTGGCGGACACTCACTCCACGACGACTGCCCGGAGGAGACCGGCGGACTGCTCATCCGCTTTCTAGCGGGTACGACCGCGGACTCCACCGGGCCGGACCGCTGAGTTCCCTTGCTGAGGCCGGGAGCCGGTCAGTGGGTGTCGAGCCAGCCGAGCCGGGCCGCTCGGACGCCTGCCTGGAAGCGGCTGCCCGCTCCCAGCAGCACTGTCAGCTCGCCCACCACGCGGGTGACGGTACGTGTGGAGACGCCCATGCCGCGGGCGATGGCGGAGTCCTTCATGCCGGCGGCCAGCATGCGCAGCACCGCGCGCTGTTGTTCGGTGAGTGAGGAGCCGTCGGGGGAGCGGGGCACGTCCTCGGGCTCGGAGGCGGTCGTCCAGCAGTAGTCGTAGATCGCCGCGAGGGATTTCACCACGCGGGCGTCTCGGATCAGGATGGTGCCGTCGTCCAGGGCTTCAGGGTCGGCCTGGACGACGGCGGTGGTGCGGTCGTAGATGACCATGCGTGTGGGGATCACCGGGGTGACGCGTATCTCCATGCCCAGCTCCCGCCACCGCACCGTGTACTCGCGGATCAGCGGGTTCGACATGGCGATCTGAGCGTGCAGGCTCCGCACCTGTACGCCGTTACGGAGGTTCGCCGCGCTGCGCGCCAGGCCCGCGTCGAGAGATTCACGTGTCCAGGCAGCGATCGGGTGCATGCCGAGCACCTCGTGTTCGGCCAGTTCGGACAGCTCGCTGAGCCGGTCGTGGAGTTGCCGGCGGTGGTCGGGCCAGGGGAAATACTCAATGTTGGCGTGGTTGTCCGTCCGCTCCGGCCGGCCGAGGTAGTGCTTGGCCAGTGTGGCGATCTTGACGTGCTGCTCGACGAGATTGTCGAGCATGCGATGGCTGCTTCGCAGGCTGCGATTGAGCGCGGCGGTCAGGTCGGCGGCGGCCTGTGTCTCCGGGTTCAGCAGGTGGAGCCGGGTGAGCTCGTCGCGGGCCCGGTCGATGTCCGCCGCGGTCAGGCTCAGCTTCTCCGCGGCCTCGGAAAGCGACTCGCCTTCCTGGCGCATGCGGGCGTACAGAGAGCGGGTAACACCGTCATCCCCGGAAAATGCCCCGATGTCCACCTGACTCCCTTCATGCTGGATCAATGCTGAACATTGGCATATCGGCACCTTTGTCAGCAAAGAAGTCTGATCTCCGCCATGTCCTACTTCGGAAGCTTTCCGACCCTCCACAGGCGCCCTGGCCTGCAGCACGATCGGTGAGTGAGGCGAAACGTCATCGCCGCGAACGAGGAGGAATCCCATTGATCACCGTTGCGTACAGCCTTGTCGCCTACTGCGTCACCGGCTTGTCGCCGGAGACGTGCGAGCACTGTCTTAGCGCCGTCAAGGCGGAGCTCATCCAGGTGCCGGGAGTCGTGGGTGTGGACGTCGATCCGGCGGAATCCCGGGTGAGCATCCTGACCGACGGCCCCGTGAGCGAGCTTGAAGTGCGGGCCGCCATGGAAGCGGCCGGTTGCGACGTCGTGGAAAGGTGATGTGCCGCGTCGGTCCGTATCGGCGGTGGTCCCCGCCGATACGGACCGGCGCGAGCGGGCCCATCCGGCCTGCGGGATCGCCACCCTACGACGATGTGTCCTTTGCCCGACGGTATGTATCGAGGCCGTCGGTTCGTACACTGGCCAGGTGCCGAAGCTGTGGAACGAGACGATCGAGGCGCACCGCCGGACCGTGCATGGTGCGATCCTGGACGCCACCGTGGAGCTGGTGCGGGGGCGAGGGCTCTTGGCGGTGACGATGTCGCAGATCGCCGAGAAGACCGGTATCGGCCGGGCGACGCTGTACAAGTACTTCCCTGACGTCGAGGCGATCCTGCTGGCCTGGCACGGCCGTATGGTCGCCGGACATCTGGAGCATCTCGCCCAGGCCGGGGAGCGTGAGGGCGACGCCGGGCGGCGGCTCGAGGCCATGCTGGAGACGTACGCCCTGATGCATCAGCGGATGGCCCGGCACGGGTTCGCGCCCGATCTCGTCGCGCTCCTGCACCGGTCCGAGGAGGTCGGCCAGGCTCAGCAGCGGTTGCACGCCATGCTGCGCGACGCGCTCGCCGATGCCGGCCGGGCCGGTCAGGTTCGCGACGACGTGCCGGCGGACGAACTGGTCCTGTTCTGCCTGCACGCGCTGGAGGCGGCGACCGTCTTGCCCTCGGAGGCCGCCGTCCAGCGGCTCGTCACGGTGACCTTGGCCGGGCTGCGACCGCGCTGAGCTGATTCCGCCACTTCTGCTCAGTGGGCTTTGGCGGAGGTACGGCGGCGGCGGAGGTGGGCGACAACGAGGCCGGCCTTGGCCAGAACCATCACCAGGATGATCGCTAGGACGGCGTCCGTGCCCAGCCCTGCCCACTGCGGGATCGCCAGTACGCCGACTGCCAGGCCCGCGTGTACTGCCACGGCCAGGACGGCGGCCACTGCGAGGCCGAGCGTGAGGTGACGGCTCCGGCGCGGCGGGGTCGTGGCTGGGACGGGGGCGGTGGTTCCGTCGGGGCGGCGCCAGTCCACGGTCAGGGCGTCGCGTCTGCCCATTCTGGTGAGGTTCCTGGTGAGAATGGCTTGGATGCGCTGCAGCCGGTCCTCGTCCACGGCCTCGACACGCAGGGTCAACCCTTCTGGTGTTGCGCGCAGGGTGCAGATGCCCCAGTCGAGGCTGATGGTCCCCTCGGTAGCGGACCATTCTGTTTGGACGTCCTTGGGCCTATCGCCGCCCGGGTGAGGACCATGGCCGCGGTCGGCGGGCAGGCCATGGCCCATCTGGCCGGCATGGCGGCAGAGCTGGACGAGGTAGCGGCTGGCACGGTCGGTCGTGATGTGAGCTTCGGCGCTTTGCATGGCCGTCCTTTCGAGATCAGATCCTGGTGAGCGACCACTCTGTCTCTCCAAGTGAACAAGATGAATCTGATATATACACTATGTATCGCAAAACCGTTGAGCCGGCGAGGAGTCCACATCGCATGAGCACTCTCGAAGTCCCAGGGGCCCGCCTCTACTACGAGACCCATGGCAGCGGCCCCGTGATGGTCCTGATCACGGGAGCGCCCGGGGTGGCCGACGTCTACCGGGCGCTCATCCCGCGGCTGGCCACGCGGCATACCGTCGTCGTCTACGACCGCCGCGGCTTCTCCCGGAGTCATCTCGACGGTCCCCAGGACTACGACCGTCGCCTGGGAACCGATGCCGACGACGCACGGCGTCTGATCGAGCACCTGAGCGCCGGTCCGGCGATCGTCTTCGGCGCCAGCTCGGGGGCGACCGTCGCCCTGGAACTCCTCGCCCGTCACCCGTCCGTGGTGCGCACGCTCATCCCGTACGAGCCGCCCGCCCTGCGGCTGCTCCGTGCGGGCGACACGTGGGCGGATTTCTTCTCCGGGGTCTACGACCTTTACCTGCGAGAAGGGGTCGAGCCGGCGATGAAGGTATTCAGAGAGCGGACGTTCGCGCCGTCGGATCACCAGCACATGGCCGGCGCCCCCAGGAACGACGCCAACGCCGCCTACTGGTTCGAGCACGAGCTGCGCCAGTACCCGCCCGCGCCCGTGGATCTCGCCGCGCTCGCCTCGTACGCCGACCGCGTCATCCCGGCGGCCGGCCGCCGATCGCAGGGGCGCCCGTGCTACGAGGCGACCCTGGAGCTGGGCAGGCGCCTGGCCAGAGACGTGGCCGAGCTACCCGGTGGGCACATCGGATTCATCACCGACGCCCCCGCCTTCGCCACAGAGCTCATCCGTACCTTCGCCCACGCCGCGCCCTGAACCGAGCGGCGGCTCAAAAGGGTCCCGCCAGACGTCAGCTTTGGCGGCGCGTGCGGTAGGCGGCCGTCTTGGCGCGAGCGGTGCACGCGGCACCGCAGTAACGGCGCGAGCCGTTGCGGGTCAGGTCGATGTAGACGGCTTCGCACTGGTGCGCCTGGCACTGCCCGAACCGGCCCGGCCCGTAGCCGTCCACGATCAGCGCCAGCGCCGTGGCGAACTCGCCGCCCAACGCCTCCACCTGAGTGCCGCCCGAGCCGTGGAAGTGCAGGTGGAACGGCTGACCTACATCCTCCACGAGGTACGGCTGCGCGCCGTACCGGCGGATCATGGCGTTGATGCGCGCGGCCTGGTCCGAAGGCCGCTCGGCCAGCAGCGCCTCCCGCAGCTGGACGGCCAATTCGGCCAGGCGCGCCCCAGCATCCGGGACGGCACTCAGGGCCGCCCGGGAGGCGTCGCCGAGCTCCGCCGCGAACGCCGCGACGAGCTCTTCGCCCACCGGCAACCCCGCCTGCGTGCCACCTCGACGGCGCGCCGTCGCCAGGTTGACCAGTTCGGCGATCAGTGGCGCTTGCCTAGTTACGTTACAGGCTATTTCCACTTGACCAGTAACACCCTTTCGTGTGTCATAGGCGTAATCCAATTAGATGGTAACGGAGCTGTCGTGTTCACGCCTTATCGCCACTTGCTGACCCATCCAGGCGTCCCCTACCTGGTCATCGTGGACCTGGTCGTCAAGCTGAGCACACCAGTGCTCAGCCTCGCGCTCCTCCTGGCGGCGCTCGACCGGCTCGGTTCCTACGCCATGGCCGGGCTCGTACTCACCGGTCACGCCCTCGCACTGGCCCTGTTCGCACCGCTGGGCGGCCGGCTGGCCGACCGGCTCGGCCCCCGGGCCACATCGGCCGGCTACCTGGTCGCCCACACGATCGCCTACGCCCTGCTCCTGCTCACTCTGCGAACCGAGACGGTCATGATGGTCGGCGCCGCGGTGCTCCTCGGCGCTACCACCCCGCCCGCCGGGGCCGTCATCAGAGGCGCCTGGCCGCACCTGGTGCCGGCCGCCTCCCTGCCCGCCGCCTACGCGGTGGACAACGCCATCAACGAACTGATGTTCATCGTCGGCCCCCTGCTCGTGCCTGTCCTGATCCTGGCGATGCCGGCCCACGGTGTGGTGGTCGCGGCGGGCGCGGCCCTCCTGGTGGGCACGGCGCTGCTACTCGGCTCCAGGGTGGTACGGCAGACCCCGCCGACGCAGGCGGAACCTCCGGAGAGCGGGTCCCTACTGGGCCGGCTGGCCGGACCGCTCACCCACCACCCCACCCTCACCTTGCTGGTCATCGCCGCCTGCGGCACCTTCTCCTTCGGCTGTCTGCGCATCGCCACAGTGGCCGCGGCCACCGGCTTCGGCTCGACCGCCTCCGCTGGGGTGCTGATGGGCCTGCTGTCGGCAGGCGCCCTGGCCGGTACCCTCGCTTACGGCGCCCGTGCCTGGCCCGTCACCGGCCGCCGTCTGCTCATCCTGCTGTCGGTCGCCGAAGCCGCCGTGCTGCTCGGCGGCGTCCTCGCCTCGGGGTTCGCGGCCCTCGCCGTACTGATCGCCATCATTGGGCTGGTGACCGGGCCGCGCGACGCGGTGCACCCCGTCCTGCTCGCCGACCACGCACCCGCCCGCTACCGCACCGAGGTCTTCGCCTGGCTCAACACCTTCATGTGGACCGGCTACGGCCTGGGCACCGCCATCGCCGGCCGCCTGACCGGCCCCTACGACAGCGGGGCCGCGGCCTTCGTCGCCGCGGCTGCGGCCGCCCTGGCAGGCGCGGTCCTCATCGCCACCGTCTTCCGCCCCACACCCTCGGCTGCGCGCGGCGTCGTCGATGTCGAAGAACATGTCACCGGCCTGGGGGAGAGGTCAGAACCCGGAAGCCGTGGAGCAGGCGGATGAGCGCTCCCCAGGGTTTAGGAAGCTCAAACCGGCCCTGACCAGGGGTTCCTGCTGAAAGGTGTACTGGGAGAGCATCCCGGTCCAGGGGCTGTGGGGCGTAAGGTCGAAGAGTGGACAATCGTCAAGAAGTCCGCGAGTTCCTCGTCTCGCGGCGCGCCAAGATCACGCCGGAGCAGGCCGGACTGCCCGCCGGCACCAACCGCCGGGTCCCGGGGCTCCGGCGCGGCGAGGTCGCCGCCCTGGCCGACGTGAGCATCGAGTACTACTCGAAACTCGAGCGAGGCGCCCTCGCCGGAGTGTCAGCCGGCGTGCTGGAAGCCGTCTGCCGGGCACTCCAGCTCGACGAGGCGGAGCGGGCGCATCTGTTCGACCTGGCGCGGGCCGCGGACGGAACGAGTGCGATCGCGGGTGCGCGTTCGTCCGCAACGGCCGGATGGACGTCCTGGCCGCCAACCGACTCGCGCGAGCCTTCTACGCCGACGTCTACGCCGGGCCACACCGGCCGCCGAACCTCGCCCGGTTCACCTTCCTCGACGACAACGCCCACCGGTTCTATCCGGACTGGGGGCTTTTCGCGGATACCTGTGTCGCCATCCTCCGTACCGAAGCCGGTCGAAACCCGCACGACAAAGAGCTGCACGACCTGGTCGGCGAGCTGTCGACACGCAGCGACGAGTTCCGCGGACGGTGGAGCGCCCACAACGTCCGCCACCACGGCACCGGCATGAAGACCTTCCACCACCCCGTCGTAGGCCGGCTCACCCTCGCCTACGAGGGCCTGGAGATGGCGGCGGAACCCGGCCTCACCCTCACCATCTACGCCGCCGAACCCGGCTCGCCATCCGAGCAGGCGTTGCGCCTGCTCGCGTCCTGGGCGGTCTCGCAGGAGACGGATTCCCGCCCGCGCGCACTCTCGACCGATTGAACGGTCCGCGCGCACTTTCGACCTGTTCAACCGCCCGCAGGCGGTTGAACAGGTCGAGGCCATGCCCTTCCGTGGGGGAAGCCCGTCAGGTCACGGCAGCGCCGGGATGGTGCGGCCGGTGATGAGGTCGCGGTACCAGTGCGCGCTGTCCTTCGGGGTACGCCGCAGCGTGTCGTAGTCGACGTGCACGATGCCGAACCGCTTGGAGTAGCCGTAGCCCCACTCGAAGTTGTCCATGAGGGACCACACGAAGTACCCGCGCAGGTCGACGCCGCTCTGGAGCGCCCGGTGGGCGGCCACGAAGTGGCGCCGGAGATAGTCGGTGCGCCGAGCGTCGTGAACGGCTCGCGTCCCGTCCGCCTCGACAATGAGCTCGTCCGGGAAGGCCGCGCCGTTCTCCGTGATGATGAGGGCCTGCCCGGGGAATTCGGCGTGCAGGTGCAGAAGGAGCTCCTCCAGCCCGCCCGGATCGATGTTCCAGCCCATGTCGGTGTACGGTCCGGCCTGTTCGACGAACTCCACCTGGTCGGCCCCCGGCCAGGGCGAGCCGCCCATGTCCTTGTGGCCGTCGTTGCTCTGCCGCGGACTCACGCCGTCCCAGAGACGCACGGTCGTGGTCGAGTAGTAGTTGACGCCGAGCAGGTCGAGCGGTTGGTTGATGACGGCTAGGTCACCTTCGTGGACGAACGACCAGTCGGTGACGCCGGCGGTGTCCTTGAGCAGGTCGGCCGGGTACTCGCCGCGCAGCAGCGGCCCGGTGAAGGCGCGGTTGGCCAGGGCGTCGATGCGGCGTACGGCCTCCTCGCCGCCGTCGCCCTCGCCCCGCAGGACGTGGAAGTTGAGCGTGATCGCGTACTGGGGCGCGTTGGTGACCACCTGCCGCAGCTCCCGGACGGCCAGGCCGTGCGCCAGGTTGAGGTGATGCACGGCCGCGAGGGCCGCGGCCCCGTCGGTGCGGCCGGGTGCGTGCGCGCCCGAGCCGTAGCCGAGGTAGGCCGAGCACCAGGGCTCGTTGAGGGTCGTCCATACGGCGACACGGTCGCCCAGCGCCTCGCCGACGATACGGGCGTAGTCGGCGTGGGCGTACGCCGTCCGGCGGTCGGTCCAGCCGCCCTCGTTCTCGAGTGCCTGGGGCAGGTCCCAGTGGTAGAGGGTGGAGACGGGGGTGATCCCGCGGGCGAGGAGACCGTCGACGAGGCGGCCGTAGAAGTCCAGCCCCTTCGGGTTGGCCGGGCCGCGACCGGTGGGCTGGATGCGCGGCCAGGCGATAGAGAAGCGGTAGGCCTCCAGCCCGAGCTCGCTCATGAGGTCGAGATCCTCTTCGAGGCGGTGGTAGTGGTCGTCGGCCACGTCTCCCGTGTCGCCGTTCCACACCTTGCCGGGCGTGCGGGAGAAGGTGTCCCAGATGGACGGCCCGCGTCCGTCCTCGGTGGCCGCGCCTTCGATCTGGTACGAGGCGGTGGCGGAGCCGAAGAGGAAGCCGGCGGGGAAGGTCAGGCCGGATTCGCGGTAGTCGTCGCGGTTGGGCGTCATGCAGGGTCCTCGTTTCGTGGCGCCGTCAGGCGAGTTCGTAGGTCCAGCCGGAGGTGCGGGAGGAGGAGATCGAGACCTGGCCGCCGGAGCGGGTGATGGTGAACGGCGTGGACTCGCCGGAGGCCTGGTCGGTGACCGTGAGGGTGGTCTCGCCGTCCGGTCCCGGATACACGCGCAGGGTCAGCCCGTCGAGGTAGTCGTAGTCCGGCCGGTCGTCCCTGGCCCCGATGGGCAGGACAGCGCCTTCGCGTACGTAGATCGGCATCGAGGTGAAGCCGTGCGTCTCGGTGCGCCAGCGTCCGCCCTCGACGCGCTCGCCTGTCAGATGGTTCGTCCACGTGCCGTCCGGTAGGTAGACCTCGACCGTACCGTCCGGGCTGAAGACCGGTGCGATGAGCAGGTCGGGGCCCAGCATGTACTGGGTGTCGAGGTGGGCGACGTTGCGATCCTCGGGGAACTCCATCGCCATGGGCCGCATCACGGGCGTTCCGGTCTCGTGGGCCTGGACGCCCACCTGGAACAGGTACGGCATCAGGCGGAGCTTGAGCTTCGTGAACAGCCGGGTCACCTCGACCGCCTCCTCGTCGAAGGCCCAGGGCACGCGGTAAGACGAGGAGCCGTGGAACCGCGAGTGGGAGGACATCAGCCCGAAGGCTACCCAGCGCTTGAAGACGCCGGGATCCGGGGTGCCCTCGAAGCCGCCGATGTCGTGGCTCCAGAAGGAGAAGCCGGAGAACGCGAGCGACAGGCCGCCGCGCAGGGTCTCCGCCATGGACTCGTAGCTCGACCCCGTGTCGCCGCCCCAGTGGACCGGCAGCCGCTGGCCGCCGGCGGTCGCCGACCGCGCGAACAGCACCGCCTCGCCCTGACCGCGCTGTTCCTCCAGCACCTCGAAGACGGCCGTGTTGTAGAGGTGGGTGTAGAGGTTGTGCATCCGTTCGGGCGTGGAGCCGTCGAAATAGGCGACGTCGAGCGGGATGCGCTCCCCGAAGTCGGTTTTGAAAGCGTCGACTCCCTGAATCTGAAGCGCGCGCAGCTTCGATTGGAACCACCGCGTCGCCTCGGGATCGGTGAAGTCGACCAGCCCCATGCCGGGCTGCCACAGGTCCCACTGCCAGACCGACCCGTCGGGACGCTTCAGCAGGGAGCCCCGCTCGGCGGCCTCGGCGAACAGCGGCGAGCGCTGGGCGATGTAGGGGTTGATCCACACGCAGACCCGCAGGTCCTTCGCGCGCAGGCGGGCGAGCATGCCTTCGGGGTCGGGGAAGACGCGCGGGTCCCACGCGAAGTCGCACCAGTTGAACTCGCGCATCCAGAAGCAATCGAAGTGGAAGACCGACAGCGGCAGGTCGCGCTCGGCCATGCCGTCGATGAACGAGCTCACCGTCCGCTCGTCGTAGTCGGTGGTGAACGAGGTCGACAGCCACAGGCCGTAGGACCAGGCGGGCAGGCGGGCCGGACGGCCGGTGAGCGCGGTGTAGCGTTCGAGGATCCGCTTGGGCGTCGGCCCGTAGATCACGAAGTACTCGAGGCTCTCTCCCGCGACCGAGAACTGCGCCCGCTGCACCGCCTCCGACCCGATCTCGTACGAGACATGCCCGGGATGGTTGACGAAGACGCCGTATCCGCGGCTGGTCAGGTAGAACGGCACGTTCTTGTACGCCTGCTCGGAGGAGGTCCCGCCGTCGGCGTTCCAGATCTCCACGGTCTGGCCGTTCTTGACCAGCGGGCCGAAGCGTTCCCCCAGCCCGTAGACCGCCTCGCCCGCGCCGAGCGAGAGCTGCTGGGCGAGGTGGGCGGAGGAACGGGCGGCGCCGACCGGCGCCGGATCGACGTGCGCGTCGTCGGCGAGCCGGAAGTAGCCGATGGATTTGTGGCCGCTGGAGGTCAGCGGGCGTCCGTCGCCGTGGAAGGACAGGTTCCACGGGGCTCCGGGCGCGATGGTCGCGCTCAGCGCGCCGCTGGTGAGCGTCGCCCCGTGCGTGTCGTCGGCCTTGACGACGCCGTGGCCGTCCTCGGCGCCGAGCAGCTCGAAGCCACGTTCCTCGCCTCCTCCCACGTGGTGGTCGACGCGTACGCGGATCACGTCCGGCAGCGGTGACGACAGGGTCAGCGACAGGACCGGCCGGTTGAGCGTGTCGCCCCGGCGGTGGATGACGGTGGTGGGCGCGGTCACGGTGACCGTCCCGTCCTCCGCCCAGATGTCATGGGCCTCGGCGGCGTACAGGGCGGTGACGCCGGGACGCAGCTGCCAGAGACCGTCGGTGAACTTCATCAGTGGATCAACCCTTCATTCCGCCGGCGAGCAGGTCGGCGCGCCAGAAGCGCTGCAGGACCAGGACGAGGATGATCAGCGGGATCACGGACACGGCCGAGCCCATGATGACCAGCGAGTACAGGTCGCCGTCGCCCGCGCCCTTGCCCATGAACGTGTACAGGCCGAGGGTGATGGGGTATTTGTCCTGGTCGGAGAGCATGATGAAGGGCAGCAGGAAGTTGTTCCAGATGCCGACGAACTGCAGCAGGAACACCGTCACCAGCCCCTGCGTCATCATGGGCAGCACGATGGTGCCGAAGATGCGGAACTCGCCGGCGCCGTCCAGGCGGGCCGCTTCCAGCGTGCTCTGGGGGACCGCGGCGTTGGCGAAGACCCGGCACAGGAAGATGCCGAACGGGTTGATGATCACCGGCAGGAGTACGGACCAGTAGGTCCCGGCCAGGCCGACGGCGGCCATGAGCAGATACTGCGGGACGGCCAGCACGATGCCGGGCACCAGCACACCGGCGAGGATCGCCGAGAACAGGACCTGGCTGCCGCGGAAGCGGAACTTGGCCAGGGCATAACCGGCCATGGCCGACACCAGCGTGGACAGGACCGCGCCGAGACCGGCGTACAGCAGGGAGTTGAGCCCCCACTGCCAGAACTGGCCGTCCCCGTAGGCGCTCAGGTTGGCGAGGTTGTCGAAGAACCCGCTGCCGGGAGCGAAGGAGAAGGTGGTGAACAACTCGCGCGAGGTCTTCGAGGCGGCGGCGACCACCCAGATCACGGGGGCCAGACAGTAGAGCGCGCCGAGCAGCAGCACGATCAGCGCCAGCCGCGGCCGCCGCGCCGCACCCGAGCGGCGGCGCCGGCGGAACTGGCGGTCGCCGGTGCGGGGCGCGGCCTGGAGGGTGGCGCTCATGCGTTGTCCCCGAAGGTACGGCGCTGGAAGAAGCGCAGCAGCAGCATGGACAGGACGAGGATGCCCAGGGCCAGGACGACGGAGGCGGCGGCGGCCCCGCCGAGGTTGTCGTTCATGAACGCCTCTTGATAGATCTTCATCAGCGGCACCCAGGTGGAGCTGATGGTGGTCGACATCGGCCGCAGTGTGGCCGGCTCGCTGTACAACTGCAGGGTGCCGATCACGGAGAACAGCCCGGTGAGCACGAGCGCGGGCGCGACCAGGGGGATTTTGATGCGCCAGGCGATCTGCAGCTCGCTGGCCCCGTCGATGCGGGCCGCCTCGTAGATGGAGGTGGGGATGGCTCGCAGCGACGTGAAGATGATGATCATGTTGAAGCCGACGCCGGACCACAGCGCGATGTTGGCCAGGGAGAAGTACAGGGTGGGAAAGCTGAAGAAGTCCAGCGGCCCGGCGTGCAACTGCTTGGCGAGGTAGTTGAGCGGGCTGGTGCTGGGCAGGTAGAGGAAGCCCCACAGGAGGCTGGCGATGACGCCGGGCACCGCGTACGGCAGGAAGATCGCGGTACGCGTGAAGCCGCGCGCCCGCACCCTGGGGGTGTCCAGCAGCAGCGCGAACAGCAGCGCCAGGCCCAGCACACTGGGAATGGAGAAGAGGCCGTAGAGCAGCACCCGGCCGAGCCCGGCGACATATTCGGGATCGGTGAGCGCGGCGAGATAGTTGTCGAAGCCGACGAAGGTCTGCACACGCCGCCCGAACGCGCCGCCACCGTCGATGCGGAAGCCGCGGAAGCTCAGATAGATCGCGTAACCGATCGGGATGATCAGGAACAGGGTGAACAACACGATCGCGGGCGTGGCGAACAGCCACGGGGTGGCGGCACTGCGCAGGCGCGGGCGGCGGCCGGCGGGGTTGGCGGTCATGAGACGTCCAGGATGGGGTCGAACCGAGGGCCCCGACGGGCCCTCGGCGTCTTACGTGGCGACGGTGCAGCCGGTCACTTGGTCACGGTGTAGCCGGACTTCTGCAGGTCGGCGACGACGGCCTGCTGCGTGGCCTTGTATACCTCGCGGAAGGAGGTCTTGTTGAGCGCGGCCTTGTTGAGCGCGTCTCCGAAGGCGGTCTGCGACACGTTCACGTTGGGTCCCCAGGTCACCGGGATGGTGGTGTTCTTGATCACCTGGTCGGCGACCTGGTAGAAGTCCTTCTGCTGCGGCATCAGCTTGGGCGGCTCGTGGCTCAGGGTCGCCTGGCGTCCCGCGTTGCCGCCGGGGTAGATGTCGAGGGAGAGCTGCAGCTTGGAGCCCTCGTCGGAGGCGCCGAGCCAGGCGGCGAAGGCCGCGGCCTCCTTGGCGTGCTTGGACTTGGCCGGCACCAGGAAGGCGGAGCCGCCCAGGAACGGGACGGCGGGGTCGCCGGCCGTCCACTGCGGCAGCGGCGCCGACTCCCACTTGCCGGCGGTGTCGGGCGCCACCGAGTGGATCACATTGGGGGCCCAGGCGGCGGCGGCCCAGCTCAGGAGCTTGCCGTCGTTGACCTGAGCGTTCCATTCCGGCGTGAGCAGCGGCTCGACCTTGACCAGGTCCCGCTTCACGAGGTCCTCCCAGAAGTCGGCGGTCTTCAGCGACGGCTCGCTGTCGATGCCGACCTTCCAGGCCTTGCCGTCGTTGCTCCACCACTGGGCGCCGGCCTGGGCGGCCTGCGCGGCGAAGAACTCCAGCTGGGCGGCGGAGAAGCTGGCGATGTAGGCCTCGGGGTCCTTCTTGTGGATCTGCTCGGCCGCCTTGGCGTACTCGGCCCAGGTGGTGGGGACCTTGGCGCCGTACTTGTCGAACAGGTCCTTGCGGTAGGTGAACATCATCGGCCCGATGTCCTGGGGCACGCCGTAGACCTGGTTGTTGAAGGTGGTCAGGGCCCAGATGTTGGGCTCGATGCCGGACTTGAGGGCGGCCACGTCGGCGGTGATGTCCTTGACGACTCCGGCCACCACCAGGGCGGGCAGGCCGCGGTACTCCACCTGCGCCACGTCGGGGGTGTCGCCGGCCTGGTCGGCGGCCAGCAGCTTGGAGGCGGTGTCGGCGGTGCCGCCGACCTCCGACAGCTTGATGGTGACGTTCGGGTTCTCCTGGTGGTACTTGTCGATGATCGCCTTGGCCCGCGGATCGTTGCCCTTGAGGTTCCAGGTCCAGACCTGGAGCGTGACCGGGCCCTTGGCGGCCTCGGTGCCCGAGGTGCCCGGGGTGCCCGAGGAGGGCGTGTCCGCGGACGAGCAGGCGGCCACAGTCGCCGTCAGGGCGACCGCGAGCGCGGCGGCCATCGTCCAGCGACGGCCCGGGCGGGGCGGGCGGGGGCTCGGTGGGGTCATGACGATCTCCTCGGACGGGTGGTGCACCACGGCGGAATGCCGGGTCGTGCGTTGGGAACTAACCTGATGTTAACGTTGTCATCCTGTCAAGCCCCCTGCTCGTAACAGAGCCGACACAGCTTCGGAGTCCACCCCCGTGCCCACCTTCCGCAACCCGGTTCTGCCCGGCTGCTATCCGGACCCGTCGATCTGCCGAGCCGGTGAGGACTTCTATCTGGTCACCTCGTCATTCGCCTACTTCCCGGGCATTCCCCTGTTCCACAGCCGGGATCTGGTGAGCTGGCGGCAGCTCACGCACGTGCTCGACCGGCCGAGCCCGCTGTCGCTGGAGGGTCTGGACGTCTCCGACGGCATCTGGGCGCCGACCATCCGCCACCACGACGGCAGGTTCTACGTGGTCTCCACCCTGGCCAGAAACCGGCAGGGCAGCGTCACCTTCGTCGTCACCGCCGACGACCCGGCCGGGCCGTGGTCGGATCCGGTGCCGCTGGAGGCCGAGGGCATCGACCCGTCGCTGTTCTTCGACGACGACGGCCGGTGCTGGTTCACCGCCTGCCGGGACGCCGTCCAGCCGGCCGGCGGCGGCCCCGGCGAGCTGTGGATGCGCGAGCTCGACCTCGACCGGCTCAAGCTCGTCGGACCGACCCACGTGCTGTGGCACGGCGCCGTACGCGGGGCGTGGGTGGAGGCGCCCCATCTGTACAAGCGTGACGGCGCGTACTACCTGATCGCCGCCGAAGGCGGCACCGAGAGTAACCACAGCGTCACCGCGGCACGCTCCAGCGCCGTTACCGGCCCGTACGTCACCGATCCGCGCAGCCCGCTGCTGACCCACCGGCACCGCGGCTCGGCCGAGCCGGTCCAGAACGTCGGGCACGTCGACCTGGTGGACACCCCCGACGGCGAGACCTGGGCCGTGGCGCTCGGGGTCCGGCCGATCGAGGGCACGCACACGCTGGGCCGCGAGGTGTTCCTGGTGCCCGTCACCTGGGGAGCCCACGGACCGGTCTTCGCCCCAGAGACGGGCGGGGTGCGGCTGTCGGAACGGCTGCCGTCGATCGCCACCGCAGGGCAGCCGGGCGATGGCGCCTCCACGGGGTCGGGTGATGGCGCCTCTGCCGGGCTGGGTGATGGTGCTTCCGTGGGGCTGGACGATGGCGCCTCCACGGGGTCGGGTGATGGCGCCTCTGCCGGGCTGGGTGATGGTGCTTCCGTGGGGCTGGACGATGGCGTCTTCGCGGGGGCGGGTGATGCTGCCTCTGCCGGGCTGCGCGAGGGGGCCGCCGTGGGGGCGGGCCGGGTGCGGTTCGACGCGCCGGTGCTGGGGCTGGAGTGGAACAGCCTCCGGGGCCCTGTCGACGACCGCGTCAGCCCCTCGGCCGGCGGGGGCGGCCTCGGCCTCGTCCTCGCCGCCGAGTCGCTCGGCTCCACCGGCGTGCCCACCTTCCTCGGCCGGCGCCAGCAGCATGTCCGCTTCGACGCGCGGACGCACATCAGCTTCTCCGCGGCGCATCCGGCGGAAGAGGCCGGACTCGCCGTCTTCCAGAACCAGGACCACCACGCCACACTCGCCCTGACCGTGGACGCCGATGGGAGGGCCCAGGTGGTGCTGACCGTACGGCAGGCCGGCACGAGCAGCCGCCTGGCCTCCGTACCGGTGGCGACGGGCGAGGTGGTGCTGGCCGTCGAGGGAGACGAGACCCGCTACGCCTTTCGCCTCAAGGACCCCGGCGCCGGCGAATGGATCAGCCTGGGCGGTGTCGAGCGGTCCTCCTTGAGCACCGAGCGGGCGGGCGGGTTCGTGGGGGTCTACCTCGGTCTGTACGCGACCAGCAACGGCCGCTCTAGCGACGGACGGGCGTACGCCCGCTGGTTCGACTACCAGCCCCAGGCCGAGCAGACGAGCGTGCGGCAGACCAGCGTGCGGCAGACCAGCATGCCGCAGACGGCGGGCTAGCCGGCGTGCCCGGGACTGCGGCCCGGCTGGCGCGGTGGCCGGGGCGGTGCCGTGCTGCGCCGGACCACGAGCTCGGGGGCGATCCGCTCGGAGGAGGCCGGCTCACCCTTCATCATGCGCAGCACCTGCTGGATGGACCGCTCCCCGAGACCGACGAAGTCCTGGCGGACGGTGGTGAGCGCGGGCACCAGGTAGGCCGCACCGGCGATGTCGTCGAACCCGACGAGCGAGATGTCGCCGGGCACCTTCACACCGAGTTCGGCGAAGGCGGCCAGCACCCCCATGGCCACCTGGTCGTTGCCGGCGAAGATCGCCGTCGGCAGCTCGCCCGTCCGGCGGGTGACGAGGTAGTGGGCCAGCCGGTAACCGCTGTTGCCGGTGAAGTCGCCCTCGAACAGCTCGCCGTGGGCGTCCGGCGTCTCGGCCAGCGCGGCCCGCCAGCCCTCGACGCGCTCTCGGGCGTCGAAGGTACGCAGCGCGCCGGTCAGATGAACGATGTGGCGATGCCCGAGCTCCAGCAGGTGGCGTACGGCCAGCCGCGCGCCGAGCTCCTGGTCGAGCTCGACGAAGCCGACATCCGGGTTGGGCACGTTGCCGGACATGATCACCGACATGGGCACGCCGGTGACGATGTCGGCCAGGGCGTCCATCACCATGGGCCGGTCGGCGATGACCGCGATGGCCTCCACCGCCTGGTCGGTGAGCCGCTGCAGCGTCTCGGTCAGGTCTCTGGTGGTGCCGCCCTGCCAGGCGGCCAGGTTGAGCCAGTATCCGGCCCGCTGCGCCGCGGCCTGCACGCCGCGCAGGACGCGGGGCAGCTCGTACAGCTCGGCGCCGGCCAGGACCACGCCGATCGTGGAGGACCGGCGGCTCTTGAGCGCGCGGGCCACGCTGTTACGGCGGTAGCCGAGCTTCTCGATGGCGGCCTCGACCCGGGCCCTGGTCTCCGGCCGGACCGAAGGATGATCGTTCAGGACGCGGGAGACGGTGACGTGCGACACGCCGGCTTCGCGTGCCACATCCACCATGCCTGGTGCCCGGTTCATGTCCTTCACTCCAGTTTCCACCACGACGCCCTGGCCTGCCCGGTGTCAGGTCGATCGTGTCATACCCGCCGCGCACTCCGGCCAGAGAAGGAACGGCGACCACGAGTAGCCGGGCTTGACGCTCCGCCCCAGGCCCGCCGGATCAAGGCACGGCTACGGCGTCGACCACAGCGTGCCGATGATCTGCTGGAGGATCTCCGGGGTCGCCCCGGCCGGCTGGGCGTAGACGCTCAGCTGGTTCAGCAGATGGCGGTACGGCCGGACGTCGGCGTCCCTGGTGAGGTACTGGGCGTCGGCGGTCTGTTCCAGATGGACCACGTCAGGCAGGTCCGCCTCGGCGAAGCGCAGGACGGTGAAGGGGTCCACCCCTTTGCCGTGAACGAAGGGCAGCACCTGGAGGGTGATGTGCGGCAGTTTGACCATCTCGTGGAGATGCTCCATCTGGGCGCGCATCGTCGCGCTGTCGCCGACCTGACGGCGCAGCACCGACTCATCCATGACCGCCCATAACGTCCGGGGTGTGGGTGGCAGCAGAAGTCGCTGGCGGTGCATCCGCAGGGCGACCCGGTGCTCGATCAGCTCGGCGTCGGCGCCCTCGTGGCTCTGCGCGATGACCGCTCGGGCATAGTCCTTGGTCTGGAGCAGGGCCGGGACGTGCTGGTCCTCGTAGGTGCGGATGACCGTGGCGTCCTGCTCCAGTCCGAGAAACGCCTCGAACTCGTCGGGGATCACGTCTCCGTAGTCCTGCCACCTGCCGGGAGCATTGGCCTGTACGGCCAGCGCCAGCACGATCTGGCGTTCGTCCTCGTCGACGCCGTACAGGCTGAGCAGGTCGGCCACATCGCCGAGCGGGAGACCGATACGTCCGCCTTCCAGGCTGGTGATCTTTGACGGCGGGCAGCCGATGGCGGACCCCGCCTCATCGCGGGTGATTCCGTGGGACTCGCGCAGCCGGCGCAGACGTACGCCGACCAGCATCCGCAAGGCCGTCGGCCCGGTCCGACGCCATCCGTCGCCGGATATTTCCGTCGAGTCGCCTCTGCCCCGAGGAGTCGGCATTTATGCTCCCAATTCGGCAAATCGCCACGCCGCGATCGTCACCATCTTGTCACATGAGACAGCTGAGGCACCATATTTCCTGTCAATCCCATCCGGCTGTTCCTCCTTCACCGTGCACTTGTTCGGTTTCATCTTCGCCAAGTGTCGGCTGACCACGTCCGGTCTCGGAGAACTGCCACTTCATCCGGAAAAATCCAACTTTATCGTCCTTCGCGGTATAGCGCGGGTAAAGTGCGGTCACCAGGGTTTCAGTGACTACGGAGGCGACATTAGAGGAGGGTTTCGTGACGGACGAATCGCCTGTGGAGGGCTCGCCGATTCCCCGGCATATCGACACATCTGTGCCGCACGCTGCGCGAATGTGGAACTACTGGCTCGGCGGCAAGGACCACTATCCTGTCGACCGCCAGTACGGTGACCAGTTCAGCAAAGACTTCCCGGAAATCGTGAGGATCGCTCAACTGTCTCGGCATCTGCTGGCGCGCATCGTCCGCTATCTGGTCCGGGAGCAGGGGATTCGTCAGTTTCTCGATATCGGCACCGGACTGCCCACCGTGGATAACACCCACGAACTCGCGCAGCAGGCGGACCCGGCCAGCCGAGTGGTTTATGTGGACAACGATCCGCTCGTGCTGGTGCACGCCCGGGCCCTGCTCGTGGGTACCCGCGAAGGCGCCACCGACTACATCGAAGCCGACTTACGCGATCCGGACGCGATCTTGGCGGGTGCGTCCAAGACCCTGGACTTCGGCCAGCCGGTCGCGCTCATGCTGATGGGCATCATGGGCTATGTGCGTGACGACGAGGGACCGAAGGAGATCGTGGCCAGGCTGATGGAGCGCCTCGCCCCCGGCAGTTACCTGGCGTTGTGGGACGGCGTCAACCTCGTCACCGGCCAGGCGTTGGACCAAGCGCAGGAGAACTACAACGAGGGCGGCGGCGTGCCCTACAACTTGCGCGACGAAGGGCGGTTCACCGCCTTCTTCGACGGCTTGGACCTCGTCGAGCCCGGCGTGGTGTCGTTGCCGCAGTGGCGTCCCGATCCCGACCCGTTCCAGGACTCCACGGAGCGGGTGGACGCGCTGTGCGGGGTGGCGCGCAAGCGATAAGCCCCCGGATGACGCCCGCACGAGACCTCCGTCGGCCCGACATCAACCTGGCGGTCCTTCGCGATCCCGTCTTCCGGCTGCTCGCGTCGGCGCAGCTCGGCTTCGTGCTGGGCGAGCAGGTTCTGGCGATCGCCGTCACCGTCTCCGTGCTCAACGCCGGGGGCGACGCGTCCGCGGTCGGCTCCGTGCTCGCCGCCAAGGGCCTCGCGTCGCTGAGCCTGCTCCTGGTGGGGGGCGTCTGGTCCGATCGCCTTCCCCGGCGGCGGATATTGATGATCATGCTCGCCGTGGACGCCGTCGCGGCGGTCGTCCCGGTCTTCGTCCTCGGGCGGCATCCTTCCGCCTGGTTGCCGGCGGCCGTTCTCTTCGCCGTCGGCGCGGCGGAGTCGTTCATCCGGCCCGCCTTCAACGCCATGCTGGCGTGCACGCTGACGGAAGACGAGCGGGTGTCCGGCCGGGCCATCGTCAACATCTGTACGCGCCTGGGCGTCATCGCCGGGCCCGTGGCCGGCACCCTGTTGGCGAGCGGCGGCGAGGTCCTCCCGTTCGTGCTGGCCGGGATCGTCTTCGCGGGCGGCGCGGCCGTGTTCCGCCGGGTGCCGGAACCACCGTGGACGCCGGTCAGACGCCGGTCGCTCCTGGGTGAGGCGCTGCTGGGATTCACCGAGGCGGGACGCCGGCCGTGGTTGGCGGCCCTGCTCCTGTTCTCGCCGGTCAGCCTGATGTTCGTGATCGCCCCGAGCCAGGTGCTCCTGCCGCTGATGAGCCGGGAGACGTTCGGGTCCTACGCGGCCTACGGCACGGCGCTCGCGTTCTACGGCGCCGGCGGTCTGACCAGCAGCGTCACGATGATGGCGTGGCGGCCGAGACGGCCGGGCGTCGTGGCCATGTGGTCGATGTCCCTGTACGCGCTGGTCCCGCTGGCGCTGCTGTTCGCCCCTTCTGCCTGGGTGCTCTTCTGCTGCTATCTCGTGGCCGGTTTCGGTGTCGAGACGTACGCCCTCTCCTGGGACGTCGCGATGTACCGGGAGGTGCCCGACCATCTGATCGGGCGGATCACCTCGCTGGCCTGGCTCAGCACGTTCGGCCTCATGCCCTTCGGCCAGGCGCTGACCGGGCCGCTGACGCACCTCATGGGCGAGCACGCCGTCCTCTTGGGCGCGGCTGGGTTGGTGCTGGTGATACCGCCCTGCCTGCTCCTCGTCCGGGGGATGGCGGAGATGCGCGGAAGAAGAGACGGATGAATAGCCGCGCTCAGACCTCGGTCGCGGGATCGGCCCGGTACGCGCGCCAGAGCGTGATGTCGTAGCCGATGCCCAGCACGGCGCCAACGATGAGAGGCGCGCCCAGGGTCACCAGGGTGCCCGTGAGCAGGGTCGTGGCGGCGAGCGGGCTGATGGACACGGCGATGCTCCGCGCCAGGCTGGTCATGCTGGCCGCGGTCGTCCGGTAGGCCGGGGGAACTACGGCGGCGGTGAAGGCCTGCCTGGCCGGAACGTCGATCTTGGAGACGGTCTGGCGGAGCAGCAGCAGCGCGACCGCGCCGCCCAGGGTCGGGGCGAACGGGATGCCGGCCAGCAGCCCGCGCCGGGCGGCCAGCAGGGGCGCGGTGAGCTGGGCGAGGGGCGAGCAGCGCGTACACCGCGAAGGCGGCGTCGGCGGCCGACACCCACGGCTGGAACGACAGCGCGGCGGCGGCCAGCCCGCCCAGGGCGCCGGCCGCCATGGCGGTGACGTTGTAGCAGGTGAAGACGAGGGTGTGCCGGATCGGGGCGCAGGTCTGGGCGAGGATGGACTGCTCCACCCCGGAGAACGGGGTGTTGTCGTTGGTGGACGGCGAGATCGTGCCGATGAAGGCGGCGGCCAGCAGGACGGGATACGACTCGCTGACCGCGAACGCGAGGCCGGCGACGGCCATCAGGCAGCCGCAGGCGATCAGCGTGCGCCGGCGTCCCCAGCGGTCGGCGAACAGGCCGAGCACCAGGCTGGCGAGCACCGAGCCGGCGGCGGCCACGGCCAGGAGCAGGCCGGTCTGCCAGGGTTCGGCGCCGTCCTGGGCGAGCAGCTCGGCCAGGAGCACGCTGGTGCATCCGTAGCCGAAGGTCCGCAGCGCCCGGGCGGCCATGACGAGCCGCCCGTTACGCCCCACTTCCAGCTGAAAATGCCCTCTGACCTGCGTATTCGTCATGTGGCATCATCGCGCGGGCGGCTGTGCGGCCGCGCGGCAAAGGCCCATAGATCTTCCCGCGCCGTCGGAAGTCTCGGGGGCGATCATCGGAACACGCCGGTGTGACCGAGGGAGTGGCGTCCGGGCTGGGGGTAGACGCACAGGCCGTGCGGACCCCGGCCGACCTTGATCTTGTGGAGCAGTTTTCCGGTCCTGGTGGACAGGACGTAGACCACCCCGTCGTACCTTCCGGACAGCCAGAGCTGCTTGCCGTCCGCCGACACCCCGCCCATGTCGGGAGAGCCGCCGCCTGGGATCCGCCATCGTTCGACCACCTCGCGGGTGGCGAACGAGACGACGGAGACCGTACCCTCACCCCTGTTGGAGACGTAGAGCCGCCGCGAGTCCCTGCTGACGTACAGGCCGTGCGCGCCCGCGCCGGTGCGCAGGAAGCCCACCCGCCGGAACGTGGTGGCGTTGATGATCCACACACCGCCCGCCATCATGTCGGCGACGTAGAAGCGCCGGCCGTCGGGGGAGAGCTTGACGTCCTGCGGCATGTTCCCCGACCCCACGCCGATCACCTTCTTCACGCGGGGGCGCGCCCAGTCGATCGCCACGATCTGGCCGGAGAACTCGCAGCTGGCCAGGAAGACGGATCCGTCGGCGGTGAAGTCGCCGTGGTTGATGCCTCTGCAGGGCATGCTGAGGGAACGGATCAGGCGCATCGTGTGCGGGTCGCGGAAGTCGAGGCGGTTGTTGCGTTCGGCCATGACCAGGGCGTACGAACCGTCGGGGGTGAAGTACAGGTTGTACGGATCGTCCACGGGCACCGGCTTGCCGGGGCGGCCCGTGACCGGGTTGATGGGGACGAGCCGGTTGCCCTGGTTCTCGTTGATCCACAGCGTCTTCAGGTCCCAGGAGGGCACGACGTGCTGCGGCAGGGCGCCGACCCGGAAGCGGCGCACGACCCGGTAGGTCCGCGGGTCGATGACGTCCACCGTGTCCGACTCGCTGTTGGGGACGTACACGCGGGGGGTCACGTGCTCGACCCGGGGGCTCAGCATCCCCGGCCGGTCGTGGGCGTAGACGTCGGTCATGTGCGCGGCCACCGGCGTGTGCCGGTGCGGTCGCGGCTTCAGCGGCAGCGGCTTCGGCGGTGGTGTGGCGGCGTGGTCGGCCACCATGGGAGCGGGGGGCGAACCGCAGGAAGCGGCGGCGACGGCGACCGCTCCCAGCATGATCGTCATCCTCGGCAGTCGCATGCGCCACAGCCTAGGAAGGCGTTCGGTAGCGCCTGTCGAGGTCCGGGTCAGGGTTGCGTCAGGAAATCACGGTGACGTCACCCGCCTGTGGGGATAGTCGGAACATGCTGGAAGTAGCGCTCGAAGAGGCCAGAAAGGGATTCGCCGAGGGTGGCGTGCCGGTGGGGGCGGCGCTGTTCGCGGCCGACGGCACGCTGCTGGGCCGGGGCCGCAACCGCAGGGTCCAGGACGGCGACCCGTCGGCGCACGGCGAGACCGCCGCGTTCCGCGACGCCGGGCGGCAGCCCACCTACCGGGGCACGACCATGGTGACCACACTGTCGCCCTGCTGGTACTGCAGCGGCCTGATCCGCCAGTTCGGTATCCCGCGTCTCGTCGTGGGGGAGTGCCGGACCTTCATGGGCCAGCACGAATGGCTCGCCCGGCACGGCGTGGAGGTGGTGGTGCTCGACTCCCGGGAATGCGTCGACCTCATGACCGCCTTCATCGCCGCCAACCCCGCGCTGTGGAATGAGGACATCGGGAAATGAGCCCCGCCCTCGGCCCCTGAGCCTGGCAGGCTGGCGGCCATGGGATTCGGGGTTCGTCAGTTCGAGCTGACCTTGATGCATCGGATGCGTGATCTCAACGCCGAACGGGTGGAGGACGCGCTCATGGACATGGGCGCGTCCCGGGCCGAGCTTCGCGCCGCGCACACGCAATGGACGAAGATGGCCCACTCCGTCCGTACCAGGAAGGGCCTGGCCGCGTTGCGGACGATGCTCGGCCCGCCCTCGTACGAGGGCACGACCCCGGTCGGGAGCCTGACCTGCCGGGTGGCTCGGTGGACACTGCCGTCCTGGCCGGAGCTGGAGTTCGAGGTGCTGCTCGGGCCTGACGGCGCGATATGGAACCAGTGGTTCGTCCGTCCCCATGGCGACAAGACGCTGGCCTTCGTGGACCTGGTTCCATGGGGGTGCGTCGTCGGCGACGTCGTGACGAGTTTCCCGGGGGCCGCCCAGGGCGAGGGCTCGGCGCCGCAGCATTGGGTGGTCGACTTCGCCCACGAGGGCACGGACTACCGGGCTCGTTTCGTGTACGGCCTGTTCCAGCGGCTCGACCGGGCCTGACCGTCCTTGAAGCAACCCTTATCCCGCCAAATGGCGTATGTGGGGAAGAGGCAGGGAATCCACCGGGCAGCCCCTTTTTGCCGCGACGTGCTCGACGTGACGGTCGTCGCCGGAGCAACCCGCCTGCCTGCAAGGGGACCATGACCGTGACTTCCCGACCACGCCCCGGACACCGAACCGCCCGCTTGCCCGAGTCCACCGGGCCCGGCGCGTCAAAGGTCTCGGTGGTGATCGCCACCATGAACCGGGTCGGCCAGCTGCGCAGAACCCTCTCCGTCCTCGAACGGCTGCCCGAGCGGCCGCCGGTGCTGGTGGTGGACAACGGGTCCACCGACGGCACCGCCGCCGCGGTCGCCCGCGAACATCCCGGGGTGCGGGTCATCTCCCTGCCGGAGAACATCGGCTGCGGCGCCCGCAACGTAGGCGTGGCCCAGGCGGACACCGACTACGTGGCCTTCGCCGACGACGACTCCTGGTGGGCACCCGGAAGCCTGGCACGCGCCGCCCGGCTGCTGGATGAGCATCCACGGTTGGCGGTGGTGGCCGCGCGCATGCTGGTCGGGCCGCACGAGAGCCTGGATCTGGTCTCGTCGGAGATGGCGACCGGTCCACTGCCCGCCCAGCCCGATCTGCCCGGCCCGCCCGTGCTGGGCTTCCTGGCCTGCGGGGTGGTGGTGCGCCGCGCGGCCTTCCTGGCCGTCGGCGGCTTCGACGCGCGCTTGATGATCGGCGGGGAAGAGGAGCTGCTCGCGATCGACCTGGTGAGCGCGGGTTGGGGTCTGGCATACGTGGACGACGTGGTCGCCCACCATCACCCGCTCCCCAGGCAGGACGGCCAGCTGGCGGCCCGCCGTCGCATCCAGGCGCGCAACGCCCTGTGGACGGCGTGGCTACGGCGCCGGCTGCCTGGAGCGGTGCGCCGCACGGTCCAGCTCGGCCGCGGCGTCCGGCGCGACGCGGCGGTTCGCGCCGGTTTTCTGGATGCCGTACGCGGGGTGCCGTGGGTCCTGCGCCGCCGCGACCCGGTCGCCCCCGGTCTGGAAGCGGCCCTGCGCCTGATGGAATCCGCAGGGTCACGAGCGCGGGCCGACTCAGCCGGGTAGCGTCTCGCCGCCGATCGGGGCCAGGATCTCGCCGGTGTAGTACGACGACAGGCGTTCGGCCGCGAAGAAGACGTACGAGGGGGCGATCTCGTCGGGATCGGCGGCCCGCTTCATCGGCACCTGCTTGCCGAACTGCTCGACCTTCTCCTTCGGCATCGTCGCGGGGATCAGCGGGGTCCAGACGGGTCCCGGTGCCACGGCATTGATCCGGATGCCCCGATCGACGAGGTTCTGCGCCATCGAGTAGGTGAAGGCGTTGATCGCGCCCTTGGTCGTGGCGTAGTCGATGAGCGACTTGTTGCCGCGCAGACCGTTGATCGACGAGGTGTTGATGATCGACGAGCCTCTGCCGAGGTGGGGCAGCGCCGCCTTGGTGACGTGGAAGTAGCTGTGGATGTTGACCGCGAAGGTGTGCTCCCACTGCTCCTCGGTCAGCTCCTCCAGCGAGTCGACCGGCGCCTGGTAGGCCACGTTGTTGACCACGATGTCCAGCCCGCCCAGCTCGGTCACCGTCTGCGCGACGATGGACGCGCAGTGCTCGCGCTCGGCCAGGTTGCCGGGGATCAGCACGCAGCGCTGCCCCGTCTCCTCCACCAGCTTCCTGGTGTGGGCGGCGTCCTCGTGCTCACTCAGGTACGCGATCGCGACGTCGGCCCCCTCCTTGGCGAAGGCGACGGCCACCGCGCGGCCGATGCCCGAGTCGCCCCCGGTGATCAGCGCGCGCTTGCCTTTCAGCAGCTCGCTGCCGATGTAGTCGTGCATCTCATCACGCGGCTCGGGGGCCATCTCCCCGGTGTGTCCGGGGTAGGGCTGGTTCTGGGCAGGTGGCGTGCTGTCTGGTTGCTCCGGCATGGCCCCCGAATGCCCGCGCTCGAGTACGGATAACGTCTGCCGGTCGTATATTTCTGGTTTGGTCCGCCCTCACGGTCGCAGCCGCAGGCCGGCCTGTTCCTCCAGGAGGGCGATGGCGAGGAGTTCGCCGTCGACCGCCCCATAGCGGTCCAGCGCGCGCTGGTAGGTGCGTTCGACGAGGTGGGAGAGTTCGAAGGGCACTCCGAGCTCATCGGCCATGGCGGTCACCGTCTCGAGCTCCTCGCAGCACCGGTCGAGGCCGAAGGACTCCAGGTAGTCGCCGGCGAACAGGGCGTCCAGGTCGCGACGGACGAAGGTGCTGGACGCCGCGCTGGAACCGAGCGCCTCGCGAAGTACGGCCAGGTCGATGCCGGCCCGCCGGCCGAGCAGGAGGGCTTCGGCGGTGGCGATCGCCTGCCCGAACCACAGCAGGTTGGCCAGCAGCTTGGCGGTGTATCCGGTGCCGGGTCCGCCGAGGTGGATGATCCGTTCGGGATCGCCCAGAACGTCCAGCAGCGGCCGGTGCCGCGCCAGCAGATCCGCGGGCCCGCCCACGAACAGGTGCAGCGTCCCCGCCCGCGCGGCCGGGACGCCACCGCCGACCGGCGCCTCCAGCACCCGCACTCCGCGCCGCTCGGCCTGCTCGCGGATCGGCGCCACCAGGGCCGGTGAGTTGCTGGTCATGTCGATCCAGGTCGCGCCGGCCGCCAGCGCCTCCAGGGCGTCGCCAGGCGCCAGCATCACCGCGCGTACCTCTTCCGGACCGGGCAGCATCGTGACGAGCACCTCCGCGCCGGCGGCGGCCTCGGCCGCGGACGCCGCCCAGAGCGCTCCGGCCGCGACCACGTCCTTCTCGCGTTCGGGGCGCACATCACTGGCGTGCACGCGATGTCCCGCGCGGGCCAGATTGGCGCACATGGGCAGACCCATCCGGCCCACGCCGATGAATCCGATCTTCGGCAGTCGCGAATCGAGCATGCGGACTTCCTGTCCGCCTCGCTCACGAATCAACATGCGTAAGAACCTCTTCGGCTACGCCCACAGATGACCGTGCTCGACCGCTTCCTCCGGATCTGCGCGTTCGGCGATCCTGGACCCGTGACGGCGACCGCCGAGGGGCGTGAGCGATGATGTCCGCACATACATGAGCGAGTGGGGAAGGAGGTGGCCATGAGCGAAACCGGACGCCGGCTGCCCGCGCGGGCCTCAGTGGTCGTCATCGGGGGTGGCGCCATGGGCGTCAGCTCGGCCTACGCGCTGGCCGCGGCCGGGGTCACCGACGTGGTCCTGATCGACAAGGGGCCGCTGGGCTCCGGCTCGACCTCGAAGGCCGCCGGGGGAGTGCGGGCGCAGTTCTCCGACCGGGTCAACGTCCAGCTGGCCGTACGCAGCCTGGAGACGTTCGACACCTTCGCCGCCCGGTTCGGGCAGGAGATCGACCTGCACAAGGTGGGCTACCTGTTCCTGCTCGACTCGCCCGAGTCCGTGGCGGAGTTCGAGAAGAACGTCGCGATCCAGAACGACCTCGGCGTGCCCAGCAGGATGATCTCGGTGCGCGAGGCCGCGGAGCTGGCGCCGCTGATCGACACCGACGGCCTGCTCGCCGCCGCCTACTCGCCCACCGACGGCCACTGCACGCCCGAGTCCGTGGTGCTCGGCTACGCGGGCGCGGCCCGCCGGCTCGGCGCGCGGCTGCTGCCCAACTGCGCCGCGACCGGCATCGAGACGATGGACGGCCGCATCGTCGCCGTCCAGACCGAGGGCGGCCGCATCGAGACCGACACCGTCATCTGCGCGGCCGGCGCCTGGTCACGTCCCATAGGCGCCTGGGTGGGCGTCGACCTGCCGGTGAGCCCGCTGCGCCGGCAGATCCTGATCACCGAGCCGGTCCCCGGCCTGCCGCCCACGACGTTCACCATCGACTTCGGCACCACCTTCTACTTCCACCGCGAAGGTCCCGGCCTGCTGCTGGGCATGTCCGATCCCGACGAGACGCCGGGCTTCAAGTTCGACCGGTCCGACGCCTGGCTGCCGAGGCTGGGCGAGGCCATGGCCCGCCGCGCCCCGGCCCTGCTGGAGACCGGCATCGCCACCGGATGGGCCGGCCTGTACGAGGTGACGCCGGACCACAACGCGCTCATCGGGACCGCCCCGGACGTCGACAGGTTCATCTACGCCACCGGTTTCTCCGGCCACGGTTTCCTGATGAGCCCGGCCGTCGGCGAGGTGGTCCGCGACCTCTACCTGGACCGGACGCCGTTCGTCGACGTCACCGGCTTCGACACGCGCCGCTTCGCCCTGGCCGGGGCCAGGCCGGAGCTCAACATCGTCTGAACCGCGGCACACCGTACGGGCGGTGGACGTCGGTCCGGATGAACGGGCCCCTAAGCTGGCCACATGGGCATGGTCGGAACGGTCGGGCTGGTGCTGCATCCACGGCGCGACTCCAAAGAGGCGATCGACACCATCCTGAGCTGGGCCGCCAGCCGCGGGGTGACCGTCATGGGGCTTCCGGAGGAGGTCGGCCGGATCGACTGCAGCGCCGTGCCGGTCGACGTCGAGATGCTGATCGAGCGGGCCGACCTGCTGGTGAGCCTCGGCGGTGACGGGACGATGCTGCGCACCATGCGGCTCATCGCCGGGCGGAAGACGCCGGTGCTGGGGGTGAACCTGGGGCGGCTGGGGTTCCTGGCCGAGATCGACATCGCGGAGCTGCCCGCCACGCTGTCCGCCATCGACGGGCACCGCTACACGATCGAGCCGCGCATGGCCGTGCGGACCAAGCTCGACGGGGCCGAGGAGCTGATCGCGTTCAACGACATCGCCCTGGTGCGCATCCCGGGCGACGGCATGGCCGCCGTCTCCGTCATGCCGGGTGACGATCCGTTCGTGCGCTACGCGGCCGACGCCGTGATCGTGGCCACGACCACCGGGTCCACCGCCTACAGCTTCGCCGCGGGCGGGCCGATCGTCTCGCCGCGGGTGGAGGCGCTGCTGGTCGTGCCCGCCGCCGCCCACTCCTCGTTCAACCGGGCGCTGGTCCTGCCCGCCGACGAGGAGGTGACGCTGGAGCTGCTGCCGACCAGCGGGCGGCTGGCGGTGGAGGTGGACGGGGCGGTGCTGGGGCATCTGTGCCCCGGTGACCGCGTCACGGTGGCCGCCCTGCCGGACGCGGCCAACGTGGTGCGGATGGGGACGACGTTCTACGAGCGGGCCCGGCGCAAGCTGCGGGTGGGCGGCAGCGCCGAGGCCGACTGACCATGGATAGGGCGCGTTCCGCAGGGTAGGCGCCGAGGTATGGCGACGCTGGTGGGCACGTCCGGGTGGCAGTACAAAGACTGGCGGGGCATCCTCTACTCGCAGGGGGTCCCGCAGCGCCTCTGGCTGGAGACGTACGGCGAGACGTTCCCCACGGTCGAGAGCAACAACGCCTTCTACCGCCTGCCCTCACCCGAGTCCTTCGCCGGCTGGCGGGACCGCACGCCCGACGGGTTCGTGATGGCCGTCAAGGCCAGCAGGTTCCTCACCCACATCAAGCGGCTGGCCGATCCGGAGGAGCCGGTGGAGCGGCTGATGAACGCCGCCTCGGCGCTCAAGGACAAGCTCGGCCCGATCCTCCTGCAGCTGCCGCCGACCCTGAAGGCCGATCCGGACCGGCTGGCCCGCTGCCTGGACTGCTTCCCGAAGCATGTGCGCCTCGCGGTCGAGCCCCGGCACCCGTCATGGTGGACGGACGAGGTCCGCGAGATCCTGGAGGCCCGCGACGCCGCCCTGTGCTGGGCCGACCGGCTCGGCAGGCCGGTGAGCCCGTTGTGGCGCACCGCCGGCTGGGGATACGTGCGGCTGCACGAAGGGCGGGCCACGCCCTGGCCGTCGTACGGGGACACGGCGCTGAAGACCTGGGCCGGGCGGGTCAAGGAGGCCGGCTGGCGGGACGCCTACGTCTACTTCAACAACGATCCCGGGGGAGCGGCCGTGCGCAACGCGAACCGCTTTGCCAGACTCGTCTAGTGCATACCCGCCTTTATCGAAACGGCGTCCTGGAGAAGGAGGGCTTCCCGGTCGAGGAAGTCTCCGACTACGTGGAGGACGAGGCCAACACCGTCTGGTTCGACCTGTGCGCGCCCACGCCGGAGGGCCTCGCCGTGGTCGGGGAGGAGCTCGGCCTGCACGAGCTCGCCGTCGAGGACGTGCTGTCCGACCACCAACGCCCCAAGGTGGACATCTACCAGAATCACCTGTTCATCACCGTCTACGGGGTGCACTTCGACGACGGGCGGCTCGATCCGGTCGAGGTCAACGCCTTCGTGACGAAGAACGCGCTGGTCACCGTCCGCGAGAGCGACCACTTCGACATCGGCGAGGTGGTCAAGCGCTGGGACGCCGACAAGCGGCTGGCCGGCCACGGGGTGGCGTTCCTGCTGCACGGCCTGCTGGACTACGTGGTCGACGGGCAGTTCGACCTCGTCCAGGAGTTCGACTCCAGAGTGGAGAACCTGGAGGAGCTGCTGTTCGAGGAGGCGCCGATCGACGGCAGGCAGCTGCAGCGGACCATGTACGACCTGCGCAAGAACATGGCCGCCTTCCGCAAGATCACCATGCCGATGCGCGAGGTCATCGGCACCCTGCTCCGCCGCGACCAGGAGCTGGTCGCCGACCCGGTCATGGCCCCCTACTACGAGGACGTCTACGACCACGTGGTGCGCGTGACGGAGTGGACCGAGTCGCTGCGCGATCTGCTGGCCAACATGCGGGAGACCCGCCTGGCCCAGCAGGGTTTCCGGCTGAACGAGATCATGAAGCGGGTCACCAGCTGGGCGGCGATCATCGCGGTGCCGACCGCGATCACCGGCTTCTACGGCATGAACGTGCCCTACCCGGGCTCGGGTCAGCCCTGGGGCGTCTGGGTGGCGTCGGCGCTGGTGGTCGTGGCCTCGGTGGCGCTGTACGCGATCTTCAAGAAGAAGGACTGGCTGTAGGCGCGGGGGCAGGGGCCGCCCCGGCCGTCGAGCGCGAGCCGCACCGCCAGCCGTACCTCCGCGGCTCCCGAGGCGGGATAGAGGGGCAGGCAGCGGCCGCCCGCGATCAGCGTCCTGCGCCCGATCGAGGTGGCGATCAGCGGCAGCTCGTCGTAGGTCGCGGGGACGGCCAGGCGGAGCGTCCAGAGGCCCGCCGTGTGGGTGCGCTCGCCGTCCAGCGCGTAGTAGTCGAGGACGCCGCCGCTGGTCGAGACCACGGCCCGCATGGTGAAACGGCGACCTTGGACGGTGAACACCTCCGCCGAGGCGGCATGGTAGATCGAATGGATGTAACCGATCGCGAACACGCCGGACGGAGGCAGGAGCAGCCCGTCCACGGCCGGCCGCCCCGCGCCGGAGGCGCCGGCCGCCAGCAGCGTCACCAGCGCGAGGACGAGGCGGATCAGCCCTTCTCCTTGTAGTAGCGGGCCGCGCCCGGATGCAGCGCGACCGGCTCCACCTGCCGGCCGATCTTGACATCGAGCTTGGCCGCCTCGGGGTGCACGGCCGCGAGCTGGGCCTTCTTCTCGAACAGCGTCCGGGTGATGTCGTAGGCGAGCTGTTCGTCCATCTTGTCCGGCACGAGCAGGACGTTGGCCACCCCGACCGTCTTGATGGTGCCCGGCAGCTTGTAGAGGGACATGTCGATGTCGAGCCCGACGTACTCCTTGCCGTACTTGGCCTGCATCGGCGCGAGCAGGTCGGCGGTGTCGAGCAGCTTCATGTCCGGCTTGCTGGTGGCCAGGTCCACGATGCCGCCCGTGGGCAGCCCGCCGACCCAGACGAACGCGTCGATCGTGCCGTCCTTGACGGCCTGGACCGACTCGTTGATGGACAGCTGCTGCTTGGAGATGTCGGAGTCGGGGTTCAGGCCGGCCGCCTCCAGCAGGCGCCTGGCCAGGACCTGGGTGCCGGAGTTGGGCGGGCCGATCGAGACCCGCTTGCCCTTCAGGTCGGCCACCTTGCTCGCGCCGAGGCCGGGGGCGATGACGACGTGGGCGTAGTTGTCGTAGATGCGGGCGATGGCCTTGATCGGCTGCTTGGCGGTGAAGGACCCGGTCCCGTTGACGGCGTCGGCGGCCGTGTCGGCCTGAGAGAAGGCGATGTCGGCCTTGCCGGTGGCCAGCAGCTTGATGTTCTCGACGGAGGCGGAGGTGACGGACGCGGTGGCCTGGGTGTTGGCGATGTTGTCGGTCAGCTGCTTGGCCAGGCCCCCGCCGTACACGTAGTAGACGCCGGTCGTGCCGCCCGTGGCGATCGACAGCCGGTGGCCCGAGCCGCTCACGTCGCCGCAGGCCGCCGCCCCGGCGGCCAGAGCCGTGGCGGCGAGTACCGCAAGGATCCGCTTCACGCTGGGACTCTCCTTCTCCTGATGAGGTGCACGGCCGTCGCGATGGCCAGGACGGCCAGGCCCGCGGCGATGGGGACGGGTTCGAGGAACAGCAGCAACACGGCGGCCACGGTGGCCAGCAGCCGCTCGGGCCACCCGGTCACCCCGCCGGTCGCCATGGCCAGGGCCGCCACCGCGACGGCCGAGACCGCGGTCATCAGCAGCACGGTGCCGATCGGTCCCTGCCCGAGCAGCGCCTGGCCGTTCGGCGTGAGCACGAACGCGAACGGCACCAGGAACGCGGGCAGCGTGTAGCGCCAGGTCATCATCATCGTCTTGTAGGTGTTGCCGCCGGTGATCGCCGCCGCCGCGACGGCCGACAGCGCGGTCGGCGGGCTCACCTCGGACAGCACCGCGTAGTAGAAGACGAACATGTACGCCTCGGCGGACGTGACGCCGAGCGTGGTGAGCGCCGGTGCGATGATCACCGCCGCGATGATGAAGCTCGCGGTCACCGGTACGGCCAGGCCCAGCAGCATGACCGCGACCCCGGACATGAACGTCGTCAGGATGAGGTTGCCCGCGGCGACGTCCACGATGATCGCGCTGAGGTTGAGCCCGAGCCCGGTCTGGGTGATGACGCCAACGATGATGCCCGCCGCCGCGCACACCGCCGTCACCGGCAGCACCTCCAGCGTGCCCTTGGCCAGCGCCTGGGCGGTCCGCTTCGGGCCCATCCGGTGCTCGGGGTCGAGGAACGACAGCGCGAACGCGACGGCGGTGGCGATCACGACCGACTGGAAGGCCGACCGGTCCAGCGCCATCAGCACGATGATGAGGACCAGCGAGCTGAAGTGGTAGCCGAAGCGCAGCAGCAGCCGGCCCGCCTTCGGCGCGTCCACCGCGACGGCGTGGGTGCCGAAGCGGCGCGAGTCGATCTCGATGGCCAGGAAGATGCCCAGGTAGTACAGGATCGTGGGGATCGTCGCGTAGACGAGCACCTCGAGGTAGCTGACCTTGAGATACTCGGCGATGATGAACGCCGCCGCGCCGAGCGTGGGTGGGGAGAGGATCGCCCCGATGCCGCCCGAGGCGAGGATGCCGCCCGCCGCCTCCTTGGGGTAGCCGGCCCGCCGGAGCACCGGCCAGGCGACGCTGCCGAGGCTGACCGTGGTGGCCACGCCGGAGCCGGAGACGGTGCCGAGCAGGAAGCCGGCGGTGGTGACCGTACGGCCGGGGGCGGCACGGGACTTGCGGAAGGCGGCGAAACTCAGGTCGATGAAGAACTTACTCGCGCCCGAATAATCCAGCACGGCGCCGTAAATCGTGAAAAGGATGATGTAACTGGCCGCGACCTGCATGGGGACACCGAAGAAGCCCTCGGTGCCCGTGTAGAGCTGCGACACGATCTGCGCGAGGTCGAAGCCGCGATGGCCAATCGTCCACCCAATCGGCAAATATGCTCCGAAATAGGCATAAGCCAGGAAAATTAGGCAGATTATGGTGAGTGACCAGCCGACCGTGCGGCGGACCGCTTCCAGCAGCAGCGCAGTCAGCACCAGGCCGGCCGCGATGTCGAGCCCGGTCAGCGCCGCACCCGAGCCCCGGTCGCGGAAGGCGGCGATGTCGAGCAGCGGATAGACGAGCACCGCGAGCGCGGCCGCCGCCAGCAGCCAGTCACCCACCCCGGGCCGATCGACCACGTCACGGCGCGGCTCCTCCGACGGTGGCGCCGCGCCGCGTACCCGCCGGAGCGCCGACGAGATCCCCGAGCGATAGCAGAGGAACACCAGCGGCAGCGCCACCGCCAGGAACGTCAGCCGATGCTCCAGCGCCTCGACGGGCCTGAACACCACCACCAGCGAGTACGCGGACAGCAGCCCGCCGACGATCCACACGCCGAGCCGCAGCATCCCGGTCAACTGCCGGGCCGGACGCTCCTGCTCGTGGGCCGACACCAGCTCCGCGTCGCGGTCGCTCAGCTCGGTCAAGTGGTCCTCCCTGACAGGGCGTTTGGACGGACTTTACGAGTCCTTTACCCCATGAGGAAGGCCCAGTTCCGTACGGAAATCTGGACTGCGGCGAGCGGCGGGCGACTCGGCCGCGACGCCGCTCACGGTGCTAGGCGCGGGCAGGCCATGTTCGGAGACCCCGGTGCGTACGTGCACGCACTGATATAAAGAACCGTGGCCGAGATCACCCTGAACGTCCGCCAGCTGCAGGCGTTCGCCGAGATCGGCTACCAGGCGGCGGGCGGCGGCGGTGGTGGCGCGCGCGGTGCGATGACCGCGCTGCGCCGGGTGGTCCCGGTCGACGCTTACGAGTTCGTCGCGTTCGACCCGGCCAGCGGGCGGCACCACAGCGTCGTCTCCGACGGTCACCGGCGCATCGACGGCGACGCCGCCGAGGAATACGCCGGGCTGGAGGCCTACCGCACGGCGATGGCCACGCGGGCGCCGGTGCCGATGCCCGAGCCGGGCACCGAGCGCTATTTCCGCCGCCATCTCGCCCCTTACGGGTGGCGCGCCGGTCTGACCACGCCGCTGTTCCTGGCCGAGGGCCGCTACACGGGCCTGCTGCACCTGGCGGCCAGAGAGGCGTTCCCCGAGCTCACCGGCTCGCTGGTGGCGGCCGTGGCGCCCATGCTGGCGCATGTCACGGACCTGACCCGATGCGTGATCGACCCGGTGGGGCTGCCGGCCGGGTTCCTCGCGGCCGCCTTCGACCGGCTGGGCGTCCGCCGCGAGGTCCCCGGCGTCGCCAGATCCGCGGCCTTGTGGGACGAACCGGCCATCGCGGGGCTCGCCCGCGCCTTCATCGACTCACGCGAGCTGAGCCGCCGCGGCCTCTGGCTCGACCGCGACGGCCGCTGGCACGAGGTGCGGGTGCTGCGGGCCGGCGTCGGCTTCCAGGGCTCGCTCCAGGGCGCGGTGGTGGCCGAACGCCCGTGCTCCCTGCCGTACGAGCTGACCGGCAGGGAGGTTGACGTGCTCACCCGGGTGGCCGCCGGCGACTCCAACCCGCAGATCGCCGCCGCCCTGGTGCTCAGCGTCCGCACCGTGACCACCCACCTGGAGCACATCTTCGCCAAGCTGGGCTGCGACAGCCGCACCCGCCTCACCACCAAGGCGCTCGCCGAGGGGTTGTGCCGCCTCGACGTCTAGCCCGCTAGGGGAGCTTGCCGAGGCCGCGGGCGAGGATCGTGGCGGTGTCGGCGACGGCCTTCTCGTCGGCGGCGGCATCGGTGGCCGGGCGGTTGGTGTAGACCGCCAGGATGATGGGGGCGGCACCCTTCTTGGGCCAGGCGATGGCGATGTCGTTGGCCGTCCCGTACGTCGGGCCGGTGCCGGTCTTGTCGCCGACCGTCCAGGTCTTGGGCAGGCCGGCGCGGATGCGGGCGCCGCCGGTCGTGTTCGCGATCAGCCAGCCGTTGAGCGTCTGCCGGTCCTTGGCGGTGAGCGCGTCGCCGGTCGTGACCTTTCCGAGGTCGCGGGCCACGGAGGCGGGCGTGGTGGTGTCCCGCTTGTCCTTGGGGGTCCAGTCGTTGAGCTCGGTCTCCCAGCGGTCGAGGCGGGAGATCGGGTCCTTCAGCGTACGGAAGTAGCGGGTCAGGCCCGCCGGTCCGCCGATCTGCTTCAGCACCATGTTGCCCGCGGTGTTGTCGCTGTAGGTGATCGCCGCCTTGCACAGCTCGGCGACGGTCAGCCCGTCCTTCACGTGCTTCTCGGTGACCGGCGAATTCGGCTTCAGGTCGTCGGCCATCCAGTGGACGACCCGCTCCATCAGCCCCGGGTCGGAGGTGCGGGCCTTGTGCAGCGCGGCGGCGGAGACCATCGCCTTGAAGGTGGACAGCAGCGGGAAACGCTCGCCCGCCCGGTAGGCGATCGTCTTCCCCGTCGCCGTGTCCAGGGCGTACGCGCCGATGCGGCCCTTGAAGGACGCCTCCAGCGCGCGCAACTCCTTCCGGGCGGCTGCCTGGCCGTCGCTCACCGCCCGCGACGGCACGGTGGCGGCCGAGGCGGTGCCCGCGCCGTAGGCGCCGCCCGCCAGGAGGGAGACCGTCAACGCGGTCGCTTGCAGTGCGGCCGTGAGGCGGCGAGGGTGTCGCATGCCATGTCCTTGCTCTCGTCCGTCAGAGGAGAGGAGCACAGCAGATCGGGCCGGACGATGTCCAATATCGATATGGAGAAGGAATCTATATCGGCTGACACATGATCGCAGGTCAGACGGCCTCCGGCGAGCGCTGCGCGGGGATCATCACCTGCCGCAACTCGAACCACACCGACGTCGCGCCGTTCTCCCGGACGAACCCCCACCGGTGGCTGAGCGTCTCGATCAGCGGCAGGCCGCGCCCGCTCGTCGCCTGCGTCTCGGTACGGCACGCGCACGGCGGCCCGCTCGAACCCCCGTCCTTCACCAGCACCCGTACCAGGGACTCCGCGGCGCGCACCGAGACGGTGAACGAGCCGCCGTTGCCCGAGCGGGAGTGCAGGATCGCGTTGGTGGCCAGCTCGCTGGTGAGCAGCACGCAGTCGTCGTACAGCGGATGATCACGCCCGAGCGCCGCCGTCACGAGCCCCCTGGCCCTCGCCACCTGGGACGGAATCCCCGGGAACCGTACGACGAGCGGCTCCTGGTCCCCTTCTTCTAACTGGTGAAAGTCCGGCGGTGCCACGGCGACCTCCCCGATTACGGCGACGTCATGAGACGCGCAAGAGGGGTGCGGGAGATTATCGCGAAAAGGTAGGAATGCCCTTTCCCATGGTCGCCCGCGCGATCGTCCGGGCGGACCGAGTACGCTGCGATCGACGAGTCGACTAGGAGGGGTGCCTGCGTGAGCAGCCTGGAGGCCGTCTGGGTGCAGCCGTACGCTCAGCCGGGGGCAGTGTTCGTGACCGGAGTCTTCGACATCCTGCACGTCGGGCACGTGCGTTACCTGGGTGCCGTCGCCGGACGGGGGCTGCCGCTGGTCGTCGGCGTGGAGGACGACCCGCGCGTGCGCGCGTGGAAGGGGCCGACGCGCCCGTTCAACCCGGCCGCCGAGCGTGCCGAGGTGCTGGCCGCGCTCCGGTTCGTGAGCGGGGTGTTCATCGTGACCGGGCCCCCGGCGGCGCACGGCCCGGAGGACTACATCGACCTGCTGGCCCCCATGCGACCCGGTGCGCTGGCGCACACCGCGGGCGATCCGCACGCGGGCGGCCGATGCGCCGCTGCCGCGCTGCTGGGCGCCGAATGCTGGGAGCTGGAGGCCATCCCCGATCGCTCGACCACCAGGATCGTCAACGCGGCGGGCAAGGGCTGACTCCTCCTTGAAGTCGGGCCCTTTCAAGATCGCGTAGGCTTTGCTGGCATGACGGTCGATCTGGTGGCGAAGCGGGTGACGGACCTGCTGGCCCCGCAAGTGCTGGTGATCACCATGCCCCCTGCCGTGGGGCTGATCGCGCACGGCTGGAGCGGCGCCGCGTGGGGCCTGGCGGCCTCGGCGCTGTGCGGCGGCGTGCCCGCCGCGGTGATCGCGCTGGGCGTCCGCTCGGGGCGGCTGGACTCCCACCACATCGTCGACCGGACCCGCCGCACCGGGCCCCTGCTGGCCGCCGTCGCCGCCGTACTGGTCGCCCTGGTGCTGCTCGTCGCGCTGGGCGCGCCGACGCTGCTGGTGGCCACGGTGACCGCGATGCTCGTCGCCCTGGCCGTCACCGTGCCGGTCACGATGCGCTGGAAGATCTCCTTCCACGCCGCCGTCTGCGCAGGCACCGTGGTGGTGCTCGCCCACGTCCTGCCCGCCGTGCCGACCGGGCTGGCCGGGGCGGCCGTGGTGGCGCTGGTGTGCTGGGCCCGGGTACGGCTGGCGCACCACACATGGGCGCAGGTGGTGGCCGGCGCGCTGGTGGGCGTGGCGGCCACATGGGCGACCCTGGCGGCGTTCGGCATCCGATAAGGGGGGAATAGTGGCGGCGCCACAGGGGTTGCCGCGAGCATGGAAGCCACGAACCGCGGCCGGGTGCGTGTCGAGCGCTCCGCCAAGCGTGTCAGGACCTACCTCGGCGGCCGGGCGGTGGCCGACACCACCCAGGCCCTCCTGGTGTGGGAGATCCCCTATTACCCGACGTACTACTTCCCGCTCTCGGACGTCGACGAGTCGGCGCTCAAGCCGACGGGCGCGACGAAGCACTCGCCCAGCAGGGGAGACGGCGTCGTCTACACCGTCACCTCGGGAGGCGCGGAGGCTCCGGAGGCGGGGCTGGCCTACCCCGAGTCGCCGCTGGCGGACATCCGCGGGCACGTCCGCTTCGAGTGGGACGCCATGGACGCCTGGTTCGAGGAGGACGAGGAGGTCTTCTTCCACCCGCGCGACCCGTACACCAGGATCGACATCCTGCCGAGCTCGCGGCACGTACGCGTCGAGGTCGACGGCGTGACGGTGGCCGACTCGCACAGCCCCCGCATCCTGTTCGAGACGGGCCTGCCCGCCCGTTACTACCTGCCCAAGACGGATGTACGGCTCGACCTGCTCGAACACACCGACACCGCCACCCACTGCCCGTACAAGGGCACGGCGGAGTACTGGACGGTCAACGGCGGCAAGGACCTCGCCTGGTCGTACCGGACGCCGCTGCCGGAGAGCCAGCGGGTCGCGGGGCTGATCGCGTTCTACAACGAGAAGCTCGACATCTACCTCGACGGCGAGCTCCAGGAGCGGCCGAAGAGCAAGTTCGCCTGACGCGCCCCCGGTCGGCCGTCGCCGACAGTCTCGTGACGGGCGGGCGCACCCGATCATCTGGGGATATCACCAGGTAGTGGCTGGTGATCGGCATTTGTTATCGAGTCTGTCAGGAGGGTTCCTGGGTCGCTACACGTGTGTGTAGTAGGCTTTCTCATCGCGTAGTCAGATATACGCGCGGATAGGCGTCGGGGCACGGCCTGATCGGGCCGCTGACGTCCGGATCCGGGACGCGGCGCCGCGAACAGAGGGTCGGCGCCCACGAGAAAGGCTCATGATGACGGCTCCCATCTCAGTGAGCGGCCTGGTCAAGACGTTCGGCCGCACCAGGGCGCTCGACGGGCTCGACCTGACCGTGGACACCGGCGAGGTGCACGGTTTCCTCGGACCGAACGGTGCAGGGAAGAGCACCACGATCCGGATCCTGCTGGGCTTACTGTGCGCCGACGCGGGCACCGCCCGGTTACTCGGCGGCGACCCGTGGGACGACGCGACCAGATTGCATTCCCGGCTGGCCTACGTGCCGGGAGATGTCACGCTCTGGCCTGGTCTGTCCGGTGGCGAGGTCATCGACCTTCTCCTGCAGTCGCGTGGCGGCGCCGACCGTGCCCGACGTCAAGAGCTGATCGAACGCTTCGACCTGGACCCCCGGGTCAAGGCCCGCGCCTACTCCAAGGGCAACCGGCAGAAGGTGGCGCTGATCGCCGCGCTCGCCTCCGACGCCGAGCTGCTGATCCTCGATGAGCCCACGGCGGGCCTGGACCCGTTGATGGAGGCGGTGTTCCGCGACGTCGTTCGTGAGACGCGGCGGCGCGGCGACCGTACCGTGCTGCTGTCCAGCCACATCCTCACCGAGGTCGAGGAGCTGTGTGACCGGGTCACCATCATCCGCGACGGCCGGACGATCGACACCGGCAGCCTGCCCGACCTGCGGCACCTGACCCGCACCTCCATCCAGGCCGAGCTCTCCGCCTCTCCCGGCGAGCTCTCCGGCGCTACCGGCGAGCTCGCCGAGCTGCCGGGTGTGCACGACCTGCGGACGGAGAACGGTCTGGTGCGCTTCGACGTCGAGGCCGACGCGCTCGGCCCGGCGCTGCGGTGCCTCGCCTCGCTCGGTGTCCGTAGCCTCGTCAGCCGGCCGCCCACCCTTGAGCAGGTGTTCCTGCGGCACTACGACAGGGCCGGCGCGGCGCGCGCGGAGGCGGCTCGATGAACGCGCTCACCGGGACGGCTCGGTCGGCACGGCTGGCGCTGCGCCGCGAGAGAGGCATCGCGCCGTGGTGGATCATCCTGCTCGTCGCCTTGGCCCTGGTGATGGTCTCCTACATCAACCGGAACATGTCCACCCCCGAGTTGATGGCGACCTACACCACCATGATCAACCGCAACAGCTTCTTCCGGGCGCTCGGCGGCGGCTTCGTGGTGCCTGAACTGGGCTATATGGCGGCCTGGCGCAGCGGCGGTTTCCTGTACGTGCTCAACGGGCTGGCCGCCCTCATGGCCGTCGTCCGCTACACCCGCGCCGACGAGGAGTCCGGCCGGATCGAGCTGCTGCGCGCGGGTGTGCTCGGCCGCCGGGCTCCCCTGACCGCGGCCCTGCTGGTGGCGGGCGGGGTCGGCTTCGCCGGTGGCGCGGCGACCACGATCGCGCTGATCGGGATCGGGCTCGATCCGGCCGGGTCGATCGTCTACGGCGCGGCCATCACGATGGCCGGGTGGGTGTTCGGCGCCATCGCCGCCGTGGCCGCCCAGCTCGCGCAGACCGCCCGTACGGCCAGAGCCATCGGCCTGTCCGTGCTCGGCATCGCCTACATCCTGCGCTACGCCGGAGACGCCTCGGGACAGTACTGGATGAAGTACATCTCCCCGATCGGCTGGAGCCATCTGGTGGAGCCGTACTGGAGTGATCGCTGGTGGCTGCTGGCGATCCCGGCAGCAGTGACCGCGGCGCTGACGGCCATCGCCTACCGCCTGGCCGGCCGCCGCGACCTCGGCGCCGGACTGATCCACGAGCGCCGCGGGCCCGCGACCGCCCCCGGCCTGCGCGGCCCGATCAGCCTGTCCTGGCGGCTCCACCGCGGCCTGCTGATCACCTGGGCCGCCGGGATCGCCTGCTTCGCGGCGGCGGCCGGTGGCGTCAGCACCCTGGCGTACCAGTTCACCGAGGCGCCCGGCGTAACGGTCGACAACCTGCTGAAGGCCTTCGGCGGCAGCCTGGGAGGCGGGGCGGTCGACTTCGCGCTGTGGGCCATCATCCTGATCTTCGCCCACGTCATCGCGCTCTACCCGGTCCTCATGGTCCAGCGGCTGCGCGCCGACGAGATCGCCGGCCGCGCGGAAGCCGTACAGGCCACCCCGATGACCCGGCTGCGCTGGGCCGCTGGGCAGCTGGTGGTGACCGGCCTCGGCACGGCGGCCCTGCTCGCCGTCGCCGGAGTCGTCTTCGGTACGTTCTACGCCTTCCTCGTCGGCGATCCCGCCTCGGACATCGCCCGCCTCCTCGCCGGGACCCTGGGCACCATCCCCGCCGCCTGGCTGGTCGGGGCGGTCTGCATGCTCGCCTACGGCCTGGTCCCGAGGGCCTCCGTGGCGATCGGCTGGATCATCTGGATCGCTGTGGCGGTCGTGGGCCGGGCCGCCGGCCCGCTGTACGGACTCTGGGGCGGGACTCCCTTCGAGCCCTTCCACTACATCCCCAACACCGTCGCCGGCGCCCCCTTCGACCCGGCACCCGCCCTCACCATGGTCGCGCTGTCGGCGCTGCTGCTCGGTGGCGGGCTACTCGCCCTCCGCCGCCGCGACTTCGGCTGAGGCCGGCCCGCGTGCGGGGGAGGGGGAGAACTCCGGCTCGGTCGCTCAGGCGGTCCAGGCCGGGTTGCGGCCCAGGTAGCGGAGGAGCTCCGCGATGTCGTCGTCGCCCGGCTCGGCGGGGACCACCGCGGCGTAGGCGCCCCACTGGCGCAGCGGCTCGACGATGGCCTTCGCCACCGGCAGCAGCTCCCTGGCCAGCTCCGGGGTCAGCGGCGAGGGCTGTCCGGTGGCCACGGCGATGTCCCAGGCGTGCACCGCCGCGTCGAGCGCGCAGGCGCCCGCGCCGAGCGCCGGTGCCATCGTGTTCGGCGGCACCGGGACGGGCACCTGCTCGGCGTTCTTGTCGACACCGGCCCAGGCCCTGGCCGAGCGCTCCATCGCGGCCTCCGCGTACGCCCTGGGCTCCTCGGCCAGCTCGCCCGTCGGCTCGAACGGGTTCTCGGTGGGGCCCGGCTCGCCGGTGAGGAAGGCGGCGAAGCCCACCTGGTCGCCCGCGGCGTGCTGGAGCACCTGGGTGACGTTCCACTTCGCGCAGGGGGTCGGCAGGCTCCAGCCGTCGGCGGGGACGCCGGCCACGGCCTGGCGGAGTGCCTGGTGCGCGGCGTCGAGTACGTCCCAGCCGGTCGTCATGTTGTCGCTCATCGGGGGGTCCTTCCGTTCGTTCGTTGTGTCTCCACTCTATCAGAACGGAATGCTTTGTTCCAGTCCCTGGATGAGCATGTCCAGCGCGCGCTCGAAGTCCGTGGCGGGGTCGGTCGGGGGGATGTTCCGTACCAGCCTGCTGAAATGGGGGAGCTGGGCCGGGTCCATCTCCCGGATGTAGACGCCGAGCTGCTGGCGTCCCGCGTGCTCGCGGAAGTCGCCGTTGAACCCTCCGGTCGACAGCAGCAGCGACCCGAAGAGCAGGCCGTTCACCGCGCCGAGCGCGCGCCACGCGCCCGCGTCGTCGAAGCCGGCCTCGTACAGGGCGCCGACCACGGTGTCGAGCGGTTTCAGCGCCCGTACGGTGGTCGGGTTGGACTGGTCGGTCAGCAGCGCCATCGGCACCACCGGAGAGCGGCCGAACACCTCGTACATGCTCAGCGCCACGGCCCGGAGCCGCTGCGGCCAGGGCAGCGCCGGGTCGGGTAGCTCGATCTGGTCGAAGGCCCGCTCCGCCAGGCCGTCCAGGATGTCGGCCTTGTTGGAGACGTGGTTGTAGAGCGACATGGCCTCGACGCCGAGCGACTTCGCCAGCCGCCGCATGGACAGCCCTTCGAGGCCCTCTTTCGTGGCCAATTCCAGGGCCGCGTCCAGGATCTTCGCCCTGTTCAGCGGCTCGCGCCGTGCCATCTCCCTATCCTCCCGCCGTAGAGCTCCGGTTGACAGAGCTTACGGTGTACGTATGTACTTACGGCGTAAGCATACACCGTAAGTAGGGAGATTCCGTGAACACGGACGTACTGATCGTGGGTGGCGGGCCGGTCGGCCTGCTGCTGGCCTGCGAGCTGAAGCTGGCCGGGGTGGACCCGCTGGTGCTGGAGGCGGACACCGGCCAGCAACGGATCACGCGCAGCCTCGGGATGCGCTCGCTCAACGCGCGCACCCTCCACACGCTGGGCCTGCGCGGGCTGGTGGAGCCGCTGGCCGAGGCGCAGTGGGCGCTGTTCGACGAGATCAGGGCCGGTCGCGAGCCCGTTGAGGGGGACATCGTCGACGGGCTGGTGTACATGCTCAAGCAGGGCTTCAGCGGCGGCCACTTCAGCGGCCTGCCGCTGATCGGCGACACCGGGAACAGGGTTCCCGAGATGCTCATGCTCAAGCAGCACCAGCTGGAGCGGGTCCTGGCCGAGCACGCAGCGGGGCTCGGCGTCGAGGTCCGGTCCGGGTGCCGGGTCGCCGAGATCGCCGACGAGGGCGACGGCGTGGTGGCCACGCTCGCGGACGGCCGGGTCGTACGAGCCGGGTACCTGGTGGGGTGCGACGGCGGCCGGAGCCTCGTGCGCAAGCAGTCCGGCATCCCGTTCACCGGCACGTCCGCGACCATGACCGGGCGCACCGCCGTGGCCCAGCTGGCCGACCCCGGGGCGCTCACCTCGTCCCTGCGCGCCCCCGGCGGCCTGGTGAACCTGTCGCTGGTGCCGGGGGAGGTGGCCACCATCGAGTTCGACGGAGGTCCTGCCGAGCGGGACGCGCCGATCACCGCCGAGGAGATGCAGGCGAGCATCCGGCGGGCGAGCGGCACGGACGCGGTCGTCCTCAGCCTGGAGGCCGGCATCCGCTACAGCGACAACACCCGCCACGCCGAGACGTACCGGAAGGGCCGCATCCTGCTCGCCGGGGACGCGGCGCACGTCCACTCGCCGATCGGCGGCCAGGGCCTCAACCTCGGCCTCCAGGACGCGGCCAACCTGGGCTGGAAGCTCGCCCTGGTGGTCCGCGGCCAGGCGCCCGAACGGCTCCTGGACACCTACACCGCCGAGCGGCACCCGGTGGCGGCCCGCGTCCTGCGCAACACCCGGGCCCAGGTCGCCCTGATGCGGCCGGGACCGCAGGTCGACGCGCTGCGCGAGGTGCTGTCCGAGGCGCTGGAGCTCCCCGAGACCAGGAAGCACTTCATCGCCATGGCCAACGGCACGGACATCGACTACGCGCCGGACGCGCCGCGTTCGCTGGTCGGGCGGTTCGTTCCGGACTGGGAGATCGAGGGCGCGGGGTGGGTCAGGGAGTCTCTAGGGGATGGGCGCGGGCTGCTGCTGGACCTCGCGGGCGCACCGGAGACCCGCGCGGCCGCGAAAGGCCGCGACGACCGCGTCCGCGTGCTGGCAGGCGCCGTGGATCAAGCCGACGCGGCTGCCGTGCTCGTACGTCCTGACGGCTACGTCGCCTGGGCCGGTGCTGCCGAAGCCGATCTCGCCGACGCCCTCGACGCCTGGTTCGGGGTCGGTTAGGTCAGCAGCCGGGTCAGCACGCGGGTGCCGAACTCCAGCCCCTCCACCGGCACCCGCTCGTCCTTCCCATGGAACATCCCGAAGTAGTCCAGATCGGGCCGCAGCATGAGCGGCGCGAAACCGTACCCCTTGATGCCGATCGTGGCGAACGACTTAGCGTCGGTGCCGCCGCTCATCACGTACGGCACCGGCCGGGCGAGCGGGTCCTCGGCCACGAGCGAGCCCGCGAGCGAGTCGAAGAACGACGAGGGGTAGGGCGCGTCGGGCGCGTCCTCCAGATTGACGAACTCCCTGGTGATCCTCGGCCCGAGCAGCTCGTCCATGGTCGCCAGGAACTCCTCCTGGAGCCCCGGCAGGTAGCGGCCGTCCACGTGCGCGTGGGCCGTGGACGGCACGACGTTCACCTTGTAGCCCGCGTCGAGCATCGTCGGGTTGGCCGAGTTGCGGATCTGCGCCCTGAACAGGTGGCCGAGCGCGCCCAGCCGGGTCGCCTCCTCGTCGAGGCGGTCGAGGTCGATCGGCCGGCCGGTGATCTCCGACAGGCTCTGGAGCAGCGCCGAGACCGACGGCGTCAGGCGTACCGGCCACTGGTGGGCGGCCACCCGCGACAGGGCGTGCACCAGTGTCGCGACCGGGTTGTCCACCGCGGGCCGGGAGCCGTGGCCGGCCACGCCGTGGGCGGTGAGCCTCATCCAGGCGGTGCCGCGCTCGCCCACGGCGATCGGGTAGACGCGGTGGTCGCCGGCGGCGACGCTGAAGCCGCCGGACTCGCTGATCGCCTCCGTCACGCCGTCGAACAGCTCCCGGTGCTCGGTGACGGCGTGCCGCGAGCCGTAGTCGCCCGTCGCCTCCTCGTCCGCCAGGAACGCCAGCACCAGGTCGCGCTTGGGACGCAGGCCGCGCGCCGCCATGCCGAGCACGGCCGAGAGCGTCATCGCGCACGACCCCTTCATGTCGACCGCGCCCCTGCCGTAGACGCAGCCGTCGACGATCTCGCCCGAGAAGGGGTGCATCCGCCACTCGGCCGGGTCGGCGGGCACCACGTCGAGGTGGCCGTGGACGAGCAGCGCGTCGCGGGAGTCGCCGTCGATCCTGGCGACCACGGTCGTCCGCTTCGGCGCCGACTCGAACACCATCGGCTCCAGCCCGGCGTCGGCCAGCAGCGTGGCCACGTACTCGGCGGCCGGGCGTTCGCCGGACCCCGGATTGGAGGTGTCGAACCTGATCAGGTCCGAGCAGATCTCGCCGACGCTCTTCACGACCGTCCCTTCAGCTTGAGCGGTGCCACCTCGGGCGTCTCGAACCCGAAGATTAGTCCATAGAAGGCCAGCTCGGCCTCCAGCACCGCGACGATGGTCTCCTCCCGGCGCCAGCCGTGCTGCTCACCGGCAAAGGTGAGCAGGGCCCACTGTTTGCCATGCCGGTCCAGCTCGACGACGAACCGCTCGGCCTGGCCCACGTCCACGATCGCGTCCTCCAGACCGTGCAGCATCAGGCACGGTCCGGACGCCCGCGCGGCGTGCAGCAGCGGCGATCGGTCGGTGTAGCGCTCGCGGGTCTCGGGCAGCGGCCCGATCAGGCCGTCGAGATAGCGCGACTCGAAGTCGTGCGTCTCGGTCGCCCAGCTCTCCGGATCGGTGATCGCATAGTGCGCGACGCCGCCCGCGAACACGTCGCTGTGCACCAGCGCGGCGACCGTGGTCCAGCCGCCGGCGCTGCCGCCCCGAATCGCGATCTTGGCGGCGTCGGCCCGGCCCAGCTCGACCAGCCCGCGCGCCACCTTCGCGCAGTCGGCCACGTCGACCACGCCCCACTGGTGCCGCAGCCGCTCGCGGTAGGCCCGGCCGTAGCCGGTGGAGCCGCCGTAGTTCACCTCCGCCACGCCGAGGCCCCGGCTGGTGAAGTAGGAGACCTCCAGGTCGAGGGTCATCGTGTAGCTGCCGGTGGGCCCGCCGTGCGCGAAGACCACGTACGGCGCGGGACCCTGAACCCCGGCCGGGTGGTACAGGTGCGCGTGCACGCCCTCGATGGTCACCGTCTCGGGCGTCGGCAGCAGCGCCCGGTCGGGCAGCGGCTTCGGCGCCGAGACCGCCTCGTGCACGCCGCCGTCGAGGTCGACCACGGTCACCCGCGCGGGCGTGTACGGAGTGGCGGACACCGCCACCGCCTTGCCCCCCGCCGCCGAGATCGTCGGAGCCCAGTACGTCGCCTCGCCACCGATCTCGCGCAGGTCGCCGCTCTCCAGGTCCAGCACGCTCAGGAGGCGGCGGCCGGGGGTGCCGTGCACGAGCGCCAGGCGGTCGCCGGCGATCGCGAAGTAGGTGCTGCCGGGTTTCCAGGGCGCGGTGCCGACCTCGGACGCCATCGGGGTGAGGTTGCGGGCGCGGGAGCCGTCGCGGGCGACGAGGTGGATGTTCCACCAGCCGGTCGGGTCGGCGACCGCGTACAGGGTGTGCTCGTCGCGCCACTCCGCCTGGATCACGGACTCCGCCGGGCCGCCCGCGATCACCTGGTACGGGCCGGCGGTTCCGTCCTCGTCGAGGGGGGCCACGCAGAGTTCGGTGCCGTCCCAGGGCATGTTCGGGTGGTCCCAGCCGATCCAGGCGACATATCCCCCTTCGGGGGAAATACGGGGGTTCATCAGGAAATGTTGGGCTTTGGCGATCACTCTGAGCGGGCCGCCGCCGAGGGGCACCGCCACCAGGTCGCGCACGTCGTCCTGCTCGCGCACGGCCCACACCTCCTCCCGCCCGGGCGGCAGGTAGAGGTCGGCGTAGCGCGCCGTCCCCTTGGGCGTGAGCGCCACCGGCTCCCCAGCAACCGGCTCCCCTACAACGGGCTCCCCAGCAACGGGCTCCCCGGTCGCGGGCGGGGTGGCCGCGGGATCGCCGGTCGTGGGCGGGCCGCCCAGGCGGTAGACGCGCTGGTCGGACCAGTTGGTGAAGACCAGGCCGCCGCTGGGCAGCGGGCGCCAGGACCGCCCGCCGTACTCGACCACGCGGTTGCGCGCGTTCCACCCCTCGGGCAGGGCGTCGACCAGGGAGCCGTCCGGCAGGCGGCGGACCACGCAGCGCCGGCCGCCCTCGTGCGGGCGCGGCTCGTCCCACCAGACCTCCAGCCCGGCGGGCGTGGCGACGGCCTCCACCCACTGGGGGCTGCCATCGGTACGGGCCACGTCGATCGGTCGAATACTCATATCTCACCAATTGCCATCGGAAGGGGGCAAGGACCGCTCGGGCGGGTGGAGGACGTACACGATGCCGCCGCTGCCCGAGCTCCGGAGCCAGACGTTCTCGAACGCGGCCCGCGGATAGACCCGGCGCACGTCGGCGTCGCTCGGCGCGGCCGGGTCGTTGACGATGACGTCGCCCCCGGCGGTGAAACCGGTGACGACCATGATGTGCCCGCCCGAGGAGTAGCCGGAGCCCGGCAGCTCGTGCGCCTTGAACGACAGCGACACGATCACCGGGATCCCCGCCCGCACGAACAGATCCAGCTCGGCGGCCGACCGCAGCCGGGTCACGAACCCGGCCAGCCCGAAACGGCCCGCGTAGGCCACGTTGAACGGCCAGTTGCCGGTGCCCTGGTAGCTGTGGTCGAACGTGCCGCGCGCGGCGTGGTCGACCACGGGACTCGGGTCGCCGGCCACCACCCAGGCCAGCTCTTCGGGGTCGGGCCCGCGGCCCCAGAACCCGAGGACCATCGCCACCGAGGCGGGACTGCACCAGTTGGCGCCGCCGCCGTCCAGCTCCGGATGGTGACCGGTGTGCGTGTACTGCGAGTGCCGGGGCACCACGAGCTCGACGGCTCCGGCCGTACCAGGAAGGCTCGGGACGGGGGGACGCTGGGGGAGGGCGGAGGCCATCACGCCCAGGCAGTCCACGCGCGCGCCTGCGCCGTGCGGCGTGACCCGCACCCGATAGGCCGTGACCGGCCGTCGTGCCACGAACGTGTCGACGGCCACGTCGCCGTCCTCGTCACCCTGGCCGGGGAGCGAGGTGCGGATTTCGTCGTGCTCGGCCCAGCGGCCCATGACGTACCACTTCGACAGCTCGCCCGTCGCGAGCCTGACCTGCAGCTCCACCTCGATCCACGTGCCCGGCGGGGTCCGCGCGGTCCACGAGGGGACCAGCTGGGTCGCGGTGAAGCCGATCGGGTGTTCCGGGCCGGTCCATGAGCTCAAAGGGATGGCGGGCACGGCGAAGCGGGCGAAGGCGACGCGGGCCGGGTCCACGGTGAGCACCGGACCCATTGTGGTTTCGCACCGGTTGTCGCGCATCGGAAGGTTTACGTACTGCGGTGATCTTGTTGGCGGTGATCTCTAAGGTTCCGGCCATGACTCAAGCAGTGCAGGCGTATCCCTACGCCCGACCCTCCCTGCTCAGCGACGGCAGACCCTCCGGCGGGACGGCGTTATCCGGCCCTCGGCTCCACCCCCTGCTCAGGTTCGAGGACCGGGCGTGAGCGCTTGGGAGGTCGTCGAGGAGGCCATCGCCACCCGTGACGCGGTCAAGGTCGCGGAGATCGTGCTCGGGCTCGACCACCAGGACAGGAAGGAGGTGGCCCGGCGGCTGCCCGGCCACCTGCCCGCGGTCCGGCGCTCCGAGTTCTCCGAATTCTCCGACGAAGCCCGCCGGCGGGGCGGGTGGGCGGTCAGAGGTACAGGCCGGTCGACTCGCCCTCGGCGGCCGGTGGGATCGCGCGGCCCGAGCGGAGCGCGTACAGCTCCGCCAGTGTCGCGCCCGACGGGCCGACGCCCTCGGACGAGCCGAGCCAGCCGACCGCCTCGCTCCTGGTCAGCGCGCCGATCTCGATCTGGGCCAGGCACCGGCCCGGACGTACGACGGCGGGGTGCAGCCGGGTCAGGTCCTCGTTCGTGGTGATCGCCACCAGCACGTCACGGCCCTGACCCAGCAGGCCGTCGGTGAGGTTCAGCAGCCGCGACAGCCCCTGGCCGGTCTGGGCCTTGGCGGAGGAGCTGATCAGCTCGTCGCAGTCCTCCAGCACGAGCAGTCGCCACCGCTGCGTGTCCTCGTCGGTGTCGTAGCCGACCGCTACCTCCATCAGGTAGCCCGGCTCGTTGAACAGGCGCTCCGGATCGAGTACGCAGTCCACCTGGCACCAGTCCTGCCACTGCTTGGCCAGCGAGCGCAGCAGCGTGGTCTTGCCCGTGCCCGGCGGGCCGTGCAGCAGGACGAGGCGGCCGCCGATGTCGGCCGGGGTGACGGCCATCAGGCCGTCGAGCGAGTGGCGTACGCGGGCGGAGTAGTTGCCGCTGATCTCGTCCCATGGCGAAGCGGTGATCGGCTTCTCGGAGCGGGTGCCGCCGTGCGCGCCGCGCCACCAGAAGCCCATCTCGACGTGGTCGGTGTCGGGCTCGGGCTCCTCGGCGCCCTCGGTGCACTCCTTCAGCACCGAGCGGGCCAGCTCGTCGCTGACCGCCGTGACGCTGACGGTCGCGGTGCGGTTGCGGTGCCGGATGACCCGCAGGGTCCAGCCGTCGCCGCAGATCAGGCTCGACTCGGAGCCGTCCTGCACCTGCGCGGTGCGGACGGTCCGGCCCTGCTCGGGGCGGAGCGCGGCGTCGGGGCGTACGCGCTCCAGGTTGGCCAGGCGGGACCAGGGCTGGACGCCGGTCGCGAACGGCGACAGGGCCAGAGCGTCGATGACGTCGATGGCGGAGTCGGCGTCGTCGATCCAGATGTTCATCGGGAGCTCAGGGGAGTCCGGGCTGGGGAACGGCACCTCCTTAATCACAGACATAACAGTAATGATCCAGGTTCGCGCCCCGGTCTGTCGACGGCATTTGCGCAATTCCAGAGGTATTGCTGGTGCTCCGGGTCTCAGCTCTTGCTCAGGTCCCCGGTCTCCTCGACGATGCCGGGCCCCGGTACGTCGCGCCACACGTAGGTGAGCTTGCCGCCGTCGAGCGTGAGCCAGACCGTGCCGGCGATGCAGTCGATGGTGTCGGGCCGCAGGGAGAAGGTGAGCTTCGTCCCAGACACCCGCGTCAGTGTGATCTTGCCGGTGCAGCTGGTGGCGCTGTCCTTCTCGGCCCACTGGGCGGTGGACCGCCCGGTCTTCAGGTCGATCGTGATGGCGGCGCCGTCGGCGTCGAGCGGGTTGGTGGAGGTGATGCGGCCGGACCATTTGCCGGCGAACGTGGCGGGGATCTTCAGCGAGCCGCTTTCAGCCTTCTTCTCGGTGGCGGTCGCCTTAGGGGTGCTCGTGGGTTCCCGGGCGGTGGTGCTCCGGCTCGGTGCGGGGCTCGAGGACGTCTGGGTCGTGGTGCCGGTCGGGGCGCGGTTGATCCACAGGAGGACGCCTCCCGCCGCCACCAGGGCGAGCACGGCCGTCACCGCGCCGGCCAGCAGGCCACGCGAGCGGTTCCGTCTGGAGACGTCCGTGGTGAGCGCCGCGGCTCGCGGTCCCGTACGTTCCCCCGCGCCCGTATCGGGGGATCCGGGGGCGACGCCCGGCCTCCCAGTGGCCTGGCCGGCTGGGCTGCCTGGCGAAGGCGCGGGTGGGGTCGACATCGGGTTGACCAGGGAGACCATCAGGTCGCGGGCCGTGGGCCGGTGCGCGGGGTCCTTCGCCAGGCACGACGCCATCAGCCCCCGCAGCCGGGGCGGCAGCTCCGACAGGTCCGGGTCGGCGTGCAGGACCCGATGCAGCACCGCGGGCACCGTGTCCGCGCCGAACGGGCTGCGGCCGGTCGCCGCGAACACCATCGTCGCCGCCCACGCGAACACGTCCGACGCGGGGGAGGCGGGCGAGCCGGCGATCTGCTCGGGCGACAGGTAGGCGGGCGTCCCGATCAGCCCCGAGGTCAGCGTCGCCGCGCCCTCCGCCCTGGCGATGCCGAAGTCCACCACCCGGGGCCCGTCCGGGCCGAGCAGGACGTTGGCCGGCTTGAAGTCGCGATGCACGATGCCCGCCGCGTGGATGGCCGCCAGAGCCGTGGCCGTGCCGACCACCAGGCGTTCCAGCTCGCCGCCGCGCAGCGGGCCACGCTCGCGGGCGCGGTCGGCCAGCGACAGCCCCTCCACGAATTCGCTCACGACGTAGGGCCGCGGGCCGTCGATCGAGGCGTCCAGCACGCGCGCCGTACAGAAGGAGGCGATGCTCTCCAGCGCGTCGAGCTCCCGCGCCAGCCGCGCGCGGGTCTCCTCGTCGCCGGTGCTGAGCAGCTTGATCGCGACCGCCTCGCCGTCGCGGGAGTGCGCCAGGTAGACCACGCCCTGCCCGCCCTTGCCGAGCCGCCCGGCCAGCCGGTACGCGCCCAGCGACGCCGGGTCGTCCGGGGTCAGGGGGGTCGCCATGGCGGATACGTTACCGCTCGCCATGCGTCCGCATAGATAGCCCGGTACCTTGTGTCCTCGATCGGAAGTGTCCTTGATCGAATCACTGCGTACGTGGGGGTTTTCGGGGTGGCGAGGGTGACGTTCCGCGAGCGGGTGCGGTACTGGTTCGACAACACCATGTCGAAGGGCACGGTCTCACTGATCGGCTGGCTGGCCGTGGTGTCGGTCGGGTTGATCGTGGTGGTCGCCGGGCTCACGCTCTGGCTGGCTCCGGAGGAGCCCGAGGGCGTCGGCGGCCCCGGGCAGGTGATGTGGATCGCGCTCATGCACGCGCTCACGCCGAGCAAGGTCGCCAGCGACAAGGGGTCGCTCGCCTATATGGCGGTGATGTTCGCCGGGTCGCTCGGCGGCATCTTCGTCGTCAGCATGCTCGTCGGCCTGCTGTCCAACGGCCTGAAGCAGAAGGTCGACCGGCTGCGCAGGGGCCGCTCCCGCATCGTCGAGTCCGGCCACACGGTGGTGCTCGGCTGGTCGGACCAGGTGTTCACGATCGTCGCCGAGCTGGCCAAGGCACACGCCAGCCAGCCGGGCTCGGTCATCGCCGTACTGGCCGAACGCGACAAGCTGGCCATGGAGGAGGACATCCGCGAGAACATCGGCGATCTGGGCAGGACCCGCCTGGTCTGCCGCACGGGACGGCCCACCGAGCCGCGTGACCTCAACCTGATGAACCTGGCCGCCGCCCGGTCCGTCGTCGTGCTCTCACCCGACGGCGAGGACCCCGACGCGCACGTCATCAAGATCCTGCTCGCCCTGGCCAAGCGCCAGGGCACCCGGCCGCCGGTGGTCGCCGCCATCGCCGCCAGCCGCAACATCGCCGCGGCCCGCCTGGCCGGCGGCAAGGACGTGCACCTGGTCGACTCCGACGACACCGCCGCCCGGCTCATCGTCCAGTCCTCGCGCCAGTCGGGCATGTCCGTCGTCTGCATGGACCTGCTGAACTTCGACGGCGGCGAGATCTACCTGCGTGCCGGGACGGAGCTGGCGGGCCGCACGTACGGCGACGCGCTGCACGCCTACGAGACGGCCACCGTCATCGGACTGCGCGCCCCCACCGGCGTCGTCCTGAACCCGCCCATGGACACCGTCATCGAGGCCGCCGACCAGATCATCGTCATCGCCCACGACGACTCCGCCATCCGGCTGGCCACCGGCGAGCCCGCCCTCGACGAGAACGCGATCGCCGTCGCCGGCGGCTCGCCGCTCGAAGCCGAGCGCACGCTCCTGCTCAACTGGAACGGCCGGGCCGAACAGATCGTCCACTACCTCGATGCCTACGTGGCCCCCGGCTCCGTCCTGGAGATCGCCGCCGACCACCCCAAGGCCGGGACCGGCCTCGCGGACCTGGCCAACCTCACCGTGAACGTCAAGGAATGCGACACCACGGACCGGTACGCGCTCGAATCCCTGGGCGCCGGCCTCTTCCAGCACGTCATCGTCCTGTCGGACGACCGCTTCAAGCCGCACCACGCCGACACCCGCACGCTCATGACGCTGCTGCAGCTGCGCGACATGCAGAGCGCGAGGGGCGAGCACTACTCGATCGTCAGCGAGATGCACGACGAGAACAACCGCGCGCTGGCGGAGGTGACCGAGGCCGACGACATCGTGATCAGTGACACGGTGATCGGCCTCCTGCTGGCCCAGCTGGCGGAGAACCGCCACCTGGCGGACGTGTTCGGCTACCTGTTCGACTCGCACGGCTCGGAGATCTACCCGCGCCCCGCCGGCTCGTACGTGGCCTCGGGTACGCGGGTCACGTTCGCGACGGTCATAGAGGCGGCGCGCCGCAGAGGCGAGACGGCCATCGGCTACCGCGACAGCTCGGCTCTCAATGTCCCGCCGCACTACGGCATCGTCCTCAACCCGCCGAAGTCCCAGCCCATCGTGCTGAACCGGCAGGACGCGGTGATCGTCCTGGCTGAACGCTGAACCGGGTGACGGCGCGGACGGGTCCGGAAGGCTACGGTTTGGGCGTGAGGACGATTGACTGGGTAGACGGCGCGGTCGAGCTGGTGGATCAGACGCGGCTGCCGGACGAGTGCGTCATGGTGCGGATCGAGACCGTCGCGGAGCTGATCGACGCCATCCGGCGGCTGGCCGTACGCGGGGCGCCCGCGCTCGGCGTGGCCGGGGCGCTCGGCGTCGTGCTGGCGGCCGGCGACCAGGACGCCATAGCCAGGCTGCGCGCGGCCAGGCCCACCGCCGTGAACCTGGCCTGGGGCGTCGACCAGGCCGCCGCGCGCCTGCCCAAGGGGCCGCAGGCCGTGCTCAAGGCCGCGCTGCGGATCCGCGACGACGACATCGCCGCGTGCGAGGCGATGGGCCGGCGCGGTGCCGATCTGCTGGAGGGCGACCGGCTGCGCATCATGACCGTGTGCAACACCGGCGGTCTGGCGGCCGTCGAACGGGGCACCGCGCTCGGCGTCGTCCAGACGCTGCACGAGCGCGGGCGGCTGGCCGAGGTGCTCGCCCTGGAGACCCGCCCCCTGCTGCAGGGCGCCCGGCTCACCACGTGGGAGCTCGGCAGGATGGGCGCGCCGCACCGGCTCGTCGCCGACTCCGCCGGGCCGTACCTGCTGGCCAAGGGGGACATCGACGCGGTGCTCATCGGCGCCGACCGCATTGCCGCCAACGGCGACACCGCCAACAAGATCGGCTCGTACGCGCTGGCGCTCGGCGCGGAACGGGCCGGGGTGCCCTTCATCGTCGTCGCCCCCGAGGCCACCATCGACCCGGCCACCCCCTCGGGCCGGCAGATCGAGATCGAGGACAGAGGCGCCGACGAGATCGTCTCCATCAGGGGCATGCGGGTGGCGCCCGAGGGCACGCGGGCGCTGAACCCGGCGTTCGACGTGACCCCGCACGACCTCATCACCGCGATCGTCACCGAAAAAAGGGTTATCAGCCCCTAAGACGGATAAGCACGCCAAAAAATCCAGATCCACCGACCTTTCCGCGTACTCCGGGCTACGCTCAGTGGTCACATTCCCCTACCCCCGGAGACCACAAGGTGGCCATCGACCTCGTGTCACGGCGTGATTGGCACGCCCGTGCCCCGCACGGTGACTACACACAGCTCGACTCCACCAAAGGAGTAAAGGTCCACTACACGGGCGGCCGGGTCGAGCCGGGCATCGTCGGCGACCACGCGGGCTGCGTGTCGCTGGTGCAGTCCATTCAGGGCTACCACATGGACGGCAACGGCTGGATCGACATCGGCTACTCGTTCGTGGCGTGCCCGCATCGGAAGGTGTTCGAGGGGCGAGGGCTGCACCACTTACCGGCGGCCAACGGGGCCGGGCTCAACTCGGGCCATTACGCCGTGCTCGGCCTGGTCGGCAACGCCGGGCTGGTGGAGCCGCCCGACGGCCTGCTCAACGGCATCCTGGACGCGGTCGATTACGTCCGGGAACGCGGCAGGGCGGGCAAGGAGATCAAGGGACACCGGGACGGCTACTCGACCGACTGCCCGGGCGAGCCCCTCTACGCGTGGGTCAAGCGCGGCGCGCCCCGGCCGGGTGGCGGCGGCGGTGGGCCCGAGGTGCCGACGGCGCCGCCGTTCCCCGGGCGGCTGCTGAAGTACCCGCCGGTCATGCAGGGTGAAGACGTGCGGACGTGGCAGCAGCAGATGAAGGTACGCGGCTGGGAGATCGACGTCGACGGCGCCTACGGCAGCGGCTCACGTGATGTGTGCCGTCGTTTCCAGCGCAGCGTGGACATCGACGACGACGGCGTCGTCGGGCCGACCACCTGGCGGCTGGCCTGGGAGGCACCGCTGCCGTGACAGTGGGGTCGGTCAGGGGCGAACCCGGGGTTCCTCGCCTAACAGGGCAACGCCTACTATCCGAACATGCATCTGGTAGCGGGTTTTCCCCCCACCAACCGGGATGACTGGCGGGCGCTGGCGCTAGAGGTCCTGCGTAAGTCGGGTGTCGAAGCCGGGTCGCCCGAAGAGGCGCTGTCCAGCATCACGTACGACGGGGTGACGCTCGCGCCGCTCTACGACGCCGACGACCTCCCCAAGACGCTGGGGAAGGCCACCGCACGGGACGCCGGGTGGGACGTGCGGCAGCGGCACGCCGTGGCCGACGCCGAGGCCGTACTGGCCGATCTGGAGCACGGTGTCACCTCGCTCTGGCTGGTCCTGGGTGCCGCCGCGATCCCGGTCGGGCGGCTCGCCGACCTGCTGCGGGAGGTCCTTCTGGACCTCGCGCCGATCGTCCTGGAAGCCGGGCCCGAGGCCAGCGAGGCCGCCGAGGCCCTGTTCGGGCTGGCGGCGGAGCGCGGCGTCTCGCCGACGGGCAATCTGGGCGCCTCGATCGGCACGGCCGGCCGGGACACGACGGCCGAGCTGGCGGCGCGGTGCGCGGCGGGCTTCCCCGGGATGCGGGCCGTCCTGCTGGACGCCACGCCGTACCACGACGCGGGCGGGAGCGACGCCGACGAGCTCGGCTGCTCGATCGCGCTGGGCGTCGAGCACCTGCGCGCGCTGACCGGTGCGGGGCTCACCGTCGAGCAGGCGTTCGGGCAGCTGGAGTTCCGTTACGCCGTCACCGACGACCAGTTCGCCGGCATCGCCAAGCTGCGGGCCGCCCGTACGCTCTGGGCGCGGGTGGCCGAGGTGTGCGGGGCGGCGGACGGCGGGCAGCGGCAGCACGCGGTGACGAGTTCCGCCATGATGACGGCCCGCGACCCCTGGGTGAACCTGCTCCGCACCACCATCGCCTGCTTCGCCGCCGGGGTGGGGGGCGCCGACGCGGTGACCGTGCAGCCGTTCGACGCGTGCCTGGGGCTGCCCGACGCGTTCGCCCGGCGGATGGCGCGCAACACGCAGGCGCTGCTGCTGGAGGAGGCCGGGGCCGGCCGGGTGGCCGATCCCGCGGCCGGCTCCTGGTACGTCGAGCGCCGCACCGCCGACCTGGCCGACCGCGCCTGGGCCTGGTTCCAGGAGATCGAGGCCGCCGGGGGGATCACGGCGGCTTCCGGCCTGGTCGCCGGGCGGATCGCGGCGACCAGGGAACGCCGCGCCGACGACATCGCCCACCGGCGCTTCCCGATCACCGGCGTGAGCGAGTTCCCCCACCTCGACGAGAAGCCGCTCCGCCGGAGTCCCGGGGACGGCGGCGCGCCGGCGGGGGAGAGTCCCAGGGATGAGGGCAAGCTCCTGGGGGAGGGGCTGCCGCGGATCCGGTACGCGCGGGAGTTCGAGGAACTGCGGGATCTCGCCGACGCGCAGCCGGAGCGGCCCGTGGTGTTCCTGGCCACCTTCGGACCCGTCGCCGCCCACACGGCCCGCGCCGCGTTCGCCGCGAACCTGTTCCAGGCGGGCGGTCTGGCCACCCAGACCGCCGGGCCGGGGACCGACCCCGACCAGATCGCCACCGCCTTCGCCGTCAGCGGCAGCGACGTGGCCTGCCTGTGCTCCAGCGACAAGATGTACGGCCTGCACGCCGAAGCGGTCGCCGCCGCGCTGAGACGGGCGGGCGCGAGAAAGATCTGGCTGGCGGGGAAGGGGAGCTACGAAGGAGTCGACGACTGCCTCTACGCCGGGTGCGACGCGCTCGCCGTGCTCCGCACGACCTTCGACGACCTGGAGGTGACGCGATGATCCCGGACTTCTCGGCCATCCCGCTGACCGACCCGACCCCCACCGAGCCCACCGAGCCCGCCGAGCCCGCCGCGGGTGCGGCCGAGGTCTGGGAGACGCCCGAGGGGATCGGGGTCAAGCCGGTCTACACGGCCGACGACCTCGACGGGCTGGACTTCCTGCGGACCTATCCGGGCGCCGCGCCGTACCTGCGCGGGCCCTATCCGACCATGTACGTCAACCAGCCCTGGACGATCCGCCAGTACGCGGGCTTCTCCACGGCCGAGGACTCCAACGCCTTCTACCGCCGCAACCTGGCCGCCGGGCAGAAGGGCCTGTCGGTGGCGTTCGACCTGGCCACGCACCGGGGCTACGACTCCGACCATCCGCGGGTCGCCGGTGACGTGGGCATGGCCGGGGTGGCGATCGACTCGATCTATGACATGCGGCAGCTGTTCGACGGGATCCCGCTCGACCGGATGTCGGTGTCGATGACCATGAACGGCGCGGTCCTGCCCGTGCTGGCGCTCTACATCGTGGCGGCCGAGGAGCAGGGGGTGGCGCCCGAGCAGCTGGCCGGGACCATCCAGAACGACATCCTCAAAGAGTTCATGGTCCGCAATACCTACATTTATCCCCCAGGCCCCTCAATGCGCATAATTTCGGATATTTTCGCTTTTACCAGTGAAAAGATGCCGAAGTTCAATTCCATCAGCATCTCCGGCTACCACATCCAGGAGGCCGGGGCCACCTGCGACCTCGAGCTCGCCTACACCCTGGCAGACGGGGTCGAATACCTGCGGGCAGGCGTCGCCGCCGGGATGGACGTCGACAGGTTCGCGCCCAGGCTGTCGTTCTTCTGGTGCATCGGCATGAACGTCTTCATGGAGGTCGCCAAGCTCCGGGCCGCCCGCCTCCTGTGGGCGAACCTCGTTTCCGGATTTAACGCGAAAAATCCGAAATCGCTAAGCCTCCGTACCCACTCCCAGACCTCGGGCTGGTCCCTCACCGCGCAGGACCCCTTCAACAACGTCGCCCGTACGTGCGTCGAGGCCATGGCCGCCACCCAGGGCCACACCCAGTCCCTGCACACCAACGCCCTCGACGAGGCGCTCGCGCTGCCCACCGACTTCTCCGCCCGGATCGCCCGCAACACCCAGCTCCTCCTGCAGCAGGAGTCGGGCACCACCCAGGTGATCGACCCGTGGGGCGGCTCCTACTACGTCGAACGCCTCACCCACGATCTCGCCGAACGCGCCTGGGCCCACATCCAGGAGGTCGAGGCCGCCGGCGGCATGGCCCGCGCCATCGAGGCCGGGCTGCCCAAGCTCCGCATCGAGGAGGCCGCGGCCCGTGCCCAGGCCCGCATCGACTCGGGCCGCCAGCCCGTGATCGGCGTGAACAAGTACCGCACCGACGCCGACGAGCCGATCGAGGTGCTCAAGGTCGACAACAGCGCCGTGCGGGCGCAGCAGCTCGACAAGCTGCGCCGGCTGCGGGCCGAACGCGACGGCGGCGCCGTGACCCGCGCGCTCGACGCCCTGACGAAGGCCGCCGGCGAGCCCGCCCCAGGCCTCGAGCACAACCTGCTCAAACTGGCGGTCGACGCCGCCCGCGCCAAGGCGACCGTGGGCGAGATCTCCGACGCGCTGGAGCGGGTCTTCGGGCGCCACGCGGAGCAGGTCCGTACCATCTCCGGCGTGTATCGCGACGAGGCGGGCCCGGCCGCCAACATCGAGCGGGTACGGCGGGCGAGCGCCGACTTCGAGCGCGCCGAGGGCCGTCGCCCGCGCATCCTGGTGGCCAAGATGGGCCAGGACGGCCACGACCGCGGCCAGAAGGTGATCGCCACCGCGTTCGCCGACCTGGGGTTCGACGTGGACGTCGGCCCGCTGTTCCAGACGCCGGAGGAGGTCGCGCGGCAGGCCGTCGAGGCGGACGTGCACATCGTCGGCGTGTCCTCGCTGGCGGCCGGGCACCTGACGCTGGTGCCCGCGCTCAGGCAGGCCCTGGCGGCGCTGGGCGCGGACGACGTGATGATCGTGGTCGGCGGCGTCGTCCCGCCGGGCGACTTCGACGAGCTGCGCGCGGCCGGCGCCTCGGCGATCTTCCCACCCGGTACGGTGATCGCCGACGCCGCCCTGAACCTGCTGGAGGAGCTCGCGTCCCGCCTGGGACACTGACCCGGTCTCAGCCCATCCGGCCCGGGGCGCACAGGTTCACGGTGATGGCCGCCGTTCGGCGCCTGCGCCAGGTAGACCGCGCCCCGGCCGCCCGTGCCCAGCCGTCCGGTACGGGCCGACCGCGCCGGGGTCCTCCGGCAGGAGCGGTGCCGCGGCCATCGTCAGGGCGTCTCACCCGGGCACAGCGTGACGGAGACGCTCCGCTGCCTGGCCACGGGCGAGGTGATCCGCAGGGTCGCCAGGTGGGTGCCTCCGCTGCCCTTGATTTCGCGGGGCGAGGTCAGGTGCAGCTCGCCGTCCTGCGGGATGAGGGCCGTCGACCGCCACACCGTCCTGCCGTCGATGATCCAGGCGAAGCCGAAGTTCAGCGGCTTGCCCTGGCGCTGGACCAGCCCCGTGAGCGTCACCTGGCCACCGGCGTAGCAGCCGTTGTCGAGCGTGCCGCCGACGCGGACGTACCGGACCTTGAGCTGCCCGCCCGCCACGGACGTGGCCGCCGGGTCCGCGCTGGGAGTGCCGTTCTGGCTCGCGGGGTCCGCGCTCGGCTGGGACGTGCGGGTCTTGTTCGGGCGAGGCGTACGCGTGGGGGAGGCCGCCGACGGGGTCGGCGTGGAGACGCCGGACAGGTTCCTGGTCTTCGGCTGCGGCGTCGAAGGGGTCAGCCACACGATCGCCGCGCCCAGCGCCAGCACCGAGATGCCGGAGGCGCCCGCGATGGCGACGGTCTTCGCGCGCCGCCGCCGGGGCCGCGCCTTACCGCCGCCCCCGGCCGCCTGCGGGCTCACCTGAGTGGCGCCCTGGTCCGGCCCGGCACCATACCCGCCCTGGTCCGGCCCGGCCGGATACCCGCCCTGGTCCGGCGCGCCACCGTACCCGGAGGGGTCCGCACCGTACCCAGGCTGGTCCGGTGGCGGCGGCGTGGGCCGGGACTGGCCGCCGAGCAGGTGCAGCAGCACGTCCTGCATGGACGGGCGTTGGGCCGGATCCTTGGCCAGGCAGCTCAGCACCACCGAACGCAGCGGCTCCGGCAGCTCACCCACCTGGGGTTCGCTGTGCACGATGCGGTTGATCACCGCCGGCAGCGAGTCGTCGCCGAACGGCGGCACCCCCGACGCCGCGTACACGATCACCGACGCCCACGCGAACACGTCCGCCTGAGCCCCCACCACCTGCCCCGCCAGCTGCTCCGGCGCCATGTAGGCGGGCGTGCCGACGATGCTGCTCGTCGAGGTCACCCCGGAGACCAGCGCGCGGGCGATGCCGAAGTCGATGACGCGCGGGCCGTCCCGCCCGAGCAGGACGTTCGACGGCGTGAAGTCGCGGTGCACGACGCCCGCCTGGTGGATGGCGGCCAGCGCGGTCGCCGTCGCGACCGCGAGCCGCTGCAGCCGCGCCCCGCTGTGCCGGCCCGCGTGCTGCAGGGACGGCCCGTCCACGTACTCGGTCACGATGTACGGCCGGCCCGAGGTCGACGCGTCGAGCACTTGCGCGATGCAGAACGGCTCCACCCGCCGCGCGGCGGCGATCTCCTTGGCGAAGCGGTCGTCGCCCGCGATGTCCTCGCGGAGCACCTTGATCGCGACCGGCGCCCCGTTACGCGCCTGACCGAGGTAGACCACGCCCTGACCGCCCGCGCCCAGCCGTCCGACGAGCCGGTAACGCCCCACCGCCGCCGGGTCGCCCGCTCGTAGGGGTTCGACATTGGGCATAGGCGGAGTGACTCCTGTGACAGCTGAGAATAGACGTCCAGCACCCTAGCGCCAAAAGTCAGGATCTGTCGGAAGTTAAGCTGACCAAGCTGGAGAAAGGAGGGCGAGTGCGCTCGCTGGAGGACTATGCCCGTGGGGTGCGCGAGGGCTCGCGTACCTGGATCGCCCGCGCGATCACACTCGTGGAGTCGACCAGGGCGGACCACATCGCGCTCGCCCAGCGGCTGCTGGTCGAGCTCACTCCGCTGTCCGGCGGGGCCACGCGGGTGGGCGTCTCGGGGGTGCCCGGTGTGGGCAAGTCGACCTTCATCGACGCCCTCGGCACCACGCTGACCGGCCAGGGCCACAAGGTCGCCGTCCTGGCCGTGGACCCCTCCTCCACCAGGACCGGCGGAAGCATCCTGGGTGACAAGACCCGCATGACCCGCCTGTCGATGGACCCCGCCGCCTTCATCCGGCCCTCGCCCACCTCGGGCACGCTGGGCGGCGTGGCCAAGGCGACCAGGGAGGCCATGGTCGTGGTGGAGGCGGGCGGGTTCGACGTGGTGCTCGTCGAGACCGTGGGCGTCGGCCAGTCGGAGACGGCGGTGGCCGACATGGTCGACACGTTCCTGCTGCTCAGCCTGGCGCGTACCGGTGACCAGCTGCAGGGCATCAAGAAGGGCGTGCTGGAGCTGGCCGACGTCATCGCGGTCAACAAGGCGGACGGCGAGCACGAGCCCGCGGCGCGCAAGGCGGCGCGGGAGCTCGCGGGGGCGCTGCGCATGCTGCGTTCCGACAGCGTGCCACCGCCCGTCCTCACGTGCAGCGGCCTCACGGGCGCGGGGCTCGACGAGCTGTGGGGGAAGGTGCTGGCCCACCAGAAGTCGCTGGACCTGGCCGCCAAGCGCCGCCGCCAGCAGGTGCAGTGGACGTGGACGCTGGTGCGCGACCGGCTGCTCACCGAGCTCCGGAACGCGCCGGAGGTGGCGGCGATCGCGGCGGAGGTCGAGCGGGACGTCCTCGCGGGCACCCTCACCCCCGCCCTCGCCGCCGACCGTCTCCTGTCCGCCTTCGAGCGCCCGCGCCGGTGACCGGCTCAGGACGTTCGACGTACGCGTGATGGCCGTCACGATGTCGTCGGCCATCGACAACATGTTCGGCTACTGGGTGACCTATCCCGACCACGACCTCGACGCACACGCCAGAGAGCTGGCCGACCTATTCGAGAGGGCCGTCAAATGAAGACCGAGCCGAGGACTGCCACGCGGCTCTTCGCCATCGACAACCTGCGCGTCGTGCTGACCGCGCTGGTCGTCGTCCACCATGTCGCGGTCACGTACGGAAACATCCCGCTCTGGTTCTACACCGAGCCCGCCAAGGACCCCTCGGGGGTCGCGCTGGACATCCTCGTGGTGTTCGACCAGGCGTTCTTCATGGGCTTCTTCTTCCTGATCTCCGGTTTCTTCACGCCCGGCTCCTACGACCGCAAGGGCGGCCGGTCGTTCCTGCGGGACCGCCTGATCCGGCTGGGCATCCCGCTGCTGGCCTTCCTGCTCCTGCTGCGTCCGCTGGTGACGATCGGCTCCTACCGGTCCGACTACGCCTCGATGCCGTACTGGCAGTTCTACATCGGGTCGTGGGATCCGGGGCCGATGTGGTTCGCCGAGGTGCTGATCGTGTTCGCCGCCCTCTACGCGCTGTGGCGGCGCTTCAGCGCGCCGGTCGAGACGCCGTTCGGGGTGCGGCACGCGGGGTTGCGGGCGCGCTGGATCGTGCTGTTCACCGTCGCCCTGTCGGTGGCCACCACGCTGTGGCGCGTCCCGGTGCCCGTCGGCTCCTACGTGCCGGTGCTGGGGCTGCCCACGCCGTACTTCCTGCCGCAGTACGCGGCCATGTTCGTGGTCGGCCTCATCGCCTTCAGACGCGGCTGGTTCCTGACCCTGCCCGCCAAGGCCGGGCCGCTCGGGTTCGCCGTCGCGGCCCTGGTGAGCGTCGTGCTCCTGCCGCTCTCGAAGCTCACCACGGGCGCGCTGTCGACCGCCGTGATCGCCACCTGGGAGTCGGCCTTCGCCGTCAGCCTGATCATCGGGCTCACGGTGATCTTCAGGGAGCGCTTCAACGACCAGGGGCCGCGCGGCAAGTGGCTGTCGGCCCAGGCGTTCACCGTGTACATCATCCACCCGGTGGTCCTGGTCGCGATCGGCTACGCGCTGAGCGGGCTCCAGGCGATCGCGGTCGTCAAGTTCGCCGTCGCGGCCGTCATCGCGCTGCCGCTCTGCTGGGGGCTGGCCTACCTCGTACGATCGCTGCCGGGCGCCAAGCGGGTGCTGTGAGCGTCGCGATGCCTGAAGATCACGTGTAGAACGCGTCGAGTGTGTCGCCGTAGCGCTCCTCGACGGCCTTGCGCTTGACCTTCAGGCTCGGCGTGAGCTCGCCCGTCTCCACCGCGAAGTCCGCCGCCAGGATCGCGAACTTCTTGACCGTCGCGTAGCTGGCCTGGTCGGCGTTGACCTGCTTGACCGCGCTCTCGACCTCGGCGCGCATGCGCGGGTGCTCGCGCAGCTGCTCGGGGTCGAGGGGCAGCCCCTCGGCCTCGGCCCAGGGCTTGACGACCTCCATGTCGAGCGTCACCAGCGCCGTGACGTAGTTGCGCCGGTCGCCGTGGATGAAGACGTGGGACAGGTACGGGCAGGTGGCCTTGATGCGGCCCTCCAGGTAGGTGGGGGCCACGTACTTGCCGCCCGAGGTCTTGATCAGCTCCTTCTTGCGATCGGTGATGACCAGCCGCCCGGCCTGGTCGAGCTCGCCGATGTCGCCGGTGTGCAGCCAGCCGTCGAACAGCGTCTCAGCCGTCTCCTCCGGCAGGCCGTGATAGCCGCGCATGATGCCGCGCCCGCTGATCAGGATCTCCCCGTCGTCGGCGATCCGCACCCGGGTGCCGGGGAACGGCGGCCCGACCGTGCCGAACCTCACCGAGTCCGGCCGGTTGAGGAAGCTGCCGGCCGACGACTCGGTCAGCCCGTAGCCTTCGAGGATGGTCAGGCCCGCCGCGTCGAAGAACTCGGCGATGTCCTGGTCGAGCGGTGCCGAGCCGGAGATGAAGTAGCGGATCCGGCCGCCGAACCGTTCCCGCAGCTTGGCGAACACCAGCCGGTCGGCCAGCCCGTACTCCAGGCGGACGGTGAGCGGGATCGCGGCGCCGCGCCGGCGGGCCTTGCTGACGCGGACGCCCGTCTTCCTGGCCCAGGCGAAGATGCGCGCCTTGACGCCGCCCTCGCGCAGCACCGTGGACGCCACGGTGTTGTGGATCTTCTCGAAGATGCGCGGCGCGGCGGCCATGATGGTCGGCTTGAGCGCGCCGAGATTGTCGGCGATGCGGTCGAGGCGGCCGTCGATCGCCGTGGCCACGCCGATGTCGATCATCACCACCTCCAGCAGCTTGCCGAACGAGTGCGACAGCGGCAGCCAGAGGAAGTGCAGGTCGTCTTCGGAGATCAGCTCGATCTTGCGGACCGCGTCGGCGGCGTACAGCCAGTTGTCGTGGGTCAGCTCCACGCCCTTGGGGCGGCCGGTCGTGCCGGAGGTGTAGATGAGCGTGGCCAGGTCGTGCTCGCCGATGGCGTCGACCATCGCGTCGTACTCGGCCCGGGCGGTGTCGCTTGATGCGCCGGTGCTCAGGGAGTCGAGCGTGACCACCCAGCCGTCGTCGGCGGGCGCGCCGTCGATGACGACCACCTGCGTGACGTCCGGCAGTTCCTTCTGTACGGACCGCAGCTTGGCCACCTGGTCGTCGTTCTCGGCGACGACGATCGTGCTGCCGGAGTCGGTGATGACGAAGGCCGACTCGGCGGCAGTGTTGGACGGGTAGATCGTGGTGGTCGCGGCCCCGGTGGACAGCACGGCCAGGTCGGTGAGCACCCATTCGAGCCGGGTGGAGCAGAGGATCGACACACGGGTGCCCGGACCGGCGCCCAGGGCGGCCAGGCCGAGCGTGAGCCCGCGCACGCGTTCGCCGACCTCGCGCCAGGACAGTGAGGTCCAGCCGTCGTCCGACGGCACCAGATAGGCCGCCGCGTCGGGGGTGGCCGCGATCCGGTCGCGCAGCAGGGCGGGGATGCTGGACATGCCTGACCTCCTGGTGGGGACGTTGCTGCCGACTCTAGGTGCCGTCCCCCGTGTCAGTCGATGCCTGATCGTCAGCCGCGCCGCCGTACGCCGCCGCGCGGGCGGGCCGTGCCGACCAGGCGCGCGGTCCGCACCTCCCACGCGCCGCAGGCGCAGCGCAGGTAGGACACCACGCCCTCGGAGGTCATGTGCGAGGAGACGACGGCGAGAGCCAGCAGATCGTGGAGGTCTCTGGAATGCATGACTCCAGCCTGATGTAATGGTCTTATGCATTTCAATGCTTACGGAGGCAACGGTGCCGCCCTGGCGGCCGCCCTCGTCAACGGCACCGACTTCCGGCCGGAGGCGGTCGAGGCGATGCTCGCGGAGCACGCCATGCTCCGCCCGCAGGTCACGCCCGAGCAGGCGGCCGAGCTGGCGGAGTGGCGGCACCGCCTCGCCCCGCTCTTCGGCGAGCGGGATCAGGACACCCAGATCAAGCTGATCAACGACCTGCTCGACATCACCGCGTCCAAGCCCTACGTGAGCGCGCACGACGGCCGCGAGCCGCACCTGCACTTCTTCTCCGTGGACGCCGACATCGTCAGCAGGGCGAAGGACACCACCGCGGGCGGGCTGGCCATGGCCATCTCGTTCTCCGACGGGCGCCGGCTCGGCCGGTGCGACCGGCCGGGGTGCGAGACGGTCTATGTCGACACCTCGCGCAACGGACGCCGCCGGTTCTGCTCGCTGGCCTGCGCCAACCGGGTGAACGTGGCGGCTCATCGGGCCAAGGGCCTTGCCGGATAATTGCCTTGCCGGATGATTTCCGGCCGGGTACAGTCCACTGCGACGTATCGCCGAGCCCTGGGGGCAGTTGACGTGAGGGTCTGAGGTCGCGGGCACCGCACCTGGCCGATTCCTTCGGCGTACGATCCTCTGGGCATACGATCCTTTGCCGTATTCGGCTGCCGTCAGCAGGCGTCGTATTCAGCGGTGTTTCCCGCCAAGTCACAAAATTTCGATCTTTGTGATGGGAGCCACCTCATGTCTCTTTCCATCGTCGTCGACGGCGTGTCCTTCGCCTGGTCCGACGGCACCCCTGTGCTCGACGGCCTCGACGCCGCCTTCCCGGCCGGGCGCACCGGCCTGATCGGGGCCAACGGCTCCGGCAAGTCCACCCTGCTCAGGATCATCGCCGGCGAGCTGGTCCCGCGTACCGGATCCGTCTCGGTCGTGGGAGAGGTGGGCTACCTGCCGCAGAACCTCTCCCTGAAGGCCGCCCGTACCGTGTCCGACCTGCTCGGCGTCAGCGCGGTCCGCGCGGCGCTGCACGCCATCGAGGCGGGTGACGTCGCCGAGGAGCACTTCGCGGCCGTCGGCGACGACTGGGACGTGGAGGAGCGCGCGCGGGCCGAGCTGGACCGGCTCGGCCTCGGCCACGTGGAGCTCGACCGTACGGTCGCCACGCTGTCGGGCGGTGAGACCGTCATGGTCGCGCTGGCCGCCCGGTTCCTCAAGCGGCCCGACGTGCTGCTGCTCGACGAGCCCACCAACAACCTCGACCTCGACGCGCGGCGGCGGCTCTACGCTGCGGTCGCCGCCTGGCCGGGCGTGATGGTGGTCGTCAGTCACGACCGCGCGCTGCTGGAGCTCGTCGACCACATCGCCGACCTGCGCGAGGGCGCCGTCCGCCGCTTCGGCGGCAACCTGGGCGACTACGAGGAGATCCTCGCCGCCGAGCAGGAGGTCGCCGAACGCGGCGTCCGGGTCGCCGAGGCCGACGTAAAGCGGCAGCGGCGCGAGCTGGTCGAGGCCCGCACCAGGCTCGACCGGCGCCGGCGTTACGGCGAGAAGATGTACGCCAACAAGCGCGAACCGAAGATCATCATGCAGGCGCGCAAGCGCCAGGCCCAGGTGTCGGCGGGCAAGTACCGCAACATGCACACCGAGAAGCTGGAGGAGGCCCGTGACCGGCTGACCGAGGCCGAGCAGGCGGTCCGCGACGACGCGGAGATCCGCATCGACCTGCCGGGCACCGCGGTGCCTGCCGGCCGCGTCGTCCTGGAACTCCCGCTGTCCCGTACGACGCGTGACCCCGACCAGGCGGACAGCCGGGTGCTGAAGGAGCTGGTCGTGCGCGGGCCCGAGCGGATCGCGTTGCTCGGCCCCAACGGGTCCGGCAAGACCACCCTGCTGCGGCGCATCACCGAACACGGGGCGAACGTCCCGGTCCGCTACCTGGCGCAGCGGCTCGACCTGCTCGACGACTCGCTGAGCGTGCTCGACAACGTCCGCGCGCTGGCGCCGTCCGCGCCGGTGAACGAGGTGCGCGCCCGCCTGGCGCGGTTCCTGTTCCGGGGCGATCGGGTGGCGCGGCCGGTGGGCACGCTGTCGGGCGGCGAGCGGTTCCGCGCGACCCTGGCGGCGTTGCTGTCGGCGGAGCCGCCGCCGCAGCTGCTCCTGCTCGACGAGCCGACCAACAATCTCGACATGCCCAGCGTCCGCCAGCTGGCGCAGGCGCTCACCGCGTACCGGGGTGCGCTGATCGTGGCCAGCCACGATCTGCCCTTCCTGGACATGCTCGGTTTGACCAGGTGGCTGCGGCAGGACCGCGAGGAGGGACTGACCGAATCGTAATTGACGGGTAGGGATCAATCCGGCGATAGTGTGGCACGTGGCTGCCCCTCGCTTGATCTGTTCCACGCTCGCGCTCGCGACGCTCACACTGGCCGCGTGCTCCGCCGCGCCCCAGCGGCCGAGCGGAGGCGAGGCCAGCGTGAGCGGCGTCGGCGGCGGCACCGGCTCGATCGTCGCGAACTCCGGTCCCGCCACCCCGCAGAGCAGCGGCCCGACCGGGCCGGCCGCGCTGACCGCCGAGGCGTACAAGAGCGAGCTGGGCACCAAGCACAAGGCCATGCTCGACGCGATCAACGCCATGGCCGGCGCCCGTACCGTCAAGACGCTCGACCAGCGCGTGCAGAGCGCCCAGGAGAAGCTGCTGGGCGCCGCCAACGAGCTGGCCGCCATCGCGCCGCCCCAGGAGGTACGCGCCCAGCACGACGCGTACGTGGCCAGCCTGCGCGACTTCGCCACCCAGCTCGGCGCCACGGCGGGCAAGGTCGGCAGCCGTAGCCTGTGCACCTCGTCGGCCGTGCTGACCGACCTGGGCGACCGGCTCGACTCGCTCGACCAGGCGGGCGAGGCGCTGCAGGGCGCCGGCGGCTATCCGGCCGACGTGGTCACGGTCAAGGCCAAGGGCAAGCAGTCAAGGCGGCTCGGCAACGGCCACTATCTCCGCAAGACCAGCATGACGGGCCGCAGTTCGCTGCAGATCGACAACGGCGGCACCCGGGACGCGGTCGTCACCGTCCTGAAGGGCAAGTCCACGGCGTTCAGCGTGTACGTGCGCAAGAAGGCGAAGTTCAAGGTCAGGGGCGTGCGCGACGGCAGCTACAAGATCTTCTTCACGCACGGCGTGGACTGGGACGGCAAGAGCAAGTCGTTCACCCGTGAGTGCAGTTTCGAGCGGTTCCAGAAGACGGTGAAGTTCAAGACCACGTTCACCGCCACGCAGATCCGCTGGCACGACTGGCGGGTCACGCTGCACGCCATCTCCGGCGGCAACGCCCGCACCTCCGACGTGGATCCGGAGCAGTTCCCGCACTGACGGGCCGTCCTGATGGGCCGGGGCCGCGCACTTTGAGTGGGAGTACGCGGCCCGCTGGATCGGGGGAGCAGACCTGATCAGGCCGGAACCGGATCAGGTCGAGACCAGATCAGGCCGAGACCGGATCAGGTCGAGAACAGCATGCCCACCCAGCTGCGCTGGCCGCGGTGGTGGCCGTAGTGGCCGCCATGAGGAGCGCCGTGGGGGGCGCCCCAGGCCGGGCCCGGCGCCGGCGGCGGAGCGGCGTGGTACTGCGACTCCATCCGGGTCAGCGTCTCGAGCTCGCCGTAGTCGAGGAAGATCCCCCGGCAGTTGTCGCACTGCTCGATGTGGACGCCATTACGCTCATATGTCCGCATATTGCCGCGGCACTTCGGGCACTGCATTTCACGCTCTCCTAGGCTGGGAGTTTAGGGAAGAACCTACCGCGCGAAACACCGTCACGCTCGGACGATTCTGTTGCACGACTCGACCAACGAATGCTCCACCTCGTCCAGTTCCCGACGCTCCCGGAAGGCGTTGAGGACCGCCACGGCGGCCAGTTGCACGGTCAGCGCCCGGGCGGGAAGGTCCAGCCGTTGCCACGGGTCGTCGCCCCGGCCGAGGGCGGGCCCGCCGGAGGCGAGGTAGGCGCCCAGGAATCGCTCCCAGACGGCCGGGTCGAGCAGCCCGGCGGCGTACCACGCGGCCGGTCTGGCCAGGTCCCAGGCGGGGTCGCCGACGCCCAGGTCGTCGACGTCGATGAGCAGCCAGCGGTCGCGGCAGACGAGCTGGCCCAGGTGCCAGTCGCCGTGGGTGAGCAGTCCGGGGCCCGGCTCGGGCTCGGGGAGTTCGCTGAACGCCCGGCGTACGAGCTGCTCGACGGGACCGTCGCCGGGCATCCGCCGCACCGCGCGGGCGGCCCGAGCCGGCCCTCCGGCCGCGGGCAGCGGCGGTAACAGCGTCAGGGGTACGGCGTGTAACCGGGCGAGCAGCCTGGCCCCCTCCTCCCAGGGCGCGGCGTCAGGGGCGTCCTGGGAGACCGGCCGGCCCGCAGGCCACACGGTGACGGCACGGCCCGCCACGGTCAGCACCTCGGGGTTCAGCGGCGCCAGCATCAGGCCGCTGAGCGCCGCCGACGCGGCCGCGCGCAGCCTCGGCCGCAGCGACTCCACCTCGTCGCGCGCCGAGTGCGCCTTCACCACCACCTCGCCCCGGCGCAGGACCACCACGTCGGTACGTGTCGGGTGGCGCACGAGGTCGCCCGTGCCGCCATAAGCGCCGGCGATCCCCGCCAGCTCCTCCTCCAGAGCCACTCGTACAGACTAGGGGGCATGAGAGTAGGTTTCGCCGTGCCCCAGTCCGGGCCGTGGGCCACGCCGGGCAACATGCGTCGTGTCGCCGCCCGCGCCGAGGAGCTGGGATATCACGAGCTCTGGACCTTCCAGCGGGTGCTCTATCCGGTGGGGCATCCGATGGGACCGACATATCGCAGCGTGCACGACCCGCTCGTCACGCTCGCCTATCTGGCGGGGGTGACCAGCACGATCCGGCTGGGCGTGGCGATCGTCAACGCCTTCGTCCAGCCGGTGCCGCTGGCCAAGCAGCTCGCGACGCTGCAGAACGTCTCCCTGGGCAGGCTGACGGCCGGGCTCGGGCTGGGGTGGCTGCGGGAGGAGTTCGAGGCGGCGGGGGTCGGCTTCGAGCACCGGGGGCGCAGGGGCGAGGAGTTCGTCCAGGTGCTGCGCAAGGCGTGGCAGGACGAGGTGGTCGAGCACCACGGGGAGTTCTACCAGGTGCCGCGCTCCCACATCGACCCCAAGCCGGCGCCGGTGCCGCCCATCCTGCTGGGCGGCACCGCCGACGTCGCGCTCCGCCGGGCCGGGCGGCTCGCGGACGGCTGGATCAGTTCGAGCCGGGAGGACCTGTCGGCGGTCGCCGGGCGGATCGAGCTGATCAAGTCGGCGGCCGTGGCGGCGGGCCGCCGCGACGCCGACGCGTTCCGCTTCGTCTGCCGGGGCGTGACCCGCGTACGCCCGGAAGGGGCTGCGGATCGGCAGCCACTGACGGGCACCTACGAGCAGATCAGGGCCGACGTCGGCGAACTGGCGGCTCAGGGCGTGACGGAGGTCTTCCACGACCTGAACTTCGACCCGCAGATCGTCACCTCCGACGCCAAGGAGGCGATGCGCCGCGCGGAGGAGGCGCTGGAGGCCCTGGCACCCTCGGCTTAGCGCTTGGCTGTTCCTGGCACAGTGGGCGCACGCCCTTCCACGAGCACCCTGACCATATGGCCCTCGACCAGCTCAACAGCACCGGGAATGATCGCGTCCGCCTTTCGCGTTGCGTGGATCGGACATTCTCGACAGCTTGGAGATACGCAACATGCCACTCAAAGGTGAGTACGAGCCGAGCACGACGCAGTTTGTACGTGACCAGGTGGAGCTGTACGAAAGCTCCGGCGGTACGGAAGGAACCACGCTGGGCAGTCTGATCGGGTCGGAAGACGCGAAGCGGCGGGACCTGCCTGTCGTCATCCTGACCACCTTGGGCGCCCAAAGCGGCAAGATCCGCAAGTCCCCGCTGATGCGGGTGGAACACGGCGGCTCCTACGCCGTGGTCGCCTCCTTGGGAGGAGCCCCCAAGCACCCGGTCTGGTACCACAACGTGGTGGCCGACCCTCGGGTGGAGCTTCAGGACGGCCCGGTGCGCCAGGACATGCTGGCACGTGAGGTGACCGGGGACGAGAAGGCCGTGTGGTGGGCTCGAGCCGTCGAGGCGTACCCGGACTACGCCGAGTACCAGAAGAAGACCGACCGTGAGATCCCCGTCTTCGTTCTGGAGCCCGCGGCCGAGGAACACTGACATGACATGTCTGTATGGTGACGCGGTACTCGGCTCTTGACTAGGGCAGTAGGACCCACAGGTCGTAACCTGCCGGAGGGTAATAGCAGGCCCAATCCTTCCATCGACCGGCCTCCTTACCTGCCTCTCCTGCTGCGAGGCAATAGTCAAGTCGGCTGAAGTGAGCCCACTTCGTCCAGCCTGGAGGAGCCTGTACGGACTGGATATACCGGGCCGTTGCCTGGCCGGCAGCCGATGCAGGCGTTGTGGTGGACATCGCGGTCGCGGTCGCGGCCGTTACCAGCGCGATGGAGACCAGGGCTACTTTTGTGTTCATTGACGCCTCCTCAGTTGCTGTCGCCGGCCGGGCATTGCTGGGCGGGCGTTTCAATCCTGGCTTTCGGTAAATCCTTTCTCCAGGGCTTCGACGGGACATTTCCCGGACATGCGCGGGGAGAATTCGTAGAGTCATCAGCCGTGACTGTTTGTTTCGCGGGACTTAGGGGTCGATGAGCGGTCGGTCACCGGCGTGCGGCTGGGCAGCGGGGCGCTGCGGTCGCAGGGGCCCGTCTCGCGGGAGAAGCCGACCGCCGCACAGCGGGCGCGGCTGGAAGCCGAACCGACCCGTGAGCTGTTGGCGCCCGGGTTCGCCGACGACCAGCGCGGGACTCTGGCCCTGATCCCCGCGGAGCAGGCGGATGAAACCGCGTCCGAGTTGTAACTCCCTCCTTACTTGCTGGGAGTGACCATGTCGTCGGCACCCTGCTCGGCCAATCCTTGACACGTGATCATTCTGGCGTTCATACTCCGTTCAAAGCGCTTCGACCAGCTTTCGACGCCTCCCATTCGATGGCCGGGCCTTGACTTTTATCTCGATGGTCACCTCCCTTTTTGTGTGCACGCACGACACCCCCCAGAGCGCAAGGAGTGACGGCTCGACAATGCATTCGGGAACGTTAGGACGTAACGCACGGCGAGGATTGTTCATGGTCCTCACCGTCATGCTGGTGGGAACGGTGGGCGTCTCGCCGGCATTCGCCCACTGGAACGGCACCGGTCAGGACATCGCCAGTATTCATATCTACCCCTACAGCTATAACGGCACCTGGCAGACGCCGATGAACAAGGCGCTGTCCAATTGGAACGCGACGGCGAGCCCCGCCAATTTCTACAAGAACTCGAATTCGGGTTCGACGATCACGGTGAAGTCCTACAGCAACACCTATTACGGGCACTATCAGAGGTGCGGCGGGATGTGCATGTACGTCCGGCTGAACTCCCGGACGATCAACAGGGACGCGTCGAACTTCTCGAACTTCGTCACGAGCACGTTGGTTCACGAGCTCGGGCACGCGTTGAACCTCGCGCACAACTCGGGCACCTCGATCATGAATTCGAGCAGGAACCGCAACTCGATGACCAAGCCCCAGTCGCACGATGTCGCCGACGTCAACGCCTACTACTAAAGGAGGCCGGCCCGTGCTACGGCGTCTTGGCGCACTTGTCTTCGCCGCGGTGTTCGTGACCGCATGCTCGGCGCATGAGGAACCTGTCCTCTATCGAGCCGACTATCCCCAGTACCAGAGCGCCGACGCGCTCTTCGACAAGGCGACCCTGGTCGTCGAAGCCCGCATCGTCGGAGAGCCGCGTTATCTCCAGGAACAAGAGGAAGCGCCCGATCCCGCAGAGACAGATCCGAACCTGAATCCCAACGCGGGAGCCCCGGCCGGGGTGGCTGCTCAGCCCGAGGCCCCGCAGACGGTCATCACCGTCTACACCGCCCAGGTGACAAAGGTCTTCAAAGGTCAAGCCCAGGTGGGGCAGTCCATCGAGGTCAAGGAGCTCGGGGGAAACTTCGAAGGGGTGACCTATGCGGAGGAGCACACCACTCCGATGAACCAGGACAGCGGCTACGTCCTGTTCCTGGAAACCTACCCTGACTCGCCCGCCGCATTGCTCAACCCCGTCCAGGCCAAGTATCCGCTGGACACCTCCAGCAACCCCGAGTCGCTGCCGGACAACACCCTTAAGCTGACGCGTGCCGAACTGGAAACGATGTCTTAACTCGGAAACATCCCACCCCGAACAGCCCGCCTTGTGCGGGCTGTTCGGCGCGTCGTGGATGGGCCGCAAGCCATCCATGTAAATCATCGCCTCGTAACAGGTGATCCGGGCGATACGGTAGGGCTTCATGAGATCCGTCCACGTCATGATCGCGGCATCCCTCGTAGCCGTCCTCACGGGATGTGGCGGCGAGGCGGACGGCTCGGCGGCACCGGAGCGGCCGGCCCAGGTCATCGCTCCGAGTGCCACCCAGACGCCCTCCCCGCAGGCGGGGGCCATGGGGCTGCCCGCGCCTGATGTCCGCATTCCCACCGACCCCGTCAAGCTGGCCGATGCTTTGAAGAAGACGACCACCGCGCTGAACGAGGCGATCGACGGCTGGACCAAGGGGGCGCAGGAGCGGCCGCCGCAGGACGTCGTACTGCTCTCCCTCCATCAGCAGCGCATCTACCGGGCGATGGCCCGCAGCACGGCGCTGACCCAGGGGGTCGTCAGGCGGTTGCCCAAAAGGCTGGCCGCTGAGGCGCGCGACAACACCACGGCCATCGGGAAGCTGCTGTCCATGGCCCGTCCGATCAGCGCGGCGCAGCGCAAGCGGATGCGCCTGGTGGAGCCGCTGCCCGCCGAGCGCTTGCGCGGCCACATGGTGCGGGCCGAGAAGCGGTTCGGCGTCGAATGGGAGGTGCTCGCGGCGATCATGCTCGTCGAGACGAAGTTCGGACGGGTCAGGTCGGCGAGTTCCACCGGGGCACAAGGGCCCATGCAGTTCATGCCGGGCACGTGGCGGCAGTACGGGCTGGGCGGGAATGTCCACGACGCGCGTGACGCGGTGCTCGCCGCGGCCAACTACCTCAAGGCGTCGGGGGCGCCGCGAGACTACCGGCGTGCGGTGTTCGCCTACAACCACGACACCCGGTACGTGGATGCCGTCCTTGCGCACGCCCGTCAGATCAAGCGCGATTCACGCAGCTTCTACGCGTACTACAACTGGCAGGTCTTCGTCCTGTCCGCGCAGGGCGATGTCCGCCTGACCGGCCCCCGCTGACCTTTGCGCGTACGGTCCCTCCGCTTCCCCGCACGGGCGGGCGAGGCCTGTTTCGCCGAGGGACTCGACCCCGGCCAGCCAGGTCTGGTCGGTCATGGGTTCAGCCTCCCGCATATAGCGGACAGGATCGTTCCGTGATCTGTGGAACGATGAGCGCGACCGTCGAACCCGACAAATCTGATGTTATATGGCCGAACGCAGTTACGATCTTACTCCCTGTAGACTATCGTGACTTTCTGGAAATTCCGGTTTCCCGTTTGCTCATCGTTCCGCTGACCGAGGATGCCCATGTCGCCTGGCACCGCGATGCCTCAGTCTGAACCGCATCAGGCACTCAACCGCGCCGGCGTCACGGAAGGGCGATCGTCACATCGACGCGATCCCGGCCAGCCACCGCGCGAGACCCCCATGCGCCGCTAACGCAGGCTCTCCGGCGGTCGACAGCGCTCCGCCGGCTTTCCCCCAACCCCAGGATTGTCATGCCGCCAGACTCCTTCAGCGTCCCGATAATGATCGGCGCCGCCGTTCTCGCCCTCGTCCTCGTGGGCGTACTGATTCTCCACATGCGTGTACGCCGCGACCTGGCCCAGGCCCGTGATCAGGTCGTTCGGGCTCGTCAGGCTCAGGAACACCTGACGGGCGAGTCCAGCGCCAGGGACCAGCGGTTAGTGCGGGCGGAGCGCCAGGCCAAGGAGAGCGCGGAACTGCTGCGCGAGGCACGCGCCCAGCAGGATCTCGTGCACGCCGAGACCGAGTACCTGATCTCGAAGCGGATTCCCGCCCTGCTGTCGCACCTGCGCGCCCCGCACGTGATCGTGCCCGGCGTACAGAACCCGGCGCTCGCCGGCACGAACGTCGAAAGGCTGCACCGCGCCATCCTCGACACGCTCACCCGCGGCGTCCGCGAGGAAGGCGAGCGCATCGACGAGGCGGCCCAGGCGGTCGTCAGAGGCGCGATATCGCGCGTACAGACCCAGGCGCTACGCGCCCAGGACCTGCTCGCGGACGTGCAGCGGCGCTACAGCGGCGACGAGCACACAGCGCTGCTGCGCGAGGTGCTGGGGCTCGACATGTTCAACGAGCTCATCATCCGTCGCGTGCAGGTCACCGGCATCGCCTGCGGCGCCACGCCCGGCCTGTCGCGTGACGACACCTATCTGGTGGACCTCATGGTGGGCGCGATCTCGCGGGTGGAGAACTTCGAGCAGCGCATCGAGGGCCCGGCCAACCACCTGCGCCGCCGGATCGGGGTCGCCGCCCGCGCGGCGGAGTCGATCCTCTTCACCACCGCCGAGCTGCTCGCCAACGCGGTCCACCACTCCCACGGCACGCTGAAGGTGACCATCGCCGTGCACGAGACCAACAACGGCGCCGCCATCGTCATCGACGACGCCGGCGTCGGCCTCAACGAGGAGCAGTACGCCCGCGCGACCCGCCTGCTGAGCGGCACCCACCCGGTCCGCCTGGTCGACCTGGGCAACCCGCCCCGCACCGGCTGGGCCGCGATCGGTCGCCAGGTCGCGCACTACGGCATGCAGGTCACGCTCAAGAAGAGCGCCTTCGGCGGCGTCCAGGCCGTGTTGAGCATCCCGACAGCCCTGCTGGTGGAGATGCCCGAGGGCAGCAGGCCGTCGGTGCTGGCACCCGAGCCGGTCCGCGCCCCCGTTCCGACCGCCGCCACGGTCATCCGATCGGAACCCGCGGCCGCCTTTCGACCGGAGCCCGTCGCCCCCTCCGTACGGCCCGAGCCCGCGGAAACGCGCCGTCCGGAGCCCGCGACGGGGCCCAGGCAACGGCATGACCAGACGGAGGATCTGGCGCCGCTGCCGCAGCGCCGACGGCAGCCGACGCGTGCCGCGTCCGGCTCCAGGCCCACCGGCGGACCGGGCGGCCCCGGAGGCTCCGACGACTCGGGCGGCAGGTTGCTGACCACTCCGGAAGAGGCCCAGAAGCGGTGGGGAGACTTCCAGGTCGGAGCCGAAGCGGGCCGCCGCGAAGCGCTCCCGCCCCAGCGGCATGACATCACCGAAGGGATTTGACCGCTCCATGGACACTCACAGTGCTTCCGGTCGTGTTCAGTCCAAGGGTCGCCCGTTGTCCCTCGACGTGTCCTGGGTCCTGTCGCCCCTGCTGGCACTGCCCGGAGTCGCCCGCGGCGTGGTGCTGAGCCGTGACGGGCTCATCCTCGGTGGCTCGGCCGACGTCAGCACCGAGAGCGGTGAGCGTGCCGCTGCCATGACGAGCTCCGTTCTGGGAGCCGCCCGCGCCCTGTGCGACGGCCTCAGCAACGGCGCCGAGGGTGAGGTGGTCGACATCGTCATCTCCGCCGGCAGCGGCTACTACTACGTCGCCCCGGCCGGCGACCGCGCCGCCATCGTCGTCGCCGCCACCGGAGCGGTCAACATCGGCTCGCTGGCCTACGAGGTGCAGCTCCAGGTGCAGAAGCTGATCAAGGCTCTCGACGAGGCCAGCGCGGCCAGAGTGCCGGGCGTCCGGACATGACCTCCGGACGGCAGCGGCGGCGGGTCGTACCGGACTACATGGCCGCCGCGAGGTTGACCCTGCCCGAGCACATCACCGTCGAGCGCACGACCCTGGTCTCCATCGTGCCCGACGCCGCCACCGAGGGGCTCGACCCTCCGGGGTCGCATCTGCTGGCCCTGCTGCGGGACGGGCCGTTGTCGGTGTACGAATGCGCCGCGCATCTGGGCCTGCCCTACTGCGTGGTGCGGTTGCTGGTCGCCGGGCTCGTCGGCGGCGGAACACTGCTGACCCGCGACCCGCCGGCCGCCGACTTGCCCGACATCGAGATCTTGGAGTTGGTGCTCAGTGGCCTCCGCGCTCTCTGACAGCCGTATCAGTACCGAACACATCCCGGTCAAGCTGGTCATCGCAGGACCGTTCGGCGTGGGCAAGACGACCATCGTGAGCGCGCTCTCGGAGATCAGGCCCCTCAACACCGAGGAGGTACTCACCGAGGCGGGCACGCTGGTCGACGACCTCACCGGCGTGAACGAGAAGACGACCACGACCACCGCGATCGACTTCGGCCGTCTCACCCTGCCGGGTGTGGTGCTCTACCTGTTCGGCGCGCCGGGACAGACCCGGTTCCAGGTCCTGTGGGAGGAGCTGGTCCGTGGCGCGCTGGGCGTGCTGGTGCTGGCCGACACCCGCCGCATCGACGACAGCTTCGCCGTACTCGACCTGGTGGAGAACGCCGGCATCCGCTACGCGGTGGCCGTCAACCACTTCGCCGACTCGCCGGATTACCCGCTGGAAACCGTGCGCAAGGCGCTCGACCTGGACCCGAGCACGCCGCTGGTGGTGTGCGACGCCCGCGACCCCGCCTCCGCCCGCGCCTCGCTGATCGCGCTGGTGGAGCACATCAGAGAGCTGGTGCTGTCATGACCCTGCGCTACATGCCCGACGCCGGGCGCCTGTACGGGGAGGAGTACGCCAGGGACCCGCAGGCGATCTATGCGGAGCTGCGCCGACGGCACGGCGCGGTCGCGCCCGTCGAGATCGCCCCGGGCATCGAGGCCCACCTGGTGATCGGCTATCAGGCCGCCGTGGACGTGCTCACCAACGCCGGCGGCGTCTGGAGCAAGAACCCCAGCGCCTGGCAGACCCGGCTCCCCGATACCCCGGACGCCGCGGGAATGATCGCCATGCTCGGCCACCGGCCCAACGCGCTGTACTCCGACGGGGCCGAGCATGCCCGCTACCGAAAGGTGATCTCCGACTGCTTCACGCTGGTCCAGCCGCACAAGCTGCGCCAGATGGTGATCGAGGTGTCCGACTCGCTCATCGCCCAGTTCGCCGCGAAGGGCGAGGCCGACCTGGCCGCCGAGTTCGCCCGCCCCATCCCGCTGCGCGTGTTCAACCTGCTCTTCGGGCGGCCCGACTCCGACAGCGTCGCCCTGAGCAAGGCCCTGTCGGACATGATGGAGGCGGACGGCGAGGTGGGCGCGCGAGGCAGCGATGAGTTCGGCCGCTACATCGGCGAGCTGATCCAGTCCAAGTACGCCCAGCGGGGCGACGACCTGACCTCCTGGTTCATCGACCATCCAGCCGGGCTGGATGGTGAAGAGCTGGTGCATGCCATGGTGCTCGTACTGGCCGCGGGCTTCGACCCCACGTCCAGCCTGATCTCCAATACGATCTCCCGGATGGTCAGTGACGACCGTTACTACAGTTCCCTCTCCAACGGCGCGCTCAGCACGTACGACGCCCTGATGGAAGCCCTGCGCGCCGAGCCCGCCATGGCGAACTACGGCCCGTACTTCGTCCGCCGGCCCGTGCACTTCCACGGCACCTGGATCCAGCCGGCCGAGCTGGTCCTCGTCTCTTATGCCGCGGCCAATACCGAGCCTGCCAGCGTGCCTGAGGAGCAGCGCTCCGACGGCGGCGCGTACCTGGGCTTCGGCGCCGGGCCGCACCGCTGCCCGGCCAGCGACCCGGCCGTGCTCATCGCCATGACCGCGATCGAGCGCCTGACCTCTCACCTGTGCGACCTCGAACTGACCGTGCCGCGTGAGGAACTGCTGTGGCGGCCGGGCCCGTTCCACCGCTCGCTGGCGCACCTGCCGGTGCGCTTCACTCCTATCCGCCCCGATCAGCCAGGAGAATCCCCTTGGGCTCCGCACTCCCCGTCGTCCTCGACCCCTTCGGCGCCGACCTCCCCGGCGCGGTCCGCCGGTTACATGACGACCTCGGCCCCCTGGTCCTCGTGAACTCCTCCCCGGCCTGAACGGGAGTGCCCAGCTTGGTGCCGGGTTCGGCAGGCGATCTGTACGTCGCGGGCCCTCTCAGCTCGTCTCCCGCTGAGTGTGCAGGTGGAGGTCGCGGAGCAGGCATACCTCGGCCAGATGGTGGATCAGCTCGCGGTTGATGTGCAGCACCAGCGCTGCCAGGGGATACTCGGCGTACGGTCCCTCCGCCTCCCCGCACGGGCGGGCGAGGCCTGTTTCGCCGAGGGACTCGACCCCGGCCAGCCACGTGGCGTACTCCGCGTCGAGCTGGGCCAGAGCCGCGTCCGCGGTCGCGGCGTACTCGAACGACCGGTAGTCGGTGGGGGCGCGACCGAAGTGCGCGGCGTTGCGCACCGCGAGCACGCCGACGATCACGTGCCCGAGTCGCCAGGCGATCGTGGTGAACGGTGGCGGGTCGGGCATCGGCATCGCGAAGTCGATGGTCATCGCGCCGGCTCCGGCCCGCACCGGGGCGGTGCCGGTGCCGCGCGGGCGCACGTTCCAGCAGCCGGGCGCCGGCTCCCAGAAGTATTCGTCGTCGGTGAGCCCGTCGAGGCGCTCGCGCAGCTGATGGGTCCAGTGCCAGGCGGTCTGGTCTCGGAGCAGGGTGTTCCAGGTCTGGTCGGTCATGGGTCCAGCCTCCCGCATATCGCGGTCAGGATCGTTCCGTGATCGGTGGAACGATGAGCGCGTGAGCGCCGAGGCGACGACCGAGCGGCTGCCGCGGCTGCCGCCCGTAGGCATGATCACTAGGCATGATCACTGCCATTTCATCGAGCTTCGGGTCGTCCAGTAGGTCTGGGGGTCCTCGGTCAGTACGGCCAGGCGCTCGTCCAGTTCCGTGTCCCAGCCGGCCCGCGTCGCGGTCAGGTTGCTGCTGAACTGATCCACCGAGGCGGCCCCGCTGAGCACCACGTCGGCCCACGGTTGGGCCAGGATCGCGGCCAAGGCCAGGGCGTCCGGTGTGACGTCGCGTTCCCGGGCGGCACGGGCGAGCGCGGCGGGGGCGGCGTGGGAGGTCAGGCGGCCGTTCGCCACACCCTCCTTGACGATCACGCCCAGGCCGGACCGGTGCGCCCGGGCCAACGCAGGGCCGGCGGATCGCTCCAGCAGGTTCCAGGTGGCCTGGACCGTGTCGAACAGGCCGATCTCGATCGCCCGGTCGATGGTGTCCGCCTGGCGCGGGCCGGTCGTGGACAGACCGACCGAGACGCCCCCGGCGCGCAACTCGCGAAGTTCGGTCAGGATGTCCTCGTCGCCGAGCACGCCGCTTTCGACGGTGGCCGAGTGGATCTGGTAGAGCGACAGGTGCTCGCCCAGCAGCGCGCGGGTCTGGTCCAGCTGGTGGCGCAGCCGGTCGGCGGACAGTTCCTTCGCCTCATGCAGGTCGGCGTCCATCCGCCAGTCGCCGACGTAGGCGTAGCCCCATTTCGAGCCCACGGTCACGGCCCCGGGCGCGATGCCGCGCTCACGCAGCCAGCCGGCGAGGAACTCCTCGGCTCTGCCGTAGGAGCGGGCCACGTCGAAGTACCGTACGCCGGCCGCGAGCGCCGCATCCAGCACCGCCCAGGTCCGCGCCCGCATCGCCGTGACGCTGCGATCACCGCCGAGATCCTCCTCCCGGCCGAGGGTGATGTACGCCGGCCGGCCCAGCGCGGCCAGCCCGATCCCCACCGGCGTGACCGGCAACCCGCTCCGCCCCATCGGCCGCACAGTCAGCTCATCACGCATCTCGGCGCCTCTGCTTCCCTAGTCGGTGTACCGTCCGTACACCACATGCTTCCCACGCTATTGGCGCCGTGAGCGGGATCATGTCACACCATCGTGGGTTCCTTGGGCTGATGGCATGTGCTGGGGGCGTTCGACGATCAGGCCGGTTCGGGGCCGCCGAAGTACGCGTCGTCTTCCGACTTGGCGACGCCGGAGCCGACCGCGCAGACCGCGCAGTCTTCGAGTGGCTGGAGGAGGACTCCGTACCAGCGGAGCACGCTCTGCCGGTCGATGGACACCCCCATCGGCTCGAGTCCCGCGTGGGTCAGCTCGCGGCGGTTGATCCACTGGTGGATCGGGGCGACGAGGTCGACGCCGAGGGTCGCGAAGGCGGGCGACTCGCCGTCGAGCAGCTCCAGCAGCCCCCGAGGATCAGCGGAAGGCCCTCCTCCAGGCACATCCGGTTGATCAGCAGCCGGCTCTCCCGGCTGTCGGTCGCGCAGATCACCAGATCCGCCTCGACGTACCTGATGAGGTCCCGTACCTGCTGGCGGGTCCGTCCGCTCAGGTGCAGGGCGCTGGTGAAGACCCGCGCGGCGGGATGATGCTGATGCACCACGTCGCGCATGGCGTTGGCCTTCAGCCGGCTCACGTCCGCGAGCCCGCACTCGTGCCGCGAGACGTTGGTCGCGGGCCGAGGTGCGGGCGGTGCACGGCGCCACCGAGACCCTCGTCGGTCCCGGGGCGAGATCGACGCGGAGCTCCTCGCCCGGCCCGAGCATCGAGGAGACCGACGACTGTTCGGCCCCTCCTCAGGCAACCGAGCACACTGCCCGACCTGTCCGGAAAGGATCTTTCGGACCGACGACCTGACATCATGTACCGCGGCAGAGTCGATCTAGCTAGCACACCGACAGGAGATGGGGGCGCATATGTCGCTGGGCTTCGATCCGGGGAACGGCGGTTTCTACGACGCGGGGGTGCTCCTCCACGACATGCGGGAGAGTATGTACTCGCTTATCAACATGGGAGATCACGTCGCCCTGCCGCCGCTCGCCCTCAGCGCGGCCGGGGAGTGGCCGGCCCGGCACCGGTACAACGACATCTGGGACTCGTTGCGGACGGAGTTCCATGCCGGCATGCAGGTGGCGGATGACCTGTGTGATCGGGTGTTCACGTCCGCGCGGACGCTCACAGCGGCGGAGAGCGCCGCCGAACGGGCCGTGCTCGACGCGGTGGCGAAGTCCAGGGCGGCCGGCGGGAAGCGCCCCGTGGATGAGGACACCTGGGAGGAGGACCCGGACCTCTACAAGCTCCATTCGTTCGGGGAGGAGCTCCGCGGCGCTTTCGGCCTCCTCGCCAAGACCACCGGGCCGTGGCTGGCCGGCGCGGCGGGCCTTGCGGCCGGTGCGGGTACCGGCGTCGCGGCGGGTACCCGATGGAAGAACGAGGCCGCGGGGGAGGCCCGGCGCCGCGTCGCCGGGGTCGAGCGTTTGGAGTCGAGGCTCGCCGGCCTGAGCGCGGAAGGCGATTCGATGAACAGGAGGTGGCCGAAGCAGTTCGCGCCTTTCCGGGAAGCGAACCCGGACGGCTGGAAGCGCGACATGGTGAGAGGCTACGCCAACACGGAGAGGGATCTGGGGAGGGCCAAGTCCGAGCTGGCGAGCTGGAGCAAGACCACCGATGCCAATCTGAAGAAGGCACAGAGGTTCAGCTGGTCCGCGGTGGCCGCCGGGCTCGCGTGGGCCTCGCTGGTCATCCCGTCCGACGAGACCCTGGACCGCGCGGTGCTCGGGTGGCGAGACCTAGCCTGGCAACTGGGGGAGACCTTCGGCCATGACACGGCGGCGGTACGCGAGGCGGTGCTGAGCTCGTGGCAGGACGCCTCGAGTTCGGAGGCCGATCTGCGTCTGCTGGAGTTCCTCGCCGCGGGAAACGTGCTCACCGAGCGGGTCGACCGGCTCTCGAAAGCTCTCGCCACGACGGTCGAGGCGCTGAAGGTCATTCATTGGATCGCCATGGCTTTCTCCATCATGAGCGCTGTCGGGATCATGGCCTACGGCATCGCGGGAAGGCTGAATCCCCAAGCCAGACTGTTCGCCGAATTCCTCGGCTCGCGCCTGACCATGGTGATCCTCGTCATCGCCGGTCTCGCGCCCGTCGCGGCCGTGCAGGGCGCCGAATGGTACGGCGCCCGTGACATCGACGTGTCGACCAAGGTGGGCGACCGCGAGATCACCGGCTTCAAGAGCCTGCAGGCCACTGCCTGAGGGCACCCGTACCGAGTGCCGGGCCGGCCAGGTCCGCGCCCGCATCGTGGCGACGCTGCGATCACCGCCGAGATCCGAGGAGCGATGCGGTTCCGGTGTCAGGACGCCGCGAGCCGGAGCGCCTCCGCGGCGACCGCGTGGCGCAGGCCGCGGATGCCGTCGCGGCCCCGCACCGGGTGTACGGCGTTCGTCAGCAGCACCACGGTGAGCCCGCGGGTCGGGTCGACGACCAGTGAGGTGCCGGTGAATCCGGAATGGCCGAAGGCGGCGCCCAGCGGTCCCACGATGGCCGGGTCGCCGATCCGTACGCCGAGGCCGTGCCGGAACGCGGCGCCCTCCGCTCCCTGGTCGCGGACCATCTCGGCCACGGTCTCCGGGCGCAGCAGCGCGCCGCCGCCCAGCCGCAGCGTCTCGCCGAACGCCAGCAGGTCGTCGGCCGTCGCGAACACGCCCGCGTGCCCCGCCACGCCGCCCAGGCCGTACGCGGTCTCGTCGTGCACCTCGCCGCGCACACAGCCGGGTCCCCGGCGTTCGGGCTTCCACTCGGTGGCGGCGATCCGCGGGAGCGTCGCCGGGCCCGGCCGGAAGTCGGTGTCGGTCAGGCCGAGCACGCCGGTGACCCGTTCGCCGACCAGCGCGTCCAGTGGCGCGCCGCCCGCCAGTTCGGCGACGCGGCCCACCATGACCATGCCCACGTCGCTGTAGAGATACGGCCCGCCGACCGGGCCGGTGACCGGGGTGCCGACCATCGCCGCCATGCGCGCGGCCGGATCGGCGCCGGGCAGTTCGAGGTCGATGCGGCGGGTGGGCCGCAGACCGGCCGTGTGCGTGAGCAGGCGCCGCAGGGTGACCCGAGGGTCGGCGCCCGGCAGCCAGGCCGCCACCGGCTCGTCGAGGTCCAGGCGGCCCTCCTCGGCCAGCGACAGCACCACGGCCGTGGTGAACAGTTTGCTGATCGAGGCCAGGTCGAAGACCGAGTCGCGGGCCGCCGCCGGCCGGTCGGCGGTCAGGGTGCCCTCGAGGTCGGCATAGCGGACCAGCTCCCCGGCGACGGCCGAGGCCGCCACCGAGCCGTCCACGGAGATCAGCGCCACCGCCGCCGAGCACACGCGCGGCACGCCGTCCGCCAGGATCGCGTCCAGCCGATCGGACATCGTTCAGCCTCCCCGTCGGTCCACCAGCTCGTGGGTTCACCGCGCCCACGAGCCGCTCACTCGCCCAGCCGCTCAGTCGCTCAGTCAGTCAGCTGCTCAGCCGGTCAGCTGCTCAGCGCGTCGCTGAGTCGCTCGCCGTGCGATTCCAGCAGGGCGCGGGCCCCGCCGGCGTCGAGCCCGTGCTGGATCATCAGCACCGCTATCTTCGCCTGCCCGCCCGCCGCGTCCAGCGCCTTGCCCGCCGTGTCGTCGTCGGCGCCGGTGATGTCGCGCACCATGCGGAGCGCCCGGTCCGCCAGCTTGCTGTTCATCGCCGACATCTCGATCATCTTGTTGCCGTACGTACGGCCGAGCCGGACCATGGAGATGGTGGAGATCATGTTGAGCACCAGCTTCTGAGCCGTGCCCGCCTTGAGCCGGGTGGAGCCGGTCACCACCTCGGGACCCACCACCACCTCGATCGCGTGCTCGGCGGCGGCCGACAGGGGCGCGCCGTCGTTGCACGAAAGGCCGACGGTCAGCGCCTCCCGCCGGGTCGCCTCCGCCAGCGCGCCGAGCACGAAGGGGGCCCGCCCGCTGGCCGACACGCCCACCACCGAGTCGAGCGGGCCCACCTCCAGCTCCGCGAGCGAGGCGGCGCCCGCGGCGGCGTCGTCCTCCGCGCCTTCGACGGAGCGGGTGAGCGCGTCGTGGCCGCCCGCGATGATGCCCTGGACGAGCGACGGATCGGTGCCGAACGTCGGCGGGCACTCGGAGGCGTCGAGCACGGCCAGCCGCCCCGACGTACCGGCGCCGACGTACAGCAGCCGCCCGCCCTCGGCCATGCGCGCGGCGATCGCGTCGATGGCGGCGGAGATGACCGGGATCGCGACGGCGACCGCGGCGGGCACGGCGGCGTCGGCCTGGTTCATCAGCCGGGCGACCTGCTCTGTCGGCATCCGGTCGATCTGGCTGTAGCGGGGATCGCTCTGTTCGGTGGGCAGCTCGGGGAGCGGATCAATCATGACGCTAATTTCCACCCTCTACTTCTCTCTTGTAAATATCTTTCAGACAATGGGTTCATGACGTACGTACGCACTGGCGCCGAACGGCTGGCCACGGATCCCACCCTGGCGGGTGGCACCCGGCTGGGCCTGATCACCAACCCGACAGGCGTCCTGCCTGATCTGACCCCCACGGCGGACGCCCTCAGCGCGGCCGGAGTGCCGCTGACGGCGCTGTTCGGCCCGGAGCACGGCATGCGGGGCACCGCTCAGGCGAACGGCAGCGAGTCCGACACGATCGACCCCAGAACCGGCCTGCCCGTCTTCAACACCCACAAGGTCTCCGGCGCGGCGCTGGACGAGGTGGTGGCGGGCGCCGGCGTCGACACGCTGGTGTTCGACATCGCCGACGTGGGCACCCGCTTCTACACCTACATCTGGACCATGTACGACCTGATGGCCGCGGCCGGCCGGCTGGGCCTGCGGTTCGTGGTGCTGGACCGGCCCAACCCGCTCGGCGGGACCGTCGAGGAGGGGCCGCTGCTCGACCCGGAGTTCGCCAGCTTCGTCGGCAGGTTCCCGCTGCCGGTACGCCACGGCAGGACCGCGGGGGAGCTGGCCACGCTGTTCGGCTTCGACCTGGACCTGCGCGTGGTCACCATGGACGGGTGGCGGCGCGGCATGACGTTCGCCGAGACCGGGCTGCCCTGGGTGATGCCGTCGGTCAACATGCCGACCGTCGAGACCGCGTACGCCTACCCGGCCACCGGGCTGTTCGAGGGCACGAACTTCTCCGAGGGACGCGGCACCACCCGGCCGTTCGAGCTGGTCGGCGCGCCGTACGTCGACGACCGGTTCGCGCCCGCGCTCAACGCGCTCGGCCTGCCCGGGGTGCGGTTCAGGGAGACCTGGTTCACGCCGACGTTCCACAAGCACGCGGGCACGACCGTGCACGGGGTCCAGCTGCACGTGCACGACCGGGAGGCGTACCGGCCGGTGCTGACCGGCCTGTCCATGCTGCACGTGGCCCGCACGCTCTATCCGGGCGAGCTGGCCTGGTGGGGGCCCGAGCTGTTCATGGACCACCTGTGGGGCTCCGACACGCTCACGAGGTGCCTGGACGCCGGGGAGGACCCACGTGCCCTCTGCCCCGACCCCGCCCATCCCGAAGGCCGGCTCCTCTACTAGCGGCGCACCGCAGGTTGCGGAGTCTGCACCTACGGTGGCCGCGTGAAGCGGCGCACCGAAGATGGCGGAATCCGTACCGGCGTGTGACATCACGCCAGATCGCGTCGGTAGAGCCAGAAGACGCGTTCGGCCCGCGCGCCCACGGCGCGCGAGTAGAACCGCAGCGGCCCGACCCAGCCGATCTGCGCGCTGGATTGTCCGGCGGCGCGCATCTCGGCCAGGCAGCGGCGCAGCAGCACGCCGCCCACGCCGAGCCCGCGCGCCTCGGGCGCCGTCCCCATCGGCCCGAACCAGGCCGGCCGCGCCCCCCAGGCGGCGAACCCCAGGATCCGCCCGTCGCGCTCGGCGTAGTGCAGCCCGGCGGCGCCGGCGGCCTCCCAGGCCCAGTTCTCGTTCCAGTGCTCACGCACAAAAGCGGCAACCCGCTCCCGGTCCGCCCCGGCCGCGTGCACGCTCACTCCGGCCTCGGCCAGCCGTGCCGGCTCCTCTTCGACGGACAGGTCCGGGCCGAGGTCGGCGGTCATGTTCCAGGCCACGTGGTAGCGCTCGTAGCCGAGGCGCTCCGCCAGGCACGCGGCGGCGGTGTAGCGCACGTCGATGCCCGGCCAGGCGTAGCAGGGCGGGTTCCCGGCGAAGCGCGCCTGCCTCGCCCCCGCCGACCGTAGCCACTCCTCGGCCGCGCCGACCAGCGCCCGGCCGTGCCCCCGCCCCCGCGCGTCCGGGTGTACGGCCAGCAGATCGAGGTGCCCGACGGCCGGATCCTTGGCGGACACCGAGGCCATGACGACCCCGCCGTCCATCACCAGCGCGGTCCAGCGCCGACCGGCGGGCGGCCGCGCCAGCCGCTCGACCAGGGCCGCCCCTTCGCCGCCGTCCAGCGTGAGCGCCGCCCGCGCCACCTCCGCGGCGGCCACGAGGTCGGCGGCGTCGGCCTGCCGGATCGCCGCCGCGGCGCCCGCGAGGTCGGCGGCGTCGGCCTGCCGGGTCACCGGAATCACACCTCGCTCATCGGGCGCGCGATGACGCTGCGCCGCCGCGGGTAGTAGCAGGCGTGCTCCTGAGGTACGCCGTCCGTCACCTGGAGCAGCGGCCGCTCGTCCGTGCACCCGTCGCCGCGGAACGGGCACCGGGGCGCGAACAGGCACCCGCTGTCGGACTGGTCCTCGGCGAGCGACTCCAGCGGCACCACCGGCTCCTCACCGGGCCGCTCCAGCCCGTGCAGCACGGGGATGGCGGACAGCAGCGACTGCGTGTACGGATGCACCGGGTCGGCGATGATCGTGTCCACCGGCCCGCGCTCCACGACCTGGCCGCGGTAGATCACGTACAGCTCGCTGTCGCCGCCGATGTAGCGCGCGGTGGCCACGTCGTGCGTGATGAACAGCACGCTGACGCCCAGCCGCTCACGTAGGTCCTTCAGCAGCGCCAGGATGCCGAGCCGCAACGACACGTCGATCATCGAGACCGCCTCGTCGGCGACGAGCATCTCGGGGTCGACGGTCAGCGCGCGGGCGATCACCACGCGCTGCCGCATGCCGCCCGAGAGCTGGTGCGGGTAGCGCGACAGGACCGTTCCGGGGTCGAGGCCGACCAGCGACAGCACCTCGGCGGCCCGCTCGTCGATCCAGCCCTCGGGCCGACCGGTCTGCCCGGCCCGCAGCGCCAGCGGCGCCTGGAGTGTCTGGTAGATCGTCCGGGTCGGGTTCAGCGCCGAGTAGGGGTCCTGGTGGATCATCTGGATCTTGCGGAAGTGCGGCTGCCGCTGCTTGACCTTCAGCGGCGACATGGGCGTCCCGTCGATCGCGATCTCGCCCGCGTCGTAGGTCTCCAGCCCGGCGATGATGCGCCCGAGCGTGGTCTTGCCGCAGCCCGACTCGCCGATGAACGACGCGGACCCGCCCTTGGTGATCGCGAAGTCCACGCCGCGCAGCGCCGGGACCTCCCGCTTGCCGAGCATGTTGCCGCGCTGCTTGAACGTCTTGGTGATGCCCGTCCCGGTAATCACGAAGCGTGCTCCTTCACCGTCACCGCGTGGCAGGCCACGACCCTCGCTCCGTCGGCCACCACCGAGGGATCGACGGTGTCGCACACGTCCATCCGCTGCGGGCAGCGCTCCCTGAACACGCAGCCCTCCTTGGGCACCGTCGCCAGTGTCGGCGGCCGTCCCGGCAGCGCCCTGGCCTCGTCGATGTCGCCGACCAGCCGGGGGATCGCCTTGATCAGGCCCCTGGTGTAGGGATGGCGGGGCGCGCCCAGCACTTCCCTGGTGGGCCCCTGCTCCACCAGGCGTCCGCCGTACATGACCGCGAGCCGGTCGGCCACCTCGGCCACCACGCCGATGTCGTGCGTGATCACCAGGGTGGTCAGGCCGCGCTCGGCGTGCACCTCACGGACGATCTTCAGGATGTTCGCCTGGGTGATCATGTCCAGCGCGGTCGTCGGCTCGTCCAGCACCACCAGGTGCGCGTTGAGCACCAGCGCCAGCATGATGCCGACCCGCTGCCGCATGCCGCCGGACAGCTCGTGCTGGTGCGAGTCCAGCACCCTGGCCCCGTCGAGGCCCATCCGGCCCAGCAGCTCCCTGGCCTCGCGGACCAGGCCGGGCAGGTCCTCGACGCCGTGCGAGCGGCCCAGGTCGAGCAGTTGCTTGCCGACGGTCTTGAGCGGGTTGAGGGAGTTCTGGGCGGCCTGGAAGACGTACCCGATGTGGGCGCCCCTGGCCTTGCGCAGCTGCTCGCCCGCGAGCCCGACCACGTCGCCGAGCCCGTCGATCTCCACGCTGCCCGCCGCGATCCTGCCCGGCGGCTGCACCGCGTTGAGCAGCGACAGGGCCAGCGTGGACTTGCCGGACCCCGATTCGCCGACGATGCCGGTGATCGTGCCGGGTTCCAGGGTCAGGCTGATGCCGCGTACGGCGGGCAACTCGCCCGCCGGCGTCTTGTAGACGACCGTGAGGCCGTCGATGCGCACTCCCGGTGCTTGGTCCGCCACTGCTACTCCTCACGCAGCCGGGGGTTGAAGATCTCGTCCATGGCGTCGACCACGAGCACGATGCCGAGGGTGAGCAGCAGGATCGCCAGCAGCGGCCCCAGCAGGTAACCGAGCGCGTTCGGCGTGATCATGGCGCCTGCCTGGAACACGGCCAGGTTGAGCATCACGCCCCAGTTGTTCGCCTCGTACGGCAGGACGCCCAGGAAGAACAGGCCCACCTGCGCGTAGACGGCGCCGGTGACCGCGATGAGCATGTTCATCGCGATGTACGGGGCCATGCTCGGCAGCAGTTCCTTGCCGATGATGTGCCTCGTGGACAGGCCCAGCCCCCGCGCGGCCTCGATGAAGCCGCGTTCGCGCAGCGAGAGCGTCTGGGCGCGGACGGCCCGCGCCACCCCTCCCCAGCCGAGCAGGCCGAGCACCAGGCCCATCTGGATCGGGCTGCCGAACTTCCAGACCATCGCCAGGACCAGCAGCAGCGGCAGGCCGGGGATGGTGAGCTTCATGTCGGTGATCCGCATGAGCACGCTGTCCCAGCGGCCCCGCTTGAACCCGGAGAACAGGCCGAGCGTCGTACCGAAGACCACCGTGATGACCGCGGTCACCGCGGCGCTGAGCAGGACGTAGCGGGAGCCGGTGATGACCAGCGCGAGCACGTCCCTGCCCTGGGGGTCGGTGCCGAACCAGTGCGCCCAGCTCGGCGCCTGGGTGATGGCGTTGGAGTCGTCCGGCAGCTGGTCCGGATAGAACATCGGCCCGAAGGCGCCCATGAACGCGAAGCCGGCGATGATGATCACACCGGCCAGCCGACTGGGCTTGCGCTTCATCACCCGCCAGACGCCGAGCCAGAAGTTACGGCGCATGGTCGCGGCGGCGGACGCCGTCTCAGGGATCAGCACGGTGCTCATGTCGAGTCCTCTCCGCTGCGTACCCGCGGGTCGATCACCGTGTAGAACAGGTCGGCCACGATGTTCGCCACGATGACCGCGGCGGTGATCAGCAGGAACGCCCCGCCCATCAGCGCGTAGTCGCGGGTGTTGATGCTCTCGATGAGCAGCCACCCGAGTCCCGGATAGTTGAAGATCTTCTCGATGAAGACCGCGCCGCCGAGGAGCAGCCCGAGCGACAGGGCGAGGATCGTGAACAGCGGCAGGATCGCGTTGCGCGCGATGTAGCGGAAGATGATCGAGCGCTTCATGCCGCGCAGCTCGGCGGCCAGGATGAAGTCGTCGCCGAGCACGGTGACAACGCTCGACTTCATCGCCAGGACCCAGCCGCCGTAGGCCGACAGCGCGTACGTGGCGATCGGCAGCACCGCGTGCTCGGCCAGCGAGCCGAGGTAGCCGGCGTTGAAGCCCGGCTCGAACATGATGTCCACCGGCCCGTCGGCGGGCAGGATGGGGATGAGCGTGGCGAAGATGACCACGAGCAGCATCGCCAGCACATACTGCGGGATGCCGTGCAGCAGCGAGCCGGAGATGGCCAGGGCGTCGCCCAGCTTGCTCTTGCGCTTGATGGCCGCGTAGACGCCGAGGATGACGCCGACGAGGAAGCTGAGCAGCGTGCCCCCCAGCACCGGCAGGATGGTCCACTTGGCCGCCTCGCCGAGCACGCCGAGCACGGGCTGCCCCGGGCGGCTGACCGAGGTGCCGAGGTCGAGGTGGAGCAGCCCGCCGATGTAGTCGGTGTACTGCTGCCACAGCGAGCCCGTCGGCTGGAACCCGTACAGCACCTTGACGGCCTGCGTAGCCGCCTCCGGAGACATGCCGCTCTGGAGCAGCTTGTCGTACTGGGCGGCCATGGGGTCGCCCGGGATGTTGTTGATGATGAAGAAGCTGATCGTTGCGACCACGATGATCATGACGAACCCGCGGGCCAGGTGGCCCGCGAGTCGGCGTGCGATAAGCGTCATAAGTTACTGCTTCGACTTGACCATGCCGAGCTGGATCCACACACCGGAGGCGAGGACGCCGGTGCCGAGACGAAGGATCTCGTCGTCGTGGGGCCAGCCGGTGAATCGGCTGTTGTTGACGAACTGGTTGTTGACGTAGTCCCAGAGCTGGATGACCGGCAGGTCCTGGTTGGCCGCCTTCGCCAGCTGCGCCATGATCGGCTTGGCGGCCTCCTCGTTGGCCGAGTTCAGCTTGCCGGTCAGCTCACCCGGGTCGATCTTGGCGCCGTCGACCTCGATCTGTTCGGGGCCGCCCATCCAGTTGCCGTTCTTGCCCGCCGGGGAGTGCTCGATCTTGCCCGCGACGTTGGTCCAGCCGTTGGAGGCGCCGTAGAGGCGCTGGAAGATGTCGTACGGCGCCGGGCCGAGCGCCATGAGCCAGAAGCCCACGTCATACTTGCCCGCCGCCAGCTCCTCGAGGTAGACGGGGTAGTCGGGGCTGGTCTGGATCTCCGCGTCGATGCCGGCCTTGATCAGCTGGCTCTTGATGTTCTCCTGCGCCGACAGCCAGTCGGAGAAGCCGGCCGGCGCGTGCATGGACACCTTCCACGGCTTGCCGTCGGCCAGCGTCCACTTGCCGTCCTTCTTCGTCAGCCCGGCCGACTTGAACTCCGCCTCGGCCTTGGCCGCGTCGGGCTTGTACGGGTCGAGCTTCGGAAGCGTGTCGGGGATCCAGGCCTGCGCGGCCTTCTGGTGGATGCCGCTGGTCGTGACGGCCGGCGTGCCGCCCTCGGGCGAGGCGACCTTGGTGACCTGGTCGCGGTCGATGAGGTAGGCCAGGCCCCTGCGCACGTGCACGTTGTCATAGGGCTTCTTGGACTGGTTGAAGGCCATGCTCACGGCGACCGGCGAGTAGCCCTTGATGACCTCGTTGCCCGGACCCTGCTTGATCCGGTTCATCACGTCCGTGGGAGCGGCGACGAATCCGGACTGGTCGAGCTTGCCGGCGGTGAGGTAGTTCCAGATCTGCTCGTTGCCGGTGTAGTTGAGGAACTTCACCTGCGCCGGAGCCACCTTGGCGGCGTTGTAGAAGTTCTTGTTCTTGACCAGCAGGGCTTCTCCGGGGTTGACCCGCTCCAGGACGAACGGGCCGGCGGAGACGTCCTTGGGCGGGGCGAAGGCGATCACCTTCTGGCCGATGGCGGTGATCTCCGTACGGGCCTTCTCGGCCTCCGCGCCGTCGCCTCGGGCGGTCTTGAGCTTGTCCCAGAAGTCCGCGGGAAGGACGCTGCTCCACACGTGGGCGGGCAGGACGGCCGTGTCGAGCACGCCGCGGGCGAACTTCGGACTGGGGCTGGCCATGTCCTGCGTGATCTTCAAGGTCTGGTTGTCGACGACTGTGACCTCGGCGGCGGCGCCCGCCGCGCCCGGGGTGACCGAGAAGGCCGTGCTCCCCTGCGTGTAGGCGATGCCGATGGACATCTTGACGTCCTCGGCGGTGACCGGCTTGCCGTCGGACCACTTGGCGTTCGGCTGGAGCTTCAGCGTGATCGCGGAGTTGTCCGGCGCGATCTCCCAGCTCGCCGCGATGCCGGGCAGAGCCTGGTTCGGGTCCGTCAGGTGGTTCTTGACCCACGCGATTCTCATCGCGTTGAAGCCTGAGAACGAGTTGCCCTTGGGGTTGTACGGGTTGGCCGGGGCCGAGGCGTCGAGGCCGGGCCGGTTGACGTCGATCGTGGTGAAGAGCCCGCCACCACCGCCCGAGCTGGACTTGTTGGTGGAGCCACTGCTGCACGCTGTGGCAGTGGCCAGGCCCAGCAACGCTACTACCGCTGCTAGTCGCTTCATGTACCGCTCCGGGGAGTGTCGGACCTGCTGAGGATCGCGTGGGATTAGCCGGACCCTACGGTCACGCACAGGTCACGTCAATAATCTCCAGATGTTGTGAGGCTAATGTAACTTTCCTTCATGCCCCATGTCGATGGCGCTCGGCGCCATCAGCCCAGCATAAGCACCGCAGCCCCGTTGACCTGCCCATCTGCCAGATCGCGGAGCGCGGAAGCGGCCCTGTCGAAGGGATAGCGGGTCGTCGTCACGTGCGGCGGACGCCCGAGTGCCAGGTCCAGATAGGCCCGTCCATCGGCCCGGGTGTTGGCGGTCACGCTCCGTAGTGTTCGTTCCTGGAAGAGGTGGCGCTCGTAGTTCAGCGGGGGGATGTCGGTGAGGTGGATCCCGGCCACGGCGAGCGTGCCGCCCCGGTCGAGCGCCGCCAGCGCCACGGGCACCAGATCGCCCACGGGCGCGAACAGGAGGGCCGAGTCCAGCGGCTCGGGCGGCCGGTCTCCGGCGGAGGCGGCGCCCAGCTCCAGGGCCAGCCCCCTGGCGGCGCGGGACCTGGTGACCACGTGGACGACGGCCCCTTGGGCGATCGCCGCCTGCGCGGTCAGGTGGGCGGACGCGCCGAACCCGTAGACCCCGAGCCGGCCGCCCTCCGGCAGGTCGCAGCGGAGCAACGCCCGATAGCCCACGATCCCGGCGCACAGCAAGGGCGCCAGCTTCTCGGCGGGCGGCCCTTCGGGCAGGGCGTAGACGTAGGCGGCGGGCACGGTCAGATACTCCGCGTAACCGCCGTCGGCATCCCACCCGGTGTGGGCCGACGAAAGGCAAAGATTTTCTTTACCGTCCAGGCAGAACCGGCAGGCGCCGCAGGTCCACCGGAGCCAGGCGACCCCGACCCGCTGCCCGACGTCCCCGTCCCCGCTGACCACGCGCCCGACCACCTGGTGGCCGGGCGAGATCGCGGGGTGCCGGGGCGGCAGATCACCTTCGACCAGGTGCAGGTCGGTCCGGCACACACCGCAGGCCTCGACCTGGACCAGCACCTCTCCGACACCCGGCTCCGGCATGGGCTTGTCCACCAGGACCAGCAGCCGGTCCGGATCCGGAATCCACGCCTTCATCGAGGCCCCCTCAGCTCACGACGCCAGCCGGGACAGCGCCAGGGAGGCGTACAGGGCGGCGCCGTCCGGCAGCACGGAGTCGTCGAACTGCGCCTCGGGGGAGTGGTTGTACGGCGCGGTGGCCGGGTCCCGGTCGGGCGGGCAGGCTCCCAGGAAGACGAACGCCCCCGGGACGGCCTCCAGCACGTACGAGAAGTCCTCCGAGCCCATCACCGGCTGCGGCGAGACGAAGTAGCGCCCGGGCCCGAACAGCTCGTCGGCGGTCCTGGAGACGAAATCCGTCTCGGTGGGATCGTTCACGGTGACCGGGTAGCCCATGCCGAACGACGTCTCGACCGACAGCCCGTGCGCGGCCGCGACGCCCTCGACCACCTCCACCAGCCGCCGCTTCACCAGCGTCCGGTTGCCCGGCGAGAACGTGCGCACTGTCGCCTCGAAGCGCGCCTCGTCCGGGATCACGTTGTCGGCCGTGCCCCCGTGGAAGGAACCGACCGTGACCACGACGGGGTCGAACACGTCGAACGTCCTGGTCACCATCGCCTGCAGCGATGTCACCATCTCGCAGCCCGCCTGGATGGGGTCGAGCGCCCGGTGCGGGCTGGAGCCGTGCCCGCCGCGCCCCTTCACCGTCACCTCGAACACGTCGGCCGCGGCCATGAGCGGTCCGGGCCGGGAGGCGAACAGGCCCGGGGGCAGCATCGACGAGACGACGTGCATCCCGTACGCGGCGACGGGCCGCGCGCCCGCCGCGTCGAGCACGCCCTCCTCGATCATGTGCTTGGCGCCCTCGTGGCCCTCCTCACCCGGCTGGAACATGAAGATGACGTCCCCGGCCAGCTCCGCGCGCCGCGCGCTGAGCAGGTGCGCGGCGCCGGCGAGCATGGTGGTGTGCAGGTCGTGGCCGCACGCGTGCATCTGCCCGTCGATCTGCGAGCGGTAGGGCAGATCATTGCGCTCGGTGACCGGCAGCGCGTCCATGTCGCCGCGCAGCAGCACCGCCGGGCCCGGCCGGCCGCCCCTGAGCACGGCGGTGATCGAGCTGAGCGCCTTGCCGGTGGTGATCTCCAGGGGCAGCCCGTCGAGCGCGGCGAGGACCTTCTCCTGGGTGCGCGGCAGCGCGAGGCCGATCTCAGGAGTGGTGTGCAGTGACCGACGCAGCCGGACGAGCTCGTCCCGCAGGTCGCGCGCGGATTCAGTGAACGACATGAACAACATTCTTCATGTGCTGGTCGGGAAGTCGATAAGGGACACTCTGTACGATGGGCCGCGTGACTCAGCGTAAGCGGATCAACTCCTGGCTTTCCGACATGGACGGCGTCCTCGTACACGAGGGCAGGCCCGTCCCGGGTGCGGATGTGTTCATCAAGCGGCTCAGCGAGTCCGGCAAGAAATTCCGGGTGCTGACGAACAACTCCATCTACACCCAGCGGGACCTGTCGGTGCGTCTGGCGAACGCCGGTCTGGAGGTGCCCGCCGAGTCGATCTGGACCTCGGCGCTGGCCACCGCCCAGTTCCTCGACGACCAGCGGCCGGGCGGCTCCGCCTACGTGATCGGCGAGGCCGGGCTGACCACCGCGCTGCACGAGGTCGGGTACGTGCTGACCGACCTCGACCCTGACTACGTGGTGCTCGGCGAGACGCGTACCTACAGCTTCACCCAGATCACCCGGGCGATCCGCCTCATCGAGGGCGGCGCCCGCTTCATCGCCACGAACCCGGACCCGGTCGGCCCGTCCACCGAGGGCTCACTGCCCGCCTGCGGCGCGGTCGCCGCGATGATCACCAAGGCCACCGACGTCGAGCCCTACTTCGTCGGCAAGCCCAACCCGCGGATGATGCGCAGCGCGCTCAACGAGATCGAGGCCCACAGCGAGACCACCGCGATGATCGGCGACCGGATGGACACCGACATCGTGTGCGGGATGGAGGCCGGGCTCTACACGATCCTGGTGCTCACCGGCGTCACCCAGCGAGAGCAGATCGACCGCTTCCCGTTCCGGCCGTCGCTGGTCGTCGACTCGGTGGCGGACCTCATAGATCTGATCTGATCCTGACACTTGGTGGCAGGTAAGCCTGGCAAGGTGCCCCGTATGACGCATATCTACCTGGAGGTCGGCCCCAAGAAGGTCTTCGCCTGCTCGCTGGAGTGGCCCGGCTGGTGCCGCGTGGCCAAGGGTGAGGAGGCGGCCATCGACCTGCTCGTGGACTACGCGCCCCGCTACCGGCCGATCGCCGAGCGGGCCGGGCTGCCGTTCGAGCCGGGCGATCCCGTGGTGGTCGCCCGCGAGCCGGGCAGCGAGATGACCGACTTCGGCGCGCCGTTCGCGATCCCCGAGCTCGACCAGGAGCCGATCGACGCCGAGACCGCGCGCCGCCGGGTGGCGCTGCTGCGCGCCGCCTGGGAGCTGTTCGACGAGGTCGCCGCCGAGTCGCCGGAGGACCTGCGCAAGGGCCCGCGGGGCGGCGGGCGCGACCTGTCGAAGGTCGTGGCGCACGTCGTGGAGGCGGAGCGCTCCTACGCCCGGAAGGTGGACGTACGGTACAAGCCCTACAAGAACCCGGCGGACCGCGACGCCATGCGCGAGGAGCTGGCCGAGGTGCTGTCACGCCCCTGGCAGCCGCCGCAGACCACCGGCTGGCCGCCCGCCTACGCCGTGCGGCGCACGGCCTGGCACGTCATCGACCATCTGTGGGAGATCGAGGACCGCCGATGAGGCGCGGCAGCGCGCTGATGTTGCGCGACAGGTAGGCGGCCACGGCCTCGGGGACGACGTGCCGCGAGGTGATCTCCGTCTTCCGCAGCGGCAGCCGTACGACCTCGTAGACGCCGCGCGACGGGTCCTCGAACTCGGGCCCGTGCCGCAGGGCCGGGTCCATGTCGATGAGACGGCAGCCATATACGTGCTGAGTCTTGACCTCGCCCTGCCACGGATAGGTGACCGTGGTCAGCGGGGTCACGCCCGAGACCGTCGCGCCCAGCTCCTCCAGCAGTTCCCTGTGCAGCGTGTGCTCCAGGGTCGCGTCCTGAGGCTCGACGTGGCCGCCGGGTACGGACCAGTAGACCTGGCGCCCCGGCACCGTCCGGCGGAAGATCACCAATCGCTCGTCATGATCAAGAAGGACACCACGGACGCTCGGTCGCATACGACCACCCTATTTGGCCGCTATGACCTTGGGGTAGCCTAACTTACGGTACCGTAACCTACAGGGAGACGATCTTGATGGCGATGACGCAGACGCAACTTCTGCACGAGCTGGAGCCCGTGGTCGCCGGGGAGCTGGACCGCCACAACTCGATGGCGAAAGAGTGGTTCCCGCACGAGTACATTCCGTGGAGCGAAGGCCGCGACTTCGACGGCGTCTATGGCGGCGAGGCTTGGCAGGACAGCGACTCGAAGCTGCCCGAGGCCGCCCGGATCTCGCTCATCGTCAACCTCCTCACCGAGGACAACCTGCCCAGCTACCACCACGAGATCGCCACCACGTTCGGCCGGGACGGCGCCTGGGGCACCTGGGTGCACCGCTGGACCGCCGAGGAGGGCCGGCACGGCGTCGCGATCCGCGACTACCTCACGGTGACGCGCGCGGTCGACCCGGTCGCGCTGGAGCGCGCCCGCATGACGCACATGGAGTCGGGCTTCATCACCGAGTACGGCACCATGCTGGAGCAGCTCGCCTACGTCTCCTTCCAGGAGCTGGCCACCCGCATCGCGCACCGCAACACCGGCCGGGCCTCCGGCGACGAGGGCTGCGAGCGGCTGCTGGCCAGGATCGCCGCCGACGAGAACCTGCACATGCTCTTCTACCGCAACCTGCTCAAGGCCGCCTTCGAGCTGGACCCCAACCAGACCATGCGCGCCGTGACCGACGTCGTGAAGACCTTCCAGATGCCCGGCTCCAGCATCGAGGGCTTCACCCGCAAGGCGATGATCATCGCCCACGAGGGCATCTACGACCTGCGCCTGCACCTCGACGACGTGCTCATGCCGGTGCTGAAGCAGTGGGCGGTGTTCGACAAGACCGGCCTCGACGCGAGTGGGGAGCAGGCCCGGGAGGAGCTGGCCGAGTTCCTGGCCAAGACCGAGACGACGGCGGCCAGGTTCGTCGAGCGCCGGGCCGAGCGCAAGGCTCGCGCCGCCATGCGCTGATCGAGCCTCCGGGCCGTTTGCCGATCACCAGCCGTAGCCGAACGGTTCGCGCGGGCGGTAAGGGGCCTCCAGGCGGGCGACCTCGTCAGGGGTGAGGACGAGGTCCACGGCGGCGAGCGCGTCGTCGAGGTGGCCGGGGCGCGTCGCCCCCACGATCGGCGCGGCGACGGCGCTCGCCGCACGCCCGCCCGCCGTGCCGTCGCCGGGCTTCTCGCCGAGCAGCCAGGCCAGGGCCACCCGCGCGGGCGGCACGCCGCGCTCCCCGGCGACGGCCCGCAGAGCCGCCACGACGCCGTCGTTCTCGGGCGCCCGGTCCTCGTGGGCCGCCCTGGCGGTGGCCCGCCCTTCCCGGCCGGCCAGCAGGCCCCGGGCGAGCGGACTGTAGGGCAGCACGCCCAGCCCCTGGTCGGCACAGTAGGGGAGCACCTCGCGCTCCTCCTCCCGGTAGGCGAGGTTGTAGCGGGTCTGCATCGATACGAACCGGGTCAACCCTGCCGCCTTCGCCACGTGCTGCGCCTTGGCCAGCTGCCAGCCGTACATGAGGGAAGCCCCGATATAGCGGGCCTTGCCCGCCCTGACCACGTCATCCAGGGCCCGCATGGTCTCCTCGACGGGCGTCTCGTCGTCCCAGCGGTGGATCTGGTAGAGATCCACGTGGTCGGTGCCCAGCCGCCGCAGTGACGCGTCGATCGAGTCCAGGATGTGCTTGCGCGACAACCCGCGATCGTTGATCCCCTCGCCCATGGGGTAACCGACCTTGGTCGCCAGCACGTAGTCGTCGCGACGGTCGAAGAGCCGGCGCAGCAGGCTGCCGGTGATCTCCTCGCTGACGCCGCCGGAGTACATGTCGGCGGTGTCGAAGAAGGTCACCCCGCCCTCCACCGCCCGGCGCACGATCGGCTCGGCGGCCTCCTCGGGCAGGAACCAGGGCGAGTGCGCCGGGTCGCCGTAGCTCATCATGCCCAGGCCGATCCGCGACACCTTCAGCCCCGACGTTCCCACGCGTACGTAGTCCATGGGTCCATCATCCGGTAAGCCCGTGCCCCCTCTTGACCCGGAGATGGTCTTGGACATCCCCGACATCGGGAAGGTTCCCGACTACGGGCCACACATCAACATCCCTGGGAGTGAAGGGTGAGAATCTTCGGGATCGCCGCGAGCCTCCACGCGGGATCGTTCATCACCAGGCTGCTGGAGGCGATGGAGGGTGAGCTGCCCCGGGGAGCACGCCTGGAGTGCTGGCGGGGGCTCGGCACGGTTCCGCCCCACTCCCTCGGTCCCGTGCCGGAGCAGGTCGGGGGCCTGCTCCGCAAGCTGGACGAGTCCGACGCGGTGCTGCTCACCGCCCCCGAGCACAGCCTGCTGCCGGCCGAGCTGGGTCACGCGCTGCGCTGGATGTCGAGCGGCGGGCGCCTGGCGGGCAAGCACGTTGCCGTGATGAGCGCCAGCGTGCGCGCCTGCGGCGCCATGTGGGCGCAGGCCGAGCTGTTCAAGGAGCTCACCGGCGCGGGCGCGGTCGTGATGGGCACCGAGCTGGTCCTCTCGCCCACCTGCCCGCACTTCGACGACCAGGGCCGTCTGACGGCGCTCTACCTGCGCGACCAGGTACGGGAGGTGGTCGGCCAGCTCTGCCCCGTACCGCACAGGACGCGGCCCGTGTTCACGCCCCGGCTCGTCCTGGCAGGACCTTCGGCATAATCCCGGCTCATGGGTCAGGGGCTGCGGCGCAGGCGCTTGACGTCGGAGCGGAGCTTCTTGGTGGCGATGCGACGCTCGACCGAGCCCCGGCTGGGCTTGGTGGCGCGGCGGCGCTTGGGCGGAGGCGCGATGGCCTCGCGGATGCGCTGGGCCAGGCGCTGTTCGGCGGCCTCGCGGTTGCGCAGCTGGGAGCGGTATTCAGACGCGGCGATGGTGATCGTAGGGGAGCCGAGCCGATCGAGGGCACGGGCCTTGAGCTCCGGCGGCAGCGCCGTGGTGGCGGACACGTCGAAGACGAGCTCGACCCGGCTGTCCGTGGTGTTGACGCCCTGGCCGCCCGGGCCTGACGAGCGGGAGAAACGCCAGACGAGCTCGGCGTCCGGGATGACGACCGAGTCGTTGACGACCAGCGGGCCGGGCATGGCGGGGTGCTCCTGTTCCTTCGACGTTGAATGTCACCGTATCTGAGCTACATATGCCGGAAGCAATGGGATTTTCAATCGCTGACGCCGCTGCGACTATGGAATCAACGATCTGTGGGGGAGGCCGATTCCGTGGTGCACGTGACGGCGGTGCAGATAGCCCTGGTGCACGTGTCGGCGACGCAGATAGCTGTGACGGTGCCCCTGGCCATCGCCTCCGCCACTGGATTCCTGCTGCTCCGCTGCCAGGGCAAGGGCCGGCCGTTCGGGCCCGGCGGCTGGTGGCTGGCGGTCGTCATCATCCTGCTGACCGGGCTGGTCTCCTCGGCTGTGGCGCTGGTGGGCGGTGAGCTGCTGAACAACTACCTGTCCACGGTGCTGGGCGCGGTCGCGCCGGGCGGCCTGTGGCTGAGCCAGGTGCGCTCCCGCGAGGATGACCGGCGCTCGCTGGCCAAGGAGGCGGCGACGTTCTGGCTGGTGTCGCTGCTGGCCAAGCTCGACCAGGCGATGGCCGAGGACCAGCGGGTCTGGTGCGAGAAGCGGGTCGACGACTCGTGGAGCGTGTACGAGCTGAGCCTGGCCGCCAACCGCTATCACGAGCGCATCGGCGAGCGGCTCTCGCCGGAGGAGCGCAGGAAGGAGCGGGTGCACGCCAGGCTCGACGCGATCGAGCGGCGGCTGGACGTGGCCGCGCTGGTCGAGGACGGGGCGTCGCGCTCCAAGGTGATCACCGCGCTGCGCGGCTCCCGGCACACGCGGCTGGCCAGGTATGAGCGCTATATCAATGATCTGACCCGGTTACACGGCATCCTGCGGCACGACGCCGAGAACGACGTGCTGCGGCTGCTGGCCTCGGCCTATCGGAGCGGATATCGGTCGCTGCCCAGGTTCGTGCCGCCGACGCGGTCGCGAATCGCCACGACGCTCAGGCCCCACCCATGAGACGCGCCGCTCACGTCTCACCTATGAGAGCCGCGAGTCTCCTCGACGAGCAGGATGGACTCCTCCTCGGCCTCGCTCAGCGTGAACTCGATGCGGGCCCCTAGCGCCTTGACGACGGAGTCGAGAGTGCGGAGCGTGAGATTCTCGTCCCCCGACAGGATCTGGCTCACCCTGCCCGGCGACACACCCATCGAGGCGGCCAGATCGGCCCGCGAGACCTTGTGCTCACGCATATACCACGTGATCTCGTCGACGGCGTCCTGGGCGAGACCGCCCGGGCTCACCTCGTCAGGCATGCTCCGGCGAAAGGCCATCTCGGTCTCGCTCTCAGCGGTCGGTTCCTGGTGACTTCACTTTAGCTCTACCTAAACCTTTAGGCAAGACTAAACCGGCAAACGATTTGCAAGTGAGGTGTGTCACGATCCCTGGGAATCACGGGGAAACTGGGAGGGCGCTGTGGCGGGCATCGTCGGCGTGCACGGGATCGGCAAGTACAACTACTACGTGGCGGCGGGCAACTCCGCGACGGGGGCGGCGGAGGCGATGCGCCTCAAGTGGGACCGCTACCTGCAGGCGGCGCTCGGGGGAGAGAGCCGGGCGTACTTCAGCGAGGTGGCCTACTTCTCCCACCTGCTGCACGACCGCCGGCCCGAGGAGGGCCCGCAGGCGTTCGCCGGTATGAAGGGCTCCGCCCAGCAGGTGCTCGTCGGCTGGGCCAGGAACATGGGTCTGGGGGAGCGCTTCACCGGAGCGCTCAAGCTGTTCACCGGGTGGCTGCTGGCCCGGCTCGACAGCCGGTCGGCGGCGTTCGCGTCGCTGTTCGCGCCGGAGGTGGCCGCCTACCTGACCGACCCGGCCCGGCGCGAGAGGTGCCAGGAGGCCGTCCGCGACACGATCAGGAAGCACAGCCCCCGGGTGGTGATCGCCCATTCGCTGGGCAGCGTGGTGGCCTACGAGACGCTCTGGGCCAACCCCGACCTCGAGGTGGAGCTGCTCATCACCCTCGGCAGCCCGCTGGGCATGCGCAACGTGATCTTCGAGCGCCTCCTGCCCGCACCGATCAACGGCCTCGGCTGCCGGCCCGCCGGCGTCAAGCGCTGGGTGAACATCGCCGACAAGGACGACATCGCGGCCATCCCACCCGATCTGTGCGGCAGCTTCACCGGCGTGGACGTGGAGGAGCTCGTCAATCTCGACTGGATCGATTTTCACACCGCCGAGAAATACCTGGGTTGCCCGGCGCTCGACCCGCATCTGCGACCATTCCTGCCATGACGTGGATTGTGTTCGACTACGGCAACGTGCTGTCCCTGCCCCAGTCCGAGTCCGACGCCGACGAGATGGCCCAGGCGGTGAACGCCGATCCCGAGGCGTTCAAGCGGGGCTACTGGGAGCACCGCCTGGAGTTCGACCGGGCGGCACTGTCTCCGGCCGCCTACTGGTCGGCGGTGCTCGGCCGGCCGGCCGCCATCGCCGAGATCGCCCGGCTGGTCGCGATGGACGTGGCCAGCTGGGCCTACCCGGACGAGGGGACGGTCGCCATCCTGAACGATCTCCTGGACGACGGCGGCAACGTGGCCCTGCTGTCCAACGCGCCCGCCTGCCTGGCCGACGGCCTGGACGGCCTGCCCTGGATCGCGAACATCAAGCACCGCTTCTACAGCGGCAGGATAGGCCTGGTGAAGCCGGACCGGGAGATCTTCGACCGGATGGCGGCCGACCTCGGCGCCGACCCGGCCGAGATCGTGTTCATCGACGACCGGGCGGAGAACGTGGCCGGGGCCGAGCGCGCGGGCATGACGGGCGTGCGCTTCACCTCCGCCGAGGCGCTGCGGGAGGCGCTCAAGGGGTAAGGCGTTCAGGTGTGAGGCGTTCAAGGTGTGAGGCGTGTTAATCGAGCGGCGGATTATCTCTTATGTGATTTATGGTGTCTCAAATGGAAAGCGCCTTTAACGTCGATCTGCGCGGTGTGGTCGACCTGCTCAGCCGCCATCTGTACTCGAGCCCCCGCGTGTACGTTCGCGAGCTCCTCCAGAACGCGGCCGACGCGATCACCGCCCGCCGGGCGGTCGACCCGGAGGCGCCCGCCATCGTGACCATCGAGGTGGCCGATGGGCGGCTCAGCGTGCACGACACCGGCATCGGCCTCACCGAGGACGAGGTCCACGTGCTCCTGGCCACCATCGGCCGCTCCTCCAAGCGCGACGAGCTGGGCTTCGCCCGGCACGAGTTCCTCGGCCAGTTCGGCATCGGCCTGCTGTCCGGCTTCCTGGTGGCCGATGAGATCAGCGTGCGTACCAGGTCGGCGAGGGGCGGCCCGACCGTGCTCTGGACCGGACGCTCCGACGGCCGCTACGAGGTGGCGCCGGCGGGGGAGGAGCGGGACGAGCCGGGCACCACGGTCACCCTCGTGGCGCGGCCGGACGCCGCCGAGTGGGTGACGGAGCGGACGATCACCGAGCTGGCGGAGCTGTACGGCTCGCTCCTGCCGATCGACGTCACCGTGAACGGCCGCCGCACCACCATCGGCGCCCCGCCCTGGCTGGCAAAGCACGCATCCCCCGCTATAAGACGGAATTTCCTGCAAAAGCATGGCGCGGAGCTGTTCGGGTTCACTCCGCTCGACGTCGTCGACCTCCACGTCCCCGAAGCCGGGCTCACCGGCGTGGCCTACATCCTGCCCACTCCGGCGAACCCGGCCGTCCGCGGCGGCCACCGCGTCTACCTCAAGCGCATGCTCCTCACCGAGAGCGCCGACGGCCTGCTGCCCGACTGGGCGTTCTTCGCCCGCGGCGTCGTCGACGCGGCCGAACTGCGGCCCACCGCCAGCCGCGAGGCGCTCTACGAGGACGACCTCCTCGAACACACCCGCCTGGAGCTCGGCCGCCAACTGCGTGCCTGGCTGGTCCGGCTGGCCGAGACCGACCCCGACGGCCTGCGCGCCTTCCTGGGTCTGCACCACCTGGGTGTCAAGGCCCTGGCCCTGCACGACGACGAGATGCTGAGGCTGGTCGATCAATGGCTGGAGTATGAGACCAGCGCCGGGCGGATGACGCTCGCCCAGTTCAGGACGAGGCACCCGAACGGCCGCTACACCACCAGCGTCGACGAGTTCCGCCAGCTCGCGGCCGTTTCCGGCGCGCAGGGCGTCGGCCTGGTCAACGGCGGCTATGTTTACGACGGCGAGATCCTGCCCCGCCTCACCCGCATCGACCCGGACGCCCGGCTGGCCCGCCTCGACCCCGCCGAGCTGGCCACCCACCTGAGCCCGCCGGACCCCGAGGCGGAACTGCGCGCCCGCCCCTTCCTCGGTGCCGCCGGGCGGGTGCTCGACCCGCTCGGTTGCGAGGTGGTGCTGCGCGACTTCGACCCGGCCTCGCTGCCCGCCCTCTACCTGACCAGCCGCGCGGCCCAGCACCACGCCGAGCTGCGCGAGGCCCGCGACGTGGGCGACGAGCTCTGGGCCGACGTGCTCGGCGCGATGGAGCGCACGCTGGCGGTGGACCGGCCCAGGCTGGTGCTCAATCACCGCAACCCGCTGGTCCGCCGCGTCACCGGGCTGCCGGACCTGACGCTGGCCGCCACCGCCGTCGAGGCGCTGTACGGCATGGCGCTGCTCCATGGGCACCATCCGCTGCGGCCCGCCGACACCGCGGCGCTCAACCGCTCGTTCCTGGGCCTGCTCGACTGGGCCGTGCAAGGGGGCACGCATGACTGACCAGGTCGAGACGCTGCTGGCGGAGGCGGCGCGCCTGCCGTACGGGGAGGCCAGGACCGTGCTGGCCGAGCGGGCGCTGCGCGAGGCCGAGGCGCTGCGCGAGCCGGAGCCGGCGATCGCGGCGCGGCTCGCGCTCACCCAGGCCTACCAGTACGGCGGTGAGCCCGCGAAGTCGTTCGCCACCTTCTCCCGGACCGTGGCCGCCTACGACGCCGAGCCCGGTCGGTTCACCGAGTGGCAGGCGCGCAGGGTGCTCTGGCAGTTCAAGTGGATCATGAGCGACATGCGCAGGTTCCCGGAGATCCCGCTGCGGCGGACGCTCGACGCCCTGGACGACATGGAGCGGCGCTACCGCGAGGCCGGGGCGCCCCAGGCCGTGTACGCGCAGCGCTGCCGCGTCGCGCTCCACCTCGGCGACGAACCGGCCGTCGAGGAGTGGCTGCACCGCTGGGAGACCACGCCGCGCGACGACCTGTCCGACTGCCGCGCCTGCGACCTCGGCGGCAGGGCGTACGCGCTGGCGTCGCTGGGCCGGTACGAGGAGGCCGTGGCCGTCGGCGGGCCCGTCGTCGCGGGCGAGTTCTCCTGCGGAGTGCAGCCGCAGAGCGTCCTGTGCACCCTGCTCACGCCGTACCTCAAGACCGGGCACCTGGACGAGGCCGCGGAGGCGCACCGCCGGGCGTACCGGATTGTGCAGGGACAGATCGGATATCTGGACGACATCGGCGACCACCTGGAATTCTGCGCGCTGACCGGGAACGAGACGCGCGGGTTGGAGATCCTGGAGCGAGAGCTGCCGCTGCTGGAGCGGCCGCCGTCGCCGGCGCAGGCCCGCTCGTTCATGACGGGCGCCGCGCTGGTGCTGCGCCGCCTGATGGAGACGGGCCACGACGGGCTCACCGTACGGCGGGCCGGCCGCGACGTGCCGATGCCGGAGCTGCACGAGGAACTGGCGGCCGGGGCGCGGGAGATCGCGGCCCGCTTCGACGTCCGAAACGGCGACGACGTCCACACGCGTCGCCTGGCGGCCACGCTGGCGGCCGAGCCGCTGGTCGCCCACCTCCCATTCGTCTCACCCGCCCGCCGCGGCGAGCCGGACGGACGGATCGACACCGACAGCCGTACGGCGGTCCGCGCGCTGTTCGAGCTGGGCGAACACGAAGCCGGGCTGGCCGCCCTGCGCGAGGCGGGCGACCCGGCCGCGGCCATGGAGGCGGCCAAGGAGCTGGCCGACCTCGATCTGGACGTCGGGGCGGCACAGGCGTACGCGGCGGCGGCCGACCTCTACCGGGACGCCGGCGAGCTCCTCGCCGCAGGCTGCGCCATGAGGCTGCGCGCGAAGTGCGTCTACTTCGCCAGCGACGATCTCGCCGAGATCAGCGAGGCGTACGCCCAAGCCAGAGCAGCCCTGACCGCGGCGTCGGACATGGGACAGCCGGACGCGGGGCAGCGGCGGGAGGCGGCCTGGGAGCTGGCCGGGCTCGGCTACGACGAGGCCGTCGCCCTCGAGTGGGCCAAGTGCTACGAGGCCGCGGCCGAACGCTGCCAAGAAGCCCTCGACACCTATCTGGCCCTCGACGATCAGATAGCCGCCGTGCGAGCCCGCGAGCTTCTGGAAGGACTGCGGGAAGAGACGGAGCAGGAGGGCTGACGCTGTTCGTCTCCGTCACGGCTCTCTTACTCCGCAACACCAACCTCTTCGGCATCACCACCCCCGGCATCGATCCCGGACTTGCAGACTGGACCCAGGAGGCCGACGGCCGTTGCGGGTGACCGGGATCGACTGGGGGCTCGGGTGGGACAGAGGATCGCAGTCGCCGCCGCGTGGATGGTGGTCCCGGTCACCGGGTCAGCGTTTGCCCCACACCGCGCGGACCACTTCGGCCAGAGCGCGCAACACCCGTGCCGGACGGTCAGGTCTTTTTCGGCCCGGATGGCCGGACCATCATCTCCTCTTCGGACCAGGGCGTTGTCGACGCCTCCACCGGCGCGCGGGTGGTCCCGCCCGACTCTGGCATGGATCGTCCGGTAGCGCTGAGCTCTGCCGGAGTTCTCGCCGACTACCACAGCGACAGTGGCAAGCTCCGGCTTCGGAACAGCCGAACATTGCGGCAGGAGGGGGAGGCGTCCATCGGCGGCGCCCCTGTGGCCTTCTCTCCCGACGGACGTCTCCTGGCCGTGCCGGACGCGGCGGACCAGATCCAGCTGTGGGACGTCGCCACCAACCGGCCTCTCGGGCTACCGCTCGCCGGCATTCCACCGGAAGCCGACTCCTTGGGCATCAGTTCCCTGTACTCGCTGGCGTTCACCCGGGACGGCTCGACCGTCCTGGCCGTCGACGGCCACAGCCGTCTCCGCACCCACGTCATCGCACCCGGCAAGATCAAGGATGCGTTCTGCGCCCAGTTCGGCGCCCTGTCCCCGGCGGACTGGAAGGCCCACATCCATGAACTCCCCTACCAGAACAGCTGCCGGACGATCTGAGGGGCCTGCACTCGGGCGCGGCGGGTTCAGCCGCCGGAGCTGGACGACCGACGCTGTTCATCCAGCCTTGACTCCACTGTCACAACCCTGTCAGTCGAGGTGGACATACCTGGACCGTGGACCGCAGATCCTTCCTCGCCGCAGCGGCAGTGACGTTCCTCGCGCCCTCCCAGCAGGCAGCAGCAGCCTCTTTCCAGCAGACCAGAACCCTCAAATCCGACCCCTTCACCCTCGGCGTGGCCTCCGGAGATCCGTCCACCGACGGCTTCGTCCTCTGGACCCGCCTCGCCCCGAACCCCCTCGCCGGAGACGGTCGCGGCGGCATGCCCTCCCGTGGTGTGGACGTCGACTGGCAGGTCTCCACCGACGAGCGCTTCTCCAAGATCGTCAAATCCGGTACGGCCGAGGCGCGGCCGGGCGCCGCTCACAGCGTCCACGTCGAGGTCGCGGGCCTGGAGCCGGGGCGCGACTACTTCTACCGGTTCAAGAGCGAGGGCAGGCTCTCACCCGCGGGGCGTACCAGGACCACGCCCACGGGGGAGCGGCCGCTCACGTTCGCGATCGCCGCGTGCGCGCACTACGAGCACGGCTACTACACCGCCTACCGGCGGCTGGCCGAGCAGGAGCCCGAGCTGGTGGTCTTCCTGGGCGACTACATGTACGAGTACGGCCCCAGCGGCTACACCGCGCTGGCCGGTCGGGTGCGTACGCATACGCCGGGCAAGTGCGAGACGCTGGCCGACTACCGGCTCCGGCACGCCCAGTACAAGAGCGACCACGACCTCCAGCGGGCGCACGCGGTGGCGCCGTGGCTGGTGGCCTTCGACGACCACGAGGTGGAGAACAACTGGGCCGGGTCCGTCTCCAGCACCGACGCTCCCCACTTCACCCGGCGCCGGGCGGACGCCTTCCGGGCGTACTACGAGAACATGCCGCTGCGCCGGGCGAGCCTGCAGGGCGCGGTGCTGCGGGTGAACCGGCGCGTCTCCTGGGGGTCGCTGGCCCGCTTCCACCTGCTCGACACGCGGCAGTTCCGTGACGACCAGGCGTGCCTGGACGGGGTACGCGCCGGGTGCGACGAGCGGCTGGCGAGCGGGCGTACGCTGCTGGGCGCCGACCAGTGGCGCTGGCTGGAGGACGGCCTGCGCGGCTCCGACGCCCGGTGGAACCTCCTCGGGCAGCAGATCCTGATGGCGCAGCGCGACTACAAGGTGGGACCGGGCCGCGAGGTGAACCTCGACTCGTGGGACGGGTACGCCGCCGAGCGGACCCGGCTGCTGGGCTCGCTGTCCGGCACCTCGAACCCCGTCGTGCTGACCGGCGACGCCCACATGCACCACCTGGCCGAGCTCAAGACCGACTTCGACGACCCCGACTCGCCCGTGGTGGCCAGGGAACTGGTGACGTCGTCGATCGCCAGTGACGGGGACGGGTACCGGGACCGGACGTGGATCGCCGAGGCGCTGCAGGAGAACCCGCACATCTCCTACATCGACCAGCGGCGGGGCTACCTGATGGCCAAGGTCACTCGTGATGATATTTCGGTGGATTTCCGGACGTTGGATTACATCTCCCGCAAGGGCGCCCCGGCCAAGACCGCCCACAGCCTCACCATCCCGGCCACCGCCGGACCCCGAGCCTGAACGTTCGCTGTCAAAGGGCTGAGGGTTCGCTCAACGCAGACGCGGCCGAGCCACCCCTGTGGCCCGGCCGGTGGGTGGTCAGCTCTCCGGCCAGCTGTCGTCCGGGAACTCGCCCGTGCCGCTGTCCGCCATGACCACCTGGTCGCTCTCGCTCAGGCCCGAGGTGATCTCCACGTACTGGTCCCCGCGCACCCCGGTACGCACCACCCGTGCCGCGTCGTGCCCGCCCGAGCGTACGGTGACCACGCTGGTGCCGTCGGCCCGGCTCTTCACCGCCTCTGCCGGTACGTAGATCCCGTCATCGGCCGTGCCCGTCGTCACCGACACCGAGGCGGTCTGCCCGAGCATCAGCCCGCGCGGCGGCTGGTCGAAGGCGAGCGTCACCGAGTAGCGGACGAGCTGGTTGCTCACGGTGGCGGTCGGCGCGATGCGGGTGACCGTGGCCGGATACTTCTCCGCGCCCCGCGTGGCCAGGGTGATGCTCGCCTGCTGGCCGAGCTTGAGCTTGTTCACGTCGGACTCGGTGACCAGCGCGTCGACCTGGAGCTCGTTCAGGTCGCCGAGGCTGATGAACGTACTGGTGCCCGCCGTGTCGCCGACCGATCCCGCCACCGACAGGACCGTGCCGACGGTGGGGGCCACGATCCGGGTGCCGCGCACCGCGTCGGTGGCCTGCACAAGGGCAGCCTGGGCGCGGTCCACGTTCGCGCTGGCCTGGTCCTCGCTGATGCCGCCCTTGCCGTTCGTACCGGAGCAGGGGCTGCCGCCCTGGGACTGGCGGGTTCCGGGCGTGGCCTTCCCGGTGGGCCGGCCCGAGGCGCCGGGCGTCGGCTTGCCCGTTGGCCTCCCGGTGGCCTTACCTGTGGGTTCGCCGGTGGCCTTGCCCGTGGGCTTCCCAGTGGGTTTGGCGGAAGGCTTGCCGGTGGAGGTGCCGGTCGGCGAGGCCGACGGACGGCCGCCGTCCGGCGTGGCCGTGACGGTCGCGGTGACGGTCGCGGTGACGGTCGCCGTGGCCGTGACGGTGACCGTGACGGTGGGCTGCGGCTCGTGGCCGCTCGGCGTGGGCTCCGGCGTCGGCGTCCAGGTGGGCCGGGGGGTCGGCGTCGTGCCCGGAGTAAGCGTGGTGGCGGGGCCAGCGTCCGCGACGGGCACCGAGGAAGGCCCGAAGGCGCCCCTGCCGGTGCCCACGACGGGAACTGCGGAAGGCCCGGAGGCGCCCTTGTCGGCGTCCACGACCGGAACCGCCGAAGGTCCGAAGGCGCCCTTGGCGGCGACCGCCCCGGCGACGGAGGCGGACGTGCCGCCGCCGCTGCTCGGCGCGCACGAGGCCGCGCTGGACGACGTGCTGGTGGCGGCGGTCGAGGCGGTCTCGAGGGCCTCCTCGGCGGCGGCCAGGTCGGCGGTGGCGGCCGTGTAGTTCTCGCGGGCCGCCCGGCTGTCCACCCGAGCCAGTACCTGCCCCTTCTTGACCTTGGCGCCGACCTTGACGTAGACCTTGGTCACCGTTCCGGAGCCGCCGAATCCCAGGTCACGCCGCGAGCCGTCCACGGTGTTGCCCGCGGCCGTGACCGAGGCGGTGACGACGCCCCGCTTGGCCGCGGCCAGCCGTACCTGGGCGGCGGGCTCCGAGTCGTCACGGAGCGCCAGCACCAGGCCGGAGCCGGCCACCAGGACGGCCAGGGCGAGCCCGCCGAGTTTGAGCGCCTTCGGCGGGATAGTCGATCTCATGAAGGCCCATCATGGCGTGAACAGGTTCGTACCAGGCTGCGAGCGGGCTCAGAGTTGTCTGTGTGTCTCCGTATGCTCCGGTTTTGTCAGCGAACCTTCAGCTAGCTCCCGGCTCCAGCGCAGACTGGTGTGCAAGGGTCACCGCCTGTGAAGGTGTCGACAAGGCGCAGAGCGCTGATGACCAACGGAGCCCTGAGCGTGCTCCTGCTGGGCGGGGTCGCGTTCGCGTACGCCCAGCTCGGCACGGGCGAGGTGGCGAGCGAGACGGTCACCCGCACGGTGACCGCCGGGCGCGGCACCGTGACCGCCTCGGTGTCCGCCTCGGGGGCGGTGGAGAGCTCCAAGAGCAGAGCGCTCACGTTCGGCACGAGTGGCACGGTCGAGCACATCTACGTCAAGGCCGGTGACAAGGTCCGCAAGGACGACATCCTGGCCAGGCTCGACGACGCGGCGGCACAGGAGAGCCTGTCGGCCGCCCGCGCCACGTACAACAGCGCCGTCGACGACGGGACCTCGACCGCCCAGCTCTACGCCGCCTACATCAAGGCGCGCAACGCCTACCGCGAGGCCCAGCGGACGGCCGCGGCGACGGTGCTGCGAGCGCCGTTCGGCGGCACGGTCACGGCCGTCAACGGCGCCGTCGGCGGTTCCTCCAACGGATCCGGCACGTCCTCCGGCACCTCCACCACGCAGAGCACCGGCCAGAGCGGGCAGAGCGGTCAGTCGGGCGGCGGATCGGGGTCCGGGTTCATCGACCTGGCCGACACCGGCAAGCTCCAGCTGGTCGGTACCTTCACCGAGTCGGACATCAGCAAGCTCAAGGTCGGCCAGGCGGCCACCGTCACGTTCGACGCGCTGCCGGGCGTCACCGCCACCGGCAAGGTCACCCAGATCGAGCCGGTCGCCGCCACCAGCAACAACGTCGTGCAGTATCCGGTGACGATCTCCTTCACCAAGGTCCCCAATCAGGTGCGACTCGGGCAGACCACCACGGTGGAGGTGGTGACCGGCGAGGCGGAGAACGTCATCTCCGTCCCTTCCACCGCGATCTCCACCAGCGGCGGGCAGAACACGGTCACCCTGCTCAAGAACGGCCGGCAGGTCAGAACCCCGGTCGAGGTGGGCGTACAGGGCGCCTCGCTGACCGAGATCAAGTCGGGCGTCTCCGAAGGCGACCAGATCGTCCCGCCGGCCACCACGACCACGGGCACCGGCAACAACCAGCGGCAGGGTGGCTTCGGCGGTGGCTTCCCCGGTGGCGGCGGCGTACCGGGAGGCGGGCGATGACCGCTCCCGTCCTGCGCGTGCAGAACCTGGTCAAGGAGTACGGCGAGGGCGACGCCAGGGTACGGGCGCTGCGCGGCGTGAACCTCGACGTCGAGCAGGGGGACTACGTCGCCATCATGGGCGCCTCCGGCTCCGGCAAGTCGACGCTGATGAACATCCTCGGCTGCCTGGACGTCCCCACCACCGGCCGCTACCTGATCGACGGCGCCGACGTCGGGCAGCTCGACGAGCACCAGCTCGCCAAGCTGCGCAACCGCCGGGTCGGCTTCGTCTTCCAGTCGTTCAACCTGATCCCGCGCATGAGCGCGCTGGCCAACGTCGAGCTGCCGCTGGTCTACGGCGGCGTCGGCCAGGCCGAGCGGCGCAGGCGCGCGCTGGCCGCGCTGGAGCAGGTCGGCCTGTCGGACCGCATCCACCACGAGCCCAACCAGCTCTCCGGCGGTCAGCAGCAACGCGTGGCCGTGGCCAGGGCGCTCATCACCGCCCCCGCCCTGCTGCTGGCGGACGAGCCGACCGGCAACCTCGACACCGCCTCCACGCAGGACGTACTGGAGATCATGGACAGGCTCAGCGAGTCGGGCCGCACGATCGTGCTCATCACGCACGAGAACGACGTGGCTGCGCACGCCAAGCGGGTCATCAGGCTGGTGGACGGCGCGATCGTGGAGGACGTCCGGCAGGGCCCGATCGACGGGCCGCCGCCGCGGATGGCGGAGGTCGCCCGATGAACCAGTTCGAGGTCCTGCGCTTCGCCCTGCGCGGGCTGCTGGCCAACAAGATGCGCAGCTCGCTGACCACGCTCGGCATCCTCATCGGCGTCGCCGCGGTCATCATGCTCGTCGCCGTCGGTGAGGGCTCCTCGCAGAGCATCCAGAAGAACATCCAGCGGCTCGGCGCCAACACGCTGACGATCTCCCAGTCCTTCGCGGGCGGCGGCGGTGGAGGCGGCGCATTCGGGCGGGGCGGCGGAGGCGGGGCACCCGGCGGCGTGCAGCAGAACACCGGCCCGCGTACCCAGGCCAGGGAGCTCAGCCTCGCCGACGCCAAGGCCCTGACCGACAAGACGGTGGCCCCGTCGGTCAAGTCGGTCTCGCCGGTCGTGACCGCCTCCTCGGCCGCCACCACCTACGGGGCGGCCAGCCACTCGATCGCCCAGCTCGTCGGCACCTACCCCAGCTACTTCGAGGCCACGAACAAGCCGGTGACCAAGGGCACGTACTTCTTCAACGACGACGTGCTGGCCGCCAGGAAAATCGTGGTGCTCGGGCAGACCGTGGTCGAGGAGCTGTTCGGCACCCTCGACCCGATCGGCAGGCAGGTGACGGTCTCCGGGGTGCCGTTCACGGTCGTCGGCGTGCTGAAGGAGACCGGGTCGACGGGCGGCCAGGACGCCGACGACGTGGCCATCGCGCCGCTGCCGGCCGTACAGCAGAGCCTGACCGGCTTCGGCTCGCTCAACTCCATCGTCGTGCAGGCGAGTGGCTCGACGGCGACGGAGTCGGCGCAGTCGGAGGTCACGGCCATCCTCAACCAGCGGCACGGCATCACCGGCACCGCCTCGGCCGACTTCCGGATCCTCAACCAGGCCACCCTGCAGGAGACCGTCAGCGCGGCGACCGGCACGTTCACCGTGCTGCTCGGCGCGGTCGCGGCGATCTCGCTGCTGGTCGGCGGCATCGGCATCACCAACATCATGCTGGTGACCGTCACGGAGCGGACCAGGGAGATCGGCATCCGCAAGGCCATCGGCGCGCCCAGGAGCGCGATCCTGGGCCAGTTCCTGATGGAGGCCACGCTGCTCAGCCTGGTCGGCGGGCTGTCCGGGGTGCTGGTGGCGTTCCTGGGCACCCGCTTCACCGTCGCGGGCATCCAGCCGGTGCTCGTTCCGTCGTCGGTCGCGCTCGCGCTGGGCGTCTCCGTCGGCATCGGATTGTTCTTCGGCAGCTATCCCGCCAACAGGGCGGCCAAGTTGAGGCCGATCCAGGCCCTGCGCCATGAGTGACAGACCCCCGAAGGAGACAGAAATGGCCAAACTCGACGGCTCGCCGTATCCGGACGATCTGGACAGCGAGCTGGCCGTCCAGCCACGGAAGCCCCTGTCGAAGGTGACGCTCGGACTGATCGCGGGCGTGGTGCTGGTGGCCGGGGTTGTGATCGGCATCCAGGCGCAGAAGGCGCTGGGCGCGCCCGCCACGGCCGCCGCCGCCCTGCAGCCGGGCGGCCGGCAGCTGCCAGGCGGGTACGGCCAGCAGGGCAGGCAGCCCGGCGGGTACGGCCAGCAGCCAGGCGGCCGGCAGCAGGTACCGGGCGGGTACGGTCAGAGGATGGGCGGCGCCGGCGGCGGCACCGTGGGCACGGTCGAGAAGGTCGAAGGCGGCAAGATCTACGTCAAGACCATGGACGGCTCCACGGTCACGGTCACCACCACCGACGCGACCACGGTCCAGGTGACCAAGCCGGGCAAGCTGGCCGATCTGCAGACCGGCGGCAACGTCGTGGTCCGCGGCGAGAAGGGCGGGGACGGCTCGGTGGCCGCCACCTCGATCAGCCAGGGGGGAGTCGGCAGATGACCGAGCCGGAGGCCAGGCTGCTGGTGGTGGACGACGAGCCCAACATCAGGGAGCTGTTCTCCGCCAGCCTGCGGATGGCCGGGTTCGAGGTCCTCACGGCGGCCGACGGCAAGGAGGCCCTGCGGGTCGCCGAGCAGAGCACGCCCGACCTGGTCATGCTGGACGTCATGCTGCCCGACCTGGACGGCCTGGCGGTCGCGGGCAGGCTGCGGTCCCGCGGCCGCCGGGTTCCGGTGCTGTTCGTGACGGCCAAGGACACGCCGGAGGACCGGCTCGCCGGGCTCGGGCTCGGCGAGGACTACGTGACCAAGCCGTTCAGCCTGGAGGAGGTCATCGCCCGCATCCGGGCGGTGCTGCGCCGGACCCGGCGGGGCGCGCCGCCGCCGAACCGGCTGCGCATCGCCGACCTGGAGCTGGACGAGGAGACGCATGAGGTGTGGCGCGACGGCGTCCAGGTGCGGCTCTCGCCCACCGAATACCGGCTGCTGCTCTACTTCATGCTCAACGCGGGACGGGTGTTGTCCAAGACGCAGATCCTCGACCACGTCTGGAACGGCGACTGGCGCACCGACGTGGGGCTCGTCGAGTCCTACGTCTCCTATCTGCGCCGCAAGATCGACACCGGCGAGCGGAGATACCTGCACACCCTGCGTGGCGTCGGCTACATCCTGCGCCCGCCCAAGGATTGACCCCGGCTTCCCGAATGGCAGGACTGAGGAGGTATCTCGCGCGGACGCCGCTCTGGCTGCGGCTCGTCTCGGCCACGCTGCTGATGGTCACGCTGGCCATCACGCTGACCGGGCTGTTCGCCGTACGGCTGCTGCGCGGCTATCTCGTCGAGCGCGTCGACCAGCAGCTGCGTGCCGCCAGCGTGCCGTGGCGGGGCGCTCCGCCGCCGCCTGAGCCGCAGCCGAGCCTGCGCCCGCAGCGCTTCTTCGGCCTGTTCCACTCGGTGCTCGTGGACTCCACCGGCGCCAAGATCCGGACCATGACCGAGTCCACCGAGACGCACACCCCCAAGCTGCCCAGGCTCACCAGCGCCGACGTCGCGCTCATGGCCGGGCAGCCCTTCACCGTCGACTCGCAGGACCCGCAGGGACCCTCCTGGCGGGCCGTGGCCATGCCGGGCCGCGACGGCGACAGCAGGATCATCGCGATCAGCCTGGGCGACCTGGACGACACGGTCTCCCAGCTGCTGCTCATCGTGGCGGTCGGCGGCGGCGGGACGCTCGTGGTACTCGGGTTCGCCTGTTACTGGCTCGTACGGCGGAGTCTGCGCCCTTTGGGGGAGATCGAGCGGACCGCCCGCCACATCGCGGACGGCGACCTGTCCCGCCGCGTGCCGCTCTGGGCGGCGACCACCGAGGTCGGCAAGCTCGGCCGGGCCCTGAACGGCATGCTCGGCCGCATCGAGGTGGCCGTCCGCGAGCGCGAGGCGGCGGCCGAGTCGGCCCGCGAGTCGGCCCGGTCGGCGCGGCGCTCGGAGGAGCTGACCCGCAGGTTCATGGCCGACGCCTCGCACGAGCTGCGTACCCCGCTCACCTCGATCAGGGGCTTCGCCGAGCTGTTCCGGCTCGGGGCGGACAAGGACCTGGCGGAGGCGACCCGGCTGCTGAGCCGGATCGAGGGGCAGGCCGCGCGGATGGGCCTGCTGGTCGAGGACATGCTGCTGCTGGCCAGGCTTGACCAGCGCCGCGAGCTCGGCGCGCAGCCCGTCGACGTGCTCAGCCTCGCCGCCACCGCCGTGATCGACGCCCAGACGCTCGCGCCGGACCGGAAGATCGAGCTGGTCATGCTGTACGGGAGCGAGGGTTCGGTGTTCGTGACCGGTGACGAGCCGCGGCTCGGGCAGGTGCTGGGCAACCTCGTGGGCAACGCGCTCAGCCACACGCCGCCGGGCACGGCCTTCACCGTCGGGGTCGGCGCGCGTGACGGGCAGGCCGTCGTCGAGGTGGCCGACGAAGGGCCCGGCTTCTCGCGGGAGGTGGCCGAGCGGGTGTTCGAGCGCTTCTACCGGGCCGATCCGGCGCGCAGCGCCGGCGGTGCCGGGCTGGGGCTGTCGATCGCGGCCACCCTCGTCGAGGCGCACGGGGGCAGCGTCGCCGCGTCGAGCGTGCCGGGCAAGGGCGCCACCTTCCGCGTCACGCTCCCGCTCGCCCCGTCCCAGGCCACCCGGTCGCAGCGTCAGCCGAGCGGACAGGCCGGGGCTCAACCGCACGGGTCTTAGCCGGGGGCTCAGCCGAACGCGTAGCCGTACAGGCCGGGGCCGCTGCTCAGCTCGCGGACCCTCCCCGGCAGCAGGCCGGGACGCAGGCCCGTCCGGCGCGAGCCGGGCACGTACAGCACCTTGCCCTGGTCCGGCGCCGCCACCACCAGCCCGTACAGCGGACGCTCCTTGGTGAGCTGCCGGTAGCGACCGCCGAGCGCGGGCAGCGCGGCCAGGGACGCGCCGAAGTCACGCCCCTTGCCCTTGATGAGCAGGTTGCCGTCCTTGGTCAGCCCGCCCTTCCTGGCCCCGGCCAGCACCTGGACCCCCTTTTCTCCGGGTACGCCGACGGCCAGCTCGTCGTCGCCGTCCCCGTTGAAGTCCCCGGCCGCCAGCGCGGCGCCGAACCGGTCGTAGTACCGGGGCGTGCCCTTGAGCAGCCGCTGCGTCCACATCTCCGACCGGGCGCCGCGCAGCAGCGCGCTCCCGCTCCCGTACAGGACGTGCACGGCGCCGTCGCCGTAGTCCATCGCCCGCTGGTTGGCGCTCAGCCCCTCGCCGGGTACGCCGACGGCCAGGTCGTCGTGCCCGTCGGCGTCGAAGTCGCCGGTCGTCAGCGCCGCCCCGAACGCGTCCCACTTCTCCGCCGAGCCCTTGAACCCGGGGCTGCTCTGGGTGAGGAGCCCGGCCCGCCGGCTCCGCACGTCGATGACGGTGACGGAGCCCTGGCCGTCCTGGGTGACGCTGTCGGCGGGCGCGCCCACGGCCAGCTCGGCGCGCCCGTCGCCGTTGAAGTCGCCGGTCGCCAGGGCCGCGCCCCACTGGTCCGTCACGTTCGCCGCCTGCCGTACCCAGGGGGTCTTCTGGGTGATCTGGTACGGCTTGCGGCCCTTCATCCAGTAGATCGTGACGCCGCCGCCCGTACGGTGGCCAGGAGCGCCCACCGCGAGCTCGTCGCGCCCGTCGCCGTCGAGATCACCGGCGGCCAGTGACGCCCCGAACCGGTCGCTCGACGGCTTCGCCGGCGCCAGCTCCTTGCCCGGCCGCAGGCCCGTGGGCGAGCCGTGGAACAGCTCGACGACGCCGTTGCCGTCGGCCCCCGGCACGCGCTCGCCCACGAACTCCTCTGACACGCCCACCGCGAGGTCGGCGCATCCGTCTCCGTTGAAGTCGCCGACCGCGAGAGCCGAGCCGAACGAGTCGCCCGGCTCGGCGCTCTCCTGGGTCAGCTTCTCCTTGCGCCCGCTGCCGTAGACGACCGTCACGGAGCCGGCCCGCCGGTTGTCGTAGGGGGCGGCCACCGCCAGATCGGGACGGCCGTCGCCGTCGAAGTCGGAAGGGGATCCGCCACACGACGGAGCCGCGGCGTGGGTCGTACCCGAAACGAGGGGAAGAACCAGGCAGGCGGCTAGCAGTGCGTTCATACCCGTAGGTATTTCCACCCCGACCGAACCAGGTCTTAACGCCACGGGAACGTGCCAGGATAGGCGGGTGGACATCGACCTCGCGGATCTGGGTTTCTGGCGCCAGTCCCCCAAGGCGCGGAATGAGGCGTTCGCCAGACTCCGGCAATTAGAGCATCCCGTGTTCTTCCCGGAGAAGAAGGTGCCCTTCCTCCGATCCGGCAGCGGCTTCTACGCCCTGGTCAGGCACGCGGACGTGGTGGAGGCCAGCCGCGACGCCAAAGTCTTCTCCAGCGAGCCCGCCGTCACCAACCCCGAGCCGCCGGGCTGGGTCAAGCAGGTGTTCGGCGAGTCGATGGTCAACATGGACGACCCGCGCCATGCGCGGTTGCGGCGCATCGTCACCCGCTCGTTCAGCCCGCGCATGCTCTCCGGCCTGCAGGACGACATCGAGGCCGCGTGCGAGCGGATCGTCGACGACGTGATCGAGCAGGGCCCGCGCGACTTCGTCGGCCAGGTCGCGGCCCGGCTCCCCATCCACGTCATCTGCGACATGATGGGCATCCCCGACGACCTGCGGGCGAAGGTCCACGAGCACGTCGACGTCTCCACCGCCTACACGGGCGTACGCCCCAGCCTGGTCCGCAGCGTTCAGCTCGCCGGCCAGAACATGCTGGCCCTCCTCGCCCTCCAGCGCATGGTGATCAAGCTGGGGCACGAGCGGGCCGCCGATCCGCAGGGCGACCTGGTGTCCCTGCTCGTCACCGCCAACCCCGACGGCGAGAAGCTCACCGACCGCGAGCTCGGCTCCTTCTTCGCCCTGCTCCTGGTGGCGGGCAACGAGACCGCCCGCAACACGATGGCCCACGGCATCAAGCTGCTCACCGACAACCCCGCGCAGCGCGACCTGCTGATGGAGGACTTCGACGGCCGCATCGGCAACGCGATCGAGGAGATGGTCCGCTACGTGTCGCCGATCATGCAGTTCCGGCGCACGCTGACCCAGGACTACTCCCTGCGCGGCCTGGAGCTGAAGAAGGGCGACAAGGTGGTGCTCTTCTACGGCTCGGCCAACCGCGACGAGACGGTCTTCCCCGATCCCGACAGCTTCGACATCACCCGCGAGACCAAGCCGCACGTCGGCTTCGGCGGGCCGGGCCCGCACTTCTGCCTGGGCGCCAACCTGGCCAGGCAGGAGATGCGGACGATGTTCCGGGTGCTGCTGACCAGGTTGCCGGAGATTCGCGCCGTTGGCGAGCCGGAGCTGCTGCTGTCCAACTTCGACAACAGCGTCCGCAGTCAGGGCTTCACGTTCTGAGCTGCTCTTCCGGGGCCAGGACGTTCCTTCTGATCGTCAGGAAGGTGATCAGTGCCGCGACGACCATCATCGCGGCGCTGATCAGCATGGCGGCGTGGAAGCCCGCGTTGAAGACGGGCGGGTTCTTGAAGGCGTCGCCGACCAGGCCGACCAGGGGCGGCACCGCGGCCACCGCGAGCAGGCTGCCGGTGCGGGCCACCGCGTTGTTGACGCCGCTGGCCGTACCCGCGTGGCGCTCCTCGGCGGTGGCCAGCACGGTCGCGGTCAGCGGCGCCACCGCCGCCGACAGACCGAGCCCGAACACCGTGACCGCGGGCAGGACCTGCAACACGTACGAGGCGCCGAAGCCGATCGTGCTCATCCAGAGGAACCCGAGCCCGGCCACCAGGATGCCGATCGTCATGGGCCAGCGCGGGCCGTAGCGCTTGGCCATCTCGCCTGCGCGCGCCGACAGCAGCAGCATCAGGATCGTCGTCGGCAGCAGCGACAGCCCGGCCGGGGTCGCCTTGAACCCGGACACCACCTGCAACTGCACGACGAGCAGGAAGAACACCACGCCCATCGCCGCGTACATGATCAGCGTCACCACGTTCACGGCCGTGAACACCCGATCCCGGAAGATGCTCACCGGCACCAGCGCGTCGGGGGACCTGCGCTTCTCCAGCACCACGAACGCCACGCCCAGCACCACCCCCACGACCAGCGGGATCGCCGCCCCCTTCTCGATCAGGCCGTAGGTGAGGCAGGCCAGGGCCAGCGCCGCCAGCACCGCGCCCAGCACGTCGAACCGGCCCGCGGCCTGCTCGTCCCTGCTCTCGGGCACGTGCCGCAGCGTGACCAGCACGACGAGCGCCGCGACCGGCAGGTTGAGCAGGAACGCCCATCGCCAGCCCGCTGTCTGCACCAGCACCCCGCCCAGCAGCGGGCCGATCGCCGCGGCCACCCCACCCAGTCCCGACCAGGCGCCGACCGCGCGCGGCCGGTCGTCCCTGACGAACGACGCCTGGATGATCGCCAGGGACCCCGGGGTGAGCAGCGCGCCGCCGACGCCCTGCAGCGCGCGGGCGGCCACCAGGAACTCGACGTTCGGCGAGAGCCCGCACAGCGCCGAGGCCAGCGCGAACCAGACCGTGCCGATCAGGAACACCTTGCGCCTGCCATAGCGGTCACCGAGCGAGCCGCCCAGCAGGATCAGCCCGGCCAGGGTGAGCGTGTAGGCGTTGATCGTCCACTGCAGGCCGGCCATGTCCGCGTCGAGGTCGGCGCCGAGGAAGGGCAGCGCCACGTTGACCACGGTGCTGTCGAGCATGGCCATCCCGGAGCCCAGCACGGTCGCCGCCAGGATCCAGCGTCCTCGGGCGGACTTGAGCGCTACGTGGTCGTCCTGCATGAGGGCAATCTTGTCATCCCTTTGGGTGCATAGCGGGCAGCCCCCTCCATGGACAGGTTCTACCCAGCACCCTCAGCGTTGCCCAGGGCCCTCAGCACGAAGCCCGTCACCAACGCCTCCGCCGCCTCGACGGTGACCGCGCCGCTGATCAGAGGCACTCGCTCCGCGCCGATCACCGCGATGATCATTCGGGCCGTGGCCTCCACATCGACCACCTGGAATTCGGCCGACTCGATCCCGCTCTCCAGGATCCCCACCAGGATGCGCTGCATGGGCGCCACGTGCTCGGCGAGCTGCTGGTAGGCGTCAGGACCGAGGGCGGCGCTGAGATCCGCCGCTCCCGGGTGCGGGTGCGCCAGCAGGCCGGCCAGCTGCAGCCGGACGAACACCCGCAGCCTGTCGGCGGGGGAGGCGACGGCCGGCAGCTCCTGCTCGTAGCTTTCGATGAAGTAGCTGGTGACCCGCTCGGTGAAGGCCAGCAGCAGGGCGGCCTTGTCCGGGTAGTAGTTGTAGAGGACGGTCCGGGTGATCTCGGCCTCGTGCGCCACGTCCGTCATGGAGATGGCGTCGATCCCCTGCGCCCTCGACAGGCGGGCGACGGCCTCGAGGATGCGATCGCGCGTCTGGGCTCGGTGCTCACCGATGGTGGCTGCGGAGATGCGGGGCATGCGTCCATGGTAGGCCGGTGCCCATCCGGCTATAGGCCGACTTCTCGTATGCCCTATGCGGCGGCCTTGACCACGTGGAGCAGCTCGCCGAGCACCTCGGTGTTGAGCTGGTAGGCCAGCTTGACCTCACGGATCACACGCTGCTGCTCCCGCTCGCCGAAGGGCAGCGCGTCGAGGCGGGCGCGATATTCGTTCTTGAACCGGGGCAGGCTGCCGACCTCGTCGAACAGGTAGAAGTCGACCCCGCCGCCCTTCTGGTAGCCGTAGATCTTCTGCAGCTCCATCCGGATGAACTGCCCGCCCGACAAGTCGCCCATGTAGCGGGTGTAGTGGTGGGCGATGTAGCCGCCCGGCCAGTCGGCCACCTGCTCGATCCGCGCCACCAGGGTCCGGGTCGCCTTCGAGGGCACGATCCGGTCACGCCAGCCGGCACCGTAGACGGTCCGCAGGTCACGCTCCAGCGCCTGCTCCCGATAGAGCTCCGGAAAGACGAACCGGCCGGCCACCGGGTGGTCGGCCAGGGCCTTGGCGGCGCCGTCGAGGGCGAGGTAGGCGAAGTAGTGCTGGGCGACGAGCTCGCCGTAGTCGTGCTCGCTCAACCGGCCGCCCATCAGCTCTTTGAGGTAGCTCTCGTCCTCGGCCGACTCGTGGTCGCTCCAAGTGGCGTTCTTCAAGGTCTCGGAGAACGACGTCACGCTTCACCTCAATGTATTGCCGGGTCTTTCATGACAAAGTGTCACAAACCCTGGACGGGCCCGTCAAGTTGATGACGACACTCTGTCATTAAACCCGACCCTGTCATGCTGGCGCCGCAGCCGTCACATCGCCGGGGCGGCCGAGGGCGATCAGCGTGAGATTGCGCAGCGACGGCGTGCCTGGTGCGAAGTAGTCACTGTGCCCGCCGGGCCCCACCTCAAACACCCGCGCCCCGTACCCGGGGCTCAGCGCGTCGGCTCCGAAACCGAGCGGCCCGAGCTTCACCTTCGGCACAAACCTGATCCAATCGCTTCCACCCACACCCGCCCACACCCTGGCGGGAGACGGCACTTGGCCGGCCGCTCCGTGGTCGGACGGCGGGTGATCTGACGCGTCGGACAAAGCGTTGGACAGGGGGCGGCCAGATGGTGCCCGGTCGGAGAGCGCAGGGTCGGACAGCGCACGGTCAGAGGGCGTACGGCCTGACGGTGCGTGGTCTGACGGCGGGCGGTCCGATGGCGCACTGCCATACGGTGCGTGGTTGGACGATGCGTCGATGCCGGGGCTTCCGAACAGCGCCACATCCGCGACGGGCAGGTCCGCTCCGGCCTTGGCGCACACCACCGAGCCGTAGCTGTGGCACAGCAACGCGATCGGCGCGGACGTCCGCCCGTGCAGCTCCATGACGGTACGGCGCAGCGCCTTCGCCCCCTCGATCGCCGCCGTGTCGGTGATGGCGCCCAGGCTCCACGTAGGCGGCGCGTCATAACCGAGCCAGGCGATCACGGCCAGCCGCTCGCCGTGGCCCACCTTGGCGGCCTCGGCCATCAGTGCCCGCGCCGCGCCTCCCGGCCGCTTCGTGCTCGCTTCGAAGGTGGCCACCGTCGTGTCCGCCCCCGGCACCACGATGGCGACCCGATCAGCGGTGGCCAGGTCGCCGTAGACCTTCACGAGCCGGCCACTGTGCTGGCCGGGCAGCGCCAGGACCGCGCCGAACGCGAGACTTCCGGCGAGCGTGAGCATTCTGAGCATGCACGGAAAGCTACGAACGAGAGGCCGTCGACCGCGTCACCGCTGGGGTTGAATTATCGGGTAGTACCTGGGGCTGACAAGGCCGCACGCAAGCGCTTGATGGGGATGGGCCGTTGGCGTGGCGGGCGATCTGGGCCGGACCCTCCCGCTGGACGAGCGGAAGCGCCAGGCCGGGCGGTGAAATACGAGCTGACCGGGTTGCTGGAGTCGCGGCCCACCAGCGCTGATGACCGCGTGAAGCTGGGCTGGTAACCGCGTGAAGCCGGGCTGGCTCCTGCCGCCTCATTGGGCTGGCTCATGCCGCCTCATGACGTGAGCCCATCGCGTACGCGGCAGGGCGGAGGTCACTTTTCCTTGATCGCTGCCTCTACCAGGGCACGTGCGGCCCAGGTGATGGTCTCCTGTTCGGCCTGAGGGTCAAGGCCGCGGACGTCGCGTAGAGCTATCTGCGCCTCCCAGCCGACCACGATGGTCAGGGCCGAGATGATGCGCTGGAACTGTTCCTCGCTGAGGGTGCTCCGGAGTGGTTCGCAGGCCTGTTCCAGCCATTCCACCCGGCGGCGAGTCCGGCGCGGGGCGGCTCCCTCCTGAGCGTCGTTCGGCGCCGGATCGACGGTTAGACGGATCAGCCGGCGGCCCAGGGGGAGGGATTGCGGTGAGTACTCCAGCAGTGTCCGGATGAGGGCGTCTACGCGGGCTACGGCATCGTTGGCGAGCGCGGGGTCGGCCAGTGCCGCCTCGACCGGGGGCTCGTTGAGCGCGCCGGCCGTCGCGTCGATCAGCAGGTGGTCGAGGGTCGGGAAGTGCATGTAGATCGTGCGGCGTGACACGTCGGCGGCGGCCGCGATCTCGTCGATGGACGGCGTTGCTCCGACGGCGCTCAGGCGGACCGCCGCGTCGACGATCGCTTTGCGGGTGCGGCGGCGCTGCGCTTCGCGTCCGCCGCGGCGGACTGGTTCGTCACTTGTCATCGTGCCCCCTGTCATTCCTCGGTCGGTCATTCCTCGGTCGGTCATTCCTCGGTCGGTCATCCCTCGGGCCGGTCTGCGGCTGGCTTGACGGCCGTTCGCGGCATGAGTATATCTTGGTGCAGTCGTTGCACGACAGTGCAATGACTGCACACCTGCACCTGCAAACGTTCTATGGCGCAGATCACAGAGCCGCACCTGTCACAGGGATCAGGTCGTCGGCGTCTCGTGTCCGGTAGCAGTCAGCAACGGAAGAATGGAATGTCATCATGAGCAAGGTCTGGTTCGTCACTGGTTCGTCTCGCGGCCTGGGCCGCAGCTTTGTCGAGGCGGCGCTGTCTCGTGGCGACAAGGTGGCCGCGACCGCCCGGAAGGCCGAAAGCCTTGACGACCTGGTCGCTGCCTACGGCGACGCGGTGCTCCCGCTCGCGATGGACGTGACCGACAAGGCTGCCGTCTTCGAGAGCGTGACGCGGGCCGCCGAGCACTTCGGCCGCCTGGACGTCATCGTGAACAACGCCGGCTACGCCCAGATCGGCGCGGTCGAGGAGCTGACCGAGCAGCAGCTGCGCGACCAACTGGAGACCAACCTGTTCGGCGCGGTGTGGGTGGTCCAGGCCGCCCTGCCCTACCTGCGCGAGCAGCGCTCGGGACGCATCATCCAGCTGTCCTCGGCCGCCGGCCTCATCGCCATGCCGCTCGGCGGCGCGTACCACGCCTCCAAGTGGGCCCTGGAGGGCTTGAACGAGGCCCTCGCCGGTGAGGTCGCCGGCTTCGGTGTCAAGGTGACCATCATCGAGCCCGGCGGCTTCGCCACCCGCTCCGGCAAGAACCCCGACCCGCTCGACAACGGCCATGTGGCCCAGCCCGACCCGGCCTACGACGGCCTCCGCCAGCGCCTCGGCGCGATGGCCGGCAAGATGCCCGCCGGCGACCCGGCCGCGGCGGCCCAGACGCTGCTCAAGCTGGTGGACTCCGACAACCCACCGCTGCGGATTCTCTTCGGCCAGGGCTTCCACCCGATGATCCAGCAGGCCTACGCCGACCGGCTCAAGATGTGGGCCGACTGGCAGGACCTGTCGGTGGAGGCGCACGGCAAGGCCGACCAGCAGGCCGCGGTTTGAGCCTTTCCAGCTCTGAGCCGCGTCGTTCTTCGCGGCTCGACGCACGCTCCCGGCGGGAGTTGGCGCTGGATAGGGGCGCCTCTCCGGTTCGTGTCGTGAGCTTGCCGTCGGCGAGGTAGTTCGAACCCTCGGACACCGGAGCCACCAGCACTGACATCGGACAGCCGCCCTCTCCCGAGGGCCCATTCGTCGCCCCCGGCCGCGATGGTCTCCGCGTGCGAGGGCGCGGATCTGTTCACCGAGCAGTTCAGCCCCACCGCCTGAAAGGTTTTGAACACCCATGCAGTCCAACCACCGTGGCCGCGGCGGCCTCTCGGCGTCCCGGCCCATGCTCGACACCCTTGAGAAGAACCTGGCCACCCACCGCGATCGGATCAGGCCCGCCGCTGACCGGGCGCTGGACGCCGTGCCGCTCGGGCCGGCCCGGGGAGATGCGGTGCCGCCGGACAGCGCCGACCCCGACTCGGTCCACTCATGAAGCGCCTGCATCTACGGCTCGCGCGCGCGGTGGGGGCGCGGCCGCGCGGCCGTAGCGACCACTGGTCGTTCCTGTTCGGTCAGATCGCGGTCTACAGCCTGGTGGTGCTCGTCGTCACCGGAGCCTTCCTGACCTTCTTCTACGACCCCGACATGACCCAGGTGATCTATCAGGGCCACTACACCCCGCTGCGCGGAGTGCCGGTCAGCCGCGCGTTCGCCTCCACGCTGGAGATCAGCCTGGAGGTGCGCGGTGGCCTGCTGATGCGGCAGGTCCACCACTGGGCCACGCTGATCCTCGTCGCCGCCATCAGCCTGCAGCTGCTGCGCCTGTTCTTCACCGGTGCCTTCCGTCGTCCGCACGGCCTGAACTGGCTGGTCTGGGTCGGCCTGTTCATCCTGGGCATCGTCGCGGGTGTCACCGGGGGCATCCTGCCCGACGACATGCTGTCCGGAGGCAGCCTCGCGCTGATCCAGGGCGTCACCCAAGCCATCCCGCTCGCCGGGACCTACCTGACCGGCCTGCTCTTCGGCGAAGCCGTCCCCGGCGAGCAGGTCATCCCGCTGTTCTACTGGTTGCACGTGCTGCTCGTTCCGGCGATCATGATCGAGTTGCTCATCGTCCGGCGCCGGCTGCTCCGGCGGCACGGCCGTACCCACTACCCGGGCGCGGCCCACGTGCCGCCGCTGAGCTCACTGGCGCTGTTCCTCGCCACCTGCGGCGTGCTCACGCTGCTGGGCACCCTCGCGCAGATCAACCCCATCTGGCTGTACGGCCCGGCCAGGCCGGGCACCACGAGCGCGGGCGCGGTGCCCGACTGGTACATGGGCTTCCTGGACGGTGCCATCCGCATCATGCCCGGCTGGGAACCCGTTGTCGCCGGCCACCCGCTCACCCTGTCAGTCCTCATTCCTGCCCTGGTCGTGCCGGGCGCCTTCTTCACCGTCCTGGCCGCCTACCCCCTCCTCGAACGTCGGCTCACCGGCGATCGAGGAGTCCACCGTCCCCTGGATCGGCCCCGTGAGGCCGCCGTCCGCACCGCCCTGGGCGCCGCCGGTATGACCTTCTACGGCCTGCTGTGGGCGGCGGCCGCCAACGACCAGCTCGCCCACCACTTCAGCCTGTCGTTGTTCGCCGTCACCTGGTTCTTCCGCATCGCGCTCATCGCCGGACCGGTCGTGGTCTTCGAGGTCACCCGCCGCATCTGCCTGGCCCTGCGAGCCCAGGAGCGGGAAGTGCGAACACACGGCATCGAGACCGGCGTCGTCCGCCGATCGCCTCTCGGTGAATACACCGAGGACCACCGGGCGGCTCCCGCAATGCTCACTTACGGAAGTACCTATGCCGATCAACACTGACATCGAGATCCACGCCCGGTGAACGTCCTGCTCATCGGCTCAGGCCGGCGGGGCTGCGGACGGCGATCGCCGCCGCCGAGGCAGGCCGCGAGGTGCTCATCGTCGGCCGTCTCACCGGCTGAAGGCAGTTGGTGACCCTGCTCGCAGTCCTCTCACGCCGAGGACAGCAGGAGGTCAACCGAACAGGACACGAGGTAGATCCATGGCGTTGCCGGTGGTCGTAGGATCGTCCGCGTGGCTCTGGACGACACCGCCGCCCGGCTCGGGGTACCCGTCGAGGACGTCGACCGCGTGCACCGGCTCGCCGGCGACCGGCCGTCGGCTCCGCTGCCCGCCAAGGCCGACGCGCCCGCCATCCTCGACCGGCTCGCGGTGCGGCCGGACGACGCCGCCGAGATCATGGCGGGCTGGCCCGACCCCGGCTCTCCACTGTGGACTCCGGAGCTGCGCTGGCTGCTCGACCGCTCGATCGCCCTGGTCCGCGCCGATCTCGGAGGCCACGGCTGGCTGCCGCCCGGTCCGGAGCTGCCACGTGAACGGGGTCCCGCCTGGCGGCATCTCTACGTGTACGCGTACCTGGCCCTGGTCGACGTCGTCATGGAGTACCACCGCGACCACGGCATCGCCGATGCCGTGTCGTGGGTGACCCTCGCGGACCTGGGCCGCAACCTCGCGATCGACCGGCGGATGCGCCGCGAGGGCTGGCCGGTCATGCAGAGCTGGCTGACGCTGCACGCGCGCGGCGGCATCTACGAGCTGGGCCGGCTGCAGCACCAGCGCGGCGGCACCACCATCGACCTGCACATCCCCGAGTCGGGGCCGATGACCCCGGAGGCGGTCGCGGCGTCGCTCGACGAGGCCCGCGCGTTCTTCCCACGCCACTTTCCCGATGAGCACTACACGGCGTTCTCCTGCGGCTCGTGGCTGCTCGACCCCCAGTTACTGGAGTACCTGCCCGGAGACTCCAACATCGTCCGGTTCCAGCAGAGGTTCGAGCTGGAGCCCTACGCGGAGCCGGAGGGGCAGGACGCCGACGTCGAGGTGCTGCGGTTCGTGTTCCGCACCCTGACCACGCCGCTCGACCAGCTGCCGCGCCGCACCGTGCTCCAGCGCGCGATCGTCGACCACCTGAAGGCCGGCCGCCATTGGCGCATCCGCCGCGGCCACTTCCCGATCTAGCTGGGCCGCGAGACATCCACGGATCGGCCTCATGATCGATGAGCCGTGGCTCCGTCGATTCGTCGCATCGATTCTGCGGCACCGCGGTTCAAGGAGGTCTCATGCCGCAAGTCCGACGAGACAGGACACGTCCTCAGCAACACTTCCAGGAGCACGCCGATCCCGTCCGGGCGATCGAGCGCGACGTGGCGGGCGGCCCGATCGGCAGGCCCGCGCCCGCTTCCTCGTGCCCGCCTCCCACATCACGACCAGCAGGCGGCGGCCATCAGCCGCGTGGTTGAGGTCGGAGCAGTGGGCGGCGTGTTGGGCGGGGCGGTGGTCGTGTGCGATGAGGTTGATGAGATGGATGCGAATTCCGGCAGCAGGCGCAACAGCAGGGATCGACCCGTCTGGGATCGTCCTGCCGGACGGTCGTCATGCCCGGGTGTAGCGGTGTTTGGTGCCGGGCGGGAAGTATTCGGGGTCGCCCAGTTCCCGTAGCCGGATGAACGGCGCCTGCTGGGCCATCGGTACATAGGCCGCGAACTCGCTGTTGAGCCGGAGCAGCTGTTCGAGGATCGACTCGCCCACCAGCCTGGCCGTCTCCTCCGACGGCTTCTCGCCGGGCATGAGCTCCACCGTCACCGTCAGGTGCCGGTCGCGCCGGTCGTCCTCGACCGTCTCCATGACGAACTTCCCGGTCACCAGCGAGCTGACCGTGGGCTGCTGCAGCCCCACGGAGATGTTCTCCGGGAACACGTTCGCCCCGTAGTAGGACACGGTGAAGTGGCTGCGCCCGAACACGTAGACGAAGGGCCGGGACGGGCCGGTCGCCGAAGGCTCGAAGCCGTGCTGCCGTACGAAACGCGTCATCCGTTCGAACGGCACGATCCCGCCCTCGTCGGCAATGTGATAGCGGACGAGGGGGATGCCGTTGTCGCCCGAGAACACCAGCGTGCCCTCGTGCTCCTCGAAGAAGCGGACCTCGGGGTCGTACTGGACGAGCGTCGGCAGTCGCGACTCCCCGAACAGCTCCCTCGCCGCCCCAGGACGTCCGGCCAGGAACCGGCGGATCTCCACCGAAAGAGGCGTCTCGTTGCCCAGCACGCCCGCGTCGGCCGTGCCGTACAGGGAGGCGATGCCGCGCACCGGGTCGGCGATGCCCGCCCGGCTCGCCACGAGCGTGCGCCACTCCTCGCTGAACACCTCGCCGGCCGTGACGAGCTTGACGTTCCATCTGGTCCAGGGCAGTCCCGCGTCGATGACGTCCTTGAGGAAGGGCGGATAGCCGAGCAGTACGACCTGGTCGAAGTGCGGGGCCAGCTGCGGGAGTACGCGAAGGATCTCCCGCTTGTCGCTGCCAGGGGCGACCACAGTGATCGGGTAGCCGCGCTCGGCCAGGTGTCGGCAGCAGGCCACGGTGAACAGCCCGCCCACCCAGGTGCCGAGCGCGAAGCAGACGACGGCCAGCGTCCTGCGCTCCCGGGCCTCGAAGGAGTCCCGGAACACCTCCTCGAACCGCGCGGCGATCACCCGCTCGTCGGACACCGAACGCGGCCAGAACGACGGCGTGCCCGTCGAACCGGACGAGACCGCGATCATGTCGCCGATCACGCCGTCGCGGCAGAGCCGGGGGAGTGGGTGGCGGTTGAGGTAGCCGTCCTTGGTGAGCAGCGGCAATCGCGCGAAGTCGGACATAGTGGAAACCTGGCCAGGGTCGACGCCGTGCTCGGCGAGAAACTCCCCGTACGCGGGCACCGACGCGGCCACCTGATGGAAAAGCGCAAGCGGGTCCATTTCTCAGACGGTAGGTCCTGCCTCCCGTTGACGCACGCGGTGGTCGCCTACGCCCGGCTGCCGCTGCCCGACAAGCACACAGCCGGCCGATCTACCACCACCTTGCCGAGCAGTTGCTCCCGCATCCGCAGCTCGACCCCTTCACCAAAGGGATGGTTCGAGGGAGATCTTGCGTTCTTCGGGGGTCAGTTCGCGGATGGTGCGCTTGGCGGCGAGTGCCTGGACCTGGTGCATGGGGCCGCATACCTCGCAGCGCCAGATCCGTACCGTGGCGTCGTCGTAGGTCGAGAGTAGCCGCCACCCGTCCGGGCTGAACTTCACGGAGTTGACCGTAGTGCCGGAGCCGCTGAAGACCACTGGCTCGCGCCCCTCGGCCGGTACCCAGATCCGCACGGTGTTGTCATTGCCACTGCTGATGACCTGCTGCCCGTCCGGGCTGAAGCCGACGCTCCACACCACGCCCTGATGGCCGCGCAGGACGATCGGGTCTCCGGTCCCGTCGGTGTTCCAGATGCGGATCGTGCCGTCATTGCCCCCGCTGACCACTCGCCGCCCGTCCGAGCTGAGGGCGAGGCACCACACCAGGCCTTGGTGGCCGCGCAGCATGACAGGTTGACCGGTCCCGTCGGCGTTCTGAATCAGGATCGTGCCGTCCACGCCTGCGCTCGCCACTCGCCGCCCGTCGGGGCTGAACGCGACATACCGGACCTGGCGCTGAGGGCTGTCCATGATGACCGGCGCTCCGGTCCCGTCAGTGTGCCAGACCCGTACAGTGCCGTCGTCACCTCCGCTGACCACCCGCGTGCCGTCCGGGCTGAAGGCGGCGTTCCACACGTTTCCACTGTGGCCGCGCAGCACGACAGCCTGGCCGGTCCCGTCGGCGTGCCAGATCCGTACCGTGCTGTCAGCACCTGTACTCGCCAGTCGCCGCCCGTCCGGGCTGAAGGCGACCCCGAGGACGTCCGCCTTGTGGCCGCGCACCACCAGCGCGTCACCGCTGCCGTCGATGTTCTGGACGCGGATCGTGCCGTCGATACCGGCACTGGCGACGCGTCGCCCGTCCGGGCTGAACGCGGCGTCGTACACGGCCCCGGTATGACCTCGCAGGATCATCGCGTCACCGGTGTACGCCACGTCCCACAGCCGCATCGTCCCGTCGTCGCTCGCGCTCGCCAGCGTACGCCCGTCCGGGCTGAACGACGCGTTCCACGTCGTACCACGATGGCCGCGCAGAACGAGCGGGTCGATGTTGCTGGCCATGTTCCAAATCCGGACCGTGCCGTCGTTGCCCACGCTGGCGATCCTCCGGCTGTCGCGGCTGACCGCCGCACCCTCCACCGTGCCGTCGTGCCCGCGCAGCACTGCTGGTGCATTCTGTCCGGTCACGTCCCACACCCGCACCGTGCCATCGGTACTGCCGCTGACCAGGTTCCGCCCGTCCGGGCTGTACTGCAGTCCTTCCACAGAATTCTCGTGGCCGCGCAGCACGACCGTTTTCGCCTTACCGGCCGGGTCCCAGATCCGGACGGTGCCGTCGCCGCCGCTGCTGGCCAGTCTCCGCCCGTCCGGGCTGAACACGACCTGCAGAGCCCGCCCATCGTGGCCGCGCAGCACCTTGGGAGCACCGCCTCCTGCAGATGAACTGCCGGTCCACTTGCCGCCATCCGGTGCTTTCCAGATCCGCACCGTGCCGTCGTCCCCGGCACTTGCCAGGCGTTGCCCGTCGGGGTTGAACGAGACGCCCCACACCGGACCACGGTGGCCGCGCAGCACCAGCGGATCGCCACCGCCGGCCCAGTCGGACACGCTGACCGTTCCGTCGATGCCGCCTGTCGCCAGGTAGCGTCCGTCCGGGCTGAACACGGGGTTCCACGCCTCACCGGCATGGCTGTGCAGCACCACCGGATCGCCCGTGGGCAGCCCTCGTGCGGACACCTGCCAGACCCGTACGGTGCCGTCCCCGCTGCCGGCGGCCAGATGCCGCCCATCCGGGCTGAATGCGACGCCGCAGACCTTGCCCGCAGCGATGGGAACGATGAGCCGGATCCGCGAGTCGACGGTGGCCTGCCGGAGTACCGCCGTGGCCTCCTCCGTTGGGCTGACCGCGTATGCCCGCCGGGCCAGCAGCAGCCCGAGCTGCGGGTCCAGCTGGAGCTGGCCACGCGCGTCCGCCGCCAACTGGCGAGAGTACGCGAGATCTCGCTCCTTCTCCGCCCGGTTCGCGTTCACCAGCGCCATCACGGCCAGTGCTCCGACCACGGTCGCCGCCACCACCAGGCTGATCAGAGCCGCGCGCACACGACGGCCCGCCGCCGCCCGATCCCGGCGCGCGCGTGCCCTGCTGGCCGCCAGGAACGTGTGTTCCAGGTCGTTGAGCCGGTCGAGCGCGCGGTCCTCCCAGGCCGTCAGCCGTGTTCCCCGGTACAGCAGCTCGTTCTCGCGCCCGTGCTGCTCCCACTCGGTGGCGGCGTCGGTGAGCCGCCGCTGGAGCCGGACGAGTTCCCGGTCTTCGGCGAGCCAGCCCCGCAGCCTCGGCCAGGAACGGATCACCGCCTCGTGAGCCACCTGGACGCTGTCCTCGTCGACGGTGAGCAGCCGCGCCGCCGTCAGCCGGGACAGTACGGCCTCCATCGCCGCCCCGTCCGGCCCCGCCAGCAGCTCCGCCGGCGGGACGCGCCTGCGCGTGTCCTCGGTTCCCTGCCCCAGCGCCGTCAGGCGGAGGAACGCGTTCCTGGCCAGATATCGCTCACCAACGTCGAGCCCGTCGTAGATCTGCTCGGCGGTCTGCGCGATGGCGCCCTGGATGCCTCCTGCTTCCCGGTACCCCGCGAGCGTCAACGTGCCGCCTTTGCGGCGCTTCCACGTCTCCAGCAGGGCGTGGGAGATCAGTGGCAGCGCGCCGGGCTCGCCTCTTGCGTCGCTGAGGATGGTCTCGACGAGCGCCCGCTCGACCTTGAGCTCTGCCCGGAGCGCCGGGCCGATGATCACCTGTCGGAGGTCGTCGTCCTCCATGGGACCGATCAGCAGGTGCCGGTCGCGCAGCATGGCTACCAGCGGCGGGTGCTCAGCGCACCGGGCGTAGAAGTCCGCGCGGATTCCCAGTACGACGCGGGCTCGATCGTTGGTCTCCTCCGCCGCGGCGAGCAGCGAGTCCAGGAAGAGGGATCTCTCCTTCTGGTCGTCGCAGAGGCTGAAGACCTCCTCGAACTGGTCGACCACGATCACGATGCGCACGCTCTTCGGCCTGCCCGCCAGTATCTGACCGATCGCCAGCCGGATGTTCGAAGGGGTGGCCACCAGGTCGGCGTACAGGGAGGGAGCGGAGGTTCCGCTGAGGTTGGCCAGGCCCACCGCGAGTTCGTCCAGGGGGTGCGCGCCTGGCGTGAGAAGGAGTGTCGGGCGGTCCAGGCCTTCTGAGGCGGCGCTGTTCCTCAACGCCGGAAGCAGGCCGGCTCGAAGCAGGGAGGACTTGCCGCTTCCTGAGGCGCCGAACACCGCGAGCAGGGATGTGTCGCGTAATCGCGCGGAGAGTTCGTTCACCAGCTCGCGCCGGCCGAAGAACCGGTCCGCGTCGTCAGGATCGAAGGTGACCAGGCCGAGGTAGGGCGCGTCCTGGTCCATCTGGTCCTCCGCACCGGCGTCGGTGTCGGCCAGCTCCGCGGCGACCTCTCGCCAGAGTCTTTCCCAGGTCTCGGTGTCGCCGCCGCAGGCCTCGACATAGGCCAAGGTGACCGCCAGCGTGGGAAAGACCTCCCCACCTGCTGCCTCGGACAGTGCGGTCACCGAGTAGTGCGCGCGCCTGGACAATTCGCGGTAGCTGGGCCGAGGGGCCCCGGCGCGTAACTGCCTCAGCTCGTGCGCGAACCGCTGTAACGGGCCCGCGTCAGGGTCGAGCGGCCGTTCCGGTCGTCCCATGAACCCGCCCCCATGGCCGTACGATCGCCGGTTGTCGAACTGCGAAGATCGCCGCTTGACAACCGGAATCGACTATAGCCATCGGGAGTTGATTACGCGATAAACCGCCCGTCGCGCCCCCGGGGGACGACGGGTGGCTCCAACGCGAGTTACGCCCGGTAATGCCGGCGACAGCCTAGGACTCGGCTGGATCCGGTCTTACAGGTCGTAGTGCAGGTCGGTCTTGCCATTGCTTGGGTTGTAGGTGCAGTAGTAGTCGATGCCGGTTTGCGAGTGCAGATAGGCCGCTCTGTTCAAGCAGTCGTAGCAGCTTTCGTAGTTCGGGGGCACCCACACGCTGTTCGGATTGGCCTCGGTCCTGAGGTGGCATCGGTTTGGGGCGAGGATCGTGGAGGTCGCGCTGCTCGACGAGGTGCTCGCGGTCGAAGCGTACGACAAGCCGGGTACGGAGGCGATGACAGCGGTTGCGAACATGGCTGCCGTCACAAGGCCCAGACCGCTCGCGAGCTTCCTGCGGGACTGTCGTTCCATGTCGATTCCCTTCGTCGGGTGACTCGGTAAGCCGTATCCCCTGGTCTAGCCGTCCCGAAGTTGTCCAGCACGCGTACGGCGTGCTGGACAAACAACTCTTCGGAGGCGGGTCGGTTTTGGAACTTCTCACAGGTGAAACGCATTCCGTTGATATGCGTGTGAGTTAACGCGGGTTTAGGCTCTGTTTTCCGGACCGGCGCATGCCCGATGCGGGAATGCAACAAAAGCCGCCAGAGCGCGTCACCTTCCTCAGGGAGCCCCGCGTTCCTCCGCATCCAGTCCCGCAGAGCTCACGGGTCACTTCGCTCGTCGCGTACGCGGTCAGTCGCCCGGGCGTACCAGTCCCGTTTCGTACGCGTAGACGATCGCCTGTGCCCTGTCGCGCAGCCCCAGTTTCATCAGCACCCGCCCCACATGCGTCTTTACCGTCTGCTCCGCCACCACCAGCTTCTCCGCGATCTCCTGGTTGGACATCGCCTGCGCGACCAGCGCGAGCACCTCCGTCTCACGCTCCGTCAGCTCCGCCAGTCGCCGGACCGTCGGCGCCCGGGGCGCGCCCAGCCGGGCGAACTCGTGGATCAGCCGCTTGGTGACCGCCGGGGCGATGAGGGCGTCGCCCGCCGCGACGACCCGCACGGCCTCGGCCAGCTGGACGGCCGAGGCGTCCTTGAGCAGGAACCCGCTCGCCCCCGCCCGCAGCGCCTCATAGACGTAGTCGTCGAGGTCGAAGGTGGTCAGGATGAGGACCTTCGGGCCGTCGCCCGACGACAGGAGCCGCCTGGTCGCCGCCAGCCCGTCCATGACCGGCATGCGTACGTCCATGAGCACCACATCGGGCCGCAGCTCGGCCGCCCGTCGCACTGCCTCCTCGCCGTTGGCCGCCTCGCCCACCACTTCGATGTCGTCCTGCGCGCTCAGGAACACCGTGAACCCGGTGCGCACCATTCCCTGGTCGTCCGCGATCAGCACCCGGATCACGCCGTCTCCTCCGCCCCGGCGATCGGTAACGTCGCGGCCACCTGGAAACCGCCTCCCTCGATCGGTCCCGCCTCCAACGTGCCGCCGAGCAGCGCCGCTCTTTCCCGCATGCCCACCAGCCCTTGACCGGTCCCTTCCGGGCCGCCGGGCGCGGCGCCGGCGCCGTTGGTGACGTGGAGCCGTAAGGCGTCGTCGTCGAGCGCGACGGCGACCGTGACCGTGGCGCCGGGTGCGTGGCGCATCGCGTTGCTCAGCGACTCCTGCACGATCCGGTACGCGGAAAGCCCGACGGCGGGCGGCAGCGCCCCGAGCGGCTCCTTCGGCAGCTCGACCCCCACGGTGAGACCGGCGGCGCGGGCGTTGGACACGAGCTCGTCCAGCCGGTCGAGGCCGGGCTGCGGCGCGGTGTCGGTGCGGCCGTCCTGGTCGCGCAGCACGCCGAGCACCTGGCGCAGCTCGGCGATGGCCTCCAGGGACAGGCCGCGGATCTCGGCCAGGCCCGCCTCCAGCCGCGCGGGATCGCCGGCCGCCTTGAGCGGCACCGCCTCGGCCTGGATGGCGATCACCGACATGTGGTGGGCGACCACGTCGTGCAGCTCCCGCGCGATCCTGGCGCGCTCTTCGAGCACGGCCTGCGCGCCTTCGGCCAGCCGCGAGCGCCGCTCCTCCTCCGCGAGCCTGGCCGTGGCGTTGCGGCGGACGCGCACGTTGTAGCCGTACAGGGCGGCGACCGTCACCATGATCGTGACGAGGTAGAGCGAGTTGGGGTCGATGATCCACCCGGTCAGGAAGCTGATCACCCACACGGCGACGGTGATCCGGCGGTCGCAGCGCACGGCGACCGAATAGGTCACCAACGGGTACATCACCGCCAGCCCGAGCATGTAGGGCGGATAGCTCGTGCCGACCCCCCGGATCACCCAGAGGACGACCGGCAGCATGACCATGGTCGCCCGCCAGGCCGCCAGCGGCCATCGGTCGCGCATCGTCACCGGCAGGGAGATGGCCGCGGCGGTGAAATAGAGCAGCGGCTCGGACATCTGCCGGGTGCCGGTGCTGTTCCAGTCCATCAGCTGGGACAGCGTGGTGCCGTAAAGGATCAGGGCCAGGACGATGCCGGCGATCGGCACCAGATCGATGACGCCGACGAGGGGCAGCCGGAGGCGCTGCCGCTGCGACCTGGGCGACGGCGGATCGGCGTCGCCCTGATACAGCGCCAGCGCGAAGGGCCGCACGACTGCCGAGAACACGCGACCACCCTACGGGGGCGTGGATGGGCGGGCATCAACCCTGGGTCGTCATACTCAGGTAGGGGTGACTTACATAATTACGATCGCCGTGAGCGAACATCGGCAAGCCTGGGAACAATGAGGGGCTCTAATGACTTGAGTCCATATAACTCAACCCTTTGGAGTTCGTATGAGTGAGAGCTTGATCCTCCCGGTCCTGCCGCTGGACGACGAGGTCGTCCTGCCGGGCATGGTGGTTCCGCTGGACCTGTCCGACTCCGAGGTGCGGGCTGCCATAGACGCGGCTCAGGCATCCGGTGGTAACAAGCCGCGGGTCCTTCTCGTTCCCCGGATCGACGGCCGTTACGGCGCTGTCGGCGTGCAGGCCGTTGTCGAGCAGGTCGGGAGGCTGCCCGGTGGCGAGCCCGCCGCCGTGGTGCGCGGCGTCGACCGCGTGCGTGTGGGCACCGGCACGACCGGTCCGGGCGCCGCCCTTTGGGTGGAGGCCATCACGATCGACACCGTCGCCGCCGGTGAGCGCGCCCAGGAGCTGGCCAAGGAGTACAAGGCCCTGGCCACCACGATCCTGCAGAAGCGCGGCGCCTGGCAGGTGGTCGACCAGGTCAACCAGATCGACGACCCGTCGGTGCTGGCCGACAGCTCCGGCTACACCCCTTGGCTGACGACGGCCCAGAAGGTCGAGCTGCTGGAGGCCGCCGACCCGGCCGAGCGGCTGGCCCGGCTGGTCGAGTGGTCGCGCGAGCACCTGGCCGAGCTCGACGTCGCCGAGACGATCCGCAAGGACGTCCAGGAGGGCATGGACAAGCAGCAGCGTGAGTTCCTGCTGCGCCAGCAGCTCGCCGCGGTCCGCAAGGAGCTCAAGGAGCTCAACGGCGACTCCACCGAGACCGAGGAAGAGGACTACCGGGCCCGCGTCGAGGCCGCCGACCTGCCGGAGAAAGTGCGCGAGGCCGCGCTCAAGGAGGTCGACAAGCTGGAGCGTACATCCGACCAGTCTCCCGAGACCGGCTGGATCCGTACCTGGCTCGACACCGTCCTCGACCTGCCCTGGAACGAGCGGACCGAGGACAACTACGACATCACCGGCGCCCGTGCGGTGCTGGACGCCGACCACACCGGCCTCGCCGACGTGAAGGACCGCGTCATCGAGCACCTGGCTGTGCGCAAGCGCCGCCAGGACAAGGGCTTCGGCGTGGTGGGCGGCCGTCGCAGCGGCGCCGTACTCGCGCTGGCCGGGCCTCCCGGAGTGGGCAAGACCTCGCTGGGCGAGTCCGTCGCGCGGGCGATGGGCCGCAAGTTCGTCCGCGTCGCGCTCGGCGGCGTCCGTGACGAGGCGGAGATCCGCGGTCACCGGCGCACCTACGTCGGCGCGCTGCCCGGCCGCATCGTCCGCGCCATCCGCGAGGCCGGTTCGATGAACCCGGTCGTCCTGCTCGACGAGGTCGACAAGGTCGGCTCCGACTACCGCGGCGACCCGACGGCGGCCCTGCTCGAAGTGCTCGACCCGGCGCAGAACCACACGTTCCGCGACCACTACCTCGAGGTCGAGCTGGACCTGTCCGACGTGCTGTTCCTGGCGACGGCCAACGTCCTGGAGGCCATCCCCGGGCCGCTGCTCGACCGCATGGAGGTCGTCACGCTCGACGGCTACACCGAGGACGAGAAGGTCGCGATCGCCCGTGACCACCTGCTGCCCCGGCAGCTCGACCTCGCCGGCCTGACCGCCGATGAGGTGGGCGTCGAGGACGCGGCGCTGCGCAGGCTGGCCGCCGAATACACCCGGGAGGCCGGCGTACGGTCCCTGGAGCGCTCGGTCGCCCGCATCCTGCGCAAGGTCGCGGCCAAGAACGAGCTGCCCGTCACGGTCGGCGAGGACGATCTGGTCGGCTACATCGGCCGCCCCAGGTTCGTGCCGGAGTCGTCGCTGCCGGAGGCCACTCAGCGCACCTCGGTGCCCGGCGTGGCGACCGGCCTGGCGGTCACCGGCGCGGGCGGCGACGTCCTCTACGTCGAGGCGTCACTGGCCGAGCCGGAGACCGGCGAGACCGGGCTCACGCTCACTGGCCAGCTCGGCGACGTGATGAAGGAGTCGGCGAGGATCGCGCTCTCCTACCTGCGCTCGCACGGCGCGGAGTTGGAGCTGCCGGTCACCGCGTTCAAGGACCGCTCGGTCCACGTCCACTTCCCCGCGGGCGCCGTGCCCAAGGACGGCCCCTCGGCGGGCGTGACGCTGACGACCGCGCTGGCCTCGCTCCTGTCCGGTCGTACGGTACGCAGTGACGTGGCCATGACCGGTGAGATCTCCCTCACCGGCCGGGTGCTGCCGATCGGCGGCGTCAAGCAGAAGCTGCTGGCGGCGCACCGGGCGGGTATCACCACGGTCCTCATCCCGGCCCGCAACGAGCCGGACCTGGATGACGTGCCCGAGGAGGTGCGCAACGAGCTGACGATCCACCCGGTCAGCGACGTGCGTGAGGTCCTCGACATCGCCCTGACACCGGCTCAGGTCGTCTCCACGGTCGCGGCCTGACCTCTCACCCGTTTGCCCCGTCGTACTTCGGTACGGCGGGGCTTTTGGCTATTTGGACGAATTATCCGTTCGTTTGACTGAATGATTCGTGCATGCTTTTCTGGGCCCATGCTGTACGGCACGCCCGCGCTGGAAGCCGCCGACAAGGCCGCGCTCGCGGAGATCGAGGACATGCGGCGCGAGCTGAAATACCGCCTGGCCGAGACGCATCGCTGGGACGGGCAGTTGCGCAGGCAGTTGCGAGCGCGAGCGATCCAGGGGTCCAACTCGATCGAGGGCTACCGGGCCAGCGTCGAGGACATCGAGTCGATCATGGCGGGGGAGGAGCCACTGGAGACGTCGGCTTCGGTGACGCGGGAGATCGCGGGCTACCAGCAGGCGCTGACCTATATCCAGGCGTTGTCGCGGGCGCCGGTGTTCCGATACGACGTGGGCGTGCTCAACGCGCTCAACTTCATGATGATCGGCCACCATCGCAACAAGACACCAGGCGTGATACGGCCGGGCGGGATCTACATCCGGGATTCCGAGTCGGGCGAGGTGGTCTATGAAGGCCCCGACGCCGACCTGGTCCCAGTGGCGATGGACGAGTTGGTCGCGTGGCTCAATGACGGTGACCAGGATTGCCCCAGCTATGTCCGCGCGGCCATGGCCCACTTCAACCTGGTCAAGATCCACCCCTGGCGTGACGGCAACGGCCGGATGTCCCGCGCGTTGCAGACGCTCGTCCTGGGCCGGGACCAGATCACGCTGCCGGAGTTCTCCTCCATCGAGGAGTGGCTCGGCCAGCAGCGCACCACCATCGACTACTACGACGTGCTCGGCCAGGTCGGCGGGCGGCGATGGAGCCCTCACGGGGACACGTTGCCGTGGGTGCGCTTCTGCTTGAAGGCGCACCACATGCAGGCCCAGCGGGTTCTCCAGCGTCTCGGCGAGGCCGGGGAGATCTGGGTGCTGCTGGAGGAGCAGGTCGACGCCGATGGTCTCAACAGCCGGACCGTCTCCGCCCTCTACGAGGTGTTCGTCAACAGGCGCCTGCGCAGGAGCCGCTATCAGGCCGACGAAGGGCTCAGTCAGGGCCAGGCCGCCCGCGACCTGCGCGACCTCGCCGCCAAGGGCTGGCTCCAGCCGTACGGCGAGACCAAGGGCCGCTTCTACGCCCCCGGCCCGCGCATGGCCAGGATCAAGGCCGACTTCGCCGAACGCGTCACCCCGCTGCGCGACCCCTATCGCGCGAACGCGTAGCGCGGCCGGTCCGATCAGGCCGCAGGCCCTCGACCAACCGCAGGCCCTCGACCAACCGCGGGCCCCCGGCTAACCGCAGGCCCTGCAGACCCCCGGCTAAACGCGGATCACGGTGTCCAGGTCGGATCTCGGCCGATGAGGCCGAGCAGGCGGTCGAAAGCCGGGGCGTCGTCCGGCACCGTCACCGGCGGCCCGAAGGCGCCGCGCTGCCTGCCCATCTCCACCATCCGGTCGGTGAAGTCCAGCGCCCGCGAGACGGCCTCGGGCTCCGGCTCATACTGCTGACCGGTGGCCCTGGCCAGGTCCCAGCCGTGCACGACCAGGTCGACGAGGTACATGTGGGCCAGCGCGGTCATCGGCAGGCCCATGTCGGGGCTGGACCCCTCCCACGCCTCGCGCCGCGACCAGGCGGCGAGCGTGCGCTCGGCGCGCTCGGGGAAGCCGCCCGCGTAAGGCCCCTGCTCGATGCGTGGCCCCTTGCGCCCCAGCGACTCGAACATCTCCGCCACCCACTCCAGGTGGTTGATCAACTCCTTGACGTCGAACTTCGCGCACGGCGTCGGCGACCCGAACTGTTCCTGTCGCACCGTGCCCACCAATCCCGAGGTACGTTCGGTGGCACGCGTCATCAGCGGCATCATGTCGTCCATGACAGCCATGGTGCCCCGCCTATCGCAGGCGCGGCTTGTAGAAACGCGACAGCGCGGCTGGGTCGACCCGTACGCGGGACTTAAAGCCTTCAATTTCGCCCGCCAAGCACCATCGCCCGAAATTTCGGCTTATGTGGAGCACTTCTGGGTCGTCACCTGGACCGACCTCGCCGAGCCGTACGAACAGCGCATCGTCTCCCATCCCACCGTGAACATGACCATCACTCAGGACTTCCACCAGATCGCGGGAGTGATCAAGGGCGGGTTCTCTTACACGATGCGAGGCAGCGGCCGGGCGCTCGGCACGCGCTTCCGCCCCGGCGGCTTCCGGCCGTTCCTCGGCGGCCCGGTTTCCGAGCTGACCGGGCGTTTCGTGGAGATCGGCGAGATGTACGGCGCGGCGGGCGCGACGTTGGTCGAGCGGGTCCTGGCGGAGCCCGATCCCCGGGCCGCCATCGCGCTCATCGAGACGTTCCTGCTGGGTGTGGGGCCGGAGCCGGATCCGCTGGCCGAGGAGGTCGCGGCGCTGGTGGCGCTGGTGGAGGATGACGTGTCCATGACCAGGGTCGACGAGCTGGCTGCCCGCTCGGGGCGGTCGGTGCGCTCGCTGCAGCGGTTGTTCCGCGACTATGTCGGTATCGGCCCCAAGTGGGTGATCCGCCGTTTCCGGCTGCACGAGGCCGCGGAGCGGGTCTACCAGGGCCTCGATCTCGCCACGCTGGCCACCGAACTCGGCTACACCGACCAGGCGCACCTGACCCGCGACTTCACCGCCGCGGTCGGCATGCCACCCGCGGCCTACGCCCGGCGCAGAGGCCAGGCCCCTGATCCTCACGTCCGCTAAGAGTCCTCTTCATTGGGTCGGGCGGTAGAGGCGGGCAGCTGGTCTGACCGGGCGATAGGGGCGCGGAGCTGGTCTGACCGGGCGGGAGGGGCGTGCAGTTGGTCGAGCAGGTCGGCGGCCACGGCCAGGATGCGGCACTCCGCCGGGGTGAGCCGCTGGGCCATGCTCTGGGCCAGCCACACGTCCGTGGTGCCGGCCTGCTCGGTGAGCATCGCGGTGCCGCGTTCGGTCAGGACGATGTGGTGCCGGCGGCGGTCGTCCTCGTCGCGGGAGCGGCGGATCAGACCCTGCTCGTCCAGTGCGGCGAGGACCCGGGTGACCGACTGCGGTTGCAGGTGTTCGGCCGATGCCAGCTCTCCGGCGGTCATGGCGCCTCGTCGGTGCAGGTGGCCCAGCAGCGAGAGGGCCAGGGCGCCCAGGCCGTGTGCGGGGCGCTCCTCGCGCAGGCGCCGGGCCAGGCCGACGGCTGCGCGGCGGAGTGAGACGGCCGTGGCTCGTAGTTCCTCGTCGTCCATGATTATTACGGTAGCACTTACTAATTGTCTGGCTGTGCTTGGTGTTCACCCGTTATTTACTACGCAATGCGTATAGATAGTGCTAGGCTCCCGCGTCGGGAGGTGCCGACGTGGGGATCGAGACGCGACGTATGATCGCCGCCGCGCTGGGGCTCGCCGGCCCGGTCGCGTGGGGCGTCGCCGCCGGACATCCCGCCCTTGGCGCGCTGGCCGCCATCGGGGCCCTCGCCGTGAGCGGAGTCTCCGTGGGCACGACCGGCGCCGACGGAGTCGCCGCACCAGCCAGGGGCGGGTCCTTGGCTGATGGGCTGGTGCGCGCAGGCCAGGCGGTGGCGCGCGGAGGGTCCGCGGCGGTGCGCGGAGGGGCCGCGGTGGCGGTCACAGCCGCGGCGGGGCTCATCGGGGCCGTCGCCGGTGGGCATGGCTGGATCACGGCGGTCACCGTCGTGCTCGTCGCGGCCATGGCGGCGGTGGTGGGCGGGATGAGCCGACCCATGGCCGAGCACACCACGCGCTTCATCGTCTTCATGGTCATCTCGACCGGCCTGGCCCAGGACGCCGCTCCCGTCGCCGCCGCCGTACTGATCGCCGAAGGGGCGACCTGGGGCCTGCTGGTCACGGCCCTGGTCGGCGCGATGGGCGCCCGACCACCACAGGGCGAGCGGACGGGCCCCGAGCCCACGGGCCCCGAGCCCACGGGCCCCAAGCCCACGGGCCCCAAGCCCACGGGCCCCAAGCCCACGGGCCCCAAGCCCACGGGCCCCAAGCCCACGGGCCCCAAGCCCACGAGCAGGGCGCTTCTGAAGCGCTGGTGGCGGACGCTCGGGACCGTGCGCGGCTGGCAGTACCCCATCCGCCTGACCACCTGCCTGGCCGCGGCCCAGGTCATGGGCCTCGTGTGGCCGCAGCCGAACGCCTCCTGGATCGCCGTGACCGTCGTGATCGTGGTCAGGCGGCGGCTGGAGGGCGCGCTGCGGCGCGCGATCGAGCGGGCCGCCGGCACCGCCGCCGGAGTGCTGGCCGGGTCCGCCGTGCTGCTGTGGGTGCCGCCGTCGTGGCTGTTCGTGCTGCTCGTCTCAGGACTGGCCGCGGTCAGGCCGGTGCTCAAGGACCGCCAGTACACCCTGTACGCGACCGTCATGACGCCGCTCGTCCTGCTGCTCATGGAGGGCGGCGGAAGAGTGGCGCCTGCCACGATCGGGTACCGGCTGGCGGACACGGCCATAGGTTGCGTGCTGGCTCTGGGGATCGGCTATCTACCCTGGACAGTACGCCGAGAGAGGAGCGTTCGTGCCATCGTGGACTGACCATGCGATCTGGTGGCAGGTCTACCCGCTCGGCTTCACCGGAGCGCCGGCCACCGCCCAGGCGGAGGTGCGGCACCGGCTGCGCCACCTCGAGGCGTGGCTGGACTATGTCGTGGAGCTGGGCTGTTCGGGGCTGCAGCTCGGGCCGATCTTCGCCGCTGAGACCCACGGATATGACACCGTCGACCACTTCAGGATCGACCCCCGTCTCGGCGACGACGCCGACTTCGACTCCCTTGTCGCCGAGGCGCGGCGGCGCGGGCTCCGGATCATTCTCGACGGCGTGTTCAACCACGTCGGCCGGTCGTTCCAGGCGGACGAGCGATGGTTCAGGAAGGGGGCCGACGGCTATGAGGTGTTCGAGGGGCATCCGGGGCTCGTCGCGCTCGACCACGTGGAACCGGCCGTGCGAGCCCACGTCGCCGCCGTACTGAACCACTGGCTCGACCGCGGCGCGGCGGGCTGGCGGCTCGACGCGGCCTATGCCGTGCCGGCGTCGTTCTGGCGGGAGGTCCTGCCCGGGGTGCGGGCGCGGCACCCGGAGGCATGGTTCGGCGGCGAGGTGATCCACGGCGACTATGCCGGATATGTCGCCGAGTCGGGGCTCGACTCCGTCACCCAGTACGAGCTGTGGAAGGCCATCTGGAGCTCGCTCAACGACCGGAACCTCTTCGAGCTGGCCTGGGCCCTCGACCGCCACGACGGGTTGCTGGACACCTTCGTCCCCCTCACCTTCGTCGGGAACCACGACGTCACCAGGCTCGCCACCCGGCTCGAGAACCCCCTCCACCTCGGCCACGCCCTGGCCGTGCTCTTCACGGTCGGCGGCCTGCCGAGCGTCTATTACGGCGATGAGCAGGCGTTCCGTGGGTTGAAGGAGGAGCGGGTGGGTGGGGACGACGCGATCAGGCCGGAGTTCCCCGCGGCGCCCGGTGGCCTCGCCCCGGACGGGATGGAGGTCTACCGGCTGCACCAGCGGCTCATCGGCCTGCGCAGGCGCCACCCGTGGCTGGTCAGAGCCCGTACCACCGCCGAGCACCTGACCAACACGGCCGTGGCCCTCCGCTCCCGCCCCCGCGACGGCGGCGGCGACGGGACGGAGATCGTCACGCTGCTGAACCTCGGCGACCAGCCGCACCACTTCCCGATCGGCCGTGCCGACCCGGCCGAGCCGCGGCACGGTGTGACGGATCCGGCCGTCGTCCCGGCGCACAGCTGGAGCGTCGTGACGCAGGTCACCGAAGAAGTAGGGAATAGCGGGAAGCCGTCAGGCCGTTAACAGTGGCGTGAACGAGGCATACGTGACAGACCAGAGCGCCCGCGTCGGCGCCGGATGTTGCTGTATGGGGCGAATGTCCGCTATGGGCTTCCAGGTCCGCTAACCAGCCGTCCCTCCTCGAAGGTCACCCATAATGCTTACTCCCAGTTTCGTGCTGCGCAGGTTGAGCCACCTGCCCTTCCACCCCGGCACCCGTTAGACCGCCCGCCTGCGGGCCCTCCAACGATGTCGATGTCGATTCCGGCGGCGTGCCGCCGCTCTTAGTGGTGGGGATTTTTCGTGATACAGGCGTCCGGCCTGCGCAAGGTGTACGGGAACACCGTCGCTCTCGATGGCGTCGACCTGCGCGTACGCGAAGGCGAGATCTACGGCGTGCTCGGTCAGAGCGGCGCGGGCAAGAGCACCCTCCTGCGCTGCGTCAACCTGCTCGAACGCCCCACCGCGGGCACCGTCACTGTCGCCGGGCAGGACCTGACCGCGCTGCGCAGCGGCGAGCTCAACCGCGCCAGGCAGCGCATCGGCATGATCCACCAGCACTTCGCGCTGCTCTCCTCACGCACGGTCGCCGGGAACGTCGCCTTCCCGCTGGAGGTCATGGGCGTGCCCAGGGCCGAGCGGGAGCGCCGCGTCGCCGAGCTCCTCGACCTGGTCGGCCTCGGCGGCCGGGGCGGCGACCGCCCGAGCCGGCTCTCGGGCGGGCAGAAGCAGCGTGTCGGCATCGCCAGGGCGCTCGCGGGCAACCCATCGGTCCTGCTGTCGGACGAGGCCACCTCGGCGCTCGACCCGGCCACCACGCAGTCGATCCTGGCCCTGCTCAAGCGGCTCAACACCGAGCTCGGCCTGACGATCCTGCTGATCACCCACGAGATGAACGTCGTCAAGAGCGTCTGCGACTCGGTCGCCATCATGGCGGACGGCCGCGTGGAGGAGTCGGGCACGATCGCCGACCTGATCAGGACGCCGGGATCGCGGCTGACGCGCGAGATCTTCCCGCTGCCCGAGCCGGCGCCCGCGGGCTCGGTCACGCTCACCTTCACCGGCGACCCGCGGCAGGCGGTGGTGTCGGAGGTGGTGCGCAAGTTCGACGTGGACGTGAACATCCTGGGCGGCTCGATCGAGGACCTCGCGGGTGGCGCCGTGGGGCGCCTGCGGGTGTCCTTCTCGGGGGGCGAGGAGGCGGGCGCGCTGGACTTCCTGCGCTCGCGGGGGGTGCTGGTGTCATGACCATTCTTGTACGGCACAGCACGGAGGAGCCGGTATGACCTGGGATGAGATGGGGCCGCTGCTCTGGGAGGCGGCCGGGCAGACCGCGCAGATGGTCGGCTGGTCGACCCTCTTCACCGTGCTGTTCGGGCTGCCGCTGGGAGTGGCGCTCGTGGTGTTCGATCGAGGGGGGCTGCGGCCGGCGCCGGCGTTGAAGTCGGTGCTGGGCGTCGTGGTGAACGTGGGGCGGTCGCTGCCGTTCATCGTGCTGATGATCGCCATCATCCCCTTCACCCGGCTCGTCGTGGGCACCACCATCGGGACCGCGGCCGTGGTCGTGCCGCTCACCGTGGGGGCGGTGCCGTTCTTCGCCAGGCTGGTGGAGACGGCGCTGCGCGAGGTGGGCGCCGACGTGGTGCAGGCGGCCCAGGCCATGGGCGCCGGTCGTACGACGATCGTGCGGAAGGTGCTGCTGCCCGAGGCGCTGCCCGGCCTCGTCGCCGCGGTGACCGTCACCGTCGTCGCGCTCATCGGCTACTCGGCCATGGCCGGGACCATCGGCGGCGGCGGGCTGGGGGACCTCGCCGTCAGGTACGGGTACCAGCGGTTCGAGACCCTGCTCATGATCGTCACTGTCGTGCTGCTCGTCGTGCTGGTGCAGCTGATCCAGAGCCTGGGCGACCTGGTCGCCCGTCGGCTATCGCATAAGTAAGGAAAAATAATGAAATTTCGGAACATTGTGGGCGCTATTGCCCTGGCCCTGTCGCTCGCCGCATGCGGAACGTCACAGGGAGCCACCGGCAAGACCGCCGAGTCGGCTGACACCGTGCTGAAGGTGGGCGCCAGCCCGGTCCCGCACGCGGAGATCCTGAACTTCGTGAAGCAGAACCTGGCCCCGGCTGCCGGGCTGAAGCTGGACATCGTGGAGTTCACAGACTACGTGCAGCCGAACGTACAGCTCAGTGAGGGCCAGCTGGATGCGAACTTCTTCCAGCACAAGCCCTACCTGGACGACTTCAACGCCTCCAAGGGCACCAAGCTGAGCTTCGTCACGCCGGTGCACCTGGAGCCGCTGGGGCTGTACTCCAAGAAGGTGACCGCGCTCGCGGCCCTGCCGCAGGGCGGCACCGTGGCCGTGCCCAACGACGCCACGAACCTGGGCCGCGCGCTCAAGCTGCTCGCCGACAACGGCGTGGTCAAGCTCAAGGACGGCGCCGGCACCGCGGCGACCGAGCGTGACGTGACCGACAACCCGAAGAAGCTGGTGTTCAAGCCGCTGGAGGCCGCGCAGCTGCCCCGCTCGCTCGACGACGTCGACGCCGCGGTCATCAACGGCAACTACGCCATCGAGGCCGGCCTCAAGCCCGCTTCGCAAGCCCTGGTGCTGGAGAAGGCCGAGGGGAACTCGTACGCCAATGGGCTGGTCGTGGCTGCCGGGCATGAAAAGGACGCGAATATCGTGACCTTGGGCAAGCTCCTTCAGGACCCGAAGGTCAAGGACTTCATCAAGCAGAAGTACGCCGGTGCCGTGATCGCCGCCGGATAATAACCGATAAATCCCGAAAGATCCGGAAAGATCGGGAAAAGCGTCTTATCCCGTCACCTGTGGTGTTAAGTCGGTTGAAAGTGCGGGGCAATCGGTCAGACGTACCAAGGCTGGGTCAGCAATACCTCTCCCGAGGAGGCCCCAAAGTGCGATTCGTTTCGCGAATCCTCATCGGCGTCGCAGCCACCACCGTGGTGGCTGTCGGCGCACCGGCAGCGGCCACTGCCACCACCGTCACCACCGCCACTCCAGCCACGACCGCGTCGAGCTTCTACGACGCGAGCTGGGGACCCTACTTCTCTAGCGATCACAAGGCCAAGGCGGACGGTCACGTGAGCGTGGACAAGAAGCGGTTCAAGTTCTGGCACTGGAAGACGTTCTTCGTCAAGACGAAGGTGTGCACCTTCGACAAGAAGACCCACAAGAAGCACTGCGAGTTCGTCGTCAAGAAGATCAAGAAGCGCGTGTGGGAGTGGCGGTTCAGCTACTTCTTCACCGTCGACAGCACTCTCACCACCTACAAATGGTGGGGCCACAACAAGTGCGCGTGGGAGACCTTCAAGGTCATCGACAGCGACGGTCACGCGTCATTCAAGTCCTTCTCCACCTGCGGCAAGCACCCCGAGGACTTCTCCTTCTCGGGTAAGGACGCGGCCCACATCTATGTGGACGTGAGCAGGGGCGACCGGCACGGACCGACAGGGTTCCACTCCGGGTGGCAGGACGTGTATCACGCCGCCTGAGCAGAACGCGGAGCCGCGATCTCGACGCTGAGATCGCGGCTTCGCCGTACTTGTGGGGATCGCTGGCATTGTGGGCACGTTCCCGAATAGTGTTCGGTCATGTACCCGGGAGCGATCGCAGCCGTCACCCCCGACAAGCCCGCTGTGATCATGGCCGGCTCCGGCCGGGTCGTCACCTACCGGCAGCTGGACGAGGAGTCGAACCGACTGGCCCACCTGTTCCGCGCCGCCGGGCTGCGGCCGGGTGACCACGTCGCCTTCATGCTCCCCAACCATCCGCTCTTCCTGGCCATCGCCTGGGCGGCGCAGCGGTCGGGCCTGTACTACACGGCGATCAGCTCCCGGCTGGGCACCGACGAGCTCGCGTACATCGTGAACAACTGCGGCGCCCGGGTGTTCATCTCGGACGCGAGCCTGGCGGAGGTCGCCACCTCGATCACCGACGTGACGCCCGGCGTCGAGCTGCGCCTCATGCTGGACGGCGCCGCCGAGGGCTACGCCTCCTACGAGGAGGCGGTGGCGGGTCAGCCGGCCACGCCGATCGCCGACGAGTGCCAGGGCTCCGACATGCTCTACTCCTCCGGCACCACCGGCAGGCCCAAGGGCGTCAAGCCCGCCCTGCCGCGTACGCCGCTGACGGAGCCGAACATGCTGCTCCAGCTCATCCAGGGCCTGTTCGCGCCGACGGCCGACAGCGTCTATCTGTCGCCCGCGCCGCTCTATCACGCGGCGCCGCTGCGCTACTGCCTGAGCTTCCAGCGGCTCGGCGCGACGATTGTGGTGATGGAGCGCTTCGATCCCGAACGCTATCTGGAGCTGGTCGAGAAGTACGGGGTGACGCATTCGCAGCTCGTCCCGACCATGTTCATCAAGATGCTCAAACTCCCCGCCGAGATCCGGAAAAAGTACGACCTGTCATCCCTGCAGTGCGCCATCCACGCCGCCGCCCCCTGCCCCGTCCCCGTCAAGGAGCAGATGATCGCCTGGTGGGGCCCGATCATCCACGAGTACTACGCGGGCACCGAGGGCAACGGCTTCCTCTACACCGGCTCGCAGGACTGGCTGGAGCACCCGGGCACCGTCGGCCGCTCGCTGCTCGGCACCGTGCGCGTCTGCGACGAGGACGGCAACGAACTGCCGGCCGGCGAACACGGCACGATCTACTTCGACAGCTCCACCCGCTTCGAATACCACGGCGACCCCGACAAGACCCGCTCCGTCCAGGACCCGCAGGGGAGGGGCTGGACCACGCTCGGCGACATCGGCTACCTGGACGCCGACGGCTTCCTCTACCTCACGGACCGCCGCTCGTACATGATCATCTCGGGCGGCGTGAACATCTACCCGCAGGAGGCGGAGAACATCCTGTGCCTGCACCCGAAGGTCGCCGACGTGGCCGTCTTCGGAGTGCCGGACGAGGAGATGGGCGAGCAGGTCAAGGCTGTGGTGCAGCCGGTGTCGATGACCGAGGCCGGGCCGGGGCTGGAGGCGGAGCTGATCGAGTACTGCCGGGCGCGACTGGCCCACTACAAGTGTCCCAAGTCGGTGGACTTCCGCGTGGAGCTCCCGCGCCACCCGACGGGCAAGCTGTACAAGCGGTTACTGAAGGACGAGTACTGGCCCACCGGCGCGTAGGCGGCCGCTGCCATTGACACCGCTGGTGTGACGTCCTAGCCTACTTATTGCAGACGCGTTTCGTCTAAATTAACCACCGCTCCACCCATCTTTCCCCACGCCGCTTCCCAGAGCAGCTCCATCGCGGAGCTCCCCCGAAGCCGCAGCTCGGCTGCCGAAGCAGCCCGACCCCCTCGCACGTACCACATCGCCACATTTCTTCGAGCTGGAGGGCCGCTTTCCGCGCCGGGAGGACGTGCCGAAGACCGCGTGGACTACGTGGCGGGGCAGGTGAAGGTCGATGCGGCGCTGTTCGCCGAGTACCGCTGGTCGGGCAGCACGATCGAGTATCACCGGGCGCAGATCCGCCGGTTCCACGGCTTTCGCGAGCCGACGGTCGCCGATGAGGACAAGCTGACGTTCTGGCTGGCCGACAAGATCTGCCCGGTGGAGACCTCGCGGGAGCGGCTGCGCGCCGCGCTGCTGGCCCGCTGCCGGGAGGAACGTACCGAGCCTCCCACGCCCAAGCAGATCGAGCGGCTGGCCGGCGCGGCCGAGGCGTTGTTCGAGCGGGAGTTCACTGCCACCATGAGGCGGCGGTTGCCGGTCTCGGCGGTGGTCGCCCTGGAGGATTTGATCGCGGTTCCCGACCCCGACCCGGAGGGAGAGGGCGAGGCCGGGGGCGCCGGAGCGCGCAGCTTTCTGCAGGAGCTGAAGGAGGACCCGGGTCCGCTGCAGTTGGAGACGCTGCTGGCCGAGATCGTCAAGCTGGAGCGGGTCAAGGCCATCGGGTTACCGGAGGGCCTGTTCGAGGGGGTGTCGGAGAAGGTGGTGGAGGTGTGGCGGGCGCGGGCGATGCGCATGTACCCGTCCGATTTCGCCGCCGCGCCTGAGCCGATCCGGCTGACCTTGCTGGCGGCGCTGTGCTGGGTGCGCAAGGCCGAGATGATCGACGGCCTGGTGGAGCTGCTGATCCAGCTCGTGCACAAGATCAGCGTGCGGGCCGAGAAGGTCGTATCGAGCGCATCCCGTACGAGCTGTGCGTTCTGGTGGCGATGCGCAAAGGCACCACCGGGGGCGTGAAGATCACGCGGAAGAAGGGTGAGCCGTGGATCAGTGTCCCGCCGCTGGGCAAGCAGGAGGAGCCGACGGGCCTGAAGGCGCGTAAGGCGGAGATATCCCGCCGGTGGGGCGTGATCGACCTGCTGGACGTGCTCAAGGACGTGGCCCACGTCACCGACTACACCGACGCTTTCACCTCGGTGGCCTCGCGGATCGTCATCGACCCGGCGGTGCTGCAGAGACGGCTGTTGCTCTGCCTGTACGGGCTGGGGACGAACGTCGGGATCAAGCGGGTGGCCGACGGCGTGGCCGCGGCCGGCCCTGTTCTGGTCCCATCTGAACCTGTATGGCCGCTTCGAGCTCGACATGAGTCGCCACCTGGAACTGGACGGCGTTCCGCTCGGGCGGCCCAGCGCCCCGTGACGCACGGGGTTGGGCCAAGGCTGGCACCGCTCAGCCCTGTCAGCCCCGCCGTGTACTGCCGGATCGCTACTACCGGATCGGCAGGCCCGGTGGCGGGGTCGAACGGCTCCCACCGTTGCACGACGGTCTGCCGCACCCCCTGGTCGAGCTGCGCCGCCACACGGTGTTGCCCCTCGTAGTAGCGCTAGCGGAGCCGGTCGAGGCACAGGTTCGTGATGGCCTTGGTCAGCCATGCCAGTGAGGCCAGCCGGTTTCGGCCCGGCCTCACTGGCCTATGGGCTGGTGGTGTCGAAGCGATCAGTGGCGGTGCTGTCCACGCGGACCACGTGAGGCGGTTACGCGAGCGCCTTCTCGGCGGACGCATCCGGCGCGGCGGCCAGGCGGCGCTTGCGCTTGGGCAGGCCAAAGGTCGGGTGCGAGATGCCCCACAGCGAGATCTGGAGGATGCCCGACTTGATCCGCGCGGCCTTCCGGCCGCCCACGTACTTTGGCTTTGCTTGCGCTTCGTCGTCGACCATCTGCAGGTGTCCGCGTACTTCTTTGGGTGCTCCACCAAGTACGGAGATGTGTGCACCAGCTCAGGCGACCTCAGTGGCTTGTTCGATGTTTCTGAGCCGGTTCTTGAGTCGGTAACTGGGGCCGTTGATGGAGA
>NZ_JAIWNB010000049.1 GCF_020215705.1 Nonomuraea aurantiaca | reverse complement strand
CCCACGGGTCCTCGAGCTCGATCTCCTTGGCGATGGACACACCATCGTTGGTGATCGTGGGAGCGCCCCACTTCTTCTCCAGCACGACGTTGCGGCCCTTGGGACCCAAGGTCACCTTGACCGCGTCAGCTAGCTGGTTCATGCCGCGCTCGAGACCGCGCCGGGCGTCCTCGTCAAACGCGATCATCTTGGCTGCCATAAGGCTAGACCTCCCAGATGCAGGGTGGCTTCAATGGACCGAGCCGACGCCCGCGACGGCATGGGTCTGCATCTCCGTTCGGCAGACCCCATCGTCCCGATCCAGTGTTGGCACTCTCGAACAGAGAGTGCCAACGAACTGTTTAGCACTCTACCCTGCCGAGTGCAAGCTGAGACACCCGCATGCCCAGGTCAGTCAGTACGGCGGGCCCGTCCGGACCCGCCGTAGCCGAGTCGACGAAGGATGAGTGGCGGTTTCGCCCGGACTGCGCTGCCGTGCGACCTGCCGGTACATACCAGCTTCGTGAGTTCAGACCGCTCGCACAGACTCCGCTTGGGGGCCCTTCTGCCCCTGCGTGATCTCGAACTCGACGCGCTGGCCTTGTTCGAGCGAGCGATAGCCATCCATCATGATCGCTGAGTAATGGACAAATACATCCTTGCCACCGTCTACCGCGATGAAGCCGTAGCCCTTGTCCGCGTTGAACCACTTGACGGTGCCCTGCGCCACTTCCGACTCCTCTTACTGGGCTCTTAGATCCCGCCCATTCCTACGCGAGACCCACAATCGCCTGACATATGGAGAAATCACCAGACGATCGCCCTCGACCATACCTGTGGCACAGCGTTTGGCAACAGAGTCAATCAACAAATTACGCATTTCATCGGCGAGTGAGTCGTTCAACCTTGAATTGTCGGAAAAAACAGAAGGCGCCCCAGATGGGAGCGCCTTCTGAAGTGAGCGAGTGACTACCCTCCGGCGACCGCCGGGATGATGGAGATCTGCACGCCTTCGGGGGCGGCCGTGTCAAGTCCGTCGACAAAACGGACATCCTCTTCGCCAACATAAACGTTGACAAAACGACGAATCTTGCCCGATTCATCCAGAATTCTCGCGCCGATCCCGGGGTAGTCGGAGTCGAGCTTCGCCAGCACGTCACGGAGAGTCGCGCCCTCCCCACTCACTTCCGCGTTACCACCGGTGTAGGTGCGCAGAATGGTGGGAATCCGCACAGAAACGCTCATGATTAACTTGCCTTTCCTGGTTGTCAGACAGCCGCGCGGAACGCGTCGAGCGAGGGCCGGATCACTGCCGTGGGCTGGGCGTCGTCGGCGACGGCGTCGAGCGTCTTGAGGCCGTCGCCGGTGTTGAGCACCACGGTCTCCGCCTCCGGGTCGAGCTGCCCGGTCTCGACGAGCTTCTTCAGCACTCCCACGGTGACGCCGCCGGCCGTCTCGGCGAAGATGCCCTCCGTAGAGGCCAGCAGCTTGATGGCGGCGACGATCTCGGGGTCCGTGACGTCCTCCACCGCCCCGCCGGTGCGGCGGGCGATATCGAGCACGTACGGGCCGTCCGCGGGGTTGCCGATGGCCAGCGACTTGGCGATGGTGTCCGGCTTGACCGGCTGGACCACGTCATGGCCGGCCTTGTACGCGGTCGACACGGGAGAGCAGCCCTTGGCCTGCGCGGCGAAGATCTTGTAGGGCCGGTCCTCGACCAGGCCGAGCGCGACCAGCTCCTTGAAGCCCTTGTCGATCTTGGTGAGCTGGGAGCCGGAGGCCACCGGGATGATGATCTGCTCGGGCAGCCGCCAGCCGAGCTGCTCGGCGATCTCGTAGGCGAGCGTCTTGGAGCCCTCGGCGTAGTAGGGCCGCAGGTTGACGTTGACGAAGCCCCACTTGTCGCCCAGCGGGTCGCCGATGAGCTCGGAGCAGAACCGGTTGACCTCGTCGTAGGAGCCGTCGATCGCGACCAGCTTGCCGCCGAACACCCGGGCCATGGCGATCTTGGCCTGCTCCAGCCCGGCGGGGATGAACACGCAGGCGTCGAGCCCGGCCCTGGCGGCGGCGGCCGTGACCGCGCCCGCGAGGTTGCCGGTGGAGGAGCAGGAAAGGGTGTGGAAGCCGAAGTTACGCGCCGCCTCGACGGCGATGGCCACCACCCGGTCCTTGAAGGAGTGGGTGGGATTGCCCGAGTCGTCCTTGACGTACAGGGACTTGATGCCCAGCGCGCGGCCGAGGTTGCCGGCCTTGACGAGCTTGGTCCAGCCAGGGTTCATGTTCGGCTTGGTGGCGACGTCGACGGGCACGGGGAGCAGCGAGCGGTAGCGCCAGATGTTGGCGGGGCCGGACTCGATGTCCTTCCGGGTGACGTCACCGAAGGAGTAGGCCGCTTCGAGCGGCCCGAAACACTCCAGGCAGGCGAAGCTGGGACCGAGTTCGTAACGGGTGCCGCACTCGCGGCAGGAGAGAGCGACAGCGGGTCCGAAGTCGTGCGACATGAAGCGAGGCCTTCCCTCATCTTCGCCTGCGGCCACCTTGACCGCAGACCGGAATTGGCACCTGTCCCGGTCGGCCTCGCCCTGTCGCGAGTCTGAATCCGGGAGGGTTGCCGGGGCTTCGCAGGGCCGGTCCCTCCACCCCTCTGGATGAGCAATATTCAGTTGTTTGGCCTGACTCTACCTGGCCAGGCGCGTCAAGCCACCAACCGTCTCACGAAGCGAGACGTGGCGTCTCAGCGGTAGTCCTCGCCCAGCACGCCCTGAACGTACTTGCGCGCTTGGTGGATGCGCGACTTCGCGGTGCCGAGCGGGATGCCGAGCTGCTCGGCGACCTCGTTGTAGTCGAGCTGCACGATGTCGCGCAGCACGAGGGCCTGGGCCAGGTCGGGCTTGCTGGCCTCCAGCGACTCCATCGCGTCGAGCAGGTCGAGCCGCGACCCGGCGATCACGCTGACCCGCCGCGCGTCGGGCTTCTGCATGGGCAGCTCGTCGGAGGTCTGCTCGGCCGAGCGGCGCTTCAGCGTGCGGTAGGTCGTACGGGCGCAGTTGGCCGTCACGATGTGCAGCCAGGTGCTGAACCTGGCCCGCCCCTCGAAGCGCCCGATGTTGCGCGCCACGGCCAGCAGGGTGTCCTGGGAAGCCTCTTCCGCATCCTGGTGATAGGGCAGGATGCGGGCGCAATGGCGCAGCACGTCGGGTTCGATCCGCTTCAGGAGCTCACCCAGTGCGCGATGATCTCCGGCAGCGGCGGAGCGGGCCAGTTCCTCGGTTAGGTCATCAAGCGCCATAGCTGGGATCCTATGGTCGGAGGGAGCTTTAATGAACAGCGTCCTGGTCGCCTCTAACAGAGGACCCGTCTCGTTCACCGTCTCCGACGACGGTGTGCTGACCATGAAGCGCGGCGGTGGCGGTCTGGTGTCCGGGCTCTCCGGAGTCCTGAAGGACGACGGCGTGCTGTGGGTCTGCGCTGCTTTGTCCGACGGTGACCGCGGTGCCGTACGCCAGGCGCCCGGCGGCCGGCTCGACCACGCCGGCTACGACACCGGCGCGCTGCGGATGCTCGACATCCCGCCGGCCACCTTCCACCGCGCCTACAACGCCGTGGCCAACTCCACACTGTGGTTCGTCAACCACCTGCTCTACGACATTCCCAACGCGCCGCTGTTCGGCACCAGGTTCGAGCGCGAGTGGGAGTCCTACCGCGACTACAACGGCGCGTTCGCGCTGGCGCTGGCCGAGGAGGCCGGGCACGAGGCCCGCGTAATGGTCCAGGACTACCACCTCACCCTGACCCCGGCGATGCTCCGCGCCGAGCGGCCCGACCTGCGCATCGCGCACTTCAGCCACACGCCGTGGGCGCCCCCCGAATACTTCTCGCTGCTGCCCGACGACGTCGCGCGCGAGGTGCTCGAAGGCATCCTGGGCGCCGACCATGCCGGCTTCCTCACCGAACGCTGGGCGGGGGCGTTCATGGACTGCTGCCGCGCCCTGCTCGGCGCGGAGGTCGACCGGGCCGGCCGTACGGTCACCCACGAGGGCAGGACCACCCGCATCGGCGTGCACGGCCTCGGCGTCGACGGCGAGGCGCTGTGGGCCCGGGCCCACGAGCCCGACGTCGAGTCCAACATCGCCGCGATCAGGGAGCAGGTCGGCGACCGCCGGCTGATCGTCCGCATCGACCGCACCGAGCTGTCCAAGAACATCGTCCGCGGGCTGGTGGCCTACCGGGAGTTCCTGGCGGCGCATCCGGAGTGGCACGGCCGGGTGGTGCACCTGGCGTTCGCCTACCCCAGCCGGCACGACCTGCCCGAATACCGCGAATACACCGCCTCGGTGCAGCGCTGCGCGCAGGAGATCGAGGACGAGTTCGGCACCGAGGACTGGGACCCGCTGATACTCAACGTCAACGACGACTACCCGCGCTCACTGGCCGCCTACCGGCTGGCCGACGTGCTGCTGGTCAACCCGATCCGCGACGGCATGAACCTGGTGGCCAAGGAGGGCCCGATCCTGTCGTCGCGGGCCGCCCTGGTGCTGTCGCGCGAGGCGGGCGCGGCGGCCGAGCTGGGCCCGCACGCGCTCATGGTCAACCCCTACGACGTGAGCGGCACGGCCGTCGCGCTGCACGACGCGCTGGTCATGCCCGAGGAGGAGCGCATGAGCCGCCGCGAGCGGCTGGAGGCGGCGGCCACCGCGCTCCCGCCGCAGAAGTGGTTCGCCGCCCAGCTGGACGCGCTGGCCTAGCATGTCGGCGATCTCAGAGAGCACCCGGCTGACCAGGGACCGGCCGACCTGGCTGATCTACCTGATCCTCGGTACGTTCGCCACGTTCATCTACGGCCTGAGCGCGGCCCTGCCGCTCCTCCGTCTCCAGCAGCGCACCTCCGGCACGGTCGCCGGCCTGCACGGCACCGCGATGGCCGTGGGCACGATCCTGGCCGGCCTCTCCCTCCCGCTCCTCACCAGGCGCTACAGCAGGCGGGTCACTACCTGGATCGGCCTGGCCGGGATGAACGCGGGCGTGCTCCTGGTGGTCCTGTTCTCCGCGCTGCCCTTGACGCTGCTCGGCTATGGCGTGGCCGGCGGTTTCGGCTCGATCGCCCTCTACAGCGCCATGGCCGCCCTCAGCGAGCACCACGGGGCCGCCGGCTCGGCCGCGCTGAGCGAGGCGAACGCCGTCGGCGTCGTGGTGGGCGTGGCGGCGACCTTCCTGCTCAGCGCGATCGCGCAGACCGCGCTCGGCTGGCGGGCCGCGCTGCTCCTCACCCCCGCGCTCACCGCGCTGCTGGTCCTGACGATGGGGCGGGTCTGGCCCCCGGCCACGACCGTGGCGGCCTCGCCCACCGGCGAGCGGCCGGCGCCGCCCGGGTGGCGCTTCCACCTGGCGGGCGGCGTGCTGTGCTGCTGCGTGGCGCTGGAGTTCTCGTTCAACTTGTGGGCCGCCGAGCTGTTCGCCTCGCGCACCGGCCTGAGCGCGGCCGCCGCGGCCACCGGGCTGACCGCGTTCCTGGCCGGGCTGGCGGCCGGCCGGTTCGCCGGCGCGTACCTGGCCTTACGGCTGGCGCCCGCGCGGCTCTTCCTGGGCGCGCTGGCGATCACCGCGATGGGCTGGCTGCTCTTCTGGTCGAGCACCTGGCCCGCCCTGTCCTACGCGGGTCTCGCGCTCAGCGGGCTCGGCGCCTCCCTGCACTTCCCGCTCGCGCTGGCCGCGCTGATCACGCACGCGGGCGACCGGCCCGACCGGGCCGGCGCGGCGGCTCCGATCTGGGCCGGATCCGCGATGGCCATCGGCCCGCTCGCGCTCGGCGCGCTCGCCGACGGCTTCGGCACCTGGAACGCGTTCCTGCTGGTCCCCGTCCTCATCGGCCTGGCCGCCGGCGGGGTGCTCATCGCCAGGCCGCGCGCCTGAGCCCGCCAGGGATGCTCATCGCCAGGTCGCGTGCTTGAGTACGCCGGGCAGGCCGGGGGTGTTCCATGAGTCGACGACGAGCAGGCCGCTCTTGGGCAGATACCACTCCCGCTGGACGAAGCTTGCCCGCTTCTTGCCCGTCCCGGTGACGCAGGTGCCCTTCCACGCGCGGTAGTACGCCTTGTGGCCGGGCCCGACCTGGCGCAGCCCCTTGGCCGCCGCGCCGTTGAGCGTCTGGCCCCACTTGCGGTTGAGCGGGCAGGGCTCCACGTCGGTCGCCGAGTAGAAGGGCCGGTCGGGCGTGTACGGATTGAGCTCGTGACCCACCTTGATGGCCGCGGGCCCGAGCACCCAGAACCCGCGGCACTCCGGCGTGAAGTACTCCCCCTTCGGCTTGGCGCACTTGCCGGTGACGACATGGATCCAGTCGCCCTTGCCGTACACCTTCCATGAGCTCGGAAGGGACAGCGTCAGCCCATGACGCAGCTTGAGCGGATGGCTCGCGGTGCTCGCTAAGGCAGGGGCGGCCGGGACGAGGAGGGCGGCGGCCACGGACAGGCCCGCCACGGCGAGGTATCTCTTCGACATCCCGCGACCGTATCGGCGCGCGCTTGCAGGCGGGTTGCCTACTCGTAGACGGGTTGCTTACTTGTAGGCGGGTCAGCGCGGTTCGGTGCCTCTTGAAAGCCGACGTGTCAGTGCCCCTTGAAAGCCGACGCGAGCTCCCGCAGCAGGGCCACCACGCCGTCGGGACCGTCCACCACGATGTCGGCCCGCTCGGCCAGCGCGGTCACCTCGGCCGAGCCGCTGCACACGTTCACCCCCGGCAACCCTGAGTTCCTGACCGCGTCGAAGGCCGCCAGATCGCCCAGGTCGTCGCCGACGAACATGACCGACCTGGCCGCCCGCTCCGCCAGGAACAGGCCGAGCGCGTGCCCCTTGTCCATGCCCGGCGGCCGCAGTTCGAGCACCAGGCGGCCGGGCTCGACGACCAGCCCGTGCTTCTTCGCCAGCGCGGCCAGCGGCTCGCGCAGGGCCTCCAGCGTGCCCTCGGGGTCGGCGCTGCGCCGGGTGTGCACGGCGACCGCCCGGCCCTTGTCCTCGATCGCCACGCCTTTCACGCCGAGGGAGACAAGCAGCAGTTGCAGCTCGGCCTCGGCCTCCAGCACGCCGGGCGGGGGCGGCGGCGCCGAGACCCGGCCGTCCTCCCAGCGCTCGAACCCGTAATGCCCCAGCACCACCAGGCCGGGCACGTCGGCCAGGCCCGGCGCGTCAGTCGAGCCGGGCGCGTCAGTCGAGCCAGGAGCGTCGGCCGAGCCGGGCGCGTCGGTCAGGCCGGTCCCGAGTCGCAGAGCCGTGGCCACCGGCCGGCCGGTCACGATCGCCACCGCTTTGACGTGCCTGCCCAGCTCGGCGAGTACGCGCGGCGCTTCCGGATGGATCCTGGCGGCGGCGGGATCGGCCACGATCGGCGCGAGGGTGCCGTCGAAGTCGAGCCCGATCACGGCTCCCGCCGGATCCTTCAGGATCGCTTCCATGCCGGGTGATCCCGTTTGTCTGATGTTCTTCACGCGCCTGCCGTACCCAGCAGGTCAGGGGCGCATGCCAAACCGTCTGGCGGCGCGCTCGCGCTGGCGCGTGGAACGCAGCCGGCGCAACCGCTTGACCAGCATCGGATCCTGCTGGAGCGCCTCCGGCCGGTTGATCAGCTCGCCGAGGAGCTGGTAGTAGCGGGTGGCGGAGAACCCGAAGGTCTCCTTGATGGCCTGCTCCTTCGCACCCGCGTAACGCCACCAGTGGCGCTCGAAGGCGAGGAGTTCGAGATCGCGTTCGGAGAGGGGTTGGCTGGACGGTTCCTGGGCGTCACTGTCACCGCTGACCGGTGCAGTGTCCATGGTGTCCTCCTCGGAAGGGCGCGCGACGATCACATCCTGGGCACGCGGGCCCGTGCCAATCGTAATGTGCGGAGTGCGGGTGTTCACGGCGGATTGAGAGACGTACAGTCACCAAATGTGACCTCAGTCATCACACTTCTCACCGACTACGGGCTCGAAGATGGCTATGTGGCCGCCTGTCATGGAGTGATAGCCGGGATCGCTCCCGAGGCCAGGGTGATCGACGTGTGCCACCTGGTCCCGTCGGGCGATGTACGGCGCGGCGCCGCCATACTCTCCCAGACCATCCCCTACCTCCCGAAGGGCGTACACATCGGGGCGGTCGACCCCGGCGCGGGCGGAGCCAGGCGGGCAGTCGCCGTGGAGGCGGGCGGGCGGGTGTTCATCGGCCCCGACAACGGGCTCCTGTCATGGGCCATGCACGCCAGCGGCGGGGCGGAGGCGGCCTACGAGATCAGCAACGCCGACTACTTCCTGCATCCGGTCTCGCCGACCTTCCACGGGCGGGACGTGTTCTCGCCGGTCGCCGGGCGGCTGTGCGGCGGGCTCAAACCGGCCGAGCTGGGACCCGAGGTTCCGCTCTCGCGGCTGGTCTCGCTGCCGGAGCCGACCTCGAAGCTCCGCGAGGGGTGCGTCGAGGGTGAGGTGGTTTCGGTCGACCGCTATGGCAACACCCAGCTGTCGATCGCGGCGGGCGACCTGGCGGCACTGGGCGTACGGATCGGTGACACGCTCGGGGTCTGGATGGGGCGTCGGCAGCTGGCGCTGCCGTATCGGGAGACGTTCGCGGCCGTGCCGCCGGGGGAGCTGGTGGCCTTCGCCGACTCGGCCGGGCTGATCGCCATAGCCGTGAACTCGGGAGACGCGGCCCAGCGCCTCGGCCTGCCACCGGGCGCCCATGTGCGGCTCTCGCCGTCGCCCTGACCGGGCCCGCGCCCTCCCCTTGCGACGAAAGCCGCCAAAAGGAAATTACACCGCGTATCGGTCTGTTTACCGAAGCGTCAGAATGGACCGTCGATCGCGTGTCAGAATGCACGGGCATCGGGCGACCCCTCCCCTGCCCGCGAGGTGCACGTGTTCCCTTTGTCTGTTGTGCTGCTCTCTTTACTGTCCGCGGCCCTGCCGTCGTCGGAGCCACCCGTGCCGGAGCGCTGGCACGCGTGGCCGGTGGCCAGGGTGTTCCCGAGCTCCGTGCCCGGCACCAGCCCCTCAGGGGCCCGCGTGACCTATGTCCTGGCCGGCGTCGCCCCGGAGTCGCCGTGCCGGGTGGCCTTCCAGCCCGGGGTCGCGCGGCTGCTGCGCGGGTGCGTCACGGCCTTACGCGCCACGTACGCGGACAGCACGCAGACGTTCGTGGCGACGGTCGGCATCGCCGTACTGACCGGCCCTGACGCCCTCCGGCCCCTGGACCGCCTGACGGACGACCTCCCGCTGACACTCGCGGGCGGCCCTCCGACCAGGTCGCCAGAAACCGGCACCGGCTGTCTGCCGAACGGGCCGCAAGCGACCGCCACCGGCCGCCCGCCCGGCGGACTGTCAGGGACCGGCACAGGCCGTCTGCCCGACAGCACTCCAGGCACTGGCACGGGCCGTCTGCCCGACGGCACGCCAGAGACCGGCACGGGCCGTCCGTCCGGCGCGTCCCGAGCGACCGGCCATGACCATCTGCCGGACGCGGTGATCGGACGCCTACCGGGAATCGGGCCGGAGACCGGCCCTGGGCGCTTGGCGGATGTGGAGTCGGCTACCGGACGGGGTGATGGGCTGGGTGACCGGTCCGGGGCCATCGCGGGGCGGCTGCCGACCGTGCGGCCAGTGGCCTTTCCCGGTGGGCCGGCCGAGCGGTTCGGCGAGTCCCAGTACGTCACCGGCGCGCTGATCTCGTCGAACAATGCCTACGTCGTGGCGACGGCCGCCGGGTACGCGGACGGACGGCCGTACCAGCCGGGTGAGCTCGTCGCCAGACGCCTCGGCGACACCGCCCGCCGGCTGGCCACGGCCCTGTACGGGAGTCTGACCAGATGATCAGACCGATCGCCGGATCGCTGGCGGTGGGCCTGCTGGTGGCCGGGCCGCTGGCGGCGGGAGTCCTGGTGGCCGGGGCGGGACCGAGCGCCTCCGATGACGTGGGCTCGGCGGCGCGGGCCGGCCAGTGGCAGCTCGCCACCCTGCGCCTGCCTGAGGCGTGGAAGCTGAGCCAGGGCGCCGGCGTGCTGGTCGCCGTGCTGGACACCGGCGTGAACGCCCACCACCCCGACCTGGCCGGCGCGGTGGTCGCCGGCCCCGACCTGACCGGCGACGCCGGAGAGTCCGCCATGTGGGGCCACCACGGCACCGCCATGGCCAGCCTCATCGCCGGCCACGGCCACGACCACAGCGCCCCGACGCCGAACAGCCTGACAGCGAACGGCGGGACACCAGACAGCCCGACCGCACACCGCAGGACGGCCGCAGATCGCGGGATGGCCGCAGACGGGCCGGCAGACCGCAGGACAGCAGACGGCGGGACAGCAGGCATCCCCGCAACACGCAGGACCGCAGCCGGAACCCCTCCGGTAGGCGGCCCCGGAGCAGGCTCTCCAGCAGTGGGCGACCCAGCGGCAAGCGGGACAGCGACCGACCCCACAGCAGTCGGCCCGGCAGGGAGCGCGACAGCGGGCGGAGGTCACGCGGACAGCGGGGTCATCGGGGTCGCGCCCGCCGCCCGCGTGCTGTCCGTCCGGGTCACGCTGGAGAACGGCGACCCGCTCCGCCAGAAGCAGCACGCCGGCGGCCGCGACGCCCTGGCCAGAGGCATCCGCTACGCGGTCGACCACGGTGCCGACGTCATCAGCATGTCGCTCGGCGGCGGCAGCGGCTCCTGGGAAGGCTCGGCCGCCGAGGAGGAGGCCGTCCAGTACGCCATCAGCCGCGGCGCCGTGCTGGTGGCCTCGTCCGGCAACGACGGCGACACGACCAACAAGAAGAACTTCCCCGCCGCCTATCCCGGCGTGATCGCTGTGGGCGCGGTCGACAGGCGGCTGGAAGTGGCGCCCTTCTCCAACCGCCAGGACTACCTCTCGGTGGTCGCGCCGGGGACCGGCATCGTGACCGCCGACGGCGCCGACTCGTACGTGGTGGGCGACGGGACGAGCTCGGCCGCGGCCATGGTGGCGGGCATCGCCGCGCTGATCAAGGCGATGCACCCCGACCTTTCGCCGTACCACGTGCGGACGGCCATCGAGCAGGGCACCAGGCGGCGGCCCGCCGACGGCTACAACCGCTCGTACGGGCACGGGGTGGCCAACGCGCTGCTCGCCCTGCGCGCGGCCGACCGCCTGGCAAGGCCCGCCGCCGCGTCCGCCGGGGCCGGCGTGGGGGCCGGCGGCTACTTCGGCGACGGCCCCGTCTCCCGGCCGCCGGCGTCCCAGCCACCGTCGTCGCGGCTGCCGGTGGTGCTCGGCATGGTGCTGCTGACGGCGGCCATGTCGGCGCGGGTGCTCGTCCGGCACCGGTGGCGCGGGAGGGATGTAACCTAGCAAGCGCTTGTGTGATACTCCTCCCTATGAGCCTTGCGATCGACGGCTGGTTCGTCATCGAGGACGCCGGCACCCACCTGATCGGCACCCGGTGCGCGGCGTGCGGCACGGTCTGCTTCCCGCCGCAGCGTGGGTTCTGCCGCAATCCACGCTGCGACGGGGAGTCCATGGAGGAGACCAGGCTGCCGAGACGCGGCCGGATCTGGTCGTACACGAGCGCCGCCTACCCGCCGCCCGAGCCGTTCGTGGCCGCCGAGCCGTACACGCCCGTGACGCTGGCGGCGGTGGAGCTGGCCGGCGCGGGCATCGTGGTGCTGGGGCAGGTCAAGGACCTGACGGTGGACGAGCTGGAGGTCGGCATGGAGGTCGAGCTCACCCACGGCCCGCTTGCCGACGGCCCCCTGGTGTGGATGTGGGGGCGCGCGTCGTGAGCGTCGTGGTTCTCGGCACGGGCATGCACCCGTGGGGCAAGCAGGGCAGGCCGTTCGCGGAGTACGGCGTGGCGGCGGCCCGGGAGGCGCTACGGGACGCCGGGATCGCCTGGACGGACGTCCAGTTCCTGGTGGGCGCCGACACGATCAGGAACGGCTATCCGGGGTTCGTCGCCGGATCCACCTACGCCCAGGCCCTCGGCTGGTCCGGCGCCCGCATCGCCTCCTGCTACGCGGCGTGCGCGTCGGGGGCGCAGGCGATCGACATCGCGCGCATGCGGATCATGGCGGGGCTGTGCGACGTGGCGCTGGTGGTGGGCGCGGACGCCACGCCCAAGGGCTTCTTCAAGCCGGTCGGCGGCGACCGCCCGGACGACCCCGACTGGCTGCGGTTCCGGCTGCTCGGTGCCACTAATCCCGCATATTTCGGGCTCTATGCGCGTAGGCGGCTGGCCCTGTACGGCGAGACCACCGAGGACTTCGCCGCCGTCAAGGTCAAGAACTCGCTGGCCGGTTCGCTGAACCCGATGGCCCGCTACCGCAAGGTCGTCACGGCCGAGGAGGTCCTGGCCTCGCCCATGGTGGCCGACCCCCTGCGCCTCATGGACATCTGCGCGACCTCCGACGGCGGCGCCGCGCTGGTGCTGGCCTCGCCGGAGTACGCCCGCCGGCTGGGCGTGGCCGACCCCGTGCGCATCGCCGCCGTCTCGACGGTGACCCCCACGTTCCCCAACACCGTCCTGGAGCTGCCGAACTTCGCGACCGACTCCTCCGCCGCCGTACCCCCTCCGGAACGCCCCTTCAGGGCCGCCATCGCGCACGCCGCCTACGAGGAGGCCGGCGTCGGGCCCGGCGACGTCTCGTTCGCCGAGGTGTACGACCTGTCCACGGCCCTCGAACTGGACTGGATCGAGGACGTGGGACTCTGCCCGCCCGGCGAGGCCGGCAAGCTGCTGCGGGCGGGCGACACCGCGCTCGGCGGGCGCGTACCGGTGAACCCGTCGGGCGGCCTGGCCTCGTTCGGCGAGGCCATCCCCGCCCAGGCCATCGCCCAGGTCTGCGAGCTGACCCGGCAGCTGCGTGGCCGGGCGGGCGAGCGCCAGGTCGAGGGCGCCAGGGTCGGCCTGGCCGCCAACCAGGGCCTGTTCGGCCACGGCTCGGCCGTGATAGCCACCCGCTGACCCGGCCCGCCGTACAACCGCCAAGGCCCTCCGCGGAAAGCTCCCGCAGAGGACCTTGGCGTCGCTGATCAGCAGGTGATCAGCCGACGTGGACCACGTCGTGCGTCTCGGCGAAGTGGCAAGCGCTCTCGTGCGCCGTCCCCTGCCGGATCTGCAGCAGCGGCTCCTCCTCAGCGCAGATCTCCTGCGCCTTCCAGCAGCGGGTGCGGAAGCGGCAGCCCGACGGCGGGTTGGCGGGCGACGGCGGGTCGCCCTGCAGGATGATCCGCTCGCGCTGCTCGCGGCCCTCGGGGTCGGGGACCGGCACGGCCGACAGCAGCGCCTGCGTGTACGGATGGGCGGGCTTGTCGTAGATCTCGGTGTCCTTACCGAGCTCGACCACCTTGCCCAGGTACATCACCGCGACCCGGTCGGAGATGTGGCGCACCACCGACAGGTCGTGGGCGATGAAGATGTACGCCAGGTCGAACTCGTTCTGCAGCCGCTCCAGCAGGTTGATGACCTGGGCCTGGATCGACACGTCGAGCGCGGAGACCGGCTCGTCGCAGACGATGATCTCCGGCTGGAGCGCCAGGCCGCGGGCGATGCCGATGCGCTGACGCTGCCCGCCCGAGAACTGGTGCGGGTAGCGGTTGATGTGGTCGGGGTTGAGCCCCACGACCTCCAGCAGCTCCTGCACCTTGCGGCGGCGGTCACCCTTGGGGGCGACCTCCGTGTGGATGTCGAACGGCTCGCCGATGATGTCGCCGACGGTCATCCGGGGATTCAGGGAGGTGTACGGATCCTGCATCACCATCTGGATGTTGCGCCGCATCCGCTTGAGCTCAGGGCCCTTGGCTTTGGCGATGTCCCGGCCGTTGATCGTCACCGAGCCGGAGGTCGGCCGCTCCAGCGCCATGAGCACCTTGGCCAGCGTGGACTTGCCGCAGCCCGACTCGCCCACGATGCCCAGTGTCTCGCCCCTGTTGAGGTCGAACGAGACGCCGTCGACGGCCTTGATCGCGCCGATCTGCTTCTTGAACAGGATGCCCTGGGTCAGCGGAAAGTGCTTGACCAGGTCCCGGACCTCGAGAATCCGCTCACCCTTGGTCGCCATCGAGGACCTCCCTCCAGTAGTGACAGGCGCTGCTGCGCGTGCCGCTGATCTCGTAGAGCGGGGGGTTGTCCGTCACGCAGTTGTCCTGGCGATACGGGCACCGCGGATGAAAGGCGCAGCCGGTCGGCATGTCGAGCAGGTTGGGCGGCAGGCCCTTGATCGCGTACAGCTCCTGGCCCTTGAGGTCGACCCGGGGGATCGACTCCAGCAGCCCCTTGGTGTAGGGGTGGGCCGGGGTCTTGTAGATGTCGTGCACGCTGGCGTTCTCGACGATCCGCCCGCCGTACATGACCGCGATCTTGTCGGCGACGTCGGCCACGACACCGAGGTCGTGCGTGATCAGGATCATGCCCATGTTGCTCTCGCGCTGGAGTTCGGCGAGCAGCTCCATGATCTGGGCCTGGACCGTCACGTCGAGCGCGGTGGTCGGCTCGTCCGCGATCAGCACCTCGGGGTCCAGCGCGATCGACATGGCGATCATGATGCGCTGGCGCATACCCCCGGAGAACTGGTGCGGATAGTCGTTGACACGCTGCCTGGCGGCCGGGATGCGCACCTTGTCCATCAGCTCGACCGCCTTGTTGTAGGCGTCGCGCTTGGACATGCCACGGTGCACCCGGAACATCTCGCTGATCTGCCAGCCCACGGTGAACACCGGGTTGAGCGAGGACAGCGCGTCCTGGAAGACCATCGCGATCCGCTGGCCGCGCACCTGGGTGCGCGCCTCGTCCGAGAGCTTCAGCAGGTCGGTGCCGCGAAAGCGGATCTCACCCTTGGGGATGCGGGCCGGCGGCATGTCCAGGATGCCCATGATCGCCTGAGCGGTCACGGACTTGCCCGAACCCGACTCTCCCAGCACGGCGAGAGTCTCACCGGGGCCGAGCGAGTAGCTCACCCCGTTGACCGCACGCACGACGCCCGCGCGGGTGGCGAACTCCACGTGCAGATTCTCCACGGCGAGCAGCGGCTCGTCGCCCAGCCCTCCCTCGGCGGGCAACACGTCCGTTGATGCCTTTCTCACTTGAACCCCCTTCCTACCTGAGCTTCGGGTCGAGAGCGTCGCGTACGGCGTCGCCCAGCATGATGAACGCGAGCACCGTGATGCTCAGGAACACGGCGGGGAAGACGAGCGGCAACGGCGCCTCCAGGAACCGGTTGCGAGCGTCGGCGATCATCAGACCCCAGGAGATGTCCGGGGACTGGACCCCGACTCCCAGGAACGACAGTGCCGCCTCGGCCGAGATGAACCCGCCGAGGTTGATCGTCGCGATGACGATCACCGGGGCGACCGCGTTCGGCAGCAGGTGCCCGAACATGACCCGGCTCTGACTCGCGCCCAGGGCCCGGGCGGCGACCACGAAGTCCTGGCTCCTGGCGGTGATGACGGCGGCCCGCATGATGCGGAACGTCATCGGCCAGGCCAGCACGGCCAGCGCGATGACCACGATCCAGATGCCCAGGTTCGCGTCCCTGAAGGTGGCCGAGATGAGCAGCGCGCCAAGGATCCACGGAATCGCGAAGAAGACCTCCGTGACCCGGGACGTGACCGTGTCGACGGCTCCGCCGCGGGCGCCCGCGAGGAGACCGAGCAGACCCCCGACGATCGCCGTGATGATGGTGGTGCTCACGCCGATCACGATCGAGTTGCGCGCGCCGAAGATCGTCCTGGCGTAGACGTCACAGCCCAGGCTGTCGCGGCCGAAGATGTGGCCCGCGCTCGGCCCCTGCCTGGCCGTGGCCAGCTCGCAGGTCTTGGCGTCGAAGGGGTTGATCGAGGTGAACAACGACGGCCAGAACGACATGACCAGCAGGATCGCGATGAGGACGCACGAGACGATGAACATCGGCCGACGTCGCAGGTCATAGAAGGCATCGCCCCAGAGACTCGCCGGCTTCGCCTCCTTCTTGAGCTTGCCCGGAGGGGTTGGCGCGGTGACGGTCTGCACAGGTCCGACCTGTGGGTCGTTACTCATAGCGAATCCTCGGATCGAGCACGGCGTACAGCAGGTCCACGACCAGGTTCGCCACGATGTAGACCAGCACCAGGATTGTCACGATACCTACGACGATAGGTTGCTCTCGTAGATATACGCCTTGGTAGATCTGCAGGCCGATACCCGGGATGTTGAAGATCGTCTCGGTGATCACCGCACCGCCCATGAGCGTGCCGAGGTCGGCGCCCAGGTAGGTGACCAGGGGGATCAGCGCGTTACGCAACCCGTGCCGGCCGATGACTCTTCGCCTGGACAGCCCTTTCGCGATCGCTGTTCGGATGTAGTCGGATCTCAGGGTCTCCACCAGGCTTGTTCTGGTGAGCCGGGTGAGATACGCGATCGACGTACCCGCCAGCACGAACCCGGGGAGCAAGTACGATCTCAGCCCCCCGTTGATTCCCGCGATCGGGAAGATCTCCGTGCCCACGGTCTGCTTCAGCCAGACGCCCAGCCACAGCTGCAGAACGAAGCCGGTCACCAGCGGCGGAACGGAGATGAGCAGCAGCGTCGCGGCCAGGATCATGGTGTCGATGGCCTGGCCGCGGCGCAGCGCCGCCCACAGGCCGAGCAGGACACCGATGATCGCTTCCATGATGAGGGCGACGAGCGCCAGGTTCAGCGTGACCTGGAACTTGCCCGCCATCAACTGGGTGATGGGCACTCCGGCGAAGGTCCTGCCGAAGTCTCCGTGCAGGAAGATGTTGCTGATGTAGTACCCGTACTGCACCAGCACCGGATCATTGAGATGGTACTGATCACGCAGGATCAGCACGATGTTGGGATCTTGCCTCTTCTCGCCGGCCAGCGCCGCGATGGGGTCACCAGGGAGCGCGAAGACGATGACGAAGATGAAGAGGGTGGCGCCCAGCAGGACTGGTATCGCCTGGATCAGGCGCCGGATGACATAACGGCCCATTCAAGCCTCCCGTACATGCCAAGAAGGCAGTCGCCGGGACCTGGGGTTCTCACGGCCCCCAATGACTGCCTTCGTGGCGGGCTCCCGAGGGGCGGGCGGCTAGGCGCCCGCCCCCGCGAACAGCGTCAGGCCTTCTCGACGTCGGCCCACTCAACCTGGTTGAGCAGGTTGATCTTGACGTTCTTGACCTTGGTCGAGTATCCCGAGTTGTTACGGTAGAAGTACACAGGGATGTACGGAAGGTCCTTGATGAGGATGTCGTCCGCCTGCTGGTAGAACTTCAGCCCCTCCTCGGGAGTCGCCGCCTGGTCGCCCTTGGCGACCGTCTCGTCGAACTCCTTGTTGGAGTAGCCCGCGTAGTTCGAACCGGTCTTGATGGCGCCGGTCGAGAAGATCGGCGTCAGGTAGTTCTCGGCGGACGGGTAGTCGATCGCCCAGCCCATCCGGAACATGCCCTTGTATTCCTTCTTGTCGAGGGCGTCAAGGATGCTCGCGAACTTCTCGAACGGCTTGACCGTCACCTCGACGCCGAGGTTGGCGCGGAGGTTGTTGGCCGCGGCCTCGATCCACTCCTTGTGCCCACCGTCGGCGTTGTAGCCGAGCTCCAGCTTCGCCGGACCATTGGCGGCCTTGTACTGCTCCTTGGCCTTGGTCGGGTTGTACTGGCAGGCCTGGCAGGCGCCCTGGCGGTAGCCGTCGATGGCCGGGTTGATGAAGTCGTCAGCCGGCGAACGGGTGCCGGAGAAGACCGTCTCGGCGATGGTCTTCCTGTCGATGGCCATCGAGATGGCCTCGCGCATCTTGACGTCCTTGTACTCGTCGTTGTACTTCAGCGGGAAGCCGATGTACCCGACGCCGGCGTCAGGCTGGTCCTGGTAGCGGTCGCCGAGCGCCGTCTTGGCGCTGGAGATCGCCGAGGCGGGCAGCGAGTCGTGGATGTCGACGTTGTCGGCCTGCAGGTCGTTGTAGGCCGTCTCAGAGCTGTTGTAGAGCTTGAACTGAAGCTTGGTCCAGCCACTCGGCTTCTTGGCCGGGTACTTGTCGTAGACCGACAGGTCGATGGACTGGTCGGTGCCCTTCTTGTAGGGCTTGTCGAGCTTGAACAGGCCCTGGCCGATCGGCTTCTCGCCGTACTCCGCCGTCACCTTGCCGTCGGCGCCGAAGGCGGCCTTGGGCAGCGGGTAGAACGCGGTGTAGCCCAGCATGGTCTTGAACTGGGAGAACGGCGCGGTGAGCGTGACCTGCAGCGTCGAGTCGTCGACCGCCTTGAGGCCCTTCATCTCCTTGGTGGTGACCTGCTTGCCCTCGCCAGGGTTGAGGTCGGCGTAACCCTCGACGCGGCCGAAGAAGTAACCGGCGCCCTGGGCGTTGTCCTGGTTGGCCGCGTAGTTCCACGCGTCGACGTAGTTCTGCGCGACGACCGGCTGGCCGTCCTGCCACGTGTAAGGCTTGAGCTTGATCGTCCACACCTTGTTGTCGGTGCTCTCGATCGACTCGGCCGCCGCCAGGACGACCTGCTTGTTCTCGTCGTAGTTGACGAGCGGCTCGAAGACCGCGGCGAGGACTTCAGCGCCCTCGGACTCCGTGGTGTTCGACGGGACCAGCAGGTTCTGCGGCTCGCCCAGTTCCATGCGGACCGGCGTGTCGCCGCCTCCGCTCGACGCGGGGTTGCCGGTCGTGGATCCGCCGCCGCCACACGCGGCAACCGCGAGGGCTAGCAGCGCGGTACCGGCGACGATCTGTGCGCCCTTAGTAACACGCATGGTAAAAAGATTCCTCCCTCAAACAGGTGGGCGTAAGCGCTGAGCTGCGATGATCGTGAGCAGCCTGACGGGGGTGCCTTGTCGTCCCCCGGGTTTGGCTGACCTGGTCAAACCAGCCGACGCCCTGCCAGTCGATCGCGACTATCCCTTACTACTTGCCACCAGGGAGTCTCTGGTGCGTTGCAGTTCGGTCACACGTGCGCTTATCCAACGTCACAGTCATTTCTCGCATAGAGCACCAAACCCACCGAAGAACCTCTAAAGCGGACACTACGGGACGTGAACAGCTGATGAAAAATACCCCCTTGGCGCCACTAGTCGCGCCCTAGCCGCCATCCCGCGTGTCGCTGAGCTACGGTTGAGCGAGTCTTGGCATGCCCTGGTACCAGCCTTGGAACCGGTCAACGCGGGACACCGTCCAACAGTCTGTCGCGAACCGTCGCGGCAGACACCTCAACGAGCCGGATCCAATAGAGTCCTTGCCATGAGCCAGCCGGAATCCGCTGTAGCGGACGCCCAGGCGGGCGGCCGAAGCGGGGAGCCGCTGGCCAAGCTCGCCGAGAGATACGGGCTTCGCCGTGCCATCGCACGGCCGAGGTTTCCTGTCTACGTGCGCCAGCTGTGGGAGCGGCGACACTTCATCCTGACGTACGCGACTTCGCGCAACGTCTCGAAGTACTCCAACTCGGCTCTGGGCCAGCTGTGGCAGGTCCTGACGCCGCTGCTGAACGCCGCGATCTACTTCCTGATGTTCGGCCTGATCCTCGGCGGCAGCAAGAACATCGACAACTACCCCGCCTTCCTGCTGACCGGGATGTTCGTCTTCACCTACACGCAGCGGACGGTGACCGCCGGGGCCAAGTCGATCTCGGGCAACCTGTCGCTGATCCGGGCGCTCCACTTCCCCAGGGCCTCTCTGCCGCTGGCTTACACGATCCAAGAGCTCCAGCAACTCGCCATCTCCATGGGCGTGCTCCTGGTGCTCGTGGTGGTCACCGGCGAGTGGCCCACGTGGTTCTGGTTGATGATCCCGGTCGTGCTGCTGTTGCAGACGCTATTCAACATCGGCGCCGGCCTGGTGATCGCCCGGCTCGGCTCCTCCATGCGCGACCTCAACCAACTGCTGCCGTTCATCACCCGCACCTGGCTCTACGCCTCGGGTGTCTTCTTCTCGATCCAGGACAAGGTCGTCGGCGCCGCACACCTACCTCAGTGGGTGGCCAACGTGATGTACCTCAACCCCGCGGCCTCCTACATCGAGTGGATGCGCGACATCCTCATCAAGACCTACCATCCGGAGAATGGGCACAACCCCCCGATGATGGTGTTCGTGTCTTGCGTATTCTGGGCAGTGTTCGCACTCGGCTTCGGCTTTTGGTACTTCTGGCGAGCTGAGGAGAGGTACGGGCGTGGCTGAACTGACCAAGGAGCTGTCACAGGTGAAGGGCCAGGAGCCCGCCGTCCCCGGCGAGGTCGTCCCCAAGGCGGACGCCCCCAACAAGGACGTCAGGGTGCACCCCAACCCGGCCCCCGCCGGCAAGCGGCCCCTGGACGTCCCCACGGGCACGCCCACGGTCATCGTCGACGATCTCCACATCGTCTACCGGGTCTACGGCGCGGCCAGCGACAACGAGAAGGGCAACGCGGTCAACGCCCTCACGCGGCTGGTCAAGCGCCAGGGCCGTCCGCAGATGAGAGAGGTGCACGCCGTCAAGGGCGTGTCCTTCGTCTCCTATCACGGCGACGCGATCGGCGTCGTCGGCCGCAACGGCTCGGGCAAGTCCACGCTGCTGCGCGCCATCGCCGGCCTCCTGCCGCCGCACGCGGGCGCCGTCTACACCGACGGTCAGCCGTCGCTGCTCGGCGTCAACGCGGCGCTCATGCGCGAGCTCACGGGCGAGCGCAACATCGTGCTCGGCTGCTACGCCATGGGCATGACCCCGAGCGAGGTCAGGGAGAAATACCAGGAGATCGTCGACTTCTCCGGCATCGATGAGTTCGTCCAGCTGCCGATGTCGACCTACTCCTCCGGCATGGGCGCCCGGCTGCGCTTCGCCATCTCCTCGGCCAAGACGCACGACGTGCTGCTGATCGACGAGGCCCTGGCCACCGGCGACCGCGAGTTCCGCAAGAAGAGCGAGGAACGCATCAAGCAGATCCGCGAGTCGGCCGGCACGGTCTTTCTCGTGGCCCACGACCTCAGGGTCATCGAGGAGACCTGCAACCGGGTCATCTGGCTGCACAAGGGCAAGATCAAGATGGACGGCGACCCCAAGGAAGTCCTCGCCGCCTACAACAAGGGCTGATCCCCACCGCTCACCAAGGCTGATCGCCGCGGGCGCCGCTGTCAGGCGTCCGCGGCTCTGTCATGCGCGCGACTCGCGGGGCAAATAACTGACACCGTGGCCGGTGTTCCGATATCATTCGAACGTTGTTTCGATACGAGGACGCCGATGGAGTGGGAGCGCGCGATGGGAGAGCTAGCGGCCGCGATCGACCATCTGGCCGTCGAGGACGTGGCAGACGTTCCCCGGGCCCAACTGACCGAGCAACTCATCGACCTCCACTGGCAGATGGCCAGACTGCAGGCCCAGATAGCCCGCCGCACCGGCGTCCGCCTCCTGTAGAGGCACCTGTAGCGGACATGAAGATGCCGCCGGCCCCGGGGATCCGGGACCGGCGGCGGGCGCGACTCACACGGCGCCACAGCCCTGCAGTGTGACGCGGTGCGCGAGCGCCCCATGCCAGGGCGCGTCCGCCCGGGCCGGCCAGCAGACCGCCCGCTCTTCGCGGGCGGCTCATGACCTATGCGCGACGGCCGTAACGAACACCCCGGCACCGTTGGGGCTCGCCGACCGGCCACGCCGGTTCTGTGGCGGTGCGTCCCCCGTTTCAGGGGACGCACCGACCCTCGATCATGCCTCCTGCCGGACAGGCCGTCTCATCGCCGTCGTGGCCCGTTCCCGAGCGCACGCACCTATGACACTCGCGGACGTCCACCACGACCCGAACGGCCGGCATCCGAAGGCACCTCGGTCCGATCGCCATCACGCCACGATCAGCCTTGGTCAGATCGCCATCACACCGCGATCAGCCGTGCGGGAGAAGCCCGAGACAGCGTCCGTCGTCGCCTCAGCGGTGCCCGCGAGCGGGGTCACCGTGTCGCTGAGGCTCCCGGCGGCCTTCGTCCCGTAGGTCGAGACCGCGCGGGACGCGCCCTCGACGAGCGGGGCGATCTCGTCGGTGGACGCGACCGGCTCGGCCAGGCGCGCGGCACCGGGCACGTCGCCCATGCGCGCGTGCTCGCCCGTACGCCGGTCGTTGAGCCGGTCCTCGAACCGGTTCTCGAGCCGGTGCTTCAGCCGGTCCTCCAACCTGCCCTCGAGCCGGTCCCTGCGCCTACCCGCATGTCCATCCGCCTGGTCGCTCGCGTGGGCGTCCGCCTGGTCGCTCGCGTGGGCGTCCGCGTGGCCGCCTGTGCGGGTGCTCGCGTGCGCGTGCGCGTCCGCGCCCCAGCCCCTACGCCCGTCCGCACGCGTGTCCGCGCCCCAGCCCCAACGCCCGTCCCTACGGCCGTCCTTGCGCCCGTCCGCTCGCCAGCCTCCGTGCCCATCCATGGGCCCGCCCTTGGGCCCATCCGCGCGCCCGTCCATGGGCCCGTTCATGCGCCCGTCCATGGGGCCACCCTCAGGCCCGTTCATGGGTCCGCCCTTGGGCCCGTTCATGGGGCCGTTCATGGGGCCGCCCTTGGGCCCGTTGACGGGGCCATTCATGGGGCCGCCTCTGGGGCCATCCGCGTGCCGGCCCGTGCGCTTGCTCGGCGGTGGACTCATCAGGCGGCCGCCGAGGTACGGCGAGACCTCCGCGGCGCCCTCGGCGGCGGCGCTCCGCTGGGGAATGGCCCGCGGAGCGACCCCCTCAGTGGCGGCGCTCCGCTGGAGAATGGCTCGCGGAGCGACCCCCTCAGTGGCGGCACCCCGCTCAGGGGTGCCTCGCGGAGCGGACACCTCAGTGCCGAGCACCCCACCGAGCTTGGCCCCGGCGGACAGCCCCTCCAGATCGTCCAGGTCGTTCAGGGTGTTCAGGCCGTTCACACCGCCCAGACGCTGAATCGGGTCCCCGCCCCCCGGCAGGCTCCCGACCGCTGAGTAGCGGGTCTCGGCTTGGGCGGCCGGCGCGAACGACGCCGCCGCCAGCGCCAATCCCGCGACAGCGACCGCCGTCTTGATAATACGTTTCATGATTTGCCTTCCCGGCTCGTGATCGAGCGCCCTCGAATAAAGCTGAGATGCGTCTCGATAACCCCCGAATGCCGTGGCGTACACGCTATGGGCACCACACGAAGCGCGCCGTCCCGGCTGAGCTACTGACGCAGTTGTATCACCGCGACGGACCGGGCGCAGGCCGCGGAAAGTCCACGTCACACGGGCTTCGGCGGCCAGGAGGCGATCATGGAAAGGGCATCGAGTCGGGAGACAAATCGGGAAATAGCCGGGGTGTATGTCCGATATTCCGTTGACGTCACCCGCATTCAGAAGAGGCACCCCGACGGCCCGTCGACAACGGTCGGGAAAACAATTGCCACGGGCCGGGGGCTCAATCTTTCCGCTTGCGGGGCACGCGCTTGACCGCTCAGGCCGGCACGAGCATGTCCTCCACGGAGACCTCGAACGGGAAGCGATCGGCGAAGGCCGGGCGCAGGTCCGTCAGCCACACCGCTGACGGGTCGTATTCGGCGAAGAACGGCCGACCGACCAGAGAGGGGTCGCGGGCCTGGATCAGGTGGAGCACGAACACCCGCCGGCCGGCGATCTCCGTCACGCCGTCGACGCACACCTTCCCGGGGGTGGCCGACATGGAAGGCCCCCGGACGGTCCGGCAGAGCCCTGAGACCTTGGAGTAGGCCTCTCTGAAGATCTCGTACGCCCGGGCGAGCGGAACCGCGAAGTAGTCCTGCGGGCCGGTGTCGCGCTCGACGAACATGTAGTACGGGATCATCCCCATGCTGTGCTGCCGCCGCCACATGTCCGACCATATGGCGGGATCGTCGTTGATCGAGCGGATCAGCGGCGCCTGGGTCCTGATCGTCGCCCCGCTGCCGAGGATCCGCTTGACCGCGGACTCGACCAGCGGCGACTCCAGTTCGCGCGGGTGGGTGAAGTGGGCCATGAACGCCAGATTCTTTCCCCCGGCCACGACCTGCTCGAACAGTTCGAGCGTGGCGTCGGCGTCGGGGTCGGACACGAACCGCTGCGGCCAGTAGGCCAGCGCCTTGGTGCCGATTCGGATCGACTCCAGCTGCTCCAGGCCGATCAGCGGCTCGATATATCGCCTGATCACCGGCTCACCCATGATCATGGCGTCGCCGCCGGTGATCAGCACGCTGGTGACCGAGGGGTTCTGGCGGATGTAGGAGACCATCTGGTCGATGTCGTCGGAGGCGAACTTCAGGTCCGCGTCGCCGACGAACTGCGCCCACCGGAAGCAGTAGGTGCAGTAGGCATGACAGGTCTGCCCCTGCTTGGGGAAGATGAGCACGGTCTCGGGGTACTTGTGCTGCAACCCCGGCACCGGCTCCGCGCCGATCCGGGGGACGTTGAGCTCTTTCTGCCCGGCGGGGTGCGGGTTGAGCTGCGCGCGCACCCGGTTGGCCTCGGCTTGGATCTCGACGTTGGGCGCCTCGGCCTTCAGCAGGTCGGCCAGCCTCGCGACGTCCGTGGCCGGAAGCATGTCCTCCTGGGGAAAGACGAGACGGTATATGGGATCGTCGGGCGCTGCCGACCAATCGATGAGCTCGTCCACAACGTAGGCGTTCGTCCGGAAGGGCAGCACGGTGGCGACGGCGCGCACCCTCAGCCGCTGCTCATCGTCGAGCCCCGCACGTCGCAGGAGCTCGTCGAGGTGCTTGGACGTGTACGCCCGGAAGCGGCGCGTGCCCGCCTGGTTCAAGATCACTAAGCCTTTCCCATCTTTTTTGTTCGATCCGCTGTAAACCTCTGGCGCCTGTCATGCGTCTACGGTTCTTATACCCGGACGCTATGCACGGCGTCCCTGGTTCCATTGGTCTCCAAGTTTTCGCTGAGGTTTGACTACTCGCGACATATCGCGACAGCGCATAGACTGAAACTGTGACCTCTGATCCCGTTATGCGCGCCTCTGACGCTGATCGCGACCGCGTGGCCGCTGTGCTCGGTGAGGCCCTCGCCACCGGAAGGCTCACCAGCCTCGAACACGCGGACCGCCTCGACGCCGCCTATACGGCCAAGACCGTCGGAGAGTTGGCCCCCATCACCTCTGACCTGCCCGATGTGTCGGCGCCAAACATGGTGACCCTCGGCATCGAGCAGCAGACGATCGACTCGAAGTTCAGCAAGGTGATCAGGAAGGGCCGCTGGGTAGCCTCCCGCCACACCAGGTTGTCGGCGAGGTTCGGCGCGCTGATCATCGACCTGACGGACGCCGTGCTGCCCGGCCGGGAGATCACCCTCGAGGCCGATGCCCGCTTCAGCAAGCTGATCGTGCTCGTGCCCGACAACGCCCAGGTGGTCGACGAGGGCGGCTCCATGTTCGGCAAGCGCAACGTGAGCGGCGGCACGCGCGAGGACGGTCCCCTCATCCGGGTCACGGGCCGGTCGATGTTCTCCAAGGTCATCGTGTCGCGCGAGGTCTCCGACTGGAACCTGCGCAGCGTCGGCTGACCCGGCCACCCGCCGATCGGCCCGGCGCACCCCCTGCCTACGATGCGGACGGGGGACGACCGCAGCGCGACCGCGTTCCGGCCACACCACAGGAACGCTCCGCGAGCCGTACGAGGTGACCTTTTGTCCGACACCAGGCCGATCGCGCTCGACGCCATGGGCGGCGACCACGCACCGCACGAGATCGTGGCGGGGGCCGTGCACGCCGTGCGCGAGCGCGGGCTGGCGGTGGTGCTCGTCGGCTCCCCCAAGGTGCTCTACGAGGCGCTCGCCGACCACGACGCGACCAAGGAGATCCCCATCGTGCGGGCCGAGGAGGCCCTGGCAATGGACGAGGGCGCGCTGGCCAGCCTGCGCCGCCCCCGCTCCAGCATCGCGATCGCCTGCCATCTCGTACGGCGTGGCGACGCGTCGGCGGTGGTGTCCGCGGGCTCGACCGCCGGGATCGTGGCCACGGGCCGGCTCAGGCTCAAGGCCCAGCAGGGGGTGCTCCGACCGGCCATCGCCGTCGCGCTGCCCACGCTGCCGAAGCCCACGCTGCTCCTCGACGCGGGTGCGAACGCCGAGGTCAAGCCGGAGATGCTTGTGCAGTTCGGGCATCTGGGGTCCGTCTACGCCGAGCTGGCGTACGAGATCTCCAAGCCCAGGGTCGGCCTGCTCACGATCGGCAGCGAGGCCGAGAAGGGTACCAAGATCGTCAAGCGGGCCCACGAGCTGCTGCAAGGCTCCCCCGGCCTCGACTTCATCGGCAACGTCGAGGGCCACGACCTGCTGAACGGCATCGCCGACGTGATCGCCACCGACGGCTTCACCGGCAACGTCGCGCTGAAGACCATGGAAGGGGCGGTCCGCTACGCGTTCGGCGAGCTCCGGCGGACCATCGACGACAACAGGATGGCCAGGCTGGGGGCGTTCCTGCAGCGGTCACGCCTGCGCGAGCTGCGCAGCCGCCTCGACGCCGAGGCCCATGGCGGGGCCGTGCTGCTCGGGCTGAACGGGACCGTGGTGATCGCGCACGGCTCGTCCAGAGCGGCCGGCATCAGCGCCGCCTGCCGGCTCGCCGCCGACCTGTCGGCGCAGGGCGTCGTGGCGCGCATCGGCGACAGAATCGCGGCCGCACACCGCCCGCATCGCCTGAGAACCCCATAGTCTGTGGCAGATCCACAAATCTGGGGGTTGTGTGGACGGCTTAACCTCAGCACAGGTCTCGGGGGCGAAGACCAACCATGTGCCGCGCCGGTCGAGCAGGTCGCTCGGCGCGATCATCAGGGCGAATGTCTTCACCCTGTTCAACCTGGTCATCGGCGTGCTCTGGGCGTTGGTCCTGATCTTCGGTGCGTGGCAGGACGGGCTGTTCGGGCTGGTCATCGTAGCCAACGCGCTGATCGGCATCGTGCAGGAGCTCCGGGCCAAGCGCACACTCGACAAGCTCGCGGTGATCAACGAGGCACCGGTCACGGTCCGCCGTGACGGCCGCGACCAGGAGATCCCGCCTCGCCAGGTGGTGCTCGGCGACCTGATCCTGCTCGGGCCCGGCGATCGCCTGCTGGTGGACGGCGAGGTCGTCGCGTCCGACGGACTGGAGATCGACGAATCGCTCCTGACCGGCGAGGCCGACCCGGTGCACAAGCTGCCGGGCGACGATGTGCTGTCGGGCAGCTTCGCCGTCGCGGGCTCGGGCGCGTTCGTCGCGACCAAGGTCGGCACCGACGCCTACGCCGTACGACTGGCGGAGGAGGCGAGCCGGTTCCACCTCGCGCGCTCGGAGCTGCGTGACGGCGTCACGAACTTCATCAAGTACATCACCTGGCTCGTCATCCCGATCGGCTCGCTGCTGATCTACAGCCAGCTGCGCAGCTCGGCCGACTTCGGCACCGCCATCACCGGCGCGGTCGCCGGCATCGTCACCATGATCCCCGAGGGCCTGGTGCTGATGACCTCGATCGCCTTCGCGGTCGGCGTCGTACGGCTCGGCCGCCGCAGCTGCCTGGTCCAGGAGCTGCCCGCGATCGAGGGCCTGGCCCGGGTGGACGTGCTCTGCCTCGACAAGACCGGGACACTCACCGCGGGCGGCATGGACCTCGGCGAGGTAATCCCCCTGAGCGACGGCCTGAGCGAAGGCCGGCCGATCCACGACGCGCTCGCCGCACTGGCCAACGTGGACCACCGGCCCAATGCCACGGCCAAGGCCATCCAGGCCCGCTACCCCTCGGCGGCCGACGGGTGGACGGCCGTCGACGTGGTCCCGTTCTCCTCGGCGCGCAAGTGGAGCGGCGCCGACTTCGGCCCCCACGGGGTGTGGCTGCTCGGCGCCCCCGATGTCCTGCTCGACGCCACCGCCGACGGCTACGAGCGGGCCGCCGAGCTGGCCTCGACCGGCACCCGCGTGCTGGCGCTGTGCCGTACGGACAGCTTGGACGGCTTGGACGGCTTGGCGTCCGCCGACGGTACGGCGGAGGCCGTAGCGCTCGTCACGCTCAAGCAGCGCATCAGACCCGACGCACACGAGACCCTGCGGTACTTCGCCAAGCAGGGCGTCACGGTCAAGGTGATCTCCGGCGACAATCCTGACGCCGTCGCCGCGATCGCCACCGGCCTGGAGATTCCGGACGGCCATCGCGCGATCGACGCCCGTACCCTGCCGGCGGACGACCCGGCCAAGCTGGCCGAGCTGCTGGAGACCCACACCGTGTTCGGCCGCGTCACCCCTCAGCAGAAGCGCGCCTTCGTCGGCGCGCTCCAGTCGCGCGGCCACACCGTGGCGATGACCGGCGACGGCGTCAACGACGTGCTCGCGCTGAAGGACGCCGACCTGGGCATCGCGATGGGCGCGGGCAGTCCCGCCACCAAGGCCGTCGCCCAGGTGGTGCTGCTCGACGACAAGTTCTCCACGCTGCCGCACGTGGTGGGCGAAGGCCGCCGGGTGCTGGCCAACATCGAGCGCGTCTCGAACCTGTTCCTCACCAAGACGTTCTACGCGATCGCCCTCTCGCTGCTCACGGGGGTCCTCGGGCTGATGTTCCCGTTCGCGCCGCGCCATTCCACGCTGGTGAACGCGCTGACCATCGGCATCCCGGCGTTCGTCCTGGCGCTCGCGCCGACGCTCGAACGCGCCAAGCCCGGGTTCGTGCCCCGGGTGCTGCGCTTCGCCGTACCCGCCGGGCTGCTCTGCGCGGGCGCGGTGTTCCTGGCGTTCTGGGCCGCGCACAGCGACACCTCCACCCTGAACGAGGACCGTACGTCGGCGACGATCGCGCTCTTCCTCACCACCTGGTGGGTGCTCATCCTGATCACCAAGCCGCTCACCCTGGGGCGGATCGCCATGATCGGCGCCATGGCCGGGCTGTTCGCGCTGGCCCTCGCGATCCCCTTCATCCGGCATTTCTTCGCCCTCGAACCCGGCGATCTCAGCAACGATCTGACCGCCGTCGGCATCTCCGTGGTGGCCGCCGTAGGCATCAGCGCGGCGGTCAAGGTCGCCGGTACCCTTAGACCATGACCGACCCGCAGACAGTGCTCACCGAGCGCGTCCAGCAAGCGCTGGCGCACGCGTTCGGCTCCGAGTACGCCGACGCAGATCCGCTGATCCGGCCCTCCCAGTTCGCCGACTTCCAGGCGAACGTCGCGATGAGCCTGGCCAAGCGACTGCGACGCGCGCCGCGGGAGGTCGCCGAGGCCATCGCGGCGGAGCTGTCCGACTTCCCCGGCACGGTCGAGGTCAGCGGTCCCGGCTTTCTCAACATCGCGCTCGACGACTCGTGGATCGAGTCCGAGGCGACCACGATGCTCGACGACCCGCGCACGGGCGTCGGCTTCGCCACGCCGCCGCAGACCGTGGTGATCGACTACTCCGCGCCCAACGCGGCCAAGGAGATGCACGTCGGTCACCTGCGCACCACGATCGTGGGCGACTCGCTGGCCCGCCTGCACGAGCATCTCGGCAACACCGTCGTCAGGCAGAACCACCTCGGCGACTGGGGCACGCCGTTCGGCATGCTCATCGAGCATCTGCTCGACATCGGCGAGGAGGCCGCGGTCGCGCAGCTCGAAGCCGGCATGGGCACCGAGTTCTACCAGGCGGCCAGGGTCCAGTTCGACGGCGGCGAGGAGTTCAAGGTCCGCTCGCGTAAGCGGGTGACCATGCTCCAGTCGGGCGACCCGGAGACCCTGCGGCTCTGGCACGTCTTCATGGACGCCACGATCCGCTACTTCAACAAGGTCTACAGCATGCTCGGCGTCACGCTCACCGACGCCGACATCGCCGGCGAGAGCATGTACAACCCGATGCTCGAGAAGACCTGCCAGGACCTGGAGGCCGCCGGGGTCGCCGTACTGAGCGAGGGCGCGCTGTGCGTCTTCCCGCCCGGCTTCACCGGCTCCGACGACAAGCCGCTGCCGCTGATCATCAGGAAGAGCGACGGCGGCTACGGCTACGCCTCCACCGACATGGCGGCGATCCGCTACCGGGTCGAGGACCTCAAGTCCGACCGCATGCTCTACGTGGTGGGCGCCGACCAGGCGCTGCACTTCCGCATGGTGTTCGCGGCGGCCAAGCTGGCCGGCTGGCTGCCCGACACGGCCTCGGCCGAGCACGTCCAGATCGGCATGATGCTGGGCAAGGACGGACGCCGGTTCAAGACCCGGTCCGGCGAGTCGATCAAGCTGACGGACCTGCTGCAGGAGGCGGTCGACCGGGCCGCGGCGGCCATCGCCGACCGTGGCTACGACGAGACCGCGCGAGCCGAGATCGCGCACGCCGTGGGCATGGGCGCCGTGAAGTACGCCGACCTGTCGATCAGCCACGACAGCGAATACGTCTTCGACTACGACCGCATGCTCGGATTCAACGGCAACACCGGCCCCTACATGCAGTACGCGACGGCCCGAATCCGGTCCATCTTCCGCAAGGCGGGAGTGGCACCGGCCGACGCGACCGGCGACATCGTGCTCGGCCAGCCCGCCGAACGCGCCCTGGCCCTCCACCTGCTGGGTTTCGGCGCGCTGGTGGAGCAGGTCGCGGCCCTGTCGGAGCCGCACCGGCTCTGCGCCTTCCTGTTCGAGACCGCCAGCCTCTTCAGTACGTTCTACGAGGAGTGCCCGGTGGCCAAGGACGGGGTCGACGCCGAGACGAAGGCGCGTCGGCTCGCTCTCTGCGCGCTGACCCTGCGGGTCCTGGAAACGGGGCTCGATCTGCTCGGCGTGCCGGTGCCCGAGCGCATGTAGCACGTGCGGGCGCGCCTCCACCTGGACGGCGCGCCCCCCGGCTAGGCTTTACGCGGTCATGAACTGAGGCCACTATGGGGGAGTTCTCTGCCTTGAGCACGGACCTGACTGCCGACCCCCAAGCAGCAACCGAGCTGCACCGATATGCCGAGGCGCTGCTGTCTCACCTGGCCGCCAACGGCGCCGCGCCCCCGGCCCCGCCCGACTTTCCCGACAAACCTGGCTACTGGCTGCCACCCGCCGTCGAAGCGCTGGTGGCGATCCTCGCCGGTGACGACCCGCTGGCGCCGCTGAGCAAGGCGGCCGGGCGCGATCAGCAGCAGACCGCGCTCTTCCTGGCTCTCGCCCTGGCCGTCGCGGGTCACGGCAGCCGCATCCACGCCTCCTGGCTCGGCACCGCCTTCGGCGACCTGTCACTCGACCAGCCGGTCACCCACGGTCAGCGCGCGCTGTGGCTGGCTGCGGCCCGGGGAGCCTACGGTCCCGCCGGGAAGATCTTCGTACTCCGCAAGCTCGACGCGGTGGCCGTACCCGAGCACGCGGACGCGGTGCAGTGGACACAGGCGCTCCTCCCCGGTGAGCCGTCGGTGGTCGTGCCCCCTTCGCTGCTCGACTTCCCGGAGATGGCGGAGATCCCCGAACTCGCCACGCCCGTCCAGGCCGCCGCGCGGCTCGCCCGGCTGCGTGCCCGGTGCGCGGAGATCACCTCGGCGCGGCAGGCCGAGCACGACTCCTCCACCCCGCTGACCAACAGCTCCGGCAGCCCCGCCGCGGCATGGGAGGAGGACGAGCCGCTGGCCGTACTCCGCTCACTCATCGGGCTCGGCGGCCCCGCGGGACCGATGGCCTCGCTGAGCTCGCACCTCCTCGACGACCTGCGCCCCGGCGCCGACCCGCATCTGGCGGCGCTCGCCCTGCACGTGGCGGGCCCGATCCTGCGCGGCGTCGCGGAGGAGCTCGAGTCCGAAAGCCGGCTCACGCCGCCCGCCACGGTGACCGTGTCGCTGCTCGGCCACCACATCGAGCTACACCCTGAGGGGCCGGACGACGCCTCGCTCGCGGCGGCCGAACGCGAGATCGTGGCCCAGGGGACGATGCGGCGACGGCCGCCATGGGCGGCCGTCGCGCTGATCGTGGCGGGGGTCGGTCTTCTCCTCGGCGCCCTGCTGGCCGATGGGCTGGAGGTGCCCGTGCTCGCCGCACCGGGGGTGGCACTGCTCGGCCTGGCGGGCTGGCAACTCTGGCGGCGCCGCAAGGCCGTTGAATCGGACGCCCGTTACGTGGCCGCGCAGATCGCCGAGCTCAAGGAGCTGGCCGACGGCGCGGTGTGGGCGCTGCATGGATACGCGCGTGAGGCGGTCACGCGAGCGGAACAGGCCGCGGACGACTCGGCCGAGCTCACCCGGCTGATCCGTCGCGGCCCGCGCGCGGCCTAGGAGCTCTCGATCTCCACGTGGGCCGGCGCGAGCAGGAACACGCGGTCGGCGATGCGCTCGATCCGACCCTCACAGCCATAGGCCAGACCGGCCGCGAAGTCGACCATCCGGGTCGCCTCCGGCATCGGCATGCCCGTCACGTCCATGATCACCGTCTGGCCATCACGGAAGTGCTGCCCGATCATCGGCGCGTCGTTGTACTTGAGCGGCTGAACCATCACGATTCGTGACGAGTCGGCGGTCGAACGCCAGCGCCTCGCCGCCCGCTCCGTCGCCGGCATGTACTCCTCTTCGTACTGCTCGTCGTCGTAGCCGTCGTCGTAGTGGTCTATCCCGCCCAGGCCAAGGTAGCTCACCACCTTGCGCACTGCCCCCATCGGCTTGTCCTTTCCTCAGGAACTCACCTCAATCGGCACGTCCCACCATTGGACGTTAACCGACGGCGAGAAGTTCGCCGTGCGACACGCCCACAACTAATTCCATTTTGTACGGCTAGCGGCCAGGTATCACCTGGATATCTCTCCCCCGATAGCCTCGATACATGCGCGTGTTCACTGTAGATGCCTTCACCGACACTTCTTTCCGGGGCAATCCGGCCGCGGTGTGCCTGCTGGAGTCCCCCTCTCCCGAGTCATGGATGCAGGCAGTGGCCACGGAAATGAACCTGTCGGAGACCGCCTTCCTGCTCGGCGATTCGCTACGCTGGTTCACCCCGGCGGTCGAGGTCTCCCTCTGCGGCCATGCCACGCTGGCCACCGCACATGTGCTCTATTCCACAGGTGCGGCCGGCGGTCAGCTCGAATTCAGTACGGCCAGCGGAACACTCACCGTGAATCGCATGGCCAACGGCATGATCACGATGGATTTCCCGGCGAAGGAAGTGTCGCCGACAGCCGTTCCCGACGGGTTGGAAAATGCACTTGGAGCTGCACCGGTGCAGGTCGGGAGGAGCAATCTCGACCTGGTGGTGGAGCTGGAATCGGAGGCGACGATACGTTCACTCGCACCCGACATCGCGGCACTGGCCACCGTCGAGGCCCGCGGCGTGATCGTCACGGCGCGGGGTTCGTCGACCGACTTCGTGTCCCGCTTCTTCGCCCCGAACGTGGGGGTGCCGGAGGACCCGGTGACGGGATCGGCACACTGCGCACTGGCTCCTTACTGGGGGCAGCGGCTGGGGCGGGACACCATGGTGGGCGCGCAACTGTCTGCTCGGGGCGGGCTGGTGCACGTGCGGTTGGACGGCGATCGCGTACATCTGGCGGGGCGAGCGGTCACGGTGCTGTCGGGGGAGCTACACGTCTGACGGGATGAGCGGACGCCGCACGTTTTGACGCGGCCCGCACGTGTGATGGGACATCCGACTAGACGGGCCTGCACGTCCGCCCCGGCAGTCCGACCATCGGCATGGGCCCGCACGCTTGACGCGGCCCGCACTTTTCTGTGCAGCCCCGCCGCCATGTGACCTGCCGGAGCCCGTATCGCGGACTTCGGAAGGCGGCTGTGACGGCGTCCGTACCGGGCGAACCTCAGCCGACGGCGCCGTGCCGACGGCGGTGCAGCTCCCGCACCTGGGCGGCAAGCTCCGGCACCGGCCCCTCCACCACAGCGTCAGGAACGACCTGCTGGATCGGCAGCGTCCGCACCGGCGGCGCCGGCACACCCAAGTCGGCCAGCCACCCGGCAAGCTGCTCCGACGAACTCGCGTACACGATGCGCCCCAACCCGACCCAGCCGTGCGCGGCCGCACACATCGGGCAGTGCTCCCCAGAGGTGTAGACGGTCGCGGCCGCCCTTTCGTCAATCGTCATATGCGCGGCTGCCCACCGAGCCAGCTCGAACTCCGGATGCCGGGTGTGGTCGCCGGCGGCCACGCGGTTGTGATCCTCGGCGAGCACGATTCCGTCAGCGGATACGAGCACGGACCCGAACGGCTCGTCTCCCACCTCCAGCGCCTCCGTCGCCAACTCCACGCATCGACGCAGGTGCCGCAGGTCGGCTTCAGTCGTCACAGTGCCTCTCCCAGAGTTCGGATCTTCGAGTTCCATGCTAGGGCGTCGGGGTGCGACGCCTCTCGGCGCACCGGGCCAGGACGGCGCGGGTCACCGGCCTGAGCGCACTACAAAACTTCTCCGGCGCATGTCACCGCCAGCGCGAACTGCTCAGGCCCGCGAAACCACCGCGATCTCGATGTCACCCGCCTCGATCCGAAGCCCGCCGACGCCGCGAGCCACACAGACCCGGGCCCACTGGCCGTTGCCGGTTCTCTTTCTGTGTCGGGCCTGGGCGGGCGCCGGCCGACGATGAGTCGGTGTTGTGGGTGGTGATCGATGAGAACCTCGGGCTGCACGTCGAGGCGTGCGCGTACCTGGCGGGGCCGCGCGCTGCGGCCCGAGCGTTCAACACCGAGAAGCCCTACGCCGGTCGGAATGCCCTGTTCTTGTCCTACCTACTGCCTGGGTCACAGCGCACAAGGTCGGCAAGACCGTCACCACGCCTGCTGTCCGAGGAAACGCGCCTGGGGCCGCCGCCTACATCCGGAAGCACCAATCAGTCATACGCCGGCGAGAGCGCCCAGCTCGCGAGCAGCTGCACCGCCGCCTCGGTGGCGCTGCCCGCGACCGGCACGAGCACGATCAGCCGCTGCCGGGAGTCCCCGACAGGGACAAAATGCTCGTAGGAGAAGGTCACGGTGCCCAGGGCGGGGTGCCTGAAGCTTTTCACCCCATGCGTGCGCATGCTGACGTCACCGCCACCCCATAACGCGCGAAACATCACACTCTTCTCACGCAGCTCGCGGATCAGGCCGGCCAGCTCGGCATCCTTCGGATACCTCCCGGATGTGACCCGTAACTGCCCGGCGGTCTCGGCGGCGACCTGATCCCACTCCACGTACAGGTCCTTGCCGTCCGGGCTCAAGAACAGCCGCCGGGCCAGATTGGCACGACCCCCCTCGAACCTGAACAGGCGCGCGGCCACGGCGTTGGCCACCAGGACGTCGAACCGGTCGTTGATCACCATGGCGGGCGCGCGGATCAAGTCCAGCATGCCCACCAGTTCCGGCCGGGCGACGTCGGCGGCGGGTGCCGCGCGCCGCCGCTCCCGTACGGGACCGGCCAGGGTACGCAGGTGCGCGCGCTCCACGTCGTCGAGGCGCAACGCGGCGCCGAGGGCATCGAGGACCTCGGGTGACGGATGCGCGGCTCGCCCCTGCTCCAGCCGCTGGTAGTACTCGGCGCTGATCCCGGCGAGCTGCGCGACCTCCTCGCGGCGCAGCCCCGCCACCCGGCGCCGCCCCAGTCCCCTGATCCCGACGCTCTCCGGTGTGACCCGCTCCCTGCGCGACCGCAGGAAGCCCGCCAGCTCATGTCGTTCCCCCACGAAGCCCAGTATGTCGGCTACCTCCGCCGCGAAGGGTGGCCCTGCCAGTACCCGGAACCACCGAGCCTGGGCCACCCCCGAAGCCCCGGGCAGGCTTTCACCCATCAGACGGGAAGAAGGAGAACCCCACGATGTGCCACGACCTCGACAGCAGTCCCCCGGCCGCCCCCGCCGTCACCGGTGGGGTGGCCGAGCACGGGCCGCTGGAAATCGGCGTCGCCGACGGCAACCGATTCCTGGCATACCGAGCGGCCGCGGAAGTCCCCAACGGCAACAACGTGCTGCTGATGCCCGACGTACGGGGTTTCCACCCGTTCTACGCCCGCCTGGCCCATCGGTTCGCCGAGGCCGGCTTCCACACCCAGGTGATGGACTACTACGGCCGCAGCGCCGGCATCGCCCCTCGGGACGAGGCGTTCGACAGGTACGCCCACATGGCCCTGCTCGAACCGCAACACGTCGAGCTCGACGCCTCCACCGCCGCGGAGACGATCCGCGGCTGGCGCCCCGGCCCGCTATTCAGCGTCGGTTTCTGCCTCGGCGGCGGCTACTCATGGCGGCTGGCCTCGGCCGGGCTCGGCCTGGCCGGAGCCGTCGGCTTCTACGGGCCACCACGTTTCGTCGGCGACCGCGCGGGCCACCCGTCCGCACCACTGCTCATGCTGCTGGCGGGCGACGACGTGGCCACCACCCCGGAGGAGTACGCGACACTGACCGGCGAGTTCGACCGGGCCGGCACGCCGTACGAGAAGCACGTGTACGCCGGCGCCCCGCACTCGTTCTTCGACGACTCCTACGAGCAATGGCAAGACGCCTGCACCGACGCCTGGCACCGCATCCTCGCCTTCACCTCCCACCACGGCGTCACCCAGTGAACGAGCGCTACGAACGCAGCCTCGCGCGGCAGGCAGGCAGAGCTCGGCGAAATTCGTGTCCTACGGAAATTCACCGCGCCCGCATCGGACGGCTTGTGGTGCGGCGATGCGACCGCGATCGACACCGATCGATGCCCACGTTCCTTCAGGCCACTCCATGTAAAGCTCGGGAACACAGAAAAGGCCCCACGCGGCAAAGCGTGAGACCCAATACAACGCAGGAAAGGGCCTCACGGGCCAAGCCGTCCCCTCCCACCTTGGCCTTCCGCCCAGCAGGCCGCCCCGCGCCTCGCGGGGCTGCACCCAACAAGGCCAGGAAACGCAAGAAAGGGCCCCACGCGCCAAAGCGTGAGACCCATACACCGTACAACGCAGAAAAAAAGGGGGGCCGCACACGCCAAGGCGTGCAACCCCCCGTAACGCAGAAAGGGCCCCACACGTCACGCGTGGAGCCCCTTTCCCGCTATCAAAGATTGTCCGGCGGTGACCTACTCTCCCACACCCTCCCGAGTGCAGTACCATCGGCGCTGGGAAGCTTAACTTCCGGGTTCGGAATGTAACCGGGTGTTTCCTTCCCGCCATAACCGCCGTAACCCTATGAAACTGTCAAACACACAACCAACCAAGCGTGTTTGTTGTTTCAGAATCGCATAGTGGACGCGAGCAAGAAAGCTTTGTGGTCAAGTCCTCGGCCTATTAGTACCGGTCAGCTCCACACGTTACCGTGCTTCCACCTCCGGCCTATCAACCCGGTCGTCTACCGGGAGCCTTACCC
>NZ_JAIWNB010000048.1 GCF_020215705.1 Nonomuraea aurantiaca | reverse complement strand
AACAGCATTACGCCGCCTATCTGGAGGACACGGACGGGTTCGAGGTCGAACTCGTCGCCACCGACATGACAGACCAGTCCTGAGAATCCTGCTCTCAATCGATCCACAACTCTTGACGATTGCTCGGGCCACGGGCCAGGAAGGGACTTCCGGGATCGGGACCCAGGGCCAGGAACGAGTCGAAGCCAGGGCCAGAACGAAGCACACTCACGCCTTCGCCCACCTCAGTGCCGCCCTCAGCCCAGCACTGAGAGCCGCGCCTTCAGCACCGCCTTTGGGGCTGCCTTCAGCACCGCCTTCAGCGCGGCCTTTGGGGCCGCCTTCAGTGCCGCTCCCCGCATCGGCATGTCGTCAGACCAGCCGATCGATCTACACTCCGCATCGTGGCAGCTGCATCCCAGCGTGGTGGTTCCTTCTACGACTCGCCCATGATCTCCCAGAGGTATCGCGACCATCGGCACAGTGGGGCAATGAGCCCAAACCACGTCATGGAGGAGCCAGCGCTACTGGATGTCCTCGGCCCGGTCACCGGTCTGCGGGTTTTGGATCTCGGATGCGGGGATGCGGCCATCGGGCGGACTTTGCTGGACGCCGGCTGCCATAGCTACCTGGGCCTGGATGGCTCGGCAGCCATGGTGGAGGCGGCCAGCGCGACCCTTTGGGGCACCCGTGGCCGCGTTGAGCGGGCGGACATGGAGGACTTTTCCGCTCCCCCGTCTTCATTTGATCTGATCATTTCTCGCCTGGCCCTGCACTACGTCGAGGATCTGGAGGCGGTGATGACAGCTTGCCAGGCATGCCTTTCGCCAGGTGGGCGGATCATTCTTTCGGTTGTTCATCCCGTTCTCAGCTCATATGACGCCGGGACGAGGGAGCCGCGCACGAACTGGATCGTCGATGACTACTTCCTCAAGGGGCCACGGCGGCGGAACTGGTTGGGCGGCAGTGTCATCTGGTTTCACCGGACTGTTGAGGACTATGTAGATGCGCTGATGAACGCCGGGTTTGCACTGTCGGCTCTGCGTGAGTGCGGTCCTCAGGAGGAGCGGTTCGACGGCGACTTGGCCGAGTTGGCGCGCCGCCGCCGGGTGCCGCTCTTCCTGTTGCTCAGTGGCACGAGGATCTGACCGCTCAGGAAAACGGCCGGACAAGGTCTTCCCCTCGCGTATGCACGGGGCCACCAAGGAGGTCGCCTATCCGAGCGGTACGGACCTCCCTGCCCCAGCCGAGCGGGTAGGACATCCCCATCCCGACCGAGCGGGCACGGACCCTACCCCGACCCAGCGGGCAGGGACCCTATCCCGACCGAACTGTGCCCGGCTCGCCGCTCCTCACCTACTCGCCCGCTCTTCGTTCACTTGGCCTGTCGGCCTTGGCTTGTGCGCACCCCACCAGATTCGCTCCGTCGCAGGCCGGCACGTTCTACCGGGCCTGCCCGGCTACTCCGGTCGTGACTGCTCTATCTGGGTCCACGCCCCCGCTTCGGCTTTGCCTGCTCTGCCTGGCCTGCGTTCCTATTTCCGCTTATTGCGCCCTGCCATGGCTCGCGCCCCCTTCTCCGGCCCGTGGGGGCGCGGCGTGGATGCATTCCTTCTCCGGCCCGTAGGGGGCGCGGTATGAACGCGTCCTTTCTCTGGGCCGGGGGTGCTCGGTGTGGACGCATCCGTCTCTGGTCCGTGGGCTGTTCGGTGTGGACGCATCCCTACTGCGGTCTGTGGGCGTGGTCTTCCGAGGTCCCGGACCCGCTTGGGCCGGCGCGGGCCCTGCCGGTCAGGGTTCGGGTTCCCAAGACGGGCAGGGTGATGGTCAGTGAAGTCCGGACATCCGCGATTTCACCTGTGAGCGTGCATTCGAGGAGGTGGGCGCCGTTTTTCGCGGCTACGGTCTTCGCTCTGTCGCAGGCTGCTCGGGGGTCGAGGATTGCCAGCCTTGCCGCCGCAAGTGCGCTCAGGTCGGCTGCGTCGTGTACGTGATGGCGGGCGACGCGTACGGAGCCCACAGTGGCGAGGGCCGTCGCGACCGCCATGAGCAGGCCCATGAGCGCGACGCCCCACAGTGTCGCGGAGCCCCGGTCTGCTCGCGTGACGAGCGTTGTCGCTCGATGCTTCTTCGCCGAAATGCGCCAGCGGGTCATGATTCCGTGTCGGCTGTCGCGGTGGCGGCTACTTGTACTGCGGGCAGGGACGCTCCCCATGCTGGTCGTACCTCCACCGAGATCTCTACTTTTGTGCTCTCTGGACTGCGGCTGATGTCCACCTGTGCGTTGGGGCGGGTGGCGGATCGTACGAGTTCGCGGACTTTGTCCAGTGGCTCGCCTCTGGCTGCGGCCCGGGCTGCCGCGCGGGCCGCGTCGACGCATTCCAATTGGATCCCGACTGCTTGGATCGCCCACAATGCGGCGGCCAAGACGACCATGAGCGCGGGCAGGACCATGGCGGTCTCGGCGGTCACGGAGCCGCGCGACATCGGCCACCGCTTCACCCGCGATGTCGGCCGCCTGCGATGCCATACGAATACGGATACGGATCGCCTCCTGAGCCAGATCGATCGCCTCGGACGTGATGTCGGCCGTTTGCGACGCCATACGGATCGCTTCATGTGCCAGGCCGATCGCCTCGGACGTGATGTCGGCCGCTTCGCGCGCTTGGAGGTCGCGGCCTGGGGCGGGGTCATCCGGGTGTGTTGAGCGCCTTGTCGATGAGTTTTGAGAGCATCTCTTGCACCTCAGGGCTGTTGACCACCTTGAACAGCAGCGCCGCGAAGGCGCACGCGGCGATCGTGCCTACGGCATATTCGGCTGTTGACATGCCGCGCTCGCGGTGTGGTCCCGAACAACGGGCCCACCTGTCGGCGAGCCAGCCAAAGTGGCGGATGGCTGGGCTGGCCACCTTGGCGACCGGCGGGTCTTGCGGCGCTTTGGGGATCGGCAGGTCTTGCGGAGGTGTCGCGATCGGCGGGTCTTGTGGCGGTGTGGCGGCGGCATTCGGGGTGGTTGCCGCATGATGCATGGTGCCTCCAGGTGGTTGGAGCCGGGTGTTGTCCGGCGTGGGTCCAACAGTGGCTCAAGGCTGCATGTGGCGGATGACCCGAACACCGTTCTGTGGAAAACTTGGGCTGCCCCACAAGCACACGGGGCGCTCTTACGCGATGCGATGGCCTCAGTAGGACTCGAGGTCGCCGTTGACGGTGGGGGGTGCCTTGGCGCGGCTTCGAGGCGCCGCCGGTCCGATCAGTGAAGATCGTCCTGTTAGAGCTATGTGGTTGCACGGCTGACGAGGCGCTCGCCCCGTTCCACCCATGCGCGATCTTCAGCTCAGCCGTGCATCCGCTTGCCCAAGGCGGTCTCGTAGGCGCGCATCGTCCGCACGATCGTGGCGCGTTCGGCCGGCGTGAGGTCGGCCAGGACCTCAGCCCACGCCAGCGCGCTGCCTGACAGCCACTCGCGGATGGGCTCGACGTACTGCGGTGCGATTGCGACGACCCGCCGTCGCCGGTCGGCATCATCCTCTTCCCGCGTCAGGACACCGCGGCGGGACAGGTCACCCACCATGAGGCTGACGGTCGTCGGAGCGATCTCCAGCCGCTCCGCCAGTTGGCTCACCGTGAGCGAACCGTCGTACTGCAGATAGGCCAGCAGTGACAGGTGGCGGGGGGCGAGATCGAGCATCCGCAGCGCCTCCGGGACAGGCAGCCGTTTGGCTCTGCCGACCATCCTCGGCATCAGGAGCAGCATCGACCGCACCGCCTGGTCTGTGGTCATGCCGTCCGCGTTGTTGACCATCGGGTACTTCACCAATTACCTTTGACATTAAAGCTAATTTGGAGACAAACAGGAGGCTCATAGTGCCACATCTGACAGTCCGGGTCCTGGAGCCGCAGCTGCAGGGCAACGAAACGGCTCTCATTGCCGCGCTGACGGAGGCGGTGGTCGCCGTATACGGCGAGTGGGCGCGCGACGTCGCGGTCATCCACCTCGACGGCGTACCCGCCGGGCGGTTGGGCCTGCGGGGCAAGCCGGCTGACGAGGCGCCACCCGCGATCATGTTCGGTATCCGCGAGGCGGCGTTCACCCGTCCCGACAGCAGCGAGCTCATTGCCAAGCTTGTACGAACCGTCACCGACGCCGCCGCCGACGTCCTCGGAGCGCACTTACGGGACACCATCACGGTCGAGCTCATCGCCGCCCCGGCCGGTCGCACTGCGGTCGGAGGTGTGATCGTCGACAGCTAGCCCCGTTTCGCGCATGTGAGTGATCTTCAGCGGAGGTCTCGTGGGTCGATGTCGAGGAGGCCAGAAGGTGAAGTTGGAGGCCGGTCTGGCCCATACTGCGCCTGTCGGGCTTCCCCGGCTCGTCCTCGCTGCGGGATGGTCGGTGGTGACTGGTCGGTCTCCGGGATCTGACGGATGTCGGTCGGCGCGTCCAGAATGAGCCGACCGGTGGGGATAGCAGCCTGACCGGCATACAAGCCCTCGGCATTGGTGACGCCTCGTGCCGCCAGCGCTTGGCGGACCTGGCATTCGACCAGACAGAAGGTGAGCGGGGCAGGCAGAGGCCGCTGCCCGTGGGCAGGTCGAGACCTTGGCCGCGCTGTCGTCTGCCGTGTTATGGCGACGCTATGAGGTGGTGCCTTGCGAGCCCACCGGGGTGGCTTGCCCTCCGAACATTGTCGCGGCTTGCTGGCCTTTCGCCTGGTTCTCCGTGACATAGGGCCGCAGTTCCGCCTCGTATGCGGCGAAGGCGGTCGTGAAGTCGCCGTCCGCCTCAGCCAGGCTGCGGGCGAGCGTCCACGCTCCGATCAGCGCCTGCGAGGTGCCCATACCGCTGGTAGGCGCGGCGCAGTAGCCCGCGTCGCCGACCAGCGTGATCCGGCCGTGGGACCAGCGGTCCAAGTGGACCTGGCAGGAGGAGCCGAAGTAGAAGTCGTCCGCCTCGCTCATCGCCTCCAGCAGCCGGGGTGCTTCCCAGGCGTGCCCGGCGAAGGCGGCCCGCACGGCCTGTTCCTGCTCCTGGCGGTCGCGGCGGTCCAGCGCGGGGGAGGCCGTGGCGAAGGAAAGGCTGACCGTGAGAGGGGCCGCCGCGTCGAGGCTGAACAGGTAGATCGCCGTGTTCGGGGTTGGCTGGAGCAGTCCGCTGCGGTCGAGGCCGAGGTAGTTGGGGGTGCTGAAGCCGACTCCGGAAAGGCCTAGGTGCCGCAGCGCGTCGGCGTGCGGGCCGAAGGTCAGCAGTCGGACCTTGGAGTAGACGCCGTCGGCGCCGATCACGAGGTCGAAGTCGCGGGTGGTGCCGCGCTCGAAATCGACCGTGACGCCGGACTCGTGTTGAGTCAGCGCGCTGATGGAGTCGTCGAACACGTACGCCACGTTGTCCGCGGTGATGCGGTGCAGGATTCGGGTCAGTTCCTGCTTGGGCACCTCCAGCTCGCCGGCGAATGCCTCCGAGGGCAGCTGCTTGATCTCGGCGCCGTTTTCGTCCACCAGCGTGGTGCCGCGCATCTTCGTGTCGTGCGTCCGGACCTCGGCGAGGATGCCCATCTCCTCCAGTACGCCGAGTGCCTGGCCGCGGAAGTCCACCGCGTAGCCGCTGTCGCGCAGGTGAGGGGCGCGCTCGATCACGGTCACGTCGTACCCGTCGCGGTGCAGGAAGTAGGCGAGGGCGGGCCCGGCCACGCTGGCGCCCGAGATCAGAACCGTCGTCTTGGTCATGGCGATGACCATAATCGCGTCTTGTCCATTTGATCAAACCATATGGATAGACCGTTTGGTTAAGTTTTTCAGTATGCTGAGCTGCATGGGAAACCGAGAGGATCTGCTGGCCGGAGCCAAGCGGTGCCTGATCGAACGCGGCTGGGCTCGCACGACCGTCCGGGACATCGCCTCGGCCGCTGGAGTGAGTCACGCCGCCATCGGCTACCACTTCGGCTCCAAAGATGCCCTGCTCACCCAAGCCCTGGTGGAAGCGGTCGACGAACTCGGCGACGAACTCGCCCGTCGCACCCCGTCCGACAAGCCGGAACAGCGCTGGCAGACGCTGATCGACAGCTTCACCACTCATCGGGCGTTGTGGGTGGCCCAACTCGAGGCCGCGGTGCAAGCCGAGCGATCACCAGAGGTACGTGAACACCTCGCCAAAGGACAACGCCAGGGACGAGAAGGGCTAGGCGGTTCCGTGCCGCTCGCCTTGCTGACCGGTCTGATGCTGCAGTGGCTGGTGGATCCGGACCACGCACCCACCGGAGCAGATGTGATCACCGAGCTCCGGTCGCTCCGCCCCCTGTGACGTCCGCCGGTGAACCGCAGGGGATCTCCAGCCCTCTGAAGATCCGAACTCCATACAGCGCCCTCTAGGTCACCGGCCCGGTCAGGGCGTTGATGAGCGTGGCGGCGAACTCGCCCGGCTGGGACCAGTAGCCGGTGTGGTCGCCCGGGAAATCGGTCACGGATTTCCCCCAGCGATCGGCAAGGGCAAGGCTGGGACGGTAGGGAAAGTGCCGGCGGGAGTCCCGGCCGCCGGCCGGCACGATCCGCTCCCGCTGGGCGTCCAGGGTCGCCAGATCGGGACGATAGCCGGGTGCCTGCCGTACTTCGTGATCAAGAAAGAAGCCGACATTGGCCGACAAGCGGCGGATCAGTTCGGGGTCGATGGCAGCCGGTCGATGGAGCTCGTCCAAGCCGATGCCGGTCATGAACATCTGCATCGCCGAGGCTACGCCGTCACGCTGGTACGTGTCGTACACCTCCTGGAAGAACGCCCGCCACCTGGCGGCATCGGCCAGCACCTCCGCCAGCGGTGGCTCATGGGCGATCAGCCTGGTGACCAGGTCGGGGCTCTGGCTGATCAGAGCGAGTCCGATGACCGCGCCCGCACTGCTGCCGAAGACATACGCCGGTCCCCCTGCAACTGCCTGTAGTAGGCAACGCGCGTCGTTGACGTGAATCTCGTCCCAGGTGCTGTTGTCGAGTGATCCGTCGAAGGTGCTCCTGGAGAACCCGCGCCGGTCGTAGCTGATGACGGTGTGACGAGGGGCGAGTAAGTCCGCGAGGGTGTCGAACAGGTCGGCGTCGCCGTTGCTTCCAGGGATCAGTAGGAGGGCGGGGCCTTGCCCGCGTACCTGGTAGTGGAGGCGGGCGCCGGGCACGTCCAAGGTGTGGGTCTGCTTAACGGGCATGGCGATGATCCTTTCCCCAGCCGGTTGCCTGCCGTTAAGGCAAGCTGGTCTGCTAACCGGCCGTCAAGTAAGTGATCGCGTCGCGGGAGTCCGCTGGCTTCGCCCGCACAGGGCTTGGCGGACCTTCTCCCCCTTGGCACCTGACGCAAGTGGCTTGCCCGTGTTACCCATCACCAGGTATCAGGGAACGGAGATGGCGGTGGCGAGGCCTGCGACGACGGGGATGATGCCGAGGAGGACGAAGGCCGGGAGGAAGCAGAGGCCGAGGGGTGCCACCGCCTTCACGCCGACGCTCTTGGCCGCGGCCACAGACGTGGCGCGGGTGGATTGGCGGGCGTCGTCGGCCAGCCGTGTCAGGACGTCGGCCACTGGGGCGCCGGTCTGAGCCGCTCTGCTCATAGCTCGTGACAGTTGTGCGGTGGCGGGTTCTTGGGCGAGAAAGGCCCAGGTGGGGTCGGGATCGGCGCCCAGTCGGAGTTGGCGGCTGACCCACGACAGGCGTTGGCCGAGCGGGCCGGCCAGCGCGCCTGCCGCCATCTCGGTGGCTGCGCTGACCGGCTGTCCGGCGAGGAGGCAAGCTGCCATCAGGTCGGCGGCGAACGGCAGGTCGGTGGTGATCTGTTTGCTGTCTTGGCGGGTTTCCGGGTCGTCCTGTCTGTGCAGGACCACGCCGACGATGGGGGCGACGAGTAGGGCGGCTATCAGTCCGGCTCCCCCGCCGACGAGTAGGGCGGTGATGAGGGCAGCCCCGAGTGCTCCGGCCAGCGTGCGGCGGTTGATGCGGCGGGGCGACGTCGCGGGGTGATCGAGCCAGGTCGGCGGGGCGAATGTGTCGGCATCCGGGTCTGTGGAGCCGGAGTTCGGGAGTCGGTGTGTTCTGGGTGGGTGTGGGGGTTTGGCCGCCCCCGGCCTGAGGTGCGTGGCGGCTCCTGGGGAGAGCAGGCGGGTCAGGCGTTCGGCTGGAGTTGTCGGGGAGATCCACAGCCAGGTTGCCACGCAGGCGCAGACTGCGGAGAGCAGCTTGTACATCGGCTGGGGTCCGTTCTGGTTGGTTGCACCGCGCGATCGTCCGAGAAAGCCATGCGATCAACCGACGGAGCGGCGTGATTGTCCAAGGGAGATCCAAGCGGGCGGCGCTATGAGTTCTCGGCGCGGGTTGCCATCTGGTGGGTCCACCACAGGCCGCAGGCGTCGAGAGCGATTCCGGCTGTGAGGCAGGCGAGGCCGGGGAGGTTGCCGAAGAGGAAGGCGAGCGGGCGCATGCCCAGCGCGCTTCCCATGAGGAGGCCCAGGGCAGGGAGTGCGGCCAGCATTCTCGCGGTGGTGCGAGGGCCTGCCAGTTGTGCCGTGACGTCCCGGCGGTGGGCTTGGGCCGAACGTAACGTGCTGCCGACGCGTTCGACGAGGGCTGCCAGTCCCGCGCCCACGGTCACGCTGACGTTCCAGCAGGCGGCCAGGCGGCGTAGTCCCTCGCCGCCCTGCTGCGGGGCCACGGACAGGAGGGCTGTGGACACGTCGCCGCCGTCTCTTGCCGCCGCCGTCACCGGACGCAGGGCCTCCGGGTCGGGGAAGTCGACTGCGGCGAGAGCTCTGGTGAGGGCTTCGCCTGGGGTACGGCCCGCGGTCAGCTCGGCTGAGAGGGCTTGGCAGAGTTCGATGGACGCCTGGCGCCAGGCGTCGGCACGACGGGCTGGGCTGGGGCGGGTGAGCAGGTCTTTCAGGGATCGATGCTCGAACGGCTCGCGGATAGAGGTCAGTCTGTCGAGGCGGGCTGTGGCGGTGTTCGGGCCGGTCCAGTGCCATACGGCGGCTGCTGTGGACAATGCGGCCATCAAGGCTGTGATCACGGGTTTGGCCTCCGTTCGCTCGTCGCGGGTCTGCTCGGGTGAAGCTCACCGATGGCTGCGGCACGGATCGGGTCACGGAGGCGCTCTCCGCGCCAGGGTGGCGTATCCCGGGCCGGTTTGTGACCGGCCGTGCGCGTCGAAGGTCAGGGCGGGCAAGGATTCGACGAAGCCGGTCGAAGTTCTCGACAGGAGACAGATCTCCGCTACGCGGCGGCGGCCGTCGGAGCGGTTGCGGGCCAGGTGGATGACCACGTCGAGGGCGGCGGCGAGTTGGCTGTGCACGGCCTCCCTGCTCAAGCCCGCCGCGCAGCCCAGCGCCTCCAGCCGGGGTGGTACGTCGGCGGCCGCGTTGGCGTGCAGAGTGCCACAGCCGCCCTCGTGGCCGGTGTTCAGGGCGGCCAGCAGGTCCACCACTTCTGCGCCCCTGACCTCTCCGACCACGACTCGGTCGGGACGCATGCGCAGGGCCTGGCGTACCAGGTCTCGTAGGCCGACACCGCCGGCGCCTTCGAGGTTCGACGGACGGGACTCCAGGCGTACGACGTGCGGGTGGAGCGGGCGGAGCTCGGCCGAGTCTTCTACGAGCAGCAGGCGTTCGCCCGGGTCGGCCAGTGACAGCAGGGCGGACAGAAGCGTTGTCTTGCCCGTGCCGGTGCCACCGGTGACCAGGAACGCCAGCCTGGCCGTCACGATGGCCGTCAGCAGCGGCACCGCCGACGGTGGGATCGTGCCCGCTGCTACCAGGTCGGGCAGCGTGAACGTACGTCTCGGTGGCAGGCGCAGCGACACGCAGGTGCCGCCTGAAGCGATCGGTGGGAGCACGGCGTGAAGGCGTACGCCTCCGGCCAGCCTGGCGTCCACGTACGGCGAGGCGTCGTCCAGGCGTCTGCCCGCGGCGGCCGCCAGGCGTTGGGCCAGCCTGCGGACGGCGCCGTCGTCGGCGAACGTCACCGAGGTTCTGCGCAAACCGTGGCCGTCGTCGACCCAGACCTCGCGAGAGCCGTTGACCAGGACGTCGGTGACGTCGGGCTCCGCCAGGAGGGGCTCCAGGGGGCCGGCTCCTATGAGGTCCGCGCAGAGGGATCGGGCTACGGCGAGGATCTCCGCGTCGCCGTATACGGATTTTTCGGCTCGTAGAGCTACTGCCACCTGGGCGGCGCTGGGCTCGACGCCGGTCCGGGCCAGCCGTACGCGGACGGCCTCGATCAGCTCGGGTGACACGCCTGGGTTCATGTGGTCATCTCCAGCCGTCCTGGCAGCTCCGGCAGCCCCAGCGCGAGCGCAGAGGTTATTGATGCGGGTACAGGCACGAACGCGGATGGGGACTCGGGCACAGACCCAGGTACGGATGCGGGTATGGACCCAGACGCCCACGTCGACAACGGCGTCGGCGTCGGCGTCGCGGGCGGTGTCGGCGTCGCGGGCGGCGTCGGGGGCGGGGACGGCGTCGGGGGCGGCGTCGGCATGGGCACGGATGCGAGCTCCACCGCGCTCCTCATGGGAGACGGCTGAGGGCCGTGGACAGCCGACGCCACCGCACTCCTCGTTAGGGACGGCTGAGGACCGTGCACAGCGGACGGGTCAGGGCGCAGTGGATGCTGGAAGTTCGGCTGGCTGGTCACGATGGGAGTAGGTCGCGTAGGAGGGAGGTGCAGAGGGCGCCGAGGACGGTGCGGGGGCCGAGCCTGGGGAGTTCGCCGCGGTTGAGCGTGGTGGGGAGTCGGGGCTGGTCAGGTAGGTGGCCGGCGGAGGGGATGCCGAGGGAGTTGGCCACCACGGCGTCGTCGAGGACGCCCGGACGGATCACCGCGCGGATGTCCGAGGTGTGCCGGTTCACCTCCGTGAGGACCTGGGCGGCCGCCAGCACGCCGCGTACGTCGGCCGTGGCCACGAGCAGCGTGCCGCTCGCCCTGGTCAGTGCCTCGACGGCGGCGGGGTCGAGGTGGCGTGGGAGGTCGACGACCACCACGTCGAAGCCACGGCGTCCGGCTTCCAGCACCGAGCGCATGGCCTGGGCCGGGATCGCCCGTACCTCTCCACGATGGAAGGACAGGACCGTCAGGTCGCCGAACGCGGGCAGTGCGGCCCGCAGGGCTGCCGAGCCGACCCGGCCCTCGCGGGCCACCAGGTCTCCCCAGCGCGCGCCGGTGGCCTCCTCCTGCCCCAGCAGCGCGTCGATGCCGCCGCCCAGCGGGTCGGCGTCGATCAGCAGGGTGCGCAGGCGATCGCCGGAGGCACGCAGGGCCAGGCAGGCCGCCAGGACGCTCGCTCCCACCCCGCCCCGGCCACCGATGACGCAGAGCACGACGCCGGAGCGGGGATCGGGCTCCATGGCGTCGGCGAACTCCTCCACCAGGCGCCGCTCACCTCCCGGCAGGTCGACGACGGCCTGGGCGCCCACGGCCACACATCGGCGCCAGCTGTCGGGGTCTTCCGGGTCGCGGGTGACCAGGAGCACGCCATCTCGGGCGGGGGGCGAGGTGGCGGCCACCGCGTCGGCCAGGTCGCCGCCGATCACCACCAGGGGCGCGAGGTTCCAGAAAGGGCGCGCGTGAGCGGGGGCGTGGGCCACGTCGAGCTGGGCTCCGGCTGCGGCGGCCACGCGGACGAGGTCGTCGAGCAGGTCGCGGTCTTCGGTGATGACCAGTGGGCGGTGCATGAGGGGCCTCCTGATCTGGGATCGGGAGGTACACCATGCGTCGCGAGGGTGGGGCGGCGGGTCACCGAACGTGGTTCTGTGGATGACGAGGGTGGAAGGGGAGTCCCTGTGGATAACCGTGGGACGGCGGACGCGGGGCAAGAACCCCCAGGAGCCCCCGTGGGACGACGGGAGTGGGGGAAAGCCTCTGCGGGAAGGCGGGGCTTGGGGGCGGGAGTCCCCGTGGGACGACGCGCGACCCCGAAGCCATGCGACTTCAGGTGCGGAGACCTACCCCGGGCGGAAAAGGGGCGACCCCCGCCGGGGGGGAGAGCGGGGGTCGCCTGATCGGTCCGGCTCCGGGGGGGTAGAGCCGGTCCCGTTTCAGAAGAAAGCTTTCATCACTTGACCGGAGCATGGCAAGAGACTTGCAAAGCAAACCCATGCACAGTCGCCCCAGTTTCCGGAGATACCCCCGTATGCTGCCCGATCGACTCGAGTTTCGTCGAGGAGCAATCTCGCATTTTCGCCAAGTTTTTTTCGCGCCCCCATAACGATCACATAAAGCAGATCACTCTGCGTGATCATCACAGGTTGGTAACCGTAACAAAACCCACGACCCCCCGAAATCTTCACCCCCGGAGAGCCCCGCGCGGGTAAAGGTCTTGGTCCTAGGGGTTCCCATCAGGGCGGATCCGTCGTACAAAGGGGACACGGACCACTTGTCCGGGTGCGTCAACCAGGCACCCACGCGCGACCAGCCGCGGGAGGCGCGTCGTGACGGGCTTGTCCCGCTCCGACGAATAGAGGTGCACGCTTGGTAACCCGGTGTGACGTATCGGCAGACGGCGTCTCATGACTGAGACGCCGTCAGCTATGTCAGGACCTTGCAGCGTCTCCCAGATCAGCTCCTCTTCGGCGCCGCGCAGGTCAGCTGCAGGGCCGCGCAGGTCAGCGCAGGTCAGCGCCTCGCAGCTCAGCCCCTCTGCGGGGCCTCGCCGATCAGCCCCTCTGCAGTGCCTCGCAGATCGCGGTCGTCTCGCGTACGCCGAGGGTGACCGCGGCGGCACAATGTCGTACCCACTCCGCCACCCCGTCGGGTGAGCCCGTCAGGTAGGCCCGCAGGCCATCGGCATAGGACAGCTCCAGATGCCCCACCTCGACGGCCACCAGCGACTTCGGGTCGAGCCCGTACTCCACCAATGTGAGCCGTTCAGCCGAGCGCGCGACGACGCCGTCGGCCGTACCGAAAGGACGCAGCACGGCCAGCTCCGCGTGGACGACGGCGGCCAGCACGAGCGCGGGCGCCTTCGTGGGCGCTTCGAGCAGCCCGAACAGGCTCTCCAGACGCGCCGCCAGCTCCGGATCCTGGGTGCGCGGGCGGCCGAGTGCGTCCGTGAGGCCCGCCGCGGCGACCGTGTGCAGGCGGGCGAGCACCTGGCGGGGGGCCTTGCGCCAGGTGGCGCCCAACCGGCCCAGCTCCGCCGACGCTCGCAGGGCACCCTGGACGACGGGGTCCTCGATCGAGCCCCGTCGCAGTTCGTCCAGGGGCACGTCGACGCCCTCGATGGCCGCGGACGCCCGCGCCCCACGCAGGGACGACTCGGCCGAGACCGCCGGGCTCGCGCGGCGCAGGACGCGATGGCGATAGAGCCCGTCGACGGCCTGCCTGGCCTCCTCCACCGCCTCGGGTACGCCGGGAAGTGCCGCGATGACAGCCAGTGGATCACTCACGACATTCCACCCTAGTGGGGGACCCAATAAACCCACCCATTGGCCCGTTCCATATTGGTGGGGTGCCAAAATGGCAACAGTTCAATAGCACTTGTAAGTCCCGTTGATAACCGGATCACCCAAGCGGCGCCACATGTACAGACCTGTCTAGACCTCTTGTGTGCGAAGCACGTGAGCTGGTGGAGTGGGACTCGACCTGTCCGATCTGGTCCTTGAAGGAGCACGAGGTGGCCCCGGAAACCCCTGGCAACGAGCCCCAGGCGTTGTCGAACCTGCTGCAGGAGAACCGCCGGTTCGCACCGCCGGCCGACCTGGCGGCCGCGGCGAACGTGACCTCCGCCGCGTACGCCGAGGCGTCGGCCGACCCGCTCGCGTTCTGGGAGAGTGCGGCCGACCGCCTGACCTGGACCAAGCGGTGGGAGACCACCCTTGAGTGGAACGCGCCGTTCGCCAAATGGTTCGTCGGCGGCGAGCTGAACGTCGCCTACAACTGCGTGGACCGCCACGTCGAAGAGGGACGCGGCGACAAGGTCGCCTACCACTGGGAGGGTGAGCCCGACGGCGACACCCGCACCCTGACGTACAACGACCTGAAGTCCGAGGTCAGCAAGGCCGCCAACGCCCTGCTGGAGCTCGGCGTGCGCAAGGGCGACCGGGTCGCCGTCTACATGCCGATGATCCCCGAGCTGCCGATCGCGATGCTGGCCTGTGCCAGGATCGGCGCGGTGCACTCGGTGGTGTTCGGCGGGTTCTCGGCGACCGCGCTGAAGAGCCGCATCGACGACGCCGACGCCAAGGTGGTCATCACGGCCGACGGCGGCTACCGCCGCGGCGCCCCCTCGGCGCTCAAGCCGACCGTGGACGAGGCCGTCGCCGAGTGCCCGCAGGTCGAGCACGTGCTTGTCGTACGGCGTACCGGCCAGGACGTGGCGACGAACGACAAGGATGTGTGGTGGCACGACCTGGTCGAGCGGCAGAGCGACCAGCACACCGCCGAGCCGCACGACGCCGAGGACCCCCTCTACATCCTGTACACCAGCGGCACCACCGGCCGACCCAAGGGCATCCTGCACACCTCGGGCGGATACCTGACCCAGACGGCCTGGACGCACCACGCGGTCTTCGACCTCAAGCCGGAGACCGACATCTACTGGTGCACCGCCGACATCGGCTGGGTGACGGGACACTCCTACATCGTGTACGGCCCGCTCGCCAACGGCGCGACCAGCGTCATCTACGAGGGCACCCCGGACACCCCGCACCGGGGCCGGTTCTGGGAGATCGTGCAGAAGTACAAGATCACGATTCTCTACACCGCCCCCACGGCGATCCGGACGTTCATGAAGTGGGGCGACGACATCCCCGCTAAGTACGACATGTCCAGCCTGCGCATCCTTGGCTCGGTCGGCGAGCCGATCAACCCCGAGGCGTACGTCTGGTACCGCGAGCACATCGGCGACAACCGCTGCCCGGTCGTCGACACCTGGTGGCAGACCGAGACCGGCGCCATCATGATCAGCCCGCTGCCGGGCGTCACCAGCGGCAAGCCGGGCGCGGCGATGCGCCCGCTGCCGGGCATCAGCGCCGACGTGGTCGACGACCAGGGCAACAGCGTGCCCGACGGAGGCGGCGGCTTCCTCGTGGTCCGCGAGCCGTGGCCGGCCATGCTCCGGACGATCTGGGGCGACGACCAGCGCTACATCGACACGTACTGGAGCCGGTTCGAGGGCATGTACTTCCCCGGCGACGGCGCCAAGAGGGACTCGGACGGCGACCTGTGGCTGCTCGGCCGCGTCGACGACGTCATGCTCGTCTCGGGCCACAACATCTCCACTACGGAGGTGGAGAGCGCGCTGGTGAGCCACCCGAAGGTCGCCGAGGCGGCCGTGGTGGGCGCGACCGACCCGGTGACCGGGCAGGCCATCGTGTCGTTCGTGATCCTGCGCGGTGCCGCGGAGGAGGGCGCGGACATCGCCTCTGAGCTGCGCAACCACGTGGCCAAGGCGCTCGGGCCCATCGCCAAGCCGCGCCAGATCCTGGTGGTGCCGGAGCTGCCCAAGACCCGCTCGGGGAAGATCATGCGACGGCTGCTCAGGGACGTCGCGGAGAACCGGAGCGTGGGCGATGTCACGACGCTGGCCGACAGCACTGTGATGGACCTGATCTCGGAGAAACTGCCGTCGGCGAAGAGCGAAGACTGACGGGCCGAACGAAAAGCGACACCCGGTCCCCTTGAGCACGGTGATCTAATGCTGCCCGCCGCACGTGGCGGGCGGCCTTTGGGGGGAGGGTGGCCGACCTAATGCCGCCCACCGCACGTGGTGGGCGGCCTCCAGGGGAACGTACGCTGAGCCCGCGCGGGGTCGGCCGCCGTGACGTGCGCGTTCTTGGCCGGTTACCGGGTTAGGGTGGATATCGGTGTGCCGGGAAGTCGGGTCGGCGTCGCGGGGAAGCGATCCCCGCGACAGCCGCCAGAGGAGACCCCGTGCGTAGCCCAACCACCGAAATGTGGCCTTTCGAACCCACTGTCCGCTACGCCCGTACCGTGGCCGAGGCGTTGCGTGCCGAGACGATCGGCGGCATCGTCATGCTGGCGGCCACCGTCGCCGCGCTGATCTGGGCGAACGTCTCTCATGCGGGCTACACCGCGCTCCAGCACACCGCCCTCGGCCCGATGGAGCTCTACGAGTGGGCGCAGCACGGCCTCCTGACGATCTTCTTCTTCGTGGCCGGGCTGGAGGTCAAGGAGGAGTTCGTCCACGGGGAGCTGGCCAACCTGCGTAAGGCCGCGCTGCCCATCGTCGCCGCCCTCTGTGGCATGGCCGTGCCTGCGCTGGTGTACCTCGCGGTGAGCTGGGGAGCGCCGGACGCGGCGCGGGGCTGGGCGATTCCCACCGCCACCGACATCGCCTTCGCGCTCGCCGTGCTGGCCGTGACCGCGAGCTCGATGCCTCCGGCGCTGCGGGCGTTCCTGCTGACCAGCGCGGTCGTCGACGACCTCGGCGCCATCACCATCATCGCCGCCTTCTACACCGCCCACCTGAACCTCCTCATGCTGCTGGCCGGCGCCGCCCTGATCACCGTCTACTGGATCCTGCAGCGCTCGGGCGCCGGGCGGCTGTGGATGTACCTGCCGCTGGCCGTGGGCGCCTGGTACGCCGTGGAGGCCAGCGGCGTACACGCCACCGTGGCGGGAGTGGCGCTCGGCCTGCTCACCCGCGTGACGACGCGAGAGCACGAGACCCGCTCCCCGGCGGAGGCCGCCGACCACTATCTCCGCCCCATCTCCGCGGGCTTCGCGGTGCCGGTCTTCGCGTTCCTGTCGGCGGGGGTGAAGCTCGACGGCTCCAGCATCGGCGGTATCTTCTCCGATCGGGTAGTTCTGGGAGTGATAGCCGGGCTCGTGATCGGGAAGTTTGTGGGTGTGTTCGGCGGTGCCTGGCTGTCCGTACGGCTTGGCCTGGCGAAACTGTCCAAAGAGCTCCACTGGCGGGACATGGCGGCGGTGTCGCTGCTGGCCGGGATCGGGTTCACGGTGTCGCTGCTGATCGGCCATCTGGCTTTCGGCGCCGACCAGGAGCGGGTCGACTCCGTGACGACCGGGATCCTTGTTGCCAGCCTCACGGCGTCCGTCCTGGCGGCACTACTGCTTCACGTACGGATGCGCAAGCGGCGCATCGCGCTGGATGATGTTTGACACGGCCACCAGGCCTCGATAGGAGACGTTCATGCCGCAGACTCCCGAGGAAGAATCCCTGGGCTCGCTGGTCGCCCAGGCGAGCGATCACATCTCGACCCTGATCCGCTCGGAGATCGAGCTGGCCAAGGCCGAGTTCAGGTTCGACGCCAAGCGGGTCGGCACGGCCGGCGGCCTGTTCGCCGCGGCCGCCTTCATGGCGCACCTGTGCCTGATCCTGGCCTCGTTCACGATCGCCTACGTGCTCGCCCAATGGTTGCCGAACTGGGTGGCCTTCCTCATCGTCACCGTCTTCTATCTGCTGGTGGCCGGGCTGCTGGTGTTCATCGGGATCCGTAGGCTTAAGGGGCTGGCCGGGATGAAGCGCACGGCCAGGTCGATCAAGGGACTCAAGGAGATCGCCCGTCCGGAGAAGGAGATAGAGCCGGTGACCAGTGATGGCGCCTGACGAGTCGGTCGTCCAGATCGAGGGACCATGGAAGCACCGGGCGGTGCACGCCGGCGGCACCCGTTTCCACGTCGTGGAGGCAGGTGAGGGGCCGCTGGTCCTGCTGATGCACGGGTTCCCGCAGTTCTGGTGGACATGGCGCAACCAGCTGCGAACGCTGGCGGCGGCGGGATACCGCGCGGCCGCGGTGGACCTGCGTGGTTACGGCGGCAGCGACAAGCCGCCGCGCGGCTACGACCTGCCCACACTGGCCGGCGACGCGAGCGGCCTGATCCGGGCGCTCGGCGAGACCGGGGCCATCGTGGTCGGCCACGACTGGGGCGGGCTGCTCGCCTGGACGATGGCGGTGCTCGACCCGAAGTGCGTACACCGGCTGGTCACCGTGTCCGCGCCGCACCCGCTGCGGCTGCGCCGCTCACTGCTGACCGACCCGTTCGGCCAGCTGAGGGCGACCAGCCCGGCGATCGGCTACCAGGTGCCGTTTCTGCCCGAGCGCCGGCTCACCCGTAACGGCGGCTCGCTGGTCGGCAAGATGCTCGACGCCTGGTCGGGGCCTGACTGGCCGGACGAGCAGACCGCCCGCGTCTATCGCGAGGCGATCCGCATCCCGACCGTCGCCCACTGCGCGCTGGAGTACCACCGCTGGTTCGGCCGCTCCCAGTTCCGGCCCGACGGCCTGCGTTTCGCCAGGGCGATGCGCGCCGAGATCGAGGCCCCCACCCTGCACCTGCACGGCGCCCTCGACCGCCGGGTGCTGCCGCGCACGGCCCTCGGTTCGGGCCGCTACGTGGCCGCCCCATACCGGTGGCGGCTGATCGAGGGCGCAGGCCACTTCCCCCATGAGGAGACCCCCGACGTGTTCGACGCCGAGCTGATCGGCTGGCTGTCCGATCCGGAGCCTGGCCGATGAGAGACCGCGACCCCGAGGGCAAGCCGCGCAATGCCCGGCCACGCGACGCCTACGGCCGGCCGTTGCCCTACGGCTCGACCGGCGTGGACAGGGTGCCCGACGACTACGCGCCCACCACGCCGCAGGCCCTGTCCGACGGGCGCCGCTTCCTGAGCGAGGGCCTGCCGTTCAACGCCCACGAGGTGTTCGAGGGCCGCTGGAAGTGCGCCCCCGACGACGAGCGCGAGCTGTGGCAGGGGCTGGCGCAGATCTGCGTCGGGCTGACGCACCTGCAACGCGGCAACGGGCGCGGGGCGCTGACCCTCTTCAGCCGCGGCGCCGCCCGCGTGCAGTCGTACGGGACGCCGTACGACTCGGTGGGACGGGCGGCGTCGGGCCTGAGCGACGACAGCGACCCGGCGCAGGCCATCGAGCTGATCCTCAGTCAGCTGCCTGGCTAGCTCGGTTTCCCGGTTCGTCCCACGACCGTCTCAGTCTGTGTGACGGTCCGTGGTGGCTGGTGTCCCTTTGGGGGGATACCCCCTTCGGGGGAGCGGAAGAAGCCGGCCCGTTGTGGTGGTGTCCCCCCAGGGGAGAGCGGAAGAAGAAGGCTAGTCGCATTCCTGTGTGCCGGCCGGGGTGGTGTCGTTTCGGCCCTGGTCGGCGTCGGGTCTGACCTCGTTGGCCGTCAGCACGTAGCCGGTGTCCTCCTGGCTGACCGCGGCGGCGAAGACGACGCCGAACACCTGTCCGTTGACGGTCAGGAGGGGGCCGCCGGAGTTGCCGGGCAGGACCTTGCCGCGGATCGCGTAGACCTTCCTGGTGACGTTCCGGCTGCGGTAGATGTCGGGGCCCTCGGCGTTGAGCTGGCTGCGGATGCGGGCGGGTTCGGCCGTGAAGCCCTGGCCCTTGGGGAACCCGGCGACGATGGCGTTCTCGCCCTTTTCCGCCTCGCCGTCGAAGGAGAGCTGCGGCAGGCCCAGCCCTGGCACGTACAGGATGGCGATGTCGCGCTGCGGGTTGTAGCGCACGACGGTGGCCGGGTGGCGCTTGTTGTCGTAGGCGAGGATCTGCAGGTCACGCGTCACGCCGGCGACCACGTGCGCGTTGGTCATGATCCGGTCCTTGGCGTAGACGAACCCGGTGCCCTCGATGAGCTTGTTGCAGCTCTCGGCGTTGCCCTGGACCTTGACGATGGCCCGTTGCGCCCGTTCGAGCTTGGCGCCCTGCAGGATGCTGCGCGCCGGCGGCGGCACGTCGACGAGCTGCCCCGCGCCGATGGCGTCGAACACCGGCGGGAACTCCGACCGGTCGATGAACTTCTTGAACGGCTGCTGCCAGTTGCGCGCGGTCTGCGGGATGGAGTCGTCGACCGTGGTGAGCAGCATGGAGTTCTTCACCTGGTCGACGAGCGGGGTGAACGCCGTCGACACGATCAGTGAGCCGATCAGCCAGGCGATCACCAGCACCGACAGCGCGCTGGCGAACGTGCCGCCGACCGCGTCCGCGACCTTGGCCGGCTCCCAGGTGACATGGCTGCGTACCACTGCGCCGATCGTCGAGGAGGCGAACTGCCCGATCGTCGCGGCCAGGAACACGATCACGATGGCCAGCAGCGCCTGCGGCGTGTCACCGTCGACGACGGCCTTGGAGATGGGAGGCGCGATGAAGACCCCGAGCACCGCTCCGCCGATGAAGCCGACGAAGCTCATGGCACCGATGATGAAGCCCTGCCGGTAACCCGAGACGCCGAAGGCGATCACGAGGCCGATCAATATGAGGTCAAGCAGATCACCGCGCACGTCTCAAAGGTAACCAGCGATTCGGTCAAGTGTGCACGTCTTCCTCAGGACGGCGACACGCGCTGGTTACCTTGGGCGGCATGCCGCCGATCGACGAAACAGTGCGCGGCCTCATCGAAGCAGCTCTCGACGACGATCCCGACGGGGAGGTGCGCTGGCACGTGATCTCCGTACTACGGCAGCGTGGCGATCTTGAGTCCTTCATCGAGGCGCGGCGGCTCTGCGCGGCGGACGACGTCACCCAGCGCCTGCTCGGGGTGGACATCCTGGGCATGCTCGAGGCGTACGTGGACCGGATCCTGCCCGTCCTGCGCTACCTGGCGGCCAGCGAGGACGACGTCATGGTGCTCTACTCGGTGCTCATCGCCTTCGGCCACCTGGCCGACCCCCGGTCGCTACCGTCCGTGATGGATCTGGCCGGGCACGAGGACCCCCGGGTCAGGTACGGCGCCGCGTACGCGCTCCAGCACGTGCTGGGCGATCCGCCGGACCGGGCCGGGCTGAACGCGCTGCGGGCGCTGGCGGCCGACAGCGACGCCGACGTGGCCGACTGGGCCGCGCTCGGCGTGGCCCTGGCCACGGGCGACCAGGACCGCCTGGGCCCGGTCGTTTGAAGCGGGTCCTGAGATTTCCGCCTAATGCGGTGCTTCAGCCCCGTGAGGCCATGTCCAGGACGTCGGGCGGCATCTCCTCCACCCGCCCGGGATCCCACGGCCGCTCCAGCCCGCCTTCGCGCAGCACCCCGTCGAGCACCATCGCGGTGAACCCCCACACCAGCATCCCGCGCACCCGGAAGGCGGGCCCGGCGTAGCCGCCCGGATGCCGCAGCGTGAACCGGTTGCCCGGATCGACCAGCTCGGCGATCGGCACCCGCTCCACGGACTCGACCTCGGCGGGCGAGGCCGCGTGCACCGCCGACGGTGTACGCCACCAGCCGACGACCGGCGTGACCCGGTTGTCGCTGCGCCAGATGTAGAGCTCGGGCATCGTGCAGAGCACGGTCACGCCCCGCGGATCGAGACCGGTCTCCTCCTCCGCCTCGCGCAGCGCCGCCCCGACGGGCCCGCCGTCCTCCGGGTCCACGCCGCCGCCGGGGAAGGCCGGCTGGCCCGCGTGCCTGCGCCCGCGCGAGCTGCGCTGGATGAGCAGCACGTCGGGGCCGAGCGGCCCCTCGCCGAACAGCAGCAGGACCGCCGCGGGCCGCCCACCCTCAGCGGGCGGGCGCAGCCCGGCGGGCACCGAAGTTTGTACGGCCCGCGCTGCGAGCGCGTCGAGCCAGTCGGGCACCTGAGTCACGCAATCTCCAACACACCAGGGGTTCGGGGACTTCCCCACTTAGGAAAAGGGGCCCGGTCTGACGAGCTTCTGGGCCTTGACGGCGTCCGTGGGGCCGGTGCCGTACGAGGGGCAGAGGGCGGCCAGCGGGCAGACGCCGCAGGCCGGCGTACGCGCGTGGCAGATGCGGCGCCCGTGCCAGATGACCCGGTGCGAGAAGATCGTCCACTCCCGCTTGGGGATCAGCTCCCCTACCACGTGCTCGATCTTGACCGGGTCGGTCTCGTCGGTCCAGCCGAAGCGCCGGACCAGCCGCTGGAAGTGGGTGTCGACGGTGAGGCCGGGCACGTCGAAGGCGTTGCCGAGCACCACGTTGGCGGTCTTGCGGCCCACGCCGGGCAGCTTGACCAGGTCCTTCAGCTTGCCGGGCACCACCCCGCCGTGGCGCTCGCACACGGCCTGGGCCATGCCGATGATGCTGTTGGTCTTGGCCCGGAAGAACCCCGTCGAGCGGATGATCTCTTCCATCTCGGCTCGGTCGGCGCCCGCATAGTCATCCACTGTCGGGTACTTGGCGAAGAGGATGGGAGTAACCATGTTGACCCTCTTGTCCGTACACTGCGCCGAGAGGATCGTCGCGACCAGCAGTTCGAGCGGGGTACCGAAGTCGAGCTCGCAATGGGCCTCAGGGTAGGTTTCCGCCAGGATGCGATTCATCCGGCGTGCGCGACGCACGAGGGCGAGCCTGGACTCAGTGGGCATTCCCATAGCCTACGTGCGCCGCCTGGAGTGGGGTGCGTCACAATGGCAGCAGAGGAGGCAGAGTGAACACCGAAGATGTGCTGGGCAAGGCCCCCCTGTTCGCCGCGCTTGACCGCGAGAGCGCTGCGGCGCTGCGGACGAGCATCACCGAAGTCCAGCTGTCCAAGGGGCAGACGCTCTTCCACGAGAACGAGACGGGCGACCGGCTCTATGTCGTGCTCGAAGGCAAGATCAAACTGTCGCGCACCTCGCCCGACGGTCGCGAGAACCTGCTCAGCGTGCTCGGCCCGAGCGAGATGTTCGGCGAGCTGTCGCTGTTCGATCCGCGCCCCCGTACGGCCTCCGCGACCGCGCTGACCGACGTGCGCCTGGCCGGGCTGGGCCACGACGACCTGCGCCCCTGGCTCACCGGCCGTCCCGAGGTGGCGCTCCACCTGCTGCGGGCGCTGGCCCAGCGACTGCGGCGCACCAACGACGTGCTGGCCGACCTGGTCTTCACCGACGTGCCCGGCCGGGTGGCCAAGCAGCTGCTCGACCTGGCCGAGCGGTTCGGTACCAAGACCGACGACGGGCTGCGCGTCCACCACGATCTCACCCAGGAGGAGCTGGCCCAGCTCGTCGGCGCCTCGCGCGAGACGGTCAACAAGGCCCTCGCCGACTTCGCGCAGCGCGGCTGGCTGCGCATCGAGGCCAAGGCCGTGGTCATCCTCGACATGGACCGCCTCTACAACCGCTCCAGGTAGTCGAGGTAGTCCAGCTGGGCCCGCACCGACATCTCGGCCGCGGGCCAGAGCGACGTGTCGACGTCGCTGTAGACGATCTCCACGATCTGGCGGGGCGTCTTGGCGCCCTGGCGCAGGGCCGCCCTGATCTGGTCGAGGCGCTCGCGCCGGTGCGCGATATAGCCGTCCAGTACGCCGATCGGGTCGGCCAGCACCGGGCCGTGGCCCGGCAGCAGCGCCGCCACGCCCAGCTCGCCGGCCATGGCCCTGAGCCGGTCGAGGCTGCGCAGGTAGTCGGCAAGGTCGCCGTCGGGGGCGATCACCGTGGTGCCGCGGCCGAGCACCGTGTCGCCGGTCAGCATGGCCTCGTCCTGGGGCAGCCAGAAGCAGAGCGAGTCGAACGAGTGCCCCGGCGTGCCGTACACACGTACCTCGACGTCACCGGCGGTCACCACGTCGCCGTCCCCCAAGCCCTCGTCGCCGAGCCGGTGCTTGGGGTCGAGCGCCCGCACGGGCGCGCCGACCAGCTCGGCGAAGCGCCGGGCGCCGCCGCTGTGGTCGTGGTGGCCGTGGGTGAGCAGGATCCAGCTCACCCGGCGCCCGGCCAGGTGGTCGGCGACCCGGCGCAGGTGCCCCTCGTCGTCGGGGCCCGGGTCTATGACGATGGTGTCCCGGTCGCCGATGATCCAGGTGTTGGTGCCGTCGAGGGTCATCGGAGACGGGTTGGGGGCGAGCAGGTTCTCGGCGTGGGTCGTACGGGATCCGTCGGGTGAGCCGGCCGGGATATACAGGCCGCTCACGTCGTCACCAACTGGAACTCGCCGTCGACCTCCACGACCCTGGGCAGGATCGTGACGATCTCCCGCCGCGCGGCCAGGACGTCCGCGACGGAGTCGCAGGCGGCCAGCTCGGTCAGCGTGCGGTAGGTGGGTGGCATCAGGAAGATCTTGCCCTCGTGCGCCAGCTCCACGGCGTCGGCCGGGCGCTTCCAGGCGACCTGGTCGGCCTCGCCGCCGACGTCACGGGTCCGCTGCCCCTCGGGGAGCACGGCGGTGAAGAAGCGGGTGTCGAAGCGCCGGGTCTCGATCTCCGGCGTGATCCAGTGCGCCCACGGCTTGAGCAGGTCCGAGCGGAGCACCAGGCCGCGCTTGGCGAGGAAGTCGGCGAAGGACAGGCTCCTGTCGATCAGCGCGAGCCGGTCGGCCTCCCAGTCGTCTCCTGTGGTGTCGTCGACCACCGAATCGGGCCCCGGCCCCGCGAGGAGTACTCCCGACTCCTCGAACGTCTCTCGTACGGCCGCGCAGACCAGGCCGCGCGCGACCCCCTCCTCCGCGCCGAAGACCGCGCCCCAGTCCGCCGGAGACGGCCCGGCCCAGGCGACGGCGTGGTCGGTGTCACGGGGATCGACCGAGCCGCCGGGGAAGACGTACGCGCCCGCGGCGAAGGCCATCGTGGCCTTGCGCCGGAGCAGGTAGACCTCCGGCCCCTCACGCAGGATGACCACCGTGGCGGCGTCCCGCGCGGGGACCGGCTGGACGCGGCCGGCGAGGATGTCCCTCGCCCGCTCGGCGAGCTCGTCTGGGAGTTGAAGACCAGTCACATGACCTCCTTCTAGAACAACTCGGGCTTCTAGAACATCACTCGGGTCATGGTGACATATCCGAACTCTCAGGAGACCTCGGCGATCAGCTCCACCTCGACCGGAGCGTCGAGCGGCAGGGACGCGACGCCCACCGCGCTGCGGGCGTGCTTGCCCGCCTCCCCCAGCACCTCGGCGAGCAGCTCACTCGCCCCGTTGGCGACCTGGGGCTGCTGCGTGAAGGCCGGGTCGCTGGCCACGAACACCACGACCTTGACGATCCGCACGACCTTCCGCAGGTCGCCGATCTCGGACTTCAGCGCGGCCAGCGCGTTGAGCGCGCAGATCCGGGCCAGCTCACGGGCGTCGTCGAGGCCGACCTCGGCGCCGACCTTGCCGGTCTGCGCGAGCTTGCCGTCGACCATGGGCACCTGGCCCGAGGTGTAGACGAGGTCACCGGTCCGTACGGCCGGCACGTAGGCGGCCAGCGGCGCGACGACCTCGGGCAGCGTCAGCCCGAGCTCGGCGATCTTCTCTTCGGGCGTCACTGCTTCTCCCTCTTGAAGTAGGCGACGAGCTGCTCGGGCGTGGCACCCTGCAGGATCTGGACCAGCTCCCAGCCGTCGGCCCCGAAGTTGTCCAGGATCATCTTGGTGTTGTGGATCAGCACCGGAGCCGTCAGGTACTCCCATTTCTTCATGGAGGCCAGCGTAGGGGCTGTAACCAGCAACCTGTGGCGCACCACTGGACGCGGCGCACCACAGTGTGAGCAATCTCAAAGGGTGGTCGTCGGCTTCCGGCAAGTGACCGTTCGGTAGCCTCGAAACGTGGACTCTCGGGACACCGATTGGGACGGCGTGCGGCTGCACGTGGTCACCGGCAAGGGCGGCACAGGCAAGACCACGGTCGCCGCGGCCCTCGCCCTGGCACTGGCCTCGGGCGGGCGCAAGGTGCTGCTCGTCGAGGTGGAGGGCAGGCAGGGCATCGCGCAGATCTTCGACCTGCCACCGCTGCCGTACGAGGAGCGCCGGATCGCCGTGGCCCCATCAGGCGGCGACGTCTACGCGCTGGCCATAGACCCTGAGGAGGCCATGCTCGAATACATGGAGATGTTCTACGGCATGCGCAGGGCGGGGCGGGCGCTGACCAAGATGGGCATCGTCGACTTCGCGACCACCGTCGCCCCCGGTTTCCGCGACGTCCTCGTCACCGGCAAGACCTCCGAGGCCGTACGCAGGCGCGGCAAGAACGGCAAGCGGATCTATGACGCCGTCGTGCTCGACGCGCCGCCCACCGGCCGCATCTCGCGCTTCCTGAACGTCACTCAGGAGGTCGCCGGGCTGGCCAGAGTCGGCCCGATCAAGAACCACTCCGATCTGGTGAGCAAGGTCGTGAAATCTCCGGAAACGGCGGTGCACTTCATCACCTTGCTGGAGGAGATGCCGGTTCAGGAGACGCTCGACGGCATCGCCGAATTGCGGTCGGCGGGGCTGCCGCCCGGCGGAATCTTCATCAACATGGTCCGTGAATCACTGCTTCCACAGGCCGCACTTGACAGTGCTGTCAAGGGCCGATTCGACGTCGCCGAGCTCACGCTCGGGCTCAAGGCGGCCGGTCTCTCCGACGGCGCCTCCACGGTGGCGGAGGCCCTGGCGGAAGAGGTCGCCGAGCACGCTCGCCGTACCGAGCTGGAGCGGGCCGAGCGCGCCTCGCTGGCGCAGGCGACGCTGCCGTCCTACGAGTTGCCGCTGCTGACCGACGGAGTCGATCTGAGCGGCCTGTACGAGCTGGCCGAGGCCATCCGCACCCAGGGAGCAGCGTGAAGAAGCCCCCCGTACTCGACGTCGACGCCATCCTCGACGACCAGGGCACCCGGATCATCGTCTGCTGCGGCGCCGGCGGCGTGGGCAAGACCACCACGGCCGCCGCGCTGGGGCTGCGGGCCGCCGAGCGCGGCAGGTGCGCGGTCGTGCTGACCGTGGACCCCGCGCGGCGGCTGGCGCAGTCGATGGGACTCACCGAGCTCGACAACACCCCGCGCCTGATCAGCTCACCCGAGGGCGGTGGCCAGCTGTTCGCGATGATGCTGGACATGAAGCGTACGTTCGACGAGATCATCGAGGCGCACGCCGACCCCGAGCGAGCTCGGCAGATCCTGTCGAACCCCTTCTACCAGTCGCTGTCCTCCAGCTTCGCCGGCACCCAGGAGTACATGGCGATGGAGAAGCTGGGCCAGCTGCGCCGCTCGGACGAGTGGGATCTGATCATCGTCGACACGCCGCCCTCGCGGTCCGCGCTCGACTTCCTCGACGCCCCGGAGCGGCTCGGCCGCTTCCTCGACGGCAGGTTCATCCGGCTGCTGACCGCGCCGGCCAAGGCGGGAGGGCGGAGCGCGTTCCGGCTGCTCAACGCCGGGTTCGGGCTCATGGCGGGCGCGATGACCAAGCTGCTGGGCGCGCAGGTCATCAAGGACCTGCAGACGTTCGTGTCGGCGCTGGACGCGGTCTTCGGCGGGTTCAGGCAGCGCGCGGAGATGACCTACCGGCTGCTCCAGGCGCCGGGCACCGCCTTCGTGGTCGTGGCCGCGCCGGAGCGCGACGCGATGCGGGAGGCCTCCTACTTCGTCGAGCGGCTCGCTGAGGAGCGCATGCCCCTGGCCGGTCTGGTGGTCAACCGGGTGCACGAACCCACCGCAGCGGCGCTCTCGGCCGCGCGCAGCGCCGCCGCGGCGGAAGACCTGGAGTCGCGGGGCGAACACGAGTTGACCGCCGCCGTACTGCGGCTGCACACCGGCAGGATGCAACTCGCCGCCCGCGAACACCGGGAGCAGGACCATTTCCTCTCGGCCCACCCCACAGTGCCGGTCGTCCAGGTACGTGCGATGTCGGAGGATGTCCACGATCTAGCGGGTCTGCGCCGGATCGGGGAACTCCTCGCAACGAGTACATGAGAGTACGGCCGGTGCGAGCACCGGCCGTACGCCCGAGGCCAGGGTCAGCCTGCGATCAGCTCGTTAGTCCGTTCGTACTCTTCCTTGGCAGACTCGAGCAGCTCTCGCCATGAGTCCACGTCAGGACGCCGCCGTAGCAGAGCCCGTCGTTCCCGTTCCGTCATGCCGCCCCACACGCCAAACTCGATGCGGTTGTCCAGCGCATCGGCGAGGCATTCGGTACGGACCGGGCATCCTCGGCAGATCAGCTTCGCCCTGTTCTGGGCGGCTCCCTGGACGAACAGTGCGTCCGGGTCCGCTCCTCGACAGGCGGCACGGGAGGTCCAATCCGTGATCCACATTTCGACCCCACTCCCCTTAGGTGGTCAGTCGTCATTTGGGGCCGACGGGCGCGGGCGCCGAGCCTCCGTATTCAGTTGCCGCAGAGGAGAACGTACGCAACTAGACGTTCGGGCCGACAGACCCCAGAGGACCAATTTCTCGCTGGAGTCTTGACCGGGAATGACTAGTCACCCCCGTCAGTCAAGGCGAAATGGTGCCGAGTTACCGATAAGGTCACTCATTCGACGTACTCTTGGACTTGTGCAAGCTCAGGGCAAAGATCGTTCCTCGCCGATCTTGAACATCGCGCGGCTGATCGCCGCGGGCGCGGTCGCGGGCGTGCTCACGGCCGCCATAGCCCTTCCCGCGGTCGGTGGGGCGGGGATATCCGCCAAGTCCGCGATGACGGGGATCAACCTGAAGCCCGAGGACCTGGCCGAACCGCCGTTGCCCGAGCGCACGGAGCTGATGGACGCCAACGGCAAGAAGATAGCCCAGTTCTTCTACGAGAACCGCGAATCGGTGAGTCTCGACAAGGTCGCCCCCATCATGCGGACAGCGCTGATCTCGATCGAGGACTTCCGGTTCTACCAGCACGGCCCGATCGACGTGGAGGGAACGGCCCGAGCCCTCGTCAAGAACCTCACCCAGGGCGGCGTGACCCAGGGTGGCTCGTCGATCACGCAGCAGTACGTCAAGCAGGTGCTCCTCAACTCGGCCGAGACCAAAGAGGAGCAGGCCGCGGCCATCGAGGCCAGCGTCGGACGCAAGCTCAACGAACTGCGCTACGCCATGGCCGTCGAGAAGAAGTACTCCAAGGACCAGATCCTTGAGAAATATCTGAACATCGCCTACTTCGGCGCCGGCGCGCACGGCATCCAGGCCGCCGCCAAGCGCTTCTTCGGCAAGCCGGCCTCCGAGCTCAACCTCGTCGAGGCGGCCACACTCGCGGGCGCCGTCCAGAACCCCAACAGGACCGACCCGAATGTCAGCAAGGCCTCCAGGGAGCTCCTGAAGGCCCGCCGCAATGTCGTCCTCGACCGGATGGCCGAACTCGGCAAGATCACGCCGCAGGAGGCCGCCGAGGCCAAGGCCAAGAAGCTCGTCTTCAAGGACACCAAGGTCACCGGCGGTTGCGAGGAGAGCAAGTACCCGTACTTCTGCCTCTACGTCCAGAACGAGATCCTCAACGACGAGGATTTCGGCAAGACCCCCAAGGAGCGCCTCAAACTGCTCCAGCGCGGCGGTCTCACCATCAAGACCACGATCGACCCGAAGATGCAGAAAGCCGCTGAGAAGGCCATCAAGGAGTACGTCAGCACCAAGGACAAGCCGGTGGCCTCGCAGGCGATGGTGGTGCCGGGCACCGGCGAGATCAAGGCGATGGCGGCCTCGCGCAAGTTCGGCGGCAGCAAGAAGAAGAACGAGATGAGCTACAACGTCGTCGCCGACGCCAAGCACGGCGGTGGCGGCGGCTTCCAGCAGGGCTCGACGGCGAAGGCCTACACGCTCGCCACAGCGCTCGAGGAGGGCCTGAAGTACGGGGACGGCTACCCGGCGCCCGCCGGCTTCACCGCGTCCGGCTACGGCGCGTTCAAGAACTGCGACGGCAAGCGGGTCGGCGACCCCACCCATGAGGTACGCAACTCCAGCGAGGGCGGCGGCGGCTTCAAGACGCTGCAGACCGGCACCTGGGGCTCCGTCAACACCTTCTTCATGCGGCTGGAGGAGCGCGTCACGCTCTGCAAGGTCGTCAAGCTGGCCAAGCGGATCGGGCTCAAGCGGGCCGACGGCACGAAGCTGCGCGAGTTCGAGACGTTCACCCTCGGCATCAACGAGGTGGACCCGGTCACCGTGGCCAGCACCTACGCGGTCTTCGCCTCACGCGGCCAATACTGCAAGCCGCTGGCGATCACCGAGATCAAGGACCGCAACGGCAAGGCCACCCAGTACAAGCCCAAGTGCTCCAAGGTCATGGAGGAGGAGGTCGCCGACGCCGTCAGCGGCATCCTCTCGGGCGTGTTCACCAAGGGCACGATGCGTGAGGTCGGCGGCATCGGCCGGGACGCGGCGGGCAAGACGGGCACCACCGACGGCTACACGGCCGCCTGGTTCGCCGGTTACACCCCGAACCTGGCCTCCGCCGTCAGCCTCGGCGACCCGCGCGGCGCCTTCACTCACAACCTGATCGGCGTCACCATCGGGGGCCGCTACTACAGCTACGTGTACGGGGCCTCGATCTCGGGCCGCATCTGGAAGCAGGCGATGATGGGGGCGCTCAAGGGCGTCGAACCCACCGAGTTCGCGCCGGTCAACCACGATCGGTTCGGCGGCTGCAGCGACAACTGCGCCCCCAAGCCCAAGAAGGAGAAGAAGGACGACCAGGGCGGCCCTCCGGACGACTTCTTCGACCAGTTCGACCAGTTCAACCGCGACGACAACGACCGGGGACGCGGGCGCGGGCGCAACTGACCTGAGTGCCCTGGGTGCCCGCGTTCGTGGCGGGCACCCGAGACATGGTCAGGCGGACAGCCGCGCGCGAACGGCCGCGGCGACCCGTCCCCCCTCCGCACGACCGGCGACCTTCGGGTTGACGACCTTCATGACCTGGCCCATCGCCTGGGGGCCGGCGGCGCCGGTCTCGGCGACGGCCTCGTCGACGAGGCGGCCGAGCTCCTCGTCGGAGAGCTGGGCCGGCAGGTATTCCTCCAGCACCGCCTGCTCGTCCAGCTCCGCCTGCGCCTGCTCCGCCCGCCCGGCGTTGCCGAACGCCTCGGCCGCCTCCCGGCGCTTCTTGGCCTCCTTGGTCAGCACCTTGACGATCTCGTCGTCGGAGAGCTCTCTGGCCGCCTTGCCGGCGACCTCCTCGACGTTGACCGCGGCCAGTGCCATACGAATCGTCCGGAGACGTACCTCGTCCCGGCTCTTCAGCGAGGCCGTGAGATCGGCCTTCAGCTTGTCCTTCAATGCGCTCATGCGGTCCATCTTGCCGCGTGTACGGACGGCTACGCGCTCACGGAGCCCCATCTCACGTACTCGGGACGCCTGGGGCCGGATGTCGGGCATCATGAATGGGTGAGGAAAGCTGCCGCCATACCACTGTCCATCCTCGGCCTCGGCCTGGCCGGTCTGGGTTACGCCTCCGTCGTCGAACGCAACTGGTTCCGGCTGCGCCGCTTCGACGTGCCCGTGCTGGAGCGCGGGCAGCGGCCCGTACGCATCCTCCACCTGTCCGACCTGCACCTGACGCCGGGCCGCAGGATGCTGATCAACTGGGTCCGCTCGCTCGGCTCCCTGGAGCCCGACCTGGTCGTCAACACGGGCGACTCGATCGCCCACCCTGAGGCCGTACCCGCGCTCCTGCACGCCCTGGAGCCCCTGCTGGCCCGTCCCGGCATGTTCGTGTACGGCTCCAACGACCTCTACGCCCCCAAGCCCAAGAACCCGGCCCGCTACCTCTGGCGCACCTCCAAGAACGAGCGCCGCCAGCACGTGCCGACCCTTCCCTGGGAGGAGCTCGGCGCCGGCATGGCGGCCGAGGGCTGGCTCGACATGAACAACACCACCGCCCGCCTCAAGGTCGGCGACCTCGACGTAGCGGTGGCGGGCATCCACGACTCCCACATCGACCGCGACCGCTACGACCTGGTCGCCGGCCCCGCCCCGGCCGACGCGGACCTCCGCCTCGGCGTCATGCACTCCCCCGAGCCCCGCAACATGACCCGCTTCGCCGCCGACGGCTACCAGCTCCTCCTGGCCGGCCACACGCACGGCGGCCAGCTGTGCATCCCGTTCTACGGCGCCCTGGTCACCAACTGCGGCATCGACCGGCCGCGCGTCAAGGGCCTCAACCGCCACGACAACGCCTGGCTGCACGTCTCGGCCGGCCTCGGCACCTCGCCGTACGCCCCGGTCCGCTTCGCCTGCTTCCCGGAGGCCTCGTTGCTCACGCTGGTCCCGCGCCGGTAAACGCGGTCACAAGCACCCGCGAAGTCAGCTAGACTTCTCAAGCACGCGCAAGAGGGCGTGCACCGGGGTGTAGCGCAGCTTGGCAGCGCGCTTCGTTCGGGACGAAGAGGCCGTGGGTTCAAATCCCGCCACCCCGACAGGTTTCCCGAGATAGGGGCCTGGTTCTCAAGATCGAGAGCCAGGCCCTTGATCATTCGACCGTCAATTGACCGTCCATCTGAAAGCCTCCGGAGGTCACTGACGGGTTCAAATGAGTTTTCCTGATCACCTTGATCCATCAACCGCCGCACGCGGATCAGGTGCTGAGTTCAAATGAGCTGGCTCCCGTGTGCCTTGCCGGGCTGTACGCGCTCGAGCGTCTCCACCGGATCTGCCCCGATCATCGGCAGACCGTCGTCGACGCCATCAGCGCCTACCTACACGCCCTTCACGGGCCCAGCGATCTCCCAAATCCGGCTAGATCGCCCGCTGCCGGGCCAGCCTCGGAAGTCGGCCCGGAACCCGGTGAACATCGTGGGCAGGTGCATGTGGACGCTGGTGCCGCGGCCCGGCCCGGAGGCCAGCTCACCGCTCCCGCACAGCAGAACGTGAATCGGGACCATCGCGCATGTCCCCTCCGTCTCCGAACCTGTAGCCCACACCGTGCACCGTGCGCACCCAGTGGCCGGACCGGGCGTCGTCACCGAGTTTGCGCCGCAGGTTGGCGATGTGGACGTCTATCACGTGGGCGTTGCCCGGCCAGTCGGTGTGCCAGATCGCCCGGGTCAACGTCTCGCGAGGCCATACCCGCCTCGGGTTGGAGGCGAACAGCGCCAGCAGGTCGAACTCGATGCGGGTCAGCGGCACAAGCCGGCCCGCCAGGTGCACCTCGCGGCTCTCCTCGTCCACGACCAGGTCGCCGAACTCGTGGACCCCCGCCCGTTCGGGGAAGGCGCTCTCCGGCTCGCGGCGGGGCCGCCGGAACATCGCCGCGACGCGCGCCGCCAGCTCCCGGGGCGAGAACGGCTTGGTCATGTAGTCGTCGGCGCCCACCTCCAGGCCGATGAGCCGGTCGGCCTCCTCCGTACGGCCCGACACCATGATCACGTACGCGCTCGTCATCCCCCGCAGCCGCCGGCACACCTCGATGCCGTCCATGTCCGACAGCATGAGGTCGAGCGTCACCAGGTCGGGCCGCCTCTGCGCGACCAGGTCCAGCCCCTCGGCCCCGGTGGCCGCCTCCGACACCTCGAAACCGGCCATCCGCAGGACCTCGCACAACAGCCTGCGCATTTCCGCGGTGTCCTCGATGACCAGTGCCCCCGGCCGTTCCACCACGCCATCACCTCGAGTCAGCCACCGATCGCCGGCGAGCGCGGTGGCGGCGCGGTCGCACGACCGTGACCCCGGCGATCCCTCCCCCGTTCAATGCCTCACTTACCGCAGCGAGCCGCCGCGAAACCGCCGTGCCGCAGATGCGACGCGCAGGTCGGTGAAGCAGGTCGTGGCGTCCTCGTTGTAGAGGCCGGCGTGGCCGCCCCGATAGGGCCGTTCACGGTCGTGGAAGCGGACCAGGTGACGGCCGTCCACCTTGGCCGTGATCATGGCGCCCACCTGGTGGATCTCGATCGTGTGCCACACGCCGAGCGCGTAGGACCGGGCGCCCGTGGCGAGGTAACGCTGGTTGCCCGGGTAGCCGGGGGTGACCTTGCCGAGCTCCCAGCCGTTGGGTTTGGGCACGAGGTAGTAGAAGTGGTCGTCGTCCGTGTAGTGCCACACGACCCAGGCGACCTCCCAGGCGTTGGGCGTGGGGCGCCGTAGCTGGTGCAGGGTCCTCGCCCGTACGCGGATCCGGACGTCCGTGTAGCGGCCGGCGGTCAGGGCCAGCGCGGCGTGCGTCTCGGCCGGGGCTCGCGCGGGCCGCGGTGACAGCCGCCACACCCACCGGCCGCCGGCCTGGTACGTGCACGCCCTGCCGTACCCGTCGTAGGCCAGGAACAGCCCCGCCCGGACGGTCCCCTCCGGCCACGGGACGCACGGGGCGGGCGCGGCGGGCGCCACCGGGAGGGCGAGCAGCGCGACGGCGGCCAGCGCCGGGCCCGCGGGCGCTCTCACGCGGGTCCCGGTGACGGATCGGCCAGCCGTTCGGTCTTCATCCAGACCCGCCGGCCGCGCGCCGCCCGCCACAGCCCCCGGCAGGCCGCCACGAGCCAGACCAGGTTGTAGACGATGAACAGGTGACCGTAGCAGAGCCCGCGCAACCGCCCCATGTCACCGCTGATGCGCGCGTAGAGCGGCCCGAGCAGGAAGGCCGCGCCGAACGTCAGCGTGTACCACGACGCGATCGGCACCGGCTGGATGAGCTGCTCGCGCGCCACCGGCGAGAACGCCACCCCCACCAGGGACGCGACCAGCGAGATCGTCATGAAGGCGCCCACGAAGATCAGCAACGGGCTGAGCAGCACGTTCAGCAGGTCGGTCGCCACCCGGCCGGACGCCCGCCCGACCACCGACGGCACGAGCCGCAGCGCCTGAAGGTGCCCCTGGAACCAGCGTGAGCGCTGCCGCGCCAGGGCGCGCACGCTGACGAGCCCCTGCTGGCTCACGGTCGCGTCCGGGACGCAGGCGGTACGCCAGCCGGACAGCACCATCCGCACGCCCAGGTCCAGGTCCTCGGTCAGGCTGGGCGACCACGGGTCGTCACCCAGGTCCAGGAGGGCGCTCAGCCGCATGATCTGGCCGTTGCCGCCGAGCCCCGCAGAGCCGATGCGGGTGCGGGTGCGCTGGAACATCCAGGTGTAGACGACGAACTCCATGTCCTGCATCCGCGTCAGGAGGCTCTGCGTCCGGTTGCCGATCCGCACCCCCATCTGGACGGCGCCGACCCGGGGGTCGGCGAAGTACGGCAGCGCCGTGTCCAGGGCCCGCGGGTCGAGCCGGCCGTCGGCGTCCATCAGGCAGACGAGGACACGGTCAGCGTCGTCCAGCAGTTCCTCCGGAAAGTGGCGAAGGGCGTGGTTGAGCGCCCGGCCCTTGCCCTGGCGGGCGTCCGGCGGCTCGCGCCTGAGCAGGCGGACCAGCGGGCCGGCGACCCGCCGGACGACTTCGGCCGTCCCGTCGTCGGAGCCGTCGTCCACGACCAGGACCTGGCCGCCGGGCAGGGCGCTCAGGGTGGCGGCGATGACCCGCTCCTCGTTCAGGCAGGGCACCAGGAAGACGACGGAGAAGTCGCCGCCGTCGCCGGCGGGGTGCTCGGCGATGCCCGCCGATTCCAGGTACATCCCCAGCGTGTAGGTGAACACCAGCAGCACGGCCGACAGCGCGCACAGGACCAGCACGGTGATCATCGACGCCTCCTGTGGGCGGCCAGCACGAGCGTGCCGAGGACGACGACGTACAGCGCGAACAGCAGTCCGGCGACCGCCAGGGCGAGCCGGGCCACGCCGAACGCCGTCGCCCCGACGTCCACGGCCCGCGCGAGGAGCTCAGTCATGGCGCTTGCCTTTCCTCTCTCCTAGCTGACAGGGGGCCACTCTCATAGCTGACAGGGCGCCACGAAGCGGTATCCCATCGACTTGAGCCGGCCGACGATGTTCTTCAGCCGGTCGGTGCCGAGGAAGGGGTGGTAGAAGAACCCCGCGACGTTGTCGCGTACCACGAGCTGCGCCTGGGCGTGTTCCACGATCGCCTCTGGGGTCCCCTCGTCCTCCATGACCGGGTCCAGCTCCACCATGCCGAGGGTCTCTGGGACGACGACGCCGCCATAGACGTCGCGGATCACGTACGGGGCGAACTGCTCGTCCAGGTACGGCGACACCGGCGCGTGGCCCTCCCAGCCGGGGGTGAAGTAGGACCCGCGGTCATAGCGGGCGGCGAACCTGCGCGCGATGACGCGGTAGTCGTCCGGCGAGGCGGCGTAGTGCGGCACCTCGAAGATGTGCGGCTCGGGCAGGCCGGCCGCGCGGACCTCGGCCACCGCCTGGTCGAGACGGTGTTCCATCCAGGTGGCCGAGTCGCCGTGGATCGCTCCGTCGTAGATGAGCCGCTGCTGGGCGTCGAAGTGGGTGCGGAAGAACTCGAAGTCCTGCCCGCTCTCCCCGTTCGTGGGATTGGGCGGGCCGTCCGACTGGTGGGTGTAGCCGTGCAGGACCATCGTGCCGCCGTGCTCCAGAAGGTAGACCAGGGCCCGCACCAGCTCCGGCCGGTCCCGCAGGCGGATGGTCGCCCGCTCCTGACCGTCCTTCAGCGGGCCGCGGTAGACCGGGATGACGCCGAAGCTGAACGGGACGCCGAGCCGGGACAGCGTCTCCCCCGCCGCGCGGATGGCCTCGGGATCGGCCTGCGGTCCGAGGTCCTCCAGGCGGACCAGGGCGCGGTGGCGGGCAGGCGTTCCGGGAGCGAGCAGGTCGAACAGCAGGTCGGACACGGCCAGGAAGCGGTCGTCGTCCTCGTCGATGTTCAACGCGACCTCGGCGACGTAGGTGAGGTTCCCGGACCTGACGGCCCAGGGACCCGTCCGGCGATCCGTCGTGACCGCCGTGGCCAGCACCCGGGCTCTGCTGGGGTCGAGAGCGGCGAACGTGCTGATCGGTCCCTGGGCGGGGTCGCGGCTCAGCAGCACCCCCTTGTACTGGACGCCAGTGACGCGCTCCAGGCCCGCGCCACGCTGGACGACCTGCCCGGACTGCGGGATCGGCGGCTGGGCGTCGGGTCCCTGGCGCGGAACCCGGCGGGGCGCCAGGCCCTCGCCGCCCCATCGCCAGCCGTAGCGCCGCGCGAAGTCGTCCGCCGTGGTGAGCGTGCCGATGTTGCCGCCCAGCCAGAGAACGGGACGCCGGCCGGCGAGCACGTCGCCGCGCAGGGCCGCCGGAAGCCGCTGGGCGCTCGACATGCCCACGTACACCAGGGCCCGGTGGCCGGCCAGCATGCCGGCCCGGTAGGCGCTCGTCCGGATCACCCGTACCGGCCCGAAGTGCGAGACCAGGTTGGCGGCGCGGGCCGCGTACACCTGGAACGCGGCCGGCCCGTCGGCGTCGTCGACGGCGATCAGCGTCGCTTTCGCCTTCGTGCCGCCTTTGTCCGTGCCGTTTTGAGGCGTGCTCTTCTGGTCCCTGCCGTTATGGTGCGTGCCGTTCTGGTCCATGCCCGCGCGTGCTGTCGCCGCCGGGTTCGCGGACCGTCCGTCCGGCGCGTCCGGGCCGTTCGTGCTGCACGCCGGCCACGTACGGGGCGCGGGCAAGGTCACCGGCTCCTTCCTGGAGAAGATCCCCAGGCTGGCGCCCGACACGACGAGAGCGCTCAGCAGCAGAGCCGCCAGCCACCTGAGCCCGGCGTGCCGCCGGAGCCCGCCCGCGCGCTCGCCGTCGCTCATCGCACGATCACCGGCCTCACGCCATGGCTCGCCGCCTCGACCTCGACCACGACCCGGTAGTCCTGTTGGGGCACGTCCTGTTCGGGCAGCGCTCCGAACGGGACGGGGCGCGGACCGAGGCCGAACAGGTGGGCCAGCGCCGCCAGCACCCGCTCGGTGGCCCGCCCGTCGCCGTAGGGATTGCGCGCCCGCGCCATGCGCCGGTAGTCCTCGGGCGAGTGGAGCAGGCCGCTGACACCGGCCACGATGCCGTCCTCCTCGGTCCCCACCAGCCGTGCCGCCCCGGTGCGGAGCGCCTCGGGCCGTTCCGTGGTGTCGCGCATCACGAGCACCGGCTTGTTCAGGCTCGGCGCCTCCTCCTGGATCCCGCCGCTGTCGGTGAGCACGAGGTACGAACGGCGCAGCAGGCGGGCGAAGTCGCCGTAGTGGAGCGGCTCGGTGACCGTGATGTTCGGATGCCGGTCGAGACGCGGGAGCAGGGCGCGCCTCACCTCCGGGTTCGGATGCATGGGGAAGACGAGGTGCACGTCCCCTTCACCGGCCGCCGCCAGCCGCGACAGGGCCCGGGCGATGCCCTCCATCCGGTCCCCCCAGGACTCCCGGCGATGCGCGGTGACCACGATGACGCGCCGGCCGTCCTGCTCCAGCGCGGCCAGCCTCGGTTCCCTGTACCCGTGACCCGTACAGGTGCTCTGCAGGAGCGCGTCGATCACCGTGTTTCCGGTGACGACGATCGACTCGGCGGACACGCCCTCACGAAGGAGGTTGTCCGCGCTGCCCGAGGTCGGCGCCAGGTGGAGGGTGGCGATCCGGCTCGTCAGGCTGCGGTTCGCCTCCTCCGGGAACGGCGAGTACAGGTCGCCGCTGCGCAACCCGGCCTCCAGATGCACGACCGGCACCCGGTGGTAGAAGGCCGCTAGCGCTCCGGCCAGCGTGGTCGTCGTGTCCCCCTGCACGACCACCGCGTCGGGACGGTACGCGACCACGAGACCGTCCAGCCCGCAGACCGCCCGGCTCGTCAGCTCGGCGAGGGTCTGTCCCGGCCGCATGATCCCGAGATCGACGTCCGGTTCGATGCCGAACGTCTCATGGACCTGGTCGAGCATTTCCCGATGCTGCCCTGTCACGACCACCACCGGCTCGAAGAGCGCCGCCTCGGTCAGGCCAATGACCAGGGGAGCCATCTTGATCGCCTCGGGCCGCGTGCCGTACACCACCATGACGCGACGTACGCCCGACCCCTCACGCCCGGTGCCCACGAGCCTCGTTGAAGAGCGCATAAAACGACAATTCGCACTAAAACATTCAGCAATCCTCAAGACTGCCTCAGGACTACCTCAATTCGTCCGCGATGCCAGGGGTTGGGGATCGTCCGGGTTGTCCTGGAAACTCCTCGCCCACCCCTTCTGGCGGCGACTCCTCACAAACGCCCACCCAGGAGACCGCGAGCGGGGCGAGGATGTACCCCGACTGCGCGACCGACGATCAGGCCAGCAGGCGTGCGGCGGAGCGCTGGCGCAGGGCCAACAGGTTGCCCGCCGTCATGGTGAGCGCGGCGATGACGGCGACGACGGGCGTCCAGGTCATGGACTGGCCGGACAGCGCGGTGGCGAGCAGCAGGATCAACCCGACGCGCGGAGGTGCGTCGCTCCCAGGCCGGCGACCCCGAGGGTGTACGAGCAGGGCCAGCGTCCGCACCCAGCTGCCGGCCCGGGCCAGCCTCGCCCGCCGCTGGGCGAGCAGTCGTGTTTTTCGTGCTGCCCTGGAGTACTATTACGTGCCAAGGAAACAGCACGATATTAAGGAGTGCCAGCGTGCTGGAACCGCATGACACCGAGGCCTGCCGGCATTGCGGCAAACCTCTCCCTTCCCGTTCAGGACGCGGACGCAAGCAGGAGTACTGCGACTCAACCTGCCGCAGCGCCGCGCGACGTATCCGCGACCGCTCCAAAGATGTAAATGAAAGCTTGACATTCTCACCTCGTAAAGTAAATATTGACGACGTGACGGAAACGGCGGCGCCGGCCGACCTGACGGACGCAGCCCGGAGGCTGGCGGAGCGACTGAGCGCTCCGGAAGCGTCCCCGCTGGACTCGGTGGTCGCCACCCGGGATCTCGCGCGGGCCGTCGACCGGGCCATGCGGGCAGCGGTCGACAGAGCACGGGCGACGGGACACACCTGGCAGGAGATCGGCGACGTGCTCGGCTCCAGCCGCCAGGCGGCGTTCCAGCGGTTCGGCCGACCACTCGACCCCAGAACAGGGACACCCATGACCGACAAGATGCTGCCCGGCGCCGCCGACCGCGCCGCGGCCCTGGTCGCGGACCTGACCGACGGTCGCCGGGAGGAAGTACGCCGCGACTTCGACGAGACGGTCGCCGCCGGCCTGAGCGCGACCAAACTGGCCGCGACCTGGGCACAGGCGATCGGCATGGTCGGCGCGTACGAAGGCATGGGCGAACCGGTGCCCCACCAGGCGGGCGACCACACCGTCGTGGACATCCCGCTGTCCTTCGAGGCGGGCGACCTGACCGCCCGCGTCGCCTACGACGGTCAGGGCAAGGTCGCCGGGCTTTTCCTCCGGCGTCCCGACACTGCGTAAACCACTCGAATCAAAGAGATGAAGTGACCCTGCGATGTTCTTAACTGAGTTCGTACGCGCACGGAACGACCGCGCGCCGCGTCTGGGCGCCGGTCTGTGCGCGCTCGCCCTTGTGGTGAGCGGGTGCGGGAGCGGGTCGGCCACCCGCGTAACCGCCTCCCCCGCTTCCCGTACTACCCCCGCCTGGGTCGAGGAGGAGGTGAGCTTCCGGGTGGACGGGATGACCGTTTACGGCACCTGGCGCCATCCGGCCCGGCCGGGCGCGAAGGTTCCGGCGGTCCTGATCATCGCGGGCAGTGGTCCCACCGACCGCGACGGCAACAGCCCCGGGCTCAGCGGGATGGACACGTACAAGACGCTAGCCGGGCTGCTGTCCGCCGGCGGCGTGGCAAGCCTGCGCTACGACAAGCTCGCGAGCGGCAAGACCGGCCTCGGGCCGTACGCGTCCAAGGTCGCCGACATCGGCATCGCCCCGTTCAAGCACGAGGCCGCGGCGGCGCTGGACTTCCTGGCCAGACGGCCCGGGACCGACAAGCGGCGGCTCACGGTCATCGGGCACAGCGAAGGCGCCTTGTTCGCTCTTCTGCTCGCCACGAAATCGAGATCGAAGACGCACGTCCACAGCCTCGGCCTGCTCGAACCGCTGAGCCGCCGATACCTCGACATCCTCAGCGGTCAGATCACCGCCCAGATCAAGGCCCAGCAGCAGGCGGGGAAGATCACCGCCGCTCAGGCGGCCGAGATCGAGGACGCCCTGGCCAGGGCTGTCGCGTCGCTGCGCGCCAACGGAACGGTCGCGGCGAACCTGCCCGGCGGACTGTCGAACGTGTTCTCCCCGGCGAACGCGAAGTTCCTGTCGGAGGCCGACCGCGAGGACCCGGCCAAACTGGCGGCCCGGCTCAAGGCGCACACCCCGGTTCTGCTGAGTTGCAGCGATGCGGACATCCAGGTGAGCTGCGACGACGTCGAGCACCTGGCCGCCGGGCTGGCGAAAGCCCCCGCCGCCACCGACTTCATTCGCCTGACCGGGATCAACCACGTACTCAAGGAGGACCCCAGCCGGACCGCAGCCCACTACACAGACCCCCTGCCGTTCTCGTCCAAGCTCAAGCAGGCGCTCCCCGCGTTCGTCCGGGCTTCCTGAGGGCCGTGTCGTCCTTCAAAGGTCGAACTCGGTGCCGCTCGGCGAAGCAGGTGGTTCTCGCTCGACCGCCCAGAAATACGTCCGCTGTATCTGCTGTCCCTCATCCCCGCCTGACATGCGGATGTGCGCTCCACGGGAGGAGGCATCTCAGCGACAGTGACGTCTATCGCTGTCCCCTGATCGGCAGGACGCCGGCATCGGCCCTGCAGTACTCTCTCAGCGTTTGATCTTGAGGGTAGGCGCGAGCTCTGGCTACGGCGGCGACAGCCGGCGGTCGAGTGCACCCACGGCTGGTCAAAACCTGGAGGAGAACAGGAATGCGAAGAACCTGGCCAGTGGCACTGGTGGCCCTCGCCACAGTCGTCATGGGCGGCGCGACGCCGGCAAGTGGCGACGCGGTCGGTAAGGCAACCAATTCGACGACAGCGACGGCAGCGGTCTGCGGCAGCTCGTCGCTGAACGGCCCGACCACACCGCCCGCCGGCGCGGTCGTGGTCCCCGCGGGCGACAACAGCGGCGTGGACTTACGCAAGGCGAACACCACGTACTACTTCCAGACCGGCACGCACAAGCTGGGCACCGACCAGTACTCCCAGATCATGCCCGGCAACGGCGCGACGTTCATCGGCGCGCCCGGCGCGGTACTGGACGGGCAGGGGCTGAACCGGTACGCGTTCACTCAGCACGCGACCGGCGTCACGATCCAGTACCTGACCATCACCGGGTTCGTCGCGCCACACGATGAGGGTGTGGTCAACCACGACTCCGGCGACGGCTGGGTCGTGGAGCACAACACGATCCGCAACAACTCCGGCGCGGGGCTGATGGCCGGGGCCACGAACAAGATCCGTGGCAACTGCCTCAAGGACAACGGACAGTACGGCCTGAACGCGTACAAGGCCGGCAACACCATCACCGGCCTGGTTGTGGCGGACAACGAGTTCACCGGCAACAACACCGAGGACTGGGAGCACCAGATCCCTGGGTGCGGATGTACCGGTGGCATGAAGTTCTGGGCGGTGAACGGCGCCGACGTGACCGGCAACTGGATCCACGGCAACCACGGGCCGGGGGTCTGGGCGGACACCAACAACAACGACTTCCTCATCGAGGACAACCTCATCGAGGGCAACGACTCGCTCGCGATCTTCTACGAGATCAGCTACAACGTGGTGATCCGGAACAACACCATCCGCGGCAACGCCTGGGCCTCCGGTGCCGAGCGGGCGGCGAAGGGCGACCCGTTCCCCGAAGCGGCGATCTATCTGTCCGAGGCGGACGGCGAGCCCCGCGTGCAAGCGCGGACCAGCAAGATCGAGATTACCGGCAACCGGCTCGAGAACAACTGGGGCGGGATCACCGCGTGGGCGAACGCCGACCGGTTCTGCAACAGCCCAGCCTCGACGACCGGCGACTGCACGCTGATCGTCGGGCCGACCAACACCTCACAGTGCTCGGCTCCGGCCATCGCCGGCGAGCCGCTCTACACCAACTGCCGCTGGTGGACGAAGAACGTCGACGTCCACCACAACACGTTCGCCTTCAACCCCAGTGCCGTCAACGGCGGCTGCCCCACGCAGTACTGCGGGCACATGGCTCTGCTGTCCAACTGGGGCACCTACCCAGACTGGTCCCCGTACAAGGGTGCCGTGATCCAGCAGTCGATCGTCAACGGGTCGCACAACTCCTGGCACGACAACACCTACACAGGACCGTGGCAGTTCAGGGTCACTGACATGGGCAATCGCATCTCGCCCGGGCAGTGGGTCGGCCCCCAGTACGGCCAGGACGCCGGCAGCACGTTCGACGGCGGCACGCCCGTCCCGCCGGCGATCACCGAGCAGGACTTCGAGTCCGGCTCGACGACCTCGCCCTACACCCCGTGGTACGGGGCCGGCGTGGCGCACCAGACCGGCGGCGCGCATGGTGGCACGGGCTCGCTGCAGATGACCAGCACCCAGTCGTCCGGCAGCGCGGTGGCGCTCGACAACTTCCCCGGATACAGCGGTGTGGTCGCCGGTACGAGCTACCACGTGTCCCTGTGGTACCGGGAGGCGGTGGCGACCATGCCTGCCGTCACGTGGAATGTGCGCTGGCGCGACGAGTCCGGCACGGTGCTGCGTACCGACGCCATCTCCCTGGCTCAGAAGACCGCCTGGACCGAAGCGGCCGGCACGTTCACCGCGCCCGCGGGCACGACCCGCGTCGACTGGACCTTTGTCTGGAACGCGAGCACCGCCGGGCCCGCGTTCCAGATCGATGATGTGGCTCTCCGTCCCAGGGCTTGAGCAAAAGACCTGAAGAACACGCCTTCCTGGGACGCCACGCGCGAAAGAGCGGCTGCGACACGGACCCCCGTGTTGCAGCCGCTCTGAAAGCGTCATGTCATTAACGCTGCAGTGTCAGCACCCCCGGCCGGTAGGGCAGGAGACCGTAGTCGCCGCCCGAGCTGGGGGCACGTCCCTGGTAGAGCAGCTGCAGATTGCAGGGATCGACGGTCATGGTCTGATCGGGGTTGCTGCGCACGAGATCGCCGTGGCTGATGTCGTTGGTCCAGGTGGCGCCGCTGTTGGCCTTGCCGGCGAAGGGATTGCCCTCGGTCGCGGCCTGCGGTGTCCACGAACCGCCCAGACTGGTGGCCGTGAACGAGCGGAAGTAGCGACCCTGCGCGCCCATCGCCTCGACGAGCATGAGGTAACGGTTCTGGCCCTGGAGCTGGTAGACCTGAACTCCTTCGAACAGATTGTTCGTCGTATCGCTCATGATCGTCGTCGATGTCGCGCCGAAACTGCCCGGGAAATTCCCGATGGGCATACTGGCCCGGTAGATCTTGCCATTGTCCCCGGCGAAGAACAGATACATGTTCGTGCTGTCACCGATGAGCGTCTGGTCGATGGGGCCTGTTCCGGAGCCGGAGATGCTGCCGGAGAAGAGCACCTGCTGCGAGGACCAGCCATTCGGATTGGTGGGGTCGCTGGAGGTCCGGTAGGAGAAGGCGGTCCCACCCCACTGGTAGGCGAGCACCCAGATGTTCTTCGGGGCGAAGTAGAAGAGCGTCGGCGCGACGGTGGAGAAGGACATCGTGTTCTGGCCGGCCGAGGCCATGTCGGACCAGTTGGTGAAGAGGCCGAAGTTCATCGAACCCCACTTCGTCCCCGTGTCGTGCGTGGTCGCGTAGACGAGATGCCTGCCGTTGTAGACGACGTTGGTGAAGTCCTTGAGCGAGACCCATCCCGACTTCGGGGTCGCCAGCGGACCCGTAGATGTCCAGCGGTACGTCGACGGAAGTGCGCACGTGCCGGTCGGCGTCGGTGTGGGCGTCGGAGTCGGTGTGGGGGTGGGGTCGGGCGTGGGGGTGCCGGGGTTGCCGCAGGTCACGCCGTTCAGGGCGAACGACGTGGGCACCGGGTTGCTGCCGGTCCACGAGCCGTTGAACCCGAAGTTGGTGCTGCCGCCGGAGGGGATGGAGGCGTTGTAGGAGACGTTGGTGGCGGTCACCGACGAGCCGGACTGGGTCTGGGTGGCGTTCCAGATCTGGGTGATCTGCTGGCCGGCGCCGAAGGACCAGGTCAGCCGCCAGCCGTCGACCGCGTCACCGAGGTTGTTGATGGTGACGCCGGCACCGAAGCCACCCTGCCAGCTCGAACTGATGGTGTAGTCGACCCGGCAGGCCACGGCGGCCTGGGCGGGCTGCGTGGTCAGCAGGCCGGCTCCGGCCAGCAGGACCGCGATGGCACCGATCACCACGCCACGGCGCGAGACCCGCCGGGACGGCGCCGCGGCCGTGACGGCGGAGGGGTGCGCTGGCCAGGGCAGGCGCATCTTTATTCTCCTCATCATCATGTCCGGTCTCCGTCAGGGGCTGGTGCAGGTGGCGGTCGGGGTGGCCGCGGTGCCGTTCGCGGTGAACCCGAAGGTCGTGGAGCCGCCGGCGGCGATGGAGCCGTTATAGGCGGCGTTGCGTACGGTGACGCTGGAGCCGGACACGCTCTGCTGGCCGTTCCACAGGTTGCTGATGCTCTGCCCGCCGGGCCAGGTCCACCGCACGGTCCATTCGCTGATCGCCGCGCCGCCCGCCTGGACGGTCACCGTCGACTGGAAGCCGCCCTGCCAGGTGGTGGTCGTGGTGATCGTCGCCGCGCACCCGTCCGGGATCGGTGTCGGAGTCGGGGTGGGCGTCGGCGTCGGCGTCGGCGTCGGCGTCGGGGTGGGGTCCGGCGAGACGGTGTTCAGGGCGTTGAGGACCGCGTCGTAGGCGGGCTTCTTGTTGCCACCGCTGAACAGCAGCGGGGTGTCACCCGACCGCCAGGAGTCCTGGTCGCGCACCCCCCACACCGTGATGCCGGCGCAACGGGACACCGCCAGGCAGTCGTTCACCACGGCGGCGTAGGTCTGCGCAGAGGCGCCCTGGATGTCCAGCTCGGTGATCTGCACGTCCACCCCGAGGGCGGCGAAGCTGGAGATGGTGGTGCGGTAGTTGCTGTTGTAGGGGCTGCCGCTGTTGAAGTGCGACTGCAGGCCGACGCAGTCGATCGGCACGCCGCGCTGCTTGAAGTCGCGGACCATGTTGTAGACGCCCTGCGTCTTGGCCCAGGACCAGTTGTCGATG
>NZ_JAIWNB010000047.1 GCF_020215705.1 Nonomuraea aurantiaca | reverse complement strand
ACCCTCACGGCCTTGTAGTGATCAGCAGCGACTCAGCACCGCACATGATCACTCAAGGCCGTCTCGTTGTCCGCGAAACGATCAAAGCTCCGCTCAGCGCAACAATCCGGACGATAAAGAACAAGCTCAGCTTGACTCTGTCGGGGATCTTGGACTGTCGATGTCAGCCGCTGGCGGCTCGCCAGGACTTCAGCCTGGGGATCCCTTGTTGGTCTAGGAAGTCCTGGAAGGCTGTTGGTGGTCGGGGCGGGGATGCTTCTCCGGTCGGTGGCAGGCGGCTGAGGCGCTCAATGTTCACGGCGATGGCCGTGAACACGTGCTGCAGGTGGGCCTTTGGCTGTCCCCGGTAGCGGCAGCGGCGCATACCGTGGCCGTGGGCGAACTCGTTGACGGTGCTCTCCACTCCGGAGCGCACCGCATAGCGGGCGTGCCATTCGGGCGTCTGCTGCTCGGCGCGGACACGGATTTGCAGGTCGCGGAGTTCTCGCGGGGGAAAGCCCACGTTCCGGGCCTGTTCTCGGGAAGTGGTGCACTTGGCACGGACCGGGCAGGGCTGGCACTGGCCCTTGGTTGAACCGCGCCACGATCAGCGGGGCCGCAGTGGGCGAGGAGGTCGGGTAGGGGCCGTGCCAGCCCCTACTGACCTGGCCCTGGGGGCAGGTCACCTGTCGGCGGTCGTAGTCGATATGGAAGTCATCCCGCCCGAAGCCTTCGTTCCTGCGGTGCTGGCGGGTGGGGTTGCCCGGCAGCGGTCCGGTGACCGTGATCTGGTGTTGTCGGGCGGCCTGTTCCAGGTGGACCAGGGAGGTGTGGCCGCCGTCGACAAGGTGCTCGGAGGGCAGCAGTCCGCGGCGCGCCAAGCGGGTGTGGATCGCGGGCAGGGTCTGGGCGTCGCTCGTGGTGGCCGAGAAGGTGGCCACATCTGTGATCACGTTTGCGCCGTCGCGCGTGCAGGTCTCGGTGGGATCGGCGGGCTTCTCCCAGGGGCGGCGCAGATCCTCGACCAGGCCGCGGGCCAGGCGGAGCTGGGTGTGGACGGCCAGGATCAGCCAGGTCCAGACGCCGGCAGCGCAGGGATCGCGCAGACGGGGCTTGGTCCAGCCGAGCCTCTGCTTGAGCAGGCGGAAGATGTGCTCAATGTCGAATCTGCGCAGAAACACCTGCCAGAGCCGGTCCACGTCGGCTTCGGTGGCGTCCACGCCCGACCACCACAGCCACACGGGCTTGGGGTCGCCGCCGGACGGAAGATGATCGACCTGCAGCCGGAGGACGGTGCCCTCGATGAGGGGTAGCTCGCCGGGGAATGCTTGCCAGGCAGCTCGGCGAGTCAGCATCGGATGGAGCCGGTCCCAGGCCTGTGCATGCGCGGTGCCGTACCGCGTGGTGTCTGTAACGGTCTGTGCCCGTGGGGTGTCCCAGGTGGCGCTGTCGCTGAACACGAACTCGCCACCATGCTTGGGCGGGCGGCCTCCGCAGGGGCTGGTCAGCAGGAACGCCTCACGGCAGGGCGCCGAGCGGCGCATCACCCGGTCCGAGCGCATCCGGCCCAGGATCTCCACCGGCAGGTCAGCCAGCAGGAACGCCAGACGGGGCACGTCGTAGCCGGCATCGATCACGATCAGGATGTCCCGGTCGCCCTCACGCTGCTGCCCAGCCTCGATCAGCCGGGTGACGACCTCGCGCAGCTGAACGGCGGTGATGGCGGCGACATCGGCGCCCGGCTCCAGCCGTACTGCATCCAGCAGCGCGGTCCAGGAGGTGCGGCCGGTCTCCAGCGCGGCCACGATCGAGTACGGCCAGCCGGGGATCATCTGATGCTCGTTCTTCCCTCGTCCATAGGTGTGACAAAACGAGCGGTCCGGGCAGGTGGCGGCGTCCGGCCGCAGCCACGTGCTCACGTCGGCCGCCAAGACGATCCGCCCGTCAGCGGCGCGCGGTAACGGCTGCATCGCCAGTGTCTTGCGGAAGCGGCCGATGTCGAACCGGCCATGGTTGATCCCGTCATACTGGGCGCCGTGCCCACGCCGGTGCTCGGGCGCCAGCGCCGGGTCCACCAGTGTTTTGACCGGCCCGTCGGTGCACAGCACTGCCTCCGGCCAACTCAAACAGCTCATCGGCGCGTGCGGTCCGCGACGTGAGGCTCGCATGACGCCGGCTGTGAGGACCGTCGTCCGGTACGGGTTGGCCGTGGCGACTGCGGCGAGCGGCTACATCCACGCGGATCTGTACGTGCACGGGTACCGCGGCATACACGTCATCGGACCGATGTTCCTGCTCCAGGCCGCCGGCTCGTTCGCCGTCGCACTTCTGTTGCTGGTCACGGGTACGGTGGTGTCGTTGCTGGGTGCGGCCGGGCTGGCCGGCGGCGCGTTGGTCGGGTTTCTCCAGTCTCGGACGGTCGGCGTCTTCGGTTTTGTCGAGCACGGCTGGCAACCCGCACCGCAAGCCGCGCTCACCATAGTGGCCGAGACGCTCGCCTTGCTGTTGTTGGCGTACCTCGTCGTTTTGCGCGGGCGCCGCCCCCGACGGAGGCAGCGACAGCAGCTCACCGCCCTACCGCACGGCGGTCGCGGCCTGAGTGAGGGCGTCGAGGAGTGCGGCGCTGGCGGGTGGATCGGGTGGTTCGCCGTAGGTGGCCGCGTAGATCCGGCGGGGTGGTGGCGGTAGCGGGGTGGCGGTGATCGCGGGGTGTTGATGGGCGCGCAGGGCCAGCCCGGGAATGGTGGTGACGCCCATCCCCGCGGCGACAAGGCTTTGTATGACGACCATGTCGTCGGTGGTGTAGGCCAGGCGCGGGGAGAAGCCGGCGCGTTCGCACATCTCGACGAGGTGGCGGCGGCAGCGTTCGCAGCCAGCGATCCAGGGCTTGCTCGCGTGGTCGGCGAGGAGGGTTCCGCCGCCGGTGGTGAGCAGGTAGAGCGGGTCGTCGAGCAGGTGGGTCAGGCGGACGGAGCCGTCCTCAGGGACGGTGTCGTCGTACCGGAAGATGACGGCAACGTCGACCTGGCCGGCCCGGAGCAGCTCCAGCGCGTCCTCGGGGTGGCTGTCGGTCAGGCCCAGCTCCAGGCCGGGATGCTGCCCGGCAAGGACGGTCGCCGCCTGCGGGACCAGTGAGCTCATGACGGAGTTGAAGGCGGCCAGCCTGACCCGGCCGGCGTTCAACCCGACCAGCGCGGCCAGTTCCGCGGTCGCCGAGTCGACCCGGCCGATGATCTCGGCCGCCCGGTCGGCCAGCAGGCGGCCGGCCGCGGTGAGCCGGATCCCGCGGCCCACCCGCTGGATCAGGTGGGCACCGACCTGCGCCTCCATCCTGGACAGCTGGTGGCTGATCGACGGCTGGGTGTACCGCAGCTCCTTCGCGGCCGCGGTCACCGAGCCGTGCCGCCGCACGGCGTCGATGACGCGAAGCTGTACCAGAGTCACCATGCATAAATTTTAGGCATGCGTCCAGGCGAGAATTGGCATTGGACGTATCGATCGTCACCCAGCATCGTCGTTACCGAGCGAAGGAGACAACGATGATGACGTTTGTGATCGCGGCCCTGATGCATGCGGTGCACCAGGGGTGAAAAACTACCAGTTGAGCGAGCGCCGGACGTACGTCGTCGTCGGCGCGACGGGCAAGACCGGGCGTGAGGTCGAGCGACACCTCATCAGCCATGGCCACGACGTACGGGCCGTTGCCCGCAGCCGCGGGGTCGGCGTCGATGACGCCGTGGCGCTTGAGCGTGCCTTCGAGCACGCCGACGGGGCGTTCGTGCTCGTTCCTTTCGACCTTGCCGGTGCGGACCTGCATGCTCGCGAAGATGCGATCGCGGAACGGCTCGAACGCGCCATCCGCCGCAGCGGCGTGCGCCGCGTGGTGCTGTTGAGCGGGCTGAGCGCGCACCTGCGCCGCGGCACATCCCTCGGCGCGGCGCTCATGGAGGAGCGGCTGCGCGGCTGCTCGGTTCCCGAGCCGATTGTTCTGCGCGCGGGCTGGTTCATGGAGAACTTCACCGACGGGCTCGGTTTCAGGGCACAGGCAGAGAACACCCGCGTGTTCCGCACCCCCTTCACAGCCCATCGGCCGATGCCGACGGTGGCCGCGCGCGATGTCGGGCAGCGGGCCGCCGAACTGCTGACGCAGCTCCATCCGCGACTTGGCGTCCACGAGCTCCACGGCCACGCCGACCTCACTATGACGGAGGCGACGGCGATCCTGGCGGAGGCCGCCGGACTCCCCGACGTGGGGTACGAGCAACTCAGCTACGACGCGGCGAGAGCGAGCATGCTCGCATCAGGCATGCCGCCGTCCTTCGCTGACGCGGTCGTCGAGACCGCCCGCAGCTTCAATGACGCCCAGCCGTGGGCGCTGGCACCTCGCGACGACGAGACCACGACGTCCACGTCCCTTCGGGACTGGGCGCGCGCCGCACTGGCCGGCGTTACCACATGAGCAGGCTCGTTGTGCAGATGCAGACATCCGCCGACGGCTATGTCGAAGCGGCCGACCCGGCGGTGCAATGGCAGCTCTGGGACTGGGGGCCAAACTGGCCGTGGGACGAGGAGCTTAAGCGAGACTTCAACGAGACGTTCCGCGCGGTCGACCGGATACTCCTCAGTCGCAAAATGGTCGAGCAGGGCTACATCGATCACTGGGCGCGAATCGCTGAGAGTCATCCCGACGAGCCCGACTTCGCCTTCGCCGGTAGGGTCGGCGACGCGGAGAAGATCGTGTTCTCCACTGCCGAAGGCGGTCATTTCCGATGGCCGCGCACCCGATGGGCAGCAGGCGGGCTTGCTGAGACCATCGCGCGTCTCAAGGCGGGGCCGGGCGCCGACTTGATCGCCTTCGGCGGCACGGGATTCGCCGCCGCCCTCGCCAGCGCGGGCGTGGTCGACGAGTATCAGTTCTACGTCAATCCAACAGCGGTTGGTCGCGGGGAGTCGCTGTTCCGGTCCGTCGCTGGTGGTCTGCGGCTTACGCTTGCCCGATCCAAGTCGTACGCGTGCGGCATGGTCGTGAACACGTACACACCGCGCGGACAGGCCAACCCGTGAACCCAGTCGTGAGCGCCAGCGCACCCCCGGACTGAATCCGCAAGGTAGGTCTGAGCAAATCCGAGCGCCATCGGTCAGATCCACTCTGCGAGCCGCACGTCAAGACGCCGGCCGCTCGCAACCTTCAACTGGATCGGACAGCGGCGCCGTGTCCCCGGGATGCGTGGGACGCGAACGTTGGACGCCATGGCGTCCAACGTGGAGAACGCCGGGAGCTCGTATCCCGCCTCGACCAGCTTCTCCAACGCGACGTTGATCAGGTCAGCCGGGTTGTTCTTCGACGCGGCCTCGTCCCGGATCGTCTCCTCGGCCAGTGCCCGGGCCCGCACGCCGTCGTAGGTCACACCGGTGCGCCGCCGCACCTGCGTACGGAGCTGCTGAGCCGTGCGCTCCGAGGCGTACACCGGCAGCGTCCCCTCCGACAGATCCACCACCCGCCGCACGAAGTCCACCACCACGTCCGGGACCTCCTCCCGCTTCGGGAAGCAGCCCATCCGTTGATACGACTTCAGCGCCACCAGCAGCGCGAGCTGGTGCTCGTAGGAGTCGGTGCCCTCAGCCGCCCAAGCCACCTCCTGGCTGGTCGGGGAGAAGAACAGATGCAGCTCCCGTGCGCTGATCAGCCGCTTGAACCGCGGATACGCGGTCCGCTCAATCGAGGTCATCCCTGACGTCCCACTCCACCCGATACCAACGCCAACGCGCCCACGTGATCTATGCGCATGCGCGACATCGTCTCCGGCCGGAACCAAAAGGGCAAAAAGCACATCAGGTAACGAAGTGATATCCAATGATCGCCACACCGGGCTGCTCGCCGCCCCAGCGACTCCGACGGGTCATCGGCAGGCGTCCTACCAGCCTGTACCGGCCGTACGCGGCAGCCTCGCTGTCACTCAAGAACTCAACTGGCATAGACGCCGAAAGTAGGGCAGGTCCTGCAGTCCGAGCGAGAGGAAGATCAAATAGTTAGCTGGGGCGTCCGCTCACGGGCCTTTTCATTCGGATGCTCGTCATACCCCTACTCATCCGGGTCCCAGGCGCTGAGCTGGTCGAAGAGACGTCGGTCGCCGTCGAGCTTCACGGAGTTGATCGGGATACGGTCGTGCAGGATGAGGACCAGCTCGTTGGCCGTGCCCGAGGCGGAGGCGTTGGCCGCGTCCGGGTCCTGGTCGGCAGCGGTGGCCGATATGGTGCCGGGCCCGGGGAGACGGGCGGTCCGTGCGCCGTCGGCGGAGAGCGACAGGCGCCAGGAGCGGCCCTCGGAGGCGTGGAAGTCGATGACAGCGGGCTTGTGTGGCCAGGCACTCGCCGTTGCGACGCAGGTGGACAGGAACTCGTCGACACCGTCGAGTGCCACCTCGTCCGGCAGCGGCTGCGGGGCACCCACGGTGATCTGGGCGTCGTACGTGTGCACCGCCATCTGCTGAAGCTGGTGCCGGGCTACGGCACCGGAGGTCTGCGGCGACTGCGACGTCTCCCACCACGTCCAGCAACCGCGATCCGGGCCGGCCTTCCGCAGTGCGTCCAGCAGTTGCTCCGTGGACTCCGCCAACCAGGCCAGCAGGGCCTCGCGCTCCCGAGGCGCAGCCGGGGCGCCCTCCGCTGCCGACTTGGCCGGAGCAGGCCCTTCGGCGACGGTGGCGGCCCAGTCGCGGCGCCCCTCGCCGATGTGCTGCGCCAGATCGAACAGCGTCCACTCGGGGCAGGTCGGCACCTGTACGTCGAGGCTGGGCGCGGAGGCGACCGCGGCGCGGAAGGCGGTCGACCGTTCGTCGATCAGTCGCAGCAGAACGGGGAACTCGAGTGTCATTGTCACCCTGAATCTCTATCACTGAATCTCTACCACTGCGTTCCGACAATCGGACAGCGATTTTCACAGCCGCCATCTGCCGCACCCAGGGCGGGAAGATCGCCGCGAAGTACCACACCCCCGCTTCGCCCTCGTTCCCGCGCTCCGCGAGGAACTCGAAGTCCTCGTCCCCGCCGACCGGCATCCGGGCCGCGCGTGGAAGCAGGGCCCGGCGCTCGCCGTGGTTCCCGCGCCCCACACCGAGCGCCCGGTCCGCATCGGCTACGCCAGGACGTCCACCGCCCGGCAGGAACCGGCGAGCCAGCTCGAAGCACTCCACCGCGCGGAGTGTTACAAGGTCTTCAAGGAGCAGATCAGCACCCGCGTCAAGGTCCGGCCCGGACTGGAGAAGGCGCTCGCCCTGGCCCACCAGTTCAAGGAGGCCGCCCCGAGACGCCCGTCATCCTCACGGTGCACGAGATCAAGCGCCTCGCGCGCAACACGGCCCGAACTGATGACGCTGTCCGCCGAGCTCCAGGTCGGCGGCATCCGGCTCGAACTCCTCACCGGCCTCGCCGCGACGAGCGGCGCTCAGCTGAACTGAGCCGGACGCCCTACCGCAGGTACGGCCGGAGTACGACAGAAACACACCGCGTGGTGAAGGCGCCTTGGTGTCAGTGCTTGCGCCGTCGGGCAGCGGGGTCGTGCTCAGCGGTGATGCGGGCGGAGGTCTCTTCGCGAGTCGAGGAAGGTCTCGACGGCGCCGGCGACGCTGGGTAAGGGAAATTCCCTGGCACTCGTAGATGCCGCCGATGCGCCGGAGTGAGCGGCGGTGCGCGACCTTCTCCCTGGAAAGCCTTCCAGATTGACATTGCTAGATATTTCAGTCATGTTTGAAATAACTAGCCAACAAGTATGGAGCAAGCCATGGAACACGTGACCTTCAACAGCGTCGGCACCCGCTGTGCGGGCGATCTCTACCTGCCCGAGACGAGCGACCCGGTCCCCGGGCTGGTGCTCGGGCACAGCGGGGTGATGGTCAAAGAGGCGCTGGCGTTCTTCGCGCCGTACTTCGTCAAGGCCGGCTTCGCGGTGTTGGCCATCGACTACCGCACGGTCGGCTCCAGCGAAGGCGAGCCGCGCGGCCTGGACTACCCGGAGCGGCAGGTGGAGGACTTCCGCAGCGCCGTGTCCTACCTGCAGACCCGTCCCGAAGTGCAGCCGGAGCGGATCGGGGTGTGGGGGGTGAGCATCGGCGGCTCGGTGGCGGCTCAGGCCGCCGTGCTCGATCGGCGCATCAAGTGCGTCGTCGTGCAGAGCCCCAGCGTGTGGAACGGATGGCGGTACATGGAACGCCTCCTGGGCCGTGCCGGTGTCCACGCGCTGCGCGACCAACTGCAGCAGGACTGGCACCGGCGCTACGAAGGCGGGCAGAGTGCTCGCGTGCCGCACCTGACGCTGGAGGGCGACAGCGTGAGGGACACCCCGGATATGTCGACCCGCCTGTTTCCCACCTACCGCAACGAGAAGACCCTCGACTCAGCCGAGCACCTGCTCACCTTCGCACCGGAGAACCTCATCCACCGGCTCGCACCGACGCCACTGCTGATGATCGCCAACGGCGGCTGGGACCCGTACCACATGCTCGAGGAGGCGCAAAGCGCCTTCGCCAAGGCGGGCGAGCCCAAGCGGCTCGCGGTGCTGCCCTACGACGTGCTCGGCCTCTACACCGGCCCGGGCCTGGAGGAGGCGATGGCGCTCGCGATCGACTGGTTTGACCTCTACCTGCGCAGGACCCGGCTCGCGGACATCACCCCGACACCCACCTACGAGTCGGTGGCCGCCATGACACAGTGAACCGGCACACGATCAACAACGGAGGATGCGACGATGAGCACTGAGGAACAGCAGGACCGGCTGCTCGGCTGGGTGGAACGGGTGGCAGCCTTCTGCGTCGAGGAGTGGGGGCTGCCGCCCATCACCGGACGCATCCTCGGCTGGCTCATGATCTGTGATCCGGCCGAGCAGTCCGCCGGGCAGATCGCGGAGGTCATCCAGGCCAGCCGGGCCTCGCTCACGTCGAACATGCGGTTTCTCACGGCCATCGGCCTGGTCAAGAAGGTGAGAAGGCCCGGCGATCGCGTCTCCTACTACCGCATCGAAGACGACGCCTGGCAGAAAGTCATCCAGCGCAAGCTCGAAAGCCTGAGCGCGTTCGGCGAGATCGCCGACGAAGGGCTCGACATCGCGGGCGGCGAGGGCCACCGCACCGAGCGCATCAAGGCCGCCCACGACTCCCTGACGTGGCTGCAGAACCTCGCGGCCCGTCATCCGCTACGCCGTTAAGGAATCCCCATGCACCGTTGGCAACCCAAGCTCGGGCTGATCCAGGAAACGCTGCTGCTCACTCTCCACGCCAGAGCCCTGGACGCCGGGCAGCCCAGCCCGATCCTCGGCGACACGCTCTCCGCCGACCTGGCCGGCAACATCGATTACGACTTCGGCAAGCTGAAGGTCAAGCCCAACCTCGTCCTCACCACGGCACTGCGCGCCAAGAAGCTCGACGGCGTCGTCCGCGCCTACATCGCCGCTCATCCCGGATGCGTGGTGCTCGACCTGGGCTGCGGCCTGGACACCAGGATGTTCCGCTGTGATCCCCCGCCCGGCGTCGACTGGTACGACATCGACTTCCCCGAAGTGGTGCACCTGCGGGCCGAATGTCTGCCCGGCCGTTCCCACCTGGTCGGAGCCGACCTCACCAGCTCCGACTGGCTCACAGCCATCCCCGATGACCGGCCGGCGATGATCGTCGCCGAGGGGCTGCTCCCCTTCATGCCCGGCGACTCCTTCCAGGCGATGACCCGCGCGCTGGCCGGCCATTTCCCTTCGGGCGAGCTCGCGCTCAACGGCTACACCCGCTTCGCCGCCTGGGCCATGAAGTACCACCCGACCATCAAGGCGCTCGGCATCAAAGCCGCCCAGGGCTTCGACGACCCACACGAACCAGAGTCCTGGGACGCGGGCCTCGAACTGATCGAGGAGCAGATCCTCACCCGCGCACCGGAAATAGCCCTGTTCCCGCAACCCCTACGCGCGCTGACCCGTCTCACCGCCCGCAGCACGGCCTTGTCGCGGCAAGGGGCCCGCATTCTCCGCTACCGGTTCTGAGCCTGTGCGGGCGGCGGTGGCGACAACGGGGTTGAGGAACAGCGGTACAGCCATTAGCGCTGAGAACGATCTTGATGCGGGTTGTCGCGTATCTCCGCGTTCGCAACGTTTCGATCAAGGGGCCGACGTGCGGATCTGATTGATCGCTATCGTCCCCGTCGTGCCGGTGGAGTTTCTGACCGATGAGCAGGCTGCGGCGTACGGCGCGTTCGCCGAGGTGCCGATGCGGTCGGAGCTGGAGCGCTTCTTCTACTTGGACGATGTAGGCCGGGATCTGATCGCTCTGCGCCGCACGAAGTCGCACCAGCTCGGGTTCGCGCTGCAACTGACGACCGTGCGGTACATCGGGTTGTTCCTGGAGGATCCCCTGAATGTGCCGTGGCCGGTGGTGGAGTACCTGGCCGAGCAGCTACGGATCGAAGATCCCTCGTGCGTCAAGGACTGCATCCGGCGCAAGTAGACAGCCCGCCAGGTTTCTGAGGTGCGCACGGCCACCGACAAGCGACTGCACGCCACAGTGGCCAAGGCCACCCGTCGAGCCGACCCGGCGCTGCCGGGAGAACTGATCGACCTGCTGGAGATACCCGAAGGCAAGCGCTGGTCGCACCTGGAGCGGCTGCGGCGCTCACCGACACGACTCTCCGGCACCGGGATGGCCCGGCCGTTGGAACGAGTGGAGGAGATCGCCGCCTTCCGGCTGGGCCGGGTGAAGCTGGCACACGTCCCGCCCAATCGATTGTCGGCACTGGCCCGCTACGGGCTGGGCAGCAAAACCCCGAACCTGGCCCGCGCCGGTGAGCCCAAGCGCACCGCGATGGTGTGCGCGGTGGTACGGCATCTGGAGGCGACGGCCATCGATGACGCGCTGGACCTGTTCGCGCTGCTGATGGCCACCAAGCTGATCAATCCCGCACGGCGGGCGACCGACAAGGAACGTCTGGTCATGCTGCCGCGCCTGCAGAAGGCCTCTCGCACGCTGGCGCGCGCCTCGCGGGTCTTGGTTGAACGGCTCCACTTGGTGGAGGAGACCCAGATCGACCTGGACGTGGCCGCGCTATGGAAAGCGGTGGAGACCGTCGCCTCCCGCGAGCAGGTACACCAGGCCCTGGAGCAGGTCGAAGCCATGATCGGGGACGAGGAGGACGACGGCGGCGACAGCGTGATGCGACGCACGCTGGCCGAGCGGCACAACACCGTCCGCCCGTTCCTTGCGTTGCTGGGCGAGTCGGCCGCGCGGGGCGCAGCCTCCGGTGGTCGGCGGGTGCTGGCAGCGGTCAAGCGGCTCCCGGCTTTGGCCCGGCGCAAGGTGAAGCAGAAGCCGCTGCTGCTCAAGGAGATCGACGACAAGCTGGTGCCGCCCGTGCGGCGGTGCGCCGTCTATGCCAACCCCGACCTGCCGACGGGCTCGGTCGACCGGAACGCGTACGTGATGTGCGTCCTGGAGCAGTTGACGCGCGCTACACGGACGCGACATCTTCGCCTCCCCCTCCCACCGGTGGTCCGATCCGCGGGCCAGGCTGCTGTACGGGGCGCAGTGGCAGGCGGTGCGCGAGGACGTGCTGGCCGGCCTGAACCTGGAGGCACCGGTCGAGAAGCACTTGGCTGAGCGGGTGCGGGTGCTTCATGCCGCCTGGCAGCAGATGGCCGAGCGTCTCGACGGCCCTGGTCAGCCTGTCGCCGGTTCGGTGAGCCGGGCTTCGAGGTTGGCGATCATCTGGGTGAGGAGGCTGGTGTTCTCGCGCCGGATCGCCTGCGGGCCGACCTTGTCGATGCCGATTATCTTTGGTGACTCTCGGTCATGAAGCAAGTACTTCAAGTAGTGTGAGCGGCTACTTGACGCACAGTATCTGGGGGTCCGTACGGCATGTTGGGGTGCCGTTAACGGATGTGTCACCAACCGCCAAATGCGGGCGGCCCCTTAACTGACCTGCTGTAATGCCCTGCCGCTTCGGGCTGCCACGGACGGAACCGGGTGGCGTCCGGGTCGAGGAGTACCACCGAGCGTGCCGTACATTCGGTGCGTGAATGTGTCGGAAGCGATCCGGGTGCGGTAGATGTTCGTCTTCGCGCTCCCACACCGCGGCCGGCTCACGTGGCCGCTCCGCGCGGTCCGGCTCGCCGGGCTGGTGGTCCTCCTGGTCACCATCATGCGGACGGATCCCGGCCTGATCGACCGCCGTCCCGTCGTGATGGCCGGGCTGCTCGCGGCGGCGAGCGCGGGATGGCTGCTCTGGCTGGCCTCGGACTGGCTCGGCCGCCGTTCGCTGGTCGTGGCGCTGCTGCTGATGGGCGTCGCGGGGGCCGCGCTGACGGGTGCGGGTGCGGGCGTGGCCGTCGCGTTCCCCGCCGTGGCGCTCATCGACGCCGGAGCCAGGCTGCCGCCGCGCCAGGTCCTGCCGATCACGTTCGCGACCGTCGCGGCCACGGTCTCGCTGAGGCCCTCCCCGCCCTGGCCGTACCTGGTCGCGCACGTCTCGGTGCTGGTGGCGTGCGTGTTGCTCGGGACGTTCAGGAAGCAGGTGCTGCAGCGCGCGGAGCAGGCAGAGCTGCTCCTGGGCAACGCCGAACGGGCGGCGCAGGAGCAGGCCAGGGCGGCGGCGCTGGCCGAGCGTTCGCGGATCGCCAGGGAGATCCACGACATCCAGGCGCACGCGCTGTCGGCGCTCTCGGTGCAGCTCAAGGTGGTGGACGCGCTGGTGGAGGAGGGGGCGGAGGACGAGCGGATCAGAGTCTTCCTCCGGCGGGCGCAGGAACTGGCCGACGAGGGGCTGGTGGAGACCAGGCGCGCCATTCTCGCGCTGCGGGACGAGGCGCTGCCACTGGAGGAGCTGCTGACCGGCCTGGCCACGGCCTACGCCGACCGTGCCGGCAAGCCCGCGGAGCTGGAGATGGAGGCGGCATCCGCGGAGCTGTCCGCCGACGTCGCCCTGACGCTGTATCGGGGTGTGCAGGAGGCGCTCACGAACGCACGCAAGCACGCGCCGGGAAGCCCCGTGCGCATACGCCTCGCTTACGGCACACACGCCACGCTGAGCGTTGTCAGCCAGGGCCCTGCCGCGCCGGTCGGCCCCGGCTTCGGGCTGCTCGGGCTCAGGGAACGGGCGGAGCGGCTGGGCGGGACGCTGAGCGCGGCCCCCAAGGGAGAGGAGTGGCACGTCGACATGCGGATCCCACTGTGATCAAGGTGGTCGTGGCCGACGACCACCCGGTCGTCCGCGACGGACTGGCGGTCCTGCTCGGCCTGCTGCCCGACGTGGAGGTGGTCGCGACGGCGGGCACCGGCGCGGACGCGGTCGCGGCCGTGGCGGCGCACCGTCCCGACGTGGTGCTGATGGACCTGCGCATGCCCGAACTGGACGGCGTCGAGGCCATCCGGTGGATCGGTCGTGAACACCCGCGGACCGGCGTGGCCGTGCTCACCACCTACTCCGATCAGCGGGAGATCGCGGCGGCGTTGCGCGCGGGCGCGCTCAGCTACCTGACCAAGGACGCCTCACGCGAGGACATCTACCAGGCGGTGGCCGCCGCCGCTGAGGGACGCAGCCTGCTCACCAAGCGGGTCCGCGAGTCGCTCTTCGACGCCGCTCCGCCCCCCGAGCCTCCGGACGGGTTGACGAACCGCGAGCTGGAAGTGCTCAAGCTGGTCGCGGCGGGGCTGTCCAACCGGGAGATCGTGCAGCGGCTGCGCGTGAGCGAGGCCACGGTGAAAACGCACATCAACCGCATCTTCGCGAAGATCGGGGCGCGGGACCGCGCGCAGGCCGTCCGTTACGCCTACCGGCGGGGGATCGCCTCCGACTCTCAACCTACGGGTTGACGCGAACCAACCTCCGGCTTGACGATCGGCCCCGGCCCTACGACCTACCGTCGTCTGCCATGAGCGATGTGAGCGTATTCCTCCTCAACCTGATCATCTTCGCGATCGCCATCGAAAGCGACATCGGCCGGCGGAAGGTGGGGCTGTTCCGGCTCCTGCGCCCTGTGGCAGGGGCGGCGGCGCTGGTTCCGATCTTCTTCGACGGCTTCGAGCTGTCGGGCACCGGGCTGCTGCTCGAAGCCGCGGCCACCGTGCTCGGCCTGGCGATGGGACTGGCCGCGGTCTCGTTCATGCGGTTCGAGTACGTGCCGGACAAGCAGGCCGTGTACTCCAGGGCCGGGCTTGCCTACGTGACCGCCTGGGTCGCCATCACCCTGACGAAGGTCGCCTTCTCGTACGGCGCGACGCACGTGTTCGGTCCAGAACTGGGCCGCTGGATGGCGGCGCACGACGTGGGAGCGAACGCGCTGAAGGCGGCGATCATCCTGCTCAACGTGTCGACGATGCTGGCCAGGGTCGGCGGCATCCACGTCAGGGCAAGGGCGACGGCCGCGCCGCGACCGGCTCCCGTTCCGGCCGGCGGGCCCGGCTCTTAGCACGTGAGATCCGGGCAGCTCAACGCCGGCACCAGGCGGTCGCTCCCGTACACGCCGTCATAGTCCCCGCGGAACTCGTTGACCAGCCACAGCTCTCCGCTCGCGGGCCAGTACGCGACATTCTGCGCGTTGCCGGGTGCGGTCGTCAGGTAGTGGACGTCGAGCGTGGCGCGGTCGGCGGAGACCGTGACGCGGTGCAGGCAGGACTTGCGGTAGTCGCCGTAGATGTTTGCCGTGCCGCCCGGCATGTAGCTGACGGGAGGCGCGCCGTCGGGACACAACCCGACGACGATGTCGTTGCCGCCGGTGAACACGCCGCCCTGGAGTGCCCACACCGGGCTGGTCCACCCCTCGGTGGGGTGAACCAAACTGTCGGAGCCCGTCTTGAGCAGGGCGGTGGACGCGTCGAGGGATCAGCGGTGGATCTTCGCGCCAGAGCCGCCCCTCCGGTACTCGACGGTGGTCAGATGGTCGGCGCCGCCGCGATCAAGTGAGACACCGTTCAGGCGGGCTGTCCATCCGGACCTTGGCGACCGGCAACGTGGTGGCCACCGTGTCACGCGCTGCCATGGTCGAGGTGAAGGTCAGCGATGTTCGGCCGCGAGGGCCGCCCAACCCCGCTCGGCCAAGCCTTCGCCGAGTACGGCCGGATCGCCAAGACCCTGCACCTGCTGGCCGTGATCGACCCAATCGACGACACCTATCGGCGTCGGGTCAACCGGCAACTCACCATCCAGGAGGCACGCCACACCCTGGCCCGCGAGATCTGCCACGGCCGCCGCGGCCGCATCCACCAGGCCTATCGCGACGGTCAGGAAGACCAACTCGGCTCACTCGGGCTTGTCTTGAACGCCATAGTCCTGTGGAACACCCGCTTCGTCGCCGCTGATTCGAGTGCGTTGGGTGATGGTGTGTTCGAGGCCGTCGAGGAGGGTGTGCAGGCCGAACTCCTGGGTCGTGGTGGCCGAGGGGATGGCCATGGTGGTGGCCAGCAGCGGGAAACGGTCGGCGTTGCGGAGTAGCAGGTCGCGCATGATGGTGGCGGCGCTGCCGTCCGTCCAGGTCTGAGTGCCTTGGGTGGCGGCTGGGTGGGTGGCGCGGATGTGGTGGGAGACCAGCATGACCGCGTCCAGCCGTTCGCGTTCGGTCAGGGGCGTGTCGGCCAGAGCGCTGAGGGCTCTTTCGGGCCATCCAGTTTCGCATGGACCCATGACGCGGTCGCCCACGGTGATCGACGGCAGCCAGGGGTGGCGTCGCCAGGCGGCGGACAGTTGGCGGGCATACTCTTCCAGCTTGGTCCGCCAGCTGGTCACGCCGCTCAAGTCGGGGGGTGTGCCGACCGCCGCCTCGATCATGATTGCACTCAGCTCAGATTTGCCGTTGACATAGCGGTACAGGGCCATTTTGGTGAGGCCGAGCTCGGCGGCTACCCGATGCATCGACACCGCCTCCAGTCCCTCGGTATCGGCGACCTTGACAGCGGCGTCGGCCACCTGGGCGAGGTCGAAGGCGGGCCTGGGGCCCCTGGTGCGCGGCTTCCGCAGGCCCCACAACAGTTCGGCCAGTGCCATCGGATCCTCGTTAGCCGACATCGCAGCCTCCCACTTGCCCGCCCTAAAAACTGTATCTACGATACACAGTGTCATGGAGACACAGTTAGTCGCCGAACTCGGGAGCAGGCGGCGTGGCGGAGGAGTTGCACCGTCGCAGACAAGGAGCGGACTATGTCCAAATCAGTGCTCGACATGTCAATGTCGCTCGACGGGTACGTCGCCGATCCCAACGACTATCTCGGTGGCGACGATGGCGAGCGGCTGCACAAGTGGGCTGACGCGGGCCCGCAGACCGGTCCGTCGTCCGGGCCGATCCAGCAGTTCCAAGGCGAATGGAAGGCGGCCGGTGCGGTCCTCGCAGGGCGGCGGACCGCCGAACTCATGGATCACTGGGGAGGCGATCACGACGGTCTCCCGATCTTCGTCCCCAGTCACCGGCCGCCCAGCCCGGCCGCCCGTTGGGGTCATCCGCTGGTGACATATGTGAACGACGGGATCGAAAGCGCGATGGCGCAGGCGAAGGCCGCCGCCGGGGGCCGGGACGTCCAGGTGGCGGCGCCTACACGGTGCAACAGGCACTCGAGGCCGGGGTACTGGATGAGGTGCAGATCCATCACATCCCGGTGCTGCTGGGCGCCGGCCGCCGGCTGTTCGACGTCTTGCCGTCGGAGATCGAACTGGAGATCGTTCAGGTGATCGACACACCGGAGGCCACCCACATCCGCTACCGCATCCGCCGCTGAGCCGATCGGTCACCGACCCAGGCCAGCGCTGAGGCCAGCGGCGCTCCGCCTCTCCTTCCCGGAGATGGGGGCCGGAGCCGTGCTCATCCAGGGCGGGGGGACGTCCGCCGACGCGGCCGCGTGCCCGGGCCGAAGCCAGCCTTTCAAGGGTGCCCTCCACGATGAGCTCGCGGAGGAACTCGTCGAACGCGCCGAACATGTGGAACTGCAGCCGCCCCGACGGTGTCCGGGAAGGCCCGGGGGGCGTCCAAACCCGCTGGAAGGCCTCCTCAGCAGCTTCACCCTACGGCGAGCGCAGCTCGAACGCTCGTAGCGCCCCCTCGGCTCCAGGCCGCGGCGTGAAGTGGATGCCGCGGTCTCCGGGGTATTCGTGCCGGTGGTCGAAGCCACCCCCATAGATCTGCGCCGGGATGCCGTCGGGGAAGGCCTCGCAGAAGGGGGTGTAGCGGCCGGGCGCCTGCGGATCCACCCGTTGCCGGAGCCTGGCGCACGCGTCGCGGATCCCAGGCCGCCGCCGCGTCACAGCCCCGCCTCGTAAGCTTCCGCCGCCGCCTCGCCGGTGTACATGGAGTCGAACTCCATCAGCCCGCTGTCGGCCCGCCGCACGAGTACCGGCCCCAGCCCGGCGTACGCGGTGCCGGGGTCGCCCGTCTCGACGAACTCAGCCGTGGTGATCGTGAAGAACCACCCGTACGGCCGTTCCACCGTCTCCGCGTCGTGCACGACCAGGCTTTCCCCTACGGCGCTCAGTTCCTCCTTGATGAACGCGCGCACGAGCTGCTCGGCCTCCTCCTTGCCGATCATGTTGCGGTCCGTCCTTTCTCAGCGGGTCTGAAAGAAGTCGTACTCGCGGTATCGGCCTTCCATGGGGTGCCGGTCCTGTTGTGCCCGGTGGGGTTGACCTTGTTGATGATGGCGAGCAGGTCTCCGAACCTGACCTGCCTGGCGCCGAGGTTCTCGATGAACTTCCGCAGTTCCTCATACGCCTGCCGCATGGCCTCCTTGTGCTCCTCGCTGAGGGGGTTGGAGGCGTTGGGGTAGTCCTCGACCTGTTGCGGGCGCAGTCCGGCGAGGGGCACCTTGACCCGGCGCTCGACGTTGACCTTGCCGAAGTCGTCGTGGTCAAGAATGGGGGGCTCGTACCCCTTTGTCCCGCTCTGGCCGGTGGATCCTGTGCCATCCAGGTCGTCTGGCTCGAGGTCGAAGTCGTACAGCAGGATCTCGCTCATGAATCCGATGCCGGTGCTGGTGTCCTGTCTCGCGGAAGGTCATCCAGTCGTCCATCTGCGCCGCGCCCTTGAACTTGTACCAAGGCGTCCGGTCCGCGTCGGCCAGGCCATGACGGCGGACGAACGCCTGGGCGTTGTCGATGGCGTCCTGGAACGCGTCGGCGTCCTGGTTGCGGTCGGCGGCGGTGTACTCATGGGCGAGATGGTCGGCCTCCCGCATGACCTCCCTCCAGTGGCTCCGGTCGGCCTGGGAGTCGTAGAGGCTCTCGGCCTGGTAGGCGGCCTCCTGTGCCTGGCCGGCCTGGCTCGGGGGCCGGGATGTCTGCCGGTCACCGGCCGGCTCCCCGACGCCGTTCTGGCGGGCTGCCCAGGCGATGCCGTCGCGTACGTACGGGGAACGCGCCTGGAACCTGTCCAGCAGCCACTGGGCACCATCGCGGCCCCAGGTGTTCGCGATGCGCTGAAGGATCTTGCCGGCTTGGCGTTCGGCGTCCTCATCCCGATAGCGGGATTCGCTCATCCGCTTGTCCATGGCCCGCAGTGCCCACAGGTCGGGATCGGCTTCCGGGTCGTCTGCGGGGCCGCGCCTGCGGGCGTACACCTCCTCGCGTGTACGCGGCGAGCAGCGGCGTGGTCGCGCCCCCGGTGAGGAAGCTCGACATGAGCCCGACGGCGGCCGCGCTGACCGTGATCCAGTAGCCGACGTTGATGGACAGCTTGCTGTACTGCGTGGCGCGCGCGTAGGAGTCCTGCTGCAGCGCGTACGCCCTTGCGGCTTGTGCCAGCCCTGCCAGCCCTGTCTGCCCTGAGGCGAGCCTGTCGGTGTGCCCGCGGAAGGCGTCGGCGGACGCGCCCGACCACCCGTCCAGTATCCCGGCCTGCGACGACCCGCTCACGTCCTGGCCGGTCAGCGCCGCTCGCGCCATGTCGTCGAAGGCCACGGCGAGTTCCGCCAGGCCCTTCTCGCTGCCCTCGGGCCACATTTGCCCGGCCGCCACCATCGAGATCAGGACGTCTACCCACTCGGGCGCGCCTTCCCCCCAGGCCGGCGTGATGTCGCTCGCGTAGCCGCTGCTGCTGATCGTGTCGTCGTCGCCGCCCGGCGGTCTGGTGACCGGTGTGCTGCGGTTGTGCTCCGCCCCCGAATGGATGCTCACACCTGGTCACTCTTCGGCACGGAGGCAGCCTGGCTCGTGGTCTCCACTGTCTGTCGTACGCCGTCGCCGGCGGCCTCGTGGGTCCTCGTGAGCTGCCTGGCCCAGGCGATGAGCGTGTCTGGCCCGCCTCCGGCCGAGTAGGCCCGGTAGAACTCCTGCCCGGCCGAGCCGCCACCCCAGGGGGCGGCGGCGTTCAGCCGCTCGATGCGGGCGGTGGCCTCGCGCAGGGCGTCACCGAGTACGGCGGTGTGGACTTGCCACCCCTTCAATCCGGCCTCGACCTCAGAACGTTCCATCCATATGTGCTCGGCCATCCGCTAGCCGATCTCGCGCAGCTGGTCGTCCACGTGCCCCAGCACGCTGTCAAGGTCGCCCTTCAGGTGGGCCCGCATCTGCTCGGGCGGGATGAGGGGTTCGAACATCCGCACGATCTCGTTCTGGGCCATCGCCGCCGCCTGGTGTGCGGTGGCGGTAATGATGTCGGCCAGCTTGCCGCTGTCGCGCAGGCGGGAGAGACCCGGGGGTCGAGCTGGAGCCGGATCAGGTCACCACGGGCGCCCACGGAGACGGTGACAAGACCGTCGGGTGAGGTGTGGGTGACCTGCAGGGCTCGGGAACGTTGGGTGCAGTTCCCGGGATTTATCCTGCAGTCGCAAGAAATTGTCACGCAACTGGTTCGCGTATTCATGCAACTGATCAGCGTTCATTCGCCGCACCACAACGGGGAGACTCGCCTCTTTGCTCCATTTCATGATTTGTCGAAGTGAGCGGCCGGTGGCCATGAGGGGTCCGGCCACAGGTTCCCTGCGGGTACGCGGGCGCCGCCGTCCCGCCATCTGGTGCGGCGCGGCCCGGGGCGGCCTCAGGTGCGGGCCGGCGCCCGGTGCGCCGCGCTGCCGACGGTCGAGGTGTACGAGCGGTCGGTGAGAGGCTTCTCGAATACGGCGGAACAGCCATTGGCGGTGAGCCGCTACATCACAGGTCGCGGAAGGCTATGCGGAGCGTCGGGGCGGTGTTTCCCGGATGGTGTCCTCGCGTCAGTGGGTCTATGACCGCCTGGGCCTTTCGCATTCAACCAGCTCAGCGCCACAACGAGAAACACGATTCTCTCATCGCCAACAACTGTTCCACCAGTATCGACCCCGGGGGGAGGCCATGCAGCCGCGCCCGGCTGCATGGGAAACTGCTGGGGTGACCGCACGACGTATCGCCTACCAGGGCGAGCCCGGCTCGAACTCCCACTTGGTGTGCAAGCAGCACTACCCCGACTGGCATACGGTCCCGTGCGCGTCCTTCGAGGATGTGTTCGCGGTGGTGGAGAACGGCGAGGCCGAGCTGGCGATGATCCCGATCGACAACTCGATCGCCGGTCGGGTCGCCGACATCCACCACTTCCTGCCGACCTCGGGCCTGCACATCATCGGCGAGCACTTCCTGCGCATCCAGTTCAACCTGATGGCGCCGCCGGGCGCGACCCTGGACACGATCAAGGCCGTGCACAGCCACGTGCATGCCCTCGGCCAGTGCCGCCGGATCATCCGCGAGCACGACCTGGTGCCGATGATCGCCGGTGACACCGCCGGCGCCGCGCGCGAGGTGGCCGAGGCGGACGACCCGACCCAGGCGGCGATCGCGCCGCCGCTCGCGGCGGAGATCTACGGCCTGCGCATCCTCGCCCGCGACGTCGAGGACGAGGAGCACAACACCACCCGGTTCGTGGTGCTCAGCCCCGACTTCGTGCAGGCACCGCGCGGCGAGGGCCCGGTGGTCACCTCGTTCGTCTTCAACGTCCGCAACCTGCCGGCCGCGCTCTACAAGGCGCTCGGCGGGTTCGCGACCAACGGCATCAACATGACCAAGCTGGAGAGCTACATGGTGGGCGGCCACTTCGCGGCCACTCAGTTCCTCGCCGAGGTCGACGGGCACCCCGAGGATCCCGGCCTGAAGAACGCGCTGGAGGAGCTGGCGTTCTTCACCACGGACGTGAAGATCCTCGGGGTCTACTCGGCCGATCCGTTCCGCGCCGACTGAGTCTCGAGGCGGGCGCCAGGGCGCCACTGTTGGGTCACGATACTTGCCACCAGGCGAGTACCACCAGATACCACACCCGCGTTGATCGCCAGGGCACTCTGGAGGCTGTTGCGGCCTTGGACGGCCAGCCAGCCGGCATGGCCCGGCCTCGCAGGCCGGGCCATGCCGGTGGATCAGTAGCGTTCGGCGATGCCGGAGTTGATCTCGACAAGCGCCAGCGTGGTGTCGGTGAAGGCGACCACGTTGCTCAGCGGTGGCAGCGGCAGTGTGGCTTGTGCGTGGCGGGCGGCGTCGCCCACGGTCCGCAGGCCCAGCCGCTCGATGGTCACGGTGTGGACGGCCGTCGCGGCGTTGATCCGGCGGTCGGCCAGGTTGAGGTAGGTGGCCAGGAGTTCGGCCTTGAGGGTTCTGGGCTGTAGCAGCGGCAGCCGGAAGGTGTCGTTGACCTCCTGCTGGGTCAGTCGGCCGTCGGCCGGGGAGGTGTCGAAGCGGGTGTCGGTGGCCTGCACCCTGGCCAGCAGTTCGGCCGTGCGCGTCGCCGGGAGGCTCGCCCAGATGGTGGAGATCTGCGGGTTACGGCTGGGTGCCGCCTCGGTGACCGTGGAGGTGCTGGAGGCCGAGACCGGGTCGTAGGCGCAGCCGTTGGCGTTGCCGTAGGTGACCTTGGCCTGGCCGGTCAGCCGGGTGCCGCCCTCGGTGAGCAGGCTGGAGCGGGTGGTGAACTCCACGCTCTTGGCGGCGCCGGCGTCCGCCGTGCCCAGGTTCCAGGTCAGGATCCGGCCGTTGACGTTCGCCGGGCGCGGCCCGGTGCCCTGGTCGAGCGCGGTGCTGTAGTAGACGCCCTCGGGGAGCGTGTACTGCAGGGTAACGCCGGTGGCGGTGGCGCTGCCGGTGTTGGCGGCGGTGAGCTTGGTGGTCACCGCCTCGGCCGCGTTCGCCGTCGGGGTGGCGGTGGCCGTCAACGTCAGCTTCGGGGCCTTGATCCGGGTGGCGGCGGAGTCGCTGTTGTTGGCGGTGTCGGTCTCGGGCTCCTCGGCCAGGTTCTTTGCCGTGACGGTGGCGCGGTTGGTGAGGTCGGTCGCGTCGGCCGTGGTGCAGGGCACCAGGTAGGTGAAGGTCTCAGTGTGCGAGGCCTGCGCAGCCAGTTCCGGCAGCGCCCGGTTCACCGCGGTGCCGTCGGGCAGGGTGTCGGTGAGGCTTACCGCGGCGGCGCGGCCCTTGCCGATGTTGCTGGTCTTCACCTGGTAGGTGAGCGTGTCGCCGGGTAGCGCGGTCGCCTTGTCGACGGTTTTGGCGACCGTGACGTCGGGCTCGTAGAAGTTACGCCGCGCCAGCTCCGAGCTGACCACCTGCCGGAACGAGATCTCCGGCCCCGAACCGGTGATGGCCGCGCCCTTGAACTTCAGGCTGGCCCAGTCGTCGTGCCCGGTCAGGACCGTCTCCCGCCCGCTGTCGCCGCCACCGGGCGTGGACTGGCAGGTGTTGTCCCCGCCCGCCAGGATGTCGTCGCCCATCCGGACGTCGTTCGGGTCGACGGTGCTGTTGAGGCCGTTCGTGCCGCCCAGCACGCAGACGTCGTCGTCGGCGTTGACGTCCACGGCCAGGGGCGGTGTCGCCGGGTCGATGATGGGCCGGCCGGCGGTGTCGAAGTTCGCGTTCCAGTTCAGAGGCCCTCGCCCCGGCCCGAACCTCTCGTTGCGCATCGGGTCCAGCCAGCGGGTGAGGTCGGTGCCGTCCTGGATGCCCATCGACTCGTTGAGGGCGGTCCTGTCCAGGTCGGGCAGGTCCTCGCGCGAGTAGTCGAGGCGGCGGGCGGCGTCGCGGCCGGGGGCGATCGGGATGCCGCCCGGGTCGAAGGAGTAGTTCATGACGCTGAGGTAGTTGGGCTTGTGATTGGTGCGGATGCTGCCGCCGTGGGCGAGTCCGAGGGCGTGGCCCAGTTCGTGCATGATCGTGCCCGACTGGTCGCGGACCGTGCCGACCCGGGCGTTGTCCCGGCCGGTGCCCGGAGGCAGGACCTGCTCGTCGTCGGGGCGGGGGACGAGGGTCGTGTCGACTTTGCTCTCACAGTCGCCATTGGTGCCGACGTCGATCTCGTTGGTGCCGAGCAGCACGTCGTCGCCGCCGAGCTTGGTGTCGATGACGCCGTTCGTCCCGGGCGCGACGCACAGGGTGCGCCAGGAGCCGAGCGTGATCAGGAAGTCCTTGTCGGCGTCGCAGCAGACCCCGGACACGCCGGCCGCGTTGGGCTGGTCGTGAGCCGCGATCGCGTAGTGGGCGAAGGGACGCAGCAGCGGGCTGAGATTGGCTGCCCGGAACCTGCGGAAGTCGTTGTCGAGCCCGATCGTGGCCTGTTCGGCGATCGGGTTGCCCTCGATGTAGATGAAGTCCACGCCGACCGGGGTGGGCATCCCCGCGTACCGGCAGGGCCGTACGGGATCGACCGGCGCGTTCGCGAACGCGTTCCTGACCTCGGCGATCGCGGCGGATTTGGGTTTGTGGTTCTCGGCGGGCGAGGTCATGTAGTCGATGGTCACGATGACGCTCTTGCGGCAGGGGTTGATGCCCATCGCCGCCAGGTCGTAGCGCATCGTGCTGTCCGCCTCCCTGATGCCGAACCGCTCGACGACGTCGTAGATGCCGTCCTCGTCGGTGTCGGGAAGGGTGGCGGGATCCACCTTGATGTCGATGCCGATCGTGGCCGCGACGCCGTCGTTGACCTCGGGGAAGTTCGGGTCACCGTCACCGGTGATCCGGCCCTGGCTCGGCGTGATCCCGTCGGCGACGCCGCGCCAGGAGCGTGTGCCGAGGTCGAAGTCCAAGTTCAGCTCGTCGTCCTGGTTGCCGGGGCTGATGTCCATGAGATCGTCGCCGAAGTTGGTGCCGTCGTCGTAGTCCCACAGCCTGATGAGCACCGGCACGGTGAACTTGTCATCGGGCACGGAGACCGTCCTGGTGAAGATCCAGGGGTCGGGGAAGGTGCTCGGGTCGAAGACGTCGTCCTGTACGTACGGCTTGCGCAGGACGGGATCGCCCGGTCCGTCGCCGATGCGGATCTCGGGGAAGTAATCGCCGTCCCCGCCGTCGTCGTCCGGGTTCTCGTGCTGCTGGACGTGGTTGATGGTCAGCGTGATGGTGACGTCCGTAGCGGCACGGGCCACCGAGACGATCGCCGTGTTGAGCGCGATGAGACAGAGCACGACCAGCGGGATGACAACCAATCGGCCGAAACGTGGTGGATGACGCATGCGCCCAACGATGAGTACCTTGCGGCGGTACGGCATGAGTAGTGGCTACTCAACCGTGCAGGCGGTCAAGAACCGCGGACTCACGGCAGACTAAGTGGGAATTATCATGAAGTTGGCAGTGCCAAATTGCCACGGCGTGTCCCTTCGCAGGGCAGCGTGTCGTCGTTCTGCGGAACTCACGCCACTTGGGCGATGCGCCACCGTTTCGGGGGTGGAAACACCCTTGAGGCTCCCATGTTGCTCCGTCGGCATAGGGGATGATCTTCGTGGTGCCCGGCCAGGGGGATGAGGTGGCTGACAAACGTGGCAAAATTGCCATTGACTGACAGGTGCTATTTGCCGTGCGACCTGCGTTTTTGCCACGTCCTGGCACCGGAAATGTCACATAAGTGTCCCTGGCGGCGCTTGAAAACGTGCCGCATAAGAGTGTGAGTGACGCGCGATCTCCGCTTTTTCGACGATGTACGTGAACTACGTGAAGACCGGCTTCCGGCTCTTCCTCATCGCGACGGGAGTGGTCATCCTCTTGGTCGCCGTCGTCGGGATGGTGCAAGATCTGCGCGGCTCCTGGCAGGGACACCGTCATGACCACGGCCCCGTCGTGGCCTGGTTCGGGGGTGAGGAACCGGTGGACAGCCGTTGGCGCTGAGAAGGATCTTGGTCGCAGCGAGTGAGGTCGCTCTTGGTCGTGAAGGTTCTTCAGCGCGTTGCCCGGTCGCGGCGTCGGCGGGCGGCGCGGATCTCGGCGTCGGCGACCTTGTCGTCGAGCAACGCGTACAGCTGGGTGGTTTCGGTGGAGGCGTGGCCGAGGCGGCGGCGGACGGCCTCGATGGACACCCCGGCGTTGATGAGTTCGGTGGCGTGGGCGTGGCGCAGCTGGTGGATGTCGATCTCGACGCGTGCGGCGGTGCAGTAGCCCTGCCAGCGGTGGTGGGCGGCGTCGTAGGACAGGGGCCCGCCGTAGCCGTTGATGGAGGCGCGAAACAGCGGCCCGGCGGTGTAGTCGGCGCGGGCGAGGTAGAGCTTGAGCAGGGCGACGTAGCCGCGGTCGTCCAACAGGACGGTGCGCACGCTGCCGCCTTTGCCGTGGATGCGGACGTGTTCGTCGTCCATACGCAGGTCGAGGTCTTCGACGTACAGGCCGCCTACGTCTGCGGCGCGGGCGCCGCAGACGTAGGCGGTCTCGAACAGCGCCCGGTCGCGCAGCCGGTCCAGTGGCAGGTCCTTGCGCGGCCGCCGCGAGCAGATCGCGGCCAGGACCTTGGCGACGTCGGCGGCCGCGGCCGGGCGGGGCAGCGTCTTGGGCACCTTGATGGTGTCGATGCGGTCCATGGGGTTGGCGTCGAGCAGGTCGTGCCTGACGGCCCAGCGGCAGAAGGAGGCGATCGCGGCCCGCTTGCGCTTGCGGGTGGCGGCCGACAACTGGCCGAGGTCGGCGAGGAAAGCCCGGATGGGCGCGGCGCTCAGCTCGCCGAGCTCGCCGTCGCAGTAGGCGGTGAACTGCAGGAGGTCGCCGCGGTAGGCGCGGATCGTCTGGCCGGAGGCGCCGGCGTTGCGCTTGTCGGTGAGGAAGTCGTCCAGGTGCGTGGCGAGCGGATGGCCGCGGCCGAGCTGCTCGGCGATCACCTCGTTCACGCCGTCGTCCTCCATCGCCTGTGTAGTTGCCAGTTAACCGGGAAACGAAGCCTGAGTGCCGGAAGCGCTCCGCCCAGCTCGCGCCTGGTCTGTGATCGCTACCTTGCCAGATGACAAAGGTTATCCCGCAATCATTGGTCTCCATCCTGCTGATTCGCACCGCAAGGCCTCGCTCGCATAGAGCAACCGGCTGAGGGTCGCTGCGGACGCCGGCGGTGAAGAGCATCACACGCCAAGCGTGACGGTGAACGTCTGGCGCCTCTGGAAGGCGTCTTGGCGTACGTGGTGTGACGGACGCAGCGCTGGTGCCGCGCTCGCAAGGCACCCTCAGGTGCTTGCGGTCGATGAGGCCGGTCGGCTTGGCCGGGATGGCTGCATGAGCAGGCCGTCGATACGACGAGTCAGCGTGTCGTGGGCGGGCACGGTGGGGCGGTGTCCGAGCAGGGCGAGTGAGGTCAGCCCTTCGACGAGTGGCAGGAGGGTCTCGGCCTCCAGGTCGGCGTCGAGGTCGTCGCGGAACTCGCCGGTTCGCTGGCCATAGCGGATCAGCCAGACCAGCAGGTCGCGCGTTTTGGCGTGGGCTTGGCGCAGGATTTCCGCCAGGGACGGGATGGCCGTGGCGTGGGCGGTGAAGGCCGCCAGGATCCTGGCGTCGCGTCGCTGGTGCGGCTCGATCAGGGTGAGCGTACGCAGGGTGGCGGTGAGCAGGGTCACCGCCGACTCCTTGGCGGCGGAGGCGTCGATTTCCTCCTGGCCCTGCGCGGTGATGCGTTCGGTGATGTGGTGCAGTGCGAAGGCGAGCATCTCGTCCTTGGTGGCGAAGCATCGCTGCACTGCTCCCATGGACACCCCAGCCTGCTGCGCCACGTCCCGGAGGGTCGCGCCTTCGGGGCCGTGCCGGTCGATCAGGTCGCAGACCGCTTCGGCGATGTGGCGGCGTCGCGTCTCGTAGTCGACCTGCTTGGGCATGGGGTTCCTTCCGCCAGCATTTTGATGCGGTTGCATCGTATCAACTTTTCCGGTTTATTTGATGCGTACGCATCGGAACAAGGGAGGACGCCATGAGTCGTTCGCAAACACGCAACCGCACAGCCGATAAGGCGCTGTGGCTGGCCGGAGCTCTGTTCACCGTGCAGGGGTTCGGCTCGGCGATCACCGAGGCGCAGTGGGACACCAGCTTCGGAATCGCCGGCATCCTGCGCGCCGTCGGCGTCCCCGGCTGGGCCGATCTCGCCCTGGGCACCCTCGGAGCCGCGTTCCTGCTCATCGCGACGTATCGGGCAGTGCGCCGATGAGACCCCGAGGAACGGCGCGCAGGACGGCGCGCGTGCGGCTGGTCACGGCGGTGGCCGGTCTGTCCGTCGTCGCGGCCTGCGGGAGCGCCACCGGCCCCGCATCGAGCTCGCGCCAGCCTGTCGCGCACACCTCGTCCGGCGCCGTCACCGGCGCTCACATCGGCCGGGACGTGCAGCGGTTCAACGCCATCCCCTATGCCGCACCGCCGACCGGAGCGCTGCGCTGGCAGCCGCCCCAGCCCGTCCAAGCGTGGAAGGGCGTCAAGGACGGCACCCGCACGGTCCCGCGCTGCCCGCAGAACGCCAATCCCGCCGACTCCAACCCGGCCAGCGCCGCCGAGGACTGCCTGTACCTGAACGTCACCGCCCCCCGGGCCGTGCCCGCCGGACAACGGCTGCCGGTGATGGTCTGGCTGCACGGCGGCGGCTTCACCCAGGGCGCCGGCGGCGACTACGACACCCAGCGGCTGGCGAAGGCGGGCGTGGTCGTCGTGACCGTCAACTACCGGCTGGGCATCTTCGGCTTCCTCGGCCACCCCGCCCTGAACGGCTCGGGCGCATTCGGCCTGCTCGACCAGCAGGCCGCGCTGCGCTGGATCCGGCACAACGCGGCGGCCTTCGGCGGCGACCCGCGCAACATCACCCTGTTCGGCGAGTCCGCGGGCGCGTTCAGCACCTGCGCTCAGCTGACATCCCCCACGGCGGCGGGGCTGTTCGACAAGGCGATTGTCCAAAGCGGCACATGCTCGATGCGCCAGATGGGCATCGACCCCGCCGGCGGCGACACCGTGTGGCCATCACGGCAGTCCGGCGAACAGATCGCCGCAGCCGCCGCCGAACAGATCGGATGCACCGACGCCGCCCAGACGATGGCCTGCCTGCGCCGGGCCCCGGTCCCGGCCCTGCTCGCCGCGCAGCAGAAGATTCCCGCCACCTGGGCGCCCTCGTACGGAAGTGACACGCTGCCGCTCGACCCGCGCCGGGCGGTGGCCGAGGGACGCCTCCACCCGGTGCCGCTCATGGCCGGCACCACCGCGCACGAGGCCCGATACTTCGTGGCCATGTACTTCGACGGTCCCGGCCAGCCTCTGACCCGGCAGACCTATCAGCAGTTCCTGCGCACCGCCTTCGGCACCGACGCCCGGCGGGTCGCGGCCAGGTATCCCCTCAGCGCACACGGCTCCCCCTCCCTGGCATGGGCCGCCATCGCCACCGACCGCGGCTGGACCTGCCCCACCCAGGCGGGCAACCGCCTGCTCGCCCGCAAGACCCCCGTCTACCAATACGAGTTCGCCGACGATCCCGCCCCCAGACCATCCGGGTTTCCCATCCCCGCCGCCTTCCCTCTGGGCGCCTACCACGGCGGAGAACTGCCCTACCTCTTCGACGGCCCCGGCGCCGCCACCGCCCAGCCCCTCTCGACAAGCCAACGCCGGCTGGCCGACCAGATGATCGCCTACTGGACCCGCTTCGCCGCCACCGGCAATCCCAACGACCCGAGCCTGCCCCGATGGAAGCCCCTGACCAGCAAGAGTGCGAACCGCGTCCGCTCCCTTTCCTCAGCCCGAAGCAATGGCGACGGCTCCACCGAACACCACTGCCGCTTTTGGGACACACGCAAGTGAAAGAGCTCCAGCCCATGAGCTGAGCCGTCATTCAGACGGTCATCGGTCAGCGGTTCAGACACCGTCATCGTCCACGACAGCGGCACTGGCGGCACTGACCTCGGGCAGCGCCGCCGCGCGAGCGGCCGCAGGCCCTTGTCCGGGGCCGAGGAAGCAATCGCGTAGCGGCCCAGGCAGTTGAGGTGGGCGTGGCCCAGCGGGGACAACCGTGCCACGTCCTCGTCCTTGACCGGCACACCCTGGGCGCGCAACTGGTCCACGATCGCCGACAGATACCGTGAGTTCCACAACACGACGGCATTGACGACAAGTCCAAGAGCCGCGAGTTGATCCTCCTGGCCTTCCCGATATGCCTGTCGGATCCGGCCCGAGTTGCCGTGGCAGATCTTGCGGGCCAAGCGGTGCCGGGACTCCTGGACCGACAACTGCTTACCCAGGCTCCGACGGTAGCTGGAATCCATCGGGTCCAGCATGCTCAGCAGGTGCATCGTCTTGTCGATACGGCCGTACTCGGCGAACGCCTGCCCCAGCGGCGTCGGAGAACCCTGGCGGGCGAACATGCGCAGCAGGTCGTAGGCGCGCACCTGGTTGGTCACCAGCGATCCGGCGACGCGGAGCATGTCCGGCCACTGGGTGACCACCTTCTTGGGGTTCAGCTTGTTCCGGGCGCTCGCCTCCAGCACCCCGTATGCGCTGGTGGTGCCGTCGGGCAGCGCGGGGCGCGAACCGGTAGCCGAGCATGGAGAAGATCCCGAACACCATGTCGCTGTCGCTGGTCTGGTCCGTCGTGACCAGCTCGGGTTTCGGCCCGGCGTCCAGGTTGATCAGGCAGTCCAGGATGTAGAGCGAATCGCGGGGGAGTGCCCGGCACCACCATCTGCCCGATCCCCGCCACCTGATCATTTACTGCGTTGAACCAGGTGATACCGCGCTTGTAGCCGTAATACTTGGGTGAAGGTCCGGCGTTGATCGTCTTCCCCCGCCTTGATCACAGGGGTCAGTCCGACGTTGCGGGCCTCGCTGATCAGCAGCGCCACCAGCGATGTCGGCAGGTGGTTCATACGGGTGGAGATGTCGGCCAGGTGCACGTAGGCGTCCAGAAACCCGGTCCAGGCGTGCACCTCCAGCAGCAGTTCTGGCAGGTCGATGCGGGGCAGCATGGCCTGGCAGGCGGCCCTCAGCCACGCCAGGGACTCGCTCTCGCCGAGCGCGCCGAGTTTCTCCACCGACAGCCGGGCCCGCCCGCCCCCGGCCGGGGTTGCCACCGAGACCAGCGCGTCCTCGCCCGCCTCCTCCAGCCGGGCGTCCATCTGCTTCCAGGCCGCGTCCAGGGCCAGGACTTTGCCGTTCAGGTGCTCCTGGACCGGGTCGGTGAGCGACAAGGATGCCAGCACATCCTCGGCGATCGACTCCCACTGCGCCCCGGCCAGCAGGTGCGCGCGCGGGTCGGCCCAGCGCAGCGACGGCGTGGCGAACACGTCCCTGATCGTCAGGGCCCGTAGCAGGCGCTCCAGCACGCACACCACGTACGCGTCACGATCGACCGCGCCCTGCGGCAGGTCCAGGTTGGCATACACCGCCCGCTTCCACGACGCGGTCACCAGCGCGGCGTCGATCTCCCTGGGCAACAGCGGCTTCTTGCTCACCTGCCGACGCGACAGCTCCGGCAAGCGGCGCACCGCGGCCAGCACGCGCCGCCCGCCCGGCGCCGCCGACAGTGCCTTCGACTCGGCCAGCAGCCGCAGGAACGGGCGCACCGTGTGGTACTTCTCCACCAGCGCGGCCCGCATCGCCGCCTCGGCCGCGCCGTCCTCCTCAGGGACCAGCTCCTCCACCACCTGCAGCGCCGCACGGACCTGCTCCTTGCTCACGTCGGCGATCTCGGCCACCGCGGCCCACATCGCCGCCACATCGAGGTCGACACCCTCCTGGTCGACCAAGTCGAGCTGGTCGACCAGCACGCGGCCGGCCTTGGCCACCAGCTTGGAGGCCCGCTCCAGCCGGGGCAGCATCCGCAGCCGTTCGTCGGCGGACTTGCGGCGGGCCGGGCTGATCAACCGGGCCGCCATCAACAGCGCGAACAGATCCAAAGCGTCGTCGATCGCCTCGGCCTCCAGACTCCGCGTGACCGCCAGCAGCGTCGCCGTCCGGCGGGGCTCGACCAGCCGGTCCAGCGCCGGCGCCTTGCTGCCCGCCCCGTACTTGGCCAGGGTCTTCATCCGCCGCACCGGAACCTTCGACACCGCGACCCGGCTCAACCCGAAGGCGGCCAGGTTGTCCACCCGCTGCAGCGCCCGCACCATCTCCGTCCCTGACGTGCGCTTGGGCGCCTGCCGCAGCTTCTCCAGCTCCGAGATGCGCGATCCCTCGGGCACTACCAGCAGATCCGACAACGCGGCCGGCAGGTGCGGATCGGCACGGCGGACCTGCTTGGTCACCACCGTGTACATGCGGACATCGGCCCGTTCCCGCACGCTGCCAACCAGCCGCTCCAGCACGGTCACCCCGGGCAGCAACACCCGATGCCGCCGCAGCCACGCCACCGATTGACCTGCGACGCGTCACCGATTCCCAGCTGCTCGGCCAGGTAGTCCACCACCGGCCAGGGCACCGCGAGCGGATCCTCCAGGAACAGCCCCTTGTATCGGACGGTCCCGATCTGGACGGCGACGCCCAGCCGGTGAGAATCGGCTCTCGACTGCGCGATCACATTCCGGTCGAAGCTGTCCAGGAAGAAGAACTTCTCCAGGTCTGATAGCGACGGCACCTCGATGAACGAGACGTAGGCAGCCCTGTGCTCGGCAGACAGAAATTCCGCAGGCATAGCCCGCACGGTAGGACCATATCGGCGGGGATCAACTCATAGTGATCGACGCGTTACAAGTGAGGATGTTTCACCCGTGAGTGCGTCTTGATCGTTCTCAGCGCCAACGGCTGTCCGCCGGCTCCTCGCCCCCGGGTACACCGAAGAACTCGACGTTGCCGCTCGTGCACGGCGATCAGGCTCACCCGGGTCGGAACGTGATGGGGGCCGACCACGGCTAGCCAGCCCTTGTCGGCGTCGGCCGGCCGCCGTGTGAGGTTGGAGGGTGACGCTGGTCATGGCGATGACCGGGCGGGGGGCCTACTGCGATGAGCTGGACGGCGATGGAGTCTCGATCTGCGCGAGAGCTGCGGCTGAGTAGGGGCTACTCATGCGCGCACCTGAGGCCGCCCTTTCACTAGGCATGAGCATCCGATCGTCAAAGGAGATCACTATGATTCGCACCATAGGTCTGGCTGCCTTAATGGTCGTCCCGTTCGTGAGCGCCGCCCCGGCGTACGCGGCCGCGCCGGGGTGCGCCGCCGCGGCCGCGTACTACGACGTGGCTCCAACCAGCGGCAACCTCGCCCTGGTTGGCCAGGCGGTGCACTGCCTCATCGACGCCGAACGCGCCAAGGTCGGGCTGGCCGCACTCACCCGCAACAGCCCGCTCGACTCGGCGGCGACGTCGCACGCCGCTGCGGCGGCGCGCCTGAAGTGGTGGCGGCCCGGCGCCGACTCGCACACCAATCCGCAGACTGGCTCGACGCCGTACAGTCGCATCACCGGCGCGGGTTACTGCCCGAACCCGGTGTCGTGGGCCTACTCCGAGACCACCTACACCGGCTGGGGCACCGGCTACGGCACGGCGCGGGCCGCCGTCAACTGGTGGGTGAACGTCAGCACGTACGGCCACCGCCAGATCGTCCTGAGCCCGACGCTGAGAGACCTCGGCATCGGAGTCGCGGCAGGGTCGGCTGACCCGGCCGGCGCGGGGGCCGCAGGCGGCGGGACGTACGTCGTCGACTTCGGGCGTTGCCAGCGATAGCCAGGCGGGACGTACGTCGTCGACCTCAGCCGCTGCTGGCGGTGGTCACGTCAGTCGCCCGGCCCCGTCCGGGGGCCGGGAGTCCGTCTCAGGTCTGCGTACACCGCGCACCGCTACTTGGCGTTGATAGCGGCGGCCAGGTGGCGGGCGGCGTGCTGGACGGCGTCGGCGGCGACGTGTCCGGACAGTCAGCATCGGGGCAGGCCTTGGGTTGTGGGCCAGGTCCCGCGGGGCCCGGGCGCGCTTGCCCTCCGGCCATCGCAAAGCTCTCATCCACTGTCGGCGCTGCGGCGTACAACGACATCATGGACGCCATTCGACGTGATCTTGACGGCTCGCTCCAACACCGACCTGAAGCCGGAGGAGTTCGAGCGCCAAAAGGCGATGATCAAGTTGGTCATGGAGTGGGATCCGAGCACCTGGACGTGGCGGACGCGGCTCAGCAGTTCGCGCGCCGAGCACGTCAGCGACGTCATCAACACCTTGTTCGAGTCCGCACGCGTGTACCGCACCGTCGTCACGGTGCAGCTGGTGCCCGCAGAACAGGCGGATGAGGCGGGAGCTGAGTAACCCCCGAACGGGAATCCGGTGCTACTGACGGGCCCTCCGCGCTGTGCGGAGGGCTGTGGGGCGGGGGCAGTGCATTGTGGTCTTGCGACGCCACGCGAGCGTGGGCGCGGTCCTCCGCCAGCGCGACGTGGCGTGGTGGGGCCTCGCCACCCCTGCCCCCCTCCTACATGCACACGCGCGTAGGAGGCCCGGGTCGATGTTCACGCGGCTGTTCACGCTGCGCGTTTTGAACATCCGCGCGGACATCCCCGTGAACATCCAAGTGGCCCCCGCGCCACGCAAGGCTGGGCACCGCCAGGCTTTGCCCCGGTTGGCGTCGACCGGCGAATCTGCATCACCGCCGTTCGGGCTGCAACGCGATACGAATACCGCTTGTCCCCAGCCCTGTCGGGCCGCGTTGGAAAGTTCCATGGAGAGGCTGGCGGTCTTCGGCAGTGGTGTATCTCGGGGAGATTTCCTCCCAGCTCTTGGTGGCGTCGAGGCACATTTTGCATTCCAGGTAGGCGGCCACGAGCGATGCCTCGTCCTCTTTGCTCAGCAACTCGCCCAACGCGGTGATCACGCGGGCGTAGTTGGCATCCACGATGCGATCATGTTCTTCCTCGCTGAGCTGGGATGTGGCGATATCGTTCCATGCGCTATCCCGTCCTTCCTTGGCGAGCGAGTACCGGTCATTGACCATCGCCATGTCAAGTTCCAGGTGCTCTACGAAGTACTGGAACCGGGGAGCGCGAAAGGCGTCGAACGGAAGTCCGCGAAGCGCCCACAGAACGTAGAACGTGGGATACACGCCCATCGTTGTTGGTTTGACCCGGTAGTACAGGAACTTGCTGCTCCTGGCCTTACTCTGAAGCAGGTTCGCGGCGCAGAACTCCATGAAGGTGTCGTGGAAGCCGGCGTACTCCTGCGGAATATCCTGCCGAATGTGTTCCGTGAGCTCATAAAACACCTGATCGGCGGAGCTGTCGTCCAGCAGGGCCGCGATGTTCAGGCGCCTTCGATTGTCGTCGACATAAAAGCAGAGGAGTATTACATGCGTCAGCGTGGCCAGCATGTCGAAGTCTCGGACCTTCGGAAACACCATGACGGAATCATGTACCTGATCTCTCATCTGCCGCGGCTCGAAATGCCGGGTGAACGCGTACCTTTGATACCATCGATAGAATTCCTCAAAGAATTCCAGATCAGGAGGGGCGTTGTAGCGCAGCGTATCGGCTTTCGGCGGCATCGGCAATTTCTGACCGAGTCTACATAGATGCCAGAACGCCATTCCCCAGAGCTCGTGAGATTCCAGCGTGTGCCCTTCGAGTCGTTGACCGGCTCCGCCTGTGCGCAAGGCCGGAATGTACTGGCTCATGATCGGCCCTTTCGGTTCTTGCTCGTCAGTGCGCTGTCCGATCGTGGTGATTCTTGGGGTGTTCATGCGGCCCTCATGCATGATCAGGCAGCCGTTTCGGCTCTCTTCGAAGGGGCGGACACCGTCGGTCCGGCGGCGGTTGCTGGGATCGCTCCGGGCTTTGTCAGGGGGTGACGGTCTTGGCGGTGGGGAGTATCTCGGTGACGGTGGGGAACGGGCGGGGGTAGGGGGCGCCGATCTTGAACTGGCCGGCCAGGGTGTCGGCGAAGGCGGCGGCGATCCGTAGTTCGCCTTGGGCGTTGGGGTGGGTGCCGTCCCAGGTGTGGGCGGAGGCGACGAATTCGGCGTGGGTGGCGGCGATGACGATGGGGGACGGCTGGGTCTGCAGGTCGTTGGCGACCAGGATCAGCTGCCGGTTGAAGTCGGAGACCCGGGCGTTGAAGAGGGGGTCGTGTGTGGCCTTGTGGGTGTCCAGCAAGGTGCCCAGCACCAGGCGCAGCGCCGGGTTGCCGGCGCGGGCGTTGCCGATGAAGGTGCGCAGGTTCGCCTCGTTCTGCTCCACGCCGTGCTCGTACCAGAACAGGTCATTGATGCCGAGCAGTACCAGCAGGTAGTCCGGGCGGTGCTGGGCGACCTTGGCGGCGATCTCGTTCATCTCCACGCAGTAGGGCCGTCCCCACTGCGCGTCGTGGTCGGTGTCGAAGTCGGGATCGGCGTAGCTTCGATCACCGTCGCCGCTCTGGGCCGTGGTGATGGCGTCCAGGTCGTTTTTCGGCCCGACCAGGTCCAGGCTCACCCCATGGTGGCGCAGGTGCTTGTAGAGCCGGTAGCGCCACGTCCAGTCCCCGCTGCTGCCGTGACTGATCGAATCCCCCACGATCATCACCTTGATGACGTCGGTTGGTGTGTGCGGCGTCATGTCCTGTCTCCTTCCGGTTCCGGTCGTGTCGGGCATCGCGTGACACGCCGTGATCTTCACCAATCGTAATCGCTAAACTACTTTAAGTTATATAGGTGATGATGGGCTTGCCAGTGAGCCGTCGTCAAGAACGGGCCTGCGGAAAGGCTCCTTCAAGCGGCGCCGGGACATCGGCCGCGTTCATCGCTGAGCGCCGCCCGCGAGCAGGTCGCCCGGCGGGGGCGTAGACGGAGTCAAGGTCAAGGGTCAACGTGGCCGGTTCACGAACCCCTTCGCATGCCGAGAGCCCTACTCGCGTTCGCGTTGAGCGGCGTAGGAGCCCAGAGCCCGCATCATGATGGAGTGATAGGTGACGGGGAACAGGCTCTGCACGGGTCCCCAGGCCTGCTCGATAAGATCGTGGGCCTCCTGCCGGCAGGCGTCGATCGCGCCGTGCTCTTCCAGCGTTTTGACGATCTTGGTGACGGTGCCGAGATCGGTGTCGCCCGTCCGTACGGTCCGCCAGATCTCTCGCATGCGTTCGGCGGGGACGAGTTCGACAGCGTGGGCCAGGGGCATGGTGACCTTGCCCGCACGTAGATCTTCCGCGGTGTGCTTGGTGGAGGCACGCCCGCCGGGACCTGCCGGGGCGCTGAGACCGTGCAGGTCCATCAGGTCGTCATTGATCTGGAAGGCCAGGCCGACCGCTTCGAAGTAGTGTGCCAGAGCCGTCTTCCGCGCCTCAGAGGCCTTGGCTATGTACGCGCTGATCTCGGCTGTGCAACGTGCGACGGCCGCTGTCTTGAGCCGGTGGGCGATGCGGATGCGACGCAGTAGTGGTTCGGCCCTCCCGGTGGCGACGGCGGTGTCCATCGCACTCTGATGGCCGGCGATGTCCAGAGCTTGGCCGGCATGCACGGCCCGCATGGCCTGCATGTAGGCCTGGTAGATGCGCAGCCGCAGCTGGTCGTCGGCGGGCAGCAGCCGCGACAGTACGCGGTCGAAGGTGAAGTAGGCGGCGTTGCCGGCGTTGATGGCGGTGGGCTCACCGAACACCAGGTGGGCGGCCGGGCGGCCGCGGCGCATCGGAGAACGGTCTTCGACGTCGTCGACGATCAGGGCGGCCGAGTGCAGGATTTCGACGGCGCCCAGCAGCGGCCGGTAGCGCTCACCGTCGACGCCGAGCAGTCCGAGCGAAGCGGTCATGATGTAGGGCCGCAGGCTCTTACTCACTCCTCGCGTCACGTGGCGGATCGGCTGTACCAATGCGGCATGCAGGTCCGCGACGCCCACGTCGTCCAGCAGTTGGGGCCGGTCCTCGAGGCCGGTCAGCGCGGCCAGCGCCCCCGCGTCGGGTTCTTCGGGGTACAGCCGGTCGATCTCGGCGCGGGTGCAGTCTCCGATGCTCGTCATGAAACGCTCGAAGTCCACGATCCGGGTCGAGCGGAAGACGGCGAGGAGCCCCTGACCATGCACGGGCCGACCGGCCATGGTGCCCTCGACGTCGGCTTGTGCCTGCAGCATCCCCGCACCGAAGATCATTGACCGGATCTCCTGCTGGGGAAACCATGCCCGCACCCGCAGGTTCAGCCGGAGCCGCGGGACTTCCACGTCCCAGAGGGTGTCGTAGGTGTTGAGCGTGGCCAGCGACGTCCACGGCTGCGAGCCCCTCATGACCGCTTCCGCCTCGACGCGTTCTCCCTCGGGTGAGCACAGCACCACCGCCGGGCTCGTGAAGGGGGCGTCCGTTCCGTGGGTGACGGCCAGTTCCCAGCCGTTGTCGAGCCACAACCCAGCTCCCCGGTTCCACACCGAGTCGGGGGCGTTCGGCCCTCGTCGCGGATGCTGCCAGGGGTCGCCGACCGCTCGCTCATACCAGCCTCGGCCCTTCACGGCCATCGTGCGTTCCTCACGGCGGAAGGACCCTGTCACCGCCAGGCGCGGCACGCAGCGGGAGGAGCGTCGTGCGGTGGCCGGGACGAACCCGCGGATGACGAACGATCCGATGGCGGCCTTCTCCGGTACGAGGCGCAGCGTGAAACCGCTGTGCTCGCCGTCGGCCTCGACCAGGTAGGAACCGTCATCTTCCATGCGCAACCGCCCCACACCACCAAAGTCCAGATCCAGGCCTTGTTCACCGATACGAACAGGGCGGCGGAGTTCCCGGTCGGGTAGGGGTGGTCGATTGTGGGACAGCGCTTCGAGGGTGGCCCGCCGGACCCGGGGGTCCATGGCCTTGTCCGTGCCGATGACCGCCCGGGCCAGTTCCACGGCGCCTGAGTCCAGCCACGTCTCGCCGATGTGGGAGGCGGCTGTCGGATCACTTCGAAACCACGCCACGGCGTGCGAGTCCAGCCGCGTGCCATCACCTCGCGTCGCTTGATGGCGCATCAGGTAGAACACCAGCCCGAACTCTGCGTCGCCGTCGTGCAGCCGGGTGTTGAACCACCACACCTCCGTGCCGATCTGTGGACACGGAGGACCGTCCACCCCCAGATCAGGCGCCGCCGTCGCGCGTTCGGTCGAGTCGCCACGCCGCCAGGACCTGCCCGAACGCGCCATATCCGCCCCTTCTAGAACCATAACGATCTTCACTTCTGCGTAAACAGACCGTCACTCTATGCAATTGTGGGGGTCGGGTTCTAGGAAAGGCTGTTGACAGCTATGCCACTGAAGTACCAAGGCCGCAACGCGGGCCACCTCCCTCGAGCGAGCCTGCGGTGGGGGCGCTTCGCGGCCACACTCGCGGCCTCCCTCACGGTGACTGGGGCGCTGCTGGTGGCCATCAGCCAGGGCACGCTCGCCGCGTCGTTCGCGGTGTCCGGCCGCGACATGAAGGTCTCGGCGAACCGGATCGAAGGCAACGGGTACGTGACCTACCCGGCCGTGGTCACATCGGCCGACGGCCGCAAGCACCCGGTCACGGTGGTGGCCGTCAATGCCGGCCGTGTGTGGGGCCTTTGCCAGTCCTCACAGATCGCCACGCCGCTCGGCCGGTTCGTTCTGCGGCTGAGCTCCCCGGCGCAGGCTGGGTCTGTCCGGGTCAGCGATCTGAGACTGTCGGCCACCTCGGTCAGCGCCGACCTCAACTTCGGCAAGCTGCAGATCAACCGGGACGCCGCCAGCTTGGACGCCGTCCCCGGAGTCGTCGGCGCCCTCGGCGACGACGGCCTGCAAGCCATCGGCTTCACCGTCGAGAACGTCAAGGCGCGGTCCTGGGCGGTGATCAGCGGTTCCCTCCAGGCTCAGGGAACGCGCCTGGCCATCGGCCGTACCGAGCCCGAATGTTTCTGACTGCCCACCACCGAGGTAGCCGCACCGACATGACCTTTGCCGCCCTACGTCGCTTCCACTCCTGGCGCCACGGCCGTCCCTTCAGCGCGGGGCTGCTCACCATCGTGGCCGGCGTCGAGATCCTCCTCGCCCCTGTCATCGGCGTCGGCCTGATCATCCAAACCGGGTTCGCCGGGCAGCTGGGCTTCCTGCTCGGCATTGTTCTCATCGGCCTTGGCCTGCTGTTCTGGACGGTTCCCACCCACCGCGCTTTCACCGCGCTGTTCACCATCGCCGTCGCCCTGGCCGCTTTCCTCACCACCAACCTCGGAGGCTTCCTCGTCGGCCACCTCCTGGCCCTGACCGGTGCCGCCACCGGCATCGCCTGGATGCCCGCCCCCGACACCGAGGACACCCGCGAACAAGCTCCCCGACCCGACGGCGACACCCCCCGCTGAAACCCACCTACATAGCCGCCCGCCACTTGAGCGGGTCGCCGCCGCTCCCCGGTTCGTAGATTCCCAGTCTCCTGGTAGGGACGGATTCGCCTGAGAGCTGTACTTCTTCGAAGCGCCAATTCTGGTTCGGGGCACCGCGGGCCGCCACGACGGCCCGGTGGTTGCCGTTGCCGTCGGCGAGCAGGGTGACGACCTTGTCCTCATGTCCCCCCGGCCAGATCATTCCCTCGCCGGCCGTCCACTGGGTCTGGCCCGGCACGCCCCAGCCTTCCAGGCCCAGCTCGACCGGCTGGGAGAAGCCGTCCAGGGGCCCGACGTGGAGGGTGAACGCACTGCGGATGTCCCTGTTGACGTTGACCAGGTGCCAGTCTTCCTGGCCGTAGCTGTTCTTCCTGTCGTCGAAGAACCAGATCGCGCCCCTCTCGTCCTTGCACGTGCTGACGACCAGGACCTGGTCGTTGGTGTGGCTGTAGGGGATATAGCCCATCTCGCCCGTCACGCGGTCCCACGCCTGCTGGGCGCCGTGGGTGGTGCCGCCGTGCGCAGCGGCCAGGCACAGCCCGGTGTCCTCGTTGATGATGCGGAAGAACTTCGCGGTCGGAAAACCCTTACCCATTTCACTCCTTGAAATCGATTGATAGCTCTAAGTGACAAATGGATGGTAACAAGACGTCGACCGGCCCGGCGCTACGCCGCGCATGAGCACCTCTACCTTGGGGCTGGAACCATCTTCGGGAGAACACCCCTTGGTTACGGAGCGTGCAAGCGTACGTTTGCGTTCCAATGGTCGTCATGGGCCGTGAAAGCCCGCGGGGGCGCCGACCGGTTTCGTGCCCGCGAAGTATGCCGACTACCTGGCCAAGGCCCGCAAGTCCGAGCAGGACACCGCCTTCCGCCATTTCTGGGAACTGTGTGCGATCTTGTGTCTGCGCGACGGGCTGCGCAGCGGGGACGTCTTCGTGCCGGGTTCGCGCCGCTACGCCGATCCGGCCACCTACCTGTACACGCCCGAGCAGTGGGCGCCCCGGCGCGCCGAGTACTGCCGCCTGGTGGGCAAGCCGCCGACCGCGGCCGAGGCGTTGGAGAAGGGCAAGGAGGAACTGCACGCGGCTCTGGAGGAGCTGGAGAAGACTCTGGTCGGCGCCGCACCGGATGACACCGGCATGGTCCGGCTGGATGAGGATGAGCATGTGATGGTGCCGCCGTTGTCGGCCGAGGACGTACCGACCGAGGCCAAGGCGCTGAAGGACGAGCTGGCCGGGATGCTGCCGTTCGCGCCGATCGCCTCGCTGCTGATCGAGCTGGACGCGCGCACGCACTTCCTGGACTGCTTCACTCACGCCGGCGGCCGCAAGCTGGCTACCTCGACCGAGACCGAGCGCAACATCCTGGCGATGCTCATCGCGATGTCCACGAATCTGGGCCTGGCCCGGATGTCGGAGGCCTGGGGGGTGTCCTACGACGTGCTGGCCTGGACGATGGAGTGGTACGTGCGGGAGGAGGCGCTGCGCGAGGCCAATACGGTCATCGTCAACCACCACTACGGCCTGGAGCTGGCCAAGGTGTTCGGCGCGGCACCATGAGCTCGTCCGGGTTCTCGAACGCTCGCGGGTCCCGGTTGACCGAATAGCTGAGCGCCAGCGCTCCTTCGCCGGCGCGGATCAGCTGCCCGCCGATCTCGGTGTCCTCGACGCACAGCCGGCCGTCGCCACGTCGGTGATCGTGAAGTACCGCAGCATCTCCTCGACCGCGTTGAGCGTGTTGCCGGGGTCGGCCTTGATCATCGCAGCTGCTCCGGGTTGCGCAGGAACGCCACGGTCGACAGTGAGATCATGTTCGCCGTCGTCTCGTGGCCGGCCACGAGCAGCAGGAAGCCCATGCCGGCCAGTGACGTCCGCCGGTAGGTGCCGTCCGCGCGCAGCTTGACGATCTGGCGCCCGAGCAGGTCGTCCGGCGGGTTCTCTTCCTTCTCCGCGATGAGGTCGGCCATGTAGTCCTGGACGGCTTTCGCGGCCGCCTACCGCTCCTGGGGCGTCACGGACGGCGGCGTCGTCGTTGATGGGCCACAGGGTGCCGATGACATGCTGGTAGCCAGCGAGTTGGAAGGCGGCGGTGATGTGCACGGCTTGGTCGGCCAGGCGCTGGTTGCTGCTGGTGGTGCTGCACGCTGACAGGTAGGCCAGGTCCGCTCCGGTCAGGCGGAGCCCGGAGATGGTGGTGACGGTGAGCGGGCGGGTGGCGTGGTCGTGCAGGAGCAGTCTGCTGGCGGCGGGGTTCTCCCAGCCGCTGAGCCCGTGGCAGGCCAGGTGCGTGATGCGGTGCTGGGGCACGGCGGTCAGGACTGCGTCGCGGGTGGCTTGGGGGCCGGTGAGGGTGAGGGAGCCGGGCAGGAGTTCGGCCAGAGCGTGGGCTTCGGCGGGAGCGCCGGGCAACGGCCGAGCGCCTGGGGTGGCGGGCATGGCGACGATCAGATCAGGTAGGACATCTCCTCGATCTAACGCCAGACAACCCTGCACCCGTGAGACGCCGGATCACGCCCTTCTCGGCAGGGTGAGGAGGCGGGCGGCCAGCAGTCCCAGCACCACGATGCAGAACAAGTCGAACCAGACGCTGAGGGGCGACAGGTCGCCCCGGATGGCCGCGTTGGGCAGGATCAGCGCCAGGAACGTGGTCTTGCCCGCCACGGCGGCCAGCGCCGCCGCCAGGCGCACGGGCGGATGGAAGGCGGCCCACATGATGGCGGCCCCGAGCAGGAGTTGCAGCATGCCGCGGTGCTGCAGCAGCGCCTGCGTCATCGGGGCGGGGGCGGCCACCCCGTAGTTCCAGTCGAGGATGCCCACGTTCACCAGAGCGAGGGCGGGGAGCGTGGTGATGGCGCCGATCAGCGCGAGTAACACGCGCAGGGCGGGTTCGGCACGGGCGGAGAGCAACATGGGAGAACCTCCTGTCGAGTGACGACAACCGTCAGCATAGCTGACGAATTTGGCGAAGCTCAAGGGTTCTACATTGGACGGCATGAGCGAGCGCGGCGCGGCTGAGCGGATTTCCACGGCCACCGGCTACATGCTGGTGCGCATCGGCGACTTCGCGCGGCAGCGCATCGAGGAGGAGCTCGCCCGCTGGTCCATCACCGGCAAGGAGCTGCGCGTGCTGGCCTACGCCCACGACGCCGCCAGGTCCCAGCGCGACCTCACCGCCGTCTCGCGCATGGACCGCACCACGATGACCGCCGTGATCAACAAGCTGGAGGACATCCAGTACGTACGCCGCGTCCGCAATACCGCCGACCGGCGCAAATACCTGATCACGGTGACCGAGGAGGGCGCCCGCGTCGTGGCGGCCGCGCTGGCCCACATGGCGGAGGCCGAGGCCGCCTTCCTCGCCCCGCTGACGCCCATCGAGCGCTCGCTGCTGAACAACATGGTCGCCCGCCTGTACGCCACTCACGAGCCGGATTGTGCGTGATCAGGAAATTTTCGCGTCGCGCAAACATTGCGATACGCTGGCAGCATGAGCGGACTGAGAGAGCGGAAGAAACAGGCCACGCGCGAGGCGCTGATGACGGCCGCCCTCCGGCTGGCTCTGGAACGAGGGCTGGAGAACGTGCGCGTCGAGGACATCGCGGCCGCGGCCGGCGTCTCGGCGAGGACGTACAACAACTACTTCTCCAGCAAGTACGAAGCGATCACCGCCCGGCACACCGACCGCGTGCTGGGAGCCGTGACCGCGCTGCGCGCCCGGCCGCCCGGCGAGCCTTTCTGGGAGGCCGTGACCGAGGCCATGGTGCTCCCGTGGGAGCAGCACGCGGGCACCGCCGACGCCGCCCCGCCCGTCGAGCTGCTGGCGAGCATCCGGATGCTGAGCGACGAGCCCGCGCTGCGGGCGGAGTCGCTACGGGTGGCGTTCGCGGCCGACGGCGAGCTGGCCGCGGCCGTGGCCGAGCGCACCGGCACCGACCCCGCCCGTGACCTCTACCCCCACCTCGTCGCCGCCGCCGTGACCGCCGCCGTGCAGGCGGCGGTCGGCCACTGGCTGCGCGCCGACCCTCCGGTCCCGCTCGTGCCGCTGCTGCGCGACTCGCTGCGCGCGCTGGCCGCGGGACTGCCCCCACCTTCCGGACAAGGAGAAATTTCATGGATGTCGTGATCGCCGGCGGCGGCCCCAACGGGCTCATGCTGGCCTGCGAGCTGAGCCTGGCCGGGGTCCGCCCCCACCGTCGTCGAGCGGCTGTCGAGGCGCAGCGACCAGCCCAAGGCCAACGGGATCATCGGCCAGGTCGTCAGGCTGCTGCGCCTGCGCGGCCTCACCGACCAGGAGGCGCCGATGCCCGCGTTCGTGTTCGGCGCGATGCCGCTGGACCTGGCCGGGCTCGACGACAACCCGCTCCACGGGATGTGGATCAGCCAGCCCGCCCTGGAGGGGCTGCTGGAGGCGCGCGACTGAGCTCGGCGTGCGGATCAGGCGCGGGCGCGAGCTGGCCGGCATCGGTTTCCCCGGCGTCAGCGCCGCCGACGTCGTGAGCCGCACCGCCCACGTCACCGTGCCGGGCGCGGTGGTCCGGCCCGAGCGGGCCGAGATGGAGGTGCCGGGTGCGGGCACGTTCGTGCTGTGGACGTGGCACAGGACCGAGCGCGGTGCGTACGCGATGCTGCCGGCCGGGCCGGACCTGCTCATGGTGGCGACGATGGAGTGGGACTCCGGAGCGCCCGCATCCGGAGAGAAAAGTCCGTAGCCGCCCCGTTCCATGCAACCCGCGTCCGGGCCGGCGGCATCTCCTCTGATGTGAAGCCATCTACCTGGGAGACCCATGAGCCTTGACGAGGAGTACACGGGGTGCTGGGACTATTTCCTCAGAGAACAATGCTAAGGACTTTTCGCAGCTCAACACGGCGCCCTGGGCATGCTCACGGGATCTGGGTCTCAGGTTGGGTGTACTTGCTGGTATCCAGCGGTTGATCGTTTAGCTTCGCGGCTTGTGGCCGAGTATCTGTCTGATGAGCAGGTAAGCCGGTATGGCCGGTTTCCGGCGGCGCCGTCACCGGCTGATCTGGAGCGGTTCTCCTATCTGGACGCCCCGGCGTTGGCGAAGGTGGCGGAGAACTGTGGTGCTCATAATCGGCTGGGCTGGTCGGTTGTGGGGCACCGTGCGGATGCTCGGCACGTTCCTGCTAGTCTAGGACCTTCCCCATGCCGCCTTGCTGGGGAGGTCAGTCGCGCCGCCCATCGGCTCCGAGCTGCCGCTTCACCCTTTCGGCGACGAGCCCGGTGACGTCGACGGGCTGCCGCTGCCGACCGGCGTCGATACGGACTTCTGGGATCTTTCCGGCAGGAGCCGCCCCCTCCGGCGATACGGCCGCCCATAGTGTGGGCGGCCTTCGCGCCGGGCAAGATCGGTTCATGGTGGCACCGTGGTCACAAGGTGTAGCGGCGCTCGCCGAACGCGACCGGAGGCAGGCTTTGGACGGCGGCCTACCCCGTCTGTGACCAGCTCGCTGGTAGGGCCTTGCCCACCGCTTTGACGGCCGTGGCCGCCGCCAGCCGATGCGCCTCGGTCCGGTAGGTGTCCAGCACCTGCGCGATCGCCTCCGGCACAAGGTGTGGTTTGAGCTCGAAGGACGCGTGATTTTGCGGGTGAGTAGCGGATCTGGCTCAAAGTTCGTGAAGTTGTCACGATCTGTAATCGCGTCGCAGGTGTAGGCGATCGTCAGGTGATCGCGATTCCGTAACTCGACGCGCAGGAGAACGGCCGCGTCGTCATGATCCGGTTCATCCCGGAACTGATCATCACGAGCGGCCGCGGGGTCATTGTGCAGCATGCCCCGGCAGGCGAGGAAGCCTGCTGCATTCTTCTGCTGTTCCCGCATCTCAGCCAGGTGCATATCGACGCCATCGAGCAGGAGCAAGGTGGTCTGCTGATCACGGCTCGGAGCAGGACTGACCACGCGATATGTCACCGATGTGCCACCTCGGCGGGCAGACGGCACAGCCGTTACCGTCGCCGCCTTCACGACCTGCCGGCCTCAGGCCGGCCCATACTGATCGAGTTGGAGGTCCGCCGGTTCTTCTGCGATAACCCCGCCTGCGACGTCCGTACCTTTGTCGAGCAGGTTCCTGATCTGACCCAGCGGCATGCCCGCCGCACGCCGCTGCTGCGCGCCGCTTTGGAAGCCATCGCCCTGGCGTTAGCCGGACGCGCCGGCTCCCGGCTGGCGTCCGTGCTGGGGCTGGTGGCCGGCCGCTCCACACTGATCCGGCTGATCCACGCCCTGCCCGACCCCGAGATCGGCCAGCTCACCGCGGTGGGCGTGGACGACTTCGCCCTGCGCCGGGGCAACAGCTACGGCACCGTCCTGATCGACATGACCACCCGCCGTCCCATCGACCTGCTCCTCGACCGCCAGGCCGACACCCTCGCCGACTGGCTTCGAGCCCACCCCGACCTGGAAGTGATCTGCCGCGACCGGGCCAGCGCCTATGCCGAAGGCGCGCTCAACGGCGCGCCCCAGGCGAGGCAATGTGCCGATCGCTGGCATCTGTGGCACAACCTGATCCAAGCCGTGGAACGGTCAGTCGCCCGGCATCCCTCCTGCCTGTCAGACCCCCAGGCCGACGCTCCCGAGCAGCCCGAGCAGGCATCGTCAACGCACAACACCACCCGCCAGGGCTCAACCCGGTTCGCCGAGCGAACCCGCGCCAAGCACGCCAGAATCCACGAGCTGAAGGCAGCCGGGCACAGCCTACGAGCCATCGCCCGCCAGCTCGGCATGACCCACCGCACCGTGATCCGCTACGCCCACGCCGCCTCACCCGAGGAGCTGCTGTGGGGTCAGTGGACCAACAAGCCCAGCGTCGTCGACGACTTCAAGCCCTACCTGCACCAGCGCTGGCAAGAAGGCGAACGCAATGCCACCCGCCTGCTGAAAGAGATCACAGCGCTCGGCTACCGCGGCAGCTACGGCGCACTCAGCGACTACCTCCGGCCCCTGCGCGCGCCGCTTCCCGTTGCCCCGCCGGCGCCTTCGGTCCGCAAGGTCACCGGCTGGATCGCCACCCACCCCGACCGGCTGGAGAAAACCCACCACCTCCAGCTCACGTCCGTCCTGGCCCGCTGCCCGGAACTGGCCACGCTCGCCGAACGCGTCCGCTCCTTCGCCGTCATCCTCACCCAACGCCGTGGGCAGGAACTTCCCGACTGGCTCGCCGCGGTGAAGCACGACGACTTGCCCGCACTGCACGGCTTCGCCAGCGGCCTGGAACGCGACCTCGACGCCGTCACCGCTGGCCTCACCCTGCCATGGAACTCCGGCCCGGTGGAAGGCCACGTCAACCGCATCAAAATGCTCAAACGTCAAATGTTCGGCCGCGCTAGCTTCCCGCTTCTCCGCAAACGAGTGCTCCTCACAACCTAACGATCAGCACGCAACTGGAGTTGCCCCGGTTTGATAGACACGTCAGGGCTTGCGACTACGCGGCAGCATAGTCGCTTTCTTGGGTGTTCTTGAGCGCCTGTCGACGTTCGTATTCGGTGGGGCTGAGCTGGCCGTTGGCGGAGTGACGGCGGCGTGGGTTGTAGAACCCCTCGATGTAGCCGAACATCGCCCGTTCGGCCTCTGACCTGGTCCGGAACGTGCGCCGGTCGATCAGTTCGCACTCCAGGGACGCGAAGAAGCTCTCGGTGATGGCGTTGTCGAAGCATGTCCCGGTTCTGCCCGTGGAGGGGCGGATGCCGGCTTGTTCGCAGCGCTGGCCGAAGGCGATGGAGGTGTACTGGGTGGATTCAACCGGTGCTCGCAACACTTCGCCGTTGGAGGTGTTGGTGAATGGGCCTGGGCAAGAAACAGCAGGCGGTCCGGTTGTACCGCGGTCAGATCCCCTCGCCGGGACGGCCGACCGTCGC
>NZ_JAIWNB010000046.1:46639-48325 GCF_020215705.1 Nonomuraea aurantiaca | reverse complement strand
CCCGTACGACTCGCCCTGGAATGACGGTCGCTGTCACGGTGCCGCTGTCAGGGCGGTGCGAGCGACGGTGAGGATCTCCTCGGAGAGGGGGGAGTCCTTGGTGGCGCGGGCCAGGACGAGTGCGCCGAGCATGGTGCACAGTCGGGTGATGCCGTCCTGGCCGGGGGTGGCGAGCGCGTCGGCGAAGGCGCGGACTCCCTGGGTGTAGACGCGGTGGGCCTGGTGGTTGCCGGGTTCGCGCGCCATGTCGCCGGCGAGCGCGGCGACGGGGCAGCCGTCTGAGGCGTTGTCGCGGTGCTCGGCGGAGAGGTAGGCGTCGATCAGCGCCTGCTGGGCGGCGTCGGGCTGTGCGGGGTGTTGTTCGAGTGTGGCGGTGTGGTGTTGGGCGAGTTCGGCGAAGGCGTGGGTGGTGGCCTCGTCGATGAGCGCCTGTTTGGAGGCGAACTGCTTGTAGAAGCCGCCGTGGGTCAGTCCGGCCGCCTTCATGAGGTCGGCGACGCTGACGTGGGTGCCCTGTTCGCGGAGGAGCCGGGAGGCGGTTTGCACGATCCGCCTGCGGTTTTCCTGTGCTTGCGCCTGTGACACGCGGCCCATCGGCCACCCCCTCATTTGGATGTCGGCTGTCATCTATCCTATGCTTCCAGTTTAGATTACAAACGTAATCTAAATGAGCCCGCAAGCTGGCGCCGCGCGGCATCACCGTCTCGGCGCTGCACGTCGGATACATGGACACCGACATGGCCGTCGGCGTTCCCGCCGAGCAGAAGACCGACCCCGCCGACGTCGCCGCCCAGCTCCTGCGCGGCATCGAGAACGGCCTGCCGGAAATCCTCGCCGACGAGACCACCCGGAACATCAAGCAGAGCCTGTCCACCACGCCGAACCCAGCCTGAACCCGGACTGACGGTGGCGCCCCCGCTCCTGCACGACGCCGACGCCCATGCGGTCGTCGAGGTGGGCCGTCCGGTGGCCTCATCCCGTACGGAGTGACTTACGGGATGACGTCCGCCACGATCTTGGCGGCATCCTTCTGGCACGAGGAGAGCCGCCCACTGATGTTCGCCTGAGCGGCCGAGTTGCTGGCGCACCGCCACCCACCGACGGTCGCGACCCCGGCACTGCCCTGCTTGGGGGTGCCCGGCCGGTAGTAGGTCCGGAAGACCTTCAGTGCCGTACGGCAGTCGGCCCGCCCCGCGGACACCGCGACCGCGGCCATGGGCCCGCCGGCGGGCGGCTGAAGCTCGCCGCACACGGTCCCGGGTCCGGCGAGCTGCCGCGAGGGCCGGGGCGTCGGTGTGCCCGTCTCCGGTGCGTTCGTCCTGGCTGCTTCCGGTGCCGATGTGGCGGGCGTCGCCGCCTGCGGCTCGGATCTCTCCCCGCAGGCGCTCAGGAAGAGCAGCAGCACCGGAACACAGGCAATGACTCGTGACCGCACGAAACAGAACTCCGCACATCGACGTCAGGGTCGGGGTAGTCTCTCACGCCCGGCGCGGTGCTCCGCGTGATCAACGATCCGTCGTCATCGCTGAAACTTTCACCTCCGCACAGCACGCGGATGAGGCTCTCCCCATGCTGTCCACCGCCCATGACCTCGGCTGACGTGCCGTCTCCCGGTTGAGGTCGCCGGGTCGTCCGCGTACGTGAGACCTTTCCCGGCTCGGTGGCGCGTGCTTAGCTTCGCTCATC
>NZ_JAIWNB010000046.1:0-46629 GCF_020215705.1 Nonomuraea aurantiaca | reverse complement strand
TGGAGGCGAACTGCTTGTAGAAGCCGCCGTGGGTCAGTCCGGCCGCCTTCATGAGGTCGGCGACGCTGACGTGGGTGCCCTGTTCGCGGAGGAGCCGGGAGGCGGTTTCCACGATCCGCCTGCGGTTTTCCTGTGCTTGCGCCTGTGACACGCGGCCCATCGGCCACCCCCTCATTTGGATGTCGGCTGTCATCTATCCTATGCTTCCAGCTTAGATTACAAACGTAATCTAAATGAGCCCGCAACGCTGGGAGCAGACATGGAACTGAAGAACGCGGTCGCCGTGGTCACGGGCGCCAACCGAGGGCTGGGTCGCCATCTGGCCCTCCAACTGCTGGAGCGCGGCGCGAAGGTGTACGCGGCGGCCCGCCGCCCGGAGAGTGTGGACGTGGCCGGCGCCATCCCGCTGCGTCTGGACGTGACCGACGAGGAGTCCATCCGGGCCGCGGCCCGCCTGGCATCGGATGCGACGCTGCTGGTCAACAACGCCGGGATCTCCACCGGCACCCCGCTGATCGCCAGCGACCTGGAGGCGGTGCGGCTGGAGATGGAGACGAACTTCTTCGGCCCGCTCGCCGTGACCCGGGCCTTCGCCCCTGTCATTGAGGGCAACGGCGGCGGCGCCGTGGTCAACGTCCTGTCCGTGCTGTCCTGGTGGCACCCCGCCGCGACCGGGGCCTACGCCGCGGCCAAGGCCGCCGCCTGGGCGCAGACCAACGCGGTTCGCGAGGAGCTGGCGCCGCGCGGCATCACCGTCTCGGCGCTGCACGTCGGGTACATGGACACCGACATGGCCGTTAGCGTTCCCGCCGAGCAGAAGACCGACCCCGCCGACGTCGCCGCCCAGCTCCTGCACGGCATCGAGAACGGCCTGCCGGAAATCCTCGCCGACGAGGTCACCCGGAACATCAAGCAAAGCCTGTCCACCACGCCGAACCCAGCCTGAACCGTCCCGCACGCGGACGAGAAAGGGAAACGATGATGAGGGCCTTCATGGTCGACAGCTACGGCGGCGAGGCTGGTGTGCGGGCCGGCGAGAGGCCGGACCCGCAGGTCGGCGCGGACGACGTGCTGATCCGGATCCACGCGGCAAGCGTCAACCCGCTCGACCTCAAGACCCGGGACGGGGAGTTCAAGGCGATCCTGCCGTACCGGGTCCCGTTCGTCCTGGGCAACGACCTGGCCGGGGTGGTGGTCGAGGTGGGTGCGGCCGTCAGCCGGTTTGCGGTGGGCGATGAGGTCTACGCGCGGCCCGACAAGGACCGGATCGGCACGTTCGCCGAACTCATCGCCGTGCACCAGGACGACGTCGCGACCAAACCGGCCACGCTGACCATGGAGGAGGCCGCGTCCCTTCCCCTGGTCGCCCTGACCTCGTGGCAGGCGCTGGTCGAGCGGGCACACCTGCGACCGGGCCAGAAGGTCCTCATCCACGCGGGCTCCGGCGGCGTCGGCACCATCGCCATCCAACTGGCCAAACACCTGGGCGCGCACGTGGCCACGACCACGAGCACCGCCAACGTCGACCTGGTGAAGAGCCTGGGCGCGGACGTCGTCGTCGACTACAAGAAGCACGCGTTCGAGACGGTCCTGCACGACTACGACGTCGTCCTGGATCCCCTCGGCGGCGAGACCCTCACCAAGTCCCTGCGAGTACTCAAACCCGGCGGGAAGATCATCAGTATCGCGGGCCCGCCCGACGCCGCCTTTGCCCGGGAACTCGGGGCGAATCCGATCATCCGGCTGGCGATGACCGCGCTGAGCTTCCAGACCCGCCGCCACGCCCGACGCCACCGCGTCACGTACTCGTTCCTGTTCATGAAGGCCAGCGGCGACCAGCTCCGCGAGCTCACCCAGCTCATCGACGCGGGCGAGATCCGGCCCGTCGTCGACCGCGTCTTCCCGTTCAAGGAAACCCGACAAGCACTGGCCTACCTCGAGGCAGGACGCGCCAAAGCCGGCAAGGTCGTCGTCACGATGACCTAAGAAACAGCTCTTAATCGAGATCCACACCGGCTGGTCTTAGTGAACAACTCATAGTTGTGTGACTTCGGTCAACCGGTTGTTTGACGAGCCTACTAGCTGCGCGTTTTGATCTCTCCATCAACGAGTGGTTGTTTCTGGGAGATGGCGGGGTGCGTGTTGGGAAGGTCGCTGGAGTGGCAGTTCAGGTGGTACTGGGCCGCGTACGCGGTCAGCACGTTCGGCACATGGCGCCGGTCTCCTCCTCCCCCGACACGACCACACGCCCCACCTCAAGGACGCCGACCAGGCGCCACCCGAAAGGCAAACACTCCTATGAGCACCGCCGCCGCGCTAGACCCCGCAAGCACCGCCCTGCTCGTCATGGACTATCAGCCCGCGATCCTCGCGCTACTCCCAGAAAGCGACAGTGAAGCCCTGCTGGGACGCATGGAAAAGGTCATCGCCGACGTGCGCGCCAGTGGCGGCACCGTCGCCTATGTCCGGGTCGGCTTCACCGAGGCCGACTGGGCCGCGATCCCGCCCACCAACAGGTCCTTCGCACCGATCGCCCAGCACCGTCTCATGCACCACGCAGACCTTGACACCGCTATCCACGAACGTCTCGCTCCCCAGGACGAAGACATCGTCGTGCGTAAGATCCGTTACGGAGCCCTCTCCACCAGCGACCTCGACCAGCGGCTGCGCGAACACGGCATCACCACTCTGATCATCGCGGGCATCAGCACCAGCGGCGTCGTCCTGTCCACCGTCCTCGACGCGGCCGACCGCGACTACCAGCTCTACGTCCTGGCCGACGGCGTCGCCGACCCTGACCCCGAAGCGCACGACGTCCTGCTCCATCAGGTCTTTCCCTCACGGGCACACATCCTCGAAACCGCCGAGCTGCACACCCTCCTGCGGGCCGACTGACGCCGGCCTGGCCCGCTGGACGAAGGCCGAGGCCATCCGGCGGACACGCGAGCGGGACCCGTACATCGACCTCGCCCTGTGACCTACCGCCGGCGGGCCGGTGGTTTCGCGGCCGATTGTCGGTGAGGATGGGGGTGTGTCCGCGCGGCTGTCCTGGTTGGCTTCGGTGCGACGCTCGCGCAGGGTTCCGGCCGGGGTCGCGATCGTCCTGGTGGTGCTGGGCGTCGTCGCGACCGCCGTCTCGCTGGACGCGCCGTCCGACGGCAGCATCGTGCGGCTGGGCTGGTCGACGTGGCGTCTGGACGGCGTCGTGGTGGACATGCCGGCCGCGCCCTCGGTGCCTGGGCTGCGGACCGGGGACCTGGTGATCGCCGTCGCGGGCAGGCGCCTGGCCGACGGGCTCGGCGCCGTCTCTCGTCCCGGCCTGGGCGCGAGCGTCCCGTACGGCGTGGCCGGCAAGGACGCGGTCGTGGCGGTACGCGTCGATCGGCCCGACCCGTACCCGCTGCTCGTGCAGGGCTGGGGCAACCTCGTGTTCGTCCTCGCGCTGGCGGGGCTGGCGGCCGCCCTGTACCTGCGGCGGCCCGAGGCGCCCGCGACGGCCCCGCTGCTCGTGCTCGCGGCCGGGCTGCTGGGCAGCACGCTCACCGTCGCCGTCGGGCTGCCCGTACTCACGCTGGCCACCGGCGGCCCTCAGCTCTGGCTGTTCCACATCAACGCGATCGTGTCGTACTCCATCGGCTGGGGAGCGTTCCTGGCCTTCGTGCTCGCGTTCACGGCTCGCCAGCCTCTGTCGCCCCGTACCCGCAAGACGATCGCCGTCGCGTACGCCGCGCCCCTGGCCGCGATGGCCGCGTGGAGCGGGGTCGCGGCGCTGGTGGCGCCTGACACGCTGCGGTGGCTCGGTCTGCTGCACAGCGGTCAGACGGCGGTGGTGGCGCTGGTGCTGGTGGCCGGGACGGTCTGGGGCGCGATCAGCTATCGCGGCAACCCGGATCCGCTGATGCGCGGGCGGATGCGCTGGATGCTGGGCGGCGGCGCGGCCGCGGCCGTACTCGGCATCGCGGGCTGGCACCTCCCGGAACTGATCATCGGAACGCAGCCGCTGCCCTGGGGCGCGCTCGGCCTGACGGGGCTGCCGTTCGTGGCCGGGATCGGGGTCGCGCTGCGCCGCCACCGCCTGTTCAACGTCGAGAGGCTGGCCAACCGCTCGCTGGTGTACGCCACCGTGGTCGCGATCCTGGTCGCCGGGTACGCCACCGTGGTCGCGATCCTGGTCAGCGTGCTGCGGCTGTCGGGCACCGTGGCCGCCGCACTCGCCGCGGCCAGCGCGGCGCTCGCGCTGGCGCCGCTGCGCAACGCGGCGCAGAGCACCGTCAACCGGGTGATGTACGGCGACCGCCACGACCCGGAGGGGGCGCTGACCCGCCTCGGGGCACGGCTGCAGGCGGTGCTGCTGCCCGCCGAGATGCTACCGGCGATCGTGGAGACCGTGGCCCGGTCGTTACGCGTGCCGTACGTGGCGATCGACCTGGTGGACGGCGCGGGCGAACGCCACTCGGCGGCCCGGCACGGCGTCGCGGCGGGCGAGGTGCACGCCGAGCCGCTGCGCTACCACGGGACGCTCGTCGGGCTGCTGCTGGTCTCGGCGCGCGGCTCGGACGACCCGCTCGACCCCATCGACCTCAGCCTGATCGCCTCGCTGGCGCAGCAGGTGGGAAGCGCGGTGCAGGCGGTACGGCTGCACGACGACCTGGCCCGCTCCCGCGCCGAGGTGGTGGCCTCGCGGGAGGACGAACGCCGCCGGCTGCGCCGCGACCTGCACGACGGGCTGGGACCGACGCTGGCCGCGATCGGGCTCAAGGCCGCGCTGGCGGCCCGTGCCGTACCGGGTGACTCGGCGGCGCGTTCCCTGCTCGGCGAGATATCCGCGGAGGCGAGCGCGTCGCTGACCGACATCCGGCGCCTGGTCGAGGCGCTGCGCCCGCCCGCGCTGGACGAGCTGGGCATCGTCGGAGCGGTACGCTCCCGGGCGGCGACCCTGGCGGGAGCAATGCCGATCGAGGTCATCGGCGAGGAAGGCTTGCCGCCGCTGCCCGCCGCGGTCGAGACGGCGGCCTACCGGATCGCCGTCGAGGCGATCACCAACGCGGTCCGGCACAGCGGCGCGACCGGCTGCACCGCCGAGATCGCGCTGGCGGCCGACGGCGTCGAGGTGACGGTACGCGACGACGGCCCCGGGCTCGATCCTGAGCGGGCGCCCGGGGTGGGGCTGCGTTCCATGCGGGAGCGGGCCGCCGAGGTCGGCGGGGAATGGTCGATATGCTCCCTGCCCGAGGGGGGCACCTGTGTGCGCGCCTTCCTGCCGGCGGCGACGGGCTCACGGTCACCTCCCGGATGCGGGCCGCCGCTCTGCCCACGCGTGCGCTGATCCTGACGATGTACGACGACGACGAGAACGTCCTGGCCGCCCTGCGGGCCGGCGCCCACGGCTACGCGCTCAAGGGCGCCGGCCCCGAGGAGATCACGGCCACGGTCCGCGCGGTCGCCCGCGGCGAGGCGGTCTTCGGTGCCGGCGTGGCGACGCGGCTGCTCGCGCACTTCTCCAAGGCCGTCGTGGCCTCCCCGTTCCCGCAGCTCACCGAACGGGAACATGAGGTGCTCGGACTGGTCGCCCGGGGCCTGGACAACACGGCGATCGCGCGGCGCCTCGGCGTGAGTGGCAAGACCGTGCGCAACCACGTCTCGAACGTACTGACCAAGTTGCAGCTGGCCGACCGGCCCGCGGCGATCGTACGTGCCCGCGAGGCGGGACTCGGCGGAGCGCCCGAATCCTCCTGACGCCCCCTTTCGCCGACACCGCGTCCGGGAACAACCTCCCGGATCGACCGGGACCCGTGACCCATGACGACGGGACACGGTATCGCCCACCCTGAGGGTGACTGATCGACGAGCCACCTTCAGGAAAGGACGATCCCATGCGCGGTACCCGAAGGACGCTGGGCGCCATATCGACCGCTGCGGCCCTGATCGCGGGGCTGACCTTCGCCACCACCGGAACCGCCCACGCGCAGGGCACCACCGCCCTGGCCACCAAGACCTTCACCTTCGGAACGATGCGGGCGGGCGACTGCACGATGTTCTCGGGCGCCCGATGGACCTTGACCTCCACCGGCAAGGCCTCCTTCGACGGCACGGTCACCAGCAGTGATGACGGCGACGCCTGGCTGATGTGGGCGAAGATCAAGGACGAGAACGGCGCCGTGCTCGGCTGGCTGCGACACACCCGCTCCAACCCCACGAACCTGACGAAGTTCGTCATGAACATGCCCAGCCACACCGAGCCGTACCGGTGGCAGATCAAGGACACCGAGGCGGAGTTCGACCCCGCGCTGTTCCCGCTCATCCAGCACATGTCGCTGAGCAAGCACTGCTGAGCCCGCACCGCCGGGCCTGACGACGGACATGAGAGCGCGGGCGCTCGGCGGGCTGGGGCTGCTGGTCTCGGCGATGCTCTGCCTCGCCGGGACCCTGACCGCATCCGCCGAGGTGATGTGGGGGGCCGGCGCATGGGCCGGGGCGATGTGGGGGGCCGGCGCATGGGCCGGGGTGGCGGCGACCGCGACGGTGTACCGCGACGTCGCGCGGCACGCAGGACGGGGGCGGGCCGCCGTCGCACTGGCCCTGCTCGGGGTGGTCGCCTCGGCCTGGATGGTCGAGGCGACGCTGTGGGCCGCCGGCGGGCGGTGGGTCGCGGCGCAGTCCGTCCCGCGGCTCGCCTTGGCCTGTGCCGCCGCCGTCGGCATCGCGCTGCTGGCGTACGGGCTCACCCGCGCCGGACTAGTCCGGCCGGCGGCTGGAGCGGCCATCGCGTTCGCCGCGCTGCTCGGCCCGCTCACCGGCGATCCGGGAGCCCCCTACCTCCTGGGCGCCGGGCCCCTCGGCGTCGCTCTGCTCGCCGGCGCGATCCGAACACGCATCCCGGCACGGAGGTCGCAGGACGGCCCGGCTTGATCCATAGGATACGAAAGGAAAGATCGTCATGACCAACCCGAACTTCTCATCGTGGCAGAGCCAGCAGAACGCCAGCCAGAACGCGGCCAGGGCGGCCCAGTGGGCGCGCCAATCCACTCAGGACTCGGCGCGGCTGGCGCGCCGGTCCGGCCGGTCGAGCTTCGTCGGCAACGCGATCGCACTGCTGATCGTCATCGCCGTCCTCGTCGTCGCCGCGCCGTTCGTCCTGGAGATCATCGCCCGCGTCGGCTTCTGAGGCTTCCAGGGATGTGTTCGCCCCGCCGTCGCCGCGGGGTGGCTGGGGGCGACCTGCCAGACCATGCTGCCCCGCATCGACCTGCCGGAGCTGCTGCTGGAGGCGCGCGCCTGAACCGGGCTCCTGGACGCCAAAGGTCGCACCCGCCGGAGACTCGTGCGCTCAGGGGGTAGCGCGGCGGCGGAAACGGTGAGGAAACACGCCGCTGTGTTGCATGTCCGCGTGACTCGATACCGATCATCATCCTCGCCGCCGGCATGGTCCAGGCGAAGGATGCTTGGCCTGCTGGGGGCGCTTCCGTTAGGAAGCATGAGCGGCCCGTCCGGCTTTGGCGTCAAAAATCCCCTGGACCAGAGCGGGACAGGCGGTCCCGCCGTCGCCGCCGGAATCCAGGAAATCATCCGCAGGCCTGAGTTCCAGGGCTCTCGCTGGGGCATGAGGTTCTGTTCGCTGCGTTCGGGCGAAGACCTCTATGCGATGAACACAGATCAGCTGTTCATCGCGGGGTCCTCGTTCAAAATCTTCCCCGCCGGCACCGCCTTCTCGACACTAGGCGACGGATACCGGTTCCGTACCCGGCTGCATCGCACGGGCCCGATCGTGCGGGGCGTCCTGAAGGGCGATCTGGTCCTGGTCGCGGGCGGGGACCTGCTGCTGGGCGGCCGCGTCCAGCGCGGCGGCAGGCTTTCCCTGCCGGATCCCGACCACACCTACAACGCGAAGCGGCTCGCCGGCGACCCACTGGGCACTCTCCGGGACCTCGCTCGCCAGGTGAGAGCCCAGGGGATCCGCCGCGTCGAAGGCGGCGTCCTGGTCGACGCCTCGCTGTTCCGCCAAGGGCTGGAGGACGTCTTCAGCGACGGCATGAAGGCGGCGGTGTCCCCCATGATGGTCAACGACAACGTCGTGGACGTGTCGGTACGGCCAGGGGCGCGGGTGGGCACGCCGGGGCTCGTGCGGCTGTCTCCGGACCTCGGGTACGTGCGGATCACCAACGAGGTGACCACCATCGCCGCGGGCACGGCGGACGCGCGACGGCTGACGTTCACCGGCGACGTCACGAACCCGGACGGTACGCATCAGGTGCGACTGGCCGGCGACGCCGTCCTCGGCGGCCAGGAGCAGTTCATCGCCTACCACGTGCCCGAGCCGACGCGTTTCGCCGAGATCGCCTTCACCAACGCACTCCAGGACGCCGGGGTAGGCGTGGACGCCGACCGGCAGGCAGCGACGGACCGCGACCGACGGGCGGCGTACGCCAAGACCCGCGACCTCCTGGTTGAGCACCTCTCACCGCCGTTGTCGGAGGAGGTGAAGGTCATGCTCAAGGTGAGTTCGAACGTGCATACCGTCCACTTCCCCTATCTGGTCGGGGCGATCGCCGGACACGAGGCGCGCAACGCCAAGCAGCGGGGCGACGAACTCCAGAGCCGGCTCTTCCGGCAGGCCGGACTGGACCCGAACCCGCCGGGCGCCTCCGACGTGAAATACACGCCCGACTTCTTCATCGGGTTCCTCCGCCACATGGCGCGACAACCGTACTTCCACGCCTTCCACCGGGCCATGCCCATCATGGGCAGAGACGGAACCTTGGCCGGCGTTCAGGTGGACTCGCCCGCCGCGGGGCATGTCTACGCCAAGACCGGCACAGCCGGCACGACATCCCCCGCCACCGGCAAGCCGCTGCTCACCAAGGCGCTGGCCGGATACATCGAGCTTCCCGACGGCTCCTGGACGGCGTTCGCCGCGTTCATGGAGCAGGAAGCCGCCTCTGCCGATCTCCTCACGGTCGCGGGCCAGGCGCTGGGCGAGATTGCGACAGTCGTTTACAACGAGACGAGCCCTTCATGACCCACGAACCATCGACCTCGCGTACCTCCCGGCGCTCGGTACTGGGCCTGCTGAGCAGCGTTCCGGTCGCGGCCGGCCTGCTCGCGGCCGGCCGGCCCGCGCAAGCGGAGGCCTCGACCTTCCGCTCGATACCCGCAGATCTGCGGCCCGGCGGAAAGTTCGACCGTTTCGTCGCCGACCAGGCCGCCAAGGACCTGTTCTCCGGCGTCGTGCTGCTGGCCTACCAGGGCAGGCCGGTGCTGCGCCGCGCCTGCGGCATGGCGAACAAGGCCGCTTCCCTTCCCAACCGGTTGGATACCCGTTTCGATCTCGCGTCGGTGACCAAGGCCTTCACCGCTGTGGCGGTCGCCCAGCTTGCGCAGCAGAGAAAGATCGCTTTCCACGAGAAGATCGGCACCTATCTCCAGGGGTTCCCGGCGGAGATCGGCCAGACCGTCACCGTCCACCAGTTGCTGACGCACACCTCCGGCATCGGCAGGCCGGCCGTCGGCACGGAACCGCCGACCAGACCGGAATGGGACACGGTCCAGAAGCTGTGGGACGGCACCGCCAAGGCCATCCGCGCGCTGCCGCCGCAGTTCACCCCCGGTACCCAGTACCGCTACAGCAACGACGGTTTCTTCCTGCTCGGCGAGATCGTGGCCACGGTGTCAGGGCGGTCCTACTACGACTATGTCCGCGAGCACATCTTCGCGCCGGCCGGGATGACCCACTCCGACTTCTTCACCAAGCCCCAGGTGACGGCCGACCCGACCATCGCACGCCCATATGCCACCCAGCGGTCCGGCCCGCGTGTCGACTTCACCACCAGCGACTTCTTCCCGTTCGTCGGCGGCCCGCATCGCGGCGCCTACTGCAGCGCCACCGACGTGCTCGGCTTCGTGCGCGCCCTGCGGAACGGGACGCTGCTCAGCCCGGCCTATGCCGAACTGTTCACCACGGCAAAGATGATCATGCCTCCGTCAGAACAGCAGGGTCTCACCCGCGAGCACCTGTTCTACGGCTACGGCTTCATCGACGCCATCGTCAACGGCCGGCACGTCGTCGGCCACTCCGGCGGCTCCGCGGGCGCCGCCAACAACCTGGACACCTTCCCGGGCCAGAACTGGGTGGCGATGATCTTCGGCAACTACGACACCCCCATAGCCCCCATCGTCGAGATGGCACGACAGATCATCACCTGATACGCCCGGCCGAGTGCCGGCGCGATTTCCCGACATATTCGACTCCGAGGGAGTTGTTCCTTTGAATCACGCGACCGTTGTCCGCACCATCACCGCGGCGACCCTGCTGCTGGCCACCACCTCGCCGGCCACGGCAGCCTCAACTCGCAGCGCTGCGACAGGGGACGTTCAACAGGCGATGGACGCCCTGGCCAAGACTCCCGGCGTGGTCGGCGCCATCGGCGGGGCGTACGCGGACGGCAAACCGGCCGGCCAGGGATCCGCGGGCTCCCGGCTGCTCGACGGCAAGGGAGGCACGATTCCCGCGAACTCCCGGTTCCGCATCGGATCACAGTCCAAGCAGATGGTGGCCACCGTGCTGCTCCAGCTGGTCGAGGAGGGCAGGCTCGGCCTGGACGACAAACTCGGCGATCTGCTGCCCGAGGTGGCCGCCGACGGGCTGGTGGAGCTGGCCGACGAGATCACCGTGCGGCAGTTGATCCAGCACACGTCCGGCATCCCCGACTGGTTCCACAAGGGCTCCTCAACGACACCGGCGTTCGACGTCTTCGACTTCACCACTTATTACCGGCCGATCGACATAGTGAAGATGACCCGCGGGTGGCCACGCACCGGGGCACCCGGTGAGAAGTTCGCCTACTCCAACACCAACTACACTCTCATCGGCATGATCATCGAGAAGGTGAGCGGCCACACTCTGGCGGACGAGCTCAACCGGCGTCTGTTCCGGCCGCTGGGCATGACCCGGACCTACCAGCTCACCAAGCCTCCGCAGGGCATCAAGGGCCCGCACGGGCACGGGTACTACCCCGACTCCACCGGCAGGCTGCGCGACGTGCACCGGTTCAACGCCAGTTACGGCAACGGAGCCGGAGGCGTGGTCTCCACCACGCACGACGTCAGCGCCTTCCAGCGAGCCTTCACACAGGGCAGGCTGCTGCCGCCATCCCTGCAGCAGATCCTCACCCCACCCCCTGCGGGCGGAGGCGGGCAGCAAGGACCAGGCCTGTGCGGAGGAAAGTTGAAAGGTGACATGCCCGGCGGGTCGGCACCCGGCCTGACCGCGTTGACCTTCGCCTCGGCCGACGGCCGGCGCCAGTTCGCCATATCCGTCACGGTGAGCACCGCCGACACCCGCAGCGTCATCCCCGCGATGATCAAGGCCGTCGAAGCGGTGCTCTGCCCGGTGAACTGAAGCCACGTTTCAGCAGCCTCATGGCCGCCGAGGCCGCCAACGAAGGCGTCCGCAGCGTGAGGCTGACTCGCCTGTGTGCCGAGCTCGGCGACGGCTTCCGGCTGTCGTACGAGAGCGCGGCCCGCTCCGCCGAGGTCCTCGGCCTCGACGTCGGCGACCTCGTACTGGAGGCCGAACGCGGCCGCGTACGCCGCAAGGCCGGCGCCATCGATACGAACCAGACCACCATAGGATTTCGACCCGATCGGCGCCGGCTGCCGGGGTGCGCCTCTCGGCATGGGGCTGTCCGTATGTCGCGGGAACGATGGCTTCGTAGGTGCAGCGTTCGGCGTCGTTTTTCGCTACTGCAGTTGGTCGCGGCGGCGGGTGAGGTAGGCGGTCTCGCCGGTGTTGCCGGCCAGTTCAATGGCCCGGTCGTAGGCCGCGCGTGACTGCCGGCTGTGGCCCAGCCGGCGCAGCAGGTCGGCGCGGGTGGCGTGGTAGGCGTGATAGCCGGCCAACGCCTCGGCGAGGCGGTCAACGATGGCCAGCGCCACCTCCGGCCCGTCGAGCTCGGCCACGGCGATGGCCCGATTGAGGGCGATGATCGGCGAGGGGTCGAGGCGGACGAGCTGGTCGTAGAGGGCGAGGACCTGCGACCAGTCGGTGTCGCGGATGTCGCGGGCGGAGGTGTGCACCGCGTTGATCGCGGCGAGGATCTGATAGCGGCCCGGAGCCACCCCGGCGGCGGCAGCGGCCAGGCGCTCGCGCACCAGCCGATGACCTTCGGCGATCAGTTCCGCGTCCCAGGCGCCGCGGTCCTGCTCGGCCAGGGCGACCAGTTCGCCGCCGGCCGAGACCCGGGCGGGGCGGCGGGCCTCGATGAGCAGCATCAGCGCCAGCAGGCCGGCCACCTCTCCGTCCTGCGGCAGGAGTGCGCGGATCAGGCGGGTGAGCCGGATCGCCTCGGTGGTCAGGTCGTGTCGTACGGGATCGGTGTCGGACCCGCTGGCCAGGTAGCCCTCGTTGAAGACGAGGAACAGGACGGCCAGGACGCCGGAGACACGCGCCGGCAGATCGTCGGCGGACGGCATCCGATAGGGGATGCGAGCCGCCTTGATCTTGGCCTTCGCGCGGGTGATGCGCTGCTCCAAGGTGCTCCCCTGCACCAGGAAGGCACGGGCGATCTCGGGCACGGTCAGACCGCCGACCATCCGCAGCGTCAACGCCACGCGCGCTTCCATCGCCAGCGCCGGGTGGCAGCAGGTGAAGATCAGCCGGAGCCGGTCGTCGTCGACGGCGCCCAGCGGCTCGGGCGGGGCGTTGTCGTACACCATCTGGGCCTCCTTGTGCTTGTCGTCGCGTTTGTTCTCGCGCCGGATCCGGTCGATGGCCTTACGGTTGGCGGTGGTGGTCAGCCACGCGCCCGGGTTGGGCGGCAGGCCGTCGGCCCGCCACCGCTCGACGGCGGTCGCGAACGCCTCGGCCGCTGCCTCCTCGGCGATGCCGAGGTCACCGAAGCGCCTGGTCAGTGCGGCCACCACCCGCGCCCACTCGTCGTGGTGGGCCCGGGTGATCGCCTCTTCGACGTCGCTCACTGGAACGGACGCACCTCGATCTTCCGATCGCAGACCTTCGACGCCTCGGCGGCGAGCTTGAGCGCCACATCCAGATCGGGGGCCTCCCACACCCAGACGCCGGCGAGGTACTCCTTCGACTCCACGAAAGGCCCGTCGCTGAACACCGCCTGCTCGCCCCGGTTGTCGATGACCGTGGCCGCGTCGGTGTCCGCGAGTCCGCCCGCGAAAACCCAGTAGCCCTCGGCGATCAGCCGTTCGTTGAACGCGCTGATGGCAGGCTGCCTGTCCGTGCTGCCGGGATTGCTCTTGTCATCGATCACGGAAACCAGGTAACGCATCTGAAGATCATCTCCTGTGGTGTCAAGACAGCGTGGTTCGGTGGTCCGGGACTTCAGGCCGTTGCGTACCGCGGGCGCCCGGCCGGCCGGTAGACCTGGATCGTCACGCCCTTCGAGTCGACCCGCGACTCGACCAGGTCGAGCGCGAGATCCGGACCGCTCTCCGGGAACAGTCTCGCCCCCCTGACCGAGGATCACGGGGACCACGATCATCATCATCTCGTCGACCAGGGCGTTCTCCAGCAGCCACCGGGTCAGGATGCCACTGCCGTGCACCTGCAGCTCACCCCCGGGCTTGGCCTTCAGCTCACCGATGGCCGCCGCGAGGTCACCGCGGAGAACGGTCGTGCCCTCCCAACGCGGAGCGGTGAGCGTGGTCGAGGCAACGTACTTCGGGGCCGCGTTCAAGGCCACGCCGATGGGATGTGCGCTTGATCCCCAGGAGGTGAACAACTCGTAGGTGCGCCGGCCGAACAGGAACGCCTCGGCGCGCTGGCAGGTCTGCGTGATGAATGTCCTGGTCTCGTCGTCACCCGCCCCCCGGGCCCATCCGCCGCGCTCGAATCCGTTCCTGCGGTCCTCATCCGACGCGCCGCCGTTCCCCTGCATCACTCCGTCGATGGTGACCTGAGTCACGGTCGTCAGCTTCATGAGCGCGGTTCCTTTGCCTTGGCGCCGCCCCTTACGGGCGGCCTCACCCCTGCTACGAACACCACCGCGCCGATCCGACAGCTCCTCCCGGACTTCTTCGAAGAATTTTCCGGGACGCCGGTCGTCATCGATCCGACCGCACGACAGTGTCGGCGGCGACCGCGCTCCATGCGAGCTGGTGATCAAGCGGCCGGCTCGACGTCGGTGAAGTCGGCCTCCTTACGCCACCATGGATGGCATCCACACGGGGGTCAGCCGTTGGTGACCCAGTCCATGTGTTCGATCCAGTGGTCGAGCAGCGCCCGATCCCCCTGCAGTTCCAGCGTAGGAGCCGCATCCAAGGGGCGACGCCTGCTGATCACGAGCAGGAGCTCGACGGCTGGGCCGCGTACCACGACGTCCGCCTTGGTGTGCGCGCGTTCCAGCACGACCATGTCCGGATCCCGGCGTGCCACCCACTCCCCCGACGCGTCGGTTGCGTGGAAATGCAGAGTCTGACCGCCTCCGCGCATCGCGTCGGCGAAGCCCGGCCTGTTCTCCCAGTAGCCGCGGGAAGTCATCATGTCCAGCCAGTCCTCGATGGCCGCAACGGCAAGCTCCGGCGCCAACTCGTACCGCATGCCGAGCGCCGCAGCCGCGTCCGCGCGATGCACGCAAGCCTCGCCGAACAGCCGACGTGACCAGAACGGCACGCCGGCGGTGCCGCCCGACGGATCCCACACCGGCGTGTCATCGGCGGCCGATGCGAACGCCTGTCTCGCCTCGGCCGCGCCGTCGCTCAGCCAGGCGCGCCACTGGCCCGAATCGGTCGGACCCGGAACGTAGCCGGCGTACGCCCTGCTCGACAACGGCCTTCACATACGCGGGTGTGTCCATCGCTGTACCTCCAAGTGGCCTGTAGACCGCGTTCAGGACGAACCGCGCCCGGCGCTCGCGGGTAATCTCTTTCGTTGACTGACTAAAGCATAAGAAAACGAGCCGTAGTAGGACATTGTCCGGACATTGTCCAGGCTTTGGAGGGGCGGCAAAGTAGAGGCGGCGGTATTTATGCAGCTAACGCGGGAGGTCTGGCCGGCCATCCTCCTGAAATGGTGCAGAGTCACTCGACTATGATTCACGCGCCACCGGAGCTCTGGTCCCGCTGATCGGTTCCAAGTCCAACGGATCCGCCATCTCACCGCTGACCAGATCATGCAGGGTTCCCCGGCCGCGCCGCAGAACAGAAGGCGAGCCATACCCAGTGATGCAGGAACAAGTGAGAGGGGATAGCGCCATGGAACCGGGTTACGTCCTTGCCGGCTATCGGGTCGCTACACGCGCTGATCGTCAAGATTGGCAGGATAGCGGCCTCCCTGGTCCTGGTCTGGTGTCGCTGAGCGGCTGCGTGGTGGATCTGGTGCCAGTGGATGCCAGTGGTTGGGATGACTGGTTCGCCAGTCCCCACGAGGCTGAGATCGCCCGAGATCAGGCCGGCAAGTCGGGGTTGCACGTGCTCGGGGTCGGATTCGCTTCCGCCGATGTTCCCGGACTGCTGGCCGATATGGCCGACGGCGGCTGGGACGCATCGGCCGGCAGCCTCCCGGAACGGCTGACCCGGCGTGAGAAGTTCCCCGACTCCGGCCACCGGCGACTGGGTTTCGAACTGGTCGGTTTCGGCAGCGGAAGCTGGCACACCTGGACCTGCATCGGGAACCTCGTCACCGACGTCCACCAGGCCACCGGCGTCCAGCCGGGACCCAGTGGGCTGATCCAGGACGAACAAGACGCGCGCCGGGCCGCTCAATGGCTCACCGACTCAGGCCTCGGCGATCCGAAGGTGTTCCTCTGGGCGGCCGCACTTCTCACGGACACCCCGCGAGCGACCCTCCAGACCCAGGAATAGCACCCGGCCGCAACAACACCCTTCCACGGGGATCGTGCCTGCCGAGGTCCGGACCGATTCGCTGGACGGGACCCCGAGAGCAAGCGATCATGGCTTCATATGCCAGCAAATCAGCCAGTAAGAGCACTTTTCGGGCGGGAGTCCGAACAGCGGCGTCTCGGCGATTTCCTGGACGGCATCCGCATGAGCGGCGGGGCGATGCTGGTGCGCGGCGAGGCGGGGATCGGAAAGTCGGCCCTGCTGCAGGACACGGCGGGGATCGCCGCCGCGCGTGGCATGCGGATCTTGCGGACAGCGGGTGTGGAATCAGAGACGCACATGCCCTTCGCCGGCCTGCACCAGGTGCTGCTCCCCCTTCGTACCGAGATCGGGGAACTGCCCGCCCCGCAGCGCGACGCGCTGGGAGCGGCGTTCGGGATGACCGACGCCCGGGTGCCCGACCCGTTCCTCATCGCCTTGGCGGCGCTGAACCTGCTGAGCGAAGCCGCCGCCCGCTCGCCCGTCCTACTCCTGGTCGAAGACGCTCACTGGCTGGACCGCGCCAGCGCCGACGTGCTCGCCTTCGTCGCGCGACGGCTGGACTCCGAACCGATCGTGCTGCTGGCCGCGATACGCGACGGTTTCCAGAGCCCCCTTGACGGCGCAGAGCTGCCGGAGCTACTCCTCGATCGGCTCGATGACAGCGCTGCGACCGCCTTGCTCGACGCCGGCAGCCCCACCCTGACGCCGGCCGTGCGCACACGGTTGCTGCGGGAGGCCGCGGGAAACCCGTTGGCCCTGGTCGAGCTCCCGATCGCCGCAGAAACCCAGGACGGGAAGGGACCCCTACCACCGGAGTGGCTGCCGCTGACCACCCGGCTGGAACAGACCTTCACCGCCCGCATCTCGGGGTTCCCGCCGATCCTCCGGACCATGCTGCTGGTCGCCGCCCTCAACGACAGCACCGCCCTTTCCGAGACCCTCGACACCACTGCGCTGATCACCGGCGTACCGGTCACGGCAGACGATCTGGCCCCCGCTGTCACCGTACGGCTGGTCGACGTGCACGAAGCCGGAATGTCGTTCCGGCACCCGCTCATGCGCTCGGCGATCTACCAGGGGGCGAGCATCTCCCAGCGGCACGCGGTGCACGCCGCCTTGGCCGACGTCCTCACCCGCTGGCCGGACCGTCGCCTCTGGCACCGCGCGGCATCCACCCCCAGACCGGATGAGACCATCGCCGTCGAGCTGGAGACCACGGCCAAAAGCGTGCGACGTCGGGGCGACCTGCTGTCGGCCGTCACGGCGCTGGAGCACGCCGCCAGACTCAGCGAGAATCCCGCTCACCGGTCCGAACGGCTGGTGCGCGCCGCCGAGTACGCCGCCGAAATGGGACGGCGCGACATCGTCACGCGACTGCTGGGCGAAGGCGAGCGGCTGCAACTGTCGGCCCAGCAGCGAGCCCGTATCGTGTGGATCCGCGAGACCTTCGAGGACGGCATCCGCGACGACAGCGCGGCAGCGCACTCCCTGGCCGACCTCGCCGAGAGCATGGCGGCCCAGGGACACGTCGAGCTCGCACTGAAACTCCTGTCCAGCGCGTCCTTGCGATGCTTCTGGGCGCATGCTGACGAGCGGTCGCGGCAACGCGTCGTCACCGTGGCCGAGGGCCTGCCCGTCGACGACCTGGACGGGCGGTTGCTGACGGTCCTGGCGTTCGCGGCTCCCATCGAACGGGGCAAGGTCGTGATCGAGCGACTACGCCACCTGGCCGCCCACCCGACCGGCGACCGGCTGGCGGCCCGCCTGCTCGGCAGTTCGGCGTTGATGGTGGGAGCATTCGACCTGTCAGAGGAATTCTGCGCCGCCTCGCTGCCGGCCCTGCGCGCGCAGGGCCGGCTCAGCCTCCTGGCACGAGACCTCGGGGCACAGGCGTGGAGCGCGGCCCGGCTGGCCGACCTGAGCGTGGCCATTCCCGCGGCCGAGGAGGCCGCCCGTCTGGCGCACGAGACATCCCAGCCGCTCATGCACGCCATCGCTCAGGCCACGGGCGCGGTGCTCGCCGCGCTACGCGGCGAACAAGATCGCGTGGAGAGCCTCGCGGCGGCGGCCGAGCAGGTGGCCCTGCCCATCGGAGCCCGCCCCGTGCTGGCCACGGTGCAGCATGCGCGAGGGCTCGCCGCGCTGGGCCAGGGACGTTACGCCGACGCCTTCGACCACCTGCGACGAATGCACGACCCCGCCGATCCCGCCTTCCACCTGGCGCTACGCTGCTTTTCCATCGCCGAACTCGCGGACGCCGCAGTGCACAGCGGTCAAAGCCGCGCAATCGCCGGCACCATCGAGGAACTGGAGACGGTGGCGCTCACCACACCGTCGCCGTCCTTGCACGCCGACCTGCGCTACGCCCGCGCCGTTCTGGCCGATGAGGCGGCAGCAGAACCCTTCTTCGATGCCGCGCTCGGCGCCGACCTGCGGCGATGGCCCTTCGTGCGAGCCCGGGTGCAGCTGGCCTACGGCGAATGGCTGCGGCGCCAACGGCGTACGGCCGAGTCGCGGGCGCCCTTGCGCACGGCTCGCGAGACGTTCGACGCCTTGGGAGCCATCCCCTGGAGCGAACGAGCGCGCCACGAACTGCGGGCCTCCGGCGAGAGCAGCCGCAACCGCAACCGCGAAGCACGCGACGTGCTGACCGCACAGGAACTCCAGATCGCCCAGATGGCGGCCGACGGCCTGACGAACCGGGAAATCGGCGAGAAACTCTACCTGTCCCATCGAACCGTCAGCTCCCACCTCTACAGGATCTTCCCCAAACTGGGGATCACCTCGCGATCGGCGTTGAGCACAGCCCTGCGCGTAACAGCCTGACCTCACCGCCTCGCTCGGGTGACGCTCAGTGACGCAGTCATGTGACGTACGCGAGGCACGCAGAGGGCTTCCTACGGTGAGGCCATGACCACAGGCAGATCCTTCAAGAACGGCAGCACGCCGACCGTCGTACTGGTCCACGGCGCCTTCACGGACGCCTCGAGCTGGGCGGGCGTGATCACCGAACTCCAAGCCTCCGGGATCCCCGTGACCGCGGTGGCCAACCCGCTGCGCGGACCGGCCACCGACGCCGCCTACCTCGCCGGCGTCGTCGCCGCGATCGACGGTCCGGTCCTGCTGGTGGGCCACTCCTACGGCGGTGTGGTCATCACCCGGGCCGGAGCCCAACCGGGCAACGTGGTCGGGCTGGTCTACGTGACCGCTTTCGCCCTGGACGCAGGGGAGAGCGTGCTGGACCTCACCGGCCGCTTCCCCGACAGCCTGCTGGGCCCGGCGCTGCGGCCGGCCGTCTTCCGCACAGGCGATGGAGAGGAGGCCGTGGAGCTGTACCTCAAGGACGACCACTTTCCGGCGGTCTTCGCCGCCGACCTGCCTGAGCGCCTCACCTCGGTGGCGGCCGTCGCGCAGCGCCCCATCGCGGCCGTGGCGTTCGAGGAGAGCTCTCCCGCCGCGAGCTGGACGAGTCTGCCGTCCTGGTACGTCGTCGCGACCGCCGACCAGGCGATCCATCCCGCCGCACAGCGTTTCATGGCCCAGCGCGCCGGGGCCGACACCATCGAGGTCGACGCCTCACACGCGATCGCGTTGTCACAACCGGCAGCCGTGGCCGGCCACATCCGCACCGCCGCGACCGCGACCCAGGCGGTCAAGCACACCCATCCGGCATGACAGCCGTGTTCTTGAGGAGCAACCGATGACCACACCGACCATTCCTGTCATCTTCATCCACGGCCTATGGCTGCACGCCACCTCCTGGTCCCCCTGGACCGAGCTGTTCACGACCGCCGGCTACGACGCGACGGCCCCCGGCTGGCCGGGCGACGGCGAAAGCGTTGAACTGTCCCGAAAAAACCCCGACAACATCGCCGACCACGGCATCGACGACGTCGTCGCCCACTACACGGAGATCATCAACGCCCTGGACGTCAAGCCGATCCTCATCGGCCACTCCTTCGGCGGCATGATCGCCGAGAAGCTCCTCGGGCAAGACCTGGCCAGAGCCGCGATCGCGATCGACGCCGCACAGATCAAAGGGGTACTGCCGCTGCCGCTGTCGGCGCTGCGCTCGACCCTGCCGGTGTTCAAGAACCCGGCCAACAAACACCGGGCCGTCTCCCTCACCCTCGACCAGTTCACCTACGCGTTCGGCAACGCCATCCCCGCTCAGGAGGCCGCCGAACTGTACGAACGCTGGACCATCCCCGCACCGGGCAAGCCGCTGTTCGAGGCCGCCGCCGCCAACTTGTCCCCCCACTCCCCCGCCAAGGTCGACACCGGCAACAACGCCCGGGGACCGCTGCTGCTGATCGCCGGCGGCAAGGACCACACTGTCCCCGAGACCGTCACGAAGGCGACCCTCAAGCAGTACCGGGACTCCACCGCGATCACCGACTTCCAGGAGTTCCCCGACCGCGGCCACTCCCTGACCATCGACCACGGCTGGCGTGAGGTGGCCGAGACGTGCCTGACCTGGCTCGCCGGGTACGACCTGTAGACGAGCGAAAGCGATCCGCCGCGGACTGTGCCACAGAAGGGGATGCCATGGACTTGAAACTGCACGGCAAGGTCGCGGTGGTGACCGGCGCCAGCAAGGGAATCGGACTGGCCATCACCCAGGCCCTGGTCGAGGAGGGAGTCCACGTCGTCGCCGGATCACGCCGAAGCACACCCGAACTGAAAGAACTGGGCGGAAGAGGAAGCGTGCAGGCGATCGAAGTCGATCTCGCCACCACCGCGGGCCCAGCCCACCTCATCGCCGCCGCGCTGACACACGGCCGCCTCGACATCCTGGTCAACAACGTCGGCGCGGTCGCGCCGCGCCTGACAGGATTCCTGAACGTCACCGACGAACAATGGCTGCACAGCCTGACGCTCAACCTGATGGCGACGATACGCACCACCCGCGCCGCGCTGCCGACCATGCTCGCCGCCGGGCATGGCAACATCGTGACGATCAGTTCGGTCAACGCCTTCCTGCCCGACCCGGCAGTGATCGACTACAGCGCCGCCAAAGCCGCCCTCACCAACTTCTCCAAAGCCCTGTCGAAAGAGGTCGGGGCCCACGGCATCCGAGTCAACACCATCAGTCCCGGCCCCGTCACCACGGACCTGTGGCTCGGAGACGAAGGCGTCGCCGCGACCGTCGCCCGCGCGAGCGGCGCCGACCCGCAAGCGGTGGCCGAGCAGACCGCCGCTCAAGCCGAGACCGGCAGGTTCACTCACCCGCACGAGATCGCCGACCTGGTCCTGCTCCTGTGCAGCGACCGGGCGGGGAACGTCACCGGCACCGACTTCGTCATCGACGGAGGATTCACCAAAACCCTGTGAAACCGGCCGCTTTCAGGATGAGCGATGGAACTGGCCGGGCGGCATTCTTCGAACTGTCTGCGCTGGTCTCCTTCACCGCTCCACCGCTGTCCTGTCAGTAAGATCATCCCAATGTGGGTTTTGGGCTTATGCGTTCTGACCCCCTTCCTGACCGGGATCACCGCCGCCGAACGCGAGCGGATGCGCGCCGAGCGCCTGGCCCGTGGCGAGCCCTACGACTACGACCTGTGGGAGGACGATGCCCAGGCTGCCCGCGACCACGGCCAGGACGCCGAGACCGACGTAGACGCCGACGTGGCCGTGCGCCGGACGCGGGTCGTCGACGTCGCCGTCACAGAGGTCCTCGCCCCGGCGGAGGTCCTCGACCCGGCGCTGCGCGACACGGACGCCAGAGTGCTCCGTGTCGTCGAACACCGCGATGTCGTCGAACGCGGCGATGATGAGCCGGACCCTGACGGTGGCGCCGACCCGGCGCCGGCGGCCGCCGCGCCCACCACCGTGGCCACCACTGTGCATCAGTTCAAGGTGGCCTTGCGGGAGGCCCGGCCGCTGGTCTGGCGGCGCATCCAGGTGCCGTCGGCCGCCAGCCTGTTCGACCTGCACAACGTGATCCAGATCGCGATGGGCTGGCAGAACTACCACCTGCACCTGTTCGCCAAGGACTGGGTCGAGTACGGCGACGGCAATCGCCTCCTGGCGCTACTATCCGATCTTCACCGACAGCCGGTATGCGATGCTCCATGCCGAGGAACAGCATCGTGATCACGCCGTGCAGGAGCAGGCCTACGCCGACTTGATCGATGGGCGCTTGCGGCACACTTGTCCGGATATTTGTACATATTGGCGAATGTCCAAAATGCCTCGCGGTCGTCTATAGGATCGCCGACCATGAACAAGAAGATCTCTGCTGTTCTCGCGTCTGCCGCCGCAGTCGCGTTTGTCTCGCTCACTCCGATCGCCGCGCAGGCGGAGCCCGTACCGGATGATTGCCACCACGGGATCGGCTGGCAGCCCAACACCACGTGGGCCAGTTGCAACAAGGGCTCGGGTTACGTGCAGGCCATCGCCAAGTGTTCCAACGGCAGTACCACGAAGACCGTCAAGGGTCGCTGGGTGACGGTCCCCAGCGAACAGTCTGTCGCCGTCTGCCCGAGCACACACAAAAAGGCCGTGGGTCACAGCTTCGACATCAAGAAGTACTGACCCTGCGCCCCTTCCACCTACAGCCCCTCGCCGGTGGCACCACACGGTGCCCACAGGCGAGGGGCGTCCCTCTGATCAGTCGATCCAGAACGGGTCCCCGGCCTCTCCGGCCCAGACTCGGCCGCCGCCCTCCAGCCCGGTCACGCGGCCCGTCACCCCGTCGGCGACAAGTGCGCCCCTCAGCGTGCGGGTCCGCAGCGTCAGAACCGGTCAGCCGGTGCAGTTCGTAGGCCTGGGCGCCGTCCGCCTCCTTCGCGGCGAAGGCGAAACGGTAGGTCAACTCCTCGACGGCGTCGCCGTTCGCGTCGATCTTGAACTCATACCTCCCGTCCGGATGGAAGCCGCGCGCGATGTCGGTCCCGGCGATCGAGTGCGACACGTTCATGACGAACGCGTCCCCTGCTCGCCACGGAAGACGTACAGGTCGGTGATGTCGAGGCAGGGGGTCCTGGCGGGCCGCTGGGGAGTCAAGATGGTGCGACATGGCCGGTCTCGCTTTCTCTGGCAGGGCAGGAGATCACTGAGCGGCACGAAGCCGCCGTTGATGATCAGATCGAGGGTGCCGAGCTTGCTCGTTCTCCAACCGTAAAAGGGCGGTCAGGGCATCTCTTGAGTCACTCGCCTGCCAGAATCGCTGGCTGGGGGTGTGCCGGTCAGCGCCTCCCCTGCCGAAGCGGCCCGCGACGCCTCGGCAACCACTCCACATTTGCCCCGGATTCGACAGCGACCTCACCGGGATCCGCAGTCGCTTGACTCAAGCCCGAGCCGCCGCAGCTTGCCTAACGTCCTCCTTCATCGGCCAATGGAACATCAGTGAAGGAAGACGATGAAACGCATCATCCTGGCCCTCACGGCCGCCATCCTGCTCGCCCTGGCCCCTCTCGGCACAGCCACCGCCACCGCGGAGGCTCGCAGCACAGCCAAACCGACGATCGTGTTCGTCCATGGAACCTTCGCCGACTCCAGCGGCACGGACTATGACGTCTACATCAAGCCGGACAGCTTCCGTGCCGTGTTCGCCGCCGACCTGCCCGCGAACACCGCCGCGCTCATGGCCGCCACCCAGCGCCCGCTGTCGATGACGGCCAACAACGAGCAGTCGGGCGAGTCAGCCTGGAAGACGCTCCCCTCCTGGGCCCTCATCACACTCGATGATCGCGCGATCCCGGCCGCGGGGCAGCGGTTCATGGCCGAGCGAGCACACGCGCGCATCCGCACCGTCCACTCCTCGCACGCGGTGATGGTCTCGCACCCGGATGCCGTCGTCTCGATCGTGCTGGTCGCCGCAGGCAGCCTCGGCTGATGGACGGGAGGCCGGCATGGAACTCGGACTTGACGGCGAGGTGGCCATGGTCGCCGGTGCCTGCTCTACCAACGGGCCTGGAGCACAGGCGAGCGCCCGGTCGTGCTGTTCGATCTGGCCACCCACCGCCTGGTGGAGGCCAAGCTCCTGCTGCCCGGCAAGATCGCCGCACTGGCCCGCTTCGCCCACCCCGCCCGCGCCCAGGCCGTCGCCGAACTGGCCGGCGATCGCAAACTCGCCACCCTGCTCGCCTTCGCCGCCACCGTGGCCCCCCAGTCGGCCGACGAGGCGATCGAGGTGTTCGACCTGGCGGTCGGCGACCTGCTGCGCACCTCGGCGTTCAAAGCGAACAAGGAGCGCCTGACCTGGCTGGGCGATCCTGCCTTTGTCGAACTTCGGAGAGATGCCCGGGCGGCTAGGAGATGCACCCGGCGTGGGACGAGGTCGTCGACGCGGAGAGCTTCAACCCGTCGGGCACAGGACGGCTTGGCCGGCCTTGACCATCGCGGGGATGATGGCGTCGTCGGTGGTGCTTCGCGTGACGGAGATCTCGAACTGCCGCCGGCCATCGGTGGAGTAGAGGATCAGTGTGGTGTAGCCAAGTCCCGAGCCGCCCTGCATGTTCAGGTCTTCTTCGCAACTTTCCGTGCCCTGCCGCGCGCTGCGGCTGCCATTGCCGCCGGCAGAGCCACCGGCGAGGACCTTCCGCAGCGACGGCGGCAGCAGCCGGCCCTGGTCGAAGGCCCGCTGGAAGGTGCTGACGTCATGCGTGGTGGAGACGACGTTGCCGGCGCCGAAGCCCCAACTGGCGTTGGCGCGGTGCATGTCGCGCAGGGTACCGGTGGAGTCGGGGTAGTAGCCGTGCCCGTGCGGGCCCTTGATGCCCTGCGGGGGCTTGGTGAGCGCGTAGGTTCGGGTCATGCCGAGTGGGCGGAACAGGCGCTGGTCCATCTGGTCCGCCAGGGTGCTGCCGGTCACCTTCTCGATGATCATGCCGATGAGGGTGTAGTTGGTGTTGGAGTAGGCGAACTTTTCGCCCGGCTCGCCGGTGCGCGGCAGGCCGCGCGTGGTCTTGACGATGTCGATGGGCCGGTAGTAGGTGGTGAAGTCGAAGACGTCGAAGGCCGGTTCGGTCGAGCCGCTCCGGGACCACCAGTCGGGGATGCCGGAGGTGTGCTGGACCAGTTGCCGGACGGTGATCTCGTCGGCTCGTTCGACCAGCCCGTCGGCGGCCACCTCGGGCAGCAGGCCGGCGAGTTTGTCGTCCAGGCCGAGCTTGCCCTTCTGGACGAGTTGGAGGAGTACGGTGGCCACCATCGCCTTGGTCTGTGAGCCGATGTAGAAGCGGGAGTCGGCCGGGATCGTGCCGCCTTTGCCGTTGAGCAGCCGCGACCCGGCGGTGCCCTGGCCCGCGGCCTTGCCGTCCACGTACGCGCCACCGATCACGCCCACGACACCGGGCGTCCTGGCCAGCTCCTCCATGGCCTGCTGGACGTCGCCGGCCGCGCTGGCGGCGGCCGTCGCGGGCGAGGCGCTGGCCAGCAGCAGAACTGCCGCGGTCGCGGCGGCAACGGACATGTGCTTCAAGATGAGAACTCCTTCGAGGGGACGAAAAGGGTCGACATGGCGCGGGCGGATCACCTGATGACCCGTCGTGCCGTCTCGCCGATGGACGCCATGGAGGCGTCGGAGATGCCAGGGGCCACCATCGCCAACACGTGACAAGCCGCCGAGTCTCACGGCACGCTCCGCAACTCGCCCGCCGGTCAACCCCGATCCACTGTCGGCCAGTCGTGTCCTCATCTCGTCCGCGCCGTGTCATGATCAAGTCACGGTCGCGCCGACAGTGACCGCTGCTCAAGAAACCGTGAGATGCGGCAGACGCACATTCGGAACGTCCAGGTGACAGGTCCGTTCGGCGGCCCCCGGTCTGCACGGCGCGCTCGCCTGAGGACTTCAACGGCTTCTCCGGCTGGCCGCGCTTCGGCAACGATGGGGTCATCGCCGACAACGATCGGCCGAGCAGGAGAAGATGATCAAACTCAGCTCGCTGCCGGCCAACTGCGCGATCTTCCACACTGCGCGGGGCATGACCGAGGTGCTGTGCCGGCTGCTGGCCCAGGGCTCGCCATCCTGACTGCCAGGCGCGAGAGCACCAGCACCGAGCAGCTCGCCACGGCTTCCGGGGCAGCACGGCGCCGCCACCGTCCCTTCCGGCAGATCCACCGCCCGCCATACGAACTCCGCCACGGCGCCTTCTCCAAGCCGGCGAGCCTGACGGGCCGCGTGACCAGGCGTTATCTGCCAGCACGGCACCGCCGCCAAGGCGCGCGGGATTACGGCTCAGGCAGCGAGATCAGGGCGGCAGGGACCTCGACGGGCCGTTCGATGGGTGCCAGGTGGCCGGTGTCGGGCAGGTCGGCGCGCCCGGAACTGGTGCTCCCACATGCGCCGGTCGGCGACCCCGGCATGCACGAACACCACCGCCGGTGCGGACGTGGCGGGGCCCTGCTCGTCGAAGGCGATCTCCACCCCATCGATGATCAGCGTGTCCGGCAACCTACTCCCGCCCGTGGGCCCGCAAGCGGCTCGTTCGCCGCAAGCTCACCCCCCACCACCTTGCGGCGGATCTCGATGTCGCGCATGTCCGTCACCGCGACACGCAGCAGCAGCCGGTAGGGGTGCCCCTGCGCAATCCAGTGCCGCCATAGCCGACCCGGTGGCCTCGTGCTCGCCGTCGCCGCTTCCCGGCGCCTGGCCTGCGCGCCACGCCAGTGACCCGCCGGGCCTCGTGGGCGGCGGACAGCTGTGGGCGCTGTCGACCGAGCAGGTGCGGAGCCGCCGCTGCGCCTGGCCGTCGGGGCCGACGCCGGTCGACGGCATCCGGGCCGTGCTCGAATCCCGCGCGGCCGAGCTGGAGAAGTCAGCTCAGCGCGGCCGCCTTGCGCAGCAGCACTGAGCGTTCGCGCTGGTTGGCGCACAGCCGGGCCGCCAGCTCCAGCTCGGCGCGCGCTTCCGGTCGTCGGCCGAGCCGGGCCAGCAGTTCACCACGTACGGTCGCAACCAGATGTGAACCGGGGAGCCGGTCCAAGGCGATCAGCTCGTCCACGATGGCCAGGGCCTGCGCCGGGCCCGAGGCCATGGCCACGGCGACGGCCCGGTTGAGCTCGACCACCGGCGAGGGCGCGACCCGGCCGAGCACCTCGTAGAGCAGCACGATCCGCTCCCAGTCGGTCGCCTCGACGGAGGGCGCCGCGGCGTGGGTGGCGGCGATCGCGGCCTGCAGGCCGTAGGGGCCGAGGCCGCGCGTCGATGCCTTGGCCAGCGCGGCCAGCCCGCGGCGGATCGCCGAGAAGTCCCACAGCCGCCGGTCCTGGTCCTCGAGCAGGATCGGTGAACCGTCCGGGCCGGTCCGGGCCGGGAAGCGCGCGGCCGTCAACTCGCACAACGCCAGCAGGCCGTGCACCTCGGGCTCGTCCGGCTGCAGCGCGGCCAGCGTGCGGGCCAGCCGGATCGCCTCATACGCGACGTCGGGGCGCAGCAGCCGCTCGCCCGACGTGGCCGTCGACCCCTCGGTGAAGATCACGTAAAGGACACTGAGCACGCCGCCCAGCCGTTCCCGGCGCTCGGCGGCCGCCGGCAGTTCGAACGGCACCCCGGCCGCCGCGATCGTCTTCTTGCCCCGGGTGATGCGGGCCTGCACGGTCGGCACGGGTACGAGGAACGCGCGGGCGATCTCCTCACTGGACAGCCCGCCGACCACGCGCAGGGTCAGCGCCACCCGGGCCTCAGGGGAGAGCACCGGGTGGCAGCTGATGAACATCAGCGCCAGCACGTCGTCATCGATCTTGTCGGGATCGATGTCCTCGTCAACCGCCGAGCCGGCCGCCGGGCCGACCGCCAAGTCGGCCGCCAGCTCGGCGTATCGGTCCTGCAGGGCGGTCCGGCGGCGGATAGCGTCGATCGCCCGCCGCCGGGCCGTGGCCATCAGCCAGCCGGCCGGATTGGCCGGACAGGCGAGCGGCCACGACACCAGCGCCTCGGCCACCGCCTCCTGGGCCGCGTCCTCGGCCAGCCCGAAATCGCCGGTGAACCGGGTCAGCGCGGCGACGATCCGCGCCGACTCGATCCGCCAGACGGCCTCGACATCGGCCCTACCCATCACATCTGCCCGTTGCTCTCGCGCCCGGCCCCGTCCTTGACGATCACTGGGCGGCCTGCGGAACCTCGTCGCTCCCGGCCACCCGGCGGACCTCGATCTTGGATCCGGGGGCCGCCGGGACCCGGCTGGCCCACTCGACCGCCTCCTGTTGCGAGGCGACATCGAGCAGGAAGTAGCCGCCGAACAGTTCCTTGGTCTCGCCGTACGGCCCGTCGGTGACCACCGGGGCCTGGCCGCTGAAGTCGACCACGACGCCCCGGCTCGGATCGTCCAGTCCTTCGGCCGCCAGGAGAACGCCGGCCTTGACCATCTCCTCGATGAACTGGCGGGTCGTGGCCATCATCTCGTCGATGTCGGCCATCATGGCGGCGTTCGACTCGTCGGTGCCCCGCATGATCAGCATGTACTTCGCCATCGCGTTCTCCTCATCCGGCGGGGCCGCCTCTCGGCCCTCGCACCCATACGTCGAACGGGCGGCCCGCGGATCGACACGGCCCCGGAGAAATCTCTCGCCGCGCCGCGGCCGATCCCTCCGACCCGCGTTCCGCCCATCAGACCGGCCCCTGAGCGATGGGCGCCATGCCGATCAGAAAGCTTAACGTCGCAGCTTTGGAAGAGTACGTCGTTGACCAGGCGATCAGGGAGGGCATGGACGCGGCGCCGTAAAAGGATTGGACGGGGTGATGCCCGGGCTTGTAGCTTGCGTTCGACCGTGACACCGCCCCAGGAGGTGAGACCCATGAACGCTGTAGCGATGTGGGTGCTCCCCCGTTCCGTCACGGCCGGCGATTGATGTAGGTGTCGCCGGGAGCGCCTCGCCAACAAGGCACTCCCGAAAGGCAACACCTATGCACTCTCCGCAGTTTCCCGCCGAGCCGCCGTCGACCGATACGGTCGACCGCGACGTCCCCGGACTCCGATCGCCGGCCTCCGACGCCGATCGCGCGCCCCACATGTTCGATGTGATCATTGCCGGGTGCGGGCCGACCGGCGCGATGCTGGCCGCCGAACTGCGGCTGCACAATGTGCGGGTACTCGTTCTGGAGAAGGAAACCGAGCCCAAGTCGTTCGTCCGCATAGTCGGTCTGCATATTCGCAGTCTCGAGCTGATGGCGATGCGCGGACTGCTGGAGCGCATTCTCCCGCATGGAAGACAGCGTCCGGCCGGCGGATTCTTCGCCGCCATCCCCAAACCCGCGCCCAAGGGCCTGGATTCCGCGCACGCCTATCTGCTGGGCATCCCACAGCCGGTCATCGAACGCCTGCTCGAAGACCATGTGATCGAACTCGGTGCGGAGGTCCGGCGCGGTTGCGCGGTCGCCGGTTTCGAGCAGGACGACGAGGGGGTGACCGTCGAGCTGGCCGACGGGGAACAGCTGCGTTCGCGCTACCTCGTCGGCTGTGACGGCGGGCGCAGTACGGTGCGCAAACTGCTCGGCGTCGGCTTCCCCGGCGAGCCCTCACGTATCGACACGCTGATGGGCGAGATGGAAGTGGGCGTGCCGCAGGAGGAGATCGCCGCCAAGACGGCCGAAATCCGCGAGACCTATCAGCGATTCTGGCTCCGGCCCTTCGGCGCAGGGGTCTACAGCGTCCTGGTCCCCGCCGCCGGAGTCAGCGACCGCGCGGAACCGCCCACCCTCGAGGATTTCCAGCGACAGTTGCGCACCATCGCCGGAACCGATTTCGGCGTGCACTCCCCGCGCTGGATGTCCCGCTTCGGGGATGCCACCCGGCTGGCCGAACGTTATCGGGTCGGGCGGGTGCTGCTGGCCGGCGATGCGGCACACATCCATCCACCCACCGGCGGACAGGGCCTCAACCTGGGCGTTCAGGACGCAGTCAACCTCGGCTGGAAACTGGCCGCACAGATCCGCGGCTGGGCGCCGGAAACACTGCTGGACACCTACCAGGCCGAACGTCATCCGGTCGCCGAGGACGTACTGGACAACACCCGCGCCCAGATGGAACTGCACTCCACCGAACCGGGCCCGCAGGCCGTGCGCAGGCTGCTCACCGAACTGATGGACTTCGACGAGGTGAACCGCCATCTGATCGAGAAGATCACCGCGATCGACATCCGCTACGACTTCGGCGAAGGCCCCGACCTGCTCGGCCGCCGCCTGCGCGACATCGACGTGAAACAGGGCCGCCTCTACGATCTGCTGCATCGCGGCCGCGGCCTGCTGCTGGACCGCACCGAACGCCTGACCGTCGGCGGCTGGTCGGACCGGGTCGACTACCTCGCGGATCCCACTGCGGCACTGGATGTTCCGTGCGTCCTGCTACGCCCGGACGGCTACGTCGCCTGGATCGGCGACGATCAGCAGGACCTGGACGACCACCTCTCCCGCTGGTTCGGCGAGCCCGCCCACTGATTTCGGCTGAGCAACCGAAAGGCCCCGTGAGGAGGGTTGGCCTCCTGGCGACGGCGAACCGGATCGCCGTCACCCGGTCGTCGGGATGCTACGCGGCCGGCCACCAACGCCTTCCCGTGAAGGTCGGTCGCGTAGATCGCCTCCGCCGTCGTCGCCTCGTACACCACGAGCTTCTTGACCAGCTTGAACGCGGTGACCGGCGGCTCAGTTCGGTGAGTGGGCCTCGACTGTCTCCGGTGTGGCGAGGACGGCGGGCTTGAGAGTCCGCGCGCACCACTGCGCGAATCCGGTGGCCGGGGCCGCCTGCGGCGAGCGGTCGACGCCCGAGTCCAGGCCCTGGTCCTTGGCGCGCTTCATGTCGACCATGCCCTCGACGAACGCCTCGTTGAGGCCGTAGCCGAGCAGGGTGGAGCGCAGCTCGTCGAGCGGCTGGCGCTGGTAGCGGACCGGACGGCCCAGCTCCTCGGTCATGATGCGGGCCAGGTCGTTGGGCGACAGGTCCTGCGGGCCGAGCACCGGAACGCTGCCGACTCCGGTCCAGGAGCGGTCCAGCAGCAGCCCGGCCGCCGTCGCGGCGATGTCGGCGACGGCCACCAGCGGGGCCGGACGGTCCGCGGCGACGGTGTCGGTGAAGACGCCGTTCTCGCGAATCGAGTCGGCCTCCTCCAGCAGGTTCTCGAAGAAGGACGGGCAGGCCAGGGCGCGGTAGGCGACGCCGGAGCCGGCGATCAGGTCGTCCATGGCCAGGGAGGCGGTGACCAGCCCGGCCTGGGCGGCCTGCGGGGTGCCGCGGCCGAGCGCCGAGACGCCCACGACATGGCCGACGCCGTGGGCGGCGAACGCCCGCGCGGCCGGGCGGGTGAAGCCGCTGTACGCCTCGTCGGGCGTGGCCGAGGCGTCCGGCGGCACCAGCCAGAAAACGGCGTCGGCACCGGTGAAGGCGCGCTCGACGGTCGCGGCGTCGCCGTGCGAGCCGGTGACCACCTCGACCCGGCCGCGCACGGCCTCGGGGAGCCGGGCAGGGTCGCGGACAACGACGCGCAGCTCCTCTCCGCGGACGGGCGCGGCCTCGACCAGCAGCGACAGGAGCCGCCGGCCGATGTTCCCGGTGGGGGCGGTAATGACGATCATGAAAACCTCGCGGTCTGTGTCGGATCGGCAGACCTCTTGATCGTGCAGACCCGAGCCGCATTGCCACAATGGGAACTTCAGCATCCAATCATTGCCCGAAACGGAATGATGCCGGTGAGCAGCCCAGCCCCGAACCTCGACGCCAATCTCGCCGTCGCCCTCGACGCCCTGCTGACCGAGCAGAGCGTCACCCGTGCCGCCGCGCGGCTGCGCACCTCCCCCGCCGCGATGAGCCGCACCCTGGCCCGGCTGCGCCGGGTGCTCCAGGACCCGCTCCTGGTGCGGGCAGGACAGGCGATGGTGCCCACACCCCGCGCGGAGGCGCTGCGGGACGAGGCCGCCGCGGTGGTGCGCCGGCTGGCGGAACTACTCACCCCGAGCGGCGGGATCGACCCCGCGGCACTGCGGCGTACCTTCACCGTCCAGGCCTCGGACCTGGTCGGCGCGGCGCTGGCGCCGGGTCTGCTCGGGCTGGCCCGGCGCCGGGCGCCGGGCGTCTCGCTGCGGGTGCTGGCCGAGGAGTGGGAGGCGGGCCCCGCGCTGCGCGAGGGCCGGATCGATCTGGAGATCGGAGCCATCGACCACGTCGACCCGGAGACCCGGGTCGAAGAGCTGGTCACGCTGCGGATGGCGGCCGGCGTCAGGGCCGGGCACCCGCTCGCCGAAGGAACCCTGACGCCCGCCAGGCTGGCCGCGGCCGAGCACGTGGCGGTCAGCCGCCGGGGACGCTTCACCGGCCCGCTGGACGCGGCGTTGGCCGAGCAAGGGCTCAGCCGGCGGGTCAGCGCCGTCCTGCCCGGACATCTGGCGGCGATGGCGCTGGCCGCGGTCGGCGACGTGGTCTGCCTGGTGCCGACCGCGCTGCCGGGCGAGCCCCCTTCACCACTCAGCGACGTGGCGCACGCGCTCGGACTACGCTTGCTGGAGATCCCGCTGCCGTTGCCACCACTGACGATCGGCATGGCCTGGCATCCGCGCCACACCGCTGACGGGGCCCACCAGTGGCTGCGTGGCGCCGTGCGCCGGGTACTCCGTACGGCCCGGGAGGAATAACCCATGGCGCGGGTCCGCGCATACCCGGGCGCCCGGACCCGGATCGTGGCCAGAAGCCTGGGACAGTCGCGGCATCGTGTCGCGACCGCGGGTTGAACACGTCCCCCGGCGGGGTTCCGGATTCAGCGGCCGGCTGATTCGGCGCCCGCCTGGCCCAGTTCGGCCAAGCGGGTCAGGGCGGGGAGGGCGTCGGTGATCGCCTGGCGCTGCTCGGGGGTCAGCTGGGCGATGAGCGGGACCAGATGGCGGGCGCGGTCGTCATGGCGGGAGCGCCCGATCTGGCGTCCGGCCTCGGTGATGTGGACCAGGACGGCGCGCCGGTCGCTGGGGTCGGGGCGGCGTTCCACGAGTCCGTCGCGCTCCAGCCGGGTGACGAGCTGGGTGATGCCGGGCTGGCTGACCTGCTCGGTCTTGGTGAGGTCGGTCAGCCGCATGGGGGTGCCGCGGGTGGCGAGGGTGTCGAGCACCGACAGCGTCGTGAACGACAGCTTCTCCAGCACGGGGAGGCGGATGTAGAAGCGGTTGAAGTTCTCGATCGCGGTGGCGAAGGCGTCCACGTCCAGGTCGCCGTCGCGGTCGGCGTTCTGGGCGGGGTCGAGGTCCGAGTCGCGGTCGCCCAGTGTGTCGTCCGGCGTGGTGTTCACGCCGGAAATATATCGCAAACTTATTTAAGTTGCTTATGATATCCGGCATGACACTTAGATTGGGCATCAACGGGTTCGGGCGGATCGGCCGGAACGTCTTCCGCGCGGTGGCCGCTCGCGCCGACGCCGACATCGAGATCGTCGCGGTCAACGACCTCGGCGACGTGGCGACCATGGCGCATCTGCTGGCGTACGACTCGATCATGGGCCGCTTCCCCGGCGAGGTCGCCGCCGAGCCGGGCGCGATCCGGGCCGGTGACGCGACCATCAAGGTTCTGGCCGAGCGTGACCCCGCCGACCTGCCGTGGGGTGACCTGGGCGTGGACGTGGTGATCGAGTCCACCGGGATCTTCACCAAGGCCGAACAGGCCCGCGCGCACGTGGACGGCGGCGCGAAGAAGGTCGTCATCGCCGCGCCGGCCAGCGGGGAGGACGTCACGATCGTGCTCGGCGTGAACCAGGACGTCTACGACCCAGCGCGCCACACGATCATCTCCAACGCCTCGTGCACCACCAACTGCCTGGGTGTGCTGGCCAAGGTGCTGCACGACGCGGTCGGCATCGAGTCGGGCATGATGACCACCGTCCACGCCTACACCCAGGACCAGAACCTCCAGGACGCGCCCCACAAGGACCTGCGGCGGGCGCGGGCGGCGGCCCTCAGCATCGTGCCCACCTCCAGCGGGGCGGCCAAGGCGATCGGTCTGGTGCTGCCGGAGCTGCGGGGCCGGCTGGACGCGTTCGCGCTGCGGGTGCCCGTCTCCAACGGCTCGGTCACCGACCTGACCGTCACCACCCGCCGCGCCACCACCGTGCAGGAGGTGAAGGACGCCTACGCCGAGGCCGCGGCCGGTCCGTACAAGGGCCTGCTGACCTACACCGACGCGCCCATCGTGAGCAGCGACATCGTCGGCGACCCGGCCTCGTGCGTCTTCGACGCCGAGCTGACCCGCGTGATGGGCTCGCAGGTCAAGGTCGTGGGCTGGTACGACAACGAGTGGGGGTACTCCAACCGCCTCATCGACCTGGCCCTCATGCTGTAGAAACCTCGGGTCGACTGCTAGGGCGGCCGGGCGGGGCGGGCAAGTGCCGGCGAGCGCGTCCGCGTGTTGCGGAGCGGCCCGCGCCGGATTCCGTTCGGATTCACATCCACCTTGATGCCACGATCCTGAGCTGGGACGATCGAGACGATGGATTCCGCCGAACGTCTCGCGCTGACCGTGTTATGCGGTGAGCTGCCTGAGCTGCGTGCCGAATGCGCTCGCCAGTCCGAGCGCCACCAGCGGCTGCTCGGCGCCATCGAGGCTGCGGCTCGCGCGCGGCAGCCGATCATCCCCATGCTGGGGCAGCTGCTCGGCAGCGACGGATCCGGCGTCCCGCGCACGCTCGGCAGCGCGCTGCCGGGTAGCGGTCCCGGCCGGGCACACGAGGAGGCGTTCAGCTGCCCGGACGGCGCGTGTGACCGGGTGGAGGTCCCCTTGCCCGGCGGGCCGATTCCAGTGTGCGGGGTGACCTCCGCGCCGATGCGGCCCAGGTAGCGATCGTGGGCGATTTCTTCGCCGAGCTGGCCAAGAAGCTCGCCGAGCGATGGGTCTCACTGCTTCTGCTTCCCGGGGTGCTGTTCCTCGCCACCGCGGCGCTCGGCGTTGGCCTGGGGCATGCTCATGCCCTCGACGGGGACCTGGCGGCCAGGGAGGTGTCCGCGTTCTCGGAGGGGTTCGCTCGAAAGCCCGTGGGGGCCCAAGTGGGCCTGCTGGTCGCCGTGCTGGTGGCGACCGGCGGGGTCGGGCTGCTGGTGCAGGCGATGGCCGGCGTGACGCGTACCTTGTGGCTGGGCCAATGGCCGTGGCCGTTCGGCGGCCTGCGGAGCGGGCTCGTACGGCGAAGACGCTTCCGCTGGCATGCGCTGCTGGAACGCCGCCGGGATCTCACCCGCGCCCATCCAGCCGAGACCAGGACCGCCGGGCAGCAGGAGCAGATCGATCAGGCGGCGGCCAGGGTCAACCGCGTGGCCCTGGCCGAGCCGGGCCGGCCGACCTGGCTGGGTGACCGGATCCACGGTGCGGAGAAGGTCGCACAGGACCGCTACGGCCTGGACCTGCCCTTCGTCTGGCCGAGGCTGTGGCTGGTGCTGCCCGAGGCCGCGCGTGCCGATCTCATGAACGCCAACACCGCGCTGGCCGCCGCGGTCGCCATCGGCAGCTGGTCGTGGCCCCTGGCCGCTCTTGCCGTCATGTGGTGGCCCGCCGCCCTGGGCGCGGGCGCGGTCGGCGCCGCCGGATGGGTACGCGCCCGCAGCGCCGTGGCCGAACTGGCATTGCTCGTCGAGTCCGTGGTGGACCTGCACGGCCGTACGCTCGCGGTGGCACTGGGCGTGGCCGACGACGGGCGGGCCGGGCCGCTCACCGTTGAGGAGGGCAGCCGGGTCACCGCTGTGGCACGGAAAGGACGCTGAGGTGAGGATCCGTGGTGCGCTGTGCCGCCTTCGGCTCAATCTGATCGCCCGCCGGATCCGCCGTCGGCTCGCGGCCTATCAGCGTACCGGCGACGACCGGACCGTGCTCGCCGACGCCGCTCTCGCGGACGCGCTCCGGCTGTGGCACGGCGCCGTGCGGCGGGAACCCGCGGACATGACCGGCCTGGAGCGGGAATGGCTGTTCAGGGCGCATATCGCCATCGGGTGGCTCTTTCACGCCCGCTGGGTGGCCACGCAGTCGAACTTCGAGCTGTCCCAGGCCGTTTTCCACCTGGCGCCGGTCGCGCACATCCCTGATGTGGTCCCCGAGTCGCTGCGGCCGCTGATCGGCCCCGACGCCGACCCGGAGATCCAGGCCGACACGGCGACGGTCATGCTGGCCGAGTTGCACACCACCTCCGAACCGTCGTACCTGACCGCTGTCATCACCCTGCTCGCCCAGGCGGCGGCCGGGACACCCGCCGGCAGCCCGGCACTGCCGCTTCTGCTCACGAACTTCGGGGTCGCCTGCCGCCACCGCTACCAGCGCCACGGCAATCCCGGCGACCTCGATACCGCGGCTTCGGCCACGGAGGAGGCGCTGGGCCTCGTGAGCGCGCCGAGCTACGAGTGGTTCGCGGTGGCCGTCAACCTCACCGCGATCTACCAGCAACGATATGAGCTCTGCGGCGATGTGGCCGACCTGGACGAGGCGATCCGGCTGGGCGACCAGGTCGTGGACACCGCGCCCGACGACCATCCGCAGCTGCTGGTCGCGATCGCGTACCTCGGCATCGGCTACCAGCTGCGTTACCTGAGGGACGGCGGGCTGACCGATCTGCTTCGCGCGATCACGCTGACCGAGACGTCGGTCGAGGCCACCCACCCGGACGACCCGGACCGGCCGGGCCGGTTGAACAACCTCAGCATCGCGTTGCTCCAGCGCCACCAGCGTCTGGGCAAGGTGTCGGATCTCGACCGCGCGATCGAGCTGTCGGAGGAGAGCCTGGCCGCGGTGCCCGACGACCATCCCGAGCGGGTGATCTACCTCAGGCAGCTCGTCGCCGTACTGGCGCGGCGCCACGAGCACGGCGGCGATCCGGGGACGCTGGACCGCGCGATCGAGATCGGTGAACAGGGGCTCGCGCTCGTGTCCGGCGACGCGGACCAGGCCAAACAGCTCGCGGACCTCGCCCTCGGCTACCTGTGGCGGTACGAGCGCGGCGGCGACGGCGCGGACCTGCGACGCGCGGGCGAACTCGCCCAGAACGCCCTCGCGCGGCTGCCGGGCGGCCACCCCGCGACCGCCGCGATCGTCTCCATGACCACCGACATTCACTCGGCACGCCGCGCCGGTTCACCCGCCGTGACGGTGGACGAACTGCGGCAGCTTGCCGAGCTGGCCCGCGGCGCCGTCCGCTCGGTGCCCAGCCACAGCGTCCGCGCCTTCGCCAAACTGGCCGCGCTCGCCGGCGACCTCGGTGACCTGCCGCTCGCCGCCGACCTGTACGCCGCCGCGGTCGCGCAGCTGCCCGCCGCGGTGTCCAGGCGCAACGCCCGCGTCGATCAAGAAGAACGGGTCGGCGAGTATCCGCACCTGGTGGGCGAGGCCGTCGCCGCCCACCTGGCCGCGGGCGACCCGGATAGCGCCGTCGCCGTGGCGGAGCAGGGCAGAGGCATCCTGCTGGCCGACGAGGTCGACCTGAACGCCGATCTCGCCGAACTGGCGGCACGCGAACCCGAGCTCGCCGAGCGCTTCCGGGACGTACGCGACAGGCTTCGCACGACGTCGCAGGTCAGCCCCGGCGGGTTCATGGTGTACACCACCGACCTGGTCAACGACCGCACGCAGCTGTGGGCCGAGTACGACGACCTGGTCAAGGAGATCCGGCGTGGCTTCCCGCGCTTCCTCGGCCGGCCGGACCTGGCCGAACTGCGCGCCGCGGCGGAAGGCGGCGCGGTGGTGCTGGTCAACTCGGCGCGCAGCCGCGGCGACGCGGTCATCATCACCACCGAGGACATCACCCCGGTCGCGCTGCCCGACCTTTCCTGGACCGACGTGGCGGCGCACGTGGCCGAACTCGTCATCGCCATGCGGGCATCGGCGGACGGCACGCTGACCGGTGCGCTGCGCCTGCAGCGGGTGGTCAAGGAGACTGTGGAGTGGCTGTCGGCCACGATCGCCGAGCCGATCGGAGCCGCCCTGTCCGGAGTGGACCGGGTCTGGTGGCTGCCCATCGGCATGCTCGGCGTCCTCCCTCTGCACACGGCGCTCCCCGACCACGTGGTGTCCTCCTACACGCCGACGCTCCGCGCGCTCGCCCGGGCACGGTCGCGCACGCCGGCCACGGTACGCCGCCAGCTCACCGTCGCGGTCAGCAGCGCACCCGAGCTGCCCACTCTCAACGGCACCGCCGAGGAGGCAGAGGCGCTGCACCAGCACCACCCCGGCATCCTGCTCGTCGACGAGGACGCCACGACCGACCGGGTACTCGCCGAGCTGCCCGGCAGCACCTGGGCCCATTTCGCCTGCCACGCGGCAACCGACGCCGAGAAACCGTCGTTCGGCGGCCTCGTCCTGCACGACGCCCTGCTGCCCATCGGCGCGATCGGCGCAGTGCCCCTCGACCAGGCCGAGCTGGCTTACCTGTCGGCATGTTCGACCGCCTTCAGCGGGATCTTCCACGCCAACGAGTCGATCCATCTCGCGTCTGCGTTCCAACTGGTCGGCTTCCGCCACGTCGTCGGCAGTCAATGGCCGCTCGACGATGCGACGGCCGCGGCGGTCGCCCGCGAGTTCTACCGCCGGCTGGGCGGACCTGACGCGTACGACGCCGCTCGCGTGCTGCACCGCGTCATGGGTGACCTGCGCCGAACCCACCCGGACAGACCTGATCTTTGGGCGGCACTCGTCCACCACGGCCCTTAGCGCTTCGACCGGAAACGATCAACTGAAGGGCGACCGCTCCTCCACCGATCTGGACCGGGCAACCCAGCGTGCCGGACAGCCGGAACCGGCGGATCCGCACGTTCAACCGCCAGGAGTTTCAGCGGACCCGTCCGCAGTCAGGAGAGGGGCTCGAGAACGAGGACTGGGATGGCGCGGTCGGTCCGCTTTCGGTACTCCTCGTAGTCGGGCCATGTCTCCACCGCCATGGACCAAGACTACGTCCCGGGGTTCCGCTCGCCGCTTCGCGATCAGGTCGGTCATATACGCGGCGCCAGCTCCCCCATGTCGGCGGCGATCTCCTGCTCGGACTTCCCGGCCACCGACAGGGTGGAGGAACTCCAGCGCTCGAACTTCTCCCGATCGGACGACGGCACGCCCAGCAGCGAGCTGAGCATCTCGACGGGCAGCGGTACCGCGTACTCGGCGACGAGGTTGCGTACCCCGCCTCGGGCGATCATGCCGTCGATCAGCTGTCGGCCACCGTCTCGATGGTCAGGCCGGGCTCATGGATGCCAGGATCCGCACGGCAACGCCATACCGACCGTGCAAGCTGCCGCGGCCGCCCTCTACGTCACGCCTGTGATGCTGATCTTCCTCTTCGCCCAGCGCTACTTCATCCGCAGCGTCGTCACGTGCGGCATCAAGGGATGAAGAACGGAGCCGTAGCCGAGCGCGGCAATGCCATGAAACTCTGACCATGAAAACAACAACACGAAGGGCACTGTGTGACTGACACCAAACTTCGCTGGGGCATCCTCGGGACCGGGTACATCGCGTCCCGGTTCGCCGAGCAGGTGCCGACGTCGCCGGTCAACACGGTCGTCGCTGTGGGCAGCCGATCGCTCGTCTCGGCCGAAGCGTTCGACAACCGGTTCGACATCCCCCGCCTGCACGGTTCGTACGACGACCTGCTCGCCGACGCGACGGTGGATGCGGTCTACATCGCTACACCGCACCCGCAGCACCCCGAATGGGTGATCAAGGCCGCCGAGGCGGGCAAGCACGTGCTGTGCGAGAAGCCGCTCGCGATCAACCGGGCCTGGGCCGAGGCGATGATCGAGGCCGCGGAGCGCAACGACGTCTTCTTGATGGAGGCGTACATGTACCGCTGCCTGCCGCAGACCAAGCTGATCGCCGAGCTGGTCCGCGATGGCGAGCTCGGCACCGTGCACCAGATTCAGGCGTCGTTCGCGTTCCAGGCGCAATTCCAGCCCGAGAGCCGGCTGTTCGCCGACGAACTGGGCGGTGGCGGCATCCTCGACGTCGGCGGTTATCCGGTCTCGATGGCCCGGCTGATCGCCGGCGCGGCGATCGGCCGCCCGTTCGCCGATCCGGCCGAGTTAACCGCGGTCGGGCAGGTCGGGGAAACCGGCGCGGACGAGTGGGCCGTGGCGACGTTGTTCTTCGACAGTGGGATGACCGCTCAGGTCAGCACCGGTGTGCGGCTGAAGGACGAGAACCGGGTCCGCATTTTCGGCAGTAAGGGCTACCTGGAGATCGAGGACCCGTGGTTCGGCGGCGACGGCAAGCCGGCCCACGTCACCCTGTACAAGGTAGGCGAGCAGCCGCGCGACATCTCCGCCGAGCCGGCCCTGATCTACGCCGCCGAGGCCGACGCGGTCGCGGCCGCGATCGAACAGCGGCAGGCGCCGGAGATGACCTGGGCCGACACCCTCGGCAACCTGACCGTGCAGGACGAATGGCGCAAGGCGATCGGGCAGCAGTACGCGAGCGAACGTGACGACGCGAGCGTTCCGACCGCGACCGGCGGCCCGCTGGCCCGGCGCGACAACGCCCCGATGACGTACGGCAAGGTGCCCGGCCTGGACAAGCAGGTTTCCCGGTTGGTGATGGGCGCGGACAACCAGGAGACGCTGACGCACGCCGCGGTGATGTTCGACGACTTCGTCGAGCGCGGCGGCAACACCTTCGACACTGCCTACATCTACGGCGGCGGCCTGGGCGAGAAGCTGCTCGGGCAGTGGATGGCGATGCGCGGGAACCGGGACGAGGTCGTTGTCATCGGCAAGGGTGCGCACACGCCGCACTGCGACCCGGAGTCGATCACCCGGCAGCTGCACGAGAGCCTGGAGCGGTTACAGACCGACCACGTCGACCTCTACCTGATGCACCGGGACAACGAGGAGGTGCCGGTCTCGGACTTCGTCGAGGTGCTGGACGAGCACTTCCGGGCCGGCCGGATCAAGGCGTACGGCGGGTCCAATTGGTCCACCGCCCGCTTCGACGAGGCGAACGCGTACGCCAAGGCGAACGGCAAGCAGCCGTTCACCCTGCTCAGCAACCACCTGAGCCTCGCCCGGGCGTATGACGTGCCCTGGCAGGGCTGCCGGCACGTCGCCGACGACGCGTCGCAGGCGTGGTTGCGGGAGCGGCAGGTCGCGCTGTTACCGTGGTCGAGCCAGGCCCGCGGGTTCTTCACCGGCCGGGCCACGCCGGAGGACCGCTCGGACGAGACGCTGGTCCGCTGCTTCTATTCCGACGAGAACTTTGAGCGGTTACGCAGAGCTCGGGAGCTGGCGAAGCAGAAGGGCGTCGAGCCGACCGCAATCGCGCTGGCCTGGTTGCTGCACCAGCCGTACCCGGTGTTCCCGCTGATCGGCCCCCGGCACATCACCGAGACTCGGACGTCGCTCCAGGGTCTGTCGGTCGAGCTCACCGACGACGAGGTCGCCTGGCTTGAAGAAACGCGCGGAGAAGTACACCGGCCCGGAGACCCCGCCGCTTGACCTCGCCGACGCTGATACGCACGAACTGGTCGGACGCATACTCAAGGAGGTCTGCGCCCTGACGGCGGGACCGTACGTCCACATCGGAGCGGACGAGGTGTTCGGCCCCCCGACGCGTCGTTCGCCCACGCGGTACGCGAACTGCGCGCTCTCGTACGGGCGTCCGGAAAGCGCCCGGTCGCCTGGCAGGAGTCCTCGCGCGCCGGTGTTCCAGGTTCATGAAATTGCTTGCTTCAGATCGTCGGAGGCGCCTGGGATGAAGTCGAGAATGCTGTTGAGCGAGTAGGCGGCGGCTTCGGGGGCGTCGCCGTCGAGGGGGATGCCGGGGAAGTGCGTGGCGAACACCTCGGTGAGCGCCCGCCCGGCACGAGAACACCAGCCTGCTCACCCAGATGATCGCCGATACCTGGAAGCCCGGCTCACCGAGATCGTCATCAGGCTGGATCACAGCGACGACGACGACGCCATCACGCCCGAGGCCACGATTGGAGGTCCTGGAGCCGGTGATTGCCCTCCTGCAGGGCCTCCCAGGGCAGGAGCGGCAAGCCCTCGCCGAACTGATCAACCAGTGCGCGCAGAAAGGAACCGACCCAGAGCGGCATCTGACAGCCTGGGAAACACCCGAAACCCTAGACCTACTGGCCTGAGAACATCACTGCACACCAAGACTCCGCCCCGGCACGATGGACGCTCTTGACCTCAAGAGAACTTAAGGTTCTATCGTCCATGTCATGAGCACAATGAACATTGCTGACCAGACGAGCCAAGCCGATATCGAAGCGATCGAGCAGGTGGTGGCCACGGTTGAGCACTCCCAGAACAACGAACTCCCTGACGAATTCGTTGCTCTGTTCCGAGCTGACGCGATCTGGACAACGGGCAGCGGCAAGCGCCTCTTCGGCCGTGATGCGATCTCGACGTTCACTCACCAGGTGCTTCCCGGCGGGATGCAGGGTGCGACGGTCACGTTTGAGGTGGAACATGTGCTGTTCATCCGTCCCGACGTCGCAGCCGTGAAGGTGTGTCAGGTCTATCGGAACCCCGACGGGACGGAGGAGGTGGGCACGCCGCTGTTCGTCATGGCAAAGGAGGACGGGCAGTGGCGCCTGACCGCCTGCCAGAACACCAGCGTGCTCAGCAGCGACTGACCGCAGTCGACACGATGGCCCTGGACATCGGCGCCCCGAGGGCCCCGGTGCAACAGAAGGTCATGTCGGACGGCACCGGGAGCTGGGGCACCTACGTGCCCGGCTCGCTGCGGGTGGTCGACGGCCCGGGCAGCGGGGACAAGACCGACCAGGCGGGCGACGACCAGGGCGAGTTCGACGCCGACAAGGTCTCCTTCACCCTGGGCGACGACGCGACCCCCGCGGCCGGCGGCTCGCTGCCCAACGCCGCGAGCCTGCCCGGCGGCACCACCGTGGAGTTCAAGGTCAAGGTCGGCCGGGACGCCGCGGGCAGGCAGGTGACCAACCAGGCGACGGTCGGCTCCGAGAACCGCCTCGGCCCGGAGCCGGAGCAGTTGACCTCTACCAGCGGCGACGCCGTTACCAAGGTCAACCCGGCCGTGGACCTGAGCGTGGTCAAGTCCGCCGATTCGACCAAGGTGACCGTCGGCCAGACCGTCACCTACCGCGTCACCGTACGCAACGCCGGCCCGAACGACGCGACGGGGGTCATGGTCAAGGACATGCTGCCGTCCACCCTCACCTTCCTGTCCGCCACGGCCTCCAACGGAACCTACGCGGCGGCGAGCGGGATGTGGACCGTCGGCGCGCTGGCCAGTGGCGCCTCGGCCACGTTGACCGTCCATGCCAAGGCCACAGCGGTCGCGGAGACGACCAACACGGCCACCGCCGACGCCACGGAGCTGGATCTCGATCCCGCCAACGACTCCGACAGCGTCAAGATCTGCATCGACCCTGAACCCTTCTGCCCGTACTGCATCAAGGAAAGCGGACAGAAGCCGAGGAACTAGCGACAGGACCACGCCGGTCGGCGCATCCGACCGGAAGCCCCCCTGCCACCGATCGCCTCGTGGCAGGGGCGCGGTCGTCCAGGCTGAACAGCCGGGCGCGCAGCGACAGCCGCCGCCCGTCGCGCTCGGCGCGGGCGTATCCGGCGATGGGCGAGTGACAGCGCGGCATCGTCGACATCCGATTCTTCGAAAGTGCGGACTTCCGCTTATTTCTTGATCTCGTAGCGCAGAAGCACCACGCCGATTTCGAAGGAGCCGGCCTCGATCAGCTTCAGATGAGCCCCACCACGCGTGCCTTGAACGCGCTGCTGGTGGTCTCGGCCGGCGCCGCAGCTGGTGGAAGGTGTAGATGTGTGGCGCAGCCCAACGGGCCGTTCTCGTGGCCGAGGCTGTACCACTTGCTCGGACGAGCCATAACGGGAGAACCTGGCGGGTTGCTGACCCAGGTTCTGGCCGCCGAATTCCCAGTGGACGAGGAAGATGTCGTAACCAACGGGGTCAGTAGACAGCCGAGTGGACTGCCCTTTACAAAGTAGATCACTGTGCGATGAGTTCCGGCGAGCCGACCTCAGCTCGTCGCTCACCTCACTGCACGCTGGTCAGGCGTATGAGCTGACCGCTCTCGACCGCGACCGTGATCTACGCGGAGCTACTTGGCGCTGGGGACACATTCGGGAGAAGCCCCCCGGCTCCGGTGGCCGGAAAATCAGTCGCCTCCGCGTACGCCCTGCGGCAGCATGGTCACGGACGGTTGTCGGGTTTGGGAGGGGCGGATGGCTGTGCTCGGATCGCTTCAGGGCTCCGGAGGTGTTTCGTCCGTACGAAAGTCGGCGGTCCTGCTCGCGCTGCGCCACTACTCCGGTGAGCTCGTGCGCCAGCGGCGCGTCGCGGTGCCCGCGCTGACGATGCCCGCACTCGGGAACATCTGCCTGTTCTACCTCGCGCCGCTGGCGGTAGCCGGCATTGTGGGGCAATTGTCCGCCGGCGGTGACGGCTCCGTTGGCGCGCTCCTGCCGTACGTGCTCAGCTTCGCCGGGCTGCTACTGGCCGGTGAGGCGCTGTGGCGGATCGGGCTGCATTTCCTGAATCGTACGGACGCCCGCGGCATCGAGCACCTCGGCGTGGTGGGCATGGAGGAGTTGCTGACCAAGGACACCGCGTTCTTCCACAACAACTTCGCCGGCTCGCTGACCAAACGGGTGCTGGGGTTCTCCTCCCGATTCGAGGACTTCGTCGACACGCTGACCTTCTCCATCATGGCCAAGGTGGTGCCGATCGCCTTCGCCTCGGTGGTGCTGTGGACTTATCACCCGCTGCTGGTCTTCGTTCTGCTGGGCCTCATCATCGTCACGGGCTGCGTCGTCGCGCCGCTCATCCGCCGCCGCCAGGCGCTGGTCGACAAGCGTGAGGCCGCCAAGGTGCGGGTCTCCGGCCACGTCGCGGACGTCCTGGCGAACATGGACACCGTACGCGCGTTCGCCGCCGAGGACCGCGAGGCCGCCGAGCACCGTGTAAGGATCGCCGAGCAGCGGAGACTGTCGCTGCACTCCTGGGACTACGGCAACCTGCGGGTGGACACCGTGGTCGCACCCATCTCGATCCTCACCAGCGCCCTCGGCCTGCTGCTGGCCGTCGCGCTCCGGGGCGGTCTGGGCGTGGAGGCCATCGTGGTGACCTTCACCTACTACTCGAACACGATCAGCGTCATGTTCGAGTTCAATCAGATCTACCGGCGCATCGAGAGCGTGCTCACCGAAGCCGCCCAGTTCACCGAACTGCTGCTCGTACCACCGAGTGTGGTCGATCCGGCCGACCCGCAGCCGCTGCGCCCGGCTGACGCGAGCATCCGCTTCGAGCGGGTGACGTTCGCCCACGCCGGCGGTCCGCCCCTGTTCGAGCGCCTGGACCTGGACATCCCCAGCGGCGCCAAGATCGGACTGGTCGGCCAGTCCGGCGGCGGCAAGAGCACGCTCACCCGGCTGTTACTGCGCCTCATGGACGTCGACGGGGGTCGGATCCTGATCGGCGGCCAGGACATCGCCCGCCTGCGGCAGGCCGACCTGCGCGGCCTCATCGCGTACGTGCCCCAGGAGCCGGCCATGTTCCACCGGTCGGTGCGCGACAACATCGCCTTCGCCCGGCCGGGCGCCACCGACGCGGAGATCATGCGGGCCGCGCGGGCGGCGCACGTCACGGAGTTCGTCGAGTCGCTGCCGAAGGGCTTCGACACCCTGGTCGGCGAGCGTGGCGTCAAGCTGTCCGGCGGCCAGCGGCAACGGGTCGCCCTCGCCCGCGCCATTCTGCGCGACGCCCCGATCCTGCTGCTGGACGAGGCGACCAGCGCCCTGGACTCGGAAAGCGAGATCCTCGTCCAGGAAGCGTTGTGGAAGCTGATGCGGGACCGCACCGCGCTTGTGGTCGCGCACCGCCTGAGCACCGTCGTCCGCATGGACCGGCTCGTCGTGCTGAACCGCGGCGAGATCGTGGAGCAGGGCACCCACGGCGAGCTGCTCGAGTCCGAGGGCCCCTACGCCCGGCTCTGGCGCCACCAGTCCGGCGGCTTCCTGATGGAGGACGACACCCCGGACGCGCTTCACCGATGAAGGGGCCTGCAGCGCCCGCTTCGGGTGAAGCTCACGCGGTGCCCGCGTTGTAGGTCCACTTCTGGTTGCCGCCGCCCCAGCAGGTGTACAGCTGCAGCCCCGTGCCGTTGCCAGTGCCGGCGCCGACGGCGTCGAGGCACAGCCCGGACTGTACGCCCACGATCGTGCCGTCGGAGTTGACGCGCCACTTCTGGTTGTCGCCACCCCAGCAGGAGTAGATCTGGATCTTGGCGCCGTTGCCAGTGCCCCCGGCGTCCAAGCACTTGTCGCCGTACCTCAGCTCCCCGGCCGTGGTCTGCGCCCACTGTTGGTTGCTCTGACCGTTGCAGTCCCACAGCTGCACCGCGGTGCCGTCGGTGGTGCTGGAGTTGGGCACGTCCACGCAGCGGCCGGAGGCCGTGCTCTTGATCTGCCCCGCGTCGCCGCCGCCGGGCGGTGGCGACGTGCTGCCGCCGTTGAGCGCGTTGAGCACCGCGGTGTAGGCGGCCTTCTTGTTACCGTTGCCGTCGAAGAGCAGCGGGGTGGCGCCGGCGCCGAGCCAGGAGTCGCTGTCGCGAACCCCCCAGACGGTGATGCCGGCACAACGCGGCACCGCCAGGCAGTCATTGACGACGTTGGCGTATGTGGTGGCCGAGCCGCCCTGGATGTCCAGCTCGGTGATCTGCACGTCCACCCCGAGGGCGGCGAAGCTGGAGATGGTGGTGCGGTAGTTGCCGTTGTAGGGGCTGCCGCTGTTGAAGTGCGACTGCAGGCCGACGCAGTCGATCGGCACGCCGCGCTGCTTGAAGTCGCGGACCATGTTGTAGACGCCCTGCGTCTTGGCCCAGGACCAGTTGTCGATG
>NZ_JAIWNB010000045.1 GCF_020215705.1 Nonomuraea aurantiaca | reverse complement strand
GGAAGCATGGTGATGACCCCCCGGATCGGTGACTACTTCGTCGAATGGACGCCGCCCACCGGAAGCGACCGCACCCTAGGGGTCGTCGACTTCTCGATCTTCCCGCACCTGGGACACGAGCTCATGCCGGGAAACACCATGGCCGACGCCGAGAGATGGGCCGCCGGCATCGCGGGTCCGGCGTACGCCATCGACGACCAGACGGCCATCAAGGTGACCGACGGCACCGTCGAGGTCGTCTCCGAGGGGCACTGGAGGTCCTTTTCCTCCTCGCCTCGATTCGTCAGGGGCTTGTTGACGTTCATCGAGTTCGCGGTCTTGCCCGTTATGTCCCCCGGGCGGTTGGGGCGGGCCTTCGCATGCCGACGCGAACGCGGTCCTCGACCACCGCGTGCGCGCGAGCCAGGGCATCCAGCCACTGCGGATGGTGAGAACCGGCGATGCCCCACATGCGGCCGATGTTGGTCGCGATGATCGAGTACTTCCAGCCGCTGCGGGTCTCGAACGCGGTGAGGTTCTTGCGATGACCGGCCGACGGCCGGACCCGGCGCACCAGCAGTCGCATCCCGTCCGGCCAGCCCTTGCGCTGGTTGAGGCCGATCAGCTCGGCCACGTGATAGCCCGGGCAGGGGTGCCCGTCTTGATCGAGGGAGTCGGTCCAGGCGAGCCACTCTGGATCACGGGCGTCAAGCGTCATGCCGCCCAGGCGCAGGTACGCGAACTCCTCGACAAGGTGCAACTGCCGAAAGACGCCGTGGACCGCTATGCGCGGGAGTTCAGCGGCGGCCAGCGCCAACGGGTCGCGATTGCCCGGGCACTGGCGCTGCGGCCGAAGCTCGTCGTCTGCGACGAGCCTGTGTCGGCACTTGATCTGTCGGCCCAGGCGACCGTGCTCGATCTGCTGATCGAGCTGCAGGAGTCGCTGGGTGTGGCCTACCTGTTCGTGTCGCACGACCTGGGCGTCGTGCGCTACATCAGCCATCGGATGGCGGTGATATACCGAGGGGAACTCGTCGAGGACGGGGATGTCGTGACCTCGAACCCGGAGCATCCGTACACCCAGCGCCTCCTGCTCGCGGCGCCCCATCCCGGATCCGCGTCGGCAGGAGGTCAACCGGGCCAACCGCCATCGCCTGCTCGCCCAGCAGGCCGAGCAGGCGTAGCCGGGTGGCATACGACCGCTCTGAGCCTTTAGGGGCTCGGTGTGCGATACAAAGCAGAATGTGACCTCATTTCTGACCGGGTATCAGCGCGCATGGCTGCGCGGTGATCTGCTGGCCGGGCTCACCGTGGCTGCCTACCTGGTCCCCCAGGTCATGGCGTACGCCACGGTCGCCGGGTTGCCTCCCGTGGCCGGGCTGTGGGCCAGTCTGGCCCCGCTGGCGCTGTACGCGTTCCTCGGTTCCTCCCGGCAGCTGTCGATCGGTCCCGAGTCGACGACCGCGCTCATGACAGCCGCCGCCATCGGCCCGCTGGCCGGGGCCGATCCGGGCAGGTACGCAGCGCTCGCGGCCGGTCTGGCCGTCATCGTCGGGCTGCTCGCGCTGGTCTGCTGGCTGCTGCGGCTGGGGTTCGTCGCCGATCTGCTGTCCAAGCCCATCCTGGTCGGCTACCTGGCCGGCGTGGCGGTCATCATGATCGTCAGCCAGCTGGGCAAGCTCACCAGGACCTCGGTGTCCGGCGACACCTTCCGTGACCAACTGGCCTCCTTCGCCGGTGGGTTGCCACAGTTGCATCCGTGGACGCTGCTGCTGGCCGTGACCGTCCTGGCCTTCCTGTTCCTGTTGCAGTGGCGCTGGCCACGGGCACCCGCGCCACTCCTCGCCGTGCTGCTGGCCACCGGCTGCGTCACGGTCTTCGGGCTGGAACGCTATGGGATCAAGGTGGTCGGCACGATCCCCTCCGGGGTGCCGACTCCAGCCATGCCGGCCCTGAGCGAGTTCAGCGAACTGGTGCTGCCTGCCCTCGGCGTGCTCCTGGTGGGCTACAGCGACAACATGCTCACCGCGCGCTCCTTCTCCGCCAGGCACAACCAGGAGATCAACGCCAACCAGGAGCTGCTCGCCTTCGGCGTGGCCAACGTGGGCGCCGGGCTGCTGCGCGGGTTCCCGGTCAGCAGCAGCGGCAGCCGTACCGCACTCGGCGACGCGGCGGGCAGCCGCACCCAGCTGTACTCCCTGGTGGCCCTGGCGGGAGTGGTCGCGGTGCTGTTGTTCGCCGGGCCGTTGCTCACCCACTTCCCCGCCGCCGCGCTCGGCGCCATCGTCGTCTACGCGGCTTTCCGACTGATCGACCTGGCCGAGTTCCGCAGGCTGGCCGCCTTCAGGCGCAGCGAACTGCTGCTCGCTCTCGGTGCGTTCGCCGGGGTACTGGTCTTCGACATCCTGTACGGGGTGCTGCTCGCGGTCGCTCTGTCCGTGGCCGAGATGCTGGCCCGCGTGGCCCGCCCCCACGACGCGATCCTGGGCCTCGTGCCGGGGCTGGCCGGCATGCACGACGTCGACGACTATCCCGAGGCGCGTACGGTACCCGGCTTGGTCGTCTACCGCTACGATTCCCCGCTCTTCTTCGCCAACGCCCAGGATTTCCGGCGCCGCGCTCTGGGCGCCGTCGACCAGCATGAGGGCGAGGTCTCCTGGTTCGTGCTCAATGTCGAGGCCAACGTCGAGGTGGATGTCACCGCCTTGGACGCCGTCGAGGCGTTGCGCGCCGAGCTGGTCCGCCGGGGCATCGTGTTCGCGATGGCCCGGGTCAAGCAGGACCTGCGCACCTCACTCGATGCCTACGGGCTTGCTGCCGCGATCGGTCCTGAGTACCTGTTTCCGACGCTGCCGACCGCGGTGGCCGCCTTTGAGCAATCAACTCGTCCAGGGGACGGGCCTCCTGCGGTCAGGGGCGAGGAATGAGCTCAGCCGCGGTCGGCTATTTTAGCAGTCCTTATAGCGCTATTTTAGACGCCCTTCGATGAGAAGGCGAGCGAGCAGCGTGGAACGCTACGGCGCCTTGTAACCCAGAAGGTAGGGGCCGGAACCACTGGAGGCGTTCACCCGGTAGCGGTAGTAGCCGTACGTGCCGGTGTAGGTCCCTTCTCGGCCACGCCTGGATGCCACCCGACCCGACGCCGGCCTGAATCCCGCCACAATCCGCAGCGCCCCACGCCCGAAGACGATCACAGCTCGCGATCACCCAGCACCGGAATGCGCTCGGCGTGAATGCTTACGCCGCGCCGGGAAGCAACTGCGAGCACAATCAACCGGGCAGTTCGCGCTTTGCCATACCGTCTCTGGCGGTCTATTTGGGCAGCATCCGGACACCACTGACCGGGCCTGCACCCCGGTCGATCCGAGTCACGGACCTGAGATCGGACTGGCTAGTTCTGTGGGAGACAGAAACCCCGTCAACCGCTGACGGGCCACCCGAGCCGGTACTCGGCGGTGGCCTTCATCGCGGCTCTCTCCATAACTCGACCCCCTCAAAGGAGTCGAGCGATCCCCTCGGCGAGGCCAAGCGAGCATGATAGGCGGCAATTCACGACATTACCGGCAATTCAGACCTAACTGACCATGTCGGGAAACAAAGGACTGGCCGACTCTCAGGGATACGAGATTGTTCGGCGAGGCATCCCCGGATCGCACAGAGCCGCAGCGATGGCACTGACCTGCAAACTTTATGGAAATAGCCGATAGAAACCAAATGTATGCCATCGGACAGGCTTTGCATTGTACCGAGCTTTATTTGGCCCTAACGCCTCAACCATTGCCGTTATCTGACCGCCATCGACCCTTATACCTGTTCAACCGTTGGGTACTCTCTGAGCGGTCACATTCGGTAATCGCTGTTCAACGCAGTCCGCGCACGGACGGGCTGTTGCGGCGATTTACTACAGGGAGAATTCAGACATGATTCGCCGCCTTCTGGTCACTACGGCATGCATCGGCATTGCCGTCCTATCCCCTGCCGCCGCGGCCTCCGCCGAGGCGTCGGGGCACGCAAGCCGCGCCACGGCCTCCGTTCAGGCCGACTGCTGCACCTGTGGCGTGGCGGTCGTCCCAACGCTGGTCCCCGTCGTCCGCCCCGTCTGCCCCACCGTCTACGGCTACGGAGCCACCGCGGGCTACGGAGCCGGTTACGGAGCTGGTGCGGGCTACGGGGCCGGCAGCGGCGTCGGCTACGGGGCCGGCTACGGGGCCGGCAGCGGCCACGGCCTGGGCCTGGGCGTCGGCGTCGGTGTGGGGCTTGGTCTCGGCCTCTGACCTGCCTAGCAGGAAGATAGGCGGCGCTCTCGCGGGCCCAACTCGTGGCAGCGCCGCCTTCCACCGGACCGGGGCCGGTGGAGACTCTGACGTGCCCCGAGTTCCATGGAGTCGGCTTGTTTGACTCTTACGCCAGACGGGTGTGCGGGTAGAGCATCTCGTACTCGATCGGGGTGCGCAGCTGCAGGGCGGTGGAGCAGCTCGGTCTGCATCCGGCCCCAGAGCGACTCGGTGATCGCGTTGTCGAAGCAATCGCCGATCGACCCCATGGAGAGAAACGGACCGGAGTCGCGGGCACGGCGGGTGAAGGCCCAGTGCGGCAGTTCGGCCTGAACCTGCGTCCGGACAAGCAGACCCGCTCGACCATGGGGCGGGAGACTCAAGTCGGGTCTCCCCGGTGAGTTTCCAGGAAATCGCCACAAGGAAACCTCTTCGTGGCGGGATGGATCAACTACTACGGGCGTACTACAAGTCCAGGTTGATATGTTTCTTGGAGCAGTGGATCAACCCATTTCTGGCGAAGTGGGCCAGAGGAAGTTCAAAGGATGCCGTCGGGCTCCTCGTGAGGTCCGCCAGAATCTCGCCGAGATCGCCTCGGCCTATCCTGGCACCTGCGTCCGGTGGCGGCATGGAGCATTGCCTGCTGGTTCAACAATGGTAGCCGTGTAACGTGAGACTGTTACGCACGGTTCCGAGAGCGGCGGCGGGTGAGATTCCCGCCGCCGACTCATCTCATTGGGTTCGTCCCGGCTGCCCACCGAGGTGACTGCGCCGGCATTGACCAGGCGCTCGTTGGAGCGGATCGACAGATACTGCCGCCTCGGTCTGAGGGTGTTTCTCCCGTCTGATGGGCACCGCCTATGAGTCTCAGCTATTCGCCACACGCGGCGCCGGCCAATGGGACCGGGTGATCGAGCTTCTAGGCGGACGACCCCGCGGGCGCCCGATCACTTGGCATGCCTTCGGATCAGGTCGGCCATGCCGTTCAGCGTTGGCGCGGAAATCGACGACAGCACCATAGAACGTAAATATTCAGGCCGTGTGCAGGGTGTGATCTTCCGGTTGGGTGTGTGACCGTCCGTCACTTTGATCAATTGGGTCGATGGTGATGTGATCGTCTGGTGTCCGGCCTGGAGGAGATGTCCCGCGAGGAGTTGATCGCTCTGACGCGCGCCCTCCTGGCCGAGAACGCCGCACTGCGCGAGCGCGTGGCGATCCTGGAGAAGGAGAACGCGCAGCTGCGCGAGCGGATGGCCAGCCTGGAACGGCTCATCTCGCGCAACAGCGGTAACTCCGGGATGCCACCGTCGGTCGATGATCTGCTGGGCCGTACTGTGCTCAAGAAACGTGCGGCGAAGAACAGGCAGGCGGGTAAGCGCAGGCCCGGCAAGCAGCCCGGTGCCGAGGGGACGGCGTTGGCCTGGTCGGATCAGATCGCCCCGAAGACATCACCGAGCACTTCCCGCAAGGGCCGTGTGCGTGCGGGTCCGACCTGGGCGAGGCGGCCGATCTGGGGGTGACGCACTTGATCCGCGATCTTGAAGATTGTGCAGAAACCTATCCCACCGCGCGCTGGCCCCGGCAGCTTCAGATGGTGCTGCGCGGCCTGATCCACGCCGCCAACCTCGCCCGTGAGCAGGGGCGTACAGCGATCCCGGCGGGCACGTTGGCGATGTTCACGAAGATGTTCCGCGGCGGGGTCGCCGTCGGCCTATCACAGGTCAGGCGCCTGCCAGGCCCGGCCAAGACCGTCACTCAGCCGATCGGCCGCGTCTTGTTGGAAGTCTTGCGTGACCGCGCCGACGATGTCCTGTGTTTCGCCCATGACCTGCAGATTCCCCCGACGAACAACCAAGCGGAGAGGGATCTTCGGCCGGCCAAGACCCACCAGAAGATCTCGGGCCGGCTCCGTTCAGAGGCCCAACACCCGGCACCGGTACGCCGTGCGCGGCTACCTGTCCACCGCGATCAAGCACGGGGTCGATGTGATGACCGTCCTGCGTGACGCGCTCCTCGGCAAGCTCTGGATGCCGCCCGACCCGGCGATCGCCTGACACCGCAGCGACTGCCGCACTCACGCACACCCCAATACGATCACACTACGCGATCAAGAGACTCCGGGCCGCGCAGCGGCTGAATACTTACCATAGAACAGCATCCGAAGCCTCTGGGTGCGAGGGCCATGATTGTGGGGATCAACTCTCCTACCAGGGGTTTCCCGCGCTGTCAGGCGAACGCCCCACTCACGATCACGCTGTGACCAGCGGTCCGCCGTCATGGGAGCGAAAGAGGCTCAGCCCGCAGCCGGGTGGCATCATGGATGGGGAGTGGCCACCACGTGATCCTTCGTGATCAGGAGTCCAGGGTCGAGGGTCGAAAGCAGTGATGGCCGAGAACAACAGCGTTACCCGTGCGGGCCGGACTGCCGAGCAGATTGAGCACCTGGTGTCCGAGGCCGCCGCTCCCGCTGGTCACGAGTCGGAATGCGTCCCAATACGGAAACGGAAGAGGTGTGTGCCGCCTGCGGCACACACCTCTTCAGTCATCTACCTTGTCAGGCCCCAGAGAGCGATCAATCGCTGCAAACGGGGTAGACCCACCCGAACCCCATCGCTCCAGTACACGGATACGCCGCGAGAACGGGGATCTGACTGGTGACGGTGGGGACCCCCGACGAACCGGGAGGACCCTGAGGACCGGGAGGACCGGCAGGGCCAGCAGGACCCTCAGGTCCCTCAGGTCCCTCAGGACCCGGAAGACCCGGAGCACCCTCAGGACCGGCAGGGCCGGCAGGTCCCTCAGGTCCCTCAGGACCCGGAAGACCCGGAGCACCCTCAGGACCGGCAGGGCCGGCAGGTCCCTCAGGTCCCTCAGGACCCGGAAGACCCGGAGCACCCTCAGGACCGGCAGGACCGGCAGGACCGGCAGGACCCTCAGGTCCCTCAGGACCCGGAAGACCCGGAGCACCCTCAGGACCGGCAGGACCGGCAGGACCCTCAGGACCGGTAGGACCGGTAGGACCGGTAGGACCGGCAGGGCCAGCAGGACCCTCAGGTCCCTCAGGACCCGGAAGACCCGGAGCACCCTCAGGACCGGCAGGGCCAGCAGGACCCTCAGGACCCGGAAGACCCGGAGCACCCTCAGGACCGGCAGGACCGGCAGGACCCTCAGGACCCGGAAGACCCGGAGCACCCTCAGGACCGGCAGGACCGGCAGGACCGGCAGGACCCTCAGGACCGGCAGGACCGGCAGGACCGGCAGGACCGGGGAGGCCGTCTAGCCCAGGTTGTCCCTGGGGACCCGCGGGTCCTGCTGGGCCGGGCGGACCCGCGGGTCCCGGCGGGCCCGCAGGACCCCGCGGCACCTTGCAGAGCGATTGGGGGACGTGAAGCCATGCGCACAGCGGGATCGTGCCGGGCTCGACGTGGACCGGCGGCGCAATCAATTGAATGCTCGGCGGCAGGCAGTAAACGGGAATGCATTCACGAGCAGCCGCGGATGGGGTCCGCACCGCTGCTCGAGAATATGTACCGCTCGCCGTATAGTCGGTGACCGTCTGGCCTGGCGGCCAGGGGGTCTTTGCCTCGGCACCTGCCGCAGCAGGTGAGTAAACGAGAACGACCCCGGCGAGCGCGCCGCCCAGCAGGGTTCGTTTCATCAATGTAGTCACTCTTCATTCTGTTCTCAAGGGCTGGAAGAAAGGACTCGAGTACACGCCACTTTGCCAGAATGAAGATGCCATTTGGTAAGCTCTTTTCGCCTGGCCCAATTCTCTACCCGGCGTCGCGGAGCTCTTGATCCAACCCCCCTGAAAATTGCGGCCGAAGGCTTGTCATATCGATATTCGCGGCAAGTCGCCCTAATTGCGCGAATTAAAGGTAGTCTCGGAATGGCATGGCTTCCACGCCGGTACAGCCACCGAAGCGAAGCTTCCTGGTGCCGCCCTCCGGACGATGGCGCGTGACCCACGCCGCTTGGAGCACGGCGCGGTCCAGCGTGCCGAGGAGCAAGTACAGGCGACCCACCTATAAGGCAGGCCGCCAAGCAGTCGAAGGCTTGCAGGACGATGGTGTCCCGGGCGCTGCAAAGGTGCCCGGCCCCTTCGGCTTGCTCATCGAGTCACCCGGCACCGAATATGTGTCCAGTGTCGTCGGGCGTCCCCTCTGCTTTGGGCAAGAGAACCTAGCCGCCGCACTAACTAAGGTGAAATTCCGCCAGGAATATCCACACTTCTGATGACTGGCGCAGAGTAGTGGGCGGACACTCGATGACCGTAGGGCCCTCTTCGGGTAGCCACCATCTTTACTGTTTCCTGGCCTCGATAATGCCATCGCCACCGATGGACTGGGGGTCGTCGAATGCGACGATCTCGGTAGGTCGACCGGCCTATCACGAGATATCCGCGAATCCACGGCATGGCCAGCGGATTCAGTGCAGGGGTTCATCGGGGAACCAGGAAGGGTTCAGGGATTCATCATGATCCGAATCACGTTCGTCATCACGGCGGCTTTGGCGGGGCTGCCATTCTCTGCGTTGGCCGCCTCGGCTGACGCGACCCGTCTTACACCAAACGAATCGGCGATAGCGTCAGCACCGACGGCCACGGCTTCGGCTCTCCGAGCCGCGTGCTCGCCGACCGGCTGCAGCGAAGTACTGTGTCCACCCGGCTACGTCTGCGTGTACCGGCCCAAGCAGTGCTTCACTCTGCCCTGCCCGCAGTATGAATGCGTCCGTGTCGGGGGCGGCTACCCCGTGGGCCCCCCGTACGTCTACCCGCACCCGTACCCCCGGCCGGGCTGGCACCCCCCGGCCTACCCCCCTCTTCCATGGCCGGTCCCTGTTCCCCATCCCCGGCCATGGCCATGGCCGGCCACGCAGACAGGGCCGAACGCGCCGACCGTGCGTGATCTACAGCAGCCGACCCAGCAGGCACCTGGCCAGCCGACCTTGAACAAGTCCACGGCTACCTGAACCGGAGCTCGTTAGCCTGCGGCCTTGTCCCTTGGTCACGTCGTGGATGTCTAGATCGAGCGGCTGTCCAGCGCGCCGTCGGCTCGTCGGCCGGCCGCCCAGGCGCAGGTGTGGCTGGAGCTTTTTACCGACGACGTGGAGCTGGCCACCCGCCACCTCGCCGAGCATGGCGTGCATCCGCAGGACGAGCTCGAACCACTGCCCTCGGGCTTGGCCGCTCACTGGTCAGCAACCCGGCCGGAATCCCGCACATCGTGCGGGATCCCGGCCGACATGAGCGACACTTTGCGATCTTGATGGCGGAGGTCGGGTAAGGGCAGCTCGCATAAAGACGGTCCGGTCGCTTCATCTCGGTGCCGACCTTCAAGAGCTGGTCGCCGTCTACGGGATGCCATGGGACATCGGGCGGATCGACAAGCATCACAGGTGACCGTACCCGTACTCCTACGGCGACGTGAGATCGACCAACCCGCCCGCGCTTCCATGTCTCCCCCTGTGTGAACATCTGGCGCTGTCAAGGAGGGGTTCAGGGTCGGCGTCTGGCGTAAAGGTGAAGTTGATGCGCTGGCGTTGTGGCTGGGGTTCGTAGGCCGTGCTGCCCCAGTATCACCGGAAGCGGCTCCCACGGGCAGTCGGTGGCTGTCAGAGCGCCTGCTACCTGGCTGTAGGTGACCTGTGCGGGCGGTGTGATGCCGCTGATGGCCGTCTTCATCCTGGGCAGTTCGAGGGTTCCACGCCATCTGCACAGTAATGGTGCGACGATTCGGCGGCCGGCTCAGCTGCAGCGCGCGACGCGGGTCACGGAATACGGCTTGTAGACAGCGGCGTAGAACTTCTTCTTGCCCTTGGTGTTGGCGTTGACCGTCATGCAACGGTACTTGGCGGCCTTGTCGCCGACCGAGCCCTTCCTCACGAACATGATCTTGGTGCTGACCCTGTGGCTGCAGTGGTTGTTGAAGTAGATGGTCACGCTCGTGTTGCCCTCACCCCACGAGTAGTTGGCCCACTTGCCTCTGGGCTTGGAGCACCTGATGCTGTCGCGCTCGACCCCGGCTTGAGCTGACGCGGTGGTGGCCTTCGTCCCGGCGGCCTCCGCGCTCGTCCGTGCGGTGCCTGCCTGTGCGGAGGCTGCGGTTGCCGGTGCCAGCAGCAGGGCCGTCGCGGCAGCGGAGCCAAGCAGAACGGATGTGAGCTTCTTGCGATGCATGCTTCAACCTCATAACAGCAAAGATCTTGACCGAATCAACCGTATCGGCCATCCCAATAATCTGTGAAATCGAGGTTGTCGGCTCGTCAAGAAGATTGTCGCCAGCGTCGGCCAGGCTGCGGGGACCTGGAGGGCGAAGGGTTGGAGAGACTGGCCGACTGGGACGCCGCAATCGAGGGCGTATGAGTATGGGCTTCGCTCCGCCGAAGTATGCCCAGGTCATGAGGGCGATTCGGGAGCGGATCGAGTCGGGCGAGTACGCGCTTGGCGACATGCTGCCGTCCGAGACGCAGTTGGTCCGCGAGCTGAGCGTGGCTCGGCTGCTGGGGTGGCCGAGCGGACGCCGGTGATCGTCCGGAAGCGGGTGGCCCGGCAGGCGGATGTCGTATCGGCGGCGGAGACCGGGTGGATCCCGGTGGAGATCGCGGTCGGCACTGACTTGGAGCAGGCCGAGCCGCTGCGGGGCGGGATCCGGCGGCATCTCCAGGCGGTCAAGCACCTGCGGTTCGATCACATCACCGAGCGACTGACCGCCCGCAAGCCTGCCAAGGACAAGGCGGAGTTGCTCGGCTCGTCCAGTCCGGTGCTCGCTGTGACGGCGACCGTGCACGACCCTGCCGGGTCCGTGCTGCTGGCCATGAGCCTGGCGCTGCCCGGAAGCCTGCACGAGCTGGAGGATGTCTACAAGGTCAGCTAATGCCGTGACCGGAATCTTTGCCGGGTTGGCGACACGCTGCGCGACTTCACCAGTCGAGGGTGACCGGCCGCTCGTGCCGTACTCCTTGGAGCAGGTCCTTCAGCAATACGGCCAGCCCGGGCGGAAAGACCCGCTCCGTGGTCGCGTCGAGGTCGGCCACGGTCCACCATCGATGCCCGAGCCCGTCATCTCCAGATCCGGAAACCTCCACCGTTGAGACTCGGGCGAAGAAGTACGTGTGCACGGTGTAGTAGTGGCTCTCCTGGATGGACCACTCCCCCGCGTTGACGGCCACTGGCTCGCCCAGGTCTCGGGGCGCGAGGATCAAGCCGACCTCTTCGCGAACCTCCCGGGAAGCCGCTTCCACTGCCGATTCGCCTGGTTCGATCCCGCCGCCGGGGAGGTGCCATGCGGGCTCGCGGGGCCAGGGGTCGGGCGGAACGAAGCGGAACATCAGCACGCGGTCGGCGGGATCGGCGAGGATGACTCGCGCGGTGGGGCGGTTAGTGATCATTTGCCCGACGGTATCGGTGAGGAGGCGTTCCTGCCGCTCGTGCTGCGGCCGAGGGGTTCACCGCATGGACCAACGAGTCTCACCCGCCGGGACACGTCGCGCAGTGTGTCGCCCACCCGGCAAAGGATTCCGATCACGGCACCAAAGCGCGGACTTTCACGCGGAGTTTGAGCCGGTCTGGCCTCAGTAACGACTCACCGACCCGGCGTGCGCGAGCCGTATGCCGGGCCGAACACCACGAGCAGTGCCAGGTCTCAGTCACCTCGTCGAACCGGTGCTCCTCGCCCGCCGGCACGAAAATCACCGAGCCTGGGCCCACCTCGGCCGTACCGTCCGGCGTCACGATCTTGGCCCGCCCCGCAGTGACCACGTAGATCTCGTCCTCGGTGTGTGGGCTCTGAGTGTCGAGCCCGCCGGCTGGGATGCAGTGCGTTCCCACCGACAGGGCCGACACCCTCAGATGCTCCACCCAGTCGTTGGCCGCTCCGTCGACAAGCGGCGTCCACACCCCTGCACCTTCGATGATCCGCATGGCGGAAGCATAACTACGGATAGCTGACCCTTACCGTTCCACACCAGCTCAACCACTGTGCGGACGAGTGGGAACAGCCTGCTCGCAAACCATGCGGCAAATGGACGAGCGAATGAGAGCACGGTGGACACGCCTGGATCTTTGTGCGAACCGTCACATCGCGCACAACTCGCAGGCGTTGGCCGGATGCCAGTGATATCCATGATCACACCGCTTGAGTCGAAAGGATTTTCGTGCGCACACGCAAACTGGCAACCCTCCTGACCGGTGCGGCCCTGGCTGCCACCACCACACTGGTGGCGGGCGCCGCTCCCGCCAGCGCGACCGGACCCTGTGGCAGCAGCTACACCCGCGTCGGCGTCTACGCCGTCAAGAGAGGAGACGGGACCCGCACGGGCACGCTGGAGGTTTACTACAGCTCCACCACCAGAAAGAATTGCGCGCTGACCTACGGCTACGGCGCCTACGCCAACACCCCGAGCTGGAAAAGCGTCGTGATATCGAGAGGCGACGGCACCGGGAGCGACCCCGACTCCGGACGGTACACCTACCACGCCGGCCCCGTGTACGTCTCCGCGCCCGGTCAGTGCATTGACGTTGAAGCGACGGTGCCGGATTGGGTGACCCTCAAACTCAACAACGTGCACTGCAACTGAACCACTTCCGAACGCCAAGTGGCTGATCGCTTACCTGCGAAGGTCCCATCTACCTCTCTTCACCGGCCACTGAGCTACTTCGCCGCTCGCCGCTCGCCGTAAGTTCGGGAGTGCCGGCCCGAGACGTCGCGCGAGCAGGGCGTCGTCCGCTGAGGTAGGCGCGGGCGCGGAGTCCATCGAGGCCGTGTGCCGCCACCTCGGCCATGCCTCGACCGAGACGACGCAGCCGTACGCGCTGCTGGACGACAAGGTCGCCGACGCCGAAGTGCGCGCCGCCCGCCGACACCGCGACCGGATTAGCCGCTGATCGATCCTGCCCGCATCTGAACTCCCGCCAGGCAATACTCCGGCACATTGACCAGGGCCAACGCGATCCCATGTACCTGGTGACAGCTCGCCTCCCAGACTGGGCTGGAGGAGTTGCTGCAGCGCCATCCCGACAGCGGACGAGCAGCCCACCACCGGGCCCCCTTCACCTGCGCGGCGACGCTGGTTCCCCTACGGTGGCCGCGGGAGCGGGAGCGACGGTTCTCACTGGAGCCCGCGTGGTGGGCGAGGTGGCGCAGTGACGGCCGCCACGGCTTCGGCACCGGGTTCGACGTAGCGCATCGATGGGTCTCCGACCTGCTCCCTAGTGCTGCACCGTACGGTTACCCCCGCTGGACAAGGATGATCACGCGGCCGCCAGGTTGCCGCCGCGCACCTCTGCTTGCGACCACTCCCCGCACACAGGCGGCCTGGCGCCTTAGGCGTTCATGATGGATGCCCGGGGCGTTCCCGTGCTGATGGTGCCGGCGCTTGCGGTGTGGTTATCACGGTGTGTCGATTGCAGCGGAAGCTGTCGGTGTCGTGCGTCTTTGCCGACATTCAGGGCGAGTTGTCGGCTTACCGCAGCGATGAGTCTCGCGGTGGTTCAAGGTCTACCCGTCACACCACTCCATCGCACTCGAGCCGGGAGACATCTTGAAGCTTCTTCTCACGTCCGGAGGCGTCACGAACACGAGCATCCGCGATGCGCTGGTCGACCTGCTGGGCAAGCCGATCGCCGACTCCAGTGCCCTATGCATCCCCACGGCGCAGTATGGCCACCCCATGTGTACGCCGGCCTCAGCCTGGCGCTTCATCGCCGGACAGACCCCGGGACCCATGTGCGACCTGGGCTGGAAGTCGGTGGGCGTCCTCGAGCTCACCGCACTGGCCAGCATCGGCAAGAACCGCTGGGGCCCATGGGTCCGGGAGGCTGACGTCCTGCTGGTGGACGGCGGCGATGCGACGTACCTGTGCCACTGGATGCGGCAGTCCGGGCTGGCGGATCTCCTGCCGTCGCTGTCCGAGACGGTCTGGGCGGGGGTGAGCGCAGGAAGCATGGTGATGACCCCCCGGATCGGTGACTACTTCGTCGAATGGACGCCGCCCACCGGAAGCGACCGCACCCTAGGGGTCGTCGACTTCTCGATCTTCCCGCACCTGGGACACGAGCTCATGCCGGGAAACACCATGGCCGACGCCGAGAGATGGGCCGCCGGCATCGCGGGTCCGGCGTACGCCATCGACGACCAGACGGCCATCAAGGTGACCGACGGCACCGTCGAGGTCGTCTCCGAGGGGCACTGGAGGTCCTTTTCCTCCTAGGCACCGACGCCAACCGCGAGTGAGCGAGGCGCCCTCTCATACCGCAGATTGCGTGCGCTGCGGCCATCCGGTCATGCCATGTTCCAAGCCAGAACCCGGCGCCTGGTCACGCTGCAAGCGGCACTGCACCAGCTCCAAAGGGTGGCAAGTGCGTTCACTTCTCACCACTGGATAGGCACGACACAAGGGATCGACGGCCTCGGCGAGCGCGACGTAGCGGAACGAGCAGGCCACAGCGTTGACGTCCTCCTGAGGGTCTACGCCAAGTGCATCGACGGCCAACAGGAGATCGCTAACAAGCGGATCGGCGAGGCACTGGCGGCGTGATACGCAGCCAACCCGCAGGGCTCCGGACAGCAGCCGGGCCCGTCGCCGTTCCATGACTCGCTCGCACTGGCCGGGTTTGGACCAGCAGCCCCGTGACCCCCAGACCTCGGCAATCGAGCGATCATTCGTACGGCTCAAGGTTGCGGGATCGTCAGCGTTCCGGAGTTCGCTGACGATCCCGCCGGTTGCTGTAATTCTCGGCTGCACCGTGCGCCCCTTCCTTGTGTGGCCCGAAGCACGGGCCGATCCGAGGTTGGGTACTCAGCGCCTGGTCTCATACCTGGTCAGAAGTACGCCGCCGGGGAACGTCCGGGTCTCCATCAGGGTCAGGTTCACCCAGTGGTCCAGGGCGGTGAAGAATGGCGTGCCGCCGCCCACCAGGACCGGATGAGTGACGATCGCGTACTCGTCGATCAGCCCGGCCCGGATGGCCGCCCCGGCGAGTGTGGCACCGCAGATGTCCATGGGGCCGCCGTCCTCGGCCTTGAGCCGGGTGATCTCGGTGACCGCGTCGCCGGTGACCAGGCGGGTGTTCCAGTCGACCGTGCTGGTCGTCGAGGAGAACACCACCTTCGGCATGTGCCGCCAGCGGCGGGCGTACTCGATCTGCGCTGGTGTGGCGCCAGGCTGCTGGTCGGCGGTCGGCCAGTGGGAGCTCATCGTCTCCCACAGTTTGCGCCCGTACAGCGCCAGGCCGGTCGCGCCCACCCGGTCGGACCACCACTGGAACAGCTCGTCGCTCGGCACGCTCCAGCCGAGGTCGTCGCCGGGCACGGCGATGTAGCCGTCCAGGCTCAGGTTCATGCCGAAGGTCAGTTTCCGCATGGCGTCAGCCTCCTGTGAGTCGGTATTCGGCGTACAGACCAGCACGGCGCGGAAAAATCACCGATCAGGCCACACCGATCTATGCCGAAGTACCGGAGCAGGTGGGACAGGGCGCGGACGAGCGTACGCGCGGGCCTGCAGTCCCCGAGGTGGATAACCGACCCTCGGCCCAGACAGGTGGGACAGCCGGGCAGGTCGCGCGCACCAATCTGATCCCAGTCAAGTGCGCTACCAAATCCCCAAACCCGGTGCCAGGAGCACCACGAGAGTATTACCGCGCCATGTGCCAACCCGACGAAGCAGCTATAGAGAATGCCGCCCCTCCGACAACGGCATCCGGCACCCAGAACCGCCCACCGTCGCGCTCTTGCCCCGGCAACCTCGAACCAGAGCTTGATGGTTAACTAAACGGCATTGGGTCGGTGGCTCTACGCTCTCGGTCACCACGCCCGCCGACCTCACTCCTGCTCTGTTCCTGATAAAGACGTTCGGACGTTCACTTGACACGCCAGCGCTTACGTAACCACTCAATTCCTGCATAGAAAGCGACTACGCCGGGGAGGGTGAAGAGTGCGGACCCCCATCCCTGTTGAAGATGGATGTTGACGATACCCCAGCCCAAGAACGGCCCGAGTAATCCCCACGTTCGGAAATCAGATGACAGAATCCAATACGTAAGGCGAAACGCTATATCTCGTACGTAACGCGTGGGGTGTCGAAGGCTCAGCCGGAGGGGCAAAGCGTGGAGCACCTGATTGATCGCGTAGCGTAATTGCGCCAGCTTGGGAGCCCTTCCCGACGCAATGTCATGCAGATCTGCCAGCAGCTCCTCCCGATAACGCTCACGATCAGCGCTGGGCACAATTTGCAAACCGACTTTCAGCAGACCCGCCGCCGACCGTGATACGCCTCCTGGGCGCATTGCGATAGTCTTCTCTGCGCTGTGCGCAGAATTAAGAGCAACTCGAGAGACGTTACTCAGAGCCCAGGCAAGCTCACGCAGCGCGCGACTCAGTTCGCCGCCGACCTCACGCCCGCGAGTAGCCAAGAAGTGAGGACGGTCAAGAGGAAGATGCCAAGCGATCTGGTTGATAAAACGACGGACGAGATCTTGCGCCTGATAGACGTTGTGATCGAGTTCTAGGTTGTAGGCAAGTGTATGTACAAGGTCCAACCTTTGTTCGAAGAGGTGGATACGTTCATCAAGGCGACTGAGGTAAGCGACAACGTCCATATAGACGGCCAGGTCGCACACATGCGCTTGATCTAGGGCTGTGTCGAATTCGTGGGCGAGATCGAGTGCATCACTATGGGCGCGTTCAGCGACACTGGCGAGTTCAATTGCTGCATCACGCTCGGTAATCGCCTGAGCATTCTGACTGCTCATGTGGCACCGCCTGTTAACGGACGCTGAGGCAGGAGAGACAGTTGCGGCGCTTTCGCAGCGGCCTCTGCAAGCGCTCCACGTGCTCGCTCCAACCCGTCTGGTGTCAACCTGTAGTAGCGGCGCCGCGGGCGTTTGGCCTCGTGTGGATCGAGGTCCTCCCATCGGGACTCGAGCCATCCGATTCCCTCGAAGCGGGCGAGGATCGGATGGATGGTGCCGGCCTGGAGACCGGCTGCGGCGCAGATCTCCAGGCCGTACATTTCGCGGGTCGCGTCTACAAGAAGGGCTCGGAGTACGAGTTGGGTCTGAAGGGTCATCCGTGGTGTACCCATGCTGGAACTCTACTTAGGGCTATGGCGAATGTCCGCGATTTCGTGGCATCAGCGGCGGATGCTGCTTCGATCATGATCCACCCCATGAACCTCGCAGGGTCGAAGTGTTCTCCGCTCGTGGACACGTGCGGGCTCGACAAGGCCAGGCGGTTGAGGCATCGCCGAAGTGTGAACGACCAACACGCCTCCATGATCGTCGGACGTCTACGCCAACCGATCAGGACATGGACCTCGCGCTCCGACTCGACGGCAAGGCCGCGAGCGCCAACACGATCCGCCGCAAGCGCGCCGCCCTGCATGCCGTCCTGGAGTACGCGGTAGAGCTGGAGGAACTGCCCGCCAATCCGGTGCACAAGGTCAAGTGGAAGCCGCCTACAACCACGGAGACGGTGGATCCGCGGGTCGTGGTAAATCCCTGCCAGGCCGATGCGCTGCTGACCGCAGTGGCCTCCGTAGGCGGGCGGGGCCGCGGGCGTCGGCTCCAAGCCATATTCGCCTGCATGTGGCTACGCCGCCCTCCGTCCCGGCGAGACCGTCGCGTCCAGAAAGCAGGACTGCCATCTTCCGGCAATCGGCTGGGGCCGCATCCTCGTCGATGTCTCGCGCCCAGAGGTCAACAACACATCGAAGAGTTCGGTATCGCCGGGGATGGCCGGCTGTTCCGCAGCGAGCGCGGCAAAGTCGTGGCCTCGACCGCCTACACAGAGGTCTGGCAGGACGCCCGCGCCCTGGCACGCCCGCCCAGGTTGCCTCTCCCCTGGCTCGCAGGCCGTACGACCTGAGGCACGCGGCCGTCTCCCTCTGGCTCAACGCGGGCGTACCCGCCGCCGACGTAGCTGAGAGAGCCGGGCACGGTGTGGACGTGCTGCTCAGGGTCTACGCCAAGTGCCTCGACGGCCAACAGGAGATCACCAACAAGCGGATTGAGGATGCCCTCGCCGCTTGATCACCCAGCACCGCCCCGAGAGGTCCCGGAACGCCACCGGGGCCCTTCGCCGTTCCACATACTTTCCCACGCCCACACGATCCGCAGATCTTCCGGATCAAGGCCCCCCGACCAGGGGAAACGCCTCATGATCCATTCCGGGCATATTCCGGAACCTGCGACAATGAGCCGCTCACGGCGGCATCCGGCTGCACAACCCCTAAAATGCAGAAGAGGCCCCGTAGGGCGTCTGAGCTGCGCTTACACTGGTGACAGGTGCAAGGTTCGAACTTGCGTAGGCTGAGCCGACGGTTTTACAGCTCGTGACCTATTGGACCGGGAAATGGCTTCCCACCAGCGGCGCAAGCGCGTCTCGCCACAATGCAGTCCATGATCATTGCACGTATATGGCACGGCGACTGGCGGAGATGATCCCAGGGCTGCATCTACCTATGCGTGGCGTGCCCCACCCCACGCTCGTGTTACCCGAGCGGGTAGCCGATCTCTTGGAGGTCGGCACGGACGTTGCGCAGCCCGATCTCCGGGTTTAGCGCTCTGACGACCTCTTCTGTTAGCGGCCGGAGCGCGAAGATGTGCGCGACCGGCTCCACCGGCACGGGCGGCTCGTCCTCGTCAGTGGCCGCCCATGCCACGTAAGCAGCGGGTGAACGATCAATGAGCAGATCGAACATCTGGTCCGAGCCGTCCCTCTCGTAGGTGGCGCGCCCAGTGCGCCAGCGATCGTCCGATGTAGTGCGCCACAGGCAGCAAGTGATGAGCGGGACGTCCTCGAGCGTGAACGCCACCTCGTCGAGCTGCGGTCTGAACACCTCGGGAACGTCGTCGACCACGCCCGGCCAGGGGCGAAGGTCATCGCTGGCGAACGGCGAAACGGGCGACTCGTGGTCAAAACCGCGGATGTAAACGCCAGCAAGGCAGAACACGATGGAATAGTCGTCGCCCGCACCGCTGCGCCACGAGGCCATCTCCTCCCCTGGTGCCCAGCGGGAGTCAAAAGAGTACTCGCGGTACTCCCACTCCGGGATACGTATGGCATCCACCATGGCGAGGGCGCGACAGTGGTCGCGCAGGACTTCGACGGGGGGGAGGGCGGCGGCCACCTCGTGCACATTCTTCATGCGGAGATGTGTACCGCACGGCACTGACACTGCAAGCGGGGTCGCGCACGGTGGCAAGGTGTCTGGGCTGATAGGGCGCCCGGGAACGGTCAAGGCGTTGACCGGGCTTGCGGTGCGTTATGAGTGACCGTGGCTGCTCCCTCTTCACCTTGTCTTGTTGCACGACGATCAGCTGGTGACCCGGCTCTTGCGCACTGCGCATACCTCTCGTCCTGATCATCCCGTCTGCCGTCGACCCGCCCGAAGGGAAGCGGGCCAGGGCCACGGGGACAAGGTGGAGCCCCCAACTGGAGGAACGACCTTGGCCCCGTGGCCCTGGCCCGCTCGGCTTGTCCCGGGTCGATGGTGGGCGGGATGATCAGGCCTCCACCTCGGCCACTTATGTTGAGAACACCCGGCGCGGCGATCATCCCGGAGCCAGAGTGCCCCCGCCGGAGGCATCCGGCTGGATTGCCTCAAGTACGGCCATAGTGTCGGTGTCGGTGCGTAGGCTCTCATGGTGAAGCCTCACACGGAGGAAGATCATGGGCTATGAGACCGACGGCTGGCCAACGCCGGCACCTAAAGCGCCGAGCAAGCCGCAATCTTTCGACGACCTGATCAATGATCACTCTGGGGAAGATGGCGAATGGCTTAACGCCGAGGCGGTGGTGGGGACTACCGCAGTCCTACTCCTTAAGAGAGGCGACCATAAGTCGGCACGCCTTCTTCTCGATGTTGTGCGCGCGGTCAAGGAATGGAATGACGAGCACGGAGAGAACTGGCCCTGGCTCGAAGTCGATTCAGGACATCGGGCACAGTTCACGGATCAGGTCATGAATGACGTGCTGAGGCCAGTCTTCATGGACGTCATGAGGCGTCGGCAGTATCACGCTTACTGGGTAGACGTCCGTGAGACACTCCCCCTCGTCGGACCGGATTGGCGCGATCAAGTACAGGCTTATCTCTCCGGTAAAGGAGTGACGAACCAAGGTCGACGAGCCCGGATGGAATCTCCGCGACTCGTGGAGGACAACCTTACCTTCACGAATCGTGGAGAACTCATCGTCTTCAAAATGTTGAAGAAGATCCAGGAGCAGGATTTTCCAAGGGACGACACGATTGGTGTCTTCCCCCTCCCCGGCGCTCGGGTGCTCGGTCATACCTGGGAGCCCGACATTCTCGTGACTTACAAGGGCCGCGCGGGCGTCATAGAAATCGACGGCCCACACCACAAGGGGCGTCGCGCTCTCGACGCGACACGCGACCATTTGTATCGCGATGCTGGCGTTGCAGTGATCGACCGGATTCCGGTGGAGGTGCTGAGCGATGCTTCCGAGCTCGGCATGTGTCTTAGGCGCTTCTTGAAGCGGCTCGGTGAGGCGCGGTGAGGCGCGGTGAGGCGCGGTGAGGAGTAGATCCGCGGCCCGAGCACGGCCGCGCGCGAGAACGGCCCCCAGGCCGCACGCGCAGCGTGCGGCCGAGCGCAGGGCCGCGCCGGCGGCGCGGAGCGCCGCCCTTGATCTTCATAGGGACTATTCGGCAACGATCTCGGCTGTCACCTGGAAGTGCGTGTACGACGTCGTCGTAGGCCGGTAGCTTCACGGTGTGGCTGATGACGCTGCGCTGACGCGCTGGGTGGTTCACGGGGAACGGCTGATCTACGACAACCGGTGGATCCGGCTCGGGATGGCCGATGTGGAGATCCCGGGCGGGGAGCGGTTCGAGCATCATGTGGTGCACCTGGACCGGGCTGCCATCGCTGTCGTCGTCGATGAGCAGGACCGGGTCCTGTTGATGTGGCGGCATCGGTTCGTGTTCGACCGGTGGGGGTGGGAACTCCCCGGCGGGCTGGTCGAGGCCGGCGAGGACCCGATGACCACGGCCGCCCGGGAAGTCGAGGAAGAGACCGGGTATCGGCCGAAGCAGGTTGAGCATCTGGTGAGCTATCAGCCGATGGCCGGCATGGTGGATTCCGAGCACATCCTGTTCCTGATGCGCGGGGCCGAGCTGGTCGGCAAGCCGGAGGGCGAGGTGGAGGCCGATCGGATCGAGTGGGTTCCGATGGCGGAGATCCCGGACATGATCGCTCGCGGGGACATCTGGACGTCGGGGACGTTGATCGGGTTGCTTCAGGCTCAGCAGCGACTCAACGGCCAAGGGCGCGGTTGACCGCTTGCGTTAGCTCGTCGATGCGGCGCCGTTGACGGCGTGAGCCGGTCATGGTGGCCAGTTGCTTGGCGCGGTGGATGTGGGGTTGGGCGGCTTCAGGGTCGCCGGCCGCGAGGAGGGCGTGTCCGAGGTCGCAGCGGACGCCTGCTTCGGCGCGGTTGTAGGTGCCGTCCATTCCGGCAAGTGATGAGCGGAGGTCCTCGACGGTGCCGGGGTCGCCGAAGCGGAGTAGGCAGCTTCCGCGCCAGCGGGCGAAGTGGTGGACGTTGATGGACAGGTAGGGCATGTCCGGGTCGCCGTCGCCTTCCGGCAATACGGCGGCTGCCTGGTCGAGGGCGCGACGACATGCGGTCTCGTCTCCGAGGACGGCCGCGGCCTCGCCCTCAGCGGCGGCGAGCCATGTGCGCAGGCGGGCGGGGACGTGGTCTCGGTGCGTGGTGTGGATGTGCTGGAGGAGTTCGGCGGCTTCGGCTGGGCGGCCCATGTCCATGAGGACGTACGCCTGTTCGCCGGAGACGTAGGCCAGCACGGCGGCGTCCTCGGCTTCGCGGGCGGCGGCTTTGGCGGCTTCGTAGTGGTTCCATGCGTCGTTGAGGGCCACGGTGTTGATGGCCTGCCAGCCGGCCAATGAAGCTGTTTCGGCAAGTAGGTGGGCGAGCTGGGCGCGGATGCGTGGGCGTATCGCGTGGCGGTGGGCTCGTTCGATCTGGGCCATCTGGGCGCGCATCTTGTCGGCGATGGCGACGCTGCCGAGTCGGCGGTCCTGGAGGCGGAGGTTGTTGGTGTCCGTCCGCAGGATCATGACCATGGTGTCGTCGACGGCTGCGGCGGCCTCCAGGCGGGCTGCGAGTTCGTCGGTCTGCTCCTGGTGCTCGTCGTCGAGGTCGCCTGTTGGGGATGCTATGTCGAGTGGGGCCAGGCCGAGGAGCATGCGGGCGTGGTCGGGCAGGCCGAGTCCGGTGGCGATGCGCTCGAAGACGGCGAGTTCTTCTATGGGGCCGGCGGTTCCTTTGAAGATCTTGTTGACGCGGGGCTGGGCTATTTCGGTCGCACTTGCGATGCGAACCTGACTGATACCGCCGTATTTTGCAACAAGCCGGAATAGGCTCGCGATGTCGCGGTTTTTCAGGCTTTCTCGCACGTCGTCGCGTTCCCAAACCGATGGCGGTAGCTTGATCGGCTCGAAAGCACTCGCGCGCATGCGGTCCTCCGGAACTCGGCTCCGTGATGGTGCATTGCCGTGCCGGGGACTCTATATGCCTCGGTGGTATATCGCCGCTGGATATGTATAAACGGTTGGTCCATTCATGCTCGGCCGCATGACAACTCCGGTCAGGTGCGAAGAATGCGACGGGCGCGGATGGAAGATCGTCACGCGGCGCGGGCACGTGGCGGCGTCGAGGATGGGGGTCACCTCGTCCTCCACCGTTGAGTGCCTCTTCTGCGATGGAGCTGAGTGCGGCGCCCCCGCCGGCGGCGAGGTGTTCGAGTGGGAAGTTCGGGTCCAGTCCGGCGGGGGTGAGGCGCTCGGGTCGTGCGGGTCGAGCCCGTTCCAGGCGACGGCGATGGACGAGCTGCGCAAGGCGATGCGCGGCGTGGCTGGGGACGCTGCGGTGTGCGGGCGCATCATCCACAGCGTCTACGGGCTCGGCGGCGTGACTGACGGCGAGAGCCGTCACGAGATCTTCCGTGCGTACCTGGACACGGCCGGCTCGGTCAGGTTCGAGCGGGTGGCCGAATGAGCGCGGCGAAATTCGTCTCGATTCATCCGGGACATTCGGCTGAGCTTCTTCGGCAAGCGCTGGCTGTCAAAGGGGTCGCCGCCGACGTTCACGATGGATACGGGCTCGCGCTCGTCTCTGTCTGGGTCGGTCTCGTGGTGTGGTGCGACGGCAACCATTTCTGGTGGCGAACCGGGTGGAATGCCGGGCGGCGCCGTGTCATCTATGCGTGGCATCCCGCCATTGACCCGGTGCGGGCCGCTCACCGCGTCGCCATGCGTTATGCGGATTTGCGATCCACGCATTCCGCGACAGGGCCGCTGGCTGAGCTTCTGCGCGAGACCGAGCATGAGCGATGACGAGGTCGCCTTCTGGGGATGCGGGGTGGAGAGCATCCGGCGGAACTCCGTCCTGGTACAGCATGCGGTGCGTACGGACGGTATGACGGCATGGTGCGGGGTGACGGTGCAGCCGGTGTTGATCGACGATTGGCATGTGCCGTTCGTCCCGGACGGCTCGACATCCTGCAAGGAATGTGCGCGGCGGTACAGGCAAGCCTTCAGGTGGAGACGGAAGTTTGCCTTTCAAGAGCCCTGACAGGTCACTTCTTAGCCAGTACTGTACTTGTGCGGACGAGCGCAAGAGTGAACGGACGGCCAAGATGAGCATGGACTTCGCCCCTCCGAAGTACGCCCAGGTCATGCGGGCGATTCAGGAGCGTATCGAGTCGGGCGAGTACGCGCCCGGCGACATGCTGCCTTCCGAGACGCAGTTGGTTCGTGAGCTGGGCGTGGGCCGTACGACGGTGGTGCGGGCTCTTCAGACCTTGGCCATGCAGGGCTGGATCGAGCGTGAGCACGGGCGGGGCTCGTTCGTGAAGGGGCGTCCCGAGAGTGGGGCCGATCGCGTCCGGCCGAGCTTGACCGCGACCGAACAGGGCGAGAGTGCGGAGAGCCTTGTGGAGGTGGCGCGCGTGTCGGCGCCTCGGTACGTGGCGAAGCTCCTCGGGGTCGCCGAGCGTACGCCAGTGATCATGCGTAGGCGGGTGGCTCGTGAGGGAGGTCTCCCGTCGGCGGTGGAGACGGTGTGGGTTCCGCTGGAGATCGCGGTGGGTTCCGACCTGGACAAGCCGGAACCGCTGCGGAGCGGCATCCGCCGGCATCTCCAGGCGGTCAAGCATCTGCGGTTCGACCACATCACCGAGCGCGTCACCGCTCGTAAGCCGACCAAGGAAGAGGTCGAGCTGCTCGGTTCGTCCAACCCGGTGCTCGGCGTGCTGGCCACCGTGCACGATCCGGCGGGGACGGTGCTGCTCGCCATGAGCCTGGCCCTGCCTGGCACCCTGCACGAGCTTGAGGATGTCTACAAGGTGAGCTAACTCTTACCAAGCCATTCCGGCTCGGCCACTTGTGCGGACGAGTGGCCGTTACCTACTCTCAACTCATGCGGACAAGTGGACGAGCGAATGAAGGGCTCTCCGCCGCAGCAGAGAGGAACCACATGGCAATCCAGGGACCCATCCCGATCAGCTTCGAGCAGGTCTTCCCGCACGGCTGCTACCTCGTCGGCAACGTCGAGCAGGTCAAGGACTTCGACGCCTCCACCAACGGCCGAACCGTCTACGCCAAGGACAAGACGACCGGAGAACCGGTCTGGCAGGTCCCGGTCATGGACGGTGACCCGACCGTGAAGGCGTCCCAGAAGACGATCGCGGTCAAGATCCTGTCCTCGACCGAACCGCCCCTCCCGCCCGCCGCGCCCGGCCTCCCGATCACGCCCGTGGAGTTCGTCGGGATGACCGTCACGCCGTACGTGTCCCAGAGCGGGCGGCTGGCCTACTCCATCCGCGCCACGGGAATGCGCCCGCCGCGCGCCAAGCAGGCTCCCGCCGGCAAGGAGGCAGCGGCGTGAGCCTCGAACCGTACACCTACGTCACGTTGTCGATGCCATCGGCGGACAGGCCGCACGTCGCGGTTTCCTTCTACACCCACGAGGTGCGTACTCGCGCCGGTGTGATCGACGAGCGCCGCCCGTACCTGGCCGTCAGCACCTCGGAGGCGAACGTCTCCATCTCCACCACGGGCGGCGGGTCGGTGACCGTCGCTGACCTGGCCCTGGCGCGCGACATCTACGCCGCCGCCGCTCAGTACCTGGCCGACTGCGAGCGCCTGCACACCCGGCAGTCGGCCACCGGCAAGGCCACCGACCAGACGGCGGCCTGACACGTAAGGCGGGGCCGCCAGAAGCGCCAACTTCCGGCGGCCCCTCGGTTCTCCCCTGACTCCACATCACGAGAGGCTCCAAGCTTATGTTCAAGCGGCTGCCTGGCGACGAGGCGCGCAACCTCGTCACCACCACGCCCGACACGGCCATCGTCTTCCGCCCGGCCGTCGTCCAGACTCCCGCCATCCTGACCCTGATCATCTTCGCCTGGCGCATCCTCGCCGGATGCGTACGGCTGCTCTGGCGGCACCCCGTCGCCCTGCTCATCGCCCTGACGCCCGTCGCTCTCACGCTGGCGTACGGGTGGCGAACTGCGCTGCTTCTCCTCGTCCCCTTCCCTACGGGGATGCTTACCTGGGCCCTCACCGACCGGCACGGCTTCGTTCGCCTGGTCGGGCTGCGGATGCTGGCCTGGTGGCGGCTCGTCTGGGTGTACCGGCGGCACTGGCAATCGGTCATGGTCGTCTCGGGGCTCGGCCGGCACTTGTGGGGCCGTGACTACCTGCCCCAGCTCGGCAAGGTCACCTGCACCGCGTGGGCCGACCTCGTCACCGTGCGCATGCTCAAGGGCCAGTCGGTCAAGGACTGGGCCGACCGCCTCGACCATCTCGCGCAGGGCTTCGGCGCGGCCTCCTGCCGCGTGGCGGTCACCCGGGGTGGGCGGCTCCAGCTCACCTTCCCGCGTACCGACCCGCTGGCCGTGCCGCTCGATGCTCTGCCACTGCCCGACGCCCCGACCGTGGGGCCGGTCGAGATCGGCAAGCAGGAGGACGGGCGGCCGTGGTGGCTCAAGGTGCACGGCACTCACGTCCTGGTCGCGGGCGCCACCGGTGCCGGCAAAGGCTCGATCATCTGGTCCACCATCCGCGGGCTCCTCCCTGCCGTCCGGGCGGGACTGGTCGAGATTTGGGCGCTCGACCCCAAGCTGATGGAGCTGTCGTACGGACGGGCCCTGTTCGGTGACCGGTACGCCGCCACTCCGGAAGCGTGCGCCGACCTGCTCGACCAGGCCGTCACGGTCATGCAGGAGCGCGCCGCCCGGTTCGCCGGCGTTCTGCGCTCCCACACGCCGACCGCGGACGATCCGTTCGTCCTGGTGGTCGTCGACGAGGTGGCCTTCCTGACCGCCTACCAGGCTGACCGGCAGCTCAAGCAGCGCATCTCCGCTGCCCTGGCCACGCTCACCACCCAGGGCCGCGCGGTCGGCATGGGGGTCATGGCCGCCCTCCAGGACCCGCGCAAGGAGGTCATGAACATCCGCAACCTGTTCCCCGACAAGATCGCCCTCCGACTGGACGAGTCCGAGCAGGTGGACATGGTCCTCGGCGACGGCGCCCGCGACCGTGGCGCTCTAGCAGACCACATCTCACCTGTCCCGGAGCGGGGCGCCGGCGTCGGTTACGTCCGGCTGGAGACCTCGCCCGACCCGGTCCGGGTCCGCGCGGCCTACGTCTCCGATACCGACATCCGCGACATGGCCGCCACCTTCACCACCGCCGGAAGGGACGCTGCCTGATGAAGGTCTGTTTCCACGGCACGGCTGAAGAACTTGAACTCGTCGCGGGCCGACGCCTCATGGTCCTGCTCACCTTCCGCGACGTGCCCCGGCTGCGCGTCTTCGCGCTGCTTCATCCCCGCACGCTCAAGCACCCGTACAACGGCCTGTTTCGGCTCTGCGCAGACCGGGCCGAGGACGAGGGAGGTGTCCATGGCTGAACTGCCTCGCGCTGTTCGACAGGCGATGCCGCTGGCCCGTGAGGTGGCGGTGGAGGTCGCCAAGCAGTACGGCGTCTGCATCCGGCCCGTCCCGCTCAAGCGGCTCGATGTCCACACCGGTCGCTGGGAGATCGTGGACGTCCCCTGCGGGGCGACGCTGGAGGCCAAGTGTCCGCCGTGTGCCAAGCGGAACCGGCAGCTGCGGCGGGCACAGTGCCGCGAGGGCTGGCACCTCGACCAGGAGCCGGCCATCACCCCGGACGAGCCGACCGACGATCAGCGGTGGCTGGTCGAGTTCCGCGCTGACCTCCAGGCCCGCCGCGACCAGGCCGCCGCGTCAGGTGAGGACACCTCCGACTGGGACGCTGCCATCGAGGGCGTTGACGCCGAGATCAACGAGGCGGGCATGCGCGGCAACGTCCTCGGCCGAACCGTCCCCAAGCGCACCCGTTCGACCAGGCGGCGGCAGGACGCCCCGAACCTGCCCAAGCGCAGAATGGCGCCGACCACGCTCGGGCGGACGTTCACCAGCTCGGACGGCAAGGTCTACCGGCCCTCGCTGTTCGTCACGCTCACCCTCCCGTCCTACGGCAAGGTCCGCGACGGCGTACCGGTGGATCCGGAGAGTTACGACTACGCGCGGGCTGCTCGGGACGCGCTGCATTTCTCCAAGCTCGTGGACCGGTTCGTGCAGAACCTTCGCCGAGTGGCGGGCTATGACGTGCAGTACTTCGCCACCGTGGAGCCACAGAAGCGGCTCGCGCCGCACCTGCACATGGCCATCCGCGGCACCCTGCCCCGAGCGGAGGTCAAGCAGATCGCCGCCGCGACCTATCACCAGGTGTGGTGGCCAACGGCCGACGTGGTGCGCTTCGACGGCGAGCATCAGCCGGTCTGGCAGGACGGGGCCGGCTACCTCGACCCTGACACGGGCGAGGTCCTGCCCACCTGGGACGAAGCACTCGACCAGCTCGACACCGACCAGGACGCCGAACCCCAGCACGTGATCCGCTTCGGCGACCAGATCGACGTCAAAGGCGTCCTCGCCGGCACCCCGGACGCCGACCAGTGCATCCGTTACCTGTCCAAGTACCCCACCAAGAGCCTCGGCGACAGCCTCGACACCGACAACCCGGCCCGGCGGGAGCACGCCGCCCGCATGATCGAAGCCCTGCGGTACGAACCCTGCTCTCCGAGGTGCCCGAACTGGCTGCGCTACGGAGTACAGCCCAAGGACGCCAAGCCGGGGATGACCCCGGGAGCGTGCCGGAGCAAGGCCCACAAGCCCGACCACCTCGGCTACGCGGGCCGTCGCGTCCTGGTCTCCCGCAAGTGGTCCAACAAGACCCTCGCCGAACACAAGCATGACCGTCGCACGTGGGTCCTGGAAGCCCTCGGCCAGCCCAACGAGACACCCGACCCGCACCGCTACATCTGGAAACCTGTCCCGGCCGGCGACGCCAACGTATCGCCGCTCGCCACACGCCTCCTGCGCTCGGTGGCCGAACGCCAACGCTGGCGAACCCACATGGCACGTCTCCAAGCCCAAGCTGTCGGACAAGCTCTTCCGGCAACTGAGGAGGTGGCGGCGTGAAGAGAGACGAACTCCTCACCGTCGCCCAAGTCCTCGACGAGCTCGGCGGCGTCTCCCGCCGCACCTTCTACCGCTGGCGCGAGACCGGCAAGGCCCCGCCTGGCATCCGCCTGCCCAACGGCGAACTCCGCATCTACCGCAGCGACCTCGACGCCTGGCTCAAATCTCTCAGGAGCGCCGCATGACGACCTCGTACGACGTGAAGTTCTTCGAGATCAGCCGCAACAAGTCCAGCAAGACGCCCTCCTACGTCGTCCGCTGGTCGGTCGCCCGTAAGCGCTCGTCCAAGACATACCGCACCAAAGCCCTGGCCGAGAGCTTCCTGTCCGACCTTCGACAGGCCGCCAAACGCGGTGAGGCATTCGACGTGGAAACGGGGCTGCCGGCGTCCATGCTGAAGGCCAAGGACTCCAGGACCGTCCTGGAGTTCGCCAGGGCGTTCATAGAGATGAAGTGGCCGCACGCGGCGGCGAAGAGCCGAGACAGCATCTCCGACGCCCTGGCGACGGTCCTACCGGCGCTGACCAAGGAACGGGCGGGCCGTCCCGATGGTCGCGCTCTTCGCACGGCCCTGCGCAAGTACGTCCTCCTCCCTGAGGGCAAGAGGCCGAAGACGCCGCCAGAGCACGTCAGCACGGTCGCATGGCTGGAGGCGGCCTCGCTCGGCCTGAGCAGTCTGGAAGAGACCAAGACAATCCGGCTGGCGCTGGACGCCTTGGCCCTGTGCCTGGACGGCAAGGCTGCCGCGCCCACCACGATCGCCCGCAAGCGGGCCGTCTTCCATGCCTTACCGGAGTACGCCGTGGAGCTGGACGAGCTTCCGTCCAACCCTCTGCACAAGGTGAGATGGAAGCCGCCCAAGACGACGGACACTGTGGACCCGCGCGTCGCGGTGAACCCTCGGCAGGCGCAAGAGCTGCTGACCGCGGTGACCTACGTCGGTCGGCGCGGACGTGGCCGGCGACTCATGGCCCTGTTCGCCTGCATGTACTACGCCGCGCTACGTCCGGCCGAAGCTGTCGGTCTCCGTGTCCAGGACTGCCATCTATCCGCGTCCGGCTGGGGACGGCTCACGATCGACGTGTCCCGTCCCGAGGTCAACACCCACTGGACCGACAGCGGAGACGCCCACGAGGAACGCGGTCTCAAGCACCGGGGCCGCGCCGACGTCCGAGTGGTGCCCATCCCGCCGGACCTGGTGAAGATCCTCCGCCAGCACATCGAAGAGTTCGGCACAGCCAAGGACGGCCGGCTCTTCCGGAGCGAGCGTGACGGCGTGGTCGCCTCGACGGCCTACACCGAGGTATGGCAACAGGCTCGGCTCCTGGCCTTCACCCCGGCTCAGGTGGCCTCACCGCTCGCCAAGCGGCCGTACGACCTGCGGCACGCGGCCGTGTCCCTGTGGCTCAATGCGGGCGTCCCGGCACCGGATGTGGCCGAGCGTGCGGGGCATGGCGTGGACGTCCTCCTGCGTGTCTACGCCAAGTGCATCGACGGCCAGCAGGAGATCGCCAACAAGCGGATCGGCGACGCCCTCGCCGCATGACCGAGTACTCACCACACCCAGAGCCCCGGCCCACCACCGGGGCTCTTTCTCTTGGCCGCGTATTGGCCGAATCGGGCCGCCGACCTGCGGGGACGCACTCAAGATCATTGCACGCATATTGGTGGACCAGCGACAACCGCCCGCTCACGGCGGCATCCGGCTGCACACCCCTGAAACGCAGAAGAGGCCCCGAAGGGCCTCTGATCTGCTGTTACTGCTGGTGGCAGGTGCAAGGTTCGAACTTGCGTAGGCTGAGCCGACGGTTTTACAGACCGCTCCCTTTGGCCACTCGGGCAACCTGCCGCGCCATCCGCTCTCGCGGCGACAGACAGAAGAATAGCGGACTTCCGCGGTACACGTGACACCGGTTTGTCCCACGCCGGATCCCGCCTACCTGCTCCGCCGAAACAGCATTCGCCCCACCATCGACCGGACCGTCCCCTTTAGCAGGCCCGTGTCCTTGGCCTGCGGGGACGGCTTGCCTGGCACGGGGACGCCGAGGAAGTCGCCGAGCGAGGTCCTGCTCTGGCCTACTTCGAAGACGAGCAGGCGTTCGGCCCGAGATGATGGTCTTTAACTGGGAAAACATGCGCCGAGAAGGTGCGCGATGCGTGCTCCGCGTCCCCCAGGGAACCGTCCAAGACCGTTGACTGACGATCAAGCTGAGCATCAGGGCCACGCAGCCGGTATCCGGCACGATGGACAAGAGGTGGAGGGCCCCGGCCTGACCCGGGTTGCGCTGCGGCTCATCTGGTTGGAGGTGGTCTCGGCCATCCGCATGATCTCCACCAACTCAATCGAAAAGTGCCTTAACGGGGAGGTGGCGCCAGCGATCCTTCGGTGTGGCGCGGGGATCAAGGCCCGGCGCCCTGCACGACGCGCCGATGCTGGCTAGGCTCGTACGCTGGGGTCCGCGTTCGCAGGGGCGCGTTTCGAGGTCCGCAAGAACTGGAACCGGATACCGCCTAATGCTTACGCAGCGAGAGGATGTGCGTTTTGGCCGATTCATCTTTCGACATCGTCAGCAAGATCGACCGCCAGGAGGTCGACAACGCGCTGAACCAGACGGTCAAGGAGATCGGACACCGCTTCGACTTCAAGGGCACCGGGGCCAGCATCAGCTGGACCGGGCAGAGTATCGAGATCAAGGCCAACAGCGAGGAGCGGGCCGGGGCCGCGCTCGACGTGTTCAAGGAGAAGGTGGTCAAGCGAGGCCTCTCCCTGAAGATCATCGACGCGGACGAGCCCAAGCTGTCCGGCAAGGAATATCGCATGCTGGTCTCGCTCAAGGAGGGCATCGACCAGGAGAACGCCAAGAAGATCTCCAAGCTGATCCGCGACGAGGGACCCAAGGGCGTCAAGGCCCAGATTCAGGGTGAAGAACTGCGGGTCAGCTCGAAGAAGAAGGACGACCTCCAGGAGGTCATGTCCCTGCTCAAGGGCAAGGACCTGGACATCGCCCTGCAGTTCGTGAACTACCGCTAGCAGCGGCAGGAACCCCCGCTCTGAGTTGGTGTTTCATCGCTGGGAAGATCGCGGAGGGCATATCCGGGGCACACGGCCGAGCGCGCTGTCCACGAGGACAACGTTTTCTCCTGTGCCTCGGGCCACTCCCCTACATGCGCGTTGAGCGTGACCATCGGCATGGAGCGCCGAGAGCCACCCAGGCGCCTTGTGGATCGGGAGCGTGGCGAAATAGTGCCGCAGGCGATGCCGACCGACCCGGGGCAAGAACGCCGGCCGCGCGGGCCGTCAGTGCCAATAGTCGCCGTCCGGCAGCCGTACCCACATGTCGGGCGAGCCGTTGACGGCTGCGGCGTTGGTCAGCCTGAGTCCTGCATAGGCACAGCAGTAGGCCACGGCGTTGTACCGGTAGAGGAACGAGGCCAGGATGTCGCCGGCCGAGTCGTCGGGCGACGGGTCCCCGCCGCCTGGGTGCAGGTCTCCGCCTTCGACGACACCGTCACGTACGATGCTTCCCTGGTTGCCGCTCTTCGGGTTGGCGTAGAGCCCCTAGCAGACGGTGCCCGCTGACAGCAGCTCCATGACCCGGGGCATCTGCGGCCCGTAGCCCCAGGGCTGGCTGACGACACATCCGCCGGGCACATCCGTGATGCCGACCGTGAGGATGCTTTCGTCATCGTCGTCGTATCCAAGCTCATCGAGTTCTGACTCCTCGACCGGTGTGGCCGACAGCCGCCTTGCCGCTTCAGCCGCGGCGATGCCGGCCACGCAGGCCAGCCCGGGGCCCTCCACGTACAGCGTGCCCAATGCTGCGATCAACCGCCTGGCCTCCGCCCCCGCCTCGATCTCCGCTGTGAACAGACCCGCCTGACCGGGCGGCACAGGAAACAGATTTGGGGTGAGTCCGGCCAGGCTGAGCCGTCCGGGTGACCAGCCACCCATCATTGGCCGCCACGGGTCGGCTCCTGCGTCGACCAGTGCGCGGGCGTTGTCGGGGCGGTTGGCGAAGACGGCTTGCCAGAGCGCGGTACGGCCCTCACCCTGAGCGTCGACATCGTCCACTCGCCGGGCCAGCTCCGTGACGACTTCTGGTGAGCCGATCTCGGCTGCGGCGTGTAACGGTCGTACGTGGAAGAGCACACCCGAGTTAGGGTCCGCGCCTGCGTCGAGCCGTGCACGGATCAGATCGAGGTCGGTCCAGTCATCCCAGCCGAGGCCGGACCAGCCGTCACGCCCATTGACAGACATGGCACCCCTTGGAAGGACGTACTGAAAGTGTGTGCCGATCATGGCGGACGGGGCCGACAAAATCGGGATGGGCAAGGTCACCAAATGCGAGGAATCGCCGATCGCCCTGGTTGATGGGGCTCACACATCGGTGCCCTCGCCCGCCGGCTCGGACGGCGGGCTCGCCCGCCAGGCGCGCTGCCGTCTCGTTATCTCGCGCAGGACGCGCTCGAACTCGGCGTACACGTCGGCGCCTAGGGCGTGGCTGTGCCGGTGCTCGATCGCGGCCAGGATGGCGTCCGAGCGGCTCATCTGGTCCAGCCCGTGCGCTGTGGGCACGATGAGCTTGGCGCGGCGGTCGCTGGGGTCGGGGCGGCGTTCGAGGTAGCCAAGGGCCTCCAGCTCGTCGATCAGCTTGCCGACGACCTGCTTGTGTTGCCCCGACGAGCGGGCCAGATCGGTGGCACGGCTGCCCTCGGCATCCAGGTAGGCCAGGACCGCCCCATGCTGCGGTCGCAGGCCGGGATGTCCCTGCTCGGCGAGGGTTTCGAACAGTTCCTCCTGCACGGCGAACAGGAGGCGGCTGGCGAGCACCCCCAAATCAGGATTCGACCGCTTTCGCTCGCTACGCCTCATGACGGACCTCCCTTAGTAACCTGATCTTATAGTCACCTATATTGACTATATATCTGGGTGACTATATCGTCTTCACCGTACTGCGATCGAGGAGGAACCCATGAGCACAACCGTCGAACTGACCCGCTTCAAGGTGCGCCCTGACCATGCGGAGGCGATGCTGGCCGACGCCGGTATGTAGCCATGGGCCTGCTCGCCGACAAGGTCTACAGCGGCTTCACCTCCACCGGCACCCTGCACGGCGGGCACGAGTCCACTCTGCTGGCATTCGCCCGCACCTCCGCGCCGTAAGCCTGGACACCGCGGCATGAGCTATGCGCCCCGCGAAGACGGCGGCTTGATCGATCAGCAAAAGAGGACGTATCGCACATGATCACCGATATTCAGGGCGCTGTCGCCCACGGGTTCGAGAAAGTACGGGAGGAGTTCGCGGCGATCACCGCCGAGGAGGCCGAGCCTGGCGCCCAGCTCGCCGTGTTCGCGGACGGGCGGCAGGTGGTGGATCTGTGGGCGGGCGACGGCGTCACCGGCGACTCGCTACACGGGCTGTACTCATCGGGAAAGGGCGCGGCATACCTGGTGGTGGCGCTGCTGGTGCAGGACGGCGTCCTGGATCTCGACCGCGCCGTCGCCGACTACTGGCCGGAGTTCGCCGCAGAAGGCAAGCACGCGCTCACCCTGCGGGAACTGCTGGCGCACAGCGCCGGTCTGATCGGAGTGGACGGCGGGTTCAGCACGGGAGAGCTGGCCGACGACCGCGTGCTCGCCGAGCGCCTCGCCGGCCAGCGGCCGTACTGGCGGCCGGGAACCGCGTACGGCTATCACGCCTTCGTCATCGGGGCGCTCGCTGGGGAGGTGGTGCGCCGCGTCACCGGCCAGTCGATCCAGGAGCTGTACCGGCAGCGCGTGCGAGTTCCGTACGGTCTGGACTTCCACCTCGGGCTGCCCGAAGAACTCGAGCCTCGCTACGTCTCGGTGCTGCCCGTGCGGGCCACCCCCGTCCAGCAGGCCGAACTCCAGGCCGGCGCCCCGGCGCCGGACAGTCTGACCGGCGTCGCCTTCAACCTCAACGCCGCTTCGCCTACTGACCTGGTGGAGTTCGCCAATACTAGGTCCGTACGGGCCTTGGGTCCCACTTCGTCGGGCAGCGTGGGGAACGCACGTGGCCTGGCGAAGATGTACGCCGCAATCATCAGCGATGTGGAAGGCCGAGGGCCGCTGCTGCGGGCCGACATCCTGGCCGAGTTCACCAAGCTCCATTCCCGGGGCATCGACCTGGTGACAGGCGAGCGCGATCACTTCCTGCTCGGTTTCGAGGCCCAGCACATTCGGTACCCGTTTCTCGGTGCCGACGCCTTCGGCCACAGCGGCGCGGTGGGCGCACAGGCGTTCGCGGACCCCCGCAGCGGCATCGCCTACAGCTACACCCGTCGCCGCTTCTCCTTCGGTGGTGGCGGCGGCGCCCGGGAGAACCACCGTCTGGCCGCCGCTGTCCTGCGCGCGGCCACGCCATCGGGGCATCTGCCACGGTAAACCGTCTTGTCCACGACATCACCGCCGGAGGTGCTGGTCTTGGAGGAGCGCAGGTGCGCGGCGATCATCCGCAGCGGTGCGGCGCATAAGCTCAACTATCGTGACGAAAATCCCCCTGCGCCGTTTCACCGCCCGTGCCCTGCCCATCGACGAACAGGGCAGGGTGCTCCTGCTCCACGGGTTCGATCCCGCCCGGCCTGACGAGCCGTTCTGGTTCACCATCGGCGGTGCCGCCGAGGACGGGGAGACACTTCAGGAGGCCGCCGCGCGCGAGCTGTACGAGGAGGCCGGGATCCGGATCGACGCTGACCAGCTCACCGGGCCGTACGGGACAAGCACGATCAAGTTCTTCTTCGCCGAGTACGCCGTCACCCAGGATCAGACGTTCTTCGCGGTCCGGGTGGCCGAGGGCACGGACATCTCGTACGAGCACATGGAGGAGATCGAGAAGGCCACCACGCTGGGTCACCGGTGGTGGAGCCCCGAGGAGCTGGAGGCCACCGACGAGGTCTACTTCCCCGAGGACCTTGCCGCCATCGTACGCAAGATCCATTCGACTGCTTGACGTCACTGCCCGAGCCGGGCTGTTCGAGCCTGACGTGACGGACTAGCGGCGGTAGCCTGCCATGCGCTCCAACCGGGCGACCCGCTCGGCGGTGGGCGGGTGGGTGGAGAACAGCCGCCCGAACCCGTACCCGCTGAACGGGTTGGCGATCATCATGTGGGAAGCCGAGGTGAGGCGGCTGTTCTCCGGCAGCGGCAGCCGGCGAGCGCCCATCTCGATCTTGCGCAGCGCCGACGCCAGCGCCAGCGGATCGCCTGTGAGCCGAGCGCCGGACTCGTCCGCCTGGAACTCCCGCGTCCTGGAGATCGCCATCTGCACCATCCCCGCCGCCACCGGTCCGAGAACCATCATGAGCAGCGCCCCCACGAACCCGGGCCCCTCATCGTCATCGGACCCGCCGAAGAACACGGCCACGTAGCTGAGCCAAGTGATCATCGTGGCCAGCGCGCCGGCTACCGACGAGACCAGAATGTCTCGGTTGTAGACATGGGACAGCTCGTGCCCGATGACTCCGCGCACCTCGTCCGGGTTGAGCAGCTGCGTGAGCCCGTACGTCACGCAGACCGCCGCCTGGCGCGGACTCCGACCGGTCGCGAAGGCGTTCGGTTGCACAGTGGGCGAGATGTACAGGCGCGGCATCGGCTGCCGGGCTTCGTTGGAGAGCTCCCGTACGATCCGGTAGAGCATGGGCTGCTCGACCTCGCTGACCTGCCGCGCCCGCATCGCCGACAGGGCGATCCGGTCGGAGAAGAAGTAGGCGACACCGCTGCTCGCCATGGCGAGCACGAACGCGACCTGCAGCCCGGTGCCTCCGCCCAGCCACCCGCCCACCGCGAGTATCAACGCAGATAGGCCGCCCAGCAGAATGGCGGTGCGCAGACCGTTGTGGTGCAAGGTTCCCCCCTTCGCGGTGTGGGTTCACCTCGTCCAACGACGATCCCCCGACTCATCGTTCCCCGTGGTGGCCGCCCGAGGGCACAGCGCTACCGAACCACCTGCTCAGAGCGTCGGAACCGCAGCCCATCCGCTGGCCCACCTGGAGGAGGATGCGTCCGCCCGGAGGCGGTTGTGCCCCATCCGCTGGACCATCCGGAGGCGAATGCCCCCCAACTCGCCGACTCACCCGGAGGCGGACAGCGACGTCATCCCCAGCACCAGCTGCGGTGCGACCGAGAACAGCAGCGCCACCACCACAGCGATCCCGACGGCTACCCAGGCGGCGGGAAGCGCCCGGCGGACACCGGCGGGCACGGGTTCGGCCGGGGTGAACAACCTGGCCGTCCAGACCACGTAGTAGTACAGACCGATCACGGTGTTGACGGCCATGACCACCGCGAGCCACCCGGCTCCACCCTCGACGATCTCCCGGAACACCACCACCTTGGCGAACAGCCCCGCCAGCCCCGGCGGCAGACCGGCCAGGCAGATCAGGCAGAACGCCAGCGCGACCGCGGCCACCGGGCTGCGGAAGGCGAGACCGCGGTAGTCGTCCAGCTCGTTGCGCGCGGTCGTCCGCGACATCAGCATGACGACCGCGAAGGCACCCAGATTCATGGCCGCGTAGATGACGAGGTACGCCACGGAGGCCCCGACCGCGCCGGCGACGTCCCCCGCGGCACTGGCCGCACCCGCACCGACGGTAATGCCGGGGGCGGCGGCCATCGCCCCGGTCTGGGCCGTCACCGCGAGCGGGGCCAGGATGTAGCCCGACTGGGCGACCGAGGACCAGGCCAGCAGGCGTACGGCGGCGCGTTGGCGCATGGCCAGGAGGTTGCCGACCGTCATGGTGAGCGCCGCGACGACCGCGATGATGGGTGCCCACGTCGGCGCCTGGCCGGGCAACGCCGTGACCAGAACGAGGATCAGGCCCGCGAACCCGGCCGCCTTCGAGATCACCGAGAGCAGCGCGGCGACCGGAATCGGCGCGCCCTGGTAGACGTCCGCCGCCCAGGCGTGGAACGGCACCACAGCGATCTTGAACGCGAAACCCGCCACGACGAGCACCAGCCCGACCGTCACCACCCCGGGTAGCCCGGGACCGGCCGCCAGCAGCGACGAGTATGTCTCCGGCGCCCCAACCCCCGGCGCGGGGGCCTTCCCACTGAACACTGCGGCGAGACGTGAGAGGTAGACCGTCCCCGCGATCCCGTACAGCAGCGAGACCCCGAACAGCATCACGGCCGTCGACACGACCGAGACCAGGAAGAGCTTGACCGCCGCCTCGGAGGAGCGCCCGTCGTAGCGTTTGAGCGCGGTGAGGGCGAAGACCGGCAGCGAGACCAGCTCCAGGGCCACCACCAGCATGATCAGGTCACGCGAGGCAGGCAGGGTGACCGCGCCGACCAGCGTACAGAGCAGGAGGAAATACCACTCACCTGCCGGAATGCCGCCCATGGCCAGCTGGGTCATCGACATCAGCACGACCACGACGCCCGCGACCAGCACCAGCCCGGCGAAGATCAACGTGAACCGGTCGACCACGAACGAGCACGCCGGCTCGCCTCCGGGGCCCGCCGCGGTGGCGAGGCTTTCGGGAACGCAGAAGGTCGCCCGCGCTCCGTCACCGCGTACGGCCTGCGCCACGACGAACCCCAGACCGACGACGACGCCCGCGAGACTGACCAGACCGAGCCCGGTCCTGGTACGTCCCCCGCTGGGGAGGAACGCGTCGAGCATCAGCACGAGCCCGGCCACCAGCGCGAGGACCAGGGGCACCGCGATGACGGAGTAGTCGATCTGCTGGATCATGACAGGGCCCCCAGCAGGGTCTGTACGGCAGGTGTGGTGAGCGAGAGGAGCAGTTTCGGCCAGAGCCCGAACAGCAGAATCAGTACGATCAACGGCACCCAGGCGGCGAACTCGTACCCCTGGATGTCCCGTAGCACCCGCCCGCCTGCACCGCCCTCGCCCTTACCCGCGGTCGGATCCGCCGCCCCTGCGGCACCCTCGCTGTCCGGCGGCTCGTCCGCCCACCCAGCCTGCTCGATGTCCGGCGACTCGCCCGCCCACCCAGACCACTCACTGCCCGGCAACGCGGACCCGCCGGGCGGCCAATCGCCTACGCCAGAAGCGCCCGAGCCGGCGATGGCCGGGACCGCCCGGGCGCGTTCGGGGCGGCCGTGTGTCACGCGGGACAGCATGACGAGGAAGTACGCCGCCGTCAGCACCGCGCCCAGCCCGCCGATCACCATGAACGTCAGGAACAGCCCCCGAGGCAGCCCGGCCGCCGGCTGGAAGGCGCCGAAGAGGGACAGCATCTCCCCCCAGAACCCGGCCAGCCCCGGCACCCCGAGCGAGGCGATGGCCGCGAAGGTCAGCACCGACCCCAGGTGGGGCAGCGTGGCCAGCATGCCGCCGCCGAGGGCACGCATGTCGGCCGTGCCGTAGCGCTCCTTGATCGCGCCGGCGAGGAAGAACAGCAGGCCGGTGATGAGGCCGTGGGCGACGTTCGCGAACAGGGCGCCGTTGATGCCCACGGTGGTCAGCGTGGCGAAGCCCAGCAGGACGAAGCCCATGTGGCCCACGGAGGAGTAGGCGATCATGCGCTTGAGATCGCGCTGCGCGAGGCAGGCCAGGGCGCCGTAGACGATGCCGACCACGGCGAACGCCCCCAGCCACGGCGCCACCGCCGCCGCCCCTTCTGGCAGGACGGGGATGGCGATCCTGGCGAAGCCGTACGTGCCCATCTTCAGGAGCACGCCGGCCAGCAGCACCGAGCCGACGGTGGGCGCCTCGGTGTGCGCGTCGGGGAGCCAGGTGTGCAGCGGCCACATGGGCGTCTTGACGGCCAGCCCGACGCCGATCGCCACGAACGCGAGGATCTGTACGGCCCTGGGCATGCCCGCGCCGTGTGCCTGGCCGAGGGCGACGATGTCGAGCGTGCCGGTACGTGCCCAGACGAGCAGCAGGCCGAGCAGCATCACGACCGAGCCGAGGAGCGTGTAGAGGATGAACTTGATCGACGCGCCCCGCCGGCCCTTGCCGCCCCAGATGGCGATCAGGAAGTACATCGGGATCAGCACGATCTCGAAGAACACGAAGAACAGCAGCAGGTCGAGCGCGAGGAACGTACCGACCATGCCGACTTCGAGCACGAGCAGCGTGAACACCAGCGCCCGCGGCCGCGCGCCCCCCGCTCTCGGTCGCAGCAGCTGGCCGGGGCCGCGTGCGTCCCCCCAGCTCAGGTAGACGAAGCAGAGGAACGTCAGAAGGGCGGTCAGCGCGATCAGCGGCAGCGAGATGCCGTCGACGGCCAGGTGGAAGTGGAGCCCCAGCCCGGGGATCCACTCGCGGTCGACAGCGAACTGCGGCCGCGCCGCCTGCCCGTAGTCGAACGTCGCCACCATCACCACGGCCAGAACCAGCGCGACGCCCGACACGACCAGCCCATAGACCCGCAGCCAGGGGCGCACCACGGTGGGCGCCACCAGCAGCAGCAACGCGCCGATCAGGGGCACCGCCAGCAGCGCCACAGGAAGCCAGCTCATCATGTGAACACCACCACCAGCACCGCCGCAGGAAGCCAGCGAGCCGCCCTCATCGCGAGGGCACGCGAGCGGGTCACGTCAACACCACCGCCCCCACCACGATCAGGAGGACGCCGACGAGCACGCCGCTCACATAGAGCTGGACGTTGCCGTTCTGGGCGAGCCGCAGCAGCCCGGACAGCCCTTGCGCGGACCGCCCCGAGCCGCGTACCGCCCCGTCCACGACCACGTCGTCCGTCCTGACCACGAGCCTGGCCAGCGCCAGGACAGGCCGGACGAACAGGGCGGCGTAGACGCCGTCCACGTAGAACGCCCGCTCGCACGGCACGCGCAGGGGGCCGAGCAGGCGGGCCGGGTCGGCGAGGGGGTCACTGCGCCAGAACGCGTACACCACCCCGGCACCGAGCAGTGCGAGCACGACGCTGATGGCCGCCACCCCGAGCTCCACGTGGAGTCCGCCGGCGAACCCGAGGAGCGCGGCGGGCACCGACAGGAGCACGATGGGCACGAGCATCGTCCGTGGCGCCTCGCGGATGTCGATCACGTGGGCCGTGCCGGGCTCGGGCTCGGGGAGCGCCACGACTCTCGCCTCGCCGAAGAAGGTGCGCAGCCAGGCTCTGGTCGCGTACGCCCCGGTGACGGCGACGGTCGCGAGCGCGCAGCCGTACAGCAGCAGGGCGGCGGCATCCGTCAGGCCGCCACCCGACAGCGCGCGGTCCATGGTCAGCAGGAGCTCGTCCTTGCTGAAGAAGCCGCTGGCCGGAGGCAGCCCCGCGAGAGCGGCGAACCCGATCGTCATCGTGACGAACGTGACCGGCAGCGCCCGTCTCAGGCCGCCCATCTGGCTCATCAGGTTGGAGCCGACGTGGTGGATGACCGCGCCGGCGCACAGGAACAGCAGCGCCTTGAACGCGCCGTGCGTGAGGAGGTGGAAGATCGCCGCGCTGTCGGAGCCCGCCGCCAGCCCGCCGGCCATGTAGGAGAGCTGGCTGATCGTCGAGTAGGCGAGCACGCGTTTCAGGTCGTCCTGGGCGAGCGCGGCCAGGGCGGCGCCCAGCATGCCGAGGGCGGCCATGACGGCCAGCACGTCGAGTGTGGGACGGGCGCCCTGGAAGGCGGGGAAGAGCCGCGCCACGATGAAGATCCCGGCAGCCACCATGGTGGCGGCGTGGATCAGCGCGCTGATGGGGGTCGGGCCCGCCATCGCGTCGGGCAGCCAGGTGTGCAGCGGAACCTGCGCGCTCTTGCCCGCCACCCCGGCCAGCAGCAGCATGGTGGCGGTCACCAACGTGCCCGTGGACATCTCGGGCACCTTCGCCAGCACCTCCGATATCCGGAAGCTGCCCGCGGCGCCGCCGAGCACGAAGATGCCGAACAGGAAGCCGACGTCGCCGAGCCGGGTGACCAGGAACGCCTTGATGGCCGCCCGCGAGTTGCTCTTGTCCTCCCACCAGTGACCGATGAGCAGGTAGGAGCACAGGCCCATGACCTCCCAGCCCACGTAGAGGACGAGGAGGTCGCCGGCGTAGACGACCAGCAGCATCGCGCTGGTGAACAGGCTGATGAAGGCGCTGTAGGAGGGGTAGCGCGGGTCGTCGTGGAGGTAGCCGACCGAATAGACCTGTACGGCCAGCGCCACGAGGGTCACCAGGACGCCGAGGATGGCGGACAGGTCGTCTGCCTGGAGGGTCAGCGAGATCGGGACGGCGCCGGTGCCGATGGTGCCGTAGGTGCGGCCGACGGCCGGGCCCGGCGCCGCGTCTTCGAGGAAGGCGAAGCCGGGTGCCCAGGCCAGCCAGAGCGCCAGGACCGCGGCGACCGCCGTGGGCACCACCGCGATCCACGCCGCCCGCGTGTTGGCCGCTGAGCCCCCTGAACCCGGTGGGCGCTCCGGGCGCCGATGCGGCCGGCGCGACAGCAGCAGGCCGGCGAAGGCCGCGACGAACGGCAGGATGACGGCCAGGAGCGGGAAGACAGTCACAGCGCGCCCCCTCGCTTGGCGGGCTCGGCCGTCGTGGCTGAGTCCCCCGCCGCCGCAGACTCTGTTGTCGTGGCCGGGTCTCCCGCCACCGCGGGCTCGCCCAGCCGACGTGTCGGCGCGTCTGCCGGGTCATCCGACGTGCTGGCATATGCGGGATCGTCCGGCATGCCGGAGTCTGCCTGATCGCCCGACTTACCCGCCGGGTCCGCCGGGTCCGGCGTGCCGGGTTCGGACAGGTCGCGGAGCTGGTCGATGTCGACCGTACGGCGATTGCGGTAGAGGGACAGTACGATCGCGAGCCCCAGCCCGACCTCGGCGGCGGCGATCACGATGATGAACAGCGTGAGCACCTGGCCGCTGTGCAGCCGATCGCCCAGCCACACGTCGAACGCGACCAGGTTGAGGTTGACGGCGTTGAGCATCAGCTCGACCGACATCAGCACGAGGATCGTGTTGCGCCGGGCGAGCACCCCGTAGACGCCGACGGAGAAGAGAAGCGCGGAGACGACCGCCGGGTAGACGATGTGCACTAAGAACCCCCGGTCTGCTCAGGTGGCGAACCCCCGGGTATGTCCGTGCGGGACAGCACGATGGCGCCGATCAGCGCGGCCAGCAGCAGCACCGAGAGCGCCTCGAAAGGCAGCACCCACGTGCTGAACACGCTGGCGCCCAGCTCCTTCGCCGCGCCGGCGCCGGGTTTCAGCGGTGTGTACGCCGTGCGGAAGCCGTCGATCACCACCGTGACCAGGACGGCCGCCGTCGCCACCGCCACCACGGCCGCCACCCACCGGTTGCCGCTGTCGAGATCGGCGGAGCGGCCGATCGGGGCACGGGTCAACATGATGCCGAACAGCAGCAGGACCACCACCGCGCCCACATAGATGAGCACCTGGACCCAGGCCACGAACTCGGCGGTCAGCACCAGGTAGCCGCCGGCGAGGGCGCCGAAGGAGACGACCAGCCAGAGGGCGGCGTGAACCAGTTGCCTGGTCGTGACGACGAGCAGCGCGGATCCGACCGCCACCGCACCCAGCAGCAAGAAGACGATCTCTTGCCCGGTGGGTGACAGATAGGAGGGCACCGCCTCGGTCACGAATCCTCCTCGGACTCCCTTGTCTTTTCAGGGTCGAGCCGCCCGGGCGGGCGGATGGATCGAGGATCGGCCATCCTGCGCCCGCGTCGGCTCGTGCCAGAAGTCTGCTCCCCGCGGCCGGGCGGCGACGACGGTTGGCCCGAGCCTGTGGAAAAGTCTTCGGCAGATGGCCGGCCTGTGGATGACGGGCCGGATTCGGCGCTCGAAGCCGGGCCGGCGGCGGTATCGGCGGCAGGTTCGGACGCAGTACTGGAGGCAGGCCCGGGGGCGGTACGGGAAGCGTCGGCTCTGGAAGCGTCGGCACTGGAGGCAGAGCCAGAAGCCGCTTCGGATGCGGCGCCAGCGGCGGGGTCAGAAGCTGTGCCAGTGCGGTCCGCGGCCGATCCCGCGGCGCCGGGGCGGCCGCTGGACGGAGTGCGGGCCGGGCGGCGGGCGGCGGTGAGTTCCTTCGGCGGCTCCGCGCCAGGATCGTGGGCAGGAGGAGGCAGCACCGTGGGGACCCAGGTCGCGAGCCGGTCCTTCTCGTGTAGAAGGTTCCGAATGTCACCCTCGGCGTACTCGAACTCGGGCGACCAGAACAGCGCGTCGAACGGGCACACCTCGATGCAGATCCCGCAGTACATGCACAGGGCGAAGTCGATGGCGAACCGGTCGAGAACGTTCCGCTGCCGGGGACGTCCCCCCTCAGGGGCAGGGAGGGTCTCCTTGTGCGAGTCGATGTAGATGCACCAGTCGGGGCACTCGCGCGCGCAGAGCATGCAGGAGGTGCAGTTCTCCTCGACCAGGGCGATGACGCCGCGGCTGCGCGATGGGAGGGCGGGCTTGACCTCGGGATACTGCTGTGTCACGGATTTGCGCAGCATGTGACGAAGAGTGACCGATAGGCCCTTCGCGAGGCCGACTCCCGGTATCCGCGCCATATCAACATCATGTCGCACTTGACCGCGCAGGTGAACGCTCCAGGCCCATTGTCCCCAAGTTTTCCACAGCTATCCACAGGCTGACCGGAGGTTATCCACAAGATGTGTCCACACCCGATATGTGAAAGTCCTGCGCGATAGTCTTCCCGCCATGTCGTACAGCCAGCCGCCCCGTCCCAGCGGCGGAGCATGGGCGGCGGCCATCGTGTGGGCGGTGCTGCCGCTGCTGACGTGTGGGCTGGCGACGCCGTTCACGATCGGGTTCGCGGCCTACTGGTTGCGGAGCACGTGGCAGGTCGTCGCGGCTGGTTTCTATGCCATCTGCATCGGCTCGTTCTTGCTGGCGGCCGTGACCTACGCGGAGTACGACGATTTCCCGGACCCACTGTCGGGGTTGGTCACGGTCGCGCTGGCGATCAGCTGGCTGGGCGGGGTCATCCACTCGGGCATCCTCGTCCCCAGGATGGTCCGGGCCCGCCTCAACAGACCTGCCTACCAGCCTCCCCACCAGCACCGGAGCACTCCCCCGCCCTTCGATCTGCGCCAGCGCACCACCGCTCCGAGTCAGCAGCGCCGGCCGCACGAGCCCGAGTGGATCGGGCACTACCGGGTGCTCCAGCCGCTCGGGCGGGGCGGGCAGGGCGCGGTCTATCTGGCGATGGCGCCCAACGGCGTACGGGTCGCGGTCAAGGTTCTGCACGACCTTGTGGACGACGTGGCGCGGGCCAGGTTCGCCAGGGAGGTGGACGCGGCGCGGCGGGTGGCGACGTTCTCCACGGCCCGGGTGCTCGACGTCAGCATCACGGGTCAGCACGCCTACATCGTCAGCGAATACGTCGAGGGTCCGTCGCTCGAGCATCTCGTACGCAAGTACGGCCCGCGCGACGAGGACAGCCTGACGCGGCTGGCGTTATCCACAGCCGGGGCACTCGCCGCCATCCACAAGGCGGGGGTCGTCCACCGCGACTTCAAGCCGAGCAACGTGCTGATCGGACCGGACGGGCCGCGAGTGATCGACTTCGGGATCGCGCGGGCGCTCGACCAGATGACGGTGACCTCGGGCAAGATGGTCGGCACTCCGCCGTACATGTCGCCTGAGCAGCTGTCCGGGGCGCCGGTGGGGCCGCCGTCCGACGTGTTCAGCTGGGCGGTGACGATGATGTTCGCGGCGACGGGGCGGCCGGCGTTCGGGGAGGACACGGTGCCCGCGGTGTTCAACCGGGTGCTCACCTTCCATCCGGACCTGTCGCCGTTACCGCCCGCCCTCCGCGGCATCGCGGGCTCCTGCCTCCACAAGAGCCCCGACGACCGACCGTCCGCGTCCGACGTGATGCTGGCCATCGTCCACTGACCCAATCGCCCCAGCCCGCCAACGGTCCCGCAACCGCTGACCCGATCCGGCCCCGACCCGGCCCCCGACGTTTCAGCGTCCACCGGTCCGATCAGCACGTTGCTCGGCTGAAGTCGAGGCTTGAAGTCGCGGTGGACGACCTCCGCCTTGTGGCTGGCGGCGAGCGCCCCCGGCTGTGGATAACGCCAGCCGGGTCAGGTTGTCCTCGTCGCGCGGGCCGTATTTACGTCGGAGACGTTGACGCTCCCCCGCCGACCGACCCGAATCGCCCCTGCCTGGTCCGACTTATCCCGCCGTTCACCAACCGACTGGTCGTCACTTAACCGACTGATCGCCACTTGGGGGGTGACTTCCGCCGCCCAGATGTCGGCTGGACGGTAGAGCTCTCATCGGTCCTCATGCTCGCCGCCCATGTCGTCGGCCGGGTGGTCATCCGACCGGCGGAGCGGCAGGCGGGGATCGTGACCGCGAAGTGCGAACGGCATGGTTCGCGCAGGCCAGACTGGGCATTCCCAACGCCCCGGCAGACGTGCGTTCGTAGGGGCCCTGCCGACGCGGCACGACCTCGTCTGCGCCGGGCTCCTGGCCTGAACAGGCCCACCGCTCCCCGGGCAGGGGGAAGTGATCCGGGTGTCGAACATGATCTCCTCCGGAATGCACCACCGCCCCGGGGCAGAGGCCGAGGATGGAGGAGCGCTTGCTGTGCTGACTCTCATATGCGGCTTGGCAGGCCGGCGCGGGGCTACCGGCTGGGGTCGATGACCAGTTTGCCGGTCGTACGGCGGCTGCGGAGTTCCTCGTGTACGCGCCGGATCTCCGACATCGGGTGGTCACCACCGTTGATGACGCGGAGTTCGCCCGCGACGACCTGTGCCGCCAACTCCGCGTACGCCTTGGCGAGAGTCACCGGCTGGGCGAAGGCGTTCATGAGCCAGAAGCCGCTGACGGTGAGGGAGCGGCGCTGGAGATCGCGTGGCGCCACCTTCTCGGGTTCCACCTGGCTGGCCATTCCGTAGTAGGCGAGTCGGCCGAAGGGGGCCAGCGCGGCGATGCTCTGGCCGGTGACAGGGCCGCCGGTCATCTCCAGGACCACGTCGACTTGCTCACCGTGATTCGCCGCGCAAAGGGCCGCGGTGAGGTCCTCGGCCGCGGGGTCGACGACGGCGTCCGCGCCGAGAGACAGCGCCAGTTCACGCTTCTCCGGCGTGCCGGCCGTGGCGATGACCCGGCCCGCGCCGCTCAGCTTGGCCAGTTGTACGGCCAGCGAACCGACACCGCCCGCCGCCGCGTGCACGACCACGCTCTCGCCGGATCGCAGACGGCTCGTGTGGTTGATCAGCCACCAAGCGGTCAGCCCCTGGATGAGCAGGGCGACCGCGGCGACGTCGTCGACCCCGTCGGGCACGGGGAAGGTGGCGTCCTCCCGTAGGACGACTTTCTCGGCGTATCCACCGCTCTCGATCATGGCGGCCAGCCGGCGGCCGTCCTCGGTCCGGCCGACGACTTCGCTCCCTGGCACCAGCGGCAGCGTGGCCGCGGTGAGGTAGGCGTTCTCGCGCAGGAGGGTGTCGGCGAAGTTCACCCCACATCGCGACACGTGGAGGAGGGTCTGTCCGGGGGCGGGCTGGGGGTCGGGCACCTCGTGTACGGCCACTACTTCCGGGCCGCCGAACTCGGTGATCCGCACTGCTCGCATCTCGTACGTCCCATTCTTGAGGAATTTCGTACCAACTGGTACTGAGTACCATAATGGATCGCGTTCGGAAAGCGATAGACTGCGCTGGTGTCCCGACCACCCCTCCGCGTACGCAAGCGGCAGCGAGCTCGTGACGAGATCGTCGCGGCCGCCTACGAGTTGTTCGCCGAACGCGGCTACGCCGACGTGACCGTCGCGGACATCGCGGAACGGGCTGAAGCTGGGCGTACGACGTTCTTTCGCTACTTCGGCGACAAGCAGGAGGTCGTTTTCGCCAGCGAGCAGGAGTGGATCGACAAGGTCGCCCGCCGGCACCGTGAGCTACGCGTCGACGGGGCGCCCTCGTTGCCCGAGGCGCTCGCTCTGCTGCGTGAGACCACTCTGGCCATCTGCACCGAGGTGACGCGGGACGCTGAGCACTATGTCCGGCGTGAACGGCTGATCGCCGGCAACCCCGAGCTCAGCGACCGCGCGGCCCGCAAGCAGCGGCGCCTGGCCGAGACGCTGGGTGAGGTCCTGCGCGAACAGGGCGCGTCGCCCGAAACGGCCGCGCTGGCGCCGCAGATCGCGCTGGCCTGTTACAACGCCGGACGCGAGATGGCCGCCGACGACCCAGCCGGGCTCAGACCGAGCGTGGCCACCGCGTTCGACCAGCTCGGCATCGCCTCGATCACGCCCTGATAGCCCACCAGGCAGCCCGAGCCCCGGGATCCGACGGCAGCGACGCAGCCGGTGGTGCGGCCGAGGACGCCGCGGTGGACGGCCTCCGGGGGCATGCGAGCGTGGTTAGCCGACACGATCAGGGTGTCGCGTCCCGGGAGTTGAGGGTCAGGGCGATGTACTCGTCCCGCGACACCGCATGCACGGCCAGCCTCAGCCCCTGCCGGCGCGCGAAACGGTTGGCCGCGTCGGGCAGCCATGGCCCTGGGAGATGGTGCACAGCATCGTCCCGCATATTAAGGATGACAAGTCCGGATAAATCGTCGTAGTGGTAGAGGAGCAGGCTCACCGCGTCCGCCCGCCCCTCACCGATCCGTATCCTCGGGAGCCGCTCCTTACCCCGGGTGATCTGCAGTTCGTCGCTTGGCGTGACGCTGATGTGCGCGCCCGTGGCGGAGCCGAGGATCAGGCCGCGATCTGCACGCCACCGCTGAATACGAGCCGACACCGGACGCACGACGAGCAGTACGGGACTGAAGCCCACCGCCAGCCACTTGGCCTCCACGACGTCCAAGAGCATCCGGCCGACCGCCGAGATGCCGCGCCAGGCCATCCACATGCCGGTCGACGCGAGGTACACCATCGCGGCCAGCCCGGCGACGCCGACGCCGACACTCAGCGGTTTGCGGTACCTGAGCAGCACCGGTGGAGGCCGGCCGTGGAGGCGACGCCAGCCGGGGGCCCGGGCGGCGAGCACGGTGCGTACCCGCTTCGAGTCATGGTGGCGGGCGTCGACCAGCGGGAGGCCGGTCCTCTCCACGAAGTCGGTCAAGTGCGGGAAGTGCCATTCGCCCGGCAGGTCGAGGAGCGCCAGGCCGTCTTCGTCGAGCGCGGCCAAGCCCTGGACCGCGTGGGTCTTGGGCTTTTTGGACGACGACACGAGGAACGCCTGGTCGTAGCTGTAGCAGTAGAGCGTCGCGGGTCTCAGCCGTAAGGACTGGCCGGATGCGGTGTCGGTGACCGCCAGCGCGTTGCCGTCCCACGAGATGGCGGTCTTGGGGCAGCGTGCTCCGGGATGCGCCCCCGCTACCGGCCGAAGCTGAACGTCCATGACGATCGTCCTCCCCATAGCCCCCTATCCACATAAGACGGATACGTCGGAGGTAAAGTTTCGGGCCGGGAAATGACCATGGATCGCTCGTCCCGCGACCGTCTCAACCCCTGTGACGGTCCGTGGTGGCTGGGGTCCCTTGGAGCGACACCGTCCGTGAGGCTCGGGGTTCCTACGGAAGGACACCCCGGGGGGAGCGGAAGAAGACCGCCCGTCGCGACAGAGGACCCCACGGAAAGACACCCCCTCCGGGGGAGCGGAAGAAGATCGTCCACCGTGGCAGAGGACCCCACGGAAGGACACCCCTGGGAGAGCAAGAGAACAGTCGCTAAGCTTGTTCTTTATCGTCCGGATTGTTGCGCTGAGCGGAGCTTTGATCGTTTCGCGGACAACGAGACGGCCTTGAGTGATCATGTGCGGTGCTGAGTCGCTGCTGATCACTACAAGGCCGTGAGGGT
>NZ_JAIWNB010000044.1 GCF_020215705.1 Nonomuraea aurantiaca | reverse complement strand
GGTACGGTCGGGCGAACTTCGACCTTCTCCGGAAGCGGATCCTGCAACGGAACTGACGACGTCACAAGATCAGCGACAGAGCCCGATTACCTGTACCAGGCTCTGCACCGGTGGCCGTACGCCGACACCGCGGGCCTCCAGACCGATGCCTACCGGTTCCTGACCTCCGCTGTCGGATCCTCCTCGTGCCATCAAACCAGTATCGATCATGATCGTCGCGTTGAGGCATCGTTATGCTCTACCCGGCTCCGTGCTCTGCGTTCACCTCATCGGCACGCGCGTGCCGTCAACGTTGACAGTCCCGAGGAGCTCACCCCGCACGGCAGCCGACACAGCGAGGCACCGCCCCGGTTGATGCCGGCGAACCTACTCGCCGTTCATCCACGCTCTGCTCGGCCGAGCCGACCCGCGCACCACCCAAACCTACGCCCACCCCGACAACCTCGCCCGCAGTCCCGCCTACCGCGCCGACCGCTGCCCGACCACCGCTCTGGAACGCCGCAGGCCCGCCACACCCGCGGCTGTGACGTCATGATGATGCGCCCGGTCGAAGCACCTGGCTACGAGCCAAGCACCACGCTCTTCGCGAAGCCGCCGTCGTGAGCCGCCCGGCTTGCGGCGCCCGCGTCCCGGTGCCGCTGGCCGACGTCAACCCCAGCACCGCGCCCAGGCCGCTGTTGTCACCCGCAGCGGGCCGCCGCTGCGTCGCTCCTACTTGGCCGACCTTGGTGAAGTGATCCTTGTCCCCGTTGGCCCGCGTTCTGCTCAGACGGCGATGAACACTTGATCAAGTGATCGGACTTCGTTCCATCGGGCGGCGGCCTTGGCCAACCAGTCGGTGTACTGCCTGAGGCGCTGGTTGACGGCTTGACGGGCCTGGGCGCAGTCGGGCTCACTGGGATGGCGGTCGGCGTGCATGTCCAGCAGCAGCTGACGACCTCCATGATGCTCTCGGTGGCAGATCATACGCGCCAGGTTGTTGTCGTCGATACAGAGCTTGCCGGTCATCGTGCCGGTGCCGCTGTCGAGAGAGATGTGCAGGCTGCGTTCGGCGTTGATCGGCCGGCCGAGCGACTCGATGTTTTCGTGGTCGATCTGAACCCCGGAAACGTTGCCGGTGATCAGGCAAAGCGCCGCGTCATCGTCGTAGCCGAGGATAGGGGCGCTCCACAGGCCCTGGGGCCGGTCGATGCGGGCACGCCGCAATTGGTCGTCCTGCTGCCACACGACGTGCTCGTGTTCGCGTCCGTCGGCGCATTTGTCGGGGTGATAGTTGACCCGGCACCAAGGCATCCCGGCCGGTTGCCAGGTGAACCGGTCGTAGAGGGGTTCTTCGTAGAGCTGACGGAAGACGGCGAGAGTGACCTGCTTGCCGTTGACGGTCAGCGTTTTGATCTCGACCGCGGCGGTCGTGATCTGAGCGGTGCTCGGTGTGAGCGGGCGTCGGAGGGTCACCAGCGCCTCTTTTCGGTGAGCAGTCTGATCATGTGGCGGTCAGCGACGCCGACGGCCAGGCCGTGCTCGGCGAGCGCGACCACGGCTTCGGTGCCGGCCTGCTCTGGCACGTTGATTGAGCTGACGTCAGGCATCGATACCCCGCGATCGGTGTTCGACTCTCCCCGCAGTATGCGGGTCGAACGTCTATCCGTCGTCGGCATCGACGTGACCGGGCCCAAGATCGCTTAGGTAATCCGAGGGAACCTCCTCGTCAGGATCGTTGTCGGCAGGCTCGAGATCGCGGATGTACTCCCAGAACGCCTCGTCGTCGTATTCGACGTCGACAAACTCGGGGTCGAACAGGTCGTCGTCTGGGTCGATGCTTTCGGAGTGGCGCAGCACACGGACGAGGAACTCCTGCGCGTGGCGCAGCAAGCCGGGGTCATCGATCCAGATGCCGAAGTCGAGGCTGAGCCGTGAGCTTCGGGTGCCATTCGCGCTGCCGAGCCAGAGCCGCTTCGGGGTGAAGCCCATGACGTCGGCGACGAAGCCCTCAGGGTGCTCGTCATGCCACCACAGGTGCCCGAGCAAGAACATCTTGGCATGCAGGATGGGCACGGGTGTACCGCCCGCTTTGCGGAAGCCGATCGACCTGAAGCTCTGAATACGTACGCCGGGCAGGGGCGCCGATGCCGGGCCGACCACAGGTAGGTCACCGTCATATCGGGAGACGAGGTCGGTCAGAGCGCTGAATGCCCACGCGGGGAACCCCGGCCCCCGCTCGGCGTGGCGCTTTAACGCCTCGAAGCCGGGCCGGCCTCGTTTGCTCAGCTCCTGCTTGGTGACCACCACACACGCTGCAGGAAACCTGACGACGCGGTCGAGCAGTTGCGGATCGTCGAACCAGGGAACGCAGCCCAGCATGGCCGCCCCGAGGGAGCGGTACTGCGTCCACCGCCCATCGGGGTCGGCCAGGAACTGGTCGATGCCGTCGGTCAGGCTGCGCAGCGCGTCGATCCCAAAGACTCCGGCGCCGCTCTCCCCATAGGTGAACGCGTGCGAGAAATGCCCGGGGAAGCGCAGCTTCTCGGGTTCGGCTCCGCTCATCTCAACCTTCCTTGGCTGGGTGCCAGGCTATGCCCGCCGATCACGATCGCTCACCCCTTTATCGGCATCGGGAACACGGACCAGCGATTTGCACAGGGATTTTGTGGAGTCAGCACCGCCCGTCGACGCCGATGGTGTGATGGTGGTGGTCCGGTAAACCAAACTCTGGAGCCCGCCGCGATGTCAGCGAGCTCCGCTATCTTGAGAGCATGGTCGGCTTCGCCCGACCAGTGGCAGCTCCTCGGGGCTGAGCATTCAAACGATCTGCGCGCCGCACGCCTGCCTAGCGTCCGGCCCACTTCGCATGCTCGAGACCCTCAGCCGAAGGAGTCCCCACGATGCTGCACTACCTCGCCGCCCACGCCCGCCAGGAAAACCTCCGCTACGGGTGGCGCCGCCGCACCATCGCCTGGCTATTGGACATCACCGACCCCACCTCCCCTGTGTGGGAGAAATACGGCCAGGCCGAGGAAGTCCCCTACGTTCGCCGGTCCGGTTCCGGCGCCTGGCCACGCCCGGCCTGCGACACCATCGACTACCTCACCTGCCGTTACCGTGCGGCATGGCTGAAGATGATGGCCGACTACGCCCAATCCGCCCACGATGAACATGTGGCTGCGGCGCTCGGCGCGCTCGCCACCCTCGACCCGCCGCCCGGAGCGGTGAAGGGCGACCTGGCCGCAGTACGGGCCAGCGGCAGGTTCATCCACGAAACCTCCGGCCTGGCCGCGTTCTGGAACGACACGCAGCGGGCCGGCCTCGACTCTGGGAAGCGCGGCGTGTGCGTTTCCTGCGGCCAGGTCGCGCAGCTCGCCCGGCTGATCCCGGCCTACATCCCACCAGCCGCGTTCGGAGGACGCGGCAGCGGCGACATGGCGCTTGCTCCCACCAGCGCAGGAAAGAGCGGCAGGGGCGGGCAAGCACTCCTATGTCTGGACTGCGCGATCGCGTTCGGCGCCGCGCTCCCCACTCTGGCGCAGCACCCTCGCCACCACCACGTCACCGCTGTGGACGGTGAGATGGTGATGTGGTGGACGCTCGGCGGGCCGCAGTTCCCGCTTGGTGATCTCCTCAACAAACCCCACGCCGGCGGTCTTACCAACGTGGATGTGTCCGGCCGCGTGTGCCTGCTGGTCCTCAAGCCCAGCGGCGCAGGCAGGATTGCCATCCGCTGGGGCATGCAGGAGCCTGCCGCCGTAGTACGTGATCGGGTGGCGGCCTGGTACGACGTCATCACCGTCGAGACGGGATACGACTCCCGGCTGTTCGGCATTACTGCCCTGTATGGCCAGCTCGGCAGGTGGAACAAGGCGACCGGCACCTACAGCGACCTCCCCCGTGACCGCATGCCCGAGAGCGGCCTGTGGATCGCCGCCCTGTCCGGCCGTCCCGCTCCTGGCTACGCCTACGCCGCCATCAACGCATGCCGCCGCGATGGCCGCGTGTCGTTCGGTCGTACCGCGCTCATTCAGGCGTTCCTGCCCGGCTCCAACCTCGCTGCACTGCCCGACACCACACAGGAGCAACCCATGACCAGCTACAACACCACCGTCACGCTGTTGGAGACCAAGGCCGACGTCCTCGTCATCGTCATGAACGACCAGGCGTGGACCCTCCAGATCGGTGGGGACCACATGCTTGGCCAGTTCGCTGCCGACGCGGAAGCGTGGGCGAACGGCGACTGGGAGCCGAACGAGCACGACGGCCAGAACCCTACTGACGTGGACGATACGCTGCGCGAGGTCGCCACCTGGACCCGCGACCGCGGTCTCGAGGTCGTGGTGCGGCCGGACGAGCTGGGCGGAGCCGCCCGCGACTATCTGGGCGTCCATCCCGAAGAGTGATCCGATGCTGGTCAGTGGCCGTCGCCCATGAACGCGCTGGCTGCGACGCGTCGCGTGCAACCGCATCCAGCCGTCCGCGATGGCCACGTAGTTCGTCACGTACCTCTCGTCCAGGAGACGCTCGGCCGCCTGGTCCAGCATCTCCCCGCCTGCTCCGCAGCCACGTAGGCGGGCGTCACTCTCCCGCCCCAGTCGCCGAGCCGGTAGGGCGGGTGCGATGGTCGCCGCTACGGCGCCTGTCGCTCACCGCCCTGTTCGCCGCGGCCTCGGCTACGCCTCATGCGCCACTGCCGGAAGCATGATCATCTGGTGGATCGCCCATCGTTGATCCACGTCCCGGGCCCGATGGCGACTCACCCTCTCCCGCCCCGCGCCGTCCACGGGGCCCATGGCGGACGTGCACGAACGTTTCCTCACGTGCTCTGTCCCCCCGAACGCAGAGCCGGACGGCCGGGGCTCGCTTCCGCTGCGGTGCCGCGCCTAAGGGGGACCCAGCCTGCGGCTCGCTCACCTGAACCGCCGGCTGGAGGTCGGCCGAGAGGGGCTGCCATGGTGCCGGGCTGGCCTGGCATCTCGTCCGAGTGCGTAACCTCTCCTCGGGGGTGCAGCCCACTTACGCGCCAGGCTCGTACCGGCTTGGCCGCTGCGAAACGTTTCAGTCGAGACCGTTCCGTGCCTGGGCATTCTTGGCCTCGATGATCATTGCCGCGGCAAATTGGATCAGTATGAGTTTGTACGCTGCCTCTGCCGACTTCCCTAGCCTGTTGGCCTCGGTGTACTCCTCGATCAGGTCGCCGAGCTGGCTGGACCGCGTGGTCCGCATGCGGAGCTGCTCTCCGAGATATGCCGTGTTCAGCAGAATGACGCCTTGTGTCTTGGCTTGTTCAAGCTGTTCACTGATGGCGCGGGAGGTCGACTGGTCGTCGTCGATGAGCTCCTGGAGCGTGACAACAGATTCGTGCATACGTGACACTCTCTGGACATTTAGTGACGGAAGGGCATCTTCCCCTCCTTGTGTCGCAGCTGTCACTAGCAGAATCTGTTGCGAATGTATTTATGGTTTCGGCCAGGCTTGATAGCGGCAACCTGGCCAGGCATCGCCGAGGTGCCACGCCGGTGATAGCGCCGGATCCCCTTCGATCGCACAGCGCGCCTTTGATCGAGAGCTTTGTCTCACGCCCGTCCGGAGCCGTCAGTGCCGGGGCCGCCGGAGCGGTCAGCCGCTGGTGATGTGGGAGCCGGACGGGCGCGATCGTAGCCGCCGGGAACGTCGACGCTGGCCGCCGCCCCGTATGGGCCGTGATCCGCGGACGTGGCCGCCGAGGGTATGCCAGGACAGGCCAGGGTCCTCGACCCGCCGTTGAACGGGCCGATCGCTTGGCCTGCGCCGCTGGTGATGGGGCAGGATGTACGGCCGTTCAACCGGCCGAACCAGCACCGGCCAGCGGTTTTCACGCCCCATCTCCGTGTCTGCGGACGGCGAGCGAGAGGCATTGCCGGAATGTGCAGCGATGTCACGTGGTGGAACGTGCTGTCACGCCCTTAAAGCACGGGGCCGTCCGGCTCCGGCCGCGATGAGCGCAGTTCGGTTCGGCGGGTCTAGTCAGGACGGATGAATCCGGCTGGCCGTCGACGCCTCGTGCGGGTGCGATCCTTTCGAGGGAGAACATCACGATGTTCAGCTCGCGATTCTGCGGGGAGGCGCCGGTTCGGGACGGGGCTGCCCAGTCCCGCATCCGGTTCCAGCGCCGATGGCCGGTGTCCACCCTCGTGGCCCTGGCGTTGGCCGCCGCCTCGGTGATGACGATGGTGGCGGCCGGGACGCCGGCGCTCGCCGATCCCACCGACCAGATCCTCACCGTCGCCTGGGGTCACAACGAACAAGGCCAGCTCGGCGACGGCACCACCCAGCAAGCCAACACCCCGGTCACCGTGGCCGGGCAGATCGCCTTCACCAAGGTCGAGGCAGGCACCTCCCACACCCTGGCCATCGCCGCTGACACCACCATCTGGTCGTGGGGCACCAACGGTTTCGGCGGGCTGGGCGATGGCACCACCACCCCCAGTCTCACCCCCGTGCACGTGCCAGGACTGACGGGCATCGTCGACGTCTCCGCGGGTGCGGGCAGCAGCTTCGCCATCGATTCCAGCGGCAGACTGTGGGCCTGGGGCTTCAACGGCTCAGGATTCGGCAACCTGGGCCTGGGCGACAACGTGCCCGCCACCAACCCCGTACCCAAGCAGGTTCTCGGCCTGCCGCCCATGGCCGATGTCGAGACCAGCCAGCGCTCGGTCGTGGCGCGTGACGTCAACGGCGAGGTGTGGACCTGGGGCAGCAACAGTGACGGCCAGTTGGGCAACGGAACGGTCGGCGGCTTCCGCGCCACGCCGGCCAAGCTGGCGAGCCTGACCACCATCATCGACATCGCCGCCGCCGACGTCGACGGCCTGGCCCTGCGCGCCGATGGCACGGTGTTCGGCTGGGGCGACAACGGCGTCAGCCAACTGGGCCCTGGCGGCCTCGGCGACCGCCCCACCCCGGCATTCACCACCGGCATCGCCGGCCTGACCCAGATCGGCATCGGCTCGGGCAACGTCAGCGCGCTACGCAACGACGGAACGGTGTGGAGCTGGGGCATCAACAGCCGCGGCGAGCTGGGCATCGGTACCATTTCCGCCCCTGTCTATCCCCCTGTGGCCACCGCCGTCAGCGGCGCCACCCAACTCGCGGTCGGCGCGGAGAACGGCTACGCGCGCCGCGGCGACGGCACGGTGCTGGCCTGGGGCGACAACACCCTGGGCGGCTTGGGCACCGGATCGACCGCGCCCAACAACCCCAACCCCAGCCCCGTCGTCGGGGTGAGCCACGCCACCTATCTCGGCTCGGGCGCGACCGCCCTGCACGCGCTGGCGATCCAAGCGATCCCCACCGACTTCTCCATCGCCCTCGACCCCAGGCTCGGCTCGGTCCAACCGGGCGGCTCGACCACCACCGTGGTTTCCCTCACCCCGTCCAAGGGCTTCACCTCCAGCGCGGCGGTCAGCGTCACCAACCTGCCGCCCGGGGTCACCGCCACCTTGTCCTCACCGAAGGTGAGTGAGGACCACCCGGTCACCATTACGCTGCACACCTCGATCAGGACCCCGCGCGGCCAATTCCGCATCCTGATCACCGCGGTGGCCGACTCGATCACCAAGGCGGTGCCGTACACCCTCACCATCGGCAACATCACCACATCATGACCGCCCTGCTCTGGCCTGAGGCGTGCTCTTCAGGCCAGGGCCAGGCGTTAAGAATCCATCTTCCACCTGTGCGATGGCACGGAACGCCCGCCACAGCTGGCCGGTGCGCGGCCACGCTGCGGGTGACGGCCACGAGCCCCACCGGCGACCGGGAAGCCCAACAGATTGTTGACGCCCACAGCGCAGGGGCGCTATCCACCGACCACGACCGGCAGTCCTGGGCCGGGGCGATCGTGAAAGCTGCCGGTTCGTCCACGGCGGCCGGGCAAGCGGGTACACAAAGGCACCGGTCCTGGATCGACTGCCAGGACACCTGCCAGGTGCTGCTCGAATGCCGGCGCCCCAGGACGCCTACGCCCACCAGATCGTCCACGTGCGCCAAAGCACAACCGTCACCTCGTTGCCGCGGCCGAGGGACGCAGCCGCGGCAGACCGCCCGACGACGAGATCGTCTTGCGGGGCGTGTGTCAGTGGCAGTCGGAATCACGCACCTGGTCAGGATGAGCATCGGGGTGAAACGCATACCAGCCGTCCACCACGAAGGCGCGCCCGTAGGACATCAGACCGGTGCCGGGGCCGCAGTGAAGTCCAGTCAGTTTGAAAGGCTGATTGCCCTGGTCTGTGATGATCTGCTCCTCCTGCCTATTGTTGATCAGGTACTTCACCCGCAGGTTGAAAACGGTATAGAAGCGGTCCGCGTTGACCCTGATGATCACCGTCTCGTGCCGTCCATACGACAGCGGGATCTCGTTCTCCTCGAAATACGGCCGGCCTTCCGTCCCGTCACTGAACGGATCCCCTTTGACGACTTCGCGCGCGACCGGGACGCGCTCGTGTAGGTTGATCACCATGCGCGAGACAGGCTGGCCGCCCGCCTGGGTTCCCATAGCAAACAAGGTGCCGTCCAGGGGAGCCGACCGGGAAATGATCTCAGGGGTGATGCCCTTGATCTGGATCTTCTGGTTCCGGTTGCTCTGAAGACCGATCCTCAGGGTGAGCGTGCCGACCCGGACACCCCCCAGCTTCAGCAACCGGGCGTCCACCTCATCCGACACCGCGGCGTTCATTTTGACGAGCGACTTCGACAGTGCAGCATCGGGCTGGAAGTCATGCGCGAATGCAATCGACCGGCCCTCATCCTCCGCGAAGAACCCCTCAACGTAAACGTCCAGGTCGTCATCCCCCCTGATCGCCTTCTGCGTACCGTCCCGCAGGGCGTCGGGATCTACTGCCGCCTGCCCGAGCCCGAGCACGAGCGCTGTCACCACGGCGCCGATGCCACCGCCAATGATCGTGCCGACCCATACCAGCGGTTTGGTATACCACCTCTTGGGAGGCTCCTTTTCCGATTCCGGGCCCTTCTCTCCGGCGTCCCCTTTTGGCGGATTTTCCAATCGTTTCCGTTTCCGGGATGTCCGATTCTTGGTTGCCATTGCCCACTCCGCATGATCCGCCGATACCGCATGAATCGGTCGCATGCGTAAAATAGGGGAACCGAGTCAGGGACACCGCTGTAATCATCAGACCGTTACCTACGTGCCCCGTTACGCGCGGGCGGCTGACCATGGGCGAGCCACAGGAGCCCATGTATCCATTCGGGCCCGTAATTGATCACTCATGTTCTCTCCGCGGGTGCGGATGTCGTGAGATTGTCGCCGTAGGGAGCAAGTGCCGCCCCCCAGCGACTTCTAGGCCCTGAGCCATGAGGAGTTGCTCGCCGCGTTGGCCGAATGGGAGGTATTGATCGCGGCGTTGATGGCCGAGATACGCCATGGAAGCGGCGGGTGGCCATGGATTCGTCCAACTCCTCGACGTCGCCGGGTTCGGGCGGGCCGGCGCTGCACGCCACGCAGCTACCCGCATCCGCTATTGTCCGTTTTGTACGATTCTCGGGTGAAGGTGCGGAGATGCTGGGTGAGCCCAGACGGACACGAGGTGGAGCCCAAGATCCTCAACGCCCGGCAGGTCATCACCGTCTCCCGCTGGTACGGCAAGCGGCTCATCTGGATCGCCGACTGCCGCTCGGTGGCCGAAGTTCGCCGACATGTCGCCCTCCACACCCTCACCGAAGTGGTGAGGCTTCCCGGCAAGCGATGACTCAGGCGTCAGTGGCAGGTGGGCAGCCAGCGGCGCGGGTACCGCATGGAAGACGTGGAGGTCACACCGCGCGTAGTGGTCGTCTACGGCACTGGGGGCAGCGGCATGGAGCGGTTGATGCACGCGCAGCGGCGTACCGCCCGGCCATACCTTCACCGCACGCCCGGCTCGGTTACGCGTTGATGGCTTGGCCGGGACGTAGAGGACGGATCTCAGGCGGTGATGTCGAGCCGACCCGCCGGCCACGCGAGCCACGCATCTGGCCGAGCAGGCGCCACCTAAGCCCCATCCAGATCCACCCGTTCATCACCGGATACCGGGAGCTGAAGTTTGTTCCGCCGGTGCATCGCGCATGGTTGAACCCGGCCTCATTGGTGAACCGCGCCCCGTTGCAGAAGATCCAGTCGGTGAAGCGCGCCCCTGGGAACTGCGCTCTGTCGAAGTCGGCTCCGCCGGAGAACTCCCTCTGGCTGAACCAGGCCCTGTCAGCGGACCCTCAGCGGCCTCCAGGGCCTTGTCTGAGTCGGCGAACGAGAAGCTTCCCCATACACCTGCTGTACCCGGCTTTCGGTCGAGAGCAGGCCATAAGCGACAAAGCCCCCAGCCCTCGACCGGGGGCCGGATACGGTTTCGACTACTTGGGCATGACCATGCCTTGGTCGGTGACGTAGTAGCTGACCATGCAGTGCGGGTATGCAGAGCTGTCCCCCACCGGCCCGCGCATCTGAGAAGACGTGCAGAACTTGAACAGGATCTGCTGCTTCTGCTGGAAGGTGAGCCCGGTCGGTGAAGACGGTCGCGCAGTAGGCGGCAGATACTCGCGAAGCTCCTGAACGTCTTGGTCGGTTAGCGGTGTCGCCTCACCTTCAGAGGTCGATCCTCGGTTGGCAACAAGGACGACCCCGACGCCCAAGCAGAACGCCGCCAGCGTGGCCAGAAAGGCTATAAGGATCTGCTGAACGGTGCCCAGCGAGGAGAACCAGGGCTGTCGGGGCTCAGACTGCTGGGGGTCTTGCTGAGGGTCCATATGGATCTATCTGTCGATGTGGGGGGAACGTTCCATAGGAGAGAGGAAATCGTCATGCCGATCCCGGAAGCCGTGGATAGCCATGCGAGACGGCAAGGCGTCAGCGAGCTTCGACAGTTGCAGGCGGTGAGCGAGCTGCACAAAGCAGGCTTGGAATCGCAGCAAGACGTGGGCGGCCGGGGTGCCGACCGTGAGGCGTGACAGTGCTGGCGAGGGCCGAACGGGATGAGGGCGCGTGGAGGATGGAGATCGATGGTCTCAACGCGCTGCTGGCCGGCGGCTCAGGTCGCTCTCGTCTCTGCAGTCAGTATCCGGGTGCGACGAGCAGGCGCGCCGCGAAGACCCGGGCCAGCCTGTCGCACTCACCTATGAACGGCCGCGCCCCTCCAGCGCGCAGACGAACTGAGCGGGCGCCTCCGATGCGGAATCTCACCATCTATTCGGCCAGCGCATCCAGGTCACTGCCATGGGCGCGAACGCGCACCACTCTGGCTCCTGGGTGAACGTACGGGCGAAGCCCGTGCCTTTGTAGGAGAAGAAGACAAATGCATCAACCGAGCGCCTTTACAATGTAGATTTCTATGCTCCCAGCGCGCCTTCCCTGAGGGGCAGTCCGGCCGCTCGACCTGACTGAGGGAAAGCTGGGCCAAGCGCGCAACCACTGTCATGGTGTCGGCGAAGACCTCGGTCAAGGGCGCGGGCTGAGGGCGTTGCCGCCCAGGACGTCGCCTCAGCCGTTCAGGATGGGCCGGTGCGCCGCAGAGCGCCGGGCACCAGACACAGGTGCGGCGCACGCGCCGGAGCAGTATCGCGTTCTCCCAGGTCCCGCAGCCACACCCGCTTCGTCCATCCCTATGCGTCACGTTAGGCTCACTAGCGGTGGAAGTCCGGGCTAATGTATGGCCCTGACAAACACCACGAATACTGGGTATGGCTTTCGTCCATCCGCCGAATTTGAGGCTGCTACAGATTGGCCGCCCAGTATTCACCGGCGACTCGGCTGCTGATTAAGAACTGCGATAGATCGCTGAAATAGGGATGAGCCAGCGAGGTCGCCCGCAACACCCCCATAAACTTCAGGACGAGGGAGACGGCGTGGAACGCGCCTGGGCTGGAATCGACATCGGGAAAGGCCACCACCACGTCGTGGTCATCGACGCCGACGAGAAGCAGCTCCTCTCCCGGCGAATGCTCAACGACGAGGCCTCGATCCTCGCCCTGATCAAGGAGATCGGCGCGCTCGCCAACACGATCACCTGGGCAGTGGACATCCGAACGGGCCCGGCCGTCCTGGTGCTGGCGCTCTTAGCCGCTCAGGACCAGGAGGTCCTCTACATCTCCAGCACCGTGGTCAACGGGGTCGCCAAGGGCTACCGAGGCGCCGCGAAGACCGACGCGCGCGACGCGGCGATCATCGCCGACCAAGCACGCATGCGCCGCGGCATGACGGTCATCCACACGCACACCGAAGAGGCCATCGAGCTGCGTCTCCTGGTGGCCCGTCGCAAGGACCTCGTCGCCGACCGCACCCGGGCCGTCAACCGCCTGCGCGAGATGCTGCTGGAGCTCTGGCCTGCGCTGGAGTGCGTGTTGGACCTCACCACGAACGGCCCGCTCGTGCTGCTGACCGGCTACCAGCAACCGGCCGACATCCGCCGGCTGGGCGTCGCCCGTCTCGCAGCATGGCTTCAGGCGCGCGGCGTCCGCCGCCACACCGACCTGGCCGGCAAGGCCGTCAAGGCAGCCAAGGAGCAGAGCGTCACCCTGCCCGGCAGCTCGGTTGCAGGACGGTTGGTCGCCCAGCTCGCCCAGGACCTCATCGCCCTGGCCGAACGGATCGACGCGGTCGACCAGCTCCTCGAGGAGCGGTTTCGCCAGCACGAGCTCGCCGAGATCATCGAGAGCATGCCCGGCATAGGCCATGTCCTCGGTGCCGAGTTCCTCGCGGCCGTCGGTGGCGATCTGAGCGACTTCACCGACGCTGGCCACCTGGCAGGCTACGCCGGCATGTCGCCCGTTCCGCGCGACTCAGGGCGCATCAGCGGCAACATGCACCGGCCGCGCCGATATAACCGCGGGCTGAATCGGGTGTTCTACATGTCGGCGCTATTAAGCGTTCGATGCGATCCCGCGTCTCGTCGTTTCTATGACCGTAAACGCGCCGAGGGCAAGAAGCATGTCCAGGCCGTCATCGCCTTGGCCCGTCGCCGCGTGAATGTTCTGTGGGCGCTCATACGTGATCGGCGCTGTTATGTGCCCGATCTCGCCGCAGCACGTTCGGGCCTCGCTGCCTAACCCGCCATAAGGGACTAGTTGGGACAAAAGAGATCAAGATCCTTTGTCTCAACCTATTGAGAATCCCTATCCCAATGGGCTGCTCACCGGCACTTACAGTGAGGGGCCCGGCCTGGCCTCGCGGCCGGACAAGCACGCCGGCGTCACCCGTCAGGGTGAGTGCGGCCGCGTCCCCATCGACGTGGTGCAATCCACCACCGGCGCGCCGCCGCACACCCTTGGTCATTTCGGTTTCGACCTGCTCACCGGCCGCACGTGCGATCAACTGCCCAGCGCTCAAGTGGCGGCCGTCTTCGACGGCTACGGCATCGCGAGCCCGGGCCTGCCGGCCACGCTGGTCATCAGCGGTCGCCGTCTGCAGCTCGAGGAAGCCGCTGTCTACACGGCGCTGACCAGCAACAGGGTCGACGTCTCGTCTCAGACCTTCCATCGAATCCCGTACGGCGCTTCACTGCACAGCCGCCAGTCGGCTGTGCGATCCCCCGGCAGGCCATCCGGTTACGTACTGGACGATGGGCGGCTCTGGCCGGTCACGGATGATCGACTCTTCACCCTCAACGGGTCATGGGCGAAGTACCTCGCCCTTCAGCAATACGACAGCTATCAGAAGGGCCCTACGCTCCGTCCGGCCTGATCGAGATGACCAGCGCTGAATTCGCGGCGGCCGCTGCCGGTCCCGTCTCCCCTAGCTATCCGTGTGGGGGACCAGAGCCTGATGACGCTACCGTGGAGATTCTGACGGTGGGCGCGGCGTGGAGCCCAAAGGTGTGAAGCAGATATTCGCGAACGGCACTTCTCTTGAGCAAATCTACCCCTATTCAGTGCTGGAGGAGCAGTCGCCAACCGCCGGTCGTCATCGTCGTGAACGACAGTGCAGCGTCGGCCTGCGGTCATGACGCAGGCGAGAAGCTGGAGCGGGCAGAAGCGGCGTGTCATGGTCCACACACTCGGGCTGCTGCTGGGCAGGCTGTCACTGCCGCATCAGTGCGAGACCGCGACGGCCCGCATCCGGTGCTGGAGCCGCGGCGTGAGCGGTTCTCCACCATCAGCCTGGTCTGGCCGGCGGTCGGCTGCAGGCGTGGCCAAGCAGAGTCTCGGCCCGCCGGCGCTGTCCGTCCTGCCCAGCCACGGACAGCACGGCAGGGCCCGTGAACTCCTGGCCGCTCAGCCCTGGCGTGCCTGCAGAAGCCGCCATCCTCCGCATCGAAGCCGCCTCTCCGGCCCATGCCTGCCGGCAGGCTCTTGGAGGTCACTCGGAGATTTCAGCACGATCTAGCGCCACGCGGACACGGTCCGAGCCACATAGGCGTCGAAGGCGATCGGGGCGCGTCCGAGCACCCGCCGCACGTCGTCATGCGGCTCGGTGTAGAGGCCCGCACGCATCCCGGCGAACAGCGCGTCGAGCTCCGCCGCAGCTTCCTCGGAAACGCCCTGCGCCAGGAGTTCGTCCCGATACTGCTCCGGAGTGAGCTCCTCGTACCGGATGGACCGTCCCGACGCCTTGGCGATGGCCGCCACGGCCGCGCCGAAGGTCAGCGCCCGGGGCCCGGACAGGGTGTACACCTGCTCGTGGTGGCCATCCTGGGTGAGCGCTGCCGCGGCGACGTCGGCAATGTCCTGAGTGTCGATGAACGGCTCCGGCGTGTCCCCGATGGGCAGGGCCAGCCGTCCTTCGCGCAGCGGGGCCAGCCAGATCTGCGGGTCGTCGAAGTTCTGGTTGAAGTTGTTCGCGCGGATGATCGTCCACTCCGCACCAGAGTCGCGCACGGCCCGTTCCGCCGCGGCCATGCCGAGGAAATACCCGGGAAACTCGTCGATCTCGCGGGCGGACAACGCCACGAACCGGCGCACACCCGCCTCGGTCGCCTGCTTCACAAACACTTCGGCGTGCTCCGGTGCATCGGGCCAGACCAGGTAGAGCGCTGACGCGCCCGCCACCGTGGCCGCCCACGTGCTCTGATCGAACCAGTCGAACCGCGTTCCGCTCGACCGAGTCGCGACGCGGACGTCCTCGCCGCGCCCACGCAACGTGTCCACCAGGTGACGCCCGGTCTTGCCCGTTCCGCCCAACACCACAATCGTCATGCCGACGAGTTAAGTGGTCTTGTACGGTCCCGGACATGGTTCAGCGTCCGGAGCACATGTGCGATCGTCCGTAGACTTGGATGCATGGATCCGGTCGATGACCTGCTGCGCACTATCCGGTTGGAAGGCGGCGGCGTCAGCATCGAGGAGTTGACGCCACCCCGGCGCCTCACCGGCGATGCGCCCCTGACCTTGCTCTCCCCCCTTCAAGGCGTGACTGAGCTGACGGATGGCGTCGTGCGCGTCGGCGAGACGGCGATCGTGCGCGGAGCGTTCACCGCCCGCTCGCACGAACACTCCGTCCTGCTCGTCGGGGCGTACAACGTGCGCGGGGCCGTGGCACACCGGCTGCTGGACATACTGCCGCCCATGCTGGTGTTGCCGGACAGCGACGACTGCACGGCGACGCGAGACTTCCTGGCCTCGCAATCCGCCTCGTGCGCGACCGGTCAGCAGGTCGTGCTGGACCGACTGCTCGAGTGGCTGCTGGTGTGCACGCTGCGAGCTTGGTTCGATCAACAGCCCGCGGCTCCCGTCGGATGGCACGACGAGACGCTGGGCCCGGTGCTGCGGGCGATGCACGCGGCGCCCGGCAGGCCGTGGACACTCGCCGCGCTGGCCGACACGGCCGGTGTATCGCGGACCACGCTCGCCGAGCGGTTCGTCAAGGTGGTCGGCAAGCCGCCGCTGACGTACCTGAAGGACTGGCGCATGACGTTGGCCGCCGATCTGCTGGCCGAGTCGACATCGACCGTCGCCGCGGTCGCCCACCAGGTCGGGTACGCCGACGCGTTCGGATTCAGCGCGGCCTTCAAGCGCTTCCACGGAGTCAGTCCCACCGAGTGCCGCACAGGCTGCCGGTCGTGACGAAGCGACGGGACGTGTGAACGGCGGCCGGCCATCGCCGCCGGGCCGGCCGCGCTGGTCGTCCATCGTGAGGTCTGTCATCAGGTCCCACCGAAGGTGGAGCACTCCCCTGACCGAGTTCGGCCGTTCGCTCAAGTGCGGTTGAGATAGGTGAGTACGGCCAGCATGCGGCGGTTGGTGTCTTCTGCGGCGTCGATGCCGAGCTTGGCGAAGATGGCGGCGATGTGTTTGCCGACGGTGCCCTCGCTGATGTACAGCTGGCCGGCGAATGGCGGCGTTGGAGCGTCCCTGCGCCATGAGCTGGAGCACGTCGCGTTCGCGCGGGCTCAGCAGGGGCGCGGGATGCAGGGGAGAGGTGCCGCCGAGCAGCTTGGAGATCACCTCGGGGTCCATCGCGGTGCCGCCGGCCGCGACGCGCCGCAACGCCTCGACGAAGTGGGCGGTGTCGAACACGCGGTCCTTGAGCAGGTAGCCGACTCCGCCCGCGCCGTCGGCGAGCAGCTCGCGGGCGTAGATCTGCTCGACGTACTGCGACAGCACGAGCACCGGGAACCGGGGCCGGCGGCAGCGGGTCTCGATCGCGGCACGCACGCCCTCATCCTTGTAGCCGGGCGGCAGGCGTACGTCCACGGGTAGCCAGGTCCGGCTGGTGCGCGCTCACCACGGCGAGCAGGTCCTCACCGTTGTCCCCCGCGGCCACGATGTCGATGCCGTGGGCGGTCAGGATGTGGGTGAGCCCTTCTCGAGGAGGTAGACGTCCTCGGCGAGGACAACGTGCATGGGATCTCCAAGGCGGCTACGGTGGGTCCGCCGGTCGGGCTGATGAGTGAGGACGCCGTCGAAGCCGTCGAGGTGGTGCCGGATGCCGTGCAGCCCGCCACCGCGCCCGACTGTCGCGCCGCCCCGTCCGTTGTCGGTGACGGTGGCCTTCAGCACGCCGCTCTCGTGGCGTAGCTCCAGCTTGGCCAGCAGCTCGGACACCGCGAAGTAGACGGCCGCCTCGATCGGCTCCGCCGCCTGGCCAGGCAGGTTCACGCGCGTTGTCCACGTCCAGCGGGGCGTCCATGGCCAGCGTGCGGCGTCGGCGAGGCCCCGATCGGCGAGGATCGGCGGCTGGATGCCCCGGATGAGCTCGCGCAGCTCGCCGAGCGCGGTCACCGACAGCTCCTTGGCGCGCGCGATCATGACCTTGGCGGCGTCGGGATCATGCTGGACGGGGTGCTCGGCCGCGCCCAGGGTCATCCCGACGGCGACCCACCGGGCCTGCGCGCCGTCATGCAGGTCGCGTTCGATCCGGCGCAGCTCTGCGGCCTATGCGTCGTTGATCTCCGAGCGGCTCGTGGTCAGCGCGCTGACCCTCCGGGCGAGCACGGCCGCCTTGGTGGGATCGAGCAGCCACCGGCTCACGTGCGCGTGACAACGCAGCAGGGCGGGAGCGACGGCCATGCCGAGCGCGGCGGCGAAGAAGCGGCCCCCGCGCCCGGCGCGCTGGTGTTGGCCAAGATGGTCGGCACCGCGCGCAAGGCGGCCTCTGATCTGACGTGGTAGCTGGTGGCGCACCTGCTGACGGTGGAGGTTCGCTCCGATCCGGGGCGGATGCTGCTGGTGGATGCGGGGGTGGGGATGACCCGGCTGGAGTGGCTGGTCAGGCTGGCCCGGGGTGCTTGGCGACCTCGGTGAAGACCGCGATCGACAAGCTGACCTGGTTGCGCGCGATCGACGCCCACTGCCCACCGGCGCCGACCGCCAGGTCGCTATCAACAAGTTGACCGTGGACGAGTAGCGGGAGGCACGTCCGTTACCACCATCCCGGTGATGAATGAACCACGGTGGGCTCCAACCTGTTCGGCATCCTTGTGGAGATCGACTTCGTCGCCCATAGGAGCACATAAGGTCAGAGCGTGGATAGTTCGCTCTACGTTCTCGTCGAGGACCTGCGCGGTGAGGGCGTTGAGAAGGTGCTCAATCGTGTGCGGGAGTGCGGCGTGGCCGGGATCACGGTCGGCGCCGTCCATCACGGGTCCCGCGATGTCACCCCGCACGGGCTGTCCAAGCTGACCCTGCGGCATGACGGGGCACATTTCGACCTGCCTGATGACCTGTTCGCCGGGCTTCGGCTGGTGCCGCCGGCCGGTTACACCGACGCCTTCGACGGCCTGCTCGAGGCCTGCCGGGCGCGCGGGCTGAAGCTGCACGGCCGGACGGTGTTCCTGCGCAACGGCACGCTCGGCGCTCAACACCCGGACGTGATCGTGCGCAACTGCTTCGGCGACCGCGGCTACCCGACCGACCTGTGCCCGGCCCATCCCGAGGTGCGGCAGTACGCCGTGGCCCTGGCCAGGTCGGTGGCCAGGCTCGGGGTGGACAGCGTGGTCGCCGAGGGACTGCACTACCGGCCGCTCAAGGCTGAGCGCTTGTTCGTACCGCTCGGGCCGATGGACGCCTACCTGATGGCCCTGTGCTTCTGCGGCTTCTGCATGGCGCGGGCGTCCGATCTCGGCGTTGACGCCGACATGGCGCGCGAGGAGTGCGCGCGGATCGTCGGTGGCGTCCTGGACGGTGACCCACCGGCCGAGGGCGAGGTGACCAGGGCCGCCCTGACCGCCTACGCGGGGCCGGACGTCGTCAGCTACGCGGGCGCCCGCTGCGAGACCGTGACCACGCTGGTCTCGCAGGTGGCGGACGCGGTGGCGAGCGAGGGGTCCAAGCTGGTCTTCGTCGACCCGACGGGCGCGGTGAAGGGCTACCGAGACGGCCTGCCCTCGCCGGTGCTGGCCGCGCACGACGCCTGGCAGCTCGGCGTCGACCCGGTCGCGCTGGGCGACCTCGTGTCCTCCTTCGCCGTGCTCGCCTACGCGCGCGACGCCGCCCGGGTGGCCAACGACGTGGGCGCCTACCTGCGTTCGGTGGGCAAGGGCCGGGAGGTGCGCGCCGTGCTACGCCCCGGCTACCCCGACAGCGACTCGGCTGAGCGGCTGACCGCCAAGGTGCGCGGCGCCCGGGCGGCCGGCGCGCAAGCTATCGACTTCTACGCCTACGGCCTGGCCAGCCACCCCGTGCTCGACCGCATCCCCCACGCGCTCAGCTGACTCCGCGTGCCGGGAGGCGGTGGCGTCCGCGAAACCATGGAAACGCTTAGGGCCTGCAGAGAATTAACACGCCGAGTTGATCTTGTTTGGAACGGCGCCGATACTCATGGCGTAGGTGATGAGGTCTGCTGCGGAGTAGAGGCGTTTGGGGGCGGGGGTGATGGTGTAGCCGGCCTGTTCGGGCAGGGGCCGGATCTGGCGGATGGCTCGGTTGGCCGTCATGAGGGTGACCTCGAACAGTTCGGCGAGGACCGCTTTGGGCAGGCCGAGACGGTGGTGCAAGACAGTGAGCAGAAGGCGTTCGGGGAGGGTGAGGACGGGGTGACGGCCGGTCCCAGCCGCTACAGCCGACGGGGCCACCGTCTACATGAAGACCTCAAGCGGAAGTCCGTGATGTCTGAGTGGTCACCCGCCGACAGCTCGACCTGCACTCTGCCCGATCAACCCTGTGGCTCTCCCATGAGGTGATGTCGCCGACCAGCTTGGTGCCCGGCCGGGCGGCGGTGAAGTCGCGGCCGACCAGGTCAGGGATACCGCGGAAGTCGCCCGGCACGGTGGTCGCCGGCCGGAACGCCCGTTCCGGCGATCGGCCTGGCTATTCTGCGCTCCATGGCACTGATTCTGAGATGGGCACCGTGATGCCGGACTGGACCTATCATCCGCTGCGCGGGCTTGCCGCTGCACTGCTTGGACTGCGACGATCGCAACGGGCCGCTCTACGGGCGTTGGCCACGTTGGCCTCGTTGCCCGGCGGGCGCAGGGTGATCGAGAGCGTGTCCGGTCATTCGGCGCCCCCGGCGGTGTTGGCCGGAACCGATTGCCGGCATCGATGTGGCAGCGCGGCTGGGTGCGGTGGTGCCACCGGCGACAGCGCGTGATGCGGTCCGTGCATTGCCGACGCAGGGTGCCGGTCTGATCATGGTGGCGCCGATCGGCCGGGACGAGGTTGATCTGGTGCGTCAAGCGGTCGTCGGCCGGCGGTGTCCCGTGTTCGTGCGTACGGCCGATCCTGCGGTGGCGGCGGCGCTCAGTTCCCATGTCGACGCGGTGTTGACCGACGACGCGGATGTGATCGAGCTGACCACTCCAGCCATCGCCGATGCCTTGGTGGCACTGAAAGACGGCGCCAAGGCTGTTGCGGCGACCCCGGCAACACTGGTCGAAGCGGGGCCTGGCTGGTTTCAGCGGGTGGCCGAAGCGGCCACGCCGACGTGCCCGTTGCCCGGACTGCGTGAGGTGGGTCGTGATCCGCGACGGTGGCCTGCCTGGTGGTGGGGACTGTGGGTGGGGATCGGAATGATCTGCGCTGGCCTGGGCGCGGCCATCATCACTCTTGGTCCGGTCCTGCTCTGGTACGACCGGGACTTTCTCGGCCTGGACCTGCATCAGGTGCACGGCACCAACCACAACCTTGTGCACTTCCTGCAGCACGACAGGGTCACCATGGCAGGCACGATGGTGGCGATCGGAGTCCTCTACACCGGGTTGGCCATCGGCGGCATCCGGCGTGGGTGGCCATGGGCCCGGAATGCCTACCTGACCTCCGGGTGCATCGGATTCCTCACCCTGTTCTACTTCCTGGGATTCGGCTTCGTGGAGCCACTGCATACCGCGGTCACCGTCGTGCTCGTCCCGATGTTCGTCCTTGCCACCCGCCGGCCCCCTGCTCGTCCACAGTGGACGTTCATGGCAGAGGGGCCAGAACACCACCGGCGAAGGGCTCTGCTGGGCCAACTTCTACTGATTATCACGGGCCTGGGGCTGTTCTCCGGTGGTTTAGCGGTGTCCATCGTGGGGCTCACCCATGTGTTCGTCCCCAGTGACCTGGCCTTCCTCCACACCTCGCCCGAGAACCTCCGCGCCGCAAGCCCGCACTTGTTGCCGTTCATTGCACACGACCGGGCAGGGTTCGGCGGTGCGTTGATGGCCGCGGCCGCGGCGATCACCTTGCTGAGCGCCTGGGGATGGCGCCGCGGCGAGGCATGGGTGTGGTGGTCGCTGACACTGGCTGCGATCGCGGGGTTCATCCCGCCCACACTGGTGCACGTCCAGATCGGCTACACCGACTTCTGGCATCTGGCTCCGGTCTACCTCGGGATCTGCCTGACCACCCTTGCCGTCGTCCTGGCCCGCCCCTACCTGTGTGCGCGCCTACCCTAACGGCCGCGCCGCTGAGACAGGACATGCCGAGACTTGTGGCTGGGCCCGTTTCCTCGCTTGATGGCTGCGGTTCCCCCAAAGAGGCTTGTCGGCGATCGATTTGGACGGCTCGGCGGGCAGGTCCCGTGGCCAGCGCACTGCCATGTCCCCGATCTTCGACAGGCGAAGCACACTGGCCGTGCTCGAGAACCGGGCGTTCTTCGTGATCGGATGGCCAATTCCCGGTTTCTGCGCCGCGCCGAACGCCGGTTGAGGACAGCGTGGAACGACAGCACAGCAGGCCCGCCCTGTCCCGTCGGCGAGCTTTCGCGAACGGAAGGTTCGTTCTCAGCCTTGGAGGAACACTGCCCGGCCAGGACCGTAGAGGAGAACGCCCATGCCCCGGAGGAAAAGGCCAGCGCGTCGGCGCTCCGGCTCGACGAACTCGATGGAGGAGGAGAAGGACTCCAAGCTCGAGGCAGAGAAAAAGGCCGAGCCAAGGAGCTCGCGGCGGCGGAGAAGAAGAAGGCTCAGCGCCGTCAGCCGGCTGAGCGCCGTGAGCGAGCTGACCAAGAAGACCGAGCAGGGACGACTGCTATGAATGTGTCGAACGCCCCCAAGGAGGTGTCGACCCCCGAGACGACGACCACGACCGTCTTGAATTGGTTGGGGTTCGGGAACAAGTCCTCTAAACAGACCGGTGGTTCCGGCCCCACCCTCCCGCGTCCTCGGTCCCGTACGCGAGAACGGCCTCCTGCCCGAGCCTCTGGCCGCGGCGTTGTCGCGCATCCGCCCCGGCAGCCGCATGGCGTCGATCTGCACGGCGTCCTGGCCAACTCGCCGCGCATACCGAACCTGATGTAGTCGTTGACCCCGTTGTAGTTCTCCACCACGTTCAGCCCGGACTCGGTCTCATGCTGCAGGTCCCGGTCACGGAGCCAGCGAGCTAGGACAATGGTTCTCTGGGCACACCCCACCTCCAGCATCGCCGAGTAGGCCGGGTGAGTGGTCTCGCCCTGGAAACGGCGTAGCAGGGGGTGCTGGCTGTAGATGGCCATCGCTCCAGCGGTCTCGACTGTCCAGTAGATCAGCACGCCCCGTTTGGCCCGCTTGTACCGCGAGTGGTGCTCGGTGAAGATGTTCATCGTCCCGACTGCCCCGCAGCTGGGACATGCCACCGGCGCCCCCGCTGGACGTGACATGCACCACGATCGCCCCGGCCCCGGCCTGAACGCTGCCGATGACCAGGCCGGGCAGTTGCGGGAACACCAGCCCCGCAAGATCCTGCCCGAGAAGCGAGCGGCGGTCAGGTCATGGCACTGCCGGGCGGGGCACCAGAGATCCCTCGATGTTTGGCTGCGGAGAAGGACCGGTCGGCTTGGACCCAGTCGATGCGGACGATTGTAGTACTCCTTGCCTCACTTGCTGGGGCCCGGACGGCTTGCCTACGGCGTCACACCAACCCGGCAAGTGGAAACTCACACCGGTCAAGAGCGAGGCGAATTCTGGGGTGCCGCTCTCCTCGCCATGCAGGCGGACCCTCTGCTTTGTGAACCGAGCAAAAGCAGACGGGGCAGATCCGCATGACGACACGGATCTGCCCCGACGTGATACCTGTTGAGCGAGCGACACTCGATAACGAGCAGCGCGCAATCGCACAATGTCAGCCCGCTGGGCTGAAACGCCGCTGAGCGGTCACGAGGAAAGCTCATCTTTTAGCGTGGTGCGCATCTCATGGGAGTTCACACAACTGATGCGACATGCTTGGGACTATGCCAGGGGGATGGCGTCGATAACCCGTGCTGGCACCACCCATACGTTTGTGGACGTGCCCGTGGTGACTCGGTGGCCGTTTGTCATGATCCACACAATCGTTGAATCGGGTGCCTTGATCCGTGTGCCATCAGCGACGGTCGTTGACATCGCATCCCACACCCGCGCCGGGATCTTCTGCAACGGCTTTGTGCCGTAGCCGGTCTCGTCACGCTCGGCACCGCTGATGAAGGGCACCTTCGCCCCACCAACGACCGCACCCTCCGACGTACTGCCACTCTTGCCGATGCGCGTGCCATCAGCGACGGTCGTTGACATCGCATCCCACACCCGCGCCGGGATCTCCTGCAACGGCTTTGTGCCGTAGCCGGTCTCGTCACGCTCGGCACCGCTGATGAAGGGCACCTTCGCCCCACCAACGACCGCACCCTCCGACGTACTGCCACTCTTGCCGATGCGCGTGCCATCAGCGACGGTCGTTGACATCGCATCCCACACCCGCGCCGGGATCTCCTGCAACGGCTTTGTGCCGTAGCCGGTCTCGTCACGCTCGGCACCGCTGATGAAGGGCACCTTCGCCCCACCAACGACCGCACCCTCCGACGTACTGCCACTCTTGCCGATGCGCGTGCCATCAGCGACGGTCGTTGACATCGCATCCCACACCCGCGCCGGGATCTTCTGCAACGGCTGGGAGGCATAGCCGGTCTCGTCACGCTCGGCACCGCTGATGAAGGGCACCTTCGCCCCACCAACGACCGCACCCTCCGACGTACTGCCACTCTTGCCGATGCGCGTGCCATCAATGATCTGCGTTCTGATCTCGTTGAACGCTCGGGCGGGGATGGCGTGGACCTTTGAGGCCCAGTCGGTGCCGTAGCCGGCATCGATGACTTCCTGCTCGGAGGCGAAGTTGACTCGAGCGGCGCCCACCATGGCGGCCACCGGTGTGGGGCCACCGTTGCCGGCGCCCTGAATCAGGGTGCCGTCCTCGGGGACGGTGGGCATGGCGTTGAAGTGCCGGGTGGGTACCCCGCGTACCTTCGAGGCCCAGTTCGCACCGTGCCCGACGTCGATCACCTCCTGGGCGTTGGCGAAGTTGATCCGCGCCCCTCCCAGGACCGCTGCCACCGGTGTGGAGGTACCGCCAGCGGTGCCCTGAATCAGGGTGCCGGTACGCGGGATAAAGCCGATGCGGTTGTAGCTGCCACCGGAGATGGCCACCACCTTGGAGGTCCAGTCTGTGCCGTAGCCGGTGTCGATGACCTCCTGAGGAGTAGCGAACGGCACTAGTGCGCCGCCCAGAGTCATGGCCACGGGAAGGTCGGTATTGCCCTCCTTGGCTTGGACAAGAGCTCCGTCAGCCGGCTCCTGGCTCATATGATTACGGGCGTCGATCGACCAGTCTGAAATCTTCACCGGAGTGCCGCAGGAGACCGGAGCAGCGCAGGAATCCTGCCAGATGGGGGCGCCGCCAATGAAGATGTATACCCGGCCGCGTTGGTCGACGGCGGAGGCGCCGTTGCGTGGGGTGGCGGGACCGGCGTCGATGACACTCTGGGTGGTCGGGCGGGGAGTGGTGTTGCAGATCCCGTCGTTACATGTGGCCTGCCACACTGGAGCGCCGCCGACCATCTTATAGATGCGGCCGGTGTCGGTGGCGTGCAAGAGCGTGCCATCAGAAACGCTGCGTACGTCGGTTACTGGCACTGGACCTGGCGCCGGGCCAGCGGTCCCGGAACCGGGGGGCTGGCCGTAGCCGCCGCCACCGCCCTGAAGCATCGTGCGGGTGCAGCGGGTGTCAGGGCTCAGCCAAGCGCAAATGATCGACGCTGTCGGGATTTTGGCAGAGCGATAACTGACGATCGTGCCGCTCGAGCACCACCAAGTGCCCAAAATGTTGAAACGGACGGTGTGATCGATGTTTTTATAGGCCACCCGGGTGAACTGCACGTAAGGCTGCACGTACCCGGTCTTACCTGGGGGCACTTTAAGCTGCGCCCCGGCGGTGGTCGCGGTTTTAGTCGCCACGGTCGTGACTACTCCAGCCGAGCGGGAAGCACCAATCACTCTGCTGATCTCCAGCGAACTGGTCACGCTGGTCTCCACCGACAGTGACTGCTCCTCCAGCACTGAATAAGGGTAGGTTTGCTCACTAGAAGTGCCGTTCACGAATATCTGCTTCACACCTTTGGGCTCCACGCCCGCGCCCGCCGTCAGAATCTCCACGGTAGCGTCATCAGGCTGTGGTCCCCCACACGGATAGCCAGGGGTGACGGGACCGGCAGCGGCCGCAGGCGCTTGCGCGGCCACGTTTGGCGTTATGGCTGTCACTAACGCGGCCAAGCCGACGACCCAACGTTTCCAGGTTCTCATGATATCCACTTCATTTCTAGCCTCCGCATAAGCAGGCTGTATATTCGTTCGAATTGAGCCGGCGAGCGCCTGCTGGATGGTAGGCGGGTAGTTGGTATTTCTGATGGGCCGCACCGTGTGCTCGGCGGTGCGTATTTCGGCTGTCCGGACATGTTGGCTGTCGCGGACTCAGCGCTGGTCAGCTTGATCAGGCCGGGCGGAGCGTAGGGCCCTTCGGGTAGCTGTCGTATTGCTGAAGGGCGAGGTACTTCACCCATGACCCGTTGAGGGCGAAGAGTCGATCATCCGTGACCGGCCAGAGCCGCCCATCGTCCAGTACGTAACCGGATGGCCTGCCGGGGGATCGCACAGCCGACTGGCGGCTGTGCAGTGAAGCGCCGTACGGGATTCGATGGAAGGTCTGAGACGAGACGTCGACCCTGTTGCTGGTCAGCGCCGTGTAGACAGCGGCTTCCTCGAGCTGCAGACGGCGACCGCTGATGACCAGCGTGGCCGGCAGGCCCGGGCTCGCGATGCCGTAGCCGTCGAAGACGGCCGCCACTTGAGCGCTGGGCAGTTGATCGCACGTGCGGCCGGTGAGCAGGTCGAAACCGAAATGACCAAGGGTGTGCGGCGGCGCGCCGGTGGTGGATTGCACCACGTCGATGGGGACGCGGCCGCACTCACCCTGACGGGTGACGCCGGCATGCTTGTCCGGCCGCGAGGCCAGGCCGGGCCCCTCACTGTAAGTGCCGGTGAGCAGCCCATTGGGATAGGGGTGGACGCGCAAGTCGGTGCGGTCGAGGAACTCCAGAACCGTCCCGGTGGAGTTGGGGCCGTTGCTGGCGACGATGAACGCTTGGAGCGCGTCAGAGTACTGCCAGTCTACGGAGAAGCCGTTGAGCACCATGAAGCTGCGGTCGTTGTCCACCGTCCTTGGCTGCCAGCCGCTCGCGGTGAACACCTCCACCCCGCTCTGGAAGGCGGGATCGGCCGAACGCCAGACGAACTGCCCGGCTCCGTTGCTGAGCGCGCCGCTGCCGGTAGTGTCGGTGAACATCAGGTAGAACTTGCCGTCGAGGTAGACAGCGCTGGGCTGGCCAGCTCCGTACTTGTTGTCTCGGTCGACGTCGAAGGCCGGGGTGATGATCGGCCGCCCCTGGTTCAGGCGCTGCCAGGAGATCCCGTCAGTGCTTGAGGCCACACCGATCTGAGTCAAGGCAGGCGAGTTGTCTCGCGAGCCGCCGTAATACATGTAATAGGTCCCGTCGACCTTCAGCACCGACGGGTCGCAGGTGTGCTGATCCCATCCCGTCGTCCCATCGAACACTCGCCGCTGGGGAGCGCCGTCAGAGGCCAGAAAAGGTCCACCCGGCGAGGCCGACTCGGCGTAGAGGATGTCATCGCCCGGTATGGTGCCGCCGGAGAGCTGGCTGCACCACCACATCCGGTAACGCCCATCGACCATCACCGTCGGCGCGTAGTCATACACGTTCCGAGAAATCAGCCCGCCAGGATGAGAGCGGTAGGAATCAGTTGGCAGCGCGCTGGACATCGTGGCCGCCGAAGCATGGGTTGGGCCGCCGAGGATCCCTGCTAGTACACAGGCCGCGACAATCCCGCGTGTGATCAGTTTCAAGTAGGTATGCAGCTTTCTGAAGAGGAGGTTGTGCGGCACCTCCCACGGCATTGGGTGATGCCTGGCTGCGGATGGGAGTCCGGCCTGCTGCGAGACATCCTCCCATTCGCAAAGCACCACAGAACATGTCTAAGCTGCCAATACGCGGAGGTTCCCAGACAAATCGCCTTGCGAGTGTCTGTGGACCGTCCCGGCGAAGTTGGAGGCTACACAGGTTGAATACGTAGAGTCTTAGCCTCGCGACGGACTTGGCCGAGGTGGTCGGCTAAGTGGGCGACAGTGACCAGACAGCGATCTGCCCGCCCAGAACCAGCGCTACGTCGGCGACATCACCTGTCTCCCCGTCAGTGAGGGCTGGTTCCTGTATCGGGCGACGGCAGGGTGCGGAGCCGGCTTACCGGGGAGACGATGAGCCCGATCACTATGGCGGCCGAGCCGATGGCCGCCATAGTGAGCGCGCCCTTGGCGCCGACCGCACCGGTCAGGAGGCCTGCGGACAGACCGCCGAGCGCGCCGCCGCCGAACAGCAAGGTGCGGAAGACCGCAGTCATCCGGCCCATCATCGCCTGCGGGGTGCTGGTCTGGCGCAGGCTGACGATGATGACGTTGGCGACGCCGAGGCCCAGGTAGGTGGCAAAGAAGGACAGGACGAACATCCCCACCATCACCGGCCTCGGACCGCCTGCCAAGACGATCAGTGCCGGGCCCAGCAGGAGAGCCGTCTGCGCCACGAGATAGACCCGCCCGAGCCGGAATCGCGCGATGATCTTCCGGGAGATCATCGCGCCCATCAAGCCGCCGACGGAGGCCGTCGCGAAGACGCCACCCAGGGTTGTGGAGTCCAGCTGCAGGTCACGCGTGCCGTACAGCAGGAACATGGTCCAGACGGTGACCATGGAGAAGTTGCAGCAGAACCCGACCAGGGCCAGCGCGCGCAGGATCGGGTTGCCGAAGACCCAGCGCAGACCCTCGCGTAGTTCGGTCAGCAGGCGTCTGCGCGCCGTAGGCGGTTCTGGGCGTGATTCGTGCGTGCGGATGAGTAGCAGGGAGCCCAATGACACCAGGTAGGAGAACGCGTCGACGACCAGCGCCACCGGCGCGGTCACCGCACTGATCAGGGCACCGGCGAGCCCGGGACCGGCCACGTCAGCCGCTGACGAGCTGATCCCCATCTTGGCGCCGGCCTCAACGTAGTGCTTGGGGTCCTTCACGAGGGTGGGCACGAAGGACATCCAGCTCACGTCGAACAGCACCGACGCGACCCCGATGACACAGGCGATGACCAGGAGCGGCGCCATGCTGAGGACGTCCAGCCAGGACAGGACCGGGATCAGCGCGAGCAGGACCATCCGGGTGAGGTTGGCCCACACCATGACAGGCCGCCGCCTGACCCGGTCGACCCAGACCCCGAACAGCAGAGCGAGCCCCAGGTAGGGGGCGAGCTGCAGGAACCTCAGGAGACCGACCTGCTCGTCGGTGGCGTGGAAGGCGTAGATCGCGGTCAGCGGCAGCGCAAGGTTGGTGACCTGGGTGCCGAGCAGCGACAGAGTCTCGCCGAGCCAGAACTTCAGGAAGTCGCTGTTGCGCCACAGTCCTTCCCGAGCGGCGGCATCCGGATCGGCGAGAGGTTCAGCGGTCGTCACTGCCGCTGCCCGCGACGCTGAGGTCAGCGACCGCCGCGACGACCTGGTCCACTTCCTGTTCGGTGTTGTAGTAGTGCGGTGACAGGCGCAGGCACCAATCGATGTCCTTGTCGCCGAAGTCGAACTGCGCGAAGTGGCGGAAGCTGAGCGCCGAGTTGATGCCGCGGGCGTCCATGGCGGCCTTGAACGGGTCCGGCTGCCAGCCCTCGATGGCGAAGGTGACCAGGGCGCCCAGTTGCTGGCCGTGGTCGAGCACGCGTATCCCTGGCAGATCGGCGAGCCTGTCGCGCAGGTCGGCGGCCAGGGCGGGGGTACGGCGGGCGATGGCGTCCATGCCGACCTGGCGGGCATAGCGGGCGGCGGCCGCGCAGCCGAGGAGGATGGCGTAGGGGAACTCCCAGTCCTCGAACCTGGCTGCCGTCTCGACGGGCTGGTAGCGGCCCGGCTCAACCCAGCGGGCACCGTACATGTCGATGAACAGCGGCTCGTAACCGGCGCGCAGGACGCGGTCGGACACGTACAGGAAGCCGGAGCCGCGCGGGCCGCGCAGGAACTTGCGGCAGGTGGCGGTGAGCAGGTCACAGCCGATCTCCGCGACGTCGATCGGGTACTGGCCGACCGACTGGCAGGCGTCGACCAGGTACAGCAGATCCAGGTCGCGGCAGTGCCGGCCGATCTCAGCGACCGGCTGGACCAGGCCGGAATTGGTGGGGATGTGGGTGGCGGCGACCAGCCGGGGCCGGTGCTCCTTCATCAGTCGGGCCATCGCCGCCACATCCACCCCGCCCTCTGGCAGGTCGGGCGCGTGCACGATTCGCACACCGAACCTCTTGCTCAGCGACAGGAAGGCGATCTGGTTGGAGATGAAGTCGTTGCGGGTGGTGAGGATGACATCATCGGGCTCGAACGGGATCGCCGACAGAGCGGTGGAGAAGGCGTGGGTGGCGCTACCGGCGAACGCGATGTTCTCGGGAGCACAGTTGATCAGGGCGGCGGTCTCGGTGTAGAACTCGCGGACCTGCTCGGCGCGGGCGGCCGAGGCCTCGTAGCCACCGATGCTGGACTCCAACCGCAGGTGGTCGACCATCGCGGCCAGCACCGGCGTGGCCAGTAGACCGCAACCGGCGTTGTTGAAGTGCACGACGTTGTCTGCACCGGGAGTGTCCGCGCGCAGGGCTGCGACGTCCAGAAGCGATTCTGTTGAAATTCTGGAAGCGCTATTATCATTTCTCATGTCATACAGTAGCAGTGCGGCAGAGCTGGCGTCCACGATGCGCACGGTGATCGCCCGGCTGTCACCGGGCGACCGTCTGCCCAGCAGCCGCGAGCTGATCCGGCGCTACCAGGTCGGCCCCGCCACCGTGTCCCAGGCGATCGCCACGCTCGCCGCCGAGGGCCTGGTGGCCACCCGTCCAGGCAGCGGCACGTACGTCGCCGCACGCGCCCAGCGGCGCGCCACAGTGGCCGACACCGCTTGGCAGACCGTCACCCTCGCCGACCGGACCGTGGACACTCGAATCCTCACCAGCGCCATCGGTGCGCCACCCGCGGGTACGATCATGCTGGACGGCGGCTACCTGCATCGATCGCTCCAGCCCACCCAGATCCTGACCGCGGCGCTGACTCGCGCCGCGCGCCGCCCCGACGCCTGGGACCGCGCACCCGCCAGCGGCCTGGCGGCCCTGCGCAGCGTGTTCGCCACCATGGCCGGCGACGGCGTGAGCGCGGACGACATCCTGGTCACGGCCGGCGGGCAGAGCGCCCTGTCCATAGCGTTCCGGGCCGTCGCGGCGCCGGGTGACCCCATCCTGGTGGAGTCGCCCACCTATCCGGGTGCGATAGCCGCCGCCAGGGCGGCCGGACTGCGCCCGGTACCGGTGCCGATGGATGCCGACGGCCTGCAACCCGACCTCCTGGCCGACGCCTTCGCCATGACCCGCGCACGCCTGCTGTACTGTCAGCCGGCCCACCACAACCCCACCGGCATCATGCTGGCGCCACAACGCCGTCAGCAGATCATCGACGCGGCCAGGGCCGCGGGAGCATTCGTGATCGAGGACGACTTCGCGCGGCACCTCGGCCATGGCACGCCGGTGCCGCCGCCTTTGCTGGCCGCCGATCGCGACGGCACCGTGATCTACCTGACCTCGCTCACCAAGCCTGCCGCGCCAAGCCTGCGCATCGGCGCCCTGATAGCCCGAGGCCCGGTGATGGAACGCCTGCGCGCCACCCGCCTGGTCGACGACTTCTTCGTCACCCGCCCGCTCCAGGAAACAGCGCTCGAACTCCTCACCTCCCCTACGTGGGAACGGCATGTCCGTTCTCTGACCGCGGCCCTGCGGGAGCGGTGCGCAGCGCTGACGGCCGCCATCACGCACGAACTTCCCCACTGGACCCTCACCCGCATCCCCACAGGCGGACTGCACCTGTGGGTCCGCCTGCCGTACGGCACCGACGACACCGTGATCGCCGACGCGGCCCGTCTGCACGGCGTCGCCGTCAGCGCCGGCTACCGCTACTTCGCCACCGAACTCCCGGCGGCCTACCTGCGCCTCGGCTTCGCCGCCACCGCCGACCCCACCGAACTGACCGAAGCCGCACGCCGACTCGCGTCCGCCCACGAGCACGCCGTCGGCACGCGCTGATCGAAGCGCCAAGGCCATACCCACCGTCAGAGAGAGGGTTGCTTAGCATTTCCGCTGACCTGCATAAACGTACAGATGGCGGCTGGTGGAGCCGTCCCTGCCGACATCCCGAAATGCAGTGATGTCGCAGGTGATGGGGTGCCGTTCTGGGTGAGGACGCGGCTGCGGTGTATTCCTCGCCGCGTACGGCCGAGTCGCATCGCGCGGTGGTGCGCACCCGGCTGGGTGTGACCCGGAACCCGGGGAAGGCTCGCAAGATCGCTGATCGGGCGATCCGGAAGGCGGCGTGGGTGAAGAACAACCCGCCGGATCTGATCAACGTGGCGTTGGAGCATCTGGTGCAGGCCTCACTCGAGCTGCCGGCGTTTTCGACGCTGGATGAGATGGCCACCCGGATCCGTGCGGAGATCAACGCGGGGATCTTCCAGATGATCCGGTCCCGGCTGGGGACAGCTGGACGGGCGCGGCTGGAGGCGCTGCTGGTGGTGTGCCCGGACGGCAAGAGTGACCTGTGGCGGCTGAAACGGCCGGCGCGGCGGGCGTCGTGGTCGCGGTTCAAGGAGCAGCGCCGGCACCTGGAATGGGTCGTGGTCCGGAATCGGAGATCCTCGCGCCGACCCGGGCATCGGGCCGACAGCAGTGGGCCGTCGGGCTACCGTGGCGCGGCAAGACCCGTACCGAGATCGGCCGCCTTCCTGACGGCGCTGCACCGACCTGCCTCCGAGCAGGCGCCCGCCGGCCGGGGCCGCGGAGGACCGCTGGCCGACTACTCCGAGGGTTTCGCCAAGCAGCTCGCCTCGGCCGCCGAGCATGCATCCGGTGGCCGAGCACGCCGCGGGCACGGCCGTGGACGCCAGCGCGCGACGCGGAGCGGCACCACCGCCCCGGTGGACGAGCCCGGATTCGGGCAGCGGAACATCGGTCAGGGCCGCCCCTCTCGCCGGCGTCGCCGGCCTGGGCGACGACGCCGAAATCGTGCTGGGGGTGGCGGTGCTCACCGCGATGTTCACGATCTGGCATTCGACGCACACCTACCGGACCGGCGACGAGGCGTTCGTCGGCTTCTCCCGGACCAGGTCGACGCCGGTGACCTCCTCGATGACGGGATGCTCGACCTAATCATCGCGGTAGATGATCACACCCTGTTGCGCGAAGCGGTCTGCGACATCCTCCGAGCCGAGGCTGCCGGCCCACGACGGCGCGGTGTTCTTCGGGGAGATCATGCTACGCCTGGAGCAGCGCGACCGGCCAGCCCAGCGTCAGGCCGTACAGGCCCCCGTGGCGAGTTGTTCGCGGGAGATGCTCTTGTGCAGGTATGAGAACGCCGACTTCGCCCAGGCGGTCGGGGTCGCCGCTGATCGCTTCAGGGAACGAGGACGAGTTTGCCGCGGACCGGGCCGGTTTCACTCAACTCCTGGGCCTTGGCGGCGTCACGCAGCGGCAAGGTCCTCTCGACGTGCACGCGCAGCAAGCCCCGGTCGACGAGCTTGTTGAGTTCCTCCAGGTCAGCCGCTGACGGAGCGACCTGGACCGGATCGAATCGCAAACCCCGCTCTGCGACTTGCTCGGAGGTCACGCCGGGACGATCCCAGATCGCGCTCACCAGGTGTCCACCGGGGACAAGGGTGTCGAGGGATCTGGCGCCGTACGCGTCCCCGATGTTGTCGAAGACGACGTCGATGTCGCGGGCTGCTGTGGCGAAGTCCTCGACGGTGTAGTCGATGAGTTCGTCGGCGCCCAGATCGCGGAGGAAGGCGTGGTTGGCGGCGCGGGCCGTACCGATGACATGAGCGCCGTGTGCTTTGGCGATCTGAATGGCGATGTGGCCGATGCCTCCCGCGGCGGCGTGAATGAGGACCCGCTGGCCGACCTGGATCCGGGCGATGCGGACGAGCGCCTGCCAGGCGGTGAGCCCGACGGCGGGCATCGCGCCGGCTTGGACGTGGTCCAGGCCGGCGGGCTTGGCCGCCAGGTCGGCGGCAGGTGCGCGGACGTATTCGGCGTAGGTGCCGGCGAACGGCGTCGGCATGCCGTGGACTTCGTCGCCGGGACGGAAGCGAGTGACCCGGTCTCCGACCTGTTCGACGACGCCGGATACATCGAATCCAGGGACGAACGGCGGCTGAACGGGCAGGGCGGCCGTGCCTGACCGGATCTTCCAGTCGGCAGGATTGACGCTCGTCGCGAGGACCCGGAGGAGGACATCGTCAGGGCCGGGAACCGGCCGGTCGACCTCGACGAACTCAAGGACCTCCGGGCCTCCGAAGGCGCGCTGTCGGATCGCGTGCATGCGTGCTGGCAAGGGAAACTCCTGGGGATGCCGAATGCTTTGAATGGGTCGATCGTAGGAGAACTCAGCGAGATGTTGAATGATGCATCGTCTCTGTTTCATGTCCGATCGTCTCGCATATGAGGCCGATCGGTAGTATTCGTTCGTGGACGTTCTCAGCGATGCCATCGCCGCCATGCGCAGCGGACGACCGGGTTCCACACGCACGGACCTGCGAGCTCCGTGGGGGCTACATTTCGACAAGGTCGTTAGAGCACGGTCCAGGAAGCGACGCCGGTGCCGATCTCGGCCATGGTGTCTTGAAGGTTCATGAACGGAGCGTGCGAGCAAGGGTGACGATGAACGGCTCGTCTCCCTTGCTCGCAGTGGGGATATCACCCTTAAGCCACAAGCTCGGCCACGGACCTCGGCCGGCACAACCACCCGTCCCCCCGAGGGCCGACGATTGCTACGGTCGAAGCCTTCTGCCCGTGCCGACGCCGCACCGTGTCCCCCGGCTTTGCTCATGACGTGACGGGCTACGCTTCGAGGAGCGCCGCATTCTGACGTTCGAGTGCCTTGACCGCACCGCTGCGCCAGCCCTCGGCCATGGACTCCGACACGGCATCGGGGAAGATGTCCTCCTCTTCTTTCTCCACTCCGTCGAAGATGGCTCGTGCGACGGACTGTGGCGAGAACTTGGGTATGTCCAGGCCCCGGGTCATGTCGGTGTCCACCGGGCCGGGCATGACGGTATGAACCCGTACGCCTTGCCCGGCCAGAAGAGGACGCAGCGATTGTGACAGGGAGAACACAGCGGCTTTTGAGATCGAGTAGGCCGGAAGGACCGGCACAGCGGCCCAGGCCGCCAACGACCCGACGTTGACGATGGCTCCCTGAGAACGAGTCAGCAACGGCAGGAACGCCTGAATCACGCCGTAGGTGCCGAAGAGATTGACGGCGAGGTGCTGTTCGAGCGCGGCTCGATCGCTGAGATCATCGTAAAACGAAAGGCCGGCGTTATTGATGAGGATGTCGAGAGAGGAGACTTTCTCCACAGCCGCCTGGGTCTGTGCAGCGTCGGTCACGTCCAGAATGAGCGGTGTGACACGCTCATCCGGGTGGGTCAACGGCAGGCGCGTACCAGCGTACACCCGCTTCGCGCCCCTCCTCAAGGCCTCCTCCACCATGGCCCGCCCGATGCCGCGGTTGGCCCCAGTCACCAGAACTGCTCGGTCTGCGATCGTCATGCTGGTACGGCTCCCTTTTCCTGAGTCCCTGCGCCCGGATCGTCCGGGCCGTCGGTCAGGTAGACACCGCGACGCCGGGAAACCGGGCGCCCATCGACCGCCCAGTTCACGGCTCGGCCGGTGTCAGTACCGAAAAGGACCAAGAGGGGCACAGATGGCAGGGGTGGCGTAGTGACAACCGACCTGATCACCAAGGCGCGGGCTGGGGACGGCGAGGCGTTCCGCGAACTGACCCAGCCGTACCGCCGAGAGCTACAGGTGCACTGCTATCGGATGCTCGGCTCCTTCCACGACGCCGAAGACGCCCTCCAAGACACCCTGCTGGCCGCCTGGCAAGGCATCGGCAGGTTCGAGGGACGCGCCTCGATCCGTACCTGGCTCTACCGGATCGCCACCACCCGCTGCCTGAACGCGCTGCGCTCGGCCAGCCGGCGCCCGGCCAAGGAGTGGAACATGCCCGAGATCGAACCACCCGAGCCGACCGGGCTCGGCGAGATCGTGTGGCTCGAGCCCTATCCCGACGCCCTCCTGGAGGGCGCGACCGACCAGCAACTCAACCCTGAGACCCGCTACGAACAGAGCGAAGCCATTTCTCTGGCCTTCGTGACCGCACTGCAGATCCTGCCCGCCCGCCAACGTGCCGTGCTCATCCTGCGCGACGTCCTCGGATACCACGCCACCGAGGTGGCCGACATGCTGGACACGACCGTCGAATCGATCAACAGCGCCCTCAAACGGGCCCGCGCCGGCCTGCACCACCGCCTCCCACCGGCCGAGGAGCGCCAACCCCCTCCCGCTCCTCACTCACCAGCCGAACAGGCGCTCACGGCAAAGTTCGTCCGCGCCTACCAGGCCGGTGACATCGACGCGCTGGTCGCCTTGCTCACCGACGATGTCCGCCTGTCCATGCCACCGATCCCCCTCGAATACCATGGTCGCGACGCCGTCACCCGCTTCTACTCCAGCATCATCCACCAAGGCCATGCCTATGGCTTCGTGCCGACGCGCGCCAACGGCCAACCGGCGTTCGGGACCTATCTCCGCACCTCCGCCGACGGCATTCGCCACGGAGCCGGCCTGCTCGTCCTCACCCTCACCGGCGACCAGATCTGCGCTATCACCCACTTCGACACCAGCGTGCTCCCGCGGTTCGGCCTGTCCCGATCACTGCCCAGCCGTTGACCGGGACGACGTGGACGCTGTCGCTACCCTCTGCCGCCGGGGATCTCCGGCGGGTTCAGCGCGGCGATCACCGCGCCGGTCAGCATGGTGGCGTTCCTGGCGCCCATGGATCGGAACCGGTACCGGTTCGGTGCCCAGGGCGATGGCCAGGTCAAGGACCGCGTGCTCGGTCGTGGAGCTGTAGGGGTGCCGTTAACGAACGTGTCACCAGCCGCCCTAGGACCGGTGGCGGGTCGCTCGGTGAGGGCGGGCTGCCAGGAGGCGAAGGGTTACGGCTCGCTGAGAGATTTGGAACGGGATCCGACGGAAAGGGCTTTCCTGTCAGGTCACGAAGGGTGAAGTGCCTGCCGCCGGGGGGACGGGTTTCGGTCGGGACGGCAGGGCATGAGTCGGGCGCGACCCGGCTCGATAACCAGCGATGACGTGTTTTCGCAGGTCGCGTTGCTCGCTAACAGCTTTTATGTCAAGCCGTGCCGCGCCTCTGGTCGCTCAGAGTCACCGCCGCCGGATTCCGCTCCAAATCTCTCCGGAGGCCGACACCACGCGACGGTACACCCTGCCCACCCACGGCGACCTGGAGGACGCGGTCGCCAAACTCCCCACCGACCAGTAGACCTGGCGGGAGGTCACGTGCCGGTTCCCAACGAGCCGAGGTCGCCGATGCTTGGCGTTCAGGTCGAGTCGCACCTCGCCGTAGGGGCGGACATGGAGCCAGAAGAGCGGGGTCAGGCCGCGCCGGTCGACCGGAGTGAGCAGGGCGGCCCACTCGGGTTCAGCGAGCACGTCTTAGAGGTCCTAACAAAATGATCTAGGGCGTGTCCAGAGGCCCTCTTGATCGTTGTTCTCTGCATGAAGAAGGGTGAGCTGCTGCCCTGGATCGTGCCGGACAGCTTGTGGGAGCGCATCGAACCGCTGTTACCGAAAGTGGAGCGGCGGCAGCGTCATCCCGGCCGCAAACGACTGGACGATCGACTCGCTCTGCAGGGCATCCTGTTCGTGCTCTACACCGCGATCTCGTGGGAGTTCCTGCCTCAGGAGCTGGGCTTCGGCTCGGGCATGACCTGCTGGAGACACCTGCGCGACTGGCACCAGGCCGGAGTGTGGAACAGGCTGCACCAGCTCCTGCTCGCCGAACTGCACGCCGCCGGCCAGCCCGACTGGTCCAAGGCGGTGATCGACAGCTCCCACATCCGGGCGCTCAAAGGCGGCCCAAAACCGGCCCGAGCCCGGTCGATCGCGCACGAACGGGCTCGAAACACCACGTCATCACCGACGGCCACGGCATCCCATTCGCTCTCAGCCTGACCGGCGGCAACCGCAACGATGTCACCCAACTCATCCCACTGATCAAGAAGATCCCCTCGGTCCGCGGACGCGTCGGGCGGCCCCGCAAGCGACCCGACCGCCTGCTCGCCGACCGCGGCTACGACCACGACAAGTACCGGCGTCTGGTGTGGAGCGCCGGCATCAAACCGATCATCGCCCGCCGGGGCACCCCGCACGGCAGCGGCCTGGGCGCGCACCGCTACGTGGTCGAGCGGACCATCGCGCTACTGCATTGGTTCCGCCGTCTACGCATCCGCTGGGAGATCCGCGATGACATCCACGAAGCCTTCATGACCCTGGCTACCGCGATCATCTGCTGGCGACGTCTCACCCGCTGACTGTTTCGCCAGAACCACTGACTTCATGTTCCAGAGGCGCTGCCATGCCGCCCGCCTCGAGTTCTCGCGGTCAGTCGTGACCGGCCCTCGCCATGCGGGCCAGCCATTCACGGACCATTGCGCGCTCTCCAGCATCGAAGCCGACCTCCAGTTCGCTCTCCCGCGCATGAACCACGGGCCTGGCGGCCTCCAGCCGACTGCGTCCGAGAGCAGTGAGGTGAATCTTCTGGCTGCGGCGATCTTGTGGGTGGGGGTGGCGCTCCACCATTGTGGCGCGCTCCATCCCAGCGAGGAGTTCGTTGGCGGATTGCCGGGTACTGGCGACCGCGCGGGCCACGTCGGCGACGGAGGCGCCGGGCTGCTCGTCGAGCACGAGAAGCGTCGCGTACTGCGCCACGGACAGATCGTGCGTCGCGAGCGCGCTATCCATGACCGATCGCATGTTCAGCCATGCCTGTCGCACGAGGAAGCTCAGGCAGATCTCGTCGTTACCCATCACACGCTCCAAAATTTGACAGGTTCCTGACGATTCTGAATACTCGTCAGGAACCTGCCAATCTTACCTGGGAGAGGGACATGACACTTGCAGTGGTCACCGGCGCCAGCAGCGGAATCGGCGCCGCGGTCGCCCGCCATCTAACCGATCGCGGCCTGATTGTGCTCGGGGTCGCCCGTCGTGCCGCCGAACTCCACAAGGTCGGAACGGACATTCAAGGTTCAGGCAGCTTCGAACCGGTTGTCGCCGATCTCACCACTGAGGCCGGGATAGCGGCCGTGGCAGCTGCAGTCGCTGGACGTCCAGTTACGGCACTGGTCCACTGCGCTGGCATCGATCACGTGCGTGAGATAGCCACAACCACCCGGGCTGAACTCGACGCGCTGTGGAACATCAACATCTCCGCACCGATCCTGCTCACCCGAACCCTGCTTGACGTCCTGGCCGATGGGGCCGGCGTCGTCTTCATTGGGAGCACGGCCGCGACGCGCGGCATCGACCGACACGCGGCCTACGGGGCGAGCAAGGCGGCACTGCTCGGTCTTACCGTCAACATGGCCGTCGATCTGGCGCCTCGGGTACGGGTTAACTGCGTAAGCCCAGGCGGTACCCGCACACCCATGACCGCCGGCTATCTCGCCGCCTACCGGCAAGGGGCCGATCCCGAGCGGGTCGGTCGAGAACTGGCGGTCGAAAGCGGCCGGATGCTGCTTGGCGGCCTGACCGAACCCAAGGATGTGGCGCTCACCGTCGGGCATGTCGCCCTTGACGCCACCGCTATGACCGGGACCGTCATCTACATCGACGGCGGGTTCACTGCCCGCTGACCTGCCGCGCACGGCCTTGCGGTCATCCAACCGTGTGCGGCCCAGGCGACGGACTCGGCGCTGTCTCCTCGGGTAACAACGGTTCCATCCGCTCCCACATGCCGTCACGTAACAACACACGGTCACGCGCATATCCACGATGAAGCCGTTGGTGGACACGCCGGACACCATTTTGTTAGGAGTCCTTAAAGCATGAGGACATTCACCATGACGAGTGATGCCTGCAAGATGCGAAGGCACAGCGCGGTCATCTCCACCTCATCGCGCCGGTTGGTGGAGATCTCCCCGCCGCGGCCGTAGCACAGCACCGTGTTGGCGCGGTTCCACGCCTCGACCACGTTCAACCCTTCCTCGATCTCCCGCTGCAGATCGCGATCCCGTAAGTACCGGGCAACGAACGTGGTACGCGCCGCACGACCGACCTGCAGGATCGCCTGGTAGGCCGGGGATGCCGGTCATCCCCACTGGACGGTGTGTGGGAAGAGCAGCCAGAGGACCTGGGCCGGTTTGGCAAGCTCACGTCCGGGCTTGCACGATCAACCGGTCGTGGTGAGAGTGTCAACTGGCGCAGACGCCATCACGCGACGCCCGACCGCGACGGCGACCGGAGCCGCCAGGAGTATGACGACGACGAGGAACCCGAGAAGAGTGAACACAGGCCGGGCCGCAGGAGCTGTGCCGAACACGCTCTCGATTACCCTGTGCCCGCCGCGCAACGCGACCAGTGTTGCCAACGCGTGCAGAGCGGCTCGCTTTGATCGTCGTAGACTTGGCAGCGCACTCGCAAGCCGGCACAGCGGATGGCAGGTCCAGTCGGGCATCAGGGTCTCCATCTCGGAATCGCCGCCGCCCCCTGTTTCGTCGACGCGCCTGTCGACCGGCTTCCTCGATTCGGATCACGGCTTGGCAAACGGTCAGTAGCGGTTGACCTCCTGGCCGATGACGCGTGGGCACCGCGAGCGCAGGGCCTGGCCACGCGGCAGAGCGACTTTGATCGAGATGTAAGTCGTACCGACCTGCACCATCAGCTTCTTCAACGTCAACTGGAACGCCGTCAGGACGGCCGCTCGTCCTCGACCGGGACGGCTGTCCACTACATGTGCCGCTCGCTGGAGTGGCGCGGTGCCAGGCCTGCCAGCGTGAGGGTGATGAGGCGGTCGGCGGCGTCGGGAGACAGGTGCTCGTGCAGAGAAGCGGCGGCGGTCGTCAGCGTGGTGACATCCGCACCGGTCGCGTCCAGGCGCAGTGCGCCCGCCTTGCGTGCGTGCGCGACGAGCTGTTCGCCGACGTCGGCCATCCGCAGGCACGAGGCGTGCAGCTCTGACGCCTCGTCGTCCAGACCGTCGGCGAGCATGACCGCCAGGCCGCCGTAGGTGGCGGCGTGCTCAGTGACGGCACGGACCCAGGTGTCGAGCGCGTCGGGTGACTGCTGGGCTATGAGCCGGTCGCCGAGCTGGAACAGCTGCTCGTTGCGGTCGCGGAGCAGCGCGCCGACCAGGGTGCGCCGGTTGGGGAAGTGGCCGTAGAGCGTGCCGATGGCCACGCCCGCCCGGCGGGCGATGCCCTCCAGGCTGGCCGTCACGCCACCCCCGCGGAAGGCGGCGTCGGCCTCGGCCAGTAGGCGCTCGTAGTTGCGGCGTGCGTCGGCACGCGGCCGGCGGCTGGTGGTCATGCGCATCCCGGTAAGGCGAGGTACCCTCGACATAGATTTGTCGAGGCAGCCTCAGCTTAATCGGAGGTGTCTGTCTCCTCACAGCTTCGTGGAAGGACATCTCATGATTCTGGTCACCGGAGCCACCGGCTCCATCGGCACGCACCTTGTAGGCCTTCTGCGCGAGCGGGACGTGCCGCTACGGGCGCTGGTCCGCGACGAGGCCAAGGGGCATACCTTGGACTGCGACTACGTCGTGGGTGACTTCGACGACCCCGGCTCGCTGCCCGCCGCGATGGAGGGCGTGGACCAGCTGCTGCTGAACGCCGGCGGCGCCGTGCCGGTGGAGGGCGAGCAGCCGATGGTCCGCCAGCAGAAGGCGGCGATCGACGCGGCATGCGCGGCCGGTGTGTCGCGGGTGGTGAAGGTGTCGGTCTGGCCCGTCCACCAGGGCGGCAGGCTCGCCGTGGGCGCGCACTGGGAGATCGAGGAGCACCTTCGGGCGTCCGGCCTCGGCTGGACGATGCTGCGGCCCAGCGCGTTCATGCAGAACTTCCTCTCCGGTGCCGGCGCCTACACTGCCGACGGCGAGCTCGTCGACCCCTACAGCGGCGCCCCTGTCTCCTATGTCGACTGCTACGACATCGCCGCCTGCGCCGCCGCCTTGCTGACCGGACCGGGCGGCCTCGGTGAGGCGTACGTGCTGACCGGCCCCCGCGCGCTCACTCATGCTGAGATCGCGCGGGAGCTGTCGGCGGCGCTGGGCCGGACCGTCGGCCACGTCGAGCTGTCCCCGGAGGAGGTGGCCTCGGCGCTGCGCGCCCAGGGGCTGCCCAAGAGGTTCGCCGATGACGTGGCTGAGCTCTCCCGGCAGGTGGCGGACGGCGCGCTGGCGACCCCGACGACCGCGGTGCGGGACCTCATCGGTCGCGAGCCGCGCACATTCGGCGAGTTCCTCGCCGCCAACGCACAGGCGCTGCGTGCCGAACGAATTGCGACAGCATAACCACGATGGCTGAAAGGTCGTCATTTCGTGTCGCTTGAGAGCTCCCGCCAAGCGATCGCGATCGCCGCTCCCTCCAGGTCCGCGTATTCGAGCATGAAGCAGATTCGCGATCTGCATCAGGAGATGCCACCAGGGGCCGCCCGGCGCGTTGTCGCGGACAACAGCGTGCTCAAGCAACGGCGTCCGCCGGCTGACCAGGACCACCAGCGGCTCGAAGAGCACTTGCAGACTCTCGCTTTGCCGACCGCCGCATCGCTCAGCTCGAAGTTCAGTTCCTTGATGGGGCAAGCCTCCCGGGAGGGCACTGCAACGACGAGAGCTCATAGCGGCTGCGTCGGCAGCGGCCACCGCGAAGATCGAGGCGAGCGGATCGGCCCGGGCGATCATGGTCGAGCAGCGCAACGCTCCCTGCCCGTCGGCTTCTTGCCAACGACCGAGGAACGCGACGTGATCTCGGCGCGCGAAATCTGATGCGGAAGGGGCGACCACCTGATGCCTCCTAGCCCGACGGCCGCGATCTCCCGGGGCATCCGGCCATCTGCCCGCATCACCTTTACTGAGCCGGATCGTCCCCAGCGCCTCCGATGAGGAGCATCGAGCGGGTGTCAGGGTCTTGAGACGATCGGCGCCCGCATGTCGTGCTGGATCTGCTCTGCGTTCAGGGGTGTCGTATAGAAGCGAAATTCGTCCAGGTATCCGTCATATTCACTGTTGGACACCGCGCCGAGACGGAAGCGTCCGGTGGCCGTCCAAGGAAAGATATCCCCTGTTCCCCCCAGCGACGACACCTCCGCCCCATTGGCGAACAGCCGCGCCGTGTTGCCATCGGAAATGATTGCCAGATGCGTCCACGTATCTTCAGGTATGGGCCCTGACGTGAGAGTGCGGTTGTTGATCAGCACCATGATGGTGTTGCCGTCCTGGCGTATCTGGATAGGCCCGGTGGTGTCATACTCCTGCTCCCGCCAGTTCGGGTGCATGTAGAACAGGAAAGAGGGATGGGGAGTGTAAGCCGGCTTGACCCAGGTCTCGAGGGTGAATCCCTTTTGCAGGGTCTCCGAATCGAGTGAGTCTTCCCGCCTCAGGTGCGGCATGGACTTCCGGCGGAAGCCTCCCACGTGGGGCAGTCATCGCGTTCCACTGCCTGTGCTGCCTGATCGGCGGTCAGATCCACCCCGACGGCCTCTCAAGAACCGTATTGCACAACGCCGGATTTTGAGAGGCTGTTCACGAGTGATCAGGCCGGTTGGTCGTGCGGGCGGTGTAGTGAGCCTTTTTCATCCTGAGTACCGGCCGTCTTAGACGAGCTGGAGGACGAGGATGACCTGCACGAGCGCGGTCGCGCGATGCGGGCAGCAGCGCAGCTTGGTGAGCACCTTCCAGGCCTTCAAAGTCGCGACGCCGCGCCCGCGATAACGCGGACGCGGGCATGTGAGCGGTTGACGTCCCGCTGTCCACGTGACAGCCATGGACGGCGGCGATGCCGCTTGAACGGCGTCCGGATCGTGCCGCCCGCGCCTTGATAGCCCCTGTCCGCAAAGGTCTTCACGCCGGCACCGGTCAAGGCGTCGATCAGGCCGATCTTCCGAGCGGCGGTCACGTCATGAACGGCGCCCGGCAGCGCAGGCGAGGCCCACACCAGCCGGCCCACCGGCCCAGCGAGCCCGTGCCAGTTGGGCGAGGCCGCGCCGAGCACGGACCACGTCATCGAGCCGTCCGCCCCGCGGGCGCGCGAACTGCTGGCGAGGTATACGGAGGACTTCGAGCAGGCTCGTGATCGCCGGGACGCTCGTGCCCAGCATTCGCGTGGCCTCGGTGGCAGGAACGCCAGGACTTCCCAGAGGGTGAGCGCGGCTCGCTGTCGCGCAGGCAAGTGCTGCAAGCTGGCGATCAGCGCCAGACGCATGCTTTCCCGCGCCGTGACGATGTCAGCCGGATTCTGCGACTCCGGTTCGACGAGCGCGTCGGGAATCGGCGGGGTCCATGGGACATCGGGGGTCGGCGGAGGGCGGTGGCGCGTACGGATTGTCGCACGGGTTCATGAGGCCTGACGGCAGGACCCTGCGGCTGGCGTGATCCAAGGCGGTCAGGCACGCGTTGGTGGCGATGCGATAGAGCCAGCTACGCACTGACGACCTGCCCTCGAACCGCTCGAACGCTCGCCAGGCTCGCAAGTAGGTCTCCTGCACCAGGTCCTCGGCTTAGTCCAGCGATCCGAGCATTCGGGAGCAATGGGCGAGCAGTTCGCGCCGATAGGGATCGGTGCTGCTGACGGAGTCAAGGGCGGAGTCGTCGCCGTCGACCTCTGATCCGCTCGCCGAGATGTTACGGCCCTCGTCAGTCCGGCCCAGCATCTGAGATCATCACCGCCCGCTTGCATGATGCTACCAATCTTCGTAAGTTACTAGCTTCATGCAAGTCATTCAGGGGAATGGAAGGAGAATCCGCAGCGATGGGCAGATTTGACGGGCTGGTGGCCGTTGTGACGGGTGGCGGCAGCGGCATCGGCCTGGCAACGGCGGAACGTTTCCACCAGGAGGGCGCCCGCGTCGCCATCGCCGGACGCGACCGGCAGCGGCTCCGCCAGGCCGCCGCCTCGATCGGCGGCGACGTCCTCGCCGTCACAGCGGACGTCAGCCGACTCGACGAGATCGACCTGCTGTTGTCCACCGTCACCCGCGAACTGGGCCAGATCGACGTGCTCTTCGTCAACGCCGGATTCAAGGGGTTCCAGGCACTCCAGGAAGCGACGGAGAGCTTCTTCGATACGGCCTTCGACGTCAACGCCAAGGGAGCGTTCTTCACCTTGCAGAAGGCGGTCCCGCACCTCAACGACGGAGCCGCCGTCGTCCTGTGCGGTCTGGCCCCGGTCGACCCGGCCTGGCGCCGCCCCGGGACCAGCGTCTACACGGCCTCCAAGGCCGCCCTGCGGTCATTCGCTCGTAGCGCGGCGGCCGAGCTGGCGCCACGGCTCCGACGTCCATATCGCGCGACGGATCTCACAAATTACAGGATCTCACACTGCGGAATATCAGTACATCGTGTTGGGATAAGAAGTGGAGAAATTGTGTTGGCCGCAGCAGCCGACCGGATCGGAAAAGACGGTGTACCAGCGATCGACCCCGTGCTGGTCCCCCTCGCGTCGCTGACGCCGGCGCCGCACTATCCTCGGCTGAACGGCGTCGACCAGGACCACGTGCGGGTGCTGGCCGAGTCGCCCATGCCGATGCCGCCCATCGTGGTCCGGCGGTCCATGGAAGTGATCGACGGCATGCACCGGATCTGCGCCGCCCGGTCGCGCGGGGAGTCATACATCAGTGCGTTCGTGCTTGATGAGAGCGACACCGAGGCCTACATCCAGTCCGTGACCGCCAACATCACGCACGGGCTGCCGCTCAGCCTACGGGATCGCAAGGCGGCGGCGGAGCGTCTGCTTCGCCTCTGCCCGGGCAAATCTGACCGGGCGATAGCCCAGCTGGCGGGGCTGTCGGGCAAGACGGTCGGCGCGTTGCGCCGAACGCTGGACGACCTGCCGCAGGCCGAGGCCCGCGTTGGCCAGGACGGTCGGGTCAGGCCAGTCGACAGCACCGAACACCGCCGCCAAGCCGAGCGGCTCATCACCGAGCACCCTGGGGCGTCCCTGCGCGAGATCGCCGGACTCACGGGCCTGTCCGTCTCGACCGTGAGCGTCGTCCGGCGGCACATGCGGTCGGGTGACTCTCCAGTCAGCACGGTCGAGCGGCTCCGGCCCCGGCCGGAGCCCGCACACCGGACGGAGGCCGATCCGCGGCAGACCCTCTCACTGCTCATGCGCGATCCGTCACTGCGGTACACCGATGTCGGCCGCACGTTGCTGCAGTGGCTGCACCGGCACCCGCTCGTCGACGGGCCTCCCTTTCCGAACCTCATCTCGGAGATCCCGCTGCACTGTCTCCCCGCGGTGGCCCGGCTGGCGCGGCGCTACGCGGCCGAGTGGGAGGAGTTCGCCCAGCAGGCCGAAGACATGATGATCTCTGACGTCGGCTGACGTCGGTCATCCCCCTGCTTCAGGAGAGCCCATGTCCGAGAGCCGGTTGGTCGGCGGCCGCAACCAAGCGGTCGGGATTCTGACCTCACGGAGGCCCAGGTCAACGTCCGCCAGTAGACGCCCGCATAGGCTCGATGGGCGTCAGCCGGTGCGGCGGGTCGCGGCGGGTCGCGTGGCCAGCACGTCGAACACCTCCTGCACAGCACCGTAGACAGTGGGGGTCACCTACATAACAACCCCACCTTCCACGCTCGTGGCACACGATGAGGATGAAGGTCTGGAAGGTCTCTATTCCTAACTCCTCACGACCCTTGAGCCCTTTCGCCTGCAGGCGGGCGATGAGGCCGTCAGTGCAGCACGGCGAGGAGGTCTTCTTCCACCCCTCGATTCACCGTGTCTCACGGGCGCACGTGCTCAAGATCGAATCTGCGCAGAAACGCCTGCCAGCATCGGTCCGCGTCCGCGCCGTGACGCCGGTTTCGGTGATCATAGCCAGACAGGCGGGCGTCACGGTCGCCGGGAGGTGCTCGCCTTCAGCCGGGTCAGGGTGCTCTCACGCATTCCGGCAGGTGGCCGCTCGACCGGGTAGGACGCGCCGGAGCAGGGCGAGCCCAGCGAGGAGTGCGATCAGGGCGCACACACCGCTCCAGCCGAAGGCGGAGTAGGCGCGTACACCCAGCCAGGAGCCGACGCTGCTGCCCAGGAACGCGCAGGTCATGTAGACGGTGTTTAGGCGAGCACGCGCGGAGGGGCGCAGAGCGAAGATGCGCGACTGGTTGGCGACCTGGTTCGACTGCGTAGCGATGTCGAGGAGCAGCATCCCAAGGCCCAGGCTTGCCAGTCCGGGAGCGCCGCCCAGGTGACCGGCGACAAGAAGGGCGCCAGCGGCGATAGCGCCCAGCATACAGATGAGGTTGACGACGTCGGGACCGCGGCGGTCGGAGAGGCGTCCGGCGGTCGGTGTGGCGAACATGCTGGCCGCTCCCACCAGGGCCAGCACACCCACGGCGGGGGTGCCCAGGCCGTAGCGTGGACCGGTGACAAACAGCGCAAGCGCGGTCCACGCGGCGCTGAACCCGGCAAACACCAGCATCTGGTACTGGCATGACCGCCTCAGCAGCGGTTCGGCGATCAGCAGGCGCAGGCAGGCCGCGAGGAGCGCCGGGTATCGCTGGTCGGTGGTAGGTGTGGTGTGCGGGAGCGCGGCGGCCATCGCGAGGGCCAGAACCAGGGCCAGTGCGGCGGCGACCAGGTAGGGGGCGCGCCAGCCAAGCCACTGGCCCAGCATGCCCGAGAAGGTGCGGGCCAGGAGGATGCCGCCGATCAGGCCGGAAAGCAAGGTGCCGGTCACCGCGCCACGCTGCTCCGGCACGGCCAGTCCCGCGGCCATGGGGATAAGGATCTGCGGAACCACCGTGGTCAGGCCGACCAGCGCGCTCGCCACGGCCAGAACGGGCAGGGCGCTGGCCGTCCCCGTCAGTACGAGCCCCGCGCAGGTCCCCAGTAGCAGCGTGGCGATCAGCCCGCGGTGGCGCAGCCGGTCGCCGAGCGGTACCAGCAGGAAGATGCCCGCGGCGTAGCCGAGCTGGGCACAGGTGACCACCATGGCCGCGGTTTCGGGGGGGGACGTGCAGGTCAGCGGCGATCAGCGGGCTGACTGCCTGCGGGAAGTAGATGTTGGCCACCGCGATGCCGCAGGTGAGGGAGAGCAGCAGGATCAGGGGCCGGCTCATAACTGGGGAGGGAGGACGAGCGGACACGACACACCTCAATCGGGAGCCCAAGTGGAAGAACCGGTTTAATAGGTTCATCGAAAGTACCAGTTAAACTGGTTCCGCAGGTATGGTGGAGATGATGGTTTCCTCACCTGTGCCGACGGTTCCGCGCTTCCGCAGCGGTGCCGGGCGGCTCTGCCTCGACCTCATGCGTACGCTTCGGCTGCGCGGCATGGACGGTGCCACCGAGGAACTGGACCGTCCGGAAGCGCTCAGCGCTTGGGTGGCCCAGTTCGGCCCGTATCCCTCGCATGCCGTCATCCCGGTCCCGACGCCGGACGTGCTGCACCACGCGCGCGATCTTCGTGAAGCCGTCCACACCCTGCTGACGGCGGCCCGCGGCGCCCACGGTGTGGCCGGATGTCCTCTCCGCGAACGCGAGTTGCTAAACCGGGCGGCCCTCGGCGCGCCCCCGGTGCCTGTGCTCGACGCGGACGGTACCCTGACCTACACCGCCACGGATCCCATCGGCGCGCTCCTCACCGAGATCGCGCGTGATGCGCTCACGCTGGCGACGTCCCCAGCCCTGGAGCGGGTGCGTACCTGCGCTGGATCTCGCTGCGCCGCCTGGTTCCTCGACACGTCCCGCCCGGGCAACCGCCGCTGGTGCTCCATGGACACGTGCGGCAACAAGGCCAAGAAGTCCACCTGGCGTGCCAAACACGCCGTCACGGCCAACGATTGAGCGGGGATGGCCGATCGGTTCCGCGCGTCTCAGCCCCGGGGTCGGGCAGGGTACCGCATCACTGCGGCAGTCCCCCTGAGGTCGGGTCGCCCGGGGGAATCTCACCCCATGGCAGCAACTTTGAGCGGATTGCGTAGGGGATTGGTGTACGAGTTTGACCTGTTCACAGGCATGGTGTCGCGAAAAGGGAACGGCCATTGCGTGACGCGTCTACGTTTGTCAAGTGCCCCCACTCCTTCAACGCCGCAGCCAGGGTGTTCTGCCGAGAAGCGGCCGACCACTTCCCGACGATGAGCGAGGCGGCGGCCTCCCCGAACTTTAGCGATCTGCCATCCGCAGCAGGTCGGGATAGCACTCGCAGATCAAGTCCTCGTTCCACCAGTTGGCCAGCAGCGATCCGGCGTGCGGGTAGAGCGCGTTGGTCACCGCCGGAGTGTCGACCCGCGGCTGGTGATCCTGCCCAGATCGCGCATCCTGGCAACGAGGACCTTGCCGACCAGGTCGAACACCGCCGCCATACAGCTCCCAGCCGAGACGTCGCCTCTGAGTCACCGAGGCCTCCGGGCGGAGTGCACGTGGGAATGCGAACCTACGATAGGTAGAGTCCTCCTCACCCTGAGCAACAGCGGAACCTGCGAATGTAGAGCTGGTGGCAGGATGGCATCTTTTTTGGCGTATTTCAATCTGTCCTTGGCGCACTCGATTATCTATAGTTGACCGAGATTTCAGGCGCGGCTTCGATTCGATAATTTCCAAGCGTTCGCTCAAAGCGTTTTGCGTCAACCGATCATATCTTGTAGATTAGCTATATGCATGAAGTAACGCTCAAGGACGGCCGAACCTTAGCAGTGGAGGAATGGGGAGACCCTGACGGCATCCCGGTCTTCTACGTATGTGGTAGCCCGATGAGTCGACTCGCCAGATATCCCGATGTCCGCCTCTTCTCCCAATTGGGAGTGAGACTGCTCACTTATGACCGTCCAGGTTTGGGCTATTCCACACCGAAGCCCGGACGCCGCATCATCGATGGCGCAAACGATATCAAGGCCATTATCGATGCCTTGGGCTTGGATCGGGTCCCTATTTTTGGAGTGTCGGGTGGGGGGCCACATGCGCTGGCCATGGCAGCGCTGTTCCCTGACCGGATATCCAAGATCGCCACTATGGCCAGTCCGGCTCCCCGGGATGCCAAAGGCCTAGAATGGACCGACGGCATGGGTGACGGTAACCGCGCCAGTGCCATAGCTGCAGCACGCGGCCGTGATGCTCTCGAGGCGCACATTACGTCGCTCAGATCGTCAACCGTTCCCGCGCTGCTTCCCCGCAACGATCAGGAAGTCGTCTCTCGTCCAGAGGTCAGCGAGATGCTTGGAATCGCATTCACCGAGGCGGTCCGTCCAGGCCTGGCTGGTTGGATCGACGACGCGTATGCATTGTTCGGCCTGCCCTGGGGTTTTGATCCCGCAACAATCATTCGCCCCCCGCGCATCTGGCACGGTGGATCCGATGCGGTGGTGCCCGTCACACACGGTAGGTGGCTTGCGGCACGCATTCCCAACGCAACCTTCATCTTAGAGCCGGACGCTGGCCACCTCGGCCACTTCGACGCCACCCCTGCTCTATTGGAGTGGCTGATCAGCGAGGATTAGGCCTGCGCGGAGCTGAGATCAGGGGTCTTGCCCCGCCGCCCAGCGCGAAAGCTGCCGATACATGACGTTCAGGGTGACATCGCCGAGGTGTTGGGCGATGTCACGGGGATGGGGAGGGGATGGGGTCTTGGTGGAGGAGGGTCAGGACTTCCTTGTCTGTGACGGTCGGCCGGGGTGATCGCCGCTCGTCTCGGGATACGGCAGGCAACGTGGGTGGGGGTGGGAGGGTGATGTCGAGGCCGGTGATGGTGCGACTGTGGTCGAGGTGCGTCAGAGAAAAATGCACCAGATCGGGGCTTAAATACCCATCAGCCACAGGATGGGTCAAACGGGATCCTGGCGCAGTTCTCGGCTGGTCACAACCCGGGCCTCGTGCGCGGCCTTCAGCCCGGCCCTACGGGCGGCCCGGATCGCCTCGCTGCGCCCGTGGTGCTCATCGTCCGGCGTGACGTACCCGATGCCCTCGTGCAGCCTCACCTCGTTGTAGAACGTCCGGATCGCGTCCAGCTCGGCCTCCAACTCGCCCGGATCGGTGATCTTGTCCAGGTGCGGGAACTCGTCCTTGACGTGCCGAACAGCGACTCGATTCACGCCTGGTCGTTCGGCGTGCCGAGATGGCCGAAGTGCTGGGCGATGCGCGCCCCGGCCATGAACACCCGCGTGGCCGAGGAGGTCATCTGCGGCCCGTTGTCCGACAGCGCGAGCAGCACCGGGACGTCGTCGTGGTCAGGCCCCTGGCCGCCGCGCAGCTCGGCCAGGAACGTCTCATCGTCGAGCAGATGCGCCTTGCCCAGCACGGACCGGCACGGGAGTAGGCGACCTCGACCTGCGTGGAGCCCTCCTCCGCCGAGACGACGGTGGCCAGCCAGTACCGCGACACCATGTCCAGGACCGCGATCGCGCACCACGACGGCAGGCCGCGGGAGTGCGTGAAGTCGTAGATCGTGATGACGCCCGGCACCAGCTCAGCCCACTGCGGCCATTCCCGGCGGGGACGCCGCTCGCGGGGCGGACGTTCGACGACCTGGATCCCGGCGGTCCGCAGCACCCGCAGCACCATCGATTCGGAGGCGTAGAACGCCTCCAGCCGCGACCCACGATGAGCGAGCTTGCGATGCGAGCGGTCAACCCCCAGCCACTCCTCGGCAATCTTCACGATCGCCTCGCGTTCCCATGGCAGCAGCGCGTGCAGCGCGATCTCCGGCCCCGGCTTGGCGTGTCATCGAGCCGCCCAAGCACGGCAGCGCCTGCCAGCGCAGCACCCGCACATGATCCAGCCCGAGCGTCGCCGCTGCCCGGCGCGTCGACCGGCCGCCGTCGCGGGCCGCATGAGCGACGAGTTCCAGCAGACCGGCCTTGACGGTGGCGTCGACTCGCGCTCACCTTCCCGGTCCCCACCTGACGCGTTCGTGAGCGCGAGCTTCTTCGGTCAGGGCTAGGATCCGGCGGGCGAGCATGCGCAGCACGGTGCGGGCTGCGTCGTCGATGGTGCGATGCTCATCCTCGGACAGGTCTGCGCAGGTGCGGATGAGCGTGGTCGGCCCAAGACCAGCGAGCGCATCGCGCAGCGTCGGGTCGGCGCACATGAGGACGGCCCCCAGCTGGTTGATGGCTTGCGTGCGAGCCTTGACCGCCGAATCCTTGGCGACTTTGAGCATGCGGATCATTTCGATGGCGCCGTCACCGGTCTTGGCGATGGCAGTGGCCTCCTGCGACAGCACGGCTCGTGCGGCGTTCTCGGCGTCGATGGCGTCGCTCTTGCCGCGCCGCCGTCGCCCGGGTCCGATCGGGCCGGTCGATCTCCAGGATTTGCATGTCGTGGCGGCGCAGGAAGCGGTTGAGCGCGGTGCCGTGCGAGCTGGTGCCTTCGAATCCAGCTCGTCGCAGCCGGCCGTGTCCGCGCGCCCAGTCCAGTAGCGCGGCATACCCGTCGGCGGTGGCCGGGAACGCCTGGGTGCCGATGAGCACGCCCATGACGGTGATCACTGCTGCGACGTGCACGTCGTTGTGGTGTCCACGCCGAGGACGATCTCCTCATGAACGTCGGCGTCGGCAGGGACGGTGTGGTCGTCGGCGGGGCGGATCACGGATCTCCTCACAGTTCCGATGACGGTCACCGCCGGAAACGGGCCCGGGAGTGGCAGCTGGCGCGACGGCCGCGAGCGCAGGCGTCGGCCGACGACCTCGCGCTGGTCGAAGAGCAGATTTCCGAGTTGCGGCCCGGTCAGGTCCTGGTACGCGACACACTCCTGTCGGTGGATCCGTACATGCGTGGCCGGATGGACGACCGCCCGCCCTACATCCCTCCGTTCCCGCTGAACGCGCCGATGAAGGGGGAGCGGTCGCCGTGGTCGTCGAGTCCCGCGCGGACGGCGTCAAGCCGGGCCAGGTGGTCGAGCACTTCCTGGGGACGCGAGGCCACTGTGATCGATGCGGCCGGGGTCGTCCCGATCGATACCGACGATCTGCCCGCCGAAATCTATCTCGGTGTGCTCGGTGCGACGGGCCTCGCTCAGCCCATCCACCACAAGATGGTCGGTGAGGCCGAACATCTCGCCCGCCCTGAACATGATCACCGTCCGTTACGCCCAGGCGCTGCCGGAGATCAAGTTCAGCGTCGCCTCTCCCGGCGAGATCGTCCCCCGCAAGTTCGCCGCCACCGACATGAACCGGCACCCTGGCGAGCTGACGGTCACCGAGGGCACCGACTCGATCGTGCCGCTCGCGACGCTCGACGCCGG
>NZ_JAIWNB010000043.1 GCF_020215705.1 Nonomuraea aurantiaca | reverse complement strand
GAGCCATCGTGAGCGTGTCCTTCCGGGAAGAATGAGCGCTTCCCTTCGACCGTCACACGATGGCTCACCTTCTGCCAGACCTCGGTGACTGATCGTCACGAACTACACCACTCGATGGGACGCCATCGACCACCCACCACCCGAACCCTCATCGGCGGCCCCGGCCGGTACGAGGCGCGGAAACAATTCTGGCCTTCTGCCAACCTTTTTCCGGCACCTCCGCGTTGAGGCCATGTGAGTGATCCAACGGAAGACGCCGCGTACGCCGCCTTCGCCGAGGCGGCCTGGAGCCAGCACATGGCTGTGGCCATCCTGCTCACCGGCGACCGTCACCGGGCCGAGGAACTGCTCCAGGACTGCCTGGTGCGGCTGTACGTGCGGTGGCGACGCGTAGGTCCCACCGACCCGCATGCCTATCTGCGCCGCATGCTGGTCAATGGGAACGTCAGCTGGTGGCGGCGACGTCAACGGGAACTGCCCACTGCCGACCCGCCTGATCACGCCGATCCTCGGTCCGGGCCGTACGAGCCGCACGAGGATTTACGCCGCGCGCTGCTCTCCCTGCCGCGCAGGCAGCGCGCCATCGTCGTGCTCCGGCACTACGAGGACCTGACGGAGAAAGCGGTCGCGGCGTCCCTCGGCTGCACGGTCGGCACAGTCAAGAGTCAGCACTCCAGAGCGATGGCGCGGCTGCGCACGGCTCTGCGGGACAACCAGGAGGCAACGCGATGAACGATCATGAAGAGTTCGCACGGGCGTTGCGGACTCTCGCTCAGCGTGAACCGATCACGCCCGCGCCGGTGTCGGCTCTGGTACGCCGGGGACGCCGGGCCAGGCGGACCCGTGCCGTGGTGGGGGCCATCGCCGGAACGGCCCTTGCCTCGGCAGCCGTCGTCGTGGTTCTGGGCAGCGGCGGAGTCGTCCCGGCCGGCCCGCCATCGATCGCCAGTGCGCCGCCCTCCGGGGACGGTTCACGGTCCTCGCATTCCCCCCGTACACAATCCCTGGACGCTCGGTCCGTCCTGCTGGCCGCAGCCGAGACCGCCGCCCGCGAGCCGGCCACGTCAGGCCCCTACTGGTACACCCGTCAACGCACCTCCCAGCCGCCGCATTATTACGGGAAGAAATTCAGAAAGCCGCAACGGCAGAAGATCCCCTTCTCGGCGACCGTGGCGAGTACCCAGGACAGCTGGTACGCGAGCGAAAAAGGCGCGCCCAGCCGAACCGTGACGGGTCAGGACCCGAAGGTCGCCTTCGCTTCCTCGGCGGACGAGGCGAAGTGGAAGCAACTGGGCTCGCCCGCCCTGGCCGAAGAGAAGCCGTCGACCAACGACTACGACATGGAGCTCCATTTTCAGATCGGCACACACAGGTTCACCGTCCGGCAACTGCTCAAGCTGCAGACCAGCGAGGACAGGCTGGAGAGCCAGTTGCGGCGGCTGTACGACGAGGAGCCCGCAAGCGACTGGTGGCCCGCCAAGCCAGAGTTCGCCGAGTACGTGTGGTCGGCGGCGCAGGACCTGCTGGCCGGTCCGATCAGCCCCGGGACCCGATCCGCCCTCTACCGGCTGCTTGCCGAACAGCCTGCGATCAAGTCGCTGGGAGAAGTCGCCGATTCGCTGGGGCGCACCGGGGTCGCCCTGGCGCGGGCCACGGCAGGGAATGGGGACGCCGCAGGCGAGGCTCGACTGATCGTGGACGACGACACGGCGGAGCTGCTCTCCTACGAGTTCCGCGCACAAGGGGCATCGGCGCCGACACTGCAGGTCACGTACGAGGACATGGGCTGGGCCGAGGCCCTGGGTGAGCGCCCGCAAAGCTGAGGCCAGGCCGAGCGAGGACTCTGCTACGGCGGCGAGTGACGGGACCTTGACGTTGCGATGGCGGGGCCTTCGGCGCCCCATCTGGTGAGTGTCGTCTGGTGCCCGACCTGGGCTCCCGTGCGGGGATCCATCTTGAAGGCGCCGAACAGGGTGGTGATCTCCAACGTCGTGGCGGCGGACCACAGCGCCTCACGGGCCGTGCTGCCGGCCTGCCGGGCGCAATGGGTCGCGATGACCGCGGCGGCGACGGCCTGTACGGCTGGATAGTCCGGGAGCGAACCGGTGCGCTCCCGGTAGGCGGCCAGGAAGTCGTCCTCGGCGATGGACGGCAGCTCGACGTGACCGCCTCCGCCGGGAAACCACTGCCCGACCCCATAGACGCCCAGAGGATCGTCGACGGCCTGGCCGAACTCGCGTACGCCCGCGGCCACAGCGCACACGGTCCGCGGGGGCGTCGGCAGGGATCTGGCGCGATTGACGGTCGCCACGTCCTCTTCGAACGAGCCGGCGCAGAAGAGGTCCCAACCCTCTTCGAATGAGCGGAGGTCCCAGGCTTCCGGTGGGCTCGGGTGGTGCCGGATGGGGTGCATCCCGAGGGCGCGCGCCAGGCGCTCGGCGCCGTCGGCGGCCTGACGGCCGAAGGCGCCCTTGCCGGAGAGGATCTGGAGCGGGCGGGGATCCTCGCGGGCGGCGAGGTGCCGGACGAAGGGCTCCGCGTAGCGGCCGGCCGGCGTCGGCACGGACACGATGTGGCCGGGGTGGGCGGTCTCCACGTCGTCGCCTGATCCGCCGTGGTTCCAGATCAGGCGATCCAGGGCCGCGGCTATGGCTCCCGCTCTCCGCATGAGCAGGGTGGAGTAGGGGCCGAGCAGGAGGTCGCACTCCGCCGAAACCCTGGGGAGGAGGGCTGCCAGCCGCTCGGGATCGCTGCCGTCGTCCTCGATGCGGAGGTCCGCCGCGCCGGTCGTGGACCGCCAGATGTCCAGGGCGAGCCCGGCCTGCCTGCCGAATCTGGCGTACTCGCCCGACAGGGACAGGCAGGCGCCGAGCCGAAGGCGGCTGCCGGACATCGTCCCCCTAATCGTCGTAAGCCCAGCCGCTCCACCGCGCGACGGTGATCGCGACCACCGGGCCGGCGGGGCGTCGCTCCACATATTGGTCGTAGCGGGCGGCCAGCCGGTCGAGCCACTGGCCGCGTGTGGTGTCGTCTTCGACGAGCGCGGCCGTGCCGTCGGCTCGCGCCCACCACAGGCGCCGCCAGTCGTCGGCGTAGTGGTCGACCAGGACGCAGACCTGGTTGTTGCTCGCGATGTTCCGAAGCCTGCGGAGGTCTGTCGTCCGTTTCGGTTTGTCGTCCACGGCGAAGGCGATCATGTCGTCCGCCACGGCGAAGACGACGGGCACGAGGTGCGGCGCCCCTTGCCCGTCCACGGTGGCCAGCCTGGCGCTGCGTGCTGCCAGGAACTTCGCTCGGGCAGTAGCCTCATCCATCCCATCGCACCAACCCTCAGACGACGTCGAACTCGTTGCCCTCCGGGTCCGCCATCGCCACCGCGTAGTGGTCCACCCCGGGCTCGGCGAGCACGCGTACGACGGAGGCGCCCGCGCGGACCAGCCGCGCCACCTCGGCGTCCACGCGCTCTCTGCGGATCGCCAGCGGGACCTCCTCCCGCTTGCCGCCCACCTTGATGTCGAGGTGGAAGCGGTTTTTCACCACCTTGCCCTCAGGCACCTGCTGGAACCAGATCCGCGGGCCCCCGCCCTCCGGATCGACGATGCTGTCGGAGCAGTCTCCGTCGTCGAGCTCCTCCTCCGGCACGCCGATGCTCTGCCAGTAGTCTCGCCAGGTGTCGAAGTGGCCCGGCGGCTCCTCCAGCTCATAACGCAAGCCGTCGGCCCAGAAGCGCGCCAGCCGTCCGGGGTCGGCGCAGTCGATCACCAGTTGAAAAGAGACCATGGAGGCATCCTGCCGGAGGGGTCCGACAATTCTTTTTCAGCGGGGCACCATCTCCAGGACCCGGGCGTGCAGGATCGAGCGCTGGTGCAGGGCCGCCCGGAGCGCCCGGTGCAACCCGTCCTCCAGGTAGAACTCACCCTGCCACTGCACCACGTGCGGGAAGAGGTCGCCGTAGAACGTGGAGTCGGCGGCGAGCAGGGAATGCAGGTCCAGCATGGCCTTCGTGGTGATCAACGAGTCGAGCCGGACCTGCCGTGGGGGGATCTGCGCCCACTCTCTGGGCGTCAGACCATGGTCGGGATAAGGACGTCCGTCACCGACAAGCTTAAAGATCACCCCAATGATTTTAGGAGAGAATCCGATTACTCGTGTTCTACGCGCCGTTAAACAAGATCGGCCTGCGCGCATTTTGCCGGTTCGCCGATCTTGTAACCGCGATTCAGGGCGTTGACGCGTTGCTCGGAGCTGCCGTGGGTGAACGACTCCGGGTCGATCCTGCCCTGCGTACGCTGCTGGATCCGGTCGTCGCCGACGGCCGCCGCCGCGTCGAGCGCCTCGGCCATCTCCGCGGTGGTGAACGGCTTGTCGTAGAAGCCGGTCTCGACGGCGTGCTTGGCCCACACGCCCGCGTAACAGTCGGCCTGCAACTCCGTCGCCACCGAGTTGCCCTGGGAGAGCTCGCCTTGGAGGTCCTGGGCGTGGTGTCCGTACTCGTGGGCAATTACATACGCCTGTGCGAATGGTCCGCCTTTTGCGCCAAATTGACTCTGCAACTGGTCGAAGAAGCTCAGGTCCAGGTAGACGCGCTGGTCGCCGGGGCAGTAGAAGGGGCCGACCGCCGAACTGGCCGCGCCGCAGGCGGTGCGCAGGCTGCCGGAGTACAAGACGGTCTTCGCCGGGCGATAGTCAGAAATCTGGGTCTTCCAGTAGTCCTGGATGCTGTTGACCACACCGACCACCCGGCATTTCTCCGACTGGTCGGCGTCCTTGCCGGTCCGGCACTGCTGCGACAGGTTCGAGGACGGCTGCCGCTGCTGCGCCGGCTGGTCGGTTCCGCCGCCCAGGTTGTTCACGACGAAGACTATGACGAGCACGATCAGGCTGACGATGCCGCCGCCGCCGATGACCATGCCACCTGGGAACCCACCGCCGCCGCCCCCACCTCCTCCACTACCGCCAACGTCCTCCACCTGTGAGGAATCGAGGTTGACGTCGTCCCTGAAGTCCATCGCTGAGGTCCCTTCTCGGGTGCTGCTCGGATGACAGCTTCCCGAAAGGGGCGTTTAGATGCCACCTGTGAACCTCTCATAGCGTCCGGTTACCCAGAGTATTCACAGATGCACGGACACAATGTCCGCTAATGTGCCCATATGACGGGTGGACTGCTGGGAATCGCGCTGGTGTCGCTGGGCATGGTTCTCACCCCAGGGCCGAACATGATCTATCTGGTGTCGCGCTCCATCACCCAGGGCCGCCGGGCCGGCCTGATCTCCCTCATCGGGGTGGCGCTCGGGTTCACCGTCTATCTGACGGCCACCTGCCTGGGCCTGACGGCGATCTTCGCGTACGTACCCGCCGCCTACACCGTGCTCAAGCTGGCCGGCGCCGCCTACCTGCTCTGGCTGGCCTGGAACGCCGTCAGGCCCGGCGGCACCTCCGCCTTCGAGCCGCGCGAGCTGGCGATCGAGCCGCCGCGCAAGCTCTTCGCCATGGGCCTGCTCACCTGCCTGCTGAACCCGAAGATCGCGATCCTGTACCTCTCGCTGCTGCCGCAGTTCATCGACCCGGCCATGGGACACGTGCTGCTGCAGAGCCTCGCGCTCGGCTCGGTGCAGATCCTCATCGGCACCCTGGTCAACGCCCTGATCGCGGTGTCGGCGGGCACACTGGCGGCCTTCCTGGCCGGCCGCCCGCTCTGGCTGCGGATCCAGCGGTACCTCATGGGGACCGTGCTCGCGGGCATCGCCGTCCACCTCATCGCCGACCGTTCCAAGGCCCTGGCACCGGCATAGGCGCGCGCCGATGGCCAGACGCCCTGATCAGGTGAGCGCGACGCGGACGGTCGAGGGGTCGGCTCCGGCGAGGGGGATGGAGAAGACGGCCGTCCGTTCGCGCGCCCCGTACACCACGAACCGCAGGCCGTCCTCGTCCCACACGTCCTGGACGTCCGAGGTGAGCTGCGCGGACGCCGAGCAGTAGGCGGGGCTGAGGTAGAGCAGGTGCAGCGAGACCTCCAGCGGGATCTCCGCCGGCGAGCGCACGGCCAGCGGCTGACGGAGTCGTACGAGGAGCTGGCGCAGTGGGCTCAGCCAGAGGCGGTCCAGCTCCGCCGAGAGGCCCAGCAGGGCGACGACCTCCACCAGGCCCAGCGCGACGAGCGGGGGATCCAGCGGGTACGGCCGCGCCCAGATCGCCGCGACGCCCGCGGCGCACAGCAGTCCGGCGCGGGCGAAGGCACGCCAGTCCACGGGATGGGAGTGCGCGCCCAGGCAGCCGCACGACGACGTGGGCGCGGCCGCGTACGCGTAGGCGAGATAGGCGAGGAACCCCGCCGAGAGCACGGCGGCGGCCGCGCCCTCCTCAGGGGTGACGGGCGGTAGCAGCAGTGCGGCCGCCACCGCGAGCTCCACCACCCCGACGAGGCGGAGCGTGGGGATCGCGCGCGCCGAGCCGACCAGCCGGGCCAGTGCGGTCCGTCCGGCTTCCGCCCGCATTCGACGGCTGAACAGTTTCATCAGGGCCGCCCAGACGAGGAAGAGGGCGATCACGTACGGCTGAAGCGCGGCGATCCCTTGCATGTGTCGCTCCTAGTGGGGGGAGAAGACGGTGGCGATGTCGACCTCGTTGGTGTCCGGCCGCCACGCGCCGAGAATCTGCACGTGCTGGCTCACCCGCAGCATCGACAGGTCCGCGGACGGCGGTGACTCGGAGTGGACGGCGACCGACTTGCCCGGCACGACGTGGCAGAGGACCTCTTGGCCGTTGTGGTCGAGGTGGATCTTGTCGCTGGTGATGTTCTTGATGTGGCCCTTGATGTTGACGATGTTGAGCCACACCGCCTCGGCGGCGAGCACCCCGTCGGGCATCCGCACGCCTCGGGCGTACAGGCCGTCACCCGGCTTGGCCTGCTCGAAGGGGACGGGCCCCAGCTTCCAGAGGCTCGTGCCGTCCACGACCCGGATGTTGTGGAAGACCATGTTCGAGCCCAGGACGAGGAGCGTGTTGTCCTTGATGGAGCGGATCCGGCCCTCGGCGAAGTTGGGGTCCACGGTGCCGGGCTCCACCTCGGGCGCCCCGGCCGTCGCGAACGCCGCCTCGGGGCCGAGCGAGCCCAGCGCGGTCGCGGCGACCACGCTGGCCCCGCCCCCGAGCAGGGCGGACTTGAGCATTTGGCGTCTGCTGGTCATCGTCAGCTCCCTAGGGGGTCGAGATCTCGCAGGGCCTCAGGCCGGCGGAGAGGCTGGCGATCTTGCTGTAGGCGGCCGGGGTGAGGTCGATCAGGCGGTTGCTGGCGCAGGTCGCGCCGCAGCAGCTCTTCTCACCACAGAACAGGTCCGTCTGGGGACCGCAGTCGGCGATGGCGGTGACGACGCTGGTGCCGCTGCACAGCGCCGTGATCCGGTGCTGGAACCCGCAGGTCCGCCGGGAGAGGTTGAAGCCGCAGGTGTCGGGGTGGGTGATCGCCCAGCAGGCGTCGGAGGTGTTGGGCCAGGCGTGCTGGAGGCTGCCCGAGTTGCAGGTGCCGCAGGCTCCCTTGCCGGTGGTGCTGCACGGTCCCCAGGCTGTGCCGCAGCAGAACCAGGAGACCTCTCCTTGGACGGAGGCGAGTAAGTCGATGGGTGGGGGATCAGTGGGCTGGCGGCGCACCATGCGCGTCCTCCTTGGGGTGGGCTCTGCAGGGTCCCCCGATGAGGTGGTGAAACTTTCCGACCTGATCCATCAAAACATGTAAGAATTTTCCGTCAATGCCCAATTTGTCCGGGAACGTCAGCTCGGACGCTTCTTCGGCAGGCGCGCCACATCAGATACCGGTCCGAGATGGCGAAGCTTGTCGGGATTGGACACCGAGTGGATCGTCTGGACCACGCCGTCGGCGATGTCGAGCTCGACCACGCTGGCCACGCGCCCTTCGGCGTCGTACATCACGGCGCCCGGCCGGTCGTTGACCCAGGCCGGCCGGAAGGAGACGCCGAGCATCTGGACCCGGCGGAACCCGCCGACGAGCAGTTGCGCGACGCGCTGTGGCTCGGTCGCCGGCTTCCCGATCGCCTGTGCCTTGCCGCCGCCGTCCCCAAGGAACACGACGTCGGGCGCGAGCATGCCGAGCAGCGCGTCCATGTCACCGCCCGCGGCGGCCTCGAAGAACCTGCGGGCGAGCTTCTCGCCTTCCGCCCGCCGCGCCGGGGGCGGCGGGCTGTCATGCCCCCGCCTCCCGGCGGCGATGCGCTGCCTGGCGCGTGTGAAGATCTGCCGGCAGTTCGCCTCGGTCTTGCCGGTGGTCCTGGCCACGTCCGGGTAGCCGTACCCGAACACCTCGCGCAGCATGAACACCGCCCGCTCCACCGGCGAAAGGGACTCCAGCAGCACGAGGAACGCCATCGACAGCGAGTCGGCCAGCTCGGCGTGCTCGACCGGCCCCGGCCCATCGGCCGACACGACGACCGGCTCGGGCAGCCATTCCCCCACGTACGTCTCCCGCCGCACCCGCGCCGACCGCAGGTAGTCGATGCCCAGCCGCGTCACCGTCGTCGTCAGGTACGCCTTCAGGTCGGCGATCGTGGTTCCGGCCTGGCGCGCCCGGGTCAGGCCGAGGAACGCGTCCTGCACGATGTCCTCAGCGTCTCCCACTGACCCGGTCATCCCGTAGGCGATGGAGAACAGCAACGGGCGGTACGCGATCGCGCCCGTCTCATCCGCTGGTCCAGGCACGGAACCCCTCCCACCGACTCGCGTACCGCGGCTCATCTCGTTCTTCGAGCAGGGTATCCGGGGCCCTCGGCCCGTCGATCACGGGTGCGCGGCGGTCACCAGGCGATGGGGCCGAGGCGATCGATGAAGATCCCGGTCGGCCCGTCGGCGCCGATCGTCGCGAGTCTCACGATCGAGTCGGTGCCTTCGGTGACCGTCAGCTGCCCGGTGTGATGGTTCATGTCGGTGGCGGCGAATTTGTGATTGACGACTTCTCCGGGAGTGGCCATGTTGAATTTGATCTCCGGGAGCGCCTGGGCGTACCGGACGGTGATCATGTTCAGCGCCGCTTTCGACGAGCTGTAGGCGAGCTCGTGGAATTTCGAGACGGGCTGTTCCGGGTCGGTCACGACCGCGAAGGAACCGACGGCGCTGGACACCATCACCACCCGCGGATGGTCGGCCGCCCGCAGCAAGGGAAGGAACGCCTGCGTGACCCTGATCGGTCCGTACACGTTGGTGTCGTAGACGGAGTGAATCTCGTCCACCGTCGCTTCAGCCGGCGCGATGGCCTTTCCCGGCGCGCCGGCGTTGTTGATCAGCACATCCAGCCGATCGGTGTGCTCCCGGACGAGCCGGACGGCGGCGGAGACGGATTCGTCCGAGGTCACGTCAAGCGGGACCATGATCACGTTCGCGCCACCGGCGGTCAGCTTGTCGGCGGCCGCCTGCCCGCGGCCTTCGTCACGCGAGCCGAGAAAGACCGTCCAACCCTGGTCGCCAAGCCGCCGGGCCGCTTCGAGGCCGAGCCCCTTGTTGGCTCCAGTGATCAATACCGAGGTCTGCTCCGAGTTTGTCATGGCCTCTAAGACGGCATGCCCTGCTCGGCTGTGACACGTTGTGAGCGAGCTCACAACGGGCCGGTGGTGGTGGCCGACGTTTGCCCGGCCGCTTCGGCGGGGCGGAAATCGGCGGGGCCGCCGATGCGCGACCCCGCCGGAGATCTTCGCTCAGCCGCAGGGGCTTGAGGTCCACTCGCTGTAGCGGGTGATCTTGCCCCAGCTCGAGACCTCACCGTCGCAGAATTCCGTCTTGGCTCCGACCAAATTGGTGTACGCGGAGTCGGAGTAGTACGCCGTGTTGCACTGGTAGCCGGCCGGGCAGCGGAAACCCTGCGTGCCGGCCTGCGCGGTGGTCGGTACGACAGTGAGCGCGGCGGCGGCCAAGGCCGCGACCCCGATTACGCGACGGATCATGAGTCGTCCTTCCTGATGACGAGAAAAACGGAAAGATGGAACGCGGCAGGGGTGTCGGAAACGAGCTGCCCAGCCTTACCGTTCCGCTCAGCAATGGCTTCGGTAGAGGTTCACATAGGCGGCGGGTTCGGCGGGGAAGGCGACGAGCGCAGTGGTGGCCGGGGCTGCGGCGACCAGTGCGCGACGGATCATGAATCGTCCTTCCTGAGCACGTAGCGGTGTGGACTCACCCCCTTGGGCGGCGGCACAACCCATGATCGAAATGATCCGTCCCGTCCGGGGGAAACGCAACGCTTACAAACATGGATGACGATCTGTAGAACGACAGGTGCATTCACACTCCGCGTCATGACGCGTGGTTATTATCGGACCATTGATGATGCGTATCGACACGCTCACCTGGTGTCATTTCCGCTGTTCATGATGTCGCACCTGCGCTTACCCGATAATTCGGACGCGCCCCATGTCGGGTTTTTGATTTACGCATCGAGCAAGGCCCTCGGCCGGCCGTTGCGCGCGAAAAGGGAATGGCGTGCGAAGCGCGAGTCTTGTCCCGCCGCGCCAACAGCTCAGCTCAGTCGTGGTCTGGCTGCGTCTGAAGCCGCCTGCGGCCGGCAGTCGGGTGCGAGTTCAGGAACCTGGCGGCGGGGCAGCAGCAGCGGGCTGGCGAGGATGAGCAGTCCCGCGATCGTGATGGCCGTGCGTGGGCTGGTGGCGTCGGCGAGCAGTCCACCGAGCGCGCTCAAGCCGGCGATGGCGGCGCTGCTGCTGATCGACCAGGCCGACAGGGTGCGGGCGGTGCGGTCTTGGGGAGTGTGTTCCAGTCGGTAGGTGGCGAGTACCGGGTTGTACAGGCTCATGCTGATGATGATCGCGAACTCGACCGCCATCACGATTGCCAGGCCGGCGACACCGGGACGGACAAAGGCGAGGCCGATCAGCCAGACCGCGCGCAGCGTGCCGACCGTACGGAGGATCTGGTGCTGGCCGTACCGTGCCACGACACGGCGGGCAAGACGTGAGCCGATGAGTCCGCCGACGCAGGGGGCGGCGAAGGCGAGGCCGTACTCCCAGGGGGAGAACCCGAGCTCGCGGAGCATGAGCACGGCCAGCAGCGGCTCGGTGGCCATGATCAGTCCGCTGACGATCAGGTTGTTGAGATAGAGCGCCCGCAGGCCGGGATGGGTCAGGATGTGCCGCCAGCCGTCGAGCAGCTCGCCGGCTCGGGCCCGGCTCTTGCCGGTTGTTCGCCGCGGAGGTACTTCTCGGCCGCGTACAGCGCTGATCCCCAGTGCGGACAACAGGTAGCTGAGCGCATCGGCCACCACGGTGGTCACCGGTCCGAACAGGCCCATCGCCGCCCCGCCCAGCGGCGGCCCGATCGCGATCGAACTCCACGTCGTCGACTCGAACCGGGAGTTGGCCACGAGCAGATCATCCGGCCGGACGAGGGTTCTGAGGTAGGCGCCACTGGCCGCGTTGAAGGCGATCTTGGCCGCCGCTATCACCGCCGAGACGACCAGCAACTGGACGAAACTGAGCCGGTTGACGGCGTACGCGACCGGGATCGTCATCATGGCCGCGAATCGCGCCAGGTCCATCGCGATCATGATCGGCCGCTTGCGGCGAAAATCCACCCACGGCCCGAGCGGCAACGCGATCAGCGCGCCCACTGCCGGCCCCACAGCGGACAGCGCGGATACCTGGGCCGGGCTGGAGTCCAGCACCAGCACGGCTATCAGCGGCAATGCCCCGAATCCGAGGCCAGAGCCGTAGGCGCTGACCGCGTACGCCGCCCACAGCCACCCGAACTGCCGGCCCAAGGAGCGTCTAGCCACGATTCTCCGCATCTCCCTGCTTCGAACAACTTGCTGTTGACCGCTCTGATCAAAGCAAGGCGGAGAAGGCGGATCAAACAACCGAATTGGCGGCGAGCCACAACCTCATGTTGTACGAGTAGCGTTTGGTGCGTGGATCTCAACGCCGTACGTACCTTCGTCGTCGTCGCGGACGCCGGCCAGTTCCAGGAAGCCGCCGCAGAGCTGTCGATCACCCAGCAGGCCGTCTCCAAGCGCATCGCCGCGCTGGAGAAAGGCCTCGGGGTGCGCCTGTTCACCCGTACGGCGCGCGGCGCCCAGCTCACTGTCGACGGCCAGGCGTTCCTGCCCCACGCCCGCGAACTGCTCCGGGTGGAAGAGCGGGCCGACGCGTCCGTACGTCCTGGCCGGCGTGCTCTACGCGTCGACGTCGTCAACCGGCGGGTCGCGGCCGGGGTGCTTCTGCAGGACTTCTACCGAACGCATCCGGAGATCGAGCTTGCCGTCGTGACCCTGAAGGCCGACGTCGATGCCGCGATCGCCGCTGTCGAGGCTGGGACGATCGACGCCACGTTCCACGCTGTCACCGTTCCCGCGCAGCAGCTGCCAGACTCGATCAGGACTGCCCGAGTGATCGACGAGCCGCACCAACTACTCGTCGGACCCCGCCACGCGCTCGCCAAAGCTCATGCCGTCACGCCCGCGCAACTCGCCGGGCACCGAATCTGGATGCCCGGCATGGCCCCCGAAACCGAATGGGCCGGCTACTACGAGGAACTCGCCGCCGCGTTCGGTCTCACGATCGACATGGTGGGGCCCAGCTTCGGCATCGAGGCTCTGCTGGCCGAGATCGCGGACTCCTCGGAACTGGCGACCCTTGTCGGCGAAGGCTCGCGGTATCTGTGGCCGGACAGCTACGACCTGCGGCGCATACCGGTACGTGACCCGGCACCGGTCTACCCGATGTCACTGATCTGGCGCGACGACAACCCGCATCCGGCGCTCGTCAAACTCCGCGACTACCTCGACTCCAGACGAGCGGACGCACCTGACACCGAGGTCTGGCTGCCGAAATGGGGACAGTGATCAGCTCGTTCAGTTCGCCCGTGCGGTGAAGGCCAGGAGGAGTGTGGCGGTCCGCAGCGGATCCTCGAGTATGGGTGAGTGTCCGAGACCGGGCAGCAACTCGACTGTCGCGCCCGGAACGGCGCGGTAGTCGGCGGCGGATGAGGATCGCCATCTCCGGTCGTCCTCACCGAAGATCACCAGCAGCGGCTTGCCGAGGGGCGTCAGCCGGTCCGGGAGCGCCTGCTGCTCCAGATACTCGCGGATGCCCTGCATCGTCGCGGTGAGGGTGTGGTAGGTCATCGCGCGTACTTCGTTCAGGAGCTCTGGGGGGATCTGATAGCCCGCGCGGCTGAAAGCGGTGCTCGCGAACTGGCGGAGTTGTCTGTCGGTCGGCGGCCACTGCGAGGGTGCGATCGCGGCGGACTCCGATGCGATGAAGGCGGCCAGGCTGGGTCCGGTGTTGACGAGCGCGAGCGCGGTCACCAGGTCGGGTCGCTGTTCGGCGAGGGCGGTGGCGACCGCGCCGCCGCTGGAGTGGCCGACGACGATGGCGTGCTCGACGCCGAGCCGGTCCAGCGCCGCGCCCACCCGGCGTCCCTGCTCAGGGGTCGCGTAGCTGCGGTCGGCCGGTTTGGCCGACCGGCCGTGCCCGAGAAGGTCGATCCGGATGACGCGATGGGACTTGGTCAGCAGCGGAACCAGCGCGTCCCATGAGCGGGTCGAGGATGCGGATCCGTGGATGAGCAGGAGCACGGGGGCGTCGTGGGGGCCGTCCTGGCACACGTAGATGTCATCGCCGTCCAGGGACAGGGCCTCGTCGTGGCCTTTCAGGCCGTCAGAAATGGTCATGAGGCCACTGTCGCCGCCGGCAGGCGCCGGTGGATTGGATAAATGTCCCCCTCAGCCGGTGCACATAGCATGGGACGGTGCGGACGTTCGTCCACGGTGCGGCCGTGTGGGAGGTCGCATCCCCGCAGCGGCCCAGCCGGGTGGCCGGTGTCACCATGGCCGGGTTCCGGGTCCGTGACCTCGACTCGCTCCGGATGGTCCCCCACCCGGCCGTGACGCTGCTGCTGGACTTCGGCGCCGGTTCGCCCGTCCTGAACGACGCCGCCGGGCGGCAGCAGCTGGGAAGTGTCGTCGCCGGGCCCGGGATCGGATCCGGCGGCGCGGTCTGGGCGCGGGGGGAGAACGTCGAGTGCGTACAGGTGCGCCTGTCCCCGGTGATCGCCCGCGCGGTTCTGGGCACTTCCCCCGCCGAACTCGACGGTGCCGTGGTGGCCCTCGACGATCTGTGGGGCCGGGAAGCGTCACGGATCCGTGAGCGACTGGGCGAGGTCTCGTCGTGGGAGGAACGCTTCGCGTTGACGGACGCCCTGCTCGCCCGCCGGTACGAGGCGGGGTCGCCGCCGGTGGACCCGGAGGTGGTCTGGGCCTGGGGCCAGATCGTCGGCAGCCGTGGCCTGGTCCGGGTCGACGGGCTGGCGGCCGAGGCCGGATGGAGCCGTAAGCGCTTGTGGTCCCGGTTCCGCTCGCAGCTCGGCCTGCCGCCCAAGCGCGCCGTGAAGCTGGTCCGCTTCGACCATGCCGCCCACCGCCTGGTCGCGGGCGAAGGCGCGGCCCGAGTCGCGGCCGACGCCGGCTACGCCGACCAGTCCCACCTGCATCGGGACGTCGTGGCGTTCACCGGGGTGACCCCCGCGACCGTGGCCGGCGAGCCGTTTCTGGCGGTTGACGACATCGCCTGGCCCAATCAAGCCTGACGTCCGCAGCAGGGTTCTCCGAGGTGTTGACCGGTTCGATGGGCCGGTCAGTCGCCCGATGTGGTGGCCGGGGTGCAGCAGGCTGAGTCGGTTTCCTTGGTCAGGGTGTCGGCGTCGCCCTTGACCACGTACACCTCCCACGGCTCGGCCCCCGGGCCGTGCACCCACACCTTGTCCTGGAGGGCGTAGCAGCAGGCAGTGTCGTTCTCCTCGAAGGTGGCCAGGCCGGCGTCCTTGAGCCGCTGGGTGGCGGCGTCGACCTGGGCGGTGTCCTCGACCTCGACGCCGAGGTGGTCCATGCGGGTCGCCTCTCCCTCTTCTCCCTCGATCAGCACCAGCTTGAGCGGAGGCTCGGCGATGGCGAAGTTGGCGTAGCCGGGACGAAGCTTGGCCGGCTCGGTGCCGAACAGCTTGGAGTAGAAGATGATCGAGCTCTCCAGGTCGGCGACGCGGAGGGCGAGCTGGACGCGTGACATGACGATCTCCCGTTTCCTTGTTTCGACGGATGTCTAAACAGTCTCGAGTTTGCGCTCCTGCTTAGAAGTCTGTCAAATTAGAGATATGTCGAAGCAGGAGCTGCCGGTGATCGCCTCCGGATGCTGCACGCCGCTGATCGCGGAGCCGATCACCGAAGACGAGGCCGCCGAGACGGCGCGCGTGTTCAAGGCGCTGGGCGACCCGATCCGGTTGCGGCTGCTGTCCCTGATCGGTGCCCACGAGAGTGGCCGCCAGGTGGGTGAGGGGGTGTGCGTGTGTGAGCTGACCGGGGTCTTCACGGTCACCGCGCCGACGATCTCGCACCATCTCAAGGTGCTGCGCGAGGCCGGTCTCATCGACAGCGAGCGGCGCGGCACCTGGGTCTACTACTGGATCGTCCCGGCCACGCTCAAGCGCCTGACCGGCGTACTGGCCATGCCCGAGACGCTTGCCGCGGACGTGCGGTGAACCTGGCGCGCCGGGCGCTGGCCGAGTTCGCCGGCGCCGCCGCCCTGGTGGCGGTGGTGGTCGGCTCCGGCATCATGGCGGCCGATCTGTCGCGTGACGTCGGCGTACAGCTGCTGGCCAACAGTCTGGCCACCGCAGCGGGCCTGGCGGTGCTCATCTTGATCCTCGGACCCGTGTCCGGCGCGCACTTCAATCCGGTCGTCTCCGTCGCGGCCTGGGTACTCACCCGCCGCGACGCTGTACCGGCGGTACGCGGCCGGGAGGTGGCGGCCTACATACCCGCCCAGGTCGCCGGAGCCGTCGCCGGGGCCGTCCTGGCGAACGCCATGTTCGCGCTCCCGGCCGTTCAGATCTCGGCCCATGACCGGTCGGCACCGCACCTGCTGCTGGGTGAGGTGGTGGCGACCGCCGGGCTCATCGTGGTCATCTTCGCGCTGGCCCGGCAAGGCCGCGCCGCCCTGGCCCCGGTCGCGGTCGGTGGCTACATCGGTGCCGCCTACTGGTTCACCAGCAGTACGAGCTTCGCCAACCCGGCCGTCACCCTGGGCCGGGCGTTCACCGACACCTTCGCCGGGATCGCCCCTGCTTCCGTGCCCGGTTTCATCGCCGCCCAACTGGCCGGTGCCGCACTGGGCGGCCTGCTGCTGGTCCTGCTCTACCCGAACAGCCCGCGGCCCGTCTCCGGTTCCACCCACCAAGCCGCCGCCGATCGGCCTCGATAGGAGAAACCCGTGCCCGACCAGCCTGACGTGCTGCCGCAGGTGTTGTTCGTGTGCGTGCACAACGCCGGCCGCTCCCAGATGGCCGCCGCCTTCCTGACCCACCTGGCCGGCGACCGGGTACGCGTGCGTTCGGCCGGTTCCGCACCCGCCGAGGACGTGAACGCGGCCGTGGTGGAGGCGATGGCAGAGCGTGGCATCGACATCTCCGCCGAGATCCCCAAGCTGCTCACGGTCGATGCCGTCCAGGCCAGCGACGTCGTGATCACCATGGGTTGCGGCGACGCCTGCCCGATCTTTCCCGGCAAGCGCTACGAGGACTGGGTGCTGGACGACCCGGCAGGGCAGGGCGTCGAAGCCGTATGTCCGATCCGGGACGCGATCGAGGCCCGCGTGCGCGCGCTGATCGCCGACCTCACCTCCGCTCCCGCGGACACGGCGATCAGGTGAGCGTCACCACGAACCTGGACGGGACGGCCCACGGGCCACTCATCAAGCCCTTGCGCGCCTCTCACGCCGATCAGGTGCTGGCCGTCTACCAGCTCGGCATCGACGAAGGTCAGGCCACCTTCGAGACCACCGCCCCCACCTGGCCCCAGTTCGACGCGTCCAAGCTGGCCGGCCACCGCCACGTCGCCCTCGACGGCACGACCGGCCGGGTACTCGGCTGGACCGCCGCATCGGCCGTTTCGGCCCGCAGTGCCTACGCCGGAGTGGTCGAGCATTCGGTCTACGTGCACCCTGGTGCCCGCCGCCGTGGCGTCGGCCTGGCGCTGCTTCGGGCACTGATCGCCTCCACCGAGGCCGCGGGCGTATGGACGATCCAGTCCGGCATCTTCCCGGAGAACACCGCCAGCCTGGCCCTGCACGCCCGCGCCGGGTTCCGGGTGATCGGCACCCGCGAACGCATCGGCCGCCACCACGGCATCTGGCGGGACGTCGTGCTGATCGAGCGTCGTAGTCCCATCGTCATCTGAACTCTCTGCTGAGTCCGGCCGCTCTCATTCCTGCAGGGAATGGCGTCCTCTGGGGCTTCCGCAGCCTTTCTTCATCGTCTATCGTCGATTAACGATGAATGGAGAGAAGGGGCCGCTCGATCGGCCTACCGCCGCCGAGTACGCCTCCTGGTTCAAGGCCCTGGCCGACGCCACCCGCGTGCAGATCGTCTCGCTGCTGGCCCGGCGGGGCGCGCCGATGAGCGTGGGCGAGATCGTCGAGGCCGTCGATGTGGGTCAGTCCACCGTCTCGGCGCACCTCAGGATTCTGTCCGAGGTGCGGTTCGTGCTGGTTGAACGTGTCGGCACCTCGGCCTTCTACCGGATCAACACCGTGTGCGTGGAGTGCTTTCCCAGCGCAGCCGACCTCGTCATGGGCCGTCCCGCTCCCAAGCCGCCCATCTGTACGCCCGCGTCAGGAGATACCGATGAGTGAACCCCCCGACAGGCGTGAGGCCACCGTCCAGCGCTACTCCGCGCTGGCCCAGCTGGCCGCGTCCGGCGGCACGCCACTGGACTGCGCGGCCGGCGCCTTCACCGACGGCTGTTTCGGCTCCGCCGCCTACAGCGACGCATCTGAGGTGCCAGAGGCAGCCCTGCGCGCCAGTCTCGGTTGTGGCAATCCGCTCGCCGTCGCCGACCTTCGCCCTGGCGAAACGGTGCTGGACCTCGGCTCCGGCGGCGGTCTGGACGTACTTCTGTCCGCCCGCCGCGTCGGCCCCACCGGCCGCGCCTACGGCCTGGACGCCAGCTCCGACATGCTCGCCCTGGCCCGCACCAACGCCGAACAGGCCGAAGCGAAGAACGTCGAGTTCCTGCACGGCCACATCGAGCACATCCCGCTGCCGGCGGCCGCCGTGGACGTGGTCATCTCCAACTGCGTCGTCAACCTCTCCACTGACAAGCCCGCGGTGCTGGCCGAGGCCTTCCGCGTCCTGGTACCCGGGGGCCGCCTGGGCATCAGTGACGTGATCGCCGACGACGACTTGAACCCCGACCAGCGCATCGCCGCCGAGCAGGACGTCGGTTGCGCCAACGGCACCCTCACCGCCCGCGAGTACGAGCGACTACTACGAGAGGTGGGCTTCACCAGCGTCCGCGTCACGCTCACCACCGACACCGGCGGCGGACTCCACTCCGCCATCGTCCAGGCCCTCAAGCCGAACGAAGGCTGACACGAGGGCGTACGGATGCTTGCAATACCGGGATGTTGCCCCGGAGTGTTACAGCCGGTCTTCCGCGCCCAGCACGCGGCTAAGTGCAGCGCAAGATCTGGCTGTAACACCGGGGCCCGCCGTTACCTGTATCGGTAGAGGATTCGGCCGCGGGTGAGGTCGTAGGGGCTGAGCTCCACGAGCACCCGGTCATACGGCAAGATCTTTATGTAGTTCTTCCGTATCTTCCCGCTGATGTGCGCCAGCACCTTGTGCCCGTTCTCGAGCTCTACCTTGAAGGTGGCGTTGCGTAGGCACTCGACGACGGTGCCCTCCACTTCGATGCCGCCTGCTTTTCTTGCCATGATTTCTCCGGAGTGGCTGTGAGGTCGGTGCGGAAACGGATTCTGTTGCCGCGACCGTGATCGAGGCGCCTCGGCAGGCGCGGTTGTCGCGGACGGCGGCTGTGACCCGACCGTCCCGCGTGATGGGTGGAGCGTCAGCGGAGCACCAGCTCCAGGTTGCTGCCCGCACGTCGGGCGCCGACGCCCTCGAAGAGCGCCATGGCCGCCCGGTTGGATTCGTTCACCTCGGCCGATGCCGTTTCGATCCCGCAGCGGTGCAGCGAACCCAGCACATGGGCGAGCAGCGCCCGGGCGATACCGCGGCGGTGCTGGTCGGACCGGACTGCGATCAGCCCGATCCGTGGCTGCCGGATGACCGGCGCCACCCGGAGCAGCCCCACATATCCATCCGATTGTGCGGCCACCGCGTACTTCGACGGGTCCAGCACGGTAACGCCGGCCGGGAGGGGCAACACCTCAGCCGGCATCTCCTGCCATCCGACGGCGGCCTCGACCTCGTCGCGGATCACCCGGTCCAACGTGCGCAAAGGGCCCTCCTGCGCTTCGCCGACGGCCACTATCCTCACGTCCGACGGCGGTAGCGCTGAGCCGAGTCCCGTGACCTGCGGGTCGGTGGGTACGAGGTACTCCCACTCGCGGCGTCTGGTCCTGAAGCCGGCTCGTTCCCATTGGGACGTCAGGTCGAGGTCGGTTTCGTCGACCACCGTGTACAGCGGCTTCGGCAGGTCCGCCAGCATGGCATCGGCGAGTTGGTCAAAGACCGCGCCGTGCCACGCGTCGATGCTGAGGAAGGTCCGTCCGTCGGGCCTGTGCGAGACGTCGCCGCGGCCGACCGTCAGGTCGTCCTCCACGGCGTGCCATTGCCTGTCCGCGACCCGCGTGATGACTACGGCATGCTCGTCCATGCCCGAAGTGAAATGCACAGGGTTCATAGGTTGTCACCTTTCGGGATTGCCTTGTCCAGGCGCTCCCGGCGACACCTACGTCAATCGCCCGACCGTGACGACGAAGGGGAGCACCCACATCGATACAGCGTTCATGGGTCTCACCTCCTCGTGGTCTGTCACGGTTTCCGCACGCTATCAACCCGAACGCGATCCCGTACAACCGTTTTCCGCCGACCGACTCGGCGGGCCGCCAGTGCGCCCATCAGCCGCGAGTCGCACGGCTCTCCCAAGGTCCAGGCGCCCGGGCGTCGCGTCGTTGATCCTTGAGGATCGCCAACTCTGACAAGACTGGTGTTGTTCCGGCGAGCCGCTCGGCCCGATCATCACTGACTCTCGACAGGCCCGCCGCCGAGCGCCACGGTGTGCTTCGCTACGGCGTAGTAGCCGAAGAACGCCTCTTCCCCATTGATCACGTACACCTTGAAGCGTGGCGGCAGGGCTGGTCACGGTAGCGTTGCGAGTGCGTCGGGGTCGCGGGCGGCGATCTGGGTGGCGGCTGCGACGAAGGCGGCTACGGCGCGGGAGCGGGAGCCTTCTGGCCAGGTGATGGCGACGATGCTGGGGCTGAGGTCGGTGACCGGCAGGTAGGCGATGTCGGTGCGTGGTGTTGTACGCGTGCTTGACCGCGCGGGCCGATGAGCTGTTCGAACTGACCGAAGCGGTGCTGTGCACCGACGAGCCGGTCAAGACGCTGGTGGACTTGGCGCCGGCCCCTGAGCATCGGCATGGTCACGGTGCCCTGTACGACGGGCTGAAACGGGGCCGCCTGGACGTGGCCCGGCTCCGGGCGGCGCTGGCCGCTGGGAACTGGGCGAGGAGGGTGACGAGCCCTCCGAAGAAGCCAAGACTGGACACAACGAAGGGGCCGACTTGGATGGGGTCGGCCCCTTCGCATTCACTGCCTCAACCAGGAGCGGAGGATAGGGGATTTGAACCCCTGAAAGGTTGCCCTTTACACGCTTTCCAAGCGTGCGCCCTCGGCCACTAGGCGAATCCTCCGCCGAGTAGCTTACCGGACTCCCGTACGTCACGAGACCATGATTTACGTCCGGCGAGACCACGATTTGGCTGCAGCGAGCACTGCTGGATGTGGCTAGACTGTCCAAGGACCCCTCGCGCGGCGTCATCCTGTGAACCTCCCCAGGGCCGGAAGGCAGCAAGGATAAGCGGGCTCTGGCGGGTGTGCGGGGGGTCTCTTCGTTGAGAGCCCCCTCGCAGGCGGGATGGTCGCATGAGCCTTGCGCTTTATCGCAGGTACCGACCTGGGACCTTCGCCGAGGTCAAGGGTCAGGAGCACGTCACAGATCCGCTCCGACAGGCGCTGCGCACGGGCCGTATCAACCACGCCTATCTCTTCAGCGGGCCGCGTGGCTGCGGCAAGACCTCCAGCGCCCGCATCCTGGCGCGTTCGCTCAACTGTGAGAAGGGCCCCACCCCCGACCCGTGCGGTGTCTGCGAGTCGTGTGTCGCGCTCGCCCCCACCGGGCCGGGCCACCTCGATGTCATCGAGATCGACGCCGCCTCCCACGGTGGCGTGGACGACGCGCGTGACCTGCGCGAGCGGGCCTTCTTCGCACCCGTCTCCGCGCGCTACAAGATCTACATCATCGACGAGGCGCACATGGTGACCCGCGAGGGTTTCAACGCGCTGCTCAAGCTCGTCGAGGAGCCTCCGCCGCACCTGAAGTTCATCTTCGCGACCACCGAGCCGGAAAAGGTCATCGGCACCATCAAGTCGCGGACCCACCACTATCCCTTCCGGCTGATGCCGCCGGCGACGCTGCGCGCGTTGCTCGAAGAGATCCTGCTCGCGGAGAACGTACCGTTCGAGCCGACCGCCCTGCCGCTCGTCGTACGCGCCGGAGCCGGATCCGCGCGTGACTCCCTGTCCATCCTCGACCAGCTGCTCGCCGGGGCCGAGGACGACGGCATCACCTACGCCAAGGCTGTGTCGCTGCTCGGCTACACCGATGGTGACCTGCTCGACGAGGTCGTCCAGGCGTTCGCCTCCCGTGACGGGGCGCAGGTCTTCCACACCGTCAACCGGGTGATCGAGGGCGGCCACGATCCTCGCCGCTTCGCCTCCGACCTGCTCGAACGCTTCCGCGACCTGGTGATCCTGGCGAACGTCCCCGAGGCCGCGAGCAGTGGCCTGCTCGATCGTCCGGCCGACGAGCTGGATCGCCTCGTCCAGCAGGCCGGCTCCATGGGCCCGGCCGAGCTCACGCGGGCCGCCGAGATCTTCAACGCCGGCCTGACCGAGATGCGCGGCGCGACCTCGCCGCGGCTCCTGCTCGAGTTGATGTGCGCCCGCGTTCTGCTGCCCGGCGCGTCGCAGGGCGAGGACGCCCTGCTCGCCCGCCTCGAACGCCTCGAACGCGGCGGCGCCGTCGCCCAGATGGCCGCCCGGGCCGCATCGCCTGTTGGTGGTGCTGCGTACGCGAGTGATCCCGCGCAGGGTGGCGGGCCTGCGTATGCCGGTGGTGCTGGCTACGCGAGCGGTGCCCCGCAGACTGGGGACGGCGCTCATGCTGGTGGAGGCGCGCAGGTCGACGCTCCGGCGGTGGGTGGTTCGGCGGGTGGTGTTTCCGCGAGCCTGGCGCCCCAGGTGGACAGTGCCGATGACTGGCCGGAGCCGGCTCGCCCCGGTCGGCCCGCGCAGTCAGCCCCCCAGGCAGCGTCGTCGCCCGGCGCCGGGTCCCACGGGCCGTCGTCGCATGCGGGCGCCCCTCAGGGGGCGTCGTCCTCCCAAGGCCAGGCGTCCCACGGCCAGGCGTCCCATGGGCAGGCATCGTCTCACCAGGGTGCGGCTCCTGGCGGAGCTGTGGCCGGGGGTGGTGCTGGGGCGGTCCAGCAGCAGTGGCCCGCCGTACTGGCCGCGCTCAAGCAGCGCAGCATCGTCGTCTGGGCCAATGTGAGCACCAACGCCCAGGTGGTGGGCATCGAGGGCAACCTGGTCACGCTCGGTTTCGGTCAGGTCGGCGCGATGAAGAACTTCACGGGCGGCGGCAAGGACGCGGTGGTGGCCAGCGCGCTGGGCGACGTGTTCGGCGGCACCTGGCGGGTTGAGGCGGTCGTAGGCGGCTCCCCGGTCCCCCAGGGTTCCGGGGGCTCGCGGCCGGGGCCTCAGTCGGGCTCCCACGCGGGTCCCCAGTCGGGACCGCACTCGGGCCCGCAGTCGGGCTCGCACCAAGGCTCGCACTCGGGTCCGCAGACGGATCCGTCGCAGTCGAGCGTTGCCCGGTACAACCAGCCGGGCTCTGCGACGGCTCCGCAGAGCGGTGCTCAGTCGGGGCACAGCCGTGCTCATTCGCATGGCTCGACGGACGACGACTCCGGCTCTCAGGAGGCGGGCCAACCACCCGGACCGGCCGACCACGCGTCCCCGAGCGGTGGCCGTCCGACGACGGACGAGTCCTGGCCGGACGCGCCTGACGATCCGAGTCCCGGCTCTCCGCCCACCCCGGACCCCACCGACTCGACCTCCGGTGTCCGGCCGCAAGGTGCGGGACGGGCCGTCAGCGTAGGCGTGGGTACGGGCTCGCCCGGTACGGGGCTGGCCGCCGCGAGGTCGGCCGCCAAGGCAGCCGCCCAAGCGGGTCCCAGGGCCCCCGCCACCAGGCAGCAGGCTGGCACGGCCGCCTGGCCCGAGGCTGTCCCCAATCGCCGGAAGGGCCCGGAGGCCGACGAGGTCGACCCGCTGAACGACGCCGACGCGGACGTCGACGCGCGCTCCGGGATGGCCCTCCTCCAGAGTGAGCTCGGCGCCCAGGTGATCGGCGAAATCTGAGGCTCGCCCGCCAGATGCCGGCGAGGAGGATCACCACCCCTGCCGGCTGCCCGCGACGCTTGACCACACCTGAGGCCATGCGTCCTCAGGGCCCGCGACGATAGACCACATCAGGCCACATCTCAGGCCATGTCTCAGGCCATGTGGTGAGCCGAGGGTCTCAGGCGCGCAGGCGGGCTCGGGCGGCGGCCGCGCGGTGGTCGGTGGCGGGGAGGGTGGTCGCGAGACGCTGCAGGATCTCGAAGTCCTCCCGCCCGCCGGATGTCTGCGCGTACGCCCACAGGTCGTCGGGTGAGCCGCGCAGCAGCAGGCACGTACGTACCTGGACCTCGAATTCGTCCCGTTCGCGGCGGATCTCGGGCGACTCCGAGCGCGGCAGCAGGGGTCCGGCGTAGACGCGGGCCAGTGAGGCGGGGTCCGAGCTCGCCAGCAGGCCCCGGAGCTCCAGGAAGTCGGCCTCGATGGGTGAGGTCAGCCGGTACGGCCGGGCGCCGATCGTGTTGCCGAGCTCGGCGCGGAGCCGGTGGATCTCAACCCGGATCGTCACCGGATTGCCGTCGTCACCGTACAGATGGAAAGAGAGCTGTTCGGCGTTGAGGCCGCTGGGGTGCAGGGCCAGGAGGGCGAGGATCTCGGCGTGCCGGAGGGAGAGCGGCAGGCGGTGCTCGCCCACCAGGGCGGTCGGCGATCCCTCTCCGAGGAAGCCGTGCAGGCGGAGGCGGGTGGGGGCGGGCGCTGGGACGGACGTGGGGGGTGCGGCGCGTAGGAGGTAGCCGTCGGAGAAGGGTTCGAGGAGGACGAAACGGCCGTCCCGGAGGATCATGCGCTCGCCGGGGGCGGGTAGCGGGAGCCGTTCGCCGAGCGTGCCCAGCGGGTCTCCAGAGAGGACACGGCCGGTGGGGGAGAGCAGGATGCCGGGGTGACCGCCCAGGGCCTCGTAGCGGCGGCGCAGGCGCTCGTCGCGTTCGTGCATGCGCAGGGCGAGTTGGGTCTCGGCGAGCTTGGCCGTGGCGCAGACCAGCGCGACCGTGGCCGGGTGCGGGGAGCGCGCGGTGCCGGTGATGTCGACACCGCTGATGTCGACGCAGCCGAGCACGCGGTCGGTGTCGGGGTCGATGATCGGGGCGGCGCTGCGTGACTGGACGTGCAGCACGCGCATGAGGGCCTCTTCCGAGTAGACGTGCACCTCCCGGCGGGTGGCCGCCTCCTGGCGGATGGCCCTGCCGTTGGCGTCGGTGCGGGACCCGGTTCGGTCGTGTTCGTCGGTTGGAGACCCGGTTCGTTCGGTTCTGTCCGCATGGGGCTCGGTTTGGTCGGGCCCGTTGGCGCGGGAATCGATCCGGTCATGTTCGTTGGTACGGGACTCGGTCCGGTCTGGTCCGTCCGTGTAGGGCTTGGTCCGGGTGGGTCCGTCCGTTCCGGGCGCGGTCCGGTCGGGTGCGTCCGTGTGGGGATTGGTTTGGTCGGGTTTGTGGGCGACACGCAGGATGTCAGGGTTGCCGTCGCGCCACAGGACCCTGCCGTCGGCGTCCGTCACGACCATCATGTGGGCTGATTCGTCGGCTATGTGGGCGAGCGACTGGGCGAGTAAGGGGAGCAGCGGCTGCAACGGGTGCACTTCGCGGAGGTCGTGGGTGTTCCCGATCCCGCCCGTGTTCTCCCAGCCGACGCTCATGTCCTGCGGGTCGACGCGCAGCCCTGTGGTGACCATCCCGTACGGTCCCTCCGACGCCGCCTCCCCCGTAACCGCCGCCGCTGCGCGCGCCCCGCGAGAGTGACGGGCGTGCGCGTCCGGATGTGTGTGACACATGGGCCACTCCAAGTAGTCAACCCCTTACGGTGAGCATCCGCTTCGCGCTTGGTGGCCGCAACCGGTTCGGGGGGATTGCAAGGGGTGATTGAACGATCGCAACGTGTGTGCAACGTTGCCAGGGCTACCGTGCGGCAACGCGTCGGCGTGGTGCGGCCGCTCCGGCCGACGTGTTGGCCGGGTCTCGGACACTGGAGGGGGGCCGGGATCCGGCCAAGGTGAAACGCGGGGGATGCCGCAGTACATGACGACGCCCAAACACCGTAGGCTCGTGGCAGTCAAGAACGCGGAGCCACGAGGAGCGCACGACGGTGAACCCAGGGGATGTCAACCTGCAGCAGCTGCTGGAGCAGGCACAGCTCATGCAGCAGCAGCTTGTGAGCGCCCAGCAGGAGCTCAACGACGCGCAGATCGAGGGCTCGGCCGGCGGCGGCATGGTCACAGCCGTGGTCAACGGCTCGGGAGAGCTGCTCGAGCTGAAGATCAACCCGAGCGTCATAGACGCCGACGACCCGCAGGACACGGCCGACACGATCGCCGACCTGGTGATCGCCGCCGTACGCGACGCCGTTCGCGCGGCGGCCGACCTGCAGCAGGAGAAACTGGGCCCGCTGGCCCAGGGACTCGGCGGCGGCGGTCTCGGACAGTTGCCAGGGTTCTAGGCCATGTACGAAGGGGTCGTCCAGAACCTGATCGACGAGCTCGGCATGCTGCCCGGCGTCGGTCCCAAGAGCGCGCAGCGGATCGCGTTCCACCTGCTGGCGGCCGACCCGGCCGACGTGAAGCGGCTGGCCCACGCCCTGCTGGAGGTCAAGGAGAAGGTCAGGTTCTGCCGGGTCTGCGGCAACGTGGCCGCCGAGGAGGAGTGCCGCATCTGCCGCGACCAGCGGCGCGACACTCATGTGATCTGCGTGGTCGAGGAGTCCAAGGACGTCGTCGCGATCGAGAAGACGCGCGAGTTCCGCGGGACCTATCACGTGCTCGGCGGCGCGATCAGCCCGATCGACGGCGTCGGCCCTGACGATCTGCGCATCCGTGAGCTCATGACGCGCCTGGCCGACGGCCGGGTCACGGAGCTCATCCTCGCCACGGACCCCAATCTCGAGGGGGAGGCGACGGCTACCTACCTTGCCCGTCTGGTCAAGCCGATGGGTCTGAAAGTGACACGACTGGCCAGCGGTCTGCCTGTGGGCGGTGACCTCGAGTACGCCGACGAGGTGACCTTGGGCCGCGCGTTCGAAGGACGGAGGCTGCTGGATGTCTGACCAGTGGAGCGCGCTGGCGGAGGAGATAGCCAATCACGCGCAGAACTATGTGGACGGCCTGACCAGGGTCGCCGGCGGCGAGGGCGGCGACGCCATCTGGTCGCTACTGCTGGTCGAAGTGGCGCAGGTGAGTCTCGCGGGCGCCAAGCTCGGCGCCAACGAGGATGTGATCCTCTCGGGCAACTACGAGCCGCCGCTGAGTGAGGATCCCGACATCGACGGCGTACGCACGGCGATGTCGGAGTTGCTGGAGGCGGTCGACGACTATGCCGAGGTGTTCGACCCGTACAAGGACACGGGTGTCACCCCCTACCGGCTCTCCGACGACCTGACGGCGGTCGCCGCCGACCTCATCCACGGGCTGCGGCATTTCCAGGCCGGGCGGCCGCACGAGGCGCTGTGGTGGTGGCAATACTCCTATTTCAATACGTGGGGCAACCACGCGGGCGCGGCCATGCGGGCACTTCAGGCACTCGCCGCCCACTCGCGGCTTGACGTGGCGGAGGAAGCCACGACGGTGTGATCATCCACATAGTGGTATGAACCATCAGGCTCATGAGAAGCCCCCAGTAGACTGGCAGCTCACAGTCCGAACCGGGAGACTCTCGTGGCGCTCGTTGTGCAAAAGTACGGTGGTTCGTCCGTCGCCGACGCGTCCTGCATCAAGCGGGTCGCGCAGCGGATCGTGGCGACGAAAAAAGCCGGCAACGACGTGGTCGTGATCGTCTCCGCGATGGGCGACACGACGGACGAGCTGCTCGACCTGGCCGAGCAGGTGTCGCCGCTGCCTCCGGGCCGCGAGCTCGACATGCTGCTGACCTCCGGCGAGCGCATCTCGATGGCCCTGCTGGCGATGGCGATCGCCAACCTGGGCCACGAGGCCCGCTCGTTCACCGGCTCGCAGGCGGGTGTGATCACCGACTCCACGCACGGCAAGGCGCGCATCATCGACGTGACGCCGAGCCGCATCCGCGAGGCGCTCGACCGGGGCCACATCGCGATCGTGGCCGGGTTCCAGGGCGTCTCGCAGGACACCAAGGACATCACCACGCTGGGCCGCGGCGGCTCCGACACGACCGCCGTGGCGCTGGCCGCCGCGCTGAGCGCGGATGTCTGCGAGATCTACACCGACGTCGACGGCATCTTCACCGCCGACCCCCGCATCGTGCGCGCGGCCCGGCAGATCCCCAAGATCTCCTACGACGAGATGATGGAGATGGCGGCCTGCGGTGCGAAGATCCTGCACCTGCGCTGTGTCGAGTACGCTCGGCGATTCAATCTGCCGATCCACGTACGCAGCTCGTTCAGCACCAAGGAAGGCACGTGGGTCGTTTCCGACCCTTACAGCGAAGGAACCGAGATGGAGCAGCCGATCATCTCCGGCGTCGCGCACGACCGGAGCGAGGCCAAGATCACCGTTGTCGGGGTCCCCGACAAGGTCGGCGAGGCTGCCGCGATCTTCAAAACTCTGGCGGACGCCGGGATCAACATTGACATGATCGTGCAGAACGTCTCGGCCGCGGCCACGGGCCGCACCGACATCTCCTTCACGCTGCCCACGGCCGACAGCTCGACCGCGCTGACGGCGCTGAAGAAGATCCAGGGTGACATCGCCTACGAGTCGCTGCTCTTCGACGACCAGATCGGGAAGGTGTCGCTGATCGGCGCGGGCATGCGCTCGCACCCGGGCGTCACGGCGACGTTCTTCGCGGCCCTCGCCGACGCGGGGGTCAACATCGAGATGATCTCCACGTCGGAGATCCGCATCTCGGTGGTCGTCGGGCAGGACGGTGTCGACGCGGCCGTGGCGGCCGCCCACCGGGCCTTCGATCTCGACGCGGACCAGGTCTCAGCAGTGGTGTACGGAGGTTCAGGACGATGAGCAGGCCCAATCTGGCGTTGATCGGCGCGACCGGGGCCGTGGGCACCGTCATGCGCGACCTCGTCTCCAACCGCGCCGACATCTGGGGCGAGGTACGCCTCGTCGCCTCCCCGCGTTCGGCCGGCAAGCTGCTCAAGGTGCGTGGCGAGGACGTCGTCGTGCAGGCCCTGGCGCTTGAGGTGTTCGACGGCATCGACATCGCCATCTTCGACGTGCCCGACGAGGTGTCGGCCGTGTGGGTGCCGATCGCGGCCGAGCGTGGCGCCATCGCGATCGACAAGTCGGGCACGTTCCGCATGGAGCCCGACGTCCCGCTGGTCGTGCCGGAGGTCAACCCGCTCGACGCCCGCCGGCGGCCGCGCAACATCATCTCGACCCCCAACTGCACCACGCTGTCGATGATGGCGGCCGTGGGCGCGCTGCACGCCGAATACGTGCTCAAGGAGCTCGTCGTCGCCTCCTACCAGGCGGTTTCCGGCGCGGGTGTGGCCGGTTCGGCGCGGCTGTACGACGAGGTCGAGGCGCTGGCCGGCGACCGGTCGATCGGCCAGGTGGCGGGTGACGTGCGCAAGGTGCTGGCCAACAAGCTGCCCGAGGAGTCGCCGTTCCCGGCGCCGATCGCGTTCAACGTGGTGCCGTGGGCGGGCTCGTACAAGGAGGGCGGCTGGGCCTCCGAGGAGCTCAAGCTGCGCAACGAGTCGCGCAAGATCCTCGGCATCCCCGACCTGAAGGTCTCCGCGACCTGTGTCCGGGTGCCGGTGATCACTACGCATTCGCTGGCGGTGCACGCGCGGTTCGAGCGCGACATCACGGTGGCGGACGCGCACCGGGTGCTCGAGGCCGCGCCGACGGTGGTGCTGATGGACGACCCGGCCAACGGGATCTACCCGACGCCGATCGACGTCGTGGGCACCGACCCGACGTATGTCGGGCGAGTCCGGCAGGCGGTGGACTTCCCCAACACGCTGGATCTGTTCGTGTGCGGTGACAACCTGCGCAAGGGGGCGGCGCTCAACGCCGCCGAGATCGCCGAGCTGGTGGCGGGCGAGCTGTAGTCGTCCCCTCCCGAGCTGGTGGGAGCGAGTTGTCGTCGCTCCTCCGGATCTTCCAGCAGGCGGCGCGTCGTGCGGGTTCGCACGGCGCGCCGCCTCTGTCATCTGGCCGTGTCGTCGCCAGGCCGTGTCACCGGAACAGGATGTCCCAGTGGTCCACCTCGTCGGCGAAGACCGTGCCCGAGGGTGATCGGTAGAGGGCGGCCCCGTCACCCCGGGTACCGGACTTCTCATGATTTTTGGTGATGTATCGGTCGATGCATGGGTTGTGCGTGATGTCGAGCTTGTAGCCGTTGCCGTGGCTGTACGGGCCCGGCGCGTGCCCTGCTTCGGTGCCGCCGGTGACCAGGACGGGGCAGCCGCTCTGGCGCTTGATGCCGATCACCCGCGTGATGGTCGAGGTGCGGACGTCTTCCAGAGACGTGCAGTGGTACACCTGCTTGTTCGTGCAGTGCCCCGACGAATGCGTACGCAGGCCCTCGTCACGGAGCCAGTCGGCGGCCAGCGCATGGGACATGTGCACGGTCGCGTACCTGGGCTTGACGCGGGCGAGGTCCACGTCGGCCTTCTGGGACTTGCCGGCCTTCTGGAGTTTGCCGGCGGTCCGTGTGGGGGCGGCGCCCGGCTTCCGCGGGGTGGCGGCGCCGGGTTTTCGCATGGTGCCGACTTCGAGCTTCCGCATGGTCGCGGTGGCCGGGTGACTCGCGGCCGACAGAGGGCGCGCCACGGTGGTGGACACCTCGACCGGTGAAGCCGGTGCGTCGGGTCGCAGGGCGACGAGCGCGGGGTTCTGTGACACCGTGGGCGGGTTGGCCGCCTCCCGGCCGCGTACGTCCCTCTCCGGGCCGTTGACGGGCGTCTCCGGCCCGCTCGCGTCCGTCTCCGGGTCCCGCACGAGCGCGTTCCGGTCCCGTACGAGCGCGCCCTGTACGAGCGCATCCGGGCGACGTACGACCGCAGCCGCCGTCTTCAGGCGGCCGGTCACCGTTCCAGGATCCCGCAGGAGCGCAGCCGGGCCGCTCTCGTTCGCGAGCGGGCCGAAGGTGATCGGTTCCGGATCGCGCACGTCGCGTACCGACGACTCCGGCGCGCCCGCGAGCATGTCAGGGTCGCGCCCGATCGACTTCTGGCCATGGGCGGAGGGGCCCCTGCGGTTCAGGGCGGGCTCCGGGCCGAAGTCGGCCGGATCCACCGACGGGTGCCAGCGGCGCGCCTCGATCGTCTCCCCGATGTGGTAGGACCGAGTGATCGGTGATGGTGTCTGCCGCGGCGCCCTGCCGGGTGCTTGGGAAGCGGCGGAAGCGGCCGACGCCAGCGCGATTATGGAGATCTCAATGTTGAGGAATACGACCGCTACCAGCCGTACTGTTCCACGTATCCACATGTCGATGCCTTTTCGCGGAATAGCCCTTCCGCCAGAAACATCAATCCCATCCTTCGCAGGAGCTAACCCCTACCTCACCGGGATTTTTGCCTTGTGGTGGCGATCACCGTGATCCTTCCTGACCTAACGCACGACTACCACGTAAAGTGACGAACGTGTCCGAAGCCCGAAACCGAGGACCGGAGAGCACCCGGGAAGTCATTGTCGAGACGGCTTTGCGGCTGTTCCGGGAGCGCGGCTTCGATGCGACGACGATGCGGGCCATCGCGGCCGAGGCCGGTGTATCCGTCGGTAACGCCTACTACTACTTCGAGAGCAAGGAGGCGTTGATCCAGGCGTACTACGACCGCGCCCAGGCCGAGCACGAGGCGGCCTGCCGTGAGCTGCTGGCCACGGAGTCGTCGTTCGCCGCCCGGTTGAGCGGGGTGCTGCGCGAGTGGGTACGGGTCTCGGAGCCCTATCACGAGTTCGCGGTGAAGTTCTTCAAGCACGCCGCCGAGCCCACGAACCCGCTGAGCCCCTTCAGCGCCCAGTCCTCGCCGGCCCGTGAGGCGTCGATCGCGATCTACCGGCAGGTGGTCGAGGGGGCGCGCGATCGCATGAACTCCGAGCTGCGCGAAGAGCTGCCGGAGCTGCTGTGGCTGCTGTCGATGGGCATGGTGCTGTTCTGGGTGCACGACACCTCGCCCGGCTGCGACCGTACGCATCGCCTGATCGACGTGACGGTCCCGCTGGTGGACCGGCTCGTCGGCCTGTCGCACCTGCCGGGGCTGCGCGGGATCACAAAGGACTTCATCGCGGCGGTCCACGAGCTGCGCGCCTGACCCGGCAAGCCCGGAGCGCTCAGGGGCGGCGACCGCATACCGCCCGGTTGGTATGGTCGCCCTACCTGACATTGACGCCCGACCCCCTGCGCGGGGCAAGCTGGAGGCCGCGATGACTCAGAACTGGGGCATGACGATCCCGTTCACCGACCGTTCCCTGGCGGACTCGCAGGAGCTGATCGCGGAGCTGCCCGCCCTCGGCTACACCGACGCGTGGTCGGCCGAGGTCAACGGCGTCGACGGGTTCGTGCCGCTGGCCATGGCCGCGCAGTGGGCGCCGGGGATCCGGCTCGGCAGCGCCATCGTGCCCGTCTTCACGCGCGGTCCGGCGCTGCTCGCGATGCAGGCCGCCACGCTGGCCGACCTGGCGCCCGGCCGGTTCCTGCTCGGCATCGGCTCCTCCTCCCCGGCGATCGTGGAGCGCTGGAACGCGGTCGAGTTCGCCAAGCCGTACGCGCGTACCCGCGACACCCTGCGCTTCCTCAAGGAGGCGCTGACCGGGGAGAAAGTGTCGGAGCGGTACGAGACGTTCGAGATCAAGGGGTTCAAGCTGGACCGGGCGCCGAAGATGCCGCCGAAGGTCGTGCTGGCGGCGCTGCGGCCCCGGATGCTGCGTCTGGCCGCCGAGGAGGCGGACGGCGCGATCACCAACTGGCTCTCGCCCGAGGACGTGCGGAAGGTGCGGGCGGAGATCGGTGACACCGAGCTCATCGCCCGCCTGTTCGTCTGCGTGAGCGAGGACACCGACAAGGTACGCGCGCTGGCCCGCTGGATGCTGGCCGCCTACCTCACCGTGCCGGCCTACGCCGCCTTCCACGATTGGCTCGGCCGGGGCGAGGTGCTGCGGCCCATGCACGAGGCGTGGGCGGCCGGCGACCGGCAGGCCGCGCTCAAGGCGATCCCGGACGAGGTGGTCGACGCGCTGGTCGTGCACGGCGACGCCGCGACCTGCCGGGCCAGGATCCAGGAGTACGTCGACAACGGCCTCGACACCCCCGTCCTCGCGCCCATCCCGGGTGGCGAGGTGACCATCACGCAGGCCGTCCGCGACCTGGCCCCCACGGCCTGACCGGGAGCAAGCGATGGACGACGTACTGAGGTCTGACGCCACCGAGCAGGCCAGGGCCGTCCGCGAGGGGCGGGTGTCGCCGCGCGAGCTGGTCGAGGCGGCGATCGCCCGGATCGAGGCGCACGACGGCGAGCTGAACGCGGTGATCCATCGGCGGTTCGAGCGGGCGCTGGCCGAGCTCGACGCCATACCCGCCGACGCGCCCTTCCGGGGCGTGCCGATCCTGCTGAAGGACCTGGGCTGGCCGCAGGCGGGCGAGCCGTACAACGCGGGTTCGCGGACGCTCGACGGCGTCGTGGTCAAGGAGGACGGATACGGTACGGCCCGGCTGCGGGCCGCGGGGTTCGTCGTGCTGGGCCGTACCAACACTCCCGAGTTCGGCAGCACGATCACCACCGAGCCCGTGGCGTACGGACCCACGCGCAACCCCTACGACCCGGCCTACTCGGCGGGCGGGTCGAGCGGCGGGTCGGCGGCCGCGGTCGCGGCCGGGATGGTGGCGCTGGCCACGGCCAGCGACGGCGGCGGCTCGATCCGCATCCCGGCGGCGCTGTGCGGGCTGGTGGGGCTCAAACCGACCCGTGGACGCTCCAGCGCGGGACCGGCGGCCGGCGAGGGGTGGAGCGGCTTCTCGTGCCCGGGATTCGTCAGCAGGAGCGTGCGCGACACCGCCGCGGCGCTCGACCTCGTGTCCGGTTACGTACCGGGCGACCCCTACGACGCCCCACGCCTGCCGCGGCCGCTCGCCGAGGAGGTCGGCGCGGATCCGGGCCGGCTGCGCGTCGGCTTCGTCGCCACCCACCCGAGAGGCGACGTGCCGGCGGTCGCCGAGCTGACCGAGGCGGTCGACGTGGCCGCCGCCCTGCTGGCGGCGCTGGGCCACGACGTGGTCCCCGGCTGCCCCGAGGCGCTCGGCGACCCGGACTTCCCTCCCCATTTCGGCGCCATCGTGTCGAACAACCTGGCCGCGGAGATCGAGAACATCGGCGTCTGGCGCGGCAAGCCGGTCGAGCTGGAGGAGCTGGAGCCGCGCAACGCCGCCATGGTCGGCGCCGGGCGCGGGCACGGCGCCGCCGCCCACATCCTGGCCACCCAGTGGATCGACGGGTTCCGCAGGCGGATGGCCGCGTGGTGGGCGTCGGGGTACGACCTGCTGCTGATGCCCTCTCTCGGCGTGGCGCCGTTCCCGCTCGGGTGGATCCCGCCGGACGACCTGAGCACCGCGTTCGGCAGGACCGCGCACGCCGTGGCCTTCACCGCGCCGATCAACGCGACGGGCCAGCCCTCGATCTCGCTGCCGCTGCACAGGACCGCGGCGAGCCTGCCGGTGGGCGTCCAGCTGGTGGCCGCGGCCGGGCGGGAGGACCTGCTGGTCAGGGTCGCGGCGCAGATCGAGGCCGCTCGGCCGTTCGAGCACAGTGCGCTGCGCTGATCATCGAGAGCCGGAAGCCCGGGAACTCGGCTCCGGCCGTGACGCGTTATGTCGTGAGAGGCCCGGGTAGGAGGAGCGACATGATGGCGAAGGCAGGACGGGCTGCGGCGGCCTGGCGTACATACCGTGAAGTGAGCAAGCCCGGCACGCCGGGCTTGATGGCCAGGTTACGAGCGATCCCGCGCATGATCGGCGCCGTGATGCGCGGTGAGTACGACGGCTTGGGCAAGAGCAAGCTGGCGCTGATGGGGTTCGGCGTGATCTACATGATCTCGCCGATCGACCTGGTGCCGGACTTCCTCGTGCTCATCGGTGTCGTGGACGACTTCGGGGTCTTCCTCTGGCTGCTCGCCTCGCTGCTCGGCGAGAGCGGACGCTACGTGGACTGGGAGCACGCGGCCCTCCAGGGAAGGGTTCAGGGCAAGCTCGACGGCCCTGGTCCGAAGCGACCTCGCCGGCGCTAGAACTCCTCCATCCGGAGCCAGGCCCGTGACGGCAGCGGGTGGCCGAACAACCGGGCGGCGTTGCCGTAGGCGACCCTGGCGATGTCGGCCGGCGGAAGCGTGCCGAGGTTTTGGGCCACCGACTGCTGGGTGTCGGGCCAGGTCGAGTCGGAGTGCGGGTAGCCGCTCTCCTGAAGCACGTGGTCGAGGCCGACGGCCAGGCGCACACCCGACAGGGAGTGGTCGTCCAGGGTGCCGAAGTAGAAGTTGCGGCGCAGCACCTCGCTGGGCTTGAGACCGCCGTCCCACTGCGCCTCGCCCGCCACGGGGTGATCCAGCGCGTAGTCGGCCCGCGCGGCCAGCATCGGCAGCCAGCCCACGCCGCCCTCCACGATGAGGATGCGCAGATTGGGGTAGCGCAGCGGGAGCCCCGACCAGAGCCAGTCGGCGCAGGCGAACATCGCGCTGGTCGGCATCAGCGTGGTGATCGCCTCGATGGGCGTGTCGGGCGACGGCACCGGCGACCAGCTGGAGCCCCCGGTGTGCAGGCAGACGACGGTCCCGGTCTCCTCGCAGGCGGCGAAGAACGGGTCCCAGTGGCCGCTGTGGATCGACGGCAGCCGCAGCCGGGTCGGGAACTCGGGGAAGACCACGGCCTTGAAGCCGCGGGCCGCGTTGGCCCTGATCTCCTTGGCGGCCACGTCGGGGTCGGGCAGCCAGGGCAGTTGCAGGCCGATGATGCGCTCGGGGTAGGTGCCCGCCCAGACGTCGATGTGCCAGTCGTTCCACGCCTTGACCAGGGCGAGGCCGAGCTCCTGGTCGCGGGTCCTGGCGAACGGCATGCCCGACTGGCCGGCCAGCATGCCGGGGAAGCAGAGCGCCGCCCAGATGCCGGCCAGGTCCATGTCCTCGATGCGGGCCTCGATGTCGTGGCAGCCGGGACGCATGTGCTCGAACCTGACCGGGTCGAGCGTCCACTGCTCCCGTGGCAGGCCGGCGCCCACGTCGAGCCCGGCACACGGGTATGTGGCGCCGCCGTAGCGCCAGACTTGGTGACCGCCCTCCGTCTCCACGACCTTTGGCGCGACCTCGGCGTATTTCTCCGCGAGCCGGCCTTCGAAAAGGTCTGGCGGCTCGATCAGGTGATCGTCGGCGGAGATGATCACATAGTCGCGCCGCCTCGGATCCGGATCGGGGAGCAGCGGCGTAGTCACGCAGGTAACCGTACGACGGCCGCATAACGTCGAACAAGCTGCGACGTCTCCGTTGGGTATCCACTATGCCCGAGGACCCGGGATCGCCGGGAGGGGGATGTGGCGACCCCGGGCCAGGAGGTCCGCTTTGCGAGGTTGCTGCTCTGCGAACCCCGATGCCGCCTACCCACCGGAGATCGGATCAGTCCGCGACAGAAGAGTATTCTGCAGCTCTTCGATCGTCCCCGCGTCGACCTGCAGGACGTCCGTACAGTACTTCGCGACCGAGCCGTGCCGGGCGGCCAGATCGGCGAGGAACAACCGCATCGCCTCGGCCGGAGCCACCCCGAAGCCGGGCCATCGGGTGGCGTTCGGATGCCGGCGCTGCCAGCTCGTGATGAAGCGCTCGGTGGCCAGGCTCGTTAACGCGTAGTCGTCGATGATGTCCTCGTCCGCCACGCCGATGAGACTCAGGATGAGCGCGGTGAGCAGCCCGGTGCGGTCCTTGCCCGCCGCGCAGTGCACGACCACGGGCGCGCTGCCGGACCGGGAGATCGTCTCGACGGCCGCGCGGAGGTTGTCGACCCCGTCCTCGGTCACCTCGAGGTAGCGGTCGGCGAGGTATCTGCCGACGCCCAGCCGGTCGTCGTAGGTGTTGACGTCCCAGCGGCGGCCCTCGATGGGCAGGTTGCGGTAGTCGAGCCCGTCGGACTCGGGCACCCGGCCGGTCCGCTCCACCTCGAAGGGATGGCGCAGGTCGATGACGGTCCGCACCTTGAGGGCCTGGAAAGTGATGAGATCGTCTCCCGCCAGCCAGCCGAGGGAATCGGCACGATAGAGCCGTTGCCACCGGACGGTGTGCCCGTCCCTTGCGACATATCCACCTACGTCACGAAAGTTGTAGATACTTGCGAACTCTATGTGGCGGATCACCCTATCCAGCTTAATTGCTGGGCGCCCCGACTTCCTGGGCCGGCGCGTTCTCCGCGGCCTTCCTGTCGGCCACCTCGCGCCGGATGAGCAGGATCCAGCCGCCCACGGCCACGCCGATGAACAGCCACCACTGCACGCCGTAGGCGAGGTTGAGGCCGCCCCCGGCGCCCACATCGGGCGCGGGCACCGGCGCGGGCGCGACCGCCGCCTCGGGCTGCTGCTTGGTCAGCTCCACATAACCGCCCATGAGCTGGTACGGCAGCGCCTTGCCGATCTTCGCGGTGTCGATGAGCAACACCTGACCGGGCGGCAGACCGGCGCGCTCCTTGACTCCGGCCGTCTCCTCGGTCTCGCTGAGACGTAGCCTCCCGGTGACAGTTACCTGACCTGTCGGCGGCGGCGGCACCTCAGGAGGCGCGTCGGCGCTCGCCCCGGCCTTCACCCATCCGCGGTTGACGAGCACGGCCCGACCCGGCCCGGTGACCAGCGGGGTCAGCACGTAGAAGCCCAGCTGTCCCTCCTGCGGCCGCCTGCGCACCACCAGCGCGTGGCTGGTGTCGTAGCTCCCCGACGCCGTGACCGTCCTGAACCGGTCGGTCTCCCGCGCCCCGTTGCCCATCAGGCTCTCTACGGGCACGGGCGCGGCCGCCAGGTTCGCGGTGACCTGCGTGCTGTTGGCGGAGCGCTCCTCGAAGCGCCCGAACTGCCACCGGCCCAGGAACACGAAGGCCGGGATCACCAGCAGCACCACGATGTGGAGCGCGATCCAGCGGGGCGTGAGAAGGAACCGGTACACCCCTCAAGGGTAGGCACCGGGGCCGGTGCTCCTTCACCTGGCTCGGTCTGCCGGAGCGTGACCTAATCGCAATCTGGTCGAAACACTTACCGAACGGCGCTTCATCGCGTACGGTCGGGATTCGTCCAATCAGCTCCCCCTCCAGAGAGCGCCTCCAAAGCCATATGACCGTGCTTGCCGCGCCTTCCGCGGCGCCCGCGTTCGAGCTGCCCCGGTTCGGCCGTCTGGTGCGCCACGCCGTGCCCCGCGTGTTCGAGGGCATGATCCTGCCCGTCGCCGTCTTCTACGCCGGGATGATCCTTTCCGGGATCACCGGCGGGATCGTGGTGGCCGTGGCCTGGGTGTACGCGGGGGTGGTCTGGCGGCTGGCCAGGCGCAGGGCGGTGCCGGGGGCGGTGCTGCTGGCCGCGGGCACCGTCACCGTCAGGGCCGTGCTGGCGCTGCTGTCCGGCAGTGCGGTGATCTTCTTCCTGCAGCCGACCCTGGGCGTCTTCTGCGCGAGCGCCGGGTTCCTGGCGACCGCCCGGCTGCGCCGGCCGCTGGCCCGGCGGGTGGCGGAGGACCTGGTGCCGCTGCCGGAGCACGTGATCGAGCGGCCGGTGATGCGGCGCTTCTTCGCCAGGCAGTCGCTGGTGTGGGGATGCGCGCAGTTCGGCAACGCCTCGCTCAGCCTCTGGCTGCTGCTCAGCCAGACGATCCAGACGTACCTGATCGTGCGCACGGCGGCCGTCGCGGCGCTGCTGTCGGGGGCGGCGCTGCTGACCCTGATCGACTTCCGCTGGTGCCTGCGCGCCCTCCAGCGCGACGCCTGAGCGCTGATCCCCGGAGTTCAGGCGGTCTTCAGTTCGGCGCCTGAGCCGGGGAGTGCCGTCACCTCGCGGGGTCCCGCGACCTCGTGGCCCTCGGCGCACCGGAAGTGCTGCTCGATGGGCGCCCCGCAGTCGCGGTGGGTCAGCAGCACGGGTGGCCCCTCGTCACCGGCCAGGTATTTGTCGCCCCAGTGCATGAGCGCCACGAGCAGGGGATAGAGGTCACGCCCTTTCTCGGTCAGGCGGTATTCGTCACGCTGGCGCTGGCCGGGCTCGCGATAGGGCTCCTTGCGCAGCAGGCCCTCGTCGACCAGCCGCGCCAGTCGCGCGCTGAGCACCTGCCGGGGCGCGCCGGTGATCGCCTGCATGTCGGCGAACCTGCGAACACCGCGGAACGCCTCGCGCAGCACCAGGAAGGTCCACTTCTCCCCAACGATGTCCAAGGTGCGCTCGATGGAGCAATTGTTCACCTGGAATGCCACGTTCATGCGCCATATCTTACCTGAGTTCAATTGACAGACCCAGGAAAAGGAGAGGAAGCTGAGTTCATGCTCGGAACTCAGATCCGGCCCGCCCGGACCGACGACGCCGAACGGCTGCGGCGCTTCCTCGCCCGGCTGTCCCTGCACACGCAGACCCTGCGCTTCTTCACCGGCATCGGCGCCCCGGCCGCCAGCATGGTGCGGGTGCTCATCGCGTTGGACGACCACAGGGACGCCCTGGTCGCCACCCTGGACGGCGAGATCGTCGGCCACGCCATGAGCTACCGGGGCGGGGCGGCCGACGTCGAGATCGCCGTCGTGGTCGCCGACGAATGGCAGGGCAAGGGGCTCGGGCCGCACCTGATCGACGTGCTGCTGTTCAGGGCCGCGGTGCGGGGCGCGAAGACCGTCGGCATGGATGTGATGGGGGAGAACAGGCGGGCGCTCCGGATGATCCGCAGGCTCTGGCCGGACGCTCAGATGAAGGTGGCTTCCGGGACGGTCGAGGTGACCGCTAGGATCCAACGGGCGGAGGTATTTGCGGAATAAGGTTCTGTTGCTCCACCATTGACAGTGTGAAGAGTGCCAAGAATGGACGCGACGGACGCACCCGCATCATCGACGGTGCCCTGCGCCGATTCAGCCAGGACGGGGTGTCGGCCACCACGCTGGCCAGCCTCCGTGAGGAGAGCGGCGTGAGCGTCGGCAGCTTCTACCACCACTTCGCCAGCAAGGAACACGTCTTCGGCGTCCTCTACGCGGAGATCCTCACCGCCTACCAGGCGGCCTTCCTCGCCGAGCTGGTCAGCCACGAGGAGGCCCGCGACGGCATCGAGGCCGTCGTGGCGCTGCACATGCGGTGGGCCGGTGAGCATCCGGAGCGCGCGAGGCTCCTGGTCAGCGAGCGCCCGCCACGCAAGAACGAGCCGGGCGGCGCCGAGGTGGCGGAGGCCAGGCGGGCCTTCTTCCGCCAGGTGTCCGACTGGTGGCGGCCGCACATGAAGAACGGCCGGCTTCAGGTCGTCCATCCGACCATGTGCTACGTGCTGTGGCTCGGACCGGCGCAGGAGATGTGCCGCCTGTGGTTCGCCGGCGCCCACACGCCGACGGAGGAGGAGATCAAAGGGCTCGGTGAGGCCGCCTGGCAGAGCCTGCGGCAGCGTTAGAGGCCGGCCTGATCCGCGACGGCACCCGCCAGCAGGCCGTGTCGAGGGAGATGTCCAGCCGCAGATCGCCACGCTGCCTGCGCAACCCCGGCACGCGCACCCGCGCGTGCACGTCGAACCGCCCTCGGCAGGGGTAGCCGAACCCCAGCTCGCCCGGCAGCACCCGCAGGTCGTCGCGGTTTCCGCAGCTGGGGCAGGTCCATGAGACCAGGTCCAGCCCGCGGTTGTAGTCGGAGCAGGCGCGGAAGTAGTCGTCGGGCCAGAAACGGGACTCGCAGGCCAGGCAAGGGATCTGCATTGATCCGCTCCTCTTCTAACGCCGAGCGTGGGTCTTCATAGAGATATCGTGGCCCGCTTGCAAAACGCTTGGACGTTTCGGTAACAGTATGATTACTGTGGGTATCGGATCATGCGCGGATTCTGCGGTGAAAGGATGGTCTCGTGGAACGACTGCGCGATCACCTCCTCGAGACCGGCTACTCGATTGACGGCGTCCGCGATCGGCTGGGCGCCATGGCGGCCTCGGCCCTGTCCCGCGAGGAGCTGGTCCCGGCTCTGCGCGCCACGGCCGGTGACGACCCGCTGGCCGCGCTGATCCGGCTCTGGTGGCTCGGCGCCGCCGTTCCGGCCGCGCGGTTCCCGGCGGGCGTTCTCGACGAGGCCCGCGCGTCGGGCCTGGTCGCCGTCGAGGGCGAGCACGTACGCGCCACCGTGCACCTCCAGCCCTGGGAGACCGGCGGCTACGTCGTCTCCGATCGCAAGGTACGGCCCGGCGACCCGGCTCTGCGCCCCGACCACGTCGTGGGCGCGGGCGGCGCCTCGGCCAACCTGGCTCAGCTCGTCACCCGCCGCCCGGTCCACCGGGCCCTCGACCTCGGCACGGGCTGCGGCGTACAGGTGCTGCACCTGGCCGACCGCGTCGAGGAGATCGTGGCCACCGACCTCAATCCCCGCGCGCTGGAGCTGGCCCGGCTGAGCTGGCGGCTGTCCGGGATCGACGGTGTGGACGCCCGCGTGGGCTCCCTGTTCGAGCCGGTCGAGGGGGAGCTGTTCGACCTCGTCGTCTCCAACCCGCCGTTCGTCATCTCGCCCGGCGGCGAGCTGACCTATCGCGAGACGGGCGCCGACGGCGACGCGTTCTGCCGCGATCTCGTACGACAGACCCCCCGCTTCCTCAATCCGGGCGGCCAGGCCCACTTCCTGGCCAATTGGCTGCACGTGGCGGACGAGGACTGGCGCGACCGGGTCGGCGGCTGGCTCGGCGAGACCGGCTGCGACGCCTGGGTGGTCCAGCGGGACGTCCAGGACCCGGCCGAATACGTCGAGCTGTGGCTGCGGGACGCCGCCGTGCAGGGCACCCCCGGCTACACCGAGCACTACGACCGCTGGCTGGCCTGGTTCGACGAGCACAAGGTGCGGGGCATCGGATTCGGCTGGATCACCATGCGCAACGCGGGCACGCTCGACCCGGTGGTCCGCGTGGAGCAGCTCACCCACCAGGTCACGCTGCCCGTCGGCGACTACGTCGACGGCGTGCTCGACTCGATCGCGACCGCCCACCGGGTGCGCTTCCTCGACTCGGCCCACCTGCGGACCGTGGCGGGCCTGCTGGACGAGCGCATCGGCCTGCCGGGGGCGGAAGACCCCATGCGCATCGTGCTGCGCCAGACGGATGGCCTGCGCCGCAGCAGGGAGGTCGGCACCGTCGAGGCGGCCCTGGCCGGCGTCTGCGACGGCGACCTCGCCCTCGGCCCGCTGCTCAACGTCATCGCAGAACTGGTCGGCGACGGGGAGATCCTGCACACCGACGCCATCCGGCCGCTCATCGCCGAGGGTTATTTCCTGCTTTGATCGGCCGTTGATCGGATGTTGACCCCCCGGGTGGAGGCTTCTCACCAAGACACGAGCCCGGGGGGTTCGAGGCTCGTGTCGGGTCCGGCCGGCCGTCGATGTGAGGCGGCTAGCCGTTACGCGGAGCATCCGGATAACCGGGCCCCCTAGCGACGCGTGACGGTCAGATGGCCGGCCGGGCTAGCAATCGCGCCACCCGCACGCATCACGGGGGATCCGTGACTCCCAAAGGGGCAGCCTTGATCAACCATGTGTGGATGACACGTCTGGACGACGAGCTGTACTCAGGGCTCGACGGGACTGGCGACCGGATCGACGACAGCACCGGCGACGGGCTTGACGATCGAGGCCTTGTCGAGGCGGACCTTGAGGTCCCCCGCCTCAGGAGCGCCGAGCAGCGAGAAGATCTCGAAGGCCTGCCGTAGGCAGTCGAGGCTCCTCGTGGCGCTGCCCAGCCCCTCGAGCGCCTCGCCGAGCACCATCAGCGAGAGCGCCTCACCATAGGGATGGCCGATCTCCCTCGACACCACCAGCGCCTGCTCCGCGTGCCGTACGGCATCGGGGTAGCGCTTGGCGGCGATGAACGTCTCGGCGAGCCGGGAACAGACCCGCTGCTCCCACACGCGCTGCTTGCTGGCCCGGAAGAAGGCCAGGCACTCGGCGTGGTGGTGGACGGCCTCGGCGATGCGGCCGACCCGCGACAGGACGATGCCCAGGTGGTAGCGGGCGCGGGCGGTGCCGGCGCCGCTGCCGATCTCGGTGAAGATGGCCAGGCCCTTCTCCGCCGCGGCGATGGCGTCCTCGGGGCGGCCGAGGCCGAGATGGTCGCGGGCCGAGTAGCTGAGCACGAGCGCCTCGCCGGCCGGCACGCCGTTCTCGCGATACCAGCGCATCGCCGACTCGAACCAGGTCAGCGCCTCGGCGTGGCGGCGCTGCCGGCCCACGACGACGGCCAGGGCGTTCATCACCTCGCCGGTGACGACCTTCTCCGCGCGCTCGACCGAGAGCTCGTGCACGATCCTGAACTGCTCCTCGGCCTCCTTGAGCCGGTTGCTCGCGAACAGCACCCGGCCGAGCACGTAGCGGGCCCGCAGCTCGCTGCCCGCGTCGGCGATGCGCTTGGCGGTGGCCAGCACGGCCCGCGTGCCCTGGTCGAACTCGCGGGTGTGGGTCCCGGACTCCAGCAGCGGCTCCATGGCCACCAGCAGGTCACCGGCGGGCAGCAGTGGCTCAGGCGCGTGGGCGGTGGCGGCGGCCTGGTTGATCGCGGCGAACAGCGAGTCGCCCTCGGCGACCAGCCAGGCGACGGCCTCGTTGACGCTGTTGAAGGAGAGCCCGCTGCCGTCCACCTGGAGGTTGTCGGCGATCATGCTGCCCTCGTAGGCCAGCCGGTGCGCCGACTGGGCGGAGGCCAGGTAGAACCCGAGCAGCCGCCGCAGCGCCATCGTGCGGGCCTGCGGCCGTTCGGTCTTCTCCAGCGTCCGCCGGGCGAACAGCTTGAGCAGGTCGTGGAAGCGGTAGCGGCCCGGCGCGGGCGCCTCCAGCAGGCTGGCGTCGACCAGCGACTCCAGCAGGTCCTCGCTGGCCAACGCGCTCATCGACAGCACCGCCGCCGCGGCGCCCACCGAGAAGTCGGGCCCGTTGGGCAGCGACAGCAGCCGGAACGCCCGGGCCTGGGCGATGTCCAGCTGCCCGTAGCCGAGGGCGAACGTCGCCTCGACCGCCAGGTTGCCCACCCGCATCTCGTCCAGGCGGCGCTGCTCGTCGGTCAGCCTGGGCACCAGCGAGGCGACCGTCCACGAGGGCCGCGCGGCCAGCCGGGCCGCCACGATCCGTACGGCCAGCGGCAGGAACCCGCAGGCGGCGACCACGTCCATGGCGGCGCCGTGCTCGGCCGCCACCCGCTCGGGCCCGGCCACCGAGGCGAACAGCGTCAGCGCCTCGTCCGGGTCCATCACGTCCAGGTCGAACAGCCGGGCCGAGGGCAGGTCGGCCAGCTTGTGGCGGCTGGTGACGATGGCGGCGCAGCCCGAGGAGCCGGGCAGCAGCGGGACGACCTGCTCGGCGTTGTGGGCGTTGTCGAGCAGCACGAGGATGCGCCGCTCGGCCAGCAGCGACCGATAGAGCGCGGACCGCTCGGCCAGGCGCTCCGGGATGACGTCGGACGGCACGCCCAGCGCGCGCAGGAACGCGCCCAGCGCCGACTCAGGACCGGTCGCCTCGTCGGTGTAGCCGCGCAGGTCGGCGTACAGCTGGCCGTCGGGGAACAGGTCGTCGGCCGCGTGCGCCACGTGCACGGCCAGGGTGGTCTTGCCCACCCCGCCGATCCCGCAGATCGCGGCCACCGGCACGCCCTCGGCGGGCTTCGACGACAGCAGCGCGCGCAGCCGTCCGGCGATGTCCATGCGCCCGGTGAAGTCGCTCACCGCGGCGGGCAGCTGGGCGGGGCGGGGCAGGTCGAGCGTCGGTGCCCGGTCCTCCGGCGCCTCCTCCTCGGCCACCTCGGCCGCGGCCAGCGTGGGGTCGGCGGACAGGATGCGCTGGTGCAGCGCGGTCAGCTCGTGGCCGGGCTCGATGCCCAGCTCTTCGATCAGCGCCTCACGCGTCTCGGTGAAGACGGCCAGCGCGTCGCCCTGCCGGCCGCACCGGTAGTAGGCCAGCATCAGCTGGGCACGCAGCCGCTCACGCAGCGGATGCTCGGCCGTCAGCGCGATCAGCTCGGACACGACCGCGGCGTGCTCGCCCAGCTCCAGATCCAGGTCCATGAGCGTCTCGACCGCACTGATCTGGCACTCGACCAGCCGGTCGCGCTGATGCTCCGCGTACGGCCCGACGGCCCCGGCCAGCGGCTCGCCCTCGAACAGCGCCAGCCCGGCCCGCAGACCCTCGGCGGCCTCCCGCGGCTTGCCGGCCCGGCGCGCGGCCTCGGCCTCGTGGATGCCGCGCTCGAACCGGGTCAGGTCCAGCGAGTCGTCGGGCAGCCGCAGGGCGTACCCCCGGCCGACGGAGGTCAGCAGCTCGGGCCGGGAGCGGGCGGCCCTGCCGGGCTCCAGGACCGTGCGCAACCTGGAGACGTACGTGCGCAGCGCACCGAGGGCCCGCGGCGGGGCGTCCTCGCCCCACACCGCGTCGATCATCTCGGTCGGAGTAACCGCACGGCCTTCCCGCAGGAGCAGCATGGCGAGAATGGAGCGCTGCAGCGGGGTGCCCAGGTCGAGTTCCTGGCCATCGCGCCACGCGCGGACGGGGCCGAGCACGGCGAACCTCAGCCCGCCTTCGCCGCTCTGACCAGTCATGTCGCCTGTCTCCAACGCAATGGAAAGATTTGTTACCAAATGATAGGTCCATCCTTGCGTAACAGATAGGCATCCGCCCATTCGTTAACCGAAGCGTTGATCGGCCTTTAATCGGGTGTTGAGCCACGCGGCGGATGCTGAGGGTCAACAGCGGCATGGCCCCGATAACGCGGGGGCGGCCATGACACTGGCATAAATGGGACAAGCAAGACACAGGCCCCGCCGTATGGCGGGGCCTTCACGGATGCTTCCTTATGCTGCCTCGGCCGCGAGGACAAGCCTCTGGGCCAGGCGTTCTCGAATCCCGGGCCATTCCGAGTTCAGGATCGAGTAGTACGCCGTATCTCGGACAGTGTCATCCGCGCCCCTGCATTCTGCCCGGCGTATCCCGTCGAAATGCGCGCCCAAGGCGGCTATCGCGGCCAGGGACCTGTTGTTGCGTACGTCTGACTTGAGCGTGATGCGGTGGACGTTCCACGTCTCGAAGGCGTGCGAGAGCATCAGGTACTTGCTTTCCCGGTTAGCACCCGTGCCCTGGGCGGACGCGCCCAGCCAGGTGTAACCGATGTCGGCCACGGACGGGACCTCGCCCACCGCGCCCCGCGTACCCGGCGGCCAGGGCATGGGGCCCTGCCAGTACTCCAGGTGCATGAGACGGGTGGCACCGACCACACGGTCGGTGTTCAGCCACCGGACGGCGAAGGGCAGCGTGCGGCCCTCCGCCTGCTCAGCCAGTGCGGCCTCCACATAGGAGACCATCTCGTCCCGGCCGGCCGGGACACGGGTGAAGGCATACGTGGAGCGGTCTTCACTCGCCGCGGCGACGAGGTCGTCGATCACCGCGAGGCTGAGAGGTTCCAGGCGCACGAGGCGCCCGGACAAGGTGACAAGAGCGGGCATGAGCACATGATGGAGGCTGCTCGGTATGGGAGAGAACAGCACTCGCCCACCATTCTTTGCAGCTTGTTGCAACCTGGGTATTCATGCAGGTCAACGGGCCGATTACGGGGTCTCCGCACCGGCCCGTGGACAAAGTTTCGCCTAACTGTGACATGGCGTCGGCACGAGCGCCGGGTGCCGTTCACGCACCGGGCTCCGCCGCGCCGGCGAGAGCTCCGTCAAGCCCATCGACAGCTGGTCGAGATTGGCCGCGATCCACGGCAGCTGGAGTGGATCCGAGCTGTTCAGCGCGGCCAGTCGCTCCTCCGTGGTGTCCCCGTAGAGCAGGCTCACCGCGACCCGTACCCGCGCGGCGGCGGGATCGTCGCCGAACGCGTGGCCGGGCAGCACGCCGATGCCGTGCTCCTCGAGCAGGAGCCGGGTGATCTCGGCCGAGCCGCCGAGTCGCAGGTGGCTCAGGTCCGGGTAGAGGTAGAACCCGCCCTGGGGAGTGGGCACCGACGCGCCGATCTCCGTGAACCTGTCGCGCACCGCGCGAGCGAGCGTTCCGTGCAGCCGCCGGCTCCGCAGGATGCGCTCGGCCAGCTCGGGCGGGTCGGTGAAGGCGTAGGCGGCGGCTTCCTGCACGGGAGCGGCCGGGGCGGACCAGATCTCGCTCGCCACCGCGAGCAGCTTGGCGCGCAGGTCGTACGCCTCGTCGGGCAGCCTGGCCACGCCGATCCGCCAGCCGCCCAGCGCCAGGCTCTTGCTGAGCCCGGTGGTGACGACCGTGCGCTCGGGCGCCAGGTCCGCGGGCGAGGTGAAGGGAAGCAGCGGGTCGTGCAGCAGGTCCCGGTAGATCTCGTCCGAGATGATGTACAGGTCGAGCTCGCGGGCGACCTCCACCAGGCGTTGGATGGTCTGCGGCGGCGCGAGGCGTCCGGTGGGGTTGTCGGGCAGCGTCACGAGCACCGAGCGGACGTTCCGGCCCTGGGCGCGAGCGTGCAACACGGCCGAGGCCACGCGCTCCGGATCCGGTACACCGCCTTCTCCCTGCGGGGGCGCGACCATGATCGGACGGGCGCCGACCAGGTCCGCCTGCGCCGCGTAGCTGACCCAGCTGGGCATGGGCAGGACGATGTCGCCGCCGATGGCCAGGAGCACTCCGTACAGCAGTGACTTGCTGCCGGGGCCGCAGACGACCAGTTCGGGGTCGGTGGGGAGTCCCCGTCGTGTCCAGTAGCCCGCCGCCGCGCTCCGCAGGTCGGCCGCTCCCGCGACCGGCCCGTAGCCGTTGCGCTCGGATGCGGCGACCAGCTTGTCGCGCAGCGCCGGGTGGACGGGCAGGCCGGCCTCGCCGAATGCGAGGTGCAGCACCCGTTCCCCGGCGCGCCGTCTTCGCTCGATGTCTTCGTTGGTCGCCAGAGTGGCGGAGAGGGTAACCGTCATGTTTGTCACGTTCCCAGCGTGGTTGGATGAAGGCATCACCACAAGCGAGGCTTTTTGTGGGTGGGCGGAAGGAAGTCCGATGCTCGAATTCCGGCGCTTGGTGCTGATCTGCGAATTTGCTCGTCGAGGCAGCATCTCGGCGACCGCCGAGTCGCTGGGGTACAGTCCTTCCGCCGTGTCCCAGCAGCTGGCGGCCCTCGAACGGGAGACCGGAACCGCGCTGATCGACCGGACCGCGCGCAGCGCCGAGTTGACGGACGCGGGCCGCCGCCTGGTGATCCATGGCGAACGCATTCTGTCCATGGTCGAAGAGGCCGAATCCGACCTTTCGGCCCACGCGGGCACGCCGTCCGGCCGGGTGGTGGTGACCGCCTTCCCCACGGCGGCGGTCGCGTTCGCGCCCGCCCTGGCGCGCTCGCTGCGCCGCTACACCGAGCTGACGCTCCGGCTCGGGCAGAGCCGGTCGGGGCGGGGCATGCGCGAGGTGCAGGCGGGCGAGGTGGACATCGCGCTCGTCGACGACTGGTACGGGCGGGTCGGCGACAGCGACAGCCTGCGGACGTTCCCGCTGCTGAACGACCCGCTGGTGCTGGTGGTGCCGCGCAAGCACCGGCTGGCCGACCCGGAGGTGCCCCTGGACCTGCGCGAGCTGCGTGACGAGCCGTGGATGGCCACTCCGGACGGGGAGCCGTCACGCCTCGCGGTCGACCGGCTCTTCGTGGACGTGGGCGGCACCAGGCCGACGCCGTGGGAGTTCGAGGGGCTGGGCACCATCCTGTCGCTGGTCGCCAAGGGCATCGGGATCGCCGCCGTGCCCGCGCTCGCGCTGGCCGCCGGCGTGCGCGGCATCGCCGTCCGCCAGTTCCCCGGCAATCCGGTGGGCCGCGAGGTGCGGGCCGTCGCGCGCGGCTCCAGCGTCCACCGGCCGTCGGTGTCGGTGACGCTACGGGCCATCCACGTCGCCGCGCGCTATCTCGCCGCCGATCTGGATCCGGTACGGCTCGCGGAGCGATAACGTCTGGTGCCCATGGCGCCCACCTATGACATCGAGCACCTGCTGCTCTCCCAGCGCAGCACGACCACGGTCGCGGGCCTCGACGAGGTGGGGCGGGGCGCGTGGGCCGGCCCGGTGACGGTGTGCGCCGTCATCACCGACCTGTCGGACCCGCCCGCCGGGCTGACGGACTCCAAGCAGCTGTCCGCCGCCAAGCGCAGGGCGGTGGCCGCCTCCCTGGAGTCCTGGGCGGCCGGCATCGGCTTCGGCGACGCCACCCATGCCGAGGTCGACGAGCTCGGCATGACGGAGGCCCTGCGCCGCGCCGCCCGCCGCGCCCTGGCCGCCCTCCCCGTGCGGCCCGACGCGCTGATCCTCGATGGCTCGCACGACTACATCGGGGCGCCGTGGCCGGTACGCCTGGAGGTCAAGGGCGACTCGGCCAGCATCTCGGTGGCGGCCGCCTCGGTCCTGGCCAAGGTACGGCGGGACGCGTACATGGGGACGATCGGATGCGACGAGTACGGCTTCGCGGACAACGCGGGCTATCCGTCACCGGTCCACCAGGAGGCGCTGGCCCGCCTGGGGCCTACGGAGCACCATCGGCTGTCGTGGTCGTACCTGGACGACCTGCCCCGCTGGCGTCACCTCAAGCGGCACCGGGACCCGGCCGTGGGCGAGGGCCAGGCGAGCCTCTTCGGTTAGCTCCTTCGGTTGATCTTTTCATGCGGGTCAGGATGACGCTCCGTAGCGGGTGGCGATCGCGGCGGCGCGGTTGCGCAGGGCGGTGCGTAACCACTGCGGGGCGAGGGCTTCCGCGTTCGTGCTGAGCTGCCACAGTGCCCATTCGGCGTGTCTCGAATCTTGGAAGGTCACCTCCATCCGCAGCCAGCCGTCCGCGCCGGCTTCTTCGGTTTCGGCTTCTTCGGCGAGGACGGCCAGGGCGGTTCCCAGCAGGTCCTCCCGCCGCGCCGGGTGGACTCGTACCAGCACGGTGACTTGGTCGCCGCCGGCCCGGAACCGCGTGCTGCGTTCCTGCCAGGCCCGGTCCAGATCGACCCGGTCTGGTCGCTGTGCGGGTTCGGCGAGTTCCTCGGCGGCCAAGATCCGGGACAGCCGGTAGGTGCGGTCCGCGCCCGACCTCGTGGCCAGCAAGTAACCCCGGTCACGTATGGTGACCAGGCCGATCGGGTCCACCGTGCGCCACTCCGGGGTCTGGTCCACAGCCTCGTAGTGGATCCGCAGCTTGTGCCCGGCGAACACCGCACGCAGGACCTCGGCCGCTATGGCGTCAGGCACCTCCTCAGCGACCAGCCGCCGCGAGAGGAGGTCGGTCTCCGGGTCGATGAGCAATCGCTCGGCCGCGCCGGCCGCGGTGTCCCGATAGCTTTCCGGGAGCGCGTCAACCACCTTGAGCATCGCCGAAGCGAGCGACGAGCCGAGGCCGAATGCCTGGGCGCCGCGCCGCGATCCGGCGACCAGCAGGGCAAGGGCCTCGTCGGGGTTCAGCCCGGTGAGCTCGGTCCGGAATCCCGGCAACAACGCGAAACCGCCGTGCCGGCCGCGTTCGGCGTAGACGGGGACACCGGCCGCGGACAGCGCCTCGATGTCGCGCAGCACGGTGCGGGTGGACACCTCCAGCTCGCGGGCCAGCGTGGCCGCGGACAGCCGCCCGTACTGCCGCAGCAGCAGCACCAGCGAAACCAACCGATCGGCGCGCATGCGAGAACGTTAGCGAAATACACGACACAGGATGTCGTGATTTGTTGGGAGGCTCATAAACGCGACCGGCTGTCGAGCCGATCGACGTACGTGATGTGAATGAATCGAATGGAGCTGACATGGCAATGGAGCGAACGGTCGTCAACCCGTGGGCGTGGTCGGTGGAGATGGGGTACAACCAGGGTGAGGTCGTCTCCGGGCACACCCGGACCCTCTACTGCTCCGGGCAGACTGCGATGAGCGGCGACGGCAAGCCCCAGCACGCCGATGACATGGCGGCGCAGGTGGCGCTGAGCCTCGACAACCTGGAGGCCGTGCTCGGCGAGGCCGGCATGTCCCTCGCGAACCTCGTCCGGCTCAACGTCTACACCACCGACGTCGATCTGCTCTTCCAGCACTACGGCGTGCTGGCGTCGCGGTTGGGCGCCGCCGGGGTGGCACCGCCCACCACGATGCTCGGGGTGACCCGGCTGGCGATCCCTGACCTGATGGTCGAGCTTGAGGGGACCGCCGTCGCGTGATGCGACCTCGCCGCCTCCGGCGGGCCGCCGGAGGCGGCGCGCCAGGGCCGCTGTCACCTTCGCCGAGCGCCGCGCGTCATGGGGGTGAACGCCACCATCTGAAGGGGGAGCTGACATGCGTGTCGTCGTCTTCGGCGCCAACGGGCCCACCGGCCGGCTGCTGACCGCCCAGGCACTGGCCCAGGGACACCAGGTCGTCGCTGTGACCCGTAACCCGGCCGCCGTCCGGCCGCGTGACGGCCTGGCCGTGGCGAGCGCGGACATCAGGGACCGGGACGCGGTCGAGGAGGCCGTCGCCGGCGGACAGGCCGTGGTGTCGGTGGCGGGTGTCTCATATAGCAGCAAGCCCATCAGCACCTATTCGACCGGCACGGCCAACCTCATCGCCGCCATGTCACGACATGGCCTGAAACGGCTGGTCGTGGCCAGCAGCGCGGCCATCGACCCCGCGTATCGTCCGAGCGACTCGTTCCTCTTCACCCGGATCGTGGAGCCGTACTTCATGCGCAAACCCGGACGGACCCTGTACGAGGACACGATCCGGATGGAGTCGCTGGTACGGGCGAGCGACGTGGACTGGACGATCGTCCGCTCGGCCTGGCTGTTCGACTCCGACACGGTGACGGACTACCGCGTGAGCGAGAACTTTCCGGGCGGCATGTACGCCGGTCGGAGCGACCTGGCGGCGAGCATGGTGGCGCAGCTCGCCGACGACCGGTACGTCCGCAGGACCGTGGGTGTCCACACCGTCGAGGGCACGCCGAGCCTGATCAGGCAGATCTGGCGCGAGGGCATCCGGAAACCACAGAAGCAGTAGCGGAAGAGGGATGGCGGCGGAGGGCGGAGGGCGGCCGGGCTTTCACGCGGCGGAAGGCGGAGGGCGGCCACTCGTCGCCGTGAGCGGTGACCTGAGTAGCGTCCCGAGTGGTGTCCCAAGCGCCAGAAATCAACCATCATCGATGGGATGCGAATCGGGATTTTTCTGATCGTGGCCCGATTTCCGGACCAGAGATCGGAGCAGGTGCTGGCGAACGCTCTCGACCTCATCGTGGCGGCCGAGGAGGCCGGGTTCGCCGATGCCTGGATCGCCGAGCACCATTTCATGTCCTACGGCGTCTGCCCCTCCGCCACCATGCTGGCGGCCGTGGCGATCGGCAGGACCAGCCGCATCGGCCTCGGCACCGCCGTGAGCGTCCTGTCCACCCAGCACCCGATCGCCCTGGCCGAACAGGCGGCCATGCTGCACCACCTGTCGAACGGCCGCTTCACGCTGGGCGTCGGGAGGGGCGGCCCGTGGGTGGACCTGGAGGTGTTCGGCACCGGGTTGGAGCGCTTCGAGCACGGCTTCGAGGAGTCGCTGGACGTACTGCTCGCCGCGCTCTCCGGCGAGCGGGTGTCGGCGGCGGGGGAGTTCTTCAGCTTCCGTGAAGTGCCACTGGTCCCACCGGCCAGGCTGCGCCCGGTCGTGGCCTGCACCTCACCGCCGACCGTGGCACTGGCCGCGAAGCGCGGCCTCCCGATGCTGCTCGGCATGCACATCGACGACCGGCAGAAGAGCTCGATGATCGCCATGTACGCCTCTCACGGGGGAACGCCTCAAGCCCACATGGCAGCGGCCGTCGCCCACGTGGCGAACTCCACCGCCGAAGCCCGAAACGAGCTGAAGGAGTCCCTGCCGCGCTGGCTGACGCCCGGCCTGGCCGGCTACGTACCGGTGGACCACAGCTTGGGTTCAAGGAGTCGTCGCAACACTGCTGTTCAGCAGTAAGTTTAGATGATCGCTGAAGGCTTCTGCCGGTGTCTTCCACCCGAGAGTTTTTCGGGGCCTGGTGTTGAGCGCGAATGCTACGGC
>NZ_JAIWNB010000042.1 GCF_020215705.1 Nonomuraea aurantiaca | reverse complement strand
GGCGCTGGCCGGAGCGCTGGGAGGTGACGACGCCGGCACGCTCAAGGGCCTGCAGGTGCTTGGTCGTCTGTGGCTGGCGCGCCTGGGCGAGCTGAGCGAGAACACCGACCGGCCGCGGCCGCTCGGCAAGCAGGCCCACGAGCCGCCAGCGGGCCGGGTCGGCCAATGCGGTGAACAATGCGTCTATGGACGGAAGTATTCACTATAACGAATATTCGTGCTAAGGAATATCTGGGGAGTGGTCGGGCAGGATCGGCAGGCCGCTGTTCGGGATCGAACACACCTTCTGAGGTGCCGACCTTGCCGTGAACGCAAGAGGCCTGATCCGAGTCAGCACCGACAAGCAGAACATCCAGCGGCAGCACGACGCCCTCCATCCCATCTGCTGGTAGGTCTTCGAGGAGAAGATCAGCGGCAACTCGCCACCAACGACCGGCCCGATCCGCTGAATACTCTGTCCTACATCCGCGACGGCGACCCGCTGACCGTCCAGGAGGTCGACCGGCTCGGCCGCAACCTCCTGGAAGGGCTGATCGTCCTCAACGACCTGTTCCAGCGCGGCGTCGGCGTCAAGGTACTGGAGGGCATCGCCGCCGGAGTGGAGGTCTCGTCGGCGTCGTCCACAAGACCCTCGCAGCCGCTCGGTCCAAGACCGAGCCCGCCGCGATCACCTCGGACAACTCCTAGCCACCGACCAGAAGGCCGGATGCTCGGGTAGCCGTATGAGCCCCCAAAAGTAGCGCTGAGTAACCGCGATCGCGCGGACGGCCGCCCGCTCCCGGCTCGGAGCGGGCGGCGGTGCGGCTAGGCGCAGTTGAAGCCGACGACCTCACTCGGGATCCTGCTGGCGTAGCCGGCGCCCTTGTTGGGGGCCAGCCAAAGGTGAGCCCGAAGTCATGCAGCGGTCGTACCGACTACCTAGGCGACGGAGAGTCGAGAGATCATCCGCAGGGGGCGGTGGTGACGGCAGAGGTGTTCGGGGTCCGCGGTCAGACACTGGCCGTGCCTACTGCTGCGGGTCCAGATCTTTCCCTGCGGCACGCCGTCGAACTCCATGAACCACTGCTGCTCCGGCGTTTGGGCCGCGGCAAGCGATGGGTTGACGAGAGCCACCCTGGCCGTCGCCACGGCGACGGCCAGGGTGGTCAGACCGGCCAGCGAAAGTGGTTCCCCTTTTCGGGTCTCGGTAGTGTCGACTTCTCAGAATTATGACTCTCTGCAGTAAATCAACTGCACGTAGTTAGCTTGCCGTCGCCGAGCCTCGCTGGTCGACCACCCGCATCAGAACGGCCAGTGGCGATAACCCGAGCCCCGAACGGCGACCTCCACCCATCCGCCTCGGCGGCGCGGCGCGCCAGCCAGCTCCGGCACTCCTTGAAGCACTGCGGTTCGGCCCGCTTCCACATCGACGCGGCGGTGCTCTCACGCTAGATCACGCCGCCCGTGGCGTTGAGGTTCTGTCCCGTTATCCAGCGGGCGGCGTCGCCGGCCAGGAACGCGATCACGTCGGCGACGTCCGCAGGCGTGCCGATGCGGTTGAAGGCGGACATGCCTGCCGCGACCGCCCGATCCCGCTCGGGAAGGAGATCGGTGTCGGTGAAGCCGGGTGAGACCGCGTTCACCGTGATCTGGCGCGCTGCCAGTTCCCTTGACAGCACACGTACGAACTGCTCGACAGCCCCCTTGCTGCCGAGATAGAGCGCCAGTTCGGTGAAGAACATGCGCGTGCCGGCGGTGGAGACGGCGATGATCCGGCCTTGGTCGCACGTGCGCCGCGCGGCCTCCTGCAAGGTGAAGAACACGCCTTTGGTATTGGTGTCGAAGACCGTGTCGAATTCCTCCTCAGTGCATTCGACGACGGGCTTGACGAGCGCGGTAGCGGCGTTGGCGACGACCACGTCGAGCCGGCCGAACGCCGCCTCCGCCTCGTCGAACAACCGCTGAACCTCGATCCGCCCCGACAGGTCCGCCTTGATCTGAACGGCCTTGCCCCCCGCGTCGGAAATGGCGGTGACGACCTCTCGCGCGGCGCGCTCGTCGTTGACGTAATTGACGACCACCGAAGCGCCGTCCGCGGCCAGGCGCCGGGCGGTCGCTCGGCCGATACCACGTGAACTCCCGGTCACCAGCGCGACCTTGTTCTCCAGAGAAAGAAGCGGCATCGAATCCCCACGGTTCGTTGGCAGGCGTGGCGAGAACACCGGTCTTCGCCGACGCCCCCGCAGAAGTCAGCATGCGCGCCCAGGCCGGCTTGATCAACGGCGATCTATGCAAGGATCGATACCATGGGCGCATGGATCTGGCGCGCGGACGCGAACGAAGGCGGCGGTGAGTGAGGTGAGGTTCACCCTCGTCCATGTCGAGGCGTTCTTGACGCTGGCCGAGGAACTCCACTTCGGACGCACCGCCGAACGACTCCATCTATCCCAGCCACAGGTGAGCAGGCTCATCGCCTCGCTGGAACGGGAGATCGGCGCTCCACTCTTCGAACGCACCAGCCGCCGTGCGCGCCTCACCCCTCTGGGCCACCGGCTCGCCGATCGGATGAAGCCCGCCTACGGGCAACTGCTCGCGGCCGTCCACGATGCCCGTACAGAGGCGAGGCAGCCCGCCGGACTGCTGCGGGTCGGGTTCGCCGCGACCGCCGAAGGCCAGGCCTTGACGCAGGTCGTCGAGGCCTTCGAGGCACGCCATCCTGACTGCCGGATCGCCCTGTGCGAGATCAACGTCACCGATCTTTACGGACCGTTGCGCCGGGGCGAGATCGACATCCTGATCAGCTGGCTCATCCTGGACGAGCCCGACCTGACCGCCGGCCCGGTGATCGACTCACGGTCCCGCGTGCTGGCTGTGGCCAGCGCCCATCCGCTGGCGGTCCGGCGATCGGTGTCCGTCGAGGACCTCGGTGATGAGGAGATCGCGATCATGCCGCAGTATCCGGCGGCGCTGCACGACGCCATCACGCCCTTGTACACGCCATCGGGCAGAGCCGTCCACCGCACGTACCGCGTCGGCACCATTCATGAGACGGCTTCCCTGGTGGCGCGCGGACGCGTCATCCATCCCACCGTCGAGCACATGCCGCTGTTCCGCCGCTCGGACATCGTGACCATCCCCATCCGGGATATGCCACCCCTGCCTCTGGGGCCGATCTGGTGCACCGCGCACGAGAACGCACGCATCCGCGCCTTCGCCGAGATCGCCGCCGGCAGGGGGCCGGCACCCTCGTAAGACACCCACCTCACGAAGGTGCCGGTGCCCATCACGGGTCCTTGGCTCCGACCGGTGCCGGCGCGCCGAAGAGCCTGCGCGCCGTCCCGTTCCTTGCGTCTCCCCTCGGATGAGCGGCCGGTCGCCGCGCATGGCGAGGGCGAGTACCGCGGCACCTACCACCATCTGCGGCGCAGCGCCGACCTGCTCGACGGCGAGTATGCCCGAAAGCGGCTGTTCGGCGCGGCCGGCAAGGTCATCGCCGACCACCGTCGCGGCGCCGATCGTCGCTGAATGACGCTACTCCGGCGAGTTCGGTGCGGTTGGCGACACCGAGTTTGGCGTAGATATGGGAGAGGTGGGTCTTGACGGTGCTTCGGCTCATGAAGAGTCGTGCTCCGATCTGCGGGTTGTTGAGGCCGGTGGCGGCCAGCTGGGCCACGCTCACCTCGGTCGGGGTGAGGCTGTCCCAACCGGTGGCCGACCGGTCGCGGGTACCCCGGCTGCGGCGGACGTAAGCGACCGCGTCGTCGAGGGACAGCTCGGCGCCCGCCGCCCATGCCGTCGCGAACTGTTCACCGAGCCTCTGCCTGAGCCGGGCGAGCAGTTCGTCGTACTCACGTCGTTCGGCCACGGCCCGTGGATATCCCAGGGCCGCGCGTGCCGTGGTGCTCGCGGCCAGCGTCCGCACCGCGTTCGGCGGGGGCAGCCAGGCGGCGATCGCGTCCAGGCTGTCCACCCAGAACGTGCGCAGCCCGTGGGCGACGCGAATGGTCAGCGCCTCGTGGTGCAGGTCGGGATCGCCGGTGAGAAGGGCCTGTTGCTGCAGCACGTCCGCGAGGACGCGTGGCATGCCGAGCTTGCCGGCGATGGCCGCCGCCCGGTCGAGCTCGCCGCGGGCGTCTTCGTACCGGCCGGCGCGTCGTAGGGCCTCCGCGTAGCCGGCGTACGCCTGCGCCGCGAGGTAGGTCGGCGCGACGTGCTCGGCCTGGCCCACATCGTGCTCGAACCAGCGCAGCGCCCCGTCGAGATCGCCGCCGGCCATCAGCACTTGTGCGAGTGCCGACCCCATGCCGGGCACGAAGACGGCTGCTTCGGCGTTCTCCATGAGCAGCAGCAGGGGCCGCATCGCCTCCAGCGCCGCGCTCACGTCTCCGGACGCGGTGTACGCCGCGGCCAGGGCACCGCGTGCCATACCGACGCGCAGGTAGTCGCCGAGCGGCTCGGCGAGTTCGAGCGACTGCTCGGCCAGGCGGCGGGCCTCGGCCGGCCGGCCGGTCGCGAGCGCTCCGCTCGACAGGTAGGCCAGCGTGGTCGACGCTATCCCGCGGTGACGGTGGCGCAGGCCGTCGAGTGCCGCCTCCAGCAGCGGGCGGGCCTCGTCGTGCCGGTCCTGCAGCTGTCTGATCATGCCCTGCAGCGCCAGCTGAGAATGTTTGAACAACTGGTCGCCCGCGAGGTCGGCGGAGCGGATCGCCTCGACGGTCAGGTCCCAGGCGGCGGTGAAGTCGGTGTAGAACCGGCCGACTGCTGCCAGGGAAAAGCACTGGCCGCGCAGGCTCTCGTCTCCGTGGGCGGTGGCCAGTTCGAGCGCCTGCCGTGCCACGTCGTATTCCATGTCCAGCGGGCTCGTGGTGTCCGCGACCAGCGCTAACCCGGCGAGCAGCCGCGCCTGCAGCAGCGATCGGTCCGCCGGCACGCGGTCGATGGCGCGGCGCAGGAACCCGATGCCCTCGTGCCCGTGCCGATGCAGATGCCACAACCACGACAGCTCGGCGGCGAGGCGGCGTCCCCTGTCGGGATCGGTGGCCAGCCCCCATTCCAGGGCGGCGCGCAGGTTGTCGTACTCACCCTCGAGCCGGGCGCGCCAGGCGTCGAGATCGGCGGCCCGCTCGGGGCCGCCGGCAAAGGCCAGGAAGTGGCCGAGATGGCGGTCGCGGACGAGGTGGACCTCCCCGGCCTCACGCAGCCGATCGGCGGCGTAGTCGCGGATGGTCTCCAGCAGCAGGAAGCGGGACACGCCGCCGCGGGTCTCCGCGACCACCAGCGACTTGTCCACCAGGCGGCCGATGGCGGCGAGCACGTCGTCGCGAGCGACCACTCCGCCCGCGCAGACCGTCCGTACGGCCTCCAGGTCGAAGCCGGAAGGAAACACCGCGAGGCGGCGGAACACCGCACGGTCCGGCTCGTCGAGCAGGTCGTGGCTCCAGGCGATGGACGCCGCCAGGGTCTGCTGGCGCGCGGCGACGCCACGCGGGCTGCGGACGAGCAGGCCGAACCGGTCGTCCAGGCCGCGCTCGATCTGTTGCGGGGTGAGTGAGCCCAACCATGCGGCCGCGAGCTCGATGGCGAGCGGGACGCCGTCGAGCCGGGAGCACAGCACCCGCGCGGCGGCCGCACCCTCCTGGTCCAGGTCGAACAGCTGCCGCACCTGGCGGCCCCGCTCGACGAACAGCCGCAACGCCTCGTCCGGGACCAGCGGCGGCACCCGCCAGACCACCTCGCCCGGCACGGCCAGCGGCTCGCGGCTGGTGATCAGCACCGACAGCTCCGGGCACGACGACAGCAGCGCGCCGGTCAGCTCGGCGGCGCCGTCGATGACGTGCTCGCAGTTGTCCAGGCAGAGCAGCGCGCGGCGGCCGCGCAACTGTGCCGTCATCGACCGTACGGGACCTTGGAGGGGTTCGACGAGCACGCCGAGCCGCGCCGCGACCAGCTCGGCGAGCCGCGCCTGGTCGGTGACGGCCGCCAGTTCGACCCACCAGACACCGTCCGGCCGGCGCGCGACCTCGGCGGCGGCGATCTGCGCGGCGAGCCGGGTCTTGCCGACGCCGCCGGTGCCGGTCAGCGTCACCAGCCGCCCGGTGTCCAGCAGCGCGCGCACCGCGGCCAGCTCGGACTGCCTGCCTACGAAGGTGGCGAGCTGGACGGGCAGGTCAGGGGGCGTCGCGGACGTCATGGCAGGGCTCAGTCTGCCATCGAAGAGGGGAAATCGGCCACCGGGGAGTCCTGGCCTCGGCCACCTGGCCGATGTTCTGCTCAGCCGCCGAAGGCAGGCTTGCCGCGAACAGCCGAACCCGACGACCAGGGAGCGACGTGATGGGGTCCGTCATCGCCAGCATGTCCATGTCTCTCGACGGCTTCGTCGCCGGTCCGGACGACGAGGTGGACCCCGTGTTCGCCTGGTACGACGCGGCGCGGCCCAGTGCCGAGGTGTTCCCGCCCGGCGCGCTGGGCTCGCTGGTCTGTGGCCGCAGGCTGTTCGAGCTGACCAACGCGTGGGGCGGCAGACACCCGATGGGCGCGCACGTCTTCGTCGTCACCCACAGCGTGCCGGACGCCTGGCCGCGCGAGGACACGCCGTTCACCTTCGTCACCGACGGCGTGGCCAGCGCCATACGGCAGGCCAAGGATCTCGCCGGCAGCCGCGACATCGCCATCGCCACCCCCACCATCACCCAGCAGTGTCTCGACCTGGGGCTGGTCGACGTGCTCGCGGTGGACCTGGTGCCCGTCCTGCTGGGAAAGGGCATCCCCTTCTTCGCCGGGCTCGCCAGGGCTCCGGTCGAGCTGGGCACCCCGGCGGTCATCGAGGGCAAGGGCGTCACGCACCTGCGCTACCCGGTCCACCACTGACACAGCCGCGACTCGAAAGGAGACATCATGTCGGATGTATCGACCTACCGGGATCGGATGCCCGGCCCGCTGGAGGTATCCGCGGACAACCCGCGCTACTTCACCGTACGTTCGGACAACCGGGCGGTGTATCTCACCGGCTCGCACATCTGGAACAACTTCCACGACGGCATGGGGCCCGGCGCGAGCGCACCGGCCGAGCCCGAGAAGATGGACTACCGCGCCTACCTGGACTTCCTGGCCGCTCGCGGGCACAACTTCATCCGGCTGTGGCGCTGGGAACAGTTCCAGTCGCAGGCCGCCGGCGGCGCGTACCACCTGAACATGAGCCCGCAGCCATGGCCGCGCACGGGACGGGGTACGGCCAAGGACGGCGAGGCGAAGTTCGACCTGTCCCAGTTCGACCCGGCCTATTTCCAGCGGCTGCGCGAGCGGGTCACCGCCGCCGGCCGGCGCGGCATGTACGTGGCGGTGATGCTGTTCGACGGCTGGGCGCTGCACCTCAGCCCGGCGCCGGACAACGTCGAGGGCCATCCCTTCCACGCCGGCAACAACGTCAACGGCATCGCGATCACCTCGATCCTCGACCACCAGGTCCTGCCGCTCGACCCCGCCGTACAGGCGTTGCAGGAGGCCTACATCCAGCAGGTCGTCGACACCGTGCACGACCTGCCTAACGTCCTGTACGAGGTCTCCAACGAATCATCCGGAGGTGGCGCGGTCAGCCCGGAGATGGCCGACGCGCTCGGCGTACCGCTGGAGACCGAGTGGGGTGACTCGACCGGCTGGCAGTACTGGGTGATCGAGTTCGTCCGGCAGTACCAGCGGCAGCGGGGATATGACCCGCGCCCGATCGGCATGACCATGCAGTTCCCGGTGGCCGACCAGACCCTGGTCAACGCGCCCCTGTTCGACGGGCCCGCCGACTGGATCTCGCCCGGCTACGATGACGAGATCTTCCGCGAGGGCGGTCACCCCGGTGCTCCGGGCAACCCGCCATCGCGATGGCTGGACAACCCGCCGCCCGCCGACGGCCGCAAGGTCCTGCTCAGCGACACCGACCACTTCGCCCCTGGCCAGGGCGGCGCCCTCTGGGTGTGGAAGGCGTTCCTGCGCGGCCACAACCCGATCTTGATGGACTACGGCCTCATCGACGGTGTCCCGTCGGCACAGGACGCCTTCGAACCGGCCCGCCAGGCGATGGGCGACACCCGGCGCTGCGCCGAGCGGATCGACCTCATCGGCATGGCCCCTCGCGGCGACCTCACCTCCACCGGCTACGCGCTCGCGGACCCCGGCAAGGAGTACCTCATCCTGCGGCCGGACGGGACCAGCGAGGTGTTCACCGCCAAGTTGTCGGCCGGCGGCTACACAGCCGACTGGTACGCCATCGACGAACGGACATCCCTGCCCGGCGACGAGATCACGGTGCCGAGCGACGGCCCGGTGAAGTTCACGGTACCGGCCACGATCCACGGCCCGGCCGTGCTGCATCTGGCGGCCACCTGTGAGTGATCAGAGCCGGTCAGCGCTGTCCCCTCACGCGTCTCGTCCGGCTCTTTCCCCATCTCCAGAGCTCAGGTGCCGAACCAGTGCGTCGAGAACCACCAGGTCCTCCCCCGGCTCGATCGTCTGCGGGTTCAGCGCGATCGCGTCGCCGGGTACGCCGGACACACCGACCGCGATCCGCGGGTCCCCGTCCCACAGAGCCCGCACCAACCCGTCCCGGGTCCAGCCGCTGGTTGTCAGCAATCGGACGACCGCTCGCCCGTGCGGCTGGCCCGCCTCACTCGGGTACCCGCGCTCGGCCACGACACCCGGCACTCCGCGCAGGCCGACGATCCACCGGTCGACAATCTGCTCATAGCTCGCGAGCAGTGCCTCCTCGTCCTGCTCCAGCGTCCACTCGACCGCGGCGTACAGCCCGAGCAGCTCTTCCTTCCCGACCTTCATCCCGCGCCCGATCTCCTGATTCGGCGACGCATGCGCCCGGCACCTGTCGACGATCCACCGCTTCCCCAGCACCAGCCCACTGGACTGCGGTCCGCGCAACCCTTTCCCACCGCTGAAGATCACGGCATCCGCACCGAGCTCCGTGGTGAATCTCCACAGCGAGGAGACGGGTGGAATCTGGGCCGCCGCATCCACGATCACCGGCACGGCCGGTGGACCGGTGGGGCCGGCCGAGGCGAGCTCCCGGGCGACGCGGATCACGTCCTCGATCGGCAGAGCAGCCGCCGCGTAGTGGGCGCCGGCGAACCACAGTACGCAGGCGGGGCGTCGTACCAGGGCGGCTCGGAGTTCCTCGATCGATGGTCCGACTTCTACGACGCGGGCGCCGGTCAGGCGGGCCGCGTAGTCGTAGCCGTTGCGTTGGCTGCTGAACATGACGACCTCGGCATCGGCCGGGAACGCCCGCGCGGGCTCACCGACACACGACGCGACCGTGAGGGTGATCGCCGCCGCGGCACCGGACGTCACGCAGGCCGCCTCGTTGCGGGTGAGCGCGGCCAGGCGCTCACCGACGCGGTCGTGGAGTTCGGGCAGGTCGACGAAGTGGGCCGCCCCCTCCGTCATCGCCTTCAGCGCCGAAGGCGGCATCAGCGAGCCGCCCAGTGCGGTGAGTGTCGCGGAGGCGTTGATGACGGGCCGGACCCCGAATGGATGGGTCATACGAGGAATCTCGACATCGGTGGTACGCCGGAGAGTTCGGCCAGCCAGGCATCCAGGAAGTCGTTGTCGGTGCCGTCGAGGTGGGTCAGCTTGTAGACACTCGCGGCGGGCAAGGCCCCGATCAGTGCGGCACACCAGTCGGGATCGTCGACGGCGAGCAACGTCCGAGCGGTCACCGCGGACGCATGCCGGACCGGATCGAAGTAGGCGAGAGTCTTGTCGACGATCTGCGCCGACGAACCGGCGCGGAGGTGATCGTTGAGCTCCTCGAGCGGATAGCGGCTCGACTTCAGCCGTGCCTCTGTCGCCCGGTAGAACAGCAGCTCCGAGAGCCGGACCGCGCTGAACCCGGGCCGCCGCGCGGCCGTCAGCAGCGCCAGGTCGTCCCCGCTCACGGCCACCCGCGCCGGATCGACCTCATCCAGGCTCATCAGGAACTCCGCGGCCCGCAGGCAGTCCGCCGCGATCCCGCGATAGATGTACGACGCCGGGTCGTCGATGCCCATCGTCAGCAATCCCGGGTACGCCGCCGAGAACCCTTCGTCGGCCAGCCGCTGACCACGGTGCGTCAGGCAGAACACGACGTACCGGCTCCGATCGTTCGGGTGCGGCACGAGGTTGACGCTCCCGTGGCGCGGCGTCCGCAGGAGCGCGGGGAACGGCCCGTCACCGGCCGGGATGCTGAGATGACCGAAGACGCGGTACGGCCCGGTGCTGGTGAGCCGCACGGTGTAGCTGGTCGCCTCGTCCGTCGTCCGCGCCGGCACCAGGTCGAGCCCGGGCCGAGCGGAGATCACGGCCAACTCCTCGTCGACGGCGGACCAGTAGCTGTCGAAGTTCATCGGTTCACCGTCCCGGCGTGAGGTGCTCGGCAAGGAAGTCCTCCACGATCCGCATCACGCCCGGCAGGCCGGCGTGGTGCGCGCAGTGCGGGTAGGCGTGCAGGGTGGTCTCACAGGTCAGCACCCGCCGCAGCGCGAACCCGGTCTCCGGCGGGCACACGTCGTCCTCGAGCCCGAGGTACAGCAGCGTCGGCGCCCGCACCTTCGGCGCGAAGTTGAGCCCGTCGTAGTACGCGACCGTCTCCCGCACCCGGTCGGCGTCCTCCGGGTGCACCCGCAAGTACTCGTTGATCTCCTCGTACGGATACGACCGGGTCAGCGTCGGCGCGGTCATGATCCCGCACAGGTACGGCGCGCCCGCCGCGACGCACCGGATCACGTCCGGCAGGAGCGCGGCCGTCGAGATCCCGAGGCCACCGCCCTGGCTCGACCCCTGCAGTCCGATCCGCAGATCGTCGACTTCCGGACGATCGAGCAATACCTCGACCGCCCGCACCACGTCGAGGTAGAACCCGCGATACCCGTACGTGTTGTGGTCGATGATGTTGTGCGTCAGCAATCCCGGGTAGCCCGGGTTGAACACGTCGTTCGACCGCAGCTTTCCGCGCGGCGCGACCGCGAGCGCGGCGTACCCGAGCTCGGACCATTCCTTCGGGATCGTCGGCTCGGAGATGTAGCCGGGGATCGTCACCAACGCCGGGTGCGGGGCCGGCCGATCGCGCGGGACGGTGTACCAGCCGGCGATCCGCAGACCGCCATAGCTGGTGTAGCGCAGATCGTAGACGATCACCTTGTCCGTGGACAGCGAGGGCATTTCGGTGAGGACCGGGTCCAGCGGGTACGACGCGCAGTCCGCCAGGCCGGCCGCCCAGAAGTCGTCGAAGTCGTCCGGCAGCTCGACCTCGACGATGGCGTTCTCGGGGTCTCTCAAAAGCGTTCTCCTCGATGGGGGGCGGTGCCTACACCCGCTGCGGTGCGTGCAGCGCGGTGTCGTCGGAGGCCCTGAACAGATGCAGGCGGTTCTGGTTGAAGCCGACGTACACCGTGCTGTCATGACCCAGCCGGAACGGCACCGGGACGCGGGCCTTCAGCAGCTCGCCGTCGATCCGGACCGTGACGAGGACGTCCGGACCGAGCGGCTCGGACACGAACACCTTCCCGGGCTGGTAGCCCGCGACCGGGGTCGGCGACAACGTCACGTCCTCCGGCCGGACGCCCAGGACGACGGCCGGGTCGTCCGGCGAAACGTCGTACCGGCCCAGCTCCTGGCTCAACGCGCCGCTGCGGAAGGTCCGGACGCCGTCGACGTCGGCCAGCTCACCGGTGACGAAGTTCATCGGCGGCGAGCCCATGAACGACGCGACGAACCGGTTCGCCGGTCGTTCGTAGATCTCCCCCGGCGTCGCGCACTGCTGGATGACGCCGTCGCGCATCACCGCGATCCGGTCCGACATCGTCATCGCCTCGACCTGGTCGTGGGTGACGTAGATGAACGTCCGGGCGACATCCACGTGCAGCCGCTTGATCTCCGCGCGCATCAGCACCCGCAGCTGCGCGTCCAGGTTGGACAAGGGCTCGTCGAGCAGGTACGCACCGGCGTCCCGCACGATCGCGCGACCGAGCGCGACCCGTTGCCGTTGACCACCGGACAGCTCGCGCGGCTTACGATCCAGCAGGTCCTCGATGTCCAGCGTCCGGGCCGCCTGCAGCACCTGCTCCTCGATCGTCGCCTTGGGCACCCGCATCATCTTCAGCGCGAACCCGATGTTCTGCCGGACCGTCTTGTGCGGGTAGAGCGCGTAGCTCTGGAACACCATCGCGACGTCGCGCTTGTTGGCCGGCAGCCAGCTGACCGGCTTGCCGTCGAAGAAGATGTTGCCCTCGGAGGCCCGTTCCAGGCCGCAGATCATGCGCAGGGTGGTCGACTTTCCACAACCGGACGGGCCGACCAGGGTGAGGAACTCCTGATCCTCGATGGTCAGATTCAGGTCGTTCACCACGGTCTTGCCGCCGAACGACTTGGTGATGCCTTCGAGTCGAACCTCTGCCATCTGTCAGCCCTTCACGGATCCGGCGGCCATGCCCTGGACCAGCTTGCGCTGGAAGAGCAGGGCCAGTGCCAGGGGTGGGACGACCGCGAGCACGCCGGCCGCGGCCATCACGGTGAACTGGGTGTTGAAGTCGGTGGCGAAGTTCGCCGCCACCACCGGGATCGTCTTGGCCGCCCTCGTGCTGGTCAGGAACAACGCGAACATGAACTCGTTCCACGCGGTCATGAACGCGAACACCGCGGCCGCGACCAGCCCCGGCGCCGCGACCGGCAGGAACACCGACCACATGGTCCGGAACCAGCCGCACCGATCCACCCGGGCCGCCTCCTCGAGTTCGCGCGGCACCGAGCGGAAGAAGTCCTTCAGGATCCAGATCGTGATCGGCAGCGCGAACGTCGTGTACGAAAGGATCAGCGCCAGGTAGGTGTCCAGCAGCCCGAACGTCCGCATCAGCAGGTAGAACGGGATGATGATCGCGATCCCCGGCACCATCCGGGTGAGCAGGTAGAGCATGAGCAGCACCTGACTGCCACGGAACTTCAGCCGCGAGAACGAGTAGGCCGCGAACGTGGCCAGCGCGAGATTCAGGATCGCCGTCGAGGTGGCGACGATCAGGCTGTTCCGCAAGGAGTACGGCGTCTCGTCGATCGCCCGGCCGCCGACGAGTTGCTGGGCCTCACTCGGATGAATGAAACCGAGATAGTTCTCCAACGTCGGGTGGACCGGAATCCAGTGCGGCGGAACGGAGATCGCATCCACCTCGTGCATGAAGCTCATCGCGACGATCCAGTAGAACGGCAACACCAGATACAACGCGAACACGACCGCCAGCACGTACAGGACGATCTTCTTCCAGGGGATGCGGTAGCGCAGGGGAACCTTCACCACGGTGCTCATACCTCGAAGTTCCCCTTCCGGTAGAGCAGGCCGATGTAGCCGACCGAGATCAGCAGGGTGATCGCGGTGATCACCCAGGCGTAGGCGCTGCCCAGGCCGAAGTCGGTGAAGGTCAGGACGGTCTGCACGTCGAGCAGGGCGATGGTGGTGGTCGCGTCACCCGGTCCGCCACCGGTCAGCACGTAGATGGTGTCGAAGGCACGGAAGGCGTTCATCGTCTCGAGGATCAGCACGATCAGCAGGGGGTGCAGCAACCACGGCAACGTCACCTGGACGAACCGCTGCACCGCACCCGCTCGGTCGACGGTGGCGGCGTCGTACAACTCTGAGGGGATCGTCGACAGTCCGGCGAGCAGGATGATGACCGAGAACGGGAGCGTGTTCCACACCTGGGCCAGTGCGGTGAACAGGAACGCGCCGGTCCCGGACGTCAGCCAGGCGTGATAGTCGTCGATCAGTCCGAGCTGCGTCAGCAGACCGTTCAGGGCGCCGGTCTTGGCGTCGAAGATGGTCCGCCACATCAGGCCGTTCACCACCCCCGGCATCGCCCAAGGCAGCAAAGCCAGGCTGAGCAACAGCCCGCGGCCGCGGAACCGCTCGTTCAGCACCAGCGCCAGGATCAGCGCGAGTACGACGGTCAGCCCGAGCACCACGAGGACGAACACGGCCGACACCTTCAGCGCGGACAGGAAGGCCTGATCGCTGAGCAGGGCCTGGTAGTTGTCCAAGCCGATGAACTTGTTCGCCCGCGGGCGCTTCAGGTTGTTGCGTTGCAGGCTGACCCAGAACGAGTACGCGATCGGGTAGGCGATCAGCAGGGCGATCACGATCATGGCCGGCGCGTTCAGCGCCCAGGCCTTGGCGTTGTCGCCCAGCGGCCGGCGTTCGGCTTGGACGGCCATCCTCAGCTGTACTTCTTCTTCAGCGTGGCAGCGGACTGCGCCAAGCTCGCCACCGCCGCGGACGGCTGCGTCTGGTTGCTCAGCACGCCCTGCACGACCTTGTGCATCTCGGTTTCGAACTCGGTGTACCACGGCACGCCGAGCACGTTGCGCGGCTTGGCGATCTCGCCCAGATGGGCGTAGATCGCCGGGTCGGCGAACTTCTTCAGCGACGCGGTGATCTCCGGGTCGGTCGCCATCGACCTGTAGGCGAACCCGAGACCACGCTGCAGGAACCAGAACTTCGCGGTATAAGGCTGCTTGTTCGCGTCGAGTCCGCCCAGGTAGGTGAGCAGCTTGAACGCGTTGTCCTTCACCTCGGTGTCCTTGGCCAGCGCATAGAGCCGGGTGTTGCTGACCGTCCCGTGCACCTGACCGTCGAGGCTCGGGATCAGCGCCATCCGGATCTTGCCCGCGGCCTTGGACTTGGTCGCGTCGTTGTAGTCGCGACTCGCGTACCGCGCGCCGATCGTGTACGCGTACCGGTTCGCCTTCATCGCGTTGTCGATCGGGACCGCCAGCAGTTGCAGGCAGGCCGGGTCGATCACCTTCGACTTGTTCGCCGCCTGCTGCAGCCAGGCGAAGACGTCCTTCACCACGGTGTCGGTGGTGTTCATGATCGGCGCCTGCTGGTCGTCGAACATGTTGCCGCCGCTGCCGAAGACCAGCGCCCACACCCAGGACCACCAGGTGTCGGACAGTTGCGCCGGTACGCCGATCGGGTATTTCAGGAGGCCGGCGTTCTTGATCTTGACCGCCTGCGCTTCCAGCTCCTCCAGGCTGGCGGGGGGTTTCGTGATCCCGGCCTTGGCGAGGATGTCGGCGTTGTAGGTCAGGCAGTTGGAGTCGGTGTAGTACGGCAGGCCGTAGCGCTTGCCCTGGTACGTCATCGCGGAGGCGTTGCCCGGGTAGATCGCGTTGTAGACCTCGTCGACGCCGGGCAGGCCGTCGAGCGGCTGGAGGTAGTCCCCCTCGACCCAGCCCGCGAGGGAGTCGTCGTACACGTAAAGGGCGTCCGGGCCGCCGCCACCGGTGAACTCGGCGACTATCTTCTGAACGTACTGCGCACTCGTGATCGGGGTGTAGTCGACCTTGATGTTGCTGGTCTTGGTGAAGTTGTCGAGGTTCTGCTGGACGAGTGCGGCCTCGTAGTCCCAGCCCTCGAACTTCACGCTGCCGTCGCCGGAGCCTCCGGACTTGTCGCTGGAGCAGGCGGACAGCAGGGGCGATGCGGCGGGCAGGGCCAGCCCGAGGCCTGCGTACTTCAGGATCTGGCGGCGATTGAGCTCCATGGTTGTCCCTTCAACGCGATGAGCGCAGTAACGCTTGGGAGATGCGTAGCCGGTACAGACGGGTCGGGCGTCCTTTCGGATGGTGCTGAGCAGTGCCTTCGACGCTCACCAGGCCCCCGGCGTCGAGCGTGCGGATCAGCCGGCGGCCGCTCTGATCCGTGATGCCGAGATGGTCGGCGAGCTCACCGGGCGAGATCGCGCGACCTTCCAGTTCGTGCTCCAGTGCCGCCAGGCGGGAGACGGTCGCAGCGCTGAGGCCGACGGACTTCGCGAGCTGTTCGACGTCGTCGCCGTGCTCGCGGTAGGAGTAGCTGAGCGCCGCCCGGACCGGGCCCATCGGGCCGATGATCACGCCGCTGTCCTCGATCAGGTAGCCGCACGGCTCGCTCTCCCGCTCGGCCCGGGCTGCCGCTTGTTCGGCCAGGGCCACACAGCCGCGGGCGGACGCTCCGACGCCGAACCCGGCCGAGACCTGCGCACCGAGCGCCGCGGCCGCCTCGGCGAGCGCGGGTACGGCGACCCAGTTGCGGGTGATGCGCTCGAACAGGGCCTTGTGGGCGAAGACGACGACGCCGCGCCGGCCGCGGTCCTCGATCCACGCGCCGGCGAACTCGGGAGTGTTGAGCAACAGATTCATCAGGCCGATCCGGGCCCGTTCCTCGTCCTGCGAACGTGAGATCAGGAAGACTCCGGCGGCGAAGCGTTGTGCGCTGGCTCGCTCGGACTCGATCCGGAGCGCGAGCTCGTGCAGCTCGGTCCGGATCGTCGCCGGCACCGGCATGCCGCTCATGATCGGGATCTCGCCGGACAGTTGCTCACGGACGGCGGCGCGGACGCTGATCACGTAGCCGCGGTCGCCGAACCGGTGGTACGCGGAACGGTGGAACTCGACGATGTCCGCCACGGACTGCGTGGGCGCGTACGGCAGGCAGTCGATGGCGTCGGCGTCGAGCTCGAGCGCGGTGGCGACCGCCTCGACCGCCTCGGCGGGAAAGGTGTCGATGCTGACCGGGGCGCGACCCCAGCCACGCTCCTGGGCGCGGTAGAGCGCGAGGGTCAGGTCGAGCGCCGACGAGCGGATCACGCCGACCGGGAGGCCGGGCGGGAGGAGTTCACGGCTGGCCGTGTACGGGACCGGGCCGGCCAGGAAGCCGTCGAGCCGGGTCGTGCTCAGGAACTCGGCGACCTTGGCGCGGATCTCGTCCTCGTGGTCGTAGCTGACCCACTCCAGGTCGACCCCGCCGAGCGTGTTCGCGGCTTCCCGGAACAGCTCCCCGTGCATCGAGTGGGTCACCACTCCGATCACTATCGCCACGGCACCCCTTTACGAACCAGGTTCGTAAGTGACTCGTAAGTCCGATGCCGACCAAACTCTCCCTTCCGGGGGGTCTAGGTCAAGGGATCAGCCCAAAACCGTGATCAGCTGGGCCGGTTGCCCGTCGGGATCACGATCTTGGTTTGTGCTCCCTTGGTGAGGTAGTACGTGGTCCACTTCTTGACCATCTCGTCGAGGAGCCAGGCGGCGGCGGGCACCAGCGGCAGCCCGATCAGACCCTCCCGGAAGCGCACCAGTAGCGGCCAAGCGGTCTTGACCGCCGGGTCCCACAGCGGCTCGCGTCGGATGCCGTTCCAGTCGGCCACCTGGTCGCCGGTGAGGTACCTGGAGAACGCGTTGACGAGAGGCTTGTCGACGCCGCCGGGGCTGGTCAGCTCCGCGAGCATGTCCCGCAGGATGGCGTTGAGCTCCACCCCCTCCGAGGTCGGCCCCATGTTCCTGGGCAGGACCAGATCCGACTGGGCGTAGGAGGAGCCCCAGGTGGCGGGGAGGAACTCGTCCCTGATGCCGAGCATGTGCCCCAGCATCTGTACCGAGTGCAGGTACGCCGCGGCCTCGGTGGAGGAGATACGCACCTGCCACTCCCGCATCCCGCGCATGGAGTAGGTCGCCAGGGTGTGCCACGTGACGAGCATGTCCTCCTGGCTGATCGGGATGGGGCCGGACCAGTGGGGAGACGACTTCAGCAGGTGCCGCACCGCCGCGTGCACCAGCCGGGTCTTCACGGCCTCGACCACGGCCGTGCCGCCGGGACCCCAGGCGTTCTGGGGTCTGACCGCGTACGCCAGGATGTTCGTCTTGGCGATCCGGTCTTTCAGATCCGCACCGCCCGCGGAGTAGTAGACAGCGCGTGCCTCCTTGGGGATGGCGGTGGCCAGCATCCCGGCGCCGACAATGGTGAGGACGACGATGTAGTTGCCCTTGAGCGCGTGGAAGCGGCCCGCGGCATCCAGCATGGCGGGGTCGGCCCACGACGGCAGCTGACGCGCCTGCTCGATGAAGGCCCGCAGATCCTCCGGCAGCCCCGCGGGCAGGGGCTGGTCGTTGCGGTTCCAGTCGTGCAGCAGCCGGTTGACCTCGGGTATGGCACCGCGGTCGAGCAGGGAGGCGAGAAGCGGATCGGCCACGTCGTCCCACACCCATCGGGGGTCGGCGCCGCTGCCGGAACCGGCGATCGAACCACTGGCCGGCCAGCCCCAGTCGCCGGACAGGGAGTCCGCCTGGGCCGGGGAGGCCATCCCTAACGCGCCGAGGGCCCCCAAGGCGGTGCCCGACATCAGTACCTCGCGCCTGCTCAACTCTGCCATGCTCGGCACTCCTTCGAGGTGGGGGGGTTCTGCTCAGGGCATGCGAGAAAGGGTTGATACGGAGAAACAAGTCATGAGTCTGTGTATCATCATCAGAGCACAGTGTGACGAGCATCACAAGACCGCGTTTGAGGCAGAATTCCTACAGGAGGTGAGCGTGGACTCTGTGCTGTCCGGATTCATGGCGCCGTCGGACTCGGATTCGTTGCTGGAGCGCGCCTACGTCGATGCCGTCGAGCGCGTCGACGACAGCGACGAGCTACGGGCGCGCATCCTCGACGCGGCGTACGAGCAGTTCTGCCGGATGGGCCTCAGGCGATCCACCATGGAGGACGTCGCCCGGCTGGCGAAGGTGTCGCGGATCACGGTCTACCGCCGCTTCGACACCAAGGACACGCTGATCGAACACGTGGTACGCCGGGAGTTCCGCCGCTATTTCGACCAGTTCCTCATCGACATCGAACAAGCCGGCACCGCTGCCGACAGAGTGGTGCTGGGCTTCGTGACCTCATTGCGGGCCATTCGCGGCAACCCCCTGATCGGCGGACTCATCGCTACGGAACCGGACCTGCTGGTCCCCTCCATGACGGCTGACGGGGGCCGGACCCTCGCCACCGTGCGGCATTTCGTGGCCGGCCAGCTCCGCAGCGAGCAACGCGCCGGCAACGTGTCGAGCAGCCTTGACGTCGATCTCGTGGCCGAGATGATGGTGCGGGTCTCCACCTCTTTCCTGACGATCCCCAGTGCCATCATCGACCTGGATGACGACGACGAACTGGCCGCGGTGGCCCGGCGGTTCCTCGTGCCCATGCTGGAGCCACCAGCCGGGACGTCAGCTGCCGGATCCGTCTGAGTAGCGGGCAACGAGGGCCTGGAGGCCACGGACGAGAGCGCTCCGGACTTCTACGCCGAGATCACCTTCGACGGGTTCGACACCTACACCACGCCCCGAGCTCCGGACGACCAGGTCCAGGTCGCGCCGAACTGGTCGCTGACCAAGCAGATCCCGACCACCAAGACCGAGCAGAAGAAGCGTCCTGATCAAGGATTACGACTACACCAGCCCCGACGACTGGGGTAACGCCTCACCCCGCCACGACGACCCGTACGCCCGCTTCACCGTGAACCTCATCCACGGCACCGTCACCGGCGACCTGACCTCCTCGACGGGCTGCGTCGCGGGCAACGGCGAGCCGGGCGGCGGGATCTTCGGGCCGGACCCGAAGCTCTCGGCCCAGGTCTGCGTGGACATCACGCCGTACCCCAGCGCGGACACCGACGGGGACGGGTTCACCGACTACGAGGAGTACTGAGCCGGGACTTCAACAACGACAACGTGGTCGACCTGACGCTGCCGGGCGCGGACGCCGAGCGCAGGGACGTCTACGTCGAGGTGGGCTGGATGCGGGGCGAGGACCCGCAGTCGGGCGTGCTGCAGGACGTCGAGAGTGTCTTCGACAACGCGCTCGTGATCAACGACCAGCACAGGACGGGCATCGGACTGCACCTGCCGGCCGACGAGGTGGTGCCGCACGTCGCCATGCCGACGCCGAGGGTGAGGCGGCCGCCGCTGAGCCGATCCAGCGCCGCGGTCTCTCGCGCGACCTTGGCCGGCCGTCGACGGGGAAGCGGCGACACCATCGGGCCGAGCCGTAGCCGCTCGGTCTTGGTCGCGATCGCCGCCAGCGCGATCCATGGATCGCCGACTTGTTGAACCGGCGCCCGCCAGCACAGCTGATCCCACACGAAGCAGCCGTCCCATCCAGCCTCCTCCGCGTCGGCGGCAAGGCGCGCGACCACTCGGGGGTCGGCGAGGTCGTCGAAGAGCGGCAGCCAGAGCGCCGATCGCAACCGGTTCATGAGCGGCCTTCTTCCGCGTGCTCGACCAGGGCTTCCGTGTGCTGTACCAGGGCCGTCACGAGGTCATCCCACACCCGCCCCGGCAGGTCGTGTCCGGCCCCTTCCAGGACCATCAGTTCGACGCCGGGGATGGCGTCGCGGAGCGCCTTGCCGTGCGGCAGCGGCAGGAGTGGGTCGTGGTCGCCATGGGCCACGAGTGTCGGGGCCGCGATGTCGCCGAAGGTCTCCACGCACAGCTCGACGTCGTTGATCGGCTGGAGCTGCTCGCCTTGGGATTGATGAGCGTTCATGTCTGGAAGGCTAAGTACCGCGACTTCATCGTGAAAAGCGATGATTATCGATAAATATGATCGCCTTCAGCGATGTTCACAGAATCTGGCTGGCCAGCTCTTTGGCGCCTTCGACAGCGATGGCGATGGCTCGGGTCGCGAGCGGCGACTGGGTGCGGCCGGCCGGCCAGTACAGATACCACGTGGTGGCCGGCGATGGTCGCAGTTGGTGGATGCTGAGCCGGTCGTCGGACCAGGCATCGGATCCGTGAAGGGCGAGCCACGGCAGCACCGCCGACCCTATGCCCGCCCGCACCATGGACACGATGGTTTCGTGGCCGGCGGTTCGGAACACGATCCGTGGCCGCGCGCCGGCGCCGGCCAGCTCCCGCTCCAACCATGTTTGGTGATAGGTGGGAGGCCAGGCGACCATCGGAGCATCGTCGAGCAGCTTCACCCGCACCGGACCATCGGGGAACGCGCCGGCGCCGGCCACCAGGAGGTAGGGCTCGTCGAGCAGCTCGACGTGCTCGACGTCGCCTTCGATCCGGCCGTAGTGGAACAACAGGTCAAGATCTCCGATCTGTGGATCCTCCGGTTTCACCTCCGAAAGCCTGATGTCGCAGCCGGGGTGCTCGCTCAGCAGCCGGCGCACGACGGCCGGCAGGATCACGTTGGTCGCGCCCTGAAAGGTGCCGATGTCGATCCGGCCGTTACCCGCCCTGAAGCGATCGACGGCGTCGGCCAGCGCCTCCGCTCGCGTGAGCAGATCGCGTCCGTGGGCCAGGACCACCTCGCCAAGGCGAGTGATTCGTACCGGCCTCGGGCCTCCAGGCCGATCGAAGACGGCGCCACCGACGGCCTTCTCCAGCGCGGCGATCTGCTGGCTCACCGACGATTGGGTGTAGCCGAGCCGGAGCGCTGCCCGCCCGAATGTTCCTTCCTCGGCTATGGCAGCCATGGTCCTCAGGTGGCGTAGCTCGACGTCAGCCATGACGTCGAGCATAGCGAACAGCGATCGACTCAATCCAAAACAATCGCTTCTCTTAATGTGTTGACACTTCCAGGGTCATCGACATTCAGGACGACGCCGCTCCGCCAACCTGACGCGCGGCCTGTTATTACGGGTCGGGGTCGGCGACCAGCTCGAGGGTAAGACCGGATTTCTTCGCCATGCGGACACGCTCGCGCTGCTGGCAGCCGGACCCACCGCGAGCGAACAGGCGCACGGACTCACCACCGACGTCCCGCCCGAAGCCGCCCCGTTCTCGGTGACCGCCGCGCCAGGTCGTCAGGCCGGCCACTGGGCGATGAACCCGTCCACTCCGGCCGACAAACTGTCCACACTGGCCGTGGAGCAGATCGTGTGCACGGCCGCCGCCACGACACCGGAAAGCCCTGTCCAGGTCACCGTCGTCGGTGCTGGGCAGGACGTCGGCCGCCGGAACGGCCCGGGGTAACGGTACGCCCGCGTGGCCATCGGTCAGATCGTCAGTCCATGATCACAGCGGCACGCAGGGCGGCGCGGATGCTGGTGGCCGGGTCGTCGAGGTGGTAGATCCGCTCCGACGGTTCGATGCCGTCCAGGAACTCCTGGTAGCGGACGGCGTAGTGAAGATGGGACAGGGGTTCGGCAATCGCGAGTGCTCGCGCCGCGTCGCAACCGGGCACGTGGGCGGTCCAGGCCGCGATCCAGGCCTCGGCGGCGGCGGGTCGGCTGGCGGGAGGAAGCCAGTCACGAGCCCGTATTCCGTCCAGCACCGGGTTGCCGACGTGCGCGTCGGCGAAGTCCACCACGGTCGGCGGGCCGCCGTCGCTGCGCCAGTTTCCCGGGTGAAAGTCGCCGTGCACGATCGTGTCGGGCAGGCCGCACTCGGCCAGCAAAGGCCAACGTTCGACCAGCTCGTACGCCCCCGCCAACTCCTCGGCGGTCAGCTCGCGGCCCACGTCACCGGCGAGCAGGTCGCGAACCCGGTCGGCGACGGCGGTTCCGCGCCTGTCAGGCACCCCGGGCGGGATCACACCCGCCAAGCCGGCCTGGGCGGCGACCAGTCGCGTCACGGCGCTGTCGATGATCTCGACGGGAGCGTCCCAGCAGTCCTCGCCGGGAAGGTGCTCCAGCACGACGCGCCGCGGTCCCGACACCACGACCGTGGGAACCAGGCCCGGATCCAGGGCCGCGAACGCGTCGATGACGGTGGCCTCGTCGGTGGCGAAGTGGGGCGTGGCCTTCAGCCATAGCGGTCCTTGGGCGGTGGGCAGGAGGAACAGCCCGGCCAGATTCCAGGTCTTGCGTTGCCGGATCGGCCCCGTCGGCGGTCGCCCGGCCGCCCTCAGCGCGTCCGCCGCCCAGCTGAACAGCTCCCGCAGCCCGTCGATCCGCGCCCACGGCGTCCGCAGCGGCTCGGGCCTGTCGAGCACCGCATGATCGGCGGGCAGCGCACCCGTCAGCAGCCCGGGCGCGGGCCGCTCCAGCGCTTCGACGTGATAGATCACATGACCACCACGGCCGCCCTCGCCACCATCCACGTCCAACAGGCGCAGCACCAGGACGTCCACGCCGAGCGTCTGGCGCAGATGCGCGACGACCGGCTCCACTTCGGCCCACCACGGCACGTCCACTGGGAACGGGCCGATGACACCGAGCCGATCGCCACCCGATGTGACCCATGCGCTGACTGTCCTGTCCATTGCGCCCAGTGTGATCGCTCCCCCGCGACATCCGCCACGGAATATCCGGCCAGGGCCGCACCACATGAGCCTCGCGACGGCACTCGTGGCCGTCGGGCACGTACGGCCTCACATCCGGGATCTCAGCACGTCGACCTCGCAGCCTGGCAAGAACGGGTCGAAGCCGTGCTCGACCAGCCAGCGGATCGCCACCAAGCTGCGCAACGACCACCACGCGCGGATCATGTCAAGGTCGACGTCGGTGCCGTAGCCGGCGACGACGTCACCAAGGCGCTCCTCGTGTCCGAACGTCAAGATGGCCAGGTCGGACAGGGCATCGCCCTGGGCCGCCTCGGACCAGTCGATCACGCCGGTGATCTCGTCACCGTCGACGAACACGTGGGTCACCTGCAGGTCGCCGTGTGTGAACACCGGCGTCCACGGCCGGAGCACGGCCTCGGCGATCCGGCGGTTGCGCGTGACCAGGTCGGCGGGAAGGACGCCGTTCGTGACGAGCCGCTCGCATTCGCCGTCGAGGCGCGAGGCGATCTCGTCGATGCTCCGGCCGGGCCATGGCGGCAGTGGCGCGTCGTGCAGCATCCGTACGGCGGCACCCGCCGCGGCCCACGCCGCCGACGACGCGGTCGACGGCTCGCCGAGGCGGCCGAGTGCCGTCCCTGGGAGGGCGGCGAGCGCGAGCACGGGCGGCTTGCGCCACAGGACCTCCGGAGTCGGGATCGGCGCCATGGCCATCGCCTCGACCTCGACGTCGGTGCGCGTCTGATCGGCGTCGATCTTCAGGAACACGTCGCCGACGCGCAGGGTCGCGCGCTCGTTATGGGCGACGACGACCTGGACCTCTTGTACGTCGACCTGCTCCATGCCGGCCATTGTCGCGGGATGACCACCGACGTCGCCACGAGTTATTCGCGGGCGACTGCTTGATCGCGGGCCGCCGGTGTACGCGCCCCAGGGGCGAGCAGGTCCGCGATGCCCCGGGCGGGACAGACCAGGGCGTAGGGCCATGGCGGCTCGACATAGCTGATCAGAGTGCCGAACACCGTCGGCATCAGCAGCAGGCCCTTGCCGGCCAGCCGGTGCCGGGCGCACTCGGTACGCGAGCCCGTACGCACCTCGATGGTCCCGGCCTGCCCCTCGGAGCGCCGGCTCACCCGCAGGTCGAGATCGGACAGCGCCGCCGCCCTGTCCCTGACCGTCTACGCGGCAACCGGGTCTCCGCTGATGTCGGCGCCGGCGTATGCGGCAGGCTTCCTGCCCTATGCCCTGAGCGGCACGCTGCTGCTGGCCTTCGCCGACCGCTGGCCGCCGCGCACCGCCCTTCTGCCCGATCTGCCCGCCGACCGGATATCGACCCTGTCAGCGGCCCCACTCGGACAGCACGACCTCGACGAACCTCTCCGGCTGTTCCAGGTGCAGGAAATGCCCCGCCTCCGGCCAAACCACGGTCGCGGAGCCGGAGTCTACGGGCAGGCTCGCCTCCCACCGCGCGGCCTCCGGCACGTTGTGAACGGCGAGCACCGGGCAGGTCCGCCTGGCCAGGTAGCGCTCCGACTCCCGGCGCACTCCGAAGGCGCCGGGCGCCGTGTACATCCCGGCGTAGCACTCGGCCAGCACGTGGCCGGGTGTGGCGGCCAGTTGCTCGGCGATCGGCCCGGGCAGCGGCCCGAGCTGCCGCGACGCCGCGTCCGCGCCCTCGGCGCGCAGCGCCGCCAACCGGCTCGGGATGAGCCGCTCTTCCGCCTCGTCCGCGCCGTACGCGGGAGCGATGACCACGAGCGCGCTGACCAACTCCGGATGCTCGACCGCCAGGGCGGTGACCACCTGGGCGCCCATGGAGTGCCCGATGGCCACCACCGGCCCATCCAGCAGCGGCACCACGTCGCGGGCCAGGTCGGCGGGCCGGTATCCGCGGGCGGGAACCGGGGATCTGCCGTGGCCGCGCAGGTCGGGGGCGATCACCCGGCGCTCGCCGAAGTCCAGGGCGCGCCACGTCCGGTGGTCTCCGCCCCAGCCGTGCACCAGGAGCAGCGGCGGCCCCTCGCGGCCCCGGGTCTCAACGTACGGCTTCATCACGGCAACGCGGCTTCATACCGGATCTGCTCGAACCGTGCCGTGCAGCCCTCACCCGCCAGGTCCTGCACCCAGAACCCGGCGAACGCGCCGGTGAAGCCGAAAGCCCGCATCTGGCCGTCGATGCGCTCGTCGGCATGCTCGTCCGACAGGATCGTCGCGTCCAGCTCGGGGCCGTGGTTGAAGCGCACGACCGGCCCGTCGAACTCCACGCGCAGCCTGACCTCGCCGGCCGCGGGGCCGAGCAGGTGCTCGGTGCGGGCGCCCCGGTCGCTGCTGGTCAGCACGAGCCCGTCGGTGGTCACCGCGAGATAGAACCAGTTACGCGAGTTGTAGTACGCGGTGATGCCGGCGGACTGGTGGACGGTGTCCGGCTCGAACCGCATCACCGCCTCCAGGGAGCACTTCTGGGCGGTGACCCGGTGGGCGACCAGGCTCGGGGTACGCAATCCGTACGGCGACTGACCGCCGTGCACGGTGAGGCCGTCGTGGTCGGCGGTCAGCCAGTCCGGCGAGGAGGGTCGCCGCAGCGTGCTCCAGTCCTGCTCCAGCCCGTGCCAGCCGTCGGCCGCCGGCCACGAGTGGGCGGGCAGCGCGGGCGCGGGCACCTCCACGGCGGGCACGCCGCCCGCCACGCGCGGCCAGCCGTCCACCCACTCCACGCGCTGCAGCGCGCTCTCGCGGCCGAGCACGCAAGTGCGGTCGTGGTACGGCCGGCCCACGAGGTGGGCGACGTACCACTCCCCGGTCTGCGTCTCGACGAGGCAGCCGTGACCCGCCTTCTGCAGCTCCAGGCTCGGGTCGTGGCGGGAGGTGAGCATCGGCCCGGCCGGGTCCTCCTCGTACGGCCCCGCCATCGAACGGGAACGCAGCACCGTGACCCCGTGCTCGTACCCCGTGCCGCCCTCGGCCACCATCAGGTAGTACCAGCCGTCGATCTTGTACAGGTGCGGCCCCTCGGTGATGTTGCGGTTGGGCAGGATCAGCTCGGGTTTGCCGCCTTCGAGGGGCTGCAGCTCGATCCCGGCGAACCCGCGTCCGGGGCGGGAGTCGAAGACCATGTTGAGCAGCCAGCTCCGGCCGTCCTCGTGGTAGAGGGAGGCGTCGAAGCCGCGGCCGGGCAGCCGGACCGGGTCGGACCACGGCCCCTCGATCGAGGAGGCGGTGACCAGGTAGTTGGCGATGTCCTTGTAGCCGAGGGCGTAGTTGTCCATCACGCCGTAGACCAGGTGGAACAGCCCGTCGTGGTAGGTCAGGTCGGGCGCCCAGACGCCGCCGGAGTCCGGCACGCCGGACAGGTCGAGCTGCCCGCGCTCCGTCAGGATGCCGCCGAGCGGGCGCCAGTGCACCAGGTCGCGGGAGTGGTGGACGCGTACGCCGGGATACCACTCGAAGGTCGAGGTGGCCAGGTAGTAGTCCTCCCCCACCCGCACGATCGACGGGTCGGGGTGGAAGCCGGGCAGGACGGGATTGCGGATCAAGCTCATTCCTCCGAGAAAAGCATGAGTGCTACCTCGCTGTTCACTGACCCTTGAGATACGCGTCGGCCTGCTTGGCCATCTCCGCCTGGAGCTTGGCCAGGCCCGCCCGGTCCAGCGCCTTCTTCAGCTTGTCCAGGCCCTGGTCGACGTCCACCGCGCCGATGAACAGCGGGTTGGCGAACTGCGTCATGGCGGCGGTGACCTGGGCGTTCTCCCGCTTCACCGGCTCAGGGTCGGGGACGAAGCTGGCGTACGGGTCGACGGTGAAGTTGTCGATGTCCTGCGCCCAGTCGAACCACTTGGCCTCGGACTCGGTCATGTCCTTGATCCGGCGCTCCAGCTTGGCCCGCCAGGCGAGGGCGAAGCCGGGGAAGGTGTAGGTGGAGACCTTCTCGTACTTGTCGTCGCCGACGGGCTTCCAGTCCTTGCCGGGGATGCCGTAGTTGAGCAGGTCGTGGTTCTCCTTGATCGACGCCCAGTCCTGCAGCCGCATGGCCTTCTCGTTGCTCTGGCCCTTGGCGTTGAGCACGACGAAGTTGTCACTCTGGAAGGTCTGGTAGGGCTTGGCGTTCTCGCCGCCCTTGAGCGGCATCACGTTCGCGATCATCGCGCCGGGGACGTTCTTGGTCAGCTCGGGCAGGGCGGCGGAGGACAGGCCGTCGGTCATGGCCCAGGCGGTGGCGACGCGACCGGCCTTGAACTGGGAGTCCAGCGCCTTCGAGTCGAGGGTGAGCGCGTTCTTGTTGAACAACCCGTCCTGGTAGTACTTCCGGACCAGGCGCAGCGCGTCCAGCATGCCCGGAGCCTCCCAGAACGGGATCGGGTGGGACGAGCCGGTCTGCTTGCCGTCGGCGGCCAGCACGAAGTTGAGCGACTCGCCGGTGAAGGAGGCGAGGCTCATGTTGGGGTTCTCCCACATGTAGGGGTTGAGCCAGCCGACCGGGTTCCACGCCACCAGCAGCTTGGGCAGCCGGGAGTTCAGGCCGATCGGGGTGATGTCCTTGTTCTTCTGCTTGACGTCGTACCAGAACTTCTCCAGCCCCGCGAAATCCGTGATGTCGCTCATGCCGTACTTGTCGGCCAAGTCCTGGCGGATGCTGAAGTGGTGGAAACGAGCGACCGAGTTGATCTGGGGCAGGCCGTAGAGTTTGCCGCTCCACCGGTTCAACTCGATGATCTTCGGGTCGATCGTGGCGGTCAGGTTGGGGTACTTGCCGCTGGACAGCAGGCTGCTCAGCTCGACGATCGAGCCGCTCGCCGCCAGCTGGGTCATGTTGAGCCAGCGCGCCTGCAGCGCGGTGTCGAACTTCTCCCCCGCGGTGAACTTCAGCAGCGCCTGCTGGCCGTAGCTGGTCCACGGGATGAACTGCGGCTTGACGGTGAAGCCCAGGTCGGCCTGGAGCTTCTTGTTGACCTCCGCCAGCACGGCGTCCCAGCCGGCCGGCACGTCGCCGGGCAGCAGCAGGCTCAACGCGAGAGAGCCGCCGCCCGCGGCCGGCTTGGAGGAGGAGTCGTCGGAGCAGGCGGCGAGGAGCGCGGCGAGTGACAGGCCGCCGCCGGCGGCCAGCAGGCCGCGCCGCGACATCATGGGGTTGGACATGGTAACTCCAGAAGGTGGGGGGAATCAGCCCTTGGTGGCGCCAAGGGTGATGCCCTTGACGAAGTAGCGCTGGGCGAAGGGGTACGCGAGCAGGATCGGCCCGATGGCGACAGTGGTCAGGGCCAGCCGGAGCTGGTAGACGGGAGTGGCCGTCTCGGCCAGCTGCGGCAGCATCTGCGTGAACGAGATGTTGGAGATGAGGTTCTGCAGCACCAGCGGGAGCGGGAACTTGTGCACGTCGTCGATGAACAGCAGCGCCATGAACCAGTCGTTCCAGTAGTGCACGGCGTAGAACAGGCCCACGACGGCCAGGATCGGCTTGGACAGCGGCAACGCGATCGTGAAGAACATGCGCAGCTCGCCCGCGCCGTCGATCTTGGCCGATTCGAAGATCGACTCCGGCAGCTGACGGAAGGCGCTGACCTGGACGAAGACCAGGAACGGCATGACCAGCAACGGCAGGATGACCGAGAAGTAGCTGTTCTGCAGGTGCAGATACTGCGTGACCAGCAGGTAGAGGGGGACGAGGCCGCCGGAGAACAGCATCGGCAGGTAGGAGAAGACGGTCAGCGGCCGGCTGACGCCGGGCACCCGGCGGGCGATCACCCAGCTCAGGCTCGAGGTCACCGCCAGGGACAGCGCCGTGCCCACAACGGTGATGAAGACACTGGCGAGGTAGGCGTCCAGCACCGCGGGACCCGTGAAGATCATTTTGTAGGCGGTGAGATCGAAATCGACCGGGAAAAGGCTGTATCCGGTCGTGGCCAGCGCGGACTCGCTGGTGAACGATCCCGAGATGATCATCCAGAAGGGGACGGCGCAGCACAGCACGGCCAGGCCGACGCCGATGATGCTGAAGACGGTGAACGGTTCCAGCTTTCTGCCGCTCATAGGATGCTGGTCTCCTTGGAGTACTTGCGCTGGATCAGCACCGCGATCACCACGAGGATGAAGCCGACGACCGACTGGAACAGGCCGACCGCGGCGGTGGTGCCGAAGTCGCCGAGCTGACGCAGGGCGCGGAAGACGAAGGTGTCGATGACGTCGGTGTTCTCGAACAGCGTGCCGTTGTCGCCGATGATCGCGTAGATGGTGCCGAAGTCGCCGTAGAAGATCCGGCCGACCCCCAGGACCAGCAGCACCGCGGCGGTGGGCTTGAGCAGCGGCAAGGTGATGCGCCAGGCCATCTGGGCCCGGGAGGCTCCGTCGATCATCCCGGCCTCGTAGACCTCCTCGGGGATGCCGGTGATCGCGGCCAGGAAGATGACGCTGAGGTAGCCGCCGAGCTGCCAGACCTTCACCACGGTGAGGATCCACGGCCACGGCCCCGGCTCGTTGTACCAGTCCACTGTGGGCAGTCCGAAGCCGGTCATGGCGTCGTTGACCGCCCCACCCCCGCCGGAGGCCCCGGCGAGCAGGACCTGCAGGATGATGCTGATCACGACCGGCGAAACGAAGTAGGGGAAGAAGACTACGGACTGGGAGGCCCGCTTGAAGAAGGTGCCGCGGATCTCGTTCAGCATGATCGCCAGAAGGATCCCGGCGGCGAGCGTCGCGCCCAGGAACAGCACGTTGAGGAAGAGCGTGTTGAACAGGATCCGCGCCGCGTCCCCCGACTCCAGGAAGTAGACGAAGTTCGCCAACCCGTTCCACGGGCTGCCGAAGATCCCCAGGTTGACGTCGAACTCCTTGAACGCCACCACCAGCCCGGCCATCGGCAGGTAGTTGAAGACCAGGAAGAAGACGACCGCCGGCAGCGCGAGCAGCCCGACCGACCAACTCGTCCGGGCCGTCACCTTGCCACGTGTACGGCGTTTGCGGGCGAGCGGCCCGGAAGGCGGACTCGTCCGAGACTCATGCCTCGTCTGTAGCGTGCTCATCACCTAGGTCCCGTCTGAGGGGCAGCAGCTGACTCTCGAAGTGCGATAGAAACCGGTCGCTGCGAACGCTACGACTGAGTGACGTCTGCCTACAAGGTCGCGTTACGAATACGTTACAAATGGGTCCCTACCCTGCCGCAACGTCGTCCGTTGACCGGAAGGACCCCTGCCTCTAGCGTAGAAACCGATGTCTACCGAATGGAGGGCTTCCCCCGTGTCCCCACGCCCGAAGGCGCTGTTCGCCATGCGCGAGGAACACCTCGCACTGCTCTTCCCCGCGCCCTTGCTGCGGCGGCTGGACACGCTGGCCGACATCGACGTGACACTGGTCGCCGAGCGCTTCGACGATCCGCGGCTGAACCTGGCCGATACCGAGATCCTCATCACCGGCTGGGGCTGCCCGCCGCTCGACGAGGCGGTGCTGGCCGCCGCCCCCCGCCTGCGGGCCGTGCTGCACGCCGCCGGCTCGGTGAAAGGCCTGGTCGCCCCCGTCTGCTGGGAACGCGGCCTGCTGGTCTCCTCGGCCGCCGCGGCCAACGCCGTCCCGGTCGCGGAGTACACTGTCGGCACGATCTTGTTGGCGGGCAAGGGGGTCTTCGCTCTGGGCGAGCGCTACCGGCGCGAACGCGGCTTCACCCTGGCCAAGATCGAGCCGCTGGTCGGCAACAACGGCCGCCGGGTCGGCATCGTGGGCGCCTCGCAAATCGGGCGCCGGGTGATCGAGCTGCTGGCGCCGTACGATCTGGATCTGTGCCTGTACGACCCGTACACCCGGGTCCCAGGAGTGCGGCGAGCCTCGCTCGAAGAGGTGCTGCGCCGCAGCGACATCGTCAGCCTGCACGCGCCCGCCACCCCCGAGACCCGGCACATGCTGGATCGCACCCGGCTGGCCCTGATGCCGGACGGCGCGGTGCTGATCAACACCGCCCGTGGATCGCTGGTCGACACCGACGCGCTGGTCGCCGAGCTGAAGTCCGGGCGGCTGTCGGCGATCCTCGACGTCACCGAGCCCGAGCCGCTGCCGCCCGGCTCGCCCCTGTTCGACCTGCCCAACGCCTTTCTCACTCCCCACATCGCCGGCTCGCACGGCAACGAGGTGGCCCGGATGGGGACCTTGGTCCTGGACGAGCTCGAACGCCTGACCGCGGGACAGCCTCTGACGCACCGGGTCACCGCTGACGACCTGGACCGGGTGGCTTGATGAACGCCGATCGGGCCACCGTCCGCGACGTGGCCGCCCGGGCCGGGGTCTCCCCCTCCACGGTGTCCCGGGTGATCAAGGGGGACTACCCGGTCGCCCAGTCCACCAGGACACGGGTGCTGCGGGCCATGCGAGAGCTGGACTACGTGCTCAACGTGCACGCCCGCGCCCTGTCCGGGGCCAGCACCAAGATGGTGGCGTTCGTGCTGGACGACGTCACCGGCCCGTCCTTCGCCTACGTCGCCAAGGGCGTGGAGCAGCAGGCCACCGCCGAGGGCCGCCTGTGCATGGTGTGCGCCACGAACGGCGACCCCGCCCGGGAGCTGGCCGTGGTCGAGGCCATGCGCGAGCAGCGCGCCGACGCGGTCATCCTGGTCGGCGGCGGCGCGCTGGACGACGCCTACCGCGAACGCATGTCCCACTTCGCCCACGCCCTGGACAAGGCCGGCTCCCGGCTCGTGCTGTGCGGACGGCCGCCGCTGGGCGACGACGTGCCCACCACCGTGGTCGAGTACGACAACGAGGGCGGCGCCTACGCCATGACCAGCCACCTGCTCTCGCAGGGACACCGGAATATCGCCCTGATCGGCGCCGACCATCCCGGCCAGGCGAGCACGACCAAGCTCGACCGGGTGCGCGGATTCGTCCGGGCCCACGAGTCGTTCGGGGTGCCCTACGACCCGGACCTGATCGTCCCGGCCGGCTTCGGCCGCGCCGACGGGCACACCGCCGCCCGCCGGCTGATCACCCTCGGCGCCCGGTTCACCGCCGTCTTCGCCGCCACCGACATGGTCGCCATCGGCGTGCTAGCCGCACTGCGCGAGGCCGGACTACGCGTGCCCGAAGACGTGTCGCTGGCCGGCTACGACGACATCCCGTTCGCCGCCGACCTCTCCCCCGGCCTCACCACTGTCCGCATCCCCACCGAGGAGCTGGGCAGGACCGCGGTCAGGCTCGCGCTCGACCGCCGGCAACCCCAGCACGTCGTCCTGGGCACCCACATCGTGGTCCGAGGTTCGGTCGGGCCCGCCACCCCGCGCTGACCGTACGGTCTTCGGCGTTTGGGGGCGCCCATGCTTCCGAGACCGGCTGTCAGGACGGCGGGTCCTCGGAGGCGGGCATCGTGAAGAATCTCAGGAACACCGGCCGCGCTCCCGGCGACGCGTCCTCCTGCGCGCGGCCGAATCTGGACAGCAGTTCCATGTACGCCTCGAAGAACTCGTCGAGTTCCTCCCGGGTCAGGTGAGTGAGCCCGCGGGACGCCCTCGCCCACTCGCCATAGCGCCGATGGTCCCTGAAGAAGCGCCGGGCGAGTTCCAGCTCCTGGTCGACCTTGAACTCGGTGATCTCGTCGAGGAGCTTCTGCGACTCCTCGTCCATCTCACCCGGCGGGGGCCACCTCAGGTCGGCGCTGATCTGCCGCCACCAGCGCTCCTTTCCGTTCGACCGCTCCGGGATCTCCTCGATGAACCCGTTGCGCTCAAGCTGGCGCAGGTGATAGCTGAGCGTCCCGGTGTTCTCACCGAGCGCCCGGCCGAGCGTGGTGGACGTGGCCGGGCCGTGGATGCCGAGATGCCGCAGGATCCGCTGTCGCAGCGGATGGCCGAGCGCCTTGTGCGCACCTGGATCACTGAGCTGCCGGATCGACGGTCTGTTCGCCACGTTGTGAGCCTACAACCCCTCGTCCCCACATTGCAGAATTTTCGCTGCAGCATTTCTTCTGCAATACTCCGTCGCGGTGACCCCCGTTGCCATGACCGACGCGACAAGGAGTGACCGATGACATCAGTGGCCGCGGACGAGCAGGCGGACGAGCACGTATCGAGACGGCGCTCACTCGCTGCCGGACTTCTGGCCCTGGGCGTGCTCCTGCTGATCGCCGTCGGCGCGATCTGGGACACCACCCCCACCGCCGTGAGCCCGGCCACCGCCCCCGACCGGGAGTTCAGCGCGCAGCGGGCCTTCACCCAGGTCGAGCGCTTCGCCGTCAAACCCCACCCCGTCGGCACGGCCGAGCACACCCGGGTCCGCGACTACCTGGTCGGCGAGTTGCGGCGGCTGGGCCTGCGGCCCGAGGTGCAGGAGGCGGTGGGCGTCTCACCCATCGACGAGCGGGGCGACCCGATCACCGCCGGGCGCGTCTTCAACATCGTCACCGTGATACCCGGGACCGCTCCCACAGGCCGGGTCTTCGTCACCGCTCACTACGACTCGGTCCCCGAGGGACCGGGCGCGAACGACGACGGGGCCGGTACCGCGAGCGCGATCGAGACGGCCAGGGCACTGATCGCGGACGGCACCCGGCTGCGCAACGACGTCGTGTTCCTCATCACCGACGCCGAGGAGGCCGGCCTCCTGGGTTCGGAGGCGTTCGTCAAAGCCCACCCGCTCGCACGGGGGCGGAGCGTGGTGCTCAACAACGAGGCGCGCGGGGCCAAGGGGCCGGTGCTGATGTTCCGGAGCACGGAGTCGAACTCCGGCCTGATCTCCATGTTCGGATCGGCGGCGCCCATGCCCGTGGCCGACTCCGTGTACTCCGAGCTCATGAAACTGCTCAACAACGACACCGACTTCACCGCCTTCAAACCCGGCGGGATGGCCGTGCTGGACTCCGCCTACGCCAACGCGGGGACCCTGTACCACAGCGTGCTCGACGACCCCGCGCACGTCGATCTCGCGGCGCTGCAGCAGATGGGCGACAACACGCTGGCGCTCGTGCGCGCGTTCGGCGGCACCGACCTGGCGCGGCTGACCACCGGGAACGACCTGGTCTACTTCAACGTCCCGCCCGGCCTGCTGGTTCGCTATCCGACCTGGGCGGCCTCCGTGCTGGGCGGCGTCGCCCTGCTGGCGGCGCTGGCACTGATCTTCCTGGCCCGCCGCCGGGGCGTGGTCACGTTGCGGCGCACGCTCCTCGGCACCGCGCTCGCCCTGATCCCGATCGCGCTCGGGGTGGGCGTCGGTGTCTTCTTCTGGGACCTGCTCAAGGCGATCCGCCCCGAACTCAGCGGAACCGCCACCACGACGCCGTATCGCCCGGAGCTGTTGTGGCTCGCCGTGCTGATGCTCGCGGGCACGATCCTCATCGCGTGGTACGCGCTGCTGCGCCGTCGCGTCGGCCCCGCCGAGCTGGCGCTGGGCATGCTGACCTGGGCGGCCCTGATCGGTCTCGGACTCGGCATCGTGTCGCCCGGCGCCTCGCACCTCGCCGCGTGGCCCGCCTTGGGGGCGGCGCTGGGCGGGCTGGCCGCACTCCGCTGCCCGCCGCGGTGGCGCGTCCTCGTTCTCGCCGCCGCTCTCGTACCGGGCGCCCTGATCCTGCTGCCCAGCGCGTGGAACACCCTGGCGACCGGCCTGCAGTACGCGGGCTACGCCCCCATGCCGCTGATGATCCTGTTCGGCGGCCTCCTGCTGCCGCTGATCGAGGTGGTCTGGCCGCGCAGGCGGTCCCCGCTGATCCCGCTGACCGCGCTGGTCGTCTCCATCGCCCTGGTGGCGGCGGGGCTGCTGGTCGAGCCGATCGACAAGGAGCACCCGCGGCGAACCAGCCTGGCGTACGGCCTCGACACGGACACCGGCAAGGCCGTCTGGCTGACCTCGAAAGCGCCCGACCAGTGGGCCCGCCGCTATGGCGGGACCGTCGCGACCGGCCGGCCGCTCGCGGAGCTGTGGGGCGGGTCCAAGCTCCTCAGCCCGGCGAAGGCCGCCGCGCTGCCGGCGCCCTCGCTGCGGGTGCTCGCGGACACGACCCAGCAGGGCGTGCGAACCCTGCGCGTCCGGATCCACTCCGAGCGCGGAGCGGACACGATCGGCCTGCGGGTGGACGGGGGCACCGCGACGCTGCGTTCGCTGACCGTCGAGGGCCGCTCCATAACGACCGATCCGGCGGGCTTCGTCTTCCACGCCCCGGGACCGGCGGGAGTCGAGGCGTCCCTGACCGTACAGGCGCCCGGGGACAAGATCCGGCTGCGGGTCACCGATGTGAGCCGGAATCCCAGCGAGATGTCCACGCTTCCCGGCTTCATCGCCCCACCGGACTGGCTGTTCCTCGGCGACACCAGGATCTCTGTCACCAAGGCCTACGCCATGTGATGACCCAACCTGGCGACGGCGGCGGCGGTGACCGGGGTGAAGAAGTTGACGAGGTTGCCGTCGGGGTCGCGGAACAGCAGCGACCGGTTGCCCCAGGGCATCGTGGTGGGCTCGGTGACGACGTCGGTGACGAAGCCGGTCAGGTTCTGATGCACCCGGTCCACGTCGTCGACCAGGAACTCGATGATCACGCTGTGGTTGTCGGCCAGCCGGGCGGACCCGGGTGCGAACAGCGGAACCGTGCGGGTGCCGGCGATCGCCAGCGTGGCGCGGGAGGTCTTGAGCTCGGCGAAGTCCTCCGTGGACCAGACCGCCGGCACCCCGGTGACCTTCTCGTAGAACTCGACGAGGCGAGCGACATCACCGGTGATGATGCGGAGCGAAACGAAGTTCATGGCGTTCCTCCAGAATTGTTAAGCCTTGGCGCTTCGTACGTTAGGGGCAATACTGGACAGAATCGGTCCAGTATCAGCCGTAGGCTCGGACCCATGTCCCGTCCTACCGGCCGCGTGCTCACCCTTCTGGAACTGCTGCAGTCGGGCGGCACCCGGACGATGGCCGAACTGGCCGACCGGCTCGGCGTCGACGGCCGCACCGTGCGGCGGTACGTCGACCAGCTCGTCGACCTCGGCGTACCCGTCGAGGCGGTGCGAGGCCGCTACGGCGGCTACCGTCTCGGCCGCGGCTACCGGCTGCCGCCGCTCATGCTCGACGACGACGAGGCGCTGGCCGTGCTGCTCGGCCTGGTCGCCGGCCGGCGTACGGGGTTGGCGACGGCGACCGGCACCGCGAGCGAGACGGCGGCGGCCAAGATCCGGCGGGTGCTTCCCGAACGCCTCACCCGCGGGCTCGACACGGTCCTGGAATCCCTCGCCTTCACCAAGCCGGCCGGCGAGCCGGCCACCCCGGACGCCGGAACCCTGCTCACCATCGCCGACGCGGTACGCCACCGCCGTCCCGTCTCGATCAGGTACACCGATCGGGACGGCCGGCGCAGCGACCGCACGCTGCACCCGTACGGGATCGTCAACCACTCGGGCCGCTGGTACGTCACCGGCGCGGACCCCTCGATCGACGAGAACCGGACCTTCCGCCTCGACCGCATCACGGACGCCAGAACCCTGCCCGGCTCCTTCGAAGTACCCGCCGGACCGGACCCGGCGCAGCGTGTCTTGTCCGGGTTCGCCACCGCCTCCTACCGGTACGAGGTGACCTTGCGGATATACGGGACGGTCGAGCAGATCCGTGTTCACCTGCCCGCGAGCCTCGCGCGCGTGGCGGAGACCTCCCCCACCACGGGCCAGGATCCGGCGGCCGAGCGTTGGCTGCGCATCGAGCTACGGGCCGAACGGCTCGACTGGTTGCCCGCGCTGCTCGCCGCGCTCGACCGGCCGTTCGTCATCGAGCGTCCCGACGAACTACGCGACCTCGTCGTCGCGCTCGCCGACCGGCTCGCCTCCCACGCCCGCCGAGCCTGACAGCCCGCACGCGTGGATCGCCCCGACACCGCAGGTGCCGATCGGTTCAGCTGGTCACCCCAGTGGGCGTGCTGGGTGCAGGGCCGCGAACCAGCGGCCCTGCTCCTGCCAGCTCTCGGCGAGGTCGAAGCCGCTGGATTCGGCGAGCCGGCCGATGTCGTCGGCCGACACCACGGCCCAGGCGAACCAGTCGCCCGCGATATCGGCACGGCGCAGGCGGACGCGGTCGACCCGGCTGGTCACGCCCGGCGGTTCGACCTCGGTGACGACCTCGCCGCCCGGCCGTACCAGCTCGCGCACCCGGCGCAGCAGGACACGTGGATGTCCGCCGATGCCGATGTTGCCGTCGGCGAGCAACGCGGTCTGCCAGCTTCCGGTCCTGGGGATCACGTCGAAGACGCTCCGGAGCAGCGCGTAGCCGCCCGCTCGCCGGGTCAGGTGTACGGCGCGCGGCGCGATGTCGATGCCGAGAGCGTGTACGCCCCGATGGCTCAACGCGACGGTCAGCCGGCCGGGGCCCGATCCGATGTCGAGTGTGGGGCCCGTGCACCGGCTCAGCATCGCCTCGTCCCCGTCGATCGGCTCGAACCAGCTGGCCACGTTCAGCGGGCGACATGTCCCGTCGGCGTGCTCGACCTCGACGGTGGCGCCGGACAGTGCCTCGGCGTAGATCTCGCCCATCATCGGCGCGCACCCGCCTCGGCCGGCGGTCCAACCCTGGCCGGCGGAGTCAGCTGGACCTCAGCCAGCGGTGTCAGCCGGGCCGACGGCGCCACCTCGGCCAGTGTCGCCGCGAAGCGGGAGCCTGGAGCTTCGGCGGCGACGTGGAAGGCGTCGGCCGCGGTGTCGATGTCGGTCAGCTCGGGCAGGTGCCGGACGCTCAGGCCGGCTTCGGCGAGCCGGTCGAGCTGGGCGCGGCCGGTGTACGGCTGGGACATGGGCACCCCGAGGAGCAGGCGCGGATCGGGCCGCCGCAGGCCGAGCAGCCAGAAGCCGCCGTCGGCCGCCGGGCCGTAGACCGCGTCGTGCTCGACCAGGGCGCTGGTGGCCGCGTCCAGCAGGGCGGGGCTGACCTGCGGGGTGTCCATGCCGATGAGCACGACCGGCTCGGGGCGCAGCCGGTAGGTATCGGCGAAGGCGGCGGCCAGGCGCTCGTCCAGGCCGTTCCCGCGCTGCGGGATGACCACGAAGCCGTCGGGCAGCCAGCTGCCGGGCAGTCCGTCCAGGGCCAGGACGCGTTGGGTGGCGGGCGCCCGTGCCACGGTGGTCAGGCTGTCTTCCAGCGAGGCCTCGGCCAGGCGGGCCGCCTGGTTCGGCGTGAACGGTGGCGTCAGGCGGGTCTTGACCCGGCCCGCGACGGGTTCCTTGGCGATGACCACGAGCTGCGCCGCCCCTGGAGTGATCTTCATGGTCCGACAGTAGGGCCGGTGACCTGGGGCGACCCTTACGGGATTGTTACGGGTGGCCGTCTCTTACGCTGTCCCTTACGGGGTTGTTACGGGTGGCCGTGGCGACGGTCCAAAACAGGCCGAGGGTGACACGCTCGGTTCGTGAGCAGATACACGGTGTTCGCCGGCGCGACGCTTGTCGCCCTGGTGCTCGTCCTGATCCGGATGGCGTTGGGCAGGCCCGGCCTGCTCGGCTGGTACCTGCTGGCATGGGGGTTGTTCGCGGCCGCCTTCTGGTGGGCGCGCAAGGTGCCGAAGCGGGAGCTGACCGTGCTGGTCGTGGCGGGCGGGATCGTGGTGACCGCCACCGGCCTGATCGCGCCGCCGAGTACGAGCACCGACTCCTTCCGGTACGCGTGGGACGGCCGGGTGCAGGCAGCCGGGCACTCACCGTACGACTACGCGCCCGCCGATCCGGCGCTCGGCCCGCTGCGCGATGACTGGCTCTTCCCTGATGACTGCACGGGGCCCGACCTCGCCCACGTGGCGGAGGGGGCCTGCACGCGTATCAACAGGCCGCTCGTGCACACCATCTACCCGCCGCTGGCCGAGGGCTATTTCCGGCTGGTGCACTGGTTGTCGCCGGATGGGGCGCGGAACAAGCCGTACCAGGTGGGTGGCGCGCTGATGGCGATCGCGGTGCTGCTGGCACTGCTGCGATGGATCGGCGTCAGGCAGGCGGCGTGCTGGGCGTGGTGCCCGGCCGTGCCCGCGGAGGCGGTCAACAACGCGCACATCGACATGCTGGGCGTGCTGCTGGTGGTGCTCGCCTTCTGCGTGGTCCGGGGCAGAGGAGCGCTGCTCGGCGCCGGGATCGCGGCCAAACTGCTGCCGGCCGTCACGCTTCCCGGCGCGCTGTCCGGGGTGTTGCGCGACGGGGTCGCCTGGCGGCGTGTCCTGGCCGTCGTGCTGCCCGCCGGGGCCGTCGTCGTGCTGGCCTACCTGCCGTACGTGCTCGCCTCGCGGGCTTCCGTGCTGGGCTACCTGTTCGGCTACCTCCAGGAGGAAGGCTACGAGGCGCCGTCGGCGAGAGCGCGCTACGGGGTGTTGCGGCTGGTCATGCCGGATTCTTGGACGCCGTTCGCCGCCATCGCCGTCCTGGGGCTGGTGATCTGGCTGGTGCTACGCCATGGCGACCCGGACCGCCCGTGGGCGGGAGCGCTGGTGGTCAGCGGATCGCTCCTGCTGCTGCTCACCCCGGCCTACTCCTGGTACGCGCTCCTGGTCGTCGCGCTGGCCGCCATGGACGGGCGATGGGAGTGGCTGGGCGTGGCGCTGGCCGGCGCGGTCGCCTACCTGTTCGGCCCGTCCACCCTGGCCTATGCCCTGGCCACGGTGGGGGTCGTCGTGGGCTGGGCCGTACGGCAGAGGCGTGCGGCCGGCACCCTCGAGGAGGCAGGAGCACGATGATGTTCATCCAGACGCTCTCGGCCAGGTTCACCAGCCGCCTGAGGTCGGAGCAGGTGTCGGCCAGGCTGGGCATGTGGCTGGGGATCAGCTTCACGCTCGCCTTCGCGACGGGGCTGTTCAGCCACTTCACCCAGCATCCCCCCGCCTGGCTGCTGTGGCCGTCGCGGCCGGTCAACCTGTACCGCGTCACGCAGGGCCTGCACGTCATCGGCGGCATCGCCACGGTGCCGCTGCTCCTGGCGAAACTGTGGGCCGTCTACCCGAAGTTGTGGCAGTGGCCGCCGCTGCGCTCGGCGGGCCACGCGGCCGAGCGGCTGTTCGTCCTGCTGCTCGTGGCTGGGGCGCTGTTCCAGCTCGTCACCGGGCTGATGAACATCGCCTACGACTACGCCTGGCCGTTCGGATTCATCCAGGCGCACTACTGGACGGCTTTCATCGTCTACGGCGCGCTCGTCGTCCACATCGTCAACGAGTGGGCCAAGCTCCGGCGGCACCTGTGGACCAGGGTTCAGGACCCTGACCGCCGTCGCTTCCTGTACACGATCGCCGCCGCCTGCGGCGTGGCCGCCCTGGTCACCGCGGGCGAGACCGTCGCCCCGCTGGGACGGCTGGCCGTACTGGCGCCGCGCAACCCGCGCATCGGCTCCCAGGGTGTGCCCGTGAACAGGTCCGCGCTCGCCGCCGGCATCGCCGGCATTATCGGCGACCCGGGCTACCGGCTGGTCGTGACGGGCGCCGTCCGCACGCCGCTCTCCCTCACCTACGCCGATCTGGTACGACTGCCGCAGCACACGGTCAGCCTGCCCATCTCGTGCGTGGAGGGCTGGAGCGTGGAGTGCGAATGGACCGGAATCCGGCTGCGCGACCTGATCGCCCAGGCAGGGGGCTCCCCCGAGGCGTTCCTGACGGTCGAGTCACTCGAACAGAGCGGCTACTACCGCGGCAGCGAGATCCGGCCACCGCACTGGAACGATCCGCTGACCCTGCTCGCACTGAAGATCAACGGCCGGACCCTGGACGCCGACCACGGCTACCCGGTCCGGCTGATCGCGCCGAACCGGCCCGGAGTCATGCAGACCAAATGGGTCACGAAGGTGAGGGTGTCATGAGGTGGCTCGGCTACGCTTTCGGCGGCGCCCTGGTGGCGCTCGGCTTCGCCGGGCTGCTCATGGACAGCGACCCGCCCGGCTGGGCGTTGTGGTTCGGCGGCGTCCTGATCGCGCACGACGCCGTGCTGGTGCCCGCGGTGCTGCTCGCCGGCGTACTCGTGGCCAGGGCCGGCGCGGCGCTGAGGGCATGGCTGATCGTGGCGGGGCTGGTGACGCTCGCGACTCTGCCGACGGTCTTGGCGCTGGGCAGGCGGGCGGACAACCCGTCGATCCTGCCGCACGACTACGCGCTCAACCTGCTGATCGTCCTGGCCGGGACCGGGCTCGTCGCCGCCGTCATCCGTCTCGCAGGACGGCTCGCATATCGGAGATCGCCCGAACGGTCCCGCGAACGGTCCCAGTGACCTTCGACCGCCCGCGACGGGCCAGGTAGTCGATGTCGACCTCGGCGATCCGCCACCCGGCGCCCGCCGCCCGCAGCACCATCTCCAGCGGGTAGCCGAACCTGCGGTCCCGCAGCCCGAGCGCGAGGAGTTCGGCCCGGCGGCAGGCCCGCATCGGCCCCAGGTCGTGCAGGGCCGCACCGGTACGGCGGCGCAGCTTCGCGGCCAGCACCGCGTTGCCCAGCCTGGCGTGCAATGGCCACGACGCGCCAGGCCGGCGCACCCTCCTGCCGAGCACCAGATCGCTCTTCCCGCCCAGGACCGGGGCGACGACTTCGGGCAGCTGCCGCGGATCGAGGGAGGCGTCGGCGTCCATGAAGCACACCAGCTCGGACGTGGCGGCCAGCAGCCCCGCATGGCAGGCCGCCCCGAACCCGCGCCGCGGCTCGCTCACCACCAGGGCGCCCAGCTCCGCGGCGATCTTCGCCGAGGAGTCGGTGGAGCCGTTGTCGGCCACGATCGGGCGGTAGCCCGGCGGCATCCGTTCAAGCACCCAGGCGAGGGCGGCTTCCTCGTTCAGGCAGGGCAGCACTACATCGATGGTCGTTGTCGTGGCGTCCTCAGAGCGGGTCATGGCGTCCCCAGAGCGGCGGTGGCGAACTCCTTCATGCCGGTCTCGAAGCCGATCTCGGCCTCGAAACCGAGCTCGGCGCGGGCCCGGCCGGGCGCGGCGACGATGTGCCGGACGTCGCCCAGCCGGTATTCGCCGGTGACGACGGGCTCGGGGCCACCGCACTCCGCCGCGAGGGCGGCGGCCATCTGCCCGACGGAGTGTGGGACACCGCTGGCGATGTTGTACGCGACCAGGCCGCCCGCGGCCGGTTCGGCCTCGGCGGCCGCCAGGTTCGCCCGCGCCACGTCGCGCACGTGCACGAAATCGCGCATCTGACGGCCGTCCTCGAATACCCGGGGCGCCCGTCCGGCTTCCAGCGCCGACCTGAAGATGGCGGCGACCCCGGCGTAGGGGGTGTCGCGCGGCATCCGCGGCCCGTACACGTTGTGATATCTCAGCGCCACCACGCTCCCGCCGGTCTCTCTCGCCCAGTTCGCGGCCAGGTGTTCCTGGGCCAGCTTGGTCGTGGCGTAGGCGTTGCGCGGGTCCATCGGTGCGTCCTCCCCGATCACGGCCGAGCGCACCACCTCACCGCAGACGGGACAGGACGGGTCGAACCGCCCCCGCTCCAGGTCCGCCGTCGAGCGCGGGCCGGGCCTGACCCGGCCGTGTTCGGCGCAGTCGTAGGCACCCTCGCCGTAGACCACCATCGAGGAGGCCAGCACCAGCCGTCCGACGTGATGCCTGGCCATCGCGGCCAGCAGCACGGCGGTGCCGTACACGTTGACCGAGGCGTAGTCCGGCAGGTCGGCCACGTCCACGCCGAGCCCGACCTTGGCCGCCTGGTGCACGACCAGATCCACACCGGGCAGCAGCAGATCCAGGGTGTCCGGGTCGCGAAGATCAGCCCCGTCGCGCAGATCGAGTCCCGACACGTCATGCCCGGCCGCCTCGAACGAGGCGACCACATGACTTCCAATGAAACCGGCCGAACCGGTGACCATCACCTTCACCTGACCGACAGTAATCATCGGAACCGGTCCGCCGAAGGAGGCGGGGGCTGACGTTCGCACCCTGTAAGAACCTCAAGCCGATCGTGGCGCTGGAGATCACCTCTTTGAGTCACGGATTTCCTTTAAGGGTTCAGCGTCGTAAGGCGAGGGCCGGCTCGGTGGCGGCCGCGGCCATCTCGGTGAGCCATCCAGGGCGCCACCGACTACAACGACGGCGGCGTGGTCCCAGCGGGGACCTGCGAGCCGCCGGCCAACACGCCGTTCCCGCCGTACTACGGCATCCAGATCATGACCAAGCTGGGTGCGGGCGACCTCGTCCGGCTCGCTGCTGTCCGCCCACGCGGCTTCACCCTCAACGCTGCCTGTACTAGCTGATCGGGACCGTCAGGCGGCGTCTGGTGGGTGGTGGCTCCTTGCGCTCGCCGAGGAGGGTCATGAGCTGGTCCATGGCCACCTCGCCGAGCTTCTCGCCGTCCACGTCGATCGAGGGGACGTCGTCCAGGCCGAGGCTCTCGACGATCATGCGTTCCGAGCTGACCACGACATCGCGGATGCCGCGGCTGAGCAGGGCGAACATGAGGCCGAGGCCGATCGAGGTCGCATAGGGGACCACGGCGGTGGCGCGGGCGGCGATCACGGCCTCCGCCGTCCCCACTCCGGCGGCGAACGTCGAGGGGTACGGGCCGAGCATGGTCAGCGTCGCGCCGCTCGACTCGGTCGCGGCGCGGATGGCCGCCTGGCGCTGGCGATCCTGCCAGGAGCCCGCCGGACCGCCGATGTAGACGATGCGCTCGTGGCCCTTCTCGACGAACCAGGTGACGAGCGCGCCGAAGGCGGTGGCCGTGTCGGCGACCGCCGAGGTCATGCCCTCGATCTCGCGGTCGATGAGCACGGTCGGCTTGAACGACGCGGCGGCGCGGACGATCTCGTCCGAACCTCGGGGCGCGGTGAGCAGAAAGCCGTCGACCTGGTGCGCGAGCTGCTCGACCGCGGCGATCTGGGCCGCGTGCTCCAGAGAGTGCACCGAGATGGTCAGCTGCATCCCCGAGTCGGCCGCGCGCGCCTGGGCGCCGCCGATGATCGGGGTGAAGAAGGTATTGTCGAGCGTGGGCACCACGACGGCGACCACCCCGGTCCTTCCGCGGGCCAGCTGGGTGGCTGCCCGGTTGGGGACGAATCCGAGCTGCTCAGCGGCGGCACGGACGCGGGCCACCGTTTCCGGGGCGGCCTGGTCCGGCCGGCCCAGCGCGCGGGAGGCCGTCGCCTTCGAAACCCCGGCCAGCGCGGCGACGTCCGCGAGTGTCGGCACCCATCCTCCTTGATTCTTCACGAAGATTCGTCACACGGATTTCACACGGGGGTTTGTGCGCGAGGCCGCTCATAACTTATGGTCAGGCTCTTGGAACCGGTTCCGCAACCGGTTCCAGGTAAGCGTACGCCACTGAGAAAGGACGCCGACATCTCCCGCACATCGGCCTTTCTACTGGTGCCTGGTCTCGTCCTTCTCGTCGCAGGCTTCCTCATCCCCTCCGCTGCGATGCTCTTCGCGCCGCCGGACGTGGCGACCGGTGAGATCTTCGCGCGCCTGGGCGAGATGCTCACGGATCCCTACGACCTGGCGGTGATCGGGCGCACGGTCGGGCTGGCGCTGGCTGTCACGATCATCTGCGTCGTCCTCGGCTTCCCCATCGCGTACTGGCTCGCCCGCTCCCCGTCACGCTGGAGCGGCGTCTTCCTGGCAGTGGCGATCTTCCCATTGATGCTGAGCAACGTGGTGCGGACCTTCGGCTGGCTGGTGATCCTCGGCTCCAAGGGGGCCCTCGGCCAGCTGCTCGTCCAGCTAGGCATCGTCGAGGTGGCGCCGCAGCTGCTCTACACCAAGCTGGCGATCATCCTCGGCCTCACCCAGCTGTTCCTGCCGCTGGCGATCATCTCCTGCTACTCGGCCGTCGCCCAGGTCGATCCCGGCCTGGACGACGCCTCGCGCGGGCTCGGCGGGGGCAGAATCCGTACGATGTGGAGCGTCGTCATCCCGCTGACCATGCCGGGCATCGTGGTGGCCGCCACCCTGGTCTTCGCGGGGTCCGTCACCGCCTACACCACGCCCTACCTGCTGGGCGGATCCAGCCAGCGGATGCTGTCCACGCAGCTGTTCAACTACGCCAGCACCACGGTCGACTGGGCCACCGCCTCGGCGACGGCGCTCATCATGACGGTCCTGGTCTTCCTGGTCTCCGGGCTGTCCTCGCTGATCGGGCGGAAGGGGGCCACCTCATGAAGCGGCCGATCACGGCGGCGCTCGCGGTCATCGGCTACGTCATCATGATCGTGCCGATCATCTTCGTGGTCGCCACCGCCTTCACCTCGGGCAGCACCCTGAGGTTCCCGCCCGACGGGTTCTCGCTGCGCTGGTTCGACGAGGCGCTCGGCTACGAGCCGTTCATCGGGGCCGCGATCTCCAGCCTGGAGCTCGCCGTAGTCGCCACCGCGCTCGCGCTGCTGGTCGGCGTGCCTGTCACCCTCGCCGTCCACCGGGGAAAGCTGCCTGGTAAGAGCCTGGTCGAGGGGTTGTTCCTGTCGCCGCTCATCGTCCCTGAGCTGGTCGTCGGCCTCGCCCTGTTCCAGCAGCTGATGGTCGGCCTGGACCTGGACAACTTCAGCACCCTGCTGGTCGGGCACACGGCGCTGATGCTGCCCTACGCGGTACGCGTGACCGGAGCCTCGCTCGCGCTGGCCGACCCCGCGCTGGAGGAGGCCGCCCGGGGGCTCGGCGCCTCGCCGCTGCGCGCGTTCTTCAACGTGACGCTGCCCATCCTGCGGCCGGGAATCTTCTCCGCCGGGTTGCTCAGCATGGTCACGTCCTTCAACAACGTGCCGCTGTCGCTCCTGCTGCAGGGACGCGACTTCCGTACGTTGCCGGTGACGATGCTCGACTACGTCCAGCAGTCCTACGACCCGATGGTCGCCGCCGCGTCCACCCTCGTCCTGGCCGCCACCGTGGTCATCGCGGTGATCGCCGAGCGCACGGTCGGATTCGCCAAGATCTTCGGAGGGATCAACCAATGACCGCCGCCGCCGAGCTGATCGGAGTCACCCAGAGGTTCGGCTCCTTCACCGCCGTCGATGAGATCGACCTCGTCGTGCCGTCAGGGCAGCTGACCACGCTGCTGGGCCCGAGTGGCTGCGGCAAGACCACCACGCTCCGGATGATCGCGGGCTACTCGGCACCCACGTCGGGGACGATCCGCATCGACGGGGTCGACAGCACGCGCACGCCGCCGGAGAAGCGGCATCTGGGGATGGTCTTCCAGTCGTACGCGCTGTTCCCGCACATGACGGTGGCCGACAACGTCGGTTACGGGCTCAAACTGCGCAAGGTTCCGTCCGCGGAACGACGGGCGCGGGTCATGGAGACGCTCGAGCTCGTCGGGCTCGCGCACCTGGCCGACCGCAAGCCGAAGAAGCTGTCCGGCGGTCAGCAGCAGCGGGTGGCGCTGGCCAGGGCGATCGCGATCAGGCCCAAGCTCCTGCTGCTCGACGAGCCGCTGTCCAACCTCGACGCCCGGCTGCGCGTCCAGATGCGGGCCGAGATCAGGCGCATCCAGGCGGAGACCAGGCTGACCGTCATCCTCGTCACCCATGACCAGGACGAGGCGCTGGAGATGTCCGACGAGATGGTCATCATGAACGAGGGCAGGATCGTGCAGCAGGGCTCTCCGCAGCAGGTCTTCCCCCGTCCGGCCGACCGCTTCGTCGCCGAGTTCCTCGGCTACGAGAACTTCCTCACCGCGGCCGACGGCACCCCGCTGACCATCCGGCCCGAGCATCTGCGCATCGCCGAGCAAGGTCAGGGCCTCGACGCGAAGGTGGTCGACGTGGCCTTCCGCGGCGTCGACCTGCTGGTCTCGCTCGACGTGGTCGACCCGTCGGGCGCGACCGTCAGGCTGCGTGCCGACGTACGCAACGACGCGCCCCTGACGCCCGGATCGAGCGTCACGGTGATCGCGCCGGACGACCACCTGGTCTCACTCCCCCGCTGAAAGAAGGAACTCCATGCCAACGCGCCGTGCCGTACTGGCCGCTGCCCTGACGCTGCTCGCCGCAGCCGGATGTGCCGGCTCCGGCTCCGCCGAGAAGCAGGCCGATCAGAACACCATCGTCGTCAGCACCTTCCCCTTCGGGGTGAAGGAGTTCGAGCAGGCGGTCGTCGCTCCGTTCACCAAGCAGACGGGGATCAAGGTCGAGCTGGACACCGGGTCCAACTCCGACCGGCTGTCGAAGCTACGGCTCGCCAAGGGCAAGCCGGAGGCGGACGTGGTGCTGATCTCCGACTACTTCGCCGCGCTCGGGCAGAAGGACGGCCTCTTCCAGAAGGTGGACGTGCCCAACATCAAGGAGCTGGCGCCGTTCGCGACCGAGGGCGCCTTCGAGGGGCCGGCGTACACGCACCAGCTCAACGGGATCATCTACAACACCGGCAAGCTGAACCAGAAGCAGGCCGCCGACTGGGCGCTGTTCGCGGACCCGGCGAACAAGGGGAAGGTCGCGCTTCCCGATATTTCGGTGACCGCCGGACAACTCATGATTTCGGGGGTGGGTGAGTCGTACGGCAAGGGCCCCTACGACATCGACACCTCGTTGAAGACCCTGGCCGGGTGGGCGCCGAACGTCCTGCAGTTCTACACCTCCTCGACCGAGGTCACGAACCTGCTGAACCAAGGCGAGATCGTCGCCGCCGACGCGCTGAGCGGCTTCGCCACCAAGCTGGTCACCTCGGGCGAGCCGATCGCCTGGACGGCTCCCGCCAAGGGCCGCTACATGGCCACCAACCGGGCGATGATCCCCAAGGGCGCGCGCAACCAGCAGGGAGCGGCGAAGTTCATCGACTACATGCTGTCGGCCGAGGCGCAGAGCGCCATGGCGAAGGCCGTCGGTGACCTGCCCACGAACCCGAAGGCGGAGATCCCGGCCGACGTCGCCAAGGTGACGGGCGAGGCGGCGAAGGACCCCGTGGCCGCCGGGTTCAAGACCCTCGACCCCGCCCAGCTCGTCGACACCCGCACCACCTGGGTCGACCGCTTCACCCGCGAGGTGGCCGGCAAGTGAACCTCGACCTGATGCCCAAGGTCGATCTGCACTGCCACCTCATCGGCACCGTGCGCGCCTCGACCTTCGCCGAGCTGGCCAGGCGGGAGGGGCTCGACCTGCCCGACACCCCCGAGCGGATCTACGCGGATGTGAACTCGCTCCCGCCGGACCCGGCGCTCTACCTGAACACCCGGATCCCGGTCCCGCAGGGCAGGAGCGCGGACGAGCCCGCGGTCTCCTACTCGCTGTTCCAGGTGTCCTCGTGGGTTCTCCAGGTCCTGCGCGACGCCGACGATCTCACCAGGATCACCTATGAGGCGTTCGAGGACGCCCATCGGACCAGCGCGACCAGGCATCTCGAGGTGTCCTTCGACACGCTGACCGAACACCAGGAGAAGCTCGGCTACGCCACGGTGGTCGAGGCGTACGCCGAGGGCATCAGGATGGCCGAACGCGACTTCGGCATGTCGGGCCGGCTCATCGCGGCCGTCGACCGGAGCACGTCGGGCGAGGAGGCGCTCTCCTGGATCCGTACGGTGGTGGACAACCCGCACGACTACGTGGCCGGGATCGGGCTGGACAACCTGGAGACCGCCGGGCCGCCCGAGCGGTTCGAGGCCGCCTTCCGGCTCGCCGGTGCGGCCGGGCTCCGCCGTACCGCTCACTCCTCCGAGCACGCGCCCGTCGCCGTCAACACGGTCACCTGCCTCGACGTGCTCGGGTGCGACCGGATCGACCATGGCTATTTCGTCCTCCAGGACGACGAGGTCGTCGCCAGGGTCAGGGACGAGCAGATCCCATTCACGGTCATCTCGACCACCTCGCGGCGCTCGTGGCGGCCGTGGCGGCGGGCGTCGATCGCGGCGATGCTGGAGGCCGGGCTCAACGTCATTCCGGCTTCCGACGACCCTGGGATGTTCCCGACGTCGCTGGCGACCGAGTATCGGATCCTCTCCGAGCAGCTCGCCGTACCGGATGAGCGGTTGCGTGCGATGGCGCTGGCCGGGGTGGAGGCCTGCTGGCTGCCGGAGCCGGAGAAGGACGCGCTGCGCAGGCGCTTCGAGCGCGAACTCGCGAACCTGGAGTAACCCAGACGGGACCGTGAGAGCAAACCGCCAGCTTCAACGGTGGTAGTTGATTGACGACATACGCCTTTCCTTTGGTGGAGGCCGTGGGAACGATCTCCACTCTGGCGGCACCGTCGTGATGATCTCTGCCTGCGACCGTGGTCGCACCCCGGTAATACTCCAGGCCGGAATCCGGGAACTCGACCTGAAGACCGGCATGACCTCGCACGACACCGCGACACCGGTCCGACTCCCCCATTGAGCCCCGCAGGGCATTTATCGAGTTCTGACCGTCTGTCAAATTTAAATGAACAACAGAAAGGATTTCCCCTCCTTTACCAAATTCGTTCCCCATGGATTTTATGGTGAATTTATACTCGCCGATCACCCGATCGCAAAAGCGAGCGCCGGGCGCACCCATTCGTTCACCTCGAAGGCAGCCGGAGGGCGGGTTCCGCAGCAACCCCACTGCGTCTTCCCAGGCCAGAGTCACCTTCTCGAGAAATTCGGGCGCGTTACGCAGTTGTTATCAAGTTTCCCCTTGCTCTCGGCTCAAGAACTATTCACTATTCGACCCTGGACCCTAGAACCTTTTGTCCGGTACGGCCTGCGTGGGGGGAACAACATGCGCGGAGGCGGAACTACCTCGTTCTGGGTGCGGCTGTTAGCCGTGCTCGCGACGCTCGTCGTGCTGGTGCCGATGGGCGGGGTGGCCGTCGCCACGCCCGCCATCGCACCCGGCGCGTTCATGCAGATCGTGGCGCATGAGGACGACGACATCCTGTTCATGAACCCCGACATCGACGACTCGATCCAGTCGGGGGCGGCGAACGTGACGGTCTTCATCACCGCGGGACAGGTCACCGGCGACGGTGATACCGACGAGCAGCGGGCCCGTAACCGGCAGCGCGGCATGCTGGACGCCTACGCCCGGATGGCGGGAGCGCCGGATGTGGATCCGGCCGCCCAGGAGGAGTGGACCGGGGTCGCCTGGACGATCGCGGATCGGCAGGTCGAGCGATACACGCTCACGAGCCATCCGCAGATCCAGCTGGTGTTCATGAACATGCGGGACAACGAGATCGGCTGGTTCAACGTCGTGGACGACTTCGTCGATCACACGATCATCCCTGAGAACGGCCTGGTGAGCGAGTCGTACACGTACGAGCGCGCTGACGTGATCGCCGTACTGGCGGGGTTGATGAACCACTACCAGCCCAACGTGCTCCGCGCCCAGGACCCCATCGTCGACAGCCGCTACGACCCGGGCCACGGCGACCACGTGGCCGCGGGACGGTTGGCCGGGGACGCCGCCGAGGCGTCGGGCTTACCGATTCTGCTGGTGAACTACCGCGACTACAACATCGCCGACGCGCCCATGAACCTGACGACCGCGATCAGCGCCCGCAAGAGCGCGATCATCGATCACTACATCCAGTACGACCACGCGTTCGACCCGAACGTGTGGCCGACGCGGATGTACTACCGCTGGGCCAGGGGAACCCATTGGGCAGGCCGGAACGCTGACGGCAGACCCCAGATCTTCGTGGTCCGCAACGGTGTGGTGACCACCTACGGGCAGACCCCGGCCGGAGCGTGGGACGGCCCGTACACGCTGGCCGGCGCGGGCGGCGCCTTGGCACCCGCGATCAGCGTGGGCAAACAGGCCGACGGCCGCTTGGCGATCTTCGCCAGACGGATGACCGACCACCACATCGTCACCATGTCCCAGATCGCGGCCAACGGCGCCTGGACAGGAGGCTGGACCGACCTTGGCAATCCCCACACGAACTGGGAAGTCCAGGAACAGATCGGTCTGCCCGTTGTCGCCTCCAACGCCAACGGCCGCATGCAGATGTTCGTCAAGAACGGCAATGGCGGGGTCAGCAGCCGCGTCCAGACCGCGGCCAACGGCGGCTGGGGCGCGTGGCAGAACCAGGGCGGCACCGACGTGCAGGACGGCCTCAGCGCGATCACCACGCCACTGGGCCGCATCGAGCTGTTCGCCAGTTCCAGGACTCGGCTGCTGCGCTGGTATCAGTCCATCCCCAACGGCGGTTTCACCCGCGACACCACCGTCCCGTCGATGACCCCGGCCAGCCCGCCCTCGGTCGCTCTGTCCCAGGACGGGCGCCTCCACGTGGCCTACCGCCGCGCCGGCACCGCCGCGATGGTCGTCAGCTACCAGCTCGTGGCCGGCGCCGCCTGGAGCACCACGCCTGCCGTGATCGGGGGACACGCGGGGGTCGGTGAGCCCGCACTCGTCACCACGCCGGCCGGTCTGGACTCGCGGATCCTGATGTTCGAGCGCAACGCCGGGACCGGGGTCAGCATGACCAAGCAGTCGATCGCGAACGGCAGCGGTTACGGCACGTGGGCCGACCTCGGCGGGACCATTGTCGATTACCCGGCGGCCATCCTTGACGCGAACGGAGCGGCCGTGATGTTCGCCGTGGGGACCGATGGCGTTGTCCATGCCCGCAGGCAATCGGCTCCGGGTGCCGATAGTCCGTTCGGGGACTGGGAAGCTCTGCCCTGAGCAGTCAGCCGGATTCCCGGCACTTCGGGCTGCTTCCGGTAGGGGACGTGGTGGGGGTCGCGTTCGGGCGGATCGGCGGCGGCGCTCTGGACGTCAGGAGGTCGCAGCCCGTGGATCACGGGCTGCGACCGAAGTGGGTCATGGCGTCACCGGCTAGCCGAAGGTGACGACCAGGCGGCCGTCCGCGGCGAAGGACCAGTGCAGGGCGCCCGAGTAGGAGGAGCACCGGGACCCGTTCGAGCCGGACCAGAACTGGTTGGAGCTGTCGGCGTTACCCACGATCCTGTCGTTGGTCCCGCTGCCGCTGCGGCACGAGACGTTGTTGCGGAACACCGAGGTACCGGCGTCGAAGGAGTAGTTGCGCTCGGTGTTGTCGATGCTGACGTTGTCCGAGATCGACATCGTGCCGGGGTTGCGGTTGTAGGTGAACCCGTGCTTGCCGTTGCGGTAGGCGATGCTGCGCCGGATCACGTGATTGACCGCGATGTCCTCGCCACCGAGCTTGTAGCCGTTGCGGTCGCCGTTGCCGGCCTGGCTGCCGTCGCTGAGCGTGCCGTTGTTGTAGGAGAGGGAGTCCTCGATGGTGACCGGGCCGATGGCTCCGGTGTCCGTCTTGGTGTAGAGGTCCCAGCCGTCGTCGATGTTGTTGTGAGACACCGCGTAGCGGAAGACGTTGCCGGGGCCGGCGGTGAGCTTCGCGGCGAAGCCGTCGGCGTCCTCTCCGTCGGAGTCGGCGTTGTCGTGCGACTCCGCGCTCAGGACGAGGTTGTTGGCCGGCCACTGATCATGAGGGGTGTCGGAGGCGATCCGCGAGATCTGCAGCCCCGAGTCACGGTTGAAGCGCGTCACCGTACGCTCGATGATGTTGTTGCTGCCGCCGACGAAGATCCCGTTGTCACCGGCCCGCTCGACGACGATGCCGTAGAGGTGCCAGTACGACCCGTTCAGGGCCAGCCCGCGGTTGGCCGAGTCCTCACTCATGGCCGAGAAGTTCAGCACCGGGGTCTCACCCGGGTAGGCGGACAGTTTCTTGCGGGCACTGGCGGTGCCGTTGTTGCCCGGCGCGATGGTGAGCGTCTGCGCGAGGTTGTAGGTCCCGCCGCGCGCGTAGATCACCCCGCCCGCGGTGACGCGGGTGATCGCCGAGGCGAGCGTCGTCGGGGCCGACTCCGTTCCGGGCGCGCTCGCGCTGCCGTTCGGCGACGCGTACAGCGTGCCGGCGGGTGGGGGTGTGCTTCCCGTCGTGACGTCGAGGTAGTCGATGTTCGCCAGGCCGGTGCCGCCGGTGGGGTTGAGCCGGATGGTGTTGCTGCCCGAGGCCAGGTTGACGGTCAACGTCGTGGTGGTCCAGGCGTCCCATGTGCCCGTGCCTTCGAACGGCACCGACTGGACGGCCGTACCGTTGACCATCAGGCTGGCGGGACGGCTGCTGGTGGTGCCGTTGGCGAACCGCACCCCGAGCGTCGCCGTACCCGCCGCCGAGGCGTTCACCGTGAACTGGACGTAGGCGCCGGCGGCGTTGGTGCCGTTGCAGAAGCCGCTGCCGGAGTAGCCCGCCCAGTTGGCGTCGATCGTCCCGGTGCAGGCCGCCGGCGAGGTCTCGGCCTCGTACCGGGTGGTCGCGGCGTACGCGTTGGATGGTGACAGTGCGACGAACACGCCGGCCAGCAGGCCGGCGCACGCCATGACGGCTTTTAGGCGCATCCTTCGTCTCCGTGAGCTTGGTAAGCGCTTTCCGATGTAGGGTCGGGGGCTGGCGCGGTGGCGTCTCCTGACGGTAGGGCCTGGGGCCTTCATGTTCCGCCGGTTTCCCGGTCGGTTGTGCCACCCCAGTGACCGTGGCCAGGTTCGTTGCTCCGTTTCCAG
>NZ_JAIWNB010000041.1 GCF_020215705.1 Nonomuraea aurantiaca | reverse complement strand
GCCGACATGCCAATCAGCCGAGCTCGTTCGGCTTCGGTCAGATGGATCTCCGCCGCCGGCGGTCCAGAATGCGCCATATCCATCAGAATACAAATTTATCCGCCGCTTTTCCGGCGCAGAATACTAGCTACGGGGGGAGGAATACTGGCCGCCGAGGTAACTGTTCGGTCGCCGAAATATCCCCGACCCGTCCGCGGTTGCACCTTTCATGGCTTTCCCGCTCTCCATCCTTGACCTTGCACATATCGGCGACGGAGAGACGGCTGGCGACAGCTTCCGCGCCAGCGTGACCATGGCCCAGCACGCGGAGGAGTGGGGCTACCAGCGGATCTGGTACGCGGAGCACCACAACATGCCCTCCATCGCCTCATCCGCGACCAGCGTCCTCATAGCCCACGTAGCCTCACAGACCCAGACAATTCGCCTCGGGGCCGGCGGCATCATGCTGCCCAACCACGCCCCGCTGACCATCGCCGAACAGTTCGGCACGCTCGAAACCCTGCACCCCGGACGCATCGACCTCGGCCTCGGCCGGGCGCCGGGCAGCGACCAGCAGACCATGCGCGCCCTGCGCCGCAACCCGGCCTCCGCCGACGACTTCCCGCAGGACGTACTGGAGCTCCAGGGCTACCTGACCGGCGAATCCCGCATCCCGGGCATCGACGCGACCCCCGGCAAGGGCACTGACGTGCCGCTCTACATCCTCGGCTCGTCCCTGTTCGGCGCCAAGCTCGCCGCCATGCTCGGCCTCCCGTACGCCTTCGCCTCCCACTTCGCCCCAACCGCGCTGGAGGACGCCGTCGCGCTCTACCGGCGCGAGTTCCAGCCGTCCAGGCAGCTGGCGGAGCCGTACGTCATCGCCGGGGTCAACGTCGTCGCGGCGGACACCACGGAGGAGGCGGAGGCGCAGTTCCTGGACGCCAAGCGCAGCAGGGTGACCCGGTTCCTCGGCCGTGGCCAGACGTTCACCCCGGAGGAGGCCGACGTCATCCTCGCCTCACCGGCCGGGCAGCAGCTCCTGCAGATGGCCAAGTACTCCGGCGTCGGCACCGCCGCCGAGGTGCGGGACTACCTCGACCGCTTCGCCAAGCAGGCCCAGGCCGACGAGCTGATCGTCGTCTCCATGGCCCCCGACCGGAAGGCCTGGCTGCGCTCCCTCGAATTGCTGGCACCGGGAACAATCGGCGGCTGATCGCGGTTACATGACTCGTGGCCGGTGTGCCCAGTGTCCCCGGGCCTCACCTATTGCCTTCGCGGAATACCGTTCGGCTGGAGCCGCGTTGCGCCTTTCGCCGAGAGGCGACACGCACACCGGTACGCACTCGTAAGGCTGAGGCCCCGCCAGACCCCTGGCGGGGCCTCAGCTGTTTCTCGGCCGGAAAGTAGTTGCCGCGCCACATCCTTCACTGAAAGATGTCGCCATGATCAAGGTCGAGTCACTGACGAAGATCTTCCGCCGTCCTCGAACCTTCTCCGGCCCCATGGGCGCTTTGCGGACCCTCGTCACCCGCCAGTACGACGAGCGGATCGCCGTCGACGACGTCAGCTTCGAAATCCCCGAAGGCGAGGTCGTCGGCTACCTCGGCCCCAACGGCGCGGGCAAGTCCACCACCGTGAAGATGCTGACCGGCATCCTCACCCCCACCAGCGGCCTGGTCGAGGTGGCCGGACGGGTGCCGTGGCGGGACAGGAAGGCCAACGCCAGGTCCGTCGGCGTGGTCTTCGGCCAGCGCAGCCAGCTCTGGTGGGACCTGCCGCTGATCGAGTCGTTACGCCTGGTCGGCGACCTGTACGACGTACCCGCCGACCGTTTCACCACCTCGCTGCGCCGCATGCGCGACCTGCTCGGCCTCGACGACTTCCTGGACACCCCCGTCCGGCAGCTGAGCCTCGGCCAGCGGATGCGCGGCGACCTGGCGGCCGCGATGCTCTACGACCCTGTCGCTGCGCATGCTGGACACCGCCGCTCTGCGCGGGTTCCTGGATGACGTGTTCAGCAAGTTCGGCTCGTACCCGATGAGCGTGTTCGGCGGGGTTACGCAGTGGCTACTGACGTTCGTGCTGCCGGTCGCGTTCGTGGCGTACGTACCGGCGAGCGTACTGCTGGGCAAGGCCGCGTCACTGAACGTCCCCGCCTTCGTGGCGTACGGCAGCCCGCTCCTGGGCATCGCCCTGTTCACCCTCGCCTACCGTTTCTGGTGCCACCAGCTCCGGCACTACCAGAGCGTGGGGAACTGACCGGCCGCCGACGTCGGGGGCCTCATCCCACGGTGACCAGCTCCACGTCGGCGTCCTTCAATGCCACGGCGAGGTCCTCGGGCGGCGGCGCGTCGGTGACCAGGACCGATACCCGGTCGAGGCCGCAGATGTGCACGAAAGCGCTCCTGCCGAACTTCGACGAGTCGGCCACGACGACGACCCGCGTCCCTGCGTCGATCATCTGGCGCATCATCTGGGCCTCTTGCAGGTTGCTGGTGGACAGCCCGCCAACGGCCGAGATGCCGCCGACGCCGATCACCGTGGTGTCGGCGCTGATGCCCTCGGTGTCGGCGAAAGTCACCGGCCCAATGGTGACATTTGACGAGATGCGGCAGCTGCCGCCGATGACATAGAGGTCGCGCACGGCGTCCTGCGGGATCTCGGGGGGCAGGCGCAGATTGTTCGTCACCACCGTGAGGTCCCGCTTGCCGGCGAGCGCCCGGACCACCGCAAGCGTGGTCGTGCCGCCGTTGACGATCAGAGTCTCGCCGTTGGAGATGAGCTGCGCCGCAGCGATGCCGATGGCCTGCTTGGCCCGGTGGTGCACGGCCGCGCGGCTGTCGAAGGGGACGTCGGCCGTGGCCAATTCGTCCGTGCGCATCGCGCCACCGTGGGTGCGGGCGATCAGCTGCCGCTCCGCGAGGTGGTCGAGGTCACGACGCACGGTGTCCATGGACACGGCGAAACGTGCTGCCAGCTCGGCGACCGTGGCGTGACCGCGTTCGCGGACGTGCCTCACGAGTTCGGCGCGACGCTTCGCGGGCAGGGCCGTGTCCTGCATGATCCGCTCCTGCGATGCAGCTAGTTGCGGTTAGTTACAGATCTCTGCGACTTCACCGTTGACCAGTGCGCAGAAACAAGCATACTGTGGCAGATATCGGCAAGCCTGCCTAGGCGAATACGGCAGGAACCAGCACTCTTGTCATCCCCCGGACCCCTGTGTTCAGACTCCTGTGCCTTAGGAGAAGCGATGACAGCCAGCAGCCCCCGGCCCGCCGCACTGCGACTTGGTGACGCGGCGGCCACGGCGCCGCTGCTGGCCGACTGTGGTTCCCCGCCAGGCGGCGGCGCCGAACTGCTCGCGCCCGATCCGGCGAGCGTCACCTTCGCCGATGTCGTCGCCGCGAAGGACGCGGTGGTCCGCGCCATAGCCCCGTCGACCCCGCCGCCCGCGAGGAAGCCATCGCGGCGGCCAGGACGCGACTCGAGGAGCTCAACGCGGTGACGCGGAGGTATGGGCGCCCCTTCACACCGGCCTGGCCACTCGACGTAGTGGTCAAGGAACTACCCACCGAATGGTGCCGATCATGGAACGCCTGACCCGGGAGCACCTGCGTGACCAGCTACCTTCTGCCCGCGAACACTCCGCGCTCGTTCTACCGGGGTGCCGGGCGCATCAGCCGGTTCCGCGGGATCCCGTCCGTTGATGATCCCTATTATCCGGAGGATTGGGTCGCCTCGACCACCAGCCGGCACGGGGCGGCGCCCGCGGGACTGACCACGCTGCCCGACGGCCGCTCACTCGCCGAGGCGATCGCCGGCGATCCCCTGTGGTGGCTGGGAGAACAACACGTCGCGGAACACGGCGCCGACCCCGCGATCCTGGTGAAGCTGCTGGACGCGGGCGAACGGCTACCGCTGCACGTGCACCCCGATCGCCGATTCGCCGCCGACCACCTGGCCTCGCCGTACGGGAAGACCGAGGCATGGGTGATCGTCTCTGCCGAGCCGGAGGCGGCGGTGCATCTCGGCTTCGCCAGGGACGTCGAGCCGGACGAGCTGGCCCGCTGGGTCGCGGACCAGCGAATCGATCAGATGCTCGACGCCACGAACCGCGTACCGGTGCGGGCCGGCGACGCCATCGTGTGCCCGGCGGGCCTGCCACACGCCATCGGGGCCGGGGTCCTCATGGTGGAGGTGCAGGAGCCGACCGACTTCTCCGTACTGCTCGAATGGACGGGTTTCGCCGTCGACGGCCCGGCCGTCGGGCACCTGGGGCTCGGCTACGACCAGGCGCTCGGCTGTGTCAACAGGAGCGGCTGGGGCGCGGAACGGCTGAACGAGCTACGCCGCGCCCGCCAGCCGGCGGGTGACGCCCGGCCCGGGGTCCGCCGCCTCTTCGCCGAGCTCGCCGACGAGTTCTTCGCCGCCGAGAGGCTTCGTCCCGATCCCGTCAGCGTCTTGGAGCCGGCGTACTCGATCGTCGCGGTCACCGATGGCGCCGGGATCGTCACGAGCGAACATGGCCCGCCGGTCCCGGTCAAGGCCGGAGACACGCTGCTCCTCCCGTACGCGGCCGGGTGGTGCACCCTGCGCGGCGACGCCGCGGCGGTGCGCTGCAAACCAGCCCATAAGTCCACTGAAGGCTTGCCGGATTGAGACGTCCTCCAGAAGTGCGCAGAGGACGGCCCCGCCGGGTCAGGCGGGGCGCCTCGGATCAGGAAGGTCGCGCGGTCACATCAGTCGCAGTAGAAGTCCTTGGTCTTGCTGTAAGACCAGCCCGGTGTGCCGTACAAACCTCTCTTCTGGATCTGGAGCCAAAGCGCCGTCCTGTACCAGACTCGGTATCTTGGCTGGTAGTGGCAGTTCTTGTAGGTCGCCACGACCTGCCCCTTGCACTTGGTCCACTTCCCACCGTTGTGCGCGATGACGTGCCACTGGTGATCACCGATCAGGTTCCAGGCCTCGAGATCCACGCCGGCGTGGCACCTGTCAGGAGGACCCGCACTCCCTCCGCATGACTTCTTCTTTCCTTTGGCGTGGATGTCGTGAGAGGTCTTCGTGAGAATGAACGGCCTGGAGGCCGAATAGATGCACCATGACGTCCACGCGGCCTTCGTAGCCGCCGACGTGTTCGAGGGCGAGGCGGCAGCCGTGGCGTCATCGATGCCCGCGGAGACAGTGGGAGACTGCAGATCGGCGGATACGTCATCGGGGTCGGAATCATCAGTCGGCACCGCGGTCGGCATGTCGGGAACGGTGTCAGGGCTCCCGCCCGTCGGGTCTTCGGCCGGGGCCGGGGCGCCGTCGATGGGGGTCTCGTCCGATACGAAGTACCCGCTGACCGCGACTTGGACGTGCACGGCGCCGGAACTGTGGTTCGTCAAGGTGATCTTCTGGTCGCCGCTGGTGACCACGGTGTCCGACCCGCTGGCATTTCCCAGGCCGGCGGGGAAGGAGACGCTCGGCAGATTCGGGTCACTGCTGTCCGCCGGATACACCGACAGCCAGCCGGCCTGCTGCGCGTCGCGTGTGGTGATGGTGAGCGCCGCGGCGGAGACCGAGTCAGGCGCCGCGGCGAGCTGCGAGGAGTTGAAGGTCAAGGACTGCCCGGCGGGGATCGCGGTCGCGTTGGCGGTGTCGGCGATCGTCTGAGGTGCGATCTCCGTGTAGTTCAGGCCGTCCGCGCCGTCCCCCTCGGCGGTGAAGTAGCCGCGGATGGTGATCGAGGCGTTGATCGGACTGCTGCCGTGGTTGGTGAACGCCAGCAACCCGGTCGCGTTCAGCGGGACGATCTGGGAACTGGTGGTCTGCCCACTCGCGGCCGTGTAGTCGAGTGCGCTGACGTTGGGGTCCAGCGACAGAACCGGATAGATGGACACCCAACCGCCCGCGGTCTGGTCCTGCACGGTGATGTTCAGGGCGACCGCGGTGGCTCCACTGGCGGGAACGCCCGCGTGACCGTTGACACCGAAGGCGGCTGAGCTGTTCGCGCCCAGCTTGTTCCCCGGCAAGCCCCAGTTGTCGCCGCGGATGGTGTCGTAGAGGTAGTGGTCAGCAGGCACGGGACTGTAGGTACTCCCCGATACCGAGCCGTTGTCCCCCAGGTAGAAGCCACTGGTGGAGACCGTGGCGTCGACGGCGCCGGCGCTGGCATTGGTGACCGTCACCTTTCCCTGCGCGTTCACCTCGATCATGCCGGTGTTGGAGGCGCTCTGGCCGGCCTTGAAGCTCAGCGCGCTCACCGAAGGCGTCTGGCCCGCCGGACCCACCTTGAACGAACCATTCTGAGCGGGATTGATCGCTTCGATGGTCATGAAAGCCCCGGCGACACCGGCCGAGGGGATTCCCGTACGCCCGGTGACCTGAAAGGTCACCGATCCGTTGGCGGGAATCTTCGCCTTCGTCGCGCCGGTTCCGGTCCGGGTGTCCAGCAAGGCGGTAAAAGCCATGGGAACGAAGTGGCCCGCGGTCGCGGTGTCCGCGCGCGCCTCCCCGTTACCGGATATGGGCGGCGCCATGAACCCGAATGCCGTAGAGACGAAAGCGACGACGACCATGATGATCGCACGCGCCCTTCTTGGCGTGTACCCGCGCGCCGCTCTGCTAGCTGATAATCGTGTGCTCATTGATGGTTTCCCTCCTCCGCTAGGTCCCCTGACCATACGAATGAGGCCCATGAAAAGCGTCAAACCTGCGTATTACTTGGAGCGTCCAGACGCCGTACTCCCTACCGGGCGACCTACAACTTCCGTGGTATACGAACGGGGACCTACGCGCGGGCTTCAGGGCAAGTCAGACATGTCGAGCACGAACCGGTAGCGGACGTCGTTGCGCTGAAGACGGTCGAGGGCTTCGTTCACGCGCGCCGAGGGGAGGAGCTCGATCTCGGCGGTGATACCGCGCGCGGCGCAGAACTCCAGCATGGCGGCGGTAGCGGGCCGGCCACCGCTGCCCGCGGAGCTGAGCCTCTTACGCCCGACGAGCAGATCGGTGGTCTGTACGGTGACCGGTCCGAGGTGCCCGAGGTGGCTGAGTGTCCCGTCCATGGCGACCAGCCGCAGGTACGGGCCGAGATCGTGGGGAGCGGAGATGGTGTCGATGACCACCTCGAACTGGTCCCGGCCCGCGGCCATCTGCCCCGGATCCGTGGAGTCGATGAGGTCGTGGGCCCCGAGGCGACGGGCATCGTCGATTTTGTCCGCCGACCGGCTGATGACCGTGGTGTCGGCGCCGAGCGCCACGGCCAGCTTGACCGCGAGATGGCCCAGGCCGCCAAGTCCCGCCACGGCGACGCGAGCGCCCGGCCCCACGCCGAGTGAGTGCAGCGGCTCCCAGACGGTGACCCCGGCGCAGAGCAGAGGTGCCGCGGCGGCAGGGTCGAGGCCGGTGGGGAGGGGGTAGGCGAATTGGTTGCGGACCACGTATTCGCGGGAATAGCCGCCCAACGTGGTCGACCCGTCGCGGCGGTCGGTGCCGCCGTAGGTCAGGGTGGGGAACTCGTGGCAGAAGTTCTCCTGGCCGGCCCGGCACATGGCGCACACGCCACACGAGTCGACGATGTTTCCGACCGCGACCGGGTCGCCGGCGGTGAATCGGGTGACTTCGGGCCCGATCTCGGTCACCACCCCCGTGAACTCGTGGCCGGGCACTAGAGGCGTGCTCGCGTCGCCGGGATGGGCGCGGACAGCATGCAGATCGGTGTGGCAGACACCGCAGTAGTCCACACGTACCGCGATGTCGTCTGGCCGCAGATCGCGCCGCTCGAGTGACACCTGCCGCAGTGTCGCGGAACCGTCCGCTTGCCATCCCAGTGTGCTCCTCATGTACATGGACTCCTTTTAAACAGACTGTTCGGTCTATCGCACACTAGCCCTCGGCCGACCGCAAAACAAACCAACTGTTCTGTTTGATAGAGTGGACGGCATGGCCGATCAGCCCCTGACCTCCCGTGGCGCGGCGACCCGCGGTCGCATGCTCGACGTAGCGACTCAGGAGTTCGCCGAATACGGGATCGCCGGGGCACGCATCGAGCGGATCGTGGCCGCCGCCCGCACCAACAAGGCGCAGCTCTACGCCTACTTCGGCAGCAAGGAAGGGCTGTTCGACGCCATCTTCGCCGACTCGCTGGAGCGGATCGTGAACGTCGTCCCGATCGACGCCACCGACCTCGCGGACTGGGCCGTACGCCTCTATGACGAATACCTCCGCCGCCCCGACCTCATCCGGCTGGCCACCTGGGCACGGCTGGAACGACGTCCCGCCGGCCACCTCGTCGACGACGCCGACCGTCTCGACGACCACAAGCTGCGCGCCATCGCCGAGGCGCAGGCCGCGGGCATCGTAAGACCGGGTGATCCGTTCGACGTGATGGCCCTGGTCATCGCGATGTCCATGGCATGGTCGCCCGTCAGCAACGTCTATGCCGCGACGGCCGAGGAGCCGCCGGAGCTGCACGAGCAGCGTCGCGCCCTGCTCCGCGAGAGCGTCAGGCGCGCCGTGACGACCGGCTAGGTCGATCGTGTTCGGAAACGGCAGCGGCCCCCCGGACTACCCAAGCCGGGGGGCCTGATGTGTGCCGCCATATTTGGCGCCAGCGGCGTTTAAGAGAACGGATCAGTCCTGACGTGCGCTCTGCCATTGAGCCACCGGGGCACGAAGAGCCCCGAGCCGGATTCGAACCGGCATCTCAACAATCACAGTCCATCCTCGGTTGATCTGGCGCTCGACGACAATGCTGAGGCTAGAGCGAGAATCTGAGTTTGATCGGCTGCCTCTACCATTTGGGCTACCGAGGCGCGTACCCCGGGGAGGACTCGAACCTCCACTTGAGCCGTTCGTCAGCTTCAGCTTGAGCTTCAGCTTTGCGCTTACGCGCACCCCGCGCTCAACGGGGAGTCATCAGGTCAGGCGAACAGATACCTGATCACAGCGTCGCCGACCTCCTGCTCATCGACGGCGGTCGCGTTGGCCTCTTCGCGGGCGTACTTGACGGCGTCCTGCAACTTCTGCACGCGAGACAGCAACTCATTCACGCGCTTGGCCGGCAGGGCCCCGGAGAAGGCGGTCTTCGTCCAGTAACCGACCACGATGTCCTCGGTGAACACCTGCACCTGGGCGGGGTGCTTGTCTGTCGCCTCGGCGAGCACGTGGTTACGCGGAACCTTCTTGGTGCGGGTCGTCTTGACCGGTTCGGTGCGCCACGTCTCGGCGTTGTCGTCGAACGACCACGTCTCGGCCGGGTCGAGCGTGGGCAGCTTCGACACGAACGTGTGCAGGTCGACGAGCTGCTTCTCCAGGAACAGCAGGTACGTGACCGGCGCCCCGGAGATGAGGGTCTCGCCGTCGACCACGACGTCCGCCTTGGCGGTGGCGTTGGTCCAGTCCTTGGTCGCGGTCACGTCGAACAGCCGCGTCAGCGCCTTCGCGACGTCCGCGATGATCGCCTCGGTCTTCACCTGGACGCGCGTCGACTCGGGCGGCAACTGCTCGCCCTCGTCGTCGATCGGCTGGTAGGTGCGAGACAGGCCCGACAGGAGCGGCGCCTTCTGAATGGCGTGATAGGCGTCGGACACCGCACGCTGCGTGCTGGCCTTCACACCCTTCTCTACGGCGAGAATCTGGTTCAGCTTCGCCACGGAGGGGTTTCCGTTCGTTGGGGGTCGGCGGGATAGGGCAGAGCGTACAGCGATGGCGTTATGGGTACGCAACTCATATAGCTCGCTGCACGAATCGCGCGGCTGGCGCGAATCGCCCTGCTGCGAATAGCAAGGCCACCCCGACTCCGCCGCGAATCAGCCCCTTCGGCGGTCCTGGCAGCGCCGCCCTACGACAACCCCTCATCCTGTACGGCCGGCTCTGCAAGCGCTACCCGAACCCCGAGGTGGAGCCCACCACTGGCGTCCAGCACCTGCCCGGTCACCCAGCGGGCATCGTCGGAGGCGAGGAGGGCCACCACATCCGCCACGTCCTCGGCCCGGCCGACCCGCCCCAGCGCAGCCTGCCCGGCCAGGAACGCCGCCGCCTCAGGGGGGAACAGCGGCGTGTTCGCCTCGGTCATGGTCGCGCCCGGTGCGACGACGTTCACGGTGATGCCGCGGTCGCCCAGCGCCAGGGCGAGGGTGCGGCTCATGGTCTCGATCGCGCCCTTGGCCATGGCGAAGGAGGTCTGCGCGGGGTTGGCGATCCGGGTGACGGCCGAGGAGAGGCTGATGACGCGTCCGCCATCGGCCAGCAGCGGGAGCGCGCGCTGGATGATGAAGTACGGCGCCTTGACGTTCACCGCGAAGAGCCGGTCGAACTGCTCGGCCGTGTCGGTCTCGATCGGCCCGGCCGGGGCGGCCGCGGCGTTGTTGACCAGGATGTCCAGACGCCGTCCGCCCAGCCCAGCCTCCAGTTCGGCGAACAATGAGCCGACGGCCCCCGCGTCCTCCAGGTCCGCGCCGATCGGAAACGCCCGCCCGCCGACCCGCTCGATCCGCCCGACCGTCTCCTGTGCCGCTGCCACGTCCTTCCCGTAGTGGACGGCGACGAGAGCCCCGTCGGCGGCGAGACGTTCGGCGACCGCCCGCCCGATACCGCGCGAGGCCCCGGTCACCAGTGCCGTCTTCTCTGCCAGATGTCGCATTGCGTACCCCGCAAACTTGTTAGTAACTATCAGCATGGTAGGTTCTATCAGGTGATAGGGGAGACGGCAAGCCTGCGTGAGCGGCGCCGGGCAGAGACCCGGCGCACGCTCCAGGCGCACGCAGTACGCCTGTTCATGACACAGGGCTACGACGCGACCACGATCAACGACGTCGCGCAGGCGGCCGGGGTATCCGCGATGACCTTGTACCGGCACTTCCCCACCAAAGAGGACCTGGTCCTCTACGACGAGTTCGACCGGGACACCGCGGCGGCACTGGCGGCCCAACCGCAGGAGGAGCCCCTGCGCCAGCGGATCGGCCGGGCACTGGTGCAGACCGCCGCCACGGCCGTCACCTCCGACCGCGACCTCCTGCTCGCCCGCCTCAACCTGATGATCTCCACACCCGCCCTGCAGGCCCGCCATCTGGACAGCCAGTACGCCACGGAGATCGCCGTCGTCGACGCACTCTGCGCCGGCACCACCGACCCTGACCTGGAATTCCGGGTCCGCAGCACGACCGCCGCATGCCTGGCGGTCATCCATGTCGCGCTTATCCACTGGGCCGAAGGCAACGGCCGACAGGACCTCCCCACCCTCATGCGCCAGGCCCTGACCTCAGCCTTCGACACCGCATTCTGAAGGGACGGATCCGCCCGTCGATAGCTGAAAGCGAGCAGGGGCAGTCCAGCCGAACCCGGCCGTCCTCGCGAGCCGCTGGCACGGACCACCGATCGCCACGAAAATGGCTACCCGCAGATTGTCAGCCCGGAGACCGCACGACTCTCGACCAGCTCAGCGCAAGCCTCGAACACCTGGCCGCGGCGCACTGACCAGCCAAGCGCGAAGACCCTCGCATCGACGCCATGAACGCCCACCCCTGGCCCACGACCGACCCGGCTCCTACACGAGCGCTTCGTTGAACGCCGCCACCTGGAGGGGACGAGCGAGAGTGAGGCCTTCAAAACGGCGGCGGCCCCACATAGTGGATCGCCTTTTGCGCGACGTCAGGCGTTACTCGACCGGCCCAGTCGAATGCCGCGTTCTGATCATCAGTGGGGATGTCCGTGGTGAAGTACACGGCAGGGCCGATCTCCCCTTCCGGCCGGAGCACCCAACCATCGGCTTCCCTGCTCAACACCCATTGATCCGCCGCCGGCGCCGTGTCGATACGGGGACGCCAGATTTCGGCGACGGCCCGCAGCAGCGACTTCCATCTGGACGCATACAGGGCCAGACCACCTCGCCCTGTTCCGCTGGGTGCGTAGCCGAGGACGCCCTTACGGGGTCGGCCGAGCAGGCATAGTCGCAGCACGTCAACTGCATGCCGCAGTGCTGCCGTTCGAGATCCGCGCGGTTCATTTGCGTTCGCAGTCATTGGCGCTCACCAATCGTTCGGGGCTGTCTTTCTGCGCGGGTTCGAAGTCCTTCACTCTGCCATCGGTGCCCCTTGTCGCGCCGACGGCTGTACCTCTTGCACGCCATAGACCTGGAAGGCAGAACGCGGTCACAGTCAGCGTCCCCCTTACGTGTTGCTTCCCGCTTTAATCGTTCCAGCGTTGGACGGTGGATACTCGGATGTGGCGCTGCGGCCGGCATCACGGTTTCGGACGGAGCAGGGGACGCTGCGGCGGGGGCGCTCGCCAGGTTGAACGCCGTCAATGGCAGCAGAGCCGCCATGGCCAGCAGAGTTAATCGCCTTGTCCGCCCGGCTGCCAACCATGAAGATGGATCCACCATTTCGCCTCCACATTCTTGAAGGGAATTCGAAGGGCGAACGCTAACACGGCCTTTCAACAGCGTGTAAGACTTGTTCTCACGGCCATTCGGTGCAGTGGCGTACGCATCTGGGCAGTCGCCCTCCGCTGGGCGCCGACTTCGACATGGGGCCGCCCCAGCATTATTCGCAAATAATCCAGGATTGGTGCGCCCGAAAATGATGGCAGCGCGTGGTCCGGATAGAGTATTTGGAATCCGCGCAAGCCGTACATTGAGCTTCTTATGAGCGTTGCGCATCTGTTGCCGCGGGACGCGAGCGTGACGAGCCGCGACCGGCGGAGAGCTACAGTGCAGAGCCGGATACGACCGACCAGATGACGCCCTTGTTCTGCGGCGAGGCCGCAAACAGCTATCAGCCACGAGACTGCCATGTACACAGACAGGCCCGGTTGCCTTCCGGGTCGGCGAGCACCTAGAGACTCGGCGCCTCCGCGTCGCTGACCAGCGTGCCGCCGGCGGCGAGCGCCGCGTCTATGCGTGGCTAAACCTGCGCAGGATCCACCCACATGTCGAGGTGCCAGCGCTGGCGGGGTTCCTCGCTGCCGGACGTCTGGAACCACACGGCCGGCAGAACGACGGCTGGGTCGCGGGGTTCGTCGCCGATGTCGGGGCCGGACAGATGCTCCATCGCCAGCACCACGGCCCAGAACGGCGGAATCGACTCTCCGGCCGGGGTGTCGAGGGCGAGTTCGAGCCAGGAGACGGTCGAGGACTCCAGCCGCGACCCGGCGTCGACGGCGATGGAGGAGATGACGCGAGCCTGGCGGGCTGCCCCTTCCGGGCGACCTGCCAGGGCCAAAACCTGCTGCAACACCGGGGGCTTCGTGTCCCTGCTCTCAGATCAGGGCATCTTACTGGACAAGATCTCCAAGTTGATCGGCCATAGCAGCACGGCTGTGACCGAACTGGTCTACAGGAAGCAGATCCGCCCCGTACTCCAGGAGGGCGCAGTGGCCATGGATCGGATCTTCAAGACATGAGATCGGGAAGCTTAGACACTCAGAAGCCCCCCGAAATCACGCGGGGGGCTTCTGACGTGGAGCCGCCTTCGGGATTCGAACCCGAGACCCCTTCATTACGAGTGAAGTGCTCTGGCCGACTGAGCTAAGGCGGCGTGCCGTACAGCGTGAACGAGTCTACAGGAGCCCAAGGGGTTCTTGCTCCCCCGATCAGCCGATGCCCGGACAGACTGTTCCGTCCTGTGGTGGGGTGCCCGCCAGCAGGTAGTGGTCCACCGCGTCGTCCACGCATGTCGAGCCGTTGAAGTACGCCGTGTGACCGTCACCGTCGTAGCCGAGGAACACCCCCGAGTCCAGCTCGCTCGCCAGGGCCTGGGCCCACCCGTACGGAGTGGCCGGGTCGCGTTCGGTGCCGATGACCAGGATCGGGGCGGCGCCTTTGGCGGTGAGTGGGCGGTTGGTGAGTGTCGGTTTGGCGGGCCAGAAGGCGCAGGGGAGTGAGCTCCACATGAGGTAGGCGCCGAACCTGGGTGCCTGGCGTTCCGCTTCCGTCGCCGCGGCCGCGTAAGCGGAGACGTCCTTGGGATAGCCGCCGTCTACGCAATTGATGGCCATGTTGGCTTCAGTCTGGTTGGAGTAGGCGCCGTTGGCGCGTCTGTCGATGAGTTGGTCGGCGTTGCGGAGGAGCAATCTGCCGTCGCCGTTCAGGGCCTGGCGGAACGTTTCGGTTAGTTCAGGCCAGGAGCCGCGGTCGTAGAGCGGCGTCAGGGCGCCGAGGGTGGCGAGCGACTCGCCGGCCTGCCGCCCGTCGGCCGGCAGGGGACGGGCGTCTGTACGGTGCAGCAGCTCGGTCACCTCGGCCAGGGCTCCGTCGACGGTATGGCTGCGGAACGGGCAGTCGCCCTCGGCCAGGCAGGACTCCAGGTAGGCGCGGAGAGCGCGTTCGAAGCCCATGGCCTGGTCGGCGTTGAGCTTCAGCCGGGAGATGGCCGGGTCGAGAGCGCCGTCGAGTACGAGGGCTCGGACCTTGCTGGGGAACATATCCGCATAAACAGCGCCCAGGAAGGTGCCGTAGGACTTGCCGAGATAGGTGAGTTTCTGGTCGCCGAGTGCCTGGCGCAGCCTGTCCATGTCCCGCGCGGCATCAACGGTGCCTACGTGTGGCAGCAGACGGCCTGAACCGGACTGGCAGCCCTTCGCGAACTCGCGCGAGCCCTGCTCGAGCGCGGCCCGTTCCTGCGGCGTGTCGGGGGTGGTGTCCAAGGCTATGAACGCGTCGAGCCGCGAGTCACTCAGACACTCGACGGGCGCCGACTCACCCACACCGCGTGGATCGAACCCTACGACGTCGAACCGTTCACGCACTTCATCGCTCACGATCGATCGAGCGGCTCGCGCATACGTGACCCCGGAACTTCCAGGACCGCCCGGGTTGACCACCAGAGACCCGATTCGGTCGCCGGTGGCCGGCAGCCGGACCACACTGATCTTGATGCGCTCGCCGTTCGGCTGACCGTAGTCGAGGGGCACCGACAGCTTCGCGCAGTCGAACCCGTCACCACAGTCGGACCAGCTCAGGCCGTCCGCCGGTGCCTCTGTCCCAGCACAGGCGGAGGCGAACAACACAGTCGCGGCGACGACGTTCAGTGTCCGAAACCACACGCTCCGCATCTTACGCGCGTCCCGTCTCCCTCCCGCCTGTGGATGGCATCAGCCCGCGCGACGAACCGATGAACCCGCTCAACTCGGCCAACCTGGCCAACTCGACCAACAGGCCAACACGGCCAACGCTCCGCGCGGCTCGCCATCCAGGCGCCGCGCCGCATTCGGGTCAGTCCCGTCGCATGTGGGCCAGGCCCCTGCGGCACACTGGCCAGGTCCCGGCCCCGCATATGGGCCAGGCCAGCCCGCGTACCACATCCGGGCCAGGCGCCGCGGACGCGAAGTTCACGAGTACCACCCGTGAACTTCCCCGCGTCACACCCGCTCGCCACCCACCGCTATCCGCCAGGAGACGACGTGCCGCCCTCCTCGCCGTACATCTTGTCGTGCTGCTGCCGCGGCGAGCAGACCGACGCGGAAGGGCACGCACAGCGCCGGCCACCATCGTCCAGACGCACCGTCACCGTGTCCGCCGGAACGTTATGTCCCAGGACGCTTCCCTCCCCCTGCGGGGTGCTCACCCGGCTGCCCGTACGCGGCATCCGGTTGCGGGTCTCGACGTAGAGCGGATGCTCGTACTTGAGACAGCACATCAGCCGCCCGCACGCCCCAGCGATGCGCAAGGGGTTGACCGGGAGGTCCTGGTCCTTGGCCATGCGTACGGAGACCGGCTCGAAGTCCTTGAGGAACGTGGCGCAGCACAGGTCGCGACCGCATGGGCCGATGCCGCCCTGTAACCGCGCCTCGTCACGCGGGCCGATCTGCCGCAGCTCCACCCGGGCCCGCAGGTTGCGGGCCAGGTCTCGGACCAGCGCGCGGAAGTCGACCCGATGCGGGGCGGAGAAGTAGACCGTATAGACGTTGTCCTGGTCGAGGTAGTCGATTCCCACCACCTTCATCGGCAGCTCGTGCCGTTTGATCAACCGCTTGGACACGCTGCGGGCCTCGGCCCTGCGGCGTTTGTTGGTCTCGTCGCGGGAGAGGTGTTCCTCTCCCGCTATGCCCGCACACACCGGCATTCCGTCGATGTCTTCACTCGAATATTGCGGCGCCCACACGCACTCCGCCACCTCAGGACCCGAGTCGGTCGGGACCAGCACCTTGTCGCCCACCTTGGGAGTGTGGCCACCGGGGTCGAGGTAGTAGAGCCGCCCGTAGCGGGTGAAGCTCACGGCCATGATCATTCCCATGGGCTCGTGCTCGCCTCCTGACGGCCTCGGGGGTTCTTACGGCCTTCGGTTGCCACATTACGTGTGTCGGCGCGCGCAGCGTGAGAGTCTCTACCCCGGCTAGGAGGCGCAGACCTTGCTCTCAGGCAGCGAGATGCCATAGCGCTGATAAAGGGTGAGCCGCTCAGTCACGCACTTGCTGTTGATGACCGACGCGACGCCGGGTAGGTGTTGCAGCTGAGCGATCACCTCGCCCGAGTCGGCATCCGGGCGCAGCTGAAGGCGGAACGACTTCGGCATGTCCGATGGCTTGGTGGCCTTAAGGATGGCCTTGTTACTCGCGTAGGCGCGCTTGAAATTCTCGTAGGCCTCCTGCTGGCTCTCGAAGCGTACCGACTGGACGCCGGGTGTCTTCGCGATCTCCCTGGCGAGGTCACTCTGCTGCGCGAGCGTGATGGCCTTGCCGGATTCGGTGAACTTGGGGGCATCTTTCGTCGAGCCGGGCGCGGCAACGGCTCCGCACGATGCTGCGGCCGACCCTTTCGCGCAGAGAAAGACTGAGATATCTGCGTTGTTGTTCCCCTGCTCTGACGCGGACAGGTTGTCCGTCTTCGGCTCAGAGGTGCCGGACACGCCTCGAATGGACTTCAACTTGGCCTGCAGCGCATTCACATCGGCTCCCGCCCTCAGCTGGACGTGGAACGAGGTCGGCAGGTCGGCTACGGCGACCGCGCCGAGCAGCGTCTTGTTGCCGGCGTAGTCTCGGCGGAACCTCAAATAGGCTCCCGCCGAATTCTCGTAAAGCACCTGCGACACCCCTGGTACCGCCTGCAGAGCCTGCTGGATCGCCCGGGTCTGCTGCCCGGTGGGGCTGCCCCCAGGGCAGTCCGGGCTTTTCGTTGGGTATTTCGCGCACAGGAAGACGAACAGCTCCGTCTCGCCTTTCTGGTCGGCAGGCGGGTTGGCCACCGCCGCCCGCTGTTCGTCACCGGGAGAGATGAGCACGGCGGCGGTCACGGCCCCCGCGAGCACCACCGCCCCCGCCGCTGCCAGCAACCGGAAATCGACGCGCACCCGAGGCCGCCCCGACGCGTGTAGAGGGCTCAGCGTGCTGGGGTCAACGGTCGCCCCCGCCTCGGCCAGCGCCTCGCGCAGGCGGTCTTCCATCGGGCTGTTCATGAATCCTCCCCAAGTGCGCGGCCGAGGGCGGCCAGCCCTCGCGCGATCGTGGACCTGGCGGTGCTCCCGCTGATCCCCATGGTCTCGGCGATCTCCTGGTCGGAAAGGTCGAGGTAGTAGCGCAGCGTCAGCGCCTCCCGCTGCCGGCTCGGCAGGCCTAGCAGAGCGCGCAGCACCTCGCGACGCTCCTCGCTCACCAGGGCCGCGCTCTCCGCTGACCAGACAGGCGGTTCGTACGGCACGGCGCGGCGGAAGACCGTCGCCCGCCTCCGCATCACCGACCGGCAGCCGTTGAACACCGCCGATCGCACATAGGCCAGCGCCTTGTCCGGATCTCGCAACCTCCCCCGGCCTGCGTGGGTCCGGGTGAACGCCTCCTGGACGACGTCTTCGGCGGTCGCCTGATCACCGACCATGACCAGCGCCAGCCGGACGAGACCCACATGATGCTCGGCGAAGACCGCCGCGACATCGACGCGTTTCCGTATCAGAGCCCCTCCAGGGGACAGCTGCTCGACTTTCACATAACAGAGACGCCCAGCAACCCCATCTGCTGCTCCTGTCACATGCTTTTATCGAGCGCCTTTACGGCAGGCCCGGTGGGCCCCACCCTCCGTACGGGGCCGGCCCCCGTCCAGGGAAACGCTCCTGCGGTTCACCGGGCTGGGCGCCGTGACGTGCGTCTTCTTGGCCGCCTGCTTCGATGTCCGCTTGCCCGAGCCGACCGGCCGTCATACGGCGGACCAAGCCGACAGAACGCCATACGACGGACCAAGACGACCGCCCGCCATACGACGGACCAAACCGACAGACCGCTACGCGGCGGACCGGAGGGAGAGCATCATCGCCTCGACCGCGATCTGCGGGTTGACATTGGCGTCGAGGCGTTCGCGGCACCGCATGATCGCGTCGATCCGCCGCAACGTCTCCTCAGGCGTCGACACCTTGGCCAGCTGATCCAGGTCGAAGCGGATGTCGTCGTTGGCCAGCTCCACCCCGGCCGCGAACTGCATGGCCAGGACGTCCCGATAGAACGACACCAGCTCCAGCAGCGCCGCGTCGAGCGAGTCGCGTTTGATGCGCGTGGCGCGCGACTTCTGCCGGTCCTCCAGCTCCTTCAACGCCCCCGCGCCGCCCCGCACCAGCCCACGGTTGAGGCCCTTGCCCGTGGACCCCTCGCCGTAGATCTTGCGCAGCTCGGTGGTCTCGGTCTCGTTGAGCGCGGCCGTCGCCGCCGCGGCCTCTTCTTCGGCCGTTTTGACCAGGCGCTCGGCGGCCGAGACACACTCGCCGACCCCCGACAGCGAGCGAGGGATGGCCAGGACGGCCTCCCGGCGCCGACGTACGTTCTCGTCCAGGGCCAGCGCCCGCGCCCGGCTGATGTGCCCCTGAGAGGCGCGGGCGGCGAAGCGTGCGGTCTCCCAGGGCACGCTGTCGCGGGTGGCCAGTACGTGGGCGACCGCCTCCGTGGCGGGAGTGGCCAGGGTGATCACCCGGCAGCGCGACCGGATAGTGATCATCATGTCGTCGGCGGCGGGCGCGCAGAGCAGCCAGACCGTACGGGGAGGCGGCTCCTCAATGGCCTTGAGCAGGGCGTTCGCCGCCGACTCTGTGGCCCGATCGGCGTCCTCGAACAGGATGACCCGCCAGCGGCCCTGCGTGGGCGCGCCCGCCGCCCTCAGGATGAGCTCGCGCGTCTGCTTGACGCTGTAGGACAGGCCCTGGGGGCGTACCGCCTCGAGGTCGGGGTGTGAGCCGATCAGCACCTGGTGGCACTGGTCGCAGTGACCGCAACCGCCGTCCGGGCAGAGCAGCGCCGCCGCGAACGCCCGCGCGGTCTCCTCCCGGCCCGACCCGGGCGGGCCGGTGAACAGCCAGGCATGCGTCATGCCCGCGCCGCGGCCACCCCGCACGGCGTCGCCTGCCGCCGCGACCGCGCGGGACAGCACGGCCACCGCCTGGTCCTGACCGACGAGGTCATCGAAGACGCTCACCCGACAAGGCTAGTCGCGGATGGCGGGCATCGTGCCCGTGATGTCCTCGGACTCCTGGGGCACCGGATCGGGCAGGAGCTCGTGCACCCGGTCCTGGATCAGCCGGGTGATCTGCTCGGGCGGCAGCATCCCGTCGACCACCAGGTAGCGGTCGGGATCGGCGGCGGCCAGCGTGCGGAATTCCTTGCGTACCCGCTCGTGGAACTCCAGCGGCTCGGCCTCGATCCGGTCCGCCGCGCCGCCCAGCCTGGTCAGCCCCACCTGGGGCGGCGTGTCGATCAGCACCGTGAGATGCGGCACCAGCCCACCCGTGGCCCAGGCGTTGACCTTGGAGACGTCCTCGGGGTCGAGCGCCCGCCCCGCGCCCTGGTAGGCCAGCGACGAGTCCACGTAGCGGTCGGAGATCACCAGCGAGCCGCGGTAGAGGGCCGGTCTGATGACCTTCTCGACGTGTTCGGCCCGGTCGGCGGCGTACAGCAGCGCCTCGGCGCGCGCCGACAGCCCGCGTTCGGCCGCGTCGAGGAGGATCGCGCGCAGCCTCATGCCGACCTTGGTCGAGCCGGGCTCACGAGTCTGTACGACGTCGAAGCCCTGGTCGCGCAGCCAGATGGCGAGCAGTCGCGACTGGGTCGTCTTACCCGACCCCTCACCGCCCTCGAACGCCACGAACAGCCCCGGCACCTGCTCCGCCGTCTCCGACTTCGGCCGCTCGCCGCGCACCGCCGCGATCAGGTCCTCGGAGAGCGAGACGCCCTTCCTGTCGTCCATGTGGCGCAGCGCCAGCAGGCCGACGACCGTCGCGAGCACGCCACCGACCACCAGCACCAGGTTGGAGCCGTCGAACTGGTAGATCACGTCGCCCACCCTCAGCGGGTGCGCGCCGACGAGCGCGGCCAGCGGGTTGGCCACGGCCACCACGAACAGCAGGGTGACCCGCGCGGTCGACTGCAGGAACGAGAACGTCCGTCCCCGCATCGAGTCCTCGACCTCGAGGCCGATGAGTGTGTAGCCGATGATCCACGCGATGCCCGCGCATGCCCCGAGCAGCACGGTCAGCATGACCACGATCACCAGGTTGTGGATGATCGCGATCGCGACCAGCACCACGCCCGCCACGATGATCGCCAGACCGAACAACCGGCGCCGCGACAGCTCGCGCAGCAGCCGGAGGCCGAAGAACATGCCCAGCGCCATGCCGACGAAGACCGCGGCGAACACCACTCCGTAGGCCGCGTCGCCGCCGCCGAGCGCGCTCACGTAGATCTTCGCGACGCCCACGACCGCGCCGCCCGCCGCGAACGCCCCCAGCATGCCGATGATCAGACCGCGCACCAGCCGGTCGCCGCCCACGAACCGCCAGCCCTCGACGATCTGCTTGAGCACCGACGGGGTGGAGATGGCGCCGTCACGCTTGGGGATGCCGCGCAGCGTGAAGATCAGGAACGCGGACACCAGGTAGGCGCAGGCGTTGACGACCAGCGCCGGCCCGGTCGGGTCCATGCCGGACAGGAACGGCACGGCGTTCTTCAGCACGTCGCCCACCACGGACAGCGCCGCGAACAGGATCGCGGCGATCGGCGCGCTGCCGTAGGTGACCAGCAGGTTGAGCTGGTTGGCCGATTCGAGCTGATCCTTCGGCACCAGGTTGGGGACGGTGGCGTCCTTGGCCGGGACCCAGAACAGGTTGACGCACTCGACCAGGATCGTCGCGACGATGATCCATTGATAGCTGCCGACCAGCGGGATCGACAGCACCACGGCGAACCGGGCCAGGTCAGAGGTGAACATCGTCACCCGCCGGTCGAAGCGGTCGGCGAACGCTCCCGCGAGTGGTCCGAGCAGGACGGCGGGCAGCATCTTGGCGATGAAGACACCGCCGACCGCCAGGGACTGCGTGCGGTAGTCGCCCTGGGTCAGGTTTCCGGCGAGGGCGGTCAGTGCCAGGATGTTCAGCCAGTCGCCGAGGCTGCACACCGACATCGCCGTCCAGAGCCGGCGGAAAGATGCGTTAGCCAGCACATGTGTCGGTTGGCGTCGGCCACGGGCGGTCATAATGTCAGCGTATCCAGGTGCTCGCCGGAAATGGGAAGACAGGAGACGAGCCGGATATACCCGCCTGCTCGTCGCTGAGAGTATTACGTATACGGGCCGTCGCGCATGATACACAGCTCGAATAGGTCCCCGAAAACACCAGACAGATCCCTCTTGTCTCGCTAGTCCCTTTTGTACGGCCGGGCGAGCTCCACCAACGACTGCCAACCGGCCCGCACCGGCTCAGGCAGCACCAGCTCATCCCAGAGCTCCACCAGCAGCAGCCCGTCGAGATGCTCGAGCAGCTCCCGCTGACTCCCTGCCCGCAACAGCATGGCGTAGGCATCCCGGCGGTCCCCGCGATCGGCCAGGTCATAGGCCCTGCCGCCAAGATGGACGGTCGCCAGGGCCCGCAACGCCGGCAGGCGCGGCAACCGGTTGGGCACGTGGAACGGGCGGCCGTCGGCCCCCTGACAGGTGGTGAACTCGACCTTGGCCTCCAGCACCAACCGGAACCCCGCGGCGTCGAGGATGCGCCCGGCCGTTTCGAGCGTGGGCGACTTCCGGCCGTGCTCGTAGGCCGACAGCGTCGTCCGCGACGTGCCGCTCATGCCGGCCAGCGCCTTCTGGTTCATGTTGGCCGCGTGTCTGGCCTGTTTGAGCAGCAGGCCGCCGCGCTCCGCCCAGAATGTGACGTCGGGCGTCGGCCCATCGGGCGCCTCGCCCCGCTCGGGCAGCAGATCGCCGAACGCCCCCTCCACCGCGGAAGAGATCATCCCACCTCCAACGTATCCGCTTGGATACTACCCCCTTGCGGCTTGAGTGACCAGCAGATCGCGCAAAGTCACAGGAGCGCAAAAGTCAGGAGCGCAGCTCAAGCAGCGTGATCTCGGGCGGTGCACCCACCCGGACCGGCGGCCCCCAGAACCCCGCGCCGCGCGTCACGTACACCTGCACCCCGTCGACCGTCGCCAGCCCCGACACCACCGGCTGCTGCAGTGGCACCACGAGATTGAACGGCGCGAGCTGCCCGCCATGCGTGTGCCCCGACAGCTGCAGGTCCACGCCGTAACGCGCGGCCTGCGAGACCTGAACCGGCTGATGGGCCAGCAGGACCGTGGAGCGGCTCGTATCGCGGCCGCCGAGCGCCTTGTCGAAGTCCGGCGCGTCGTTCGCGGTGGCGCCGTTGAGGTCGTTCACCCCGGCCAGGTCGAGCACGCCGCCCTGGTGCCGGATCTCCACCCGTTCGTTCCGCAGCGAGCGAACGCCGAGCCGGTCCAGCTCCTCGATCCACTCACCGGGGCCGTTTCTCGCGTAGTACTCGTGATTGCCCGTCACAAAATAGGCGCCATAGCGGGATTCGAGGCTCTGCAGCGGCCTGGCCAGCGGGCCCAGCTCGGCAACGGAGCCGTCGACCAGGTCACCGACGATCGCCACCACGTCGGCCCGCAGACCGTTGATCATCCGCACGATGCGCTCGGTGTGCGCCTTGCCCGTGAGCGGCCCCAGGTGGATGTCGCTGACCACGGCGAACCGCAGCCCGCTCAGCCTGGAGTCGAGCCCGGGCAGCGTGACCTTGACCGGTTCGATCACCGGATCACCCAGCGCGACGCTGATGCCGTACCCGACCGTGCCGAGCGCGCCCACGCCCGCGACGGCGGCGGTGGTCCGTCCGAGGAAGAGCCGCCTGCTCATCGCGTCGCCGCCCGGCGACGGCTCCACTCCCGAAACCTGCCCAAAACCCGAAATATCCGAAATGTCGGAGGCGGGCACAGTCACCGGCCGCGCCACCGCTACAGGTGACGACACAGCCGCCCGCCCCCGGACCAGCGCTGACCACGCCACCAACCGGGGAATCTCCAGCAGGACCAGAGCGATCACCAGATAGAACATGATCGCGATCCACAGATAGCCCGGCCACGCCAGCCACTGGAACATCTCCAGCCGCATCCCCGCGAACGTCAGGACGACCAGTAGGAGAAGCCCTACCAACCCCCAGGTCAGGCCCGTGCGCACCCGCCCGCGTCGAGTGGTCGAGCGCACCATCCGATGCCACAGATAGAGGTGCGCCGCTAACACCAAGCCCACGAAGACCAAGACCACCACGCGGCAATGGTACTTACGACTTGGCCGCCGGCTTCTTCGCGGGTGCCTTCTTGGCCGGCGCCTTCCTGGTCGTCGTCTTCTTTGGCGCCGGAGCCCGCTCACGCCGCTCGGCCAGCAGTTCCGCCGCCCGCTCGATCGTGATCTCCTCGACCGTGTCGCCCTTGCGCAGCGACGCGTTCGTCTCGCCATCGGTCACGTAGGGACCGAATCGCCCCTCCTTGACCACGACGGGCTTCTTGGAGTTGGGGTCCTCACCCAGCTCGCGCAGCGGCGGCGCGGCCGCCGCCCGGCCCCTGCCCCGCGGCTTGGGCTGGGAGAACAGCTCCTTGGCCTGCTCGATCGTGACCGTGAACAGCTCCTCCTCCGCGGCCAGCGAGCGCGTTTCTGCGGCCTTCTTCAGGTAAGGGCCGAACTTCCCGTTGTACGCGACGACCTCCTCGCCCTCCAGCTCGCCGACGACCCGGGGGATCGACAGCAGCTTGAGCGCGTCCTCGAGCGTCACGGTGTCGAGCGACATCGACTTGAACAGCGAGCTCGTCCGCGGCTTCGCCGCGTCGGCCTTCTTGGTGCGCCGCTTCGGGGTCTCCTCCTCCTGCGTGGGCAGGATCTCGGTGACGTACGGCCCGAATCGCCCGTCCTTGGCCACGATCGTGTGGCCGGTCACCGGGTCGACCCCCATCTCGCGGTCGCCGGTGGGCCGCGAGAAGAGCTCCTCCGCCTTCTCGGCGGTCAGCTCGTCGGGCGTCATGTCCTCAGGCACGTTCACCCGAGCGCCGCCTCTGTCAAGGTAGGGGCCGTATCGCCCGACCCTGATGACGATGTCGGTGCCCCTGATCGGGAAGGAGCTGATCTCCTTGGCGTCGATGTCGCCGAGGTCGGTGACCATCTCCTTCAGGCCCTCGTCGCCGTCCTCGCCGTAGTAGAAGCGCTGCAGCTCCGGCACCCGCTCCGCCCGGTCGTTGGCGATGTCGTCGAGCACCTTCTCCATCTCGGCGGTGAAGTCGTAGTCGACCAGGTTGCCGAAATGCTGCTCCAGCAGGTTGACCACGGCGAACGCCAGGAAGGACGGCACCAGCGCGGTGCCCTTCTTGAATACGTAGCCACGGTCGAGGATCGTGCCGATGATCGAGGCGTACGTCGAAGGACGCCCGATCTCCCGGTCCTCCATCTCCTTGACCAGCGAAGCCTCGGTGTAGCGGGCGGGCGGCTTGGTCGAGTGGCCGGCCACGTCGAGCCGCGAGACGCTCAGCGCGTCGCCCTCGGTCAGGTTCGGCAGCCGCTTCTCGGAGTCGTCGCGGTCGGTCGACGGATCGTCGGCGCCCTCGACGTACGCCTTGAGGAAGCCGTAGAACGTGATCGTCCGGCCCGAGGCGCTGAACTCGACGTCCTCGCCGGTGGCGGACGCGCCGCGCACCTTGACCGTGACGGACTCGCCGACCGCGTCCTTCATCTGGGAGGAAACGGTCCGCTGCCAGATCAGCTCGTACAGGCGGAACTGGTCACCGTTCAGCCCGGTCTCACCGGGAGTGCGGAACTCCTCCCCGGAAGGCCGGATCGCCTCGTGCGCCTCCTGCGCGCTCTTGACCTTGCTGGTGTAAACACGCGGCTTGTCGGGAACGTACGCAGAGCCGTACAGCTTGATCGCTTGGGAGCGCGCGGCCGCCACCGCCGTCTCCGACAGCGTGATGCTGTCGGTACGCATGTAGGTGATGAAGCCGTTTTCGTAGAGCCGCTGCGCCACCTGCATCGTGTACTTGGCGGAGAAGCCCAGTTTCCGGCTCGCCTCCTGCTGCAAAGTGGTCGTCCGGAAGGGAGCGTACGGCTTACGGGTGTACGGCTTGCGCTCGACGGACTTGACGGCGAACGACGAACCCTGGAGCCGGCCCGCCAGCTCGCCGGCGGCGGCCTCCGACAGGTGGAGCACGTCGTTCGTCTTCAGCAGGCCGGTGGTGGCGAAGTCGCGCCCCTGGGCGACCCGCTTGCCGTCGACCGAGGTCAGCGTCGCGGTGAAGTCACGCGGACGCTCCTCGGCCTTGCCCGTGTCGAACAGCGCCTGCAGGTCCCAGTAATGGGCGGACGTGAACGCCATGCGCTCCCGCTCGCGCTCCACCACCAGCCTGGTCGCCACCGACTGCACGCGGCCCGCCGACAACCGCGGCTTGACCTTCTTCCACAGGACGGGGCTGACCTCGTAGCCATAGAGGCGGTCGAGGATGCGCCTGGTCTCCTGGGCGTCGACGAGGCGCAGGTTCAGGTCGCGCGGGTTGGCCACCGCGTCGCGGATGGCCTGCGGGGTGATCTCGTGGAAGACCATGCGGTGCACCGGCACCTTGGGCTTGAGCACCTCGCGCAGGTGCCATGCGATGGCTTCGCCCTCGCGGTCCTCGTCAGTGGCCAGGTAGAGTTCGTCGGCATCCTTGAGCAGCTGCTTCAGCTTGCTGACCTGCGACCTCTTGTCGGCGTTGACGACATACAGCGGCTCGAACTCATGCTCGACATTGACCCCGAGGCGCGCCCATGCCTCCCCCTTGTACTTCTCGGGGATGTCATCGGCCCGCTCCGGCAGATCGCGGATGTGGCCAATGCTGGACTCGACCATGTAGCCGGCACCGAGGTAGTCCCTGATCGTCTTCGCCTTGGCGGGCGACTCGACGATCACCAGACGGCGGGTTCCACCGGTGCTGCCGTTGTTGGCTGGCACGCTGCTTCCTACCTCACTGTTCGCTTGCAATTCCCCCTGCCGGGAGCCGGCACTGATCTGAAAGGTAACCCGACTCGCGGAATTTTCCTTCCCCCGGGACTACCCACTAGCTTCCGGACGCACCCACAAGCACGCAGAATAAGCCCCATCGAGCGGCATCGCGCCCTGACTCACCCTGGAGACTAATCGTTGTGCTCGACTACTCCTACATGGATATCTTCATTCCGCGCGATCTGTCCCGCGAAGCAGCACGTCAGCTGCTCACCGAACACGCGGAGTACGGTCAGTGGGAGCTCTCGCGCGTGCGCCTGCATCCTGACGGCAGCCGTCATGTACGGCTGCGCCGCAAGGTCATGCGCGTCCGTAGCACCCTGTGATCGGACATGGCTTTGCCCGCCCCGGGCCGCGCCCCCGGAACGGGCAAAGCGTCTTTCGCTACTCGCTCACCGGCTGTGAGCGGTAGACGTTCTTGTCATTACTTCCGGCCGAGCCGGAAGCGGCGGGTAGCCGCGAACAGCGTGGCCGAGGCGGCGAACATCGCGCCCAGGACCAGCGCGAACAGCGAGCCGGTGGTCATCCCGGTGACGCCCGCGGGCTGAGCCGCGCTCATCAGGCCCAGGTCGCCGGTGGGCAGGTTGCTGGTCGCGAGCTTCACCGCACCACCGACGGGGGTGGAGGCGATCAGCGAGGTCGCCGGGGCCAGCGGCGACTGCTGCGGGTCCTCGGCGCGGGCGGCGTGGATGACCGGAGCCTTGCCGTTCTTGACGTGCTTGGCCGGGGTGACGTGCTTGGCGGGGATGGCGGGCTGGCCGGGCATACCGGGCAGCTCGGGCAGGCCGAACAGCTCGGGCAGGTCACCGACCAGGGGCATGTCGCCGACGACCGGCAGCTCGGGTGAGCCGCCGCCGCGCATCGGGGTGATGTTGCCCACGCCGTGCAGACCGCCCAGGACCGGGACCGGGGGAAGCGCGGGAAGCACGCCGCCGGACTTGGTGTCGGCGGCCTGGTGGTAGCTGTTGTGGCCGTAGGGGTGGTAGCCCTCGTGTCCCGGCTTGCCGACACTCGAGCCGCCGAGGCACCCGGCCGCGGCGTCGCCGAGCACCGCCACGGCGTTGCCGCAGACGTTGACCGGCGCGGTGATCGGCGCGATCACCTGGTTGCCGCCGAGCACGGAGCCCCTGCCGGACGTGGTGTTGCCACCCGCGCCCGAACCGCCGTTCTTGACCGAGGCCCCGCCCTTGCAGTGGGCGCCGGACAGTCCGAGCACGGCCACGGCGTTGCCGCAGACGTTGACCGGCGCGGTGATCGGGGCGATCACCTGGTTGCCGCCGAGCACGGAGCCCTTGCCCGAGGTGCGGTTGCCACCCGCGCCACCCTTGCCGGCGTTCTTGACCGTGGCGCCCCCCTTGCAGCCCGCGAACGCCTTGCCGATGACGGCCACCGCGTTGCCGCACACGTTGATCGGCGCGGTGATCGGCGCGATCACCTGGTTGCCGCCGAGCACGGAGCCCTTGCCCGAGGTGCGGTTGCCACCCGCGCCACCCTTGCCGGCGTTCTTGACCGACGCGCCGCCCTTGCAGCCTGCGTGCGCGTTGCCGACGGCGTTGCCGCAGGCCACGATGGGCAGGCTGACCGGTGCGATGACCTGGTTGCCGCTGCCGACCCCGAAGCGCCCGTCGGTGTCGTTGCCCGTCGAGCCGTGACCGCCCCGGTAGTGGGTGTGCCCACCGTTCTTGACCGTGGCGCCGCCCTTGCAGCCCGCGAACGCCCTGCCGACCACAGCCACCGCGTTGCCGCAGATGTTGATCGGCGCGCTGATCGGGGCGATCACCTGGTTGCCGCCGAGCACGGAGCCCTTGCCCGAGGTGTGGTTGCCACCGGCCCCGCCCTTGCCGGCGTTCTTGACCGTGGCGCCCCCCTTGCAGCCCGCGTCGGACCTGCCGATCAGGGACAGGGCGTTGCCGCACGCGTTGATCGGGACGTTGATCGGCGCGTTAATCTGGTTGCCGCCGAGGATGCTTCCCTTGCCGGACGTCTTGTTGGAGCTGCCGCCCTTGCCGGCGTTCTTGACCGTGGCGCCCCCCTTGCAGCCCGCGTCGGACCTGCCGATCACGGACACGGCGTTGCCACAGGCGTTGATCGGCGCGGTGATCGGCGCGTTGATCTGGTTGCCGCCGAGGACGCTCCCGTCGCCGGAGGTCTTGTCGGAGGTGCCGCCCTTGCCGGTGTTGACGACCGTGGCGCCACCCTGCGAGCTCGCCTGGGACTTGCCCAGCACGGCGGCGGAGTTGCCGCTGATGTCGATCGGCAGCGAGACAGGCAGGTTGACCTGGTTGCCGCCGCCGACGGAAGAGTCGCCGGAGGTGTCGGCCAGCGCGGTGCCGCTGCCGAAGGACATGACGGCTACAGCTAGAAGAGCCGCGGGGGCCGAAGCCTTCGCCCACGTACGCATGATGAATGCTCCTACTTGGTTCATAGGGGGATACCTGACAGCTCGCGGGCAGCCGAGGGCATGCGAGGTCGCAGTGCGCCGCGCACAGCGGTGACCTCGGGCAATCGCGAACCAAGATGACTGACATGTCACCCGCTGGCGGAGGGGATCTAGCCGCGCTCCGCCGCCGTACTCATCGGAACCTGTGGCGGGGGTCAGTCAGGTGAGAAAGAAGGGTCATCCGCCGCTGTGCGGACGACCGGAGGAAGCACGGACGCCAAGGGGGCGCGCCGAGCCTCGATACGCGGGTCGAAGAAGGACCTCGCGATATCTCCCATGCTTGGCCCGAACGGGCCGCTGCCACCGCCGTTGGGCACCAGACCATTGGTGTCCAGGATGTCGGTCGCAGGAGAAGCAGGCGGCAGGCCGGGATCGGACTGGCTGTTGAGCCCGTCGACCGTCCGCCCCGCCATCGCCTCGGCATTGTCCGACGCCGAGACCTTTCCGTCAGCCGTGGGGAAACCGTCCGTGATGGACCCGGTGACGGTGTGAGAGGTGCCGGCTGCTGTGGCCGTGCCTGTCGCCGCGGTGGAATCCGCGGCCGCCGGAGCGGCGGAGAGCAGTCCGAAGAGAACGGCGAGCAGCCATCCCGCGGCCAGCAGGACACCGGCCGCGACTACTCGTGCGATGACCTGGCGGGCGCCGGCCGCGAACCGCGCCATCCGGGCGGCCCGATCGGCGATCGCATCCTCCGCGAAGGTGATCACGGGCACGCGCCGGGCAGCGAGTGCGGGCATCGCCCGCCACCACCGCACCGGCATGCGTGCCACGTGAACCCTCCTTCAGAAGCACCAGGACCGACCTCACACTGTGAGGCCGGTCCGTGGACTCACCCCTCAACGATCCGTAACCGTAGCATCACTCAAGGTTGCCGCAAGGGTTTTTCAGCAGTGATCCAGGAAGCGGTCAAGCACCCGCACCCCAAACCGGAGCGAATCCACCGGCACCCGCTCGTCGACCCCATGGAACATCCCTGAGAAGTCCAGGTCCGCGGGCAACTTGAGTGGCGCGAACCCGTAGCCCCGGATGCCGAGCCTGCTGAACGACTTGAGGTCCGTCCCTCCAGACATCGTGTACGGCACGGCGCGCCCAGCCGGGTCCTCGGCCAGCAGCGCCTCCACCATGGCCGTCACCAGCGGCCCCTCGAAACCGAACTCCAGCGCCACCTGGTGCTGCACGAACTCCCTCGTGACGTTGGGCCCGAGCAACTCGTCGACCGTGGCGAAGAACTCCTCCTCGAACCCCGGCAGGAACCGCCCGTCGATCGTCGCCGAGGCCGTCTGCGGCACCACGTTCGACTTGTAGCCAGCCTCCAGCATGGTCGGATTGACCGTGTTGCGCAGCCCCGCGCCCAGCATCCTGGCCACCGGTCCCAGCTTGGCGATCGCGGCCTCGGGATCGCCCCCGCCTATTTCCTCCAGGAACCTGCTCATGGTCGGCGTCAGCCGTACCGGCCACTCATGCCGCCCCACGCGCGCCACGGCGTCGGCGAGCTCGGTCACGGCGTTGTCCAGGTTGAGCATCGACCCGTGCCCGGCCCGGCCGTTCGCGGTCACCCGCATCCACGCCATGCCCTTCTCCGCGGCCTCGATCAGGTAGAGCCGGTGATCCTCCCCGACCGACACGCTGAACCCGCCGACCTCCCCGATCGCCTCCGTGACCCCCTCGAACAGCTCCGGGTGCTCCTCGACCAGGAACTTCGCCCCATACTCCCCGCCCGCCTCCTCATCGGCGGTGAACATGAGCACCACATCACGCCCAGGTCGCCGCCCTTCACGGAGCCGCTGCCGCACGACCGCCAGGATCATCGCGTCCATGTCCTTCATGTCGACGGCCCCACGCCCCCAGACGCACCCGTCGGCCACCTCCGCCGAGAGCGGATGATGCCGCCAGTCGCCCGCGTCGAACGGCACGACATCGAGATGCCCGTGCAGCAGCAGCGCGTCACGGCCCGGATCGGTGCCCTCGATGCGCGCGACGACGTTCGCCCGCCGATCGTCGCTCTCCAGAATCGCCACCTCGAGCCCTACTTCGGCGAGCTTCTCCGCGACATACTCGGCCGCGGCCCGCTCCCCGGGCCCCGCGTTGTCGCCGGCGTTGGTCGAATCGATACGGATCAGATCACGGCACAGCTCGACGACCTCGTCCTCGGCCATGGGGCCTCCTTCGATCGGGTACGGATTGCCGTCTCATCCTCCCTCCGGAATCCTGGTATGACGCACCCCTCAGAGTTTGCTAACCTTACGGAGCCGACGCGGGATGACGGTCCCACGTGCAGGCACCAAGTCCGGGTGGCGGAATAGGCAGACGCGCTAGCTTGAGGTGCTAGTGCCCTTTGCGGGGCATGGGGGTTCAAGTCCCCCCTCGGACACAATTTGGTACATGATCGCCTGAGCTGAGCTCTGGCGATCACTGTTTTCTGGCCTGGGTCGTAGGTCATATGCAGGCCGAGCTGCTCGTACACATCAGCCTTGTCCTGCGGATCAGCGCTGTGCAGCAGTTTCCGAAGGTCGCCGAGCTTCGTAGCCATGGCAGCGATCTCCTCTTCGGTAAGTCTTTTAGGAACCTTGGTGATCGCCTGGTCCAGGCGCATCTGCTCGACCTTTCGCTTGGCTTCTGTCTCGGCGATCCAGCCGGCGACGACCACCGGGTCGGTCCCGGCATCAAGAACTGCGCGATAGCCCACCAGCTTGCGCTCACAGTCAGTGACGGCTTGACGGGCGGCCTCGACCGCTGCCAGCCGATGGTCATTCGCCAGTTGTGAGTCGACCATGGCTCGGATCGTCACGGGGAACTGTTCGGGATGGAAGGCAGAGGCCAGCCATCGATCGAGCGGCTCGACGATCAGCTCCTCGCGCACGTAGACCGAGCGCGGATGCTCGACGCTGTTGGCCTGGGCATACTCTTTGGGAAACGTGCAGCGGTAGTGCGCCTTGCCGTTGTTCCAGCTTCCCTGCATCCGCCGTTGACAGACACCACAGAAGAGCAGGCCTCTAAAGACGTAGGGACGCGGTGTCCGGCGGGGTTTGCGCCCTTCTGAAACGCCTCCAGGCGCCACCAGAAGTGCCTGGGCCTGCTCGTAGACCTCGGCGCTTACCAGCTCCTCATGAGTGGCGTTGTCCGACCAGATCCAATCCCCCTGGTCGTTCCATCGGAGCTTGGTGGTGTGTCCAAGCGCAACGTCGTTGATGTCGATGAGGATCTCGTCCTTGTGCTGGCGGTTCCACACCTGCATCCCCATGTAGCGAGGGTTGAGCAGGATCGCGCGCACAGCGCCCTTCGACCAGGCGACACCGCTTCGATGAGAGTTGCGTGCCCGGTCGTACGCCGACGGACACAGGATTCCGTCGCGAGTCAGGCCTTCGGCGATGGCCAACAGACCCTTCCCCGCGAGGAACTCGGCGAAGATCCGCCCGACCACCGGTGCCGTTAGCGGGTCGGGCTCCAGCCTGTGGAGCCGTTTGCCGTCGGCCGCCTTGGACGGGTTGGGATGGGGCCCTGCATCCGCGAGCCGGTAACCGTATGGCGGGCGCCCTCCGAGAAAGCGGCCTTCCACCTGCGCCTGAGCGGCCATAGCCGTACGGACCCGGGTCTTGATCCGGTTTCGCTCGCCCTTACTGATGCCACCGAACATCGACATGATCAGTTCGTGGGCCTCGTTCACCGGATCGATGGGGCCGCCGACCTCGGGCACCCACAGGTCCACCCCGTAATGCTCGAAGAGGGGGAAGGTGAGACTGAACTGGTTGCCGTAGAAGGCGCGCTGGGGCTCGCCTACTACGACGGCCGAAAAGCTGCGGTCGGGATTAGCCAATTCGGCGAGCAACAAGGCGGCCTGGGGTCGACGCATCGGCGGGATCGATCGCGACTTGTCCACATCGAAGAACTCCGCGACGATCCTGCCGCCGCGCGGCTCTATTAGGGCGTTGGCGCGACTGATCTGCCATGCGCGCGATGCATCTGGGTCCTGTCGATCCTCGGTCGAGCATCGACCCCAGAACGCCAAGTTGGTCAAATCAGCTGTCCTCTCTTGTCTCCGAGCTGAGTTGCTCGTAGGCCTTGAGCAGGATGCGGAGCAGCACGGCGGCGGCCCCTGATGTCAGGCAGGGTGGGTCGCCAGGGCCAACCATCTGGATCTCGCTATTCTGCTTTCCGGGCCCTGCAGCGTACGGCAGTGAATCGGATTCGGGAGGCCCTGAGCAGGCCCTTTGTGGCCCTTCAGTCACCTTCCGGTTCCTCCACACGAGGGTCAGCTGCGGCAGCGACGATGCGTGCCCGGGCCAGATCGCAGAAGGCCTCGCTGATCTCGATGCCAAGGAATCGTCGATCGAGCTGCCGCGCGGCAAGGGCAGTGGTTGCCGCACCGGCAAACGGATCGAGGACGGTGCCGCCGGGGCGGCAGCCGGCGGCAATGGCTCGGAGGGGGATGTCGATGGGGAAGGCCGCGAAGTGTGCCGCCTTCAGCGGGCGGGTGGAGATCGACCAGACATCCCCGGGATTCCTGCCGCGCTCGTTTGCCGCGGCGTGCCGTCGGCCTGTGGCCAGCATCGCGTTGCCGTGATTCTTGCCGCAGAAGGCGTCCTCGTCGCCCTGGTACTTGCCCTTTGGCGGCCAGGGCGTTGCGATGCTGTTGGGCTTGTTGCCGCCTTCCCTGGCGCGGCGAGACAACGGACGGTCGCCTGTGTACCGATCTCGGATTGCGTCGAGATCGAACCAGTATCGGCGCTGCTTCACCAGCAGGAAGATCATCTCGTGGCGGGTCGAGACCCGGTCCAAGACCGACTGCGGCATTGCGTTCGGCTTGTGCCACACGATGGCATTGCGCAAGATCCAGCCGTCCTCCTGTAGAGCGAAGGCCACCCGCCATGGCATGCCGAGCAGGTTCTTGGGCGGCACCGCCAGCCGCGAGCGGGGACGGATGATCGGTTGGTGCTGGTTGTAGTCGACGCCGCGCGCCCATCCGTCTGAGTTCGCGGCGTAGCAGTCGCCGATGTTCAGCCAGAGCGTCCCGTCGTCTGCGAGGACTCTTCGCGCTTCGGCGAAGGTCGCCCTGAGGGTCTCCGCGTACGTGGCCGGCGTTGGCTCCTGACCGTACTGTCCCTCCACGCCGTAGTCGCGAAGGCCGTAGTAGGGCGGGCTGGTGACGATGCAGTCCACGGAGCTGGCCGGCAGCTCGGCGAGCACATCGCGGGCGTCGCCGAGGTAGAGGGTGGAGCGTCCGTTGGTCCAGTAGGGCTGCCTCATCGCGCCGCCGACCTCTCGTCGGCGAAGATTGCCGCCTCGAAACGCGAGACATCTCCGTAGATGGAGAGCAGCAGGAGCGTCGGCGGCTGTACTCCGGCTCCCAGCGACAGCAGCTGCAGGGCCGGAATCGGGCACGGCTCCGCTCTTTTACAGCCATCTGAAACTGGCTGTTCATCGGTGCCAAAAATCGGTGATGCGGCGTTGATACGTGTCGTCATCGCCAGTTGGGGCGGGCCTCAGATCCGCAGCGCCCAGGCAGGCGGTGAACCGCAACCGGGGCGCAACCACAGGTGAACAAGGACCTCTGGCAACCCTCTGGCGCAGCTCTATTGGGCCGCGGCCGGCCAAAGTCGACCTCTGGCGGATCGAGGTACCTGACTCCAGCTCAAGGTCATCAATTTTGGCCGCCTGAGGCCTGCCAGAGGTGATGCGTACACCGGGATGCGAGACCGAAATTCCTCTCGCAGTGGAGCAACCGGATGAGTACCAACCTTCGCGAGACGCCCCTCACGGACCGCTCACCGCTCGATGCTGTCGAGCGCATCTTTCAGCTCGTCGCGTGCGCTCCCGACGGCCTGGCACTGGATGGCCGGGTGCTCTCCAACAAGCTGCCCACGCGCCAGATTCCGCTGATGGAGCTTCGAGACCTCCTGACCTCGCGCGCGCTGTGCGACGCCACTCGCGACGTCATCTGGCGCGAGCTCGTGATCCGGGCACGAGGAGACGACCGACAGTGGGCGGTGGGAGCGGTCGGGGTGGCCGTACCTGCTCTTCGTCGTATCGCTGGCCGGCTCTGCCTTTACCTCGGCGCCCAAGAGTCCGCGGGCATCGAGAGCGAGATCCTGGCCGCCTTCCTCGCAGCGGTGAGGAACATCGACTTCAACCGGCCCGACATCCTGCCCCGCTTGTGCATCGCCGCCAGCCGGGCCGGTGAACGAGCCCGGCAGCGCGCCCACTCCAATATCGCCCAGCACCTCTCAGGCCACAGCTCCAAAGAGCCGGTCCTGGGCAATGCCGCTCTGGCCGGAGAAGCCGAGTCGGCTTTGTCCCTACCGATCACGTCCTCCACCCCGAGAAAGGTGGAGAACGTTCCCAAGACCTCCGCGCGGAGCCGGATCACCTCAGATCCGCAGCCCATCAACACCTCACCGAAAGGAGGCTGGGGCAGCCCCACCGGCTCCGCGCGGATCTCCTCCCTGGCACGACGATGCCGCTGGCGCCACCTCTCCCGCGGCGCGCTGATGGCGGCAGTAGTTGCCATCGTTCTTGTCGCCACCGCTGCCGCTGTTCTGGCCGAGTCCAAGCCGCCGCCGAGCCCCGCCGCTGTGCCGGACAGCCTCAACGTGGTCTTCGGCAACCTGCGGAACTGGCTCATCGGGCTGCTTGCCGCGCTGGCAACGCTCATGCTCACGGTCGGCGGCCTCCGCTATCTGGTGGCAGGAGGCGATCCCGGCGAAGTCCAGAAGGCCAAGGCGGCACTCAAGGCTGCTGCGATGGGCTACGGCCTGGCCGTGCTGGCGCCGCTGTTCGTCAACGTGCTCAAGCGCATCGTCGGCGGCGGGTGACCATGAGGACGCCGCATCGCACCACCTCGGCAGCAGCTCGCGCCCTGGTCGTTGCCGCCATTGCCGCAGCGGCACTCGGAATTGCCGCCGGTATTGCCTGGGCGGATCCGACCCCGGCGCCGGCCCTGGACCTGCTGCCTTCGCCGCCACCGATCACCTTTGGGTTCGGCGACTGGATCACCAAACAGATCAACGGCTGGTTCGCCGCTCTTGCCGCATCGGCCATCAAGCCGCTCCTTGATGTCCTCGCGGTGACGCTGCTGGCCACCCCGGATGTCGCGAGCAGCGGCCGGGTCTTCGATCTGTGGAAAACCACTGCCGCCATCGCGAACGCCGCCTTCCTCCTCTTCGCCACCGTCGGCGCCATCACCGCAATGGGCCACCAAACTCTTCAAACTCGCTACGCGGTCAAGGAGGTACTGCCCCGCCTGGCGATGGCCGTCCTGGCGGCCAATGTGAGCTTCCTGATCTGCGGAAAGCTCATCGTGGGGGCCAATGCCCTGTCCGCCGCGCTCCTGGGGCCTGATTTCGATGCCAAGCGGGCCGCAACGCAGATCAAGCTACTCATCTTGCCGCCCACCAATAGCCAGATCTTCTACATCCTGCTCGAACTCGTCGCGATCGTCCTGCTGATCCTGTTGCTGATCAGCTTCGTGATGCGGTCTGCGTTGGTGCTGCTCCTGGTGGTGGCCGCGCCCATGGCGCTGGCCTGCCATGCGCTACCCCATACGGATGGCGCGGCCCGGTTCTGGTGGCGAGCTTTCACCGGTCTGCTGGTCATCCAGGTCGCGCAGTCGCTCACGCTCGTCCTCGCGGTACGCATCTTCTTCAACCAAGACGGCAGGTTCCTGATCGGCGTCGCCCCTACCGGACAGCTGATCAACCTGGTTCTGGCTCTCTGCCTGCTGATCATTCTGGTCCGGATCCCGTCCTGGATCTCACGAAGGATCTTCGCCCAACGCGGCGAGTCGAAGATCATGCGGATCGTCAAGTACGCCGTGCTGGCCAAGCTCACCGCACCTGTGCTGAACGCCGTGCATCTCGGCGGAGGCAGGGGCCGCGGCGGCAAGGCGGCTACTCGAGCGCTGACGGCAAAGGTCATTGCCGGCACGGTCGGCGGACCAGCTGGCAGTGCCGCGGCAACGGCTTTCACCGCCGCTTCTGCCGCCCGGGGTGGGCCCGGCCCGATCAAGCACGCTCCGGTCGGCGCTCGCCGTCCCGTACGAGCCGCCGATTGGGAGCCCGCGCCCATCAAGCATGCTCCGACCGGACCGGCGATCGCAGGCAGGTACAAGCCCGCGCCGACCGTCAAGCCGCCGGCGCAGCCAAGCACGCCGGTGTACGGCTACCCGCGCGAGACCTACTACGCCAACTGCCCCGCGGGCCTCGCCCAGCTGCAGGCGCTCAGGAACCGGGGAGTCACCGACGCCCGGCAGGCGATCGAACCGCCGAAGGGCCAGCGTCCCGTCCGCCCGGTTGTGCAGCCGGACGCACCGATCCCAGGCCAGGTGGATTGGCCGGAGAACCCAGGTACTCGCCGTACCCCCAGCCAACCTCGCCGTCGCCCGCGCAAGCCACGAGGAGGTGACGGTAAATGAGCTGGTACGAGTCCGTCGCACGCATCCCCGCCGACGTGGAGCAACCAGACAAGATCATCGGCTCTTTCACCGCTCGGCAGGTATTTCATCCTCGGTGGCACCGGGGCCTCGCTCTACGCCGCGTACATGGCCGTTGGCGACCATGTGCCGCTCGTAGCCTGCGCCGCCGTGGCCTTGCCCGTGGCCATCGCCGCCATCCTCCTCGCGGTTGGCCGGCACGACGGCATCTCGCTCGACCGTTACGTGCTCGCAGCCATCCGGCATCACCGCGCCCCCAAGCACCTGGTGTCATCCCCGGAGGACATTCCCATGCCACCCACCTGGATAGCGGCCAGTTCGCAACGCCCTCCGGCACCGCTAAAGCTGCCGGCCCGCGGCGTCGCCGGAGATGGCCTGATCGACCTCGGGCCGGACGGTATCGCGGCCGTTGCCGAGGTCTCCACCGTTAGCTTCGCCCTACGTACGCCGGACGAACAGGACGCGCTGGCCGCGGTCTTCGGTCGCTGGCTCAACTCGCTGTCCGGCCCCGCGCAGATCCTCGTCCGAGCCGAACGCGTCGACCTGAGCGAGACCATCGCCTCGCTACAGGACAACGCCCGCCAGCTCCCACATCCCGCCCTCGCATCCGCGGCGCTCGAACACGCCGCCTTCCTCGGCGAGCTGTCCACCCAACATGACCTGCTGCGCCGCCAGGTCCTGCTGATCATCCGCGAACCCGCAGTTGAAGCGACCACTCGTGATGCGGCCGCCGCACGAGCCTTGCGCCGCCTGGATGAGGCCTCCCGCGTGCTGGGCTCGTGCGGGCTCACCGCCCGACTCCTGGACGCCCGTGCCGTCGCCGCGCTGCTGGCCTCCTGCTTCGACCCCTCAGCGCCTCCTTTGCCCGACGAGGACATCGCTCTGCCCGGCGAGGTCGTCACGACAGGAGGCTCCTGGTGAGGATGCGCCGAACTGCTACCACGCCATCCGGATACGGCCCCCAAGCCGTTGAAGTCGAAGCCCGGCGCCTGACCGTCGGCGACAGCCTGTGCTCGACGCTAGCCGTCACCGGCTACCCACGAGAGGTTGCTCCCGGCTGGCTGGAGCCACTGCTCACCTACCCCGGCCGCCTCGACGTCTCCTTGCACATCGAACCCGTCCCCTCGCTCGTGGCCGAGGACCGCCTCCGTAAGCAGCTGGCTCGGCTGGAGTCTGGACTGCGATCCGACCAGGAGCACGGCCGGCTGCTGGATCCGGGCGCCGAGGCCGCCGCCGAAGACGCCCAAGACCTCGCCTCCCGCATCGCCCGGGGTCAGGCCAAACTCTTTCGCGCCTCCATCTACCTCACCGTCCATGCCACCTCCACAACGGAGCTGGAGGACGCCTGCGCCCAGGTACGGGCGCTGGCTGCCTCCCTGCTCCTGGATGCCCGGCAGGTAACCTTCCGCCAGTTGCAGGGCTGGATCTCCTCACTTCCTCTCGCCTACGACAACCTCGCCATGCGGCGGACCTTCGACACTCCCGCGCTGGCTGCGGCGTTCCCCTTCACCAGCCCCGACCTGACCACCGAACTCGGGCCTACCGCCGTGCTCTACGGCGCCAACACCGCCAGCGCCTCCCTGGTCGCCTGGGACCGATTCGCCCAGGACAACCACAACTCCGTCACCCTGGCCCGTTCCGGGAGTGGCAAGAGCTACCTGACCAAGCTCGAAGCACTGCGCTCGCTGTATGCGGGCATCGAGGTGGCCGTCATCGACCCTGAGGACGAATACGCCCGCCTGGCACACGCCGTCGGCGGCGCGTACATGCACCTCGGAGCACCCAAGGTCCGCCGCAACCCGCTCGACCTGCCGCCCAAGAACCAGCGCGGCGAAGACCCGCTCACCCGGCGTGCGCTGTTCCTGCACACCCTGATTGCGGTCATGCTCGGCGACCCGCTCGGCAACGCCGGCAAAGCGGCACTTGACCGCGCCATCCTCGCCACCTACCGGCAAGCAGGGATCACCCACTCCCCCCACACCTGGAACAACCGGCCACCACTGCTGCGCGATCTGGTGACGAACCTGTCCGAGGACCCCGATCCCAAGGCCAAAGAACTGGCCGCCGGGCTCGCCCCGTACGTCACCGGCAGTCACCGGCAACTGTTCGACGGCCCCACCACCACCCGCCCCGACTCTCACCTGATCGTCTTCTCACTCCGCGACCTGCCCGACGAGCTCAAGGCGGTGGGCACCCTCCTCACTCTGGACACCATCTGGCGTCGCGTGTCCGACCCCTACAACCGGTGCCCCCGCCTGGTTGTGGTCGACGAGGCCTGGCTGCTCATGAAGATCCCCGAAGGCGCGCAATTCCTGCTGCGCATGGCCAAATCTGCGCGCAAGCACTGGGCGGGCCTGTCCGTCGTGACCCAAGACGCCGCTGACCTGCTCGGCTCAGAGCTAGGCCAGGCCATCGTGGCCAACTCCACCACCCAGATCCTGCTCCGCCAAGCACCGCAGGCGATCGACAAGGTCACCGAGGCGTTCCGGCTCTCCGACGGCGAACGACAGCTGCTCCTGTCAGCCGGAAAGGGCGTCGGCCTGCTCACCGCCGGAGCGAGCGGCCAAAGATGCCCACTCCAGGTGATCTCCAGCCCTCGCGAACACGACCTCGTCACCTCCTCGCCCCAGGAACTGGCCGAACTCGACTACGAGGAGGCCGACCTATGATCTGGGATCTCCTCAACGCGCCGGGCATCGCCCTGGACCAGGTGCTCAACCGGCTCGCCGCCAATATTGGGCTACTTGCCGCAATGCTGTTCGGCGCCGACGCAGTCAGCATCCTCTTCCGCACCTGCGTCGTACGCCTTCGCCACCGCGCCCTCGTACGGGGAGCGCGGTGTGTGGAGATCCTCGCGCCTCCGGTGGCCAACATGCCAGGCGCAGAAGCACTTTGGGGGAACCTCGTCGGGCTGCTCAGGCCCGCCTGGAAACGGTTCGTGTTCGGGCAGCCGCACCTTGCCTTCGAGTACACCTTTAGCGCGGGCGGCGTGCGGATCCGTCTGTGGGTGCCCGGCTCGATCCCGCAATATCTGGTCGAGCACGCGATCGAGGCGGCTTGGCCCTCTGCTCGTACCGCCATTCAGCAGGTCGCGGCACCCATACCGCATGACGGCTACGCGGCCGGCGGGCAACTGGTCCTGGCCCGAACCGAGCGGCTACCGATCCGACACGATCACCACTCCGATCCACTGCGAGCGCTCATCGGCGCGGCGGTCGGGATGCCAGGCTGGCAGCACGCCTGCGTGCAGGTACTTGCCCGACCGGTCACCGGTAACCGGCTCGCCCACGCCTGCGGCGGCACCATGGCCCGGCTGCTCAGAGCCCTGCTCGACCTCGTAGTGCCCGGCCCGCGCCATCTGCGTCAGACCTCTCTTGATCCTCTCACCTGGCTGGAGAAGTCGGCGGAGGCCCGAGCCATCAGGGACAAAGCCCACCACTCCCGATACGAAGTCGCTATCCGCTACGCCGTACAGGCCGAAGCACCCGCATCCACGGACCCACAGGCCGCCCGCAAAATCCGGCAGAACGCCACCCGCGGGCGTGCCCACGCACTCGCCTCAACCTTCGCCCTCTTCAGCGGGCACAACCGCCTGGAACGGCGACGACTGCTCTTCCCCGCCGGTCGCCTCGCCACTCGACGGATAAGACGCGGCTTCCTCCTGTCCGTGCCCGAACTGGCCGCGATCGCCCACCTACCCCTGGACGTCGCAGTACCAGGACTCCAACGGGCGGGATCCAACACCGTACCACCGTCCCCGAAGATCGCCTATGGCGGGCCGCATGCCAAGGTCCTCGGCTTCTCCGATGCAGGACACGACCGGCCGGTCGCCCTTCGAGTCGCCGACTCCTTCCACCACGTCCACGTCATGGGCCCGAACGGCACCGGCAAGTCCACCCTTCTCGCCCAGATGATCCTCTCCGATGTCCAGGCCGGCCGCGGGGTGGTGGTCATCGAGGCCAAGGGCGATCTCGTCCGAGATCTGCTCGGCCTGATACCGGAGGAGGCAGCCGAGAAGGTCGTGCTGATCGATCCGGACGATCGGCACCCCCGGCCCTGCCTCAACGTCCTTGGCGGACCCGACCTGGCCATGGGCGTGGACAACCTGGTCGGCATCTTCCACCAGATCTACGCCGACTACTGGGGCCCACGCACCGACGACATCCTGCGCGGCTGCGCACTCACCCTGGCCCGCAACGACGGCACCCTCGCCGACATCCCCACCCTCCTATCCGATCCGGCCTTCCGCCAGAAGCAGATCGCCACCATCAGTGACCCGCTGCTGCGCGGCTTCTGGAGCTGGTATTCAGCCTTGTCCGAGGCGGCCCAGGCCAACGTCACCGCACCCATCATGAACAAGCTGCGCGCCTTCCTCCTGCGGCCCTTCATCCGCGACGTGCTCGGATCAACCAGCTCGACATTCGACATGGGCAAAGTGCTCGACGGCGGGATCCTCCTCGTACGGCTGCCCAAAGGCGTGCTCGGAGACGACTCCGCCCGCCTGCTCGGGTCCATGATGCTCGCGCAGGTCTGGCAGGCAGCCTCCCGCCGGGCCAAGATGGGCCACTCCCGCAGCCCAGCCGCGCTGTACGTGGACGAGTGCCACAACTTCCTCACACTCCCCCACGCGCTGTCGGACATGCTCGCCGAGGCCCGCGCCTACCGCCTGTCCATCACCCTCGCGCACCAGCACCTGGCTCAGCTCCCGCGCCAGCTCCGTCAAGCGGTCTCCTCCGACGCCCGGAACAAGATCTACTTCTCGCTCTCGCCCGAGGACGCACGCGAGACCGAGCACCACTTCACTCCCTTCCTGACCGCGCACGACCTGGCCAACTTCGACGCCTTCCAAGCAGCGGCTCGCCTGGTCGCGCGCTCGGCCGAGGCGCCACCGTTCACGCTGCGCACCAGGCAACTCCCCGAACCCTCCAGCGACGTCGCCCTGAGAATCCGGGCCGCCGCCGCACAAGCACATGGCCGCGCCGCCACCCCCACACCCAAGCCGGACGCCCGGCGCGCCTTCTGAAAGGAGCTCACCATGTCCCCGATCCGCTACAGCCCCAGGATGCTGGGCGAACTCGCGGTCCGTCTCACAGACCGCGATCGACAGCTCATCCGCCTGATCCACGACTTCCGAGTCCTGACCGCCCCACAGGTCAGCGAGATGTTCTTCGACACCGACGACGCCGCACGCAAGCGGCTGCTGGCGCTTACTCGCATGGGCATCCTGGAACGCTTCCGCCCCAACCTGCCGCCCACCATGGGCACAGCGCCGTACCACTACGTGATCGGCGAAACCGCCGCCGCCGTGCTCGCCTCCGAGAGCGGCATCGACATGGCCGACTTCGGATACCGCCGCGACCGCGTTCTTGGCATCGTCTACAGCCAGCGGCTCGCCCACACCGTCGGCACCAACGGAATCGCCGTCAGCCTGTACGGCTTCGCCCGCCGCCATCCGGTAACCGAGCTGACCACATGGTGGACCGAGCAGCGCTGCACCGCCGAGTGGGGAGCGATGGCCCGCCCCGACGCATACGCCCGCTGGACCGAAGGGCGCCACAGCCTCGAATTCTTCCTCGAATACGACACCGGCACCGAGCCCTTGGACCGGGTGGCACACAAGCTCGACGGCTACACCAGGCTGACCGAGTCCACCCGGATCGTGACGCCCGTCCTGTTCTGGGTCCAGGGAGAGCGCCGGGAAACCAACCTCCGCAAGAAGCTCAAGCACCACCCCGGGAACATGTTCGTGCCGGTCGCCACCGGTCACGCCGGCACGGTCAACGGCACGGTGGACGACGGCCCCGCCGGCGCCCGCTGGTTGCCCACCGACCTCGAACGGCCGCGATTCCGGCTGGCTGAGCTGGCCAAGCACTGGCCCGGGCTCGGGCCGCAGGTCGCTCCCGAGTCGTCCGAAGAGGGGGACGAATGATCCTCGAATTCGGGCTCGTCAAAGCCATCGCCGCCGGAGGCGGTCTGGTCTCATGTATCGCCCTCATCGCCGGAATGGCGAGTGGTGGTCAATACGCCACAGCCCAGGCCGATCCGATGCAGCTCGCGTCGGCTGTCTGCGCCTACACCCGCAACGGGCCGGACTCCTCTACCTCAGCGAGAAGCCACACGTCTGCTTCCGGAAGTCGTGAACTGACCTCCGAGCAGGCAGCCAACGCCCGGGTCATCATCAACGCAGCCAAGAAGCTGGGGCTCCCCAGACGCGCCGCTGTCATCGCGGTAGCCACCGCCCTGCAGGAGTCGTCGCTGAGAAGCGGGACGGTAGGCGATCGCGGCCGAGCTTTCGGTATCTTCCAGCAGCATCCAGACAGCGGCTGGGGTACGCGCGCTCAGGTCTCCAATCCGCGCTATGCCGCCCGGGCTTTCTTCTCCCGGCTGATCAAGATCCGGAACTGGAGCGAGAAGCCCCTAGCCGTCGTAGCGCAAGCTATCCAACGTTCAGTTTTCCCGAGTGCTTACGCCAAGCATCAGGCTCGCGCGGAGCGCATCGTCGCCGAACTCGGCTGGGCTAAGTCGAGGACGTCCCAGAAGGCCCGCGACACTGTGGAACTTTCCGCCGCAGACGCTCGGGCGGTGCGTGGCAGCCTGGAACTGGCGACGTCGGTCGGGGTTTCCCGGGCCACCTTCGTGGCCGATATCGATATGGCTCTCAGCGCCGGCCGACTACGCAGCGCACAGAAGTACTTGAAGAACAAAGGCGATCGCTCCAAGCTCGCGGACAAGATCGTCGAGACGGTGGCGGGGAGCGTCTGTGACGAGTTGTCCCGGAAGATCGGCCGAGTACTGGATTCGGCCACCCTTGAGGCCATCCGAAAGTCGGGACGCGGTGGGGTCGCTCTCAAGGCCGCGCTCAAGATGATCGGCGTGCCGTACTCCTGGGGTGGTGGCGGCTCGAACGGGGCAAGCTTCGGCATCGGCCGGGGTGCCGGGACCAAGGGCTTCGACTGCTCAGGTCTGGCCGAGTATGCCTGGGCCAAGGCGGGGATAAGGATCGGCGGAGACACCTCGGCGCAATGGCGGGCGGGGACCCGCATCTCCCGCTCCCAGCTCAGGCCCGGAGACCTTGTGTTCTTCGCCACCGACCCGAAGAACCCGTCGACCATCCATCACGTGGTACTGAACATCGACGGCAAGCGTTACGTGCACGCACCGCAGACAGGTAGCAAGGTGCAAGTGGGGCGATGGACTGCCACACGGGAAGCCGAATACGCAGGCGCAGTACGCCCCGGGTGACCTCGGCGTACGCTACAAGCGACCGCTCTCGCCTTTTGACCAATCGGTATGAGCAGGTCGGCGGAAGGGCCGGTGCCACGTGCGCAGGCCCTTCCGCAATCCTCTGCCGGCGAGTAGCGCCGCTGAGATGGCGAAGTGACGCCGTTCATCTCTTTCTCCTTCCCCATGCCTTGGGGCTCCTCCTCCACCTGAAGCGTCAGCCTCATTTCACGCCTGGGGAACCGAGAACTCGCGCCTGCCGGTCTCTAGGCCACGCGAGCGCCTGGGGTTCCTTGGACCGGCCCCACCTGCTCAACGGCTGTCTCGCCCAGACCGGCCTGATAATCGAAGACCCCTAGAACACATGACCGACCCTACGAATTCAACCTGTGGTATGTCGAGATAGAAAGTCAAGGGTTGACACAGTCGATCATGACTGAAACATTGACAGGACGGTAGAGGTGGTATCAAGTGCGGCCGAACTTGCAACAGCGTCGAGAAGCCTCTCCGTCCCGCTATATCGATGTGAATCAACTGGAGGTAGTGTGACGGTGCACTTACGTTTCGTGCACGCAAAAGGTCTCCTACTGGCCACAGCCGTGACTCTCTGTGCTGGACTTCTGACTTATCCTGCCAGCGCCGAACCCGCCCCCGCAAACTCGACATCCGCAGAACAAGCAAAATCGAACGGACCCTCCACTCCGATCAATGGCCCCTTAACAGGGGAGGCATTGGCCGCCTCAAAGGTCATGCTTGAACAAGCGTCCCTGCTTAAGGCGGCCGACGTTATACAGTTCGGCGCATTCGAGCAGGATCCGGACGGTTTCACCGGACTACAACTAGCCGACAGTAAAGTCATCCTATGGTGGAGCGGCGACATCCCAGCCAGCTTTCAGCCGACAATTAAGCAGGCCCGCGCAATCGCACCGGTAGAGATCCGGAACGCCGCCTATTCTGAAAAGCAGCTTAATGCTGCGGCAGACAGAATTGGAGCCGCGGTAGGACAGCCAGCGGGCGGACCGGCGCACACCGTACTGGTCTCCGCCACCGGGTCCGGGGTGCAAGTGCTCACCGCACCAGGATCGCGGATCAGCGGACTCCGCACACCTGACGTGGGAGTCCCAGTGCAGTTCAAAGAGTCACCGCCGGCCGAGATGGCCAGTCGGTGCAACGACGCGAGCCCTTGGCAGGGAGGAGTCGGCTACCGAAACAGCTCGCGCACCATCACAGGAGCCCCATGTGTGGACAACTCCTCGGAGACGCACACGTGCTCAGCGGCCTACGGTGTCAAGAACTCGGCCGGCACGACATACCTCTTGACAGCCAGGCACTGCGGCATGGTCGGTGATGTCATGAAAGACACGACCGGCGAAACGATCGGCACGGCAGCCGTCGGCAACAAATCCCAGGATGTGATGCTGATCCGAGCCACGATTCGCCCATACGTATGGGACGGAGGTTCGACGTCAGCAAGCCTTCGCGCGGTGACGAACTACGGGAATGCACCGGTCGGCACTTCTCTCTGCGCTTCGGGAGCCCGAACCGGGACGACCTGCAACTACACGGTGACCGAGTGGCGAGCCCGCTTCTTGAACTGGAAAGACTTCGATAACACGACCGTGACCACCACGGACTTGACACTCGCAAAAAAGAGTTGCTCTCCGGGGAACACCATAGACAGCGGAGACAGCGGCGGCGCGGTCTTCAATTACAATAGCGATCGCACCATATCGGCGCGAGGGATAGCGAACGCTAAGGTTGACACCGATGCCGACGGCTGCATCGACTCCATGTACCTCATGGACTGGGGACGGATGAACCAAGCATCGGGATTCGAAACGATCACTCCCGTATATCCGTGACAAGCTGAACATGCAGGCCGCAAAGAGTTGGGCGTCCGAGCCCCCGCCTCGGACGCCTGTCGCCTCTCCACGCACGACCAGGCAGGACCGTGATCCCTTCCAGCAACCGACCAAGGACACCATGCGTCCAAGGACCATGAGAAAGGCCATCGCCGCGACGGCGAGCGCTCTAGGATTGCTCACTGCCTCAGCATGCGCCGCACCTGGCCCGCAGCCAGCATCGACCCTGTCAGAATGCCCGAATAGTTGGGCGGGGAAGTCGGCAGGGGACTGGGTGCCATCCGTAGGATCGGGAACCCGCGAACACCTGGTGCCGGGCGCCCCTCTAGAAGCGGACATCTGCGCCTACGATGCGGGGGGATCTCGAGCGGCCGCACCACAACGGCTGACCGATGGACTCACCACGATGGTGACGGATCTCAATCATCTTCCCGTTGCTGCTCTACCTTCCTGGCGAGCCTGCACTCTGATCGGGTCCATACCGCGCAGCTATCTTATCCGCTTGCGCTACACCAATGGCAGTGTGTCATGGATCGGAACCGCATATGACGACAACCAGTGCGTGGTGACCACGAACGGCGCATTCCGCACGATGTCCTATGTCGGAGACGCGGTGAGCACGGCCTACGATACGAGGCGCTGGCCATCCCTCAGCCCGGCAGACCAGTGCGAACCGGGGCGCGGAAGGATCGGGCAGGAGGAGCACATGGTCCCCAAGGGCTCGATAGGGCTTACCGTTTGCAAGCTCAGTGCCACGGCGCCGCAAGAGAAGACATACGGCGAAGACACCGCGAAACATATATCAGCCAAGGTTGACTCTCGGCCAGCAGAAAAGGACGATGGTACTTGCCCTACTGGAGCAGCACCGGCCATACGTCTTGTATTCCGGTATCCTCAAGGGCCTCCCGCCGGCGTAACCGTCTGGAGCAAGGGGTGTGGCATGGACAACCGCTTTCTCAGAGGTAAAGTATCACCCGCCCTTATGGCCGAATTGTCTGGCCTTCTTGATTGACGGATACACCTCCTGAATTCATAGGGTCGCGGACCAGGCCGTGGAGGTCAGCCACGACGAAGTTACCGATCGAGCGTTTCAGTAGCCAGGCACGGCTCGCTCCAACTCAACCAGGGCCAGCGGGGGACTGTCGTCGAAGTCGTAGTCATGGGTCCTGCCGGTCTCGGTGAAGCCATTCTTGGCGTAGAAGCGGCGCGCTTGGGCGGAGTTCTGGAGCGTCCACAGATTCACGTTGTCGTACCTGGCGTCTCACACTCGGTCTAACCTCGATTCGTCGGCGGGCTGTGTTGTGTGAGTGGCGCCGCGGTTTGCCCGTAATGTCCCCGATGCGGTTGGGGTGGGCCCTGGCTTGGCTCACGTTTCTTGATCACGATTGAGCGCGTGACGTTGACCTGGAGGTTCGCTGCCAGATCCGGCGAAAAGTGCGCACTAAACCGGATCCTTTGCCTACGCTGTCGGCCGTGTCTCCGTCCGTGCGGACGGTGAAGACCGCCTCGGGTGCTCGCGCGGTGCAGATCGTGTACTCCTCCCGGCGCGGAGCGCGGGACATCGAGCACATCGGATCGGCGCACGACGACGCCGAACCGGAAGCGCTCAAAGCGGTGGCGCGGCAGCGACTGGTCGCCGGGCAGCAAGAGCTGGACCTCGAGCTCAACAGCAGTGGGTCGGTGTCGGGTGGGCCGCTGGAAATCGTCGGCTCGCGGATGGAGCACCTGTGGGACGACCTCGACCGGGCCTACCGCGCCCGGATTCGACGCCGCGACAGGCGGTGATGAGGTGTTTCGGCAACTGGTGCTCGCGTGGGTTATGGAGCCGACCAGCAAACACGACAGCCTGCGCGTGTTCGGCGAGGCGGGCATCGCCCCAGTCTCCTACGCCACCGTCAAGCGGCATCTGCCCAGGTATGCGGACAAGAAATGGAGCGAGCGACTGGCCGCAGCGTGCGCGGCGCACGCCCGCCTCGGTCCGGCCAGCCTGGTCCTCTACGACGTGTCCGCCCTGTACTTCGAGACCAACACGGGCGACGGGTTCCGCGAGCCGGGCTTCTCCAAGGAACGCCGCCTAGAGCCGCAGATCGCCATCGGGCTGCTCACCGACGCGTCTGGGTTCCCGCCCATGGTGCAGGGCTTCGAGGGCAACAAGGCCGAGACCCACACCATGCTGCTGGTGATCGAGGCGTTCATGAAGGCCCACCGATTACCGGACGTGACGATCGTCGCCGACGCCGGGATGATCTCCGAGGCGAACAAACATGCCATCGAGCAGGCCGGACTGTCGTTCATCCTCGGCATGAGGATCCCCGACCTGCCCTATGTGGTCAAACAGTGGCAGCGCGCCCACCCCGACATCCCGCTTCCCGACGGGCACATCTTCATCCAGCCCTGGCCCGCCGGCCCCTCCCGGCCCCGCCGCCATCAGATGGTCTACTACCAGTACTGGGCTGACCGGGCCCGCCGCACCTTGCACGGCATCGCCGAGCAGGTCGCCAAGGCCGAACATGCCATCGACGGATCGGCGCCCGTCAAACGCAATCGGTTCATCAAATTCACCGGCGCAACCAAGAGCCTCAATCAGAACTTGGTGGACAAGGCCAAGGCGCTGGCCGGACTGAAGGGCTACATCACCAACCTCGACAACGTCACCGCCGAGTTCGTCATCGACGCCTACCACCGGCTCTTCGAGATCGAAAAGTCGTTCCGAATGAGCAAGCATGATCGGAAACCGCGGCCGATCTACCACCACAAACGCGAGTCCATCGACGCCCACCTGACAATCGTGTTCGCCGCCTTGGCCGTCGGCCGCTGGATCGAAGCCCGGACCCGATGGTCCATCAAGAAGTTCGTCCGCACCGCCCGCCGCCACCGCACGATCCGCATTCGAGCCGGGGACCACATCCTCACCGCCGCGGACCCCTTACCCGACGACCTCCGCGACGCACTCACACGGATCCACCGCGATGAAGGTACGCACTAAATTGAGCCAAGTCAGGTCGCACGCCTCCAAGCTCACGCCCTCGACACCCTTTAGCATGACTCGCCTGACCTTTTTCAGACACCCTCTAGTCGTAACTGTTAAGGCGCGGATTCCGGTGCTGCCATATGACTGCCTGATCAGCCTGACGCTTCGCGCCCAATAACCGACGTAGGGCTCGCCTGTGAATTCGGCAACGGTGAACTAACAGCTCCCTTAACATAACGGAAAGTAGCCAATCAAATGAGGATTGCAGCATAGTTTCTAAGGAAAGTCAAGGCTTGATCAACAAGGACAAGCGGCATATGTTTGGGCGAGTCGAATCGGGATCGGAGTATGCATGTTACGTGTTTCAATGCCAAAATCCGCCCTTATGGCGTTGGTATTAGCCACCGCACTTCTGTCCACCGCCACTCCTTCGGCAACCGCCGAAACAGAGCCTGTAAGCCCACAGGCAACATGTAACGACGTCAATCATTGCTACGGCCAGATCAGTTGGCCTCACGGCAATGTCGGCGGCGCGGAGGTAGAACTCGGTACATACAAGCTTCAGCCCAGCAATGCCGTTGACGACTTCGGCACATCCGAGATGTGGGTCTTATTTGATCCACCGACTGGACGTCCGAACGATCTCCTGTGGCTCGAATTCGGCGCCATCCACGGTCTGTGGTGTAACACCAATATGTCATGGTTCAGCGCGATCCAGCGGTCAGTAGTCCCCGATGACTTTGTCCTCCAATGTCATGGGGCTGCTGCCGAATCAAACACGAAACATGTACTCAAAGCCGACGAGCCGTTCGACGGCACCTGGAACCTCTACCGAGACGGCTCCCTGGTCACTGGGTATGGATCTGCGCCAAAAGGAACTAATCACCTGAACGTAGGCACCGAAATTACGGCCAACAACGTCCTCACCAGCATGACGGGCGGCAATCTTCGATTCAAATATCAGGCTACGGGTAATTGGGCTAACGGGTGGGCCAGTTCCGGATACCCAGCACCTGGGGATAATTCCAACGGCAGCCCTTGCTACTCCATCTGGGTCTCCAAGCCCAACGACATGCGTGCTCGCTGCAACATAGCACCAAGTGTCGCAACCACCATCGAAGCCTATCCGAAGGCTAAGATTGCACCCCCTGAGGAAGAGGTAAAACGCATCTCTGCGCTGCTCCAGGCGCCGGGCGCAACCGCAACTGCAAGTGCTCAAATCCAATCGGTCGATACTACCAACAAAGCCGCTCTAAGCGCTCTCGACATCGTCGCTCCTGATGATGAGCGGTCTGTCACGGTCATGCAGCTGGAAGGTGAATTCCAGGGTGAGCAGCTCCCGATACCCCCAGGCGCAAGTGCCCCGCGGGGAAATTCTCTAACGGTGGTGTTTGATGGCACCACGGGAGAAATGCTAACGTTGCATCTGTCGGGCGAAAAGAAGCTCGAACTTTCGAAACTCGGTCAAGTTAAAACACTTGGCTGAGACTACATAGCGGGTGGGTAATCCAAGATTACCCACCCAATAGTCTTTCTTTATCGGACGGATCGCCTAATCAATGCTTAAGTTCATAAAGGCTTCAATTGTAGTGCTGCTTGCCTCGATGGGCCTTTTCGGATGTTCAACAGTAGGTCAGCAAAATGACGGTGATGCTAGAATTTCAGGGGTAGTCTACGTGACGGGGGGTCCTTCCCCTGGAAAAAAGCGGAAGCCGTCGTCTGCAACATTAAAAATAACCAGTGTAGGAAAAGTCTATAATCGCATTGCATTGACGAAGCAAGCGACTTTCGACATCCGCGTACCCGCGGGCGAATACGGCCTCATTCTGCATTACGGCAATATTGATTGCCCGCCAGTTAGTGTTTCTGTGAGAGCAGGCGAGGAGAAGCGAGTGGAGCTGATCTGTCCTCTGCCGTAACCTGACGCGTCGGCCATACACGGAATTGAGTCGAAAGTACGTACTTCTATGAGGCCGGTGCTGTCTGGTGGTCCACGCAAGCACCTCATACGGATTGGGCGCAAGCGCCTGGCCGCTGACGTCAGGGGTGGCTGAGCGGCGCTCCGAGCGTGAAAGCATGATCACGAATACTATGCCGCGCTGGTCGCCTCGGTCCATGTGAGCATTGCTTCGCGTTCGCGGAGAGAGGAAGGGCAAGGGTGCCGACATATTACCTGGATGGGGTCGCCCTGGATCATCCTGCTGGCTGCTGGAAGCTGCTGATCTTTAATTCGTGAAGCCGAGTGGGTTCGTGTTGGTGGAGGTCAAGGTCAGACCGGTCCCGGGCGAGGCATCCGTCGATGAGGTGTGGCCGGTACTGGATCTTCTTCAGGCCGCGCTTGACGATCCGGACAAGTGGGGGCAGGCCGGCGAGGACGAGGTTGGCCAGGACGCCGCGCTTGAGCAGCGACCAGATGCCTTCGGCGGGGTTGAGATCAGGTGCGTAGGAGGGGAGTTGGAAGATCGTCAGCCATTCGGCGTGCTCGGCGGCGAAGGCCTTCATTCCCGGCACCAGGTGCCGGCCCAGGTTGTCCCACACCAGCACGATCGGGGCATCGAGCTGCCGGTGTGCGGCGATGATCAGGTCACGATAGTCGGTCCAGGCGAAGGATTTGGACTCGTCCTTGCGGCCGCGGAACAGGTGTAACCGGTAGATCAGCCGGGAGCGCTCGCCGAGCTTGTAGCAGACCATCCCGGCGATGGAGACATGACCGGTGCCGCCGCCTCGAACGTGCACGACGGGGGTCTGTCCGCGCCGGCCCCAGGTACGAGCGCGAGGCGGCCTCAGCCCTTGGCCTGCTTCGTCTTCGAAGCAGATCCAGGCGCCTGTGGCCGCCGCGGATCTTCCACCTGTGGCCAGACCTCCTTCTTCCACACCTCGATCGCGGCTTCGTCGCGCTCGATCGCCCGCCGCATCGGCCGCTGAGCCGACCAGCCGTTACGCCGCAGCAGCAGCCATACCCCGGGCACGGTGTAGCCGATGTGGAACAGACGGCCGATCAGCTTCTTGATCCGCATCAGCGTCCAACGTAGGCCGCCACCGCAGTCCGCGTCTCGCCCGGCGCCCGCGCCTGCTACGACAAGCAACGCGCCCGCGACACCAACTACAACACCGCCCCACGCCAAGTCGCCAACCGCCTCGTCGGCATCCTGCACGGCCGCCTCAAGACCGGCACCCTCTACAACGGAGCAACCACTTGCCCACATCAGACCGAATCGCTCGTTGCTTGACATCAAAGCTCCTGGGATGTCTTTCTGGGGTCACCCGTCTCTCGCTCCTGAAGCGCTTTGCGGAAGGTTCATCATCGCCCAGAGCAAGGACAGCGAAACCTACGAAAAGCTCTGCCCGTACGGGGCAAGGTTCTTCGGGCTTGAGGCTAGTCGTCCAGAAAGAGGGCTTGGAGCAACGTGTAGCCCGGCATGTGCTCAGCGGGACGAACCCCGACCGTGAACATCTCCGGCTCGTCAAACACCGGTTCCCCGCTGGGGCGGCGTGTGTACGGAACACGCCCATACTCCACTCCGTCGCTCTGATCAAAGCTCATCCAGGTGATCGCTTCCTGCTCCCCTTCGCGGAGCGGATGATTCGACACCGCACGGCTGAACACCCGGTCAGGCGTGATCACCCACACCTGAGGAACGGCGAGAATCCATCGCGTCGCCGCGATCTCCTGACCCTTGGCAGCGGCCCGCCTCTCAAACGCTGCAGCCGACTGCTCATCACGAAGGTAGTCGTAGTCGCTGAGCACGAGCAGGCGCTCCCCACGAAGAGCCACGATCGCAGGACCCTCACGAGCGATGATGCTCTTTTCGAGCCGTTCGACCACGTCGAAGAGCAACGCGGCCGTCTCGTCGTTCATGTCGCCCTCCGAACCTCGCGGTCCCTCAGATCCTGCCATGAAGGGACGAGGTGCGGTCACACGGTGACCGCACCTCTAACGCGTCAGGCGGCCCTGCCCAGGACGGAGCGATCGAGCACCTTCTCCAGCGTCTGGAGGGTGGCCAGGTCGAGCTCGTCCACGCCGCCGGTGACCATGCGGAGCATGTTGCGTTCGGCGCGGACGGCGCCTCTCACGATCTGCTCGTGATGGGCGAAGGTGTTGACGGCCTGGACGACGCCGAACGCTGTACCGCGCCAGGGGGTCACCCGCTCGTCGTGACTCCAGAGGCGGTTCAGCGCGTCCCGCTTAGTCTCGGCCATGGTGCGGCTGCGCCCGGAGTCTGAAGGCAACGGGATGTGCCGATCAAGGAAGGTGCCCCACTGCACCCCAGAGACCTCGACCTGGCACAGGCGCCTGACCTCACTGGCGAAGTCGTCGGCGACTTGATGGATGATGCCCAGCGCGTCCCGGACTTCCGCGATCCGGCCGAGGGAGTTTCGGGAGTGCTTGATCTTCAGCCGCTTGGCTCCGCCTTCGGCCAGCGCAGCGGACAGGGTGTTGTCGCATCTGATCAGCTGGGCGCCGGTCTGGTAGGTGGAGGACAGCGAACCGTCCAGTGAGGTGGCGGCTGACAGGAAGGGTCGGAAGGTGACACCCTCAGGAGTGGTGCAGGACTCGGGCACCTCCACCTGGACCCATGCCACCGCGCCGCCTTTGAGCAGGCCGGCCGAGCCGATGAACAGTTCGTCGTCCAGAATCGTCTCGATGTGCTCCAGGAGCCAGCGCTTGTATTCGTGAATCCGGAAGCCCTGTTTGAAGACGCCGAGGATCTCTCCCGTGTCAGGGCGAATGATCGCCTTCCGAGTGGGGTCTGTAAGGCGGGTGACGCCCTCGTCGGTCAGATAGGTGGTCTCGATCGAGCCTTCGGCAGGTTCCCAGCTGAACAGGCGTCGGATGACGTCCGCGACTGGGATCTGGCCTGGGTAGTGGTTGGGCTCGTCGCCGGGCGTTCCCCCTTGAACGTGGACACCTTGGAGACTGGATCTTGAGGTCCAGGGGAAGAGATGTCCCTGATGGTGATGAAGAACTACCCGCCCGAGTTCAAGGCCGACGCGGTGGCGCTGGTGCTGTCCAAGCCGGATCGGACGATCACGTCGATCGCGAGGGATCTGGGGGTCAGCCGCGAGACGCTGCGGGTGTGGGTGCGAGCGGCGCAGGCTCGGGGTGAGGGCGCGCAAGGCGGGGCCGGTGGCGCCGCTGCCGGTCGGCCGGCGCCGTCCGGGCACGTACCCTCGGACGACGTGCTGGAAGAGGAGAACAAGCAGCTCAAGGCCCGGATCCGGGAGCTGGAGCAAGAGCGGGACATCCTGCGTAAGGCGGCCAAGCTTTTCGCGGGGGAGACAAACTGGTGAGGATCCGTCAACTAACTACTGCCCGATTTGATGTTGGTTTCGTAGGCGGTGATCTCGTTCTGGAGTGCCTCGATCGAGCGGGGCGGGTGGGTCCGGCGGCGGGGCTGGGCGAGGATTGCGGCGAGGTCGGGGGCCGCGAAGCCCAGCAGAGGCCGGGTCCGGTGGGCGTGGTAGCTGAGGGTGTTGCGGTCTCGGCCGAGTAGCCGGGCTGCCAGGGTGAGCGTGACGGTGTTGCGGTGGCTCAGGACAGCAG
>NZ_JAIWNB010000040.1 GCF_020215705.1 Nonomuraea aurantiaca | reverse complement strand
CGTGACAGAACGGCCGTTCTCACGCGCAACGCGTTACGCGATCGCTACCACCCTCCATGCGGCCCCGGCCCCACTCGCACCTGGAAATCGCACTCCGTGACCGCTCCCCAGCAAATGCACCAGACCCCGGTAAACGGCCAAGGATTTCGGCGCTATTTGGCCGGGCGCGTATGTCAGCCGCACATGCCAACCAGTCGGAGATTTCGTCCGGCTGAAATTATGTGGTGGACCTGCAACGGAGCCGGTTCGTACGGAGAGCGTCTTCCCGGGCAGCGGGTTCTCCACGCCATCGGCAAGCTCCAGCAGCGCGACGAACTCGGTGCCGCCGGCCCTGCGGAGGTAGGCGTACCGGATGGCCATGGAGCGCGGCGCGAAAAGCTTCAGCCTGACAATGTGACGTGTCAGCGCCGCAGGTCGCGCCCTGCCAAGATGAGCCATAGGTACGGCAGGGGCAGCATCGCCAGCCAGAGCAGGTGCGCCTGATCCCAGTACCCGAACCCGCAGGTCGGCGGCCAGAGCCGGACCTGCTGCGGCAGCAGGATGGTCCCCAGCACCATCGCCAGCTGGACCACTACGGCGGCCATGGCGGCCTGTCGGCCGGGTGCGAACCGCACGGCGGTCGCCGCGGCCGCCAGCGCGATGCCGAGGCAGACGCCTACCTCGATGAGCAGGTCGCCGACAGGGAACAGGGCGCCCTCCGGCAGGCGGGTCAAGATATAGGAGAAAGCCGCCAGCCAGATCGTGATCGCGGCGCCACCGGGCAACAGGCAGCGCAGCGCCTGCCGGACCCATCGGGGGACCGCGGCGGCGCCGAGGTCGGCGGACATGGTATCGACCAGCCCGAAGGCCGCCGCCGCGCCGAGCAGGGTGCCACAGATGCGCATGAGCACGAGCGCATCGCCCCCGGGCACTGCCTCCCCGTACTCCACCAGGCTCACTAGCCCGGCTGTGAAGGCGGCGACCATGACCAGAGGCCCCCAGTCGATGGCCCGAGCGAGGGGGCGCACCAGCAGGAGCGCCAACCGCCAGCGGGATGGTGGCGGGGCAGGGACGGCTGTGGTGGGTACTGCCGCGGTGGTGGAGGCGGCCTTGGGGCGGGCGGGCAGTGTTACAGGCATGGCGTGGCTCCCATCGGTGCGTTGAACTCGCGTTCCAGCCCGAGCAGCGGCAAGGCCTGGTCGATCGTGGTGGTGGGCTTGACGAGCGTGTCCCAGTTGGCCTGGACCTTCTCGCGGGCGCCAGGAGAGGCCAGCAGCTGCTTGGCGTAACCGATCTCGGCCGGGCCCCAGTCCAGGCCGGACAGGCGTCCCCGGTTATGGTCGACATAGAGCTGCCGCCGGGCCTCGGGAGGGGAGACTTGGCCGATGAGCCAGAGCGCCACCACCGTGCGGGCCTGACCGCGCGCGTCACACGGTGCGGCGCGCCGGGAGGGGTTGAAGTGCTTGGTGGCCGAGTCGTACAGCCCGGTCGCCCAGAAGGCCACGTCCTCGGCCAGTATCCTGCGCTGGTCGGGATGCCCCCAGCTCATCGGCGGCCGGATTACGCCGGAATCGTCGGCGAAGCTCCAGGTCGGGCTCATCTGCCGTACTTGGGGCGCCTGGGCCCGCAGCTCGGTGGGCAGCGCCCCCACGACCGGCTGGACCGCCTGCTCCCAGAGCGGGATCCACGGTTCGTAACCGGGGAAGGCACAGTAGGTGAGCCCTTGGCGCTCCCTGCAGCGGTAGGCGTCGGGGCCGAAGTAGCGCTCACGCACGCGGGAGTCCACATGGGCGACGGTCAGCTCCACGTTTGTGGGGAACTGCGCCGGTGGCCGGGTGGACGCCGCGGTGGCCCCCGAGGGCACCGCGACAGCCAGCGCCACCACCACAGCCGCGGCGGGTGCCGGCCGTACCCGGTGTCTGAGCAGCGCAATCCCGCCGAAGGCGGCGGCGACGGCGAGCACGTACACCAGGTGGACCGCCGACGGACGGTCGGGCCAGTCCGGTCGGTGGACCTGCATCACCGGTAGCAGCCAGCGGGCCTGTCCGTTCGTCGGGTTCATGTAGATGAGGAAGCCGAGCACGGCCACCACTAGCGGCCCCGCGATCAGCCACCGCGCCCAGCGGCTGACGGCCACGCCCAGCGCCGCGGCGAGGACCGCGGCGGCCACCGACGTCAGTGGCTCCCACACGTCCAGCCGCCCTCCGGCAGGGCCGCTCAGCAGCCGGATCGCCAGGTAGCCGCCCACGGCCACCGCCGCTGCGAGCCCCGCGACCAGCGGTGTGGCCAGCAGCAGGGCCCGCGTGCGGTGCTCGGCCCGCCCAGGCAGGCCGGCGAGGCTTTCGGGCATGCCGTGCCGCCCGTCGCGCGAGGTGGCCAGGCTCGCCACGATCAGGACCGCCGAGGCTAGGCAGGTGGCCAGCCCGGTGGCGTTGACCGGGTCCATCGTGAGGTCGGGCTGCTGATCCCAGCTGAGGAAGGTCTGCAGCGCCAGCACCAGGACGGTCGCTCCCCACACGAGCGGGTGCCGCACCAGCCTGCGCGCCTCGAACAGGAACAGCCGCCGCGTCACGCCGCCTCCCCGAGCAGCATGAGGTAGCCGTCCTCGACACCGGGCGCTACCGTGTCCGCCGCCGGCGGCCGTGCGCCGAGCGTTCGGTAGCGGCCGTCGGCCGTCCGCCAGAACAGCTCCGACGTGGCGGGCGGCGCGTCCGACAGCCACACCCGGCCGTCCGCGACGGCCGCGAGCTCGCCGGGTGTGCCGTCGAAGATCGCCCGGCCGTCCCGCATGACCACCACCCGCTCGCACAGCGCGGCGACGTCTTCGGTCTGGTGCGTGGACAACACGACGATACGGCTCTCGCCGAGCCGCGAGACCAGCGCGCGGAAGGTCATCCGCTGCTCCGGGTCCAGGCCCACAGTCGGCTCGTCGAGAATGAGCAGATCCGGCTCCCCCAGCAGCGCCTGGGCCAGCGCGAGCCGCTGACGCATGCCGCCCGACAGCTTGCGCACCTTCGTCCCGGCCTGATCGGTGAGGTCCACCTCGGCCAGCACCCGTCGCACCTCGGCGTGCCGGTGTTTGCGGTCGGTCAGCTCCTTGAGGATCGCCACGTAGTCCACGAGGTCGAAGGCGGTGAAATGCGGGTAGGAGCCGGGGTTCTGCGGCAGATAGCCGAGCCTGCGCCGCAGCGCGGTCCGCTGCACGCGGTCGGCCGGGTCCAGGCCGAAGGCGTCGACCGAGCCGCCGTTGGGGGCGAGGGTGGTGGCCAGGCAGCGCAGCAGGGTCGTCTTGCCGGCGCCGTTGGGGCCGAGCAGGCCGGTCACGCCGGTGCCGAGCGTCAGGTCGAGGCCGTCGAGCGCCCGTTTGGCGCCGTAGGTCTTGGTCAGCTGCTTGATCTGGATCATCTGGTGCTCACTCGGTAGAAGCGGTAGGTCAGCAGGATGGCGGCCACGCCGTACCCGATCTGCGGGGCGGGACCGAAGACGGCCAGCCAGTCGCCGATGAAGTGGCCCGTGCCGACGATGGCCAGCCATACCCCGGCCACGGCGAGGGCGGCGATCGGCACGGGCAACCGGCCCGACACGGCTAGGCAGCCCGCGGCGGCGGCCAGCGCGGGCAGCAGCCAGGCGGCGGCCAGCCCGGGCGGCGCGGGCAGCAGCGGTGAGGCGAGCCCGGCCAGCACGACCGCCACCGCCAGCACCGCCGTGGCGCGGGTCAGCAGCAGTCGCGGCCCCGACATCGGCGTGGCGGCCACCAGCTCGTAGGCGGGATCGACACGCGGCCCGTAGGCGAGCGCGATGCCCGCCAGCGGCAGCACCGGCGCGACGATGAGGAAAGCGGGCAGGAACTCGGCCTGCTTGCGCGCCGCCAGCACCGCGAACGCCAGCACCGCCACCACCGAGGCCAGCCAGGCCCGGCTCATCGTCGGCGTCGCGGACAGCAGCCTGGCCAGGTGATCGGGCACTCCGCCGTGCCGCAGGAGCCGCTCGGAAAGGCTCAGGTGTGGCGTGATCAGCTCGGCTTCCAGCCTCGCCCAGGACGCCTCGAGCCAGTCCTTGTCGTGCGGCACCGCCGCCCGGCAGTCGGCGCACCGACCGAGATGCGCGTCCACGGACATGGCCAGCGCCGGTTCGAGCGTGCCTTCGAGGTAACGCTCACGCAGGCCGTCAGGAATGTGCCAGCTACTCATGACAGCTCCTCGCGCAACCGGGCCCTGGCCCGCATCGCGCGGGTCTTGACCGTGCCTTCCGGAATGCCAAGGAGGCCGGCGGCCTCCTTGGTGGTGAGACCGTCGATGACGGTCGCCTCGATGACGGCCCGCAGCTCAGGGGAAAGCCTGGTCAGGGCGGTGCCGAGGTCGCCGTGCTCCACGTTCAGCAGCACCATGTCCTCAGCCGAGGCGACTGGCGAGCTGTCGCCTGGTTCGATGCCGGAACCGATCCAGCTCGAGCCGCTGCCGCGCAGGGCAGAGATCAGGCGCCGGATGGCAATCGTCCACAACCATCCGGCTGGGTTGTCGCTGCGGAAGCCGCCCGCCGCACGCCACACGGCCAGAAACGTCTCTTGCAGCGCATCGTCGACGACGTCCGCGTCGGCGCAGCGGCGGGCCAGCCGGGCACGCAGCCAGGGTGCGTGCCGCTGGTGGAGGATGCGCAGGGCGGCGGTGCTCCGCGCGGCGACAGCGGCGATGAGCTCGGCGTCGCCGCTGTCCGCGGTGACGTCGGGGGCTGCGCGCCGCCGGAAGGGAAGCTGTCTCACGGTGTATCTATCGCACGATCCGCACGGACCGGTTCTCCCAGATCATCCCTTTCGCCATTGGGGTGCCCATGACCAGCGCGTACAGGATGACCAGGATGTGCGGGAGCTGGATAGCCGGCGCGGCCCGGCCATGCGGGGAAACGGGTCGGCGGGGGTCGTCCACATGTCCGCGCGCACGGTGCGGAAGACTCTTCGCAGCCTGCCCATCAACCTCTGCCCTTCTCCTCCTGGGGTCAGGGTCATCCAGCCTGGCGATGCACCGAAACTGGCTTTGAGAGTGCCCGTACTCGCTCGTAACCGTGGAACGCGGCGCAGCACACCAGCAGCGCCGCCGAGAACACCGGCAGCCAGGCCACCCGGGCGAGCAGCCAGCCTGGCCCGTCTGGAGCGGTGTGCAGACCGGGCAGCGTTCCGCTCCCGAGTGCTCCGGCCCTCGGCATCGCGTTCTCGGCGAGCAGGCCGATCGCCGTCACCGCGATCATCGCGGTCTGGTGCCAAAGGAAGATCGTCATCGCCGCGAGATTCGGCAGCGCCACCGTCGCCCAGGCCACTGGGCGACGCAGCAGCCGCCCGAGCGGACCGAGCAGCAGCAGGGCCGCACCGCTCTGAGCCAGTCCGAAAGTGACGGCGGCTAGGGAGGGCGGGTCGAGGTTGGACAGCGGCGCCCCCGGTACACCGACCATGGCGGCAGGGTAGCCGCCCCAGGTGACGAGCGCGACGGTGACGGCCGCACTCCCGAGCAGCAACGCCCATCCGGTCATCCGCCCCCGCAGATTGCCACGGGCCCTGGCCGCCCCTAGGCAGTACGGCACCAGCCACCCAGCTGCCCCATTGCCCCACCCGCTCACTTCACCTCCGAGTCCGATCGCTGCGTCAACGAGCCCGCCCAGCGGGCCCGCCCTCTCCGCGAGGGACCCGACCGGGACGGCGCCGAACCTGGCCAGATCAACACACACGACTACGGCGAGCGGCCACACCGGGTGCCGACAACGACCCCATTGAGCAGGAGAAGGCGATGAAGTTCAACTCGCTGCTCACTAATTGCGTGATCTTCCACAACACGCTCGACATCGTCGACGTGGTGCGGCAGTTGCAGGCCGAGGGGTGGAAGGTCGAGTCCGAGGACCTGGCCGAGGTCTCGCCCTATCTGACCGAGCACATCATGCGGTTCGGCGAGTACTCCACGCATGAGCTCGCCGTCACCCCGGAGGCGTACGAGCCCCGCCTGGACATCGACTTCACCAGGCTGCATGACGTGGCCCAACCCGTCGGGCGCCAGGCCGCGCACAGCCCTGGTTGATCCCACGGCCTCCACGATCGCCTCCACAAGTGCGGTGCCAGGGCGCGGCAGGTGGAGGCGATCCGCAACAGGCGGGGTTCGGACGTTCAGCCGAGGTCGGCCGGGTGGATGGCGCCCGCGATGGCTCGATACCCGGCGTCGTTGAGGTGGAGGTGATCGCCTGAGTCGTAGGCGGGGTTGAGCCGGTCGCGGTCGGCGGGTGAGGCGGTGACGCGGTCGAGATCCACCACCGCGTCGAACGGGGCAGAGGTGCGGATCCAGGCGTTGATGGCCTCGCGCTTGGCCTCACTGCGGGCGGTGTAGTAGGCCGATCCCTTGACCGGCATCACCGTCGCGCCGATCACGCGCAGGTGCTTAACGTGGGCCAGCTGGATCAGTTCGCGAAGTCCCGCGATGACCTGGCCGGCGGAGACGTCGGGGTAGGGGGCGAAGATCGGGGAGGGAGGCGCCGCCGCCAGTTCGCCGATGCCGATGTCGTTGATGCCGGCCAGGATGATGACGGTGCGCACGCCTGGCTGGCCGAGGACGTCTCGGCGAAAGCGGGCGGTGGCCTTGTCGCCGAACCATGCCGAGTCGACGGTGACGCGGTTGCCGGCGATGCCTTGGTTCAGCACGGCGCGGGGCGTGCCGGCGGCGGCCAGGCGTTCGGCAAGTTCATCGGGGTAGCGGTTGTTGGCGTCGGTGCTGCTGCCGGCTCCGTCGGTGAGGGAGGCGCCGAAGGTGACCACGCCGCCGCGACGCGCCGTGGGGATCATGTCCACGCCGGTGAGGTAGTACCAGGACTGCGAGGTGTCGGTGAAGGCGGCGGCGCCGACGTCGGCGGCGTGATCGCCGGCGGCCCGGTAGGTGGTGGCGAGGGCTTGGGCGTGATATGTGGCCGGGCCGGTCGGCTGGGCCGCGAAGAACGTGATGGTGACCGAGTCCAGGGCGGCCAGGTGCAGTGGCACCGGGTCGGTGACGAGGTCGGTCCCGGCCGGGACGGTGAAGGTGCGCTTGCCGCGGGCGGTCAGGTGGCGCAGCGATCCCGGCTCGATGGCGGCTCCGCGGTCGGTGCGGGCGATGGTGGCTTGGTCGACGGTGAGCGGGGTGGTGCCGTAGCGGTTGGACAGCCGGATCCGGGCGGCTTTACCGCCGGCGCTGATCCGGACGATCTGGCGCACTGTCTGTCGGGTGAAGCCCTGCTGTGACCAGTTGGGGGCGAAGCTGGTGCTGGGGCGCTGTGGCGCGGCGGTCCAGGTCGCGCTCCAGCCGGGTCCGGTGGCGGCTGAGGGCTGCCGGGCGGTGTCCGGAAATGCGGCAGCGGCGCCGGTCAGCAGGGCACAGACGGTGATGGCCGTGACGGTCAACAGCCGTCGGGTGGCGGAGGACATGGTTCTTCCCGGGTGGTGGGGTCAGCTGTTGGTGGCGTCGAAGAAGGCGTACAGGTGGCGGATGCGCCCGTCGGCGAAGACGGCGACGTCGGAGCCGGTCGCGGCGGTGGTGCCGGCTTCGGGATTGCCGAACCGCCAGAAGAAACGGGCCTGACGATGGTGCACGTCGACCGGGGCACTCAGGCCGAAGCGGAAACCAGGCGGGATCCGCTGCTGCAGGTCGACGAACGCCGAATCCAGCGCATCGTGTCCTTCAACGGCGATCTCCGGGTCGGTGTAGGTGCAGTCGGGGGTGAGGATCTCCTCGATGGTGGCGCGCCGGGAGGCGGCGTCGGTGTCGTTGATGGCCTCGATGAACCGGTGGATGAGCTCGGCGTGGTTCATGGGTTTCTCCTGGTCAGTGCCGGGCGGTCACGACGATCTTGCCGACCTGGGTGTTGGACTCCATGTAGCGGTGGGCCTCGACGATGTCGGTCAGGTCGAAGGTGCGGTCGATGACCGGGGCGAGCGCTCCGGCGCGCAGGCCATCGCTGATGAAGGTCTCGGCCCGGAGGACCCGCTCCTCATCGGCGAACAGGTGGAAGATGGCGTAGCCGTAGACGTTGATCGGCCACCACATCGGCAGAGGGGTGGGCCGCCCGTCCAGGGAGCCGTAGACGATCAGCATGCCGTCGGGGGCCACGGCCTGCGCCAGGTCGGGCAGGTCGGGCCCGGTGACGCCGTCGAAGATCAGCCGCGCGCCGCGCTCGCCGGTGAGGGCGTGCACCTGCTTGACCACGTTGCCGTCGTCGGCGGCGATCACGTGCTTGGCGCCTGCGGCCAGAAGCCGGTCGGTTTTGGCGCCGGTCCTGGTCACCGCGATGGGCGTGGCGCCCAGGTGGGCGGCGATCTGGACGGCGGCCAGGCCGACGCTGCTGGAGGCGGCCGTGACGACCACATCATCGCCGGGCTGCAGTCCGCCGACCTCGACCAGTGCGCCGTAGGAGGTGAACGCGGGCACCCAGATGGCCGCGCCGGTCACCGCGTCCATGTGTTCCGGACGGCGGATCAGCCGCTCGGCCGCCACGATGGCCCGGTCGGCGTAGATGCCGTGGACGGACATCCCCTCGTCGTTCGGCTTGGCCACGATGCTGACCGCTTCTCCGGCGGCGTAGCCGGTCACGCCGGGTCCGACGGCCTCCACCACGCCGGCGGCCTCGGTTCCCAGACGCGAGCCGGGCAGCACCGCGTCGTAGTAGTAGCGGCCGGTGCGCAGGAACACCTCGCCCCGGTTGAGTCCGAAGGCGTCGATGCGCACCCGCACTTGGCCGGGGCCGGGTTCACCGATTTCCACGTCGGCGAGGTAGAGCACCTCGGGACCGCCGAGCTCGTCGAACAGGACTGTCCTGGCTTTCATCACGAACTCTTCTCTCAGTTACACGGATCCCGTCGCCGTTCAAAGTCAGAACGGCGTTCAAGCTTAGTGCGCCGTACTCTAACGTAGCGGTGTAAGCTGTCAAGCGTGCAAGAGCAGACAGTGGGCCGGCGGGCACGGTTGCGGGCGCAGACCACCGCGGAGATCAAAGCCATCGCGCTCAAGCACCTCAGCGAGGGCGGCCCCGACGCGGTCTCGCTTCGGGCGATCGGCCGCGAGATGGGGATGAGCGGCAGCGCCATCTACAGCTACTTCGACACCCGCGACGCGTTGATCACCACGCTGATCAACGACATCTACACCTCGCTGCTGGACCAGGTGGAAACTGCACGCGACGCCGTCGCCCCCGACGACATCGCCGGCCGGATCCTGGCCTGGGGGCAGGCCCTACGCGTCTGGTCGCTGGCCAACCCCGAAGGCTTCCGGCTCATCTACGGCGATCCGGTCGCCGGCTACCACGCGCCGACCGGAGGACCGGCCCCCGAGGCCGCCAAACGTGCCTGCTTGGGACTCACCGAACTGGCCGCCGCCGCCTGGCCGTACGCGAAAGCCACCCAGGCATCCACCGACCACCAGTGGTCGGACTTCTCACCCGGCCTGGCCGACACCATCCGCGAACACTTCCCCGACCTGCCCCCGGCTGCCGTTGCCCTCGCCCTGCGCATGTGGGGCCGCATGCACGGCCTGATCTCCCTGGAGGTCTACGGCCATCTCGGCACGCAGACCGGCGACCCCGCCAAGCTCTACCACGCCGAACTGCTCGACCTGCTCAGATCCCTAGGGCTCGACGTGGAGCATGCGCGCCGCGCGAGGACGCCGCACTCCTCGGCCTGAACCTTTGGACGATGTGCCGCACAAGGAGATGTAGCACGCCACAGATAACACTCTATTATCTGTGGCGCCGCTGATCACGACCTGCGGTAACGAAAGCGGGCCGCTGCGTGAAGCGGCCCTGTTATCTGCGGCAAGGAGGACGCCGTGCCCGCCGTGACGCCGCTGCCAGCCGCCCAGCGCCTGACGGTCCGCGCCGCGGCCGACGCCTTCCTCGACACCGTGCCCAACCCCAACACCGTGCGCGCCTACGCCGCCGGCGTCGGCAAGATCGCGCAACGGCTCGGCGAGCACCGCCCCCTCGCGGCGGTGGCCGACGACGAGATCGGCGAGGCCCTGGAAGCGCTGTGGGGCGGTGCGGCCGTCAACACCTGGAACGCCCGCCGCGCCGCCGTACTGTCCTGGCTGGCCTGGTGCCGCGAGCACGGCCACACCGCACCAGCCGTACCCGCCTGGGCCAAGCGGCTGACCGCACCCGACAGCCAGACCCCCGCCCGCTCCAAGACCGCGATCGACCAACTGATCACCCACCGCCGCCCCGGCCCCGGCAAGGTTGTCAGCCCCCGGAACATCTGCCCCGACACCAGCCTGGCCCGCCTGTCCTACGGCCAGGCCCGCGCCCTGCTGGACGAGCACACCGCGCTGAACGGCCCCGGCACGGGCTGGGACCTGCACGAATTCCGCCACTCGGCGCTGACCCACCTGGGCGAGGCGGGCACCAGCCTGCTGATGCTGATGGCCAAATCCCGGCACAAGAAAGCGGAGAACCTGCGGCGCTACTTCAAGCCCTCACCGGACGCCATCGCCGAGATCACCAGCCTGCTCGCCCCTCGGACCAGCGGCTGACCCGCTCGACTTGCTCAAGCAAGATCGCGATTGTGGGTTTTGGGCTTACCTTGGCTACACCCCTTCCCGAGATTTTCCTCGAACCGACCGCCGTATCAGGGGCGCCGCGTTCCCGCGAAAAGTCGATCGTGCGCGTCACGCCCGATGCCACGGCCAGCGCCGAGCCTGGCGCCGCCGCCTGTGAGGGCGATCCCTCATCTCTGGGAAGGCGGCAAATGTCACCTCGCGAGCGAGGAGTTCCGCTGGCGCGCTACCTTCCGCTACGCCTGGATGAGACCGAGTTGCCGCAGCTGTGAGTAGAGGTCGACGACTCCCCAGATGTCGATGATCTGGCCGTCAGCGAAGCGGACGATGAAGATCTCGTTGTAGGTGACGGCTTTACCCGTCGGGGGCATGCCCCGGTATTCACCGGAGTTGGTCCCGGTGACCGTCTGCCGAACGACGATCTTGTCTTCCTCGGCGATCAGGTCCTCGACCGTTACGTGAATGTCAGGATACGCGCGCAGGAGGATCTCCCATATGCGCTTTTGTGCCTGCAGCGCGGGCACGGCGGTCCGCTCCGCCGTGTGGAACCGCCCGTCCGGGTGAATGAGCTCGTCGACCGCCTTCGAGATGACCTCCAGGTCGCCGCTGTTGATGACCTCGTGGAAGCGGTGGTACGTCTCCTTGTTGCGTGCTTCCTGAGCTGTTGACATGTCGTCGCTCCTTGGATCGAGATGATGCGGCCATGGACGCCCGCAACAGTGAAACCGGCGTCTCGCTAGTTACCGACGAGATTGCCCCTCGGAATGTGATGCCGGCGCCAACCCGCGTTTCTCGCCAGCCATCCAGTTCCAGCCGGTGATCGTGGTACGCATCAGGCGGGCCGCGGCCGACAGGTGGCTGTCGGCACCCCAGTACAGCGTGACCGCGCGACGGCAGTCCGGGCTGTCGACCGTGATCGCGGCGATAGGGGCACGGACGGAGGTATGCCGGGCGAAGGAAGGGACGAGGCCGATGCCGAGCCCCGCGCCGATCAGGTCGGCGATGGCGCTGAGCTCGTCGACCTCACAGACGATCTTCGGCGTGAGGCCTCTGGCGGCGAAGAGCCGGTCGAGGAGCCGACGCTGCCAGTGCCCCTTGCGGGCGGCGACGAAGGGCTGATCGGCGAGCTCGTCGACGCTCACCGAGGTACGGCCGGCCAGCGGATGATCGAGCGCCGTGGCCACCCACACCTCCTCATCGAGCAGCTGAACCGCCTCCAAACCCCCGGCGTGGATCGGCTGCGAGGCGACACACAGATCGACCTCTTGGGCCCGCAGGTGACGGGCCATGTCCTCGGCCGCCGTCCAGCGGAGCTCGACCTCGATGGAGGGATGAGCTCGCTTGTAGGCCGCCAGCGGCCCCGTGAGGGTGAGGAACGTCTCCGACGCCAGTCGTACCGTCCCCACACCCTCGCTGGTGGCCTCGGCGACGGCTCGCCGGCCCGCGTCGAGCTCACCGAGAGAGCGTTCGACGTAATCGCGGAAGAGCTTGCCCGTGTCGTTCAGCCGGAGCCGGCCGCTGCGATCGAACAGCGGGGTGCCCAGTTCGCTCTCCAAGCGGGCGATGGTACGGCTCAGCGAAGGCTGGGCGACGCGTAGCTCCTCGGCCGCGCGGCTGAGGTGTTGCAGCCGCGCCACCACCAGGAACTGCCTGAGCGTGTTCAGCTCCATCATGCCCCTCAATACATAACAGCATAGCGATATTGATCTTAGACAAGATAACTCACGAGCCATAGCGTCGATGCCGGTCGCGAAAGCGAGAACAACGTCTCGCGAAAGCGAGGACAACGTGAGGAGGGATATCGCATGCTCACCATGCCCGCGCATCAGACGACACCGACGGAGTGGACACTGCGGGCCGTCGTAAGCGCGCATGTGGTGGCGATCGTCGGCCAGCCGGTGTTCGCCGGGGCGTATCTGACCGGTGACTTCGACAGCCTGCGCTGGCACGCGGTCGGCGCCGATGTGGTCACCTCCATCGGCTATCTGCAGGTGGTCGTGGCGATCGTGGTGTGGATCCGGCTGCGTCAGGTCTGGCCGTTCCTGGCCACGACGGCGGTGGTGGCGGCCGAGACCGTGCAGTACTTCGCCGGATTGGACGGCGCGCTGTGGTTGCACATCCCCTTGGGTGTGATGACCGTCGTCGCGCTCGTCGTGCTGTTCATCGCCGTCTGGCTGGGCGGCGGTTACGTACGTAACGACAAGCGCCGCCCCTTGCCACGGCGGGAGGCCCACCATGCGTGAGGGTCTGACCCGGCGGCGGGCTCTGGGCATCGGCGGGTCGCTCGGGCTGATGGCGGCCACCGGGCTGTCGGCCTCGGCCGCGCTGGCCCGCCGGCCGTCGATCACCGGCGCCGAGTTGCGCAGTGCCGTACCGCTACCGCCGCCGTTCCACGTGCCGCTGCCGATTCCCGCCGTCCTGGCGCCGGTCAGCACCTCGGGCGGAGCCGACCGCTACGAGATCACCCAGCGCGAAGCGAGCGCGGAGATCCTGCCCGGGGTCAGGACAGCGCTGTGGACGTACGAGGGCACCTTCCCCGGGCCGACGATCGAGGCGCGCCGCGGCCGGCCGATCACCGTGACGCACCGCAACGAGCTGCCCGTGCCGACCGTCGTACACCTGCACGGCGGACGGACCCCGGCGGCCTCCGACGGCTACCCGACCGATCTCGTCCTGCCCGAGGGCTGGCCGAAGGCCACCATGCACATGGGGCACGGCTCCGCGCAGGCCATGCACGATCCGCGGGCGGCGGTGACCAAGCTGACGCGCGACTACACCTTCCCGCTGGATCAGCGGCCCGGGCTGCTGTGGTACCACGACCACCGGATGGACTTCACCGCCCCCGCGATCTGGCGCGGCCTGGCCGGGCTGCAGATCGTCCGCGACGACGCCGAGGACGCCCTCGGTCTGCCCTCGGGGCGGCGCGAACTGCCCCTTATGATCGCCGACCGGGCGTTCGCCGCGGACGGCGGCCTCGCCTATCCCGCCCTCGACCCCACCCTGCGAGAGCGGCCGGGCGTACAGGATCCGTATCTCGCGGGTGTTCTCGGCGACGTGATCCTGGTCAACGGCGCCCCCTGGCCCGTGCACGAGGTCGACGCGGCCCGCTACCGGCTGCGTATCCTCAACGCCTCCAACGCCCGCCACTACGAACTCGAAGCGGTACTCGACGACGGGCGCCCGCTCGACCTCGTCCAGATCGGCGCCGACCAGGGCCTGCTCGCGGCGCCGGTCACCCACCGGCTGCTGCCGATCGCGCCCGCCGAACGCTACGACGTGATCATCGACTTCACGGGCCTTCCGGTCGGCAGCCGCGTGAGAATCGTCAACCGGCTGGGCTCCGGGCGTACCCGCGACGTGATGGCCTTCCGCATCGCGCGCAAGGCCACCGACGACAGCCGCATCCCTGGCACCCTTTCCGCTGACCTACCGGACTGGCACCGCTCGGAGGCCGTCAGGACGCGCGAGTTCTCCTTCCGCACCGGGCGAATGCACGGCGACCACGGATGGCTGATCGGCGGGCTGCCGTTCGACCCCGCCCGCTCCGATGTCACCGTGCGTCTTGGCGATGTCGAGGTGTGGCGGCTGGTCGCCGACGTTCATCACCCCGTCCACCTGCACCTGGTCGGCTTCCGGGTGCTCTCGCGCAGCGGCCGGCCGCCGCTGCCGCACGACGCGGGTCTCAAAGACACCGTCTCACTTCGGCCGGGCGAATCGGTGGAGATCATCACCCGTTTCGACGGCTACCGCGGCCGGTACCTCTTTCACTGCCACAACGCCGAACACGAGGACATGGGCATGATGGCCAACCTCGAGGTCATCTGACTTCGCCACCGGCGGAGATGTCCCGCTGGAGAAGCCGCGGCCCTGCGTCATCATCGCCACCGCCGTACGCCCGGCGAGCGGCCGCGCGAGCCACACCGGGATCCGCATCGGCGGCTTCGCCCCCGCGCACGCCGCCAGGTAGGGCAGCCACTCGCGGGCCGGGGCCGGCTCGTCGTCGACGATGTTGAACACGCCCTTCACCCCGTGCTCCACGGCCAGGAGGGTGGCGCTCGCCGCGTCGTCGAGATGCACCCACGAGCTGTAGCCGGCGCCGTTCCCGACGACCGGGTACTGCCGCTTGCGCACGAGCTCGACCTGATCGTCGGTGGCGCCCGGCCCGTAGAACGCGCCGTAGCGCAGGACCGCGCCGCCGGCCTTGACGACCGCGTCCTCCAGGTGGCGGATCGCCTCCGCCCCCTTGCCCGTGCTGGTCGGGTCCAGCGGGTCTTCCTCGGTCTTCACCCATCCGCCTTCGCGGATGCCGTTCCAAGAGCCATAGCTCTGCGCGACGAATTGGGAGACACCGGTCGCTTCGGCGGCGGCCAGCAGGTGGTCCGTACCCTCGGTACGCAGCCGGTTGGTGGTGGCGAACCAGCGGTCGAAGTGCTTGATATCCGGCTTGCCGGAGATAGCCGTCATCTGGTGCACGATCACGTCCGGCCGGGCCTGGGCCACCGCCTCACCGACCGACACCGCATCCAGCCCGTCCATCACGACCGCCTCGGCGCCCAGCTGCTCCAGCAAGCCCCGCTTGGCCGTGCTCGTCGTCGTCGCCGTCACGGCGTGGCCACGCGCCACCAGCAGCGGCACCAGCCGCCGCCCCAGCACTCCGGCCCCGCCCGCCACGAACACCCGCATGACCATCACCTTCCAGATCCCAGAGCGTGTCTCCGGACCCGAGACGAGACAGCCCCTCCATCTGTGACATGCGGCCAGAAAACAGCGGGGAGCCTAGGACCCCGAGGTCCGCACCCGGCTCGCCCGGGACTCCAGGTAGCGCTGCTCGGCGATACTGGCGGTGGACTTGGCGGCGCGCCGGTAGTCCTCGTACGCCCCCGCCGTGTCGCCGGCCTTCTCCAGCAGATGCGCCCGTACGGACAGCAGCCGGTGATGCCCGGCCATCCGCTCATCACTGTCCAGCGTGGCCAGCAGGGCCAGCCCGGCCGGCGGGCCCTCGGTCTCAGCGAGCGCGATGGCCCGGTTGAGGGTGACCATCGGGTTGGGCGCGATCCGTTCGAGGATCAGGTACAGCGCGTGCACCTGCGCCCAGTCGGTCGCCGCGGCCGTGGCCGCGTCGTCGTGCGTGGCGGCGATGGCGGCCTGCAGCTGGTAGGGCCCCAGCGCCGGGCCGGCCAGTGACGCCTTGACCAGCTCGATGCCCTCGTCGATCAGCGCGCGGTCCCACTTCGTACGATCCTGCTCGTCCAGCGGCACCAGGTCACCGGTCGCCGTCGTACGTGCCTCCCGGCGGGCGTCGGTAAGCAGCATCAGTGCGAGCAGCCCGGTCACCTCGTCGTCCTCGGGCAGCTGCGCGTGCACCATCCTGGCCAGCCGGATCGCCTCGTGCGCGAGGTCGGTGCGGTGCAGCTCGCTGCCCGAGGAGGCGGTGTAGCCCTCGTTGAAAATCAGATAGAGCACATGCAGGACGACCCGCAGCCGCTCCTCGCGCTCCGCGCCCTCCGGCAGGCTGAAGGAGCTGCCGGCGGCCTTGATGCGCTGCTTGGCCCGGCTGATCCTGGCCGCCATCGTGGCCTCCGGCACCAGGAAGGCGCGGGCGATCTCAGCGGTCGTCAGGCCGCCGACCGCACGCAGCGTCAGGGCGGTCTGAGAGGCCGCGGTCAGCGTCGGATGGCAGCACAGGAACAGCAGGACGAGCGTGTCGTCGGTGTCCGGCACGTCCTCCGGCACTACCTCGGTGGCCGTCGCCGACTCGCGTTCGCGGCGCGCGTGGTCGCTGCGCATCTGGTCGATGAGCCGCCGGGACGCGACGGTCATCAGCCAGCCGCGCGGGTTGTCCGGCAGTCCCTCGGCCGGCCACTGCACGGTGGCGGCGAGGACGGCCTCCTGCACGGCGTCCTCGCCGGCTTCCCACTGCCCGTACCGCCGTACCAACGTGCCGAGGACCTGCGGCGTGAGCTCACGCAGCAGGTCCTCGATGGCTGATGTCGTCATGCCTCCAATTGTCCGTCAGCGAACATCACCTGCCGCACCTCTACCCCCAGACCCTCGATCGCGGTGTCCGGGATCTGCGTCGCCAGCTCGATCGCCCGCTCCTTGCTCTCGCAGTCGATCAGGTAGAAGCCGCCCAGATACTCCTTCGCCTCCAGGAAAGGGCCGTCGGTCACCACCGGCTGGCCGTTGCGTACGGACACCACGGCCGCCTGCGACGGATCGACCAGCGCCTGCGTGGTGATCAGCTCGCCGGACTTCTTCAGCGCCTCGATGAACGCGCCGTGGCCGTCGCCGATCGCCGCCTTCTCCTCGTCGGTCAGCGCGTCCAGCACGGCCGGGTTGATGTGCATGCTGATCAGGAACTTCATCTCGTACTCCTCGTGGTCGCGAGCCCCGGCCGGGGGCCCTTCGACCGGTTGGTCGGAGCCGCCGCCGTCGTCTTGACATCCCCCGCCAAAACTTACCCGCGAGTTTTTCACGGTCGCAGCCGCGAGATCCCTTCCGCGGCGATGTCAAGAAGCTCGGGAGCGCTCCGACCAACCGGCGAAACATCGACCGAACAAACAGGGAGTTTCGGATATGCGAGTCAACCGGGCATGGCTGGGACTGCTCGTCCTGGTGCTGCCGACCCTGCTCGTCGCGATGGACATGACGGCGCTGCTCCTCGCGCTCCCACAGCTGAGCGCCGGCCTGGGCGCCACCAACGTGGAGCAGTTGTGGATCAGTGACAGCTACGGATTCATGGTGGCCGGCCTGGTCATCACGATGGGTACGCTCGGCGACCGGATCGGCCGCCGGCGGCTGCTGATGATCGGGGGAGCGGCGTTCGCGGTGCTGTCGGTCGTCGCCGCCTTCTCGGTCAGCCCGCTGATGCTGATCGTGGCGCGGGCGCTGCTGGGCGTCGCTGGCGCGACCCTGATGCCGTCCACACTCGCCTTGATCACCAACATGTTCGATGACCGGCGGCAGCGCGGGCAGGCCATCGCGATCTGGGCGACCTGCCAGTTCACCGGCGGCGCGCTCGGGCCCGTACTCGCCGGCTTCCTGCTCCAGCACTTCTGGTGGGGATCGGTGTTCATGGTCGCCGTGCCGGCGATGGCGTTGCTGCTGCTCGCCGGGCCGGTCCTGCTGCCCGAGTTCCGCACCGAGCGGGCCGGCCGGCTGGACCTGGCCGGCGTCGGGCTGTCGCTCGTGGCGGTGCTGCTGATGGTGTACGGCATCAAACAGCTGCCGGTCGAGAGCGTGCCGGTCGTGCCGGCGGTGGCCCTCGTCGTCGGCGCGGCCATCGGAGTGCTGTTCGTGCGCCGGCAACTGCGGCTGGAGACGCCGCTGCTGGACCTGCGGCTGCTCCGCAACCGCCCGTTCACGGCCGTGCTCGTCGCGCTGGTCTTCGCCGGCATCGCCATGGCGGGTACGGGCCTGCTGGTGACCCAGTACCTGCAGAGCGTGCTGGGCTTCTCGCCGGTCGCCTCGGCGCTGCTGTTCGCGCCCATGGGCCTGGGCACGGCGGTCGGCACCATGGCCGCGCCGGCGCTGGCCCGGCGGATGAGGCAGCCGACCGCCATCGCCGGCGGGCTGGTGGGGTCGGCGCTGGGCGGCCTGCTGCTGGTCGGCGTCGGCGGAGCGAGCGCCCTGCCGCTGGTGATGATCGGCATCACCGTACTGGCGCTGGGCACCGGCCCGCTGTTCGCGCTCGGCACGGGGCTGGTCGTCGGGGCCGTACCGCCGGAGCGCGCCGGTTCGGCGGCGTCGATGTCGGAGACCAGCAACTACTTCGGCGGTTCGCTCGGCTTCGCGCTGCTCGGTGTGGTGGCCGGGGTGGTCTACCGCGCCCGGATGGACGGCACGTCCGACTCCCTGGCCGGCGCGGTCGCCGCCAGCCGGCACCTGCCCGCCGGCCAGGGCGCGGAACTGCTGCACACCGCGCGGGAGGCGTTCACCGCCGCCCTGCACGTCACCGGCGTCATCGCCGCGGTCATCTTCGCCGGGCTGGCGGTGCTGATCCTGGCCATGCGGCCGGCCGCCCGGACCACCCCGGCCGCGCTTCCCGAGTACGAGGCGGCTCGCTCCTAGCGGTAGTTCGTCTCACGAAATTTGTTAGCCTGGGACAGTGAGCAAAAATGTCGAAGGCCAGATCGGGACGGTGGCCGCACTGGTGCGGTCCACGTTCCTGGTGAATGCCGTGTACGCGAATTCCGCCCGCGAGTACGGTCTCACCCAGCAGCAGGGCCAGTTGTTGTGCGTCTTGATGGCGCAGCCGTACGGCATGGGCGAACTGGGCGCGATGCTCGGCCTGGCCAAGTCGAGCCTGACCGGCCTGGTGGACCGCAGCGAGCGCAACGGCCTGGTCCAGCGCCGGCCCGACCCGCAGGACTCCCGCGCGGTGCGAGTGGCGCTCACCCCGCGGGGCGCCAAGCTGGTCGATGAGTTCTACGCCGAGACCTGCCGCCGCGTCGAGGATCTGACCTCGGGATTCGCCCCGGCCGACCGCGAGACGCTCGCCGCGCTGCTCGGCCGGATCGTGGACGACAACAAGGTGCCCACCGTCTTCGTCGAACCGGATCGCACGCGCTGAACCGTGAGAGGAGTTGCAGTTCGTACTACGAACTAATATTGTTCGTGGCACGAACTCAACTCGCTTCGCGGCACCACCACGGTGACTCCGCGTTGACGATCATTCGCAGGGAAAGGCAGCACGTTGTCCGCACATGACATCGTCTTCGGTTTCGGCGCGCATTCCAGCATCGACGACATGCCTGAGCTGTTGCGCATGGTCCAGCAGGCCGACCAGGACGGGCTGGACATCTTCACCTTGTCCGACCATCCCTACATCGGCCAGCGCCTGGACGCCTACGCCGCGCTCGGCTTCATCCTCGGGCGTACGCGGCACATCGCCGGCTTCGCCAACGTCACCAACCTGCCGACCCGGCCGCCCGCCATGCTGGCCAGGACGGTGACCTCGCTGTCGGCGCTGTCGGGCGGCCGGATCGTGCTCGGCATGGGCGCGGGCGGGCTGTGGGATCGCATCGCCGACATGGGAGTGCCGCGGCTGACGCCCGGAGCGGCCGTGGACGCCTTCGAGGAGGCGATCGTCCTGGTCAAGCTGCTGTCGGGCGGCGGCCCTCCGGTCACCTACGAGGGCAAGCACTACCAGGTGCACCAGATCGAGCCCGCCCCCGTCGCCGCGCCGCCCGTTTGGACCGGATCGGTCGGTGCGAAGTCCCTGGCCGCCACCGGCCGGGTGGCCGACGGCTGGATCCCCGGCCACGCGGCCGACTGGCTCAGCGAACGCTACCGGACCTCCCGGCCGATCATCGACGAGGCGGCGGCATCCGTCGGCCGCGATCCGAGCGAGATCCGTACGGTCTTCAACTTCCCCGGACGCATCACCGACCGGCCGCTGCCCGCCACCCGCGACCGCGACGGCCGCTGGCTCGGCGGCTCGGTCGGCCAGTGGGTCGAGGAGCTGACCGGAGCCGTGCTGGAGCACGGCGCCTCGGGCTTCACGCTCTTCTCCGACGGCCACGGCGCCCCTGACCTCACCGTACTGGCCCGCTGGACCCAGGAGATCGTCCCGTCCGTCCGCGAGGCGATCGCGAAGTAGGGGCGCCGTCAACCAATGGTCGCGGGGTCCTCGATCTCGACGCCGACATGGCCGTCCCTCCTCGCCGCCATCTGACGCGGCGCTGAGATCACTGGCCGCCCATGTCGTTGATCCTGGCCCGCATGTCGGCTGTGGTGTTCTCGTGGGGGAACGGCTCGTCCGGGATCGGGAGGTCGAGTGCGGCGCACAAGGGCTGCCAGCCGTCGGCCGGCTGCCATTCCAGCAGCCGGTGCGCGGGTACGGTGGCACGGACCTCGGCGAGGTGCCGCTCGTAGGCCGCGATGACCTTGTCGCGGTCGCGGGGGTCGCCGAACGCACCGCCGAACAGGGCCTGCATTATCTCCCCCATGGCGCGGCCCTGCTCAGGGGTGAGAGTGGCGGGCGTCGGAGGCCGCGTGGAGTCCCCGCCCATCATGCGGCGCGCCCCTTCCAGCACCGTCTGGTCCATGCTCTGGTACCAGCGCTCGACGCTTTCCCGCCGCGACAGCAGCACCAGCGCGTCCGGGAACTCGGCGGACAGTTCCCGCCAGAACCACGACACCGGCCAGTCCACCCCGGCGGCGTATCCGGCGAGGAACCGGTCCCAGTCCGGCATGACGCCGGCGCAGGCGTCGCGCCAGACCACGGCGTCGTCCGGCCGCCCGAACATCTCCCGCATGTGGTAGCAAGGCGCCCCGAGCAGCCGCTCCAACGCCGCCTTCAGCGACGTCGTCCCCGTACGCGGAAACCCCGCCCCTACAACTCGCAACCCCATACCGGCCCTCCTCTCTCGAATCGGCGATCCGAGTCGCCTGCGGCCATGCCTGGTCGTCAAACGCTCAGCGACACGCGGATGACCCCGATCGGTTGCCTCGCAACAGGCGACCGCCCAGGCTCGCGATCCCGAATGCCTTGCTTACCTGTCGGTTGGCAAGATACTTGCCGACCGACAGGTAAGCAAGGGGTTTCAGCCTTCGAGGGTGCTGAGGCTGGGAGCAAGGAAGAACGATGGGGAAGAAGTGAGTCGCGGCCGAGCCGGGCCACCTCACTCGGCCAGGGCGCGGCGGAGGACCGCGCCGAGTTCGGCGATCTGCCGCTGCGACACCTCGGCGGACAGGATCGCCTGTGACCCGTGGAAGGTGCCGGGCCACTGGTGCAGCTCGACCGACACGCCCGCCTGCAGCAGTCGCAGCGCGTACGTGATGTCTTCGTCGCGGTTCGGGCAGAATTCCGCGGTGGCGATGTAGGCCGGTGGCAGGCCGGACAGGTCGTCGGCCCGCGCCGGGGCGGCGTACGGCGTGGCGGGCGTGGAGCCCAGGTAGTGCTGCCAAATTGCGGTGACTTTGTCGCGATTCATCCACGGCGTGTCAGTGAAGTGCCGCGCCGACCAGGTCTCCTGCCGGTCGTCGAGACCGGGCTGGTTGAGCAGCTGGAAGCGGATCGGCGGCCCTTGCTCATCACGCGCCCGCAGCGCCACCGCGGTCGCGAGTCCGGCGCCGGCGCTGTGGCCTCCGACCGCGATCCGTTCCAGGTCGACGCCGAGCTCGGTGGCGTGCTTGGCCGTCCAGGCCAGCGTGGCGTAGACGTCGTCCAGGGCGGCCGGGAACCGGTTCTCGGGGGCCAGACGGTAACCCACCGAGACCACCACCGCCCCGGAGACGTCCGCGAGCCGGGCGGCCCAGGGGTGTTCGGTGTTCAGATCACCCATGACGAATCCGCCGCCGTGCATCCAGACGATGGCGCCCTGCGGATGGTGCGGGCGGTAGATCCGTACCGGCACGTCCGGATCGGCGGGCACGGTGCGGTCCTCGATCCGCAGGTCAGCGGTGTCGGGCGGCGGCAGCGCGGCGGCCAGCTCGGCGAAGTTCTTGCGTTCGGCGACCGGGTCGGTCAGGTCGGCCCGGGGGAACAAAGGGATGAATGCTTCGAGTTCGGGATCCATGTCAGCCATCTTCACGGTCGCCACTCACGGCATCATCCGCCATCCGTCGGATATTTTGCCCGGATTACGCACCGCTCGGCGCGCCTTTTGCCCCACCCGCGCGTACCTGCGGAAAACCGCAGGTACGGGCGGGTGGGCGCCTCATTCCGCGGGGCCATTGGCCCGGCTTAACCTTCGTGGCCATGATCGGAAAGTTGTTCGACGTCCCACGGCGGCTGCTGGCCGGGCCGGCGGCCCTGGTCATCCTGATGGCGGTGATCATGCTGTCCGCCATGGCCGACAGCACCATGCAACCCCTGCCGGCCAACGCGCCGAGCGCGCAGTTCAGCGCCGAACGCGCGCTCGCGCACCTGAAAAGGTTCGCCGCTGAACCGCGGCCCATCGGCAGCCCGGCGAGCGGCCGGGCCAGGGACTACCTGGCCGGGCAGTTGCGCGCGGCAGGGCTTCAGGTCGAGATCCAGCGTTCGGTCGGTGCCCGGTCTGCCGCGGGGCTGGCGACGTTCGGCCAGGTCGACAACATCGTGGGCCGGCTGCCGGGAACGGGCTCGACCGGCACCGTGCTCATCGCCGCGCACTACGACTCCGCGGCCATGGGACCGGGCGCCTCCGACGACGGCGCCGCGGTGGCCGCGATGATCGAGACCGTCCGGGCACTGCGCACCGGTCCCGGCTCACGTAACGACATCGTGCTGCTCATGTCGGACGGCGAGGAGGATGGCGTGCTCGGCGCCGAGGCCTTCATCCGCGACCACCCCCTGGGCAAGGCCGGCGGCGTGCTGCTGAACTGGGAGGCCCGCGGAGTCAGCGGCCCCTCGTTGATGTTCGAGACCACCGTCGGCAACGCCCGCCTGGTCGAGACCTTCGTCAACGCCGTCCCCGCGCCGCGCGGTCACTCCGCCATGGTGGAGCTGTACCGGCTGCTGCCCAACAACACCGACTTCACCCCGCTGGCCAAGGCCGGCTTCACCGGCATGAACTTCGCCTACATCCAGCGTTCCTCGCTCTATCACACCGCCGGTGACTCCATCGCCAACCTCAACCGGGGCAGCCTGCAGCATCACGGCACCAACATGCTGGCGCTGACGCGCGCCCTCGGCGACGCGGACCTGCGGACGCTGACCTCCGATCACGACGTCACCTACTTCCGCGCGTTCGGCACCATGATCACCTACCCGGGCCGGCTCGTCTGGCCGCTGGCGGCGCTGGCCGTCGTCGCGGTGGCGGGCCTGGCGCTGCTGGCCCGCCTCAGGCGACTGCTGAGCCTGCCCCGGCTGATCGCTGCCACGGTCTCGGCCGTGGTGCCGCTGGTGCTGTCGGCCGCCCTGGCGCAGGGATTGTGGGAGCTGCTGGTGGCCTGGCGACCCGCCTACGATCTGATGGGCGGGCTGCTGCACCGCCCTCGGCCGTACCAGGCGGCGATCGCGGTCCTGTGCGCGCTGGCGGTACTCGGCTGGTATCTGGTGCTGCGGCGCCGGCTCGGTCCGGCGGCGCTGGCCGTCGGGGCGCTGACCTGGCTCGCCGGGCTGGGCGTGCTGTGCGCGCAGGTCGCTCCCGGCGCGTCCTTCCTGTTCGCCCTGCCGGCGCTGCTGGGCGCGCTCGGCTACCTGGCCGCCGCCTTGCTGCGCGCCCCCGCGTGGGCGCGGCGGGCCGCGGCGATGCTGGGCCCGATCACGGCCGCGATGCTGCTGCCGTCCCTGGCCGGGGACGTCTTCGACGGGATGGGGCTGGCACTCGGCGGGGTGAGCGCGCTGGTCCTGGCATTGTTCGGACTGATCGCGGTGCCGATCGCGGAAATGTTCCTGCCCGACCCCGCCACCCAGCCGAAGCGGGCCGCCGTCCTGCCCGACCCCGCCATCCGGCCGACACGCGCCGTCGTCCTCCCCGTGTCCCTGACGGCTCTTCTCCTGGCGACGGGACTGGTCGCTACCGGGCTCATGGTGGACGACTTCGACGCCGGCCAGCCGCAGCGTACGCACCTGGCCTACGTCATGGACGCCGACACCCGCACCGCCCACTGGGTCAGCGCCGACACGGACCCGGCACAGTGGACCAGACAGTACGTGTCCGGCCACGACACCGCCGCCCTGCCCGCCGGGTACGCACGAGGCACGCTGTGGACCGGTCCCGCACCGGTGATCGCCGCCGCCAGCCCGCGAGCTGCCGTCCTGGCCCACAGCGAGGGCACGCTCAAACTGCACGTGACAGCGGGGAAGGGCGCGCGCTCGGTGACGCTGAGGCTCGACCAGCCGATCACCCACGTCACCGCGTCGGCCGGCCGGTTCGGGTCGGCGAGCGTGCCCGTGACCGGTACGCGCGCCGGAACCTGGCCTTCAGAGATCCGCTTCCGCGGCATCCCCGCTCAGGGAGTCCAGATCACCCTGCGGATACCGGAAGCGGACCGGATCCGCCTCACCGTCATCGGTGAGACCGACGGGCTGACCGGGGTGCCGGGCTTCGCCCCCAGACCTCCTCACCTGGTCGCGGCCACCAGGGAGGACGGCGACCTCATCGCGGTCACCCGCGGCTACACCTTGACCCCCGAGCGCCTGCCGTCCGGGCCGGGCACGGGCGCGCGATGATCACGGGTCGGATGTCGCGTGTTCGGAACCGTCCATGTCGAGCAGCACCAGTCAAGGGCGGGATGCGGTGACGGCCCAGTCCAGTCACGGTCCTGGGGGATGACCCGGGCCAGATTCTCGCCCTTGTTCGCCCTGCCGCTGACCCCGCCGGACTCGCGCGCTCCTCAACGGTCTGACTCCGCGCCCGTCGCTCACGGGCGCGGAGTCAGACCGTGGAAGATCAGGTCGAGCATGGCGGCCGCCTGCCCCGACGCGTCCGGCTCCGTCTCGGTGACCAGCGCGATGGCGTTCACCAGCTTGAACAGCTGCTCGACCGGTACGCCCGTCCGGACGTCGCCCGCTTCCTGTGCCCGCGCCAGCAGCGCCCGCGCCGCCCCGAACACCGCCGCGCGGCACGACGAGCCGTCCTCACCGAGCGCTGCCAGCAGCGATGCGGCCAGCCCGCGCTCCGTACTGCCCTGCGCGATCACTGCGCCCAGCCACTCTTTTAGCGCCGCGCCCGGCGACGGCGCGGACATCAGGTCTCCGGCCCGGCGGCACAGGGCGTCGATGTGGTCGCGGAAGACCGCCTCCAGCAGCGCCTGCCGGGTGGGGAAGTGCCGGTAGAGCGTGGCGTTGCCGACTCCCGCCCGCTGTGCGATGTCGTCCAGCGGCGCATCGGCCCCTAGCTCGGCGAAGGCGGCCCGAGCACAGGCCACCAGCCGGTCGTAGTTGCGCCGGGCGTCGGCCCGCATCGTCGCCTCCCGGGTTTGCCTAAGTGGGGACTATCCCCGTATCGTACCCGAACAGAAACCGGGGATACTCCCCGGTTAGGAGATGTCATGAACTCCCAACCACCGAAGTACGCCGCCCGGCACGCCGAGCATTTCGCGATGGAGCGCCGCGACGGAGTGCTCCTGCTGCGCACGCACACCGGCGGCGGCCCGGCTGTCATGTCACTCGCGCTGCACTATGCGTGGGGCGAGGTGCTGCGGGAAGCGGGCGCAGACCCGGACAACGAGGTGCTGATCCTCACCGGCACCGGCGGCGCGTGGACCGGCGGGCTCGACCCCGCCCTGCGCGAGCGGCCGCCGGCGCAGCGGGGCGAGGACCGCTACAACCTCTACCGCGACGGCATCGCGCTACTACGCAGCCTCGTCTTCTCCGTTGACGTGCCGACGATCGGCGCGCTCAACGGGCCCGGCTACCACCAGGAGCTGGCCCTGGCCTGCGACCTGACGCTGTGCACCCCCGGCACCGTGTTCGACGACACCCACTTCCGCTCCGGCGCCGTGCCCGGCGATGGCCAGCACCTGGTCTACCAGGAGCTGCTCGGCCTCAAGCGGACCGCGCGGATGCTCTACACCGGGGCCGGCGTCGGCGCCGCCGAGGCGCTGGAGCTGGGCTTGGTCAACGAGGTCGTGCCAGACGAGCGGCTGCAGCCGCGCGCCTGGGAGCTGGCCGCCGAGATCATGGCCGCTCCGCGCGCCACCCGCCGGCTCACCCACGCCATCATCCAGCGCCCCTGGCAGCGCCGCCTGGTCGACGATCTGGCCTTCGGCCGTACCCACCACCTGCTCAACACCTGACCCCGTTCTCGACACCCCGCCATCTGGAGGAAACATGATCACCGTTCTCGTGACCGGCGCCACCGGCACCCAGGGCAGCGCCACGGCCCGCGGCCTGCTGGCCGCCGGGCAGCGGGTCCGCGCTCTCGTCCGCGACCCCGGCACCCCTGCCGCGCGGGCGCTTGCCGCCGCCGGCGCCGAGTTGGTCCGTGGCGACATGGGCGACCGCGCCTCGCTCGACGCGGCCATCCGCGGCGTCGACGGCGTCTTCAGCGTCCAGCCCACCCTCGGCTACCCCGGCACGCCGCCCGGCTTCACCATCGACGACGAGCTCCGCTACGGCCGCAACGTCGCCGACGCCACCGCGGCGGCCGGCGTCCGCAGCTTCGTGTACGCCTCCGTCGGCGCGGCCGACGCCTCGCACGGCATCGCGCGCTGGCAGACCAAGGACACCCTGGAGCGGTACGCCCGCGACCTGGGCCTGCCCCTGACCGCGCTGCGGCCAGTCCGGTTCATGGAGAACCAGGTTCATCCGCAGATTGGCGTGCGCGACGGCGTCCTGGCCGACGTCTTCCTGCCGGACGTGCCGGTCCAGCTCATCGCGGCCACCGACATCGGCGCGTTCGCCACGCTAGCCTTCACCCGTCCGGCCGAATACGCTGGCCGGACGATCGAACTGGCCGGCGACGAACTGACCATGCCGCAGATCGTCCGAGCCATGGAGCGGGCGCTGCGGCAGCCCATCACCTACCGGCATATCCCGCGCGAGGCGCTGGTCGGCCGCGACGCCGACGCCGTGACCGGCTACGACTTCGCCAACCACGGCGGCGGCTGGCACGCCGACATCGACGCGCTGCGCAAGGAGCACCCGGGCCTGATGGACTTCGCCACCTGGCTCGACCGCGAGAGCGCCGCTGCCTTCACGACGGCCCGCGCCTGACGGCCGCAGGCCGCACAACCACGCGGAACCTGGCGTCGCCCGCCTGCACGTCGCTGATCGGGTCCAGTCAGAGCGGGTAGTTGCTGTGCCGGATGTACAGGTCGGGAAGTTGTAGGACTGGGACGATATCCATGAGCTGCTGGCCAGTCCTGCGGCCGGCCGGAACATCGCGGTGCCGTCTCAGCCGCCCGAGGGATGGGGTTTCGCTGTTGCTGCCGTCCGACGCCCTTCCAGGGCTCAGACGTGGAGGTTCCGGTAGATGGTTGCGCGGCCGACGCCCAGCCGGTCCGCGATCTGCTGGACGGTGTACTTGCGTTTTCAGTCCTGGCCCTTCACCTCATACAGCGCCCGGGCCATCTCGACTCCATCGGCGTCCAGTGCCCGCGGCCGCCCACCGACTCGGCCACGAGCTCGCGCGGAGGCGAGGCCTTCGAGCGTGCCCTCGACGATGAGCTCGCGAAGAAACTCATCGAACGCGCCGAACATGTGGAACTGCAGCCTCCCGCTCGGGCGTCGGAGTCGCGCTCGTTTGGGGCTCATGACACGTTTCTTACCGGCACCCCAGATACGATCCGAGCCCACTCTCGACGCCGGGCACCGCGTCGTGCGACTCCGCGACTCACGTCCCATATGTCCAGGTTGCCGCCTATGGCGAAGTGACGTCACCTTGGCGGGGGGCTGGGGGAGCCTTAAGTGACGGCGATGGCGGGAGCCACGCGCGCCGATCCGATGCCGCGGTCGGGCTTGCCGAGCCGGAAACGCACCTTGCCCTTGAGCACGGTGCCCGATTCGGCCTGACCGTCGGTGAGGCCCTCACCGGGGAACAACGTGAACGTCCACCTCGCGTTTGATTCGCAGTCAGGCAGGTCACGCCCGCTTTGCAGGACTCGCGCACCCCAGAGTTGCCGGATCATCAGCGCCCTGGTGTCCGTACCGGCCACCGTGAACGACGCCGCCGGCCCGTCCACGATCTGGTGGTGGCTGCCCAGAGACGGCCCATAAACACCAGTGACCGTGGCGACCATGGTCCACGGCCTGCCGGGCCGGACGCCGAGGGCACCTGCGGGCAACCGCTCGTCGAACACGTCCTTGGTGGGCGCGCCGAGCTGATCCGCTCGCACGGCCGCCGTCATCGGGCGACGGGTGTCCAGCCGGCCAGGGTCGGGTATCAGCAGGATCCCGTACGTCGTCTCCTTCGCGAAGCGAGCCGAGGCGAAGTGGTTCCGAAGCGCGAGCACCGCGCGCTCGGCGACCTCCCACAGATCGTCGGAGAACGTGGCAGCCAGATAGTCAGGCGTCACCGCCGGTAGCCCGGCCCGCGCCACCGCTTCGGCCACGGACTCGCAGCACGACCACCCGGAATCGGCCAGCCTCGCGATCTGCTCGGCCTTGAACGACATCACTCACCCGCAATCATCACAGATCCCCCTCATCGAATACATCCTCATACAGGCCCTGCAGGTCGGTCGTCTCCACGATCTCGGCGAGCCGCTCCAGTGCGTCCGGACGGGTCAGCGCCGCACGCTTGTCCTCAAACTCGGCCAGGGACATGTCCAGCTCAAGTACCGTGATCACCTGCCGGTCGTCGGCGACATTGCGTGAGACGCTGACCTTCGCGGGGTAGCCGTCGGTCTCCTCCGGAACCCAAGCCTCCTTGAACTGGTCATAGGTCACGCCAGCCTTCAAGGTTCGTACGAACACAGCACGCAGCATCGCTACCCCTCGACAAGAGAAATGGGCCGCCGAACGCGCCCGACGCTCACGATACTGACATCGAACTGAAGGTGCCGATCGGCCCAGGATGGGGCATCTGCTACCCCTCCGGTCACAGCGGCACTGTTCGGCGCCTCCGTGGTCGGAACGGCTCGGCGTGCAGTGGGTGCGGTCGTGGAAGTCGTCGGCGGGCTCAAGACGACCATCGTGTTCAAGGGAGCGCCCTGGGGCGGATCACTCCGGCGGGCCGACGAGTCAGAGCGTGATCACGACCTTGCCGTGGACGTGCCGTCCGGCCTGCAGTGCCACGGCGTCACGGATCTGCTCGATGGGGAAGGTCGCGGCGATGGGCACGGTGAGCCTGCCGGCCAGGATCGCGTCGGTGATCCGCGCCAGCTCGGCCGGCCCGGCTTCGCTGCCTCCGGTCGCGCGTGCGCCGCCGGGAGGGTTCGGGCCGGCGGCGATCGTGGAGATCCGCTCAGGCGGTACGCCGAGCGCGAGCGCGGCCTCGGCCGTCTCGGTACCGAACAGATCCGTCGAGGCGGTCACGCCATCGGGAGCCAGCGTCCTCACCCGGTCCGCCAGCCCCGGGCCGTACGTCACGGGCTCGGCGCCCAGCTGCCGCAGGAACTCGAACGTGCTCTCCGAGGCGGTCCCGATCACTCTGGCACCGGCGAGCTTCGCGAGCTGGACGGCGAACACGCCTACGCCGCCGGCGGCCCCGCCGACCAGGACGGTGTCACCGGGCCGCGGGCCGATCGCCTCCAGAGCGGCGGCGGCGGTCAGGCCGGCCACCGGAAGCGTGGCCGCCACCTCGTCGCTGATGCCGTCCGGTGTGTGGAACAGCGCGTCGAGCGCCGACGTCGGCGTCTTCATCACCAGGAAGTCGGCGGCGGCCTTCGCCATCGCGCCTCCGAAGACGCGATCACCCACGGCGAAACCGTCGGCGCCGGCGCCGACCTCGTCGACGACACCGGCGAAGTCGTACCCGAAGCCGGACGGCACGGTGATGCCGAACGTCGCCGCCGTCTCGGGGATCGAGGAGATGGCCCAGTCCATCGGGTTCAGGCCGGCGGCTGTCACCCGGACGCGCACCTCGCCGAGGCCGGCGTGCGGCTCCGAAACGTCTCGCATCTCCAGTACTTCGGGACCTCCGAACGTCTGATAGACGACGGCTCGGCTCATGAGGGGACCTCCAATGTGATGGCACTTGGTCCCATCACCCTACACGAGTGATGGGACCAAGTGCCGTACACTGTTCTCATGGCCCGCTGGCAACCCAACGCATCGGAGCGACTCGTTGCCGCCGCCCTTGAACTGTTCGAGGAGCGGGGCTACGAGCACACGACGGTGATCGAGATCGCGGAGCGCGCCGGGCTGACGAAGAGCACCTTCTTCCGGCACTTCCCGGACAAGCGGGAAGTGCTCTTCGGCGGCGACACGATGGCCGGACTGCTCGCCAAGGGGATCGCCGCGGCGCCGGCGACCGCCACGCCGTTCGAAGCGGTGGCTCACGCCATGGACGCGGTCAGCAGGGAGGCCTTCACACCCGCTCGCCGCGAATTCGGCGCCCGCAGACGGGCAGTGATCGCCGCCCACCCGGAACTGCGGGAACGCGAGGCGCTGAAGGGCCTCGGTCTCACCGCATCGATGACCGAGGCGCTCAAGCGGCGCGGCGTTCCCGATCTGGCCGCGTGCGTGGCCGCGGAACTGGGCGCGCTCGCCCTGAAGATCGCCTACGAGTGCTGGAGCGACACGACCGATGGCGACGACTTCGGCGAAGTCGCGCGGCGAACACTCGGCGATCTGCAGGCGGCGAGTCAGACTCTGGGTCTCAGCGGCAGGTCGGCGCCCTGAAGTACGGCGCCGGGTCGGTAGGTCAGCGCTCCAGCATCCGCGGGCCGGCCTCGGTGTGGGTGTCGCCGGCGGCCGGGGGCAGGCTGCTGAGCGCCGCGAACCGCTCATCCGACAGCTGGATGCTACAGGTCGATGTAGTCGGTGCCCAGCCGCTTCAGCGCCCCCTCGACCGAGGCGCGGATGTTGGCCGGGCTGCCGTCCAGGTTCCAGGGGGCCGCGCCGGCGTGTGCGATCAGGCCGAACTCCCGGCCAAGCGAGAAGGGTCATCACGCTGCTGGCAAAATGATCAAATGCCAGTTGAGAACCGCAGGCGATGGAACCACAACATTCATTACCATCCGCGCATCCTCCACGCGGTCCCCGATGGCGCCCGGCGCGCTCTCGACGTCGGCTGCGGCGAAGGCATGCTCGCCCGCGAACTGCGTCGGACCGTGCCGCAGGTCATCGGTATAGATCTCGACCCGCCCAGCATCGACCAAGCCCGTGAGCAGTCGGACGACGTCGACTACATCCTCGGCGACTTCCTCACCCACCCGTTCGAGCCCGCCTCGTTCGATGTCGTCGCGTCGGTGGCCACCCTGCATCACATGGACGCCGCCAGTGGGCTGGCCCGGATGCGCGATCTGCTGCGCCCCGGTGGCGTTTTGGCCGTCGTCGGCCTCGCCCGCAGCACCATGCCCAAGGACCTGCCGCGCGCCCTCGCCGGCGTCGCGGCCGGCACCTTCCACCGCGCCAGGAAGGGCCTCTGGAGGCATTCGTCCCCTACCGTGTGGCCGCCGCCGGTGACGTATCCGCAGATGCGGGCGTTGGCCGCGGAGATCCTGCCCGGCTCCCAGTTTCGCCGCCACCTCCTGCTGCGTTACAGCATCGTCTGGCGCAAGCCGCAGGGCTGAGCAGGGACCGGGCCCCCTACGGCCTTTCCCGCCGCGCGACGGCGGGCATCAGGGTGAAGGCGAACACCAAGCACAGGATGCCCGTCGCGGCACAGGCCCACCACAGCATCCCCGCCTGGAACAGCACGGCGCCGACGGCCGGCCCGGCGAAGCGGGCGATGGCGGTGGTCCAGCCGTACAGGGCCTGGTAGGTGCCGTGGGCGCCGTCCGGGGTGAGGTCGGCGATCAGCGCCGCCTCGAAGCCCGCCATGCCGATCTCGCCGATCGACCACAGCACCACCGTGAGCACGTAGTGCCAGGGCTGGCTCGCCATCCCGGTCAGGGCCAGGCCGAGGCCCACCACGGTCATGGAGACGCCGAGGACCGGCAGCCGGGGCAGGCGTGACAGCCAGGAGATGAACAGCGGCTGGAAGATCACGACGATCGCGCCGTTGACGGTGATGAGCAGCCCGTACAGGGAGGCCGGGAGCCCGTCGGCGGCCAGGGCCAGGGGCAGCGCGTACGAGGCCTGCGCGTACAGGATCAGGCCGAGCAGCAGGAAGGCCAGCGCGGCCAGCAGCACCCGGTCACGTGCCGCGATCGCGTAGCCGTTGCGCGCGGGTCTGGCGGCGGCCCTGTCGTGACCGCGGGGGATGCCTACGGCCACGATCACGGCGAAGGCGACGCTGGTGGTCACGTCCAGGATGACCAGGAGCCAGAAGCCGTGGGCGAGCAGGAGCCCGGCGACGGCCCCGGCCGCGGCGGTGCCCACGTTGACCGCCCAGTGCATGAGCCCGAAGGCTTTCGCGCGCAGGTGCGGCGGGGTGGTCTCGGCGACCAGCGCCGAGGCGGCCGGCCGGTAGACGTCGCCCGCCAGCCCCATGGCCAGGGCCGCGGTCATCAGCCAGGTCAGGCTGCCGGCCGCCGCGATGAGGATCAGGCAGGCCGCGGTGGCGAGCAGCCCGCCGATGAGGGTGACGCGGCGGCCGAACCGGTCGGCCAGGTAGCCGCCCAGCGGCTGCCCGCCCAGGCCGCCCAGCCCGTACGCGGAGATGACGGCGGCGATCTGCGCGGCCGCGTACCCCCGCCCGGTCAGGTAGAACACGAGGAACGGCAGCACGACCCCGCCGAACCTGTTGACCAGCTGGCCGGAGAACAGCAGCCAGAACACCTTGGGCAGCCCCTGGAACACGGGGGTCGGGGCGGGAGCCGTGATCGTCATGAGTGCATGGTGCGGGCGCCCCCTGTGCGGGGCGACACATTCGGCCTGCGCCGAATCAGTCGTCCAGCAGGGCCTGGGCGCGCGGGGTTCGGACGTACAGCATGGCCCTGCCGACGCGGTGCTTGGTGACCAGGCCCGCGGACAGCAGCAGGGTGAGCTGCTCGGAGACGTTGGCGGGGGACAGCCCGGTGCGCCGGGACAGGTCCGTGGTGGAGGCGGGAGTGTCGAGCTCGGCCAGCAGCAGCGCGCGGGAGCGACCGATGACGGCGGCCAGGGCGTCGGGGGAGGGCGCGGTGCCGCGTTCCCACAATGTGGCGACGGCGCGTACGGGGTAGGTGATGACCGCCTGGCCGGGGGGAGTCGGTGCGGTAGAGCAGTCTGGGCCAGACGAAGATGGAGGGGGCCAGCAGCAGGCCCTCGCCGTTCAGCGTCCGGGACAGCTCCTCCGGACGCTCGTCCAGATAGAGGGTGCGATCTTCCCAGCGGATGGCCGGGTGCAGGTCCGCGAACACGCCGGCGGGGCCGCGTTCGGCGTACTGGCGGGCGCGGTGGAGCAGGTCGCCTTCGAGGAGGTTGCGCATGCGCGGCCAGTGCGGTGCCATGGCGAGCTGCCAGAAGGCCTCGATGGCGTGCGCCAGCCGGTCGAGGCCCTGGGCCGGATCCTGGTACAGCTCCATGGCACAGCCGGTCAGCGAGCCGGGGGCCTCGGCGGCCATGCGGTCGAGGTCCGTACGCCGGGGGCGTACCTGCTTGAACCACGGCAGATGCAGGGGACGTCCGGCGGGGGTGCGCAGCGCTTGGATGCCGGCGGAGACCTCCCTGAGCGGGGAGTACGCGAACCTGATGGAGGTCAGGTCGTAGGCGGAGAACGCCACCGTGAGCATGCCAGAGACCCGTTGGATTCGGCTACGGCCGAATGTACCTCTTCACTCCTCGATCCACGAGGCAGGCGCGGTGGCCGCGTAGCCCTCCAGCATGTCCGCCACCTCTTTGGGGCGGCTGAGCGCGACGCAGTGGCTGCCCGCGATCTCGTCGGGGACGATGCCCAGACGGTCGGGCACCAGCCGGCGAAAGAAGTCGGGCGGGAAGCAACGGTCCTCGGTGCAGAGCACGAACCTCGTCGGCACGTTCGGCCACGCCTCCAACGGCCATGGAGCGGCCATCGCGGTGCTCGACGGATGCGCGCGCTCCTTGCTCATCGCCTCCGCGGCCAGCTCCCGCGGTACATCGTGGTAGAAGCTCACGTAGGGATCGGCGTTGCCGGTCAAGCCGCCATCGCGCTCGGCCTGCTCCGCCACCGCGCTCTGGTAGCCGGTGTTGGCCCACCACTCCTCCGGCGGCTCACCCGGGGACGAGACCATCCCGGCCAGCAGGATCAGCGCATCGACGGGTAGCCGGTCGGCGACCAGGGGTGCGGTGAAGGCACCGAACGAGTGGCCCACGACGACCAGGTTCTGCTTCCCTCCGACGGCCTCGACCACGGCGTCGGCGTAGTCCGTCAGGGTCTTCGACTCGTCGTCGCCCGGAAGGTCGGGAGCCACCACGTCGTGCCCACGAGCTCGTAGCTCGGCTTCCACCAGGTGCCAGTACCAGCCGACGTCTCCTCCGCCGTGGATCAACACGAAGGTGCTCATCGCGTACTCCCTGAGTTTCTCGTCGCTGTCATGTCAGCAACGTTAAGAGCCGATGCGCCATCGTGAAAAGCGATAATTTATGGTCAATTCGATCGCTAACAACGATGTATCGGGCTTACGCACGACCGACGTCGACCTGCGGCACCTGGCCGCGTTGGCCGCCGCCGCTGGCGAAGGCGGCGGCGTTGGCCCGAGGCGGTGGACCGGTTCCAGGCCGGCGACGGCCGGATCGACATCGGCACCTTTCAGAGCACCTCCGCGGTGATCTTGCCGGCCATCGTACGCCGGCTGCGCGATCCGGCTGTCGGAGGAAGAGCCGGAGGCGCCCCAGATCGGCGACCTCGACCTGCTGTTCTACGACCGTCCCCTCGACGGCGACGTCGAGCACGTCAAGCTGCTCGACGATCCGTACCTGCTGGTGGCCAGGCGCGGCGCCTTCTCCGACGAGCCGGTTCCGCTGAAGCAGCTCGACGGCGCACCGTTGGTGACCTGGCCGTCGACCTGCGACCAGCCCCGGATGGAGGAGGCGCTCACCCGCGCCGGCGCGGCCCCGAAGATCGTCTTCCGCACGGCGGGCAACGAGACCCTGCAGATGTGAGACTCACGCTGCGGCCGTGAGGAGTGGCATGGACGCCGCGTGTCGATAGGATCGTGCCATGGCTGGTCGGATATCCGGCGGTTCGCAGCATGTGGTGGTGCTGGTTCTCCCGAACGTCCTCGCGCTGGACCTCGGGATTCCCCTGCAGGTCTTCGGCGGCTGGCAGGACGGGCCGTACACGCTGACGGTGTGCGGTGAAAGGCCGGGGCTCGTCCAGGTGCACGGCGGTCTAGCGGTATCCGTCGAGTACGGGGTCGACTGTCTGGAGTCCGCCGATACCGTCATCGTCCCCGGTCAGGCCGATCCGGTTCCGCCCTCCGCCGCGGTCCTCGACGCGCTGGCGGCGGCGGCAGCCCGGGGTGCCCGCATGGTGTCCATCTGCACAGGCGCGTTCGTCCTTGCCGCGGCCGGCCTGCTCGACGGACGACGCGCCACCACGCACTGGCAGTACGCGGCCTCGCTGGCCAGCCGATATCCGCAGGTCAAGGTGGAGCCGAAGGTGCTGTACGTCGACGAGGGCGAGGTTCTGACCTCGGCCGGAGTCGCCGCAGGGCTGGATCTGTGCCTGCATCTCATCCGCCAGGACGTCGGAGCCCGCGCGGCGAACCAGCGGGCCCGCATGCTCGTCACCGCCCCTCACCGCGCCGGCGGCCAGGCCCAGTACATCGACCTGCCCGTACGGCCCGGACGTTCCGGAAGCCTGACGCAGCTGTATGAGTGGGCACTGCTCAACCTGCACCAGCCACTCACCGTGGACCAATTGGCGCAGCGGGCCGGTTTGTCCCGGCGGACTCTCATCCGCCGCTTCAACGCCGAGACCGGGCAGCCGCCCATGCGGTGGCTGCTGGAGGCCAGGCTCGGCCAGGCGCGGGAGCTGCTGGGGTTCACCGACCTCACGGTGGAAGGCGTGGCGCGGCGTTGCGGCCTCGGCACCTCGGCCAATTTCCGCGCCCTGTTCAAAGAGCACGTCGGCGTCCCGCCCAGCGTCTATCGCGACACGTTCCACCCCGCCACCGGCAGCGGGCATCGCGCCTCCACCGCGGACCGGGTCATTCCGTGACGGAGAAGATCGTGCCCAGCATGCTGCGCGCGGCGGCGAGCTGGGCCTCGGGCAGGTCGCCCACCTTGCTCTTGAGCCGGGTGGCCGCCACGGTGCTGATGCGGTCGATCATGGCGGCCCGGTCGTCGCCGACGTCGACGACGAAGGCGGTCAGGGCGTGCGCCAGGTCGGCGGCCTCGACGTGCGCGGTGAGCACGTTGTCGTTGTAGAGCGTGTGGTAGAAGTCGCCTGTCACGACAAGCCGGACTTCCTCGCGGTCACCGAGCTGGACGGTCCACAGCTCGCCGAATCGGTGGCTCACGCGGCCTCGCCGCGACGCTCGTCGGCGGCCCGCGCGGTGTCGTCGGCGACGATCCGCTCGTCGGCTTCCTGGTCGGCGCTTTCGCCGTACACCTTGGTGCGGGCGGCCGCGCTGTGGGTGGCGGCGATCTCGCGAAGGGCACCGCGCTCCAAGACGGTGGAAACGCTGAGCCCGTTCGCTTCAGCGTGCTTACGTACCGCCTCCAAGATCCACGGCGCGATGCTGACGGATGTTCTCTCCTTGGCCATGGCCCGTATGCTACGGCCGATGCGTGGAGAGTGCTACCCGTCGTAATACTCGGGCTCATACTCTCCCGGCCGACCCCTAGGAGGGCCGGCGGCGGCCCACGAACACATACTCCCGGCTGTCTTCGGTGAACGGCTCGCGGGCGAACCCCCCGTAGAGCGCCTCCAGTTCAAGACCGGCGACATCCAGCAGCCCGAGCCACTCGTTCTTCGTCGCCCACCAGAAGGAGCTCTTCGCACCGTCGTCGAGGACAAGGTCGACGCGGTTGTCTCCGACCGCGTAACGGACTGTGTGCGGGACGGGCTTCTCTTGCCGCGCGCCGTCGAGCTGGACCGCGATCCGATGGTCGAAGGCGATGGCGTTCCAGGCGAACCGCCCCTGCGGCCGGAGCGAGGCGGCGACCTGTTCAAAGGTACGACGACGGTCGGCCCACGTCGGCAGGTGCTGGAGCGATCGGAACGGGCAGTAGATCAGCGCCGCGGGCTCGTCCAGGGCGAAGTCGCGCATGTCGCACTCGCGCAGGTCGAGTTCCACGCCCGCCTCGGCCGCACGGGTACGGGCCCGCGCGAGCATCGCCGGTGAGACGTCGATCCCGACCACCCGCCGGCCGGTCTCCCGCGCCACCGGGATCGCGACCCGCCCGTCCCCGATCGCCAGCTCGACCACCGGACCGTCCGCCTCGCGTGCCAGATCGACGTAGAAGGCCACGTCGGCCGTCATGTGACCCGACCATTCCTGGTACTGGCTTGCGAATGCTTCGTCCCAGGTTGTCGCCATCGCCCAATGATCGCAGCTCGCGGGGTGGCGGATCAGGCCGGCGGCCAGTTTCGGAGAACGGCGTCGAGGGCGTCCAGCGCTCTGAACCACGAAGCGTCCACGTCGCGTGGATGGCGGCGGAACCCGCCCGCCGTCTCCAGGCTCACATAGCCGTGGAACGTACTGTGCAGCATGCGTACCGCATCCGTCTGGTCGGGCTCCGACAGCGCGTATCCGCGCAGTATCGCGCGCGTCATCTCCGCGTGCGGCCGCCCCGCGCCGGTGTCCACTCGCTCCGAGTCGAGTTCGATCTGCATCGCGGCGTACCTGCCCGGATGCTCTTTCGCGTAGCCCCGGTAGGCGTTCGCGAAGGCCACCAGCGCGTCCTTGCCCGCGCGGCCGGCCAGGGCGGCGGCGGCCCTGTCGGCGAGCTCCGCCAGGGCCAGCAACGCCACCCTGGCCCGCAGGTCCCGCACGTCCTTGACGTGGGAGTACAGGGCCGCCGGTTTGACGTCGAAGCTGCGCGCGAGCGCCGAGACGGTCACGTTCTGAAAGCCGATCTCGTCGGCCAGGTCCGCCGCCGCCTGGGTCAGGCGTTCGGTGGTCAATCCCGCGCGGGCCATGGGCCGCCCTTCTCTCCCGCTAGCTTACAGTCTTTAAGTATTTGCATAATACCTGTAAGAAAGCTAGCCTCCCCGCTCATGAGGCCCATCACCGAACGCGACATCCGTACATCATTCGTGAACTGCTCCAAGGGCGAGACCAAGCGTCTGAACGTCCCCAAAGATCTCGCCGACCACCCCTGGGAGGACCTCGACTTCCTGGGGTGGCGAGATCCGGGTGCGCCCGAACGCGCCTTCCTGATCGCCGAACGCGACGGCCCCCTCGTCGGCATCGCGCTGCGGGTGGCATCCGGCGCGGCGCGCGGCTTCACCTCGCGCAGCATGTGCTCGCTGTGCCTGACCACGCACACCAACGGTGGCGTGGCGCTGATGACCGCGCGCCGAACCGGCGAGGCCGGCCGCCAGGGCAACTCGGTCGGGCACTACCTGTGCACCGACCTGGCCTGCTCCCTCTACACGCGCGGGAAGAAGGAAGCGGCAGGGGGTGGAACCATCGACGAGTCCCTCAGCGTGGGGGAGAAGGTCGCCCGCACCCGGGCGAACTTGTACTCCTTCCTGGACAAGGTGGTCGGACAGAAGTAGCGGCCGAGCTGGACGACACAGGTTCTCAGCTGGTGGCGCCCCAGGTGAGAGACAGGCCGGTGGCGGCGCGTTCGGTGCGGATCTCCATCATGCTGCCGAGGATGGTGGCATGGTCGGACACCACGGGCGTGGCGTCGAGCGTGTAGGTGATCCGGGTGCTGACGAGCACCGGGCTGCCCTGCGGCTCGTGGAGGTGGCGGGCGGCGGCGGGGTCGAGCAGGCCGGGCCGGACCACCTCGGCCGCCCGGGCGACCGTCACTCCCGCGTCGGCGAGGGCCGTGTAGAGGGAGACGGTGGTGAAGTCGCGGTCGCGGATCTGGTCGGCCACCGGCCGGCGGACCCAGGACACCTGGTGTACGGCGGGACGTCCGGCGAACTCGCGGACCCGCTCCAGCCGCAGGGCGGTGTCGCCGGGACGCAGCCGCAGGTCCGCGGCGATCCGGGCGGGGGCCCGGCGCACCGCCCGACCGGTCACCGCGGTGCGCACGTCGTGGCCCTGTTTGCGCAGGTCGTCGACCAGGCTGCGGAGCGAGTCGAGCTGGTACGCCAGGTGGGGCGGGGCGACGAACGTGCCCTTGCCGGGCTGCTGCACGATCAGTCTCTCGTCGCTGAGCTCCCGCAACGCCTGGCGCAGCGTCATGAGGGTCACCCCGTAGGAGGTGCTCAGCTCCCGTTGCGGCGGCAGGGCCGCGCCGGGGGCGTAATGTCCCGACCGGATCTTCGCGGCGAGGTCGGCGGCGATGGCGCGGTATCTCGCCTCGTGCCCGGCGTCGGGGGTCATCGTGGTGCGTCACTCCTGGTCGAGGGCCCGGCGTCGGAAGTCATCGTGGTCGAGGGCCTGCCGCAGGGTCGCGAGGAAGGCCCGCAGGTCGTTCGGCCCAGCCCCGTCGAGCACCCGCCGCATGACCGCGGCGCCGACCACCACGCCGTCGGCGTGCCGGCGGGCTTCGCGTGCCTGGTCCGGGGTGGAAATGCCAAATCCTAGCAAGACCGGCCGGTCGGTGACGCGCCTGATCCGTTCGGTGAGCTCCGCCGCCGAAGCGGCGAGGGCGGCCCGCTCGCCGGTGGTGCCCATCAGCGACACCGCGTAGACGAATCCGCGGCTGCGGCCCCCGATCTCCGCCAGTCGCGGCTGCGGCGTCGCCGGCGAGGCGAGCAGCACCAGCTCGATCCCGGTGGCGGCAGCCACGTCCGTCAGCTCGTCCGCCTCGTGCACCGGCAGGTCGGGCACGATCAGGCCGCCGACGCCGGCCCGGCGCAGCGCGTCGCAGAACGTGTCGGGGCCGTCGTGCAGCACGACGTTGTAGTAGGTGCTGACGACCAGCGGCACCCCCAGGTCCGGCAGGCCGGACAGGTCGGCGAGGATCCGGCGGGTGCTCGCCCCCCTGGCCAATGCCATGTCGCCGGCCTGCTGGATGGTGACGCCGTCCAGCGTGGGGTCGGAGAAGGGCAGGCCCACCTCGATCGCGTCCGCCCCGGCTTCGGCGAACGCCCGCAGGTAGTCCGTCCAGCCGGGCGTGATCCCGCCGGTGACGTACGGCATGAGCAGGCCGCGGCCGGTGTCCCGGCGGGCACGCAGGTGGCGTTCGACCGCGCCCGCGGCCAGGATTGGGCTCGTCACAGCAGCTCCTTCAGGGTTGAGACATCCTTGTCGCCCCGGCCGGACAGCGTCATCAGCACCGTCGATCCGGCGGCCAGTTCGCCGCTGCCCGCCGCGCGGATCACCCAGGCGAGGGCGTGCGCCGATTCGAGCGCCGGGACGATGCCTTCGGTACGCGCCAGCCGTAGCGCCGCGGCGACCGCCTCGTCGTCGGTCACCGTGACATAGCGGGCCCGGCCCAGGTCGCGCAGGTGGGCGTGCTCCGGGCCGACTCCCGGGTAGTCGAGCCCGGCGGCGATGGAGTGCGCCTGGGCGATCTGCCCGTCGTCATCTTGCAGGAACAGCGAGCGGCAGCCGTGCAGGACGCCGAGCCGGCCGCGGGCCGCCCCGGCGCCGCCCTCCGCCTCGACACCGACCAGGCGCGCCGGGGTGTCGGCGAATCCGGCGAACGTGCCTGCCGCGTTGGAGCCGCCGCCGACGCACGCGACCACGTGGTCCGGCACGCCGGTCCGCAGCTCGGCGGCGCACTGCCCGCGCGCCTCGTCGCCGATGACCCGCTGGAACTCCCTGACCATCCATGGGTACGGATCCGGCCCGACGACCGAGCCGACGCAGTAGTGGGAGTCGCCGGTCGCGCCCACCCAGTGCCGCATGGCCTCGCTGGTCGCGTCCTTGAGGGTACGGCTGCCCATGGTCACCGGGACCACCTCGGCGCCCAGCATGCGCATCCGGAAGACGTTCAGCGCCTGCCGCTCGATGTCGCGCTCGCCCATGAACACCGTGGCCTCCAGCCCGAGCAGCGCGGCGGCGGTCGCGGTGGCCACGCCGTGCTGGCCCGCTCCCGTCTCGGCGATCAGCCTGCGCCGTCCCATCCGGGTGGCCAGCAGGGCCTGGCCCAGCACGTTGTTGATCTTGTGGGATCCGGTGTGGGTGAGATCCTCGCGCTTGAGGTACAGCCGTACGCCCAGCGCCTCCGACAGCCGGCCGGCCGGTGTGAGCGGGGTCGGCCGCCCGGCGTGCACGGCGAGCAGCCGCGCCAGGGCGCCGCGGAATCCCGGGTCCGCCCAGGCCCCCCGGAACGCCTCCTCCACCTCGCGGCACGCCTCCACCAGGGACTCCGGCGCGTACCGTCCGCCGTAGTCGCCGAACCGGCCCCGCGCTCGGGGCTCGCCCATCGTCGCGTCCAGCGGGACCGGCTCACGCCACGGCATCACGTCTCGCATGCCATTCTCCGATCGTTCTATAACTCTCTAATGAGTTCTATAACAGTGAGTGTGGCATGGGAGGGCGTGGACGCGCCACTACCGGCGCTGGGGGGCATGCGCTCGGCACCGGTCAGATGAAGAGCGTTTCCGGCGCGGCGAGCGCCAGGCCGGCGGCGCCGAGCGCGTGCTGGGCGTCGCTCCAGGGCCGGACGATCACTTGGACGCGGTAGGCCGCGGTGACCCGGCTGGCCCGCATCACGACGGAGAACCCGGGCTCCAGACCCGGCCAGAGAACGTGGTTCTCGCCGATGACCGCGATGGTGGGCGTGCCGAGCAGGTTGACGACGCCGGCGACGGCCCGCCCGAGCATGGCGCCGACCTTGGCGAGCACCCGCGCCAGCGACCGTTCACCGGAGACCCACCGCGAGCGGAGCTCCTCGATGGTGGTGGACGCCTCGGCGAGGCCCTCGCGACGGGCGGCGCGCAGGATCCCGTCGTCGCTGGTGAACGTCTCCAGACAGCCCCGGGCGCCACAGGCGCAGCGCGGGCCGGTGGCGGCGACCGGCGTGTGGCCGAACTCGCCGGACAGCCCACCCGGGCCGCGGTGCACCCGCCGCCGCAGGACCGCGCCGACCCCCACGCCGTCGCCGATGCCGAGCACCAGGAAGTCGTCGTGCTCGAGTCCCGCCCGGTACAGGAGTTCGGCGGTGGTGCTGGCCGTGAGGTCGTTGTCGACGAGCACTGGGATCGGCAGCTCGGCGCGCAGCCGTTCACCAAGAGGAAGGTTGCTCCATCCAAAGCGGGGACAGAACCGGATATAGCCCGCGTCAACGGAAGCCGGCACGGCCACACCCACGGCCTTGAGCCGGGGGCCCATGACGGGGTCGGCCAGCCGCTGGTCGATGACGCTGAGTAGCTGGGGGAGCGGGTCTGCGTGACAGTCGAAGGACGATACATCGGATGTGATCAGCCGTCCATCCAGCCCCGCGACCACGGTGACGAGGTGGTCGGACGCGACGCGCACACCCATGGTCGCGGCGGCTTCCGGCACGACCTGCAGGGGGATGCGCGGCCGGCCGACCACCCCGGCCTGTGGACTGAGAGTCCGCAGATAACCGCAGGCCAGCAGGCGTCGCGTGTGTTCGTGAACGGTCGCGTCGCCGAGCTTGAGCCGGGCCGCGATCTGACGGCGGTCCAGGGCGCCCGCAGTGCCGAGAAGCGCCAGGATCTCGACGCGGGTCAGATCGCCACGACCGGCTGTTCGGCGAGCAGTCATCGGATATTTCCTATCACGAGCTCATTGACATTACGGATTGCTACGCCCTAGTTTCGGATCAATTAACTCGGCCCCGAGCTTATTGAGTGGAGCTGCGATGGGCAGGCAGATGTATAGCGGTCGGAGATCGTTGGCGGTCGCGACAGCGGTGGTCATCGCGGGGGGACTAGCGGCCGGTTGCGGGGGCGACGGCCAGGAATCGGCGGGAGGCAAAAAGGCCGGCAACGGCGCGGTCACGCTCACCTGGGGGATGTGGGCGTCCGGAACGGAAGACCGAAACGCCTGGCAGAAGGTGGCCGACCAGGTCACCCAGAAGTACCCCAACATCAAGATCACGCTCGAGACCTCGCCGTTCAAGGATTACTTCACCAAACTCGGCACCCGCCTTGCCGGTGGCAGCGCTCCGTGCGTCGTCTCCATGCAGAGCCTGCGCACGGGCGGCTACGTCAGCGGCATGCGTCCCTTGGATGACCTGATCAAGAAGAACGGCCTGGACACCGCCGACTTCGACTCTTCGATCATGGCCGGGCTGGCCTCGGGCGGCAAGCAGTACGCGCTGCCGTACGATGTCGGCTCGCTGATCATCACCTACAACAAGGACATGTTCAAGGCGGCCGGCGTGCCGGAGCCGAAGGTCGGCTGGAGCGTGGCGGACTTCGAGTCGGCGGCCAAGAAGCTGACCACCGGCGGCAAGTACGGCTTCGTGGGCTACCCCTCGGCCCTGGGGATGTTCTCGATGATCCTGTCAAAGACGGGCAACGCGGAGCCGATGGACGCCTCCGGCAAGCTCACCCTCACCACTGAGCAGATGAAGGCCGGCTTCCAGTGGTACGCGGACCTGACCGCCAAGCAGGGGGTCTCGCCCAAGATACCCGGCGTGGACAACAACTTCACCGAGACCCAGTTCCTCAACGGCAACGCGGCGATGTCGGTGAACGGGCCCTGGTCCGTTCTGGAGCTCAAGGCCAAGGCCAAGTTCGGTGTGGGCCTGGCCACCATCCCCGCCGGTCCGGACGGGACCAAGAGCTACACGGCCGGGTCGGGCTTCGGCATCTCCCAGTCCTGCCCGTACCCTGACGAGGCTTTCAAGGCGGTCAGCACGATGACCAGCGCCGAGGTGCTCGGGCAGCTCGGCGCGGTCGGGCGCGCCTACCCGGCGCGCAAGTCCGTACAGAACAAGTGGTACGAGAACGCCTTCGAGGGCTCCAAGCCGGTCCTCGACGCCGCCAACGCCTCCTCGAAGCCGTTCCGGACGACCAGCAACTGGGACCCGGTGGAGAAGCTGCTGGCCCAGTACGGCATCCAGGCCTTCAACGGGCAGACCACGGCGGCGGACGCACTCGACCAGGTGCAGCAGCAGTCACCGGCGTAAGGAGCAACGTGTCCGACGACGCCATAGGCCGTCCGGCGGCGGTCGCGGGCAGACGGCGCCCCAGCCGTCTGCGCCGCGACGGAAGGGCCGCCGCCTTCTTCGCGGCGCCCAGCATGATCGGGTTGACGCTCTTCACCCTCTTCCCGATCGTGCTGTCCCTGGTGATGGCCTTCTTCCAATGGCCCGCGGTGGGCGAGCGGACCTTCGCCGGGGTGGAGAACTTCACGACGCTGTTCACCGATCCCGTCTTCCGGCGGGCGCTGTTGAACACCCTGCTGTTCGTGGTGCTCTACCTGCCGCTCAACCTCGTCGTGTCGGTGGGCCTGGCCGTGTGGATGGGCCCGCGCATCAAGGGCCGCAAGGCGCTGCGGGTGGTGTTCTTCCTGCCCGTGGTCACGCCGATGGTGGCCAACGCGATCGTCTGGCGGATGATCTACCAGCCGAACGGGCTGATCGACGGCTCGCTGTACGCCGCCACCGGCACGCACGCGCCGAACTTCCTCGGTGAGCCGGGCTGGGCCATGTTCGCCGTCGTCGCGATGAGCGTGTGGCAAGGGTTCGGCTACAACATGCTGGTCTTCTCGGCCGCGCTGGACGCCATCCCGCGGCACCTGCTGGAGGCGGCGCAGATCGACGGGGCGGGACCGTGGCGGCAGTTCTTCCGCATCATGCTGCCGATGATCTCCCCGGCGCTGTTCTTCGCCTCGACCATGACGCTCATCACGTCGTTCCAGGTCTTCACCCAGCCGTTCCTGATGACCGGCGGAGGGCCGGGCATGGACACCGAGACCCTCATGATGTTCGTCTTCGACAAGGGGTTCTCGATCTACCAGTACGGACTCGCGTCCGCCGGAGCCTGGATCCTGTTCGTGCTGATCCTGGGCGTGACCGCGGTGCAGTTCGTCGGCCAGCGCAGATGGGTGACCTACGATGTCTGATCTCGCCGTCCGCCGCGTCCGGCTGGTCATCTCGCACGTCGCGCTCTATCTGGTGGCCGCCGCGTTCCTGACGCCGCTGGTGTACATGCTGGCCACCTCGCTCAAGCCCGCCGACGAGGTGTTCCAGTCGCCGCCGAGCCTGTTCGGCTCGCTGATCCGGTGGGAGAACTACAGCGAGACGTTCGAGTTCCTGCCGTTCGGGAAGTTCGTCCTCAACGGGCTCGCCGTCGCCATCTGCGGCACGATCGTGGTGCTGGTGGCGTCGGCCATGTCGGCGTACGCCTTCTCGCGGCTGCGCTGGCGCGGTCGCGACGGCTTCTTCCTGGTCTTCCTGGCCACGCTGATGATCCCCCAGGAAGTGCTGGTCGTGCCGATGTTCATGCTGATGCGCTGGTTCGGCTGGGTGGACTCTTTTCAGGCGCTGATCTTTCCCTGGGCCTTCACCGCCTTCGGGACGTTCATGCTGCGCCAGTTCTTCCTGACCATCCCCGAGGAGATCTCCGAGGGCGCCCGCATCGACGGCGCGGGATCGGTGCGAGTCTTCACCAGCATCATGCTGCCGCTGATCAGGCCGGCGCTCGCGGTGCTGGCGGTCTTCACGTTCATCAACTACTGGAACAGCTTCATGTGGCCGCTGATCATCATCAACACGGTGGACGAGAAGGCCACCGTCCCGCTGGGCCTGTCGCTCTTCGTCGGTCAGCAGGGCACCCAGTGGAACCTCATCATGGCCGCCTCGGTGATCTCCATGGCGCCGACCGCGGCGCTCCTCATCCTCCTGCAGAAACATCTCATACGCGGGATCGCTACCAGCGGTCTCGGCGGCCGGTGAAATCTCATTGAAAGGAACATCGTGCACCACGCCTGGTTCTCCGAATCCCGCTTCGGCATGTTCGTCCACTGGGGTCTGTACTCCCTGGCCGCCCGCCACGAGTGGGTGAAGAACCGCGAGCAAATGACCGATGAGCACTACCAGCGCTACTTCGACCATTTCGACCCCGACCTGTACGACCCCGCGGAGTGGGCACGGCTGGCCAAGAACGCCGGCATGCGCTACGTCGTCCTCACGACCAAGCACCACGACGGCTTCTGCCTGTGGGACTCCGCGCAGACCGACTACAAGGTGACGCGCACCCCCTGGGGCAAGGACCTGATCGCGCCGTACGTGGAGGCCCTGCGCGCCGAAGGGCTGAAGGTCGGCTTCTACCACTCGCTGATCGACTGGCACCACCCCGAGTTCCCCGTCGACTCCCTGCACCCGCAGCGCGAGGACGAGGCGTTCAAGGCCGCCGCCAAGGACCGCGACATCTCCAAGTACGCCGACTACCTGCACGCCCAGGTACGCGAGCTGCTCACCGGCTACGGACAGATCGACTACCTGTTCTTCGACTTCTCCTACGCGGGCAGAGCGGGCTACTGGGGCGGCAAGGGCGCCGACGACTGGCGCTCACCGGAGTTGCTGGAGATGGTGCGCGAGCTCCAGCCGGGGATCATCGTCAACGACCGGCTCGCCATCCCCGGCGACTTCGTCACCCCCGAGCAGTACCAGCCCGCCGCCCCGATGACCGTCGACGGCAAAGAGGTGCCGTGGGAGGCCTGCCAGACCCTCAACGGCAGCTGGGGATACGACCGGGACAACCTCGACTACAAGACCCCTGACCTGCTCGTACGCATGCTGATCGACAGCGTCGCCAAGGGCGGCAACCTGCTGCTCAACGTCGGCCCCGACGGACGCGGCCAGATCGACCCGCGCGCCCGCCAGAGCCTGGCCGAGATCGGCGACTGGATGCGGCTGAACTCCCGCTCCATCTACGGCTGCGGCCCCAGCGGTTTCACCGCGCCTCCCGACTGCCGCTACACCCAGCGCGGTGACCGGCTCTATCTGCACGTGTTCGGCTGGCCGTTCCGCCACCTGCACCTGCCAGGGCTGGGCGGGCGCGTGAAGTACGCCCAGTTCCTGCACGACGCCTCGGAGATCCGTACGCGCGTCATCGACCCCTCCCAGACGGCCCAGAACACGGCCATCGGCGCCCTGACCCCGGACACCTTGACCCTCGACCTGCCGGTCCAACGTCCTGACGTCGCCGTCCCGGTCATCGAACTGTTCCTCGCCGACTAGCACTTGGCGCTATGGCCGGGGTTCCGTTCGCCGCGCTCTGCTGGAGCGGGCGCGGCCTCGGGAGGGTGTTCCAGCACCCTCCCGAGGGGTGGAGCCTCAGTCCGGGCTGAACCAGCGGGTGAGGGCCGTTTTCAGGCTGTCGGGGTCCGCCCCTGCCCAGGCGACGTAGCCGTCGGGGCGGATGAGCAGTGCGGGTGCCGGGGCGTCGTCGGCCGTTGCGGTCACGCGGTGCACTCGGTCGTACCAGGGCTCGGGACGCAGACAACGGAACGTCGTGCCGACGGCGGCGCGACCCGTCGGCGTGGTGCCGAACTCGAGGACGCGATCCTCGACGCCGCCTGGGACGTACTGGTCGAGCAGGGATATCACGGCTTCACCTACGAGGCGGTCGCCGCCCGCGCCGGCACGAGTCGTCCCGTGCTCTACCGGCGCTGGCCGCAGCGCGAGGACCTGCTGCTGGCCACCCTCACCAAGTACTGGCAGCTGATCGCGGTGCCCGACACGGGCAGCCTCCGTGACGACGCGATCGGCTTCCTGCGCAACGCTGACGCTGACCGCGCAGGCATGATCACGTTGATGAGCGTGCAGCTGGCGGGCTACTTCCGCGAGACCGGTACCAGCCTCGGCGAGCTACGCGAGACCCTCCTCCCGCCGGGCCAGGCGACGGCCTTCGAGACGATCGTCGCCCGCGCGGTCGAACGCGGCGAGCTGCCCGACGTGCCGCGTTCGTCCCGCGTCGTGAATCTGCCGCTGGACCTGTTGCGCCACGACATGTTCATGACGATGCACGCGGTGCCGGACGAGTCGATCGTCGAGATCGTGGACGAGGTATGGCTGCCGCTGCTGGGGATGCCTGGGAGCCCGTAATGCGGCTGTGGTGCGGAGGAGAGCATCGGGTTGTCCGTGTTCCTGGAGGACCTCCGAACCGCGTTGAAGGGCGGGGAATTTCGGCCCCTGCCGGTGAGGGAACGCAAGATCTCCAAGCCGGGCGGATCTGGAAAGGTGCGGCGTCTCGGGGGCGACGTGCATGCGATCCGAGAGCTCGGCGTTGGGCACGACGGTCGCCGGTAGGCAGGCACCGGTTCCGGCAATGGCGACGCGGTGGTTCGCGGGCGCGGCACGTTCACGATTTCGGTTCATGTTTCTCCCTAGGGATGCCGCCGGCGTTGCGGCGTCACACGCCGATGTGCTTGGGCGGGTCCTCGGCGACAGGGGCCGGGGGGGTTCGCGGGTGTGGCGCGTCGCCCACTGCTCGCGGCCGCCCCGATGACAGAGGCGCAGACGAGCGCGGCACCGATGATCTGCAGCGGCGACAAGTCTTCCGCGAAGACCAGGAACGCCAGCACGCTGGTGACGACCGGCTCGGCGCTGGAGACAGCCGCCGAAGGGGCGGCGCCCAGCAGCCGAAGACCTGCGAAGAAGGCGATGATGGCGACGAGCGTTGAGACGATGGCGGTCGCCACGGCCGCGGACCAACCGGCGAGATCGCCGGGGAAGGACGGAGCGTGGGCCAGGCACGCGCCGGCGTAGACCCCGGTCGCGGCCAGGCAGACGGTGGTGGTCGAGGCGAGCGGGCCGGCCGCGCCCGACAGGTGGCTGCCCGCCAGGATGTAGCCCGTGTAGATGACCGCCGCGGCGACCGCGAGTGCGATGCCGAGAAGATCCCCCTCCAGCGTCGGGCTGGCGACCAGCGCGACACCCAGAGTCGCCATGCCCGTGGCCGCGAGCGTGAGCAAGGGAGGCACGCGGCGGGCCAGGACGGCGCCGCAGATGGCCACCAGCACCGGGTAGGTGTAGAAGAGGACCGCTACCAGACCTGCTGGTATCCGCGTCAACGCGGTGAAATAGGTCAATGATTGCCCGACGTAGCCGACCGCGCCCATCAGCACCAGGAGGCGCAGGTCCCGCCTGCGCGGCCATGGGGTCGATGTGATCGCCATCAGCGCCGTGAGGGCAATCGCCGCGACGCTGAAGCGGATCAGCAGCACACCGTGAACGTCGGCGCCGCTGTCATAGGCGATCCTCGCGAAGATCGCCATGGCGCCGAAGGACACGGCGGAGCCGAGGATGAGAAGCACTCCGGTCGCGGTACGCCGGGGCTGGACCGGGGCGGTCATCGCGCTTCCCCGCCCGGGTGCGCCATCCGGCGTGGTGAGCAGGCGCCTCGCGCCGCCTCAGGCCACGTGCTTCAAGGATCGATACGGCCGTCGGGGCGGCTCTGATTGCGCTGGGTCTTGCGCTCTTCGGCTCTGATGCCGGTGGGGCTGAGCTTCATGGTGGAACCACATCCCGTCTCCTTGAGCTTCCCTCAAATCGGAGTAACCTGTCAAGTAGTGAGAATGGTGACGGCGTAGATGGGGTGTCCTCATGACGAGCGAGCAGAGGCGCAAGCCCGACGTGGCTCCGGATGGCTTGGAGACGCTCCGGCTCTTTCTCAATACGCGAGATCTGGAAGCCGGCCTCGAAGAGTTCGATGAGGCCGGCTCTCTGGCGAGATGGCTCCGCGAACACGAACTTCTCGGCCAGGACGAGACAGTGGGTCATGACGACGTCCGGCGGGCCCGCGAGCTGCGTGAGGCGATCCGCTCCCTGTTGAGCGAGCGCTCCGAGCCCATGCGCGCCTCTCGCGCCGCGCTGTCCTTCAACGCGGCCGCCCAGTCGACCGCCCCGCTGCAGGTCGAGATCTCACCGGACGCGACCGTCACGTTGGTTGCGACCCGCTCTGGGGCGCCTCGCGCGCTGGGCCGCATCGTCGCCGCCGTCGCCGGGCACGCGGGAACCCCTGCCTGGGAACGCCTCAAGATCTGTGACAACCGTGCCTGCCAATGGGCGTTCTACGATCACGCCAGAAACAAGACCGGCCGCTGGTGCGACATGGCCACCTGCGGAAACAAGGCCAAGGCGAGGAGCTATCGGCAGCGGCGATCCGACACGGTGACGGCCGGCGTCGCCTTCGATCCGGGTGGCCGCCCCGGTTCACCCCAGACCGGCTGACCGGCCTGCGCCGGCCTGCCTGTGACCGGCAGACGCCGAGGTGATGCCCGGGCGGCCCCCGCGGCGGGCCCGCGTGGTGGGCCGCGCTTTCCGTACCCGCGTCCTCAGCCGAAGTCGCGGCGGCGCAGGACCAGCAGCCCGCCGCCCACATGATCTGCGCCGACACCGGTCAGCCGAGCATGCGGGCAGCGTACACCTGGTGCGCCTTGTGGACGGCCGGTCCGGCGGCGTGGTCGGCGCGGGGCGGTGGTGTTCGTAGCAGGGTGAGGCCGTCCACAAGGGGCGGCGCCAAAGGTAAAGGAACCGCGATCATGAAGCTTCGGCGACGCGGCCAAGCCCCCGGTCGCCGACCTGGCTTTCGGGCTTACTCCTCGAAGTGGTCGTACAGCTGGCGCCGGAGGGGAAAAGGCACGCGGCCTACAGGCTCCCGAGTTTTTTCAATGCCTGCTCAGATGCCGAACCTGGCTCGGCGGCGTACAGGTCCAGCCCGCAGCACGACGGCTCGTCGGGCAGTGTGATGGGCTCGCCGTGCAGGGTCAGTTCGCCCACGACCGGGTGGTGCAGCACGTACGTCCGAGACCGCAGCCGCGCGACCGGATGCTCGGCCCACATCCGAGCGAAGTCCGCGTTCAGTTCCCGCATGTGGTCGATGTGCGCCGCGAGTCCGGCGTCCCCGCGATACCGCCCGAGCAGAACGCGCAGATGCGCCACGTGCTCGCGCGCTGCCCGCTCCCAGCCGGTGCGGTGCAGCTCGCGCACGGAGGGCTCGGCGAACAGCAGGTGCGAGAGCGTGCGGCGGTTCTCGGGCAACGCGGGGAAGTCGCCGAACACTGCCACGGCGAGGGGGTTCCAGCCGACGATCTGGGTGTGCCGGCCGATCACCAGGGCCGGCGTCGTCACGAACGACGCCAACAAGTAGCGAAAGCTCGGAGGCACCTCCGACGGGTCCGCGGCCCCCGCGCACGGCTGGGGACGCCGGGTCATCCGGTGCAGGTAGGTCAGTTCGTCGGTGTCCAGGCGCAGTGCCGTGCCGATGGCGCCCAGGATCTCGTCCGAGACGCTGTCGCCCTTGCCCTGTTCCAGGCGGGTGTAGTGGGCGATGCTCACGCCCGCCAGCCGGGCCAGCTCCTCACGCCTCAGCCCGGCGACCCGGCGCGCTCCGCCGTAGTCGCGCAGCCCGACATCCTCCGGGCGCAGGCGCGCACGGCGTGACTTGAGGAACTCACTCAGCTCGATCCGGTCGTCCACGCGACAACCCTACGTCTGGACGTGCGGCGGGTGATCACGCCGTGAGTACGCAGAACACGGCTCTGGTCCGGCGGTCGCGATGGCTCCACGCTGTCAGGCGAGCCACCCACGCGCGAGCGGGTACGGCAATGCCGCGCCCGCTCGCCGCCTCCGGCTCCTGTCCCCACATATACGAACCATCGGAGATAAGTCGTGTCCCAAACGCTCGGACTCATCGGCAGCGGAATGATCGGTACTTCCGTTGCCCGCCTGGCCGTCGCGGCCGGCCTTGAGGTTGTCCTCAGTAATTCGCGCGGGCCTGAGACCCTCGCCGACCTCGTCGCCGAGCTGGGCGGGAAGGTCCGAGCGGCCACACCGGCGGAAGCGGCACGCGCCGCGGACCTGGTGGTGGCGGCCATCCCGCTGCAGGCCTACGAGCAGCTCCCCGCCGAAGCGCTGGCCGGCAAGACGGTGCTGGACACGGCGAACTACTACCCCGAGCGGGACGGCCACCTGGCCGAGCTGGACGCGGGCGAGCTGACCTCCAGTGCGCTCATCCAGCGCCACCTGGCGGACTCCCAGGTGGTCAAGGTGTTCAACACCATCACTCCGCACCAGTTGTTCTCCCTCGCTCGGCCCACGGGAGCGCCGGACCGCAGCGCTCTGCCCATCGCCGGCGACGACGCGGCGGCCAAGGCAGAGACCACCCGGCTGTTGGATGTCCTCGGTTATGACGCGGTGGACATCGGCACCCTCGCCGACAGCTGGCGCAGTGAGCCGAACACACCGGCGTACATCCACCCCTACCTCGGCGAAACGCCCGCCATGAACGTTGAGGACTTCCTCCGCTGGACCCTCCAGACACCCGGCATCGCCGTTCCCGCGGCGCAGGTCCGCAAGCTCGTCGAGCTCGCGGTTCGCCAGCCGGCCGGCGAGGCCAGGCTCCCGAGCGATGCCTGAGCCTGCCGGCGTTCCGGCTGGTCACGTGGAGGCGCGGCGAGCCGCGACCGCGGGCAGGACGATCGCGCCGACCACCGCCTGGGCCGACCCGGTGAGCAGGCCTTTGCCGGCGGCGGTGGTGGCGGTGCCGATCGTGGAGCAGATGGACCACCTCACGAATGAACAGGGCGCCGGCGCCGTACAGTGCCTTTTAGGACGCCTGCGCGCCACCACCGCGGCCCTCACCTCCGCCGGCGTCGTCATCGCCGGCGCGCAGGTCGCGCCCCTGCCCGGCACCGGCCCGGCGCTCGCCTTCGCCGACGCCGCTGATGACGACCTCGCGCACGCCGCGTCGGTCCGCGCGGCCCAGTGCCTGCTCACCGCCGTGCAGCGCAAGGGCGGCCAGGACCTGAAGGCCGTCGCCCGCACCGGGCTGGGCGGCACGGACGACATCCTGCTGCGCAACGCCGCCCCCGACTACGAGACCAACCCGCCGACCCCGCTGCACGCCGCCTACGAGCAGGACGAAGAGCGGGCCTCGGCCAAGCTGAACGAGCTTCAGAACCAGCACACCGTCTGGGAGGAGTCGCTCAACGTCCCGCCCCCTGGCGGCCACTGGGGAGATCGCCGAGAGCGAGCGCGACAACGCCGAGCGGCAGAAGAACATCGCCGCCCAGCAGAGGGCCAACACCGCCACCGCCAAGGCCAGAGCCCGAAGCGAACGCGCCAACACCGCCACCGCGCTCAGCGCCCGGCCCGGGCGGCCGTGTCGTACAGGAGCCGCCACAGTGGCGGCAGACGCCGAGCTGGGCGGACACGGCCCTAAGGCCGCCCATGTGACAGATAATGCCAGTTCTGTGTCACAGATGTGGCGGCGCCATGGGCAGAGACTAGGTGGTCGTTCGCAACCGGGCCTCGGCGGCCCAATGAGGTGCGTTCCACCGGTCGGCGATGGTGGCGGCCTGAGCGAAGTGGGCGGCGGCCTCGTCGTCGTGGCCGAGGAAGACGGCCAGCTCGCCGAGGGTGTGGGCGACCGGGCGCAGCTCCACGGACAGGCTCGTGGCGTCCGGCGGGGGGCCGTCGCAGCGCGCAAGCAGCGTCGCGTAGATCTCCTCGGCCGCGGCGCGGTCGTCCAGGGCGATGGCGGCCATCGCGCGGACGGTCGTGAGGAAGGTGAAGAAGTAGTCGGGCCGGATCGGGTCCGAGGTGCGTACCCGGCGGGCTTCGTCGATCAGGCCGTTGGCGTGCAGGGCGAGGACCAGCAGGTCGGAGGTGATCGGGCCGAACGCCTCGTGGAAGGCGCGCACCTCCTCCAGGTGCTCGCCGAGCGTGCCGTTGTTCACCCAGATCGCGGCCAGCGCGAGGCCGAGGAAGCCGACGGCGTGCAGGGATCCGGCGCGCCGCATGCCGTCGGCGGCCTCGGTGTAGAGCCGTTCGGCGTCGGCGAACCGGCCCTCAATGAGGGCCAGGGTCGCCAGCACCACCTCGGCGACGCCGATCGCTTCGGGCAGCCGGTAGGTGCGCGCGAGGTCGAGGGCCTCGGCAGCCGCGCGGCGCATGGTGGCCGGGTCGTTGGCCCCGGCGGCGGCGCTGGCCTGGTTGAGCAGCCCGGTGACGCGATAGACGGGCAGGTCGTGCTCGGTGCCGATCGCCACCAGTTCGCGGCAGAGGTTGTCGCGTTCGGGCAAGCCGCGGTGGCCGCGGGTAAGGACCTGGAGGGCCGCCGCCCGCAGGCGGGGTGAGGTGGCGAGGTCGAGCGCCTCGCGGGCCGCCGCCAGGGCGGTGGGGTCGTCCTCGCCGACCAGTTCTTCGGCGTAGGCGGCGAGGAGGTGACTGCGCGCCTCCGGGGCCAGGTCGGTGCGCTTGAGCAGGCGGCTCAGCCTGTCGACGATGGGCCGGTCCACCGTGCCGTACTCGCGGGACTGCCATGGTGTCGGCTCGGTCCAGGCCGTGAACGCGGCGACCATCAAGTCATCGCGTCCCAGGGACTCGGCGTACTCGACGGCCTGCAGGCGAGTCTGGCGCGCGGCAAGCAAGGCGCCGGCCCGGATCTGCGCCCGCAGCAGCCTGCCATACAGGTCTATGTGCTCCTCCGGGCCGGTCGAGTTCGCGACCGCGTCGGTGAGGAGATCGGCTGCGACGTCGTGGGCGTAGCGTGCTTCGGCCAGTTCGGCGGCCCGGAGGCAGTAGCCGACGGCCTTGGGGGATCCGGCTCGCGCGTAGTGGTGCGCGAGCGCCGGGATGTCGCCGGTGGCTTCCAGTGCGGCGGCGATGCGGGCGTGCATGCGGGATGCCCGCAGGCGGCTGACGCCGGCGATGAGGGTGTCGCGGACGAGGGCGTGGACGAACCGCACCCGTCCGGGGCCGGGCTCGCTCAGCAGCCCGGCGATCACGCCTGCGTCCAGTGCGTTCAGCACGCCTTCCTCGTCGGTGTCGGCGGCGTCCACGAGGACGTCCACCGAGCTCTCCCGGCCTGCGACCGCGGCCAGTCGCAGCACGGCCACGCCTGCCTCGGGCAGCCGTGCGAGGCGCCGCCGCAGCACGTCCCGTACGCCTTCGGGGACCTCGGAGAGGGCGACCAGCGCGCCCTCTCCGTTCAGCAGCCGCGCGCTCTCCCGCACATAGAACGGGTTGCCGCCGGTCCGCTCGGCGATTCCGGCGACGGTCTCGTCATCGGCCTCACACTCATTCCGTACGATCTGCGCGACAGCCGCGTCGTCCAGGCCGGGCAGGGGGAGCCGCAGCGGCGTGGCGCGCGCCAGCGAGGCCAGCGTTTCGGTGAGGTGCCCGCTCTCGTCCGCCCGGTAAGCCGCCACGACCAGAACGGGGGCCCGAATGCCGAGGCAACCGCCGAGCAGCTCCAGCGTGACGGCGTCCGCCCAGTGCAGGTCGTCCAGCACGACGGCGACCGGGCGTTCCGCGGCGACGGCCGCGAGCCACTTCCACACGGCCTGACGCAGGCGGAACCGTCCCGCGGTGGCGTCGACGTTCACCGGCTCGGTGTCGGTGAGCAGCGGCGCGAGGTCGTCCGCGAACTCGCCCGGGGACCTGGTCGCGGCAACGCCTCTCAGCGCCTCAGTCCAGGCCCACGCGGGCGGCGCGCTGTCGACCTCCGAGCAGTGGCCGACGGCGACCAGCCATCCGTCACGTTCGAGCCGCCTGCCGAGGCGTTCCAGAAGCGTCGACTTGCCGAGCCCGGCCTCGCCGGTGACAAGGGCGATGCGCGCTCCGTCGGCGGCGGCCTCGGCAGCGGCCGCGACCAGTGCCGCCAGCTCCTCCTGGCGTCCGACGAACGGCGCCTCGGTGATCGGAACCGTCTGCGGCAGCGGGACAACAGGCGGTGGCAGGAACACGGACGCGTGGAGGACGTCCGTGCGCTGGGTGAGGATCGCCTCCTCCAACGCCGTCAGGTCCGGGCCGGGGTCGAGCCCGAGCTCCTCGGCGAAGATCCCGCGAACGCGGCGGAGCGTCGCCAGCGCGTCGGCTTGGCGGCCACTGCTCCACAAGGCCAGGGCGTGCAGCCGCCAGCCCTCCTCACGCAGAGGCTCGTCGCGGGTGAGCCGCTCAGCCTCGGGAACCACCGCGGCGGGGTCGCCGATGCGCAGACCGGCCGCGACGTGCAGTTCGGTGGCGACCAGGCGCAGCTCGGTCAGCCGGGCCGTCTCCGCGGCGGCCCACGGCTCGTCGGCGACCTCGGCGAACGCCGGTCCCTGCCACAGGCCCAATGCCTCGGCGAGCCGGGCCCGGGCGGCGCGCGGGTCGGTGTCCGTACGGGCCTGGTCGAGCAGGTCCTCGAACCGCCACGCGTCCACCGACTCGCGGGGCAGCCGCAGCGCATAGCCGGGCGCCGCGCTCACCAGCAGCCGGGCCGGCGTGCGTGACGGGCGGCCGGGCTCCAGCAGCCGGCGCAGGTTGGACACGTACGCCTGCAAGGACATCAGCGCCCGCGCGGGCGGCTCCCCGCGCCACAGATCCTCGATCATCCGGTCGACCGGCACGACCTGCCCGCGCGCCGCCACCAGCAGGGCCAGTACGCCGCGCTGCCGCGGCCCGCCGAGGTGGACGGGCTCACCGTTCACCTCGGCGGCGAACGAGCCCAGTACGCGGATGAAGACCATGATCCGGACATAGTACTTGGGCTGTTCCAAACCGGCTCCAAGTCCCCTCCAAACACCCGAGAGCAACCTGAACACGTCGCAACCGATGAAGGGCAGGAACAGATGAGCGTCAATACCCAGGACATGGAGATCGTGCACCGCGTCTTCCGCCGTGAAACACGGCTGCTGGTGGACCTCGTCGCGGCGGTCGCCCCGGGTGACACTGCTCGCGCCAAGGTGATCGCCGACCACTTCCGCATCTACCGGCTGGGCCTGCACCACCATCACGAGGGCGAGGACGAGCTGCTGTGGCCGCCGCTGCTCGCCCGGGTGGACCTGGAGGCCGACATCGTCCTGCGCATGCAGGCCCAGCACGAACGCATCGCGGCCACCCTGACCAGACTGGCCGCCGCGGTCCCCGCCTGGGAGGCCACCGCGGGCGCCGACGAACGCGACACCCTGGTGGCCGCCCTCGCCGAGCACCGCGCGGTCCTGCTGGAACACCTCGACGACGAGGAGGCCACCCTCCTCCCGCTCGCGGCCAAGCACATCACCCAACAGGAGTGGGCCTCCCTGGGCGACCACCTGGTGAACAACACCCCCAAGCTCACCCTGCTCACGCTCTTCGGCGCCGTCCTGGAAGACGCGAACCCGGCCGAGCGCGCCATCGTCCTCAGCGGCCTGCCCGCCCCGGTCCGCGTCATCTGGCACGTCATCGGCCGCCCCCGCTACGCCCGCCACATCCGCCGTGTCCGCGGCTGAACATCAAAGGAGAACAACCATGTCGCAGAAGAAGCTCAACACCGGCCTGGCCGCCGCCGTCGTCCTGTTCACCCTCTACCTCGGGTTGTCCTTCGTCCTGCCCCTCGGGACGTCCTTCCCGGGCCTGCCGAACTGGCCCTCTGGCGACAGCGGCTTTCCTATCGTGAAGGGCAGCCGCGAAATCGCGATGGGCCTGGCCATGGGCATCCTGCTGGTGACGGACCACCGCCGCGCCCTGGGCTGGGTCCTGCTGATGGTGGCCGTCGCCCCGTTCGGCGACATGGTCAACGTCCTGGCCCACCACGGCTCCACGGCCGCCGCGTTCGGCATCCACGGCCTGACCTCGGCGCTGATCGCGGTCACGGGGTTGCTGATCCTCCGCGAGACCAGCAAGGCGCGCAAGGCCCAAGAGACCGCCACCCCGGCGCCCGCCGCGCAGCCCGCCTGACATCCCCGCAGTGCGGCACGGTGTTCCTTCGCATTTTCTGAGAACTCGAAAGGGAGACGACTATGACGATCAACGATTTGCGCGGTGTTCTCAAGGGGCGTGTGCTCCTGCCTGGTGACGACGGCTTTGAACAGGCGACCACCGCGTGGAATCTGACCGTCAGGCAGCCGGTGGCGGCCGTGGTGGAGGCCGCGGATGCCGATGACGTAGCGGCGCTGGTGCGTTACGCGCGGCGGTCGGGTATGACGGTGACCGCGCAGCCGAGCGGGCATGGCGCCTCGGGTGATGTGGAAGGGCTGATCCTGTTGCGTACCGGCTTGCTGAACGAGGTGGAGGTACGCGCCAAGGAGCGTGTGGTCCGGGTGGGGGCGGGCGCCAAGTGGGGGCAGGTGCTGGCGGCGGCGGGTCCGCTGGGTCTGACCGGCCTGGCCGGTAGCGCGCCGGGGGTCAGCGTGACCGGCTACACCCTGGGCGGCGGGGTCGGCTGGTTCAGCCGCACGTACGGCTTGGCCTCCGACAGCGTGCGGGCCATCGACATCGTGAACGCCGATGGCGAGCCGGGCCGGGTGAGCGCCGAGTCCGACCCCGAGCTGTTCTGGGCACTGCGCGGCGGTGGCGGCGACTTCGCGATGGTGACCGCCCTGGAACTCCAGCTGTATCCCGTACCGGCCCTGTACGGCGGACGCGTGATCTGGCCGGAGCACCGGACCAGGCAGGTGTACGAGGCGTTCCTGGAGATCACCGCCGAGGCGCCGCGTGAACTCAGTGTCTGGATCAACCGGCTCCACCCCCCCGGCGCGCCACCGCTGGTCACGCTGGACCTGGCCTACCTGGGAGAGGCCGCTCAAGGGCAGGACCTGCTGGCACGCCTCGACAAGATCGAGGGCGCGATCTCCGACAGCCGCGGCGTCATCCCGATCGCCGACCTGGGGGACATCACCGCCGAACCCACCGATCCGGCCCCGTCCATCGCTCGTGCGGAGCTGCTCACCGGCCTGGAGGAGGACGCGGTGGAGCTCCTGCTGGCCAAGCCGGTCGAACCGCTAATCAACGTGCAGATCAGGCATCTGGGCGGGGCGCTCGCCGAGCCGGGCGGCGGGGCCGGTGCGAGCGGCACGGTGGCCGAGCCGTACCTGCTCGGCCTGCTGGGTCTCGGCCTGCCACACGCGGCCGATGCGACACGCGCCAAGCAGGCCGAGATCGTAGCCGACCTGAAGGCCTACATCAGCGGCCACAAGCCGTACACCCTGCTGTCCCCCGGTGAAACGGCGGCGAAGTCCTTCCCCGGCGGCACGCTCGCGCGGCTGCGGGAGATCAAGCGGGCCCGCGACCCGCACAACGTGTTCCGCGCCAACTACCCGGTGCATGGATAGACCGGTTCCCAGCAGGTCACGGTCCCTCCGCCCACCAGGGCGGCGGGACCGCACCACACCCACGTGACAGATGTCGCCTGCGAGCACTGTGAAAGGCACACCCACAGGAAGGACTCGCACAATGAAAGGTATCCGGTGCACCGTGGCGATCAGCAGATCCGCCGGCGCATCGGTGACCTCCCGCTCCCGCTCCACCAACAGCACGGCCGGCAACGTCACCGCGGACGCCTGCGAACTGCGCGCACGGCACCGCAGATGCGACGGCGACTCGACCGCAGCCCGCGCCCGCCAGGAGCCAGCACCTTCGGTGCCACGTCCGCGAATGCGCCCTCGGGCACCTTGCGGCCGCCGCCCTCGTTCAGCCGCTTCAAGATGGCCACCGCCTCCATCAACTCCGTGGTGCCGGTCCCGGCCTGGAAGTCGATCGCCGCCAGCACCTGGGGGGTGAACTGGCGCAGGTAGGTGTAGGAGGCGTGCAGCGCCGAGAGCCGGCCGTGATCGCGTGGCAGCTTCTTCCAGCCTTCGGTGACGACCTCGCGCAGCTTGCTCATCCCGATCGTGTTGCGCAGCAGCCCGCCGATCTGCTCGTCCGCCAGCAAGATCGGATAGCGGCGCTGCGCCTCGCGGCGTTCCAGCGCCTGGTTCGTCGAGCGGCGGCCCACCGAGGCCAGGAAGCGGCGCCGCTCGGCCCCAGGGCCGACATGTCCAGGGTGCGGGCGTCCATGTTGCGCAGGTAGATGGGCTTTTCGATGGCGGTCTTGACCGAGGTCGCGCTGGCATCGGTGGCCGCCTTGATCAGCCAGGCCAGCCGGGTCATCTTCAACCCGGCGTCATACATCAGCAGCCGGTCCAGATCCCCGCGCCGTTCGCCGGTCAGCAGGTGCGCCACCTTCTCCCAGGTCAGCGCGGTGGCGCCGGTGCGGGCGCTGGCCACCATCTTGGCCAGCGTCGTCACGCCCGGCCGGATCGTCTTGGCCGCCATCAGGTACTCGGTGGCCAGGTTGATCAGCAGCGTCGGCGAGTCGTGCTCCATGGCCCGGTCCAGCAGGAACTGTTCCAGCTCCTTCATCGCCGTGCTCCCGGCCGGTGCGCTCTTCCGGCCCAGATAACCGGCCACCAGTCGCAGGTGATCGCTGCGTGTCTGCTCCCGCTGACCGTACTCGGCGAGAACGTCCGGATCGATTCCCAGCCGCTCGGCCAGCCGAGCCACCGCCACCGGCGGCGCCGCGCTCACCCGATCCGGAACGAACCCTAACCAGGGCAACGTGGCGAGCTGGACGGCAAGGCTCAATCGGACGGCCGGGCCCCGGCCGCGGCCTGGGTCGACGAAGGCGACATCGGCAGGCGTCAGGGTGAAGTACCGGATCAGATCGTCGCGGCCGATGTCGGGGTAGGACCGCAACCGCTCCAACTGGTCTTCGGAGAACATCCGGGTCGACATGGACCACCCCCACACCGCCACCGGTCAGGACCGTACGAACCGTAGCGGAAGTGATCAACAACCGGAACAGGCCCGCGTCAGTGCAGGTCAGGCAAATCCGTTGGAAATTTCCCCGGGACTACAGCGAGGCCCTGACAGAAGCCATACAGCGAGATCGTGGATCCACCACTCAGTGGGACGCTGCCCACATCGCCACCACTACCGCGTCAAGGTTGTTCCGGTGTTCGCGGGACGAGCAGTCCCCGGTTGAACGCCTCGGTAACGGCAGCGGCGCGGTCACCGACGCCGAGCTTGCCGTAGATGTTCAGCAGGTGAGATTTGACCGTGGCCTCGGTGATGAACAGCTGCGCCGCTGCCTCCCGGTTCGTGCCACCGGCCGCCACCAGATGGAGCACTTCGAGCTCCCGCTGGCTGAGCAGCCCCGAGGCGGAGGAGCGTACCCGGCTCATGAGCAGGGCCGCCGCCGACGGTGCGAGAACCGCCTCGCCCCGAGCCGTCGCCCGGACCGCCCGCAGGAGCTCGTCACGGGGAGCGTCTTTGAGCAGGTAGCCGGTGGCGCCCGCCTCGATCGCGGGCAGCACGTGGCTGTCGGTGTTGTACGTGGTGAGCACCAGCACGCGCGCCCCATTCCCGCGCCCGACCAGCTCTCTGGTCGCGCGCACGCCGTCCATGCCGGGCATCCGCAGATCCATGAGGACCACATCCGGCCGTAGGGTCTCGGCGAGCCGGACCGCCTCGGCTCCGTCGGCGGCCTCGCCGACCACCTCGAAGTCCGGATCGCGGGCGAACATGCTGCTCAAGCCGTCTCTGACCACCGGATGGTCGTCGACGACCAGCAGCCTGATCACGCTATCGGAGCGGCTCATGCGGAGGACTCCGCCCGCTCCCCGGGGACGCTCATGCGAAAAACTCCGCCGGCTCGATGGGGACGCGGGCCGAGATCCCCGTGCCGACGCCGGGCTCCGACTCGACCTGCAGCGTGCCTGATAAGCCCTCGATCCGCTGTCGCATCGCGACCAGCCCGAATCCGAGGTGAGCTGTACGCGGACCAACCGCCCCTTCGAAGCTGCCACCGTCCCCGAGCCGGACCGGATCGAAGCCGCCTCCGTCGCTGTCCCTGAGCCGGGCCGGATCGAAGCCATCTCCGTCGTCGTCCCTGAGCAAGGGCGGATCGAAGCCCGCGCCGTCGTCGCGCACGTCCAGAGCCACCTCGTGTTCCATGTACGACAGTGTCACCCCCGCCCGGGTCGCCCGCGCGTGCTTGGCCACGTTCGTCAGCGCCTCCTGCGCGGTTCTGAGCAGCGCGACCTCGACCTCCGGGCGCATCGGCCGTGCCGTGCCGGTCGTCATGACCTGGACCGGGATATCGTGCAGGGCCGACCAGCGTCCGGCCACGCTCGCCAGCGCCTCGCTCAGCCGCGCCATCCGCAGCGGCTCAGGACGCAGCGCGTCGACCGATCGCCGCGCCTCGGACAGGCTCTCCCCGGCCAGCGTGGTCGCGGCCTCGATGTGCCGGCGCCATTCCGCCGGGTCGTCGCCGGCGTGCTCGGCCGCGTGCAGTTGGGTGATGATGCCGGTGAGACCCTGCGCCAGGGTGTCGTGGATCTCCCGTGCCATCCGCCGCCGCTCATCGTGCACGCCGGCCCGCCGGGCCTGCGCCAGTAACTGCTCGTGCAGGGCCGCGTTCTCCGTCAGCGTCGTCTCCAGCCTGCGGTTCGCTTCGCGCGCCTCTGCCAGCGCCCGCTTGCGCTCGTCGTTCTGCTGGGCGCCGCGCCGGGCGAACCAGGCGAAGCCACACATCGGGCTCACATTCGCGGCCATGACGGCGACGTACGTGATCAGCCCCACGGGCGTGGTCTTGTCCACGCCGTACGCCTGCGCCGTGCCTGCCACCATCGCCACCGCCGCGACGCCGACCGGTTCCCACGGCCAGGGCAGGACCCGGAAGGCGTAGACGTACGCGGCGGGGGTGAAGAACCCGAACCACGGGTCCCTGACCACCAGAATCGCCGTGAGCAGGATCAGCACGGTGAAGAACACGGCCATCACCGGCACGCGCTCGCGCCAGGCGGGACGGAGCGTGAAGACCCCCAGCATCCACGCCGCCATCAGCGCGCACAGGACCAGGTCGATGAGCGGAGACTCGCCCGCCGAGCGCTTGATGGCCACGGTGACACCGGCCAGGAGCGCCAGCAACGCGTACGGCCCGACGGTCACCAGCACGGGCCACCGAGCCGCTGGATCGCTCATCTGTGTCCTCCTCATCCGGCGCTGGCTCCCAGCAGGGAATCTAACCTCCACGTCACCACGTCCTGACGCGGCTCAACCGACCTGGGGAGGGTCGATGGCTATGGCGTACCGGAAGGACGTTGCGCGGGTCCCACCGGGCCCTCACCCGTTGAGGGGAATCCAACCTCCACGTCGCCACGCCCTCACGTGGCTCAACCGGCCTGGGGAGGATCGATGGCCAAGGCGTGCCGGAAGACGTTGCGCGGGTCCCACCGGGCCTTCACCCGTTGGAGGCGTGGGTAGTTGTCCTTGTAGTACAGGGTGTGCGCGGGCACGCCTGAGGTGTTGCACGCCGGGTCGGCCAGGTCGGCATCCGGGTAGTTGATGTAGGAGCCGTCGTTGACCTCGCCGGGTACGGGCACGCCGCCGGTCTCGGCGTACACGTCGTGGTAGAAGCCGCGAACCCACGCGAGGTTGGCCTTGTCCTCCTTTTCGTCTTCCCAGATCGTCTGGTAGACCGCCTTCATGACCACGTCTCGCTGGGCGATCGCGGTGGCGCCGGGCGCTACCGCGCGGACCTGGCCGCCGTAGCCGATGAGCAGCATGCCGGCGTTGGGGCCGCCGGTGGAGTTGGTCAGGTTGCGGTGGATGGCCGCGAGCTGGGTCTCGGTGAACGAGCGTCGCAGGTAGCCGGCCTTGATCTTGTAGCGCCGGGTGATCACGTCACCCGGCTCGCCGGTGCCCGGCCAGGTCATCCGGTGCAACCAGGGCATCGTCCGCCGGATGTCGAGCGCCGGGGTGAGGTCGAGGCCGGCGGTCACCGCGGACGCGAAGCCGGTCACCATGCTGTCGGCGTCGGGGAGGTCCGCGTCGATCTGCGCGACCAGCATGACGGTTCCGCCGGCGCGGTGCGACAGCTGGAGGATCCCGTAGAGACCAGCGTACGGAGAGCCGGGCGCGCTGTTGCGCTCGTGCCAGGTCCCGAAGTTGCGCAGCAGTCCGGTGAGCGCCTTTTCGGTTATGTGCTCCCAGGACCAGATGACCACATACTGCAGCATCCGCTGCGGCGCCGTCGGCAGTAACCGGGACGGATCGGTGCCGGTGACGCCGGGGGAGCGCAGCCAGTAGCGGGTGACCACGCCGAAGTTGCCGCCGCCACCGCCGGTGTGCGCCCACCACAGGTCGCGGTGCGGGTCGTCCGGCTCGCGGGTGGCGACCACCGCGCGCGCGGTGCCGTCGCGGTCGACCACCACGACCTCCACGCCGTACAGGTGATCCACCACCGAGCCGTAGCGCCGGGACAGCGGCCCGTATCCGCCGCCCGCGAAGTGCCCACCGGCACCCACCTCCGGGCAACCGCCCCCAGGGATCGTCACGCCCCAGCCCTTGAGCAGCGTCCGGTACACATGACCGAGGGTGGCTCCGGGTTGCACGGAGAACGCCCGCCGACCGGCGTCATAGCCGACCGCGTCCATCGGTGAGAGGTCCAGCAGCACCCGCACCGCCGGATCGGCGGTGAAGTTCTCGAAGCAGTGCCCGCCACTGCGCACCGCGACCCGCCGGCCGGACCGCACCGCCTCCGACACCGCGCGCACCACCTGATCGGTCGATCCGACCACGCGGATCTCCTCCGGTCGGCCGACGAACCGGAAGTTGTTGCCACGCAACAGGTTGTCGTAGCGAAAGTCGCCCGGGCGGACGGTCACCGGTCCGAATGCGTCCGCGTCCGCTCCCGCCGCAACCGACTCCGCCGCGTCCGATTGCGCCGCGTCCGATTGCGCCAACGCCACATCGGCGCCCCACGTGCCGGCCGCCACGGTGCCCGCCGCCGTGCCCGCCGCGGTTATCGCCACGGCACCCGCACCGGCGAGCAGCCCACGACGACTCACCGCTACGCCGTCCGGCGGGCTCGTACGCCCGTCGCTCACTTCTGGCATGTGGCTCGCCCCTTTCCGATTGGAGGTCGTCAGGCTCTCAAGCCGGCGGCAGGGCACGCATCAACCCGTGGCATGAATCAGCGGCTCAACCCTCCGGCCCACCGAACGGCTGATCCACCCCACCGATCGGCTGACCTGCAGCCGACGGCTTCAGACGCCTATGTCCAGGGGTGGGGCGCGCGCAGCCAGGGGTGGGGCGCGCGTGGCCAGGAGCTCGGACGCACGCAGCGAGGAGGCCGGGCGCACCAGGCCAGGAGCTCAGACGCGCGTGCCCAGGAGGCCGGGCGCGCGCAGGCGAGGGTGAGGTACCGCCTGTGGGCTGGAGGTGGGGCAGGCACGGGCCAGGGTGAGTCGCCGCCTGTCGATAGGCCGCTCGGGTTACCAAGGATGGCGCCGCCGATCCCGCCGAGCGATCCGGCCTGAGAACACGCCTCACCTCTTCGCGTACGTGACCTCGAAGTCGGACTTCCAGGTCTCTCCGTCGTCGGAGGCGTCCCATCGGCCGGTGACAAGGCGGCCGTCGCTACGGATCGTCGCCTCGAAGCGCTGGTGAAAGCCCGGCCCTGCCTGCCCCCACATCTCCCAGTGACCGTCCTCGAGGCTCATCCGGTAGATCCTGCAGACGCCCCGCGCATCGGCGTAGAGCATGGCGAAGGTGTCGCTGTGGTCGTCGAGCCCGATGGCGGCATCGATCGGAAGCGGCGAACTCTCCTGCCATTGCCGCGCGATCGCCTGAGGTTGATCGACGTGCATGATGAGGAATCCCCGGCTGTCGTGCCAGGTGAACGTCGCCGTGGACCGGCCCATCGACTGCCCGTCGATCGATGCCTCCATGTCCCATTCCCCGACGAGCACATCCAGGCTCCGCAACCGCTGGTTTGCTGGGTGTCGCGCTGCTGTCACGGCTACCTCCCGTTGACGTGTGGTCGGAAGGGTAGACCGGCTCGGTGCCGCGAACTCATCGCCAGACAGCTGGCCGTCAACGGGTCGGCAGGTCGCGACCGAGGAAGGCCAGCAGTTGACGGTGTGCGGGGGCGTCGGCGGGGGCGGGGAGCGCGGGGCCGAACATGTCAGGACGGCGGAAGGCGTCGAAGTCCATGCCCCGCATGATCGCGAGCAGCTCGCCGCACGACCGCTCGTCGACCAGGTGCTCCTGACCGGTGGCGAGCGCCAGGTCGACGCCGTGGACGAGGATTTCGGTGAGGTGGATGAGGGCGGCCATCGGCCCCGGTACGGCCCCGAATCCCAGGCGTACGGTGGTGTCGAGGGCGCCCGGGCGATGCCAGGCGGCGCGGTCGAGGTCGGCTGCGATGACGAAGGCGGCCTGCGGGTCGGTGCCGAGCCAGTCGTCCTCGTGCTCGCCGCCCGCGTCGGTCGCGGTGAGTTCGGCGGCGAAGACGCGCATGCCGCCGACCATGTGGTTGAGCTCTGTACGCACGTCCCAGTCGGCGCAGGGGGTGGGGGCGTGGAGCCGGCTGTCGGTGATGCCTTTGACGATGGCGGCGGTCATGTCGAGAGCACGGTCGATCATGGCGATGGTCATGTCGTTCTCCAGGAAGGGGCAGGGAATCAGGCGGTCGTGCTGAACACGTCGTCGAGCCAGTCGTAGACGCGCGCGAAGGCCAGTCGCTGGGCGCCGGACTGGCAGTGGGCGTCGGCGCCCTGGTCGGCGGTGAACTCCAGGAGCGTCTTGGGGCAGGTCAGGTGCTCGTACAGCAGCTCGGGCTGGCCCTTGAAGAACCCGTCGTCGGCCCCGGCGCAGACCAGGGTCGGGCAGGCGATCTTCTCGGCGATGCCGTCGCGCAGGTGGTAGTCCAGGTAGGCGGCGCCGAACGCGCGCGGGGTGTCGGTGCCCATGGCGTACATGCCGTGCTCGATGGCCCAGCGCAGCATGGGGGTGGCGGCCATGGCCGAAGTCATGATGGCGTCCAGCTCCGGATCGTGCTCGGCGCGCAGCCGGCGCTCGGCCTCGGCGCGGGCGAAGGGGAGGGGCGCGGTGGAGATGTCGCCCAGATCGTAGACCCCGTCAAGGGCGATGAGCGCGGCGACGCGCTGGTCGAAGGCGGCGGCTCGGGGCGCGAGCTGGCCGCCCATGCTGCAGCCGAGCAGCGCGATGCGGGCGCCGTCGACTTCGGGGCGGGTCAGGGCGTAGTCCAGTACGGGCCCGACCACGTTCTCCCAGTCGGGACGGAACATCAGGCCCTGGTGATGGCGGGTGCCCGGCTGGCCGGGACCGTCGAAGGCCAGCACGTTGTAGCCGCGCTCGACGGCCGCGGCCGCGCCGAAGAAGTGCATCTCCTCCACCGTGCCGTCGAACCCGTTGTGCATGACCACGGTCGGCCTGACTGCGGCGGAGCCGTCGGCACGGTACAGGTAGCCGGGCAGGACGGTGCCCTCGTACGGGATCTCCACCGGCTCGACGGCCGGGGTGAACAGCGCCGCCGCCTGGCGGAAAGAGTCCACTGAGGCGTCGTACGCGTGCCGGATGCGCGGGTCGGCGGCGTTGCCGTGCAGGAAGAACTCGGCGCAGCGGTAGTAGTTGGAGGCGCGCAGGAAGGCGTCGCGGGCGCTGACGCGGTGGCCGGCCGTCAGCGCCCCACGCCCTTCGGCGGCCACCCGGTCGGCGGTGGACAGCCACTCGTCGTGCCAGCTGTCGTAGTCACCGGCGGTGATCCGCTGACAGGTGGTCACGACCTCGCCGAAGTCGGCGCCGCCGTAGGCGATGTGCCCGAAGGTGCGCAGGGTCTCGTACCAGAACTGAGGGTTGTCGGGAAAGAACAGCGGGCGCATGGTCGCTCCTAAAGCAGTAGATGACTGCGTTAGGAGGACTGTAGGACGCCATTACTCACAAACGCAAGTCGTGACTGCGTTAAGATGGCGGGCATGGTGGAACAGCAGCCGGCTCGCCGGCCCGGCGGACGAAGCGCCCGCGTCCGCGCCGCGGTGCATCGCGCGGTCACCGACCTGATCGCCGAACGCGGCCACGGCAACTTCACCGTGGGCGACGTCGCCTCCCGCGCCGGGGTGGCCGACACCAGCGTCTATCGCCGCTGGGGCACCCTGGAGGCCCTGGTCACGGACGTGGCGATCACCTGGCTCACCGCCACCTCGCCCATACCGGATACCGGCAGCCTGGAAGGTGACCTGCGCGCGTACGCCGCCGGTGTGGCGCGCGACGTGACCGGACCCGAGGGGCTGGCGGTGCTGCGTCTGGTCATCGCGCTGTCCACCGCGGGAGAGGCCGGGGTACGGGCAAGAGACGCGTTCGTGGCCGAACGTGGACGCCAACTGCAGGGCATGCTGGACCGCGCCCGGGATCGCGGCGAACATCCACCCGAGGGCCTGGACATCCTCGACCACCTCCTGGCCCCGATGTACGTCCGCATCCTGTTCGGCACGGGCCCGCTCACCCCCGACTACGTCAACGCCCTGGTCGACCGCCTTCTGGTCCGCCCCGGGCCGGACTGAATATCCCCACCCGGAACGCGGTCACCCCATGGCGATCGGGCCGAGGTAGGTCCCGCCCGAGACGTCGATGGTCTGGCCGGTCACCCATCGGCCCTGGGGGCCGGCCAGGAAGCCGACGACGTCCGCGACGTCCTCGGGCTCGCCGAGCCGTCCGAGCGCGGTGATCGCTTCGATCCCGGCGACCACCTCGGGGATGGAGGAGTAGCCCGCGGTCATGTCGGTACGCACCGCGCCGGGCGCGACCGTGTTCACCGTGATTCCGCGCCTGCCGAGCTCGTTGGCCAGGGACGGGGCCATCGACTCCAGCGCCGCCTTGCTGATGGTGTAGCCGATCTGCGTGGAGACCGCGAAGCGGCTGGCCGTCGAGCCCATGTTGATGATGCGGCCGCCGTCGTTCAGCAGCGGCAGCGCGCGCTGGATCACGAAGAACGGCGTGCTGACGTTGATGGTGAGCAGCCTGCCGAACTCCTCCGGCGTGACCTGCGCGATCGGGCTGCCCGAGCCGATGCCAGCGTTGTTGACCAGGATGTCCAGGCCGTCGCCCGCCAGTCCCTCCGCCAGACCCTCGAACAGGCGGTCCACCGCGCCATCGTCACCGAACCGGGCCTGGACGGCGAACGCCCGGCCGCCGGCCTGCTCGATCCGCGCCACGGTCTGCTTGGCCGCGTCGTCGTTGCCGCCGTAATGGACGGCCACCAGAGCGCCTTCGGCGGCCAGTCGCAACGCCACCGCCCGGCCGATTCCCCGCGATCCTCCGGTCACCAGCGCGGTCTTGCCGGTCAGACTGTTCATCTCTGCTCCTCGTTCAGCGGCCGGTCCTCGGCGGATCCGGCGATGGCTCAACAGTGGCGGCGGCGGCTCACCGCACGCTCACCGATGGCTCACCGGCCGAGCAGCGCTCCGGGTGGGACCGCGTACCGCTGAGCGGTCCCACCCGACGACCCGGCTTAGAAGTCCATGTCCCCGCCGGGCATACCGGCGGGGGCGGCAGGGGTCTTCTCGGGCTTCTCGGCGATGACCGCCTCGGTGGTGAGGAAGAGCGCCGCGATGGAAGCGGCGTTCTGCAGCGCCGAGCGCGTCACCTTGGCCGGGT
>NZ_JAIWNB010000004.1 GCF_020215705.1 Nonomuraea aurantiaca | reverse complement strand
GGTCGCCCTGGTCCGTGCCGGTGCCACCTTCGTCAACGGCAAGCTCGTCGAACGCCCAGAAGGGATCGCGGCATGAACGACAAGGCCACCACTGGAACGCTGCACCACGTCGAGATATGGGTGCCGGACCTTCAGCGCGCCGTCATCAGCTGGCAGTGGCTGCTGCAGGCGCTCGGATACACCCTCTTCCAGGACTGGAGCGGGGGGCGCAGCTGGAGGCTAGGTGCCACCTACCTGGTCCTGGAGCAGTCACCTGCGCTCAGCGCCGACCGGCACGACCGTTGCCGTCCTGGACTGAACCACCTGGCCTTCCACGTGGAAAGCCGCGCCCTGGTCGATGCTCTGACCGAGCAGGCGCCCGCATACGGCTGGAGGCTGATGTTCCCCGATCGCCATCCGCACGCCGGGGGCGAACAGCATTACGCCGCCTATCTGGAGGACACGGACGGGTTCGAGGTCGAACTCGTCGCCACCGACATGACAGACCAGTCCTGAGAATCCTGCTCTCAATCGATCCACAACTCTTGACGATTGCTCGGTGGGCTTAACTGGGGTGCTTGTGGACGGCTCTGAAATGGCATATTTGGGGTATTTAGCTCGTTCAGTCACATGGGACGCTGGCATTGGCGTTGATGCGCGAGATCAAATCCATGTGCGGTGTGCGGGAAGTGGACCTGACATTACGGGCGGGCCGCTGTCAGATGGCCAATTCGTGCATCTCCTTGATCCGCGACTCTGCGGCCTTCCCGGCCTTCGCGGCCTTCGCGGCCTTCGCGGTGTGCGTAGCCGGGGCGGCGCCCCGTGCTGTCCAGTGCTCTTCGGCCTTCGCGGTGGGCGTCGCGGGGCTAGCGCCCCGTGCGGTCCAGCGCTCCTTGGCCTCTGGGGTGTGCGTCGTGGCGGCGGCGGCCATCCGTGCCGTCCAGTGTCGCGGGCCGGCCATTCGTGCCGTCCAGCGCTCCTCGGCCTGCGTCGTGTGCGTCGCGGGGTCGAAGTTGCGGAGCAGGTCGGCGGGTTCTGGGAGGTTGAAGGGGGAATCTGTGGACATGGTCAGCCCTTGTCCAGATGAGTACGAGGCCGAGGCTAAAGTCTCACGCGGCGTGACAAGTCAACGGGAAGAGGCGCAGTGCTGATCGACGGCTATGACACCCTGCTGCTCGACCTCGACGGGGTCGTCTATCTGGGCGCCCACGCGGTTCCCCATGCGGTCGAGTCGCTGGAGGAGGCGCGGGGCAGGGATACGCGGCTGGCGTACGTCACCAACAACGCCTCACGCACCCCCGCCGCCATTGCCACGCACCTGCGCGAGCTCGGCGTTCCCGCCAGGGCTGAAGACGTCGTGACCTCGGCGCAGGCCGCCGCCCGGCTGGTGGCCGAGCGGGTGCCGGCCGGGTCCGCTGTGCTCGTGGTCGGTGGTTCCGGGCTGCGGCTGGCCGTACGGGATCAAGGACTGAGGCCCGTCACCACGGCGGCGGACGCGCCGGTCGCGGTCGTGCAGGGCATGGCGCTCGGCCTCGCGTACGGGTTGCTGGCGGAAGGCGCGCTGGCCGTACGGCAGGGCGCGTTGTTCGTGGCCGCCAACAGGGACAGCACGCTGCCCACGCGGCGGGGTGAATTGCCGGGGAATGGGGCGATGGTGCGGGTGATCGCCACCGCGACCGGGGTGGAGCCGGTGTACGCGGGCAAGCCGGATCCGCCGCTGCATCGGGAGTCGATGATCCGTACGGAGGCGAAGCGGCCGCTCGTGGTGGGCGACCGGCTCGACACCGACATCGAGGGCGCCGTCAACGCGGGGGTCGACGGACTGCTGGTGCTCACCGGGGTCGCCACGCCACTCGACGTGCTCACGGCTTCCCCTCGGCAGCGGCCGACGTACCTGGCCGAGGATCTGTCCGCGCTGCTGCAGCCCTATCCGGAGGTACGGCAGGGCGTCTGCGAGGGATGGCGGGCCCGGTGGGTCGACGGAGTGCTCACGCTGGAGGGTGACGGCAGCCGCATCGACGGGCTGAGGGCCGCCTGCGACGCGGCCTGGACGTATGCGGGCGAAAGCCGGGCCGAGGAGGACGCGGTCAAACCGGTGCTGGATCGGATCGGCTGAGCCCCTCCTGGACTGGACGGCTGTGTCCCTCCTGGACTGGACGGGCTGTGTCCCTCCTGGGCCGGGTCGGCTGAGCCCCTCCTGGACTGGACGGGCTGTGTTCGTCCTGGACCGGATTGGCTGAGTCGGACGCGTCGTCCTCCTGCTCGGCCTCACTGCTCGGCCTCGCCGACGGTGCCCAGCGGGCTGGGGCGGCATCGAGGGGGAAGGTCAGAGGAGGCGGCGTAGGCGGAGCAGGTCGCCGAAGCTGGCGTCGATCCGCACTCGGCCGCCGAGCAGCGCGCGCGCCAGATCGAGCTCCCCGTCCACGAGGGCGATCAGGTCGTCGCTGACGATCGTCAGCTTGACGTCGGCCGACTTGCCGTTCGAGGGAGGTTCTTCGCTGAACGGGTCCAGTCCCTCAGGGCGCAGACGGCCGTAGAAGATCAAGTCGAGGTCGGAGACCCGGCAGCTCACCGTACGCTCGACCACGTGCTTGGCCCGGTCCTCCTCGCCGATCTCGTCGAACTGGTCGACGAGCTTGGCCAGTGCCGCCCGGCACTCCTCGACGCTTGCCATGTTGGGATCCTTTCTTCCATTTCAGGACGGTAGCGTTCCACATCAGTGGCACCCCCGTGTGACCCTTCAACGTGTGACACACCTGCCAAGGTGCCGGGTGCTCGCACGAGGCGTTACGGTCGTTGTCATGAGTGAGGTACCGGAGGCGACCGGCGACGAGCGAGTCGACGCGGTACTCGCCGGTCTCGGTGACCTGGCCGGGCGGCCGGTGGGTGAGCACGTCGCGGTGTTCGACGAGGCGTTCTCCGGGCTCGAGGCCGCGCTGGGGGCCGTGGACGGCCAGATCAACGGGCAGATCAACGGCCAAGTGAACGGCCAAGTGGATGGCCAGGTGGACAGCCGGACGGGCGAGCAGTGAGCCGACGTATCCGGCTGGACAGCGAGCTGGTGCGACGTGGTCTGGCCAGGTCGCGAGAGCAGGCGGGCCAGCTCATCGAAGCCGGCCGGGTCACGGTCGGCGGCCGGCGCGCGGGCAAGGCGGCGACCCAGGTCGACACCGCCTCGGCCATCGTGGTGGCCGAGTCCGCCGACGGTCCCGACTACGTCTCGCGCGGCGCGCACAAGCTGCTCGGCGCGATCGAGGCGTTCGGCGCGCTGCAGATCCGGGGCCGTCGCTGCCTCGACGCGGGCGCGTCCACGGGCGGGTTCACCGACGTGCTGCTGCGGCACGGCGCCGAGCGCGTGCTGGCCGTCGACGTCGGTTACGGCCAGCTCGCCTGGTCGTTGCGGACCGACGACCGGGTGACCGTCATGGAGCGCGTCAACGTACGTGATCTCACCCCGGATCTGGTCGGTGAGCCGCCTTCGCTGATCGTAGGTGACCTGTCGTTCATCTCGCTGCGGCTCGTGCTGCCCGCGCTGGCCTCGGTGGCCGCTGCTCAGGCAGACTTCGTGCTGCTGGTCAAGCCGCAGTTCGAGGTGGGCAAGGACCTGGTGGGGGCCGGCGGCGTGGTGCGAGACCCGGTGCTGCGGGCAGGCGCGGTGCGGCAGGCCGCGGCCAAGGCGCGCGAGCTCGGCCTGGTGGTGCGCGGCGTGACCGCGAGCCCGCTGCCAGGTCCGTCGGGAAATGTGGAGTATCTGCTCTGGCTGGGCAAGGGGGAGGGCGAGCCGCCGGTCGCCGACCTCGAAGCCGAGATCGAGCGGGCCGTCGCGGAAGGGCCGCAATGAACCGTACTGTGCTGGTCACCGCGCACACGGGCCGGGAGGCCGCGGTCGACAGCGCCCGCCTGGTCATCGATCGCCTGGTCGGGGCCGGGATCCGGGTCAGGGTGCTCGATGTGGAGGCCGACGACATCGGCTGCCGCGGCGCCGAAGTGGTGCCCTGCGATCCCGGCGCCGCCAAGGACGCGGAGATGCTGATCGTGCTCGGCGGCGACGGCTCGCTGCTGCGCTCGGCCGACCTGGCCAGGCCCACCGGCACCCCGTTGCTCGGCGTCAACCTTGGGCACGTCGGCTTCCTGGCCGAGGCCGAGGTCGCCGACCTGAAGGCGGCGGTCGACAGTGTGGTCGCGGGCCGCTACGACGTCGAGGAACGCATGACGATCGACGTGCTGGCCAGGCAGAACGGCCAGGTCCTCGCCGATACGTGGGCGCTCAACGAGGCCACCGTGGAGAAGGGCGAGCGCATGCTGGAGGTGGTCGCCGAGATCGACGGGCGGCCGTTGTCCCGCTGGGGCTGCGACGGCGTGATCTGCGCGACCCCGACCGGCTCGACCGCCTACGCCTTCTCCGCAGGGGGTCCCGTCGTGTGGCCGGAGGTCGAGGCGCTGCTGATGGTGCCGATCAGCGCGCACGCGCTGTTCGCCAGACCGATGGTGATCTCGCCGCGGTCCACGCTCGCCGTCGAGATCCTGCCCGACACACCCGGCGGCGTTCTCTGGTGCGACGGGCGGCGCCGCTTCGACCTGCCGTCCGGCAGCCGGGTGGAGGTACGCCGCGGCTCCCAGCCAGTGCGATTGGCCCGGCTGCACGGGGTGGAGAGCACCGGTGCCCCCTTCACCGACAGGTTGGTCGCCAAGTTCGAACTCCCCGTCCAGGGCTGGCGCGGAAGGGTGCGTCCCTGAGTCAATTGCAGGTGCAGCGCGTACAGTTAGATCGCACAAGCGTTCGGAGCGACGGGAGTGGGCAGTGCGACCAAGGGTCGAGGAGGTCCGCATCCAGGGGCTCGGCGTCATCGATGAGGCCGTTCTGGAGCTTTCGCCAGGCTTCAACGTGGTCACCGGCGAAACCGGGGCCGGCAAGACGATGGTCGTCACCGGGCTCGGGTTGCTGTTCGGCGGCCGGGCCGACCCTTCCCGCATCCGGCCGGGCGCCGACAAGGCCACCATCGAGGGCACCCTGGTCATCGAAGCCGACGGCCGCGTCTCCCAGCAGGTCGAGGACATCGGCGGGCAGATCGAGGACGGCGAGCTCATCATCTCCCGCACCGTCTCGGCCGAGGGCCGGTCGCGGGCCTGGCTCGGCGGCCGGACGGTGCCTGTCGGCACGCTGACCTACCTGGCCGACGACCTGGTCGCCGTCCACGGACAGATGGACCAGCAGCGCCTTCTGCAACCGGCCAAGCAGCGGGCCGCCCTCGACCGCTATGCCGGTGACGATCTGGTCAAGCCGCTGCGTGCCTACTCGCAGGCGTACAAACGGCACAAGCAGGTGGGAGCGCTGCTCGACGAGCTCACCACCAGGGCGCGTGAGCGCGCTCAGGAGGCCGACCGGCTGCGGTTCGGGCTGGAGGAGATCGAGAAGGTCGAGCCGAAGGCCGGTGAGGACGTCGAGCTGCGCGGCGAGGAGGAGCGGCTCTCGCACGCCGACGCGCTGCGCGGCGCCGCGACGAGCGCGCACACGGCGCTGCTGGGCGACCCGATGGAGGGCGCGAGCGGCGCGCACGACGTGATCTCCCTGCTGGGCGAGGCCCGCTCGGCCGTCGAGGCGGTGCGCGACTACGACACGCAGCTCGCCGGGGTGGCCGACCGGCTGGCCGAGGCCGGCTACCTCATCTCCGACGTCGCCACCGACCTGGCCGCGTACGCCGAGTCGATCGAGGCCGACCCCGCGCGGCTGGCCGCCGTGCAGGACCGCCGGGCCCTGCTGTCCGGACTGATCCGGAAATATGCCGAAGACAGCGCCGGGGTCCTGCAGTGGGCCCAGGAGGCGTCCGCCCGGCTGGTCGAGCTGGAAGGCGACGACGAGCGCATCGACGAGCTGACCCGCGAGCACGACGAGCTGACCGCCCGGCTCACCGAGCTGGCCGCCGAGCTGACCCGGGTGCGCGAGGGCGCCGCCGAGCGGTTCGGCCAGGCCGTCACCGAGGAGTTGACCGCGCTGGCCATGCCGCACGCCAGGGTCATCGTCCAGCTCACCCAGGTCGCGGACTTCGGCCCCGAAGGCGTCGACGAGGTCGAGCTGCGCATGGCCGCCCACCCCGCCGCGCCGCCGCTCCCGCTCAACAAGGGCGCGTCCGGCGGCGAGCTGAGTCGCGTCATGCTGGCGATCGAGGTGGTGTTCGCGGGCGCCGATCCGGTGCCGACGTTCGTGTTCGACGAGGTCGACGCGGGGGTGGGCGGCAAGGCCGCGGTCGAGATCGGGCGCCGCCTGGCCAGGCTGGCACGGACCGCCCAGGTCATCGTCGTCACCCACCTGCCGCAGGTGGCCGCGTTCGCCGACCAGCATCTGGTGGTCGAGAAGGCCAGTGACGGCAGTGTCGTACGCAGCGGCGTCCTCGCCCTCAACCACGAAGGCCGGGTGCGCGAGCTGTCCCGCATGCTGGCGGGGTTGGAGGACTCCGAACTGGGCAGAGCACACGCCGAAGAACTCCTCGGGCTCGCGGCCGCCGATCGGTGATCCTGAGTGACATAGCGGACACGCCGCGCAATGCGTGGCCTCTGCGCTGCTTCACTCTGGCAGGATGGTCTTGATGAAGGTTCCGGGGAGCAGGATGCCGGGCCTCCGCGCTAGGAAGGTCGCAGACCTTCCCGGTATCACGGCAGTGGCGAGAGTCGATCGGCGGACTAAGAGGCTGACCAAGCGCCTCCAGCCCGGTGAAATAGCGATCATCGATCACGTCGACGTGGACCGGGTCAGCGGGGAGGCGCTTGTCGCGTGCGGAGTGTCGGCGGTGGTCAACGTGGCCGCCGGCATCAGCGGACGCTATCCCAATCTCGGTCCACAGATCCTCATCGAGGCCGGGGTGCCGTTCGTCGACAACGCCACCCAGGATCTGTTCGAACGGGTCAAGGACGGCGACGTCGTCCGGATCCACGAGGGGGTCGTCTACCTCGACGGTGACGTGGTCGGCAAGGGCGAGGAGCAGACCCCCGACGCGGTCGAGGCCGCCATGGCCGAGGCGCGCGCCGGTCTCGCCGTGCAAATCGAGGCGTTCGCCGTCAACACGATGGAGTACGTCCGGGGCGAGGGCAAGCTGCTCATCGACGGAGTCGGCGTGCCGGACATCCGCACCCCCATGGAGGGCCGGCATGTCCTGATCGTGGTGCGCGGCTACCACTACAAGGAAGACATCGCCACCTTGCGCCCCTACATCAGGGAATACCGCCCGGTGCTCGTCGGAGTCGACGGCGGTGCCGACGCGCTGCTGGAAGCCGGCTACCTGCCCGACGTGATCGTCGGCGACTTCGACTCGGTCTCCAACAAGGCGCTGGGCTGCGGCGCCGAGCTCGTCGTGCACGCCTACCGCGACGGCAGGGCGCCCGGCCTGGAGCGCGTCCACCAGCTCGGCCGCGAAGCGGTGATCTTCCCGTCCACCGGCACCAGCGAGGACATCGCGATGCTGCTGGCCGACGACAAGGGCGCCGAGCTGATCGTGGCGGTCGGCACCCACGGCACGCTGGAGGAGTTCCTCGACAAGGGTCGCTCGGGGATGGCCAGCACCTTCCTCACCCGGCTGCGGGTCGGCAGCAAGCTCATCGACGCCAAGGGAGTGAGTAGGCTCTACCGAAGCCGCATCTCGACGCCCCAGCTGCTGCTGCTGGTGATCACCGCGTTGATCACGATGGGCGTCGCGCTCTTCCTGTCGCCGATCGGCCAGACCTGGCTGAACGGCATGCAAGATTTCTGGAACGCCTTCATCTTCTGGTTGGTCGGACTCTTCTCGTGATCGATTTCCGCTATCACCTCGTGTCCATCGTCGCGATCTTCCTCGCGCTGGCGGTGGGCATCGTCATGGGCACCACGTTGCTCCAGTCGCCCGCCATCGAGTCGGCGCTGCGGACGAGCAACCAGATGACCCAGGACAACACCAGCCTCAGAGCCCAGCTCGACGCGCTGCGCGGCAGGGAGGCGGGCAACGACTCCTTCGTCACCGCGCTCACCCCGCAACGCGTCGCGGGCGAGCTGACCGGCCAGCACGTCGTGCTCATCGAGGCGCCGGGCTCCAGCACCACCTACCGCGAGGCCGAGCAGCAGGTGCTCGCCCAGGCGGGCGCCCTGGTCACGGGGCGGGTCCTGCTGGACGAGAAGTTCGCCGATCCCAAGCAGAGCGGCGTGATCGACGGCCTGGCCAACAGCCTCAAACCCGAGGGCCTGACCTTTCCGGCGGCGGCCACTCCGTACGCGAAGGCCGGTGCCGTGCTCGCCGCCACCGTCCTGACCACCGACCCGGCCCAGGCCAGCACCGCCAACCCGGCCACCGGGGCCGTCCTCGGCGGCTTCGAGGAGGGCGGGTTCCTCAGCGTCGAGGGCGACCCCAACAAGCGGGCCACGCTCGCCGTGATGTTCGCGCCGGAGAAGCCGTACGAAGGCGAGAACGCCGAAGCCCAGGCCGACGCCCTCGTCAAACTCGCGGGCGGCCTTGACGCCGGTGGCAAGGGCACCGTGGTGACGGCCTCGGCCCCCACCGCCGCCGCCTCCGGAGGCGTGATCAACGCGCTGCGCGACGACAGTGAGGTCGCCAAGCGCGTCTCGACCGTCGACACGCCCGACATGCCCGCGGGGCGGATCGTCATCGTCGACGCGCTCCGCGAGCAGGTGAGCGGCCGCGCCGGCCACTACGGCATCGGCACGGGAGCCCCGACGTTCCAGCCCGCGGCACCGACCGCGACCCCGTCCCCCACCCAGTCAGGGAGCTGACATGGCTCGTGGCCTCCTCTACGCCCTCGCCGGCGCCGCGATCGGCGCCGTCGCGGCCCGCGCCGCCTACAGCGCCTTCACCCGCCTGGCGCCGCGCGCCGACGAGAAGGAGCCGGGCCGCTGGACCCGCACCAACCACCGCGGCGAGCCGATCACGCTGCTGGAGGGCCCCGCGTTCGTGGCCGGCTCCGGCGCGGCGGCCGCGCTCGCCCCGGGTCTTCCGCCCCGCGTACGCTTGGCGGCGCTGCTGGCCGGGGTCGGCAGCGGAGCGCTCGGCGCCTACGACGACCTTTACGGCACGACCAAGTCCAAGGGCTTCAAGGGGCACCTGACCGCGCTGGGCCGCGGCGAGGTGACCAGCGGGGCGGTCAAGATCCTCGGCATCGGGGCCACCGGGCTGGGCGCGGCGGCGCTCGTGTCGCGGGGGCCGCTCGACACGCTGGTCAACGGCGCGGCCATCGCGGGCACCGCCAACCTGGCCAACCTCTTCGACCTGCGGCCCGGCCGGGCGATCAAGGTGGGCCTGCTCACGGGCGGGCCCCTGCTGGCGGCGTCGCTCTTCCGCGACGCGCCGGTGACCGCCGCGCTGGCCGCCGTGCCCCTGGGCGCCGCCGCCGCGCTGCTTCCCGACGACCTCGGCGAGCGGGCCATGCTCGGGGACGCCGGAGCGAACGCGCTGGGGGCGCTGCTCGGGCTGGCCGCGGTGACCAGCCTGGGGCGCCGGGGGCGGTTCGTGCTGCTCGGTACGGTGGCGGCGCTGACGGCGGCGTCGGAGAAGGTCAGCTTCACCAAGGTCATCGCCGGCAACCCGGTGCTCAACCGGCTGGACATGCTCGGTCGGCGGCCCGTCGACGCGGCGTGAGCCCGGCGTCCTTCGGCGTGGCATGTGTTCTGTGGCGCGGTGCCAGTCGGTGTCCCGTTAGGTGATGGGGCGGCCTGCGCGATTGTCGGTGCGGCCTGCCAGGATGTTCGCGTGATCGGGTTCGGGGCGGGGCGGGTGTGGTGAGGGAGCGGCTCGTCCGCGGCGTCGCCGGTGGGGCGCTGCTCATCGGGGCGATCACCGTGCTGGCCCGGGTCGCCGGGTTCGCCAAGCAATACGCGTTCGCCCAGACGGTGGGCACCAACTGCCTGGGGACTGCCTACGCCACGGCCAATGGGATCCCCAACATCGTCTTCGAGGTCGTCGTCGGCGGTGCGCTCGCCGGGATGGTGGTCCCGGTGCTCGCGGGAGCCGGGCCGGGGCACGCTTCGAGCGGCTCGGACCGGGAGCGGGCCGGGTGGATCAGTTCGGCGCTGCTGAGCTGGGTGCTCGTGGTGCTGGTGCCGCTCGGCGTGCTGACCGCGCTGCTCGCCGGGCCGATCCTCGGGCTGTTCTTCGGCGACGCGGTGCCCGGCTGTGACGTGGGCGAGGTGACCGCGGTCGCCACCCGCATGCTGGTCGTCTTCGCCCCCCAGATCCCGCTGTACGGCGTCGCGGTCGTCCTCTACGGCGTGCTCCAGGCCCACCACCGCTTCGCCGGGCCCGCCGTGGCCCCGCTGGTGTCCAGTCTCGTGGTCATCGTCGCCTACCTGCTGTTCGTGCCGCTCAGCGGGGGGAGCAGCGCTCCTGCCCGGGAGCTGGGGCCCGCCGAGCTCGCGCTGTCCGTGGGCACCAGCCTCGGGGTGCTGGCCCTGGTGCTGACCGTGATCGGCCCGGTCGCCGGGCTCGGCTTGCGGTGGCGGCCCACGCTGCGGTTCCCCGACGGCGTGGCCGTCCAGGTGCGCAGGCTCGCGCTGGCCGGGGTGACCGCGCTGATCGCCCAGCAGGCCGCCATGGCCATGGTGGTCGTGCTGTCCAACCGGGAGGTCGGCAACGGGGCCATCGTGGTCTACAACTACGCCTGGGCGATCTACCTGGTGCCGTACGCGGTGCTGGCCGTGCCCATCGCCACCAGCGCGTTTCCGCGGCTGTCCGCGCGGGCGGGCAGCGGCGACACGGCGGGGTTCGCGGCGCTCGCCGCGCGGACCACGCGGGCGGTGGTGCTGGTGTCGGGGCTGGCCGCCGGGGTGCTCGCCGCGGTGGCCGAGCCCGGGGCGGTGGTGTTCCTCGGCTTCAAGAGCGACGTGCCCGCGCAGGATTTCGCCCGCGCGATCGCGCTGTTCGCGCCCGGGCTCGTCGGCTACGGGCTCATCGCGCAGCTGAGTCGCGTCCTGTACGCGGCCGGGCGCGGCCGGGCCGTGGCGACGGACACCGTGCTGGGGTGGGGCGTCGTCATGGTGGCGCAGACCGGGTTCGCGCTGGCGTTTCCCGATGACTGGAAGCTCGGCGGGCTGGCGCTCGGCATGACCACCGGGATGACCGTGGGGGGCGCGCTGCTGCTCGCCTCGGTGGTGCGGGCGCGGGGGCGCGACGCGGTGGCCGGGCTGGGCCGGGCCGCGCTGGCCGGGCTGGGCCGGGCCGCGCTGGCCTCGGTCGCCGGCGGTGGCGCGGGATACCTGGCCGGGGCGGCGGTCGTGGGGGTGCTGGGGGCGCGGGGCATCTGGCCCAATGTCGGGGCGACCGTGCTGGCGGCGCTCGCGGCGGCCGTCGCCGGTGCCGTGGTGGTGGCGTTGCTGGACCGGCCGACGGCTCGGGCGGTGGCCGGTTCGTTCAGGCGTGGATCTGGGAAGTGAGGAGCGGCTGTGCGGGTGGCGTTCGTGCTGGGCACCACGTCCGGGGGGACGGGACGGCATGTCCGGATGCTGGTCGAGGGGCTCATCCGGCGCGGCCATCGCGTGGTGGTCGTGGGGCCGGGGAGCGTCGAGGAGCAATTCTCGTTCGGCGAGGCCGGGGCCCGGTTCATGGAGGCGCCGATGTCGGATCGGCCGCATCCGGTCAATGACCTGCGGGCCGTGCGCGCGATCCGGCGGGTGACCAAGGACGCCGACGTGGTCCACGCCCACGGCCTCCGGGCCGGGGCGCTGGCCGGGCTGGGGCTGTGGGGCCGGTCGAGGAGGCGGACGGTGGTGGGCGGGCCGTCCCGCGGGCCGGTGCCGTCCGGCGTGAGCAGGCCGGTGCCGGGGCGGTTCGGGATGAGAACGCGGGTGCCGCTGGTGGTGACGTTGCACAACGCGCTCACCGCCGGGGGACTGATCGGGGTCGTCTATGGCGGGCTCGAACGGGTCGTGGCCAGGAGGGCCGACCAGGTGCTGGTCGTCTCGCCCGACCTGGGGGAGCGGATGAGGGCGCTGGGGGCGCGGGAGGTGGGGCCGGCCGTGGTGCCCGCGCCCGTGCCGCGGGCGGCCCGGCGTTCGCCGCAGGAGGTCAGGGCCGAGTTGGGGGCCGGGCGGCGGCCGATCGTGCTGACCGTCGCCAGGCTGGCCCAGCAGAAGGGCTTGGAGACCCTCCTCGACGCCGCCCGCGGGCCCTGGGCGGGCGAGGGCGAGACACCGCTGTTCGCGGTGGCGGGAGACGGGCCGTTGCTCGGCGACCTGCGGCGCAGGATCGAGGCCGAGGCGCTGCCCGTGGTGCTCCTGGGCAATCGGGATGATGTGCCCGACCTGCTGGCCGCCGCGACCGTCGTGGTCTGGGCGAGCAGATGGGAGGGCCAGCCGTTGAGCCTGAGCGAGACCCTCATGGTGGGGCGGCCGGTCATCGCGACGGCCGTGGGCGGGGTGCCCGATCTGCTGGCCGGGGCGGGGATCCTGGTGCCGTACGGGGACGCGGCGGCGTTGCGGGCCGCCGTACAGGATGTGGTGGGAGACGGCGCCGAGGCGGCGCGGCTGGCCGCGGCAGCGGCGCGGCGGGGGGCGGAGCTGCCCGATGCCGATGAAGCGGTGCAAAGCGTGCTGAATGTCTACGGACAGTCAAGGCACCACGAATGATTAGGCGAGACTTACGCGTTCTCATATACTGCGTGCGTTAGGGAGGGGAGTATCCCTTCGCGGCAGCCTCGTCATCACGGTGCAGTCCCGCTCCACGGGACCCCCGGGGCTGCCGGTCCGCGAGCTTTGGCGGGCGGGAGAGACCTCCGGCACTCGTTTTTTGCATGCCGGAGGTAGAGCACGTGGCCGTACCTGTCTGGGCCTGGATCGCCGTCATCGGCGGCCTGCTGGTCGTTCTGGCCATCGACCTCTGGATCGTCGACCGTGGTGAAGCCCGTGAGTTCTCGATGCGGCAGGCCGGATACTGGGTCACGTTCTATGTGCTGCTCGCCGCGGTGTTCGGCGGTGTGCTGTGGGCCACGCTCGGCGGCGCCAAGGCGGGGGAGTTCTTCGCCGGTTACATCACCGAATACAGCTTGAGCGTCGACAACCTGTTCATCTTCTTCATCGTCATGAGCCGGTTCGCGGTGCCCCGGGCGTACCAGCACAAGGTGTTGCTCGTCGGGATCCTGCTGGCGCTGGTCATGCGCGGCATCTTCATCGCGCTCGGCGCGGCGGCGCTGGAGCGGTTCAGCTGGCTGTTCTATGTCTTCGGCGCTTTTCTGGTCTACACCGCGATCAACCTGATCCGGCAGCACCTCAAGGGCGAGGAAGAGGAGTTCAGCGAGAACATCCTGCTCAGGTGGGTGCGCAAGGCGTTCCCCACCACCGAGGGCTACGTCGGGTCGAAGGTCACCGTCAAGATCGACGGGCGTCGGATGGTCACCCCGATGCTCATCGTGATGGTCGCCATCGGCAGCACCGACCTGCTGTTCGCGCTCGACTCGATTCCCGCCATTTTCGGGCTCACCAAGGACCCGTTCATCGTCTTCGCGGCCAACGCGTTCGCGCTGATGGGACTGCGTCAGCTCTACTTCCTGCTGGGGGGCCTGCTTCAGCGGCTGGTCTACATCAGCTATGGGCTTGCGTTCATACTGGGCTTCATCGGGGTTAAGCTCATATTGGAGGCACTGCATGCCAGCGAGGTCTCCTGGGCGCCCGAAATCCCCATCTGGGTCTCGCTCACGGTCATCGGCGCCACCATGGTCATCACTACCGCGGCCAGCCTGATCAAGGCCCGTGTCGATGCGCGCAAGGGCGAGGAAGCCAGCAGGGCTAGCTAAATGGCTTTCGAGGCGCTTTGCTTGAGAAGTTGCGCCGTGTAATAGTTGCTGACTCTGTAACATCACGGCAAAGCGCCCAGTCCAGTCACCATCGAAGGTTGTACGTGTCAGACGATTCTGCCAAGACGGGCCGCGTGCGGCTCGCGCGCGGGGTGTCCCCGTGGCTCTTCCCCACCGTCGCCGCCGCGGCCACCACCGCGCTGCTGACGCGCCGGGACCGTCGATGGGCGCTGGCGGCCGTGCCGCTGGGCGCCCTCACCGGTGCCATGCTCTGGTTCTTCCGTGACCCGGACCGCACGCCGGGCGAGGGGCGGATCCTGTCACCGGCCGACGGCGTCGTGCAGAGCATCGACCCGCAGGCCGATGGGCGCACCCGCGTCGCGATCTTCATGAGTCCGCTGAACGTCCATGTCAACAGGGCCCCCCTTGCGGGAAATGTCACCTCCGTGCAGCATGTGGCGGGTGGCTTCCTGCCGGCTTTCAACAAGGACAGCGACCAGAACGAACGCGTGGTGTGGCATTTCTCGACGGCGCTCGGCGACGTCGAGATGGTGCAGATCGCAGGCGCGGTGGCGCGCAGGATCGTGCCATACGTGACCGTCGGCGCCAAGGTCTCGCAGACCGAGCGGATCGGGCTCATCAGGTTCGGTTCGCGGGTCGACATCTACCTTCCCGAAGGGATCACGTCCGCGGTGTCCGTGGGCGAGAAGACGGTTGCGGGGGTGACCAGAATTGACCGCGGCTGACGCCGGCAGCTGGCAGGCCGACGACGAAGAACCTCGAGGACCCGTCGGCAAGGCGTTCCGCCTGTCCGCGGCGGACTCGCTCTCGCTGGGCAACGCCATCTGCGGGTTCCTCGCGGTATGCGTCCTGGCCTCATCGGCGATCCAGTCGCTCAAGGCCGGGGGCGACTTCACGCCCGCGCCGAGCTACTTCGCGACCGCCGTGGTGCTCCTGCTCATCGGCGCCACCTGCGACCTGTTCGACGGCCTGGTCGCGCGGCGCTTCCGCGCCTCCGCCATGGGCGCCGAGCTCGACAACCTCGCCGACGTGATCAGCTTCGGGTTCGCGCCCGCGTTCATGGTCGTGATCTGGGGTGGTTTCACGGACAAGGTGCCGTTCACCGCGGTGGTGGCCGCCGCCGCGGCGGTGCTGGTCGCCGGCGTCGTACGGCTGGCCAGGTTCGCCTGCGTCAAGACCAAGAGCGGCGACTTCATGGGCCTGCCCATTCCCATGGGCGCCATGACCGTCATCTCGATCGTGATGCTGTTCCAGCCGAGCGTCTACTCGTTGCTCGCGGTGCTCGGCGTGGCCTGGCTGATGGTGAGCCGGATCGAATACCCCAAGCCCAAGGGGCAGCTCGCCGCGGTCGTGCTCGGGTGGATCATGATCAATGTGGCCTTCCTGACCTTCTGGGTGGCCTGGCCCGAGGGCGGCGACCTGCCCATCAAGATCGGTGCCACCATGCAGATCGCGCTCGTGGCGGCGATCCCCCTGCGGGTGCTGTTCTACAAGCGTGAGCAGCGCAAGGAAGCCGAGCGCATCGGCAGCTGAGCGGATACGTCCGCCGTCATCCGGGTGGTGATGGAGCCATGTCGGCCACGCCGCGCGAGCACACGCGAACGTACTTTCTCGCGAAGCTGGCCAGGGAGCTGGAGTTGCACGGGCTGACCACCACGCTGCTGCCCTACCCGCCGGCGCTGCGGGTCAGCGACCCCGACACCGTGCTGCTGGTCGAGACCGTCGACTGCGTGCCGTTGCCGGAGGGGTGGTTCTACCGCTGGTCGTGGGGCGAGGTCGTGGGCCTCGCCGACGATCCCGCCCTGGCGGCCCAGCGGATCGCCCGAGTCCTGGCGAACCGCTGACGTCGGCGGGTTTACCAGCCTCGGGCCTTCCATTCCGGCAGGGAGGGGCGCTCGGCGCCGAGCGTGGTGTCCTTGCCGTGGCCCGGGTACACCCACGTGTCGTCGGGCAGCCGGTCGAAGATCCGCTCGACGACGTCGCCGTAGAGCTGGGCGAACCGCTCCGGGTCCTTCTGCGTGTTGCCCACCCCGCCCGGGAAGAGCGAGTCGCCGGTGAACAGGTGTCTCCCCTCGTCGCCGCCGTCGTACAGCAGGGCGATCGAACCCGGCGTGTGGCCGCGCAGGTGGATCACCTCGAGGTCGACCACGCCGACCGTGATCCTGTCGCCGTGCTCGACCGTGCGGTCCACCGGGACCGGCAGGCCGGGCGCGTCGAGCGGGTGCGCGATCACCTGGGCGCCCGTCACCTTGGTCACCTGCTCCAGCGCCTGCCAGTGGTCGCCGTGCTGGTGGGTCGTGACGATCGCGCTGATCGGCTGGTCGGAGATGAGCGCCAGCAGCCGGTCGGCCTCCGCGGCGGCGTCGATCAGCAGGCCGTCGCCGGTCTCGGTGCAGCGCAGCAGATAGGCGTTGTTGTCGAACGGCCCCACTGCCAGCTTGTAGATCGCCAGCTTCGAGAGCTCGCGTACGTCGGCGGGACCGCCGACCTGGACGTCACCTGTGTAGGTCATGGGTAGTCCTTCGGGGGCGTCGCGGGCAGATCAGCGGGGGCGGGCATCGTCATCCAGGGCGGCGCCACGGGAACCGGCGTTGACAGCCGCCCCTCTGTCACCACCCTAACGCCCGTGCCGTCGGATCTCCCGATGAGCCATGCCAGAACGTCGGCCGCGTCGCCCTCGACCGCCGGGCCGGGGCCCAGGTCGCGCCACGTCCGCCCGCCGCGCAGGGTGATCTCGCTGACGGTGCTCTGCCCGTAGGGCCAGCACCGCAGGCAGTCGTGGAGCTCCCGGTGGACGAACGTCTCCGGCCAGTCCGCCGGGCCGTACCCTGCGGCGAGGTCCACGTGGTGCACTTCGACCTCACGCAGCCGCCGTACGAGGATGTACCAGGCGGGGTGCGGCGGCGGGCGCATGCCCGAGACGGTCGCCCGCCACGCCGCCTCCGGGAGGTCATGGACCGCGGCGGCCAGCCGGGCGTCGGCGGCTGCCAGCTCGGCGACGTGTTCGGCGGGGGTACGCCCCGCGCCCGCCTCGATGCCCGTCTCCCGCGCCGCGTCGGTCGGGTACTGAGGTGTCTCGACGCCGGTCCTGGCCCAGGTCAGCAGGTTGATGTGGCTGTCGGCGTTCCCCGCCACGTGGGCGAGCACGTGGCCCCTGGACCAGCCGGGAAGGAGGGAGGGCGCGGCGATGTCGTCCTCGGTGAGGGAAGCCGCCGTGGCCAGGAAACGGGCGGTCGACGCGGCCAGCTCGGCCTGGAGCGTCAGCAGAACGGTCATGCCGGATATTTCATCATCCGGTGGTTGCGAGGGCTGCTGGGGGCATAAAATAGCTGGTCAAGCGGTTGACAAGTAAAGGCCACCTGCAGGGGTGGGAGTAGGCCGTAACCTGGTAGCGACGGATTTTCGGGGTTCGACGAGCGGGCCGCCGAAATTGTCGGAGCCCCCGTCTACCATCCCCCGTGGACCTATCCGCCTTTCGACATCCGGGATCGCCGTGGCAGACCGCCTGATCGTGCGTGGTGCACGTGAACACAACCTCAAAGACGTCTCGCTGGACCTGCCGCGAGACTCTCTGATCGTCTTCACCGGCCTGTCCGGCTCGGGCAAGTCGAGCCTGGCCTTCGACACGATCTTCGCTGAGGGTCAGCGGCGCTACGTCGAGTCGTTGTCGGCTTACGCTCGCCAGTTCCTCGGCCAGATGGACAAGCCCGACGTGGACTTCATCGAGGGCCTGTCGCCCGCGGTGTCGATCGACCAGAAGGCCACCAGCAAGAACCCCCGCTCGACCGTCGGCACGATCACCGAGGTCTACGACTACCTGAGGCTGCTGTGGGCGCGCATCGGCAAGCCCCACTGCCCGGTGTGCGCGCGGCCGATCGCCCGGCAGATGCCGCAGCAGATCGTCGACCGCGTGATGGACCTGGAGGAGGGCACCCGCTTCCAGGTGCTGGCCCCGGTCGTCAGGGGCCGCAAGGGCGAATACGCCGAGCTGTTCCGAGAGCTGCAGACCAAGGGCTTCGCGCGGGCGCGGGTCGACGGCGTGGTCATCCGGCTGGAGGAGCCGCCCACGCTGAAGAAGCAGGAGAAGCACGACATCGAGGTCATCGTCGACCGGCTGTCGGTGAAGGAGTCGTCGCGCCGACGGCTCACCGACTCGGTCGAGACCGCGTTGCAGCTGTCCGGCGGCACGATCACGCTGGAGTTCGTCGATCTGCCCGAGGGCGATCCCAACCGCGAGCGCTTCTACTCCGAGCACCTCTACTGCCCCTATGACGACCTGTCGTTCGAGGAGCTGGAGCCCCGCTCGTTCTCCTTCAACTCCCCCTTCGGCGCCTGCCCGGAGTGCACGGGGCTCGGCACCAAGATGGAGGTCGACCCCGACCTGGTCGTACCCGATCCGGAGGCCACGCTCCGAGACGGCGCGCTGCACCCCTGGTCGGGCGGCCACACCAGCGAATACTTCGTCAGGCTCGTCGAGGCACTGGGTCACACGATGGGCTTCACCCTCGACACGCCGTGGGAGAAGCTGCCCAAGGCCGCGCAGAAGTCCCTGCTGTTCGGCCACGACGAGCAGGTGCACGTCCGCTACAGCAACCGCTACGGCAGGCAGCGCTCCTACTACACGACCTACGAGGGCGTCATCCCGTGGGTCCAGCGCCGGCACGTCGAAGCGGAGAGCGACTCGACCCGCGAGCGGTTCGAGGGCTACATGCGCGAGATCCCCTGCCCGGCCTGCAAGGGCGCCAGGCTCAAGCCGGTCACGCTGGCCGTCACCGTGGCGGACAAGTCGATCGCCGAGGTCTCGTCCATGTCGATCGGCGAGTGCGCGGAGTTCCTCTCCGAGCTCAAGCTGTCCGATCGCGACATGCAGATCGCCGAGCGGGTGGTCAAGGAGATCAACGCCCGCATGGGCTTCCTGCTCGACGTCGGCCTCGACTACCTGACCATGGACCGCGCCGCCGCCACCCTGGCGGGCGGCGAGGCTCAGCGCATCCGGCTGGCCACCCAGATCGGCTCCGGCCTGGTCGGCGTCCTGTACGTCCTGGACGAGCCGTCGATCGGCCTGCATCAGCGCGACAACATGCGGCTGCTCGACACCCTGATCAGGCTGCGTGACATGGGCAACACGCTGATCGTCGTCGAGCACGACGAGGACACGATCGCGGCCGCCGACTGGGTGGTCGACATCGGTCCGGGCGCGGGCGAGCACGGCGGCCAGGTCGTCGTGTCCGGCACCGTCCAGGAGTTGCTGGCCAGCGAAGAGTCGATGACCGGCCAATACCTGTCCGGGCGCAGGAGCATCCCGATTCCCGCCAAGCGCCGCAAGCGCGACAGGAAGCGGCAGATCACGGTCAAGGGCGCGCGCGAGCACAACCTCAAAGGCGTCGACATCGAGTTCCCGCTCGGCGTGTTCACCGCGGTCACCGGCGTGTCGGGGTCCGGCAAGTCGACCTTGGTCAACGACATCCTCTACAACGCGCTGGCCAAAGAGCTCAACGGCGCACGCACCGTGCCGGGGCGGCACTCCCGGATCAACGGCATGGACCAGGTCGACAAGGTCGTCCACGTCGACCAGTCGCCGATCGGGCGCACCCCGCGCTCCAACCCGGCCACCTACACCGGCGTGTTCGACCACGTACGCAAGCTGTTCGCGGCCACCACCGAGGCGAAGGTGCGCGGCTACCAGCCGGGACGCTTCAGCTTCAACGTCAAGGGCGGCCGCTGCGAGGCGTGCGCGGGCGACGGCACCATCAAGATCGAGATGAACTTCCTGCCCGACGTGTACGTCCCCTGCGAGGTCTGCCACGGCGCCCGCTACAACCGGGAGACGCTGGAGGTCCACTACAAGGGCAAGACGATCTCCGAGGTGCTCGACATGCCGATCGAGGAGGCGCTCGGCTTCTTCGACGCGATCCCGGCGATCAAGCGCCACCTGCAGACGCTCAACGACGTCGGGCTCGGCTACGTACGGCTCGGCCAGCCCGCCACCACCCTGTCCGGCGGCGAGGCGCAGCGCGTCAAGCTGGCCTCCGAGCTGCAGCGGCGGCAGACGGGGCGGACGATCTACGTGCTCGACGAACCGACCACCGGGCTGCACTTCGAGGACATCCGGCGGCTGCTCGGGGTGCTCGGGCGGCTGGTCGACGGCGGCAACACGGTGATCGTCATCGAGCACAACCTCGACGTCATCAAGACGGCCGACTGGGTGATCGACATGGGGCCCGAGGGTGGCTCGCGGGGCGGCACGCTGGTCGCCACGGGGACGCCTGAGGAGATCGCGCTGGTGGACGAGAGTCACACGGGGCGCTTCCTACGCAAGATCCTTTCGCTCTGAGGTTGTTCTTCTGAAGGGGCCTTTCTGTGCGGCGGGTGGCCGCCGTACAGAACCCCCTGGGACCGGCCGTGTCCGTCGGCACCGTCGGGGCGCGGCCAGGTAGTGGCCGGGGCTGAGGGCACGCGGATCCTTGAAAGGGCGTCATAGGGTGCCGGGCGGGCGTTTAACGGCCGGGTGTCAGCGGCCGGGCGGGACCGCGGGGTCTACGTCGGGAGATGCTCGGTGGCTCGGGATCCGCGGCCTCGCCGGATGACCCGGAGGGGGGACCGAGGGGTGCCGGCAATAAAGTTGACCCGACGATAGCGGCCTGGCCTGCAGGGGGTCAGTGGCCACGGGGAAGGGTCGGCACCATGGGGATTACGGAGCTGGGCAGCGCCATGCCCGGAATCGGGCGTCGCGAGGCGCTGGGCGCGGCCGGACTGGCGGCGTGCGGTCTCGCGGTCGCGGGGTGCGGCGGCGGCGCCAGCGTGGAGCCGGCCGGGATCAAGGGGCAGGAGCTCGCCAAGACCGCGGACGTTCCCGTGGGCGGGGGCGTCCTGGTGGAGAAGTACAAGATCGTGGTCACCCAGCCGGCGAAGGGCGTCTTCAAGGCCTTCAGCGCGGTCTGCACGCACAAAGGCTGCACCGTCGGCTCGCCCGAGGAGAACGTGATCACGTGCGGGTGCCACGGCAGCGAGTTCGCCGCCGACAGCGGCAAGGCGCTCAAGGGCCCGGCGACCGCGCCGCTCGTGGCCTATCAGATCAAGGTCGTGGGTGACGGCGTCGTGGTGGCGTGAACAGGTAATTCTGCGTGGTTCCCAGGATTGGCGTACGGCACGCTGAACCGGCGCGAGGGCGCTGGCCGTACCTGAAGTGAGAACTAGACCTGGGAGGACGCACCATGACCGAAACGACGCGCCGGGCGGTGGTGCTCGGGGCCGGAGGCGCCGGGCTCGCAGTGGTGATGACCGCTTGTGCGAGCTACGGCTCGCCGACGGCCCAACCGAGTGAGGCACCCCCGGCCGACGAGCCGTCGTCCGCGGCCCCGAAGAAGAAGAAAGCCGCCGGCAAGGCGCTCGCCGAAACCGGCGACATCCCCAGCGGGGGCGGGAAGGTCTTCGAGAGCCAGAAGGTGGTCGTCACCCAGCCGACGGAGGGGGAGTTCAAGGCGTTCACGGCGATCTGCACCCATCAGGGATGCACGGTCGACGAGGTCGCTGACGGCACCATCAACTGCCCGTGCCACGGGAGCAAGTTCAAGATCTCGGACGGTTCCGTCGCAGGTGGCCCGGCTTCCAAGCCGCTCGCGGAGAAGAAGATCAAGGTCAGCGACGGCAAGATCACGCTCGCCTAGCGGGTCCTCATGAATTTCTCACCTGTGTGCGGTTGGGTGAGCTCATGGGAGATGACTTTCAGAGTCGCAGAGCGATGATCGCCGGTGTGGGCGCGGGTGGCCTGACACTGGCGCTGACCGCGTGTGGCAGTAACGACGCCGCGAGCGGCGCGCAGACCTCGACCGCCACGACGCAGTCGAGTGCTCCGGCGGCCGCGGGTGGCGCATTGGCGAAGACCTCCGACATCCCCGTCGGTGGGGGGACGGTCTTCAAGGAGCAGAAGGTGGTGGTGGTGCAGCCCAAGTCGGGCGAGTTCAAGGCGTTCAGCGCGATCTGCACCCACCAGGGCTGTACGGTCGGCGGCGTCGCGAACGGGATGATCGACTGCCCGTGCCACGGCAGCAAGTTCAAGATCGACGACGGATCCGTCACCGCCGGACCGGCCAAGAAGCCGCTTCCCGAGAAGCAGATCAAGGTTGAGGGAGACCAGATCACGCTCGCCTAGGCGCATGCCCGCCGTGCCAGGACGCCTGGTACGGCGGGCCACCTTGTCGGTGTGGCCCGTTACTCTTTGAACGTGGCGAGATCAGCGCGCAGTCCCCTGAGTTTCCGCCCCCAGTCGGGCTCCATTCCCGACTCTCCGGGGGTCTACCGGTTCAGGGACGCGCATGGCCGGGTGATCTACGTCGGCAAGGCCAAGAGCCTGCGGCAGCGGCTCAACTCCTACTTCGCCGACTTCTCCGCGCTGCATCCGCGCACCCAGACCATGCTCACCACCGCCGCCGACGTCGACTGGACGGTGGTCGGCACCGAGGTCGAGGCGCTGCAGCTCGAATACTCCTGGATCAAGGAGTTCGACCCCCGCTTCAACGTCAAATACCGCGACGACAAGTCCTACCCCTACCTCGCCGTCACCATGGGCGAGGACTTCCCGCGTGTGCAGGTCATGCGGGGCGCCAAGCGCAAGGGCACCCGTTACTTCGGCCCCTACTCGCACGCCTGGGCCATCCGCGAGACCGTCGATCTACTGCTGCGCGTCTTTCCCGTCCGCACGTGCAGCGCGGGGGTGTTCAAGCGGGCCGGGCAGATCGGCCGGCCGTGCCTGCTCGGCTACATCGACAAGTGCTCGGCGCCGTGTGTGGGCCGGGTCACCCCGGACGAGCACCTGGCCCTGGCCGAAGACTTCTGCGACTTCATGGCCGGCAACACCGGCCGCTTCATCAAGCGGCTGGAGCGCGACATGCGCGAGGCCGCCGCGGCGCAGGAATACGAGCGGGCCGCCAGGCTCCGCGATGACATCCAGGCGCTGCAGCGCGCGCTCGAGAAGCAGGCCGTCGTCCTCGGCGAGGGCACCGACGCCGACGTGATCGCGCTGGCCGAAGATCCCCTCGAAGCCGCCGTCCAGGTCTTCTACGTGCGTGGCGGCCGCATCCGCGGCCAGCGCGGCTGGGTGGTCGACAAGGTCGAGGAGAGCTCGCCGGGTGAGCTGGTCGAGCAGTTCCTGCTGCAGATGTACGGCGAGGCGGGCGCCGAGTCGATGCCCCGCGAGGTCCTGGTCCCCGTGCTCCCGCCCGACAACGAGGCGATCACCGAGCTGCTGTCGGAGCAGCGCCGCGCCCGGGTCGAGGTCCGGGTGCCGCAGCGCGGCGACAAGAAGTCGCTGATGGAGACCGTCGAGCGCAACGCGAAGGAGTCGCTCGCCCAGCACAAGATCCGCCGGGCCGGCGACCTGACCACCCGCAGCAAGGCGCTGCAGGAGATCGCCGACGCGCTCGACCTCGACCAGGTGCCGCTGCGCGTCGAGTGCTACGACGTCTCCCACCTGCAGGGCGAGAACGTCGTGGCGTCGATGGTGGTCTTCGAGGACGGCCTGGCCCGCAAGAGCGAATACCGCCGCTTCGCCGTCAGGACCAAGGAAGGCGACGTCGCCTCCATCTACGAGGTCATCCAGCGGCGCTTCCGGCGCTACCTGGAGGAGCGCTCGGCCACCGGGGAGCTGGCGGCCGACGACGACGCCGACGGACCCAACGGGCCCATCGATCCGGAGACCGGAAAGCCGCGCAAGTTCGCCTACCCGCCCAACCTGGTCGTGGTCGACGGCGCGGGCCCTCAGGCGGCCGCCGCCCAGCGGGCGCTCGACGAGCTCGGCATCGATGACGTCGCCGTGTGCGGCCTGGCCAAGCGGCTCGAAGAGGTGTGGCTGCCCGGCGACGATCAGCCGGTGATCCTGCCGCGCTCCAGTGAGGGCCTCTACCTGCTGCAACGCGTGCGGGACGAGGCACACAGGTTCGCCATCACCTACCATCGTGCTAAGAGGTCCAAGACCGTGAAGGAGAGCGCGCTCGACACCGTGCCCGGCCTCGGACCGGCGCGCAGGCAGGCGCTGCTCAAACACTTCGGCTCCGTGAAGAAGCTGCGCGAGGCCACCGCCGCCGAGATGTGCGAGGTCCCCGGCATCGGCCCGGCCATCGCCGAGGTGATCGCGTCGACGCTGAAGGGGGAGGGACAGTGAGCCCGCCGAACGGAGTGAGGCAATGAACACCGAGCCGGCGTTCGTCATCGTCACCGGCATGTCAGGCGCGGGCCGCAGCACCGCGGCCAAGGCGTTGGAAGACCTGGGCTGGTTCGTCATCGACAACCTGCCGCCGGGGCTGCTGTTCGCCATGGCGGAGGAGGCGGGCAAGGTCAAGCTGGCCGCCGACAAGGTGGCCGCCGTCGTCGACGTGCGCAGCCTGGCCTTCACCAGCGACCTCAACGCCGCCATCGAAGAGCTCGAGGGCCGCGGTGTGCGGGTGCGCGTGGTCTTCCTGGAGGCCAGCGACGAAGGGCTGGTGCGCAGGTTCGAGAACGTACGCAGACCCCACCCGCTCCAGGGCGAGGGCCGGCTCGTCGACGGCATCGCCCGCGAGCGCGGCATCCTGCGCGAGGTGCGGGCCAACGCCGACCTGGTGATCGACACCTCCTCGCTCAACGTGCACGAGCTGCGCAACAAGATCGTCAACTTCTTCGGCGGTGACGACCGGCCGGGGCTGCGGCTCAACGTGGTCTCGTTCGGCTTCAAGTACGGCCTGCCGGTCGACGCCGACCTCGTGGTCGACTGCCGGTTCCTGCCCAACCCGCACTGGGTGCCGGATCTGCGGCCGATGAACGGGCTCGACGCGCCGGTGCGCGACTACGTGCTCGGCCAGCCGGGAGCCAAGGAGTTCCTCGACGCGTACGAGGAGGTCCTGCAGGTGATCGCCGCCGGTTACGCGCGCGAGGGCAAGAGCTACGCCACGCTGGCGGTGGGCTGTACGGGTGGCAAGCACCGCAGCGTGGCGATGGCCGAGCAGGTCGCCGGCCGCCTGCGTGACCGCGGCATGGAAGTCCAGGTCAGCCACCGGGATGTGGGGCGGGAGTGACCGATGAGGGCCAAGACCAGGCTGACGCGGTCATGGGCGCTGCTGCGCCGGACGACGGGGTCGTAGCGGAGGCGGCGCCGGGTGAGGCGGCCGTAGCCGGTGCGGCGGTCGCAGCTCGGGCGGAGTCGGGTGAGGCGGTCATAGGCGAGGCGGCGCTGAGTGACGGGGTCGCAGGCGGCGCGGTGCCGGATGACCGGCCGCGGGTGGTGGCGCTGGGCGGGGGGCATGGGCTCTATGCCTCGCTGTCGGCGCTGCGCGGCGTGGTGGGCGAGCTGACCGCGGTGGTGACGGTCGCCGACGACGGCGGCTCCAGCGGGCGGCTCAGGCGCGAGCTGGGCGTACTCCCTCCCGGTGACCTGCGCATGGCGCTCGCCGCGCTCTGCGGCGACGACGAGTGGGGGAGCACCTGGAGCGAGGTCGTCCAGCACCGCTTCCGCAGTGAGGGCGACCTGCACGGCCACGCCGTCGGCAACCTGCTCATCGTGGCGCTGTGGGAGCTGCTCGGCGACCCCGTGGCGGGGCTCGACTGGGTGGGCCGGCTGCTCGGCGCCCACGGCAGGGTGCTGCCGATGGCGTCGGTGCCGCTGGACATCGTGGCCGAGGTGGAGCTCGACGGCGTCACCTCGACCGTACGCGGGCAGGTGGCCTGCGCGCTGACCCCCGGCCGGGTGCAGGCCATCTCGCTGGTGCCGGAGGACCCGCCGGCGCGGCCCGAGGCCGTACGCGCCGTGCTGGAGGCCGACTGGCTGGTGTTCGGGCCCGGGTCGTGGTTCACCAGCGTGTTACCGCATCTCAAGGTGCCCGAGCTGGCTCGGGCGCTGCACGAGTCGAAGGCCCAGCGGCTGGTCACGCTCAACCTGGCGCCGCAGCCCGGCGAGACCGACGACTTCTCACCCCAGCAGCACCTGGAGGTGCTCCGGCAGCACGCGCCCGGCCTGCGCGTCGACGTCGTGCTCGCCGACACCGGCGTGGTCGACGACCGCGACGCTCTGGAGAAGGCCGCCACCGCGCTCGGCGGGCGGCTCGTCATGGCCGACGTCGCGGCCGCCGACGGCTCCCCCCGGCATGACTCACGACGTCTTGCCTCCGTCCTGGACGAGATTTTCCTCCAGAAGCGTTGATCCTGGTCGGCGCGGCGCAAAGGTGCGAGACACTGCTGAGAGCCGGTCTGAATGGGGGAGGACTAACGCTTATGGCGATGACGGGTGTGGTGAAGGACGAGCTGAGCCGCCTGCCAGTGCTGAAGCCTTGCTGCCGGAAGGCGGAGGTGTCGACGCTGTTGCGGTTCGCCAGCGGGCTGCACCTGGTGGGCGGGCGCATCGTGATCGAGGCGGAGCTCGACACCAACGCCACCGCACGGCGGCTGATCAAGGACATCGGGGAGGTGTTCGGTCACAAGGCCGAAGTGCTCGTGCTGGCACCCGCCGGGCTGCGCAAGGGCTCACGCTATGTCGTGCGCGTCTACCGCGACGGCGAGGCGCTGGCCCGGCAGACGGGTCTCATCGACAACCACGGGCGCCCGGTCCGCGGCCTGCCTCGTCAGGTGGTGGCGGGGGCCGCTTGCGACGCCGAGGCCGCGTGGCGCGGGGCGTTCCTGGCGCACGGCTCGCTGACCGAGCCGGGGCGCTCCATGTCGCTGGAGGTCACCTGCCCGGGGCCCGAGGCGGCGCTGGCGCTGGTGGGGTCGGCGCGGCGGCTCAAGATCCACGCCAAGGCGCGGGAGGTGCGGGGCGTCGACCGGGTGGTGGTGCGCGACGGCGACGCCATCAGCGCGCTGCTGACGCGGCTCGGCGCGCACGACAGCGTGCTGGCCTGGGAAGAACGCCGGATGCGCCGCGAGGTGCGGGCCACGGCCAACCGGCTCGCCAACTTCGACGACGCCAACCTGCGCCGCTCGGCGCGGGCCGCGGTGGCGGCGGGGGCGCGGGTGCAGCGGGCGCTGGAGATCCTGGGCGACGAGGCGCCCGACCACCTGGTGATCGCGGGGCGGCTGCGGGTGGAGCACAAGCAGGCGTCCCTGGAGGAGCTGGGGCAGATCGCCGATCCGCCGCTGACGAAGGACGCGATCGCCGGACGCATCCGGCGACTGCTGGCGATGGCCGACAAACGCGCCACCGACCTGGGCATCCCCAACACCGAGGCCAACCTCACCGTGGACATGCTCGCCCAGTGAGGGGCGCTTCTCCGCGCGGCCTCCGCGCGGTGCGGTGGGCCGGTGCGGCGTTCTCTGTGCGGGCGGCGGATCGGTGTCTGTCGGCAGGTGAGTGCGGGTATGCGACTGGGTGCGTTGCGGGAGGGTCTTCGCGGCAGGACTGTTCTGAGGGTTCTGGGCTTCCCGAGCGGGGTTCTCTCCGTGGTGCTCTGCCGTGCGTGTCCTTCCGTCAAGGCGGTTCATGCGTTACGGCACGGCACGGTGGGCGCCGATCGCCGTCGTGGGCTGGGCCCTGTCCAGGGGAACGCTCCTCCGGTGGGGGGACTTCCCGCCGTGACGTGCGCATGCTTGGCCGGTCTCCGTGGATCGGGCCGGTGAGCCGACTCAGGCGCGGCCCGAGTCTCTCGGCGTGAAGAGGTCGCCCGTGGGGCGTGAGGGGTTGGTGGGGCTTTGCAGGGGTTCGAAGGGGGCCCGGTATTCCGGTTCGGCCGGGGTCGGGTCGTCCTCCGGTGGGGTGAGGGAGGCTCGGCGGGCTCGTACGCGGCCTACCCGTACCCGTACGAGGAAATAGGCCGTCAAGGCCGCCACCGCCAGCGGGAGCCAGGGCTCCCACGAGTCCTTCAGCGAGGGCCAGAGACTGGTCAGCTCGGCCGGGAAGTTGGTCACGAGGCGGTCGAGGCTCAGGTCGGGCCGGCCGCCAGTGCTCGCCGCGCGGGCGGTGGCCCACCCCAGGGCCACCGCCGCCACCGCGCAGAGCGCCGACCACCACGGCAGGAGCCGGCTGCCCGGCCTGAACAGACATACCAGGAGGGACAGGAGGAGCGCCGCGGCGAAGGCGATCGTGGTCATGGCCCAGAGGCCGTCGCCGGCGGTCAGGAAGGCAGCCGGGATGAAGCGGTCTCCGTAGAGGAGTGCCGCCGCTTGCGCGATGGCGCAGATGAGCGTGGCTACGAAACCCACGACCAGGCCAGACAGCAGGCCGGACCTAGGTTGTGACATCTCAGCCCCCAGAGAATGCCGGAACTTACTCCGATGAGTCGGGCACTTTACTCGAAGCTCGCAAATTACGCCTCCGGATCGCGGATTCGCCGTAAGGGGAGTCAAGTGGTCTAAACCAATTTGGTTCCGATAGGGTTTGTCATTGAGGTTTTCAGCTCGCCATCACGTACGAGGAGATCGGTTCCCGTGAGCATCCGCGTAGGCGTCAACGGCTTCGGCCGCATCGGTCGCAACTTCTGGCGTGCGGTAGCCGCCAGTGGCAAGGACATCGAGATCGTTGCGGTCAATGACCTGACCGACAACGCGACGCTCGCCCACCTGCTGAAGTACGACAGCATCCTCGGCCGCCTGCCGTACGAGGTGAAGGTCTCCGGCGACGAGATCACCGTCGACGGCAAGACGATCAAGGTCTTCGAGGAGCGCGACCCGGCCAAGCTGCCGTGGGGCGACCTCGGCGTCGACGTGGTGCTGGAGTCGACCGGCCTGTTCACCGACGCGGCCAAGGCCAAGGTGCACGCCGACAACGGCGCCAAGAAGGTCATCATCTCCGCCCCGGCGAAGAACGAGGACGTCACCATCGTGATGGGTGTCAACGACAACACCTATGACGCCGCCAAGCACACGATCATCTCCAACGCTTCCTGCACCACCAACTGCCTGGCTCCGCTGGCGAAGGTCCTGAACGACGCCTTCACCATCGAGAAGGGCCTGATGACCACCATCCACGCCTACACGCAGGACCAGAACCTGCAGGACGGCCCGCACAAGGACCTGCGCCGCGCCCGCGCCGCCGCCGTCAACGTGGTGCCCACCTCGACCGGTGCGGCCAAGGCCATCGGCCTGGTGCTGCCCGAGCTCAAGGGCAAGCTCGACGGGTTCGCGATGCGCGTGCCGATCCCCACGGGCTCGGCCACCGACCTGACCGTCGAGGTCTCCCGTGACGTGACCGTCGAAGAGGTCAACGCCGCGTACAAGGCCGCCGCCGAGGGGGCGCTCAAGGGCGTGCTCAGCTACACCGAGGACGAGATCGTCTCCAGCGACATCGTCACCGACCCGGCCTCCTGCATCTTCGACGCCGGCCTGACCAAGGTCATCGGCAACCAGGTCAAGGTCGTCGGCTGGTACGACAACGAGTGGGGCTTCTCCAACCGCCTCGTCGACCTCATCCAGTTGGTGGGCGCGGACCTCTGATGCGTACGCTCGACGATCTCGATGTGAAGGGTCGGCGCGTGCTCGTGCGCGCCGACCTCAACGTCCCCCTCGACGGTGAGACGATCACCGACGACGGCCGCATCCGCGCGTCAGTACCGACGATCAAGGCGCTGACCGGCGCGGGCGCGAAGGTCGTCGTCTGCGCTCATCTGGGTCGCCCCAAGGGGCGGCCCAACCCCGCCCTCTCGCTGAAGCCGGTCGCCGAGCGCCTTTCCGAGCTGCTCGGCGACGACGTGGCCTTCGCCACCGACGTGGTCGGTGACAGCGCCCAGGGCGTCGCCGACGCGCTGGAGGAGGGCCAGATCGCCCTGCTGGAGAACCTCCGGTTCGAGGCGGGCGAGGAGTCCAAGGACGAGGCCGAGCGCGGCGCGTTCGCCGAGAAGCTGGCGGGGCTCGCCGAGCTCTACGTCGGCGACGGCTTCGGCGCGGTCCACCGCAAGCACGCCAGCGTCTACGACGTGCCCCGGCTGCTGCCGCACGCGGCGGGCAAGCTCATCGTGGCCGAGCTGGAGGTGCTCAGGAGGCTCACCGAGGACACCGAGCGTCCCTACGTGGTGGTGCTGGGCGGCGCCAAGGTCTCCGACAAGCTCGGCGTCATCGCCAACCTGCTGGCCAAGGTCGACCGGCTGCTGATCGGCGGCGGCATGGCCTACACCTTCCTCAAGGCCCAGGGCTATGAGGTCGGCAAGTCGCTGCTCCAGGAGGACCAGCTCGACCAGGTGCGCGGCTTCCTCAACGAGGCCGCCGAGCGCGGCGTCGACCTCGTGCTGCCCGTCGACGTGTTGGCCGCGACCGGCTTCGCCGAGGACGCGCCGCACGACGTGGTCGAGGCCACGGCGATCCCGGCCGACCGCGAGGGGCTCGACATCGGTCCGAAGACCCGTGAGCTGTTCGCGGGCAAGCTGGCCGACGCCAAGACCATCTTCTGGAACGGCCCCATGGGCGTCTTCGAGTTCGACGCCTTCTCCGGCGGCACCCGGGCCGTGGCCGAGGCGCTGATCGGGGCCGACGCCCTGACGGTGGTCGGCGGTGGCGACTCGGCGGCGGCCGTACGGAAGTTCGGCCTGCCAGAAGACGGCTTCTCGCACATTTCCACCGGTGGTGGGGCGAGCCTGGAATATCTCGAGGGCAAGACTCTGCCCGGACTCGCCGCCCTGGAGGACTGACCGTGAGAAAGCCGCTTTTCGCCGGCAACTGGAAGATGAACCTCAACCACCTTGAGGCCATCGCGCTGGTCCAGAAGCTCGCCTTCGCGTTCACCGACAAGGACTTCGACAAGGCGGAGATAGCCGTCCTGCCGCCGTTCACCGACCTGCGCAGTGTCCAGACGCTCGTCGACGGCGACAAGCTGCGCATCGTCTACGGCGCGCAGGACCTGTCCCAGCACGAGGCGGGCGCCTACACCGGCGAGATATCGGGCGCGATGCTGGCCAAGCTGAGCTGCACGTTCGTCCTGGCCGGCCACTCGGAGCGGCGGCAGTATCACGGCGAGGACGACGACCTGGTCAACGCCAAGGTGCACGCCGCGTTCCGCCACTCGCTCACGCCGATCCTGTGCGTCGGCGAGGGCCTGCCCGTGCGCCAGGCGGGCGAACAGGTTTCACATTGCCTGAGTCAGCTGGACGGCGGACTGCGCAAAGTCTCCGCTGAGCAGGCACAATCGATGGTAGTGGCCTACGAGCCGGTGTGGGCGATCGGCACCGGCGAGGTGGCCACTCCCGAGGACGCCCAGGAGGTCTGTGCGGCACTGCGAGGCAGACTCGCTGAGCTGTACGACCCCGAAGTGGCCTCCGCAGTACGTATCCTTTACGGAGGGTCGGTCAAGTCAGGCAACATCGCTGGGATCATGGCTCAATCCGATATCGACGGCGCGCTCGTGGGCGGTGCCAGCATCGATGCCGGGGAGTTCGTTAAGATCTGCCGTTTCTCCGATATGTCTGGCTAACTGAGTCGTTCCGGGGGTGCGACTTGACAACAAGCCGTACCCTCTAGAAGCAAGTTTGAATCGTCACGCGTGACAGAGCATTGAAGGACTAGGCATACCGTGGAAATCGGAATCTCCATCGCCCTCATCCTGGCGAGCTGTCTCATGATCCTGCTCGTCCTGCTCCACAAGGGCAAGGGTGGTGGCCTGTCTGACATGTTCGGCGGCGGTTTCTCGTCGAACTTCGGTGGTTCCTCGGTGGTGGAGCGTAACCTCGACCGGTTGACCGTGATCACGGGCACCGTCTGGTTCGTCTGCATCATCGCTCTGGGTCTGCTTCTGCGGCCCTGAGTCAGATTGACGCGTGACAGTGATTCTCCCCCCGTGTGTCACGGGGCGATCGAGCGAGGAGTTCATCCGTGGGTAGTGGCAACGCGATCCGTGGCAGCCGTGTCGGCGCCGGCCCGATGGGGGAGGCCGAGCGCGGCGAGGCAGCTCCGAGAGTGCGGGTCTCGTTCTGGTGCGCCAACATGCATGAGACGCGGCCCAGCTTCGCCAGCGATGCGGCGGTGCCCGAGATGTGGGATTGCCCACGCTGCGGCCTCCCGGCCGGCCAGGACGAGCAGGCGCCGCCTGCTCCGCCCCGGAACGAGCCGTACAAGACGCACCTGGCTTATGTGAAGGAGCGCAGGAGCGACAAGGACGGCAAGGCGATCCTCGAGGAAGCGCTGGAGCGTCTCCGCAACAACAAGTCTCCCTGGTAGGACCTTGTTATCTCAGAAGGGCCCCGGCACGCTGTGCCGGGGCCCTTCGCTGTTCGTGGCCTTGGCCGTCCTTAGAGCCGACCGGGTTTCACGGGATGAGGTTCTGTGGCAGTGACGGGAGTGACTGGGTGCGGTCCGGAGCACGGCCGTCGGAGGTCGTCGGCGCGAGCCGGGCCTGCCGGTTGAACCGCTCCCGTAACCGGATCCAGGCCCGCGACCGCGGGCTGGCCCGCTCGCCCAGCCGTTCCGGCAGGTGCTCCGCCAGCGCGTGCGCCACGGCCGCGTTGACCCGGCTGGCGGCGGAGACGCCGAGCCTGATCTCCTCCTCGGGGTCGGCGGGGCCGGGCACACCCCCCGACGGTTCGAGTATGGCGGCGCGCAGGCGGGCCGCGTCGCCGAGCTGGCTGCGATGGTAGAAGTAGTCGGCCCTGGCCTCCCGCATGCGCCGCCGGACCGCGCCGTCGAAAGGTGGCCGGTGAGCACGATGACCGTGGTCTGCTGACGGCTCCGGACCCGGCGGACGGCCTCGACGACCGCCACGCCGGGGAAGTGGTCGTCGGGGTTCCGCTCGTCGGCGGCGTCCACCAGCACGACGTCGACGCCCTCGTACGACCAGCCGGCCGCCGCCCGGTGGCCGAGTCCCGCGACCACCTCCACGCCCGGTGTCCCGGACAGGATGGCGACGATGCCGGTGCGGCTGATGTCGTCGTCGTCCACGACGACCACGCGCTTGCCGTGTGTCCCCGTCACACGGTCATTACACTCCGGACCTGATGGCTAGTGCCAGATCCTGATGATCAGCGCGCCCGCGTTGTCGCCGAGGCAGCGGTTCTGATCGTTGATCCTCATGAACAGCCGGCCACCGGAGCCGGCCCGCCAGCTCCGGTGCGCGCCCAGCGCGCGTGAGCCGCCGTTGATCCGGGACAGGAGCCTGCCGTACGGGGAGCCGTCGTGGATCTTGCAGCCCTGGTAGATGTGCGAGTCGGTGTCCCAGTCGTACCCGTCGGCGCCCACCCACGGGAAGGAGTTGTCGTCGACCGTCCAGCTGCCGCCCACCTGCTCGATCCGGACGCGGTCGCCTTCGTACACATAGATCCCGATGTCCTGCCAGCCTCGCCTGGACGTGATCACTACGTCCCGGCCGCTCTGGGCCGTCGCCTGGGCGAGACCGGGAATGGTCACCGTCATCGCGCAGGCGAGCGCCGCGACGGCCCACGTTCGCCGCATCACCATGTCAGCCTCCACTTCGTGTCGGAGGCGACCGTACGCGGGAAGGGTGCGCGTTCCGTAGCGCCGGATCGCGCACCCGAGCCGTTCGGATCGCGGGCCTACCCGCCGTGGACGGCGACGCCGTCCACGAACGTCATGCGCACCTCGGTCGTCCAGATGTCGCGCTCCGGCAGCAGGAACGGGTCGCGGTCCAGGACGACGAGGTCCGCCGGGCGGCCCGGCTCGATCATCCCGGCGGGGGAGCGGTTGACCCAGGCCGAGCCGGCCGTGTACGCCGTCAGCGCGGTCTCCAGGTCGAGGCGCTGGCCTGGCAGGAACGGCGTCTGCGCCGTGGGGTAGTCGGCGTGCACCGAGCTGCCGGGCTCCGTACGGTTGACGGCCACGTGCATGCCCTGCAGCGGGTCGGCGCTCGACACCGGCCAGTCGCTGCCCGCGCAGAACCTCGTCCCGTGGGCGAGCAGGTCGGCGAAGGGGTACTGCCACGAGGAGCGCGGCTCGCCCAGGAACGGCAGCGTCAGCTCGTCCATCTGCGCGTGGTGGGTCGCCCAGAGCGGCTGCAGGTTGGCCGTCACGCCGAGGGCGGCGAAGCGGGGCACGTCCGACGGCTCGATGATCTGCAGGTGCGCGATGTGGTGCCGGTTGGCGGGCGAGGTGCCCTCGAAACTGTCCAGCGCCTCGCGTACGGCCCGTTCACCGATCGCGTGGACGTGCGCCTGGAAGCCGAGGCGGTCGAGCTCGGCCACGTACTTCCTGAGCTTGTCCGGCTCGACGTAGGACAGGCCCGTGCCGCCGCAGAGGCAGTAGGGCTCCAGCGTCGCGGCGGTGAAGTTCTCGGTGATGCCGTCCTGCATGATCTTCACGGAGGTGGCGCGGAACCGGTCCAGCCCCTCCGCCGAAGCCCGCCGCGCGGTCAGGTCGTCGATCTGGTCGAGGCCACGGGTACGGTCCCACCACAGCGCGCCCACCACGCGGGCCCGCAGCCTGCCGGAGCCGGCCGCCGACAGGTAGGTGGGAAGCTGGTCCACCGAGCCCGCGTAGGAGCCGACGATGGCGTCCTGCCAGCCGGTGATGCCGAGCGAGAACAGGTATCGCTCCGCCTCCTCCAGTGCCCGGTCCAGGTCGCGCGGGGCGGGGCGGGGGGTGAGGAGGCCGACGAGGTCCATCGCGCCCTCGTGCAGGACGCCGCTGGGCGTGCCGTCGGCGTCGCGTTCGATGCGGCCGTCGGCGGGGTCGGGGGTGTCGGCGGTGACGCCGGCCAGCTCCAGGGCGCGGGCGTTGACCCAGGCGGCATGATGGTCGCGCTGGATGAGGTAGACGGGCCGGTCGGCGAAGGCGAGCTGGTCGCGGTGCGGCAGCCCACCCGGGAAGGCCGACATGTCCCACCCGCCGCCATCAATCCACTCTTTTTCAGGATTTTTCGCCGCATAGTCGGCGATCTTCGCCATGTAGGCATCGAGTCCGTAAATTTCGGATAGGTCGCACTTGGCGCGCTCCAGGCCCGCCTGTACCGGGTGCACGTGCGCATCCGTGAACCCGGGCACCAGCAGACCCCCGTCCAGGTCCACGGTCTCGTGCCCCGGCGCCAGCCGTACCAGGTCCCGCTCGTCGCCCACGGCGGCGATCACGCCGTCGCGGACCAGCACGGCCTCGGCGAAGCCGGTCTTCGCGGTGAAGACCCGTCCCCCTCGAAAGAGCGTGTTCATGTGCTCCCCAATCTCGATGACGATGGTGATTCAGTGGCCGGTGATGAGGTCGGCCATGCGCGCCAGCACCGACGTGCCCGTCATCGACCGCTCCCGGTGGTCCGCCACCCGGTACAACCGGTACATCGCGTGCACCCCCAGCCACCGCAGCGGCTCCGGCTCCCAGGCCCGCACTCGGCGGCCCACCCACGGCAGCTCCGTCAGCGCCGTCCGCTCGCCCAGGACGAGGTCCCGCATCGTCCGGCCGGCCAGGTTGGCCGTCGTCACCCCGTGCCCGGTGTAGCCGCCCGCCCAGCCAAGGCCGGTGGCCGGGTCCACGTGCACGGTCGAGCACCAGTCGCGCGGCACCCCCAGCACCCCTGACCACGCGTGCGCCACCGAGGAGGACGCCGCGGCGGGGAAGAAGTCGATCAGCAGCCGCCAGAGCGCCTCGACCGTCTGCTCGTGCGTGTGCCCCCTGGCGTCCACTCGCGAGCCGTACAGGTACGGCCGGCCGCGCCCGCCGAAGGCGATGCGGTCGTCGGCGGTCCGTTGCGCGTACATGTAGTAGTGGGCCATGTCCCCGAGCAACTCGGACCCCGCCCAGCCGACCGACTCCCAGAACGAGGCAGGCAGCGGCTCGGTGACGATCAGCGAGCTGTTCATCGGCAGCCACTGCCGCCGCAGCCCCTTCAGCCGCGAGGTGAACCCCTCGGTCGCGCGGAGCACGTGGCGCGCGCGGACCGTCCCGAAGGGCGTCACGGCCAGCCCCGGGGCGATCTCCGTGACGGGTGTCCGCTCGTAGACGGTCACCCCGAGCTCTCGTACGGCCCGCGCCAGCCCTCGTACCAGCTTGGCGGGCTGGACCCGCGCGCAGTGCGGACTCCAGGAGGCGGCCACGGCACCCGCCACCCGCAGCCGTTCGGCGGGATCGACCAGCCGCAGGTCCGCCTCCTCGATGCCCCAGGCGCGGGCGGCCGACACCGAGGCCCGCAGCCGGGCCGCCTGGGAGGGGGTGCGGGCCACGTTGACCACGCCGCCCTTGACGACGTCGGCGTCGATGCCCTCCTTCTCGCAGACCTGGATCACCTCGTCGATCGAGGCGTACATCTCACGCTGCAGCCGGCGCGCCCCCTCCACCCCGTGCGTCCTGGCGTAGCGCTGATGCGACCCGGCCAGGTCGCCGGTCAGCCAGCCGCCGTTGCGCCCCGAGGCCCCGAACCCGGCGAAGTCCTTCTCCAGCACCACGACGTTCAGCGACGGCTGGGCCTGCTTGAGGTAGTACGCGGTCCACAGCCCCGTGTAGCCCGCACCGACGATCGCCACGTCCGCCTGGAGGTCACCGTCGAGGCGCGGACCAGGGGAGGGGACGCCGGAGGAGCGGTACCAGAAGGAGACGTCGCCGTTCACGAATCCGGACGACAGGGAGACATGCGCGTTCATGGCCGTATCCTCCTATACGCCGCATCTCGCTACGAAACTCGCATTCGAAACACGACGTTAGCGGCCAGGTAACACCTCCCCGGCATCCTCTTCCTATGGGATTCTTGCGCATTCGCACCACGGTGGACGAGCGTCCGGGACGACTGGCCTCCCTGGCCGCGGCCCTGGCGGACAGGGGCGGCAACATCCTCGGCCTGAGCGTCCAGTCGGACGCGGACGGCACCGTCGACGAGTTCGTCGCCGACATCCCCGCCGCCCCCGAGGCCGTGCGTGAGGCGCTGGAGGCCGCGGGTGGCCGCCGCGTCCAGGTGGTCCCGGCGACGGCGCACGAGCTGACCGACGAGCCCACCCGCGCGTTGCTGCTGGCCTCCCGGCTGCGGTCGATGCCGTGGCGGCTGCCGGAGTTCCTGGCCGAGTTGCTGCGCGCCGACGATGCCAGGTGGATCTATGGTGAAGCGGTGAGTGAGCTTCCCGACCCGACCCTGCTCGTGGTGCCCGTCGCACCCAGGCGCGCCGTCCGGCTGCGCCGCGCCGAGCTGCCCTTCACCCTGACCGAGGCGGCTCGGGCCGCCTCCTTCGTCCGGCTCGCCCAGCCGCCGGTCGAGCAGGGCGCCGCCGAGCCCACGGTCAAGCTGGCCGACGGCGAGGAGGTCACGGTCCGGCCGCTCACCTCCATCTACCGCGAGGCCGTCCGCGACCTGCACGACAGGTGCTCGCCCGAGGCGCGCAGGTTCCGCTACTTCACCTCGATGCCCGAGCTGCCGCCGCGGATGTTCGACCGGCTCTGCGACCGCAGCCGCGGCCGCTCCATCGTCGCCGGGCACGACGGCCAGGTGGTGGCCATGGCGTCCCTGATGTTCACCCCCGATCCCGGCATCGCCGAGATGGCCTTCCTGGTCGAGGACCGCTGGCAGGGGCGCGGTCTGGGCACCGCGCTGGCCAGGACGCTGGTGCGCGAGGCGCGCGATCTCGGCTATGCCGAGGTCAGGGCCACGATGCTGTCCGACAACGTACGGATGCGGCGGCTCCTGCTGTCGCTGGGCGCCACGCTCGGCTACACCGAGGACCCGGGCGTGATGGAGGCCAGGCTGCCGGTCTGCGCGATGGCGTCAGCCTGAGGCGCTCTCGCCGCGTCAGCCTGAGGCGCTCTCGCCGCGTCCTTCGCCCGGCTCGTTCTCGTCCGGCCCGGAGTCCGGTTCTGCCGGTCTCGGGGTGGAGTCCCTTGCCGACGGGTCCGGCTCGGAGCCCTGTTCTTCCGGTTCGGGGCCGGACGCCGCCTGCTGGTCCGGTTGCCGGATGCCCAGGTGGCGCTCGATGCGTTCGAGGCTCTCCTGGATCTGCGTGAGCCGCTCGCCGAGCGCCATACCGCCGGCGAAGAACATCTCGGCCGGCCGGTCCTTCGTCCCCTGGCCGAGCCGGGTGAGCACGCGGTGCCGCAGCTCGCCCAGCTCCACGCCGGCGTCCACGATCGCCTGGGCGGCCAGCCCCTCGCCCTCCCTGATCACGCCGAGCAGGATGTGCTCGGTGCCGATGTAGTTGTGGCGCAACTGCAGCGCCTCGCGCAGCGAGAGCTCCAGGACCTTCTTGGCGCGCGGGGTGAACGGGATGTGCCCGCTCGGCGCCTCGTCGCCCTGGCCCACCTCGCGCGTGACGAAGGCGCGCACGCTCTCGAGCTCGATGTTGAAGCTGTCGAGTGTCAGGCCCGCCACGCCTTCGCCCTCGTGGATGAGGCCGAGCAGGATGTGCTCCGTGCCGATGTGGGCGTGGTTCAGCGTCCGCGCCTCCTCCTGGGCGAGGACGACGACCCGGCGGGCACGGTCAGTGAAGCGCTCGAACACCGGTGGCCTCCGTTCGAGTGGCGTGTCTCCACTATGCGCTACAAACCAGCGGATGTGGGGTAATTGACAGGTGTGGATCTTGACGAGGTGGCCGGTCGCCTGTATGGGCTCCCGCCGTCCGAGTTCACCGCCGCGCGCGAGGCCGAGGCCCGTGCCGCCAAAGACGCGGGCGACGTACGGCTGGCCCGCGACATCGCCGGACTGCGCAAACCCACGGTCTCCGCGTCGGCCGTGAACCGGCTGGCCCGCGAGCACCCGGACGATCTCGGCGAGCTGCTGGCGCTCGGGCGGGAGCTGCGCGAGGCGTGGGAGCGGCACGACGCCGAGGCCCTGGCGGAGCTGACCCGGCGGCGCGGCGAGCTGGCGGGACGGCTGTCCCGGCTGATCAGGCGGGCGGCCGGGCTGTCGGCCGCCGCGGCGGCCGAGGCCGAGCAGACGCTCGACGCCGCCGTCGTGGACGCGGGCGCCGCCGAGGAGGTACGGCACGGCCGCCTGGCCAAGCCGCTCAGCTACAGCGGCTTCGCCCCAGCCCCGGCGCCGCGCGGCAAGCCCGCCAAGAAGCCGACGGACTCGACAGCATCGGCCGACTCGGCCTCGGAGGCGAAGGGCGCGGCGGCGAAAGGCGCGGCGGCCAAGAGCGCGGAGGCGAAGCGCGCGGAGGCCAAGAGGCGAGAAGAGGCGGAGGCGAAGAGGCGGGCGGAGGTTGAAGCCAGGAAGGCCGCCGAACGGCAGGAGGCGCTGGAGGCCCACCGGGAGTGGGTCACCGCCCTGGAGCAGGCCGTACAGGAGCACGACGAGCGCGCCGAGCGGGTCGCCGGGCTGGAGCGGAAGCTGGCCAAGGCCCGCAAGCGGCTCGCCGAGAGCGCGCAGCGGCTGGAGGTCGCCCAGCGGGAGGAGCGGCACGCGCGGCACCGCGTGGAGCGGTAGGTTAAGGCGTACGAAACGGTTTCGTACACCTGGAGTGGCGATGAGCACCTGGACCCCCGCCGACATGCCCGACCTGAGCGGCAAGACGGCCATCGTGACGGGCGCCAACAGCGGCATCGGCCTGCCCACCGCGCTCGAGCTCGCCAGGCACGGCGCCCGCGTCGTCGTGGCCACCCGCTCGGCCGCGAAGGGCGGCGCGGCCGTCGAGGAGATCCGCCGGGCCGTCCCCCGCGCCCAGGTCGAGCACGGCACGCTGGACCTGGCCGACCTCGCCTCGGTCAGGAGCTTCGCGGCCGGCGTCGATCGGGTGGACCTGCTGGTCAACAACGCGGGCATCGGCATGATCCCGCGCCAGTTGACCCGTGACGGCTTCGAGATGCAGTTCGGCACCAACCACCTGGGCCACTTCGCGCTCACCGGACTGCTGCTTCCCCTGCTGCTGGCCCGGCCCGGCGCGCGGGTGGTCAACGTCTCCAGCGAGGCGCACAAGACGGGCAAGCTGGACCTCGACGACCTGGGCCTGGAGCGCGGTTACAAGAAGATGAGCTCGTACGGCCGGTCCAAGCTGGCCAACCTGCTCTTCACCCTGGAGCTCCAACGACGCGCTCAGCGGGCCCAGGTGGACCTCGTCAGCGTCGCCACCCATCCTGGTGTCACGGCCACCAACTTCTTCAACGTGGGGCCGCTACAGCCCCTCCTGGGGGTGTTCCTGAAGAGCGCGGCGGCCGGTGCGGTGTCCTCCCTCTACGCGGCCACCTCGCCGGAGATCCACGGCGGGGAGTTCGTCGGTCCCAAGACCCAGCTGCTCACGCCGTCGGAGGCGGCCCGTTCCGAGCGGCTCGCCGCCGACCTGTGGGAGGTGTCCACGCGGCTGACCGGCGTACGATTCGACGAGATCGCCTACAGCTGAGGGACGTGCACGTGCCACCACTCGACCCCGAGCGGGAGCGGGCCATCCTCGACGCGACGCTGGAGTTGCTGTCCGAGATGGGCTACGACCGCATGTCGGTCGACCAGATCGCCAAGCGGGCCAAGGCCAGCAAGGCGACCATCTACCGCCGGTGGACAGGCAAGCCGGAGCTGGTGGTCGACGTCATCTGCCGCCGGTTCGACATGGACACGCCGGCCGCCGCGGACACCGGCTCGCTGCGCGGCGACCTCGCCGGCGTGCTCGGCGGCCTGTGCGGCGCGGTCGAGCGCAAGCACGGGCTCATCATGGGGCTGTCCTCGACGCTGGTCTCGCACCAGGAGCTGGCCAGGACGCTGCGCGAGCACATGCCGGCCAAGGATCTCGGCGGGGTGGACGCGCTGCTGGAGCGGGCCAGGAAGCGCGGCGAGCTGCCGGGGCCGGTGGATCCTGGCCGGCTGTTCGGGGTGGCGGAGGCGCTGGTCTGGCACCGCATGATCTTCCTCGGGCCGCTGTTCGACGAGTCCTTCGTCGCGGAATCGGTGGACGAGGTCCTGCTGCCGCTGGTGCGCGCCTGGGCGCAACAAACCTGACGTGTTTATGTGAAATTTCGTCTCAAAGCATGGATTGGGGCGAAATGTCGGGCTTAGGGTCGTCGCCATGACGACCCCCATCGACGACTTCATCGACGCGCTGCCCAAGGTCGAGCTGCACGTGCACCTGATCGGCTCCGCCTCCGTGCCCACCGTGCTGGAGCTGGCCCGCCGCCACCCTGGCGGCCCCGTCCCCACCACCGAGGAGGAGCTGCGCGCGTTCTACGCCTTCCGCGACTTCCCCCACTTCGCGCAGGTGTACCAGGCCGTCAACGCGCTGGTCCGGGAGCCGGAGGACATCGCCGCCCTCGTGCTCGGACTGGCCCGCGACCTGGCGGCCCAGGGAGCCCGCTACGCCGAGCTGCAGGTCACCCCGTACGCCCACAGCATCGTCGGGATGCCCATGCGCGAGGTCACCGAGGCGCTCGACCTGGCCGCCCGCCGGTCGCAGACCGACCACGGGGTGGAGATGGCCTACATCTTCGACATTCCGGGGGAGTTCGGCGAGGAGGCGGCCAAGGTCACGCTCGCGCACGCCTTGGAAGAACCTCCCGCAGCATTGGTAGGTTTCGGCCTGGGCGGGATCGAGCAGAGCCGGACACCGTACCGTGACGCCTTCCGCGACGCGTTCGCGGCGGCGCGGGCGGCGGGGCTGCACAGCGTGCCGCACGGCGGCGAGATGACCGGTCCCGAGACCATGTGGGAGGTCATCGAGGGGCTGGGCGCCGAGCGCATCGGGCACGGCATCTCCTGCCTGGAGGACCCGCGCCTGGTGGCCCACCTGCGCGAAACGCAGCTGCCGCTGGACGTCTGCCCGACCTCCAACCTCCGTACGGGACAGGTGGCCCGCATCGAGGAGCACCCGCTGCCCAGGCTGCTGGAGGAGGGGCTGTTCGTCACGCTGAACAGCGACGACCCGCCCATGTTCGCCACCACCCTGGCCGGTGAGTACCGCGTCGCCGCGCACGTCTTCGGCCTCGGCGAGCCGGAGCTGGCCCGGCTCGCCCGCAACGGCGTGCACGCGTCCTTCCTGCCGCCGGCGCGCAAGCAGGCCCTGCTGGCCGAGATCGACTCACTGACCGGCTGAGGACCTCACGCAAGAACCGGCTGAGGACCTCACGAAAGGATCCGGCTGAGGGCGCTACGGAAGCTCAGGGAGAGGCGATGCGGCCCAGCCCCGGCGGGAGCTTGGCGGCGGCGGTCCGGTCGAGCAGGAACAGCGTCCGCACCCGGCCCCTGGCCCCGGCCGCGGGCACCTGCACGGGCCCGGAGTCGGACAGCGCCAGGCGGACGGCGCCCGACTTCTCCTCGCCCGCCGCCACCACCCACACCTCGCGCGAGGCCTGGATGGCCGGCAGCGTCAGGGAGATGCGCGTGGGCGGCGGTTTGGGCGCGCCGTGGACGGCCACGACGGGCCGCGTGTCGTACAAAGCGGGCATCCCGGGGAACAGCGACGCCACGTGCGCGTCGGGCCCGATGCCGAGCAGCATCACGTCGAAGCCGGGCACCGGGCCGTGGTCCTCCGGCCGGGCCGCCTTGCGCAGCTCGGCCGCGTAGGCCTCGGCCGACTCCTCCGCCGACATCCCCGAGTCGGGCCCGGCCATGACGTGCACCCGGTCGGGATCGAGGTCGACGTGGTCGAGGAGGGCCTTGCGGGCGCCCGTCTCGTTGCGCTCGGGGTCGCCGGTCGGCAGAAAGCGCTCGTCGCCCCACCAGATGTCGAGGTGGCGCCAGTCGACCGCGTCGCGCGCCGGCGTGGCGGCGATCGCGGCCAGCGTCGCGTGGCCGACCGTGCCGCCGGTCAGGACCAGCGACGCCGACCCCTTGGCCGACTGCACATCGACCAGCCGGGTGATGATCCGCGCCGCCACGGCCTTGGCCAGGACGTCGCCGTCACGATGGACGACCACATTGGGAACGCTCACGTACTCACTCTTTCACTATCGCTCTTTCACGATCTGCGGCCACCGGCCGTGCGCCCCCTCGTACGAGAGGCCGCCACGACCGGTGGAAGGAGGCGTCAGGACTTGTACGAGCGGGCCAGCCGCTTGACCGCCGCCCCGTAGATCTCGTCGGAGTCGAGCCGCCGCAGCTCCTCCGACAGCAGCTCGGCGGTCTGCCGCCGGGCCAGGGCCACGTTCCGGTCCGGCTGCCCGGGCCGCGACAGCGTCGCCAGCCGGGCGTCGCTCCTGCACACCGCCAGCATGCCGTCGGCCGTCGTGAGCCGGACGGCGGTCAGGCCGGGCCCGTTGGAGTCGGCCACCTTGATCGGCGCGCCGAGACGTTCGGACAGCCACGCGGCCAGCAGCGGCGCGCTGGGGTTGCCCGGGGACGCCTCCACGGTGCCCTTGCGCACCTTGCCCGTGGGCTGGTCGAACGCGGCCGCCAGCAGACTGCGCCACGGCGTCAGCCGGGCCCAGGACAGGTCCGTGTCACCGGGCGCGTAGCCCTTGGCCCTGGTCACCAGCGACTCGACCCCGCCGTCGCGCGAGCCCCTGGCGTCGGAGATGCGGCGCTGGGCGAGCATCCCGACCGGGTCCTTGGACAGCACCTCGGGCGCCAGCCCCGGCCACCAGGCCACGACCGGCGTGTCGGGCAGCAGCAGCGGGCTGACCACCGAGTCGGCGTGCTCGGTCAGCTCGCCGTAGAGCCGCAGCACGACCACCTCGCCCGGCGTGGACTCGCCGATGCGCAGCTCCGCGTCGAGCCGGTTGGCCTCGTCGGACTCGCGGTTGATCACCACGATGATGCGCGAGGGGTGCTCGCGCGCCGCCTCGCTGGCCGCGCGGAGCGAGTCGTACTGGTCGCGCTCCTCGCAGACCACGATCAGCGTCAGCACCATCCCGATCGCGGGCGCGCCCATCTGGTGGCGCAGCTGCATCAGCTGCGCGGAGATCTTCCCCGCCGTCGTGTCGGTGAGCATGAAGGTGGTCATCAGAGTCTCCTCCAGGCGCGGCCGTCGCCCATCATCGCGTCGGCGGACGGCGGCCCCCACGAACCGGCCGGGTAGCCCTCGGGCTGGCCCTGGGTGGCCCAGAACTCCTCGATCGGGTCGAGGATCTTCCACGACAGCTCGACCTCCCGCTGGTGCGGGAAGAGCGGCGGATCGCCGATCATCACGTCGAGCAGCAGCCGCTCGTACGCCTCGGGGGACGACTCCAGGAACGACTCCCCATAGGCGAAGTCCATGGAGACGTCACGCACCTCCATGGCCGTGCCCGGCACCTTGGAGCCGAACCGCACGGTGATGCCCTCGTCCGGCTGCACCCTGATGACCAGCGCGTTCTGGCCGAGGATCTCGGTGTCGTCCTTGCTGAAGGGCAGGTGCGGCGCCCGCTGGAACACCACGGCCACCTCGGTGACCCGGCGGCCGAGGCGCTTGCCGGTGCGCAGGTAGAACGGCACGCCCGCCCAGCGCCGGTTGGCGATCTCCAGCTTGATGGCCGCGTATGTCTCGGTCGTGGAGTCGGGGGAGATGCCGTCCTCCTGCAGGTAGCCGACGACCTTCTCGCCGCCCTGCCAGCCCGCGTCGTACTGGCCGCGCGCGGTGTTGAGCGCCAGGTCCGACGGCAGCTGCACGGCCTTGAGCACCTTCTCCTTCTCCCGCCGCAGCGCGGAGGCGTCGAAGGACGTCGGGTCCTCCATCGCCACCAGGGCCAGCAGCTGGAGCAGGTGGTTCTGGATCACGTCGCGGGCCGCGCCGATGCCGTCGTAGTAGCCGGCCCGGCCGCCGATGCCGATGTCCTCGGCCATGGTGATCTGCACGTGGTCGACGTAGCCACGGTTCCAGATGGGCTCGTAGAGGTTGTTGGCGAACCTCAGGGCCAGGATGTTCTGGACGGTCTCCTTGCCCAGGTAGTGGTCGATCCTGAAGATCGAGCTCTCCGGGAAGGCCGAGGTGGTGATCTCGTTCAGCTCGTGCGCCGACTTCAGGTCGTGCCCGAACGGCTTCTCGATCACCACGCGCCGCCACGACCCGGGAGGCGCCTGGGACACGCCGGTCCGCTTGAGCTGCTCCACCACCACGGGGAAGAACTTCGGCGGCACGGAGAGATAGAACGCATAGTTGCCGCCGGTGCCCCGGGTCTCGTCGATCTCCTTCAACGCCATCGCCAGCGCGTCGAACGCCCCGTCGTCGGAGAACTCGCCCGGCACGAAGTGGATGCCCTCGCGCAGCTGCTTCCAGACCTCCTCGCGGAAGGGCGTCCTGGCGTGCGCCTTGACGGCGTCATGCGTCACCTGGGCGAAGTCCTGGTCCTTCCAGTCACGCCTGGCGAACCCGACCAGCGAGAAACCGGGCGGCAGCAGCCCTCGGTTGCCCAGGTCGTAGATCGCCGGCAGCAACTTGCGCTTGGCCAGGTCTCCCGTCACGCCGAACAACACCAGCACACACGGTCCGGCCACCCGGGGCAGCCGCTTGTCGCGCGGATCGCGCAGCGGGTTGGCGGCCGCCACCTCCAAGGTGGTGGAGGTGGCCGCGGCCGAGGTGGCTACCGTCGCCGCGATCGTCTCCTCAAAATCGAGGGCCTCCTCCGAGGGTGTTTCCGGGTCTTTCATCTCAAGCCTCCTGTGCGGCTGCGAGCAGGTGCGCGACTCCGGCCGCGCGATCGGTCAGGTGCAGGCGTACGGCCGGCCGGCCGCGCCGCAGCAGTGCCCCGAGGTCGCCGAGGGCCTGGGCGAGCTCGAGCCCGCCCAGCGTGTACGGCCTGCCGGGCACCCGCACGTCGTCGGCCACGGCGCCGGTGATCTGCAGGAACACCCCGTTCTGCGGGCCGCCCTTGTGATATTGGCCGGTGGAGTGCAGGAACCGCGGTCCCCACCCGAAGGTGACCGGCCGGTCGGTGCGCAGCGCCAGCAGCGCCCTCAGCGTGGCCGGGTCGGCCGCCATCCACGCGTCGGTCATCTGCTCGAAGTCCGCGCCCTCCGGCACGAACACATCGAAGGCCGACAGCCGGTCCAGATACGCCATCACGGCCAGGTAGCCGTCGTCGGGCACCGCTTCGAGCAGCTCGCTCAGCACGCCGGGCAGATCCTTGGCCTTGGTGGCGCCGTACACCTCCACGGGCCCGTCGACGAACGCCGGCTCGCCCAGCGGCAGCGCCTCCATGTCGAGCAGCGCGGCCGTGATGTCCTTGGACTCGGCGACGTTCGGCTGGTCGAACGGGTCGATCCCCAGCAGCAGCCCGGCCACGGCCGTGGCGTACTCCCAGATGAGGAACTGCGCGCCGAGCGGCCCGTCGACGCGTACGTCGCCGTCGTCGGAGTCGATCCCGACGACCAGTTCGTCACGGGCGCCGTTCGGTTCGGCGCCGGCGACCGGCAGGATGCCCAGGCCGTTCTTGCCCGTGGACTCGGCGACCAGCTGCTCGATCCAGTCCGACAGCCCGCTGATCGCGGACAGCCGGTCGTCGACGATCAGCTTGTCGCGCCCGGCGAGCGCCGCCCCGCCGAGCGCCGCGCCCAGGTCGAGCCCCGGGTTGCCGGTGTCGAGCGAGAGCAGCGGCAGCACCTCGTCGGCCTCGTCGAGCAGCCGTTCGACGTCGGCCCCGGCCAGCGCGCTGGGCACCAGGCCGAAGGCCGACAGCGCCGAGTAGCGGCCGCCCACGTCGGGCACGGCCGGGACCAGGCGGTAGCCGGCGTCCACGGCCGCCTGCTCCAGCGGTGAGCCCGGGTCGGTGACGACCACGATGCGGTCGGCCGGGTCGATGCCGGCCTGGCGGAAGAGCTCCTCGTAGACACGCAGGTGACTGTCGGTCTCGACCGTGGAGCCGCTCTTGCTGGCCACGATCACGATCGTGGCCTCCAGCGGCTCCGCCAGCGCCCGGCGTACCTGACCCGGGTCGGTGGTGTCGAGGACGGTCAGCGGCACGTCGGCGCTCGCGCAGATCACCTCGGCCGCCAGCGACGAGCCGCCCATCCCGGCCAGCACCACGTTGGTCAGGCGCTCGGCGCGCGCCCGCTCGGCCAGCTTGCCGAGCTCGGGCAGCAGCTCGCGCGAGGTGCGGGGCAGGGTGAGCCAGCCCAGCCGGACGGCCGCCCCCGCCTCCGCGTCGCTGCCCCACAGCGTGGGATCGCCGGCGGCGAGCCGCGCGGGCACGCCGTCGGCGACGAGCCGCCCCGCGGCGGAGGAGGCGGCGCCGGCCACCCCCTCCTCGCGGTACGAGACGGTCATCAGCGGGCCAGGTTCTTGCTGACGCTCTCGAGGAGTTCGTTCCAGGACGCCTCGAACTTCTCGACGCCCTCGTCCTCCAGCACGTTGACGACGTCGTCGTAGTCGACGCCGGCCTCCTTGAGCGCCGCCATGGTGTTCCACGCGTCCTCGTAGAAGGGGCGCACGGTGTCACCGGTGATGTTGGCGCCGGCGGCCGTCGCGTCGACCGTCTTCTCCGGCATCGTGTTGACGGTGCCGGGGGCGACGAGCTGGTCGACGTACATCGTGGGCGAGTAGTCGGGGTTCTTGACGCCGGTCGAGGCCCACAGCGGGCGCTGCGGGCGGGCACCGGCGGCGCGCAGCCGCTGCCAGCGCTCGGAGTTCATCACTTCCTCGAACGCCGCGTAGGCCAGGCGCGCGTTGGCCACGCCGGCCTTCCCCTTGAGCTCCGGCCGGCCGAGCTGGTCGAGCCGCTTGTCGATCTCGGTGTCGACCCGGCTGACGAAGAACGACGCCACCGACTCGATCGTGCCCAGGTTGAGGCCCTTGGCCTGAGCGGCCTCCAGGCCGGCCAGCCAGGCGTCCATGACCGCGCGGTAGCGCTCCAGCGAGAAGATCAGCGTGACGTTGACGCTGATGCCCTCGGCGAGCGCCTGCGTGATCGCGGGCAGTCCTTGGACCGTCGCCGGGATCTTGATGAACAGGTTGGGCCGGTCGACCAGCCACCACAGCGCCCGCGCCTCGGCCACGGTCTTGTCGCTGTCGCGGGCCAGCCGCGGGTCCACCTCCAGGGACACGCGGCCGTCGACGCCGGCGGTGGTGTCGTAGACCGGGCGCAGCACGTCGGCGGCCCAGCGGATGTCGTACGCGGTGATGGCGCGCACGGCCTCGCCGAGGTCGACCCCGCGCACGGCCAGGTCGTGCAGCTGGGTGTCGTAGGCGTCGCCCTTGCTGAGCGCGCCGGCGAAGATGGTCGGGTTGGAGGTGACGCCGACCACGTTCTTCTCGCGGATCAGCTGTTCCAGGTTGCCCGTGCGCAGGCGCTCACGGCTGATGTCGTCCAGCCAGATGGACACGCCCTGGGCGGACAGCTTCTTGAGGTTCTCGCTCATTTCGTTCAGTTTCCCGTCGTCTCGCCTTTGTCGTGGCCCAGCTTGGCGAGGCTCGCCTTGGCCGCGGCGGCCACGCGCTCCGCCGTCAGCCCGAATTGTTCGTACAGCGTCTTATACGGTGCCGACGCGCCGAAGTGTTCAAGGCTGACGACCTCGCCCCTCTCGCCGACGAACTCGCGCCAGCCCAGAGCGATGCCCGCCTCGACCGCGACCCGGGCCTTGATCGCTGACGGCAGAACAGTCTGCCGATACGCAATGTCCTGCCCTTGGAACCACTCCACACACGGCATCGACACGACCCGCGTCGGGATGCCTTCGGCTTCGAGGAGTTCGCGGCCGTTGACGGCCAGCTCCAGCTCGCTGCCCGTGGCGATGAGGATCACCTGGGGCTGCCCGTCGGACGCCTCGTGCAGGACGTAGCCGCCCTTGGCCACGCCCTCGGCGCTGGTGCCCTCGAAGACCGGCAGGTTCTGCCGGGTCAGGGCGAGCGCGGCGGGGCGGTCGTCGTGCTCGAGCACGGCCTGCCAGGCGTACGCGGTCTCGTTGGCGTCGCCGGGGCGCACCACGTCGAGGCCGGGGATCGCGCGCAGCGCCCACAGGTGCTCGACCGGCTGGTGGGTCGGGCCGTCCTCGCCCAGTCCGATGGAGTCGTGCGTCCACACGTACGTGACCGGCAGCTTCATCAGCGCCGCCAGGCGCACGGAGGGGCGCATGTAGTCGGAGAAGACCAGGAACGTGCCGCCGTAGGGCCGGGTGCCGCCGTGCAGGGCGATGCCGTTGAGAATCGCGCCCATGCCGTGCTCGCGGATGCCGAAGTGCAGCGTGCGGCCGTAGCGGTTACCGGGGAACTCCTTGGTCTGGTATTCCTCCGGGATGAAGGACGGCTCGCCCTTCATCGTGGTGTTGTTGGACTCGGCCAGGTCGGCCGAGCCGCCCCACAGCTCGGGCAGCACCGGCGCGAGCGCGTTGAGCACCTCGCCGGAGGCCTTGCGGGTGGCCATCGAGCCGCCCTTGTCGAAGGCGGGCAGCGCCTCGGTCCACCCGGCGGGCAGCTCGTGGCGGGAGATCCGGTCCAGCTCGGCGGCCCGCTCGGGGTTGGCCTCGCGCCAGGCGTCGTAGCCCTTCTGCCAGGCGGCGTGCGCCTCGTGACCCCTGCGGGCCACCTCGCGCGCGTGCTCCAGCACCTCGGCGGGCACGTCGAAGCTCTTGTCCGGGTCCATGCCGAGGACCCGCTTGGTGGCGGCGACCTCGTCGGCGCCGAGGGCGGAGCCGTGGATCTTGCCGGTGTTCTGCTTGTTCGGGGCGGGCCAGCCGATGATCGTGCGCAGGCGGATGAACGTCGGGCGGTCGGTCTCGGCGCGGGCCGCCTCCAGCGCCGCGTGCAGCGCCTGGACGTCCTCGACGTACTCGCCGGACTCGGTCCAGTCGACGCTGAGCGTGTGCCAGCCGTAGGCCTCGTAGCGCTTGACCACGTCCTCGGACTTCGCGATCAGCGTGTCGTCCTCGATGGAGATGTGGTTGTCGTCGTAGATGACGGTGAGGTTGCCCAGCTTCTGGTGGCCGGCGATCGAGCTGACCTCGTGGCTGATGCCCTCCTCGATGTCGCCGTCGCTGACCATGCACCAGATGTGGTGGTCGAAGGGCGAGGCGCCCGCCTCGGCGTCGGGGTCGAACAGGCCGCGCTCACGGCGGGCCGCCAGCGCCATGCCGACGGCGTTGCCCAGACCCTGGCCGAGCGGGCCGGTGGTGGTCTCCACGCCGACCGTGTGCCCGTGCTCCGGGTGGCCCGGGGTCAGGCTGTCCCACTGGCGCAACCCCTTCAGGTCGTCCAGGCCGAGTCCGTATCCGGACAGGAACAGCTGGATGTACAGGGTCAGGCTGGAGTGCCCGCACGACAGCACGAAACGGTCACGCCCCAGCCACGTGGGATCCGTGGGGTCGTGGCGCATCGCGTGCTGGAACAGCAGGTACGCGGCGGGAGCCAGGCTCATGGCGGTGCCCGGGTGACCCGAACCCGCCTTTTCGACTGCGTCCATGGCCAAGGCCCGAACGACGTCGACCGCTTGCTTGTCGAGGTCGGTCCATTCGAGGTCTGGCACGAGTTCGGTGCTCAAGTGCTCGGTCTCCGGAATCTAGTTGTCATTGGTGGTACCGGTTGGCATATCCCGCCACACCGGACCCTAACTGAGTGGAGTCGGCGAAAGATTCCCCTTCCACCCCCGTGCGTGTCCCCCCATTGGCCGGACCGGACGACCCTGCTACTACAGTTTGGTTGTTCTCGTTGTCTTCACAGGGACGCCGTGGCGTCCGTCCATGAGATTCCGCTCCAATCAGAGGTTACGCGTTGACTCCGCACGTGCTGGAAGCGCCTTGACGGTGCTGACGAACAGGCAGACGACGGCCCCCGCTCCAGCGGCCGAGCCGCCGAGGACGATCGGCATGCTCGTCAAGGCCTACATCGCTCTGACCAAGCCGCGGATCATCGAGCTCCTGCTGATCACGACCCTCCCCGTGATGTTCCTCGCGGCGGGCGGGCTGCCGCCGCTGTGGACGTCGGTGTCGGTCATGGTGTTCGGCACCCTGTCGGCGGGCAGCGCCAACGCGCTCAACTGCTACGTGGACCGCGACATCGACCAGAAGATGCGCCGCACCAGGCGGCGCCCGCTGGCCCGGCACCAGGTGTCGCCGACCGGCGCGCTCATCTTCGGCATCGTGCTCGGCGTGCTGTCCACGCTCGGCCTCTGGCTGACCACCAACTGGCTGGCGGCGGTGCTCTCCACCGGAGCCATCCTGTTCTACGTGATCGTCTACTCGATGATCCTCAAGCGGCGCACCGCCCAGAACATCGTCTGGGGCGGCATCGCGGGCTGCATGCCGGTCCTGATCGGCTGGGCGGGCATCACCGGGCGGCTCGACTGGGCGCCGCTGGCGCTGTTCGGGGTGGTGTTCTTCTGGACGCCGCCGCACACCTGGACGCTGGCCATGCGCTACAAGGAGGACTACGCGGCGGCCAAGGTGCCGATGCTGCCCGTGGTGGCCACCGAGCGCCGGGTGATCCTGGAGTCGATCGCCTACACCTGGGCCACCGTGCTCTGCTCGCTGGCCCTGTGGCCGGTGGCGCACACCACGCTGTTCTACCCGATCGCGGCCGCCGCCCTGGGCGTCATGTGCCTGTGGGAGGTGCATCGCCTCCTGGCCCGCCTCAACTCCGGCAAGACCGGTGTCGATCTGCGCCCGATGCGCTTCTTCCACTGGTCCAACGCCTACCTGGCGCTGCTGTTCCTCGCCGTCGCCATCGATCCGCTGCTGAGCTGAGCCCACCGCGTATTGCGGTGGGCTTCGTCCTGTCATTATGGTGAACATATGAATAGCTCTTCAGGTGTTCTTGCTTCACTCGACGGCTGTGTGGTTCAGGAGCCCGACGCCGAGCGCGTCGCGGCCACCCGCGACCGGCTGGTGACGCCGGACGAGGCCACCCGGCTCGCCGATCTGTTCCGCCTGTTGGGCGACGCCACGCGGGCTCGCCTGCTGTACGCGCTGCTGGAGGCGGGCGAGCTGTGCGTGTGCGACCTGGCCGACGCGGTCGAGGTGACCGACACGGCCGTGTCCCACGCCCTGCGTCTGCTGCGTACGGCGGGCATCGTGGCCAGCCGACGGGCGGGCCGCATGATCTACTACCGGCTGGCCGACGCGCACGTACGGATGCTGCTCGACCTGAGCCGCGAGCACATGAGGGAGGAGCGCTGATGGGCCAGGGGCACGGTCACGGGCACGGCCACTCGGCCGATGCCGACAAGCGTTACCTGGTGGGCGCGCTCGCGCTGATCGTCGGTTACATGGCGATCGAGGTGGTCGCCGGCCTGATCGCCAACTCGATCGCGCTGATCTCCGACGCCGCCCACATGCTCACCGACGCCAGCGCGATCGCGCTGGCCCTGGTCGCGATGCGGTTCGCCGCCAGGCCCGCCCGTGGCGCCTACACCTTCGGCTGGAAGCGCGCCGAGATCCTCTCGGCCCAGCTCAACGGCATCACCCTGCTGCTGCTCGTGGCCTACTTCTGTTACGAGAGCGTACGCAGGCTGATGGAGCCGCCCGAGGTCTCCGGGCCCATCGTGGTCGTCACGGCCGTGGCCGGCATCGCGGTCAACGCGCTGGCCGCCTGGCTGCTGTCCAGGGCCGACCGGCGCAGCCTCAACGTCGAGGGCGCCTTCCAGCACGTGCTCAACGACATGTACGCCTTCATCGCCACAGCGATCTCCGGCGTGGTGGTGTGGCTGACCGGCTTCCGGCAGGCCGACGCGATCGCCGCGCTCGTGGTCGCCGCGCTCATGCTCAAGGCCGGCTGGGGGCTGCTGCGTGATTCGGCCAGGGTGCTGCTCCAGGCCGCGCCGAGCGACCTCGACCCCGACGAGATCGGCCGCCTCCTGGCCGGCGACCCTGACGTGGTCGAGGTGCACGACCTGCATGTCTGGACGGTGACCAGCGGCTATCCGACGCTGTCGGCACACGTGATCGTGGCCCGCGGGTCCGACTGCCACCGGGTCCGCACCCGCCTGGCTGACCTGCTGCACGATCGCTTCGAGATCGGCCACACCACGCTGCAGGTGGACCATGGCCTGAAGGACCGGGCGCAGCATTGCGAGGACCCGCACGGACCGCGCCACCTGGGCAGGACAGCGCCTTTTTGATCCGTTACAGTCACGGTATGGCGTCCCGTGATCCACGCTGGGTGTTGAAGGAGCGCCCGTCGTTCGCGTTGATCATCGGGCTGATCGTGACCGGCCTGTGCGCGCTCGTCTCCTTCGCCTTCGACGTGCTCAACGGCGCGCCCGTGCAGTTCTTCATCTCCCTGCTCCTCGCGCTGGCGCCGGTGCCGCTGCTGCTGGCCGCCGTGCTGGCGCTGGACCGCATGGAGCCGGAGCCGCGCGGCGACCTCATCTTCGCCTTCGCCTGGGGGGCGGGCGTGGCGGTGCTGGTCGCGGGCGTGATCAACTCGCTCAACCTGCACTACATCATCGACGCGGCCAACCTGAGCGCGGCCAGCGCGCGCAACGTCGCCGCCACGTTCGGCGCCCCGGTGGTCGAGGAGACGATGAAGGGGCTGGTGCTGCTCGGCCTGCTCAGGTTCCGCCGGGCCGAGCTCGACGGGCCGACCGACGGCATCATCTACGCCAGCATGGTCGGCCTCGGCTTCGCGATGAGCGAGAACGTCAGCTACTACATCGCCGCGCTCAACTCCGACCAGGGCGGCATCGGGCTGGCCGTCACGGTGGTGCTGCGCGGCGTGCTGTCGCCGTTCGCGCACCCGCTGTTCACCTCGATGATCGGCGTCGCGGTCGCCTACGCCGCCCAGCGCCAGGGATCGGACCGGATCTTCTCCATCCTGGCCGGCTGGGTCGGCGCGATGCTCCTGCACGGCCTCTGGAACGGGCTGAGCTCCTACGGCGGCTTCCCCGGCCTGGTCATCGCCTACCTGGTGCTGCTGGTCGTGCTCGTGGTGCTGATCGCGCTGGTGATCGGGGACCGGCGGCGCATCGTCGCCCTGATCCAGCGCTACCTGCCGCCGTACGAGCCGACCAAGCTGGTCAACCAGGCCGACATCTTCATGCTGTCCGCCCTGTCGCGGCGCCGGCAGGCCAGGCAGTGGGCCAAGGTCCACGGCGGCAAGCGCGGACTGCGCGCGATGAGCGACTACCAGCTCGCCGCCACCGAGCTGGGCCTGCTGCACGAGCGGGCGGCCCGGCGGATGATCGACGAGCAGACCTTCCACGAGGAGCAGCGGGCCCTGCTCGAATGCATGAGCACCGCCAAGGCGAGCTTCCCGGTGCCCCCCGCCCACCTCGGAGCCGCGAGGCGGGGCACTCCGCCACCGGGCTACGCGCCCGGCGCTCCCGGCTGAGCCAGGATCGCGCGCAGCGAGGTCTCTCGCGGGCCGGGATAGACGGGGTCGGAGTGCAGCAGGAGCGCGTCGGCGAACGCCTTGCCGGTGGCGAACACCTCGCGGGCGGCCGAGGCGTAGGTGGTCACGGCCCACTGCTTGGCGGAGTCGTCGCCCACGCCGAAGGTCGCCAGGCCCGCCGTACGGCAGAGCGTGACCGCTCTCGGCAGGTGGAACACCTGCGTGACCACGGTCAGCCGCTCGGCGCCGAAGACCTTGCGGGCACGCACGCACGAGTCCCAGGTGTCGAACCCGGCGTAGTCGAGCACCATCACCGCCTCCGGCACGCCCTTGGCCCGCAGGTAGTCGCGCATGGCCGTCGGCTCGTCGTACTCCTTGCGGCTGTTGTCGCCCGACAGCAGCAGCGCCCTGACCTTGCCCGCGTGGTAGAGCTCGGCCGCGATGTCGAGCCTTCGGGCCAGCATGGACGAGGGGCGGCCGGCGTACAGGCCCGCGCCGAGCACGAGCGCCACCTGCGACGTGGGCACCCGCGCCAGCCAGCCGGCGGTGTCGGCCACCTCGCGGTGGTCCGAGCTGTCGAGCCACGCCCAGGTCATCGGTGCCAGGACGAGCACGCTGAGGAGTACCAGTCCTTGGTACAGGCGTCGCAGGGTCTTCCGAGCGGGACGGGCCCAAGCCACTCAGGGACCTCACAAGGTAGGGGGAGGTAGTCCCTCATACCTTGGCATAGCGGCCCAAAGTGTGGCCGGCGTTTCGGTGGGGGAGGGGCTCAGCGGCTCAGACTTTGGCCGCTGTCGCGGTGGGGGAGGGGGTGGCGGGGGCCGTCAGCGGGTCGCGGGTGCGCAGTGAGGTGACCACCCTGAGCGTGGCGATCCAGACCAGGGTCGAGCCGAGCACGTGCAGGCCCACCAGCAAGGCGGGCACCGCCAGGAAGTACTGGATGTAGCCGATCACGCCCTGGGCCAGCTCCACCATGAGCAGCGCCAGCGCCGCCCGGCGGGCCGCTCTGGGCGAGTCGGTCACGTGCAGCGCGAACAGCAGCGCGAACGACAGCCCCAGCACGATGTAGACGATGTCGGAGTGCAGGCGCACCACGCTCTCGATGTCGAGGTCGAAGCGGGAGGCCACCGCGTCGCCGGAATGCGGCCCCGTGCCGGTCACCAGCACCCCGGCCAGGAGCAGCACCGCCACCGCCGCGACCAGCACGAAGCCGAGGCGCCGGATGTCGCGGTGCGTCACCCTGCGAGCCGGGCCGTCGCCTTCGCCGGCCCGCGCGTAGAGCGTCCAGCAGGCGGCGATCAGCGCGATGGAGACCAGGAAGTGCACGCTGACCGTGAACGGGTTGAGCAGGCTCCTGACCACCAGCCCGCCCCACAGCGCCTGGAAGACGATGCCCGCGGGCTGCACCAGGGCCAGCCAGAGCAGCGAGCGGCGCCGCGGGACCAGCCGCATCGCCGCCACCACGCAGGCGAAACCCACCGCCAGCACCAGGAACGTGAGCAGCCGGTTGCCGAACTCGACGGCCATGGTGACGGCCGAGATCTCGGGATGCGCGACGGGCACGAAGCTGTCGGGCGTGCACCTCGGCCAGGTCGGGCAGCCGAGCCCCGAACCGGTGAGCCGCACGGCCGCGCCCGTCACGGTGATGCCCGCGTTGACCACCACGGACGCCAGTGCCCAGCCCCGCATCGACTGGGCGGTCGGCGCCCAGAAGGAGAACAGGCGCCGCACCAGGGCGTTTGGGTGGTCTGTGGGTAGTTTCACGTCGACGAGCTTCACGTGAACGATGGTAAGGGGCTGGTCGTCCGGTCCTTGACCCGGGAACGTGCTTCTCAAGCGGCATGGGTATGTGACATATTACAGATGGGAGGTGAGGATGTCGGATGTGATCGTCATCGGCGCCGGAGTGGTGGGCGCCGCGTGCGCCTATTACGCCGCACGGGCCGGGCTGGACGTGACCGTGGTGGACCGCGGCCCCGTGGCCGGAGGCACGACGGGCGCGGGCGAGGGCAACGTGCTGGTCTCGGACAAGGGGCCGGGCCCGGAGCTGGACCTCGCGCTGCTGTCCAACCGTCTGTGGGGGGAGCTGGCCGCGCTCGGCGAGTTCGAGTACGAGCCCAAGGGCGGCCTGGTCGTCGCCGAGACCGACGAGGTCCAGCGGCAGCTCGTCGAGCTGGCGGGCAAGCAGGGTGTCGAGTACACCGTCGTGCCCGCGGCCGGCCTGCGCGACTACGAGCCGCACCTGGCCGAGGGGCTCGCGGGCGGCGTCCACTACCCGCAGGACGCCCAGGTGCAGCCCATGCTGGCCGCCGCGCGGCTGCTCGGGCACGGCGCGGAGAGCTACGGCCACGGCACGCTCCACCTGCGCACCGGCGTCACCGTGACCGGGTTCACGCGGTCCGGGGACCGGGTGACGGGCGTACGCACCGACCAGGGCGACATCCTCGGCGGCGCGGTGGTCAACGCGGCCGGCACGTGGGGCGGCGAGATCGCCGGGCTCGCGGGCGTGGCGCTGCCGGTCCTGCCCAGGCGCGGGTTCATCCTCGTCACCGAGCCGCTGCGTGAGCCGCTGATCCGGCACAAGGTCTACACCGCCGCCTACGTCACCAACGTGGCCAGCGACTCCGCCGATCTGGAGACCTCGGCCGTCGTCGAGGGCACCCCGGCGGGGACCGTGCTCATCGGGGCCAGCAGGGAGCGGGTCGGCTTCGACCGCACGACCTCGCCCCGGGTGCTGGCCCGGCTGGCGGCCCAGGCCGTCGCCCTGTTCCCGGCGTTGCGGGAGGTGCGGGTGATCAGGTCGTACTGCGGGTTCCGGCCGTACTGTCCGGACCACCTGCCGGTGATCGGGCCGGATCCGCACGCGCCCGGGCTGTATCACGCGTGCGGGCACGAAGGGGCCGGGATCGGGCTCGCGCCCGCGACCGGGCTCCTGCTGTCCCAGCTGCTGACCGGCGCCCGCCCCGAACTCGACCTGCACCCCTTCCGCCCGGACCGCTTCGCGAACTCGTCCGGATCCCCGACCGCGACCCGGGGCGAGACCGAGACCTCCGCCGGGTCCTCCCGTGCGAGCGAGGAGTCCGCGTGACCTTCCAGATCACGATCGACGGCCGGGCCGTGCCGGTCGAGCCGGGGCAGACGATCGGCGCGGCCCTGCACGCCGCCGGGGTCCGCGCCTGGCGGACCACCCGCTTCGGCGGGCGGCCGCGCGGCCTGTTCTGCGGCATCGGCGTCTGCTTCGACTGTCTGATCACGGTGAACGGCCGCCCACCAGAACGCGCCTGCCTGCTGGAGGCCCGGCCCGGAGACGAGGTGACGACCGCATGAGCCCCACCGACGACCGTGTGGGCGTTCCCAACGACCGCATTCCCCACGACCGGGTTCGCGACGACTACACCTGCGATCTCGCCGTGGTCGGTGGCGGGCCCGCCGGAGTGGCGGGGGCCCTGACGGCGGCCCTGCGCGGCCTGAGCGTGGTCCTCGTCGACTCGGGTGCCCGCCTCGGCGGCCAGTACTTCCGCCACCCGCCCGGAGCGGCGCGCGGCGGCACACCGGGTCTGGACCGGTTCCTTAGGCAGGCCCGCGCGCTCGGCGAGCGGGCCGAGGTCCTGCTCGGGCACCAGGTGTGGACCGTGACGCGAGACGGCGACCGGCTCACCGTCCACTGCCGCACGCCGGACGGCCGCACGGTGGCGATCCGCTGCCGTGACCTCCTGATCGCCACCGGCGCCCACGACCGGCCGCTGCCCTTCCCCGGCTGGGACCTGCCCGGCGTCCTGACGGCGGGCGGCGCCCAGGCGCTGCTCAAGGGCAACGGCGTCGTCGCGGGCGGCCGGGTGGTCGTCGCCGGCACCGGGCCGTTCCTGCTGCCCGTGGCCACCGGCCTGGCGGGAGCGGGGGCCGAGGTGCTGGGGGTGTTCGAGGCCAACGGCGGCCTGGGCCTGGCCCGGCATCCGGTGCTGGCCGCGGGCAAGGCGGGGGAGGCGGCGGGCTACGGGCTGGCCATGGCCCGGCACCGCGTGCCGTACCGGACGCACCAGGCGGTGATCGCCGCCCACGGCGAGCGCGAGCTGGAGGCGGTCACCGTCGCGCGGCTCGACGCCGACTGGAACGTGCTCGCCACCCGCGAGCTGGCCTGCGACACGCTGGCCGTCGGCTACGGCTTCGTCCCCCAGATCGAGCTCGGCGTCGAGCTCGGCTGTGAGACCCGCCAAGACGCGGACGGCATGCCCGTGCTCGCGGTGGACGACCGCCAGCGCACCACGGCGCGCGGCGTCTGGGCGGCGGGCGAGCCGGTCGGCGTGGGCGGGCGGTACCTGGCCGAGCTGGAGGGCCGCATCGCCGGCCTGGCCGTGGCCGGCGTGCCGGTGCCGGGCGTGCTGGCCAGACGGCGCCGGCGGCTGCGCGCGTTCGGCGAGGCGCTGCATCACGCGTATCCGGTCAAACCGGGCTGGCAGGGCTGGCTGCGCGACGACACGCTGGTGTGCCGGTGCGAGGAGGTGCCGGTCGCCCGCGTACGCGCCGCGCTGGAGCTCGGCGCCACCGACGCGCGCTCGGTCAAGCTGCTGGCCAGGCCCGGCATGGGCTGGTGCCAGGGCCGGATCTGCGGCTACGCGGTCGCCTGCCTCGCCGGGGAGTCGCCCCGGCCCCCTCGCCGCCCCATCGCGCAACCCATCTCTCTCGGCGCTCTCGCCGAGCTCGATCTCGATTTCGATACACCCTGATTTGGAGGACTCTTTAATGACAAATCGCATTAAACCCTGGCACGGTGTCATGGTGGCCACGGCTCTCCCTCTGCGTGAGGACCTGTCCGTCGACTTCGACGGCTATGCGGAGCACTGCCGCTGGCTGGTCGAGAACGGCTGCGACGGCGTGGTCCCCAACGGGTCGCTGGGCGAGTACCAGACGCTCACCGCCGAGGAGCGGGCCAAGGTCATCGAGACGGCCGTCGAGACGGTCGGCGGGCCGAACGTGATGGCGGGCGTTGGCGCGTACGGCGCGGCGGAGTCGCGGCTGTGGGCCGAGCGCGCGGCCGCGGCCGGCTGCGGTTCGGTGCTGCTGCTGCCGCCCAACTCCTACCGGGCCGACGAGCGCTCCGTGATCGCGCACTACCGCGAGGTGGCCAAGGCCGGGGTGCCGATCGTGGCCTACAACAACCCGTACGACACCAAGGTGGACCTGACGCCCGCGCTGCTGGCCACCCTGCACGGCGAGGGCCTGATCGTGGCCGTGAAGGAGTTCAGCGGCGACCCGCGCCGGTCCTATGAGCTCGGCGAGCTGGCCCCCGGCCTCGACGTGCTGATCGGGTCCGACGACGTGCTGCTGGAACTGGCGATCGCCGGGGCTGTCGGCTGGGTCGCCGGCTACCCCAACGCGCTGCCCGCCTCCAGCGTCGCCCTCTACCGGGCCGCGCTGGCCGGTGACCTCGAGACCGCGCTGCCCCTGTACCGTACGCTCCACCCGCTGCTTCGCTGGGACTCCAAGACGGAGTTCGTGCAGGCCATCAAGCTGTCGATGGACATCGCGGGCCGTCACGGCGGGCCCTGCCGCCTGCCGCGCGTGCCGCTGACCGAGACGCAGGAGGCGGCCGTACGCGGTGCGACGGAGAAGGCGCTCGCGGAGGGCATGCGATGAGGACGAAGCGGGTCTTCCACGCCGTCGACTCGCACACCGAAGGCATGCCCACCCGCGTGATCACCGGCGGCGTGGGCGTGATCCCCGGCGCGAGCATGGCCGAGCGGCGCGTCTACTTCCGCGACCATCTCGACCACATCCGCAGGCTGCTGATGAACGAGCCGCGCGGCCACGCCGCCATGAGCGGCGCCATCCTGCAGCCGCCCACCCGGCCCGACGCCGACTGGGGCGTGCTGTTCATCGAGGTGTCCGGGCTGCTGCCGATGTGCGGTCACGGCACCATCGGCGTGGCGACCGTGCTGGTGGAGACCGGCATGGTGGAGGTCGTCGAGCCGGTCACCACCGTACGACTGGAGGTGCCCGCCGGGCTCGTCGAGGTGGACGTGGCCGTCGAGGACGGCATGGCCATGTCGGTGACGCTGCGCAACGTGCCCGCCTACTGCGACCGGCTCGACGCCGTCGTCACGGTGCCCGGCTTCGGCGACATCCGCTATGACCTGGCGTACGGGGGCAACTTCTACGCGATCGTCGACCTCGACGACTACGGCCTGCCCTTCGACCGCAAGGCCAAGAACGAGATCCTCGCCGCCGGGCTGGCCACGATGGCGGCGATCGACGCGGCCGACGAGCCCGTGCACCCCGAGGACGACCGCATCCGGGGCTGCCACCACGTCTACTTCGCCGCGCCGGGCTCGGACGCGCACCACTCGCGGCACGCGATGGCCATCTACCCGGGCTGGTTCGACCGCTCGCCGTGCGGCACCGGCACCAGCGCCCGGATGGCCCAGCTGCACGCCCGTGGCCAGCTGGCCGTGAGCGGGGGGCCGGGGAGCGGGGAGTTCGTCAACGAGTCGTTCATCGGGACCCGCTTCATCGGCCGCCTGCTGGGGGAGACCACCGTCGGCGGCCGGCCCGCGGTCGTGCCGGCCATCACCGGGCGCGCCTGGGTCACCGGCACCGCTCAATACTTCCTCGACCCGCGCGACCCGTTCCCCGAGGGATTCGAGCTGTGAGCGTCACCACGGTCGACTACCACACCGCCGGCGAGCCGTTCAGGATCGTCACCGGTGGCGCCCCGGACATCCCGGGCGCCACCGTCCTCGAACGCCGGGCCGCCGCACCTGGCGGCCCGGCCGAGCGGGTACGGCGGCTGCTCTGCCACGAGCCGCGCGGCCACGCCGACATGTACGGCTGCTTCCTGGTCCCGCCCGACGACCCCGGCGCCCACTTCGGCGCGCTGTTCTGGCACAAGGACGGTTACTCCACCGCCTGCGGCCACGGCACGATCGCGCTCGGCGTGCACGCCGTCCGCGAGGGCCTGGTCGAGGCGGACCCCGGCGGCGAGACGGACGTGGTCGTCGATGTGCCCTCGGGCCGCGTCACGGCCCGCGTGCGCGGCTCGCGGGACCGCGTCGAGTCGGTCACCTTCGTCAACGTCCCGTCGTACGCCATCGCGCGCGCCGTCCCCGTCGCCGGGGTCGAGGTCGACCTCGCCTACGGCGGAGCCATCTACGCCACCCTGCCCGCCTCGGCCGTCGGCCTGTCCGTCGAGGCCGGGAACCTGACGGAGTTCGTCGGTCACGGCCGCCGCGTCAAGGCCGCCCTGGCGGGCCACCCGGCCACCCGGCATCCGTCGGACGACCGGCTGTCCGGCGTCTACGGGGTGATCTTCTACGAGGACGAACCGGGTGAAGGACTGCGCCAGCGCAACGTGACCGTGTTCGCCGACGGTGAGGTGGACCGCTCGCCGTGCGGGTCCGGCACGGCCGCGCGGCTCGCCCTGCTGTACGACGACGGTCACCAGGGTCCGCTGATCCACACCGGCATCGCGGGCGGCACGTTCGTCGCCACCGTGGGGAAGGTGACGGACCAGGGCGTCGTCGCCGAGATCGAGGGCATGGCCTACCGCACCGGGCGGCACACCTTCGAGCTCGACCCCGAAGACCCCCTCGGCACCGGGTTCGTGCTGCGGTGAACGCGCTGCCCTACCTCGACGCCGCCACCATCGAGCGGCTGGTGCCCGTGGCGCGGGCCGTACGCATCCTGGAAGAGGCCCTGCGGGACGGGCTCGATCCGGAGGAGACGCCGCTGCGGCCGATCGTCGAGCTGCCCGCCGGGCAGCTCCTGCTGATGCCCGCCGCCGCGGGGCGGTACGCGGGCGTGAAGGCCGTCACCATCGCGCCCGGCAACGCCGAGCGCGGGCTGCCCCGCATCCAGGGGACGTACCTGCTGCTCGACGGCGACACCCTGAGCCCGCTGGCCGCCATGGACGGCATCACGCTCACCTCGCTGCGCACCCCGGCGGTCTCGGCGCTCGCCGTCAAGCACCTGGCCGGGCCGGACGCCCGTAACCTGGTGGTGTTCGGCACGGGCCCGCAGGCGTGGGGGCACATCCTCGCGCTGGGCGCGGTCCGGCCGGTCGAACGGGTCACGGTCATCGGCCGTGACCCCGAACGCGCCGAAAGCCTCGCCGCACGCTGCCGTGACCACGGCCTGCCGGCCCGCGCGGTGCACGGCCGGGCTCCGGATCTGAGTGCCGTGGCCGAGGCGGACCTGATCGCCTGCTGCACCACGGCCAGGGAGCCGCTCTTCCCCGGCGGGCTGGTCCGCGACGACGCCACGGTGGTCGCGGTCGGATCGCACGAACCGGAGGCCCGTGAGCTGGACGGAGACCTCGTCGCCCGCGCCACGGTCGTCGTCGAGGCCAGGTCGTCGGCGCTGGCCGAAGCGGGGGATGTGGTCATCCCGGTGCGCCAAGGTACGATCACCACCGGTCACCTCGCCGGGAACCTCGCCGACCTGATCGCCGGCCGGGTTCCTGCGGGCAGCGGTCCCCGCGTGTTCAAGAGCACCGGGATGGCGTGGGAGGACCTGGTGGTCGCCGCCGCCGCGTACGAGGCGTGGGTTTAGCGGCGTGCCCCCAGCGAGGGGTGATCAGCGGGCGTGTACTGAGCGAAGGGATGGCCGGATGGCTGCCGAGGACCGGCTCGACCTGCCGATGGTGGGCGAGCGGCAGAGCTTGCGCGAGCAGGTCGCGCACGCGCTCCGCGCCGCGTTGATCACGGGTGAGATGCGCCCGGGGGTGGTCTACTCCGCGCCGGTGCTGGCCGCGCAGTTCGGCGTCTCCGCCACGCCCGTCCGTGAGGCCATGCTCGACCTGGCCAAGGAGGGACTGGTCGAGGCGGTGCGCAACAAGGGCTTCCGGGTCACAGAGCTGTCCGACCGCGATCTCGACGAGCTGACCGAGATCCGGCAGCTCATCGAGGTGCCCACCGTGACCCGGCTGGCCGACAGCTCGCGCGCGGCCGACTTCGAGCGGCTGCGGCCCGTCGCCGAGGAGATCGTCGCCGCCGCCGAGCGGGGTGACCTGCTCGCGTACGTGGACGCCGACCTGCGCTTCCACGTGGAGCTGCTGACGCTGTCGGGCAACGCCCACCTGGTCGAGGTGGTCAAGGACCTGCGCAACCGGGCCCGGCTCTACGGCCTGTCGCAGCTGTCGGAGCGCGGCACGCTGTCGGACTCGGCCCGCGAGCACGTCGCGCTGCTCGACGCGCTCAAGGCCGGTGACACCGAGGCGGCCCGCCACATCATGTCGGAGCACATCCAGCACGTCCGCGGCATCTGGGCCGACCCGCACTGATCACCTGGGGGCCGACCCGCATTGATCGCCTCCGGCGAGGCTACTTGGTCGGGCGGGTCGTGCCCAGGCTCGCGGCCACGATGCAGATGATCGCCGCCCACTGCTGCGCGTGCAGCATCTCGCTCAGCACCAGCAGGCCGACCAGCGCGGCCGCCGCGGGCTCCAGGCTCATCAGGATGCCGAACACGTGTTTCGGCATCCGCCGCAGCGCCTGCATCTCCAGCGAGTACGGGATCACCGACGACAGCAGCCCCACCCCCAGCCCGATCAGCAGCAGATGCGGCTGGAGCAGGTCGCCGCCGCCCGACGCGATGCCCACCGGCGCGACCACCACGGCCGACACGATCATCGCGACCGACAGCCCGGTGGTGCCGGGGAAGCGCCGCCCCACCGAGGCCGACAGCAGGATGTAGGCCGCCCACAGCACTCCCGCCCCCAGCGCGAACCCGATGCCGATCCAGCTCACCGACGCCGACTGGCCCCAGGGCGCGAGCAGCGCCACGCCCGTGGCCGCCAGGCCGATCCACACCAGGTCGAGCCGCCGCCTGGAGGCCGCGACCGCCACGCCCAGCGGCCCGAGGAACTCGATCGCCACCGCGATCCCCAGGGGCAGCCGCGCTATCGCCTCGTAGAACGACAGGTTCATCAGCGCCAGCGTCACGCCGAAGACGAGCCCGACCCCCATGTCACGCCACGACATCCCCTTCAGCTTCGGCCTGGCCACCGCGCCCATGATCAGCGCACCCGCCCCGATGCGCAGGAACACCACCGCGCTCGGCGGCAGGGCCGCGAACAACTCCTTGGCGAAGCCCGCCCCCAGCTGCACGGAGAAGATCGCCAGCAGCACCAGCCCGGAAGGCGGGATCGAGTCTGCGGCGCTGCGCAGCACACTGCCGGGTCTGGGCAGGCCCGATCCCCGGTCGAAGGGATCATCGAGGGCGAAGGCGCTCACGGCACTCCTCAATAGGCAGGACGGCTCAGTAGCGGAACGGCGGTTAGAACGGTACCGAGCTGGGCCGACATTCCCCCACTAGGGTGGTATTAATACGCACTGAACCGTTGAAGCCGACCATTCGACCATGGAGTCATGACCGCACCCCCGGCCTCCCTCGTCCGTCCTCCGCTCGTGCTGTCCGCGGCCACCTTCGTCAGCAGCTTCGACCGGTTCGCCGTGAACCCCATGCTCGTCCTGATCGCCGCCGACCTCGGCGTCCCACTGTCGGCGGCGGTCGCGGTCGCCAGCGGCTACTACCTGGCCTACGGCCTGACGCAGCCGCTGTGGGGCGTGCTCTCCGACCGGTTCGGCCGGGTGCGGGTGATGCGGGCGGCGATGTTCGGCGCCGCGCTGGCCGGAGTGGCCTCCGCCCTGATGCCGGTGCTGGGCGCCCTGGTGGTGTCGAGGATCGTGGCGGGCGCCTGCTTCGGCGCGGTGATCCCCACCTCGCTCACGTACGTCGGCGACACGGTCGCGCCCGTCGTCCGGCAGCGCGCCCTGTCGGACCTGATGGGCGCGGGAGCCCTGGGCATCGCCATGGCCACCGGTCTGGGCGGCGTGCTCGCCGACCTGGTCGACTGGCACGTGGCGTTCACCGTGCCCGCGGCGTGCGCGCTGGCCTGCGCGCTCGCGCTGCGCTCCCTGCCCGAGCCGCCCCGGGCCGAGATCGGCGGGCTGGGCAGGCACGTGGGCGCGGTGCTGCGCGAGCCGTGGGCGCTGCTGGTGTTCGGGCTGGCCTTCGTGGAGGGCGCGGTGCTGCTCGGCACGATGTCCTTCCTCGCCACGGCTCTGGAGCATGACGGCGTCAGGGCGGCGGTCGCCGGTCTGGCCACCGCCACCTACGGCCTGGGCCTGTGGGTGTTCACCAGGCTGGTCAAACGCCTGTCGCGGACGTGGTCCCCGGCCGCGCTCATCGCCGTCGGGGGAGCGCACCTCTGCGCCGGGTACGCGCTCGTGGCGGTCCACGTCAACCTGGCGACCGTCGGCGTCACCGCGCTGCTGCTGGGCGTCGGGTGGTCGTTCATGCACTCCTCGCTGCAGACCTGGATCACCACCGTCGCGCCCAACGCCAGGGGGACCAGCGTGGCCTTCTTCGCCGCGGCGCTGTTCGTCGGCAGCGCGGTGTCGTCGTGGGCGGGCGGCCCGGCCGCTCAGGACGGCAGGTACGCACTGCTGTTCGGCGTCTCGGCGGCCGTGGCGGTGCCGCTCACCGTGGTCGCCGTCATCGGCCGCCACCGCTACGGGGTCACCGGCCGCGCCTGACACTTACTCCCAGCGGAACGTGCGCGCGGCGATGCCCAGCGACAGCACCGCCCAGGCGGCCAGCACCGCCAGCGCCCCCAGCGGCAGGGCCGCGCCCCCGGCGAGCACGGCACGCAGCCCGCCCGTCAGCGCCGAGATCGGCAGCACCTCCAGGGCCGGCCGCATCCCGGCGGGGAACTTCGACAGGGGGAAGATCACCCCGCCCGCGCCGAGCAGCACGAGGTAGACGAGGTTGGCCGCGGCCAGCGTCGCCTCGGCCCGCAGCACCCCCGCCATGAGCAGCCCCAGCCCGCTGAACGCCGCCGTCCCCAGCAGCACGAGCAGCAGCGCCCCGACCGGCGAGCCCTGGGGCCGCCAGCCGAGCGCCAGCGCGACCGCCACGATCACCACGACCTGGACGCCCTCGACCGCGAGCACCGCCACCGTCTTGGCCAGCAGCAGCCCGGCCCGCGACAGAGGAGTCGCGCCGAGCCGCTTCAGCACGCCGTAGCGGCGCTCGAAGCCCGTCGCGATCGCCTGCCCGGTGAACGCCGTCGACATGATCGCCAGCGCGAGCACCCCCGGCGCGAGGAAGTCGATCCGCCGGCCCCCGCCGACGTCGATCAGCGGAGCCAGCGAGAACCCGACGAGCAGCAGTACCGGGATGATCAGCGTCAGCAGCAGCTGCTCGCCGTTGCGCAGCGTCGCGCGCGTCTCGGCCGCCGCCTGCGCCAGCACCATGCGGGCGAACGGCGCCGCCGCCGGGGCGGGGGTGAAGTCGAGCGTGGTCATCGCAGCTCCCTGCCGGTCAGCTCCAGGAAGACGTCTTCGAGCGTGCGGCGCTCGATGCTCAGGTCGTCGGCCATGACGCCCTCCGCGGCGCACCAGGTCGTCACGGTCGCCAGCAGCTCCGGGCCCACCTGGCCCTCGATGATGTAGTGGCCGGCGGGCGACTCCTTGGCCGCGCTGCCTCCCGGCAAGGCGTGGAGCAGCTCATCCAGCGAGAGCCCCGGCCGGGCACGGAAGCGCAGCTGCCGCTCGGCCCCGGTCAGCGACGCCGGGCTGCCCTCGGCCACCACCCGGCCCCGATCGATGATCACCACGTGGTCGGCCAGCCGTTCGGCCTCGTCCATGTGGTGGGTGGTGAGCACCACGGAGACCCCCGCGGCCCGCAGCTCGCCCACCAGGTCCCAGCAGGCGTGCCTGGCCTGCGGGTCGAGCCCGGCCGTCGGCTCGTCGAGGAACACCAGCTCCGGCCGGCCGATCACCGCCGCGGCCAGGGAGAGCCGTTGCTGCTGGCCGCCCGACAGGCGGCGGTAAGGGGTGCGGGCGTGGTCGGCCAGGCCGAGCCGTACCAGAAGGGCGCCGGCGTCGAGCGGGCGGGCGTAGAAGCGCGCGACCAGGCGCAGCCACTCCCCGCAGCGCACCGCGGGCGGCACGCCGCCCGCCTGGAGCATCACGCCCACCCGGGGCCGCAGCGCGGGTTGGTCGGGCGGCAGGCCCAGGACGCGTACGGTGCCGGAGTCGGCCCTGCGGAACCCCTCGCAGATCTCCACCGTGGAGGTCTTGCCGGCGCCGTTGGGCCCGAGCACGGCGGTGACCGCGCCCCGCTCGGCGCGCAGCGACAGGCCGTCGACCGCCGTGGCGCCGCCGTAACGCTTGACCAGGTCGATGAGCTCGACGGCTGGGGATTCCATGGCCACGAGTTTAGGGACTGTCCGCGGCGGTCCGCCTGGCAACCCTGCCCGGCCGCACCCGGCCGATCTGGGGGCCGATCGCGGGGCCGATCGCGTGACTGATCCTGTGGCCGGATATGGACAGCTGTTGACCCGGCCGTTTCCCGGAAAGTCCCCACCAGGAGTGAAAGTCTGAGAGTGACGTCCACATCACAGGAGGTTGCCATGTCACAGCGCAGTGGCTATGAGCCCGGTGTTCCGTGCTGGGTGGATCTGTCGAGCACCGACGTCGAGGCGTCCGCCCGCTTCTACGACGGCGTCTTCGGCTGGCAGGCGGAGATGATCGACGACCCGGCGGCCGGCGGCTACGGCCAGTTCACCTACGACGGCGAGAAGGTCGCCGGAGTGGGCCCGGCCATGGGGCAGGGCATGCCCTCGACCTGGAACACCTACATCGCCGTCGACGACGCCGCCGCCGCGGCCGACCGGGTCAAGAACTCGGGCGGGACCGTCATCATGGAGCCCATGCAGGTGTTCGAGGAAGGCACCATGGCCGTCTTCCAGGCGCCCGACGGGTCGTTCGTCTCGGTCTGGCAGGCCGGCCGCCACAAGGGCGCCGAGCTGGTCAACGAGCCGGTCGCGTTCTGCTGGAACGAGCTCGTCACCCGCGACGTCGCGAGCGCGGAGCGGTTCTATTCGGCCGTCTTCGGCTGGACCGCGCGCCATCAGGAGACGGAGGGCGTCAAGTACACCGAGTGGCGGCTCGGGGACGCGAGCATCGCCGGCATGATCGAGCTGTCGCCGAACTATCCGCCGCAGACGCCGTCCCACTGGATGACGTACTTCGCCGTCGACGACCTCGACGCCACCGTCGCCGCCGCCGAGCGCGCGGGCGCCACGATCCTCGTCGCCGCCATGGACGCGCCTCCCGGGCGGTTCGCCATGCTCACCGACCCGCAGGGTGCGGCACTGTCCGTGATCCAACTCCACGAAGTCAGCTAAATATCCCATAACCGGGAATTAGGCAGACCGGATCTTGGTTCCATCCCTCGGCCCTCGTGGGTCACAAGCCTGCGAGGGAGAGGGGTTCACGCATGTCCGTGGCAGAAGCCACGCCGCTCACGTCACCTGTGGTCAAGGGGAACCGGCGCGGACTGCTGTTGATCATTCTCGGAGCGCTGTCGGCCATCGGCCCGCTCTCGATCGACATGTACCTGCCCGCGCTGCCCGCCATCACCGGCGAGCTGGTCAGCACGCCCGCCCAGGTACAGCTGACGCTGACCGCCTGCCTCATCGGCGTCTCCGTCGGCCAGGTGGTCGCCGGGCCGGTGAGCGACGTGCGCGGCCGCCGGCTGCCGCTGATCGTGGGCGTGGCCGGGTACACGCTCGCCTCGCTGCTGTGCGCCTTCGCCCCCTCGGTGCCCGTGCTCATCGTCTTCCGCCTGCTGCAGGGCGTTCTCGGCGGCGCGGCCCTGGTCATCGTCCGGGCCGTCGTCCGCGACCTGTACGACGGCGCCGCCATCGCGCGCATCTTCGCCACCCTCATGCTCGTCAGCGGCCTCGCGCCGATCCTGGCCCCGATCGCGGGCGCGCAGCTGCTCGGCTTCACCTCCTGGCGCGGGGTGTTCGTCGCGCTGAGCCTGGCCGGGATCGTGCTGCTCGCGGCCGTGCTCGGCGGGGTCCGTGAGACGCTGCCCGCGTACGAGCGGGAGAGCGGCGGGCTCGGTCACACCGTGCGCGTCTTCTGGCAGCTGCTGCGCGACCGCTCGTTCATGGGCGGCGCGCTGACCGCCGGGCTGGCCTTCGCCGCCATGTTCGGCTACATCTCCGGCTCGCCGTTCGTGCTGCAGGAGGTCTACCACGCCACCCCGCAGCAGTATTCGCTCATCTTCGGGCTCAACGCGCTCGGCCTGACCCTCATGGCCCAGGTCGGCGGCCGGCTCTCGGGGCGGGTGCCGCCGGCCCGGCTGGTGGCCGTCGGCCTGTGCGTGGGCCTGGCCGGCGCGGGGCTGCTGCTGGCCGCGGCCATGATCGGCATGGGGCTGGCGGGCATCGTCGTCGGGCTGTTCGTCATCATGTGCGGCCAGGGCCTGGTGCTGCCGGGCACCGGCGCGCTGGCCCTGGCCGGCCAGCCGCAGCAGATCGCGGGCAGCGCCTCCGCCCTGCTCGGCGTGCTCCAGTTCGCGCTGGGCGCCCTGGCCGCGCCGCTGGTCGGCCTGGTGGGATCGGGTTCGGCGGTGCCGATGGCGTCGGTGATGCTGGGGCTCATCGCCTGCTCGGCCGTGTCGTTCCTGGTCATCGGCAGAGTTAGGTAAGCCTACCCTGCGTGAGAAATTCCATTCCTCCGTCTTCCTGGATCCATTTGTGAATCGGGAAGGAATTACGGCACACTGATGTTGTGAAAAACGTGCCCACGTCGATCGAGCCCGGACACGAGCGCGGCACCCGCGCCCGTGTGGCACGGCTGATCCTTGAGCACGGTCCCGTCGCGGCGGCCGCGTTGGGCGAGCGGCTCGGGCTCACGCCCGCCGCCGTCCGCCGGCACCTCGACGCGCTGCTGGCCGACGGGATGATCGAGCCCCGCACCGTGCGCCCGCACGGGCAGCGCGGGAGAGGGCGGCCGGCCAAGCTGTTCGCCATCACCGACGCGGGGCGCAGTGCTTTCGAGCACGCCTACGACGACCTGGCCGGCAGTGCGCTGCGTTTCCTGGCCGAGCGCGTGGGCGAGGAAGCCGTGACCGACTTCGCCCGTTCGCAGGTGTCCAGCCTGCTGCGGCGCCTGGAGCCGGTCATGCGGACGGTGCCGGCCGACCAGCGCGTACAAGTGCTGGCGCAGGCGCTGTCGGCGGACGGATACGCCGCCTCGGCCACCAAGGCCAATCTGGGCGGCGACCAGCTCTGCCAGCATCACTGCCCGGTGGCGCACGTGGCCGCGGAGTTCCCGCAGCTGTGTGAGGCCGAGACCGAGGCGTTCGCGCAGCTGCTCGGCACCCCCGTGCAGCGCCTGGCCACGATCGCGCACGGCGACGGGGTCTGCACCACACATGTGAGCCCGCACGCGCTGGGTCTTGCGACGAGCAGGGCCACCCATAGCGACAAAAGCAAGGAGACCGGAAGGTGACTGTCACCGACCGCCCGGAGCTGGAAGGCCTCGGGAATTACAAGTTCGGCTGGTCCGACTCGGATGCCGCAGGGGCGGTGGCCAAGCGCGGCCTGTCCGAGGAGGTCGTACGCAACATCTCCGCGCTCAAGAACGAGCCGGAGTGGATGCTCGACCTTCGCCTGAAGGGCCTCCGCCTGTTCGGCAAGAAGCCCCTGCCCACCTGGGGTTCCGACCTCACGGGCATCGACTTCGACAACATCAAATACTTCGTGCGCTCGACCGAGAAGCAGGCCGCTTCCTGGGACGAGCTGCCCGACGACATCAAGAACACCTACGACAAGCTCGGCATCCCCGAGGCGGAGAAGCAGCGCCTCATCGCCGGTGTCGCCGCCCAGTACGAATCCGAGGTCGTCTATCACAAGATCCGTGAGGACCTCGAGGAGAAGGGCGTCATCTTCGTCGACACCGACACGGGCCTGAGGGAGCACGAGGAGCTCTTCAAGGAGTACTTCGGCTCGGTCATCCCGGTGGGCGACAACAAGTTCGCCGCCCTCAACAGCTCCGTGTGGTCCGGTGGCTCGTTCATCTACGTGCCGCCGAACATCGAGGTCGAGATCCCGCTGCAGGCCTACTTCCGGATCAACACCGAGAACATGGGCCAGTTCGAGCGGACCCTGATCATCGTCGACGAGGGCAGCTACGTCCATTACGTCGAGGGCTGCACCGCGCCGATCTACTCCTCCGACTCGCTGCACTCCGCGGTCGTCGAGATCGTCGTGAAGAAGAACGCCCGCTGCCGTTACACGACCATCCAGAACTGGTCCAACAACGTCTACAACCTGGTCACCAAGCGCGCCGTCGCCTACGAGGGCGCGACCATGGAGTGGATCGACGGCAACATCGGCTCCAAGGTCACCATGAAATACCCGGCCGTCTACCTGATGGGCGAGCACGCCAAGGGTGAGACGCTGAGCGTCGCCTTCGCGGGCGAGGGCCAGCACCAGGACGCCGGGTCCAAGATGGTGCACCTGGCTCCGCACACCAGCTCCACCGTGATCTCCAAGTCGGTGGCGCGTGGCGGCGGCCGCACCTCCTACCGCGGTCTCGTGCAGATCGAGGAGGGTGCCCACGGCAGCGCCAGCACGGTCAAGTGCGACGCGCTCCTGGTCGACCAGATCAGCCGCTCCGACACCTACCCCTACGTCGACGTCCGCGAGGACGACGTCTCGATGGGTCACGAGGCCACGGTCTCCAAGGTGAGCGAGGACCAGCTGTTCTACCTCATGAGCCGCGGTCTCAACGAGGACGAGGCGATGGCGATGATCGTGCGCGGCTTCGTCGAGCCGATCGCGCGCGAGCTCCCCATGGAGTACGCCCTCGAGCTGAACCGCCTCATCGAGCTGCAGATGGAAGGAGCCGTCGGCTGATGGGCCTGACCGAGAAGCCCTTGTCGACCCTGCACGAGAAGGCGTCCTACGACCTGGACGACTTCGAGGTCCCCACGGGGCGCGAAGAGGCGTGGCGCTTCACGCCGCTGTCGCGCCTGAAGGGCCTGCACAGCGGCAAGGCGGAGATCACCGGACGGGTGCTCACCCAGGCCTACACCCCGGCGGGCGTCACCGCCGAGTGGGTCGGGCGTGAGGACGCGCGCATCGGCAAGGCGTACGTGCCGGCCGACCGCGTCAGCGCGCAGGCCTACAACGCCTTCGAGAAGGCGCTGGTCGTGACCGTGCCCAAGGAGGCCGTGCCCGCCGAGCACATCCGCATCGAGGTGCGCGGCGGCGGCACCGACGGGGCCACCTACGGCCACGTCGTGGTCGTGGTCGAGCCCCTGGCCGAGGCCGTGGTCGTCATCGAGCACCAGGGCAGCGCGGTCTACGCCGACAACATCGAGTTCGTCGTCGGCGACGGCGCCACCCTCAAGGTCGTCAGCCTGCAGGACTGGGACGACGACGCCGTACACGTCTCCCACCACCACGCCCAGCTCGCCAAGGACGCCACGTTCAAGGGCTTCGCGGTGACCCTGGGCGGCGACCTGGTGCGCCTGTCGCCGAGCGTGTCCTACACCGGCCCGGGCGGCGACGCCGACCTGTCCGGCGTCTACTTCGTCGACGCGGGCCAGCACCTGGAGCACCGTCTCCTGGTCGACCACTCGCAGCCCCACTGCAAGAGCAACGTCGACTACCGCGGCGCCCTGCAGGGCGAGGACGCGCACGCCGTGTGGATCGGCGACGTGATCATCAGGGTCGAGGCCGAGGGCACCGACACCTATGAGCTCAACCGCAACCTGATCCTGACCGACGGCGCCCGCGCCGACTCGGTGCCCAACCTGGAGATCCTCACCGGCGAGGTGGCCGGCGCCGGCCACGCCAGCGCCTCCGGGCGCCTCGACGACGAGCACATCTTCTACCTGCAGGCCCGCGGCATCCCCTTCGACGAGGCCCGTCGCCTGGTCATCCGGGGCTTCCTCGGTCAGCTCATCGAGAAGATCCAGGTGGCCGAGATCCGTGACCGCGTCATGAACGCGGTGGAGGCGGAGCTCGCGCGATGAGTTTCGAGAAGGTGTGCAAGGTCGAGGACATCCCCGACGGCGGGGTCCTCGGCCTCGAGGTCGGGGAGACCCCGGTCGCGCTCGTCCGCAAGGGCGGCGAGGTGTTCGCCCTGCACGACGTCTGCTCCCACGCCGAGGTGAAGCTCAGCGAGGGAGAGGTCTACGACGGCACCCTCGAGTGCTGGCTGCACGGCTCGTGCTTCGACATCCGCTCGGGCAAGCCCACCGGCCCGCCCGCCATCAGACCCGTGAACGTCTACACAGTCCAGATCGACGGCGACGACGTCCTCGTCTCGCTCTCGAAGGAGTCATAAACACATGTCCACCCTTGAGATCCGTGACCTGAAGGTCGCCGTCGAGGACAAGGAAATCCTGCGCGGCGTCAACCTCACCGTGCAGTCGGGCAAGACCCACGCCGTGATGGGGCCCAACGGCTCGGGCAAGTCCACGCTCGCCTACGCCATCGCCGGCCACCCGAAATACACCATCACCGGCGGTGAGGTGCTGCTCGACGGCGTCGACCTGCTGGAGCTGACCGTCGACGAGCGGGCCCGCGCCGGCCTGTTCCTCGCCATGCAGTACCCGGTCGAGGTGCCCGGCGTGTCGGTCTCCAACTTCCTGCGCTCCGCGGTCACCGCGGTCCGCGGCGAGGCGCCCAAGCTGCGCCAGTTCGCCAAGGACCTCAAGACCGGCATGGACGCGCTGGCCATCGACGCCGAGTTCGCCCAGCGCAACCTCAACGAGGGCTTCTCCGGCGGCGAGAAGAAGCGCCACGAGATCCTCCAGCTGGAGCTGCTCCAGCCGAAGATCGCGGTGCTCGACGAGACCGACTCCGGCCTCGACGTCGACGCGCTGCGCGTGGTGTCCGAGGGCATCAACCGCTTCCGCGCCGCGGGCGACACGGGCATCCTGCTGATCACGCACTACACCCGCATCCTGCGGTACGTGAAGCCCGACTTCGTCCACGTCTTCGCCGGCGGCAAGATCGTGGAGGAGGGCGGGCCGGAGCTGGCCGACAAGCTCGAGGCCGAGGGCTACGAGCAGTACACGAAGGCATCTGTATGACTTCCACCAGCTTGGACGTGGAGAGGATCAGGAAGGACTTCCCGGTTCTCTCCCGCGAGCTGCCCGGCGGGCGTCCGCTCGTCTACCTCGACTCGGGCAACTCCTCACAGAAGCCCACGGCGGTCGTCGAGACCGTCCGTGAGCACCTGGCGATGCACTACAGCAACGTCGGGCGGGCCATGCACGCGCTCGGCGCGGAGTCGACCGAGGCCTACGAGAGCGCGCGCGACAAGGTGGCCGAGTTCATCGGCGCCCCGTCGCGCGACGAGGTGATCTTCACCAAGAACGCCTCTGAGGCGCTCAACCTGGTCGCCTACTCCTTCGGCAACCCGGGCAACACCGACCCCCGCTTCACCCTCGGCCCCGGCGACGAGGTGGTCATCTCCGAGATGGAGCACCACTCCAACATCGTGCCGTGGCAGTTCCTGGTGCAGCGCACCGGGGCGACGCTCAAGTGGTTCGGCGTCACGGACGACGGCCGCCTCGATATTGCGGATATTTCAGGACTGATCACTGAGCGCACGAAGATCGTGTCGATCGCGCACCAGTCCAACGTGCTCGGCACCATCAACCCAGTCGCCGACGTGCTCCGCCGGGCCCGCGAGGTGGGCGCGCTGGTGATGCTCGACGCCTCCCAGTCGGTCCCGCACCACGCCGTCGACATGGCCGCGCTGGGCGCCGACTTCGTGGCCTTCACCGGCCACAAGATGGTCGGACCCTCGGGCATCGGCGTGCTCTGGGGCCGGGCCGAGCTGCTCGATGCCATGCCCCCGTTCATGGGCGGCGGCGAGATGATCGAGGCCGTCTGGATGGACCACTCGACGTACGCGCCGGTGCCGCACAAGTTCGAGGCGGGCACGCCGCCGATCGTCGAGGCCATCGGCCTCGGCGCGGCCGTCGACTACCTGACCGGTGTCGGCATGGAGGCCATCGAGGCGCACGAGCGCGGCCTGACGGCCTACGCGCTCGACGCGCTGCGTGAGGTGCCCACGCTGCGCCTGATCGGACCCGACTCGCTCGACCAGCGGGGCGCCACCCTGTCGTTCACGCTCGACGGCATCCACCCGCACGACGTCGGGCAGCTGCTCGACGACGAGTTCGGCATCGCGGTGCGGGTCGGCCACCACTGCGCGCGACCGCTCCACCTGCGCTTCGGAATACCGGCGACCACCAGGGCGTCGTTCTATCTGTACAACACCACGGACGAGATCGACGCCTTGGTCCGCGGCCTCCATCACGTTCAGAAGGTGTTCGCATAGCCATGATCGGCGAGTCGATGTACCAGGAACTGATCCTGGAACACTACAAGCACCCGCAGGGGCGGGGGCTGCGTGACCCCTACGACGCCGAGGTTCACCACGTGAACCCCACGTGCGGCGACGAGATCACGCTCCGGGTCAAGCTGGGCGACGCCGGCAAGATCGAGGACGTCTCCTACGACGGGCAGGGCTGCTCGATCAGCCAGGCCGCCGCTTCGGTGCTGCACGAGCTGACCACCGGCTCGACGGTCGAGGAGACGCTGTCGGTGGTCGACGAGTTCACCCGGCTCATGCAGGGCAGGGGCAAGGTGGAGGCCGACGAGGACGTGCTCGGCGACGCGGTGGCGTTCGCGGGCGTGGCCAAGTTCCCGGCGCGCGTCAAGTGCGCGCTGCTGTCGTGGATGGCCTACAAGGACGCTGTAGTGAGGAGTGCTGCGCGATGAGCAAGCCGGTGGAGACACCGACCGGGTTCGACGGTGAGGCCACCGTCGACGAGGTCATGGAGGCGCTCAAGGACGTCGTCGACCCCGAACTCGGCATCAACGTCGTCGACCTGGGCCTGATCTACGGGCTCAATCTCGACCCCGCCGAGGGCGGCCGGCCCGTGGCCACCATCGACATGACGCTGACCAGCGCGGCCTGCCCGCTGACCGATGTCATCGAGGATCAGGCGCATTCCGCGCTCGAGGGCATGGTTTCGGATGTTAAGATCAATTGGGTCTGGCTCCCGCCGTGGGGACCGGACAAGATCACTGACGAAGGGCGCGAGCAACTTCGTATGCTAGGCTTCAACGTCTGATCGTTGCTGTACGGCTGGCATCTCGGTGTCAGCCGCTTCAGCCTGCCAAAGTCTGAAATTCAGACAAGTCGGGGAATACATGGTGTCTTCCCCGTGTTGGCAACACGTGCACCTAGCGCACCAATGTGCGTTCCACTGCCGCCTGCGGCCGGCAAATGGGTGCGCGTAGACGGCCCGTCCTCCGGGCCAGTCCCCACCCAGCAGGTGCCGACCACCTGCGCCTCGCAATGAAGTACGGCACCGCCGTACGTCCCGGCTCGTCCTTTTCGCAGAAGTGACGCGCCACTTCGACTGAAAGGCACGAAGTTCGTGACCATGCTTGACGCTGTCCTGCCCGAGTTCAACGAGGTCCTGCCCGAGCTCGACGAGAGCACCCCCGAGGCGGGTCCCGGGTTCGAGGAGCTCGGCCTGCCCAAGCCGCTCGTCACCGGGCTGGCCAAGCAGGGCATTGCCAGCCCGTTCCCCATCCAGAGCGCGACCATCCCCGACGTCCTCACCGGCGCCAACGTTCTCGGCCGCGGCCAGACCGGCTCCGGCAAGACCCTCGCCTTCGGGCTGCCCCTCATGGCCCGCATCTCCGGCGTCCGGCCCACCCCGGGCCGCCCCCGCGCGATGATCCTCGTCCCCACCCGTGAGCTCGCGCTCCAGGTGCACGACGCCCTCGAGCCGCTCGGCCGGGGCCTCGGCCTGCGGATGAAGGTCATCGTCGGCGGCATGTCGATGGGCAAGCAGATCGAGGCGCTGCGCCGCGGCGTCGACGTCGTCATCGCCACCCCCGGCCGGCTGGGCGACCTCATCCGGCAGGGTGAGTGCTCGCTGGGCGACATCGAGGTCAGTGTCCTCGACGAGGCCGACCACATGTGCGACCTCGGCTTCTTCCCCGTCGTCACCGAGCTGCTCGCGCAGACCCCGGCCGACGGGCAGCGGTTGCTGTTCTCGGCCACGCTCGACGGCGACGTCGACAAGCTGGTGCGGCGCTTCCTCAAGGACCCGATCACGCACTCGGTGGCTCCCGCGACCTCCCCGGTCGAGCTCATGGAGCACCACGTGATCCAGGTGACGCGCGACGACAAGTTCGACGTCACCGCGGAGATCGCCAACCGCGAGGGCCGTACGATCATCTTCGTCCGCACCCAGCACGGCGTCGACCGGCTGTGCAAGCAGCTGGCCCGCGTCGGCATCAAGTCGGGCGGCCTGCACGGCGGCAAGCGCCAGAACCAGCGCACCCGCATCCTGGCCGAGTTCCGTGAGGGCTCCGTCAACGTGCTCGTCTGCACCGACGTCGCGGCGCGCGGCATCCACGTCGACAACATCAGCCTCGTGCTGCACGTCGACCCGCCGCAGGACCACAAGAGCTACCTGCACCGCGGCGGCCGCACCGCCCGCGCCGGCGAGAAGGGCACCGTGGTCACCCTGGTGCTGCCGAGCGAGCGCCGTTCGACCGACCAGCTCACCCGCCGGGCCGGGATCCACCCGTTCCGCCTCAAGGCCGAGCCGGGTCACCCCCGTCTGGCCGAGGTGACGGGCGCCCGGGTCCCGAGCGGCGAGCCCGTCCCGGTCTGGGAGCCCGACGTCCGCAAGCCGCTGCGTCCCCGCCGCGAAGGCGGCCACAGCGGCTCCGAGCGTCGCGGGCGCCGTCCGCGCCGCGAGTTCGACGGCGAGCGCCGTCCGCGTCGCCACGAGGACGGGCAGCGCCCCTTCGTCGCGGGCGACGACCGGCGCCCCCGTCGTCACGACGTGGACGACCGCTACCCGCGCCGGCACGCCGAGGGCGGCTCGCAGGAGCCCCGCACCTTCGGCGGCGACGACCGGGGCGGCGACCGCGGCCAGGGCGGCGGCTTCCGTGGCGGTGACCGTGGTCCGCGTGGCGGCGGCTACCGCGGCGACGACCGCCCGGCCCGCTCGGACGCGCCGCGTGGCGGCTACCGCTCCGACGACCGTCAGAGCGCACCTCGCTCGGACGACCGTCAGGGTGGCGGCTACCGTTCCAACGACCGTCAGGGTGGCTTCCGCTCGGACGACCGTCAGGGTGGCTTCCGTTCCGACGACCGCGGCCCGCGTGGCGGCGGCTACCGCTCCGACGACCGCGGCACCCGCGCTCCCGCCGGCGACCGTGGCCGTCCGTTCTCGGCCGACCGCGACCGCCCCGCCCGCACCGACGACCGCCCGCGCGACGGCTACCGCTCCGGCGGGGCCCGCTCGGACGAGCGTGGCGGCTACCGCTCCGACGACCGTGGCCAGGGCGGCGGCTTCCGCAGCGGCACCGGCCGCCGCTTCGACCGCTGACCCCGGCGGGCCACCGGTGAACGCCGGTGGCCGACGCTGACCGACGCACGGCGCTGCCCGCCGTACCCCTTCATCGGGGGTACGGCGGGCAGCGCCGTTTTCTGCTCGTGGGCCTCAGGGTTCGGGCACGTGTTCCCGGCGGGGTCGCAGCGCGTGGATCGCGGCGCTGGGATCGTCGGCGAAGAAGCGGATCACGCGGGCCTCGGCGCGGCGGCCGAGGGGGCGGACGGCGGTGATCGGTTCGGCCAGTTCGAGGATCAGGTTGGTCTGGGAGGCCACCGCCACGGCCAGCCGGTCGCCCTCCACCTTGATCGTGCCGTGCTCGTTGAAGTTGCGGACCTGGCGTACCTCGGCGATCTGCTCGCGCGGGACGCGCAGGTCGAAGAACGCGCCGTAGCGGATGCGCACCTCGTCGGCGGAGACGACGTGGGGCCGGGTGACGCAGGCCGCGATGACCGAGAGCACGATGAGGACCGTGTAGGCGTCGGCCACGAGGAACACGGTACGCAAGCCGACCGGCGCGCCGAACGCCCGCAGCAGGATCTCCGCGCCCACCAGCTCCACGACCATCGCGAACAGGAAGATCATCATGGTCGGGGTCTGCGCGCGGGAGTAGGAGAGGGCGGTGGCGCCGTACGGCACGCCGTGGCGGCGCCGTACGACCCACAGGGCGAGGCTGACCATGCCCTTCGCGTCGAACCCCATGATCCGTCGCACCTGATCGGGGACCAGCCGCCCATAGGCCGCCCGCAACGCCGTCCGCCGGCTCGCGCCGGCCCGGCGCTCGGCTCCGAACAGCCGGTAGAGGGTCGCCGCCTCCAGGACGAGCACGGCGAGGACGGCCGCCTCGGCTGTCGCGCTCAGCGGGCGGGGCAGCGCCACGCCGGACACGAGCAGGACCGCGAGCAGCAGCTCCATGGGCGCCATGGCGAACAGCACGGCGCGCGCGATCCGCACCATCATCCTCGCTCCCTCAGCATGACCATCACCAGCCGGAACACCTCGGCCTGGGCGGCGGACATCTCGCTGTACATCGTCGTCAGCCACTCCCCGCCACCCACGTTCTCGGTGGTGGGCGGGCGCAGGCGATCGGGAGCCGCGTCCAGGTTCGCGAGCATCGCCGTCACCATCTCCCCGGGAAGGTGGGCGGCGAGCGTGGCGACGCGGGAGTCGCCGGGGTCGGCGTCGGCGAGCTCGTCCAGCCGCGCGTAGAGGGCGTGCCCCCGGGCGACCGCCTCGGGTTCGGTGAGCGGGCGGAACAGATCGATGAACTCGGCCCGGTCGGCGGGGTCGGCCACGGTGTCCATCAGAGCCAGCAGCTCCCGGTCCATTTCCGCGAACTTCGAGCCCTCGACGGAGAGATCGCGCAGGACCGTCGCCATTTCCGGCGACACCGTGGAGTCGGGATGCACATCCGTCTCCGCCAGCAGCGCGGCCAGCCGGTTCCGTCTGGCGCCGATCGTCTCCTGCTGCCGGGCCAGGTCGGCGTCCAGCTCCAGGAGCACTTCCCGCAGCTCGCGGCCCTGGTCGTCGGCCAGGACGTCGCGGATCTCGTCCAGGGACATGCCCAGCTCGGCCAGCCGGCGCACGCGGGTCAGAGCCACCGCGTCCCGCAGCCGGTACTCCCGGTAGCCGTTGGCCAGCCGCTCGGGCTCGGGGAGAAGGTTCAGGTGGTGGTAATGGCGCACGGTCCGGGTGGACACCCCGGCCAGCGTGGCAAGCTCGCCGATCCTCATGACCCCTATTGGACACGTTGACGCTACGACAAGGTCAAGCGGTGACGGTTCGTCGTGGCTGAGGTCCTTTGAGGGGGAGAGGAAGGACGGAGTTCCGGCGAACGGTCGTGGGTGCCGCGCTAGCGGGGCCGGAGCAGTGGTACCAGGGCGAGCCCGGCCACTGCGGCGGCCGTGATGACCACCGGCGGCGCGAGCAGCTGGGCGGCCGAGCCCGCCACGGCGAAGCCGATGCCCTGCCAGAACATCAGTCCCGCGGTCTGGATGCTCAGCGCCCGGCCCACCACCTCCTCCGGGGCCGCGTCCATGAGGAGCTGGTCCAGGCCCAGGTGGTGCGCCAGACCCATGCCCGACAGCACGATCAGCCCGACCGCGAGCGGCAGCCCGGGACGCAGGCCGAAGGCGAGTTGCGGCAGGAACATCAGCAGCACCAGCGGCACGACCAGCCGCAGCCGGCGGGCGGGCGAGGGGATCCACAGGCACAGCACTTCACCCAGGACCGTGCCGACCGGCAGGGCCGACATGAGCAGCCCCAGCCCCACCGTCCCGAACCCCGCCAGCTGGGCGTACGGGGCCGCCAGCGCCTCGGGTGTCACCCCGATGGCGGGCACGGCCCAGCCGAACACCAGGACGCGGCGCAGCCGTACCAGCCGGAAGACCCGCCCGAGTCCCGCCAGCGAGTCGCGTACGAGCGAGAGTGACCGGGCCGAGGCGGCGGCGGGACGGGCCTCGACCCCCACGGCGAGCAGCGCGGCCGACACCAGGAAGGCGCCCGTGTTGAGGAGCAGGGCGGCGCGCGGGGTCAGCGCGATGAGCAGCAGCCCGCCGAGCGCGAACCCGCCCACCTGCGCGGCCTGCGCCACCAGCCGGAACAGGCTGCGGCCCGCGATGTAGACCTCGCCGCCGAGGACGCGCGGCAGAACCGCGGCCCGCGCGCCCGCGAAGACCGGGGCCACCAGGCCCATCCCGAACGGTCGCCGTGGCCTGTCCCGGACCACGGCGACCGTCGATCAGTAGGCGTATCGCATGCCTGGTCACCTCCCCAGCTCGACGGGCAGCGTCCGTACCCCGCGCAGGGTGCCGCTGTCCCACATCACCGGCTCGGCGCACGGCCTGACGGCCGGATAGTCGCGAGCGAGCTCCGTGAACAGCGCCCTGGTCTGCATGGCGGCGACACCGGCCCCCAAACAGGCGTGCAGTCCGCGGCCGAAGCCGAGGTGGGGATTGGGGGTACGGTCCAGTCGAAGGGCGTCGGGGTCGGAGAACGCGGCGGGGTCGCGGTTGGCGGCGCCGATGATCAGGGTCACGCCCTCTCCCTTGCGGACCTTCCGGCCGCCGACTTGGGCGTCGGTCAGGCAGCCGCGGGCAAGCACCTGCACCTGGCTGGTATAGCGAATCAACTCTTCAACCGCTAAATCGGGATTTTTGGAGAATTCGCGGAGGCTGCCGGGATTGTCAGTCAGGGCCAGGAGTGAGAGCGTCAGCAACCGGGCCGATGATTCGAAGCCGGCGTGGAAGATGGAGCGGAGCGAATTCAGCAGCAGGCGGCGGTGGACACTGGCGCTGGGTAGCTTTTTACTGATATATGCGAACATGCCGTCCGGGCGATGTTCGACCATCCAGCGTTCCATTAACGCGTCGAGTTCGGCCCGCGCGGCCAGGCCCGCCGGTATCACCTCGGGGCGCAGACCGCCGTCCATGGTGTCGATGACAGGTGGGGAAACGGAGTGGAGCCAGTCGAGATCCGGGGGATCCACTCCCAGCACCTCACAGATCGTCTCCACGGTCAGCGGGATGGCCAGCCGGTGGACGAAGTCGAACTCGGTGCCCGCCAGCGCCGCCACGTGCCGCCGTATCCGCTGCTCGGTACGTACGGCCAGCGCCGCGTGGTCCTGGGCCCGGTAGGCGGCGGTGAGCAGCCGCCGCACGGGCGGGTGGTCGGGCGGATCGACGGTCTGCAGCATGACCAGCTCGGCGGGCGTCCGCTCGCCGAGCCGCCGCCAGTCGGAGGTGAAGCGGTCGAGCCCTTTCAGTACGGCGGCGCAGTCGGCATACCGGGTGAGCACCCAGGTGCCGAGTTCGCCATACCAGAAGAACGGCTCCGTTTCCCGCCAGGCGGCATAGACAGGTGCTGGATTCCGGAGTATTTCCGGTTTTAGTAGGACACGGAGCGAATGCGGAAAGGGACTTTCCGTCGACACTAAGTCTCCATAAATCGATAAAATTGCTCCAAACAATTGATTTAGCCGGTGTGACAATAGATGAGTAAGAAGGGATAGTCAACAGTGCTTTAGTCGCACGGCCGTCTCGCGTGGCGGACGGGGGCCCGTTGACCCGCGCGCGCAGACTAGGCTTGTCACGCATGCCAGCCGACCGACGAGAGAGATCATGAAGACCTTCGAAGAGCTGTTCGCCGAGCTGTCAGAGAAGGCACGCACCCGGCCCGCGGGTTCGGGCACCGTGGCCGCGCTCGACGCCGGCGTCCATGCCATCGGCAAGAAGGTCGTCGAGGAGGCCGCCGAGAGCTGGATGGCCGCCGAGCACGAGTCGAGCGACCGAGCCGCCGAGGAGATCTCCCAGCTGCTCTACCACGTGCAGGTGCTCATGCTCGCCAAGGGCATCGGGCTGGACGAGGTGTACAAGCATCTCTAGGGCGTCCGCGCCCGTCAGCCCGTACACCTAACAGCCCGCGAGACATCAAGGACACCACGGACATGTTGCGTCTGGCCGTACCCAACAAGGGCGCGCTCAGTGAGGCCGCCCAGACCATGCTCAAGGAGGCCGGCTACCGGTCCCGCAAGGACAGCAAGGAGCTCGTCGTCGTCGACGAGGACAACGGTTGCGAGCTGTTCTTCCTGCGCCCGCGCGACATCGCGGTCTACGTCGGCGAGGGCACGCTCGACGCCGGCATCACCGGCCGGGACATGCGCGTCGACTCCGGCGCCCCCGTCGAGGAGATCATGCCGCTGGGCTTCGGCGGCTCCACCTTCCGGCTGGCCGCCAGGGCGGGTGCCATGACCTCGGTCAAGGACCTCGACGGTCTGCGCATCGCCACCTCCTACGCCGGGGTGCTCGGCAAATACCTGTCGGAGTCCGGTGTCGACGCCCGCGTCATCAAGCTCGACGGTGCGGTCGAGACCGCCATCAGGCTGGGTGTCGCCGACGCGGTCGCCGACGTCGTGGAGACCGGCACCACGCTGCGCAACGTCGGCCTGGAGGTGTTCGGTGAGCCGATCATGCGCTCCGAGGCCGTGCTGATCAGGCAGCAGGGCAACGGCGCGGACGCCGGCGTCGAGCAGCTCGTCCGCCGCCTGCAGGGCGTCGTGCACGCCCGCGACTTCGTGATGATGGACTACGACATCCGCGCCGAGCGGATCGAGGAGGCCATCGCGCTCACACCCGGCATGGAGGGGCCCACGGTCTCGCCGCTGCACCGCGAGGGCTGGGTCGCCGTCCGCGTGATGGTCCGGCGGCGCGGGCACCAGCAGGTGATGGACCAGCTCTGGGAGATCGGGGCAAGGGCCATCCTGGCCACCGACATCTACGCCTGCCGCCTCTGAGATCTGTCCGCTAGGTGATGTCCCGTCCGGGAATCACCTAGCTGTGGGTGACGAAACGCTTGCTCGTAGTTATATCCCGTTCTGTGATGCCGCCGCCCTGCAGGCCTGGGCGGCGTTGCAGCGCGGCAACCGGCGCTGGGCGGCGGGCGCGTCCCGCCGCCCCCGCCAGGACCCCGCCCGCAGGAGGCAGGTGGCGGCGGGGCAGTCTCCCTACGCGGTGGTGCTGTCGTGCATCGACTCGCGGGTGCCGCCCGAGGTCGTCTTCGACGCCGGGCTGGGCGATCTGCTCGTCGTCCGTACGGCGGCGCACACCGTCGACCGGCTCGTCACCGCGGCGGTCCAGTACGGCCCGCAGGACTTACGCGCCAGGCTCGTCGTCGTCCTGGGACACCAGCGCTGCGGCGCCGTCACCGCGGCGGCCAGGGCGCTGCGCGAGCGGGAGGCACTGCCCGGAGAGCTGCCCAGCATCGTCGCCGCCCTCGAACCCGTCTACACCGGCTCCAGCGGTGAGGTGGACGACGGTGAGGTGGACGACATGGTTCATGCGCACATCGTACGGACGGTGTCGGTGCTGAGAGCCGACGTCCTGTTATCCGGCAAGGCCACCGTGGTCGGCGCCTACTACAGCCTCGACACGGGCCTGGTGCGGCGCGTCGCCTGACAAATGTCACCGCCAACCCTGGAGGTAACGCACTAACCCGGAAAGATCCACCGCCCTAGCGTTGATGCCATGAACGCCATCGTGTTCGACCACGTCAGCAAGGACTACGGGGACGTCCTTGCCGTCGACGATGTGTCCCTCTCGATAGAGCCCGGCAAGACCGTGGCCCTGCTCGGCCCCAACGGCGCCGGCAAGTCGACCTCCATCAACATGCTGCTCGGCCTGCTGCGGCCCTCCAAGGGGACGGTCAGCGTGTACGGCCGCACACCCCGCCAGGCCGTCGCGGCCGGCCAGATGGGCGCCATGCTGCAGAGCGGCCAGCTCATCCCCGAGCTGACGGTCAAGGAGCTCATCGACCTGATCCGCAACCTGTACCCCCAGCCGCTGGACCTGGAGGAGATCCTCAAGCTGGCCGACCTCACCGACCTGGTGAACCGGCGCGCGAACAAGCTGTCGGGCGGCCAGTCCCAGCGCGTCAGGTTCGCCCTGGCGATCGCGGGCGCGCCCAAGACGCTGCTGCTGGACGAGCCGACCGCGGCCATGGACGTGGAGTCCCGGCTGCGGTTCTGGGAAAGCATGCGCGCGTACGCGGCGGGCGGCCGGACCGTGCTGTTCGCCACGCACTACCTGGAGGAGGCCGACGAGCACTCCGACCGGGTGATCGTCATCGCCAGGGGCAAGGTGGCGGCCGACGGCACCGCCGCGCAGATCAAGGCGGGCGTCGGCGGGCAGGTCATCCGCTTCACCCTCGGCGAGCAGCCCGCGGCCGGGCTCGACCTGCTGCCCGGCGTCACGGCGGTAGAGATCGCCGCGGGCACGGCCACGCTGCGTACCTCCGACGCCGACGCGACCCTCGCCGGGCTCTACCGGGGCACCACGCTCGACGTGCGCGGCCTCCACCTCGCCGGCGCCGACCTAGAGGACGCCTTCCTCGCCCTCACCAGGGAGTCCTGATGCTCTACTACGCCAAGACCGAGGCGCTGCGGATGCTGCGCAACCGCCGATACATCATCTTCGTGGTGCTGTTCCCCGTCGTGTTCTACCTGATCAACGCCAACATCTACGGCACCCAGACCGACTCGGCCGGCGTGCGGATGAGCACCTACCTGCTGGTGTCGATGGCCGCCTACGGCGCGCTCGCCTCGTCCATGATGAGCTCGGCCGTGCCCTGGGCGCAGGAGCGACAGTCCGGCTGGCTGCGTCAGCTGCAGATCACTCCGCTGCCGAGCTGGGCGATCATCGTCACCAAGCTCGGCGCCGCGATGGTCCTCGTGCTGCCGTCCCTGCTGCTGGTCAGCGTGGCGGCCGTGCTGCAGCAGGGCGTGTCGATGCCCGCCGGCCAGTGGGTGGCGCTGCTGCTGTCGCTGTGGGTGGGCGCGATCCCGTTCATCGCGCTCGGGTTGTTCATCGGCTCCCTGCTGAGCGCCGACGCCGCCCAGCCCGCCGCGATGATCTGTATGTTCGCCCTGTCGCTGCTCGGCGGCCTCTGGTTTCCCATCGACGCCATCGGCGGCACGATGCGGACCATCGCCGGCTTCATGCCCTCCTACCACTACGCCAGCCTCGGCTGGAACGTGATCGCGGGCCACGGCGTGTCCATGTCCGACGCGCTGATCGTGGTGGTGTGGGGGATCGTGCTCGGCGGCGCCGCCGCCTACGCCTACCGGCGGGCTACTGTTCGGGCATGAGTTGGACCAACAGGTTCACCTTCGGCGGGACGGGTGAGACCTCGTCCCGCTACCGGCGGCTGTACGGGATCTCCTTCGGAATGGTCTACCTGTTCCTCCTGGTGGCGGAGATCCTGAGCGGGGAGTTCCACGGGGCCAAGGCCGTCTGGGCGTGGCTGTCTCTGATCGCGTTCGTGATCTCGTACCTGGCGACCGTCGTGAGCCCGCGCAGCATGACGGAGCGGTCGCGGTCGACGTACCCGCTGCTCGCCCTCACCACGGCGCAGGCGGTGGTCGGCGCGTTGGTCTTCGGCGGCGGCTGGCTGGCCCTGCCCATATACGTCACGGTGCTCTTCGCCATGATCCTGCCGCCCCGGCGGGCGGGCTTCGGCATCGCCGGAATGCTGGCGGTCGTCGTCGGCTGCGGGTTGCTGCACCATTCCGACGGCACCACCCTCCTCATCCTGGGGCTGGAGGTGGTCACGCTGGGCATGCTGTTCATCGGCGTACGCAACACCAGGCTGCTGGCCGGGCAACTTCGCGAGGCGCAGGGCGAGGTGGCCCGGCTCGCCGCGGCGGACGAGCGGCTGCGCATCGCCCGTGACCTGCACGACCTGCTCGGCCACAGCCTGTCGCTGATCGTGCTCAAGAGCGAGCTGGCCGGGCGGCTGGCCGAGGACTCGCCGAAGGTGCTCCAGGAGATCCAGGACATCGAGTCCGTCGCCAGGAAGGCGCTGACGGAGGTGCGCGAGGCCGTCACCGGCTACCGGCAGCGCAGCCTGCCGGAAGAGCTCGACAACGCCAGGACCGTGCTGCGGGCGGCGGGCGTGGAGCCGCTGGTGCGGGTCTCGGGCACGCCGCTGCCCGGCCTGCTCGACGGCCTGTTCGGCTGGGCGGTGCGCGAGGGCACCACCAACGTCGTACGGCACGCGCGGGCGCGCAGCTGCCGGATCGAGGTGACGTACGACGGCGAACACGCCATCCTGGAGATCATGGACGACGGGCGGGGCGAGGAGCCGTTCCGGCTCGGCAGCGGTTTGCAGGGGCTGACCGAGCGGGTGCGGGAAGCGGGCGGGAACGTCGAGGTGGGACCGGGAGCCAAGGCGGGCTTCCGGCTGCGGGTGCTGGTCCCCGTGGGAGCGGCGGCGTGATCCGCGTGATCCTGGCCGAGGACCAGGCCATGGTGCGCGGCGCCCTGGCGTCGCTGCTCGGCCTGGAGCCCGACATCGAGGTCGTCGGCGAGGCGGCCGACGGCGAGGCGGCCGTGGCCGTCGCGGTCCAGCAACTGCCTGACATCGCGCTGCTCGACATCGAGATGCCCGTCATGGACGGCCTCAGCGCGAGCGCCAAGATCACCTCACAGGTGCCCGGCTGCCGGGTGATGATCCTGACCACGTTCGGCCGTCCGGGTTACCTGCGAACCGCCATGGAGGCGGGGGCGGTGGCCTTCCTGGTCAAGGACAGCCCGGCCCGGGAGCTGGCGGCGGCGATCAGGCGCGTGCACGCGGGGGAGCGGGTCATCGACCCGGGCCTGGCGGCGGCGGCGCTCAGCGCGGGGCCCAACCCGCTGTCGGTGCGTGAGCGGGACGTGCTGGCCGCCGCGGTGGACGGCTCGACCATCGGCGACATCGCCCGGCACCTGCACCTTTCGGAGGGCACCGTACGCAACTACCTGTCGTCGGCCATCCAGAAGACCCATGCCCGCAACCGCATCGAGGCGGTCCAGCGCGCGAAGTCACAGGGTTGGCTCTGAGGTTCTAATAACGCAGCCAGCTCGCAGAACAGCACGCTGCCCGCCATCGCTTTGCCCGGCTTCCCAGTGCCCGCCCGCGCGCCGCCCGGCAGTGCGTGCTCCCCGCGGCGGGTGATCGGCCAGCGCGACAGTACCGCGCAGGGCAGCGGGCCCGAGGAGTGCGCCTCGTGGTAGCCGAGACCCGTCACCTGGCCCGCCCACTCCTGCATGGTGATCACATCGGGGTCGAGCTCCCCGACGAGCTTGCCGATGCCCGCGGACCGTTCGGCGTGCGGGCCGTACTCGCCCCAGACGTTCCAGGTCAGCACGCGCATGGTGGTCTCGATCAGCGGCCCGTACGGCTGGGCCCAGTCCATGTAACCACTTTTATCCTGTATTGATCATCCTGCCCAGGCCACGTGCCGGATGAGGTCCGACACCCGGACGATGCCCAGGCAGCGGTTCAGCTCGTCGGTCACCACCAGGTCGTCGTAGATCACCGATATTTCGTTCGGAGTTCCCGGCCCGGGGGAGGGGTGGGCGCGGACCCTGGTCGGCTGGCTTTCTGGCAGGCGGGCTCCAGTCGGCCTTCCGGCACGTGGGCTCCGGTCTCCTGGTCCCCGGTCGGCTAGCCTTCACCCATGAGTGCGCGACCGGCGAAGGGCGGCGGCCGGTGGGTGTCCGTGGTGCCCGAGCGCGTACACCCGTGGATCGACGGCTTCGCCGACCGGCACGGTCCGTTCGAGGCCACCGGTGACGAGCTGGTCGTGCGCCTGGTGGCCGCCGACGGGGCGCTGGCGGAGCTGCACGTGCCCTTCCCGCCCCTGCAGCTCGGCCCACCGTACGTGACCAGGCTGGTCACCCACGCGCGGGCCGAGCGGCGCGTGGGGGTGATCCTGGTACGGATGGGCGGCTACGCGACGGGCATGTTCCATGGGTCGCGGCTGGTGGTGTCCAAGGTCGGGTCCCGCCTGGTCCAGGGGCGTACCGCGGCGGGCGGCTGGTCGCAGCAGCGCTTCGCCAGACGCCGCCAGAACCAGGCGGACCAGGCCTTCGAGGCGGCGGCCGAGACCGTGTTGCGCGTCCTGTCGCCGTGCCTGGGCGAGCTGGACGCGGTCGTGCTCGGCGGCGACCGCCGGGCCGTGGACACGCTGCGCGCCGACCGGCGCCTGGCAGGCCTGCTGGCGCTGGAGACGGAGCCGTTCCTCGTCGTCCCCGACCCGAAGCTGGCCGTACTCAAGGACACGCCCGCACTGTTCCGCGCGGTACGCATCCGTGTGGTGGACCCACCCACTACGGGCGGGGAGTCGTAAGCGGTACGCATCCAGGTCGTGCGCGGGGCCGCGTCCTGACGATCTCCGAGGCGACGGAGAGGGAGCATGACCGACCTCAAGGCCACGTCCGCCGGGGGAAGTGGTGAGCCCTGAAGGCCCGAGTGGTGACCCTGAGGACACGTCCGTCGGGGGAGCACTGACCGTGAGGGTATCTTCGCCGGAAGATCGGTGTCTTGAGTCGATTCAAAAAGATCATGAGTAAGGCTATGATAAGCCGCGTTCAACTATGGAGCGGCCTCGTGAGGATCAATGTCGACCACGAACATCAAGGAGGTCGCGCAGCGGGCACGCGTCTCCGTGGGCACCGTGAGCAACGTGCTCAACCGCCCCGAGATCGTCTCACCCGCCACGCGTAAGCGCGTCTTCGACGCGATCCGCGAGCTGGGTTTCGTCCGCAACGAGGTGGCTCGCCACCTGCGGGTCGGCCGCAGCCGCACGGTCGGCCTGATCGTGCTCGACGTGGCCAACCCGTTCTTCGCCGACGTCGCGCAGGGTGCCGACGCCCTGGCGGACGAGCACGACACCATGGTGGTGCTGTGCAACAGCGCCGCCGACCCGGCCCGCGAGCTGCGCCACCTCGACCAGCTCGAACAGCAGCGGGTGATGGGCATACTGATCACGCCGGTCGACGCGAGCAGTCCGAGGCTGGCGGAGCTCGCCGCCAGGGGCACGCCCGTGGTGCTCGTCGACAGTGCGGCCACCGGGCTCCAGTGCTCGGTGGCGGTCGACGATCGGCTCGGCGGTCACATCGCCGGAGTCCACCTGATCGAGCGGGGGCACCGCAAGATCCTGTTCGTCGGCGGGCCGCGGTCGATCAAGCAGGTGGGGGACCGGCATTTAGGGATCATGAGCGCCGTCTCCGAGGCCCGGGACACCGAGCCGGGCGGGGGAGTCGAGCCCGGCGGCGGGCCGGGTGGCGGGGTCGAGCTGGTCGCCTGGTTCATGCCCGCGCTGAGCGTGACCCACGGGCGGATCGCGGGTGAGCGCGTGGCGGCGCTGCCCGTCGAGGAGCGGCCGACGGCCGCCTTCTGCGCCAACGACCTGCTGGCCCTGGGGTTCCTGCAGGCCATGGCCGCGCACGGGCTGCGGGTGCCGCACGACATGGCGATCGTCGGCTACGACGACATCGACTTCGCCGCGGCGGCGACCGTGCCCTTGTCGTCGGTCGGCCAGCCACGCGAGCTGCTCGGGCGTACGGCCATCGACCTGCTGCTGGAGGAGGTGGCGGAGCCCGAGCTGCACCGGCACCGGCAGGTCATCTTCCAGCCGGACCTGGTGGTGCGGCAGTCCAGCGACCTGCACAGGAGCCCACCTTGACGGAGATCTACCGCAACCCGCTCGCCGGCCCCGACGACCTGGCGGGATTCCGCCTGGAGGGGGATGGCGCGACGACGTTCCCGATGGGGCGGATGCGGCTGGAGAGCCTCAGACCGCCCGCCGACGGGCAGGCGGCCAACGTGGTGCTGTGGTGCCCCGAGGACCTGCCCGCCGACGTACGGATCGAATGGGACTTCTGGCCGGTCAGGGAGCCGGGGCTGTGCATCATGTTCTTCCATGCCCGCGGCCGGGGTGGTGAGGATCTGTTCGACCCGGGCCTCGCGCCGCGCAGCGGTCCTTACGAGCAGTATCACCACGGCGACATCGACGCCTACCACGTGTCCTATTTCCGGCGGATGTGGCCGTCGGAGCGCGCTCTGCACACCTGCAACCTGCGCAAGAGCCACGGGTTTCACCTGGTCACGCAGGGCGCCGACCCGCTGCCCGCGGCGCTGGACGCCGCCGGGCCGTACGCCGTGCGCCTGGACGTCCTGGGCGGCGAGATCACCTTCTCGATCAACGGTGTGGTCTCGTTCCGCTGGACGGACGACGGGAGCGTCGGCGGTCCCGCGCTGCGCGGCGGCAAGATCGGATTCCGGCAGATGGCCCCGATGATCGGGGAGTATGCGAATCTGCGGGTTTCACGTCATTGACATTGAGTCGATTCAACACTAATTTCGCACCAACCGCCGTTCACCCGTATGAAACGGACAAGGAACGGCGGCGCAACACTCCACCCCCGTGTCCGCGCACACGCCACGAGAAGGTGGTGCCGGATGAACCATCCCGCCACGTCGATCAGGATTCAGGCTGCCTGCTCAGAGCTCATCTGGGCGGCCCGGCTGAACCTCCTCTGGATCGTGTTCACCCTCCTGGGTGGCGTGATCCTCGGGCTCGGGCCCGCCACCGTCGCCGCCTACACGCTCGCCCGGCGGCACAGCCAGGGTGAATCGTTTCAGGCTTGGCCGGAGTTCTGGACCGTCTACCGGCGGGAGTTCGTCCGCGCCTCGCTGCTGATCCTGCCGGTGGCGGTGCTCGGCACCATTCTCGTGGGCAACTACCTGTACTTCTCCGCTCTCGGACCTGGTTCGGAAGCGTTGCGGATCGCGACCTTGGTGGCGATGGTGGCGCTGGCCGGGGTGGGGACCTATCTCGGGCCGCTCTACGCGCACTATGAGCTACCGCTGTGGGCCTACCTGCCCAAAGCGTCGCTGTTAGCGCTCACTCGGCCGGCCTCGTCAGTGGTGCTGCTGTTCGCGCTCGCAACCATCGTCTTCGTGACCTCGGCGGCGCCCGTTCTCACCGCGGTGATCAGCATCGGTGCGTGGATCTATCTCAACACGTGGCTCTGCCTGCGTTTCTTCGAGGAGAACGAGGCGCGCCTGCATTCGAAAGGGAACTCATGAGCGCATCTCGTCGCCGGCTGATCGCCGGTGCACTAACGCTGACGGCGGCGCTACTCGCGTCCGCGTGCTCCAGCGGCGGTGGGGGGAGTGAGGCCGACAGCGGCACGGTGACCATGATGGTCCCGCTGTTCGGCACGGCCCCCGACCCCAAGGGCGAGATGCAGCAGGCGGTCGAAAAGCTCGTCGGCAAGAAGCTCCAGATCACCTGGGTGCCCAACGCCGACTACAACGACAAGACCAACGTCACGCTGGCCTCGGACAAGATGCCGCAGATCATGGTCATCCAAGGCGACAAGACCTCGTCGTTCGTCCGCGCCGCCCAGGCTGGGGCGTTCTGGGACCTGACCGACAAGCTGGACAAGTATCCGAACCTGAAGAACCGGGACGCGCAGACGGTCCGGAACTCCTCCACCAACGGCAAGATCTACGGTCTCTACCGGATCCGTCCCCTGCTCCGCTCGGCCGTAGTGATCAACAAGCAGTGGATGGACAAGCTCGGGCTGAAGACGCCTGAGACCGTCGACGACCTCTATGACATCGCCAAGGCGTTCACGGAGAAGGACCCCGATGGCAACGGCAAGAAGGACACCTACGGACTTATCATCCCGAAGTGGCCGTCCCCGCAGTACGCCAGCTCCAGCCCGTACGACGTGATCGAGACCTGGTTCGGCGCCCCGAACGGCTGGGGTGAGCGAGGCGGCAAGCTCGTCCCCGGCTTCGACACCCCCGAGTTCGTCGAGGCGAACAAGTTCGTCAAGAAGATGGTCGACGAGGGCTTGGTCAACCCCGACTACGCCACCCTCGACTCGGCCAAGTGGAACGACCCGTTCATCCAGGGCAAGGGCGGCATCATCATCGATGTCAACGTCCGCGGCACCAACCTCCTCGACCTGCTCAAGGAGCAGGACCCCAACGACTTCGACAAGGTCCTCACGGTCGGCAACCTCAAGCGCTCGGACGGCAAGAAGTTCTCCTCCCCGTTCACCGGCTACAACGGCGTCATCGCCATCCCGCGGCAGAGCGTGCAGACCGAGCAGCAGCTCGATGAAGTGCTGACGGTCCTGAACAAGATGGCCTCCAAGGAGGGCGGGATCCTGCTGAGCAACGGGCTCGAGGGCCGCAACTTCAAGGTCCAGGACGGCTACGCCGCCCGCGTCAACCAGGACGACCCCAAGGTCAAGCAGATCCAGCAGGACGTGGACAAGGCGTTCATCCAGCTCGGCACCACAGCCAGCGTCGGCCTCGGCGCCTACCCGGACCTGTACCCGGACAAGCCGCACCAGGACCAGGTCACGCTGCGCACCAAGCTGGCCGAAGAGGACCTGAAGACCGCCGTGCACAATCCGGCGCTCCCGGTCATGGCGCCCACCACCATCGCCAAGGGCCAGACCCTCGACCCGATCATCACCGACGCCCGGATCAAGTTCATCTCCGGCGCGATCGACGAGGCGGGGCTGAAGGCCGAGATCAAGCGCTGGTACGACAACGGCGGCACCCAGATCGCCGCTGAGACCAACGACCTGGTCTCCAAACTCGGCAACTGATCTCGCCCAAGGGGCCCGGGACACTCCCGGGCCCCTTCTGTGAAAGGAGGTGGCTGTGGCCACCGACCTGGCGCCGCCTCCCGTGAAGGCGGCCACCAAGCCCGGGCGTCCCCGCGAGAGGCTGACCTTCCGGACCGCCATGCTGCGTTACCGCTGGCTGTACCTGATGCTGCTGCCCGGTCTCGCGTACTTCGTCGTCTTCAAGTACCTGCCGATGTACGGCGTGACCATCGCCTTCCAGGACTTCCTGCCGTTCCTCGGCTACTCCGGCAGCCCGTGGGTCGGCTTCAAGCACTTCGAGGAGCTGTTCAACGGGCCGGACTTCGGCCGCCTGATGTTCAACACGCTCATCCTGGCGCTGCTGACGGCGGTCTTCGTCTTCCCCGCGCCGATCATCGTCGCGCTTATGCTGAACGAGCTGCGGCACAGCGTGCTCAAGCGGTCGATCCAGTCGCTGGTCTACATTCCGCACTTCTTGTCTTGGACGATCGTTGCCTCGCTGACGTACCTGCTGTTCTCCGTGGACTTCGGGGTGATCGCCACCTTCTTCCACGAGCTGCTCGGCGGCAAGAAGGTCGACTATGTGGCCCAGCCCGACTGGTTCCGGCCGATCATCGTCTTCCAGCTGCTGTGGAAGCAGACCGGCTGGGGCACGATCATCTACCTGGCCGCGCTCGCGGGCGTGAACACCGACCTGTACGAGGCGGCCCGCATGGACGGCGCCGGGCGCTTCCGGCAGTTCTGGCACATCACGCTGCCCGCGATCCGGCCCACGATCGTGGTGATGGCCGTCCTGACCTCGGGTCACCTGCTCGACACCGGTTTCGAGCAGATCTGGCTGATGACCGGCGCGCTGAACCGCTCGTCGGCGGACGTGTTCGACACCTTCGTCTACTACATGGGCATCACCCAGGGCGCCTTCAGCTACTCCACGGCCGTCGGCCTGTTCAAGGGACTGGTGGGCGTCCTCCTGATCTTCGGCTCCAACTGGCTGGCCAAGCGCCTCGGCCAGCGTGGACTGTTCTAAGGAGCGCTTGAATGCCCAACCAGTCGCCCACACACCAGCACACGCTCAGCAGCCGCGTGTTCGATGTGCTCAACATCGCCGTGCTGCTGTTCCTGGCGCTGATCACGATCCTGCCGCTGCTGTACGTGCTGGCCGGGTCGTTCGCCTCGGAGGCGGAGATCGCCTCGCGGCCGTTCTTCCTGTGGCCGGAGAAGTTCGTCACCACCACTTACGAGTACATCTTCGACTCGGGCACGTTCGTCCGGGCACTGCTCACCACGATCTGCGTGACGGCGGTGGGCACGGTGGTGCAGGTGCTGCTGACGTTCACGATGGCCTACCCGCTGGCCAAGCGGTACCTGCCGGGACGGACACTGGTCCTGAACCTGGTCATCTTCACGCTGGTCTTCACCGGCGGCATGATCCCCACCTACCTGGTGGTGCGGGACCTGGGGCTGCTCGACAGCTACTGGGCGCTGATCCTGCCGTTGGCGATCAATCCGTTCTATCTGATCATCGTGAAGAGCTTCTTCCAGGAGTTGCCGCAGGCGCTGGAAGAGGCGGCGCGCATCGACGGCTGCAACGAGATGGGCGTCTTCTTCAAGATCGTGCTGCCTCTGTCGAAGCCGATCATCGCGACGTTCTCGCTGTTCTACGCGGTGGGCATCTGGAACGACTACATGTCGCCGCTGCTGTACATCGACGACTCCAAGAAGTGGACGCTGCAGGTGCTCGTCAGGCAGCTGACCAGCCCTGACGCCCAGAACGCGATGGCCATGCTGGAGTCGGTGTTCTTCCCCACCCAGGGGCTGAAGTTCGCGGTGGTCGTCATCGCGACGCTGCCGATCCTGTTCTTCTACCCGTTCCTGCAGAAGCACTTCTCCAAGGGCGTGCTGCTCGGGTCGGTCAAGGAGTGACCCGCACCGTGCTGCTGGCGGGTGACTCGACGGTCGCCTCCTGCCCGGCGTTCGAGGCGCCGATGTCGGGCTGGGGCGCGCAGCTCGGCGCCCATGTCGGCGGCCCGGTGCGCAACTTCGCCAAGGGCGGCGCCACCACGGCCAGCCACCGGGCGGAGGGGTTGTGGGCGGCGCTCCTGCGGGAGGCCGCCCTCGGCGACGTCGTGGTGCTCCAGTTCGGGCACAACGATCAGAAGGAGCCTGACCTGCCGTACCGCGACAACCTGCGCGCCTTCGTCGAGGAGGCGCGTGGGGCGGGGGCGCTGCCGGTGCTGTGCACGCCGGTGCAGCGGCGCAGGTTCGACGGCGAACGGCTGGTGCCGACGCATGGCGGCTATCCCGGCCAGGTGCGCGAGCTGGCGGCGGCCGAGGGTCTGCCGCTGATCGACCTGACCGCCGCGACCACCGAGCTGTACGAGCGGCTCGGTCCCGAGGGCTCCAAGGCCCTGTTCACCCATTTCGCGCCCGGCGAGCACCCGCTCTATCCCGATGGCGTCGCCGACGACACCCACTTCTGCTTTCGCGGCGCCGACGAGGTGGCGGCGATCGTCGCCGGGCGACTCAAGGAGATCTGTTGACCACGCTGAACTGGCTCGACCACCCCAAGGAACAGGGCGTGACCTGGGGGGTCCCGTGGGCGCGCGGCACGGTGGAGCGCGACTCGCCGTTCGCGCTCACCGATCCCGAGGGCCGCGCGGTGCCGGTGCAGAGCTGGGTGACCGCCACCTGGCCGGACGGGTCGGTCAAGTGGTCGGCGCACGCGATCGCGCCCCAGGCCCGGCCCGCCGCGTCGTACGAGCTGACGGTGGCGCGGCCGGCCGCCGACCAGGGCGAGCTCACGGCGGCCCAGCCAGGCGCCGACCAGGACAACGCGGCAGGAGTGAACGCGGCAGGACTGCCGGAGCGGTCCGTCACCGTCGTCCGTGAGGACGGCGTGCTGCGGGTGAGCACCGGACCCGTCACCTGGACGATCGAGGAGGCGGGTGACACGCTGGCCCGCTCCGTCTCCCACGGCTCCCGCGAGATCGCCAGGGACGTCCGCCTGGTCAGCCTCCACCAGGACGGCCCCACCCCGGACGAGGGCGGCACCGTCACCCGCGAGCAGGCCACGGGCATCGTCCGCGAGGTCACCGTCGAGCAGGACGGACCCGTCCGGGCCGTGGTCCGCCTGACGGGCGACCACGGCGGGCGGCTGCCGTTCACCGTCCGCCTGTACTTCTACGCGGGCGCCGAGGACGTGCGCGTCATGCACACCTTCGTCTGGGACGGCGACCCGGAGCGCGACTTCCTGGCCGGGCTCGGCCTGCGCGCCGACGTGGTCATGCGCGACGAGCTCCACGACCGCCACGTACGGCTGGCCGGGCAGGACGGCTTCCTCACCGAGGCGGTACGCGGCCTGACCGGGCTGCGCCGCGACCCCGGAGAGGACGTGCGGCGGGCCCAGGTCGAGGGCAGGCCGTGCGGCCCGATCGGCAACCCCGAGGTGGCCGATCGCCTGCACCTCATCCCCGCCTGGAACGACTACACCCTCGACCAGACCTCGGCCGACGGCTTCACCCTGCGCAAACGCACCGCCGACGGCCACGCCTGGGTGACCGTCCCATCGGGCACCCGCTCGGCCGGGTACGGCTACCTCGGCGGCGCGAGCGGCGGCCTCGGCTTCGGCCTGCGCGACTTCTGGCGGCTGCACCCGGCCCGGCTCGACGTCAGAGGCGCCGCCACGGATCTGGCCACCGCGACCGTCTGGCTCTGGTCGCCCTCCGCGCCCGCCATGGACCTGCGCTTCTACCACGACGGGATGGGCCAGGACACCTTCGCCGAGCAGCTGGAGGGCCTGGAGATCACCTACGAGGACTACGAGCCGGGCTTCGGCCACGCCCAGGGCATCGCGCGTACCCACGAGCTCACGCTGCGCGTCCACGACGCCACGCCGTCATCAAAGTCTCTGGCCGGGCACGCGGACGCGATGAACGAGCCCGCGCTGCTGGCCGCCGCCCCGGAACGCGTCCGCGAGGCGGGCGTGTTCGGCGACTGGGCGCTGCCGGACCGCTCCACCCCCGCCCGTGCCGAGATCGAGGACCGGCTGGACCTGCTGTTCGACTTCTACCGGCGCGAGTGGGAGCAGCGCAGGTGGTACGGGTTCTGGGACTACGGCGACGTCATGCACACCTACGACGCCGACCGGCACACCTGGCGCTACGACGTCGGCGGCTACGCGTGGGACAACTCCGAGCTCTCGCCCGACCTGTGGCTCTGGTACCAGTATCTGCGCACGGGACGGGCCGACGTCTTCCGCTTCGCCGAGGCCATGACCCGCCACACCGGTGAGGTCGACGTCTATCACCTCGGCCGCTGGAAGGGCCTGGGCACCAGGCACAACGTGCAGCACTGGGGCTGCAGCGCCAAGCAGCTGCGCATCTCCAACGCCGCCTACCGGCGCTTTCTCTACTACCTGACCGCCGACGAGCGCACCGGCGACCTGCTCGACGAGCTGGCCAGGCCCGAGGAGACGTTCCTCGTGATCGACCCCACGCGCAAGGTGCGCGAGGACGTCTACACCCCCGATCCGTCCGCCCTGGCGGTCGGGCTCGGCACCGACTGGGGCGCGCTCGCGGCGGCCTGGCTCACCCGGTGGGAGCGGTACGGCGACGAGCACGCCAAGGACCGGCTGCTGGGCACGATGGCCGGCATCGGGGCGCTGCCACGTGGATTCCTGACCGGCGAGGCCCGCTTCGACCTGGCCACGGGCCGGTTCGACACCTCGCGGGACCAGATCTCCGTCTCCCACCTGTCGTCGGTCTTCGGGCTGCCCGAGATGTGCTCCGAGCTGATCGCGCTCGATCTGGACGTCCCCGGGTTCGAGCAGGCGTGGCTGGACTACTGCCGGCTCTACCTGGCCTCCGCCGAGCGGCAGGCCGCCGAGGTGGGCCGGCCGCTGAGCGGCATCTCGCTGGTGCAGGCGCACAGCCGCCTCGCCGCGTACGCCGCGGCCCGCTCGGGCGACGCCGGGCTGGCGGACCTGGCCTGGCGCAAGTTCTTCCTCGACGAGGGCGACCAGCTCAACCGCAACCCCCTGCAGCGCGAGCCGGACTGGCGCCTGACCCGCGTCGAGGGGCCGCACGTCCTGGCGCACGTGCTGGAGGCGCCGTTCGTCTCCACCAATGACGCCGCCCAGTACGGCCTGGCCGCGATCCAGAACCTCGCGCTGATCGGAGACCACCTGCCGGGGGATTAAGCGGAGGTGGGGCTCCCGGCGAGGGCTCTACACTGATCTGTATGCACACTCCCGATTGACCGGCGTCCCCCCACGCCCACCTCTTCTTACCCCTAGCTCGGGAGTGTTCCGTCAATCATGATCATCGCCAGTGACATCGAGCTGCGCGCGGGCGCGCGGCTACTCATAGAGAACGCCTCGTTCCGGGTCAATCCCGGCGACAAGATCGGGCTCGTCGGCCGCAACGGCGCGGGCAAGACCACGCTGACCAAGGTGCTGGCCGGCGAGGGCATGCCCGCCAGCGGCACCGTCACCACCAGCGGCGCCGTCGGCTACCTGCCGCAGGACCCGCGCACCGGTGACCTGCAGGTGCTCGCCCGCGACCGCATCCTGTCGGCCAGAGGGCTCGACGAGGTCCTGCGCAAGCTGCGCGAGGCCGAGCTCGGCATGTCCTCCGCCGACGTGCGCACCCGCGACAAGGCCGTCAAGCAGTACGGCCGGCTCGAGGACCAGATGCACGTGCTCGGCGGCTACGCGGCCGAGTCCGAGGCCGCCTCCATCGCCTCCAGTCTGGGCCTGCCCGACCGGGTCCTCGGGCAGCCACTGGAAACGCTTTCAGGCGGCCAGCGAAGGCGCGTGGAATTGGCACGCATTCTTTTCAGCGGAGCGGAAACTCTCCTTCTTGACGAGCCGACAAACCACCTAGATGCGGACTCAATCGGGTGGCTTCGTGATTTTTTGCGATCGCATCAGGGCGGCTTGGTGATCATCAGCCACGACGTGGGCCTTCTTGAAGCGACGGTCAACAAGGTGCTGCACCTCGACGCCAACCGCAGTGTGATCGACCACTACAACGTCGGCTGGAAGGCCTATCTGGCGCAGCGCGAGACCGACGAGAAGCGCAGGAAGCGCGAGCGGGCCAACGCCGAGAAGCAGGCGGGCGCGCTGCTCTCGCAGGCCGACAAGATGCGGGCCAAGGCCACCAAGGCCAAGGCCGCCCAGGACATGATGCGCCGCGCGCACCGGCTGCTGGCCGGCACGGAGGAGGAGCGCCAGAGCGACAAGGTCGCCAAGCTGCGCTTCCCCGAGCCGCTGCCCTGCGGGCGCACCCCGCTCACGGGTGCGGGCCTGTCCAAGTCCTACGGCTCGCTGGAGGTCTTCACCGACGTCGACGTGGCCATCGACCGAGGTCACCGGGTCGTGATCCTCGGGCTCAACGGCGCGGGCAAGACCACGCTGCTGAGGCTGCTGGGCGGGGTCGAACAGCCCGACAGCGGTGAGATCAGGCCCGGCCACGGCCTCAAGCTCGGCTATTACGCCCAGGAGCACGAGACGCTCGACGGCGAGCGCACCCTGCTGGAGAACATGCGCTCAGCCGGTGGCGAGTTCACCGACACCGAGTTGCGCAAGGTGCTGGGCTCCTTCTTGTTCTCCGGAGACGACTCCGACAAGCCGGCGGGCGTGCTGTCCGGCGGCGAGAAGACCCGGCTGGCGCTGGCCATGCTGGTCCTGTCGAGTGCGAACGTACTTCTGCTCGATGAGCCCACGAACAACCTAGATCCAGTCAGCCGCGAGCAAGTTCTGAACGCTCTGAGGTCATATTCAGGAGCCATCGTGCTCGTCACTCATGATGAGGGTGCCGTTGACGCCTTGTCACCGGATAGGGTGATCTTGCTACCAGACGGAACTGAAGACGCGTGGAGCGAGGAATTTTCCGATCTTGTGGCACTTGCCTGATCTTAATTTGGGTGGGTACGGATCTTTTCCCGTGGAGTAGGTAGCCGATCCCGCTGAAATGACTGATCATGGCGGAGTAACGCTGCGGAAGTCCGGCACTACAGGAGGTACTCGTGGCCGAGACACTGAAGAAGGGCACCCGGGTAACCGGGGCCGATCGTGAAAAACTGGCCGGCGATCTCAAGAAGCGCTACGCCGCGGGCGAGAGCATCCGCGCCCTGGCCGCTTCGACCGGTCGGTCTTACGGGTTCATCCACCGCATCCTGAGCGAGTCCGGTGTGACTCTGCGCGGGCGCGGGGGAGCGACCCGAGGCAAGTCCAAGCGCTGACGGCCGCCTCGGAACGTGCGACCGCAGCCGCTCGTCCCAAGTCAGCCGCCGTCGCGCCCGAGTCCCAGAATGACATTCTGTAGGCTCGGGCGCGACGGCTAAGGCAAAGAGGGAGCGGGCGATGGCGGAAGCGCAGGCGCCACAGCGTGGGGGGTACACGGAGGAAGTCTCCGCCGAAAGGCTGGCGGAGATCGGACTTCGCTTCGAGGTGGACGGTGAGATCGCGACGATCGCGCTGGATCGGCCCGGCAAGCGGAACGCACAGACGTTCGCGACCTGGGCGGCACTGGCTGACATCGGGGGCAACCTGCCCGAGCAGGTGCGCATCGTCGTCGTGAAAGGTGAGGGACCGTCCTTCTCAGCAGGCATCGACCTGCGAATGTTCACGCCTGAGGGAGTGCCCGGACAGGGCTCGTTCAGCTCGGCGGCGCAACTCGACACCACAGCGTTCGAGCAGCAGATCAGGAAAGCCCAACAGGGATTCCTGTGGTTCCGCCGACCAGAGATCGTCTCCATCGCGGCCGTGCAGGGGCACGCGATCGGCGCGGGGTTCCAGCTCGCGCTCGCCTGTGACCTGCGCATCGTGGCCGACGACGTCAAATTCTGCATGAAAGAGCCCGCTCTGGGGCTGGTGCCCGATCTGACCGGCACCAAGCCACTGGTCGAGCTGGTGGGGCTGGCCAAGGCGATCGACATCTGCCTGACGGCGAGGACGATCGGGGCGGAGGAGGCCATGCGGATCGGCCTCGCCGAACGCGTGGTCGCGGCGGATGACCTGGCGCGAGCCGTACAAGACAAGATCGCGGAGCTGCTGTCGACCAACCGGGACGCGGCGGCGGCGACCAAGCGTCTCCTCCAGGGAGCGCGGGCGCGCACCCTGGAGGAGCAGAGCGTGGCGGAAGGTGTCGAGCAGGCACGCCGCCTCAAGGCGCTCTTCGGCGGAGCCTGAGCGTCGCGCTGACTCGGGAGCCGCTGGGTGCCGCGTCGAGCCGGCCCGGCGGCGCCGGGGTTTCGCGCTGAGCTGAGCCGGGAATCGCACGGGCCTCCCGGGTGCTGAGCCGGGGGAGGAGGACCCCCGAATGGCGATGATGGGAGGGGGCTTCGGCCCCCAGGTATGGGCGTCCATGCGGCGCGACGGCTCCGTGACCAAGCAGCGGCTCACGCCGGGCACGGTCCGGCGCATCGCGCGCTACGCGAAGCCATATACCGGGCAGATAACCGCGTTCCTTCTGCTGGTGATGGCGGGCGCGGTGATCGTGATCGCCAACCCGCTGCTGATGAAGGCGATCATCGACGACGGCATCCTGCCCAGGCAGAGCGGGGTCGTGGTCGGCCTGGCCCTGGCGATCGCCGCGCTCGCGCTGGTCGACGCGGCTCTCACGCTCGTGCAGCGCTGGTTCTCCGCGCGCATCGGCGAGGGGCTGATCTACGACCTGCGCACCGAGGTGTTCGACCACGTGCAGCGCATGCCGGTCGCGTTCTTCATGCGCGCGCAGACCGGCGCGCTGGTCAGCCGGCTCAACAGCGACGTGATCGGCGCCCAGCGCGCCGTGACCAGCACGCTGTCCTCGGTCGTCAGCAACGTGATCAGCCTGGTCCTGGTGCTGGGCGCGATGCTGGCGCTGTCGTGGCAGGTGACGGTGGTCGCGCTGGTGCTGCTGCCGATCTTCATCGTGCCCGCCAAGTGGGTCGGCCGGCGCATGTCCGCGCTGACCCGCGAGCAGATGCAGCTCGACGCCGAGATGAGCTCGGTCACGACCGAGCGGTTCAACGTGGCGGGCGCGATGGTGGCCAAGCTCTACGGCCGTCCCGAGGACGACACCGCCGTCTACAGCGCCCGCGCCGCCAGGGTGCGCGACGTGGGCGTGACGGTCGGCATGTACGGCACCGTGTTCCGGGTCGCGCTCGGCCTGGTGGCGGCGCTGGCCACCGCGCTGGTGTACGGCATCGGCGGCGTGCTGGCCGTCGGCGGCGCCTTCGAGCTGGGCACCCTGGTGGCCCTGGCCGCCCTGCTGATGCGGCTGTACGGGCCCCTCACCTCGCTGTCCAACATGCAGGTGGACGTGATGACCGCGCTCGTCAGCTTCGACCGGGTCTTCGAGATCCTCGACCTCAAGCCCATGGTGTCGGAGAGGCCCGGCGCGCGGCCGCTGCCGGACGGGCCGGTGACGATCGAGTTCGACGGCGTCGAGTTCCGCTACCCGGCGGCCGAGGAGGTGTCGCTGGCCTCCCTGGAGTCGGTGGCCAGGCAGGACACGGGCCCGTCCCAGCAGGTGCTGCGCGGCGTGTCGTTCACGGCGGGGCCGGGCCGGCTCATCGCCCTGGTCGGCCCCTCGGGAGCGGGCAAGACCACGATCACCTCGCTGGTCTCCCGGCTCTACGACGTCAACGAGGGCGCGGTGCGGATCAACGGGCTCGACGTGCGCGAGGCCACGCTCGCCTCGCTGCGCGACACCGTAGGCGTGGTCATGCAGGACGCTCATCTCTTCCATGACACGATCGGGGCCAACCTCCGTTATGCCAGGCCAGGGGCGAGCGATGAGGAGATCTGGGACGCTCTCAGGGCCGCGCAGATAGGCGACCTCATCGCGGCGCTCCCCGACGGGCTGGACACCGTCGTGGGCGACCGCGGCTACCGGCTGTCCGGTGGCGAGAAGCAGCGGCTGGCGCTGGCCAGGCTGCTGCTGAAGGCGCCGCGCGTGGTGGTGCTCGACGAGGCCACCGCGCACCTCGACTCGGAGTCGGAGGCGGCCGTGCAGCAGGCGCTGAAGACCGCGCTGGCCGGCCGTACCTCGCTGGTGATCGCGCACCGGCTGTCGACGATCAGGGAGGCCGACGAGATCCTCGTCGTGCAGGACGGCCGCATCGCCGAGCGGGGCCGCCACGAGGAGCTGCTGGCGCGCGGCGGGCTCTACGCCGAGCTCTACCGCACCCAGTTCAGCGCTTCAGATAGCCCAGTCGCGTGAGCTCCTGCCTGGCGACCTTCTCCACCAGGGTGAGGTCGCCGGGCCGCAGGCGCGTGCGCCAGGAGCCGACCTCGGAGACCCGCGGGGCGTACAACCCGATCTTGGACACGCGCGTCTCCAGGAACTCCGTGAGCGCCGCCACCGGCTCCGCGGGCCGTTGCACGAGATCCTCGTAGCGCAGCGTGAGGAGCTGGTCGGCCGGCAGCTCCTTGCGCAGCGTGGCGCTGAGCCGTACGGCGCTGCGCCAGCGCAGGGCGCTCTTGCCCGCGGCGGGCATGCCCTTCCAGCGGTCGCGGTGCTCGTCGCGGTTGACGCCGAGGAAGGGATTGGGGAACTCGGTCTCCTCCGACAGCATCACCGGCTTGAACCAGGCCAGGCAGTCCGGGTCGTCGAGCATGTCGGCGGTCACGTCGCGGCCGTCGCGGATCAGCTGCACGAACCGGGCGTCGGGGAAGGCCCGGAGCAGCACGGGCGCGCTGTAGAGCAGGTCGGGACTGCCGTCGCCGAACCTGGTCACCTCGCTGGTGGCCACGCACGGGCCCATGCTCGTCACGCCGCCCGCCTCCCTGCACGCCTCGGCGCACTGGCCGCACGAGCGGGGCAGCACCTGCCACGACTCGGCCAGCGCGTCGCGCAGCACGCGTACGGCACCCGACGTCTGGCCGATCGACGGCTTGCGGGCGAAGGCGTACACCACGTGGGCGACGGACGTCCGGCCCATCGTGACGTGGAAGCCGGGGGAGCGTTTCAGGGCGCGGGCGAGCAGGTCCGCGCCGGAGTGCGGAGCACCGAGCAGGAAGACCGGCCGGCGGACCTTGATGCCGTTGACCACGAGGATGTGGGGCGGAAGTCGCATACGAGAGGTAAGTGTGACACCGTTTGGCGGGTGAAAAAGCCAACGTCGGCGTCGCCGCTCGTCCGGGAGTTGATCAATGCGGCAGGGTGACACCGTCGCCGTCGTCTCGCCCTCGGGGCCGCCCAACGCCGTCCTGCTCAGGCGGGGGGTCGAGCGCCTGGAGGGGCTTGGGCTGAAGGTCGTGGTCGGCGAGCACGTTCTCGGCCGCCAGGACCTTCCCTACCTCGCCGGAGCCGACGCGGCGCGCGCCGCGGACCTGCAGGCCGCCTGGTGCGACCCGGCCGTCTCCGCGGTGTTCTGCGCCAGGGGCGGCTACGGCGCGGCCCGGCTGCTCGGCCTGCTCGACTGGGGCCTCATGCGCGCGGCGGGACCCAAGACACTGATCGGGTCGAGTGACATCACGGCGCTGCACCACGCGTTCGCGGCGGAGCTGGGCGTGCCCACGCTGCACGGCCCGATGCCGGCCTGCGACGTGATCGCCGACGAGAAGGGGGCCGAACCGCGCACCTGGGAGCACCTGCGGGCCGCCCTGGCCCGCCAGGCTCCGCCCGTCGCCGGCGACCTGGTGCTGTCTCCCGGCCGAGCCGAGGGCATACTGGCGGGCGGTAACCTGTCGCTGCTCGCCTCCATGTGCGGCACCCGCTACCACCCGTCGTTCGCCGGGAAGATCGTGCTGCTGGAGGACATCGGCGAGGAGCCCTACCGCATCGACCGGATGCTCACCCAGCTCTTGCAGGCGGGTGCCTTCGACGGCGTGCGCGGGATCGCCCTCGGTTCGTGGGTGGGCTGCGGGGATCCCTATCCCGTGCTTAAAGACCGGCTGCTGCCGCTCGGAGTGCCTGTCCTGGCGGGGTTGCCGGTAGGTCACGGCGCACCACAGATGAGTGTGTGGCTTGGGGCTCTTGGGGCTATCGATACCGAATCGTGCTCGCTGGCTGGTCTGTTCCGCGACGAGGAGCAGGCAAGGTAGGAATACAGGTATACGGACGAAACGGACAGAGGGGACACGGCGCGTGAACTTGTTCAGGCGTGACCGGGAGCCCTCGCGACGGTCGGTCGAGGACACCGACCTCGACTCCCTGCTCGGGCTCGTCGCCGATTCCCTCGGCTTCACCTGCGTCTTCGCCGCCGACGGCGCCTCGCTGACACTGGGTGGCGGCAGGGAGATCCTGGTCAGGCTCACCGGGCTGCGCCGCGAGGCGGGCCGCAGGCCCAGGGACGACTGGCCGATGCTGGTCTCCGAGCACCTCGCCAACGCGGTCGCCGCGGCCGACGAGCTGCTCGACGTGTGCGACCTCGACCAGGTCAAGCCGCTGCTGCGGACCCGCGTCGAGGCGGTCGACGAGGTCGCCGACCTGACCAGGGTGGTCGGCCGCCACCTCAACGGCGACCTGGTCGAGCTGCTCACGGTGGGCTCCAGGCCGGTACGCCCCGAGGAGGCCGGCTGCTGGCCCGTCCCGTCGGGCAGGGCGCTGGAGCTGGCCGTCAGGAACGTCGGGCAGGACGAGCGGCTGGAGATCGAGTCCATCGAGCTGTCGGGCACGCCGGTGTGGCGTCTGACCAGCCGCACCCCGGCCGCCGCCACCCATCTGCGCTGGCTCGGCGACTATCTGCCGCTGCCCGCCGACGGGGTGCTGGTGGTGCTGCCGGATCCGTACACGCTGATCGTGCACCCGGTCGACGGGATCGGTGTGGTGCGGGCCCTGGAGCGCCTGCGCGTCCACGCCGTACGCACCGACGGGCTCAGCCCGCAGGTCTACTGGTGGCACGAGGGGCGGCTGACACTCATCCGGGCGGACATCGTCCTGCAGGACGGTCTGGCCCGCCTCGTGGTGGCGCCGCCGCCGGAGTTCGCCAAGGTGCTGGCCCGGCTCGCCGCCTGACCTCCGCCCTGCCCCTCAGCACAGCCGGGAGAGGGCGCGGGCGGCGTGCACCAGGGGGACGTGGCTGAACGCCTGGGGGAAATTTCCCACCATACGCTCGTATCGCGGGTCGTATTCTTCGGCGAGCAGCCCCACGTCGTTGCGCAGCGCGAGAAGCCGCTCGAACAGCTGCGTCGCCTCCTCCTTGCGTCCCTGCATGGCCATCACCTCCACCAGCCAGAAGCTGCAGGCCAGAAACGCGCCCTCGCCGCCGGTCAGGCCGTCGACCTGGTTGTCCTCGGCCACCGGGTAGCGCAGGACGAAACCGTCGGACATCAGCTCCTTCTCGATGGCCGCCACCGTGCCGACCACGCGCGGGTCGTCGGCCGGCAGGAAGCCCACCATGGGCATGAGCAGCAGCGAGGCGTCGAGGGCCGTCGAGCCGTAGTACTGGGTGAAGGTGTTGCGCGTGGGGTCGTAGGCCCGGTCGCAGATCTCGGCGTGGACGACGTCGCGCAGCTCCCGCCACCGGTTGACGGGGCCGGTCCTGCCGAAGCGCTCCACGTACTTCACGGCACGGTCGAGCGCCACCCAGCACATCATCTTGGAGTGGGTGAAGTGCCGGCGCGGGCCGCGCACCTCCCACAGCCCCTCGTCGGGCTCGTCCCAGTGCTCGGCCACGTAGTCCAGCAGCTGGCGCTGGATCGCCCAGGCGCGGTCGTCGGCGGCCAGGCCGGAGGTCCTGGAGAAGAACAGGCAGCTCATCACCTCGCCGTAGACGTCCAGCTGGAGCTGCATGGCGGCCTCGTTGCCGATCCTGACCGGGCGGGAGCCCTCGTAGCCGTCGAGCCATTCGAGCTGCATCTCCGGCAGCCGCCGCTCGCCCGCGACGCCGTACATGATCTGCAGGTCCTGCGGGCGGCCCGCGATCGCGCGCAGCAGCCACGACCGCCAGGCGGCGGCCTCGTCCAGATAACCGGAGTTGATCAGGGCGTCGAGCGTCATCGTCGCGTCGCGCAGCCAGCAGTAGCGGTAGTCCCAGTTGCGCACCCCGCCCAGGTCTTCGGGGATGGAGGTGGTGGGCGCGGCCACGATGGCGCCGGTGGGGTCGTAGATGAGGCCCTTGAGAGTGATCAGCGAGCGGACGACGGCCTCGCGGTACGGGCCTTCATAGGTGCATTTGGCCACCCATTCGCTCCACATCGCCTCGGTCTCGGCGAGCTGGGTCTCGGCGTGGATCTGCGACGGCATCGGCTGATGCGACGGGTGCCAGGTGAACACGAACGGCAGCCGCTCGCCCTCCTTGACGGTGAAGGTGGCGCGGTGCGCGTAGTCGCCGCCCTTGAGCGGGACGGGGGAGTGCAGCCAGATGGAGTCGGGGCCGCCGATCGCCTGCAGGTGGCCGTTGGTCCGGCGCACCCACGGCACGATCCTGCCGTAGTCGAAGCGGACCCTGAGCTGCGTGGACATCTCGACCGTGCCCGAGACGCCCTCGACGATGCGGACCACGTCGGGGTTGCGATCACGCGGCGGCATGAAGTCGATGACGCGGACCGTGCCCGTCGGGGTGTCCCACTCGCTCTCCAGGATGAGCGTGTCGGGGCGGTAGCGGCGCCGCGTGGCGGGCCGCCTGCCGGTGGGGCCGAGCCACCAGTGGCCGTTGCGCTCGCTGCCGAGCATGGCCGCGAAACAGGAGGGGGAGTCGAATCTGGGCAGGCAGAGCCAGTCGATGGAGCCGTCTCTGCCCACCAGGGCCGCCGACTGCATGTCCCCGATGAGCGCATAGTCCTCGATCCGCATGTATTGACGCTACCGGCGGGAGGGCGATCTCGCGGCCGGTCCGCTCACGTCGCGTCGTGAGCGGACACGGCCGCGAGATCAGTCATGGGGAAGCAGCGGGCGAGCAGCCGGGATCACGTCATGGGGAACCAGCGGGTGAGCAGCTGGGTCAGCGGGCCGATGGCCAGCGCGAAGATCAGGGTCCCGACGCCGACCGTGCCGCCGAGCAGCCAGCCCGCGGCCAATACCATGATCTCGATGAGGAAGCGGGCGAGCCGGAGCGACAGCCCCAGCCGGGTCAGGCCGGTCATGATGCCGTCCCGCGGTCCCGCGCCCATCCCCGCGCCGATGTACAGGACAGTGGCCAGGGCGATCGACAGCACGCCGAGCACCAGGTAGAGCCAGCTCGCCACCCAGTTGGTGGCGATGGGCAGCACGGAGAAGGCGGCGTCGGCGAACAGGCCGACGAACAGGACGTTGCTGATCGTGCCGAGGCCGGGCTTCTCCTTCAGCGGGATCCACAGCAGCATCACCAGCACGCCGACCAGCAGGATGATCGTCCCGACTGACAGGCCCGTCCGCATGGCCAGGCCCTGGTGCAGGGTGTTCCACGGGGCGTTGCCCAGCCCGGACACGAGCTGGAAGGCGATGCCCAGCCCGTACAGCGCCAGGCCGCCGTAGAGACGCAGGAGGCGGACGGGGAGGGCGTTCAGGCGTGGGATGGTCGCTTCGCTCATAGTGGTCCCAGAGTGGCAGGGAGGTGGCTTGCCAAAACAGGGCCAATCCCGGAAAGTGGCCTTTATGCGGCATTTGTCGGCGACTCAGGTGGCCCGGCTGGTGGACGTCCCCGCGGGCGCCCGGCCCTATTACCGCGCGCTCGCCGACGCCGTGCGCGCGCTCATCATGGACGGTCAGCTGCCGGTGCGGGTGCGCCTGCCCGCCGAACGCGACCTGGCCAAGACCCTGGAGGTCAGCCGCACCACTGTAACGGCCGCCTACGACCTGCTGCGCGAGCGGGGCTACCTGGAGAGCAGGCAGGGCTCGGGCAGCTGGACCGCGCTGCCGGACCCGGCCATGTCGGCGGACAACCCGTGGCTGTCCGTCGACGGCGACGGGCTCATCCCGCTGCACTGCGCCGCCCCGCCCGGGCCGTCGGCGCTGGCCGAGGCCATGACCGAGGCCGTGGCGGACCTGCCCAGGTACGGCATGGGCCACGGCTACGACCCGATGGGCCTGCTCGCGCTCAGGGAGCGGATCGCCGCCCACTACACCGGCCGCGGGCTGGCCACCAGGCCGGAGCAGATCCTTGTCACCACCGGCTCCCAGCACGCGATCCAGCTCGTGCTGGGCCTGCTCGTCGGCGCGGGCGACCCGGTGCTCGTCGAGTCGCCCACCTACCCGCACGCCATCGACGTGGCCCGCCGGCGCGGCGCCCGGATGGTGCCCGTCGGCATCTCGCACGAGGGCTGGCAGGCCGACCTGGTCTCCTGCGCCATGCGCCAGTCCGCGGCCCGGCTGGCCTACCTGATGCCCGACTTCCAGAACCCGACCGGCGCGCTCATGGACGACGCCACCAGGGCCGCGATCGCCGGGGCCGCCAGGCGTACGGACACCGTGCTCGTGGTCGACGAGACCTGGTCGGAGCTGGCCCTGGACGAGGTGCCGCGCACGGCGCCCATGGCCGCCTTCGACACCGACAGCCGGATGATCAGCATCGGCTCGGCCTCCAAGCTGTGGTGGGGCGGGCTGCGCATCGGCTGGGTGCGCACCACGGCCGCGCTGGCCCGCCGCCTGGCCGTCCACCGCGGGGCCGTGGACATCGCCAGCCCGGTGCTGGAGCAGCTCGTGGTGGCGCGGCTGTTCGACCGGCTGGAGGAGACCAGGGCCGAGCGCCGCCGTACGCTGCGGGCCTCCCGCGACGCGCTCGTCGCCGTGCTCCGCGAACGGCTGCCCGGGTGGAGCTTCACCGTGCCGAAAGGCGGCGGCACGTTGTGGGTGCGGCTGGACGGGGGCTCCTCGGTCGCCCTCGCCGACGCCGCGGCCCATCAGGGGGTACGCCTGGCTCCGGGGCCCTGGTTCGGGCTGGAAGGCACGCTGGAGGGCTACCTGCGCCTGCCGTACACGCTCCCGCCCCAGGTGCTCGCCGAAGCCGTCAGCCGGATCGCGGCGGCCCACGAGCGCGGAACCGCCGGGATCAGCCCGCGGCTGCCCGATTCGCTCATGCCGATGGTCTGACGCGCCTGGGTCATTCGGGGGGTTTGACGCCCCTGGCCAGCGGGGCGCGCCAGTTGTAGCGCATCGCGGCGATGCGCAGGCCGAAGGCCAGCACGGCGGCGGCCAGCGTGGCGGGCCAGCCGTACAGCCCGTGCGTGTAGAGCGCGGCCATCACCGCCGAGCCGAGCATCGCGGGCACCGCGTAGAGCTGGCGGTCGTACAGCAGCGTCGGGATCTCCCCGGCCAGCACGTCGCGCAGCATGCCGCCGCCGATCGCCGTGGTGACGCCGAGCAGGGCCGCGTGCAGGGGGCCGAGCCCGTAGTCGAGCGCCTTCTCCGTGCCCACCGCGCAGAACAGCCCGAGGCCCGCCGCGTCGAGCACCAGGATGGCGGGCATCACCTTGGCCACGTGCGGATGCCAGAAGAACACGATGACCGTGGCCGCGAGCGGCACGAGCACGTACCCGGAGCTCTGGAAGGCGCTGGGCCGGACGTTGAGGATCAGGTCGCGCACGACGCCGCCGCCCAGCGCGGTCATCTCGGCGATCATCGCCATGCCCACCACGTCGAGCCGTTTGCGTACGCCCATCAGCGCGCCCGACAGGGCGAAGACGAAGATGCCTACGAGATCGAGAATTTCCGACACGAGAGAGATTTCTACCTGAGCTGCTCGGTGTGGTGCTCCGCCATCAGTACCCGCAGCCGCCGGGTGAACACCAGCAGCACCACTCCCGCCACGACCGCCGTCATGGCCAGGAGCAGGTAGTACGCGGGTTCGGACAGCACATCGCTGAGCCGCCCGGTCTGCCCGCCGACCGCGTCGCCCACCGACACCGCGATGAACCAGATGCCGAGCATCTGACCCTTGAACGCCCGCGGCGCCAGCTTGCTGGTGACCGAGAGACCGACCGGGCTCAGCGACAGCTCGCCGAACACCTGGATCAGATAGACCAGCACCAGCCACCAGACCGAGATCTTGCCCGTCTCGGCCAGCTTGGCGGCCAGCGCCATGACCACGAAGCTCAGCCCCGCCATGAACAGCGCGAACCCGAACTTCTGCGGCGTGCTCACCCGGGTCCCCAGCTTCGTCCACAACGCCGCGAACACCGGCACCAGGAGCAGGATGAACAGCGAGTTGAACGACTGCGTGGTCGCCGCCTGGATGGGGATGCCGAACAGCGACAGGACGGTGTTGTGCTGGGCGAAGAACAGCAGCTTGCTCGGCGCCAGGTCGAAGATCATCCAGAAGATCGCGGCCGCCACGAAGAGCCAGATGTAGGCCTTCATCCGCAACCGCTCGTCCTCGGTCAGGTCGTGACTGCCGAGCATGATGTAGCCGAAGTAGAGCACCGGCACCGCCAGCACCACGACCGTCACCACGACCGTGAGCCGGGACAGCGTGAACGTCCCCGTCGCCACCCAGATCGCCATGGCCACCACGGTCACCGCCACCGCGAACGAGACCAGCTTGACGGCCCGTGCCCGTTCGGGCGGCGTCAGCGGCAGGCCCGGCTCGTCGCCGACGCCTCTGAGGCTCTTCCTGCCCAGCGTGTACTGCAGCAGGCCGAACGCCATGCCGACCGCCGCCGCGCCGAAGCCCAGGTGCCAGCGGTCGTCCGCGGCCAGCGCGCCCACCACGATCGGCGCGAGGAAGGCGCCGATGTTGATGCCCAGGTAGAACAGCGAGAACCCGGCGTCCCTGCGCCCGTCGTCCTCGTCGCGGTAGAGCCGGCCGACCATGACCGAGATGTTCGGCTTGAGCAGGCCGGTGCCCGCGATGATCAGCAGCAGCCCGAGCCAGACGAAGAACGACCCGCTCACCGGGAGGGCCATGCTGATGTGGCCGCACATGATGATGAAGCCGCCCAGGAAGACCGACCTGCGCGGGCCCAGCACCCGGTCGGCGATCCAGCCGCCGGGCAGCGCCACCAGGTAGATCAGCGCGCCGTAGACGCCGACCACCGCCTGCGCGGTCTGCTCGGTCATGCCGAGGCCATGCTGGGCGGGGGAGGCCGCCATGAAGGTGGCCAGGATGGCGCGCAGGCCGTACCAGCTGAAACGCTCCCACATCTCGGTGCCGAACAGCGTCGCCAGGCCCCACGGATGCCCGAAGAACGTCCTTTCGCCCTTGCTCATGCGCCGCCCTCCTTCGTGCGCGACACATCACTCTACGTGACGAGAATGCCGTGCTCTTGCCGCTACCCCGGCGGTGTGGTGCGATGCATGCCAGCTGAGCAAGTGAGTACTGACTGGAGGCGGGTGCCATGGCAGATGTCCTCGAAGTCCGGGCGGAGATCGAGCGGTTAATCGCCGGCCGTACCGTATGCGGGCAGCTCGGCGAGCTGGCCGAGCGCTACCCGGACGCGCCCGCCTACTCCGACCCCGCCGACGACGGCTGGAACACGCTGAGTTACGGCGAGGCCCGGCAGCGGGTGCTCGAGATAGCGGCCGGATACGCCGCGCTCGGCCTCGAACCCGGCGAATCCGTCGCGCTGATGATGGTCAACAGGAGCGAGCACGTGCTCGCCGACCTCGGCGCGGTGCACGCGGGCGGCGTCGGCTGCACCGTCTACTCGACGTTCGCGCCCGACCAGATCGCGTTCGTCGCCGCCGACGTGAGTGCCCGGATCGCGGTGCTCGGCGGGCCCGCCGAGCTGGCCCGCTGGCAGCCGGTGCTCGATCGGCTGACGGGGCTCCGCAAGATCATCATGCTGGAGGGCGCGCCCGACGACGACCGGTTCCTGTCCTGGCCGGACTTCCTGGAGCTGGGCCGCTCCGCGCTGGCCGCGCGCCCGGACGAGGTCGAGGCCCGCTGGCGCGCCGTGACGGCGGACGACGTGGTCACCGTCCTGTACACCTCGGGCACCACCGGCCGCCCCAAGGGCGTCCCCCTCACCCACGCGAACGTCTTCTACGAGGTCGAGTCGACCGACCGCATCACCTCGCTGCCCCTCCAGGGCACGCAGATCTCCTACCTCACCTACGCGCACATCGCCGAGCGGGTGCTCAGCCTCTACCTGCCCCTGGTGAAGGTCTCCCACGTGTACTTCTGCACCGACCTGGCCAACCTCGGCGCCACGCTCGGGCAGGTCAAGCCGATGATGTTCTTCGGCGTGCCGCGCGTGTGGGAGAAGATGATGGCCCGCCTGCTGGCGGTCCTCGCCACCCAGACCGAAGAGCAGCAGGACGCCGTACGACGGGCCATGGCCGCCGGCGTCGCCTACGTCGAGGCCGGGCAGTACGGCGGCACGCTCACCCCCGAGATCGCCGCCGCCTACGAGCAGGCCGACTCCTCGCTGCTGTCCATCATCCGCGGCATGATCGGCTTCGACCGCGCCGAGTGGACCGCCACGGGCGCCGCGCCGCTCCCCGCCGAGGTGCAGCGCTTCTACGCCGGTCTCGGCCTCAAGGTCATCGACGTGTACGGCATGACGGAGACGACCGGTGCCTTCACCGGCAACAGCCCCTCCTGCTACCGCCTGGGCACCGTCGGGCGGGCGGAGCCGGGCGTCGAGATCCGCATCGCCGCCGACGGCGAGATCCTCACCAGGAGCCCGCTCAACACCCGCGGCTACCACAACCGTCCCGAGGACAGCGCCCAGCTGATCGACGAGGACGGATGGCTGCACACCGGCGACATCGGCTCGGTCGACGACGACGGCTTCTACCGGGTCGTCGACCGCAAGAAGGAGCTGATCATCACCGCCGGCGGCGAGAACATCTCCCCGGCCGAGATCGAGAACCACCTCAAGGAACACCCCCTCATCGGCCAGGCCCTCGCCTACGGCGACAACCGGGCCTACCCGGTGGCCGTGCTGACGCTCGACGCCGAGGTGTCGCCCGGCTGGGCGCAGGCGCGCGGCATCACGTTCGGCTCGCTCGCCGAGCTGGCCGAGCACTCCGCGGTGCTCAAGGAGGTGGAGGCCGCCGTCGTGGCGGCCAACGCCAAGCTGGCCAGGGTGCAGCAGGTCAAGCGGTGGGCGCTGCTCGGCACCGAGTGGACGGCCGAGACCGAGGAGCTGACCCCCAGCCTGAAGCTCAAGAGGCGGGTCATCCACGCCAAGTACGCCGACGTCATCGAGGGCCTGTACGCCGGCTGATCCTTTGCCGTTCGGGGCGTGCGTCGTGGTCCTGGTCATTACCGGGTGCTTCCTAGCGTCTCGATCATGACCAGAAGTCTTCTTCTCGTCTCGCTCGCGGCGGGGGCCCTCGCGGTGCCCATACCGGCGTCCTCCGCAGCGACCGAGCTCGCCATTCGTGAGATCAGCATCAGGCCCGCAAGCCCCGTCGTCGGAGCCGGGAACACCGTCCGCCTGGTGATCGACGTGGTCGCCAAGGGGGCGAAGGGCAAGGACGGGGTGACCATCAAGGTGGAGCCCGGCGCCACGCCCGGCGCCACGGGCCAGACGCCCATCACCGGCGGATCGCCCGTCGGCCCCCTACCGCCGGCCACGGGCGCCATGCGCGTCACCGCTCCGGGCGGCAAGCCCATTCGAGGTGTCAAGCCCGCTCCGGGCGGAGAGACCGTCGTGGACCCCGCCCAGGCAGCGGACCCGGGTGCGCGGCCCGCCGGGGAGGGGTGGCCGTCCTGGTTCGGCCCGGACATCTGGGCGTCGGCCCGGCGACCGCAGCCGCGACCCATCACCGTGGAGCCCGCGCTGCCGTTCATGCCGGCGTGGCGGACGGTGCCGGTCGGGACGCGGATGCTGGACGGCTGGCAGACCTGGCGGTTCCTGCCCGACAAGGTCCTCACCCGCTTCTACCCGTCGGGCACCTGGACGATCACCGCCACCGCGACGGGCGACGACGGGCAGAGCGTGACGCGCAACCAGACGTTCCAGCTCAGGCGGGAGACCAAGCTGTCGTCCGTACGGGCGGAGAAGGCGGGCGGAGCCGGCTCCGTACGGCTGCGCGGCTCCCTGACCAGGGTGGACCCGCGAGGTTACGAGGACTATGCGCCGTTCGCGGACCAGCAGGTGGAGATCCTGTGGCGCGCGGAGGCCGAGGACACGTGGGAGCGGGTGGCGATCGCGACCACCGGCGAGACGGGCGACTTCGGCAGGACGGTGCGGGGCCGCCCAGGCGGCTACTGGCGAGCCCGCTACCTGGGAACCGACCATTACGCCCCAAAGGTCTCGAAAATCCAAGAAAGCGGGATAAACACCTAAAAACGGCCCTATAAAGCCTGACGGGTGAATTGTCGTTGCAAGATTGTGATCGGGGCTTTCGCAACTTTTCCTTTCCCCAACGCGTCAATGGCGTTGACGTGCTCTGTCCTTGGGGCGCGTTCTCCACACGGGGAAGGAAGTTCATTCATGATGCGACGTCTCGCCGCCGGACTGGCTGCGGCTGCTCTGGGCGCCACGGTCGTGGCGACCGCCGCCACTCCGGCGCTGGCGGAACCCGAGCCCGACGGTGGTCACACCGCCCTGCAGTTCGACGCCAACCCCGAACCCGCCTGGCGCGGCAAGCCCCTCAACCTCGAGGGCAAGCTGTCGGTGCAGTGCGAAGAGGACTACATCAGCGGCTTCGTGTCCGTCCACCACGCCGACTACTGCAAGGAGTCGGAGTCGTGGCACCGCCTCGGCTGGAAGCGGATCACGATCCTCTTCCAGGCGGACGGCAGCGGCCGGTGGGAGTACGTGCGGTCGGTCCGGACCAGCCGTGACGGCTACTTCTCCACCAGCGTCCCGGCCTACACCTCGGGCACCTGGAAGGCGGTCTTCGAGGGCGCCGAGTGGCTCGACGGCTCACAGGCCACCGACTGGGTGAAGGTCGTCGGCCGCCGCCACTGACCGTACGCGGCTCGAGAAATGCCCGGTCCCCGTCACGGGGGCCGGGCATTTCTGGTCTTTACCCTTTTACACCGCTTTTCGGGTCCCGGTAGAGCACCAGGTGCTCGTGGTAGAGGACGCCGTCGCGAATGTCGCCCGTCGCGGTGAACCCGGTGTCGTCCACATAGTCCAGATGGGCGCCCGTCACGGTGTAGCGGCCGGTGTAGGCGCTGCGCCGCTCGCCGCGGGCCTCGTCGTAGCGCCCGTCCGGCAGAAGCTCCTGCCGGATGTAGCCGTCGGCCGTCACCCACATGCCCACCACGTTCACGTCGGACATCGGATCCCCCTCGTCGGTTCTCTTTCCCGTCGTCGTCAGTCTCCCGCCCGCCCCTGTCCGGTGACAGGCAGCGCTGTTCCTAGGTGCGCGCCACCCAGGCAGGCGCATGGCTCAACCGGTGATGGCGTAGAGTCCCGCGGATGATCGAAGAGCCGTTGGCGGGTGGCGGGGTCAATGAGGTCGTCCGGGTCGGGAACACCGTCCGGCGGCCGACCGGTCCCTGGACGCCGGCCGTACACCGTCTGCTGGATCACCTCGCCGCGGCCGGGTTCGACGGGGCGCCGCGCGCGCACGGGCTGGACGAGGCCGGACGGGAGATCCTCGACTTCGTGCCGGGCGACGTGGCGCACTACCCGGTGCCCGCCTACGCCTGGAGTGACGCCGCGCTGGAGGCGCTGGCCGTGCTCATGCGGGCCTATCACGACGCCACCACCGGCTTCGCGGCCCACGACGCCGAGTGGTACTTCCCGGCGCGCGAGCCGGCCGAGGTCGTCTGCCACGGCGACATCGCGCCCTACAACTGCGTCTACCGCGACGGCCTGCCGGTGGCGCTCATCGACTTCGACACCGCCCATCCCGGGCCGCGCCTGTGGGACGTCGCTTATGCCGCCTACCGGTTCGTCCCGCTGTCGGCCGTCGGCAACGGCGAGGCCGTGACGCCGGTGACCGAGCAGACAAGGCGGCTCCGGCTGCTCGCCGACGCCTATGGCCTTTCCGGCGCCGAGCGTACGGCGCTGCCCGAGGTGGCGGCCGAACGGCTGCGGGCGATGGTGGATCACATGCGGCGGCAGGCGGCGGCCGGGAACGAGGCGTTCGCCGCGCACCTGGCCGCCGGGCACGCCGACCTCTACCTGACCGACATCGAACACCTCACCCGCCACGCCACCGAGTTCCGGAACGCCCAGTGAGGAATCACCTGATCGCGAACCGCGTTGTCCTCCGGTGAGATGTCGAGTTTGGGGGCGGCCGGAAGGCCGACATAGGCTGGGCTCTGGCGACGGATTGGAGGTGACGCCATGTTGCGAGACTCGTTCGGACGGGTGGCGACGGATCTACGGGTGTCCCTCACGGACAAGTGCAACCTGCGCTGCACCTACTGCATGCCGCCCGAAGGGCTCGACTGGCTGCCCAACGCCCAGCTCCTCACGGCCGACGAGATCGTCAGGCTGGTCACGATCGGCGTCGAACGGCTGGGGATCACCGAGGTCCGCTACACCGGCGGCGAGCCGCTGCTGCGCCGCGAGCTGCCCGACATCGTCGCCCGCACCGTGGTGCTCGCTCCCCGGCCGCAGGTGTCGCTGACGACCAACGGCATCGGGCTGGCCCGGCTGGCCGGGGTGCTCGTCGAAGCGGGCCTCGACCGGGTGAACGTCTCACTCGACACCCTCGACCGCGACACGTTCAAGCGGCTCGCGCACCGCGACAGGTTCGACGACGTCATCGCCGGGCTCAGCGCCGCCCACGAGGTGGGCCTGCGCCCCGTCAAGGTCAACACGGTCCTGATGCGCGACATCAACGACCACGAGGCCGTGCCGCTGCTGCGCTACTGCCTCGAACAGGGCTACGAACTACGCTTCATCGAGCAGATGCCGCTCGACGCCCAGCACGGCTGGAGCCGCGAGGGCATGGTGACCGCCGACGAGATCCTCGCGATGCTGTCGGCCTCGTTCGACCTGACGGCCGACGATCTGGAGGATCGCGGCAGCGCCCCCGCCGAGCGTTTCCTGGTGGACGGCGGCCCCGCCCGGGTGGGCGTGATCGGGTCGGTGACGCGCCCGTTCTGCGGCGCCTGCGACCGCGTACGGCTGACCGCCGACGGGCAGATCCGCAACTGCCTGTTCGCCACCGAGGAGTCCGACCTGAAGACACCCCTGCGGGCCGGCGCCTCCGACGAGGAGCTCGCCGCTCGCTGGATCGCCGCCGTGTCGCGCAAGCGCGCCGGGCACGGCATCGACGACCCGTCCTTCCTCCAGCCGTCCCGCCCGATGTCGGCGATCGGCGGCTAGCCCTCTTAGTCGTACGTCGTACGGAGCTGCTTGCCCGTGCGGGTGCTGCCCCACCGATCGAGAGCCGTGGCCGAGGTGCGTACCGTGGGGGCGTGACGATCGGCGGAGAGTACGACGCGGTCATCCTGGCCGGGGGACAGGCGCGGCGGCTGGGCGGCGTGGACAAACCCGGCCTGAGTGTCGGAGCGCGGGCGATGATCGAGGACGTCGTCCTGGCCGCCTCCGGAGCCCGCAAGGTGATCGTGGTCGGCCCCGAACGCCCGCTGCCAGGGGTGATCTTCGCGCGGGAGGATCCGCCCGGCGGCGGGCCGGTCCCGGCGTTGCGGGCCGGGCTGCGCGAGGTCACGGCGCCACGGGTGGTGCTGCTCGCCGGCGATCTCCCCTACCTCAGAACCGGACACGTCGCCGAGCTGCTCCGCGCCTCGGCTCGCGCGGCGGGCGCCGGGGCCGACAGCGGCGTGGGCCTTGGGGGCGTCGGTGGCGGGGTTGTGGCGGTGGACGACGGCGGGCGGGAGCAGTGGTTGCTGAGCCTGTGGCCTGCCGAGACGCTGCGCCGGGCGCTGGACGGCTACACCGGGCGCTCCCTGAGAGGGCTGCTCGGACCGCTCGTCCACGCGCGCGTCGCGCTGCCCGGCCGGCCGTGGTTCGACTGCGACACAATGGACGATCTAGAGGAGGCTCGCATGAACGTGCTGAACGAGTGGACCGCCCTGGCCTGCAAGGAGCTGGGCATCGACCCGGCCCGCGTCGACCGGGACCTGATCCTGGACCTGACCAAGGAGGTGGCGCACGGCGTCGCCAGGCCCGCCGCGCCGCTGACCGCCTATCTGCTGGGACTCGCCGAGGGCGCCGGCACCGCGCCGGAGGACGCGGTCGAGCGGATTACCGCGCTCGCCAAGGACTGGCGTGAGACCGCGGCCGAGACGCTGACCGAGAGTTGACACGCCAACGAACTGTTGGTGTCAAGCCATGCTCAAAGTTGCGGATTTCCTGCGAATAATGAGCGCCAGAGAGCGTAAACGATTTTGGGAAAGCGGCCCTACCGGATGGGGTTCCAGGGCATTGGACTGATCGTCCGAGAGAGAGTTTCCCCAGGAAAAGGGCGACGCCGGGTGGTTACGGGGGCAAACCACCCGGCGTCGCTTCATCGGCGTTCCGACGGGGGCCCGGAACGCCGGCACCAGCACTCCGACGGGGGACCGGAGCGCTTGCCTAAAGCGTACACCTACAACCCATGGGATGCGTCAAGACTTAGTCACGACCCGATCTCGCGTCGATGCCTTGGTATCTCGCTTTGGTTAGCTTCCGGTGTGTGAAAGGTAGGCGGAGGGGCATCCTTGCCCCTCTCATTGGCCCCGATTACGGCTATGTATGGCAAAAAGACGGCCGCGGCGATGAACAGCAGCCGGTACGGCACGGGCACCGGCACGACGACGGCCAGGATCAGGCACAGCGTGCGGATCCCCATCTTGATGAGGTAGCTGATCTCCCGCCGGTGGATGTCCGAGCTCAGCGACGGTTTCGCGTCGGTGACCTGGTGGACGTCCTGCTTCTTGCGCCACCCCTTCATGACATCCACGGTAGACCTCGGGTGCGCCGCCCGCGACAGTGGCCGGGGACGGAGGGAGCGGTCATGCGATCATGGCCTTCGGGTAAGGAGCCTTCGCGTAAGGAGCCTTCGTGTAATGAGCCTTCGCGTAATGAGGATGTGGAGATGACGGATCGTACGTACCGGGTGACCGAGATCGTCGGCACGTCGGGGGAGAGCATCGACCAGGCCATCCGCAACGGGATCAGGCGCGCGTCGGAGACGCTGCGGCACCTCGACTGGTTCGAGGTGACCGAGGTGCGCGGGCACATCGACGCGGGCGAGGTGGCGCACTTCCAGGTCGGCATGAAGGTGGGCTTCCGCCTCGAGGACGCCTGACGGCCCCGGGAAGCACGCGAACGCCGGTGAAGCGGCAAAGAGCGCGTCCGGGTGACTCCCGGACGCGCTCTCAGTGCTACGGCGAAAGGGTCAGCTCGCCTGGCTGACCGTGGACATGTTGAAGTCCGGCACCCTGATGGCGGGCATCACGGTACGGCTGAAGTAGTCGCCCCACTCGCGCGGCAGCGTCTGCTCGCTGGCACCCACCTCCGACACCCGCCCCAGCAGGTCGACCGGGCTCTCGTTGAACCGGAAGTTGTTCACCTCGCCCACGACCTCGCCGTGCTCGACCAGGTAGACCCCGTCACGGGTGAGCCCGGTCACCAGCAGCGTCTGCGGATCGACCTCGCGGATGTACCACAGGCAGGTCAGCAGCAGGCCGCGCTCGGTGTCGGCGATCATCTCCGTCAGCGAGCGCCCGTCACCGGGGGCCCGCACGATCAGGTTGTCGATCGAGGGCGTGACCGGCAGCCCGCTGAGCTCGGCCGACAGGCGCGTCTGCCGCAGCGCCATGAGCTGCCCGTCACGCACCCAATCGGTCGACGACAGCGGCAGGCCGTTGTCGAAGATCGAGCTCTCGCGGCTGGAGGCGTGGGCGACCACGAACGGCGCGCACTCGATGCCCGGGGCGGCCGGATCGCTGACCAGCGTCAAGGGCAGCGTGGCCAGCCGCTCGCCGACCCGGGTGCCGCCACCCGGCTTGGCGAACACCGAGCGGCCGTCCAGCGCGTCCCTGGCGCCCGCGGACCAGTACGCGTAGACCATCAGGTCGGCCACCGCGCTCGGCGGCAGCAGGGTCTCGTAGCGCCCCGCGGGCAGGTCCACCCGGGTCTTGGCCCACTCGAGCCGCTGCGCCAGCGACGCGTCGAGCGCCGCCACGTCCACGTCGGCGAAGTCGCGCGTGCCCACGCCCGTCCAGGCCGAGCGCTTCAGGTCGGCCGACTTGGCGTTGAGCTCCAGCCGGCCGGACGGCTGGTCGTGGCGCAGCCGCAGCCCGCTGGAGGTGCCGAGGAACGTCGAGGTCAGCGAGTGCTCCGCGAAGCCGTACAGTCTCCTGCCGCCCGCCTCCGCGGCGGCGAACGCGTCGCCGAGCGCGGGCGCGAACCGTTCGAACACCCCGATGTCGGTCGGGGTCACCGGCTCGGCCCACGAGGCGCTCGCCGGCAGGCCCTCGACCAGCGGCCGCGCGTCCTCGGCCGGCTGCGCCTCGCGCGCCGCCCGGTCGGCCGCGGCCACCACGTCGGCGAGCTGATCCGGTCGTACGGCGGCGCGGGAGACCACGCCCACGCCCTGGCCCGCGATCGAGATCACGGTCAGCCGGGCGGAGCGGGCCACGCCGTTGGTGGTGAGCGTGTTGCCCGCGAACCGCAGGTTGGCCGTGGAACCCTCGTCCACGAGCACGACGCAGCCGTCGGTGGTGGACAGCTCCAGAGCCTTCTCCACCATGTCCTGCGGAGAGATCTGGACGGGCAGGCCGGTATGGCCCGCCGCGGATCGGTGCTCGCTCACTTTCCACCCTCCTGCACGGTGTTGAGGATCCGTACGCCCCTGAACAGGCCGGACGGGCAGCCGTGGCTGACCGGCGCGACCTGGCCCGGCTGCCCCTTGCCGCAGTTGAAGGCGCCGCCCAGCACGTACGTCTGCGGCCCGCCGACGGCCTCCATCGACTGCCAGAAGTCCGTCGTGGTCGCCTGGTAGGCGAAGTCGCGCACCTGCCCGGCCAGCCGGCCGTGCGAGATCCGGTAGGCCCGCTGCCCGGTGAACTGGAAGTTGTAGCGCTGCATGTCGATCGACCAGCTCTTGTCGCCGACGATGTAGAGGCCCCGCTCGACCCGCGAGATGAGCTCCTCGGTCGACGGTCCGTCTGGCGCGGCGGCCAGCGAGACGTTGGCCATCCGCTGGATCGGCATGTGCCCCGGCGAGTCGGCGAACGCGCACCCGTTGGACTGCCCGAACCCCTTCATCAGCGCCATCCGCCGGTCGAGCTGGTAGCCGACCAGGATGCCGTCCCTGACGATGTCGAAGCTCTGCCCCTGCACGCCCTCGTCGTCGAAGCCGATCGTGGCCAGGCCGTGCGTGACGGTCCTGTCGCCGGTCACGTTCATCACCGGGGAGCCGTAGACGAGCTCGTTGAGCTGGTCGAACGTGGCGAAGCTGGTGCCCGCGTAGGCGGCCTCGTAGCCGAGCGCCCGGTCGAGCTCGGTGGCGTGCCCGATCGACTCGTGGATGGTCAGCCACAGGTTGGACGGGTCGATCACCAGGTCGTGGTCGCCCGCCTCCACCGAGGGCGCCGCCAGCTTCTCCGCCAGCAGGCCGGGCAGCTGGGCCAGCTCGTCGGCCCAGTCCCAGCCCGTGCCCGTCAGGTATTCGTAGCCGCGGCCGACCGGAGGCGCGATCGTCGACATGTCGTCGAACCCGCCGTTGGCCGCCTTCATCGCGTTGAGCTTGGGATGCACCCGCACCCGCTGCTGGGTGGTGACCGTGCCCGCCGTGTCGGCGTAGAACTTCTGCTCCTTGACCTGGAGCAGCCGGGCCGAGACGTGGTCGGCGCCCTTGAGCAGCCCGCCCGACCAGTCGGCCAGCAGCGCCACCTTCTCCGCCGACGGCACCTCGAACGGGTCGACGTCGTAGGCGGAGACCCACACCACCTCGGAGTGGACCGGCTCGGGGGCCAGCTCGATGGGCTCCCGGTTGATGGGGGCGCTCACCTCGGCCACCCGGATCGCCTGCTCGGCCACCTTCGCGGCCGCCTCGGGCGTGAGATGGATGCCCGCGGCGAAGCCCCAGGTGCCGCCCTTGACGACGCGGACCGCGTAGCCGAGGTCGTCGGCGTCCATGGCTCCTTCGAGCCGGGCGTCGTAGAGGCTGAGCGACTCGGCTCTCACGCGTTCCAACCGGAAGTCGGCATGCTCGGCGCCCAGGTCACGAGCGCGTTGCAGGGCGGCGTCCGCCAGCTGCCGCATCGGCAGCTCCAGGAAATCGGAATCGATCTGGCGCATGTCCACGATCCTAACCCTGCGATCTTGTATCCCCCGGACAAGGGGATACCCGCCGGTAGGAGATAGCGTCAGGTGTCATGGCACGCTCTGTACTCGTCACCGGAGGCAATCGCGGCATCGGCCTCGCGATCGCCCGTGAACTAGCCGCGACCGGCGACGCCGTCGCGGTCACCTATCGATCGGGGGAGCCGCCGGAGGGGCTGTTCGGCGTCAAGTGCGACGTGACCAGCATGTCCGACGTGGAAGCCGCCTTCGACAAGGTCGAGGCCGAGCAGGGCCCGGTCGAGGTGCTGGTCGCCAACGCCGGCGTCACCAAGGACACGCTGCTGGCGATGATGAAGGAGGAGACCTTCACCGACGTCATCGACGCCAACCTGACCGGCGCCTACCGCGTGGCCAAGCGGGCCATCAGGCCCATGATGAAGCTCAAGCGCGGCCGCGTCATCCTCGTCTCCTCCGTCGTCGGCCTGTCCGGCTCGGCCGGCCAGACCAACTACGCCGCCTCCAAGGCGGGCCTCATCGGCTTCGGCCGGTCCATGGCGCGCGAGTACGGCTCGCGCGGCATCACCGTCAACGTGGTCGCGCCCGGCTTCGTCGCCACCGACATGACGGCCGACCTCGACGTCGAGGCCATCACCAAGAACATCCCGCTCGGGCGCCAGGCGTCGCCGAGCGAGGTCGCACGCGTCGTCCGCTTCCTGGCCAGCGACGACGCCTCTTACATCACCGGGGCCGTGATCCCGGTCGACGGCGGACTCGGAATGGGGCACTGACGTGGGAATTCTCCAAGGCAAGCGGATCCTGGTGAGCGGCGTGCTCACCGACGCGTCGATCGCCTTCTCGGTGGCCAAGCTGGCCCAGGAGGAGGGCGCCACCGTGGTGCTCACCGGGTTCGGCCGGATGAGCCTGGTCGAGCGCATCGCCAAGCGGCTGCCCGAGACGCCGCCGGTGATCGAGCTCGACGTCCAGAACAACGAGCACCTCGACACGCTGGCCGACCGGATCGGCGAGCACGTCGACGGCCTCGACGGCGTCGTCCACTCCATCGCCTTCGCCCCGCAGAGCGCCCTCGGCGGCAACTTCCTCAACACCACCTGGGAGGACGTCGCCACGGCCATGCACATCTCGACCTACTCCTACAAGTCGCTGGCCGTGGCCTGCCTGCCGCTGATGAAGGAGGGCGGCGCGGTCGTCGGCCTCGACTTCGACGCGAGCAAGGCGTGGCCGGTCTACGACTGGATGGGCGTGGCCAAGGCGGGCCTGGAGTCGTGCAACCGCTATCTCGCCCGCGACCTGGCCAAGCAGAACATCCGCGTCAACCTCGTCGCCGCCGGGCCGCTGCGCACGATGGCGGCCAAGTCGATCCCGGGCTTCAAGGAGTTCGAGGACAGCTGGCCGGAGCGCGCCCCGCTGGGCTGGGACCTGTCCGACACGATCCCCGCCGCCAAGGCGTGCGTCGCGTTGATGTCCGACTGGTTCCCGGCCACCACCGGCGAGATCGTCCACGTGGACGGCGGCGCCCACGCGATCGGCGCGTGACCTGAACGGCCTGACAGGCTAGTACGTTGGGCGGCGCCGCACCGGCGTCGCCCTCCTTGTCGTGGTGAGACCCTGGCATGGAGGGCAGGCGAGCGCGGATGCTGGTGTGATGGGGCGTGGTCTCAAGAACCCGGCAAGGCTGAAGACGCTCAGCAGGCTGAAGAACCCGTTGGTGCTGGTCGTGGTGGCCAGTATCGGTGCCGGGGTACCGTCCGTGGTGGTGCCGGGGGAGTGGCCTTGGTGGGGCCGGGCGCTGATCGCGACCGTAGTGGCCGCGTTGTCCGGCGCCAGCGGATCGTACTTCGGTGTGGCGTTGACCCGAGCCGAGAACGCCGCTGCGGCCATCGAGGCGCTGCACTCGGCTCTGGACCCGCTGATCCACCACCCGCAAAGCCCTGCCGGTGAAGAGGGCAGCGTGTTCGAGTTGCTGCTGCCGCAGTCGTGCCCCACCCCGTTCTGGGGACGGCGCGGCGAGCGGGACCGGTTGCGGGCCTGGTGCCATGAGGAGGCGGTGCCGGGGCTGCTGGTGGTGGACGGGCCGGGCGGGTGCGGCAAGACCCGGCTGGCGTTACGGGCCGCCCAGGAGGTCGTCGCGGACGGGTGGGTGGCCGGCTGGCTGCGCGAGGGCAAGGCCGCCGGCCTGGTCGACGCGGCCGCGGCGGTGGCCGATGCGCGGGTGCTGGTCCTGGTCGACAACGCCGACACCCGGACCGACCTGGCGAGCCTGCTGGGCGCACTGTCGCACTATCAGGGGCGGGCCCGGCTGCGGGTGGTGCTGATCACCCGGCACGGCGTCGAACTCGGCCAGGCACTACAAGCCCACCTCCCCGAACAGCACGCCCTGCTGGTGAAGAACGCCCCGGTGATGTCACTGCCCCCGTTCGGGGAGACCTCTGACCTGATCCGCTGGTACGGCGAGGCCGTAGGCGCGTTCGCCTCCGCGCGGGCGACGCCGGCGCCCCCGGTCTCGGACACGATCGCGCCGGTCCGGGAGGGCCAGACCATGGCGGAGGTGCTGACCCAGGCGATGGTGACGGTGTTACGCCGAGCCGCGCCGACCGGCTCACCCGCGCCCCTGGACGAGGTCGCCGGCGTACTGTTCGAGCACGAGGCGCGCTGGTGGCGCGGCACCGCCGCACTGGACCGGTGGGCGGTCGGGCCGGTCACCGACGTGCTGCTGGCCCGGATCATCGCCGCCCTGGCCCTGTTCGCCCCCGCCGACGAGCCGGAGGCCATCGGAGCGCTGAGGCGCGTCCCGGAATTGGCCGACGCCCCCACCGAACGGGTCACCAACCTGGTCCGCTGGGCTCACTCCCTCTACCCGCCCGCCGCGGGGGCGGGAGTGCGGATCGGCCCGAACCTGCTGGCCGACTGGTTCATCACCACCAGCCTGACCCGTACGGAGGGCGACCGCCATTTCGCCCGCCACCTGCTGAACGACCCGACCGAGGAGCAGGCCGCCCGGATCCTGACCCTGCTGGCCCGCGCCGGCGAACATCACCCACCCGCCCGGCTGCTGTTCGAGCAGCTGCTGGGCGGTGACCCGGTACGGCTGGCCCGCCACGCCATCTACGCCGCCCTCACCACCGCCACGAACCGGGGCGAGCTGGACCACACCACCGCCACCGCTCTCGCCGCCGCCGACCTCGACCCCGACACCACCACCCGGCTCCTGCGGCTCACCCCCGCGTACGCCTTGCCCCGCTGCGCCCTCACGCTGACCCGCCGCCGGTTGCAGGGCGCCCGCGCCACCGGCACCCCACTTGAGCTCGCCGACGCCCTGACCGACCTCGCGGCCGCGCTTGAGCGGGTGGGTGAGCACCGCGAGCAGGTTTTGGTGACGCGGGAAGCGGTCGGCCTGCGGCGCGGGCTGGCGGACGGTACTCCCGCCCGCCGATTCGACCTCGCCGAGGCCTTGGGCAACCTGTTGGTCGCGCTGAACGGGGCGGGTGAGCATCGCGAGCAGCTGCGGGTGGTACAGGAAGCGGTCGACCTGTACCGGGAACTCGCCGCCCACGACCCAGAACTGTTCCACCAGGCCTACATCGACAACCGCGCCACCCTACGGCGGCTACGGCCCCAACAAGACGACATCACTTTCGACCTGTGATGCGTCAATCGGGGTGTTGCTCGCCAGCCGGGCAGCTCATCGAAGGGTGGCCACGAACTTCCCGAGCCGGGCGAGCCCCTCGCGAAGATCGTCCGTCGGCGCCGCGTACGAGAGCCGGACGTGTGTCTCCGCGGTGTGGACGCCGAAGTCTCTGCCCGGAGTGAGGGCGACGTGTGCCTCCCGCAGCGCGCGCTCGCAGAACTGCCAGGAGGTGAGCCCGGTGCGGCCGACGTCGAAGTACACGTAGAACGCGCCGTCGGGCGGGACGGGAACCGGCAGCCCGATCCGCGCCAGCCCGTCGAGGACGAGCGCGCGCCGCTCGGCGAACTCGACGCGGCGTGCCTCACAGACCGCCAGGGACTCGGGGGTGAAGCAGGCCAGAGCGGCGTGCTGGGCGGGCGCGGACGCGCAGAGGAAGTAGTTCTGGGCCAGGCGTTCCATCGCCGGCACGAGGATCTCCGGGACGACGCACCAGCCGAGCCGCCAGCCGGTCATGCCGAAGTACTTCGAGAAGCTGTTGATGACGATGGCGCCGGGATCGAACGACAGCACGCTCCGCGGTGGCCGGCCCCGGTCGTCGTGGTCGCTCAGGTTGAGGTAGATCTCGTCGACCAGGCGCCACGCGTCACGCTCGCGGGCGAGTTCGCAGATCGCCGCCAGTTCGCCGGCCGGAACCGAGGTGCCCGTCGGGTTCGACGGGGTGGCGATCATGATCCCTCGAGTCCGGTCCGTCCAGCTCGACTTCACCGATGCCGCGTCCAGTTGGAAGCGGGTCTCGGCGGTGGCGGGGACGAGCGTGACACGGGCGCCGAAGCTCTCGGCGATCTGCCGGTTGCAGGGGTACGACGGGTCCGCGATCAGCACCTCGTCGCCCGTGTCGACGAGTGCCGCGGTGGCCAGCACCAAGGCGGCCGAGGCTCCCGCGGTCACGACGACCCGGGAAGGGGCGACCTCGATGTCGTGCTCGCTCCGGTAGAACCGGGCGATCGCCTGCCTCAGCTCGGGCAGCCCGAGTGCCGCCGTGTAGGGCATCGGCCTGCCGTCCATGGCCGCGCGCATCGCGTCGAGTACGGCCGGGGGCGCGCCGAAGTCCGGTTCGCCGATGCTGAGCTTGATGACGTGATGCCCCTGGGACTCCAGCGCCGCGGCGTGCTTGCCGAACTCCATCGCGAAGAACGGCGCGACAGCCTGCGCGCGCCGCGAGATTCTCACGCCACGATCTACAGCGCCGGTCACGCGGTTTCGCCCCTTCTTCCCACGAAAGTCATGAAATGGAAGCTTATGCGTAGTTTGCGAGAAGGTGTTCCTATCCGGCGGCGCGGCATCGCACGGTGCTCCCGGCGGTGGGCGGCCTGCTGGTCGGGCATCTGGCGGCCCCCGAGGTCGAGGCTCGCATCCGGGCCGGCTTCGAGCTCCAGGGACGATGCGCCACCTCGGTGCCCGACTGTCGCGGATCAGCCCGGGACACGTTCGGATCGTGCTCCCCAGCAGGCCGGAGATCACCCAACAACACGGCTACACCCATGTGGGGGCCACCAGCGCCAAGCTCATCGCGACCGGCCGGCAGACGCTGATCTGCCTGCGCTGAGGATCCGCCCAAGCCGGCCGAGGACCCGCCCGAGCTGTACGCGCGGACGCGCCGGGCCTGTCGAGCAGGGCGCTAAGCCAGGCGGTGGCGGCGGCCGTTGTTCGCTCGGGCCGGTTCGAAGGGGATCGAGTCCGGCTGCTCCGTGCGCTGGCGCCGCTGCTGCACGATGCGGGTCGCCAGGATCGCCGAGGCCAGCAGGGCGATCGTCAAGGAGGTGCCCAGGACGTCCGAGGTGGGTTTCGACGGGCGGATGATCGGCTGGTCGCGGAGGGGAGCCGTGAGGTCCTGGGCGAAGGGGTTGGGCCACAGGAGGTCGATACGGGGCACGTCCGTGTCGGCGGTCTGGATCTTGATCGGGTGCGCGGTCGTGTCCAGCCCGTCGGGCTCGGTCTCGGGCGGCGTCGGGCCCTCCGTCGGGAGGGTGGCCGTCGTCGAGTCCTTCTTCTCCCGCTTGTTCGGCTTCGCCGTGGGAGTGGGCTTGGCGGAGTCCTGGGGGCTCGGGGTCTCCAGGACGTGCTCGGGGTCCTTGTTGCGCGGCTGGGCGTCCTGATGCTCGCAGGCCAGCACCGGGAGGCAGACCTCGCTGAGGGTGTTGGGCAGCAGGTCCTGGTCCGAAGGAGTCGGCTGGGGCTGCCCCGACCTGGTGGGGTTCGCCGTCGGGACCGCGTCGCCCACCGTACCGAGGAGATCGTCGGCGGTGCCGCCGACCTTCTTCGTCACGGGTTTGAGCGTGTCGCCCGTGAGGGTGTCGACCGTGCCGGTGACCGCCTCCACGACGTCGCACAGGCCGTTGGTCACCCCGGAGAGCAGCCCGTCGCCGCGCTTGCAGTCGGCCGCCTCGGCCAGCGCGGGGGAGGAGACCACCGGGATCGCGGCCAGCGCCAGCGCGAGAGCTCCAGCCGAGATCGCGGTCCTGCTGCCCATCCGTCCCCTCCTGCGTCGCTTACGGGGGAAATCTTTATGGACATCGGCGGTGTGACGCAGGCGTTTTCCGGCTAAAGTTGCGATTCGGTATCGACGCGTGACACGCGAGCATGACTCTCGTTCGCCCTCAGTCGAGCGACGACACGTCATCCAGGGCCTCACGTATCTCTCGGGGCAACACCACGTCCTCGGCGGTCAGTGCGCCGGCGAGCTGGGCGTGCGTGCGGGCGCCGACGATGGCGGAGGCCACACCCGGCTGGTCGCGCACCCACGAGAGCGCCACGGCCAACGGCGAGACCCCGAGCCCGTCGGCGGCGGTCATCACGGATTCGACCACACGACGGCTCCGTTCGTCGAGATAAGGGCGGACAAAATCGGCGAAATGCGGCGTAGCGGCCCGCGAATCGGCCGGGATGCCCGTACGGTACTTCCCCGTCAGAACCCCCCTGCCGAGCGGCGACCAGGCCAGCACGCCCGCGCCCACGTGCTCGGCGGCCGGCAGCAGCTCGCGCTCCGGCTCGCGGGCCAGCAGGGAGTATTCGGCCTGGGCGGAGGTGATCGGGATGCGGCCCGGGATCGCCCGCTGCATGACCGCGGCGGCCGCCAGCTGCCAGCCGGCGTAGTCGCAGACGCCCGCGTAGACGGCCCGGCCCGAGGAGACGATCGCGTCGAGCGCCGCCATCGTCTCCTCCAGCGGCACCTCGGCGTCGTAGGTGTGCAGCTGCCAGAGGTCGATGTAGTCGAGGCCCAGGCGGTTGAGCGAGTCGTCGACCGCGGCGATCAGATGGCGCCTGGAGGCGTCGCGCGGCCGGCGGCCCGACGGCGTCACCACCGCCTTGGTCGAGATCACCAGCTCGGAGCGCGGCACCGAGTCGCGCAGCAACCGGCCGAGCAGGCGCTCGGCGTCGCCGCCCGTGTAGACGTCGGCCGTGTCGACCAGGGTGCCGCCCGCGCTCATGAAGGTGCGCAGCTGCGCCGCCGCGTCGTCGGCGCTGGTGTCACGCCCCCAGGTCATCGTGCCGAGCCCCAGGCGGGACACCGACAGGCCGCTCCGGCCGACATAGCGCTGCTCCATGATCCCGCCAGGTTACCGCCCGGCCGCGTCAAACGCCGTGATCCACGCCTGCGACACTTGGTCGGTGACCACCCTCCTTCTCGCCCGCCACGGGCTCACCGCACTCACCGGGCCGGTGCTGGCCGGCCGCACTCCCGGAGTGCATCTGAGCGAGGCGGGCCGGGCGCAGGCCGCGGCGCTGGCCGGGCGCATCGCGGGCGTCCGGCTCGACGCCATCGTCTCCAGCCCGCTCGAACGCTGCCAGGAGACGGCCCAGGCCGTCGCCGAGGGGCGCGGCATGACCGTGCAGACCGACGATCGGTTCGTGGAGTGCGGTTACGGAGCATGGACCGGGCGGCCGCTCAAGGAGCTGGCGAAGGAGCCGTTGTGGCAGGTGGTGCAGGCGCACCCCAGCGCGGCGACATTTCCGGAAGGGGAGGCCTTGACGGAAATGCAACACCGGGCCGTGGCCGCCGTACGGGAGTGGAATCAACTCCTGGGGGAGAAAGGAGTCTACCTGGCGTGCAGCCACGGAGACGTGATCAAGGCCATCGTCGCCGACGCCCTGGGCCTCCACCTGGATCACTTTCAGCGGATAACTGCAGATCCCGGAGCTCTCACCGTCATTCGCTATGCCCCCTTGCGCCCCTTTGTTCTCAGGCTTAACGATATGGGGGAATTGCAGCTTCCCGAGGATTCGGAGGAGAAAGACGGGGGAGAAAAACTCTCCGGGAGCGATGCCGCCGTCGGCGGTGGACCCGGAACCACGTAAGGTCAGGCTATGCCGGTCTTCGACTACGACCCACCAGAGAGGTTCGTGGCCGGTGCCTTGGGGCAACCGGGCGCGCGAGCCTTCTTTCTGCAGGCCAGAGCCGAGGGCAGACTGACCACGGTAGCGCTGGAGAAGCTGCAGGTGGCGGCGCTCGCGGGCAGGCTGGACGAGCTGCTCGACGAGGTGCTGCGCCGCAGTGGGGGCACCGCGCACGTGCCCGCCATGGCGCCCGCCGACCTGACGGACGACAAGCCCCTAGAGGTGCCTGTCACGGAGGACTTCAGGGTCGGCACCATGGCACTGGCCTGGGATCCCGATACTTCACAGGTGGTGATCGAAGCGCAGGAGATCATCGACGAGGAAGCCGTCGAAGCACCCGAGCCCGCCATGCTGCGGGTGCGGATCAGCGCCGGGGCCGCCCGTGCGTTCACCCAGCGGGCGCTCCAGCTCGTCGCTGCGGGCCGACCGGCCTGTCCCCTTTGCGGGCAGCCACTCGACCCCGAGGGACACGTCTGCGTCCGTCTCAACGGCTATCGCGGGGGTGAGGCGACATCATGAGCGCTCCGGAGAGCGAACCGGCTACCAGGCCGTCGCACCCGTCGCCCATGGAGGACGAGGGGGCGCTCAAGCTGCTCCGCGACGGCCGCCTGGAAGTCGCGGGCCGCCTCGTCGAGGCGACCAACATGACGCTCTACTGCTCGATCACGCTCGGCGAGCGCACCGCCGCCTGCGTGTACAAGCCCGTACGCGGCGAGCGCCCGCTCTGGGACTTTCCCGACGGCACGCTGGCCGCCCGCGAGGTCGCGGCGTTCGAGGTCTCCCAGGCGACCGGCTGGCAGATCGTGCCGCCGACCGTCCTCCGGGAGGGCCCGTTCGGTCCAGGCATGTGCCAGCTCTGGATCGACACCGAGCGTGAGGTCGACCTCATGCGCCTCGTACGCAGCCGCAACCCGGTGGTGCGCCGGATGGCGGTGTTCGACGCGGTGGTCAACAACGCCGACCGCAAGGGCGGCCACCTGCTGCCGCTGCCCACGGGCCATGTCTACGGGGTCGACCACGGCGTCTGCTTCTCCGCCGAGGACAAACTGCGCACCGTGCTCTGGCAGTGGCGGGGCAAGCCGCTGGCCCGCGACGCCGTGGCCACGCTCACCAAGCTGGAGCGCGACATCGAGTCGGGCCAGCTCGGCCGCAGGCTGCGCGAGCTGCTCACGCTCGCCGAGGTCGAGGCGACCTGGACCCGGATCAGGCGGCTGCTGGAGACCGGCCTGCACCCCTACCCCTCCCGCGACTGGCCGGCCATCCCGTGGCCGCCCATGTAGACAGACCCCATGTAGACAGACCCGATGTAGACAGATACGTCAACCGGCCATCCCCCGGTCGCCGATGGAAAGCCGTTTACTACGCTTTGCCCTATGTGCACGGTGATCGTGAAGACGGGTCAGCCCCTGACGCTGATGGGCGTGCGAGACGAGTTCGCCGACCGGCCCTGGGAAGGGCCGGGAGAGCACTGGCCCGAACACCCCGGCGTGCTGGGCGGGCGCGACCTCAAGGCGGGCGGCACCTGGCTGGCCGTCGACCCCGCCCGGCGCCGCGCCGCCGCCCTCCTCAACGGGCACGGCCGGCCCGCGGCCGAGGCCACCAAGATCTCCCGCGGCGACCTGCCGCTCCTCGCCGTCGCGGCCAACGACCTGCCCGACGTCGACCTGACCCGCTACGACCCCTTCCACCTCCTGCTCGCCGACCTGACGCGGGTGCGGCTGTTCGGCTGGGACGGGGAACGGCTCAGCGCCGCCGATGTCCCCGACGGCACCAGCATGATCGTCAACACCGGTCTCAACCCGGAACACGAACGGGTGGCCGCCTTCCGGCCGCGCTTCGAGGACGCCGCCGACTGGCGCGAGCTCATCGCCGCCGCCCCCTCGGCCGACCCGGCGGCCCTGATCATCCGGCACGAGCTGCCCGACGGCCGCGTCTTCGCCTCCCTGTCGGTGACCCTGGTCACGCTGGCGGCGGAGGGTGTGACGTACGAGTTCACGGACCTGACCGCTGATTCTGGACGGATAGGCTCAAAGGCATGAGATCGTGGTCTGCCCCCGCCATTCCCGCGCTTCCCGGTGAGAGCGTCCCACTGCGGCTCTACGACACGGCGGCCGGGAAGGTCCGGCAGAGCGACCCGGGTCCGACCGCCCGCATGTACGTCTGCGGCATCACCCCCTACGACGCCACCCACCTGGGCCACGCCAACACCTACCTGGCCTTCGACATGGTCGGCCGGGTGTGGCGCGACGCGGGCCACGAGGTCCACTACACCCAGAACGCCACCGACGTCGACGACCCGCTCCTGGAGCGGGCCGAGCAGACCGGTGTCCGCTGGCAGGACCTGGCCGAGCGGGAGATCGAGCTGTTCCGCACGGACATGGAGGCGCTGCGCATCGTGCCGCCGCGCGAGTACGTCGGCGTGACCGAGGTCGTCGGCCGGGTGGCCGAGCTGATCGCCAGGCTGGCGGCCAAGGGCGTCACGTACGACCTCGACGGCGACGTCTACTTCAGCGTGGCGGACGCGCCCAAGTTCGGGCAGGTGTCCGGCTACAGCGAGGAGCTGATGGTCGAGCTGTTCGCCGAGCGCGGCGGCGACCCCGACCGGCCCGGCAAGCGCCACCCGCTCGACTGGCTGCTGTGGCGGGCCGAGCGGCCCGGCGAGCCGTCATGGGAGTCGGCGCTCGGCCGCGGCCGGCCCGGCTGGCACATCGAGTGCACCGCGATCGCCCTCGACAACCTGGGCCCCGGCTACGACGTCGCGGGCGGCGGCACCGACCTGATCTTCCCCCACCACGAGTGCGGCGCCTCCGAGGGGCACGCGGCCACCGGGGAGTGGCCGTTCGCCAAGTTCTACACCCATGCCGGGATGGTGGCGCTCGACGGCGAGAAGATGTCGAAGTCCAAGGGTAACCTGGTCTTCGTCTCCAAGCTGCGGGGCCGGCACGACCCGATGGCGATCCGGCTCGTGCTGCTCGCCCACCACTACCGCGAGGACTGGGAGTACGTCCCGGACCAGCTCGCCGCGGCCGAGGCCCGGCTGGCCACGTGGCGCTCGGCGGCCGGGCTCGCCACCGCGCCCGAGGCGGGCCCGCTGCTGGCCGAGGTACGCGAACGGCTCGCCGACGACCTCGACACGCCGGGCGCGCTGGCCGCCGTCGACGCCTGGGCCGAGCGGGCACTGTCGGAGGGCGGCGCCGACCCGGCGGCGGCACCCCTGGTCCGCGACCTGACCGACGCCCTGCTGGGCGTCGCCCTCTAGCCGGTTCAGGCGCTCAGCCGGCAGCCGGTTCAGGTACTCAGCCGGGCCAGCGGCTCGCCGGCGGACAGCTCCGCCGCGAGCCAGTCGATCGTCCGGCGCAGCCCCTCGGCCGCCGGCACCACGGCCCGCCAGCCCAGCCGTTCCGCCGCCAGCGACGTGTCGGGCCGGCGCACCTGGGGATCGTCCGCCGGCCGGTCGACGAACTCGATCGGCGACGACGACCCGCTCAGCTCCTTGATCAGCCCGGCCAGCTCCACCATGGTCAGCTCGTCCGGATTGCCGATGTTGACCGGCCCGGCGAAGTCGCTGCCGGCCATGGCCAGGACGCCCGCCACGGTGTCGTCGACGTAGCAGATCGAGCGGGTCTGCGTGCCGTCCCCGGTGATCGTGATCGGCTCACCGAGCAGCGCCTGCCTGATGAACGTCGGTATCGCCCGGCCGTCGAAGGGTCGCATGCGCGGGCCGTAGGTGTTGAAGATGCGCACGATGCCGGTGTCGGTGCCGCGTGAGTGGCGGTAGGCGGTGGTCAGCGACTCGGCGAAGCGCTTGGCCTCGTCATAGACGCTGCGTGGCCCGACGGGGTTGACGTTGCCCCAGTACGTCTCCCGCTGCGGATGTTCGAGCGGGTCGCCGTACACCTCGCTGGTGGACGCCAGCACGAACCTGGCGCCCTTCTCGCGGGCCAGCCCCAGCGCGTGGAGGGTGCCGACGCTGCCCACCCGCAGCGTCTCGATCGGATAGCGCAGGTAGTCGGCGGGCGAGGCCGCTGAGGCGAAGTGCAGGACGAGGTCGAGCCGATCGGGTACGTGCACGTACCCGGTCAGGTCGCACTCGATGATCCGGAACGCCGGCCGGTCGATCAGGTGCTCGACGTTGCGCGGGCCGCCGGTGAGGAAGCTGTCCATGCAGATCACCTGCGCCCCCTCGTCCAGCAGCCGCTCGCAGAGGTAGGAGCCCAGGAACCCGGCGCCGCCGGTGACCAATGCCCTCATGATGTGACCTCCAAGGCGGCGTCGACGACTTCGGAGACTTCGATTCTCAGCAGGCCCGGGTCGGGCGCCGTGCCGTGCGGGTCGCCTTTGCGGCCCGCCCACAGCGCCACGTGCCGCCACCCCGGTGGCGGCCCCCACAGCGCGGGCGACACCGGCCCGAACAGCACCACCGACGGCACGCAGAACGCCGTCGCCAGATGGGCGACGCCCGTGTCGCCGCAGACCACCAGCCGGGCCCGGCCGACCAGCTCGATCAGCCCCGCCAGGTCGGTACGCCCGGCCAGCATCCGCTCCGGCGGCAGCCCCGCCAGCTCGGCCACCTCGCGGGCCAGCGGCACCTCGGCCGCGTTCCCCGTGACGACCACGTCGTCCAGGGCGGCGGCGACGCGCGCGAACCGCTCGGGCGGCCAGCGCCGCGCGGGGTAGGCGGCCCCCGGATGCACGATCACGGGTCCCGTCCGGTCGGAGACGCCGAACGTCAGATCCGCCGGGTCGGCCTCGAGGCCGTACCACCGCAGCAGGTCGCACCAGCGCCGCACCTCGTGCACGCCGTCGCGCCACGGCGGCCCGGCGCCGTGGCTGATCAGCCGTCCCGGATCGGTACGCCGCAGCGCCTCGACGCTCTGCGGGCCCCGGCCGTGCAGGTTGACCGCGATGTCCGGCCGGTCGAACGGAACCGGGCCGGGACCCGACACGTCGATCTGCTCGTCCACCGCCCCCGTCAGGGGCAGCAGGGGGGCGAGCCCGGCGGACGCGGCCAGCGTGATCCGGTGCCGGGGGAAGCTCTGACGCAGGGCGCGCAGCGCGGGTACGGCCGTGAGGAGGTCCCCGAGGCCCAGCCCGCGCAGCACGAGAAGATCTAGGGCCATGACGTCTCCGTGGAAGGGCAGACGACGAGCTCTCTCACCTCGCATCCGGCGGGCTGGGCGAGGGCGAAGACGATGGTCTGGGCCACGTCGGCGGGGTTGTTCAGGCCCGCCTCGGGTCCCGGTCGGTACTGCTCGGGACGGCCGTCGAAGAAGCCCGTCCGCATGCCGCCGGGGATCAGCAGCGTCACCCCCACCTGCCCGCGCAGCTCGACGGCCAGGCCGCGGGTGAACCCGACGACGCCGAACTTCGAGGCGCAGTAGGCGGACGCGTCGCTCAGCGGGCGCAGCCCGAGCGTCGAGGCGCAGGTGACGACCTTGCCGTGGGAGCGCGTCAGGTAGGGCAGCGCCGCCCGTACGACCGAGGCCGTGCCCAGCAGATTGACCATGATCACCCGGTCCCAGTCGTCGGCGGGCACGTCGGCCAGCCGCCCGCAGGCGTCGATCCCGGCCGCGGTGACCACGGCGTCGAGACCGCCGGCCCGCTCGGCCAGCTCCGTGACGGCCCGCTCGGCCTGTCCCCGGTCGGCCAGGTCGGCGATCGCGTGCTCGACGTCCTGCTCGGGCTCCCGCACGTCCACGACCAGCGGCCGCCAGCCCTCCTTCCGCACCGCCTCCGCCGTCGCCAGGCCGAGCCCGGAGGCGCCCCCAGTGATCAATATGTTCATCGGATCTCCCTGATGAGGTTGGTCGTCGATCGTCCCGGCAAGGTGCTGAGCACGACGATCTCGGCGCCGATCCGCCGCAGCACGGCGGACTCGGGCAGCACGTCGCCCTCGTAGTCGCCGCCCTTCACCCACACGTCGGGGCGCAGCCGCTCGATGACGGCGGCGGGCGTGTCCTCGTCGAACACCAGCACCGCGTCCACGCAGCCGAGCGCCCTGAGCACCTCGACGCGGTCGCGCACGTCCACCACGGGCCTGGTGGGGCCCTTCAGCCGGCGTACCGACTCGTCGGAGTTGACGCAGACGACGAGCGCGTCGCCGAGCGCCCTGGCCCGCCGCAGCAGGCTCACATGCCCCGCGTGCAGCAGGTCGAAACAGCCGCCGGTGGCGATCAGCCGCCCGCCGTTCGCGTGGGTCAGCTCGGCCACCTCCAGCGCGGTGCGCGGCCGGTCGCCGAGCCGCTGCTCGGCCAGGCGGACGCCGGGCCCGCGCTGGGCGCCGTCCACGGAGGCGGCGCCGCCGCCTTCGATGAAGCGCGAGGCCGCGGTCACGCCGGTCGTGACCGCCTCCTCGGCGTCCGCGCCGTCGCCCAGCGCGAGAGCCGCGGCGCCGGCGAAGCGGTCGCCGGCCCCGCACACGTCCCGGACAGCGGCGAGGACCGGCGCGGGCACCCGCTTGGCCGGGCCGCCGCCCCGCAGCGCCAGGGCGGCGCCCCGGGGACCCAGCGTGACGGCCACCGCCTCGGCGCGCAGGTCGCGCAGCAGGCGGCGGGCCGCCTGGTCCGGCCCGTGGTACGGGTGCGAGCAGAGCTGCCTGGCCTCCGGCTCGCTGGGCGTCAGGAGCGCGCAGCCGGGCACCGGCTCCTCACCCCTGGGATGCGGGTCCCACACGATCGGCGCCTCGGCCGCGCGCAGCAGCCCGCGCGCCACCCCGGCCACTCCCCGGCCGTAGTCGGAGACCAGCACCACGGCGGCCCGGCCGAGGGCCTCGGCCACCTGGGGCCCGTGGGCGTACCCGGCCCGGCCGTTGCCCGTGTCCATCCTGAGCAGCGTCTGGTCCCTGGCCCGCACCCTGGTCTTGCGTACCGTGCTGCCGCGCAGCGGGAGGCGTACCAGATCGACCTCCGCCGACAGCAGCCCGCACAGGCGGCGGCCCGGCGGGTCGTCGCCGATGGCGGTGATCAGCACGACCTCGGCGCCGTCGCGGGCGGCCAGCAGCGCGGCCAGGCCCGCGCCGCCCGGACGGGCGCGCTCGGCGGCGACGTCCAGCACGGGGACCGGCGCGTCGGGGCAGAGCCGTTCGGCGTCGCCTTCGACGTCCAGGTCCAGCAGCGTGTCGCCGACGACGACCAGGGGGCCCCTCACAGGGCCTCCTCGACCGCGTCGCACAGGAGGTGGATCATGGCGAGATGCACCTCCTGTACGGTGCACACCTCCTCGGCGGGCACGGCGACGACCTCGTCGCAGAGGGCGGCCAGCGGGTTCGGGGCCGGCCCCGTCATCGCCCATGCGATCACCCCCCGCTCCTGCGCGGCCCGCGCCGCGGCCAGCACGTTGCCGCTGCCGCCGCTGGTGGACAGGCAGACCAGGACGTCTCCGGGCCGGCCGTGCGCGCGCACCTGCCGGGCGTACATCTCCTCGGCGCCGAAGTCGTTGGCGATCGCCGTCAGCGACGAGGTGTCGGCGTGCAGGGCGATCGCCGAGTACGGCGGCCTGTCGGCCCGGAACCGGCCGACCAGCTCGGCCGTGAGATGCTGCGCCTCGGCCGCCGAGCCGCCGTTGCCGCAGGCCAGCAGCCTGCCTCCGGCGCCCAGCACCCCCGCGAGCTTGCCGCCCCACGCGCGGACCGTGGCCGCGTGGTCGTCGACCCTCGACAGGGCCCACCAGAGTTTCTCCAGATGCGTGTCCATGTTCAGCCCCCAAGATCCATGTTCAGCCCCCAAGAGCGGCGAAGCGGCCCACCTTGCCGTCGATCACCTGCGTGTACACGGCCTCGGTCTGCTGCGCGACGCGGGCCCAGCCGTACCTCTCCTGGGCGCGGCGTGCCCCGGCCGCGCCCAGCGCCCGGCGCCGGTCCTCGTCGGCGAGCACGTCGCGCAGGGCCCTGGCCAGCGCGCGCGGGCGGCGGGGCGGCACCAGCACGCCGCAGTCCGCGACCGTGTCGAGGTGGCCGCCGACCGCGGAGGCGACGACCGGCACGCCGCACGCCATCGCCTCGACCGCCACCATGCCGAACGGCTCGTACCAGGGCACGCAGACCACCACGTCCGCCGAGCGCATGAGCGCCGGGACGCGCTCGCGGGAGACGCTGCCGATCACGTGCACGCGGTCCCCGACGCCGTACCGGGCCGCGAACGCGCGCAGCCGCGCCGCCTCCTCGCCGTCCCGCTGACCGCCGGCGATCACCAGGTCGGCCCCGGGGAGCCCGCGCATGGCCTGGATCACGGTGTCGACGCCCTTGCGCGGCACCTGGCGGCCGATGCTGAGCACCATCGGGCGCCGGCCGCCCACCGCCAGGCGCGGCGCGACCGGGCCCCGGGGGCAGAACTCGGTCAGGTCGACGCCGCACGGCACGACCGCGACGCGCTGCTCGGGTACGCCCATCGCACGCAGCTCGTTCACCTCGTCGCCGCAGGTGGCGATCACTCTGTCGGCGCGGGCGCCGATCTCGCGCTCCGTCGCGAGGCGGTGCGCGGGGCTGGTGTCCGCGGAGCCCTGCCAGCGCCGCTTGACCGTGCCCAGCGCGTGGAACGTCTGCACCACCGGTACGTCCTCGGTGGCCTGCAGGGCCGCCTGGCCGCTCATCCAGAAGTGCGCGTGCGCGACGTCGGGCCGGCGCACCGCCCAGCGGTCGGCGAGGCGATCGGTGAACTCCGGCATGTACAGCGGGAGTTCGTCCTTCGGGATCGGAACCGCGGGCCCGGCCGTGACGTACTCGACCGTGACGCCGGGCGCCAGAGGCACCGAGACCGGCTGGGCCGGATCGGAGCGGCGGGTGTGGACGACGACCGTGTGCCCGCGCTCTCCCAGCGCGACGGCCAGCGCGGCGACGTAGACGTTCTGGCCACCTGAGTCGACGCTGCCGATCGCGGCCAGGGGGTCCGCGTGTTCAGAGATCAGATCGACATTCACTGGTCAGCTCCCTCACTGCCTTGACCACCTGCTCGCTTGTCACCTGTGACAGACATGGGTGCCCGGAGACCGGGCACTCCCGTGCCCTGGTGTCCCGGCAGAGGGCTCGCTGATCGCCGAGGAGCACCGTGGGCACTCCGTAGGGGGCCCACCGGGCAGCCGGGACGACCGGGGCGAACAGGCTCACGACAGGCGTACCGACCGCGGCTGCCAGGTGCGCGGGGCCGGTGTTTCCGGCCACGAGCACGCCGGCCCGCTCGATGAGGGCTGCCAGCTGTGAAAGCGTCGTTCTTCCGCCGAGGTCGACCGCAACATCGTGGGCGACATAGGCGGTGAGCTCGCGCTCCTTGCCTGTCACGACGACCCGGTGCCCGTCCTCGGCCAGCTCCCGGACCGCCTGCCGATGCCGTTCGGCAGGCCAGGTCCTGGCGGGTGCTGACGTCCCCGGGTGCACCACTACATACGCGCCTTCGCCGGCGCCTGTGCCGGTATCTACAAGGTTCCCGATAACGTGCCCGATATCCGGGAGAGGGCGGCGGACAGCGAGTTTTCCCTGATCATCGGGCGGCAATTCGAACCCGGCCGCCCGCGCGAGCGCGAGCATCCGCTCCGCCTCGGGCACGTCGCGGCTCTCGTCCACCACGTGACGGACGTCCAGGAGCGAGCCCGGGTAGTCCTCGCTGATCGCCGAGATCCGCCGTACGCCGGCCAGCCGCAGCAGCAGGGCGAGCGGCAGCGCCGACTGGTGGAAGGAGGTCAGGATCAGCGCCTCGTCCACCCTCCTGGCCTGCTGGACCAGCTCATCGACCCGGTCCATGTCCACCGGCGGCGGGTCGTGGTCGATCCACGGCGCCCGCCACTCGATCACCCGGTCGACGCCGGGCAGCAGCTCGGCGGCGGCCTTGCCGCGCGGCCCGGCCAGCATCACCACCTCGCGCGCGCCCGCTCGAACGGCGCGTACGGCGGGGCCGGCGAGCAGCACGTCGCCCGCGTCGTCCAGCCGGGCCACGAGCACCCGGCCGCGGGTTTCCCCGCCTCCCGAAGGCTTCCGGCTCGCGGTCGGCTCTCCACTCGCGACCGACGCTTGGCTCGCGACCGGCTCTTGGCTGGCGGTCCGCTCTCGGCTCGTGGCCGGCTCGCTCGCCGTGGCCGGTGTCGTGAGGGCGCGCGGGACGCTCATCGCCGGACCCTCCATTCCCCTCGCAGCCGGTGCGCGCAGGCGACCGGCGGTATCGCCACGCTGGTGACGGCCATCCGCAGGACCTCCGCGGGCGTCCGCGGCCCCGGCGCGATCCGCGCCCAGGCGAACTCGGCGCTCAACACGGCCCACGCGGCGGCGGCCGGAGCGGCGATCACGGCCAGGCGCCGTCCCCGAGTGAGAGCGGCCGCCGCCAGGGCGGCCGCGGCGCAGCCGAGGCCCGTGGTGAGGGCGTGGCGGCGCAGCCGGCCCGGCGCGCCACCCAGCGCCGCCCGCCACGACGGCCCGTGCAGCCGCCGCATGAGCGCGTCGTCGGCGTTGCCGCGCTGGAAGCGCACGCTCGACCAGAACCCGTCGTCGCGCACCGGGTGCACCGTCACCCGCTCGCCCCTGACCAGTCGATATCCCGCGCGGAGCAGCCGCAGCGCGAGGTCGGCGTCCTCCCGGTAGGCCCGAGGGAAGCGCTCGTCGAACCCACCGGCCGCCTCCAGCGCGCTCCTGCGGTAGGCCATGTCGGCGGTGATCCACTCCGCGGTGGACAGCCCCGCGGTGTTCCGCTCGGCGTCCGTCGGCCGGCGGCCGGGCGGCAGCGGCACCTCGACGCGGCCCTGGCTGCCCGCCACGTCGCCGGCCAGCTCCGCGAGGTCCGCCCACACGGCCTCGGCCCAGCCCGGCCGCGGGACCACGTCGTCGTCGAGGAAGGCGACCCACGGCGTGGCCGCCGCCCGCCACCCGGCGTTGCGCGCCGCCGCGGGCCCCCGGCCCCAAGACCGCACGACCCGTACCCGCTCGGGCACGTCGAGCGGGCCCGCCCGGCTCGCGGGACGGTCGTCCACCACGATGACCGGCAGCCGGGTGCCCACCGCCGCCAGCGTGGCGCCCAGGCTGGGCCGCCCGATCGTGGGAACCACGACGGTGATCACGACGCGAACACCTGCCCGCGCCGCACCAGATACGGCCCCAGGGCCAGCACCTCGACCGGCGAGGAGCCGAAGCACTCCAGCGCGTCACGCGGATCGTCCACCATGGGCCGTCCCGCGGTGTTCAGGCTGGTGTTGACCACCACCGGCAGCCCCGTACGGGCCTCGAAGTGGGCCAGCATGCTGGCCAGCAGCGGGTCCGAGGCGGGCGAGACCGTCTGGATACGCGCGGTCCCGTCCACGTGCACGACCGCCGGGATGCGCTCCCGCCAGTCCGGATGGACGTCGTGCACGAACAGCATGTACGGCGAGGGCACCGGCCCCCGTCCGAAGATCTCCGCGGCCCGCGAGTCGAGCACCATGGGCGCGATCGGCCGGAACTGCTCCCTGCCCTTCACGTCGTTCAGCCGCTCGGTGTTGTACGGGAACCCGGGATGGGCGAGCAGCGACCGGCGGCCCAGCGCCCGCGGGCCGTACTCCGACCGGCCCTGGAACCAGGCCACGATCCGGTCGGCGGCCAGCTCGGCGGCGACCGCGGCGGCCAGGTCGGCGGGCCGCGAGTACGGCACCCGCGCCACGTCCAGCCAGGCGCCCAACTCCTCGTCGGTGAAGCCGCGCCCCAGGTCGGCCCCCGGCATGGGCGCGGCCGGCTCCCCGTACGCCTGCGCCAGGTGCAGCGCGCCGCCCAGCGCGGTGCCGGAGTCACCGGCGGCCGGCTGGACCCACATCTCCTCGAACGGCCCCTCGGCCAGCAGCCGCGAGTTGGCCACGCAGTTCAGCGCGACGCCGCCGGCCAGTGCCAGCCGCCGCTCGCCGGTGCGCTCGTGCAGCCACCCGATCAGCTCCAGCAGCACCTCCTCCAGCCGCGCCTGCACGCTGGCGGCCAGATCGGCGTGGTCGGCGGTCCACGGGGCGCCCCGGGGCAGGGCCTTGGCGTAGGTGTTCCAGTCGACGGGGTCGGTACAGAAGCCGCCGTCCCCGGTCGTGCGGACGAACTCGCGCAGCGATTCGAGGTGACGCGGCCGGCCGTAGGAGGCCAGGGCCATCACCTTGTACTCGTCGCAGGAGCGCAGGAAGCCCAGATGTTCGGTGACGTCCTCGTACATCAGCCCCAGAGAGTGCGGCAGCTCCTGCGCGGCCAGCACCTCCAGCTCGCCGTCGCGGTAGCGGCCGGCCAGGTGCGAGACGTTCTCGCCGCGCCCGTCGCAGACCAGCACCGCGCAGTCCCGGTACGGCGAGGCGAGGCCGGCCGAGGCGGCGTGCGCCACGTGGTGGGGGACGTAGCGCACCCGGGCGGGGTCGAGGCCGGGCAGGGCGGTGGCCAGGAAGTTCGGCACCCGCACGGCGTACCTGGTGCGCAGGTCCTCCCAGTCGCCGTCGGGGCGCTGCCGGACCAGCGACGGGTCGTAGGAGTAGGCGACCGCGTCCAGGTCCTCGGGATGGAGCCCCGCCTCGCGCAGGCACCAGGCGGCCGCCTGCTCCGGCAGCTCCCACGCCGAGAAGGGCACCGGGCGCTTGCCGTGCTTGCGGCGGCTGAACCGTTCCTCCTCCGCGGCGGCGACGATCCGGCCGTCGGCGACCAAGGCGGCGGCAGGGTCATGAAATATCGCGTTGATGCCGAGAAATCTCATTACGTTCCTCCCCCAGGACGTAGAGAGTGGCTACCGAGAGAAGCGGCTCTCAAACCTGGCCCACCCCTCTGTCCTGCGAAAACAGGCCGAACGTTCTGCGGTTGGTCACGCTGAGTAGTTGTTTGTGGAGGGGGCCCTCGGGTAGCTGGCTGACAGCGCGACGGAGGTGAAAGTGTTCGAACAACGACGTCCCGGAGCGGTGCTCTTCGACCGGGACGGGACCCTGATCAAGGACGTCCCCTACAACGGCGACCCGGCCAGGGTCGAGCCGATGCCGGGCGCGCTGGAGGCGCTGGTGCGGCTGCGCCGGGCCGACGTACCGGTGGCGGTCGTCACCAACCAGTCGGGCGTGGCCAAGGGGCTGCTCACGCCGGACGAGATGGATCAGGTGAACGCCAGGGTCGAGGAGCTGCTCGGCCCGTTCGACGCGTGGGCCATCTGCGTGCACGACGACTCCGACGGCTGCACCTGCCGCAAGCCCGCGCCGGGCCTGGTGATCAGGGCGGCGGCCGTCCTCGACGTCAGCCCGCGCGACTGCGTCGTGGTGGGCGACATCGGCCGGGACATGGAGGCGGCCAGGGCGGCGGGGGCCAGGGGCATCCTGGTGCCGACCGGCGAGACCCGCAGGGAGGAGATCCAGCAGGCCGCCGAGGTGGCCGAGGACCTGTCCGACGTGGCGGACCGCGTGCTGAACGCCGTCGCCCAGGCCGGCGAGGCGACTCGGGTGAGCGCGGGCGCCGCGGTCTGGTCGCCGCTGGTGGGCTGGAGCCGTTGGTGAGGATCCTGCACTGGCATGTGCACGGCTCGTGGACCAGCTCCTTCGTACGCGGCGAGCACGACTACGTGCTTCCGCTCGTCCCCGGCCGGGGTCCGGACGGCCGGGGGCGGGCGATGACCTTCGACTGGCCGGAGCGCGCCCGCGAGGTGCCCTGGGACCGGCTGCGCGACGAGCACATCGACGTCGCCGTCTACCAGCGCCCGCACGAACCCGAGCTGGCCCGCGAGTGGCTCGGCCGCGACGTGCCGGGCGTCTACGTGGAGCACAACACGCCCGCGGGCGACGTGCCGCGCACCCGCCACCCGCTCGCCGGCCGCGCCGACCTCACGCTGGTGCACGTCACCCACTTCAACGAGCTGTTCTGGGACAGCGGCCGGGCGCCCACCCGGGTGATCGAGCACGGCATCCCCGACCCCGGCCACCTCTACACCGGCGAACTGCCCAGGGCCGGCGTGGTGGTGAACGAGCCGGTCAGGCGCACCCGGGTGGCCGGGACCGACCTGCTGCCCCGCTTCGCCGCCGAGGTGCCGCTCGACCTGTTCGGCATGGAGGTGGACGGCCTGCCGTACGGGGCCTATGACCTGCCGCAGGCGCGCATGCACGCCGAGCTGGCCAGGCGGCGCGTCTACCTGCACCCCTACCGGTGGACCTCCCTCGGGCTGGCCCTCATCGAGGCGATGACGCTCGGCCTGCCGGTCGTCGCGCTGGCCGTCACCGAGGCCGTCGAGGCGGTGCCGCCCGACGCGGGGGTGCTCTCGACGCGGGTGGACGTCCTGGCCGACGCGCTCAGAGGCTTCGTCGAGGACCCGGAACTCGCCGCCCAGACCGGCAAGGCGGCCCGCGCCGCCGCGCTGGCCCGTTACGGGCTGCCCAGGTTCCTGGCCGACTGGGATCGCCTTCTTGAGGATGTATGACCGGAAAAGTGGTGGGTAGGGCCATTTGGCATGATGACAATAGATTGGTCGCACAAGGCCGCCTGCCTGGTCGTAGACCCGGAATTGTTCTTCCCGATCTCGCCCGAAGGACTGGGCCACGCGGAAGCGGAGCGCGCGAAAGTCGTCTGCCGCGACTGCCCGGTACGTGAGCCCTGCCTCGACTACGCGCTCAGCACCGGACAGGCCTACGGCGTCTGGGGCGGCACCGACCCGTCGCAACGGCGGGAGATCATCATGGCATCACCTCGGCGAGAAAGCGTTGGCGCTCGCCGTCCTCGAGGCGGTCGCTGAACAGCACGCCGTCGAGGTGGTCGACCTCGTGCTGCAGCACTCTGGCCAGCACGCCCAGCGCCCGCACGGTCACGCCCTTGCCGAACGCGTCGCGGCCCCGAGCCGTCACCATGTACGAACGTTCCAGCGGCCACCACAGGCCCGGCGCCGACAGGCACGCCTCGTCAGCCGTGACACGCCGCTCCGACAGCTCCAGCCGCGGATTGACCAGGCACCCCGACTTGCCGTCGTAGGAGTAGACGACCACGCGTAGCGGCACCCCGATCTGGGGCGCGGCCAGCCCGGCGCGGCCGGCTCCCGCGCGCATCGTCGCGGTCAGGGACTTGACCAGCCCCCGGAGTTCGCGGTCGAAGTCGTGAACCGGCGCCGCCACCGAGCGGAGCACCGGATCGCTGAACATGCGGATAGGGCGGACTGTCACCGCAACTCCCCGATTGGTCGCGTGGCCTGGGGTGGTGCTTCCCACCCGCCTTCGGGATCAACCGCCAGGGTTCTGGGATGTAGCACGGTGGTGACGGTTCTGGGTCGCGGCAGGGCGGAAACGGTTCTGGGTTGTAGCACAGCGGTAACAAGGGAGACCCAGCGGCGAAACCGCCCGAAAGCACTATCTAACCTGTGATCTCACTTCCGGCTCATGGACCTGTGATGTTCGGCCGGGCGCTCGGGGCCCGACCGGACACTCCATCACGGGGGGTGTTCGCGTGAGCAAGCTTCCCCTCGACGACCCTGCGCGGGAGCTGGAGACGGCGCCGGACGCGCTGTCCGGCTTCACCGTCGGCGTGACCGCCACCCGGCGGCGCGAGGAGTTCGGCGCGCTGCTCGAACGGCGCGGCGCGCGAGTGGTGAGCGCGCCCGCCATCAGGCTGGTGCCGCTCTCCGAGGACTCCGACCTGCTGGCCGCCACCCGGCTCAGCCTGGCCGGCCCGGTGGACGACGTGGTGATCACCACCGGCGTCGGCTTCCGCGGCTGGATGGCGGCGGCCGAGGGCTGGGGCCTGTCCGCCGACCTGGCCGACCACCTGACCAGGGCGCGCCTGCTCACCCGCGGTCCCAAAGCCAGGGGAGCGGTGCGCGCCGCCGGCCTGAACGACCACTGGACCCCCGCCACCGAGTCCTGCGAGGAGGTCAAGCAGTACCTCCTGGCCCAGGATCTGCACGGCCGCCGCATCGCGGTGCAGCAGCACGGCGAGCCGCTGACGGAGTTCGTCGAGGCGCTGCGGGAGGCCGGGGCCGAGGTGATCGAGATCCCGGTCTACCGGTGGCTGCCGTACCGCGACCCTTCGCCGCTGCGCCGCCTCATCACCCAGACGCTCTCCGGCGCCGTGGACGCCGTGGCCTTCACCAGCGCGCCGGCCGTACACGCCATGCTCGGCGCCGCCCGGGCCGAAGGGCTGGAGGACCAGCTGCTGGCGGCGTTCGGTGGCCGCGTCGTGGCGGCCTGCGTCGGGCCGGTCACCGCCGGGCCGCTGGTCACGCGCGGGGTACCCACCCTGCAGCCCGACAGATCACGCCTCGGCGCCCTGGCCAGGGCACTGGCCAGGCACCTGCCCGAACACGGCGTCACCCGGCTGGTGGCGGGCGGGCACCGGCTGGAGATCCGCGGGCACGCGGTGGTCGTCGACGGCGAGCTCAGGCCGCTGCCGCCCGCGCCCATGGCCGTGCTCAAGCGCCTGGCCGACAAGCCCGGCAATGTGGTCTCCCGCACCGACCTGCGTACCGTGCTGCCGGGCAGCCTGTCACGCGACTCGGCGGAGCACGCGGTGGAGATGGCGATCACGCGACTGCGGCGCGCACTGGGGCCCGCCGGGATCGTCGAGACGGTGGTCAAACGGGGCTACCGGCTCGCCTGCAGCCACGAGACGGCATCCCTGTGACGACGTCTGCGCCCCAGGGGGCCACTCCCGCTTCTGGCGCGCCGCTTCTGGGCGCGTCCGCACCGGTCGGTTCGAGCGGATCGGTGCAGATCGGTTTGAGCGGATCGGTGTCGCTTGCATCCGTGCGGGCCGGTTCGAGCGCATCGGTGCCGGGCGTGTCCGTGCGGGCCGATTCGGTCGTGCCCACGCTGGTCCTGGCCGCACACGGGACGCGGAGCGCGGCGGGGGAGCGGTCCCTGGCCGCTCTGGCGGCGGCGGTCAGGCGGGCGCGGCCCCGGCATCGCGTCGAGCTGAGCTACCTGGAGATCAGCTCGCCCCTGCTGGCCGACGTGCTGCCCGCCGTCCCCGGGCCCGTGGTCGTGGTGCCGCTGCTGCTCGCCGGCGGCTACCACGTGCACATCGACCTGCCGAACGTCGTCGCCGAGCACCGCCCTGACGCGCTCGTAGCGCCGCCGCTCGGCCCGCACCGGCTGCTCACCACCGCGCTGGCCCGCAAGCTGGCCCGCGCGGGACTGCGCCCCGCCGACACGGTCATCCTGGGCGCGGCTGGCTCCTCGGACCCGGCCGGGCTCGCCGACGTCCGCGCCGCCGCCCACCTGCTGGCGGTACGGCTGGGCCGCCCGGTCACTGCCGCGTTCACCTCGGCGGGCAGCCCGTCGCTCGGCGAGGCCGTGGAACGCCTCAGATCGGGCCCGTTGCTCGGCGAGACTGTGGGGCGCGTCAGATCGAGTCCGTTGCTCGGCGAGGCTGCGGAGCGCGTCAGCTCAGGCCCGGCGTCGCGCCTGGCGGTCGCCTCGTACCTGCTGGCGCCCGGCTTCTTCCACGGTCGCCTGGCGGAGGCGGGCGCGGACCTGGTCACCGAGCCCCTGGGAGCCGACCCGGCCGTGGTGGAGCTGATCTGGCACCGCTTCGACCAGACGACGACCCGGGCGGCCGTACCGAACACCTGGAGCGCCGTACAGACCGCTTAGCTCGGCTCACCCGCCCCCGACGGCGTCCCCGGCCGCGACACTTCAGGGCCCGGGACACTCGCGGCCGCAACACTCACGTCCGCGCCGCCCCGATCCCGGCGCTCCCGATCCCGTTTGGCGCGATCCTGGTGCTCGCGATCCGGAGGGGGTGATTCCGGCGTCCCCCATCCCGGCGCCCGCGATCCCCGCGGAGGCCATGGTCGTCGGGCGCCGTGGTCGGTGGGCGGTAAAGAGGGTGGGGGCGGTGCGGGAGGTGTCAGGCGGGGGTGGGTTCGAGGCGGAGTTCGCGGACGATCTCCTGGGCGCCCGCGTCCCGGGACGGTCCCGCGTGGGCGCCCATGAACATCTCGATGTAGGCGTGGTGGAAGCACCCCGCCAGCAGCAGCCGGGCGGTGCCCTCCGGATCGACGTCGGCGGCCACCCGTCCCAGCCGCTGCTCACCCTCCAGATACGCGGCCAGTGGGAGGATCTCCGCCATCGGCCCGAGCCCGTGATCGCGTACGGCCTGCCGGAAGCGGACGGTGACGGACGGCGAGGTGAACGCGGGCAGCGCCACGGCCTGCACATCCGTGTAGTAGTCGATGCCCGCCCGCACGATGGGCAGGAGGTTGTCGGCGACGCCGCCCCTGCCGACGCGGTGGGACAGTCCGTGCAGGATGCTGAGCCAGAGCGGGAGCCGGTCCTGCAGCAGGGCGAGGAAATGGTCCACGGAGCCGCCGGGGCGGTCCTCCCTGAGAGAGAGCGCCATCTCCAGGATGCGTCGCCGGGTGTCCTGACTCCTCTGATGCGGGTCTACGTGGGAAGTCGCCATGGTCGGCCTAACGTGCGCAGTCACATGGGTAGGTTCGCGTTGGGAGGGTTCGCGTTGGGAGGGTTCGCGTTGGGAGGGTTCGCGTTGGGAGGGTTCGCGTTGGGAGGGTTCGCGTTGGGAGGTTCAACGGGTTCAACGGGGCGTTCGCGGCCGGGGTCCTCGTGACAAGCCGGGCCTGGGGTTCCAACGGTTACTGATTATTACGCGAAACTTCCAGAAAGTTCGGCAAAAAAGGCTCCGAGTCAGCTGTCAGTGTCGCGGTCCCGGCGCCGCAGGTAGCGCTCGAACTCGGCGGCGATCGCGTCTCCACTGGCCTCGGGCAGCTCGGCGGCGTCCTTGCGCTCCTCGAGCTCCTTGACGTATTCGGCCACCTCGCTGTCCTGGGAGGCGAGCTCGTCCACGCCGTTCTCCCAGGCGCGGGCCTCCTCGTCGAGATCGCCGAGCGGCATCGGGATCTCCAGCAGGTCTTCGAGGCGGCGCAGCAGCGCCAGCGTGGCCTTGGGGTTGGGCGGCTGGGCCACGTAGTGCGGCACCGACGCCCACAGCGAGACGGCGTTGAGGCCGGCATCGCCGAACGACTGCTGGAGCACGCCCACGATGCCCGTGGGGCCCTCGTAGCGGCTCAGCTCCAGGTTGGTCGAGCGGGCCAGGTCCTCGTCCGTGGCGCCGCCCAGGATCGGCACGGGGCGGGTGTGCGGCGAGTCGTTGAGCAGCGCGCCGAGCATCACGGCCAGCTCGACGCCGAGCTCGCGGCAGACCTCCACGATGTCGGCGCAGAACGAGCGCCACCGCATGTTGGGCTCGATGCCGCGCAGCAGCACCACGTCACGCTCGACGCCCGGCGGCCGGGCGCGCAGCAGGCGCGTCGTCGGCCAGATGATGGAGCGGGTCAGCCCGTCGCCCATCTCCACGACGGGCCGGGTGACCTGGAAGTCGTAGTAGTCGTCGGGATCCAGCTCGACCAGCGGCTCCGCCTTCCAGGCGGACTCGAGGTGGGCGATCACACCACTGGATGCCTCGCCGGCGTCGTTCCACCCTTCGAACGCGGCTATGAGCACCGGGTCGACGAGCTCGGGGAACCTTTCGAACTCGATCACGTGTCGCCTCCTCTCTCCGCTGTCCAGCTAAGCCTATGCGGTGAGGAGGCGGTCATGTCACGGAGTAACGATGATCAGTCATCGTCGCGGAGAGACCGGTCAGACGCCGTCACGCGGCGACGGCCCGGCGCCCTCAGGGCAGGCGCTCTCATCGGGTGAGCCCGGGCGGGCGCTCTCACTGAGCGAGGGGTCAGCCGCGGCCGCCGGAGATGATCCGAGGCCCGGGGATCTCACTGAGTAAGGGGTCAGGCGCGGAGGGAGCCGGACGCTCCCGCTCAGTAGTGGGTGAGGGTCAGGCGCGGCCGCCGGTGGTGCTGTGGACGATCAGTACGTCGCAGGAGGCGCGGTGGGCGACGTGCGACGGCACCGAGCCGAGCAGCCGCCCCGCCAGGCTGTTGAGGCCGCGGTTGCCGACGACCAGCAGATCCGCCTGGTGCGCGGCGGCCAGCGTGATGAGTACGTCGACCGCGTCGCCCTCCTCCGCCGCCAGGACGACCTCGGTCGCGCCGGCGGCGACGGCGTGCTCGCGGGCGGCCCTCAGAGCGTCGTCGGCGGGAGTGGAGCCGCTCACCTTGTACGCCAGGTCGCCGAGCCGGTCCGCGGCGGCGGCCCGCTCGCTCGCCCGCATGGGCAGGTACGCGCACGCCAGGACGAGGGTCGCGCCGGTGGCGCTGGCCAGGGACGCCGCCGCGGAGACGGCGCGGAAGGAGGAGGCGGAGCCGTCGGTGCCGGCCAGCACGGTGCGGTAGGCCATCGGAAACCCCTATTAGACATTGGGTCAATTGTCTTCCTGGCAGAATAGCCGTCCGCTCAAGCCTTTCTGCACAGCCGATAAGCTCTAGCCCATGAGCAGCTCCCCGTCCTTCCGTGAAGTGTTGTCCCAGCGAGTGATCGTCGCCGACGGGGCGATGGGGACGATGTTGCAGGCCCAGGACCCCACCCTCGACGACTTCGAAGGTCACGAGGGCTGCAACGAGGTGCTGAACGTCACCCGTCCCGACATCGTGAGCGGCGTCCACGACGCCTACTTCGCCGTGGGCGTCGACTGCGTGGAGACCAACACCTTCGGCGCCAACCTGGCGGCCCTGGGCGAGTACGACATCCCCGAGCGGGTCTTCGAATACTCCGAGGCGGGCGCCAGGATCGCCCGCGAGCGGGCCGACCACTGGTCGACGCCCGAGCAGCCGCGCTTCGTGCTCGGCTCGATGGGCCCCGGCACCAAGCTGCCCACCCTGGGGCACCTGCCGTACCACAACCTGCGCGAGTCCTACCGCGAGAACGCGGCGGGCCTGATCGCGGGCGGCGCCGACGCGTTGATCATCGAGACCTGCCAGGACCTGCTCCAGGTCAAGGCCGCCGTCATCGGCGCCAAGCGGGCCGCCGAGGAGTCCGGGCGCGACGTGCCGATCATCGCCCAGGTGACGATCGAGACCAACGGCGCCATGCTGCTGGGCTCCGAGATCGGCGCCGCGCTGACCGCGATCGAGCCGCTCGGCGTCGACCTGATCGGCCTCAACTGCGCCACCGGCCCGGCCGAGATGAGCGAGCACCTGCGCTACCTGGCCCGGCACTCCCGGCTGAAGCTCTCGTGCATGCCCAACGCCGGTCTGCCGGTGCTGACCTCCGACGGCGCGTACTATCCGCTCGGCGCCGACGAGCTCGCCGACGCGCACGAGACCTTCACCCGCGACTACGGCCTGTCGTTGGTCGGCGGCTGCTGCGGCACCACCCCCGAGCACCTGCGCAAGGTCGTCGAGCGCGTGCGCGGCAAGCAGCCGGTCGCGCGCCGCCCGCACCCCGAGCCGGGCGCGTCCTCGCTCTACCAGACCGTGCCGTTCCGCCAGGACACCTCCTACCTGGCCATCGGCGAGCGGTGCAACACCAACGGCTCCAAGGCCTTCCGCGAGGCCATGCTCGAAGGCCGCTGGGACGACTGCGTGGAGATGGCCCGCGAGCAGGCCCGCGGCGGCGCCCACCTGCTCGACCTGTGCGTCGACTACGTGGGCCGCGACGGCGTGGCCGACATGAAGGAGCTGGCGTTCCGGCTGGCCACCGCCTCCACGCTGCCGATCATGCTCGACTCGACCGAGTCCGAGGTGCTGCGGGCCGGGCTGGAGATGCTCGGCGGGCGCGCGGTGGTCAACTCGGTCAACTACGAGGACGGGCGCGGCCCCGACTCACGCTTCCACAAGACGATGACGGCCGTACGCGAGCACGGCGCCGCCGTCGTGGTCATGTGCATCGACGAGAACGGCCAGGCCCGCACGGCCGCCGAGAAGGTGCGCATCGCGAGCGAGACCATCGACGACCTGGTGGCCAACTGGGGCATGCAGGTGTCCGACATCATCGTCGACTGCCTCACCTTCACCATCGCCACCGGCATGGAGGAGAGCCGCCGCGACGGCCTGGAGACCATCGAGGGCATCCGCGAGCTCAAGCGCCGCTACCCCGACGTGCAGACCACGCTGGGCCTGTCCAACATCTCCTTCGGCATCAACCCGGCCTCGCGCATGGTGCTCAACTCGGTGTTCCTCAACGAGTGCGTCAACGCCGGGCTCGACTCGGCCATCGTCCACGCCTCCAAGATCCTGCCGATGTCGCGCATCCCCGACGATCAGCGTCAGGTCGCGCTCGACATGGTCTACGACCGCCGCCGCGAGGGCTACGACCCGCTGCAGCGCTTCATCGACATGTTCGAGGGCGTCGACGCCTCGGCCATGCGGGAGGGCCGGGCCGAGGAGCTGGCCGCGCTGCCGCTGTGGGAGCGGCTCAAGCGCCGCATCATCGACGGCGAGAAGAAGGGGCTGGAGGCCGACCTCGACGCGGGCCTGGAGGAGCGGCCGGCCCTGGAGATCATCAACAACGTGCTGCTCGACGGCATGAAGACGGTCGGCGAGCTGTTCGGCTCGGGGCAGATGCAGCTGCCGTTCGTGCTGCAGTCGGCCGAGGTGATGAAGACCGCCGTCGCCTACCTCGAACCGCACATGGACCGCGTCGAGGGTGAGACGAAGGGCCGCATCGTGCTGGCCACGGTCAAGGGCGACGTGCACGACATCGGCAAGAACCTGGTCGACATCATCCTGTCCAACAACGGCTACCAGGTGGTCAACCTCGGCATCAAGCAGCCGGTCTCCGCGATCCTGGAGGCGGCCGACGAGCAGAAGGCCGACGTCATCGGCATGTCCGGCCTACTGGTGAAGTCGACGGTCATCATGAAGGAGAACCTGGAGGAGATGAACTCCAGGGGCATCTCCGCCCGCTACCCGGTGCTGCTCGGCGGCGCCGCCCTCACCCGCGCCTACGTCGAGCAGGACCTGGCCGAGCTGTTCGCCGGCGAGGTCCGCTACGCCCGCGACGCCTTCGAGGGGCTGCGGCTCATGGACTCCTTCATGGCCGTCAAGCGCGGCGTCGCCGGGGCCACGCTGCCGCCGCTGCGCGAGCGCCGGGTCAAGACCGGCGCCGTTCTGACCCGCACGCCGGAGGAGGAGCTGCCCGCGCGCTCCGACGTGGCCGCCGACAACCGGGTGCCGGTGCCGCCCTTCCAGGGCGACCGCATCGTCAAGGGCATCTCGCTGAGCGACTACTCGGCCTTCCTCGACGAGCGGGCGCTCTTCCTCGGGCAGTGGGGCCTCAAGCCCACGCGCGGCGGCGACGGCCCCGGCTACGACGAACTCGTCGAGACCGAGGGACGGCCGCGCCTGCGCATGTGGCTCGACCGCATCCAGACCGAGGGCCTGCTGGAGGCGGCCGTCGTCTACGGCTACTTCCCGTGCGTCAGCGACGGCGACTCGCTGATCATTCTCGACGAGGCCGGAGACGAGCGCACCCGCTTCGCCTTCCCGCGCCAGCGCCGTGACCGGCACCTGTGCCTGTCCGACTTCTTCCGCTCGCGCGAGTCGGGCGAGGTGGACGTGGTCGGCTTCCAGGTCGCCACGATGGGCGGCAAGATCTCCGAGGCGACGGCCAAGCTGTTCGCCAAGGACGCCTACCGTGACTACCTGGAGCTGCACGGGCTGTCGGTGCAGCTCACGGAGGCGCTGGCCGAATACTGGCACGCCCGGGTCCGCGCCGAGTGGGGGATCGGCGGCGAGGAGTCGCTGGACGACATGCTCAAGGTCAACATCCAGGGCTGCCGCTACTCCTTCGGCTACCCGGCCTGCCCCAACCTCGAGGACCAGGTGCAGCTGTTCCAACTCCTCGACCCGGAGCGGATCGGGGTCACGCTGTCGGAGGAGTTCCAGCTCCACCCGGAGCAGGCCACCTCCGCCCTGGTCGCCCACCACCCGGAGGCCAAGTACTTCAACGTCTGACCGGCACCTGAGCGACCTGTGAGCGCCGCTCATCCGGGCAGCCTCCCGAGGACTCCGGACACCTGCTCGGCGGCCTCGCGAGACCTCTCGCACACCCGGTCGGGCGGCCCTCGGTCCCGGCGAGGGCATTCCTCAGGGAGGTCGCCTGGCGCTGTGGGGGGCGCTCGTTCGGCCTCGCTCCCGGTCGCGCCGTGGGTGAGGCCCCCGGCGCTCGCGATCTTCTGCTCGGCGGTGAGAATGGCGGGACGGGGTGCCGTCGCGGTGCCGTACACGAACCGATCGGGGGATGCATGGAAGCCGTCTTCTTCGACATGGACGGGTTGCTGGTCGACAGCGAGAAGGTGTGGCTGGAGATCGAGACCGAGGTGATGGCGCGACTCGGCGGCGAGTGGACGCTCGATCACCAGGCGCACCTCGTGGGCGGCTCCATGGAACGCACCGTCGCCTACATGCTCGCCGTCTCGGGCTCGTCCGTCGCTCCGGAGGACCTGCGCGAGTGGATGATCGACGGCATGGTGGCCCGCCTGGCGGACGGCGTGGCGGTCATGCCCGGCGCCTCCGAGCTGCTCGACGCCGTACGCGAGGAGGGCATCCCGGTCGCCCTGGTGACCTCGTCGCTCAGGGAGATCGCCGACGCGGTGCTCAAGGCCGTCGGCCGTGACCGGTTCGACGCCATCGTGACGGCCGACGACGTCACCCGCACCAAGCCCGACCCCGAGCCGTACCTGACGGCGGCCGAGTTGCTGGGCGTCGACCCGGTGCGCTGCGTCGTCCTGGAGGACTCGCCCAACGGGGTTGCCGCCGCCACGGCGGCGGGCTGCGCGGTCGTGGCGGTCCCCAGCCTCCTGCCCATCGACCCGGCCCCCGGTCGCCTCGTGGTCCCGTCCCTGGCCGACGTCACGATCCCCACCCTGCGCGCGTTGATCCCCTGACCGGGCCGACCCCCTGACCGCCTCGGCTTCTTGACCGGGCCGATTCCCTGCCCCGTACGGCGGGTGGCGGGTTCCCCATGCTTGCCGTACAAAAAAGTAAAGCTTTCAGTCCGGCAAAAGACGACCCCTAAGGGAGGGCCGGTACTTGGGGAGGAGGGGCGGCGGGAGGGAGCGTGCCAGGATGGGAGCACAGCCACATAACAGAGGGGCGGCGGAATGACTTTCGAGCAGATTTACTGGTTGCCGCTGTGCGCCGGTGTGACCATCGCGGGGTTGGTGCTCAGTTTCCTGGCGTTCCGGCGCAGAGGCGCGGCGGCCGGCATGAGGATGGCCGCGTGGGCGCTGCTCCCGCTGGCCGCCTACCTGACCGGCGCGTTGCAGTCACTGTGGACCATCGGCGCCACCATCGTGAGCTTCGTGACGAGCCTGATCTTCAACCCCCTTGTCTGGGCGGGCGTCGCCGTGACCGGGTTGTCCGTGGTGCTGTTCGTGGCCTCGGGGTTCATGCGCGGCCGGAAGCTGAGGCTGGCGCGGGACGGCAAGCCGGGTAAGCCTGCGGACGCACCGGCCGCGCCGCAGCAACGCGCGGTCGGCCAAAGGACAGGGCCGACGGCCGGGCAAACGGCAGGGCGGCCGGCAGCCCAGCCTGCAGGAAAGCCTGCCGCGGCGGCGGCGAAGAAGAACAACGACGACGACTTCTCCGACATCGAGGATATTCTCAAGCGCAGGGGCATCAGTTGATCCGAGGTGTGTCACAGTTCCGAGACGCAACCGGGACGGGGCGTAGACAATCCTCCCAAGATCGATACGAATGAGTTTCGCGTCAATCACAGTTGAGCCACATCACGCCCTGAGGGACTGGTCACACCAGCTCAGGCCATAGATTCTGCCTCCTGAGGACGCGACTAGCGACTTCACCAGCGTGGCGCATAACCTGACCGGGACCGCGCCCATTCGGACGACGTCGTCTGGCATCCAGGGGGCTATTGGCATGACCGCACCGCTCGATGTTCCGGGCTCGGCTATCGAAGCCGGACCGGAAACCGTTCTGGAGGGCGCGGACTCCTCAGTCATCCGAGGGCGTTCCCTTGGCCAGATCGCATGGATGCGGCTGAAGCGCGACAAGGTCGCGATGATCGGCGGCATCGTCATCGTCGTGCTGATCCTCGTCGCCATCTTCGCGCCGCTGCTGGTGTCGTGGCTCGGCCACCCGCCGGCCGAATGGCACCGGGAGAAGATCGACCCGGCCATCCAGGCGCCGCTCGGCACGTTCGGCGGCATCAGCTCCGACTTCCTGTTCGGGGTCGAGCCCACCACGGGCCGCGACCTGTTCAGCCGGATCCTCTACGGCGCGCGCATCTCGCTGCTCATCGCGTTCTTCGCGACGCTGCTCTGCGTCCTGCTCGGCACCGTGTTCGGCATGATCGCCGGTTTCTTCGGCGGCTGGGTCGACACGGTCATCAGCCGGCTCATGGACATCTTCCTCGCCTTCCCGCTGCTGGTGTTCGCGCTGGCGCTCGGCGGGGTGATCCCCGACAAGGCGTTCGGGATGTCCGGTGACACGCTGAGGATCAGCCTGCTCGTGTTCATCATCGGCTTTTTCAACTGGCCCTATATTGGGCGTATTATCCGAGGTCAGACGCTATCTCTGCGTGAACGGGAGTTCGTCGACGCCTCCAGGAGCCTGGGCGCGCGCAACCACATCATCCTGTTCAAGGAGATCCTGCCGAACCTGCTGGCCCCGATCCTGGTCTACTCGACGCTGCTGATCCCGTCGAACATCCTGTTCGAGGCCGCGCTGTCCTTCCTCGGCGTGGGCGTGCGCCCGCCGACCCCGACGTGGGGAGGCATGCTGGCCGAGGCGGTCCACAACTACGACGTGGCGCCCAACTTCATGCTCTTCCCCGGCCTCGCGATCTTCGTCACCGTGCTGGCGTTCAACCTGCTCGGCGACGGCCTGAGGGACGCCTTCGATCCCAAGGCTCGATGACCTCGTGAGTTATTCCGCAAATTTTGGACTCCTAGTTACAAGGGGTGTGTCAGGTCGATGAAGATAAGATCCACGGCGTCGGCGGTCGCGATCACCGCTGCTCTCGCCCTGGTCGTCTCCGCGTGTGGCGGTGGCGGCTCTGCCAAGAAGACCGGTGGTTCCGGTGCTGAGGCACCCGCCAGCCAGTACAACGCCGGAGTGACGCAGGTCGTCAACCCGTCCGACAAGACGGGCGGCACGCTCCACATGGGCATGCCGGGCGACTTCGACTCGGTCGACCCCGGCGACCAGTACTACGGCTACGCCTGGAACTTCTCCCGCCTTTACACGCGCGCGCTGACCATGTTCAAGCCGGTGCCGGGCAAGGAGGGCCTCGAGCTCGTCGGTGACCTGGCCGAGGGCCTCGGCAAGGCCAGCGACGGCGGCAAGACCTGGACGTACACGCTGCGCAAGGGCATCAAGTTTGAGGACGGCACCCCGGTGACGTCCAAGGACGTGAAGTACGCCGTCGCCCGCTCGCTGGACAAGGAGATCCTGCCCAGCGGCCCGACCTACTTCAACGACTGGCTCGACAACGGCGACTACACCGGCCCGTACAAGATGAAGGACAAGCTCGACTCCTGGAAGGGCATCGACACGCCCGATGACCAGACGGTCGTCTTCCATCTGAAGAAGGCCTACGGCGGCTTCGACTACTTCGCCATGCTCCCGTCGACGGCCCCGGTGCCGGCGGCCAAGGACACGGGCACCAAGTACAAGGAGCACCCGGTCGCGACCGGCCCGTACATGTTCAAGGCCCACGAGCTCGGCAAGCGCATCGAGCTGGTCAAGAACCCCAACTGGGACGCGGCGACCGACCCCAACCGCAAGCAGCTCAACGACTCCGTCGAGGTGCTGCTCGGCCAGAACGAGGACGACCTCGACCAGCGCCTGCTCTCGGGCAAGATCGACGTCAAGATCAACAGCACCGGCGTGGGGGCCAACGCCCGCAAGACCGTCCTGACGGACGACAAGGTCAAGCAGTACGCCGACTCCGCGCCGCTCGACCGCACCTGGTTCACCAACCTCAACGCGGACGTGCCGCCGCTGGACAACGTCCACTGCCGCAAGGCCGTGCTGTACGCGGCTGACCGCTCCGCCATCCAGGGCGCCTACGGCGGTCCCGACGCCGGTGGCGAGGTCGCCCTCAGCCTCATGCCGTCGAAGATGACCGGCTACGAGAAGAACGACCTCTACGGCGTCGAGGCCAACCCCGGCGGCGACGTCAACAAGGCGAAGGAAGAGCTGAAGGCCTGCGGCCAGCCCAACGGCTTCAGCACCACCATCTCCTTCCGCGTCGAGCGCGCGGCGGAGAAGCAGACCGCCGAGTCGCTGCAGCAGTCGCTCGGCCGCGTGGGCATCAAGCTGGAGGTCAAGGGCTTCCCGCAGGGTGACTACTTCAAGCTGTACGCCGGCAAGCCCGACTTCGCCAAGAAGAACGGCCTGGGCCTCATGGTCTACGGCTGGGGCGCCGACTACCCCGAGGGCTTCGGCTTCTTCCAGCAGATCGTCGACAGCCGCGTCATCCGCGCCGCCGGTAACACCAACCTCGGCGTGAAGGACCCGGAGATCGACAAGCTGGTCGATCAGGCCGCGGCCGAGCAGGACGCCACCAAGCGCAACTCGATCTGGGCCTCGGTCGACAAGAAGGTCATGGACGACGCGTTCATCCTGCCCTACGTCTGGGCGCACGGCCTGTTCTACCGGCCGCCGACGCTGAAGAACGCCTTCATCAGCCAGAACTTCGGGATGTACGAGTTCCTGACGCTGAGCACCCAGTAACCCGGTCCGGGAAAACCTCCGGAACGTTCGTCGAAAGCAGGTGAAGGCTTCGGCGGCCGGGCCCACAAGGCCCGGCCGCCATAGCCGAGATCAGTGGCCACATACATCATCAGACGGTTGATAGCGGCCGTCATGCTGCTCTTCGTGGTGAGCATCGCGACGTTCGCCATCTTCTTTCTCGTCCCGCGACTCGCCGGGATGTCCGCTGACGACCTCGCTTCCCGCTACGTGGGCAAGGCCGCCAACGACCAGATGATCCACGAGGCCGCCATCAGGCTGGGCTTCAACGACCCGCTGGTCGTCCAGTACGGGCGGTTCGTGAAGGGCATCTTCGTCGGTGTCGACCGCAACTACGGTCCCGGCATCGAGCACTGCCCCGCCCCGTGCCTCGGTTACTCCTACGTCACCCAGAACCCGGTGCTGCCCGACCTGCTCGACCGGCTGCCGATCACCCTGTCGCTGGCGCTCGGCGCCGCCGTGGTGTGGGTGGTGTTCGGCGTCTCGACGGGCGTGCTGTCGGCGCTGCGGCGCGGCAGCTTCTTCGACCGCCTCTCGATGGGTGTGGCCCTGGCGGGCGTCTCGCTGCCGATCTTCTTCACCGGCATCGTGTCGCTGGCCATCTTCCGCGACCAGCTCGGCCTGGTCGGCGACGTCGCCGACTGGGTGCCGTTCTCGGAAGACCCGCTCACCTGGGCGAACAACCTCATCCTGCCGTGGGTGACGCTGGCCTTCCTGTACGCCGCCGGTTATGCCCGGCTCACCAGAGCGGGCATGCTGGAGACCATGTCGGAGGACTACATCCGCACGGCGCGGGCCAAGGGCCTGCCCGAACGCATGGTGGTGGTCAAACACGGCCTGCGTGCCACGCTCACGCCCGTGATGACGATGTTCGGCCTCGACCTGGGCCTGCTGCTCGGCGGCGCGGTGCTGACCGAGAGCACCTTCTCGCTGCCCGGCATCGGCAAGTACGCGGTCGACGCCATCAACAACAACGACCTTCCCCAGGTGATGGGCGTCACGCTGACCGCGGCGGTCTTCATCATCCTGGCCAACCTGATCGTCGACCTGCTCTACGCGGTGGTTGACCCGAGAGTGAGGCTGACGTGAGCGAGAGTCCCTTTCTCGACGTCAAGGACCTGAAGATCCACTTCTCGACCGACGACGGCGTGGTCAAGTCCGTCGACGGGCTGTCCTTCAGCCTCGAACGCGGCAAGACCCTGGGCATCGTCGGCGAGTCCGGATCGGGCAAGTCCGTCACCAGCCTCGGCATCCTCGGCCTGCACCGCGGCAAGAGCGCCAACGTCTCCGGCGAGATCTGGCTCGACGGCGAAGACCTCGTCACCGCCTCGCAGGAGCACGTACGCCGGCTGCGCGGCCGGAAGATGGCGATGATCTTCCAGGATCCCTTGTCGTCGATGCACCCCTTCTACTCGGTGGGCGACCAGATCATCGAGGCGTACCGCATCCACCACAAGGTCTCCAAGAGCGTGGCCCGCAAGCACGCCATCGACATGCTGGGCCGGGTCGGCATCCCCGAGCCCAAGCGCCGGGTCGACTCCTACCCGCACGAGTTCTCCGGCGGCATGCGCCAGCGCGCCATGATCGCGATGGCGCTCTCGTGCGACCCCGAACTGCTCATCGCCGACGAGCCGACCACCGCGCTCGACGTGACCGTACAGGCGCAGATCCTCGACCTGATGCGCGACCTGCAGCGGGAGTTCAACTCCGCGCTGATCATCATCACCCACGACCTGGGCGTGGTGGCCGAGCTGTCCAACGACATCCTGGTCATGTACGCGGGCAAGTGCATCGAGTACGGCTCGGCCGAGGACATCTTCTACCGGCCCGAGCACCCCTACACGTGGGGCCTGCTCGGCTCGATGCCCCGGCTCGACCGGGAGCCCACCGAACGGCTCCTGCCCGTCAAGGGCACCCCGCCGTCGCTGATCAACGTGCCGTCGGGCTGCGCCTTCCACCCCCGCTGCCCCTACTCCGACCAGACCGACGGTCAGTCCAAGGCCGAGATCCCTGCCTTGATCAACACCGACCCCGGCCACCTGGTGCGCTGCCACCTGAGCAGGACGCAGCGGCGGACGCTGTGGGAGAACGAAGTCAAGCCAGTGCTGGAGACGCAGTGACCACCTCGAACGAGCCGCTTCTTTCCGTCCAGGACCTGGAGAAGCACTTCCCGGTGACCAAGGGCCTGCTCAAGCGGCAGGTCGGGGCCGTCAAGGCGGTCGACGGGATCAGCTTCGACGTGTTCAAGGGTGAGACGCTCGGCCTGGTGGGGGAGTCGGGCTGCGGCAAGTCCACCACCGGCCGGCTGGTGACCAGGCTGCTGGAGCCGACCGGAGGCAAGGTCGTCTTCGAGGGCCGCGACATCACCCACATGAGCCAGGGCAAGCTCCGGCCGCTCCGCCGCGACATGCAGATGATCTTCCAGGACCCCTTCTCGTCGCTCAACCCCCGCCACACGGTCGGCACCATCGTCGGCGCCCCCTTCCACATCCAGGGCGTGCAGACCGAGCACGGGGTCAAGAAGGCCGTCCAGGACATCCTCCAGCTGGTCGGCCTCAACCCGGAGCACTACAACCGCTACCCGCACGAGTTCTCCGGCGGCCAGCGCCAGCGCATCGGCATCGCCCGCACGCTCGCGCTGAAGCCCAAGCTGATCATCGCCGACGAGCCGGTCTCGGCGCTGGACGTCTCGATCCAGGCCCAGGTGGTCAACCTCCTGGAGGACCTGCAGAACGAGCTGGACCTCACCTATGTGGTCATCGCCCACGACCTGTCGGTGGTCCGCCACATCAGCGACCGGGTCGCGGTGATGTACCTCGGCAAGATCGTGGAGATCGCCGACCGCAAGCGCCTCTACAGCAGCCCCATGCACCCCTACACCAACGCGCTGCTGTCGGCGGTACCGATCCCGGATCCCAAGGCCCGCGCGGACGGCGACCGCATCAGGCTGACGGGCGACGTCCCGAGCCCGCTCAACCCGCCGCCGGCCTGCCGCTTCCACACCAGGTGCTGGAAGGCCCAGGACATCTGCAAGACGGTGGAGCCGCCGCTGGAGGAGCTGGCCAGTGGCCACCGGGTGGCCTGCCACTTCCCGGAGAACGCCCCCGAGCCGGCGCCGAAGACGGCCGCCGCGACCTCCTGACGCCGGTCGGCGGATGGGGCCCCACCGCCGACCGGTTTCGAGCGGATCGGCGGATGCCGGCCGCCACCAGACCGGCGGATGCCGGCTGCCGCCGGACCGGCGGATGCCCACCGCCACTGGATCGGCGGTTGCCGGTCGCCACGGTGACGATCAGGAAGCGGCGCCCGGCGTGGCGAGGCCCGTCTCATAGGCGAGGACGACCGCCTGCACGCGGTCGCGCAGGCCCAGCTTGGTGAGCACATTGCCGACGTGCGTCTTGACCGTCGTCTCGCTGACCACCAGCTTCCGCGCGATCTCGGCGTTGGACATCCCCTTGGCGATCAGCCGCAGCACCTCCAGCTCCCGCTCGGTCAGCCGGTCGAGCCGCGCCGGGGTCGCCTGCTCGTACGCCGACGGCAGCCGCTTCGAGAACCGGTCCAGCAGCCGCCGGGTCACGCTGGGCGCCACGATCGCGTCGCCCGCCGCCACCACCCGGATCGCCTGCACCAGTTCGTCCGGCGGCACATCCTTCAGCAGGAACCCGGAGGCGCCCGCCCGTAGCGCCTCCACGATGTACTCGTCCAGGTCGAACGTCGTCAGCACCAGCACCTTCGGTACGTGCGCCGTCGGCGCCGCCTCCCGTACGATCCTGCGTGTCGCCTCGATGCCGTCGACCCCGGGCATCCGGATGTCCATCAGCACGACGTCGGGCAGCAACGCCCGCGTCTGCTCCTGCGCGTCCTTGCCGTCACCGGCCTGCCCCACCACCGTGATGTCGGGCTCGGCCTCGAGTATCAGGCGGAAACCGGTGCGCAGCAGCGGCTGGTCGTCCACCAGCAGCACCCTGATCGTCATGGTGAGTCCTTCAACGGGAACCTCGCGCGCACCTCGAAACCGCCCCCCGGTCGCGGACCGATGCTGAGGATTCCACCATAGAGGGCAACTCGCTCGCGAATGCCCACCAAACCATGCCCTGGCGGCCCGGAGAGGCTCGCCGCCCCCCGCCCGTCGTCCTCCACCCGCACGTCCAGCTCACGCGGACCATGGCGTACGGTCACCACCGCCTCGGCGCCCGTGCCCGCGTGCCGCAGGCTGTTGGTCAGACCCTCCTGGATCAGCCGGTAGGCGGCCAGATCGACTCCGGCGGGGATCGGCCGGGCATCACCCTCGATCGACAGCCGCGTGGGCAGCCCCGCCTCCCGCATCTGCTCCACCAGCGCCGGCAGGTCGTCGATCCCCGGCTGCGGCCCCAGCTCGGCCCGGGCGTCGGTGCGCAGCACGCCCACGATGTTGCGCATCTCGCTCATCGCCATCCGGCCCGTGTGCTCGATGGCCGACAGCGCCTCACGCGCCATATCCGGATCGGCGGCCAGAACCCGGCGCGCGGCCGCCGCCTGCACCGTCATCACGCTCACGTGATGGGCCACGACGTCGTGCAGCTCGCGGGCTATCCTCGAGCGCTCCTCGGCCCGCGCGGCCCGCGTGTCGGCCGCGTAGGCGCGCTCCAGCCGGGCCGCGCGGTCCTTCAGCTCCTCCAGGTAGGCGCGGCGCAGCCGCAGGCTCCGCCCGGCCCCCCAGACCGCGAGGAGCACGATGAACGCCACCAGGTGCTCACTCCAGTTGGCGCCGGTGACCGGGCTCAGCGTCCCGGCGAACGCGTAGGCCAGGAACGACAGCAGCAGCGCGCACAGCGCCACGGCCAGCCCCCGCAGGGACGCCACCGAGTAGAGCAGCACCAGCACCGGCGCCGCCGCCACGCCGGAGCCGTAGCCCAGCCCGGTCAGCAGCGTCTCGGGCAGCAGCCCCGCGCACAGCGTGGCCAGCGGCCAGCGCCTGCGCACCGCGACCGGGGCGCACGCCAGCACCACCAGCACGGCGCCGAACGTGTCGGCGCCCCGTATCCCGTCGGCCGCCTGCCCGCCGGCCGGCTCCAGCAGCGCCGCATCGGAAGACAGGAAGAGCCAGACCGAGACCGCGGCCAGCGCCACGGCGAACAGGGTGTCGTGGAACCTGGCCCGATCGATGCGCACCGCTTCACTGTAGGTCCAGGTGAGAGCCAGGAACCTCCTCCCAGGGGAGGAGAGCCGGACTCCTACAGCCGTCCATGGCCGCCCGCCGGTCGCTCCGGACCGTGCCGCCGGTGACCGCCCGCCGACTGCTTCAGACCGTGCCGCCTGCAGCTCGGCGGTTGCTCCGTACTGTGCGGCCTACAGCTCGTCGGTGGCCGCCCGGCGGTTGCTCCGTACGGTGTCGCCCGGTTGCCGGTCGGGCACCGGCGGCGGGGTGCCGCCGAACTCCGGGCAGAGCGCCTGATGGTCGCACCAGTCGCACAGGCGGCTGCGCCGCGCCCGCCACTCGCCCGTCTCCAGCGACCGCTCGATCGCCGTCCACAGCGCCCGCACCTTGCGCTCGGTGGCCAGCAGATCGGCCTCGTCGGGCGCGTAGCGCAGCACCTCGCCGCCGCCGCCCAGGTAGACCAGCTGCAGCAGCCTCGGCACCTGGCCACGCAGCCGCCACAGCACCAGCGCGTAGAACTTCATCTGGAACAGCGCCTTGGCCTCGAAGTCGGGGCCCGGCGCGCTGCCGGTCTTGTAGTCGACGACCCGCACCTCGCCGCTCGGCGCCACGTCGAGCCGGTCGACGTAGCCGCGCAGCATGAGACCGCCGTCGAGGACCGCCTCCACATAGAGCTCCCGCTCGGCGGGCTCCAGCCGCGTCGGGTCCTCCAGCGTGAAATAGCGCTCCAGCATCGCCCGCGCCTGCGCCAGCCACGTCGCCTGCTCGTCGTCGTCGGCGAACATCTCGGCGTAGTGCGGATCGTCGGACAGCAGCCGCTCCCACTGCGGCTCCAGCAGCTCCAGCGCCGCCTCCACCGAACGCCGCGGCGCGGGCAGGTCGTAGAGGCGCTCCAGGACCGCGTGGATCACCGTGCCGCGCACGGCGGCCGCCGAGGGTTTCTCCGGCAACTGGTCGATCACGCGGAAGCGATAGAGCAACGGACAGGTCATGAAGTCGCCCGCCCGGGAGGGGGAGAGGGCTCCGATGATCACCGGTTCGGTCAACGTCATGCACCGCACTCTAGGTCAAGAGCCCGACAGAATAGGGCCCGTGAAGCCGGGAGTACCTCGTCCGGCGCGTAGCATCAAGGCAGCGGACAGCACGTAATGAACGGCAAGGAGCGCGGTGAGCGAGCAGAGCCCGCAGCAGGAATTTTCCGGTCTTCGGATGGGAAAGCCGTTCGGCATCCCGGTCTACGTGTCGTGGACGTGGTTCATCGTCGCGGCCTTCATCACCTGGATGTTCGGTGACCGGGTGCGGGCCATGTTGCCCGAGCTCGACGCCACGGCGGCCTACGCCGTCGCCTTCGTCTTCGCCATCCTCCTCTATGTCTCGGTCCTGCTGCACGAGCTGGCCCACAGCGTGCTGGCCAAGTCCTACGGCCTGCCGGTCCGCCGGATCACCCTCTACCTGCTCGGCGGCGTGTCGGAGATCGAGAAGGAGCCGCCGACCCCCGGCAAGGAGTTCATGGTCGCCGCCGCCGGCCCGGCGCTGTCGCTCGGCCTGGCCGGGATCGGCCTGGCCGCCGACGTCTTCCTGATCAACGGCGGCGGCATCCCCGAAGTGCTGATCTGGCAGCTGTGGCTGGCCAACCTCATCGTCGGCGTGTTCAACCTGCTGCCCGGCCTGCCGCTCGACGGCGGCCGGATGCTGCGCGCCGGCGTATGGAAGCTGACCAGCAACGCCGGATCCGGCACCATCGCCGCCGCTTGGGGCGGCAGGGTGCTGGCCGTGCTGCTGGTGGTGTCGCCCATCGCCATGCCGCTGATGAGCGGGCAGGAAGTGGACCTCCGCGACCTGCTGTGGCCGCTGGTGCTGGCCTCCTTCATCTGGCTCGGGGCCACCCAGTCGCTGCGCGTGGCCCGCATCCGCGCCAGGATCCCGCAGGTCAACGCCCGTACGCTGGCTCGCAGGGCGATCCCCGTCGTCGCCGAGACCCCGCTGTCGGAGGCGCTGCGCCAGGCCGCCGAGAAGCGGGCCGGCGCCCTCGTCGTCGTCGACCATGAAGGCCGCCCCGTCGCGATCGTGCACGAGGCGTCCGTACAGGCCACTCCCGAGCACCGCCGCCCCTGGGTGAACGCCGGCTCCATGGCCAAGTCGCTGGAGCCGTCCATGGTGCTGGCCGCCGACCTTACGGGGGAGGCGCTCATCGACGCCATGCGCGAGGCCCCGGCGGGCGAATACCTGCTCGTGGAGCGCGGCGGCGAGATCTACGGCGTGCTCGCCACGGCCGACGTCAACCGTGTCTTCAGCGGCGTCTGATTTGTCCCACTCGTATAACCGGCAGCCCCCGGCTAGTGTCGTGTCCAGTGATCAGGTGATTCCGGATCGCACCCGGCGGTTCGAGGATGAGACGGCTGGCCGATAGTGTTCTGTTCGGCCAGGTTTATTGCGGTCCACCGGTCCACCGGTTCACCGAATCGAGACGGGGGCGGCCGCGACGCCGCCTCGCCGTATGGGTATGCGTATGGCTGGTGGCCGGGCACGGCAGTGCGGGTGCCGTGATGACGCCGGCCTCCGGGGAGGAGAGTTGAGTGACCGAGCGCAGCGAGGGCACCGATGAGCGCAGCACGGTCGTCATGAAGGAGGAGTCATGACGGGCCAGGGCTTCGGGGCGGTACGTCCGCTTCCCGGAGATGGGCTGGTCGCCTATCTGGGCGGGCTGTTGCTGGTGTGCGACGCGGCCGAGGCCGCGGCCGATGAACTGCTCAAGGCACTACGCGAGACGGCCGCCGCCGGGGGCGACGGCAGAGCGCTGGCCAGGCGCGCCGCCCAGGTGCTCGCGGCCAACATGACCGGCGACCCCGCCACCTGCGCGGTCGCGGGACCGGTCGACGGCGGCGTGGCCGTCCTGGTCAGCGGCTCCGCGTCGGCCACGGTCACCACGGCGTCCGGCGAGACCCGGCTGGCCGGCAGCGACTCGCTGACCTGGGCCGACCGGCTCATCAACGGGCCGGTCCAACGCGTCTCGCTGAGCCTGCCCGGCGGGGGCGAGCCGCATCCCGCGGTCGGCTTCGACGGCGGCGTGGTGCACGGCGGCGGGCTGGTGGGCGACTTCGGTGAGGTCGCCGAGCGGCCCGCAGCGCAGTCCAGACCGCTGACCAGCGAGCTGCCCAACACCGCCCTGCACTTCGAGCCCGACCTGGTCGTGCCGCCGCCGGTGCAGATGGCCCCCTATCCGCTGTCGGGCAACGACCAGCCCGCCACCCCCTCGGGTTCCACCCCCTCGGCCGCCGGTCCCTCGGGCCCGCAGCCGTTCTCGGGACCCCAGCCGTTGTCGGGCCCCCAGCCCGCCTCAGGGCCTCAGCCGCAGCCCCCCGCGCAGGAGCAGCCGCCGTTCCTGTCGGCGGTCCCGGACCCGCCGCCCCCCGCCGAGCAGCCGAGCGGGTTCCCCACCTACGACGAGCCGGCGCCCGTGCACTCCGGCAACGGCACGATGCCCGAGCAGTACGAGCAGCCCGCCTCGCCCTACGACCAGCCGCGTGAGCAGTACGACCAGCCGCGCGAACACTTCGAGCAGCCGCGCGAGCACTTCGAACAGCCCCGCGAATTGTTCGAGCAGCCGCCGCCTCCGCCCGCCCAGGAGGAGCACGGCGACCGGCAACTCGTCTACGGCGTCGACTGCAAGAACGACCACTTCAACGACCCGCGCGTGCCCTACTGCGCGGTCTGCGGCATCGCGCTCGTCCAGCGCACTCTCGTACCGTACAAGGGGCCGCGACCCCCGCTCGGCGTCCTCATCCTCGACGACGGCACCGCGCTCCCGCTGGAGAGCGACTACCTGCTGGGCCGCGACCCCGAGCGCGCGCCGGAGGTGGCGGGCGGCACGGCCAGGCCCGCCAAGGTGACCAGCCCCGACGGGTCGGTGTCCCGCAGGCACCTCCGAGTGGCGCTCGACGGCTGGGACGTCAACCTGGTCGACCTGGGGTCGGTCAACGGCACCCAGATCCAGCCGCCCGGCGACCCCAACTTCTACGACATCCCGCCCAACGAGCCCGTCACCATCGTCCCGGGCACCACCGTCCGCGTCGGCGTCTCCCGCACGATGCGCTTCGAAGCCCACCGGGGATGAGCCCTTCGTCCTGAATCTTCCAGCTCCTCCCTGAACGCCCGTGCTCCCTGTGGGGGGCGCGGGCGTTCAGCTGTGACCGCCACCGACCCGCCACTGTGCGCCACGCGCCACCGATCCGCCACCGTGGGCCACCCGCCACCGTGCGCCGCCCGTCACTGGACGCGCCACGATGCCTGCGACAATGCGCCGCCCGCCACGATGCGCCAGCCGCCGGCCAGGGCTGAGGGCCTTCAGGAAGGCGGCGTCAGCCCTTTCGCCTTGAGCCTTCTCGCTCCTGGCCTTCTCGCTCCTGGGCACTCTCGTCCGGGGCTTCCTCGGCACGAGGCCTCTCGTTCTGGGCCCTCTGGTCCTCAGACCTATCCCCTTCGGTCGGGCCGTCTCGCTTTCGGTCGCGGATCCAGCCCATTTCCGGGCGGCCGACACCGGTCGGCCAGGAGCGTGCCGGACGTCGCGCAGGGTGCGGTCAGGAGGTCGTCCGGGCGAGGCAGGCTTTCAGGAGGTCGTACGGCCGGAATAGGCGTTCAGGAGGTCGTACGGGCGAGATAGGCGTTCACGAGGTCGTCGACCGGCAGCGACAGGTCGAGTGCGACGCCGCGCTCGTCGGGGCCGAGGGGTTCGAGGGCTGCGAACTGCGAGGCCACCAGCGACTCGGGCATGAAGTGGCCGGGCCGGTGCGCCACCCGCTTCCTGATCATGTCGATGTCGCCGTCGAGGTGCAGGAAGATGGCCTCGGGCGCGGCCTCCCGCAGCAGGTCGCGGTAGCGGCGCTTCAGCGCGGAGCACGCCACCACGGCCCCGGTGCCGGCGTGCTCGGCGAGCCAGGCGCCTACCGCGCGCAGCCACGGCAGCCGGTCGGCGTCGTCGAGCGGCATTCCGGCGGTCATCTTGGCGACGTTCGCGGGGCTGTGGAAGTCGTCGGCGTCGGCGAACGGCACCCCGAGGCGTTCGGCGAGCGCGGCGCCGACGGTGGACTTGCCGCATCCCGTCACCCCCATCACGACGATGAGCTGCGGGCGGGGGGAGTCGTCCATGCGGGGCAACCTCTCGGGCTCGGATGCGCGTCAGACCAGACAGCTTGCGTCGTATCAATCAAGCTGAGAAGTCGAATAATCATACTTTTGACCTCGAAGCATGTGAGGCATGAGGCAGGTGAGAGAGGCGTCACAGACGCGAGCCTGCACGGCAGCCTGCTCGATGAGCTGGGCGCCCTTGTGGTCACGGCCCATCCTGCCTCACCGGACGCTGCGCGAAGCCTCGGGCAACGACATGCTCGGCGCGCTCACCACGGTGGTCGCGGAGGCTGGCGCGCCGGTTACGCAGCGGTGCCGCTGATGCGTGACCACGCAGGCGATGCCCCGTTGGTGCGGGGACACCCGTCGTTCTCTAGAGAGGAAAGATGCGAAATATGCCGACGATTACTGCGGCGCTCGGCGGTCGCGGCGGGTGTACGAACCAGGCGGTCCGCAAAGCCGTTTCCGCGCCAGGCAGGCTGCCTATTCGCCAGGCCACGCACCGGCCCGGGCCGGCGGCCCGCCTGTTGGCTGAGGCGTCCTTGAGCAGCGGGATCGAGAGAGCCGCGACCCCGCCGCGGGTGTCCGGAAGGCCGTGTCAACCCATTCTGTGGAAATCACGAAATTTCCAAGTTTGGGGATAGGAAAGCGGCGAAGAATCTCCCGGAAACCGCTGCACGGAAAAGGTCGTCGTACCCATCGGACCCACCCGTAGGTCATCCGTATTCTCGTGATCCGGCCCGTCCCGAATCCGGCCGGCCGCCCGTCACGTGCAGGGGAACGCCTGCACGCCGCGTAACAGCCGGATGGCCGCCTCCAGCCCGCTGGCGGCCTCCAGGGCCCGGCCCGCGGCGGTGGCGAAGCGGCTCAGCAGGTGCTCCTCCGGCTCCCCGAACCGGCGCCCCGCGACCCACAGGAACACGTGGTCCCTCGTGGCGAGCGGCACCGGCATGGCCAGGAAGCCGGGCTCGCCCATCGCCGTGTCCGGCACGATCAGCAGTCGGACGGACCGCGTGGCGAGCGTTTTGAGCACCCCGGACTCCTCCAGCCACGGGCGTACCCGCAGCGGATCGACCGGGGGCGCGTGCACATTGACGGCCTGGGCGACCTCCCGTAGCGCGTCCACCCGTACGAATCCCGCGTAGGCCGTTCCGGTGACCGCCGCGGCGGTCCCGCTCAGCCTGTCGATCAGACCCGCGGGGTCCAGGCAGGAGAACGAGGCGATGAGTTCGCGCATGGCGACGTCGACACGGTTGTAAGTCATCGCTGTATCCCTCTGAGGAGGGGAAACGAGATCGCGCAGGGTGATCACGCGTATCTCAGGGGCGGTGCCCCGAGTCTCGCCGCCGCCGTGTCACTTGACCACCCCCAAACCGGAAACCGGGATTTCCGGTCAGCTGGGGCGCAGACGCAGCCACTCCACCTCGTCCGCCCGGCTCCCGTCCTCCTTGGGGTACAGCTCCCGGTGAATGGACTCCCGGACGAACCCGGACCGCTCCAACACCCGGTGCGAGGCCGTGTTGCCCAGGGCGGTGCCGGCCACGATCCGGTGCAGGGGAGTGTGGGTGAACGCCCAGTCCACCAGCAGTCGCACGGCCCGCGTCATGAACCCCCTGCCCCGGAAGTCCGGCAGCAGCGAATAGCCGATCATGCCCTGCCCGATCATCGGCAGCACCTGCACCAGTTGCAGGTGCCCGGCGAACTCCCCGGACACGGCGTCCCTGATCGCCAGCTCGATCCGCTGCCCCGACACCCACCAGTAGCCGGTGTAGCGGCAGCGCCGCTCGTTGTCCTCCAGCGTGGCGCGCGGCCCGAACCCGTAGGCGGCCACGCTCGGCTCGCGCATCATCCGGTGGAAGTCGGCGGCGTCGGCCACCTCCATCGGCGTCAGCCGTACCACTCCGTCGCTCAGCTCACCGCCGTCGAAGAACGGCAGGTACGGATCGGCCGCCGCACCGGAGTCGCGCCGGAGCCTGGCAAGCGTGATGACGTCGGTGCGGCGCCCGTCACGCTGCACCTTGGCGTCACGCCTGCGCCCCTCCTCCTGGAAACCGGCCTTGTAGGCGACCCGCAGGCTGGCGATGTTCTCGACGACGGCGTGCAGCTCCACCCGCTCGACGCCATGGTCGAACAGCCACTCGGTCACCGCTCGCGTCGCCTTGGTCACCACGCCCTTGCCGCGCGCCCACGGCGCGGCCAGATAGCCGATCTGCGCCACCCCCCACGGGTCGGGCGGCTGTACGCCGATGGCGCCGACGTAACGGCCGTTCTCGGTGATCGCGAACTCCGCGCCGCCGTCCGCCCACTTCCGCTCCGCCGCCCGCAGGTAGTCACGCGCGTCCCGCAACGTGTACGGCGACGGCAGCACGTACAGGAAGCGCGCCGTCACCGGATCGTCACAGGCACGCGCGATCGCCTCGGCGTCGGAGTCGGAGGGAGAACGCAGCACCAGGGAACCGGTGGAGATCACTTCGCGCGGAAACATCCCTCATAGATATCGCGCGTCAAGGCGTGCTCGAAAGCCCTATAACCTTGCCGACATGGGTTTCCGCAGGCATGGGCCGTTCCAGGCGGGGGATCAGGTGCAGCTCACCGACCCCAAGAACAAGCGCCACACGATCACGCTCAAAGAGGACGGCGTCTTCCACACGCACAAGGGCGCCATCCCCCACAGCGACCTGATCGGGCAGCCCGAAGGCTCCGTGGTGCGCTCCTCCGGCGGCACCCAATACCTCGCCTTCCGCCACCTGCTGCAGGACTACACCCTGGCCATGCCGCGCGGCGCCGCCGTGATCTACCCCAAGGACGCCGCGCAGATCGTCGGCATGGCCGACGTCTTCCCCGGCGCCCGGGTGATCGAGGCGGGGGTCGGCTCCGGCGCGCTGACCTGCTTCCTGCTGCGCGCCGTGGGTCCCGAGGGCCACGTCACCTCCTACGAGCGGCGCGAGGAGTTCGCCGACGTCGCGCGCAAGAACGTGGAGAAGTTCTACGGCGGCCCCATGGACGACACCTGGCGGCTCGTCGTCGGCGACCTGGTGGCCTCGATCGACGAGGTGGACGTCGATCGCGTCATCCTCGACATGCTCGCCCCGTGGGAGTGCGTCGACGCCGCCGCCAAGGCCCTCACACCGGGCGGCGTCATCTGCTGCTACGTGGCCACGACGACCCAGATGTCCAAGACCGTCGAGGCCATTCGCGATCACGGGAGTTTCACCGAGCCCCATGCGTGGGAGACCCTGGTTCGCGACTGGCATGTCGAAGGGCTCGCGGTGAGACCGGATCATCGGATGATCGGCCACACCGGTTTCCTCGTCAGCGCCCGTCGCATGGCGGACGGTGTGGCACCGCCACCACGCCGCCGACGACCGAAGGGGACCACTGAAGAACTATGACAATTTGGCCACGAGGGTGCGTTGGTGCGTGACACGGGAACAGATCGCCGTGTTCCTATGCTGCCAGTATTAAACGCACTATTAGGGATTATTCGCCGAACACTGAATGTCACACGACGAACACTGCCCGGCCAGGTTACGGAGGGGCCCGAGATAGGTAAGGTCCTTAGTAGTCGCCCTCGACTGGGAAGGAGGTGACGGGGCGTGGCAGCTCGCGATGATGCTGAGGCTCGAGCCGCGCAGCGCGAACGGGAGGTCGCTGATCTTTCAACACAGGTCTCCTTCCTCCAAGAGGAGATCACCGCGCTGAGGCGGAAGCTGGCCGAGTCACCCCGTCAGGCCAGAGTCCTTGAAGAGCGTCTCCACGAGGCGCAGGCGAACCTCGCGGCCGTCACCGGCCAGAACGAGCGCCTGGTCGCCACACTCAAGGAGGCCAGGGACCAGATCGTTGCCCTCAAGGAAGAAGTTGACCGGCTGGCACAGCCGCCATCCGGGTTCGGCACCTTCCTGGAGGCCAGAGAAGACGGCACGATCGAGGTGTTCACCGGCGGCCGCAAGCTGCGGGTGAACGTCAGCCCCGCCGTCGACGTCGACTCGCTCCGGCGTGGCCAGGAGGTCATGCTGAACGAGGCGCTCAACGTGGTCGAAGCCCTCGGCTACGAAGAGGTCGGCGAGATCGTGATGCTCAAAGAGCTCCTCGACCAGGGGCAGCGCGCACTGGTCATCTCGCACGCGGACGAGGAGCGCGTCGTACGTCTCGCCGAGTCACTGGTCGGGCAGCCGATCAGGGCGGGCGACTCGCTGCTGCTCGAACCCCGCTCCGGCTACGTCTACGAGCGGATTCCCAAGTCCGAAGTCGAAGAGCTCGTGCTCGAAGAGGTCCCCGACATCTCCTACGAGGAGATCGGTGGCCTGATGAGGCAGATCGAGCAGATCAGGGACGCCATCGAGCTGCCCTACCTGCACGCCGACCTGTTCCGCGAGCACAAGCTGCGCCCGCCCAAGGGCGTTCTGCTCTACGGCCCGCCCGGCTGCGGCAAGACGCTCATCGCCAAGGCCGTCGCCAACTCCCTGGCCAAGCAGGTCGCGGAGCGCACCGGCCAGGAAGGCAAGAGCTTCTTCCTCAACATCAAGGGCCCCGAGCTGCTCAACAAGTACGTCGGCGAGACCGAGCGGCACATCCGCCTGGTCTTCCAGCGGGCTCGCGAGAAGGCCTCAGAGGGCACCCCGGTGATCGTGTTCTTCGACGAGATGGACTCGATCTTCCGCACCCGAGGCTCCGGCGTCTCCTCGGACGTCGAGAACACCATCGTTCCCCAGCTCCTGTCGGAGATCGACGGTGTCGAGGGCCTGGAAAACGTCATCGTCATCGGCGCCTCCAACCGCGAGGACATGATCGACCCGGCGATCCTGCGGCCCGGCCGCCTGGACGTCAAGATCAAGATCGAGCGGCCCGACGCCGAAGCGGCGAAGGACATCTTCTCCAAGTACCTCATCTCCGAGCTGCCGCTGCACCCCGACGACCTCGCGGAGCACAGCGGTTCTCGCGAAGGCACCATTCACGGCATGATCCAGAGCGTCGTGGAGCGCATGTACACCGAGAGCGAAGAGAACCGCTTCCTCGAGGTGACCTACGCCAACGGCGACAAGGAAGTCCTCTACTTCAAGGACTTCAACTCCGGCGCGATGATCCAGAACATCGTCGACCGGGGCAAGAAGATGGCCATCAAGCAGTTCCTCGAGAGCGGCCAGAAGGGCCTGCGGGTGCAGCACCTGCTCACGGCCTGCGTGGACGAGTTCTCCGAGAACGAGGACCTGCCCAACACCACCAACCCCGACGACTGGGCCCGCATCTCCGGCAAGAAGGGCGAACGGATCGTCTACATCCGCACGCTCGTGTCGGGCAAGCAGGGCGCGGAGGCGGGTCGGTCCATCGACACCGTCGCCAACACCGGCCAATACCTGTAAGAAGCTGCTGAGAAGGGCCGCGCGGATCCCCGCGCGGCCCCTTCTCATGCCGCCTCATCTTCACCGCCGCGCCGAGGGACCCCTGTGAAAATTGGGACCAACGGAACCGAAGTGATCGTTGTGCCGTCCAACAGGGCGTGCAACCACCCAACCGGCCGAGGAACTCGCGCGGAGAAGGCCGGCTGGCCGAACTCGATCTGCTCAGGTTCGTCGCCGCCCTCGCGGTGCTGGCCTTCCACTACCTGATCGCGTTCGCCTCGGTCTGGGGAGACCGGCCCGCCGAGCTGTTCCCCGCCGTCGCCCCGTTAGCCGGGCTCGGCATCCTGGGCGTGGAGTTGTTCTTCGTCATCAGCGGCTTCGTCATCCTCATGAGCGCGTGGGGGAGAGGGCTCGGAGCGTTCGCCCGCAGCAGGTTCGTCCGGCTCTACCCGGCCTACTGGCTCAGCCTCGCCGCCGTCGCCGCTCTCTACGGCCTCACCGGCGTCAAGGCGCTCGACCCCAAGCTTTCGCCGGGCGAGTATCTGGTGAACGCCAGTATGTTCCAGCGGCTGTTCAAGATCGTGGATGCCAGCGGCGTCTACTGGTCGCTCTGGGCCGAACTCCGCTTCTATCTGCTCATGGCCATTCTCGTGATCATCGGTGTCACCTACGGCCGCGTCCTGATCTTCGCCGGTGTCTGGCTGGCCGCCGCGCTCGGCGCCGAACTGCTCGGCAACGAGGTGCTCAACGAGATCGTCATGCCCCGCTACGCCCCCTACTTCGCCGTCGGCATGGCCCTCTATCTCATCCACAAGCACCGCAACGCCGTGCTTCCCTGGCTCTACGTCGCCTGCGGCTACGTCCTGGCGGTGTACTCCGCGCTCGAACGCGTCCACGGCCGGATCAAGGTCGCCGGATTCAAGAGCATGCCCGTCAGCGACCTCAGCGTGATCATCACCATCACGGTCATCTTCGCCGCGATGTCGTTCGTCGCCCTCGGCGTGTTCCGGCTACGACCGTCCAGAACGCTCACCGCGCTCGGCGCGACGACCTACCCGCTCTACCTCTTCCACTCGGTCGTCGCCGTGGCTCTCATCCCCGTCCTGGCCCCCAGGATGGCCCCCTGGGCCGCCGCACTCACCACCACGCTCGCGGCCGTGCTCGTGTCCTACCTTGTCTACTCCCTTGCCGAACGCCCCATCCAGCGTCTTCTTAAGCCCCGGGTACGTCCACAATCCCCCCCACCCCCTTCCATAAAGGTGGAAAAGACTGCGGTGCCATAACTCTGTGACCCTGGGGCACTGTGAAGGGCATAGGCTCGGGCATATAAACGGCGGATAGGCAGATCCGGACGAACAGAGGGTGTTGCATGACGGTGCGTCGGGTGATGGGCATCGAGACCGAGTACGGCATCTCCGTACCAGGTCAGCCAGGCGCCAACGCGATGGTCACGTCCTCGCAGGTGGTGAACGCCTACCTGGCGGCCTCCGCCGCCAGAGCGCGCAGGGCGAGGTGGGACTTCGAAGAGGAGAACCCACTCCGCGACGCTCGCGGCTTCGACCTGGCCAGAGAGGTCGCCGACCCCAGCCAGCTCACCGACGAGGACCTCGGCCTCGCCAACGTCATCCTCACCAATGGCGCCAGGCTCTACGTCGACCACGCCCACCCCGAATACTCCACCCCCGAATGCACCAACCCGCGCGCCGCCGTCATCTGGGACAAGGCCGGCGAACGCGTCATGTACGACGCCGCCCAGCGGGCCTCCGCAATCCCGTCCAACGCCCCCATCCAGCTCTACAAGAACAACACCGACGCCAAGGGCGCCAGCTACGGCTGCCACGAGAACTACCTCATGCGGCGCGCCACCCCCTTCGCCGACATCGTCCGCCACCTCACCCCGTTCTTCGTCTCCCGCCAGGTCGTCGTGGGCGCGGGCAAGGTCGGCATCGGACAGGACTCGCGCGGCGAAGGCTTCCAGATCAGCCAGCGGGCCGACTTCTTCGAGGTCGAGGTGGGCCTGGAGACCACGCTCAAGCGGCCGATCATCAACACCAGGGACGAGCCGCACGCCGACCCGGAGAAGTACCGGCGACTGCACGTGATCATCGGCGACGCCAACATGTCGGAAATTTCGACATACCTGAAGTTGGGCTCCACTGCCCTCGTCCTCGCCATGATCGAGGACGGCTTCCTCAGCCGCGACCTCGCCGTCGAGAACCCCGTACAAGCTCTGCGCGCGGTCTCCCACGACCCCACCTGCCGCTACGAGATCCCCCTGCGCGACGGCCGCAAGCTCACCGCCATCCAGCTGCAGATGGAGTATCTCGAGCAGGCCCGCAAGTACGTCGAGGAACGCGGCACCGCCCAGGAAGAGATGAACAAGGACATCCTCGACCGCTGGGAATCCGTCCTCACCCGCCTGGCCGAAGACCCCATGCAGCTCTCCCGCGAACTCGACTGGGTCGCCAAACTCGAACTCCTCGAGGGCTACCGCACCCGCGACTCGCTCACCTGGTCACACCCCCGGCTGCAACTCGTCGACCTGCAATACTCCGACATCCGCCCCGACCGCGGCCTCTACAACCGCCTCGTCGCCCGCGGACGCATGCAGCGCCTGGTCACCGAGGACGACGTCCAGCGCGCCGTCGAGAACCCGCCCACCGACACCCGCGCCTACTTCCGCGGCCGCTGCCTGCGCCAGTACAGCGAGTCCGTGGCGGCCGCCTCGTGGGACTCGGTCATCTTCGACATCCCGGGCCGCGAGTCCCTCCAGCGCGTGCCGACCCTCGAACCGCTGCGCGGCACCAAGGCCCACGTGGGCGAGCTCTTCGACCGCTGCCGCACCGCCGCCGACCTGGTCGCCGCCCTCACCGGCGGAGACTAGCCGCCGTACGGCTCCATCTGGCGGCTGACTCCGTACAGGCTCCAGATGGGGGGTCGACTCCGTACAGCTCCATCGGGGGCTGGCTCTTTACAGGCCGATTTTTTACGGCAAAGCACGGGAAGGCGCCAACGCGCGCACGTGGCCGGGCCCCGTCCAGGGGAACGCTTCTCCGGCGATACATGGCCGGCCGCCGTCACGTCGCGCTCCCGGCCATGGACGTTCCCTTCCGGCACCCGGAGGCGTCCCGTCAGAGCGAGCGGATTCCGGCACCGGCGACGTCCCGTCAGAGCAGGCCGATGCCCAGCGTCAGCGTGCCCACCGCCAGCGCCGCGCCGCCCACCACCGTCAGCCCGATGAGCTTGCTCGGCTTGGTGTCACTGGGACGGACCACCGACAGGAAGAAGCCGAGCGGCATGAGGATCGGGGCGGCCACGATGAGGACGCGGACCAGGCTCTTCAGGCCGTCCGAAAGGTCCGTCTGATCCACGTAGAGCATCGACACGAGGCTGAACAGCACCAGCACGCCCGCGTGAGCGTGACCGGCCCGCCAGAGGCTGCGGCGCACCGGGTTGTCGTTGTAGCCGGGCACGTTTCGCATGAGGAACGTCAGCAGCGAGAGGCCGCCGAACGCCACCGCCGGGACTGTGATGAGGAGCACACCTGCCGTGCTCAGAGACGAGGGGGACATCGAAACCTCCTGTAGGGCAGGGGCCTCATTATTGGATAGGGGAACTATCTAGTCAAGTCGGCAAGATCGCGGGGCCTTGGGCGCGAAATGTCGCCCGGTTCGGGGAAGATATGCCTAGAGAGCAGTCCCCCAAGCGGAGGTAGGTAGGACATGGCAAGCAAGGACACGGGTGGCCAGAAGCAGGCCGGTCGGCGCGAGAGCGAGGTCGAGGAGACCGAGGCCTCGGCGGCGCCGGACGTGCAGGAGCGCCAGGAGAAGCTGACCGACGATGTCGACGCAATTCTGGACGAAATCGACGAAGTTCTCGAAGAGAACGCAGAGGAATTCGTGCGCAGCTACGTCCAAAAGGGCGGAGAGTAGGGCAAAACGGACATCGAAATCGGGGGGAATGGGGTGGGAACGCCTGAAGGAGTGAAGTGGTGTCCGGACTGTAAGGAGGTGAAGGGGGTCTCTGAGTTCGGGCTGAACAAGCGACAGAGCGATGGGCTTGCGCGGTACTGCAAGGGCTGCTTCCGGGTGCGGTCCACTCAGAGCTATCGCAAGCGTCGTGGTGAGCAGGGTAAGAGTGTCCGCGAGGCGGTCGAAGTGCCTCCAGGGCACAAATACTGTCCTCGCTGTCGGGAAGTGAAGGCTGTTGCGGAGTTCGGGCGCAACCGTGCGGAAAAATCTGGACTTACTCCCTACTGCAAACCGTGCCACAGCGTGGCGATGCGGGAAAACAAGATCAAGAACCACGGGAGTGAGCGGAACTACCTGCTTAAACACCGCTACGGCATCACGGAGGACGACTTCGAGCGGACGCTCGCCGAGCAGGGCGGGCTCTGCGCCATCTGCCGCACGGTCCCCGGCACGTTCGTCGACCACTGCCACCAGAGCGGCCTGGTGCGGGGTGTTCTCTGTTTCAACTGCAACAACGGGCTGGGGCATTTCGGTGACAACACCGTGTTGCTCGAACTCGCCGCCCTCTATCTGGACGGGGAGATCCTCTGGCCCGAGTTCGTGATCCCGCCGCAGCAGCGTCCGGAGTCGGTGGCGCCGACGAGGACTTACCACCTGACCCAGCGTTACGGCATGCGGCATGAGGATGTCGAGCGCATGGTGGTCGATCAGTACGGGTTGTGCGTGGTCTGCTGGGACCGTTCGCCCGAGCATGTCGATCACTGTCACCGCACGGGCGATGTGCGCTACGCGCTCTGCCTGCCGTGCAACACCGGCATCGGCCAGTTCAGGGACGATCCGGGTGTGGCGTGGCGGGCGTTGGCCTACATCGAGGCGACGGTGGAGTGGCAGGACATCGAGGATGTGTCTGAGGAGGAGATCCAGGAGTTCATCCGTGCCGACGAGGAGATGCGGTCCGAATTCTATGAGCGAGCGGTCCGGGTCTGATCCGGTGGGGCGTATTCGACGGCCACGCCGAGGAGGCGGACCGGCCGGTCGAGGTCGAAGCGGTCGAGCACGGTGAGGGCGGCGCGGGACAGCTCGGCCGCGTCTGTGGTGGGTGAGGGGAGCTTCGACTGGCGGCTGCGGGTGAGGAAGGGCGCGAATCGCACCTTCACCGAGACACGGACGATCGACCGTCCCGCGGCGGTCGCGTCTGAGGCGACCTGTCGGGCCAGCGTGGCTATGTGGGTGGATATTTCGGTTCTGTCGGTGAGGTCGTGCGGGAAGGTGATCTCGCGGCTGTGGCCGCGGGCGACCCAGGGAGTGGTGACGACCTCGGCTTCGCCCTTGCCGAGGGCGAGATAGCGATACCAGGGGCCGTTGGTGGGGCCGAAGCGGCGGGCCAGGTCGGTGGGGTCGGCGGCGGCGAGTTGGGCGACCGTGTCGAGTCCCAGCTCGGCGAGCTTTTTGGCGGTCTTGGCGCCGATGCCCCAGAGCGCGTCGGTGGGCCGGTCGTTCATGATCTCGGCCCAGTTGTCGCCGGTGAGACGGTAGATCCCGGCGGGTTTGGCGAAGGCGGAGGCGAGTTTGGCCTGGTGCTTGTTGTCGCCGATGCCGACGGAGCAGGACAAGGCGGTTTCGGTCAGGACGGCCTGCTGGAGGGCGGCCGCCAGCGCCTCGGGGTCGTCGGTCCTGGCTCCGATGAACGCCTCGTCCCAGCCCCAGATCTCGACCAGGACGGGAAACCCGCGCAGCGTGGCCATGACCCGCTCGGACGCCGCCTCGTAGGCGGGCGGGTCGCTGGGCAGGAAGACGGCGTCGGGGCAGCGTTTGAGCGCGGTACGGAGCGGCATGCCGGAGTGGACGCCGTGTTCGCGGGCTTCGTAGGTGGCGGTGGCGGCGACGGTGCGCGGCTGGGTGGGGTCGCCGGAGCCGCCGACCACGACGGGTCTGCCGCGGAGTTCGGGGTGGCGCAGGATCTCGACGGCGGCGATGAACTGGTCGAGGTCGACGTGCAGGACCCAGTCCTTGGTGGACACGCTTCTCAGAGTAGGACGTGCAGGTCCCGGTCCTTGGTGGACACGTCTCTCAGGGGAGGCGGTCGTCGCGGTAGAGGAGTGAGCGGCGGGGGAGCGCCCAGGCGGGGGGTGCCGATGGGGGGTTCGTCGCCTTCGGGGACGACGGCCTGGATGAGGGTGTCGTCCGTCTCCAGGTGACCAGGGTGCTGGTGCCGAGGTTCTCCAGACGGAGACGTGCCGGGGAAGGCGTCGGGCGGGCTTCAAGCAGGAGTTCCAGATATTCGGGACGCGCTCCGTACACGAGATCCCCGTCGGCGATGCCCGCGGGGGCGGGGAGGGTGCCGGAGGTGATCTGGCCGGGCAGCGGGTTCATGGGGGTGGAGCCGCGTGAGGCCGTGCGGCGAGATCACCGTTTGATCCCTCCGTGGAAGCGGAAGCCGTACCGCTGGGAGACGAACAGGTACATCGCCACCACCGGGAGCGAGTAGAGCAGCGAGAAGGTGGAGATGAGCTCGAGTCTGGGCGAGCCGCCCTCGGTGTAGAGGGTGTAGAGGATGACCGAGCCGGGGGCCTTGCCGGGGTCGCGCAGCAGGATGAACTGGAACAGGAATCCGCCCCACACGCTGGCCAGCGCCCAGACGGCGATGGTGGCCAGGCCGGGTCGCACCAGGGGGATCACGATGTGCCGGAGGATCTGCAGGGATGAGGCGCCGAAGACGCGCGCCGACTCCTCGTAGGTGGTCGGCGTCTCGTCCATGAAGTCCTTGAGGATGAAGATGGCGGCGGGCAGCAGGCCACCGGAGACGACGAGGATGACGCCGAGGTGGGTGTCGATGAGGTCGAGCCTGGTGGCGAGTTCGAAGATGGGCACCATGGCGGCGGTGCCGGTGACGACGGACGACAGCAGCAGGAGCAGATAGAGCAGCACGTCGCGGCCGGGGACGCGGACCCTGGACAGGGCGTAGGCGGCGAGGGCGGCCAGGACGACGACGAGCGCGGCCGCGCCGCCGCCCTGGATGAGGGAGTTGCGGATGGAGCCGAGCGCGTAGGGGTTGTCCAGGATGGCGGAAAAGTTGCTCAGGGTGAAGTCCGGGATGGAGGTGGTGATCGCCGGGGCGGCGTCGAAGGGGGCGCTGGCCAGCCAGAGCATGGGCAGCGCGAAGAAGGCCAGGACGACGGCGATGAACACGGTGGCGGCGAGCCGTCCGATGGTGTGCCGGATCATGCCGGTGGCCTTCCCGCCGCGCGGCGCCGGCCTCGGCCGCGCAGCAGTCGCAGGTACGCCAGGGCGAAGAGGAGGTTGATGAGCAGGATGAGGAAGGACACGGCGGCGCCCACGCCGAGTTCGCCGCCTTTGAGGGCGATGTTGTAGACGTAGACGGGCAGGATCTCCGAGCGTCCTTCCGGCCCGCCGCCGGTGAGGACGAACGGGGTGAAGTCGTTGAACGTCCAGAGGCTGATCAGCAGCAGGTTCGTCAGCACGTGCCGCCGGATGAGCGGGAGGACGACGTCGCGCAGCTGCTGCGGCACGGAGGCGCCGGCCAGGCGGGCGGTCTCGAGGTGGGAGGGTGGCACGTTCTCCAGCGCGGCGGCGTACAGCATCATCGAGAAGGCGGTGCCGCGCCAGACGTTGAAGACGATGATGGACGCCAGCGGGTAGTCCAGCAGCCAGCCCATGCCGGGCGTGCGCAGGAGCGCGTTGAGCGTGCCGTCGTCGCGGTCGAGCAGGGCGAACCAGAGGAAGCCGACGACCGTGCTGGGCAGGATCCACGACAGCAGTACGACGCCTTCGACGGCGCGTCGTAGCGGCCCGTGGCGGGTGCGCAGCAGCCAGGCGAGGGTGAAGCCGAGCCCGGCCTGGCCGAGGACGGCCGAGCCGCCGACGTAGACGACGGTGAGCCACAGCGAGCTGAGGAAGCGCGGGTCGGTCAGCGTGGTGGTGTAGTTGTCCAGGCCGACGAGCTGGGGATCGGCGGCGGCCAGGCCGGTGAGGCGATAGTCGGTGAGGCCGAGGTAGATCGTCCAGAGGGCGGGGAAGACGAGGAAGACGCCGATGAGGACGAGAGCGGGCAGGACGAACCCCACCGCTCTGGCCCTGCCCAGCCCGGCCGCGTCGGTATTCATGACCCCTCAGCCGACGACGTGGTCCGCGCCGCCTACCAGGCTCTCCAGCTTGGTCTGGTAGGTGGCGGCGGCCTCGTCGGGGCTCTTGCCGCTGACGATCGCCGCGGTGGCCTCCTGGAGGGCGACGGAGACCTGGGGGTAGACGGCGAGGCCGGGGCGGTAGGCGGTGATGGGCAGCACCTTGTCGGCGATGTACTTCAGCATCGGGTCGGCGGTGAGGACCTCGCTGTTGACGTCGCCGCGGGAGCTGATCCGGGCCTGCCCGGCCAGTTGCGCCTTGGTGGCCGCCGCGGAGTGCATGAACGCGAGGAGTTCCCAGGCCAGCTTGGGGTTCTTGGAGAAGGGGTTCAGCACCCGTACGGCGCCCCCGGACATGCTGGCGAAGTCCTGGCCGCGGATGGCGCCGCCGGGGTTCTTGGCGGGGATCTCGGCGAAGCCGACGGCCGAGTCGCGGTCCGCCATGGGGGCGACCCCGGCCTTCGGTTCGATGACGGATCGCCAGAAGTAGTCGCTCTCGGCCAGGATGCCGATCTTGCCGGCGGCGAACTGGGTGAAGGACTTGTCGCGGCCCTTGGCCTCCTGCTGCAGTTTGGGGTCGCTGAGCCCGGAGGTGTAGAGGCGCTGGTAGAAGCCGAGGACGTCCTTCATGGCCCGGGTGGCGCCGGTCCACTTGCCGTCGGCGTAGATCTCGGATCCGGCGGCGGCGAGGAGGGGGAGGACGCCCTGCATGGTGGTGGCCTCGCCCATCGCGGTGCCGGCGTTGATCTGGATGGGGGTGGGTACGCCCGCGGCCTTCAGCCTGGCGCCGGCCGTCAGGATGTCCTCCCAGTTCGTCGGCTGCCATGGGTCGGGCAGTCCGGCCTTCTTGAACAGGGTCTTGTTGTAGAACAGGACGCGGCCGTCGGTGCCCTGGGGCAGGCCGTACTTCTTGCCGTCGAAGACGCCGAGCCCCTGTACGGCCTGCGGGATCTGCGACCAGCCCTCCCAGGAGCCGACGGCGGGCCCGCCCACGTCGGTGAGCGGCTTGATGTAGCCGGCCTGGGCGAACTCGCCGACCCAGATGCCGTCGAGGTCGATGATGTCGGCTCCGGCCTTCGCCTTGAGGTCGAGCGCGATCTTGGTCTTGTACTGCTCGTCGTCGACGCCGCTGGGCTGGAAGAGCACCTTGACGTCGTGGTGGGTCTGCTCGAAGCCGGGGATCACCCACCGCTTGATCCAGTCGGCGGACTCGGAGTTCTTGCCGCCGGAGATGGAGTTGGCGGCGATGACGAGGGTGACGTCTTCCCTTCCGGCGGGCGCGCCGGGCCCGCAGGAGCAGAGTGCCACGATGGCGAGAGCCGCGATCACCGCAGGTCGGCTGGGGAGCCGCATGTCGGCCTCCTGTTCAGGACGTGCAGACGTACCGACAATCGCACGGCCTCTTCTGGGCGTAAAGAAACGATCTGGTGAACGGTTCGCCGTGGGCTGATCGTGGGAAGTGCAGACAGCGACGCAACATGAGTAGGGTCCCCTTTAGGGACAGTGACGTTTGGGAGGGAGTCGCGTGGCATCGCACAGGGATCTGCCCGTCGGCTTGATGGACCAGCTTTTCCACAACACCGGAAGTTCCTCGTTCACCGAGTTCGTCGGTTCGCGCGCGCCAGGGCTGCTTCCGGTGCGTGGTGAGGTTCTGGCCACGCCGATCGGCGACCAGGTTCCGCACGCGACCACGATCGTCGCCGCCACGTTCGCGGGTGGCGTGGTCATGGCGGGCGACCGGCGGGCGACGTCCGGCAACATCATTTCTCAGCGTGACGTGGAGAAGGTGTTCAGGACCGACGATTATTCGTGCATGGGCATCGCCGGCACGGCCAGCACGGGCATCGAGATGGCCAGGCTCTACCGGGTCGAGCTGGAGCACTACGAGAAGCTGGAGGGCCGCACGCTATCGGTCAACGGCAAGGCCAACCGGCTGGCCGCGATGATCCGCGGCAATCTCGGCATGGCGATGCAGGGGCTGGTGGTGGTGCCGCTGTTCGCCGCCTATGACGCGGATCGCGACGGCGGGCGGATCTTCAGCTACGACGTGGCGGGCGGCCCCTATGAGCGTGACCGGTTCGACGCGATCGGCTCCGGCTCGATCTTCGCGCGGGGGGCGCTGAAGAAGCTCTATCGCGACGGGATGTCGGCGGACGACACGGTGATGGCGTTGATCCAGTCGCTGTACGACGCGGCGGACGACGATTCGGCCACCGGCGGGCCTGATGTGACGCGGAAGATCTGGCCGATCGTCTCGGTGATCGACGCCGACGGCTTCCGCCGGTTGTCGGACGACGAGGTGGCCGGCTACGTCGAGCAGATGCTCGAACTGCGCCTCATCTCCCCTGACGGCCCCATCGCCCCGCTGCGCTAGAAAGGACTCCATCCGTGTCCATGCCTTTTGGATATGCGTCCCCTGAGCAGATCATGCGGGACAAGGCCGACTACGCGCGCAAAGGCATCGCGCGGGGCCGCAGCGTCGTCGTGCTGCAGTACGAGGACGGCATCCTTTTCGTCGCGCCCAACCCGTCGCGGGCGCTGCACAAGGTCAGTGAGATCTACGACCGCATCGGGTTCGCGGCGGTGGGCCGTTACAACGAGTTCGAGGAGCTCCGGCTGGGCGGCATCCGCTACGCCGACATCAACGGCTACACCTACGACCGCTCCGATGTGACGGGTCGTGGGCTGGCCAACCTCTACGCCTCCAACCTGGGCCGCATCTTCACCGAGTCGATCAAGTCGCTCGAGGTGGAGGTCGTGGTGGCCGAGGTGGGTGACACGCCGGAGGGTGACGCGATCTACCGGCTGACCTTCGACGGGTCCGTCTTCGACGAGCACGGCTTCGCGGCGATGGGCGGCCAGGCAGAGGCGGTGGCGACGCGGCTGAAGGAGGGCTACCGGGAGGGCATGCCGCTGGCCGACGCGCTGGAGGTGGCGCTGACGGCGCTCACGGAGCCCGGTGGGGAGCGCCCGCCGGTGGGGCAGCTGGAGGTGGCGGTGCTGGACCGCAACCGTGAGCACCGCAAGTTCCAGCGGCTCGCGGGTCCGCGCCTGGAGCGTCTTCTCGCCGCCGCCCCGCCCGCCGCTACCCCGCCCGCCGCCGGCGGCTCTCCGCTCGAATCCGAGCCCGGCTCCGACACCCCTCCCCCGACCGGTCCCGAGGGCGACGTCGACGACGGCTCGCCGCCGCTCTAGGCCACCGCCTCCGGGCGTGCGCAGCCGGTCATGGCCGACGAGCCGATGGCCACGGGTGCGCGGCTCGGGTGCGCTGATCTCGTCCTGCTCGGGCGGGCGGTCGTCGCCCGTCCGAGCTTTTTCATGTCCGGCAGGCCATGGGGCAGTGTGACCTGGTTCACAGGTATTTGGGCGAACCGCCGGGCGGAAACGGGGATCTCAGAAGGCGTGAAGAACCCAATGCGTACCCTCCTCGCGGGCGCCGCCGCCGCGACCGTCGTCCTCACGGCCACGACCGCCGCGAACGCCGCCACCACGGGCTTCCCCACGTTCAAGGCGCCCAAGACCTTCGGCACGACCTTCCAGGCCGACCCGAAGCACGACTTCACCAAGCACATCTCCTCCCGCCACGACGGCATCCTGCGCGGCCTGATCACGCACCTCAGCGGCGACACCGCCGAGTACACACCGGTCAAGTGGAAGAAGGGCACCATGACGGAGGGGCAGTTCGTCACTCCGCCCGAGGGTGACGCGATGGCCTACTCGTCGCGGATCGCCAAGAACGTGGTGTTCCTCTCGGCCTTCGGCTGCAAGGTGGCCGAAGGTGACCTCACGGTCGGCAGGAAGGACGCTCTCGGCAGCAAGCGCTGCTCGCGGTCCGTCCTGATCAAGCGGCACAAGCGCGCCGCCCACCCGTCGCTGATCACGGTCTACAAGGGTGAGATCGTCAAGGTCCAGGAGATCTACACCCCCTGACGCTCCAAGAGGGCTCGGCCCCGTGTCCGCGTACCAGCGGAGAAAGAGAGCCCGGGCGGGGCCGCTCACCTGGGGATGGCCATCCGGGGGATGACCATCCGGCGAGGCCGCCTCGCGAGACGGATGAGAGCGCGCGAGGGAAACACGGGGAAGATCTCTCCCGCTTGTCGATCCGTGGGCATAGTGTGAGGTGATGGATCGTCGCATCTTCGGGCTGGAGAACGAGTACGGCGTGACCTGCACGTTCAGGGGACAGCGCAGGCTGTCCCCCGACGAGGTCGCGCGCTACCTGTTCCGGCGGGTCGTGTCCTGGGGCCGATCGAGCAACGTCTTCCTCCGCAACGGCGCACGTCTGTACCTCGACGTGGGCAGCCATCCTGAATACGCAACACCCGAGTGTGACAACGTCATCGAACTCGTCACCCACGACAAGGCCGGCGAGCGCATCCTCGAGGGACTCCTCGTCGACGCCGAGAAGCGGCTGCGCGAAGAGGGCATCGCGGGTGACATCTACCTCTTCAAGAACAACACCGACTCCGCGGGAAACTCCTACGGCTGTCACGAGAACTACCTGGTCGGCAGGCACGGCGAGTTCGGCCGGCTGGCCGACGTGCTGATCCCGTTCCTGGTCACCCGGCAGATCATCTGCGGCGCGGGCAAGGTGCTGCAGACGCCGCGCGGCGCGGTCTACTGCGTCTCGCAGCGGGCCGAGCACATCTGGGAGGGCGTCTCCTCGGCGACGACCCGGTCCAGGCCGATCATCAACACGCGGGACGAGCCGCACGCCGACGCCGAGCGGTTCCGCCGCCTGCATGTCATCGTCGGCGACTCGAACATGAGCGAGGCCACCATGCTGCTCAAGGTCGGCGCCACCGACCTGGTGCTGCGCATGATCGAGGCGGGCACGGTGATGCGCGACCTGTCGCTGGAGAACCCGATCAGGGCCATCCGCGAGGTGTCCCACGACATGACCGGGCGGCGCCGGGTGCGGCTGGCCAACGGCCGTGAGGCGTCGAGCCTGGAGATCCAGCAGGAATACCTGTCGAAGGCCAAGGACTTCGTCGACCGGCGGGGCGGCGACCCGATCGCGCGCCGGGTGCTGGAGCTGTGGGAGCGGACCCTGCACGCGGTCGAGAGCGGAAACCTCGACCTGGTGGCGCGCGAGATCGACTGGGTGACGAAATACCAGCTCATCGAGCGTTACCGCAAGAAGTACGACCTGCCGCTGTCGTCGCCGAGGGTGGCGCAGCTCGACCTGGCCTACCACGACGTGCACCGCAAGCGCGGCCTGTTCTACCTGCTGCAGAAGCGCGGCTCGGTGGAGCGGGTGGCGTCCGACCTGAAGATCTTCGAGGCCAAGTCGGTGCCGCCGCAGACGACCAGGGCGCGGTTGCGGGGCGAGTTCATCCGGAAGGCGCAGGAGAAGCGGCGCGACTTCACCGTCGACTGGGTGCATCTCAAGCTGAACGACCAGGCGCAGCGCACGGTGCTGTGCAAGGACCCGTTCCGCAGCGTCGACGAGCGGGTGGACAAACTCATCGCTGGAATGTAGCGACTGGTTTACCACGGCCCTACTTCGATGTCGGATAGGGTGACGCGAATCTGACGTCTTTCCGAGGGAAATCCATGCGCCGCGCTCTGGCCGCTCTGGCCGCCGTGCCTTTGATCTTCTTCGCCGCCGCGTGCGGCGGCTCCGACTCGGGTGCCAACGGAGCCGCCGCCACCGCGAGCAGCGCTCCGGGCAAGGTGCAGGTCACCGGCAATGTGGGTGCCAAGCCCACGGTGACCTTCCCCGCCGGCTCGCCCGCCACCAAGTCCTCGTACGAGGTGCTGACCCCTGGCACGGGCCCGCAGGTGAAGAGCGGCGACAAGATCATCGTCAACCTGACCGTCTACAACTGGGACGGCAAGCAGAACGCCTTCCAAGGTTCCTCCTACGACTCCAAGGCGCCGGAGACCATCGCGGTCGACCAGCAGCTGCCGCAGGTGCTGCAGGAGGGCTTCGCCAAGGTCAAGCACGGCGGCCGGGTGCTGGCCGTGCTGGCCGCCGACGCCGCTCAGCAGGCGCAGCCGAACCAGGTGCCGCAGCCGACGAAGGTGTTCGTCGTGGACGTGGTCGGGGCGCCGCCCGAGGCGCTGAAGGCGGCCACCGGCAAGGAGACCGGTGAGAGCATCAAGGGCGTCAAGGTCGTCAACCCGGGCGGTGACAAGGCACCCGAGCTGACCACCAAGACCAAGGACAAGCCGTCCAAGGAGCTCGTGGTCAAGACCGTGATCCAGGGCACCGGCGCGAAGGTCAAGCAGGGCCAGACCGTGGTCGCCCACTACACGGGCAAGATCTGGGGCACCGACAAGGTGTTCGACTCCAGCTGGACCAAGGGGGAGCCGGCCTCGTTCCCGCTCGCGAACGTGATCCAGGGCTGGCAGAAGGGCCTGGCCGGGGTTCCGGTCGGCAGCCGGGTCGTGATGAGCATCCCGCCGGACCTCGGTTACGGCAAGCAGGAGCAGAACGGCATCCCGGCCAACAGCACGCTGGTGTTCGTGGTGGACGTACTGTCGGCTTACTGACGGGTGATCTGATAACGCGGTAGCATCTCCGGGCCCGGCGACGACACCGTCGCCGGGCCGCCCGCTCGGGAGGGGTCCGATGCGCCGCCGTACCGCCGTGCTGCTGTTACCGCTGGCCCTGCTGACGGCCTGCACCGGCACCGAGACGGGCGATCCGGAGCTGAAGGTGGGCGGCCGGTTCGGCGCCAAGCCCACGATCGTCTTCCCGGCCGGCAAGCCGGCGGCGGGGCTGCAGGTGGACCAGCTCGCCGAGGGCAAGGGCGCGCCGCTGGGCAAGGACGACGTGGCGATCGTCCAGTACACCGCGCACGTCTGGGACGGCGGTGAGAACCGGCTCGTCGACTCCAGCTTCAACCGCGGCGCCCCTGCCGCCTTCCCGGTCGGCCGGCTGATGCCCGGCCTGGACCTGGCGTTGCGGGGCCGCCGGGTGGGCAGCAGGGTGATCGCCGCCATCCCGCCGGCCGACGGCTTCGGCGCGAATCCCCCGCAGGGGGTCGGCTCGGGCGACGACCTGTTCTACGTGATCGACATCCTCGGCGCGCACTCGAAGAACGCCTCGGTCAAGGGGCGGGGCGGTTCGCTGGCGGGCGTGCGGGTGACCGGCGGCGCCCGGCCGGGACTCTCGGTGCCGGCGACCGCGCCGCCCCGCCGGTTCGCCGCCAAGGTGCTGGTCAAGGGGACGGGCCGCCGGACGCGGGCGGGGCAGTTGCTGGTCACCCAGTACGAGGGGGCCATCTGGGGGCAGCGGCGGATCTTCGACGCCACCTGGAGCACCGGGCAGCCGAAGGCGTTCACGATCGGCGACGGCAGCGTGATCAAGGGCTGGGACCGGGCGTTGGTGGGCCTTCCGGTCGGCAGCCGCGTGCTGATGATCGTCCCGCCCGCCTACGGTTACGGGCCCACGGGCCAGCCCGCCTTCGGCATCCGCGCCACCGACACGCTGGTCTTCGTGGTGGACGTCCTGGCCGCCTACTGAGACGTCCTGGCGGTTTACGTCCTGGATGGCTGGCTGTGACGGTCCTGGCGGTCTGCCGGACCGAACGGGATGGCGCTCAGGGCGTCCAGACGTACGGCGTGGTCGTGGTCACCGTGTGGAAGCCCAGGCGCCCCAGGATCGGCCGGCTGTCGTCGGAGGCGTCCACCTGGAGATGGTCCACCCCGGCCGCCACGGCGAGCTGGGCGCGCCGGGCGACCAGGGCGCGGTAGATGCCGCGGCCACGCCACTCCGGCAGCGTGGAGCCGCCCCAGAGCCCGGCGAAGCCGGTGCCCGGCATGTGCACCAGCCAGGCGGCCGAGACGACCCGGCCGTCCGCCTCGGCCACCAGCACGGCGATGCCGCCCGGATCGGTGGTGACCCGCTGGATCAGGTCCTCGCCCAGCCAGCTCCGGTCCTCGCCCCAGACGGCGGACTCCATGGCGGCGATGGCCCGCAGGTCGGCGTCGGCGGTGACCTGCCGGATGGTCACGCCGGCGGTCAGAGGCGGCGCGTCCAGCATCTCCTTGGCGACGCCGACGAGCACCGTCTCCCGCTCCTCCGGCGCGAAACCCGCGCGGACGAGCCGATCCGGCAGATCGGCGGGCAGGTCGTGGGCGCGGGTCTTCCACTCGACGGCCTCGCCGCGGGCCGCGAAGTGCTCGCGCTGGCGGGCGATCAGCGCGTCCAGCCGGGCGCCTTCGACGCCGAGCACGGGCGGGCCCTCGACGAAGCCGCGGAACCTGCCGGTGACGCGCAGCAGCGGGCCGTCCATCTCGTACCTGAGCCCGTCGGCGGGGTGCTCGGGGATGCGCAACCTGGTGCGGTCGTAGGCGGCGAGAAGGGGGGAGGGTTCGCTCACGGGGAGAAGCCTAGGGGGTGCGGCCTCCGGTGGAGAGCGCGGTGCGGCCTGCCGCGGAGATGGCGGTGCGGCCTGCTGTGGAGAGGGGCGCCTAGACTCCCGCTGTGAGCGATGACGACCTCGAGGCCCTGGCGCTGCTGCACGATCCGGTGCGGCGCAGCCTGTACGAGGCCGTGGCGGCCAGCGGCGGCGACCTGGGCCGGGGGGAGGCGGCCGAGATCACCGGGGTGTCCAGGACGCTGGCCGGGCACCACCTGGACAAGCTCGTCGACGCAGGGCTGCTGGAGAGCGCCTTCAGGCAGCAGGAGAAGAAGGGGCCGGGCAGCGGGCGGCCCGCGAAGGTCTACCGCAGGGCCGCGGGGGAGCGGTCGGTGAGCCTGCCGCCGCGTGACTACGTGGCGCTGGCCTCGGTGCTGGCCGAGGTCGTCGACTCCCTCGGCGCCGAGGAGGCGGCCGAGAAGGCGGCGCGCGCGGCGGGGGAGCGGCTGGGCCGGGGGCGGAGCGAGCCCGTCGAGGCGGTGCTGCGCGAGCGCGGTTACGAGCCCTACGCCGACGGCGGCACGCTGCGGATGCGCAACTGCCCCTTCCACGTGCTGAGCCATGAGCAGCCGCTGCTGGTGTGCTCCATGAACCTGGCCCTGTGCCAGGGGGTGCTCGAAGGGCTCGGCGACGATCCCGGACGGGCCCGGTTGGATCCGCGGCCGGGCGAGTGCTGCGTAGCACTTTCTAAAACAAAACAAGATTGACATAGAAGAACGAAGGGTGGTGTGCTGAGCGTCATGCATCTAGCCGAGCTCAACATCGCCCACATGCGCGCCCCGATCGACAGCCCCGAGCTCGCCGAGTTCGTCGCCGCGCTGGAGCCCATCAACACCCTCGCCGACGGTTATCCCGGATTCGTGTGGCGGATGAAGGAGAGCGAGGAGGATCCGACCGCGACCCTCACACACGAGTACGGCGACCACCTGCTGCTCAACTTCTCGGTGTGGGAGTCGCTCGACTCGCTGTGGAACTACGTCTACCGCAGCGCCCATCTGGACGTGCTGCGCCGCCGCAGGGAGTGGTTCCTGCGGATGGCCGAGCCGTACATGGTCATGTGGTGGATCCCGGAGGGCCACATCCCGAGCCTCGCCGAGGGCATGGAACGCCTCGAACGCCTCAAGGCCGAGGGACCCAGCCCTGAGGCGTTCACGTACAAGGACTCCTACGACAGCAGCGCGGCCGCGCACCTGCCCGCCGCGGCCGAGGCCAGGAAGTAGGCCAGGTCCTCCTCCAGGGGCCGGCCCATCGTGGAGAGCCTGACCGGCGAGCCGCGCAGCGCCTCGTGCAGGCCGCCGACCGGCACGGGCACCAGCTCGTGCCGGACGGCGAGCAGCTCGGCCTGGTCCCTGACCCGCTCCCCGAACTCACCGGGCAGCAGCGGCACCGCCACCCGCGCCGGCGCCAGCGCGACGCGGCCGTAGGCCGTCAGCGAGTGGTGCGAGACGCCGAGATGGCGCTCCCGCAGGTCGCCCTCGCTCACCCGCAGCGCCGCCACCGGCCGGCCGCGCAGCACCGCGGCGGCGTTGACCGCCTCACCCGCCGAGACGCCCGAGAAGCCCCACCGCGTGCCGGTGCCGAGGTTGCCGGGCCCCTGCGTGACGATCGCCACGTCGGCCTCCAGCACGTGCCTGGCGGCCAGCAGGCCGGTGTGGACGGTCACCGCCTCGACGTCGCCGCCGAACGCCTGTCCCACCGTCACCACCCCGGCCAGCCAGCCGATCTCCCGCAACGTCGCGCAGGCCATCGAGAACCAGGCGGGCAGCGCGCCGCCGTCCTGCATCACGTAGGCGACCCGCACGCCGGGGCGCGCCTCGTACAGGCCGCACAGGATCGGCGCCAGGGCCGAGTGCAGGTCGGCGACCACCACCGGCATGCCGTCGACCGAGTCGGCCTCGCGCAGAACCTCGTGGAAGGGCGAGTCCTGCTCGTCGGCGCCGAGCACGGTGGCCTGCAACGGGGTGTAGCGGGCCTTCACCAGGTGCCCGGGTCCCTGCGGATCTTCCGGTAAACGGTTCGGGACTGCCACCACCATGGCGTAACCTCCCGTACCGAGACCCATCGCGAGTGCCGTCGTGTTGAGCAGGACCTCGTCGCCGGGTTCCGGACGGCCCACCAGGAGCGGATAGGCCAGTGCCCGGTACGTCCCGCCGGGTTCGACGCCCGGCTGGTGGTCCCCTCCGGAGACGGCGACGTCCAGTTCCATGGCTCCCGGCCACTCGCGCCGGATCCGCACGACCTCGCCCTTGCGCCATCTGATCACTCGGGCAGGGTAGCGTCGTTGAAGGAGGAGTGAGGCAGGATGTCGCGCCGCAAGACCGAGCGATTGCTGAACCTGGTGATCTGCCTGCTCGCCACCCGCCGCCCATTGTCGGCCGAGCAGATCCGCCAGGCCGTCCCCGGCTATGACCGGGACGGCGACGAGGCGTTCCAGCGGATGTTCGAGCGCGACAAGAACGAGCTGCGCGAGATCGGCATCCCCATCGACGTGGTGCGCGACCCGTGGGAGGACGAGCCCGGCTACCGCATCGAGCGCCAGTCCTACGAGCTGCCGGAGATCACCCTGGAGGCCGACGAGGCCGCCGTGCTCGGCCTGGCCGCGCAGGTGTGGCAGCGCGCCAGCCTCGCCGAGGCCGCCTCCGGGGCGCTGCTCAAGCTGCGCGCGGGCGGCGTGGCCACCGACGAGACCATCGGCGCCGGGGCGCTGGAGCTGCGCCTCGACACCCGCGACCCGGCCTTCCCGGCGCTGTGGGACGCGGTGCGCGACAGGCGCCTGGTGCGCTTCGACTACCGCAGCGCCGGCAGCGAGAGCGTGCGCAGCCGCACGGTCGAGCCCTGGGGCGTGGTCAGCCGCCGGGGCCGCTGGTACCTCGCCGGGTTCGACCGCGGCCGGGACGCGCCGCGCGCCTTCCGGCTGAGCCGCATCACCGGGCAGGTCGCCACCGTCGGCCGCCCTGGCTCGGTCGAGGTGCCGCCCGGCGTCGACCTGCGGGCCATGGTCGGCTTCCCCGAGGAGCCGGTCGAGGGCCGCACGGCCGTCATCCGTGTACGTGAGGGCGCCTGCGAAGGGCTGCGGCAGCTGTCCACGGCGGTGCGCGTGGGCTCCGACGGGTGGGACGAGGTCGAGCTGGGCTTCACCGACCCCGAACGGCTGGCCGGCTGGATGGCCAGCCTGGGCGCCGACGTCGAGGTGGTCGAGCCGCCCGACGCCCGCGAGGCCGTCATCCGCCGACTGAAGGGAGCGCTGGCGTGAGTGGATCCGCCGACCGGCTGCCGAGGCTGCTCGCGCTCGTGCCGTACCTGATGTCGCACCCGGGCGCGCAGCTCGGCGAGGTGGCCGGGGTGTTCGGGCTGAGCGAGAAGCAGCTCATCGACGACCTGCAGCTGGTGTGGATGTGCGGGCTGCCGGGGCACACGCCCGGCGACCTGATCGACGTGTCGTGGGACGGCGGCGAGATCCTCATCGACAACGCCGACACCATCGCCCGGCCGCTGCGGCTGGGCATCGACGAGGCCAGCGCGCTGCTGGTCGCGCTGCGCATGCTCGCCGCCATGCCGGAGCTGGCCGAGGTGCCCGGCGACGCGCTGCCCCGGGTGGTCGCCAAGCTGGAGCGGGCCGCGGGTGAGGGCGCGGCGGCCGTCAGCAGCCAGGTCGCGGTCGACGTCGACGCCACCCCCGACGCGCTGCTGCGCGTGCGCGAGGGGCTGACCAGGCGGCGCCGCCTGTCGCTGCGCTACTACGTGCCGGGCCGCGACGAGGTGACGCCGCGCGAGGTCGACCCCATGCGGCTGGTCGTCGTCGACGGCCGCACCTACCTGGAGTGCTGGTGCTACCGGGCCGAGGCGATGCGGCTGTTCCGGCTGGACCGGATGCTCGGCGTCGAGGTGCTCGAGGTGGCCGCCGACCCGCCCGCCGAGGCCGAGCCGATCGACGTGGCGCAGGGCGTGTTCCGTCCCTCGCCCACCGACGAGCTGGTCGAGCTGGAGGTGACCGCCGCCGGGCGCTGGGTGGCCGAGTACTACCCGTGCGAGGAGGTCACCGAGCTGGGCGAGGGGCGGCTGCGGGTGGCGCTGCGGGCCCGCGACGAGGACTGGCTGCTCAAGCTGGCGCTGCGCCTGGGCGACACCGGCAGGGTGCTCTCGCCGCCCGCGATGGCCGAGCGGGTGCGGCAGGAGGCCGAGCGGGCCCTGAGCCGCTACGCTCACCGGACATGACCTGGATCTTCGTGGCGGCCGGGCTCGGCGTCGCCGGGCTGGCCGCGCTGGCGGTCGCGGGTGTACGACTCCTCTCCGCCGCGCGTAGTCTGAGCAGTGAAGTAGCCGAGGCGCGGGCCCAGCTCGAGCCGCGGCAGACCAGATTGAGGCACCGGAGGGATGAGACCGACCCTCCGGCAGCGTACGATCGTGGCTGAAACAGCACTCGCTCAAAAAGGACGTTTCATGGGAAACCTCGGACCCACTGAGCTTCTGATCATTGCCGGCGTGCTCGTCCTGCTGTTCGGTGCCAAGAAGCTGCCGGAGATGGCCAGGGGCCTCGGCAGGTCGATGCGCATCTTCAAGTCGGAGACGGCCAAGCTGCGCGAAGACGACTACGACGACAGGCCGGCCACGGTCGAGACGTCGACGCAGACGCCCGCCCAGCCGCAGCCCGCGCCTCCGCAGCCCCTCCAGGCCGCGCCCGCGCTGTCGGTGGAGGAGCAGGCTCGCCAGTTGGAGGAGCAGGCCGCCAAGCTGCGCGCCAGCGCCGACAAGAAAGCCTGACCCTGCCCCTCCTCGCACTCCTGGGACTGCTAGATGGCGCTGCTCAAGAAGTCGAGCGGAGAAGGTTCGGCCCGCGATCCCGAGGGCCGCATGCCGCTCATGGATCACCTGCGGGAGCTGCGTAACCGGCTGCTCATCGCGACGATCGCGGTGGTCGTCGGCATCGTCATCGGCTGGATCTTCTTCGACCCCGTCTGGGCGATCCTCAAGGCCCCCTACTGTGACACCGTCCAGTCGCAGCAACTCGTCAAGGGTCACTGCAGCCTGGTCTACAGCGGCATCTTCCAGTCGTTCTTCATCACGCTGAAGGTGTCGGCGATGATCGGCCTGGTGCTGGCGTCGCCGGTCTGGCTCTACCAGATCTGGGCGTTCGTCACGCCCGCGCTCTATCGCAACGAGAAGCGCTACACGGTCGTGTTCCTGCTCCTGGCGATCCCGCTGTTCGCCCTGGGCGCGGTGCTGGCCTACATCATCATGCACACCAGCCTGGGCTTCCTGCTGGGCTTCTCGCTCGACGACACGGTCGCCACCATCGGGATCGACGACTATCTCGACTACGTCCTGATCATGATCGCCATCTTCGGGGTGTCCTTCGAGCTGCCGCTCTTCCTGGTGTTCCTCAACGTCATCGGGGCGCTGTCGCACGCGACGGTGGCCAAGCACCGGCGCATGGTCATCTTCATCATGTTCGTGTTCGGCGCCGTGATCACGCCGGGTGGCGATCCCTTCGCGATGATGGCCCTGGCCGCACCCATGATCGTGCTGTTCGCGGCGGCCGAGTTGTTCATGTACGTACGCGAGCGGCGACTGCCCGCCGGCGAGGACTTCTCCCATCTGTCCGACGACGAGGCGTCACCGCTGGAACAGGATTCCGAAGCGGACCGATAGGCGATAAGTTCCGGGCGTGGCCCCTCAACTCGTCCTGCTCGTCAACCCCGCCGCCCGAGGCGGCCGGACGGTGCGCCTGCTCGGACCCGTGGCCCGGCGCCTGCGCGCCGGCGGCGCCGAGGTGTCGGTGATCGTCGGTGACAGCGCGGCCGACGCGCTGGAGCGCGCCTGCGCCGCCGTGGCCGAGCGTCCCGACGCCCTGGTGGCCTTCGGCGGCGACGGCCTGGTCCACCTGGCCGTGCAGGCCGTCGCCGGGACGGACGTGCCGCTCGGCATCATCCCCGCGGGCACCGGCAACGACATCGCCACCGCCCTGGGCGTGCCGCGCAAGGACCCGATCGCGGCGGCCCGTACGGTGCTGCGCGGCCGCTCCCGCCTGGTCGACGCCGCCCGCGTCCGCGCGGGCCGGGCCGACGAGCTGTTCGCCGGGGTGGTGTGCTGCGGGTTCGACTCCCGGGTGAACGAGCGGGCCAACGGGCTCACCTGGCCGCCGGGGATGGCCAGATACCTGGTGGCCACCGTGCAGGAGTTGCGGCGCTTCCGGCCCATCCCCTTCCGCGTCACCTTCGACGACGGTGAGCCGATCGAGCGGGAGGCCATGCTGGTCGCGGTGGGCAACACCTCCTCCTACGGCGCCGGGATGCGGGTCTGCCCCGACGCCCGGCCCGACGACGGGCTGCTCGACGTGATGATCCTGGAGGCGGTGTCGACGGCCGAGTTCGTCCGGGTGTTCCCGAGCGTCTACCGGGGCTCGCACGTCTCTCATCAGGCCGTGTCCGTCAGGCGGGTGCGGAGCGTCCGGCTGGAGGCGCCCGACGTGGTGGCCTACGCCGACGGGGAGCGGATCGGGCCGAGCCCTGTCACGTGCGAGATCCAGCCGGGAGCGCTGCGGGTCATCACCTGAGATCTACAACGTAAAGGCGCGTGGGCTCAGCAGCACCATCGCGGCCGTCACGCAGGCCATGCCCGCGATCAGGAACGGCTTGGTGTCGCGACCGCGTCCGATGAGCACACCGGAGATCGTGCCCGACACGACCATGGCGATCGCCATCGGGATGAGGTACAGGCGGCGATGAGGCCACCCGCGCCGCCCGCCGAGGCCCGCTGCCGGGGCGGGGTGATGACCAGCCAGGGCAACCGCTCCAGACCGTGGACGGGGTCGAGTTCGCGGACGATCGACCCGTTCTCGACGTGCTGGCGGAGGGCTTCAGCGACATCCCCCAGCTGGTGAGCAACCGGCGGCCGGGTGAGTCGCTGGTCGAGGGGGCGCGCCGCGAGTTCCTGGAGCGGCCGGCCCGCCACGCCCCCGAGACCGGGCTCGACGACGGCCCGGCGACCCGCGCGCGCCGTTCGCCGCCGGGCAGCTCTACGCCCTGCTGCGGACCCTTCAGCTGCAGAACACCCGGCGCATCTACTTCGGGCAGAGCGCCGAGGAGGCATACCCCGACGCGGTCGCCGCGGCCAACGCCGGTTTCGACCTGCTGCGCGGGGGCCTGGGCGACTATCTGGCGGGCTAGCCGGGACGGACCGGAATAGCGATTTCGGTAGGGTGACGGGTATGACGAGTCCAGCGGAGCGGTACGCGGCCTTCCGCGAGAAGTACGGGGACGACGGAGCCGCTCTCGGATCGTTCCGGGGCCTCTACGACTTCGAGCTCGACGACTTCCAGGTCGACGGCTGCCGCGCTCTGGAGGCGGGCGACGGGGTGCTGGTCGCCGCCCCCACCGGGTCCGGCAAGACGGTCGTCGGCGAGTTCGCCGTCCACCTGGCCCTGGAGCAGGGGCGCAAGTGCTTCTACACCACTCCGATCAAGGCGCTGTCCAACCAGAAGTACAACGACCTGGTCAAGCGCTACGGCACGGCCAAGGTCGGGCTGCTGACCGGCGACAACAGCGTCAACGGCGAGGCCCCGATCGTCGTCATGACGACCGAGGTGCTGCGCAACATGCTCTACGCCGGCTCGGCCACCCTGGGCGGGCTGGGCTACGTGGTCATGGACGAGGTCCACTACCTGGCCGACCGCTTCCGCGGCGCGGTCTGGGAAGAGGTCATCATCCACCTGCCCGAGTCGGTCCGGCTGGCGGCGCTGTCGGCGACGGTCAGCAACGCCGAGGAGTTCGGCGAGTGGCTGGGCGAGGTACGCGGCGACACCACGGTCATCGTCGACGAGCACCGGCCGGTGCCGCTGTGGCAGCACATGATGATCGGCAACCGCATCTACGACCTGTTCATGAGCGACGACCTGACGCCGCGCATCAACCCCACGCTCATGCGGGTGACCCGCGACACCGAGCGGCTGACCGCCGGGCGCGGCCGGCGCGGCTACGGCCGGCCGCAGCGCTCCCGCCCGCCGGACCGCGCCCAGGTGATCGAGAAGCTCGACTCCGAGGCGCTGCTGCCCGCGATCACGTTCATCTTCTCCCGCGCCGGTTGCGACGCGGCCGTCCTGCAGTGCCTGCACGCCGGCATCCGGCTCACCGACGAGCGGGAGCGGCACGAGATCCGGCAGCTCGTCGACGAGCGCACCGCGCACCTGCCCGACGAGGACCTGTCCGTGCTCGGCTACCTGGAGTGGCGCGACTGCCTGGAGCGCGGCCTGGCCGCCCACCACGCGGGCATGCTGCCGGCCTTCAAGGAGGTCGTCGAGGAGCTGTTCACCCGCGGCCTGGTCAAGGCGGTCTTCGCCACCGAGACGCTGGCGCTCGGCATCAACATGCCCGCCCGCAGCGTGGTCATCGAGAAGCTCGACAAGTGGAACGGCGAGACGCACGCCGACCTCACCCCCGGCGAATACACCCAGCTCACCGGCCGGGCCGGGCGGCGCGGCATCGACGTCGAAGGCCACGCCGTGGTGCTCTGGCAGCCGGGCATGGATCCGCTGTCGGTCGCCGGGCTCGCGGGCACCCGCACCTACCCGCTGCGCTCCAGCTTCCAGCCTTCGTACAACATGGCCGTCAACCTGGTCGGCCAGTTCGGCCGCGAGCGCGCCCGCACGCTGCTGGAGGAGTCCTTCGCCCAGTTCCAGGCCGACCGGGCGGTCGTCGGGCTGGCCAAGCAGCTGCGCAAGCACGAGGAGGCGCTGGAGGGCTACCGGGAGGCGATGACCTGCCACCTGGGCGACTTCCCCGAATACGCGGCGCTGCGGCGCCGCCTGACCGACCGCGAGGCCGAGCTGTCCAAGCAGCGCGGCGCCGCGCGCCGGGCCGCGGCCGTCAAGTCGCTGGAGGCGCTGCAGCCCGGCGACGTCATCCGCGTGCCGGGCGGGCGCCGGGCCGGGCTGGCGATCGTGCTCGACCCGGGCCGCAACCCGCGCGGCACCGGCCCCAGCCCGCTGGTCCTGACGATCGGCAAGCAGGTCAAGAAGCTCGACCCGGCCGACTTCCCCGTCCCGGTCGAGCCGATCGAGAAGCTGCGCATCCCCAAGAACTTCAACGGCCGCTCGCCGAAGGAGCGCGCCAACCTCGTCTCCACGCTGCTGGCCAAGATCGGCGACCGCGACCTGGGCATGCCCACCAGGGCCCGTGACCACGCCGTCGAGGACGACGAGATCAACGAGCTGCGCCGGCGGATCCGCCGGCACCCGTGCCACGGCTGCGACGAGCGGGAGGACCACGCCCGCTGGGCCGAGCGCTACCACAAGCTGCAGCGCGAGACCGAAGGGCTGCGGCGGCGCGTCGAGGGCCGCTCGCACGTCATCTCCCGCACCTTCGACCGGATCTGCTCGGTGCTGGAGCAGCTCGGCTACCTGCACGACGAGGCCGTCACCGACGAGGGCCGCCGCCTGGGCCGCCTCTACACCGAGCTCGACCTGCTCACCGCCGAGTGCCTGCGCAGCGGGCTGTGGGAGCAACTGGAGCCGGCGGAGCTGGCGGCGTGCGTGTCGGCACTCGTCTTCGAGTCGCGCAACGCCGACGACGCCCGCCGCCCCAAGATCCCCGCCGGGCGGGCGCAGGACGCGCTGACGGCCATGATGCGGCTGTGGGGCGAGCTGGAGGGCATCGAGTCCGACCACGGGCTGTCCACGATCCGCGAGCCCGACCTGGGGTTCGCGTGGGCGGCCTTCCGCTGGACCAAGGGGCACAGCCTCGACGCGGTGCTCATGGACGGCATCAACGGCAACGAGCTGGCGGCCGGCGACTTCGTGCGCTGGGTGAAGCAGCTGATGGACCTGCTCGGGCAGCTGGGGCACGCCGCTCCTCAGGGGAGCAAGATCAAGCAGACCGCCGCCAAAGCCATGGACGCCATGCGCCGGGGGGTTGTCGCGTATTCATCTCTGACCTGATCTGTCACCGCTCTGTTTTCCCCCGTTACGGCAGAGCACGGTGGGCTCCACCCGCCATACGGGGCGGGCCCCCGTCCAGGGGCACGCTCCTGCGGTTCACGGGGCCGGGCGCCGTGACGTGCGTCCTGCGGGCCGTGGCCTTCCCGCCGACTGACCGTCCGGTCAAGGTGATGTAGTGGGCTGTATACGCAACGTCACCATGTGGTCAGTTTCCGGGTGATTCGACGTGGAAATGCCCAGGTCGAAGCGGGTTTTGACAAGCCGGAGGTCGCCATGTTCGCTCTCATCGCCGCAGTGCTGTTCGTGCTCGCGCTGATCTTCGAGATCGCCAACCTGGCCGTGGGCGGCGTGCTCACGGCCACCACCCTCACCACCGCCGGACTGCTCTGCGTCGCGCTGCACCTGATGGGGCTGGGGGCGACCTGGAAGCCCCTCAGGCGGTAGATCTCAAGGAGCCGCGTGCGGGGTCTCCCGTGCGCGACTCCGTCACGTCAGGGGCATTGCTCAGTTACGCCAACGCGAAGCGGACCTCGCGGGTGGCCGGGTCGGCCTGGGTCAGGCGTACCGAGACCTGCTCGCCCAGGGGGAGCGGGCCGTCGCAGCGGGCGATCACCGCCGGGTCGGCGATCTGGACCTGGCCGCCCTCGCGGCGCTCGTCGACGTCGATCACCATCGCGTCGAACGCCTGGCCGACGCGGTCGCGCAGCAGGAACGCCTCCACCAGGTCCACGCAGGCGCGCTCCACGGCGCCCGCGCGGCGGCCGGTCCCGGACATGATGTCCGGCAGGCCCGCCAGCGCCTCCGACACGTCCTGCGGCACCGGCTCGCCCGCGGCGATCGCCAGGCAGACCTCCGTCGCGTAGCGGTCGACCAGGCGCCGCAGCGGCGCCGTGACGTGCGCGTACGGCGCGGCCACCGCGGCGTGCTCGGCCAGCTTCGGCGGCTCCCCGTTGAAGGCCACGTAGCCGGCGCCGCGCAGCAGCACCCTCGACTCGTGCAGGAACGCCGCCTGCTGCGGGTTCTTCGGATCCAGGTCGTGGACCACGTCGCCGTAGGAGGCGCCGCCGGGCCACGGGACGCCCAGGGCGTCGGCCACCCGGCGTACCTTGTCCAGGTCGCCGGAGCGCGGCGCCGGCAGCACGCGCAGCACGCCGATCTCCGCGTCGAGCATCATCGAGGCCGCCGCCATGCCGGTGAGCAGGGAGATCTGCGCGTTCCACGCCTCGGCGGGCAGCGGCAGCCGGTATTCGAGCCGGTAGCCGTCGCCGTCCGGCACCACCTCCTGCTCCGGGGTGGGCAGGGTGACACCGCCGCGCTCGCGTTCGAGCTCCAGCCGCAGCCTGCCGATCTCGGCCAGCAGACCGAGCGTGCCGCCCGCGGTGTCGGTGTCGATCGCCGCCTGCACGTAGGCGTAGTCGAGGCGCTCGCGGCTGCGTACCAGGGCCCGCTGTACGTCGGCGCCGACCGTGCGGCCCTCCGCGTCCAGGTCGATCCGCCACACCGCGGCCGGGCGGGTCACGCCCGGCAGCAGGCTGGCCGCGTCCTCCGACAGCACCTTCGGGTGCAGCGGCACCTTGCTTGCGGGCAGGTAGACGGTCTCGCCCCGGGTGCGCGCTTCGGCGTCGATCGCGCCGCCCGGCCGCACGAACGCGCCGACGTCGGCGATCGCGTACCAGACGCGGTAGCCGCCGCGCAGCCGCTCCAGGTGGACGGCCTGGTCGAGGTCCATCGAGCCGAGCGGGTCGATGGTGACGAACGGCAGCTCCGTCATGTCCTTGCCGCCGAACCTGGGCACCGACGCCACCCAGTCGGCCTCGTCCAGCACGGCTCTCGGGAACTCGCCGGGCAGCCGCTGCTCCCGCCTGATCCGCTCGAACCCGTCGTCGAGGCGGGCGGGGACGTCGCTGGGTACCCGGATGTTCGTCACAAGGGCAACCTATCGTCACAAGCTCCTCGGCCCGCTCCATGTGCGTCATGCCAGGCGGGTCGCCGTGGGGGCTCGATGCGCGATCATGCCTTGCCGAGTGCCTCCAGCAGGCGGTTGAGGGGGGTGTCGAGGCCGTACTGGTCGGCTAGCCGTACGAGGGAGTCGGGGTCGTGGGGCTTCTGCGGGAGCGTCAGGTCGGTGTCGGGCAGCGGCGCGTCCGAGGCGACCGCCACCACGGCGGGGGCGACCCGCAGGTAGTCGCGGGCGGCGGCCAGCTTGGTGCGGCTGCCCGCCGGGAAGCCGTCCGTGGCGCCCGCGTCGAGGGCGTCGAGCAGCGCGCCGAGCGAGCCGAACCGGGTGATGAGCGCGGCCGCCGTCTTCTCGCCGACGCCCGCCACACCCGGCAGGCCGTCGCTGGGGTCGCCGCGCAGGGTCGCGAAGTCGGCATAGGTACGGCCGGGAATGCCGTACTTGTCCGTCACGAACGCCTCGTCGACCGTCTGCAGGTTGCGGATGCCCCGCACGGTGTAGAGGACGCGCACCGGACGGGCGTCGTCGACCAGCTGGAACAGGTCGCGGTCGCCCGTCACGATGTCGACCGCCCCGCCGGCGCGGTGGGTCAGCGTGCCGATCACGTCGTCGGCCTCGTAGCCGGGCGCCTCCAGCCGGGCGATGCCGAGCGCGTCGAGCACCTGCTCGATGACCGCGATCTGCGGCACCAGCGCGGCGGGCACCTCCTCGACGTCGCCGTGGGCGACCCGGTGCGCCTTGTACGTCGGGATGGCGGCCACCCGGAAGGCGGGGCGCCAGTCGGCGTCCATCGTGGCGACCAGCTCGGTGGGGGAGTGGTGGCGCACCAGGGTGGCGATCATGTCGATGAGGCCGCGCACCGCGTTCACCGGCGAGCCGTCGGGCGCGGTGATCGACTCCGGGATGCCGTAGAAGGCGCGGAAGTACAGCGACGGGGTGTCGAGAAGCATCAGCACCCGCCTATGGTCGCACTCCCGCAGGTCGGTCGCCCACTCCCGGCCCGGACTCCCCGCCCCGCTCAGCTCTCGCCCAGCCCTCCGCCCAGTCCCACCGCGAGGAGGCAGGCGTCGTCCTCCGGGTTGGGGCCGCCGATGTCGGCCAGCAGCCGGTCCAGCCCGGCGTCCAGGTCGCGGCCCGGCAGCTCGCCGGCGGCCGCCGTGGCCAGCGCCAGGCCCTCGTCGATGTCGCGGGTGCGCCGCTCCACCAGCCCGTCCGTGAACAGCAGCAGCACGTCCCCGTCGCGCAGCCGTGTGGTGGCCAGGCCGTACGGCTGGTCGGTGGCGCCGAGCAGGACGCCCTTCGGCTGGCCCAGCGGGCCCGCCACGCCGTCGCGGACCAGGATCGGTGCCAGGTTGCCCGCCTGGCTCCAGGTGAAGACGCGGCTCGCGGTGTCGAGGTGGCCGATCACCGCGGTCGCCGTGGTCTCGTGCAGCCGGTGCATGACCAGCTCGTTCAGCCAGGCCAGCAGCCGGTTCGGCGGCTCGCCGGTCATCGTCAGGCCGATGAGGGCATGGCGCAGCTGCGCCATGTGCGCGATGGCGGGCAGGCCGTGGCCCGAGACGTCGCCGATCGCCAGCAGCACCCGGCCGTCGGGCAGCGCCGCGGCCTCGAACCAGTCGCCGCCCAGGTTCGAGGTCTTCTCGGCCGGTACGTAGCGGACCGCGATCCGGGTGCACGGCAGGTCGAGGCAGCCGACCGGCTCGGGCAGGATGGCCTCGCGTAGCGCCAGCATCACGTGGCGCTCCTCGGCCGCCTTCTCGCGGGCCTCCAGCAACTGGCGGCGCGACTCCGACATGATGCGCTCGGCGCGGCGGCGGCCGGTGATGTCCTGGACCACGCCGTGCACGCCCTGCGGGCCGCCGGGCGCCATCAGCGGCTCCAGCACGACGCGTACGTTGCGCAGCTCGCCGCTCCGCCGGATGCGGAACTCGGCCTGCACCGGCTCCACGCCCTGCACGACGCTCCACAGGAGCTGGTCGAGCGCGCCCAGGTCGCCGGGCTCGACGTGCGCAGCCAGGTCGGGCAGGCGGATCGGGCCGTCCTCCGGGTCCCGACCGAAGATCAGGTAGACGTGGTCGGACCAGGTGGCCGTCCCGGTGTGGAGGTTCCATTCGGCCCAGCCCATGTTGCCGAGGCGTTCGGCGTGCGCCAGGCGTACGGCGAGCATCTCGGCGTCGCGCTCGGCCGCGGGCGGCTCCGCGAGGCGCTCGACCAGATCGGCCGCACTCATCGGGCGGCGCTGGTGGCTACCCCAGACGTCGACCATGAGCCTCTCTCTCGAACGCGGGTGGAAGGGGACAATTGACACCACAGTACGTGATCGTCCATGGGCGGAGTGTAGCCATGGCTTGCCGCGTTGTGAGAGCTTTTCGCGGATTTTAGGAGGAGCGGTCCGAGTAGATTGTGCCTGTGACGTCCTCAGACTTGTATCCCGTGTCCCGGCTGGCCGCCGTCCAGGAGGCCACCGCGAAGTCCGGCCTCGACGCCCTTTTGCTCACCCCTGGCCCCGACCTGCGCTATGTGAGCGGCTACGACGCCAAGCCGCTCGAACGGCTGACCTGCCTGGTGGTTCCCGCCGCCGGCGAGCCCTACATGATGGTGCCCCGGCTCGAGCTGCCCGCCGCGCAGGCCTCGCCCGCCTCACGGCTCGGCCTGGACTTCGTGGCCTGGGACGAGACCGACGACCCCTACCGCATCGCCGCCGCGCGGCTCGGCCGGGTGGCCAAGGTGGGGCTGGCCGACCGGATGTGGGCGATGGCGTCGCTGCGTTTCCGCGAGGCCATGCCGGAGACCGAGCAGACGCTGGCCGGGAGCGTGCTGCGCGAGCTGCGGATGCACAAGTCCCCGGCCGAGGTGGCGGCGCTGCGCGAGGCGGGGGAGGCGATCGACTCGGTGCACCGGCGGGTGCCGGAGTTCCTGCGGGCCGGGCGCACCGAGCGCGAGGTCGGCCGGGACATCGCCGAGGCGATCCTGGCCGCCGGGCACGAGACGGTCGACTTCGTCATCGTCGCCTCGGGTCCCAACGGCGCCAGCCCGCACCACGAGGTGTCGGACCGGGTCATCCAGGCGGGCGAGCCGGTCGTGGTCGACATCGGCGGGCAGTTCCACAGCGGCTACTGCTCCGACTCCACCCGTACGTACTCCGTCGGCGCCCCGCCGGCCGACTTCGCCGAGTACTACGAGGTGCTGCGCCGCGCCCAGGACGCCGCCTGCGCCGCCGTACGGCCGGGCGTGCCGTGCGAGTCGATCGACGCGGCGGCCCGCGACCTGATCGCCGAGGCGGGTTACGGCGACTACTTCATCCACCGCACCGGGCACGGGATCGGCGTGGAGACGCACGAGGAGCCGTACATCGTCTCCGGTAACGCCGAGCCGATGGAGCCGGGCTTCGCCTTCTCCGTCGAGCCGGGGATCTACCTGCCTGACCGGCATGGGGCGCGCATCGAGGACATCGTGGTGTGCACCGAGACCGGCGGCGAGCGGCTGAACGTCACCTCCCGCGAACTGGTGATCGTCTGACGCTCCCCTGACGTCTGCTCGCCGGACTCGTGACCAGGCCGGAGTCCGGCGGGCGTTCAAGGCCGCGATGACCGGACGACCGAAGGTAATCGGCGTGCCCTCGGCCGAGGTGACCCTGCCGGTCACGGGATGGCTCATGGCAAGGCCCCTTCAGCCCTCAGGGGTCGCCAGGCACAGAGCCGCCCAATGGTGACCGTCGAGGTCGGCGAACCCCCGCTGGTAGCGGCCCGCCACGTTCACCGGCTCGCCGACGGCGGTCGCACCCGCCGCCAGCGCCTTGTCGACCAGCTCGTCGACCTGTACGGGGTTGTCGAGGCCCAGAACCAAGATCACCTGTGTGCTCTTGGTCGGGTCGGCGACCTCCGTCCTGGCGTAAGAGGCGAACGTCGGCTCCGTCAGGAGCATGACCTGGGTCTGCTCACTGATCACCACGGACGCCATGTCATCGGTCGCCCCGAAGAAGGGGAAGCCGAGCTCGCCGAAGAACGTCTTCGACCGGTCCAGGTCCTTGACCGGCAGGTTGACGAACAGAGTGGTGGACATCGCTGGGTCCTTTCCTCAGCACCGCGTCTTGCGAACAACTTCAGTCCGCTGATCACGAGCCCGCGCTGCTTGCACCCTGGCGCCGTCCGATTGACTTTCCGTGCCAGGGCTTTCAGCCACCCTGTGCGAGGCGCGTGCGGCGATACTCGGCGGGCGGCAGCCCGTACGTGTGCCGGAACAAACGGGTGCTCGTAGTCGCCCGAGGTGTAGGCGTTGATCAGGCGCTCACCCGGCGCGTACACCGTCACCCAGTCCCCGTGATTGCTGAAGCACGCCCGGCCGAGTCCGTCCTCTCGCAGCGCGCCCACCGACACGATCACGTCGCCGGTGGCGTTCACCGCCTCCGCGGCGAACGCGGCCGGCCAGAAAGGCACGCTCTCGCCGTCGTTGCCGGCCGCGGCCACCAGCAGCGTCTCGGGGTGTACGGCCAGCTCGTCGATGAAGTCGGCCAGGCCGAGCAGCGCCTGGGCGTCGTTCGTCCTGGTGCCCGCCGACAGCGACAGGACGTCGGGCCAGCCGTGGGTGTCGAGTGTCTGCAGCAGGAGCAGGCCCAGCCGGTCCTCCTCGACCGCGCCGCCGTACGGGAAGCCGTTGTGGACGCGTACGTCCGTACTGGGTGCCACGCACCGCAGCACGCCCGCGATGAACGTGCCATGGCCGACCTACGGCTTGATGAAGCCGTCGGCGTCCACCTCCTCGGCCTGGGTGGTGACGTCGCCGTCGACCATCGGGATGTTCGGCTGGCCGGAGCTCTGCGCCAGCCACTGGTGGTCGAGGTAGTCGTGCACCAGCCCGGTGTCGATCACCGTGACGTGCGCGTTCTCACCCCTGTCGCGGCCCGCGATCGGCGGCTTGAGCGGCTCGCCGCTGGGCACCGGCTCGTCGCCCGGGCACAGGTTGACGCCCGAGACCGTGCAGCGTGCCCGGGATCTTGGCCTGCCTGAGCACGGCGAGGGCGCGGAAGACGTTCCGTGATCCGATGGACAGCCTGCGTATCGTGACCCGCCGCGCGTCCTGGTCCGCCGGCCAGACCACGCGGACCGGCTCCCCCGACGGGAGGCTCGCCTGAATGCCCTGGATGGCACGTTCCACGTCAGGCGCGCGTACCAGGACGTGCTCGGCGAGATAGGCGAACTCCGGCAGGACGTCGGAGTCCGGGGTCGCGCCCTACGGCCCGGCCACCGCCACCTTGTCCGCCGGCAGCGCCTCGTTGAGGATCTCGAGCTGCTCCCAGAAACGCATGTCGCGTCCGTTGCGTGGTGTGCTCATCTTTCGGGGCCTCCTCGATGGGTGACTCCGGGCCTGCCATGTATGAGCGGCGCACCCCCTTCCTGATACACGTGCCGCGTGGACGCCCGGATGACCCGCATCCACCATCGACTCCGTGTCTGGGGAAACGGCGAGGGATTCCCGGATTCCGGCTGATCCGCACGATGTGCTGGCCATGGGGTTCGCCCGCCCGCGACAGGCCATGACGGCCGCCACCGCCATGCTCGCCGCCGGCCGCGGGCCGTACGAGAGCTCGATAGCGCGTCAGGCGATCGGCATCCTGCGCCGCGAGTTCGGCGATCTCGACGCGGCGATCCGCGAGCTGCGGCAGGCGGTACGGCTGGCTCGCCGCTCCGGCTCGGCCGACCGCGAGGCCGACGTGCTGGCCACGCTCGGCATCGCGCTCCTCCAGCACGGCCGCACCAGGGCCGGCCTGTCCGCGCTCGACACGGCCGCCGCCCTCTCCCTCGGCACCACCCGGGCGCGGGTACTGTTCCGGCGGGCCGGCGCCCGCTGGATCCTCGGCCGGCACGGCGAGGCGCTCGACGACCTCGAGATCGCCGCCCCGGCGCTGCTCGGCGCCGGCGACACCGTCTGGGCGGCCCGCGCGCTGACCCTGCGCGGGCACGTCCGGCTAGCGCGCGGCTCGGTCGCCCTGGCCGAGGAGGATTTCCGGGTCGCGCAGCGGATGTTCGCCACCACCAGCCAGGAACACGACTCGGTCGTCGCCGTCCAGAACCGCGGCGTCGTCGCCTTCCGCGCGGGCGACCTGCCGCTCAGGCTGGACCTCCTCGACGAGGCCGACCGGGGCTTCCAGGCGCTCGGCACGCCCATGTTCGACCTGGCCGCCGACCGGTGCGCGGTGCTGCTGGCGGCCGGGCTCGCGCGCGACGCCCTGGCGCAGGCCGACGGGGCACTGCGGCACCTGGCCCGGCTGCGCGGGCAGGCGACCATGCGGGCCGAGCTGCTGCTCCTGGCCGCCAGGGCCGCGCTGCTGTCCGGCGATCCGGGTACGGCCCGCGCGCGGGCGGGGGAGGCGCGCACCCTGTTCGCCGGGCAGCGGCGCGCCTGGTGGGCGGCGCACGCCCAGCTCATCCTGATCCAGGCGGGCCTGGCAGAGGACACGGCCTCGTTCGAGGACGTGGTGCCTTCCGGGCCTACGGCCGGGGGCGCGGTGTCTTCCGTTCCTGTGGTCGGGCGGGAAGCCGGGCCTGCGGTGTCTTATGGGCCTGTGGTCGGGCGGGAGGTCGGGAGCGCGGTGCCTGCCGGGCCGGGCTGGCGCTGATCGAGGAGCACCGCCTCGCGTTCGGTTCGCCGGAGCTGCAGGCCCTGGCGACCGCGCACGGCGCCGCCGAGCTGGTCACGCTCGCCCAGCGGCACTGGCCGCGCGCGGGGCGGCCGCGGCGGTTGCTCGACTGGACAGAACGGTGGCGGGCGACCTCGCTGGCCGTGCCGCCCGTACGGCCGCCCGACGACCACTGGCTGCTCGCCCAGCTCGCCGCGCTGCGCGAGACCGACCACCTGCTCGGCCGGGCACGGTCCGCGGGCGCCTCGTCGGCGGCCACGCTGGAACGCGACCGGGACCGGCTGGAGGCACGGGTACGCGCCGCGACCCTGCGCGTGCGCGGCGCCGACGGCCGCGCTGACGGTTGCGGCGACGGCCGCGGTGACGATCGCGCTGATGGCCGCGACGACGGCCGCGAGGACGGTCGCGACGACGGGTCAGCTCCCGGCGGCGGACGGTTCCTGGTGGCGGTCGGCGGTGGAGAGCTCCTGGCGGCGATTGGTGGTGGCCGGCTGGAACGCGCCCTGTTGGGCCCGGTAGCGGACCGCCTGAGCGACGGACGCTCCGGCGGCGAACTAATCGTGGTGCCGCCGGCGACGTTGCACGGGGCGCCGTGGGGGTTGCTGCCCGCGCTGCGTCGCCGGGCCTTCAGCGTGGCGCCGTCGGCGGCGGCCTGGTTGCGCGCCAGGACGGTCGTCCCGCCCGCTGACGGGGGCGTGGTGCTCGTACGCGGCCCCGGCGTGGCGCACGCCGACGGCGAGGTGCGCTCCATCGCCGAGCTGTACGCCGAAGCCGCTGAGCCCGCCGCTGGGCGGGCCGTTGGGCAAGCCACTGAGCCCGCCACGGACTCCGCCGCTGAGCTCGCCGCCGAGCCCGCCGCTGGGCCCGATGCTGAGCCTGCCACTGAGTTCGCCGCAGGGTCCGCCACCGTGCGGGCGGCTAGGCGGGCCACTGCGCGGACGGCTGGGCCTGTCACTGTGCTGGTCGATGGGTCGGCGACGGCTCAGGGCGTGCTGGAGGCCATCGACGGCTGTCATCTCGCGCATCTGGCGGCGCACGGGACGTTCCGGGCCGACAGCCCTTCCTTCTCCTCGCTGCTGCTCGACGACGGTCCCCTCACCGTGTACGACCTCGAACGGCTGCGCCGCGCCCCCTACCGGCTCGTGCTGTCGAGCTGCGACTCCGGGCAGGTGGCCGCGGTGGGGGCCGACGAGGTGCTCGGGCCGGCCACCGCGCTTCTCCACCTCGGTACGGCCGGCATCGTCGCGAGTGTCGTCCCCGTGAACGACGCGGCCGCCGTACCCCTCATGGTGGCTCTGCACGACGGGTTACGGCGCGGGCTCGGCCTGGCGGAGGCGCTCAGCGAGGCCCGCGGTGACGACGTCTCGTTCATCGCGATCGGTGCGGGTTGAGGGGCGGGTTGAGGGCTCGCTGAGGGGCGGGCTGACAAGTGGCGGAAAGGGTGGCTGACAGAGCGGCCCGAACGGGGGATGCTGAACACGGTGGATGACATGGGGGTGACTGTGCGGGGTGACTGTGGGGGGTGGCGCGGCCGTGTCCTTGCGTTGATCAAAAGTTGGTGATCATGTGAGAATTCGCCAGTAGAGGCTGAATGCCGGTTTGGGGGGTCGTCGCCCATGATCCGCATGCCGATCGAGCGGCTCTAGGATGCCGGACGACGAGTTGAAAGAAGCGTACGAGCTGGGCGTGGCGTGCGCGCTCGCCGCGGAATGCGGCAGGGATCTACGTCGTTGCGCCCAGATGTACGGCGGGCTGTTCCCGCCGGCGGCCTTCGGCTCCGACTTCTACACCGCGCTGGCGCTGACCGGTGCCTTCAGCGCCCCCTGGGCCACGTCCGAAGCGCTCAAGATCGTCAACCGGACGTCGCTCTGGGTGTCGGCCGTCGACCGCCTCGTGGACCACACGACCACGACGCGTTCTCAGGTGGAGGCCCTGGTCCGCGATTGTCTGGCCGTGGCCGACGGCGCCGCGCCGCGGGCCGCGGTCACCCGTTTCCTGGCCGACCTGCGCGACGAGCTGGCGACGGTCAAGGAGTTCGAGAACCTGCACCCGCTCTGGCGGGACCAGCTGGCCGGCATGTTCGACGCGATGGCCAGGGCGTGGGTGTGGCGCGACACCCGGGCCGTCCCCACCTTCGCCCGATACCTGGACAACGCCGACAGCCGGGGGTCCTGCTTCGTGGACCTGTCGCACTGGATCTACGCGGGCGACGAGTGGGCCAGGCGCCATCTGGAGGAACTGCGGGGCGTCAGCGCGCACGTACAGCGCTACCTGCACCTGCTGGGCGACCTCGCCTCCTACCGCAGGGACGTCAGCTGGGGCGACCTGAACGTGCTGATGCTCGGCGTCAGCCGTACCGAGGTCACGGACGCGATGGGGGAGCTGGCCCGCGAGGCGCTGGAGCTGCTCAAGCCGGTACGCGAACGCAGTCCGCGCACGGCCGCCTACCTGCGGCGACAGATCGGGTTCAACGCCGGTTTGTACGGTATTTCCGGCTAGGCCCTCTGAAGCCGTTACGGTCTCGCAACCTCCCATGACAAGGGCCTTTACCCTCGGGTGACCCGCAGCCGAATAAGTGGTCTAGATACGACAAACCGTGACATATTGATTCCTGGGGATGATTGCGGCTTGAGTGGAATATGAGGCGTTGCTAGGGTGTCTCGATGCCAGGCTCGTGGTTCGACCTTTTCTCTGCGCCTTGACAGGTTCCACTGACCACGGCTCCTCAGGGCGGATTTGTGCATGCGCGGCACGGCCGCGGAGGGATGTACAGGCGGTGCTGGATGGACTTCGGTCGCTCTGATCGATGGCGGTTGCCGACCGCGATCAAGATTCTGATCGCGGGCGGATTCGGCGTGGGCAAGACCACCATGGTGGGCGCGGTCTCCGAGACCCGTCCCCTCCGTACGGAAGAAGCGCTGACGCATATCGGCGTGGACATCGACGATCTTTCGGGTGTCGAGGCCAAGCCGACCACCACCGTGGCGATGGACTTCGGCCGGATCACGATCCGCGACGACTACATGCTGTACCTGTTCGGCACGCCCGGCCAGGAACGGTTCTGGTTCGTCTGGGACGAGCTGGCGATGGGCGCGCTCGGGGCGGTGGTCCTGGCCGACACCCGGCGGCTGGCCGACTCCTTCCCGGCCATCGACTACTTCGAGCGGCGCGGGCAGCCGTTCGTGGTGGCGCTCAACTGCTTCGACGGCGCCCGCCCCTTCACGGTCGGCGAGGTACGGATGGCGCTCGGCCTCGAACCGGAGATCCCGATCGTGCGCTGCGACGCCCGCAGGAAGGATTCCGGCCGGGAAGTGCTCATCACGCTGGTCGAGCACGCCATGCGCCAGGGAGCCACCCCGGTCGGGACCATGTCGTGACCATCACCGGCTAACCTTTGACCGATGGAGGAGATCGACCGCCAGATCGTCACGCTGCTCGCCAAGGACGGCAGGATGAGCTTCACCGATCTGGCCAGAGAGACCGGGCTCTCGGTCTCGGCGGTGCACCAGCGGGTGCGGCGGCTGGAGAAGCGCGGAGTCGTGCGCGGCTATGCCGCGATCATCGACCATGACGCGATCGGGCTGCCGATGACCGCGTTCGTGTCCATCAAGCCGATCGACCCCGCCGCCCCCGACGACGCGCCCGAGCGGCTGGCCCACCTGGCCGAGATCGAGGCGTGCCACAGCGTGGCGGGTGACGAGAGCTACATCCTCAAGGTGCGCGTCGCCACGCCGCTGGCGCTGGAGGAGCTGCTGCAGCACATCCGCGCGTCGGCGAACGTCTCCACGCGCACCACCGTCGTGCTGAGCACCCCCTACGAGCACCGGCCGCCCGAGGTGGCGGGCGACGGCGCCGACGGGCCGGCGCCCACGCCGGCTTCCCCTGCCTGACGACAGCCCCCCTGCTTGACGACAGTTCCCTTGCCTGGCGACGGGGCGGCGGCCCTGAGCGGGCTCGTCCTGTTCGACGGCGGGTCACCGCCGTAGCCTGGCCATACCTCCCACTGTTCGGCATTGCCGAACTGCGCTACGGTGTGGGCGTGGGAGAGACCATCCAGTCCGTCGAACGGGCCGCCGGCATCCTGAGGCTGCTCGCCTCCGGTCCGCGCGAGCTGGGCGTGGCCGAGCTGGCCCGCGCGATGGGCCTGCCCAAGGGCACCCTGCACGGCATCCTGCGCACGCTCGTCCATGTCGGCTTCGTCGAGCAGGACGCCGCCACCGGCCGCTACCGGCTCGGCGGCACGCTGCTCCACCTGGGCAGCAGTTACCTCGACGTCAACGTGCTGCGGACCCGCTCGCTCAACTGGGCCGACGCGCTGGCCGGGCGCAGCAGGGAGAGCGTGTGGATCGGCACCGCGCACGAGGGCGGCGTCCTGGTGGTCCACCACGTGTTCAGGCCCGACGACAGCATGCAGGTCCTTCAGGTCGGCACGCTGCTGCCCGCGCACGCGACCGCGCTGGGCAAGGTCCTCATGGCGTACGACCCCTACGGCGACCCGGGCGCGGCATTCCACGCACCGTCCGCCCCGGAACCCGCGGCAGCGCCCGCCCCGGAACCCGCGGCAGGGCCCGGCACGGCATCCGCCACAGCTGCCGGCACGCCGTCTCTCGCGGCTCTCGGCGCGGCGGCAGGTGGGGAGCCCGCCGCCGAGGGGGTGTTGGCCGCCTTCACCCCCAGGACCCTCACCAGCGCCGACGACCTGGCCAAGGAGCTGGAGCTGGTCCGCGGCCGTGGATGGGCCTACGACGTGGAGGAACTCGTCGAGGGCGAGGTCTCCATAGCCGCTCCCATCCGGGACGCGCGCGGCGTCACCGTCGGCGCCATCGGCGTCAGGGGCGCGGTCGAGCGGCTGGCCGAGGCCGGCGAGCCGAACATCACGATCGTCTCGTACGTCCGCGACGCCGCCCGCGCCATCACCCGCGACCTGAGCCGGTGACGTGTTGACACGCCCGGCCCGACCACAGCTAGGATTTGGCAACCGTTCGGCAATGCCGAACGCACCGAAGTGAGGAAGCCGTGCCTGGACCACATTACGTCGCCGCCATCGACCAGGGCACCACGTCGAGCAGGTGCATGGTGTTCGACCAGGACGGCCGGATCGTCTCGGTGGCGCAGCGGGAGCACCGGCAGATCTTCCCCCGGCCCGGCTGGGTCGAGCACGACGCCGCCGAGATCTGGGACGCGGTCCAGGGCGTGGTGGCCGAGGCCGTCACCGGCAGCGGCATCGACTTCGGCCAGCTCGTCGCCCTCGGCATCACCAACCAGCGCGAGACCACCGTCCTGTGGGACCGCCACACCGGGCGGCCCGTGGCCAACGCGATCGTCTGGCAGGACACCCGTACCGACGCCCTGGTCCGGTCCCTGGCCGGGCACGAGCAGCTGTTCCGCGAGCGGGCCGGGCTGCCGCTGGCCACCTACTTCGCCGGACCGAAGATCCGGTGGCTGCTCGACGAGACCCCCGGGCTGCGGGAGCGGGCCGAGCGCGGTGACGTGCTGTTCGGCACGGTCGACAGCTGGCTGATCTGGGGGCTCACCGGCCGCCACGTCACCGACGTCACCAACGCCAGCCGTACGATGCTGATGAACGTCCGCACCCTGAGCTGGGACGACGAGCTGCTCGCCGCGCTCGGCGTGCCGCGCGCGATGCTGCCGGAGATCCGCCCCTCCGCCGAGGTCTACGGCACCACCGGCGACGGCGTGCCGGTGGCGGCGGCGCTGGGGGACCAGCAGGCGGCCCTGTTCGGCCAGACGTGCTTCGGCCCGGGTGAGACCAAGAGCACCTACGGCTCCGGCAGCTTCCTGCTGATGAACACCGGCACCGAGCCCGTCTCCTCCAAGCACGGGCTGCTCACCACGGTCGGCTATCAGATCGGCGACGCCCCCGCCACGTACGCGCTGGAGGGCTCCATCGCCGTCACCGGCTCGCTCGTGCAGTGGCTGCGCGACAACCTCGGCCTGATCTCCAGCGCCGCCGAGATCGAGACCCTCGCGGGCACCGTCGAGGACAACGGCGGCTGCTACTTCGTCCCCGCCTTCTCTGGCCTGTTCGCCCCGCACTGGCGCTCCGACGCGCGCGGGGTCATCGCGGGGCTGACCGGGTTCGTCACCAAGGGGCACATCGCGCGGGCCGTGCTGGAGGCGACCGCCTGGCAGACGCGCGAGGTGGTCGACGCGATGAACGCCGACGCCGGCCTCGCGCTCACCTCACTGCGCGCCGACGGCGGCATGACCGCCAACAACCTGCTCATGCAGATCCTGGCCGACGTGCTCGCGGTGCCGGTGGTACGCCCGATGGTGTCGGAGACCACCTGCCTGGGCGCCGCCTACGCGGCCGGGCTGGCCACCGGCTACTGGCCCGATACCGACAGCCTGCGGGCCAACTGGCACAAGGCGGCCGAATGGCGGCCGAAGATCGGCCAGGACGTCCGCGATCGCGAATACCGCAACTGGCGCAAGGCCATCGACCGCAGCCTCGACTGGAGCACGCCATGACCACGACCGCCTCCCGCGCCGAGACCCGCGAGGAGCTGTCCAGAGGCACCTACGACCTGCTGGTCATCGGCGGCGGCATCCTCGGGACCTCCGTCACCTGGATGGCCGCCCAGGCGGGCCTGCGGGTCGCCATGGTCGACGGCGGCGACTTCGCCGGGGCCACCTCCAGCGCCTCCTCCAAGCTCGTCCACGGCGGCCTGCGCTACCTGCAGACGGGCAACGTCAAGCTGGTCGCCGAGAACCACCGCGAACGCCGGGCGCTGGCCGGCGACATCGCCCCCCACCTGGTCAAGCCGCTCTCCTTCGTGGTGCCGGTCTACCGGGGCGGCCCGCACGGCGCCGCCAAGCTGGGCGCGGGGGTGTTCCTCTACTCGGCGCTGTCGGTGTTCGGCGACGGGCTCGGCCGGGTCATCACCCCGCACCAGGCGCTGGCCAGGGTGCCCGCGCTCCGCTCCGAGGGGCTGCGCGCCGCCGCCGTCTACGGCGACCACCAGATGAACGACAGCCGGGTCGCGGTGATGACCGTGCGCGCCGCCGTCGACGCGGGCGCGGTCGTGCTCAACCACGCCGAGGTCGTCGGCCTGCGCGAGAGCGGCGGCACGGTCTCGGGAGCGGAGCTGCGCGACCGGCTCGACGGTACGGAGTTCGGCGTCGGGGCCGGCCTCGTGCTGAACGCCACCGGCCCCTGGGTGGACCACCTGCGGCGCATGGAGGACCCCGGGGCCGCGCCGAGCATCCGCCTGTCGAAGGGCGCCCACCTGGTGATGCGCCGCCACGAGCCGTGGAAGGCGGCCCTGACCACGCCGATCGACAAATACCGCGTGTCCTTCGCCATCCCGTGGGAGGACCACCTGCTGCTCGGCACCACCGACGAGGCATACGAGGGCGACCCCGCCGACGTGCGCGCCACCGACGCCGACCTGGCCCAGATCCTCGACGAGGCCGGGCACGCCGTACGCGACTCACAACTGCGGCGCGAGGACATCACCTACGCCTTCGCCGGGCTGCGCGTGCTGCCGGGCGGCCCCGGTGGCGTGTCGTCGGCCAAGCGGGAGACGGTGCTCAGCCGGGGCAAGGGCGGCATGCTGTCGGTGGCAGGCGGCAAGTGGACCACCTACCGGCACATCGGCAAGCTCGTCCTGGACATGCTCGCCCACCTGCCGGGCCACCCGCTCGGCGACGACCTCGCGGCCATCCTGCCCGCCATGCCGCTGCCCGGCCTGGCCAGCCCGGACGCGGTCGCGATGCGCCTGTGGACCGACCGCGAGCCCGGCACCCGGATGGACCCGCTGGTGGCCCGCCATCTCGCCTCGCACTACGGCTCGATCGCGTTCGACCTGGCCAGGCTCATCCGCGACACGCCCGCGCTGGGCGAGCGGATCCATCCGGACGGGCCGGACATCTGGGCGCAGGCGGTCTACGCGCGCGACCACGAGTGGGCGGCGACGGTCGACGACGTCGTACGGCGCCGCACCACCCTCACGGTCCGCGGCCTCGACACCCCGGAAGTCCGCACCCGCGTCGAGACGCTCCTCACCGGCGGCCCGGTTCCCGCCTCCTGACCACCGCCGCGTCCTGATCACCGTCAGGGCCCGTCACCGCAGGGGCCCGTCACCGCAGGGGCCCGTCGCTCCCAAGGCCCGCTCCCGAGGTCCGTCAGGTCTGTTCGTAGCGGGCGCGCAGGCGGGTCTTGGCCAGGTCCGTCGCGCCCAGGTGCTCCAGGCCGTCGAGGGCGGCCCCGACGATCGGCGGGACGTCGGCGACCACCAGCTTGGCCCGCGGCGCCCTGGCGGCGAAGGAGGCGTCCAGGAGGGCCGTCAGGAGCGGGTCGCGGGCCCGGAGGATGCCGCCGCCCAGCACCACCTCCGTGGGCGTCTCCAGCAGGTCCAGGCGGCGCAGGCAGACCTCGGCCAGCACGGTGATCTCCTCCGCCTGGCGTTCCACCAGCGATCTGGCGATCGGGTCGCCCGCCGCGGCCGTGGCGAAGACGCCCGGCGTCAGCTCGTGCAGGCGGTCTTCATCCAGGCGGCCGAAGTGGAACTCCAGGATCAGCTCCTCGACCGTGCGCACGCCGAAGTGCCGCGTGCACAGCTGCGCCAGCGCGGTCGCCGGACCGCGACCGTCCTCGGCGCGGGCGGCGTGCCACAGCGCCTCCTCCGCGACGCCCTGGCCGCCGCCCCAGTCGCCGCTGAGGCGCCCGAGCGCGGGGAAGCGGGCCACCTCGCCGGTGGGGGAGACGCCGACCGCGTTGATGCCCGCGCCGCACACCACGGCCACACCCCAGGAGTTCGAGGCGCCCGCCCGGAGCAGGGCGAAGGTGTCGTTGCGGACGGAGATGTCCGGCCCGAAGCCCCGGCGGGCGAACTCGCGGGCCAGCGCCTCCTCCTCGACCGGCAGATCGGCCCCCGCCAGATAGGCCGCCACATGGTCGAACCGGCCCACTACGACGGGCCGATCGGGGTAGTGGCCAGAGGAACGGCCCGGGGAGTGGCCAGAGGAACGGCCCGGGGAGTGGCCAGAGGAACGGTCCGGCGCGTGGCCCGGGCCGGGGAGGCCGTCCGGCGGCAGCTGCGCGAGCGCCTGACGTACCGCCTCCTCCACCGCGTCCAGCGCCGCCGGAACGCCGTCGCTCTGCGGCGCGAACGGGCCCGCGCGGCCGGTGGCCAGCACGTCGCCGTCCTCCGTGACCAGCGCCACGTCGGTCTTGCTGTTGCCGCCGTCGACCGCGAGGACGAGCCTGCGGTGCTCCACTACCTCACCTGGCCAGAGCGAGTCGTCCACGGCAGGTACGCGTGGTTGGCGTCCAGCAGCAGGCCGGTCAGCTCCTCAGCGGTCGCGTCCTGCCCGATCAGGGGATGGGCCAGCAGGGCGTTACGCACCCGGTCGGCGCCGCCGTGCCGGGCCGCCTCCAGGGCGAGCGTCTCATAGGCGGACACGTGCGCGATCAGCCCCGCGTACAGCGGCTCGACCGGCGGCACCGGCAGCGGCGCGGCCCCGGTGGCGGTGACGTGCGCGGGCACCTCGATCACCGTCTCGTCCGCCAGGAAGGGCAGCGTGCCGTGGTTGCGGACGTTCACCACATGGGTGCCGGGGCGGTCGCCGAGCAGCGAGGCGATCAGCGCGACCGCCGCCTCGGAGTAGTAGGCGCCGCCGCGCTCGCCCAGCAGCGCCGGCTTCTCGACGACCGACGGGTCGGCGTACATCTCCAGCAGCTTCGTCTCCATCGCCGCGACCTCGGCCGCGCGCGACGGCTTGGCCCGCTGCTCCTCCACCACCGCGTCGTGATCGTAGAAATAGCGCAAATAGTACGACGGCACCACACCGAGCCGGCGGAGCAGCTCGGGGCGCAGCGCCAGGCCGTCGGCCAGCGCCTCCGCGCGCTCGGCCAGTAGCGACGGCAGCACGTCCTCGCCGTCCAGGTACACGGCCCGTACCCAGGTCAGGTGATTCAGCCCCACGTGGCCGAGCGAGATCCGCGACGGCGGCACGCCCAGGAGGGCGGCGACGTGGCGCTGGAAGCCGATCGCCACGTTGCACAGCCCGATCGCCCGGTGCCCGGCGTCCAGGAGCGCGCGGGTGACGATGCCGACCGGGTTGGTGAAGTCGACGATCCAGGCCTCCGGCGCGTGCGTACGCACCTTCTCGGCGATCTCCAGCACGACCGGCACCGTGCGCAGCGCCTTGGCCAGCCCGCCCGCGCCGGTCGTCTCCTGCCCCACGCAGCCGCAGCGCAGCGGCAGCGTCTCATCCACGTCGCGCGCCGCCTGCCCGCCCACGCGCAGCTGGAACAGCACGACCTGGGCCCCCGAGACCCCCTCCTCGACGGAGGAGGTGGCCAGCACCCGGGCCGGATGTCCGGCATGTGCCAGCATGCGGCGCGCCATCCCAGAAACCACCTCAAGTCGCGATAAATCGGGATCTATGAGTGCGATTTCCGTGACCGGCAGCTCGTCGCGGAGCCGCGCGAACCCGTCGATCAGCTCGGGCGTGTACGTCGAGCCGCCCCCCACCACGGCCAGTTTCAACCCTTCACTCCTGTCAATGTCACGCCCTCGATGAAGACCTTCTGGGCGAAGAAGAACACGATGATCACCGGTGCCATGACGAGCAGCGTCGCCGCCATGGTCAGGTTCCACTGCACGCTGTGCAGCGCCTTGAACGAGGCCAGCCCCACCGACAGGGTCCAGCTGTCGAGGTTGGTGGAGGCGTACAGCAGCGGCCCGTAGTAATCGTTCCAGCAATAGAAGAACTGGAACAGCGCCACCGCCGCGATGCCCGGCCTGGCCATCGGCAGGATCACCCGGATGAGCGTCCTGAAGTCGGTGCAGCCGTCCACCCGCGCCGCGTCGGTGTACTCGCGCGGGATCGAGAGCAGGAACTGCCGCAGCAGGAAAATCGAGAACGCGTCCCCGAGCAGCATCGGCAGGATCAGCGGCAGCAGCGTCCCGGTCAGGTCCAGCCGCGCCCAGATCAGATAGATCGGCACCGCGACCACCTGGGGCGGCAGCATCATCATGGTAATGACCAGCAGGAACGCCAGCCTGCGCCCGGGAAAGCGGAACCGGGCCAGCGCGTAGGCCACCGGGATCGACGACACCAGCGTGAACAGCGTGCCGGTCAGCGCGTAGATCATCGTGTTGCGCAGCCACAGCAGGATCGGCGACTTGGCGAACACCTCGCCGAAGTTGCCCCAGTTCCAGCTGTGCGGCCACAGCTCGTCGGTGAGCGTCTGGTTGTCGCTCATCACCGCCGTCAGCAGGACGAAGACCAGCGGCCCGATGAACGCGATCCCCAGCGCGAGGGCCGCCGCGTGCGTGGCGATCCAGTACAGCACCCTCCTGGTACGGCCATTCCGCGCCCGGGCGCGCCGCCCGGCGGCCCGCGAGGGGGGCGCCACCAGCGTGGCGGTCATTCGGCCACCTCCTCGAACCCGCGGAACTGGCGCAGCAGGACCAGCGTGAACACCATCGACGCCGCGAACAGCACCAGCGCCAGCACGCAGGCGTAGCCCATCGCGTAGTCGCGGAAGCCCGTCTGGAACAGCCACTGCGGCAGCGTCAGCGTCGACATCTCCGGATAGCCGGGCACGAACGAGGTGCCCGGCGCGTCGGTGACCCCCGCCGCGACCCGGGAGGCGATCATCGCCTGGGTGAAGTACTGCAGCGTGTAAATGACCCCCGTCACCGCCGAGAACATCAGCACGGGACGGATCGTCGGCAGCGTGATGCTGCGGAACTGCCGCCACGCCCCGGCGCCGTCGATGGCGGCCGCCTCGTACAGATGCTTGGGCACGTCCAGCAGCGCCGCCAGGAAGATCACCATGACGTTGCCGACGCCCCACATGGCCAGCAAGGTCAGCCCCGGCTTCGACCAGTCCTTGTCGCCGAACCAGTCGGGCCCGGAGATCCCTGCCAGCGCGAGGATCCGGTTGACCGGCCCGGTGGCCGGGTTCAGCAGGAAGACGAACGCCACCGTCCCCGCCGTCACCGGCACCAGCGACGGCAGGTAGAACAGCGTGCGGAAGAACCCCACGCCGGACTTCAGCTTGGTGACCAGCTGCGCCACGCCCAGGGCGAACAGCACCTGGGCGGGCACCATGACGACCACCAGCCAGGCCGTGTTGCCGATCGAGAGCCAGGCCCGCTCGTCCTGCAGGAAGTAGCGGTAGTTGGCCAGGCCGTTGAACTTCAGCGAGAACAGGTCGTAGTTGAAGAAAGAGAAGTAGACGGTCGCCAGCAGCGGGTAGGCGAAGAACACCCCGAAGCCCACCAGCCACGGCGACAGCCACAGCAGGGCACGGAACCCCTCCCGGCGCCTGAGCGGTACGGCCGCCACCTCAGCCGCCCGACAGCTTGAACTTGGCGTCGATGGTCTTGTCCACGCCCTTCAGCCCCGCGTCCAGGTCCTTGACCGAGCCCTTCTCCCACGAGGTGACGAACCCCTGCAGCGCCTCCTGGTTGAACACGCTGTTGACGTGCGCCGGGATCGTGCTCGTCTTCGGGTTGGCGAAGATGTCGAGGAAGGTCTGGAAGTGCTCGTCCTTCTTCAGCTCGGGCGACTCCAGCGCGGCCTTGGTCGTCGGCACGTTGCGGATCGCGTTGGCCAGCGTGACCAGCGCGCCGGTGTCGGTGGTCAGGTATTTCACCAGCGCCCAGGCGGCCTCGGGGTTCTTGGCGCCCTTCGGCACGCCGATCACGGTGCCCGCGGTGAAGCCGCTGCCGTACAGGTCGGGCTTGGCGTCGTCGACCGGCATGGGGGCGGTGCCGTAGTCCAGCTTCGGCGCCTCGTTGGCGATCATGGCCACCCGCCACTCGCCGTCGATGCCCATGGCGACCTTGCCCTGGTAGAAGGGGTGCTTGCCGGAGAACTCGTCACCCAGGCTCTTGCGGAACTTGTCCAGGTTGGCGTAGCCGTACCAGTCGATGAGCTCCTTCTGCCAGTTCAGCAGGGTCTTCCAGGCGGGGTCGGAGCCGATCGCCGAGGTGCCGTCGGGGTTGGTCCACTTGGCGCCGACCATCGCGCTCCAGTGACCCGCGGTGTTCTCGTAGTACTGGCCGCTGGGGATGAAGCCGGCGACCTTGATGGTGCCGTCGGGGTCGCGGACCGTCAGCTCCTTGGCCAGCTTGGTCAGCTCCGACAGGGTCTTGGGCGGCTGCTTGCCCTTCATCAGGGCCTTGTTGTAGTAGAGGCCGTACGCGTCGGTCAGCAGCGGCATCACGCACCGCTTGCCCTCGTACTGCGTGTAGTCGTTCACGACCGGCGGCAGGCCCGACAGGTCGACGCCGTCCTGCTTGATCACCGGGTTGAGGTCCTGGAACACGCCGCTCTTGCACCAGGTCGCCACCGAGTCGGTGGTGAAGGACGAGGCCACGTCCGGCGGGCGGCCACCGCGTACGGCCTGGGTGATCTGCTCGTCCTGTACGCCCTTGACCAGCTTGACCTTGATCTGCGGATATTTCTGATTGAACCCGGCGATGGCGTCGGTGAACGCCTTCACCTCCGAGTCCGCCGAGAACCCGTGCCACAGCTCTATGGAGGCGGCCGGCAGCGCGGTCGGCGCGGTGCCGCTGGGCTTGGACTGGGAGCCGAGAGCGGGACCGCCCTCTTTGCCCGCGGTACACGCGGCCAGAGTCAGGACGGCGAGCCCTGCGGCCGCCAGGGGGACGAAGCGCACGGGGGGTGCCTCCTCATGACGTTACTCATGACGTTGAACACTCATGTGGTCGTGTAGCTCAGGGGGTCGGGACCGTGGAGCCGAAGACCTCGTCGCGGACGAGGTCGAGGGCGAGGTCGAGCGCGCCGGCGAGGACGGGGTTGCCTTCGACGGACGACAGGCGCAGCCGGGGCCGCGGGATGGTCAGCGCGTGCAGCTCGTGCTCGACCAGCTCGCGCAGGGGTTCGCCGCCCGACAGCACCACGCCGCCGGTCAGCACGATGAGCCCGGGATCGATGACGGAGGTGATGGCGGCCAGGCCGACCGCCAGCCGCGCGGCGATGTCGCGCAGCCCCGCTCTCGCGTCGTCGGCCTTCTGGCCCGTCTGGTGGTCGTCCGCCGCGCGCACCGCGTTCGCGATGGCCTGGCGGAAGTCCGTGCCGCGCACGCCGTACGAGCGCAGCAGCTTCAGCACGGCGGGGCCGCCGGTGAGCGCCTGGTAGCCGTGGTTGGCGTAGCGTCCCGCCTCGCGGGCCGTCGGCGCGCCCGGGGTCGGCATGTAGCCGACCTCGCCCGCGCCGCCGGTGGCGCCCCGGTGCATCCGCCCGCCCAGCACGATGGCCGAGCCGATGCCCTCGTCGGCCCACAGCAGCACGAAGTCGGAGTCGCCGCGGGCGGCTCCGTGCGCCATCTCGGCCAGCGCGACCAGGTTGACGTTGTTCTCCACCGACACCGGCACGCCGAGCCCCTCGGCGAGGGTCGGCACCAGGTCGCCGATCTGCCAGCCCGGCATGTCCTTGGCGGTGGCGTAGCCGAGCCGGCCGGTGGACGGGTCGATCGCCGCCTGCACGCCGATCACCACCCGGCGCAGCGGGCCGGGGGAGCCCGCGCCGTCGAGCGCCGCGCGCAGCCTGGCGACCAGCTCGCCGCCCGGCCGGCGCGGGGTGGGCAGCGTGTACGAGCCCACGGTGGTGCCGGTGATGTCGGCGACCCTGGCCTCGATCCGGGCGGGGGTGACGTCCAGCGCGCCCACGTAGGCCGCCGCCGGGTTGATCCGGTAGACCTCCGCGGTCCGGCCGGGCAGCCCCTCCCTGATGCCGTCGAGCACCACCAGGCCCGCCTCCTGGAGACGGGACAGCAGCTGCGAGGCCGTCGGCTTCGACAGGCCGGTCAGGGTGCCGATCTCGGGACGGGTCAGCGGGCCGCGCTCCAGGAGGGCCTGCAACGCCGCGCGATCGTTGATGGCGCGTAGCAGACTGGGAGTTCCTGGTACCGGACCGCTCAACTTCCACCCCTTGACCCGAAGTTAGGAAACTTTCCTAACTTGATGCGAACCTAAGAGGCCCGGCGGGTTTCGGTCAAGGGGTGAAACCAAGCCGTGACCGGATGCGGGCCGGGATGTCGCGCGGGAAGATGGGAGTGCCTCAACAGGCATGCTAATGTCGTCATTTGTTGTAACAACAAGCAGAATGGCCCGGAGTGTCCCATTAACAACAATAATGGTCAGGCGGCAACTCGTCAAACAGAGCTCGCAAGGGAGCAGGAGTACGTCGCCCGCCTCTATGCCCGCCTCGACGCGTTGCGTGAACGCACCCAGAGCCAGCTGAAGGAGGTGCTCGGCGCCGGCGCCGTCGGTACCCAACAGAACAGGTCGGAGCGCGACACGTTCGCCGGCATGTACGCCGCCCGGCTGGCCCGGCTCTGGGCGGTGGAGCGCGGGCTGGTGTTCGGCCGGCTCGATCACGTCGACGAGGGCAGGCTCTACATCGGCAAGCTCGGCCTCACCGACGACGAGCAGGAGCGGCTGCTCATCGACTGGCGCGCGCCCGTGGCCCAGCCGTTCTACCGCGCCACCCCGGCCGCGCCCATGGGCCTCACCAGAAGGCGGCACCTGCAGACCAAGGGCCGCGTGGTCATCGGCGTCGACGACGACCTGCTCGACTTCGACACGCTGACCGACGAGGACCGCGCCACGCTCAACGGCGAGGCCGCGCTGCTGGCCGCCCTCGACGAGCGGCGCACCGGCCGGATGCGCGACATCGTCGCCACCATCCAGGCCGAGCAGGACCGCGTCATCCGCGCCGACCTCAACGGCGTGCTGGTCGTCCAGGGCGGTCCTGGCACCGGTAAGACCGTCGTGGCCCTGCACCGCGCCGCGTACCTCCTCTACACCCACAGGGAGCGCCTCGAACGCCGCGGGGTGCTGATCCTCGGCCCCAACCTCACCTTCCTGCGCTACATCGAGCAGGTGCTGCCCTCGCTGGGCGAGACCGACGTGCTGCTGTCGACGGTCGGCGAGCTCTACCCCGGTCTGACGGCCACCGCCAGGGACCGGCCGGAGGTGGCCGCGGTCAAGGGCGACCTCCGCATGGCGGAGGTGATCGAGCGGGCCGTACGCGACCGGCAGCGGGTGCCCCGCAAGCCCGTCGAGCTGAACCTGGGCCGCTACGCCCTCACCATCGACCGCAACATGCTCGAATCGGCCAAGAACAAGGCCACCCGATCGCGCCGGGCCCACAACCAGGCGCGCGCGGTGTTCGTCAGGTCGCTGCTCAACGCCCTGGCCAGGCAGGCGGCCAAGAAGCTCGGCAAGGGTCTCATCGACGACGACGAGCTGGCCGACCTGCGTGAGGAGCTGCGCACCGAGCAACCGGTCAAGACCGCCCTGAACAGGCTGTGGCCGTACCTGACCCCGCAGCGCCTGCTCCTCGGCCTGTACGGCTCGCCAGAGCGGCTCGACTACGCCGCGGCGGCCCTGACCCCGCAGGAGCGCGCGCTGCTGCGGCGGGAGGGAGGGGAGTGGACCGAGTCCGACGTGCCGCTGCTCGACGAGGCGGCCGAGCTGCTCGGCGAGATCGACGAGCAGGTGCTGCGCGCCAGCGCCCTGCAGGCCGAGGAGGAGCTCGCCGCGGCCCGGCAGGCGGCGGAGCACGAGCGCGAGGCCGAGCTCGCCTACGCCCGCGAGGTGCTCGAACTGACGGGCCTGTCCGACGTCATGGAGGCCGAGCGCCTGGCCGAACGCCAGCGCGGCGAGGGTCCCTACCTCACCACCGCCGAGCGGGCCGCCGCCGACCGCGCCTGGGCCTACGGCCACGTGATCGTGGACGAGGCGCAGGAGCTGTCGGCCATGGCCTGGCGGGTGATCATGCGGCGGGTGCCCACCCGGTCGATGACGATCGTCGGCGACATCGCGCAGACCGGCTCGATGGCCGGGGCCCGCTCGTGGAACCAGGTGCTCGACCCGTACGTGGCGGGGCGCTGGCGCCAGGAGCGGCTCACCGTCAACTACCGCACGCCGGTGGAGCTCATGGCGGTCGCCGCCCGCGTGCTGGCCACCATCGACCCGGCGCTCGAGGCGCCCGCCTCGGTCCGCGACACCGGTGCCGAGCCCTGGTTGGCGCCGCTGTCCCAGCTGCCCGAACTGGTCAAGGCCGAGGTCGGGGAGGGCGGCAAGGTCGCCGTGGTCGTCCCCGACGCGCTGCTCGGCGAGCTCGGCAAGGTGATCTCCGACACGGTGGAGGGGGCCGCCGTGGTCTCCTCCCGCGCCACCCGGGGCACCGTGGCGCTCGACGCCCCCGTGGCCGTGCTCGGGGTGACCGATGCGAAGGGGCTGGAGTTCGATTCGGTCATCGTGGCCGAGCCGGACCTGATAGCCTCGCAGTCGCCGCGCGGCCTGAGTGACCTATATGTCGCTCTTACCCGGGCCACCCAGCGGCTCGGCGTCGTCCACGAGCGGCCGCTGTCAGCCCTCCTGTCGGGGGCGCTGGGCGGCTTGCCAAGCCGCGCGTCCGGGCCGACAAATGGGCATTAGATCGCTTTAATGCGACAACGCAAGCATGTCCTACCTGCGGAAACTTGATGTTTCTGCTGATCGGGACACGGTTGACATCTGAGGTGGAGTCGGTAGTTTGCTGCGCAGTCCAGCACGGGACTTGGCCGGTTGGCCGTCTCTGACATCGTCGGATCCTGCGTCCGTGACGGAGCGTGACTCCGTCCACACAGCCAGGTGCAGGGCCGTCGGTCCGTCGAGTCGGGGCACCCCAACCGGGCGGGGGGTTGGACCCGGGACGGGCCCGGGAGCCCAGTAGACAACGGAATTCCGCGCTCGCCGCCGACGAGACGGGTCCGGTCCGAAGGGTTTCCGGGCCCTCTTCCCTCTCGTGCGCAGGATCGCCATCAGCGCCGGGTGGTCCCGTCAGGTCACGGGATCACCCTGCCGCTCCTCGCCCGTCCGCGCCGACCCCTATCCTGGGACGTCCAGCGCCTGGGACCCCTATTTGCGGATCACCGGGTGCCGCGAGGGCCGAATCGCCGTCCGGGGGCGGTAGCGTTTTCGCAAGCAGGCGTGCGAACGGCGAGGAGAATCCCGCGTGGTGCAGGACAAGACGGGCCCACCGCCCACTGGCGGCGGGACTCCGCACACCCCTGACTCGCCCACGCCCGAATCCGGCCCGCCCGCTCCGCCCGCGCCTCCGGCGGAAGCTCCTGTTTCCGCTGCGGATGCGCCCGCGCCTCCGTCCGGTACGTCCGCTTCCGTGGGGCGGGAGCCTGGGCGGGTGCTCATGGCCCGGGTGGCCGCCGCCGTGGCCGGTGGGGGGCTGCTGTGCCTCGCCTTTCCGCCCATCGACTGGTGGCTTGCCGCGCCGCTCGGCGTCACGCTGATCGTCGCCGCCCTCTACCGCACGCGCCCCCGGCGCGCCGCCTGGCTCGGCTACCTGGCCGCCGCCGTGTTCCTGTTCCCGACCCTGGCCTGGGTACGCACGATCGGCGACGACGTCTGGGTGATGCTGGTCGGTGTCGAGAGCCTGTTCTACGCCGTGATGGCCGCCCTGGCCGCGCTGGTGTTCCGCCTGCGGCTGTGGCCGCTGTGGTTCGGCGGGCTCTGGGTGGCCATGGAGTGGGCGCGCGGACTGTTCCCCATCGGCGGCTTCCCCTGGGCGCGGCTGGCGTTCAGCCAGGGCGAGTCGCTGTTCACCGAGTACGCCGCGCTGGGCGGGGCGCCGCTCGTGTCCTTCGCCGTCGCGCTGTGCGGGGCGCTGATCGCGTACACGCTGCTGCGGTGGCCCGCCGACGGCCGGGGTGTCGCCGGGCGGCTCGTCCCGCTGGCGCTCGCTCTGGCCGTGCCCCTGCTGACCCTGGCCGTGCCGCGGCCGGGCGACGAGGGACGGACGGTCAACGTCGGCATCGTGCAGGGCAACGTGCCGGGCCGCGGCATGTACGTCATGGGCGACGAACCCGCCGTTGTCCTGAAAAATCATGCCAACGAGACCAAAAAGCTGGCGCAGGCCGTACGAGACGGGAAACTTGCCAAGCCCGACATCGTCGTCCTCCCGGAGAACTCCACCGACATCGACCCCTACCGGGACGAGACCGCCCGCCAGATCATCGACGACTCCGTGAAGGACGTCGGGGTGCCCACGCTGGTCGGCGCGGTCGTGGCCATCGGCGAGGAGAACCGCGCGACCAGAAGCCTGGTCTGGGACCCGGTGACCGGTCCCGGCGCCTACTACGACAAGCAGCAGCTGGTGCCGTTCGGCGAGTACACACCCTTCAAGGAGCTCGTGCTGGCCCTGTGGGAGCGGGCCGGTCTGGTGGGCCGGCAGTCGGTCCCGGGCACCAAGCCGGGCGACCTGAAGATGGGCCCGGTGACGATCGGCGCGGTCAACTGCTACGAGGTGGCCTACGACGGCACCGTGCGCGGGACCGTCAAGACCGGGGCCACGCCGCTGGTGGTGCAGACCAACAACGCCACCTACGCCGAGTCCAACCTGCCGCCGCAGCAGCTCGCGATGTCGAAGCTGCGGGCCGTCGAGCACAACAGGGCGGTCGTGACGGCGGCCACCACCGGCATCTCGGCGTACGTGACACCTGACGGTAAGGTCTCCTGGCAGACCCGCGAGCTCGTCGCGGACATGAACGTGGTGAAGGTGCCCGTGCGCACCCAGGCGACGGTCGCGACCCAGATCGGCGCGTTGCCAGAGTGGGCGCTGGCGTTGATGGGAGTGGCGGCCGCCGGGGTCGCCGCGTGGCGTGTCAGGCGCAAGGCGACCGGTGAGGAATGACTGATCATGGAGACTCTTGGCCGGATACTCATCGTCATACCGACCTACAACGAGCGCGACAACCTGCCGCTGATCACCGAGCGGGCGCGGACCGCCCTGCCTGAGGCCCACGTGCTGGTGGTCGACGACAACAGCCCCGACGGCACCGGTGAGATCGCCGACGAGCTGGCCGGCAAGGACGACCACATCCACGTCCTGCACCGGGCGGGCAAGGAAGGGCTGGGCGCCGCCTACATCGCCGCCTTCCGCTGGGGCCTCGACGAGGGCTACAACGTGCTGGTGGAGATGGACGCCGACGGCTCGCACCAGCCCGAAGAGCTGCACAAGCTGCTGAAGGCGGTCTCCGACGGCGCCGACCTGTCGATCGGGTCGCGCTGGGTGCCCGGCGGCAAGGTGGTCAACTGGCCCGTCTCCCGCGAGCTCCTGTCCAGGGGCGCCAACATCTACACGCGGCTCATGCTCGGCATGTCGGTGCGCGACGCGACCGCCGGGTTCCGCGTCTACCGCGCCGCGACGCTGGAGAAGATCGGGCTGGCCGACGTCGAGTCGCAGGGCTACTGCTTCCAGGTCGACCTCACCCTGCGCACGACCAGGCACGGCCTGCGGGTGGTGGAGGTGCCGATCACGTTCGTGGAGCGGACCGTCGGCACGAGCAAGATGAGCAGCCGCGTCATGGCCGAGTCGTTCTGGCGCATCGCCGTCTGGGGACTGTCCGGCCTGCCCGCCCGGCTGCGCGGCAAGCGCGGCTGAGAACCTGTGGCCACCCTCAGGTAGCGGCGGAACGGTTCGGGCGCGCCGGGCGTTGTTCCTTGTGTACACGGTCCTTTAGGTACGCCTTCAGATACGTCGCGTAGATACCTCGCGGGTGCGGATTGGGGAAGACGATGCGGCTCCTGCTTTTCCTGGCCTTCCTGATCGTCCCGGTGCTGGAGATCTGGCTGCTGATCCAGGTCGGCTCGGTGATCGGCGGCTGGACGACCGTGGCCCTGCTCATCGCCGACAGCCTGCTGGGCGCGTGGCTGGTGCGGCGTGAGGGGCGCAGGGCGTGGCGGGCCCTGCAGGACGCGCTGCAGTCCGGCCGGATGCCCGACAAGGAGCTCGCCGACGGCGGCCTGATCCTGGTGGGCGGCGCGCTGCTGCTGACGCCGGGGTTCCTGAGCGACATCCTCGGGTTCCTGTGCGTGCTGCCGGTCGCGCGGCCGGCGATGCGGCGCCTGGTGTCCTGGTTCTTCGACCGCCGGGTCAAGCGGATGGCGGCGGCCTCGCCGTACGCGCACCTCTTCCCGACGCCGGGCGGCGGGCCCGTCGACGGCCACGTCACCGGGCGGGGCAACGCCCGCGGCGCCGGTGTGGTGCACGGCGAAGTGATCAAGGAAGACCGCGAGCCCTCCTGACGGTGAGCCCTCCTGACGGTGAGCCCTCCTGACGGTGAACCCTCCTGACGGTGAGCCCTCCTGACCGCGAGCCGCCCTGACGGCGCGGCCGACCGCTCGCGAGCAATGCGAAGCCCCCGGACAAGATGTCCGGGGGCTTTCACCGTGAGAAGGTGTCAGGCGCTCTTTCGACGCTGGGCCCGCAGGACCGCCAGCCTCTCGTTGAGCACCTCTTCCAGGTCCTCGATGGACCGTCGCTCCAGGAGCATGTCCCAGTGCGTCCGCGGGGGCTTCGTCTTCTTCGACTCCGGCTGCTCGCCGTCGACCCGAACCGCGGTAGCGCCGCACATGCGGCACTCCCAGGTCGCGGGAATCTCGGCCTCGGCGGCAAGCGGAACCTCGAAGCGATGGCCCTTGGGACAGGTGTAGGACACGTCCTGGCGCGGGGCCAGATCCGTGTTACGGTCGTTCTCGTAGCTGGTTGCCCCGAGCCGGGTGCCACGAAGCGCGCGCTCGCCCATGTTTAAATGCCTCCTACAGGGCCCCCATCGTGAGGGGTCTGTCTCCCACGGTGTGTAACGCTTGGTACCGTGATGGGATTCCCCCCTGCGGGGTGATCCAATCGCTTCCTCCCCGAGGAGTTGCCCGCAACCGGGCTTCCGTCGGCGTTTCGGCGCTCCGGGCCACGTGAGAGCCATGGTCATTTCTGAGACAGTCGGCGAATCGGCCTGACCGCAAGGTGGCCTATGCTCGCTCCCTGTAATCCAGGGGCAGAAGTGACCAGACCCCGCCGGGGGACAAGCGCCCGCCGGCGGGGGACAAGCTAGGCGAGCGGGCCTAGCGCACGCCGTACAAGTGCTCGATGGCCAGCTGGTCCAGGTGCTCGAACGCGGCGCCGCGGGCGGCCAGCGCGTCGATGTCGGGGGTGAAGGAGCGCACGTCGCGCCAGCTCTCCCCGTCGGCGAGCGTCGGCACGGCCAGCTCGTCGAGCCGGGCCGCCGCCAGCGCCTCCCGCACCTCGGGGTCGGCGCGGAAGGCCCGCACCTTCTCCCGCAGGATCAGGTAGTTGCGCATGCACGCCGCCGCCGAGACCCACACGCCCTCGTCGTCCTCGGTGCGCGGCGGCTTGAAGTCGAAGTGGATGGGGCCGGAGAAGCCGTTGGACTCCAGGACGTCGACGGTCCAGAAGGCGCCCCGGGCGTTACCGGCGCCGAAGCGGAAGTCCTGGTCGTAGCGCGGGCCGTTCTGCCCGTTCAGGTCGATGTGGAACAGCTTGCCGTGCCACAGCGCCTGCGCGATGCCGTGCGCGTAGTTGAGCCCGGCCATCTCCTCGTGGCCCACCTCGGGGTTGAGCCCGACCAGTTCCGGGTGCTCCAGCTCGTTGATGAACGCCAGCGCGTGGCCGATGGTGGGCAGCAGGATGTCGCCCCGCGGCTCGTTGGGCTTGGGCTCGATCGCGAACTTGAGGTCGTAGTTGTGCTCCAGCACGTACGAGCCGAGCACGTCGAAGGCTTCCTTGTAGCGGTCGAGCGCGGCCTGGACGTCCTTGGCCGCGCCGCTCTCCGCGCCTTCCCTGCCTCCCCAGCACACGTACACCTGCGCGCCCAGCTCGGCGGCCAGGTCGATGTTGTCCATCACCTTGCGCAGCGCGAAGCGGCGCACGTCGCGGTCGTTGGAGGTGAAGCCGCCGTCCTTGAAGATCGGGTGCGAGAACAGGTTGGTGGTCGCCGTGGTGACCACCAGGCCCGTCTCCTCCAGCGCCTTGCGGAACGCGCCGACCCGTTCGTCCCGGTCATGGCCGTCGAAGTCGAACACGTCGTTGTCGTGGAAGTTCACGCCGTACGCGCCGATCTCGGCGAGCTTGCGCACGGCCCGGTCGGCGGGCATGGGCGCCCTGGTCGCCGGTCCGAACACGTCGACTCCCGCCCAGCCGACGGTCCAGATGCCGAAGGAGAAACGGTCCTCGGGGGTGGGCGTGTAGGGGTCTACGCTCATGATCGATCCTCTCGGTGGTGCTGCCAGCCGGCCGTACGGTCGCGCAGCTCGGCGTACTGGTCACGGACATGGGGAGTGGGCGGCCCGTCGTACTCCTGGACCGGCTGGGCCGTCCAGACGGGCGGCTCGGGCGTGCCGGCCAGCGCCCAGGCGGCCTGGCGGGCGGCGCCGAGCGCCACGTATTCGGCCGGCTCGGGGACGGCGACGGGCTTGCCGAAGATCTGGGGGGCGATGCGGCGCACCGCCTCGGACTTCGCGCCGCCGCCGATCAGCAGCACGCGGCGCGGTCGTACGCCCTGCGCGGTCAGGTGGTCGATGGCGTCGGCGAGGGAGGACAGCAGCCCCTCGACCGCCGCTCGCGCCAGGTTCTCGCGCGTGGCGTTGCGCGTGGTCAGGCCGGTGAGCGTGCCCGAGGCGTCCGGCCGATTCGGGGTGCGCTCGCCGTCGAGGTAGGGCAGCAGCGTGAGGCCGCCGGCGCCCGGCGGGGCGGCCAGGGCGAGCTCCGACAGCTCCGCCAGCGAGCAGCCGATCATCGAGGCCGCCGAGGAGAGGATCCTGGCCGCGTTGAGCGTGGCCAGCAGCGGCATGAACCGCCCGGTCGCGTCCGCGAACCCGGCGACCATCCCCGACTCGTCGGCGGCGGGCACCTCGCTCACCGCGAACACCGTGCCCGAGGTCCCGATGGACACCGCGACGTCGCCGGGCCGCAGCCCGAGCCCGAGCGCCGCGCCCATGTTGTCGCCGGTGCCGGGCCCGATCGCGGCGCCGCCCGGCAGGTGGCCGACGATCTCGTTCGGCCCGGCCACGCGGGGCAGCTCGACCTCGTGCCCGATCGCGGCCGACACGAACTCGGGCAGGTACTCTCCCGTCGCCGGCGACCAGTATCCGGTGCCCGAGGCGTCGCCCCGGTCGGTGGTGAGCGCGCGGCGCTCGCCCAGCCGCCAGGTCAGCCAGTCGTGGGGGAGCAGCACGGCCGCGGTGCGGGCGGCCAGCTCCGGCTCGTGCTCGGCCAGCCAGCGGAGCTTGGTGACCGTGAACGAGGCCACGGGCACGCTGCCGGTCAGCTCGGCCCACCGGGCCGGACCGCCCAGCTCGGCGGTCAGCCGGGTGGCCTGGGGAGCCGAGCGGGTGTCGTTCCACAGCAGGGCGGGCCGGACCACCTCGCCGGAGCCGTCGAGCGCGACCATGCCGTGCTGCTGGGCCGCCACCGCGACGGCGGCGGCCCGCTCCAGCAGGTGCCGTCCCTTGTCGAGCGCGCTCTCCCAATGGTGGGGATGGCACTCCGTGCCGTCGGGATGCGGGGCCGCGAACTCGTCGACCACTGTGCCGTCGCCGGCCCGGCACAGCACGATCTTGGTCGACTGAGTCGAGGAGTCGACCCCGGCCACCAGTGCCTCTGTCACCAGGACTCCATATTAGTAAACTGTATGGATTAAATAGCCTAACAGACCGGCGAATCGCCAGGAAGACCCATTAGTCTTAGATTGTGACAAAACCCAGGGGAGGGCCGCTCCGGCACGCCACCATGCGCGAACGCAATCTCGCCGTGGTGCTGGAGCAGGTCGTACACTGCCAGCCGGTCACCCGTGCCCGGCTCGCCGAGCAGACCGGGTTCACCAAGACCACCGTCTCCAACCTGCTCGCGGTGCTCGAAAGCGCCGGTCTGGTCCAGGACGGCGCGCTGGTCCAGGGCGGCGAGCGCGGCCGGCCCGGGATCGCCGTCTCGGTCAACGGCGACGGCGCCGCCGCGCTCGGGCTGGAGATCAACGTCGACTACCTCGCCGCGTGCGTACTGGACCTGGGCCGGCGCACCCGCTACCACCAGCTCGTGACCTTCGACAACCGGGGGCGTCCGCCCGAGGCGGTGATCTCCTCGCTGGGGCGGCTGGCCGCCGAGGCCGTCGCCGCGGCCGCCGGGCAGGGCCTGCTGGTGGCGGGCGCGACGGTCGCCGTCCCCGGCCTGCTCGACCGGGAGAACGGCCTGGTCCGCCGCGCCCCGAACCTCGGCTGGACCGACGTCCCGGTCAGCACCCTGCTCCGCGACGCGCTGCCCGACCTGCCGATCCCGGCCACCCACGACAACGAGGCCAACCTGGCCGCGCTGGCGGAGCTGTGGTTCGGCGACGGCGCGCGGCACGGCGGCTTCATCCACGTCTCGGGCGAGATCGGGATCGGCGCCGGCATCGTCATGGACGGTCAGGTGCTGCGCGGCGCGCACGGGTTCGCCGGCGAGCTCGGCCACCTCGTCGTGGAGCCGGGCGGCGCGCCGTGCACCTGCGGCGGGCGCGGCTGCCTGGAGCAGTTCGCCGGCCAGGACGCCATCCTGCGCGCCGCCGGGCTGCCCGCCGTCACCGCCACCACGGCGGCCAAGCCGGACGGCCCGATCAGGGCGCTCCTCGACCTGCTGGAACACTCGGACCAGCGGGCGCTGGCCGCGCTCGACGGGGCGGGCCGGGCACTCGGCGCCACCCTCGCCTCGGCCGTCAACCTGGTCGACCCCGGCGCGATCGTCCTCGGCGGCATCTTCTCGCCACTGGCCTCCTGGATCCGCCCGGCGGTCGAGGCCGCGCTGGGGGAGGGGAGCGGCTCGCTGCGCACCGCCGTGCCGCCGGTGGTCGCCTCGGAGCTGGCGGGCAACGCCGCGGTGCTCGGCGCGGCCGGCGTGGTGATCGAACGCGTCATCGGCCACCCGGCGCTGCTGCTGCCCTCCTAGCGCCTTTTACCCGATATAGCGCTCTTCGCCGATGGGTGAGCTCGGTGCCGTGGAGCGTGCGCGCCACAGCTCGACGGCCGGCCAGAGGCCGCCGACGGCGATCAGCGCGCCGTGCGCGATCCGCAGCGAGTACGGCGCGAAGAACTGCGGGATGAACAGCGCGAACCCCACCGCGAACGGCACCCCGCTCCATCTGGCCAGGGTGCCGGACCGCCACACGGCCACCGCCGCCATGACCGCCCCCACGCCCAGCAGCGCGAGCCCGGCGGCGAACATGGTCATCGCCACCGGCCCGTACCGGAACTCCTCGGCCAGTTCCATCAGCGCCGGCGCGTGGTCGCGCAGCGACCGGCGGGCGATGACGTTCAGCCCGAAGTCCTCGGCGCCGTAGTAGGGCAGGGTGAGGCCGGCGCCGACCCATGTCACCGCCGCCGCCCGCAGCGACAGCCGGTCGCCCAGCACCTGGTGCAGCCCCAGGACGGCCAGCCCGGTGAGGATGAAGCCGATCATGGCCGCCAGGTGGCCGGACACCCACGCGCCCGACGCCATGGCGGCCGCGTCGTCGCCGGAGGGCCGCACGGCCGGGTAGATGAGGAACAGCACACCGCCGGCGGCGAAGGCCGCAGAGGTCAGCCGGGCGTTCATGGTCACTCCAAGGGGAAGGGCATTGCTCTCTTATGTGAGCAATGCTCTCTCTTTGGAGCGTTGATGTCAAGAGCGGTGCTCTCGCTTGGCGAGCAGGGGCACCAGGGTGCGGTCGCCGAGGCGCGTCATCGCGGCCAACGGCTTCGTGGCCGCGCCGACCAGCAGCGGCAGGCCTGGCCTGCCCGTCGCTCTGGCCAGGGCGGGGCCGAGGGCGGCCATCATGGCGGTCAGGCCCGGCAGTGGCCGGATCCACATGGTGATCTCCTTGATCAGGCCCCGGTCGTCGAGGTGCAGCAGGGCCGACTCCTCGATCTCCTGGCGGCCCAGGCGGGCGGTGGCGGCGAGCATACGGGTGCGCTCGTCGCCCACGTCCGTGTGGTAGCGCAGGCCGGACAGGGCGCCCAGCGCCGCGGTGAACAGGTCGCGTACCTGCTCGTGGCCCTGGAAGGTGGCCGTGGCGCTGAGGGGGGAGTGGAAGACCACGTCCGGCGCCAGGGTGGACATGATCGCGTTGACGTTCTTGGCCTCGCCGGCTTCGCGGTAGGCGCGGGCGGGTGAGTCCTGAATGTGAACTGTCATGAGTTCACTTTATCAACCCACTATGCTGGGGTCATGAACAGGTTCGGGGAGATGCACTGCTCCATCGCCCAGGCCGTCGGCGTGGTCGGTGAGCCGTGGACGCCGTTGATCCTGCGGGATCTGTTCCTGGGGGTGCGCCGGTTCGACGACCTCGCGGAGGATCTGGGGATCTCGCGCAACCTGCTGACGCGGCGGCTGGAGCGCCTGGTGAAGTCGGGGGTGGTGGAGCGGCGGCCCTATCAGGCCCGGCCGGTGCGGTTCGCGTACACGCTGACCGAGGCGGGCCGCGACATCGTGCCCGCGCTGTTCACGCTGATGGCCTGGGGCGACCGCTGGGCGACCCCGCCCGGCGGGCCGCCCGCGCTGCTGGTGCACTCCTGCGGCGAGCAGTTCACGCCGGTCGTGACGTGCCCGCACTGCGGGGGCCGGGCCGACGCGGACACGGTGCGGGCCGTACGCGGACCCGGCGCCGCTCAGGGGCCCGGCACGATGGTCCTCTCCGCCCCCGGCAGACGCGAGGAGGCGGCCTCGTAAGACCCTGCGAAGGGGTCAGATCCGCGCCGGCACCTCGTTGCCCGCGTCGCGGATGGCCTTCGGCAGGTTGACCATGGCCAGCAGGACGAAGCCGATCACGAAGAAAATGATCATCGAGATGATGGCGATCCGGTAGCTGTTGGTGAGCTGGATCGCGATCGTCACCGTCAGGGAGCCGATGAACGCTGACCCCTTGTCGCTGATCTGCAGCAGGCTGAAGTATTCGGCCTCCCGCCCCTTCGGGATCACCAGCGAGAACAGCGAGCGCGACAGCGCCTGGGTGCCGCCCAGCACGATCGAGATGGCGAAGGCCAGCAGGTAGAACTGCAGCGCCGCCTTCTCCTGCAGGAAGTACGCGGCCAGCACGATCACCGTCCACACCACCAGGCTGCCCAGCACCGTGTGCTTGGTGCCGAACCGGCGGGCCAGCCAGCCCATCAGCAGCGCGCCGAGGAACGCCACGAACTGCACCATGAGGATCGCGCTGATCTGCGTCTCCTTGCTCAGCTTGAGCGCCTCGGAGGCGAAGGCCGAGCTGTTGCCGATCACGGTCTGCACGCCGTCGTTGTAGACGAGGTAGGCCACCAGGAACAGCAGCGTCAGCGGATAGCGGCGCAGCTCGCTCAGCGTACGGCCGAGCTGCTTGAAGCTGCCGCCGACAGAGCGCAGCGCCGTGCTCTCGTGGGCCGCGACCGGCCGGTTGCGCAGCCTCAGCAGGGGCACGATCGTGAAGACGGCCCACCACAGGCCCGCCGACATCATGCTGATCCGCACCGACATGCCCTCGTCCAGCCCGAAGCTCTCGTGCTTGAGGTAGAGCACCAGGTTGAGCGCGAGCAGCACGCCGCCGCCCAGGTAGCCGATCGCCCAGCCGCGGGAGGAGACGCGATCGCGTTCCTCGGCGGTGGAGATCTGCGGCAGGAACGAGTCGTAGACCACCACGGACGAGCCGTAGGCCAGGTTGGCCAGGATGAACAGCACCCCGCCCAGCATGTAGCGGTCGCCCTCGAGGAAGTACAGGCCCACGGTGGCCAGCGCGCCCACGTAGGCGAAGCCGCCGAGCATCTCCTTCTTGCGCCCGGTGTGGTCGGCCAGCGCGCCCACGACCGGCAGGCAGAGGATCTGCAGCAGCACCGCCACGGTCAGCGTCAGCCCGAAGAACGCGGCCGGTCTGATGTCGGCGCCCAGCACGTCCACGTAGCCCAGGCCCGGGTTGGCCTCGGCCAGCTTGTCGAAGTCGGTCGAGCAGGTGGCGGCCGCGACCGAGGGGAAGTCCTTGGCGCAGGCCGCGGTCCTGGCGACCGAGATGAGGTACGGGCTGAGGAAGACCGAGATGATCGTGGTGTAGAAGGCGGAGTTGGCCCAGTCGTAGACGTACCAGCCGCGCTGTTCGCGCCTGCGTGCCGACGGGGAGTCGGCGGTGTCGTCGGGGGCCGCGGGGGGTGCGGGTACGGGCATGTGTCGTGTCGCTCCTATGCGGCCATGCGGCCCGGATGCCACAGGCCGCGACGCTCCAGCACGTCACGCAGGCCGGTGACGTTGTCGGTCATGACACCGTCGACGCCGAGGTCGAGGAGGTGCTCCATGCGGGCGGGGTCGTTGATCGTCCATACGTGCACCTGCATGCCGATGGCGTGCGCCGTACGGATGAGGCGGCCGGTGGTGACACGCAGGCCGCGGAAGCCCACCGGCACCTGCGCGCAGGGCACGCCCGCGCGCTTGAGCCGGGTCAGCAGCCGGCCGTAGCCGGAGGTGGAGGCGGCGGCGCGCAGCGCGGCGACGCCGCGCGGGCCGAGCGCCGAGCAGACCTCCCGGCCGAGCGCGGCCCTGGCCAGCACCAGGCGCTCGTCGGAGAAGGAGGTCAGGCAGATCCGCTCGTAGGCCACGGTGCGCCGGACCGCCTCGGCGAGCGGCGCGATCGCGGCGGCCTCCTTCACGTCGATGTTGAAGCGGATCTCCGGCCAGCTGCCGAGCAGATCCTCCAGCAGCGGGATCTCGTGCACACCTCCGATGCGCGCCTGCCTGACCGTGCTGTAGGGCAGCTCCGAGATGCGGCCGCGCCGGTCGGTGACCCGGTCGAGGGTGTGGTCGTGGAAGGCGAGCAGCACGCCGTCGGCCGTGGCGTGCGCGTCGGTCTCCAGATAGCGATAGCCCAGCCGGACGGCCTGCTCGAAGGCGGCGACGGAGTTCTCGGCGCCCTCGGCGGCGCCCCCGCGATGCGCGAAGGCCAGCGGGCCCGGATGATCGAGAAACGCGAAGCGGCGGCTGAGCACGTCCTGAAGTATGCCTTCCGTGGGTGAAAAATAAGGTTACGAATCAGGGAGATTCTGCCACTCCTGGCGCCGGGCCTCGGCCAGCGCGATGGCGGCCGCCACCGAGACGTTGAACGAGCCGACCCGCCCGACCTGCGGGATGTAACAGACCCCGTCGACGGCGTCGAGCAGGGCCGGGGAGCAGCCGTGGTCCTCGCTGCCGACCACCAGGCACACGTCGCGGCCCAGGTCGGCCCGGTGCAGGGGCACGGCCTCGGCGGTCAGCTCGATGGCCAGCACGGAGTAGCCGTCCTCCCGGGCGGCCTTCACCGCGTCGACGGCGGGGACCGGCTCGTGCCAGGTGACCAGCCGCTCGGTGCCGAGCGCCGTCTTGCCCGCCTTCGGGTTGGTCGGCGGGGTGGCGTTGCCCGCGAGCCAGATCTGGTCGACGCCGAACGCGGCGGCGCTGCGGAAGATCGAGCCGACGTTGAACGGGCCGGTGACCGACTCGAGGATCAGCGACAGCCGGTTCGAGGTGTTTCTGCGCCAGGTGCGGTTGAGCCGCTTGACGTCGGTGGGGCGCAGCTGCCTTCTCATCGGGTTACCTTCAGGATTCGGTAGGCGGCGCGGGAGGCCGCGCGGCCGGCCTGCCAGCCCTGCTCGCCGAGCCAGCGCTGCAGGGAGTCGGAGCCGAGGTGCTTCTGTACGACCAGGTAGGCGACGCCGTCGGGCGTCAGCCGGGTGAGCCAGCGGGTGAGCATCTCGTGCAGGGCGGGCTTGCCAATTCGGATAGCGGGATTAGACCAGATAGCCCGAAATTTCACGTCATCGGGTACCTCGTCGATATGCAGCGACCTTACTTTGTCAAGGCGCGCGGCCTGGGCGTTGCGCGCCGTGAGCTCCACGCTGCGCCGGTTCACGTCGACGGCCCAGACGCTCGCGCCGGGCGCCCGCGAGGCCATGGTCAGCGCGATCGGGCCGTAGCCGCAGCCCAGGTCGAGCAGGTCGCCCTCCTGCGGCGGCGGCGGCACGCTCTCCAGCAGCACGCGGGTGCCGAGATCGACCCGTTCGGGCGAGAACACCCCCCGGTCGGTCTCCAGTCGCAGGTGCAGGTCGGGCAGCACCAGGTCGACGGAGCCCGGCCGGCTCGCGGTCCGCGGCTGCTCGGAGAAGTAGTGGGCCACGTGGCAAAACGTTACGGGATGCGGGCACCGAACAGGACCGCGGCGCCCGCCACCAGCAGCCCGGCCACGATGGCGGCCACGATGAACCACTGGGTGACCTCCTGGTCCACCAGCTTGAAGCCGAGAGAGGTGCCGATCTGCTCGTAGACGTCACGCAGCTCGCTGCCGGACTCCGCGGCGTAGGCCCGGCCGCTGGTGCCGTCGGACAGCGACTGCAGGGTCTGCTTGTTGACCGGCACGTTCACCGGCCGGCCGTCGATGGAGACGGTGCCCTCCTGCGTGCCGTACGCGATCGTGGAGACCGGCACCCGGGCCTGCTGGGCGGCGTCGATGGCCTCGTTGACGCCCCTGCCCGAGGTGTTGTCGCCGTCGGACAGCAGCACGATCGCGGCCGGCGGCGGGTCGGTGGCGGCCTGCTGGTCGAAGGAGCGTACGGAGTCGAGCGAGTTGAACACCGCCTCGCCGATCGCGGTGCCCGGCCGGGTGGTCAGGTTGCCGATCGCGGTCACGACGGCCTGGTGGTCGGTGGTGGGGGCGATGACCACGTTGGCCGAGCGGGCGAAGGAGACCACGCCGACGTTGAACCGGTCGGGCAGCTCCCTGGCGAACGCCTGGGCGGCGGCCTTGGCGGCGCTGATCCTGTTGGGCTGGACGTCGTCGGCGTCCATGGACAGCGACACGTCCAGCGCGATCATGATGGTGGCCCGGTCGCGCGGCACCTTCACCTGGTCGGCCGGCTTGGCCGCGCCGATGACCAGCAGCGACATCATGACCAGGAACAGCAGCGGCGCCACGTGCCGCCGCCAGCCGGGGCCCGCGGGCGCGACCAGGTCGAGCAGCGCGAGGTTGGTGAAGCGCACGGTGTAGCGGCGCCTGGCGAACTGCGCCACGACGTATCCGACCACGACCAGCGCCACCACCGCGAACAGCCACAACCACGCCGGCGACAGAAAGGTCACCCTGCCTCCTTCCTCGGCATAGGCCCATTGTCGCGCTGTTCGATGGCGGTCCGGCTACGCACGTGCCCTCCGATGAGCGAGATGGGTCATGCGCCGCTGGCGGAGGACGAACTGCGCGACGTCGAACACCCAGTCCCTGTCGGTCCGCAGCACCAGGTGCGCCACACCGGCGCGGCGCAGCGCGGCCTTGGTGCCTTCGCGTTGCAGTGCTGCCGCTTCGGCATAGTCTCGGCGTACTTTAGGGGAAAGGTGCACTTCGCGTACGTGCCCGCTCTCGGGGTCGGCGAACGCGACCCGGCCCACATCGGGGAGTTCGAGCTCGCGCGGGTCGATGATCTCCACGGCCAGCACCTGGTGGCGGGCCGACAGCCGCTTGATCGACCGCTCCCAGGGCCGCTCGGCGCCCGGGTCGAGCTCGGGCCGGGCGTCGAGGAAGTCCGACACGATCAGCCGCATGCCGCGCCGCCTGCGGGTGGCGGCCAGCACGTCGATGCCCTCCGCCAGGTCGGGCGCATCGGGCACGGCCTGCCCGCGCGGCGCGTCCATCAGCGAGTGCAGCAGCCCGTACAGGGCGGGCCGCCCGGTGCGCGCCGGCATCCGGTGCACGAACTCGTCGTGCAGCACCAGCGCCCCGAACCGGTCGCCCATCCGGCTGGACAGGAACCCGATCGCGCCCACCGCGGCCACCACCAGATCGCGCTTGTCGCTGTCGGCGGTGCCGAAGTCCATGCTGGGCGACAAATCGGCCAGCGCCCAGGTCTCCAGCTCGCGGTCCGCGATCAGGTCGCGGACGTGCGGCACGGTCGTGCGGGCGGTGACCGCCCAGTCCATCCGCCGCACGTCGTCCTCGCCGGGCACGTAGATCCGGCTGTCGCCCGCCTCGCTGCCCGTCCCCGGCAGCAGGCCCAGGTGAGCGCCGTGCAGCAGCCCGTCGAGCCGTCGGGTCACCGTCAGCTCCAGCCGCCGCAGCGCCTGCTCGGCCGTCCTCATCGGCCGTGCTCCGTCCGCGTCATCGGTTCCGGTCCCGTCACCGTCATCGGTTCTGGTTCCACACGACGAGGGGCGGCGGTACGGCGTGCAGGATCTGCCGGACGACCTGTTCGGGATCGACGCCGTCGGCCAGCGCGTCGAAGGTGAGCATGAGCCGGTGCGACATCACGTCGACGGCCACGTCCCGTACGTCGTCGGGCAGCAGATAGTCGCGGCCGCGCAGCAGGGCCAGGGCGCGCCCGGCGGAGACCAGGCCGAGCGTGGCGCGCGGGCTGACGCCGATCTCGATGGTGTCGGCCAGCTGGCCCAGCCCGTACTCGGCGGGCGAGCGGGTGGACATGACCAGCCGTACGACGTAGTCGGCGACGAGCTGGTGCACCGAGATCTGCTCGGCCGCCTCCTGCAGCGCCATCAGCCGCGTGGGGTCCAGCACCCGCTCGGGCGTCGGCGGGGTGACGCTCATGCGGTGCAGGATCTCCAGCTCCTCGTGCGCGGTCGGGTGCGGCACCCGCACGCGGAACAGGAACCGGTCGCGCTGCACCTCGGGCAGCGGGTAGACGCCTTCGGACTCGATCGGGTTCTGGGTGGCCAGCACGATGAACGGCTTGGGCAGCTGGTGGGTGACCCCGGCCAGCGTGACCTGGCGCTCGGCCATCACCTCCAGCAACGCCGACTGGACCTTGGCGGGCGCCCGGTTGATCTCGTCGGCGAGCAGGAAGTTGACGAACACCGGACCCAGCTCGACGTCGAACTTCTCGTTGGACGGATGGAACACGCGGGTGCCGACGATGTCGCTCGGCACCAGGTCAGGGGTGAACTGGATCCGGGCGAACGTGCCGCCCACCACCGTGGCCAAGGTGGACGCGGCGAGGGTCTTGGCGACGCCTGGCACGCCTTCCAGCAGGCAGTGACCGCGGGCCAGCAGCGCGACGACCAACCTCTCGACCATGTGGTCCTGGCCGACGATCACCCGCCGGACCTCGTCAAGAGTCTGACGCAGGACGGCCGCATCGGTTTCGTCTGGCAAATCTTCGGCGACGCTCATGACGCCATTCCACCAAACGTCCCGCAAACGTGCACGGCGCCGGTCTGTGCTTTCATGGCAAACGTGGCCAGTCCGCTGCAGTACGGAGATCCGCCCCGGCTGGGGCCGTTCGTGGTGCAGGCCCGCCTGCACTCGGCGCCGGCCGGTTTCGTCTACCTCGGACAGGGGGCGGACGGGCGCGCCGTCTCCCTGGCCGTGCTGACCCGCGGCGCCGCCTTCGACGCCGCCGCGCGCGAACGGTTCGTGACCGCGATGCGCGAGGCCGCGCCGGCCGGCATGCGCGGCTGGCTCGGCCGGGCCACCAAGACGCGCGCCGCGGTGCTGGAAGGCGCGCCGGAGGTGCTGGCGATGGAGACCGGCACGGCCCCCTGGGTGGCGGTGCCGTACGCGCCGGGCCGGCAGGGGGCCGAGTGGTTCCTGGAGCCGGTGATGGTCGGCGGCACCCTTATCGGCCAGGCGCACGGCCCGGACTTCGTGCCGTACTGGCTGACCGACCGCGCCCCCGCCCTGCCCGGGCAGCCGCGTGGACGCCGGCCGCTCACGGAGACGCGCCGGCGGGTGCTGCTGGCCGCGCTGGCGCTGGCCGTGCTGTTGCTGCTCGGTACGGTGATCGCGCTGCTGCTGATCATGGGCAGGGAGGACACCGAGCCGCTGCCCAGGCCCCTGCCGCCGACGAACTTCCAGCCGACGGCGCCCCCGACACCGGCCACGCGGGAGCCGCAGCAGCCGACGCCCAGCCAGACGCCGGCGCCGAGCAAGAGCGGGCAGGCCACGCCGGGGCCGTCGCCCGGCGAGGACACGGGAGACGGCTCGCCGCTCTGATCTCCCGGCTCGCCGGTTGTGCGGGGCGCGGTTTCCGGGTCGTGGGTTTTCGGCTTGAGCCTCACGTTGCGTGAGGTTCTAGCGTCCGTGGACATGGAGTTCATCGTTCAAGACACGCTCACGCCCATGGCCGAGCTGCTGGAGCAGCCGCTGGAGCGGCGCCCCGACCTGCTGCGCGAGCTGCTGGCGCCCATCCGCCAGGTCATCCCGATGCCGGGCGACATCGTCGACATCCACCACCAGGGCAGCGGCTTCCGGGTGGACGCCGAGGACCCGCGTTACCTGCCCGCGCTCCACGCCATGATGGAGGCGGACGTCCTGGGGCAGATCGAGCACGAGCTGCACCGGGCCGCCGATCGGCTGGCCGGCCTCAAGCTGCCCGACTCGTTGCGGGTGCTGTTCGTGCTGGGCGATCCCGCCAGCGAGCAGCTGATGAAGGTGACGGGCGGCTACTACGGGATGGGCAGCTCACCTGGCCTGCTGTACCTGCTCGGGTGGCCGTCGGAGGAGATCATCGGCAGGATCGCGCACTGTGCCGTCCACGAGTTCCACCACCAGGCGCGGTACACCAACGTGCCGTGGCATCCGGTGGTGGGGGAGCACGTGATCTCCGAAGGGCTGGCGGAGGCGTTCGTACGGGAGCTGTCGGGGGCCGAGGCCATGGGGCCGTGGTCGTCGATGGTCGGCGGCGAGGAGCTGGACCGGGCCTACGAGAAGATCATGACCGACTTCGATCTGGAGGGCATGCTCCTCACGTCCGCGTACGTGCTGGGGGACACCACGGTGTCGCGGTTCGGGCAGGAGCCTCGCGGCATTCCCGACATGGCGGGATATGCGGTGGGGTTGCGGCTGGTGGACGCGCACCTGGCCGCCACCGGGATGACGGTCGCGGAGAGCACGGCGCTGCCGCTGTCGCAGATCGTGCCGCGGGGCGAGGCTTCGTCCTAGCGGGATGAGGCTTCGTCCTAGCGGGGTGAGGCTTCGTCCTAGCGGGGTGAGGCTGAATCTGAGCGAGGGAGGCTTGGTCGAGCTGGGGCTTCGTCTCAGCTCGGTGAGACGAAGCCCGACTCGTAAGCGGCGATCACGGCCTGGGTGCGGTCTCGCGCGCCCAGCTTCGTGAGCACGTTGCCGACGTGCGTCTTGACGGTCTCCTGGCTGACGACCAGCTCGGCGGCGATCTCGCCGTTGGACAGCCCCCTGGTCATCAGCCGCAGCACGTCACCCTCACGGCCCGTCAGCCGCCCGATGCCGGGCACCGAGGCGGGCCGGGCGTCGGGAGACCGGCGGCCGGCCAGCGTCCGGATCGCCGCCGGGAACAGCAGCGACTCCCCGGCCGCCACCAGCTTGATCGCGTGGACCAGCTCGTCGGGCCTGGTCCGCTTGAGCAGGAACCCGCTGGCGCCCGCCCGCAACGCCTCGTAGACGTAGTCGTCGTTCTCGAACGTGGTGACCACCAGCACTTTGGGCGCCTCGTCCATGGCCACCAGGCGCCGGGTGGCCTGGATGCCGTCCACGGCGGGCATGCGTACGTCCATCAGGACCACGTCGGGCCGCTCGCGGCGCACCACGGGCACCACCGCGGCGCCATCACCGGCCTCGCCGACCACGCTCAGCCCCGGCTCGGCGTCGATGATGACGCGCAGACCGGCCCGGATGAGAGCCTCGTCGTCGGCGATCACGACCTTGAGCGTCATGAGCGCGACCGCCGGGGCGCCGATCGCAGGGGCGTCGACCGTGGCTGTGCCGACCGTGAGGGTGCCGACCATGGGGGTGTCACGGAACCGACCGTAGTGGCAGCCGGACGGACACTCGCCAGCCGCCCTCCACGGGTCCCGCTTCCAGATCACCGCGCAGCAGCCGGACACGCTCCCCCATACCGGTCACACCCCGACCACCCGACCGGCCGCCGGGCTCTGTGCCGGGGCCGGCGGCCGGTCGGCTGTCCGGTTCCATGCCTGGCCGCGTGGCCTGCGTGCCCGACTGATCGGCCTGTTTGGTCTGTGCGCTCGGCCGACCACTCGACCGGGCGCCGTGCGCGGCGGTCCCGTTGGTGATCTCCACTCTCAGGTCGTCGTCCTGTACGGCGACGGTCAGGCGTACCGGCCCTTGGCCGTGTCTGATGGCGTTGGTCAGTGCTTCCTGGACGATGCGGTAGGCCTCCCTGGAGACCACGGCGGGCACGCCGGTCAGGTCGCCCACCTCGCGGCGTACGTCAGCGCCGGTGGCGGCGGCGAGGTCGCCGAGATCGGCCAGCGTCGCCTGCGGCGGTCCGGCCTCCGGGGGCGGGGAGCCGTCGCGCAGGACGCCGAGGACGTGGTCGAGATCGTCCAGGGCGGCGCGGGCCGACTGCTCGATGGCCGTCAGGGCCGTCCTGGCCGTCTCCGGGTCGCGGTCGAGCACCCGGCCGGCCGCGGCGGCCTGGAGGGTGACGACGCTCAGGGCGTGGCCGACGGAGTCGTGCAGTTCGCGCGCCAGCCGGTTGCGCTCGGCCAGCGTACGGGCTTGACGCTCGGCCGCGGCCAGTCGTTCGCCGGGGGTCGGGCCGAGCAGCACGGGGGCGAGCCGGGCCAGCAGGGTGCCCCCGCCGGCCGCCACCAGCACCACCGCGCCGAGCACGGCCAGCCCGATCAGGGGCCAGTACAGGGCGGCCCAGCCCGGCTCGACGTCGAACCCCAGCAGGCGCGCGGGCCCGCCGACGAACGGCACCGCGAACGTGAAGACCGTGAACGGAATCCCGGCCAGCGTGAACCCGCTCGCCACGCCGCCGACTCCCAGATGGAGGGTGTACCAGGCGGTCGTGCGCCACCGCTCCTCCCACGACCGGCGCGCCTGCCTGGGCGGCGTCTCCATGCCGGCGCCGAGCAGCCCTTGGGCGGCGCTCACCTCCAGCGCCCGTACCGGCAGGAACAGCCCGGTCACCGCCACCACCGGCAGCACCGCCGCGAACACCCCGAGCTGGGCGGGCAGATACATGTTGACCGACCGGCCCTGGAGCAGGCCCGACGTGAGGACCCCGGCCATCATGTACGGCATCAGCAGCGCGCCGCCGAGGATCAGGCACGCCCATCGCCGGGGCAGGTTCCATCTCACACTCGCGATTGTATGTCGATGGTTATTCGCTCTCGGTGGAATGCGCCTTTAGAGAAATGCGCCCCCAGCGAAAAGGAGCTGGAATTCCGGCGGCCCGGGTCTAGCGTCGTTGAATAGTTCGAGAGAAAGGCGATTCCATGACGGAGACCCAGCGTGCGGCCTGGCCTGACCAGGTAAGCCAGCGCTTGCTGAAGGAACGCATACTTGTTCTCGGCCAGGAGGTCGACGACGAGATATGCAATCGGCTGTGCGGCGAGCTCCTTTTGCTGGCGGCCGAGGACCCCAACCGGGACATAACGCTTTACATCAATTCGCCCGGCGGATCGGTGACCGCGGGGATGGCTCTCTACGACATGATGCAGTTCGTCCCGTGCGACGTCGCGACGGTCGCGATGGGCTTCGCCGCCTCCATGGGGCAGCTGCTGCTCTGCGCCGGCGCCCCCGGCAAGCGCTACGCGCTGCCCAACGCGCGGATCGTCATGCACCAGCCGCTCGGCGGCATCGGCGGCTCGGCCAGCGACATCCAGATCCAGGCGGAGAACCTGCTCTACACCAAGCGCAGGCTGGCCGAGATCACCGCCCAGCACACCGGCCGGCCGCTGGAGCAGATCCAGGCAGACTCCGACCGCGACCGCTGGTTCACCGCGCAGGAGGCGCTCGACTACGGATTCGTCGACCACATGGCCCAGGGGATGAACTGACATGAGCGGACGCTACGTGCTGCCCTCGTTCACCGAGCGCACCTCTTACGGCATCAAGGAGATGAACCCGTACAACAAGCTGTTCGAGGACCGGGTCATCTTCGTGGGCACGCCGATCGACGACACCAGCGCCAACGACGTGATGGCGCAGCTGCTGACGCTGGAGTCGCTCGACCCCGACCAGGACATCAACATGTACATCAACTCGCCGGGCGGCTCGTTCACCGCCATGACGGCGATCTACGACACGATGCAGTTCGTCCGGCCGGAGATCCACACCGTCTGCATCGGCGAGGCCTCCTCGGCCGCCGCGGTCCTGCTGGCGGCGGGCACGCCCGGCAAGCGCGCCGCCCTGCCGCACGCCCGCGTCCTGCTGCACCAGCCCGCCACCGAGGGCGGCCGGGGCCAGTCGAGCGATATGGAGATCCACGCCAGGGAGATCCTGCGCATGCGCGACCAGCAGGAGGCCATTCTGGCCAGGCACACGGGCAAGACGGATCTGGAGATAAGGAAGGACATCGAGCGGGACCGGATCTTCACGGCCGAGCAGGCACGCTCCTACAACCTGATCGACGACATCTACGCCTCCCGGAAACGGACACTGACGGCCGCCCGCTGAAGTGCGAGGTGGACGCTGGTGGCCGCTCGCTGAGATGCGGAAGCCGCCATTGGTAGTCGCTCGCTGACGCGGGGCGATGACGAGGACCTGCGGGGCGGTCTGCTTTGAGCTGGTGCGAAGCGGCCGTCCCGAGTCCTTCGGGGTAAAGGGGCATCCCACCTGTCCGACTGCTAAAGCAGGACATATACGCTTCTGGCGGTTCTCAGGGGAAATCGGGGGAGTGGCGTGCCGCTGGAGCATGTGGTGTTGGTGTTGGCGGCTGCCCTGTGCGCGGGCTGGGTCGACGCCGTCGTGGGCGGTGGCGGGCTGGTGCAGTTGCCCGCGCTGATGGTGACGGGCATACCGCCCGTACAAGCGATGGCCACCAACAAACTCTCCTCCGTCTTCGGCACCGCCTCGGCCGCCGTGACCTACGCGCGCACCACCAAGCTGGACCGGGCGGTCGCGCTGCCCGGCGTGGGGCTGGCCGTGATCAGCGCCGGGCTGGGCGCCCTGGCCGCGGCCGCGATCTCGGCCGAGGTGCTGCGTCCCGCCGTGATGGCGGTGCTGGTCGGGGTGGCCGCCTTCGTGACGCTGCGGCCGGCGATGGGCTCGGTGCCGCAGCCCCATCTGCGGACGGACGGCCGCGTCGTGGCGGCCGTGACGATCGCGGGCGTGGGCATCGCCTTCTACGACGGCATCATGGGGCCGGGTACGGGGACGTTCCTGATCATCGCGTTCACCACGATCCTCGGACTCGACTTCGTGTCGGCGTCCGCCTCGGCGAAGATCATCAACACCGGGACCAATCTGGGCGCGCTGTTCGTGTTCGGCTGGCAGGGGCATTTGCTGTGGGGGCTGGGCCTGGGGATGGCCGTCTGCAACGTGGCCGGCGCGCAGGTGGGCGCCCGCATGGCGCTCAAGCGCGGCACGGGCTTCGTCCGCATCGTACTGCTGTGCGTGGTGGTGGCCATGGTGATCAGGCTGGGCTGGCAGCAGTTCGGCTAGACCTGACCGACCAGAGCACCTGACCGGCTTAGGACCCGACCGGCTACGAGTCGACCGGCTCGGCCGTACGAGTGCGCAGCGCGGTCGCGGCCAGCGCCACGAAAGCGGCCAGCAGTGCCGGTACGGCCAGCGCCCGCGGCAGCCCGGAGAGCTCGGCGATGCCCCCGATGAGCACCGGCCCGGACAGGAACCCCAGATAGCCGATGCTCGCCACCCTCGCCAGCGCTCGCCCCGCGAACGCCGGGTCACGATGCCCGGCGGCCGAGAACACCTGCGGCACGATGCACGACAGCCCCGCCCCGAAGCACCCGAACCCGGCCACCGCCGCCACCGGATGCCCGATCGTCAGAGCCAGTCCCAGCCCGGCGGCGGCCAGCAGCCCGCACCCGCGCACCAGCGCCACCGGCCCGAAGCGGGCGGCCAGCCGGTCCCCGGCCAGGCGCCCGGCCGTCATCATGATGGAGAACGCGGCATATCCCGCCGCCGCGAACCCCGCGGACGCGGCCAGGTCCTCCCGCAGGTAGACCGAGCTCCAGTCGGCCGCCGCGCCCTCGCCCACCAGGCAGCAGAACGCCAGTACGCCGAGGAAGAGGATGCCCTTGGGCAGCCCCGTGCGTACCCCGTCCGCCGGGATCACCGGGGCGGGCCGGGAGCGCAGCGCCCATGCCGCCGCCCACGCGGCCAGGAGCGCGACCACCGCCCCGACGGACAGGAACGTGACGGTAGGGGAGAGCGTCAGGTGCGCGAACAGCCCGCCGGCCGCGGCGCCCGCGAACCCGCCGATGCTGAACACCGCGTGGAACGACGACATGATCGGCCGCCCCCACGCGCGTTCCACCTCGACCGCGTTGGCGTTCATCGAGACGTCCAGCACCCCGTGCACCACGCCGAACCCGAACAGCGCCGCGGCCAGCGTGCCCAGGTTCACGGCGTAGGCGGGCAGGACGAGCACGACTCCCTGGAGCAGCGCGGCCGGGATCATGACGCGGCTGCTGCCGTAGCGGTCGACGAGGCGGCCGACCGCCTGCATGCCCGCCACCGCCCCGGCGGCGATGGCCAGCAGCGCCAGGCTCAGCCGCCCGTCGCTCAGCCCGAGGTCCTCCTTGATGGCCGGAATCCGGGCCGTCCAGGTGCCCACGGCGGCCCCGGCCAGGAAGAACAGCAGGCAGACGGCGATCCGGGCGCGGTTCACTGAGGCTCCCGAACGAGACGGACGACGATCCGGGCGCGGTTCACGGCGACTCCTGGACGAGGCGGACGGTGACCCCGGCGGCCACCAGGGCGTCGTGCTGCTCGCGCGGAATGCCGTCGTCGGTCACCACCACGTCGAGCCGCGAGATCGGACAGACCGCGCCGAACGCCGTCCTGGCGAACTTGCCCGAGTCGCACGCCACGACCACCCGCCTGGCGGCGGCGATGGCGGCCTGCTTGACGGCCACCTCCGGCAGGTCGTGGGCGGTCAGCCCGTGCTCGGATGACAGGCCGCAGCAGCCGATCACCGCCGTGTCGAAGCGCAGGGCCTTGATGGAGGTCTCGGTCAGGGGGCCCATGAAGTTCAGCTCGCCCTGCCGTACCTCTCCGCCGGGCAGCACCAGCCGTACGCGCGGCGCCGCGGCCAGCAGTGTCACCGACTGGAGCGCCAGCGGGAGCACGGTGAGCCGGCGGTCCAGCAGCGCGCGCGCCACTTCCAGCGCGGTCGTGCCGCCGTCGAGCAGCACCGCCTCGCCGTCGGCGATCAGCCCGGCAACCTCGGCACCGATCCGCTGCTTGGTCTCGACCGCCTCGCACTCCCGCACGCCGAACGGCGGCTCCTCGCCACGCAGCAACAGGGACAGCGCGCCGCCTCTGACCCTGCGCAGCACGCCCTGCTGGGCCAGCTCGTCCAGGTCGCGGCGGATCGTCATCTCCGACACGCCGTGCTCGGCGGCCAGTTCGGCGACCGAGACGCTGTCGTGGGTGCGGAGGGTGTTCATGATGGACATCACACGTTCCATGTGTTCATACAAACATGATGAATGTGCGCAATACAATGGGGCCATGCGCGCCAGCCGTCTGCTCTCCCTCCTGCTGCTCCTGCAGGCGCGCGGCCGGATGACCGCCACCGACCTGGCCGCGGAGCTGGAGGTGTCGGTCAGGACCGTCTATCGCGACGTCGAGGCGCTGTCGGCCGCCGGCGTGCCGGTCTACGCCGATCGCGGCCCGGCGGGCGGCTACCAACTGCTCGACGGCTACCGCACCCGGCTGACCGGGCTGACGGCCGAGGAGGCGTCGTCGCTGTTCCTGGCCGGCCTCCCCGGGCCGGCCGCCGAGCTGGGGCTGTCCGAGGTGGTGGCGAGCGCGGAGCTGAAACTGCTGGCCGCGCTGCCGCCCGAGCCGCGCTCGCACGCCTCCCGGATGCGCGAGCGCTTCCTGATGGACGTGCCGGGCTGGTACCGCGACGCCGACGACGTGCCGCATCTCAGCGAGGTGGCCGCGGCGGTCTGGGAGCAGCGGCGGCTGCGGATGACCTACCGGCGCTGGGGCAAACAGGACGTCGAGCGGGAGGTGAATCCCTACGGGCTCGTGCTCAAGGGCGGCTCCTGGTATCTGATCGCCGCCCCCGACGGGCAGTCGCCGCGCACCTACCGGGTGGCGCGCATCCTGGCGCTGGAGACTCGGCCCGGCGGGTTCGACCGGCCCGAGGGCTTCGACCTCGGCGACTTCTGGCGGGACTACTCGCGCGAGTTCCGCGAGCGCATGTACACCGCCGAGGCCGTCATCAAGGTCGCCCCCGGCACGGACAGCCTGCTCGCGTACACGATGGGCAACGACGTCGTCACCGCCGCGCTGGCCGAGGGCGGCGAGCCCGACGCGGAGGGCTGGCGGACGCTCACCGTGCCGATCGAGTCGCTCACGCACGCCCGCTGGCTGCTGCTGCGGCTCGGGGCGAGCGTCGAGGTGCTCGGACCACCCGAACTGCGCGCGCTGATGGCCGAGGCGATCGCGGAGCTCGGAAAAATCTACGGCTGAATCCGGGCGATTCTGCCACGATGCCCTGCATGTATCTCATCGCATTCGTGGGCGCGTGCATCTTGGTGGCGATGGTTCCCGGGGTCAGTACGGCGATCATCCTCAGGCAGACCCTGCGGGCCGGGCGCGGCTCTGGCCTGGCCGCCACCCTGGGCAACGAGGCCGGCATCCTGATCTGGGGACTGGCCGCCGCGTTCGGCCAGTCGGCGCTGGTGCTGGCCTCGCAGGTGGCCTATGACGTGATGCGCGTCGCGGGCGCGGTCCTGCTGGTCGTGATGGGCGCGCAGTCGCTCTGGCAGGCCCGCCGCAAGGACTCGCCGCCGGTCGAGGTGGACGCGGTCAGCGGGCGGCGCAGGTCGTTCCTGGCCGGATTCGGGACCTGCCTGGCCAATCCGAAGGCGGCGGTGTTCGCGATGTCGTTCCTGCCGCAGTTCGTGCCGCGCGGGCAGAACGTCCCGCTCACTCTGGTCACGCTCGCCGTCGTCTGGGTGCTCGTGGACCTGCTCTGGTACGGCCTGCTCATCTGGACCGTCGCCAAGGCCAAGGCGTTCCTCGGCCGCCCGGCGGTCAGGCGGCGGCTGGAGCAGCTCTCCGGCGTCGTCCTGATCGGGCTCGGCCTGAGGCTCGTCCTGGATTCGCGATGACCATGCGCTGGACGACGTTAAGGGGGATTACCTTAAAGGGATGACGAACGACCTCGCGACGCTGATGCGGCAGGCGCAGGACGAGGATCCGCTGCGGGCGCTGCAGGCCACCACCGCGTTGCGGCACGAACTCGAGCGCATGGAGGCGGTCCAGGTGCGCCGGGCCAGGGTGGCCGGGCTGCCGTGGGCGCAGATCGCCAACGCGATCGGGGTGAGCAAGCAGGCCGTGCACAAGAAGTACGGCAGGGGCTAGCGTTCGCGCCATTTGCCGAGGAGTTGGGGCAGCTCCCGCTCCACGAACTCGAAGTAGTCGCGCATCCTGGCCAGGTTCGCGCCGGCCACGGTGGCGTCGCCGCCGACCGCCTCGACCGCGGCCGACGCCTCGCCGGTGATCTGCCGGAAGATCGGCATCTTGGTCAGCGTGAGCTCGTACCAGGCATCGTCGGGCAGGCGGTAGACGTCGCGGCGGGATCCGGGCACCGGCTCGCGCACCACCAGGCGCATCTGCGTGAGCAGGCGTACCGCGCCGGAGATGGCGGCCGGGCTGACGCCGAGCCGCTCGCCGAGCTCGGCGGCCGTCAGCGTCCGCTCCTCGGCCGCCATCATCGTGAACAGCACCCGCGCGGCCATGGGCGGCAGGCCCCAGTCGGAGAAGATCCGCGCCATCCGCTCGACCGCGTGGCGCACGGCCTCCTCGTCACGACTCACAGGCGGATTCTACGGGCTTCACCAACGGGCGAAGTTTCCGGCGAGGCGCGTGGCGAGGTCAGGACATCGCCGTGGGGCGTCGGGAACGGAGCTCTTCCTCGGGGAGCGGGTTGAGCACGCCGCCCGTGAAGGCCGTGCGCACAAAGAAGTCCTGGTCGAGCACCAGCTTCTCGCCCTGCGGTCCGCGCATGGCCTCCGCGCGGGTGCGCGGGCCCTCGCCCAGTTCGCTCCAGGACATCGGCCGGACGATGGTCTCGAAGAAGGCCACGCCGCGGACGCGGCCAGGGTGCCGGGCCGCCCAGTCGAAGGCCAGCGCGCCGCCCCAGTCGTGGCCGATCAGCACCACCTCATCGAGGCCCATCCGCTCGAACCAGGCGTCCAGGTAGCGGGCGTGGTCGCCGAACCGGTACGGCACGTCCGGCCTGCCCGAGTGCCCCATGCCGATGAGGTCGGGGGCCAGGAGGCGGGCGGTTGCGCCGACCGCGGGCAGCACCTTGCGCCACAGCCGGGACGAGCCGGGGTTGCCGTGCAGGAAGACCCAGGGGGCGCCATTCCACCGAATCCGCAGCACCGCAGCGAGAAGAGCCGTCGCGCCACGCTCGACGCGGCGCTCGATCTGTGCGCCGAGCAGGGATATGCGCAGGTGACGGTGGAAGGCATCGCCGCTCGTGCGGGCGTGAGCAAGAAAACGGTCTACCGGTGGTGGCCGTCCAAAGGCGCGGTCGTCCTGGAAGCGGTCCATGGTGCCGCAGTGCAGGCGACGGTTTTCCCGGACACCGGCGATCTCGCCGCCGACCTGCGTACTCAGCTGTCCGGGGTCATCGATGTGCTGAGCGCGCCGCGCACGCGGTCGGCCTTCATCGGCGTACTCACCGAGGCCCAACATGACCCCGACCTCGCCGAGCAGCTGCATGCCCAGTGCATCGGCCCGCGTGTCGAGCAGTTCGACCACCGCCTGCGCAAGGCCCAGGAGCAGGGACGACTTCCGGCCGACACCGATCTGGACGTGATCATGGACCTGCTGTACGGGCCGATCTTCCACCGCCTGATGGTCCACCTCCCGCTACCCGACGAGGCTTATCTGCGCAGGGTGCTCGACACCGTTCTTCCCGCGCTCGACCGGCCTGCTCGCCGGGGTTGAGCCCGGTCCGCGCGCGCTGGCCGACCGGCCGGGGTACATCGGTCAGTCGGGGACCTTCACGGTGGCGATGGCGAGCGTGCTGGTCATCGGGAGAATGCCCGCCTCGAAGACGGCTCCCAGAACCGGCTGGATGAGCTGCGCCAGCCGATCGGCGCGCTGCTCGCCCAGCCGCCGCCACGGTTCGGCGGCCAGGTCGTCGGTCATCCGCTCGACCTGGTCGCGCAGCGCCCGGCCCTGGTCGGTGGCCTGGCCCTCGCCGTCCACCAGGCCGCGCCCGGCCAGCCGGTCCTGGGCGGCGGCCCACTCGCTCTCGCTCCAGCCGCGCCCGGCGAAGTTGGCCACCGGGGCGCCGCCGATCGCGGCCAAGGAGACCAGCGACTCGCACGGGTCCAGCTCCGCCGCCTGCAGCGCCACCAGGTGGCCGTCGCCGCGGTGCTCGCGCAGCACGGTGGCGGCGTGCCAGAGCGCCAGGTGCGGCTCATCGGGCCAGGGCAGGTCCAGGTTGGCGGCGGCGAACGGCCGTCCGCCCACCGTCACGCTCTCAGCCACCTGCCGGGCCAGCTCAGCGGCCTCGCCGAGCGCCCCGACCCCGTCGCCGTCGCCGAGCATGGCCCGATAGGTACGGTCCACGGCCCGGTGGCGTGCTCGCAGCACCTGTTCGGGGCTCGCGGTGTCCCAGACGGCCGGAACGTGTTCGGCGATCGTCCGCGGGCTGAAGCTGTAATAGGTGGCGAAGGCCAGGTTCGTGCCCGCACGGCCCAACGGCGCGGTGCGGTAGGCGAAGTAGCTCGGCCAGCGCGACTCCACGTCGTAGCCGATCGCCGCCGCCTCCTCGAAGGCCTGCGGGGAGAAGTACAGCGCCGCGTGGATCGGCTCCAGCTGGTGCCACATGCGCCGGGCGAGTCTTCCATCGATGGACATGCCGATTCCTCACTGTCTAGATAAGCTATGGCAGTGACGATAGACTCCTGGCGCATCACTGGTCAATCGCAAATAGACAGTTATGTTGGCCGGTGGGTGGAGCTCGCCGTCCTCCTGGTGAACGTCCTCGCCGTGGGTGAGGCACATGGGCGCGACCTTGAGCCGCCGGCCGACGGGGCCGCGCGCCGTGCCGCCGTACTCGATGCCACGGCGCGTCTTGAGCGGCCGCCCGCCGGGGCGCTGACCGCCGCCGATGCCGACCACCTCGCGGAGGTGGCCGCCGAGTTGCGGCCCGTCTTCGGCGGCGGTCCCGATTCCGTCGGATCGCTCAACGCGCTGCTGGTACGGTACGGGGCCGTCGCCCACCTGAGCGGGGAGCCGCCCATGCTGGCCTTCCATCAGCCGGGGGCCTCGCTGGTCGAAGCCTGGGCCGCCGACATCGGCACCGCGCTGGCCATGGTGATCGGGGTGGGGCAGGGGGTGCGGCTCCGGTCGTGCGAGGCGGAGGGGTGCTCGCTGGTCTTCTTCGACGTGACGCGTAACGCCTCGCGGCGCTTCTGTGGGCTGTCGTGCCAGAACCGCGCCAAGGCCAGCGCGTACCGCGCCCGGCGGCGGTCCTAGGCGGTGGTTCGTCACGCGGCCGTCTCGATCCATGTGACGGTCGGCGGTGGCTAAGCGAGGGCTGAACGGGCCTGGCGCGGGGTTGGGCAGGCGTGGCGAGGAGGCCTATCGGCGATCGAGTGCCAGGGGTAGCACGACGTGGTCCACGAGGCGCCGGGCCAGTTCGCCGTCGACGGGCTCGCCGCTCACCAGTGCCCGGAAGAACAGGACCGCCGGTCCCACCTGCCACAACAGGTCGGTGTCGGCGCTGCGGGACAGCTCGCCCCTGTTCCAGGCCCGCTCGAAGACCTCCAGCGTCAACCGGCGGCGGGTCGCGACGTAGTTCTGCTGCACCGCGCGGGCCAGGTCGGCGTTGTGCAGGAGCTCGCCGACCAGGCCGGCGACGATGTCGCCCAGCCGGGCCAGCTCGGCCACCAGCGACTCCATCAGCCCGAGCAGATCGGCCCGCAGCTCACCCGTGTCAGGTGCCACCGGCGTGGTGGAGACGGCGTTGACGAACGCCGCCACCACCAATTCCGCCTTGGACGGCCAGCGCCGGTAGACGGTGTGCTTGCCCGCCTTGGCGCGTGCGGCCACGGCGTCGATGGTCAGCCGGTCGTAGCCGGTTTCGCGCAGCACATCGAGCACGACGCCGAGCAGCTCGGCCTCGCGCGCCGGCCCGCCCCGCAAGGGCGTCACGGACATGACTTCAAGAGTAGGCGTCAGCGCTGCCGGACTGTCAGGTCCATAGTGATGTCGTCACTGTCACTCTCGCTGACCTTCGTCATCTTGACGAGACCGATCGTGCTCTGGCCGAAGACGTGCCTTTCGCCTCGTCGGCTGCCGCTCTGCGTGCTGGCGAGGTAGACCTGCTCCATGCCACCGGCTCCCAGGTGCCCCACCAGGCGATAGCCGCCGATCTCCGGAGGGTCTTCGGGGGGCGAGGGGGTGAAGGGGGATTCAGGATCGCACTTTGCGTCGCTATGAAATCTACAATGTAAAGGCGCACTAGCGGACGGACGTCGATGGCGGGGCAGACGATTGCCAACATCTCTTCGCGAAGAACTCTTTGCGAAGAGATGTTGGCAATCTAAGATGAGGGCATGCCATCAGTCGTCGTTCTCGATGCCAAGGGCCTCCGGGCCCTCGCCCACCCGGTGCGGGTGGAACTGCTCCAGTTACTGCGCAAGTACGGTCCTTCGACGGCCACTCGGCTGGCCGAGCGCCTCAGTGTCAACTCCGGTACGGCCAGCTACCACCTGCGCAGGCTGGCGGCGGCGGGCTTCGTCGAGGAGGACACCGAACGCGGCAACGCGAGGGAGCGGTGGTGGCGGGCGGTGCACGAGGTGACCCGGCTGACCTCCAGCGATGTGGCCAGGCAGGAGCCTGAGGCGCTGATGGCCTACCTGCGCTCCGTGGCGGCAGCGCACAGCCTGCTGACACAGCGTGCGCTGAACGAACTGCAGACCATGCCCCGCCCCTGGTTCGACGCCTTGGACATCAGCCATTGGGCGCTCCGCCTCACCCCGGACGAGGCGGGGCGGCTCAGTGAGGAACTGCTGTCCGTGATCGACCGCTACCGGCGTGACGCGTCCGAGGAGACGGCTGAGGGTGCCGAACGCGTGTCGCTCGTCATGCACCTGCTGCCGGAGCCGGCCGGATCGGAGCCGGATCTGCCATGACTCCTCCTGTGACCGGGCGGTCCTTACGCCCGCTGGCCGGCGTTCTGGCCGCCATGGCGACGTCGCTGACCGGCACCCGGGTCTCGGCCATCGCGCTGCCGTGGTTCGTGCTCGTCACGACCGGCAGCGCCGCCATGACCGGGCTCGTGGCCTTCTGCGAGATGGCTCCGTACGTCCTGGTCAAGCTGCTCGCGGGGCCGCTGGTCGATCACCTGGGCCCGCGCCGGGTCTCGTGGGTCGCCGACGTGGTGAGCGCCGCCGGGGCCGGGGCCGTGGCTCTGCTGCACGCGCGCGATCTGCTGGCCTTCCCGGCTTTGCTCGGGCTGGTGGCGCTGATCGGCGCGGCTCGCGGGCCCGGCGACCTGGCCAAGGAGATCATGGTGCCGGAGGCGGCCGATCATGGCCGGATACCGCTGGAGCGGGCCGCGGCACTGTCGGGCGTGACTGAACGGCTGGCCGCCACGTTGGGTCCGGCGATGGGCGGGGCGCTGGTGGCGTTGGCCGGTCCGCTGGTGGGGCTGGCGGTCAGCGGGGCCTGCTTCACGCTCGGCTCCGTCGTCATCGTGTGGACGCTGCCACGCGCCCAGGCACCGTACGCGGACGCACCGCTCCCCGTCCGGACGCCAGAGACCCAGGGAAGCCCGGTCCCCGGGCGGACGCAAGAGACTAAGGGCAGCTCGGTCCCCGGGCGGACGCCAGACACCCAGGGCGGGCCGAGTCCTGTACGGGAGCCTGGGGAGGACCCGGCCCGTGATTCGGCGGGTGGCGAGGGGGAGCGGGCGGCAGGCTATTGGCGGCGGTTCGCCGAGGGGGTCGCCTTTCTGCGCGCCGAGCCGATACTGCTGGCCCTCACCCTCATGGTCGCCGTGACGAACCTGCTGGACGCCGCCTTCGCCCAGGTACTCGTCCCGGTGTGGGCCCGGGAGTCCGGCCACGGCCCGGCCGTGATCGGGCTGAACAGCGGCGTCATGGGATTGGCGGCGGTCGGCGGGAGCCTGGTGGCCGCCGCGGTGGCGCATCGGATGCGGCGGCGGGTCGTGTTCTTCGTGGCCTTCCTGGTGGCGGGGCCGCCGAGGTTCCTGGTCCTGGCGATGGACGCGCCGGTTTGGGCGATGCTGGTCGTGTTCGCGCTGAGCGGCCTCGGCGCGGGGCTCATCAACCCGATCCTGGGCGCGATCTTGTTCGAGCGGGTGCCGCGGCGGCTCCTGGGGCGGGTCAACGCCCTGGGAGACTCGCTGGCCTTCGCCGGGATTCCCCTGGGCGGGCTCATGGCCGGCGCGGCGGTGGCCGCCGCCGGACTGCCGCCGGTGCTGGTCACGTGCGGGGCGGTCTACTTCCTCAGCATCGGGCTGACCGGGTTGCGCCGTGAATGGCGGCAGATGGACCGGTCACGTGGCGTGGGCTCGCCCTCGGCACCAGCGTCAGCCTCAGCGGAAAGCGTCGGTACGGAGAGCGGTCGCAGCCCATGATGGACGTCCGGGCGGGGGATGCCAGCCCGAAGGGCCTGTCCGGCGAGCACTAATCTGTGGACGTGTCCTCCTACCTCACCCTCAGCGCCGCCATCGAGCACGAGACGGAGGCCCGTCGCTCCAGGTTCGTCTGCGCGGTCGCCCCGGCGAGGACACCCGCGGAAGCCTCGGCCTTCATCGCCGACCGCCGCCACCTGCACCCGAGCGCCTCCCACAACTGCACGGCCTACGTGATCGGCGACCACCGGAAGGGCGACGACGACGGCGAACCAGGTGGCACGGCGGGCACCCCCATGCTCCAGGCCCTGACCGGCAGAGGCTTCAACGACGTGGTTGCGGTGGTGACCCGCTACTTCGGCGGCACCCTCCTGGGCGCCGGCGGCCTGGTCCGCGCCTACAGCTCCGCGGTGACGGAGACCCTGGACCAGGCACGACCGACCAGGATGATCCCGGCGACCCTCATTCAGGTGACGGTGGCCCACGACCAGGCGGGCCGCATAGAGAACGACCTCAGGGCATCGAGACACCCCATCAGGGAGGTGTCCTACGGCAGTAAGGTCGTCTTCACGGTGGCGGTGGCGGACGACGAGACGGCCGCCTTCACGGACTGGCTGGCCACCCTGACGGCAGGCAGGGCTCAGGTGACGCCGGGCAACAGAATCCACGTAGCCGGCTAAGAACGCGGCCGTAACGGCGGCCGACCCTGTGCGGGCTCAGCGGCCGTGTCCCTGGAGGCCCTCAGCCATGTACGGCGTCTGGGCCCTCCCGTGCTGTGCCGTAACAGGAAATCAGGCCGTAACAGATGACCGCGCTGTGACAGATGACCGCGCCGTGACAGAAGGCCGCGCTGTGACAGAAGACCGGCAAGTCATCCTTCGAGCGCGTACTGCATGACGCGGAACTTCGCCTGCGCCTCGGCGAGTTCGGAGCTCGGGTCGGAGTCGCCCATGATGCCGGCGCCCGCGAACAGGCGCGCCCGGCGCCCCCGGACGATCCCCGACCGCAGCGCGATACCCCACTCCCCGTCCCCCTGCGCGTCGATCCACCCGACCGGCCCCGCGTAGCCCGCGCGATCCATCCCCTCCAGCTCCCGGATCACCTTGATGGCGGTGTCGGTGGGCGTGCCGCCCACGGCCGCGGTCGGGTGCATGGCGGCGACCACGTCGAGCACCGACGCGCCGTCGGCCAGGCGCCCGGTGACGTGGCTGGCCAGGTGCTGGACGTTGGGCAGCATGAGCAGCTCCGGCTCGTCGGGCGTCTGCAGCGACGAGCACAGCGGGGCGAGCGTCTCGCGTACGGACGCGATCGCGCACTCGTGCTCGTGCCGGTCCTTGGCCGAGGCGAACAGCGCCGCGCCGCGCGCCAGATCGTCGGCCGGCCCGGAGCCGCGCGGCGTGGTGCCGGCCAGGACGAGCGACTCGACCTCCTTGCCGGTGCGCCGGATGAGCAGCTCGGGGGTGGCGCCGACGAGGCCGGCCACGGAGAAGGTGTAGCAGTCGGGATAGCGGTGCGCGAGACGGTCGAGCAGGAGGCGTACGTCGATGGGCCGCTCGGCCGTGGCGATCAGGTCGCGGGCCAGGACGACCTTCTCCAGCTCGCCCTCGCGGATGCGCCGGGAGGCCTGGGCGACGACATGCTCCCATTCGGGGGCGGACAGGCTGCCGTCGCCGTAACTGATGCGGCCCGGGTCGCGGAGGGGGGTGAAGGGTTCGAGGCGCGCGTCGCCGATGGTGGTGAGCCAGGCGCGGCCGTCGCGCCGGGCGAGCACCGCCTGCGGCACGACGAGGACGGAGCCGGCCGCGTTCTCGTCGAAGGTGAAGGAGCCGAAGGCGACGGGCCCGACGCCCGGCATGCCGCCGGGACCGTCGAAATAGCCGTCCATGTGGGCGTCGCCGAACAGGTCGGCGAGCCACCGGCTCGCCCAGGCGAACCGGTCGGGACCTGCGGGCACGGCCACCCGCGCGGCCTCACCCCAGCCGACGAGTCCTTCGCCGTGCCGGATCCAGGCATAGGGGGCGGCGGTCCGGGGCAGGGAGGCCAGCAGGTCACCGGGGTCACCTATGGAGGTGGTGCGAACCGGTAGCGGGCGGGTTGTTCCGAGCGCGACACTCACCCAGACACTCTATGCGGGAACTGAACACGTTCGACTGGGACCCCCGTGAATGACCGGTTACGGTCAATGAACCCAGATAACGGGGGAACCCGCATGATATTCGGAGCATCCCCATCGCACCGAGACTGTCAAGCAGCGATATGAACACGGTCCCGAGATGGCAGATGTTGCCTTGACGACATAGTCGGCCTCCGCGCCCATCCCTACTTTGGGCCGCATGATCACTCGTCTCGCACCCCTCTGCGCCGCTGCCCTCGTTCTTCTCGGTTCCGGGACGGCCCACGCGTCCTCGGCGGAGCCTGTCCCAGAAGTCATGGCGGCGTTGGGAGACTCGGTCTCAGCGGGGTTCAACGCCTGCGGCTGGTACGTCTCGTGCACCTCCCGCTCCTGGTCGGCGGGGGACAACGCCGAGGTGACCAGCCACTACCTGCGGCTGGCCGGGCTGAGCCGGTCGATCGTGGGGCACAACCGCAACTTCGCGGTGCCCGGGTCGACGAGCGCGGACCTGATGAATCAGGTGAAGCAGGCGATCACCGCCAAGGCGACATACGTCACCATCCTCATCGGTGCCCAGGACGCCTGCAAGCCGGCGGAGAAGGACATGACGCCCGTGCGGGTCTACCGGCAGCGGCTCGACGCGGCTCTGGCGGAGTTGCGGGCCGGGATGCCGGGGGTCAGGGTGTTCTTCGCCAGCATTCCCGACCTGCGCCGGTTGTGGCAGGTCGGCAAGGGCAACGCGCTGGCGCGCACGTTCTGGACGCTCGGCCGGATCTGCCCCACGATGCTCGCCTCACCTTCGTCGGCCAAGCCCGCGGACGTGGCGCGGCGGGCCCGGGTGCGGGCGCGGGTGATGGCCTACAACCACGAGGCCGCCGAGGCGTGCGCGACGCTGGGACCCGCGTGCCGTACGGACGGGGGCGCGGTGTTCTCCTACCCGTTCACGCTCGACCACATCAGCAAGTGGGACTACTTCCACCCCAACGCCCAGGGGCAGCGCACCCTGGCCCAGCTGACGTTCAAGAACGGTTTCGAGTGGATCGACGTGCTCTGAGACGTGCTCTGCGTGGCGGTGGTCAGCGGCACTGGGCGAGCATGGCGTTCTTGTCCGCGCGGGTGACGGGCAGGTCGTACTTGAGCGCGACCTGGGCGAAGCGGGTGACGTAGGCGCAGCGGATGCGGTGTTGCGGCGGGAGCCAGCCCGCCGGCCCTGAGGCGTCCTTCTGCTCGTTGGCGGCGCCGTCGACGGGCAGCAGGTTGAGCGGGTCGTTGGCGAAGTCGACGCGCTTGGACATCGACCAGCGCGGCGTGCCCATCCGCCAGCCGTAGGCGAGCGGGATGACATGGTCGACCTGGATCTCGTCGGCGTGGTCCTTGCGCCAGTCGATGGTCCGGCCGGTGTAGGGGTCGGTCAGGATGAGGGAGACGACCTCGCACCGGGAGCCCTGGCGATACTTGACGTCGTGGCCGTCGCGGGCGAGCAGGTCGTCGCGGGTGCGGCAGCCGTTGCGGGCGTACGGGACGCCGGTGGCGGTGTCGGCCCAGTTGTCGCCGTACCTGGTGCGCTCGTAGCCGGTCTTGGGGCCGCGGCCCTTGACCCGGAGCCGCTTGATGAGGGTGCGGGCGCTGGCCCGGTCGGCGTCGGTGGCGATGGGGGCGAGCCCTGGGCGGGTTCCGCTGGTGTTGGTGAGCGGGCTGGCCGCGGTGGCCGGGCTGGTCTTGGTGCCGCCGACGAGGGAGACGACCAGGACGCCCCCTGCCAGGAGGGCGACCGTTTCCTTTGTGCTCAAGTACGCCTCCGGGGATTCTTGGGCACAGGTTCTCTAGAGATCAATTCCCGACATTGTGGTGTTTGACACAGTGAGAGGTTTGAGGCGGTAGAGGGAGGGGTGTGTGGCGCGCGGTCCTGTTGATCCGGGCACCGGGCGCAAAGGCGGTGGCCGTTTTCTCAGTTGCGGAGTAATGATGTAAGCAACTGAGAAGGGTGTCGTCATGGATGATTACTCCCGCGTCGTCTCCTCGGTGGCGGCCGAGCTGCTGCCGAGGGTGGCCAGCGTGCGGGTGGACCGGGGCAGCGGGTCGGCGGTGGTCTTCACGGCCGACGGGTTCCTGCTGACGAACGCGCACGTGGTGGGCTCGTCGAGGGCGGGCACGGTGGCGTTCGCCGACGGGTCGTCGGGTGAGTTCCTGGTGGTGGGGCGCGATCCGCTGTCGGATCTGGCGGTGATCAGGGCGCAGGTGCCCACGCCCGAGCCCGCCGTCCTGGGCGACAGCGACGAACTGGTGGTGGGACAGCTCGTGGTGGCGGTGGGCAGCCCGCTGGGGCTGGCCGGTTCGGTGACGGCCGGCGTGGTGTCGGGACTGGGACGGTCGTTACCGGCGCGGAGCGGTCAGGCCGTACGCCTCATCGAGGACGTGATCCAGACCGACGCGGCCCTGAACCCCGGCAACTCGGGAGGAGCGCTGGCCGACTCGCGGGCGCGGGTGGTCGGCGTCAACACGGCCGTGGCCGGTGTCGGCGTGGGCCTGGCCGTGCCGGTCAACAGCACGACGCGGGCGATCATCGCCACGCTGATCAAGGACGGCCGGGTACGGCGGGCCTACCTCGGGCTGGTGACCTCACCGGCGCCGCTGGGCGAGCCGCTGCGGCGGCGGACCGGCCAGGACAGCGCGCTGCGGGTGGTGGAGGTGATGTCCGGATCGCCCGCCGACCGGGCCGGCCTGCGGGCGGGGGATCTGGTGCTGAGCGCGGACCGCCATCCGGTGGGCGACGCGCAGAGCCTGCAGCGGCTGATGTTCGCCGAGGCGATCGGGCGGCCCCTGCCGATCACGGTGCACCGCAACGGGGCGCTGGTGGACGTCATCGCGGAGCCGGTCGAGCTGACGAGCCGCACCTGACCGCACTGACGAGCCGTACCTGAACGCCCTGACCGGCCCTGACAGTCGGCCCTGTGACGTCCGCCCGGAACGATCGGGGGCGCGGACGTCGTCAACCGGCCGTCAGTCGTCAGCCGTCAGCCGTCAGCGGTCAGTCGTCAGCGGTCAGTCGTCAGCGGTCAGCGGTCAGTCGTCAGCCGTCAGGAGGACCGCGGAGTGCGCGCGGGCTCGGCCGGCGCCGGTGCGGACTCCGCGGGCGCCGGTGCCGGCGATGCCGAGGCCGGTTCCGCGGGGGCCACCGGCGTCGGCTTGACGTAGGTGCCGTTGCGGCGGGCCAGGAGCTCCTCGAACAGGGCGTCCCACTGCGCGCCGATGACGTCCACGTCGTACGTGTGCGCCGTCTCCAGCGCCCCGGCCGCCAGGCGGCGGCGCAGCTCCTCGTCCTCGATGACGCGCAGGAGCGAGGTAGCGAGGTTGGCGTTGGTACGCGGCTTGACCAGCAGCCCGTCGACCTCGTCGGTGATCATTTCCTTGGGCCCGTGCGGGCTGTTGAAGCTGACGATGGCCAGCCCCTTGGCCATGGCCTCCAGGATGGTCATCGGGAAGCCCTCGTGGCGCGAGCTGAGCACGAAGACGGACGCCTTCTCCAGCTCGGCGCCGACGTCGGAGGTGGCGCCGGGCAGCTCGATCTGGCCTTCCAGACCCGCGTCGATCACCTGCTGGCGCAGGTTGTCCTCCTGGGGACCGGCGCCGAAGATGCGCAGCTTCCAGTCGGGGTGGGTCTTGGCGACCTCTTCCCAGGCGACGATGAGCCGGTGGAAGCCCTTGAGGCGGGTCAGCCTGCCGACGGCGATGACGACCTTGGAGTCGAGCTTGGCCACGTCGCCGGTCATCGGCGGCACGGCGTTCGGGATGCGGATCAGCCGCTTCGGCTTCTTGGGCAGGGCGGCGCGATAGTCGCGCAGGTCGGCCTTGGTGAGGGTGGCCAGGGCGTCGAAGCGGCGGTAGCGCCACTTGATCAGCTCCTGCACCGCCTCCGGCTGGGTGCGCAGCGCGACGTGCTCCTGGCCGATGGTGATGACGCTCGGCAGCGCTAACTGGGCCATCGCCAGGTTGAGGCCGGGCCTGGTGGAGATGAGGATCCCGGTGTCGAGCGAGCGGATGTAGCGGGCCAGCTTGAGGTCGGTCCACAGGTTGAAGCGGTGATACGCCGACTCCTCCGGCGGGATGAGCTTGCTCGGCCTCTTCGACAGCATGGCGCGTACCGGGTCCGGGCCGGGGTTCAGCCGGTCGTCCAGGAAGCGGAACTTGACCCGCGGGTCGATCGGGAAGAAGGGCTCCTCGGCCTCCTTCAGGATGCTGACGATCTCCACGTCGTGGTTCTCGGCCAGATAACTGGCGAGGTTGAAGACGGTCCTGATCGTGCCGCCCATGCCGTACGCGTGCAGGATCAGAATCCTGACCTTGTCCGTGGACGGCGGCGGCGCCTTGCGCACCTTGCGGCGGTTGTAGCCCTTGTACAGCCGGACCATCGCCGACCTGCCCTTGCGTGCCAGTGCGCGCACCTGAGAAGTCCCCCTTGAACCGAGAGTGTCACTACACAAGTGGCCAGTGGCGATCTGTGCGAATTCGCCACCGGCTTATTGTCCCGCTTCGGTGGAGTGTCCTGTCCATCCCCGAGGACTAACCCCACGCATGATCTATAGACGTTGCAAATCCTCTTAAGGTTGCATCCGTGGCCGATGTGTTGGATCCGGAGTGTGTGGGGGGTGTTCGGCCAGCAGCCCGAGTATCACGTCGATGGCCTTCTCTAGCTGGGTGTCCGTGCCCGCCGCGTAGTCCTGCGGGGTGATGTCGATCTCGATGTCCGGGTCCGTGCCGTAGTTCTCGACCTGCCAGCCGACGTCGTCGAAGGCGAAGGAGAACTCTGGCTGTGTGGTGACGGTGCCGTCGGCCAGCCGGTGCCGCGGCCAGATGCCGATGACCCCGCCCCAGGTTCGCTTGCCGACGAGCGGGCCGAGGCCGCGCAGCTTGAAGGTGTGGCTGAAGATGTCGCCGTCGGAGCCGGCCCATTCGTTGGTGATGGCGACCAGCGGGCCCCGCGTCGACTCCGGCGGGTAGGGCTCGGGATCGCCCCAGCGGGGATAGTCGTAGCCGAGTCGGCGGCGGGCCAGCTTCTCCAGCAGCAGCGCCGAGACGTTGCCGCCGCCGTTGAAGCGGACGTCGACGATGAGCGCCTCACGGTCGTGCTCGGCCAGGAAGCCGCGGTGGAACTCGGCGAACCCCTCGGTGCCCATATCGGGAATGTGCACATATCCGACGCGGCCGTCCGAGCGCTGATGGCAGCGGGCGCGGTTGAGGTTGACCCAGTCGCGATACCGGGCGGGCCCCTCGTCGGCGATGGCGCGGACGACGGCGGTGAAGACGCGCTCGCCCCGGCGCAGGGTGAGCTCGACCTCCTCGTCGGCCTGGTTGACCAGGCGTTCGTTGGGGGTGGCGGTCTCGCCGATGGGGGCGCCGTTGATGGCCAGGACCGCGTCGCCCGGCCGTACGTCCAGGCCGATCCGGTTGAGCGGCGAGGTGGCCTCGGGGTTCCACGGGTCGCCGGTGACGATGGCGCCGATGTGGTAGACGCCGTCGCGGTGGTCCCAATCGACGCCGAGCTTGCCCTGGGTGTAGTCGGGGCCCGGCCGGTACTCGCCGCCGCTCTCGTAGGCGTGACTGGTGGCCAGCTCCCCATGGAGCTCCCACAGCAGGTCGGAGAATTCGCCGCGGGTGCTGACGCGTTCGACGAGCGGCAGGTAGCGCTCGTAGACGGCGTGCCAGTCGACGCCGGCCATGTCCTCGGTCCAGAAGTTCTCGAGCTGCAGGCGCCACGCCTCGCGGAACATCTGCCGCCATTCCGCCGCCGGGCAGACCGACACCTTGATCCGGGACAGGTCGATCCACCCGCTCTCGCGGCCCGGGGTGTCGCCGTCGTCGTCGGGCGTCTCGGTGGCCTTCAGCACGCGCAGCCGGTCGCCCGCCCGGTACAGGAGCGTCTTGTGATCGCGGCCCAGCTCGAAGTCGCTGACGCCGCGGGCGAAGGTCTCGCCCTCACCCTTGGTGAAGTCGTAGAGGTCCAGGATGCTCTCGCCCTGCAGCGGGCTGCTGAGGATGAGGGCCTTGCCCGGCAGCCCGGCGACGCGCTCGTAGCGGCCTTCCGGCAGGGGGAACGCGGTGACGCGGCGGGCCAGGCCCTCAAGGTCGACGCGCAGCGGCTCGGGCTCCCCCTCCTCCTCTTCCTCCTCCTCGTCCTTCGCTCCCAGGGGCCGGGGGTTCGGGACGAACGGGTCGGGGACGTCCCGTCGCAGCGCGATGGCGTAGGGACGGGTGCCGAGGGGGAAGCCGAGGTCGAACTGGAGCTGGTCGTAGACGGGGGAGAAGACGCGCTGGCCGATGAAGTAGAGGTAGCGGCCGCGCGGGTCGAAGGCGGGACGGGAGTCCTCGAGCAGGGGCTCGGTGGCGGCGACGGTCTCGCCGGTCGCGGGGTGGTGCAGCATGATCGCGGCGGTGTGGGCGTTCAGCGGGGTGGCGTACGCGAGCCAATGGCCGTCGTGCGACCAGGCGGGGTCCGCCGGCGGGCCGTGCGGGTTGGCCTCGACGAGCACGGCCCGCCCGGTGTCCAGATCGACGAGGTGCAGCTCGTCGCGGTGGTTGGTCACGGCGACGCGGTCGTGGGCGGGATCGGGTACGAGCGCGGTGATGCGCCCGAGCCGGGCGATCGCCGGGGCGGCCGGGTCGCCGAGGATGACCAGCTGTTCCTCGTCGCCGTCGTCGCTGGCGGCGGCGATGAGGCGGCGGCCGTCGTTGAGGAAGGTCAGGAAGCGGTAGCGGACGCCGTCGGGCTCGCCGTGCTGCCGGACCGGCCCTTCCCAACCGGCCATGGTGTACGCCTTGCCGCGCGCGGTGACGGCCAGGGCGCTGCCGTCGGGAGTGAGCGTGGCGCCCTCGAGATAGTCGTCGGCCTCCACGAACCTGCGGTTGCGCTGGGTCCTGGAGCTGGCCAGCCGTACGTCGATCCGCTGGGGCGCGTCCCCGGGATCGAGCAGGTAGAGGTCGGCGCCCGCGTGGTAGACGAGGCGGTGGCCGCCACCGGACAGATTGCGCGCGTAGTAGTCGTCGTGGTGGGTGTGCTTGCGCAGGTCGTCGCCTTCCGGAGTGCAGGAGTACACGTTGCCGACGCCCTCGTGGTCGGACAGGAAGCAGACGCGGTCACCGCTCCAGCAGGGGGAGGCCAGGTTGCCGGGCAGCCGGATGAGCCGGCGGAAGCGGCCTTCGCCGTCGGGGTCGATCCACAGGTCGCCGACGGTGCCGCCGCGGTACCTCTTCCAGCGCGCGGGATCGGCGGTGTTGCGCCCCAGGACGATCATGGTGCGGGGGCCGTGGGCGATGGAGTTCGCCGGCCCGTACGGCAGGCGGTGCGGTATGCCGCCCGGCGCGACCCGGTGCAGCCACTTGCGGCCCTCGAACGGCTGGCACTCGTCGCTGGCGTACAGGATGCGGCCCTCGGGGTCCCAGCCGGTCACGGCGCAGCGGGCTCCGTGATAGGTGACCCGCCGGGCCGCGCCCCCGTCGGCGGGCATGACGTACACCTCTTCCGGGCCCTCCTCGCGCCCGACGAAGGCGAGCTGGTCGCCGCGCGGCGAGATGCGCGGGTAGCCGGCCTCGGCGAGCCCGGCGGTCAGGCGGAAGGCGCGCCCCCCGAGGGCGGAGACCATCCACAGGTCGTCCTCGGCCGCGAAGACGACCACGTCCTGGAAGATGGAGGGGAAGCGCAAGTAGGCGGACATGTGTGCTCCGTGATCAGGCAGCCGGGACTCCGGCCGCGGCTGCCTGATCCTTTCACCGCGTCAAGCCACGTCCGGCTTCCTGGGCTCCTTCTTGGCGTCCTTGAGGTCCTTGTCCTGGCGGGCGGGCTTGGTCGTCTGTTTCTTGGTCTTGCCGGTCTTGGCGGCCGGCTTCTTGTTCGTCTGAGCCATGGTTCCCCCTGAACGAATGATGTGGGATAAGTACATCAACCGCCTTAGTACCCATTTCCGGGAGAAAACCGACATGTGAGGTAACTGTCTGCGGACAAGTGGTGACCTATCGTTACCTTCGAGCGGGACGGTCACCGAAGGGCTGCGACCACCACACGCCCTCGCCATGTGAGAGGCCGGGCAGTGCCAGCTCGAACTCGCGCACCGCCACGGCCGGGATGTCACCGCTGACCAGCCACACCGCCTCCCGCCGTACGGCATCGGCCACCACGCCGCCCAGGGCCGCCAGCCGTACGGTCGCCGCGCTCAGCGACTCCGGCGGCACCTCCAGCTCGAAGCGGTTGCACGGCTCGTACACCCGGGTGCCCGCCTGGCGCAGCGCCCGCCGCAGCACGTTCGTCGTCCGCCCGCGGAAGTCGGCCGCCGTGGTGATCGGGCTGGCATAACCGGTTCTGGTCAGCGTGACCAGGCAGTCGGTGACCGGCCAGCCGTGCGGGCCCTCGGACAGCTTGTCGCGTACGGTGTCCTCGATGGCCCGGTGGAAGGCCAGCGGCAGCGACCCCAGATCCACGCCCAGCCGGTATCCGACGCCGGACCCGATGGCGGCGGGCTCCACCCGCAGGCCGACGGTGGCGACGAAGTCGTCGCGGCCGTGGCGCGCGATCTCCTCGACGATTTCCGCCCGGCGCGCGGGCCGTTCGAGATAGACGGGCCTGGTCGGCTCGAACACCGCCTCCACCCCGAACTCGGCGGCCAGCGTCTCGGCGATGACCTCCTTCTGCACCTCCCCATAGAGGAGGACGGACGTCCGGCCGCCGGGCAGGGCGCGGGTGCCGATCAGCGGGTCCTGCTCGGCCAGGGCGGCGAGCGCGGCATGCAGCCGGCCCTCCTGCCCGGGGATCCGCGGCCTGACCACCGTCTCCAGGCTGGGCGCCGGGAAATGCCCACTCTTGGGCGCGCCCTTGGGCGGGGTGCCGGGGTGGCCACCTGGCGGGGCGCTGAGGCGGCTGCCTGGCGGGGTGCCGGGTTGGCTGGCTGGTGGGATGCTGAGCTGATCGCCTGGTGGGGTGTCTAGGCGGCTGTCCGGCGGGGTGCCGAGGTGGTCGCCGACCCGGATCTCGGGCACGCCCCACACCTTCGCGATGTCCCCGGCCACCGCCTGCGACTCCGCCGACCCGGCCACGCGCACCGCGGTCGGCCGCCCCCCGTACTCCTCCACCGTCCCGTCACGGCGCAGGCGATGGAAGGGCACCCGCTGCCGCGCCCGCAGCACACCGGACCGCATCCGCAGATAGGCGACCTTCTCCCCGGCGGCGCCCCGCTCGATCGCGAACACCGTCGCCCCGAGCGTCCCACCCGACGCGTGCGTGCCCGACGCAGCCGTGGCGGGCAGCAGCCGGAACCCGTCGAGCAGGTCGCCGACACCCCGCCCGGTCATCGCCGATCCGAACAGCACCGGATGCAGCACCCCATCGGCGCACTGCCGGGCCATCGCCGCCCACACCTGCGGGCCGCTCGGCGCCCGCCCCTCGACGAGCGACTCCAGGATGCCGTCGTCATGCTCGGCCAGCATCTCGGCCACCTGGCCGCCCCTGACGGAATCGCCGGAACGGTCCGCCTCGTCCGGGCCGACGATGCGGCGCGTACGGGCATCCGGGCCGCCGATCTCTTCCACGGTGTTCAAAGCGACGGTGTACGGCGAGAGCCACCGCCGGATATCGTCCAGCAACTCCCGCTCCCGGGCCCCGGCCCGGTCGATCTTGTTGACGAAGATCAGCGTAGGCACCCGCAGCCTGCGCAGCGTCTTCATCAGCAGGCGCGAGTGCGGCTGAACCCCTTCGACGGCCGACAGCACCAGCACGGCGCCGTCGAGCACGCCGAGCGCGCGTTCGACCTCGGCCACGAAGTCGGCGTGGCCGGGTGTGTCGATGAGGTTGACCCGTAGGTCGCCCACGGTGAAGGAGGCGACGGCGGTGCGGATGGTGATGCCGCGGCGCCGCTCGATGGCCCCGCTGTCGGTCTGTGTGCTGCCGTCGTCGACCCTGCCCAGCCGGTCGATCGCGCCGGTCCGGAACAGCAGCCGCTCGGTCAGGCTGGTCTTACCCGCGTCTACGTGCGCGAGGATGCCGATGTTGAGGATGTGCATGCGTGGTCGAAGCCTCGAGAACTCTCGTGCCAATGGGGCGCTGGGAGACTCGGAGGCACCGCATCACATGCTCCTGCTGGTCGGCGTCGGAAACGGCCCAATGATGTCACTCGCGTCGACCGCACAGCCAGCGATTTATTCGCGGCTGACTCACCCGCCGCCCGGGCAGACCGGAGAGGCCGAGCTGCCGCGCCCGTCAGAGGCCGGGGAGGCTGAGCTGCCGCGCCGTCGGGTCGGGCCGGGCCTGTGGAGCAGGCTCGGGTCGGGCCTCTGAAGCGAGCTCGGGGCGGCCCTGTGGGGCGGGTCCGGGGCGGGGTGGGAGGCGGCGGGCTGAAGTCGCGGTCGCCCGGCCGACGCCGTGGCGTCGGGCCAGCTCCTTGACCTGGTCGGTGATGCGCTGCTGGTAGGCCTGTGGAGCGTAGGCGCCCCTTCCGTACAGCTCCAGATAGCGCGGCACGAGCCGAGGGTGCTCGCGCGACAGCCACGCCAGCCACCACTCGCGCGCCCCGGGGCGCAGGTGCAGGACGATGGGCGCGAGGTGGGTGGCGCCCGCCTGGGCGATCTCCTTGACGGTGCGTTCGAGCTGGTCGGGGGAGTCGGTGAGGTACGGCAGGATCGGCGCCATCAGCACGCCGCAGGAGATGCCGTGGTCGTTGAGTGTGGCGCAGACCTCCAGCCGCCGGCGCGGGGCGGGGGTGCCGGGCTCGACGGAGCGCCACACGCCGGGGTCGACGAAGCCGACCGACACGCTGGCGCTCACCTGGGTGACCTCGGCGGCCTCGGTCAGCAGGTCGAGATCGCGCAGGATGAGCGTGCCCTTGGTGAGGATCGAGAACGGGTTCGCGGCGTCGCGCAGGGCGGCCAGGATGCCGCGCATCAGCTGATAGCGGCCCTCGGCCCGCTGGTAGCAGTCGACGTTGGTGCCCATGGCGATGGGGCCGCCCTGCCAACGCGGCGCCGCCAGCTCCTTGCGGGCCAGCTCGGCGGCGTTGACCTTGACCACGATCTTCGAGTCGAAATCGGCGCCGACGTCGAGGTCGAGGTACTGGTGGGTCTTGCGGGCGAAGCAGTAGACGCAGCGGTGGCCGCAGCCCCGATAGGGATTGATGGTGTGCTCGAACGGGACCCGGCTGACCGCCGGCACCCGGTTGATGATCGAGCGGGCCTGGATCTCGTAGAAGGTCATCCCCTCGAACTCGGGAGTGTCGAACGTGCGGGTGACCGCGCCGCGGGCGAACAGCGGCACGGCCGGATCGTCCTGGCCGGAGTCGGCCAGGCGCAGGTTGTCCCAGCGCATCCCATGATTAGAACAAAAGTTCGACGAAGATCGCAAATGAAAAGAGGTGGCAATTACCTGCTTGGGCGGGGGCTAATGATCTTCATGGTTGGGCAGAAACCCGGCACAGAGCTTGCGTTCCGGAGGTGCACCCATGGCCTGGTCGCAGGACGAGGAGCGGATGCTGGCGCAGATCGAGCAGCACCTCGTCGATGACGATCCGCGACTCGTGGCGAGGTTGGAGTCGTTCAACGAGCGGGCTCGTCGCAGCGAGGAGAAGGTCGACGGGGCCTCCGGTCGCAGGCGCAGGCCGCGCCGCTCGACGGTCATCATCCTGATCAGCTGGCTGCTGATCGCCACTCTGGTCGCCACGCTGCTGATCATGGTCCTGCGTCACGAGGCCGCCACGGCACTGGCACTGGCCGCCTCGCTCTAACGCATCTCCCGAAATATCCGGCGTTTTGCGATGCCCGCGCGCCGACCGCTGCGCGCCAGCCGCCAGACGCTCAGCACCAGACGCCGGGCCGCTGTGCGCTAGACGCCTGAGGCTGGGACCCACGGGGTGGAGCCCACGGGCTGGACCCACGGGCCGGACTCGACGGGCCGGACGTCAGAGGTGGGGTGCCGGGCGACAGACACCGTGTACGAGGCGCGGCTGCTGGGTCCGCAGGCCGTGATCTCACCCGCTGAAGAAAACAAGCCCTATTGCTCCAGGAATACTCGCATGCGTATAGTCGCCCACGAATATTCGCCTAAGAGGATGGTGTGGGTGGCGCAACGACGCCGGGTGGCCAATCTGCTGGCCCTCGCCGTGCTCACGGTGGTCGCGGAACGGCCGATGCATCCGTACGAGATGGCATCCGTCCTGCGGGCCCGTGGCAAGGACCGCGAGATGCCTATCAAGTGGGGCTCCTTCTACACAGTGGTACGCAATCTGGAGAAGCACGGTTTGATCGAGGCCACGGAGAGCACGCGGCAAGGGGGCCGGCCCGAGCGGACCGTCTACCGCATCACCGGCGACGGCCGCGAGGAGGCCGAGGATTGGACGCGCGAGCTCCTGGGGACTCCCGAGCGGGAGCCGACGGGGTTCGAGGCGGGGCTGTCGGTGATGGGCGGCCTCGACCCCGACGAGGTCGCCGCGCTGCTCCGGCGGCGGCTCGCCCTGCTCCGTGACCGGATCGCCGTCCAGCGCGAGACCCTGGAAGTCGAGCGCGGTGAGATCCCGCGGCTGTTCCTCATCGAGTCCGAATACGCCCTGGCCATGAGTGTGGCCGAGGAGGCGTGGACCGGGGCGCTGCTGGCGGAGTTGACGATCGGCACGTTCCCCGGTCTCGACCAGTGGCGGGTCTACCACCAGAACACCCGCCCCACGGCAAGGGGCCACGCGGACGAGACCGGGACGGCGGAAAGAGCCCGCCTGGACAGAGGCGGCCTGGCGGGCTGATCGGGTCACAGGTGGCGCAGGAAGGTGGCCGCCACCGGGGCCGCGACCTTGCCCCCGGTGCCGCCGCCCTCCACCACCACGGCGAAGGCCACGTCATCCTTGAACCCCATGAACCAGGCATGAGTCTGGAGCTTGTCGCCGGTGCCGTACTCGGCCGTACCCGTCTTGCCGTGCGTGCCCGAGGGCAGCCCGGACGCCTTGGCGGTGCCCTTGGAGACGACGGCGGCCATCATGGCGTGCAGGTTGGTTTTGACGCCCTCGGGCAGCGGCTGCTCGGCCGCCTTCTGCTTCAGGTCGGGCACCAGCGTGGGCGGCCGCCAGGTGCCGTCGGCGATGGCCGCCGCGACCGAGGCCATGGACAGCGGACTGGCCGTGATCCTGGCCTGCCCGAACGATTCGGCGGCCAGTTCGGCGTCCGACTCCGCCTTGGGGAAGCTCGCCTTGGTGGCCGACACCCCGATGTTCAGCGGCTGGTTGAACCCGACGTCCTCGGCCGCCTTGAGCAGCTTGTCGGCGCCCAGGCGCGTCTCGGCGAGCGGCGCGAACGTGGTGTTGCACGAGTGCGCGAAGGAGTCGAGGAACGACAGCGACCCGAACTCCTCCTTCTCCGAGTTGCGGATCTTCAACCCGCCCACCGTCGCGTACATCGGGCAGGTCACCTTGTCCTCCGGCGACATCCCGGCCGCCAGCAGCCCGATCGCGGTGACGGCCTTGAACGTCGAGCCCGGCGGATAACGGCCGTCGAGCGCCCGGTTGAAGCCGCCCTGGTTGTTGACCACGGCCAGGATCTCGCCGGTGCTCGGCTTGATCGCGACCATCGAGGTGGGCTTCTTGACGTCCTTGACGGCGGCCACCGCCGCGGCCTGCGCGCGCGGGTCGAGCGTCGTCTTCACATCCTCGCCCTCGCCGCCCTCGATCGTCTGCAGCGTCTTGTCGCCGACCTTGATCTCGGTCGCCGGGGTGCCCGCCAGCTGCTTCTGGAACGTCGCCTGCAGCCCGTCCCGGCCGATGGCCTGGCCGACCTGGTAGGACGAGCCGAGCTTGGCCACGTCCTTCTTGGTCGCCTTCTCGAGGTAGCCGACGAGCTGTTGCACCGACCCGCCGGCCGAGCCGTCGTCGATGCGGCCGCCGTCGGCGTCGGTGATCTTCGCCCGGTCGGGCCAGCGCGTCTTGAGCGCGAACGTGGCGCCGGCGGTCAGCGACGGGTGCAGGGTCTTGGGCGTCCAGTCGACCTTCCAGGCGCGGTCGGCCACCTTCAGGTCGATCTGTCCCTCGTAGGTCCAGTCGCCGATGTTCTTCAGCTTCAAGGTCGTGGTGTACGGCACGCGCGCCCGGTCGTCGCCGGACTCGGTGACGGCGCCGAGCTTGATCGAGGTCGACTCGACCGCGAGGCCGGTGCGCATCTGGTCGTACGCCGTCAGTTGCTGCGGCGCGGCCAGCGTGGCGCTCATGGCCGCCTTGTCACCCGACTGCCAGGCGGCGGCGAAGAGCCGCGCCGTCTCGGCGGGTGTGCCTCTGGTGTGAAGCACGTAGTACGCGCCACCGGCAGCGGCCCCCACCGCCAGCACGGTGACGCAGGACACGATCGCGATGGTGCGGCCACGCGCCACTGGTCAGCCCCCAGGTCATCGACAGGTTGCAGAGCTTAGCGACAAATTAGGACATATTGCTGGCAGCTTTGAAGCTCGACGCATAGGTCGGCACGTATTCCTGGCCGGACAGTTCCCGGATCGCGGCCATGATCTCGTCGGTCACCCGGCGCCGGTCGCGGGCCTTGGTGTGGTCGCCCTCGAACCGCATCGGCGCGCCGATCGTGATGCCGATCCTGGCCGGACGCGGCACCTTGGCGCCGACCGGCAGCACGCGTTCGGTGCCGCTGAGGGCCACCGGCAGCACGGGCGCGCCCGTCTTGAGCGCCAGCCAGGCCACACCGATCTTGCCGCGGTAGAGGCGGCCGTCGGGGGAGCGGGTGCCCTCGGGGTGGATGCCGAACAGTTCGCCGCGGTCCAGCAGGTCGGCGGCGGCGTCGAGCATCTCCTGCGCGGCGTGCGCGCTGTCGCGGTCGGTGGGCAGGCTGCCACCCAGGCGCATGAACCAGCCGGAGACCGGGTTGCCGGAGAAGTACTCCTTCTTGGCGGCGAACGTCACGTGCCGCGGCAGCAGCGCGGGCAGCAGGTAGGAGTCGAGCACCGACAAGTGGTTGGCGGCCAGAATCGCCGGTCCCGTCCTCGGCACGTGCGCCGCGCCGGAGATGTGCGGGCGGCACATCGCATGGGCGATCGGCGTAGCGGCGAACTTGACCACTTGATACAGCAACGGGCTCTCCTGGATGATCGGCGGTCCGGCCACCCACCCTAGAGCAGGCGCCCCGGCCGGAGCCGGGGCGCCTGAAAAGCCTAAGGCCGATGTGGCGGTCGCCTCCTCGGCGAGATGCACAACACGGCTCCAGCCGAACGGTATTCCGTGAAGGCGGTAATTTGCGGCCCGGGGGACACAGACCACATCGGCCATTCGATGCTAACGGACATCCGGCGGCACGTATTCCACCGGGCCAAAAGAATCGGTCAGGTTCTGGTCCAGTGTGGCTGGGCGACGTCGAAGACCCGCAGCTCACGGCCACGCAGGGCGACCTCCGCGAACTGCCACAAAATCGCCCCCGTCGGCGCGTGAACGACGATCGAGGGCCCGAGCGGCATCTGCAGCAGCCCGCCGCGCCAGCGCGGCACCCCCGGCGCCAGGAACCGCTCCAGGGGCACCGCGTGCACCGAGGCCACCTCGTGCGCGTCGGCGACCGGCCGCTGCTCCCCGCCGAAGGCCACCACCGGCGTGATGACGAACCCCGAGTCGGTGACGAAGTCGTCGAGCAGCCCGGCCACCTCGACGCCGGTGACGGCCGTCTCCTCGGCCAGCTCCCGCAGCGCCGCCTCGACCGGCTGCTCGCCGTCGTCGAGCCGCCCGCCCGGCAGCGCCCACTGCCCGGGATTGCGCCCGCGCGGCGCCCGCCTGATGAGGACCGTGTACGGCAGGCCGGCCGGGTCCCTGAGCACGCACACCGTCACGGCGGCCCGGCGCACCCCCTCGGCCGGAGGCACCTCCCGGCGGTCGAAGTCGGTCAGGCGGGTGGTGACCAGCTCACGCAACTCATCGATCGGAGGAAGCACCAGCCCAGGATCTCACGCCCGCTGTATACACCTATGTCAGTCGAGGCCGCGCTTGCCGGGCGTCCAGAAGGGCTTCGTCCGGACGTCCCCGCGCTGCCAGCCCCGTTCGCGTACGAGATGCGCGCGGACGGCCTGAATCGTCCTGGCCTCCCCGGCGAGGTAGGCCACCCCGGGCTCGTCCGGCAGGTCGAGCTTCCTGACGGCCTCCACCAGCAGTTCGGAGCCCGCGGCGGACGCTCCGTCGCGGCAGACCCGGGTGAGCTCGCGCGGCAGGTCCAGGTGGTCACCGGGCCCATCGGCCTCCACGGCCCCGAACACCGTCTCGCCCAGCGGCAGCGCGCGCAGCATCGCGCCGAACGCGACCGACGCCGTCTCCTCCCCGGCGAACAGATGGTAGGGCGCGGGGCGTACCACAAGGCTGCCTTCCGGCTTGGTGAAGGCGATCTCCTGGCCGGGGCGGGCGTTCCTGATCCAAGTGGTGCCAGGTCCGTCGCCGCCGTGGTCGAAGCCGATCAGCTCGATGGTCTGCCAGCTGGGGTCGTGGTGCCAGACGGAGTACGTACGCAGGGCGTCGGTGATCTCGCCGCGTAACCACGTACGGGCGGCGAAGATGTCGTTGATCGCCAGCCGGACGTGCTGCCCCGGGGTCCACTTCAGCCCGTCCAGGGCCTCGCCGCCGATCCTGATCTTCCGCATGCGCGGCGTCACCTGCTCGGTCTCCAACACCTCCCCGACGACGAACAGCCGGTCGCGCAGCGCGCGGGTGATGGTCGTCTTCATGTCAACTCCTGTCTGAGCGCGGACGCGGGCTGAGCTCGTACGGGCTGAGCGAGAACGTGCGGACGGGTTCGAGCGCGGACGGTCAGCGGCGGCGGGGGTCCAGTTGCTCGATCCGGCGGCGGGCCTCGATGAAGATCGTCTGGATCTCGTCGACCACCCGGGGGTCGCCGTGCGCGTGGGCGAGCGTCTTGACCGCGGCCTTCACCAGGCGCAGGGCCGGGCCGATGATCTCGGCCGCCTCGGGCTCGCGGAACATCCCCCACTCGCCCCGGCTGGCCGCCCGCGCCCAGAGCCGGTCGATCTCCTCGGCCTGCTCGCCGACCACGCTCTGGCCCGCCTCGGTGATGTGGTGCACCTTGCGTCCCTCGGCCGCCTCGACCCGGACGAGGCCCTCGTCCTCCAGCAGTTGCAGCGTCGGGTAGATGGAGCCCGCGCTGGGCTCGTACGTCCCGTTGAACCGGTCGGCGAGGCGGTTCATCACCTGATAACCGTGGCCGGGCTGCTCGGCGAGCAGGGCCAGGATCGCCAGGCGCAGCTCACCGGGCCCGAAGAAGCGCCCGGTCGGCCCGAGACCGCCCCCGCCGGGGGCGCGCCGTGCGTTCATCATGGCTCGGATGCTATATCGAACGATATAACGAAGTAAACATCAACTCCGCGTGAAGGCCAGCCCTCGGGCGTCGTGGCGGGCGGTGAGGGTCACGCCGCTGCGGTCGCAGCGGACCGCCTGCAGCAGCGGAGTGTTGGCCAGCACGGTGACACCGGGGTCTGCCCAGCGCGCGGCCGTGTCCGCCGCGTCGGCGCCGGGCAGGACCAGGCACGCGTACGTGGCGCCGGTCGGCCGCGGGCCGTGGTCGAAGCCGACGGTGAACACCTCGGCGGCCAGCGTCTCGGTGGACCCCGTCGCGGTGATGTCCGACCAGCTGCCGCTCCGGCGCTCGACTCGCGCCGACAGGGATTCCCGGCCGGACAGCGGCAGGTAACCGATCCGCCCCTGATGCACGAAGTGCCCGGTGGTCAACGGCCCGGTCGTCAAGGGGCCGGTCGCCAGGCGTTGGTCGATCGTCGTCACCACCGGGTACGCGGCCGACGGCGCGGTGATCCCGGCCCCGAGCGCGACGAAGACGTCATCGAAGCAGAACCACGCCTTCCAGCCGTCCGCGATCCGGTCGGTCCCCGCCAGGCGCATCACGGCGATGCCGTGGCGGCCGTCCGTCCAGCCGCCGACGTCCGGCGACGCGCCGTGCTGACCGTTGGGACGCGGGAGGGGCGCCGCCGGGTCCGGGTGCTGCTCGGCGGTCACGCCGGGCAGCCGCGCCCAGTCCCACAGCGGGATGACGGCCCGGTAGCCGTCCTCCGGCCCGTCACCGACCCGGATGGGGGCGACGCCGTCGCCGAGGTGGCGGCCACGCAGGTTCTCGCCGTTCATGCTCTCGGTGGGCGCGGTACGGGTGGACGACATACGCACGGACACCGACCAGCCGGGCCGCCGATGGACGAGGTAGTCGGAACGCGGGTAATAACGACATCCAACGGGCCCGGCAGCGGGCCGTGCGGTCCTGGTCGTGGCAGTGGGCCGTGCGCCTCCGGCCCCGGTAGTGAGCCGTGCCGCCTTGGACCCAGCAGCGGCCCCCGGAGCGGACCTGGGAGCGGTTCCGGCAGCCGTTCCGGCAGCGGTCCTGGTAGCGGACCCGAGAGCGGTCCCGGCAGCGAGTTCCGCAGCGGACCCGGCAGTGGGTCCCGCAGTCGGCCGCTCGGCCTTGGTCAAGTGCTGTTCGAACGCCGCCAGCTCGGCCTGCCGAGGCGCTCCAGCCGCGCGCAGGCGGCGGATCGCGGTCCGCAGATCGGGAGTAGGGCGGTGGGCGTCCGCGCGGGTGATGTTGCGGCCCATGGCGGTGAAGTCGAAGGCGCCCCCATGGATCGCCCACCGCAGGCCGTCCAGCAGGAAATCGGTGAAGAAGCCCACCTCGGCCGCGCCGAACGCCCACGGCGTCCCGTACACCACATAGATCCACAAGCCCAGGTCGGCGGCCAGCGCGAAGCCGTAGCCGCCGGAGTAGAGCTGCGCGCCGTGCTGGTGGAAGCTGAAGTCGTCCTGGATCCCCTCGCCGCGGGTCGGCCGCAGGGTCGTCGCCATCCGTGCGACCGCCGAGGCGACCAGGCCGGCGTCGTCCACCAGCAGGCCGTGGCGCAGGACGACCGCCTGGGTCCAGACGAGGTTCTGGCCGGTCATCTCCGCGGGGCCCGCGCAGCCCGCGAGCCAGGCGCCCCAGGCCGCGCGCTCGGCCGGGCCGAGTCGGTCGGCGAGCAGCAGGAGGGCGTCTCCGGCCAGCTGGGGTGCGGCGATCTCGTTGTACCACCAGTTGGCGCTGCGCGGCCCGCGGCGGCGCCAGGCTTCGAGGGCGGTGAGCGCGGTGGGCCGGTGCTGCGTTGAGAGCGCCAGGGTGAGGGTCCTGGACAGGTGTTCCAGCGGCGCCCAGTTCCGGCCGTCGCCCCGGTCGGCGTAGTCGAGGTCCGGCCATGTGCCATCGGAGCCGGGCCGGTCGTCGCGATCCGCCAGGTCGTGGGGGTCAGTCGAGACGTCGGGACCGGTCGGGAGGGCGGCCCTGGTCAGGAGGCCGGGGTCGGTCAGGCCGGTGGCCGCGCCGACGGCGGTGGTGCCGGAGGCCGTGTCCAGCAGCTCGTGCCGCAGCCGGGCCCTGGCCGTTTCGAGGGCCGTTTCGAGGGCCGTTTCGAGGGCCGTTTCGAGGTCTGTTTCGGGGTCTGTTTCGGGGTCTGTTTCGGGGTCTGTTTCGGGGTCTGGCATGTCGCTCCTCAATCGTGGCGCAGCAGGGCGAAGGCGCGGTCGGCGCGGCGTACGGCCTCCGGCTCGACCTCCGCCAGCGCGCGCCCGTCGGCCAGGGCCTGCCAGTTGTGCTTGGCCAGTACCCGGTGCACGGCCAGCACCTGCGCCGCCAGCAGCGAGGCGGTCAGGGCGTCGGGGATCTCCGGAGCCTCCGCGAGCGCGTCGGTCAGGGCGTCCTCGTCCATCGACATGTGGTGCAGCAGGCGGGCGGCCACGCTGGGCGTGCCGAACACCATGCGGCGAAAGGCCACCACCTCCGGCTGGTCGTTCAGCCCGGTGACCGGGTCGTGCCGGGCCAGGGCGTCGAGGAAGTGCCGGTGCAGCGCCGTCAGCGGGTGCTCGCCGGCGGCGCGCTGCCGCACCACCCGCGCGAACTCGCCCTGGTGGTCGCTGATGCGGTGCAGGACGAGGTCCTCCTTGGCCGGGAAGTACTTGAACAGCGTCGGCTTCGACACCCGCGCGGCGGCGGCGATCTCGGTGACGGGAACCTCGTCGAAACCACGCGCCAGGAAGAGCGAGATGGCCGCCGTAGAGATGGCCTCGCGCACGTGTTCCCTCTGCAACTGCCGAAGTCCTGTCATGAGCCCCACTCTACCAAGGTGTTAACCTGGTAAAGATATTAACCGAGTTAACGCTGGAGGCGGGGATGGCCACGCTCGACGAGGAGAGACGGTACGTCGAACAGTGCGGAGCCGGGCTGCGCAGGATGCTCGACGCGGCACGGGACAACGTGATCGTCGGCGAGAGCGTGGCGGGCGACCGCTACAGCGCCGAACGGCTCGGCCGCCACCTCAAGAGCCTGGCCAAGGAGCTGAGTGAGGAGCCGGAGGGCCCGCCGTTCTTCGGACGGCTCGACTTCGGCGGCGACTCCGCCGAACACCGGGGGCGCAGCTACCACATCGGCAGGCGGCACATCACCGGCGAGCACGGTGGCCCGCCGGTCGTCATCGACTGGCGGGCGCCCGTCTCGCGGGCCTTCTACCGGGCCAGCGCCCGTGACCCGCTGGGCGTCGAGGTACGCCGCCGATTCGGCTGGGCCGGCACCACGCTGACCTCGTTCGAGGACGAACGGCTCGCCCAGGGCCAGGAGACCGAGAGCCGGATCCTGGCCGCCGAGATCGAACGGCCCCGCGTCGGCCCCATGCGCGACATCGTCGCCACCATCCAGCCCGAGCAGGACGACCTGGTCCGTGCCGGGCTGGAGGAGTCGATCTGCGTGCAGGGCGCGCCCGGCACCGGCAAGACGGCCGTCGGCCTGCACAGGGCGGCGTTCCTGCTGTACGCGCACCGGCAGCGGCTGGAGCGCTCGGGGGTGCTGGTGCTGGGGCCGAACCGGGCCTTCCTCGGATACATCTCGGCGGTGCTGCCCGCGCTGGGCGAGGTCGACGTCGAGCAGACCACGCTGGAGCGGCTGCTGGGCAGGGTCGCGGTCACGGCCACGGACAGCCCGGCCGCCGCGCTGGTCAAGCATGACGCGCGGATGGCCGAGGTCCTGCGCAAGGCCCTGTACGGGCGCATCGGCAAGCCGGTCGAGCCCGTCTCCGTCGCCGACGGCTCCTACCGGTGGCGGGTCGGTGAGGACGAGCTGCGCCGCATCGTCGACGACACGCGGCGCGAGGCCATGCCGTACGCGATCGGGCGTGAACGGGTGCGCGCGAGGATCACCGAGCTGATGCGGCGCCAGGCCGAGCTGCGCGGCCACACGGGCAACGCCGTCTGGACGCGCAAGATCGGCAAGGCGCTCACGCCGTTCCTGGACGAGATCTGGCCGGCCGTACGCCCTGAGGAGCTCCTGTGCGCTCTGCTGAGCGACCCGAGTCCGGCCGCCCCCATCCTGACGGCCGACGAGCGGACGGCCATCACCTGGGCCCGGCCGCCGCGCGGCTACAAGAGCGCCAAGTGGTCCGAGGCCGACCTGGTGCTGCTCGACGAGATCGCCGGGCTGCTGGAACGGCCGCGCGGCTACGGCCACGTCATCGTGGACGAGGCGCAGGACCTGTCGCCGATGCAGTGCAGGGCGGTGGCCAGGCGCAGCGAGCACGGCTCGATCACCGTGCTCGGCGACCTGGCCCAGGGCACCACGCCATGGGCGGCCGCGTCCTGGCCGCGACACCTGGAACTGCTCGGCAAACCGGAGGCCGGGATCGTCGCGCTGACGACCGGGTTCCGGGTGCCTGCGGTGGTGGTCGGCCCGGCCAACCGGCTGCTGGCGGCGCTCGACGTGGACGTGCCCGCCACCACGTCGTACCGCACCGACGGCAGGCTGCTCCTCACCCAGGTGACCGAGCTGGAGAAGGGGGTCGTCGCGGCCGCACGTGAGGCGCTGACCTTCGAGGGGTCGATCGGCGTGATCGCGGCCGACGCCGCCGCCGGCCCGCTCACCGACGCCCTCTGGAACGGCGGCCTCGACATCGGCGAGCGGCTGAGCGTGGTGCCCGCCTCGATGGCCAAGGGCCTGGAGTACGACCACGTCGTGCTGGCCGAGCCCGCCGCCATCGTCGAGGCTGAGGCACGCGGCCTCAACCGCCTGTACGTCGCGCTCACCCGCGCGGTCTCCCGGCTGGACGTGGTGCACTCCCGGCCGCTACCTCTTGATGTCTTTGCAGCCGCCGAAATCGCCTGAGTCACCAGATGTCGTAGCCTGATCCGCTCGACAGGACGACCGGCTTCGGTGTGTGATGTCCTCACGTCAGGAACGGGCCGCCGACTTGGTTGTGTTCTCGAGAGGAGCCCAGATCGTGACCTCCCCCCAGGATCCGCCCCCCGGCGACGATCCGTCCCGCCGTGAGGCCCAGTGGGCGTCGCAGCAGCCGCCCCCCGGGCCTCCGCTTCCACCTCCCTACGAACAGGCGCCGTACGCGCAATCCGGTCAGAAGCCGGCCGGGCAGTTGCTGTCGATCATCGCGTTCGTCTGCGCGGCGATATCCCTGCTCTTCATTCCCATTCTGTTCGGCCTGGCCGGGATCGGGCTGGGCATCGCGGGCCACACGCGCGGCGAGACGCTGGGCAAGTGGGCCGCGATCACCTCGGGTGTGACGATGATCCTCGGCATGGTCATCGGCTTCATCGTGGTGTCCAACATGAACGCCTGACCCCGCCGTCCCCTGCCTGCCGCCCGGTCATCGGACGGCAGGCAGGGACAGCGGAAGACGCGCCACCACGAAGGCTCAGCGGAGCGGCCGCGCGGCGGGCAGGCGGAGCCGGTCGACGGCCTCGCGGCGGGTCTTCTCCGGGCGGCGGTCATAGCGGGCCGTGGTGGCCGGTGACGAGTGGCCGACCAGCGCCTGGGCGGTGGCCAGGTCGACGCCCGCGTCCAGCAGCTCACCGATGAAGGTGCGGCGGAAGTCGTGCGCCGTACGCCGGGACGCCCCCGCCTCGCCCAGCCGCCTGGCCAGGATGTCGGCGATGCCCTGCCCGGTCAGCCCGACGGGGCGGCCCTCGCGCAGCCGTACGCGGCCCATCCTGCTGATCGGGCTGAACAACGCGCCCGCCTCGTCGCCCCGCACCGCCAGCCACCGCTCGACCAGCCCGATCGCGTCGGTCGTCAGGTAGACCATCCGCTCCTTGTCGCGCTTGCCGCGGACCCGGAGCGAGCGGGCGCCCGGGTCGTAGTCCGACAACGACAGCCCGCCGATCTCGGCGCGGCGGCAGCCGGTGGAGTAGAGCACCGCGATCAGCGCCGCGTCGCGGATCCCGGCAGGGGAGTCGTCGCACGCCGACAGGGCCGCCCCCACGACCTCGGGCGGCACGTGGTGACCGGTGGGCAGGCGGCTCTGGCGTACCGGAGCCAGGTCGGAGGCGCGCGCGTAGTCCTCCGCGCTGCTCTGCCCGAGCCGCCACGCCTCTTTCAGCACCCGGCGCAGCGCCACCAGGTGCTTGTTGACGTAGGCCGCCGACCACCCCTGATCGGTCAGCAGGGTGCGAATGCGCACCGTGTGCTCGTAACGCAGCAGATGCCACGGCTGGCCCGCGCCGCTGGCCGTCTCGTCACCGGTGAGCAGGCGGGCCAGCCGGTCGAGGCAGCCGCGCATCGTACGGCGCGACTCGGGGCTGGTCAGCGAGTCGAGATAGACATGATAGGGATCGCGGGCCGGCTCGACGAGCGTGGTCGGCAGGCCCGGCACGGCGGGCAGGCTCACCCGGCGATCTTAGCCCCGCGCTCAGTTCTCGAGGCGGGTCACGGCCTTCAGCAGGCGGTCGACGTCCGAATGGTCGTTGTAGTGCACCAGCCCGACCCGCACCGCGCCGCCGGAGTCGCGGATGCCCAGCGCGCCGGTCAGCTCCCAGGCGTAGTTGTGACCGTTCCACACGTTCACGCGACGCGCGGCCAGCGCCTCCGCGACCTCGCGGGGAGTACGCCCGGCGACAGTGAAGTAGGCGGTGGCCGTACGCCTGGCGGGCTTGCCGTACAGCGTCACGTGCGGCATTGCCTCCAGGCCCGCGATCAGCACGCCGAACAGCTCCTGCTCGTACGCCTCGGCCGCGGACAGCGAGGTGAGCAGCCGCTCCCTGCGCGTTCCGGTGCCGGGGACCATGGTGGCCAGGTGGTTCACCGCGGCCGTCACGCCGGCCAGGTCGGCGAAGGGGGAGGTGCCCCTCTCGAAGCGCTCCGGCACCGTGTCGGGCGAGGAGGCCAGCTTGTCCGGCCGGATGGTCTCCAGCAGCGCCGGATCGGCGACGACCGCGCCGATGTGCGGGCCCGACCACTTGTAGGCGCTGGTGGCGTAGAAGTCGGCGCCCAGCTCCGCGATGTCCACCGGGCCGTGCGCGGTGGCGTGCACCCCGTCCACGTAGGTCAGCGCCCCCGCCGCGTGCGCCAGCGCGGCGATCGCGGCCACGTCCGGGCGGGTGCCCAGCACGTTGCTCGCGGCGCTCACCGCCACCAGCCGGGTGCGCTCGCCGATCAGGTTCGCGTACTGCTCCACCGGCAGCTCCCCGGTCGCCGGATCCACCTCGGCCCAGCGGACCGTCGCCCCGGCCCGCGTCGCGAGCTGTATCCAGGGCCGTACGTTGGCGTCGTGGTCGAGCCGCGAGACCACCACCTCGTCGCCGGGACCCCAGCTCTGGGCCAGCGCCCCGGCCAGGTGATAGGTCAGCGTCGTCATGTTCGGTCCGAGGATCACGCCGTCCGGCCGGCCGCCGAGCAGGTCGGCCACGGCCGCGCGGCAGGCCGCCACGATCTCGTCGGTGCGGTGGCTGGCCTCGAAGGCGCCGCCCGCGTTGCCGATGCCCGTACGGTAAGCGCCCACGATGGCGTCGATCACCGATTGCGGGGTCTGGGTGCCCGCGGCGCCGTCCAGGTAGGCGTAGCCGTCGTCCAGCGCGGGATAGGTCGCGCGCACCGACTGAACTGGAAATTTAGTCACAAAGGGCATGATGTGTTCATGCTCACCCTGAGAGAGCTCAACCGGGCCACCCTGGCGCGGCAGCATCTTCTTCGCCGCCACCAGGGCGGCGTGGCCGCCGTCGCGCACCGCCTGGCCGGGCTGCAGGCGCAGGAGCCGCGCCCGCCGTACCTGGGACTGTGGACCCGGCTCGACGGGTTCGCCCGCGGCGACCTGCACGCGGCGCTGCGCTCACGGACGCTCGTGCGCGCCACCATGATGCGTGCCACCCTGCATCTGGTGACGGCGGCGGACTTCGCCGAGTTCCGGCCCCTGTTGCAGCCGCTGCTCGCCGCCGCGGCGCGGCGCTTCCCGGAGGTCGACTTCGCCGCCGTCGCGGCGGCGGCGGAGCGGTTGCTGGCCGAGGGACCGCACACGTTCAACGAGCTGCGGCCGAGGCTGGAGAGGGAGTTCCCGGGCGCCTACGACCGGGCACTGGGCTACGCGGTGCGCATGATGGTCCCGTTGATCATGGTGCCGACCGAGGACCGGTGGAGCTTCCCGCGCGAATCCGCCTTCGCCCTGCCGGGTATCCAGCTCGCCGCGGAGCCGGACATGGGGACGCTCGTCGAGCGGTACCTGGCCGCGTTCGGGCCGGCCACCGCCGCCGACATGCAGACGTGGTCGGGGCTGAGCGGGCTCAAGGCCGTGCTGAACGGCATGCGCGACCGGCTGGAGGTGCTGGTGGACGAGCGCGGCCGGGAGCTGTACGACCTGCCCGAGGCGCCCAGGCCGGAGGGGGACGTGCCGGTGCCGGTCAGGTTCCTGCCCGACTTCGACAACCTGATGCTCGGCCACGCCGACCGCACCCGCGTGCTGGCCGAGAAGCATCGCGGCGAGGTCGTCACCAAGAACCTGCGCGTGCGCGCCACCTACCTGGTCGACGGCTTCGTGGCCGGGACCTGGCAGATCAGGCGCACGGGCAAGCAGGCCAAACTGCTTCTCACACCCTTCACCCCGGTCTTGCCCGAGGCGCTGGAGGAGGAGGCGATGGCCCTGCTGGCCTTCGCCGAGCCGGACGCGGAGGCCTGCTCACTTGAAGTAATAGGCTGAGTCTGATTTGTTCAGGGCGGAGGTGTGAGCCATGCCGCAGCTGACCGCCCTGGATGCCCAGTTTCTCCATTTCGAGACGGCGACGAACATCGCCAACATCGCCGGCCTGGCCATCCTGGACGGCGATCTCAACCGCGCCGACCTCCAGGCTCTGCTGGAACGGCGCCTGCCGTACGTGCCCGCGTTGCGGCGCAAGCTCGCCTTCGTGCCCCTCGGGCTGGACCACCCCTACTGGGTGCAGGAGGACGACCTCGACCTCGACTATCACGTACGGGAGATCGGGCTGCCGCCGCCCGGCGACGACCGGCAGCTGGCCGACCAGGTGTCCCGGCTGCACGCCCGCCGCCTGGACCGCCGCCGGCCGCTGTGGGAGATCTACCTGATCCACGGCCTGTCCGGCGGCCGCATGGGGCTCTACACCAAGATCCACCACGCGGCCGTGGACGGCATCGGCGGCGCCGACGTCCTGGCCGCGCTCCTCGACGTGGGTCCCATACCCGCGCCGTCGCCCGCGGTCGCGCCCGAGCGCGACTCGGAGCCGCCGGGAGCGGCCGAGATGGTCCTGCGCGGGCTCGCCAGGTTGGCCGGCAATCCGGCGCAGGCGGTGCGGTTCGCCGCCCGGGCGATGCCGCACCTGGACGAGATCCCCGTCGTGTCGTCGCTGCCGGGCAGCCGGATGGTGTCGGGGCTGGCCCGCCGGGTCGCCGGCTCCGGGCAGGCTCCGGAGCTGCCGTCGCTGCCCGCGCCCAAGACGCCGTTCAGCGGGCCGGTCTCCGAGCACCGGCGTTTCGCGTTCGTCTCGCTGCCGCTGGAGGAGATCAAGCAGGTGCGCAAGGCGTTCGGGGTGACGGTCAACGATGTGGTGATGGCCGTGTGCGCGGGCGCGCTGCGCCGGTGGCTGGCCGCGCACGGGGGCGTCCCGCGTCAGCCGCTGATCGCCGGGGTGCCGTTCTCGCTGCGGGAGGCGGGGACGGGCGGCAACCAGGTGACGTTCATGACGGCGCCGCTGGCCGTCCACCTCGAGGATCCCGTGGCGCGGCTGCAGCAGGTGCGGCTGGCCATGCAGCGGATCAAGGACAGGTTCTCGCTGGCGCCCGCGCGGTGGCTGCGCGAGCTGAGCGAGTCGATGCCCGCCGCCCTCATGGGGCTGGCGTCCAGATCGGCGTTCGGCCTGGTCGGGCAGACCGCGCCGCCCATCAACGTGGCCATCTCGAACGTGCCGGGCCCGCAGTTCCCCCTGTACGTGTGCGGCGCCCGCCTGCTCACCCACTACCCGGTCTCGGTGATCACCAACGTGAGCGGCGGGGTGAACATCACCGCCTTCTCCTACGACGGCTCGCTGGACATCGGCGTGGTCACCGACCGGGAGATGGTGCCCGACGCGTGGGAGCTGGCCGACGATCTGCGCGGGGCGCTGGACGAGCTGCTCAACGCGGAAAGGAACCTGCCGCAATAGCGCGTCGCACGCTGACCCGCTCTTCACCGGCGGCATTTACCGGCCGCCGGGCGGGCGCCGAGCATGGCCGGGCAGCGGGTAGCGTGGATGACGATGGTGGGATCGAGGCCGGACACGCGTCTCGTCGCCTTAACGACTATGGCGGCGAGTTCACTCTCGCCCTGCCCCGCGCAGCCACGGCGAACCTCTTACGACGGACAGGTGCCGAACCACCCGCGCGCGGGAAGTAACAGATGATGGCCATCTTCGCCCCCCGGGCCGCGGTCGTCCAGCCGGACCCCCGCATCAGGAGCAGCCGGACAGCGTGGTCGGCGACGACCCGCCCCGTCTCCCGCTTCCTCGCCCCCGAGGGTCTTCTTGGTCCGAGATCGATATTCGCCAGTCGAACGACCCGAGCGAGGAGAGTGTCTTGTCCCAAGCAGCAGAGGTTCTCGAGCTAGACGAAAACATCGCCGACGGCGCATCAGTCGTCGGCGCTGACTCGGTCAAGGCGTACCTCAAGGAGATCGGGCGGGTGCCGCTGCTCAACGCCGAGCAGGAGATCGACCTCGCCAAGCGGATCGAGGCCGGACTGTTCGCCGCGGAGCGCCTCAGCACGGAGCCCGATCTGCCCGGTCAGCTCCGCGCCGACCTCGAATGGATCGCCGGCGACGGCCTGCGGGCCAAGGAGCGCATGCTGGAGGCCAACCTGCGCCTGGTGGTGTCGATCGCCAAGCGCTACACCGGCCGCGGCATGCTCTTCCTCGACCTGATCCAGGAGGGCAACCTGGGGCTGATCCGGACGATCGAGAAGTTCGACTACCGGCTCGGGTTCAAGTTCTCCACCTACGCCACGTGGTGGATCAAGCAGGCCATCACTCGGGCGATGGCCGACCAGGCGCGGACGATCCGCATCCCGGTCCACATGGTCGAGATGATCAACAAGGTGGCGCGGGCGCAGCGGCGGCTGTCCGGCGAGCTCGGTCGCGAGCCCACGCCCGAGGAGATCGCCGTCGAGACCGAGCTGCCCATAGACCGGGTCGCCGAGGTGCAGGGTTACGGCCGCGAGCCGATCTCCCTGCACACGCCGCTCGGTGAGGAGGGCGACAGCGAGTTCGGCGACCTCATCGAGGACACCGAGGCCGTCTCCCCGGCCGACGCGGTCTCGTTCACCCTGCTGCAGCAGCAACTGCGGGCCCTGCTCGACGAGCTGTCCGAGCGTGAGGCGGGCGTCATCTCCATGCGGTACGGCCTGAACGACGGCAAGCCGATGACCCTCGACGAGATCGGCAGGATCTACGGGGTGACGCGCGAGCGGATCCGGCAGATCGAGGCCAAGACCATGTCCAAGCTCCGCCACCCGTCGAGGGCTCTGGCACTGCGCGAATACCTCAGCTAGGACGTGCGGCTCAGCTGGGGGCGGGCGGCTCAGCTGGGACGGGCGGTCAGCCACGTCCGGTCGGGGGTCAGGAAGCGGTCCACGACCAGCCCGGACTCGGCCAGAGCCGTGGTGAGCTGGTCGTCGCTGAGCGGCCGCTCGACGATCGACTGGGTCCAGACGCGGCCGTCCGTCTCGTACCTCAGGGTGAGGTTCACCAGGCCCCGCCCTGACGGGGCGAACTCGGTGATCGTGGTGGTGAACCCGGACCGCCCGAAGGTCGTCCCCACTGACCAGGTGGCGCGTACGTCCAGCGGAATCCACTGGATCACCACCACACCGTCGTCGCGCACGTGGCGGCGGCAGCAGTCGAGGAAGCGCCGCCTGGTCGAGACCGGCGGCACGTGTACGAGCAGCGAGGCCAGCAGCACGGCGTCGAAACGGCGCCCGAGCGCGAGGTCCTCGATCCGCGCCTGGACCCGCTCCGCGCCCTCGACCCTGGCCAGCATCTCGGCCGACTCATCGACGGCCACCACGTCGTAGCCGAGGGCGATGAGGGCGTGCGTCACCCGGCCCGCCCCCGCGCCCAGTTCGAGGATCGACCCGCCCGCGGGCACGCCCCGCTGAATGATCTCCGGTTCGCCCGCGGCGTCGATCGCGGCATAGAACTCCACCGGTGAGCCGTCGGCGGTGAACACACCCGGTCCAGTGCCCGTGTTCATATGCGTCACTGTAGATCGGAAAGGCGGCTCGCCGGGGTAATTCCCATTTCCGCTTCGCCCGCTGGAATTCCTGTGAACTCCGTGACGCCGGATGCAATTGACGAACAACATCGGTTGGTTCATGCTGGGCGGTGTTGGCGGCCCACGGCCCCGAGAGTTCGCGGCCGACCTGCTATTCCGTGACGAAGCTGCCACGTCCTGTGCTGTTCTCTTTACCATACGCTTTGTCCGGAGGTGTAATGGAAATCGAGGGCACGATAAAGAAGATTCTGGCGACCGAATTGTTCGTCGAGACGCCGGCCGAGGAAATCAGCGACCAGGAGAGCCTGCGCGACATCTATGGGCTCGATTCTCTGGGATTCACCGAACTCCGCGTGCAATGTGAGGACATCTTCGACGTCCGCGTCTCCGACGAGGACTTCGTACCCGAGAACTTCCGTACCATCGCCGCCCTGGCCGCGCTCATCCGGCGTCTGCAGGGCGGCGGGACATGAGCCACGCGGGCCTGACCGCCGCCTCGCCGTCCCACGGCCTCGACGGAGATCTGCATCTGGATCACTACGGCGGCGGCCGGCTTCCGTTCGTCTCGCTCGGCGGCAGGGGCGTGCGGCTGCGGCTGGCCGAGCGCGGCGGCGCGGGGGAGCCGTTCGAGGTCATCGACGCCTCCGGCGGTTACGCCAGCGCCTGCCTCGGGGCCGGGCACCCGGCCGTGCTGCGCGCGTTGACGCGCGCGGCGACGGATCTCGGGTACGCGACGGACGAGATCGAGGTCGCCGAACGCACCCGCCTCCTCGCCGCGACGCTCGGCCCCGGCGGGCTGTGGTGCGACCACTTCCCGCCGGGCGACTACCACGCGGCCGGCCGCAACTCCGGCTCCGAGGGCATGGAGCTGGCCTTGCGGCTGGTCCTGGAGTCGAGATACGACCACCGCCGGATGCGGCCCGACCCGGATCGGGGCGGCCGCGACCTCGTGCTCGCCTTCCAGGGCGCGTGGCACGGATGGACGGGCGCGCTCACGCCGCTGCTCAACCGGCGCCACTTCCGCGTCGGGCTCCCGGGGACGGCCGCCGACGGCCCGTACGGGCTGGCGGTGGAGCACATCCCGTTCGGCGTCCCGGAGCCGTTGCGCGAGTTCTTCGACCGCCACGGAGAGTGCCTGCTGGCCGTCGTCGTCGAGCCGGTCCAGGGTGACGCCGGCCTGCTGGTCCCCCCGCCCGGCTACCTGCGGACCCTGGCCGCGCTCGCCGCCGAGCACGGGGCGTTGCTGGTGGCCGACGAGGTCCTCACGTTCGCCAAGACGAGTTCTCCCACGAGGTCGGTCGCCGCCCCCCCGAGCCGAGATCGGTGCAGGGCAGCTCGACGTCGAAGGGGGTGCCGCTCACCACCGCGCGGGCCACCCCACCGTCGGCGGTGAACCTCATGCGTAACGCGACGTGCCGGTCGGCCAGCGCGCCGAGGGCCCGGCGCAGCGCCGCCACGTCCAGCGGCCCGCGCGGCTCGTAGCCCCGGAAGACGTTGTACTGCGGCGAATCCGGCGCGAGCTGCTGGAGAAACCACAGCCGTTGCTGTGCGGGCGAGGGCATCGGCTCGTGTTCTTCCGGCATCGTCTCCTCACCTGTGAGAGAGGCGAAGTGGCTGGTGTACCGGAGATCTCTGCAAGGAGGCTCTATCAGCCCTCCGGGCTTGTCAAGCGGCCGGTCGGCGCAGCCCCTCCAGGCAGATCTGGATGATCGGCTCGGCCAGCTCCGCCGCCGGTAGCCCGGGATCCACCAGGCACTGCAGCAGGCAGCCCTCGATGGCCCCCACGATGACGGTCGCGTGGTGCTCGCTCAGGCCCTCACGCAGCACGCCTTCCTTCCCGGCCTGGCGCAGGAGCTCGGTGATCGCGGCCCGCGCGTCGCCGTAGACGGCCGCCATGTCCACCGGCGATCCCGCCGCGTCACGGGAGGCCGCCCACAGGTCGACCATGATCCGGGCGGGCTCGCGCCGCGCGACCAGCACGCCGAGCACCTCGCGTACCATCTCGGCCAGCCGCTCCAGCGCGGGCCCGCGCCCGTTGACCGCCCGGTCCAAGATGGCGTCCGACATGGTCCGGTAGCCTTCGAAGGCGGCTTCCAGCAGCGCGTCCCTGCTGTCGTAGTAGAGATAGACGCTGCCCTTGGCGATGCCCGCCTCGGCGGCGATGTCGTCGATGCGGGTGGCGGCGAAGCCCTTGCGGGCGAACACCCGCACCGCCGCGGTGAGGATCTCTTTGCGTCGTGCGGCCTTGTCGACCGTCCTGGGGGACATATGATCATTATGACTGACCAGTCAGTCAATATCCAAATCGAGATGCGGTCTGTCCGGTTCCCTGTCTAGGGTGCTGACAGTGAGAGACGTACGCCGGCTGCCCAAAGCCCACCTGCACGTTCACCTGGAGAGCACGGTACGCTCCGAGACCTCGCGCGAGTTCGGCGGGCCGGCCGGGCGGGGCGGGCCCTTCGCCACGTTCCGGGAGTTCGCCGACCATCGGGCGCTGGTGCGCGGGCGGCTGCTCAAGGCCGAGCACTTCCGTCGGGTGGCGCTGGAGTTCTGCGAGGACGAGGCGGCCCAGGGCACCCGCTACGCGGAGGTGTCCTTCACCGCGGCCGCGCACGGCGAGCGGCTCGGGGCGCCGGAGATGCCGCTGGAGGCGGTGCTGGACGGGCTGGCCGAGGGATCGCGCCGCTACGGGATCGAGTGCCGGGTGCTGCTCGACCACTCGCGGCGGCGCTCCGTCGACCGGCTCTGGCGGACGTTGCGGCTGGCCACCCGTTACGAGGCGGTCGTCGGCATCGGGCTGGCGGGCGACGAGAGCCACCCGGTGGCGCCGTTCGCGGAGGTGCTCGACGCGGCCCGGGACGCCGGGGTGCGCCTGGTGCACCACGCGGGGGAGTTCGGCGGGCCGGAGAGCATCCGCGAAGCGCTCGCGATCGGGCACGCCGAGCGGATCGGACACGGCGTCCGCGTCCTGGAGGACGAGGCGGTGGTCGCCGAGGTGCGGGAGCGCGGGGTGCCGCTGGAGGTCTGTCCCACGTCGAACGTCCTGCTCGGCGTCGTACCCAGCCTGGCCGAGCACCCGCTGCGGCGGCTGAGCGCGGCGGGGCTGGCGGTCACGCTCAACACCGACGGCGAGACCGACCTGGCCGGCGAGTACACGCGGGCGCGGGAGGTCTTCGGGTACGGCGACGCGGAGCTGGCCGGGTTCGCCCGGGCCTCGATCGACGCCTCGTTCGCCGGGGAGGAGCTCAAGGCGGAGTTGCGGGCGGGGGTGGACGCCTGGCTGGCGGAGGGGGTGCGCTGACCGTCGGGGTGCGGTCAGCGCTCGCGCCCCCGATCAGTCCGAGTGGCTGTCCTTGGTCACCGCGCCGTCGGTGGCGTCAACCGTCATGTCCTGCTTGGACCCGTTGGACGGAACCACGTCCACCTCCCAGACGATCTTGTCCCGGTGGCTGTCCAGGTTGATCTCGGTGATGCGGCCACCCGGCACGGCCGCGAGCACCTTGGCCGCCGCCTGCGTGTAGTCGAGCTTGGCGGACTTGATGCGGTCGAGGTAGCGGGCCTTGTCGTCGGTGTTCTCGTCGTCCTCCGCCCGTGGGCCGCTGACCACCTTGGCGGTGTCCGATTCGACGTCCATCTGGTGTTCGATGCCCTTGTCGTCGACGACCTGCACCTCCCAGAGGCCGCCGTTCTCCTCGGTCTCCATCGAGACGAGCGTCGAGCCGGGCACGGCCTTCATCGCGGCCTGCCCCACCTCCTCCAGCTTCTTCACCGCCGTGCGCTTCTGTGAGTCGGCTGGGGAGCCGTCCGGGTTCATGGGCGACCCGGTGGCGGCGATGTACGGCGTGGGAGAAGCGCCGAACTGCTCGCTCATTTGACGGGCGTCGCCCCCGCAGGCGGTCGCCGCAAGCAGCGCCGCGCCCGCCAGAGCGCCCCCGATGATCGTTTTAGTCATATGGCGACACTTATCATTTCCGCAGGTAGAACGGTGCGAACGACATGACCGACCCGTCATGTCCGCCACGGCACGGACTTGGCTTTCCGGTGCGCCTTGTCCGGCAGTGGGCGCCATGGCTGAAGGAGGACCTACCCGACCGTGTGATGTGCGCGCGCGTACGGTCCGGCCAGCATGGAGGGGATCGCGCATGGGAAGGAGCCGTCAGATGACCGAGGAGCGACCCGAGCTGCCGCGCGAGAAATGGCGCCAGTTCTTCGACGACCTGTCAAGGCAGTACGAGGGCTCGGACGTGACCGTCGAGGTGCTGAGCCGGACGTTCGGCGATCTCATGCAGGCCGAGAAGCTCCCTCTGGCCTATCTCGAGTACGACGACAAGGACGACATCTTCACCGTGGCGGTGGGCGGGCGGGACGGGCGGTATCCGGTGGTGCTCGCTCACCTCATCCAGCGGCCGCGGACGATACTCGCCGACACCGTGGCACCGGACACGCCCCGGGCCTTCGACATCGTGGACGCGGAGGGCACCCAGACGATCATCATGCTCCATGAGCCCGCGGTGTGGAGCGGCGCGCCGACCTTGTGACCCCTCGCCCAGACGCCTCTGCGACCTTGTGACCTCAGCCCGGTGCCCCGGCGGCGCATCGCATGATCGAGGCGATGGCGGCGGGGTGCGTGAGGTGCGGGTGGTGACCGGTGGCGGGGATGGTCGTGACGGTGGCCGGGCCGGGATCGGCGATCAGCGGATCCAACTGCCCGGCAACGAGGTGGACCGAGACCGCCTCGCTGAGCAGGGCTTGGAGGGCGGCGCGTTCGGCGGGGCGGTTCGCGTCCCGGAGCAGGCGGGCCGTACGGTGGGCGACGCCAGGCCGGTGCAGCTGGGCGGCGGCGCTCGCGACGGCCCGGCGGGCCTCCTCCGAGGGAACGCCGTCGCCGAGGAGTGAGGTCGCGAGACGGTCGGCGGAGATCCTCTTGAGGAGTGGCGTGGCGAGCGCCGGTGTGCGGAGCAGTCGCGGGGCCGCCTCCTGGAGGAAATAGGGGGAGACGAGCACCAGCGCACTGAGGCGATCGGGATGGGCGGTGGCGAAGCGGAGCGCCGGTGCGGCCGCCGCGGAGTGGGCGACGATCACGGGCCGGGTTCGTACGGGCGCCAGCAGATCGGTGAGCCAGGCCAGCGGAGTGGCCGAGGTGGGGGCCGAGCGGCCGAGCCCCGGCAGGTCGGCGACGAGGGCGGGTGCTCCGTCCAGTTCGCCGAGCACTCCCTGCCAGGACTCGCCGTCGAGGGGGAGCCCGTGCAGGAGCACGAAGCCGGGCGAGGTCCTGTCCCCGGCGACGTAGGTGCGGGATCCGCCGACGTCGTGGAAGCCGCCGGGAAGCACGGCCGGGGCCGTCCCGAACCTGTCCGCCACCAGCCGATCGGCCCAGCGGCGCAGCGCGGTCTCGACGGGAGGCTGCCGGAGCCCCGCCGCCTTTGCGACCCGCTCGGCCGAGGCGGTGTCGTAGCGGTCCTCGGTCAGGAAGGCCAGGGTCTCGGGATTGGCTCCGGTCAGCGCGGCCGGGAGGCGGCGGATCAAGGCCACCGGCACGAGGGTTTTCGGCGCCCGTACACCCAGGTGGGCAGCGAGCAGCCGTACCAGGTCGGGCAGGTTCGGGGTGTTCGCGTCGAGCACCCAGTGCAGGCCGCCGGGCTCCGGGTCGTGCTCGGGGATCGCGGCCATGAACGTCGCGAAATGATCCACGGTCTCCACGGGCACGAACGTACGGGCGGTTCCCGGCAGCGCCGGAAGGCGGCCGGTCCACAGGTCGCGGACCACTTCGGACAGGCCGATGTACTGGCCGGCCTCGCCTGTGGTCGAGTGGCCGATCACGGTGCTCGGGTTCACCACGGTCAACGGGACCTCCAGCTGCTGCGCGACGACCCGTACGGCGGCGTCCGCCTCGGACTTGGAGCCTTCATAAGCCCCTTGGCCTCGGTAGAGCTCCGCCAGCTCGGCCTCCGGGAGCGGATACCGCTCTGCCGGGCCCAGCCCGACCCGGTAGCCCGACACGTGGATCAGCCTGCGCAGGCCGGTCCGGGTCGCGGCCCAGCGCAGCACGTTGAGTGCGCCCTCGACGTTGACCGTCCTGGCCTCCTCGCGCCGCAGCCCGAAGCGGTAGACGGCGGCGGCGTTGACGACATCCCGTACCCCGGCGAGCCGCTCGTCGTCCGCCGCGCTCAGCCCCAGGCCCGGACCGGCCGTGAGATCACCGGCCACGACCGTCAGCCGCTCGGCACCCGCGCCATGACCGTGCAGCCAGGCGCGCAACTCGCCCCCGCCCGTCCGGCCCCGCGCCGGGTCGCGGATGACGGCCGCGACCGGGCGGCCTTGTTCCAGCAGGCGCAGCACCGTCCACCTGCCGATGAAGCCGGTCGCGCCGAACACCACGGCATCCGGCCCACCCCTCGAAGTCTCGTCCATCCTGCGTTCCTCTCTAGACCGATCTACATAATCTGTGGACAGCAAAAGGCCCGACCCCGAAACAGAAAGGTGTCAGTCGGTGCCGAGCAGCTTGGCGATGCGCCGACTGGTCTGCTCGATGGGGGTCCGGCTACGACCGGCGCGGGCCAGCACCAGCGCGCCCTCGATCAGGGCGAGCACCGTCGCCGCGAGCTCGTCCGCCTCGGCCGCGTCATGACCGTCGGCCCGGAGGGCGTCGGCCAGCGCCCGCTGCCAGCCCGCGTAGATGTCCCCGCAAATCGGCTGCAGGGCGTCGTTGGTCGCGGCGACCTCCAGGGCCACGGTCGCCACCGGGCACCCCTTGGCGTAGCCGGCGGCCACCATCCTGTCGGCCAGCGCGGCCAGCAGCGCCTTGACGAGCTCGCGGGAGCTGGGCGCCGTCTCGGCCAGCTCGACCACGATGCCGTCGACCTCTCGACCGGCGGCGGCGAGGGCCTCGCTGACCAGCTGGTCCTTGCCACCGGGGAAGTGGTGATAGAGCGACCCACGAGGGGCTCCCGCCACCGCGAGCACCTCATTGAGCCCGGTGCCGTGGTAGCCCTTCGCCTCTACCAGCGTCCGAGCCGCCTCGATCAGCCGCGCCCGCGTCTCATCACCCTTGACCGCCACGCCACTGAGAATAGACCGATCTGCATAATGTGCAAGTTCAGGAGACGACGTCGACGATGGTCTTCACGATGTCGGGCGGCGGGTCGGCCAGCCCGCGTGACACGGCCTGGGACAGCGGCACGGTCCGCGTGGGCGGCCGATCGACGCGGATCCGCCCGCCGTGCAGCAGGGCGACCGCGGCCCGCAGGTCGGTGTCCCACCGGTGGGAGGCCGACCCCACGACCCGCTTCTCTCCCAGCACCACGTCCAGCGTGGGAAAGGTAGCGGGCTCCGGCGACACGCCGAGCAGGACCACGCTCCCGCCGCGCCGGCACAGCGACAGCGCGCTCTCCACCGCGGCCGCCGGCCCCGCGCTCTCCACCTGATGCGGCCGATGAACCTCGCGGCCCGCGCGGCGGGCGTCACCGCCCGGCAGCTCATGCGGGCCCGCGTCATGCTGGAGACCGAGGCCGCCGCCTGGCCGCGACCAACGCCACCAAGCAGGACCGGACCGACCTGCTGCGGATCCACCAGCTGTTCGCCCAGCCGGGCAACGTGCACGCCAGGGCGCGCGTCGACCTCACCTTCCACGAGACCATCGCGCGGGCCTCCGGCAACCCGGTGATCCACAGGATGTTCACCGCGATCCAGGACCTCACCTACGCCCTGATGCTGCGCAGCCTCAGCGACCGCGAGGTCCGCGCCGCCGGCGAACCCGTGCACACCGTGATCCTGGAACACATCCTCGACCGCGATCCCGACAGGGCGCGCGAGGCGATGCGACGGCACCTCGAGGGCTGACCGGGTTCACTCGCCGGCCGCCCGTTTCTTGAACAGCCGCGCGCGCAGCCGCTGCAGTCGCGGCAGCAGTCCGTAGACGACGATGGGCACCACCAGCGTGGCGACGATCGGCGGCCGCAGGTACGGCGGCACCGCCTCCAGTAGGCCGCCGAGCACGAGCTGCACGACGGTGAGGGTGGGCAGGACGGCGATCCAGACCATTAGTGCTTGGTGGTGACGGGACATGAGCTGTCCTCCTTCAGGGGCCGGACGTGCAAGCCTCAGCCTGTCGCCGCGCGTTCCAGAAGTCCAAGATATGATCCATAGGCAGCCTGATAAGGAGAACTTATGGAGCTTCGCCAGCTGCGCTACACCCTGGCCGTGGCGGAAGCGGGCAGCTTCACCCGTGCCGCGGCCCGCGTCCACGTCGCCCAGCCCGCCGTCAGTCAGCAGATCGCCCAGCTCGAACGCGAACTCGGCGAGAAGCTCTTCGACCGGACCGAGCGCCGGGTCCGGCTCACCGCCGCCGGGCAGGCCTTCCTGCCCCACGCCCGTGCCGCCCTCCAGGCGGCCGCCACCGGCCGTGACGCGGTCACCGCGCTGCGGGGCGTCCTGACGGGACACCTGGCCGTGGGCACCGTCCCGGCGCCCCCAGCGACGCTGCTCGACCGGCTCGCGCACTTCCAGCGCCGCCACCCCCAGGTGCGCTTCACCGTGCGCACCGGCGACCCGGAGCAACTCGTCCAGCAGGTGGTCGCCGGCGACCTCGACACCGCCCTAATCGGCACCGCGGGCTCTCGGCTGCCCGCCGGCCCGGCCGGGCAGCGACTGCCCGTTACGCTGGCCACCCGCGACTTCGGCCACGAGCCTCTCGTGATCGTCGCCGCCGACGGACACCCGCTCGCCGCCAACGCCGACGCCGCTCTCGCCGACCTGCACGAGCAGCCGCTCGTCACGCTCACTCCCGGTACGGGACTGCGCGCCGCGCTGGAGCATGCCTGCGCCGAAGCGGGCCTGGCCCCCGACGTACGCGCCGAGACCGACGACCTGGCCCTGCTGGCCGAATTGGTCGAGCACGGCTTCGGCATCGCCGTCATGCCGCGCTCGGCCGCCCGGCGTCTGGGCCCGCGTCTGGTCACGCTCCCCCTGCGCCACCCCGCCCTGGGCCGCCCTCTGACGCTGATCTGGCGCCGGGACCACGTCACCGCCCAAGCCCGGGCGTTCCTCGATGATATGGTCCCTCCGGCCGCACCTCCACCCTGACGGCTCCGTCCGATGGCGCCATCAGCGACAGCCGGTTCTCATCGGCATCGATGGTTTTGCCCGCCCAGTCCATCTCCTCCGGACTCGGCGAGTACGCCTCGCGCAACTCCTGCTCTGAGCCACCCGCGCGGGACAACAACTGCTGCCCAGCCGGCCGGACGATCGCCTCCTCCTGGAAGGGCCTCCCGTCACCGGCCATCGGTAGGGCAGACCGGCCGCCGCGCGGCCCAGTACGCCCCGGTGCCTGTACGGGCTTGTACGGATGATTCGGCCAGGGCTTCACCGGCCACCGCGTTCTCGTCAGCGTGGTTCCGGCAACCACCCGTCGCGGAGCGCATGGGCTTCGCGCGAGTAGAGAGGGGAACCCCGTTGTCCAGACTCGTCAAGGTCGCGTCCGCCGCGGCGGCGCTGTCCGGAGTTCTCGCGCTGACGGTCACGGCGGCCCAGGCCGTGGCCAGCTCCCAAACAGGCACACAGACCAGCGCGCAGTATTTCACCGGCGAGAGCGGCCCCTGGACCGCCCAGACCATCGGCGCCTGGGGGAACATCCCGACGGCGTCCGTCAACATCACCGTGCCCACGGGGACGACGCGGTTCGTCGACGCCCGCTTCACCGCCGAGTCCGTCTGGACGGCCCGGATCGGCGTTGGCGGACTCGGACACACGGCCTCCTCTGCAGTCGTGTGAGCTACGCGCCATCGGCCGGCGCCCCCTGTATGTCGCTGACTGATCACAACTGGTTACAGCCGCCCTGTACGGGCTGTACGGATGATTCGGCGGCCGTTGCGGAGCGGGGGCATGACGCCTCACGGTCGGCATATCGGCGGCCGGTATCCGGAGCCGACCACCCTCACTCCTGGTCCCGGACAAGTCAGTCGAACATTCACGGAGGGTCCACGCCAATGACAGCATCGACTTCCGCTCACAGCCGGCTCGACGTGCGGCGAATACGGCGTATACGGCGGCGAGCGGCAGCGTTCATCGCATCCGCGCTGATCGTCGCGGCTGTTCTCCCCGCCGACGCGGCCCGCGCCTTCGCGGACGTCGCCGTGAACCTGCAACTGCGCGGCGCCTACGGCTCTGTGAGCATCCGCGTCAACGGATCACCGACCGGCACCTGCTCCGTCTCGAACTGCCTGTACATGGTGCCCGTTGGATCAACCGTGCGATTGACCCCCGACGGAGACATCACTTCCTGGGGTCCCGGGCCCTGCCAGTACGTGTTCGGCACCCAGCCCTGCGGCTTCGCGGCGCTGTCGAACACCAGCTTCCAGGTGGTCTTCCTCGGCTAGGACGTTCCCTTCCCGGCCTTTTCGCAGTCCACCTTTCGATGGATCCTCACGCGAGCACGTGGCGATCACCTCGAAAAGGGGACGGGTTCACGCGGGACAGGGCGTGCTGGGTGGCCGCGCGGCGGCGCTGCTGTTCGGCGCGGTCACGGGTAGCCCCGTGGGCGCGCCTGTGATGGCCACTGCGTGATCGGCCGGCTGTCGGCCTCAGCGTGACACCGACGGCGATGAGATCGGTCAACGTCAAGCGTGGCCGCCCACGGTGATCGGGCCGAGCGTCAGCTGCGGTTCGCCCTCCAGGATCTGTCCGGTGAGCGCCACCTGCTCGTCGAGTTCGCGCAGCTGGGCGGGGGTGAGCTCGCGCAGCGACTCCACCGTGACGGCCAACCGGCGGCCGGACCGCCGCTGGTGCCACACCCCCGCCACCTGCCCGTCCACGAGCAGTACCGGGAAGTTGCCCGCCTGGCCGCCGTTCAGCGCCCGCGCGGCGGCCGGGCCCGGGTACAGCAGCTCGCGCGGCCTCCCGGCCACGACATAGGCGTCGAAGTACGGCAGCAGCCGTACGCCCCTCGGCGGCTCGTCCGGCACCTCGGTGTCACCGGCCGCCACCCAGGCCGGGACGCCCTCGAACAGCACCTGCTCCGGCTCGGCCGCCGCGAAGCCCGCTGCCGCCCACTTGACCGGCGCCCCGATCCACTTGGCGAACTGCTCGGGCGTGGCGGGACCGTACGCCCTCAGATAGGCGTTGACCAGCTCAACCAGACAGTCGTTGACGGGCTTGGCGCGTCCTGCGGGCGGGGCGGTATAGGTGACCTTGCGCCCCTTCGCCGGGCCGAACACGAACGCCCCCCGGTGCGCCGCCGTCGCCATGGCCTGCCGCCAGCGCGGCCACATGGTCTGGAAGGCGGGCATGACGAGATCACCGGCCCACGGCCCCGTGGCGGCCACGACCGCGTCGCTCAGCTCGTCGATCGTCAGGGCGGCTCCGGTCAGCACCTCGCGGATCGCCTCCACGACCTGGTCGGTCTGGGCGGCCGTCATGCGTACGTCCTGGGCGGCAACGGAGTTCACGATCGGCAGCGTCGACAGGGCGCCCACCCACATCGGCAGGTCGCGGGCGGGCAGCAGGTGTACGGTGCCGCGCGGGCCGTGCGTCTTGACCAAGGTGCGCTCGCCCCACAGCGCCTCGCGCACTCCGGTGCGGGTGACGCCGTCGAGGCGGAGGCCGATCGACAGCTCGGCCGCCGACATCACCTGGGCATGGGCGCCGCACATGGCGGTGACCATGTCCGCCGGGGTGGCGTCCTTCGCGGGGGCGGCCAGGCCGTGTCGTGCCAAACGCCTGGCGCTGACCTGGGACCACGACATTCTCATCATGAGACTCACCGTAGGGAGTAATGCGGCAAGGATCGTTCCGCATTGCGGGTGGATTCAGGGCCGGTGGGCGCGGACGATGAGGTCGGCGGCTTCGACGGCGATGGCGTGCCGTCGTGCGGGTGGCAGGGGCAGCATGCCGTACGCCGTCTCGATCCGCGCTTCGGTGATCACCAGGTGCAGGAACTGGCGGGCCGCCTTGACCGGGTCCGGCACCCGCAGTCTGCCGTCACTGTCGCAGGCGCGCAGGTAGTCCGCCACGCCGCTGTCCACCGACGAGGCACTCGCCCGCCAGGTGCGCTGCAACTCCGGATGGTGACCCACCTCCGCGATGGTCAGCCGGTGCAGCGCCGCCACCCGCGGCGAAAGCGCGACGTCCAGCGTCCGCTCACCGAGCACGGTCAGGTCCGCGCCCGGATCGCCGGTGAGGGCGAGGGTCTGGCTCGGCGTGTCTGCCATCCCTGACCTGGCCTCCTGGATCGCGGCGAGGAAGAGCTGTTCCTTGTCGCCGAAGTGGCCGTAGACGGTCTGTTTGCCCACCCCCGCCGCCGCGGCGATCGCGTCGACGCTCGCGCGGGCGTAGCCCAGGTCGGTGAAGACCCGGCTGGCGGCGTCGAGGATGGCCCGGCGCTTGGCCGGTGAGCGTCGCGGGCCGTGGTCGGCCATGGTTTGTCCCCACTTTCTCGGAATGGGGACTAGTATACGAGACTAGACGGTCTAGTCTAGTTTGGAGGGCGTATGAACGCCGATGTTGTGGTGGTCGGGGCCGGACCTGTGGGTTTGCTGCTCGCCGCCGAGTTACGGCTGGCCGGGGTCACGCCGCTGGTGCTGGACCGGCTCGCCCGGCCGACGAGCGAGCCGAAGGCGCGCGGGATCGGGCCGCTGGCCGTGGAGGCGCTGCGCCGCCGCGGGCTGGGGGAGGATCTGGCGAAGTTCCACGAACAGGGGCTCGCCGACAAAACACGCGACCACGGAAGCGAGAAGGGGCACTTCGCCCAGATCTACAAGATCGACCCCGACCTCCAGGAGGAACCCGAGCGGACCGGCGCCCTGATCTGGCAGCCGGACCTGGAACGGATCCTCGCTGAGCACCTGGCCTCGCTCGGCGTCCCGGTCCTGCGCGAACACGAGGTGACGGCCCTGGCCCAGGACGACTCCGGCGTCACCTTGACCGTACGGACCCCGGAGGGGGAGCGGCGCGTCCACGCGGCGTACGTGGCCGGCTGTGACGGCGGCCGATCGACCGTACGGAAGCTGGCCGGGTTCGACTTCCCCGGCACCGCCCCCACGAGCGTCGTCCGGCGGCTGATCGGCGACATCTCGGGCATGGAGCGGCTGCCCGCGCCGGGCTGGCAGCCGGCGGGGATGGTGATGCACGCGCCCGGCATGGTGGCGACGGTCGAGCACGACGGCTTCCCCGAGGACCGCGACGTGCCGCTGACCGGGGAGGAGATGCGAGACAGCGTGCTCAGGGTGACGGGCGTGGAGGTCGAGGTGACCGCGGTCCGCGACACCCTGCGCTTCACCGATGTCGCCCGCCAGGCGACCACCTACCGGCTCGGCCGCGTCCTGCTCGCGGGCGACGCCGCGCACGTCCACTCTCCCAACGGCGGCCAGGGGCTGAACCTGGGGCTGATGGACGCGGTCAACCTGGGCTGGAAACTGGCGGCCACGGTCACCGGGCGGGCGCCGGACGGCCTGCTCGACACCTACACCGCCGAACGCCACCCCGTGGGCGCCGCCGTCCTGCACAACACCCGCGCCCAGTCGGCGCTGCTGCGGCCCGGCGCGCACGAGGCGGCCATGCGCGACATCGTGTCGGACCTGCTCGACCTGCCGGAGGCCAACCGCTACTTCGGGCGGCTGCTGAACGGGCTCGGCACCCGCTACGACCTCCCGTACCCGGCCGCCCACCCCCTGGCCGGCCGCCCCTGCCCCGACCTGCGGCTCACGCTGCCTTCCGGCGGCACGCGGACCCTCGCGGAGCTCGCCGCGTCCGGCCGGCCGCTGCTCGTCCACGCGCCGTCACAACCCGAGACGGCGCAGGCGGCGGCGGCCTGGCGGGACGCACTGGACGTCGTCGAGGCGACCATCGAGGACCGTGACGGCCTGACGGCCGCCTTCGTCCGGCCTGACGGTACGGTCGCCTGGGCGTCCGGCCCCGGCCCGGCCGATACCACCACCCTGACGGCGGCCCTTCACGCATGGCTGCCGCTCGCGTGACACCTTCTGCTCGGCAGTCGGCCTAGGGCATGATCGGCCGCCGAGCAGGCTGGCTTTCTTGACAATAACTTTTTTCGGTGCCATCGTTTCACCATGTACGAAGTGGCGGTGATCGAAGACCCCGCGGCAGCCGAGGCGTCGCTCGACCCGATGCGGTCCAAGTTGCTGGCCGAGCTGGTCGAGCCCGGCTCGGCCACGTCGCTGGCGGCCAGGGTCGGCCTGGCCAGGCAGAAGGTCAACTACCATCTGCGCACGCTGGAGCGGCACGGGCTGGTCGAGCTGGTGGAGGAGCGCAAGAAGGGCAACGTCACCGAGCGGGTGATGCAGGCCACGGCCGCGTCCTTCGTGATCTCCCCGGTCGCGCTGGCCGCGGTGCAGCCCGACCCCGGGAAGGCACCCGATCGGCTGTCGGCCCGCTGGCTGCTCGCCGTCGCCGCCCAGCTCGTCCGCGACGTCGGGACGCTGATCACCGGCGCCACCGAGGCCCGCAAGCGGGTGGCGACGTTCGCGATCGACGGCGAGGTGCGCTTCGCCTCGGCGGCCGACCGCGCGGCCTTCGCCGAGGAGCTGGCCGACGCCGTGACCGCGCTGGTGAGCAAATACCACGACGAGACAGCCGAGGGCGGTCGCGACCACCGGCTGGTCGTCGCCGTGCACCCGTCGCTGAAGGAGCACTGAGGTGGGACATTCCTTCGAGCTTCCCCAGGAGGCCGAGGTCGGGGCGACCCCCGAGGAGGTGTGGGCGGCCATCGCCACCGGCCCCGGCATCGACTCGTGGTTCATGGGCCGCAACGAGGTGGCCGACGGCGTGGTGCGCACCGCTTTCGGCCAGTACACCCCCGAATCCACCGTGACCGCAGCCGAGCCGCCCGCCCGGTTCGCGCACGCAAGCTCGACGGCGGAGGACGGCCGGTTCGTCGCCTACGAGTTCCTCGTCGAGGGGCGCGACCAGGGCAGCACCACGCTGCGCATGGTGACCAGCGGCTTCCTGCCGGGCGACGACTGGGAGGCCGAGTTCGAGGCCATGTCCAGGGGGCTGGAGATGTTCTTCGCCACCCTGGTCACCTACCTGACGTACTTCCCCGGCCGGACCGCCACGCCCGTCACCGAGTTCGGGCCGCCCGTCGCCGACTGGTCGCGCGCCTGGGAGATCCTTTACGGCGCGCTCGGCACCCCGGGCCACGCCAAGCCGGGCGACACCGTACGGTTCGCGCCCGCCGGGCTCGCCCCGATCGAAGGCGTCGTCTACTACGCCAACGCCCACACGCTCGGCGTGCGGACGCCGGACGCGCTCTACCGGTTCCTGCAAGGGTTCGGCGGCTCGATGGTCGCCGCGCACCACCTTTTCGGCGGCACCGGCGCCGCCTACCACCCTCTCGACGGCACCGGCGACCAAGGCCCGGCCTGGCGCGCCTGGCTCGATCATCTTTTCGCGGAGTGAGAACCATGGACCAGGCCATCTCCAAGGACGGCACCGCCATCGCCTACGACCGGTTCGGCGACGGGCCCGCGCTGATCCTCGTGGGCGGGGCGATGAGTTACCGTTCCTTCCCCACGTTCATCCAGCTGGCGGAGCTGCTCGCGGACCGGTTCAGCGTGATCACCTACGACCGGCGCGGCCGGGGTGACAGTGGCGACACCGCGCCCTACGCGGTCGAGCGGGAGGTCGAGGACCTCGCGGCGGTCATCGAGGCGGCCGGCGGCTCGGCGCACGTATGGGGCCTGTCGTCGGGCGCCGCCCTGGCCCTGCGCGCGGCGGCGGACGGTCTGCCGATCGAGCGTCTGGCGTTGTACGAGCCGCCGTTCATGGTGGGGGAGGGCGGTCACCGGCCGCCGGCCGACTACCAGGAGCGGCTGACCGCGCTGGCCGCCGCCGGGCGGCGTGGTGAGACGGTGTCGTACTTCCTCACCAAGGTCAAACGTGTCGATGAAGGTCCTCGCCCCGGTGCTCCGGGAGTTCTTCGCGGCGCGCTGATCGGCACGCAGGCCACCCACTGCGCTCGCGCGGTGCTCAGTCCGCTACGGCCACGTGCTCGGCCAGCGCGGCCGCCAGGGTCCGCTCGCAGGTGGCGGCGTCGTCGGCGGCCCAGCACACGTAGCCGTCGGGCCGCAGCAGCAGGGCCGCCGCGCCCAGGTCCTCCCCGCACTTGGCCCGTACGAGATCGACCCGCGCGGGCAGCCGGAACTCGGCGGGGACGATCCCGGCCAGGTCGAGCAGGACCGCGTGCCCGGCGCCGAACAGCCCGGACAGCCGGGTCGCCGCCGAGCCGACGAGCAGGTCGGCGTCCGGCACCCGCGGCCCGGCCAGCGGATGCTCGCCGCCGAGGTCGTAGGCCAGCGACAGGCCGGACATCAGGCCCGCCATGTGGCGGTTGGCGTCCGGCAGCCGCAGCAGGTCGCTGAAGATGTCGCGCAGCGCGGCCACGTCCGCGCTGGGCCGAGGCGCGCCCAGCACGCGCTGCGCGGACGTGTGGTGCAGCACCTGGGCGGCCACCGGATGCCGTTCGGCCTGGTAGCGGTCCAGGAGGCCCTCGGGCGCCCGGCCCTGGAGGGTCGCGGCCAGCCGCCAGCCGAGGTTGATCGAGTCCTGCACGCCGAGGTTCAGGCCCTGCCCGCCGAACGGCGGGTGGATGTGCGCGGCGTCGCCCGCGAACAGCACCCGGGCCGCCCGGTAGTCCGCCAGCTGCCGCGTCGCGTCGGTGAAGCGCGAGGAGTTGTCCACCGCGCGCAGCACGGTCTCCTCGCCGTAGACGGCCCGCAGCGCGGCGGTGACCTCCTCCTCCGTGACCGGCGCGTCGCGGTCGAAGTCCGCCTGCTCCTCGCTGCCGAACGTCAGCCGGTAACGCTCGCCGCCGATGGGAACCAGCATCGCCCAGTAACCGCCGCCCTCGCGGACCAGGCTGCTCATGTGGCCCATCGCCTGGGGGACCGACGCGGACGTGGCGGACAGCCGGACGTCGGCCAGCACCGCCACGAACGTCCCGTCGCGGCCGGGGAAGGGCATGCCCAGCAGCTTGCGTACGGTGCTCCGCCCACCGTCGCACGCCACCAGGTAGTCGGCCCGGAACCGGCGCTCACCGGCGCTCACCGTCACCCCGTCGGCGTCCTGCTCGACGGCCGTGATCGCCGCGTCGCGCAGGAGGCGCGCGCCTCGGGCGGTCGCGGCCTCCTCCAGGACCGCCTCGATCTCCCACTGCGGAACCGCGACCGGGTACGGATGCCGGGTCCGCCACGGCTCGCAGTCCAGCGGCACCGGCAGAGCCGCGAAATGGCCGCCGACCGGTTCGCGGTTCAGCGCCCGGCCCAGCAGCGGCTCCAGCAGCCCGCGCAGCTCCAGCAGCTCCAGCGTGCGGGGCTGGAGAGCGCCGCCCTTCATCTGCTCGATGCGCTTGGGCAGCTTCTCCAGCACCAGCGCGTCGACCCCGGCCAGTGCCAGCTCGTACGCCAGCATCAGGCCGGTCGGCCCGGCACCCGCGATGACCACCTGGAAATCCCTCATGAGCCGGTCCCTCTTTCTGTCGCCTGAGTGCTTCTATCGCCTGAGTGCTTCTATCGCCTGAGTGCTTCTGTCGTCTCAGTGCGAATATATACCCAGTGCAGAAAAAGTCCAAGTGCAGGTTTCTGGTAGGGTGACGAGCGTGACGAACGAGCCCGGACTGCGCGAGCGCAAGAAGCAGCGGACGCACGCCGCGATCTCCGAGGCGGCGATCGAGCTGTTCCTGCGGCACGGGTACGACCAGGTGTCGGTGGCCCAGGTGGCGGAGGCGGCCGAGGTGTCCAGGCGCACGCTGTTCGCCTACTTCCCGGCCAAGGAAGATCTCGTGGTGCAACGGTTCGCCGACCACGAGACGGAGAACGCCCGGGTGGTCGAGTCCCGAGCGGCGGACGTCACGCCGCTGGAGGCGCTGCGGGTGCACTACCTCGACGCGCTGGCCAGGCGCGATCCGGCCACCGGGCTCAACGACATACCCGCGATCGTGGCGCTCTACCGGATGGTCTATGGGACCGCCTCGCTGGCCGCCCGGATGCACCGGTTCCAGGCGGCGGCCGAGGAGGCGCTCGCCGGTGCGCTGCGGGAGACGGCGGGCGTCGATGAGTTCGGCGCTCGCATGGCCGCCACCCAGATCCAGGCGGTCCACTGGACGCTGACGATGGACAATGCCATGCGGCTGGCGGGCGGCGAGAGCGCGGACGAGCGCTACCCGGGCGCGGTGAGCGACGCCGAACGGGCCTACGCCCTGCTGGCCAACGGGCTGGGCCACCTGGGCGCGCCGGACCCTCGGTGAACCGGGTGGCTGCCGTTTGGTGAGCGGCAGCCACCGTTGTTCGGCTACGCCGTGAGGACGTTCTCCAGGAGTGGCCGGTGGCGCAGCATCCACGCCGCCGCCCGCGCCTGCCAGGCCAAGGCCCACAGCGGGTCCGGGTCCGTACTCTCGGGCGTGATCCGTGACCTGACCGCCACGGACGCGCAGTCACGGATGGCGAACTCGATCATCCGCGTGACGAAGCCGCCGCGTTCGGCGGCGGACAGCCCGTAGCCGTCGAGGAAGCGGCGCAGCTGACCCGCGCGCGCCTCCGCGCCGGGCAGGCCGTGCCGTTCGGCGACGTCGTCGTCGTGCAGCTGGGCGTTCCACCACGCGGCACCCGCCACGTCGTCCAGCCGGTCGATCGGACCGGCGCTGGTCCAGTCGATGTAGGCGACCGGCAGGCCGTCGCGGGCCACGGTGTGCCACGGTCCCGTGTCCCGATGGCTGATGATCGCATCGGGCGCGGAGCTGTGGAACGGCCACGGCTGCCACACCGCGCCCGGCGGCGGCCGGAACCCGGCCGTCGCGTCGTGGAGCTCGCGCAGCAGGCGGCCCGCCTGCCACACGCCCTCGTCGGACCAGGCGTGCGGGTGGACGAAGTCGCCGTCGATGTAGGTCACGGCGTCTCGTCCCTCCTCGTCGTAACCGTCGCCGACCAGGCGTGGGCTCCCGGTGAAGCCCGCGTTCTCCAGGTGCAGCAGCAGCGCGTGGACGCTGTCCGTCCATGGCTCGGCCGGGCGCAGCACGACGCCGCCGTGCCGGACCACCGGCGTGGGATTGCCCTCGGCCCCCAGCAGGGGCTCGAAGGATGGTGGGGAAGACACTCTCGCTCCTCGTGATCGTGATGGAAGATCACTCCAACGCGAGGAGCCCGGTACGCCTCAGGCGACCTCTCGCGTCGAAGTGCGAGCCGAGACTTCGCCGAGGACCTTGGTGGCCATGTGCCACACCTCCTGCTGGATCGCGGGGTACCGTCCCGGCCGACGCTGCCACAGCAGGGGAAGGCTGAGCAACGCATTTGCCCGCCGGTGAGGAGAAGCCCGACGGGCGAGGCCTCTTGGGATGGGCTGGTGGTGTGCTTTCCGGGCCGGTATCGGGGCTTGGGCCGGTATCGTCGTCAGGCGTCGGACCGATGATCTAGGGGGATCCGTGACCGAGCCGAGCCTGCTGTGCGTGCACGCGCATCCGGACGACGAGGCGTTGTGGACCGGTGGAACGCTCGCCCGCTTCGCCGACGCGGGCGCCAGGACAGGCGTCGTCACCTGTACGTGGACGGAGGGCACGCGCCGGGTCGCCGAGCTGGCGCGTTCGCTGGACATCCTCGGCGCGGGCGAGCCGCGACTGCTGGGGTACGCCGACGGCAACGCCGGACTGTCGGCGCCGGGCGCCGCCCGCTTCGTCGACGCGCCGCTGGACGAGGCGGTCGGGCGGCTGGTCGGGCACATCCGGGAGGCCGTGGGTGGGGCGCAAGTGGGCGGCGGTGCGGGCGCACGAGTCGGAGATCGAGCGCGGCTCCACGATGGGGCTGCTGGACGCGGTTCCCGAGGCGACACGTGACCGGCTGCTCGCCACCGAGTGGTACACCGGCGGCGACCCGAAACTCAGCCTGCTGGTCTGACGCCCGCGCGGGCGATGGCCGCCTCGATCCCGTCGAGCACCACGGTGAGCCCGGCGGCGAAGGCCGGTCGTGCCTTGTCTTCCAGGTATGTCGTGGCCTGCCCGGACTGCGGGGGAGGCGGGTCGTCGGTCTCGATCCAGGCGACCATCGGGAAACGTTCGGCGAAACCGGGGGCGACCTCTTCGAGCAGGGCCGACCGGGCGTACCACCACTCCTCGTCGGACACCCCGGTCGCCGCCGGCGCCTGCCGTGACTCCGCGACCGTCCTGGCCGCGCCCCGGACGAAGTCGGTCAGCAGCGAGACGACACCCCGCAGCGGTCCGCCGCGCAGCCCCGTCGCGCGCAGGACGCCCACCATCGTCTCCATCATCGCGAACTCGTTGGGCCCCAGCACCGGCCGCGCCTGCGACACCTGCAACACCCACGGATGGCGTACGTAGAACGCCCGGACGTCCTCGGCCCACGACGTCACGGCCGCCTGCCAGCCCGGTCCGAGGTCGTAGCCGGTGGGCAACTCGGCCAGGGCGCGGTCGTGCATCAGGTCGATCAGCTCGCTCTTGCTGGGCACGTACGTGTAGAGGGCCATCGCCGTACGGCCGAGGCGTTCGCCCACCGCGCGCATGGACAGGGCCGCCATGCCCTGCTCGTCGGCGACCGCGATCGCGGCGTCCACGATCATGTCCACGCTCAGCCCCGGCTTGGGGCCCGGACCGGTGCGCGGCCCTGGCCCCGTCGCGCGCCACAGCAGGGCCATCGAGCGGCGCGCGTCTCCCTGGCCGGCGAAGACCACCACCTGACAACCCCCCACGGACGCGATAATCCCTTACGCCATAAGGATATCAGTGGTGATCACCGAAGCGCGGGACGGTGCCCGATGGCCGCTGGGGCAGGCTGATCAGGCGCAGGCCGGCCGACACCATGGTCCAGCCGAGCGCCGTCACGCCGGCCGCCCACCTGGGCGGGAGCTCGCGCCGGCGGTCGCGGAGCAGGCGCCACCTGGTGGCCTCGGCCCGTAACTCGGCGGCTCTGTGGCGTTCGGTGTAGAGGTACATGTCGGCGTGCATGTGCCGACCTCCTGGCAGTCTCGGGGGCCATGACGCTCAGGCCCGGAACGGGAATCCGAAGAACTGCAGGGCGACGTGCTCGCGCCCCTCGGTGTCGCCCGCCGCCTCGGCGGCTTTGCCGCGCGCCCACCACTTCTCGACGACCGCGTCGAGCTCCTGGCCGACCAGTCGCAGCTCCTCGGCGGTGAGCGAGGTCAGGTATTCGCTGGCGAACGCGGCGCCGCGCCACTCGGCGGGCCATGCGGGCTGCTCGTCGAGGTAGCGCTGGTACATCTCGTCTTGCACTCGGGAGGCCACGCGGGACAAGGCGGTGCGGGCGGCGACGATCTCCGGGCCGTCCTCCGGGGACGGTGCCCTGGCGCTGACGTGGTGCGAGGTGATCTGCCACCAGCGCTCCCTGCCGTCGCCGGTCTGCGGCACGGCCTCTTCGATGAGGCCGTGCGCGGCGAGTTTGCGCAGGTGGTAGCTGACCAGGGAGACGGCCTCGTCGACCTGGTCGGCCAGCTGGGAGGCGGTCGCCGTGTCCGCCACGATCAGAGCCCGGTAGAGCTTCAACCGCAGTGGGTGCGTGAACGCCTTGAGCTCGTCGAGATCGCTGAGCCGGCGGGTCTCATGCGCGGCCATGGCTCCACCATAGATGCGAAAGGAAAATTGCGCAAATAAAGTTGCACATATCCAGGACCATCGTCCATCGGCTGGCCGCCGGCCTGTCGCCGGACGACGCGACCGAGCTCACCCGCGTCCTGCGCGGCCTGCTGACCCCACCCGGCTGAAGCCGTCGCGGCCGCGCCCGGATAAAGCCGCCTGCCGGCCCCGCCTTCCCTCGTGGCCATTGACATAAAAACCCTCTTTTCCTACTTTTTATGTAGGCATTCAAGGAGGCGCGATGTCCCACTCCACTCACACGAACCTCCGCGACCAGTGACGCGCAAGCGGATCCATCTCGCGGCCCACTTCCCCGGCGTGAACAACACCACGGTCTGGGCCGACCCCCGCTCCGGCAGCCAGATCGACTTCGCCTCGTTCGCCCATCTGGCCAGGACGGCCGAGCGGGGCAAGTTCGACTTCTTCTTCCTGGCCGAAGGGCTGCGGCTGCGCGAGCTCAAAGGCCGCATCCACGACCTCGACGTGGTCGGCCGCCCCGAGGCGCTCACCGTGCTGAGCGCGCTGGCCGCCGTCACCGAGCGCCTCGGGCTCGCGGGCACCGTCAACGCCACCTTCAACGAGCCGTACGAACTGGCCAGGCGCCTGTCCACGCTGGACCACCTCAGCGACGGCCGGGCCGCCTGGAACGTGGTGACCACCTCCGACGCCTTCACCGGCGAGAACTTCCGGCGCGGCGGCTACCTCGACCGCGCCGACCGCTACACCCGCGCCGCCGAGTTCGTCCGCCTCTCGCGCGAGCTCTGGGACTCCTGGCAGCCGGGCGCGCACCTCGCCGACAAGAGCCGAGCCCAGTTCGTACGCCCCGCCGCCATCGGGACCGTCCACCACGAGGGCCCGCATTTCGCCGTCGAAGGTGAGTTCACCCTGCCGCGCAGCCCGCAAGGGCATCCCGTCATCATTCAGGCCGGGGACTCCGACGAGGGCAGGGAGTTCGCCGCCGCCACGGCCGACGTGATCTTCAGCCGCCACGGCACGCTGGAGGATGGCCGGGCCTTCTACGCCGACGTCAAAAGCCGCCTGGCGCGTTACCACCGCGAGCCGGACCAGTTGAAGATCATGCCCGCGGCCACGTACGCGCTGGGCGACACCGAGGAGGAGGCCGCCGAGAACGCGGCCGCCATCCGCCGTCAGCAGGTCGGCCCGCAGACCGCGACCGCCTTCATCGAGCAGGTGTGGGGTCGTGACATGTCGGCCTACGACCCGGACGGGCCGCTGCCGGACGTCGAGCCCGACCTGTCGGAGGGCGTCTCGCAGGGGCGGGTGCCGTTCGGCGACCGGGCGGCGGTGGCCGCGAAATGGCGGGCGCTGGCCGAGGAGAAGAAGCTGACGATCCGCGAGCTGGTGATCGAGGTGACCGGGCGGCAGACGTTCGTCGGGACCCCGGCGGGCGTGGCCCGGCAGATCGACGAGCACGTGCAGGCGGACGCGGCGGACGGGTTCATCCTGGTGCCGCATCTGACGCCAGGCGGGCTCGACGAGTTCGTGGACCGCGTGGTGCCGCTGCTACAGGAACGCGGTGCCTTCCGTGCCGACTACACCGGCACCACCCTGCGCGAGCACCTGGAGCTGTCATGACAGCGAGCACCGTAACGATGCCCACCAGAAGGATGGTGCCCTAGTGACCCTGCATCTCGCCGTCGCGCTGGACGGCGCCGGCTGGCATCCCGCCGCCTGGCGCGAGGCGTCCGCGCGGCCTGAGGCGATCTTCTCGGCCCGCTACTGGGCGGAGCTCGTGGCCGAGGCCGAGCGGGGACTGCTCGACTTCGTCACGATCGAGGACTCGCTCAGCCTCCAGTCCACGCTGCTGGACGGGCCCGACGGTCGGGCCGACCAGGTGCGCGGGCGCTTCGATGCGGTACTGCTGGCCGCCCGGCTGGCGCCGCTCACCAGCCGGATCGGGCTGGTGCCGACGGCCACGACCACGCACACCGAGCCGTTCCACGTGGCGATCGGCATCGCCACACTCGACCACGTCAGCGGCGGGCGAGCCGGGTGGCGGCCGCAGATCTCGGCCAGGAGCACCGAGGCGGCGCATTTCGGGCGCCGCCCGTTCCCCCGGCTGGACGGGTCTTTCTCGATCGATGACGAGCACGTCCGAGCGCTGTTCGCGGAGGCCGCCGACGCGGTCGAGGTCGTGCGGCGGCTCTGGGACAGCTGGGAGGACGACGCGGAGATCCGCGACCTGGCGACCGGCCGTTTCATCGACCGGGACAAGCTTCACTACATCGACTTCGCCGGGCGGTTCTTCTCGGTGCGGGGGCCGTCGATCACGCCTCGGTCGCCGCAGGGCCAGCCAGTGGTCACGGCGCTCGCCCACGCGCGCCTGCCGTACGAGTTCGCCGCGGGCGGCGCCGACATCGTGTACGTCACGCCGCACTCCGCCGACCAGGCACGCGCCATCGTCGAGGAGGTCAGGCAGCTGTCGGCGGAGCTGCGGGTCTTCGCCGACCTGGTCGTGTTCCTGGGTGACGACGCGGCGGAGCGCAAGGCCCGGCTCGACAGGCTCGACGGGGCCGAGCTGCGCTCCGACGCCGCGATCTTCACCGGCACCCCGGAGGAGCTGGCGGAGCTGCTGCTCACGTGGCGGCGGGCCGGGATCGAGGGGTACCGGCTGCGTCCAGGCGCGCTGCCGTACGACCTGGAGGCGATCACCCGGGGGCTGACGGCGGAGCTGCGCGGGCGCGGGGCGTTCAGGCGCTCGTACGAGGCCATGACGCTGCGCGGGCTGCTCGGCCTGCCGCGCCCGGCCAGCCGCTATGCGGAGGTGTCATGAAATTTCTGGCCATCACGTTAATCGTCCATAACGACCAGCGGTCGCACACCGAGCGGTTCCGCGAGGTCGTCGACAACGCGGTGCTGGCCGAGGAGCTGGGCTTCGACGGGTTCGGGGTGGGGGAGCGGCACGAGCGGCCGTTCATCTCCTCCTCGCCACCGGTGGTGCTGAGCCACATCGCGGCCAAGACGTCCAGGATCCGGCTGTTCACCGCGGTCACCACGCTGAGCCTGCTCGATCCCGTACGCGCCTTCGAGGACTATGCCACGCTCGACCACCTCTCGGAGGGCAGGCTGGAGCTGATCATCGGCAAGGGGAACGGGGCGGCGCAGGCCCGGCTCTTCCACGTCACCGCCGAGGACCAGTGGGACCGCAACCGCGAGGGGTACGACCTGTTCCGGCGCCTCTGGCGGGAGGACAAGGTCACCTGGGCGGGCCGGTTCCGTCCCGCGCTGACCGAGGCCGAGACCTGGCCCCGGCCGCTCCAGCGGCCGATCAGGGTCTGGCACGGCAGCGCCACCAGCAAGGAGTCGGTGGACCTGGCCGCCTACTACGGCGACCCGCTGTTCTCCGCGAACGTCACCAACCCCATCGAGCCGTACGCCGACCTGATCGACTACTACCGAAAACAGTGGGTCCGCTACGGGCACGACCCGGCCGACGCGCTGGTCGGGGCGGGGACGGCCGGCTACTACGCGGCCCGGACCTCGCAGGAGGCGATCGAGACCTACCGGCCGATCTTCGACGCCCGGCTGGCGCTGTTCGCCAAGCTCGGGATCGAGCCGGTCTTCGCCACGCTGGAGGACGCCATCGAACGCAGCTCGATCCTGGTCGGCAGCCCGCAGCAGATCATCGACAAGGTGCTGCGCTATCACCAGCGGTTCGGGCATGAGGTCATGCACCTGCACGCCGACGCCGACGGGCTCACGCCCAAGCAGCACAGGGACGCGCTGGAGCTGTTCCAGGCGGAGATCGCGCCCGTACTGCGCCAGGAGATCCCCAGCAGGCCGTTCCCCGGAGGTGCCGCGTGACGCTGTCCATCCTCGACCTCGCCCCCATCCCCTCCGGCGGCACCGCGCGTGACGCGCTGCTCAACACCATCGACCTGGCCCGGCGGGCCGAGTCGTTCGGCTATCGCCGCTACTGGGTGGCCGAGCACCATTTCGCCCCAGGCGTGGCCAGCTCGGCTCCGGCCGTGCTCATCGGCCTGGTGGCGGCGGCCACCGGCGGGATCAGGGTCGGATCGGGAGCCGTGCAGCTCGGGCACCAGACGCCGCTGTCGGTGGTGGAGCAGTTCGGGCTGATCGACGCGCTGTATCCGGGCCGGATCGACCTCGGCATCGGCCGCTCCGGCCAACGCCGCGCCGAACTCGCCGCCGCGGCCGCTCCGGCGAAGCCCCCGCTCAGCGTGGCGGCGGCGGGACGGGTCGTCGACGGGCTGCTCATTCCGCCGCCGTTCGACTGGTCCAGGCTCGCCGCCCACCCGCAGCTGGCCTTCCACGCCTCGCTGCTCCAGCAGCCCGGCGCTCAGACGCCCGACTTCGCCGCGCAGATCGACGACGTCATCTCGTTCCTGAACGGCGACCACCAAGCGCACGCTGTTCCCGGCGAGGGGGCGGAGGTGGAGCTGTGGATCCTCGGCAGCAGCGGCGGCCAGAGCGCCCAGGTGGCGGGCGAACGCGGGCTGCCGTTCGCGGCCAACTACCACGTCAGCCCCTCCAGCGTCCTGGAAGCCGTCGAGGGCTACCGGAAGGCGTTCAAGCCGTCGAAGGCCCTGGCCGAGCCCTACGTGATCGTCTCGGCCGACGTCGTCGTGGCCGATGACGACGAGACCGCGCGGGAGCTGGCCAAGCCGTACGGGCTGTGGGTACGCAGCATCAGGACCGGGGCGGGCGCCAGGACGTACCCGACACCCGAGGAAGCCGACGCGCACGTCTGGAGTGCCGAGGACCTGGCGCTGGTGAAGGACCGGATCGACACGCGGTTCGTCGGCACGCCCGAGGCCGTCGCCGAGCGGCTGCGCGTGCTGCGGCGGGTGACGGGCGCCGACGAACTGCTGGTCACGACCATCACCCACGACCACGCCGACCGCGTACGCTCCTACGAGCTGCTGGCCGAGGCCTGGGACGGCCGCTCATGAAGCGGACCCTGGTCGTGCTCATGCTCACCCTGGCCGCCTGCGGTTCCCAGTCGTCCGCCCAGCAGGCCCAGAGCACCACCCTGACCTGGGCGATCGAGACGCAGCCCATCACTCGGGGGCGTATGGGCGGTCACCAAGGCGGTGGAAAGCTTCGGTGGGTTCGCTGGCATGCCGGACAGCCTGCGGGCCGGTACGCGTGGAGCAGCGGACGCCGTCTCAGATCTGCGCGCCCAAGCCGGACAGGGTGCCTTCGACCACGTTGCGGAGCTGTGACCGGGCGGTGATGCCCAGTTTGGGGAAGACCCGGTATAGGTGGGAGCCGACCGTGCGCGGCGAGAGGAAGAGTCTCTCTCCGATCTCACGGTTCGTCAGGCCGCGAGCGGCGAGCTGGACGATCTGCTGCTGCTGGGGACTGAGTTCAGTGAAGGCACTGGGCACCACGCTGTCGGCGGCCTCGATGCCCGCAGCGCGCAGTTCGGCCTTCGCCCGCTCGATCCATGGTTGCGCGCCGAGCCGTTGGAAGGTGTCGAGTGCCGTGGTCAGCAGTGGGCGGGCCTCGGCGATACGACGCTGCCTCCTGAGCCACTCACCGTAGTCGAGCCGTGTCTGAGCCCGCTCGAACGGCCGCTGCTCGCCCATTTCGTCGGCCAGTGCCGCCTGGAAGTACGGTTCCGCGTGCTCCGGTTCGGCGAGCAAGGCGCGCCCTCGGTCGAGCAGTGCGGTGATCCGTGCCGACATGCCTCCACCCAAGCGCAGCGCCGACCGTTCCAGCAGTTCGGCGGCCTCCTGCTGTCGCCCCCGGCGGACGGCCGCCGCGGCGAGTTCGGCGAGGACCATGTAGGAGACGTGGTAGTGCACCGGATCGCCGCCGTCGGTGAAAGCGGAGCGGAATCGCGCATACGCGGTGTCGTAGTCGCCCTCGGCCACCGCCGCCAGGCCCAGGGCACGATGCGCGAAGACCGCGACGGAGCGGCTTTCCAGCGGGTCGACGAGGGCCAGCGCCTGCTCGGCCATCCGACGCGCGTCGGCCGACTCGCCAAGCAGCGCGAGAACCGTCGCGTCGAGAGCGCGCGCACACGCCTCGGCGTGGTCCAGTCCAGCCGTCGACGCCACGCCCGCGATCTCGGCGGCCACCGAGCGGGCCTCGGCCCACCGGCCCTGCTCCAGGTAGGCCCAGCCGGCGGCACATCCCAGGCCCTCCGGCAGCGAACCCCGGGCCTGCCACCGGCCGAACGCCGCGTCGAAGGTCCGGGCGGCGAGGGCGGTCCGGTCCAGGAGCCAGGCCACGATGGCGAGCGCGGTCAGACTGCCGGCGTCGTCCTTGGCCTCGGCGATCAGCCCAGGAAGCGCAGGGGCGAGAGAGGCTCCCGCGCCGTTGGGGTCGGAGACGGCCAGCACCCAGGCGCGCAGGGCGCCCCCGACGCTGGAGTCCTGTATGGCGGGCAGCAGGTCCTCGATCCGCTGTTGCTGGGACTCCTCGCCCGAGTAGTAGCGGACCACCGCCGCCGCGGCGAGCGCGTCGAGCACGCGGGGCGAGTGGGCGGCTGCCGCCTCGTCGGCGATATGGGTCAGCAGGGCGAAGGCCGCCGCGTGGTTCGGGCGCAGGGTCATGAGCTGCCCGGTGGCCAGCGAGGCCCTGCCGATCAGGGCCGGGTCGTCACTGCGCCCCCGGACCTCGGCGGCCAGGTGTTCCACCCAGCCGAGCTGACCGGTGAAGACGGCCATGGTGGCGGCTTCGCTCAGCAGTCTCGCCTGCTTCTCGCGGCGCGGGCTCAGTTCCGCGGCGCGTTGCAGAGCAGCGGCAGCGGCCGCGTAGCCGCCCCGGCGCCGGGCCCGGTCGGCCGTCTCCTGCAGAGCAGCCGACACGTCTTCGTCGGGACGCATGGTCGCGGCGGCGAGGTGCCAGGCTCGGCGGTCGGGTTCCTCGCTCAGCAGCTCCGCGAGAGCGAGATGTGCTTGCCTGCGTTCCTCGAAGGACGCGGCATGGTAGATGGCCGAGCGGATGAGCGGGTGGCGGAAGGAGATCTGAGGGCCGTCCTGGCGTACGAGACCGGCCCGCTCCGCGGGTGCCCACGCCCTGTCGTCAGTCTCAGGCAGGCCCCGAGAGGCCGTCGGCGCGTCCGTGGCATCAGCGGCCGCGAGAAGCAGCAGGGGCCGGCGGGTTGCCTCCGGCAGGAACTTCGCGTGTTCCGCAAAGATCCGCTCCAATCGGTCGGTGACGGGCAGCGGGCCCTCCACGCTGCTGCCGTCGGACTGCCGGGTGGCGGTGGCGCGGGCGAGTTCGACCAGGGCCAACGGATTTCCGGCTGCCTGCTGAAGGATTCGTACGCGGGTTCGGCCGGTGGGTGGCGTCGGTTGCTGGTCGAGCAGCCGGTTCGCCGCCTCACTGCTCAGGGGACCGATCTCCAGGAGCTGGTATCCCTTGTCGAAGCCGGGCAGCGTAGCCGCGGCGCGCACCCAGGCGTGCTCGAGCCGGGCGATGTGTGCGCGGCCACGGACGTGCGCGCGGGCCTCTTGAACGCATGAGCGTATCCGCCTCGGCCGACCTGCCCAACACGGTCACCTCGTCGCGTGCCACGCCTGACGATACGACCGACATGTCCATCCTCTCTCAGAGGTCTTCCGGCTCCCTTGGACACCGCCCATGAATGCACAGCCCGTCAACGTCCCCTCCTCGAACGACATCGCGTGTGCAGCCAGACGGATCCGCAACGTAGTGCGCCGCACACCCGTGATACAGGTGGCGGCCGGGGAACTGGACGTGCCCATCCCCGTCAATTTGAAGCTGGAATTCCTCCAGCACACCGGCTCCTTCAAAGTCCGCGGCGCATCCAACGCGCTGGCCCTCCTGCGCGCCACGGAACGCGGCGCCCCGACCGCTGGCGTTTCCTGCGCGTCGGGAGGCAACCACGGGGCCGCCGTGGCCTGGGCGGCGCGCGAAACGGGCCTGCCCGCCACCGTGTTCGTGCCTGACTTCTCGCCCAAGGCCAAGACCGACGTCATCGAATCTCTTGGCGCACGCCTGCGCCGCGTGGATGGCTTCTACGCCGACGCACTGGCAGCCAGCCAGGACCATGCCCGGCACGAGGCCCGTCCTTCCGCGACGCGGGCATCCGCGCCGCGCTGGCGATCCGGCGCGCGCACCCCGGCCTGCCGGTGCTGGTTCTGTCGCCAAGCTCGGCCTGCCTCAGGCCGACGGCGGTCATCGCCGGGTGCCGGCCGTACTGGCGTACCTGAACGGTTCGTGAGCTCAGTCCAGCTGGATCACCGACAGCCAGTTGCCCGCCGGGTCCTTGAACCAGGCGATCAGCGGGCCGCTCACGCGGTTGACGCCCTTGTCGTCGGTGCCCTCCAGCCGCTCGAAGACGACCCCGCGCGCCACCAGCTCGTCCACCGCCTTGTCGATGTCGCTGACCGGGAAGTTCAGTATGGTGAACCTCGCCGGTGTGTGATCCTTCTTCGGGTAGACGATCGTGTCGCGGTCGCCCGCGATGTGCAGCGTGAGGATCCCGTGCTCCTCGGAGACGCGCAGGCCGAGCGTCTCGCCGTAGAACCGCTTGGCGGCTGGGATGTCGTCGGTGGAGAAGCCGCTGAAGGCTCTGGTGTTCTCGAACATGATGGTTTCCTTCCGTCATGGGGGACGTAGAACCCGGGCGGCCGAATTCGACACTTTTCGAGGGGAAAACTTTGGAAGGGCTGCTGAGAGAGCTGGCGCCGCAGGTCCTCGGCGCGGTCGTCCGGCGCTACGGCGACTTCGACCTGTGCGAGGACGCCGTGCAGGAGGCCCTGCTGGCGGCCGCCCTCCAGTGGCCCGAGGAGGGCGTGCCCGCCAATCCCAAGGGCTGGCTGATCACTGTGGCGGCCCGCAGGCGGATCGAGCTGTGGCGCAGCGAGTCCGCCCGGCGGCGCAGGGAGGAGTCCGCCGCCGCGCTGGCGCCGCCGGAGCCGGATCCGGCGCCCGCCGTGGACGACACGCTCACGCTGCTGCTGCTCTGCTGCCATCCCGCGCTCACCACGGTCTCCCAGGTGGCGCTGACGCTACGCGCCGTGGGCGGGCTGACCACCGCCGAGATCGCCCGCGCGCTGCTGGTGCCCGAGCCGACGGTGGCGCAGCGCATCAGCCGCGCCAAGCAGCGCATCAAGAGCAGCGGCGCCGAGTTCACGCTGCCTCCGGAGGCCGAGCAGGCCGAGCGGATGGCCGCGGTGCTGCAGGTGCTGTACCTGATCTTCAACGAGGGCTACACCGCCAGCTCCGGCGGCACGTTGCACCGCGTGGAGCTGTCCAGCGAGGCCATCCGCCTGACCCGGCAGCTCCACGACCGCCTGCCCGGCGACGGCGAGGTGGCCGCGCTGCTCGCCCTGATGCTGCTCACCGACGCCCGCCGCCCGGCCCGTACCCGGCCCGACGGCGGGCTGGTGCCGCTGGCCGAGCAGGACCGCGGCAAATGGGACGCCGAGGCCATCGACGAAGGCGTCCAGCTGATCACCAGGACGCTGGCCGCCGCGCCGCTCGGCCCCTACCAGGTGCAGGCGGCGATCGCGGCCGTGCACGACGAGGCGCCGCGGGCCGAGGACACCGACTGGCGGCAGATCCTCGCCCTGTACGACCTGCTCGACGGCATCGCGCCGGGGCCTATGGTCACGCTCAACCGGATCGTCGCCGTCGCCATGGTCCACGGGCCGCTCGCCGGGCTGGAGGGGCTGGCGAAGGCGGAGACCGATCCCGCGCTCGCCGGCCATCACCGGGTGCTGGCCGTACGCGCGCATCTGCTCGACCTCGCGGGCGAGCGGGAGGCGGCGCGCACCCAGTACGAGCTGGCCGCCCGCCGCACGCTCAGCCTCCCCGAGCAGCGCTATCTGGAGTCGCGCGCCGCCCGGCTCTGACCCTCGAGGTGACGATGACCGCCCTCGCCTCAGCCGTCGAGGTGGCGCAGGATGGCCAGCACCCGTCTGCTGTAGGCGGGGGTCACGGGCAGGTCGAGCTTGTCGAAGATGGCGTTGACGTGCTTCTCCACCGTGCTCAGGGAGACGTGGAGGTTCGTGGCGATCCCGGCGTTGGTGAAGCCCTCGGCGAGTTGCCGCAGCACCTGCGACTCGCGTTCGCTGAGCGTACGCAGCGGGTCCACGCGGGTGGTGCGGGCGAGCAGCTGCCTGACCACTTCCGGGTCGATGACGGTCCCGCCCGCGCGGATCCGCTCCAGGGAGCCCAGGAAGTGCGCCACCTCCGACACCCGGTCCTTCAGCAGATAGCCCATGCCCTCGGTGGCCTCGGAGAGCAGTTTGGCCGCGTACGTCTTCTCCACGTACTGCGACAGGACCAGCACACCCACCGCGGGCCAGCGCGCGCGGATCTCCAGTGCCGCGCGCAGCCCCTCGTCGGAGTGGGTGGGCGGCATCCGGACGTCGACCACCGCGACCTCCGGCCGGTGTTCGGCGACCGCCTCGATCAGGGACTCCGCGTCGCCTATCGCGGCCACGACCTCGTGCCCGGCCTCCTCCAGCAGCCTGATCAGGCCCTCACGCAGCAGTACGGCGTCGTCGGCGAGGATCAGCCGCACGGCGCCCCCTTCGGCAGGGTCGCGCAGACCCTGGTGCCGCCGCCGGGCGGGCTGTCGACCTCGAACCGGCCGTCGAGCGCCATCACCCGCCTGGCCAGCCCCGACAGTCCGCCGCCCGCCGGGTCGGCGCCGCCCCGGCCGTCGTCGGAGATGACCACGCGTACCGACCGCTCGTCCTCGCTCAAGGCGACCCGGATGTCCCGCGCCCGCGCGTGCTTGACCGCGTTGGTGATCGCCTCCCTGGCCACGAAGTACAGGGCGGTCTCCACCTCCGAGACGGGCCGCCCGGCCAGCCCGTAGTCGACGGTCACCGGCACGCACGAACGTTCGGCGACACCGGCCAGCGCCGTGCGCAGGCCCAGCTCGTCGAGCGCGGTCGGGTAGATCCGCCACGCCACGCTGCGCAGCTCGTCGAGCAGTTGCCGGGACTCGGCGTAGGCCTGGTCCACCAGCTCGGCCGCTCCGGCGGGGCTGTGCCGGGCCCGCCCGAGCAGCATGGCCAGGGCCACGCCGCGCTGCTGCACGCCGTCGTGCAGGTCCCGCTCGATCCTGCGCCGCTCGTCGTCGACCACCCGCACGATGCCGGACCGGCTGACGGTCAGCTCGGCGATGCGCCGCCGCATCAGCTCCTGCGGCCCGGGACCGAGGAAGCGTACGGCCAGCCGCCGCTCGGTCGCCACCAGCAGGCGGCACCAGAACGCGCCCAGGGCCAGCATCAGCACCCCGCAGGCCAGGCCGACCGCCCAGCTGTGCATCGACAGCTTGATGCCCGGCAGGTCCAGCGCCACCGGCGCGTAGTCGCCGGAGAACAGCACCCACATGCTGCCGCCCAGGAACAGCAGGGCCAGGAACAGCAGCGCCAGCGCGAGATAGCCGCCGAACACGCCGACCAGGGCACGCAGCGCGAGATAGCCGTGACCGGACGCGGCCCCGTCGGTCTCCTGCCCGAACCAGGCGGCCAGCCGGGCCCGTTCGAGCGCCACCATCCCCGGCGCCCACCTGCTCCGGTACGGCCAGGCGAAGGTCCACAGGGCGAGGGCGGCGGCTCCGGTGACCAGCCCGGCCAGCACTCCGGTGAGCTGCCTGAAAACACTGCCTGCCACGGTTGCGAATTCTAGGCGGCGCGGCGGCGCGGCGGTGTGGCCCGCCCGCCGGCCAGGTGCGGGGCGCCGGTCAGGAGTCGACGGGCAGGCGGCGGGCGGCCACGCCCGCCCAGCCGAGGCCCAGCGCGGTGATCAGGAGTACTCCAGCGGCTCCCGCGCCCGCCGCCACCAGCCCGGCCGCGCCCGGGATGAGGATCTGCCCGGTACGGTTGCCCGCCAGCCGGAGCGACATCGCCCGCCCCCGCAGACCGGCGGGCGCCGACTCGGCGAGCCACGACATGGTCATCGGCTGTCCCACCCCCAGCCCGAACCCCAGGACGAGCAGCACGCAGGCCAGCAGCCACAGCGGCATCGGCAGCGGCGTGACCCCATGGAGGCCACGCCGCGGACCGCCAGCAGGACGCCCACCACACCCGAAGCGAGCCCTTGCTCAGTGCCCAGCGCCGGCAGGTAGACGAGCGTGATGTCGACCGCGGCCAGCACCACGCAGCTGGTCACGAGCGCGTGCGCGAGACCCGGCAGCCGCAGCAGCGAGCGCACGCCCGTCGCCTCGCCGCCGGCCCGCGCGGTGGCCCGCGGGCTGCCGGTCAGCAGTGCCGACAGTACGACGAGCACGGTGGCGAGCCCGCAGGTCCACAGGTAGATCCGGCCGGTGTCCGGGATGGCCAGGGCGCCGCCGAACACGATGATCAGGAGGGGGCCCGCGGCCTGCCCGAGCGAGGCGGTGAACGTGTAGTGCCCGAAGGCGGTGTCGTGGCGGCCGCGCTCGGTCACGTTGGCCACCAGCGCCTGCTGGGCGATGACACAGCCGAGATGCCCGGTGCCGAGCAGGACGCCGCCGGCGATCAGCCCGGGGATCGTGTGGCCGAACGCGAGGAAGGCGGCGCAGGCGGCCGTGAGCAGGATCGCGCCCGCCACGGCCATGCGCCGTTCGCCGTACCGGTCGGCAGCCTGACCGGCGGGGATGGCCAGGACGAGCGGCGCGACGGCGAAGCTGGCGCCCAGCACGCCCAGCCACGCCGCTGAAACGTGCAGCTCGATCGCCCCGTACGACATGGTCGGCCGCAGCACGAACGTCACCACCTGCGTTCCCACGGAGTGGGCCAGCAGCAGGGCCATCCGATGGCCGGGCCGTGGTCTACCGCTACGTCAAGGGGCGGTTCATGAGGGAGGTCAGCTGGTGAATGTCGTGGCGGGCCCGCAGGGCCGCGATCGCCTCCTGATCGGGTGGCTGGGTGGCGGCCAGCAGCTCGGCGAGTTCGCGGAGGTAGTGCTCGTGGCCGGACGGGGAGACGAGGAAGAGCATTCGCGCAGGTTTGGGGCCGGGGTTGAAGAAGGCGTGCGGGCAGCCGGCGGGTACGAACATGACGCTCCCCGGACCGCCTCTGAACACCGGCGTGCCGGTGCCCGACTCCCACGTCCGCCAGTCGCCGTCGGCCTTCTCGCGTGGATGGAAGGCGAGCAGGTCGAGCTCCCCGTCGAGGATGTAGAAGACCTCCTCGGCCGCATGATGCAGATGCGCCCCGACGTCGAATCCCGGTGCGACGTCCGCCTCGAACATGGACCAGCCGGCCGACCGCTCCGCACCCAGCTTGACCGTCATGCTGGCGGTCTGGATCCGGTGTCCGGCGCCAGGCCCGAGCAGCAGTCCATCGGTCGGGTTCGCATCGTTCATGGCTTCCATCCGGTTGCCTCCAGCCAGTTCTCCAGCGTCATCAGGCCCGGGTGGGCGGCCCGCAGCGCCGGGAAGTCGGGTTCGTTGTCGTCGCGGTCGCCGAGCCAGGCGAACATCCCGGCCACCTGCTCGTCGAAGGCCCGCACCTGCTCGATGGGCACCTGATGGAAGCGGCTGGGCAGGCCGCCGGCCCGGCCGAAGGCCTCGGCGATCGCCTGAGCGGACAGGCAGTCCCCGGCGATCTCGAGTTTCCGGTCGATGAACTCGCCGGGCCGGTCGAACGCGATCGCGGCGAAAGCCCCGATGTCCTGCGTCGCGATCAGCCGTACCCGCGTCTCCGGCCGTACAGCGAGGTTGACCACCAGCTCGTCGCCGTCCACGACCGGGCGGGTGAGGGAGGTGAAGTTCTCCATGAACATGACAGGCCGCAGCACGGTGGCCGGCAGCCCGAGCGAGTCGACGCGTTCCTCGATGCGGGCCTTGCTGTCGTAGTAAGGGATGCCGCTCACCAGGCCGGCGCCGCTGATCGAGCTGTAGACGAGATGCCCGATGCCGGACTCCTTGGCGATCTCCGCCACCGCCTTGCCGCGCCGTTCCTCGGCGATCACTCCTTCAGGGGTCACCTTGGGCCCGGTGAGCATGGTCAGCACCAGGAAGACGCCGTACGCGCCGTCCATCGCCGCCCGAAGCGACGCCGCGTCGTCCAGGTCGCCGGTGACGAGGGTGGCTCCCGCCGCCTGCAGCGTTTCAGCGCCCGGCGAGCCGGGATTCCGTACCAGGGCGCGCACCTCCCAGCCACGATCGAGCAGCTGGCGCGCGGCCGCGCCACCCTGCTGGCCGGTGGCCCCGATCACCAGCACCGGCCCCTTCTGCTGTGCCATATGCCCTCCTTCGCCCGACAGTGACAATGATCAGGCTAACGACGAAGAGGCGGCCGATCCTGGTACAGATACTGCTAACCTGCCGGTCGGTTCACCGTCCACGGGAGCTGTGTGGAAAGCGGCCACGACAACGGACAGGCGGCGCGGCGCGCCGAGCTGGGTGCCTTTCTGCGCGCCCGGCGAGCCCGGCTGCGGCCGGGAGACGTGGGGCTGCCGGAAGACGGCATACCGGGGCGACGCCGGACCGCCGGCCTCCGGCGCGAAGAGATCGCCGAGTTGTCCGGCGTCGGTGTCACCTGGTACACCTGGCTGGAGCAGGGCCGGAACATCTCCACGTCGGCCCAGGTGATCGACGCGCTGGCCCGCGCGCTCCTGCTCGGCCCGGACCACCACCGGCACCTTCGGTACCTCGCCGGTCTCGCCGCCCCGGACCGGGAAACCCCCTCCGATGACGTACGTCCGCGACTGCGACGCTTGGTCGACGCCGTGGCTCCGAACATTGCATCCATTTATGACGGCCATTTCGACTACCTGGCGTGGAACCGGGCGTACGCGCTAGTCCGCCACGATCCAGACAGGTTACCCGCCGATCGGCGAAACCTGGTGTGGATGATGTTCACCGACGAGGAGAACCGGGCCCGCATGACCCGATGGGAGCCGGCGGCGCGGGCCGTTCTCAGCCAATTCCGGGCCATGGCGGGGCAGCGTCCGGACGACCCACGGTTCGCCGACATCGTGGCCGGGTTGACCGCGGCGAGTTCGGAGTTCCGGGAATGGTGGAACGAATACCCGATCCGCTCCTTCAGACCCGCGACGATCGAACTCGATCACCCCGAGGCCGGGCGGATCGAACTGGAGATGTTCCAGGCCCGCTTGGTCGAGCGCCCCGACCTGGTGATGGTCGTACAGGTGCCGGCGAATCACGCGGCGCTCCAGCGGATCACCTCCATGCTCGAAAAACCGCATGATCCCCGACACCCCCGAGTGGCGGGCGTCGAGGAACGGGATCAGCCCTTGTAGTTGAAGATCTGGCGCAGCGTGTGTTGCACGGTGACCAGGTCCTTCTGGTCTTCCATGACCTGGTCGATCGACTTGTACGCTTCCGGGTGCTCGTCCACCAGCGCCCCGGCGCGGTCGGCGTTCCAGACGCGGTTGCCCATCGCCTCGGCGAGCGAGGCGGCGGTGAGCTTCTTGCGTGCCTCGGTGCGGGACATGCGCCGTCCCGCACCATGGGAGCAGGAGTTGTAGGAAGCGGTGCTGCCCAGGCCGGTCACGATGTAGGAGCGGGTGCCCATGGAGCCGGGGATGATTCCCTCGTCGCCGCTGGCCGCCTTGATCGCTCCCTTTCGGGTGATCCACATGTCACGGCCGTGGTGGCGTTCCATCTGGGTGAAGTTGTGATGGGCGTTGATCGTGCGCAGCGCGGCACCGTGGCCGACGACCTGGAACAGGGAGGCGACCAGCACCTCGGCCATGCGGGCGCGTGAGGCCATGGCGTAGCGCTGGGCCCACAGCATGTCCTCGATGTAGGCGGTGAACTGCGGTGTGCCCTGCACGAGGTAGGCCAGGTCCGGGTCGTCCAGCTCGATGAACCACTGCTTCATCAGCTTCTTCGCCTGGCTGATGTGCATGGTGGCGAGCTGGTTGCCGATGCCGCGCGAGCCGGAGTGCAGCACCGTCCACACGTGGTCGCGCTCGTCCAGGCAGACTTCGACGAAGTGGTTGCCGGAGCCGAGCGTCCCGAACTGCGCGATGACCGTGTGCTCCTGCTTGCCCGTCAGTGAGGTGCCGGGTGTGCCGATCGCGTTGAGCGAGGCGTCGGTGGACGGGTCGTCATGGCCCTGGCCGACGCCGGCCGGGATGCGCTGCTCGATGAGCGGCATGAGCGCGGCCAGGGTGTCGGGCAGGTCGGCGGCGGTCAGGTCGGTTTCGGTGGCGACCATGCCGCAGCCGATGTCCACGCCCACGGCCGAGGGGATGATGGCGCCCTGGGTCGGGATGACGGAGCCGACGGTGGCGCCCATCCCGACGTGGGCGTCCGGCATCAGCGCGACGTGGCTGGGGACGAAGGGCAGGCGAGCGGCGCGGGCGGCTTGTTCGATGGCGTCCGGCTCGATGTCGCTCGCCCAAGAGATGAGTCCGGGTGCTACCCGCTGCGGCATGAGGGGCTGCCTTCCTGGTTGATGATCTCGTAGCAGCGTATTCGACGGGAGTGCGGTGATCGCTACTGGTTTGTTTGGGGTGGCGCAGGAGGGGTCACGGCCACTTCGTCTGGGGGTCCCAGTGGACGATCTTCTTGAGCTGGGCGGTGGGCGGTAACCCTATGGCGCCGGTCAGGTCAGCGTTGTCGAAATCGGCGCCTCTCAAGGTGGCGCCCGTCAGGATGGCTCCCCTCAGGTCCGCGGAGAGAAAGACGGCGTCGGTCAGGTCGGCATTGTCCAGCTTGGCTTTGGTCAGGTCGGCGAGGTTGAAGTTGGCGTGAGTGAGGTTGGCGCTCGTCAGGATGGAGCGGTCGCCCGTTCTTCGGGGCGCCAACGGAACCACGTCATGGGCGGATCGTGCGCTCGGGCCGGCCCGTTGGCGAGAGTAGGCCCCTACTCAAGTTGAGCGGTGACGACGCTCGCGGGCGAATGTTGTGGCATCCCTCCATGCGTGTCCCGGGACGTTGTGGTGTGTGATCGGATCCTCACCTACGAGACGTCTATGAGAAGCACCTACGAGAAGTGGAGGCGGCGACATGCCGAGGCTCACCGGGGGAAAGGGTTTCCCCACCGGCGACATCGCCCGGATCAGCGTCTTCGCGGCGCTGATCGCCGCGCTCGGCCTGCCGGGCACCCTGAACCTGTTCGGCAACACGGTCCCTATCACGCTGCAGACGTTCGGCGTCATGCTGGCGGGTACGATCCTGGGCTCGTGGCGGGCCGCCCTGGCCGTCGCCGTACTGCTCGTGCTGGTGGCCGCGGGCCTGCCGTTGCTGGCCGGGGGGCGGGGCGGGCTGGGCGTGTTCGCGGGGGCGTCGGCCGGATACCTGATCGGCTGGCTGCCCGGCGCGGCCGTGACCGGCTGGATCGTCGAGCGCGGCGGCCATCACCCGGGCATCGTACGGCTGGCGGTGGCCTGTGTGGTCGGTGGCATCGGGGTGATCTACCTGGTCGGCCTGCCCGTGCAGGCGGCGGTCACCGGCGTCCCGCTGGGCCGGACGGTGCTGCTCAGCGCCACGTTGTTCCTGCCCGGTGACCTGATCAAGGCGGTGCTCGCCGCGATTGTGACGAAAGGTACTCAACGGGCATACCCTGACGCGGTCCCGGCCGTGCATCGCGAACGGCTCCGCGCCAGCAAGGAGGGCTGAACCGGTCATGCCGGTCGCCGCACAGGTACTGCGCCACGCTTCCGACCACCCGCACCGTCTCGCGGTGTGCGGCCCGGCGGGCGAACTGAGCTACGCCGACCTCGCCCGGCGGATCCGTGACACCGCGGCGCACCTGGCCACGCCGGGAGCGGGCGGCGGGGCACCGGCCGAGCCGAGGCTGGGCCGTGAGGCGCTGGTCGCGTCGGGACCGGCTCGCGGGGCGCTGGTCGCGATCAGCCTGGCCGACCCGGTGGACCAGCTCATCGCCGCACTGGCGACGGACCTGGCAGGGGGTACGCCGCTGCTGTGCGACCCCACCTGGGACGAACGCGTACGGGCCGCGATCCCCGCGGACCGTCACCTCGACAGCCTCCCCGGCGAGGACCAGTCAGCCGCCGAGGCAGGCACGGGATCCCTAGAGGTGAGCCCACGCGCGGCGGCGTGGCCGCAGCCGGAGGCCGGCGATCGGGCCTGGGCGTGTTTCAGCTCCGGGAGCACCGGCCGTCCCCGGGCCGTGGTCCGCACGCGCGCGTCCTGGACCGCGTCCTTCCCGTGGGTGAGCGAGCTGGCCGGGATCGGGCCCGCCGACGTCGTCCTGGTGCCCGGACCCCTGGGCTCGTCCCTGTACGGCTTCGCGGCCGTGCACGCGCTGGCCGTCGGCGCCACGGCCCTGGTGCCGGGCCGCTGGTCGCCCGGCTCCCTGGGCGACCATCTCGGCCGGGCGACCGTGGCCCACCTGGTGCCGCACTGCCTGCCGGCCGTACTGGACGCACTGGAGGAGGGCGCTCCGCTGCGGACCGTCGTGATCGGCGGGGCGGCGCTGCCGGCCGGGCCGCGGGAGCGGGCGGCGGGCGCCGGCGTACGGGTGGTGTCCTACTACGGCGCCACCGAGCTGTCCTTCGTGGCCGCCGACGCCGACGGCGCGGGGCTGCGCCCTTTTCCGGGTGTCGAACTCCAGGTCAGGACCCTGCCGGGCCAGAGGCTCGGCGAGGTGTGGGCGCGGTCGCCCTGGCTGGCCGAGGGCTATCTGGCCGGCGCGGCGGGCCCGCTGCGGGTGGACGGCGACGGGTGGATGAGTGTGGGCGATGTGGCGGAACCGTACCTGCCGGGTGAGGTCCTGCGGCTGCGCGGCCGAGGGGACGGCGCGATTCAGACCGGCGGCGCCACGGTCGTACCGGAGGACGTCGAAGAGGTGCTCAGGAGCGTGCGGGGGGTGGGCGACGTCGTGGTGGTCGGCTCGCCGCACCCGGACCTGGGCGCGGTGGTCACGGCGATCGTCGAGGTGGGAGCCGGGACGCCGCCCTCGCGGGCCTCGCTCGAGGCCGTGGCCCGCGGCGGGCTGGCCGCGGCGCAGCGGCCCCGCCGCTGGTACGCGGTGGACAGCCTGCCCCGCACCTCGGCGGGCAAGCCGGCCCGCGGCCTCCTCACCGCCCGCCTGGCCGGCGGCGACCCTGACCTGTGGCGGCTCACCTGATGCGGCCGGACCTCGCGCCGGTCATCGTGGCCGCGCGCCGTACGGCGATCGGGACCGCCGGGCACGCCTTCAAGGAGGTGACCGCCGACATGCTGGCCTCGCCCGTCATCGAGGCGCTGGCCCGTGACGTCGCCGGCCTCGGCGTGCCGATCGAGGACGTGGTGCTCGGCAACTGCATGGGTCCGGGCGGGAACCTGGCTCGCGTGTCGGCGCTGGGGGCGGGGCTGGGCGCGGCCGTTCCCGGCGCCACGGTGGATCGGCAGTGCGGCAGCGGGCTGGCCGCGATCCTGATGGCGGGTCAGGCCGTGACCAGCGAGGAGATGGAGCTGGTCATCGCCGGTGGGGTCGAGAGCGCCTCCACCGCGCCGTTGCGGGCGCACCGGGGCAGCCCCGCCGTGCCGTACGAGCGGGCGCCCTTCACCCCGGCCGGCCACCCGGACCCGGACATGGGCGCCGCGGCCGAGGCGCTCGCCGCGGCGCGCGGCGTGGATCGGGCCCGCCAGGACGACTACGCGCGTGCGAGCAATGCCAAGGCGGTGGCCGCGCGGGAGGCGGGACGGTTCGCGGCGGAGATCGTCGAGGTCAAGGGGCGGACGGAGGACCAGCGGCCCCGGGTGTTGCGGCCGGAGTCGATGGCGCGGCTGCCCGCGGCGTTCGTCCCCGGAGGGTCGGTGACGGCCGGGAACTCCTCGCCGGTCAGCGACGGGGCGGCGGCGGTCGCCCTCACCACGGAACGCCTGCGCGCCGGGGCCGGGCTGCCGGGCCTCCGGCTGCGGGGCGGGGCCGTCGTCGGCTGTGATCCCGCCCTGCCCGGCTGGGGTCCGGTGCCCGCCGTACGACGGCTGCTCGGCCGTACCGGAGTCAGCATGGAACAGATCGCGGCGGTGGAGATCGTGGAGGCGTTCGCGGCACAGACGCTGGCCGTCACCGACGCGCTCGGGCTCGACCCGCTCGGCACCGACCGGCACCGGGTCTGCGCCGACGGCGGCGCGCTGGCGCTCGGCCATCCGTGGGGGGCCACCGGAGCCGTCGTGGTCACCCGGCTGTTCACCCGGCTCGTGCGGTCGGGCGCGCCGGCGGGGACGCTGGGGCTGGCGACGGCGGCGGTCGGGGGCGGCCTCGGCGTCGCCGCCCTGTTCGAGGTGGTGTGAGCCCAATGAGCGAGCGGGTCAAGTGCGTGCGTGGTGTGAGCCGATGAGCAAGCCGGTTGAGGGTGAGATGCGTAGGTGGTGCGGGTGATCGAGCTGGACGACGTGCGGGTCCGGCTCGGGCAGCGTGAGGTGCTGTGCGGCGTCACGGCCCGCCTGCCCGAGCGGCGGATCGGCGTGATCGGGGCCAACGGGTCGGGCAAGAGCACGCTGGCCCGGCTGCTGAACGGCCTGGTCCTGCCGACTTCCGGCACCGTCACCGTCCTCGGCGACGACACCCGCCGCCACGCGGCCAGGATCAGGCGGCGCGTCGGGTTCCTGTTCACCGACCCGGACGCGCAGATCGTGATGCCGACTGTGGCCGAGGACGTCGCGTTCTCCCTGCGCCGGCACAAACTGCCGCGCGAGGAGGTCCAGCGCCGGGTCACGGACGTGCTGGACAGGTACGGCCTGGCGGGCCACGCCGACCACCCCGCCCACCAGCTGTCCGGCGGCCAGAAACAGCTGCTCGCCCTCTGCTCGGTCCTGGTGCTCGAACCCGAGATCCTCGTCATGGACGAGCCCACGACCCTGCTGGACCTGCGCCACTCCCGGCTGGTCGCCGACGTGCTGCGCGAACTGCCGCAGCAGGTGGTCGTGATCAGCCACGATCTGGCGCTGCTGGCGGACTTCGACCGCCTGCTGGTGATGGACGAGGGACGGATCGTGGCCGACGCCCCGCCGCCGGCGGCCATCGGCCACTACCGGAAGCTCATGTCGTGAACGGGCTCACCGGCGCCTACGTCCCAGGCGGCTCGCCGCTGCACCGCCTGCCCGCGGGGGCCAAGCTCGCGGGCCTGGCGGCGTGCTGCACGGTGCTCGTCCTGCTGCGCGCGCCGGTGTCGATGGCGGTCGCCGCGCTGGTGGTGGGGGTGCTGTTCGCCGTCTCGGGGGTGGGTGTGGCGGCGGCCTGGGCGCAGGTGCGGCCGGTCCGCTGGTTCGCGGTGGCGCTGTTCGCCATGCAGGTGGTGTTCGCGGACCTGCCGTCGGCGATCACCTCGGTGTCCCGGGTCGTCCTGGCCGTCGCCCTGGCCGGGCTGGTCACGCTGACGACGCGGACGGAGGCCATGATGGCGTTCCTGGAGCGCTGCCTGTCGCCGGCGCGGTGGGTGGGGCTGGATCCGTTCCGGCTGTCGTTGCTGCTGTCCCTCACGATCCGCAGCGTGCCGGTCATGGCGGACCTGGCGACCCGCGTACGGGAGGCCCAGCGCGCCAGGGGAGTGGAGTGGAGCGTGCGGGCCTTCGCCGTGCCGCTGGTGGTGAGCGCGTTGCGGCACGCGGACGCGCTGGGCGAGGCCCTCAGCGCCCGCGGCCTGGACGACTGATGGGGCTCACACGGGCCCGCAGGTCCATAGGTGAGAAGATCAGCAACAAGCTGTTCTTGGCGAAGGCCGAACGATTGGAAGCGAAAATCCCCCGGCTGGCCAGTGAACGTGAAAGCCACTCAGCGTGAACGGCCCAGTGCGTATATGGCAGAACGTTCTGACTTTGTCACCAGGGGGTCGTTATAGTATCGCTTCCCCATCGGTTAAGATCTGACGTATCGATGACCTCTCCGCGATAGTCAACCCACGCAAGGATCAGAAGGCTGAGCCAGTGCGAGGTCAGCAGCCATGCCTCTCTCAGAAGTCCCACTTGAGCATACAAGGCGTGTGGGTCTTTGGGATGTGTTAGAGCATGGCGAAGTTCTGTCACCGCTTTTGCGGAATCCATATTTGTAGTGGCAGCATATGCCTTCAGCGTTGGTAGGTGGGCTGGGGGTGTCGTAGGAATCTGGAAATCTGTCAGCATCCTTCGAATTCGCCATTCAGCGCCCTTGCTATCGATCTTCTGTGGATTCTTTCCCTGCTCATGTACTAGCCTGATCCAGGCTAAGTGCTCTATTGCCGCGAAGGCTAGCAGGAGCCGTTGCTCCAATAGAGCAGAACCATTCGCTCCAAGGTGGGCCTGAATGAGAAACGCCAGAGTAGGGCGACGGGCGGCATTCAGGAAGGCTTTGATGAGAGGGGCGGCCATGAGTTCGATCGACTGTCCTCTATGTCCACTCCACAGCTCTTGATGTCCATGGGTGAGCTGATCCACTTTAGGGGTAGCCCATTCTTGCCATGCTCTTTCCCCGTTTGCTCGGATGCCTTCGAATTGGGGAGCGGTAAAGCGTCCGGCAAGGAATCCAAGCGCGAGATGTATTGCTTCCATCGCCGCTTCAGCATCGACCGCCATGAACTGCGCCCCGTCGACCGTAGATATGCGTAGAGCGTGTGTGCGGGAATATCCTCCATTGTCACGAATGCGCCTGAGGGTGGAGCCTGCTCCTGGATGGGCATCGAGAATGATTTCCCAGCCCTCAACGACCCATCTGTTCCGGCCGAGCCAATCCCACTCAACGCCCTCTATTGCCCCTTTGAGGGGAGATCCATTGGCCTCGATGAAGTTTACGAGGGATCCCGAAACCAATTTAATGGGAGCGGCTGCGTCTCCGGTTAGGGTTCTTTCTGCAAGCCATGCCGTCGCCTTGTCCCAAGATGACTTGCGATGATAAGCTTCGACCAAGTTATTCGGTCCAGCTAGGTTGTCAAGATGGACATGAAATGGCTTATGCTTGTTTAGGTGCAGCTAATTAACTGGAGCGTCTACGGTCGATGACAGAAGGAGGCGGACTTCATGGCGAGGTAGCCATTGTAGATCAACAGTTACTTCGCAGGGAACATCCATTTCTATAATGCGCCCCCTCCCTTGGTAGAGGATTGTTTCGGCCGTCTCCCAATCGGGTTCTAGTAGGCTTGGGAGTGGCTCCATTGTATCCATGCTGCAAGTATCGCCAATATGCGAATAGGCTGCGACGTGGGATGACGAGTAGTGATGCAATCGAGACGATCGCGTTTTGAGGGCTACCCCATATGCATCCTCGCCTATGGGCATATAACGAAGGCGCGAGGCGGGACTTCCCGTGAAAGACCGACATGCAAGTAGCGCAGGACCTGCGTGGCCTGAGCGCTTCTGGCGCCATCAGAGCACCAGAAGAACCGCGAAGCGGTGAGGGCTGGCGGCACCACAGCCGCGAGTCGCTACACCCCCGCGAGGACGTAGAGCAGAGCGTTCATGCTGGTGCCGCTGATGATGTCGCGCTTGTCGATCAGGCGGCGGATGTCCGTCAGGGGGACCCATTCGATGCGCTCCGCCTCCCATCCTTCGGTGGGCGGCCCGATGTGCTGGGCGCTGTCGGCGCGGAAGATGTGGTGCTCGGAGTCGGAGATGCCGTTGGTCGGCTGGGTGTAGAGCAGTGGCGACAAGGAGCCAGGTCGCCAGCCGGTCTCTTCTTCGACCTCGCGGGCGGCGGCGGCGATCGGTTCCTCGCCCTCCTCGATCTTGCCGATCGGGATCTCCCAACCCCAGGTGTCGGTGATGAAGCGGTGCCGCCAGATGAGCAGTACGCGGTTCCGCTCGTCAGTGACGACTGCACCGGCTCCGGGCGCGGTGCGGATGAGCCGATGATCAAGATGCCGTCCGTCTGGCAGTTCCACATCGGCCACGCGGACGTCGAGCCAGCGGTCAGTGTAGAGCGGTTCTTCCGAGTGGACCTGCCAGCGCATGCGGCTGCTCCCCTGGGTGGATGCCTGGACCGGCACCACGTTACAAGGGGATGCCCGCCTGCTGCCTGGCCCGAGCGACAAACGCCTTGACCGGTTGCGTGTCGTGGGCGCTCAGGGCTGTCATCACCGCTTCGATGCGCTCGGCAAGGCGCTCGGACTCCATGCCCTCGGTGCAGTCGAGCATGCTTTCCGCGGTGGAGACGGCCTGTTCCAGCTCGCCGCGTTCGGCCAGGATCAAGGCGAGAGTCGCCTGCCGGTGAGCCTGCCCCCGTAGATGGCAGGTGCTGGCCGAACGCAGAGCCTCCTCTGCGTACTCTTGGGCAGGTGTCAGGTCGCCGAGACGCCGCAGGGCCTCGGCGTGCTGGCACTCAAGCAGACCCGGTTGTACATAGCCGGTCTCCGGAGGCTCCTCTCCTTGCCGGATCTGCCCTGCCGTGGCCTCCGACAGGCGCATGTGCGCGTGGCAACTCGCCCGATCGCCGACACGTGCGTACGCCTTCGCCTGGAGAATGTGCAGGTCCGTCGCGAGGGCGGGACTCAGGTAACCCCGCGCTGCGCGCAGAGCTGTCTCGCAATACTGGAGGACGCGCCGGTACTTCGCCTGGGCCATCGCCTGGTTCGCCAGCAACGCGATCACGTAGCCGCCGAAGGCCAGGTTGCTCGACGCTTTGGCCATCCTGAGCGCGTGGAACAGGTAGCGCTGCGACAGCGCCTGCCTGTCGGAGTCGTACGCGCATATGCCCGCGAGCGCGATCAGCCCACCAGCCGCCCGGAACAGTCGCCTGCCGATCTCGTCGTCATGGCTACCTCTGAGCAACGGCGTCACGCCGGTGTTGAGGAAGGCCACGAGGCGCGGCCGTACCGGGATGCCGCCTACCCTGCGGTACATCTGCTCATAGCGGCCACGCGCGTCCTTGAGCACCTGGACGTCGTCCATCGACAGTGGGCGCGGACCTCGCTGCGAGACGTCGATCTCGTACGGCGGGTTCTCCCACTCGAAGACCGGTGCGATGGCGGCCGAGCCCTCGATCAACGATGCGCCCACCGGAAAGACCTTGTTCCCCAGGTCTCCTCGCCACAGGGCGACGGCCTGGTCAACAACCTTGGGCAACTCCATCTCACAGGCGTCACCCGCCGTTCTCGCCATCCCGATATCTGACAGTGCGAGGACCCGCCCGACCTTGGGCCCGATGATCTCGCAGATGATCTCCGGAACGTCACCCCTTGGGATGGCGTGATCTCTGACCCATCGCGCTACGGCCGTGTGGTCGTAGCGCGTGGGGCGACGGGCGGTCGCGGTGGCCTTGTTGATTCGTGCGGCCATTCCCGCGTGCGAGATGCCCGCCTCCGCAAGCAAGGCATCCAGCAGGATGTTCGGCTCACTCACTTCAGCCCCTCCGTCGAGCGACGCCATATCCGGAGTGTAAGCAGAAAGTTACAGAACGAACAGGCAGGTTGACAGGCGAGCGCATCACAGCTTTATCGCATTCACACAGGGCGTGAACCGACTCCCACCACCCGTCGCGATCACGCGCTTATGAGAGCGATCCCGCGCCGAGTCCACTGGCTCCATGACCCGGAACCAACCAGAAATCACTCGCCCACCTCACCCCTTGCATGCCCCGCCCGCGACATAGGCCAAGCCCTTGTCGCACTCGGCGTCCCTGCCGACATCCACGATGAATACGGGCTGGCCCTGGTGTCGGTTTGGGTGGGCCTGGTGGTCTGGTGCGATGGCGACCGCTACTGGTGGCGTACCGGCTGGGACCCGCACCGCAAACGGGTCATCTACGCCTACCATCCCGCGCTCGATCCCGAGCGGGCTGCCCGTCGCGTCGCCTCCCGCTACGCGGACCTCCGCAGAAGCCATCCCCTACCCCAGCCGATATACGTGCAGGCGGCACCTTCGGGGCCAGTCAGTTGAGCATCGATACGCGACAAGTGGGAAGCCGCGTCACGATCACGGAACTTCTGCACAGCCACGCACGAACCCGCGCTCACCGTGCCAGGCTCATCGGGCGTAGCGGCACAGTGATCAGCATCCTCACCCACGGAACCAACGCCTTGATCCGGCTTGACGGGGATCACTTCGACCTGCCCGCCGGCATTCGCCGTTGGCCTGTCCATTGGGATGACCTCACCATCGAACCCGTTGCCGATGCGGGAACAGCACCCCCGCGCGAGTACCGGACGGGCGTCTTGGGAAGCGGGCAGGACGCCGTACTACACGCCGTGCTCCCCGGCACATCCACCGGCCTGTGCGCGGAGCCGGTCGGCCCTCTGCCGATCTGCGGCTGGTCTCTGCCGTTCGCGCCGACCTCGCGCCGCGCCTGCGTCCGATGCGTGGCCTTGCAGGCATCTCTATCTTGACCGCCGCACATGGCCGTGCCCCAACCGCCTCACCGGGCCAGCAGGCGCGCCACCGCCGTGCTGAGCATCCGTACGCCGAGGGTCGACCCGGGCTCGAGGCCGGTCACCTTGCGGGCGCGCTGCAGCCGGTAGTCCAGGGTGCGCGGATGGATGCGCAACGCTGCCGACGCCGCCGCGCGGTTCATGTCGTGGCTGTAGTAGGCGTGCAGGGTCGACACGAGGTCCGGCCCCTTGGACAGCCGCCGGGCGAAGGCGCGCAGCCAGGCGTCGATTTCCGGCGTGTTCGCCACGGCCATCTCGACGAACAGGTCGGCGAGGACGTACAGGCGCGCCGGCCGGTCCTCCGTCGGCGCCACCCGGCTGGCCTCCCGCGCCCAGGTGAGGGATTCGGCGAGCTGACCGGTCACGCCCTCCACGGAGGCGACCTGGCAGGCCCGCCCGAGCAGCGCCACCGCCGACCGCACATGGTGCAGCGCCACCGTACGATCCACGGTGCCGGGAGTCAGGAGGACCAGCTCGCCACAGCTCAGCCAGGCGACCAGCGAGCCGGTGGCGAGCGCGCTCACCACGGTGGAGCGCTCCCGCTCGGGTACGGCGGGGGCGGGGACGCGCACCACTGACACCGCGTAGCGGGAGGCCACCAAGGGCCGCAGCGGGTCGGCCAGTCGCGGCTCCACCGGCTCGTCCGCGAGCAATGTGCGCGCGAGCAGCTCGTTGCGGGTCGCCAGCGACCGTGACCGGCCCACCCCGTCGGTGTACCCGTGCAGGTACGCGCTTCTGGCCCGGACGCTCTGCGAGCCGATCCAGCCGAGCATCCGCAGCAGGTCGTCGCCGTCCTCCGGACCGGCCACCTGGTGGATCTCCTGGAGTGTGAGATGCGTGTGCAGCCCGAGTACCCGCTGCTGCGACAGTACGGACAGCCCCAGCTCGGCACGCTGGCGGCCCACCGACGAGATCGTCGACAGGTCATCGTCGTTGAGCGGCAGCCGCGCCGGTGCCAGGTCGAGCCTGCGGGACCGGATGAAGACGGCGAAACCGTACATGCTCGCCTGGTGGTCGCGCTCGCCGCCGATGCTCGGGATGTCTCGATACTCGGGGATCTCGCGCCGATACGCCGACACGGCGTTGCGCGCGTTGTCCTCCACATGCTCACGTAACGACTCGAACAGTCCGCCCACGTTCCGTTCCCCCCTCAACAGTCAGGTTCGGTGCTTGCCCCCCGGCGTATTCGTCGTCCCGCTCGTCGTGGATCAATGCTCCTTACGCGAACGCGTAACAGCGCGTGGAACGTTGTGTCGCCGCCACGAAGACCTGTTCGGCGGGCGGATTTGATACTTGGCAGGCCGCAGCGTGGTTCGGCTGCGGCGCCATCGACCGCTCGACGAAGGGATCGGTATGCGACTGCGTCATCTCGTCCTGACCGTGCTGCTGGCGTGCCTGGGCGCGACCTGGCTGGGCGCCGCACCCGCCCAAGCCGCACCGCTCACAGTCCAATCGGTCGACGCCTATCTGGGCGGCGTGGACCTCAACGGTTACTGCAGGTCGATCGGGTACGACGGCGCCAAGAAGGTGGCCAACCATTTCGATGGCTGGCGGTGCGTCATCGGCACCACCGAAGTCGGCCTTTCGGTGGTCAGCGCCTGTCAGTGGCAGTTCAGCCCGCTCGTGGCCGCCGGCTATCCGGTCACCGCGTCGACCAACGGCAACAGCGCCGGCGAGTGGAAATGCCATGCCACGCCGGGAGCGACCGAATTCTACAAGGGCATGAACCTCGCCGGCTTCTGCCAGTCGATCGGCTACAACGGCGCGAAGCACTTGGGCGACAACGTGACCGGCTGGGTCTGCACCAGGAACGACGGTGCCCAGATCCGCCTCGACCTGCATGCGGCCTGCACCTGGCAGCACGCTGACAAGGTCGCCCAGGGATGGACCTTGGTAGGGGTCTGGGAAGGCTACGGCGACTCGTTCAAGATCAACTGTCGGGGCGTGCATGCCTGACGATCGCGCATGATCAGCGCGCCGGTGCCCCCGAAAACGGGCGCTCCGGCGCGCGTCACATGTTTATAAGCCTAGAAAAACTGAAATTTCGGATAAAACGCCATAGGTGGGAACGAGCCTCACGGCGGGCTGCTGGTGTGGGAGCATTTGGGCACCATGCGAGCCATGCTGCCGTTGCGATTAGCGCGGTCGGCCCTCTTCGCGGCCGTCTGTGTGACGCTGGCCGCCCTGGCCCACTGGTTCGCCGACGGCACTCTGCCGGGCCCCGGTCGTCTCGCGCTCGGCGCCGGGCTGGGGACGGCGGGCGCCGGCGCGCTGGCCGGCCGGGAGCGCGAACCGGTCGCGATCGCCATCCTGCTCGGTTCGGCGCAAATCCTCCTGCACGGGCTCTTCTCGTGGCACGCCGCTCCCGCACCCATGCTGCCCGGACACGGACCGGCCACCGACATGGGCATGGTGCTCTGCCACCTCACCGCCGCTCTGGTGACCGGATGGTGGGTGGCCAGGGGCGAGACCGCGCTGTGGGCGGTGCTGCGGCGGCTGGCCGTACGTCTGCTCCTGGTCCTGGCGCCGTGCCCCGCATACCCACTCACTCCACCGGCGCCCGCCTATCGCTCACCCGGCGGACCGTACGAAAGCGTCCTGCGTCACGCGGTCGTCCGGCGTGGACCTCCGCTCGCGGCTGCCTTCTGACCCCCGTCCCGCAGCCACGTGGAGATCACCATGCCGTCAACCCCCTATGCCGTCAACCTCCGATGCCGTCGAGCCCTGCCCGCCGGCACCTGAGCAGCCGTGTCCACTTTCCGAGGCGGGGCGACGCCGGCCCGCCGATACGCCGTCGTCACCGTGGCCGCCGGAGTCCTGGTGCTGGTCGCGGCCCTGCTGTTCGGCGGAAGCGTGCCGCAGCCGTCGATCCCGGGCCTGCCCAAGGCGGGACCGTTCACCGACTGGGGGATGCCCCTGGCCCGGTTCACCTATGACCTGTGCGCCTTCGCCACCGTCGGAACGCTGGTGGCCGCCGTGATCCTGGCGCCGCGCGGCACGCCGCAGGCCGCCGCCTGCCTGCGCGCCGCCGGCCGCTGGGGGCTGGGCTGGGCCGCCGCCGCGGTGGTGACGTACCTGCTGACGATCTCGGAGGTCGTCGGCCTGCCGCTCACCGACCTGTTCGAGAGCCCGTCGATCCTGTCGTTCGGCATGACCGTCCCGCAGACCCAGGCGCTGCTCATCGTGGCCGCGGCGGCGGGGGTGGTGGCGATCGGCACCAGCCTGTGGCGTTCGCCGTGGTGGAACGCCTTCCTGCTGGTGGTCGCCGTCTTCGCGATCCTGCCGCCCGCCTACGTCGGCCACGCCGCCTCGGCGGGCGACCACGACATCGCGATCTCCGCGCTGATGGCGCACCTGGCGGCGGTGGCGGTGTGGGTGGGCGGCCTGGCCGCCGTCCTGGTCCACTTCCGGCGCTCGGACCGGCTCGCGGAGGTGGTGCCCAGGTTCAGCACGCTGGCCCTGGCCTGCTTCGGCGCGGTGGCCGTGTCGGGCGTGGCGAGCGCCTGGGTGCGCCTCGACGCCGTCGCTCAGCTGTGGCAGACCCGGTACGGCCTGCTCATCCTGGCCAAGGCGGCCGCGCTGGTGGCCCTGGGCGTCTTCGGCCACAACCATCGCCGCCGGACCGTCGCGGGCCTGGCCGAACGCCCGGTGCGGCACACGTTCGTCCGCCTGGCCACCGGTGAGGCGATCGTCATGGCGGCGGCCGTCGGGCTCGCGGTCGCCCTGTCACGCACCCCGCCGCCGCTCTCCGAGGGCGGCGGCGGTCATGAGCACCTCCTGCTGGAGTACGACCTGCCGCCCTTCTCGATCGGCGGCCTGATCACCGAGATCCGGCTGGACCCGCTGATCCTGCTCCTGCTGGCCGGCCCCGCGATCGGCTACCTCATCGGGTTGCGCCGCCTGGCCCGCGACGGGATCGTGTGGCCGCCGGGCCGTACCGCCGCGTGGCTCGCCGGGCTTGCGGTGCTGGCGTTCGCCCTGCTCAGCGGGGTGGGCGGCTATGCCCGCGCGATGCTGTCCGCGCAGGCGCTGCAGTACGGCCTGGTCGCGCTCGTGGCGCCGCTGCTGCTGGCGCTCGGCGCGCCGCTGACGCTCGCCGCCCAGACCACCACGGACCGGTCCCAGTACGGCGACGTGACCCGCGCGGTCCTGGACAGCCGCCTGGCCGCGCGGCTCACCCATCCGGTGACCGTCGCCGCCGCGCAGATCGTGCCGGTGGCGGTGCTGTACGGGACGGGCTGGCTGGGGCAGTCGTTGTACAGCTACGCGCTCCATCTGCTCACCCTGGCGCTGCTCTTCTGCGCCGGGGCGTTGTGCTTCTGGGTGCTGGCCGGCGTGGACCCGCTGCCGCGCCCGGTCACCTGGGTGGCGCGGGTGCGGCTGCTCGCGGTGGTCGCCGTGGCGCAGCTCGCGCTCGGGCTGGCCCTGCGATTCGGGCCGGGGGTGGGCGTGGACTGGTTCACGCTGGTGTCGCCGCCGGGGGTGTCGGACCTGTCCGCCGACCAGCGGGCCGCCGGGCTGACGGTGCTGGTCGTCGGGGTCGTGGTGCTGGTGGCGCCGGTGGCACGGCTGGCGTCATGGCGGCGGGCCGCTCAGTGGAGGAGGACGCTCGTCTGATCGACCGTGGTCAGGTGCCGCTCAGTGGAGGAGGACGCTCGTCTGATCGACCGTGGTCAGCCGCCGTTCGGCGCCGGTGATCTCGTACACCGGCCCGGTCAGCGTCACCGGCCTCTCGGCGACGACGTCGGTGACAGAGCGGCGGACGGACACCGTCACCTCGCCGGGTTCGACGACGCGCCGGCCGTCGCGCCCGGTGAAGGCCAGCAGCCGCGTCGGCACCTCGAAGCCGACCGACGCCCGCTCACCGGGCGCGAGCTCGACGCGCGCGTAGCCGACCAGCTGGGCGAGGGGCCGGGTGACCGAGGCGACCACGTCCGAGGCGTAGACCTGGACGATCTCCGCGCCCGCCCGCTCACCCGCGTTGCGGACGACGACCGAGCAGCGGATCGACCCGTCCGCCGCCGGGGCGGTCTCGGCCACGGACAACTCGTCGTAGGCGAAGCGCGTGTAGCTCAGCCCGTGACCGAACCCCAGCTCCGGAGCGGGGTCGATGTTGCTCACCGAGCTGGCCGCGCCGAGCCGGGGATGCAGGTAGCTGTACGGCTGGCCGGCGGCCGAGCCGGGCATGCTCATCGGCAGCCGCCCCGAAGGGTTGACCGCTCCGCTGATCACCCGGGCGATGGCCCCCGCGCCCTCCTCACCGGGAAAGAACGCCTGCACCACGGCGGCGGCCTCGCGGAGGATGCCCGGCACGGCGTAGGCCCGGCCGGTCAGCAGAACCGCCACCACCGGAGTGCCGGTGGCGAGGACCGCGTCGGCCAGCGCCTGCTGGGCGCCGGGGAGGTCGAGGGTGTCCACGTCGCAGCCCTCACCGGAGGTGCCCCGGCCGAACAGGCCGGACCGGTCGCCGAGCACGAGGATCACCACGTCGGAGGCGGCCGCCAGGTCCACGGCCGCGCCGAACCCCGCGCGGTCGCCGTCGTCGACACCCGTGCCGTGCGCGACCCGCAGCAGCGCGTCCGGGAACTCCGCCCGCAGGGCGTCGAGCAGCGTGGGCGACTCGATGCCCGGCTCGACCTCGGGGAAGTGCGGCAGGACGTGGTTGACGAAGGAGTAGCAGCCGAACAGCGCGGTGACGCTGTCGGCGTTCGGGCCTATGACGGCCACGCGCCGTCCCGCGCCGTCGCCGAGGGGCAGCAGGCCGTTGTTCGTCAGCAGCACGATGGACTCCTCCGCCAGCCCCCGCGCCAGCGCCCGTGACTCGGCGCCGTCCAGGTCGACGGGCCCCGAAGCGGCCGGCTCGTAGTCGTCGTCGAGCAGCCCGAGCTTCGCCTTCTGCAGCAGCACCCGGCTCAACGCCCGGTCGATCAGCGATTCGGCGATCCGCCCGCTCGACACGGCCTGCTTCAACGGCGCCAGATAGGCCACCCCGGTGGGGAGCTCGACGTCGATCCCCGCCGTGAGTGCCTGCACGGCGGCGTCCTCGGCGTCCGTGGCGACGGCGTGCAGCGTGTGCAGGAAGGCGACCGCGAAGTAGTCGGCGACGACGGTGCCGTCGAAACCCCACTCGTCACGCAGGATCCGGGTGAGGTAGTGGTCGTCCGCGGCGACCGGGATCCCGTCGATCTCCGCGTAGGAGTTCATCACCGAACCCGCACCCGCGTCCCGGATCGCGACCTCGAAGGGGAACAGCAGCACGTCGGCCACCTCCCGCGGCCCCGCGTGGACCGGGGCCAGATTCCGCCCGGCGCGGGAGTTCGAATAGCCGACGAAATGCTTGAACGTGGCGATCACGCCCGCGGACTGGAGCCCCCGCACGTACGCCGCCCCGATCGTCGCGACCTCGTACGGATCCTCCGACACGCACTCCTCGACCCGCCCCCACCGCTGGCCGCGGATCACGTCGAGCACCGGAGCGAGACCCTGGTGAATGCCGAGCGCGGCCATGCTCGACCCGATCTGCCGGCCCATCCGCTCGACCAGCTCGGGGTCGAACGACGCGCCCCAGGCCGGCGGGACCGGATAGGTCGTGGCCTGCCAGGCCGCCAGGCCGGTGAGGCATTCCTCGTGTGCCAGCGCCGGGATGCCGAGGCGGGTGTGGTCGAGCAGCCACCGCTGCCGCGCGGCCAGCAGGGTGCTCGCCCACTCCGGATCGACGGGCCGGGTCCCGTAGTGCCGGGTGATCTGCCCGAGTCCGTCGCGGGCGAACTCCTCGAACGCGACGTCCTCTCCCTGCATCGCGTCCTGAAGCGGCGCGACGACACCCTCCTCGCGATTGACGTTCAGCCACACGCCCACGAGCTGCGCGAGCTTCTCGTCGAGTGACATGTCGGCCAGCAGGTCGCCGACACGTCGCGCCCGACGCTCATCGATCGTCATGCACGCACCCTCACTGTTGATCTGGCACTCGAGGCGCCCGGTTCGGCGCGGGCCTCCGCCATTGCGTCGGAAACTTTCTGGAGAGTTTCCGAAAAGATGCCGTGACATTGCCGTTCCGTTACGGTAGATTCCGGCTTGTCGTCGTGTCAACACTTGCCGCATATGCCCCATCTGCCCAGGTCATAAGGGGCTACAGGCCGAAAGGTCGCCGAAAGCCGGCAAACGGGAGGTACAGTGCCCCGACCCACGCTCTCCGATGTCGCGGCGGCGGCCGGGGTGTCGGTCCCGACCGTCTCGAAAGTATTGAGCGGCAAGAAGCACGTCTCCGCCGCCACCCGCGGCAAGGTGCTCGAAGCGGTCCGGGCCTCCGGATACAAAGCGCTCCGCCCGCCCAGCGCCCCGCAGGTCGGCCTCGTCGACCTGCTCATCGACGGGCTCGGCTCGCCCTGGGCCGAGGTCCTGGTCAAGGGCGCGGAGCAGGCGGCCGCGCGCTGGGGATTCTCACTCGTCGTGACCTCGTCCGCGCGCGCCGACTTCGACCTGCGGCGCTGGATCGGGATGGTGCGCAAGCGCGGCACCGACGGCATTGTCCTAGTGCTCTCGCGCGCCAACCAGGACGAGATCGCGGCGGTCGAAGAGCTGCTGCGGGTCCCGCTGGTGCTCCTGGATCCGGTCGGCAAGCGCGATCCCCGGCTCTCGACCGTGGGCGCGACGAACTGGTCGGGCGGGGTGATGGCCACGACCCATCTCCTGGAGCTGGGGCACGAGCGGATCGGCTTCATCGGCGGCCCGCTCGACACGCAGTGCACCCTCGACCGCTACGAGGGCTACCTGGCCGCGCACCGCACCTTCGGCGTCGAGCCGCAGGCGCACCTCACGCGGTTCGGCGACTTCCAGGTTTCCGGCGGCAAGACGTTCGGCGCCGAGCTGCTCGATCACCCCGACCGGCCCACGGCCATCTTCGCAGGCTCCGACCTGCAGGCCGCGGGCGTCTACCAGGCGGCGACCGAGCGCGGCATCCGCATCCCCGAAGAGGTGTCCGTGGTCGGCTTCGACGACTCCCCTCTGTGCGAGATGCTGTCCCCGCCGCTCACCACGGTCCGCCAGCCGCTCGACGACATGGCCAACGAGGCGGTCCGGCTGATCACCGAAGAGCTGGCCCACCGCAGGGGCTCGGCCGGCACCCGGATCGAGCTCGCCACGACCCTCATCGTCAGAGGCAGCGCGACGCGCCGACCCGGGTGACGTCGGGGCCGATCAGCGGGCGAAGCTGGGGAAGTGCTCGTCGGGCAGGGGCAGGCCGGGGGTGAGGCCGAGGGGATCGGTCAGCACGTGCGCCGGTTCGGCGGCGAAGACCGCCTCGGCGTCCATGTAGATGACCACGTGCGCGATGCGCGGGTCGTCGGTGAAGTTGGGCGTGGCGCAGTGCGCCAGGTACGAGTTGTGGAAGGTGCAGTCGCCCGCCTTCAACGGGACGGTCACCCGCTGCCGCCACCGCAGCTCGGGCGCGATCCGGAAGAGGTCCTGGCCGTCCGTCAAGTCCTGGGCGCGCAGGTCCTGGAGATCCTGCGAGCCGGGCACGAACGTCATGCAGCCCCGCTCGACGGGCACGTCGACCAGCGCGATCCAGGCCGACAGGGCGTGCCGCGAGCCGGCGTGCGGCCAGTACGGCTGGTCCTGGTGGAACTCGGTGGCCGCGCCGTTGTGCGGCTTCTTGATCAGCAACTGGTCGTGCCAGAGCCGCAGCGGCACGCCCGCCAGGCGGGTCGCGAGCGCGGCGAGCCCCGGGTGCAGGGTGAGCTCGCGCAGCGTCTCGTCGTGCTGCCAGAGCTGCAGCAGCTGGACGAAGATGTCGCCCTCCCGGTTGTCCCGCACGGTCTCCTGCGCGGCCAGCGCCGCCTTGGCGTAGCGGGCGGCGTCCGCGCGCGAGATCACCTGGGGCAGGTGGATGAAACCGTCACGTCGGTAGGCGGACACCTGCGCGTCGTCAAGCATGTGTTTCTCCCTTGTCGGTGGTGCCTCCACTCTTGCCGGGCGGTGCCGGGACGGGCTAGGACGGGGGTTGCTCGCATGTAGCACAATCCTGATGTGCACCGTGTACGACGCGACGACGTCTTCACCCCCGACCGGCCGCCCGTGGTGGCGGAGCGGCACGAGCTGGCCGCCGACAACAGCGCGCACAGCCACGACTTCCTGGAGCTGGCCGTGGTCACCAGGGGCACGGCCACGCACGTCTCGGCCATCGGTGACCAGGGGCTGAGCCGCGGCTCGGTCACGCTGCTGCGGCCGGGTGACTGGCACGGTTACCGCGACTGCCGCCGGCTGGTGGTGCACAACGTGTACGTCGGTCCGGAGGTGTTCCAGCGGGAGCTGGCCTGGCTGCGGGCCGAACCGCACATCGGCAGGCTGCTGCACCGCTCGGGGCACGTGTCGCGGCTGGACGACGGGGCGCTCGCGGTGGTGGAGGCCGCGCTTCCGGCGGCGGTGGGCGGGCACATCACGCGGGTGGGAGCGCTGCTGTGCCTGCTGGGCGGGGCGGCGGCCTCGCTGGCCACGCTGGCCTCGCTCGGCGAGCCCGCCGCCGGGAACGCGGGGACGCACCCCGCGGTGCTGCTGGCCGTACGGGAGCTGGAGGGCGACCCGCGGCGGGACTGGTCGGTGGACGACCTGGCGGCGCTCGCGCGGGTCTCGGCCGCGCACCTGGCCAGGACGTTCACCGCCCAGCTCGGCATCTCCCCGATGGCGTACCTGAACCGGCTGCGTGCCGAGCGGGCGGCGGCGTTGCTCATCGAGACGGACCTGCCGGTCGCGGCGATCGGCAGGCAGGTGGGGTGGAGCGACCCCAACTACGCCAGCCGCCGCTTCCGGCAGTTCTTCGCGATGAGCCCGTCCGCTTACCGGTCCCGGTTCAGCGCACCTGCTATCCCTGGACGGCCTATCCCTGGACGGCCTATCCCTGGACGGCCTATCCCTGGACGGCCTCCAGCTCGATGACCAGCGCGGTCCCGGACTTCAGCGCCGGGGACGGCAGCCCGAGCCCGGCCAGGACCGAGCCCCGTAGGCGTACCGGGGCGGCCGTCCACTCCGGCAGCCCGACGCCCGTGGGCAGGCGGCCCGCCACCCGCACCTCGTAGACGGTCTCGGGGTCCAGTCCGGGCAGGCGCAGCGGGGCCGGACCTATGGCCACCCGGGAGGCGAGTTGGACGCAGGCGAACACCGCGTGCCCGTCCCGGACCACGCCGTGCAGCAGCACCGCCGGGTCGGGATGGTCGGCGCGGACCACGGTCCCGCCGTGCAGCGTCGGCCGCAGCCGCTTGTGCAGGGCGATCCATTCCGCGAGCTCCTCGCGTTCGGCCTCACTCGCCGACGTCAGGTCCCACTCGACGCCCATGTGCCCGAACAGCGCGGTGGCGCACCGGAACGACAGCGCCAGCGACCGGCCGGTGATGTGATCGCGCGGCGCGCCGACGTGGCTGCCCATCAGCTCCGGCGGCACGAGCAGGCCGGTCCAGCGCTGGATCGCCTGCCGGTCGAGCGCGTCGTTGCTGTCGGAGGTCCAGACCCGGTCGGTACGGGCCAGGATGCCGTAGTCGATCCGCGCGCCGCCGGACGAGCACGACTCGATCTCCAGCCCGGGATGGCGCCGGCGCAGCTCGTCGATCAGCCGGTACGCGGCCACGGTCTGCGCGTGCACACCCGCCACGCCGTCGTGGACGGGCTCGGCGATGTCGCGGTTGTGGTCCCACTTGAGGTAGTCCAGCTCGTACTCGCCCACCAGCGCGCTGATCCGTTCCAGCAGGTAGTCGAAGACCTCCGGCCGGGCCAGGTCGAGCACGTGCTGGTTGCGCTGCGGCGGCGGGAGCCGGTCGGCGCGGCCGAGCACCCATTCGGGGTGTTCGCGGGCGAGGTCGGAGTCGAGATTGATCATCTCCGGCTCGAACCAGAGCCCGAACTGCATACCGAGCTTGCGTACGTGCCCGGCCAGCGGGTGCAGGCCGTCGGGCCACACCCCCTCGTCCACGTACCAGTCGCCGAGGCCGGCATGGTCGTCGCGGCGGTGCCGGAACCAGCCGTCGTCGAGGACGAACCGCTCGATCCCCACCTCCGCCGCCCGGTCGGCCAGCGCCAGCAGCCGGTCGAGGCCGTGGTCGAAGTAGGTGGCCTCCCAGTTGTTCAGGGTGACCGGGCGGGCCGGGCGCGGGCCGCGCGAGCGCAGGTGACCGTGCAGCCGCCCGGCCGCCGCGTCCAGCCCGGAGTCGGACCAGGTGAAATAGACCAGCGGGGTCTCGTACGTCTCGCCCTCGCCCAGGGTGATCTCGCCGGGCGCCAGCAGTTCGCCGGCCGCCAGCAGCGTCACGCCCTCCGGCAACCGCTCGACGTAGTGGACGTGGTCGCCGCTCCATCCGGCGTGCGCCGCCCACACCTCGCCGTGCCGGAACCCGAACCCGCCCGTCCCCGCCACCAGCAGGCCCGTGCCGTCGTGCCCGGTGCGTCCGCGCCGGTTCTCCCGCGACCAGACGCCGTAGGCCAGCGGCCGGCGCTGCGGCACCTTCTCCAGCGCCCACCGCCCGGTGAAGTCGAGCAGCTCGTCCGCCCGCGCGGGCAGCGGCAGCGCGCAGGTCAGCTCCTCCACGCGGTACGGGTCGGCGGCGGTGTTGGTCAGCGCGTGCCGCATCGTGACCACGCCATTGGCGTCCATGGCCAGCTCGCTCACCAGCCGGAGCCCGGCGTGATCATCGGTGGCGGTGATGGTCACGCTGCCGCCCGCGCCGGGCACGGCCCGCGTCTCGACCGGGCCGTAGAGGCTCCACCTGACCGGCCGATGCGCGGACGTACGGGCTCCTGACAGGCCCGGCCGGCCGTACCAGCTGTCGCCCTGGAGCGGCACCAGCGGCGGCGCGGGAGTCAGCGACGCCAGCGCGGGCAGCAGGTGCGGCTCGGCGACCGCGCCCAGGTCGGCGCCGAAGTAACGCACGCGCGGCAGGCCGGAGCCCGCGACGTCGAGAACGAGACAGGCGCCTGCGGCGGACAGGATCACGGGTGACACGTCGGGGGGCTCCTCACATTCGGACCGGCGCCGGGCCGTCTCGCCCGCCGCTTCCGTGTAAGAGATTCGCATGCCGCGCCGGCCGCGTATTGCGCAGGGGTACGCCGCTACGCCCGCCCGCCTCCGGGCAGCGGTGCGCCGCTGCGCTCGGCCGTCGGGGGAGGGGGCGTGGTCAGACGTGGGCGGCCAGGTCGAGGACGTGCCGGGCCGTGGCGTCCAGGAGGTCGGGGCCGGGCGGGCCGCCGTGGACGAGCGCCTGGTAGTAGAGCGGGCCGAGCAGCACGCTCAGCAGGGTGTCCACGGTCGGCTCGGTCACCGGGCGGCCGGTGTGGCGTTCGAGCACGGCGCGCAGTCCCGCGAGGTCGCGCTCGCGCTGCTCGCGCAGGAACCCCTCGCGCAGCGCCTCGGCGGTGGCCTGGTCGGTCTGGGCGTGGCCGAGCAGCGCCCGCAGGACCTGGCCCGACGGCTCCTCGAAGAACCCGGCGATCCGGCGGAGCTGGGCTTTCAGCTCCTCCTCGGCGACCGCATCGCCGCCCGGCCAGGCCAGGGCCTCGCGGGCGTCGTCGGCGAGGGTGTCGAGGAGGATGTCGACCTTGGACTTCCACCAGCGGTAGACGGTCTGCTTGGCGACACCGGCCCGAGCGGCGATGCCCTCGATGGTCACCCCGTTGAACCCCCGCTCGACCAGGAGATCGTCGGCGGCGTTGAGCACCGCGAGCCGGATGCTCTCGCTGCGCTTGGGGCCCGTCCGGCTCACCACGGCCGTCCGTCCTCCGGCGGGCCCGGCGTTTCGGTCGGCGTTTCGGTCGGCGGGGATGGTCATCGTCCTCTCGAGGTACGTTCCGGCAGCTCGATTCTGGCATGCCGGAGGATGTACTCGGCCCTTCTTCCGTGCGCCGATCCGGCGGGCCGGCGAACGCGATCAGCCCTTCTTCCGCCAGCCCTTCTTCCGCGCGCCGAGCAGGCTCAGCAGCACCGCGACGGCCAGCAGGGCGACCGCGCCGCTGAAGACCTCTCCGGCCGGGCGCAGGCTCGACACGTGGATCAGCACGCCCACTCCGATGGCCGGTACGGCGAGCATCGCGTACAGGATCGCGAAAAAGGCTGACACCGACGCGCCTCGATGGTGCGGAGCGCCGCGGGTGACGATGCCCGCGAGACCGTGCCCGATGGCGACACCGGTGGCCAGGCCGTTGATCACGGCGCCGAGCAGGAGGGGGACGAGCCAGGCCGTGGCGAGAGCGGTGCCGATCAGCGCGGCGGCGGCGATCAGGCCCAGACAGGCGGCGGGCAGGGCGACGGCCGCGCTGAGCACGCGGTTCAGCAACTGGCCCAGGGCCGTGCCCGCGAACGCGACGAACACCACCAGCCCGGTCAGCGCGTGGCTCGACTGGTGCGCCAGCGTGCCCAGGAACAGACCGATCACCGCGGTCAGAACGCCCAGGACGGCGAAGCCCGCCCCGGCAGCCATCGCCGAACGCAGGAAGTCCGCCCGGATCTCGCCCGGCACGCGCAGCGGCTCCAGGCGCGGGGTGAAGCCGGAGCGGTGCGCGGCGCTCTCCCGCGTCGCCGCCACGCCGAGCAGACCCAGAACCGCGAGAGCGCCGACGACGACCCAGGGGGTGCGCAGCGGGGCGGGCGCCAGGTCGGCCAGGATCCCTGCGAGCAGGGTTCCGCAGGCCAGGCCGCCCATGTTGGCGAACAACGCCATCGTGGCCGGCCGGACCCGCGAGCCGGGCCCGATCAGCTCGGTGAGCGCGGCCGTGGCGGCACCGGTGACCAGGGCCGCCGACAGCCCCGACACGACGCGGGCGGCGAGCAGCACCGCGACGTTCTGCGCGACGAAGAAGACCGCGGCCGCGGTCACCGACAGCGCGGTCGCGATCATCAGGGTCGGCCGTCGGCCGATCTGGTCGGACAGGCGCCCGAACAGCAGCAGCCCGGCGACGACTCCGATGGCGTACACGGCGAACACCACGGTGATGGTGAACGGCGAGAAGGCGAAGGCGCGCTCGTAGAGCGGATATAACGGCGTCGGCGCGGTGGTCCCCGCCATGGTGATCCAGAAGGCGAAGGTCACCGCCGCGGCGGCACCGGTACGGCGCCGGGGTGGTGTGGTGATCGTGGTGCTGAGCATGAACCGACCTCTCAGATCCAGGGAGTCACTGACGTCCCGCACACTAGACTAGACGTTGCGTCTATTCAACCTGTGGAACGAGATGGAACGCCTCTTCGGTGAGAGCCCGCTCCTCAATACCGCCGGAGTTGTGTCTATGTCCGAAACGCTGTGGCGCGACGGCCCGCCCTACGGCCGGCTCGCGCAGGAGTTGCTCGCGGGACGCGGGCGACGGCTGTTCGCCGGTCTTTCCGATGCCGTCATCCTGGGCCTGCTCACCTGGCCCCTCCTGGCGCGGGCCGGCGTCTTCGAGCCGATGGACCCCGCGAAGGACTTCGCCGACTTCGTCTTCCACCTGGACTGGCGGTGGCTGATCGCCGGGGCGTTCGTGTGGTACGCCAGCCACTGGCTGCTGGTCGCCTTCTGGAACGGACAGACCATCGGCAAGAAGGCGTTCGGCATCCGCGTGGTGCGCGAGAACGGCGCCCGGCTCACCCCCGCCATGGCGGCGGTACGCGCGCTGATGACCGGCTTCTTCGCCGCGCTCGGCCTCACCGTGCTCGACCTCGTCTGGATCGTCTTCACCCGCCGCAGGCACGCGCTGCACGACCTGGCCGCCAGCACGGTGGTCATGATCGACTGATCAGCGACCCGCCAGGAAGCCCAGGACCGTGAGGCCCGCGACCTCTGATCAGCGACCCGCCAGGAAGCCCAGGACCGTGAGGCCCGCGACCTCGCGGAACTCCTCGAAGTAGGCGTGCCGGGCACCGGCGATGAGACGCGTCCGCGCACCGGGAATGCGGCCCGCGAGCAGGGGCGCGTTGGCCGCGGGGCTGAAGACGTCGTCCGTGCCGTGGAGGACCAGCGTGGGCGCGGTGATGCCGGGCAGCGCGTCCCAGGCGTCGTGTCCCGCGCTGGCGGCCAGGTGCCGCCCACTGGGCCACCCGCCCGCCCATCGACGTGCCGTACACGTGGGCCCGGTCGGCGCCCAGGTCGTCGAGGACGGTGACCACGTCGGCCGCGAAGCCGCGGGTGGTGTAGGGGATGTCGGGCTTGTCGCTGTCCCCGGTGCCGCCGTAGTCGAGGGTGACGGTGGTGTGGCGGTCCTCGAAGTCGGCCCTGACGCCGTCCCACCAGTGGTGGTCGTTGGCCTGCCCGGCCAGCAGGACGAGGGGTTCGCCCCGGCCGCGGACCTGGTAGGAGACGGCCACGCCGTCCCCGGTGACGGCTACCGGCATGATCGTGTGTCGAAGCGGCGGGCCAGGTCCAGCAGGAACCCGGCGCCGACGAGCAGCCCGACGGAGACGGTGATCACGCTCGGCCAGCCGCCCGTCTCCCACCGGTAGGCGGCCAGCGAGCCGAAGACCGAGCTGCCGGCGTAGTAGGCCAGCAGGTACAGCCCCGCCGCCTGGCCCACGCCGACGCCGACCCGGTGGGCGCGGTCGGAGACCCAGCCGCTGACCAGGGAGTGCGTACCCAGAAAGGCGAAGGTGACCATGGCCAGCCCGATCACGATGGCCGGCAGCTGGGGCGCGGCGGTGAGCAGCGTCCCGATCACCAGGAGCGCGACACCGAGCAGGGCGGCCAGGCCGAGCCCGCGCCGCAGCGCCAGCCGCCCGGCGGCCAGCGGCCCCGGCACGCCCACCGGGTAGGCCAGGAACACCAGCGCGCCCGCCCCGCCCAGCAGGTACGGCGCCGCCTCCAGGCGGAAGGTCAGCGCGTTGCACAGCCCGACGAACGCCCCCATCGTCGCCGCGCCGACCAGGCACAGCGCCACCAGGGACGGGTCCCGCAAGGTGAGCGCGGTGTTGCGCAGCAGGTCGCCCAGCCGCGGGCTGGACCGTTCGAAGTGCCGCGACGGCGGCAGCAGGACCCACAAGCCGATCGCGCAGAGCAGCGTGACGACCCCCACGACGGCGCTGGCACCGCTCCAGCCCCACACCGCCTGGACCGGGCCGGGCAGCAACCGCCCCGCCGCCCCGCCGAGGGCCGTGCCGGTGATGTAGGTGGCGTTGGCCCGTACGTGGGACCCTTCGGGCATCTCCTCACGCAGGTAGGCGAGCGCCACGGCGGGCAGCCCGGCCAGCGCGACGCCCTGCAGCCCGCGCAGGACCAGCAGCGCGTGCCAGGTGGGCGCGAACGCGGCGGCGATGCCCAGGACCGCGCAGCCGGTCAGCGACCACCGCATGATCACCACCCGGCCCACCACGTCGGAGATCGGGCCGACGAACAGCAGCGCGACCGCCATCGTGATCGTGGCCAGCGACAGCACCGCCGTCGACTCCGGTGCGGAGACCCCGAAATGGTCGGCGACGCCGGGCAGCAACGGCTGGACATAGTAGAGCGCCAGGAAGTTGGCCAGGCCGCCGAACATCAGCCCGTACCTGATCCGGAGGGAGGCGCGATCCCCTGACACGAGAGTCGAGAGCACCCGTCGAGCGTGACCGATCAGCGCTGATGCGCAAAATGCAGAATTTGACGGAGCTGATGCGATATGAGCATCATCGCAGGATGGAGCTGCAGACCCTCCGCTGGTTCCTGACGCTGTGTGACACGGAGAACATGCGCGACACCGCGGCGATGGAGCGGATCAACCAGTCCACGCTGTCGCGGGCGCTCGCCCGGCTGGAGGCCGACCTGGGGGTCGAGCTGTTCCACCGGCACGGACGCCGGCTCGCGCTCAACCGGTTCGGCCTGCTGTTCCGCGAGCACGCCGCCCGCGCCGTGGACGAGCTCGAGGGCGCGCGCCGTCGCATCGACGCCCTGACCAACCCGGACACCGGCCTGATCCGGCTGGGCTTCCTGCACTCGGTGGGCCGCTGGCTGGTGCCGGAGATCCTGCGCGACATCCGGGCGGGCACGCCCGGCATCCGCTTCGAGCTGCACCAGGGCTTCGCCAGGGAGCTGTTCACCTGGCTGGCCCAGGGCGACATCGACGCCGCCCTGGTCACCCCGCCACCGGAAGGCAACCCCGCGCGCTGGCACCCGCTACGCGAGCAGCGGCTCTGCCTCGCCCTGCCCGTCGAGCACCCGCTCGCCGCCGTCCCGGGACTGACGCTCGCCGGTGTGCGCGACGAGCCGTTCGTCGCCTTCGCCCCGACCACGGACCTGCGCCGGGTGATCGACCGATTGTGCGAGGAGGCCGGGTTCGAGCCGGTCATCGCGTTCGAGAGCGAGGAGATCGCCACCGTACGCGGCCTCATCGGCGCCGGGCTCGGCGTGGGCGTCCTGCCGCTGCCCGCCTCGCTGGAACACGACGACCCCACCTACCGTCCGCTCGTCCCGGCCCAGCACCGCCCCATCGGCCTGGCCTGGAACCCGCTGCCCGCCCCGACCGCGGCGGCGGCCCTGTTCGTCGACCACCTGACGACCGGCTGAGGCGTGGCGCGGTCTCCTGCGTGGCGCGGGCCTACTGTGAGGCGCTCTTGACGGCGAGCGGCTCGGCGGGGGCCTCGGCCTTGGCGGCTTCCATGCGCTCACCGAGCTCCTGCAGCTCCTTGCGCCCCATCGCGGCGCGGACCTGCGGGAACCAGTCCTTCTCCTCCTCCTCGACGTGGTGCCGGACGTTCTCGATCAGCACCGTGACCTTCGCGTCGAAGCGCTCGTCCTTCGGGTCGAGGTCCTTCAGCTCGGACAGCAGCCACACCACGACGTGGTGCTCCTCGACGCTCTCCAGCACGTGGTCGCTCGTCTCCGGCACCTTGGCGCGGGCGGCCGGGTAGAAGTACTCCTCCTCGATGTAGGCGTGCGTGACCAGTTCCTTGGTGATCTGGTCCACGAGGCGGCGCTTCTCGGCGTAGGCCCGCTCGCCGGCCTTCTCGAACTTCTTGAACAGTCCCTCGACCGTCTTGTGGTCGTCCTTTAGCAGCACGATGGCGTCCATCGAGTCTCCTTCGCTCCTCGTCCGGGGTGCAGGCCGTCTGCCCGGGGCCGCCCGGCTAAAACCGCACGTCGTGGACAGTAAGAAGGGATGGCAAGAACCGCGCTGGTCATCATCGACATGCTGAATCCGTACGAGCACGACGACGCCGAACCCTTGTGCCGCAACGTCGCGAAGATCATCGAACCGATGGCGAAGCTGGTGGCGCAGGCGCGTACCCGCGACGAGGTCGAGCTGGTGTACGTCAACGACAACTACGGCGACTTCACCCGAGATCGGCGGGAGATCGAGACCGAGGCCCTCAACGGTCGCCGCCCGGACCTGGTGGAGCCGATCCTGCCGCCGCCGGACTGCGCGTTCCTGACCAAGGTGCGCCACAGCGCCTTCTACGGCACCTCGCTGGAGTACCTGCTGGGCCGCACCGACGTCGACACCGTCGTCCTGGCCGGCCAGGTGACCGAGCAGTGCGTGCTCTACAGCGCGCTGGACGCCTACGTACGTCACTACGCCCTGAGGGTGCCGCCCGACTGCGTCGCCTCCATCCACCACGACCTCGGCGAGGCGGCCCTGCGCATGATGGAGCGCAACATGTCCGCCCACCTCGCCCTCTCGGCCGAGTGCCTGGACCGCTGAGCCTCACTCTTCCGGCGGCGGAGGGTGACGGAAGGCGGCCTGGACGCCGGCCTGGAAACGGGTGTGGGCGCCGAGCCTGCTCATCAGGTTCGCGATGCGCCGCTCGGCCGTACGGTAGCCGACGCCGAGCTGCCGGGCGATGGCCTCGTCGGTCAGCCCGGCCACCAGGAGCGCGATCAGCCGCTCGTCGTCGTGCGCGGAGGCACGCGCCCGCGCGGGTGGCGCCGCGCCGGGCGCCGGAGGCCGCAGGCGCAGCGGCAGCGCCCGCTGCCACAGTCCTTCGAACAGCCGGCTCAGCGCCTCCAGCAGCCCGGACGGGTGGACCACCAGGGCGGCGTCGGCGTCGGGCTCGTCCGGGTGGTGCCGGAGCAGCAGCAGGGCGAACCGGTCGTCCATGAGATAGAGCTTCATGGGCAGGCTGGGCAGCACCCGCGCCTGCTGGCCTGCCCCGACCATCGTCTCGATCTGGCGCAGCGCCCCGATCCGGTCGACGAACCCCCGCTCGTAGATCATGCGGCTCGTGACACCCCGGTCGAGGAGCTCGCGCTGGGCCGCCACGCTGCCCGGCGGGTCGAAGTAGGGCGGCTTGGAGAAGCAGCGCAGCTGGTGCCAGGCGGCCCGCTGGATCTGGGCGTGCCGCTGCTGGACCGCCCGCTGCCCGGTCACCACCTCGACGACCGCCGGCGGCGTCTCCCCGGCCGCCCGGCGGCGCTGGAAGGCCTGGTCGAGCTCGCCCGCGCGCTCGCGGGCGCGCAGCAGCTCCCGCTCCGCGGTGACCAGGAGCACGTCGAGCGCGGCCTCCGGGGCGACGGCGGCGTAGTGGGCGCCGGATCGGGTGACCAGCCCCTTGGCCTCCAGCGCGGCGAGCACGGCGGGCAGCTGGTCGGCGCGGAGCCCGGCCGGCGCGCCCAACGACGCGATCCGGGCGGTGGTGGCCGGCGAGCCGTCGATGAGCAGCTCGTACACCGCCTCCTCGTCCGGGGTGAGCCCGGCCGCGCCGAGCGCGCCCGCGCCGTCCCTGTCACTCCGGGTCATCGTCGCTCCGGATCACGTCACTCCGGGCCACGTCACTCCGGGTCACGTCATTCCGGGTCACGTCATTCCGGGTCACGTCATTCCGGGTCATCGTGTACGCCCTTCTCGTCGGCCAGCCAGCCGCGCAGGACGGCCTGGTAACCGGCCTGGAAGCGGGTCTGGGCGTCCAGCTGGATCATCATGGCGTGCACGTGACGGCGTACCGTGCGGTCGCTCCAGCCGAGGTGGGCCGCGATGGCCTTGTCCGTCTGGCCCGCCACCAGCCGGGCCAGCAGGTCGCGCTGCGCGTCGGTCGGGCTCCTGGTCTCCGGCAGCCGGGCGCGCCCGTGGCTGACGTGCAGCGGCACGGCGCGTTCCCAGTACATCTCGAACAGCGCCGCCAGGGCGTCGAGCAGCGTCGAGTCGTGCACGACCAGGGCCGACTCGACCATCTGCAGATCGTGCCGGAGCGGTACCAGGGCCATGGGGTAGTCGCTGAGCACCAGCTTCATCGGCACGTCGCCGACGCGCACCTGCTCGCCGGCGGCGATGTAGTCCACGATGGTCTTCAGCGTGCCGCGCATCTCGATGGCCCGCCGGTCATAGACCACCCGGTAGTCCACGCCGCGGCTCAGCAGGTCGAACTCCTGGGTGTTGCCGCCCACCACGCCCGCGTACGGCGGCGCGTCGAACATCCGGATCTCGCGCCGGGTGCCGCGCTGCAGCTGCTCGAACCGGCGCAGCACCGCCTCCCGCCCGATCACCACCTCCACCAGCCCGCCCGACTCCTGGGCGGGCGTGGTGAGGTGATAGCGCGCGGACAGCTGGGCCACCCGCAGCCGGGCGTCGGCCAGAGCGCGGGCCCGCTCGCGGATGAGCGCGTCCAGCCCCATCTCCGGCGGTACGACGACGAACCGCGGCGGATCCTCGGGCAGGCGGGCGATCAGCCCCAGCTCCTCCAGCCCGACGGCCAGGCCGGGAGTACCGGCCAGCCGGTCCAGCTCGTCGAGGGTGACGGGGGAGTGCTCGACCAGGGCCTCGTAGAGGGCCTGCTCCGCCGCTGACAGGCCGAGGATGCGCAGCATCCCAACATGATCACCCATAACCCCCTGCCGCAGCTGTCCTTTTCCCGTCATTGGCGGGAAAAGGACGTCAAGTCATCTTTTCAGGATATTTCTTGACATGTCATGGTTCGGGAGAGTCGATCATGCCTGCTATTCCGCGAGGAGAACCATGACTCGTCCACGATGGCGTAACCCGTCCATCGGGCTTTTAGCGCTGGGGCTGATGCTGACGACCGGCATGGCCGTAGAGCCGCCGGCTTCGGTCACCCCCGCACCCGCCCTTTCCGGCCAGAGCGCCGCCGCCGTCGAGTCGTCCGGAACACCGGCCAAGGACGCGCCGAAGATCACGCTGATCACCGGTGACGTGGTCGCCTACGACACCGGCCCCGGCGGCACCCCGCGCCACCAGGTCACCCCCGCCAAGCGGCCCGACGGCGCCCCGGTGAACTTCATCTCCGTCCGCGATCGGGACTCCTACTACGTCTTCCCCTCCGACGTGATGGACCTGGTGTCGTCGGGCCGGATGGACAAGGGCCTGTTCGACGTCGCCTACCTGGCCAAGAACGGCTACACCGACAAGGAGAGCGCCGGCCTGCCGCTGATCGTCCAGTACGGTCCGGCCAAGCAGCCGGCCAACACCCTGTCGGCGCAGGCCGACGCCCTGCCCGCCACCTCCGCGCCGCGCGGGCTGCCCAGCGTGGGCGGCGCGGCGATCCGGGTGGACAAGAAGGCGGTCCAGCAGTTCTGGACCGCAGTCGATCCCCCCGTGACCGACAAGAACGCCGCGGCCAAGCTCGACCGGGGCGTCTCGGCCATCTGGCTCGACCGCAAGGTGCAGGCCGTACTCGACAAGAGCGTGCCGCAGATCGGCGCGCCGGAGGCGTGGGCCGCCGGGCTGAAGGGCGACGGCGTCAAGGTCGCGGTCCTCGACACCGGCATCGACCTCGGCCACCCCGACGTCGCCGGCCGCGTCGCGGCGAGCGCGAACTTCACCGACGAGGCGGACGTCCAGGACGGCCACGGGCACGGCACCCACGTCGCCTCCACGATCGCGGGCAACGGCGCCGCCTCCGACGGCAAGTACACCGGCGTCGCGCCCAAGGCGTCGCTGCTCGTCGGCAAGGTCATCGACAAGAGCGGCAACGGCGACGAGTCGGACATCATCGCCGGCATGGAGTGGGCGGTCGGCCAGCAGGCCAGAGTGATCAGCATGAGCCTCGGCGGCTGCTGCTACACCGGGCCCGACCCGATGAGCCAGGCGGTCGAGAACCTCAGCGCCCAGTCGACGTCGCTGTTCGTCATCGCGGCGGGCAACGACTATCTCAACCGGAAGATCGCCTCACCGGGCTCGGCGCCGTCGGCGCTGACCGTCGCCGCGGTGGACGGGTCGGAGAAGCTCGCCGAGTTCTCCAGCAGGGGTCCGGTGCTGGCCGACTACAGCCTCAAGCCGGACATCGCCGCCCCCGGCGTCGGCATCGTGGCCGCGCGGGCCGCGGGCACCACGATGGGCACGCCGGTGAACGACCGCTACACCGGCGCGTCGGGCACCTCGATGGCCACCCCGCACGTCGCGGGCGCGGCCGCGCTCCTGGCTCAGAAGCATCCCGACTGGACCGGCGCCCAGCTCAAGAACGCGCTCACCAGCACCGCCCGCGACGACGGCTACGGCTCGTACGAGCAGGGCGCGGGACGGGTGGACGTGGCGCGCGCCGTGAAGCAGGCGGTCACCGCCTCGGGCAGCATCGACTTCGGCCTCATGGCCTACCCCCACCCCGCTCCCGTCACCAAGACGCTCACCTACACCAACGACGGCGACCAGCCGGTGACGCTGAGCCTGAAATCCGGCGTCTCGGCCCACAAGGGCGGCACCGCGCCCGCGCGTACGCTCACCCTGGACCACGACACGGTCACCGTCCCCGCGCACGGCACCGCGCCCGTCGCCGTCACCTTCGACCCGTCGGGACCGGATACCTGGTACGAGGGCTTCGTGCACGCCACCGACGCGAGCGGCGTGAGCGTCAACACGGCCGTCGGCGCGTTCGTGGAGCCCAAGAAGGTCACCATCAAGACCCGGATGGTGCTGCCCGACGGCGCGACCGACGTGCAGGCCATCCCCTGGGCGATCCTGCGTACCGACGACCGCGACGACCTCGACGTCGAGTGGTACCCCGGCACCGGCACCGAGACCGAGACGCAGGTGTACGCGGGCACCTACAGCGCGAACGCCGGCATCAGCTGGCGGGGGAGCGACGGGCAGTGGAACATCGGCCTGCCGTCGCAGCCGGAGTTCGAGGCCACCAAGGACACCACGATCACCCTCGACATGCGCAAGGCCCGCCAGGTCACCCAGAAGACCTCGAACCCCACCGAGGTCTACAACTCGCAGTACGCCTCCGAGCGCGAGGCGGCCAACGGCATCGGGTACACCCGCTTCGAGTCCGCGTCCCCCACCTACGGGCTGCACAACTACTGGCTGCTGCCCACCCGCTCGATCACCCAGGGCACCTTCGACGTCGCGGGACAGATCCTGCGCGGCGCCCCCGTGATCAGCATGAAGGCCGACAGGCTCACCCTGAGCCCCCGCTACCAGAGCCTGGCGGAGAACGTTCCCAAGCTGAACGGCCGCAACACGCTCACCCTGGTGTCCGGGGGCCGCGGACAGGCCGCCGACCTCGCCGGAGCCGGCGTACGCGGCAAGCTCGTCCTGCTCGACCTGTCCGACCTGTGCCCGGCCACCGGCTGCACGGGCAACGCGCTCGACCGGGTCAAGGCCGCGGCCGACGCCGGCGCCGCGGGGGTGCTCGGCTATGGGGCGGTCAACCGGGCCTTCCTTGAACTGACCAAGGGCTGGCCGATCTACCCGATCCCGACCATGAGCCTGCCCGCCGACGAGGGCCGCGCGCTGGCCAAGCTGCTCGCCAGGCGGCCGGTGAGCATCCAGGCCGAGGGCATCACCGCCACCCCGTACATCTACTCGCTGCTCCTCCACGAGCGCGGCCGCGTCCCGGCCAAGCTCGACTACGAGCTCGGCAAGCGCGACCTCTACGAGATCAAGAACCGCCTGCACGCCGACCGGCCCGCCGTCGCCTCCATCAACTGGTCGGCGACCGTGGTCACCCACCCCGGCTGGCTGCTCGGCCCTCGGTTCGGCTACTCCTGGCCCGCGCAGAGCACCGTGACCGAGTACGTCGGGCCGGTCTCGCGGGACGTGTCGTGGGCTCGCGAGACCCAGCTGGCCTACCCAGAAGGCACCGACTACCGGCAGACCACCGGCATGTGGGCGAGCGCCACGGACGTCTACCCGACGGCCGGCGGGAAGACCGAGGAGTGGGGCGCCCAGCCGCGCGTGCCCGGCACCCCGGTGTTCTCCGACCTGACCCGCTCCGCCGGGACCACGACGTGCTTCCCCTGCCGCAACGGCGACACCTTCTTGGCGGCCCTGCCGATCCTGGGCCCGGAGCCGAACCACCAGGAGGCGTTCACCTGGAACGCGCGCTTCGACGAGGAACGCGGCGGCAAGGACGAGCTGCACCTCTACCGTGACGGCCAGGAGATCCCCATGGTCGAATCGGGCACCAGCGGCCCGGTCCTGATCCAGATGCCGAGGTACGAGCTGCCGGAGGGCGAGGCCCGCTATCGCCTCACCGACAAGTTCCACACTCCGCAACCGCTGCAGAAGTACGCGACCGACGTGGCGACGGAGTGGACGTTCCGCTCGAAGCGCCCGACCGGCGGGCTGCAGACGCTCGACGACGGCCTGTGCGTCGGCTGGTTCTTCGCCAGCACCCTCGCCCCGTGCGAGCCGGTCCGCCGGCTCAACCTCCGCTACGACCTCGACCTCGACCTCGACAACACGACCGCGGCGGCCCGGCCGCACAAGATCACGATCACCGGCTATCAGGGCTCCTACGACGTGCCCGACGCGCGCCTCGGCAGCCTGAAGCTCTGGATCACCTACGACGACGGCGCCCACTGGAAGCCCGTCACCACCAACAAGAAGAACGCCACCTCCTACAGCGCGACCATCGCCCACCCCGCCCTGTCGGCCACCAACGGCACCGTGGGCATCCGCGCCCAGGGTGTGGACGCCGAGGGCAACACCATCGACCAGACGATCACCCGGGCCTACGGCCTGAAGTAGCGGGCGCAACGGATCGGCACGCCCGGCGTGCCGATCCGTTCCGCTTTTTCGCTAATCGCTCTATTCGCTCTGCTGGTTGTACAGGCCGTCCATGGTCTGGAGGAGCGGCGCGGGGTACGAGCCCGACCCCGCGTCGCCGCGCTGTCCGCCCCACGATGCCTGCCACGCGCCGGTCGAGGTCGTCCGCATCGCGGTGTGGCTCAGCGTCCCGCCTTCCGCGTTCTTGTCATAGACCGCCCAATGATGGGCAGTGCGCTTGTTGGTCGCCGAATCGACGCTGACCGTGTCGTCGTGGCTCGAGGCGAGGAAGGTGTAGTCCGTGCCCATCTGGGAGAGTGGCTGCTTCGACAGCCAGCTCAGGAAGCCGCTGCCCGGCCGCATGTCGCTGCACTGCTCGTGGGTGATGGCGCAGGCGGTCACCAGCGCGCTGCCGATGCCCTGGTGCGGCGTGGAGAGCGTGACCATGTCCTCGATGTACAGGTACGGGGGCCAGCCGCTGGGCCACCCGGCCGCGCCGATGTTGTTCAGATCGACGGTCAGCCCGCTCAGGTCGGGCGGCGTCTTGCCCACGCCGTACCTGTTGACGCCCTCGATCGCGGCCTTGGCCACCAGGCCGCCCATGGAGTGCGCCACGACGTCGATCGCCGTGTCATGGCTGGAGTAGAAGTAGTAGACGGTCCACGCGAACTGACGGCCGATCTCCTGGATGCGGGAGTCGGTGGTGCCCTGATATCTGATCTCGCAGTTGGTGGCCTTGTTGTAGTAGCCGAACGTACGGACCTCGCCCCAGCCGTTGGCGTTCAGCAGGTCCTTGGCGTCCTTCCAGCTGCTGGCGCAGTTGGTGTCGGCCTCACGGTCGAAGCCGTGGACCAGGAGGGTGACCCGGTGCCCGTCACCGCGCGCGGGCGCGGCCGAGGCGGCCGGTGCGGTGGCGATGAGGGCGGCCGCGACCAGGATCCCGACCAGGGGCAGGGATAAGCCGGATCTGACTAATCTGTGCATCCACGCGCTCCGTTTCCGTGAGGTCGGAAGCACGGTAAAGCGCGGACGATCATCCGCGAATCGGTCGGCGCGCGGCACCTCGCCGGTCACGCCGGCTCGCGACTAAGTAGCCGCGGTCACTCACTTAGGTCGAGGTCGCCGAGCTGGGCTCGGGAAGCCACACCGAGCTTGGGAAACGCCTTGTACAGATGATGTCCCACCGTACGCGGACTGAGGAACAGCCGCGCGCCGATCTGCCGATTGGACAGCCCGGCCGCCGCCAGCCGTACCACCTGACGCTCTTGCGGCGTCAGCCGGTCGAGCGGGCCGCCGCTCCTGGACACGGCGGCCGCGCCGGCCGCCTCCAGCTCGCCGTGGGCGCGGCGGGCCCAGGGCGCGGCGCCGAGCGCCTCGAACGCCTCGAAGGCGGCGCGCAGCCGCCGCCGCGCGTCCGAACGGCGGTGCGCGCGCCTGAGCCACTCGCCGTACAGCAGCTCGTTGCGCGCCTGCTGGAACGGCTGATCGGCGGGTACGGCCACAGCCCGCGCGAAGTGCCCGCCCGCCTCGTCACCCTCGGCCAGCAGCCCCCTGAGCCGGGCGGCGATCGCGTTCGCCCACGGGCGCTCCACGACGGCCGCCCAGCCCTCGAACCTGGCCGCCGCCTTCTCCGCCAGGTCCACCCGCCCGGCGCGGACCGCCGCCTCGACCAGGTCGGGCGCCGCGCAGAGCGCGACCACGGGATGGCGCTGACCCGCCGCCTGGAGGTGGTCGAGAGCGGCCCCGGCCCTGCCCCGGCCCAGCTGGGACAGACCGAGCGCCCAGGCGGCGAGCGCCCTGGTGGCCTCGACGTCGCCGTCCGCCTCCGCGGCCAGCTCCAGGCAGCGCTCCTCCTCGCCACCGACCGCGGCCAGCCAGGCCAGCAGGCCGTGCAGGTGGCCGGCCCGGTGGGCCTGGTGGACGTCGGAGGCGACGATCAGCGCCTCGGAGGCGGCGGCCGACGCCTCGCGATGCCTGCCGCGCAGCATCTGGGCCTGCGCGAGCAGCCCCAGCGCGTGGGGGAGCAGGCCGATCAGGCCGTGCTCGCGACAGCGCGCGACCAGCGACTCGGCCAGCCCGTGGGCCGTCACTTCGTCACCCGAGACGATGCTCAGGGAGGCGGCGAGGGGCAGCAGGTCGGGGGAGTCGCGGGCGAGGCGGGCGGCGGCGCGGACGGGGGAGAGGTCCGCCACGGCCTGGCCCTCCACGAGCCGCGCCATGACCGCCATCCCGGCGGCAAGCACGCCGGGCCCTTGGGACTGCGGTGGTTGCGGCTCTGCCGGTTGCGGCGGTTGCGGACCTGCTGGCAGCGGAAGCGGCAGTGACACCGGCGGCGCGAGCGCGCTGAGTCGGTGGTTGGCGTCGTGGGCGAGCTCGGGGTCGGCGGCGAAGGAGGCGTAATGGATCGCCTCGGCCAGCATGCGGGCCGCGAGCGCGGGGTCGGTGGTCAGCACGTGCTCAGCGCCCTCGGCCAGAATCCGGCCCGCAGCGCTCGGCGAGCCCTGCTCCACCTCCACGCAGGCACGTACCTGGGCGAGCCAGGCGCGCTCGGCCGGCGTGGTGGCGAGCGGCGCCGCCCGGTCGGCCACCCCGCCGGCCCGCTTCAGCTGACCCGCCTGGACCGCCAGCTCCGCCGCCGCGATCAGCCTGCGCGCCGTGCGGGCGGGGTCGGCGGTGAGATCGGCGGCCCGCTCGTACGCCACGGACGCGGCGGCTGTCCCCTGCCGGTCGCGCGCCCGTAAGGCGGCGCGCTCCAGATCCCCGGCGACCCTCTCGTCTGGGCCGGTCGCGGCGGCGGCCCGATGCCAGGCCCGCCGATCGGCCCGCGCTTGGCCATCGAGGGATTCGGCCGCCTGATCCTCCAGAGACGCGGCCGTCCAGTTGTTCTGGGACGCAGTTGTTCGGCCGGGCAGGGGCGCGGCTGTTCGGCCGGGCAGAGGCGTGGTTGTCCGGCCGGGCGGTGACCCGGTTGTTCGGCCGTCCAGGGGTTTGCCCATGGGGTCACCCAGACACCTGGCCGTCTGGTCGCTCAGCGACTCTGCGAGCGCCAGGTGGGCCGCGACCCGGCGGAAGTATGGCGCGCCACGGTAGGCCGCGCTCCTGATCAGCGGGTGCCGGAACGACAGCCCGGCCGCCGAGAGCTCGATCAGCTCTTCGCGTTCGGCGAGCGTCAGGTCCGCGACCGTCGCGCCGAGACGGGCGGCGGCCCGCAGGATCAGGTCCAGATCCCCGGTGTCGTCGGCCGCCGCCACGAGCAACGCCGCCCTGGCCGACTCGGGGAAACGGTTGATGTAAGCCTCGAACGTGGTCCGCACCCGGTGCGACAGCGGCCCCGACTCGCCCGCGAACGGCAGCGGGCTCATCCGTCCCGCCCGCTGCTCAGGGGTCAGAACGGCGGCGAACTCGATCAGCGCCAGCGGATTGCCCGCCGCCTCGTCGAGGACCCGGCGCCGCACCTGCGGCGCCAGGTCGCGGGCCCGATCGGCCAGAAACTCCTCGGCCACCGCCGCCTCCAGCCTGCCCAGCCGCAGCTCGGCCACCCCAGGCGTGGCCAGGGGCTCCGGCCGCGGCGGTATCACTCGGGGCGTGGCCAGGGATTCCGGCCGCAGCGGTATCACTCCGGGTGTGGCCATCGCCCCTGGGCGCGGGATGGCCGCGCCGTCCCGGAGGGCGAACAGCATGACCACGCCCTCGGCGTCGAGCCGCCTGGCCGCGAACAGCAGCGCGTCGGCTGAGGCGTCGTCGAGCCACTGCGCGTCGTCCACCAGGCACAGGATCGGCTCGTCGCCCGCCAGATCGGACAGCAGCGTGAGCGCGGCCAGCCCGACGAGGAACCGGTCGGCCACCTCGGCGGGCGCCGCCCCGATCGCACCGCGCAATGCCGCCGCCTGGCCGGGCGGCAACCGCTCGGCGTACCCCAGTACCGGCCGCAGGAGCAGGTGGAGAGCGGCGAACGGCAGCTCGGTCTCCGACTCCACCCCCAGCGTGCGCAGCACCGGCCAGCCGGCGGCCCGCCCGGCGGCGTAGCCGAGGAGCGCCGACTTGCCGATGCCGGTCTCGCCCTTGACGACGACCGCGCCGCTGCGTCCGGCCCGGGCGGCCTCGAGCAGCGCGTCGATCTCGGCCTGCTCGGCCCCGCGTCCGTACAACATCCGGCCTCCCGACGATCATGTCAGGGAGTCAGTATGAAACCTCGACAAGTCAGGGGTAAGACGGAGGCGCCATCGCGGACGCTATCCGCAGTTGTCCCACTTCGCACGGCCCCCGCTGGCGACGGCCGGGTCGTGGCCGAGCGGCTTGATCGTGCCCCAGAACTTCACGCACCTGCCCTGGGCCCAGTACTTCACCGGTCCCGCGTAGGACTTGAAGTTGCCGCGGTCGGAACGCACGATCGGGCTCTGCTTCGTGTCCTTGATCGGCTTGGCCATGATCGTGAGCTCGGCGGTGACCGGGGTCTTCGTGCCGACGAAGCTCGACTTGATCGTCACCACGCAGTTGTAGCCGTTGCCGCGGTTGTAGAGCAGGTAGACCGTGCCGTACCGGCGGCCGCTCGAGGTCTTGACCGGCTGGGTGCCGCCGGTGATGCGCCCGTAACCGGAGCCGCAGATGCTCTCCGGGCTCGCGGCCGCGGCGGCGTTCGCCGGGCTCGCTATGACACCGCTGAGGCAGAGTGCCGCCGTAAAGATTGCCGCCTTTGTCGGCATTCTCACCTGATTGTCCCTTCATAGGCCACTTGACTGATGATCTCGACAAGCATGCCCGAAATTTGGTTATCGGTCCAGGTTTTAGGAGTTAACAGCAGGGGAGCCCTACCGGCCCGTGCGCAGCCGGTCATGGGCGAGGATGAGCCGGCTCAGTCGCCTTGCTGTTCGTGGGCTGCCTGGGCGGCGAGGATGGCGTTCGCGTGATCCCGGATCCAGTCCGACAGCGCCTGGAGGGGCTCGGTGATCATCCCCGTGGACGCCGGCTACCGCATCCTGCCCGGCTGAGGGCAGGACGCGGTAAGGGCATCACCTCTCGAACGTGACCGCCCGGCCTGTCACAGTCGGCCGCTCTCGATGGCCTCCTTCAGCGCCACCTGGGTCTGCTGGTGGGAGGAGACGCCGTTGGTCACGGTGAAGTCGATGAGCAGGACGTTCGCCTCGAACGTCAGGTGCTCGGTCACCCGGGTCTGGCCGCCGCCCAGGTCGGTGAAGTCGATCCGCTGGTGGGTGACGACGTTCGGCATGGTCCAGGTGTCGGTCTCGTAGAAGTACTCCGCGGCGTGGATGCGCTGCTGGGCGTGCGTGTTGGCGGTGACGGGCACCCCATCGGTGACCGGGACGTCCTCGACGGCCGTGAAGTTGATGTACCGCAGGCCGTCCTGGACGTAGTCGGCGTGGGTGGCGACGCGCTTCAGGAAGGGGTGCAGCCCGATGTGGTGGTTGATGTCGGAGTACGCCGCGAAGACGTGGTCAAGGGGGGCGGCGATGTCGATCGAGAGGTCACGGGTGACCGCGGTCCGGCCGTCCAGGGGGAGGGGGCCGGCCAGGTGCTCGTAGAACCGGTAGGTGTCCCAGGCGAGCTGCCACTGGGTGGCGAGCAGCGGGTCGCTGTCGGCGCGGGCGGGGGTGCCGCTCAGGACGAGGGTCACGATGAGCAGGGGGGCGGTTAATAGGCGCAGAAGTTTCGGCACGGGTACCTCATGGAGCTGAGTTCGATGATACGAGTACCTTCTACCGGAAAGATGTCCGGTTAGCGATCATTTGGGGGCGAGCGCGCCCGCGCCCCCGGCCAGCACGGCGATCACCGACAGGGTGGCCAGCGACAGGACGCTCGAGACCAGGATGGTGTCGCGGGGCAGCTCGGTGGGCCGCCCGTACTCGGCGGCGTAGACGTAGGTGTTCTGCGCGGTGGGCAGCCCGGCGAACAGGACGGCCGCGAACAGCGCATGGCCGTCGAGATGGAGCAGGAACCGCCCGGCAAGGAACGCCACCAGCGGCTGGACCAGCAGCTTGAGCGTCACCACCGGAGCGACCCGGCGCCAGGCGACGGCCGAGCCGTTCAGCGACATGCCCAGCGCGAACAGCGCCAGCGGCACCGCCGCGCCACCGAGCAGGTCCAGCGGCCGCATCACGGGCTCGGGCAGACGCCAGCCGAAGGCGGACATGCCCAGGCCGAGCACCGATGCCACCACGATCGGCATCCGCAGCGGGGCCAGCAGGGAGGAGCGTTCGACGCCCAGGCCCAGGAAGATCAGCGGAGACATCACCAGCACCTGGAAGATCAGCACCGACACCACGAAGGTCGCGTCGTGCAGGACGTACAGGCCGATGGGGATGCCGAGGTTGCCGGCGTTGACGTAGGCCGACGACATCGCCCCGATCACCCGGTCGGGCAGCTTGCCGCGCAGCGTCACGAGCGCGAGCACGCCGACCACGACGGTGCTGATCGCGAAGGCGAGCAGCGGTCGCGGCTGGATCTGGCTGAGCGGCGTACGGCTGAGCGTGGTGAACAGTACGGCGGGCATGGCGATGGTGAAGGTGAACCCCGTGAGCGCCTGCTGGAACTGCCCGCTCGCCACCCGGAAACGCCCGGTCAGCCACCCGAGGGCGCCGATGATCCAGATGGGGGTGAACGCCGTCACTACCGTAAGCATTGGACACACCGTACCCATCGCCGGAACGCGCGCCGAGGGCGGGTCGTCGTGGAGAGTGCTGGTCGCGTGCGGTTCGGCGGTCCTTTTCGAGGCCGGTCGGGGTCGGCCGAGACGCACGGCGCGGGCCGGCCTGATCGGCCGGCCCGCGCGGTATCGGGGGTCTTACCAGCCGCCGCCGTGGAGCTGGCCGCGCACCGCGCCGCCGGGGAACTCGCCGGTGTGCAGGTTGACGTACCAGTTCTTCGGGTTGTGCCTGATCCCGCCGGCGACCTTGGCGGAGGTGCTCGCCGTGCCCGCGATGCCGTTGATCCCGGCGGGCAGGCCGTTGGCGTCACTGAAGAAGTTCACGACCACGGGGCCGTTCTTGCCCTTCTTGCCGCGGTGGATGTGCCCGTTCGTCGGCGCGGCGATCTTCTTCCAGATGGTGGCGAAGTGCACCTGGGTGCCCTTGACCCAGACGAGCCATGCGGCCCGCCCGTCCTTGTCGCCCACCTTCGTCCCGGGCGCCGGGACCTCCTGGTGGCCGTCGGCCGAGGCGGTCAGTGTGGAGCGCGAGCCGTTCGCCAGCACCGACTCGAGCGCCACTGGGCGGATCTTGTAGAGCTGGCCGCGGACGGCACCGCCGGGGAACTCGCCGGTGTGCAGGTTGGCGTACCACTTCTTGGGATTGTTCTTGATCCGGTTGAGCAGGCCGGAGTCGCTGACCTTGACGGTCCCCTTCACGGCGCTCAGGCTGCCGGGCAGCGCCTCGCCGAAGAACGGGATCTTGACGTCGCCGTTCTTGCCCGCCTTGCCTTGGTGGATGTGGAACGCGGTCGGGGCGGCGATGTTCTGCCAGCGAATGGCGTAATCGACCTGGTTTCCATGGATATGGAATACGGCGACCGCGCTGCCGTTCTTGTCGCCGACCTTCGCGCCCGCCGCGGGCACCTCGTTCTTGCCCAGCAGCGAGGCGGCCAGGTAGACATCGGAGCTCGTGCTCGCCTGCGCCGCGGCGGGCGCGAGGCCACCCGCGACCAGAGCGGTGGCGAGAACCAGGCCGGGGACGGTGAGGATGCGCTTCGTCATGATGAACCTTTCGGGCGCCTCGAGGGTGAGGCTCATAGCTGGGTTGACGCACGGTTGTACGGGGTGCGGCAGCAGCCGGGTTCAACGGCGGAACGTGTAGAAATACGCACAGGAAAAAGCGCGTCAGATATGGATTTACCTTGTAAAGGCGCGCGCCGCTTAAAGCGATCTTGCAAGGCGAGACATCCGACCTGACTAAGCCGCGTAGACGGGCGCGAGATCGATGAAGATGCGGTAGTCCGAGATCAGACCGTCCTCGCGGGTACGCCAGATGGACACGGCCGCGACGCTGGCATCCTTGCCGTCGAGCCGCCGGTAGGTGACCTCGGTCTCGGCGATGGTGTCGGCGTCCACCTGCCAGCTCCGGACGATCCGGTGCCGCAGGCCGCCGATGGTGGAGAAGAACGTCCGCAGCCCGGCGGCGATGGCCTCGCGGCCCACCGTCGGCTCGGCGTTGCCGAACACCAACGTGGCGTCCTCGGCCAGCAACTGGGCGAACTTGTCGGGGTCGAACAAATCGACCACCTGGAAAACGCGTCGTGCCACATCGTCGGACATGCCGATCATTCCTTACGTGGTCGTCGGGGCCGCTGATGGGGACGATACGGAATCAAGCGCCATGCGCAACTGTCGCGAAGGTGGTTCCCGCATCCTTGTGAATAACGGATAGGCGATCAGAGCGGGTTCTTCTATGTTTGGTCTGATCGGCGACCCTCAAGGAGATGTGCACTGTGAAGAGCATTATCGAAGGAACCCCATTACGCACCGGCGTCGTCGCGGCCGTCGCGCTGGCCGGTGGCCTGCTGACCGCTTCGCCGGCCGGCGCCGTCGTGGCCGGCGAGCGTACCGCCGCTTCGGCGGTTTCCCCGGCGGCCGACTCTGCCGCCGCCGCGCGCCCGCGTAATGGCAAGATCCTCTACGACCGCGTCAGCGGCGGCCAGGGCACCCTCAAGATCAAGAACGGGACCTCCAGGGACGGCGTCGTCACTCTGGTCAAGGGCAGGACCAAGGCGATCAGCATCTACGTTCGCGCCCGGTCCTCCGCCAGCGTGAGGGACGTCAGGGACGGGACGTACCGGGTCTACTTCACCACCGGCTCCCGGTTCAGGACGTCGAAGGGCAGGTTCAGCCAGAGCGCCGTGTACCAGCGGTTCAACGATCGGCTGAAGTTCACCACGACCGCCACCTCAAGGAGCGTCTGGACCCTGACCCTCAACCCGATCAGAGGCGGCAACGCGCGGACCACCTCGATCAACCCCAAGGACTTCCCGGCCTGAGCAAGGCGAGCACGGGGCGCGGGGACGCCGGGGCGCCTGAGCTGCCGTGAGATCCTTCATGCGTGACGACGACCGAGCCCGCCGAGCCGACTCCGCGCCGTGGTCGTGGCCGTCCCGGCTACGACCAGGCCGCGATCCTGCGCACCGCCGTGGAGCTGTTCAACCGCAAGGGGTACGACGCCACGAGCATGGGAGACCTGGCCAAGGAGCTCGGACTGACGAAGCCGGCCATCTACCACCACGTCACGAGCAAGGAGCAACTGCTCAGCCAGGCGTTGGACGACGCTCTCGACGAGCTCACCGCCGTCGTGACCGCGGCCTCTGGCGATCGGGCCGGCGCGACGGCGTACGAACGCCTGCGTGAGGTGCTGCGGCGCAGCGTCGAGGTTCTCGTGGCACACCAGCCCTCCGTCACGCTCCTGCTCCGGGTGCGCGGCAACAGCGGGATCGAACTGGCCGCCCTGGAGCGGCGGCGCTGGCTCGACGACCGCCTCGCCGCGCTCGTCGCGGACGCCGTCGCGGAGGGCTCCCTGCGCGACGACGTGCCGCCGACGCTCGTGAGCCGGCTGCTGTTCGGCATGGTGAACTCGCTGGTCGAGTGGTATCGACCGGACGGCGTGTACGACGCGGCGGCGGTCGCCGACGCCATCACCGTCATCGCCTTCGACGGCTTGGCCCGACACCACGCCTGAACCCCGCGCGCCCGCGTCAGGCCCGGAACCTCAACCCGCGCGACCGCGCCCGCCTCAGGGCCTGCGTGCTCACCACGTGTAGAAGCCCTGGCCCGTCTTGCGGCCCAGGTGCCCGGCGGTGACGAGGTCGCGCAGGATCCGCGGCGGCTCGAAACGGGGTCCCAGCTCGCGCGCCAGGTGTTCGGCGATCGCGAGCCGCACGTCGAGTCCGACCACGTCGGTGGTCCGCAGCGGTCCCATCGGGTGCCGGTAGCCGAGCGTCATCGCCGTGTCGATGTCGGCCGCGCTCGCGACGCCCTCCTCCAGCATCCGCATCGCCTCCAGCGCCAGGCAGACGCCGAGGCGGCTGCTCGCGAAACCTGGCGAGTCCGCGACGGTGATCGGGGTCTTGCCGAGGGCCGTGACCCACTCCTGTGCCCGCGTCACGAGTGCCGGCTCGGTGCGGGGCCCGGTGACGATCTCGACGAGGTCGCTGACCGGGACGGGGTTGAAGAAGTGCAGCCCGAGGAAGCGGCCCGGCGAGGCCAGATCGGCGGCGAGCCCGCCGATCGACAGGCTGCTGGTGTTCGAGGCGAGCACCGCGTCCGGCGCCCGCTGCTCGACCAGGGCGAGCACCTCGGCCTTGAGCGCCGCGTCCTCCGGGACCGCCTCGACGACGAGCTCGCACGAGGCCAGCTCGCCCGGATCGGTCGTGGTCCGCAGCCGGGCCAGGACGTCCGGGAGCGGGACGCCGAGCCTGCCTTTCGCATGGGCCTTGGCCAGGCTGTCGCCCACCCGTGCCTTGGCCTGGTCGGCCGCCTCGGGGCCGTTCTCCACGACGATCACGTGACTGCCCGAGGCGAGGAACGCGTGCGCGATCCCGGACCCCATCCGCCCGCCGCCGAAGACCCCCACCGTCCGTGGCAGAGCACCGCCGGTCATGAGCTTCGCTCCTGTCGCCGGTTCAGGAATGCCGTCATGCGGGCGTGTTTCTCCTCCGTCTCGAACAGGACCGCCTGTGCGAGATCGTCGACGAACGGGTGCGCGGCCCGCGGGGCGTGGAAGACGGCCTTGGTCAGCCGCGTCGCCAGCGGTGCCCGCGCGGTGATGCGGTCGGCGAGCCGATGTCCCGCGGCCAGCAGGTCTTCGGGCTCCACGACGTCGTTGAGCAGGTATACGGCCCGCGCCTCCTCAGCCGTGAGGACACGGCCCGCGAGGAGGATCTCCTTGGCCAGGGGTTCCCCGACGAGCTCGGCGAGGCGCCAGGCCGCGCCGGCCGCCGCGACGATGCCGAGGTCCGTCTCCGGGTTGCCGATCCGCGCCCGCGGCGTGCCGATCCGGAAGTCGCAGGCATACGCGAGCTCGGCCCCGCCGCCCAGGGCGTACCCGTCGATGAGGGCCACGGTCGGCATCGGCAGCCGGTGGATCCGGTCGAAGATCTTCGAGTTGATGCCCCGCAGCGCGTCGTCCCGGTTGCGCTCGCGGAGCTGGGCGATGTCCGCTCCGGCCGCGAAGGCCGGCCCCTCGCCGGTCAGGAGTACGACGCGCGGCTCCTCTTCGACGGCGGCGCACGCCTGGTGGAGCGCGGCGACCAGCTCGCGGTCGATCGCGTTGCGGACCTCGGGTCTGTTGAGCCGCCACACGACCCGGTCGGCGCCTTCCTCGACGATCAGCGTCATGACCGCTCCACCAGGAGAGCGCTGCCCTGGCCGACGCCGACGCACATGGTCGCCGGCCCGCGCCGGCCTCCGGAGCGTTCGAGCCGGCCGAGCAGGGTGACGAGGATCGGCGTCCGTACGCCGGAGACGACGAAGGCTTCGGTCACGAAGAGCTCCTGTGGTCGGAAAACGAACAGAACATCGGCCGACGAAAGCAACGTCGGGCGGCGAAAGATGGTCAGGCGTCGTAGTCGACCGTGACGTTCTGGCTCACCGGAAACGTCTGGCAGGTGAGGACGAACCCGGCCGCCACCTCGGACTCTTCCAGGGCGTAGTTACGGCGCATGTCCACCTCCCCCTCGCGGACGACGGCGCGGCACGTCCCGCAGACCCCGCCCTTGCAGGCGAACGGCAGGTCGGCCCGCGTCTCCTGGGCGCCGTCGAGGAGCGTCGTCTCCCGGGAGACGGTCGACGTCGTACGCAGGCCGTCGAGCACGGTCGTCAGCACGCTGCTCGCGCCGGTCGTCATCCTGTCGGCCCGCCGCGGCGGTGGCGGGGGCGCGTCGGCATAGAAGAGCTCGACGTGGACGTTCCGTGCGGGGACGGCGAGTTCGGTGAGTACGGCCCGCGCGTCCTCGACCATGCGCAGCGGTCCGCACAGCCAGACGTGATCGAACGCCTCGACCGGAACCAGCTGGGTGAGCAGGCGACGCAGCCGGTCGCCGTCGAGCCGCCCCGAGAACAGCTCGACCTCACGTGGCTCGCGCGACAGCACGTGGACGACCTGAAGCCGCGGACCGTACCGGTTCTTCAGGTCGCCGAGTTCCTCCGTGAACATCACGGTACGGCTCGTCCGGTTGCCGTACAGGAGCGACACCTGGGCACCGGGATGGGCCAGCACCGTGGAGGCGACCGACAGCATCGGGGTGATGCCCGACCCGGCGGCGACGCACAGGTGCCGTTCTCCCAGCGCCGGGTCGGCCCGCCAGGAGCCGGTAGGAGCCTGCACCTCGATCCGCGTTCCCGGCACCACCTCGTGGACGAGCCAGGAGGAGAACAGCCCGTCCGGTATCTCGCGGACCCCGATACGCGGCGGGGCGCCGGCCGGTGCGCAGATCGAGTAGGACCGCCGGTGCTCCTGGCCGGCCACGAAGCGGCGGAGGGTGAGCGACTGCCCGGCCCGGAAGTCGTACACCTCGCGCAACTCCTCGGGCACCGCGAACGTGATCGCCACGGCGTCCTCGCACAGACGGTCCACCGCCGCCACGGTCAGCAGGTGGAAAGCGGCGGACGCCCGGGTCGTCGCGCGGCCGGGCGCGAGCGTGCTCATCTCATATCTCCTTGACATGCTCGAACGGCTCAAGGCAGTCGGTACAGCTGTAGAGGGCCTTGCAGGCGGTGGCGCCGAATTCGGAGACCAGGCGGGTGGCCGTCGAACCGCAGCGCGGGCAGGCCGGGGCGAGCCGTGGCGGGCCGAGCGTGAGCGCCACCGGCCCGGCCGGCCGGCGGGCGGGGCCGGGGGCCGACAGCCCGGCCTCCCGCAGGGCGGTCCGGCCGCGCTCGGAGATCCAGTCGCTCGACCAGGGCGGGTCGAGCACGACGCGCACCTCGACGCGGGGGAATCCCGCGTCGTTCAACCGGTGAACCAGGTCGTCGCGCATGGTGCCCATGGCCGGGCAGCCGGTGTAGGTAGGGGTGATCGAGGCGACGACGATCTCCTCGCCGTCCGTCGTCCGCTCGACGTCGACCCCGCGCAGCACACCGAGGTCGGCGAGGGTGAGCATCGGCATCTCGGGATCACGCACCTGCCCGGCGACCTCGACGGCCCGGTCGCGGGGGCTCACCAGCGCCCGCTCGGGTGTGCGCGTGCGACCACCTGCATCTCGGCGAGCAAGCCGCTGAGGGCCTCGGTGTGCGTGCCGTGCCGGCCCGTCCGTCCGCCCTCGCCCTCCAGGGGTGGACGGTCCGGGCGGGCGACGCCGCTCATGGCGAACACCTGGTCGAGGATGCCGTCCACCTCAGCGCGGGTGGTAGCGGGGTCGACGCCGACCCCGGCCCGCGCGAGCGAGAGCTCGACGGGGTGTGTGGCGACCAGTTCGGGCTGGTACGGCCACAGGTCGCCGAGGGCGGTGACGAGCCTGCGGCGCGACTCTTCGGTGCCCCCCGCCAGGGTGAGGAACCAGCGGGCCGCCCAGTCCCGGTGATAGGTGAGCTCCTTGACGCCCTTGGCCGCCACGTGGGCCAGCACCGTGTCGATGCTCGCGCGCAGCCGTTCCAGCAGCGCGAGCCGGGACACCGAGAACAGCAGCAGACGGACGATGACGTGCGCGAAGTCGCCGTTCGCCACCTCGGCGAGGCGCACGTTGCCGAACTGCCCGGCGTCACGGAAGAACGCCAGCGCGTCCTCCGCGGGCACCGGCGAGCCCTCCGGGAGGGCGGGCACCACAACGGGGTCCGCGGCGGCCGCCCGCGCCAGGAGCAGGCGGGCCTGGCCGAGCAGGTCGAGGGCGATGTTCGCCAGGGCGATGTCCTCTTCGAGGTCCGGCGCCCGGCTGCACCACTCGGACAGGCGCTGCGACATGATCAGCGCGTCGTCGCCGAGCATGAGGCAGTACGCGGCGAGCTCGGCGTGGTCGACGCCGTCGGGCACCGTCGTGTCGACGCCGGCCAGCGGGTCCTCGAAATCGGTGCCGAACGCCCACTGCGCGGAATCCCCGCCGATCAGGCCGTCGAAGACGCTGCCGTGGTCGTCGTTCATGGTGGTCCGCCTTCCGGACGTGTCGGTGGACTGGATGGATCGCGGTGGGTCGGCCAGGTCACATGTGCGGCACGTTCTCGGGGATCTCGTAGAACGTCGGGTGCCGGTAGACCTTGTCGCCGTTCGGCGCGAACAGCGGGTCCTTCTCGTCCGGGCTGGAGGCCGTGATGGCGTCGGTCCGTACGACCCAGATGCTCACACCCTCGTTGCGCCGCGTATAGACGTCGCGCGCGTGCCGCAGGGCCATCGCGTCGTCCGGAGCGTGCAGCGACCCGACATGGACGTGGTTGAGCCCGCGCTTGCCGCGGACGAACACCTCGTAGAGCGGCCATTCCCGCCGGTCCGCGCTCATCGGGCACCGGCCCCGCCGGACGGGCCCGCCGACGCCGAGGCGGCGACCTCGGCGGATCGGCTCGCGAATGCCGACGCCGCCTCGCGTACCCAGGCGCCGTCCTCGTGGGCCGTCCGGCGGTGGCGCAGGCGTTCGGCGTTGCACGGTCCGTCGCCGCGGATGACCGCGGCGAGCTCCGCCCAGTCCGGGTCGCCGAAGTCGTGGTGCCCGCGCTCCTCGTTCCACCGCAGGTCGGGGTCAGGCAGCGTCACCCCGAGCGCGTCGGCCTGCGGGACCGTCATGTCGACGAAGCGTTGGCGCAGCTCGTCGTTGGAGTTGCGCTTGACGCCCCACGCCATCGAGCGCGCGCTGTTGGGGGACTCGCCGTCCGGCGGGCCGAACATCATGAGCGACGGCCACCAGAACCGGTCGACCGACTCCTGGACCATGGCGCGCTGGGCGTCGGTGCCGCGCATCATCGTCATGAGCAGCTCATAGCCCTGCCGCTGATGGAAGGACTCCTCCTTGCAGATGCGGATCATGGCGCGCCCGTACGGTCCATAAGAGGTGCGGCAGAGCGGCACCTGGTTGCAGATCGCGGCTCCGTCGACGAGCCAGCCGATCGTGCCGACGTCGGCGTAGGACAGCGTCGGGTAGTTGAAGATCGAGGAGTACTTCTGCCGGCCGGCCAGCAGCAGCTCGGTCAGCTCGATGCGGGAGACGCCGAGGGTCTCGCACGCCGAGTACAGGTAGAGGCCGTGCCCGGCCTCGTCCTGCACCTTGGCCAGGAGGATCGCCTTGCGGCGCAGGGATGGGGCGCGGCCGATCCAGGCACCCTCGGGCTGCATGCCGATGATCTCGGAGTGCGCGTGCTGGGCGATCTGGCGTACCAGCGTCCTGCGGTAGTCGTCCGGCATCCAGTCGCGGGGCTCGATCCGGTCGTTACGCGCGATGGTCGCGTCGAACCCGGCCTGCAGCCGCTCCTGCAGTTCCGGCTCCGCCGGAGTCGTGGTCATCTCTCCTCCGAGACATCGGTCTTATTTACTTATCGCTCGGTCAGTAATACCATCGCATGAGTCCGGGGTCCCGCGCAACAGGCCGCCGTGACGGGGAATGTTCCAGAGGACGGATGCCCGCCCACCGCAGAACCGCAGCCCTGCAGACCTGCGGAACCGTAGAGAGGAGACAGCGTGAGCGCGCTGCTGGAGAGCTACGCCGCCGGACGATGGTTCCGGGCGGCGGATGACGGGCAACCCCTGCTCGACGCCGCCACGGGTGAGGAGGTCGCGCGAATCTCGAGCCGTGGGCTGGACGTCGCCGCGATGGTCCGGCACGCCCGGGACACCGGCGGCCCCGCGCTGCGATCCCTGACCTTCCACGAGCGGGCGGCCCTGCTCAAGGCACTGGCCAAGCACCTGTCCGGGCGGAAGGAGGAGCTCTACGCCCTGTCCGTACGGACCGGAGCCACCTCGCGGGACACGATGGTCGACGTGGACGGCGGCATCGGCACCCTGTTCAGCTACGCGAGCAAAGGGGTCCGCGAGCTGCCGAACGACACGGTGTTCCTCGACGGCGGCCTCGAACGCCTGGGCAAGGGCGGCACCTTCGTCGGCCAGCACCTCTACACCTCGCGACCGGGTGTCGCGGTGCAGATCAACGCCTTCAACTTCCCGGTCTGGGGCATGCTCGAGAAGCTGGCCCCGGCCTTCCTCGCCGGGCTGCCGTCGATCGTCAAGCCCGGGAGCCAGACCGCGTACCTCACCGAACTCGCCGTCCGGCTGATCATCGAGGCGGGGATCCTGCCCGAGGGCACGCTCCAGCTCGTCGCCGGCGGCGCGGGCGGGCTGCTCGACGAGCTGACGGTCCAGGACTCCGTCGCCTTCACCGGCTCGGCGCACACGGCGGGCGTCCTGCGCCGCCACCCGAACGTGCTCGACGGCGGCGTCCTGCTCGGCGTCGAGGCAGACTCGCTCAACTGCTCGATCCTCGGGCCGGATGTACAGCCGGACGATCCGGAGTTCGACCTGTTCGTCAAGGGCGTCGTCACCGAGATGACGGTCAAGGCGGGGCAGAAGTGCACGGCCATCCGCCGGGTGCTCGTCCCCGAGGCGATGGCCGACCAGGTGGTCGACGCGCTCGCCGCCCGCCTGGCGAAGGTGACCGTCGGCGACCCGCGCAACCCGGACGTGCGGATGGGCCCGCTCGCCGGCCTCGGCCAGCGCGACGAGGTGCGCAAGGCCGTCGAGGCGCTCAGGGCGGGTGCCGAGGTGATCTTCGGCGACCTGGAGGGCGCGGCCCTGCTCGACGGCGATGCCGAGCGCGGCGCCTTCATGACCCCGCTCGTGCTGCGCGCGCGCCCCGGCGCCGGCGAGCCGCACGACGTGGAGCCGTTCGGCCCGGTGAGCACCGTGCTCACCTACGACGGCGTCGAGGCGGCGGTCGCCCTCGCCGCTCGGGGCAAGGGGAGCCTCGTCGCCTCCGTCGTCACCCATGACCCGGAGATCGCGCGGTCCGTCGTGCTCGGGCTGGCGCCGTGGCACGGCCGGGTCCTCGTCCTGGACAGGGACGACGCCGGGGAGTCCACCGGGCACGGCTCGCCGCTGCCCGTCCTCGTCCACGGCGGCCCTGGCCGGGCCGGGAGCGGTGAGGAGCTCGGCGGTGTCCGCGGGGTTCTGCATCACATGCAGCGCACCGCCGTACAGGGTTCCCCGGCCCAGCTCACCGCGATCACCGGACGGTGGACGACGGGTGCCGCGCGCGTCGACTCCGGCGTCCACCCCTTCCGGAAGTCCTTGGCGGAGCTGCGCGTGGGCGACACGATCGCCTCCGCGCCGCGGACGGTGACGCTCGCGGACATCGAGCACTTCGCCGAGTTCACCGGGGACACCTTCTACGCGCACACCGACGCCGATGCCGCCGCCCGGAACCCGCTGTTCGGCGGCATCGTCGCCCACGGGTACCTCGTCGTGTCCCTCGCCGCCGGACTCTTCGTCGACCCCGCGCCCGGACCGGTCCTGGCGAACTTCGGCGTCGACGGACTGCGCTTCCTCACCCCGGTCAAGCCCGGCGACGCGATCGACGTGGCGCTGACCGTCAAGCAGATCACCCCGCGCGTCGGCGCGGACTACGGCGAGGTCCGCTGGGACGCCGTCGTGACCAACCAGGACGGCCAGGCGGTCGCCACCTACGACGTGCTGACCCTGGTGGCCAAGACCTGGCCGGCGACGTCCGCGCCGGAGGCCTGACATGCCCGGACCGAGCCAGGACGCGACGCCGGTCGTCCTTGAGCATGCCGAGAGTCCGATCGTCCTCGATCGTGACGGCGCCGTGGCCGTTCTCATCCTGAACCGCCCGGATCGCCGCAACGCGCTGGACGCCGGCATGAAGACGGCGTTGCGCCGGTCGCTCGAAGAGGCCGCGTCCGACGACGCCGTCCGCGCCGTACTGCTGACCGGCGCGGGCAACGCCTTCTGCGTCGGTCAGGACCTCGCCGAGCACGCGGCCGCCCTCCGTACCGACGCGGAGCACGCGTTCGACACTGTCGAGGAGGACTACGCGCCGATCGTCCGGCTCGTGGCCACGATGGGCAAGCCGGTGGTCGCGGCCGTCAACGGTACGTGCGTCGGCGCGGGGCTGGCCCTCGCGCTGGCCTGCGACCTGCGTGTCCTCGCCGAGGAGGCCGTCTTCGCGACGGCGTTCACCGGGATCGGGCTGACGTGCGACTCCGGGCTGTCCACGACGCTCACCCGGGCGGTCGGCGAGGCCCGGGCCAAGGAGCTCGTCCTGCTCGGCGAGTCCTTCACCGCTCAGCAGGCCGTCGCGTGGGGGATCTCGGGCCGCGTGGTCCCACGCGCGGACGTCGGTGCGGCGGGCCGTGAGCTCGCGGCCCGGCTCGCGACCGGGCCGACCGCCGCGTATGCCGCGTCCAAGCGGCTGATCGCGCAGTCCTGGGAGCGGGACCTCGGGACGGTACTCGCGGCAGAGGCGCGCGCCCAGGCGCAGTTGGGCCGGACCGCCGACCACGCCGGAGCGGTGGAGGCGTTCCTCGCCAAGCGCAAGCCCGTCTTCGAGGGGCACTGAACCACCGCCCCTGGGGTCCGAGCTCACCCCCTTCGGACATCGAGGGAGGCGCTGAGCTCGCGCCTCTCCGGTACGGCCTTCGCCCCGGTCACCGGTGAGGTGACCGGGGCGAACGCGGACTCCTTAACCGGGGCTCTGAGCGGATGCGGCGCGGGTGAGGTCGATGGCGGTCCACGCCATGGCGGTGGCGCCGTCCAATACCGCTCTGTCGGCGGCCGGAGTGGCGCAGGCCGCGGCGAACTCGGGCTGATGGTTGACCGCGGGCAGGCCGGTGCCGGCCTGGGTGACGATGCCGTGGACACGGTCACCGGCGCCCGTCTGCTGGCGCAGCAGCCCGATCGCCACCTGCGCGACGGTCATCGCGTCGGCCGCGTTGACGCCCAGCTCAGGGTAGGCGCCCGCATGGGCGGGTTTCCCGCGGTAGGAGATGTCGAACTGGGCGACGGCCGAGCCGGGCATCGCGTCCATCTCGACCGCGGCGGGATGGACCATCATCGCCGCGTCGAGCCCCGCGAACGCGCCCCGCTCCAGCATGAGGATCTTGCCGCCGCCGCCTTTCTTCCGCCGGAGTGCCGAGGACGGTCACCGTCAGCCCGAGATCGTCGGCGAGCCCGGCCAGTCCGGCCGCGGCGCCGACCGCGGCGGCGGCGATGATGTTGTGCCCGCAGGCGTGCCCGATCTGCGGCAGGGCATCGTATTCGGCGCAGATCCCGACGTGCAGCGGACCCGTTCCCACGGTCGCCCGGACGGCGGTGGGCAGGTCGTAGCAGCCGTGCCGGACGTCGAAACCGGCGGCGCTGAGCGCGTCCGCCACCCACGCGCTGGCCCGCGTCTCCTCGAAGGCCGGCTCGGGGTGGGAGTGGATGCGATGGGACAGCTCGACCAGGCGGCTGCTCCAGGCACCGACGGCGTCCGCGGCATGCCGCTTGGCGCCGGCCGCCACCTCACCTTTCACCACGCCCACTCCGCTCCCCTTGGGGTCGTCACGCGGACGGGGCGGTGTGGATCGAGACGGGGCGGGTGGCCGCGTCGTAGGCGGCCCGGGATCCGGTCGCCCCCATGCCGCTGTCACCCGCCGGCTCGTACAGCCGCTCGGGCCCGCCGCCCTGCCACTGGTTGACCCATACGACCCCGGCGGGGATGTCGCGAGCCGCGGCCATGTGCGCCGGATCATTGGTGTAGACGCTGGCGGCGAGGCCGAAACGCGTGCCGGCCGCCTTCTCCAGCCCCTCCTCGAAGGAGGAGACGACCTCGACCGGGGCGAGCGGGCCGAAGGTCTCCTCGGTCATGACCAGCATGGAGTCGTCCACGCCGGTGAGCACGGTGGCGGGGTAGAAGAAGCCCCTGCCCTCGGGCACGGTCCCGCCCGTGCGGACGGTGGCGCCGCGTTCGACCGCGTCGGTGACGTGCCGGTCCACGATGTCGCGCTGGCGCCGGTCGACCAGCGGGCCCAGCACTGTGCCCTCGTCGCGCCCCGAACCGCTGTTAGCCGGTAGACTGCCCTCCAGCGGAAAGTTCAGTCAATAGTGAAAGTTCATTTTTTTCTGAGCGATTGGAGTCCGGTGGTGTCCAGCCCCGTCGGCGACGATGGTTCCGGCGCTGAGAATCCCCTGATCGACGACTTCGGCCTGCACATCGGCCGGGCGATGGGCTGGCCGCCGATGGCCGGACGGGCCGCGGGCGTCCTCATGCTCAGGGAGGCGCCCATGACGATGGCGGAGCTGCAGGACGCCCTGAACGCGAGCAAGGGCTCGGTGTCGGAGACCACGCGCCTGCTGATGCTCAGCGGAACCGTGCGGCGCTTCAAGGAGCCGGGTTCCCGGCAGTACGTCTACGAATGGCGCGACGACGCCTGGAGCGGCTGCCTGCAGCACCAGCTGGAGCAGACGACCGAGTTGCTGACCCTGGCCGAGAGCGCGCGGCGGCGCGCGGCCGACCTGCCCGAGCGGCAGGGCACGCGCCTGCGGGAGATGCACGAGTACTACACCTTCATGGTGCGCAGCCTCGACGCGCTCCTGGAGGAGTACCAGGCCTTCCGGGGCGCGCGCGAGTCCGCGAAGTAGCTCAGCCCTCCCGCGCTCCCCAGTCCGCGCCCCGGCCGCGCGCCTCGTCGAACACCAGCCAGGTGCGCGTGGCCCGGACGCCGGGGATGTCCTGGATGCGTTCCAGCACCACCTGCCTGAGCGCCGCGTTGTCCGGCGTCCTGACCAGGGCCAGGACGTCGTAGTCGCCGCCGACCATCGCGAAGTGCTCGACGTACGGGATGCCCCGGAGCCTGGCCGAGACCGTGCGCCAGGAGTTCTGCTCGATGGTGACCGAGACGTACGCGCTGGTGCCCAGGCCCGCCTTGTGCGGGGCGAGTTCGGCCGTGAAGCCGGTGATCACCCCGTCGTCCATCAGCCGCGTGAGGCGGGCGTAGGCGTTGGCGCGGGAGATGTGGACGCGCTCGGCGAGGGTCCGCATCGACATCCGGCCGTCGCGCAGCAGCTCAGCGATGATCGCGCGGTCCACCCCGTCTAGCTTGCTGGCCGAATGTCCCGGCCAGACCCCCTCGACGCCCTCGTCGGCTGACATTTGGCTCTCCCCACGTCCCGATTAAACCCATTTGTCGCTCATCATGCCTGATGTCTTGAACAGATGGCCCAGGAGGCAGACGCTTTCCCTGTCAAATGTCCAGAGAAAGTGAGCGTCGCGATGTCCGTGCGGACGAGCCGCCAAGCGGTCGACGGCCTTCTCCCCTCACCCGAGCCGGTGCGCTTCATCGCCGAGGACGGTACGGCCGTTCCGGCGCCCGCCGGTTACCCGGCGCCCGCGGACGAGCAGCTGCTGGAGGCGTACCGCCGGATGGTCCTGGGCCGCCGCTTCGACCGTCAGGCCACCGCGCTGACCAAGCAGGGTCGGCTCGCCGTCTACCCGTCCAGCCGCGGGCAGGAGGCCTGCCAGATCGCCGGTGTGCTCGCGCTGCGCGAGGACGACTGGCTGTTCCCCACCTACCGGGACTGCGTGGCCCTGGTCTCCCGCGGCATGGACCCCGTCGAGGTGCTCACCCTGCTGAGGGGCGGCTGGCACTGCGGGTACGACCCCGCCGCCACGCGGGTCGCGCCGCAGTGCACGCCGCTGGCCACCCAGACCGTGCACGCGGTCGGCATGGCCGAGGCCCTGCGCCGCAAGGGCGAGGACGGCGTCGTCATGGCCTTCATCGGCGACGGCGGCACCAGCGAGGGCGACTTCCACGAGGCGCTCAACTACGCCGCGGTCCTCCACGCCCCCGTCGTGTTCTTCGTGCAGAACAACAAGTACGCGATCTCGGTACCCCTGGCCAGGCAGACCGCGGCTCCCGCGCTGGCGTACAAGGGGATCGGCTACGGCATCCCGTCCGAGCAGGTGGACGGCAACGACCTCGTCGCGGTGCTGTCCGTCCTGACCGAGGCGGTGCGACGGGCGCGGAGCGGCGGCGGCCCCTTCCTGGTCGAGGCGCACACCTACCGCATGGACGCCCACACCAACGCCGACGACGCCACCCGGTACCGGGAGACGGAAGAAGTCGAGCGGTGGGAGTCGGCCGATCCCCTCGCCCGCCTGGAGACCTATCTGCGCGGCCGGGGCCTCCTGGACGACGAGGCCGTCGCCGCCGCGCACTCGGCCGCCGAGGAGTACGCCGCCCGCCTGCGCGACGAGATGAACGCCGACCCGGAGACGGACCCGTTCGAGCTGTTCGACCACGTCTTCGCCGAGCCCACACCCCAGCTGCGCGAGCAGCGGGCACTGCTGGCGGCCGAGCTGACCGCCCCGGAGGACTGACATGACCACGATGACGATGGCGCAGGCGCTGAACGCCGCGCTGCGGGACGCGCTGCGCGAAGACGAGCGGGTGCTCGTCTTCGGCGAGGACGTGGGCCCGCTGGGCGGCGTCTTCCGCGTCACCGACGGGCTGACCAAGGAGTTCGGCGAGGATCGGTGCTTCGACACCCCGCTGGCCGAAGCGGGGATCGTGGGCCTGGCCGTGGGCATGGCCATGGGTGGGTTCCGCCCGGCGGTCGAGATGCAGTTCGACGCCTTCGCCTACCCGGCCTTCGAACAGATCGCCTCCCACGTGGCCAAACTGCGCAACCGCACGCGCGGGCGGCTGTCGCTGCCGATGGTGATCCGGATCCCGTACGCGGGCGGCATCGGCGGTGTCGAGCACCACTGCGACTCCAGCGAGGCCTACTACGCGCACACGCCGGGGCTGAAGGTCGTGACCCCCGCGACCCCGGACGACGCGTACTGGCTGCTGCGCGACGCCATCGCCGACCCCGACCCGGTGGTCTTCATGGAGCCCAAGCGGCTGTACTGGTCCAAGGGCGAGATCACGCCCGCCGACCGGCGCGCCGGGGGGTTCGGGCAGGCGGTGGTACGGCGCGCGGGACGCGACGCGACACTGGTCGCCTATGGGCCGAGCGTCCCCGTGGCCCTCCAGGCCGCCGAATCCGCTGCCCAGGACGGCATCTCCCTGGAGGTGGTGGACCTGCGGACGATCGTCCCGTTCGACGACGAGACCGTCGTGGCCTCGGTACGCAAGACGGGCCGCTGCGTGGTGGTCCAGGAAGCCCAGGGGTTCGCCGGGGTGGGGGCGGAGATCGCGGCCCGCGTACAGGAGCGCTGCTTCCACTCCCTGGCCGCCCCCGTGCTACGCGTGGCGGGATTCGACATCCCTTACCCGCCTCCCATACTCGAGCACGCGCATCTGCCCGACGTCGACCGGATCCTCGACACGGTCGACCGGCTCCAGTTCGGCGACGAGCCCGATCTCCTTCACCTGGCCAGGGAGGTGTCATGACGACCACTGCGGCGCGGCAGGTGTTCCGCCTGCCCGACCTCGGCGAGGGCCTGACGGAAGCCGAGATCGTCGTATGGAAGGTCGCCGTCGGCGACACGGTCGAGATCGACGAGATCGTGGTGGAGGTCGAGACCGCCAAGGCGGCCGTGGAGGTGCCGGTCCCCTTCGCCGGGACCGTCCTGCGGCTCCACGCGCAGGCGGGCACGGTCCTGACGGTGGGCGAACCGCTCATCGAGGTCGGCCCCGCCGTCGACCAGGACACGGATCCCGCAGTGGCTCGCTACCGCGAAGAGGAACAGGCCGGTTCCGGCAATGTCCTGATCGGGTACGGCACCGGCCGCACGTCCGGCACGCGCCGTCGGCGCGGCGGCTCCCGCCGCGCCGACCGGAAGACTCCCGAAGCCGCACCGGCAGCATCCGCCTCCCCTCTTGCCGCCGAACCCGAGCTTTCGGCCGAACCGGAGCTTGCGCCGGGGCACGCACCAGAGCGCGCACCCCAGCACGTATCGGGACAGGCGCCGCAGCGCGCATCGGGGCAGGCGCTCCAGCACGTACCGGGGCAGGCGCCGCGCGTGGTCTCTCCGCTCGTCCGCCGGATCGCCCGCGAGCACGGACTGGATCTCGCGGGCATCACCCCCACCGGACCTCGCGGAGTGATCCTGCGCCGCGACGTCGAGCAGGCAATCGCCGACGCCGGCAAAGCGCCCGCGAACTCCGTGGCATCGCCCGCGCCTCCGCTCTCAACGACCGCAACGGCGCCCGCGTCCGCACTCTCCGCGACGGGAACCGCGCCCGCGTCTCCGCTCTCCGCGACGGGAACGGCGGCCGCTTCTGCGGGCGGCGCGACCGGAGCGGTGCCGCCCGCGTCTCCGCTCGGCTCGGCCGGGACGGCGTTGAGGGCGGAGCGCATCCCCCTGCGCGGGCTGCGGCGGGTGGTGGCCGACAAGCTGGCCCGCAGCCGCAGCGAGATCCCCGACGCCACCACCTGGGTGGACGTCGACGCCACCGGCCTGCTCGCGGTGAAGGACGCGCTGCGCCAGGACCGCCCGGAGCTCGGCATCGGCCTGCTCGCGCTCCTGGCCCGGATCTGCGTGGCCGGCCTGCGGCGCTTCCCCGAGCTGAACGCCTCGGTCGACACCGCCCGCGCCGAGATCGTCCGGCACGGTCACGTCAACCTCGGCTTCGCCGCGCAGACCGATCGCGGCCTCGTCGTGCCGGTGGTCCGGGACGCGCACCTGATGACGACCGCGGAACTCGCCGCGGAGCTGACCCGCCTCACCGGCTTCGCCCGCTCCGGCGGACTGCCTCCCACGGCGCTGACCGGGGGTACGTTCACGCTCAACAACTACGGGGTCTTCGGCGTGGACGGATCCACCCCGATCATCAACCATCCCGAGGCCGCGCTCCTCGGCGTCGGCCGCATCATTGACCGGCCCTGGGTGACCGGCGGCGCGGTCGTCCCCCGCAAGGTCACCCAGCTGTCATTGACCTTCGACCACCGCGTCTGCGACGGCGGCTCCGCCGGCGGCTTCCTGCGCTACGTGGCCGACTGCGTGGAGAACCCCGCGATCCTGCTCGCCCACGTGTAACGACCGGCACAAACTCGCCGACGTTTGGCGACCGGCACAGACTCGCCCGCACGGTCGAGGAGCGCGGGCCAGCGACCATCCGACCGGACTTCGACTAGCCCGTCCGTTCGCTGCCGCCGCGGGCCGGACGGGTGGACGGCCGCGGCCCCGTACGGTCGAGCACCCGCTGGAGGATGGCGGCGAGCCGGCTCAGCTCCTCCGGCTCGCAGCCGGCGAACGGGCTCTGCTCAAGCGTCACACGCATCACGCGCTCGCGTACGCGCCGGCCCTCCTCGGTCAGCACGACCACCCGCGAACGCCGGTCGTTGGCGTCCACGTCACGCGCGACGTACCCGCGCTCGACCAGCTGGTTGACGAGGAAGCTGAGATTGGGCGCGTTGCAGAACAGCCGGTCGGCCAGCACCTTCATCGAGGGCGCGGGCTCGGCGGGGTCGATGGCCCACAAGGCGTGCGCGGTCGCGAGCGTGAGCCTGAGCTCCTCGAGCGCCTCGGTGATGCGATCGCTGGTCAGCAGGGAGATCTCGTGGCTGGCCCGCACCACCAGCTCGAGCGGCTGGTCCGTCATGCCCCGAGGCTACCAGTTTGCTTCGAGACTCGAAGCTGTTACCTTGTCCTTGCTTCGAGTCTCGAAGTAAATCGCGCCGAGCACGAACACACTGAGGAAGCGACGCACTCATGTACAGGTACACAGGCATCACCGCCCTCGTGACCGGCGCCTCGAAGGGTCTCGGCGTGGCGTACGCCCACGAACTCGCCCGGCGAGGGGCCGGCCTCGTGCTCGTGGCCCGCTCCGGCGACGCGCTGCGCCGGGTCGCCGACGAGATCCGGCGGAAGCACGGGGCCGACGTCACGGCCGAGGTGGCCGATCTCGCCGATCCCCACGGGGTGGCGCGCCTGATCGCGGAACTCGACCGGCGGGGCCGGACCGTCGATCTCCTGGTCAACAACGCGGGCGCGGGCGCCATCGGCCCGTTTCTGAGCTCCTCGCTGCGGCGGAACGTCGACTCCGTCGAGCTGAACGCCGTCGCCCTGATGAGCCTGACCCACGTGCTCGGCAGCCGCATGGCGGAGAGGGGGCACGGCGGGATCATCAACGTGGCGTCCACGGCCGCCTTCCAGCCGATGCCGTACCAGGCCAGTTATGCGGCGACGAAGGCGTTCGTGCTGTCGTTCACCGAGGCGCTGGCCGAGGAGCTGCGCGGCACCGGGGTGCGCGTCATGGCGGCCCACCCCGGAGCCACCGCCACGGGGTTCTTCGACGCCACCTCCGCCACCATGAACCCGGCGTTCACCGACGCGCCGGAGGATGTCGCGGTCAAGACCCTCGACGCCTTCGCCAAGGGCGCCGTCAACTCCTATCCCGGGCGGGCGATCAACAGGCCGGCGACATGGCTCTCCCGCGTGTTGCCCCGCACCACAGTCGCGCGGTTGACCGGGCGCTTGAACCGGACGATGGGGTTGCACCGCGCCCAGGACCTCGACGTCTCGTAGGGATCGCGTGCCCTTGTGGGCCGCGGGGTGGCACGGCTTTCGGGAGCTGACGCTCGGCCCCTGGGGCGTGCGGATCCTCGTGGAGCGCTGACGCCACGGGGGGCGCCCACCGAGTGGTGCTCGGCGGACGCCCCCCGTGGTCGCTCGGATCAGCACACGATGAAGATGCTCTGCCAGCCGACCGGTGTCCGCTGCTCCGCGTTCCGGTTGGAGGGCAGCTCGAAATGCATCACGCCCTGCGCGTTGGGCTGGTTGTACATGCGCCCGGACTGGCCGTCGCCATACCACTTGTAGGACCCGTGGAAGGGGATGTTGGACACCCCGCACGCGTCGAGGACGACGGACCTGCCGGTGAAGCCCCGGCCTTCGTAGGCGATGTACTGCGAGGCGTAGGCGGCACTGGCGGTGAGGGCGATGATTCCGGCGGTCAGGGCGGGTACGAGGAGGATTCTCTTCACACTGCTCCTTGATGCAGGTTTCCGCTGGGCGAGCGTGGCTCACCGTAGGACGCCCTCCATCATGTACGGAAAGTAGTCGAGGCGACACTTACTGTGACGACAGGCTGTGCTCGCCCCTGCCACCGGTGCGGGATCCCGGATTCAGCGCAGGTAGGAGGCGCCGTTGAGGTCGAGCACCGTGCCGCTGACGAACTCCGCCTCGGCCGAGGCGAGATAGCGCACCGCCGCCGCGACCTCCTGCGGCTGGGCGATCCGGCCGAACGGGCTCTGTGCCTCGACGCCGGCCCGGTTCTCCTCGGTCAGGATGGAGGCCGCCATGTCGGTCTCGACGAAACCCGGCGCCACCGAGGAGACCGCGATGCGGTGCGGGGCGAGCGCGATGGCCAGCGACTGGCCCATCGCGGTCAGGCCGGCCTTGGCGGCGGCGTATCCCGGCGCCTCCGGCTCGCCCCGGTAGGCACCGCGGGAGGCGACGTTGACGATGCGTCCGCCGCGGCCGCGCTCCACCATGTGCCGGGCCACGCACCAGGAGACGTTCGCGGCGCCGAGCAGGTCCACGTCGACGGTCCGGCGCCAGATTCGTTGCCAGGACGCGTAGTCCACGGTCAGCGGATCGTGGAAGAGGTAGACGGCGGCGTTGTTCACGAGCACGTCGATGCCGTCGAGGGCGTCGATCGCCGCCGAGACGAACGCGGCGACGGCCTCCGGATCCGCTATGTCTCCCTGGACGACGGCGTGGCCGTCGCCGTCGAGCGCCGATCTGACCTCCTCCGCCTCGCGGGGGGAGTCCCGGTGGTGGATCGCGACCCGGTCGCCGTCGGCAGCGAAGATCTTGGCGATCTCCCGGCCGATCCCACGCGACGATCCGGTGACGAGCACGCCTCGGCTGTCCACGACTGACCTCTTTCCGACAGACTTCCGGCGGTACGCCGTCCGCACACGCTAGTGCAGCTTGCCGGACCGCCGGACCGCAGGGCGTTGTGGTGAGCTCCCAGAGCGGCCGCGCGGTTGGGTCGGGACTACGGCGAGGCCCTCGAGCGAGGCCGGCTTCGACAAGATCAAGACGGTTCGCGCGACCGCCATGTCACGGGAGGGGCGGCGGAGTCCCGCCACGGTGCGCAACCCCCGCCCTTGCTTAACCTATCGAAACTCGATAGATTCCCATCGCAACTCGATGGAAGGATGAGTCATGGGAAAGCTGACAGTGCTTGCGCTGCGCGCCGTGCTCGCGGTGGTGCTCACCGGCACCGTGTTCGTACAGGCATTGATGGTGTGGACGTTGGTCAGCGGGAACGACCCGGAGGACGGCTCGCTCCCGCTGACCCCGCTGCGCTTGATCACGATCCTGGGCATGCTGTCGGTCCAGGTCGCCGTGGTCTGCGTATGGCGGCTGGTGACGATGGTGCGACGCGGAACCGTGTTCTCCCACGCCGCCTTCCGGTACGTGGACGTCGTGATCGGCGCGATCGTGGCGGCTGCCCTCGTGTGGTTCGCGGTCACGGCCATCAACGCGCCGGGCCAGCGGGATGACCCGGGCGTCACCGTCATCATGGGCGGGATCGGCGTGGCCATCCTGGGGGTCGCGCTCATCGTGCGCGTGCTGCGGGTGCTGCTCGCCCAGGCCGTCGCCCGCGACGGCGAGGCGGCGCAGATGCAGGCCGAGTTGGACGAGGTGATCTGATGCCGATCGCCGTCGACATCGACGTGATGCTGGCCAAGCGGAAGATGTCCGTGGGCGAGCTCGCGGACCGCGTAGGGATCACGCCCGCCAACCTGGCGGTGCTCAAGAACGGCCGCGCCAAGGCGGTGCGCTTCGCGACGCTCGCCGCCCTCTGCGAGGTGCTCGAGTGTCAGCCGGGCGACTTGCTGCGCTGGGAGGACGAGGCCCCCGCGGGCGGATGACGCTCCGGGGCGGGCATGAAAACCGGGTCAGGCCGTCGCCTGCTCCCGCCTCCACTCCTGATCGGCCCAGGCCGGTTCCAGCGGCGTGTGGGCGATGTGGTTGGTGTAGTTCGACAGTGTCTTCATGCCGACGCCGAGCACGACGTCCAGCACGTGGCGGCGGGTGTGGCCGGCGGCCAGGAACGCCTCGATCTCGGCCTCGGCCACCCAGCCCCGCTGCGCCACCACCGCTCGGGTGAGGCGGCGCACCGCCTCCAGCGCCTCGTCGGCGAGCGGCCGGCCCGCGCGCAGAGCCTCGACCACCTCGGCCGGCACCCGTGCGCGCAGCGCGAGCGTGGAGTGCGCGGCCACGCAGTACTCGCAGCCGTTCTCCACGCTGGCGGTGATCAGCACCACCTGCTTGGCCGCCAAGGGTAGTGACGACTTGCCGAACTGCTCGGCCAGCGCGTTGTAGCCGGCCAGCAGTTCCGGCGACTCGGCCATCACCCCGTTCAGCGTGGTCACGAACCCCATCCGCTTCTTGGCCGCCTCCAGCATCGGCCGGGCGGCCTCGGGGGCGTCGCTTTCGTCGTAGGTGCGGAAACCGCTCATCATCTCTCCTCGGTAGTGGTGAAACCGTCAAGTACGGCGCGCACGCCCGCCAGCAGCACGGCCGCCTCGGCGCCGGCTCGTGAGCGCAGGTTGACCGCGTAGGCCTGCAGGGTCAGCGCTTCGGCGGCCGCCTCCACATCCAGGTCGGCCCGGAGCTGGCCGTCGGCGCGTGCGGTCTCCAGCGCCGTGCGCATCGCCATCCTGAGCGCGTCGTGGTGGCGGTCCAGAATCTCGCGGATCTCCGGCCGGCCACCGCTCGCCGTGGCGTGCGTATTGGTGACCAGGCAGCCCCAGCGGGCATGCTCGCCCGCACACCGCGCCGCCACCAGCCGTTCGAAGAACGCGGCAATGGCCGGCACGCCCCGGATGTCGGCGGCCAGGGCCTCGAACACCGGCCGCGACCGCAGCTCCAGATAGCGGCTCAGTGCGGCGGCCTGCAACTGCGCCTTGCCGCCGAAGGTCGCATACAGGCTGGAGCGGCTGAGCCCCGTCGCCTGGACGACGTCGGCGATGCCGGTGGCATCGGTCCCGCGCTGCCAGAACAGGGTCACGGCCCGGTCCAGAGCCGTGTCGGGATCGAAGTGCTTGATGTCGGGCATCTCGCCACCTCCTATCTTGGAACGGTTATTCCAAGATAGGAGGTGGCGCGTCCCGGCGCAACTCCGTGCAGGGATCTTTCGGTCATCGAGCCGGTAGTGGCGTTCGACCTGTCAACGTCGTCCCGCCTAGATGTGGGTGACCGTTGTCACACGTCACCCCTCTCCCCACTTAGTAATCGGTACCGTACCGTTTACTAAGTGACCGATACCGTACTCATCGTGGGCGCCGGCCCCACCGGGCTGGCCCTGGCCATTCACCTGGCACTGCACGACGTCCCCGTCCGCGTCATCGACGCCGCTCCCGCCCCCGCCACCACCTCCCGGGCCCTCGGCCTGCAACCGCGCGGCGTCGAAGTGCTGGAGCGCATCGGCGCGCTCGGTGACCTGCCGCAGCGCTCCCAGTCGTCCCTCAACATGTCCTACAACGAAGGATCGCGCACCGTGCTGCGCCTCACCGTCGGCCAGGCCGTCGCCGATCAGCCGAAACAGGCGCTGCTGATCTCGCAGGCCGAGGTCGAGGGCGCGCTGCGGCAACGGCTGGCCGAGCTGGGCGGCAGCGTGGAGTGGGGTACCCGGCTGGTGGCCGCGGAGCAGGACACCACCAGCGTCACCGCCATCGTCCAGACAGCCGACCGCACCGAACAGCGCATCAAGCCTCAGTGGTTGGTCGGCTGCGACGGCGCGCACAGCACGGTACGCAAGCTCGCCGGAATCGGCTTCCCCGGCCGCAAACTCCTCGAACGCCTGCTGATGGTCGACGTGCGGGCCCCGTGGCCGTTCGACAAGAACGGCAGCACGACCTGGATGGAAGCCGGTCACATGCTCTCGGTCACCGCGCTGCCCAACGACACCTGGCGGGTATTCACCGAACCACCACCAGACCTGCCCGACCAGCTGTCCGAAAGCGAGATCACCGACCGGGTGCTGGGCGAGTTCTCCGCCCGCAGCGGCGTCGGCCTCGACACGGTCACGGAAATCCGCTGGGCCTCGGAGTTCCGCATCCACCGCCGGCTCGCCGACGCCTACCGCCGCGGCCGGATCCTGCTGGCGGGCGACGCGGCGCACATTCAGAGCCCCACCGGCGGGCAGGGGCAGAACACCGGGCTGGGCGATGCGGAAAACCTGGCCTGGAAGCTGGTCCTGGTCGCCCTCGGCCGCGCCGACCAGCGCCTGCTCGACACCTACGAAGGCGAACGGCGCCCGCTGGCCCGCAACGTCCTGCGCGCCACCAGCGCCGCCGTGGACATCATGCTGCCCCACACGCCGTGGAAGCGCCTGCTCCGCGACAAGCTCGTCCTGCCGGTCGTCCGCCTGCCCGCCGTGCAGCGCCGGCTGTGGCTGGCCGCCTCCCAGCTCGGAATCAGCTACCGGGGCCGGCCGCTGGCCGCCACCTCGCACCGGTGGATGCCCGGCCTGCGTCCCGGCGACCGGATGCCCGACCTCGCCTGCCGCCGTCTCAACGGCGACCGGACCACGCTCCACGCCGCGATCCGCGGACGCTGGGTGGTCCTCGCCGACAAGCCGGATATCGCCGCCCGTCACGCTCAGGCCGCCGCCGCACAGCTGGGCGCCGAACTGGTCGTGGCGCTCACACCGGCGAAGCCGTACACGCACGATGTGGTGCTGATCCGCCCTGACGGGCACATCGGTTGGCGTGGCCGTCCGGCACCCGACAAACTGACCGCATGGCTGAACCAGGTGCTGTGGAACGCGTAGAACGCCACGGCCGCCCACGCGACCCGGAAAACGACGCCGCCATTCTGGAGGCGGCGCTGGACTTGCTGATCGAGCGCGGCGCGGCGGGCACCAGCATCGAAGCGGTCGCCCAACGCGCCGGCGTGGCGAAACTGACCGTCTACCGGCGCTGGCGCGCCAAAGAGGACCTCCTGATGGCCGCGCTGGAGCATGCCCGCAACCCCGACATGGACGCGGTTCCGGCCGGGCAGTCGATCGACCAGATAGTCACTTCCATCGCTGGGCTCCTCAGCAGCCCCCGCTTCCGCGCGCTGATGGCCCGGGTCATCGGTGCCTCGGTGGACTACCCGCAGTTGGTGACCGCCTATACCGAGCGCTACCTGCGGCCACGGCTGGACGCCCTGATGGAGACCGCGCGGCAGGCCATCGACGCCGGCGACTTCCCGCCTCACACCGAGCCCCGTGTCATTCAGGACATCCTGGCCGGCTCCATCGGATTCGTCCTTCTCCAGCCTGAGCAGGATGTGACCGCGGCGCAGGTCGAGCGTCGGCTGCAGGTCCTCCTGCGCCACATCGGATACCGGCCTTGACACTCATGGTCAGCGATGAACCGCTGGACCGCATGATCAGGCGGAAGCGGTGAGGTCCTGTACGTACCAGTCGAATCGGTCGTCCTTGCCCTGGGTCCGCTTGAAACCTGCCCTGCCGGCCACCGCCGCCGAGGCGACGTTCTCCGGATCCACCCTGATGACCGCTTGGGCCGCCCCGGCGGCCGCGGCGTGCAGGCAGGCCAGCCGCACCGCACGGGTGGCGATGCCACGGCCGCGCCAGGCCGGGTAGAGCCCGTAGGCGAGATTGACCTGCCCAGGGGCCAGATACGGCTGGTCGAACTGCACATCGATGAGGCTCGGACGGGCGGTGGCGGGACCCTGCCTCAGGGAGCCAAGGCGCTGGAGGCGGGTGATGCCGGAGCGGTCGAGCCCCGGACGATCAGTTCGGTGGCGAGTTCCACGTGGTGGGAGTCGATCTTCTCGCCGGCCGCCAGGCGCAGCGCCGTGCGCAGGGCGACGCCGCCCATCTCGCGCAGCGGCTGGCGGACGGTGGTCAGCGGCGGTGAGGCCATCGGGGCGAGCTGGGTGTCGTCGAAGCCCACGATGCTGAGGTCCTCGGGGATGCGCAGGCCGCGCGCCCGGGCGGCCTCCATGACGCCCAGGGCCATCTCGTCGTTGCCCGCGAAGATCGCCGTCGGCGCCCGCGCCAGGTCGAGCACCGCCGCGCCGGTGACCACGCCGTCGTGGTAGTGGAAGTGCCCGGTCTGTACGTAGGCGGGCGAAACGGGCACTCCCTCGGCCTCCATGGCGGCCCGGTAGCCGTGCAGGCGGGCCTGGTTGCAGGCCGCGGTCGCCGGGCCGCCGAGGTAGGCGATGCGCCGGTGACCGAGGGAGAGCAGGTGCTGGGTCGCGGCGAAGCCGCCCGCGAAGTTGGTCGACCCGATGCTGGTCACACGGACGCGTGGCAGGTTCAGCGGGTCGATCACGACCAGCGGCAGGTGGGCCCGGGACAGGGCGGTCAGTTGCGACGAGGTCAGTTCGCTGGTCACGGCGATCAGTGCCCGTCGCCCGGCCGAGATCAGGTCACGGACCCACCCGGAGGTCCGCTCCCTGTCTCGGCGGATGCTGATGACGACCCCGATGCCCACTTCGGCCCCGGCCTCGACCGCGCCCTGGATGATCTCGGCGGAGTACGCGGTCAGATCCGTGTCGAACTGCACCTCGATCGTGGCGACCCCCGTCGCCTCGGTCCGTCGCGGTGACGGCGCGACGTAGTCGTGCTGCTGCAGCAGGGACTGCACCAGGGAGCGGGTCGCCGGCGCGACGTCGCTGCGGCCGTTGAGCACCTTGGAGACGGTCGCGACGGACACGCCGGCCGAGGCCGCCACGGTGGCCAGCGTGGCCCGCCTAGGACTGACCGGCATCTATGCCCTCCTGTTTCCCTGCCAGTGCCACGGGGTCCACGTCCACCGGTGTGACGAGCCGCCGGCCGTGCCCGACGACCCGCAGCGGACCGGTCAGCCGGACGACGCCGCGGCACGGCAGGTCGGCCGCGGAGGTGCCGACGAGCACCTCGACGTCCCCGGGCTCGACGATCCGCCGCAGGTCACGGCCGGTGAAGGCGGTCCGGTCAGCGTGTACGTGAAAGCGCACGCACGTACTCGTACCCGGCTCCAACCGGACCCGCGCGAACCCGGCCAGCTGCCGCACCGGCCGGGTGACCTGGGCGACAACGTCGTGCAGATACAGCTGGACGACCTCCTCACCCGCCCGGCCGCCGGTGTTGCGGACGCGGACCGACACCGTGAACTCCCCGTCCGTCGGCACCTCGGGATCGCTGATGAGCAGGTCGCCGACCTCGAAGGAGGTGTAAGAGGTGCCGTAGCCGAAGGGGAACAGGGGAGTGGGATCGAGGTTGCTGATGCCGTGGCTGTTGACGCCCAGCGGCGGCTGCAGGTAGGTGCCCGGCTGTCCGCCCGGCCGGCGGGGGATCTGGACGGGCAGCCGGCCGCCGGGCTGGACCCGGCCGGACAGTACGCCGGCGATCGCCGCCGCGCCCTCCTCGCCGGGCATGAACGCCTGCACGAGCGCGGCGGCCCCGGCGTGCACCTCGCCCAGCGCGTACGGCCGGCCCGAGACGACGACCACCACGACCGGCGTCCCCGTCGCGGCGAGCTCGGCCAGCAGGTCCTCCTGCACCCCGGGCAGCCGGAGGTCCTCGGCGTCGCAGCCCTCGCCCGAGGTCCCCTGCCCGAACAGGCCCGCGAGGTCGCCCACGACGGCGACGCACAGGTCCGCCTCGCGGGCCGCGCCCGTCGCGGCGGCGAAGCCGGAGCGGTCCTCGCCCCGCACGTCGCAGCCGCGTTCGTGGACGATCTCGGTGTCCGGCAGCTCGGTCCGCAGGGCGTCGAGGACGCTGGGCGCCTCCAGGCCGAGCCCGAGGCCGGGGTGGCGGGGCAGGACGTGGTTGGGGAAGGCGTAGCAGCCCATGAAGGCGCGCGGCTCGGCCGTGGCGGGTCCGACGACCGCGACGCGGCGCAGTTCCGCCGGGCGCAGGGGCAGGGCGGTGCCGCCGTCGAGCAGGACGATGGACCGCTCGGCCATCTCGCGGGCCAGCGCCCGGTTGGCGGGCGAGTCCAGATCGACGTCGGCCGCCGCGGACACCGAGCCCTCGGGCGTCCATTCGGGATCGAGCAGCCCCAGCTGGACCTTCTGGGTGAGCAGGCGGCGCGCTGCCCGCTCCACCAGGGATTCGGGGAGCTCTCCCCGGCGCACCCGCTCCACCAGGTGCGGGCCGAAACCGAGGGTGTCGGGCAGCTCGACGTCGACGCCCGCGGTGAGCGCCAGGACGCCGGCCTCGTCGGTGTCGGCGGCGACCTCGTGCATGGTGGCGAGGAACGGCACGGCCCAGTAGTCCGAGACGACGGTCCCGGTGAATCCCCACTCCTCGCGCAGCAGGTCGGTCAGCAGCCAGGAGTCGGCCGCGGCCGGGACGCCGTCGAGGTCGGAGTAGGAGTTCATCACCGAGCGCGCGCCGCCCTCGACGATGGCCGTCTCGAAGGGCGGCAGGATCATGTCCATCAGTTCGCGGCGGCCCATCGGGACGGGACCGTGGTTGCGGGCCGCCCGTGAGGCGGAGTAGGCGGCGAAGTGCTTGAGCGTGGCGATGATCCCGGCGCTCTCCAGGCCGCGGACGTAGGCGGCGCCGAGCATCGAGACGAGGTAGGGATCCTCGCCCATCGTCTCCTCGACCCGGCCCCAGCGGTAGTCGCGCACGACGTCCAGCACGGGGGACAGGCCCTGGTGCGCGCCCACGGCCCGCAGGTCCCGCCCGATGGCGGCGGCCATCCGCTCCACGAGGCCCGGGTCGAACGTCGCGCCCCACGCGATGGCCGCGGGGTAGACGGTCGCGCCGTACGTCGTGAACCCGGTGAGGCACTCCTCGTGGACGAGCGCCGGAATGCCCAGCCGGGACCGTTCGACGACCAAGCTCTGCAGGCGGACCACCTCCGCCGCGCCCTCGGCCGCGGTGACCGGTCCGCTGCCGAAGACGCGGGTCAGGTGACCGAGCCCGTGGCGGCTCGCCTCCTCCAACGGGATGGTCCCGGACGCGGCGAACACGTCCTGCATCGGCGCCACATTGAGGCTCACGTCCGGGTCCGGATCGGGCTGGTCGGTGGGCTGCGTGTCGTTGCCCACCCACCGGCTGCCGAGCTGGCCGACCTTCTCCTCCAGGGTCATCTCGGCAAGAAGGGCGTCGACCCGTTCGGCCACGGGGAGCGTCTGGTCCTGCCACGGGCGGAGAACGCGCTCCGCGGCGAGGGGCCGATCTACAGCCGTCATCTGCTGCTCTCCTTAGTGCCGCAATGTTTCGCAATGTTTCGGCGCCGGCAAGTGATCTTTACGGGCGGCGATCGCCGGGGGTTCCTGGGTCTTGACACGTCAACAGCCGAAATCTAGATTGACGGCCGCGCGGTCATTTCGCAAATGTTTCGTGAACCTACTTAAAAGGCGGATTGGGGAGAGAGGCATCGGGGGGTGCTGCTCCACGGCCGCCGGCCACCGCATCCGATGATCAACGAGCCGCGGCCCGCCCCCGGCATTCGAGTACGGAGATCAGCGTGGAGTCCAGGACAACCTCTCGCCGCACCTTCCTCAGCCTCTCGATGGGCCTGCCCCTGGGCGCCGCGCTCGCCGCCTGCGGCAGCTCCGGCCCCACCAAACCCGGTGGTGGCGGTGGTGGTGGCGGCGCCAAGGCCACCTACTGGTACCTGTCCACACAGCCGCAGGAAGGCATCCGCACCGCCGCCATGGAGCGGTTCAACAAGGCCAACCCCAACGGCCAGATCGCCGGGACGACCTTCCAGAACGACGCCTTCAAGACGAAGATCAAGACGGCGATCGGGGCCGGCCAGGCGCCCACCATCATCTGGGGCTGGGGCGGCGGCGGCCTGCGCAGCTACGTACAGGCCGGCCAGGTCGAGGACCTCACCTCGTGGTTCGGGCAGAACGCCGCGGTCAAGGACCGGCTGTTCCCGTCCTCGTTCGGGGCCGCGACGGTGGACGGCAAGATCTACGCGATGCCGTGCGAGACCGTGCAGCCGATCGTCCTGTACTACAACAAGAAGCTCTTCGAGCAGATCGGCGCCCAGCCGCCCCAGTCCTGGGGCGACATCATGGACCTGGTGCCCAAGTTCAACGCCAAGGGCATCGCGCCGTTCTCCCTCGGCGGGCAGTCCCGCTGGACGAACATGATGTGGCTGGAGTTCCTCTTCGACCGCATCGGCGGCTCCGAGGTGTTCCAGGCGGTGTTCGACGGTCAGAAGGACGCCTGGTCCCACCCGGCCGCCATCGACGCCCTGACCAAGATGCAGGCCCTGATCAAGGCCAACGGGTTCATCAAGGGCTTCTCCTCGATCACTGCGGACTCCAACGCCGACCAGGCGCTGCTGTACACCGGCAAGGCCGCGATGATGCTCCACGGCGGCTGGACGTACGGGAGCATGTCCAAGGACGGCGGCGACTTCGTCTCCGGTGGCAGCCTCGGCTACATGAACTTCCCGCCGGTCGACGGCGGTAAGGGCGACCCCAGCGACACGGTCGGCAACCCCGGCCAGTACATGTCGATCTCCGCCAAGGCGACCCCGGAGCAGAAGGAGATCGCCAAGAAGTTCTTCGCCTCGTTGCTCTCGGACGAGGAGATCAAGGCGTGGGTCGGGGCCGGCTCGGTGCCGATCGTCAAGGGCGCCGACAGCGCGTTCACCTCCTCCAAGGACGCGGAGTGGCTGAAGTTCGTCTACGGCATCGCCAGCAACGCCAAGACGTTCGCCCAGTCCTGGGACCAGGCGCTCAGCCCCACGGCGGCTGAGGTGCTGCTCGACAACATCGCCAAGCTGTTCCAGCTGTCGATCTCACCGCAGCAGTTCACCACCAACATGAACGCGGTCATCGGCAAGTGACCATGATTCCGACCTCCGCCGGACCAGGTCAGCCATCGGCCCGGGCGCGAGGGGGACGCAACCTCTCCCTCGCGTGGCTGACCGTTCCGGCGCTGGTGTTCTTCGTGGGCTTCGGGGTGATCCCGCTGGTCGGGGTCCTCGCGCTCAGCTTCACCACCTGGGACGGGATCGGCGACATCCACTTCTCGGGCTTCACCAGCTGGCACGCCGTCCTCACCGACCCCGGCCTGCCGCACGCGCTGTGGGTGACGTTCCTGATCATGGCGCTGTCCTGGCTGGTGCAGACGCCGGCGAGCATCCTGCTCGGGGTGTTCCTGGCCGGGGCCCAGCGTTACCGCGCGGTGCTGTCGGTGCTGTACTTCATCCCGCTCCTGCTCAGCTCGGCGGCCATCGCCATCACCTACAAGGCGCTGCTCGACCCGAACTTCGGCCTCGGCGCCGGACTGAAGATCGCGCTGCTCAGCCAGGACTGGCTCGGCCGGCCCGGCCTCGCCCTCGGCGTGGTGGTCTTCGTGGTGTCCTGGCAGTTCATCCCGTTCCACTCGCTGATCTACCAGGGCGGCGTACGGCAGATCCCGAAGTCGATGTACGAGGCCGCGGAGCTGGACGGCGCCGGGCGGGTCCGCAAGTTCTTCAGCATCACCCTGCCGCAGCTGAAGTACACGATGATCACCTCCACGACCCTCGTGCTCGTCGGCTCGCTGACCTTCTTCGATCTGATCTTCGTGCTGACCGCCGGGGGTCCGGGCGACGCCACCCGGGTGCTCGCCCTGGACATGTACAAGCGGGGCTTCCAGGCCAACCTCATGGGCCCGGCCAGCGCGATCGCCCTCATCCTCGTCTTCGTGGGCCTCGCCCTGTCGCTGTTGCTGCGCCGGCTCGGCGGCGGCAAGGCCGACCACAGCCAGATGGAAGGGGCCTGACATGGGGACGACCCTGACAACTCGCCCTGAGCGGACAAGCACCCACCGGCCCCGGCACGAACGCGACGCGCCCGCCCGGCACTGGAACTGGCTGGCCGGCGCGACCGGGTGGCTCTGGCTGGTCGTCGTGGTGGTGCCGATCTACTGGATCGTCATCACCAGCTTCAAGACGCAGAGCAACTACTATGCGATGAACCCGCTGGCGCCGCCGACCGAGCCGACCCTGGCCAACTACCGCATGGTCATCGAGTCCGACTTCGTGCTGTATTTCGTCAACAGCCTCATCGTCACCGTCGGCGCGGTGATCCCCGCGGTCGGCGTCTCCTTCATGGCGGCCTACGCGATCGTGCGGGGCTCCTCCTCCGGCCGGTTCATCCGGTCGGTCAACTCCCTGTTCCTCATGGGCCTGGCCATCCCGCTGCAGGCGACGGTCATCCCGATCTATCTGATCATCATCCGGCTGCACCTCTATGACACCCTGCTGGCGATGATCCTGCCGTCGATCGCCTTCGCGATCCCACTGTCGGTGCTGGTCCTGTCCAACTTCATCCGCGATGTCCCGAGGGAGTTGTTCGAGTCGATGCGGATGGACGGCGCCACCGAGTGGGGGACGCTCTGGCGTCTGGCCTTCCCCCTGTCCCGGCCGGCCGTGGTGACGGTGACGATCTACAACGCGCTGACGATCTGGAACAACTTCCTGCTGCCGCTGATCCTCACGCAGAGCCCGGACAAGCGGACCCTGCCGCTGGCTCTGTGGAGCTTCCAGGGCCAGTACAGCATCAACGTGCCGGCGGTGCTCGCCTCGGTCGTCCTGACCACGCTGCCGATCCTGACCCTGTACGTGGTGGGCCGGCGTCAGCTCCTCAGCGGCTTGATGGCAGGCTTCAGCAAATAATCGCGGGAAATATCCGTTTTGGTTAATGAATCGCCCAATACACCATTCCGAATGACGACCCGGGAAATGCGATAAACTCATCCCACCGAGGACATTTCGTGCGTTGGCACTCAGGTCAGCGTCGCCCACGGCGATCGACCGCTCACGGGTGCCTCCAGAGGCCCTGGACGGAGCACGCTGAGCTCGGACCTCGATGGGGGATCATCATGACCATCACGCACGCCATACCGCTTCCCAGAGCCGGCGGAACATCCGCCCCGACCACGATCCAGCTGAGCGGTGAGATCGACATCTTCACCAGCAAGGCGCTCCGCCAGAGCCTGGTGACGGCCCTGACGACGAGCACCGGCACGCTCATCATCGACCTGTCGGGGGTGTCGTTCTGTGACGCCACCGGCCTGGGCATCCTGGTCGGCATCCAGCACCGCGCCCGGGCTCAGGGCATCATGCTCGCTCTGGCCGGGCCCCGCCCGTTCATGATCAATCTCCTGCACATGTCCGGGCTGGACCGCAGCCTGCCGATCGTGATGTGACCGTCCTCGCGTCCTGAGGCCATCGCCGTTCTTCAGTCGGCGATGTAGCCGATCGACTGGACGTCGTACCCGCGGGTGACCGAGCCCTTGAGGTGCATCAGCAGGGCGCCGCCGTCGTAGGAGTAGGCGCAGCTGTAGCCCTTCGGCTCCTTGGTGCAGCCCTGGAAGTAGTAGGTGACGCCCTTGGGGTCGTACTTGACGCGGAAGAGTCTGGCGACCGCCGGCCGGGTGGCCACCTCGAGGCCGAGGTTGCGATCGCCCCGGTGCCACGCCGTGAGCAGCTGCTCGGCGGCCACCGCCGGCCTGGTCACGTGGCGCGACTGGTAGACCCGGGTCACCTTCGAGCCGGAGACGATCATGAGCAGGCCGTTGAGGCCGCCCGGCACCCGCACGCTGGTGTGGACGAACCGGCACGCGTTGCCGGCGCAGCCCGCGAACTCGTCGGGCGCGCGATAGGCGTAGGAGAAGATCGAGTTCACCGCCGCGGGGGTGGCCACCTTCGCGGCCGCCGCGCGGTCGCGCCGCAGCCAAGCGTGGAACAGCTTGCCAGACACCTTCGCCGGAGTGGCCGCCGGTGCCGCCGCGTTGGGGGTGGCGGTGCCGGCCGCCGCCGGAGAGGATGTGAGCAGCAGCGCGGCGACCGCGGTCGCCGCGCCCGCACCGAATAACCATCGTCGTGACATACCGGCGACGCTAACGACACCCACTTGCACGCAGATTGACGCCGGCTTGGCAGCGGAGCCAGACGGTAGGCCGCCGGTCGGCCAGGACTCTGGCTAGAGGGTGGAAGACTCCTCCGTCACCAGGGCCCCGCTGGAGGTGTCGACCCGCATGCGCACCGCGCCGCTGATGAGCGAAGGGTCCGCGTGCAGCGTCCGCAGCGCGGCGTGGTCCAGCCCGCGATCCCTGGCCAGCGTGAGCGCCCGCTCGGCGACCACGCTCTCCGGTGTCTCCTCGACGCCCTCCATGTCCACGACGTGATGGACATGCTGGATCACGCCGTCGGCGTCATACAGGACGCCGCTCGCGCCGTACGGCGAGACCGACGTGCCGACCAGCGCCGGGGGAAGGTTGACATCGACCGTGTGGTAACCGTTTCCCCCGGCGGAGAACCAATGCCAGTCGATTCGCGTGACAGCCATCGCGTCCCCTCTCTTTCTTGTGCCTTTCAGCCAAGAGTGAGGTGGAATGGGCGGCGGCACATGAGTAGTCCCCTACCCATGCGGGCCTCAGGAGTGGACGGCGCGGATCTCCGTGACGATGAACTCGTCGACGATGTGCTGGTTCTGCAGCAGGAACCCGACCATGCCCGCCACCGCCTCCGTGCCCAGCTCGGCGCGTATCTGCCCGCTCAGGAGGTAGACCAGCGGGGTCGACGGCTGGTCCAGCGCGAAGCGGCGGCCGTGGCGGTGCACGTCGTGCAGGGTCCTGATCGGGATCGGCCGCGCCGAGGTGAACCAGACCGCGACCTCCCACAACGGCAACGCCGGATCGGCGTCGGCCGAGACCTCGTAGCAGGTGACGCAGCCGTGCCCGGCGTGCTGCCCGTGCGGGCAGGTCCACTGGGCGATGTCGGCCCGGCTCTGGTCGTGGCTGCTCAGGATCGCCGCCTCAGTGACGCGCCGGCGCGCCTGCCGCGGGCCCTCGGACGAGGGAAAGTAGTCGTTGACGATGATCGGGTCCCTTCTCTCCCACATTTCCGATCTATTGAGCCTAGCTCCCACACGACGCTCCGCGACGGCCCCGCGCCCGACGGTCGCCCGTCGCCCGTTATGCACCGAAGGCGGCCCGGAAGGACATCCGAGGGCCATTTCAAGGAGGTTGCCTTAATAAAGCAGCCGACTTAAGGTGAGTTCGATCAGCTTCCCGATCTGGAGGGCACGATGACTGCTGAGGCTATCCCCGATTATCCCTTCACCCGGGCCACGGCTCTGGAGCCCCCTGCGGAGCTGGCGGAGCTGCGCGAGCAGTGCCCTGTCGCGCACGTCAGGCTGCCCAGCGGCGACGTGGCCGGGCTGGTGACCCGCTACGAAGACGCCCGGGCGGTGATCTCGGACCCGCGGTTCAGCCGCAACCTCGCCCGGGAGGGCGCCGCGCGGATGTCCACCACGAAGGACGGCGGCCTGTTCAGCCGGCGCAGGATGGGCAGCGAGAACATCAGCGAGGGGGAGGGGCACCTGCGGTGGCGGCGGCTGCTCAGCCGCTGGTTCACGGTCCGGCGGATGGAGGTGTGGCGCCCCAGGATCCAGGCGATGGCCGACGATCTGGTGGACGGCCTCGTGGCCAAGGGCTCCCCGGCGAACCTGTCGGCCGGTCTCGGACTGCCGCTTCCGGTGCGCGTCATCTGCGCGCTGGTCGGCGCGCCCAGCGAGGACCAGGACAAGTTCGCCCACTGGTCGAGCACCATGCTGACCCTCACGCGTAACACCCAGGAGGAGGTCGACCAGGCGTACGAGGACTTCAACGCCTACGTCTCCGACCTGATCGACCGCAACCGGGCGAACCCGGGCGACGACCTGCTCAGCGAGCTGACGCAGATCACCGACAGCGAGGACGGCCGCCTCAGCCACGCCGAGCTGATCGCCACCGTGCGCGGGCTGCTGCTGGCCGGGCACGAGACCACGTCGAACATGATCGCCATCATGATGGCGATGGTGCTCGCCGAGCGGGAGCGCTTCGAGGCGGTGATCGACGACCCCGAGCTGATCCAGGGCACGGTCGAGGAGGTCCTCCGCATGGACAGCACGCTCTCGGCGATCGGCGTGCCCAGGTTCATCACCGAGGACGTCGAGCTGAGCGGCGTGACCGTGCCGGCGGGGACGACGCTGATCCCCAGCGCGCCCTCGGCCAACCGGGACCCGCGCAAGTTCCCCGAGCCCGAGCGGTTCGACCCGCGCCGGCAGGCCAACCAGCACCTCACCTTCGGCGCCGGACCGCACTTCTGCATCGGCCAGCCTCTGGCCAGGATGGAGCTGCAGGTCGTGCTGGGCACGCTGGCCCAGCGGCTGCCGAGCCTGCGACTGCGGGACACGCCCGACGACCTCAAGCTCCGTACCGGAGGGATCTCCGGCGGGCTGCAGGACGTCTGGGTCACGTGGTGACTGGAGGGCCCGTCATGAAGGTGATCGCCGACCAGGACCTGTGTTGCGCCAGCGGGATGTGCGTGATGACCGCCGACCAGGTCTTCGACCAGCGCGAGGAGGACGGCGTCGTCGTCGTGCTGGACGAGGCTCCCCCGCCCGCCCAGCACGAGGCGGTGCGCGCCGCGGCCGCGGGGTGCCCCGCCTCGGCCATCCGGGTCGTGGAGTGACAGCGGCTGTCAGGGAACGCCGCTGACCGGGGCCAGCCACAGGCCGGTGATCGCGTCGATCATCCCCGTCGCGGCGGCGTCCCAGGTCGCGTGCGGGGTGGCCGTGCCCTCGTGCAGCGCGCGTTCCCGCTCGGCGCACATGTGCACCAGCAGATGCCGGACCATGTCTTTGCGCTCCTCCCGTACCTGTTCGGGCAGGTCGGGGAGGAGCCGGGCGACCCCGTCGAGGGTCTGCCGCAGCGACGAGGACGTGATCGTGTCGTCGGTGACGAGCTTGCGGAAGGCGGGGTCGGTGGTGACCTGGGCGGCGAACCGGGCGTACCAGGTCGGGGTGCCCAGGTCGGCGAGGTGTTCGGTGACGGGGCGTACGAGGCAGGCGATCCACTCGTGCAGCCCGGCCGAATCCGTGACCGTCGTGAGCATCTCGGCGCGTCGCCGCTCCATCGGCGCGGCGTGCCGCCGGACGATCGCGAGCACGAGATCGGCCTTCGTGCCGATGTGGTAGCCGACCGCGGAGTTGTTGGCCTGCCCGGCCGCCTCGCTGACCTGGCGGTTGGACACCGCCGCGACCCCGTGCTCGGCGAACAGCCGCTCGGCCGTCGTCACGAGCAGCTCACGGGTCTCGCCGCCACGCTCGGGCTTGGTCGTGGTCACCCTTACCTCCGCACGGTCGTGGGAGCACCGTAGAGGGATCGCCTTGATTAAGTCAACTGCTTGACTCTATTGAGGCGAGCGCCTTACGGTGAGGAGGGCCGCCGCGCGATCTTCGCGTACCCGCAGACAGGACGCGGGCGTGAGCGCGGCGTACAAGGGGGACTGGTCACAGAGCCCCATATCGCAACGATCGAGACAGGACGTCGATGACGACGCTGGTCCCTGGGACCGAGGTGCGGGCGCCACGCGGCGGCCTGACGGTGGCGGTGCTGGCGTTCGCCGGCATCGTGGTCGCGCTCATGCAGACCTTGGTCATTCCGCTGGTCCCGCAGCTGCCGGCCCTGCTGCACGCCACTCCGTCCAACACCTCCTGGGCCATCACCGCGACCCTGCTGGCCGGCGCGGTGGCCACCCCGGTGTTCGGGGGTCTGGGGGACATGTACGGCAAGCGGCTGATCCTCGTGCTCTGCCTCGGGCTGCTGGTGGCCGGGTCGGTCATCTGCGCGCTCAGCGACTCGCTGCCCCCGATGATCGTGGGCCGGGCCCTTCAGGGCGCGGCCGCCGGCGTCATCCCGCTGGGCATCAGCATCATGCGTGACGAACTGCCTCGCGAGAAGCTCGGCGCGGCGATCGGCCTGATGAGCTCCTCGCTGGGCGTGGGCGGCGCGCTGGGTCTGCCGAGCGCCGCCCTGCTCGCCGAGCACATCGGCTGGCACGTGCTGTTCTGGGTCTCGGCGGCGCTCGGCGCCGTGGTGGCCGGGCTGGTCCTGGCCGTCGTGCCGGAGTCGCCGCTGCGCACCGGCGGCCGCTTCGACGTGCTGGGCGCGGTCGGGCTGACGGCCGGACTGGTGTGCCTGCTGCTGGGGATCTCCAAGGGCGGCGACTGGGGCTGGACGAGCGGCACCGTCCTGGGGCTGTTCGCCGCCGCCGTGGTCATCCTGCTGCTGTGGGGTGTGTGGGAGCTGCGCGCGCGGCGGCCGCTGGTGGACCTGCGGATCACCGCCCGCCGCCGGGTGCTGGTGACGAATCTGGCCTCCATCATGGTCGGCTTCTCGATGTTCGCGATGTCGCTGGTGCTGCCGCAGGTGCTGGGGATGCCGGAGGCCACGGGATACGGCCTCGGCCAGTCGTTGCTGGTGATCGGCCTGTGCATGGCGCCGGGCGGCCTGGTGATGATGGCCACCTCGCCGCTCGCTGCCCGGCTGTCGGCCGCGCGGGGCCCGAAGGTGTCGCTGATGACGGGCTCGCTCGTGATCGCCATCGGCTACTTCCTGGGCATCGTGCTCATGGGCGGGGTCTGGCAGATCGTCGTGTTCACCTGCGTCATCAGCGCCGGGGTCGGCATCGCGTACGCCGCGATGCCCGCGCTGATCATGTCGGCCGTCCCGGCGTCGGAGACCGGCGCGGCCAACGGGCTGAACGCCCTCATGCGCTCGATCGGCACCTCCACCTCCAGCGCGGTGATCTCGGTCGTGCTGGCCAACCTGGTCATCCGCTTCGGCCCCGCCGAACTGCCGTCCCCCACCGGTTTCCGGGTCGCCATCCTCATCGGCGGTGGCGCGGCGCTGGCCGCGTTCCTGATCGCCGCGTTCATCCCTGGCGGCCGCGATACGGGTAACCTGGCCCCGGTGGAGGCAGGGACCGCGACCAGAGCGCGGTGAACCAGAGCGAGGTCGGGCAACGGTCATGAAGGTCAGTGCGAGATGACGCTCTCCGAGACGGCCGCCACGATCTCGCCCCGCTCCGCGGTCGCCAGGGACAAACTGATGCACACCGCGGAGCGGCTCTACGCGGAGCACGGGTTCGCGAACGTGTCGATCAGGAAGATCGGCGAGGCGGCGGGCCAGCGTAACAAGTCGGTGGTGCAATATCACTTCAGCACCCGTGACGAGCTCATCCACGCGATCCTGGCCCGGCACATGGCCGCCATCGAGAAGCACCGCGTCGCGATGGTGGCCGCGCTGAGCGAGTCAGGCGAGATGTCCCTGCGGGACTGGGCCACCTGCCTCGTCCTGCCGAGCATCGAGCATCACATCGACGTGGGCACGCCGTCCTGGTACGCCCGGTTCCTGGCGCAGGCCGTCGTGGAGCCCAGCCTGCGCGAGTACACGATCCAGGCACACCTGAACATGCCGTCGTTCCGCCGCCTGGAAGAGCTCGGCCAGCCGCACGGGCGGACCGCCGATCCCGAGCTCTCCGCGCAGCGTGGCGCGATGATCCGGCAGCTCATCGTCCACATGAGCGCCGAGCTGGAAGCCGACCTGGCCGACCGCCGGGCCGACCCCGGCACCGCCGAGCGGTCCTGGCGGCGGCTGGGGGACAACCTGATCACGGCCATCACCGGGCTCAGCTCCGCCCTGCGGGAGTAGGCGCTAGCTGTGGTGGCCGACTGCGCGCCGTACGCCTGCCGCCACCCAGATCGTGGCCAGCCCCGCGTACACGCTCAGCAGCACCGCGCCCGTCGCGGCCAGGATCGTCGCCGTGACGATGGCCAGGACGAGCAGGACCGTCCAGCCGTACAGGATCGCCCGCCCGCGCGCCGAGCCGGTGTGCACGGCTTCCTGGACCGCGGTGACCAGGGCCATGACGGCCACGCCCGCGGTGCCGACCGTCTCCTGGCCGAGCGCCGCGCCCAGCACGAGCACCGCCGCGCCCACGGCAACCAGGCCGCAGCACAGCACGGCCACGCGGGCCTCGGCGCCCTCGAAGAGCAGCCGGGTGGCCTTGGCACGGGCCAGCCGCAGCGTGGTCCACGCCTCGGCGACCCAGGCGGCCCAGTGCAGGACCGCGATGAGGATGAAGACCACGACGAGCGGCGGGACCACGGGCAGCAGGAACACCAGGCGGCCGCCGCGGAGCCCGCCCCGCAGCCGCGCGAGCCGCCGGTAGAGCGGATTGCGCTGCTTCAGCGCCGTCACGAGGAGATCCCTGGCCTGGTCGAAGCCGGGGGAGAGGCGGAGCACCTCGCGGAAGGCGTCCGCCGCCCGCCGGGGATCGCCGAAGGCCAGTGCCGCCCGGCCGTACGCCAGGTGCGCGGTGGCGCTCTCCGGGTCCAGTCCCACGGCGTGCGCGGCGGCGGCCGTGGCCTGCTCCGCCTCCCCGAGCTCGGTGAGAGCCACCGCCAGCAGGCTCACCAGGTCGGACTCCTGCGGATCGACGGCCAGCCCGCGCCGCGCCGCCTCGGCCGCCTGGGTCCACTGACCCTTGAACACGTGGACGCGGGCCAGCAGCTCCCAGATCGGGGCGTACTCGGGCTCGAGCTCGAGGGCCACGTGGAGGGCGGCCAGCGCGTCGTCGGGCCGGCCGGCCAGATGATGTACCTGTCCGGCCACGTAGTGCGTGAGCCACTGGTCGGGCGCCAGCCGGATCGCCTCATGCGCCTCCGCGACCGCCTCGGTCACGACGCCCTGCTGGGCGAGGGCGAGCGCCAGGAAGGCGTGGGCGGTGATGTGCTGCGGTTCCCGCGCGAGCGCGCCGCGCAGTTCCCGCTCGGCCTCGGCCGGACGGCGCATCCCCAGCAGGGTTCGCGCCCGCTGTACCGGATCGGCGGTGGTCACCACTTGGCTTTGACCCAGGGCAGCAGCTCGTCCCAGGCGCCGGAGTCGTTGGAGTGCATCACATAGTTGCGCGCGGTGGCCATCCATTCGCGGACCGCGGTCGGCCGTACGCTCTGAGCCGCGGCCAGCAGGTCGGGCGTCGACAGCGGGATGGGACGGCCCGCGCTGATCGACTGCTGGAGCTTGACCTCCACCGCCCGGTCCACCACGCCCTTCAGATCGGCGCCGACGAAATGGTCGGTGACCCGCGCGACCGCGTCGAAGTCCATCTCGGCCAGGGGCTTGTCGCGGCACAGCAGGCGCAGGATGGCCGCGCGGGCCGCCGGGTCGGGCGGCGGGACGAACACCGGCTGGTCCAACCGGCCGGGACGGCGGAAGGCCACGTCCACGTACCAGGGGGCGTTCGTGGCCGCCAGCACCAGGACCCCCTCGTTGGCGTTCTGGTCCACGCCGTCGAGCTCGGCCAGGAACTGGTTGACCAGCTGCCGCGTGTGCGCCTGGCGCATGTCCGAGCGGCGGGCGGCCAGCGCGTCGACCTCGTCGAAGAACAGCACGCACGGCCGGTTGCGCCGGGCCAGCTCGAACGTGGCCCGCAGGTTGCGCTCGCTGGAGCCGATGTACATGTCCAGGATGTCGGCCAGGCCCACGTTGACGAACGACGCGCCGAGCTCTCCGGCGGCTGCCCTGGCCAGGTGCGTCTTGCCCGCACCCGGCGGGCCGTACAGCAGCACCCCGCCACCGGCGCGCTTGCCGTACGCGGCGAACAGGTCCGGCTGCTGGATCGGCAGCAGGAGCTTGACCCGCAGCGACTCCTTGACCGCCTCCATGCCGGCCACGTCGGCGAAGTTGAGCCGGGAGCGCTCGACCTCGGCAGTGGCCCCATCCACCGGCGTAGGCGCCGACGCGGACGCCGGTGCGGCGTAGGCGTGCCCGGCGGGAGGTGCCGGTGCACCGTATGGTGGGGCGGGCGGGGCCGACAGCCGGGCGGCCAGGTCGGCGTCTGCCACGGACGGGTCGCGGGAGACCGCCTCGTGGTAGCGGTAGCCCGCCCGTGCCGTGTCCCCCTCGCCGAGCAGCGCCCGAGCCGCCAGCACACCCACCTTGGGCGGGTAGCCGGGCGAGGCCAGCAACGGCTCGAGCGCGGCCAGCGCGGCCCCATAGGCGCTCTGCCGGACGAAGGCCTCCGCCAGCCCGGCCATGATGCCCGCGTCCTTGGGCGCGAGCACGAGCGCGGCGCGGTATTCGGCCTCGGCCTCGCCGAGATACCCCATGGCCAGGAGCTGCCCGGCCAGGTGCTGCCGCAGGGGGAGGTTGCCCGGGGATAGGCGGGCCGCCTCGCGGAGCGCCTGGAGACCGGCATCGTCGAGCACGTGCCGTCCCTTCTGTAGCGGGTGGTTCGGTCGGTCCTGAACTACGCAAGATACCGAAACCAGCCCACACCGGGGCGCATAGGGCGTATCCCTCAGGCCAGGGGGGAGTGCCGTGCGTGTGGAAGGACTCGATGGTCTTCAGCCCCCATGCCTGTCCCTTCGCGCGCTCCGCCTCCGTCCAGGTGATCAGCGGCCAGTCTGGGGACGTGATTCGCGGGCTGGACCGGCGCCCGCCGGGGGTCGCCGTCGAAGCATGGCGACCCGACTGACTCCCTCCCGCGAGTTGAGTTCTCCCAAAGGCACTCGTCACACTCTGTGCCTATACGTTGCCGGAATGGAGTTGTTCACCCCGTCGCTCGACTGGGGCTCTGAGGTCTGGACATCACTTATGTGGATCGCCAGAGCCTGGGCGATCGCTGTGGTCTGCACATTGGCGGTCCTCGTGCTGATCGGCCTCTTCACGACGTGGGGCAGGCAGTTCTGGCGCATCACCGGCGCGTACTTCACCAGTCCAGGGAGCGTCAAGGTCTGGCTCCGGCTCGGCGCCATTTTGCTGTCGGTGGTGACCGGTGTCCGGTTGAACGTGCTGTTGAGCTATCAAGGCAACGACATGCTGTCCAGCCTCCAAGTCGCGGTTCAGGGCATCGCCGTCAACAACACTCCGGTGAAAGACTCCGGCGAGCACGGCTTCTGGATGTCCCTGTGGGTCTTCTGCGTCCTGGCGGCGATACACATCGCCCGGCTGCTGCTGGATCTGTTCCTGCTCCAGCGGTTCGTGTTGGCCTGGCGCGTCTGGCTCACTGACAGACTGACCGGAGACTGGCTCGACGGTAGGGCCTACTACCGGTTGCGATTCATCGACAACACCATCGACAACCCGGACCAGCGTATTCAGTCCGACATCGACCTGGTCACCGCCGGATACGGACCTCTGCCCAACCTTCCGAGCAACGGGGGGACGCCGAACACGCTGTTGTTCGGCGCGATCTCCGCGGTCACCTCGATCGTGTCGTTCACGGCGATCCTGTGGAGTCTCTCGGGTACGCTTTCCGTCTTCGGGCAAGAGATCCCCAGGGCGATGTTCTGGATCGGGCTGGTCTACGTCCTCATCGCCTCCGTAATCGCCTTCTGGATCGGCAAGCCGATCATCTGGCTGGCTTTCCGAAATGAGAAGTTCAACGCGGCGTTCCGTTACGCCCTGGTGCGCCTGCGCGATGCGGCGGAGGCGGTCGCGTTCTACCGCGGCGAGCGCGCGGAGCGCTCAGGGCTGCGGCGCCTGTTCATCCCCGTTGTCGCCAACTACAAGCGGTATCTGAACAGGACCATCGGCTTCAACGCCTGGAACTACTCGATCAGCCAGAGCATCGTGCCCCTCCCGTATCTGCTGCAGGCGCCGCGCCTGTTCGCCGCCGAGATCCGCCTCGGCGATCTCACCCAGTCGGCGGCGGCGTTCAACGAGATCCAGAACGGCCTCTCGTTCTTCCGGAACGCCTACGACACCTTCGCCGGGTACCGGGCGGCGATCATCCGACTTCACGGTCTGGTCGTCGCCAACGAAGAGGCCAGGGCACTGCCGGAGGTGACGACGCTGCCCTGCGTCGACGGGACGGTTCAGCTCGATGCCGTCGAGGTCCGCACCCCCGATGGACGGCAGTTGATCAATCCGCTCGACATGCGGCTCGAAGTGGGTGACAGCTTGGTCGTCACCGGGCCATCCGGCAGCGGCAAGACCACGCTGTTGCGCAGCCTCGCCGAGTTGTGGCCGTTCACCACCGGCACACTGACCCGACCGTGCGGACCCAACGAGACGATGTTCCTGTCACAGCTGCCCTACGTACCGCTGGGCGACCTACGTGCAGTCGTCACATATCCCGGCGATGAAGGCACCGTCGATGACGAGATCCTGCGCAGCACGCTGCAGAAGGTCGCGCTGCCGCACCTCGGGGACCGGTTCGACGAGGTTCACGACTGGGCCAAGGTGCTTTCCCCAGGAGAACAGCAGCGGATCGCGTTCGCCCGACTCCTGTTGACGAAGCCGAAGGTGGTGTTCCTCGACGAGTCGACCTCGGCGTTGGACGAGGGCCTGGAGTTCATTCTCTATCAACTGGTGCGGTCAGAGCTGCCCGACACCATCGTCGTCAGCGTCAGCCACCGCACGACGGTCGAGCAGCACCACACCCACAAACTCGAGCTGCTCGGCGAAGGCGAATGGCGCTTCGGTCCTCTGGGAAACGGCGATCAGGAACCCGCTCCGGCGTCATGAGGATGGAGCCGAGCCATGTGACCATCTCCAACGCCGACCGGCTCGTGCACCTGGCCGGCCACCTGGACGACGGCACGCGGCTCGACTACGCGTGGGCCCTCGGCGTCCGCGAGCACGCAGGCCGGCGGATCTCCCGGCACGGCGGCAGATGGGCCGGGCTGAGCGCGCAACTCGTCCGCCTCGCCGATCAGCGCTCCAGTTTCGTCATCATCGCCCTGGACGACGACGAGGACCGCACGGCCACTTTGGCCACGCCATGATCGAGGAACTCACAACCTATCCCTGGGCGCGAGGACCTTCGGGGGTGGTGACGAGCCCACGTCCGAAGGTCCTCACTCCCATTCAGGATGCTTTTAGCAGAGCGTCACGCGCCCGGACTCCACCGTGCCGCCCCGGCTGCGGGTTTGGGTGTAGTAGCTACCGTGGCCCCAGTTGCAACTGCCGTAGACCCTGATCGGGTTTGACCCCGAGCCGGTCGCCACCAGAGCGTCGAGCCCGACCTTGTCCTGGTAGAGGCGTGCCTCGATACTGGACTCCCCGCAGCCCGTCGAACCGCCGATTCCACGGATCTCGCCGACGCCATAGGCGAAGGGGGGATCCGCGTAGACCGAGCAGGGGAGGGCGGAGGCGGTCGCCGATGCCGCCGGCACCCCGCTCGCAGTTCCTGCCGCGACGATCAGGGCTCCGACGAGTATCCTCGACAGTTTGGTCCGCATGGTTCTCCTATCGGGAACAGAAAGGCGTGAGGACATGGCATATTGGTGCGCCTGTATCCCCACGGGGGAAGGACGCTGATGTGCGGGCAAGATTTGCCGCTTGTCATCGGAAGTGCCGTCTCCGGCGCCAGGCAGATGACCTACTGCCACCTTCCGGCGATTTCCGGCCGTCCGTGAAGTGGCGCAGAAATTCTTGCGAGTGGGTAGACCTGCTGCGCTCTTGTATCTTCGCTGCTTCTCTGTTCGCGGCCACGGAAATCCCGGGAAACAGCCTCCGCTGAACGCCATTTCTGCGGTTGCCGTTTCAAGGCTCGCTCTTCATCACCTCGACCTTCTTTCGGTTGCCGGTGACGCGCGTCTGTGTCGTCGCCCCGGTGTCGCCTTGATGTCTTCCTGGCGCGTCAATGAGGTCTCCGTGACCGGGCATCGGAGGAAGTTCTGCGTCGGTATCGGCGAGCACCTGGAGATGCTCGGCGCTCACGCCGTGGAGCCGCGCCGAATCATCCTGGATACACAAAGCACCGAGTTCTCCATTCAGCGGTATGCGAGGTACTCAGCTCCGTATGGGCGCCCGGCCTTGCGCTCGCACCGGCTCAGCATGTCTGACCGGCGTTGTGAAAGCGTTGTGGGTTCGTTGCGGGTGCTGGACTCGCCGCTGCGCCGTCGGCGCTACCGATCCAGTTGATCGTGGATCTTGGCGCGGATCCGGTCGGCGTCGGCGTGGCCGAGCTGCTCGAAGATCTCCAGTGCGTGCCGCCAGGCATGGCCGGTCGGCCGGTCGTGGCCGGCGGCGTGGTGGGCGTCGCCGAGGCGGACGAGGGTGGCGGCCTCGTTGTAGCGGTCGGCGACCTCACGGAACAGTTTCAGGGCCTGCTCGTAGCAGGCGGCGGCTTGGGCGTGATGGCCGAGATGCAGGTGCGCGTGTCCGAGACTGTCCCAGGTGGTGGCCTGCCCGTGCTGATGGCCGAGCTCGAGGTGCAGGTCCAGGGCTTGCTCGCAGTGGATCAGGGCCTGGTCGTGGTGGCCCAACAGGGTGTGGTACCAGCCGATCGCGTTGAGCGCGTGCGCGAGTCCGGCCCGATGGCCGGCCTGCTGATAGAGATCGCGGGCCTGTTCTGCATGGTCGAGCGCCTCTCGATACCCGCTGTGGGTCTCCAGGAGCGAGGCGACGCCGCGGTGGGCGTTGGCCAGGCCGACCCGGTCACCGAGCACGGTGAAGAGGGTGAGCGTCTGCTCGACGTGGGCGCGGACGTCGTCATGGCGGCCCAGCCGGGTGTAGGCCCGGACGAGTCCGCTGTGGGCGTGGGCCTGGCCGAGTCGATCGCCGAGCCGCTGCGTGGCGTTCAGCGCGGTCTGCTGGGTGGCGAGAAGGTCCTGCCAATGTCCCTGGTGGTCGAAATAGGTGACCAAGGCCCAGGCCAGCTGCCAGGTGAGGGTGCCGAATCCCAGGTCGGCGGCCTGGCGCACGGCCGCGATCAGCACCGCGTGCTCGGCGGTGAACCAGGCCATCGCCTGCCGCGGGTCGGTCAGGACCGTCGGGCGCACTCCGTCCTGCGGCGCGGACAGGGTGATCGGATGGCGGTGCGGATAGAGCAGCAGCATGGCCGTGTGAGCGGTGTGCACATAGTGGTCCAGTACGCGGTGCGACGCGGCGCGCCGGGCGGCCTGCGCATCGCGCGTGCGAGCCTGCTCCGCGGCGTAGGCGCGCAGCAGATCATGGAAGGTGTAGCGTCCCGGCCGGTGCTCGATGAGCAGGTGCGCCCGCGTCAGCTCCGTCAACAGCCGTCGCGCCTGAGCATGCTCCAGCCCGGCCAGGCTGGCCGCCGCCTCCTCGTCGGCGTCCGGACCAGGGTGAATGCCCAATAACCGAAACAGTCTGGCCGCCGGTGCCGACAAGGTGCGATAAGACCAGGAGAACACCGCCTTGAGGTCCGCGGCCGGCTCTCCCCCGTCCAGGGCGTCCAACCGTGCCGAGTCCCTGCCCAGATTCTCGGCCAGGGCCCACAGCGGGAAGTCCGGGCGGACCTTCGCCCGGGCCGCGATGATGCTCAGCGCGAGCGGCAGCCCCGCGCACAGCTCCAGCAGGCCGGCCACTGCCGCAGGCTCTGCCTCGGCCCGCCGGCTGCCCACATGACGGGTGAAGAGCCGGCGCGCCTCGGCCTGACCGAGAGGGGGCAACGTGATCGGACGGGCACCGTAACCGGCCATCAGGCCGGCCAGCTCCTGGCGGCTGGTCACCAGCACGAAACAGGACGAACTCCCCGGCAGCAGAGGCGCCACCTGCGCGGTGTCGCGGGCATTGTCCAGAACGATCAGCATCCGCTTGCCGGACACCAGACTGCGATACAGCGCGACCTGCGCGTCCAGCATCGGCGGAATGGCCGCCGGATCGCAGCCAAGGGCGCCCAGCAAGGTTCGCACCGCCACCGCCGCCGACATCGTCGCGTCGCAGGGGTCGAAGCCACGCAGGTTCACGTACAACTGCCCGTCGGCGAACGCGTCCGTGTTCCGGTGCGCCCAGTGCAGAGCGAGCCAGGTCTTGCCGATGCCACCGCAGCCGCCGATCGTGACGATCCGCACCGTGTCCGTCGTCAGCTGAACGGCCAGCGCCTCATCGAGCCCCGCCAGTTCGCGGTCCCGGCCGACGAACAACGGCGGCGCCGCCGGCAGGGTCTGCGGCACCAGTACGACGCCGCGCGCTGCCACAGCGACGTCCACCGCCGCCGGGGCGAGCACGGGGTCGGCGGCCAGGATCTGCTGCTGGAGCCCCTGGAGAGCAGGGCCGGGATCGGTCCCCAACGCCTCGGCCAACTCGCGCCGGATCTGCGCATAGCATGCCAAGGCGTCGGCCTGGCGGCCACTGCGGTACAGCGCGATCATGAGCTGACCGGCCAGCCGCTCATCCAGCGGATGCGCGGCCGCCAGCGTCGCGAGGTCGACGAGCAACGTGGCGTCTTCACCGCGCCGGAGCCGGAGGTCGTGATAGTCCAACTGCGCGGCGAACCGCTCGGCCTGCAGCGTGTGCCTCAGCGCCATCAACCAGGGTGTGTCCAGGTCGGCGAACACCTCGCCACGCCACAACGCCAGCGCCCGCTCATACAGCGCCACCGGCTCCACGCCGTCCCGGCTGCCCCGCGCCTGCGCCAGCAGCCGGCGGAACAGATGCAGATCCACGGCCGCCTCGTCGACCTCAAGCAGATAGCCGCCGGAACGACGCCGGATGCCCCACTCCTCGACCACCGGCACAGCGGCCCGTAACCGCGACAGATAACTCCGCAACGTACCCGCGGCCTGCGGCGGCCGGTCCTCACCCCAGACCCGCTCGGCGAGCTGATCCATGGACATCGGGTGATTGGCCTCCGCCAGCAGCACCGCCAGCACATAGCGCTGCCGCGCCGGGCCGATATCGACCGATCTGCCGTCCACACGGGCGCACACCTCGCCCAACAGCCGGAACTCGACCCGCATCGCTCTCCCTCGGCCGGGTCGTACGATGACGGGCGCTGACTCTACAGAAGACGGTCCAGGCCGCCCCAGACTTCAACAAAGCTCGAATCGATCGCAGGCATCGGGACGAGCCGATTTCCTCCTTGATGTGCTTGCCGAGGACGGGACACCGCTGGCTGCCGCTACCGGCGAGCTGATGACGATTTGCTGCCTGCCTTCGGCGCCGTGGGGTCTCGTCAGTTCGCCCCCGATGGAACTCTTCGACTCGGCGCCTGGGGCCCGGAGGAGGGGTACGCCAGGGCCTGGGCTGAGCAGCCAAGAATTCCCTTCAGGCACTGGTGACGGATATGACTCCGACAGCACGCCGTACCCCGGCAGCAGCGCGGCGGTGAGACTGCCTTACCCTGCGGACCTGAGGCCCGGAACCCACGCTCTTGGCGTCTTCGCTCGCCCAGGGGCCTGCGGCCAGTCGCACAGGGCTGCACCCCGTCGGCGGGGACCCGGGTGCTTAGCGGCGCTACCCGGGTTGCCGATTCGGGTCGCATTGGTGAGCAGATGATCGAGGAGGCGCTCGGGGTCGGCAAGAGTGCTGGCCGGTGCTTTGGCGACCGCGGCGCGGATCCTCGGGCAGCCGGAAGGCCAGGAAACCGACGCATTGGACCGCCTGGTTGGGCGGTTGCTTGTGGCGCGGCTTCAGCAGGGGCACGAACTAGCGGCGCGCACGTCGGTAGTAGGCGCCGGCTCACACGCGCATCATGTCGTCCTGCTCGCAGGTCACTTCCACGACGCCCCCGGTCTTCTGCCGCAGCGAGTCGTTTTCACTTTCGTGAAACTTTCAGCCCACCGGACGCCGCATCGTGGGCCAATGCGGCGGCGGCCAACGGAATCTGGCGTGGCTGCGATTACGGATCTACGTTGACGTCGCGGCGCGCCAAGCGCCGCGATCCCCATACGTCCGACGAAATGGAGAGGCCAGATGGAATCTCGCACGGGCCGCCGCAGGAGAGGGCTCCTTTGGCGCGCATCGGCCGCGTCCCTTGTCACGGTGACGGCGCTCGGTCTCGGCGCCGTGGCGGCCGACGCCGCCACCGATCAGTCCGCCATGTCCTACACGATTCCGCGTTCGGCGAGCGCGGTGGGCCAGGGCCGGACCTCGGACGTGGCCAAGCACAACGGCGCGCAGGAGGCCAGGGCGGCGGTGCTGGCGGCGGGTGGTGACTGCACGAACTGGTCACAGAGCGATCGCACTCTCTTCATTGCGCCGGATAGCTCCTGGTATGTCTACGAAGTGACCGTCTCGGCCCTCTGCGTGCACTGACCCGTCGGACGGCCGAGAGCGGTTTTGGCGGCCACACCGCCGCCCACGTCGACTTCGAGCCGAACGCGCGCCGGGTTGCCGGCGGCCTGCCTGGCTGAGGACCCCGGCGCCCGGCCCGGCCTGCAGCAGGTGCCGGCCCACGTCACGGCGCTCGCCGGCCCGGCCAGGGGCGGTGGCGGGCGTCCGCCACCACACGGAGCTCAAGCACCCCCCGCGATGCTGGGTACAGAAGCTTCTCTTGCGACTGCCGGCGGGAGGCGGCGCCTAGCCAGGAGACCAGCGTCGCCGCGTGCTTGATTGTGGTCTGCGGATCGAGTCGTCCCGGCGGCGTGGATGGCGAGGAGAGCGGTGCCCAGGGCGGCCGCCTGTGTTCAGTGAGCGCTCCGGCGTGGTCGTCGAGCCCGCCGAGTTCGCCGGCATCGCCGCCGAGGCCGGGCCGGCCGGGGTCAAGCTGAGCGGCCTGGCGGCCGAACGGTTCGAGGAGTACCACGCGGCGCTCCCGCCGGAGCCGCGGTTGTGGTCGGGCGCGGGCACCAGGCTCGCCGAGGTCGTCCGCCACGGCGGCGCCGGAGTCGTCTCCGGGCTGTCGGCGGCGTTCCCCGAGCCGTTCGCGATGCCGGCCGACGCCGTGGCGAGCGGGGACCCCCTCGCGGAACGCACCGCCCAAGCCCGGGCCGACGAGGTGCTGGCCGCGCTGGGCGGCACCGTGGAGGGCATCAAGCCGGCCCTGAGCCACGTCGGTCGCGGCACTGGCGGCGCCCTGCGCATGCCCGCCTCCGAGATCGGCCCCGACGAGCGCCGGCACATCGCGCGGCTGGCCGAGACGGCGCAGGCGTCCCACATTCCCCGATAGACCGCATGGCCCGCGACCTAGTGCTCCACTGTCCCCGATGAACCGCGATGAGGTGAGCAGGGCCGGTGCCCGAGGGGGTCCGGCGGGAGTTCGTGACCGTCGATGACGCCCCGCTTGCCGGTCGAGCAGCACCTTGAGTACGGTCCGCAGCCCGATACAGCCGTGGCTCACATCATCGTCTTGTGGATCACGAGGAGGTGGTTCGCTCAGGCGGCCGACCAGCCACCGTCCACCGGGACGATCGCGCCGTTGATGAACGAGGCGGCGTCGGAGGCGAGGAAGAGGGCGGCGTCGGCCATCTGCTCCGGCTTGGCCATGCTCTCACCGAGGGCGAGCACGGGGCCGAGGCGTGCGGCGCCGGTCGGGTCGAAGGTGGTGTTCGTGGCGATGCCGGTCATCGTGGGGCCGGGCAGGATGGCGTTGCAGCGGATGCCGTCCTTGGCGTACGCCCAGGCCACGCTCTTGGTCAGGCCGACCACGCCATGCTTGGAGGCGGTGTAGGCGGCCCCGGCCGTGCCGCCGCGGATGCCGGCCTCGGAAGCGGTGTTGACGATCGCGCCGCCGTTCTGGCTCAGCATGTACGGCAGCACCGCGTGCGTGACCAGGAACGTACCGGTCAGGTTGACGCTCAGCACCCGCTCCCACAGAGAGGGCGGGATGTCGGCGGGCAACGCCATGGTGTCCATGATTCCGGCGTTGTTGCACAGCACGTCGATGCGCCCGTACGCGCTGATCGCGGTCTCGACCAGCGTGGCCACCGAGGCCTCGTCGGAGATGTCGGCCGCCACGCCGATCGCCGCGTCACCGAGGTCGGAGGCGGTCCGCTCGGCGCTGCCGGAGTCGATGTCGCAGGCCACGACGCGGGCGCCGGCCTTGGCGAAGGCGACCGCCATGGCCTGGCCGATCCCGGAACCCGCTCCGGTCACCAGGGCGACCTTGTTGTCAAAGGTGCTCAAAGAGATGGTCCTTTCGATCGGACGACCGGCACAGATCGGCGGCAGGCCATAACCGGACAATATTGTCCGGTGACAACGTAGCCGTTAGACCTCGTACATGTCGAGAGAGCCGATCGGTCGAAGTTGAGCAGGCGGACTCTGATGTCCGGTTGCTATCGTTGCCGCTATGCCTGACGTACGCCGGATGAACAGAGGACCCGGCGCCGCGGCCGGGAACCGCGCGGCGTTGATCGCGGCGGCCCGCGACGTGTTCGCCACCGCGGGCTACGACGCGCCGCTCAGCATGGTCGCCCGGGCGGCCGGCGTCGGCCAGGGCAGCCTGTACCGGCACTTCCCCGACCGCGTCAGCCTCGCGCTCGCCGTGTTCGAGGATGGAGTGACCGCGTTGGAGGCGCTGGCCGCCGAACCGGGTGCCACTCTCGACGACGTACTGGCACTGATCACCGAGCAGGCCATCGCCTCGACCGCGTTCATCGACATGGTGAGCGTGCCCCCTGCGGACCCACGCGTCATCGCGGTGCGCGACCGCGTGGCGGACCTGCTGACGGGCAAGCTCGCCGAGGCCCAGCACGCCGGGCGGATCCGGCCGGACCTCACCCCCGAGGACCTGGTCATGGCCGTCGGCATGCTCGCGGCGGCCCTCGTCCAGCGGCCGGCGCCGGCCCGGCGAGTCGCCGCCGCACGCGCGTGGGCGCTGTTGCGGAAGGGGATGGACACCTGATCGCCTGACCTTGGCTGAAAGGCGCGCACGCGCACGAGCTGCTCAAGAAGCTCGCCCCCTACCTGACCGGCGAGCACAGCCTGGCCGAGCTGACCGCCACGCTTCCCGGCGACCGCCGCCTGATGGTTGTACGGCTGGTCGAGACGCTGGCCGGTCAGGGATTCGTCGTCGATGCCGCGGACGAGGAGCCGCACGGCCTGAGCGAGTGCGAACGGCGGATCTACGCCGCCGAGATCGCCTTCATCCGCTACCGTCTGGGCTCGGCCGAGCGACGGTTCGAGCGGCTGCGGCAGGCGCGTGTCACCCTGGCCGGGCACGGCCCGGTGCTGCTCGCCCTGCTGGAAGCGGGCCTGATCTCCCGCTGGCGGCAGGTCCGCGTGACGGCCCCCACCGAGGAGGTCGCGAAGCTGGAGCAGGCCGCGGCACGGGCTCGGCGGGACGAGGCGCAGCAACCGGCCTACGCCGATCCGGCGCCGTCGTGGTGGGCGGGCGAGGAGCCGCCGGAGTGGAAGCTCCTGGCGGAGGCGCTGCAGGCGGCCGGGCACGTGCCGGTGGTGGTGCCCATGCACCACGACGCGGCCGCGGTCGAACTGCTGCCGTACGTGGTGCGAGTGGTGCTGTGCGATGACTGACGCTCTGGCTGATCCGGTGCCGACCGGTGAGCCACATCCGGTACTGGCCGGTCCGGTGCCGACCAGTGGGCCACACTGCGTTCTTGCCGATTCGGTGCCGACCGGTGAGCCGCGGCTCGATCTGGCTGGACCGGTGCCGAAAGGTGAACACCGGGCCGGACGTCTCACTGCGGGACGCTCCGCTGCCGGACGCTCCATTGGCAGAGGCCACCTACGACATCGGCGCGCCGGACGTGCTCGTGACGGCCCACGATGCCGACGACACGCGTCACTACCAGCGCGTCTACCGGCAGGCGGTCGCCGCGCGCATTCCCTGGCTGCCCGTACGGACAGACACCGGCTGGGTGGGCAGGAGAGCGGTGCGTGGCGGTGGCCCCGGTTGGAGGTCGGGCGGGTCACGCTGGCCCGCGCCCGCTGGGGGCTGCCCGCCGGGGAACTGCCTACCCCCCGCAAGGGGGAGGGCGAGGTGGCCTACCTGGTGCGGTTCGCGCGTTGGCTGGCTGAGCACGGCATCCCGCGCCGGTTCTTCGCCCGGGTCATCCCGGCGGACAGGGCGAAGGGCTTTTTCACCAAGGCACGCAAGCCGCTGTACGTGGACGCGGCCAACTGCTTCCTGCTGTTCGACCTGGCCCGCGCCGCCGGTGAGCCCGGCGATCTGGTGGTGCTGGAGGAGGTGCTGCCCGACCTGGCGGACAACCCCCGCTACGGCGACGACGGCAAGCGCGTGACCGAGTACATGTTCCAGCTCACCGCCACAGTAGAGCGTCCATGACGACTCCCGTGGAGCCAGGGGTGGTGCGTGCCCGGCCAGGACGATCTGCTGCTGGACGCCGTCGGCCCGCTGCTGCGTCACCTGAGGGGCACCGTCGAAGCCGCCCACGTGCTACGGCACTGGCGCCGGGGTCCCCATCTGCGGCTCAACGTCAAGACCGACCCCGCCACCTGGGCGGAGGCCGTACGGCAGGCCATCGACGAAATCATCGGCTCCTACCTGCGCGCCCACCCCTCCACCGCCGTACTCGACCAGCGGGCGCTGCTGGCCCAGCACCGCGTGCTCGCCGAGCAGGAGAAGGACCCCGGCCCGCTCACCCCCTGGTATCCCGACAGCTCCCTCCACGACGCCCCCTACGACTCCCGTCACCAGGCCCTGGACGAGGACGCCGCCAGCCTGCTGGCCGGCTTCTACACCGACAGCACCCCGCTGCTGCTCGATATGTTGCGACATGTTCGCTCGGGCCACGACACCAAGGACGGCCTGGCCATGACGCTGATGCTGGCCACCTCCCACACCGCTATGAGCCCGATCACCCGCAGCTTCGTCTCCTACCGCTCCCACGCCGAAGGCTTCCTGGCCCGCTGCGCCGATTCCGACGCCGTGCGGGCCGGCTTCGAACGGGACTACCAAGCCCGGCGAGACGAGCTGACGGGCAGGGTGCGCGCGGTCATCGCGACCCTCGACAGCGCCGATGACACAGATTGCGCCATCGGCATCGACAGCATCACCGGAAATGTGCCCTTCGTCCGTGAATGGGCCGCTCTGATCGCCGAGTACGGCCGCCGCGCCGAACCGCTGATCGCCCGCGGCCGCCTGATCCGCCCCGGCTCCCACCAGGAGGCGCTCGCCATCCCGAGGCTCAGTGACTTCCACCGGCTGATGTTCTCCAGCCGGACCTACCATGACCGCGTCTTCGCCGATCCGGGCTTCCTGCGCTACCGCGTCCTGATCAACTACACCTACCTGCAGAACACCCGGCTCGGCATCACGCCGCCGGCCCGCTTCCGCATCTGCCACCTGGCGGCCAACGCGGTGGAGGAGGTCTACGACCTGTCGGCGCTCGGCTTGATCCGCGCGTTCGTCGAGGCTCACCGGTGAGATTCCGCACGTTCGTCGAGGCCCACCCTGAAACCTCGACCCGCTGTCGTCCCCGGGATGAGGCATGGGACATCCTCACATAGTGCCGAGTGTGAGGGAGACCATGGAAAACGCGGACGATGTCACGGCCTCGCCCGAGACGATGCTCGACCTGCTGGAGCGTCGCGCGGCTGTCGTGCCGGACGCGGAGCTCGTGCGGTTCGAGGATGGCACGTCGCTGGGCGTCGAGGAGTGCCGGGCGCGTGCCACCGTCGTCGCGCGCGGGCTCGCGGGTCTGGTCTCCCCTGGCGATCGGGTCGTCACGTGCCTGCGTCCTGGTGCGCGGTTGGTCGAGGTGATGTTCGCTCTGGCCAGGCTTGGTGCCGTTGAGGTGCCGCTGGCCCTGGACGCCCGGCTTCCCGCGGCTCGGCACCTCGCCGGGGCCACGGGGGCGCGCGTGCTCATCGCCGGGACGGACGCCGTACGTGACAATCCCGACCTCGTCGCGCTGGCCGAGCAGATGGAGCGCGTGGTGCTCGTGACCGAGCGGGCGCAGGCCGAGCTGGCGGGGTCGGTGGACATGGACGACCTGCTCGCCGCGCCGCGCCGCCTGCCGGAGTGGCGTCCGGGACCGGCGGATCCGGCCGTCGTCATGGCGACCTCGGGCACCACCGGCCGGGCCAAGGGCGCGCTGCTGCCGCACTTCGCCGGCGTCCGGCAGGCCCGGCGGGTGGCCCGGAACATGGGGTACGAGGCGGGGGACGTGCTGTTCAACATGTTCCCCTGGAACCACATCAACGTCAGGCACGCGGGGTTGCTGCCCGCCCTGATCTCCGGCGCCACGCTGGTGGCCCACTCGCGCTTCTCCGCCTCCCGGTTCTGGGAGATCTGCCGGCGGGAGGGGGTCACCGCGTTCAACTTCATGGGCGCCGTGGCGGCCATCCTCGAACGGGCTCCGGCCACCGAGTCCGACCGTCTCCACCAGGTGCGCCGCGCCTACGGGGGACCGGCGCCGGAAGCCCTGACGAGGCGTTTCCAGGACCGGTTCGGCGTGCTGCTGCTGGAGGCGTACGCGTGCACCGAGCTGGCCGACGTGGCGGTGAGCACGGCCGGCGTCCGGCGGCCGGGCTCGGCCGGCCGGCCGGTCCCGGAGTACGAGGTGGTGATCAGGGACGAGGACGGCCGACCGGTTCCGGCGGGACAGGTCGGGCAGATCACCGCGAGGCCCAGAGCAGGGTCGATCATCTTCAGCGGGTACGCCGGCGACGCCGCCGCCACCGGGAAGGTCCTGCGCGACGGCTGGTTCACCACGGGGGACCGCGGCCGGCTCGATGACGACGGCTTCCTCCATTTCGCCGGCCGCCGCGCCGACGTCATCAGGCGGCGCGGCGAGAACATCGCGACCTGGGACGTGGAGCAGGTGGTGGCCGCGATGCCCGGCGTCCTCGACGTGGCCGCGGTGGGCGTGCCCTCCGAGCTGACCGAGGAGGAGGTGCTGGTGGCGGTGAGCGTCGTGCCCGGAGCCGCCGTACGCGCGCCGGAGGTGCACGCCTGGTGCCTCGACCGGCTCCCGCGCCACGCCGTCCCGCGTTACGTGCGCGTACTCGACGACCTGCCGCGCAACGCCGCCACGAAGGTGGTCAAGGGTGAGCTGCGCGGTGACGGAGTGCCGCCGGACGCGTGGGACGCCGGCGCGGCGATCGCCTGACCCCACGGACCACCGGACAAGCGATCGCCTGACCCCACCGGCCACCGGACAGGCGTCGCCTGACCCCACGAATCACCGGGTAGGCGATCGCCTGACCGCGCGGACCGCTGGACAGACCGGGATGGTCGCGCCCTGGCGATCCCGCCCCCTACGTTCGAGCCGTCAATACCTGCCACTGGGAGGAGCCGGCATGCCGGACAGGTTGCGGATTCTGGACCTCACCGACGAGCTGGCCTTTCACGGCGCGAGGCTGCTGGTGGGGCTCGGGGCCGACGTCGTACGCGTCGAACGCCCGGCCGCGCCGGTGCTGTCGCGCGCGGAGACCCTGCACTGGCACGCGGGCAAGCGGGTCGTGGGCGTGCCCGAGAGCGCCGAGGAGCTCGACCGGCTCGTGGAGCAGGCGGACGTGGTGATCGAGAGCGGGCCGCTCGAAGAGCTCGCGGGCGTGCGTACGGACTCCGGCGCGGTGTCGTCGCGCTGGCCGCAGGCCGTCCACGTCGTGGTCACGCCGTTCGGCACGAGCGGCCCCCGGAGCGCCTGGCGAGCCGACGACCTCGTGGCCGCGGCCGCCGGCGGCATGGCCTGGCTGGGCGGGCAGCCCGGCGGGCAGCCCAAGCCGCCGCCCCGCGAGCAGGCCACCCAGCTCGCGGGGGCGCACGCGGCCATCGCGGCGCTGCTCGGCGTCATCGCCCGCGACCGTAGCGGGCGGGGGCAGCTCATCGACGTCTCCGTGCAGGAGGCGGTGGCCGCCACACTGGAGACGGCCGCCATCTCGTGGATCCACGCCGGCCGGTACCCCTCCCGCAACGGTGGGGTGTACGAGCACGTGGCGCACCGCGTCTTCCGCGCCGCGGACGGTCATGTCGCGGGCGGATACTCCGGCAGTGACCGCATGTGGACGGATCTGCTCGCCTGGATGGCGGAGTCGGGCGAGGCGGCGGACTTGACGGAGGAGAAGTGGTCCGATCCCGCCTTCCGCTGGCGGGGCCGGGAGCACGTGGACGAGATCGTGGCCAGGTTCGTGGCGAAGCGCTCCGCCACGTCGATGGCCGAGGAAGGACGCGGGCGGGCACTGCCATGGGCGGAGGTCGCCACGGCCGAGCGCCTGACCGCCAACCCCCAGCTCGCCGCGCGCGGCTTCTTCACCCGTGTCCTGGGCGAGGGCCTGCCGCCGGACGGTGTCACGGACGTGGGCTTCCCCTTCCCCGCCCCGGAGCCTCCGCGCCCGGTACGCCTCACCGAACCGCTTTCCGCCACCATCGAGGCCCCCTGGCGGACCGCGCAGCCCCGAGGCCGCCGCGCGGCGACGGGCACCGGACGTCCGCTGGCGGGGGTCCGTGTCCTGGACCTGACCTGGGTGCTCGCCGGGCCGTACGCGACCAAGACCCTGGCGGAGCACGGCGCGGACATCATCAAGATCGAATCGCGGCACCGGCAGGATCCCACGCGCTTCGCGCCGTCGATGAGGCTGCGCCCCGGCGCGGGCTTCGACGACAGCGGCTACTTCATCAACTTCAACCGGGGCAAGCGCGGCGTCGCGCTCAACCTGCGTACCGAGCCGGGCCGCGAGGTGCTGCGGCGGCTCGTCGCCGAGTGCGACGTGGTCATCGAGAACTTCAGCCCCGGCGTGCTCGCCAAGTGGGGGCTGTCGTACGACCGGATGGCGGAGCTGAATCCCGGTGTCATCCTGGTGTCGATGGCCGGGGTCGGGCAGAGCGGGCCGTGGCGGGACGCCGTGACCTTCGCCGACACGCTCGCCGCGATGTCCGGGCTCACCAGCGAGACCGCCGATCCCGGGGAAGCCCCGCAAGGGCTGACCTTCGGGCTGGGCGACATGGTGGCCGCCAACTCGGCCGTTCTGGCCGTGCTCGACATGATCGCGGCTGGTCGCGCGGGCCATGTGGATCTCTCCCAGCTGGAGGCGATGGCCGCGTCGATGGGACCGGCCGTACTCGAAGCCGAGCTCGGCGGCTCCCGTACCGAAGCCGAATCCGACGATTCGGGTGCCGAAGGGGAGCTGAAAGGCCCGCGTGCCGTGGTGCGGCCCAACCGGCATCCGCGGATGGTGCCGCACGGTGTCTACCCGACCAGCGGCGACGATCGCTGGATCGCGCTGGCCGTACGCGGGGACGAGGAATGGCGGCGCCTCGCTGAGCACGCCGGCGTGCCGGAGCTGGCCGCGCTGGCGCCTGCCGGGCTGGCGGAGCGGCGCGGGCGCGAGGACGAGATCGACGACGCCCTGGCGGCCTGGTGCTCGCGACACGACGGCCGGTCACTGGCGGCCGAGCTGCAAGGGCTGGGCATAGCCGCCGCCGTCGTCGCCACCGGGCGGGACCTGGTGGAGGCCGACGAGCACCTGGCCGCGCGCGGCTTCTACCCGGTGCTGGAGCACCCGATCGCGGGTCCGGTCCGGCACGAGGGCATCGTGGTCCGCATGTCCGACACCCCCGGAGCGCTCACGGCGCCGGCGCCCCTGCTGGGCGAGCACACCGACGTGGTGCTGAAGGAGCTGCTCGGCATGGACGAGGAAGAGCTCGCCCGGCTACGCGACGCAGGCGTCCTGGAATGACACCCGCCCCCCTTGACCATGACCTCCTCCCCGCGGCTGAAGCCCGGGGTCTCGACACTCGGGAGTCTCGATGAACCAGCCGGTCCTGGACGTACGGCGCGACGGAGGGACGGCCACGATCGTCATCGACCGGCCGCCCGCCAACGCCGTCGATCCCGCGATGATCGAGGAGTTCCTGGAGATCATCCCCGGACTGGCCAAGGACGTCGCGGTCCGCTGCATCGTCATCCGTGGCACCGGCCGCTTCTTCGTGGCGGGGGCGGACATCGCCGTGATGCGGGACCTCTCGACGGCCAACCACGTGAAGATGCGCCGCTGGATCGAGGTGCAGCGCCTGCTCGAACTGGCGCCCAAGCCGGTGATCGCGGCGATGAACGGTCACGCCCTGGGCGGCGGCGCCGAGCTCTCCCTCGGCTGTGACCTGCGCATCCTGGCGGCCTCGGCGACGTTCGGCTTCCCCGAGATGAACCTGGGCCTGTTCCCGGGGGCGGGCGGCAGCCAGCGACTGCCGCGCCTGCTCGGCCCGCATCGGGCCAAGCGGCTGATGATCGACGGCACCCGCCTGTCGGCCGGCGAGGCGCTCGACCTGGGGCTGGTCGACGTGGTGGCCGACGACGAGGACTTCGACCGGGTGGTGGCCGAGCACGCCGAGAGCCTGGCGGCCAAGCCGACCGGGACGATCGGCCTGCTCAAGCACGTCGTGGACGCCGGGTACGGCCTGCCGATCGAAGAGGCGCTCGAGGTGGAGCGCGAGGCGGTCATGAACCTGATCCACACCGACGATGCCGCCGAAGGACTCCAGGCGTTCCTGGACAAGCGCCCGCCCCGGTTCACCGGGCGCTGATGAGTGAGGATGTCCGAAGCGCTCACCCCGGACATCCGCGGTTATCAGCCGTCGTAGCCGGTCACCAGCGCGGTGTCGGCGTTGAGGTCGCCGACCTTGCGGGCGCCTCCCGGGTTGCCGAGCGGCTCGTCGCGGCCGGCCAGCACCTCGGTGAAGAAGTCCTTGGCGTCCTGGAGGAAGAGCGTCCGCGTCTCGTCGCCGCGCGCCGTACGATCGACGAAGATCGCCTCAACCGGGCACTCCGGCTCGCAGGCCCCGCAGTCGATGCACTCGGCGGCGTTGATGTAGCTCTTGCGGCCGCCGACGTAGATGCAGTCGACGGGGCATACGTCCACGCACGCGCGATCGTTGACGTCGATGCAGGCCGGGCCGATGACATAGCTCATGGATCTCTCCTGTCTTCTGGATGGGGTACGGGGTCAGGCGGCGTCCGTGGAGTGGCCGGGGAAGAGGGCCAGTTCGGGGTCGAGTTCGACGGCGGCGTTGTTCACCGCGGTGGCCACCTCGCCGAAGCCCACCGACATCAGGCGGACCTTGCCCGCGTGCTCGGTGAGGTCGCCGGCCGCGTACACGCGGGGCAGGTTCGTCCGCATGCGCTGGTCCACCAGGACGGACCTGCCGCGCAGCTCCAGGTTCCAGTCCGCGAGCGGGCCGAGGTCGCTGATGAAGCCGAGGGCCGCGATGACGGAGTCCGCGGGCAGGGCCCGGTCCGCCTCGCCCCGCGTACGCAGGTGCGCCTTCTCGACCTGCTCGCCGCCCGACAGGGAGACCACCTGGCTGTCGACCACGATGCGTACCCCCGCGCCCCGGGCGGCCTCGACGCCCGCGGCGTGCGCGCGGAACGCGGCCCGGCGATGCACCAGGGTGACCGACCTGGCCAGGGGCGCGAGGGCGAGCGACCAGTCGACCGCGCTGTCCCCGCCGCCCACGATCACGACATCGTGGCCGGCGTGTTCCGAAGGGTCCGGCACGAAGTACGTCAGCCCCCGGCCCAGCCATTCCTCGCCGGCCGGCAGCGGACGCGGGGTGAACGTCCCGATGCCCGAGGTGAGGATGACGGCCTGCGCGTGGACGGCCGTGCCGTCGGACAGCACCACCACGGGCCGCTCGCTCTCGTCGCGGCGCAGCTCGACCGCCTGCCTGCCCAGCAGGTAGACCGGGTCGTAGGCCGCCGCCTGGGCCGTCAGCGCGTCCACCAGCGAGCGCCCGAGTATGCCGGGGATGCCGGCCACGTCCCGTACTTCCTTCTCCGGGTACAGCGCCGAAATCTGCCCGCCGACCTGAGGCAGCGCGTCCACGACCACGGACCGCAAGCCGCGGAAGCCCGCGCAGTAGGCGCCGTAGAGCCCGGTCGGTCCCGCTCCGATGATCACGATGTCGGTCTGGATCATGCTGATTCCACCTGGGTCCTCCCGGTAGTCGCCTGTCAAGCCACGGAAGCTACACACCCCGGCGACGGGAACCCGCAGGTCGCGGACCGCTGACCGGAACGCGGCTCGCTCAGCGGGACACGGTCCGCTGGGCGGGATGATCCGCTGGGCCGCCCGGCCGCGCCGGTGGTGAACTGCGTGTCGTGGTCGAGCGGCGCATCAAGGCGCCCCTCGCGGCCACCCGACAAGCCATGGGAAGCGGAGGCGAGAATGAGTGCAGAGGCGGGTGCGCCGGCTGCGAGCGGGGGCGTCGCCAGACGCCGGCCGTCACGACGGGGCAAGCTGCCCGGCCGCCAGGACTGGTCGAGCTGGCCCCACTACCAGGGTGCGGACAGCGGGTTTCGCGGCTACTGGTATCCGGTGGCGTTCTCCTCGCACATCACGGGAAAGCCCAAGGCGATCACCCTGCTCGGCGAGCGCATCGTCGTCATCCGCGACGGCGGCAAGGCGTACGCGCTCAAGGACCGCTGCCCGCACCGGGGCGTGCCGCTGAGCTACGGCAACCAGCAATTCCCCGGCACGATCTCGTGCGCGTACCACGGCTGGACCTTCGACCTGGAGACCGGCGATCTGAAGGCGGCGATCACCGACGGGCCGCGGTCGCCGATCTGCGGGAAGGTGACCCAGCCCACCTACGAGGTCGAGGAGCGCCTCGGCATGGTGTGGATCTTCGTGGGCGACGGCGAGGACGCGCCGCCCATCGACGACCAGCTCCCCGAGGAGCTGCGCGACAACCCCGCCGTGATCGGCGCGCGTATCCAGGCGCGGGAGGGGAACTGGCGCTTCGCCTGCGAGAACGGCTATGACGAGGGGCACGCGAAGTACCTGCACCGCACCGCGCTGTGGCGGCTGTTCAAGGCCATGCCGGTGTGGAACGAGACGCGGATCGAACGCCGCGGCCGCTGGATCTACCGGGTGCAGGAGGCCCAGCACTGGGACGCCGACTTCCCGGGCCTCGGCCGGTGGAACAACCAGGCGTGGTTCAAGCTGAAGCCGCCGAAGCAGGTCGCCAACATCGGCAACACGGGCAGCCACCGCAAGGTGAACCCGGCCATCGCCGCCGAGGACTTCCCCGGGTTCGCCTCGGTGAGCATGCCGGGCGTGCTGCGCATCGTCTACCCGACCTTCATCCACTACGAGTTCTACGTGCCCGTCGACGCCGACAACCATCTCTACGTCGGCGCGATGGCCAACTTCGAGAAGGGCGTCAAGACGCTGCCCTTCTACGCCAAGTATCTCGGCGCCGTCCGCTGGCTCTTCCACGGCCAGTTCTCCGGCCAGGACAAGTGGATGGTCGAGGTGACCGACGCGCCGCCGGAGCGGCTCTACCGTCCCGACGACTCGCTCCTGCAGTGGCGCAAGCTCGCCGAGGACGTCACGGAGGAGCGCATCGAGCGGCTGCGCGCGTCCGGGCTCACCGTCGAGGAGCCCCGCTCTCCGAAGCAGGCCGGCTGATGGCCGAGATCGTCCTGGGCGTGGGCGCGTCCCACTCGACGCTCATGAACACGCACTGGGAGCAGGTCGAGCACAAAGCCGACGCCGAACGCTTCCGCGACGCGCTCGGCACGGCCCGCGACGCCCTCGCCGCGGCCCGTCCCGACGTGGCGATCATCATCGGCTCCAACCACTTCCGGGGCTTCTGGCTGGACCTGATCCCCGCCTTCACCCTCGGGGTGGACCAGGTCGTCTCCTCCGGAGAGTCGGGAACGCCATCCGGACCCCAGCGCACCAACCCCGCCGTCGCCCAGGCCGTCGCCGAATCCCTGGTGGCGGCGGGCACCGAGGTGGCGATCTCGGCGAAGCTGCAGATCGACCACGGCCAGAGCCACGCGATCCAGTACCTCCTGCGCGACCTCGACGTGCCGGTGATCCCGCTGGTGGTGAACGTGTTCGCCACGCCGCTGCCGCTCATGCGGCGCTGCGTCGAGCTCGGGCGCAACATCGCCGCCGCGGCGGCGGCGCTGCCGGACGAGCTGCGGGTCGCCGTCATCGCCTCGGGCGGCCTGTCGCACCGGCTGCCGTGGCCGAGCCGCTGGCAGGACCCCGAAGGAGCGGACGAGAAGTTCCTGGTGGAGGCCTGGCGTGAGGGCCGGGGCGACTGGCAGCGGTACGACGCGCGCAGGCGGCAGATCATCACCGCCGCCCGGCCCACCATCTTCCCCGAGTTCGATGAGGAGTTCCTCGCCGCGCTGGAGAAGGGCGAGCTGGCGCGCTACGCCGACCTGTCCACCGCGGAGATCGAGGCGGTGGCCGGCAACGGCGGCCAGGAGCTGCGTACCTGGCTGACCATGGCGGCGGCGCTGGGCTTCGCACCCGGCCGGACCCTGGCCTACGCGCCGATGCCGGAGTGGCTGACCGGCATGGGGGTGGCCATCATCGAGCCCGCCCGATCGATATGAACGAGGACGAGCGCGAGCGGATGGTGGCCCAGGCCCTCGCCACGATCACCGAGGCCAGGCTGCGCAAGGCCGCGGTGGAGGTCACCTCCATCCCCAGCCCCACCGGCGGGGAGGCGCCGCTGGCCGGCCGGCTGGCCGAACGGCTCGCCGCCGCCGGCGTGGAGTCGCACCTGCAGCGCATCGACGACGGCCAGGCCAACGCGGTCGGCCGGCTGAGGGGCGACGGCACGGGCGCCGACCTCATGCTGTACGCCCCGATCGACACCCTGACCACCGGCGACCCGGACCAGGACGTGCCGTGGATCGGCCCCGGGCTACGCCCCGACATGCGGGCCGAGGCACAGTGCGACGGCCCCTACGTCAGCGGCCTCGGCGCGAGCAACCCCAAGGGCCACGCGGCCTGCGTCCTCGTCGTGGGCGAGGCCCTGGCCTCGGTGGGCGCGCGGCTCGCCGGAGACCTGCTGGTCGCCTTCGGGGCGGGCGGCATGCCGACCAACGCCATCGACGGCACCGGCCGCCTGAACACCGGGCAGGGCGCCGGCTGCTCCTTCCTGCTCGAACGCGGCTGGCACCCTGACTACGCCGTCATCGCCAAGCCGGGGGACTTCGTCGCGCACGAAGAGGTCGGTCTGTGCTGGTTCGAGATCGTCGTACCGGGGATCCACACCTACGCCGGCAGCCGGCACCGCCTGCCGTACCAGAACCCGATCGTGACCGCCGCCAAGGTGGTGACGCGCCTGGAAGGGTGGCTGGCGGCCTATCCCGAGCGGCACCGCACCGCGACGGCCGCGCCTCAGGGGATCATCGGCTCGATCGCCGGCGGCTGGGAGCGCATGCCGGCCGTCACGCCCGCGGCCTGCCGCATCCGCCTCGACCTGCGGATCGCGCCCGGCACCACCCCGCTGGCGGCCAAGCGGGAGCTGGCGGAGTACGTCCGCGGGCTGTCGGCCGAGCTGGGCGTGGAGCTGACGGTCGAGATGGTGCTGGCCATCCCCGGCACGCGCACGCCGCCGGAGGACTGGGTCGTCCGCAGTGCCGTCCGCGCCTGGGAGAGCGTGGCCGTGCGCCCGCACGAGCCCATCGACGGCAACAGCGGCGCGACCGACGCCAACATCCTGCGGGCGCGGGGGATCCCGACCGCCCGGGTGGGCATGCCGAAGGTCGTCTCCACCGAGTTCGACGTCGACTTCGCCCGCGGGATGAACACCGTCGACGTCAGAGCGATGCGCCGCCTCTGCGAGCTGCTCGTACGGGTGGCCGTCGACACCACCACGCGGACCCGCGCCGAGATCGCCGAGATCGGCGACTGACCAAAGGAGGCGATATGGAACCCCCCACCGGTTCGTACGCCGACGCCGACGGCGTCAAATACCACTACCTCGACCTGGGCTCGGGGGCGGACACGATCTTCCTGCACGGTGGCGGCCCCGGCTGCACCGGGTGGAGCGACTTCGGCCCGGTGGCGCCGCTGTTCGCCGCCGACCGCCGCTGCCTGATCGTCGACATCCTGCAGTACGGCAAGTCGGAGAAGTGCCTCATCACCGGCCCGATGTGGGACTTCCACGCGGCCAAGACCGTCGCGCTCATGGACTCGCTGGGTGTGGAGCAGGCCGACTTCGTCTGCAACTCCTGGGGCGGCACCATCGCGCTGTGCCTGGCCGCCCGCTACCCCGAAAGGGTGCGTTCCCTGGTCATCACCGGCAGCATGCCGGTGTTCTACGGCCCGCTCGCGCCCCTGCCCGAGAACGGCCGCCGCGGCCGCGCCGCCCGGGACGCCTACTACGGCGGCGAGGGGCCCACGCGGCAGAAGATGCGCGACCTCATCACCCGGCTGGAGTGGTACGACGGCGACCGGCTGCCCGAGACCACCCTGGACCTGCGCTACGAGCAGAGCCTGGACCCAGGGGAGCGGGAGCTGGCCGCCATGTCGGACTCGCCCCGCGGCGAATGGCAGGACCTCACCGCCGAACTGGGCCAGATCCAGGCGCCCGCGCTGTTCGTCTGGGGCATGCAGGACGCCTTCCTCACGCCCGACTATCCGCTCATGCTCGCCCGCATGGTGCCGCGCGGGAACCTGCACGTCATGGACCACGCCTCGCACCACCTGCAGGAGGAACGACCGGGCGCCTACCACGCGGTGGTCACCGGGTTCCTGGACTCCCTCAAGGACCCATGGAGATGAGCATGTCCACATCGAAGAAACTGCTGGTCGCCGTGCCGGTCGTCGCGCTGGCCGCGATCCTGGGCCGCCTGCTCGCGGCCCGCAGCAACACCCAGGTGCACCGCATCAACCAAGACAAGCCCGCTCTCGACCGCTGAAGGTGACGATGAGTATCTGGACCGAACTGAGCCCCCTGAGCCTGAGCGTCTCGTACGTGGACGCCGGAGGAGTGCGCACCCGCAGCCTCCGGGCCGGGTCGGGCGAGCCCGTGGTGTTCCTGCACGGGACCAGCGGCCACCTCGAGGCGTTCACTCGCAACCTGCCCGCGCACGCGGCGGACTACGAGTGCCACGCCATCGACATGCTGGGCCACGGCTACACCGGCAAGCCCGACTACGCCTACGAGATCCCGCGCTATGTCGACCACCTGCTGGCCTATTTCGACGCGGTGGGCATCGAGCGCGCCCACATCGTGGGGGAGTCGCTGGGCGGCTGGGTCGGCGGGCGTACCGCGATCGACCACCCCGACCGCGTGGCCAGCCTGCAGCTGCTCTGCGCGGGCGGGACCGTGGCCAACCCCGAGGTCATGAAGTGGATCCGGACGAGCACCCGCGAGGCCGTGGTCAGCGATGACGTGGAGCTGACCCGCAAGCGGCTGCGGCTGCTGATGGCCGATCCGGCCGACGCCACCGAAGAGCTGGTGGAGGTGCGCCACGCCATCTACCACGAGCCCGAGTTCGTGGCCAACCTCGACAATCTGCTATGCCTGCAGGACATGGACACCCGCCTGCGCAACATCCTTCGCCGTGACGACCTGGCCAAGATCACCCAGCCCACGCTGATCGTCTGGGGCCGCAAGAACCCGTTCGGCGACGTACCGGAGGCCACCGCCATGCACGAGGCCATCGCGGGCTCGGAGCTGGAGCTGTTCGAGGAGTGCGGCCACTGGCCCCAGCACGAGCAGGCCGCCCGCTACAACCCGCTCAGCCTGGCCTTCCTGGCCAAGAGCTCGGCGGCGGGCTTCTCCGGCAAGGGACGCGGCTGATGCGCGCGGCCCGCTTCCACGAGTGGGGCGCCCCGCCGGTCGTGGAGGAGCTGCCCGAGCCCGTACGCAAGCCCGGAGAGGTGCTGGTCGAGGTACGGGCGGCGGCGCTGGGGCATCTGGACCTGACCGTCGCCGGCGGGTCCTTCGGCATGAAGCCCCCGCTTCCGTACGTGGGCGGTGTCGAGGCCGCCGGCGTGGTCCTGGACGCCGACACGCTGGCTCCGGGCACGCAGGTGCTCCTTCGCGGTGGCGCGCTCGGCCTGCTGCGCGACGGCTGCTGGCGCGAACGCCTCAGCGTCTCGCCCAAGGCCGTCACCCCGCTGGCGTCGCCGCTGCCCCCGGAGGTCGCGGCGTCGTTCTTCGTGCCGACCACAACGGCGTACGTCGCCCTGAACGACGTCGCCCGCCTGGAACCGGGCGAGGAGGTCATCGTGACCGGCGCGGCCGGCGCGGTGGGTGCCATGGTGGCCCAGCAGGCCCGGCTGGCCGGAGCCTCGGTGACCGGGGTGGTCGGCCGGGCCGACCAGCTCGCTCAGGTGCCCGAGGGGATCCGCGGCGTGGTCACCGACGACGCCGAGGCGGTCGCGGAGCTGGCGGCGGCACGCTCGGCGTCCCTGCTGGTCGACACGCTCGGCGGGAGCGGACTGGTCGAGCGCTCGCGGTGGGTCCGTCCCGGCGGCCGGGCCGTCGTGATCGGCTACGTGCTGGGGGCGTCCGTCACGGTCGATCTGCCGTCCTGGCTGCTCGACGACGTGGCGCTGCTTCCGGTGAACATGGTCCGGCACGAGCGGCGCGCTCGCGAGGTGGCTCCGGCGCTGATCGAGCGCCTGGCCGCGGGGGAGCTCAGTGTGGAGGTCGAACGGTTCGACCTGTCCGAGATCGCGAAGGCCCTGGAACTGCTGCGCGACGGCAGGTTGCGCGGCCGTGCCGTGGTCGAGTTCGGCGTGGAAGCCTGACCCGCGGCGGGCTGTCGCCGGTCTGGACGATCCGCGGGTTCGGCTGGAGCGCCCGCGCGATGGTGGAGCCACGTAGCCGTCCTCACGGTCCGTAGGGCATCCGCCAGCGCCCGTCGAACCAGTCGGTCAGATGCTGCTGCATCTGGAAGATCTCGGCGTGCTGGGTGTCGCGTACGGTGCGGGCGAAGCCGGTGATCTCCTGGTGCCGGCTGCGGCCGTGCATGAGTAGTTGCTGCGTCATCATCACCGCTGCCATGTGGTGGCCGATCATGTCCTCGAGAAACGTTCGATCCAGTGCGTCGCCCGACAGCTTGGACAGATCGCCCATCATCGGCCGGTAACTCGCGGCCGCGCGGCCCGGGTACCACGTGGCCAGCCATGCCTTCATGGTGGCGATCTCGGCAGCCTGCGTCTTGACGATGGAAGCGCCCAGAGCGCGCATCTCGGCCCGGCCCGAACGCTGCAACTGGCCGGCCGCCTCGACCGCCTCCTGGTGATGGGGCACCATCTGGGTCAGGTAGTCGGCCTCGTTGTTCAACGTAACTCGGTGCATCCCACCCATCGGCCCGCCGGTCTGCGGCCATCCCGCCGCGGCTGCGGTGGGCTGGTGGTGGGCGGTGGCGAGGGCGGCCCCGCCGACGGCGGCGGCGGCGATTGCCGCCGTTATCGAAGATCTCATCTCGCTCGTTCACTCCTGCAGCTGTCCTGCTTCCAACGTGGCGCTCGGTCCGTGGTCAGGACCAGGGCCGTTGGGCCCCCACCCCCCAGGACCAACGCCATCCTGCGCTCTGCTGCGGAGCTTGCACGGTGCCGCAGTCTGGGCGGGCCGAGGACGCCGGGAACGCGGTGCAGGCACTCATCGAGGTCCGGCGTGTGGCTCCGAAATGAAGTGCTTCGTCCACATCTACTACGACCAGTAGTACAGGGTGGGTGGGACTTTCGACCCCCATCATCAGGACGTTCTGCTATAGCCGCAGGGGAAGTCTCCGTCACATGCTAGCGAGAGCGTAGTAGAGAAGGACGGAGGGAAACCGACGTGCTTGGTATTTCGTTGATCCCCCGCACTCGTCGTTCTCAGGATCCTCGTGCTCATCGTGTTCGTGACGACGGTCATGGGGTCGATCCGCCAACGGCATGTATGCCACAACCCACGGAGGTCATGATGAAGCAGCACCTGATCATGGCGGCTGTCGCCGCCGTGGCCGCGATCGCGGCCGTCTGGGCCGGCGCCCCGCCGAGTACGGTCCTGCTCGTGGTCATCCTGCTGGGCTGCCCGCTCATGATGCTGATGATGATGCGATCCATGAGCGGCCACGACGGCGACACGCAGCATGACCGTCAGGGCGAGGATCACAAGGGGGCAGGGCAGCCGTGACCTCCACCGACTGGGTCGTGATCGGTATCTCCCTGGCCTTGCTGGGTTTCCTCGGCTGGTACTTCTTCGGGCCGCGCAAGAGCAGCCTGGCCGAGCTGCGTGACGGAGTACAGGAGATCGAGATCGTCGTACGGGGCGGCTTCTCGCCGGACATCATCCGGGTACGGCAGGGCACCCCCGTGCGGCTCACCTTCAACCGGAGAGAGAGCGGGGATTGCACCTCCCGGGTGGTGTTCGCCGACTTCGGTGTCAGCCGGGCGCTGCCTGCCTTTGCCAAGACCACCGTGGAGTTGCCGCCGGGTAGTGCGGGGGAGTACGGCTTCGCCTGCGGGATGAACATGGTGCACGGCCGCCTGATCGTCGAACCGGGTTCCGGCGGCGGTCACGATGTCGCCGCGGGTACCGCACCTTCGTTGGCCGAACAGCCTTCGCAGGATGTCGAGGCGACGGAGCGGCGTGCCGAGATCGCCGACCTGTCGCGTCGGATCCTGGTCGGGGCTGTGCTGACCCTGCCCGTGGCGTTCGTCGTCATGGCGCATGAGCTCTTCGGGGCGGGATGGATCCCGGAGTTCCTGCTCAACCGCTGGGTGCAGCTCGCGCTGATCGCGCCGGTGATGTTCTATACAGGCTGGCCGATCCACCGCGTGGGCTGGCTCGCTCTGCGGCACCGCTCGGCGGACATGAACAGCCTGATCACGCTGGGTACGAGTGCCGCCTTCTGCTACAGCCTGTTGGCCACGGTCGCGCCCGGCTTGCTGCCGGAGGGGGTCCGTGACGTCTATTACGAGGCCGTCGGGGTGATCCTGACGCTGATCCTGCTCGGCCGTTTGCTGGAGGTACGGGCCAAGGCGGGCACCGGCGAGGCGATCCGTAAGCTGATCGGTCTGCAGGCCAGGACTGCCCGGATCCAGCGCGACGGTGCGGAGATCGAGATTCCGATCGCGGACGTCGTGCCGGGCGATGTGGTGGTCGTACGGCCGGGCGAGAAGGTTCCGGTCGACGGGGTCGTCGTCAAGGGGCGCTCGACGCTGGATGAGTCGATGGTGACCGGCGAGTCGATCCCGGTGGACAAGGGTCCGGGCGATGAGGTGGTGGGCTCGACGGTCAACCAGACGGGATCGTTCACGTTCAGGGCCGAGAAAGTGGGCGCGGAAACGGCGCTGGCTCAGATCATCCGTCTCGTCCAGGCCGCCCAAGCCTCCCGTGCGCCGATCCAGCGGCTGGCCGACCTGGTGTCCGGCTATTTCGTCCCGGTGGTCATCGCCATCGCGATCGTGACGTTCGCTGTGTGGTTCGTCGCCGGACCGGCGCCGGCGTTGACGCTGGCATTGGTGGCGGCGGTAGCCGTACTGATCATCGCCTGTCCGTGCGCGCTCGGGCTGGCCACCCCGCTTTCGATCATGGTGGGCACCGGGAAGGGGGCTCAGTCCGGCATCCTGATCCGCGACGCCGAAGCCCTGGAAACCGCGTGCAGGCTCGACACGATCGTCCTGGACAAGACCGGCACCATCACTCGTGGCAAGCCGGCGCTCACGGACGTCGTTCCGTACGGTGACTGGGCGGCCGATGAGGTGCTGCGCCTGGCCGCCTGTGCCGAACGTTCCTCCGAGCACCCCCTGGGCCAGGCCGTGGTCGAGGGCGCGACCGGGCGCGGCCTGATCCTCACCGAGCCGTCGGAGTTCGAATCGGTCACTGGGCAGGGCATCGCGGCGACCGTTGAGGGGCGTCGTGTGCTGGTCGGCGGGAAGCGTCTGCTCGGCGACACCTCGGCGCTTGAGGAAGAGGCCGATCGCCTCGCCCGGGCGGGCCGTACCCCGATCATGGTCGCTGTAGACGGCGAGCCCGCTGGGGTGATCGCGGTGGCCGACACCGTCAAGGACGACTCCCGCCAGGCCGTCGCGACTCTGCAACGGCTGGGACTTCAGGTGGTGATGATCACTGGGGACAACCGGCGGACGGCCGAGGCCATCGCCCGCCAGGTCGGCATCACCCGGGTGCTGGCCGAGGTGCTGCCCGCGCACAAGTCTGCCGAGATCGCCCGCCTGCAGGGAGAAGGGGCGCGGGTCGGCATGGTCGGCGACGGCATCAACGACGCGCCCGCGCTGGCCCAGGCCGATGTCGGCTTCGCCATCGGCACCGGCACCGACGTGGCGATCGAGGCCTCCGACATCACGTTGATCTCCGGCGCGCTCGGTGGGGTGGTCACCGCGGTACGGCTGTCGCGGACCACGATGCGCAACATCCGGCAGAACCTGTTCCTGGCATTTGTCTACAACGTGGTCGGCATCCCGGTCGCGGCGGGGGTGCTCTACCCCTTCCTCGGCATCCGGCTCAGCCCGGTCTTCGCCGCCGCCGCGATGGCACTGTCGTCGCTGTCGGTGGTGGGCAATGCCAACCGGCTGCGCCGCTTGACCCCGCCGGCGCTGCCCCCGGCGCCGCCACTCCCGCCCGATCAGCACGTCACCGTTGAAACGGGAGCCGAGTCCACCGCTGTCACCGACCCGGTTTTGCGGGATGGTGGTGATTCCGAGTCCAACCGAGATACCGGCAAGACCGGGCATGAGTCGATGACCTGAACGCGCGGCTGGAAGTCATGGAGATGGAACTCGCAGAGGCTACCGGCGCGCCGGAGCAGGTACGTCCTTGGCGCGCACCACCGTCACCGTGCAGTGTGCGTGGTGCAAGACGCCTCGGCTGACCGAGCCAAGGACGATCGACCCGATCGCGCTCCTGCCATGCGAGCCGACGACCAGCAGGTCGGCTCGGTCACCGGCGGCGGCGAGCGCATCGACGGGGTGGGCACACCGCACGTCCGCGATCACCTTGACCTGTGGGTATCTCTCCCGCCACGACGCGAGTTGTTCCTCGGCGACGCGCTGTTGGGCCTCACGCAACGCTTCGAAGTCGCAGGAGAAGCCGGCGGCCAGCGCGAACGGCAGGGCCCAGGCGTATACCGCCCGCAATGTGCTTCCGCGCAGTTCGGCTTGCCGGAAGGCATAGGCCAGGGCGGGCTCGCACGTGGGGGAGCCATCGAGACCGACGACGATCTCACCGTGGGCCACAGCGGCCCTTGGCCGGACGACGACCACCGGAACCGGCACCTGGCCCGCGACGTTCATGCTGACCGAGCCGAGTACGGCCCCGGCGAAGCCACCCAGCCCTCTACTACCGACCACCAGCTCGATCGCGTCGCCGGCCTGCTCGCGAAGGACGGCCGCCGGTGTTCCGGTCATCAGCTCGGTGCTCACCTCGACAGTAGGCTGACGTTCGCGCGCGATCTCCTCGGCTTGTGCCAGGACCTTCTGCGCGTTCTCGATCAGCGCCTCGTCCCACTCAGGTGCGGGAATCTGCGGCACCTGGTACGGCCAGGTTTCCACCACACAGACGTTACGCAGCGGCACATGCATCCGAAAGGCGTCGTCGGCCGCCCATGCCACGGCGTCGAATCCGGGCACCGAACCATCGACACCCACCACGATCAGATCAGGCATCGTACATTCCCCCTTTTCCATTTCAGCCCGTCGGTGGCCAACCGGGCAGGGCCAGAAGCCCCAAAACTTGGAGATGATGGACCAACGGCATCCGGTGTCAGCCTGGATGAGGCTGTACTGCGCCGAAGCGCTCCAGGCCGCCAATCGGGCGCGCGAGCCGGCGCCGGGTGCGGAGGTGACCACGGACCTGCGCAAGGGCAACGTCATCGAGCTGTCGAGGCCCTCCACGGGCAGATCGTGGTGGGCTACGACGGCTCGAAGGGCGCGCGCTCACCGATGAGCAGCTATGCGAACAGCCGCCGTGTGCTGCACCACGTCACCTGCCCGGCCGCGGTGGTCCGGCCCCGGAGTGAGCGGGCGTCATGAGTCGTCGGGCTCCGGGCCAGGACAACGGGGCCCGGACGGGCCGCGGCGGGGAGCCGGCCAGGACCACGCAGATCGGAGCGGATCAACCTTTCAGGTGCTGACCACGGCGTGGGCGCGGAATTGGGCGTGCACGCGGTTCCTTCGTAGTGCGGCCGGACCGGCGTCAACCTCGGGACAGGACCACCTTGAGAGCTCCGGTCGCCGCCGGGTCGGCGAACGTCTCGTAGGCGGCGGCCATGTCCTGCAGGGCGAAGCGGTGGGTGATGAATGTGCTGGGGTCCAGCCGTCCGGCGGCGATCATGTCCAGGAGGGTCGGCGTGGAGTAGGTGTCGACCAGGCCGGTGGTGATGGTGAGGTTGCGGATCCACAGGTCTTCG
>NZ_JAIWNB010000039.1 GCF_020215705.1 Nonomuraea aurantiaca | reverse complement strand
CGGCATCCCCAACCGCCACCCCGCACCCCGCTACGACGTGGGCAAGACCGTCAAACGCGGCCGCACCCTCGCAGCACTCCAACAATCCGGAGGATAAAGAACAAGCTGAGAAGGTGTCTCTGAACTGGTAGAACGATCTTTTCGAGCCGCACAGATATGAAAGGCGTGGGTATCTGGCGCTCGTTGAAATGCCTATGTCCATAATGGAGCCAGGATTGGGTCGACCCGAAGGACTCGTCGGCCCGCCGCGGCGATGCGCACCGCGCAGGAGCGCTATCGAGAAGTTGATGGACCGGCTCAGTGAGCAGCAGGTCGAAGACCTGGTGCTCACTGCTACCACACAGGCAGGCATGGATGTCATGTCAGAAGCACGGTCTTGCCCGTGAAGCGGCGTGCTTCGATGTCGGCGTGCGCGGTGGCGGCCTCCGCCAGCGGATAGCTCTGACCGATGATCGGAGCCAGTCGCCCTGCGGCGGCTTCGCTCAGCACATGCGTCACCCGCCGTGGATTGTCCGGCCAAAATTCCGGGAGCTGTGACATGTCCACCACCGTGAGCCGCCGCCGGTCCACGTCACTGATCACGGTCTGCGCGCCGCTGGTCATGCCGTACCCGGAGAACCGGCCACCGTCCCCGAGCAGGGATGCCGCCGCCGCGCCGATCTGGCCACCGATTCCGTCGAACACCGCATCCACTCCGTACCCGCCGGTGAGCATGCGCACCTGGTCGGGCCAGGCCGGCATGGAGTAGTCGACCGCCTCGGCACCCAGCTCCAGCGCTATGGAGCGCTTCTTCGTTCCATGCACGGCGGCGATGACCGTCGCCCCCGCCGCAAGAGCCAGCTGCACAAGGAGATTGCCGAGACCTCCTACCCCCGGCGCCACCAAGACCCGCTCTCCCATCCGTATCGGGGTCTTCTCCAGCAAGGCCAGAGCGGTGCTGCCATCGTCCATCACGGCCATGGCGCTACGCAGGTCGAGCCCCACTGGCACCGGGAAGGCGGTCTCCAGCGCGGCGATCACCGTGTCGGCATAACCTCCGCCGTACCCGTCGCTCACTGCTCGGGCGACCACCCGGGTGCCCCGCCAGCTGCCGTCCACCCCGGCCCCGACTGCGGCGATCGTACCCGCGACCGCACCGCCAGGAACATACGGCGGATCCACCGCGAACACCTCGGGACCGTTGCCGGCGCGAATCAGGGTGTCCATCCAGGTCACGCCCACGACAGCTACATCGATACCGAGTTGTCCTGCTCCCGGCGATGGTGTGGGCAGGTCAACCAGTTCCAGAACATGAGGGGCGCCGAATCGGGCTGCCATGATGGCTCGCATTGGTCTAGCATCCAACCTCAACTCGACTTGAGGTCAAGCGCACAAGGGATCGCCTGGCGGCGGATGGACGATCTGCCGCCAGGCCAGGAGGCCACGTTGTGGCTCTACGGCGTGGCACGCAACGTGCTGGCCAACCATCACCGTAGCGAGGCCCGCCGTAAGGCCCGCAGCGCCGAACTCGACCTGAAGATGGCCGATCGGTACGCCGAATCCCCCGACAGCAGGCTCGATCAGGAAGCGATCGCCCGCATATTCCGGGCCCTGCCCGACGATGACCGGGAACTGCTGGGGCTGGTCGCCTGGGAGGGCCTGGACCACAAGGAGATCGCCACGGCGCTGGGCCTGTCGCGCAACGTCGTACGCGTCAGGCTGCACCGCGCCCGCCGCCGCTTTTCCCGCGCACTGGCCCACAAGGGGCATCCCTTCAACGCCGGAAAGCCGGTTCGCGCCGGCGGAGAGGCCGCTGTGAAGAACACCGACGAGCTTGACGCCATGACCAGGGCGCTGGCCCGGGTCGCTTACGGCCAGCCGGGAGGCCACCCTGCCGACCCGGAGGCGCGAACGCTGCTGACCTTGATCACCGCCGAGGCCGAACCGGGCCGCCTCCCGCCGGGAGCGACAGGCAGCAGGTCCGCACCCCGTTTCCGGCTGCCTCGCATGAGTGGCGCATCATGATCGTCGGCGCGCTCGCCGCCGCGATCACCACGGGTGCGCTCATCCTGGGAAATCCTGGCGGAGACGGCACCCCTCGCCGGGCCATTCCAGGCCTGTACGTTCCCGCCGCCAAAGCGCAGACGGTCTTGAACAACGCGGCGCAGGCCGCTTTGCGCCGACCGTTCACCGCGCCCCGCCCGGACCAATGGGTCTACATCGCGACGCGATACCGGTACCTCGACAAGCCCGGGCCCGGTGACGTACAAAGTGCCCGGACAGCAGTTTTCTGGGGATGGCTATTGATGCCCTTCGCTCGTGGTGATCGGTTGATCCGTCCGCATTCTCATCACGCGGTCGGTGCCCGGCGAAGAGCTGCCGGCCCGTAATCGGGAGGGGCCGTCGTTTCACGGCTCAACGAACTTGGTCGGGGTTGAGTGGTGGCGGCGCTGCGGTTCGCGAGGCCGCCGACGTGGGTTGAGCCATTGTCGGCCAGTTCTTGTGAAAGATCGTCTCCAAGCTACTTGACGCGACCTGTCCAGTACTTGATAGTTGGCGTCAAGTAGCTTGGAGGTGCCATGAGGAGGAGCTCCCGTCCTGGGGCGAGCTGACTTCCCAGCTGATCGGTCTGGTGGAGGTGCGCCTGCTCGATCCGCTGGAGATCCTGCTGGAGTCACGATCAGATTTGTCGCGGGTGCGCAGCCGGGTGGTCGAGCGCGCCGGGGCGTGGGCGCTCGCGCTGGTAGTGAGGACGAGGACATCGCCCGGTTCACCGCGATCCGCCTGGTGATCACGCTCTATCCCGGTGACCACGGCTTCAACCCGCCGCCAGGGTGGTGGCAGACCCCGCTCGGCCAGGTCATGGTCCGCAGGGTCGGCCACCCGGCGGCGGAGGCCCTCTCCTACGCGGTGGCGGGCGCGATGCTCGGCATCACCCGTCAGGGCGTCCACGACCTGGTGACCCGGGGCAAGCTCGACCGGCATGAGAGCGGGGGCGTGACGACCGCCTCGGTACAGCGACGAATCACATCATCCGACGCGCGAGAGACCCGACCGCGCACCACGAGAAGAGGCTAACAGTGAGTCACGAGAGTAAGCCCGCCGCCATCGCGGGGCGGCTCCAGCCAGCCGAAAACCTGAGCGTCAACCGGCTCGGCTACGGCGCCATGCAGCTTCCCGGCCCGATGATCTGGGGCCCGCCCGCGGACAAGGACGCCGCGCTTGCGGTGCTGCGCCGGGCGGTGGAACTGGGCGTCGACCACATCGACACCAGCGACGCCTATGGCCCGCATGTCGCCAACGAACTGATCCGGGAGGCGCTCCACCCTTACCCCGAGAACCTGGTGATCGCCACCAAGGTTGGTATCGTTCGAGACGAGTACAAGACGTTCAACGCCGAGGCCGGCCCTCAGGCGCTCCGTGACCAGGTCGAGGAGAACCTGGCGACCCTCGGCCTGGCCCAGTTGCACCTGGTGTACCTGCGAGTTGGCGGTGACGGCATGCTCTTCCCCGCCGAGACCCCCTTCGAGGAGTCCTTCGGCGCGCTCGCCCAACTCTGGGAGCGGCGCCTGATCCGCAACCTCGGGCTGAGCGGTGTCACCGTTGAGCAGTTGGAGAAGGCCCGCGAGATGGCCCCGGTAGCGTTCGTGCAGAACCGTTTCCACCTGCTCGACCGGGGCGCGCTGGAGGTGTTGCGCTACTGCGAGGAGCACGGCATCGCATTCGTGCCGTATTTCCCGCTGGTGTCGGGCATGCTGAACCCGGCCATCGACAAATCCCAGCTCCCCCCGGGCATGGCAATGACTGATGGCCAGGAGACGGCCCTCGATGCAATCGCCGCCCGGCACGGCGCCACCCGCTCGCAGATCGCCCTGGCGTGGCTACTGGCGGTGTCCCCGGCAACCCTTCTGATCCCCGGCACCAAATCCATCGCCCACCTGGAAGAGAACCTCCGGGCTGGGTCGATCGAGCTGACCGACGACGACATCGGTGAGTTGGGCAAGATCGCCTGATCAGCGCACGTTCGGGCGGCCCGACTGAGCGGGCACCCGCGAATGTCAGGCCGTCAGCAGCCGACTCAGGACCTTGCCGAAGCTGAACGTGGGGATGACGGCTCTTTGGGCTTGGGCCGGCCCTGCCTGCGCCTGGCGGCGACCGGGACATACCGGTGCCCGCCGCCAGCACCGCCGCCGGCGCGTCGACCGGCTCCGGATCGGTGATCATCCCCTACCGGCACCAGGTCTGCGGCGCCGACGAACTACCTGCTGGCTACCGGCTTCTCCTACAGCCCGTGACCGGCGCGGGCAACCCGCTGATCTGCAAACACATCTGCCAAGCGGCCGGGCTGGGCACCGAATCGGGGCAGGTGGAGGGCACCCGGGCCAAGCTGAACCGGTTGGCCGAGCGGGGCTGGCTGCGCAAAATGCCGAACGGGAGTTTCGCCCCGCCATCCTGACCTCGCCCTGACCCCCGCCCCCTGACAGGGGCGCTTTCCGCAGCACCGGGCCGCAGCACCGGGCCGCGGAGCGCGCCCTCGGCAGGGGTATGGCGGTTTGTGACAACAACCAACGAGCCCGCCGAGGGCACACCCGCTGTCTATCAGGTCCGGCTGCCGTTGCCGGCCAAGACGGGGTGCCATTAACCGATGTGACACCGGGCACCATATAGGCCCTGACCTGGGAAGCCGAGCGTCCTCCGCTTCCAGCTCGGCTAACGCGGCGGCCTGACCTGTTCGGTCTGGCCTGCGGCACGCGGCGAAAATGGGATCACGCGGCTGGTGGTCACGACACAATGCAGGGATGACAGAGAGTAACGACCGGCTTCGCGCCGAGCACATCACGCCTTGAGCGTCTGCGAGTGCACCACCACCGAGCCGCGTTCGACGTGCCAGTGGCGCACGTAGCGCAGATCCTCCCCACTGTGGGCGTGCGCGCCGGAGATCATCTGCCGGATGCCGCAGTTGGTGCCGTAGGCGTAGATGACCAGCATGACGTCCTGTACGTGGAGGGTAAGGCGGTCGACGACTGCCTGGAGATGCTGGACCTGCTGGTCGTCACCGAGCTGCTGGGCAAGGCCGAGGCCGCGACCAACAAGAATCGTTGGACGTCTGTCGGACATCCTGCGATCATCCGCACCGTGACAGATGAAGCCGATCGCCAGACGTCGTTCCCCACCAGTTCGAAGCACGTGCGCTTCGTCGAGTTGTCGAGCGCTGCGCTGTCGGCTCTGCTCGATGGGGATCTGCCCGCGGCCGGCAACGCGGCCGGGGTCGCGCTGACTGAGTACTTCGTGACAGACAGAGCACGGTGGCTGTGGCGGATTCGGATCGACCAGATGGCCGCTGATCCCCGCCACGCACCGTGGATAGCGCGGCAGGCGGTGACGGGGCCTGAAGGTGTCGTCGTCGGTCATGCCGGGTTTCACGGACCGCCCGATGAGGCGGGCATGGTAGAGATCGGCTACGCGGTTGCTCCTGACTTCCGTCGCCAGGGGTACGGCCGAGCCATCCTGATCGAGTTGCTGCGTCGGGCCGCGGCCGAACCGGCGGTCAAGACCGTACGTGCGACGATCAGTCCAGATAATGTGGCGTCCCTAGCCACGATCGCCGGCTTCGGCTTCGTCCAAGTCGGCGAAGACTGGGACGAAGAGGACGGTCTCGGACTCATCTTCGAAGTCCCTTCCAACCGCCGTACTCATTGATCAACTGAGTCGCGGCTTGCCGTACCCGAGCCGCTCGTTTGGGGCTCATGACACGTTTCTTAGCGGCCCCCGTCTTGCCGCGCGCCCACTCCACCTCGTCGACCGCAGAGGTGAACACCTCCGCCAGTTCCCGCGCTGACACCGCCCGCACGAACCTTGGGTAAGCCGTGCGGCCGGTCAACGCCACCTGAACCCCTGGAAACCATCACTAATCAGCGTGAAAGCCAAGATCCTAACGGCTGGTCAAGCCCGCGGCCCGCTGTCAGCAACGCTCACCCAGTCGCTGAGCCGGCGCTGGTGAGGGGGGCGGAGGGCGGGGCGCTCCTGTGGCGTGGATGACTCCTCTGCATAGTTCCATCGGGCGCCCCGCGCGGTGCTACAGGACCGCGCCCGTGCCCTGCCGGCGGCGTTTGCGCGGCTGGGGCGGCTGGGGTGGGGGTTGCTTGCTGAGGCGTTCGAGCTCGATCGCGAGGGGGCCGGCCACGAACGATGACGACGCGGTCCCCACCACGATGCCGAAGATGAGCGCGATGGCGAAGTCGCGCAGCGTGTCACCGCCGAAGACGGCCAGCGCGGTGAGGATGAACAAGGCGCCCAGGCCGGTGTTGACGGTACGCGGCACGGTCTGCAGGATCGCCGCGTTGACGATGCCGGGGAAGCGTGCCTGCCGCGAGGCCTGCCATAGTTCGCGGACGCGGTCGAAAACCACCACCTTGTCGTTGATTGAGTAGCCGATGATGGTCAGCATGGCTGCCAGGAAGACCCCGTCGATGGGTTTGCCCAGCCAGGCGAACAGGCCGAGCACAGCGAGGGTGTCCACGACGAGGGCCATCACGGCGGCGGCGCCGAACGTCCAGCGGAATCTGACGGCCAGGTACAACAGTTGCGCCGCCAGCGCCACGGCGAGCGCGATGAGCGCGTTGCGGCGCAGTTCGTCGCCCAGGCTGGGGCCGATGAGCTCGTCGCGTTGCTTGGTCACTTCGCCGAGCCGGGTATCGAGTGCCTGCTCGATGGCGGCGGTGTCGTCGGCGCTGATCTGGCCGGCACGCACGGACACGCTGGTGCCGGAGCTTTGCACGTTGACCGCCGGGTAACCGGCCTCGGCCACCGCCTGCCGCGCAGTCTCGGCGCTCACCGGTTGCGCGGCCGTGTACTGGAGCATCCGACCGCCGGTGAACTCGATGCCGAGGTTGAGCCCGTGCAGGGCCAGCCCGGTCACGGCTGCGGCGACCAGGGTGGCGGCCGCGGCCAGCCACCGTCGGCGCCCGGCCATCAGGGACGGGTTGCGCCGGGTGATCCAGGCCCTGACCCGGCCGTGCACCGCCAGCCCGGACAACCGGGCCAGCCGGGGGCTGGTCCCGCTGAGGATGAGGTGGGTCAGGACACGGGTGATGAGCATGGCGGAGACGAGTGAGGCAAGGACGCCGACGCCCAGCGTCACACCGAATCCGCGCACCGGCCCTGAGGCCAGCCAGAACAGCAATCCGGCGGCCAGGAGCGTGGTGATGTTGGAGTCGGCGATGGCGCTCCAGGCGTTGGCGAAGCCTCGGTCGAGGGCGGCGCGCAGGCCGCGGCGCGGGGCGCGGCCATACTCTTCACGCGCTCGCTCGAAGACCAGCACGTTGGCGTCGACCGCCATGCCGATGGCCAGAACGAACCCGGCTAGGCCGGGCAGGGTGAGCGTCGCGCCGAGGGCGAGCAGGGCGGCGTAGGAGATGAGCCCGTAGGCGGCCAGCGCGAGGGTGGCCAGCAGCCCCGACAGCCGGTAGGTGAGGATGATGAACAACGCGGTGAGCAGGACACCGGCGATGCCTGCCTTGGCGCTGGCCTCGATGGCCTGCGCGCCGAGCGTGGGGCCGACGGTGCGCTGCTCGATCAAGGTGAGCGGGACGGGCAGGGCGCCGCCCTTGATCAGCACGGCCAGGTCTTGTGCCTCCTGGTGGGTGAAGGAGCCGCTGATCTGGGTGGATCCGCCGGGGATGCCGATCTGGCAGGGCACGCCCGCATCGACTTGGGGCGAAGAGATGATCTCGTTGTCCAAGACGATGGCGACCCGCCGCTGGGGGTTGCCCGGGCTGTGGCAGGCGGCCTCGCCGGTCAGCCGTTGCCAGGCGGCGGCGTCGCGGAAGTCGACGGTGGCGAACCAGCCCGGCCCCTGCTGCGGGTCGTTGCGTGCGGCGGCGTCGCTCACCCCGTCGCCGGTGATCGCGGCAGGGCCGAGCCGCAGGCGTTGCCCGCCTTCGTCGGCCAGGACTTGCCCGGATGCGCCGATGCCTCTGCTGGTGGGGGTGCCTTGATCGGCGCTGGTGTCGTCGGCTTGTTCCAGGACCGGGTGGAAAGTGAGCTGGGCGGTCTTGCCGATGACTTCGGCGGCCTGGCGGGGGTCGAGCACCCCGGGCAGCTCGACGATGATGCGCCGATCGCCGGAGCGCAACAGGGTGGGGTCGACCACGCCGAGCGCGTCGGCGCGCCGGCGCAGCACGTCCAGGGCGCGGTCAGTGGCCTCGGCGTCGGCCTTGGCTGTTGAGGCGTCTCGGGTTTCGAAGACGAGTTGGGTGCCACCGCGCAGGTCCAGCCCTAGACGTGGCGGTGTGGTGACGGTGAACAGCAGTGCGGTGGCGGCGATGGCGCACGCCGCCACCGCGCGCCAGAAGGGCGCGCGGGACATGAAGCCTCCACGGGCTGTCGAAGAAGGAAAGGGGACGTCAGCGCGTCGTGGAGGGTGGCGCTCGTGCCGGCGCCTGACGGGCGGGCGGCTGAGGTGCCGCGGTGAAAGGCCGGGCGAGGGTCGTCAGGGGCCGCGCCCGTGGACCGGGCCGTTCGGTGGACGGCAGTACGGCCGGCCACATCGGCAGCGCGGGCGCGCTGCGGGCGGGATGCAGCCGGGGCAGGGCCGCGTCCTGCACGGCGTGCTCGGACGGGCCGCTCCACCAGGTCGCAGGCGTTGCGGTGACGGGCAGCTGGGCGCTGCCAGGGGCGGGGCCCAGCAGGAAGGCCGACAGCAGCAGGAGCAGGACGGCGGGCAGTCTGCTGCGCACGTCTCCTCCTGGCAGTTTACGGGTCGGGTCTTGGCGGTCACCGTACCCCGGCCCCGGCGCGGGTCGTACCTGCGATGGAACGGCATGCCCCTTTTCGCGCCGTCTGGGCTATGGTCTGCCCTATGACGGGACCGTGGAGAACACCACGAGGGTCCATCGCGTTCGTCGGCGTGATGGGTCTGGTCCTGCTGTGCTTGGTGCTGGCCGGAGCCACCGGCAGTGCGAGCGCCGACGGCCCGATCGCGCCTGAGAATTCGCTGTCCGGCCTGGCATGGAGCCCGGACGGTGGGGGCGGTGACCTGCCCGGCCTGCCCCCGCAGGCGGGTAGCGCCCGTGAGCACCACGTGCTAGCGCTGTGGCCGCCATTGCGCGGCGAGCGTCACGATGAGCCCGCTTATCTGGCGCTGTCGGCGTCGCCTGGCTCGAAGGTCGATGAGCTCCGCGATCCGCAACAGCTCGCGCACCGCACTGCGGGTTCGCGCAGCCCGCCGCTCATCTAGCTGACGCTACCTCTCTCCGAAGGGCTGCGGCCGCTCGTGCCGTGGATCCTGACGCCGCATGTCCCGAGCCGATGGACTGCGCCCTCGTGGGGCTGGTCCATGCTCGCCGTCGCCTTCGGAGCCCTCTCGCGGTCCCTGCAGCAGGGCCGTGTTCCTGTACTGCCTTCCTTTGGCCTCAGCAAGGAGCCGATCATCGTCATGTCCGTTGTCGAATCAGTTCACGCCTGGCCGCGGCTGGAGCGGCCACAGCCGGCATCGCCGGGAGGTGCGAGGTGAGCACCGCGCAGCGCTTCGTGGCGCTCGACCTGGGTACCGCGCGTACCCGGTCGCTGTCATTGAGCGGGTACGCCATCGTGGACCGGCCGTCGTCGGTCACCCGGCCGCTGTCCGGCTCCGGCCTGGCGGCCGCGCTGTGGCCCGTCCGGCACGGCATGGTGGCCGACCCGGACGCCTGCCTGCGGCTGGTGCGGCGGCTGCTGCAGGACGCCCAGGTATCGGAGAGCCGGCCGCGATGGGTGCTGGCCGGCGTGCCGGTGGCGGCCTCGCCGAGCGATCGCCGGGCGGTCCGCGCCGCGGTCGCCGAGGCCGCCGGATGCGAAGTGGGCCTGATGGAGGAGCCGCTGGCCGCAGCCGTCGGCGCCGGCCTGGACATCCTCGATTCCCGGCCCTGCCTGGTCCTGGACGTGGGGGCGGGCATTGTCGAGGCCGTCGCCATCGCGGACGGGGCCGTCACCGACGCGGTCGCCCTCCAGCTCAACGCCACCACCGGCGAGGGGCTGGTGTCGTATGCGCTGGAGAGCGTCATCGAGATGACGGCGGGCCTGGTGCGTCGCCTGCCCGCCGCTTCGCGTCCGGCCGCGCGCGAGCGGGGTCTGACGGTCACCGGCGGCGGTGCTCACCAAGAGCAGCTGCTGGCCCGCCTCCGTGCCGCGCTTCGCCTGCCGGTCACAGCGACCCCCCAGCCGCAGCACGCCACCATCCGCGGCCTGATGCGCCTGTGCCTGCAGCCGGCTCTGACGGCCGCACTCGCCCCGCGCGTCCGCTGACGTCTTCGCTTCGCAAGAAAGGACCTTCGATCATGACCGACAGCCACGCGACCTCACACCTCAGCAGCGTGCAGCTTGAGTCGCTGCGCCAGGACCTGACCCAGCAACGGGAGCAGCGCAGCCGGTACCTGGATAGGCTGCGGGCACAGGAGCAGGACGGTAGCGGCGCCGACGGCACCTGGCAGGAGCTCCTCGCCTCGATCACCGCCGCCGAGCGCGCCGTCGCCGAACTCGCTCAGGCCTACGACAGGCTGGAGGCCGGCATCTACGGCCGCTGCGGCCACTGCCAGGCGGCCATTCCGTTCGAACGGCTCAAGATCCGGCCGCTGGCCCGCAACTGCATCGACTGCCAGCGGCGGCACGAGGCCGCCTGACAACCAGTGAGAGGGGAGCGGGGTCGCCCCGCCCCCTCTGGGCACCCGGAGCCGCACATGATCACATTGGACCGCCTGGTGAACGTGCTCGGCGGGTACGGCGTACCGTTGTGCGGCCGTCCCGAGACCCGCTCGGCCTGGCTGCGCAGCGTGGCGGTGCCGGATGCCACCGACCGCCACGTCACCGGTGATCTGCTCCTGGCCGTCGGCACCTCCTCGATCGCCGAGGCGGTGCGGTGGGCGGCCGCCGCCCACGCCGCGGCGGTCCTGGTCCGCCCCGTCGAGACCAGCACAGCCACCCCCTGCGCCTCGCCGAGCGCGGCGGCCGAGCGCGAGGCCGCCGCGCTCGGCGATCAGCTCGGGGTGGCTGTGCTGGTGGCCGATTCCGCGGTCTCCTGGAGCCAGCTCGTCGGCGTGGTGTACGGGCTGGTGCTGGAGAGCCGCGAGACCGCTTCGGGACGCGGCCCGACCGACCTGTTCGCCCTGGCCGACAGCCTGGCCGACACGATCAGCCGGGCGGTGACCATCGAGGACCGGCACTCGCGGGTGCTGGTCTACTCCCGCTCCCAGCAGGCGGGGGATCCGGCCGGCAGGAAGGTGATCGTGCGCTCGGGCAAGGGCACCGTCCTGTCGGCCGACGCGGTGGTGCTGGCCACCGGCGTGTGGCTGCCCCGCCTGGCCCGGCAGTGGGGCGTGCGCGTCCCGGTCCGGGCCGGCCGGGGCTACTCCTTCACCGTGCCGGTGGACCACCCCGTCCCTGGCCCGATCTACCTGCCCGACGTACGGGTGGCGTGCACGCCGTATCGCAACGGGCTGCGCGTGGCCGGCACCATGGAATTCCGCGACCCGGACGCCCCGCAGGTGCCCGCCCGGCTGGGGGCCATCGTCGCCTCCGCCCAGCCCCTGCTGCGCGGTGTGCACTGGGACGAACGCACGGATGTCTGGGTGGGCCCTCGCCCGATCACCCCGGACGGCCGGCCGCTCATCGGCGCGACCAAAGCCCCCAGTATCTACGTGGCCGGCGGTCACGGCATGTGGGGTCTGGCCCACGGCCCCATTACGGGGCGGCTGCTCTCCGAGCACATCACCACCGGCAAGCAGCCCACCGCCCTTGCCGACTTCGCCCCCCTGCGCTGACGGGCTTCTCCTGTCCGGCCGAGCGCGCGGGCTGGTCGCGGAGGCCCGAGCAGGGCCAGGCCCTGGCCGAAAACGCCAGCGCCCACCGCTCCTGCGCTTCCCCGAAGGGGCCCTGATGACCCAGGTTCTGCCCGCTCGCATTCTGGCGGAAGCCTCCTCCAGAGCCAGCCGGTGCACGCTCGACCAGCGTTCGAACGGTCAGCTTGGCTGCAGGCCCCAGCGGGCGAGCCGGTCGGGGCGGTCGAGACTCAGGGCGGCGAGGTCCGTCGTGGCGACGTCGGACAGCATCCTGCGGTGGTCCCGCGCGCAGGCCCGCCGTCCAGATCTCGGCCATCCGGATCAGCCACTCCACCCGGTCGTCCGGGCCGGTGATGGAACGGGCCGCGGACTCCGACCGGTCGGCCGAGGCAGGGGTCCGGCCCCCGCCGATCTCCACCAGGCGGGCGAACGTGATCGCGCGAAGGTGATCGTCCTCGATCGCGGCGGCGATCTCCTCACCTCGTACCGGATCGCCTGTCCGGACCAGCGTCTCGGCCAGGTCGGCGAGCACCTCCACCTGCTCGCCGGGGTCGGTGAGCGTGGCGGCCAGCCGCTCCCCCTCCCCCACCGCGTGCGCGGCGCGGTCGCGCTCGTCGAGGTCGGCCCACGCTTGGGCGCGCTGCGCCTGCACCAATGCCTGAAGTACGGCTCGGTGACCGCCTCGGCCGCGCTCTCGGCGTCGTCCGCCGCCTCGCGGGCCCCTTCTGGGTCGAACTCGGCCCCCACCCACGCCGGCCAGAACACCATCAGCACCCGGGCGGCGGCGGTTTCGAGCGACCAGGCGACGTGCTCGGCCGCCGCCATGTCGCCGGCCGAGGCCAGGGCTTCCACGAGCTGGGACCGCAGCGCCTCCGGCGGCATCGGTGACGTCGGCGGCGTAGCGGGCGGACAGCTCCGGCTCAGCGGCCCCTGCGCAGGCTGCCGCCAGCAGGAACAGCCCCTCGTCGCGGTCGTCGGGATCATCCAGCGGCCGGGCCCGCTCCGGCTCCTCCGCCTCCACGAACGCCAGTGCGTGCTCCACGATCAAGGGCACGTCAATGGGTCCGCGTGTCTGGGCGTGTGCCGTGGCCTCGGCTCGTTCCATCGCCTGCTGGGCCCGGTCCGGCTCGCCCGCCGCGACCAGGGCCTTGGCCAAGGTGGTCAGCATCTGCGCCCGCACCGCCACGATGTGCTCCGGAAACCTGGAATCCAGGTCGGCCGCCTTCTCCGCCCGCCGGGCCAGCAGGCGAGCACGTTCCGGCTCGCCTGCGGCGGTGAGTTCCCGCGGAGAGACGCGCGGCATGTCTTCACCTGCGGGCCGGCTCGGCTCGGGGCGAGGCCCGAGGGAGGTAGATCGCGGAAACCCGCGTCCACGAGTGCCTCGCGGATGCCCGGATCGTCGGCGCTGTGCTCGCGCAGGACGGCGACAGCGGCGTCGATGATGGCTTCGCTGATGGCCTGCTCGAGCTCGTCTACGACGTCCGGATGCGCGCGCCACCACAGCCCGGGAGATCACCCACCCCCGCCAACTCACCCTCTGACAACCGTCGAATCGCTGGCGCCGTCCTCGGCCCTCGGAACCCTGCAAGGGTTGCGCCGGTTCCTTCCCCTCGGACGTGCGTCATCGTCGATGCCTCCACTGCTGGAGCGCGACGCCGCTCTGCGCCGCCTTGAACAACGCTGACCTGCGGTGCTCGGCGACCCGGGCAGACGCGGGCGAACAGCCCGTCCTCGATGCGTCAGATGGATTCGGCGTTGATGGTCACGGCGTCTCTGTCAGATGGTCACGGCGAGCTTGCCGACGGCTCCGGCGGTGAAGTCGGCGATTGCGCGCGGCGTCTCGGCCAGCGGGTAGGTGCGGGCGACCGGCACCCGCAGGCGTCCTTCGACCACGTCGGCGGCAAGCCGGGCGAGGGTGGCCGGGCTGGGGTCGGCCATCACCGCCGTGGCCTTGATGTCCCGGCCGGGCTCGTCGGGCAGATAGTGAAGGGTGGAGGCCAGCCGCCCACCGTTGGCCAGCAGGGCGGCGACGGCCGGTCCGTCGCCCGCCAGATGCAGCGCGGCATCCACCCCGTCTGGTGTGATCGCGCGTACCTGTGCCGGCAGGTCGGTGTGGTCGACGGCCCAGGTGGCACCCAGGCCGGTGACGAAGGCGGCTTCGGCTCCGGGCCGGGCGGTGGCGATCACCCGGGCGCCGCGGGCGGCGGCCAGTTGGACGGCGAACGCGCCGACGCCGCCGGTCGCACCTGAGATCAGGACGGTTTCCCCCGGTGCCGGGGCGACGGCGTCGATGGCGTTGAGTGCGGCGGTGCCGGCCAGTCCCAGCACACCCGCGCGGGTGTGGTCCAGCCCGTCGGGGATCTTCGCCAGGCCGTACTGCCGACTCACCACCACGTACTCGGCGTAGCCGCCCTGTCCCAGGGTCGGACGCATGACCACTCCGAACACGTCCTCACCTGGCGTCAGGCCGGTCACGTCGTCGCCGACGGCCGCCACGGTGCCGGCGAAGTCCTTGCCGAGCACGACGGGGAAGTCGTAGTCGTAGACGCCCTTGAGGTAGCCGTTCAGCACGCCCAGGTCGAAGCCGTTGACCGAGGAGGCCAGCACCCGGACCAGCACTTCCCCGGGGCCGGCCTCGGGTACGGGAAGGTCGGTGGCCGCCAGGTCGGCGCCGAAGTCGGTGAAAGCCATGGCACGCATGATGATCACTCCGTTTTCCGTAGCAGATGATGCGGTGGCCTGCCGCCAGGAAGAGCGCAGGACGGCGCGGGCGACAGCCAGTTCGGCCTCGTCGCGGGGGGCGTACAGCATCACGATCGTGTCCGGCCACTCAGGACGACGGCTGATCGGATGCGGCTCGATCCACCCGGCTCGCTGCAGCGGCTCGATGAGCGGCACGGGCACGGTGAGATGGAGGAACCCCGAGCGGTGAATGTGCCCGAACTCGTCGGGGCTGGGGTGCAGGAACGCCGCCCATGGCCCGGCGGGCTCATGCAGCCGCAGCGCCAGCGAGGCGGGCTCGGACACCTGACTGGGGCCGGTGAACACGCCCGCCAGCGCCTGGGCGTCCGCCACCAGGGCGTCCCTGATATGCGGCGGGGAGAACTGGTCGAGCTGGTCATGCGGGATCTCCCGGCCCGTGGTCCGTGGGCGAGGGCCGGATCGGAGTGGGGGATCGGTCAAGTCGATGCTCATCGCCACAGCACTTTCTGTGCGTTGGTTACTTCTTGTGCGCACATCGAGTCTGGTCCACAATGCCGCCATGACGGAAGAAGGCACTTTGACCCACGCAAGGCACACCGATGTGCGCGAAACGATCGGCGAGGACCACCCGACCTGCCAGCTGCGCGACATCCTCGACCGCGTTGGCGACAAATGGAGCGTCCTGGTGATGAACCTGCTCGGCAGCGGACCCAAGCGCTACTCGGAACTGCAGCGCAGTATCGAGGGCATCTCCCAGCGGATGCTCACCCTCACTCTGCGCAGCCTGGAGCGCGACGGCCTGGTCGAGCGCACCGTCACCCCCACCTCCCCGCCCCGGGTGGACTACGCCCTGACCCCCGTCGGGCAGACGCTCTCAGTCCAGGTCTCCGGACTCATCGCATGGGCCGAGCAGCACCGTGAGTACGTGGCTGCCTCCCGCCTGCGCTACGACGCGCCGTGACCCGCCAAACTGGCGTCGGCCCGCGCGAGCCTGCAGTCTCCGCGAGGGCTTCTGGGGCGTCGGGCCGAGTTGAGCAGAGCGCTCTGCCGTGATTGCTCACGGCGTGTTTTGTGACCAGCCCACGCAGCGGGAGGAGGCGGTGGACATGAAGATCTGGAAGGTGCCGGTCGGCAGGGGCTCGGCGACGGCGCGCAGCCACTAGGCGATCGCCGCCGACCACACCCACGCCGCTCGCATCGCTGGGCTTTGCCCCCGAAGGAGAGATCGCGGCCCAGAACACGGGACCCAGGTCCGCCTGACCGCGCAACGCATTCTCACCGCACATCTCCGCTACAACTCCTTGGCCTCACGGTGGCCATCACGCCGCCTCGACCCCAACCGTCACCACTGGCCGAGCACCCGTCTCGACCTCGCCGGTGCCGTTCTCACCGACTTCGACTTCAGCAACTGCCGCGTCGGCGCCGCCGACTTCGGCGAGGCGGCCTTCACCGGCGACACCCGGTTCGGCGAGGCGACCTTCTTCAGCGCCGCCCGGTTCATCGAGGCGGCCTTCTCCGGCGACGCCTGGTTCGTCGGGGCGGTCGGGCTGGGGAGGGCGAAGCTGAGCGGCGTGCGGCTAGCACCGGTGGCCGATGGGCGGCGGGTGTGGCCGGCCGCCTGGCGGGTGGAGGCGGGCGTGGACGGGTGGCAGACCCTGCGCCTGGCGGCGGCCCCGGCACAGGACACGACGACGGCGGAAGGCGGCCCAGCCCCGCAGCCGGAGGCTGCTGCGGCGCCCCCTCCGCCTCCGCCGGAGAGCCGTCCGGTGTCGCCGGGCAGCTTCGGCCGGCCCTCAGGCCGGTGTTCAGGACACCGCCGGGTGCTGCGGACGACCGCCACCGTGGCACGGAGCCCGCCGCTGCGGCGACGGCCTGCTGCGCCAGCCCGGCCGCCGCCGAGCAGGCAGCCCAGAGCGGTTGCTGCGGCCAGGCCCCCGGGTCGGGTGTCGTTCCGCGGCCAGAGGCGACCCGACTTCGTCACAGCTGTGCTCGACGATCACCTCGGAGGGTGAGGGTCTTCACCGGGTCGCACGTGGCCGGTCTCATAGGCAGCGACGACCGCCTGCACCCTGTCTCGTACGCCCAGCTTGGCGAGCACATTGGACACATGTGTTTTGACCGTGGCCTCGCCCAGGTACAGCCGGCCGGCGATCTCGGCGTTCGACATGCCACGAGCCATCAGGCTCAGAACGTCTCGCTCGCGCTCCGTCAGCGTGGACAGTATTTCGGCGCGGTGCGTACGCGTGGGCGTAGCTGCTGCGAACGACTCGATGACACGCAGCGTGATGGAGGGGTCGAGGAGGCCGCCGCCGGACGCCACGGTGCGCACCGCCTCGACCAGTTGTTCCGGAGGCGAGACCTTGAGGAGAAACCCGCTCGCACCGGCCCGTAGCGCTCCCTCGATGTAGCCGTCCTCGTCAAAGGTGGTCAAGATCACTACCTTGACCTCCCGGTGCGCGGCGAGAACACGCCGTGTGCCTTCGATGCCATCGACGTCTGGCATCCGGATGTCCATGAGAACGACGTCCGGACGCGTCCGTTGGACGACTTCGACGGCGGACGCTCCATCTTCTGCCTCACCTACGACATCGATGTCGCGTTGGGCGGTGAGAATCATCCGCAGACCGACGCGGACCATCGCCTGGTCGTCGACGAGCACGACCCGGATACTCATGGCCACCTCCGTCGGATCGGGAAGCACGCGGTCACCGCGAACCCGCCCTCGGCGCGGGGGCCCGCCTGAAGGGTTCCGCCGAATATCGCGGTACGTTCGCGCATGCCGATCAAACCGTGCCCGCCGGTGCGGTCCGCACCGGGCGGGCGGTCGGCCCGGCTTCCGGGGAGCCCCGCTCCCCCGTCTGTCGCCTCGCCTGCCCCGTCATCGCGCACCTCGATCGTCACGGTGTCCGCGGCGTAGCGGATGGCCACCTCGGCCTGGCCGCCGGGCGCGTGCCGCAGGACGTTGGTCAACGCCTCCTGGAGCACCCGGTATGCCGAGACGTCCAGCGCCTGGTGCAGAGGCGCCGGCACGCCCTCCACCCGCAGTCGGGCGGGCAGACCCGCCGCACGTACATCGGCGATCAACTGCTCGGCCAGGGCGAGTGACGGCGTCGGCGCCGTAGGGGACTCCGAACCTGATCTGCGCATGATGCCGACGAGTGACCGCAGCTCCTCGACGGACTGGCGTCCCAGCCGCTCAAGCCCGAGCATCACCTCACGCTCGGCCGGCCGGTGTTCCAGCACGTCCTCCAGCTGGCTCCGCAGGCCGCCGATCTGCAGCGTCATGATGCTCACCGAGTGGGCGACCGCATCGTGGATCTCCCGGGCTATGCGGGTCCGTTCCTCCATGACAGCGGCGTGCGCCACCGCTTCCCGCTGGGCGTCCAGAGTCGCCGCCATCTCAGCGAAGGCACGGCTGCGTCGCTGCTCGCGCTGGACCAGGACGCCACTCCACCAGCCCACAACGAAGATCAGCGGGAAGAAGACATTCACCCAGGAGAACCCGGCACGGATCGTGTCGGAGGCCGCGTAGATCACCATGGCGGCGATGAGAGCCCAGCGCGACCGGCGGACAGGCTCCCCGAAGCCGGCCCAGCCGACGGCGAGCAGCGTGGAGATGAGCCCGACCCCGCCGGGCCCGGGGATGTCCAACAGGATCCCAACGGGATAGAAGGCGGCGGCGACGACGACACCGATGGCCGGCCGCCATCGGGCAAGCACCAAGCCCATCGGAACCCAGGCGGCGACCACGCTCAGGTGAACCGGCGTCGGGTCGAAACGCTCGTTCGACAGCGCTTCGACGACCGAGAGCACCCCCATCGTCGGCGGCAGCAGCCACGTCAGAAGCCGCAGGTCACCCGGTCGCCGTCCTCGCATGCTGCAAATGCTAAGCGTGACGGGGCACTGGTGGTTCCCCCCTGCGACGGAGGGACCGGCCCCCGTCTTCCCCCTCCCGGCGGAGGCGGATCAGGCACCTGACTGCGGAGGCGCGTTGAGAACGAGGTGAGTGACGATCGATCACATCACCGACCGGCCCGCCAACGGCCACGGGGCGATCCTCGAAAGGATGTAAACCATGACCACCAGCCCGTTCGTTCCCGGAATGGACCACGGCAGGAAGTCCACCGCCGCCATCGAAACCGCCGAAGCACCCCTCAGCACCCGCCGGCGAGGGGCCCTGCATCTCCTCGCCGGGACCGCTCTCATCGCAGGCCCCGTCCTGTTCGCCGCCGGCATGGCGACCACACCGGCGGCCGAGAGCCTCGACGGCGTCGTGTACGTCGCGTCTCTGGGGCGCGACGCCACCCAGACCCAGGTCTCCGCGCTGTTCCTGCACTACGCGAACCTGCTGTTCGGGCTGGGCATCCTCGCCGGTCCGGCACTCGTGCGCAGCCGCCGGGGCTTCTGGCCGGTACTTACCGGGTCCGTGCTCGCCGCCATCGGCTTCGCCAACCTTTCCGGCATGCTGCTCAGCGACTGGTGGAACCTCTCGGCCGCTACGCACCTCACTCCGGACCAGGCCGCAACCGTGTTCCAGGGATTCCAGCAGTCGTCGTTGCTGGCGCTGTGGGACGGCACCACTCCGTTCAACCTGCTCGGCCCGGTCCTGGTCCTCGTCGGGCTCCTCCGCGCCGGTGTCGTGCAGTGGTGGACGGTGCCGCTGTACGTCGCCGGCGTCGCCGGCCTCATCATGATCCCGGCCGACCTCCCTCTGGCCACCGCCGCCGCGGTGCTGGTGGGTTTCTCGCCGCTGGCTCTCATCGGCCTGCGCCTCGTCGGACGCTATCGCGCCGGCACGATCTGATCCCGTCACCGTGGCGGCCCTCGCCGCCGTTACGGGCGCCGTGGCCATGCCGCGAGCGCGGTGAAGGACAGAAGGAGTACGGCGGTTCGCGGCGGATCCTCCACGATCGGCGTATGCTCCACCGCGGGCAGCAGTTTGACCGTCGCGCTGCTAGCGGCCCTGCTTCCGGAAGCAGGGCCGCTAGCAGCGCGACGCCCCCGCTGAACAGGCGGGAAGCAGGTAGCAACCGTCGGCGACCTGACCCCGGAACCGGCTCCCACGGGTGTCGGCGACCCGGGCGCGTGCTGCTGCCGACACAGGTAACGTCCGCGTTCATCGTCGGTGTCCGCTCGCGCGCCTGTACGGGAAAGGGCGCCGAGCCGCGGCGTACGGCCCCGATGCGGGGAAGAACGGGTACATGTACCCGGGCCGGATCCGGTGGGTCGAGGTCGTTGAGCAGGCCCTAGCGGTGATCGCCGCCTACGAGGGCGGGGTGACGCTGCGGCAGTGTTTCTACCGCCTGGCCGTGGCCGGCGTCATCCCGATTTTCTGGGCCAGGATGCTCTGTCGCGTGACGTTGCACTGAGCTGAGTCCCCTGGCGATGTGCATCAGTTCTATGGCCCTGTCGTGCTCGTTGTGTTCTGTACGCTCTCATGATCCTTTGAGGATGAGAGGACAGGGTGGGTGCGAGCGTTTCCCATTGAGATGCCGTCCGGGCTGACCTACTGGACGGTGCTCGACAGCGACCTGGAAGTGGTCGCAGCCGCGGACCGGTTCTTGCGGCAGATCCGGCTCGGCCAGGACGGCGCCGAGCTGACGACGAAGACCTACGCGGGCGCGGTCGCATTGTTCTGGCGGTGGTGTGTCCGTACGGGGCGCGACTGGCGTACAGCTGCTGCGGACATGGGGCTGTTCATGACGTGGCTGCGACATGCGCCGAAGGAGATCTCGGGTCCTGATCCGGCTCCGTACGGGGGCGAGTTGCTGGTCGGCCCAGGCCGGGCTCCAGCGCGCGGCGCGCGGCGCATCAACCTCTTGACCGCGGTGAGGGCCTTCCTGATGTACGGCGTGACCGTCGGCGAGGTGAGGCGAGGAGATCAGTGTGTCGGCGATCGCTCGCAAAGCGGGGGTCGACCGGTCGTTCTTCTACCGCAGCCAGCACAAAGATCTGCTCGCCCAGATCCATGCAGCCGAAACCGAACCATCGCTTAGCGCGGGCGCCGGGCCAGTGGTGAGCCGCGCCTCATTGAAAGCCGATCTGGCCAACAGCCAGGAACGCTGCGCACGCCTGGCCGCCGGGCGCCGGGAGGTCGAGCGCCGCTCGGCGACCCCCGCGCCGCGGGCGGCAGGGCCGCCGCCTCCGCCGCCGGCCGAGGGGTGCGCGGACGGGGAGCCGGTGCGGCCGTTCGAGGTGATCGAGCAGCGGTGAGCCACAAGCCGGGACATCAAGCCGCCGGGCCTTGCGCCGGAGTTCGAGATCGAGCTGGAGCCAGGGTCGGTGGAGGATCTGTCGCACCTGCATGAAAGCGCCCGGCCGGTGGCCCGGCTGCCCGCCGCCGAGCGGCTGGCCCGGGCACGAGCGGATCGGTGGATCGGCTACACCCGCGCCACGCAGGCGCTGGATCAGCTGCACACGTTGCTGGACTGGCCGGCCAAGCAGCGGATGCCGAACCTGCTGGTGATCGGGCCGATCAACAACGGCAAGTCGATGATCGTGGAGAAGTTCCGGCGCTCGCACCCGCCGATCTCACACCCCGACCGCGAGGAGATCCCGGTGCTGGGCGTGCAGATGCCCTCCAATCCGCACGTGGCCCGCTTCTACACCGCGCCGCTGAGCGCGCTCGGCGCACCGCTGCGCCCCCGTCAGCGGCTGGCCGAGCTGGAGCAGCTCGCGGTGCGGCTGCTGCGGCAGGCAGGCGCGCGGATGCTGGTGATCGACGACCTGCACAACGTGCTGGCCGGGCGGGACGGGGCGCGCCGCGAGTTCCTCAACCTGCTGCGCTTCCTGGGCAACGAGCTGAAGATCCCGCTCGTACGAGCCGTGGATGACGGGGACGCTGGTCTACTCCGAGCCGTTCTGGCGTCACGACGCCGTCGGGCTCCGCGACGTCAACGCCTGACGACGCCGGCGAGCCGGCGTCAGCCCGGCCTCGGGTCCTCACCTGCACCGAACCGCCCTACGCCACGAGCGGTCCGCGATGCGGGGCTTGACGCGTCGCCCGGAGCGGTGATCGCTTCCGGGATGGTCGACCATATGATCTTCGGGGATTCGGCTGTCTTCTGGGCTGTCAAGCGAGCGAGGCGACCACTCACCGGTCCGGATCACACTTCCGGGTTGAGACATGCTTCGTGGCCTCGGTCGCGTCGTTGGCGACGGGAAGGATTTCCTGGGCGGCCACCGCATACCCGCGGTTCGGATCATCCCGCGCCGTCGCGACCGCCATCCCGGCGACCGTGCCGTCATCAACGATCAGCGGGGCACCGCTTACACCCGCGCTGAAGCGACCGGAGAACGCGAGCATCGTCTTGGTCACTTCGTGTTCCTTGTAGAGGTCGGGGCCTTCGGCCTCGACACGCTGTTTGATCTTGATCTGCTGGGTCACAACGCGTTTTGCGCCTTTGGGATAGCCGAGCAGGCGGGCATCGCCGAGCGACACCCCGGGGATGCGCAGCGGAAACACCCACATCGGGGCGATGCGCAGCGGAGGCGCAGGCAGATCAGGCACGTACAGGACAGCGACGTCGACACCAGGATCGAAGGCCACGACGCGGCCCTCGTACACCTCCCCGGCAGTAGTGGTGACGACCGCAGACACCGGGATGACGCCGGCCACCACATGCGCCGCAGTCACGACCCGCTGAGGGGCGTACACAAAACCCGTCCCCTCGATCCTCATGTTGCACGACGGCGCCTCCCCCGCGACGCGCACCACGCTTTGCTCCCCGCCGGGAGCCTTCGGCGGGACCGTCACCTCACTGGCCGCCGTTGGAGAACGGGCGGACGTCGGCGGAGAAGGCGCCGTGTTCGAGCATCCGGCCAGGACGAGAACGACAAGCAACCAGAACCGACGCATCACGCCCCTCCACTCCCTCTTGAGACGCCTCCGCGCCGAACAGGCACCCCGCCCCGGCCGACGTGACATGCGCCGCGCTCCGCGACGCACATCCGATCAAGCTACCGACGCGAGATGACGGCCGTGTCACGCTCCGCCTGAACCCTGTCCATCAGGTCACGCCACGATTCGGGCAGCAGAGGCAGCGGCACACAGCCGCCGGACGGCGGTTCACCGCCCGGCGGGCGCGGGGGATGAATGTTTCACGCCATCTCATCGCAACAGTGCGGACGCGTCACGGTAAAAGCCCAGGCAGCGCGCCGACGGCACCCGGGCGGCCGTGAAATTCGAGCCGCGTTCTTGACCCCGGGACCTTCGTTGATTTGACTTCACACCACCGAAAACCGCGAATCGATGTCGGACAAGAATCGATGTTAGCGCTACCATTCAGCCGTGCTGCCGTATCGGCGCTGTCCGATCACGATTCCCGATCGAGGGAGAAGTCGTGATCCTTTCCGGGAGCCTGAGAAGGGCGCTTGCGGCCGGGGCGAGCGCCGCGCTCGCCACCGCCTGCCTGGCCGGCGGTGGCACAGCCCGGGCTGCGGCATCGCAGCCGTGCGACATCTACGCCGCGGGAGGTACGCCGTGCGTGGCGGCGCACAGCACGACCCGTGCGCTGTACGGGACCTACAACGGCCCGCTGTATCAGGTCAGGCGTGCCTCGGACAACACCACGCGCGACATCGGCGTCCTGAGCGCGGGCGGAGTCGTCGACGCCGCCGCCCAGGACTCGTTCTGCGCCAACACGACCTGTGTCATCACCATTCTCTACGACCAGTCCGGCCGCAACAACCGCCTCACCCAGGCGCCTCCCGGCCACTGGCCCGGCCCCGCTCCTGGCGGATGGGACAACCTCGCCGACGCCAAGGCGGCCCCGATCACCATCGGCGGCCAGAAGGCGTACGGCGTCTACATCGCTCCCGGCACCGGCTACCGCAACAACAACACCAACGGCGTCGCGACCGGCGACCAGCCCGAGGGCATCTACGCCGTCGTCGACGGCACGCACTACAACCAATGGTGCTGCTTCGACTACGGCAACGCACAGACAGATGGCCAGGCCGACGCCCCCGCCATCATGGAGACCGTCTACTTCGGCGCCAGCAAACAGTGGGGCTACGGGGCCGGAGCCGGCCCCTGGATCATGGCCGACCTGGAGTGGGGACTGTTCTCCGGGGTGAACGCGGGCTACAACAACCTCGCGCCCATCAACCACCGCTTCGTCACCGCCATCGTCAAGGGCGAGCCGAACCACTGGGCGATCCGGGGCGGCAACGCGCAGTCGGGTGGCCTGACGACCTATTTCGACGGACGACGCCCCAACGGCTACCACCCGATGAAGAAGGAAGGCGCCATCCTGCTCGGCATCGGCGGCGACAACAGCGTCACCGGCCGCGGCACCTTCTACGAGGGCGTGTTGACCTCCGGCTATCCCACGGAGGCCACCGAGAACGCCGTACAGGCCAACATCGCCGCCGCCGGCTACGCACCGGCGGCAGGCAGCGACCCCCAGCAGAACGCCCAGATTGTGGGCGGCCAATCCGGCCGATGCGTCGACGTGCCCAACTCCAGCACCACCAACGGCACCCAGGCGCAGATCTGGGATTGCGGGAGCGGCACCAACCAGCGGTTCACCTACACATCGGGCAAGAGCCTGCAGGTGTACGGCAACAAGTGCCTGGACGCCAACGGGCAGGGCACCGCCAACGGCACCCAGGTGATCATCTGGGACTGCAACGGCCAAGCCAACCAGCAGTGGAACATCAACGCCAACGGCACCATCACCGGCGTGCCGTCCGGGCTGTGCCTCGACGCCAACGCGGCCGGCACCGCCAACGGCACCAAACTCATCCTGTGGTCCTGCAACGGACAGGCCAACCAACGGTGGACCCTGCGCAGCTGATTCTGACCTTCGAACTCATGCCCCGCATCAGGGCGTCCCGCCGAACGGCGGCCGTACCGCGGCGATGGACAGCCGTGGCGGCACAGGTGGCACTCGGCCGCAACCATCGCCCCCCAACTTCGCCACTAGGAGCTTCATGAACATGCCGCTGAACCGTCGACGCTTCATCGCCACCACGGCGGCGGGCGTCGGCGCTGCCGCGCTTCCTTCGGCGATCTTCTCTGTCCGAGCGGATGCCGCCGTACCGCCGCAACTGCCGCAGCGCGGCATCTATGACACGACCCCGGCGGCGAGTTGGACCGATGCCTTCCTGACCGGCAACGGTGAGTACGGGGCCATGCTCCACGGCGCGCCCGCCCTGGAGAAGGTGATCTTCACGCATCATCGGTTCGTACTGCCCAACGGCACCCGTAACGTGACTCCACCGGTGCTGTCGGGCCGGTTGGCGGGGGTCAGGGACAAAGCGCTCGCAGGCGACTTCAACGGTGCCACCGGCGACTTCACCTCCGGCTGGTCGCTGCGCTGGACGCAGACCTTCCATCCGGGTTATGAGCTGCAGATCAGCGCCCCAGGGGTGACGACGGTCAACGACTACGCCCGGATCACCGATTTCAGGACCGGTGAGGTCACCTCGACGTGGACCGACGGCTACGGCGCGTGGACGCGCCGGGCTTTCGCTTCCCGAGCCGACAGGGTCATCGTTCACGAGCTCACTCCCGCGCCGGGCCGGACGATCGACACCACGCTGAGCGTCAACACGGGCCTGAGCGGCGTGCCGGGGTCGGTCGGCTTCACCACCCTGGCCACGGTCGCCAACGGTGACGGCTACCTGAACCTGCGGGGCAGATATCCCGCCGGGCAGGGGGCTTTCGGCTACGAGGGCGTCACCCGGGTGGTCGTGTCCGGCGGTTCGGTACGGGTGAGCGGGTCGGCCGTCGTCGTGGCCGCGGCGACCAAAGTCGTGCTACTGACCAAACTGGATCGCTACGAGTCGTCCTCCGCGTGGGACGCCAAACCACTGCACACGGCGTTGGCCGCGCTGAGCGCCGACTACGCGACTCTGCTCACCCGGCACACCGCCCTGCACAGCCCCCTGTACGACCGTTCACGCCTCGACCTCAACGTCAGCGCCGCCGACCGTCAACTGCCGACCAGTGAATTGATCGCGCGGCAGAATTCCAGCCGCAACGTCATCAACCTGGCGTTGCTGGAGCGGATGTACGACTCCGGCCGTTACCTGTTCCTCTCCTCAAGCGGCGTCCTGCCGCCGCGGCTGACCGGCCTGTGGACGGGCGCCTGGGACGCGGCGTGGGCCGGCGACTTCACCACCGACGCCAACGTCAACTTCCAGGTCGCCGGCGGCAACATCCTGTTCCTCACCGAAGCCATGGACGGCTATTTCAACCTGATCCTCGGCCAGATCAACGACTGGCGCACCAATGCCAGAAACCTCTACGGCGCCCGCGGCCTGCTCGCTCCCTCCCGGACCGACGGCGAGTACGGCAAGATGCTGCATTTCGACGGCGGGTTCCCCGGACACGCCTGGATCGGCGGCGCCGACTGGCTGCTCTATCCGCTGCTCGAGTACTACCAGGTCACCGGTGACGCCACCTTCTATCGCACCAAGCTCGCCCCCGTCCTGATCGAGCTCGCGTCGTTCTACGAGGATTTCCTCACCCGCACCGACGCCAACGGCAAGGTCATCTTCGTGCCGTGCTTCTCCATGGAGAACAGCCCGGGCAACACGGGCAGGCAGTTGTCGATCAACGCGACCGGCGAGATCGCCGCGGGCAAGCACGCGCTGCGGGCCGCCATCGAGGCCGCTGACTTCCTCGGCATCGAGCAGGGCCCAGGCCAAGGCGTGCAACGCTGGACTGCCTTGCTGGCCAAGATGCCCGATTATCGGGTCAACGGTGACGGGGCGCTCGCGGAATGGTCGTGGCCCAGCCTGACCGACCGGTACAACCACCGTCACGTGCAGCACATGTACCCGGTCTGGCCGCTGCACGAGATCAACCCCGAGGACAAGCCCGACCTGGTCCGCTACGCGAGCCGCGCTTTGGATCTGCGAGGGGACGAGGCGGGAGAGGCCCACGGCGCCATTCACCGCTGCCTCGCCCGAGCCCGGCTCAAGGACGGCGCCGGCGTGTACGGCAACCTGCGGAAGATCCTGGGCAACAACATGATCTTCCGGTCGCTGATGACCTCGCACAACCCGAACCTGGCCATCTACAACGCCGACGCCGCCAACTCGCTGCCCGCGATCCTCGCCGAGGCATTGATCTACACCAGGCCCGGCATCCTGGAGTTGCTGCCCGCGCTGCCCGATCAGTTCGCCAAGGGCACGATCACCGGCGTACTCGGCCGCAACCGCATCCGGATCGAGTCGCTCACCTGGGACCTCAGCGCCCGGACCGTCACCGCCACCGTCGTCTCCGACATCACCCAGACCGTGACGCTCATCTGCCGGCGCGGGATAGCTTCCGTCACCAGCAGCGCAGAAGTCGCCCCTTCACCTTTGGGCAGCCACGCCCGGCAGGTGTCGCTGACCAGGGGCACGACGACCCAGATCACCGTCGAGCTGGGCGCCGGCGGCCCGACCACCGGCGTCGTCCGCCTGGTCAACCGCAACAGCGGCATGGTGCTGGACGTCTACGGCGGCTCAACCGCCGACGGCGCCGCCATCGTCCAGTGGCCCTGGACCGGCGGAACGAGCCAGCAGTGGCGGATGTCGCAGAACTCCGACGGCTCGTTCCGGCTGGCCGGTGTCAGCAGCGGCAAGGTCCTCACCAGCCCGAACGCCAGCCAGGGCGCCGCCCTCGTCCAGCTGACCGACAACAACGGCACCAGTCAGCGGTGGAAACTCGTCCCCGCGGCCACGAGCGGCTACTACCGGCTCGTCAACGTCGGCAACGGATTGTGCGCGGACGTTGAAGCCGGCTCCACAGCCGACGGCGCCCGGATCATCCAATGGCCCCAGAACGGCGGCACCAACCAGGAATGGCAGCTCACCACCGTGTGACGGCGAAACGGCGTGGACGCGCCCTGGAGCGCGCGCTGGAGGCCGAACTGACCGCGCATCTGGGCTATGAGCGGCACGAGCAGGGAGCGGGCGCAACGGCCGGGAACGCCCGCAACGGGAAGATCGCCAAGACGGTGCAGACCGGGGTCGGGCCGGTGCGGCTGGCCGTGCCCCGCGACCGGGCGGGCACCTTCGAGCCGGTGCTGGTGCCCAAGCGGGCGGGCAGGGTGTCCGGCGGCCTGGACGACATGGTCATCAGCCTGTACGCGCACGGCATGAGCGTGCGCGACATCCAGGACCACCTGCTGCAGATCTACGACACCGAACTGTCGCACGAGCAGGTCTCCCGCATCACCGATCAGGTGCTGGAGGAGGTCAAGGCCTGGCAGACGCGCCCCTTGGACCCGTGGTATCCGGTGGTGTTCCTGGACGCCATCGTGGTCAAGGTCCGCGACAACCACACCGTGCAGGCCAAGCCCGCCTATGTCGCGATCGGCATCGATGTCGACGGCGACAAGCACGTGCTGGGCATCTGGCTGGCCAAAACCCCGCTCGATACCGCCACCGCCGGCGAATCCGCCCGTTTCTGGAGTGCGGTGATGACCGATCTGCGCAACCGGGGCGTGCGCGACATCCTCATCGCCTGCACCCACGGCCTGCCCGGCTTCGAAGAGGCCATCCACCACGCCTTCCCGCACACCACGGTTCAGCGCTGTGTGGTGCACCTGGTGCGTAACGCGCTGCGCCCAGTGGCCCGCCGCGATCGCAGCGCGGTCGCCGCCGAACTGAAGAAGATCTACACCGCGCCCACCATCGAGGCCGCCTGCCGTACATGCCGGCCTCGTGCACGGCGTCCAGCGTCTGGCGCAGCCGCTGCCGGTCGAGGCCGCTGTCCTCAGCGGCGGCCACGGGTGTTGCCGCGAGCAGCGCGGCGGCCAGGGTCGCGGCTCCCAGCCGCGAGGCGAACGTACTGAATCGACGAATGGTCATGGCGCCCAGCATGAGCCTTCCGCTCGGCGGAGGTCAGTGCGCTGTGTCACAGGTCCCGCATGACAGAAATCAGCTCTCGCACCAGGTCGGCGTGGCCGTCGTCGGCCAGGCCGGGCAAGGCGGTGTCCATACCGCCTGCCTTACCGCCCTGGCCGCTGGGCCGGGAACGTCTCCCCAGGTCATAGCAGGTGACCGGGGCGCAGCTCGGGTGCGGTTTTCTGTCGGGATGATCGGGGATGAGTCGGGCGGTCGCGGCCGCGATAACGCCCTGCGACGCGTTTCCCAGGTCGTGTTGATCGCTAAGCGCTCTTATGCCAAGCCCTCCGAGGGTCTCCGATTACTCACAGTTACTTTGCCCCCGGTGGCACAGACCCGAGCACCGGGCCTCCGAGTGCGATCAAAAGATCACTTAGGGGATCGAAGACAACCTCTCACGCCCCGGGTAGGTACACCACGTCGCCCCTTAACGTCTTTGGCGATCTTTCCTGAGCGCTGAGCCCCAGGTCGGGGCGGCCTCCACGGATGCGCCCGGGCGTGTCGCGGGAAGAGGCCGGGCGGGGGTCGGTGCGCCGGTGATCTCTCATCGGTGTCACCACTCGACGTCGGGCGTGGCGCTGTCGTCCGGCTCCGGCTCCACCCGGTCGTCGCGGGTGAAGCCCTCCAGCGCGTGCGGCACGTCGTCGGCGTGCTCGCCGGTGCGCTGGCGGCGGGTCCATTCCTGGCGGCCCTGCCGGCGGTGTGCGACGGCCATGGCCTGGGCGAGCATCGCGCGGTCGGCCGCGACCTGCTCGGGGTCATCGCGCTGGCCACCGCGCTGGTCGTGCTCGCCGGCGACCGGTGACGGCGCTGATCCCGGGGGCGATGCTGGAGTCGGTGCTGGGGTCGGCGTGAGGGTGGGGCGCGTCGTGCCCGCCTCCAGCAGCCGGCGGCGCAGCTGGGCGATCGTCGCCGAGGTGTGCTCGGGGTCGGCCAGGTGCCGCAGCGCCTCGGCCGGGGCGTCGGCCGGGGCGGAGGGAAGGAAGGCGTCCGGCGGCGCGTTCGGCGTGACCGCGGCGGTGACGGCGTGCAGGCAGACCTGCGGCAGCGAGAGCCCCAGGCGGTGCTCGGCGAAGGACACGCGGCCGGCGACGGCCTGGCGGCTGCCCCAGTCCGGCCGCATGACCGTCAACAGCGTGACCAGGGTGTCGCGCACCAGGTCGGCGTGGCCATCGTCGGCCAGGCCGGGCAGAGCGGTGTCCATACTCTCTGCCTACCCTCCGACCCGCCCGCCCGGCGCGCCTCTTGGGCCAGAGGCGAAGAAGGCTTTGACGGGGCAAACGCCCGCGCCCAAAGACGGCGCTTCAACCCGTGCATGTGCACGATGAGGGTGCGGCGAGCTTGCTGCCCCCGGTCGACGGGATGCGCCTCGGGTGGCTCTGCGCCACCGGATGCGGTGTGGATCGCGGGCGAGTTCGGCGGCCAGTCCCTGGCGCGGACCGTCACGGCCTCACGGGCGCGGGTTCGCGGAGCCGACCGCCTCCTGTACGCCGCCACCGACCGCCGGCGGACGGCTCAGGTAGGCCGCGGCCATGGCGCAGCCCGCGGCCAGCAGCAGGATCACCAACCGCGCGGGCTGGTACGGGGCCATTACCAGGAACAGCGGGCCGCTCAGAGCCTGGTAGTAAGCGACGCCGGACAGCGAGCCGACGATCACCGAGAGCCTGGCCGCAAGCAGGAAGTACGGCCGTGGACTGGCCGAACCGGCGGCGACCAGCAGTATCACGAGGAACGCCGGTTGGACACCGGCGGCCACCGGGTTCCTGCCGGTGCTCTGGTGGTAGACCTCGACCAGGTCGTACGACACGAGCAGCGTCGTGGCCAGGCCCAGCGCCAGCACCAGCAGCCGCCGCGCCGACCCCCGGCGGGCGTTGCGGACGACCTGGAGCACGGTCACCGCGAGCAAGACGCCTGCCAGGATGACCGTCGCGATCCAGATCCCCGTCTCGCCCGGCCCCTCCGTGATCTGGTTGGGCCCGTCGAGGTGGGCGACGATCGTGCCCAGGACCAGGACGGCCAGGAACCCGTCGAGGAGCCGCCACCGGCCGGGCGCCGCGGACGTCCATTCGAACCCGACGACCGCCAGCGCCAGCAGGCCTCCGACGAGCGCCGGCGCCGAGTCGGCCTGCCAACTCTGTCCGGCCAGCATGCCCAACAGCACCACATAGCCGAGGTACATGGCGGCCAGCCCGAATGTGGCACCGACGGCCACGTCCCGTTCCTGGCGGCCCGCGGGCAGGAGTGCGACGAGGACAGTGGCGGTCACCAGGAGGGCGAGCCAGATCGACGCGATGGGTGTGAGGGCCGCGAGCTGCGGTGTGGCGAGCAGCAACAGGGCCGCCGCCAGGGACAGCACGCGCACGGGCATGAGCCGCCGTACCGGCTCGGCGACCGCGGCCATGGGGGCGGTGCGGGCGTCAGTCGGCGGAGACGCAGGCGCGGGTGGCGGAGACGCAGGCGCGGGCTGCACGGCCTCGGCCTCGGGCGCGGGCTGCGCGACCTCGGGCGTCGGCGTCCGGCCCCTGGCACGATCACGTACGGGCCGGACAGGGGCGGGTGCCTTCGGGACGTTCGCTACCGATGGCGTTACCGCAGCGGCACCACTGACGGCGGCCGCCGAAGACCTGTCACCGGCCCGAGCCTCGACCGCCGAAGCAGCCCCCGAGGGGCTCGCCGCAGCCGTCGCCGGATCAACCGACACCGAGTCAGCCGGCTCCGGATCAGCCGACGAGGGGCTGGCCGTGAGCGGCGTGGCCGTCGCCGGACCGGCGACGGGCTCGGCGCCTTCCACGGCCTTGGCGACGTCCAATGCTTTGGCGGCGGCGCCTGACACCAGGCGGCTGTCATCGCCCGCCAACCCCTCCAGCGCCAGCCGCGCCGCCAGCGCCAGCCCTTCGTGCCTGCTGTGCCGCAGCCGTTCCAGCTCCCCCACCGCCCCCGCCCTGATCTTGGCGATCGGGTGGTCGACGGCGTGCTGGAGCTCCTCCGGCAGCGCCACCGGAGTCCTGACGGGCCGGGCGCGACGGGCGATGTACAGCTCGCCCTGCACGTCGAACGTCCACTTGCCAGGCGTCTGGCTGGGCGTGGTGCGCCGTACCGTGTCGTAGACGTGGTCGTACAGCTCGTCGATGGCCACGTACCCGTCCGAGTCCCGGTCCGCCTCACCCGTCTCCAGCCCCGAGACCAGGGCACTGGTGAACACGGAGGGCGACAGCTCCTGGATGTCGGCGAGCTCGGCGCCGTCGAAGGCGTACTCCATGGCGTTGGACGCGGTGATCACCACCCGGCCGCGCCCGCCGAACTGCTCCTCGACGTTGACGCCGAGCCCGGCGCGAGGCAGCGCCCCGCGCGCGAAGGCGCCCGCGTAGCAGCAGTCCAGCAGCAGGACGACGCGGCGGGAGCGGCTGCGGCTCATCCGCCGGTTCACGAACTCGGCCGACACGGCGGTCGCGCCGAGGCGGTTGAGCTTGGTGGAGGGGGTGGCGAAGTACAGCTCCCCGTTCGCATCCTTGACGCCGTGGCCCGAGAAGTGCAGTAACAGCAGGTCGTCGGGATCGCGGTCGGCGAAGAACTCCTCGACCGCCTCGTTGACGTCCTGCGTGGGTTCGTTGAGCATCGTACGGACGTCGAAGCCGCCGATCCGCGGATCCCCCAGCACCCCGGCCAGCGCCTGCGCGTCCTGGGCCGGGGCACGCAGCCGCCGCAGCCCGGGGTCGGCGTACTCGTCACTCGCCACGATCAACGCCATCCGCGTGCCACCGAGCTCCGTCCGGGACCCGCTCGACACCTTGGGCGCACTGCCGCGACGGCGGCGCAGCCACTCGTCGGTGAGGCGCCGCTGCTCGCCCGTCGCCACCCCCGTCAGCTCCAGCACATCACCCTCGATGCCGAGCTTGACCGAACGGCTCTGGTCGCGCTGCAGCCAGGCCGTCACCACGCCCACGAGCGCCCCGAGCAGCTCCATGCCCGCGAACGAGATCACCAGCCCGCCCAGCGCGAACGACAGGACCGCCCTGGCGTCCGGCGGCGCCTCCCCCGTCTCGGGCTCGGCGGCCAGCACATCCAGTTCGAGCAGTTCGGTACGGAGTACGGCGGTCAGCCGTTCGAGCTCCTGCGCGTCCGCGTCGTCATCGACCACCCGCACGGTCAGCTGGGTCACCTCGCCGGCCATCCACCACCCCTAACCCCGGAGCATGTCGAGCGAAGCTTAAGCCTGGGGTTGGCTCTGTGGACACCATCGAAACCGACCGGCTCGTCCTGCTGCCTCTGCGGGTCGAGCACGCCGACGAGATGGCCGAGGTGCTCTCCGATCCGGCCCTGCACGCTTTCATCGGCGGTACGCCTCTGACGGCACCGGAGCTGCGCGCCCGCTACGAACGCCTGGTCGCCGCACCGCCCGCCTGGCGCAACTGGGTGATCCAGCTACGCGAGGACGGCAGTCTGGCGGGGTACGTGCAGGCCACGATCGACGGCCGCGCCGCCGAGCTCGCCTGGGTGGTCGGCACCCCGTGGCAGGGCCGCGGCCTGGCCGGCGAGTCGGCGAAAGTGCTGGTCGGCTGGTGCGAGGGGCAGGAGATCGACACCATCGTCGCGCACATCCACCCCGACCACGCGGCATCGGCCGCCGTCGCCACCGCCGCCGGCCTGCGCCCCACGGACCAGTGACACGACGGCGAGCTCCGCTCGGAACGTTCGGCGAGCCCACCGGCATGAACGTCGTGGCCCTGTCCGACACCCACGCCCCACGCCGCTGGAAGTCGTGCCCGGCCCCGGGCGTGCCAGGCAGCCCGGCGCGGGCGCGCAGGTCGGGGTCGTATCCGGCGATGGCGCGGGTGATCTTTGCCAGCGATGTTGCTCCGCCGAGCACGGCGAGCAGGGATAAGGCCAGCAGTGGGCCGAGCCGGTAGCGGCGTCCCCGGCGGCTGCGCGGGTCGGGCAGCGTATCCAGTACCTCGGCCAGGGCCGGCAGATCGAGCAGGTCGGTCGGTGAGTCGGCGACGGTGACGTGCTCCAGGTGGCGGGCGAGCACGTCGATCGGGGATGATGGCACGCGAACGCGGCCCCTGTTCTTGATCGACTGGCGTAGACAACCAACGATCATCAGGGGTCGCGTTTGTCATGTACACCCCAGGGGCGCCCTCCACCAGCGGCCTGGTCGAGCCCGCGTAGGTCCCACCAGCCGAGAACGCTTCGGCCCTGCGGCATGACCACAGCCTACCGACCAACAAAGAACTGAAGACTCAGGACAATAGATTCCGCCGCGCTACGTCCACCCAGACGGCAAGGTGGGAAACCGGTGAGTGATCTTTTCGGTCAAGCCATCGTAGAAATACTCATCCCCCTTGAAGAGCATATGCCAACCGTCCCCGATGAGGCATGCGGCGTCGATTCCTTCGTTGAAACTCGATGGCAACCAGCCGGGGAACCTTTTCTCCAAGGTCATATAACCTAAGCGGTCGTATATCTTGTCGCCCTTGAAGAAAGTCCAGTCGGTTAAGATCCACGAGAAGCATGCCGCGTCGACTCCGACCGTGAATTCGTTCGGCAGGTCAGGCCACGTCTCCCACAAATTCGCGACTTTTCTAGGAAAGCCACCTTTCATGGTAACCACCTGGTCACCCTTGATAAACCTGTATTCGGTTCCGTCCGTCGGTGGATCCGGCAGGAAGCGCGCCGCTGCGTCGACTCCAGACCTGAATTGGTTCGGCAGTATGCGCCACATTTCCCCAAGGGTCTTAGTAGCGCCGACGCTCCAATCGGTTCTATGCACCTCGCCGCCCTTGATGAACATGAACACGGGTTCGTTGTGGCTGACGTCGCAGGGGATTACGGCATCGATTGCCATATGAAATCCTCGTATCTTCGGCGGCGGACGCGAATCACGCCCAGAGACTTATTCATATCTACACTCGCTCGCCTTGCTGCGCCTAGACTTCGAGCCCGACCACCCCGGCATCGGCATGTCATCGTCCCGGACCATCCTGGAGCCCGACGGGGCCAGGGCTCCGGCATTGTTGCCCAGTAGCAAGCTGTGGGCGGTGGAGGGGTAACAAAGTATGACCATCGGGTCATCATGATCCCCCCGGCCAGATCCACCTCTGGGGAGGTGGATCGAGTTGATGTGGAACAAAGACCCCGAGCCGTTCGTGGACCAAGACCGCCGACGATTGTGCCTCAGCTATTAGTAATGCGCATCGCAGGCAGAAGCACTAGGCCGAGGCCCAGGGCCTGGTCTTGCCGGTGCGGTGGTCGGTGCGGCCGCGTTTGACCTGGATCGCCTGGGCGGCGTGGGGGAAGGGCAGCCCGGGGCGGACGGTGCAGATCTTCATGCGGCGGATCTCGCGGCGGCCGTGTCCGGTCTCGTCGGTGCGGTCGTTGAGGATGGCCTCGCGCCAGGGCAGGGCCTTGAGTCGGCGGTGCAGGGTGGGCTGGTTGCCCTTGGCGATGAGCAGGTAGTGGCCGCCGGCGAGCACCCCTACCCCGAAGACGACCTGCGCTACGCCCGCCGCAGGTTCTTATCGGTCGCCGGCGCCCGCGAGGTGGCCCGGGTCATCGCCAACGCCACTTTCGCCGCCCGGCAGAACTGCCTGTGGGGCGAGGGCACCACCGCAGTGGCTTCCGACTCCACCCACTTCTCCGCCTTCGATCAGAACATCTTCACCGAGTACCACTCGCGCTACAAAAGGGCCAAACGTGGCGTGCTGATCTACTGGACGGTCGACACCGTCGGCTCGATGGCAATCCACAGCCAGCTGCTGACTTGCTCGGCCTCCGAGGTCCACGCCATGGTCGAGGGCGCCATGCGGCACGGCACCGACATGGACCTGGAGACCAACTTTGTTGGTTCCCATGGAGCCACCTTCATCGGTTTCGGCATCACCAGGCTGCTGAACTTCGACCTGATCGCCCGCTTCAAGCAGATCAACACGATGAAGCTGTACCTGCCCGGCAAGAGCGACCGCTTCGCCTACCCGCTGCTCGGCCCGGCGCTGACCCGCCCGATCCGTCCCGACATCATCGAGAACAACTACGATTTGATGATCAAATACGCGACCGCGATCCGGACCGGCACCGCCTCCACCGAAGCCCTCCTGCGCCGCTTCACCGGCCAGACCACCCACCCGGCCTACGCCGCGATGCTGGAGGTCGGACGTGCCCAGCGCACCATTTTCCTTGCTCGCCGGCTTCGCGACCGCGATCTTCAACACGAGACCGAGTCCGGGCTGAACGTGGTGGAGAACTACAACGGGGTCAACGACTACATCCGGTCCCGCCGTGCGCGGCGCCCGGGAGGATGGCCAGTCCTGGACTCAGATCGGCGACGCCGCCGGGATGGCGAGGCAGTCCGCGCACGAGCGCTAGGGGCGGCGAGAAGCGGCCGGACGCGACGGCCGAGGAACTGCTGCGCGAGGCAGTGGCCCGGCTGGCCGCCTCCGCCGGACCGGGGCTGACCTGGGTGAAGCCGTCCACACAGGGGGAACTGCGGGCCCTGATGGGCGGATCACCCGAAGTGCACTGACCGGTCGTCATGCGGCCGGGCATGGCGTGATGGGCGGATCGGCCGGATCATGCGGGTGTGGGAGTTTCGCGGGCGTGGTCGCTCCGCTGGTGGTTCGCGGCGGGGATCGTGCTGCTGGGCCTGGCTGGGGTGCTGTGGGCGCTCCGGCCGGAGACTTCCGCCGCGCCACCGGAGGCTCCCGAACCCGTGGCCACCGCCGTCCGGGTCACCGTCGATCCAGCGATGGTTGCGGCCGGCACGAAACGGGTGCGGGTGAGCGCCCTGTGCGAACACGATGCCGTTGCGGTCTCGGACGCCTGGGCGGACAAGGCGCCCTTGACGGAGTCCACCGCCGGTGGCCGTTCCGGCGAGGTGGAACTGAGCCGGGGGCTCAGCCCCGGCCGCTACCGGGTCATGGTGAGCTGCGAGTGGGGCCGGGTCGGGGAGTCCGGGTTCACGATCACGGAAGGGCCTGGAACGCCCAGCCCGGCCGGGGACCCGAGGGTCGCCACGACCCGGGTGTTCCTCGCCCCGGCCGGGCCCGACGACCGGCGTGATCACCCTGAGGTGAACGTCGATCCGCGCGAGCCCGGATGGGCCTACTTCAAGGTCCTCGTGACGCACGAGGTGACGGTTCCCGCCGGTGATCGGGACGTGGCGGACGTGCGCGCGGGGGCGGCCGGTGCCTCGCCCACGGCGTTCGCCCAGGCGAGGCTGGGCGCCATCACCACGGACTCCATGAGCTCGTTGCTCGCCGTCGCCTTCGCCACCCCCGTCGTCAGCGCCGGCTCTGACCGGGCCGTCATCACCTATACAGGCGTCGGGTACAGCCGGGTGACCGGAGACGACTACATCGGGATCCAGTACCTCGCTCCGGGCGTCTCCAGGTTGACCGCGCACGACGTTTACCTGTCCGCCACCGGGCTGACGGTGGCCGGAGTGCGCGGGCCGCCGCCGTTGACGCAGGACGCGCACCATCTCCGGCTGAGCGGGGACAGCCCGGCGAGGGTGGCCTTCGTCCAGGACGGCCGGTCCGCCGCCGTCGCCGAATTCCTGTACGGCGACGGGTTCATCGCCGGGTATCTCGAAGGCCGGGACGCGCGCGCGGTGGCGGAGGAGCCGGAGCCGCTGAACCGGATGTGGACGGCTCTGCAGTGGGTGTCGGGCGCGGCCGCCGTGATGGTGCTGCTGCGTACCTTCGCCGGCGCGCTCGGCGCCGAGTGGTGGCGCCGCCCCCGGAACCGCGTGCTCGTGGCCGTGCTGCTGATCGGGCTCGGCCTGACCGCGGGGGGCCCTGAATGGATCGTGTTGGCGGAGTACATCGTCCTGCCGCTGGTGGCCGTACCCCTTCTGGCGGTCTTCTCGACCTTTCGCGCTGCGGGCCGTGAGAGCGGGGCGGTGGTACAGGCCGGCGTGGTGGCGACCCTCTTCGCGGGCTTGGCCCTGTGCCTGTGCTGGCTGGCGTCGTTCCTCGGCATCGATGTGACGATCCCGATGACGCTGGTGCCGATCGCCCTCTGCTGGGCCGCCCTGGTGTACGGCTGGGCGACCGAGGCGGGTCACCAATGGGCACCTCGGTATGCGCTGTGGTGGGTGGGGGCCGCCTCGGTGGCGATCGGGATCGTGGTCTACGCCAGGCTGGACTTCTTCTACCGGCTCGCTTACGAGGTCGTGTGGATGGGCATGCCGTTGCTGGCGCTGGCGATGTTCGTCGTCCGTGCGCGGCGCCTCGGGCAGGACGCCGAGGCGTCGGCCGGCACGGTGCCGTTCCATACGGCCGTGCTGGTCCTGCTGTCCCTGCGCGTGCCGGTGGGGTGGGGCAGCCCCGTCATGTGGATCACGATCCTGCTGGGGTGGGCGGGTCTGTCCGTCCTGCTGCGGGCTCCGTGCCGCGAACTGGTCCGGCCGGTCTCCGAGGAAGAGCACCGGTCGCTCGTGCGCGACATGGTCAGGCGCAGGTCGGTACGCGCCGCGCTGACGAACCTGCTGCGCGAGCCGCACCAGGGTCAGGACTTCGACGAGCGGCGCACGGCGCTGGAACGGGCGGCCGAGAACCGTGGCGCCGACCTGGACTCCGACCTCGCGCTCAGCACGACGGCCGGGCGTACCCCCTGGCAGAACGCCATGGCCGCGTTCTGGGCCGGAGCGGTGCTGTCACTGCCGTTCTCGGCAGTGCGGCTCGTCGAGACTCCGACCGGCGGGCTGACCACCCCCGACCAGGTCGTCGTCGCCGGTCTGTCGTTGTCGTGGTTGCCGGCGCTGTGCGGGGTGTTCGGGTACTTCTACCCGCGGGTGCGCGGCGCGGGGCCGATCGCCAAGTCCATGGCGCTCCTGCTGGTGGCGCTGGTCAGCGAGGTGCCCGCGTTCGCACTCGGGCTGGGCTACGCGCTCATCGACGGGGGTCAGACGCCCGAGGAGGCGCTCGTCGCGTGGCTCGTGACCGTGGGGAACTTCGCCGTGGTCACCATCGGGCTCGGGTTGTGGTGGGAGTGGCGGCTGATGGTGCTGGCCGGGGAGCCGTGGGGGCGGATCAGGAACGTACGGACCCTGCGCGCCTTGGGCGCCCCGCTGGCCGCCGTGACCATCGCCATCGCCACCACGACGGCGACCGCGCTGGTCAACAACGTGATCACGCCGTTGCCCAGCGGATCGGTCACCGAGCAGAGAGCCGGGCAGGCGCCCGGTCCCTAGTTCTCCGGGCGCTCAGCCTCTGGTTCCCCGGGCTGAACTCTCGGAGGGGCAAGTCGCCGAACTCGTGGGAGTCGGCCGTCGCCGTTAATTCTGATCCGGTGGGTGGCGAGGCCGGAGTCAGGCTCGTGGCTCGGCGCGCGTCTCTCCTTGGTCGACCATCGCTGCCGGTAGATTTACCCCGGCCGGCGGCGCTGCTGGATCCATTTCCCCGAGATCTGGAGGGACCTTCCACGCTCCTGGATGCGATAGGTCAACCGTGCCGCCGGAGAGCTCGGCACCGCGGAAACTGACTTCGCTGCCGGAGAACTCGGCACCGCGAAAGGTGACCGTGCCACCGCAGAACCGTGCATGGAACACCGCACCAGAGAAATCGAAGGTGTGCCCCTGCCAGGAGATGCGAGCGCCGTCGCGCAGGCGAGCCACGATGACGTCGATGATCGTGTGGCGAACCCGCTGGTCGCGAGCAAAGGCCAACTTCTGCGCCGACGGAGCATCCGGGCCTGGATCCGGCTCGTATGGCAACTGGAGATAGGCACACAGCACGTCGATGCAGGTCTGACGGAGCGGTGCCCAATCGTCGGCAAGCCCTGCGAGGGCGTGCGCGCCGGCCAGGCGAACGGCGGCCCCGTCGTGTCCGAGCTGTCCGACGGCGGTGGCGAACCTTTCGTTGAAGACCCGGGCCAGGTCCTCGCGAGCACGCCGTTCGTCCCGTTCGTCGGCTACCTCTGCCAGACGCTGTCGCCGGTAGGCCATCACTAGCGCGAACAATGCGCCCACCCCCGCGACCGTCCCCAAGACCAGCTTCAGCACCTCCAGCAGCTGGCTGGGCGGCAAGGCGCCGGTTGGTGCCAGCTGCGGGAATCCCAGCACTGCCAGCACGAGGACCATGACAGCGGCCAGGCCGAGGACCGCCACGCTGGTGGCGATCGTCAGCGCTCGGCCGATCGGCCATAAGCCCGCCTCTGACTCCACCGCCCGCTGTTCGGCATCACTCCGGCGCGCGCCATCCGAAACCGCTCTGATCATGCCTGACCCTCTGATCAACGCGCCGAAGCGGCGACAGCTCAACGAGGGCACCCTTGCACATCAGCCTGTACTTGCGTCTGCACGTTGAGGTGTACGCCGACAAGCAACTCCGCGCAAGCATCAAAGCGGCTGCTCCAGCACGTGTTTCAAGTCAGCGAATCCGGCCGCCGCATAGAAGGCCTTGGCGTCCTCGTTGAAGTCCAGCACGTCGGTTAGCAGCCTCTGGCAGCCCTCCAGCCTGCCCGCATCCCGCACGGCCTCGATCAGCTGACTCGCAACCCCGCGTCTGGCGGCTTGTGGATCCACCGCCAGCTGATTGAGGAGGATGAAGGATTCGGCGCGGAGGAACGGGTTTTCCTCGCGACGCACGATGGCAGCCACGGCATACCCGACCGGACGATCAATCTCGGCGATGAACACACGCGTGACGTCTTTGACCAGGAGAGTCGCGAAGTAGTCGGTCAGTTCGTCTGCGGGTGGGTCGACGCGGTAGACATCGGGGCGGTGAGCGGCGTGGATTGCATGAACGTGAGGGTTCAGCATGGCCAGGATTCTGGCGTCCTCTGCTGCGCCGGCGCGGATCTTCATGCAGGCACCCTAGATCCTGACCGCTCTCAAGGGAGAAGCCGCGCTGTCGGATAGCGCCGCCGACCGCTTCCATGACGCCTGCCAGCCGGCCCCGGGGGCCGCGACCCGGCGCCGCGCCCGCGGCTGGGCGGTGATGGCCGCCCTCGTCGGCCTCCTCATCGGCGACGCCGGTGTCCACGGCCGGCCAGGCGGCAAGGCCACGCGGGGCTCACCCGCCCACGCGGCACTGCGATGCCTCATCGCAACGACCCATCGCTGATCGATCGCGCTGCCTTCGCGCCGGACCCCATCGTGCTCGGCATGCTGGGTCTACTTGCCATACGTGAAAGAAGAGATCATCGTCCTCTGAGCTGCTAAAAGGGTTCTACAACCCTAGATAACGATCGAGCAGTACGACCTCACCACCGGCTTGCGTGATCTTCTTCAAGGCCCGGTCCAGGCGGGGCGCGCGGGCGGCGAGCAGGTCGATGACCTCGCCGACCCAGCGGCGCACGGTGGAGGCTGAGACCTGGTTGCCGCCGGCCAGGTCGGCCAGGCGCTGGTCGTGACGCAGGAAGGCGAGCACGATGACGGCGATCTTCCCGGCGGGCAGTTTGCGCCAGCGTGAGCCGATCGCCTTCAAGTGTCCGCGCAGCAGGTCGGCCAGGATGGTGAGGGTGGAAGTGGACAGCGACAGGCTGCTGGAGTAGACAGGCGAGGGCGCGTCCTGGGCCGATGCGATCGTCGCGGTCGATGTCGTGGTGGTCTTGGCTGTTTTCACACGCCGTCAAGCCCCCGCCCAGGACGCGCCCCCACCCGGAGCCGGAAGGCCGAACGGCCTGGTCAACAGGGGCTGGAGAGCGAACGAGCGGACTCCGGGGGTGCGGGCGAGGGTCAGGCCCGCGCGGTGAACGTGCCGCTGGGGGTCTTGTGCAGCCAGCCCCGCTCGGCCAGCCGTTTCAGCTTGGCTCGCGTCCCCTCCACCTGCCCCGGCTCGAGGCCCAGCCCGAGCTGCCGGCAGATCTCCTTACACGAGGCCGGGCCCTTGCTGTCATGCACCGCCGACCGCAACGCCTGATAGTCGACCGGCAACACGCTCACGTCGTCGGCCTCGTGCCGGTAGGGGATCAACCGGCCTCCGGCAAGCGGAGGCAGCGGGGGCAGTGGCGTCAAGTCGATGCCCTGCTCGATCTGGGCTGCGGCTCGCTCCGGGGTGAGCGCCACCCGGTAGAGGGGCACCAGCTCATCGCCTGCCTGGTCGGCTTCCTGCTGCCCGTCGTCGTCCTCGGCGAGGAACTACTTGACCACCTGCTCGGCCACGCCGAGCCGCTCCGCTTCGCCTTCGACCTCGGCCAGCCGTAGGCGCAACCTTTCGGCCTGCTCGGTCAGCTCCGTGCGACGCGCGGTGATGCGCTCCAGCAGCGGCGTTGCCTGTCCATCACGGTCGCTCACAGCCGGAAACCCCCACAAAACGATCATAACGGGGCAAGATCGTACAGAGAGTGGGTGGATCACGCGAACCGGAGCGACCCCTCGGCAAACGATCACCCGCTCCGAACGCCGACCCGCTACGAGGAAGAGTGTCCTACGGCCTGGGGCGATTCCCTCCTCTCAGGTGAGTGTGATGCAGAATGCAGGGATGTTCGGTTACGACTGTCGGAGACCCTTGTCGACGCGGCACGCGCGCCTCGGACGGTTCACGTGAGCGACCCTGGCTTGGGTCGGCGGGCGGCGACGGTGCGGCTGCTCAAGGTGTACGGACCGCTCATCGAGCCTCGGACCACCGAGTTCGTTGACCGGCTTTTGCGGGTCGGTGAGCTCGGGCTGGCGGTGGAGGAGCTGGCGAACGCCATGGTGGTCAGACGGGTGCCACTCGCCGCAGGGGACGCGGTGGAGTTCAGGCGGCTGCTGACGGGGTTCACCTTCTGCCCGGACACCCCGCCCGACATCGCCGATCTTCTGCTGTTCGGCCAGGATCCGCCGATTGGCTACTCGCTCTACCTGCTCGGCGCGCCGGACCCGTTCGAGGTTCGCGCGGCCATTGCCGAAAGGTTCCCGATCCGGCCGGAACGGATAGGGATCGTCATCGACGGCGAGCACGCATCTGGTATGCCGGATCGGCCGTCCGTACTCATCACCGCCGACCCCGCGTCCGGCGGTGAGACCGTCACCTTCGACGCGGGAAGGGAGTTCGCCGACCTCACCGGCGGCGCGAGCGAACTGGCGGTCGCCAAGGCACTGTGCCGACGGCTGGACACCAACGCGATGCTCGGCACGCACGGGCTGACCCCCGACGAATGGATGCTGGTGACCGCCGCCGGCGGGCACGGCATCGTCATGGTCGACGACGACGCGAGCGTCGAGGGCCGATGGGAGATCCTTTTCGCCTACGAACCCATCAAAGGAGCCCCCGGCCTCGGGTGACGGGTGGTGCGGTGCGAGGAGCCAGGCGAGGCCGGGCGGTCATGAGGAGGTCGGGGGGGTGAGGAGGGGGCGGTGTCCGATGTGGTCGAGGAGGAAGCCTGAGGTGAGGGCGGAGAGGGCGAGGCTTGTGGTGGCGACGGCGCTCCAGAGGGAGATGACGCGGCCGCAGGTGTCGTTGGTGGTTGCGGCGAGCAGTTCGGCCATGGCTGCTGGGGAGTAGAGGACCTCGGCGAACGCGGCGCACGCCCACAGCATGAGGACGGCGGTGACGGGGGCGGGACGGCCAGGACGGCGGTGAAGACGCCCTGGGACACGCAGGTCCAGCCGATGATCTTGAGGCGGGCGTCGGGGTCAGGCGTTCCAGGCGGGGAGCGACGGCCAAGAGGGCCAGGAGGCCCGCGGTGCCCTGGACGGCGTAGAACCAGTCCGTGCCGCCCTCGCCGAGGTCGTGCACCTGCAGCGCCAGATAGGTCATGGTGGTGATGGTGCCGCCCAGGCCGAGGCAGAAGGCCGCCTCCAGCCAGAGGAGCGCGGCGCCTGATCGGGCCGCGCGCCAGGCCGTCGCGGAATCCTTAACTCCCACGAACCACCGGCAGATGATCACCTCGTCAGAAACCCTGGCACCACCAGCACGAGCAGCCTCAAATCAACCCACGCAAGGTCTTGACCTGCGAATTCAGGATGGAGCGGGCTCAATGATCATATCGACGCCTCGATCTCTTTAGATCCGATCGGGTTCCTGTTTTCGGCTCCATCGCCGGCGCGGGACGATCGCGCTATCGTCCGGGCTGGCCGCACCATGTCGAGCCCTTGGCCGACCGATGTCAGAACAGCTCGCTTTGCACCACCTGGGCCGCCTGGTGGCTGGGTTCGGGTCTGACGTACACCCCGCCGACGGCCTGCAGCTCTAGCAGGGTGCGCCAGTGGTCCGCCCGCAGGCCCTTCACAGCCAGGCGAGTGAACACCTGCGCGGTCAGTTCGGCGTCGGGTAGGGCCCGGTGCCGGTCGGCCGGGATCGTCAGCCCCAGGCGGCTGGCGACACGATCCAGACTGTGCGAACCCAGCTCGGGCAGCACGACGCGGGCTAGCCGTACCGTGCAGATCAGCGGGATCGCGGCCACGGTCCGACACGCAGGCCGGGCTGCGATGACGGCGGCCTCATCGGTGAGCTCGCGCATGCCGGTCCGGTCGCCGCGGTGGGCGGCGGACTGGATCAGCAACCCGCGTTGGGCCGTGTGCCGGGCATCGGATCGGCGAGGGCAGGGTGATCGGCGGCGCTCAGCGCGATGGTCATGGCCTGGTCGTACCATCCGGCTTTGCGGGGCCAGCACGGCGAGCTGGCAGGCGGCCTCGGCGGCCAGCACCCGGGCTCGGTCAGGACCCTTGCATGGGAAGTACTGGGTGTGCGGCACATGAGCGTTGATGAGCGAAAGTGAGGCAAGGGCTGTGAAGGTCCGGACATGCTGGAGTTCGGGCCTTCGTTTCGGGGAGTGAGGTGCTTACTCGTCCTGTACTGCGTCTCCGGACAGGCGCCGTAGCGCCCGGGCTTCCTTCTCCTCTTCGTCTCGCCAGGCGAGGTAGCGGGCGAGGGCGTCTTGCTCCATTTCGTCTTCGATGGATTGCACTATGGCCAAAGCCCGCTCTTCGAGCTCGCGCTCCCACCGGCCATCTCGCAGATCACCTCGACCTGCTCACCACGATCGATGAGTTCCTCCGCAGCGGCGACGACGTCTGCCAACTCCTTGCCGCTCACTGCTCCACCGGGCCCGGCGACAACGGCAGACTCGCCGCCTATACCCTCATCGACCTGTTCAGCTTCACCGTCGCCGGTCTACGCCACCAACTTCAACCCAGCCGTGACCAGCACTGACCCCTCGGCACATCCAGCCGTACTTACCTCAGCACTCCAAGAAGTACGCCGACAACCTCGGCCCGCTGCCTGACGACATCACAGTGCACCTGGACGCCGGCTACGACTCCGGCAAGACCCGCGAGGAACTGGACCGCCGCGGCCTGACCGGCGAGATCGCTCACAAGGGTGACAAGGCCCCCATTCAAGCCGGTCAGCGTTGGCATATCGAGCGGACCAACGCCTGGCACAACGCCTTTGTCAGGCTCGCCCGCTGCCACGAACGCCAAACGGCCATCGTCGATGCGTTCTTCGACCTCGCCGACGCCATCATCACGATCCGTAGCCTGATCCGCCGAGCCTGGATCACCCACCGCTGGACCAACCGCCCCGAACGACGCCGCTGACGATCACCTATCGGCGCGACCTCTTAGCCGATGAGGTTCACAGCGCGGCGGAAGGTCGTGGCGGCGGCTTCCAGATCTGCGAGGACCTTGCGCCAGTCCGCGGTCTCGTCTTCGTCCATGTCGACCCAGTTGGGAGTGTCAACTTAACGGCTGATCTTGGTTGTTGAAGTGGCTAGAGGTTGGCAGGGTGAGGCGGCCTTCGAAGGCGATCTGGAAGGCGTTCAAGGGCGCCTTCCAGCGCATGGTCCATCTTTTGCGGCCCTTTCCGGTGGGATCCAGGCTCATCAAGGCCATGAAGACACACTTCAGGGCCGCGGTCTCGTTCGGGAAGTGGCCCCGGGCACGCACCGCCTTGCGGATGCGGGCGTTGACGCTCTCGATTGCGTTGGTGGAACAGATGACCTTGCGGATCTCGACGTCGAAGGCCAGGAAGGGCACGAACTCGCTCCAGCTGGTCTCCCACAGGCGCACGATGGCCGGGTACTTGCGCCCCCAGACTTCGGAGAACTCATAGAAGCGCTCCAGCGCCGCCTCCTCGGTCGGGGCGGTGTAGACGGGCTTGAGCGCACGTGCGATCTTGTCCCAGTCCTGGCGGGCGGCGTACCGGAACGAGTTGCGCAGCAGGTGGATCACACACGTCTGGACGATGGTGCGGGGCCAGACCGCCTCCACCGCCTGCGGCAGGCCCTTGAGCCCGTCGCAAACCAGCATGAGCACGTCGTCCACGCCGCGGTTCTTCAGCTCGGTCAGCACCGCCAGCCAGTGCTTGGCGCCCTCGCCGCCGTCGCCGGCCCAGATACCGAGGATGTCGCGGTGACCTTCGACGGTGACGGCCATGACCAGGTAGATGGGCCGGTTGGCGACGTGACCGTCCCTGATCTTGACGTTGATCGCGTCCACGAACAGGACCGGGTACACGCGATCGCGGCAGAACTCAACCACCGACCACGGGAGATCCATGGTTTCCGATCACCTGCAGAGGTCTACTCTGAGCGTCTGACCAGTGGTGATGCATTGATCGTTTGAGAGCGTCATCGTTAAATGAAGCGATCGCTACCCCTTGATCCACTGTTTTCCGCCTGTTCCGTCCAATGGGCAAGCTTCTGGCGAGTGTTCAGGGTGTGAGGGTGACTGCCCCCAGGACGCGTTCGCGGATCGAGAGCAGGACGGCGAATTGGTCGCGGGCGGCGGCCGCATCTCCCGCCTTGCCCGTCCAGTAGGCGAGGTTGTTGCGGGTAACCAGGGTTTCGGGGTGCTCGGCACCCAGGACGCGTTCGCGTACGGGAAGCAGCGCGGCGAACTGGTCGCGGACGGCGGCGGCCGCGTCCCCCGCCTCCCCCATCCAGTAGATGAGCTGGTGCCGGGTGGTCAGGGTGTCCGGGTGGTCGGCGCCCAAGATGTGCTCGTCGAGGGACAGTAAGGCGGCGTAGTGGTCGCGGGCGGCGGTCGCATCCCCCATCCGCCCCGTCCAGCGAGCGAGCTCATGCCGGGTGATCAGGGTGCTGGGGTGGTCGGCACCCAAAATGCGCTCTTTGATAGGGAGGAGGGCAGCAAGCTGGTCGCGGGCGGTGGTCGCATCTCCTGCCTCCCCCTCTATATAGGCGAGGTCATGACGGGTGGCCAGAGTCTTCGGGTGCTCGGCGCCCAATGCTGCCAACGCGTAGGTGTGCACCTGGTGCTGGAGGTTAAGGGCCGTGGTGTAGTCGCCGGTGGCCCTGAGATAGGTGATCAGATGCTCTAGACCGGGTGAGTCGGGCGGAAGTACTTTCCGGGCATGTGGCAGAAGGACTTGGTAGGCGGGCCAATTGGCCAGTTGCTCTGGGTCATCGGGGAGGGCGGACTGCAGTAGGTCGGCGGCCTGGTCACGGGCCACCGCGCGTTGCTCATCGGTGAGCTGGGCCAGAGTGGTGGCCTGGATGAGACGGTGCACGCTGATCAGGTCCTGCGGCTCATACGTCCTATGGCCGCCGGGGTCGGTGGTCAAGGTGATGAGGCTGTAGGAGGCCAGCAGCGCCAGCGCCTCGTCGATCTGTTGTTGGTCGGCATCGGGCAGGCGGTCCAGGACAGCGCAAGGCAGGTGGTCGGGGGCGAAGCACGCCAGCAGGTTGAGCACGTGGCCGGCCAGCGGGTTGATGGTGTGGATGCGGGCGTGGCTGAGCGTCAGCACCTTGGCCACCACCCGCTCGGCGTCGCCGCCGGCGGTGGCGGCGGCGTGCATGCGGTCGGGGGTGTCCTTCAGCAGCTGCAGGTACGTGGCCAGGGTCGTGCGGGGGGTGCGGACGATGTAGGCGCCGGCCTGGGTCAGCGCCAAGGGCAGGTCCCCGAGCTGTTTGGCCAGTTCCTCCAACGCGTCGGTGTTGGCGGCGGCGGACGGGCCGATCAGGTCGGCCAGCAGGGCGATGGCGGTGGTCATGGCTCGTTGATGATCTGGTCGCCGTCGGCCTGATATACCCGGCCCTGCCCCGAGGCCTGCGCCCGCATCTGTACATTCCGCGTGCCGTCACCGGTCGAGGCGATGCCGGTGTTGTCGCCGCCGGCGGCGATCGACCGCTCCCCCGAGGCCGCCACTTGCGGCGGCGTCTCCGGCCCGGCATCCGATCGATCAGGTACGACCGCAGCGGCGGTCGGCTGGGTGCGGTCGGCGCGCAGCTGCAGCAGCAGCGCCGCCACCGCGACCACCAGTCCGGCCGCGCCGATGAACATGCTCACCACGCTGGCCCGCTGATCCAGCACCCCCAGCACGTCCGCCGGCAGGTGCAGCGGGTCGGCGAAGAACCCGACGAGCCCCAGCGCCAGCAACGCCACCATCGCCACGATCGTGGCGATCGCCACCCATCGCCACGCCCGCGAACGGGGCGCCGACCCTGAACCCCCTGGCGACTTTGACATGTCTCCAGGGTGCTCCCATACCGGCGCGAGCGGGACCCATAGTGACGAACGCGTTACCCGCCATCCGATCCAACTGCGAAGCGGTTGTGTCCGGGACGGTCTGCAGAGATCGCCAGCCCTTATGTCAGCCTGCGCCGCGCAGGGTTAGCAGAAGCGGGGGAACCTCAGGCCATGATCGGTCAGTTATCGGAGCGCCGCCAAGGCCGCCGCCCAGGGCGCCGTCGAACAGGCCCGTGCCGCCGACGTCCGCGCCAGCCGGGCCCGCTGGCAGGAGGGGCGCGATCCTGCCGCCCGGCGCCGGTGAGTGGTCCGGACGCAGAGCGGTCCTCAACGAGGCCTGCGAAAGAACGATCCGAGCAGGTCACGCAGCACGTGTCGGGCATTGGCCCGGGTCGCGGGATCGTCGGCGAACAGGGCCCTCCCCACGGCCAGGCCCACGAAGGACAGCATCGCGGCCACGAACACGATGAGCGCCACTCCGGCGATGCTCCACGCCGGCCCGGCCCCCGCCAGCAACTCCACCAAGATCCCAGTCATCTCACGCGCCTCCTCAATGCGTGCGTCGGCTGCCGAGGGCATCGGTGCAGGCGACCTGACGCCCGTCCGCTCCCCCGGGACGGCTCTTCGAATGAGCCGCTGACTCCACGATGAGACCGCGCCGGACAGGCTTGTTGATCTTTGGCGGAAGTCGTCCCGTATTGGTTCTGGACCCGCTCTGAGCCCGGGCCCGCAGTGTTCGTCCGAGACACCCGTGCGCGCATCTCTGTGCCGCTACCGTGGCTGGTTGGCAGAACTTGGCACTTATTGGCGAGGGCCGGAACATGCGCAGAGCGATCGACCTGCCGGGCGAGGACGTCCTGCCGCCTGGAGCACTGCGGACGATGACCGCGGCTCTGCACGATCTGTATGTCGGAGCCGGACGACCGGGTACTGGCCGGATCTCCAAAGCCATCAACGAGAGCGACGACTACCCGGGCATGATCAGCGATGAACGGGTTCGCCAGCTGTTGCGCGGTCAAGGCGGGATGCCCGAGTGGCTGCGCTACCTCTCCGTTGTCCGCTACCTCGCCGATCACCACACGCCTGCACGCGACCGAGCCGAGCAGGAGGTGCGATTCAAGCTGCTCTACGACGCGGCCTTCGCCGCCGCCCAGACCGCCCAGGCCAGGCCCTCCTCCGAGCCGACTATCAGCCCGGCATCCGCCCAACCCCGCGCCCATCGCGTCCAGGACAAGCCCGCTCCCGTCGCCGACTCCCCCCACACTCCGGCCACCGGCGGGCTGGAACTGCTCAAGGACAGCCTGCGCGCCCACGGCGGCCTGCCCCTGCACGTCGTCGAAGAAGCCGCCAGAGGCCTGTGCACAGAGCTGCAGAACACCGCCGGGGCGATCATCGCTGACATCGAGCTGCCGGCGGACGTCCTGGTCGAGGTGAAGTTCATGGACGGCAAGCCGGACACCACCTACGGCGGCCGCCCCTACCAGCCCCTGCGTATCCACCAGCTCGGGCTCACGCTGATGCTGTCGATGGACCAGCCCTTCAAAGTCCGGTCCGTGGCTGGGATGCTCCCCGGCATCGCCACCCACCGCGACAACGACCAGTCCTTCATCGTCGTCGACCCGACTCACCCGGACGTGGCGCCGCTCTACCTCCACGTCTCCGATCTGCACCCCGGCCCCACCGACGACGCCCGGCAACGCATCCGCGCCTGGGTCAGCGGTCAGGTGGACCTGTTGTTCACCACCGCCGCCACGAGCTACAACGCCACCCGCGAAGCTCACGGCTACCGCGATCCCGCGCCCTGACCTCACGATCCCCACGCCGCCTGCGCGCACCCGCACCGGCGGACGACCGGTCGCGGTCATCAACGACGCGTTCGCCGCCTCCCTTCGCCCGGCCACCCCGCGCGTCCCCCCGGGGGCGCTGGCCGGGTGGCGACAAAGCCGTGACTCTGCCGCCCGCCGACGCGGCTGACCAGCCCCGGAACTGTGTCCCTAAAACGATCCCGAAAAATCATGAGTCGGCTCCCTTGTGTTCCGGGATTGTCGCTTTCCGGAGTCGCGTGCACAGATTCCCGAAGTCGTGTGCACACGACTGCCGAGCTGGGAGCCTCAGGGGGGTTGCAGCCATCGAACGGCCACTGGCCGGTTCTGATGTGGGCAGGTCGCTGGATCGGCCTACGAATCCTTGGCGGCGGTCTCCTTGTCATGCCGGGAGAGCCGGGTTGGGACGGACCGGGGCACCTTGTTGGGGAGAGGAGGGGTAGCTGGCCTGGAGCGCGGTCAAGACAGCAGCAACTCGGCGGCTGCTGTCGGGGGTGTCCTTCAGATCGAGCCGTGCGAGAATCGCGGTGATGTAACCGTCGACGGTCTTCTCAGAGATATGCATGCGTCGCGCGATGCCGCTGTTGGATAGCCCTTCGGCCATCAGCATGAGGGCTTCCCGCTGCCTGGGTGTGAGTCGGCTGATCTTGTCCTGCGTCTGCGAGCGAGTTAGCAGCTGCTGGACGAGATGCGGGTCCATGATGACCTCGCCGGCGACGACCCCGTGGAGGGCAGCCAGGATAGTCTCTAGATTGTTAGTGTCCTTCACGAGGTAGCCGACGCCGTTGCCGGTCAGCACAAGGCGTTCGGCGTACGCGGCTTCGGCAAAGGCCGCCAGGACGAGCACCCCCAAGTTCGGATGGCGCTGACGGAGGTCGACGGTGCCGACGATGCCCTCATCGATGTGGGCGGGTGACGTGGAGACGCTGACAACCACGGCATCCGGCAGTGACTTCCGCATCAAATGGCGAAGCTGCTCGAAGTCATTCGCCACACCGGTGACATGAACGCCCTCCGTCTCCAGGAGCATCTTCAACCCGTCGCGGTAGGGTCCAGGGTTGTCGCAAATCATCACTCGTATCGCAGCTGGGCCTCTGGAGCCGCGGGACTCGGCTCCAGACGCTGAAGGGAGTCGGGCGGCCGCACCTGATTGGAGGCGGTCGAGGAGAGCCTCTAGGTCCGCGCAGCGGGTTTCGGCGGCAGCGCGGCGCTCGTGGGCGAGGTTCAACTGGCTGGTGAGATCGGCGATCTCGCGGTTCAACCGGTCGCGGTCGGCGTCCCAGTCGGCACGCATGCGGGTGTTGTCGGCAGTGAGATCGGCGAGCCGTCGTTCGCGGCCGGTAAGTTCGGTTTCCAGTCGGTTGACGTGGCGTTCGCTCTCACGGCGGGCGGTGAGTGCGATGTCGAGTTCGTCGGTGACGCGCCGAACCTTGTAGTCGTGAGGGTGGGCGACTTCGAGCGCGGCCAGCTGGAGGTCAACCAGATGGCCCTGGGCCTCCTCGGTAAGCGGGGTGCCGGCCTTGACCCGCAGGGCGAACAGCCGGTCCAGGAGCCACCGCTCGCGGGGGACGCGCTTGCCGTTGAGGTAGCGGGACAGGCTGCCTTTGTCGATGATCCCCTGGCTGGTGGCACAGAACTGGCCGAGGGTGAGACCGACAGTGTCGAACAACCGCTTCAGCTCGGTCGCGAACAGGACGACCTCGGTCCGCTCTTCCACGAGGGCGTGCCGGGCGGTGCGTTCGATGTCAACCACATGTCCATCATCTCCATGAGCGCCCGGATCCGCCCGAATGTCGAGGACGCTCACCGTTTGCCGATGACGTCGTGGAGGCCGCGGACTGTCCCGCCGAACGCGGCGATCCCGGTCAAGACCGCGGCCGGCGGGACCACGCCGGTCCACAGGGTGAGGGCCCCCACGACGACTCCGGCGGCAAGGGCGAGAGCAAGGATGACCGCCGCCCGCAGCGACAGCAGCGGCACGGGCGGTTGATCAGGGTTGGGGGCCTGTCGGGCCATGGTCGGGGTTCTCCTCATCATCGTGATGGGCTTGATGACCCCATGAGGCCATACCGCCTCGGTGTTGCGCTTTTCTGCAACGGCCGCAAGCGTTGCCACCCCGTGCAACGCCTGGACACAGCCGCGCAGCCGCCGCCCGAACCCCAGGGCTGGATTGGAGCAACTGCTGACAGCGCCCAAGGAACCAGGGACGCCCTTTCCCAACAAACCCCTCGATTACCGCCACCCCGCACGCCGACATCGAGCTGGAAGGCCTGCCGGGGTGGCGCCTCAGCCAGACGCTGGCCGACCACGACGACGGCCGCTGGCACGTCATCACCCCCGACAGCACGAACATCGGGCACGTGACCCGGGTCGCCTACGGCAAGCGCCCGCAGTGGCAGACCACCGCCGGCGACCGCACCAGGAGCGATCCGCACCTGTTCCCGGTCACCCCCATGCTCGACGACCCCGGCCGCGGCTCCGCCGACGATCTGTGGCGTACCCGAACCGCCGCCGCCCAGGCCGTCGCCCTGTGGCACGACCCGGATCTGCGGGACATGCTCAGCAGCGGCCAGTAGCCCGGAGTGGGGTCACGTGGGGCACGGTGGCGGCCGTGTTGGGCGCGGATCACATGTTGCTTTGGGCCCATCGCAGCTCGTTTACGACCTCTTGCAGGTGAGAGACGGTGTCGGGAAGGCCCCGCAGGGAGGCCGCGGCGTTCCGGAGCGCCGCGACGGTGTCTCCATCAGGGAGGTCGCCCACCACGGCGCAGAGCACATCAACGAGCTCGCTCGAGTTGTGCAACTTTGTCGCCGCGTCCATGAGGCCAGGAAGCACGTCAGGGAGATGCTGGAGAGCGAGACTCGCCTGGGCAAGCATGGGGGCATAGTCTTCCAGGCTCACCAGCTGGTCAGAGGAACTGCTCAGCATGGTGATGAGGTCTGGATCGAGACCTGCCGCGTTCAGCCGCGCTTCGGCCAGTTCGTCGATGAGGACACGCAAAAGTGCTGCCGCTTCTGCGTTGGTGGCGGCGAACTCGTCAATTGCCGAGTTCATCCGGTCAGCGAGCGATTCGTTGGCCTCGACGAAGATTTCGTCGCCACCGGCCACGTGCATGCTGCTCGGATGGGCGGCGATCGTGGCCGCCGGGCTCGGCGTGGCGTGGGCGACCGCTCAGTCCTGGCTGTCGATCTTCGTCATGGTGGGGCTCGCGGTGTTCGCGGCGCCGTTCCTGCCGGCCGTGCCGGCCGTGATCCTTGAAGGGCGTTCGGGATGGCGGGCGCTCGGCCGCGGCTACCGCCTGGCCGGCGATCGGCTGGCGCACGCCGGGGCCGCGCTGCTCGTGGGCGTGCTGGGGGTGCCCGCGCTGGCTTCGCGTGGGCCAGGCAGGAGCGCACCAAGACGGGACCCGTCGGTGCCAGCGCCCGCCTGGCCGACGGCCGCCTGGTCCTGACCGCCTGGTCCTGACCGCCTGGTCCTGACCGCCTGGTCCTGACCGCCTGGAACGCGGACCCCCAGGTCCGGAGCCGCCTGGGGAACGCCGTCCGGCTCGGCCTGCTGATCTGCGACGGCAACGGGTGCGTGCCCCCGGCGGGCGGCAAGCCGCTGTCCGAGCCCACCTTCGACCCGCAAGGCAGCTCCGTGGCCCTCGCCGTACGCCCGGACGGCGGCCTGGTCGTCGTGGAGACGCGCCGGAACGAGAGGCCGCCACGACCGGCGCGACCCCTGCCTGGAGCACGGCCCCGTACTACCCGTGGTTCGTGGACGGCGAGTAGAGCATCGACACCGGGCGGGTGGCGGCGTCGAACGACGCCGCTGCCCCGGTCGCACCCATCCCGCTGACCCCCCACGGCTCGTAGACCATGTTGACGCCACCGTGTTGCCACTCGTTGATCCACACGAGAGCGGCGTTGATCTCCCTGCAGCGCCGCAGGTTCTCGGGGGTCGAGGAATAGACCGTCGCCGCGAGTCCGAAGCTTGTGGTGTTGGCCAGGTCGATGGCTTCGGCGAAGGAGTCGACCACGGTGACGGGGGCGACCGGCCCGAAGGTCTCCTCTTTCATGATGCGCATGTCCGAGGTGACCTCGGTCAGCACCGTCGCGGGGTAGAAGTATCCGGGCCGGTCTGGTTGCCCGCCACCGCAGAGCAGCGTCGCCCCGCGGTGGACGGCTTCGTGGACGTGGTCGTGCACGATCCTCCTCTGGGTGTCGTCGACCAGTGGTCCCAGGCCCGGGGAGTAGGGGTCGTCGCTCATCGTCCAGCCTTCGGCTTCGGCCACGAGGGCGGCGATGAACTCGTCCGCGACCGCGCGGTGAACGTAGATCCGCTCCGACGATGTGCAGATCTGTCCGCTGTTGAGGAACGTCGACGTCGCGACCGCCTTGGCGGTGGCGGCCACGTCGACGTCGGCGTCGACGAGGACGGGGTCGTTCCCTCCCAGTTCCAGGATCGTTCGCTGAAGGCGCTTGGCCGCGGCGACGGCGACGCTGCGGCCCGCCTCGACAGACCCGGTGAAGTGCACCAGCTTGACCGCCTCGTGCTCGGCCAAGGGCTTGCCGGCGCGCGCGTCGCCCAGGAGAAGGTTCACCACGCCTGCCGGAAGGTCGCACAGCTCGACGAGCCGGGCCGCGGACAGCGGCGCCTTCTCCGAGGGCTTGATCACCACTGTGTTGCCGGCGGCGAGCAGGGGGCCGAGGGCTCCCAGGATCGAGGTCACCGTGAAGTTCCAGGGCACGATGAGTGCCAGCACGCCCAGCGGCTCACGGATGACCACTGTCCGTCCGGACTCGCCCGGAGCTGTGACGTCGGCGACGAACGGATAGGACCGCGCCCGCTCGATGCCGAGCCGGAACGAGGCGATTCCGCCCGCGATGAACTGCTCGGCGAGCGGGACAGGCTTGCCCATCTCCCGGTTCTCGAGTTCCGCCAGCTCGCGCACATGCCGTTCGAGGAGGTCGGCGGTGCGGCTCAGCCGGCCGAGGCGGTCCTCGAGGTCGAGCCTCGCCCAGCCCGCGTGCGCGGCCTGCGCCGACTCCACCGCCGCCGCGGCGTCGGCGGCCGATCCGGCCGGAATCAGTGCGACGACCTGTTCGGTGGCCGGGTTGACGACGCTGCGGAGTTCCGGGTCCGCGGCTTCGACCGGGGTGCCGTCGATGATGTTGCTCAGGCGCTTCATCTGCTCGTTCCTTCTGGATCGAAGCCGGCTTCAGTGGAGCCTGCGGGCCATGTGCTCGCCGAACATCACGCAGGCGAGATGGGTGTTGGCGCGTGGGACGAAGGGGAAGACGGAGGCATCGACGACTCGGAGACCCTCGAAACCGAGGACCTCGCACCGGGGGTCGACGACCGTCTCCGGCGCGTTCGGATCTCCCATCCGGCACGTGCTCGTCGCGTGCTGCGTGTCGACCACGCTGGCGCGCAGGTAGTCGCGCAGTCGCCCTGGTGTGTCCAGGGCATCGCGCAGCGACGAATTGACCCGCCAGAGATCGCCGTCGGCGATCTCCGCGAAGCTGGAGTGGGCCACCAGGTCGCCGAGGAGCCTGATGCCCGCTTCCAGGCGGTCGATGTCGCGCTCGTCCGACAACATGTTCAGCGCCACCCGGGGCTGCGTGCTCGGGTCGGCGCTTCGAAGCTTCAGCGTTCCGCGCGAGTAGGTCCGGTTGACGAACACCCCGACGGCACCGGCGCCGGCGCGCACTTCGGCCGCCGCCATGGCCAGCGCGTTCTGGTTGAGGGCGGCCAGCATCATGTCGTTCCCGCCGGGCACGGTGCCGCTGCTGTAGCGCACGCAGCAGTTCGTGTGCCGGTCGGCGGGGCCAGCCGAGGCCGCTTCGGTGAGCGGGATGCCTATCAGGGCCATCGGATGGTCCTGGAGCCCACGGCCCACCGGCAGATCGGCACGGACCTCGATGCCCAGCCGTCGGAGGTCATCGGCGGGGCCGATGCCCGAGCGCATGAGGATCGAGGGCGAGGCCGTGGCGCCCGCGCTGAGCGCGACCTGGTTCGCGTGGAAGGCCGATCCGTTGGCCAGCCGGACGCCGACTGCCCGAGCACGTTCGAAGAGAACCACGTCGACCAGGCTGTCGCCGCGGATGGTGAGGCCCGGGTTGTCGCGACGTGGCTCCAGGTAGGCGTCGTGGCACGAGACCCGTCGACGGTCGATCGAGTTGATGGGGTAGGGAGAGACGCCGGTCGCGCCGGGTGCGTTGACGTCCGGGGCCCACCCGAAACCCGAGGCGAGCGCTGCCGCGCGGAGCGCCTGGTCGACCGAGCCCCACGTGTCGACCGGAGCCCGGTAGACGGGGATCGGGCCGGCGGTGCCGTGGTAGTCCTCGTCGCCGAAGCCGGCGTCGGACTCCAGGGCGACGAAGTCCGCCATGACCTCCGCGGACGACCACCCGGTGCAACCGGAGGCCGCCCACTCGTCGAAGTCCTCGATGGGCGGCCGGATCGCGATCTGCCCGTTCACCGTCGAGCTTCCGCCGAGGCCCTTGCCTCGCCAGTACAGGTAGGGCTCCTGGGCCTCGGTCCTGGTGGCCAGATGCCCGTCCCACAAGAACGCGTTGTAGTCGGAGTTCAGGATCGCGTTCAACGGATTCGGCGACCTCCATGCCTCCGGAAGCTGCGAGGCCGCGTAGTCCCGGCCGGCCTCGAGCAGCAGCACCCGCTGTCCCGCGTCGGCGAGCCGTGCCGCGAGTGCCGAGCCGGACGAGCCCGCTCCGACGACGATGGTGTCGTAGCTGCCTGCTGATCCCATCTGGTTTGATCCTTGGTCTCGTCGCTAGGCGGTGAGGTCGAGCGTGTGAACGGTCATCTCGCCGAGTGCCGCGGGAAGGGGTTCGACGCCGAACCCGGGTCCGCCGGGGATCGACACCGCTCCGTCCTTCATGACGATCGGCTCGGTGATGTCCTGGGCGTAGAACCGATCCGAGCCCGAGATGTCGCCGGGCAGCGTGAAGCCCGGGAGCCCGGCCAACGCCGCGTTGGCGGCTCGGCCGATGCCGGTTTCGAGCATGCCGCCGCACCAGACCGCGACGCCGTGCGCCAGCGCGAGGTCGTGGATGCGTGCCGCCTCGAGGTATCCCCCCACTCTTCCAGGCTTGATGTTGATGACACTCGCCGCCCCCAGCGCGATCGCGTCGGCGGCCGACCGCGCGTCAACGATCGACTCGTCCAGGCAGATCGGCGTGGTGAGCAGGCCCGCGAGCAGAGCGTGTTGCCGCAGGTCCTCCTCACCCAGCGGCTGTTCGATCAGCAGCAGATCGAAGGGGTCGAGTCTGCGCAGCCGCTGGGCATCGGAGAGACGGTAGGCGGTGTTCGCGTCAACCTGCAGCGCGATGTCGCCGAACCGCTCGCGCACCGCCTTGACCGGCTCGAGGTCCCACCCGGGCTGGATCTTGAGTTTGATGCGCGCGTAGCCCTGGTCGACGAAGTCGGCCACCCGGCCGAGCAGGTCGGGAATCGACTTCTCGATGCCGACGCTGACCCCCGAGGGCACCGAGACGCGGGTCACACCGAGCTGCGCTGCGAACGACATGTTCCGAAGCCGCAGCTGGGCATCCAGGATCGCCATCTCCAGAGCGCCCTTGGCCATGCGGTGGCCGACCACGTGCTCAAGTGCCGCGCCGACCGTCGATGCCGACACGGCGTGACCCGCGGCCTGCCACTCGAACAGCGCGGGCACGAGGAATCGCCGCAGGACCTCTCGTGCTCCCTCAAGGTATTCCGGCGAGTAGAACGGCTCGGCGAGGGCGACGCACTCACCCCACCCTGTCACGGTGCCGCCGTGGTCTGAGGCCGTGACCCGGATCAGGAGCGGAAGGCGCTCCGTCTGGGTGGAGAACGAGGTGGTGAACGGGTGGATCAGCGGCATCCGGACCGTGATGAGCTCGACACGCTCGATGTGCATTCTCAGGTGCTCCTCGTGAGGCAGTAGTGACCCCGGCGGTCGAAATCGACCACGACCCAGCCTTCTTCCAGCAGCCCACCCAGCGCCCGTCGTAGCGCGAGCCGCCATGAGATCGCGAGCTCGGGTTCGTGGCGCCGTAGAGCCTCGATGTCCGAGGGGATCTCCACGACGCATCGGGTCAGCGACACCGCCCGGCCGAGGTCGAGCTGGGGTCGCCGGTCCACGGACCTCAGTACGGCGGGGCCGTGCTTCTTCTCGGCTCGTGAGGGCGCCGTGGCCTGCCCGATGTGCCAGGCCACCATGATCCGGTCGCTGTGCTGGCCCTGGTTGAGCCCGTCACCCATCGGTCCGTAGAAGTCGGGCAGGTAGACCTCGACCTCACAGCCGAGCTTGTGGAGGTTGAAGTACGCGTTCCGGGCCACCAGGGGGTCATAGGTCCACGTCACGCGAGTGACACCGCGGGCCAGGCACCAGTCGCGCTGGTGGTGCTTGAGGGCTCTGCCCCATCCTGTGCCCGCCGCGTCTGGTCGCACGCCGGCGATGTGGGAGTGCAGGGCATTCTCCCGGGGCGGGTAGAAGAACCCGACGCAGACCGCCATGAGCTCATGGCCACGGAAACCACCGGCGACGTAGTTGCCCGCGTGCGCGAACGCCGTGAGGAGCTCCGGGCTGACATGCGACTGGGTGTTTTGGACCTTCCAGATCTGCGCCACGAGCTCGGAGGCGGCAGACATCTCCTCCGGGCGGTGAAGCAGCCGCAACTCCATGGAGGTCGAGCTCGGCGCCCGGGTCGTCATGAGCACTCCTGCCGCAGGAAGCGGGATCCGTTGTAGACGCCGCCGGCGACGGGCCGGAACTGCTTCTCCCCCGCGAGCTCAGCGGTGGTGTAGGCGTAGCCGCCCGGGATGTTCGAGGCATGCAGCGCGACGAACTCCGGCTCTGCTGCCGTGCCGTCGCGCAGATGCCCCTTCCGCTCCCACAGTGTCAGTCTGAGACCGTCCGCGTCGGGGGCCACCTCCGCGCGATAGCCAGCGCACTCCCAGGCGCCCTCCAGCGGTTCGGGCGGACGTGTCATGTCGGCCCGGACCCGGACCGGGGGCAGACTGCCGTCGATCGACGACGTGACGTCCGCGAACAGCTCGTAGAAGAGACCATCCGGTTGACCACCGCTGGTCAGCAACGCCACCGCGTAGTTCGTACCGGGGATCAAGCGCAGGTATGAACGTTGGCCGATCGTGCCGCCGTCATGGCCGTATACGAAGGTTCCCCGCCAGTCCTCGAGGAACCAGCCCAGTCCCCAGCCTTGGACGGTGGCGACGCTCTGTCTCAGATCGACATGCTCGATGGTCATCAGGCGAGCGCTGCCGGCTGACAGCAGACGAACGCCTTCCCGGGTCACCCCTCCGCGCAGTGACATCTCCGCGAACGTCAGCAGGTCGCCGACGCTCGCCACGATCAGGCCCGCGGGTCCCATGGATCGGGTGATCGACCACTGGGGCACCGGGGCCGACTCGTCGCCGAAGCCGGCGTGGCCGGTCGCCGTGGCGAACTTGGGTGCGTCCTCGCTCAGGGTGATGGTGTGCCGCAGGCCCATCGGCTTGATCAAATAGTGGAGCAGTGCCTCGTCCCACGTCATGTCGCGGAGCACCTCGACGATGCGGCCCGCGACGACGAAGCCGGCATTGCAGTAGGAGAACCTCTCTCCAAGCGGGTGGATGTGGGAGACGGCGGCGAGGTGCTCCACGTACCGCGCGACGCAGTCGTCTCCCCTCCCGGTGTCGGTGAAGACGTCCCCGTCGATGCCGCTGGTGTGGTTGAGCAACGCCCGTACCGTCACCGAGGGCGACTCGTCATCGGCCAGCCTGAAGTCCGGCAGGATTTCGCGCACGGGAGCGTCGAGATCGAGCAGCCCCTCGTCGACGAGCTGCATGACGAGCATCGTCGTCCAGACCTTCGTGATCGACCCGATCTGAAAGACGGCGTCGTCGATGACGGGTTCCCGGGTCGAGACGTTCAGGACCCCGGAGCTGACCGTGATGCGGTCGAAGACCGTTCCGCTCCGATCGAGCTGCACGATGCCGAGTTGCGCCCCGACGACTCCGTGCCGTTCTCGGAGGAGGTCCAGACGGCGGCGCCAGTAGTGCTCCCCACGTGGGGCCGCCGACAGCGCGGCCGGCCGTGCGGCGGCGCGGGTGTGCAGCTCGACCCATTCCACGACCCGGGCGTGGTAGTCGACGCGGTGATCGACCTCGCCGTCGGCGATGAAGAGGTGGCTGCCTCCTGGATAGACCACCAGGCGAGTCGGCACACCCTGGATCCGCAGTGCCGAGAACCACTGCTGCGCCTGTCCGATCGGGCAGGTGTTGTCGTTCTCGCCGTGCAGCACGAGCGTGGGTGTCTTCACCTGCTCGACGCGTGCGATCGGAGAGCTCTCGATGAGCCGGACCACGTCTGTCGGCGCGGCACCTGCGGTCGCCGAGGCGAAGAAGCCTTCCGGCAACAGTCGCTGACCGGCGATGGAGGCGAAGTCGCAGATCAGGCCGCCGGCCACCGCGGCCGCGAACCGGTCGGTGTGGGCGGTGAGGGCACAGGTCGCGACGCCGCCGTAGCTATAGCCGGCGACAGCGAGTCGCTCGGGGTCGGCGATCCCCTCGGCGATCAACTGGTCGATCGGCTCGATGAAGTCCGCCAGATCAGCTCGTCCCCAGCCGCCGTCGACGGCTCGGTAGAACTCCTCGCCGTACCCGTCGGATCCACGGGGGTTGAGCGTGAGGACACGCCACCCGCGTGCGGCGAGGAGCTGTTGGTACAGATGGATCTCGTCGGCCACACCGGCCCAGGCGTTGTGCGGCCCACCGTGGATGTCGAGCAGGAGCGGAGCGGTTCCGGTCGTGTCCGGTGCCGCCATCAGCCACCCGTGGACGACGACGCCATCGCTGATCGTGAACTCTCGTGGCTCCGGTCGACAGAGCTGGACCCCGGGGAGGCTCTCTTCCATCAGCGAGGTGAGGACCTCGACTTCGCCGGTGGCGAGGTCGACGATCGCGACCTCGGCGAACGACTCAGGAGTGGTCAGGACGATCGCGGCACGGGGTGCCTCGGCGGCCACCGAGAGCGCGGAGACGACCTGATGCGGCTCCGCGACGATCGGCCTGCCCTCTCCGCCATCCGGACCGACCCCGTACAGATGGGTCCAGCCACGGTCACGCAGGCAGAAGACGATCTCGCTGCCGTCGTGGCTTTGCGCCGGGTGGCCACCTGGGTAGCCCGTCGCGCCCGGCAGCACATTGCGGTCCAGCCCAGCCGTGATGTCGGTGTCGGGCCTGCCGTCGCCGTACAGCCGGAGAAGCCGGGCATGACCTGCCACCATCGCGGGTGATCCCACGGCGAGCAGCGACGCGCCGTCGCGAGCCCACATGACCGGACCGGTCACTCCTGTGGCCTGTCCGAGCACCTGCACCGGAGCGAGCGGGTCGTCGACCTCGACCGCGTAGGCGCGGCGTTCGAGCTCGACGTCCGCGCGGTGGGCCATGGAGGCCGTGAATGCGAGGCGGTCGCTGTCGGGCGACCATGCCGGGCCGTCCGCGTCGTAGTCGCCGTCGGTGACCTGTCTGATCTGCCTGGATCCCAGGTCCATCACGAAGATCTGGCGGCGGACACTGCCGATCCAGCCGATCTCGTCCGCCTTCTGGTCGAGCGTGTCGATGACGATGGGCGCAGCGGCGTCGCCGGGCGCGCGGTTCACGGGTGCGGAGAACGCGACCCGGCGACCGTCCCGGCTGACGGCCGCGGCCCCGGCCCCCAGCGGCAGCTCGGTCAACCGCGTCGGCTCACCCATGTGCGGCAGGAGATGCAACTGCGGGAATCCGTCGACATCGCGCAGGAACATGATCCCCGTTGGGACGATGCGAGGTGCTCGATCCGTCGGCCCGTGGGTCAGCGGCTGTGGCTGAGAGTCGCGGGAAACCGCCCACAGCGAGGTCTCCGTGCGGTGGTCTGCCGCCTGGCGCCGCGTGAAGACGACCGTTCTTCCATCCGCCGTGATCGCAGTCTCGGGAACGGTGACGACCTGACGGACGTCATCGAGACTGAACAGGCGAGAGTTCATAGAGTGGTTCCTTTGCCGAAGAGAGGGGTGCCGATCCGGGGGACGGCACGGACCAGCTCACGTGTGTAGGGATGTTCGGGGTGGTCGATCACCTCGGTCGCCGATCCGATCTCGACGACCTCCCCGTCCTTCATGACTGCGACGTCGTCGCACAGCTGCCTGACCACAGCGAGGTTGTGGCTGATGAAGAGAACCGTCAGATCGAGGTCCCGCTGGACGCGCATCAGCAGATTCAGCACGGTCCCCTGCACCGAGACGTCCAGCGCCGAAGTGATCTCGTCAGCGAGCAGCACCCGGGGCTCGGCGGCCAGCGCCCGCGCGATCGCGACGCGTTGACGTTGACCCCCCGACAACTGCATGGGCAGATCGCCGGCACGGGCCGGGTCGAGCTCGACCATCTCGAGAAGTGCGGCCACCTCGCCGCGCCGGTGAGCGCGATCGCGTCGCGTGGATCTTCCGCGTACGGCAAGCGCCTCCTCGATCGAGGCGCCGATGGACATCCTTGGGTTCAGGCAGGAGTTGGCGTCCTGGAAGATCAGCTGCACGGTGCGGCGAACGAACGCGGCGCTCCCCCGGGCACCGACGACATCGGTGCCGTCGACCAGGATACGGCCCGTATGCGCCTCGTGCAGGCCGACGACGGCGCGAGCCAGCGTCGACTTGCCCGAACCTGACTCGCCCACCAGCCCCACCGTCCGGCCGCTCGGCACGTGGAGACTCACCCCACGAACCGCCTGATGGGCGGCGGGTCCGTGCCCGTACCTGACTCCCACGTTCTCGAAGGCGAGGTCGCTCACACCGACCCCTCCCTTACGGCGTCGAGGGGAAACTCGGCATCCTCGGTGATCGTGGCGAACTCGGTGCCCGGGACGGCGTCCATGTGCGGCACCGCTGCCACCAGCGCCCGGGTGTAGGGATGCGCCGCGCGTCCGCTCGCGAGATCCTCGGTGCTCAGGCTCTCCACGATGGCTCCCCGGTACATGACCAGGACCCGCGTGCAGAATGACGAGACCAGCGAAATGTCGTGCGAGACGAACATGACGGCCGTCCCATGCTCACGGTTCACCCTCCGCAAGAGCGCCAGGACCTCCCGCTGCACCGTGACGTCGAGGGCCGTTGTCGGCTCGTCGGCTATGACCAGCGCCGGTTCGCCCATGAGCCCCATCGCGATCGTGGCTCGTTGCCTCATGCCACCCGAGAACTCGTGGGGATACTGGCGGGCGCGGCGAGCCGGGTCGGAGAGCCGTACCGCGGCAAGCCGGTCGACCGCACGTCGGCGTGCCTCGCGGCGGCTGAGGCCGCCGTGCAGCAGACCGACCTCCGCGACCTGCGTACCGACGTGAAGGGCGGGGTTGAGCGAGGTCGAGGGATCTTGGAAGACGAACGCCAGTCGCGTACCGAGCTGTTGGGCCAGCGACTTGGAACGCGGTCTGCCGGGCACCTTGCCCCTGACGACCAGTTCCGTGCCGTCGAACTGGACCGATGACGCCGTCACGTGAAGTGGCTCTTCCAGGAGTGACGCGACCGCCATGCAGGTCAGTGACTTCCCCGAGCCCGACTCACCGACGATGCCGACGATCTCCCCTCGATCGATGTCGAAGCTGACGCCACGAACCGGCGTCGCCCATCCATCCCCCCGGGGCGCCTCCACGCGCAGGCCGCGTACGCGGAGCACGGGGTCCTCCGCGACCTGCGGGACCGGTGATGCCGCCGTCGAGCCGGTGGTCTTCCGCCGCCGGCGGCGGCCGGAGGGCCGGTGCAGCCCGAATGCCCGGGCGAGCACCTCGCCGGCGAGCGCGAACGTCACGCCGGCGAACACGATGGCGGCGCCTAGCCCCAGAGACGGAGCGGGGTTCACGTAGATGGCTCCCATGCTCTCGTTGAGCATGCGGCCCCAGTCGTAGTCCGGCGCCTGTACGCCGAGGCCCAGGAAGGACAGCCCCGTCGCCGCGACCAGCGCGGTGCCGGCGCCGATGCTGGCGTTGACGATGAGCGGGTCTCGCACGTTGGGCAGGACGTGCCGTACCAGGATCCGCGCTCGGCTGACGCCGAGGATGCGAGCGGCGGCCACGAAGTCGCGCCCGGTCACCGACGCACCGAGGGTCTGAGTGAGCCGGGCGTAGGACGGCGCCATGGCCAGGCCGATCGCCAGTGTGACACTGGTGGCGCCCACACCGAGGGTGATCGACACGACGATGGCGAGCAGGAGAGCCGGAAAGGCGAGTGCCACGCCGATGGCGCTGTTGACCAACCGCCCCAGCCGCCGGGGCGCGATCGTCGGCAGCAGGCCGATGACCACACCGACGAACACGCCGAGGGCGGCCGACAGGACGGCGGTGACGATCGAGAGCCGGGTCGCGGTCAGCACCCGCGCGAGAACGTCCCGGCCACCCGCGTCGGTGCCGAGGAGGTGGTCCGCGCTGGGCTTCGCGGACAGTTGGGTCAGATCGGCCTGCCGCGCGGCCTCGCCCCACAGCACCGGTCCGAACACCGCGAAGACCGCGACCACCATCAGGGCGGCCAGCGCGCCGATGCCGAGGGGAGAACGCAGGACGGTCAGGAACCTGCGGCGAGACGAGACCGCCATGGGCATCGGCTCGCCCACCGCCGTCGCGGCGGCCGGCCCCGCCAGCGCGGAGTCGGGAGTGGACATGCTTGTCACCGCCATCACGTGTCTTTCAGCGCTGAACGCGGGTCAAGGCAGACCAGGACGATGTCGATCAAGAGGTTGGAAACGAGGACGATCAAGCCGTAGACGATGACGATCCCCTGCGCGAGCGGAAAGTCCTTGCTCCGCACCGCGTCCACGATCGTGAGCCCGAGTCCGGGCCACGAAAAGATGGTCTCGATCAGCACCGTGCCCGCGACGAGGGAGCCGAGCACGATTCCGGCGACGGTGAGCGAGGAGGTCACCAGGTTCGGCAGAGCGTGGCGGAAGTACAGGCGCCACCTCGACATGCGCTTCGCCCGCGCCGTCCGGATGTAGTCCTGCTCGAACACGGTGAGCGCCTCGACCCGGACGATCCTCGAGACGGCCGCGGCGACCGCGATCGACAGTGCCAGGACGGGCAGCACGTACGAGCTCGGATCGGTTCGGCCCGCCACGGGCAGCAGGTGGCTCTGAACGGCGAAGAAGTACACCAGAGCGACTCCCATGAGGAACTCGGGGATGACGGCGAACAGGCCGCTCGCCGAGGTGTAGGCCAGGTCGACGGTGGGTCTGCGGCCGCCTCGGGTGAGCGCGGCGACGACGATGCCGAGCGGGATCGACACCAGGAGCACCAGCGCCAGCGACAGGAACGCGAGTTCCAGGGTCGCCGGCAGGCGCTGCTCGATGATCGTGGTCACCGGCAGGTGAAGGGAGAAAGAGTCTCCGAGATCCCACGTGAGCAGCCCCTTCCAGAAGTTCAGGTACTGCGTCCACAGCGGGTCGTTCAGTCCCAGGCTTTCGCGTTGTGCCTCCACGACCGCGGCCGTCGCGTTGATTCCGAGGGCATTGCGGACCGGGTCTCCTGGGATCAGCCGGACCATCAGGAAGACGACGGTCACCAGGGTGACCACCGAATACGCGAGCCGCACCAGCCGCCGCACGATGAAGGCCCCCAGTCGCCCACCTCTGCCCCGGAACGTTCCGGTCGCGGAATCCGGTCCCGCCCCGGTTCCCGTCAGCAGGGTGACGGTCGGTTCCGTGGTCACTTCAGCACGCGGATCGCGGAGCCGCCGATGGGCAGGTAGAGCGCCGTCGCGCCATTGAAGTACATCTTGTACGGCGTGACGGACACCGGTATGAGGTCAGCGCTTGTCATCAGGGTCTTCTCCGCCTCGGCCCAGGCCTTGCAGGCATCGTCACCGGTCCGGCCGGCGGCCGCGGCGACGCTGCGGTTGTAGTCCTTGTTGTCGATGGAGGCGAAGTTTGTCCCCGCAGGAGCGGCAGGTCCGGAGAGGTACTGCGGGAAGATGGCCGGTGTGCCCGTCTGGAGGTTGAGCCCCAGCGATGCCGTCCAGCCCGACGGGTCTTTGGCCGCGAAGGTCCGGCTGAGGATGTAGTTCTCGTCACCACCGTCGAGTTTCACGGCGGCGCCGGCGGTCTCCCACTGCTTCGCGACGTATTCCGCGGCGGCGCTGCCCGTGTCCGTGGAGTTGTCGTAGACAAGTGTGATGTCGACCGGCTTGCCCACCGCGCGCAGGGCCTGGCCGGCGGCGTCCGGGTCGTGGGAAGGCAGGTTGCCCTGGACGGTGTCGTAGGCGCACCGGCTCGGGTGTTCGGAGAGCAGCGATTTCGCCCGTTCGCCCTTGCCGCCGGTCAGAATCTTCGTGAGGGTGTCGAGGTCGATCGCCTGGGTCAGTGCGCGCCGTACGGCGGCCTCAGCGGTCGGGAGACCTTGATGGTGGTTGTAGACGATCATTCCGGACATGGCCGGCGTCGGCTGCGACTTGAGAGCGGCGAGGCGTTCCTCGTCCTTGCCGCTCACTATGGCCGCGTTGAGTTGACCGGACAGCAGCAGGTTCGCTCTGGTCGACGGGCTCGGCACGATCTTGGTCGTCACGGTCTTCGGCATCCCCGGCGTGTTCGAGGTGCTGTTCTTGGGGCCCCACGTGTAGCCCTCTCGGCGGGTCATCGTGATCGAGTCTCCGGCCACGACGCGATCGATGGCGAACGGGCCGGTGCCGTCGCTCCCCGCGGAGAGGCTCTTGGGGTCCTTCAGGCCGCGCTCGCACACCAGCTGCTGCGAGCCGATGTCGTACAGCATGAAGGGCCGCGGCTTGGAGGTGGCGACGGTGAGAACGTTCCCCTTCGCGCTCGCCTTGGCATCTGCCGGCACGACGGATTCCAGGCGCGGCGACTTGTTGGCGGGGTCGACGATCCAGTTGAGGTTGTCAGCGGCGGTCTGCGCGGTGAACGGCGTGCCGTCGGCGCAGGTGATGGCGTCGTTCAGGGTGTAGGTGACCTTGGTCGGGCTTTCGGTCCAGCTCTTCGCCAGGAAGGGCGCGGGCTTGGCCGTCTCGGCGTCGAGGAAGATCAGCGTGTCGTAGGAGTACATTCCGACGATCTGCGCGTTGACGAGGTTGGTGACGAGCGGATTCAGGTCGCCTGGGTCGGAGTCGATCGCGAACGCGAACGTGCCGTCCGTCGCGAAGCCCGCCTGGCCCCCGTCCGAGCCCGAGCCCGAGCCGCCGCAAGCCGCAAGAGCTGGCAGAGCGATGAGGAGGGCTGCGAAAGCAGCGGCGCGTCGATTCATGACAGGCCCGCCTTAAGGTCCGAGTCGGGGTGTGACGTTGAACACCAAGACTCACCCGCCTGGTCGGAGAGGCGCATCGTACGTCCGCCTGATCTGCGTGCACGGACCTTGGACGATCGACCAACCCGGGACCGGCTGATGCGGTCCCGGTCGCTACGCGGGTGGCCGCGGCGATCGCCGACCGGGGCCGAGGCGGAGTTGCAGCATCAGAGCGAATCGTTCGTCGGGGTCGGCCAGATCCACGCCGCCGATCGTCTCGATCCGGCCGAGCCGGTATCGGAACGTGTTCTTGTGCACGTGGACGGCTCGTGCCGCGGCGGCGACGTCCCCGAAGTGCTCGAGCCAGCTCTGGAGTGTCGGCACCAGCTGGGTGTCGTGTTCGGTGTCGTAGTCCTCCAGGTCGGCGAGCGGGCCGGTCAGTTCGATGCGGTCGGCTGACATCAGGTCGCCGAGGCGGAGCAGGAGGAACTCGATCGCCACGTCCGCCAGTGACGCGACGCGTCTGCCCGCGCGCGGATTGGAGCTCAGCACCCGCATCGCGGCATCGGCATCGCGCCGGGATGAGCCGAGTTCGCTGACGTCCTCGACGATGCCGCCGAGTCCGGCGCAGAACTCGGTGATGGTGTCCAGACGGGCGATGAACTCGGCGGCCAGGTCCTTCATGGCGGCCAGCGCCGGGGCGGCCGCGGCACGCACGGGGACGACGGCGTAGACCGCGCCGCCGAGTTGGGCGACGATGGCCCGCGGATAGGTGGGCCTGAGGTGCGTCCGAAATGCGGAGGCCGTTCGCTGGATGTCGGCCGCCGTGCGGACCTCGTCGTCGGACAGCAGCGGCCCCAGGACCAGGACGCATGCCGGCGACGAACCGAAGGCCAGCTGCTGCGCGGCTTCGTGCGCGCCGGTCCCTCCCTCAAGGAGCATGGACAGCAGGGCCACTCCGAGTCGTTGGGAGGCATCGGCGCTGACGCGGGCACGCAGCATCTCGAGCGCGATCACCCGTGCTGCCTCGATCATGGCGGCTTCCCGCTCGGGGGTGAGCGGCCCTGCCACGGCGGCCCAGATGGAGCCGAGAAGCTCATTGCCCGCCTGGACCCTCATCGCCGCCCGAGGACGGGTGCCGGGGGCGGGGTTCTGCATGAACACCGGTCGCTCCGAGGCGTACACGCGGCGGAACATGCCCTGTTCTCTCTGGTATTCGCTGTAGATCTGCGGCACCTGGAGACCGAGGATCGTCAGGCGGCGCGGCTCGTCGGCGCCGGCCTGGTCGGCCGAGAAGGCGACCACCCGCGACGACAGATCCTCGATGGTGACCGGGGCGTCGAGGAGAGCCGACAGCGAGTTCGCCAGGGCGAACAGGTCTCGGTCCGCATCGCCGCCGACAGCGGGCGCCCCATCGGCACCGAGATGCAGAGCGCCGCTCAGCAACGTCGCCACCTGGATCCACGATGCGCCCTGCACCAGGCCGAAGACGGACACCTTGCCGCGCTCCGCCTCGCGGGCGACCTCCTCGTCGACGGCCAGCGGCTCCCGGACCACGAGGGCCGTGGCCCCGGCTTCGCCCAGCGCTCTGACCAGGGTGACCAAGCTGTCGTCAGCCGCCACGCCGACGCCCAGCACCACTGCGTCCGGCGGGACGTCGGGTTGGTCCAGAGGATCGTGAAGGATGACGGTCGTCACGGCACGAGCCGGCTGACGTGGCCCCGCCTTGATGGTCAGCAGCGTCGAGCCGAGCCGCTCGACCACCCGCCCCAGGTTCGCTGGACTGCTCGTACCGCCTTGCATTGTGTGATCGTACATCTGTGTCCGATTTGATTCGGTCGATCGACCCAGTGTTGGCGCGAAAGCCTCGACAACAATGGGAGTGACGCGTGGCACCGACGAAGGAGCAGCTCAGCGATGAAGGCGTACATCTCCGTCGACATGGAGGGCGTCGCCGGCATCGCGACCCTCGACCAGATCGTGCGCGGCGGGTACGGCTACCCACGAGCCCAGGAGCTCATGACCGAGGAGGCCAATGCCGCGATCGCGGGCGCCTTCGACGGCGGAGCGACGAGCGTGCTCGTGAACGACTCCCACGGGACGATGGACAACCTGATCCACGAGCGCCTCGACCCGAGGGCACGGCTGGTCTTCGGGCAGCCCAAGGCCCAGTGCATGGCCGAGGGCCTGACCGAGGACTGCGCCGTGGCGCTCTTCGTGGGCTACCACGCGCCGGCCGGCACGCCCGGGCTCTTGGCGCACACCTTCTCCGCCTACTTCGGTGAGGTCAGAGTCAACGGATCACCGGTGTCGGAGGCCGAGGTCAATGCCCTGTACGCGGCATCCCTCGGTGTCCCGGTGGGCCTGGTCACCGGGGATGACGTCATCGGCGCGATCGCGACCGAGATCTTCCCTGAGGCCACGATCGTGACCGTGAAGAAGACACACGGATTCTCGGCCACGGACTCCGTCGCGCCGAGCGTGGCGAGGAACCTGGTGCGGGAAGGGGCCGCCGATGCCGTGGCCCGCGCGTCGGCACTGAGCTGTCCGCCGCCGCCCCCGTCGTTCGAGGTCGAGGTCGACCTGCCCTCGCCGGTGGCCGCCGAGCTCGCCGCCTGCATCCCCGGCTGCGCCCGGACGGCCGACCGGACGGTGTCGACAGTCCTCACGGCGTCGGCGGATCTCCTCGGATTCATCACAGTCCTGTACGAACTCGCGGCGAGCAGCGAGCGCGCGCGTCAGGTGATCTCCGCCCGCCGTTGAGGCCCGGCGCTCCTACCTGTGAGTTCCTCGATGAGGGTGGTGAGCAGTCGCGTACGCGGGAGGATCCACGCGATCTCCGCGTGCTCGTCGCGGGCGTGGGCGCCGCCGCCGACGGCACCGAGCCCGTCCAGGGTGGGCACTCCCATACCCGCGGTGAAGTTCCCGTCCGATGCGCCGCCGACCGTCATCTCCTCCAGCGGAGGATGGCCGAGGCGGCGTGCGATTCGTTGTGCCTGGCTGAACAGTGCCGCTGCCGCGCTCCGTTCCATGGGCGGCCGGTTGATTCCGCCCCGCACCCGGATCTCCGCCGGGACGAGAACCGGCGTGACCTCGCGGATCGCCCGGTCCACGCGGTGCTGCTCCTCGGCGGTACCGGCCCGGACGTCGACAGCCACGGTGGCCGTCGCGGGCACGGTGTTGGGCGTCGTGCCCGCGCTCATCACCGTCGGGGTGACGGTCGTACTGGCCGCCGGGTCAGCGAGCTGGGCGATCGCCAGCACCACCTCGGCGATCGCGATGGTCGCGTTCACGCCCTTCTCCGGATCGAGACCGCTGTGCGCGGCACGACCGAGCACTTCGATCCGGTAGAGGGACACGCCTTTGCGCCCCGTCTTCAGTGCGCCGCCCGGGCCGGCCGCCTCCAGCACGAGGGCTGCCCGGCAGCGGCCTGCTTCCTGCTCGATCAGTGCCCGTGATGTCGTGGACCCCAGCTCCTCATCGCCCGTGATGAGAAGGGTCACCTGGTCGAGGACGCCGGTGCCGCGGCATCGCCGCAGCCACGCGAGAGCGTGGATCGCCTGGACGAGGCCGAGTTTCATGTCGAAGCAGCCCGGGCCACTGACGACGCCGGCAGTTTCGGTGTAGGGCAGCTCGTCCAACGTGCCGAGCGGCCAGACGGTGTCGTGGTGCCCGAGGAGCATGACCTTCGGATCGGCCCCGCGCAGCAGGACATGGTCGACTCCGTCGACGCACAGGATCTCTGGCCGACGCCCCAAGCGCTCATGAACCAAGTCCGCGACCACCCGCGCGGAGCGGCCGACCGCGTCCAGGTCCGTCGACGGCGACTCGGTACGAACGAGTCTGCTCAGATCCTCGAGGAGGAGCGACAGGTTCCCGGACGCCTCCGGCCCGGTGGAATCCTCGGGTGTCGGCTTTTTCCTCATGAGCCGGCAGCGTTCGCGAGCCGGGTGCGCAGGAACGCGGCGAGCAGGTCCGCGGAGTGGTCGTCGAGGTTGGTGAGGACGACGACGGTCATCGCGGTCGCCGGATCGTGGCCGGCGAACGATTGGAATCCGGGCAGTTCGCCGTTGTGGCCCCACATGCCGTCGAAGTTCGCGATGCCGAGGCCGTAGGTGATGGTGCTGTCGGGCACCGGGTGGGTGCGCATGCGTTCACGCCGGGTCTGCTCCTGGAGGAGGTCGCCGCGCACCGATGCCTCGATGAGCAGTCTCAAGTCGCCCACGGTGGACACCGCGTTACCGGCGGTCCACGCCCAGGACGGGTTGATGCGCGTCGCGTCGACGAGTTCGCCGTCCCGGCGGTGGTACCCACGCAGCCGAGGATCCGGCAGGGCGGCGGCGTCGTGCGTCAGCGGCGGGAGCTCGGTCTCCCTCATGCCGAGGGGGTCGAAGACCAGCCGGCGCGCGACGTCCTCGACTCGTGCGCCGGTTACGTGCTCGATGAGCATTCCCAGCATGATGTAGCCGGCGTTGCAGTACGCCCAGGAGGTGCCGGGCTCGAACTGCTGCGGGTTCCGCAGGGCGACTTTGAGCAGCTCGGAGGGAGTCCAGAGCCGGTCGGGCTCGAGGAGCAGACCGGCGACGAACTCCTCCGAGGTGTAGTCGGGCAGGCCCGAGGTCATGTCGAGGAGACGGCGAACGGTGACTCCTCGCGGGATCTGCGGCTCTGCCAGATGGACCTGTATCTCATCGTCCAAGGAGAGGTCTCCGGCTTCCGCCAGGCGTAGGACGATCAGCGCCACGATGGTCTTCGTGAGGCTCCCGATCCTCATGCGGCTGCCGGCGGTGAGCCGCACCCCGGTGGCCAGATCGCAAACGCCGAGCGCACGGGTCCAACTGCCGTACGACGGACCGCTCACGTGGACGACGGCACCCGGGATGCCCAAGCGCCGGCGCTCTCCGTCCAAGGCGCCGAGCAGGTCTGGAGTCGAGGACGCATACGCATCCGATGCATTCTCAGGCAAGCGGAATCCTCACTCGTGGGTGTTATGCCGACCTTCGCATCATTGTCCTCACCAGGTATCGGCGCATTGTGCCGAAGGCCGGAAGCGGCGCGAATCCCTCGTGCGATCGACCGAATGCCCGGGAGAGAGCTCTGACTATTGTGAGGCCCAGAAGACGGGGGCCGGTCACCTTGGGAGGAGAATCGCGTTGTCGAGCGTTGAGAAGGACGAGCTCGCGGAGTCCGGCGACACAGGGATCGTCGGACCGCCCGATTCCATCAGGCAGCTCCCGCGTTTCGCGGGGCCCTCCACGTTCGCCCGCCTGCCGCGGCTCGACGAGGTCTCCCGGGCCGACGTCGCGATCTTCGGCGTGCCGTTCGATGCCGGTACCACCTACCGGCCAGGCGCACGATTCGGACCGGAGGCCATTCGCGCCGGCTCCAAACTCCTGAGGCCCTACCACCTCGGGCTCGAGATCGAGCCGTGGTCGAGGTTGCAGATCGCCGACGCCGGTGACGTCGGCGTGACTCCCTTCGACATCGCCGAGGCGGTGAGTCAGATCGAGTCGGCCGCTCAGCGGCTCTATCGAAGTGCTGACCGGATCATCACTCTGGGCGGCGACCACACCGTCGCCCTCCCGATGCTGCGAGCCGCCCATCGGCACCACGGCCCCGTGGCACTCATCCACTTCGACGCCCATCTCGACACCTGGGACAACATGTTCGGTGCGCGGCTCACTCACGGCACTCCGTTCCGCCGGGCCACCGAGGAGCGACTGCTGGCGGTGAACCACTGCGCCCATGTGGGCATCCGCCACACAACCCCGGCCGCCAAGGATCTGGAGGACGACAGGGAGCTGGGATTCGCGACGATCTCCACACTCGACGTCGCGCGGCGCGGCATCGAGCACGCCGCCGACCGGCTCCGGGAGAGAGTGGCTGATCGGCCGGTCTACATCAGCATCGACATCGACGTGCTCGATCCCGCCCATGCGCCCGCGACCGGCACCCCTGAGCCCGGCGGACTGAGCACGCGGGAGCTTCAGCTGCTGCTGTACTCCCTCGCGGACCTCGACATCGTCGGTGCGGATGTCGTCGAGGTCTCACCCGCCTACGACCACGCTCAGATCACCGCGCTGGCCGCCGCCGGCCTCACGTTCGACCTCCTGGCCATGGTTGCCCGGGGAAGGTAGTCATCGGAACGGCCCCGGTCCGGGCCGCGATCTCGATGGCGGGCACGCCGTTTGTCAGCGCTCTTGGCGAACGCGACCACCGAAGGGGTCGTCCGCGAGCCCTCGGTGTTGGTGACAACGGTCGGCTCACCGCCTTCCAGCACGCACACGACCGAGTTCGTCGTGCCCAGGTCGATACCGACGGGTCGGGTCATCACCGGCCTCCTTCCTTGCGGCCCTCCTCCTCATGGCACCAGCTCCGCCTTGCGCGGTTCACCGCCACCACAGGCGCGCCGTGGGCCAGCCGAGCCGCGGCACCTCACGCGTATCCCTGCGAGTCAGGCCCCACCGGGTGGCGCCCATCCGCAGCAGCACATGTTCCAACGGCGCAACAGCAGAAGAACGCTCCACGATCACGACCGCCACATCAGCCGCGTGAGCAGGAACGTAGTCGGCACGATCTGCTTCGTGCCGTACGTCGACCACTGGTCGGAGACATGGGTGTAGGTCGACGGGACCCGGCCGCCGTGGATGTTCATGTGCCGGGCCGTCAAGCTCTTGCCGCGGACAGGAAACCGCTGCCCGTCGGAAGACGACATGGTGCCGCCGCCGAATTTCTTGGCCAGCTCCAGCTTGTAGTGGTGGTTGACCAGGACCGTGTTCGCCTCGCGCAGCGTCTCCTCCCGCACATACCACTCCTGGGTCCAGGCGAGGGTGTCGTAGGACACCCCGCATGCCTCGGACATGCGGTATTTATTCGATTGTGTTTTGATTTTGTTCTTGCCCGGATGCCTTTACAAAGTAGAGTTTTGGGCAAGCAAGATCGTCAGGCAAGTAGACCCCCGCATGCCGAGCGTGGTGGGGCCAGCGCGGAGTCCGCTCTGCGACCGCAACTGGGGCCAGCCCCCTCGCGCACAGCAGCGCCATCATGCCCCGCACGGACTTGCCCATCTGGCGCCCTTCTCCGACAGCGCGGCGACCCAGTGCACCACTGACGGGCAGCAGCCTGCACCACGGCGACCTGGATAGCCGGATCAGGCTCAGGCGAGGGTCAGGCATGCTGAAGCGTTGGCGGATCACCCCCGGTTGGCTCGCTCACCTGCTCCTCCCCCTCGTTCTCATGCCGAGTTGTGCCCCGTTCCAGCCGCCTCACCTCAAGCGGGCGGCGGGACCCGCCACGAGGACTTCTTCGACCCCACAGCGACCAACAGGCAAGCTCGCGGCCATGTGGCTCAAGAAGCAGCCACCTTCTTCACGCGGCATCTCGGCCACTCCCCCCAGGTCGATCGCCCACGGGGACACCAGTGACCGCTCACCTGCGGACCACTCAGACCGTCCACACCAGACGCCGCGCGAGCGACATTTCATGATCATGCGCCATGTCTCGTGAGACGTTCGACTTTTAGCCGCCAACTCGGTGAGACGCCTTCAGCATCCCTTGTCTCTCCGCGTTGGCGGGTCCCAGGTCAGCTACATGCCCACGCGCCAACTCGTTTGAGACAGGACAGCCATGGGCCTTCAGCGGGTTCGTCACCAGATTGGAGTGCGCAGACTCCCGCTCGCGTACGATGTCTTGTTCATGACCTCCCCGCGAACGCGCAAGCCCCGGAAGGATGCGGCGCAGAACACTGAGCGGCTGATCGCCGCAGCTGTGCGTGCGGGACTGGCCGAAGGTAAGTTCGTTCCGCTGGAGCAGATCGCTGCTGAGGCGGGAGTCGGGATCGGGACGCTCTACCGTCGCTACCCGAACCGGGAGGCGCTGCTCGAGGCGATGGCGGTCCGCGCCTATCGGCTGATCCTGGCCGAGGCCGAGGACGCGCTGACGTCCGGCGATAGCGGTCATGACGCGATCAGCCGGTTCCTCCATCAAACCTTCGCTCATCGCGACGAACTGGTGCTTCCGCTCCACGGAGCGCCCATGACCGAGGGCACCGAGTCCGCGGAGCTGCGCGCGCGTATGCAGCAGACCATGGGCGCCATCCTCGAGCGTGGCCATCAGGACGGTTCGGTCCGCATGGATGTGAATGCGGGGACCGTGGTGCGTTTCGGGGCGATGCTCGCGCAGCCCATGTCGAACGTACCCGGCTGGGCCGAGGCGGCCGCCGAGCTGCGCGCGGTGTTCCTGCGCGGCATCGCACCCGATCGCGGTTAGTTCCAGGCGTCAGTTCCGGCGCGCGAGACCCTGGTCGGATACCCATGCCGCGAAGTCGCGCACGCCGGGGACCAGGTGGCGCGTGAGGTCGAAGTCGGCCTGGTAGGCGGGGACGCTGGTGAACCACTGGAACATCGCTCGCATGTCCTTGTCATCACCGAGCACATCGATCGGCAGCCCTTCGTACCGCGTCGGCCGGCCGAGCTCGGATGCGACCCGGTCGGCCACCTGAGCCATGGTGAGCTCATCGCCGGCGAGTTCGACCGCATCACCATCGATCACATCAGGGGCGATCAAGAGACGCGCGGCGGCGGCGCCGATGTCGCGAACAGCGATCATCTGGAGCGGAACGTCACCCGCAACCGGCAGGCGAAGCACCAGCTCCCCGCTCCCGCCGTCGGCGAGCTGCGGCGCCAGGTTTTCCATGAAGAACGTCGGGCGGACGAACTTCGTCGGTACGACCTCGCCAAGCCGCTGTTCGACCCGGCGCTTGCTCTCGAAGTGCGGGATCCCCGTCGCTCGCTCTGCCCCGCCGACCGACGAGTACACGACGTGCGGCACACCCGCGCGTGCTGCGGCATCCGCGACGGTCACCCCGCGGCGCGCCTCGCCCTCCGTGCCGTCTGCTCCCTCGAACGTCGTCATGAAGAACAGTGCTGCGACCTCGGTGAGTGCTCGCTGGAGCGATTCGCTGTTCTCCTGGTCGGCGGCGACGACCTCCACGCCGCGGGCTCGGAGAGCATGTGCGCTCGCGGCTTCGGCGTCGCGGACCAGGGCGCGAACCGCTTGCTTCTGCGCGAGCAGAGCATCCACCACGCTGCCGCCCTGCTGTCCGGTCGCACCGATCACGGCGATGGGCTGCTGAAGAGGAGTCATTGAGTCATCCAATCTGAGTAGATGACAGCTAAAGCGGAGGAAAACCTCCGTTATTCCCCTAGGATGAGCGCATGCTCGTTGACGCGGACTCGGACGGTTACGCCGCCGCCACTCGACCCCACAACTCGTCCATCAAGCAGCGACCTGCGCGGGTCGCGGTCGTCTCCCGTCCGGAGGACATCGCGCCCACGCTCGATGAGGTGGCCGCGCTTGCGCAGTCGTCGGGCACGCCACTCGAGATCGTGCCGCAGGCGACAGGCCACGGAGCCGGCGCGCCGGTGGGCAAGGGGGCGGTCCTCCTCGACACGTCGAGGCTCACCGACGTGTCGATCGACCCCGAGTCGCGCGTCGCCGTGGTTGGGGCCGGCGCAACCTGGTCTGCGGTGAACGCCGCCGCCGAACAGCACGGTCTGCTCGGATTAGCTGGCTCAGCCCCGAGTGTGTCCGTGTCCGGTTACACCTTCGGCGGCGGCATCGGTTGGCTGGTCCGGCGGGATGGACTCGCCAGTGGAGCACTTCGTGCGGTCCACTACGTCGACGGCAGCGGTCGCTCCCGCACCGCTGCGGACGATGCCACCGACGAGGTCGATCGAGCGGCGATTTGGGCCTTCCGCGGAGCGGGGGGAGTCGGGATCGCTCACACGCTGGAGTTCGACCTCGTCCCAGCGGCGGACCTCCATGCCGGAGCACTGTTGTGGCATGCCGACGCGCTACCGAAACTCGTCGCAGCATGGTCGAGCACCATCGCAACAGTCGGTAGCAGCGTTTCCTCCAGCATCGCGGTGCTCCACGTGCCGCCTCTGCCCCCGTTCCCGGAGGAGCTGCACGGAAGGGCCGCAGTTCACCTCGCGATCGCCGATCCTGACGGACCCGTCGCGGCAACTCCGCTGCTCGACGCGATGCGGGCGGCGGCGGAGCCTGTCTCCGACAGCTGGAGCCCAACCGACGCGGCGGGACTTGCTCGGATCCACCTCGATCCGCCTACGGCAACCCCGGCCATCGGTGACGCGCGGTGGCTCGACGCGTCGACCCCGGTCATCGCCGAAGCGCTCCTCGCGACAGCCGCAGCAGACGACGCCCCGATCGTGATGATGGAGATCCGCCACGTGGCGGGCGCGCCGGTCAGGCGCACCGGGGCCGTTGTGGCCCCGCCGGGCGACTTCATCTACCACGCGGTTGCGCCGCTCAACCTGTTCCCCCGTGAACGGATCGAAGCAGGGTTCGCTCGAGCACGATCTGTCTGGTCGATCGCCGACACCGGCGCGACGCCGGGCTCGTGGGTCGAGGGCGCGGCTAGCGTGCCGGATGCGCTACCAGCGGATGTACGGAAGCGGGCCGCGGCGATCGCCGACGCCGTAGATCCGGACGCCCGAATCCGCCGCTCGCGCCTGCTCGGATGATCCCGCGGCGCTCACCGACCCAGCGATGGGGCCGGGGCCCGCGATCAGGCTCCGCCGCCAGTGATGCTCCGGCGTACGGCGCTCTTCTGGCGCGGCTTCGCCGACCGAGGCGGGATGGAGCGCATGTGATCACGGACGACGGTGAGAACACGAGCGAGGCTGTCGATGTCCGCGCGCGCGAGCGGTTCGAGGAAGAGTTGCCGCAGGACGTCGATGTGACCGGGGAACACCCTGGCGAGCACCTCCCGTCCCATCTCGGTGATGGTCACCGTCACGCCCCGGTCGTCCTCCGCGGACGGGCTGCGGGCGACGAGTCCGGCCTTCTCCAGCAGGCCCACCTGGTAGGTCAGGCCGCTGCGGCTGTACACCACCCCGTCCGCCAGCTCGGTCATGCGTCGGCTGCCGTCTGCCGCGTCCCCGAGTGTGGCCAAGATCTGGAACTGGACGTAGCTGAGGTCGCCGACGTCGCGCAGCTGCTGCTCCACCGCGTGGCGCAGGAGGCTGCTCACCTCGATCAGCGCGAAGTACGCGCCGAGTTCGGCGGAATCGAGCGGCGGAGGGGACGCTTCTTCGGTCATGCCGCAATCGTAGTTGCTTCGAGTTCGAAGCAGTGCTAGCTTCATTTCACCGAAGTGCTTCGAATTCGAAGCATGGTGTTCCCTCGAAGAAAGAAGTTCGTCATGAAGGCAGTGCGATTCCACGAGTACGGCGATGCTGATGTCCTGCGCTACGAGGACGTGGCGCTGCCCGTCCCCGGCGCTGGTGAGGTTCGCATCCGGGTCGCGGCGACGTCGTTCAACCCGGTCGACGCCGGCATCCGCAGCGGTGGTCTCCAGGGCCCGTTCCCGGTGACGCTCCCGCACACGCCTGGCATCGACGTCGCCGGAACGGTCGACGCGCTCGGTGACGGCGTCGAAGCGGTGGCGGTCGGTGACGAGGTCGTCGGATTCCTCCCGATGATCGGCGACGGCGCAGCTGCTGAGTACGTCATCGCACCCGCCGAGGTCCTAGCGATCGCGCCTTCGAGCGTGCCCCTCGCTGACGCGGCGGCCCTGCCACTGGTGGGCCTGACCGCATGGCAGGCACTGTTCGAACTCGGCGAGCTCACCGCGGGGCAACGCGTGCTCATCACCGGCGCCGGAGGCGCTGTCGGTGCCTACGCGGTGCAGCTGGCAAAGAACACCGGCGCGCACGTCATCGCCACGGCGAGCCCGCGCAGCGCGGACCGGGTCCGGGCCGCCGGTGCCGACGAGATCCTCGACCACACCGCGATCAACGTGGTGGATGCAGTGACCCAGCCGGTCGACCTCTTGCTCAACCTCGCACCGATCGAGCCCTCGCAGCTCGCAGACCAGGCCGCTCTCGTGCGGTCCGGCGGGGCCGTGGTCAACACCACGGTGTGGATGCAGGCGCCGAGCGACGAAACGCGCCAGGTGCGCGGGCTCAACGTCTTCGTCCGGAGCGACGCCAAGCAGCTCGCCGGCCTCGTGGCGGCGATCGACCGAGGCGAACTTCATATCGACATCAGCCGCCGTATCCAGCTCAAGGACCTCCCGGCCTTCCATGCGGAAGCCGCCGCCGGTGCCGTGTCCGGCAAGGTCGTCATCCTTGCACCGACCGCCTAACCTTCTCATCTCTCACTGAACTGGAATCGAACCTGTCCCTCATCGTGAATCCCGAAGTCGCCGAAGCCATGGCCCCAATGGGCGAAGCGATGGCCGGCATGATGCCGCGGGCGAGACCGGGCGCCGGCGAGCGGACGGTCTGGACGGCGTGATCAACGCGACACCATGGCACAGAATTCCGCCGACAGGACGTCGGCGAAGCCGCTCAAGCCGCTCTAGTCGCCGTTGATCTCGATGGCGAGCATGTGCCTGCCGTCACGCGAGCCCATGGCATACGTCCAGGAGCCGTAGGTTGCCCCTGCGGCGCCCCAGGCCCAGACGCCGCATGACCCGAGTTAGGACATGCCGCCCAGCAAAGCTTCGGCAATCCCTCAAGCCGGAGTACGTCGCCCGTCGAGGCGCTGCCCACGCTCCCTGATCACACCCAGGCGTAATTGCCGTCGATGATCGCAAGCAGGAGGGGATCCCCGACCGGGCCGTCAGGAGCCGAGAGGGCGCTGACGGCGGCGCCGATCAACGGGAACAGCGGCAGTTCCTCGGCTTTCCGGTAGATGATCCAGGGCTGAGTATGCTGATCACACCATGTCGGACAAGGAATGGGGCGCCACCGCCCGGTTGAAGTCGAAAGTGGTTATGGTCGTCGGCGCCACCTCGGGCATCGGCCGGGCCGTATCGTTGCGCGCCGCCGCTGAGGGAGCCATCGTCGTCGCCGCCGGCCGGCGCGACGACCTGGGCAAGGGCCTGGCCGCCGACATCGTCGCGAGCGGCGGCCAGGCACTGTTCGTCCGCTGTGACGCGGCCGTGGAGGACGATGTCGCGGCGGCGGTCGAGGCCGCCGTGGCCGAGTTCGGCCGGCTGGACTGCGCCGTCAACAACGCCGGTGGGGTGGTCGCCGCAGGACCGCTCGACCGGATCGCCGGCGATGCCTGGCGCGCCGAGCTCGACCTGAACCTGACCAGCGTGTTCCACGGCCTCAAACACCAACTCCCTGCCATCCGCGCGGCAGGCGGCGGGGCCGTGGTCAACAACGCCTCCACCGCAGGGGTCTCCGCGATTCCCGGGTTGGCCGCCTACACCGCCGCCAAGCACGGCGTCGTCGGCCTTACCCGATCAGCCGCGCTGGAGTGGGCCGGCCGCGGCGTGCGGGTCAACGCGCTCGTCACCGGCAACGTCGACACGCCGCTGTACCGCCGACTGCTCGGCGTGCCGCCGGAACTGCCCACACACGAGCTCTCCGCGCCCAACCCGACGGGACGGGTGGCCGATCCCCGCGAGATCGCCGGGCTGGTCGCCTACCTGCTCAGCGACGAGGCGACGTTCATCACCGGCGCGGCACTGCCGATCGACGGCGGAGCGACCGCCCAGTGAACGGTCAGACTCGCGGCAGTCGGCGCCCCACTCGTCTGCGGCCACGAGGACATCAACGCCACGACCGGTCCGGCGGATCTTGCCAGGCGCTCTACTCGCTAACGTTCGCCTCCTTGGTGATCTCCAGGTCAACCGTGCGGTCGTCTGGATCTGTGACAAGGTGCCGACCGGTCGGGAGCCCGCAGCCGACCGCGTGCTCGGGGACGCGGAAACCCAGCCGCAGGCTGCCGGTGGGAGGTCGACGGTCAGAGGCCGGGTAGACCTCGAAGACCGTCGCGCCAAGCTCGGCGGCGTAATGCTTGGGCCCGTTACCGTGCTGTTCGACCTGTAGAGGCAGACCAATGCTGATGTAGAAGTCGGCGCACTCCTGCAGCTGGTCGGTGTACAGGACGATCAAGCTGATGTGCATGGTGCTCCTTATGACTGATGGCGTGAACGAGGGAGCACCCCGGCTGAGCTCCGAGGCGCACTGGCTGTTGTGCGTCTCCTCGCCGGTAGATCTCTTCACCCATTAGCCTGCTGGTGATGACCAGCGCGTCGTCCGGGTGCGCGTGGTCCCTGTTGAGGGATCCCTCAGCGAGAGGTTGTTCGACCGTCTTCCTCTTGGAGCCTCGGAAACCCTCGGATGCCCATCGTCTCGCTGGTGTGCCATGGTCGGCACCGTGAGAAAGGCATGCCAGGATGCGGCGGTCCACCGCTCTGGCGCGATCGTCGCGTCCGCCGGATCGAGCCGACGAACTCCTGGCCGAGATCAACGATGTCGGCCTCGGCCACTACCGGCGCATCATGCACCACCTCGACATCGAGACCCTGCGCCGCCTGCTGCAGGTGACCGCTCGCGTCCGCGAGGTCGCCGACCAGCTCCACCCGTGACCCTCCGTGCGCCCTGTTCTGGATGGACGTATTTATTCGATCGCCTTGAGCGCGGCCTTGGGGATGTCCTCGTGGGCGATGGCGACCTTGCCCAGGCCGCACCGCAGGTGGGCTCTATGACGGGGTGCGCGAGAGTTTCGTGAAGTTCGCGCAGGGGCTCGACGTCGGGGACCCGGCCGCGGTGGGCCGGGGCGCTGCTCCGAGGTGGCAGACTCCTGCGGGTGTTCTTCGGCGCCGAAGGGCCGCGGATGACCCAGCAGGCCTACGCCGAGCGGCTCAAGACGCGGGCCGACCGGGAGAAACTGTCAGCGGCGGCTCACTGACTGCTTGGCCTCCTGACTGGTCGGCCCGGACCCCCCTCGGTGTCCGGGCCGCGGTCAGCCACAGGCCGGTGAGTACGGCGCTGGCCAAGGTGACGGCGCCGGCTGCGAGGAAGGCGCTGTTGAGGCCGGATTCGAAGGAGGCGTCGCCGGATTCCCGGGCGCGGACGATGGCTCCGAGCACCGCCACGCCGAGCACCGCGCCGATCTGCCGGGTGGTGCTGCTGACGCCCGAGGCGAGGCCGCCCTCCTGCGGGCTGACCGCCTGGATGGCGGCGCCGGTCAGCGGCGA
>NZ_JAIWNB010000038.1 GCF_020215705.1 Nonomuraea aurantiaca | reverse complement strand
CCGGTGAGCGCAGGCCGCGGGTGCGGCCGGACGACCCGCTGACCCGGGTCGCGGCCGTGATGACCGACGCCGGCTGTGACGCCGTACCCGTGGTGTCCGGCAGGGGACTGGTCGGGATGATCACCGCCCGCGATGTCGTGTCGGCGGTGGCCGGACGTAGCCATCACCTGAAAGAGGGCGGCGAGGTGGTGACCGGCATGTTCCACCTCGAACCGGTGATACCGGCGCGGAGCTGAGTCCGAAGGAGGCAGGAGATGTACGCGCTGATCGTTTACGAGTCCATGTTCGGCAACACCAAGCAAATCGCCGAGGCGGTGGCGGAAGGGCTGGCCACCACGATGAGGACAGAGGTCCTGGAGGTCGGCTCCGCGCCCGCCTCGGTCGGGGAGGACCTCGGCCTGCTCGTCGTCGGCGGCCCGACGCACGCCTTCGGGATGAGCAGGGCCTCGACCCGGCAATCGGCCGCCCAGCAGGGCCGGGTGCTCTCCCAAGGGCAGGGGGTGCGGGAGTGGCTGGCCACTGTTCGGTCGCCGTCGGCCAGACTCGCCTCGGCCGCCTTCGACACGCGGATCGCCAAGCCGCGCATGCCCGGCTCGGCCGCGCGCGGTGTCGCCAAGCGGTTACGTCGGCTCGGCCTGGCCTTGGCCTCGCCCGCCGAGAGCTTCTACGTCACCGGAACTCAGGGGCCGCTGGTGGCCGGCGAGGTGGAGCGAGCCAGGCAATGGGGCAGGCACCTCGCCTCGTCCTTCCTGATCCCGGCGTCCTGAGACCGTCAGAAGGCGCCCGGCGATCGGTGTGCCGGACGCCTTCCCTGACCGTCCTGTTCCGAACCCCCTCACTAGGCTGACCGAGTCTGAGGCCGCCCAACTGCTGGCCGAGCACGGGCCCAATGAGCTGCCCGCGCCCAAACAGCCGTCCGTGCGGGCGAGAGCCATGCGCCAGCTCGCCGATCCGCTGTCGATCCTGTTGCTGACCGCCGGGCTGGTCAGCTACTGGTGCTCCGATGACCAAGCTCCGGCGCGATGGCACGGTGCTCCGGATCGTCGAGGTCGCCGCCGGTGACTGGGTGCCCGTCGACGCCGTCGTGGTGGAGGCGGGCCGGTTCGTCACGGATCGGACTCCGTACCCGGCCGGGGACATCGCGCCACCGCGTTCCCAGGGCCGATGGTCCCTGATAGGGCAGGACTTCGTCCTCTGGGAGACGTAGGCCGGTAGGTGTGTGCTGGAGGTGTGGGAATCGGAACCGGTGAAGGACGTCGAAGTCACCGTGAACGAGGGGCGTGCGCCGCATCCGGCGGAGAAGGCCCGAAGGAGGACGACGATGAGCAGACCGATCGTTGTCGGCGTGGACGGATCGCCATCGGCCGGTTCGGCGCTCGGCTGGGCCGCTGACGACGCCTCACGTAGAGGGCTTCCCCTGCGGATCGTGCTCGTGCGCGAGCCCTGGGCGGCGGAGCATCCGCCCACCGCGGCCAGTGACCGGCAGACTCTGACCGAGCGGTGCACGTACCTGCTCGACAAGGCCGCCGACCAGGTACGGAGGCTCACCCCCACGCTGGAGGTCTCAACGGCTCTGGTCACGGGCGCGGTGATCGAGCGGCTGAAGAGCGAGTCGGAGACGGCCGACAGCGTGGTGGTGGGCAGCAGAGGTCTCGGCGGGTTCGCCGGACTGGTGCTGGGCTCGGTCGGGCTCGGTCTGGCCGGGCACGCGCACAGCCCGGTGGTCATCGTCCGGATGCCCGTCCCCGACGGGCACCGTGAGATCGTCGTCGGCTTCGACGGCTCCCCGTTCGCGGAGTCGGCGCTGGAATACGCCCTGGAACAAGCCGGGGCGCGGCGCACACCGGTGCGTGTCGTGTACGGCCACAGGACACCGATGCTCGCCCCACAGCCCTCGGGGTGCGGCCCGCTCTTGGCCGGGGCGCTGGGCGACGAGGCGGCGGAGATCCGGCTGCGCCTGGCGCTGTGGCACGAGAAGTACCCGGACGTCGAGATGATCGAGTCGATCGTCCCAGGGCACCCGGTCCCGGTCCTGGCCAGGGCGTCCGAGAAGGCGGCGCTCGTGGTGGTCGGATCACGCGGACTGGGCGGCTTCGCCTCGGCGGCACTCGGGTCGGTCAGCCACGGTGTCCTGCACCGGGCTCGCTGTCCGGTGGCCGTGGTACAGACTCCTTGGCGGCGATCATGAGCGTCATCGTCGCCCCGCCGTACATGACCGAGACGGCCTGTCACGACTGGGACCTCCTGCAGGCGCAGACCAAGGACGCCCAGGAGTTCGACCCGGCACAGGCCGGCCACCTGCCAGAACCGGCTCGACGCTGGGTGCTGCACGCCATCGCTCCGGGGACACCCCTGCTGCGCGCGGTGGTGCTGGACATGCACGGCTCCATCCGGCTCAACACCTGGCGCGACTTCCGCGCCCAGCAGGTACTCCTGCCGATGGAGGGCTTCGTCTGGTCGGCCACCGCCTACCTGGGACTGTTGCCCGTGCACGGGTTCGACCGCTATCGGGCGGGCCAGGGGGAGATGCGCTGGCGGCTGCTGGATGTCATCCCCGTGATGTCCGGGGCTGGTCCGGACATCACCAGAAGTGCCGCCGGCCGACTGGCCTGCGAGTTCGTCATGGCGCCCGCCGCCGCACTCGACCCGAGGGTGCGGTGGAAGTCGATCGACGACCGCCAAGCCATCGCCAGCCTTCCCGTAGGGCCCGAGGATCACGACGTGACCCTGACCGTCGCGCCCAGCGGCGCGTTGGAGCGCGTCACGATCTCCCGGTGGGGAGATCCCGGGGAGGGCCGCTACCGCGACCACGTGTTCGGGGTGGAGTGCGGGCGCGAGATCGAGTTCGACGGGTTCACCATTCCGGCCTACCTGTCCGGAGGCTGGTGGCCTGGCACAGATCGGTGGACCAAGAGCGAGTTCATCCGCTTCACCATCGACGACGCCCTGTTCCGATAGCCACCGAAAGTCCCGTCGGCGACTGCCTCGTTGCGAGGCCACCGCTGATCGGTCGGCCCGCCTGGAGTTCGTGGCGGCGGGATGTGTAACGCGGTCGGCACTGACAGGTGGGGTAACCCGCGGGCTGGTCTGATCAAGGAGCGGCTGTTGGTTGGCTATTGCCCGGCGGGCGCCGTCGTGGCTTTGCGCGGCAAGGAGGTGCTTGCGACGGTGAAGCGGCTGGCTCTGCGGTGGATGCGGTGAGCGTGAGGCGGTTCGCGGTGGCGCGCGACCTCGGGAGCGTTGCGGTAGAACCAGCGCTTGCCGAGCTCGATGAGGCGAAGGGCACAAGGGCCAGCCGCCGGTAGCGGCCCAGCTGCTCGTGCAAGGTGGCAGCGGCGGGTGAGTTCCACAGAGCCAGGTCCAGAGGGTTGCCGCCGACCACCTGTCCCCGCCCGGCATCGGGGTCAACGATGGCCTCGTCGCGCAGCAGGCCGAGCTCCAGCGGTTCCTCGCCGACGTGCCCGGCCGCGTCCACGCCGCACATGAAGCTGATGCGACCCTCGGTGAGGGTGCCCGTCGTGTCAGTGAACAGCACCTCCACGTCACCCAGACTCTCGATGCACACCAGGCGCATGACGAGTACCTTGTGCCGGGCGAGCCGCCGGCTGCTGGCGGCCAGGCTGGTGGAGACGACCGCCGGCAGCAACTGGGGGAGATGCCCCCTGCGATCGCCAGGGAGGACAGCAGCGCGTCGACGACCGGCCGCTGCAAGACCACGTTGATGATGAAGATCGTGCTGGTGAGCACGGCGGCGACGCGCACCAGCAGCATGGAGAAGCGGCGCAGCCCTGTCTGGAACTCGGTCTCGGGTGACGCTCACCAAGCGCGAGCGCGATCTTTCCGAACGCGGCGCGGCCCCGGTGGCCACCACGACGCCGGTGCCCGAGCCCTCGCGTACGACGCCCATCAGCGCGCCGCAGGTTAGCTCGGCGAGGGCGGTGTTCGCGCCGGTCGGCTCCGTGGCCTTGGCCGTCGGCAGCGACTCGCCCGTTAGCGCCGACTCCTCACATTCCAGGTCGGTCACCGAGATCAACCGCAGGTCGGCCGGCAGGATCTCGCCCAGCCGTAGTTCGACGACGTCGCCGGGGACCAGCCCGGCAACCTCCACCGAGCCGGGAATCTGTCGCATGGGATACAGAGCGGCGAGGCCAAGAGTACGGCTGACGGACCGCATGAGACGCTGTGTGGATGGAGCGGCAGGAAAGGCGATCGAGGCCCGCAGATCCTATCGAGACCCTGGACCGTGATGCCTGCCTGGCGCTGCTGTCGACGGTCGTCATCGGTCGTGTTGCCTGGGCGGCATCCGGCAATGATCTGAAGGTCGTGCCGGTCAACTTCGTGCTGGACGGTGACAGCATCGTGTTCAGGACCGCGCGGGGCGGCAAGCTTGACGCCATCCAACACGGCGTGCCTCTGGTCTTCGAGGCGGACGATGTGGAGCCCGCGTTGCACGCGGGTTGGAGCGTCGTGCTGAGCGGTCGGGCCGAAGTCATCACCGACCGTGGGCAGGTCAGTTGTCTGGAGCAGTTGATCGGGGCTCCGTGGGCCGCGATGACCGAGCCGGTGTTCGTGCGGTTGCCCCTGCACGAGATCAGCGGTCGCCGCCTTCCCTTGCACGCGGGCGGCGTCTTCGTACAGCCCGTCGAGGAAGGGTGATTCAGGCTCGCGGTGTGGCGTTTGGACCGTGGCGTTTAGAACGGAAGGGGCCGCCCGGACGGAGTGCGGCGGTCGATCTCCGGTCGAGGTCGTGCTGGCTTCGGGCGCATGGTGATCTGGGTGGTCCGCATCTCAGTCAGCTCCTCCGGCACGTCGTTGGTGTGATGCCAACTCTGCCGCGCCGCCCGGCGCCCGAGCAGATGCGTAAGTCCTCTCCGCGGGGCTCGAAGGACCCTTGGGGATCGGTTGCTTCACCCTTCTGGGAAGGGGACCTTCGGCCCTGGAGCATGACCGTCAAAGGTGGTGGATGCGGCGGCCGGTGATCTGGTGCGGGGTGATGCGGACGTAGAGGTCGCGTTCGCCGCCTGCCCATGGGGTGACGCCGGCGTCGGTGACTTCCGACAGCTCGTCGGGCGAGACGTGGTGGGCGGGGCCCTGGATGAGCACGCTCCACCCTTCGCGCTGGGCCTCGTCGATCCGGTCCACCTCGAAGCCGATCTTGATCTCCACGCCTTCCTGGCCGGTGCGCAGGTCCTGGTCCATGGGGCCGCCCGTCGCGGTGCGGAAGACGATGGAGCCGTGGCGCACTTTGTAGTTGACGGGCAGCACGGTGGGGCCGTTGGAGCCGTTGAAGGCGACCCGCCCGATGCCGCCGGGCTCGATCAGCTTGAGGCATTCGTCGCGGTCCAGGCTCTCCAGTGTCGGCGCCGCCTTGGCGCGGCCGCGGCCGGGTGGCTGGTCGATGCCTCCGCCGAGGAGGTCGTCGACGGTGGTCTCCAAGGCTCCGGCCAGGCGGTACATGGACTCGGCGGTGGGAATGCCGGGTTGTTCCTCCAGGTATTGGAGGTAGCCAGGTGACATGTCCGTGAGGTCGGCGACCTGTTCGAGGGTCAGGCCGAGGCGTTCGCGGTGATGGGCGATGCGACGTCCGAGGTCGCCTGTGGCTGTCATGATCGGTTCTCCTTGCATGCTGGTGATGAAGGCCGGTCTTGGCGCTCCGTTGATGCGTGCCTGCCGTTGGTCGGCGTCGATGAAGAGCTGGGTGCCGCAGAAGCGGATCGGCATGGACAGGACGCCGAGCCGGTCGGGAAGCAGCGGGTGGATCTCCAGACCCAGGTAGCAGCGCTGCAGGAGGTCGAGGGTGCCGGCTATGGCGCCGAGGTGGATGCCCTCGGCGGTGGTGCCGTGCTGGACGTCCTTGATGTCGCTGAACAGCGCCTCGGCGAAGAACTGCCAGGACCGGGCCCGGTCGGAGCGGGCGAGCACCCAGGCGTGCACGACGGCGCTGAGGGTGGAGCCGTGGCTGGTGCGGTTGAGGTAGTAGCCGACCATGCGGGGGATCAGGCTGGGCTCGACCGGATAGCCCAGCCGGTTCAGGATCCCCACCAGCTCGTCGGAGGTGAGCAGGTAGCACAGCATCAGGGTGTCGGCCTGCTTGGCCGCCTTGTAGCGGTTGACGTCGTCACCGTCGGCCTCCAAGGCCCGGTCGAGGCGGCGCACGCCGCGGTAGCGTGCCCAGTCCAGCTCCAGCAGGTCGGCGTAACCGGTGAACTGGCTGACCACGCCGTCGTGGAAGTCGACCCGCATGCGGCGGGTGATGTCGTCCCAGCGGGCCCGCTCCTGCGCGGAGACCGCGAGTTCGGGCAGCAGGTCCAGGGTGTCTCGGGCGCGCAGCAGCAGCCACACGGTCATGACGTTGGTGTAGGCGTTGTTGGCCAGGCCGGGGGAGCCGGCTCCCGGGTAGCGCTCGTGGTACTCGTCGGGTCCCATGACGCCGCGGATCTCGTATCGTCCCGATGTGGGGTCGAGCACGGCTAGTGAGGCGAAGAACCTGGCGATGTCGATCAGCAGTTCCGCGCACCACGGCGGCATCGAGCCGGTCGCCAGGTGGTGCTGCCAGACGTTGTAGGCGATGGCCAGGCCGATGTGCCGCTGCAGGTGGGAAGCGTCCGCAAGCCAACGGCCCGAGACGGGGTTGAGGTGCAGGGTCTGGGTCTGTTCGCGTCCGTCGCTGGCGCTTTGCCAGGGGAACATCGCCCCGTCGTATCCGGCCGCCCGGGCCGCCGCCCTGGCTTCGGGCAGCCGCCGCCACCGGTAACGCAGCAGGCCGAGCGAGGTCTCGGGGAAGCGCAGGTTCAGCCAGGGCAGCACGAACAGCTCGTCCCAGAACACGTGCCCCCGATAAGCCTCGCCGTGCAGGCCACGGGCGGGCACACCGACGTCCAGGTCAGCGGTGTGCGGAGAGAGCGTCTGCAGCAGATGGAAGACATGCAGGTGAACGATCTGCGACAGCTCCGGGCCGTCCACATCGACCCGGGCGCGATGCCACAGCCGCTCCCAGGCCGCCGTGTGCTGGGCCACCAGCGTGTCGAAACGCGGCGCCAGCCGTACGGCGCGGATCGCCGCGGAGCGGGCGTCGTGAACGGCGCAGTCGCGCGAGGTCACCAAGGCCACGGTCTTGGTCAACGTGGCGGGTACGCCCTGCGCGAGGTCGAGCACGTGTTCCGTGCTGATCCGGTTCCCTTCGCGGATCACCTCGTGGGCGGGGATGGCGGCGTCGGTACGGGAGGCGAGCGCCACGGTGATTTGGGAGGAGCGGGTGAGGGCGGTCAGCCAGGCGAGGCCGTTCTGGTCGCCGGTGTCATGGCAGGTGAGGTGGTCGCCGCGCAGGTCGCGGTAGCGGGCCACGCCGCTGTTGGTGACCCTGCCGTCCAGGGTGGCGCGGACGCGGAGCGGGCCCGACCAGTTCTCGGTGGTGAAGGTGGTTTCCAGGGCGGCCAGGCGCGGGTCGGCCATGGAGACCAAGCGGCGTTGCCGTACCGCGGTGATGCGGCCCGACTCGTCGCGCCAGCGCAGCGTCCGATGCAGGATCCCGCGGTGCATGTCGAGCTCCTGGCGGTAGTCCAGCAAGTCAGCGCGTTCAGAGCGGAACCAGTCCGAGCCGGGGACAGCGAAGGTGAGGGGCAGCCAGTCAGGCAGGTTGACCAGATCCTCGTTGGTCACCGTCCGCCCCGCGACGATGGAGTCCAGCCGGTCATAGCACCCCGCGACGTAGGTGCCCGGAGTCCGAAACTCGCCGTCAGGAGTCGCGCCGCGCGTGGCGAACCGGCCGTTGCCCAGCGTGCACAGCGCCTCACGCAACCCCTCGGAGGCCGGGTCGAAACCCCCGTAGGACAGGACCCATGGGTTCATGACCGGCTCGCGGACACATCAAGCACGCCGACGTGAACGCCGCCGAGTAGAACCTCACCGCCGAGAGGGCGGAGCACAGACAGCCCAGAGTGAGTGTGCGGTTTGGCGTGGGCCGGAAGGCCAAGCCCCAAGCAGCAGCAGCCCAGGCCGCCGCCCAGATGGAGCCCGAGCCGGCTGGAACCCCCGCCCTTGGCCGCGAGGAGCGCTTCAAGCAAGCCATGTCAGGACGCTACCCATGGCGAGGTCGGACAGAACACGACCGCCAGCCCGCTGTCGAGGTGACGCCGCAGGTCAGGACCTAGGCCCCTGCGCTGGGGGACGTTCGCCGCTACCGACCGGCGCCGCTGGAGCGGACCGTGGGAGGTGAAGGAGAGGTGAGGACGATGACAATCGAGGTCAAGGACGTCATGGGACGCGTGGCCATCGCCGTCCTCGAAGACGCGCCGTTCGCCGAGATCGTAGGCGCGATGAAGCGCTACGCCGTCGGCGCGGTCACCGTGATCGACGCCGACCGGCGGCCCGTGGGCGTGGTCTCCGAAGAAGATCTGCTGCTGAAGGAGACCGACACCGTACGGCACAGCGTCTCCATCTTCGAGTCGCGCCATCAGCGCCAGGAACACCACAAGGCCGCGGGCACCAAAGCGGAAGAGCTCATGACCACTCCGGCGATCACCGTCACGCCCGGCGCGTCCGTCCGCGACGCGGCGCGGCTCATGCACGACAAGCGCGTCAAGCAACTGCCCGTGATCGACCCGGTCACCGGGCGCATCATCGGCACGCTGCATCAGCGTGACGTACTGCGGGTCTTCACCCGTCCGGCCGCCGACCTGATAGCGGACATCACCGCGCTGCTACCGGATCGCGAGGCGTTCGCGATCGAGCTCGACCAGGGCGTCGTGACGCTCGGTGGCAGGGTCGAGCGGAACTTGCAGGCCGTCGCCCTCGTGGAGTCGATCCGCGGCGTGGAGGGCGTCGTGGACGTCGTCAGCGAGTTGACCTTCGACAAGGAAGACCTCATCGTCGTCCCGCCCTTGCTCTAGGACCTCCCCTGAAGATGGCTGCGACCACGGAGATGCCCGCCACCGGCTGAGACGGTGGCGGGCATCAGGCGGCCGGTGATCAGGTGGGCCAGGCCCACTCGCTGGCTCGGGGAGGACGCGCACCTTCAGCTTGGGCAGATGCTCGCCCAGCAGCGCGGCGGCCGCGAGGGTCTCCAACGTGGGCACATCCCCGGCGCAGGCCAGCACCACGTCAGGGTCGTCGCCCTGGTCGGTGGAGGCCCATGGCAGCAGGTCGAGCTCGCTGACCACGCCGACCAGGCGGTCGGCGTCATCCGTGACGGGGGCCGCGGTGATGCCATGGTCGTGCAGCGTCCGGACGGCCTGCCGAACCGGGTCGGTGCGGCGGACGGTGATGGCCGGGCCGCTCATGACCTCGCGCACGAGCATGACTATCTGGCCTCCCACTTGGAGTCGTCGTGCTTCCAGGTGAGCTCGTCGATGACGTCGACCACACCATTGACCCGCTGGGTCATGCGGACGGCGATCGCGGTCTCGGTCTTGCGGTCCATCTGGCCGCTCAGCGTCACCACGCCCTGGCGTACCTGGACGAGGACGCCGGAGGTATCCACCCACAGCCCCCGGTCGAGGATGTCCTCGCGCACTTCGGTGGCGATGTCGTCGTCGCTGCGCAGGAACAGCTTGATCAGGTCGCGGCGGGAGACGATGCCGACCAGGCGGCCGTCCTGGTCGACGACCGCGAGCCGTTTGACGTCGTGGGAGTCCATCAGCCGGGCGGCCAGGACGGCCGGGGCCTGGGGTGAGACGGTGATCGGCGGGCTGGTCATCAGCTCGGCCGCGGTGTCACCGGCGGCCTTCTTCTTGCCTTTGGGGTGGCGCAGCCGGGCGCGCAGCGGCGGCTGGTAGCCCTCGCGGTAGAACTGCTCGCGAAACTCCTCCTTGCGGAGCAGATCGGCCTCGGACACCATGCCGATGACGTGGCCGTCGTCGTCGACCACCGGGACGGCGCTGATGCCGCCGGCGATCAAGGTCTCGGCGATGTCCTTGAACGGGGTTCTCGCGGTGACCGTGATGACTGCGGCGGTCATCACGTCGGCGACGGTCCTGTGCTTCACGGGTCAGCCCTTCTCGTCGGCTGTTCTGTTGTCTTCATCACAGCCCCGCGGCAGTGCGCCTGGTAGGGCCGTAAGTCCCAACGACGGTGGTCGTTGGTCAACGCAGATGGCGCACCAGTTCGTGCAGCGCGTGGCGGTCGGTGGGGCTCAACGGACGAACTCGGGCTATGCCGCCGTCACGCAGCAGTACGTCGTAGCTTTCAGACATGGCTGGTCTCCAGTTCGCCGGCCGGGCGGCGCGGGGGGCGGGCCACGTAGGGGCCGTAACCGAGCCGGATGATCATCTGAGGGTGGCCGCGCCGGTGGTGCGGATCCCTGCGGCGGCGCATGTCCCGCAGGTCCAGCGGCTGGTTGAGGAACGACGCCGACAGCCCCTGCGCGGTGGCCACCAGCAGCACGCGTTGTAGCGCCTGTCCGGCTAGCAGCCAGTCGAGCGGCCGATCGCCCGGCGTGGTCAGCACCGCCAGTAGCGGGTGCTCCTCGAAGCGAGCCTGACCAGCCCGCCGCCCGAAATCGCGAGTACGCCCGGGCTCCTTGACCGGCCGCGGCCCATGCACGTAACTCGGGACGCCGTCGAAACGGGCGCCGGACATCGTCCACGCGGCCAGCTCCGCCTGGTAGTCGTGGTCTCGGGCCAACTCGTCCTCGGCCATGGCGGCATAGTCGAGTGTCTCCCCGGCGCAGCGCGGGTCGAGGAGCAGCAGGTGCGCGCCCTCGCGAGAGGCGGCGATGCGCAGCTCGGCCAGTACCGGCAGCGGCACCTGCCGCTCGAAGAACGGTTCCCGGCTGGTGCGACGTACCGGAATCAGGTCGTACAGCTCGCGCTGCTCGCCGGAGGCGGGCGCGGCGTCGGCCATGCGCACGGCCGCCAGCAGGCGGGGCTCCTCATCGGGGTTCGGCAGCAGCCAGACCAGCGGACGCCGCCCGGTCACCCGCACCGCCAGGCGCAGGTTGAACAGGGCCGCGCCGCAGCTCACATGCTGGGACCGCCCTCGCGGGTCGCTCACCCGCAGTCGCCGGTCGGGATCGGCCCGCAAACTGATCTCCTCGCCGGACACGGCGAAGCGCCATGGCTGGGTGTTGTGCACGGAAGGCGCCTGACCGGCCGCGACGAGCAGCCGCCTGACGCCGAACATGGTGGCGAGTGATGGGGACATGACGCACCTCCCGCCACCCACGCTGTCGCAGGTGCCACGGCCCTCGGCAGTGCCGTACGGCCCCGGCCTTGGTGCCGAAGGTCCCGGGCCGTCGGGTTCGTGGCGAGTGTTCGAGGAGGGCCGATGCCTCTAACGGGGTGGGACCTTCGACCCTGCCTGGATGCCGTTCCAGCGTGATGGGCTGGGGTCATCACCGATGGGAGGTGCTGTCATGGCCGCTGGCACGGCACAGCATCGAGAGCACGCCATTCAGGCGGCGTTGGAGGCCGCTCGCTGGGCCCCTTCCGTGCACAACACGCAGCCCTGGTCCTTCGGCGTGTCCGGTGAGGAGATCAGTTTGCGAGCCGACACCGGCAGGAAGCTGCTCATCGGTGACAACGCCGGTAGGGAGTTGCTGATCAGCTGCGGGGCCGCTCTCTTCACCATCCGTACAGCGCTGCGATGTGAGGGTTATGAGCCGTCCGTCCGTGTGCTGCCGGATCCGGACCGTCCCTCGCTGCTGGCCACGATCAGGCTGGGTACGGAGGTGGAGGCCGACGAGGACACGCGGGCGCTCGGCGTGGAGATCGAGCGGCGCCGTACCCACCGGGCGGGGTTCACCGACCTGCCTGTGCCTGAGCGGCTGCTCGAAGGGCTGGTCAAGGACGCCAGGAGTGAGGGGGCCAGGCTGACGCCGGTCGGCTCGCCCGTCGCGGTGAGTATGATCGCGGCGCTCACCCAGGCCGCGCAGGCGGCGCAGTCCCAGGACAGGGCGCTCAGCCTGGAGCTGATCCGCTGGGTCCGGCCGCCGGGCAGCGCCCGCAAGGACGGCGTGCCGGCCGAGGGCTACCCGCGCCAGGCCGCCCGGACCGACCCGTACTTCCCCCAGCGCGACTACGCCTGGCGCCACGATTGGGGGAGCCAAGCCGACCAGAGTGGCTCCACGGCGACCGGAGTCGTGGCCCTGCTCACCACCCCGGGCGACACGCGGGAGGAATGGACCGCGACGGGGCAGGCGCTGCAAAGCGTTCTGCTGCACGCCTCCGCGTATGGGGTCAGCGCCGCCTTCCACACCCAGGCGCTGGAGATGTACCACCTGCGTGAGTTCCTCAGGCAGGAGCTGTGCTCGCAGGAGTACCCGCAGATGATCATGCGGCTGGGGATCACCTTCGACGACAAGGAATCGGTCCGCCGCCCGCTGTCCGACATGCTGTAGTGATCTGGGGATGGGCGTGGCGCCGTCCAGGTGGAACACTGATCCTTATGACGGAAGGCGAGCACCGCCCCTTGATGCCGAACATGCGGCTGGATGAGTTGCTGGCCGAGCTGCAGGTCAGGCTCGATGCCGTACTGTCCACCCGCGACCGGGTGCACGCTCTGCTGGAAGCCGTCGTGTCGGTGGGCAGCGATCTGGATCTGGAGACGGTGCTGCGCCGGATCGTGGAGACCGCGACCAGGCTGGTGGACGCCACCTATGGCGCGCTGGGCGTGGTCGGGGAGCAGAGCACGCTCCTGCAGTTCATCCCGGTCGGCTTGACCGAGGAGGAGATCGCCCGCATCGAGCACTGGCCGCACGGACTCGGCCTGCTCGGCCTGCTGATCAAGGACGCCCGCCCGCTGCGGCTCAGCCGCATCTCCGACCACCCGGAATCCTATGGGTTCCCTTCCGGGCATCCTCCGATGGGCACTTTTCTCGGTGTGCCGGTACGGGTACGCGATGAGGTGTTCGGCAACCTGTATCTGACCGAGAAGCGGGGCGGGGCGGAGTTCGACGAGGAGGACGAGGCGATCGTCATCGCACTGGCCGCCGCCGCCGGCGTCGCCGTGGAGAACGCCCGTCTGTATGAGAAGACGCGGCGGCGCGAGACCTGGCTGCAGGCCTCCTCCGAGATCACCACCAGCCTGCTGTCCGGGGCCGACCCGCGCGAGGCGCTCACCCTGCTGGCGGCCCGCGCCCGTCAGATGAGCGACGCCGACCTCGTGAAGATCCTTATACCGGAGGCAGGCGGCCGATCCCTGGTGGTGGAGTACGTCGATGGCGAGCACGCCGAGCAGGTGGCGGGCCTGACCTTCGACCTGGCGTCCACCGCGGCCGGCCAGGTTTACACCCGCGGCGAGGCGGTTTCGGCGCAGGAGCTGCACGAGACGAACTCACCGTTGCGTCACCTCGGCTTCGGCCCCGAGCTGCTGATGCCCCTGGGCGTGGGGGAGAAGGTGCGCGGCGTGGTGGCGGTGGCGAAACGGTCGGGCCGACTGCCGTTCAGCGCCGCGGACCTGCGGATGCTGGAGGCGTTCGCCGGGCAGGCCGCCATCGCGCTGGAGCTGGCCGAGGCCCGCAAGGACGCCGAACGCCTCAGCCTGCTCGAAGATCGCGACCGCATCGCCAAGGATCTGCACGACGTGGTCATCCAGCGGCTGTTCGCGATCGCGATGACACTGATGAGCACGGTCCGGCTGGTGGACAAGCCTGAGGCGGCGAACCGGATACGGCACACGATCGACGAGTTGGACGAGACCATCCGGCAGATCCGCTCGACCATCTTCGCCCTGCAGGGGTCGCGCGAGGCCCTCGGCCCCAGCCTGCGCGCCCAGATCGTGGAGTTGGTGGAAACCTCCCGTGGCCATCTCGGCTTCATGCCAGGCCTGCTGATGGAGGGCCAGCTCGACAACCGCGTCCCCGAACCCATCGCCGAGAACCTGCTCGCCGTCCTGCGCGAAGCGCTGTCCAACGTGGTCCGCCACGCCAAGGCCTCCAAAGCGGACGTTTCCGTTGAAGTGGCGGATGACACGCTCACGCTGGCCGTTCAGGACAACGGCGTCGGGCTGCCCGCCGACGGCAGGCGTAGCGGCCTGCGTAACCTGCAAGAGCGTGCCACCACGCTCGGCGGCTCCTTCGAGGTCACCTCTCGGGAAGCCGGGGGGACAGCTCTTCGCTGGAGCGTCCCGCTCTGATGCGCTCAGATTCGCCGTCGCACTGAGGACGAAGGCCCGTCATTCTCGCCGATCTGCCCGCAATCTGGCGGACAGCGCCGCCGCCTGGGTACGGCGCTGCATGTCGAGTTTGGACAGCAGGTTGGACACGTAGTTCTTGACCGTCTTCTCGGCCAGGAACATCCGCTCACCGATCTGCCGGTTCGTCAGCCCCTCGCCGATCAGGTCCAGGATGTTGCGCTCCTGCTCCGACAGCGCCGCCAGCGGATCTTTCCGGGCAGCGTGCTCCCGCAGCCGCTGGAGCATCGCCGCAGTGGTCTGCGGATCGAGCAGCGACCGCCCCGAGGCGACCGTACGTACGGCGCCCACCAGGTCGGAGCCATGGATCTGCTTGAGCACGTAACCGGCGGCGCCCGCCATCACCGCCTCGAACAGCGCGTCGTCGTCGGTGTAGGAGGTCAGCATCAGGCACGCCAGCTCCGGCAACCTGGAGCGGGCCTCGCGGCACACGTCCACCCCATTGCCGTCGGGCAGCCGGACGTCCAGCACCGCCACGTCCGGCTTGAGCGCCGCGATGCGGGCGATCGCCGACTCCGCGGTCCCGGCCTCGCCGATCACCTCGATGTCGTCCTCGGAGTCCAACAGGGCAGCCACGCCCCGCCGCACCACCTCATGGTCATCGACGAGGAACACCCGAATCATGCTCCGACGCTAACCGGCTCGGCCCGCCACAAGAAAGGGGCCAAAGTCCCTAATCAGCGGCACCGCGGTTTCCCGGGGTGGCGAGTTCGTTTCCTCCGGGGCCTTCAGGGCTGCACGTCCTTCGTCTGAGGGACCTTCGGCGCCAGGCCGCCGCGACAGTCGGTGGTGTCCTGGAAGGAGGGAGCAGCCATGATCGCGGTCGGAGTCGACGGCTCGCGTGCCGGGTTTGATGCCGTCAGGTGGGCAGCTGGGGGAGGCGGCATTGCGCGGGTCGCCGCTGACCGTGGCACACGTGCTGTCGAGGTGGGTGTGCGAGACAGAATGCGGGGCGTCCGGTCGCTGCAATAGCTACCGGCTGAACGCTTCCATCGTCAGGCAGCGGAGGATCAGGGGAAGAAAGCACTCAACAGGCAGGACTTTCGCCCCTAGGGGGCATGGAGCTGTTGCGGTGAGATGCGATGGGAGAGGGCGGGGCAAGAACATCGCGACAACCAGGTGGTGGTCGGCGAATGCCGGAGGGGGCCGATCGCCCTGGGGCCGATCTTGTGGGCGGTTCGCGGCCGGCAGAACCGCTCCGCCTGGCCACCCGGCGCACCTTTGGTCTTCTCGATTGGGCCGGACGGTCCGCCTCCTCGCAGAGGTGCTCACCTGCTGGAAACGGCGGGATGCACCACGGCACCTACTTTGGGCATGAATGGGCGCACAAGGACGGATGAGATGAGCACCGATAGGAGCAACCGAGCAGTCCCACGCGGTTCCACCCGCCGGCCGGCGCTGATGCTGGCGTTGGCGACCGCGGGATTCGCGGTGAATTTCTGGGCGTGGGCGCTGCTCAGCCCGCTGGGCCCGCGGTTCAAGGAACTGCTGAACCTGTCGGCTGCCCAGCAGGCGCTGCTGGTCGCCGTGCCGGTGATCGTCGGCTCGTTGGGCCGCATCCCCGTCGGGGCGCTCACCGACCGCTTCGGCGGCCGGGTGATGTTCCCGCTGATCTCGGCGGCTGCCATCGTCCCGGTGCTGTTCATCGGCGTGGCGGGGCAGAGCTCGCTGGCGGCGCTGCTGGTGGGCGGGTTCTTCCTGGGCATCGGGGGGACGGTGTTCGCCGTGGGTGTGCCCTTCGTCAGCGCCTGGTTCCCGCCCGAGCGCCGCGGTCTGGCCGTCGGTGTCTTCGGCATGGGGATGGGCGGCACCGCGATCAGCGCGCTGACCACCGTCAGGCTCGTCAGGACCGGCGGCTCGGCCACCCCGTTCCTGCTCACCGCGGCCATACTCGCTCTCTACGCCGTCGTGGCCTGGTGCGTGCTGCGGGACGCGCCGGGCCGTACGGTCCCGGCCCAGTCGAGCGTGGCGCGCCTGGCCGCGGCCGTGCGCCTGCCGATCACCTGGCAGGCATGCGTGCTGTATGCGGTGGCGTTCGGCGGCTACGTCGCCTTCTCCGTGTACCTGCCCGTCTACCTGCAGTCGGCCTACGGCCTGGAGCAGGCCGACGCGGCCAACCGCATGGCCGGATTCGTGATCTTGGCGGTCGCGATGCGTCCCATCGGCGGCTGGCTGTCGGACCGGATCGGGCCGATTCCTGTTCTGGTTGCCGTGTTCGCCGTAGTCGCGCTCTGCGCCGCGGTGCAGGCGTTCACTCCACCGCTGATGATGCTGGGCACGGTCGCGTTCCTGACCATGGCCGGGGCGCTCGGCGCCGGCAGCGGGGCCACCTTCGCCCTGGTGGCGGCGGTGGCCCCGGCTGACAAGGTGGGCTCGGTCACGGGCCTGGTCGGCGCTGCCGGAGGGCTGGGCGGGTTCGTGCCGCCGCTGGTGATGGGGTTCGTCTACGGCCTGTTCGGCTCCTACGGGCTGGGCCTGGCTCTGCTGGCCGGGGTGTCGGTGCTGACGCTGGTGCTGACCCTCACCGCGGTCCGTGCCACGGCCAGGCAGGCGCTCGGCCGCGCCGGTGCCGTCCAGGCCGGTACGGTGACGTCAGCGGGAGACAGCGACAGCTGAGGGATCCCGCCTGGCCGGGTCGCGAAACCACACGGGTGCCGCAGATGAGGCGTCGCGCCGGCCAACGAAGGAGAACCCCCGCTTGTCGTCGGCGAGTGTCGCATGTTGGACGGTCTACGGTCACCACCACTGAGGGCGATCGGCGGCCGTCACGGGACTTTCGTCCCTGACCAGTCAGGTAGGGGCGCTGGCAGGCTAGCGGTATGAAACTCGACTCGGCCGGCCTGCAGGTGCTCTCGCACGAGGAGTGCATGCGCCTGCTGCCCTCACGCCCAATCGGGCGGATCGTCTTCACCGATCGCGCCCTGCCGGCCGTGCAGCCGGTCAACTTCTGCCTGGACGGGGAGGACATCGTCATCCGTACGGCGGCCGGTTCCAAGCTGGCCGCCGCCACCCGCCATGCGGTCGTGGCTTTCGAGGTCGACGACTTCGATTCAGGAGAGCGGACCGGCTGGTCGGTCACCGTCGTCGGGTATGCCCGTGTCGCCGACGACCCCGCACAGATCGCCCGGCTGGAACGACTGCCGTTGACGTCGTGGGCACGCGCTCGCGACCATTTCATCGTCATCACTGCGGTGGAGGCTACCGGCCGACGCATCCGGCAACCCATCTGATCGTCCAGATCCCGCAAGGAGCTCACAGGCGGTGCAAGGTCTCATAGCCGCGCGCCTGGCCACCAGTATCAGCGCCCCGCCGACAGCGAGGCGATGAAGGAACCCGAGCAGTTCCTCATCGACCGGGCGATGGAGCACTACTCGCCCATGCTGCTGGTCAACCTGGCGCGCGAATAATTGATGTCGGCGAAGGTGATCCGGTCCGGCGCGCTCACCTTGGCCAAGATGGTCGACACGGCCCGCCTGCGATGTGTCAATGGCCATGGAGGGAGCCCGATGGAGAAGAGATTGCCGCGCAAGGCGTACGAGAAGGAGCTTTTCCGCCTGCAGGGAGAGCTGGTGAAGCTGCAAGGGTGGGTGCGCGCGGAAGGCCGGCGGGTGGTTGTGATCTTCGAGGGGAGGGATGCGGCCGGCAAGGGGAGCACGATCAAGCGGGTCTCCGAGTACCTCAACCCGCGCGTGGCGCGTATCGCCGCGCTCCCGGCACCGACCGAGCGGGAGCGGTCACAGTGGTACTTCCAGCGCTACATCGAGCATTTGCCCGCTGCCGGGGAGATCGTGTTGTTCGACCGCAGCTGGTACAACCGCGCGGGTGTCGAACGGGTGATGGGTTTCTGCACCCAGGAGGAGTACACGCGATTCCTCCACCAGTGTCCGATCTTTGAACGGTTGCTGGTGGAGGACGGGATCCTGCTGCGCAAGTACTGGTTCTCGGTGAGTGACGAGGAGCAGGAACGGCGATTCCACGCCCGGCTGGAGGATCCGATGCGGCAGTGGAAGCTGTCGCCGATGGACCTGGAATCGATCACCCGCTGGGAGGACTACTCCAGGGCCAAGGACGAGATGCTGGTGCACACCGACATCCCAGAGGCACCGTGGTACGACGTGGAGAGCGAGGACAAGCGGCGGGCCAGGATCAACATGATCGCCCACCTGCTGTCCACGATCCCCTACGAGGAGGTACGGCGGGCAAAGCTGAAGATCCCGCACCGCCCTCCCGCCGCCGGCTACCGGCGACCGCCACGCAGACCGGAGACCTTCGTGCCGGACGCCGCGCCCGACCTCCGCTAAGAGGCATGGACGCGGCGGCCGGTGATCTGGTGCGAGCGCCGACCGGGTGCGATCTGCCACGGATTGGCACACATCCAAAGCCCCACCGGCGGACACGGGTAGAACGCCGGATGGGCGACGCGGAAGACCTCAAGGTGGTCCACGGCGCCGGGTGCGCCGCCTTGGCCCGGGCCACGGCGGTGACGTCGCTGGTTGGTCGGTCGGCGTCGTGCTGCCGCCGACCGCGTTGCCCGCCACCTGAACCGGCCACCCTGGCCCGTTATCGCAGGTTTCGGGCCTTTGGGGGTCTGAAGGTGGGACTAAAGACCCTGAGGTGGCCGTATGGCTGGCAGCAAGGATGGAGGCGTCATGCTGGCCCCGGCGCCGGACCGGGTCGGCGCAGGTAGCGAGATGGTCGAACGGGCGCGGGGTCTTCGTGCCGCTACCTGGCTATGAAAGCGCCGATGGCGGGGCAGGTCCGGGTTTGTGCGCTAGATGAAGGAGTTGTGCGTATGGCGGGTATGGACGGGCCGGTCAGCGATGCCTTGCTCCAGATGGGAAGGCATTTGCGCCGCGGCGAAGTCTCCAGTGACCTGCGGACGTTGCACCAGATCGGCGGACGCCAAGGCGACGCGTTCTACCGCGACCGATGGAGCCACGACAAGGTCGTACGCTCCACTCACGGCGTCAACTGCACCGGCTCCTGTTCCTGGAAGGTGTACGTCAAGGACGGCGTGATCACCTGGGAGGCGCAGCAGACCGACTACCCCAGCGTGGGCGGCGACCGGCCGGAGTACGAGCCCCGGGGCTGCCCGCGCGGGGCCGCCTTCTCCTGGTATACCTACTCGCCCACCCGGGTCCGCTTCCCGTACGCCAGGGGCGTCCTGGTGGAGATGTACCGGGAGGCCAGGGCGAGGCTGGGTGATCCGGTCGCGGCGTGGGCGGAGATCACTACAGACCCGGACAAGCGCCGCCGCTACCAGTCGGCCCGCGGCAAGGGCGGCCTGGTGCGCGTCACCTGGGATGAGGCCACCGAGATCATCGCCGCGGCGCACGTGCACACCATCAAGACCTACGGCCCTGACCGGGTGGCTGGTTTCTCCCCGATCCCTGCGATGTCGATGGCCTCCCACGCGGTGGGCGCCCGGTTCGTGTCGTTGATCGGCGGGGCGATGCTGTCGTTCTACGACTGGTACGCCGATCTACCGGTGGCCTCGCCGCAGGTGTTCGGCGATCAGACGGATGTGCCGGAGTCGGCCGACTGGTGGGACGCGGCGTACCTGATGCTGTGGGGCTCGAACGTCCCGGTCACCCGCACGCCGGACGCCCACTTCATGGCAGAGGCGCGTTATCGGGGCCAGAAGGTGGTGGTGCTCGCGCCTGACTACAACGACGCCGCCAAGTTCGCCGACGAGTGGCTGGCCCCGCACCCGGGCACGGACGGGGCGTTGGCCATGGCGATGGGGCAGGTGATTCTCAAGGAGTTCTTCGTCGACCGGCCAACGGCGTATTTCGCCGATTACGTCAAGCGGTTCACCGACCTGCCGTTCCTGGTGCGGCTGCGTGAGCGGGACGGGTCGTATGTGCCGGACAAGTTCCTCACCGCGGCCGACCTGGGAGAGGAAGGTCAGGAGGCGGCGTTCGCGACGGTCCTGCTGGACGCGCGGACCGGCGAGCCGGTCGTGCCGAACGGCTCACTCGCCTTCCGCTACTCCGACCACGGGCAGGGCCGCTGGAATCTCGACCTCGGCGAGGTGGACCCGCTGCTGACCTGCCTCGGGCAGGAGGCAGCGGCGGTTGCGCTGCCGCGCTTCGACGGTCACGGCGAAGGAGTGCTGGAGCGTGGCGTGCCGGTGCGGCGGGTCGGCGGCCACCTGGTCACCACGGTGTACGACCTGATGCTCGCCCAGTACGGCGTGGCCCGCGACGGGCTGCCGGGGCGCTGGCCGTCCGGGTACGACGACGCGGCCGAGCCGTACACCCCCGCCTGGCAGGAGGCGCTCACCTCGGTGCCGGCCGCGGCGGCGGCCCGCATCGCCCGGGAGTTCGCCCGCAACGCCGAGGAGTCGAGCGGCCGATCCATGATCATCATGGGGGCGGGGACGAACCACTGGTTCCACTCCGACACCATCTACCGCTCGTTCCTGGCGCTGACCACGCTGACCGGCTGCCAGGGCGTCAACGGCGGAGGCTGGGCGCACTACGTCGGCCAGGAGAAGTGCCGGCCGATCACCGGCTGGGCGCAGCTCGCCTTCGGCCTGGACTGGTCGCGCCCGCCCCGGCAGATGATCGGCACCGCCTACTGGTACCTGCACACCGACCAGTGGCGCTACGACACCTACTCGGCCGACGTCGTCTCCTCGCCGCTCAGCGACGGCGCGTTCACCGGCAAGGCCACCGCTGACCTGCTGTCGCAGTCGGCGCGGATGGGCTGGATGCCGTCGTACCCGACCTTCGACCGCAATCCGCTCGACCTGGCCGACGAGGCCGCCGCGGCGGGCGCGGAGGCGGGGCCGTACGTGGCCGAGCAGGTCGCCCAGGGGCGGCTCGGGTTCGCCTGCGAGGACCCCGACGCGCCCGCGAACTGGCCGCGCGTGCTGACCGTGTGGCGGGCCAACCTGCTCGGCTCCTCGGCCAAGGGCAACGAGTATTTCCTGCGCCACCTGCTGGGCACCGACTCGGCCGTACGGGCCGAGGAGGCCGCGCCCGGACAGCGGCCGCAGAGCCTGGCCTGGCCGCAGGAGGCGCCGCGCGGCAAACTCGACCTGCTGCTGTCACTGGACTTCCGGATGACCTCCACCACGCTGTTCTCCGACATCGTGCTGCCCGCCGCCACCTGGTACGAGAAGCACGACCTGTCCTCGACCGACATGCACCCGTTCGTGCACGCCTTCACCCCGGCGATCGACCCGCCCTGGCAGACCCGCACCGACTTCGCCGCCTTCCACGCCATCGCCAAAGCCTTCAGCGACCTCGCGAAGACCCACCTGGGCACGCGCACGGACGTGGTGGCCGTGCCGCTGCTGCACGACACGCCCGACGAATTGGCCACCCCGCACGGACGGGTGCACGACTGGCGCGCGACGGGCCGGCCGCCTGCTCCGGGACGCGACTTCCCCAAGCTGGTCACGGTGGAGCGCGACTACGGAGCGGTGGCGGAGAAGATGGCCGCCCTCGGTCCGCTGCTGGAACGGCTCGGCGCCACGACCAAGGGGCTGACGTTCGACGTCTCCGGCGAGATCGACCGGCTGGGCAGGATGAACGGCACCGTCCGCGGCGGCGTCGCCGAGGGCCGCCCCTCTCTGGCCCGCGACTGCGACATGTGCGAGGCCATCCTGGCCCTGTCGGGCACCACCAACGGGCACCTGGCCGCTCAGGGGTTCGCCACGCTGGGCCGCCGTACCGGGACGTCGTTCGACGGGCTGGCCGACGAGCACAAGCAGATCACCTTCGCCGACACCCAAGCCCGGCCCGTACCCGTGATCACCTCGCCGGAATGGTCGGGCAGCGAGAGCGGCGGGCGGCGCTACTCGCCGTTCACCATCAACGTCGAGCACCGCAAACCCTGGCATACGCTCACCGGCCGCCAGCACTTCTATCTCGACCACGACTGGATCCACGAGGCCGGCGAGGCGCTGCCGATCTACCGGCCGCCGCTGAACATGACCGCGATGTTCGGCGAGCCCGGCGTCGGCCGATCGGGGGTGGACGGCATCACCGTGCGCTATCTCACCCCGCACTCCAAGTGGTCCATCCACTCCGAATACCAGGACAACCTGCTCATGCTCACGCTCTCCCGAGGCGGCCCGACCATCTGGATGAGCCCCGCCGACGCGGCCAAGGCGAAGATCGCCGACAACGACTGGGTAGAGGCGGTCAACCGCAACGGCGTCGTCGTGGCCCGCGCGGTCGTCTCCCACCGGATGCCCGAGGGCACCGTGTACATGTACCACGCCCAGGAGCGCGTGGTGGACGTCCCCAAGAGCGAGACCTCCGGGCGCCGCGGCGGCATCCACAACTCGCTCACCCGGCTCCTGGTCAAGCCCACCCACCTGATCGGCGGGTACGCCCAGCTGAGCTTCGCCTTCAACTACCTCGGGCCCACCGGCAACCAGCGCGACGAGGTCACCGTGATCCGCCGCCGCTCTCAGGAGGTCGACTACTGATGCCCGCGAGCGTAGCGAGCCGCGAACGGAGTGAGCCATGAGACTGATGGCCCAGCTGGCCATGGTAATGAACTTGGACAAGTGCATCGGCTGCCACACCTGTTCGGTCACCTGCAAGCAGGCGTGGACCAACCGGGCCGGGGTCGAGTACGTCTGGTTCAACAACGTCGAGACCCGCCCAGGCCAGGGCTACCCGCGCACCTACCAGGATCAGGACAAATGGAAGGGCGGCTGGGAGCTCAACCGGCGCGGCCGGCTCCGGCTGAAGGCGGGCGGGCGGCTCAAGAAGCTGTTCACCATCTTCGCGAACCCGCTCATGCCGTCCATCCAGGACTACTACGAGCCCTGGACCTACGACTACGACCGGCTCTTCTCGGCTCCCGCCTCCGAAGACACGCCCGTCGCCCGGCCCAAGTCGCTGATCACAGGCAAGAACACGAAGATCACCTGGAGCGCGAACTGGGACGACAACCTCGCCGGCGGCCCGGAGCTCACCTCCGCCGACCCGGTGCTACGCAAGCTGTCGGACCAGGTGAAGCTGGAGTTCGAGCAGGCGTTCATGTTCTACCTGCCGCGCATCTGCGAGCACTGCCTCAACCCCTCCTGCGTGGCCTCCTGCCCATCCGGCGCAATGTACAAGCGCTCCGAGGACGGCATCGTCCTGGTCGACCAGGACCGCTGCCGGGGCTGGCGGATGTGCGTGACCGGCTGCCCGTACAAGAAGGTGTACTTCAACCACCGCACCGGCAAGGCCGAGAAATGCACCTTCTGCTACCCCCGGGTCGAGGTCGGCATCCCCACAGTCTGCTCGGAGACGTGCGTCGGCCGCCTGCGCTACCTCGGTCTGCTCCTCTACGACGCCGACCGCGTCGCCGAGGCCGCCTCCGTCCCGGACGAGAAGGACCTGTACGAGGCGCAGAAGAGCGTCCTACTGGACCCGCACGACCCCGAGGTGATCGCCGCCGCCCGCACGGCGGGCATCCCCGAGGACTGGCTGGAGGCGGCACGCAACTCCCCGATCCACAAGCTGATCTTCGAGTACGGCGTGGCGCTCCCGCTGCACCCGGAGTACCGCACGATGCCGATGGTCTGGTACATCCCGCCACTGTCGCCCGTGGTCGACGTGCTGGCGAACACCGGCCACGACGGCGAGGACGCCGGCAACCTGTTCGGCGCGATCGACGCCCTGCGCATCCCGATCGGCTACCTGGCCGAACTGTTCACCGCCGGCGACCCCGAGCCGGTGCGGGCCGCGCTGCGCCGCCTGGCCGCCATGCGCTCCTACATGCGCCGACTCAACCTCGGCCAGGACCCCGACGAATCGATCGCCGCCGCCGTGGGAATGAGCGGCGGGCAGGTCGAAGGCATGCACCGGCTGCTCGCCCTCGCCCCCTACGACGAGCGGTACGTCATCCCCAAAGCCCACGCCGAGCAGGGCGCGCAACTGGAGGAGACCGCCACCGGGTGCAGCCTCGACTACGACGGCGGCCCCGGCATGAACGGCCCGTTCGGCGAGGCCTCCGGCATGCCCGCCCCGATGGCGGTGGAGAACTTCCACGCGCTGCGCGAGCGGCAGGCCGGCGACGACCTGGAGGACGCCGGCGAGCTGCGCGGCCGCGTCAACCTCCTCAACTGGGACGGCAAGGGCACCCCTGACGGGCTGTTCCCTAAAAGAAACCGGGACAAATCATGATCGATCTGGGAGAAAGCGAGCTGCGTGCCGCCCACATGGTGGCGTCGGTGCTGCTCGGCTACCCCGACGACCGGTTGTACGGCGCCCGGCAGGTGCTGGCCGAGGCGGTGGACGCGCTGCCCGCCGGGGAGGTCCGCGACCACCTGAGCGCCTTTCTTGACCACGCCGCCGGCACCGCGCAGGCCGACCTGGCCGCCCACTACGTGGCGACCTTCGACCTCAAGCGGCGCTGCTGCCCGTACCTGACGTACTACGCCTACGGCGACACCCGCAAGCGCGGCGGGGCACTGCTGCGTTTCAAGCACGCCCTGCGCGCCGCGGGCTTCGAGGTCGCCGACGGAGAACTGCCCGACCACGTGGCGGTGGTGTGCGAGCTGTCGGCCCGCGGCGCCGTGCGGGAGGCGCGGCGCCTGCTACAGGAGCACCGGGCGGGCCTGGAGCTGCTGCACACGGCGCTGGAGGACGAGCGCTCGCCGTACGCCGACGTGGTGGCCGCCGTGACGGCCACGCTGCCCCCAGCCGGCCCGCGCGAGAAAGAGGCCGCGCTGCGGCTGGCGGCCGAAGGACCGCCCGCCGAGGAAGTCGGACTGGAACCCTACGCCGTCATGGAGGCATCCCGGTGAACGCCCTCGACGTCCTGCTGTGGGTGGTGGCGCCCTACGTGGCACTCACCGTGTTCGTGCTCGGCCACATGTGGCGCTACCGCTACGACAAGTTCGGCTGGACCACCCGCTCGTCGCAGATGTACGAGTCGCGGCTGCTGCGCATCGGCAGCCCACTGTTCCACTTCGGCATCCTGGTCGTCCTGCTCGGCCACATCGGCGGGCTGGTCATCCCCAAGAGCTGGACCGAGGCGGTAGGCGTGAGCGAGGAGGCCTACCACGCCGGCGCCGTCGTGCTCGGCACCATCGCGGGCATCGCCACCCTCGGCGGCCTGGCAATCCTCATCTACCGGCGCCGCACCGTCGGACCGGTGTTCACCGCCACCACCCGCAACGACAAGCTCATGTACGCCGTGCTGAGCGTCACCATCGTGCTCGGGCTGGCCGCCACGGTCGTCGCGAATGTCGTCGGCACCGGCTACGACTACCGCACCACCATCTCACCCTGGTTCCGGTCGATCTTCTCCTTTAGCCCGGACCCCGCGCTGATGGCCGGCGCGCCGATCCTGTTCCAATTGCACGCCCTCAGCGCGCTGTTGCTGTTCGCCATCTGGCCGTTCACCCGGCTGGTGCACATGCTCACCGCGCCCATCGGCTACCTGACTCGCCCCTATATCGTCTACCGCAGCCGAGCCGACCAGCCGACCGGCGCCCGCACGCCCCGGCGCGGCTGGGAACCGTCACGCTGACGGCCGCCGGCCAACCGACGGCGAGCACGACGAAACTGCATCAGGCTCCGTCCTCCCTGCGGTGGTCAGGCAGGAAGGAGCCAAGGACACCGCGGCCGAGGACACTCGCTGATCGCTCCAGAGCATCAGGGCGGAAAGTGGCGTCCACGGGATTAGGACGGGCCGGAAAAGGTGTCGCCGGCACGCGTGGAGTCGTCGTGCTTCCAGCTCAGCTTGTCGATGATGTCGACGACGCCGTTGACGCGGCGGGTCATACGTGTCGCGAGCATGACTTCGCTGCGTCGGTCCATCCAACCGCTCAGCGTTACCAACCCCTGGTCGACATGCACGGCAACGCCCAAGGTCTCCATCGACAACGAGCGCTCCAGCACCTCCTCGCGGATCTCGCGGGCGATGTCGGAATCGGCCCGCACGAACGTCTTGAGCAGATCGCGTCTGCTGACGATTCCTTCGAGATAGCCGTCTTCGGCGACGACCAGGCGCTTGACGCCGTGCTTGTCCATGAGACGGGCGGCCGTGACAGTCGAGGAGCGGGGCGAGACCGTCACCGCGGGCGACGTCATGAGCTCGGCGGCTGTGTCACCCACCGCCTTCTGCCGGAGACTGCCCCCGTCCTGCGACAGCCGGTGGCGCAGCCGTGCGCGCAGCGGCGGTTGGTAATTGTCGCCGTAACACTGCTCACGGAACTCCTCCTTGCACAGCAGGTCCGCCTCGGACACGACGCCGAGCACATAGTTGCTCTCGTGAACCACCGGCACGGCGCTGACGCCATGCGCTATGAGCGCCTCGGCGATGTCCTTGAACGGGGTGCTGCTGTTGACCGAGACGACCTGCGTGGTCATAACGTCTTTCACAGTGGTCCGCATGGTGGACCCTCCTTCGGATTTCATCTCGATCCCACAGCCAAGCGCTCCGGACCGATAGGGGCGGAAGTCCCAGAGCGTCCGGTCCTTGGTCTGTATGGGGATGCGGTGACGGTGACGCACCACACCGAAACCGGCATAGCCGTACGAAGTGCCAAAGGTCCCGGCATGGAGGGCCGTACGGCACTGCCCGCCGGTCACCGGAAACGGTGTGATCGAGGTGTGAGAAGAGCAGCCCATCCGCACTGAAAGGGGGCCGTCATGGCCACCACACGTTTAACCCCCATGAACGTCAACACGAGGGACAACGCCACTCGCCCGGTCGACTATGTCTGGGCGATCGCCCGGATCTCGATCGGCTGGATCTTCCTGTGGGCGTTCCTGGACAAGACCTTCGGCTGGGGCTTCGCCACCCCCGCCAACCGCGCCTGGATCTCCGGCGGCAGCCCCACCACCGGCTTCCTCAAGGGCACCGGCGAAAACGCGCTCGGCGGCTTCTTCAGCACGCTGGCCGGACAGCCCTGGGTGGACTGGCTGTTCATGCTCGGCCTGCTGGGCATCGGCACCGCGCTCATCCTGGGCGTTGGCCTGCGGATCGCGGCCGTCACCGGCACACTCATGCTGGTCCTGATGTGGGCCGCCGAACTGCCCCTGGCCAACAACCCCTTCATGGACGACCACATCATCTACTCCATCGTCCTGGTCGGCCTCGCTCTGGCAGGCGCCGGCACCACCCTCGGACTCGGCAAGCTCCCCATCATCCAACGCAACGCCTACCTGAAGTAGTGCGCCCCCGCGCTCGATGCCCACCCCCAGCCCGGGGGTGGGCATCGCGCTGTGCCGCTCCCCGCCGCCACGCACCCGTTCACAGATCGGGCATAACGGCGAGCCGCCCGGGACCTTGTGCCCTGGCCGCCTTGCCAGCACGAGACGACGCTGGGGGCACATCGACAAATACAGAGGTGAGACGGTCATGGCCGATCACATGAGCCCGCTGGATGCGGCATTCCTGGATCTCGAAGACGAGGAACCCGAGGTGTCCATGGCGATCTCGTCGGTCGCCGTCTTCGAAGGGCCGGCGCCCGCTCCGGAGGAGTTCCTCGCGGCCATCAGGGCCCGGCTTCCGCTGGTGCCGCGCTACCGACAGAAGGCCCGCCAGGTGCCGCTCGACCTCGGCTTGCCGGTCTGGGTGGACGACCCCGCGTTCGATCTGAGCTATCACGTCCGGCGCGTGGCTCTTGCTCCACCGGGTCAGGACACGGCGCTCCACGACCGGATCGGCGACATCATGTCGCAGCGACTCGATCGCGCCCGGCCTTTGTGGGAGTACTGGGTGATCGAAGGGTTGTCCGGCGGCCGGTGGGCGCTGGTGTCCAAAATGCACCATTGCATGGTCGACGGGGATTCCGGCCCACACCTCTACCAGGTGATCTTCGAGGAGTCGCCCGAGGGCGGAGCGGAGCCGCCGCCGGACGTGTGGACTCCGGCCCCCGAACCGTCCACGCTGAGCCTGGCCGCGGGCGCGCTGCGCGAGCTGCTCCTCAACCCGGTCGAGCAGGCGCGCATGATCGGCAGGGCGCTGGCCGCGCCGCGCGCCACCGTCCAGCACGTGACGGACACCGCGCGCGGTCTGATCGCCCTGGCCGGCGCGCTGTGGCCGGCGAGCGGCTCCACCCTGACCGGCCCGATCGGTGGGTACCGGCGATACACCGTGGCCCGCGCGTCGCTGACCGACGTCAAGGAGATCGCCCACCGGGCGGATGTCACCGTCAACGAGGTGGTGCTGTCCGCGATCAGCGGTGGTTTCCGCCACCTGCTGCTCCAGCGCGGTGAGGAGCCGCACTCGCGCGCGGTGCGCTCGCTGGTCCCGGTGTCGGTGCGCGCCCGAGGCGCGGAGGGCGTTTGCGAGAACCGAGTGTCGGTGATGCTGGCGTTCCTGCCGGTGCACGTGGCCGATCCGGTCGAGCGGCTGCGCGCCGTACACGAGCACCTCGCCGAGCTGAAGGCGAGCGGGGAGGCCCAGGCGGGGGAGGCGATGACCGCGCTGGCCGGCCACGAGCCCTTCCTGCCCATCTCCTGGGGACTGCGGCTGGCTGCGCACCTGCCGCAGCGTCACATCGTCACGGTCACCACGAACGTGCCCGGGCCGCGCGAACCGCTGTACCTGCTCGGCCGACGGGCGTTGGAGATCCTCCCGTACGTCCCGATCGCGTTGCGGCTGCGTACCGGCGTGTCGATCTTCACGTACGGTGATCAGGTCACGTTCGGCGTCACCGGCGACTACGACAGCGCGCCCGAGGTCAAGCCGTTCGCCCGCGCCATCGAGCACGAACTTCACGCGCTGAGCCTTGCCCACCGCCCGAACCCCGCCCCATCGGTGGTCACGCTGCTGCGCCCCAAGGACAGACGGCCACGTAGAGCGGCCACGCGTCCATCGACCGCCACGAAGGCGAAGGCGGCAGACCGGCGCCTGAGCTAGCCGGGCGGGGTTACCGCGACCGGGCACCAGGCTTCGAGCAGTGCGGTCTGGGTGACCGGTCCCAGCAGAAGGCAGGCTGGTGACTCGTTTCCCCGGCTGCCGAGCACGAGAAGCGTCGCATCTTTGGCTGAGTCGATCAGTGCGCGCTGGGGCCGCTCGGTCACGAATTCCGTCGTGACCGGTACATCGGGGTGTCTGCGCGCCAGCTGGGATGCGACTTCATGGAAGCGGGCTTCGGCTCCCCTGCGCAGCGCGTGCGAATCCACGAAGGGAAGCGGCTCCTGCCAAGACGATGATCCGCAATCTCCCCAGCAGCACAGGGCCGTCACGGTGCCGCCACGCAGCGCGGCCTCCTCCAGAGCGAAATCGAGGGCCGCCAGGCTCGCGGGCGAGCCGTCGACGCCGACCACGATCCGGACCTCCTGGCTGCTCGGTGATGGCAGGGGCCGTACGACGATGACCGGCCTGACGCTGTGCGCGGGCACTTGTACGGCGGCTGACCCCATGCGTAGGCCGTCGAATCCTCCTTGCCCGCGAGATCCGAGCACCGTCAGCTCCGCCTCGCGTGCGGCCTCCAGGAGCACCGCTGAGGGTGTCCCTCTCCCCAGCAGTGGCTGGGCGTCTATCTCCGGAGCCAGGTTCCGGGCGCGGCGGACGCCATCGTCCAGCACACCGCGGGCGACTCGCTCGATCTGGGCCAAAACCTCCTGCGGAACAGGTCTGAGGGCATAGGGCCAGTGCCAGGCATGGCAGACCAGTACAGGAAGCGCCCGCAGCCGCGCCTCCTCGACTGCCCAGCGCAGCGCCTGCTGGCTCTCAGACGAATCGTCGTAGCCGACCAGAATGGGCCGACCGGCATATTGATCGCTCACTGCCGCCTCCCGGAAGAGGAATTCTCTGGCCTTGCCGCATGAGCTTTCCCCCAGCTGATGAGATGAGACCCGCAGACGATAAAACTCTTGGCGCTATCTCGCCTGCCCTAGACGGGCGCTCCTAGCCGAGGTCGCAGGCCGTGAATCGGCGTGCTTGGAATAGTTCTCAGCACCGAAAATTCATCTTTGATATTCATTTAGCGGTAAGGGGGTTCAGCGCTGTCAGCCGCACAGCCGTGACTTTGTATTCGGGGCATGAGGTCACGGTGTCGACTCGGTCAGAGGTGAGGGTGTTGACCCCGCTGGCAGGGAAGTGGAAGGCGCAGAAGACTTGGCCCGGAGCCATGGCGTCGCTGGTTCCGACGATCAGGCGGGCCTGACCGTGGCGGCTCTCCACCGCGACCGGGTCGCCGTCGCGCAGGCCGTAGCGGGCCGCGTCGGTGGGATGGATGTCGAGCCGGTCCACGGAGTCGAGGAGGAGATTGTCCGTGCGCCGGGTCATGCCGCCGGAGTTGTAGTGGGCCCAGCGCCGTCCTGTGACCAGCACCAGAGGGTAACGGTCGTCAGGCTGCTCGCCGGGCGGTAGATAGGGCGCGGCGCTGAGCTGAGCCAGCCCATCGGGGGTGGCGAAGCGTTCCCGGTAGAGCGAGACCTCGCCGGGCCGGTCGGGGTCCGGGCACGGCCAGGGGACAGCGCCTTCGCGGTCGAGGCGTTCGTGAGACAGTCCGGCGAAGGGGGGAGCCAGTCGGCCGCACTCGGTCAGTGCCTCTGCCGGGGTGGGACATCCCAGATCGGCGTCGAGCGCTGCGGCGAGGGCGTGGATGACCTCGAAATCGGTGATCGCCGCTCCCGGCGGGTCGAGGGCGGTTCGCACCCTTTGGAAGCGACGGTCGAAGTTGACGAAGGTGCCTTCCTTCTCCAGCCAGGACGCGACCGGTAGCACGACGTCGGCCCTGCGGGCGGTTTCGGATAGGAAGAGCTCGTTGCACACGACGAGCGGGCACGTCTCGAGCGCTTGGGCGACGTGTGTGCTGTCCGGATCGGTGGCGCACACGTCTTCTCCGATAACCCACAACGCGCGCAGTTCTCCCGCGCGCGCGGCGGCGAATATCTCTGGGATGCGCATTCCGGGCCGCTGCGGGACTGATGTGCCCCACACGCGCTCTGCTCGGGCTCGGGCGGCAGGGTCGGTCACCTTCCCGTATCCGGGCAGGAGGTCCGGCAGCGCGCCCATGTCGGAGGCGCCTTGGACGTTGTTCTGGCCGCGTAGCGGGTTCACCCCGAAGCCGCGGCCGGTGCCGACCGCTCCGCGCAGGATCGCCAGGTTGGCCAGGGTGCGTACGCCGTCGGTGCCGTGCAGGTGCTCGGTGACCCCCAGCCCGTAGATGATCGCGGGCTTCTCGGCCCGGCCGAAGAGCCGGGCGGCGGCGACCACGTCGTCGGCGGGGACGCCGGTGATCGCGGCCGTCCGGTCCGGGGAGTAGTCCGCCAGTAGCGTGGTGAGCTCCGGCAGGCCGGTGGCTCGGCGGCGCAGGAACTCCTCATCGATCAGGCCTTCGGTGAGCATCACGTGAGCCAGCCCATGGAAGAGGGCGACGTTGGTGCCGGGCCGGGGCCGCAGGTGAACGTCGGCGTAGCGGGCCAGGCCAACCGCCCGAGGGTCCGCCACGACGAGCCGCGCCCCGCGCAGGACCCGCTGCAGCAGGCGCGCGCCGACCACCGGGTGCGCCTCGGCCGGGTTGGCGCCCACCAGCAGCAGACAATCGGCGCTCTCCACGTCGTCGAAGCAGTCGGTGCCGCCGGACAGGCCGAACGTCGCGGTCAGTCCGGCCGCCGATGGCGCATGGCACAGCCTTGAGCAGTTGTCGACGTTGTTGGTGCCGATCACCACCCGCATGAACTTCTGGAGCAGGTAGTTCTCCTCGTTGGTCGCCCTAGCCGAGGAGATCGCCGCCACCGCGTCGGGGCCGCCCTCGGCAACCGCGGCCCGTAGCCCTCGGGCGACGTGCTCGAGCGCCTCGCGCCAGCTCACCGGCTCCAGTCGGCCGTCGCGGCGCAGCAGCGGCTGGGTGAGACGCTCGGGCGAGCTGAGGAAGCCGTGGGCGAAACGGCCTTTGACGCACGCGTGCCCGCGATTGACCGGGCCGTCGTGGTCGGGCAGCACCGCGACCACCCCGCCCTCGCGCGTGAGCACGTCCAGCGAGCAGCCCACCCCGCAGTAGCCACACGTGGTGCGGGTACGTGCCGGCTCCGGTGTCCTGCCGCCGATGGGCAGGCCGGGCTCGGTGAGCGCGCCGGTGGGACAGGAGTCGACGCAGCCACCACAGGCGACGCAATCGGAGTCCGCCCACAATCCTCCCGTGCCAGGCGCGACCACCGTATCGGCACCCCGCCCTACCAAGGTGAGGGCGAACGTGCCCTGCACCTCGGCGCACATCCGCACGCACCGGCCGCAGGCGATGCACAGGTCCCGGTCGAGGTGGACGTAGGGGTGGCTGTCATCACGTCCCCGACCGCCGAGCCCTTGGGCGGCCTGCGGCGCGATCCCCAGCGAGTGGCAGACCCTGGCCAGTTCGCTGCCGCCGGGGCCACCGTCAAGAGTGTAGGGCGGCAGAGCCGAGACGATCAGCTCGACCGCCTCGCGACGCAACGCTCGCAGATCGTCGGCCGCGACCTCGATCAGGGCGTCATCGGCGGCCGGAGTCACGCACGCGGCCACCACCTTTCCACCGGATCTCACCAGGCAGGTACGGCAGGAGCCAACCGGAGTCAGACGGTCATCGTTGCACAACGTGGGCAACTCGCCGCCGGTCGCACGCACGGCATCGAGCACCGAGGCGTCATCCGCCACCTGAGCGGTCACCCCGTCGACCCGGACCCTCACCGGTCCCACCTCGCTAGCCGTTCGCCGTAGGCGCGGGCGAGGCTGCGCACCGCCGCCGGTACTCGCCGCCCGAAAGCACACAGGCTGGCCTCACCCATGACCTGGAGCAGCCGCGCGTACTCCGCGTCGGCCGGCGCACCGGTCCGGACGATCTCCAAGCCGCGGCGGGACCCGACCCGGCACGGTGAGCACGCGCCGCAGCTCTCCGCGGCGGCGAACTCCCATACATGGCGCAACACCTCTTCGGGCTCGACATGCTGGTCGAAGGCGACCAGTCCGGCATGCCCGAGAGCCGCGCCGCGACCGGCCAGATCCGCCTCCGACAGCGGCACGTCGAGCTGGTCGGCAGCAAGGAAGCCGCCCAGAGGCCCGCCGACCTGCAAAACGGTCAGATCCGAGCCCTCACGCAGGCCACCGCCCAGCTCGACGACGATCCTGAGCACGGGCATGCCGAGCTCGACCTCGTAGCAGCCAGGCCGGGCGAACCGCTCAGACAGGCAGACCAGCTTCGTACCGGACTCCGACGGCGTGCCGCGTGCGGCATAGGCGTCTCCGCCGCGAGCGACGATCCACGGGACCGCGGCCAGCGTTTCGACGTTGTTCACCACGGTGGGGGCATCCCACAGACCCCGCTGCGTCGGGTAGGGCGGACGCGGCCGCGCACAGCCGCGCCCGCCTTCAAGTCCGGCGACAAGGGCGGTCTCCTCGCCTGCGACATAAGAGCCCGAGCCGTCAACCACCTCAACGTCGAGATCGACATCAGTGTCATGGATCCGCCGCCCCAGATGCCCCTCGGCGCGTGCCCACTCGACCGCGACCCGCATCCGGGCCAGCGCGCGCGGATACTCCGACCGGACCAGCACCACACCACGGCGGCCTCCGCAGGCGAAACAAGCCAGAGCCAGCCCCTCCAGCACCCTCCCCGGATCAGTCTCCATCAGCAGCCGATCGGCGTACGAACCCGGATCGCCCTCATCGCCGTTGGCCACCACCACCGTGTCGGGCGAGCGCCCCGCGGCGGCCCACTTGGCGGCCACCGGAAACCCGGCTCCTCCGCGCCCCCGCAGCCCGGAGGCCGCCACCTCGGCAAGGACCTGCTCCGGCGTGCGCGTCCGCACAATGCCGGGCCACACCTGCCAGGCGTCCTCTCCCCCGACGACGCCGGCCAGCACCACAGGAGCACCGGTGGCATCGACGGCCGGTATCGGGGGAGCATGAGGTTCCGCGCGGCCAGAGAGCTGATCGGCCAGCACCGGCCCGGTACACGGCGTGTCGCCATCGAGGCAGGCGGGACCGGCATAGCAGTAGCCAAGACACCGGACACCCTGCAGCGAGACCTCCGCCGCCGCATCGACGTGACCTGCCGCGACGCCGAGCACCTCCTCCACCTCACGAACATGCCGACCCGCCCCTGCGGCGAAGCACGCCGCAGCGGTACAGACCCGCACATGACGGCGACCGTGAGGAGCGGCCAGATCGGCGTAGAAGGTGGCCGGCCCGAGCCCCGCCGCCGCTGGCAGGCCAAACCGATCGGCGACCTCAGGAGCAAACACCTCGGCGGCCTCCCGCCCAGTCTTCGCCGCGTCGGACAAAGCCTCCAGCAACCGGATGCCAGGACGCCCACGACGCTCGGCCAAGGCGCGAAAAGCGTCGAATCGGCTGTCTGACCCCATGTTCCCCATCATGACCCCACGCCCGTCACCGTCGCACGCAGGCGCTGGTCATCATTGGGCAAGGCCGCGCCCACGGTGACCAGCAGCTGGGCATCGGTGACACGCTCGACTAGGGCCAGAACCGGTGACCCGGTGACCACCTGGGTGATGACGCTGATGTGGGGCTGTGTGGTGCGGAGCACGGCACCGTCCAGTAGCGTCCGCACCGCGGCAGCGAGCCGCCGCCTCATACGGGCTGGGAGGGCGTGCAGCATGAGCAGCGGGGCCCGGCGCAACTCTGCCTCCTTGCCCGCCCAGGCGGCCGCGCGCAAGGAGACGGGACTGCCGTTAACGCTGGCGACGGCCGGGCTCACCATGAACGGCTCGGCACGGCAGAATCGGCGAGTTCGGTGATGTCGTGTTGCGTGATGCGGGCCAGCTTCTCGACGAGATCCGCCAGGGCGCGTGAGGCGGCTAGCTCGTCGCCGATCTCGGGCACGGCGGGGTCGGCCGGGTTGCGCCGGGCGTGGCCCGTGCCCGTCAGCCGCGTGGCATCCCTGGTGGTCAGGACCGCTCGCGCGGTGGTGTCGTCGCTCTCCTGCGTGAGGTAGATCTGCACGGTCCACTGCTTGGCTTCCATGATCGCCAACCTCCTTCAGTGGCCTATATGCCTTCATCCCATCGGATGGACTCGACGCATGGCAGAGGCGAAAGTCCACAAGCCGGTCGGACCAACGGCCCTACTGTCCGTCGCGGGCGGTACGACTTCACAGGTGGGCGGCGATCGGTCCCCATCCGGGTCACTTGGATGGCGGCGAGGTGCCGTGCCCTCGATGGAACACGACAACGACAGCCGAACGCCGAAACTGTCGCGGCCGCCTACGCTGACTATGCAGCTCTGCACCCCGATGGCCACCGCGTTAGCCCAGCTGACCATGCTAAACGTTGTCCCGACCCGCACGGGTCACGCGCGGGATTGATCGCTGTGGTCGAGCTGGTGGGCATGGGCGGGGGCGCCTGGTGGGAGGGGCTGTGGCGGGCGGGCGGGGTGAAGGATCCGGTCGAGGCGGACGGCGGCGTAGCCGAGGGTGGACAGCGCGGTGACGATCAGCAGGTCGCCCAGGGGCAGTGGTTCGGTGCCGAGCAGTTCGCGTAGCGGCGGGAGGTACAGTCCGGCGAGCTGCAGGACGAACGCGCCGGCGACGGCGAACAGCAGCATGGGGTTGGCCAGCGAGCCGGGTCTGGTGCGGGAACCGAGCGCGACGCCGAGTTGGGTGGCGCCAAGGGCGAAGAAGGCCATGCTCTGCCACGGACGTCCCGTCAGGTCGGCCCAGACGGCGACGCCCAGGGTGACGGCGGTCAGGACGACGGCGATCCGGATCACGCGCTGCCACAGCCCCGCGCCCAGGATGCTCTGGGTGGGCGGCCGGGGTGGGGTGGTCATGGCTCCGGGCAGGGCCGGTTCGCCGCCGAGGGCCACGCCCGGCAGTCCATGGGTGAGCAGGTTGATCCACAAGATCTGGGCGGGAAGCAGGGGGAGCGCGAGGCCGACGAACGGCCCCAGCAGCATCACCGCGATCTCGGCGGCTCCGCCCGACAGGCCGTAGACCAGGAACCGGCGGATGTTGGCGTAGACCCGGCGGCCCTCCTCGACGGCCGCGACAACGGTGTCCAGGTTGTCGTCGGCGAGAACGAGGTCGGCCGCCTGACGGGCAACCTCGGTGCCCCGTTTGCCCATGGCCACACCGATGTCGGCGCGTCGCAGCGCCGGGCCGTCGTTGACGCCGTCACCGGTCATGGCGAGGGTCTCGCCGCGATCCCGCAGACCCTGGATGATCTCGAGCTTCTGCCCCGGGGTGGCCCGGGCATACACCCCGGCCGCGGCCTGATCGGGTGCTGCGGGGTCGCGGCAGTCCACGACCGGGTCGCCGGCGGCGATGATGCCCAGATCGGTGGCGACGGCGCGTGCGGTCCCGGGGTGATCGCCGGTGATGAGGAGCGGTCTGATTCCGGCCTGCTTGCAGGCGGCGATCGCGGCCGCCGCCGCAGGACGCGGCGGATCCAGGATCGCGACCAGTCCGAGCAACGACAAGCCGCTCTCCCACACTGTTTCCGGAACAGTGTCCAGATCGGTGCTCGCCACCGCCAGGACCCGGTATCCGGCCTGGGCGAGCTGCTCGGCCCGCTCGGCCGCGCGGGCCAGCAGCACGGGATCGTCGACCAGGACAGGCGGGTGGAGCAGCGCTTCGGGTGCCCCCTTGCAGATCACCCGGCCATGTCCGCCGGGCAGGCGATGCACGGTGCTCATCCGCTTGCGTTCACTGTCGAAGGGACGCTCGGCGACGCGCGGGAAACGCCCCTGCAGTTCCTCGCGGTCCAGGCCGAGCTTGGCGGCGGCGGCGAGCAAGGCCGCCTCGGTCGGGTCGCCCAGCGCCGCCCACTCCTCGCCGGTGTCCTGCGGCGGTGACAACCTCGCGTCGTTGCACAGTACGGCCGCCGTCAGCAGATCGGTGAGGATCGCTCCGTCGAGGGAGCCGTCGCGTTCGACCTCGCCGTCGGGTGCGTATCCGGAGCCGGTGATCGTGGCCTCCCCTGCGGGGGTCCAGAGGTGCCGGGTGACCATCCGGCCCTCGGTGAGGGTCCCGGTCTTGTCGGTGGCGAGCACGGTCACCGAGCCCAGCGTCTCCACAGCGGACAGCCTGCGTACGAGAGCGTCGCGCGCGGCCATCCGGCGAGCGCCCAACGCCAGGCTCAAGGTCACAACGGCGGGCAGCGACTCGGGCACGGCCGCGACCACCAGACTGATCGCGGTCACCACCATCAGCTCGACCGGCTGCCCGCGGACCAGCCCCAGGGCCAGCACCACCGCGGACAGCAACACCGTGATGCCGGCCAGCAGGCGCCCCACCCCCATCAGCCGCCGTTGCAACGGCGTCAGACCGGCTCCCTTGACCATCATGGACGCGATACGGCCGCTCGCGCTGGCCGCCCCGACGGCAGTGACCACCGCCCGGCCACGCCCTCGCACCACGACGGTGCCCGAGGAGACCGGGTCGTCGCCGGCCTTGTCCACCGGCACCGACTCACCGGTCAAGGACGACTCGTCGATGAGCAACGCCGCCGACTCCACCACCGTGGCGTCGGCCACGATGATGTCGCCTTCGGCCAGCACCAGCAGGTCTCCCACAACGACATCGGCTGCCGGAATCTGTGTCTGGGAACCGTCCCGGATCACGCGGGCTACAGGGGCCGTGAGCTGTGACAACGCCGTGATGGCTCGGTCGGCGCGCACCTCCTGTGCCACCCCGACGGAGGTGTTGACCACGACCACGAGCATGATGACGGCGGTGTCGGTCCAGTCGCCCGTGACGATGGTCAACGCCGCCGCCACGAGCAGAACGACGATCAGCGGATCGCGAAGCTGGGCCATCACCCGCCGCCACAACGGAACGGGCGGCTTCTGCGGGAGCAGGTTGGCCCCATCCCGCTCCAGACGCACGGCCGCCTCCGCAGACGACAACCCAGAGGGCGCGGGAATCACCATGTCTTCCTCTCTGACCTGCTGTCTTCCGGTCGGCCGCATCGGGGCGCCGCATCATTTCCCCTACCTGTTTTCGCACGGGATGAACTGTCAAACCAGGAGCGAAGGTCCCATCCAGACAGGGCGAATGGCAGGTATCGTGCACGCGGTCTGCCCATCTGAGCTGAGAGGGCAGGTCTGGACTGTGATCGACGGCTAGGTGGTGATGGCAGGTGGGAGCGGCGGCCGGCGGGACAGCGTCGGGGGGTCGTGGACAAGAGCCTGGTCGCCGCGCTACTCGCTGAACGCGTCGGGGCCGAAGATCAACGTTGTCGCGCGTTCAGCCGCGCAACGGAACGTCCCGCGGCCAGCGGAGGCCTGGCTGAGTTCGCGCCGGTCGCGCCCGGCGATTGCGGTACGCGGATCCAGCCTGCCATGGTGACTTAGGTCACACCACTCCAGGACGTTCGCCCCCGGGCGTGCGAAGAAGATCGGAGAGAGGGTGAGGTCACCACGAAATCCTGAGCGGACAAGGGTGATCGAAATGTCGGCTTTCTTGGGTGTAATGCGCACCGAAAATGACCCGCTGATCGAGACGTACTTCGCGAGAGCGGCCGATGCGCTGGATGTGCACCGCGCGGATTCGGGGCACGCCTGTCTCTCCTGTGCCGCCGCATGGCCATGCGCACCTGCACTGGCCGCGGCCTTCATGCTCGATCTGCACACCGCCTGACGAACGTCGAGATCGGGCAGGTGCGCCCATATACGTGCAGGCAGCGCGCTGTGGCGGCCTGGGCACAAGCTTCGGTTCCACCCGTGCCTTTGTTCGACCGGCACCTCAGACCGGACTTCTGAGGGCCGAAGGTCCCCCGCCGAGGAGACCTCCGGCCCTGCTGGATACCGACCGAACCCTGCAGGGTGAAAGCGGGTAAATACCACCGCTTAGTACCCGGAGAAGAGGAGATCGCCATGAAGGCGGCAGTGGGTGATCGACTGATCGTGGAGGCCACACGTGGCACCAGCACGCGCCATGAAGGATTCATCATGCAGGTGGACCACCCGGACGGCTCACCGCCCTACCTGGTCCGCTGGCTGGACACCGAACGCGAGACCCTCGTCTTTCCCGGCCCCGACGCACGAGTGGTCCAAGCCGGGCGAGCTGATCTCGCGCCTGCTACTTCGGCGACGCACCTGGGACCATCGGGTACAGCTCCGGCAGCCTGGACTTCCTCAGCTTGACGAACGGCCCGCATCCACTGTGTCCGACCTTGACCCTCATTGATAGGTTCTCTACAGGTGTGCCGGGAAGTCTGGTCGGCAGTCATTCGTCGATCGCGAAAGGTGCCCACCATGCGTGCTCGAGATCTGCTCACCGCCTTCCCCACAGTTACTCTCGACACCGCGGTGACCGACGCGGCCCGGCTGCTGGCCGATCAGGACCTGCCCGGTCTGATCGTCGTGGACGAGCGCGGGCTGCCGTCCAGCATCCTGCCTGGCACCCAGGTGCTGCGCTTGGCCGTGCCCGGCTATTGCCAAGATGATCCGGCACTGGCGCGTGTGGTGGACGAGGCGCACGCCGATGCCTTCCTCGCCTCGCTGGCAGGCTGGCGCGTGCGCGACGCCTTGCCCGCCCATGCGCGCGAGCTGCCGGTCACTGATCCCGAGGCCACCGCGTTGGAACTGGCCGCATTGATGGCCCGAACGCACAGTCCGTTGGTGGCGGTGGTCAGCGGGAAACGTTTGCTGGGCGCGGTCACCCTGCAGGCGCTGCTGGACAGACTGTTCGCTCAGTGAGCATGCTCGGCGCGTACGGGCTGATCGCCAAGGATGTTGGATCCGACCAGGCTGCCCGCAGCGAGCTCGACCTGCCCATGCACGCTCGCCGTACCCGCGACGACCAGCTCGGGCGCGCTGGTCCCGAACCCGATCACCACCACGCCGACCACGACCGGCTGAACCCCGAGCCGCTCGGCCGGCCGACCCGAGCCGAGGACCAACTGGTCGGCTGCCAGCGCGAGCACGGCCAGGCCGAGCAGGCTAAGCAGCGCGAGAGTCAGCATCGCGGGTCCTCCAAGAGTAGACGACCGTGGTGATCCCCGACCTCAGGATGCCGATCAGCACGAGCGGCAGCAGCGCAGCCACCTGGACAACGAAGGGCACCACAACCAGGACCGCGCCGACGGTCATGAACATTCGCCCGCCCAGCCGATGGGTCCGCGTCCAGGAACGTTCTTCAGCCAGCGCCCAGAGTGTGTGGATGCCGATGATCTAGTTGGGGCGGGTCGCCGGTAGAGCATGGCCGATGGCTTCGCTGAACGCTCCCAGCGCGGCGGCGACGAGCCTGATGAAGGGGACCCGGCCAGCCACGGTGTCAAGCACCGATCATGGTGGGACGGGTGTTCACCCCAGGACAGCTCCCAACAAGTCAGTTGCCAGCCAGGTCACGCCGCTGGAACGCGGCGACACCGGCCAGTGCGAGCGCCATCGCGATGGCGGTCAACCAGAGCAGCGGCGTGGCGCTCACCTCGCCACCGGGCGCCTGGGGCAGGTGGGCGAAGGGCGACAGGCTCCTTATCCAGTCATCGAGCTGGAGCAGCTCGCCGAGCTGGCCGAGCAGAGCGAAGGCCACCAGAGCCGCCCAGGCCAGGGCGGTCAGCCGGGGCAGCAGGCCGAACAACAGCATCGCGATCCCGGCCGACACCCACGCCGCGGGCACCTGTACCCAGGCCGCACCCAGCAGCCGGATGACCTGCTCGCCAACCTCGCCTGTTCGCACGCCGTGCGCCAGCCCGGCCGTCAGGCCGCCCGCCGTGATGACGATCGCGGTGCCGCCCAGAGCGATGACCAGGTGGCTGAGCGTCCACCGCCAGCGTGGCACGGCCGCCGCCAGTACGGGCTCGGCGCGGACGCCGGCCTCTTCCCCCTGCAACCGCAGTGTGGCCTGTACGGCGAAACCGCCCACGGCCAGGCCGAGCAGCCCCATCACGGCGGCCAGGAAGGTGTCCACGAGCGCCCCCGCGCCGCCTATCCGCTCCAGGATCGCAGCGAGCTGAGGGTTGTCGTTGACGATGTCGCCCACGCTTTGGGCCAGCGAGCCGAGCATGGCCCCGCCGATCGCGAAGCCGATCATCCAGCCCAGTAGCCCGCCCCGCTGCAACCGCCATGCCAGCGCCAGCGCACTGGCCAGGTTCGGGGCCGCATCCGATGGGCCCAGCCGGGGCGGCAGCAGTCCAGTGCCCACATCTCGCCGCCTGGCCAGCAGCGCGGCTAGTCCGACCAGGATGAGTCCGGTCAGCGCTAACGGTCCGACGACCCACCAGCGTTCGCCGGCGAAGGCTCGCACCCCCTGAGCCCAGCCCAAGGGCGACAGCCACGACAGTGTCTCGACACCAGCGGCGTCACCTGAAGCCCGCAGCAGGTAGGCCAGGCCGAGTACCGAGATGGCCAGCCCGTTGGCGGTGCGGGCGTGCTCGGTCACCTGCGCGGCCACCACGGCGATGCCGGTGAACACCCACCCGGTGCCGCCCACCGCGAGCCCGGAAGCGAGCGCGCCGGAGCCGGGAAGTCCTTGGCCGGTCAGAGCCACGGTGAGGAGGAGCGCGATGAGGAGGTTGGCGCCACCCGCCACGATCACCGCGGCTGCCGGGATCGCGTGGCGGCCGACCGCACAGGCCCCGATCAGCTCGGCGCGGCCGGTTTCCTCCTCCGCGCGGGTGTGCCTGGTGACCACCATGATGCTCATCAAGCCGGCCAGGGCGGTGGCCAGGGTGGTCGCTCGCCAGGCGGTCAGACCGCCTACCGACGTCGCGTCGAAGACCGGGCCGGTGAGCGCCTGCAGCGCGGGGGTCGAGCCGATGGTGACGCCCAGGGCGAGGCGTTGTTCCATGCCGGGGTAGAGCTCGCCGATCGCCGAGGCGGTGCCCGCGATGGCACCCGTGATCACCATGATCCAGACCGGCAGGAGGAGGCGGTCACGGCGCAACGCCAGCCGTACCAGCGCGAACGTGCCCGTCATGACGCGCTCTGATAGTGCCGCAGGAACAGCTCTTCCAGGGTGGGCGGCTGGCAGGTCAGGCCACGTACGCCCGCGTCGGTCAGCAGTCGCAGCGCGCCGCCGAGCCGGTCGGCCTCGACCTCGAAGCGCACCCGGGAGCCGCTGATGGCCAGCTCGTGCACGCCCGCCAGCTCGGCCAGGCCGTCGGGGATCCGGTCGAGCTCGGCGGTGATGGAGCTACGGGTCAGGTGACGTAACTGCGCCAGGGTGCCGCTCTCGACGGCTCGGCCGTCGCGGACGATGGTGACCCGGTCGCACAGCGCCTCGACCTCGGACAAGATGTGGCTGGACAGCAGCACCGTGCGACCGTTGCCGCGCTCCTCGGTGACGCACTCGCGGAAGGCGGCCTCCATCAGCGGGTCGAGCCCGGCGGTCGGCTCGTCCAGAAGCAGCAGTTCCACGTCGGAGGCCAGGGCCGCGACGAGGGCCACCTTCTGCCGGTTGCCCTTGGAGTAGGCGCGGCCCTTCTTGGTCGGGTCGAGGTCGAAGAGCTCCAGCAGCGCCTTCTTGCGCCGCTGGTCGAGCCCGCCGCGTAGGCGCCCGAGCAGGTCGATGGCCTCGCCGCCGGACAGCGTCGGCCAGAGCACGACGTCGCCGGGTACGTAGGCCAGGCGCCGGTGCAGCTCGACCGCGTCGCGCCATGGGTGGCCACCGAGGAGTTCGGCGTGGCCGGAGCCGGCCCGCAGCAGGCCGAGCAGGATGCGCAGAGTGGTGGTCTTGCCCGCACCGTTCGGGCCGAGGAAGCCGTGGACCTCGCCCGCTTCCACGGTGAGATCGAGTCCGTCCAGGGCACGCACGCGCCCGAAGGTCTTGGTCAGCCCGCTGATGAGAATGGCAGGATTGCCCGACATGGGCGCCTCCCTGAAGCCGGTCCGATATGACGTTGCCGACCAGACTTCCCGGCGCTCCGCAATCGACGTTAGCAGCACCGAACCCTCCACACCAGACACACCTCAGTAGGCGCGGTGCGGCCGTCCATGCGGGTTCTCGACGAAGCTTCTGCGTATGGACGCGACGGCGAGCCCAGGCTGCACGCGACCGGCGAGCGGAGCCGATGAGGAGCGGTGGGCAAGGCCGGATAGTCGGCCACGTTGAAGGCCGGCTCAGGGCTCGCCGGGTTGGACGCGTTGCTGACTGAGATCGGCAGGCTGACTTCGGTGCGCGCGTTAGGGCTGGATGAAGCAGGTGACCGCAGGGACCCGTAGGGACGCCCGACGTGAAGGTCGGCACCGGGTCTTCACCGCAGTAGGTGTCGGCGCACGGACTCGTGTGCACCCACGCCGTGCGGGAACCGTGCACAGGGCCGCGTTGTCCGCTTACGCCGTCGCGCCCGGCGGTGGGCATCGCACCGGAGCTCGGCGACGCGGGGCCTGTCCACTCTCGCGGTGATGCAGGCCATGTTCGGCGCGAGCACGTCGTGGTAGCGCTCGGTTAGATTCGACACCTCGATGACCGGCACGCGTCCGCTGTCCCCGATCTTGACGCTCCTTGATAGCCTTCTTGCAGGTGAGCCGGGAAGTCTGGTCGGCAGTCTCATTGCCGATCTTGAAAGGCTCGCCATGCGCGCTCGTGACCTGCTCGCCGCCTTCCCCACCGTCACCGCTGACGCTCCGGTGATCGAGGCCGCCCGGCTGCTGGCCGAGCAGGATCTGCCCGGTCTGATCGTGGTCGATGATGCCGGGCTGCCCGTCAGCATCCTGGCGGGCACCCAGGTCCTGGCGTTGGCCGTGCCTCGCTATTGTCAGGACGATCCGGCGTTGGCCCGGGTGGTGGATGAGAAACACGCTGATGCGTTCCTGTCGTCGCTGGTCGGTCGGACGGTGCGTCAGGCGCTGCCGCCCAGGCCGCGTGAGCTGCCGGTCACCGACCCGGATGCCACCGTGCTGGAGTTGGCGGCGCTGATGGCGCGCACGCGTACGCCTCTGGTGGCAGTGGTGGAGGGGGGTCGCCTGCTGGGTGCGGTCACCCTGCAGGCGCTGATGGACCGGGTGGTGCCCTCATGACGGCTCTGGCTTGGTTGTCGGTCGCGGTCTTCCTCGGCGCCTACGCGCTGATCGCCTCCGAAAAGATCCACCGGGTGGCCGCCGCACTGGGCGGCGCCGGGATCATGCTGGCCATTCACGCCACCGACGCCCGTGCCGCGTTCTTCTCCGAGAAGAGCGGCGTCGACTGGAACGTCATCTTCTTGCTGCTGGGCATGATGGTGATCGTCGGTGTGCTGAAGCAGACCGGCGTGTTCGAGTATCTGGCCATCTGGGCGGCCAAACGCGCTCGCGGCCGGCCGTACCGGCTGATGGTGTTGCTGGTCGTCATCACCGCGCTGGCCTCGGCGCTGCTGGACAACGTCACCACGGTGCTGCTGATCGCGCCGGTCACGTTCCTGGTGTGTGAACGGCTGGCGCTGCCGGTCGTGCCGTTCCTGATCGCCGAGGCGATGGCCTCCAACATCGGCGGCGCGGCCACCCTGGTGGGCGACCCGCCGAACATCATCATCGCCAGCCGGGGCGGGCTGAGCTTCAACGACTTCCTCGTCCACATGGCGCCGATGATCATCGTGTTGATGGTCGTGTTTCTTGGTCTGTGCTGGGTCATGTTCCGTAAGGCGTTCGTCTACGATCCGGACCGGGCCGGTGAGGTCATGGCGCTGGATGAGCGGGAGGCGATCGCCGACCGCAGATTGCTGTGGCAGAGCCTGACGGTGCTGGCACTGGTGATGGCGGCCTTCGTGCTGCATCCGGTGTTGCACTACGAGCCGTCGGTCGTGGCCATCCTCGGGGCGGGCTTGTTGGTGGCGGCCACCAAGGTGACCACCGAGCAGGCCATCGCCGAGGTCGAATGGCCCACCCTGGTGTTCTTCATGGGCCTGTTCGTCATGGTCGGCGCGCTGGTGCAGACCGGCGTGATCGGCCAGGTCTCCACGCTCGCCGTCGAGGCCACCTCGGGGCAGCTCGCTCTGACCACGATGGCGCTGCTGTGGGCCTCAGCCGGGCTGTCGGCGATCGTGGACAACATCCCCTACGTCGCCACGATGAGCCCCATCGTCGCCGACCTGGTGCAGGCCAACGGCGGACACGGCCCCGGGCAAGTGCTGTGGTGGGCGCTGGCCTTCGGCGCCGACCTCGGCGGCAACGCCACCGCCGTCGGCGCCGCCGCCAACGTCGTTGTGATCGGCATCGCCGCCCGCAACGGGCACCCGATCAGCTTCTGGCAGTTCACCAAATACGGCCTCATCGTCACGGTCGTCACCGTGGCGCTGGTGACGCCGTACCTGTGGCTGCGCTACCTGACGTGATCACCTTTGCCGGCGAGAGCGCTGGAAGGCGGACTGATGAGCGAGGATGAGAGGGCTGCCTGATGGGTGTTCTGCTGCTCGCGTTCGCGGGCGTGCTGTTGCTGGCCGTACTGCTGTCCAGTCTGGCCCATCGCACGATCTTGTCCACGGCGGCGCTGTTCTTGGTGGCCGGGTTCGTGCTCGGCGACGGCGCGCTCGGCGTGGTGTCGCTGGCGCCCGACGAGGAGTTAGTGGGGACGCTGGCGGAGCTGGCACTGTTCGCGGTGCTGTTCACCGACGGGATGCGGGTGGGCTGGGCCGAGCTGCGCAGCGCGTGGCGGCTGCCGGGCCGGGCGCTCGGCTGGGGGCTTCCGCTCACCCTGGCCATCACCGCGGTGGGTGCGCACTACCTGGTCGGGCTGGGGTGGATCGAGTCGTTGCTGATCGGCGCGATCCTCGCGCCCACCGACCCGGTCTTCGCCGCGGCGCTGGTCGGTAACGACAAGGTGCCGCCCCGGCTGCGGCAGCTGCTCAACGTCGAGTCCGGCGTCAACGACGGCCTGGCCTTGCCGTTCGTGATGGTGTTCCTGGCCGTCGCCGCCGGATCGCAGGACCTGCATCTGGGCGAACTCGGTTGGGAGCTCGGGCTGGGCGTCGTGATCGGGGTGGCCGTGCCATGGCTGGCGATCACGCTGGAGCGCACCCGCTGGTTCTCGGCCTCCACCGCCTACGAGCCGCTCAACGCGCTGGCGATCGGGCTGCTGGTGCTGGCGCTGGGCAAGGCCACGCACGGCAATCTGTTCCTGGCGGCCTTCTCGGCCGGGATCACGGTGGCCACCTTCGGCGAGCGCCAGCGCGCGTCGTTCGAGCACTTCGGGGAGCTGCTCGCGGAGCTGTTCAAGCTGGCCGCGCTGCTGGTGTTCGGCGCACTCATCAGCCTGCCCCTGCTGGGGTCGGTCGGCTGGGCAGGCTGGCTGTTCGCCCTCCTGGCGCTGGTGCTGGCCCGGCCGCTGGCCATCTGGATCTCCTTCCTCGGCTCCGGTTTGACAGTGCGCGAGCAGGCGGCGGTGGCGTGGTTCGGGCCCAAGGGGTTCGCCTCGGTGGTCTACGCCCTAATCGTGCTCGCCTCGGGTATCGCCGCCTCCCAGCAGGTCTTCCAGCTGGTCGCGGTCACCATCGTGGCCTCGATCCTGTTGCATTCCTCCACCGACATCGTGGTGGCCCGCTGGTTCGACGACGAGCGCGAGGTGCCCGCCTGGTACGGCGCGGCCCGCCGGCTGCGAGCGCGGAGCCGGCGGGAAGAGGAGAGCTGACCGACTTCGCCGTACTGGGAGTCGGCTTCGGCCCTGTACGGCCCCAGCCACAGACGCGTGTGAGGGTGGAACGAGTTTTGCGCGTGTCAGTTTGCGTGGCGAGCATGACGAGCGCCCAGACGAACAGGGCGCCGTCAACAGAACCGCCATCAGTGACCGGTGAGCGCCGCCGCTTTCGTTGAACGAGCGGCGGCGCCAGCGGTCCGCGCGTGGTGCACCCGTCGGCGCACCGGGATCAGCGATGGGTCTTGTCTCCCGGGGACATCGCTGATGCCGAAGGGCTGTTGGGGTGGGCGCGGCGCAGGTGCACGCCCACCGCCACGATCCAGCAGAATCCGGCCAGTAGGGAGAGGTGTTCGAGCAGGCCCGCCGGGGCTGGTCGGCAGATCCCTAGGGTGTCCAGCCTGTAGGCGATACCGGCGGCGAAGGCGAAGACGATAATGAGGGTTCCGGACAGCCGGGAGTAGACGACCCAGGCGCGACTCGTCTCGCCCAGGCGTCTGGCCAGGACGAACGCGGCAGCGCTGAGTCCGGCGAACAGGAGGAAACCGGCCACCTGGTGGACGATGCCGGAGGCGGTGACGACGTTCGGCTGCCCAGGCGGGTAGCCCAGGGCGGGATTGGTGGGCACCAGCCCAGCCACGACCAGGCCCGCCGCCGTCGCCGCGAGCAGGATCGGTCCCCAGGTCGAGCCGCGCCCGCCACGCAGGGCTCTCCGGACTCCGGCGGCGAACGCTGCCAGCAGCAGCCCGCCGAGCACGAAGTTGATCGTCTGCAGCCAGGCGCGCTCGCCGGTGCCGAGCTGGCTGGCGCCGTGGTGCCACAGGCTGTAGCCGGGCCGGGTGGCGCCGTCGGCCCACAGCAGCACCGGAACCAGGACGCCGGCAGCGATACCGCTGCCGAGCAGCACCGAAAGGGTGCGTGAGGTCATCGGGAAAGCCCTCCTCCTTCTCCGTGACGGCGAACGTCACGGGCCGACCAGACTTCCCGGCTCACCTATGGTGGCGCCTCAGGCGGGCACCCTTGTATTTAAGCCATTTTAGCTCATACTGTAATGACTGACTAGGGAGTGAGGCCGGAGTGAACGAGCACGAGCGGCTGCTGGAATGGGTGGAACGCATTGCCATGTACTTGGCGCGCGACGGGGTGCCGCCGATCGCCGGGCGGGTGCTGGGCTGGCTGATGGTGTGCGACCCGCCGGAGCAGTCGGCCGGGCAGATCTGCGCGGCCATCGGCTCCAGCCGGGCGTCGTTGACCTCGAACCTGAGAATGCTGTCCAGCATGGGGTTCTTGACGTGGCGGACCCGTCCGGGTGAGCGCACCGTCTACTACCGGCTGGCCGAGGACGCCTGGGCCGGGGTGGTCCGCCAGCAGATCGCCGGCATCACCTCGTTCCTGGACATCACCCGCGACGGTCTGAGCCTGCTCGGCGAACAAGAGGATCGGGCAGGCAGGATCCGGCAGGCGCAGGCCACCTTCGAGTGGATGGCCAAGCTGTTCGAGGGCGCCCCGCCCCTGCCGAGCGGGAAGGAGCGCTGAGGTGGCCGGACACGCGATCGTGATCGGCGCCGGCATCGGCGGGCTGGCCGCTGCGCTCGCGCTGCGCCGGATCGGCTGGCAGGCCACCGTGCTGGAGCGCGCGACGGCGCTGGGCGAAGTCGGGGCGGGCCTGTCGCTGGCCCCTAACGCGATGCGCGCGTTAGAGGTGCTGGGCGTCGGCGAGCAGGCCCGCGCGGCCGGCGTGCCGAGCATGGCCACCCACCACCTGCGCCTGCCGTCCGGCCGCTATCTGGTCCGCGCCCCGGCCGCCGGGGGCCCGCCGTTGCGGGCCTTTCGCCGCGCAGTGCTGCACCGGCTGCTGCTGGACGCGGTGCCCGAAGGGTGGGTGCGCACCGGCGTGGAGGTCACCGGCATCGACGAGACCGGCCCGCACGTGAACGTCGCGGGGGTGAGCGCTGATGTGGTCATCGCGGCCGACGGCATCCACAGCGCCACCCGGCGGCAGTTGTGGCCGCAGGCGCCACCACCGCGGTTCCTGCGCTACACCGGCTGGCTCGGTCTCGCCGAACTCGCGCACCGGGTAGGACCCAGCGGCCCGGCCGGCTTCGAGGGCAGCGTGACCATGGGCGACGGCGGCTACTTTCTCATCCACCCGATCAGCGAGCGCCATGTCTACTGGGCGTTCGGCACTACCGCCGACCGGCCCGGCATCCGCTACGGCGACGAGGCGGCCGAGGTCCGCAGCCGCCTGGATGGCTGGCACGACCCGATCCCCGCCCTGGTGGCGGCCACCGACCCGACGACGATCCGTCGCATCGACATCCACGACCTGGCGCCGCTGCCGAGTTTCGTCAGCGGCCGGGTGGCCCTGCTGGGTGACGCCGCGCACGCGATGAGCCCTGACCGGGGTCAGGGAGCCGGCCAGGCGCTGGAGGACGCCGTGGTGCTGGCCGCCCTGCTGAAGGATGCCGCTGACGGCATCCCGGCTGCCTTGGACCGCTACGACCGCCAGCGTCGGCCGCGCGCTCAGTACATCGCTCGCGACGCGCACCGCACTGGTCAGCAGATGGTCAACGGCGGTCCCGTTGTCCGGCGGCTCACCCCCACCATGCTCCGGCTGATCCCCGCGACGTTGTGGTCCCGGATGCTCGCGCCCAAGCGCAACCCCATGTGGAGCTGGCAGCCGCCTCAGCTGGACCGTGGCGATCTGGATCTGGGCAGGAGTGATCAGCCCTTGATGTAGCGGCGCGTCATGTAGCGGCGGACCGGGCCCAGGGAGGCCAAGCGCAGCGGCAGTCGGCTCAGCCACAGCACGACGGGGTTGGCCGGGGCGTAGACGCCCTTGACCCGGCGGCCCAGCTTCTGTTTCTTCTCCACCTCCGGGCGTAGTCCGGCCTCCCAGGTGGTCAGGGCGGCGCGGATGTCACCCGGGTTGTTCTGCAGGGCCGTGCCAAGCAGGTCGGCGCCGCCGACGGCCAGGGCTGAGCCGTACCCGGCGAACAAGGTGACGCACCAGGCGGCATCACCCAGCAGGACCACTCGACCGTGGCTCCACCGGTCGAGGACCATCTGGCTGATGGTGTCGAAGTAGACCGATTCGGTCGTGGCCAGGCCGGCCAGGGCTTCGGGCACCACCCAGCCCATATCGCCGTAGACCTCGGGGAGCACCTTGTGGGGGTCCTGGCCCGGGGTGCCGCGGTCGGTGCGGTAGCCGAAGAAGGCGACGTTGCGGCCGTCGCCGACGCTCATGACGGCTACCGTTCGGCCGCCCTGCGACAGGGTGCCGGTGGTGCCTTCGGCGATGGCCGCCGGCCGCTTGTCCAGCATGTAGACGGCGACCATGTGCTCCAGATCGAGGCGGTAGTCGTCTTCGGGGCCGAAGACCAGGGCGCGGGTGGCCGAGTGCAGGCCATCCGCGCCGATGAGCAGGTCGGCGTGTTCGACGGTGCCGTCGCTGAGGGTGGCGTGGATGGCGCGCTCGTCCTGCTCGACGGCGTTGATGGTGGTGGCGAATCGGATCTCGACGGTGTCCGCGACCGTCTCGTACAGGACGGTCTCGACGTCGCCGCGCAGGATGTTCATCGACCGCTGACCCATGGTGGCCGCGATGGTGGCGCGGTCGAGGGAGAATCGGCGCTCTCCGCCTGGCTTGTGGTAGACAAGCTCGCTGGTGACGAAGGCTTTATCCTTCAGCGCGGGCAGGATGCCCATGCGCTCGGCGGCGTCGTAGCCAATGCCGCCGAAGCTGACCCCGTAGCCGCCGCCGCGCCGCTGTGGAGCGCGTTCGATGAGCAGGGTGTCCCAGCCGATCTGGCGCAGGCGCAGGGCGGCGGCCAAGCCGGCGATGCCGGCTCCGATGATGATGGCGCGCATCAGGTTCCTTGGTTGTCGGGCGAGAGCAGGGCGAGAAGGTGGCGTTCCTGGGCGGGGTCGAGCCAGGTGTCGGGGGAGGGCGCGTCGGGGCGGGGCATTGGGTCGCCTTCGGCTTGCAGCCAGGCCCAGGTGTCGGCGAGGGTGTCGCGCAGCGGGCGGACGGTCAGGCCTGCGGCGAAGGCGGCGCTGACATCGGCGTCGTGCATGCCGCTCGGCGCGCTGCCGCCCGGCAGCCGCAGCCCGAACTCCATCCCCAGCAGGAAGCCGTGCTCGTGCAGTAGCTCCGGTGGGGCCCACACCAGCTCGGTGTCGAAGCCGGTCACCTCCAGGACGGTCCGCAGCAGCCGGCCGATCGTGATCGCGCCTGGGTGACCGGTCACGGTGAAGGCGCCGGTGAGTCCTTGCTCGGCGGACTCCAGCATCCACCTCGCCATGTCGCGGGCGTCGATGTACTGCAGTGGCCCGTCCGCCGGGCTGGGGGCCAGCACGCGGCCGCCTTTCTCCAGTCGGCGCAGCCACCACGGGATGCGGCCGACGTCCTCGTATGGTCCGAGGATCATTCCGGCCCTGGCCAGCAGGGCACGCTCGGGGAAGGCGTCGATCACGGCGAGCTCACCGCCGCGCTTGGCCGCGGCGTAGTCGATGCCGTCTTCGCTGCTGGGGTCGCCGTCTACCAGCGGGGCGTGCTCATCCGCATTCGCAGGCCAGGGCCAGCGGTGCACGCCGCGGCTGGAGACGTAGCCGTAGTGTCCGGTCCGGTCGGCCAGCAGGCGAGCGCTGTCGCGTACGACTCGCGGTGCCCAGGCCCAGGTGTCAATGACGGCGTCCCACGCCTGCGTGCCCAGGGCGGCGCGGACGGCGTCGGGGTCGGTGCGGTCGGCGATCAGGACCTGCACGCCCGGCGCGGGCGGACGGCTGAGGCCCCGGTTGAGCGTGCTCACCTCATCACCGCGCTCGAGTGCGGTTTCCACGATGGCGCGGCCCACGTGGTGAGTACCGCCGAGGACGAGCAGTTTCATGACGCTCCAGAGGTGATGGGCAGCCATACGGCTGAGGGGTGGTCGTGGTCGTGAAAGATTTCGTGCTCGGACGGGTGCAGGCTCCGCCCGGTGGCCAGCGGCTCGCCGGTTCCCGGATTACGGCCGAAGCGCGGGTGGGCGCCGCTGGAGATCTGCAGCCGGATGCGGTGACCACGCCGGAAGCGGTGGGCCAGCGGCCACAACACGATGTCGGCCACCCGGACACCGCCCGGCCCATCGCCCGGTCCATCGCCGCGCGGATCGTGGAGCGCCGCGCTGGGTGCCTGCATCCGGACGATGCCGTCGCACACATTGACCGAGCGCCCCCGTGGATTCACCTCGCACACGCGGGCGAAGTAGTCGACGTGCGGGATCGAGGAGCGCGCGTACAGGCGGACGCGCACCGGGCCGATGGCCTCGACGTCCGCGGCGAGGGGTTCGGTGGTGAAGGTCAGCACGTCGGCTCTGGCCTCGATGGCGCGATTGTCCTTCGGACCCGCGGACACACTCACCACCGTGCCGCCGACCGTGGGGGTTGGATCCGCTGGATCATAGCGATAGCGGCTGGGCACACCGGCGACGGCGGCTGCCGTACGGCTCAGCCTCCCGTCCGGCTGCAGGTACCACGGGCTCGGCTGGTGTGCGGGAGGCCAGGTGGGCGACTCGATCCAGCGTTCGGCGCCGGTGACGAACAGCCGCACCCCTGACTCAACGTCGTGGCCGAGCAGGGCCGCGTCCAGTGCGGCAAGGGCGTCGCGCATGCCCTCGCGGGTGTACAGGCCCGGCCGTGTCCCCACGGCCCGACCAGCAGCCGCACCTTCCGTCCCGCCGCCTGCAGCGCGGCGTGATCGTCCAGCATGCTGGACAGGAAGAAGTCGTGCCAGCCGCCCTGCAGGTGCACCACCGGCGGCATCCGCTCGGCGTTGGCCCGATGGTCCATCCGCGCCCAGTAACCATCATCCGGGTCGTGGGCGATCCACTCCCGAAACCAGCTCACCGCGTGCCCGGTCAGCTCCCGGTCGGCCTCGCCCACCGGCAGGCGCAATGTGGCCCGGCGCAGTGTGCGGCCGGCGGACAACGCGGCGAGCATCTGCCGCACGGTGGAGAAGCCGCTGGTGAACATCGTGTCCACGAGCTGCACCCAACCCAGCGCGTTGCCCAGGGCGAAGACGCCGCCGGGATACATGAAGGCGTGGGCGAAGGCGGATGGCGCGTCCTGGATGAGGGCGATCTTCCATTCCGGGATCTGGCGGGCGGCCAGCTCCCATTGCGCCAAGCCCAGGTAGCTGGCTCCCCACGTGGCCAGCTGATCGCCGAACCACGGCTGAGCGCGTAGCCAGGTCAGCGTGCCGTCGGCGTCGGCGGGGTTGATGGTGAACCCGTCGAAGCGGCCGCCCGATCCGGCGGTGCCGCGCAGGCTCTGATACAGCACCTGGTAGCCGCGCTCGGCCAGGAGCGCGGGCATGCGGTCCAGCGCGTTGCCCCTGCCGTACGGGCTGCGCAGCAAGATCAGCGGCGGCTGACGCAGATCGGCGGGGTAGCGGCGGGTGGCCAGCAGACGCGCCCCGTCCGCGGCCGGGATCGCGATGTCGCGCTGTACCCGCACCGGGTGCCGCACTGCGGGACGCACGCCGGACAGACGGCTGAGGAAGGTCATCGGGTCAACTCCTGGGTCGACAATGCTGCTCGCCGACCAGGCTTCCCGGCACACCATCGAATCTCCGAGACGGAGCCGATGTTAGCAATATAGCGAATCTTCAGAACTTTCTGAACCCTTCCGAGGTTCGCTATCCTGTCGCCTACCGGAGGTGACGTGTGAACGACAGGCACGAGCAGTGGCAGGCGGCCGAACGACTGGCCCTGACCTTGACCGAAGGCGGACTGCAGCGCATGGCCGCCCGGACGCTGGCGGTGTTCCTGTTCACCGACGCCGAGACGGTCACCATGGGCGACATCGCCGACCAGCTCGGCGTCAGCGCCGGCTCGGTATCCGGCTCGGTCAAATCCCTGCTGTCGGTCGGCCTGATCGAACGCCTGCCCGCGCCCGGCAGCCGCCGCGAGCACTACCGACTACGCGAAGACGCCTGGGCCACCCTGTTCTCCACCCAGAACACCGTCGTCCAACTCATGCTCCAGGCCGCCGAGACCAGCATCGCCACCACCGCAGCCAACGATCCCGCGCACCGACGCCTGTCGCAGATGCGCGACTTCTACCAATTCCTGTTCCAAGAGATCCCCACCCTGCTGCACCGATGGCAACAGCACCAGGCCACCCGCCCCGGATGATGTTTCCCGCGAAGACCGGAGCCAGGCTCCCGCGCTGTCCAGGCTTCCCCTCTTCACCTCGGGAAAGAACGCCCCTCGTGAAACGATTCGCCTGAAATCGCAGGCGCCAGCGCTAACGATCCGACCGGGGTGTACCGCGATTTCGATTCAAGAGCTGCTGAAGGCTTCACTGCTCGGGCATGGGCCGATGATCGGCCAGAACCTGTATGCGGACCCCGGCCAAGTCCTTCGCGGACACCGCGCGATCCCGATCGCGCAGCCAAGAGCGGCAACATCACGGTGAGCTTCGACGTCCTGTCCTATGTGGGCATGCTGACGATCATCGTTGTCACCGACCCCGACGGCGTGCCCGACCTCGACGATCTCGCCGCGCACCTGCGTGCGGACTCGATGCGCTCACGGCTCCAACGACTGCGGGATGGAGTCCGACGGCCCGGTCGGGTGCTCACTCTGCCCCGTCGAGTCGTAGATCTTGACCCCACTTGATCAGTGGGAACTGCTTGAGCGTCGGCCTGATCTGGTTGGTGATGGTGAAGGTGGATCCGCCGCTGGTGACGCGGCCGGTCAGGTACACCCGGGCGACACCGTTCTTGACGGTCAGTTTGCTGAAGCCGGTGGCCTTGGACCTGATGAAGCGCAGCCCCTGCGCGCGCTCGGCCTGAGTGGGGCCGGCGAACAGCCGCTGCAGCGCGCCGAAGGCCGTCGCCGGAGGGATCACCGGACGCTGCACGGCCGTCGTGTACGGCCTGCGGCCGGTGTTGTAGTTGGCGGTGTTGAGGAAGTACTCGTGCACGGGCACGTTCCGGTAGGGCGTGGCGATGTCCACGACGACGCGGCTCGGCGCGGTGAGCGTGTAGACCCGGTACGGCACGCGCTTGGCCAGCCCCACCCCGAAGGTGAGCGTGGCCTCGAAGTCACCGGTGTTGACGACCTGGATGACGCCGGGCAACGCGTACGTCCTGCGGCTCGGCCCGTAGGTGACCTTGCCGCGGCGGTTGTGGCCGTCGGCCTGGTCGAAGCGGATCTGCAGCAGTGCGCTGCCGACCGCGTTGACCCTCTGCCCGGAGCCGTCGGCGATCAGTTTGGACACGTAGCGGACATCGCGCTGGGCGGGTAACCGGCCGTGGAACTCGAAGACGAGCCGGTCCAGGCCGTGCTGGTGCGCGGCTCGGATGCCGACCAGCATGGGCGGGACAGCATGCTGAGCAGCCTGCGCCGGTACGGCCGGCAACCCGGTGACACTGACCACCATCGCGGTGGCGATGAGGGGGTGGATCGAGAGCATGATCACCATCTCTTTCCGATGAGTGCTCCTGATTTCAGCCTGATGCCTGCCATCGCCGGATAACACCGGCGGACATCCCAAACCCTGCGGACCTTCGGTCAGATCAGGGACGAAAGTCCCGGAGAAGACGAGAGGAACGACTCTAAGCCGCACCGCATGCTCGGACGACGGTGGAAGTGACAGCGCCCGAGCGGAGGCAATCATGAGGGATCAGCTGGGTGTGGTGGTCGGCTACGAGAAGTCGCCGTCAGCGCAGGAGGCCCTGCGGTGGGGCGCGGCGGAGGCGGCCGCCAGGAAAGTGCCGCTGACAGTGTGCCGCGCATGGGAGTGGCCCTACCACGAATGGCCGGGCGAACTGGTGCCGCTCGAGTTGGAACGCCGCCCGGCGCAGCGGCTGCTCAAGGACGCCGCCGCATGGGTCGGGCGCCACTATCCGAAGGTGCCGCTCAACACGCTTACCGACCGGGGCCTGCCGGCCGTGATCTTGACCGATCTGTCCAGGGACGCGGAGCTGATCGTAGTGGGCACTCGCGGCTACGGAGCACTCGCGGGACTGGTCGCGGGCTCGGTGAGTGCTCACGTCGCGGCGCACGCCTCCTGCCCGGTGATCGTCATGCGCGGGGACCCGGACGAACGCGACGCACACGAGGTGGTGGCCGGCTTCGACGGATCACCGCAGTCCTTGGCCGCCTTGGGTTTCGCCGCCATGGAAGCGCATCGGCTGGCGGCCCCGCTCAAGGCACTGATCGCCTACCGCGAGCGAGGCGGGGAAGCGGGCATGCAGGAACCCCGCATCGAAGCCCAGGGACTCGCCTGGAATGAGCTCATCTCCTGGCAGCGCAGGTACCCCGAGCTTCAAGTCGATGTCGAGTTGGTCGACGAGCCCGCGCGCCCCGCGCTGCTGGAGGCGGCGCAGAAGGCGCGCCTGCTGGTGATGGGCGCCCGTGGCCTGGGGGAAGTCAGAGGGCTGCTGCTCGGCTCGGTGAGCCAGGCCGTACTGCATCACGCGCCGTGCCCCGTCGCCGTCGTGCACGCATCGCGAACGATAGCTTCGCTTTCCCGCCCAGATCGGGATGATCGGCCCTGTCTACCACCCGTTGCGGCATCGCCTGATCGGACCGATGGCCTGCGGTGAGCGATATGGGCAACGCCAGCGGGACGGTTCACCGTCGAACGGGGAGAGGTGTTCGCGGTGCTCGGGCCCAATGGCGCGGGCAAGACGACGACGGTGGAGATCCTGGAGGGGCACCGGGGCCGTGACGAGGGTCAGGTGTCGGTGTGGCCGCTGGACGCTCGCCGGGGCTGCGGTTCTCGCCGTCAGGAAGGGCAGGCAGTGTGCCGGCCATCCCGCTGTGGCGTGACGCCGCGTCCTGGTGCGGCAAGAAAGGGACCTTGGACCCTAGTCCCGGTGCCGTCGATACTCCAGGCTGTTACAGTGATTTTCAGTACGACAGGCGGTTCTGTGGCATGACTCGCCGTGACCTCAAAGAACTGTCCACGGCGGACTCTCTCCGGCTGCTGGCCAGCGTGCCGCTTGGACGGGTCGTGTTCACTCGCCATGCGCTCCCGGCCATACGGCCGGTGAACCACATCGTCGCCGACGGGCAGATCGTCATCCGCTCCAGCCCCGGCACCATCCTGAGCGCGGAACTCGCCGCCTTGGAGGTTGTAGTGGCGTTCGAGGCGGACGATCTGGATGTCGAGGAGCAGCTGGGCTGGAGCGTCGTCGTCACGGGCGTCGCCCGGCTGGTGAAGGATCCCGGGGAGGCGGCCCGCTACAAGGACATCCTGTACTCCTGGGTGGCCGGTGAGATGGATCAGGTAATCCGCATCCGTCCAGAGATCATCACCGGCTTCGAGCTGGTCTCGGACGAGAGGTTCACGGGCGATCCCAGATGACAGGCAGTTCCAGGATGTCGTCCTCCTGCCAGGTGAGGGCTTTCTGGACGTCGACGATCCCGTCCAGTCCTTCGGCCGCGCGGACGGCGGCGGCCGCCTCGCTGCGCTTGCCCGTGTGGCCGGACAGCGTGACGATGCCGTTGTGGACCTCGACGATGATCCCGTCGCGCTCATTCCACCGGGCATGCGATGGGATGCCTTCGACGACGCGCCGCCTGATCTCGTCATCGTCGCGCAGGTACATCCTGAGCAGATCCCGTCTGCTGACGATGCCTTGCAGCCTTCCCTCGGCATCGACCACGATCAGCCGTTTGACGCCGCACTCGTCCATGATGCGGGCGGCCCTGGCGGTCGAGGCGGATGGGGCCACGGTCACTGCGGGCGTGGTCATCAGGTCGGCTGCGGTATCCCCTGCAGCCTTCCTTCTCCCGCCCTCGACCTGACCGGTCATCCGCCGACGCAACCGGGCGCGCAGCGGCGGCTGGTAGCTTTCGCCGCAGTACTGCTCCCGGAACTCCTCCTTGCGCATCAGGTCTCCTTCGGACACCACACCAAGGACCTGCTCGTCGCCGTCCACCACGGGAACGGCGCTTATGCCATTCGCCACCAAAACCTCGGCGACGTCCTTGAACAAGGTGTCCGCCATGACCGAGGTGACCTGGGTGGTCATGACATCCCTCACTGTGATCCGCATCGTGGACCCTCCTTCCATCCTCCCTTCCATGAGATCGCCATCCGCGGCGCCATCGTAGGGACGAAAGCCCCTGCCCCTGCCTCCTTTGGAAACGCCGAAAGTCCCAAGTCAGCGCGGCTACCCTTGCCGGCCGAGCTGTGGCGTGTCCCGTGGATCTTTGGTGGTGGTTTGGTGTAGGTCGGCAGATGGAAGATCGCCCTGCATAACCATGATCAGACTGATGCCGAGTGGGAACGGCTGGCGCTGCTGCTGCCGGCCAACCCGCGGCAAGGCGATCAATGGGCCGCTCACCGAGTCGATGGGCCCATCACCGAACGGTCATCAACGGGAGATCCGCCCCGCCTCATGAGCGAGCCGGTGTCCAAGGACGTGAGCCAGGAGGCTCTGCCCGGTTTGGTGCGCGAGCCACGCGGGCAGCAGCGCGCTATAGGCTCGTTGTCAACTGAAACGACGAGTGATGTTCGAATCGGGGAGCCGGATGCCAGACGTTTCAGCGCTGCGTGTACTCATGGGGTACGACGGCTCCCCGGCGGCGAATGCAGCCGTCGGTGTTGGAGCGCTGTTGTTCCCTGGTGCGCACGCGTGGATCGTGTACCTGTGGACCCCACCGTTTGCCCGTGAGGACCTCCGCCGCCGGTTGTGGACCGGTACGTCGCATGTCAACGAGTTCGTGGAAGCCATCGAACGCGAGGGCCGGTGGGAGGCTGAACAGATCGCCGCGGTGGGCACCACGCTTGGCCGTGCGGCCGGATGGGGAGCTGAGTCACTGGTCGAGCGCAGTTACGGTGGTGAGGGATTCAGAGTCGCCCAGCTTGCGCTGGAGCTGGACCCAGACGTCGTACTGGTCGGCTCGCGTGGTCTGGGTGGCGCCAAAGCCGTGCTGGGCAGCGTTTCCGACATGGTCGTGCACTACAGTCCGAAGCCCGTGCTGGTGGCTGCGCATCCACTGCTCACCGCCGAACACGCCGCGCTGGCCACCGGACCGGTTCTCATCGGCTGGGACGGATCGGCCGGTGCGCACGGCGCCTTGACCGCAGTCGAACGACTGTTCCCGACCCGGGATCTGCTCCTGGTGTCCGTCAACGCTGACGGAACGACAGATGATCTGGACAGTTACACCGGGTCCAACAACGACCGCCAAGTGGTCCGACTGTCCGTGGACAGTCAGCACGGTACGTCCTCGCGCGCCGTGGCTGACACACTCGCCGGCCTCGCGCGGGAACGGCACGCGGCGCTGGTGGCAGTGGGCTCCCGCGGTCGTACCGCCATCCGTGAAATTCTGCTCGGCAGCGTGGCCATGGCGACCCTGCACCGCGCTTCCCGGCCTGTCCTGGTGGTGCCGTCGGCCGAGCGTGGCTCGGCATAAGGGATCGTTTTTACTAGTGCTGTGTTCCTCCATGGGAGTAGACGAACCATCGGCGTAGGGTCAAAGACTTCCAGGACAGCGACGATCCGGTGATCAGCGGGGACACCGAGAAGAAGGAACTCGTCGGCGAGTTCAAGAGCCTGGGCAAGGCGGTGCCGTACGGCATCTACGACCTGACCGCCAATGCGGGCTGGGTGAACGTCGGCACCGACCACGACACCGCCACGTTCGCGGCGGAGTCAATCCGCCGCTGGCGGAAGGGGGCGGGCGCCATCGCCTACCAGATGGCCCGGCGCTGAGGTCACGGTCGTGTCGGCCGCCGACCGTTTCCTGTTCAATCCGTCGCTCATCTGGCTGCCGTTCGGCAAGCGGCCCGCGGCCGACATCACTTTCCCGCTGGCGCCGACCTTCGGGATGCACGGCGTGGAGTTGGTGCACGCGGCGGCGACCGTGATCGACCCGGGCACGGCGTGTCACACGCCGTGGCCGGTCGCCGCTCGTGCACGTTTCGGGCGTGCACGTTTCGGCCGTCAGAGGTCGTCCTCGTCCCAGAGCAGTTTGTCCTGTACGTCCACGACACCGTTGACGCGGATTAGGGAACGGGCGATGAGCGAGGCATCCGAGCGGGTGCGGGTGCGTTCGTCGAGTGTGACGATGTCCTCGTCCAGTCGGGCGAACACCTTGACCAGATCGTGGCGGCTGACGACGCCGGTCAGCCGGCCCCGACCGTTGACAACGGGCAGGCAGGTGCCCGAGCCGGTGGCGATCGGCATCGATGTACGCGTCGTTGGTCCTTCTCTTTCTCGTTCGCGCCCCGCCGCCTGATCCAGGGCCGAAGGGAACCGCCCGCCTCGCACGAGCTGAGGGCGGGGCGGAATTCCCAGGGTCAGAGAGCGTGGATGCGGCGGCCCGTGACATGGCAGGGGACGATCCGGATGTACAGGTGGCGGTCGCCGCCCGCCCACGGCTCCACGTCGGTGCCGGGTGCCTCGTCCTCGGGCACATGGTGGGCAGGGCCTTGGACGAGCACGCTCCAGCCGGCTCGCTGTGCCTCGTCGATCCGATCCACCTCGAAGCCGATCTTGATCTCCACTCCGGTGAGCCCGGTCCGCAGGTCCTGGTCCATAGGACCGCCGTGAGCAGTACGGAACACGACGGCGCCGTCGTGGTATCTGTAGTTCACCGGCAACACGGTCGGCCCCTGAGAGCCGTTGAACGCTACCCGGCCGATGCCGCCCGGCGCGATCAGCCGCAGGCACTCCTCGGGGTCGAGCGTCTCCGGTGCCGGCGCGTGCATGACGTCACTGGGGCCGGGCGGACGGTCGCGGTTCCCGCCCAGCAGGTCCTGGGGCGTCGTCTCAAGCGCGCGGGCCAAACGGGCGATTGTGTTCGCATCCGGGGTACCCAGATGGCCCTCCAGGTACTGGACGTAACCGGCCGACATGTCGGCGCGGGCGGCGACCTGGTCAAGGGTGAGGCCCAGCTGGACACGGTGATGGCTGATGCGACGTGCGAAGTCGCCCTTGTTCGTTATGTCACTGTTCGTCATGTCACCGACGCTACGCACGGGCGACTGAAGGGGACAGGGTCCTTCGGCCCTGGCATGGCGGACCTCCGGCCCCTGCACCCAGCACGGGCGGGCACGGTCCGATGAGAGGTGGCGAAGGAGGACATATCACGATCATTGTAGGAGTGGATGGCTCCGTGACCTCGCGGGCCGCCGTGGAGTGGGCGGCCAGTGATGCCATGTGGATGGGGGAGCCGCTGCGCATCGTGCACGCGGCGGGCCGCTTTCCGTACCAGATCAGTGGATATCAAGAAATGCCGGACCGGCTACTCCGCGCGGAACGCAAGATCCTTCGCGAGGCTGAGGCGCTCGTCCACGAGCGCCAGCCCGCCGTCGAGGTCACCACGCAGGACATCGAGGGCACGCCCACCACGGTTCTGCGCGACCAGGCGAAGCAGGCCAGTGGGCTGATGGTCGGCAGCCGGGGCTGGGCGACCAGACCTAACTGCTGACCCACAAGGGCAAAGGCGTCCTCGTCGATCTTCCGCATCGACGCGGCCTCCGCCCGCTCGCTGATCGCGACCCACCCCGACGTCCTCGTCGTGGACGTCCGCATCCCGGCCGAATTCGAGTCCGCGCACATCGACGGCGCCATCAACCTGCCCCTCGACCAGGCCGACGACCACCTGCGACGTATCGTCACCGATGCCGGCGGCCGCATGTTGCTCATCTGCCAGTCTGGCAACCGCGCCGAGCGCGCCCGGACGGCACTCAGCGACACCGGGCTGTCCGACGTCGTGGTCCTGGACGGCGGCATGAACGCCTGGATCGCCACCGGAGCGCCCGTCAACCGCGGCTGGGCTCGCTGGCCGCTGGAACGGCAGGTCCGGCTTGCGGACAGCATCGTGCTTGCCGCGGTCGTGGCCAGCCTCTGGATCCCCGCCGGGGCGGCCACGGCGGCGCTGGCGGTCACCGTCGCGCTCGCGCTGCGGCAGGTCGCGGCTATATGAACGTGTCCCGGCGTCTAATGCCAGGCCGGGACACGTGATCGGGGGCCGTCAGCCGATTTACCATGCGCGGGACGAGCGACGTGTCAGGCTCCGCCCCAGACAGGCAGGTCGGCGATGTCGTTGTGCTTCCAGCTCAACTCGTCGCGCACGGCCACCACGCCGTCGATGCTCTCGGCGGCCCGGACCGCGGTGAGGGTCTGGCTGCGCTCGTCGCAGGTTCCGAACAGGGTGACCACGCCGTCGACCACTCTGACGTCGAGCTCGCCGCGCAGGGCCTCGCGTACTTGGCGCTCGATGTCGATGTCCAGACGCACGAAGACCTTGATCAGGTCGTGGCGGCTGACGATGCCGACCAGGTGGCCCTCGGTGTTCACCACGGGCAGGCGTTTGACGCCGTACTTGTCCATCTGGCGGGCGGCCACCACGACGGGGGTGTCCGGGGCGGTGGTGTGGGCGGGTGAGGTCATCAGCTGGCCGGCTGTCTCGCCGACCGACTTGCGGTAGCCGCTGCCCTCACTGCCGGCGGCGTGGCGCAGGCGGGCGCGTGGCGGCGGCCGGTAGTCGTCGCCGTAGTAGCGCTCCTTGAACTCCTCCTTGGCCAGCAGGTCAGCCTCGGAGATGACGCCCAGGACCTTGTTGTCGTCGTCGAGGACCGGTACGCCGCTGACGGTCCTGTTGATGAGCAGCTCGGCGACGGTGTGGAAGGACGCGTTCTGGTTGACGGCCGCCACGTCGGTGGTCATCACGTTCTCAACGGTCGTTCTCATGGTGTGCTCCATCCGGAAGTGGTCGACCCCAGCACAGCTCCGGGACCGCCGGGGAAGTAGGGCCGGAAGTCCCGCATCGGGCGGCCCTTGGTCCGGTGACTTAGGTCATAATCGTGCGGGCCGTTCGCCTCGGGCGCGCGAAGGCCGCAGGGGAGAAGCTCTGGTCATCACACGATGACGAGCGAATGCAGGTGATCGAAATGGCCGTACTCCTGGGGATGACGCGTACCGAGGCTGACCCGCTGAGCGAGACGTATTTCCATCGCGCCGCCGGCACGCTGGACGTTCATCGGATGGACGCGCGGCACATGTGCGCGTCTTGCGGATCCGCGTGGCCGTGCGCCCCCACGCTGGCGGCGGCGTTCGTACTCGACCTCCACACCGCGTGATTAACGTCCGCGAGCTCGACCCCTGTGACGCTCTGGAATGTTCGGGTGCCGGAGATGGATCATGACCGTCCGTGCGATCAAGGTCGGCCATGAGTGAGAGGACCGAGCTGACACCCGGGCTGAGGACCTTCGACTCTGGTGGGCCGCTCTCGGTGAAGAAAGCGTGGAAGCGGGCCGGGTCGAGTGCGGGCTACCCGCCGCGCCTACGCCCGGGAGACCGACAAGGACTCCCGCGGCGAGACCATCGCCATCCCACGCGGCAGCCACCCGCTGACCGACCCGGTCGCCGCCTGGCGCGACTGGCTCACTCAGCTTGACCAGGCCGGACACACCTCAGGGCGACTGCTGCGCCGGATCAACCGGCACGGGAGGATCGGTCCCTCGCTCGGCGCCGACGCCGTCAACACCATCGTCCGCGACCTCGCCGTCCGCGCCGGTGTCCCCAGCGCCGAAACGATCACGGCGCACAGTCTGCGTGCCGGCGGCGCCACCGTCGCTTACGCCGCCGGTGTCCCCGTCGCCGTCATCGCCAAGCACGGCCGCTGGGCCCCCGCCTCACCCGTGGTTTTGCGCTACATCAGGGCCGTGGACCGCTGGCGGGACAACGCCATGCGGAATGTGGGCCTCTGACCAGCTAATTTAGAAAGGCCTTGATTTAAACTGACTAGGCACACTCGGCGGAGTAGGGTTCCAGGAACGCGCACGTGAACAGGCAGGACAGGGCGTGGGAGTGTATCCGGCCGGCAACAACAGAAGCGATGGGGGGAGTTGGCCTAGCATTTGGCGCGCGATCACCTCTGGATGTGCGGGAAGTGAGGTGAGCGGTGCAGGCCGGGCCAAGTGATGCGTGCGGCGCCTACGAATCTCCTGAGGATCGACAGCGAACTCGATTTCGTCTCCAATCCACCTCAGCAGAGGATCTACCGAACTCCATTGCTGCGGCTGGTAAAGATACGAAGGCGCCACCGTGCGGACTAATTCGTCGAAGAAGCGGCCCCGACCCTCATCGTGTATGGCCAAGGATCGCCAGTGTGGCGTGGCGATCAGGCGTGTTAAGGCGATGACTTGCGGATAGCGCGAGGCCCGGGCGTACGGATCATTCAACCAAATACTCCTCCAGTCTGAGCGAAACACCGTCATGAGTCGCTGAAAATCCTCATCGAACCACCGCTTACGATGCCATTCAACAACGATGCGTGTGGCGATCTCATACCCCAACTCCATATCATGACGGCCTAGACGGCGCACCAGGCGCCGATGCTGCGCATTCGCCCGTACGATGCTCGACTGTCCCACAAGACTAGGTTGCTCCCGCGCCTTCCCCGCTTCCAACCAGCGGAAGTGCTGCACACACGCCATCTGCTCCTGTGGCAACCAGCACGTTATCGGCTCAGTAGAGCCACGTATCCGCTGGCAGCTCACACACGCTCGCCGTTGATGCCGCAAGGGTTCCTTTGGGTAGCGCTGTTCAAGGTCCGGCAGAGCCAGGAGCAGGTTGGCCTGGGATATACCTGTCACTGCGGACAATCGCTCGGGTGAGGTCGGAAAAATGGACCGATCACTGGCAGACAGGTAACGCTGTAACCCGCCGGGCGCCAATCGATTAGCACTGGCCAGCCGGGTGATGTAGGACTGTGTCGTCTCACGATGGAAGGGTCTGCAAACCAAAGGCAGGCGCGACGGCTTCACAAAGCGCTCGTTACTCATCCGACCCGCCACTCATCTGTCCTTCGAATCCCTGCACATGAAGACGATCACGAGTGGCTCTCCACCTCTTCGACAACCGGTGACATCGGCAGACACCGGCGCAACAAGGCCACTTTCTCGTCTTGCGGCACATCCGGCCACGGCCAGCTCTGCATGTCGATCCAGCGCTGCAACGGCGTGTTCAGATCCGGCCGACCATTCGTAACTCCGTACTCTGCAACCTGGCGGAAGAACCTCTCCCGCTCCGGGTCGTCCCCGACACTCAACCGCCGCCAATAGGGTGAGACAAGCACCCTGGCAAGGGTCACGACCTCGGGGTACATCGCAGCCGCGTCGCAAGCATGGGAGACGTTCCCGGTGCCTTCTTGCTGGCCGAAATATTCCCGACGCCTCCAGCGTGGGGTATCTGATGGAAAATGAGTCGACCAGTCCACTGCACGGATGGCTCCGTCGTAGGCTGCTCCTACTTCTCGATAACCGAAACGCCTGATCATACGACTATGTGCACGCTGAGCCCAGAGAATTTCAGGCAAACTCGACACGGAAACCTGATCGGCAGGCGATGTCACGTCGTCGCCAATCCATAAGCCATGGCGCAGACAAACATTCTCATCGGGTCGTCGCCACACTGTGACATTATCTTTGACTCCTTTTGCGGAGACACAAAGGCGGCACGCTAATAGCGCCCGATTTGGGCGGCCCGCCCTGGTGGTTCCCTCCAGATGGAGCCCGTGCGCTATAGGCAAGTGCATCCGCATCTCCGGCAGCCCATATGCCAGACATATCGGTGAGATCCCTGATACGGTCGCAAGCTGCTCCAGGCGCAGTCTGCGTACAGTTATATTAAGGTTGTTATATTCAGACGGAAAAAGCAGGCATGCCAAATCGCTGAGCGATATTCGATTGGCGCGCGCCAAACGCTCAAGGAAGGAGTTGACTGTTTCGGATTGTATAGGAGCTACGCGGCGCGGCAGTGGATGAGTGGCGGTATGGGGCCAGCCGGTAGGCAAACCGTCATTTCGCGGCATGATCGAGTCACCAACACTACAGGGTGTATTAGAAACCAGTCTAACGTCCTACATCCACGAGCCGGGAGGGGAACATCTCGTGCCCCTCATGATGCGGAGGCACGCCACAAGTTCTAACAGGCCTGTCTATCGGCAGCTCGGCGTCCGTCGCCTCCGGGTGCGAGCGAAGTGCCACGTCGGATGAGAACAGGCGCACTCCCTCACGCCACCTTGGATGAGAACCCGTGCCCGGCGCCAAGTGGATTGAGAAGGTGGCCATGATGCCACCTTGGATGAGAACCCGAAGCCCTCACTCCGAGAGTTCGTGCCATCTGCGTTGAGAGAGTCGCGTCGCCGTGCCAGGTATAACGAGAAAATGCCACCTACAGCGAGAAGTCACATGGCTAGTCCCATACTTCGCTGAGTCAGGACAACCACCAGGAACCCCGGCTCGCGGCTGTAAATCGAAACTTGTGGGAATTCCACCTTCTCGCAAGTTGCCAAGATCCTCCGCCACGCAACAGATCTGAATTATTGAATTTGAATTTCTAGAAAACAGAAAATGCTAGAGTCTGAGCGTGGCGACTGAGACGGGCGGACGCGAGAACCGTGCGGGGGCTCACCTCCAAAGAGGCGAGGAAGACCTCCTGATGTCCGGTCCCTCTGGAAGCGTCGCGTGGAGCCTGGCGGGCCCTTGGCTTGGAGTGCCGTGCGCGCTGACGACGGAGGCTGTGATCGTGCATGATTTGCCGATGGCGAGGATCGAGACTCCGTGGGGTCCCTGGGAGGCCGCGCCGCTTGGCGAGGTCGTCGCACTGATGCGCGGGCTGGCGGCGCCGTGGTGGGTGGCCGGCGGCTACGCCATCGAGCTGGCCGTGGGCCACGCGTACCGCGAGCACGGGGACGTCGATATCGCGCTGCTGCGTCGGGATCAACTCGCAGTGCGGCGGCTACTGGACGGCTGGGACGTACACGCCGCGGTCGTGCCCCAGACGCTGCGGCCATGGGCGCTTGGCGAGGTGCTGCCCGAGCAGGCGCACGACATCTGGGTACGCGAGCATCCGGACGGCCCTTGGCGGTTCCAGCTCATGCTGGACGAGGCCGACGAGGAGGATTGGGTCTACCGGCGTGACCCTCGGATCCGCCGCCCGCTGGCCGGATTGACCGTCGAACAGGATGGTTTCCGGCGGGTTGTCCCGGAGGTGCAATTGCTCTACAAATCCAGGGGGCTGCGGCCGAAGGACGAGGCCGATTTCGAGGCGGTCCTCCCGCTGCTGAGTAAGGGGCAGCGGCGCTGGCTGGACGAGGCGCTGGAGACCGAGCACACCACACATCCCTGGCGCGAGCGCCTTGCGCCAGATGCGCCAGATGCGCCACATATGCCAGATGACGTGCGGTATTTCGGTGGTGGTGCGTCGTGAAGTCGCGCGAGGCCGCAGAGGCCGCGGCCTTGCCCGGCGTCTTCGTCACGTCGGTCTCTGACGGGTCAGGGGGTTCCTCGAACGCCACGTTCATTGAGAGACGGGCGGGCGGGCGGCGATTACGGTTCGCCTTCAGACGCGGCAGGTTCTGGGTCCGCCCAAGGCCCGCCTCTGTCGGCGTCCCGTTCCGCGAAATCCGCCACTTCCTATGAGAAGGCAAGATCAGTGACCATCCCGGACAAGCACGGCGCGCCGCAGGCCGGCGCTCGACAGATCAGCACAGAAGCCACAGTGGTTACGCCGTGCCTGCACTGTGGAGCCCCGATAGAGCAGCGGCGGGGGAGGGGGCGGCCCAAGGCGTACTGCCCGGAAGGCGACTGCCAGGCCGCCGCCAAGCGTGAGCGGGAGATGCGCCGTGCCACGCCCGGGCTGGAGGGGGCGCTGGCGCGGGCCGAGCAGCTGTACGACCGGATGGAAAACGGGCTGAGCGCCGCCATCGAGCCCCTGGCCAGGGCGCTGGCCCAGGAATTGAGTCCGGCCGGGGTCGAGGCGAAGCTCAGCGCCGTACAGGCTGAGGCTCACACGCGGGTCGCCATCGCGCGTACTGAACGGGAGCAGGCGTTCGAGCAGGTACGGCTGTCGCGGGAGGCTGCGGAGCACGCGCGCAGGGAGGCCGGCGTGATGCGGCTGCGCGTGGAGGAGGCCGAGGCAGAGCGGGACACGGCGCTGGCTGACGGTGAGCGGGCTCGCGAGCAGGCGCTGGCCGCGTTGCGGGAGGCGGCCAGCACCGAGCGGCAGGCCCTGCAGTCGGCCGAGGAGGCCGGGCGCCGGGCCGATCTGGCCGAACGGCAGGCCGATGAGGCGGTACGGCGGGCGGAGCTGACCGAGCGGGCCAGGGATCAGGCCCTTCAGGAGCTGGCGGAGCGGGTCGAGGCCGCCGACGGGCGTGCCGCTGAGGCGGAGGCGCGGGCCGTACGAGCGGAGACGGCGGCAGAAGCTCGGGTGGTACGCGCTGAGGAGGAGGCGCAGGCGCAGGTCGTACAGGTGCGGAAGGAGGCCGAAGCCCGAGCCGTGCGGGCGGAAAAGGACGGGGAGGAGCGAGCCGAACAGGCCCGCAAAGAGGCGGCGGCGGCGCTGGCGGAGCGTGATCGCGCACGTGAGGAGGCGACGGAAGCCAGGCGGGCCAGGCAGCTGGCCGAGCGGGACCTGGCCGCGGCCGAGGCCAGGGCGGAGGCGGCCGGGCAGGAGCGGGAACGGGCCGTCACCCGGGCGGAGACCGCCGAACGTGCCGCGGCCGAGGCGCAGCGGGATCGCGCCGTCGCCCTGAACGACGCGGTGAAGGCTCGGGAGCTGGCCGCCGCGGAGATCGCTCAGGCGCGCGAGACGGCGGAGGGCGCGGTGGAGGAACGCGATCGGTTGCGGGGGGAGCTGCGGCTGGAGCGGTCTCGGCTGGAGGACGCCCGTGCTCAGCTGGAGGCGGCTCGGGCGGAGGCCACCCAGCTGCGGGAGCGGGCGGTCGCGGCGGAGCTGCGCGCGGGCTGATGTCCGGCCCCCTCCACGAAAAGCTCACCGATACGGCGATGCGCCAGGCGCCCGAGGCTCCGGGGGCCGAGGCGAGGAAAGCCGAGCTGGGCTTAGCACGGGCTCAACGACCTCGCGGAGCCCTAAATGGCGCCCTCCTGAACGGGTTCACGGGATTCCCGGTGATCTGGATCACCGGCCGGGGCGGCGGCACGCAACGCCGCCTCGACCCGGCGGTTGCCGGTCATGGTCGACGTGACGGCGGTCATGGCGAGGAGGAGGCCGGCGGCGGTGTAGAGCGGGGTGCGTACGTCGTAGGTGGTGGCCAGCCAGCCGCCGAGGAAGGCGCCGAACGGGGCGGCGCACATGGCGAGCATGCGGGAGGTTGAGGCGACCCGGCCCATCAGGTGGGCGGGGACGATCGCCTGTCGGAGGGAGGGGGCGAGCACCATCGTGGCGCCCATGCCCGCGCCGCAGACGGCGAGCGCGAGGCCGGCGACGTACGGGTTCGGGGCGGCGGCAAGGCCCAGGATGGCGAGTCCCTCGACGGCGGCCGTGCAGGTCAGTGCGGTGCCGGTGCCGAGTCGTCGGCCGAGGAAGGAGGCGATGGCCGCGCCGAGCAGTCCGCCGGTGGCCTCCGCCGTGAGGAGCAGGCCGAAGCCGAAGGTGTCGATGCCGAGACGATCGTGCGCGAAGAGCGCGAGTACGGTCTCCACGGCCATGAAGGCGATGTTCCCGACCGCCGGACGTAGCGCGAGCCCGAGCAGCAACTGATCCTTGAATACGTACGAGGCGCCGGCCCGCGCCTGCCGCAGCAGCGACTCATGGGCCTGCGGTACGGGCCGGGGCAGGGCAGGCAGCGACCGTACGAGCAGCGCGGAGAGCGCGAACGACACCGCGTCGGCGAGCAGCGGAACCGCCCGCCCGAGTGCGAGCAGGGCACTGCCCGCGGGCGGCCCCGCGAAGCCGGACGCGGCGGTCTGGGTGCCGCGCAGGCGGGAGTTGGCGCGCTCCAGGAGCACGGGGTCGCGGCCGAGCAGATCCGGCAGATAGGCCGTGGCGGCCGTGTCAAAGAAGAGTCCGCCGAGGCCGAGCAGGAAGGCGGCGGCCGCGAGCAGGGGAATGCTCAGCACGTCGAGCGCGGCCGCCGCCGCCGGTACCGCGAGCAGCAGCGCACGCGCCGCGTCCGTGACCCACATCGTGCGCCGACGGTCCCAGCGGTCCACCAGCGCACCGCCGAGCACCCCGAAGATCAGCCACGGCAGCGTTCCGGCGGCCGTGACGACGGCCAGCCCCATCGGATCCCGCGTCAACGTCAACGCGAGCAGCGGCAGCGCGGCATGCGACACCCCGTCACCGAGCGAGGACACCGTCTGCGCGGTCCACAGCCGTCCGAACCCGGTCGGCAACTTTCGAACGTCTGAGTTCACTTGGCGTCCCTCTCGGCCTGCTCGCGCGGTGCCGGATGGAACAGTGCGAAGACGAGTGACGCGTCCGGCAGCGAGGGATCGGACAGTTCCTGGTATTCGTCCGCGAGTGCCTGCAGCCGCGCCCCCAGCTCCGCGAACTGCTCCTCGGTGAGGCGTAGATGCGCCATCCGTACGTGCCGCGCGCCATCCACCGGCGCCGCCTCCAGGTCCGCCACCGCATGCCGCATCAGCACATCCGGCCCTCCCTGGCCCGGATCCGGCAGCACGATCGCCCGCGCGGCCATTGCGTAGTAGCGCTCGGTGACTCCGCGGACCTTCCGTGTTCGTACCACCTTCACCAGGCCGGCCCGTTCGAGCAGCCGTACGTGGTAGCTGGAACTTCCCTTCGCAAGACCCAATCGCTCGGCGATCTGCGTGATCGTCGCGGGCTCGAAGCGGAGCACGGCCATGATCCGGTGACGCGTGAGGTTGGAGACGGCGCGTAGCTGCTCGTCAGTGGTGACGTGGAACGTCTCAGGAGGATCGTCGGTAGGCATGCGCCCAATGGTCAACGTTTCTTGACCATTGGGCAAGGGGTTTTCGGAATCGGCGGTTTTCCACACCGATCGGACTTGGGCGGCTACCGTCGGCGGCCGGGTATCAGCGGCTGCTGTGGCTGGGGGGCAGGCCGTTCAGGTCAGGCCGCCGCCACCGTGGACCTGTCAGCCGGGGCGGCGCAGGGTGCGGTGTACGGCCAGGCCGACCAAAGCCGCCGACGTGAGCGTCAGGATCGCCGCCTCGGTCCACTGGAAGCGCCAGAACCTCGACGGCGGGTGGTGGTACACCGCGTACCGGTAACCCTTGCCGAACAGGCACGCCTGCCATGCCTCAGCGTTCTTGCTGCTCTGCCCCATGTCCACCCGGCGCGGGCAGCCGCTGCCGACCGGCTCGGCGACCTCTCTCCCGGACGGCTCCACCCAGGCGGCGCTCACCAGCCGGGCGTCGGGATCATCCAGCAGCACGGTGCCGGACAGCTCCGTACGCACCGGCTCGGCGTAGTGGTCGCTCAGCTGGAACAGCGTGAACATCGTCGCCGCCACCCCGGCCACGACCAGCGCCATCGCCGGCAGCGTACGCCGGAACAGGGTGCCGGCCGCGGTGCCGAGCGCGAACGCGTACAGCCACCACGCCGCCGGCTCCACGCCGACCATGTTGAACACCCCGATGTTGCCGAACGTGGAGTCGACTCCCGTCCTGAACACCGGCCGCCACAGGCTCACCATGAGAGACAGCAGCAGCCCGCCCGCCACGACCGCCCCGCCCAGGAGCGACAGCTTGACCGCCAGCCATCGCCGCACGGGCACGGACTGGGTCCAGGCCAGGCGGTGGGTGCCGCGCTCGTACTCGCGGCCGAGCAGCGGCGCGCCCCAGAACGCCCCGATCAACGCCGGCGCCACGAGCGGCATCCATCCGAACACTGAGTAGGCCGCGTTGTAACGCTGTCCGAGCGCCGCCGCCAGGTCTCCGCACGCCACCGCGGGCCCCGGGCAGCCGGGCGGGGCGTGCTCGGCCACGTACCGGCTCGCCTCCAGCGCCGAACCCAGCAGCAGCACGCCCAGCAGCGCCAGGAAGCCCGCCGTCACGAGGAGCTGCGCCCGGTGCTGGCGCCACGTCACCCAGATCACGCGCCCACCCCCGTCAGGCCCGGCAGCGCCGCCGACTCGGGGCTGCGCAGGTAGCCCATGACGAGCTCCTCCAGCCCGGGGCGCCGCGCCTGCCAGCGCGGGTCCAGCGGGGGAGCGCCCCTGACCAGCATGCTGACCTGCCTGCCGGTACGGCTCGCGCCCACCACCTGCGTGCCCGCCGCGGACGCGCCGTCCGGCCCGGTGAGCACGAGATGTCCGTCGAGCAGTTCCTCGATGTCACCGCTGACCTGCAGCCGGCCGCCGTTCAGCACGATCAGCCAGTCACACGTCTCCTCCAGATCGGAGACGACGTGCGAGGACAGCAGCACGGTCAGCTCCCGCCCGGCCACCTCCGCCATGATCGAGCGCATCACGTCGTGGCGGGCGAGGGGGTCGAGGTTGGCCAGCGGTTCGTCCAGGACAAGCAGGTCGGGGCGGCAGGCCAGCGCCAGCGTGACCGCCACCTGCGCCTGCTGCCCGCCCGACAGCCCGCCCACCTTCCGCTCCAGCGGGATGCCCAGCCCGGCGAGCCGGCCGGCAGCGGCGGTGTCGTCCCAGCGGGTGTTCATGCGGCGGCCGAAGGCGAGCATCTCGGCGACGGTGAAGCTGTCGTACAGCGGCTTGTCCTGTGCCACGAACGCCGCCTCGCCGGCCACGCGGACGCTTCCCAGCGCGGGGCGCAGCAGGCCGACGGCCGTGTGCATGATCGTGGTCTTGCCCGCGCCGTTGGGCCCGACGAGCGCCGCCACACGTCCCGTGGGCACGGACAGCGAGCAGTCGCGCAACACCCACGTGCGGCGAAAGCGGACCCCCAGCCCGGTCGCCTCCAGCGCGGGACTCACGCCACGCCCTCCTTCGCGGCGTCGGCCAGGACCACATTGAACAGCGCCCGCAGGTCCTCCTGATCGAGCCCGGCCACGCGGGCGTCGCGCACCCACGCCTCCAGGCCGCGCCGCAGCCGCGTGTGCTCGGCGAGCGTGGCACCCGCGATGCCCTGCCGGACGAACGTCCCCATCCCCGGCCGGCCCTCGACCAGCCCTTCGCGCTCCAGCTCCCGGTACGCCTTGAGCACGGTGTTGGGGTTGATGGCAAGGCTCTCGACCACCTCGCGGGCGGTCGGCAATTGGTCGCCGGGCCGCAGCGTACCGAGCCGGAGCGCCTGTCTGACCTGGTGAACGAGCTGCAGGTACGTCGAAACCCCCGAGCCTCGGTCCAGGTTGAACTCGATCAACAAAACACCCTTTCACTATTTGAGTAGTGAAAGGGTGTTGTATGCGGCCGTCCGTTGTCAACCCATGGTCGTAGGGGACGAGGCGGCATGCGGGCCTCCTACAGTGGGTGTTCGTGCTTTATGGAAGAGCTGTGGAGATCAGCGCACTCGACGAGGTGATCGCGCGGGCCCGCGATGGCTTCGGGGGCGCGGTGGTGTTGCGGGGCACGGCGGGAGCGGGCAAGACCGCCCTGCTTGACGCGGCGGCCGCGCGCGGTGGCGCGATGCGGGTGTTGCGGACCACCGGCGTCGAGTCGGAGTCCGACCTCGCGTTCGCGGCGCTGCACCAGGTGCTGTGGCCGGTGACCGGCTCGCTCGACGCGCTGCCCGAGCCGCAGCGCGTGGCGGTGAGCGCGGCCCTGGGGCTTGCCGAGGGCAGTGCCGGCGATCGGTTCCTGGTGGGGGCCGGCGTGCTCTCGCTGCTGGCCGAGGCCGCCGCGCCGGACGGGCTGATCTGCGTGATCGACGACTTCCAGTGGGTGGACCGGGCTTCGGCCGACGCGCTGCTGTTCGCCGCCAGGCGGTTGGGGACGGAACGGATCGCGATGCTGTTCGCCGTGCGCGGGGACGCTGCTGTCAAGGGTGTACCGCTGACGATGAACGTGCCCGGCCTGCCCGAGTCCGCCGCGGCCGAATTGCTGGAGTCGCGCTGCGGTGAGCTGCCCGCCCAGGTGGCACGGGAGCTGGTCACGTTGACCCGCGCGAACCCGCTCGCCCTGGGCGAGGTCGCCGCTCGCCTGACACGCGCGCAGCTCGCCGGCCGCGAACCGCTGCCCGACCCGCTGCCCGGTGGCGCCCGGCTCTTCGGTGATCGGGTGGCCGCGCTGTCCGCCCCTGCTCGGCTGGTCGCCCTGGCCGCCGCCGTCGAGGCCGACCTCGACCTGGTCCTGCGCGCCACCGCCCGGCTGTTCGCCGAGCAAGCGGTACGGCCCGGTACGAGCACGCGGGTGGCGCTGGCTGAGCTGGAGGAGTCCGGGCTGGCCGGGGTGTCGGGCACGAGCGTGCGCTTTCGCCATCCGCTCATCCGATCCGCGGTGCACGAGGCGGCCGCCCCCGCCGACGTCCGCCGCGTGCACGCCGTCCTCGCGGAGCTGACCTCGGACGACCGCCGCGCCTGGCACCTGGCAGAAGCGGCCCTGGGGCAGGACGAGCAGGTCGCCGCCGCGCTGGTGGCCGCCGCGGACCGGGCGCGTGACCGTGGCGGCTACGGCGCCGCCGCCACCGCCCTGGCCAGGGCCGCCGAGCTGACCCCCGAGCCACGCGCCCGTGCCGTCCGCCTGAAAGACGCCGCCGTCGCGGCCTGGCTCGGCGGCCGCCCTGGACAGGCGGAGTCGCTGCTGGCCGAGGCGCGAGAACGGGCCGGCGGGGACGCCATGCTCGCCATGGAGATCGCCCAGCTCCGGGGCCGGTTCGAGCTGAACTCGGGCAACGCCGCCGAAGCCGTACGGATCCTGGCGGCGGGTGAGAGCCTGGCCATGCTGGCCGACGCCTCAGAGGCGGCCTCGTATGTCGGCGACACTGCGGCCATCGCCGAGCTCGGCCGGCGGGCCGCGGCGCATCCTGAGGGGTTCTTGCGGGACACGGTGGCCGGGATCGGCTTGACGCTGGACGGCGACGCTGCCGGGCCGGGCCTGCTGCGGCGGGCGCTGGCCAGGGTGGGCGAGCTGGCGGACGCGGCGGAGTACCTGTGGGCGGCGGCCGCGGCCAGCTACCTGGGCGAGGCGGACCTGGCGGCGGAGATGGCCGGTCGGGCCGGGCGGGTGGCCAGGGTCTCGGGGATGAGCGGGCAGCTGCCGGTCGTGCTGGAGTTCGTGGCGACGGCCGAGCGCATCGCGGGGCGGCTGGCGCGCAGCCAGGCCGTCTCCGAGGAGGGCCTGGAGCTGGCTCGTGAGGCCGGGTATGAGAACACGGTGGCGGCGCACCTGGCCAACCTGGCGGTGCTGGCGGCGCTGCGGGGCGAGGAGGAGCCCTGCGAGCGGCAGGCCCGCGAGGCGCTGGCCATCGCCGTCCCCCACCGGGTCGGGTTGCGCGCGGGCGTCGCCTCGTACGCGCTGGCGCTGCTCGACCTGTGCCTGGGCCGGTTCGCGGCGGCGCATGACCGTTTCACGGCCATCGCCGCGGCAGGACCGGGTGCCGGGCATCCGACCGTGGTGTGGCGGGCGACCCCGGACCGCGTCGAGGCCGCCGTGGGCGCGGGCGACGAGGCGGGCGCCCGGGCGGCGCTCGCCGCGTACGAGCAGTGGTCGACGCACGCCGCCACGGCCGAGTCGCACGCCCTGCTGGCCCGTTGCCGTGGCCTGGTCGAGTCGTCCGAGGACGCCTTCGGCGAGGCGCTGCGGCTGCACACCAATCCGTTCGAGGCGGCGCGGACGGCCCTGCTGCTGGGTGAGCGCCTGCGCCGGACGCAGCGGCCGGGCGAGGCGCGGACGCATCTGCGGACGGCGTGGGAGACGTTCGAACGGGCGGGCGCCCGGCCATGGGCGCGGCGCGCGCGGGAGGAGCTGCGGGTGGCGGGCGAGAGCGGGCAGGCCCCGCCCGCGGCCGTGCTCGACGCGCTGACCCCGCAGGAACTGCGCATCGCGGGCCTGGTCGCCGATGGGTTGTCGAGCAAGCAGATCGCCGCCCAGCTCTTCCTGAGCCCGCGCACGGTCGAGTATCACCTGTACAAGATCTATCCGAAGCTGGGCATCGGGTCCCGTACGGATCTGGCGCGACTAGTAGTTCTACAGAAGGCGCCCGTAGCCGAAGACGACATGCTTTGAGGCATGCAAAACGTGAACCTCTGGAGCGAAGAGTTCGGCGCCGAGACAGACGCGCCGATCCTGTTGATCATGGGTTCGATGTCGCAGGGCGTCCTGTGGCCGGACGAGTTCGTCGGCCGGCTGACCGCCGGAGGCCGCCGGGTGATCCGGTACGACCACCGCGACACCGGCATGTCGGGCACCGTCGATTTCGCGGCGGAGCCGTACACATGGGATGACATCAAGAACGACGTCTACCGCGTTATGGATGACCACGGCCTGGAGAGCGCGCACCTGGTCTGCCACTCGGCGGGCGGCCTGCTCGGCCAGTTCGTCGCCGTGGAGCGGCCGGAGCGGGTGTGCTCGCTGACCGTCATCGGCTCCTCCCCGCTCGGCGGCGGCGAGGGCCAGGTGATCATGCGGGCCCTGATGGGACAGCCGCAGCCCGAGGGGAGCCTGCCGGAGCCGGCACCGGAGTTCGTGGCCTTCTACCGTACGCTGATGGCCGCCCCGCCACCGGCGGACCGGCGCGCGCGGATCGACGGCATGATCGCCGAGCAGCGCCTGCTGCACGGCACCGGATTGCCGTTCGACGAGGACGCGGCGCGGCGCCTGCAGGAACGGATCTACGACCGGGCCCGCGACCTGTCGGCGGTGGCCAACCACCGGCTGGCCGCCATGGCCAAGCCCGACTTCGAGCCGGTGGGTGTCCTGCATCAGGTGAAGGCACCCACACTGGTCATCGAGGGCAGCCACGAGCCGGCCAAGCCGGGTCACAGCGCGATCATCGCCGAGCAGATCCCAGGAGCGCGGCTGATGATCGTGGCGGGCATGGGGCACACCCTGCCGCCCGAGGTGCACGAGGAGCTGGCCGCCGCCATCCTCGCGCACACGGGCGGGTGACCTGCCGCGAACATGTCCGAGCCGGTCGTGGTCAGCCGAGCGTGCGGAAGAAGCCGCGGATGTCGTCGACCAGCAGGTCGGGCGCGTCGTGCGCGGCGAAGTGGCTGCCCGTGTCATACACGTTCCAGGACACGATGTTCTTGTGGTCGCGTTCGGCGAACGGGCGGATCGACTGGAAGTCCCAGGCGAAGTTCGCCAGCCCGAGCGGCACGGTAGTGGGTTCGGCCGGCTTGTCGGTGGCGTGGAAGTCCTCGTAGTAGAGGCGCGCGGAGGACGCGGCGGTGTTGGTGAGCCAGTAGATCATCGTGTTGGTCAGCACGTAGTCCGGGTCGAGGTTCGGGCCGAGCAGCTGCGCGTTCCAGCCCAGTTGCCCCACCGGCGAGTCGGCCAGCGCGTGTGCCAGGGTCTGTGGGGCGGTCGACTGGAGCTTGTCGTAGGCGCCGCCGTTCTCCAGCCACCACTGCAGGAACTGGACCTTCTTCTGGTCCTCCTCGGACAGATCGGCCAGCTCGGCCGGGTCCCCGGAGGGGAAGGAGAAGATCTGGGTGACGTGCACGCCGATGACGTGCTCGGGATCGTGGCGGCCCACTTCGGGGGAGATGAGCGAGCCGCCGTCGTTGCCGTGCGCGCCGTAGCGCTCGTAGCCGAGGCGGCCCATCAGCGTGGCCCACGCCTTCGCGATCCGGTACCGGTTCCACCCACGCTCGGCGGTGGGGCCGGAGAAGCCGAAACCGGGCACCGAGGGGATCACCAGGTGGAAGGCGTCGGCGGGGTCGCCGCCGTGGGCCCGGGGGTCGCTGAGCGGGCCGAGGACATCCAGGTACTCCACGATGGTGGTCGGCCAGCCGTGCGTGAGCAGTAGCGGCGTGGCGTCCGGCTCGGGTGAGCGGACGTGCAGGAAGTGCACGTTCTGCCCGTCGATGGCCGTGGTGAACTGCGGGTACGCGTTGAGCTTCGCCTCCCACGCGCGCCAGTCGTAGCCGTCGCGCCATCGCTGGACAAGGCTCCTCAGGTACTGCAGCGAGACGCCGTAGTCGTTGCCGGCGTCGGGCAGCTCGTCGGCCCAGCGGACCCGGGCCAGACGCTCGGTCAAGTCGTCCAGGTCGGCCTGCGGGATGTCGATGCGGAATTCGCGGATCTCGGTCATGTCATCGACCCTGCCGGACCATTAGGAAGACTCCGATCCTAATTAGCGGGAATCCTGGAGGAATGTTGGACACCTCCGCCCGCCTCCTGCGGCTGCTCTCCCTCCTGCAAACCCCACGCGACTGGACCGGCACCGAACTCGCCGAGCGCCTCGGGGTGAGCGGGCGGACCGTGCGCACCGACGTGGAGCGCCTGCGCGGCCTCGGCTATCCGGTACTGGCCACGCGCGGCGCCACCGGCGGCTACCGTCTGGGTGCCGGCGCCGCGCTGCCGCCGTTGCTGCTCGACGATGAGGAAGCGGTCGCCGTCACGGTCGGCCTCCGGACCGCCACCAGCGGCGCCATCGCGGGGATCGAGGAGGCGTCCTTGCGGGCACTGGCGAAGCTGGAGCAGGTGCTGCCGTCACGGCTGCGGCGCCGGGTCAACACCCTGCAGACCTACACGGTGCCGGTGCCCCGCGACGACGCCGGCCCCCGCGTCGACCCGTCGATCCTGACCACCCTGACCGCGGTCTGCCGTGACCGGGAACGGCTCCGCTTCGACTACCATGACCATGCCGGTGCGGCCACCGTGCGCACCGCCGAGCCGTACCGGCTGGTCAACTGGGGCCGCCGCTGGTATCTGCTGGCCTGGGACGTCGAACGGGACGACTGGCGCACCTTCCGCGTCGACCGGATCCGGCCTCGCACCCCGACCGGCCCCCGCTTCACACCACGCGACCTGCCCGACGACGACGTGGCTGCATACGTGTCACGCCGGGTGTCCGCCGCCGCCTGGCGCTACCGGGCGCGGGTCACCGTACACGCGCCGGCCGATGTCGTCGCCGATCGGATCAGCCCGGCGGTGGGAACGGTCGAACGCGTCGACGAGCGCACCTGCGTCCTGCACACCGGCGCGGACACGGTCGAGACCCTCGGCGTCTACCTGGGCCTGCTCGGTGAGGACTTCGACGTCACCGGACCGCCGGAACTCCTCACGCACCTGCGCCGGCTCGCCGGCCGCTACGCACGAGCGACTGGCTGACGACCCACGTGTCCGGATCAGCCGGCTCGGCGGATCGCGTTCATGGCGTGTTCCCGGTAGGGCGTGCGCTTCGGCAGCGCCGGGCTCCTAGGGTGTGGTGGTCGCGATGCGGTAGAACTCGGCCGCGGTGACGGTGGCGGGGACGCCGAGTTCGGCGGCGACCGAGGCGATCGCGGTGGCGCCGACATCGAGGTCGGCCTGGCCGTCGGTGTTGAAATACGGTGCGATGAACGTCTCGTAGTGGGCCCGGACCTCTTCCGCGGTGTGTCGGCCGAGGAACGTCCCCATGTGCCGCACCGTGGTGTCGGGATCGTCGCGGATCACCTCCAGGGCGCGCCGATGGGCCCGTACGACGGCCTTGACCGCGGGGTCGTCCGGCCGGACATAGGTGGGGTCGACGGCCACGCCTACGGTGGGGATCTCGAAGTGGTCGCCGACCCAGGCCAGCACCTGCCAGCCGTACTCGGCGGCTATCGCCTCCGGCGCCATGGTGCTGCCGACCAGGGCGGCGTCGATCCTGCCGTCGTTCAGCCGGCGCAGGTCCATGCCGTAGTCGCCGGGCGGGCGGACTATGGTGTCGACGTCGCGGTCCGGGTCGAGGCCGGCCTGGCGCAGGACGATCCGGGCGAAGCAGCCGGGCGCGGTGCGGGGCGCGTGTACCGCCAGCCGCCGGCCGGACAGGTCGGCCAGGGAGGTCAGGCCGGGGCGGGCGAGGAACCAGAACAGCGGGCGGTGGGTGTTGACATTCAGTGCGACCCAGGGGATGCCACCGGCCAGCCGGGTCAGCAGCGCCCGGCCGAGTCCGATGGTGGCGCCATGGCGCAGCCGCTCGTCGTCCCAGGTGCAGCCGTCGCGCAGCGCGACGTGGACGCCCTCGTCGGCGTAGTAGTCCTCCTGGTCGGCGATGTAGGCGGTCAGCTCCTCGTGCAGGCCCCGCCCGACGTAGGTGAGATCGATCGTGTCCATGGACGTCTTCCCTTGATCGTGTCACCGCCACGCGTCCGCGCGTGCCGTGGATCCATGGCGCTGAGCTGACGGGGTGCCGGATGCGGATGCGATAGGACCATCACTTACATGGACATCCCGCCGTCGACCGCGGCCGTGGTGCCGGTCATGAAGCCGTTGTCCTCGCTGGCGTAGAAGGCGACCGCCTGGGCGACGTCGCCGGTGTGTGCCAGGCGGCCCAGGGGAGTGGCGGCCACCTGCTGCCGCTTGTGCTCCTCGTCGAGGGCGTCCGCCGCTATGCGGGTGTCCTCCACCGGGCCGGGCTCGACGACGTTGACCGTGATGCCGCGCGGGCCCAGTTCCTGGGCGAGGTAGCGGGCGAACTGCACCAGTGCGGCCTTGGCCGTGCCCAGCGCGATCATGCCCTGCCGAGGCCGGCGGCTGAGGCCGGTACCGAGATAGATGATGCGTCCCCACCCCTGTTCGGTCATGGCGGGCAGGACGGCTTTGGTGACCACGTACGCCGCACGCATCTCGTCGTCGAGCTTGCCGCCCAGTTCTTCCCACGTCATGTCCTGGAAGGGCTTGATCGCGTACGGGGTGAGCGCGTTGTGCACGAGCACGTCGATGCCGCCCCATGCCGCCTGGACCCGCTCGGTCATGCTCGCGACCGCCGCCACCTCGCGTACGTCGGCCTGCACGGCCATGGCCTGGCCGCCGGCGGCCTCGATGCCGGACACGACCTCCTCGGCCGCCGCGCCGCTGCGGAGGTAGTTGACCACCACGCGCATCCCTCGCGCGGCCAGCAGGCGCGCGGTGGCCGCACCGATTCCGCTGCTGGAGCCTGTCACCAATGCCACCCTGCTGGTCACCCCGGTCACGGGCCCACCTCCTGCTCATCATCGCGGGCCGTCGGTATGACCGCCCGGAGTGGTTCATCGTCGATGCCAGGGGTGGGCTGAGTGGATCGCCCCGAAGAGCACGGTGTCGACGGTCGGCCTTGCGGTCCGGTCGAGGTCGCGTCGCGAGTGCGAGGTGAGTAGTCCGTCGAGTTGCGGCCGTGGTGGCAGGGAACCGGATCTCGGTTTCCTCGCGGATGCGGCACCAGCTATCCGCGGTCGCCTAATGACTCGGTCTCGAGGTACTTCCCCATAGGCTTCGCATACCCGGTCACATGAGGTTCTATCGCCTCGGCACGACGCCGTTGGCGGGGTGACGATCATGGTGTCATCAGACCCGCTGCAGGGCGCGCTCGCGGCGCGCCGTCACGGTTGAGCCGGACTCGCCGCGCGCCATCCGGCGCAGCACCACCGGCGCCAGGAGCAGACCGAGCACCGCCCAGGCCGCGAGGACGCCGACGGTCTCCAGGTGCCGCCAGGATTGGCCGATCTCGATCGCCGCCGCCGGGTCCGGCAGCAGGGCTGATCGCATGCCCAGACCCATCCAGTAGATCGGGAAGGCCTGGGCGATCCATTGCAGCCATTCGGGCAGCGCGGTGATCGGGTAGAAGATGCCGGAGATGCCGATCACGGCGAGGAACGGCAGCTGGATGAGCCCTTGGGCGCGTGCGCTGGTGAACGCCGAGCCCAGGACCGCCCCGAGCGGCAGGGTCGCGACCAGGCCGAGCGCCAGCGTCCAGGCCAGGGTGGGCCAGGAGCCGGGGCCGATCCGCAGGCCCTCGACGATGAGCATGGCGGGCACCAGGAAGATGACCAGATCGGCTAAGAGACCGCCGGAGACCGAGATCACCTTGCCGATGAGATAGGCGGGCATCCCGTGCGGCGTCGCCTTGGCGCGCAGCAGGGTGCCGTCCTCGCGGTCGGCGGTGAGCTGCTGGCTCATGCTGATCATGCCGGTCGCGGCGTTCATTCCCAGGATGCTCGGCAGCGCCAGCATGCCCAGCAGGAGCCCGCTGGATCCGAAGGGCAGGTCCCGGATGAAGAACATGGTGGCCGCCATCAGTCCGGGCCAGAGGAAGTGGGAGAACAGGTCGGCGCCGTTGGTGAACGACTGCCGCAGCTCGATGCGGCCGCGGGTCCAGCCGGTGCGCAGCACGGTCGTGGCGGGGTTCATCGGGTGGCCTCCTGGGCTGATTCGGCCTGGCGGACCAGGGAGAGATAGGTCTGCTCCAGCGAGGCGCGGTGGACTTCGAGCTCGTGGAGGTCGTCGCCGTAGCGGGCGAACAGGTCGCGGGCAAGCCCAGTCGAGTCGGTGGTCCGCTCCGTGAAGCGCTGCCCGCCGCGCAGCCAGCGCACCTCGTCCTCGCCGACGATCCGCTGCGCGAGTTCGCCGGCCGTGCCGTCGGCGATGATCCGCCCGCCATTGAGGACGAGGATGCGGTCGGCCAGCTTCTCGGCCTCGTCCAGATCGTGGGTGGTGAGCAGGACGGTGGTCTCGCCGGTGCCGACGACGCGTCGTACGAGATCGTGGAACTCGTGTCTGGCCTGCGGGTCGAACGAGGCGGTCGGCTCGTCGAGGAACAGCAGCTCGGGACGGCCCACCAGGCCGATCGCCACGTCCAGCCTGCGTCGCTGGCCGCCGGACAGCGTCCTGAGCTTCTTGCCGGCCTGCTCGGTCAGGCCGACCGCCTCGATCAGCTCGTCGGGATGCCAGGGCCGCTTTATCCGCGGAGTGGTGTACGGGGCGTAGTAGGTGCCGAGGTGTGCCAGGAACTCGCGTACGCGCCATTTTCCGTGGTCGCGCCAGGACTGCAGCACTACCCCGAGCCGGGCCCGCCACCGCTCGTCGCCGTGCGCGGGGTCGGTGCCGAGCACCTTGACCTGGCCCTGTGAGCGGGTACGGAAGCCCTCCAGGATCTCGATCGTGGTGGTCTTGCCGGCGCCGTTCGGGCCCAGCAGGGCCAGCACCTCGCCGTGGCGGGCGTGGAAGGTGACGTCGTGCAGGACGTCGACCGAGCCATAGCGCATGCGCAGCCCGCCGACGTCGAGCACGACCTTGTCGCTCGTCGTCATGAGATGACCTTTCTTCGTGGAGTGAGCGCCTCGGCCTGCCGCGCGTGCCGGCGGGAGGCGTTGCGAGGGCATGCCAGATCGCGGCCCGAGCCGAGCGGCCCGCGTCGCTGTACGGGCGGCTGCGGCCGGGCCGGGCCATGGGGAAAGGGGGAGGGGAATCAGGCGGCGTCGAGGAACGCCTGGCCGGAACCGGTCAGGCTGTTCAGCCTGGTCAGGCGTAGCGGCGCTCTACCAGCTGTTCCCGGCGAGCGCCTCCCGGGCGCGGGCCATCAGGTCCACCCGGTCCAGGCCGGCCAGGGCGAGCGCGCGGGGGACGGTGCCGATCTCGGTGTCCAGGACGCCGAGCAGCAGATGCGCCGGACGCAGGTCCTTCTTGCCGGTGGCGGCGGCGTAGCCGCGTTCGATCGCGAGCCGCGCCGAAGCGCCGAACTTCGGCGGCTCGGGGGCGGGGGCGGGCTTGGGGAGGTCGAAGGAGGCGACGCTCACCCCGACCGCGCTCAGGCTGTGCTCGAACTCCCGGTCGAGTGCGTCCCGGATCGCCTGCCGCCCGAGCCCGGCCGCGGCCAGGACACGGTGGGCCGCGGTGCCTTCGTCGGCCGCCATCGCCAGCAGAAGGTGGTGGGCCTCGGTCGCCGCGGAGCCGTCCTCCCGCGCCTCCGCCGCGCCCCACTCCATGATCGCGTTGATGTAGTGATCGATCGCACTCACTGTCGTCTCCTCAGCGCGACTCCGGCGGCGATGAGCCGCTTGGCGTGCTTCTTGTGAACCGCCTGGCGGGTGATGCCGAGGGCCTCGGCGACGTCCGGCCAGCTCCAGCCCGCGCGCATGGCCTGCTCCACAGCGGCGTCCTCCAGCCGATCGGCCAAGAGCCGCAGCGCCACGACGGCCGCCAGCGAGTCGGCGGGATCCTTGGGAACGGGTACGTCTTCGACCGGCATGCAAGCAACCGTAGTTGACTAATCGTCGATAGTCAACCATGGTTGCTTGGAAGGCTCAGGCGTTACCAGGCGACGGGCAGCTCGTGGACGCCGTAGGTGGTCAGGCCGTGCCGGAAGCGGATCTGCTCGATCGGTACCGCCGGCCGCAGGTCCGGCAGCGTGGGCAACGCCACCTGCAACTCCACCCGGGCCAGCGCCTGTCCCAGGCACTGGTGGATGCCGAAGCCGAACGCGACGTGCGTACGGGCGTTGGCGCGGTCGATGTCGAAGGTGTCGGCCTGGGGGAAGGCCGTCGCGTCACGGTTGCCGGCGGGCAAGCCGGCGATCAGCCCTTCCCCGGCTCGCACCGGTTGCCCTCCGATGGTGACGTCCTCCAGGGCTGTAACTTTCAGCGGTAAACGGGTCTGGTGCATTTGCTGGGGAGCGGTCACGGTCGGTGATCTCAGCTCAGTTCAGCAGTGCCATCTTTCTGAGGAGGTCGTAGTTGGCGCGGCCGAACATGAGCCGTTTCAAGAATTTGATCTTGC
>NZ_JAIWNB010000037.1 GCF_020215705.1 Nonomuraea aurantiaca | reverse complement strand
TCGTCGATCAGCGCGGCGGAGACGAGGCCATCGGTCATGCGACGGTCGCCGTCGGCGGGGTCGGGGACTACGGTGAGCATGGGTGTGCCTTCCCAGCCGACGTTGGCGCGTCGGCCATGCGTGTGAGACCTCAAACGATCACCGGGAAGGTACACCCCTTCCCGGTCGATCCACAGGTCTCTAGCATTGCTCTCCCGCACCATCGGTAACGAGTACTTTCCTGTCTTGTTTCACCTTGAGATATGCCGACGCCGGGATGAGGTGTGCAGTGACCGATAGAGGTCCTGTGTGTCCGCGGCGAGTCGTTCCACGCCGAACGCTTGTGTCGTCCACTCCCTGGCCGCCTCGCCCATCCGGCGTGCGAGGACTCGGTCGGACAGGAGTCTCAGGATGTGTGCCGTCAGCTCAGCGACGTCGGTGCCGGCCAGCAAGCCCGTGTGCCCGTCCTTGACGACCTCCGCGACGCTTCCCACCCGGGTGGAGACGACCGGTACTCCGGCCATCCCCGCCTCGATGAGCGTGATCGGCGTCCCCTCGTTGTCGGAGGTCAACATGACCACATCGGCGCAGGCGTAGACCGTCTCCACGTCTCTCCTCCACCCGAGAAGGTGGAATGAGCCAGGAGCGAGCCCGCCTCGCCGCTCGATCTCGGGTGCCAGCTCGCCGCCCCCGCAGATGACGAACCGGCATTCCGGCGAATGGCGAAGCACGGCGTCGGCCACGGCGAGAAACCGGTCCAGTCGTTTCACCTGGGTGAGCCGGCCCACGTACGCGACGACAGGCACATCCAGTGGAAGGTCCAGCGCCATGCGTGCCTCCAGCCGATCAGGGATCGGTCCGAGGCCCACCCCGGGCGGAATCACGGTGTACTGCTCCAGCCTGCCGATCCCGGCCTCGAGCAGATCGTCCCGCACCTGCGTGCCAACCGTGACGAGCCGGTCCGAGATGGAGGCGAGCAGTCGTTCCGAATGTACGTAGAGACGGTGTCTGGCCGGCGAGAAATAGCCATACAGGAGATGCCCGTGAAAGACGTGCACGCAGGCCGCGCCGATACCCGCCAGCCGGGCGGCCGCCCGGCCCAGCGCCCCGGCCTTGGCCGTATGTGTGTGGACAATGTGTGGGCGAAACGCCCGCATGGCACCGATCAACCAGCCGAGGGCCCTGACATCGTGGCCGGGCTTGACCGACCTGCCGAGGCCCGGAACGCGGTGCACCCCCATCTCCGCCTGCCGCATGTGGAGATGGTCCGTCTCGTCACCGTCAACGTGACCGGTGTAAAGCCGGTGATCGAACTCATCGGCGTCCAGCCGCTCGCGCAGCCCGATTATCTGCGTGGCAGGACCGCCGACGTTCAGGCGCGCCAAGATTTCCATGACACGGATGCGGTCGCCATATGTCATCGCGGGCTCCTCGGTGATGGCCTGGTCACGTCGGAGAAGCTAACCCGCCGCCGGACGTTTCACTGACGCCGTGACGGAGGTTACGAAATGTTTTCCATATTCACTACCTCTGCATGATCTGCCGAAATTCGCACACCTGCCGACGAGCCTCGCTGACCCTCCGCTCACACCAGCGGACGCGCGGGCCCGAGGCACGCGGGCCCGCGCGTCCGGGCCAACTCGCGAACCACCACGTCGATCTCGGTGGCCAGTGCGGGACGTGCGCCGCCGCACATGTGCCCTGCTTCTGTTCAGAGCGCGGCCGGACATCCGCCTGAACAGCCGAGGTCAACACTCTGAGATCAGTTCTCTCGCGAATACAGGCTGCCCCGTGCGGTCGAGGTAAGGAGTCGAAGCCGATCCAGGCCGACCTCCAGCGCGGTCTCCTTCGTCACGAGCAGATAGCGCGACTGAACCTGCTGGCCGGTTCCGCGCAGGCGCAGGGTCAGGCCCACTCCGGCCGGCACGTTCAGGAGTCCTGAATCATAATTGGGCAGGTCGACCATGAGCGTGTTCTCCCACGCGGGCGCCTCCCCTTTGTAGGTGATATAGCGGCCGAGCGCGGCGGCATTGGGATCCACGGGCAAGAAATGCTGTTGGTGGAGCTCGAAGAAAACAGGCCCGAAGGCGCCGATAAGGGCCAGGTTGGCAACCAGCGTGATGATGACGACGACGCGTTCGGAGCGCGCCAGGGCGACCAGCGCCGAGAGCAGCACGTGAGGGGCCAGGACCCGGGAGTCGCGCCAATCGGAGACGTCGTACACCACCACTACCATGACCAACATAGGGACCAGGTTAAGGAGATGGAACGCACCGGCGGCCAGGTCTTCGTGATGGCCGGCAGTGCTTCTCCGAAGATGGCGGACAACGAGTACGGCGGCCGACACGACGATCGCCAGTAGTGCGGCTCGCAACCCCAGCTCGAGCCATTGACCCCCGACGAAACCTTTGGCATTGGTCCAGATGTGCAGGATCAGCAGCTTCGTTCCAGCCAACGGTGAGCGCGCGGTCAGCTCGGTCATCTGTGAGAAGAAGCCGGGAAAAGGGGTTGATGCGGCTACCCAGAGCCCGAAGGCCGCGGCGACAGCCGGGACCGCCTTGAGCGCCGCCCACACGAGTCGCCGGCCCGAGAGCATCGTGCCGCGCAGGAAGAACAGCGGGAGGAACAGCAGCGCCCATGTGGGGCGGAGCAGGCCGGCCAGCGCGAGCAAGACGATTCCGGCAGCGAACACCGTGCGACTCGCACGCGGATCGCGGCGTATGAGCAGGAAGAACACACCAGCCAATACGATGGCCAGCGCTTGCTGGACGGTTTCCTGCATGGTGCTCGACAGATACAGCATCACGGGCCAGAACGTGAGCACGAGGGCACCTGTCAGCGCGGTTCGCACCCATCCGGCCCGGCTCAGCGCCAGGTAGCCGAAGATTGCCGCTGCCATGAGACCCATATTGATGAGCGGACCGGAGAAGGGACGCCAACCCGCGACCGCACTGATGCCCGCCATGAGCATCGGAAACGCGGGGCCATGTGAGCCGAAGTGCAGGAAGGACAATTTCGCCTGCGCCTCGTCGACGCCGTAGAAGCCGCCCGCGAAGCCAACCGCCCGAAAGGTCGCAACCTGGTGCCAGTAGTCGATCTCGTCAGACCAGGAAGGCGTGAAGCCGAGCAAGCCGACGTTGAAGTAATGTCGCACGAGAAACGCCATGACCAGGGCCGGCGAAATGGCAATGACTGTCCAGGCGACTGCATTCACCCACCGACCGCCCAGCAATCGGTGGCGTGGCCCCCGGCGTGATTCTGGTGGCTGATTCACACCTGTCGCACGATTTTCGTGCGACAGTGAAATCGTCGACGCACAATCGGATGACTTCGTCGGATCGCTCATGCCGTGACGGTAGCAGGATTGCCGATAAGGAGCCGAGATCCCCAATGTCAACAATAGTGTGTCGCATCGCCACAACTGTTTGTCGTTAGTTTCCTCCCTTTTCTACCCCTGTGCCCGGCCACCGGTACGCAAAGGACTGGCAAATACCGTGCCGGGTATGGCCGTCAACAGTGGGAATGGCCAGCCATCCGGCCAGACTGCTGCACATGTTCGGAAACACGCATCTCGACGGCATCGCACCACCGCTCGGTGAGCTGGTGAAGCCGGATCTGCCCCCTGCTCGCCGGTTCGGAGCGCGCGGATGGTGGCGGTTCCTGCCGGCGGCGGGCGTGGGTGTGTTCGCCGTGGGGGTGTTGTGCTTCTACGGCGTCTCCGTGCGGGATGTGGCGGTGTTCGCCGCCTATCTGGTGCTGGCCGTGCTGTTGCCCGGGGTGCTGCTGGTGCGGGCGTTGTACCGGCGGCGCCGGACTTTGGTGGAGGAGCTCGCGCTCGGCCTCTGCCTGGGGTATGCGCTGGAGGTGTTCGCCTACATCGGGGCGCGGGCGGTGGGGGTGCCGCTGCTGGTGCTGGCCGGGCCGGCAGCGGTGTACACGGCCTTCGTGGGGGTGCCGGCGCTGCGCCGGCACTGGAAAGGCGGGCCCCGGTTGCGGGCTCCGCTCTGGTGGTCATGCTTCCTGACGCTCGTCGCCGGATATCTGGTGCTGTGGAGCGCGGTCAGCTTCTTCAGGGGAAACGCGCTCGTCTGGCCGGCCCTCGCGAACTCCTACCTCGACGTGCCGTTCCACCTGGCCCTGATCGGCGAGCTCCGGCACCACATGCCACCGACCGTGCCGATGGTGGCCGGCGAGCCGCTCTCCTACCACTGGTTCGTCTACGCCCACTTCGCCGCATCCAGCTGGATCACCGGCATCGATCCGATCATCCTGCTGCTGCGGCTGGGCATGTTGCCGATGATGGTCGCCCTCGCCGTCGTCATCGGCATGATCGGACGGTGCCTCAGCAGCTCATGGGCGGGCGGACTGCTGGCCGTCATCGGCACGATCTTCATGGCTATGCCGAACCTGTACCAGGGGATCGACGTCGGCGTGTTCACGTTGAAGCCGGTGCAGTCGTGGCTGAGCCCCACCCAGACTTTCGGTGCGTTGCTCTTCGCTCCAATCGTGCTCTTCTTCATAGACTTCCGCCGGCTCCGCCACGACCGGGGGGCCTGGGCGTTGCTCGGAATCTTCCTTGCCGCCGTGATGGGGGCCAAGGCGACCTATCTCCCGCTGCTCGCCGCCGGACTGGCGGCCGTCGTCGTCGTGGAGCTCGCCCGGCGCCGCAAACTCTGCCTGATCACACTCGCCGTGCTCGGCGCCACGATGGTGTGCATCGCCTACGCCCAGCTCGTACTGTTCGGCCAGGCGAGGCTTGGTATGAGCGTCGATCCGTTGTCCCTTACCCGGATCAACTGGGGCGGCCTGACCGGACGCGATTCCGCCGCGGCCTCCACCGGCTCACTTCTGGGCATCGCCGGCTTGTACCTGTGGAGCTGGACCCTTGAGTGGGCCGGCGTGCTGGGGCTGCTGACCCGGCCACGGCTGTTGCTGCGGCCTCCCGTCGTTCTCATGCTGGGAATCGGCGTGGCCGGGCTCGGGGCCATGCTCATGCTCGGCCATCCCCATCGCAGCCAGCTCCATTTCTTCTGGGCCTGCTATCCGTACCTGGCGGTGTTGACCGCCTACGGGCTCGTCGTCGCGTACCGGCGTGCACGGCTGTCGCGGCGAACAGTCACGCTGGTGACCGTCGCGGCCATGGTCACCGTCTTTCTCGTCCGTTGGCTGTGGGGAATGGCGGTCCCCCTGGGACCCGGCCAGGCCGAGACCCTTCTTCACCGGCCGTATGCCGCTCTCGGGGTCGTCATCGCCATGGCGATCGTCGCTTTCTTCCTGGTCATACGACGTCGTCCCGTCGTGGCGGGAACGCTCGCGACAGTCATGGTCACCGCCATGGGATTGCCCGCGGCATGGTCGACGAGGATTGTCTCGCCGGTATTCGCGGGACCGCGTGACAGCAATGCGACCACCCCGTCCACGGTGGCGGCGTCTGCGATCCCGGAGGGCGCCTTGGCCGCCGGGCGGTGGCTGCGCGAGCATTCACGCCCCGAGGAACTGATCGCCACCAACGAACACTGCCGCTGGGGATCGACCGAGCCATGCGACAGCCGGCAGTTCTGGGTGAGCGCGCTGACCGAAAGGCGCGTCCTCGTGGAAGGCTGGGCGTTCACCCCGAGCAACTACGCTCGTTGGCGCCCAGGGCTCATCGCGGAACTCCAGCCCTTCTGGGATGACGCCCTCCTCAAGACGAACGACGCGGTCTTCCGGTCGCCATCGCCGACGTCGATCCAGGAATTGACCGGCCGTTACGGCGTTCGGTGGTTGTTCGTCCATGAGGGGCTCATCGGCGCCGGTCCCGGGATAGGCGCTTACGCCGAACTCCGGTTCCGGTCCGGTGACTACGCCGTTTACCATCTCGCCCCCAGCGGCTGAGCGCCTTGAGCGGCAGCACGCACCGTACTGAACGAGAACCAGGATGATCCTCCGGAAACCTCCGTTAAGCCGAAATCATCCCCCGACTCGGACAGATCCCGAGCCATCGAGCTTTGCGCTTGTGCAATGACGGCAAAATATCGGGCGGTGCGCGGAGCGCCATAGCCGGGCAGTGTGCTCTCGATTGTCACGATGACCGAGTGAATATGAGGACCGAATCGCTCCCGGCCCGCTCGAAAGTCGTTTACGTAATCCCGCACCTGTCCTCCGAGGAGTCCGAGCACTTCGCGCACATCCCGGCTTTTCTCGCCGCTCTCGGCGCGAGAATGGACGTGGTCGCGCTGGTGGAGCGGGGCACGCCACCCGCGCGACTGCCCGGCGTGCGCAAGGTGATCTCGACGGTCGGCCGGAGCCGGGTCGCCCGTCTGGTCCGCGCGTTCTCGGCGGTCCGCTGGTGCGCGCGCACCGGTTACCGCACGTACTTCCTCCGCTATTCGCGCTTCCTGCTCATCGTGCTCATTCTGACTTATCCGCTCTTCCGGCATCGCATCTTGCTGTGGCGCAGCGGAACGGCCGACATGGTCGACGGCAACAGGCGCAGAACGCTGCGGCATCGATGGAACGACCTGTTCAACACGCTGCTCGCCCGCTGCGCGCACGGCTTCGTGACCGGCCCGGAGAGCATGGTTCCGGTCATGCGGGCCAGATGGCGGATCCCAGCCCACCGAATGCGGCTGCTCTACAACGACATCGACAGCGATCGGTTCGCACCTCTACCTCCAGATGTGCGGCAGGAGGCCCGCCACCGTCTCGGCTGGGATGACACCGAGTTCGTGCTCCTTTTTGTGCACCGCCTCTCCTTCCGGAGGGGAACGCGGCTGCTCGTCCCGTATCTCGACGCCGTCCGAGCCGAGCTGGACCGTCCTGTCCGGCTGGTGGTGGTGGGCGACGGACCCGACCGCTCGTACCTGGAGCAACTGGGTCGCGGCCGAGCGGACCTGCGCATCATGGGGCCAGTCCCGAACCAGCAGTTGCCCTCACTGTACGGAGCCGCGGACTGCTTCCTGATGCCCAGCTACGAGGAAGGCTTTCCGCGCGTGCTCCTGGAAGCCATGAGCACCGCACTGCCCCTCGTGACGACCAGGGCGGGCGGCTCGGCGGACGTGGTGGGACCCGACTATCCCTTCCTCTGCGACGTCGGGGACCTGCCCGCGTTGATCAGGATGACCACTGAGGTGGCGCGCCTGACGAGCTCTGAGCGCGAGGCTCTCGGAGTCCGCATGCGGGAGCGAGCCCGGGAGCGGTTCTCCCCGCAGCATGTCGCCAGCATGCTGGAGGACATCCTATGAGGCCTGTTTCCGTCACTCTGGTCGTGTCGAGTCCCTGGACACGTGACCTGCGGGCCGACGACGGCGACCTGCGCTCCGCGCGGGCGCTGGCCGAACGGCTCGGCGGGCCCTACAGCGTCATCGTGCCCTCGGGAGCGGCGGAGCCGGGGTTCACCGAGCTCGGCGCCGTCCACCTGTACCGAGTCCCTGACCTGTCACGGCCGGCCTTTCTCCGGGCCGCCCGGCACACGATCGACCACGGCCTGCCCAGGTTCTGCGACGTCCTGCTGTCCAGTGACCCGCTCGCCGCCGTGGCGGTCGAGCTCTCCCGAACACGGACTCGGACGCCGCACATCGTGCAGATCCAAGGGGACGTACTCGACCCGGGCCCCGCGTACGGCGGCGTGGTGAAGAGAGCCGGGCTGGCCCTGGTTTCGCGAGCGGCGGTACGCCGAGCCACCGCCGTCCGCGCCGTGCGTCAGGGGATCAAGCGCCGGGCCGAGCAATGGACACGCCGCCCGGTCGCCTACATTCCGAGCAGAGTGGACACCCGGTTCTTCGCGCCTTCAGCCGCTCCGGGCCTCCGTCCCATCCACGCGGTCATGGTCGGCAACCTGCTGCCCGTGAAGAACCACGCGAGTGTGATTCGGGCGTGGCCCCACGTCGTCGACCGTGTCCCCGGCGCACGGCTGGTCGTACTCGGCGAGGGGTCCGAGCGTCCGCGGCTGCAGAGCTTGATCAACGATCTCGGCGTCGGAGACCATGTCGAGTTGCGTGGCTCCGTACCGCGCGACGAGGTCGTCCGCACGTTCGGGCAGGCGCGACTCGCCGTCCATCCGTCATGGTCGGAGGGGCAGCCACGGGCGGTCCTGGAAGCGATGTCCTGCGGCTTGCCGATGCTCTGCTCCGACATCCCCGCGCACCGAGAGATCATCCGGCCCGAGACCGGTGCGCTGCTGACGCCGGGAGACGTGCGCGGGTGGGCGGAGAGCATCGTCTCGCTCCTCGCCGACCCGGAGCGCGCCTGGTCGACCGGGGCCGCCGGACGACGATACGTCGCGGAACACCACGACTTCGACGTGATGATCGACATGTTCGCCGGCTTCATCCGGGACATCGCCATGTCCGCCGGGACCGACCGGTGACGGGAAACGAGATCGGCCTCTGATGATGACATCCTTGCGTGAAACGATGGTCCGGCACGCGCGCATGCCGGCGCGGCGGCAGTTGCGGACGTTCGTCTCGCTCGCCGTCGGCAGCCAGGGCGAGGGAATCCTGTCCGTCCTGAGCACGATCGCGCTGGTGCGGACGACCTCGGCGGCGGAAGCCGGAAAGGTGATCTCCGCGCAATCGCTGGCGTCTGTCTGGTTCCTGTTGTGCGACCCCCGACTGGAGGACGCGGCGCAACGGTACGTGCCGCTCCAGCGGTCCCGCGACGGGGGAGGTGCCGCGTTGTTCGGCCGACTGTTCAGATGGGACGTGGGAATCGGCGCGGGCGCGAGCGGGGTCGGGTTGCTGCTCACGCTGGCCGCGTACCTGATCGGCGGCGTTTCCGGTGATCTCGCGGTGCTGCTCACCCTCGCCATCGTCACGGCCGGCGCCACCTCCTCGACCGGGTCGGCCGGTGCCGCCTTCGCTCTCACCGGACGGTTGCAGCGGCTCGGGCGGGTCCGGCTGTGGTGCGCCGCTCTGCTGTGCCTGCTCGCCCTCGGCGGTCTGCTCGCGGGCGGGCCGGTCGGCTATCTCGCCGGTCAGGCCGCGGGTGCGCTGGTGACCGCGGTGGTGCTCGCCCGGGGGGCCCTGAGGTCCGTCCACAGCGTGTACGGGCCACCCGTTCCGGGTGCCGCTTTGCCCACCGGCCTGGTGAGATTCTCCGCCAAAGCGTCCACCGCGACCTCGGTGGCGGCCGCCTCGGAGTCGGGTCTCCTCGTGCTGGCGGGCGTGGTCGGCGACCCCGCGCTTGTCACCATCATCAAGATCGCCTCGGCCCCGGCCCGTATCTACACGAGCCTGATCAGTCCCGTGGCCTCGATGCTGCAACCCCGGCTGGCTGAGGCGGCGGCGGCCGGCGAAGCTCGGCGCATCAAGACCGACGTGACACGGTCGAGTCTGACGTTGGGGACCCTAGGGGCGGGCGCGCTCGTCCTCGCGATCCCGCTTGCCGGGCCCGTGCTCGGACTGGCCTACGGCTCGTCGTACGCGCAGACGAGCATCGCCGCCCTGCTGCTCCTCGCCGTAGCTTGCGTGAAGGGGGGCGTGTCTTGGTCCAAGGTGCTTCCGCTCGCCCTCGGCAAGCCGGGTTGGCGGCTGGCCTTTCTCACTATTGAGGGACTCCTCTGTCTCGGGCTGCTGCTCCTCGCCGCCCGGATCGCTCAAGAGCCGATCGCCACGGCAGTCGCCTTCGGCTGGGGATCTTTGGCCTTGACCGTGATCGGATCCGCGTTCTGGTTCCTCGCTCTTCGAAGACTGGTGGTTTGCCATGATTGAGGCCGCTCGCCCGGCAGGAATGCCAGGCGTCACACTCGCGAGGCTTCTGCTCGGAGCTGCCGTGGCACTCGCCGGGCTGGCCGCCGACCAGCTCGGTGAGGCCATGACGGGGCGCGCGATCTGGGTGCTGGCTCTGCTGATCCTCCCGCTTCCCGCGCTCCCCGCGCTGATGGTGTGCATCATGCGCATGGACTTGCCCCTTGTCGGTGACTTGAAGGTGTGTGACGCGATCGCCATGGCCTACTTGGTACGGCTGGCCGTCAGCGGCGCGATCGTGGAGATCCGGTTCGCACCGTCCCAGGCGGCCCTCGTCGCCTTCTTCGCCTGGGCCGCCGTGGTGACCCCGGCTCATGCGGGAACGTTCTGGCCGCTCGTTCACCTCGTGCTGTACGCGGCTGTGGGAGTCGGGTTGACGCACAGTCCGGCAGCACGACGTGGCCTGCTCTGGGCGGTGCTGGGGCTGGCCGTCTACCAGATGGTCGTCCATCTGCCACATCTCACCGACCGCCTCTGGGGCAGTCTCATGGCGGACCCCGCACAGGCGGGTGCGCTTCTGCTGGCAGCGCTGATCTTCAGGCCCATCAAGGCACTGCCGCTCCCCGCCCGGATCCTGATCCGGCCTCTGCTGGTGCTCGGTGTGGCCGCCACTCAGACGAGGTCGATCTGGTTCGCGTTCGTTGTCGTGCTGGTCGCGACGGCGCTGCCGAGGCGATGGTACGTACCCGTGACGCTGCCGCTCGTCCTGGCACCGATCGGACTCTTCGTCGTACCGAGGCTCACCACGGTCCTGGATCTCAATCAGGAGTCCGGTGAGCTCCGAGCGGAAGCGATCGCGGTGGGCCTGCGGCAGTTCGGCGAGAAGCCCCTCACCGGCCACGGCTGGGCGGTCCTCGACCACCTCAACGGCGGCATCGTCTACAACCTCTGGGTCCACTTGGGGGTGGCCACGGGGCTCGTCGGCATCCTGCTGTTCCTGGCCTACATTCTCCTGCTGTCCGTCGAGACCTCGCGGACCGATGGTTCCGCGTACCTCTTCCTGACCGGCGTCCTGGCCATCTCGCTCACCGAGACACCGCTCTACGGGGGCTCGATGCTCACCCTGCTCTTCTTCACCGTCATCTCCTCGGCGGCGCTGCCTCGCCCTACTGGGGAAGAACGTCCTCGAGCAGTGCCCGGTATCTCGCGCCCAGAACATCCCAGCTCACTTGGCGCGCCGCCGCACGCGCACGGGTGGACTGCTGAGCCCGTAGGGCCGGATCTCGCAGGAGCCGCACCAGCGCCGCCAGGAATTCCTCAGGAGAGTCGACGATGATTCCTGATCCGGCACCGCTGATCAGCTCGGTGGGAACGCTCCGGTAACCGACGACTGGGACTCCGCATCCCAGGTATTGGGCCACCTTCACCGAGGATCGCTCGTGCTGGATCCGGCGAGGATAGAGCCCCACGTCGAAGGCGGTCAGATAGGCGGGAACGTGCTCAGCGGGTACGTGTCCCACCAGCTCGACGTCCGGCCGGCCCGCGAGCCTGCGTCCCAGAACCTTGCCGACCCCACCGATCAGCCAGAGGCGCGCTTGCGGGCAAGCGGCCACCACTCCGGGCCACACCTCTTCAACCAGGTGCGTCACGTTGTACATGGGATCAGGACCACGATCCTGGTCGCAGAGATGCCACGCGGCGGCGTAGCCCACCGTCAGCTCTCCTGGCTTCTTGTGGTGCCGCACGTCCTCCAGCACTCCGGGATCGGGCTCCACCGTCCGCAGGCCGTGGCCGATGACGTGGATCGGGCACGTCACACCCAGTTCGCGGTAACGGTCGGCGGCCGCCTGGTTGGTGACAACAAGCGCGGCTATCTGCCGAGAAGATCGCAGAGTCCGCACCTCGTCCTCGGTGAAGTACGGATCGTCCATGTCCACCACGACAGGAAACGCAGCAAATGGAATGTGCCTGGTGTTGGTGATGAATCCATATCTGTAACGCCTGGCGGCCTGCTGGAAGAGAAGGCGCCCGTGCGCACCGATGGAACGATTCAACGCGCGGAACTGAATCCCGCGAATAATTCTCCTGTCAGTGCAGCGCAGCATGAGACTGTCCACCCGATCCAGAATGGGCAACAGCTCAGCATATCTGGTGTTGTTGATGCTCTTAAACCAGATATTAGTATGAAATACCCGATTTTCGGCAATATTGCCGCGCCTGAGATCGGCGAGTTTGATCTCACGGAAATCCATATCGTCACCGTCCCGGAGCCCCTGCTTCGCGGCAAGAACCGACACGCCCCGAATACTCGCCATAACCACTTCAGGGCCACGCTGATCACGGCATCGGACGACCCGACCCGCGATCAACCTGGAGCCACGCGGATCCCCACCTACGTCATGTTCGACAGCTGGTAAACGGCATGGTCTTCAGAGCGGAAACGGAGCTGAGCGAAGGCTGAGAGGTCGACGCCGGCACTCATCCGACGTTCGTCCACGAATAGCCACCTGACTCCATAATGGTCACGCAGGTATCGGACCGCGTCCGATGAGGGCGCCTGGAACACCGCATCGTTGGCCCGAATTCGCTCGCGATCCCAGAAAGGAAGATTCTCCTTCACCTTCCCGGGGCTCCGGCTGTCCATGTTGGTCGCTGTATAGGCCCACCCTTCGACCAGCACACGTCGTTCGCTCAGTGCGGTCGCCCAAAATTCGCGGCTGTCGCATGGGCTCTCGTATCCCCAGCGGCAGTGCGTGTTCGTGGCGATGAGGTCGTCGGGATCCGAATGGGCGCGCAGCCAGTTCCCCGCGGCGAAAGCGCCCTTGGGAATCGCCGGGGCAGGCGCGGTCCCGTACGGGTCCCGTACGCTTGCCGCCTGGCTCCCGTACAGGTCGGGCATGACATTCGCGAACCAGGCGGCGGGCGTGCCCGCGGCCGTGACCATGCAGATCACCAGAGCACAGATACGAAGCTTGCTCTGGCGGGCGGCACGCATCACCAGAACGCCCAGGAGGACGACGCCCAGCAGGGCGAGATAAGGCAGATACAGGACGGTCTCGTCCTCCCCTGCCTCCAGGGGAACCTTGACAGCGCAGAGCATCCGGATGACGTAGACAGCCGTCACCCCGATGCCGGCCGCGAACACCATCGCCCGGAGCGTCACTCCCGCCCGCCGGGCGATGCAGCCGATTCCGTAGACCGCGATCATCGCCAGGTAGGGATAGGACGCCTGCAGGAAGTACCCCTGTGACAGATGCGGATGGCCGAGCAGGAGCGCGGCCCCGAGACCGGCCGCGCTCATGCTCAGCACGAGCACCACCACGGGTTGCGCGAGCAACCGCGGCCGACTCAGGAGCCCGAGGGCTCCGCACCACGTTATGACCCCGCTCAGGACACACAGGAGGGTGACGCCGAGCACGGAGGCCGTCGACACCTCGGCCGCGTCGCCCGCGCCGGTCAGGTCTCTCAAGGTCACACGTATGATCGACAGCGGGTCGACGACGAGCCCCTGCCGCGCGCCGCCGAACAACCCGAACTCCGCGAAGAGCAGGCACGTCGCGGTCAGCCCCAGCGCCGCGAGTGCTCGACGAGGCAGGCAGAACGATCTGGCCGCCTCGACCAGCACGACCATCACCAGCCCGGCCGCGAGCAAGGGCAGGAAGGTGGCCTTGGCCCCCATGACCGCCACGAGCATGATTCCCAGGACCACCCACCAGCCCCGTGGCTGCCGCCGGCGTCCGAGAAGGTCAATGAGCAGCACGACGATCGGGGCGAAGAGCAGGGCCCCGAAAGTCTGGCTCGGGCTTACCCATGACTGTATGGCCCTCCAGGAGAACACTCCGGTGGCCGTACCCAGGTAGAAGCTGGGCGCCGTGATGAGGATCGTGCTCGCGACTGCGGCCAGCGCGCCCATCCGCGAGCCGGTCACGCGCCGGCCGACCAGCCCGAGAAGCACAACGAGCGCGGCGAGCATGGGCAGCACGGCCAGGCGGTAGAGCAGCACCCGTGGTTCCACTCCCGTGATCCAGCTGGCCGCCGCCATATGCGCGTGGACGAACCAGTGGTACCCCAGGGGTTCTCCGGCGACCCCGGGCATTGTGGGAGGCATGTGGTGTTTCAACTCGCCGATCAGGGCCAGGTGAAACGGCATGTCGACGTACGATCTCCCGATCGCCGGCCAGGTGAGGGCTTGGGTCCGGTAGAAGTTGACGGCGATCCACCCGATCAGGTAGATCACGGCCAGCGCGGTGCACCACGACCACCACAGCGGCGTCCGGCCCGCGCGGGACGCGCCCTTCCAGCGCCTGCGCAGCTGGGGGACGGCAAAGAAGACCGCATAGGTGCCGATCGGCCATGCCGCGACGAGCAAGGGCTGCCCGAGCGCACGGGCCGGTATGTAGGTGAGGATCTCGAGCGCGTAGCCGAGCGTCACGCCAAGTGCGATCTCCTCCGGCAGCGTGTGCGCACGCCGGTAGAGGACCCGGATCCACAGCAGGCCCGGCAGCGCGATGCCCAACGCGACATAGCCGCTGAAGAAGGCCAGGTCCCTGACGGACACCCCATAGGACCCCAGCACACCACCGACACAGGCGATCACGGCCATCGTCGGCAGCCACGGAGAGAGACTTCTCTGTAGCCGGCGTGAGGCGGCGCGTTTTCCCTGAGGCCGTGCTCCGTCCGCTTCTGTGCCGGGCACAGGTTCGGCGGGCAGCGCGGAACGCAGAGAGGGTGGGGCTTCGGCCATGCGCGCAAGTCTGACGACGCCGATGCCTTGGACATGGGCCAAAGCCCAAGTACAGCGATGTTCTTGCCGGTCCTTGGCGGGGTTTTCAGGTTTGCCGGTGCCGTAGGCGGTCAAACGCTTGGAGGTTGCGCCGGAATCGGACACAAGACGACACGCCGGGGCCGCCGTCGAATCAGGATATGAGAATGCTGGGCTCCTACAGTCGGTCGTATCTCATCTCTAAGTGACGGGGGTCCTGATATGAGAGAGAAGCTGGTGATCGTCGGACAGGGGTACGTCGGCCTGCCCTTGGCGATGCGGGCGGTCGACGCGGGATTCGACGTCGTGGGTATCGACGTGGACGAGTGGCGGATCAAGCGGTTGAACGCCGGTGAGTCCTATGTCGAGGACATCGATGACGACCAACTGGCCACCGCGCACCGCTGTGGCCGCTATCTGGCCAGCACCGATTACGCCGACGCCGAGAGATTCGACATCTGTGTGATCACCGTGCCGACGCCGCTTCGCGAGGGCGTGCCCGATCTCCGGCACATCGCCTCGGCCGCCCAATCCATCGCGCCGCTCCTTCGGCCGGGCGCCACAGTGGTGCTGGAGTCCACGACATACCCCGGAACCACCGAGGAATATCTCCTGCCCCTGCTTCAGGAAGGCTCCGGACTGCAGGCGCCCGAGGATTTCTACCTCGGCTACAGCCCCGAACGGATCGACCCGGGAAACACCCGCTGGCGGCTGGAGAACACCCCGAAGATCGTGTCCGGCATCGACGAGTCCTCGCTGAAAAGAGTCCAGGCTTTCTACGAGCGCATCGTGCGGGATGCCGTTCCCGTCTCCTCGGTCCAGGTGGCCGAGCTGAGCAAGCTCCTGGAGAACACCTTCCGGCACATCAACATCGCCCTGGTGAACGAGCTGGCCATCTTCGCGCGACAGCTGGGGATCGACGTCTGGGAGGCCATCGACGCGGCTTCCACCAAACCGTTCGGCTACATGCGCTTCACCCCGGGCCCGGGCGTCGGCGGGCACTGCCTGCCGATCGACCCGTCCTATCTGTCGTGGAAGGTCAAGCGCAGCCTGGGGCACAACTTCCGGTTCGTGGAGCTGGCGAATGACATCAACGACCACATGCCGGATCACGTCATCCACCAGCTGGCCCTCGCGCTGAACCAGCGCTCCAGGTCGATCAAGGGCAGCCGAGTGGTCGTGCTCGGCCTCGCCTACAAGAAGAACGCGGGCGACTGCCGCGAATCACCGGCGATCGAGGTGGCCAGGGCCCTGCGCAAGCTGGGCGCGGATGTGCGGGCCGCCGACCCGCACGTGGACCACTTCCTGCTGCCGCAGGGGATCGCGATCGTCGACGCCACGCGCCAGGAGCTCGCTCAGGCGGACGCGGTGCTGATCCTCACCGACCACGACTGCTTTGACTACGAGATGGTCGAGCAGGTGAGCGCCTTCGTCTTCGACACGCGCAACCGCTGCCGGGGGCCCAACGTCGAGCGGCTGTGACGAACGCGGAGCGGGGCTACCTGCCCGACGGCAGGTAGCCTCCGGCGTCCCTAGAGCATGGCCTTCATCGAATCAGCCGCCGACAGCACGTACGGCTGCTCGGCCATGACCGCCGCCCAGTTGTCCGCGAGCGACTCCGGCGTGAGCTCGTCCGACTTCCAGCCGGGCCCCTCGGCCACGAACACCCGCGCCACCCGGCCGCCGCCGACGCTGAACACCTCGCCGCTCGGCTCGCATGACTCGTGCACGAGGTAGGCCACCAGCGCGCTGACCCGCTCAGGGGTGAACTTGGCCTCGAACTCGGCCGGCAGCAGCGACTCGGTCATCCGCGTCCAGGCGATCGGCGCGATGGCGTTGGCCTTGATGCCGTTGCGGGCGCCCTCGATGCCGAGCGTCTTGGTCAGGCCGATCAGGCCCATCTTGGCGGTGGAGTAGTTGGCCTGGCCGAAGTTGCCGAACAGGCCCGCCGGGCTGGAGGTGTTGACGACGCGGCCGTAGCCGGCCTCCTTCATGTACGGGTAGGCGGCCTGGCTGACCAGGTAGGAGCCGCGCACGTGTACGGCCAGCACGCTGTCGAAGTCCTCGACCGCCATCTTCCCGAACGACCTGTCACGCAGGATGCCCGCGTTGTTGACGACGATGTCGATCTTGCCGAACGCGTCGACCGCGGCCTGCACGATCGCCCTGGCCCCTTCCGGTGTGGCCACGTTGTCGGCGTTGGCGATGGCCTGTCCGCCGTTCTTGGTGATGAGCTCGACCACGTCGGCGGCGGGACCCGCGGAGGCGCCGGTGCCGTCGAGCGCGCCGCCCAGGTCGTTCACGACGACCTTGGCACCCCGCTCGGCCAGCAGGAGCGCGTGCGACCTGCCGAGACCGTGCCCGGCCCCCGTAATGATCGCGACCCTGTCATCGAACCGAAGCATCGAACCTCCAGCGCAGGAGAACAACGTTCTAGTCATGGCACAATAACCCGAGTCCGCCGCACTACGACTGATCGTCGCGGATAGTGATCGGAAGGTTCATTCTCTGCTAGAGTTCTGGGCTTCGCATGGGCGGCGACCCCAGCGCTTGTCCGCCCTCCACCGGGCCTTCGGAGGCCGGACATGCCGGTAAACGCGCCCCTTCGCGTGGTTCAGTGGGCCACGGGAGCCGTCGGCCGCTACGCGCTGCGCAGCGTGCTCAGCAGGCCGGGGCTGGAGCTCGCGGGAGTCCTCGTCTATGACCATGACAAGATCGGCAAAGACGCCGGCGAGCTGGTCGGCCTGCCGTACGCCGGCGTGAGCTGCACGACCGACCCGGAGCGCGTCATGGCCATCGAGGCCGACTGCGTGCTGCACATGCCGCTGCCGTCCTTCTACTTCGGCCCCGACCGGAGTCTGGACCTGGAGACCATCTGCGCGCTGCTCGCCGCGGGCAAGAACGTCATCACGACCACCGGCTTCGTCTACCCCAAGTCGTACGGCCCCCGGGTGGTGGAGCGCATCGAGGCCGCCTGCGACAAGGGCGGCACCACGCTCCACGGCACCGGCATCAACCCGGGCTTCATGAGCGACTTCCTGCCGCTGGCGCTGACCGGGCTGTCGGACCGGGTCGACCACATCTATGTGCGCGAGTCGTCGGACTTCCGCGGCCACCCGTCGCGCCAGGTCGTCGTGGACATGGTCGGGTTCACCCGCACGGCCAAGGACTACGCCGCGGCGGTCCGGCCGTTCCGCACCTTCCAGCGCTCGCTGTTCGCCGAGAGCGTGCAACTCGTGGCCGACGCGCTCGACGTGCGGCTGGACGAGGTGGAGGAGCGCGACGAGTTCGAGGTGGCCGGGCGGGAGTTCGAGATCGCGGCCGGCCGGGTCGAGGAGGGCGCGGTGTGCGCGTCACGCTGGGTGTTCTCGGGGCTGGTGCGGGGGCGGCCGTTCATGACGGTCGAGGTGATCTACAAGGCCGACGCCGGCAAGGTGGAACGCTGGCCGGAGCCGGGCTTCGCGATCCACATCGAGGGGGTGCCGCAGATGACCATGTCGATCGACGAGGTCTCCCACGGCCTGGCCGCCGCGGCCGCCCACGCCATCAACGCCATCCCCTCCGTCTGCACCGCCCCGCCCGGCATCCGCACCCTGCTTGATCTTCCCCTCCCCACCGCGCGCGACCGGGTCCGCGTCCGTTAGGCGGGCCACGTACGGCGGGGAACGGGCCACCTGCGGTCAGTTGTGCGGGAGGAAGCGCCCGTACTGCCCGCGGTGGTAGAGGAGCGGGCGGGCCGGGGTGGTCTGGGCGGCGGTGACCAGACCGACCACCAGGGTGTGGTCGCCTATCTCCACGGTCGTGTGGGGAACGCACATGAGATGCGCGGAGACGTCCTCCAGCAACGGCGTGTCGTGCGGACCGGGACGCCAGCGGGTGGGTGCGGCGAAACGGTCGACGCCGCGCCGGGCGAAGCGGGTGGCCAGGTCGTGCTGGTGGCCGGCCAGGACGTTCACCGCGAAATGGTCGGCCAGCCGGAGCCAGGGCCAGGTGGTGGACGACTGGTCGACGTAGAAGGAGACCAGCGGCGGATCAAGGCTCACCGAGGAGAACGAGGTCGCCGTGAGGCCCACCGGGACACCCTCCGGCCTGGCCGTCACGATGACCACTCCGGCGGCGTGCTGGGCCAGGGCCGTGCGGAACTCGTCGCGGTCCAGGGAGATGGTCATCTCAGCGCTCCTTCCCTGAACGCTCCTTGCCTGACCGTTATCTGCGGCACGACCTGATCCGCCCAGCGGGCCAAGGGCCCGTCGTCTCCTGGTAGCTCCGACTCCAGGAGGGCCAGGCCGGGGGTGGGGACGAAGGCGCCCAGCTCCACCAGGAGCGGGCGGAAGTGGACCTCCACCGCCAGGGCGTGCTTAGGGTCGCCCATGACGAGGATCGGCAGGGCGGCAGTGCCGGCCAGGGCGTTCGGGGGCAGCCGGTCGAGGAACGCCTTGAGCAGGCCGGTGTAGGTCGCCTTGTAGGTGGGACTGGCCACGACGGCCACCGAGGCGCTGGTGAGGAGTTCGAGGGCGATCTCCACATTCGCGGTGCTCCGCGGAAGAAGCAGCTCCGGAGCCAGGGCCGACAGGTCGATGACGTCCCTCGGACCCGTGTGGCCGAGCCGGGCGGCGATGGCGTCGGTGGCCGCGACCGCCGCCCCCAACGTGCGCGATCCGGAGCGCGGGTTGCCGACGACGGTGACGATGCTCATGAGGCGGTGGCCAATCCGTAGTGGTCGCGAAGGGTTCGGGCCTCGTACTCCTTGCGGAACAGGCCGCGGATCTGCAGCTCGGGGACGACCTGCTCGACGAAGTCCGCGAGGCCGCCCGGCAGGTGCGGGGGCATGATGTTGAAGCCGTCGGCCGCGCCGTTCTCGTACCACTCCTGCAGCTGGTCGGCGATCTGCTCCGGCGTGCCCGCGACGACCCGGTGACCGCGGCCGCCGGCGAGCTTGCCGATGATCTCGCGGATCGACAGGTCGCCACGGGCCGCCAGGTCCTTGATCAGCTTGATGCGGCTCTGCTGGCCGTCCGGGTTGGGCGGGATGTCCGGTAGCGGGCCGTCCAAGGGGTGGGCGGTGAGGTCGACGCCGAGGATGTTCGAGAGCTGCTGCACGCCGTACGCCGGGACGATGAGGTCCTCCAGCTCCTTCTCCAGCCGCAGCGCCTCACGCTCCGTCGAGCCGATGATGGGCGAGACGCCGGGCAGGATCTTGAGGTCCTGCGGCCGGCGGCCGTACGCGGGGAGCCTGCCCTTGAGGTCGGCGTAGAACTCCTGGGCGTCCTCGAGGGTCTGCTGCGCGGTGAACACCGCCTCCGCGAACCTCGCCGCGAACTCCTTGCCGTCCTCCGACGACCCGGCCTGGACGAGGAGGGGGCGGCCCTGGGGCGAGCGCTGGACGTTCAGCGGGCCCTGGACCTTGAAGTGCGTGCCCACGTGGTCGATCGGCCGGACCCGGGAGAGGTCGGCGTAGACCCCGCTGCGCCGGTCGCCGACGACCGCTCCGTCCGCCCAGCTCTCCCAGAGCGCGTTCGCCACCTGGAGGAACTCCTCCGCCCGGTGGTAGCGCTCGCTGTGCGGCGGGCGTTCGATGCCGAAGTTGCGGGCCTCGGCCTCGCCGGCGGAGGTGACGATGTTCCAGCCCGCCCGGCCGCCGCTGATGTGGTCCAGGGAGGCGAACTTGCGCGCCACGTGGAACGGCTCGTTGTACGTCGTGGACACCGTGGCGATCAGGCCGATGTGGTCGGTGACGGCGGCCAGGGCGGCGAGCAGGGTGAGCGGTTCCAGCCCGCCGAGCGCGTTGTGCCGGACATTTCCCCACAGGGCGAGGCCGTCGGCGAGGAACACCGAGTCCAGCTTGCCGCGTTCGGCGATCCGGGCCAGCTCCTGGAAGTGCCGGATGTCGGTGATGCGGCTCGGCTCGGTGAGCGGGTGCCGCCACGCGGCCTCGTGGTGGCCGACGCCCATCAGAAAGGCGTTCAGGTGCATGGTCACGTGGTCCTCCAGGTGGAGAAGCGTCGCTCCAGGCGTACGAGGAGCAGGTTGAACAGCAGGCCGAGCACCGAGATCGTGATGATCCCCGCGTACATGTCGGGCACCCGGAAGTTGTACTGCGCGTAGTTGATGAGGTAGCCGAGCCCCGCCTTGGCGCCGACCATCTCGGCGGCGATCAGCACGAGGATCGAGTACGCCCCGGCCAGGCGGATGCCGGTGAAGATGGTGGGCACCGCGGCGGGCAGGATGACCTTCTGGAACAGCCGGTACGGCCCGAGCCCCATGGACCTCGCCGACTTGATCAGGAGCGGGTCGACGCTTTTGACGCCCGCGATGGTGTTGAGCAGGATCGGCCAGGCGCAGGCGTACAGGATGATCGACACCTTGGACGTCTCCCCCAGCCCCAGGACCAGCACGAACACGGGCAGCAGGGCCAGGGCGGCGGTGTTGCGGAACAGCTCCAGGACCGGGTTCAGCAGCTCGGCCACCGGGCGGTACCAGCCGATCAGCAGACCCAGCGGGATGGCGACCACGATGGCCGCCCCGAACCCGGCCAGCGACCTGGCCAGGGACGCTTGGGCGTGGTCGGCCAGCTCGCCGCTGCGGAGCAGGTCGTACCAGGCGGTCAGGACGTCGCCCAGCGGCGGGAGGAAGGTGGGGTCCACCACCTGGGCCCTGGGCAGGATCTCCCAGACGGCGGCCAGCACGACGATCGCTGCGGACGCGTTGACCACCCGGCGGGCGACGCCCCAGAGGCGCCGGCCGGTGCCGGGACGCACGGGGGGAGAGACCGGCGCGAGGGTCGTGACGGCGGACGGGTGGAGGTGGTTGTCCTCAAGCGGGGAGGCCGAGAGGCTGAGTGAGGGTCTGGCCAACGGGGGTCACCTCCTCGCGCAGCAGCGTCCAGATCGCGTGGCGGTACTCGCCGAACACCGGATCGGCCCGCAGGTCTCCCTCGCGGGAGGCGAACGAGACCGGCACGACGGCCCGGATACGACCGGGGCCGGGCGTCATGACGGCGACCCGCTGCCCCAGGTAGACCGCCTCGTCGATGCCGTGGGTGATGAACACGATGGTCTTGCCGGTCTTGTTCCAGATGCGGAGCAGCTCCTCCTGGAGGGACTCGCGGGTCTGGGCGTCGAGGGCGGCGAAGGGCTCGTCCATGAGCAGGACGTCGGGGTCGTAGGCGAGGCTGCGGGCGATGGCGACCCGCTGCCTCATGCCGCCCGACAGCTCGTGCGGGTAGCGCTCGTCGAAGCCGCGCAGCCCGACCAGGTCGAGGTAGCCGCGGGCGCGCTCACGGCGTTCGCGCCGCGGCACTCCCTTGGCCTCCAGCCCGAACTCCACGTTCGCCACCGCGGTCCGCCAGGGGAACAGCGCGTACTGCTGGAAGACGATGCCCCGATCGAGCCCCGGACCCGTGACGGGGACGCCGTCGATGCGGATCTCGCCACGCGTGGGCAGGGTCAGGCCGCTGAGCAGGTCGAGAAGGGTGGACTTGCCGCAACCGCTGGGGCCGACGAGCGTGAGGAACTCGCCTTCGGCCACGTCGAGCGAGATGTCGGACAGAGCGGTGAACGAGCTGCCGCGGACGGCGAACTCCTTGGTCACGGACACGAACTCGATCTTCATCAGGAGCCTCCCGAGACGAACGGGTTGTAGGCGTTGGTGTAGACGTCCTGGGGTTTGATCTGGCCGGGCTTGATCTCGCCCGCGCCCTCCAGCCAGGAGATCCACCGCTGGAACTCCTGCGGCTCGATCACCCCGCCCTTGGTCGCGACGCCGCTGCTCTTCCAGAAGCCGACGGTGGTGGAGTCCTCGTTCCTGCCCCGCTTGGCGATGATCTTCTTGAACTCGGCCACGACCTCTTCACGGGTGTGGGTCTGGGTCCACTGGATGGCCTTGGCGGTGGCCTCGACGAACTTCCTGGTCGTGTTCGGGTTCTGCTTGATGAAGCGGTCGGTGAGCACGTACGTCCCGGCCGAGAAGTCGCCGAACAGGTCGACGTCCTTGAACAGGACCTTGAGACCGCCGCGTGCCAGCGCCTTGTCACGCAGGATGCCGCCGAGCACGGCCACGTCGATCTGCTTCTGGCGCAACGACTGCTCGGTGCTGACGGGCGGGACGGCGACCAGTTCGACCTGCTTGATCTCGGCCGGGGTCAGGCCGCCGCGCTTGAGGTATTCCTTCAGCACGGCCTCGGCGTGGGCGCCCAGGGTGTTCATGCCGACCTTCTTGCCGATCAGGTCGCGGGCGCCGCGGATCGGGCTGTCCTGGAGCGTGAAGTAGCCCTGGTAGGAGTTCTGGTCACTGCCGTAGTAGCTGATCACGGCCTTGATCGGAGCCTTGGCGGCGACGAGCTTGACCACGGCGCCGTTGAACGCGCCGCCGAAGTCGCTCTGTCCCGTGGCGGCCGTCTGGATGTCCTGTGGTCCGCTGGTCGTGTTGCCGATCCACTTGAGCTTGACGGGCTTGAGATAGCCGAGCTCCTCGGCCAGCTCGGGGAAGGTGACGGTGCCGACACTGCCCTGGTAGCGCAGTTCCTGGGTTTCGGCGGCGCCCTGGGCGGTGCCGCACGCCGTGACGGCGAGGAGAAGAGGGACAAGGGAAGCAAGACGCTTGATCACGAGATGTCCTCAAATAAGGGGGACGGGGACTAAGTCGTGATTAGTGACACTGTGCGCTGACGACGCGGCAGAAGTCGACATGCGCGCGCCGGGTGAGGTCCGGGCTCATGCCTGCGACGCTACGCAGGCGCGGCCAGGAAGTCAACATTTCCTACTGGGTTTACATGAAATAAATGTCGCCTGGTCAGGCGCCCGCGAACCACAGCTCGGGCTCACCGAGCACCCGCCGCGCCCGCCCCCGGGACTCCAGCCACACCAGGTGCGCCAGCGTCTCGTTGGTGGCCGCGCGCCGCATGAACGGCGGGATCGTCTCCCAGGGCCGCGACCAGGTCAGGCCGGTCGCGATGTCCCAGCAGCAGATCCCGGCGGAGGCGCCCGCGAGCATCCGTTCGATCTCCGCCAGCCGCTCCTCGTGATGCGCCATCACGTAGTCGACCCGTTCGGCCAGCTCCAGGAACCGGTACTCGTGCGCGGGCAGCACCTCCTCCACATCCAGCTTCCGTACGGCGGCCAGCGCGTCGAGATAGTCGGCCAGCGGGTTGGGCGCGGACTGCGGATGCACGGCCACCATCGGCGTGATCTTGGCCAGCACGTGATCGCCGGAGAACAGCAGCTTCCTGGACGGCGAGACGAAGCAGAGGTGGCCGGGCGAGTGGCCGGGGGTCCAGACGGCCCGCAGGTCCCAGCCGGGCAGGTCCAGCCGGTCACCGTCCTCGACCAGCCGGTCGGGCTTGGCCATCGACACCATGTGCCTGATCATCATCGAGGCGCCCGCCAGCTCGTCCAGGGTCAGCTCGGGCACCCCGGACCGGACCAGCAGCGCCCGTTCGCGCTCGACCAGCGAGTCGATGGCGCTGTCGTCGTAGCGATCGTGGACGAGGCGCGCGTCGGCGGGGTGCAGGGCGATCCACGCGCCCGACATCTCCCGGACCCGCCCGGCCAGGCCGTAGTGATCGGGATGGATGTGGGTCACCAGTACGCCCTTGACGTCGGTGATCGCGTACCCGGCGACCCGCAGCCCCGCGACGAGCGCCTCGTAGGCCTCGTCGGTGTTCCAGCCGGCATCGACGATGGCGACCCCGTCGGGCAGTTCCAGGACGTAGACCAGCACGTAACGCAGGGGATTGATCGGGATCGGCACCGGAACCGACCACAGTCCCGGCCGCACCCGCTCGACCTCGGGAATCGTTCCGCCGAGCCACGCCGCGCGCTGGGTCTCGCTGGATGGAGTCACCACGAACTTCGCCATGCTCAGCATTGTGCCCGAACCATGTTCTACTACCGATCAGTGGGCTGGCCCGGGAAACGGCCGGTGACAGGCATTTCATTCAGTTTCACTGGGGCGAGCGCATTGCCGGCCGGAGCGCGGGCATGCGGACGAACAGCAGCGCGGAGGCCAGGACCACCCCCGCGGCGAGCGCCCACGTGGCGGACAGCCCGGCCTGAACGGCAAGTGTGCCGAAGGTCGTGTTGGCCAGCGCCGCCCCCGCCTGAAGTGAGAGGGAGCTCGTCGAGGTCACGGTCGTGCGCTGGGCGGCCGTTACGGCGTGGTGCGTCATCTCCGAGCACAGCACCCCGGCCACCGAAAGCCCGGCGAACATGACGACATAGGCCAGCCCGGTGGCCGCGAAACCGGCCGGCCCGTCGAGGCCCGCCGTGGCCGCCAGGGCGGCGATGGCCAGCGCGGTCAGGACGACGCCCGCCACCGCGCCGCGTACCGAACCGCCCGCCGCCCTGGCCACCCTGGGCACGATCGTGCTGCCCACCGCGCTGCCGGCGAACCCGAGCGCCGCCACGACGGCATAGCCGGTGCTGCCCAGCTCCGCCGTGCCCGCCAGCGCCGCCAGCCTGCCGGGGGTGAGCAGCTCGACGCCGGCCAGCGCGACGCCCGACGCCGCGGCGGCCAGCATCAGACGGCGCAGCAGCGGTCCGCCCGCCGCCAGTCGCACGCCCTCGGCCACGGTCGCGGGCACGTCTCGGACCACCCGCCCGAGCGACCGCTCGACGCGCTGCGGGTGGGCTGCCTCGGGCAGCGCGAAGAGCACTGTCACCAGCAGTACGAGCCCGGCCGCCGCGCCCAGCAGCGGCGGCAGCGCCAGAGGCGTCATCATCACCGCCGGCGGCACCGCGAGCGGCGCGAACCCGCCCACCAGCACGCCCAGGAGCAGCGCCACCGACTCCATCGCGCCGCCACGCGCCAGGCCCGGCTTGAGGTCGGCGTCCGGTCCTTCGAGGTCGTGGAGCGTGTCGACGTACCAGGCGGCGGCGGGGCCGCTGGACAGGGCGCGGGCGACGCCCTTGAGCACACCGGTGGCCAGGAACATCCAGAACGTGGTCGAGACCGCCATCAGCGCGAGCGCGGCGACGGTGAACGCGGCCGAGACCGCCAGGACCGTCCGGCGGCCGATCACGTCGGCCAGGCCGCCGGTGGGCAGTTCGAGGCCGATGGTGACGATCGAGAACACCATGACGGCGAACCCGATCTGGGCCAGGCTGAGACCCCGGTCGGTCATCAGCAGCACCATGACGGCGCTCATCAGGCCGGGCGGCAGCCAGGTCAGGAAGCTGACCAGCAGGTAGCGGCGTAACGCGGATCGGGGAGTCATCAGCCGTCCCGCCCGTCCCGCGGCCCCCGGGGGAAGACCGCCGACCAGACGCTCATCGGCACGGCGCCCGGGTCGTCCGCGTAACGTTCGCCGAGCTCGCGCACCAGCGCGTCGACGCGCTCACTCAGCTCGCGGACGCCCGCGACGGGCAGCCGCACCAGATGGTCGCTCATCCCGGAGACCTCGACCAGCGCGGCGGGCCACTCCCCCGCCTCGAACGTCTCGACCGCCCGCCCCAGCGCCTCCAGCTGGCGCAGCTGCATGATCCGGACGGCCTCCTGCCCTTCGGGTGTGGCCGCCATCTCCAGGTTGTCCCAGGAGGTGTACTGATGTCGGGCCCGCCAGCGGCGTTCCCGGCCGTCGCGCCGCTCGGGGTCCTCCTCGATGAAGCCGTACTTGGCCAGCTCGCGCAGGTGGTAGCTGGTCGAGCCGGAGCTCTCCGCCACCTTGCGCCCCAGCTCGCTGGCCGTCGCGGGCCCGTCGCCGCGCAGCAGGCCGAGCAGCCGCACCCGCAGGGGGTGCGCCACCACCTTGAGCACCTGAGGATCGCTGATCTTGAACTGCTCTTCCATAGACGAAGGCTAAACCGCAAAGTGAATTTTGCAAAGGGAATTTTGCGGGTTTCCCTGACGAATAAACTGGGCCACATGCTTGATGAGATCTGGGTGGACGAGGCGGTCTTCGCCCTGCGTCCCGACTTCGCGGTGCTGGTCATGACGGCGGACGGCCTGCGCAACGGGCCCACCGACGACCGTTCCCGCGCCTGGCTGGCCGCGGCCTCGGAGCAGCCCGTACAGGCCGAGAAGATCGACGCGTGGAAGGACGCCTACCGCGCGTTCGGCGCCAAGCCGCAGAAGACCAGACCTTCGGTCGACGCCCTGACCCGCAGGCTGCCGCTGCCGGAGATCAACCAGGCCGTCGACGCGTACAACTCGATCAGCGTGAAGCACGCGCTGCCGATCGGCGGCGAGGACCTCGACCACTACGTCGGCCCGCCGCGACTGGTCAGGGCGGAGGGCGGCGAGGAGGCGGAGGCGCTCGGCGCCCCGGAGCCCGGCGAGGTGATCTGGCGCGACGACGTCGGCGTCACGTGCCGCAGGTGGAACTGGCGTCAGGTGGCGCGCACCCGGCTCACCGAGGAGACCACGAACGCGATCTTCATCCTGGAGCGGCTGGAGCCGATGTCCATGGAGGAGCTCAAGGAGGCAGGCGAGGAGCTGGCGAACCTGCTGACCGAACTGTCCCCGGGGGTGCGGATCAGCACCAGAGTGCTGTCTGGGGTGAAATAAACCTGCCGCCCAGCTGTTGATACCAAACAGTGATAATTGCGGCACCCCCTGGACTGACTAGGGGGGCGTGACCTCTTCGGACTCTCTTGAGAGGATCAGGCGAGGCCGCTGGGCGTCTCTTGCGCGCGCCGCCGGACAAGACGAGTAACCTTGGACAGGTTCTCTAACATCAACGCCGATCTGCGGAAGAGGGCGATTTCCGCCGTGTCGTCTGAGTCGTCGCGGACAAACCCGCTGGCAAGCTTTGGACAGAACGAGTGGCTTGTCGACGAGCTGTACCAGAAGTACCTCCAAGATCCCGAGTCTGTGGACCGGGCTTGGTGGAACTTCTTCGCTGACTACAACCCTGATTATGGACCGGGCAGAATGCCCGCCAAGGAGGCGGCGAACGGCACAGCGACCGCCCCGGCTCCCACGGCGGCTCCACCTAAGGCTGCACCGACTGCCCCGGTCCCCGATGTCAAGCCGAAGCAGCCTGCGGCCCCGGTGCCCGCGGGCGCCGAGGAAGTCAAACTGCGCGGTGCCGCCGCACGCACCGCCGCCAACATGGACGCCTCGCTCGCCATTCCGAGCGCGACCAGCGTCCGGGCCATCCCGGCCAAGTTGCTCATCGACAACCGCATTGTGATCAACAATCACCTGAAGCGGGGACGCGGCGGCAAGGTCTCCTTCACGCACCTGATCGGCTATGCCGTCATCAAGGCGCTGCGGGCCATGCCGGAGATGAACTACTCCTACACCGAGGTCGACGGCAAGCCGACCCTGGTCAAGCCGCAGCACGTAGGGCTCGGCCTGGCCATCGACGTCCAGAAGAGCAACGGCGAGCGGCAGCTCCTGGTGCCTTCCATCAAGGGCGCCGAGGACATGGACTTCCGGCAGTTCTGGATGGCCTACGAGGAGGTCGTCCGCAAGGCCCGCTCGGGCAAGCTCGGGGTCGACGACTTCGCGGGCACCACGATCTCGCTGACCAACCCCGGCACGATCGGCACCGTCCACTCGGTCCCGCGCCTGATGCCCGGCCAGGGCACGATCATCGGCGTCGGCGCGATGGAATACCCGGCCGAATACCAGGGTGCCTCGCCCGACACGCTCTCGCGCCTGGCCGTCTCCAAGGTCATGACGCTGACCAGCACCTATGACCACCGGATCATCCAGGGCGCCCAGTCGGGCGACTTCCTGCGCACGATCCACCGGCAGCTGCTCGGCGAGGACGGCTTCTACGACGAGATCTTCGAGGCGCTGCGGATCCCCTACGAGCCGGTCCGCTGGGTCCAGGACATCTCGGCCTCGCACGATGACGACGTGGCCAAGTCCGCGCGGGTGATCGAACTGATCCACGCCTACCGCGTCCGCGGCCACCTCATGGCCGAGACCGACCCGCTGGAGTACAAGCAGCGCAAGCACCCCGACCTCGACATCCAGTCCCACGGCCTGACGCTGTGGGACCTGGAGCGCGAGTTCGCCACCGGCGGCTTCGGCGGCCGGCCACTGATGAAGCTTCGCGAGATCCTGGGCGTGCTGCGCGACTCCTACTGCCGCACGGTCGGCATCGAGTACATGCACATCCAGAACCCCGAGGAGCGGTCCTGGATCCAGGCGCGGATCGAGAAGCCGCACGCCTCCCCGGCCCGTGACGAGCAGCTCAACATCCTGAGCCGGCTCAACACGGCCGAGGCCTTCGAGACGTTCCTGCAGACCAAGTTCGTCGGGCAGAAGCGCTTCTCGCTGGAGGGCGGCGAGTCCCTGATCCCGCTGCTCGACTCGGTGATCAGCGACGCCGCCGACGACGACCTCGACGAGGTCGTCATGGGCATGGCCCACCGCGGCCGGCTCAACGTGCTGGCCAACATCGTCGGCAAGTCCTACGGGCAGATCTTCGGTGAGTTCGAGGGCAACATCGACCCGCGCACCGCGCACGGCTCGGGTGACGTGAAGTACCACCTGGGCGCGTCGGGCACCTTCACCGCTCCCAGCGGCAAGACGATCGCCGCCTCGGTGGTGGCCAACCCGTCCCACCTGGAGGCGGTCGACCCGGTGCTCGAAGGCGTCGTCCGCGCCAAGCAGGACCTGCTGGAGCGCGGCGAGGAGGGCTTCACGGTCCTGCCGATCCTCATCCACGGCGACGCGGCCTTCGCCGGCCAGGGCGTCGTGGCCGAGACGCTCAACCTGTCGCAGTTGCGCGGCTACCGCACCGGCGGCACCGTGCACGTGGTGGTCAACAACCAGGTCGGCTTCACGACATCGCCCGCTTCGTCCAGGTCGAGCGTCTACGCGACCGACGTGGCCCGGATGATCCAGGCGCCGATCTTCCACGTCAACGGCGACGACCCCGAGGCCGTGGTCCGCGTGGGCGAGCTGGCCTACGAATACCGCCAGACGTTCCGCAAGGACGTCGTCATCGACCTCATCTGCTACCGCCGCCGCGGCCACAACGAGGGCGACAACCCCGCCTTCACCCAGCCGCTGATGTACGACCTGATCGACGCCAAGCGCTCCACTCGGAAGCTCTACACCGAGGCGCTGATCGGCCGGGGCGACATCACGGTGGAGGAGGCCGAGCAGGCGCTGCGCGACTACCAGGCCAAGCTGGAGCAGGCGTTCACCGAGACCCGCGAGGCGGCGAAGAAGCCGCCGGAGGCGGGTGCGATGCGGGTGCCGCCCGCTGAAGTGATCAAGTGGTCGCACAACGACACGCCGACCGAGATCACCGACGAGACGCTCAAGCGGATCGTCGACACCCAGCTCAACCTGCCCGAGGGCTTCACGCCGCACCCGCGCCTGGCGCCGGTGCTGCAGCGCCGCGGTCAGGCGGTCGAGCAGGACGCGATCGACTGGAGCATGGGTGAGACGCTGGCCTTCGGCTCGCTGCTCATCGACGGCCACCCGGTCCGCGTGGTCGGCCAGGACACCCGGCGAGGCACGTTCACCCAGCGCCACGCGGTGCTGGTCGACCGGGTGACCGGCGAGGACCACACCCCGCTCAAGGTCTTCAACCAGGGCACCACGAAGTTCTACATCTACGACTCGCTGCTCAGCGAGTTCGCGGCGCTGGGCTTCGAGTACGGCTACAGCGTCGTGCGACCCGACGCCCTGGTGGCCTGGGAGGCCCAGTTCGGCGACTTCGTCAACGGCGCCCAGACGATCATCGACGAGTTCATCTCGTCCGGTGAGCAGAAGTGGGGCCAGAGGTCGGCTGTCGTGCTGCTGCTGCCGCACGGCTTCGAGGGCCAGGGTCCCGACCACTCCTCAGCCCGCATCGAACGGTTCCTGCAGGTCTGCGCGCTCGACAACATGACGGTCGCGCAGCCCACCACTCCGGCCAACTACTTCCACCTGCTCAGGTGGCAGGTCGAGTCGGGCAGGCGCAAGCCGATGGTCGTCTTCACGCCGAAGTCGCTGCTGCGGCACAAGCGGGCCGTCTCGAAGGCGTCCGACTTCACCTCGGGCACCTTCCAGCCGGTCCTCGGCGACACCATCGTCGAGCCGGGCAAGGTCACCAAGGTCGTGCTCTCCTCGGGCAAGATCTACTACGACCTGCTCGACCGGCGCGAGAAGTCGGGCCGCGACGACGTCGCACTGGTCCGTCTGGAGCGGCTCTACCCGTTCCCGGCGGAGGAGCTCGCCGCCGAGCTCTCCCGCTACGGCTCGCAGGCCGAGCTGGTGTGGGCGCAGGACGAGCCGGTCAACATGGGGCCGTGGCCATACCTCACGCTCAAGATGGCCGAGGACCCGGACCTGCTGAACGGCCGCGCGCTCCGCCGCGTCTCGCGGACTCCCAACAGTTCGCCCGCGACCGGCTCGCACGCCTCTCACGACAGCGAGCTTGAGGGGATCTTGAGCGAGCTGTTCGGCTAGTCAGTCAGTCGCTTCATCGCGTAAGCCCTCGCCGTTCCCGGCGGGGGCTTACTGCTGAAAGAGGTGCGGGCAAGCCTGGCGCGCAGCCGTACCGGCGAGTTCAACGCACGCCACCCACCACCCGATGGCCGAGTGCACCGTCGCAGGCCACGCGCGTAGCCACAAGATCGTCCCGCGGACTGCGCGGACCGATCCGCGCGAGCTCGAGCAGCGCGGCCTGCTGACTAAAGTCAGACGTGGACGCGCCGATGCCTGGACCCCAGCCGGCGACCTGACGACGCGGCTGCGCGAATGATGAAGGGAAAGCGATGTACTTCACCGACCGGGGGATCGAGGAGCTGGTCGAGCGGCGTGGCGAGGAAGAGGTCAGCCTGCTGTGGCTGGGCGAGCGGCTGCGTGAGTTCGTGGACCTCAATCCCGAGTTCGAGACGCCGGTCGAGCGGCTGGCCACCTGGCTGGCCCGGCTCGACGACGAAGACGACTGACGCTGCGCGACGCGGCGCGACGGACCGGACGCCACGACCGATGACAAGCACTAACGGCGTGAATTGCCCACCACTCGCGATACATCTTGAATTTTCGACAGACGCGACATATCGTGTCTTGTGTGGACGTGTCGTCGGAAGGGACAGGCATCATGCGGCAGTGGACGATCGAGCGGCCGGAGCAGCTGACGTTCGGCTCGGTGACCGCGCTCGACGTGCGGATCGTCGCGGGACGGGTGGCCGTGCTGGCCACCGACGGGCCGCCGACCCTGGAGGTGGCCGAGATCGACTCCGCTCCGCTGATCGTGACCTACGACGAGGAGAGCGGGGAGCTCAGCGTCGCCTACAAAGACCTCACCTGGGAGGGCATACTCGGCTGGCTGCGGCGCGACCGGCGCAAGAGCGTCCTGACGCTCGCGGTGCCCAAGAAGTGCACGGTCAACGTGGGAGTCGTCTCCGGCTCGGCGGTCGTCGCCGGGTTCGAGAAGGCGACCCAGGTCAGGAGCGTCTCCGGGGACATCGTGCTCGACGGGGTGAGCGGCGACGTGAGCGCCACCACCGTCTCGGGCACCGTGGAGAGCCGGGCGATGGACGGCGACCTGGCGTTCAAGAGCGTCTCGGGCGAGCTCACCGTCGCCGACGGCACGCCGCGCCGCCTGCGCGCCAACACCGTGTCCGGACGGATCACCGCCGATCTGGAGCTGCGCCCGACCGGATATGTGACCTTCAACAGCGTGTCCGGTGACATCCTGGTCAGGCTGCCCGAGAACGTGGAGGCGGACATCAGCATGCGATCCACCTCCGGCAGGCTGGTCAGCACGTTCGAAAACCTGTCAGACGCGAGCCGCCCGGGCAACAAGTCGGTGTCCGGACGGCTGGGTGGCGGCATGGCCTCGGTGACGGCGACGACCGTCTCCGGCGAGGTCACGCTGCTCAAAGGGGAGAAGAGATGAGCCCTGTCTTCGGTCACGGCCGGCTCCGGCTGTACCTGCTGAAGCTGCTGGAGGAGAGCCCTCGGCACGGCTATGAGGTCATTCGCCTGCTGCAGGACCGCTTCCTCGGCGTCTACTCGCCCTCCCCCGGCACGATCTACCCGCGCCTGGCCCGCCTGGAGGAGGAGGGCCTGGTGACGCACGAGGTGGTCGAGGGCAAGAAGGTGTTCTCGATCACCGACCGGGGTCGCGACGAGCTCAACGCCCGCCTGGACGAGCTCGACGACCTGGAGCAGGAGATCTCCGCCTCGGTGCGCGACATCGCGCGCGAGGTGAAGGAGGACGTCCGCGAAACGGTCAAGTCGCTGCGCGACGAGCTCACCAAGATGGCCAAGGACGTCCGCACCGGCGTCGCCGACGACCCCCGGCGCGTGCGCGACCAGCAGAAGGCCAACATCCAGCGGCTCAAGGAGCAGCAGAAACGCCAGTGGATGGAGCACGCCACGAACTGGCAGGACCAGGGCGAGCGGCTCACCGGCGAGTGGCGCAGGATCTGGTCCGAGGTCTGGAGCACGCTGGGCGGCGCGCCGCCCAGCCGCGCCGATCTCGACGCCGAGCTGGGCGAGCGCCTGGCCGACTTCGTCGCGCAGGTGCGCAGCGAGGCCTCGGCCGCCCCGCTCACCCGCAAGGCGATCGACGAGGTACGCGCCACGCTCGACGAGGCCGCCAGGCAGATCCGCGACTCCCTGAAACCATGACCCCAAAGGCAGCATGATCTTGAAAGGCCCGCGTCAAGCCGCCGCCGTCCCAGCCGACCCCCCGCGGCCGGCCGCGTCGCCCGCACGCTCCGCTCGCTACGCCGAGCTGAGGGCCTGCTCCAACCCGCGCAGGCTTCGGGCGGCCTTCCGGGCGTGATAGGCGATCGGCATATACCGCAGCCGCTCCGGCAGGCGCGGGGCGAGCATCGCCACCGCCCGCCCGAGCTGCCGCAGCCGCCACTCGTCCCGCGCCGACCAGGGCAGCTCCAGCTTCTCCCGTACGACGGGCGGCAGCGTCCCCACCGTCACGAAGTAGTTGAACTCCCCCGAGCCCACCCCCACCGGCGCCCAGAGCCGGCGCAGCGGCCGGGGCAGTCCGGGCGGCATCGGGGTCCCCCGCATGACGGCGAGCACGTCGATCGCCGTCGGATGCGGCTCCAGCCGCTCGGCCGCCATCTCGTCGAAGTAGGACCAGAACTCCCCGACGGTCGCGGGCATCTCCCGCTCCGGCACCCGCAGAATCGCCCCGAGTTGCCGCGACTCCTCATAGAGCCGCCGCTCCCCGTCGTCGGTGTAGGGAGTGCCGAAGTAGCGATTGAGAGTGATGAACCGCTCGAACAGCGACAGGTGCACCCAGGCCCAGGCCGCGCCGTTGAGCGCGTGGTAGGACCTGCCCTGCTCGTCCACCCCGCTGATCGGCTTGTGCAGCTCGCGCAGCCTCTCCCCCTCGACCAGGCCGCCCACTCCGCCGTACACCCATTTCTGGACCGAGGTGAGCGTGCGGTGGAGCCTGCCCCACGGGTCCTGCTTGTACGTGGAGTGCCGGGCGACGGCCGCGCCCACCGCGGGGTGCATGGTCTGGAGGACCAGCGCACTGCCCGCCACGAGCAGGTTGCGGTATTCACCGGCGGTTTCCCAGTGCAACGAGCCTGGGCCGAACGGTTCGACGTCCATGACGGCGCCTCCCGGGTGATACAACCTCACCTTCTTTGTATCATCCCGGGTGCGCAGAAGTAACCCTTCACTTATTCAGCGCGTAAAGACGATTTTTCCGAAGATGTCGCCTTCGGCCAGGGCGGCGAAGCCGTCGCGGGCGTCGGTCAGCGGCATCGTCCGGTCGATGACCGGCCGCAGCCCGGTCTGCTCCAGGAACACGGCCAGCCGCTGGAGCTGGTCACGCGTGCCCATCGTGGAGCCGATCACCGAGAGCTGGAGGAAGAACACCCGGTTCAGGTCGGCGGGCGGGACCGCGCCGCTGGTGGCGCCGCAGACCACGATGCGGCCGCCGGGCTTGAGCGACTTGAGCGAATGGTCCCAGGTGGCCTGACCGACGGTCTCCATGACGGCGTCCACCCGTTCGGGCAGCCGCGCGCCGGGCTCGAACACCCGGTCGGCGCCGAGCTTGGCGGCCTGCTCCCGCTTGGCGGCCGAGCGACTGGTCGCCCAGACCCGGTAACCGCCCGCCCGGCCGAGCGCGATCAGCGCGGTGGCGACCCCGCCCCCGGCGCCCTGCACGAGCACGGTGGAGCCGGGCTCGAGACCGGCCTTGTCGAACAGCATGCGGTAGGCGGTCAGCCAGGCCGTGGGCAGGCAGGCGGCCTCCTCGAAGCTGAGCGCGGCCGGCTTGGGCACCAGGTTGCGGCGCGGCACGGCGACCATGTCGGCGAACGTGCCGTCGTGGACCTCCGACAGCAGCGAACGCTTGGGGTCGAGCGTCTCGTCGGCCCCGGAGCCGATCACCGAGTGCACGATGACCTCGTTGCCGTCGGCGTCCACTCCGGCCGCGTCGCAGCCGAGCACGATCGGCAGCCGGTCCTGCTTGATGCCCACGCCTTTGAGCGTCCACAGGTCATGGTGGTTGAGGGCGGTCGCCCGTACGGTGACGGTCGTCCAGCCGTCCGGGACCTGCGGCTCCGGATGCTCGCCGAGCGTCAGCCCGGCGAGAGGATTGTCGGGATCGGTCTGTGAGGCGGTTACGGCGAACATGGCCGCACCCTACTTCAGCGTGATCCGGATCCCGTCGATGGCGTGCTGGACGAAAGCGCGCGAGCCGGAGGCGGCGATCTGCACATCGCCCCTGCATACGGTACGGGCGGGCCGGTTGCGGCCGTTGAGCACCGACGGCGTCCTGGCATATTTCCGGCAGTTGGGCGTGGGGATGAGCACGACCATGTCGCCGGTCCCGCCGCCGAACCAGAGCTGCGGCCCAACCGGCTCGCCCTGGACGGTCTCGCCCGGCTCCGCCAGGCGGATCGAGCCACCGCCACTCAGGACGAGATAGCCGTCCTTGCCGACCTTCCCGCGTAGGCCCTTGGCCGCCGCCAGCCGATCTTCAAAGGTCAGCCCCTCCCGCCGGTCGTACATCGCCAGCCGCCACTTGCCGAACGCGAACATCAGCACCTGCCCGGCCGAGCCGACACCCGGCTGGCCCGGCCAGAGCGTGACGTTGGGCGTGAGGTTCCTGATCGGCTGAGCACCCCTGGAGATCTCCATCTCACCGCCGTAGGGGGCATAGAACCCGCGGTAGTGCCCGGCGATCCAGGCCCCCTGGAACGGCCGCGCGCCCAGCTCATTGAGCCCCAGCCCGGCGGGGTAGCGAACCTCCGCCCGCGTCCCGTCGGGGAACACCACCGGGATGACCTCGTTGCCCCCCTTGGCCTTGGCGGGTGCACTCACGACGTTGGGCGCGCCCTCGATCCTGGTCAACGACCGGATGGGCATGGGCGCGGGGGCCGACGTCGGCGGCGCGCGATCCGGCTCGGGGTCACGGCTGGCCAGCAGGCTGACGATGGGAACCGCCAGCAGCACCGCCACCACGCCGAGCCCGATCCACCGGCGCCGGCCACGGGCGCCCGCCTCGATGACGTCGAACTGATCGGCCACGGACATCCCCTGCCGAGGAGAGCTGTTTCACTCCTCAGTTCAGTTGAGCGGGGGCCGCCAGCGCAAGCCCTGGAACTTGGCGAAATCAGCGTCGCAGGTCACGAATTCACAACCGTGCTCGATGGCCAGTGCGGCGAGATAGGCGTCGGGCAGGAGTTTGCCGGTGGCGCCCGACGAACGGCAGATCTTGGCGAAGATCTCCCAGTGTCTCGATCCGGCGTTCACCAGGACGGCATGCGGCTGGTTGCGGACGCTCTCCGCGAACTTGAAGGCCGTCTCGAACGAGGTGCTCTGCGGAATGCGGTGATTGGTCACGACCCGCATGAAACCGTTGATCACGAAGTCGCTGACCGCATAGGCCTCGTCGCCATTGACGAGCTCCTCGACGAGGGTCAGGCACTCGCTATGGTGCTCGGAGTCGCGGCGCTGCGCGTTGACCAGGATGTTGACGTCAGGCATCCGCATCGCGGCCACCGCACTGCGCCATCTTCGCCAGCTGATGCTCCACGAAGTCGGCTTCCATCAGCTCCTTGATCTCAGCCCAGGTGAGCTTGGGCCCGGCCACGGCGCCGGACACCGGGAGCTCCACTCGAGGCCGGTCGACCGTTTCCGTGGAGCGGTTGAGCAGTTGTCGCAAAGCGTCCTCCATCACTGAGGTGAGACTGCGTCCGTTTCGTGCCGCGTACGCCTTGGCCTCGTTGAGGAGTGCGTCGTCGATCCGCACCGTTGTCCTCCGCATGACACCAGCGTCCGCCGCTGACATAAAAATGTCAACAGCAGATAGTAGTCACGCGATCACAATTCGCGCACAGCTTTTAATCTCACCAGCGCGCCACATTGACCTTCCCGTCGGCCGCCAACCGCACCCGCCGGCCGACCAGCTCCCTGGACATGGCCTCCGCCAGCAGCTCCGCCTCCAGCACATGGGCGTGAGCGCGTCCCCCGTCCGGCAGGTCCACGACGAGGATGCCCTTCTCCGGCGCCCCGTCGCGCCCATACGTCACTGTGTAGCCGGCCACCGTGGCGGGGCCGTCGTACAGGGCGACGATCTTCACCGGATCGGCGGTGAAGACAGGCGCGGCATCGCCCAGGGTGCCGCCCGGGTCCGTGGACCAGATCGCGTACGTGTGCTTGGTCAGGTGCATGCCGACCCCCGTCACCAGCCCGTGGCCCTGCTGGGCGCGCAGCAGCCCAGCCATGGTGGCCGTCGAGTGCAGGACGTAGTCGCTGGAGGGGCCGCCCGCGTACGGCAGGCCGCCGGTGACCGTCAGGCCGCGCCGGTCGAGCGGGTCCAGCTTGATCGCGTCGCACGCCTGCCGCAGCGCGATCGCGAAGCAGCTGTAGAGGTCGAGCGCGTGGATGTCGTCGAGGCCCAGCCCGGCCCGCGCGAACGCGGCCTCGGCGGTGCGCCCGATGGCCTGCGAGGCGCCGAGCGCGGGCCGCGCCGCCACCTCCCACGTGTCCTCGCCATAAGCCCATCCGCGCAGGTAGACGCGCTGATCGTGCGGTACGCCGAGCCGGTCGGCGAGTCCGGCGGCGACCAGGACGACGGCGGCCGCCTGGTCGACCTCCCCCACGGCCACGGTGTTGCGCGTGTACGGCCAGCCGATGAACCGGTTGCCGGTGACCAGTTCCTCCGGGGTTCGGGCGGTACGCCGCCAGGCGTGCGGGTTCGCGGCGGCGACCTCGGTCATCGGCGCCATCATCCGCCCCCGGTCCACCATTTCCTCATTTATCGACATACCGAGGGACGCGCGGCGGGCCGTCTCCATGATCGGGTAGGTGTGGACCGGCAGGAACAGCTCGTGGGCCAGCTCCGCCGGATGCGGCGGGCGTTCCCAGCCGTAGGGCGGCTTGGGATCGGCCGGATGGCTCCATGGCACGTGCTCGCCCGCCTGCCGGTAGGCCCGGCGCGTGGCCAGCGCCTCGGCGCCGGCGATCAGCGCCGAGTCGAGCTCCCCCGCCGCGATCCTGCCCGCGGCCTCGCCGATGAGGAGTTGCGGGGCCGTACCGCTGACCATGGAGTAGGCCCGGTGCCGGGGGGCGGCGCCGAGGCGGTCGGCGAGCCGGCCGACCGGGGAGTCGTACTGCCACGAGTCGGTGTAGACGAGCTGGATCGAGTCGAGTCGCCCGACCGGCAGCCGCGCCTCGCGAGCCGCCTCGCGCGCGACGTCCTCCCACAGGTCGAGTGGCTCCGGGCCCGGCTGGTCGCGGACGGTGCGCTGGGCCGTACCTATGAGACAGGGGGTGCGTGGATCCATGTCACCCATCTAACCAGAATAACATTCGGTTGATAAGTAGTGGCGTTTGATAATCACTGTTACCGGTGGTGCCAGAGGAAATTACCACCGCCTCCCACCTGCGGGAATGCTTTCTATGAATACATGCGATCTGGTTATTTCCATAACGGAATGGAACCGGGCAAGACTTTTTCGCATCGTTTCCTGGCTGTCGGGTTGCGCCATTCATTAACGTTCCCAGCGTTTTCCTGGCCCACCGGGGCGCAGTACCCCGCTCTGGGCCGCCGAGAACTGAGAGGAGCTTCATGTATTCCCGAGCAAGGCGCATCGCGATCCCGCTCGCCGGTCTGACGGCCATCGGACTGGCCGCGGGGACGGTCGGCAGCACCGCCGCCAACGCGACCCCACCCTCCGACGTCGTGTCCAAGAACGCGGCCACTCCCGCGGAGCAGGCGGTCCAGTTCTGGACGCCCGACCGCATCAAGCGGGCGGCCGACTACGACACGAACCTCGACGCGCGTTCCAACGGCGTCAAGGGCGTCAACTCCACCCCCGACGGCCCGCCCGGATCCGTCCCCCCGATCGGCGAGGAGAAGACCAGGACGGTCAAGAGCAAGCAGGTCAACCTGCCCAACACGGTCGGACGCGTGTTCTTCACGCTGCCGGGGTCGAACCCGGCGAACCCGGCGAGCTGGCGGTACTGCTCGGCCACTTCCGTGCAGGGCAGGTACCGCAACCTAGTGGCAACGTCGGCCCACTGTGTCTACGACACCAAGAAGGACACCTTCTACGACAACTGGATCTTCATCCCGTCGTACTGGGACGGCAACAACGCCTGGGAGGGCAAGGCCCCCTACGGCATCTACGCCGCCAAGACCTTCAACGCGCATGACGACTTCGTGGTGAAGGAGGACTACGACTACGACTACGCGTTCGTCAACGTCTACAACGGCATCAAGGTCAAGTGGGAGAAGGTCAACGACAAGTGGCAGTGGACGCGGAAGAACGTCGGCCGCCTCGGTGACAACGTCGGCGGCCAGGGCTTCACCTGGAACCGCAGCACCAAGGCGAACGTCTTCTCCTTCGGCTACCCGGCGGGCGAGCACCCCGACGGCGACAAGCCGTTCACCGGCCGCACGATGAAGTGGTGCTACGGCAAGACGGCCCCGATGCCCGCCGCGCCGAAGTACAACCTCCAGGAGCACATCGGCCTCAAGTGCGCCTTTACCGCCGGCGCCAGCGGCGGGCCGCTCCTGTACAGCTACAAGAGCTCCACCCGCACCGGCTACCTGATCGGTGTCAACAGCGTCGCGTGGGACACGGACGGCAACGACCGCTACGACCACATCTCGTCGCCGTACTTCAACACCGACACCTACAAGGTGTACAAGGCCGCCGCCAACCGGTGGACCGGCAACATGCCGTAACTACGAGGCAGCACCCATCCCTGGGCCCCGGTCTCTCCCGGCCGGGGCCCTTCTCACGCGTGATCAGAAACACCCAGGAAAAGCGGATGGACAACGAAGTCCGCTCATGTACTATGCCTCTGACGTGCTGAAACGATCCCCTACATGGATCGGAGACGCTATCCGGATGGAACCCTTGACGCACCCCTTATGGGACACAAGTCACGCTTGATCAGATAACGAATCTCCATCCGAGCTGCAATACAGTGAGTGATCTGGAAAAATCCATCGTTACACCCCCAGAAGTACTAACCCCCAAAGGCAAGGCATTTCCATGATCCCCCGGGCATGGCACCTGGTAGCGGCTGCGCTCAGCGCGCTGCTGATGCTGCCTGCCCTCGCGGGGACCGCCTCGGCCGCGCCGAACAGCCGGGTCTACTCGGTCACGCTGGCGAAGTCGGCGGCGGACATGAAGAAGGTCGCCGAGTACTGGAAGCCCGACCAGCTCAGGAAGGCCGACCAGTACAGCCCCGCCACGCCGGCTTCGCAATCCTCGCCCACCGCCACGACCGCCGGCGGGGCGGGCCAGATCGTCCAGGCGAAGCGCTCGCAGGTCCTGTCGAACGTCGGACCCGCCCTCCCGAAGGGCAGCGCGGCCGCCAAGACCATGGGCAAGGTCTTCTTCCGCTTCGGCGACAAGGAATACTGGTGCTCGGCCAGCTCGATCGCGGCCAAGAACCGCAGCGTGGTAGCGACCGCCGGACACTGCGCGTACGACTCGCGCCAGGCCAAGCCCGCCGATTACTGGATCTTCGTCCCCAATCCGGGTCCCGGTGGGGCAACGCCCGACGGCATCTACGTGGGCGCCGCGATCAGCATGCACGAGGACTGGCCGGGCAAGGGCGACTACGACTTCGACTACGCGTTCGTGACCGTGCACCGCGGCTTCAAGTGGGTCGAGAAGAGCGGCCAGCTCACCATGCAGGACGTGGGCCGGCTGCAGGACAACGTCGGTGGGCAGGGCCTGACGCTCGGCAAGGGCCTGGCCCTCACGATCACCGCCTTCGGCTACCCGGCGGGCCCGCAGCCCGACGGCAGCCACCCGTTCGACGGCAAGACACTGAAGGTCTGCTCGGGGAGCACGAGACGCACGGTCTCCCCCAGCCTCGACCTTCAGTACGGCGTGCAACTTCAGCCGTGCGACTTCAGCGCCGGCGCCAGCGGCGGCCCCTGGTTGCTCAACTACCAGCCCGCGCAGAAGGTCGGACTCCTCACCGGAATCAACAGCCTGACCTGGAACAGAGACGCCAAGGGCGGTTACGACGCGGTGTCCTCGCCGACCTTCAACGCCACGACCGGCGAGGTCTACCGACGCGCCGCAGGGCTCGCAACGCCGCAAAATGTGACGTAAGTTACACCCAGCGTATCGCCACCCCGAGTGATCAGCCGGTTTCACATCTCGAGATGGTCACGGCCATGATCGTCGCGCTTTACTGCGGTAACGGGTAATTCACACGACCAGAGTCAGACCGATAGGTTCCCGCCTGTCCGTTTGCTGCATTCTGGGGTGCACGAGGCGCCCCGCGTCTGGAGTTTTACCTTGAAGCGCATCCTTTTCCCGGCCGGTAGCGCCGTCCTGGCGACCGGCCTCCTGGCCGCCGGCCTGGCAGGCACCGCTCAGGCACAAGGCGACATCGCCACCGACCCCATGGCCCGCAACACGCAACAGGCCTCCTCGGTCGCGTCCTTCTGGGCCGCGTCGAACTTCGCCGCCCTCCGCTCCGCCACCGCGTACCCCTGGGACGCCAAGGAAGTCAGGAAGGTCGTCTCGAAGGGCGGCTACAGCCCTGACGGCAACCCGGGCAGCGCCACTCCCATCGGGGAGGAGAAGAAGGCCCCCGGCAAGGCCCAGAACGTGAACATGCCCAAGACGCTCGGCAAGGTCTTCTTCGTCGACGGCAAGGGCAAGTTCCGCTACTGCTCGGCCACGTCCATCCAGTCGAACTACCGCAACCTGGTCGCCACGGCCGGCCACTGCGTCTACGACACCGACAGCAACAAGGCCACGCTCGACAACTGGGTCTTCGTGCCCGGCTACTACGAGGGCAAGGCTCCGTTCGGGATCTACGTGGGCAAGCAGGCCTTCACCCACTCCGACTTCGACGTGTACGAGGACTACGACCGCGACTACGCGTTCGTGACCGTCTACAACGGCATCTCCTTCAACGGCGTCAAGCAGGTGACCAAGAAGGAGTACGACGACTTCGTCGGCCCCAAGCGGAACTGGGGCGGGCGCTACTACATTCTGCTGTCCAAGGACGCCGGCCGACTCGGCGACGTCGTCGGCGGCCAGGGCGTGTCCTGGAACCAGCCCACCGGCAAGCAGGTCCGCGCGTTCGGCTACCCGGCCGGCCCGCACCCTGACGGCAACAAGCCCTACAGCGGCGTGACGCCGAAGTGGTGCTACAACAAGACCACCGCCAAGGCCGTGGGCGCCCCGTGGCTGAAGATCGAGGAGCACATCGGCCTCAAGTGCGCCGTGACGCCCGGCTTCGACGGCGGCCCCTGGCTGGCCAACTACAGCAACGGCAAGCGTCTGGGCTACGTCAACGGCGTGACCAGCACCTTCGCCGACCAGGACGGCAACGACCGGATCGACTACATCACCTCGCCGTACTTCGACGGTGAGACGGCCGCTGTGTACAACTCGGCCAAGAACACGTGGTCCGGCAAGATCGTCGGCCCGAACGGCGAGCTGTACAAGTAACCACGCAACACCCAAAAGGGGCTCGGCCGGGTTCGGCCGAGCCCCTTTTGCGTGCTCTTTCAAGATCATTTATGCGGATTTGGCGATATTAGACGGAACTCGCGCCAATCTGGTTCCTGTGATCTGAATCACATTGAGCCGCCTACTCGACGTGACACGCCCTTCACTGCCGCCTCGCCGCATTCCCCACATACCCAGCGAAAACGTGGTCTATCGATCACTTTCCGCGAAGATCTCTGACTGGTAACAAGACGGTAACGGCGGTAAGGCGGGCTTCCGGATGCCCCAGAACGGCTTTTACCTGCGGAGATCACCACGCTATGTTCCTTGCTATCCCTTTACTGACGCATGGGACACCTGTTGCGTCCCACGACAGAGCAAGGAGCAGTTCCCTTGAAGCGCATCCTCATCCCCGCCGGTGGCGCCATCCTGGCTACCGGCCTTCTGGCTGCCGGCCTCGCCGGTACCGCCACGGCCGCCAGCGACGTAGCCTCCGACCCGATGGCGAAGAGCGCCGCTGACGCCAAGGCCATCGCGGAATTCTGGGCGGGCACCAACAACGCCGCCCTCAAGGCCGCGAAGGAGTCCAACGTCTGGGACTCCGGCGACGTCGCCAAGCTGCAGAGCAAGGGCGGCTACAGCGCCGACAGCAAGCCTGGCTCGTCCGTCCCGATCGGCCAGGAGAAGAAGACCTCCACCAAGGTCCAGAACGTGAACATGCCGAAGACCATCGGCAAGGTGTTCTTCGTCAACAGCAAGGGCGAGAAGAAGTGGTGCTCGGCCACTTCGGTCCAGTCGAAGTACCGCAACCTGGTCGCCACGGCCGGCCACTGCGTCTACGACACCGCCACCAACTCGGACGTCATGTCCAAGTGGGTCTTCGTGCCCGGCTACTACCAGGGCAAGACGCCGTTCGGGATCTACGTGGGTAAGCAGGCCTTCACCCACTACGACTTCGACGTGTACGAGGACTACGACCGCGACTACGCGTTCGTGACCGTGTACAACGGCATCCAGCTCGGTGGCGGAACCGCGAAGCAGGTCTCCAAGGCCGACTTCGACAAGTTCCAGGGCATCAAGGACGCCAAGGACGTGGCGATCACTGAGGCCGAGTACCAGAAGTGCAAGGACCTCAACGGCGGCGAGACCCCGGACTGCTGGGCCAAGACGGACAGCAAGATCGAGGTCGTGGGCCCGGACTACCCCGGTGCCATCAAGGCCCTCACCGAGGTCGCCAAGGAGCAGTACGACGCCGCTCCGACGGGCAAGGCCAACGGCACCAAGGCGCCCGCCGCCACCAAGACGGAGAACGTCACCAAGAGCGAGTACGACGCCTACAAGGGCCCGGGCTACCGGAAGATCGACTCCAAGGGCAACTTCACGATCACCCACTACTTCGTCAAGAACTGGGTGAAGAAGACAGACATCAAGGGTTACTACAAGACTGTCTTCTACATCGTCGAGGGCTTCGCCAAGGACGCCGGTCGTCTCGGTGACGTCGTCGGTGGCCAGGGCGTGTCCTGGAACCAGCCCACGGGCAAGTACGTCCGCGTGTTCGGCTACCCGGCCGCGGCGCACCCCGACGGCCACAAGAACTACACGGGCATCACGCCCAAGTGGTGCTACGGCAAGACCAGCAAGAAGGTCGTCGGCTCGGCCGCCAAGAAGATCGAAGAGCACGTCGCGCTCAAGTGCGCGATGACCGAGGGCGCCGACGGTGGCCCCTGGCTGCTCAACTACAGCAACACCAAGCGTCTCGGCTACGTGAACGGTGTCACCAGCACCTTCAACGACCAGGACGGCAACAAGCGAGTCGACTACATCTCCTCGCCGTACTTCGACGGTGAGACCGCTGCGGTCTACAAGTCCGCGGCGAACGTGTGGTCCGGCAAGATCCTCTAAGTAACGCACCGCGACCGTTCCAGGACGGTGCGCACAGCGGTAACTCGCGAAGGGCCCGGCATCGCCGGGCCCTTCGGCGTTCCCGGACAAATCTGAAGGGCGTTTTGACGCATGGGACGCCCGGACGGTGCCATCAAGTCGATGTGATCTGTGTCACATCAGCTGACGGGCCGCCGAGAGGGCGGCACTCGAGCCACCGCAGTCACACTGACAACTTCCTTATGTTGATCTGCGGAAACGGTGTCATCCGACACTTCCGGCAAGTCATCCTCTATCGCGACTTAAACATCACAGAACGATCACGCCCGCCTTAGCGCCGTTTTTCCTGCCAAAGCAGCTACCGCACTTCAAGATCCACACTGTAAGTTCTGGCTATCCCTTTACTGACGCATGGGGCGCAAGAAGCGCTCCACGACAGACCAAGGAGTTACCTTGAAGCGCATCCTCCTCCCCGCCGGTGGTGCCATTCTGGCCACCGGTCTTCTGGCTGCCGGCCTCGCCGGTACCGCTGCTGCCAACGCGAGCGGCGACGTCGCGTCCGACGCCCTGGCGAAGACTCAGGCTCAGGCTGAAGAGACCCTGAACTTCTGGACCAAGTCGAACAACGCGGCCCTCTCGCAGGCAGTGGCCTTCAACCCCGACTCCCTCGAGGTTGAGAAGATCTCCCGTGGTGGCGGTTATAGCGCCGACACCAAGCCGGGCGGCTCCAAGCCGATTGGCGAGGAGACCAAGGTCACCGTCAAGTCCCAGAACGTCAACATGCCGAAGACCATCGGCAAGGTGTTCTTCGAGGGCCGCGACGGCAAGCTGTACTGGTGCTCGGGCACCTCGATCCAGTCGCAGTACCGCAACCTGGTCGCCACGGCCGGTCACTGCGTCTACGACATCGCCGGCAACGACGAGGTCGTTTCGCGCTGGGTCTTCGTCCCGGGCTACTACCAGGGCAAGACGCCTTACGGTGTGTACGTGGGCAAGCAGGCCTTCACGCACTACGACTTCGACGTGTACGAGGACTTCGACCGCGACTACGCGTTCGTGACCGTGTACAACGGCATCGGCGGCGTGCAGAGCAACGGTGCCCCGACCAAGGTCTCCAAGTCTGAGTACGACGCCTACCAGGGCGAGAAGTTCGCTAAGGACATCTCGATCACCGAGGCCGAGTACACGAAGATCAAGGACCTCAATGGTGGCGAGACCCCGGACGCCTGGGCCAAGCCTTCCACGATCGAGGACCTTGTCGGCCCGGACTACCCCGGCGCCATCATGACCCTCAAGGAAGTCAGCGTCGAGCAGTACAACGCTGCCCCCTCGGGCAAGGTGAACGGCGGCAAGTCGCCTTTCGTCTGGACTCAGAACGTCACGGAGTCGCAGTACAAGGCCTACACCGGCCCGGGCTACCGGAAGATCGACCCCAAGGGCAACTTCACCATCACCCACAACTACCTCCGGTACTGGGTGAAGAAGACCGCCAAGGTCGAGTACTTCCGTACCGAGTTCTACACCGTCGCTTCTCCGCTCAAGGACGTCGGTCGCCTCGGTGACGTCGTCGGCGGCCAGGGCGTGTCCTGGAACCAGGCTCCCGGCAAGGTCGTTCGTACCTTCGGTTACCCGTACGGCCAGAACCCTGATGGCAGCAAGCCCTACACCGGTGTTGCGCCGAAGTGGTGCTACGGCAAGACTGCCAAGAACGTCATCAAGGTCCCGGCCCGTAAGGTCGAGGAGCACCAGTCGCTGAAGTGCGCCGTCACCGCCGGTTACGACGGTGGCCCGTGGCTGGCGAACTACAGCAACTCGAAGCGTCTCGGCTACGTCAACGGCGTCACCAGCCTCATCGTGGACGTCGATGGCAACAAGCGCTACGACACCATCACCTCGGCTTACTTCGACGGTGAGACCGCCGCGATCTACAAGGCCGCTGCGGCCTCGTGGTCCGGCAAGCTCGTCAAGTAGTTAGCTGAACCGAACGAGGATCTAGGTCATCGTTCACCTGCTTCACTGAAGGGCCCGGCATCCTGCCGGGCCCTTCAGCCTTTCCGCACAAACCAGGCCCCACAAACCAGGCCATGACCTGGTACTCCACCATTTCTGTAACACTCCCGCACGATCTGTTACCAGAGTGACCAGTGGGTCGATAGGGTCTCCACATCTGCTTGTTAACTTTGTGGAGATCCTCAGTGAAGCGCCTGCTCGTCCCCCTGACCGCCGCCAGCCTGAGCGCCGCCGCCCTCGCCCTCCCCGCCAACGCCGCCCCCGACTGGGTCCAGGACCCGCTCGCCCCCAAGGCCGCCGAGGCCTACAGCAACGCCTACTTCTGGCTCGACGCCAACGGTGCCGCCCTCAAGAAGGCCACGCAGTACAACGTCGACGCCAAGGACGTTCAGAAGCTGGTCTCCACGCAGGCGAAGGCGCCCGACGGCAAGCCCGGCTCGGCCTCCCCCACCGGCACCACGCCCGCCGCCACCAAGACCAAGGCCGTCAACCTGCCCAAGACCATCGGCAAGGTCTTCTTCCTCGACAGCGGCGGCAACTACCGCTGGTGCTCGGCCACGTCCGTCCAGGCCAGGAACCGCAACCTGGTCGCCACCGCGGGCCACTGTGTCTACGAGCGCGGCAAGGACGTCTTCCGCAAGTGGGTGTTCGTCCCCGGCTACTACCAGGGCAAGGCGCCGTTCGGCGTGTACGCGGGCGCCTACGCCTTCACCAGCTACGACCTGGACACCTATGACGACTACGACGGTGACTTCGCGTTCGTGGCCGTGCACAACGGCTTCGCGCTCCCGAACGACAAGAAGGTGTCGTTCAAGGAGTTCCAGGAGTGGCGGGGTGACAAGTGGGTCAAGCCGGTTGAGATCAGCCCCGCCGAGTACGCCAAGTGCGTCCTGACCCTCGGCCACTGCTGGTCCGAGGGCGCCGACACTCCGGCTGACAAGGTGGGCCCCGACTTCCCCGCCGCGGTCCTGGAGAAGGTCGAGGTGGGCGACAAGGAGTACGAGGCCGCCAAGACCGGCAAGGGCAACGGCTTCAAGTTGGGCGAGCCCGAGACCGTGCCCGTCACCCTGCCGGAGTACGAGGCGTACAAGGGCCCGGGCAAGAAGACCATCGACAAGTCCGGCAACTACCTCATCACCCACTACTACACACAAAAGTGGGTCAAGCCCGGCACCTCGCGCAAGTACTACATGGCCGAGTACGTCATCGGCATCGCCAAGGACCAAGGCCGCCTCGGTGACATCGTCGGCGGCCAGGGCGTCGCCTGGAACCAGCCCATGGGCCAGACCGTCACCGCCTTCGGCTACCCCAGCGCCCCCCACCCCGACGGCGACAAGGCCTTCACCGGTGTGACGCCCAAGTGGTGCGCCGGCAAGACCGGTACGAAGACCTACCAGGTCAACACGTTCAAGGTCGAGACGCACCAGGTGCTGAAGTGCTCCATGACCCCAGGCGCCGACGGTGGCCCCTGGCTGATGAAGTACGACAACAACAAGCGCACCGGCTACGTCAACGGCGTGACGAGCATGTTCCACGACCAGGACGGCAACGGCCGGATCGACTTCATCAGCTCCGCCTACTTCGACGGCGAGACCGCTGACGTCTACAACAAGGCCCAGTACGCCGCGACCAAGTCGATCGTCGGCCCCAACGGCGAGATGATGCAGTAATACCTAGAAACAAACGAGCCCGTCGCCGGATCTCCGGCGGCGGGCTCATCTCATAGAAGAGGACTCACACGGCCGACAGCTCGCGCAGCGCCCGCACCACGGGTTCGCTCTTGTACGGCTCCAGCCGCCGACGCAGATCGGCCGCGTAGGACCGAGACCGCACCGACTGCAGCTCACCGGCCAGCTTGAACGCCGTCTCCGCCACCTTGCACGCCTCCTCCAGCTCCCCGCACTGCAGCAACCCGGCCGCCAGGAGCGACAGGTTGAACATCCGCCCGCGCACGTAACGGCCGTCCATGTCGAGCGAGCGGTGCGCCTGCCGGACGACCCGCTCCCCCTCCCCCAGGTCGCGGAAGCAGTGGGCGAACTTGGCCGACAGGTACGCCTCGTCGAAGTAGCTCAGCCAGGCCGGCTCGTCGGCGGGAGCCCGCGAGTCGAAGGCCACCTCGGCCGCGTGCAGCGCGCTGCCGCAGGCGCGCGCGTCGCCGAGGCCCGCCTGAGCGTGCGCCTCCAGCACCAGGCCGGAGCACAGCAGGGTGTGGACGCCCGCGCGGCGGGCCGAGAGCTGGGCGGCCCTGGCCAGGTCGAGCGCGTGGGCGTGCTGGCCCATGTAGATGGCCTGGTGCGCCATGCCGGCCAGGATCTCGCCGCCCAGCGCGTGGTCGCCGGCGCCCTGGGCCAGGCGCAGCGCCTGGATCAGGTAGCGCTGGGCCAGACCGTGCTGCTCCAGGTCGTAGGCCATCCAACCGGCCAGCCGGGTCAGCTCCGCGGCGGCCCCGGCCAGTTGCCTGCCCGTCGCCTCGCCATAGGCGCCCTCTTTGAGCAGCGGCGAGACCGCGGTGTCGAGGTATTTGATGACCGACGCGCGGACCCGTCCGCTGCCGAACCGGTTGTCGAGCTCACCGAACGAACGGGTGACCTCGTGGATCGCGGTGATGTCGGTCCTGCCGACGCGGCGTGCGCCGGAGCCACCCGGGCGTTCCTCCGGCGGGGCCGTCAGCCAGCGGACGGCCCCTACCGAGCCCGCACCAATCGCGAAAGTCGAATCGATCAGGAAGCGCCGCCTCTCCATATCGGCCCGCCACAGCGCCGTCACGGTCGCGACCCCCTCCTTCCACGTGTGCGTGAACTCCTGTCCGAGATCCAGGGGTGTAACGATGGCCGGCATGCCCACCTCCACGGGGGAGAAGGGCCGGCCGAGCCGGAGTGCGAAAATCTCGGTAAGAAGGCACGGCACAGGGTCCCGAGGCCGCTGACCACCGATCCAGCGCAGCACGGAGCTGTGGTCGTACTTCAGGCCAGGGGTGCCACGCGCGGCTCCCAGGTCGTTGAGGCGCCTGGCCAACCCCTTGTGGGAGAAGCCGGCCTCCGCGATCAGCTGCTGTAGCAGTCGATTGGGCTCGCGTTCCATCGCTCTCCTCGCGGCAACAGGAGTCGGCGCCCGCATCCTTACAGAGAGCCCTCTTTATAGCACGGAGAGTAAAGGAAATTTGGCGGTTCCCTGAGGAAGTGCAGGTTCCTGCGGAAGTGCAGGTTCCTGCACAAGCGCAGGTCGCCGCGGGAGTGGCGGGTTCCCGGGGAACTACAGGCGGGCGACCCCGTCGGCGCGGGCCTGGGCGGCCACGGCGGCGGTCACCGCGGGCGCCACGCGGGCGTCGAACGGGCTGGGGATGACGTAGTCGGCCCTGACGTCCGCACCCACCACGTCGGCGAGCGCGACGGCGGCCGCGACCTTCATGTTCTCGGTGATCGTGGTGGCCCGGACGTCGAGCGCGCCGCGGAAGACGCCGGGGAAGGCCAGCACGTTGTTGATCTGGTTGGGGAAGTCGGAGCGGCCGGTCGCGACCACCTTGGCGTACTTCGCGGCCACCTCGGGATGCACCTCGGGGGTGGGGTTTGACAGGGCGAACACGATCGAGTCCGCGGCCATCGAAGCGATGGCCGCCTCCGACACCGTCGAGCCGGACAGGCCGAGGAAGACGTCGGCGCCCGCCAGGGCCTCCTCGGTCGAGCCCTTGTGACCCGCCTTGTTGGTGTCGCGGGCCAGGGCCTCCTTGACCGGGTTGAGCCCTTCCCTGCCGTCATAGATCATGCCCTTGGAGTCGGCGACCGCGATGTCGCCGATGCCGGCCTCCAGGAGGATCCGGGTGACCGCGACCCCGGACGCGCCGGCCCCGGCCACCACGGCGCGCAGGTCGCCCAGAGAGCGGCCGGTCAGCCGGGCCGCGTTGGTCAGTGCGGCGAGGGCGACGATGGCGGTGCCGTGCTGGTCGTCGTGGAAGACCGGGATGTCGAGCAGGTCCCGCAGCCGGTCTTCGACCTCGAAGCAGCGGGGCGCGCTGATGTCCTCCAGGTTGATGCCGCCGAACGAGGGCGCCAGTCGTACGACGGTCTCGACCAGGGCGTCGACGTCGGTGCAGTCGAGGCAGATCGGGACCGCGTCGACGCCCCCGAACTCCTTGAACAGCAGCGCCTTGCCCTCCATCACGGGCATGGCGGCCGCCGGGCCGATGTCGCCGAGGCCGAGCACGGCCGTGCCGTCGGAGACGACGGCGACCACGTTGGAGACCCAGGTGTAGTCGTTGACGAGTGACGGCGTGTCGGCGATCGCGGTGCAGACGCGGGCGACCCCGGGGGTGTAGGCAAGGGAAAGGTCGTCGGCGTTGCGGACGGGGATGGTGGATCGGACCTCGAGCTTGCCGCCGCGATGCAACGCGAAGGCGGGATCGAGATCGAGGGATTCGACGGAAGTGGGTGTGGTAGTCACAGCGACCCCAGTAGTCATCGGACGGATGAGACCTTCGGCAGACGGCGCGAGAGGCCTGGCTTCGGTAGCCGCCAGGTGCCCCTCCTCGATCGTCTCGTAAGAGGGGTTACGGGGGTCACCCGTCGCTCCATAGTGCCACATGCTGAGATGGGGTCTGTCTCAGGACCGACTCCGTTCTGTTGACGCATTGTTAATTCTCAGATGACGGTCCGCAGCAAAAGCCCATTTAAACTTCACAAAAACCAACTTTCCTTACATATCACTCGAGGAGGCCCGCAATGGCCCTCTGGCCCAGGACGCGCCGTGGCTACACCACCGGTGCGCTCGCCCTGACCGCCGCCCTGGCGCTGTCCGCCTGCGGCAGCACCTCGCAGACGGGCACCAGCGCCTCGTCCTCCGCACCCGCCACGGCGGCGGGCGGAGTACAGCTGGTCGCCCCCGGAAAGCTGACCACCTGCACCAACCTGCCGTACCCGCCGTTCCAGTCCAAGGACGCCAGCGGCAAGGTCGTCGGGTTCGACGTGGACATGATCGACCTGGTCGCCAAGAAGCTGGGTGTGACGCAGGACATCGTGGACATCGACTTCGACTCGATCAAGGGCGGTGCCGCGCTCAGCGCCGCCAAGTGCGACGTCGCCGCCGCCGGTATGACGATCACCCCGGACCGCAAGCAGCACCTCGACTTCTCCAACCCCTACTTCGACGAAGTGCTCGGCCTGGTGACCAAGAAGGGCGCCGGTGTGCCCGACCTCGAGACCGCCAAGACCAAGGGTCTGAGCGTCGGCGTGCAGGCCGGCACGACCAGCCTCACGCTCGCCAAGAGCAAGGGCATCGAGGCCAAGGAGTTCAAGGACTCCGGCAAGTTGCTGCTCGCGCTGCAGTCCGGCCAGGTCGACATGGTGATCCAGGACCTGCCGGTGGTCGTCGACTGGATGAAGAAGCCGAACGTCTCCTCCGCCTATGAGCTGTCCGGCCAGGTGCCGACCCACGCCCAGTACGGCTTCGCCGTCAAGAAGGGCAACGCCGCGCTGCTCAAGGTCATCAACGAGTCCCTGGCCGAGGCCATCAAGGACGGCACCTGGACCAAGGAGTACCAGGAGTGGATGGGCGCCGCGCCCGTCACGACCCCGTCGCCCGCCTCCTGATCATGACGACCACGCCGACCACCGCTGAGCCCGCGAAAAGCGGGCTCAGCCCCCGCCAGCGCCGCCGCGTCAGCCTCGCCATCCAGTACGCCGTCTTCGTCCTCGTCCTCGTCGCGGTGATCCTGATCGCGGACTGGCCGAAGATCTTCGAGAACTTCCTCAACGGCAAGGTCGCCGCGGGGATGTTCCCCACGCTGTTCACGGTCGCGTTGAAGAACACGCTGATCTTCACCGTCGCCGGTTATGTGATCGGCTTCGCGCTCGGTCTCGTGCTGGCGCTGATGCGGTTGTCCTCGGTGGTCCCCTACCGGGTGGTCGCCCTCGTCTACATCGAGATCTTCCGCGGCCTGCCGGCACTGATCATCTTCCTGCTGCTCGGGTTCGGCCTGCCGATCGCGTTCCCGGGGTTCAAGCTCCCCGGCGACGTCTACGGCACGGTGGCGCTCGCGCTGGGCCTGGTGGCCGCCGCCTACATGGCCGAGTCGTTCCGCGCGGGCATCCAGGCGGTGCCCAAGGGGCAGATGGAGGCGGCCAGGTCGCTCGGCATGAAGCCGGGCCGGGCGATGCTCTCCATCATCCTGCCGCAGGCCATCAGGATCGTGATCCCGCCGCTGACCAACGAGCTGATCCTGCTGTTCAAGGACTCCTCGCTGGTCTTCACGCTGGGCGTGACGGCGGCGACCACCGAGCTGACCAAGTTCGGCTCCGACACCACGATCGACCAGGCCAACAGCACACCGCTGATCGTGGCCGGCGCCACGTACCTGCTGATCACGATTCCGCTCGGGTTCGTGGTACGCCGCCTCGAAGCGCGCCAGGGGAGGAAACGGTGACGCACGCCGTAGAGATCAGGGAACTCCACAAGTACTTCGGCGACAACGAGGTGCTCAAGGGCATCGACTTCACCGTCGAACCCGGTCAGGTGGTCTGCGTCATCGGCCCCTCGGGCTCGGGCAAGTCGACGCTGCTGCGCTGCGTGAACGTGCTGGAGACGCCGACCAAGGGCCGGGTGTTCGTCAACGGCTTGGAGCTGACCCATCCCGACGCCGACATCGACGCGGCCCGGCGGCACGTCGGCATGGTGTTCCAGCAGTTCAACCTGTTCCCGCACCTGACCGCGCTGCAGAACGTGATGATCGCCCAGCAGCGGGTGCTGAACCGGAGCAAGAAGGAGGCCGAGATCGTCGCCAGGGAGAACCTGGCCAAGGTCGGCGTCGGCGACAAGTGCGACGAATATCCCGGCAAGCTCTCCGGCGGACAGCAGCAGCGGGTGGCCATCGCCAGGGCGCTGGCCATGAACCCGGACCTGATGCTCTTCGACGAGCCCACCTCGGCGCTGGACCCCGAGCTGGTCGGCGACGTGCTCGCCGTCATGCGCAAGCTGGCGGAGGAGGGCATGACCATGCTGGTGGTCACCCACGAGATGGGGTTCGCCCGCGAGGTGGCCGACCGCGTGGTGTTCATGGACGGCGGGGTGATCGTCGAGGAGGGGACGCCCACCGAGGTGATCGGCGACCCGAAGCAGGAGCGGACCCGCTCCTTCCTCAGGCGCGTCCTGCACCCGGAAGGTTGACCTTCGAAGCGGGGCGCCCGAGGCTGGGGCGCCCCGCAGGTCGTGTAATACTCCGGCATGGACCTCACCTCTTACGCCGAGTGGGCGGTCCGGCTGGTGAACGATCCGCACCCGCCGCCGGAGCTCATAGAGCTGCGTGACGAACTGGCGGCCCTGTTCGACGGGACCGGTGGCGAGCAGGCCGTCGTGGCGCGGCTGAACGCGCTGCTCGTGCGCCATCCGGTGCGCCCCCAACTGTCGGACCACGACGGGCAGCGCTGGCACCTCCACCTCGCTGTGGACGCGCACGGCACAGCCGCCGCCGGGGCCGTGATGGGCCTGGCCGCACTCGTCGCCGAGCTGGGCGCCGACCGGCTCGGCCGCTGCCAGGAGCCGCGGTGCATGCGGGCCTTCCTCGACACCTCGTCCAACCGCTCGCGCCGCTACTGCTCCGCCCGGTGCGCCAGCAGGGCCAACGTCGCCGCCTACCGTGCCCGCCGCAGGAGCGGCCAGTAGCGCAGCACCACCCGGCCCACGATGTCGTTCACCGGGCCGAAGTCCCAGCTGTCGCGGCGCCCGCCCGCCCGCTGGTTGTCGCTCTCCAGCCACCAGCCGTCATCGCCGCGCCAATGGGCCCGCTTGACGATGAGCCGATCGGGCTCGCCCGGGAGCCGCGCCACGACCAGATCTCCGGGACGCACCGCGGCGCCACGCCGTACGAGAAGCCAGTCGCCGGGCATCAGCGCGGGCCGCATCGAATCCCCCTCGACACGCACTCTCATGGGCTGTGACCCCCTCCGCCGCAGGCGTTTGGACCCGAGTAAGGTCGGTAGTTGGACCAAGCTGATTCAGCATCAAGGAAGGATTTTCTGATGCTCGCACGACTGCTACGACCCAAGCATGTCGCTTCCGCCCACTGCGACCTGCCCTGTGGGGTATACGACCCCGCGCAGGCCCGGATCGAGGCGGAGTCGGTCAAGGCGATCATGGAGAAGTACGCGGCCAACGAGGACCCGATCTTCCGCGCCCGGGCGCTCTCCATCAAGGAGGAGCGGGCCGAGCTCGTCAAGCACCACCTGTGGGTGCTCTGGACCGACTACTTCAAGCCCCCGCACCTCGAGCAGTACCCTCAGCTTCACCAGCTCTTCTGGGAGGCCACGAAGCTCGCCGGCGCGGCAGGCGGCAAGGGCACCGTCGAGGTCACCAAGGCTGAGGACCTTCTCGGCAAGATTGACGAAATCTCCAAGATCTTCTGGGAGACGAAGGCCGCCTAAACCGGCACAAAGGCTCTGTGCGGCGACCTTCCGCGCAGAGCCTTTTCGGTCGATGGCGAGTCTGAATCCGCCAACCACCTCCCGGGGGCGGTAAGTTGCAGTCAGCGCCGTATACGCGAGGAGGAACGTGACCGAGGAAACCGAGACGCGGGCTGAGGGCGTGGCCGGCATCCGCGACGTGGTGAGCATCAGGCTCCCGGCCGCGAGTGCCTACCTGTCCGTACTGCGTACGGCCACCGCCGGGCTGGCTGCACGGCTCGACTTCACGCTGGACGAGATCGAGGATCTGCGGATCGCGGTCGACGAGGCGTGCGCGATGCTGCTGAGCGAAGCCGTGCCCGGGACCGACCTGACCGCCGAGTTCGAGCTGACCGGGCAGGAAATGCAGGTCAGGGTGGAGGTCGCGACGGTCGGCAGCTCCGCGCCGAAGCGGGACGACTTCGCCTGGATGGTATTGACCGCCCTGGCAGACGATGTGGAAGCGGTGATCGACTCTCCCGATCGCATGGCGATCGTCCTGCGTAAGCGCCGAGGCACGGCGAGGCCGGCGTGACGGAAAGGACTGGAGCCATGGCCACCAGCGACCACGCCGTGCCCGACAGGGTGCGGGCCCGCATCCTCTTCGCCGAGCTGGCCGAGCTGGGGCCTGACGAGCCGCGTCGGCAGCGCATCAGGGACGAGCTGGTCGAGCTTCACCTTCCTCTGGTCGAATATCTGGCCCGCCGCTTCCGCAACCGGGGCGAGTGGCTCGACGACCTCACCCAGGTCGCCACCATCGGGCTGATCAAGTCCATCGACCGCTTCGACCTCAACCGCGGCGTGGAGTTCTCCACCTACGCCACGCCCACGATCGTCGGCGAGATCAAGCGCCACTTCCGTGACAAGGGCTGGGCGGTGCGCGTGCCGCGCCGCCTGCAGGAGCTCAAGCTGTCGCTGACCAAGGCGATCAGCGAGCTGTCGCAGCGCGAGGGCCGGGCGCCGACCGTCGCGGAGCTGGCCGCCTACCTCAAGATGACCGAGGAGGAGGTGCTCGAGGGCCTGGAGTCGGCCAACGCCTACTCGACCGTGTCCCTCGACGCGCCCGACTCCGGTGACGACGACGCGCCCGCCGTGTCCGACTCGCTGGGCATCGTGGACGAGTCGCTCGAAGGCGTCGAATATCGCGAGTCGCTCAAGCCGCTGCTCGAACGGCTGCCGCCCCGCGAGAAGCGCATCCTGCTGCTGCGGTTCTTCGGCAACATGACGCAGTCGCAGATCGCCACCGAGCTGGGCATCTCGCAGATGCACGTTTCACGGCTGCTGGCCCGCACGCTGGCCCAGCTGCGCGAGGGCCTGACCGCAGACGACTAACTCTGGACGACTGACGCTGGACGACGACTAACCCTTCTGCGAGTCCTCGCCATATAGGGCGTGGGTGGTGGGGGGCGCGAGCAACGTGCCGAGGCCGGCGACGGCCACCACGATCAGCGGGATCCCATAGAGCGGCTTGTCCGACTGGATGAGCGTGATCGCGACGGGGAGCACGAAGATCTGGGCCAGCACGCTGGGCGATCTCCCCCATCGCTCCATCTTGTACAGGCCACCCCAGGCCACCCAGAGCAGTCCCGCGCCGATCAGCACCCCGAACACCGACTCGGCCAGCGCGCTGGTGATGTCCTCCGCCGCGCCGGCCAGCGTCTCCACCGCGACGTACAGACCGAGACCGAGCGCCACGAGGCCTTCCAGGGCGACGATGAGCGCGGCGGCGAGAAGTGTCCAAGGTCGGTTCACGCCCCAAACCCTATCGGTGCCCCTTGCCGCCTCTAGATTCCGACTAATGGCCGATAAGCCAGATATCGGACACCGGCTACGCTGAACGACATGCGAGCGATGCTCCTGGTCAACCCCAAGGCCACGACCACGAATGCCCGTCGGCGTGACGTACTGATCCGCGCGCTCGGCGCCGCCGTCGAGCTGACCGTGGAACAGACCCGGTACCGGGGCCACGCGGCCGCGCTGGCCACCACCGCGCACGCCAAGGGCTACGACGTGGTGGCCGTGCTGGGCGGCGACGGGACGATCAACGAGGCCGTGAACGGCCTGCTCAACGCCGTCAACGGCGACGACCCCGCGTACCACGACGATCCCAGTGCCGGGCGGCCCGCGCTGCTCGTCATCCCGGGGGGCAGCGCGAACGTGTTCGCCCGCGCCCTGGGCCTGCCGAACGACCCCGTGGAGGCCACGGGCGCCGTGCTGGAGGCGCTGCGCGACGACCGCCGCAGGACTGTAGGACTGGGCCAGGCGCTTTGGGAGGGCGAGAGCAGATATTTCACCTTCTGCTCGGGAATGGGGTACGACGCCGAGGTCATCCGGGCCGTCGAGGCGCTCCGCGGCTCGGGCAGGAAGGCGACGCCGACGCGCTACGTCAACACCGCGCTGCACCACTACCTCGCCACCGACAAGCGCCACCCGGCGATGACGCTGACGGGCCCCGGCCTCCCCGCCGCCAGGGGCGTCTACATGGCGATCATCTCCAACACCTCGCCCTGGACCTACATCCGCACCCGGCCGGTCTCCCCCACACCCTGGGCCGGCTTCGAAACCGGCCTCGACCTGCTGGGGCTCCAGCGGATGGGTCCGCTCTCGATCCTGCCGGTCATCCGGCAGATTCTCACGGAGCGTGACAGCCTTCCATCGGGCCGGCACCTCGTTCAGCTGCACGACGAGGCCGAGTTCACCTTGACGGCGAACCGCCCAGTGGCCTTCCAGCTGGACGGCGACTACCTGGGAGAACGGGAATCAGTGACATTCCGCTCTATCCCGAACGCATTACAAGTTCTGGTCTAGCTGGTTACATTCGGTCATTGTGTGACGCATCCGACATCCATCCACACCAAAACTTCCTACCAACCCTCTTGCGTGCACTCTGTGTGGCTGACAGGCTCAACTTTGACGTCGGAACGTAGGACCTTTAACAAGCCTTACCGGGTCCGCTCCGACGCTCAGCGGGCAACCCCGGTCCAGCACAGGATCCGGGTCGCTGCTCGCGCGAGTTAGTGAAACTCTTCACAAAGTAGTAGTAGCCGCACGGAGCCAACCAGAGGTTCCATCTACTAAGGAGTGAACGCATGGACTGGCGCCACCGAGCTGCCTGCCGTGACGTCGACCCCGAGCTGTTCTTCCCGATCGGCAACACCGGCCCGGCACTCATGCAGATCGAAGAGGCCAAGCAGGTGTGCCGCTCGTGTTCGGCGGTCGACCTGTGCTTGAAGTGGGCCCTTGAGTCCGGCCAGGACGCCGGCGTCTGGGGCGGCCTGAGCGAGGACGAGCGCCGGGCGTTGAAGCGCCGCAGCGCCCGTGCCCGCGCTCGCGCCTCCGCCTAGCCCAACCGCCCGACCTCCAGCTCGTACGGCAGGCATGGGCCGGCCCCACCCGCCATACGTGGCGGCGGGCCTCCAGGGAGACGCCCGCTGAACCCGCACGTGGCGGGCCGCCGAAACGCGCGCCCGTGACAAGGGCACGCCGTCAGGCGGCCGGCAGTGGGATGGAGAGCGTCACCTCTGTGCCGCCCTCCAGGCGAGGGGCGATCGAGAGCTTGCCCGAGAGTTCGCCGACCACGAGCGTGCGGACGATCTGCAGGCCCAGGCTCGTGGAATTGTCCAGCTCGAAGTCGTCGGGCAGACCCTGACCGTCGTCCCAGACGGTCACGTGCAGCCTGTCGGGAGTCGGTTCCACGACCACTTGCAGGTGTTTGGGGCGGCCGTGTTGCAAGGCGTTCTGGAGAAGTTCGGTGAGAGCCATCGCCAGAGGTGTGGCGATGAGCGACGGAAGGGTGCCGAAGCTGCCGATCCGTCGCGGGGTGACCGCCGCCTCCGCCGCCGACACCTCGCCCGCCATCGCGATCACGCGGTCGGCGATGTCGTCGAAGTCGACGAACTCCTCCGGCGCGTGAGAGAGCGTCTCGTGCACGATCGCGATCGAGCCGACCCGCCGCACCGCCTCCTCCAGCGCCTCGCGCCCTTCGGGCACGCGCAGCCGCCGCGCCTGGAGCCGGAGCAGGGCCGCCACCGTCTGCAGGTTGTTCTTGACCCGGTGGTGGATCTCGCGGATGGTCGCGTCCTTGGTCATCAGCTCGCGTTCGCGGCGGCGCAGCTCCGTCACGTCACGGATGAGCACCAGCGCGCCGATGCGACCCCCGCCGACGATCAGCGGGATCGCCCGAAGCTGCACGATCGTCCCGCCGGACTCGACCTCCGTCTCCTTGGCCGCGCGCCCGCTGGCCACGATCATCAGGTCCTCGTTGATGGGCTCGTCGGAGTAGCAGAGCGTGGCGGTCACCCGGCCCAGCTCGGCCCCGACCAGATCCGCGTGCAGACCGAGCCGCCGGTAGGCCGACAGCGCGTTCGGCGACGCGTACGTCACGCGGCCCGCCCGGTCCAGCCGCAGCAGGCCGTCGCCGACGCGCGGGGAGCGGACCAGGATCGGCTCCTCGCCGGAGAACGGGAAGCGTCCCTCGGCCACCATCTGCGCCAGGTCGGAGGCGCTCTGCAGGTAGGTGAGCTCCAGGCGCGACGGGGTGCGCGCCGAGGACAGGTTCGTGGAGCGCTGGATCACCGCGAGGAAGCGGGCCTCGCCGACCGGGACCGCTCGGCGTACGGGGATGGTCTCCTCGCGGACGGGCACGCCCGTCGACCAGTCGGGGTCGCCTTCGCGGCAGATGCGCCGCTCGTTCCACGCCGTGTCGATCAGATAGCGCTCACCCTTGGCGGCGACGGTGCCGACGATGTCGTCGTGGTAGACGGTGGGCCCGGTGGTCGGGCGCATCTGCGCGATCGCGATCCAGCCGCCGCCCTCGCCCTGGAGCGGTGCCCACAGGATGAGGTCGGCGAACGACAGGTCGGCCAGCAACTGCCAGTCGGAGACCAGCGAGTGCAGCCAGTCGAGGTCCGCCGCGTCGAGAGCGGTGTGGCGGACGACGAGGTCGCTGAGAGTCGGCACGAGTGCATCATGCGTGCATTCCGCCGGAACAACCAAACCGGCGACCCGGTCCGGCCCTCCCGCCGGCGGGCTCGCCGGCTCGCGAACACCGGTGAACACGGGCGTGTCGCCGTGCGGTCAACCGCCGATTTTCGGGAATCTCACACTGTGAAAACCGTCACACCGTTCCGTTCGGTCAGCCCTCAGAGCGGGACCGTGCGGAGCGCAACGGAGGTGATCGACACGTTGATCGTCTCTGGCCCGACGTCGGTCACGGCCTCGGTTGCGGCCACGCCTGCCACTGTGTATATCCTTCACAATCAACCTGAGCTGCCCGAACCGGCATGTATCACGGCGGGCGAGCCCGGTCTGGCGACGAGCGCGCCCCTGCCCGTGTCGTGCCGGTGGTTGACCGCTCGGGCCAATCTGAGTTCCGATGATCTCGCGGTGATCAGACACGCCCTCACCGCCGTGGCAGAAGTGAAGGTGAGAGCGTGACGGACGACGGCCCTCGCGTACCGAAGTACTACGACGTGAAACGGAGCCTGCTCGAGCTCACCAAGAGCCTGTCTCCCGGCACCGCGCTGCCTCCCGAGCGGGCGCTGGCCGTACGCTTCGAGACCTCGCGCACCACCGTCCGTCAGGCGCTGACCGAGCTGGTCGTCGAGGGGCGGCTGCTGCGCATCCAGGGCAAGGGCACGTTCGTGGCCCAGCCGAAGGTGGCGCAGGTGCTGCAGCTGACGTCGTACATCGGTGACCTGCGCACGGCCGGCCTGGAGCCCGACACCAAGATCCTGGAGATCGGCTACATCACCGCCGACGAGCCGCTCGCGCGGCGGCTGGCCATCAACCCGGGCGGACGCGTCCTGCGCATCCACCGCCTGCGCCTGGCCAACGGGGAGCCGGTCTCGATAGACACCACCCACCTTTCGGCCCGCCGCTTCCCCAGGCTGCGGCGGGAGCTGGAGGTGCACGCGTCCCTGTACGAGACGCTGCACAACGCCTACAACGTCCGGCTCACCGACGCCGAGGAGATCATCGAGACCGTGCTCGCCACGCCCTATGACGCGAAGGCGCTCGGCGTGGACGTCGGGCTGCCGATGCTGCTCCTGACCCGGCACGCCTTCGACGCCGACGGCAACCCGGTCGAGTGGGCGCAGTCGCTCTATCGCGGCGACCGGTACAAGTTCGTCACGCGTCTGCGCCGCCCCTGAGGCAGCCGCGTCAGCAGGCGGCCACCGGCAGGTCGCAGACCTTCGCCGTCATCCGCTCCGCCTGGGAGACGAGGCCCTTGAAGCGCTTGAGCGGCAGGCTCTTCGTCGCCCAGGCCGATCCGCCCACGACGTAGACGGTCGCGCCGTTCCGTACGACGACCGTCAGCTCACCGCTCTCGAAGAAGCTGCTGCCGGCCCGCAGAGCGTCGTCGCCCACCTTGAGGGGCTTGGTGTAGTAGTGGTGGCGGTCGGGACCCTTGCCGAAGTTCTTGCACCGGGACAGGTCCGCGCGCAGCCCCCGCATCGCCTTACGGGCGGCGGACACGCTCTTGTAGACGATCAGCTGCTCGTACTTGAACGTGTCTTCCGAGCGGTAGTGGACAGACCTGGTCGCTAAGCGGTCGGTGGTCGAGGCCGTACGACGCTCGCACGGGTTCAGCCGGAGCGGGAGGCTCTTCGACTCCGTGGTCTTGTAGGACTCCCACTTCTTGGCCGCCGGGTGGGTCTCCAGGAAGAGCATCCCGTCCGGGAGGGGGCCCGCCCCCAACGACATCGCCGCGGCGGCTGCCACGGCTACCCCGATCTGTAACATCTGGACCTCCAGCTCATTCGTCACCAGGTGAGACGGCCAGCAATGCCGATTCGTTCAACTATTTCGGGACTTGCAGCCATTACCGGGTGATGATGCAGGCATGGCAAAGGCGATCGAACAACCCGTTCCCGGCGTCACGGTCGGACACGCTCTCCTCGGCCGCTCCAAAGGCGCGGCCCAGCCGGTGGACAAGATCGTGCACGACGGCGACACGATCAACATCGCGGCCGACGGCAACTTCGGCGTGCGCCTGCTCGGCGTCGACGCCCCCGAGGTCAGCTTCGAGTTACCCCGCAACCCGAACTTCCCCGACTTCCCCAAGGGCTTCGTCTCCATCGACAAGCCCGCCTGGACGACCTTCCTCACCGACCCGTTCGAGAAGGGCTACCAGGAGCTCACGCTCCGCACTGCCCTGCACAACAACCTGCTGGGCAGGCTGGGCCCGGCGGCCGCGCCCAACCACGCCGCCCACGCCGCCCCGGCCACCCAGGCGCTCAAGACCATGATGCAACTCGACATCACCGAGCAGGGCCTCACCGACGAGACGTTCAAGATCAGGCTGGCCTTCGCGTACGAGATCCTCGACCGCTACGGCAGGCTCCTCTGCTACGTCAACCGCGACCAGCGCGACAAGCCACGCCCCGATCCGTACAACGAGCGGCTGCTCGCGGCCGGGCACGTGATCCCCTACTTCATCTGGCCCAACGTCGACCCCTTCGTCCGCCAGGAGGGCCGGTTGGCCGACGCGGTGCCGGCGCCGGGCAGCGCCAGGACGGTCGCCGAAGCAGGGGCCCTGGGCAGGGCCAGGCAGGCCGTACGGCGGGCCCGTGAGGCGGGGCTGGGCCTCTGGGACCACGCGAACCCGCTCGCCCTGCTGCCGTTCGAGCTGCGCTTCCTGGCCCAGCGCCGGGCGCCCGACCGCTATGTGCTCGATCTATCGGACAACGCCAGGGAGTTGCTGCACCCGCAAAGCTACTTCCGCATCCCCAACCCCGAGGACCGGCTGTTCGTCAACGCCGAGCACGCCCCGCTGTTCGGGGAGAAGGGCTGGTCGGTTCCACCACTGTGAGTGGGGTGGGGCTAGCCCCACCCCGCAGGCACACACCAAGCCCATGTCGCGCAGGCCCCGGAGGTCAATACCGTTGGTGCCATGAAAGTCCCCCGCCCGTGGTCGGCACGCGCCTGGCTCGACACGGCGCATGTCGTGATCGGGCTGCCGGTCGGCGTGATCCTCGCCGGGCTGACCCTCGCGTGCGCCGTGGTGCCGCCCCTGATGCGCCGCGGCCTGCCGCTCTTCACCCGGGTGCAGCGCTCCCGGTTCGAGGCTTTTCTCGGGGTGCGCATCCCGCCGGTGCGCTCGCCGATCTCCTGGCGCAGCCGCATCACCTGGCGGCAGATCGGCTACCACCTGCTCTCGCCGCTGGTGGGGCTGGCCGGGACCGTCCTGGTGGCGGCCGCGTGGGGGGCGGCCGTGGTGGGGCTGACGGCGTTCCTGCAGCCGATGCTGCAGGAGCCTCCGTTGGTGTTCGAGTTCAACCTGAGGGACCCTGTCGTGCTTTCCGCGTACACGGGGGTCGGGTTCGTCCTGCTGGTGGTGGCTCCCACCCTGGCGCGAGGAATGGCGCACCTCGACCTGTCGGTGGCGCGTACGCTGCTCGGCCCCAGCCGCCACGAGCTGGGGCAGCGGATCGAGACGCTTACCGAGAGCCGCGCCGGGGTGATCGACGCGGCCGACGCCGAGCGGCGGCGCATCGAGCGAGATCTGCACGACGGCGCCCAGCAGCGGCTGGTCTCGCTGGCCATGAACCTCGGGCTGGCCCGCGCCACGCTGACCGACCTGCCCGAGCCCGCCCGCGAGGCGATCGCGCAGGCGCACGAGGAGTCCAAGCAGGCGCTCAAAGAGCTGCGTGACTTCGTCCGCGGCCTGCACCCCGCCGTGCTCAACGACCAGGGCCTCGACGCGGCGCTCTCCGGCATCGCCGCGCGCGCCCCCATCCCGGTGCGGCTGCGCGTCGACATCGACCTGCGCGCCTCTCCCACCATCGAGGCGGTGGCGTTCTTCATCGTGTCCGAGGCGCTCACCAACATCGCCAAGCACGCGGCGGCCACCAAGGCCCAAGTGAGCGTGGTCCGCGAACGCGACCGGCTGTGCCTGCGCGTCTTCGACGACGGCTGCGGTGGCGCCCGGCTCGACGGCGGCACCGGGCTGCGCGGCCTCCTCCAGCGGATCGACTCGGTCGACGGGACGCTCCGCCTGTCCAGCCCGCTCGGCGGGCCGACCACAATCGAGGTGGACCTGCCGTGCGAGTAGTACAAGCGGAAGACTCCGTTGAGGTGGACCTGTCGTGCGAGTAGTGCTGGCGGAAGACTCCGTACTTCTGCGCGAGGGGCTCGTCCGGCTGCTCGACGCGGCCGGCATGCGGGTGGTGGCGGCCGTGGACGAGGCGGAGGGGCTGCTGCGCGCCGCTGAGGAGCACCTGCCCGATCTGGTGGTCACGGACGTACGGATGCCTCCCACACACACCGACGAGGGCCTGCGCGCGGCCCTCGTGCTGCGCCGCGAGCATCCCGACATGCCGGTGCTGGTCCTGTCGCAGTACGTGGAGGAACGCTACGCGGCCCGGCTGCTCGCCTCGGCCGCGGGGGGCGTCGGCTACCTGCTCAAGGACAGGGTGGCCGACGTGACCGACTTCATCGACGCGCTGCGCCGGGTGGCGGCGGGCGGCACCGCGCTGGACCCCGAGGTCGTCGCCCAGCTGCTGCTGCGCGGGCACAGCGACCCGCTCGACCGGCTGACGCCCAGGGAGGGCGAGGTGCTCAAGCTGATGGCCGAAGGCCGTTCCAACGCGGGCATCGGCCAGGAGCTGGTGCTCAGCGAGGGAGCCGTCGGCAAGCACATCGGCAACATCTTCACCAAGCTCGACCTGTCCCCGGCCGAGGGCGACCACCGGCGGGTCCTCGCCGTCCTGCAGTTCCTCAAGATCAGGAGTCTGCCATGAGGGCCTTGTGGCTGAGCGCCGGCGCCGTGGCGACCGTGTGCGCGTTGCTGTTCAGCAGTCTCACGTTCTGGGATGGGTTCGCCCACGCCAGTCCACCGACGGAGAACACCAGCAGGAGCATCGCGTTCAAGCTGTCGCAGCTGAAGGTGATCGCGGGGCGCGGAAGCGTGAATCTCAGCATCCATCCCGGCGAGGCGGGCGAGCTGTTCCTCGAACGGTCACTGCGCTGGTCGAAGACGAAACCGACCGTCAAGGAGGACTGGGACGGCCGGACACTGCGGCTCGACGCCTCCTGCCCGGGCACGGACGAGCGGCACGCGCCGATCTGCGAGGCCGACTACACGCTGTTCGTGCCGGTGGAGACCGATGTCGAGGCGGAGTCGGCCAACGGCGGCCTGGAGGTCAACCGTATCTACGGCAATGTCCGGATGACCTCCGAGTCGGGTCTGCTGCGGGTGAACGAGACATCGGGCACCGTCTGGGCCAGGAGCGGTTCCGGCAACATAGGGGGCAGGGCGCTCATCGGCGGCGAGGCCGACGTGGAGACCGGCTCGGGCCGGGTCGACCTGGCCTTCGACACCGCTCCGACGAGGGTCCGCGCGGTCGTCAGGACCAGGGGGAGCGTCGCTGTGCTGGTCCCCGGCCTGGCCTACGACGTGGACGCGCGTGCCAAGAACCTCAACCTCGACATCAGGAAGGACTCCGCCTCGCCAAGGAAGATCACCGTGCAGGTGCCGGACGGCGTGGCGAGTGTCTGCTGCAGGTGAGGGCCGGGAACCGGCCGCCCCTGGCTCGGTGAGGACCCAACCGTTGACATCTGTTTACTCTGTTGGCTCGTTGGTAGGTTCCCGGCATGGAGTCTGCGAAGCACGCCGGTGACGCCGCCGTCGCCGTGTCCAAGGCCTATGGTGTCGAGACCATGTTCACTCTGTCGGGAGGGCACGTCTTCCCGCTCTACGACGGCGCCGTGCACGAGGGCGTGCGGATCCTCGACGTACGCCACGAGCAGAGCGCCGTGTTCGCCGCTGAGGCCACGGCCCGGCTGACCAGGAAACCCGGGCTGGCCGTCCTCACGGCCGGGCCCGGCATCACCAACGGGATCAGCGGCGTCGCGACCGCGCACTTCAACGGCTCCCCCGTGGTCGTCATGGGCGGGCGGGCCCCGCGCTCACGCTGGGGCAGCGGGGCCCTGCAGGAGATGGATCACCCGCCGCTGCTCGGGCCGATCACCAAGCTGTCGTTCACCGCGACCGGAGCCGACTCCATCGGCCAGGACGTCGAGGCGGCCTTCCGCACGGCCGTCGCGCCGCACCGCGGGCCGGTCTTCCTCGACTTCTACATGGACGACCTGTTCGCGCCGTCGCCGACGCACCTGGTCGAGACGCAGAGCCCGTCGCCCCTCGAACCCGACCCCGAGTCCCTGGCCACCATCGCCAGGCTGCTCACCGAGGCCGAGCGCCCGGTGCTGGTCTACGGGTCCGACGTGTGGATGGACCGCGCCGAGGAGGCCGCGCGCGACTTCGCCGAGAACTGGCGGCTGCCGGTCATCCCCAACGGCCAGGGCCGCGGCATCCTGCCCGCCGGCCATGAGCTGCTCGTCACCCGGGCCCGCGGCCTCGCCTTCGCCAAGGCCGACCTGGTCATCGTGGTCGGCACCCCGCTCGACTTCCGCCTCGGCTACGGCTGGTTCGGCGGCAAGCAGGGCGCGCCGCCGGCCAAGGTCGTGCACATCGTCGACACGCCGTCGCAGTTGGCCACGCACACCCAACCGGCCGCGTCCGCCGCCGGCGACCTGTCCGTGGTGCTCTGGAGCCTCGGTACGGCCTGCGGCGACGCCGGCCTGAAGCCCACGGCCTACTCCGGCTGGGTGTCGCAGCTGTCGGAGGCCGCCGCCGCGGCGATCGCCGACGACGCCGCCCTGCTCACGGCCGACTCCGACCCGATCCATCCCATGCGCATCTACGGCGAGCTGGGCAAGGTGCTCGACGACGACGCCGTGGTGATCGGCGACGGCGGCGACTTCGTCTCCTACGCGGGCAAGTACGTCGAGCCCAAGCAGCCCGGCAACTGGCTCGACCCGGGCCCCTACGGCTGCCTCGGCACCGGCCTCGGCTACTCCATCGCGGCCCGCTTGGCCCGTCCGTCCTCGCAGGTGGTGCTGCTGCTGGGCGACGGCGCGGCCGGGTTCTCACTCATGGACGTCGACTCGCTCGTACGGCACAACCTGCCGGTGGTCATGATCTGCGGCAACAACGGCATCTGGGGTCTGGAGAAGCATCCGATGCAGATGCTCTACGGCTACGACGTGGCCGCCGAGCTGCAGCCGCAGTGCCGTTACGACCAGGTGGTGACGGCGCTGGGCGGTGGCGGCGAGCTGGTCACCCGGCCGTCGGAGATCGGTCCCGCGCTGCGTCGCGCGTTCGACTCCGGCGTGCCGTACATGGTGAACATCGCCACCGACCCCCAGATCGCCTACCCCCGCACCACGACCGGGATCTGACCCGGCCGACCCCTAGATCGTCCACCCCCGCACGCACCACGGCGGGGATCTGACCTGACCGCCTTCCCCGCACCACGGCGGGGATCTGAGCTACCTGGCCCCGAGCGTCGGCGTCGGGGTCGGGGTGGGTGACGGGCAGGGGCCGCCGTCGATGACGACGATCTTGACCGGTTTGGTCACCTCTAGCCACGTGCCGCCGTTGGGGAAGGTCTCGCCGATCCGGCCGCAGGTGATGCCCTGTTCGGTGGTGGTCTGGTCGTCGATGCGGATGTTCTGGAAGCCCGCGGCCCGGATCCGCTGGGTGGCCTGCGCGTACGGCAGCTCGACCACGCCGGGGACCTGCTTCTTCGTCACCGTCGTGCTCGGCTTCGGCGAGCTGCTGGGGGTCTTGGTCGGCGTCTTCTTGTCCGTCGGCTCCGGAGTCGGCGACTCCTTCTCCGTCGGCTCGGCGGCCGTCCTGGTGGGCAACGGCTCCTGCGTGGACGGCTTGGGCTTGGACGTGCGCTTGGTGGGCTTCAGCGTTGGAGTGGTCGGGTGGGGGGTGGGATCGGTGTTCGCCACGTCCGACGTAGTGGCGGTCGGCTGGGGTTCGGGCTGGGCCGACATGTTCGTCAGCGCGACGGCACCGGCGCCCGCCCCGAGGACGACCGCGGCCGCGATCCCGGCGACGAGGGCACCCCTGCGGGGCGCTTTGGCCCCGGCGCGGCGGCCGCCCTGCCGCGGCCCGGCCAACGTCTGCGCCTCAGACGGCCCAGCGTGATGGGACCCGGTCTGGTGCGGCCCAGCCTGGTAGGACCCCGTCTGGGGCGGCCCACCGGCCTGGTAGGAGCCCGTCTGATGGGGAGCTCCCTGATAGGACCCCGTCTGGTAAGAGCCCGCCTGGTGGGATCCGGTCGGGTGGGGACCCGACTGGCGGGACCCGGTCTGGTACGCCTCCATCGGCGCGGCCATGGTGGCACCCGTCACCGGCTGCGCCGGCTCGGGAGGGGGCGTCTCGCCGGCCGCGATCTTGCGGGCCGTCTCGCTCATCGCCCTGGCCGTCGGGTAACGGGCGAGCGGGTCTTTGGACAGGGCGCGCTCCACGAGCGCGCGCGCGGGCGGGGGGATCTCGGCGGGCAGCGGCGGCGGCGCCTCGCGGATGTGCTTGAGAGCGATCGTGACCGCGCTCTCGCCGTCGAACGGCCGCTGCCCCACCAGGCATTCGTAGGCCACCACGCCCAGCGCGTAGATGTCCACCGCGGGCGTCACCGGCGCGCCCTCGGCCTGCTCGGGCGCGCAGTAGGCGGCGGTGCCCAGCACCATGCCCGCGTCCGTGAGCCGGTTGGCCATGTCGGAGCGGGCGATGCCGAAGTCGGTCAGCACGAGCGTGCCGTCGCGCTGGACCAGCAGGTTGCCCGGCTTCACATCACGGTGCACGATCCCCTGTTGGTGCACCGCCTGCAGCGCCGAGGCCGCCTGAGCGATCAGCTCCATCGCCGGTTGGGGCGGGATCCGGCCCAGCCGCATCAGCAACCTGTCGAGCGGCTCCCCGTCGACGAACTTCATCACCAGATAGACGGTGTCCCCGCTCACACCGTAGTCGTAGACGTCGACGACACCCGGATGGTTGATCGTCGCCATCGCCCTGGCCTCGGCCTGGAAACGCGCGACGAACCCGGGATCGTCCATGCGGCCGGGCAGCAGCACCTTGACCGCGACGGTGCGCGCCAGCACGATGTCCTCGCCCCGCCACACCTCGCCCATGCCACCGGCGCCGATGCGGGTGTCCAGGCGATAGCGCCCCGCCAGCGTCGTTCCTTGGGCTACCATGACTCCCCCGTTACCCCTTTACCTCTATAACCTCTCCCACCCCAAGGATCTCCAACAAAGCGAAGTTGTGTCGCGGTGAGGTAACACAGAGGTCACGGAACTTCGAGAGTGTACGACTCACGAGTCCCACATGCCACTTAAATGCCGTAAGCCCTACAAACCCTATCCTGCGGCCTTCTAACCGCACTTGTCCGCGTTTCCGGGAGATCAGGGCCCTTGACAGCGAGCCGCGGTGATGATCGCAGTACGCTGGCGCTATGACGCTCGCTCCGGGTCTCCGCGCCCAGCTGCTCATCATGGTCGAGAGGTCCGACACCGCTGAGAAGATCGGCAGCGGCGACGTCCCGGTGCTCGCCACTCCGCGGCTGCTCGCGCTGGCCGAGAGGGCGACGGTCAACGCGGTGCACGCGCATCTCGCTCCCGGTGAGACGACCGTCGGCACCCGCGTCGAGCTGGAGCACCTGGCCCCGAGCCCGCTGGGCACGCACGTACAGATCACCACCGAGCTCACCGAGGTCGACGGCAGGCGGCTGGTCTTCGGCTTCGAGGCCCGCGACAAGCAGAGCGTCGTCGGCCGGGGCACGATCGAGCGAGTGGTGGTCGATCGCGCGAAGTTCCTCGACCGCGCCACCCACTGAGATCTTCGCACCGGCGGCTATTCGATGACGGCGATCAGGTCGCCCTCCTGGATCACGTCGCCCTCGCCGACCTTGAGCTGCGCGACGACGCCCTCGTCCTCGGCCAGGACGGGGATCTCCATCTTCATCGACTCGAGGATGACCAGCGTGTCGCCCTCGGAGACGGTGTCGCCCTCCTGGACGACGACCTTCCAGACGTTCGCCACCATCTCCGCGCGTACCTCAGCCACCGCGACTCCCCTCTTCCAATGAGCTGACAATGTCATGTGCGCTGGGCGCGCATCCGCCCGATCAAACCGGTGTCATAGTCGCCGCTGACGAACTCGGCGTTGTCCAGCAACTCCGCACAGAACGGCAGGTTGTTCTTGGGCCCTTCGACGACGAATCCCGCGACGGCCTCGCGACCGGCCCGCAGCGCCTCGGCCCGGGTCGCACCGAAGACGCAGAGCTTGGCCATGAGGGGATCGTAGAACGGCGTGACCGTATTGCCCTCCTCGTAGCCGGAGTCCACCCGGACGCCCTCGCCGGCCGGCTCTCGCCAGGCGGAGATCTTGCCCGGCCCCGGGAAGAACCTTTTGGGATCCTCGGCATAGACGCGGAACTCGATGGCGTGGCCACCGGTCTCCGCCTTCACCTCGGGACTCTCGCCCGCCGCCACCCGGAGCTGCAGCTCGACCATGTCCAGCCCGGTGACCAGCTCGGTGACGGGGTGTTCCACCTGAAGTCTGGTGTTCATCTCCAGGAAGACGAAGTCCTGCGCGTCGGCGTCGACCAGGCACTCCACGGTGCCCGCGCCCAGGTAGCCGACGGCCTCGCCGGCCCGCACGGCGGCGGCGAGCATGCGCTCGCGCAGCTCGGGCGTGATGCCGGGCGACGGCGACTCCTCGACCACCTTCTGGTGGCGGCGCTGCACGGAACAGTCGCGCTCACCCAGGGCCACGACGGTGCCGTCGGGCAGGCCGAGAATCTGCACCTCGACGTGGCGGGCCCGCTCGATATAGCGCTCCAGCAGGATGGCTGGCCCGTCGAGGACGTCACCCGCGGCGAACCTCGCCGCCGCCCGTGCGGCCTGCTCGAACGCCTTGGCCAGTCCTTCGTCGTCGTGGGCGACGCTCATCCCGATGCCGCCACCCCCGCCCGCGGTCTTGACCATGACCGGGTAACCGATCCGGCCCGCCGCCCGCAGCGCCGGCTCCAGATCGGTGACGGGCTCCCGGGTGCCGGCCGCCACGGGCACACCCGCGTCCTCCATCAGGTTGCGAGCATTGATCTTGTCGCCCATCTGGTCGATGGACTCGGGAGCCGGACCGATCCACACCATCCCGGCATCGATCACCGCTCTGGCGAACGCCGCGTTCTCCGCGAGAAACCCGTAGCCGGGGTGAATCGCCCGCGCTCCGGCGACCCGCGCCGCCTCCAGCACCTTCCCGGCATCGAGATAGCTCACCTGAGGGTTGGCCGGCCCGATCAGCACGGCCTCGTCCGCCTCGCGCACGAACGGCAGATCCGCGTCGGCCTCGGAGTAGACGGCGATGGCCCGCAGCCCCAGCCGCCTCACCGTACGGATGACCCGCCGGGCGATCTCCCCTCGATTGGCGACCAGAACGGCCCCGAGCGTCTCAGTAAGCACCCGCCCACCCTACGGCTGTTGGCCTGAGGTCCTTTTCCCGCTAAACCACCGATCGCGCGGACGTCTTCTGTAGAAACCCCACAAACCCCACGCCTTACGGCATAGCCACCCACCGCACATGGCTGTGGGCCTCCAGGAGAACGGCCGCTGACCCAGCACAGCGGAGCCGCCGGAATAGGGCTGCGGGCTGTTGTAGTCGCAGCCGCCGCACCATCCGCGGACCAGGGCGAGCTACCTCTCGCCGGCGGCATCCCGGATCAGCCTGGCGACCATCCCGGGACGGGAGATCATCACCACGTGCGAGGCCCCCTTGACCTCGACGCTCTCCTTGGCCTTGGCCCGCTTGGCCATGAACGCGTGGGCCGCCGGCGGAATGTTCTTGTCAAGCTCTCCGTAGACGAACCACGAGGGGATCGTCTTCCACGCCGAGGCGTCGGCCGGATCGTTGAGCCCGGCTTCGGTCACGGGGCGCTGGGCGACGGCCATCAATCTGGCCTTCTTCTCCGGGAGATCGGCGGCGAACTGCTTCCAGAATTTGTCCTGCCGGATCAAGAGGTCCTTTCCACCGGGAACGCTCACCGGAGGCGCCAGCGTAGGGGCGAGCGTGCTGCCCGGGAAGCGGCCCGACAGCTTCGCGGCACTCTCTCCCTTCTCGGGGGCGAAGGCGGCGACGTAAACGAGACTCTTGATGTGCTTATTACCGACCGCGGCCTCGGTGATCACCATCCCGCCATAGGAGTGCCCGACGAGCACGACAGGCCCCTTGATGCTGCGAAGGACATCGGACACGTAGGCCGCGTCACTCTTGACCCCGCGCAGCGGAACGGCGACGGCGATCGCCGGATACCCGTGAGCCAGCAGCCTGCTCACGACCCCGTTCCAGCTGGAGGAGTCCGCGAACGCCCCATGGACGAGCACGACGGTCGGTCTCGCGGGCTGGCCGTTCTCCGCCGAGGCGTCCGCCGCGAACCACAGGATGAGCAGGAGAGCGACGGCCATCGCGATGAGCCAGTGGATGGCGCGGCGGAAAATCGGGGTGCGGGTGACGTGGTGGTGCTCCATGGACGTTGCTCCTTGGGTTCTCAGCAGCAGAGACATGACCCAAAAACCGAACGTACAGAACACATAGTCACAAAACGGTCAGGTGCTGCTCGCTCTCGACCGAAGGCGGGGCCATCAGGCACGCTGGTCGCGGGGGTGCTGCGCGGCCAGGGGCATCCCCCAAGACCCCAACCACCATCACACGGTTCGAGGCGGTCGTGTGACGAGCCATCGTCGCCGCACCCGGGGTTACAGCTTGTGGACCGCTAACCGGTCCACGACCCGGGTCATCGCCTCGATCGCCGCCGGATCATACGCGGTGCCCACCGCCAGCCGCAGCCGCTCAAGCGCCGCCCCCGCCCGATCCCGATCGGCCGACCCGCCGACCAGGTCGTCGTAGGCGTTGGCCGCCTTGATGATCCGGCTGGACAGCGGTGGGTCCTCGGCGATCTGGTCGCATTGGCGGCGTACGAGCTCGGCCACCCGGTCGAGCACTCCCGTCTGCTTGATCACCTCGGCGCCCAGCTCGGCGATGCGGCGGGCCTGTGCGGGATCGGCGAGCACCGTCGCGCCGCCCGGGATGGGGTCGCTCAGGGACAGCTGGCCGATGTCGTGCATGAGGGCCGCGTACTCGAGCTCCAGCAGCTCCGGCTCCGCCATGCCCAGCTCGCGGCCGACCGCCACGGCCAGGCGGCTCACCCGGCGCGAGTGGCCGGGCTCGACGTAGCCACCGACCTCCGTGACCCGGGACAGGGCCCGTACGGTCTGCAGGTAGGTGGCGCGGATCCCGGCGTACTTGCGGAAGGCCACCTGAGTGACCAGCAGCGGAGCTGCGAAGACCAGCAGCGCCACCAGGTCCATGCTGTGGGTGGCCAGCGCGAGCAGCACGCCGGACGCGGCCACGGCGGCGCCGAGCGGGAAGGCCATGTTGAGCTCGTCGCGTACGGCCACCTTGAAGGCGGTGCGCACCTGCTCGGCCCTGAGCAGGGCCGCGATCAGCACGTCGATCAGCAGGGTGAGCGTGATGAGCGTGACCATGACGCCGAGCGCCGGCCACCACGTCGGAGGGTCCTGCCGGGTCAGCTGGAAGAGCGGGTCGGCCAGCGGACGGAAGGCGAAGGCGAGCAGCGCGCCGGTCAGCAGGCGGCGCGCCATGGCGTCGAGGCGGGGCGGGCGGCCGACCGCCAGGTGCGGCAGCGCGCCGGCGATCATGCCGACCGCGATGACGGCCACCACCTGGAGCGCCGTGTGGCGCAGCGGGTTGTCGCTGAGGTCGAGCAGCAGCGTGTAGCCGAGCGCGGCGGCGGCGCCGATGGGCGCGACCTCCCGGTTTCCCGGCATGGTGAGCCTGGCCAGCTCGCCGACCGCGATCAGCGCGCCGAAGCCGATCGCGATCTCGGGCCGGTCGAGCCCCACGGCGGAGGTGTGCGCGACGCCGGCCACCGCGACCAGCCCCGCCCCGCAGATGAGCAGCAGTTGCCCGGAGTCCAGGCTCTGGAAGGCACGCGTCAAGGCCCGCTCACCACTTCGATCGGCCTGGTCGGGTCGTCATGATCCTTGATCGGGGTCTCGGTCGCTTCGGGCGGCGGCGACTCGACGCGGCGGGGCGGCTGCCATGGCTCGCGTTCGAGCGCTCTGGCGAAGGCCGCCACCATGACCGGGTCGAACTGGCGGCCCGCGTTCTTGCGCAGCTCGTCGACCGCCACCTCCACCGAGCGGGCGTGGCGGTAGGAGCGGTCGGACGTCATCGAGTCGAACGCGTCGGCCACGGCGATGATCCGGGCGAACTCCGGGATCTCGTCGGCCGCGAGCCCCATCGGATATCCCTTGCCGTCGTGGCGTTCGTGGTGGTGCATGATCCCGGCGTAGGCCTCGTCGAGGAAGTCGATCCCTCGGACGATCTCCAGCCCGCGCATCGGGTGGAGCTGGATCGCGGCGAACTCCTCCTCGGTCAGCGGCCCCTCCTTCTGCAGCACCTTGGTCGGCACGCCGAGCTTGCCCACGTCGTGCAGCATGCCCGCGTAGCGGATGGCGCGCAGCCGCTCCAGGCCCATGCCGATCTCCTGAGCGATCATCGAGGAGGCCAGCGAGACGCGGGTGCAGTGGCCCCTGGTGTAGTAGTCCTTCGTCTCGACCGCCTGGCACAGCGCGGCGATCGTGGCGTCGTACGAGCGCTGCTGCGCGTGATATTGGCCGAACGCCCAGCGGGCGACGAACAGCGGCAGCAGCACCAGCACCGCCGAGATCGACTGCACGGTCGCCCAGAGCCCGGCCACCAGCAGCCCGAACGTGCCGTAACCCAGGTAGGACAGCAGGAACTGGACCATGCCCCGCAGCGGCACCTCCATGGCCCGCACCCGGGTCGCCAGCCGGATCATGGTCAGCGTGAGCACGATGTTGAGCGGCACGAACACGCCCGTCGCCGCGGCGTAAGGGCCGATGAGGTCGTCGAAGGCGTTGACCCCCGGCACGCCGGAGGCGCCGCCCAGCCCCTGGTAGATCCAGCCGGCCGCGTAGCCGCAGATCGCGAACTGCGCCCCGTTGAACAGCCTCTTGATCAACGGCAGCCCCGGCCGCACGCTGAAGACCGCCGTGAACCCCACCAGAGCGGCCCCTTCTGGACCGATCAGGACGACAGCGGCCAGAGCAGCGGAGAAGCTCACGGACACCGCGAACTGCTCCACGTTCAGCAACGTCGGCATCGACTCACAGACCAGGAACAGCAGCGCGAGCACCAGCAGGATGCCCAGATCGCCGGGTGCCACCAGGCGCCCGGAAGTGATCACGCTATGTCCGAGGAGGATGGTCGCCGCGCCGATGACGGCGATGAGATAGACCTTCGCAGGCCACGGCAGATCACGCATTGCGGCCCCCAAGGGTGCTCAGGTCCAGGACACCCCGTGAGGCAGGGCCCCGCCCGCGCTCATCAGCAGTGTCATCACAGGGGTGATCAGCACCGCGGCCGCGATCAGCCGGGCGATCATAGCCTTCAGCATGTGCTCGCCTCCACGTCGACTCGTTACGCCGACTCCTGTGGGTCACGCTACAGAAGGCCCGGTCTGTGCAGGGCCAGAGTCGAGAATCGCAAGCAAAGCGTAATCAATCCACTACCTTGGGCGACGGGCCGCCCAGGCGACCGTGTTCTTCAGCCCGGTCGCCAGGTCGGTGCGCGGCTGCCAGCCGAGCCCCTCGTAGGCCGGCACCGGGTCGACCGCCATGGCCGGCAGGTCGCCCACCCGCGGCGGCGCGAACCCCGGCTTGTCCGGCGCGTCGGCCGCGTCGGCGATCAGCGCGTGCAGCCTGCGGTCGGTGGTCTGGATGCCGGTGCCGAGGTTGAACCTGCGCCCGTTGCCGTCGGCTCCACAGGCCCGGACGAAGCCGTCGACCACGTCCTCGACGTAGATGTAGTCGCGGGTCTGCGTGCCGTCGCCGTAGAGCACCGTGGGCGTGCCGCTGAGCAGGCCGTCGGTGAAGATGGCCACCACTCCGGCCTCGCCTTCGGGCGACTGGCGCGGGCCGTAGACGTTGGACAGCACGAGCGTGGTGTATTCGATGCCGTAGAGCGCCCGGAACGTGGCGAGGTAGGTCTCGCCGCTCAGCTTGGAGGCGGCGTACGGGGAGCGCGGGTCGGTGGCGGCGTCACCGGGCACCGGGATCGTGGCGGGCCGGCCGTAGACCGCGACGGAGGAGGCGAAGACCACCTTGCGGGTGCCGGCCTCGTGCGCGGCGGTCAGGACCGACGCGGTGCCCTGGACGTTCACACTGGCGTCGTGGACCGGGTCGGTGACGCTCTTGCGTACGCTGATCTGCGCGGCGAGATGGCAGATGACCTCGGGCCGCAGCTCGGCGGCCAGCTCGATCATGGCCGGATCGCGGACGTCGATCTCGTGCAGGCGGAAGCGGCCATGCGTGGCCGCGTCGGCCAGGTTGTCGCGGCGGCCGGAGGAGAAGTCGTCGACGACCGCGACGTCATGCCCATCCGCCAGCAGGCGGTCGACGAGATTCGACCCGATGAACCCGGCACCCCCGGTGACAAGCACGCGCATGGGGGAATCCTAGTCGGACAGCTCCGACCTCACCTGCGCGATGCGGGCCAGCACTTTGGAGCGCAGGTCGCCGGGGACCGGGTCGCAGCCGCAGTGCTTGGCCACGAGCGCCTTGATCGCCTTGTCGAGGTCGTACTCCTTCAGGCACGGGCTGCACTCTTCGAGGTGCACGCGGATGTCGACCACGTCGCCCTCGGTCAGCTCGCCGTCGAGATAGGAGTAGACCTTGTCGAGTACTTCCCGACAGTCGGTGTCATGCGGGTTGCCACAGCTCATTTCGATCCCTCCGCCGGGACCAGGCCGCGCTCGCGGGCGTAGTCCTCGAGAAGTCCGCGGAGCTGCCTGCGACCGCGGTGCAGCCTGGACATCACGGTGCCGATCGGGGTCCCCATGATGTCGGCGATCTCCTTGTACGGGAAGCCCTCGACGTCGGCCAGATAGACCGCGATCCGGAACTCCTCGGGCAGGACCGCCAGGGCCTGCTTGATATCACCGTCGGGGAGATGCTCGAGCGCCTCGACCTCGGCCGACTTCAGTCCGCTCGACGTGTGCGACTCAGCGCGGGCGAGCTGCCAGTCCTCGATCTCCTCGGTGCCCGACTGCTTGGGCTCGCGCTGCTTCTTGCGATAGCTGTTGATGAAGGTGTTGGTCAGGATCCGGTAGAGCCACGCCTTGAGGTTCGTACCTTCCTGGAACTGGTGGAACGACGCGAACGCCTTGGCGAAGGTCTCCTGAAGCAGGTCCTCCGCGTCCGCTGGGTTCCGGGTCATCCGGAGCGCCGCGGAGTAGAGCTGCTCGAGGTAAGGCATGGCTTCGCGCTCGAACCGCTCACTTCGCTGTTCCAGAGTCTCCGCGCCTGTCGCGGGCACCGGACCCACCCCCCTAAGATCACCGGTGGCCGGCTGTTGCGGTACACCGTACTCAGGGGAGAATACCCGCTCGTCACGGACCGGTCCGTCACTGGGGAGGGGTTCGAGCAATGTGAGCATGCACGTCGCAACACGCCCGCGCCCTCGTCTGTTCCCGCAAGATAGAAGGTGACGAACGACCCGGTGCGGGGAAAACCATACGTACCGGCTGGTAGCCATTTTCCCGGAACCCAGGAGTCGCGTGTGCTGCCCATTCCGGCCGAGGAACTGAACGGCTCAGGGACGCTCGGGCCGTACTGGACCTTCTACCGCGCCGTTGTCGCCGAGCAGCTGACCCGGTGGCTCCCCACCCAACCCTCCGTCGTCCTCGACCTGTCAGGCGGCCGCGGACGCTGGTCCGGGCAGGCCGCCAGAGCCGGGCACCGGGTGATCGAGCTGCTCGACTTCCGCCGTACCACTTCCTTGTCGTTGAGCCCCTCGGCTCCCGACCCGCAGGCGCGGCTGCGCGACGCCGGGCGCGTGCGCCACGTACGCGCCGACGACCTGGCCTTCCTCCCCGACGAGAGCGTGGACGCGGTCGTCGCCGAGGAACGCGCCATGTCGATCGAGCTCATGGCCGAGTCGGCGATGAGCGACGTGTTCCGGGTGCTGCGGCCCGGCGGCCGGGCGCTGATCTGCGTCGACTCCCTGGTGCTGGGCATGGCGATCCTCGCCGAGCAGGAGCAGTGGCAGCACCTGCGGCAGACGGGCGAGGTCATGCTGGTGCCGTGGCCCGACGGCAGCATCACCCGCTGCTTCAGCAGCGCGCAGCTGCGCGAGCTGCTGACCGGCGCCGGTCTGGAGGTGGAGTGGGTACGCCCGCGCACCGTCCTGTCGCCCTCCACCGTCGACCACGTGCTGGGCTCCGACGCCAGGTCGCTGGCCTGGCTGGTGCGCACCGAGCTCGACGCGCACCCTGACGACGACGACACGGTCGGCATCCACCTCGTGGCCAGCGTCCGCAAGAGCTGACCCGCCGTCCGCTAGCGGCGGCGTTCCTGCCTGCCCTGGCACTCCACGCACCGCGCGGCCTCCGGACGGGCCTCCAACCGGCCCTCCGGAACCGGCCTGCCGCAGTCGACGCAGCTGCCGTACGTACCTTCGTCCACGCGCTTGAGCGCCTCGATCACGGCCCTGCGCTGCGCGGTGGCGACGGTGAGCATGGCCTGGGCGCGGTCGGCGTCGGTCAGGTCGGACCCCGCGTCGGCCGCGGAGTAGTCGCGGATCGCGACGGGGTCGCCCTGCAGCACCCCGATCGATCGGTCCAGGTCCGCGAGCATCTTCTCCAGCTGCTTACGAGCGGTCGCGTCGTCCACGAATCCGCACCTCCGGGTAAAGGGGGGCAAGCCGCAGCGGGACTCCCCGGAAGTCCTACCCGGCGCATTGGGGGGCATGTGTGGCGGTGACTCCGGGTGAACGGATGCATCGCTTTCCCCACCGAATGCCCACTAAGCCTGGCTCTTACACCTTCAGCGGAGAGCGGTTTCCTCCTCCGGGGGCAGGGGTTTGATGAGGTCCGGGCCGTTGTTCCGAACATTGTTGACATCTGTGGAAACGGCCAGCGCCGTCAGCCGCCCGCTGTCGGCCGGCACCAGCAGCCCCGAGGCCTGCTCGGGGTCGGTGAGCTTGGGGTCGAGCCACTCCGCCCAGCGCTCCCGCTCGATCATCATCGGCATCCTGTCGTGGATGCGGCCCAGGTCGTCCTCGGCGTCGGTGGTGATGACCGTGCAGGTCACCAGCCACTTGAGCGGATCGTCGTCGTCGCGCGACTTGTCCTTCCAGAACTCGTACAGGCCCGCCATCGCCAGCACCCCGCCGTCTTCCGGATGGATGAAGTAGGGCTGTTTCTTCTTCTTGTCACCCTCGACCGGCATCCACTCGAAGTAGCCGTCGGCCGGCAACAGGCACCTGCGCTTGGCGAACGCCTGGCGGTAGGACGGCTTCTCGGCCACCGTCTCGATCCTCGCGTTGATCATCCGCGAGCCCACCGACGGGTCCTTCGCCCAGGCCGGCACCAGCCCCCACCTGACGATCCGCAGCTGCCGCACGGCCCGCTCGGCGTCCTTCGGGACCCGGCTGAGGACGGCGTAGACGTTCTTGGTGGGCGCGACGTTGTAGTCGGGCCCGAGCTCCTTGTCGGGGTCACCGTCGAGCTCGACCTGGAACTCCTCCAGCAGCTCGTGCTTCTTGCGCGCCGACGCGTATCTCCCGCACATGTCCCCACACTGCCATGTACGGCCGGCGACCGCATGCGTGGCCGTCCGAGCCGTCGGCAGCCGTGAAGTTCACCGGCGCCAGTATTCTTTGACCATGCCCGCACCGCACTGGCCCGCACCCACCGCGACCGCTCCCGTGGTCGCGTCGGTCCGCCTGCCCGGCTCCAAGTCCGTGACCAACCGCGCGCTGCTCCTCGCCGCGCTGGCCGACGGCCCCGGCATGGTGCGCCAGGCACTGCGCAGCCGCGACGCCGACCTCATGGTGGCGGCGCTGCGTGTCCTGGGCGCCACCCTGACACCGGTGCACGAGACCACGGCCGCCGTCGACTGGCAGGTCACCCCCGGCCCGATCCGTGGCGGGGGGAGCATCGACGCGGGCCTGGCGGGCACCGTCATGCGCTTCGTGCCGCCGATGGCCGCCCTGGCCGACGGCCCGGTCGCCTTCGACGGCGACCCGCACGCCCGCAAGCGCCCCATGGGCCCCATCCTCGACGCCCTGCGCGCGCTCGGCGCCCGCGTCGACAACGACGCCCTGCCCTTCACCATCCACGGCCCGCCGGCGGGTGGCGAGGTCACGCTCGACGCTTCGGGCTCGTCGCAGTTCGTCTCGGGGCTGCTGCTCACGGCGGCGCGCTTCGAGAAGGGCATCACGATCCGCCATGTCGGCCCGCCCGTGCCTTCGCAGCCGCACATCGAGATGACGATCCAGATGCTCAGGGCGGCCGGGGTGACGGTCGACGACGGCGAGCGCGACCTCTGGCGGGTCGAGCCCGGACCGATCGCGGCCAGGGACCTGGCCGTCGAGCCCGACCTGTCCAACGCGGCGCCCTTCCTGGGCGCGGCGCTGGTCACGGGCGGCACGGTCACCATCCCCGGCTGGCCCCGCACGACCACGCAGCCGGGCGACGCCCTGCGCTACCTGCTCACCTCGATGGGCGCCACGGTCCGGCTGTCCCCGGAGGCCCACGAGGCGACAGGCGACCTGACCGTGACCGGCACCGGCCGGATCGAGGGCATCGACGCCGACCTGCGCGAGGTGGGCGAGCTGACGCCGACGATCGCCGCGCTGGCCGCACTGGCGAGCTCGCCGTCCCGGATCCGGGGCGTGGCGCACCTGCGCGGCCACGAGACCGATCGCCTGGCCGCCCTGGTCACCGAGATCACCCGGCTGGGCGGCGACGCGGAGGAGACCGACGACGGCCTGCTCATCCGCCCCCGCCCGCTGCACGGCGGCGTCTTCCACAGCTACGACGACCACCGCATGGCCACGGCCGGAGCGGTCATCGGGCTGGCGGTCCCGGACATCAGCGTGGAGAACATCGCGACGACGGCCAAGACGCTCCCGGAGTTCGTCCAGATGTGGACGACCATGCTGGGCGAGCGATGACCACCCGTCCCACGCGGATGCCCGTACGGGCGGCCATGCCGGTCGGCATGGTGGGATGGACACGCGGGCACGATCCCCTGGGCACCCGCCCGGTGGGGCAACATGTGGACAGGACCGCCACGATGGACGGGCGGCGCACGGCGACATGGGAGTAGATCGCTGAGAAAGCGGGAGTACGACGAGGACGACGTACGGGTCAGGCCGAGCAAGGGCTCGCGGCCGCGGACCCGGATCCGGCCTGCGCATGATGACGCCGTGGAGGGGTTCGTGGTCGCCGTCGACCGGGGCCGCTACACCACGCTGGTCGAGCCCGAGCGCGCCAAGGGATCGGCCCAGAAGCGCAAGCAGCCCGAGCGACGCTTGGTCACCGCCATGAAGGCGCGCGAGCTCGGCCGCAAGGGCATCGTCGTCGGCGACCGGGTGGCCCTCGTGGGCGACGTCTCGGGCCGCCCCGACGCCCTGGCCAGGGTCGTACGCGTCGAGCCGCGCACGTCGATGCTGCGCCGTTCGGCCGACGACGTCGAGGACACCGACGGCATCGAACGCCCGGTGGTGGCCAACGCCGACCAGCTGGTCATCGTGACCGCGCTCGCCGACCCGCCGCCCCGGCCGCGCATGATCGACCGGATCCTGGTGGCCGCCTTCGACGCCGAGATCGAAACGCTCCTCTGCCTCACCAAGTCGGACCTGGCGCCGCCCGACGAGCTGGTGGCGATGTACGAGCCGCTCGGGGTGTCGCACGTCGTCGTCCACAAGGGCGGCTCGCTGGACCAGCTCCGCGACCACCTCACCGGACGCCTCAGCGTCATGGTCGGCCACTCGGGCGTGGGCAAGTCGACCCTGGTCAACGCCCTCGTCCCGGCCGCCAACCGGGCGGTCTCCCAGGTCAACGCCGTCACCGGCCGGGGCCGCCACACCTCGACCTCGGCCGTGGCCCTCGAGCTCCCGGAGGGCGGCTGGATCATCGACACCCCCGGCGTACGCAGCTTCGGCCTGGCCCACGTGTCGGTCGAGACGGTCCTCGCCTCCTTCCCCGACCTCATCGAAGGCACGGTCAACTGCCCCAAGGGCTGCACCCACCTGGACGCCGACTGCGCGCTGGGCCCCTGGGTGGCGGCCGGGCACGCCGAGCCGGCCCGTCTGGAGTCCCTGCGCCGCCTCCTGTCCAGCCGGGAGGGCACCCCGGACGACGGCACCTGAGCCCCGCAGCGAACGGGACCTATCAGAAGAACCAGCCATCCGTCGGGGAACGGGACTTACCAGAAATGCAGGGCCGCTCGACTGATGTTCGGGAGGTAAGTCACGGTAGCGTGGCTCATCGTGACGGGTTATAACGATGATCTACGTCTGGCGCACGTCATGGCGGACCACGCCGATGACCTGACCATGCGGAGGTTCAAGGCGGTCGATCTCAAGGTCGACACCAAGCCGGACCTCACGCCGGTCAGCGATGCCGATCGTGCCGTGGAGGAGGCCATTCGCGGCACCCTCCGGCGGGCCCGGCCGCGTGACGCGGTCGTGGGCGAGGAGTTCGGCAAGACGGGCTGGGGTGCCAGGTCCTGGATCATCGACCCGATCGACGGCACCAAGAACTACGTGCGCGGCGTGCCCGTGTGGGCGACGCTGATCTCGCTGATGGAGTACGGCCAGGTCAAGGTGGGCCTGGTGTCCGCCCCCGCCCTGGGCAAGCGCTGGTGGGCGGCCACCGAGGGCGGCGCCTGGACCGGCAAGAGCCTGACCAAGGCGACCCGGATGCGGGTCTCGTCGGTCTCCGATCTGGAGAACGCGTCGTTCTCCTACTCCAGCTTCGGCGGCTGGGAGAAGATGGGCCGCCTCGACAACTTCCTCGACCTCGGCCGGGCCTGCTGGCGCACCAGGGCCTATGGCGACTTCTGGTCGCACATGATGGTCGCGGAGGGCTCGGTGGAGGTGTCCGCCGAGCCGGAGCTGTCGCCGTGGGACATGGCGGCCCTCACCGTGATCGTCGAGGAGGCCGGCGGCAGGTGGACGGACCTCGCGGGCGTACCCGGGCTGGAGGGCGGCAGCCTGGTCTGCACCAACGGCCTCCTGCACGACGAGGTCCTCAGACGCCTGAACGCCTCATAGAGCCAGCACCCGCGCCACGGCAGCCAGCAAGCTGTCGCGATATGTCCCGCCAAAGAGCACCACGTGGACGAGCAGCGGATGCAGTTGGTGCAGCGGCACCCGCTCCCGCCACCCGTCCGCGAGCGGCGTCTCCTCCTGGTAGGCCCCCAGGATCCGATCCAGATAGGGCGCCCCGAACAACGCCAGCATCGCCAGGTCCGTCTCCCGATGCCCGCCGTGCGCCGCCGGGTCGATGAGCACCCCGCGCCCGTCCGACCAGAGCACGTTCCCGCTCCACAGGTCACCGTGGATGCGCGCCGGCGGCTCCGGCGGCCCCGCCACCTCGCCGAACCGCGCCACGGCCCGCTCGATGAGCGCCACGTCCCGCGCGGGCAGCCGCGCCTGCCGTACGAAGGGCAGCACCCGGCGGGTGGCGTAGAAGGCCGGCCAGTCGTCGACGGGCGAGTTGTCCATCGGCAGATCGGCGATGAAGCCCGGCCAGGGCGCGCCGAACGCGGGCGCGCCCGCGCGGTGCAGCCGCGCGAGATCGCGCCCGAACCGCTCGGCGGCCGCCGCCGTCGGCGCGGCGGTGTCCACCCACGAGAGGACGAGCCGATCCCGGGACACCTCGATCACCTCCGGCACCGCGATGACCTCGCCCAGCCACCGCAGCCCCTCGGCCTCGGAGGTGAACACCGGAGAAACGGCTCCGGTCTTGGCGAACACCACGCGCCCGTCGTCGAGCACGCCGCGCTGCAGCCGCCACCCATGGGAGGCCCCGAGATCCTCAGTCGATCTCATCGGCGATGTGTTTAGCGACGCCTTCGGAAGCGGCCTCGACCAGCCGCAGCACCTCTACGAAACCGTCGGCCTCGCCGTAGTAGGGGTCAGGCACCTCGGCGCTGTCCGGCGCGTCGGGGTCGAACGAGCGGAACAGCCGCACCTCCACGCCCTCGGGGGCCATCCGCCGCAGGAAGGACAGGTTGTCCCGGTCCATGGCCAGCACCAGGTCGTAGCGGTCGAACCACCCCGAAGTGAACTGCCTGGCCCGGTGCGCGGAGCCGTCATAGCCGTGGTCGGCCAGCGTCCGCAGAGCCCGCGCGTCCATGGGATCGCCCTCGTGCCAGCCGCCGGTGCCGGCGCTGTCGACGGCCACCCGTTCATCGAGTCCGTGGTCGGCCAATGTCCGCCTGAGCACGGTCTCCGCCATAGGTGAACGGCAGATGTTTCCCATGCACACCAGGCATACGCGATAAGTCATACCTCCCATCATGAGGGTGACCAGGGCCGTTCACCGTCCGTTCACCCCTGGTAGGGGGATTGAGTCACTTTGGCTGCATAACTTCGTAGCGACTAAGGACCAAGTGGGAGGAACCCAACCGTGAAGTATGCAGGCCGGCTCGCCGCCGTCGCCGTCGTCGGCGCGCTCTCGCTCGCTGCGTGCGGCACAGACAACAACAGCGGCGCCGACGCCACCGCGTCCGCCGGTGCCACCACCGCCGCGGGTAACGACAACGGTCTGAGCGGCACGATCAACGCCGCCGGATCCTCGGCCCAGGCCAACGCGATCGACCAGTGGAAGAAGGACTTCCAGAGCAAGAACCCGGGGGCCAGCCTGAACTACCAGCCCAGCGGTTCGGGCGCGGGCGTCCAGGCCTTCATCCAGGGTACGGTCGCCTTCGCGGGTTCCGACTCGGCCCTCAAGGACGACAAGGGCGAGCCCGCTCAGGCCGACGCCCGGTGCAAGACCGGCAAGGCCATCAACATCCCGATGGTGACCGGCCCGATCGCGGTCGTCTACAACCTCCCGGGTGTCGACGGGCTGCAGCTGTCCCCCAAGACCCTCGGCGGCATCTTCAGCAGCAAGATCACCAAGTGGGACGACGCGGCCATCAAGGCCGACAACCCGCAGGCCAAGCTGCCTTCGACGCCGATCCAGGCCTTCCACCGGGCCGATGAGTCCGGCACCAGCGACAACTTCACCAAGTTCCTCAAGGCCACGGCCGAGTGGCCGTACGAGCCCGCCAAGGCGTGGCCCGCCGAGGCCAAGGGCCAGGGCGCCAAGGGCTCCGACGGCATCGCCTCCTCGGTGAAGGGCGCCGAGGGCTCGATCAGCTACGTCGAGCTGTCGTTCGCCGAGAACTCCCAGCTCCAGAAGGCCAAGGTCGCCAACGGCGCGGGCGAGTTCGTCGAGCTGAACGCCGACAGCGCCGCCAAGACGATCGAGACCGCGGAGATCAAGGGCACCGGCAACGACCTGAAGCTCGGCATCGACTACGCCACCAAGACCGCGGGCGCGTACCCCATCGTCCTGGTGACGTACGAGATCACCTGCGAGAAGGGCCTGCCCGCCGACCAGTCGAAGCTGGTCAAGTCCTTCCTCACCTACACCGCCAGCGACGAGGGCCAGGCCGCGCTGAAGGACCTCGGTTACGCCCCTCTCTCGGGCGATCTCCTGACCAAGGTCCGCACCGCTGTCGAGGCGATCTCCTAGCAGCCGATGACGACCAACGTTCGTACCCGTGACGGCGGATCGGCCAGGAGCCGGTCCGCCTCGCGGCGCAGCCATGGTGAAGGGCCCTTCCGTTACGCCGCCACCGGCGCGGGCGTCATCCTGCTGGGGATCATGGCGGCCATCGCCGTCTTCCTCATCAGCGAGGCGATCCCCGCCCTGCAGGCGAACAAGGGTCACTTCTTCTCCGAGCTGGTCTGGGACCCGAACGGCAGCCAGGTCTTCGGCATCGCCGCCCTGGCGTTCGGCACCGTGCTCAGCTCGGCCCTCGCGCTCGTCATCGCGACTCCCATCGCGATCGGCGTGGCGCTGTTCATCTCCCACTACGCGCCCCGCCGCCTGGCGGGGCCGCTCGGCTACCTGATCGACCTGCTCGCCGCCGTCCCCAGTGTGGTGTACGGCCTGTGGGGCGTGGTCTTCCTGGTGCCGCTGCTCAAGACGCCGTCGCAATGGCTGAACGAGAACCTGGGCTGGTTCCCTCTCTTCGCCGGCGAGGGCGCGATCGGCGGCAAGACCATGCTCGCGGGGGCCATCGTCCTGGCGATCATGATCCTGCCGATCGTCGCCGCCATCTCCCGCGAGGTCTTCCTCCAGGCGCCCAAGATGAACGAAGAGGCGGCGCTCGCGCTCGGCGCCACCCGCTGGGAGATGATCCGGATGGCCGTGCTGCCGTTCGGCCGTCCCGGCGTCATCAGCGCCGCGATGCTCGGCCTCGGCCGGGCGATGGGCGAGACCATCGCGGTCGCGCTGATCTTCCCCGCCACCTTCGACATCAGCTTCGAGATCCTCACCCCGCACGCCAACAGCATCGCGGCGAACATCGCCAACGGCTTCGGTGAGGCCACCCCGATCGGCAGAGGCGCGCTGATCGCCTCCGGCCTGGTGCTGTTCGTCATCACACTGCTCGTCAACATAGCGGCCCGCATGATCATCAACCGCCGCAAGGAGTACGCGAGGGCCGCCGCATGACCGCGATCCAGCACATCTCGACCAGCCGCCGCATCAAGGACCGCGTCGTCCAGGGGCTGGTCTACCTGGCGTTCGCCCTGGCCGTGGTGCCGCTCGTGTCCGTGCTCTGGCTGGTGATCAAGAACGGCCTCGGGCGCTTCGACCTGGACTTCCTCACGCACTCGATGCGCAACATCGGCGCCCGCGACGCGGGCGGCGGTGCCTACCACGCGATCATCGGCACGCTGGAACAGGTCCTGCTCGCCTCGCTCATCTCCGTCCCCATCGGGCTGCTGACCGCGATCTATCTGGTCGAGTACGGCAACGGCGGCCGGTTGAGCCGATATATCAGCTTTTTCGTGGACGTCATGACCGGCGTCCCTTCTGTCGTCGCCGGCCTGTTCATCCTGGCGTTCTGGGTCCTGTTCCTGGGCCTGCCGTTCTCCGGGTTCGCCGGGGCGCTGGCACTGTCGATCCTGATGATGCCGACCGTGGTCAGATCGGCCGAGGAGATGCTCCGCCTGGTCCCGAACGACCTGCGCGAAGCCTCGTACGCGCTGGGTGTGGCCAAGTGGCGCACGATCATGAAGGTCGTCCTGCCGACCGCGCTGACCGGCATCATCACCGGCGTCATGCTGGCCGTGGCCAGAGTCGCCGGCGAGACCGCGCCGCTGCTGCTCACCGTGTTCTTCACCGACTCCATCAACAACGACCCGTTCAGCGGGCCGCAGATGGGGCTCCCCCTGTTCGTCTTCGACCAGGCGGGTCGTCCCAACGACACCGCCGTGGATCGGGCCTGGACCGGAGCCCTCACGCTCATCCTGATCGTCATGCTGCTCAACCTGGTGGCGCGCCTGATCGCCCGGTGGCGCGCGCCCGCCAGAGGCCGATAAGGGGTAAAGCCACTATGTCCAAGCAGATTCAGGTCTCCGGCCTCGACGCCTACTACGGAGGCCACAAGGCCATCGAGGACGTCTCGATGACCATCGAGCCGCGCTCGATCACCGCGTTCATCGGTCCCTCCGGGTGCGGCAAGTCGACGTTCCTGCGCACGCTCAACCGCATGCACGAGGTCATCCCCGGCGCGCGCGTGGAGGGCAAGGTGCTGCTCGACGGCGAGGACCTGTACGCCTCCAGCGTCGAGCCCGTCTCGGTACGCCGGATGATCGGCATGGTCTTCCAGCGCCCCAACCCGTTCCCCACGATGTCGATCTACGAGAACGTGGCCGCCGGGCTCCGGCTCAACGGCCGTGTCTCCAAGTCGGAGATGGACGGCGTCGTCGAGACGTCACTGAAGGGCGCCAACCTCTGGAACGAGGTCAAGGACCGCCTCAACAAGCCCGGCGCGGGCCTGTCGGGCGGCCAGCAGCAGCGACTCTGCATCGCCAGGGCCATCGCGGTCCAGCCGCAGGTGCTGCTGATGGACGAGCCCTGCTCCGCGCTCGACCCGATCTCCACTCTGGCCATCGAGGACCTCATGGCCAAGCTCAAGGACGACTACACGATCGTGATCGTCACCCACAACATGCAGCAGGCCGCCCGGGTCAGCGACCGGACCGCCTTCTTCAACCTCGCCGAGCAGGGCAAGCCCGGCAAGGTCGTCGAGATGGACGAGACCTCCCGCATGTTCACCAATCCCACCGAGAAGGCGACCGAGGACTACATCACCGGGCGCTTCGGCTGATGATCCACCAGCAGGCGGCATCCAGTGTGAACGGGGACACGAGGACGAAGCCCATCCTGCTCATCGCGGACCCGGACAACGGGGTCGTGGAGGACGTGGCCACCGCCCTCGAACGCGAGGGCGTCTCGGTCACCGGCGTCCCCGACGGCGCCCAGGGCCTGATCCAGGCCGGGGCGCTGCAGCCTGACGTGGTACTCGTGTCGGCCACGCTGCCGGTCATCGGCGCCGTCGACTTCGTACGGGCGGTACGGCTCTCGCGGGCCGTGCCCGTTCTGCTCGGCGTCGGAGAGGGGCACGCCGAGCAGGCTGTACAGGCGCTCGCCGCCGGTGCCGTCGCCTGCGTGGCCAGGCCGTACCGGGTGCCGGAGTTATTGCCGTTCATCCACGCGGCCTCCCCGGAGGGCCGCGAGGTGCTGGTCGTGGGCGGCGTCGAACTCGACGCCCAGGCCTACCAGGTACGGGTGGACGGACGGGTCGTGCACCTGCCGCTGCGCGAGTTCGAGCTGCTGCAGTATCTGATGCGCAACGCGAACCGCACGGTCACACGGGAGCAGATCATGCGGCATGTGTGGCACACGGTGTCCAGCACCTCGACGAATACGATCGCGGTACACGTCAAGCGGCTGCGGGCCCGGCTGGGCGACGACGAGGACGCACTGATCCAGACGGTCCGCGGCGTGGGCTACCGTTTGGTCGCCCCCGCCCCCTCCGGCTCTGTGTGACCCTGCTCGGCCCTGTATGACCCCGTGCGGTCAGGCGTGGCACGACCGGAAAGATTTCATGATCCGCTCGGCCACGCCCTGCACGGTCGCGATGCCCTGGCCGGTGTCGGCGTTGTTCTCGGTCAGTACGGCCAGCGCGTAGTCATGGCCGTGGCCGCGGATGAGGCCGACGCTGACGATGGCCCAGCGCTTGGTGGACACGCGCTTCAGCCAGCCGTTCTTCAGGGCGACACGGTCACCCTTGCACTTGGCGGCGCTCACGCCCCAGTCCTGGCCGTCGATCACCTTGCCCATCAGCCTGAGCACCTGCGCACGGTCCTTGGCCCGGAGCGGGCTCTTGGCCGACACGAGGGCCTTCATCAGCCGCACCTGGTCTTCGGCCGAGGTGCCGGTGATGCCCCAGCAGTACAGGTCGACGCAGTCACCCGGAACCCCCTGAGTGTGGCGGAGCCCGAACTTCTCGCCCGCCTTCGTGAATCCGGCGGCCCCGCCGATGCGCAGCCAGAGACGGTCGGCGGCGTGGTTGTCGCTGTAGCGGATCATGAGGTCGGCGTCGCGCCTGGTGGCCTTCGAGAGCTTGTGCCAGGGGGTCTTGAGGAGGAGCGCCATGAGGATCTGCACTTTGGCGGTGCTCGCGGTGATCAGCCGTTCGTTGCGGTGATAACGGTAGAGACGCCCGGTGGTGAGATCTTTCACCATGGCCGTGACGGGACCCGGACGTCCGGCCAGGTACTGATCGAGCCGCTTGGTGATCTTCTTAGCTGCGATCGGCGGCTCCGGCTTGGGCTTCTCGCGATGCTTCACCGGCGCGAGGGCTTCGACCAGTGCCTGCTGCTGAAGCAGGATCGGGGCCTGCTGGTGGAAGGCGGCCGGGCGCTGGACCGGCTCTCGCTGAGGCGCCGGCCAGACGGCCAAGACCAGCAGGAGGATCCCCGCTAAGGCCACGCGGGAGAACCCCCCAACGCCTCTGCCCGCCACCATTCGTGAATTATCACGAATGGTACTGATGTGACGCTAGTGGCCAGTAGTGCCCAGTTTGGGAGACCAGGTCAGCGTCACAGGTGTCCCGTTCAGCAAACCCTGTGGGGCGGCCTCGCCCAGTGGGGCGGCCTCGCCCAGTGGGGCGGCCTCGCCGGGGGCGGCCTCGCCCAGTGGGACCGGCCTGGCCCTGTAGGTCGGCCTGGCACCTGCGGGACGATCGCCTGGCGGCCCGCGACCTGGCCAGGGCGAGCACGAGCCGCGAGCGCGGCCACAGGATCGGCGTCGCGCGTCGTCGCCAAGAGCACCGAGCACACGAGCAGCGAGCACCGACAACTCGCAGCAGATCGTCGTGCACGTCCTGGACTCGACAGCTGGCCGGCCAACGCCCGGCCACCACAATGCCGACGCACGGACCACGCTATCTAGGGTCGTCAAGCAAACTGGCTGCCCAGCCGCCTGGAGGTCTGGCAGGCCACGTCAGGCAAGTGGACCCAGCATGCCGATCGCGGCGGAGTCGGCGCGAAGGTATTCGAGCGTGTGGAGAGGCGATCGATCAGCGATGGGCCGTTGCGGTGAGGCGTCGCAGTGCGGCGTGGGCGGGTGGGCCCCACGTGGCCTTGCCGCCTGGGCGGCCGCGGACGCCGGCCTCTCCGATGAGGATGCCTCCGAGCGCCTGCCCCGCCGCCCATCCGCGAGCGCGGCGCAGGGTCGCGGCGTCCGGGGCCGGCTGGTAGGCGGCATGGAAGCGGTCGGCAGCGCCATCCGGCAGCAGATTCCAGGCGGCGGCGAGGTCTGCGGCCGGATCGCCGGCGCAGACGTCGCCGAAGTCGATCACGCCGCAGATGGTGCCGTCAGCAGTGAGGACGTTGGCCGGATGCAGGTCGCTGTGGAGCCATAGCGCCGGGCCTGTCCAGCCAGGCGCGGCGGCGGCATCGTCCCAGATCGCGCGGACGGCGTCCGGGTCGGGGATCAGCCCCAGCTCGGTGGCCGAGGCGAACTGCTTGGCGAACCTCTCGGAGTGGTCGGCCAGCGACCCTCCGCGGCCAAAGCGGCCGGCGGGCGCCTGGTCGGGGGCGGGTCGGTGCAGAGCCGTCAGGAAGCGGCCAACGCGTCGGCCGCCTCCTCGGCGCGCGTGACGGGGGCGCGGTCGGCAGGCTCGCCCCGCACCCAGGTGGTGACGATCCAGGGTCGCGGAAACAGAGCGGAGGGCTCGCCGAGGCGCTGCGGAACGGGAACCGGCAGCGGAAGGCGTGGGGCGAGATCCGGCAGCCAGGTGTATTCCTGCCGCAGCAGCACGTCCGCGTCCTCCGTCGCCCAGGGCAACCGGACGGCGAGGTCGTCGCCGAGCCGCCATAGCTGGTTGTCCCAGCCACGCGCGCCGAGCTTCACCGGGTAATCGGCCAGGTCGGGGTGCTGATCACGCAGCAGATCCCGCACCAACTCCGCGGTGATCTGGATCTCGGTGTGCGTCATGCGGATCAACAGTAGCCGGATGGCAGCCGCCCGTTTTCTCCCCGGTTCAAGGCTCTCAGACCAGGAGACCCAGGATTCGAGCGCTTCCCTGGCGGTCAGCTGCCGCCCAGGGTCGGTTTCCGGGCTTGAGCAGCAACCGAACGGTCAGTCACGTTGAAGAGCCCGGCGGACGCCTCTTACCGTCACTGGCCGTTCCGATGTGGATGGCGTCGGATGGGCTGTGTCGCACACCGATCGCTAGCGGGGCGCCCCGTCGCGCTCGCTTCTTTGGGCGAGACGCTGGGCTTGTCCGTTGTGCACGTCGCTTACCCACTCCCAGCCGGGCTTGGCCGATGGACCGACCCGCGGGTCATTGACAACCTGATGGTCACGCAGGGCCTGCACGTACGCCCGATCCTGGTCGATCTGGGCGCGCAGCTGCTCAGCTCCGCCGACGGACCCGTGACCCGGGATGAAGACATCGACGTCGCCTGCCACGCCTTCGAGCAGTCGCAGCGCGGCGAGGTAGTCCTCGATCGGGTCAGCGGCGCTCAAATCGAGCATCGGAATCAAGACATCAGACAGCATGTCGCCGACGACGAGAACCCTGCGTTCCTCGATCAGTAGCGCCGCATGGCCCTGAGCATGTGCCTGATGCTCGATGATCCGGACCTTGGGGCCATCCCACGGAATCTGCGTAGTTTCGGCAGGCAGGCCGGTAATGAGGCCGAACAGGTCCAGTGGCGTCTCCTCAGCGATTTGCGGCGGCAGCCCCTCAGCGACGCGGGCCTTCCAGTCCGCGTTCGACAGCAGATCTCGCATATAAGCCGCGCAGCGGGCTGTACCGTAACGGGGAGCTTCGCCGAGCTTGGCGTGCCAGAGCACGTGATCCCAATCAGGATGCGTCGAGAAGCCTGCCACAACGGACTGGCCCAACTTACGAAGGTCGTCCGCGATGGCGACCATCTCGTCGCCCGTGATCCCGGGGTCAACGAGCAACACGCCGGCCCGGCCTTGCACGACAACGGTGTTGTTCTGGAGCAACTCACTCTGGTGGGCCAGGACACCCTCCGCGACCCGCCTCAGCATGAGCTCGCCTCCTTTGCATTCTGGATGGCGTAACGATGCATCGTGACGCCCTGCTCGAACGATCGCTGCTCGAGCAGATCGAGCTCGATCGGCATGTCGTAGTCGTCGAACAGCGGCCTGCCGAAGCCGAGGATCGCCGGGTGGGTCCAGAGCAGCAGCTCGTCGAGCAGCCCTGCCCGGAGCAGCTGTGTGGCGAGCGCCGCGCCGCCCACACTGATGCTGCCGTCGGTCGCGGCCCGCAGGGCGGCGAGTTGCTCGATCGCATCGTCTCCGCCGATGATCCGGGTGTTGTGATCGGCGCCGCGGCGGGTGCGGGAGACGAGCACCTTGGGCTTGGCGGTCCAGATCTCGCCGTACTCACGCATGTAGTCCGGCAACGACGCGTCCTCGCGTGCCCGTGGCCAGTACTCCTCCATCGTCTCGTAGATGAGCCGACCATGGACCATGAGCGCGAGCTCCCGCGTCTGGGCATTAGCCTCGCGGTGCAGCTCCTCGCTGATGCGCAACCACTCGCCAGCGCCGTTGTCCCCAGGAACTTGCTCGATCCGCAGGTCGAGGGACACGTTCATCGAATAAATGAAGCGGCCCATCATCCCCCTTCCTCATAGTGCTTGCATTCTGCAACTACTATATTGAGGGCGAAATACCTGTCAAGGAGGGAATCGTGGAACCACGGTCCGGGTGTCCGATCAACGCCGCCGTCGAGGTGCTCGGAGATCGCTGGTCGTTGCTCGTGCTTCGCGACGTCATCTTCGGCGACCGCCGCTACTTTCGGGCGCTGCTCACCGGTTCGATCGAGGGCATCGCTTCGAACATCCTCGCCGACCGCCTCGTGCGGCTCGTCGAGGCGGGGATCCTCACCCGCGGCACCGCCGCGCGGGGGCAGCGCGCTCGCTACAGCCTCACTGAAGCCGGTATCCAGACTCTTCCGATCATCTACGCCCTCGGCAACTGGGGCCTCGACTGGCGCCCGGGCAGCGACGAGTTCCGGAGTCGACAGCAGCTCATGCGCGATGAGGGTCCGGCCTTCATCGAGGAGCTCATGGACGAGCTTCGCGTCCGCCACCTCGGCGCCCCGCCGAAGCCGCACGACGGTCCAGGCCCGTTCGAGCGCCTCGACGCCGCCCACGCCGCGGCCGCCGAGCAACAACACGTCGATTGACGGTGACGGAACGGCCCCGCCCAGACGCTGAAGTGGTCTGCATTAGATCAGTGATCCATGAGCTCCGCAGCACGTCGATCGGCACTTCCGCATCAGCGTGCAGCTGGCGATAAGAGTGCCGGAAGGCGTACGGGAAGATCAGCGAGCGGTCGAACGGCACCCGCCGCGCCTCCAGGCCGAACTCCTCGGCCAGCAGTTGCGGGACCTCATCGTCGAAGGCCCGGATGATCGGCGAGATATGGTGGGACTCCAGGTGCCGCACCCGCCCGAACTCGCCGGCCGACGAGAACAGGAACTCCTCCGACCCACTCGGTAACTCGATCGTGGCGCGGACGGCCAGCCAGGTCAGGTGGTGGACAGTGGCCACGGTCGCGGCCGGGATCGGCAGCCGTCGCCCGTTGCGCAGGCCCTTGCCATTGTCCCAGCGCAACTGCCAATGCTCCCTGTCCTTCTCCAGGCAGTCCGCTTCCACCTGGGCGATGTCGTAGGGGCGGCGGCCGGTGTCGCGCATCAGCTCATAGATCGCCACTGAACACTGGCGAGGCAAGTACGCGCCAACCTTACTTAATTCACATGACTGGCTACTAAGGGTCATTCAGGTAGGCGCACGGACGCCACGATGCTGGCGTTCCTGCGCACGCACAACACCACGGTCTCGCTCGCACGGACACCACGATCTGCTGTCCACCCAAGTTCTGTATCGGCATCGAACTCCTACTGACAGACGGATAGCCCTGGCCAGGAGTCCAGTTCGAGGCCCGGTTCGGGTCAGGAGTCGGGCTCGGGATTCGGTTCGGGGTCCTCGAGGGTCGGGATCGTGGGAGAGAGCAGGGTGTCGGCGTGCTCGCTCAGCCGGCCGCGTACGAGTCGGTAGACGCGGAACTCGTTCGGGTGAGTGCCTTCGTCGTCCCAGAGGTGGAGCAGCCCGTAGGAGCCAGGCGCGATCTGGCCGATCCGTTGGAACAGCCCGAGGATGATGTCGCTCCAGCCGCCGTCCCGATTGGGCTGGCCGGCCACGTGCAAGGAGGGACTACCGTTCAGCCAGCGCAGGTCGATCAGGCCGTAGTCGGGAAGTTGCGCCAGATAAGCACGAATCTCCTCCACCTGCCGCTCCAGGAGGCCATCGTCGCCGTCATCGTGCGCCCCCTGCTGCTCCAGGGGGCCGTCATGGTCGTCGGCCGCCTGCTGCTCCAGGAGGCTGTTGTAGCCGTAGCCGCGGTCGGCGCGAGCCATCTGACGGATGGTCACCCACCCGTGATACTCCATCATCGTCCCCCCTTTCGCCTTCGCCCTCTCTCCATCAGGCCGACTCGTGTGAGGCTCGGGAACGCAAGAAAGGCCTCAAGGGCCAAGCGGTCCCCCTCCCGCCCTTGGCCGTCCGCCCAGCAGACCGCCCCGCGACTCGCGGGACCGCACCCTACAAGGCCCGGAAACGTAAGAAGGGCCCCACGCACCAAGGCGTCAGACCCATGGCCGTGAACGGTCCTCACGCGCTACCCACCCTTCCACTCACCTGGCCCCAAAACGCAAACCCCATAACGCAAGAAAGGGCCCCACGCGGCAAAGCGTGAGACCCATACACCGTACAACGCAGAAAAAAAGGGGGGCCGCACGCGTAAGGCGTGCAATCCCCCGTAACACAGGGAAAAGGGCCCCACACGTCACGTGTGGAGCCCTTTCCCGCTATCAAAGATTGTCCGGCGGTGACCTACTCTCCCACACCCTCCCGAGTGCAGTACCATCGGCGCTGGGAAGCTTAACTTCCGGGTTCGGAATGTAACCGGGTGTTTCCTTCCCGCCATAACCGCCGTAACCCTATGAAACTGTCAAACACACAACCAACCAGGCGTGTTTGTTGTTTCAGAATCGCATAGTGGACGCGAGCAAGAAAAGCTTTGTGGTCAAGTCCTCGGCCTATTAGTACCGGTCAGCTCCACACGTTACCGTGCTTCCAC
>NZ_JAIWNB010000036.1 GCF_020215705.1 Nonomuraea aurantiaca | reverse complement strand
AGCCTGCGGACCTTGACCGGTTGCGTCACCTGGCCTCCTGAGCGCCGATCGAACGTGATCAGCACCATCCAATCGGCAGGAGCGACTTACACGCCAACCCGGTGATCGTTTCCGGTCACAGCACTAGCTCCAGGTGGGCGCGGGCCACCTGGTTCCGCATCCTGGCCTCCACGGCGCGGTCGCCGACGCGGAGCGCCGCGGCCACGCCCAGCCGGTTGGTCTCGATCCAGTCCGCGTAGTGCTTGCGCTCGTGATAGAGCGGCCACAGGGCCTCGGCCAGCTGCCAGACCAGCTCGTCCCATTCACGGGCCGCCGCCGCGCGCAGCAGCGCGAGCATGTTGGCGCGCTCCTTCTCCAGCCAGTCGAGGGCCGCGCCGGGTGTGGCGAACGGCAGGCCGACGGCCGACAGCCGCTCCCGATGGTCGGCCAGGCGCAGCCGGGGACCCATGGCGGCGTCGGCGGCGGCCACCTGCCCCAGGTACCACTCCGCCACCCGCCGCAGCGCCGCCTCCCGCGCCTCGGGCGGGTCCACGCGCCGCGCGCACCGGGCCGCGTGCAGCCGGACCAGGTCATGGAAGCGGTACGTGTCGCCGTCGAGTTCCTCGACGAGACTCGCGTCGAGCAGCAGGTCCAGCAGGTGATCCGGCTCGCTCTCCAGGACGGCCCGGGCCACTCCGGCCGAGAAGCCGGGGCCGGGCAGCGTGCCCAGCAGGCGGTAGAGCCGGGCCGCCTGCTCCGGCAGCCCGGCGTACGCGGAGTCGAAAACCGCTTCGACGATCGCTCTGCCCTCCGTCATCAGGTGGTCCAGCCGCCGTTCGGCATCCCGCAGCTCGCCGACCAGCCGATCGACCGTCCACGTCGGCCGTTGGACCAGCCGCGCCCCGGCCACGCGCAGGGCGATGGGCAGGCCGCCGCACAGCCGTACGAGCTCGCCCACCCGCTCCCGCTCGGCGGCGACCCGGTCCTCGCCGAGCATGCCGGACAGGAGGCGTACCCCCTCCTCGTCCTGGAGCGGCGCGACCCTGACCGGCCGCGCGCCCGCGACGAGCAGCTCGCCGAGCTGGTGGTGGCTGGTCACGACGACCGCGCTCGCGGCGGAGGCGGGGAACAGCGGCGTCACCTCGGCGGCGTGCTCGGCGTCGTCCAGCAGCACGAGCAGCCGCAGGTCGGCCGTCATGGAGCGGAACATGGCCGCCCGTTCCGGCAGCTCAGCCGGGATCCACTCCTCATGGACGCCGAACGCGCGCAGGAACCCGCCGAGGACGTCGCTGACCTCCGTGCCGCCCCGGTGCCGCAGCGCGCCGAAATCGGCGTACAGCTGGCCGTCACTGAACCGCTCATGGACCTGGTGCGCCCAGCGGCGGCTGACCGCGCTCTTGCCGACTCCCTTGAGACCGCTGACCACCGCGATCGCGGGCCCTTCCTCAAGGAGAAGGAGGCGGTCGAGCAGCGCCAGCTCCGTGGTCCTGTTGACGAAGCCGGGCGGCGCGCCGGGCAACTGCCGGGGGATCCGTACGGGCGGCGGAGGCGTGGCGCCTATGGTCACGGACCCTATGTCCCTGGCCTGCACCACCCCGCCGGACACCTGTCCGGACACTTCGTTGCGCATATCAGCGTCATTCGCCTGCCCACCGCTCTCCGGCCCAGCCACGGTTCAGTAGTGTTCCGGCCGCACTGGATCGTGGCAAGCGGAGCGCTAGTCTGGGAAGAACGTCCTTCATGAAATGAGCTTGGCGAAAAGGCCTGCTGCGAAAAGAGATGCGATGGATCCGAGCGTCATTCCCGCGCTGGCGGCGGTCATCTCCGCGATAGTCGGCGGCGCCGCGGGCGAAGCCGGCAAGAATGCCTGGACCTCTTTGACGGGCCTCGTACGCCGCCGTTTCGGCGACGACGCCGTGGCCGCCATCGAAACGGCGCAGACGCCGGAGGAAACCGCCACAAGCCTGGTCGAACGCGCCCAGGAAGATGCCGAGTTCGGGCAGCACTTGACGTCGGGGACCACGGAGACGGCCCGGCTCGTCCAGACCAAGCACGACGTGTCCAACACGATCAGCGGCGAGGCCCGGATCACCGGCCCGGTGCTCCAAGCAGGTGACATTTTCGGGTCGATCAATTTCGGCAAATCCAGTTCGACCTGAAATGTCATTTCAGCTGTTAAACGTCTGATTTGTACGAGTCCTTCCGATCCCGTCCATAGACCAACCGCCTACGCGCGGATACGTTGCACGTATCCCGATATGACGACACCCCCAAACCCTTGGGAGGACTCTCGCATGTGCGGAATCGCCGGATGGGTGGACTTCAGCCGCGACCTGGCCGATGAAGACGGCACCGCCCAGGCCATGACCGAGACCATGAGCTGCCGAGGCCCGGACGATCGCGGCCTCTGGCTGTCACCGCACGCCATACTCGGCAACCGGCGGCTCGCTGTCATCGACGTCGAGGGCGGCCACATGCCCATGACGGCCGAGGGCCCGGTCGTCATCACCTACAGCGGGGAGATCTACAACTTCGTCGAGCTGCGGGCCGAACTGGCGGCCAAGGGGCACCGCTTCCGCACCAGGAGCGACACCGAGGTCGTGCTCCACGGCTATCTCGAATGGGGTGCGGGCGTCGCCGACCGGCTCAACGGCATGTACGCCTTCGCCATCTGGGACGACCGCGACCAGGAGCTCCTGCTGGTGCGCGACCGCCTGGGCGTCAAGCCGCTCTACTACTACCCGCTGCGCGACGGCGTTCTGTTCGGCTCCGAGCCGAAGGCGATCCTCGCCAACCCGCTGGCCGAGCCGCTGGTGGACACCGACGGCCTGCGCGAGCTGCTCACCTTGGGCAGGAGCCCGGAGCGGGCCGTCTTCAAGGGCATGCGCGAGCTGCGCCCTGGCCACCTGCTGCGGGTACGCCGGGAAGGGCAGTCCGTCCGCCGCTACTGGGCGCTGGAGCCGCGCGAGCACACCGACGACCTGGACGTCACCGTCGGCACGATCCGCGCCCTGCTCGAGGACATCGTGGGCCGCCAGCTCATCTCGGACGTGCCTCTGTGCAGCCTGCTGTCGGGCGGCCTGGACTCCAGCACCATCACCGCGCTGGCCAGGAAGCACGGGCAGATCCGGTCCTTCGCCGTGGACTTCGCCGGATACGCGGAGAAGTTCCAGCCCGACGAGCTGCGCGGTGATCCGGACGCGCCGTTCGTACAGGAGCTCGCGCGCTACGTCGACGCCGACCACACCGACATCACGCTCGACACCGCGGAGCTGACCGACCCGCGCCTGCGGTCGTCGGTGGTGCGTGCCTTCGACATCCCGAACTTCCTCGGTGACATGAACGGCTCCCTGTACATGCTGTTCAGGGCGATCCGCGAGCACTCCACCGTGGCCCTGTCCGGCGAGTCGGCCGATGAGCTGTTCGGTGGGTACGCGTGGTTCCACCTGCCGCAGGCGGTCGAGGCCGACACCTTCCCGTGGCTCGCGATGGTGCTGCGTGACCACGATCCGGCCGACCTGCTCGACAGGGGGCTGTTCGACCGGCTCGACCTACCCTCGTACACCGCCGACACCTACCGGAGCGCGCTGGCCGAGGTGCCGTACCTGCCTGGTCAGAACGGCCTCGAACGGCGGATGCGGGAGGTCTGCTACCTGCACCTGAGCCGGTTCCTGCCGGTCCTGCTGGACCGCAAGGACCGGTTGAGCATGGCCGTCGGTCTGGAGGTCCGGGTGCCGTTCTGCGATCACCGGCTGGTCGAGTACGTCTTCAACACGCCGTGGGCGATGAAGACCTTCGACGGCCGGGAGAAGAGCCTGCTCCGTGCCGCCGCCGGCGACCTGGTGCCCGAGTCGATCCTGCGGCGGGTCAAGAGCCCCTACCCGGCGACCCAGGACGTCGCCTACGAGCAGGCGCTCCGCGACACGTTGAGCGACCTCGTCAGCGCCGGGAAGGCGCCGGTCCTGCCGCTGCTCGACGCGGCGGCCATCAGGGAGCTCACCACGGCCCCGGTCGGCAAGACGACCACGACGATGTCGAGGATGAGCCTGGAGCTGGCCCTGGACCTGAACGTCTGGCTCGAGTCCTACGGCGTCCGGCTGGAGCTGTAGACCAGGTCGCCTCAGCCCAGTCGTACGGTGATCGTCTTCGAGCTGCCGCCCCGGTCCGACAGCCGCCCCCACCGGAGGGTGAGCCGCGCGCCCGTCGTGGCGCTCACCAGCAGCGGATGGCCGCGCAGCACCCGGGTCACCGGCCGGTCCCAGGTCACGGTCAGCTCGCTCAGGTCACGCCGGGGATCCGACACGGTCAGCGTGGCCGTGCCGTCGCCGTACTCCTTGACGAGGACCGCGCACGGGGCGGAGGCGGTGAGGTTACCGGCCGCTCCGGCGTTCCAGAAGTTGACGGCGGTCAGACCGAGCGACGGCACCTGGACACCCTGCTGGCGGGCGGTGTTGGCCAGGACGCGCAGCCAGGTCGGGTCGGTGGCGCGGGCGCGGGTCTGAGCCGGGGTCGCCCCAGGGAGGAGCAGGTAGAAGTAACCGGCCGCATCAGGGTCGATCCCGTGATCGAGCCAGAGGGTCACATAGCTCCTGTTCACCGAGTCTGCGGCGCGGTTCTCGCGCAGCGTGCGCAGGAGGCCGTGGAAGACGTAGCCGCCGTGGCCGGCCAGGTGCGCCCAGCCCGCCTTCTGGTCGAGGGTGAGGAGCGCACCGGTCCGGCGGTTGTCCACGATGGTCTCCACCGGTACGCCGTCCCGCCCGGTGATCCCGGCGCCCAGGCAGACCACGGCGTCGTCGAGGAAGAACCACGACTTGAACGCCTCCATCGTGCTCTGGAGGCCGTTCAGGTGCTGGCCGACCGTCGCGTACCTGCCGTCGGTGGCGCCGCCCACCCAGCGGCCCGGCGGGCAGGTGTCACCCCACGCCGCGCCGGCGCCGTCGGCCAGCCGCTTGGTGGAGACGGTCGTGCCCGGCAGCCGGTAAGGGTCGACGGTGGCCCAGAAGGAGTCGGAGTACTGGTCGCCGTGGCCCTTGGCCCACCAGTAGAGCATTCCCGAGCCGGTGTGCCAGCCGCGTAGGTTCTCGCCGTTGCCGTGCTCGTAGTGGCCGATCCGGTAGGAGGCCATGCTGAGCCCAGCGCACCAGCCCGGCCCCCGGTGGACGGCGCGGGCGCTCATCGGCAGCAACCTGTGCCCGGCCGGTTCCGGCGCGGCGGGGATCGTCTCGTCGTCCAGGATCGCGGTGAGGCGGGCATGGAACCCGAGGTCGGCCTCTTCGAGCATCGGCTGGACCGTGTCACGTACCGCCCAGCCCTTGACCATGCCCTGCCAGCGGGTCCGCGCCGCGACGGGCGCCGCGTCCCCCAGCAGCAGGATCGCCGAGGCGATCAGCCGCCCCCTCCTGTGGTCACCGTACGGATCCCGGCCGACCCCCCGCCCGCTGACCAGGTCCATGCAGAAGCCGTCGTGGACGAACGGCGCGAACGACCGATCGACCATGTCGAAGAGGTTCGGGGCGGTGAGCTCCCACGGAGTGCCGCGCAGCACCGCGAACAGCGTCGCCAGGCCGGACAGCATCACCATTCCGTATCCGCCCTGGTAGGGGATGAAGGTGTGCTGAATGAACGAGCCGTCCCGGTATAAGCCGTCGCCTTCGGTGACGTACGGGAAGACCGGGGCCAGAGCCGAGACGGCCAGCGCCGCCTTGTCCGCGTCGGATCTGAGGATAGCGCGCAGCAGCATCACCGTGCACAGGTCCACCCGGTTGGCGCCGGTGCTGTTGCCGCTGTAGTCGTCCAGGCGCCATTCGGGCACGAAGTGGTCCACGGCCTCGCTCAGCGCCCGGCTCTGCGGGTCCGTCAGATGCGGGCCGATCAGCAGGGCCACGTCGAGGAGCCGCTTCGGGGTGCCGATCTGCCAGAGCCACCAGTTGCCGACCGGGCGGGTGCCCGCCGCATACACCTGCCGCCGGTAGTGGTCGAGGCCGGTGGCGACGGCCGCGGCCAGGCTCGCGTCGCCGGTCAGGCCGGTCCCGGGTAAGGCGTACGCGCGAGCCATGGTCTGCAGGCGCACCGGGGTCTGGACGAAGGACGGGAACGCCAGGCCGGGCCAGAGCGACGTGCCGGTCGGCGCCATGGTGTCCCGGTAGCCGGCCGCCGTGCTGCCCAGCCGTAAGAGCCTGGTCCGGTACGGCTCCGCGGTCGCGTCGAACCCCGCTCCCGCCGTCACGTCCCGCCACCGGCGGCGCAGGAGGGCGAAGTCCGCCGGGCCGGCTGATCCCCGCGTGGTGGGGATCAGCCCGCTGGCCACGGCGGCACCGCCGAGCCGGAGGAACAACCGCCTGGAGTATCCGTTCACGCAGGGATCAGCGGCCGGCGACGATCTGGATGAGCTGGGTGGCGGCGGAGAAGTCGGCGGTCAGCCGGTTCTTGGTCACCGCGAACGCGAGGCCACTTGCCGTGTCCCCGTACGCGAAGCTCCCACCCGCACCGCCCATCCCGAACGCGCTCATGACCGGCTCGGCGGCCCCCGGCAGGCCGATGGAGAACCCCAGCCCCCACGAGGACTGATTGCCGAAGATCTGGTCGACGCCCTCGGCCGTGACCGCCGTGACCTCGCGCAGCCGCTCCGGAGAGATCAGCCGCACACCGGGGACGTCGCCCATGAGCGCGGCGTACACGCGCGCGATGGCGCGGGCCGAGGTCTTGCCGCCCGCCGGGATGTCGGCCGCCAGAATGTCCGCCCGGTTGCCGAGAGCGGCCGACGGGAACGTGGCCGGCGGGCCCGCCCTGAACATCGGCGAGTCCGCCGGCATGCCCGCCGTCATGTCCGCGGCGCCCTCCTGGTCCTCCAGCCGGGCCAGGCGGCCGTGCTCGGCGGCCGGCACGCCGAAGTAGAGCTCGTCGGCCACGCCCAGCGGCCCGGTGACCTCCTCCCGCAGCACCTGCGAGATGGGCTTGCCGGTCGCCCGGCGGACGATCTCACCGACGAGGTAGCCGAAGGTGTAGCCGTGATAGCCGACCGCGGTGCCCGGCTCCCACCACGGCTCGGCGTCGGCGAGGGCCGCGCACATCTTGTCCCAGTCGCACAGGTCCGCCGCCGTGGTGTCCGCGGGCAGGCCCGGCACCCCGGCCGCGTGGGTCAGCACGTGCCGGACGGTCACCGCGCCCTTCCCGTGCGCGGCGAACTCCGGCCACAGCTCGGCCACGCGCGTGTCGTACGAGAAGGCGCCGCGCTCGGCCAGCACGTGTGCCACCGTCGCGGTCGCCGCCTTCCCGATCGAATAGTTGTAGAACACGGTGCCCGGCGTCACCGGCCGCCCGGTCGCCGGATCGGCCACCCCGGCGACCGCGTCCACCACCTGCTCGCCGTGCAGGTAGACGGCGACCTGCACGCCACGCTCCGCCCCGGACTCGACCATCCGGTCAATGGCCTGCTCGACCTGCTGCTGGATGTCGCCCATCACCGCGCCCCTCCGCCTGCTGCCACCGCTGTCGCGGGTGTAGACAGGCTAACGGCCGGAAACTCGTCGGGGAGGGGATGACATCGGCTTGTCAGGCAGCCGGGGAGCGGCTGGTCAGGCGGCCGGGCGCGCGAGGCGGCCGGCCGGTAGGCGGCTCGTCAGGCGGCCGGGGAGCGGCGTCTGAGGCTGATCAGCCCCAAGCCGCCGCCCAGGAGCCCGACGATGATGCCCGCCACGCCCATGATCCGGGCGGTGCCGTCGGACGCCGGCGACGAGGCGGACTGCTTCATCACGGCGACCGTCTGCTGCGCGGCGGGCGGTGCCGCCGTGGTCATGGCCATCCCGGCGTGCACCTCGCCGGACGCCGCCGCCACCAGCTTCAGCGTGGGGATCGGGTGCTCCGCCTCCGTGCCGTCGCTCTTGGGCGCGTCCGCCCACTTGACGACCTCACCGCCGGTGTAGGTCTGCTCGGTCGGGAAGGCGATCTCGTCCACGTCCTTGGGCAGGGGCCCGACCGACACCTCGAACTCCTGGAACTGCCCCGGCTCGATCTTGCCGCCGGTCCACGTGACCTTCAGGACGGATTCGGTGACCTTGTCCCCGTCGTCGGCGACCACCGGCTCGGGCAGCTTGCCCTCGGTCAGCTCGGCCTTCCAGCCGGGCACGGGCTTGACCGAGACGAAGGGCAGGGGGTGGTCGGTGGGGAAGGTGACGACGAGTTTGGTGGTCGAGGCGTCGTCACGCTCGTTGGGCACCCGGAAGGCGAGCTTGGTCCAGCCGCCCTTCTCCGCTGTCCCGGGGTTGATCGTGACATGTGCGAGGGCGGGTAGTGCGAGGCCCACCGTGAGGGCCAGGGCTGCCGCGGCTACGGTGCCGATTCGGCGGTAGAACATGGAGTCTCCACTTCGTTTTTGGAAATGCCGGACACGACGCGCTGAACTCCTCGCGTCGGTGGGGGGTCAGGCAGAACGAAGTGGTGGACCGCGCCGGACGACCGCGTACCGCAACATGCGCTCGCGCGGCCGGTCGAGAACGAGTTCCGCGGCCACGGGGGCGGCGGGCGGCCACAGAGGGCCGGCGACAGGCGTGAGGATCCGTACGGCGCGCGAGCCGAGACGGCGCAGCAACGACCAGAGGGCGGCCTCACCGCCGGCCAGCCACCACGCGGTCAGCAGCGTGGCGACGGCGTGACACAGGAACATGCCGGGCCAGGTGCTCTGACCGTGGACAGCGGCCAGGTGTGGCGACTCGCCCGTCGAGGCGAACAGCACGTGCAGGCCCACCTGCGCCGTGCCGAGCAGCCCGATGATCAGCGGCTGGGATCGCTCCCTGCCGGCCATCGCGGTGGCCGCGACCAGCACGACGGCGCCCGCGCCCGCGACCGTGGCCGGCCCGGGGGCGATGCCGCCCGCCAGCCAGTGCCCGATGGCGGACAGGGCCACGCAGACGACCGTGAACGAGGCCGACCGCGCAAGACGCATCGGCAGCCTGGCGCGCGTCGCACCCACCTGCCGCTGCGAGTCCTGTGTACGGGTCACGATCAGGCCTGGTGCTCCTTGATCTCCGCGATCTGGGCGGTCTGCTCGGTGACGAGCCGGGCCGCCATCTCGATCGTGGGCCCGTGCTTCCCGCCGCTCTGGGCGGACGAGGCCATCATGACGCCGTGGTCGAGGTGCCGCGAGATCAGCGACAGCCAGAGCGTGTCGAAGGCCTTACCGGACTTCGGGCTCAGCTGGGCGACCTGCTGGGCGACGCCCTTGGTGTCCTCGGCCGGCACGGCCACCTGCCAGGACTTCAGCCACGACGACATCTTCTCGATGTCGGCCTTCTCGTTGGTCTCCAGCTTCTGGCTCAGTTCGCGTACGTACGGCGTGTCGGTGCGCTTCGCGACCAGCTCGGCCAGCTGAATGGTCTGCCGGTGGTGAGTGATCATCTCCTGGCTGAAGGTGACGTCCTGCTGGTCGTAGGCGGCCATGGCGGCGGGCGTCTCCGCCGCCGACGCGGCACACCCACCGGCCAGCGTCGCGCACAGCAGCGCGCCGGCGATCGTGGTCCAACGCATGCTTCCCCTTGGGGGTGTGGGGATGGGTCACGTGGAGATACGCGGTGCGCCGGATAACAGTTCAACAACGGGCCGGTCGGCGCGTCACTCACGAGATGGCCTGGAGTGACGCGCTCGCCGGCGCTGCCGTACCAGGTATTCGAAGCCGCCCTCCGGATGGATGGGCGCCGGTGGATGGGTGGCGGTCGAGGGTCAGGTGGCGGGCAGGTTCACCAGGAACAGCGGCCGGGTGGTCGGTTGTGCGGAGCCGCCGGCCGGTTCGACGGTGACGCCGAGCTTGGCCACCCCGGGTCCCGGCGCGGCGATCACCGGCAGCGTGCGGCCGGCGGCGTCGGCGCTGAGCAGCCCGGCCGACCTGATCCGCCCAGGGGCCAGCTGCCAGAGCTGATAGACCTCGCCTTCCGGCAGGTCGGCCAGCCCGGCGGCCAGGAACACCATCTTGCCCCGCGAGCGCGACACGATCACCGTGCCGCGACCGCCCTGCCGGGCCGAGGCCGTGGCGATGCGGGAGTCCGGCGCGGTCAGCACCGCGGCGACCTCCTGGTTCATACGCCGTACCTGGTCCAGCTCGTCACGGGCCTGCAAGGCGCTCGCACCGAACACGACGACCGCCGCCAGGCAGGCCGCGACGCCCACGGCCGCCACCAGCGGCCGCCATCGGTGCAGCCGCCGGGGCCGCCGCCCGGCCCGCCGCGCGGGGCGCCGCTGCGTCTCCCATGAGGGGCGGTCTTTCTGGGCAGGGGCGGCGACGGTCGGCGGGACCTGCCTAACCTGGTCGACCTGGGCGAATACCCGCTCCTTGAGGCCGGGCGGCGGCTCGACGGCCGCGGCGGAACCCAGCCGGGCCGCCGTCTCGGTGAACGCGGCGACCTCCAGCGCGCACTCGGCGCACCCGGTCAGATGGTCCTCGAAGTGGCGCCGCTCCAGCTCGTCGTCGACGGCGTCCAGCGCGTACGCGCCGACCAGCGTGTGCGGGTCGGACCCGCCTGCCGTACCTCTCATCGCTCCACCCCCAGGCAGTCGCGCAGCCGGATCAGCCCGTCGCGCATCCTGGTCTTCACCGTCGCGAGCGGGACTTTGACCAGCTCAGCGACCTCACGATAGGAGTATCCGCCGTAATAGGCGATGGTGACCGACTCCCGCTGCAACGCGGTCAGGCCCTGCAGGCAGCGGCGTAAGCGCTCGCGTTCGAGCCGGGCCTCGACGGATTCGGCGACCTCGTCGAAGGGCCGGTGCACGTCCATCCGGGCCGCCCGCTCCTCGCGGTCCATACTCGCCTGAGCCGAGCGGACCCGGTCGATCGCCCGGCGATGCGCGATCGTCAGCACCCATGCCAGCCCCGAGCCCCGGCCCGGCTGGAAGCGCGCGGCGTTGCGCCACACCTCCACCAGAACCTCCTGAGCCACCTCTTCGCTCTGGGCCCGGTCCCGGAGCACCCGCAGCACGAGCCCGAACACGCGCGGCGCCACCACCTCGTACAGCCGCTCGAACGCCGCCCTGTCCCCCCGCGCGACGTCCTCCAGCAACTCCTCGACCCCAGGGACCCGCTCACCTCCCCAGCCCGGCTCACGTCCCGCGTCGACGCGGCCCGAGGCACGTCCCGCCTCGCTACGGCCAGGCGGCGCACGCCGGGCATCAATACCGCCCGACCCACGTCCCGCCTCGCCGTGGCTAGCCGACCCATACCGGGCTTCGATTCCCCCCGACGCACGTCCCGGTTCGATGCGGCCCGACGTGGGTCCCGGTTCGGTGCGGCCCGGTTCGCGTCCCGCTTCCATGCACCCTCCCGCCGTGGCCGGCGCGGCGCCGGCTACAGGTGGTTCGGATCAGACAGCGCGATGGATGTCCTGGAGCTCCTACGGCTTGCGCGCGACCCCGCACACCGCGCTCACCAGCTTGGACGGCTCGTCCCACGCGTCGGTGGCCCGCCGCCACTGGGGAGTGGGTACGACACCGGGCTCGACGAGTTCGAGACCCTCGAAGAAGGTGCCCATCTGGGCGGGACTGCGCAGGTGATAGGAGTTGGCGGCCGCCTTGTTGTAGGCGGCGACGGCCTCCATCAGGGCCGGGTTGGTGTTGGTGCCGTCGCTGAGCACGAGGTAGCTGCCCGGCGATAACGCGGCCATCAGCCGGTCGACGATCCCCCACGGGTTGTCCTCGTCGGGCACCTGCCCGGCAATGCTCAGCATCACCAGGGCGATCGGCCGGCTGAAGTCGAGCGTCTTGGCCGCGCCTTGGAGGATCACGTCGGGGTGGCGTACGTCGGCGTCGATGTACGCGGTGACGCCCGGCTCGGTGCTGGTCAACAGGGCACGGGCGTGGACCAGCACGATGGGATCGTTGTCGACGTAGACGACCCGGCTCTCGGGGGCGGTGCGCTGGGCGACCTCGTGGATGTTGTTGGCCGTCGGCAACCCGGTGCCGATGTCCAGAAATTGCCGGATCCCGGCCTCTTCCACCAGGTATGTGACCGCGCGGATGAGGAACTCCCGCTGCAGCCGAGCAACTTCGGCGAAGTCAGGAAATGTCCGGAGCAGCAGCTCACCGGCCTCGCGGTCGGGCGCGAAGTGGTCCTTGCCGCCGAGCAGATAGTTCCACACGCGGGCTGAATGGGGGATGGTCGTGTCAATGCGCTCCCAGGCCGACTGGCCGGCGGGGCTGTCATCGCTCATGACACTCCATTCCTGAGGTTGAGCGCGGCCCCCGGCCACGCTCGTCCAAGACCCACTTTAGTGGGCTCTTCGGGCATAACGCGTACGAGATGTCAGCCGCGATCGCCGTCCACCACGCGCATGCCGGACGTCACACGCCGGAGTCCGGACGCGTGTTCGATCTACGCGCACCCGACCACACGAGCCCCATCCGCCTACCCAGCACCCGACCACCCGACCCCGATCGCGCGCGCTCGACCACACGAGGTCCACATCCCCCTCAGTCCCGGCGGGCCTGGAGGTGGGCGGTCGCGGTCGCCACGGCCACGGTCTTGCCGTCGGGTGCGATGAGCTCGCCGGCCAGGAAGCACACCTCCCTGCCGCGCCGCACCACCCGCCCCCGGCCGGTGAGCCGCCCCGGCCGCGCCGGGCGCAGGTATTGGACGTGGAGGTCGAGGGTGACCGCGAACTGGTCTTCCGGCAGCGTCGCGACCAGCGCGGGACCCAGCGTGTCGTCGAGCATCGCGGCGAGGAATCCACCCTGGATCACGCCGACGGGATTGACGAACCGCTCGCTGGCCTCGAACGCCACCTCGATGGTGCCCTGCTCGGGATCCACCTCGATCAACTGCCAGCCCAGAGTCTCGGCCGCGGCCGGCGGCGGGACCCGCCCGGCCAGCACATCCCAGAACGGCCCGCGCCTCCGCGGTTCAGTGTCCACGAACACAGTGAACAGACCCGCACCGACACTTCCGCCACAATTCCGCCATCGGCAGCCCGAACAAACCCTCCGGCAGGCAGCGCACCCCGACGCCCACAACCAATGCTCACAAGCCAGCAAACCGGCACATTTCCCGGCCGATCAGGAAAGTTGGGGAAGTTTGCCGGGCAAAGGGGCGGAGGGAGTCAGCGCTTTGGCCAGAGTTTGTCGAGGTTTTGGGTGATTAGCGGCTCCCGAGTGGCGAGCGCGCGTGCCACATCCCGTAGCTGCCTGGCCCGATGCACCTGAGCCCGCCAGTCCGTACCGGACGCCCGATGAGCCATCTCCACCTGGACCTCCTCGACCCGATAGCCCTTGCGCAGCAGGTCGATCGTCAGCGCCGTCTCCACGCCGAACCCGTGCGCCAGCGGCCGGGCGGCCTCGAAGGCGTCTCTGGTGATGCAGCGCTGGCCGTTGAGCGGCTGAGCGGGTTCGAAGCCGGTGGCCCTGCGGATGCCGTCCCTGGACAGGCGGACGACCAGGCCGTGGCCGCCCAGCTTGACGCGGGTGACGAAGACCGCGATGGTCATGTCGGCCTTGCCGGCGCGTACCGGCTCGATCAGCGGGGAGGCGGCCCGGGCGGTGTCGCCCAGGTCGGCGTCCAGGAAGAGTAAGTGGTGCGGCGTCTCACCGTCGAGCAGGCGCACGGCTTCGGCGCCCGACTCCATGGCCGCCGCCTTGCCGCGGTTGCGGCTGTGACGCACCACCCTGGCCCCCGCCGCCCGCGCCACCCGGCCGGTCTGGTCGGTCGAGCCGTCGTCGACGACCACGACCAGATCGACGCCGGGCAGGGCGAGGGCCGCGGTGACCGTGGCACCGATGCGGTCGGCCTCGTCCTTGGCCGGGACGATGACCGCCGTATCCTTCATGACCCCTCGGAGATGAGGAACTCCTGCGGCACCTCGTCATGCACGGTGAAGACCGAATCGAGACCGGTGACCTGCAGAATCTTGCGTACGGCCGGCCGTGGGGCGGCGACGTCGAGCGCCCCGCCCTGCTCCTTGACGCGTTTCAGCGCGGACAGCAAGACGTTCATCCCCGTGGAGTCGCAGAAATCCACGCCGGACATGTCTATGACCACGCGGCTGGGCCCGTCCTGCAGCAGCCGAGCGAACTCCGCCTGCAGGTGGGGTGCCGTATAGAGGTCGATTTCACCGGTGATGGCGACTAGCGCATGGCCGGCATGTGATCGAGTCGAGACCTTGAGCTCCACATGGGCAGGCTAGCGGCGCGGAGGCTTCCGGTCACGTTGTCACGCCGATAGGGCAACCTCAGGATTTTGTCCTCCGTTTGGACTCCATGAAAACAGAGAGTACGCGAAGCTTGACTGTGTGACACCGGCATGGCCGGAGAGGGGGGCGGCCCGGCACCTCGCTTCTGGTCACGTACTTCACTTGAGAAGGAGGGGCCGGGCGAGACCCACGGGCCCGAGCATTCATGAGAACAGAGAAACCCGAAGACCCGCACCGACGACGGCTCCGCGAACGACTGGAAGCCATCCTCATCCGCACAGAGAAGGCCACCTCGTGGCATGACAGAGTGGGGCGCCTGCGTAGCCTGATCAATCACGAAGGCTTCGTCCCCGTACACACGAAACTCGCCGGCGAAGACCTCGACTTCCTCGCCGACGCCCGCGACGACCTGCTCAGATTCTCCGAGCTCGGGCTGCGGCTGTTCGACCTCCACCAGCCGCGCGACGCGGGCGGCATCACGAGCGACGCCGAGCACCCCATCCTGCGGTGCCGGAGTTGCATGTGGCGCTGGCCGTGCCCGACGTTCCGCGCGATGGCCGAGTCGTTCGGCGCCGGCCACGACAGTGCCCTCCCGGAGTCCGGCTGAACATCCCGACCTGAGCGACCTGACGGGCGCGCTATCCCGAGACCAGCGGCAGCCGGATCTCGAAGCGGCAGCCCGGCCCGTCGTTGACCACACCGATCACCCCGTCGTGCGCCTCCACGATGCCCTGCGCGATCGCCAGGCCGAGCCCGGCCCCGCCGTCTTTGGTCGGGGTCCGGGCCGCCTCACCCCTGAAGGCCACCTCGAACACCCGGTGCAGGTCCTCGTCGGGGATCCCCCCGCAGCAGTCGCTGACCGACAGGCACGCCATGCCCGAGTCGACGGCCGCCCGCAGCACGACCGTGCGGTCCGACGGCGTGTGCCTGATCGCGTTCACGACGAGGTTGCCCAGGGCCCGGCTCAGCGCGTTCGGGTCCGCCCGCACGGGGACCGCCTCGGCGGCCTCGGCGGTCAGCCGCACTCCCTTGGCGCGGGCCAGCGGCTCGGCCCCCGCGATCGTGTCGGCGACCAGGTCGGCGAGCCCGATCCGGGCAGGAGTGAGCCGCAGCGCCCCGGCGTGGATCCGCGACAGCTCGAACAGGTCGTCGACCATCGCCGACAGCCGCTCCACCTCCAGCTTGATCTGGCCGTGATAGCGCGCGACGGTCCTGGGGTCGGACACCACGCCGTCTTCGAGCGCCTCGGCCATGGCCCGCATCCCGGCGAGCGGGGTGCGCAGGTCGTGGCTCACCCAGGCGACGAGCTCGCGCCGCGCCCCTTCCAGGGCGCGCTCCCGCTCGTACGCCTCCTCCAGCGTGTTCGCGATCGTCTGCAGCTCCGACGGCAGCCCCTTGGGCGCGGTGAACGGCAGGTCGCGTACGGCCGCCACCAGCCGCCTGCTCTCGCCCACGACCCGCCTGGCCAGCACGAACGCCACCCCCAGCCCGACCAGCCCGCCGACGGCCACCACGCTGAGCACGATGTCCCTGACCGCGCCCTCGATGATCATCTTGAGCGTGATCGCCACCACGCCGGCCAGCGTCGCCACGATCGCGACCACCATGACGACGGCCAGCATGACCCCGATCGAGCGGGTACGCAGCCGCCACATCACGGACACGCCCAGGACCCCCACCAGCAGCCCCAGCCCTGCCGTGACCGCCACGATCATCCCCAGATCGCTCATCACCGCGGGATGGGGAGTCATGACTCACCCTCGGGTGGCAGGCCTTCGAGCGGTTCGTACCGGTATCCCACGCCCCAGACCGTGACGATCCGCCGCGGCGCGGTCGGATCCGGCTCGATCTTCTCCCGTAGCCGCCGGACGTGCACGGTCACCGTGGAGGAGTCCCCGAACGACCATCCCCACACCTGGTTGAGCAGCGCCGACCGGCTGAACGCCTGCCGAGGGTTGCGCACGAGATAGGCCAGCAGGTCGAACTCGCGGGCGGTGAGCATCACCTCGGCCCCGCCCAGCCGTACCTCGTGGGCCCCGACGTCGACCACCAGATCGCCGTCACGCAGCACGCCCGTACCGCCCGTGACGGAGGCGCCGCGGGCGCGGCGCAGCACCGACTGGACGCGCAGCGCCAGCTCACGCGGGCTGAAGGGCTTGGTCACGTAGTCGTCGGCGCCGGTTTCGAGCCCGACCACGCGGTCGATCTCCTCGCCGAGCGCGGTCAGCATGATCACCGGGACCGGCCAGCGCTCCCTGAGCTTCCTGCACACCTGCAGCCCGTCGATCTTCGGCAGCATCAGGTCGAGCACCATCAGATCGGGCGGGCTGGCGAGCGCCCGCCGCAGCGCCTCGGCGCCGTCGCCCACGCACTCGACCTCGTGGCCGTCGCGCTCCAGATATCGCGCCACTACCTCGGCCACGGTCGGGTCGTCGTCGACCACCAGGATGCGCGTGTTCACTCTTTCACCGTACGGCGGGGGCGTGCCGAATCGACACTTACGTCATTGGTTCGTAAGCCTCGCGGATCATGCTCGCAGGACGTACGGTGGGCGCATGAGTCGCGTCGTCATGCTCGTGCTGGGTGCCCTTCTGGGCCTCTTCGTGCTGTTCAATTTCGTGCTGCCCATGATCATGGGGCTGCTCAAGGTCGCCCTCATCATCGGGGTGGTCGCCCTTCTGGTGTTCATCGCCGTCACCTTGGTCGGTAAGTCCTCCTCGTCACGGTGACGCTCTTCCTGTTCGACCCCTGGCTCATCGGCGTGACCATGGTGGCGATCCTGCTGCTCGCCACCTGGGCCGCCCGGCTGCTGCCCGCCACCGGCGGCGACGCGCCCGGCTTCCCGCTGATCTATGCCCGGCGCACGGCCTTCCAGCGCCAGCGCCACCCCGCGGCGGCCGGCCGGCCACGGCCACGAGCTCCGTCATCGCGCCCCGCTTCCGGCTGAGCGGGGCTCTCTTCAGTGAGCCCTGATCCATCTCTCTTTGATTGAAGGGCTCATGTTCGACTCTCTCGTCTCCTTTCTGCTGGCCGTCTCCGGCGACAACGCCGCCGTGGCCATCCTGCTGTTCACCGTGGCCGTACGCCTCCTGCTGCTGCCGCTCGGCATCCGCCAGGCCCGCGCCACGCAGGTACAGAAGCGCCTGGCGCCCAAGCTGCTGGAGTTGCGGAAGCGGTGGTCGCGCAATCCCGAGCGACTGGCCAAGGAGACCACCAAGCTGTACGCGAAGGAAGGCACCTCGCCTCTGGCCACGATCCTGCCGGGATTGGGGCAGCTTCCGTTCATGTGGGTGATGTATCGGGTCGCCACACACCCGACCGCTTTCCTGGGCCATGACCTGCTGGGCGCCCCTTTGGGGCAGCATATGGCGGGAATCGTCACCAATTACGGTCTGGCTAGTGGGCCATTTTTGGTCTTTGTCGTAGTTATCGCGCTGATCGCGGTCGTGGCGTGGCTTTCGGCGCGCAAAGTCAGCGCCTCACTGCCCGACGAGCAGCCCGCGCTGATGCGGAGGATCATGCCGCTGATGCCGTTCGCCACGGTGCTGGCCGCCGCTGTGCTACCGCTGGCCGCGGGGCTCTACCTGCTGATCTCCACGGCGTGGACCGTGGGAGAGCGCGCGGTCCTGGCCGCCCGTCCCCTCTGAGCGCGCGGCCGCTACCCGGCCTCTCTCAGTGCGTGGACCTGCCCGTTCATCAATCCGTCGGGGGCGTGCAAGATCGCCCACACCGTCGTGATGTCACCGTCGTGGCGGACTCCCCAGCTCTCCGCGACGTACTCGACGATGCCGAGCCCCCTGCCCCCGAGCGACGACAGAGTCGGCCGGCCGGCGCGGGGCTCGGTGGCCGCGCCGCCATCGCTCACAGCGACCTCGATGTGTTCGTCGCTCCGCAGCCAGGCCACCCTGACCATGCCCGACGGCAGCGGATGCGCATGCCGTAGCGCGTTGCTCAGCAGCTCGCTCACCACGAGGACGGCATCGTCGATCGCGGTGGCGAAAACCCCGCGATCTTGCAGGTCAGTGCTCAGACGCTGGCGGGCGACGGCGACACTGGACGGCGCGTACGGCAGTAGCACCACGCTTGACACACCCACCTCCCCGCTCCCAGTGCCCCCCACGGGAACACTCCCCGGTACGACCGAAATGCCCCGTTACTCGATCCCAGAAACCGCATCTCGATCACAGCTTGTACACATCGGACGATAGATCAGCGCAACCGTTACCACGTCGTTACCGCATCGGTGTGTCGGATCGGATAGGGGAAGCGTTGCCCAACACGAGCCGCATTCGAGTGCCTCCGCCGGGTCGCGGATGGGCACTCACATCGCCGCCCTGAGCCCTCGCCAGACTGCGCACGATGTAGAGCCCGAGGCCGACCCCGCCGAACCTGCGGCGGTCACCGCTGTCGACCTGGACGAACCGCTCGAAGACCCGCTCCCGGTCCGGCGCGGCGATGCCGACGCCCTCGTCGTCCACCACCACGACCACGGCGTCGTCCTCGGGCCAGGCGCCGACGCTGATCAGGCCGCCCGTCGGCGAGTACTTGAAGGCGTTCTCCAGCAGCTGGCCGAGGATGATGTCGGTGGCGAGCGCGTCGCCTCTGACGTGCGGCAGCGCGTCGGGGATGGCCACCTCCACCCGGTGCCTGTCGGACAGCACGGGCAGCCCGAGCGTGGCCGCGTGGATCCGCTCGGCCAGATCGAACGCCTCGATGCGCACCGGCGGCTCGTCGGCGCCCGCCCTGGCGCCGAGCAGCAGATGATCCATGAGCTGCCCGAGCGACCTGGCCCGCTCGGCGATCGTGTGGACGGCCGAGCGCCGCTCGGTGTCGTTCAGCTTGTCCCAGCGCGCGTCGAGCGTGCTGGCGAACCCGCGCACGATCGTGATGGGTGTGCGCAACTCGTGGCTGGTCGTGGCCAGGAACAGGTCCTTGGCCTCCTCCAGTTCCTTCGCCGTGGTCACGTCGCGGAAGTCGACGACCACCTCTCCGGTCTCCTCGATCTGGGCGCTGACCACGTCCAGCCAGCGCCCGCTCTCCAGCTGGTAGGTGAGCTTCTCTCCCGGGCTGGGCAGCGGGAAGGGCAGCGGCCCGCCGATGACGGCCTCTCTCGGCGTGGCGGTGAGCTCGGCGGCGGCCGGGTTCCACTGACTGACCCGCCCGGCGCGGTCGAGCACGGCGATGCCGTCGGCGCTGGCGTCGAACACCGCGCGCTCGTGCGCCCGCTGCCGGACGGCCTCCTGATAGGCCACCGCGTTGCCGACCGCGATGCCGGCGTGCCCGGCCAGCAGCTCCAGGAGCTCGAGCTCAAGGTGGCCGGGCTTGCGCTCGGCGAACAACGCGTACAGCGCGCCGTAGGGACGGCCGCCGACCGCGGCCAGGCCGAGCGCGATCGTGTGCAGCCCGTCGAGCTCGGCCCACACCAGGTCGCCGAGGCCCTGCGACTCCAGCATCACCGTCTTCCCGGTGCGTAAGAGCTTGCCGACCAGGCTGGTACGCAGCTCGGCCGTCACGTCCTTGAGCGAGTCGGGCAACTGGTACGCGCTCACCAGCCGCAGCCGCTCGCCCTCGATGAGCACGAAGCCGCCCGCGTCGGCACCGGTCAGCTCGGTCAGGCTGGCCGCGATGCGATCGAGCACCGTGGACAGCTCCAGCTCGGCGTTGATGTCGCCGACCACGTCGGTGAGCCGGCGCACCAGCCGGGCCCGCCGCGCCATGCGGTTCCTGGCGGCCTCGTCGGCCTCGGTCAGATGGTGCACGAAGACGTAGCCCGCCACGGCGCTGCCCGTGAGCAGCGCGCTCGTGTCGACCCTCAGGTCGAGCACGGTGCCGTCCCTGCGCAACCGTTTGGTGCGCAGGGACACCTGGCCGCCCGTGCGCACCCGTTCGAGCACCGCGTTGTGCTCCGCTGTCAGCTCCCCCGGCACGATCGGCGCCCTGCGGCCCAGCATCTCCTCGGCCGACCAGCCGAAGAGCCGCTCCGCCGCGCGGTTCCAGACGAGTACGGTCTGATCCCTGTCGAGCGCGATCACGGCGTTGGGCGAGCTGGCGAGCACCGCGCGAGCGATCTCATCGTCACTACCTGCTCTGTCGTCACCCACACCTCCATAGTGCCTGTGGCGTGCGGCGTTCGTCGGGCGATCCGTCCGATACGCTGCGGGCACGGCCTTTCAGGGCGGCGGAAGAGGGTGGCGGGTATGTCCAGTGGAGACCTCGATGCCCTGCTGCGGGTGACTTCCGCCACCTATCGCGGCGAGGTGCCGCCCGATGTGGCGTTCGGCACCTATGACGGCGCGGTCGGCCGTCTCGTGCTCGCGGTGAGCGGCAAGGGCATCGTGGCGTGCAGCTTCGAGGCGGAGGACACCGTCTTCGAGCTGGTCGTCCGGCATGTGGGCGCGTTCGTCGGGCCCGACCCCGGGCGGCTCGACCCGGTGCGCAGGGAGCTCGACGCCTACTTCTCCGGGCGCCTGCGGACCTTCGCCACGCCGGTCGACCTGTCCATCGCCACGACGTTCGCCCGCACGGTGCTGCAGAAGACGATGGCCGTGCCCTACGGGGAGACGGCGACCCTCGACGAGATCGGCGAGAGCATCGGCCGACCGCGCGCGCTGCGCGCGGTCGGCAACGCGCTCAACGCCAACCCCGTCTGCGTGGTCGTGCCGTGCCACCGGATCGTGCCAGGTGACGGCGAGCTCGGCGACTACGCGGGCGGCCAGGCCGCCAAGCGCCACCTCCTCAACATCGAGAAACGCTCACGGGCCTGACGTACGGACTCAGCGACGCGTGATCGACCCGCGCCTGGTCGCCCAGCCGATCGCCAGCGTCACCAGAGCCGCGACGAGAGCCGCGCCCAGGGCCCCGTTCATCCACGGCTGCCTGGTGAACCCGATGGCCGCGCGCACCGCCGCCCAGAGGCCATCCCACTGCGCGACCGTGGGCGTGGAGGTGGTCAGCCAGTAGGCCACGAAGCCGAGCGCCCAGGGCACCAGCATGGACCAGCGGGCGGGCGCGTCCTCGTCGGTGTTCCACCCCGAGGATCCGCCGAGCAGGAAGTAGTCGACCGCCAGCACCGCGAACATCGGCACGAACACCGCCCCGATCACCCCCAGGAACGCCCCGTACGAGTTCACGTCGACCACCAGCGCGATGGCGGTGGTCAGCACGCCGATGGCGATCGAGAAGACCCGCCGGTCGACGCGCGGCATGAGGTTCTGCAGGGACATGGTCGTGGAGTAGACGTTCGCGAACGACTGGTCGGCCTCCCGCAACACCAGGATCGCGAAGAACAGCGCGCCCAGCGGCACCGCGACGAACGCCCCGAACACGGCCGTGCCGTCGGCGGCCACCGCGGCGGACCCGGCGATGGCCACCGCGTAGACTCCCAGCCCCAGGCAGGCGACCTGCGCCAGCGTGTAGCCGCCGACCACGCCCGCGAAGGCCGCCCGGCTCGACCTGGAGTGCCGGGCGAAGTCGGCGGCGATCGGCACCCACGAGACCGACAGCGCGATGACGTAGTCGACCGCGGGCGCGAACGCCGTCCACGACCCGCCGCCCTGCGGCGGAGCCTTCGACAGGAACGCCACCGCGAACCAGACGAGCGAGATGATCACCCCGATGGTGACGTAGCGCCGCAGCAGCCGGACCGACCCGAGCGGCCAGATGGTCAGCGTCGTGGTCAGCACCCCCGCCAGTACCACCCACACCTGGTACGGCACCACGACGCCGAAGATGGCCATCGCGCCCTTGGCGATCACCCACAGCTCGAAGGCGCCCCACCCGATCATCTGGACGATGTTGAGCACGGTCGGGATGTAGGACAGCCGCGCCCCGAACAACCCGCGCAGCAGCACCATCGCCGGCCGCCCGGTCTGCGTTCCCGGGATGGCCGCCAGCCCCACCATGGCCGACCCGATCAGGCTGCCGACGAGCGCGGCGAGCAGGGCGGCGGCCAGGCTGAGCGGGCTCCCCTTGAGCGGGTCGAGCAGGAACAGCGCACCGCTGAACCCCAGCAGGCTCACGGCCAGGTTCGCCCACAGGGCCCCCTGGTCGAGCAGCCCGAGCGTCTTGGGGGGCGCCCCTTCGAGGGTCAGCGGGACTTCGTCGACGACATGCGTCATCTCACACTCCCTACGCCGGCATTACCCGGACAGGTTCATGCGGTCGGCGACAGGTCAGTCGCCCTCTCAGCCCGGTGCACCCCGAGCTCCCGCGGTTTGTGTAGTTGTCGAGCGGATTATGCCATCCGTCAGGCGACGAACGGTGGGCGCCCCGTCTCACTGACCATCGGGCGGCGCGCGCCCGCCCAGGACTCCATGCCGCCGTCGACGTTGACCGCCTCGCGCCCGAGCTGGTTGAGCCACGCCGCGACCTGGAACGACCGGCCGCCGACCCGGCAGACCACGTAGACGGTCCGGTCGCCCGGCACCTCCTCGACCCGCCCCTGGATCTGCGTCATCGGGATGTGCACCGCCTCGGGGGCGTGCCCGGCCACCCATTCGTCCTGTTCGCGCACGTCGAGCAGGTAGGCGTCGGCGGGAACGTCGCTTGCCGGAATCTCTGGAACCGTCATGCCTCCATCATCTCGCGTCGCTGGTCGTAGGCAGCACGCGCCGTGGCGATCTCCTGCCGGTGCTCCTCGGTCCAAGTGACCAAGCTCTTGATCGTCTGGTGCAGGGTCCGGCCGAGCGGCGTGAGCGCGTAGTCGACCCGGGGGGCACCACGGGGTGGACCGTGGTGCTCGCGCCCACGCTGACCCCCTGGCTGGTCCAGAGGTACGGCAACGCCCGGGTGATCTTCGGCGGCCTGCTGTCGGGGCTCGCGGCTTACGCCCTGTTCGTGGGGATCGGGATGGACTGGTCGTACGCGGCCATGCTGCCGTCGATGCTGCTGATCGGGCTGATGTTCGCCTTCGTGTACGGCCCGCTGACGATCGTCGCCACGGAGGGCATCGCGGAGGACGAGCAGGGCTTGGCCGGTGGGCTGCTGAACTCGGCCTTCCAGTTCGGCGCGGCGCTCGGGCTGTCGATGGTCACGGCCGTCAGCGTGGCGGCGCTCGGCGACGCGACCTCCCCCGAGGCCGGGCTGTCGGCCATCAGGACGACGCTCCTGGTGCCGCTGGCCGCCACGGCCGTCGCCGCCCTCATCATGGCCACCGGCCTACGCCGGCGCCCGCCCACCCCCGCAGCCGAGTCCGGGGAGGCCGACGAGCCCGTCACCATCAGCGCGTGACAAGGGCATCACTTCAGCAGGCGGGACAGGCGGCGGTCGGCCAGCGGCTTGCCGCCCGTCTGGCAGGTGGGGCAGTACTGGAGCGAGGAGTCCGCGAAGGACACCTCGCGGATCGTGTCGCCGCACACATCGCACGGCTGACCGGCGCGGTTGTGCACGCGAAGGCCGGACTTCTTCTCCGCCTTGAGGTCCTTGGCGGCCAGGCCGTGCGCCCGCTCGACCGCCTCGCGCAGCGTGGTGACGATGGCCTCGTGCAGGTCGGCGATCTGGGCGTCGGTGAGGGTCGAGGCGATCTTGAACGGTGACATCTTGGCCGCGTGCAGCACCTCGTCGGAGTAGGCGTTGCCGATGCCCGCGATGACCTTCTGATCGCGCAGCAGGCCCTTCACCTGGGTGCGGCTGCCGTTCAGGATGCCCTTGAGCGTGGCCACGGTGAAGGCGTCGTCGAGGGGGTCTGGGCCGAGGGCGGCGACACCCGGCACGTCATCCGGATTTTTCGTGACATAGACGGCTAGGCGCTTCTGCGTTCCCGCCTCGGTCAGCTCGAACCCGGGCGCCAGGCCCTCATCGTCGGGCGCCAGGCGTACCCGTACCGCCAGCGGGCCCTTGCCCGGACGGACCGGCTTCGCGCCCGAGAGGTCGTCGCGCCAGCGCAGCCACCCCGCGCGGGCCAGGTGGATGACCAGGTGCAGGCCGTCGCAGTCGAAGTCGAGGAACTTGCCGTGCCTGGCCACGCCCGTGATGGTCAGCCCGCCGAGCGCGGTGACCGGCGGATCGAACGTCTTGAGCGCCGAGAAGGCGACCACGTCGACGCCCAGGAGGGTGCGACCGACCGCCCGCTCGCGCAGGAAACCGGCGAGCGATTCCACTTCGGGGAGTTCCGGCATGCCACCAGGGTACGACGCGCCGTCGTCCACAGCCTGTGGATAACTATGGCACGTCCCAGAACGCCAGCTCGTGCGCCATTCCCTCGCGGAACAGCGCCTCCGCCCGTACGGGATCGGGATCGGCCTGGTCGATCATCTCGGCGATCCGCACGGTCAGCGCCGCGAAGCCGGGATCGGCGTACGTCTCCACCCACCTCCGATAGCGCGGCTCGGCGGGCAAATCCTCGGCCAACAACCGGCCAAGCGTCGAATATCCCCACATGCAGGGATAGAGCGCGGCAAGCCCTTCGCCATAGTCAGCAGCAGACTCCAGCAGGAACGCCGTGTAGGCCGCGCACGCCGGCCCCTTCCGCGCGCCTTCCAGATCCGCCCCGAACGAGGCCGACAGCTCCCGGTGCAGCCTCAGCTCGTCGTGGAAGGTCGTGTGCGCCAGGTCCACGAGATCGCCCAGATGCGCGGCCGGCGCCTGCCAGGCCAGCCGCGCGAACACCCGCACATAGTCCAGCAGGAACAGGTAGTCCTGCTCCAGCCACGACCGGAACACCGGCTCCGCCAGATCGCCGCGCCCGATGCCGACGACCGTGGGATGCGCGAGCTGCGCGTCGAGGAGGGGGCGCCCGGCCGCGTGCAACTTCTCGGAGATACCCATGAGCGGCAGGCTAGTGTCAGGGAATGAGTGTGACGATCGCGGAAGAACTCCTCTTGCTCGCCTACAGCGAGGAGGAGGGCAAGCAGCTCATCAGCGGCAGCCAACTCGATCCGGCGCTCGGCGGCGCGATCCTCGCGGAGCTGGCCATCAACGAGCGGGTGGCCCTGACCGGCAAGAAGGTGTCGGTCGAGGACGCCACGCCGCTGGGTGACGACGAACTCGACGCCGCGCTGGCCCGCATCGCGGAGGAGGGCAAGGAGCGCAAGCCCGACTGGTGGGTCCAGCGGCTCCACTCCACCAAGCTGCGCCGGCGCCTGCTCATCCGGCTCGCCGAGACGGGCGTGCTGGCCGAGGAGCGCGGCACGGTGCTCGGCATCTTCCCCACCACCCGCTGGCCGGAGGCCGACGGCAGCGTCGAGGCGGAGGTCAGGCGGCGCGTGAGCGGCGTGCTGGCCGGCGCCGAGCCCGACGGGCGCACCGCGGTGCTCATCGCCGTCATGCACGCCGCCAAGCTCGACCGCAAGGCGTTCCCCGGCGCGGACAAGGCCCGCATCGAGGAGATCGCCGAGGGCGACTGGGCGGGCGACGCGGTGGCCAAGACGATCGCCGCGATCAACTCGGTCATCGTCATCGCCGCCACCAGCGCCGCCATCGGCGCCGCCAGCACAGGAAGCTAGGTACCCCCAAGGGCCATACCCCTGCGACGGTCCGCCGTGGCAGGGGTGGGTCAGCCGGCGTCGAGGATCTCCTTCGGCACCGGCTTGTCCTGCTTGATCGCGTTGAACAGGGCGGTGGCCTTCTCCCTGTCCCACTTGACCGCGCTGCCGCCGCCCGCGATCTCGTTGCCGCCGAACGGCACGACCGTGGTCACCGGGCTGTCGCCCATGGCCAGGCCCAGCGAGAGCATGTCGAACGCGCCTGTGCTCGAATCGACGGCCACCGCGTCGGTGGCGCTCATGGCCAGCGGGATCGAGGTGAACGGGTTGATCAGCGTGCCGGGGCTGGCCGCCTTCTTCACGACCGCGCCGAGGAACTGGCGCTGCCGCTTGGTCCGCTCGAAGTCGGGCAGCGCGCCGCCCTTGCGGGTACGGACGTAGCCGAGCGCCTGGGCGCCGGTCAGCGTCTGGACGCCCTTCTTGAGCTTCAGCCCCGCCTTGGGGTCGTCGACCGCGGCGCGGACGTTGATCTCGACGCCGCCGACCGCGTCGACGATGTCCACGAACCCGGCGAAGCCGATCTCCATGTAGTTGTCGACGCGCACCCCGGTGACGGTCTCGATCGTCTGGGCGAGCAGTTTGGGGCCGCCGATGGCGTACGCGGCGTTGAGCTTGTTGCGGCCCTTGCCGGGGATGGTGACCGCCGAGTCGCGCGGCAGGCTGACGAGGGTCGGCTTGTCGCTGCCCGCGGGGATGTGCAGCAGCATCATCGAGTCGGTGCGCTGGCCGGCCGCCTTGCCGGTGGCGAGCTTCTTGCGGTCGGCCGCCGACAGGCCCTTGCGGCTGTCGGAGCCGACCAGCAGCCAGTTGGTACCCGGGGAGTCGGCCGGACGGCCCTGGTAGTCGTCGAGCACGCCGGGGATCCCGGTCAGCCGCGAGTCGATCCAGAAGAACAGGCCCACGGCCACCACGAGCAGCAGCGCCACCACGGCGGCGACGATCTTCAGGATGGTGCGGCCGTTGATCCGCCTGCGCGGCGGCTTGGGGCCCGACGGGGCCGCCTCCGCCTTGGGCGTGAACGGCTTGATCGGGCTGCCGCCTGAGCGCTCCCGGCCGTACACGCGCGAACCGCCGGCGCGCGGCGCGTCGGAGGGCGACTGGTGCGTTGGCGGCGCCTGCTGAGCCGGCGGAGGGACCTGCTGCGTCGACGGAATCCGATGCGCGGGGGCACCACCCGACCGCGGCCCGTCGCCGTTCCTGCCGGGCAGCGGGCGGCCATCGCCCGGCGAGCGCATGGCTCGCGTCCGGTCTTCCTCAGACACTTGGCCTCTTTCCCCTTCGGTTGTCATAGACGCTACGTCCAACCCCCCACCAGTGAAGACGTCTCGCCAAGGTTTTCCCACGGAAAAGTACGCAGAACTAGCGGAGGGTCACGTCGGAAACATTGCTGCCAACTGCATCGTTACGGTTTATGGACTTCCGCCATCGAAAGGATGATCGTGTCCGCCCCGGACCCTTGGAATATTCGCCCGTGCACACGCACGGGATCCCCTGATAGCTCACCTTTTCGGAGCTTGTCACGGTGAGCGCGTACCTCGGGCTACTCGCCCTCTTCCTGCTCACCGCCGCGACCGGCTACTTCGTCGCGCAGGAGTTCGCCTTCGTGGCCGCCGACCGGGGCCTCCTGCGCGAGCAGGCCGCCGCCGGCGACCAGGCCGCGGAGAAGGCCCTCCAGGTTACCTCCCGCCTGTCGTTCATGCTCTCCGGCGCGCAGCTCGGCATCACCGTCACCGCGCTGCTGGTCGGCTTCCTGGCCGAACCCGCCATAGCGACGATCGTTCGTCCGTGGCTGACGGACACCGGCATGCCCGACGGTGTCGTCACCGGCCTGTCCGTGGTCATCGGCGTGTTCGTCGCGACCGTCGTCCAGATGGTCCTCGGCGAGCTGGCGCCCAAGAACCTCGGCATCGCCAGGCCGGAGCCCGTCGCCAAGTTCCTCGCCGGATCGACGCTGGTCTACCTGGCCGTGGTCGGCCCGGTGGTCCGCTTGTTCGACTCTGCGGCCACGGGACTGCTCAGGCGCATCGGCATCGAACCCGTCGAGGAGGTGGAGCACGGCGCGACCCCTGAGGAGCTCTCGCGGATCATCGCCGAGTCCACCCTGGCGGGCGAGCTGCCCCCGCGCCTGTCGGAGCTGCTGGAGCGGGCGCTGGAGTTCGGCGACCGCAACGCGGAGGAGATCATGGTCCCGCGCCCGCGCGTGGTCGTGGTCCGCGACTCCCAGCCGATCTCCGACCTCGTGGAGGTCATACGCGAGTGCGGCCACTCCCGCTACCCGGTGCTCGGCGCCGACGGCGACGTGGTGGGCGTGACGGGCGTGCGCGAGCTGATCACCTCCGGTCTCGAAGACGGCCCGATCATCGGCATCACCCGTCCCGCGGTGCTGGTGCCCGACTCGCTGCCGCTGCCCGCCGTACTGGACCAGATGCGCTCGGCCAAGGACGACCTCGTCTGCGTGATCGACGAGTACGGCGACCTCGCCGGCGTCATCACCGTCGAGGACCTGGCGGAGGAGCTGGTCGGCGAGCTCATCGACGAGAACGACCCGGAGCCCGACGGCGCGGTCGAGCGGCCGGGCGGCATCTGGGAGGTGCCGGGCCGGTTCAGGCTCGACGAGGTCGAGCGGGCCACCGGCGTCTCGCTGCCCGAGAGCGACGACTACGACACGCTCGCCGGGCTGGTCCTCGCCAGGCTGGGGCGCATGCCGGAGCCCGGTGACATCGTGACCGTGCCCGTCGTTCCGGAGACGGACCCGTTCGCCGCGGACGAACAGGAGCACCAGGCCGAACTCACCGTCCTGTCCCTCAACCGCCGCGTGCCCGAATGGGTACGGCTGGCACCGGTTCAGCACGCGGAGGCCGTCCGATGACGATGATCCTGATCAGCCTGGCTCTGCTCCTGCTGAACGCGCTGTTCGTGGCGGCCGAGTTCGCCTTCGTCTCCGCCAAGCGGCACCGCCTGGAGGAGATGGCCGTCAACGGCAACCGCCTGGTGCGGATCGCCGCGAAGTCGGCGGTGGGCGGCGGCCGGCGACTGTCCCTGATGCTGGCCGGCGCCCAGCTCGGCATCACGCTCTGCACGCTGGGCCTGGGCCAGGTAACCGAGCCCGCGATCGAGCACTACCTGGAGCCGGTCTTCGCCGCCGTCGGCGTGCCCGAGTCGATGCGGATGCCGATCGCCCTGACCATCGCGCTGGCGTTGGTCACGTTCCTCCACATGGTGGTGGGCGAGATGGCGCCCAAGTCCTGGGCGCTGACCCACCCCGAGCGGGCCGCCCTGCTGCTGACGCTGCCCTTCCGCGGCTTCACGTCGCTGATGAGCCCACTTCTGTCGGCGCTCAACGGCCTGACCAACGTGATACTGCGCCTGTTCGGCGTAGTAGCACGTGACGAACTGGCCACCACCAGAACCCCACGCCAGCTCGCCATGCTCGTAGGAGAGTCGGGCCGGATGGGCCTCCTGGACAGGGAGGAGCATGACCTGCTCACCAGAGCCCTCCGCCTCCAGGCAGAAGGCATCGAGCGCCTCATGGTCCCCATCGACCAGGTGGTCACCGTGCCGGCCTCGGCCGACGCCGCGCGCATCAAGCAGGTGGCGGCGGAGAGCGGCCACCTACGCCTCCTGGTGGGCACTCCAGAGGACGTACAGGGCGTGCTGCATGCCCGAGACGCCCTCATCCACCCCAGCCGCGCAGCGGGCGACCTGGCCCGTCCGGTCTCCCGCCTGCCCTGCGTCACCCAGGTGCCCGAGGCGGTGACCGCACTCCAGGAGGCCCACGCCCACCTGGCGCTGGTCACGGGCCAGGGCGGCACGGTCATCGGGATGGTCAGCCTGACCGACCTGGTGGGCGAACTCCTCGACACCCGAGCAATGGCCGCCTAACCCCACTAGTGTGGGCAATAACACACGCCCGGCCGGAAAGCCATCCGAAAGCGATCTGCAACCGGCCGGGCGTACCGTTCCCAACGCCACCCACAAGGTTCCCAAAAACAAGAAGCCCCGCCCCTTGCGATCCGGGTCCTCTTTCGCCAGTGTGGGTCTGCCCGTACAGAAGACGAAGCCCCAAGCGCACGACGGGCGGTTAACGCAAAACCCGCCAGAAGAGCAGCACTACAGGCATTAACGCAAGGAACCGCCCGACGAGCACCACGGTCGGTCGGGTTAACGCGAGGATCTCGACCGGCGAGCACCACAGGCGGGTCGGGTTAACGCAAGGATCTCGACCGGCGAGCACCACAGGCGGGTCGGGTTAACGCAAGGATCTCGACCGATGAGCAACCACCAGCGGGTTTCCTGCTGGGGGTCCGGGGGTCGCCCCCCGGTGTAAACGACGAGGGGACCCGAGGGAAGCAAGCCCCCCGGGAGGGGGGCTGGCGACCATAGGGTCCCCGTCAACGAGTGGGCGAGGAGGGATTTGAACCCTCACGTCCTTTCGGACACACGGACCTGAACCGTGCGCGTCTGCCGTTCCGCCACCCGCCCTTGTGGGTGCGGAGAAACAGTAGCACGGAACAGCCGCTGGTACTGAACCCGGATACGATCGCATAAGACACGGGAGCGGAGGAGCTGGGCGCGACAGCCGACGAGCGCCGGGACCACCCGCGACGTGGGAGGAGCGGAGGCCAGGCGCGGTGCGCGTTTGGTGGCCGCGATCATATGCACGGAGGAAGGGAGGTACCCGGTGGGAGTCCTTCAGCGCTTCGAGCGAAGGCTCGAAGGCTTGGTTGAGGGGGCCTTTGCGCGGGCGTTCAAATCTGACCTTCAGCCGGTCGAGGTCGCCAGCGCGGTTCAGCGGGAGATGGATGAGCGTGCGGCGATCGTCGCTCAAGGTCGGACGCTCGTGCCCAACGACTTCGTGGTTGAACTGTCCACGACCGACAGCGAGCGGCTTGAGGTCTATGCCGACAGCATCAGCCACGAGCTGGCCAACCTCGCCAGGGAGTACGCCAAAGAACAGGGCTACTCCTTCGTGGGACCGGTCCGGGTTCGTTTCGAAACCGCCGCCGACCTGGCAGTGGGATTGTTCCGCATCAGGTCGGGAGTCATCCGCGGCGCCACGGTGGAGCAGGACGAGATTCGCCAGCCGGCGAGTGATCTGCCACCATCCAGGCCCAACGCGTTCAACGGGCGGCCCCGGCTGCTCGTGTCCACTCAGGACGATCCGCAGGGCGACCGCTCCTACGAGCTCACCACTCCGGTGACCTTGCTGGGCAGGGGCACCGACTGCGATCTTCGTCTCGTCGACCCCGGCGTCTCTCGCCACCACGCGGAGTTGCGCGTCGAGGGTCAGCTAGTCGCCCTAGTCGATCTCGGATCGACGAACGGCACGTTCGTCAATGGCCAGCCGGTACGCAGAGTCGAGCTCCAGAACGGCACGCGAGTGACCCTGGGGCGTACGACACTGGTGTTCCGGCGCGATTAGGGGTAGACAGACGGTCCATGTCCGAGCTCACGCTGCTGCTGATCCGGCTCGCCTTCCTGGCTGTGCTGTGGTTCTTCGTCATTGCCGCAGTCGGCGTGATCCGGACTGACTTGTTCGGATCACGTACGGCCCCCGCGGGTCCACGCAAGGGCATCAAGCCCACCAACCCGGCGGCTAAGCCGAAGAATAAGAAGGGCGAGCCACGCCAGCTCGTTGTGACGGGTGGCCCGCTGCAAGGCACCACCATTAATCTCACGGAGACGCCCATCACCATTGGCCGGGCTAACGACGCCACGCTGGTAGTCACCGACGACTACGCTTCCAGCCGGCATGCCCGGCTCTTCCCTCAGGACGGTCAGTGGATCGTGGAAGATCTCGGTTCGACCAACGGCACATACCTCGACCGCTCAAAAGTCACCCGCCCGACCCCGGTGCCGCTCGGTGTTCCGATCCGCGTCGGCAAGACAGTCATTGAATTGCGCAAATGACCATCGCACTCCGCTACGCCGCCCGCTCGGACGTCGGCCTCCTCCGCGAAGGGAACGAGGACTCGGCGTACGCGAGCGGCCGTCTGCTAGCCGTCGCAGACGGTATGGGCGGACACGCACACGGTGAAGTGGCGAGTTCTGTCGCCATCGCCGCAATGGCCTCTCTCGACGAGGCCCAGCAGGGTGGTGACCTGCTCAACGCCATCGAGGCAGCGGTACGCGACGCCAACCGCAAGCTGCACGAGATGGTGGGCCGGGACCCCAGCCTCAAGGGCATGGGCACCACACTGACCGCCATGCTCTGGAGCGGCACCTCGGTGGCCCTGGTGCACGTCGGCGACTCGCGCGCCTACCTGCTCAGACGCGGGGAGCTCTACCAGATCACCCACGACCACACGCTGGTGCAGCAGCTGGTCGACGACGGGCGCATCACGCCGGAGGAGGCCGCGACACATCCGCAGCGCTCGATCCTGCTGCGGGCACTCGACGGGAGCGGCGAGGTCGATCCCGACCTCACGTTGCGCGAGGCGCAGGTGGGTGACCGCTATCTCCTCTGCTCCGACGGCCTGTCCGGAGTGGTGAGCGCGGAGACCCTGCATGCCACGCTCACCAACATCGACGACCCGGAAGAGGTCGTGCGCCAGCTGATCGACCTGGCCAACAGGGGCGGCGGGCCCGACAACATCACCTGTGTCCTGGCCGACGTCCTGGAACTCACCGACGGGCAGCAGGCGCCCACCACCGAGTCGGCGACCGTCGGTGCGGCGGGCATGACCCGGCTGCGGTTCGAAGCGCACGACACCTCGCCGGGGCGGGCGGGCGCGGTGACCGCGCCCCAGCCGGTGCTCACCGACGACGACTTCGACGAGCCGGGCCCGCAGGCGGCCCGGCGGCCGGTCAAGCGGCGCCGGGCGTGGCCCATGCTGGTCTCGGTCCTGGGTGTGGCCGTCGTCGCCATTGGCGCCGGCGGCTATTTCGGCTGGCAGTGGACCCAGGACCAGTTCTTCGTCGGGGCCAAGGGCGACGAGGTGGTCGTGTTCCGTGGCATCCGCCAGGAGGTGGGGCCGTTCCAGTTCTTCTCGGTCGCCCAGCACACCGGCAAGCCGCTCTCCCAGCTCTCCGCACCCGACCAGGCACTGATCAAGGGCGGCATCGAGGTCACGACCTTGGCGGAGGGCATGACGAAGATCAACGGTTTCAAGGCCACCGCGGAGCCGACCGACCAGAAGGCCGCCACCCCGACCGCGACCGCCTCGCCCAGCGCGAGCGCGACGAAGACGAAGGCGAAACCGCAGTAGATGAGTGAAGTGGCGGAAGCCCCCGTCCTCATGCCGGCCAAGCGGCGTGGGGCCCAGCTGGCCATGCTCGCGTTCGCGGTCGTGATCGTGATGGGCGCCTATGCCAACGTCGGGCTAGCTCTCGACGGCGCGATCCCCTCGGGCATGCTGACCTACGGTCTGGGGCTGGGCGGATTCATGCTGGCCGCCTATCTGGTGCTGGCCAAGTTCGCGCCGTGGGCCGACCCCTTGATCCTCCCGCTGGTCACGGTGGTCAACGGCCTCGGCCTGGTGATGATCTACCGGCTCGAGGCCGCGGGCGCGAGAGGCGCGTCCGCCACCAACCAGCTGATCATGACCGGCGCGGGCGTGGTCCTGTTCGCCATCACGCTGATCGTGCTGCGCGACCATCGCACGCTGCAGCGCCTGACCTACACCGCGGGCTTCGCCGGGCTATTCCTGCTGATCTCCCCGCTGATTCCCGGGCTGGGCAAGAGCGTCAACGGCGCCACCATCTGGATCGGTTTCGGCCCCGCCATCATCCAGCCCGCGGAGCTGGCCAAGATCGCTCTGGTCATCTTCTTCGCCGGTTACCTCGTGGCCAAGCGCGACGTGCTGGCCCTGGCCGGACGCCGGCTGCTCTTCATCGACCTGCCCCGCGCCCGCGACCTCGGGCCGGTGCTCATCACCTGGGCGGTCAGCCTGGGCGTGCTCGTGCTGCAGAAGGACCTTGGCTCCTCGCTGCTGCTGTTCGGCACGTTCATCGTGATGCTGTACATCGCCACCCAGCGCACCTCCTGGGTGCTGATCGGCATCCTGCTGTTCGTCGGCGGCGCGTTCCTCGCCGGCCAGATCTTCGACCACGTGCACGCCCGCATCGAGGTCTGGCTCGACCCGGGAAACCCCGAGTTCTTCGACCGCGAGCTCGGTGGCAGCGCACAGCTCATGCAGGGCCTGTTCGCGATGGGCGCGGGCGGCATCCTCGGCACCGGCCTCGGCCAGGGTCACCCCTACCTCATCCCGCTGTCGTTCTCCGACTTCATCTTCCCCGCGACCGGCGAGGAACTCGGTCTGACCGGCCTGATGGCGCTGCTCATGGTCTACGCGCTGATCGTGCAGCGCGGGCTGCGCACCGCGCTCGCGGCCCGCGACCCCTACTCCAAGCTGCTGGCGGGCGGCTTGTCGTTCATCCTGGCCTGGCAGGTGTTCATCATCGTCGGCGGCGTGACGAACCTCATCCCCCTGACCGGTCTGGTCACCCCGTTCATGTCCCAGGGTGGCTCGGCGCTGCTGGCTAACTGGATCCTTATCGCACTATTGGTACGCATGTCAGACTCGGCACGGCGACCTCCGCCCCAGGCGATCCAGAACGAGGGAATGACGCAGGTGTTCCAGCGATGAACGGCACTCTGAAGCGTGCGGCCGTGGCCTGTCTGGCCATGTTCGCCCTTCTGATGATCAACGTGAACTACGTGCAGGCCGTACGTGCGGACCACTACAGCGAAGACTCCCGCAACCAGCGCAACTACTACGCGCGCTACGCCGTGGAGCGCGGTCGCATCACCGCCGGCGGCAAGGTGATCCTGGCGCAGTCAGTGGAGAAGAAGGACGGCGACTTCCGCTTTCTCAGGGAATACCCCGACGGCAAGCTCTACGCGCACATCACCGGCTTCTTCTCGCCGGAGAGCGCCTCGAACATCGAGCGTTCCGAGAACGCACTGCTCGACGGCTCCAGCTCCGACCTGCTGCTGCGCCGGAGCATCGACCTGTTCACCGGTGAGCCCACCAGGGGCGCCAACGTCGACGTGACGATCAACCCCAAGGCCCAGCGGGCGGCCTACGACGCGCTGCGCGAGAGCGGCAAGCGCGGCGCGGTCGTCGCGCTCGACCCGAAGACCGGGGCGATCCTGGCGATGGTGTCGCTGCCCACCTACGACCCGACTGAGCTGTCGGGCACCGACAAGGGCAAGGTCTTCCCCCTTTACGACAAGCTGGCCAAGGACAAGGGCCAGCCGCTCCTCAACCGCAACATCGACCGCACCTACCCGCCCGGCTCCACGTTCAAGGTGGTGACCGCGGCGGCCTACCTCGAAGACGACTCCAGCCGCGGCCCCCAGACGGTCGTGGACGCCCCGCAGGTGCTCCAGCTGCCCAACACCACTGCCAGCCTGCCCAACTACGGTGGCGCGGCCTGCGGCTCCGGACAGGTCCCGCTGGTCTACGCGCTGGAGAAGTCCTGCAACACGCCGTTCGGCAAGATCGGTATGGAGCTCGGCTACGACAAGATGCAGGAGCAGGCGAAGAAGTTCGGCATGGGCGAGCAGATCGGCATCCCGATGTCCGTGGCCCAGAGCAGTTTCGGCCAGAAGGAGGACCAGGCGGCACTCGCCCAGGCCTCCATCGGCCAGCGCAGCAACCAGATGACGCCGCTGCAGATGGCCATGATCGCCGCGGGCATCGCCAACGACGGCAAGGTCATGAAGCCGTACCTGGTCAACAAGATCACTGACTCGAAGGGCGACTCGGTCGAGGACGCCAAGCCGGAGGAGCTGACGGAGGCGGTCAGCTCCGAGACGGCGGGCAAGCTGCGCGAGATGATGGTCAGCGTCGTCAACAACGGCACCGCCAACCTGGCGCAGATCCCCGGCGTCGACGTGGCGGGCAAGACCGGCACGGCCGAGACGTCCAACGGTCAGCCGCCGCACGCCTGGTTCATCAGCTTCGCACCGGCCAACGACCCGAAGGTCGCGGTCGCGATCATCGTCGAGTCGGGCGCGGCCAACGTCGGCGCCGAGGCGACGGGCGGCCACACCGCCGCGCCGATCGGCAAAGCCGTGATGGAGGCGGTGCTGAACAAGTGATGACCGCTACTCTGCTGGATCATGCGGCTCGGTAACCGCTACCTCTTGCTCTCCCGCATCGCCTCGGGCGGTATGGGGGACGTCTGGCGTGCTCGCGACGAGTTGCTCGGCCGTGAGGTCGCCGTCAAGGTGCTGCGCAGCCACATCCAGGACGACCAGTCCTTCCGCGGCCGCTTCCGCAACGAGGCCAGGATCACCGCCGCGCTGGCCGACCCGGGCATCGCGCAGATCTTCGACTACGGCGAGCAGCGCGACCTGGCCTACCTGGTGATGGAGCTGGTGCACGGCGAGCCGCTGTCCGCCATCCTGACCCGCAACGGCTCGCTCATGCCCGAGGTGACGCTCGACGTCGTGCACCAGACGGCCAAGGCGCTGCACGCCGCCCACTCGGCGGGGGTCATCCACCGCGACATCAAGCCGGGCAACCTGCTCGTCACGCCCGAGGGCACCATCAAGGTGACCGACTTCGGCATCGCCCGCGCCATAGAGTCGGCTCCGGTGACGCTGACCGGTACCGTGCTCGGCACGGCCCAATACGTCAGCCCGGAGCAGGCGCAGGGTCTACCTCTCACTCCGTCGACCGACCTCTACTCGCTGGGCGTGGTGGCCTACGAGTGCCTGTCGGGGCGCACGCCGTTCCAGGCCGAGGGTCCGGTGGCCATCGCGCTCATGCACCTCAACGAGCCGCCGTCGCCGCTCGGCGTCGACGTGCCCGCGGCGGTGCGCGAGCTGGTCATGGTGCTGCTGTCCAAGGATCCGCGGCAGCGGCCCGCATCGGCCATGGAGGTCGCCGACCGCTCCCAGCGGCTGCGCCAGTCCCTGGCCGCCAACAAGTCGGGTGCCGAGCTCAGCATGCTCACCGATCCGGCGGGCTTCCGCGTACGCCAGCAGGCGGAGGGCTCCCGGAGACAGCCGCAGCAGGAGGGCTTCCAGGAGTGGCGGCAGGGAGAGGGGTCGGTCACCGACGACCTCGCCGCGCCGACGGCCACGACGTTGCGCTCGCCGTCCCCCGGCTCGATCACCGGGCGGCCCGCCGGTCCGGCGCCCGCCAGGCCCCGGCGCCGCAGGGGCAGGCTGACGCTGGCGCTGTTCGCCAGCGCGGGCTGCGCCGCCGCCGTCGGGCTCAGCGCCTTCACTTACATGGACCGCGACGCGGTGCCCGACCCGCCCAGCGTCGCCGACCCGTCGGAGTCGGTGAGCGTGACTCCGATATGGAAGCCGTCCCGGGCCAAGACGCCTCACACACGCCGACCTCCCGTCGTTACGGGGAAGTCGAAGCGGCCGGTACCCTCACGTTCGGCTACGGTAAGCGTGACGGCAATTCCAACCAGGAAGCCAACCCCCAAGTCCACCCCGACAACCCGTACCCCGACTCCCACGCCGACCCCCAGGCCCACCACTACACCGACAACTCCGACACCAAGTGCTTCGCCTGACCCGGGTGTCACAAACCCGCCGAAGGAGGAGACGTGATGCGCCACGGGGTCGATGATGGACACCGGCGGCCCGCGAGCAGGCCGGTACCCAAGATGAACGGTAAGGGACAGTGCAGGAAATGACTCAGCCTCGGCGACTCGGAGGTCGTTACGAGCTCGACGGCGTCGTCGGGCGCGGCGGCATGGCCGAGGTCTATCGCGCCCGAGACATCCGGCTGGACCGCATAGTCGCGATCAAGACCCTCCGCTCTGACTTGGCGCGCGATCACACCTTCCAGGCCCGTTTCCGCCGTGAGGCGCAGTCCGCGGCTTCGCTGAACCACCCGGCGGTCGTCGCGGTCTACGACACCGGCGAGGACGTCAGCGAGGGTGCCCCGGTCCCCTACATCGTGATGGAGTACGTCGACGGCAGGACGCTGCGCGACCTGCTGCGGGCCGACCGGCGGCTGTTGCCGGAGCGGGCGGCCGAATTGGTCGACGGCATCCTGCGGGCGCTCGACTACAGCCACCGCGGCGGCATCGTCCACCGCGACATCAAGCCGGCCAACGTCATGATCACCCGCAACGGTGACGTCAAGGTGATGGACTTCGGCATCGCCCGCGCGATGGCCGACTCGGCCGCGACGATGACGCAGACGGCGCAGGTGATAGGGACCGCCCAATACCTGTCGCCCGAGCAGGCGCGCGGCGAGCGGGTCGACGCCCGCAGCGACATCTACTCCACCGGGTGCGTGTTCTACGAGCTGCTCACCGGCCAGCCGCCGTTCACCGGCGACTCTCCCGTGGCGATCGCCTACCAGCACGTACGCGAGGAGCCCATCCCGCCGTCGCAGATCGACCCCGAGATCCCCGCCTGGTGCGACGCGATCGTCCTGAAGGCCATGGCCAAGGACCCCGCGCACCGCTACCAGAACGCGGGCGAGATGCGGGCCGACATCCAGCGGGCGATGTCCGGCATGCCGGTCGACGCCCAGACGATGGCGATGACCAGCAACTACGGCGCGGGCACCCGCATGATGACGGCCACCCAGGCCGCCACCGGCCCGGCCACTCAGGGCACCCGCGCGGTGCCCCCGTACGAGTACGACGACGGGCAGGGCGGCGGCCGAGGCGGCCGGCGGCGCGCCAACAACGGCGGCGGCAACACCGCGCTCAAGACCGCGGCCTGGATCGTCATTCCGCTCCTGATCATCGGGGCGTTCATCGGCATCGGTTATGCGGTGTTCAGCAGCGGCGGCGAAAAGCCCACCGGGCAGGTCAAGATCCCCGCGCTCGCCACACAGACGGTGAAGGCCGCCCAGGCACAGCTCACCGCGCTGCAGCTGAAGTCCGAGGTGGTGCAGGAGGCCAGCACCGAGTACGACAAGGGCACGGTGATCAAGACCGATCCCCCTCAAGACACCGAGGTCGCGAAGAACTCCACGGTCAAGCTGATCGTGTCCAAGGGGCCGCCGAAGGTGAAGGTCCCCGATGGTCTCGTCGGTGCCACAACCGAGGACGCCAACAAGCTCCTTGAGGACGCCGGGCTGACCGGCACGATCAAGACCAAGGTCTCCAGCAAGCCGCAGGGCAAGGTCATCGAGACCGATCCCAAGGCCGGCGAGGAGGTCGAGAAGGACGGCACGGTCATCCTTTACGTGCCCAAGGACCAGACTGCCGTCCCGAGCGTGATCGGCCTGACCCAGCAGGACGCCACCAAGATGCTCAGGGCGTCAGGCTTCAAGGTCAAGGCGGTCGAGCAGGCGAATGAGCAGCCTGAGGGCACGGTCATCCAGCAGGTTCCCGGTGAGGGCACGAAGGTCAACCCCAACACCACCATAACGATCGTGGTCTCCACGGGGCCGGAGCAGCAGCCGACGGAGCAGCCACAGCCGACGGACCAACCGACGGACCAGCCACAGCCGACCGACTCGCCCACGGACGACACGCAGCCGACCGACGACTCACCGATCGACGACGACAGCCTCGGAGGCTGACCCGAGAGGCGTTGAGCAGAGCCGGCAACAGGGCCGCCTTCCCACACCGGGAGGGCGGCCCTGGCACGTCGGGCAGGGAAAAGAGGGCCGCCTTCCCACGCCGGGGCGGCCCTGGCACGTCGGACACGTAAAAGAGCGTCCCCGCCGCTCGGGGGCGACGGCGGGGACGCTCATCTGTCTGTCGTCCGGCGGCGGCCGAGTGTTACACGATCCCGCGCAGCCAGTTGCCGAGCAGCCGGTGCCCGTGCTCCGACAGCACGGACTCGGGGTGGAACTGGATGCCCTCGATGGGCGCCGTGCGGTGCCGTAGCCCCATGATGACGCCGTCCGCGGTGCGGGCGGTCACGTCGAGCTCGGCGGGCACCGTGTCGGGCCGTACGGCCAGCGAGTGGTAGCGGGTCATCCGCACCGGCGAGGGGATCCCGGCGAACACGCCGAGCCCGTCGTGCGAGACCGCGCTGGTCCGCCCGTGTACGAGCTCGGGCGCCCGCGACACGGTGGCACCGTAGGCCAGGCCGATCGCCTGGTGCCCGAGGCAGACGCCGAGCAGCGGCAGGCCGCACAGGGCCGCGTGGCGCACCAGGGGGACGCTCACGCCCGCCGCCTCCGGCGTGCCGGGCCCGGGGCTCACCAGGACGCCGTCGAAGCCGTCGGCGTCGCTCACACGGACGTCGTCGCGCGGGCGCACCTGACACGTGGCGCCCAGCTCACGCAGGTATTGGACGATCGTGTGGACGAAGCTGTCGTGGTTGTCCACGACCAGCACGCGGGTCATTTCCGTACGGTCACCTCGTCGAGCGTCACCGCGGGTTCGAGAAGCGGGAACACGGCATACCAGAGTACGACGCCCGCCACGGCGACCAGCACGGTGGCCGTCAGCAGCTTGGTGCCCATGCCGCCCGGCAGCCTGTCCCAGAGCCATCCGTACATGTCATTCCTTCCTGGGCTCGGTCTTCTTCAGCACGCCGAACACGATGAGCCGCTGGGCGGCGGAGTATTCGGGATGGCAGGTCGACAGCGTGATGTAGGCCCTGATCGGCTCGATGTCGGGCTTGCCGGGCACCGAGGCGAGCACGTCCACCTCGTCGGGGTACACGATGTCCTGCGAGGTCACCCGGTAGGTGTAGCGGGCCTCGGGGGCGTCGACGATGATCTCGTCGCCGCGTTGGAGCTCATCGATCCGGTTGAACGGCGCCAGGTACGTGGTCCGATGACCCGATATGACGAAATTTCCGATCTGTCCGGGGAGGGCGGTGCCGGGGTAGTGGCCCGGGCCCTTCTTCAGGTGCTCCGCGTCCACGCCCTCGACCACGGCGTAGTGGTAGTCGCGCCCGAGCCTCGGGATGCGCAGCATGGCCACGGCCCGGCCCAGCTCGATCTTCCGGAGCTTGGCCGGCTCCGGGCGCGCGTGTTCCTCCACCAGCTCCTGCTGCAGTTGCAGCTGCATGCGCTGGGTATAGACGCCCGTCCCCCACAGCAGGTAGGCGCAGAACAACAACAGGATCAGGCCCGCGGTGATGCTCGATTCCCCCGCGGCCCGCAGCACGGCCCTCACTCACCCAGCGTAAGCGCGGCCTAACCGGAGGCCGGGGATCGCCATCTCATGCGCGTGGCGACTATCCTGGGGCACGCTTCCACTACGCTCAAAACTAATAGCCTGTGGACAACCCGGATGCCCAGGCGCCCAGCAGGAGTTTCCAGTGCCCAAGTCCAAGGCTCGCAAGAAGGCGGTCTACACGCCGCCGCAGAAGTCCCAGCAGGTCACGGTCAGCCCGCGCTGGCTGGCTCCCACGATGGTGGTGTCGTGGATCATCGGCATCCTGTGGATCGCCGTCTACTACGTGGCGCCCAGCGCACCCTTCATCGGCGATCTCCACAACTGGAATCTGCTGATCGGGTTCGTCTTCATCATCTTCGGGGTGGTGCTCTCCACCCGCTGGCGTTAGTTTTTTCCACAGTTTTTCCACACCCTGGGGAAGTCAGCCCACGCCGCTCAGAAGGGCCGAGGATCTGACGGCCACGAGCACGACCAGGATGGCCAGCGCTCCCACGACCGTCAGCACCTGCCAGAGGGTCCTGTTGCTCTTGGGAGCGTAGGCCAGGGCTCCGGCGAGGACCGATCCGGTGATCAGGCCGCCGATGTGGCCGGTCCAGCTGATGCCGGAGACCAGGAAGGTTATCGCCAGGTTGATCGCGATCAGCACGGCGATGCCGCGTACGTCCATGTTCAGCTTGCGCCCCACCACGAACACGGCGCCGAACAGGCCGAAGATGGCTCCTGACGCCCCGACCGTGTACTGGCCGAGCGGGTCGATCCAGTAGCCGAGCACCGAGCCGCCCAGCGCGCTGACCAGGTAGACGGCCAGGTAGCGGGTGTGTCCGAAGGCCCGCTCCAGGTAGGGGCCGATGACGTAGAGCGCCCAGCAGTTGAACAGGATGTGGAACGGCCCGTCGTGCACGAACGCCGACGTGAGCAGCCGATAGTACTCATGCCCGGCGACGACGTTGTACGGCCGCATGGCCAGTTGCTCGGTGACCGCGTTGCTCGTCACATATTGGGCGCCGAAGACGAGCACGTTGAGCGCCAGGGTCACCCAGGTGACGTATGGCGTCGTGACCACGGCGCCGCCGAACGCCGACCGCGCCTGGCGTACCCCTCGATTGCCCGCGCTCACGCACTCGGGGCACTGGAAGCCCACGGCGGCGTCGCGCATGCAGTCGGGGCAGATGGGGCGCTCACAGCGCTGGCAGCGGACCCAGGTCTCTTTGTCGGGGTGCCGGTAGCACGTCGGCACGGTCTCCGCGGGCTGCTCTGGCTGCGGGGGCGGGCTGGGCGGCTGGCTGGTCATGACCGCAGCCTATGGCCTGCGCGGCATCGCCGCGCTGGCGTGTTCAGCCCGCCCCGTGCGCCTTTGGCAGCCTTGGAGGGCCTTGGACGGTGCGTCTTGGTCAGCCCTGGACGCGGTCGATCGTGACCGACTCCAGGACCACCGCGTCGATCGGCTTGTCGCGCTGGCCGGTCGGCGTCTTGGCGATCGCGTCGACGACGTCCTGGCCCTCGATCACCTCGCCGAAGATGGTGTGCTTGCCGTTGAGATGCGGCGTGGGCACGACCGTGACGAAGAACTGCGAGCCGTTGGTGCCCTTGCCGAACCGGATGCCGGCATTGGCCATGGCCAGGAGGTAAGGGCGGTTGAAGTAGAGCTCCGGGTGGATCTCGTCGTCGAAGTCGTAACCGGGGCCGCCGATGCCCTCGCCCAGCGGGTCACCGCCCTGGATCATGAAGCCGGGGATCACCCGATGGAAGATCGTGCCGTCGTAGTAACGGCCGGTGCTCGTCTCCCCGGTGCCCGGGTGGGTCCACTCACGGCCGCCTTCGGCGAGCTCGACGAAGTTGCGGACCGTCTTGGGAGCCTTGTTGGGGAAGAGCTCTATCTTGATATTTCCGCGATTTGTCTGCAGGTTTGCGATCAGCTTCTCGGCCACGAGACAGCTGCCCCCCTCTATGTACAGGGTTGGTTTTGTGGATTTTGATGACCACGGTCGTTAGGCCGCGAAAGCCATCCTGCCACGGACGGCCATGATTGAGCCGCTTCGCTACGGGAAGGTCAGGCTCGGGGCCCCATCGAGCAGGGGAGGTTGTTGTGTCCCTGACACTGAAAAATCGCCGCGTGGTCATCGTAGTCCCAACCACGTGGATGGGCCGTATGAAGGCCCGGGCCATGAGAACTGGCCGGCAAATGGCGCCGATGGCGGATCAGGCCAAGGTGGTCGCCGCCCAGCGCATCGAGGACGCCCGCTACTGGGCGGCCCCGAGGCTGGAAGAGGCCGCGCATCGGGTCGAGGAAGAGCTCGCCCCCAAGGTCAGCGCAATGCTGGTCAACGCGGCCGACCGGATCGACCCATCCCCGCGCAGGTCGCGGCGGATGCCGGCCATGATCCTTCTGACCGGTCTCGCTGTGGGCACGATCGGTTATCTGTTCTACCGGCGTAACGCCCAGCAGTGGACCGAGCACATGAAGGACTCGGCCTCGGACGCGTCGCAGTGGGTCAGCGACAAAGCGGACAAGACCGCGGACACCACCGAGAGGATGGCGTCTGAAGTGTCCGACAAGGCGGATGAGGCATCGCGCAAGATGACGTGATCCGCGCGAAAGCGCGCCCCCCACTCAATCGAGCGGGGGGCGCGCTTCGCGTCCGGGGGTCCTTCGCGCCCGGGGGGCGCGCTGCGCGTTCGAGAAGCTTCGCGTTCGGGGGCGCGTTTCCGGCTGCGGGCGTTGACGTCTATACCAAGCGCTTGCTACAACCGGCGGCATGGCGCTGTCCCCGCTCGACGACTACCCCATCCACCAGGCGGCTCAGGTCATGCGGCACGTGGCGACCTCGGACCGCAATTTCTACGACCGCTACTACTTCAACTGCCACGCCGGCACCGACGAGCTCATGCTGATCGTCGGCGCCGGTCAGTACCCCAACCTGGGCGTCACCGACGCCTTCGCCTGCGTCCGCTACGGAAACCTGCACCGGGTCGTCCGCGCCTCGCGCGAGCTCGGCACCGACCGGATGAACACCGAGATCGGCCCGTTCCAGGTGAAGGTCATCGAAGGGCTCAAACGGCTCCAGATCATCCTGGAGCCCAACGAGCATGGCCTGTCCTTCGACCTCACCTGGGAGGGCACGATCCCGGCGACGCTCGAGCCACGGCACTTCGTCCGCTGGCAGGAGCGGGTCATTTTCGACTCCGTACGGCTGGCGCAGACCGGGCTCTGGTCCGGCCACATCCGCGTCGGGGATGAGGAGATATCCGTCACCCCTGACCGATGGCAGGGCACCCGCGACCGCTCCTGGGGCGTCAGGCCCGTCGGCGAGCCCGAGCCGCCGGGCATCCAGGCGAAGAACGCGGGCAGCTTCTACTGGCTGTACACACCCATCAGGTTCGACGACCACGCGATCCTCTGCATCATCCAGGAGGACGAGAAGGGCCGCCGCGTCCTGGAGGAGGCCACCAGGGTCTGGTCCGACGGGCGCGAGGAGGAGTATCTGGGCCGGCCCGAGTATCACCCCGTCTACGCTCCCGGGACTCGCGACGTCGTCGAGGCCACGATCACGTTCTCACCTCCTGGCGGCAAGGCGTTCGACGTGCGGTGTAGGCCCGTGCTGCCGGTCCACCTCATGGTCGGCACCGGTTACGGCCTGGAGCCGGACTGGAAGCACGGGATGTACCAGGGTGCGGAGCCGGTCGTGCAAGGCGTGACGTACACGCTGCCCGACGACGCGGCCAAGATGTGGGGGATGGTCGACGCCGTGGGCCGCTTCGAGTACGACGGCCTGGTGGGTCACGGCCTGTTCGAATACTGGGCCCTGGGACCGCACCCGTCACTCCCCGAGTGAGCGCACCCGTCGGGTCCGAGTGAGCGCGCCCGCCGTGCGCCCCCGGTGCTACGGCGGGCGCGGTCTCACTTACTCGGCTCGCACTTGACGGAGACCGTCGTGGCGAGGGTCTCGGCCGGTACGCTGCCGTCCTCCGCCGGCCGGGCGATGCCCAGCTTCACGGCGCCGTCGGCCGGCTCGCCGCCTTCGGCGGTGAACCCCTCACCCTTGACGGCGGGCTTGGCCGGGACCGCCTCCGTGACCGCCCCCTCCGGGAGCGACTCGATCTCGATCGTCTGGTCGTCCCGGAGGCGCAGGGCCACGCCCCCCTTAGGCGCCTTCTCACCCGGCTTGGCGGCGGGGTCCCCAACGGCGCGCGCCGGCTCGGCGAACGTGATGATTTTGCCGTCGCTCGTCGTACACGTCACCTTGACACCCGGGACGGTCGACGGAGCCTCGTCGGCCATCGCGGACCCGCCCAGGCCCGTGAGCACGAGCACGCCCACCGCGCCGAGGACCGCGAGACGTCGCTTGAACATGGAATCTCCTTGCTGGAAACGATCGGACGCCCCGACCCTGGCCCGCCGTACCTGAAGTGATCCTGAAGACAGCCGAAATGATCTTCAGGTTGGCTTTAGGTAGGGTGCGGGACCCTGTCGGTGTGCGAGTGCTACTGGTGGAGGACGAGCAGCGGCTGGCCGATCTGGTCAAGGGCGGCCTGGCGGGTGAGGGGTTCGCCGTCGACGTGGCCTACGACGGGCGCGACGGGCTCTGGATGGCCTCGGAGAACACGTACGACGTGATCGTGCTCGACGTGATGCTGCCCAGGCTGAACGGCTACACCGTGTGCTCCCGGCTGCGCGAGGCCGGCAACTGGACGCCGATCATGATGCTCACCGCCAAGGACGGCATCTACGACGAGGCCGAGGCGCTCGACACGGGCGCCGACGACTACCTGGCCAAGCCGTTCTCGTACGTGGTGCTGCTGGCCAGGCTGCGCGCGCTCGTACGGAGGGGCGGGCACGAGCGGCCGGTGACGATCACGGTCGGGGACCTGGTCGTGGATCCGGCCGGGCTGCGCTGCCGCCGTGGGGAGGTGCAGATCGCGCTGACGCCGAAGGAGTTCGCGGTGCTCCACGGCCTGGCGCGGCGGGCCGGCGAGGTGGTCTCCAAGAGCGAGCTGCTGGCGCAGGCGTGGGACTTCGCCTATGACGGGGATCCGAACATCGTGGAGGTGTACATCAGCGCGTTACGCCGCAAGATCGACCAACCGTTCGGCAGGACGACCCTGGTGACGGTGCGGGGCGCCGGGTACCGGCTGGAGGCGACATGACCTGGTGGCGCGATCTCCTGACCTCGGGTCGGCCGTCCGTGGGGTTGGCGTCCGTACGGCTGCGCGCCACCGCGGCGGCGACGCTGGTGGTGGCCGTGGCGCTGGGGTTGGCGGCGGTCGTGCTGGTGCTGGCGCTGCGGGGCAGCCTGCAGAGCAGCGCGGGCGCGGAGGCGGCCAGGAAGGCCGTGGCCGCGGCGCCGTACGCGCAGACCGTCGACCTGACCGCCGCACTCGGCCAGACCGCGACCGTCCAGGCAGCCACCCCCGGAGAGCCGACCGCGGCCGAATGGGCGCGCACTTCCGGTGACCCAGTGGCCGGGGTGTCGGTCCAGCCGGCGCTCGCGCTGCGGATCGCCGATTCGGACGTCATGCTCACGAGAGAGGGGGCCCCGGCGGCGACGAGTTGGGCCCAGGGCGGCGGGTTCGCGGTCGCGCGCATGCCCGTGTCGACGTCCAGCGGATCGGCGGAGATCTGGGCCAGGGCCTCGCTCGACGGTGCCGACCAGGCGCTGACGACTCTCAACAGCGCCCTCCTGCCGGGCGTGCCCGCGCTGCTGCTCGTGGTGGCGGGCATGACCTGGTTCTCGGTCGGCCGTACGCTCGCCCCGGTCGCGGCCATCAGGGCCAAGGTGGCCGACATCACGGCCCGTGACCTGCACCAGCGGGTGCCCGTACCCCGCTCGGGCGACGAGATCGCCGCCCTGGCGACCACCGTGAACGGCACCCTCGACCGGCTGGAGACGGCCGTCGAGACGCACAAACGGTTCGTCGCGGACGCGGCGCACGAGCTGCGCAGCCCCATCGCCACGCTGCGGGCCCGGCTGGAGCTGGCCGAACCGAGCGAGCTGACCGCCGAGGCGCTCGCCGACGTGGAGCGCCTCCAGTCGCTGGCGGCCGACCTGCTCCTGCTGGCCAAGCTCGACGCGGGTGAACCGCTGCGTACGGGAGACCTCGACCTCGGCCAGGTGGCGGCGGAGGAGTCGCTGCGCATCAAGCGGCGGCCCGAGCTGCGGATGGAGCTGGACGTCGAGCCCGACGTCGTCTTCCAGGGCTCTCGGGCGCACCTGGCCCGCCTGGTGACCAACCTGGTCGACAACGCGGTACGGCACGCCGCGGCGGTCGTACGGGTGCGGGTACGCCAGGAGGACGGCCAGGCCGTGCTCCAGGTGCTCGACGACGGGCCGGGGATTCCGGTGGGGCAGCGTGAGGCGGTGTTCGACCGGTTCACCAGGCTGGACGAGGCGCGGGCCAGGGATGTCGGCGGGGCCGGGCTCGGATTGCCGATCGCGCGGGACATCGCGTTGCTGCACGGCGGCATGCTGCTCGCCGAAGAAGGTGGATTTATCGCGAGATTTCCCCTGAACCACTAGCCACTTCTCATCGTGTGGATAGTTGAAGGAGGCAATCATGCTCACACGCCGTGCACTGATCACCCGAGGTGGCGCCGCCGCAGGCGCAGCAGGAGCCGTTTTCCTGTGGGCGCGACCCGCCGAGGCCGAAGAGGAGGCCGCCGGTCCGGTCCTGGCCAGCGCCAAGAGCATCCCGGTCGGCAAAGGCAAGATCGTCAGTGGCAAGTACGTGATCACCCACCCGAAGAAGGGGGTCTTCAAGTGCTTCAGCGCCATCTGCACCCATCAGGGCTGCACGGTGGCGAGCGTAAGCGGTGGCAAGATCCACTGCCCCTGTCATGGCAGCCAGTTCAGTGCCCTGACGGGTGCGGTGGTGCAGGGTCCGGCCAAGCGTCCGCTCGCCAAGAAGAAGATCAAGCTGGTGAAGGGCAAGATCAGGCTGGCGTGATCGGCAGCGAGTACATCGTGGCGCGCTGGTAGATCTCGAACCCGGCTCGGGTGTAGACGCCGACGGCTCCCGTGGGGTTGTCGGCGTCCACGCTCAGGCCCGCCCTCGCGTACCCCTGCTCCTTGAACGCGGCGAGTGCGTGCGCGATCAGGTTGCCCGCCACGCCCTTGCCGCGCCACTCCCGTAGCGTGCCGATGATGTCGATCCAGGCGGTACGCACGGCCGTGGCCCCCTCGACGTGGCGCGTCAGCACGACGCAGACCGCCTCGCCCCCCGCGCGGGCCACGAAGGACGACTCCGGCCGGAAGCCGCGCCTGCCGGTGATGCTGTGCCGCCAGCTCTCCGCGGTGTGCGACGCGCTGCCCCAATGGTCACGGAACGACTCGTTGCGCACCCGCCGGGCGGCCTCCTCGAACTCCGGCGTGTACGTGACGAAGTCGACCCCCTCGGGCACCCGTACCTGGGGCAGCTCCCCCGACAGGTCGCGGCGCATCTGGCAGAACCGGCGCACGGCGGCGAAGCCCTTGCCTTCGAGCAGCGCCGCCGCCGCGGTGTCGGCCTGCGGGATGCCGGTCTGCAGCTCCAGCCCCTTGCCGGGGTAGGCCCGCTCATGCAGCTTCGGCGCCGTCCCGATCGCCCAGTCGAGCACCCGCCCGCCATGTCCCCGGCCGCGGAAGTCGGGATGGACGCCGCCGTGCAGGACCATCGCGTGCAGGCCGTCGCGTACCTGCTTGACCGGCAGGTAGCCGTAGGCGATCAGCCGCTGCCCGTCCCTGGCCACGAGCGTGCCTTCGGCCAGGTCGAGCAGCGGGTTGGCCAGGTGTTCCGCGACGTCTTCGACGCTGAAGCGCTCCTCGACCCCGTCCGCCGCCCCGATGGCGGCGCCCAGCTCGGCGAGCGATCCGGCGTCGTCCTCGTCCAGCGATCCCCATCGCACGCTCATGAGCGGCAGCCTAAGTGAGGTGCACGGAGCACCCCAAGTCCCCTCCTATCTGAGCAAGCCCCTCGGCGAACCCCTCGCGTGTGGCCTCGTCGAAGCCCATGAAGAACCGGTTCGCCAGCGGTACGGCCCACCGCATCCGCTCGGCGATGTTGTAGACCCGATGGACGACGAGCGTGCCCTGGGGGTGCCCGGTCAGCGACCATTCGGCCCGGTACCACCAGCCGCCCTGGTAGGCGATCGAACGGTCGGTGACCTCGACGGTCATGGTGTGACCCGGGTGGTATTCGACGGTGAACCGGCCCTCGCGGTCGACCATCGACTTACGGTCGATCAGCGTGTCGCGGTCGATCAGCGCCTCGCGTACCCGCTCAGGTGGCGCCTCGACCACCCCGGACACCTCGACGAGCAGGGATTTCCTCATGGCGTGCGCACCCGGGTGTTCTGGAACGAGGCGAAGCGCCAGCCGCCGGGTGTGCTGACCGCGGTGAAGGTGACGATCGAGTCGCGGCTCGGGTCGGGCCGCCCGTCGACGGTCGAGCCGCCACCGGAGATCACCAGTGCGACGCCGTCTCCCAGCGGCTTGACGAGGGGCTCGCCGCCGCCTCCGGTCAGCTTGATCGGGCTCTGGAAGAGCTGCCGGTGGGCGACCTCGATGGCCTCCCGGCCCTGGAGGTGCAGGCCGAAGAAGGTGATGTAGTCGGCGTCCTCGGTGAACAGCGCGGCGTAGGCCGCCGCGTCGCCGGAGTTCCAGGCTTCGGTGAGCCTGGCGAGGAGGTCTCTGATCTCAGTGGACATGGCACTGCTCCTGTGGTCGCGGCGCCTATCCTGAGACTGCGAGTCCTGGACAGGGCAGGCGCCTTGTTCGGATTTCCGGCCGCTGGGGTGTTGGCGCACCCCGGCGGCCGCTCAACTTTCCAGCGCTTGCTCCATCAGCGACTGCTTGACCGTGCCCGACCAGTCGAGCTCGCCCTTGTCCAGCCGGTCGAGCACGCTGCGCAACCAGGCCAGCTCGGCCGTGTAGAGGGCCTGCTCGCACTCCATCTCGAGCATGAGGATCTCCGGCAGGCCACTTTCCGTCAGCGCCCGCCGGTGCGCCTCGATGCCGCTGATCGTCCCCTCGATGGAGGCCGTACGCGTGCGCAGCGCCCGCTTGGCGTCGGGCACCTGCAACGCGCCGATCAGGGAGACGGCCGCCACCAGCGTGCGCCGGTCGGCATCCGGCTGCTCCAGCATCCTGCGCAGCCTGGTTGCCAGCTCCTGGCGGCCCTCCTCGGTGATCTCATAGACCGTCCGCTCGGGCCGGCGGCCTTCGCGGTCGGTCTTCGTCGGCACGATCAGCTCGTCCTTCGCCAGCCGTTCGACCGCGTGGTAGAGGCTGCGCGGCAGCCCGGTCACGTAGTCCTTGTGCGTGTCGACGATGAAGCGGTGCAGCTCGTAGGGGTGGCTGGCACGTACCGAGAGCATGGCGAGCACGGTCAGCCCGACCAGGTCATGGCGTCGTGCCATGATGCCTCCTTCTATAGTGCAATATGCACTATAGAAGGCGACGGTACGGCCGTCCAGCCCCGTACGTGATTGTCAGGTCAGTTGGCTGTCGAGCTGCAGGAAGGCCCGCTCGATGACCTGCCTGGCGACGTCCTCGGGATAGGGGAAACGGGTGATCAGATCACGTAGACCCTCCACGTGCGCCCGCGTGGCGAGCTCGGCCACGGTGACCAGCTCGGCCTGCTGGGCGAGGGCGAAGGCGCGGTCGACCACCGCGCCGTGCCCCGGCACGATCACCTGCTCGGGCAGCTCGGCCAGCATCGCGGCCACCGTGGCGGGCCAGTCGAGCGGGTAAGAGTCGCCGAAGGCCGGTGGGGCGCCCTCTTCGATCAGGTCACCGGCGAACACCACCCCGGCGTCGGGTACGTGCGCCACGACGTCGTTGCTGCTGTGGCCGAGGCCGAAGTGACGCAGGTGCACGCTCCGGCCGCCGATGTCGAGGGTGGCCGTCGAGGTGAACGTGTGGTCGGGCGCGACGATCTCCACCTCTTCCAGCTCCGCCCGCCGGTCCTCGGGCAGGCGCTCGATCCACTTGGCCCGCCGCTGCTCGCCGTACAGCTCGATCTCCTCGGCGCACCTGGAGTGGCCCCAGATCTCGCCCGGCAGGAACAGCGCGTTGCCGAAGTAGTGGTCGAAGTGGGAGTGGGTGTTGACGACCGTCCACGGGCTGGGGGTGACCCGCCTGATCGCCTCGATCAGATCGGCGGCCTCGCGGTGGGACACGCGGGTGTCGAGCACCAGGCAGTGGTCGTCACCGACGATCAGGCCGACGTTCATGTCGAAGGACTCATGGCGCCGGACATAGACCCGGTCGCCGATTTCCCGCCACTGCTCGTTCATCGCTCGATCCTGAATCTCCCGTGGGACCCTGCGAGAACTCTACTTACGATCGCTACAGGGCATATGGGTTTCGGTCGTGATCTACACCGAAGATCCGCACCGGCTCGGGGGCAGGACGGCCGCGCGTGGCGGGCGGCCGAACGGGGAAGGCTCCGTTACGACACGTGCTCGACCGATGACATAGGGCAATCAGTGGAGCGTCAGGAGCGCGTCATGGGCGGGGGCGGCTGACCGGACAGCCGATGTCCTCAATGCTCATCTGCCTGGCATCAGCGGGTTGCTCTCCCCTCAACTCCGCGTCACACGTGGTTGTCAAGTTCGGAATTGTCGGCTGCCTTCCCAAGCCCGAGGAGCCCCCATGTTCCCCCGACTCGGAGCCATCATCGCCACGTCCCTCGCCGCCCTCGCCACCGTAGCCCCCACAGCGACCGCCACCCCGTCATCGGCGATCTACTTCGAAGCCCCCCAGATCACGGTCGTCGCGCACCGCGGAGCCTCCGCGGACGCGCCCGAGAACACCATCACCGCGTTCCAGCTGGCCGACAAGCTGGGCGCCGACGCGTTCGAGCTCGACGTGCAGGAGACCAAGGACCACCAGCTCGTCCTGATGCACGACACGACGCTGTCCCGCACCACGGACGTCGAGAAGGTCTTCCCCGGCCGGGCGCCCTGGCGGGTCGGCGACTTCACGCTCGCGGAGATCCGGCGGCTGGACGCGGGCTCGTGGTTCGCCGCCAAGTACGACGGCGAGCCCGTACCGACGCTGGAAGAGACCCTGCGCGAGATGGACGGCAGCGGCCTCAGCCTGCTCCTGGAGATCAAGGCGCCGGAGCTCTACCCCGGCATCGAGAAGCGTGTCGCCGACGAGCTGCGGCACAACACCTCTTGGCTGGACTCCGGTCGGCTGGTCGTGCAGTCGTTCAGCTGGGCCTCGATGCGTACGTTCCACCGCGCCATGCCCCAGGTGCCCATCGGCCTGCTCGGCACGCCGGCCACGGCGGACCTGCCGAAGGTGGCGGCCTACGCCACCCACATCAACCCGCCATATGGCGACATCACCGAGCAGTACGTCCGGGGTGTCCACAGCCTGGGGATGGAGGTCTTCGCCTGGACGGTGGACGACCCCGACGTCATGCGCCGCCTGATCGGCTATGAAGTGAACGGCATCATCACCAACAAGCCGGACACTCTCGCGTCTCTGGCTCGATAGGACGTCCCGGGTTGCCCGTCGCCCTGTGACGACGGGCAACTCCGGGGTCGGTGTCCGTTTCCCGCTCGACGACGCCGGCGCGTACCTGTTCCTCGGCGATCCTGGCCAGCGTGGCGCGTGCCTCGTGCCGCCGTCCGGTGGGCGCGAGCCGTACGGGAGCGAAGAGGGTGACCTCGGCGACCAGGTGGCGGGTCGCGGTCACCCGCAGGAGGGAGGCGAGAAGCGAGTCGTCTCCGACAAAGCAGCCGCGGGTCGACGTCGAGTCTCCCTCGCGGTAGCGCAGTGTGGCCGGGCGTACGGCGGCGCCCGCGTCGATCGCCGCCTGGAACACGGCCGGCCGGAACTCCCCCATCCCACGCCCGCACCACGTCGTGCCCTCGGGGAACGCGATCACCGTGTCGCCCGCTCTGAGGGCGTTCGCGACCGTGGCGACGGCCGATGGCAGGGCGGAGAGCCGTTCCCTGTCGATGAACAGGACGCCCGAGCCCGCGGCCAGCGTGCGGATGAGCGGCCATTCGCCGATCTCCCGCTTCGCCAGCGGCCGTGACGGCACCGTGGCCGCCATGACCAGCGGGTCGAGCCAGGAGACATGGTTCGCCACGAGAAGCACGCCTCCCCCTCCCGGGATGGCGGGCACCCTTGGCGCGGTGGGTGTGGGCTGTGGTTCGGTGGTTCTGACGCTGATGCCGAGGGCGCGCAGCAGCAGCCGCGCCCACGTCTTCGTGATCTCCGCCCGCCAGACCGTACCGGCTCGACGGGTCGCCAGGGCGATCGAGAGGCCCGCGAGCAGCACGAGGACGGCCGCGAGGAGCCGCGCCAGCCGGTGGAGGGGGCCGGCGAGGGCGGCGGGGGCCTCCACACAAACCTCGGGAGTGCACGGGCCCATGCGCAGCCAGGGGTTGATCTCCACCGGGCCGGCCACGGTGACGGTCACTGCGGTTCTCCCAGGAAGTGCCGCAGGTAGCGGGCGTTGACGTTGGCCATCGAGAGCAGGACGAAGAAGTCGGCGGTGCCGAAGTCACGGTCATGCGCGGGCGCCCCGCACACCCAGGAGCCCAGCCGCAGGTAACCGCGGAGGAGCGCAGGCGGTACGAACCGGTCGGAACGGGCGGCGCCCCGGGACCTCCACGGGTCGCGCGGCGTCACGCGGTACTCCGCCGGGCCCAGCGGCACCCGCTCGACGACACCGGCCGCGACCGCGCCCCCGTCGTCGAGGGGCACCGAGCAGCAACCCGCCAGCCACTTGTGGCCGCCGTTCACCATGTAGCGCGCGATGCCCGCCCACATCAGGCCGATCACCGCGCCGGCGCGGTGATCGGGATGTACGCAGGTGCGGCCCGCCTCGACCAGGTCCCGCCTGAGGACGGCCAGGTTGCCGAGCTCGAATTCGGCGTCGGAGTACAACCGGTCCGTACGCCCCGGAGGGAGCAACCGGTAGGTGCCGACCACTTTGTCGTCGTAACGGACCAGGAGGTGGTCGCAGTACGCGTCGAACCTGTCCGCGTCGAGACCGGAGATCGGGCTGTCGAGCCGTGCCCCCATCTCCTCGACGAAGACCTCGTGGCGAAGCCGTTGCGCGGCCTGTACGTCGGCAGCGCTCGTGGCCATGCCGACTGTGTAGCGGCCGGTTGCGGGGCGGCCGGTGAGAGAGATCGTCATGGGCGGGCGTCCTTCCCTGAAAGCGTCTCGCGACCATGTCGACATGCCGAAATGACGGACGCGTCTCCCATCGGGGGCAGCGAGGCGTCCGCATGGTGAACCTCTTGACGTGCGCCTCCACATGAGTGTGGAGGGTTCCTGTGCTGCTTACGCAGCAGCTCGCAGCGCGGGTGGCGGCGAGACTGTGGGACAGGATGCTTGACGCTTCACAGGCCCCGCTATCGCGGAGTCTCCACGTCCTGTGACCGCCCGTCCGGCGGCAGAGTTGTACCGATGAAGCTGGTTTCGGGCAGCGTTGGTATCAGCGTTGCCGATCCATCCGCACGCCGGGTTCTTGCACGCGAACCGCGACTGCGTTTCGCGTGATCCTTTCGTGGTGGTGTGGCAGCGGTGGCACTCTTGGCTGGTGCCGTGCGGGCCGACCTTGGCGACCAGGCCGCCACGGTCGGCGGCCTTGTAGGTCAGCAACTCCACCGTTCGGCCCCACGCCTGGCTCGCGATCGAGCGGTTCAGGCCCCGCTTCTGGGCGACGTTGACCCCCGGCTCCCGCACAGTCCCGGACGCCGAGGCCATCATGTTGGTGATGTTCAGGTCTTCGACCACAATCGCGCTGAATCGCCGCGCGAGGTCGGTCGTGTTCTGATGCTGCCAGTCGACGGCGCGGCGCTTGGCTGTCGCGCGGAGCCGGGCGATCTGGTCGTAGGTGCGGCGTTCCCGGTTGGAAACCGGGCCGCCCTTCTTGCGGGTGGCACGCTGACGGGCACTTTTGCGTTCCAGACGCACCAGCCGCTCGCGCTGCCCGCTCGTGAGCCACGGGCCGTGCCGAAGGTGCTCCCCGGTGGACAGGGCCAGCGGGACCGCGATGCCCCGATCCATGCCGGCCTTCGGCCCGGTGCGCGGGACGGGGGCGGAGACCAGCAGCTCGGTGCGGAAGACGATGGTCCAGCCGTGGGCGTCTTTCACCAGGCGAGCCCCGGTGATCCTGCCGGATGGTCCGCCCTTGGTGACGCCGGGCAGGTCTTTCGTCCACCGGTACCTCACCCGCCCGACCTTGGGGAGATTCACCGCACCCCACCTGCGGTTGATCCGGGCGATCTGCAAGTCGCCGGCCTGGGGCACGTCCACGGCCATCCGGGAGCGCAACCGGCCCTTGAACGTCGGCAGCTCGGCCGGATGGTCGGGGTTGAAGAAATTCGCCCACGCCTGCCGGTAGGTCTTCAGCACGGCTTGCGCGGCCTGAGCGGGCAGCTGCCCCATCCACTCGATCTCGTGGCGGGCCTGCCGAATCGCCGCGTCGCACTCCTTCAAGGACGCAAGGCGGCCCTGGCGGAAGGTCGCGAACTCGTGGAGCAGGTTCCACACAGCACGCGCGGCGTGGGCTTGACCGTCCACAACGGCCTCCTGGGCCGGGTTGAGGCCGAGTCGCGCCACGTGCGCACGAGTCCGCTTCACCTTCTCCACACGCTGATCATATCGTTTGGTCTATGTCACCACGATGGAATCCGAACCCCGATGTCAGAACCGGGCGGCATGTCGTTCACCACCTCCACGCCCATTTGGTGTTCGTGACAAAGTACCGGCGTGGGGCCTTCACCGACGAGATGCTGATCCGCTGCGAGGAAATCATGCGCGAGGTATGCGCCGACTTCGAGGTCGAACTGCGCGAGTTCAACGGCGAGCACGACCACGTCCACCTGCTCATCCACTACCCACCCAAGGTCGCCCTGTCCAAACTCGTCAACTCCCTGAAAGGGGTCTCGGCCCGGATGCTTCGCAAGGAATACAGTACACACGTCCGCACGCACCTCTGGGGCGGACATTTCTGGTCTGGTTCCTACTTCGCCGGATCGGTCGGCGGGGCGCCGCTCACCGCGCTCACGCAGTACATCGAGCAGCAGAAACGATCTGTGTGAGCAAAGCCGTCGACAAATCTGACAGGTCAGGACACCCTCGCGCCCTAGCGGGCACTCCCACCTGGGCCTCCACCCCCGGCGTAAACGCCGGAGCAATGGCTCACCTTCTGGTAGATGACCACGGCCCGAGGGGCAGAACTCCGGCAGTCGAGAGCGGGACATCGGCAGGCCGTCAACAACGGTCTGAGTCTCCGACGCTTGCCGCCCCCGTCAAAAGGCAAAGCTTGCGTGCGAGCTGGACGAGTCCCCCGTGTGGCCTCCGTGGGAGGCGGCGGCCGCATCCTAAGATCAATCCGTGCTAGAAACGGTGATTTCTCTCCTCTTCGCCGGACTCTTTCTCAGCTTCCTCATCTATTGGGTCATGCAGCTGGTCAAGGTCATGCGGCAGCGGCGCATACACAAGTACACAGACCCGATGAGGGCCATGGACATCACTGGTCGCGTGCGCCAGCTCAAGGTGCGCGGCGACGAGGACGAAGCCGTACGTCTCGTGCAGGACGAGCTCGCGATGCCCATGGCGAAGGCTCGTTCGTGGGTGAAATCCATCTAGGGCAGGGGCGCATGGGCCTCGGCTTCGCGCCGCCGGTCGGCTCGGGGTCGCCGGGCTCAGAACAGGGTCAGTGGCTCGCTCGGCATGGGTTCGGGCAGCGGCTCGACCTCGGGCACCCGGGCCCGCACCTCGTCGTGAAACCGGCGGGCGAGGCTCAGCGCGTCAGCGTTGTCGGGGGTGTGGACGAACACCGTCGGCGAGCGGCCTTCCCGCAGCCATTCGGTGACCGTGGCGACCCACTCCTGCCAGCCCTCGACCGTACGTTCGGTGGCATCCCGGCCGAGGTAGCGCACGATCGGACGGTCGGTGAGAGCCGTCGACCGGCGCGGCACGCGCGGCTTCTTCGTCCACGCGTCTCGTTCGGCGTCGCTGGTCGGAGGGCTCTGGAAAAGGGTGGTGGTGTCGAACGGGACCCATTCGGCACCAGCGCGGGCGAGCACGCCTTCGAGCAGCCGTACTGACCGCGTGTCGTCGAAGAACGCCCGGTGACGCACTTCGACGGCGTATCTGTACGAAGGAGGCAGGCCACGGAGAAAGGCCGCCAGGGTACCGAGGTCGGTGGGCGCGAATGACCCCGGCAATTGGACCCAGAGGGCGTGGGCCCGCGATTCGAGCGGCTCGATCGCCGACAGAAACGCGCGCAACTCCTCGTCGGCGCCCGCGCCGGTAAGGCGGCGCTCATGCGTGATCGACTTGGGTAGCTTGACCACGAAGCGGAAGTCGGGGTCGGTCTGCCGGGCCCATGACTCCACGGTGTCGCGCGCCGGTGTCGCGTAGAACGTCGTGTTGCCCTCCACCGCGTTGCACCAGGTGGCATAGGCCCGCAGGCGTTCGCCGGGAGGAAGCGGATGCGGCAGGAAGCGTCCCTGCCAGGGCACGTGCGTCCACATCGCGCATCCCACATGAAGCCGCATGACCCGACGCTACCGAAAACCCCTATCCACCGCAGAACCACCCAGGCCCGCAGCTGGGCCATCGTCCGAGTTGTATAGTGTCCAGAACACTAGTTATCTTTTCACTATGACCACACGCCGATCACCACTGGCGATGGCCGTCCTCGGCCTTCTCGCCTACCAGCCGCTACACCCGTACGGCATGCAGTCCCTGATCAAGCAGTGGGGCAAGGACGAGGTGATCAACGTCGGTCAGCGGACCACGCTGTACAAGACGATCAACCGGCTGCACGACGCGGGCCTGATCACCGTCCACGAGACCGAGCGCGACCAGCAGTACCCTGAGCGCACCCTCTACGCGCTGACCGAGCAGGGCCGCGAGGCGCTCCAGCAGTGGATGGTCGAGATGCTGACGACGCCACGCAACGAGTTCCCCGAGTTCCCTGCCGCACTTACGTTCCTTCCGATACTGACCCCGGAGCAGACGCTGGGCCTCCTGCGCGAGCGCCACGAGCTCCTCCAGGTACGGCTGGCCCAACTGGAGGCGGCGCTCGGGGAGGCAGACGTGCCCCGGGTCTCGCTGCTGGAGACCGAGTACCTGCGTGCCGCCACGGAGGCCGAGCTGCGCTGGGTTGCCGGAGTTCTCGACGACCTGCGCGCCGGCCGCCTGACCTGGAGCGAGGAGCGGCTGCGCGCCTTCGCCTCCAACCATCTCGAGCTCCCGGAGGACTGAACCATGCCCACGATCAAGGTCATCGTCATCGGCGCAGGCACCGGCGGGCTGTGCCTGGCGCACGGGCTCAAGCAGGCGGGCATCGAGGTCGCGGTCTACGAGCGCGACCGCACCCGCGCCGACGGGCTGCAGGGTTACCGCGTCGGCATCAGCCCCGATGGCAGCCGCGCGCTGCACGACTGCCTGCCGCCCGAGCTGTTCGAGACGTTCCTGGCGACCTGCGCGCGGCCGCCGCGCTACTCCAACATACTCACCGAGAGGCTGACGGAAGTGCTGTCGCTCGGCGACGGCCGCCCGCCCGGCGACGACCCCGTCGACAGTGAGAAGTCGGTGTCGCGGATGACGCTGCGTCAGGTGCTGCTCACCGGGCTGGAGGACGTCGTCCACTTCGACAAGGTCTTCCGCGGATACGAGCGCAACGCCGACGGCACCGTCACCGCGTTCTTCGAGGACGGCACCCAAGCCACCGGCGATCTGCTGGTGGGCGCCGACGGGACGAACTCGCGCGTGCGCCGGCAGTACCTGCCGCACGCCGTACTGGAGGATTCAGGGCTGGTCGGCATCACCGGCAAGATCGCGCTGACGGCGGAGACCCGCGAGCTGGTCACGCCGAAGATGCTGCACGGCGTGTCAATGGTGTTCGCGCCCAAGGGCTACCTCTGCGTCTACCACGTCATGGAGTTCCCGTGGGACGAGCAGGGCCGGCCCAGGGAAGGCATCGGCGCGACCGATGCCCGGCTCATCTCGGGCTGGCCCGGCCTCACCTTCGACAACACGCGCGACTACATCATGTGGGGCTGGGCCGCGGCCGCTCGCCGGCTGCCGGCGGATGTGCTCGACCTCAAGGGCCCCGACCTGCAGCGGCTCGTGCTGGAGCGGACCGCAGGATGGCATCCCCACCTGCGCAGGCTGTTCGAGCTGGCCGACCCCGGCAGCTGCTTCCCGATCAACATCCGCACCTCGGTCCCGCCCGGCCCATGGCCGGCCGGCAACGTCACCCTGATCGGCGACGCCATCCACACCATGACCCCGGGCCGCGGCGTGGGCGCGAACACCGCACTACGCGATGCCCGCCTGCTGGCGCGCAACCTTGCGGCCGTCCGCGACGGCGAGTCCACACTCCTCGAGGCGGTCGGCGGTTACGAGGACCGGATGCGCGAGTACGGTTTCGACGCCGTCCGCGAGTCGCGCAAGCAGATGAGCGCTGACGGCGCCGTCCACAGGCCGATCATCGGCCGTCTGGCGCTGGCAGGCATGCGGACGGCGATGCGGACGATCAACCATCTGCCGCCGGTCAAGCGCAAGATGGAGCAGTCCCAGGCCGCCTACCGCGGCGAGGGGCGTGGGGACTAAAAGTCGTTACGCGCCACCGCGAGCGGAACAGCCGCAAAATTTCATATCACAGAGATTGATGAAAAGAACTTTCAGAGTTATCTTCATGATCGACCCTCCCGACGCAGCTCTGTCACCACGAGGCTCACCGACATCAGGACCTGGGCGCCTAACCGTATCCCCCCATACGACTCGTTCAGAGAGGCAAGCATGCCCACAACTGGCAAGCCGACCTGGCCCAAGACCCTCAGAACCACGATCACCGCCCTGACGCTCACTCTCGCGACGGCGCTGATCCCCCAAGCCGCCTCAGCGCAGGACAGCAGCGTCATGGCCGTGTCCCACAAGAGCCCGTTCAACTGTGGGAAGACCTTCTACGCCAACAACTGGACCGGAACCCCCGCCCACAATCCATCGGGCTCCATCGACTGGCAGGACTACGGGGGCGATGACATCAATGGTGAAACCGTCCGCGCCACCGCCGCGGGCACCGCGTACTTCTACGACGCGGGAAGCACGAGTTATGGCAAGTGGATAGAGATCCAGCACAGTGACGGCACCAGAACCCGATACGCCCACCTCGCGACCCAGGTGAAGTCGGCCGGCAGCTCTATGACCGTCAGCCAGGGCACCGTGATCGGGACCGTCGGCTCGACGGGCGGCGCCAACGCTCCCCACCTGCACTACGAACAGCGCACCTCCAGCGGCGCGATGGACACCAGCCCGACCGTGGACGGCGTGACCGTGTCCTTGGGCCAGAAGAAGGCCGTCACGAGCACCAACGGCTGCGGCGGCAACCCCTACACCGCTGAGGAGGTCTGCGGCAGCGGCTACTCCGTCATCGACTCCGCCGCTCTCACCGGCGGTCGCACTTACCTGCTCTACAACTCGGGTAATGGCTACAACTGCGTCGCGACGTTGAAGACGACCAGCCTCGGCACAGCGTCGGCGGTGTCGGCCTTCCTGGAACCGGAAGGGGAAAACCGGACGACCGACTCGGGCAGCTACGACTATTACGCGGGACCGGTCAAGCGCAGCGCGCCCGGAAAGTGCGTCAAGTGGGGCGGCTCGGTCGGCAGCAGCTCGTACACCAGCGGCTTCGAACACTGCGATTAGCCTTAGAACGGTGCGATAAAGAAGCACGACCTCGAAGGCCACTACCCACTCCTGGGTGGTGGCCTTCGACCTCAAATGGCGTTAATGACGGGCCGATCAATTTTCGACGACGATCGCCCCGTCGGTCGCCGAGGCAGGCGACGCGAAGAACGCGGACAGCGAGAAGAGCGTGGCAGCGGCGATCGCTAACGCGACAATAGCTTTCCTCATGGTGAATTAGGCTATCAGCCGAGTTATCGCCCGTCTGTACTGAACCGGGCACTTCTCCTTTGGCGGTTTCCAGCTATTCACCAGCCACGTGTTGGTCGAAGAAGCCGAACGTACGCTGCCACGCGTCGTCCGCCGCTGAACGGACAAGACCATGACGCAACGGAAACAGCGCGAGTTTCGCGACGGGATGATGGCCGTCGGTCATGAAGGAATGCCCGGCAGCCGGATAGATCTCGACGTCGTGCTCGATGCCGAGCGCCGCCATATGCTCCCGCAGCCGCCTGCCGTGCGACCGAAACCCTTGGTCGCGGCCACCGTAGGACCCCACGACCGGACACACCGACCGCAGCTCCTCCTGATGCCGGGGAACCATCCCATAATTCACCGACGCGGCTCGCACACCGGGCGGCGCGCCCGCCGCATACGCCAGGGCGAACCCGCCCCCCATGCAGAAGCCGATCACACCCAGCCGACCGCCATCGACGTCCTCACGACCGGCCAGCCACCGCCGGGTCGCGTCAATGTCGACCGTCGGCCGACCCGGCTTACCGGTCGCGAGCTGGTGCATAGCCCGCGCCAGGCACCCGACCTTGGTGCCGTGGCTGTACAGATCAGGCAGGACCACCGCGTACCCATGCTCGGCGAACAGATCCATCACATCAAGCATGTCCGGTTCGACGCCGTGGATTTCGTGTACGACCACCACCCCCGGCCATCCGGCCACGGGCGCCGTCCCCTCCGGCAGGGCCACCGTCGCCGCCAGTGAATCGCCGTCGGGCAACGGAATGCGCACGTCGTGTCTCATCGGTACTCCTTGGAGTGGTGGGCACGCAGCCGGGAGCGGCGCTTCAGGAACAGATGGAACGGGATGGCACGCCCAGCGGGTGAAGGACCATCTATCGAACCATGGGGAAATCCATGAAGTACAAGAAGTCATCCCTGTCCATCTGGTCGTCCAAGCGAGCGGGCGCTGCCGTCCTGGCCACGGCCGCGCTGCTCGCCGTCTCCTCTCCCGCCCTGGCCCAGGCCACCACGGGGCCGGTCCTGCCGCCGTCAGGCGGCGTGGTCTACGTCACGAACGCCCGCTCCGGTGATGTTTCCTCCCTGGCGATCGGCCCGGGGGCGGTCCTCAGACCGCTTGGGAAGCCCGTGTCCACCCTCGGAAAGTTCCCCCGGGGCATCGCCCTCACCCCCAACGGAGCCACCGCGTACGTCGTCAACAGCGACTCCGACACGCTCTCGGTGTTCCGCGTGGGGGCACAGGGCGCGCTCCAGCCGAACCCGCAGATCGTCCAGACCGGCGACGAGCCGTGGGGGGCGACGGTCTCCCCGAACGGGCGCACCCTGTACGTGACCAACACCGGCGACAGGACGATCTCGGCGTACCGGATCGGCCTCGACGGCAGACCCAGCAAGCTCGGCGACTTCCGCGCCACCTCCGACAACCCCAAGCAGACGGTGCTGTCCCCCGACGGGCGCTTCCTCTACCTCTCGTACGCCGATGTGGACGAGACCGGCGACAGCCCGCCGCGGGTCATCACCCGATTCGCCGTACGCCTCGACGGCACGCTCGGCCCCGCGCAGGACGTGGCGAAGGTCGGGCAGGCCAACTTCGGGATCGCGATCAGCCCGGACGGCGGCCTGGTGTACGTGACCTCGCTGGTCGGGCAGAACGTGTGGGCGTTCCGGCGCGGCGCGGACGGCTCGCTAACCCCCGTGCCCGGATCGCCGTTCCCCGCGCCCACCGGCCCGGTCGGTCTCAAGGTCACGCCCGACGGTCAGCACCTGTACGTCGCCAGCAACGACCCCGACGTCGACACAGCTCCCGGCGGCCTGCTCGGCTTCACGATCCTCGCGGACGGCTCGCTCAAGCCGACCCCCGACTCCCCCGTCCACACCCCTGACCGCGCCGAGGTCGCGGCGGTCGCGATCACCCCGGACGGCCGGGACGTCTTCGCCGCCATCCGGGACACGAACCAGCTGGCGGCGTTCGAGATCGGAGCGGGCGGCACACTGAAGGAGGCCACAGGATCGCCGTTCCTCACGGGCGGGGACCGTCCGCTGAGCCAATCCATCGCCGTACGCCCGGGCCCCACACCCACCACTCCGCAGTAGGGATCCGGCTGGACTCAGTGCCCGTCGCCGGATTTCCCGAAATCCCTGCAACAAACAGTGACCTTCCGGTGCAACAGCGGCGTCAAAGCCCTCCTGCACCGGAAGGTCCAATTCCACGGCCGATCGGCTCACCCAATCGGCAGTGCGCTTCTCGCTATGACCTTGGGCACGACCGATGTCTCTGACCGTCAAACGCGAGCTCCGAGCTCGTCACGCACGGTCATTGCCGCATAGGATGATCTTTCGGGTCGAAGCCGGTTCGGCCGTAGCGGTTGCGCTTGAGGGCCTTGACCCGGCTGTCGTCGCCGTACGACCCTGACCGGGCTGAATTGGGCAAGTCCGCTGTCCCGACACGAGGAGAACTGACCAGCGTGAGCCTGGCCTTCGCCACCGAGGTGGGTGGTCTCAACCGGGAGAACGAAGACTTCGTCGGCGCGACCCCTGACGCGGTGGTCGTTCTCGACGGCGCCGGCTATCCCGCACGCCTGCGGACCGGATGCGTCCACACCGTGGCCTGGTACACGCGCATGCTCGGCTCGTCCCTGCTCGCCATGCTGACGGCCGGCGAGCGCCCGTTGGCCGAGGTGCTGGCCGAGGGCATCAAGACCGTCTCCTCTCTGCACTCCTCGACCTGCGACCTCGCACATCCCGGATCACCTGCGGCAACCGTGCTCCTGCTCCGCCGGACAACGCGATCCCTGGACTGGCTGGTACTGGCGGACTCCATCCTCGTCCTGGACATGAACTCCACCGAAGAACCCATGGTGGTCAGTGACGATCGTCTGGCTGACGTCACGGCGACCCTGCGAACGCGCCTGGACGCCCTCCCCAACGGCTCCCACGAGCACGAGCAGGAACGCCTCGCTTCCGTAGAGGCCCAGCTCGAGCACCGCAACCGGGACGGAGGCTACTGGGTCGCCTCCACCGACCCCATGGCCGCCGAACACTCCCTTACCGGCAGCGTTCCCCCTGACGCGGTACGAGCTGCCGCGCTGCTCAGCGACGGGGCATCGCGCCTGGTCGACTGCTTCGAGCTCGCCAGCTGGCGATGCCTCCTGAACATCTTGGAAAACGACGGTCCTGCCGAACTCATCAACCAGGTCCGTACGGCCGAACACACCGATCCTCACGGCGCCCGCTGGCCACGCGGCAAGGCACACGACGACGCCACCGCCGTCTACTGGCAACTCTGACGCTCGAATGGGCGATGCACGCGCTCACCTGGACCACGTGCGCCTACCCCAGTTGAGCGAGGTCTTCTTCGCTCAGCTTCAGCGTGCCGGCGGCGACGTTCTCCTCCAGGTGCGCCAGTGAGCCGGTGCCGGGGATCGCCAGGATGTTGGGGGATCGGGCCAGCAGCCAGGCCAGGGCCACCTGCGGCACCGTCGCACCGTGGCGGGCGGCGATGGCGTCCAGGTGCCCGGCCTTGATCGGCTGGAACCCGCCGACAGGGAAGTAGGGGACATAGGCGATGCCGGCGGCCGCGCAGGCGTCGACCAGCGGGTCGTCATCGCGCTTGGACAGGTTGTAGAGATTCTGGACGCAGACGATGGGCGCGATCGCGCGGGCCTGGGCGAACTCGTCGGCGGTGACGTTCGATACGCCCAGGTGACGGATCAAGCCCTCCTCGCGCAGCTCGAGCAGCGTTGTCAGGAGCGCGGCCATGGACGTCTCGGAGCGGTCGTGGCCACCCATCCGCAGATTCACCACGTCCAGGCGGTCAACCCCGAGCGAGCGCAGGTTCGCCTCCACGCCGCGCCGCAGACCGTCCGGCGTCAGGCCGGTCATGTCCGCCGCCGGCAAGGCGACATCGGAGCCCTCGACCAGCGCGCCCACCTTGGTCACGATCACCAGGTCCGCCGGGTAGGGAGACAGCGCCTCCCGGATCAGCTCGTTGGCCGCCACCCCGTCACGCGCGTAGTAGTACGAGGTGTCGATGTGATTCACCCCGAGTTCCACCGCCCGGCGCAGGATCGCCAGAGCCGTCTCCCGGCTGGGCCGATCACCCTGCGGCCAGCCGGTCAGCTTCATCGCTCCGTAACCGATCCTCGCGACGCTCAGGTCGCCGCCCAAGGCCCATCGATTCATTGTCACGATCGACCACTTTATGGCGGCTGTCTTAATCGCACGCTAATGGCGCGGGATATTGTCTACGCGGCGGGCACTGTCGTCCCTCGGCGAGCCAGCTGGACGAGGCCGATCGCTTGCAGCGTCGCGGCAACGCACAAGATAAGCGCTCCGAGCGGAAGCCAGCCGGCGAACCGATGGGGGAGCCCAGTGGCACCGCCGTCACCGACCATGGTCGACCCCCACCTGCTCAGGGTGAGCAGCACGGTGTACGGATACATCATCCACAGGCCGCCCCACAGCACCAGCACCCCGAGCTTGATCCGCCCTCGTAACCAGGGCAGCAGAAGGGTGATGACGCTGAGGAAGACTGTGACAGCACCTACCGGAAACGTCAGCCTGCGCACTGTACTTCGGATCCCGACCAGATCCTCTGCCAGGCCCTCGCGATCCATAGCCAGATCGTCGAGATCCATGGTCAGGTCCGCGCCAGACCTGATGTTCATCTCCGTGTTGTGCTCGATGGTCGCATGGACGGCGTACTGAATCGCCGCATGGAGGCCGATCACGTAAATTGCTGAAAGCACAAGCCCCGACACCATCAGAATCGGTCCACGCCGGGCAGCCGCGATCATGCGATGTCGCCGCAAGCCGTCACCACATGCCCGCGCGGCCCGGGTGCTTCCCAGCGGCCGTTGTCTCCGCGCTGGTCGTCGATGATCACGCCGGCCTCGCTGACGGAGTGCTGCGCGTTGTGGTGATCCATCGGATTACCTCCTTTGACTAGGGGCATCAAACGGACAACCACCGAGCCGCGGAGAGGCTGCCCTTGCTGCCAGCGCTAAAGAGAGCGGTGGACGCCAACTTCAGCGCGCCAAGACCGATCGCCACCGCCGCCACCGCCATCCCCGCCACCGATGTACTGCGGTTGTACACCGTCGCGATCGTGGCCTGCTTCCGCACCCCAGGCCAAGATCAGTTAATCGGGTTCACGGCGAGCGAGTCTAGAGCCCTCGCCTGCCGCCCCCGGCGAGCCTCGCCGGTGGACGCGGCAAGGGTTATCAGCCAGCGTTTCCTAGCGACCCTGGGCGAACTCCCGCAGCGCGGGCGCGAGCACGTCGGCTGTGGTGCCGTGGTTCTCGCCCGGTACGGCGCGCAGCGTCGCGGTGGGCAGGAGGTCGGCCAGTGCCTGGGCCCCGGTGATCAGCCACGGCATGGTGCCGGTGCCGTGCATGACCAGGACGGGTACGGTCACCGCGGCCCAGCGGTCGCGGGGCAACGGAGCGCCGGACATGGTGGTGCCCATGATCCGCCCGTCGTAGGCGATGGTGTGCGCCACCTCTTCCACGGCGGGCCAGAACGGGGCCTGTCGCATACCGGCGACGGCCTCGGCGGGGACGCCGGCCGCCGCCGTCATGAACAGCTCCACCGCGTCGCCCGGACGGCCGTCGGCGACGCAGGCGTCGAGCCGCTCGACGTAGTCGGCCGGCAGCGGCGGGCGGCTGTCGTCGACGACGAACGGCGGCTCGAACAGCGCCAGCCGGGTGATCGGCAGACCGGCGGCAGCGGCGTGCAGGGCCAGCACAGCCCCGGAGGACCAGCCGAACACCATGGCCGACCCGCCGGCATGGTCGATAAGAGCGGCAAGGTCCTCGAACTCACGCTCCACCGCGTACGGTGCGGTGTCGGTGCTCTCGCCGCGGCCGCGGCGGTCGTAGGCGTAGACCCGGAACTCCTCGCTCAGCAGCTGCCCCACCTCACCGTTGGTCGGGTTGACCATGCGATGGGCGGTCGCCCCGTCGATCATGATCAGCGGCTGACCGTCGCCCCAGACGTCGAAGGCGATCTCAGTGCCGTCCTTGGACTGGACAGTGCCCATCTTGGTTTCCTCCGAGCTGTACCGTACGGTACTGTACCGAATTAGTGAACAGTACCGTACGGTACACCCCAGAGGGTGTCAACGGTCGCCTCAGCGCGAACTCAGGAGGGCCTGAATGCCGCAAGCCGCACCCACGCACGCGCAGACACGGCGCCGGATCATGGATGCGGCGCTGGAGGTGTTCCTCCGTGACGGCTACGTCGGCGCCAAGACCGACGAGATCGCCTCTGCGGCGGGCGCGTCGAAGCAGACGATCTACAAGCACTTCGGGCCGAAGGAGAGCCTGTTCGAGCAGATCGTGCTCGATCGCCTCGTCGGCATCGATCAGATCTTCCAGAACTCCATGGGCGACCTGGCGGCCACGGATGACGTCGAGACCACGCTGCGGGCGGTCGCGCGCCAGTTCGTCCACGCTCTTACGCAACCTTCGCACCTGCGCGTACGCCGCCTCGTCATCGCCGAAGCCGGCCGCTTCCCGAAACTCGGCCATGCCTACTTCGAGGCGGGCCCCGAGCGGGTGCACGCCGCGCTGGCGTCCTGCTTCGAGCAGCTGACCGGCCGCGGACTGCTGCGCATCGACGAACCCATCCTTGCGGCCAACCACTTCACCTGGCTCGTCTCCTCGATCCCGGTCAACAAGGTCATGCTCTGCGGCGACGACATCCGCTTCCCCCCATCCGAGCTCGATCACTACGCCGACGCCGCCGTCCGGGTCTTCCTCGCCGCCTACCGCACGCCCGGGGCCGCCGCCCGATGAGCGTGGTCGTGGAGCACGCCGCCTCCCCGGGTACTACCTTGATGTTTCTGGCCGGTGACGCCCCCGCATAAGCCAGTCGGCGAGGTGGTCGCTGAGCCTTTGGAGCGCCGCCATGGCAGCCGCCACCAGCTCCTCCTTGGGCGGATCCGCGCCCTCTGCCAGCTCCAAGGAGCGCCGCAGATCGCCGGTCAACTGGGAGAAGCGGTTCCCCAGATCCCGGTCCACAGAGAACATGGCGATCTCGGCCTTCAACGCGCCGCTGATCCACGGCTTGCTGTTTGTTATGTACGCCAGCACCGTGCCGTTGTCGATGGCGTGAGTCAGCTGGGTATCGATGTCGGCCAAGAGGAGAAAGAAGTCGATCGCGCATGTTCGGGCTTCGACCTCAAGCGCGGCTCGCCGCTCGTACCGTCTGGAAGCCAGCACCACGGCCCAGGCGGTCACCGCTGCCACGACGCCGCCGATGACGGCAGAGAGCGCACCCTGTAAAAGTTTCCCCCACCAGCCCTGCATATCGACGTTCTCCCAGGCAGCTCACGATGCCAGCCGGATTCGTTGGCCACGGCGAATATATCAAGATCATCTGAGGTGGTGGTGTCTCGTCCGTCGTACTGATCCATCAGGGCACCGCACTTGAGGGACAGGCCGCGCTGTCCGAAGAGGAGCAGAAGCAGGTCCACGCCGACTACCAAGGGATCAATCAGACGCCACGTGTCACCCCGGGGCGCCGATGGGTCTACCCGAGAACGCGATCACCGTACGGGTCGAAGGCGGCAGGACCCTGGCAACGGACGGACCGTTCGTCGAGATGAAGGAGGCCGTCGGCGGTTGGTTCATCCTCGAGGCCGACAACCTCGATTCCCGGCGACCGCCACCGCCGAGCTCGGCGGTGGCACGCCCACCCGCCATGCCTCACTTGTGGCATTACGCGACACGGCATATCGTGCCGATGTATCCAGTCGATATATCGGGTCGACGGTTCGCCGTAGCCCGGCTGACGCGGGAGCGGCGATGAGGCGGATCGACTACGACACGGAGCAGCACCAGGACTACGCGCGTGGCCGTGCGCTCACCGAGCGGCAGCAGCAGGTATGGATCAGCGCCTTCGGAGCGGTGCTGCCCGAGCGGCGTCCGCTGGTGGGACTGGATGTCGGCTCAGGGACCGGCCGGTTCACCCCCGCGCTGGCGCGAGCGTTCGGGCCGGTCACTGGTGTCGAGCCGTCGGTCCGCATGCGCGAGACAGCGCAGGCGCAGTCCCTCCATCCCGATGTGCGGTATCTGGCAGGCTCCGCCGAGGACATGCCAGTGCCGTCCGCCAGCGCCGACTACGCTCTCATGTTCCTGTCCTGGCACCACGTCCAGGACAAACCGCGGGCCGTCCGGGAGCTGGCCAGGGTGCTCAGGCCCGCCGGGCGGCTACTACTGCGCGCGAACTTCAGCGACCACCATCCCAGGCCGTGGTGGCTGGAGCACTTCCCCCGCGGCTTTGAGGCGGACGCCGCGCTGTTTCAGCCGCTGCACGAGGTCATCGAGATGTTCACGTCGGACGGCTGGCGCGTCGCCGGCTTCGGCACGGTTACCGAGCCGTCCGCCGGCACCCTCGGTGACATGCTCCAACGGCTGCGCCTGCGCACCCTTTCGTTCTTCGCTCAACTCAGTCCCGACGAGCTCGAGGCCGGCTTCCGCCGCCTGGAGCAGGCTGTTGCCGCGGATCCGGACGTACCAGCGCCCGTGTTCGCTGAGCCGCTGCTCACGCTCGAACGGCGCTAGTCAGAAGGGGCCGCTCTCCGGATAGCCGGCCTTGATGACGGCCTTGCGGGTCTTCGCGTCGAGTTTCTTCTCGCTGATGACCTTGCCCGCCGCCGGTACGGCGATTTTTACCTTGGCGCCCCAACCCGAATACTTGGTATCGGTGTGGAAGACCATCTGGTCATAGGCCGTGCTGTCGCTGTCCGGGTAGGCCGTCGTGTCGACGACCGTGCGGGTGAGCAGGTTGCGCTCATCGAAGTACAGGTGGAACTCGACGTTGCCTTTCCCGGCCGACTTGTCGTGCCGGAAGTCGGTCAGTGCGGCGGTGCCCTGGTATTCGCCGGCCGCGACTTCTGACGCGTTTTTCAGCATGAACTGCAGTTCCGCTGAAGTGACGCCCGTGTCGAGGATGGCGTTTCCGTGCCCGCTGGCCTTCGCCTGGATCCAGGAACGACCGTCAGACAGCGCCTTGGCGATGCCGGCGTTGGTCACGTAGGCGTTTCTGCCCTCAGCGATGACCCTGTAGGGAGGGTTGGGCCCTTTCGGGCGTGAGGACATGCGGACACGGAGGTCGGAAGCCGCTACATTGCCTTTGCCGAAAGCCAAGGTGCCGGCCGTGCGGGTGTTCACCTGTACCTGCATGGCTTCGTCGTTGGCGGTGAAATCGAGGGTGATGCTGCTTGATTCGGTGACCTTTACGCCTTTGCCCGGGACCAGCTGGGCCTTCAGGGCTTTCACCGGGTCCACTGGAGCGGCCTGCACGGATGCGAGGGATTCCGCCTGAGCGGGTAAGGCCACCGCGCACACGGCCGCGGCCGTTGCTACGAGGCCTGCGAAGAAGAGCTTCATCAGCGTCCTTGCTTGGGGGAATATAGCAGGGAAAAGAGTAAGAGGGTGGTGTTGACGAGATAAGAGATGTCTCGTAACGATCCTGTGCAGATCGGTGATCCCACGGCTGCTGCCGACAGCGCGTCAAGCCGCCGTACAAATTGCACAATCAGGTCACGCACGCGGCCAAGTAAGCTCGCATCCGTTACCGTCACCGACATGCCCTTCGCCTTAATTCCCAGCCCTTCCCAAGGGGTCTGGCATCTTGGATTCATCCCGATCCGGGCCTACGCGCTGTGCTTCATTGTCGGAATCGGCGTCGGTGTCTGGCTGAGCGAACGCCGCTGGCGTGCCCGGGGCGGCGCGAAAGGCACGATCAGCGACATCGCGGTTCCCGCGGTGATCTTCGGCCTGATCGGCGGCCGCCTCTACCACGTCATCGTCGACTGGCAGATCTACTTCGGCCCACGCGCGATCAAGGAGCCCTACCAGGCGCTGTTCGTCTGGGAAGGCGGGCTGGGCATCTGGGGCGCGGTCGCTCTGGGAGGCGTGGGCGTGTGGCTGGCCTGCCGCCGTCGGGGACTGTCCCTCGGCGCCGTGGGCGACACGATCGCGCCCGGCATCGCGTTCGGGCAGGCGATCGCCCGCTGGGGCAACTGGTTCAACCAGGAACTGTACGGCAGTCCGACCACGTTGCCGTGGGGCCTGGAGATCGACCAGACGCACGGCGGCTGGCCGGGCGTGCTCTACCACCCGACCTTCCTGTACGAGTCGCTGTGGGACGTGGCGCTCGGATTCGGGCTGATCCTGGCCGGCAGGCGGTTCACGCTCCGCCACGGCCGCCTGTTCGCCCTCTATGTCGCCGGCTACACGCTGGGGCGGTTCTGGATCGAGGGGCTGCGGATCGATCCGGTGGGCGGGGTGGACCACGCGGTGACGTTCCTGGGGCTGCGGATCAACCAGTGGACCTCCATCGTGCTGTTCATCGGCGCACTGGTCTATCTCTGGGTGACTCGTAGCAAGGACAGCGAAGAGATCGTGGTGCCGGCTTCGTACAAGCAGGACGGCTCGTACAAGCGGGACGGCGGGGAAGCCGCCGAGACGGTGGATCCGACCGACCAGGCCCTCGCGGAGGAGGACACCCGCCGGGCTCCAGGAGGTTCTTGACGGTCCACGCCACCCCCTTGCCAGGTATCTCGCTCGGCGGGTAACGATCACGCCGGTCCAGTCGTCTCCGGTGCCGGCGTCGACCGCGTCCCGGTGGAATGAAACTTTCACCCGTCACGTCGGTATTACGGCTCCACAAGCCAATCCCCGACCTGGTGGCACGCCTGATCGATCCTCGCGAGAGCGGCTACGGCACCAGTTAATGCCAGCCGAATCAATGGCTCTCGATCGTCTCCCTGGACACCTGGAGGCCCCGACAATAGTCTCCGTGCGCGCTCCGCCGACATCATGAAAGAGATGAGGTTGGAATTGACACGTTCCCAAGCACGTCGTGCGCTCAGCTCTGTCGCCCTCGCCATCGCAACACTCGCGGCAATCCTGGCGCCCGTCACTCCCGCGCACGCCGCCTACGGTCCAGACCAGGCCGTGTCCCTCACCGTGACCTCGAACGCCGGCCCGTCGATCATGCTCGCCCAGCTGACCGGCACGCTGGCGTTCGACGACGGGAACACGAAGTTCAGGTACGCGCTCCGGCTGTGCTGGGGCAGCGGGTCCTACCCCATGCCGAATTTCTACGTTTCTGTCAACGGCAGCACGATCCTCTATCCGAGCCAGACGGGCACGGCAGCCGCTCCCCCCGGCTGCCAGTTGTATCTGTACCTCTACGACGGTGAATACACCCACTCCACTACCCTCACGAACGTCACCTTGTACGTGACGGGAGGCTGGTTCTATCCCGGCAACACTTACAACAGTCGCACCAAATCCGTGACCTACGACAACCCCTACAACTGAGCCGTCCGAAAAGCCACCCGGCGTACGCGAACCGTCCGCGCAGGGTGATAGCCGAATGCGCGCTCTCGCGCTGGACCAATTCTTCGTGCGCCTCTCAGTCAACTGGGTCTGTCGGCGAGGAAGTTCGCGATTCGCCGGGCGAGAGCGTCGGGCGCTTCGAGCATGGGCAGGTGTCCGCTGTCGAGGGATTCATTCCAGCTCGTGCCGAGGTTGCCCGCGAATCGCTGTTGCAGTCCGATCGGGAGCTCAGCGTCTTGGCTGGTGGCGAGGTAGCCGCGACGTTCGGGAAAACCGCCGCCTTGCGGTGCGTCCCGGTAGAGACGCACAGACTCGGGGTGGAACTCCGCCACGATGCGATCGGCCGTCTTCGTGTCGACGCGGCCGGCCACGCCTCGCCGGATGGCGGCATCGGGCGGTCGGGTGCCGGCCAGCCGCATCGCCAGGCTCAGCACGAGCCGGTTCGGCAACGGCATCGACGCGACGAAGCTGCGTCCCGGCTTCGGCACGACGGCCGTGACCGCCAGGAACGCGCTCACCCGGTCAGGTGCGAGGGTGACCATTTCCGCTGCGACGGTCCCGCCACTGGAGTGCGCGACGACCGCGAATCGCTCCCACGGTGCCGAATCCAGTGCCGCGGCGGCGTACTCCGTGAGCGAAGCGCGATCATGACGCGGTCGTTCGGCGACCACCGTCGGGTGCGACGCGGCCAGTTCTTCGCGTACCTGATCCCAGATCCAAATGGGAAGACCGGCACCGCTCAACAACAGGATGGGTTCTCGCGACTGCGTCATGCTCCGATTCTGAAGGCGCTGGATGTCACCGTTATGGCACCATTTATGGATGAACCGCACCGACCGGCTCTATGCGATCCGTGAAGAGCTCCGCCGTGCGGGTCCCCGCGGCCGCACGGCCGAACAACTCGCCACCGCGTTCGAGATCAGTGTCCGCACCGTCAAGCGCGACATCTCCGCTCTGCAACAGGGCGGGTTCCCGGTCTGGGCACGTACGGGCCGGATCGGCGGATATGTCGTCGATCGTGCCGCCACCCTGCCGCCGGTGAACTTCACCGCCACGGAAGCCTCCGCGCTCGCCGCGGCGATCGCCGCACACCATGGACAACCATTCGACCGGCAGGCCCGAGCCGCCCTGGTGAAAGTGCTGGCGGTGATGGACCCGCAGGCGCGGCGGCACGCGGACGACTTGACCGAGCGCATCTGGATCGACCACGGCACCGCCGAGGCGGCTGATCCACGCCGACGCGACGCGATCGAACATGCCCTTCAGGAGCGCAAGGTCCTCTCGCTGCACTACCGCGATCGTCACGGTAGGCCGACAACGCGCCGGGTTGACCCTCAGCTGCTCGCGTTCACGGCCGGGCATTGGTTCCTCGTGGCGCACTGCCGGCGCCGCGAGGCCATCCGATGGTTCCGCCTCGATCGGATCGAACGCGCGAGTCTCACCACTCAACCGGCCATCGACATACCCGTCGAACAGCTGGGGACGCCTCCCTCGACGGCGGCCTCCGTCCGGGTATGACACGCAACGCGACGCACGAAGCTTTGCGCGGACAGTGATTGATCAACTACTTTCAGTTGTGACATGGTGCTCGAGTCTTGATCAACTCTTCTGGAGGCACCCATGCTCGCTCGCCATCTGCTGGCCGCCGCCGTCATCTCCACCACCATGAGCGCGATCACCGCTCTGCCTGCGATGGCCGCCGGTCAAGAGCCCGCCAACCGCACCGTCCCCGTCGGGACCGCAATGTGCGTCGACGTCAGCAACAACCGTGGCAACGGCACCTTGATGTACCAGTGGCAGTGCGACCCCAACAACGCCAACCAGAAGTTCGCGATCGAAGATGGCCAGATCGCGATCAAGGACACCTTGTCCTGATCTGGGCGCGTCGATGTTGCTGTACAGGGCTGCTGCACGGCAACCGGTGAAACCAGCCGAGGGTGCCGTGAAACCGGCGCCGCCGAGAGTGAAGCCATGAGCATCACAAAACTCGGACGTACCGGGGGCGGCCCGGCCTCCGGCGGAGGAACCGATCTGGCCGTACGTGCGGAAGGGCTTGCCAAGACGTTCGGCGGGCACCGTGCCGTCGACGGGATCGACCTGGACGTACGCCCCGGTGAGATCTTCGGCGTCCTCGGCCCGAACGGCGCCGGCAAGACCACCATGCTGCGGATGCTGGCCACCCTGTTGCAGATCGACGCGGGCCGCGCCGAGATCTTCGGGGTCGACGTGGCCGGCAACCCGCACATGATCCGCCAGCTGGTCGGCGTCACCGGACAGTACGCGACGGTCGACGAGAACCTGACCGCCCGCGAGAACCTCTGGCTCTTCAGTCGCCTGCAGGGCATCGCCGCGCCGCGCGCCCGGCGCATCGCCGTCGAATTGCTGGGCCAGTTCGACCTGGAGGAGGCGGCCGACCGACCGATCGCGCAGTTCTCCGGTGGCATGCGGCGGCGCCTCGACCTGGCGGCCAGCCTGATCACCAGGCCACCGCTGATCTTCCTCGACGAGCCGACCACCGGTCTCGACCCGCGCACGCGCGGCCAGATGTGGGACACCATCCGCGGTCTGGTCGCCGACGGCTGCACCGTACTGCTGACCACGCAATATCTGGACGAGGCCGATCAGCTCGCCGATCGCGTCGCCGTCATCGACCACGGCCGCAAAGTCGCCGAGGGCACCCCCGACGAGTTGAAGACAGCGGTCGGCAACTCCGCCCTCCAGTTGGTGCTCGCCGAGCCGGACGAGGCGCCCACCGCCGTGGAGGTCGTGCGGCGCGTCCTCGGCTCCGACCCGGTCCTCAGCCCGGAGCAGGGCCGCCTCAACGTCGCCCTCGACCAGGCCGACCTGGCCGCGGACGTATTGATCGCACTGCGCGCCGCCGGGGTGTCGATCTCCTCGGTGAGCGTGGCCAAGCCCAGCCTGGACGAGGTGTTCCTCGCCCTCACCGGCCACGGGGCGGACGGAGACGAGGAGATCAGCGACACAGAGATCAGCGACATAGAGATCAGCACGGAGGAGAACCGATGAGCACCATGACCGCACCCGCCCGCGAGGCGGTCCGGGCCGCCGACCGCGTGGCGGCCGCCCGGCGGCGCGTCTCCACGGGGGAGACGATCGTCCAGACCCTGGCGATGGCGTGGCGGGCGCTCAAGAAGATGCGCCGCAACCCGGAGCAGTTCTTCGACGTGGCGCTGCAGCCCATCCTGTTCACCGCGATGTTCGCCTTCATCTTCGGTGGCGCCATCGCCGGCGACGTGCAGAGCTACCTCCCCCTGATGATTCCCGGCATCCTCGCCCAGACCGTGCTGACGACATGCATGGCCACGGGCACGCAACTCCGCGAGGACATGGAGAAGGGCGTCTTCGACCGGTTCAAGTCGCTGCCGATCGCCCGGATCGCGCCGCTCGCCGGCCCAATGGTGGCCGACCTGCTGCGCTACACGATCGCGGCCACTCTGACCTTCGGCATGGGCCTGGTGATGGGCTACCGCCCGGGCGGCGGAGCGGGCGGCGTGCTCGCCGCGGTCCTGCTGGCGATCATTACGGGCTGGTCTCTGGCCTGGGTCTTCACCTGGGTCGGCACGATCGCCCGGAGCGCCCAGGCCGTCCAGAGCATCTCCATGATGATCTTGTTCCCGCTGACCTTCCTGTCGAACGCGTTCGTCCCCGTCGAGACCCTGCCCGGCTGGCTGGCCGCGTTCGTACGGATCAACCCGGTCTCACACCTGGTCACGGCCGCCCGCGACCTCGCCAACAGCGCCCTCGTCAGCGGAGAGGTGGCCTGGACGCTCCTGGCGTGCCTGATCGTCATCGCGATCTTCGCGCCGCTGTCGGTACGCAGTTACAAGCGGCACATGTGACCTGCGCCCGTCACGGCCGGAGACCTGCTCAACGAGACCGCGCGCCTCGTCGAGCAGGTCGGAGCCACGTCGATCGCCGTACTCGGCCCGAACGACGGCGAGCATCCCGGGCACGGCCCGCTCCGCGTACGGTTCGATCCGCTCGAAGGCCATGCAGGGCATGCTGCCGTTGTACGCGAACCGCTCGGCCAGCACCAGCAACCTGATCGCGTCGGGGGGGTCCATAGCTCCCCGCAGCAGCCCCCAAGCGCCGAGCGCGAAGAGCATCGAGCCGCACACCGGATAGTCGAGGATGGGATTCTTCACGGTCAGCAGGTCGTAGCCCCCGACGGTGGAGAACAACTCCTCGCCGTACCGGACGTCTTCCGGAGGAGCGTGGTACGCGTACGCCGTCAGGGTGGCCGACACCGCGATGACCGTCCACGGCGTGAGCTCCGCACGCGGCACCCCGGGCAGGCGCAGGTCGTGCGCCCGCTGGACGGCCAGGCGGTATTCCGCCAGCGCGGCGGCCGTCTCGCCGCGGGCGAGGGCGAGCTCGGCCGCGCACAACGAGACGATCGCCACCCCGCCGAGTACTGCCTCGTTGTCGTTGATCCGGGTGATCTCGGCGAGCTCGGCCTCCGCGGTGTCGAGATCGCCGTCGGCGAGCGCGGAGACCAGCAGCAGCGCGCGGAGCTGGGTCTCGTCGTCGGTGGCGCCGAGCCGGCTCAGCGCCGGGATGGCGGTCCGCGCGTATCCGACCGCCCGCCGACGGTCGCCGAGCTGCATGACCAGGTGGGCCAGCACGGCGTGCATGATCGCGGTGGACCACGGCCCCTCCTCCTCGCGGATCATCGTCAGGGTTCGCTCGGCGGCCTCGACCGCCTCGGTCACGTCTCCCGCGTTCTCCAAGATTTGGACGTTCATCTGCATCGCCGCCAAGGCCACGTCACGGTCGACGCTCCGGCACAACTCCGCCAGCCGGCGGCGCATGTCGGCGCCATCGGGCACGTCGCACGCGACCAGCACCGTGGCCACCGCCGCCAAGCGGGGATCCGTCGTGTCGCTGGTGGGCAGCGTACGGAGGAGATCGCGCAGCGGATCGTCGCGGCGGTCACTGACGATCATGATGTTCATGAGCGCGATCAGCATGGCGGCCCTGGTCACCTCGACGAGGTACGGCGGCGGCACCCAGTCGGTGATCACCTCGATGATCGCGTCCCGGTGAACGAAGACACGGAAGTGATCGCCACGGATCGACCACAACGCGCCGACGCCGGCCAGCAACTGGACCGTCGTGACGGGATCGGACTCGCCGAGAGCCTGCCGGAGCAGTTCGGCAAGGTTGCTCTCCTCGGCGTGCAACGCGTCGGCCGCCGCGAACTGCGCCGGGCTGAACAGCGCGAAGGCGTGTTCGAGGGCGTACGCCGTCGCCCAGGCCCGCTGCGCCGCCCGGGCGGTCGCCTCCTCGCCGGCCTCCTTCAGCCGCATCCGCCCGAACTCCCTGACGGTCTCCAGCATCCGGTAGCGCAGGCCGTACGTCGTCTCGCGAACGCTCAGCATCGACTGCTCGGCCAGCGCGTCCACGGCGCGCAGGGTGTCCGGGCCGAGTACGTGCTCGGCCGCGGCCAGCGTGAAACCGTCGCCGAACAGCGACAACCAGCGCAACGCCCGCCGTTCTGGCTCCTCCAGCAGGTTCCACGACCAGTCGATGACCGCGAGCAGCGTCTTGTGCCGGTCGGGGGCCGTACGGTTTCCCCCGCGCAGCAGGGTGAATCGGTCCGCCAGGCGCCGCGCGATCTCCGCCACCGACATCACCCGCACTTTGGCCGCGGCCAGTTCGATCGCGAGCGGCAGCCCGTCGAGGCGGGCGACGACCTCCTCGACCACTTCCTCGTCGATCCGCACACCCGGGCGGGCGGCCGTGGCGCGCTGGCGGAACAACTCCACCGCGTCGCCCGTTGGCAGCTCGCCGAGCAGGTAGACGCGTTCGGCGGGGATCGACAAGGGAGCGCGCGAGGTGATGAGCACCCGCAGGTCGCGGGTCGTCACGGTCAGGAACGCCACCAGGTCGGCGACGGCCTCGATCACGTGCTCGCAGTTGTCCAGGATCAGCAGCGCCGGAGCCTGGTCGAGATGCTGGGCGATCCGGGTGCGTACGTCGAAGCGCTGCGCGGCGGTCAGGACACGACGCCCGCTGACCGAGTCCCGAACCCCGAGCGCCGAGCCCACCTCGCCCACCACGCCATCCGGCGAGGAGACGCCGACGAGCTCGACGAAGTGAGCGACGGGCTGCGTGGCGTTCCTGCCGACGACATGGGCCAGCCGCGTCTTGCCCAGTCCGCCAGGGCCGATGATGGAGACCACCCGGTTGGTCTGCAACAGGGCGTGCACCGCACGGATGTCGCCCTCGCGGCCGAGCAGCGAGGAACCGTCGAACAAGATGCCCTCACGTACCGGCCGATCGGCGACGAGGAGTTCGGCGTACACGCGGGCGAGCTCAGGCCCTGGTCCAGTGCCGAGCCGCGCGACAAGGCCCGCGCGATACCGCTCGTAACGCTCCAGAGCGGCGGCGGCACCTCGTACGGCGGCCTCGCTGCGCAGCAGGCATGCGAGCAGTTCCTCGTCGTGTGGCCGATCGGCCGCGGCCTCCTCCAGCAGCGGCAGCGCGCCCTCGTGAGCGCCGCTCCGGCCCCGCGCGATCGCCGCCACCCGCCGCGCCTCGGCCACCCACCCTGCCGCGACGCCTCTCAGCTCAGCGAGCGCGCCCGTGGCACCATCCGAGCCGCCGGCCACGAGAGCCATGGCCTCTTCGGCGCGGCGACGCGCGAGCACCATGTCGTCCTCGCCCAGTGCGGCCCGCGCCTGCTCCACCAGCGCGCCGAGCAGCAGCGCGTCCACCTGACCCGCGGGCAGCCCGAGCCGGTAACCACGCGGGATCCGCACCACGACGTCGGCGCAGGTCACCGCCCGGGTCCGCGAGACGACCACCTGCAGCGCCTTTGTCGGGTTGGCCGGCTCCTCGTCGGGCCACAACTCCTCGACCAGGCGCTCGACACTGACTCCCGCGTGGCCGTGCATGGCGAGTACGGCCAGCAGGGTCTGCGCGCGATCGCCGACCACGCGCACACCTCGCCAGCGGACGTCGTCGAGCAGGACGAGTGCGGGGGACACACCCTCAGCTTACGGACGAGTCACCGGTGCGGAGCGTGACCGAGGGCATCTCGAGAGGCCGCGACGGCCTGCAAGGCACTCTTCTGCCGCGATCTGTGCGGCGGTGTCACCGTAGTCGGCGAGGTCAGTTCGCGGGAGGTTCGCGGGAGCGCAGCAGCGCGCTTAGTTCGCGGTCGGGACTGGCGTGTTCCGCGACCGCGTCCCACGGATCGCGGAGGTGTGCAAGAAGACGCTCCAACAGTGGGCCGTCGCGGACCTTCTCGGGAAGACCGTTCAGCTCGTAGAGTGCGCGTCCGTGGAAGCCATCGAACTTCTAGCTCGCACCCGGTCCTGCCACTCCGGCGGGGTGTAGCGAGTGAACATCTCCGTACGGTTCTGGAGAGCGTCCTGGACGGCCTCCTCATAGCCCGGGCGGGCGTAAGCGATCGCACGCAGGCGCCACTGACGCAACAACGTCTGCACCTGCTTGAAGCGGGCCAAGTCGTGCGCGGCCTCCAAAGCCTCGTCGTACTCCGCCCGGAACCGGGCACGGTGCGACGCCGGAAGCGCCTCGAAGATCGCGGCCGGATCCTCACCTGGATCACGAGGCGCAACGGGCTCCACAGGCTGACCGGTCATGCCGACCAACTTATCTTCCTGAGCAGGAAAGCGCGCCATCATGCTCTCGCTCCGTCACCCACGCGGCAAGACCTTCGGCGACGCGACGGGGGCGTATGCGGTCTGGTGGCGTGTGATCGTGTGAGGTGGTGTTGCTGTAGGCCGCCGCTGTACACCCCCCACGCAGTGTCCCGCCCCACCATCCGACGGCCTTCTGTGGGTTTCTCTACCGCGCGGGGAGAAGTCAGTGAAGATCCGAACTGGTTGAGGGCTCGGTGTGCTCATCGTCGGAGGAATCGGCAGAGGCGCGTGATTCCTCATGCTCCAGGCGCCTGAAGAGATCCGGATAGGCATGCTGAAGCAGAGCTCGCACTTGCCGTTCCAAGTCGGGAACGTTCACTGTGGCAGCGCTGTGCACGATCTTCCAGTCGACGCTGAAGTATCGGTGGACCACGTTATTGCGCAGCCCTCTGATGAGCTTCCACGGGATCTCGGGGGTGGAAGCTCGGGTCTCGTCCGAGATCCCTCCGACAGCCTCACCGATAATGGAAAGCTGCCATATAACTGCGTCGCGGCGCATCGAGTCAGCAGCCCACACCTCAGCTGAGACGCCTTCGAGGTATGAGGCGATCTTCCTGGCGGCTTCCACGATGTCCACCAGATACAGGCCCTCACGCTGCATACAGCACCCGGGCGTCGGTAAGAATCTGGTCGCGGATGACCCAGTGGAGACCTTCCTTGGAGACCACATCGACCTTACGGCCCAGCAGATCTTCCAGTTCCTCCTGGAACGCGAAGAACTCAAGCCCGATGTTGCTGTCAGGCTTCAGAACATAAAGGAGGTCGATGTCACTGCCGTCTTCGTCCTCGCCACGAGCAACCGAGCCAAAAACAGCCAACTCGGCAATCCCGTACCTCTCGCACAGCTTGACCAACTGCGCGTAGACGGTCGTGAAGTCAACACTCATGGCACCTCCTGGTTTCCAGGATGCCACCTCAACTGCGACGCCGCACGATTCGGCCCCATCTTCCCTCCACCAGTCGGGCGTCACCGCACACAGGCTGAATTCGTAGTGTCTCTGGGTCGTGACCGATCGGGTGCGGTACGACGGGGGCGCCCAGCGAAGGTTGGAAGCCACGCTAGGCATCGGGCCGTCACTGCTTCCGCCTGCGAAATGCCCCTTCTCGGCTGGGGGAGCGGCGTGGCCGCGGGAAGTCGCAGAGCCAGCAGGAACTTTCCAGCGAACCCCAGATTAACGGCCACGTAGAAGACGCAGGCGAAGCCTGCACACAAGAGGACAAAGCGTCTGAGCGGAGCGAAGTCCTCCAGGGGTCGGGGCTTCGGCCCGACTGGAAGGAGCGCCTGAGCCCCCTGCGCGAAGCGCCCCATTGCGAAGACCGTTGTGCGCCGAAGGCGCGCCAGGAAGAACAGCCCGAGCGATAGCGAGGACCGCTCGGGGCGGGCTTCCACGGTCAACCACCCAGACGGGCAACGGGTGGGTGCCACCCGGCCCACCTACACGAAGAGAGTGGAGCCTAGGAGATTCGAACTCCTGACTTCCTGCTTGCAAACACGTACGACGATCTTGCTCGACCTGCACAGACACAGCTCACGGCGCTGATCACGCTTCCCGTGATTCCCCGCGATTCCCCCTTGATCGCCGCTCCATCGGGCACGCGACGGGCACGCCTACGCGGCAACTCACACGCAGACCCAGCAATAGAGCAACTGATCTTCTTTCTTGGCACGACGCGCCAAGCCCACGAGGGCTTCGATGAGCGACAGCAGATAGTCGCTGTCGACGTGTCCGATGCGAAACTCCTCGATCCCCGTCCACTGTCTCGCCAGTTCGGGCAGACGTTCATCATCGACATCGGCGAGAGTGTCGCGTACGGATATCGACAGTTCCTCGATCCCTGGACCGTCCAGGTATGGAGAGTCCTCCGGCAACGCGTCCCACTCTTCATCGGTCGTGGGTGCACCTTCTCGCGGCGGGTAGAGCGTCATCACATCGACGAGATCACTCGACCAGGGGACGCCTCGGATGAACCCAATGAGCTGGGCGAGGATTACTGTCGGGTCGATGCCCTTCGCGTCCACCCCGTCGAACACAGGCTCGCCTGGCAGGATTCGAACCCCGGCGGCGCGTCCAAGGTCTGGTCTAACTATCGCCGCCTCGCGGTCCACAGCTCGGTAGTAGTCGTACAGGACGCCCATGTAGAGACTCCGGCCTCACGTTGATGTGTGCTTGAGCGACGCCAGATTAGAGGATGCGTACATTTGTGCGAAAGAGCAGCGGGCCACTGCAACTTCGCAAGCCTTGCGCCGCCTGATCTTCCCGTCGCCGTCGCCCCACCCGTCAGGGGAAGCGGGCCAGGGGGCAGGGGTGAAGGTGGAGCTCCCCGCTGGAAGAACGACCTTCGCCCCTGCCCCCTGGTCTGCTCGGCTTGTCCTGGGCGACGGCGACGGGAAGATCAGCCACACCTCAGCCATTGACAGCCCGTGTTGGCCTCGATCATCTCGGAGCCTGAGGCCCCCGCCGGAGGCAGCTTGAACCGCAGGCACGATGGACAGAGCAGCGTGGCCGGCGGAATGCCGTGGGCACCCAAAGGGCGAGCGCGAGCGAGTTCGGCCGGCGACGGTGCGGCTAATCATGTGCGGGGGCGGGGCGCTCACGTCGGCGGGTTCGCTTGGTACGGCGGGTGCGGTGGTCGGCGTAGCGGCTCGCGCTGCTGCCGTCCGGGACCGGCCCCCAGGCCGCATGCCCGGGCGGCGGGCAAGCGGCGAGCCGCTGTACGGCGGCGCGGCGCGCCGCCGCTTGATACCAATGAGAACAATTCGGCAAGATTCGCGAGTTAGTCCGGCACTCTCTGGCCGTGTTCGAGGTAGAGAGTGTGACCAATGGTGTGGGCGGTGATCGCGGCAGATACGCGGCCGGCGAGGCGTTCGATCAGTAGGCCGTCGAGTTCCTCGGGTGCGTGGTAGTCGTAGCCGGACAGTTCCCCGTCGGGGAAGGTGATCCTGCTCCGCATCTCGGGGCTGAGGATTCCGCCGTCGAAGATGAACAGGACTTTGTCGCCTTCCTTGGGGTGTGGAGCCCAGTCGACGACGAGTAGATCCCCGATGCGTGGCTGGATGCCGAGTTCTTCCTGAACTTCGCGCACGCAGGCTTGGAAGGGAGTCTCCCCCGGCTCGATGTATCCGCCGGGGATGTCGAGGTAGTTCTTGTAGGTCGGCTTCACCAGCAGCACACGACCGTGTTCGTCGAAGAACAGGACGCCCGCAGCTGCTCGGGCGCTGGCCATGGGAGGTGCGGTGGTCCCTTGGTCGCTCATGATCTCGACCCTATGATGTTCGGCCGGTGTCGTCATGCGACGTGAAGACGTTGGGCAAGATCGGCGAGCCTGCGGCTGGGCTTTCCCTTCTGTCGGCGTATCCAGGTCAGGACGAGTTGACGGCTCAGGAAGTGGGTCCGTACCTGCTCGGGTGCGATGCGCTCGGCGGCGAGAATCGCATCGAGGGCCTCGTCCGTACGGTTCCACTTGCTGAACGCCTGAGCCACGGCTAGGCCGTGACGCGCCCGGCGCTCGATTGGCATGGCACTGGTGTCAAGGTCGGGGCCGATGTCCACGGCGATCTGGAGATCTCCGAGCTCGATGGCCGTGGCTACGCGGTGGATGGCGACGTTGGTGGGGCCGAATGCGGTCCAGACGTGGTTGGCGTCGCCTCCGAGTCTGCGTGCGGACTCCTCGGCCTCGGCGAGAAAGCTGCGGACGGTCGCTCTGTCTTCGGCTCGGGCGGCTGCCATGGATCCTGCCAGCAGTAGCGTCCCATGCACCGAGAGCAGCTCCGGTGTCGCAGTGCTGAGCTGGTTGTCCAGCAGACCGGTAACGTCGCTGGTGAGCTGGGTGGCGGCGGCGTAGCGACCGCTCGAAAGCAGCGTGTGTGTGACAGAGCGGAAGAGGGAGGCGATCACGAGCTGGTCGCCGGAGTTCTGTGCGTGGGTCAGGCCGCGTTCGGATGCGATCCATGCGAGATCGTGCTCGCCGATCTTCACCAGGATGGTCGCTGCGGCGTGGTACGCCTGGCCGAGCAGCGCCTGAGCTCGTAGTCGTTGGTCGCCGTCGTAGGCCACGGCGGCGTGCTGGGCCTGCATGAGCAGCGCGGGCAATCGCCGTACGACGAGTCCGTAACGAGACTCCTGGTAGGCGTCCCAGACATCGGCGATCTCGGCTCGTAGCTCGGTGAGGCTGACCGGATCGCCCGCTTGGACCAGCGATGTGAGCGGCGAAAGCTGGCGATAGTCGGTGATCGCTGCCCGTAGTGCGGGAATGGTCCGCTCTCCGCTTTCCGGCGTCCATTCCAGCAAGGACGGCTCGGCGAGCAGATCGCCAAGAGACACGTCAAGTGCGATGGCGAGCGACTTGATCACGGACAGGCGGTCAAGGTCGATGTGGTCGTTCTCGACCTTGCTGAGCCAGTCGGGGGTACGGCCGATCAAGCCTGCGAGGACTTCTTGCGCCATCCCGCGCCGCTTCCGGTACCAGGCAACGCGTTCGCCGATGGTCAGGTGATCTGTCATGCCGCGCATGCCTGCTCCGACCTCGCCATATCGAATTCTGGAACCCGGAAAATCCTTCCGGGTCGGCACTTCCGCTGCGATCTAGTGTCACCGCTACCAGCAGTTCCGTCCATCGCACGGAGGGCCATCGTGGACGAGCGGCACGACATACCGAACTGCTCCGCCTGTCGGGGTACCGGCTGGCTCTACGCACAGGTACGTCATACATACGGCACGCGGTCCTTGGACGGTCGGATGGCTGTGGGCGCCATGGTTCAGTGTGCCGACTGCGCAGGTTGCGGGCGGTGCTCTTGATGAACATGCTGTTCATGAGGCTGGCGGCGTTTCAGCAACCACCCTCCCTTGAGCTGATCTTGCTGGAGAGGCTCCAGTGCCGGCTCATCGAGACCGAACGTGTGGTGGCCAACCTGCGCCCTGAGCTGGAAGCCCTGCTGGTCTACGGTCCGCAGCCATGCCTGCCGGTGCACGTCTTCGTTGGGTATGGCGGTCGCTACTTCTCGTGGCAGAACGCCGAGAAGCGACACCTGGTCGACGACATCGAGGGAGCGGCCGAAGTCCTTGCCGCCCACGTAAGGCGCGACGAGGGTTCATAAGCGGGCGCGGCGGTGAGGTTGAACGCCCGGATGAAGCTCTGTGATGTCCGGGTCCTTCCCTCCCCGTCGTGCCTTGTGTGCCCGGCAGAGCCGCGTGAATCCCTTCCCCCGTGCGGGTTCCGCTTCTCCAGACCCCGGAAATGGCTCTGCCGGGCTCTACTGCCAACTATTGGGTGGGGATGGCAGGAGCCCTGTGTAGTGCTACTGTCAGCCTGACAGGTCATATGCAAGATATTGGGGAAGCTGTCATGCCCAAGCGCGACGAGGACACCTTGAAGTACGAGCGGGTGCTCAACGCACTGAGATCGCGCATCCAAGACGGCACGTACCCGCCCGGCACCCTCCTGCCTTCCCAGCATCAGCTTGTCGCTGAGTTCGACGTATCGAGACCGACTGTGATCGAGGCCCTTCGGCTACTCCGCCAGGAAGGGTGGATCGAGACACAGACCGGACGCGGCTCCTTCGTGCGTGGCAAGGTCCCCAGCATCACCGATCAGCGCTCTTCACCTGGCCAACGCCTCCTCGACGAGTCCGAGTCGGACACCTCGGCCGAGCTCCTGCAAGCCGGGATCGTAGTCGCCCCCCTCAAGGTCGCAACTCTGCTGGAGATCCCGCCAGGCGCCAAGGCGTTCCTGCGACAGTATGTGATCAGCGATCAGGACGGCCCGATCGAGCTGGTCTCGGCCTGGTTTCCGCTCGACCTGGTGGCAGGAACCAAGCTCTCCTCACCCGAGCCATTGGACGAAGGCATTCGTCGACACCTGTACGGACGCAAGAAACTGCGTCTGGACTATGCGATCGAACGAACGCGCTCACGCTCGGCCACCCCCGATGAAGCGGCAACGCTGGGCATCGAGAATGGCGCGCCAGTCCTCAACCTGGCCGTCACCGGGCACGATGCGGCTGGACATCCCCGACAGTTGGTAGACGCGGTCCTACCAGGCGATCGCCACGAGCTTCGGGACGTATATCCTCTGGCCTAGCCAACCGGACAGATATTCCCCTTACTCGTACTTGACATGACAGGTAACCCGTCGTACCTTCAGATCACAACCTGATAGGTCAGGTTGAAGCATTTAAAGATGCTGACAGATCAGGAGGCTCTACGATGGCCCTGCAAGGACCTATCCCGATCGCCTTCGACCAGGTCTTCCCCTCCGGCTGCTACGCCGTGGGCGAGGTCGAGCCAGTCCGCGACTTCGACGCCTCCACCAGCGGGCGCGAGGTCCAGGCACGCGACAAGCACAGCGGTGAGCCGGTCTGGCAGATCGCGGTCATGGACGCCGACCCGACCGTCAAGGCGTCTCAGAAGACGGTGGCGGTCAAGGTCATCTCTTCCGTTCAGCCGATTCCCCCGGCGCCTATGGCGGGGCTGCCGTTCACACCGGTCGAGTTCGGCGGCATGAGTGTCACCCCCTACGTCAACCAGCAGGGCCGACTGGCCTACTCGATCCGAGCGCGCGAGATGCGCTCTCCGCGCACCGCCAGCAAGCACACCGTCAACAAGGAGGTAGCAGTCTGATGGGCACGACACGCAAGCGCCCGACCAGCGTGATCAACCTCAACACCTCTGCCGGCGCCCGCGCCGAGAACCGGCCCTACCGGCTGCGCACTCCGGTGCTCATGCTCGACTTCGGCGCAACCTCGGTGCTCGTCACCACCGCCACGGCCAACCGGATCACGGCGGCCGACGTGGACTTCGCCCGCCAACTCGCCGAACAGACCGCTGGCTTCGCCGTCTCGGTCGAGCGGATGTTCCGGGGCCTCCCGGCCCGACAGGTGGTGACCGGGCGATGAGTAACCAGCCCTACACCTACACGACTCTGGCCATGTACGGAAACGACAAGCCCCAGCTCAGCGTCCACTTCCACACCTCCGACATGCGCGTGGGGACGCTGCTGGTCGAGGGTCTTCGCCCGGTAGTGCACCTGTCCACCTGTGAGGCGGACGTGATGATCTCGACCACGGGCGGCGGACCGGTCACCGACCAGGACGTGAGCCTGGCGCGTGAGCTGCTCGACGCCGCTACCCGCTACCTGGCCGATTGCGAGCGCCTGCGCGCCGACCAGTCGTCGTCCGACACGACCAGCAAGGCCGTCAGCGAAACGGCTGCCTGACAGGCAAGGCGGGGCCGCCAGAAGCGCCAACTTCCGGCGGCCCCTTGGTTCTCCCTGATCTCACTCACGAGAGGTTCCCAGCATATGTTCCGCAAGCTTCCCGGCGACGAGACACGCAACCTCGTCACCACCACCCCCGACACCGCCGTAGTCTTCCGCCCGGCCGTGGTCACCACCCCGGCCATCCTCACTCTGATCATCCTCGCGTGGCGGCTGCTTGCCGGGCTCGTTCGCACCACCTGGCGGCATCCGGTCGCCGTGCTGGCCGTGCTCATCCCGGCTGCGCTGATGTGGTTGTACGGCTGGCGCGCCGCGCTTCTGCTGCTCACTCCGATCCCGGTCGGGTTGCTGGCCTGGGCTCTCACCGACCGCACATCGTTCGTGCACCTGCTCGGCTGGCGGCTGCTGGCCTGGTGGCGGCTCATCTGGATCTATCGGCGCCACTGGCAACCGGTCATGATCGTGTCCGGGCTCGGCAAGCACATCAGGGGCCGCGAGTACCTGCCCCGGCTGGTCAAGGTCACCTGCACGTCCTGGGCCGACCAGGTCACCGTCCGCATGCTCGACGGACAAGCCGTCAAGGACTGGTCCGATCGCATCGACCACCTCGCGCACGGCTTCGGCTCGCCCTCGTGCCGGGTCGCGATCGTCAAGGCCGGTCGGCTGCTGCTCACCTTCCCCCGACACGATCCCCTCGCCGTGCCACTGGCCGCACTTCCCGTGCCCGAGACACCAACCGTGGGGCCGATCGAGATCGGCAAGCGCGAAGACGGCACCCCCTGGCTCCTCAAGATCCTCGGCACCCACATCCTGGTCGCCGGTGCCACCGGGGCAGGCAAAGGGTCGATCATCTGGTCAACCATCCGCGCCCTCCTGCCTGCCGTCCGGGCGGGCCTGGTCGAGCTCTGGGCGCTGGACCCCAAACTGATGGAACTGTCCTTCGGACGCGCCCTGTTCGGCGACCGGTACGCCGCCGATCCGGCCGACTGCGCCGATCTCCTGGAAGCGGCCGTCAAGGTCATGCAGGAACGCGCCGCACGCTTCGCCGGATCACAGCGCTCCCACACTCCGACCGTGGAAGACCCCTTCGTCCTAGTCGTCGTCGACGAGGTGGCGTTCCTGACCGCCTACCAGGCCGACAAGGACCTCAAACGGCGCATCTCCGCAGCGTTGGCCACCCTCACCACCCAAGGCCGCGCGGTCGGCATCGGCGTCCTGGCCGCGCTTCAGGACCCGCGCAAAGAGGTCATGAACATCCGCAACCTGTTCCCCGACAAGATCGCCCTACGGCTGGACGAGTCCGAACAAGTCGACATGGTGCTCGGCGACGGCGCCAGGGATCGCGGCGCGCTGGCCGACCACATCTCCCCGATCCCGGAGCAGGGCGCGGGCGTCGGCTACGTCCGGCTCGAAACCTCACCTGATCCGATCCGGGTCCGCGCCGCGTTCGTCGCCGACGCCGACATCCGCGCCATGGTCGCTACCTACGCGGGCGGTGAGCGCTGATGCTGGCTCACTTCCTGGACGGACTGCGCTGCTCGGTCTGCCAGACACTCAACGCGCTGCGGCTCGACTCCGCTCGCGAGCTGGTCGAGTGCCGCGAGTGCGGACAGTCCGCGATGGTCTTCCCCGAGATCGGCGAAGGGCAGGGATCATGACTGGCTGGCAAGCGGAGCGGCCGGCGCAATCCGAAGGACCCCAAAGGGGCCGCGAAGTGGGTGGGCCGGTGGCCGGAGCGACCGACCGCGCCACACCTCGCGCCCTGCGTATGGCCAGGCCGCTGGCCCGTGAGGTAGCCGTAGAGGTCGCCAAGCAACACGGCGTGTGCATCCGGCCCGTCCCGCTCAAACGACTCGACACCCACACCGGACAGTGGGAACTCGTGGACGCACCCTGCGGCGCCACCCTGGAAGCCAAGTGCCCGCCGTGCGCCAAGCGCAACCGACAACTCCGCATGGCCCAATGCCGGGAAGGCTGGCACCTCGACCACGAACCCGCCATCACCCCCGACGAGCCGAACGACGGGCAGCGCTGGCTGATCGAATTCCGGGCCGACGCCCAAGCCCAGCGCGATGAAGCCGCGTCCGCAGGTGAGGACACGGCCGACTGGGACGCCGCCATCGCGGGCATCGACACCGAGATCAACGAGGCGGGCATGCGCGGCAACGTGCTCGGCCGAACCGCTGCCAAGCGCAACCGCTCGACCAGGCGGCGGCAGGATGCCCCGGACCTGCCCAAGCGCGCCATGACGGAAACCACGCTGGGACGGACATTCACCAGCTCGAACGGCAAGACCTACCGGCCGTCGCTGTTCCTCACTCTCACCCTGCCGTCCTACGGAAAGGTCAGGAACGGCGTGCCCGTCGATCCAGACACCTACGACTATGCGCGGGCCGCTCGGGACGCGCTGCACTTCGCCAAGCTGGTGGACCGGTTCGTACAGAACCTGCGCCGTGTGGCGGGCTATGACGTGCAGTACTTCGCGGCCGTGGAACCTCAGAAGCGGCTGGCTCCACACCTGCACATGGCGATTCGGGGCACCCTGCCCCGTGCGGAGATCAAGCAGATCGCCGCAGCGACTTACCACCAGGTGTGGTGGCCTGCGGCCGATGACGTGGTCTTCGACGGCGAGCATCTGCCGGTGTGGGAAGACGGCGTCGGCTACCTCGACCCCGCAACCGGCGAGGTGCTGCCCACTTGGGACCAGGCCCTCGACCAGACGGCCGAACCGCTGCACGTGTCCCGTTTCGGCGTCCAGGTCGATGTTCAGGGCGTCCTGGCGGGCACCCCGGATGCCGACCAGTGCATCCGCTACCTGTCCAAATACCTGACCAAATCGATCAGTGACAGCCTCAACCCCGACGACCAAGCCCAGAAAGATCACGCCGCGCGGATGGGTGAGGCGTTGCGCTTCGAGCCCTGCTCGCCCACCTGCCCCAACTGGCTGCGCTACGGCGTCCAGCCCAAGGACGCCAAGCCGGGCATGACGCCGGGCAGGTGCCGGGGCAAGGCCCACAAGCCCGACCACCTCGGCTACGCCGGACGACGCGTCCTGGTCTCCCGCAAGTGGTCGAACAAGACCCTGGCCGAACACAAGCAAGACCGCCGTACCTGGGTTCTGGAAGCCCTCGGCCAGAGCAACCAGCCAGCCGACCCGCATCGCTACGTCTGGAAGCCCGTCCCGGCCGGAGACGCCAACGTCGCACCGCTGGCTGTCCGACTCCTCCGGTCGGTGGCCGAACGGCAACGCTGGCGCGCCCACATGGCCCAACTCCAAGCCCAAGCAGACGGTCAAGATCTTTCGGCAACTGAGCAATCAGGGCGGGCGGCATGAAGGGGCAACTCGGGCAAGAGCCGGTGTCGTTGCTCCCGGAGATCGCTCGGGGACGTCTGCTCACCGTCGAACAGGCCGCCGAACGGCTGAACACCTCGGTCCGCTTCCCTCGCCGACTGATCGAGGAACGGCGGATCACCTTCATCCACGTCGGACGTAACGTCCGCATCCCCGAAGCAGCCCTTGAGGCGTTCATTGCTGCGGGACTCGTCGCACCGATCACCACGCGCCGCAGGAGGGCCGCGTAATGGCCAAGCCCGCACTTGCCACGCCAGAGGAAGAACCCCGCCGTTCCCGCAGGAGGAAGCCCGCAAAGAGGCGCTTTGGCCGCGTCCGTGAGCTGCCGTCCGGCCGGTTCCAAGCAAGGTATGCCGGTCCTGACGGTATAGACCGTCCGGCTCCTCAGACGTTCGCCACCAAGACCGATGCTGAGGTCTGGCTGACCAAGACCGAAGCGCAGATCTTGGAAGACGACTGGATCGACCCGGACGCCGGAAAGATCGCACTCGGCAAGTACGCGCGAGACTGGATCAACGAGCGGCCCAGACTGCGCCCCCGGACGGTGGAGCTGTACGGCTACCTGCTTCGCAAACACATCGCCCCGACCTTCGAGGACAAGCCGCTCAACGAGATCAAGGAACCGCATGTGAGGCGGTGGCGGAAGAAGCTGCTCGACCAGGGCGTCAGCGAGGTCACCGTCGCCAAGGCATACCGGCTGCTCAAGGCCATTCTCACCACGGCCGTGGATGACCAGGTCATCAGGCGCAACCCGTGCCGGATCAAGGGCGCTGGCCAGGAACAGTCTCCCGAGCGTCCGGTCCTCTCGGTAGCCCAGGTGTACCGGATCGTTGATGTCATCGAACACCGATACCGGGCGCTCGTCCTACTGGGCACCTTCGCGAGCCTGCGATGGGGCGAGATCACCGGACTCCAGCGCCGAGACGTCGACCTTGACGCCGGAACCGTCCGGGTGGAACGCCAGTTGATCCAGATCACTGGCAAGGGCCTGATCTTCACCCCTCCCAAGTCGGCAGCGGGCAAGCGCACCGTAGTGATACCCGACCTGATCATCGATGAGCTACGGGCGCACGTGAAGGACTTCACCCAGGACGGGCCAGAGGGCTTGATCTTCGCGGGTCCCGATGACGGCCCGATCCGCAACACCAATTTCAACCGCCGCGTCTGGGCCAAGGCACTCCAGGACGCGGACCTGCCGAAGATCCACTTTCACGACTTGCGGCACACGGGCAACACGCTCGCCGCCAACGCGGGCGCGTCCATCCGAGACCTGATGACCCGCATGGGCCACTCCAGCACCCGCGCCGCGATCATCTACCAGCACTCCACCGATGAGCGCCAACGAGAGGTCGCCCAGAAGCTCAACGACCTGGCACGTGGCGCGCTCGACAAGCCATCGGGCACGCAACGGGCACGGGACCAGAAATAGCCCTCAGAAAGATCAAAAGCCCAGGCCGATGACCTGGGCTTTTCTATGTGTGGAGCCTAGGAGATTCGAACTCCTGACTTCCTGCTTGCAAAGCAGGCGCTCTGCCAACTGAGCTAAGGCCCCTCGACGAAGATAGCTTACCGGCCCCCGACACCCATCTGCTGCCTACTCGGGTCTTCGCTCAAGATCAAGCCAGGGAAGTCGGCGATCGAGTCCAGGATGTGGGTGGCGCCTCCCTTGAGGAGTCGCTCCCGGCTGTGGACGCCGGTCATCACGCCGGCCACTACCGAGGCGCCGGCTCGGCGGCCGCAGAGCATGTCGCTTTCCGAGTCGCCGATGACCGCCACCTGTCGTACGTCCTCGATGCCGAGGCGGAGTACGGCGTGCAGGACCATGTCGGGCCAGGGGCGGCCGCGGCCGCCGGCGTCTTCGGGGCAGATGGCGAGGTCGATCTTGTCGTGCCAGCCGAGGACGCTGAGGACGCGGCTCAGGGTGACGCGGCTGAAGCCGGTGATCAGGGCCAGTTTCAGGCCGGAGCCGCGGAGCTTGTCGAGGACCTCGATGACTCCGGGCATGGGGACGAGACCTGCTCGGTCGAGCGCACCCTCGTATGAGCGCTCGAACGTCAGGTTCGCTGCCTGAGCCTGGGCCTCGTTGCCGGGGAAGATCCCTCGGAAGACATCGATCTTGGGACAGCCCCGGGACCGGTGCACGTGCACCATGGCACGCGCATACGCGCCGGTCCCGGGGACGATGCCCTGAGTGGCTATCGCCTCGGCGAAAGCCCGCTCGACCATGGCGATGTCTCCGACTGTTGTGCCGGCCAGGTCCAGGCACGCCAGCTTTATCTGGACGACGTCATTCATCGCCTCGCCAGGTCGGTTAGTTCTCGCTGCCGGTGGCCTCGGTCCAGAGATCGAGCTCGGCGCGGTCAGCCTGCACCTTGCGCCAGACCAGCAGCCCCCCAAGGGCGATCAGCGCCAGAACGACAAGCTTCTTCACGGTGTGACCCCACTTCTTCGACGGCCTCACCTGCCGGGGTGAGACCCAACGGTTGACATGCAGCCTAGCAAGGGATGGCTGCGGTCCTTGTGTTGTGCACGAACCAGATGTACCGGATGTGCAAAGAACGAATGAACAAGCCCAGGTGGGACTGGTTGTGCCGTCCCATCTCGGACACCAGGTAGATCATGTCAAACCGTAGCGGTTGCGGGAGGCCCACCTGACGGCCGGGCCCATCGCGGCGCCGGCCGCCACGAACAGGCCGCCGACCAGCAGCCACCCCAGCGTCCCCCCGCCGATGACGAGGGTGGTGAGGATGACCGGGCCGAGCATCCTGGCCACCGCCGTCCCGGTCCCGAAGAAGCCCTGGTACTGGCCCTGCTTGTCCGTCGGAGCCAGGGCGAAGCCGATCTCCCAGGAGCCCGCTCCGAGCAGCATCTCGCCGTACGCCTGGAGCATGGCCGCGGCGAGCAGGATCAGCGCGGCGAGCCAGGCCGACGACCCGATGGCCGACATCGCGAACACCGCGCACGCCGCCAGCATGACCACGCCCGCGTGCCGCACCGATCGGGAGGCGTCGGCGAGGCCCCTGACCCGCCGCGCGATCCGTACCTGGAAGAGCAGCACGCTCACCGTGTTGACCAGGAGCAGGGCCGAGACCAGCCAGGTCGGTGCCGTGGTGCGCTGGACGATCCAGAGGGGGACGATCAGGCTGAGCAGCGGCATGTAGAAGAGCATGACCGCGTTGATCAGCGTGACCACCGCGTACGGCCGGTCCCTGAGCACGGCCAGCTTCGGACCGGCGGTGGCGGTGATCGGGGCGACGGTGGGCAGCCGCAGCAACAGGAGGGCGGCGACCAGGAAGCTGACGGCGTCCACCGCGAACACCGTCAGGTACGCCTCTCGCGTGTCCAGGTGCAGCGCGAACCCGCCGAGCGCGGCGCCCACCGCGAGGCCGCCGTTGATCGTGGACTGGAGTACGGCCCGGACCTCGGTGCGTTTGTCCGGCTCGATCAGTCCGGCCAGCAGCGCCTGGCGGGCCGCGGACAGGCCGGTCTGCGCGGTGCCGTACAGGCAGGCGACCAGGATGAACAGCGCGAACGACCGCACGAACAGGAACGACGTGACCGCGACGGCGGTCGTCAGGGCGAGGAGGACGGCCACTCCACGGGGGCCGCGGCGGTCGGCCAGGTGGCCGAGGGGGACGCCCGCGACGGTGCCGACGGCCCAGCCCAGCGTGAGCCCTAAGCCGATCTCCGTCGCCGACAGGCCGACGATTCTGGCGAAATAGAGCGCCGAGGTGACCAGGTAGGCGCCGTCGCCGATCGAGTTCGCCAGCTGCGCCTGTACGAGGAGCCGCCTGCTCGACCGCCTGCTCGCCCGCTTGCTCGCCGTCGTGGATCCGGGAGTGGGTCCCGGAGTCGGTCCCGTCGTAGTCATCGTCGCAGGTCCCGTCGCGGTAGGGGGTGGCACCCGTGGTCAGCTGGTCAGCCCTTGTACGACTCGGGGGTCATGCGGGTGGCCACGCCCATCCGGTTCCAGGCGTTGATCGTGGCGACGGCCACCACCAGCGCGGCGAGTTCCTGGTCGTCGAAGTGTTCGGCGGCCTGCTGCCAGATCTCGTCGGTGACGTCGTCGGTCGAGAGCCTGGTGGCGGCCTCGGTGAAGGCCAGGGCGGCGCGTTCCTGGTCGGTGAAGAAGGGGGCCTCCTGCCACACGGCCACGGCGTGCAGCCTGGCATCGGACTCGCCCGCCTGCTTGGCGTCGGCGCTGTGCATGTCCACGCAGTAGACGCAGCCGTTGATCTGGCTGGCGCGTAGACGTACCAGCTCCAGCAGGGGTGCGGGCAGGGTGCTGTGCCGGACGTACCGGTCGAGGCCGACCATGGCTTTATAGGCTTCTCCGGCGAGTTCGCCGAGGTTCATGCGCTGTGTCATGGCTCCACCCTAAGGACCACCTTGTCCCGATATAAGCTCCAATTTTGGGGTAAATGATTGGGCCAAGATGGATGTCCATATAAGTCTTCATGGCCGGGGTGACCTGGCCGCACAGGTCTATCGGCAGTTACTGGACGCGATCCTCGACGGCCGGCTCAGATCGGGCGAACGCCTGCCGCCGACCCGCGAGCTGGCCCGGCGGCTGGAGATCTCCCGGAACACGGTCGCGGTCGCCTACGACCGGCTGGTGGCCGACGGCTTCCTCGTCGGCCGGGCTGGCGCGGGCACGTTCGTCTCCGCGGACCGGGTACGCGCCAGGTCGGCACCTCAAGGCGTCGTACGACCCCGCGCCATCTGGCGGTCCCTGACCGCCGGTGCACCCACCGCCGGCCACGAGTACGACTTCCGCGTGGGGGTGCCCGATCCCCGACTGTTCCCGATGGAGACGTGGCGCCGGCTGGTGGCCCGTGAGCTGCGCGCCAGCCTCGCCGGCTATGCCGATCCTTCCGGCCACGAAGCCCTCAGGGACGCAATAGCACGACATATAGGTATCAGCCGGTCCGTACGAGCCGGCGCCGACGACGTCCTGATCACCAACGGCGCCCAGCAGGCACTCGACCTCATCGGCCGGGTGCTCATCGATCCCGGCGCCTGCGTGGCGGTCGAGGAACCGGGCTACCCGCCCGCGCGCCGGCTGTTCCGCTCGCTGGGCGCCCGCGTGGCCGGAGTCCCGGTGGACGGTGAGGGCATCGACGTGACCGCCATCCCGAACGCCGCCCGGCTGGTGTACGTCACCCCGTCCCACCAGTTCCCGCTCGGCACCCCGATGTCGCTGGCACGCCGCGCCGCGCTGCTGGCCTGGGCCGAGCGGCGGCGCGGCGTGATCGTCGAGGACGACTACGACAGCGAGTTCCGCTTCGGCGACCGGCCGCTGGAGCCGCTCCAGAGCCTGGACCGGTCGGGGCGGGTCATCTATGTCGGCTCGTTCTCCAAGACGCTGCTGCCCATGCTGCGCCTCGGCTTCCTGGTGGCCCCCGCTTCGCTCATGCCCGCGCTGCGCGCCGCCAGGCAGCTGAGCGACTGCCACGGAGAGCTGCCCACGCAGGCCGCGCTGGCCCGCTTCATCGACGAGGGCCTGCTGGCCAGGCACATCAGGAAGGCCACCCGCGAGTACGCCGCCCGGCACGCCCTCGTCGTCGGCACCCTCGTCGGCGACGACCGCCTGCGCCTGGTCCCCTCGGTCGCGGGCCTGCACCTGTGCGCCCGCTTCTCCCCCGGGGTGTCCGTACGCTCGGCTCCCCGGCTCGCCATAGAACGACTCGATGCCTACTGCGGTGAGACTCCTGCCCAGCAGGGCCTGGTCCTGGGGTACGGCGCGATCCAGCAAGCCGAGATCGCCGAGGGGCTGAACATCCTGAAGGAAGCCCTGGTCTGACACCGTTACACGACTGTCTCGATCCCTGTGACGGTCTGTGGTGGCTGGGGTCCTTATGGAGAGATACCCCCTTCGGGGGATCCGGAAGGCCGGAGGATCCGGGGGCCGGGAGGATCTGGGGAGAGGAAGAACGGACGCCCGACCCCACTAGTGCTGTGACCGGAAACGATCACCGGGTTGGCGTGTAAGTCGCTCCTGCCGATTGGATGGTGCTGATCACGTTCGATCGGCGCTCAGGAGGCCAGGTGACGCAACCGGTCAAGGTCCGCAGGCT
>NZ_JAIWNB010000035.1 GCF_020215705.1 Nonomuraea aurantiaca | reverse complement strand
CGTGACAGAACGGCCGTTCTCACGCGCAACGCGTTACGCGATCGCTACCACCCTCCATGCGGCCCCGGCCCCACTCGCACCTGGAAATCGCACTCCGTGACCGCTCCCCAGCAAATGCACCAGACCCCGGTAACTGGCCGGCCGCTGAGTCGCTCGATGTTCACGGCGATGGCCGTGAGTACGTGTTGCAGGTGGGCTTTCGGCTGTCCTCGGTAGCGGCAGCGGCGCATGCCGTGTCCATGGGCGAACTCGTTGATGGCGCCCTCCACTCCGGAGCGGATCGCGTAGCGGGCCTTCCAGTCGTGTGTCTGCTGTTCGGCGCGGACGCGGACTTGCAGGTCGTGGAGTTCTCGTGGGGGAAAGCCCACGTTCCGGGCGCTCTCGGGGGAGTTGGTGCACCGGGGGCGGTCCGGACACGGCTGGCACTGGCTTTTGGTGAACTGCGCAACGATCAGGGGTGCCGCAGTGGGCGAGGAGGTCAGGTAGGGGCCGTGCCAGCCCTGGCTGACCTTGCCCTGTGGGCAGGTGACTTGTCGGCGGTCGAGGTCGATGCGGAAGTCGTCTCGGTCGAAGCCTTTGTTGCTTCGGTGCTGGCGGGTGGGGTTGCCCGGCAGCGGCCCGCTGACGGTGACCTGGTGTTCGCGGGCGGCTCGTTCCAGGTGGACCAGGGAGCTGTAGCCGCCGTCGACCAGGTGCTCGGCCGGCAGCAGTCCACGATGCGCCAGACGGGTGTGGATGCCGGGCAGGGCCTGGGCGTCGTTCGTGGCGGCCGGGGTGGTGGCGACGTCCGTGATCACGTTGACGCTGTCGGGGGCACATGTCTCGGTGAGATGGGCGGCGAACCCCTTCCAGCCGATGATGTGCCCGTGACGGACATAGCGCGCCGTGTCTCGCCCAAGCTCGGCCAGGCGCTGCGCGAGACCAAGCGGGACGGGCTGCACTACCTGGTGCTGGACGGCACGCTGATCCACACCGACCGGGTCGCCGCCGACCGGCCGTACTTCTCCGGCAAGCATCGCGTGCACGGGATGAACATTCAGGTCATCGCCTCACCGGACGGAACCATCGTGTGGACCTCCGGAGCGTTGCCGGGCAAGGCCCACGACCTGAGCGCTGCCCGCATCTGGGGCATCCTGCGCGCCTTCGAAAGCGTGGGCATCATCACCCTGGCCGACAAGGCGTATCAGGGAGCCGAAGGCCCGATCCGCACCCCGTACAAGGGCAAGAACAAACCGGAATCCCAGAAGCAGGCCAACCGCGCCCACGCCCGCCTTCGCGGACCCGGCGAACGAGCGAACGCCCAGCTGAAGAGCTGGAAGATCCTCCGCAAGCTACGCTGCAGCCCCAGCAAGGCCGGCCACCTATGCAAGGCCATCGCCGTCCTTCAAAACCACCGCGTTGCTCAGGCCGCCTGAGGATGAAAAGGGTCACTGCCTCGCAGATCCTCTGTCGTGGCCATCGTTGTACCCTGCGTCTCCCGGGCGGCGCTCCATCTCCTGTAGTGCCTGTATCGTCGCCTGTTCCGCTGACTCCGCCAAGCCCTCATGCAGAACCGCGAACGCGTGTAGCGGCGTATCTCCAGATATGCCACTAAAGTTTTCCACAGTGCCATTAGGGTGACGACCTTCGCCGACCAGAGTATCGATGAGGCCGAACATGCTCAGAGTTTCATGTGTGCTATATGCCTCGCGTCCTATCCCGAATTTGGCCAGGCGCTTTCTTTCCTCGGCTTTCACGTAAGGAGATTTGCCTCGGCCCCCTTGTAGTGCTATCAACATCAAGAGCAGGAGTATCTCGGAATCCTCGAGAGTGTGGATCCAGCCGCTGGTAAAGAAGGAAGCGGGGATTTCCATGTGCGGTTCACCTTTGCGAGGTACGACATACGGTATTACCTCGCCGCCTGGGCGGACCCCTCCCTCGTCTAGCAGCTGGAAACGCTCATATCTCGAATACCTGTTGGCGTTTCTTAGCTCTACGAGCTGTTCGTTATCACTGCCTAGGTGTGACAGTGCAGACGTGATGGCCCGACGCTTTCTTGCTATATTACCGTGAGCGGGCGGTCTGTTCGACGTTGCGGGAGGGATGACGATCAAGTCGACCCAGCCAGTGTTGGATCCTCCTGCTATGAGTGGACGATCATTGACGGGTCGCCCGCCTCCTCGGCGATACATTTGGGCCTCAAAAATGGCGAGCAGATAGAAGCGAAGTGCGATCCCCCGAGGAGATATTAGCCTGGCCGCTGGAGGGCGTTGCTTTACGTCGGGCAAGCTTCTGGGGGAACGGAGGAAAGCTGGACGCTCAGAGTAGACAAATCTCCTCCGAAGGCGAATGGTGGTGGGTCGCCGATCGGGGTGCCCGAGCCTACTTAGGTGATCAAGGGCCTGGTGTATCGTTCCTGCGGCCTGGATCTCCTGCAGGCGCTTTAGACGCTTCTTAACGGTCTCCTGCTGTTTCGTCCTCATGTGTCTCCTCAGCCTGGCGGGTTGGACCGTGACCAACTTCGACGCCTTGACCCGCCCCTCCAGTTTCAAGGGTGCTTCGGGATTCTCCTATGATCAGCGCCCGCTCACCGGCGGGTCAAGGCGTAGATCCTCGCACGCAAATGGGGCATGAATGATCCTCCATGATGGCTGGTGAAGGCCGGGTATCAAGGCGGGGCTCCGGGGTACAGCCGGAGCCCCGCGCGGCGACTACTCATGGAAAGCACAGGAGCGTGCCGCATGGCAAAGCGTAAGTCCCAGAAAGCACCGCAGGAACCCCCGCAACTGCCTCTTCGCTGGGTGGTCATCCTAGCTCTGACCGGGCTGGCAGCTGTTTCAGCTCACACTGCCGGAGGCCCGGCTCTAGCGATCACAGCAGCGGCTGCGGTTCTGGTAGCCCTGCAAGCAGTCATTAAGTAGGCGCTGCGATGCCGGGCGCGGGCGGGGTCGCGCACGGCATCGCAAACGGTTGCTGGCCTGTCGGCGCCGGTGAGCACGTGCGCGTGCCCTACAAGGGCCGCAACAAGCCCGCCTCACAGAAGGCCGCCAACGCGGCCCACGCCAAGGTCCGCAGGCCCGGCGAACGCGCCAACGCCCAGCTGAAAACCTGGTGCATCCTCCGCAAACTCCGCTGCTGCCCACTCCTCGCAGGTCAGCTCGTCAAAGCAATCCTTCCTTCAACTCCGCGAAGCGGGATCAAAGCCACTCAATGGTCCAGGAAGGTGAGCTGATGGGCCTCTACAACCTGCTGCTGGTCGAGCTGGAATGCCCTCGATGCCGGGCTAATGCGATGTGCGAGGTGGAATTCAAGCTCGGACTTCTGGACCTGCGGAGATACCGGCTCGGGGACGCCTTGCGATGGGCTGGTGGATACAGGAACAAACCGCCGCGACGCCCGGACGGGGGCACAGCCGACGGCGAGGGCCACACCGAGTGCCCGCACTGCGGCAAGGACTTCTGGGTTCACGTGTACGTCCGCGAGGATCAGATCTCGGAGGCAAAGCCCGAACCCGATCGCCCCGGCTACATCGCATGACAACAATCACTAGGTCCGCTGCGACTAGGCCATCAGGATGAAAAGGCCTCAGTGGTAGGGAGTGGCGGATTCCTCGAAGAGGTTGCTGAAGTCCTCGCTGCCGCTTTGCTGTGGCAACGTGGCGCGGCCTGGACCCGAAGTGGTCATCGAACGCCTGGGTGATTCTCGCCGTCATGACTCTCGACGGCCAGGCGGTCAAGGACTGGTCCGACCGCATCGACAACCTCGCCCAGGGCTTCGGCGCCACCTCCTGCCGGGTCGCGCTCGTCAAGGGTGGCCGGCTGCTGCTCACCTTCCCGCGCCGCGACCCACTCGCCGTACCCATGCCCGCGCTCCCCATCCCAGAAGAACCAACGGTCGGGCCGGTCGAGATCGGCAAGCAGGAGGACGGCAAGCCGCTCCGGCTCAAGGTCCACGGAACCCACATCCTGATCGCGGGCGCGACCGGGGCGGGCAAGGGCTCGTTCCTATGGGACACCATTCGCGGTCTGCTCCCCGCCATGCGCGCGGGCTGGTCGAGATCTGGGCGCTGGACCCCAAGCTGATGGAGTTGTCCTATGGGCGGGAGCTGTTCCAAGGGCGGTACGCCGCCCATCCCTCCGACTGCGCCGACCTGCTCGACGACGCCGTCAGCGTCATGCAAAAGCGCGCGACCCGCTTCGCCGGACTCCAGCGCTCACACGCCCCGACCGTCGAGGACCCGTTCGTCCTGGTGCTCGTCGACGAGGTGGCGTTCCTGACCGCCTACCAGCCCGACAAGCAGCTCAGGCAACGCATCTCCGCCGCCCTGGCCACCCTCGCCACTCAAGGCCGCTCAGTCGGCGTCGGCGTCATGGCGGCCCTTCAGGACCCACGCAAAGAGGTCATGAACATCCGCAACCTGTTCCCCGACAAGATCGCGCTCCGGCTCGACGAGTCCGAACAGGTGGACATGGTCCTCCGCGACGGCGCCAGAGATCGCGGCGCCCTCGCCGACCACATCTCACTCATCCCAGAACTGGGCGTAGGCGTCGCCTACATGCGCCTGGAAACCTCACCCGAACCCATCCGCGTCCGCGCCGCCTACGTCTCCGACGCCGACATCCGCGCCATGGTCGCCTACTACGGGCAGGCCGCATGACACTCGCCCACTTCCTCGACGGCCTTCGCTGCGCCACCTGCCACACCCTGAACCTTCTCTGGCTCGACCTGGTCCGCGCCCAGGTCGAGTGCCGCGAGTGCGGCCAGACCGCACTCATCCTCACCGACCCCGACGAAGGGAGGTCCGCATGACCCATGCGCACGACCGCGCACTACCTCGGGCCGTACGTCAGACCATGCCCATGGCTCGCGAGGTGCTCGAAGAGGTCGCCAAGCTCCACGGCGTCTGTATCCGGCCCATCCCACTCAAGCGGCTCGACATCGTCACCGGCCACTCGGAGATCATCGACGTACCGTGCGGCTCCACTCTCGACAGCAAGTGCCCGCCGTGCGCCAAGCGCAACCGGCAACTCCGTATGGCCCAGTGCCGCGAGGGCTGGCACCTGGACACCGAACCCGCCATCACGCCCGACGAGGGCAACGAGGAACAGCGCTGGCTCGTCGAGTTCCGCGCCGATATCCAGGCCCAACACGACGCCGCCGAAAAGGCCGGCGACGACACCACCGACTTGGACGCGATCATCACCGGCCTCGACGAGGAGATCAACGCGGCCGGGATGCGGGGCAACGTCCTTGGCCGGACAACCGCCAAGCGCTCCCGCTCGACCAGGCGGCGGCAGGACGCACCGGACCTGCCCAAGCGCACGATGACCAACACCACCCTTGGACGCACCTTCCAGGGCGCGGACGGCAGGATCTACCGGCCGTCCCTGTTCGTCACACTCACCCTGCCCAGCTACGGCAAGGTCCGCGACGGCGCTCCCACCGATCCGGAAACCTACGACTACCGGCGGGCCGCTCGGGACGCGCTGCACTTCTCCAAGCTGGTCGATCGCTTCGTCCAGAACCTACGCCGGGTCGCAGGCTACGACGTGCAGTACTTCGCCGCCGTCGAACCACAGAAACGCCTCGCGCCGCACCTGCACATGGCCATCCGCGGCACCCTGCCCCGCGCCGAGATCAAGCAGATAGCCGCCGCCACCTACCACCAGGTCTGGTGGCCGCAGGCCGACGAAGTGGTCTTCGAGGGCGATCACCTGCCGGTCTGGCAGGACGGCACCGGCTACCTCAACCCGGCAACCGGCGAAGTCCTGCCCACCTGGGACCAGGCCCTCGACGCCGTCGACGAGGATGCCGAACCACTCCACGTGCTCCGCTTCGGCGAACAAGTCGACGTCCAAGGCGTCCTCGCCGGGACAACCGACGCCGACCAGTGCATCCGGTACTTGTCCAAGTACCTCACCAAGTCCCTCGGCGACACCCTCGACGGCCAAGCCCAGCGAGAGCACGCGGCCCGCATGATCGACGCCCTGCGCTACGAACCGTGCTCGCCCACCTGCCGAACTGGCTGCGCTACGGCATCCAGCCCAAGAGCGCCAAGCCCGGCATGATCCCCGGCTGCCGTGGCAAGGCCCACAAGCCCGAACACCTCGGCTACGCCGGACGCCGCGTCCTGGTCTCCCGCAAGTGGAGCAACAAGACCCTCACCGAACACAAGCAGGACCGCGCACCTGGGTCCTGCAAGCCCTCGGCCAACCCGACGAACCCACCGACCTACACCGCTACGTCTGGCGGTCCGTCCCAGCCGGAGACGCCAACGTGCCGCCACTCGCCGCGCGCCTCCTTAGATCCGTCCACGAACGCCAACGCTGGCGCGCCCACCTCCGCGAACTGGAAGCCGCAGCAGCCGGACAAGATCTTTCGGCAACCGAGCCACTTAGGAGCGCCGCGTGATGGAGAGGCTCTTCTACCGGCCGAACGACGCGGCCATGGTCTTGGGGATGAGCCGTACAGCCATCTTCCGACTCATCAAGACCGGTGAACTCCGGTCGATCAAGCGCGACGGATACCGCCTGATCCCCGCTGCCGCCCTGCTGGATTTCGCCCGTGACCTGGAAGACAAGGAGGCGGCGTGATGGCACGCAAGCCCAACGGCCGTTCCTCGATCTTCCTTGGCAAAGATGGCAAGTGGCACGGCTGGGTGACCATGGGAGTCAAGGACGACGGCTCTCCCGACCGCCGACACCGCATCGGCAACACCGAAACCGAGGTGACCGGCAAGGTCCGTGAACTGGAGAAGCAACGGGACTCCGGCAAGACAGACAAGCCGGGTCGGGCTCCTACGGTCGCCGAGTGGATGCGCACTTACCTCGACGAGATCGCCCCGCTGAAAGTCAGTGACCTCACGCTGGTGAGCACCTACCGGCCCAAGGTCGAACACTGGATCATTCCGCGTCTGGGTGCTCACCGACTCGACCGGCTACGCCCTGAGCACTTGGACGCCTTCTACGCCTACCTCTCACAGCAGGGTCTCGCCCAGAACACGATCCTCCAGATTCACCGCATCCTGTCTCGCGCACTAAAGATCGCAGTACGCCGGGAGAAGGTCTCCCGGAACGTCTGCACGTTGATCGATGCACCCGCCTCTGAGGACGTGGAGATCGAACCGCTCGACGCCGACGAGGCCCGCGATGTCCTCGATGTGGCCAACCAGCAGAGGAACGGAACCCGTTGGTCCGTGGCGCTCGCTCTCGGCCTTCGGCAATGTGAGGCGTTGGGCCTGCGCTGGAAGTACGTGGACCTCAAGCGAGGCGTCATCCGCGTCTTCTGGCAGATCAAGCACCAGCGCTACCGCCACGGCTGCAAGGACCCGCACACCTGCGGCGGACGACTTCACCGCTACCCGTGCCCCAAGGACTGCCCCAAGGCCAAGCGCACCTCCGGCCGCAAGCACGTGTGCAACAAGAAAGGCCAGAAGTACTGCGCGCCCCACTGCACCAAGCACGCACCCTCCTCCCCCGAACGCGTAGGCGGCTGGATCTTTGTGAAGCCCAAGGGCAAGAGCAAGCGAACCGTCATGATCCCGCCCCCGCTGATCCCGCTCCTCAAGCTCCACCAGAAGGCCCAGCAGACCGAACGGGAAGCGGCGGGGGAGCGGTGGCAGGACTATGACCTCATCTGGTGCCACCTAGACGGACGCCCCATCGACGCCGGACAGGACTGGGACGAATGGAAGGAACTCCTCCGCCTGGCCGAAGTCGAGAAAGACGCCCGCGTCCACGACGCCCGCCACACCGCTGCGACACTCCTCATCGAACAAGGCGTGGACATCAGCGTCGTTCAGGAGATTCTCGGCCACTCACAACTGACCACGACCAAGCGCTACACCCACATCACGGCGACACTCTCGACCGAAGCAGCAGCCCGCATGGGCCGCGCACTCTGGGGATAACTGCAACTGAAAATGCAACAGAGCGGGCTTCCGGATCATGAAGATTGGGGAGTCCGCCCAGGTCATTGAGGTAGGGCGCCCGGGGCTCGAACCCGGAACCTACGGATTAAAAGTCCGCAGCTCTGCCAATTGAGCTAACGCCCCCTAGCAACAGCACAAGGGTACAGAGATTACCGCCCCCCACGCGACGCCCTTCCGCCCCCTCACCGATAAGCCGGGAGCCCCGTCAGCGCTTCCCCCAGCACCAGTGTGTGGATCTCCTGGGTGCCTTCGTAGGTGAGTACGCTCTCCAGGTTGTTCATGTGCCTGATCACAGGGTACTCCAGCGTGATCCCGTTCCCGCCCAAGATCGTTCGAGCCTGCCGGGCGATGTCCAGCGCCGCCCGTACGTTGGCCAGTTTGCCGAAGCTGATCTGCCGGGGCTCCAGCTTTCCGCTGTCCTTCAGCTCGCCAAGGTGCAGGGCCGTCAGGCCCGCCTGTGCCGTTCCGACGTACATCCAGGCCAGTTTCTCCTGGGTCAGCTGGAAGGCCCCGATCGGCTTGTCGAACTGCACGCGCGTCTTCGCGTAGGAGACCGCCGCCTCCAGGCAGGCGCGGGCGGCGCCCACGACGCCCCAGATGATGCCGAAGCGGGCCTCGGAGAGGCAGGAGAGCGGGCCTTTCAGACCGGAGACTTCCGGGAGTACGGCTGAGGCGGGCAGGCGTACGTCGTCGAAATACAGGGACGAGGTGATCGAGGCCCTAAGGGACAGCTTCTTGTGGATCTCAGGGGCGGAGAAGCCCGGCGTATCGGTCGGTACGACGAAGCCGCGGATGCCGTCGTCCGTCTGCGCCCACACGACGGCCACGTCGGCGATGGAGCCGTTGGTGATCCACATCTTGGAACCGTTCAGGATCCAGTCGGAGCCGTCTCGCTTGGCGTACGTGCGCATGTTGGCCGGGTCGGAGCCGTGGTCGGGCTCCGTAAGGCCGAAACAGCCGATCGCCTCACCGGCGGCCATCCGGGGCAACCATTGCTCTTTCTGCTCGGCGGACCCATAACGCCAGATGGGGAACATGGCCAGCGAGCCCTGAACCGACACGAAGGACCGCAGACCCGAGTCTCCGGCTTCGAGTTCGCGGCAGGCCACACCGTACGAGATGGCGTCCGTGCCGGCGCAGCCGTAGCCCTCGAGGTGCATGCCGAGCAGGCCGAGCGAGCCGAGAGCGGGCGCGAGCTCGCGTGCGGGAAAGGTGCCCTGCTCGAACCAGTCGCCCACGTACGGCAGGACGCGGTCGTCGACGAAGGACCTGACGGTGTCGCGGATCAGCCGCTGCTCGCCGTTGAGCCGGTCGTCCAGGCGCAGCAGGTCGTCCATCGAGCGTCCTTCCGTCATGTAAGGGCCTACCAGGGTTCTACCAGGGGGAATCCTGATGTGCGAACGCCGGGTCGCCGGGCAGTCTTGAGACATGAGCGAATACAACGTCAAGCAGCTTCGTCGGACCAACAACGGCCGCGTCATCGCGGGTGTCTGCTCGGGCATCGGGGAGTATCTCGGCATCGACGCCAACCTGATCAGGATCGGCCTGGCGGTCGTCACGCTGTTCGGTGGGCTCGGAGTAGGCGTGTACGCGATCGGCTGGCTGCTGATGCCGGACGAGGACCGCAACACCTCGATCGCCCAGGACCTCCTCAACAAGCAGCAGGCCAAGTCCACCTGGCAGGACGGCACCGACTACTACCGCGGCGAGCAGAAGCCGCAGCAGTGATCAGGCGGGGGCTGGGGTCTCGACCCGGGACTCGGACCAGAGTATGGCGAGCACGGCCGCGACCGTCACACCCGTGACGCCGGCCAGCGCGACCACCGGCTCCGGTCCGAGTTTCTCGGCGGCGAACCCGCCGATCAGGATCCCGATCCCCTGTACGGCCAGCAGTCCCGACTGCACCAGGCCGAACGCCTGGCCGCGTTGGTCGGCCGGCACGCACTGGACGAAGGCGGCATTGGCCGCCAGTTGGTACGCCCCACCCACCCCCGACAGGAACCACGCCCCCAGCACCACGGCCAACGGTGGCTGCATCGCGGTCACGACCAGCGGCAGACAGCTCAAGATGGCCAGCCACCCCATCATGCGCAAGCGCCGCGGCGGCGTGACGAACCTACTGAAGAAGAACGCCCCCACCGCGGTCCCCATCGGCATCGCCGCCATCAACAGCCCGGTGACCACCGGGACCGACAGGGTGCCGGTGCTGAGCTTCGCCGCGTAGGGGACGGCCAGGCCTTCCGGCAGGATGTAGAAGCCGCAGAGCCAGGCGAAGAGCACAAGAGTGCGGAGTTTCCGGTCGCCGAAGACGAGTCGGGATCCCGCCCTGACCATGGCCCACATCGACGACCTGCCGCTGTGATGGGCGGGCGCGGGGCGCCGATGGACGCGCGCGACCAGGATCAGCGCGGAGCCCAGGAACGTGGCCGCGTCGACCGCGAGCGCGCGATACGGACCTATGGCGGCGATCATCGCGCCGCCGGCCGCGAAGCCCAGCATTTGAATGCCCTGGTTCGTCATGTTCTGCAAGGCAGAGCCGACGATGTACCGGTCATCTTCGAGCACCTCCGGCAGCAGCGCCGCGCGCGCGGCCGAGAAGGGCGCGCTGAGCAGCACCACGACGAACACCAGCCCGCACAGCAAGGGGAACGGGACCCCCGGCAGCGCCATCACGCCCACCAGCGCCGCGCGGAGCAGGTCGCATGTGATCATGACGCCCCTGCGCGCGAACCGGTCGGCCAGGCTGGCCAGCAGCGGGCCGCCGAGGATCGTCGGCAGGTAGGTCAGCGCGTAGACGGCCGCGGTCGCGAGCGGCGATCGCGTGCGGTCGTAGACGAGCACGGCCAGCGCCACCTGGGCGAGCTGGTCACCGAGCAGGGACAGGCTCTGGCCGTACCAGAGCGCGCGGAATTCCCTGATGGCGATGACCTCGCCGTATGTGACTTGGCGTGGGAGGGCACGGCGATGCCGTCCCAGCAGCCGTCGCGTCCGCATGGCCCCCATTGGACTCCGCTGTGCCTGACTCAGAGTGTTCGCTATGTCACCTAAGGTGCCCGATCATTTGACAGGCCGCAACCCAAAGCAGCCAACCCATTGCGAACGGTTACCAGCCTAGTTCATGGAGCCGGGCGTCATCGATGCCGAAGTGGTGCCCGACCTCGTGGACGACCGTTATGCGCACTTCGTCGATCACGTCGGCCTCGGTATCGCAAATCTGACATATCGGATTGCGGTAGATCTCAATGCGGTCGGGCAAGACTGCGGAGTACCAGTCGCCGCGCTCTGTGAGGGGGATCCCCGTGTACAGGCCCAGGAGGTTGGGTTCAGGCGCGTCGTCGACGACCGTGACGACGACATTGCTCATCACCCGCGTCAGACCTGGGGGAATCACATCCAACGCCTCGGCTACGAGCTCCTCGAACCTCTCCCGCGAAACCTCGATCACCCTTGCCATTCTGCCTCGCAGGTTGGGTAAGCAAGAAACTGTATGAAGTTCGCTGACAGATTGAAGACCGTCCTCCAGTCGCGGGTGTCCAGGGTCGTGGCCGTCCTCATCGTGGCCGCGGTGGGCGCCTGGCTCGGCATCTTCCTCAGCGGCACCGTCAAGGCTCAGGTCGGTCCGGTAGAGACGGGTATGTCGCTCCGGCCCGCCTGGAACGGCGAGACGATCGTGGACGCCAGCCCGCTGGGCACGCTCACGTTCCGCACCCATGACGCGCCGCTCAGGCTCCGCATCTCCCTCGAGAACATCGACCAGGAACGCGCCAAGGCGATCATCGAGGACCCACGGCTGGCGGACCGGCTGCCGGAGATCATCGAGCGCGACCTGCTCGACGGTGTCCGCGCGCTGCTGATCCGCTCGCTGCTGTGCGCGGGGGCGGGGGCGCTGATCGCGACCCTGCTGGTGTTCAGGCGCCCCCGCGTGGCCTTGCTGGGCCTGCTGGTCACCTCGGTGGCGCTCGCCGGCACCAGCGCGCTCGCGGCGCTCACGTTCCGCCCCAATTCGCTCGTCGAGCCCAGATACTCGGGGCTGATCGCCGCCGCGCCGTCGCTGGTGGGCAGCGCGGAGTCGATCGTGACGAAGTTCGAGTCGTACCGGTCGCAACTCACCAAGCTGGTCACGAACGTCTCCAAGCTGTACGACACGGTGTCGACGCTGCCGTTGTACGACGCGGACCCCAGATCCATCCGGGTCCTCCACATCTCGGACATCCACATCAACCCGATCGCCTGGAACGTCATCCGCTCCCTGAAGGACCAGTTCAAGGTCGACATGATCATCGACACCGGCGATATCTCCGACCATGGCACGAAGACCGAGAACAAGTTCGTCGACGAGATCGGCACCCTCGGCGTCCCGTACGTCTACGTTCGCGGCAACCACGACTCGATGATCACTCAGAAAGCGGTCGCCAAGCAGAAGAACGCCATCGTCCTGGACGACAAGACCCAGAAGGTGGCAGGCCTGAACATCTACGGCCTCGGCGACCCCCGCTTCACCCCCGACAAGACCGTCGCCGTGGACTCGAACCCGGCCGTGCTGGCCCAGTTCGGCCGCTCGCGTGTGCCGCGGATGGGGAAGCCGGACGTGGTCGCCGTCCACGACCCAGAGGTCGGTCGCGGCTTCTCCGGCGCCACACCGATCATCCTCGCAGGTCACACCCACGAACGATCGACGACCGTGCTGCCCTCGGGCACCCGCCTCCTGGTCCAGGGCTCCACGGGCGGCGCCGGCCTGCGCGCCCTCGAACACCCCCAGCCGACCCCCATACAGGCCTCGGTCATGTACTTCGACAAGGAGACCAGACGCCTGCAGGCCTGGGACGACATCACGCTCGGCGGCCTCGGCGAGCAGTCGGTGTACATCCAGCGTCACGTGGAGCGTGACCCGGGACGTATGATTTCTCCAGAGCCAACGAACGCCCCGTCGCCAACGGGATCGATCACTGGCACGACGTCGCCGGCCGCCGGTCCGCCACTTTGGCATCAAGGGCAATCGTCCCCTATGCTTCAGAGGTCTCCGACGGAAGACGACAGGGAAAGTTCCTGAGCCCCCATCGTCTAGCGGCCTAGGACACCGCCCTTTCAAGGCGGCGGCACGGGTTCGAATCCCGTTGGGGGCACGGCGAAGCGCCTAGCGCACCGCAAAACGGTTGGTCGAAAGCCAACCGGGAGCTGGTAAGCTAAGCGAGTCGCAAAGTAAGGCGCAAGGTCCTGTAGAGCAGTTTGGAGTGCTCGCCACCCTGTCAAGGTGGAGGTCGCGGGTTCAAGTCCCGTCAGGACCGCTCGGGTCAGGTAGCTCAGTTGGTACGAGCGTCCGCCTGAAAAGCGGAAGGTCGGCAGTTCGACCCTGCCCCTGACCACCAGCCTTGAACGGCCGAGATGCCCCGAAGCGAAGCTCGCTCCGGGGCGTTTTCGTGTCTGTGACAGCAACGCTGACAGCAACGTCGCGCATCAATCCAGTGGATCATGTGGGCGTTTCCGTCCTACCGTGAGTCGTGGACTTTCACCCGGGCAGCCTTTTTGGTCCCGTCCCCGAGCGACTCGGGCGACTGGTCTTCCTCAACGGGACTCCCAGCTCAGGGAAGACAACTGTGGCGAAGGCACTGCAAGAGGAGTTGGCTGAGCCGTTCTTTCACCATTCGTTGGACGAGTTGCGCGGTGGTTACCAGGGTCGATACTGGCGGCAGGACTACGGAGGCGTGCTCTTCCGTAGAGTGCTCGATGGCTACCTGCACATGCTGCGCAGTCTCACACTGCTTGGTCATGACGTGATCTCGGAGGCGGTGATCACACCGCAGATGTTGGATCACTACCTCGCCCTGTTCGAGGGGATTCCGGTGCTGTTCGTCGGAATTCGATGTCCTCTAGAGGAGGTGGAACGGCGTGAGAGAGGGCGAACCGACAGGATGACGTCGGCGCCGCAACTCGATGAGCCGGTCCATGCGCATGGCTGCTATGACCTGGAGGTGGACACCTTCGTCCAGAAACCTGCGGATGTCGCCAAGCTGATCATTGCCGCTCTGATGGAACCGCCGGTGGTCGGAGCGCTCAGCAAGATCACCGGCACGGGATAGCACGGGATCATCTGCTGGATGAGAACTTTCTCTACGGTTTTAAAGGCGGCCCGCTCCGCGGCCCGCCGGGCGGCCGCGTGCCCGGCTGCGGCTCTTCGGCCGGTCCGGGCACGCACCGCCCCGCGCGCCCGAAAGGTCAGCAGAAGTCCACTGAACGCCGTGACGATCGCCCACTTCGCTTCTCGCCATAGGTGGCCAGGGCGATCGGCTGCCGCGGCCCTCCTGCGTCGGGCTTTGCCATCGGGCAACGTGGGCAAGGTCCTGCTAATCTTCCGGATCTGATGCCGCACCAGGTGGCATGAGACGGTTTGCTTCCTGATGAGCTTGTGAAGCCTCAGCTGCGCGGCCCAGCTCCGAGAAGGTGGTGCCGAGGTTGGACAGCGAGCGGGTGAGGTGGAGGCGGTAGCGCTCGGCCAGCTGCCGGTAGAGGATGACGGCCTGTTCGGCCGGGGGCAGGGCGTCGGTCGGGCGGCCCAGTGCCGAAAGATGCAGGCCAACACCTGACAACCACCGTGCCCGCTCCCTGCTTCGTCGGCACCGACAAGATCATCATTCATCGGATCTATTACGACCAGTTGGAGCTGTACAGCCAGCTTGGTGGCGAACTCGTCCTCGGCGGTCCCTCACCGGCATAGCCCGGCTTGCGGTCGCACTCCGCATGCCGTAGGCGGGAGCCCTGCCTGGCAGGCGAGCAGGAGAACTGGTCGCCGACGTGTTGTGGACGCAATGGTCGCCCGAGTTCGGCGGTGAAGACGCAACCGCTGTTGTAGCGGTGCAGTAAGTCTCCGAGAGCATCGGTCCGTTCGTCATTGCTGGCGTAGGGCCGTAGGTGGGCCCCTTCCTCTACCAAGCGCCCGACGGCATCGAATCGATCCGTTTAACTGTGAAAGTTCGACACAGGTCTGGATGGTCCTGAGCATGCCGATTCTCGATCTTGGACCCGTGTTCGAGGCGTCCAACGCAGCCTGAAACTTACATGACGTCTAGGACCGCGTGATCTCATCGGGCGTGATGGGAGCCAGACGGCCGAAGTGATCCGATCTCTGTGGAACCCTGAGCATTGACGGGTGGGAGCCTGGGCCTTATGTGTGATGTCCGGCCATGCCGTCGAACCGATACGACGCTCCCATTACGAGGAGACAGGATGCCCCCCTCAAGCCGTCGGCTTTTGCCGACGAACGGCGACGGCCTGAACGGCCGGGCGGTGGCGCCCGCGGAGGGGCGGCCGGACCCGGGAAGTGCCTCACAAACGGGATTCACCCGAAAGGATTACCGATGAAGCGGAGCGACCCCTCCTCCCGTCCTCGACGTACGGCGAGCAGGTGGCCGGCTGTGGTAGCGGCCCTGCTGGTCGCGACGATCGGAGCTCAGCCGGCTGTCGCGGCACAGCGGTCCGCGCCGTCGGAGTCCACCGCGACGGTTGCCGCCGCCGCTGGGGACATCGATGGATTCACCGCGGGCAATGCCGCGGTCGCCTCGGTCGATCTGGCCGGGACGTGGAGCTTCACTCCGGCGGGCCGGTCGACGACGTCGATCAAGGTGCCCGGAGGTGGCTGGTACAAGCAGGGCTTCACCGATGTGTCCCAGGCGGTGTACTCGCGTACGGTGACGGTGCCGGACTCGGGGCAGCCGCAGTCGGCGTGGATCGAGTTCGGCGCCGTGAACCACCAGGCAACGTTGTCGGTGGATGGCCGGGTGGTCGCGACGCAGACCACGGCCTTTACTCCGTCGAAGTTCGACATCAGCGCCTACGCCGCCCCGGGCACCACTCATACGATCAGCGTCGATGTGAAGGGCCGCGGCGCGTTGAAGGCATCCAACGGCCGGTACCTGGTGCCCGACGCCGCCGAGTGGTCCGAGGCGGTCCCCCAGGGGATCTACCGTTCGGCGTTCCTGCGGGTGTACCCGGCGGTGTACGTCAGCGACACATTCGTGCGTACGTCGGTGGCGAACAAGACGTTGAGCTACGACGTGTCGGTGCGTAACACGTCGGGCAGTTCCCGGTCGGTGACGTTGACCGGGTCGCTGTCGTCCGACAACGGAACGGCTTTCAGCTACCCGGAACTGCCCAGCCGTACGGTCACCGTGGCGGCGCGCTCGACCGCGACCGTGACCGTCGGGTCGGTCGCGTGGAACCTCGACAGCACCTCGTACTGGTGGCCCAACGTGCCGTACCGGTCGGGGTACCGGGCGCAGCTGCACCGGCTTACGGTGCATGCCGACACCGATGACGGGCACACCGGCGACGCCACGTACCGGTTCGGGTTCCGGGAGGCCACCCAGAACGGTGAGTACTACTACCTCAACGGCGTGCGCGTGAACTTCCGCGGCGACAACCTCCAGGGTGCCGACTACGACCGGATCAACAACGGCGGCAAGGGCGACGCCTTCGACACGCTGCCCGGATTCCTTCCGCCTTCGTCGGGCAACGGCGGCTGGCCGCAGGCCGTGGACAACTACCAGCGGCTCAACTACAACGTGGTGCGCATCCACCAGGAGCCGGCCAGCCCGTACATGTTGGATGTCGCCGACGAGATGGGCCTGATGATCATCGACGAGGTCGCGATCCGCGGCTCCCAGTCCGGGCAGGATTGGATCTCCGGGCACGACAACATGGTCAACCACGCCCGTGCGCTGGTCCTGCGCGACCGCAACCACCCCGCGGTCATCCGCTGGAGTCAGAACAACGAGCCGAACCAGAGCGGCCAGGATTCCGAACAGTTCGAGAAGGACCTGTATGCGGCGATGAACGGCGCCGACGGCACCCGGCCGGTCATTGTCGAGCTGGGCGTCGGCGCGAATCTCAACATGTATCCCGGGATGACGTACGCCAACTTCGCGGTGATCTCGCACTACGTCGACGGCTTCGGCAGGTACGGGGAGGGCCTGATCACCGTGAATGGGCGGCCCGACGGCGAGGGCGAGTACATCTGGCCGGCATGCAACACCAAGCAGGGCTTCGAGTGGTTCGCCACGGCAACCCTGGCCAAGCGCGGCAAGAACGCCACCGACCTGCGTCCGTACACGCTGCTGTCCGCCTGGGCCAGCGTCGTGCCCGGAGTGCGGAGCACCGACTTCACCCCGGAGGAGGGCGGTCACCCTATCTACGGCGCGGACAACCTCCCGGACCCCTGGAGCAACCAGCAGATCCAGCGCGTGCAGGCGGCGTTCAACCCGGTGGCCGCGGTCGACCTCCCGTACTGGTCCGCCTCCGGCGCCTCGGACTCCAACGGCACCTTCCCTCTGCCGCAGGCCGTGCCCACCTACGCCCGGAACGCCACGGTCACCCGCAACATCACCGTCTTCAACGACGACTTCGCCGACACGTCGGTGGGCTTCACCTGGACGGCGCGGCTCGACGCGCCGGACGGCGCGGTCGTCGCGTCCGGAAGCACGACCCTGACCGTCCCGCTCGGCTCGCGGGTCACCCAGCCGGTGTCCTTCACCACCCCGGCCACCGGCAACCGCGTGTACCTGCAGCTGTCGACCACGAAGTCCGGTAGCCCCGTCTTCACCGACGCGGTGGAGTACTTCAACCTTGGCGGAAGCAGCGGAAGCGGACCCGCACCGGGCACCTACCGCATCGTCAACCGCAACAGCGGCAAGCCGCTCGCTGTCGCGGGCAACTCCACCGCCGACGGTGCCAAGGTGGTCCAGCAGAGCGGCACCGCCACCTGGACCATCGCCACGGCCTCCGACGGCTCCTACACCCTCCAGTACGTCCCGAGTGGAAAGGTGCTCGACGTCAACGGCGGCAGCAGCACGGCCGGGCTGCAACTGCAGCAGTGGACGGCCAACGGCGGCACCAACCAGAGGTGGTATCTGCGATCCACCGGCAACGGCTACTACACCATCGTCAGCCACGGCAGCGGACTGGTGGCGGACGTCTCCGGTGGGGCGACGAGCGACGGGGCACAGGTCGTGCAGTGGGCCGCCAACGGCGGGGCCAACCAGCAATGGCAATTTAACCAGACCTGACCGGACGACCCGGTTCTCGCCTGCTGCCGCGGCGTCGACCGCTACCCCTGGCCGCTCGGCCCTGCGGCCAGGGGTAGCGGCGAGATGTCAACTCCGAACGTCGGCAAGCGACCACCACCGAGTACCTTGTCTCCGCTCCCATCGGTACGGGCCGGCAGACCACCCCGGTGAACGCATCGAACCGCCTCGCTCGCGAGCGGTAGGCGCTCGTCATTGATCGAACCCCACGCTGATGGAGGTTCCGCAACCGTCGGCCGCGACCACCTGGGCGACCGGTAAGTCCGGCAGCGCTCTGTCATTCACCTCGAATTCCAGCGTGGCTCAGGTGCCCCACTCCGATTCCCTGGTGATGGACGACGCTTTGACGGTGGAGGCGTGGGCCTGCCCGACCCAGATCACCTGGTCGCATCCCATCCTGGAGAAGGGCGCGACCGGAACCGACGAATACGGGCTCTTCGCGGCGATGAGCAACACGGGATCGCCGCCCTCAGGCCCGGCGGCGCGGGTCGATCCGTATTATCCAGGGGTCAGCAGCACCGGCAGTTCGGCCGTCCTCCCGACGAACACCTGGACCCACGTCGCCTGCACCTTCGGCGGCGGCAGCCTCAAGGTCTACGTCGATGGCGTCCAGGTCGCGGAGACAACGGGCATCAATTCCATCGTGCCGAGCACGAACCCGCTGCGCTTCGGCCAGAACACCTACTTCGGGATGTACTACAAGGGCCTCATTGATGAGGTCCGAATCTACTCCACCACACTGACGGCCGCGCAGATTCAGGCAGATATGAATATCCCCGCTCTGACGATTCACTCTGTTGGGCGCCGCGACCACGGCGAGAACCGTCGTCACGATGGACTCATCGGCCGCTTTCGATGATCTTCCCGGCGTGCGGGCTCAAGTCGTTCCCCGCTGAACCAGCGGGACGGTGGTCGCACCTGAAAGCGCCGGTTCGACTGGGATGTCGCCCGCAGTGAGGGTGATTCGCGGTCCGGCGCACCCCTCGGCAGCGCGCCCATCGCTTGCCCGGGGAGAGAGATCGGACTTGATCCACATGGTATCAATGGACGATTCTTACGCTAGGGATCTCTCCTAGGTGTCGCTAGGGATTGGGCACTTCATGGTGTACCACCAACGGGTGAGTTTCGCCGTCCTGGGCTCCGTTCAGGTCTTCCTGGAAGGGACTCAGCAGACCCCGATCCATCTCCGCGGAAAGCCTCGGGCCGTACTGGCCACGCTTCTCCTCAACGCCAACGCGGTGATCTCCCGGGACAGCCTGGTGGCCGCCCTGTGGGACGAGCCGCCGGCCACGGCGGTGGCCAACATCCAGACCCACGTATGGCAGCTAAGACGGGCGATCCCCGGTGGGGACCAGATCGTCAGGACCGAAGGGGCCGGCTACCTGCTGTGCGTCGAACGCGATCAGCTCGACACGCTGATCTTCAGTGACGCGGCGCGCGAAGGGCGGCTGGCCGTACAGCGGGGTGAACTGGCCGTCGCCGAGAGGGCCTTCGGGCGGGCGGTGGCGCTCTGGCGGGGCCGGCCCGCCGAGGACCTCGTGCTCGGTGACATGGTGACGCCCCGGATCGCCGAGCTGGAAGAGGAGCTGTACCAGGCGCGTTCCGACTGGATCGACGTCCGGCTCGCCCTCGGGCAGCATGACGAGCTGATCGGTGAGCTGCGGAAGATCGCGGACGCGCAGCCGCTGCGCGAGCGGCTCTGGGGTCAGCTCATGCTCGCCCTGCACCGGGCCGGGCGGCGGGGTGAGGCGTTGGACGCCTACCGTCGCGTACGGACGGTCCTGGTGGAAGAGCTGGGCGTCGAGCCGGGCGCCGATTTACGCCGGCTCCACGCGAGCCTCTTGGAGGATCATGAGGCACCGGCTTCGCCGGTTTCGGTGACAAAAGCGGTGCCGGACTCCACGACGTGGCACCACATCTGCCAGCTCCCCGCGGACCTCGCGGATTTCGTGGGCCGGAGCGCTGAGCTGAAAACGATTACCCAGATTCTGCGCGGCAGGGACCCCGCGGCCTCCGCACCCATGATCGTGACTCTGTCGGGCGCCCCTGGACTCGGCAAGAGCACCCTCGCGATCCACCTCGCGCATCTGCTCCGGCCCGCCTTCCCCGACGGTCAGCTCTACGTACGCCTCGGCGCGGCCTCGCCCGCCCCGCGCGATCCCTTGCGCATTCTCGGGGAGTTGCTGAGAGCACTCGGCGTGGACGGGAGCGCGCTCCCCGACACCCTCGAAGAGCGCGCCAACCTGTACAGGTCCCGCCTCGCGGACCGCGAGATCCTCATCATCCTCGACGACGCGGCAGATGAGGCGCAGGTGTCGCCGCTGCTGCCGGGCACGGCGCGGGGCGCGGTCCTGGTGACCTCACGCGCGCAGCTCGCCCTTCCCGGCGCTCAGGCGATCTCGCTGGACGTACCCGGCGAGGACGACGCGGTGGAGATGCTCGAACGTACGGCCGGACAGGCCCGCGTGCGCGCGGAGCCGCAGGCGGCGGCGTCGATTCTGAGAGCCTGCGGCCGCCTGCCGCTGGCGATCCGCATCGCGGGGGCGAGACTGTCCGCCCGGCCCGCCTGGCCGCTGTCCGACTTCGCGGCCCGCCTGAAGGACACTCGCCGACGCCTGGACGAGCTGGCTCTGGGCCAGCAGACCGTTCGCGCCAACTTCGCCGTGAGCTACGACGCCCTCACCGCCGTGGCGCGGCGGACGTTCCGGCTGCTCGGACTGTGCGGCCTGGAAAGCGTGCCCGAGTGGGCGGCGGCGGCGCTGCTCGGGGAGTCCCGGGACGTGGCGGATCGCGCGCTGGAAGCCCTGGTGGTCGCCGGTCTGGTGAACGGGCCCGAACCCTGCGCCGCGGGAGGTCTGCGATATCGGCTGCACGATCTGTTACGAGCGTTCGCGCGGGAACAGGCCGAGGCGGAGGACAGCGAGACGCAGCGGCGCGCGGCCCTGCTCCGGCTCGTCCGCGAGAGCCTCGACCGGGTGACGGCGGCCGTCGGCGACCTCCCCCTGCCCTGCGCTCCTACGCCGAGCGCTGGCGAGTCCCGCCCGGCGGCAGGGGAGTGCGACTCCGGGTGGCTGATGGAGGAGCGCGGGAACATGGTGGCGGTGGTCGAGCTCGCGGCCGCGCTGGACAGACCCGCCCTCGCGTGCGAGCTGGCCTACCATCTGACGGCCTATCTACGCATCCACGGCTTCTTCGACCAGGCCACCCGGGTTCATGATGCCGTCATCGCCGCCGCGACCCGGCTGGAGCTCACCCCGGCGATATTGACCACCCGGCTGCTGCGGGCGGATCTCATGGTGGAGCGTGGGATGTTCGGCGAGGCGCTGCTGGAGTTCCAGTCCTTGCTCGAGCCGTTCGAGCGCATGGGCGACCGGCACTCCACCGCGTACGCGCTCAGCGGCCTCGGCATCTGCCGGCATGTGTTCGCGGACTTCGAGGAGGCTCTGGAGCGCACCACGCGCGCGGTCGATCTGTTCGAGGAGCTGGGCGATCACGGCGGGCTGCTCAGCGCGTTGATCCACCGGGCCTCGATTCACCTTGAGCTCGGCCATCACGACGAGGCCGCCGAGGTCTGCCGTCGGGGGCTGGAGCTGGCGAGCGGAGCCCGTACCGCGTACCCCCGGGCGATCCTGCTTCGGGCCCTGGGCATCACCCACTACAGCAAGGGCGAGGTGGCGGAGGCGATCCGGCGCTATGAGGAGAGTCTGGAGCTCAGCCGGCGGCATGGCTATCCGATCATCACCACCTTGACGGAGCGCCGGCTGGGGGAGGCACTGGGCGCGGTGGGCCGGTTCGACGACGCGGTGCGGACGCTCACGCACTGCGGGCGGAGCTTCGCGCGTTTCGGCGATACGTACGGTGAGACGCTCACGGCTTACGCGCTCGGTGAGGTCGCCTTCCGGCGTCGTCAACCACGAGAGGCGCTGCGGCACCTGACACACGCGCTTGACGTGCTGGGAGTCCGGGAGATGCCGCTCTGGCGGGCCCGAGTCCTGCGCGAGATCGGCCGGGTCCATGCCGATCTCGGTGACCCGGACGCCGCTGTGGCCGTCTGGAGCGAGGCGCTGACCATCTTCTACAGCGTCGACTCCGCGGAAGCGGCGGAGGTGAGCGCCTTCCTCGCCGCCGTGCGGAGGCCCCCTCGCCAGGTGTCCGCCGGGTGACTCAGCCGCCTGTTCCCCGTACGACCGGCACGGCTGTGACGCCTGCCTGCCGCGCCGCCCGCCGGGCCGTACCCGGCGCGCTCCCTGTCGCGACGACGGCCCCTTCGTGCAGCGCGACCCAGGAGCGTGCGTCAGCGGGGAGATCCTCCAGCGCCTGGGCGAGCTCGACCCGCTCCGGCCCGCCGCGCAGCGCGCGAGCCCGCTCGCGGCGCCGCCAGAACAGGTGCTGTCCCACGATCAGCGGCCCCAGCGGCAGGAGCAGCGGTACGAACTCCAGGTCGGTGAGCAGGACGGCGAGTGTCAGGCCCAGCAGCAACGTTCCCTCGACCACGGCGGCCCACCAGCCGGCGGCCCTGCCGTACGCCTTGGCCGCCACCAGCGGCCACACGGCCAGCATCAGGCAGTCGCCGAGACCGGCCAGGCTCGACACCGGCCCGTAGCCGGTGGCGAGTATCGGGGCGAACGGCAACCCTTCGACCCGGGACACGAAATCAGCCGTCAGAGAGCTCACCCCTGTGGCAAGGGCGTCATAGACGGTCAGGGCGGCGGCCAGCCCCGCCACGTGGGCGGCCCGCATCCCCGTCTGCGCCCACATGTTGGCGACCCCGACCGTGAGGAGGATCATCGTGAGGTCGTTGACGACGAGCACAGCCGCCGGCCATTGCGCGAAGTACGCGGCCACGTCCGCCGCGCACAGCAGGGCGGCCACCAGCGCGGCGTTCCGGCCGCCCAGCACCGGCGACAGGACGAGCTGCGACACGGTGAAGACGACCACACCGAAGATCGTGACGACGAGCCCGATCGGCATGTGCATATAGGCGAACGGCATGGCGACGAGCGCCACGACCATGATCCAGATGTCGGTCCAGACGAACCTGCCGACCGGCGGGCGTGGCATCGTCACCCTGGCGAAGTAGCTCGCCGCGACACCCATGGTCAGCAGGATGAGCAGGTAGAGGACCAGCCCGCGCAGGACCGCCTCGGTCATCAGGGCGCTCATCGGACTCCCATCTCGGCGACCGCCTCCGCGGCCGCCCGCAGGGCCGACTTGCCCGTCCGGGCGGACTCGGTGGCCGTGAAGTGCTCGAACGTGTGCTCCCGCAGGTCCGCGCGGACCCGGCAGAGGCCGGGAAGCGCGGCCGGATCATCGACGAGCTCAATGCCCTGCAGGGGCAGCTTCAGGTCGGCCGCGCGCTCCTCCAGCCGGGACACCAGCGCGCGGCTCACGTTGCCGGCCACGGCGTGCAACGCCGGTCCCGACCGGGTCTCCTCCAGCACGTATCGCGTCGGGAGCGGGATCTCGCGCTCCGCCTGGAGGAGGTCCAGCACGTCGCGCGTGGTGATGGACGAGGGTGACAGCCGGCCGAGGACCCGCGAGGTCGCCGGTACGGCGGCCAGTTCGCAGGCAGGCTGCTCGCTCTCGGGCAGCACTTTGACGATGTCGCCGGTGACATAGCGGAGCAGCAGGGTCGTGTCGCGGTACGTGGTGTACGGCGTCACCACCAGCACACCGTGCGCCCCTGGAGCCGCCGGCTGGAACGTCTCGGGGTCGAGGACCTCGACGTGCCCCTGGTCGGTGGGGAGATGCAGGTGTCCCTGCCCGCAGACCTGGCCGCCCACGGGGGCGATCTCCGTCATCGAGTAGCTGTCCAGGACGCGAGCCCCGAACATGGCCTCCGCCCGCTCCTTCAGCGCGTCGGTGAGGACCTCGCCACCGGAGTGGATCTCTTCGAGGCCGAAGTCCTTCGCGTCCCAGCCGCCCCGCTCGGCCTCCTGGACCAGTGCCGCGAGGTACGAGGCCGTCGTGTTGAGGTGGGTCATCTGTGGCCGCTTGCCCGGGACGTGCAGCGGGACCGCCAACCGGTCCAGCGTGGCGCGGGGGTCCACGAGACCTACGTGGACGAAGGCCGCCCCGGTCATGGTCGCCGCCCGCTCGATGAGGATCTGGGCGATGGACCGCGAGGTGATGCAATTGGCCCAGACATGCTCGGAGCGGAGTCCACCGGCGAGCATCAGCGCCAAGGCCGACATGCCCGACATCAGGTCGATCTCGTAGCGGGAGAACCAGACCATGGTCGGCACACCGGTCGTGCCCGTGGTCTGGGCGAGTACGGCCGGGCGGGCCCCGTCTGCGACGAACGCGGACGGCAGGTCACGCAGCGCGGCCTTCGTCGTCGGCTCGATCGAGGCCAGGGACTCCAGGGTGATGGATCCCGGGTCTATACCGTGCTGCTCGAACCACCGCCGGTAGTAGGGGGTGTCGCGCGCGGTCAACCGTACCGTCCGTCTGAGCCGGCGCGCGGCGAGGTCCCGCTGCATCTCGGGGTCGGGCGCGGTCAGCATCTCGCCCGCGCCTTCACCCGGGGATCCGAACTCCTCCAAGGTCGCGCGGAGGTCTTCGACCAGCGCGGTCACGTCCTTCACCCGGAACCGGCGGCCCGCCAGCATCGACCAGGCGTACCCCAACTGCCGGGCGGCTGTCCCGAACATCCTGTCCCATCCTTTGCGCGGTGGTCATGGAACACGACGGTTCCTGGGAGCCGGCACGAAGCCGCTCCCAGGAACCGTCACGTGGGACCGAGCCTCAGCCGTTGAGGCTGAACACGGCGGTGGAGAGGGCGCTGACGACGTAACGCGCGTAGAACCTGACCGTCTTGACCATGACTTCTCCCTTCGTTCCTGCCCCGATAAGGGCCAGGAACGACTGTCGTCGCGGGGGCTACACGATCGCTACACGGCCGCTATCAGCGCAGGTCAGCCATCAGTTGGGGACGGGATCACCGACATCGCGCGCTGGACCGCGTCGAAGAGGCCGGCGGCTCTCAGGTCCGGCACCCCTTCCTGAAGATGGTTCATGACGTAGCCGAACGCGAGCCCGGTCGCCGGGTCGGCGAAGCCGAGGGATCCGCCTCGGCCGGGAAACCCGAAGGCGGTCGGGCTGTACCAGAAGGCGTCGGGTGTCGGCAGGCCGAAACCGGTGCCGATCCGGACGGGTACCCGAAGGATGCGGTCGACACCACTGACCTGCTCCGCGGTCGCCGCCGCCAAGGTCTCGGGGGAGAGGATGCGCTGCCCGTCGACCTCGCCGATGAGCGCGGCGTAGAAGCGGGCCAGCGCGCGGGCCGTGCAGATGCCGTTGGTCGCGGGCATCTCGGCGGACTGCTCAGCGGGGTCGTTGTGGTCAAGCGGGGGCATGACGACGGCTATCGACCGCCTGGTCAACGACGTCGGATCGGCGAAGGCCGCCATCACCTCGCGCATGGGCTCGGGAAGGGCGTCCAGGTCGATGCGGGCAAACGCCTCGAAGTCCGGCGGGGCAGCGATGATCCGGCTGACCCGATGCCGCTCGGCTGCCGGCAGCCCGATCCACAGGTCCAGGTCGAGCGGTCCGGCGATCTCTTCGGCGAGGAACGTGCCGAGGCTGCGGCCGCTCACCCGGCGGACGACTTCGCCGACCAGCCAGCCGTAGGTGAGCCCGTGGTAGCCGTGGTCGGTGCCCGGCTCCCACGCCGGACGCTGGGCCGCCAGCGCGGTCACCATCGGGTCCCAGGCGATCGCCTCCGCCGGGGTGATCGGGTGCTCGATCGCGGGCAGTCCGGCCTGGTGGGTGAGCAGCCAGCGGACGGGGATGCGGTCTTTCCCGTTCGCCGCGAACTCCGGCCAGTAGTCGGCGACGGGGGCGTCGAGGTCCAGTTCGCCGCGCTGGGCCAGCAGGTGCGCGCAGGCGGCCGTGATGCCCTTGGTGGTGGAATAGACGACCTGAAGGGTGTCGTGCTCCCAGGGGCGGCCGGTCTCGGGATCGGCGATTCCGCCCCACAGGTCGACGACTTTCCGGCCGTGCAGGTAGACGGCTACCGCGGCGCCTACTTCCTGGCCGCCGGCCAGATTGGCGGCGAACGCCGTACGCACTTCTTCGAATCCTGGTGCGGTGCTGCCGCCGATCTCGGGCATGCGTCATCGCCTTCCGGTCTTGTGATGCCGCCAGGACGTGCTAGCCGCGCCACTTCTCGATGAGCCAGGCGCAGACTTCCGGCTCGGTCATCTCGGGGAACTCTTCGGTGAACGCGAGGAGGGCGCGCAGCGCCTCGCCCCGCTCCAGGCCGCGTGCCGCCGCGTGCCTGAGGTACTCCTGACGTGCGGCGGAAGGACGACCTCCGCCCGCGCCGCGGCCGGGCAGGCCGTCGCGCCACCGCACGATCTCGTCCAGTCGATCAGCCCGCCAGCCGGGAACCCCGTCGATCTCGACATCGGGCTCGGGAAACGGGTGGCTTGAAGTGCTCGGATAGCGGGAGCGCCATTTGTGCACCGCGTGCCGGCTGACCCCCAGCGCTTCGGCGATGCCGGTACCGCCGAGGTAGTGCTCGGTCATGATGCACCAACTTCTCTGTCCGGCCTCCTTCGTGGATCTCATGACTACCACACCCGAGGTGCTTAACCTTGTCTCTGTAAGAGACAACGATAGAATGGTACGGGAAACATCGTCAACAACGCTGCGGGGCCTGACCATGGCGACTCCGGGCATAGATGGGAAAACCTTACGAAAACCAGGAAGAGGCGAGCCGGGCGGGCTGACCGTGAATCACCGGCAGCCCTGATATTTTCGGCTTATATGGTGCCGAAGATCGCGGAAATCCGGGATGGAAGTCTTCGGCCGCATATGAGGCATGACATTTGCGAGTCAATGGAACCGCTGTCACTGCCGTCGCCGGAAAAATCACCCGTCAAGGAGGCTCGTCATGGACTGGCTGAAGACCGCACTCTCTATAGGTACGACCATCGGCAAGATCGCGGGAATGCTGCAGGGCGGCAATGGCACGCTCGTTCACCTCGGTCCTAAGGGTTCCGGGGTGAATCCCGAGATCGGCCAGGCCATCTTCTTCGTGGGTGAAGACGGAAAACTCTACGCGGCCAATCAAGGGGACGCCCCGATGGGAATCCACTTCCCGGCCGGCCGGGGCGAGCTGCCAAAGGCCAACACTTATATGATCCCGCAGCGCGGGAGATTCAACATAACAGAGGCGTTCAATGTGTACGCCCAGGCGGAACAGGACCAGCTCGTCATCACCCCTGTGGAGGTCGCGTCCTCCCCAGGCTCGCGTGCGAACACGCATTCCACCATCCAGGCGCAGGCGACCAACGTTCCCGCGGGTGTGACGGTCAAACTGGGTCCCTACATCGAAGTGACGGTGAACGCGTCGGACAGGACGATCCTGGTCACCATCCTCGGTGGTCTGGCCCTGGCGGGGATCGTCCTGCTCAACATCAACGGAGCCGGCGACACCTTCGCCAATCTGGCCAACCTCGGCCTCCCGGGCGAGCATGACGGGGAGACGAAGAGCATGACCGTCCCGATCCCGGCCGGCGTCGAGGTGAGCCGGGGTCTGGAGTCCATCGACATCACCGTGGCGATCGAGGACTTGGAGAAGGTCCTGGAGCGCTTCTCGCAGGAGCACGCCGGCATGATGGAGCCGCTGTCCGAGAGGGACCTCCAGAGGATCGCCGCCTACACGGGAGCGTGACGGCGCCATCGACGATGAATGTACGTGCCTGCGCCGGCCGCGCAGGCACGTACACGTGCATTCAGAAGCCGATCACGTTGCCGCCCAGCGATTTCCATTCGGGCGACCAGGATCCGTCCGCCTCCTGCCACTTGTGCCACAGGGCGTAGTCGCCGAGGTAGAAGGCCTCCAGACGGCCGTCGTAGGTGGCGGCCAGCATCGGGTTGCTGTCCAGCACGCCATCGAGGCTGCTCCACGGCCCCCAGCCGCCGGTGGCGGTCTGGCAGATCTGCCAGGCGGCGGAGTCGGTGCCCCGGGTGAGGACGACGAGGCGGCGGTGCATGTCCTGGAAGACCGCCGGGGTGCCGGTGGCGCTCCCGCCCTCGAGCCAGTGCCAATCACCCCAGTCGCCGTTGGCGGTGGTCTGTCCGATGTGCCACAGGGTGTCGTCGGAGCGGCGTACGAATACCTCCAGCCCCCCGTCGGCCCGCTGGAACACGGCCGGAGTGTCGGCCAGAGCGCCGCCGAGGTCTTTCCAGTCGCCCCAGGCGCCGTAGCGGTTGGCCTGACAGATGTACTGCAAGGTGTCGTCGCCGCCTTGTACGAACACGGCCAGCCGGCCGTCCGCGGTCTGGAACACCGCCGGGTCGCTGCGGAGTTCGCCGCCCAGGTCCTTCCACCCGCTCCATTCGCCGTACGGCATGGTCTGCCAGCAGTGTTGCAGGGTGCTGTCGGCTCCGCGCATGAACAGGGCCAGTCGCCCTTCGGCGTTCTGGAATACCGCGACCTCGCCGCCCAGAGCCTGGCCGCCGAGGTCGTTCCAACGGTCCTCCCAGTTGCCGTTGGGGGAGTCTTGCCGCTTGTTCAGCACACGGCCCTCGGTGTCCGGGGCGAACACCTCCAGGCATCCGTCGGCGTTGCGGAAGACGGTCGGAGGGGTGCCGAACGTGCCGCCGAGGCTGCGCCATTCGCCCCAGTCACCGTTGAGGCTGAGCTGCCATACGTGCGTCACCGTGCTGTCGGCGCCCCGGGCGAACGCCTCCAGGCGCCCATCGGCGTTACGCGCGACGCGGATGCTGGCGATGGTGAGATCCATGAGCAAGTGCTCCCTACACAGAGTGGTCGTTTGGTCGCAATAAGTCAACCACACCGTATTTCGCCAGCCTAAGACGGCACGATGGAGGCTTGGCGAAGCCTTGGGGACCTGGGTCACCGCGGTCGTCAGGCATGGATGGGGGACACCGCGCGTACGCTGGTAGGGAAGGTGAGGGACCGTGATGACCACACAACACCGGGACGCCGCGCTTTCCCCCTCAGAGCAGGCGGCCATCCGAAAGCTGCTCGACGCCGACCGTCAAAGGACCACAACCCGCATCGCCATGCTGGGCCATGATCGGGACGAGATCGCCCAGTCGTCGGCGCAGTCGGCCCCCGACGACGAGCACGACCCTGAGGGGACATCCACCGCCTTCGAGCGGGCCCACATCATGGCCCTGCTCGACCAAGCCCAGACACACCTCGTCGATCTGGACCTGGCCTTCGAGCGGCTGCACGACGGCACCTACGGGATCTGCGCGAAATGCGGGCAACGCATCGCCATCGAGCGCCTGATGATCCTCCCGGCCGCCAAGACCTGCGTCAGTTGCGCCGCCCACCGCCGCCGCTGACCAGCGCGGGCGGTGATCGCCTGGTGGCTCACGCCTTGCGTCTCCAGAGTCTGCCCGTCGCCAGGTCGAAGTAATAGACGCGTTCGCTGTAGCCGCCGCGGACCAGGAAGGGACCCTCTTTCGACCAGCCGAGGGCGACGTCAAGGAAGTCGTCGCCGGGGAACCTGAGAGCGACGCTTGCCGGTCTCTGGGGCGAAGGTGTCGACCCGCCTCTGGAAACCCGAGGAGGACCCCGTCCGGGCAAGCGCGGGGACCGCCGGCGTGGGGCGGCCCCCGGGCGCTGACTAGCGCGACAGGACCTCAGGCCGCCGCGCCTGTCTCCGGCCTGGCCTCGCGCACTCCGCGCAACGCGCCGGCCCAGGCGATCACCTGGTCGAGCATGCCGCGGACCGCGACGTCGAGACCTTCCCCGGGGACGAAAGCGCCGGTCGAGAATGTGGGGATCAGGGGGACGGCGGGCTGCGCGCGGACCGTGGCCACCTGGAGCTCGGCGAGTACGAGCCTGAGGGCCTCGGCGGCTCGGACCCCAGCGGCCCAACCGCCGTAGCTGACGATGCCGGCGGCCTTGTCGTTCCACTCCCGGTATACGTAGTCCAGCGCGTTCTTGAGTGCGCCGGGGAAGGAGTGGTTGTACTCCGGGACAAGGAACACGAAGCCATCGAAACCGTCGATCAGTGCGGACCATTCGCGGGTGTGCGCGTGCTCGTACTGCTGGAGGTTTGGATTGCCGCCCTCGTCGAGGTTGCCGAGGCGGTGGTGCGCGAGATCGATCAGCTCGTAGTCGGCGCCGGCGTGAGCGCGCGCCGTGTCGAGCACCCAGGAGGCGATCTGCTCGCCTCGGCGTCCGGGTCGTGTGCTGCCGAGGATGATGCCAATGCGGAGTGCCATGACGCCCTTTCGAGAGAGTTGACGCGTCAACTCTAGGGCTGCGAAGTTGACGCGTCAACTCGCCTGCCCGGTATGATTCCCGCCATGGCGGAGACTCGTACGCTGGAACCCGAGGAGTGGGAGCTCTGGCACACCTGGATGCTCGCGCAGCGTCTGCTCGCCCGGGAGTTCGAGCGTGGTCTGCAGCGCGACTGCGGCATCTCAAAGGCTGAGTTCAGCGTGCTGGTGACGCTGTGGAAGGCTCCCGGCCGCGAGATGCGCGTGGGCGAGCTCTCCGAGTCACTCGCCTGGGAGAAGAGCCGCGTCTCGCACCAGTTGACACGCATGGAGAACCGCGGCCTCGTGGAGCCGACCCAGAGCGGGGCCGGCGGTCGCCGCACCGGGATCGGGCTGACCGCCAAGGGCCGCGAGGTCGCACAGAGCGCCATCCTCGAGCATGCCGGCAACATCCGCCGTTACTTCCTCGACTCACTCACGCCCGAGCAGGCCGCGGTCATGCGGTCATGGAGCGAGCAGGTGGTCGACCGCATCGAGCCGCGCTCCGGCGAGGTCGCCAACGACCACGTCTTCTAGAGCAGGCCCGGACGCTACCTCTCGGAGGGGGCGTCCCTCCGAGGGTCCCCAGCCACTACGGGCCGTCATCCTCGGCTCCGCCCCCGGAGGGGGTTTCCCTCCGAGGACCCCCAGCCACCACGGACGGGCTTCTTCCCCACCCCCGGAGGGGGTTTCCCTCCAAGGGACCCTAGCCACCACGGACCGTCACAGAGATCGAGACGGTCCGTGGGACGAAGCACCTGGGGACCCTGGAGTCACTGCCCTAGCGGGTAGTGCAGACGGTTCCGTTGAGGGTGAAGACGCCCGGCAGGACGTTCGGGCCGCTGTAGTTGCCGACGAAGCCGATCGTGGTCGACGCTCCGGTCGGTAGCGAGCCGTTCCCCGGCTCGTTGACGGCCTTGACGTCCGGCCCGTCCTGCGTCCAGGTGGCGTTCCAGCCGCTGCCCAGGCTCTGCCAGGTCCTGGGCCAGGTGAAAGCCAGGGTCCAGCCATTGATCGGCGCGCCGTTGTTGGTGATGTCGACGGCGCCGACGTAGCCGCTGGCCCAGTCGGACTGGACGGTCAGCCGTACCGTGCAGGAGCTCGAAGCGGGGGTGCCCGTGGTGAAGGTCAGCGGCGGGGAGGCCCACGAGACGCCGCCGCCAGCGTCGCGGGCGATCACGTTGAGCGTGTAGCGGGTGCCCGGCTTGAGGTTACGCACCGTGAGCGAGGTGCCGGTGGTCTCGCCGAGCTGCTCGGTGATGGCTCCGTTCTGGCGGTGGAGCTCGTACTTGGCGATCGAGCGGGCGCCGGGGGAGGCGGCGGGCCAGGAGATCGTGGCGGTACGGTCCGTCACGTCGGTGGCGGTCGGCTGCCCTGGCGCGCCTGGACGGCCGGTCTGGGGCGTGGCGGGGTGCAGCACGAGGGTGGTCATCGACAGCGGCGGGAGCGTCTGGCTGGTCGCGCTGCCCGCGGTCGAACCGGTGATGCTCGTGGCGCCGTTGGTGTGACTCAGTACGGTCGGCGCCCCCGACGCCGGGCTGAAGCCGGAGTAGCCGATGGTCACGGGGTAGGACGTGTCGGACGACGTATTGATCAACAGGACGGCCAGGTCGCCGTCGGGGCGGCGGGCGGCGTGCGCGGTGACCTTCGCCTGGCCGGTCGCGGCCCGGATGAACTGGTCGCCGGGGCGGGCGAACTTGCTCATCATCTGCAGCGCGTAGTAGGGCGCGAAGGGGGTGTTCAGCGGAGGCTCGCAGACGCTTCCGTCAGAGGTGCACGTAGCGCTCGACAGCAGGCCGAAGTCCCCGTAATCGGTCTGTCCTTCGACCTGAGTGACGTTGCCGATGCCGTTGTGGACGTTCCACCAGTCGACCGTGAAGATTCCGTTCGCCAGGAGCGTCGCGTAGGCGTCGGCGGCGGCCAGCGCGCCGGGCTGGGTGGTGGTGCCGGCGCTGCTGGACCCGGTGTTGAACTCGGTCATGGCCATGCCGATCCGCTCAGAACCGGGCCCGGCGTACTTCGCGATCTGCTGGCGGGTGAGCTGGATCATGTCGGGTACGTGGGCGGCCTTGTCGAGGGCGCCGGGGTACCAGTGCAGGATCACGAAGTCGATCTTCGGTCCGGCGATCGAGAGGACGACCTTGTTCCAGGTGCCGTCGTCGCCGTCAGCGACTATGCCGTCGGGCCAGTTGGCGGCCGTGGTCAGCACCGCGCCGATCTTGATGGTGGGGTCGACCGCCTTCATGGCGTCCGCATATGTCACGACATGGCGGGCGTACTCGGCCGGGCTCTTGTCAGCGTGATCGTCCGCCTCCCAGGCGGCGCCGTAGTGCCCGTTGCCGTAGTTCTCGTTGCCGATCTCCCAGTATTTGATGCCGTAGCCCTTGGTGACGTTGGCCTGACGTACCCAGGCCGCGGCCTCGTCGGCGGTGCCGGTGCCGTAGTTGGCGGTCACCATCGCCTGCGCCCCGGTGCGGCGCACACCACGGATGAAGGTGTCGAAGTCGGTGTTGGGCGCCACATAGCCGCCGGGAGCGGTGTGAGTGGCCCAGTGGTAGATGTCCGAGTAGGAGCCGCCGGGATAGCGCAGCAGCTTCACCCCGGCGTCCTTGAGCAGGTCGGCGGTCTCGTTGGTGCCCAGATTGGTGTCCCAGATGGCATGGTTGCTGCCGATGCCGGTCTCCGGGACGGTGGCGAGCGCGGCGCGGGCGTTGACGGTCACCGTGACCGGGGTGACCTCGTCGGCGTGCGCCGCGGGGACGTTCAGGGCGGTCAGCGTCAGCAGGACGGCGGACGCGGCTCGTAATACGAATCTCGGCATCGGTGCACCTCGCCATGGGTAGCGGCATTCACTCGACGCCCCCTCCTGCCAGGCGGCAACATGATCATGAGGTGTGGCGTCATGCCCGTCAACCAACGGTGAAACTTTCACGCCGACCGGCGGCGCGGGTGGAGCTCGGTGCGAAGTCCGATTCGCGCCAGCGGGAAACCAGGGATGCGAGAGATGCTCCGGTCATGAGCATGGTGAAGACGTCAGAGCTCCCGGTTGGCGGGGAGCGGTCAGGCCGACAGCGCGCTGTCGAGGCATGGACGGTTATGGAGAGGTTCTACGCGGCCGAAGCCGCGTACGTAGCCGCAGGTGGTTTCGGTAAGACCAGCTACGAACCCGTGGCTGCTCTCCTGGACCCGGAAGTGGTGCTGCACCAGGCCCCAGGACTGCCGTTCACCGGGACCGGGGTCTGGCGCGGACATGACGAGATGGAGCGGTTCCTGGCCGTTTTCAGTGAAGTCTGGGAGTCGATGGAGTTCTTGGAACAAGAGCATTGGGGGGATGCGAACATGGTCATCGTGCGGAATCGGGTGCGCTTCCGGGCTCGTGCCACCGGCAAGCAGGTCGACACCTTGATCATGCAAGTGATCACCGTGCGGGACGGACGCATGTTGGAATGCCGTCCGTTCTACTGGGACCCCCAAGCCATCACTGAGGCTTGTCGGCCCGATGCGCGGGAGCCGTTCGGCGCGGCCCAGATGTCGTAGCGGTGGTCACGGGTCATGGTCGGCCCGTCGAACTGCTCCTTGGCCCACTATCCGTATGTGGGGTGCTGCGGCCAGCCGGCCGGGGAGTCCTCCCAGTCCTCCTGCCGCCCGTAGGGGGTGAGGTCGAGGATGCTGTGGTGGAAGACGAGGCGGTCCACGCCCCGGGAGCCGGTGGAATACGTCTGGTAGACGTCCTCGCCGTCGCGCAGGTACACACTGAGCAGGAAGCCGCCACCCGCGCCGCTGTCGGCCGCGAACGAGGTGCCGTGCGACGAGACGAACGGCAGCGTCCAGCCCATCCGTGCCTTGTAGGCCTCGATCTGGGCGAGCGGCATGTTGGACACGGTGACCCAGGTGACTCCGCGGTCGCCCAGGTGGGCCAGCCCGGTCGACGGGACGTTGTTGGTGAAGCCGGTGCAGCCGGGGCAGTAGTCGTCCGGTCCGTTGTCCATGAACTGGTAGACGACCAACTGCCGGCGGCCCTCGAACAGGTCGAGCAGGGTCTTCGTCCCGGTCGGCGTGTCGAACGGGTAGTCGTTGGCGAACTTCACCATCGGGAGGCGGCGCCGCCGCGCGGCGAGCGCGTCCAGCGTGCGGGTGGCCTCCTTCTCGGCCTTGAGCAGGTCATCGCGGGCCTGCTGCCACTCTTCGGCGGAAACGATCTTCGGTAGCTCCATGCGTCGATTGTTCCCCGTGGCACCGACAGAATCCGGCCGCCTCCGCATGCTCACCGCCCCCGCCCAAGCGGGCAGAGGCGGTCATGGCAGCGGATTCAGGAGGACGGCTTGCTGTCGGTCCAGCCGGCCTCCAGTACGACCTCCGAGTTCCACACGGTGCCGGGTTCGAAGGCGCTCGTGAGGCCGACGGGCTTCACCACGACGTTCTCTTTGGCCAGGCCCCGCCCGGTCGCCTGGTCGAAGACCAACCGGTTCTCCACGACGCCCAAGCCCTTGGTGTGCTCCTCGATCGCCACGGCCGTGCCCTGGCGGCCCTCCGCGTCCGTGACGTTCTCGATGACGTCGACGGTGTCGAGGTCGGCGAGCATCCGGAAGGCGGCGCCGCGTACCTGGGGTGTGACCGGCATGTCGATGATCAACCCCATGCTCACGGTGAAGAGCCAGGGGTCGGCCGCCATCGGGTCGCTGCTGGACTCGGTGCTGTGCCCCTCGTACGAGCGCAGCAGCCACGCCTTGAGCTCGGCCGGGTCGGAGGGCAGGCCGCGCAGGTCCTTCATGGTGACGTTCCGGCCGAGCCAGAACACCTTGTCCCCGTCGACCAGGGGACTGTGGCCGGTGAACCCCTTTCGGGGAGAGGTCGAGAGGATCATCGGGCGTGGCTTGCCCGGCACCTTGACCGGGATCTCGGCCGGGGAGCCGGCCTGCTTCCACGCCTCCTCGTCCGCGGCGGTGACCGGTCGCGCGCCGAGCGGTTTGATGCTGCCCCACTGGTCCCCACCGGTGGCGTTGGGCGTCCAACCCTCCTCTCGCTGCCGGTCCATGACCTGGTAGCCGGCGCCCTCGACCGCGAACAGGCTTCGCCGCATGGACACGGTGTGCCAATAGGCGCCCGTCCCGGCGGGCTGGTGGGCCGCCTTCGCGGCGGCGGTCAGCAGGATGTCCCGAGCCGAGAGCTTCACCTTGGGGGTGGATGATGTGACCGTCGTCCGCGCCGGGACGGGCGCCTGCGCCGTCGTGCCGCCAGTGCTGGAGACCACGACGGCCACAGCGGTCGCGGCGCCGATGAGGCTGAAACCCCATACCGGCCGTACGTTTCTACGCTTGCGCCGCGCCGGCCGCGGCCGGGACATGGCGTACGAGAGCTCCGCGGCCCTGGTGCGTTCGTCGACCGGGGCGTCGCCGAGGTGCGCGGGCCGGGCGGCCCGTAGTTCGTCGATGGGGTTCATGACCACTCCTCGCTGAGGTTCGGCACGCGGGGCCGGGGCTGTCCCGCCGGTTCCATCGCCTGCTTGAGCCGCTTGCGCGCGCGATGCAGCCGTACGCGGAAGGCGGCGGACGAGCAGCCGATGACATGAGCCGCGTCCTTGGGGGACAGGCCCTGCCAGGCGATCAGGAGGAGGACCTCCCGGTCGTCCTCCGGCAGCTCGGCCAGCGCGCGCAGCACGCCGAGCCGCTCGGTCACCTGGTCGGCCACGTCGCCCTCGGTCCAGGCCCGCAGCTCCCCGTTCAGGGCCTCCCGCCGGATCTCCGCGCGGATGTTGTCGCGCAGGACGTTGCGCGCGACTCCGAGCAGCCAGGGCAGAGCCGGCTCCGGTACGTCGTCCAGCCGCCGCCAGGCGACCGCGAACGTCTCGCTCACCACCTCGTCCGCCACCTGCCGGCCCGCGCGACTGACCACGTACGCCCACACGCGTTGTCGGCATTCGTCGTACATGCTGGTGAACCGGTGCGAATCATCCGTCACCGCCTCAGCCCCTTAATCCCGGACATGGTTCTTCTGACACCAGGAAGTGGTCTGAGCATCTTCGTTGTTACGCCAATCACGAAATTTCCGGACGACCTGCCGCCCAGCCGGCGCGGCCACCTATACCCTCGACCGCGAGGCAGCCGAGGGCGGGGGATGAGTGTGGACGAACGGATCGAACGGGCCAGGGTGCTGTACGAGCGGGCCGTCTTCGACGGCGATGCCACGGCGCTGGAGACGGCCGACCGGGACCTGGACGCGGTCGAGGCGGATCTCGCCCTGGCCCGCGGCCGGCTCGTTCACGGGCGATTCCTGGACAAGGGCGAGGAGGACCCGAGCGAACAGGAGCTGTTCGAGCGCGCCGCGCGGCTTTACCGGACCCTCGGCGACGTGCGCGGCGAGGGCGAGGCGCTGTTCTGGATCGGCGTCTTCCACCAGGTCGTCCGGCGGGACAACGACGCCGCGGTCCCCATGCTCGAACGCTCCCACGAGCTCGCGGCCCAGGCAGGCGACAAGCTGACCATGTCGTACGCGCTGCGGCACCTGGGCATCGCCGAGCACGTCGCCGGCCGCCTGGCCCCGGCGCGCCGACGACTGGAGGAGTCGGTACGCCTGCGCCGCGAGCTCGGTTTCCTGCCCGGCGTCGCCGCGAACCTGATCGGCCTGGCCTACATCACCGCCGCGGAAGGCCACCGCGACCAGGCGCTGAAGGTGCTCGACGAGGCGGGCGAGATCGCCGAGACCACCGGCGCCCAGGGCGTCCTGCGCTGGGTGGAGGAAGCGCGCCAGGCTCTTTGACCATTCAGGGTGCGGTCTCCAGTGACCGCCCTCGTGCGCGGTCGGCGGTCACGTGAGCCGCGCCCGCCAGCCGTACGGTCACCGCCAGGCCGCCGTCCGGCCTGCCCACGGCCGTCACCGTGCCGCCGTGCGCCGCGACGATGGCCCGGACGATCGACAGTCCCAGCCCCGCCCCGCGCGCCGACCGCACCCGGTCGCCCTGCAGCCGGCGAAACGGCTCGAACAGGTCGTCCACCTCGTACGGTGACACCTGCGGGCCGGTGTTCTCCACCACGACCACCGCCTCGTCACCCTCCTGCCGCAGACGCAACCACACGTCGCCGTCGCGGACGTTGTACTTGATCGCGTTCTCCAGCAGGTTGAACACGCAGCGCTCCAGGAACAGCGGGTCGCCCGCGGCCACGGCCTGCCGCACGTCCTGGTGCACGGTGACGTGCCGCTTCGTGGAGGCGAGCTCGATCTGCTCCAGCACGGTCCGCACGATCCGCGGCAGCTCCACGGGCTTGCGCTCGGTCAGCTCCTGCTCCGACTGGGCCAGCAGCAGCAACCCCTCGATCAACCGCTCATAACGGGCGTTGGTCCCCAAAAGCGCACGAGCCAGCGCCTTCAAATCCGGCGACGCCGCCGGCTCCTCCAACGACACCTCCAAAATCGTCCGGTTGATCGCCAACGGCGTCCGCAACTCATGCGAAGCATTACCGATGAACCGCCGCTGCGCCTCGAACACCCGATGCAACCGATCCAGCATCGCGTCGAACGTGTCGGCCAACCGCTTGACCTCATCCTGCGGACCCCGCAACCCGATCCGCTCATGCAACGTACTCTCCGACAACCGCCGCGCCGTCTCCGTCACCCGATCCAACGGCCGCAACGCCCGATCCGCCACCAGATAGCCGAGCACGAACGCGATGACCCCGATCACGATCATGATCACGACCGAGGACCGCAGCATGTCGCTCAGCACGGTGGCCGCGCCCTGCTCCACATCGACCCGCACCTGCTTGACGGGCGAGTCGGCGTCGGGCGGCAGGTCCTCCGTACCGGTGATCAGACGGCCGCCGAACTTGGTGACGAACTGCGTGTTCATCGCCTGGGCGGTCAGCAGGTAGGTGACCCAGAGCAGCATCGATCCGGCGACGAAGAACAGCCCGCCGTACAACAGGGCCAGCCGCATCCGCAGCCCGAGCCGGTCCCACGGCCGGGGCCGCGTCACAGCCGGTAGCCCTTGCCGGGGACGTTCTGGACGGCGAGCGGCGCGCCCAGTTTCCTGCGCAGCGACGTGATCGTGACGCGCAGCACGCCGGTGCCCGGGCCGGCGTGCTCGTCCCAGACGCGCCGGCGCAGCTCGGCGGAGGTGACGAGGTCACCTCCGGCCAGCAGCAGCTGCTCCAGGACGTCGAACTCCTTGCGGTTCAGCGCGACCGCCCGCTCGTCCCTGGTCACCGTACGGCGGCCGGGATCGAGCCGGATCCCGGCCCGTTCCAGCGGCACGGGCGCGGCCCGGGACGACCGGCGGGCCAGCGTCCGGATCCTGGCCACCAGCTCGGCGAACGCGAACGGCTTGACCAGGTAGTCGTCGGCCCCCAGGGACAGCCCGTCGACCCGGTCGCGGACCTGCCCCGCGGCGGTCAGCATGAGGATCCGGCTGGCGCTCGCCAGCTCGCCGCAGACGTCGTCGCCGTGTACCTCGGGCAGGTCGCGATCGAGGACGACGACGTCGTAATCGACGTACGAGGCCAGGTTCAGCGCCTCCTGCCCGTCGTAGGCCACGTCGACGGCGATCGCGTGCAGCCGCAGGCCGCGCGCGACGGCGTCGGCCAGCTCTTCCTCGTCCTCCACGACAAGCACTCGCATGTGGTCGAGCGTGGCGGGTCGGGTGTTAGCCGCGAGTAAGCGCCGTTCCGTCACATGTTGATCATGTGCCCCGAGAGGCCGTGGATCGCTTCCTTGACCGCCTCGCCGAGCGTCGGGTGGGCGTGTACGTTGCGCGCCACCTCGTGCACGGTGAGGTCCCACTGCTGGGCCAGCGTCAGCTCGGGCAGCAGCTCCGTCACCTCCGGGCCGATCAGGTGCGCGCCGAGCAGCTCGCCGTACTTGTCATCGCTGATGATCTTGACGAAGCCGGCCGCGTCGCCCAGGCCGTGCGCCTTGCCGTTCGCGGTGAACGGGAACTTGACCACCTTCACGTCATAGCCCAGGTCACGGGCCTGCGCCTCGGTGTAGCCGAAGCTGGCCACCTGCGGCTGGCAGTACGTGGCCCGCGGGATCATCACGTAGTCGAGCTCCATGGTCTCCGCCTCGCCGATCGTCTCGGCCGCGATGATGCCCATGGACTCGGCGGCGTGCGCCAGCATCAGCTTGGCGGTGACGTCGCCGATGGCGAAGATGTGCGGCACGTTCGTCCGGCACCTGCCGTCGATCGCGATCGCGCCCCGGTCGGTGAGGGCCACACCGGTCTTCTCCAGCCCGTAGCCGTCGACGCGCGGCGCGAAGCCGATGGCCTGCAGCACCTTGTCGGCCTCCAGCACCTGCTGCTGGCCGTCGCGGGTGACGGTCACCTTGACCGAGGCGCCGGTGTCCTCGATGCCGTCGACGCGGGTGGAGGTGAGCACCTCGATGCCGAGCCGCTTGTAGCGCTTGGCCAGCTCGGCCGAGACCTCCGCGTCCTCCAGCGGGACCATCCGGTCGAGGAACTCCACGATCGTCACCTTGACGCCGTAGTTGTGCAGGACGTACGCGAACTCCACGCCGATGGCGCCGGCGCCCGCGATGATGATGCTGCCGGGGAGCTGATCGGTCATGATCTGCTCCTCGTACGTCACCACCCGCTCCGACAGCGACGTGCCCGGGATCAGCCTGGTGCTGGCCCCGGTGGCGATGATGCAGGTGGCGAAGGTGATCGTCTCGTCGTTCACCTGGATCGTGTTGGCGTCGAGGAACGTGCCGCGGCCGTCGTACTCCGTGATGGCGTTCTTCTTCATCAGGTAGTGGACGCCCTTGACCCGCCCGTCGGCCACCTTGCGGCTGCGCTGGAAGGCGGCGCCGTAGTCGAAGCTGACCTCGCCGCTGATGCCGAAGGTCTTGGCCTCGTTGTGGAAAATGTGCGCGAGCTCGGCGTTGCGCAGCAGTGCCTTGGACGGGATACAGCCCACGTTCAGGCAGACGCCACCCCAGTACTTCTCCTCGATGACCGCTGCGCGCAGCCCGAGCTGGGCGGCGCGGACCGCGGCCGTGTACCCTCCGGGACCCGCGCCGAGAACGACGACGTCATAGTGAGTGCTCATGAGTCGGACCATACCGTCCGCCCAACTCCACCCCTGAACCTCGCCCCTGGGTCAAGGACTCGGCCGAGTGCGCTCGCCCGAACCTAGACCTCCACGTTGTACGGCAGCGCCAGCTCGTCCGCCGGAACCCCGCGAATGCCCCAGTTGACCTTGGGCATCTCGATGATCGTGATCTCCACGTCCTCGGCGGCGAGCTGAGATCTGTCATAGATCGTCCGGATCAGCGCCCGCTTGGCGTCGTCGCTGCGGCCGGTGAAGCAGACCACCTCGATGATCAGGTAGTTCGGGCCGCGCTGCGGGCACACGAAGTCCTCGGCGTCGAGCAGCAGGAACCGGTGGAACCGCTTGTCCTCCGGCAACCCCCACGCGCTCACCAGGCAGGAGTGCAGCAGGTCCGAGAGCTCTCGCTGCCGCCCGGCCCACACGTCCCGCCGACCGTAGATCTTGAGCTGCGCCATGTCGGTCAATATAGGGCGTCTCCGCCGCGAGGTCCGGCGATTGATAGCCTGACCCCTGATGTATCGCCTCGTGTTCACGCAGGTCTTGCGGCGTTTCGACGCCGAGGCCGTGCACCATCTGACTGTCAGGGCCCTCGCGCTGCTCTCGGCGCTACCCCTGCTCAAGCGGCTGCTCCATCGAGCGCTCGCGCCGCACGACCCGGTTCTGCGCGTCAGCGCGTTCGGCGTGCACTTCCCCGGACCGCTCGGCCTGGCCGCCGGGTTCGACAAGGACGCCGCATGCGCCGAGGGCGTCGCCGCCCTGGGCTTCGGCCATGTCGAGGTCGGCACCATCACCGCGCACGCCCAGCCGGGCAACCCCCGGCCCCGGCTGTTCAGGCTGGTGCCGGGACGGGCCGTCATCAACCGGATGGGGTTCAACAACGCCGGGGCGGCCGCCGCCGCGCGCCGCCTGCGCCGCACCCGGGGAATCCCGGTCGTGGTCGGGGTCAACATCGGCAAGACCAAGGTGGTGCCCGAGTCCGAGGCCGTCGCCGACTACGTGGCCAGCGCCAAGGAGCTGGCATCGCTGGCCGACTACCTCGTGGTCAACGTGAGCTCGCCCAACACGCCTGGGCTGCGCGACCTCCAGGCCGTGTCGCTGCTGCGCCCGCTGCTCGCCTCGGTCAAGCTGGTCGCGGACGGCACCCCGCGCCGTACCCCGTTGCTGGTGAAGATCGCGCCCGACCTCGCGGACGAGGACGTCGACGCCGTCGCCGACCTGGCGCTGGAGCTGGGACTCGACGGGATCATCGCGACCAACACCACGATCCGGCACGGCGGCGAGACCGGCGGGCTGTCGGGACGCCCGCTCAAGGCCCGCTCCCTGCAGGTGCTGCGCCGGCTGCGGGCCCGCGTCGGCGACCGGCTCACTCTGGTCTCCGTGGGCGGCGTGGAGGACGTCGACGACGTGTGGGAACGCCTGCTCGCCGGGGCCACCCTGGTCCAGGGCTACACCGGGTGGATCTACGGCGGGCCGTTCTGGGCCGCGCGCATCCACCGGCAGCTGGCCCGCCGCGTCCGCCGCCACGGCCTCACCTCGATCTCCGAAGCCATCGGCCGCACGGCCTGAGACGCGCGAGGTGAAAACGTACGGTGTGAAGCGCGTGGCCTGAAAACTGCGATCCCGGAAACGCGACAGCATGCGTTTCCCGGCGTTGCTAGGGTTCCCGGATGCTCGATGATCTGCCTGACATCCCCTCGCGTCTGTGCCGGGACTACCTCGCGCTGGCCGATCGCCACGCGCCCGGTCTGGTCGAGGGGCTGTACCTGCAGGGATCGATCGCGCTGGGCGACTACCGGCCGCAGCTGAGCGACATCGACTTCGTCGCCGTGACCAGCCGGTCGCCCGATCCCGCGGCCCTTCGTACGATCCACGCCGAGCTGAAGCCCACCGGGGCCAAGCCGCACTTCGACGGGCTCTACGTGACCTGGGACGACCTGCGCAAGGACCCGGCCCAGGCACCCGACGGCCCGTCGGTGCGCGAATGGCGGCTGACCGAGTCGGGACGGTTCGAGCGGCACCTGGTCACCTGGCACGTACTCGCCCAGAGCGGAGTGGCGGTCCGGGGACCGGCGGCGGCTCAGCTCGGCATCCACACCGACTGGGACACGCTCGCCCGGACGACCCGGGAGAACCTGGCGACGTACTGGACCAGGTGGGTTCAGCGCAGTGCCCGGCGGATCTCCTGGCCGGGCGTGGCCGCGCTGAGCGACTACCAGACCGCGTGGGGAGTGCTCGGGATCGCCCGCCTGCGCCAGACGCTCGCGGTGGGCGAGGTGACGTCGAAGTCGGCCGCCGGCGAATACGCGCTGGAGGCCTTCCACGAGCGCTGGCACCGGATCGTGCGCGAGGCGCTGCGGATCAGGCAGGGCGGCCCCGCGCTCTACCGCAATCCGTTCCGTCGCCGGGCCGACCTGCTGGCCTTCATGACCATGGTCCTGGAGATGTGAGGGCCACCGCTCACACGCTGGGCCTGGTCGACTCCGCGTCGTGGGTCATCGAGTCCAGCCGCGTCATGACGTCGGCCACGCGTACGGCGGCCGGCCGGTGAGGCCTGCGCCGCTGCCACGGCTTGGGACCGTCCAGCGGCCGGTACTCCACCCCGATCGCGTCGAGCCGGCCGAGATGTTCGCTCAGGCGGGCCGGGAAGTCGGTCCCCGCCGAGCCGGACCACGCCACCTCCGCCAGGGCGCACGCCCGCGGCCACGCCCGGTAGTCGAGCGTGCGGGGGTCAGGGATGCGCTCGCTCCAGAGCTGGGCCTGCGCCCCGACGACCCGCGACCGCTCCTCCTCGGACCAGTCGTCCGGGGCGGGGGAGAAGGCCGCGACGTCGGCGACCGTGATCGCGTCGCCGATCGCCACGGGCTCGTCGGCCGACGCCGACTCTGCGTAGTCGAAGTACAGCGGGAACACCGGTGTCGCGATCACTTCGTGGCCCGCCGCGGCGGCCCGGCGGCCGACGCTCATCCCGCGCCACGGCATCACCAGCGTGTCGTGCCGCAGCTCGCCGCTGACGAACGCCTCGTCCCACACGACCGCCCGCGCGCCGCGCTCTGCGAGCACGTCGGCCAGCCGGCGCAGGAACCACGCCTGCAACTCGCCCATGGAGGACAGGCCCAGCGAGTCGCGGTAGGCGGTGATCTCTGCGGAGGCGGTCCAGTGGTCGAGGACCACCTCGTCGCCGCCGATGTGCACGTAGGGGGTCTCGCCGATGGCGCCGATCAACTCGTCGAAGATCGTGGTCAGGAACTCCACTGTGGGCGGCATGGGAGACAGGATGGCCGGCGTGATGCCCCACCGCTCCAGCACCTGGTAGTCCTCATCGGAGGAGCCGAACTCCGGATAGGCGGCCAGGATCGCCTGGGCGTGCCCCGGCACGTCGATCTCCGGCACGACGGTGACGGCGCGGGCCCGCGCGTAGGCGGCGATCTCCGCCAGGTCGTCGAGCGAGTAGTGGCCGCCGTGCGGGATCTCGTCGTAGGCGTTGGGCTCGCGGTAGTGGTTGACCGCGGTGCGCGAGCGGTGCGACGACACCTCGTGCAGCCTCGGGTAGGCCCTGCTCTCCACCCGCCAGCCCTGGTCGTCGACCAGGTGCAGGTGGAGGCGGTTGAGCTTGTGCATCGCCATCAGGTCGACCAGGCGCAGCACCTCCCGCTTGGGGAAGAAGTGCCTGGCCACGTCGAGGTGCAGCCCACGCCACGAGAAGCGGGGAGCGTCCTCGACGCGTACCCCGGGAACGATCCACGCCGCCTCGGCCGAGAACGCGGAACGGTAGGACGCGTGCGGCAGCAACTGGTGCAGCGACTGTCCCGCGTAGAAGGCGCCCGCCCGGTCACCCGCCGTGATCTCCACTCCGCGCGACCCCACGACCAGCCGGTACGCCTCCGGCCCGAGGGCGGGGTCGTGCCGCAGGTCGACGGCTCCCGCGTCGCCCGGCCGCAGGTCGAGCACCGGGAGCGCCAGGCGTACGGCGTCGACCAGGTCAGCGGGCCCCGAGACGGCCGCGCCCGAGGCCAGCTCGTAGGAGGCGGAGAGATCGCTCAGCAGATTGGGGCGAGGAATCATGCTTTGAGATAGTGCTGCAATCCGTCGGCGAGCGCCACCGCGATCCGCTGCCTGAACGCGGGATCCTGGAACTTGGCCGCCTCGCCCGCGTTGCGCATGTTGCCGCACTCGATGAAGATCTTCGGCACGGTCGACAGGTTGAGGCCGCCGAGGTCGTTGCGGTAGTCGAGGGCCTTGCTGCCGATGTAGGTGGAGTAGGGCAAACCGGTGCCCTTCTTGAACGCGTCGCGCACGGCCACGCCCAGCCTGCTCGAGTCGGCCACGACGGGGTCGACCGGGCCGTTGATCTTCTTCGGCATGATGACGTGGAAGCCGTGGTCGGCGGCCGGGGCGCCGTCGCCGTGCACGGAGATCGCGGCGTCGGCCTTGGCCTTGTTGCCGATGGCGGCCCGCTGGGTGATGCACGGCCCGACACTGTTGTTGTCGGTCCTGGTCAGCTTCACCTTGGCGCCGCGGGCCTTCAAGATCTTGACCATGCGGTTGGCGACGTCCCAGCTGAAGGCGGCCTCGGTGTAGTGGCTCGCCGTCTCGGTGCCCGTCGTGTCACACGGCTTCCACTTGGTCAGCACGTTGACCTTGCGGTTGATGGCCGTGGGATTGCGGTAGTTGCCGCCGTTGTGCCCAGGGTCGATGACGATGGTCTTGCCCTCCAGCGGGCCGGCCACCGCCTGAGGCTTGGCATGGGCCTGAGACTTCGCCTGGGTCGGCGCCGACGCCGGGGCCGCGGCTGGGGTCGTCGCGGCTGCTCGGGCGGCCTGACCTGCTGCGGCGCCACCGCTGTCGGTGCCGCCGCACGCGGTGGCGATCAGGCCGCAGGCGGCGAGGAGTGACGCTGGTAGAGCACGCATGCGTTCCAACTTACGTCAAGCGGGGCCCTCACCAGACGCTTATGTGAAGAGCGGCTCCTGTGCGGAGAGCGGCTCCTCACCAGACGTGTTCGCCCACCTCCTGCCGCTCCAGCAGCGCGGCGAGCTCCCGGGCGTCCTCGGCGTCGAGGCCGAGGACGACGCGGGGACGGCCCCACGGGTGGTCGAGGGAGTGGGCGACGTAGCTGGCCACGGATTCTGCGCCGACGTCGATACCCCTGCCCCTGTCCCGGCCCGCGCGCCACTGCGCCCAGGCACGTTCGAGCTCGGTCGCCGCGCGCTGGGCGCAGGACACCAGTTCCGGATCACGCATGGTTGTCCCCCCGGATCAGATCGTGTCGCATGACCCTGACGAGTAAACCGCCGTGCGGCGCCGCCACCGCACGGGTTGACCCAGCTTTGGCTCTCTCTAAACGGGACCCGTGCTCCGCCGGACGATGAGTTCGGGTGTCACCTGTCGCAGGCGGGCTACTTTCGCGGGGTCTCCGATCCGGTCGCTGAGCAGTGCCGCCGCGGACCGGCCCATGGTGCGGCGCGGCTGGTCGACGGAGGTGAGGGAGATGTGGTGCGAGGCGGCCAGGTGGGTGTTGTCGTAACCGACCACCGACAGGTCGTCCGGTACCTTCAGGCCCAGTTCCGCCGCGGCCGAGAGGACGCCGAGCGCGACCACGTCGTTGGCGGCGAAGATCGCCGTGGGCCTGGGTTCGCGGCTGAGCAGGGCGAGGGCGGCCTGCCGGCCGTCCTCCTCGGTCGACTCCGCGGCCTCGACCATGATGTAGGGCGCCAGCGAGTGCCTGCGCATCGCCACGAGATAGCCCTCGCAGCGTGAGGAGCGCGGACCCTCGATGTGCGCGATCCGTTTGTGGCCGTGATCGACCAGGTGGTCGATGGCCAGACGGGCGCCGAGCTGGTCGTCGTCGACCACGATGTCGACGCCTTCGAGCTCGATGTCACGTTCCCCTACGACGACCGTCGGCGTGTAGGAGGTCGCCTCGATCAGCGTCTCGCTGGTCGGCGCGATGCCGAGTAACACCAGCCCGTCGACCCTGAGCTCCAGGAAGGCCTCCACGGCCTCGTCCTCGAAGGCGGGGTCCCATTGGCTGTTGCCGATCAGCATGCGCAGTCCGTCGCCGTGCAGGCTCTCCTGCAGTCCGTCGAGGAACTCGGCGTAGAACGGGTTGTGCAGGTCGGCGACGAGCGCGCCGACGAGGTGAGTGCGGCCCTCGACGAGGCTCCGCGCGACGGCGTTGGGCCGGTAGCCGAGCTCGCGGGCCGCCTGCAGTACGGCTTGCCGCCGGTGCTCACTCACGTGCGGGGATCCGCGTAGTACGAGTGAGACCAGCGACTTCGAGACGCCGGCTCGCTCCGCGACGTTGCGGATGGTCGGTCGTGGCCGAGGTACCGCGTCTACCTCCCTGAGCTCGGTAATAGTTGAAGTGTTGACGGGTGGTCCTGACATGTGTCTCCCCCGCGATGCGAAGTTGGGCACCTGTCTGACCAAACGATCGAGTTCGCCGCAGGGTACGGCCTCATGTTAGGGAAGGCTGATATTGACCCCTTGGCTACATGTCCGCTATTAGGCACGGCGTCGGATACTGTGCTGTTGTGACACCCGGGAAGTCAGCCGAAGCGGCCCGACCGGCTCGGCGCAGGCTCAGCGTGGATCGCCGTCGCGAGGAGCTCATGGCCGCGGCCCTCGAACTCTTCAGCACACGCGACGCGGAAGACGTCTCGATCGACGACGTGGCCTCGGCCGCCGGGGCTTCGCGGGCACTGGTCTACCACTACTTCGGCGGCAAGCAGGAGCTGTACGTGGCGGCGCTGAAGAGCGCGGCCGACCAGCTGGAGTCGCGGCTGCGCCCGCAGGGCGGCGGCCGGCCCCTGGAGGAGCTGGCCTCGGGGCTCGGGCGCTACTTCGACTTCGTCGAGGAGCACGCGGCCGGCTTCGCGGCGCTGCTGCGCGGCGGCCCCACCAACCGGGCGGGGGAGGTCGGGGAGATCGTCGACGGTGTGCGGCAACGCCTCTTCCGGCTCATCCAGCGGCAGATGCGGGTCGAACGGCCGAGCCCGGTGCTGCGTACGACGCTGAGATCGTGGATCGCGTCGGTGGAGACCGCCGGCCTCGACTGGCTGGAACACCGCGACATCGAGCGTCCGACGCTCGAGAAGATGCTCGTGGACCACATGGTCGCACTACTCGGAGTAGCCGCCGGCTATGACCCGGAGGTCAACCGGCTGCTGGATCTGCTGACCAGGGAACAACTGGCCTAGATCCCCTTCGGGAAGGATGGCGCCGGGCGGGCGGCGCCAGCTCCCCATTATGACATGACGTCGTCACCTGGGTGGACCGGGCTGTCCAGCACGGCCCACCATTCAACCCCCCTGAGGTTCGTGACGACCCCGGCACTACTCCGAGCGCTGCTGCGGAATCCCCGCCAGCAGTGCGCGGACCTCGGTCTCCCGGTAACGCCGGTGACCGCCGAGGGTACGAATCGACGTCAACTTGCCTGCCTTCGCCCACCGGGTAACGGTCTTGGGGTCGACCCTGAACATGGTCGCGACCTCAGCGGGCGTGAGCAGCGGCTCGGCCTCGGGTGTACGAGCTGACATTTGTGCGGCCTCTCCTCCGTGTGGACCGGCTCAGCGATCCTGTGACTCCCTTTGCGCGTGTCACGGATGTCCCCCTATAGCCCAGAGCGTGCGGCTTTTCTGAGCCATATGCGGCATCACCCGAAGTGACCATACCGCCACGCAGAGCGATTTGCGAGCCCTTCTTTGACCCAACTGCCCGCTCACATGGCGATGTCACGCTCGGTGATTCTAGCGACACGTTTCGTGGTATCGCAGTGAAAACGGCAAACTACTCAGTTCGCAGAAGAGAGCAGCCGCGAGTCATGACCTACTTATGCAGGTCAGACGGTTGTATTGGGGTTCAGTTGGCAGATTCCAGAAGTTGCATTGACTTCCAGCGCAGGATCACCCTCTGATACATGGCGTAGGCAAGCTCTTCTTGACCCGTGTCCAGACCTGTGAGGGCCGCTGAGAGCTCCGCGACGGACTGGTCCGCTTGCAGAGCGTCATCGTTCATGAGGCGCACCAGGCCGCCGTAGTCGAGCTCGACCAGCGAGTGCGGGTGGAACTCCTCCAGCCACCTCGCCACGTCCTCCACGTCCATGTTGTTCGCCACGTCGCCCAGGTGCCTGCGCAGCACCTGCAGCGCCCGCGCGCAGCGCCTCCTGGCCTGGGCCATGGAGGTGACATAGATGAGGTTGCGTCCCGTCGTGGTGGTCACGTCCTGTCCCGGCGTCGAGGAGCCGAGCACCAGCCAGCGCTCGTTGCCGTCGAAGGGTACGAACCACGCGGGTGGCACGTGCCATGCCGTCGTGCGGATGTGGGTGCGCAGCGTGGCGGAGTCGCCCGCGCGCTTGTAGCGGTCGAAGTCGTCGGCGGTCTGCTCGGCGATCGCCTTGGGCACGAACCGGTCCATGAGCTTCGTAGGAGTACTGCCACGCAGTCTCGAGAAGGCCAGCCACGAGCGCAGCCGGGTCTGCCACGGACAAACATAGAGACGGTCCTCAACGCGCCGCAGATAGGCGTTGGGGCTCTCCTGTGCGGGTGCCGGGTGGGGCGGCATGCCGAGCAGGCGCCCGACGGCCTCGGCGTGCTCGGCGTTGAGCGCGGTGGCCCGGCGGGGGCGATCACGCGATTCGGCGTACTCGGCCCAGACCTTGCGCTCGGACTCGGCGAACGCGGTCAGCGGCTCGTAGACCCGGAGGTAAGCGGCATAGGGCAGCACGGAGGCATCGTGTCATGAAGACAACCTGCTCGCATCGTCGCGCTACTACGCTGAGAGACGAGATCCGTCGCAACGGGGCGACGGACACGGGACAGGGAGTCACTACCGTGACCGATGTCTTCGGCTCGTCCCACAAGGACGTCCATGAGCAGGTCGTGTTCTGCGCCGACGAGCAGAGCGGCCTGCGGGCCATCATCGCCATCCACAACACCGCACTCGGGCCGGCCCTGGGAGGCACCAGGTTCTATCCGTACGCGGGCGAGCAGGCGGCTCTGGCCGACGTGCTCAACCTGGCCAAGGGCATGGCCTACAAGAACGCGCTGGCCGGTCTCGACCATGGCGGCGGCAAGGCCGTCATCATCGGCGACCCGCGCCGGGACAAGAGCGAGGCGCTGCTGCGCGCCTACGGTCGCTTCGTCGAGTCGCTCGGCGGGCGCTACATCACCGCCTGTGACGTGGGCACCTACAGCGAGGACATGGACGTCATCGCCCGGGAGTCACGCCACGTGATCGGCCGCACGCTGGCGCACGGTGGCGCCGGCGACTCCTCGATCCTCACCGCCTTCGGCGTCTACCAGGGCATGCGCGCCTCGGCCGAGCGCGTCTACGGCTCGCCGTCGCTTCGCGGCAGGCGGATCGGCGTCGAGGGCGTCGGCAAGGTCGGCCACCGGCTGGTCGACCTGCTGCGCGAGGACGGCGCCGACGTGGTCCTGTGTGACGTCGATCCCAAGGCGGTCGAGCGCGTACGGCGGCGTCACCCCGAGGTCGACGTCGTGGGCGACGCGGTGGCGCTCACCGGGGCCGACATCGACGTGTTCGCGCCCTGCGCGCTGGGCGGGGCCCTCGACGACCACTCGGCGGCCAGGCTGCGCGCCAAGATCGTCTGCGGCGCGTCCAACAACCAGCTCGCCCATCCGGGCGTGGAGAAGCAGCTCGCGGAGCGCGGCATCCTCTACGCGCCCGACTACGTGGTCAACTCGGGCGGCGTGATCCAGGTCGCCGACGAGCTCGAGGGCTTCAACATGGAGCGTGCCAGAGCCAAGGCGACCCAGATCTACGACACGACTCTGAAGATCTTCGCGATCGCGGCCGACGAGGGCGTCCCTCCGGCGGTCGCAGCAGATAGGCTGGCCGAGCGCAGAATGTCGGAAGTCGGGCGTATTAGGGGCATTTGGCTAGGCCACTGACGCCCCGCGCCCATACGACGTACCGAGCTGGGCACAAAACAGGTACGGTAATAGGCGAACGATAGGCTGACGCCCAAAGTCAGGCGGCGTCAGTGTGTGGTGCGTTAGCGACGAGGGGTCGGGGACGACCCCACACGAGGGGGTCGAGCCAATGGGGCGCGGCCGAGCAAAGGCCAAGCAGGTCAAGGTTGCTCGCCAGCTGAAGTACAACAGCGGTGGCACGGATCTTGATCGTCTTCGCGATGAACTCGGGGTCGGAGACTCCAGCGACAATGACGACGCCGCCGACGACCTCAGCGATGAGCTGGCGGATCGCTATGCAGATTACGTCGATGACTACAGCAACAAAGACGACGACAGGTAACCGTCGTTCCGGTTGAGCACCCAGCCCCACGGCACCCACCCGTGGGGCGCTTTTCTGCCGCCACCCCTTTTGATCTTTCAGGGTTACGGCAAGCACGGCCGGCCGCCACCCGCCGTACAGGGCTGAGGGCCTCCAGGAATACGGCCGCTGAGCCCGCACAGGGCTGGGCGCCGTTACAAGACGGTGTAACCGTCTGGGTGCCAACGGGTGGCAGGTGTCGTCGGCGACCCCGCCACCCTGTGAGCGTCAGCGGTAGGTGGCTTGGCCGGTGCCTTCTGTGACTTCGCCCAACACCCAAGCCGGTAGGTTGCGTTCGGCCAGTAGGCGGAGGGCTTCGTCTGCTGCCTCCTGGGCGACGATGGCGGCCATGCCGACGCCCAGGTTGAAGGTCTTGTCCATGTCCTTCTGCTCGATGCCGCCGTAACCCGCCAGGACCGAGAAGATCGGGGGCGGGGTCCACGAGGAGCGGTCGAGGACGGCGTCGAGGTGGCCGGGGAGCGAGCGGGACAGGTTGCTCTCGATGCCGCCGCCGGTGATGTGGGCGTAGGCGTGCACGTCGACCGTCCGGGCCAGCTCCAGGCAGTCGAGCGAGTAGATCTTCGTGGGCTCCAGCAGCTCGGTGCCGAGCGGCCTGGCCAGCTCGGGCAGGTCGGCGTCGAGCGACAGCGACGATTCGCGCAGCACGTGGCGTACCAGCGAATAGCCGTTGGAGTGCGCTCCCGACGACGCCAGGCCGAGGACCACGTCGCCGGCCCGCACGCGGTCGGCGCCGAGCATCGCCGACGCCTCCACGACGCCGGTGCCCGCGCCCGCCAGGTCGTATTCGTCGGGACCCATGGCGCCCGGGTGCTCGGCGGTCTCGCCGCCGAGCAGGGCCGCCCCGGCCAGCCGGCAGCCCTCGGCGACGCCGCCCACGATCTCGGCGATGCGCTCGGGCACCACCTTGCCGCAGGCGATGTAGTCGGTCATGAACAGCGGCTCCGCGCCGCATACCACCAGGTCGTCGAGGACCATGGCGACGAGGTCGACGCCGATCGTGTCGTGCTTGCCGTACTGCTGGGCGAGCATGACCTTGGTGCCCACGCCGTCGGTCGAGGTGGCCAGCAGCGGGCGCTGGTAGCGCAGCAGGGCCGAGGCGTCGAACAGACCGGCGAATCCGCTGGCGTCGTCGACCACCTCGGGCCTGCGTGAGCGGGCCACCTTGGCCTTCATCAGCGAGACGGCGCGCTCGCCCGCCTCGATGTCGACCCCGGCGGCCTCGTACGTCGTCACGCCTTGCTCTCCAACACGAACTTGCCCACGTTGTCCTGGTCGATGGGGATGGGATAGGAGCCGTCGAAGCAGGCCCGGCACAGGCGCTCGGCGGGGATCGTGGTGGCCTTGGTCAGGCCCTCCAGCGAGATGTAGCCCAGCGAGTCGGCGCCGAGCGAGGCCCGGATCTCCTCGATGCTGAGCGAGCCGGCGATGAGCTCGGCCCTGGTGGCGAAGTCGATGCCGTAGAAGCACGGCCAGGCCACGGGCGGCGAGGAGATGCGTACGTGCACCTCTTTGGCGCCGGCCTCGCGCAGCATCCTGACGATCGCGCGCTGGGTGTTGCCGCGCACGATCGAGTCGTCGACGACGACCAGACGCTTGCCCTCGACGACCTCGCGCAGCGGGTTGAGCTTGAGCCTGATGCCGAGCTGCCGGATGGTCTGCGAGGGCTCGATGAAGGTGCGGCCGACGTAGGAGTTCTTCACCAGGCCCTGGCCGTAGGGGATGCCGCTCTCCTCCGCGTAGCCGACGGCGGCGGGTGTGCCGGACTCGGGCGTGGGGATGACCAGGTCGGCCTCGACGGGGTGCTCGCGGGCCAGCGCGCGGCCGACCTCGACCCTGGTGACCTGGATGCCGCGCCCGGCGATGGTGGTGTCGGGGCGGGCCAGATAGACGTACTCGAACAGGCAGCCCTTCGGCTCCGCCAGCGCGAACCGGCGCGACCTGACGCCGCGCTCGTCGATGGTGAGCATCTCGCCCGGCTCGATCTCGCGGGTGAACGTGGCGCCCACGATGTCGAGCGCGGCCGTCTCGGAGGCCACCACCCAGCCCCGCTCCAGGCGACCCAGGACCAGCGGGCGGATGCCCTGCGGGTCGCGGGCCGCGTAGAGCGTCTTCTCGTCCATGAACACCAGTGAGTAGGCGCCCTTGACCTGCGGCAGCAGCTCGGCCGCCGCGTCCTCGATGGACCGGTCGCGGTCCTGGGCGAGCAGCGTGGTGAGCACCTCGGTGTCGGTGGTCGCCCTGGTCGCCCCGGGAGCCAGCCGCTGGGCCAGCTCCGGGGTGTTGATCAGGTTGCCGTTGTGGGCGAGCGCGAGGCCGCCGTCGTCGGTGGAGCTCAGCGTGGGCTGGGCGTTCTCCCACACGCTGGAGCCGGTCGTGGAGTAGCGGCAGTGGCCGATGGCCAGGTGACCCCTGAGGGTGCCGAGCACCGACTCGTCGAAGACCTGGGAGACCAGGCCCATGTCCTTGTAGACGAGGATGCGGCTGCCCTCGCTGACCGCGATGCCCGCGGACTCCTGTCCGCGGTGTTGCAACGCGTACAGTCCGTAGTAGGTGAGTTTGGAGACTTCCTCGCCTGGCGCCCAGACACCGAAGACGCCGCAGGCGTCTTTAGGAGCATGGTCTTGGGGGTCCAGGTCATGGCCGAGCCGGCCGTCGCCTTTCAGCACGTGCTTCAGTCTAGGTCGGCCGTTCCCCTGCTCGCACCCGGGGGCCAGATCAGAGGGCGTGCGCCGACCGGCCGGCGTTGGATCCGTCGCGGATGATCTCTCCGGTGAGGTTGCGGTTCGCCGCGGAGCCGAGGAAGACGATCAGCGCCGCCAGGTCGTCGGCCGTCGAGAGCCGCCGGGTGGGCGTACGGGCGGCGAGCGCGTCCGCGACCTCCTGCGGAACGGGCCGTTCGCGCTCGGTGAGGGTGAATCCGGCGGCGGCGACGTTCACCAGGATGCCGTCCTTGCCGGCCTCCCAGGCCAGTGCGCGGGCCATGCCGTGCAGGGCCATCTTGGCCGTGCCGTACGCGCCGGGGCCCGGCAGTCCCTCCTCCGCCGCACCCGACGAGACGAACACGATCCGCCCGAAACCATTCCGCCGCATGCCGGGCAGCACCGCCCCCGCGAGGATCGCGTTGCCGACCACGTTGGCGTGCAGGGCGGCCGTCCACTCCGCCGCGGGTACGTCCTCGAAGGCGACGCTGTTGGGCATGATCGTGCCCCAGCGCACGGCGTTGGCGACCAGCGCGTCCACGGGCCCCGCCGCCCACGCGGCGGCGGTGATGCTCGCGTGGTCTTCCAGATCGAGGTGGACGGCCGTGGCCGTGCCCCCGGCCTGCTCCACACGCTTGACCACCTCGGCCGCCCGTTCCTCGCCCGAGTTGTAGGTGATGGTGACGCGGGCTCCCGTGGCTCCGTAGGCGACGGCCGTGGCCGCGCCGATGCCGGACGAACCGCCGGTGACGAGCACGTGCATGATGAACTCCTCTATTTGTTAGCCGACTAATTAGCCAGCTAACTCTATCGCGACGCCTGCGCGCAAGGCGGTTTCGCTGGGAGTGAAAGGGTCGTTAGGGCATGGCACGCAGCAGGCGGCCGAACATGTCCCGCTCATCCGGGTCGAACGCGCTCAGCAGCTCTTCGTCCATCCTGGTCCAGATCTGCTCCACGGGCTCGCGGACCGCCTTGCCCGCGTCGGTCAGCCAGACCCGGCTCACCCGCGGCCGGTCGGGGTCGGGCGAACGGTGCAGGAAGCCGGCCCGCTCCAGGCGCTGGACGGTCTTGGTGACGGTCGGCGGCTCGACGCCCAGCCGCCGGATGAGCTCGGTCTGGGTGAGGCCGTCCTCCTGCCACAGCTGGTTGAGCAGCAACTCCTGGCCGCTGTGCAGGCCGAGCGGGACCAGGGCCGCGGCCATCCGGTTGCGTTTCGTCTTCATGACCATGATCAACGCGTAGGTCAGGGTCTCTTCCAGCATGTCCTCATCTTGCCCGTCGCCTGCCACTTTGGCGCATGGTGACCCAAGGATGAGCGGGCTCTTACCGTGTCGCGTGGTTTCGGCGATGTCTGCCGCGAAAAGGTGAAGTATCCGGCATACGACCCGTCGGGAGACGCAGACGTGACCACACCTGGGGATCCGAACCAGCCTCGGCCGAACGACGGCGACCCCTCGAAGGACGAGCCTCCGGAGGAGCAGCCGCGGCCCCGCCGCGAGCCGGGCAAGCCGTTCCACCCCGACCTGCCCACCGCGCCCGAGACCCCTGAGCCGGCCGAGGTCGAGGAGGGTGGTGGCGAGGCGGAGGAGACCCAGGTGTTTCCGACGCCGGGCGCGCGGCCGTCCTATCCGGGCTGGAATGACGAAGGAGAGGAGCCCGGCGCGCCGGGACCCACGCCGCCGTCGCGCTACGAGCCGCCGACCTCGCCGGAGGGGGAGCCGCCGCGCCACGAGCCGCCGCCCTCGCCTGAGGGTGGGCCGCCGCCGTCACCGGAGGAGGACCGGCCGTCGTTCGTGCCGCAGCCTCCGTCGTACGGGGAAGCCGGGCCGCAGACCCCGTCCTATGGGGAAGGGCGGCCGCCGGAGGAGCCTCCTCGGACCGAGCCCATCCCGGCCGTGCCCGGCACCTCGCCCTCCAGCCCGTACGGCGGGCCGCCCGGCGGGGGCGGCCCAGGCTACGGCCCACCGCCAGGGGGCGCCGCCTACCCGCCAGGGGGCGCCGCCTACCCGCCAGGGGGCGCCGCCTACCCTCCAGGGGGTCCTTACCAGCAAGGGGGCCCGTACCAGCAGTACCAGGCGGGCCCACCCGCCCAGCCCGGCAGCGGCCTGGCCACGGCCTCGCTGGTGCTGGGCGTCGCCAGCCCGTTCCTCGTCTTCGTCTGCTTCACCGGCCTGCTCACCGCGATCCTGTCGATCGTCTTCGGCTGCGTCGCGCTCAGCAAGGGCGTGGGCAAGGGCCGCGCCATCACCGGCATCGCGGTCAGCATCCTGGCCCTGATCATCTTCGCCGTCGTGGCCATCTGGTTCTGGAGCGTGGTCCAGGAGTGCGGCCACCTTCCCGGCCAGCTCGCCGACCAGTGCTTCGAGAGCAAGTTCCCCTGGATGAGGCGTACTCCCTAGTGTTCGCCAGCCCGCTAGGAGAGCGGGAGATGGCCGGACAGGTCGGCACGGGCGCCGCTCGCTGAGACGGCGCCCTTCGCCATGGCCTCGGCCCACGTGAGGCGGCCCAGCGCGAGCTCGATCCAGGTGCGGCCGTCCGTCTCCACGACGTTCGGGGGAGTGCCGCGGGTGTGCCGCGGCCCCGCGATGGCCTGTACGGCCGCGTACGGCGGCACCCGCACCTCCACCGTCCGGCCGGGCGCCTCGGTCGCCAGCCGGTCGAGCAGGTGGCGTACGGCCTGCCGGGCGGCGTCGCGTTCGGGCCGGAGATCGCGTTCGTAGGCGGCGAGCACGGCGGAGACCAGCGCGTCGGCCAGTGCCGAGGACGGTCCGTCGAAGGGTGGTTCGTCCAGCGCCACGAGCTGGGCGTCCAGTGCGGCCCGCATTTTTTCCGGGTCCAGTTTCCGCGAAGGCACTTGACCATTGTGTCGTGGAAAGCGTTCATCGTGTCGGAGGTCCTCGTTCACCTGCGGTTTCGATGGCGGTCGTAGCGTCCCCGCCGTAAGACAGCTCATTTTTGGAGGAACTGTGGCGAACCGGCTGCTACCGCTGCTTCCCGCGCATACATCTGGACGATCGGCGATGACCTGCCGGTTCCGCTGCGGCAACGCCTGTGCGCACGACGTGGCCAACACCAGTGACAACACCTACTTCGGCGATGTGGTCGCCGAGGCGATGTCCCGCCGGGGCATGCTCCGCGCCGGCGCCCTGGGCGCTCTGGCCGCCGGGGTCGTCGGGGCCGGCGTCGCCGGGGCCGTACCGGCTCTGGCCGACTCCACGGAGCCGCCGGAGGCCGAGCTCCTGGGCCACTCCTCGGGCGGCATCCGCTTCACCCCCGTGCCGCCGAACAAGGAGGACGCGCTGACCGTCGCCGAGGGCTACACCTCGGGCGTCGTCGCGCGCTGGGGCGACCCCGTGACGGCCGACGCGCCCGCGTTCGACTTCGACCACCAGAGCCCCGAGGCGCAGGCCAAGCAGTTCGGCTACAACTGCGACTTCGTCACGCTCTTCCCGATGGGCGCCAACCGCGGGCTGCTCTGGGTGAACCACGAGTACACCAACGAGAACCTGATGTTCCGCGGCTACACCAACGGTGCCGCCGCCACCGAGGACCAGATCAAGATCGCGCTGGCCGCCCATGGCGGCTCGGTCGTCGAGATCGAGCGCGTCCGCGGCACCGGCCAGTGGAAGCTGGTCACCACCGGCCGCCGGCGCTACAACCGGCGCGTCACCGCCCAGACGCCGATGCGCTTCAGCGGCCCGGCCGCGGGCAGCGACCTGCTCAAGACCGCCGCCGACCCGAAGGGCCGCACGCCCGTCGGCATGCTGAACAACTGCTCCGGCGGATCCACGCCGTGGGGCACCGTGCTGACGGCCGAGGAGAACATCGACCAGTACTTCGTCAACGGCGACAAGGTCCCGGCGGCGCAGCTGCCGTACATCTCCCGCTACACGATCACCACCGGCACCCCGTCGAGCAGCCGCCGCTTCGACCGCGTCGAGGAGCGCTTCGACCTGGCCAAGCACCCGAACGAGGCCAACAGGTTCGGCTGGGTGGTGGAGATCGACCCGTTCGACCCCGACTCGACGCCCGTCAAGCGGACCGCGCTGGGCCGCCTGAAGCACGAGGCCGCCAACACCACGCTGGCCCGCGACGGGCGCGTGGTCGTGTACATGGGGGACGACTCCCGCTTCGAGTACATCTACAAGTTCGTGTCGAAGAACCGGTTCATCCCCGGTAACGACCGGCACAACAGGGACCTGCTCGACGAGGGCACGCTCTATGTCGCCAAGTTCACCGGAGACAGCCCCGCCGCCGAGATCGACGGGTCGGGCAAGCTGCCCTCCGACGGCGCCTTCGACGGCTCCGGCCAGTGGATCCCGCTGGTCTCGGGCGACAGGTCGTACGTGGACGGCATGACCGCCACCGAGGTGCTGGTCTACACCCGCGTCGCCGCCGACAAGGTGGGGGCGACCAAGATGGACCGCCCCGAGGACATGGAGCGCAACCCCGTCACCGGTGGCGTCTACGTGGCGCTGACCAACAACACCAACCGCACCGCGGCCCAGGTCGACGAGGCCAACCCGCGCCCGTCCAACAAGCACGGCCACGTGCTGGAGATCGTCGAGCGGCGCGACGACGCGGGGGAGAGGACGTTCGCCTGGTCGATCCCGCTGGTCTGCGGCGACCCGAACGACCCGGCGACCTACTTCGCCGGCTACGACAAGACGAAGGTCTCGCCGATCTCCTGCCCGGACAACGTGGCCTTCGACCGGGACGGCAACCTCTGGATCGCCACCGACGGCAACCAGCTGGGCAGCAACGACGGTATGTTCGTGATGCCCGTGCGCGGCAAGGAGCGCGGGCACCTGCGGCAGTTCCTCACGGTCCCGCTCGGCGCGGAGACCTGCGGCCCGATGGTCACCGTGGACCAGCGCAGCGTGTTCGTCGCGGTGCAGCATCCGGGCGAGCTGGACGGCGCCACCCCCGACAAGCCGGCCAGCCACTGGCCCGACGGTGACCAGCCGCGTCCGTCGGTCGCGGTCGTCTGGCACGAGAAGGGCCAGAAGATCGGCGCTTGACCTGAAGTTAAGTTGAGGTCCTAGGCTGCCATGCATGAGCATGGAAATGACCGCCTGGCATCAGCTGTACTCGATGAACAACCAGACGGAGCGCCGCCCGCTGTCCAGGGCGACGCTCCGTCGCATCGGCGCCTTCGCCCGGCCACACCGGCGAAGGGTGACGCTCTTCCTGGTGTTAAGCGTGGTGATGGCGGCCTTGGCGGTGGTCGCGCCGGTCCTCGCGGGCCGGGTCGTCGACGCGATCGTCAAGGGTGAGGCGTTCGGCATCGTGGCCGGGCTGGCGGGGTTGATCGCGGTCCTCGCCCTGGCGGAGGCCGGGCTCGGCCTGGTGACCAGATGGCTGTCGGCGGGGCTCGGCGAAGGACTGATCCTCGACCTGCGTACGGCGGTCTTCGACCACGTCCAGCGGATGCCGATCGCCTTCTTCACCAGGACCCGCACGGGCGCCCTGGTCAGCCGGTTGAACAACGACGTGATCGGCGCGCAGCGCGCCTTCACCGACACCCTGTCCAGCGTGGCGGGCAACATCGTGACGCTCGTGCTGACCCTCATCGTGATGATCGGGATCTCCTGGCAGATCACGCTGCTCGCGCTGTTGCTGCTGCCGGTGTTCGTCCTGCCCGCGCGCCGGATGGGCTCCAGGATCGCCCGGCTGCGGCGTGAGGCGGCCGACCACAACGCGGCCATGGGCACGCAGATGACCGAGCGCTTCTCCGCGCCCGGAGCGACGCTGGTGAAGCTGTTCGGCCGGCCCGCCCGCGAGTCGGCGGAGTTCGCCGCGCGGGCGAAGCGGGTGCGTGACATCGGCGTGCGCACGGCCATGACCCAGTCGGTCTTCGTCACCGCGCTCACCCTGGTGTCCGCGCTGGCCCTGGCCCTCGTGTACGGTCTCGGCGGCTTCTACGCCTTGCGCGACCAGCTCGACCCCGGCTCGGTCGTGGCCCTGGCCCTGCTGCTCACCCGCCTCTACACGCCGCTGACCGCCCTGGCCAGCGCCCGAGTGGACGTGATGAGCGCGCTGGTCAGCTTCGAGCGGGTCTTCGAGGTGCTCGATCTCGAACCGCTCATCAAGGAGCGGCCGGGCGCGGTCCAGGTCCCCGATGGGCCGGTCTCCGTGGAGTTCGACGACGTGCATTTCGCCTACCCCGCGGCCGACAAGGTCTCGCTCGCCTCGCTGGAGGAGGTCGCCGTCCTCGACTCGCGCGGCGGGGTCGAGGTGCTGCACGGCGTCTCCTTCACGGCCGAGCCGGGCCAGATGGTCGCCCTCGTCGGCTCCTCGGGCGCGGGCAAGTCGACGATCGCCCAGCTCCTGCCGAGGCTGTACGACGCCGACTCGGGGTCGGTGCGGATCGGCGGCGTGGACGTACGCGACCTGACCGCCGACTCGATCCGCGACACGCTCGGCATGGTGACCCAGGACGGGCACCTGTTCCACGAGACGATCAGGGCCAACCTGCTGCTCGCCCGGCCCGAGGCCGATGAGACGGAGCTCTGGGAGGTGCTCGGCCGGGCCCGGCTGGCCACGCTCATCGAGTCCCTGCCCGACGGTCTCGACACCGTGGTCGGGGAGCGCGGTTACCGGCTGTCGGGCGGCGAGCGCCAGCGGCTGACGATCGCCCGGCTGCTGCTGGCCAGGCCCAGGGTGGTGATCCTGGACGAGGCCACCGCGGCGCTCGACTCCACCTCGGAGGCGGCCGTGCAGGAGGCGCTGGGCGAGGCTCTGCAGGGCAGGACCGCCGTGGTGATCGCGCACCGCCTCTCCACGATCCGCGCCGCCGACGTCATCCTGGTGATCGAGGACGGGCGGGTGGTCGAGCGGGGTACGCACACCGAGCTGCTCGCCGCCGGGGGGCGCTACGAGGAGCTGTACCGCACCCAGTTCGACGAGCCCGCCACCGTCGGGGCCGCTTAGGCGGCGGTCGTCTGCTCGTGCCGCTCGGGTCGCGGCTGGTTCACCTGGCCGCTCGTACGTTGGGTGCGCAGGGCGTACAGGCTGACCGGGATCGCCGTCAGCACGAGCACGGCCGCCAGCACCAGCGTGAACTGGTAGGCGTCGAGGAAGGCGGCCAGCGGCGGCCGGTCACTGGCGCTCTGCCTGGAGCTCAGCACCGCGCCCAGGACGGTGATGCCGAGCAGCCCGAACACCTCGCGCGAGACGTTCAGCACCCCAGAGGCGACTCCCGAGCGGCCCTGGGGCATGCCGGAGAGGATCGCCGCGGTCAGGGGCACCAGCAGGCCGCCGCCCAGGCCGTACACCAGGAACCAGGGCAGCACGTCACCGTAGCCGCCGTCGGCGCCGATCCCGGAGATCATGAACAGGGCGCCGCCCATCAGCGCCATGCCGAGCGCGACGGTCGGGCCGATGCCCAGCCGCGCGCTGACCCGCTGCGACAGGATCGCCATGACCGCCATGACCAGGGCCATCGGCACGAACGCGGCGCCGGCCTCGGTAGGGGAGAAGGCGAGCACGTTCTGCAGCCAGAGAGCGCTGAAGAAGTAGATGCCGAACACGCCGAACGACCAGATGCCCATGGTGATCAGGCCGCCGCTGAACATCCTCGCCCTGAACAGTGACAGGTCGATCATCGGCTCGGCGGACCGCGCCTCGACGAGCAGGAACGCCAGCGCCGCCGCGAGCGCGACACCGAAGGCGGTCAGGATCTCCGGCGAGGTCCAGCCGGCGCCGTCGCCCTCGATCAACCCGTAGGTGAGGGCGAACAGCGCGAGCGCCGAGGCGGCCAGGCCCGGGAGGTCGAGGCCGCGCCGTACCCGGGTGAAGGCGGGACGGACGGCCCAGAGCGCGAGACCGAGCGTCACCAGTCCGATCGGCACGTTGATCAGGTAGATCCAGCCCCAGTGCAGCCGCTCGCTGATGAAGCCGCCGGCCGCCGGGCCGAGCGCCATCGACAGGGCGCCGGAGGCGCTCCAGATGCCCACCGCCCGCCCGCGCTCGCCCGGGTCGGGGAAGATCTGCGTCAGCAGCGAGAGCGCCGTAGGCGTGAGCATGGCCGCGCCGAACCCCTGCACGGCGCGGGCGGCGATCAGCATGGTGCCGTCGGTGGCCAGCCCGGCGGCGAGGGACGACAGCGTGAAGATCACCAATCCGGTCGCGAACACCCGCCGGGCGCCGAACACGTCGGCCAGCCTGCCGCCGACCAGCATGAGCCCGGCGAACACCAAGATGTAGCCGCTCACGATCCACTCCAGGCCGGAGATCGTCAGCCCGAGCTCCCGCTGGATCGTCGGCAGCGCGACGTTCGCCAGGTTGTTGTCGAGATAGGTCATGAAGGTGCCGAGCGTCACCGCGGTGAGCGCCCACCAGCGCCGGTCCATATTCGTCTCCTATACGCCGTACTTGTACGTCGTATAGTGAACTTGTACGTCGTATAGTTGTCAACCGTGATGGGAAAACTGACCGCGGCGGCCATCGTCGAGCGGGCCCTGGAGATCGGTGACGCCGAAGGGCTCGACACCGTGACGATCAGGCGCCTGGCGGCCGACCTGGGCGTGACGCCGATGGCCCTCTACTGGCACTTCAAGAACAAGGACCAGCTGCTCGTCGGCATGGCGGATCACCTGATCCTGGGCTTCGGCATCAAGGCCGACGACGACCGCCCGTGGCCCGACCGGCTACGGGAGCTGGTCGAGGGCCTGATCAGGGTCCTGCGCGCCCACCCGTGCGCGAAGAGCGTGCTGGAGCAGGTGGACCAGGGCGCCGTGCCCAGCTTCCTGGCGGTCTGGGACCTGGCGCTGGGGCTGGCGCGGGCGGCGGGGTTCACGGTGGAGGAGTGCTGTCTGATCTCCAAATACCTGCTGCAGAGCGCCATCTCCATCGCCGACGCCCCGGTCCACTTCCGCTCCCGCCACACCTCGGAGGAGATCGCCGAGATCGTCCGGGTGAAGCGCCTGGGCCTGGAGTCACTGCCGGCGGACCAGTACCCGAACCTGGTGGAGATGGCGGGCCCGATGGTCGAGGGGATGACGGCCGGCTTCTACGACTCGTTCGGCGTGGACCTGGTCATCAGCGGCGTGGAGGCCTTGGCGGCCAGGCGTTAGGGTGCTCGGCATGACTTTCGAGCTGGTCTGCGAGATCGAGCCGCCCACCACGCCGGACCTGAAGCACGTCCGGCACCAGATCGGCACGATGAGCAAGATCGCCCACTCGTTCCTCATTCCCGACAACCACATCGGCCGGGCGACCGTGTCCAGCGTGGCAGTCGCGCACGAGGTCGAGGCGATGGGCGGGCGGAGCATCGCCTGCCTCAACTCCCGCGACCGCAATCTGCTCGGCTTCCAGCGCGACCTGCTGACGGCCGCGGCCTACGGGGTCGACCAGTTCCTGTTCGTCTACGGTGACAAGCCGGCGAGCGGCATCCGGACCAGCGACCTGACCGTCCGCTCGATGATCGAGGAGGCCAGGAACTTCGACGGCGGGTTCCGCGTCGGCGCGGCGGCCGGGCTGCGTCCCCTGCCTGCCTGGAAGCGCGCGGCCGACTTCCTGTTCCTCCAGGTCGGCTTCTCTGTGGAGGCCCTGCTGCGCTGGCGCGAGGCCAACCAGGTCGACGTGCCGGTCTACGCGGGGGTGATGGTGCTGGCCAGCGAGCGCCACGCCCGCACTCTGGCCGCGGCGATCCCCGACATCGCCATCCCCGACCGGCTGATCCACGCGGTGGCGGCCGACCGCATGGCGGGCGTGGACGCGGCCTGCGAGCAGGTCCTGGCCATCCGCGACTCGGGCGCCTTCGACGGCGTCCATCTGATCCCGGTCAGCCGCTACCGCGACGTGGAGCCGAGGCTGGCCGCGGCTTTCGGCTGAGGCCGCTGCTCGCGCTCCCGAGCGCCTGGAAGCCGATCGTCACGACGGTCGTGGCCGGGCCAGTGCGGCGAACAAGGTGCCCGTCAGGGCGACGGCGAACAGCATCGCGTACGTCCGCTCGAACCCGTGCATCACCTGCCCCACCGCCACCGGCGACAGCTTGGCCAGCGTCCCCGCGTACACCTGGGCCCGTTCGGCCGGTCCCACCGAGCCGGCCAGGACGCTCAGCGACACGCCCACGCTGATCACGATCCCCATGTTCATGATCATCACCCGGAAACCGTTGACCACCCCCAGGCTGCCGCTCGGCAGCGCCCGCATGACCTGCGTGGTGTTGCCGGTCAGGAAGGTGCCGCTCCCGCAGCCGGCCACGAACAGGCCGATCCCGATGATCCAGTACGGCGTGGCCGGGTCCGCCGTCAGCATCAGTGTGCCGAGCCCCACGGCGCTCATCAGCGAGCCGCCGATCGCCACGACATATGGGGAGATCTTCAGCGAGCCCACCAGGGGCGAGGCCACCGCCATGCCGACCGGCACCGGCAGCACGCTCAGCCCGGCCGTGAAGGCGTCCACGCCCCTGGCCGCCTGGAAGTACAGCGCCACGACCAGGATCAGCGCCGAGCGGGCCAGCGCGTTGCAGAACGAGGCCAGGTTGGCGAAGGCCAGCAGCCGCTCCCCGAACAGCCGCAGGTCGAGCACCGGATGCGCGGCCCGCCGCTCCACCAGCGCGATCAGTGGCACCAGCACCGCGAACACCGCCGCCCCCGTCAGCACGGCGGGGCTCGACAGCCCGGCGGAGCCCGCCTCGGACAGGGCGATGAGGATGGCCGAGAGCGCGGCGAACACCAGGGCGTTGCCCAGCGCGTCCACCGGTTCGCGGGGGCCCCGGGGCATCTTTCGCAGGATCACCGCGCCCCAGCCGAAGGCGAGCAGGCCGGCCGGTACGTTCACCCAGAAGATCCACTGCCAGCCGGCCGTGTCCGCGATGAGCCCGCCCAGTGTCGGCCCGGCGAGCTGGGCCACGGAGAGGGTGCCGATGTAGACGCCCATGCCCTGGCTGAGCCGGTCGGGCGGGAACGCGTCGGTGATGATGACCGTGCCGTTGGCCAGGATCATCGCCGCGCCGACCGCCTGCAGCACGCGCATCGCGACCAGGAACCACACGCCCGGCGACAGCCCGGCCAGCAGCGAGGCCACGGTGAACAGTGCGAACCCGGCCAGATAGATCTCCCGCCGCCCCAGCAGGTCCGCCACCCGGCCGAAGAACACCAGGCTGGCCGTGTTGACCAGCAGGAAGGCCAGCAGGATCCAGCCGGATTCGAACGGGCTCGCGTGGAAGTGCCGGACCACCGTGGGCAGGGCGACGTTCAGGGTACTGCCCGCGATACCGATGAGGACGAGGCCGAGGCTGGTGACCGAGCAGACGCGCCAGGCGTAGCGGAGGCGGTCGTCGTAGGCGGCGAGGGGCATGCCGTCCACTATGACGTACGACGTACGTCCGATTTGTCGGCAGGGCTATCTGGCCCGCTTGCGCAGCCCGTCAAGATCGTGGATCACCACGCGCCGCCGCCCGGTCTCGATCAGCCCGCGGTCCCGCAGCAGCCGCAGCGCCTTGCTGACCGCCTCGCGCGAGGCCCCGGTCCACCCGGCCAGCTCGTCCTGGGAGAGCGGCAGCGCCACGCGTACGCCGCTGTTGGTCTTCTCGCCGTAGCGCTCGGCCAGCTCGATCAGCCTGGTCGCCACCCGGCCCGTGGTGTCGAACGCCCCGTACTCGATCCGCTTGCGGTCCGCGTCGCGCAGCCGTCCCGTGACGAGCTGCATGAGCAGTACGGCGATGCGCCCGTGAGCCTGGAGGAACGCCGGGAAGTCGCGGACCACGATGCCCGCGATCGGCTCCAGCGCGGTGACCGTGGCCGAACGCGGCGAGCCGTCGATGGCCGACATCTCCCCGAGCAGGCCGCCCGGCCCGCGTACGGCCAGCACCACCTCGGTGCCGCTGCTCGTGTGCGAGGAGACCTTCACCCGGCCCTCGGTCAGGACGAGCACCCAGTCGGAGGTGTCGCCCTCGCTCATCACGGTCGTGCCGCGTTCCCACCTGCGCGGGCGGCCCGCGGCGCGCATTTCCTCGACCTCGTCGGCTGTGAGCATGGAGAGGAACTCGCCGGGATCTGCGTTCATGCGCCGATTATGTCGGTACGGTCAGCGCCCTTCTAGGTCATCGCGGTCAGAACGTAGGCACCCACGAGTTCTTCCTTGCCCTTGAGGCTCAGCTTTCCGAGGGGGTTCACCGTGACGCCGGCTCCCAGCTGCCTGCGCGTCGTCTCGCCGATCACCACCGTGCCCGGCTCGGCGAGGCCCTGCAGCCGGGCGGCCACGTTCACGCAGTCGCCCATCGCGTTGAAGCCGCGTAGCTCGGGGCTGCCGATGTTGCCGACCAGGGCGGGACCGGTGTTGACGCCGACCCGGAACGTCGGCCACGCCTCCGCGTCCTCCCGCTTCCAGGCGATCTCCTCGGCCACCTCGGAGGCGGCCTCCTGCATGGCCAGCGCGGCCCGGCAGGCGGCCCTGGCATGGCCGCGCTGCGTGGCCGGGGCGTTGAACAAGGCCAGCAGCGCGTCGCCGACGAACTGCACGATCGTGCCGCCGTTGGCCAGGATGCAGGGCACCGCGGCCGTGTGATAGCGGTTGAGCATCTCGACGATCTCGCCGGGGGTGACCCGCTCCGAGAACGTGGTGAAGCCCTTGAGGTCGGCGAAGAGCGCGGTCAGCTCCTTCATCTGGCCGCCGAGGGCCGCCTGGCCCGGATCGGCGAGCAGGGCGTTGGCCACGTCAGGCGACATGTACTGGCGGAAGAGCGTGTCGAGCTCCTGATAGAGGCGGGCGTTCTCCAGCGAGATCGAGATCTGCCCGGCCAGGGTGGCGGCCAGCGCCTCGTCCTGCGCCGTACGGCCGACCGGCACCTCGAGCACGCCCGCCAGGTTGCCCTTGACCGTCAGCGGGAAGGCGAACAGGTTGTCCCGCCTGATGGGGGCGTCTCCGGCGAACTCGTACGCGCGGGAGCCGATCTGCGTCTTGCCGTCGGCGACCAGACCGATCCGCACGTCGCCGTACGCCTGCCGGACCCGTTCGAGCGCGGTGGCCAGGAGGTCGCTCTCGGACTGGCGTACGCGGGTCTGGGCGCTCACCGCCACCAGGGCGCTCAGGCGCTCCGAGAGCTCCCGCTCGCTGGCCAGCGCCTCGCCGGCCCGGTCGAGGACCGCGGCCTGCCCCTCGTTGAGCCGGAACTTCTCCGATAACCGGGTGGCCGCCAGCGGCTCGCCACGCCGTACGTGCTCGACCAGCTCTTCCAGGACCGCGTCGTAGTCCCGCTGGATGCGGGCCACGGTCGCCGACAGCGCGACCGAGTCGAACAGACCGCCGCTCGACCCCTCGCGCCTGAACTGGATGTAGGCGCTGTAGGCGACGAAGACGAAGGCCAGGGTCAGCAGGATGTGCCACTCCCACCAGGACAGGTGCCAGTTGAGCTGCGACATCCCGGCGATCATGGCCTCGGCGAGCAGCGCATAGGCGGTGATCAGGCTGACCAGCATGGCCGACGGCCGCTGCCGGTGCAGCTGGAACATCATCACGCTGGCCGCGCCGTACAGGCCCAGGCCCGGCAGCGACAGCCAGACGAGCCAGTTGACCGGCTCCTTGAGCGGTGGCTGGCTGAGCGGCGTCAGCCCCGGGATCAGCGAGGCGAGCCCCCAGAGGACCATGAATCCGAGGAGCACGCCCCGGATGACGTGCTGGGATCTCATGACGGTCCGCGCCGCCCGCTCGCCCAGCGGGAAGGCCGAGACGAACGCGAACGCCGAGGCGATCGTCAGCCCGACCTGCTGCCCGAGGTCGAACCCTATCGATCCGGTGGGCAGGATGATCTGCGGAGTGGCCAGGCCGTGCAGGAAGAAGAAGCCGGCGCTGGCCAGGAACACCATCGAGACCAGGAAGAGCCGGGCGTCCTGCCGTTTCCGCGACGCCTCGCTGATCAGCGCGCCGAGCGCCACGTTGAGGCCGGCCACCGAGATGATCATCCAGAAGTGGCTGGAGTGGTGCTCCCACATGATGTTGAGGTGGCTCTGGGCCAGCAGCAGCCAGAGGCCGAGCAGTGGCAGGGCCAGATGGATGGCCCAGACGACCCCTCGCACCGGCTGCGTGGCAGGAGGGAGGTAGGGACTGGCGGTCGACAAGGTCATCCTCCGTGGAATGCGTGCGCCCCCGAACGGTCCCGATTATCCATCGTAGACAGGCCCGGCCAATGCGTCCTTTTACCCACAGCCGACTTTCATGACTCGTCAAGTGGCGTCATCACCGTCTGTCTGGTTTGTCCTGTAATGAACCCGTTATGCGTTTCCTGTCATCCGTTGGAACGGTTGAAACGTGAACCTCATGCTCAACCTGAGCAACACCCGTTCCCCGGAAGGAAAGCCGTGGCTATCAAGATTCGCGGTGCGCGTACGCTCACCCTCGCCACTGTCGGAGCGCTCGCCGCCTCGCTCCTCGCGGTTGGCGGAGTCGCCACCGCGTCGTCGGCTTCAGAGGTGTACGCGTGCGTGCACAAGAAGACCCGGTACGCCCGCATCGTCAACGCCACCACCCCGTGCCGGAAGACGGAGACCCGGATGGTGATCGGCGGCGGCGGCCAGTCGACGACCACGATCACGGAGGGCACCAAGGGCGACACCGGCCCGCAGGGGCCGAAGGGTGACACCGGCCTCCAGGGCCGTCAGGGCTTCCCCGGCAAGAACGGCAAGGACGGTAAGGACGGCCTCCCTGGTAAGGACGGCCTCCCCGGTAAGAACGGCACCGATGGCAAGGACGGTCTCCCGGGCAAGAACGGCACCGACGGGGTCGATGGCAAGGACGGCAAGGACGGCCTTCCGGGCAAGCCCGGTGCCGACGGCAAGGACGGCGCTGACGGCAAGAACGGCCTGCCGGGCAAGGACGGCAAGGACGGTGAGGACGGGAAAGGCATCACCTACACGACCTACACCCGTTCGAACAACTTCAGCTCGGGCAGCGGCTCCGCCTCCTGCAACAGCGGCGACGTGGCGACCGGCGGCGGCTTCACCATCAGCGGCAACGGCAACGTCACCAGCAGCGCCCCCAGCGGCGCGTCGAGCTGGTCGGTCACCGCGGCCAAGAACGACACCAACAACCTGACCAGCGGCAACCACGGCGTGAGCGGCACCGTTTACGTGGTCTGCCTCAAGAAGTCCTGATCCTCAAGACCGCCTGACAAGCGAAGGCCGGTACGGCAGCACCCCGTACCGGCCTTTGCGCTGAAATCTCAGCCGAACAGCGCCGGCAACGTGCCGGAGTGCGTCTCGCGCAGCTCCGCGACCGGCACCTCCAGCACCCCCTCCACCACCAGCGACGTGCCGCCGGTGGTGCCGAGGCCGTAGCAGGGCACCTCGTGGTCGGCGCAGAGCGCGGCGAACCGGTCGAACGCCTCCGGCCGGACCACCACCAGCGCGCGGGCCGACGACTCGCTGAACAGGTCCGTGAACGCGTCACCGCTCAGCGCCACCGTCGCCCCGATGCCCCGCGCCAGGCAGGACTCCGCGAGCGCGATGGCCAGGCCGCCGTCGGACAGGTCGTGGGAGCCCTCAAGGAGCCCCTGAGCGGCGGCCTCCACCAGCACGGTGGCCATGGCCTGCTCGGCCGCCAGGTCGGCCGCGGGCGGCAGGCCGCCGAGGTGGCCGTGGGCGACGTGCGCCCACTCCGACCCGCCGAACTCCTCCTTCGTCTCACCGAGCAGCGCGATGCGCAGGCCCTCGGCGACGAACCCGGTGGCGATCCGCTTGGCCACGTCGTCGATCACGCCGAGCACGCCCACGACCGGTGTCGGGTGGATCGGGGTCGAGCCGGTCTGGTTGTAGAAGGAGACGTTGCCGCCGGTGACCGGCACGCCGAGGGTGCGGCAGGCGTCGGCGAGCCCGCGTACGGCCTCGGCGAACTGCCACATGACCTCCGGGTCCTCGGGCGAGCCGAAGTTGAGGCAGTTGGTGACGGCCAGCGGACGGGCCCCGGTGACGGCGACGTTGCGGTAGGCCTCGGCCAGCGCGAGCTGGGCGCCCGCGTAGGGGTCGAGCCGCGCGTAGCGGCCGTTGCCGTCGGTGGCCAGGGCGATGCCCCGGGTCGTCGGCTCGGCGCCGGCCATGACCTCGGAGATACGCAGCATCCCGGCGTCGGCGGGCTGGGCGAGCACGGTGTTGGAGCGGACGTAGCGGTCGTACTGAGAGGTCACCCACTCCTTCGACGCCAGGTTCGGCGAGCCGAGCAGCTCCAGCAGGGTGAGGCGCAGGTCGGCGGGCCGGTCGAGGCGGTCGGGGGTGTCGGCGTTGAGCGCGACCTGCCCGGCGGGCTCGTGGAAGGGCCGCTCGTAGACCGGGCCGTCGTCGGCCGCGGTGCCGGGCGGGATGTCGACGATCGTCTCGCCGTCCCAGGTCATCACCAGCCGGCCGGTGTCGGTGACCTCGCCGATCACGGTGGCCGGGACATCCCACTTCTCGCAGATCGCCATGAACGCCGCGATGTCCGACGGCCGGACCACGGCCATCATCCGCTCCTGCGACTCGCTCATCAGGATCTCCTCGGGCCTGAGCGAGGGGTCGCGGAGCGGGACCAGGTTGAGGTCGACGTGCATGCCGCCGGTGCCCTTGGCGGCCAGCTCGGTGGTGGCGCACGAGACGCCGGCCGCGCCGAGGTCCTGGATGCCCACGACCACGTCGGCCGCGTACAGCTCCAGGCAGCACTCGATGAGCAGCTTCTCCATGAACGGGTCGCCGACCTGCACGGCGGGCCGCTTGGCGTGCGACTCGTCCTCGAAGGTCGCCGAAGCGAGCACCGACGCGCCGCCGATGCCGTCGGGCCCGGTCGAGGCGCCGAACAGCACCACCTTGTTGCCCGGCCCCGGCGCGGTGGCCAGCTTGATCTGGTCCTTGCGCAGCAGGCCCACGCAGAGCGCGTTGACCAGCGGGTTGCCGATGTAGCAGGGGTCGAAGACGACCTCGCCGCCGATGTTGGGCAGGCCCAGGCAGTTGCCGTAGCTGCTGATGCCCTCGACCACGCCGGGCAGCACGCGCCGGGTGTCGTTCTGGTCGGCGCCGCCGAAGCGCAGCGCGTCCATGACCGCGATCGGGCGGGCACCCATCGACATGATGTCGCGGACGATCCCGCCCACGCCGGTGGCGGCGCCCTGGTGCGGTTCCACGTAGGAGGGGTGGTTGTGCGACTCGATCTTGAAGGTGGCGGCCCAGCCGTCGCCGATGTCGACGACGCCGGCGTTCTCCCCCATGCCGACGAGCAGCGCGTCGGACTTGGGGGCCTTCGTGGCGAACTGCCGCAGGTGCACCTTGGACGACTTGTACGAGCAGTGCTCGGACCACATGACGCTGTAGATGGCCAGCTCGGAGCCCGTGGGACGACGGCCGAGGATCTCCTTGACCCGGTCGTACTCCTCCTGCTTCATCCCCAGCTCGGCGAACGGCATCGGCTCGGCGGGCGTCTCGGCGGCCCGCTTGACGCTGTCGGTGCTCACGCGTTCACCAGCTTCTTGAGGATGGAGGTGAAGAAGCCGAGCCCGTCCGTGCTCGGCGCGCCGACGAGGTTCTCGACGGCGTGCTCGGGGTGCGGCATGAGGCCGACCACGTTGCCGGCCTCGTTGCGGATGCCGGCGATGTCGTTGACGGAGCCGTTGGGGTTGCCGAGGTAGCGCACGACCACGCGGCCGTCGGCTTCAAGTGCGGCGATCGTCTCGGGGTCGGCGACATAGCGGCCCTCGCCGTGCTTGATCGGCAGCACGACCTCCTGGCCGGCCTCGAACGAGCTCGTCCAGGGCGTGCCCGTCGCCTCGACGCGGAGCCGCTGGTCACGGCAGACGTAGTGCAGCGACGCGTTGCGCGTCAGCGCGCCAGGCAGCAGGTGCGCCTCGCACAGGATCTGGAAACCGTTGCAGGTGCCGAGCACCGGCAGCCCCTCACGGGCGGCCGGGACTAGCTCCCGCATCAGCGGCGCGAACCGCGAGATGGCGCCGCACCGCAGGTAGTCGCCGTAGGAGAAGCCGCCGGGCAGGAAGACGGCGTCCACGCCCTTGAGGTCGTGGTCGGCGTGCCACAGCGGAACCGCTTCCGCGCCGGACAGTCTGATCGCTCTGGCGGCGTCCTGATCGTCGAGAGTTCCTGGAAAGGTGACTACCCCCACGCGGGCGCTCATGTCTTGCGTTCCTCCAGCGTTCGTGGTGTGCACCGCCAAGGCTATCTGGTGCTCGCCGATGCCTCCCAACGGCGTCATCGGGTACGGCGGGCACGCCAGGAGGCGGGCCGCCATGACGGCCCGCGAAGGGAGCAGAGGGATCGAACGGCTAGACCGCGGCCAGCTCGCGGGAGCGGCGGTTCGCCGTTTCCTCCCAGGCGAGGGTCTTGCGGAGGTGGACCGTGGTGCCGCGGCCGGGAGTGATGCCGAAGGAGATCTCGTCCACGACCGAGCGCATGATCAGCAGGCCACGGCCGTTCTCGGTGTCGGGGGGCGGAAAGTGCAGGGGCATCGAGGGCAGGCCGACCCCGTTGTCGACGACGCGTACGTCGCAGCGGCCGTAGCCGATCGAGGCCGTGACCTCATAGCGGTTGGCCGGGCCGCCATGGCGTACCGCGTTAGAGCACGCTTCGGAGACCGCGAGCAGCATGTCGGAGATGCACGCCTCGCTCACGTTGAGCGAACGCATCGCATCCCCTAGCACTCGTCTGACCATCGGTATGCCGATCGCATCCCGAGGCAGCGCCAACGAGAACTCAATATCCACCGGACTCCTCCGGGCTCCGGAATGTCACCTGGAGTAGGTTTCCCCGTGAAATCGGGGCTAACCGCAAAATCACGTTGTTGTTATTTACTGTTGGCAAGCCCGTGGCATTGTGGCATGCCGGAACCCGACTTTAGCCACTCGCGGGTATTTCGATGCGTCAAATGTGCTGTTCTACTCTTCAACCCGCACGACGTAGTCCTCGATGACGGTGTTGGCCAGGAGCGTCTCGGCCATCTTTCGGACGTCCGCAAGTGCCGCCTCGTCGGCCGGACCGTCCAGTTCGACCTCGAAGCGCTTGCCCTGCCGTACGGCCGCGACGCCGGAGAAGCCCAGCCTGGGCAGCGCGCGGGCGATGGCCTGGCCCTGGGGATCGAGAATCTCGGGCTTCAGCATGACGTCTACGATGACGCGCGCCACTGCGTTCCTCCTGGGTGCGGCGGGAGTTGGGAAAGCCAGCCTACCGGCGCGTGTGGCAGGCAACACAACGGGAACGGGGAGGGGATGGGGCTTGCGCTGAGGGCTGTGACGTCTGCCACCATGTCCCCAAACGCGTACGAACCACCACCACATGGTCCGACGCTCGAAAGGCTGGCCTAAGGTGGCAACCCCATCGACCCCGGCCCTGACCGCACAGGAGTGGCACGTGACACTCGACGCCTCTCGTGGTGCACAAGCACCCCCGGAGCTCGTCCAGCTCCTCACCCCCGAGGGTGAGCGGGTCGAGCACCCCGACTACGACATCGACCTCAAACCCGAAGAGGTGCGATCCCTCTACCGCGACCTCGTGCTCGTCCGGCGCGTCGACCTGGAGGCGGTCGCTCTGCAGCGGCAGGGCGAGCTCGGCATCTGGGCCTCGCTGCTCGGCCAGGAGGCCGCGCAGATCGGCTCTGGCCGCGCGCTGACCGACGCCGACATGGCCTTCCCCACCTATCGGGAGCACGGCGTGGCCTGGTGCCGCGACGTCGACCCGGTGAAGCTGCTCGGCCTGTTCCGCGGGGTGAACCACGGCGGGTGGGACCCCAAGGAGCACAACTTCCACCTCTACACGATCGTGATCGGCAGCCAGACCCTGCACGCCGTCGGCTACGCGATGGGCGTCCAGCGCGACGACGCGAACGCGGCCGTCATCGCCTACTTCGGCGACGGCGCCAGCTCCCAGGGCGATGTGAACGAGTCGTTCGTCTGGGCCAGCGTGTTCAACGCGCCGATCGTGTTCTTCTGCCAGAACAACCAGTGGGCCATCTCCGAGCCCCTGGAGAAGCAGAGCCGCATCCCCCTCTACCGCAGGGCCTCCGGGTTCGGTTTCCCCGGCATCAGGGTCGACGGCAACGACGTGTTCGCCTGCCTCGCCGTGACCAGGCAGGCGCTCAAGAACGCCCGCGAAGGTCAGGGCCCGGTGCTCATCGAGGCGTTCACGTACCGGATGGGCGCCCACACCACCACGGACGACCCGACGCGCTACCGCGTGGCCAGCGAGCTGGAGGCGTGGAAGCTCAAGGACCCGATCGAGCGCGTCAAGTCGTACCTGTTCAAGAACGAGTTCGCCGACCAGGCTTTCTTCGACTCGGTCGAGGGAGAGGCCGACCAGCTCGGCGCCGACCTGCGCAGGCGCTGCCTGGCGATGCCCGACCCAGGGCCGCTCGCGATGTTCGAGCACGTCTACTCCGAGCCGCACGCGCTGATCGACGAGGAGCGCGCCCAATACGCCGCTTACCTGGAGGGCTTCAGTGAGTGAGCGAACCCCTGAGCACCGCATGACCGTCGAGCCCTGGGCGAAGGAGGCGTCATGACCGTGCTCAGCCTGTCCAAGGCGCTCAACGAGGGCATGCGCAAGGCCATGGAGGACGACCCCAAGGTCCTCATCATGGGCGAGGACGTCGGCAAGCTCGGCGGCGTGTTCCGGGTCACCGACGGCCTGCAGAAGGACTTCGGCGAGGACCGGGTCATCGACACCCCGCTGGCCGAGTCGGGCATCATCGGCACCGCGATCGGCCTGGCGCTGCGCGGCTACCGGCCGGTGTGCGAGATCCAGTTCGACGGCTTCGTCTTCCCCGCGGCCGACCAGATCATCACCCAGCTCGCCAAGATGCCGATGCGCTCGCTCGGCGCGATCAAGCTGCCCGTCGTCGTACGCATCCCCTGCGGCGGCGGCATCGGCGCGGTCGAGCACCACAGCGAGTCGCCGGAGGCATATTTCACGCACACCGCCGGGCTGCGCGTGGTCGCCTGCTCCAACCCGGCCGACGCGTACACGATGATCCAGCAGGCCATCCGCTCCGAAGACCCGGTCATCTTCTTCGAGCCCAAGCGCCGCTACTGGGAGAAGGCCGAGGTCGACACCACAAGCACCGACTGGTGGCTGCCTCTCGACCGCGGCCGGCCGGTGCGCCAGGGCACCGACATCACGCTGATCGCCTACGGCCCGATGGTGAAGACCTGCCTGGAGGCCGCCACGGCCGCCGAGGCCGACGGGCGCTCGGTCGAGGTCCTCGACCTGCGCTCGCTCAATCCGCTCGACGCGCCGCTGGTGATGGACTCGGTACGCCGTACCGGCCGGGCCGTGGTGGTGCACGAGGCGCCGGTCAACAGCGGCTTCGGCGCCGAGCTGGCGGCCAGGATCACCGAGCAGTGCTTCTACCAGCTGGAGTCGCCGGTGCTGCGCGTCGGCGGGTTCTCCACGCCCTACCCGCCGTCGAAACTGGAGGAGCACTACCTGCCCGACCTCGACCGGGTGCTCGAGGCCGTCGACCGCGCCTTCGGCTACTGAGGAGGGGACTCATGCGACGTGAATTCAAGCTCCCCGACGTGGGCGAGGGTCTGACCGAGGCGGAGATCGTCCGCTGGCACACCAAGCCCGGTGACACGGTCAAGGTCAACCAGATCGTGGTGGAGATCGAGACGGCCAAGTCCATCGTCGAGCTGCCGATCCCTTGGGACGGCGTGGTCTCCGGGCTGATGGCCGACGAGGGCCAGACGGTCGACGTCGGCAGGCCCATCATCGCCGTCGACACGGACGAGCCGGACGACGGCTCCGGAAACGGGACCACCCGGGTCAAGGCGGCTGAGGCCGGCGAGGTCAAGGCGGCTGACGCCGGTGCGGCCGGGGCGGCGGACGCCGACCGGATCGAGGCGCTGGCCGACGACCTGGTCCCGCGCCCTCCGGCGGAGGGAGCCGTCGAACCCGGCGCCCACGGCAGCCCCGCCCCCAAGGAGGAACGCCAGGCGGTCCTGGTCGGCTACGGCGTCAAGACCGGCGCCACCAAACGCCGCCCCCGCAAATCCCGCCCTGACGGGCCCGCCCAGCCGCCCGTGATCCCGGTCGCTCCCGAGCTGTCCGTGATCCCGGCCACCCCGGTCGCGAACCCGTCCCGCGTCGAGGTCGCCGCGCCGTCCGGGCCGGTGGCGCTCGACACCCCGCGCCGGGTCGCCGTCCTGGCCAAGCCGCCGGTACGCAAGCTGGCCAAGGACCTGGGCGTGGACCTGACCACCCTGACCGGTTCGGGCCCGAACGGCTCGATCACCAGGGACGACGTCCACGCCGCCGCGGAGGGGCCCGCCCCGCGGGCGACCACCGAGCAGGGCGAGGAGGAGCGCATCCTGGTCAAGGGCGTCCGCAAGATGACCGCCCAAGCCATGGTGACCAGCGCCTTCACCGCCCCGCACGTCACCGAGTTCCTCCAGCTCGACGTCACTGAGACCATGGAGGCGGTCCGGCGCCTGCGCACGCTCCCGGACTTCGCCGAGGTCAAGGTCTCGCCGCTGCTCCTGGTCGCCAAGGCCGTGCTCACGGCCGCCCGGCGCCATCCGATGATCAATTCCTCATGGGACGAGGCCGCTCAGGAGATCGTGGTCAAGCACTACGTCAACCTGGGCATCGCCGCCGCCACCCCGCGCGGCCTCGTCGTCCCCAACATCAAGTCCGCCCACCGGCTGTCCCTCCCCGAGCTGGCCGCCGAGCTGGGCCGGCTCACGGAGACGGCCAGGGCGGGCCGCACCCAACCGGCCGAGATGGCGGGCGGCACGATCACGATCACGAACGTGGGCGTGTTCGGCGTCGACACCGGCACCCCGATCCTCAACCCGGGTGAGGCCGCCATCCTCGCCTTCGGTCAGATACGGGACATGCCGTGGGTGGTGGACGGCGAGCTCGCGGTTCGCAAGGTGACGACGCTGGCGCTCTCCTTCGACCACCGGATCGTCGACGGCGAGCTGGGATCGCTGTTCCTGCGCGACGTCGGCGCCATGCTGGAGGACCCCCTCCGCGTGCTCGCCTGGAGCTAACCGAGGGCGGGGGTGAGGACGCGCTTGTCGGCCGAGGTCGGGCCGTGTGACCCGACCCAGACGGGTGCGCCCAGAGCGTCCGCCACGGCCGCGGGCCAGTCGGTGACGGCATCGCCGTACACCGGCTTGGCCCGCAGCAGGCGAGCGGTGCGCGTGGCGCGGTCGCCGAGCCGGAGGTCACCCCCCTCGTACGCGTGGCACAGCCGCGAAACCGGCGCGTCCAGGTGCGTCAGCGCCAGCCCGTCGACGCCGCCGGCCACCTCCACCGCGTACCGATGCGCCACGGCGTCGAAGTGCCCCACCCGGAACGGCCCCTGCCACGGTCCGGTGCCGTTGTGCGGCTCCGGCAGCTCCAGCGTGGGGTCCTCCGTGACCAGCGGCCCCGGCCCGTGCCGGGGAGTGTAGGTCCGCAGCACGCCCAGCCGGAGCGCCCCGGCCCCGCCGAGCAGCTCCAGCGCGTTCGCGAAGGTCGTGGTGCTCCAGGTCGTGTACGGGTCGAACCCGTGGTTCTCGTCCAGCAGCACCCCCTGAGCCCCCTCGAACACCACCGGCCCCCGCCTGAGCAGCTCATCGGTGGAGTCCACCAGCCGTACCCGCGACGCGAACGCCCGGTAGGCCGCCACGCAGTCCGCCACCGGCGGCCCGTCCACCCCCAGCGCCTCCCGCAGCAGGCCGAGCTTGTGGGTCAGCGTCGCGGGGGAGTCGCCCGCGCGCGGCGCGAGCGAGCCGTGCGACAGCGAGTACGCCATCGCCTCACCGACGCCCATCCCGCACGACCCGTGCCGCTCCGCCCCGCGCGCCAGCTCGCGCCGCCGGCCCGCCTCGACGTGGTACGGCGTGGCCAGCAGGCAGTCCCGGTGGACCGTGATCAGTCCGAACGGATCCGGCACACCCAGCCGTTCCAGATGGGCGGCCTCGGCGGAGAGCGCCAGCGGATCGACCACCACGAACCTCGACAGATGCGTCGGCACCCCTCGCAACGTCCCCGAGCCGAACTGCGCGAACGTGTGGTGCCGCCCGTCCGGCAGCACCACGTTGTGCGCCGCCTGGGCGCCGCCGTTGAAGCGGATCACCGCGTGGACCGGCCGGGTGGCGCACAGCCAGTCCACGACGGTGCCCTTGCCCGCGTCGCCGTACCCGAGGTCGGCGACGATGACGTGTTCGCTCACGCGTCGAGCCCGTCGAGCGCGCCGAGCTCGTCGAGTCCGTCGAGCGGCTCCGACACCACGAGCGTGCCGCGGTCCAGCTTGGCCAGTGCCTTCGACACCGAGGCACCCGCGGCGGAGCCGAGCCCGGCCAGGTCGTCGAGGCCCTCGTCGAGACCGATGGCGTCCTCGCCGAGCCCGATCGTCAGCGCGATCGTCTCGCAGACCGCGTCGAGGTCGTCGAGCTCCAGCACGTTCTGGCCGAGCAGGTCGCGCCAGACCCGCAGCACCCGCGCGTCACCGGCGTAGCTGGAGCCGGCGGGCAGGATGTAGTAGACGTCCCACTTCTCGGTCAGCTCGGCGACCATCACGGCCACGTCGATGTCGCGCGGGCGCGGGTCGCCGATCAGCTTGGCGACGGCCTTCCCGCTGACCCGCGGATAGGGCAGCTCGTCGCCGATGATGAACAGGTATCCCCGCTTGCCGCGCTTGTCGTAGCAGTCGATCGAGGTGTGCCTGGCCATGAAGTACATGGCCAGCTCGTACGACTCGGACATCTGGCCGCCGCCCCCGCCCTCCAGCAGGATCTGGCCGAGCTGCTCGTCCATGCGGTTGTCGGACTCGAACTGCCCCACCTGGAGCGGCGCCCGGTCGCAGGTCGCGTCGCCGATGGCGCCGAACATGATCTGTGGGTCGGCGGCGTACCCCTTGCGCAGCAGCAGCCCGAGCAGGTCGGGCAGCTTGGCCTGCAGCGTGCGCGGCACGTGGCCCATCGAGCCGGTCACGTCGAAGAGCACGGCGACGGCCAGCGAGTCCGGGTGCTCGTCGGAGTCGCGGCTCTCCCGAGTGACGCCGAACGGGTCGAGGTCGGGGTGGGTGGTGGAGGCGCCGCCGTCGCTGTAGGCGAAGGCGCTGGCGCCGGTGGCGGCCCGGTAGCGGGCGGCCGAGCTGTAGACGTCGGTGGACCAGATTCCGCTGCCCAAGATGTTCTCCCTAGAGGTGAAGGGGCCGGTAGGTACGCGGCCCGTAAAGGTCTTCGAGGAGCTCGTCGAGCTCGCCGAGCAGCGCCCACGCGTCGGAGGGCGGGCGCAGCAGGCAGCCGCGGACGAAGGCGCGCATCGTGCGGGGGTGCTCGCCGAGCAGCCCGGCGACGCATCGGGTGACGCCCAGCACGTCGTCCGACGCCTCGGAGAGCTGGGACCGGCACCAGTCGACGAGGACGAGCCCGTGGTCGAGGGGGTGGACGAGTACGTGGCGGGGGAGCACGGCGCCGTGCGTGACGCCGGCCCGGTGCGCCAGGCCGGTGGCCACCAGCAGCCGCCGCCAGATCCAGGCCACGTCCCGGGGGTCGAGGCCGGTGCCGATCCGGGTCAGGGGGACGAAGCCGCCGGGCGCCCGGCTGAGGACGTTCGCCTGGCGGACGGTCCGCCCCGCTTTATGGCGAAATTTCGAGACAAGGCGGGGGATGTACGGCAGGAAGCGCGGGTCCGCCTCCGCAGCGATCCGGGTGAGCGCGGCGGCCTCCCGTACCAGCAGGTGGTTGTCGGACGGGTCGCGCGGCAGCTTGAGCAGCGCGTCGCCGTCCGCCGGATACAGGACTGCGGTGCCGCCCCGATGCAGCGGCGGCCCGATCCGGTACGGCCCGACCCGCCGGCCCCGGTTGAAGTCGGACCACAGCTCGGCCAGCCGGGCGAACGCCCCCGCAGTGTCCGGAGACACGTCCGGGTGGAGTAACCGGGCATAGCGCCGGTAGACCCGCGCGGGGGAGCCACCCGTGAAAAGGTCGGCGGCCGAACGCGCCCCTGTGACGATCGACGCGGCCTCCTCGGCATTCACCGGATCTCGTCCTCTCGTGAGGGCCGCAGCAGGGCGGGATGCAGCAGCCGGGCGTCGCCCGCGCGGTACAGCTTGGCCCGCGGCCCGCCCCTGGACCCGCCGGTCTGCGTGGTCTCGCCGGTGCCCTCCACGAACCCGGGCACCGACAGCACCTTCCGGTGGAAGTTGCCCGCGTGCAGCGGCGTGCCCCAGACGCTCTCGTAGATCAGCCGCAGCTCGGAGATCGTGAACGTGTCGCCCGCGAACGCCGTGGCCAGCGGGGTGTACTCCAGCTTCGACCGGGCCCGCTCCACACCGTCGGCCAGGATGCGCTCATGGTCGAAGGCCAGCCGCGGCACGTCGTCGACCGGATGCCACACGGCCGCCGCCGCGTCGGTGCCCGCCCGGGGATCGGGCAGGTCGGGGGCGAAGGCCAGGTACGAGATCGACACCACCCGCATCCGCGGGTCCCGGCCGGGACCGCCGTAGCTGGCCAGCTGCTCGATGTGCGCGGGCGCGGTGTCCAGCCCGGTCTCCTCGGCCAGCTCGCGCACCGCCGCCCCCGCCAGGTCCTCGTCGGGCCTGATGAAGCCGCCGGGCAGCGCCCAGGCGCCCTCGTACGGCTCCACGCCGCGCTCCACGATCAGCACGTGCAGCCGCCGGTCGCGGATGGTCAGCGCCACCACGTCGACCGTCACCGCGACCGGTGGATAGCGCCGCGGGTCGTAGCCGGCCAGGAACTCTTCCATCACCAGTCCTTCTCAATCTGAGTCAATCTCGACTTGAGAATAACCAGCCAACATCACCATGTCCAGAAATTTGGGGATTTACGAGATCGCGTTTAGTTGTTAAGAAGGTTTATTAACAAACTCCATCGGCCTTGCGAGGACCCATGGCGCGCTCCCGGCTCATCCTCATCCTGCTCTGGACCTGCACTTTGCTGGTCAGCGCTGGAGGTGTCGCCCTGGCCGCCCCGGCCGCGACCGCCTCCTCGACAGCTCTCTCCGGCTACAAGATCCAGTCATCCGCCAAGGTGTCGGACTCCGGCGCCGCGATCTCCACTCCCGGCTACGCGGCCTCCGGCTGGTATCCGGTCGGCCCGCGCTCGACCGTCCTGGCCGGGCTGCTGGAGAACAACGTCTACTCCGATCCGTTCTTCTCCACGAACATGCAATCGATCCCGACCGCCGACTTCGACGTGCCCTGGTGGTACCGCTCGGACTTCACGCTCGGCTCGGAGACCGGGTTACGCACGTTCATCGACATCAGCGGCGTGATGTCGAGCGCCGACGTGTGGGTCAACGGCAGCCAGGTGGCCACGGCCGCCCAGGTCGCCGGCGCCTACACCCGGAACGAGCGCGACATCACCGCGCTGGTCCACCCGGGCGCCAACTCGGTGGCCTTCCGCGTCAACGCCAACAACCCCAACAACCACCTGACGATCGGCTGGATCGACTGGGTACAGGTCCCGCGCGACGACAACACGGGCATCTTCCGCGACGTGCTGATCAGGCGTAGCGCCGACGTCTCCCTGCGCGACGCGCACGTGATCACCAACCTGGCCGTCCCGGCGCTCGACCGCGCCGACCTGACGATCAAGGCCGATGTACGCAACGGCACGGGCAGCGCGGTGACCACCACGGTCAGCGGCACGATCGGCTCGCTCACCTTCTCCCAGAACATCTCGTTAGCCGCGAACGAGACGAAACGGATCACATTCAGTCAGACGCTGAACAACCCGCAGGTCTGGTGGCCGTACCAGATGGGCGCCCAGCCCCTCTACGACCTCAACCTCACCGCGACCGTCGGCGGCGCGGTGAGCGACTCGCTGACCCAGCGCTTCGGCGTCCGCAAGGTGGAGTCGGGCAAGAACGCCAGCGGCCGGCGCTTCTACAAGATCAACGGCCGGTCGATCCTGATCAGGGGCGGCGGCTGGTCGCCGGACATCTTCCTGCGCAAGGACCTGCGCTATCTCGAAGACAAGATCCGCTACGTCAAGGACCTCGGTCTGAACACGATCCGCATCGAGGGCCACCTGGACACCGACGAGCTCTACGACCTGGCCGACAAGTACGGCATCCTGACCATGCCCGGGTGGGAGTGCTGTAACAAGTGGGAGGGCTCGTTCGCCACGGCCGACTATCCCATCGCCAAGGCGTCGATGCAGGCGGAGGCCACCCGGCTGCGCAACCACCCCAGCGTGATCTCGTTCCTGATCGGCTCCGACAACCCGCCGACGGCCCAGAAGGAGACCAACTACCTCGACGCCCTGACGGCCGCCGAGTGGCCGCTGCCGATCGTCTCGGTGGCCTCGGACAAGTCCAGCCCGCAACTGGGCAACTCCGGCCTGAAGATGCCCGGCCCGTACGAATGGGTGCCGCCGAACTACTGGTACAACAAGCGCGAAGGCGGCGCGTTCGGCTTCAACTCCGAGACCAGCGCGGGCCCGGACGTGCCGACGCTCGACTCGCTGAAGCGGATGATGACCACCGCGCAGATCAACTCGCTGTGGCAGAGCCCGAGCGCGACGCAGTATCACCGCTCCCCGTCGAGCACGTTCAACAACCTGACGATCTACCACAACGCCCTCAGGGGCCGGTACGGCGTGCCGTCCAGCCTGAATGACTATGTGAAGAAGGCGCAGCTCGCCCAGTACGAGGCGGTCCGCGCGCAGTTCGAGGCATACGGCCGCAACTTCACCGACTCCAGCAACCCCTCGACCGGCGTCATCTACTGGATGCTCAACAGCGGCTGGTCCTCGCTGCACTGGCAGCTGTTCGACTACTACCTCGACCAGGGCGGCTCCTACTGGGGCGCGCGTGAGGCGAACAAGCCGCTGCACGTGCAGTACTCCTATGACAACAAGTCCGTCGTCGTGGTCAACTCGGGCACCTCGGCCGCCTCGGGCCTGACGGTCAAGACCGACGTGTTCAACATGGACGGCACCTCGAAGTACACCAACACGGCCACCGTCACCGCCCCCGCCGACGGCGGCAAGGCCACCGCGGTCACCGTGCCGTCGATCAGCGGCCTGTCCACGACCTACCTCGTACGGCTGAGCCTGCTGCGGGGCGGCGAGGAGATCGACCGCAACGTCTACGCCCTGTCCACCGCGAGCGACGTCATCGACTGGGACAACAACGACTGGTACTACGTGCCGACCACCAGCTACGCCAACCTGACCGGGCTCAACGGCCTGGCCCAGGCCCCGATCACCGCCACCGCCACCTCGCCGTCCCCCGGGAACGTGAGTGTGACGATCAAGAACACCGGCACCGGCGCGATCCCCGCGTTCATGCTCGACGCGCACGTCGTGGACGCGGCCGGCAAGCCGGTGCTGCCGATCCAGTGGTCGGACAACGCCATCAGCCTCTGGCCGGGCGAGTCCAAGACGCTGACCGCCACGTACCGTGCCTCCGACCTGAGCGGCGCGGCGAGCGTCAGGGTCTCCGGCTGGAACACCGCGACGCTCACCGTCCCGGCCGGGCCGACCGGCCCGCCCGACACCGAGAAGCCCAGCGTGCCGGGCAACCTGCACAGCACCGCCAAGACGTCCAACAGCGTCTCGCTGGCCTGGGACGCCTCCACCGACAACACCGGCGTGACCGGCTACGACGTCTACAACGGCACGACCCTGGCCACCACCGTCACCGGCACGACGGCGACGGTCTCGGGCCTGACGGCCGCCACGTCGTACACGTTCACGGTCAAGGCCCGCGACGCGGCCGGCAACACCTCGGACGCCTCGAACGCGGTCACCGAGACCACCGGCAGCGGCCCGGTCGTCTACCAGGCCGAGGATGCGACGATCTCCCAGGGCGTGGTGGAGTCGAACCACGACGGCTACACGGGCACCGGCTTCGTGAACTACGACAACCTGACCGGCAGCTACGTCGAGTGGACGGTCAACGCCCCCGTGGCGGGACCGGTCACTCTGGAGCTGCGCTACGCCAACGGCACGACGGTGAACCGGCCGATGTCCATCACGGTCAACGGCGGCGCCGCCGTGACCCGCGATTTCAACGCCACCGGCAACTGGGACACCTGGCAGACCTCCACCCTCACCGTCACCCTCGCGCAAGGAGTCAACAAGATCAGAGCCACCGCCACGACGGCCAACGGTGGCCCGAACGCCGATCGGATCTCGATAGGCTGACCTCATGATTCGCCACGTCGTGCTGTTCACCTGGACCGAAGACGCCACCGAGGAGCAGAAGGCCACGGTGGCCACCGAGTTGCGCAAACTGCCGGGGATCATCCCGGAGATCCGCGCGTACACGGCGACGGCCGACGCGGGCATCAACCAGGGCAACCACGAGTTCGGGGTGGTCGCCGACTTCGACAACGTCGACGACTACCTGGTGTACCGCGATCACCCTCAGCACCAGAAGGTGATCGCGGAACACATCAGGCCCATCATGGCGAGCCGGGCCGTCGCTCAACTTTCTCTGTAGGCTGCTCGTCGGTCCACCCCAGCCGCTCGACCAGCAACGACTCGAACGGCCGGCCGACCGGCAACCATGCCTCCTTCCCGTCCGGCCGGAGCAGTTCGCTCTGCACAGCCAGCAGATCACCGCTGTCCCGGTCGATGATGATCTGCTGCTGCAGGGGGTCGCCGAGAAGCAGCGCGACCCCCGCGCGGCCCTCGTCGTCCTTGACTCCGTCGGCCACCTTCACGTGCGGCAGCCCGGCGAGCATCCGGTAGACCGCCGCCCGCGTGCCCGGAGTGCTCGGAGCGTCGAGGAGCAGCCACCTGCCCGCCGTCCAGAGCCAGCCCTCCTGGTTGTCGGCGTCCGCGGGATACTGCTTCAGCAGCTCGGCCTTGAGAGCCTTGGCGTCGGTCGGCAGTTGCGCCACGGGCTTCAGCTTTTCCTGCCGCAGCTCCCGCCGCCACCAGGCGCCCGTGCCCGGGGGCTGCGCGGCCAGCCGGTCCGCCGCCGCCGCGAGCCCCACCCGGGACCAGGCGGGCAGCCGGCGGCGCGGGGGGCGGTCCATGAGCCGCGCCCGGATCCCCATCGTCCGGGCCGGATCGGCGGGCCGGATCGGGCCAGCGCCCGGTAGCGCCGGAGCTCGGCCCGCCGATGCTTGCCGACCAGATTGGTGGCGATGCCGTACAGCCAGCATCTGATGCCGCCTTTGGCGGCGTCGGCCCGCTCCCGGGAGACCCTTCCGGTTAGATTTCCGGCGGGTTGTTCTCGCGGTGCATCAGCTGGTGGTCAGAGGTACGGCCCCGTTTCGGGGCCAGCACGATGCTCAGGACCACGCCCACCCCGCCGACGATCATGAAGATGACGCCGATCGTGTCCATGTGCACGCTCTGGCCGAACACGTCCGGTTCGATGGCGAATCGCAGGATGGCGCCGAGCGTGAGGAAGAAGATGCTGACCCCGACACCCATGACGACCTCCAGAACGGCAAAGAACGCGTACGCCCTCGGTCATACCCGGGTATGCGTGATCACACTCAGGCGAGACAGGACAGTGGCTTCCCGTCATTGAAGGTGATCATGTCGACGACGGCCGCGACGAGGTCGATCGTCCCGCCACGGGGCAGTCCGCCCAGCTCGGCGTAGGCGCGGTGCAGGTTGCCGACGATGCGCTCCGCGTCCAGCAGCTCGCCCCACTCGCCCAGATCGGTCTCGCGGGCCGCCTCCAGGGGAGTCAGCCCCGCCGCCCGGCCGCGCTCGGCGGTCGCCAGCACGAACTCCAGGTAGCGCCGCACCGGGTCGAAGACCTCGGGCCCGCACACGTCGCCGTGCCCTGGCACGACCGTCTCCGCGCCCAGCTCCCTGAGCTGGGCGAGCGCCTCGATCGCGCCCGTCACCGAGCCCATCAGCACGAACGGCGTGCCGCCGTTGAAGGCCAGGTCGCCCGCGAACAGCAGCCGCCGCTCCGGGATCCAGACGTAGGAGTCGTTGGTCGTGTGCGCGGCGAAGCCGACGTGCCGCACCTCGCAGCGCAGGTCGTCGGAGTAGACCGTGACCCGGTCGGTGTAGGTGAGGAACGGCGCCACCGCCTCCAGGTCGCCCCACTCCACGTCGGGCGACCAGGCGAACGTCCGGTAGTCGGGGATGCCCTCGGCCAGGATCAGCTCGCGGGTCCGCTCGTGGGCGACGATGGTGGCCTCGGGGAAGAGGTAGTTGCCGAAGGTGTGGTCGCCGTGGTGGTGGGTGTTGATCAGCGTGGTGATCGGCCGGTCGGTGACCTCGGCGATGGCCTGCCGGTACGCCCGGGTGCGGCGCTCGGTCGAGCAGGCGTCGATCGAGATCACGCCGCGCCGCCCGGCCAGGAAGCCGGTGTTGTTGATCCACCAGCTGCCGTCGGGCTGGATGTAGGCGAAGACGCCCGCCGAGACCTCTTCGACGCGAGGCGGGGGCAGCGGGTGATCGTGGGTGGACGCGCTCATGCCGCGAACGTACCCGGTGCGGGGCGTACGGACTGTGTATTTCGCAGCAGAACGCCCGCTTCACAGCGAAGCGGGCGTTCAGCGGGCGGCGGCTGGTCTGTTCGGACCTAGAAGGCGGCCTCCGGCAGGTCCATCAGGTCCTGGCCGGTGGCGGTGAGCACCCGGCGCTCGGTGGCCAGGCGGGGCAGCACGGTCGTCGCGAAGAACGAGGCGGCGGCGACCTTGCCCTGGTAGAAGGCGTCCTCGCCGTCGGCGAGCCGGGCCAGCGCGACCTCGGCCTGGCGCAGCAGCAGCCAGCCGATCACCAGGTCGCCCAGGGCGAGCAGCATCCTGGTCGTGTTGAGCCCGACCTTGTAGACCTCGCTCGGCGTCTCCAGCGCGGCCAGCGCCCAGCCGGCCATCGTGTCGCCCATGGCCTTGATGTCGGCGGCGGCCTCGGCGAGCAGCTTGCGCTCCTCCTTGAGGCGGCCGTTGCCGGCGTCGGAGGAGGCGAAGGCGTTGATCTCGGCCAGCAGCGAGCCGATCGCGGCGCCCTGGTTGCGCAGGATCTTGCGGAAGAACAGGTCCAGGCCCTGGATCGCGGTGGTGCCCTCGTACAGGGAGTCGATCTTGGCGTCGCGGATGTACTGCTCGATCGGGTAGTCCTGCAGATAGCCCGAGCCGCCGAGCGTCTGCAGGGACCGGGCGAGCAGCTCGTACGACCGCTCGGAGCCGACGCCCTTGACCAGGGGCAGCAGCAGGTCGTTCATGTCGCGCGCGTGCCGGTCGCCGGGGTTCATCTGGATGGCGTCCTGGAACGTGGCCGTGTAGAGCACCAGCGCGCGCATGCCCTCGACGTACGACTTCTGCAGCATCAGCTCGCGGCGTACGTCCGGGTGGTGCGTGATCGGCACCCGGGGCGCGGACTTGTCGGCCGTCCTGGTCAGATCGGCGCCCTGGGCGCGGCTCTTGGCGTACTCCAGGGCGTTCAGGTAGCCGGTGGAGAGCGTGGCGATGGCCTTGGTGCCGACCATCATGCGGGCGTGCTCGATCACCATGAACATCTGCCTGATGCCCTCGTGCACGTCGCCGACCAGCCAGCCGATGGCCGGGTGCTTGTCGCCGAAGGTGAGCTCGCAGGTCGTGGAGACCTTCAGGCCCATCTTCTTCTCCACGTTGGTGACGTAGACGCCGTTGCGCTCGCCCAGCTCACCCGTCTCCAGGTCCACGTGGAACTTGGGCACCAGGAACATCGACAGGCCCTTGGTGCCGGGTCCGTGTCCCTCGGGGCGGGCCAGCACCAGGTGGAAGATGTTCTCGGACATGTCGTGCTCGGCGCTGGTGATGAAGCGCTTGACGCCCTCGATGTGCCAGGTCCCGTCGGGCTGCCGGGTCGCCTTGGCCCGGCCCGCGCCGACGTCGGAGCCCGCGTCGGGCTCGGTCAGCACCATGGTGGCGCCCCAGTCGCGCTCGATGGCCAGCTCGGCGAAGCGCTTCTGGGCCTCGGTGCCGACCTCCCACAGCGTGTAGGCGAAGTTGGGGCCGGCGGCGTACATGTAGAGGGCCGGGTTCGCGCCGAGGACCATCTCGGCCGTGGCCCAGGCCAGGCTCCGGGGGATGCCGGGGCCGCCCAGCTCGCGCGGCAGGTCGAGATGCGCCCAGCCACCGTCGACCAGCGCCCGGTACGACTTCTTGACACCCTCCGGCACGGTGACCGAGCTCGTGGCCGCGTCGAAGACCGGCGGGTGGCGGTCGCCCTCCTCGAACGAGTCGGCGAGCACACCGGTGGCCAGTCTGTTGACCTCTTCCAGAATGCCGCGGGCGACCGATTCGTCGATGTCGGCATACGGCCCGGTGCCGAGGATCTCGCGTCGCCCGAACACCTCGAAGAGGTTGAACTCCAGGTCACGGACGTTGCTCTTGTAGTGGCCCATGAGTGTGGATCTCCTTGAACCGGGGGCGTTATGTACTGGCCAGTAACCTTACTCGAAATGCTACCCGCGAGTAACCATGAATATGCGTGGCATGCTCATCTCCATGGACGCCGAAGAACTCGCCACCCGGTGGCGAGAGCGACTGGACTCCTGGGCCATCCCCGCCGAGATCATGGCCAAGGCGCCGGTCGATCCGTGGGGCCACTCCCCGGCGCGGTTCGCCACGCGCACCGACAGGGCACTCGCCGAGCCCGACGACGGGCCGACCTCGACGCACCTCAGCGAGGCGCTGGAGGAGGGCGCCACGCTGCTCGACGTCGGCGCGGGCACCGGCGCCGCGTCGCTGCCGCTGCACGACCGGCTCTCCATGCTGTACGCGGTCGACACCTCCGCCGCGATGCTCGACGAGCTCACCCTCAGGGCGGACAAGCTCGGCGTCCCGCTCACCGCGATCGAAGGCCGCTGGCCCGACGTGGCGGGGCAGGTGCCGGTCGCCGACGTGGTGGTCTGCGCCCACGTCATCTACAACGTGCCCGACCTGGCCGACTTCCTCCGCGCGCTGAACGACCACGCCAGGCGCCGCGTCGTCATCGAGCTGCCGCACCGCCACCCCATGAGCTGGATGGCCCCGCTGTGGCAGCACTTCCACAACGTGGACCGCCCGGTCCGGCCGGTCGCCGAGGACTGCGTGGCACTGGCGGCCGCGCTCGGCTTCGCCGTACGGGTCGAGGAGCGGGAGGCGCCGCTGGACCGGTTCAACTCCCTGGAGGACCTGGCCGACAGCGTCTGCCAGCGCGCCTGCCTCGACCCCGCGCGCTCGGCGGAGGTCGGCGCGACGGCCCTGGAGCTCGGCATGTGGCCGCTTCCACGGGAGCGCTGGACCACGATCTGGTGGGACTGAGCGCGGCCGCCAACCGGCTGATGCTCCAGGAGTTCCTCACGATGCCCGGGATCGACCCGGCGCCACCGCGGGCCAGACCCCTGGAGGAGGCCAGGCGGGCCATGGACGACCTGATCAACCGCCGGGTCACTGGGAAGATCGTGCTCGTCCCTGCCTCGTGAGCGTCAGGACGCCGGCGATCACATAGACCAGGGCGCCATGCCAGACCGACTGGAACGCCGAGCCGAACACTCCCTCCCCGTCGAGTACGAGCTGCACCGGGTAGTCCAGGACCGCCGTGATGGCGGCCGGCAGCAGCGCGAACCTCCACGGGTGCTTCAGCGCCCACAAACGCGCCTGGCGGGTGACCCGGTCGCCCTCGTTCGGCTTGGACACCGCGCCGATGGCGGCGACCAGCGCGAACACGCTGATCCCCAGGCCGAGCGACCACACCAGGCCAGCGGAGTCGGTAAGCACACCCAGCCCGAAGCTGACCGCGGCCGTCGCGCCACCGCTGACGGCGGCGGTCTTCCAAGGGGCGCCACGCAGAGCGGCGCCGGACAACGAGACCTCATCGCGTCGACTGATTTCGTTCATGTCCCCAGAGTGCCTTTCGACACCCCTTTATCGCATCGGGGACCTACCCTGAGCCCTCCCTGACTTGTCGGGCATGATTCGGGCATGGACGAAACCTGGATTTTCCGCCCGGCCCGTGCCGACGACGTGCCCGCCGTCGTGGCGATGCTGGCCGACGACCCGCTCGGTGCCAAGCGCGAGGGAGATCCGGCCGACGAGCGCTATCTGGCGGCCTTCGCCCGGATCGACGCCAACCCCTACGACGAGCTGATCGTCGCCGAGCGTGGCGGCAAGATCCTCGGGACCATGCAGCTCACCTACCTGGCCGGGCTCTCGCGGCTCGGGGCCGAGCGCTGCCAGATCGAGGCCGTCAGGGTCGACGCCTCCACCCGGGGTCAGGGTCTGGGACGCGAGATGATGTGGTGGGCGATCGACCGGGCGCGGGCTCGGGGCTGCGCGATCGTCCAGCTCACCTCGGACAAGTCGCGCACCGACGCGCACCGGTTCTACGACTCGCTCGGCTTCAGCGCCTCGCACGAGGGCTACAAGCTGTCGCTGTCGCCCAGCTGATCGATCATCCATCTGCACCACTCGGCGCGGTGCCGCTCATATCCCAGGCCGCACCGCAGTGTCGCGTAGTTGCCGAAGCGCGGATCGCCGAACGGCGGCGGGCCGTCGAACGCCGCCTCCTCCCGTTCGTACTCGGCCAGCCGCGCCTCGTGCGCGGCCAGCTGGTCGGCGAACATCCGCCTGACCAGCCCCGCCTCGGCCAGCCACGCCGCGTACGTCTTGAGCACCAGCTCGTCCCGCTCCGGCCGCTCCTTCGGCGGCCGGGTCACCCACCCGCGCAGCTCCGCGGCGCCCTCGTCCGTCAGGTGGTAGACCTTCTTGTCCTGCGGCCCCGGCCCGTGCCTGGCCTCGTAGCCGACCAGGCAGGCGGTCCGCAGCTTCTGCAGCTCGGCGTGGATCTGGCTGTGCCCGGCGGTCCAGAAGAAGCCGATGGGCCGCCGCATGGCCGCGGCGATGTCGTATCCGGTGCGGTCGCCGCGAGCCAGCACGGCGAGGATCGCGAATCCCAGCGTTGAGGTCATGGTGCCGCCAAGGGTATTGTCCCATCAACTATGTCACTTCAGACATAGTGCAGCGAAGGGGCGGCGGATGCGCGCGATCATCGGCTCGATCGGGCTTGTTCTGGCACTGACCGCCTGCGGAGGCGCGGTCAGCACCACGACCACGGCCACGGCCACGGCCGCGACCCCCACCCCGCCTACACCGGCGGCGAAGGCGGTGGTGACGGGCCCCAACGTCTCCGGATGCTTCACCAGCGCGGACGGCAAGATCTTCACCTACGGCGACGACCTGCCCGGCGTCATCACCGGCAAGGGCTCGGTCGGCGTGGTGATCACGTACGAGCGCAACGGCAACGTCTGCACCTGGCGCCCGCTCTCCGACCGCCTGGTCGCGGCCGGCTACCGTGTCCTGCTGTACGCCAGGAAGAGCGCCGAATACCCCGACGAGGTGACGGTCGCCATGGCCAAGCGCCTGTCCAAGGAGAAGGGCGTGCGGCGGCTGTTCCTGGTCGGCGGCTCCATAGGCGCGACCGCCTCCGTCCCGGCGGCGGAGCGGCTGGGCTCCAAGGTGGCCGGGGTCGTCGCCCTGTCCGGCGCGGTCGCCGAGGGCGAGGCGGCCAAGCTGACGGTCCCGCTGCTCCAGATCGGCAGCGAGAACGACGCGTACGGCGGCGCCAAGGACCTCCAGCGCACCCACGACGCCGCCACCAAGGCCCCCGACAACGAGCTCCACGTCATCAAGGGCGGAAGCCTGCACGCCTCAGCGCTGTTCGGCAGCCCTCAAGGCCCCGAGGTGCTCGACCGGATCATCGACTTCATGGACCGGCACAAGGGCTGACCTCGACCAGGTTGTCATGGAAGGCGGGACCCCTGCCCATGTCGGCGTCGCGTTCGGCCACGACCGCGTTGGCATTCGCGCCGCCGGGGCTGTGCTTGGGCCAGCGGCCCTTGGGCGAGGCCACCACGCCGGGCGCCACGCGGTCGCTCACCTCGACGTCGGCCAGGAACTCGCCGCTCGCGTTGTGCACCCGCACCCGCTGCCCGCTCACCAGCCCGCGTGCCTCGGCGTCGGCCGGGTTGACCAGCACCACGGGCTCCTTGGCCCGGCGTCTGAGCTCCGGGTTGTTGCCGAAGATCGTGTTGAGGAAGGTGTGCGCCGCCGGTGTCACCAGGGTCAGCGGGTACGGCGAGCCGTCGGCCGTACGCAGCGAATGGGGTGGGACGTAGGCCTTGCCGCGCGGCGGGAAGCGGAGCCGGCCGGAGGCGGTGGGGAAGCCTTCGGCGAAGGGGGTGAACGGCTGGGGGTAGTTCATCCGCACCCATCCCTCCTTGCGCAGCCGGTCCAGCGTGACGCCCTCCAGCGACGGGTGGCCGCTGCTCAGCAGCTGCTCGGCCAGCTCCAGATCGGAGTCGTACAGCGACGGCTCCGTCATCCCCATGTGGGCGGCCAGGCGGCGGAACGTCTCGGCGGTGGACAGGCACTCGCCCGGCGGCGCCACGGCGGGCTCGTTCCAGAGCAGGTAGAGGTGGCCGTACCCGGCGTGCAGATCCATGTGCTCCGTCTGCATGGTCGCGGGGAGCACGATGTCGGCGTAGTCGACCGTGTCGGTCGGGAACTGCTCCATGACCACCGTGAACAGGTCCTCGCGGGCCAGCTGCCGCCGGATCCTGTTGGCGTCGGGGGTCGAGCCGACCGGGTTGGCGGCGTACACCCAGAGGCACTTCACCGAGTCCAGCTCGGAGGCCAGCCGGGTCATGGTCAGCGTACGGACCGGCTTGGCCAGCAGGTCGTCGCGCTTGTCGATGTCGAGATGCACGTGGCCGCTGGTGGAGTAGGCCACGCCGCCGCCCGGGTGGCGCCAGTCGCCGGTGACGCCGGGGATCGCGGCGATCGTCCGCAGCGCGGTGCCGCCGCCGGCGTGCCGCTGGATGCCCATCGTGGTCCGGATCGCGGTCGGCCGGGTGTGCGCGAGCCGCGTCCCCAGCTCGCGGATGTCGGCGGCCGGGATGCCGGTGATCTCGGCGGCCCGCTCGACGGGGTAGGCCAGGATCTCCTCGCGGAAGGACTCCCAGCCTTGGGTGTGCTCGGCGAGGAACTCCTCGTCCTGGGTGCCCTCGGCGAGCACCACGTTCAGCAGGGCCAGCGCGAGCACGGCGTCGGTGCCCGGCCGGATCGCCAGATGCCGGTCGGCCTGGTCGGCGGTCCTGGTGCGGATCGGGTCGATGGCCACCACGTACGCCCCGGTCGCGCGGGCGTCCTGGACGAACTTCCACAGGTGGTGCCCGCTGGTCAGCGTGTTCGTGCCCCACAGCAGGATCAGCCGGGACAGCGCGAGGTGCTCGGGGTCCATGCCGGCGGGCGTGCCGTTGGTCAGGCTCAGCCCGGCGCCGCCGGCCGTGGCGCAGATGTTCAGCCAGTGCTTGGAGGCGCCCAGCATGTTCCAGAACCGGCGCCCGGCGACGCCCTCGCAGCCCTGGATGTAGCCGAGCGAGCCCGTGCCCACGTACGGCCAGATGGCCTCGCCGCCGTGCTCGTCGATGATGTTCCGCAGCCTGACGGTGATTTCGTCGAACGCCTCCTCCCAGGAGATACGCTCGAACTCGCCCGACCCCTTGGGCCCGGTACGGCGCAGCGGGTACAGGATGCGGTCGTCGGCCTGGGTGTGCTCCAGATACCGGTTGACCTTCACGCAGAGCGCGCCCCGGGTGTAAGGCTGCTCCGGATTGCCGCGCATCTTCACGGCCTTGCCGTCCTCGACCGTGACGATCCAAGAGCAGGTATCAGGGCAGTCCAATGGACATGCCCCCAAAACTCGCAACTCACCCGACATGCGACACAGCTTACGTGTCGCTCCGCCAGGCATTAGGGGAGCCACGGCATGTCCCGACTCGCGGTAGAAATCAAGGGTGAAGGATTGAAGGGGCCCAAAGATCGTACGGTCGGTCGGGAAGGTGCAGAATCTCTGTCGGTGGCCGAAATCAGGGAACGTGATGACGCGGAGGACCTCGCGGAGGGGGATCCAGCCGTGGCCGAAGCGCGCGCTGACACGGACGTCTACGTAGTCGAGCCGCTGCTGCCCCAGCGCCTGCGCCGGCCCTCCGACCTGCTGCGCTTCCTCTCCACGCTGCTCGTGCTCGCCGCGGTCGTCCTCATCGCCCTGGTCGCCAAGCAGACGCTCAACGGCCTCGAAGCCGACGTCAAAGAAGGCACCACCCTCGTCCCCGATCTGCTCAGCCGCGTGGCGACGTTCCTCGGCGGCGCGGCCGTGCTCATCGTGCCGGTGGCCTTCGCCGTCGAGCGCGTCTTCCACCGCGACGGCCTGCGCGTGGCCGAGGGCCTGATCGCCGCGATCATCGGCATGGTCGGCTCGTTCCTGCTCGGCCAGTGGCTGATCGGGGGCAGCGCCGAGGACCTGCGCATGCTGCTGACCGGCGGGCGTTCCATCGAGCCGCTCAACACGCTGCTGACCTCCGTGGTCGCCTACGCCACCGCCGTGCGCATCTCGCGCCGCCCCACCTGGCGCATGCTCATGTGGACGGTGATCGCGCTCGACATCTTCGCGCTCTTCTCCGGCAGACAGATCACGCTGCCGGGCGCGATCGTGCCCGTCCTGGTCGGCATGGCCGTGGGCTACGGCACCCTGTACGGCGTGGGCAGCCCCAACACCCGGCCGCCCGGCAACGCGGTCATCGCCGCCCTCCGCAAGCTCTCCTTCTCCCCGCAGTCGGCCCGCCGCATCGAGGACGACCACCAGGGCAGCCGCCGCTACGCCATCGGGCTCAAGGACGGCAGCAGCCTCGACGTCACCGTGCTCGACCGCGACCGGCAGGTGGCCGGCCTGCCTTACCGGCTCTGGCGGCGGATCCGGCTCAACTCGGAGACCAGGCGCCGGGCGATCAGGTCGCTCCGCGCCGAGCTGGAGCGCGAGGCGCTCATGGCCTACGCCGCGCAGGCGGCCGGCGCGAGCACCCCGCGCCTGCTCGGCACCAGCGAGATCGGCACCGAGGCCGCGCTGCTCGCCTACGAGCACCTCGAAACCCGCCCGCTCGACGACGTGCCCGACGCCGACATCGACGACGCCCTGCTCGCCCAGATCTGGGAGCAGGTCGCGCTGCTGCAGATCCAGCGGCTCGCCCACCGGCGGCTGACCGGCGACAGCATCCATCTCGACCCGGCCGGCCGGGTCGTGCTCACCGACGCCCGCAGCGGCGAGATCGCGGCCGGCGACCTGCTGCTCCGGCTCGACGTCGCCCAGCTGCTCACCTATCTGGCGCTGCGCGTCGGCGCCGAACGCTCCGTGCGGGCCGCCGCCGCCGTCATGGGGTCCGACGCGCTGGCCGCCGCGATGCCGCTGCTCCAGCGCATCGCCCTCACCCGCGAGACCCGCTCGGCGCTGTCGAAGGACAAGGGCGTGCTCGGCGAGCTGCGCGAGCACATCGTGGCGCTCAAGCCGCAGGGCAAGGTCGAGGAGATCCGGCTGGAGCGGTTCCGGCCGCGCACGCTGGTCACGATGATCGCCAGCACGCTGGCCGCGTACTTCCTGCTGTCGCAGCTCAGCCAGGTCAACGTCGTGCATGTGGTGACCACCGCCAACTGGGCCTGGTCGGTGCTGGCGCTGGCCGCCTCGTTCGTCAGCTTCGTGGCCGCCGCGCTCATGCTCAGGGGCTTCGTACCCGAGCATCTACCGCTCTGGCGCACGGTCCTCGTCCAGTTCGCGGCCTCGTTCGTCAAGCTCGTCACGCCCGCCGCCGTCGGCGGCGTCGCGATCAACACGCGCTACCTGCAGAAGCGCGGCATCTCGCCCGCGCTCGCGGTGGCCAGCGTGGGCGCCTCGCAGCTGAGCATGATGGTCTTCCACATCGCGCTGCTGCTGCTGTTCGCCTACATCACCGGGTCCAACACCGCCACCGCGTTCAGCCCGTCCCGTGGGCTGGTCGTGGTGATGCTGTCGGTCGCGGTGCTGGTCGTGGTGCTGTTCGGGGTGCCGCCGCTGCGCCGGTTCATCACCGGGCGGATGCACAAGCTGTTCGCCAACGTGCTGCCCAGGCTGCTCGACGTGCTGCAGTCGCCGCGCAAGATGATCGAGGCCTGCGTCGGCACCTTGATGATCACGATCGCGTTCGTCGTCTGCCTCGACGCCTGCGTCGAGGCTTTCGGCGGTGAGCTCAGCTTCACCGCCGTCGCCGTCGTCTACCTCACGGCCAACGCGATCGGCTCGGCCGCGCCCACACCTGGTGGCCTGGGCGCGGTCGAGGCGTCGCTCACCCTGGGCCTGACCGTGGCCGGGCTGCCCGCCGAGCTGGCCACGTCGGCCGTCCTGTTGCACCGGCTGCTCACGTTCTGGCTGCCGGTGCTGCCCGGCTGGGCGGCCTTCACCTACCTCCAGCGGCACGAAGCTCTATGACCTTGTCGATGGCCTCGAGCTCGTCCTGAGTGAACGCCGGGCCGTCGACGCAGGCCACGTTGTCCTCCAGCTGCTTCACGCTGCTCGCGCCGATCAGCACGCTGGTCACCCGCGAATCCCTGATCGCCCACGACAGCGCCATCTGCGCCAGCGACTGGCCGCGCGTCTTGGCGATCTCGTTGAGGTCGCGCGCCAGATCGCGGTCGATCCGGTCGGCGCTCAGGAACCGGCTGGTCGCCGCCCGCGAGTCGTCGGGGACGCCGTCGAGGTAGCGGTCGGTCAGCAGCCCCTGGGCGAGCGGTGAGTAGACGATGCACCCCATGCCCGCCTCCTCCAGCACATCGAGCAGCCCGTCCTCGATCCAGCGGTTGATCATCGAGTAGGACGGCTGGTGGATGAGCAGCGGCGTGCCCAGCGCCCGCATGATCCGCGCGGCCTGCGCCGTCTGCTCGGCGGAGTAGTTGGAGATCCCCGCGTACAGTGCCTTGCCCGAGCGCACCGCCCGGTCCAGCGCGCCCATCGTCTCCTCCAGCGGCGTCTCGGGATCGGGCCGGTGGCTGTAGAAGATGTCGACGTAGTCGAGCCCCATCCGCGCCAGCGACTGGTCGAGGCTGGCGAGCACGTACTTGCGCGAACCCCACTCGCCGTACGGCCCCGGCCACATGTCGTAGCCGGCCTTGGTGGAGATGACCAGCTCGTCCCGGTAGCGGGTGAAGTCCTCGCGGAAGATCCCGCCGAAGTTGCGCTCCGCCGAGCCGTACGGCACACCGTAGTTGTTGGCCAGGTCGAAGTGCGTGACGCCCAGGTCGAACGCCCGCCGCAGGATCGCCCGCGAGTTGTCGATCGGCCGGTTGTCGCCGAAGTTGTGCCAGAGACCGAGCGAGACGGCAGGCAGCTTGAGGCCGCTGCGCCCGCTGCGGTTGTACGGCTGGCGCTCGTAGCGGTCGTCGTCAGGCTGGTAGGTCATGAGGTGCCTCTCTCGATGATCCAGGAGAGCGCGAAGGCCTCTTCGCGCCAAACGTCATAGCGCCCGCTCCGGCCGCCGTGTCCCGCGCCCATCTCCGTCTTCAGCAGGAACGGACCACCACCTGCCGTGGCCCGCAGCCTGGCGATCCACTTCGCGGGCTCGTGGTAGAGCACCCGGGTGTCGTTCAGGCTGGTGATCGCGAGAATCGGGGGATACGGGCGATCGTCCACGTTCTCGTACGGCGTGTAGCTCTTCATGTACGCGTATACGTCGGCGTTGTGCAGGGGGTCGCCCCACTCGTCCCATTCGATCACCGTCAGCGGTAGCGACGGGTCGAGGATCGTGTTGAGCGCGTCGACGAACGGCACCTCGGCCACCACGCCCGCGAACTCCTCCGGAGCCAGGTTCGCCACCGCGCCCATCAGCAGGCCGCCGGCCGAGCCGCCCCTGGCGACGATCCGCTCGCTCCAGCCCGACGCCTTCAGGTGCCTGGCCGCCGCGACGAAGTCGGTGAAGGTGTTCTTCTTCTTGGTGAGCTTGCCCTCCTCGTACCAGCGACGGCCCATTTCGCCGCCGCCCCTGATGTGCGCCACGGCGAAGATGAAACCGCGGTCGAGCAGGGACAGCCTGGGGACCGAGAAACCGGGGTCGATGGAGGTCTCGTAGCTGCCGTAGCCGTACAGGACGGTGGGGGCGGGCTTGGCGGTGTCCTTGCGCTTGACGAGGGAGATCGGGACCCGGGTGCCGTCCTCGGCGGTGGCCCACTCGCGGAACTGCTCGTAGTCGCCCGGGTCGTAGCCGCCCAGGACGGGGCGCTGCTTGAGCAGGATCAGCTCGTGGGTGGCCAGGTCATAGTCGTAGACGCTGGCCGGGGTGATCATGCTGGTGTAGGCGAGCCGGAGCCTGCCGGTGCTGAACTCCGGGTTGCCCGCCGGCCCGACGTCGTAGAGCGGCTCGGGGAACTCGATCTCGTATTCGTCGCCCCCGTACGGGAGGACGCGGATGCCGGTCAGCCCGTCGCGGCGGAAGTGGACGACGGCGTGGCCGGCGAACGCGTCGACCTCAAGGAGCCTGGTGTCGGCGCTGTGGGCGATCACCGGCGTCCAGGTGCTGGGCGCGTCGATCGGGGCGGTGGCCAGCTCGAAGTTCTCGGCGTTCTCGTTGTGGAGCACGTAGAAGAAGTCGCCGGCGTGCTCGATGCCGTACTCGACACCGGCCTTCCTGGGACGGACGACCTGGAACTCGCCCGTCGGGTCGGCGGCGTCGAGGATGCGCACCTCGCTGGTGATCTTGCTCCCGGCGCCGAGCACGAGGTACTTCTCGCTGCGGGTGAGCCCGATCCCGACCCAGTAGCGCTCGTCGCTCTCCTCATAGACCAGCACGTCGTCCGGCGAGCCGAGCGTGTGCCGGTAGACCTGGAAGGGACGCCAGGCGTCGTCGACGCGCGTGTAGAAGAACGCCGACCCGTCGGCCGACCAGGCGCCGCCGTAGAAGACGTTCTCGATCTCGTCGTCGAGCAGCTCGCCGGTCTCCAGGCTCTTGAACCTCAGGGTGAAGCGCTCGTCGCCCTTGTAGTCGGTGGAGTAGGCCAGCATCGTCCCGTCGGGCGTGATGGCGCTGGTGCCGACGGAGAAGAACGCGCTGTCGCCCGCCAGCTCGTTGCCGTCGAGGAGGACCTGCTCGTGGTCGAGGCGCTCGCCCGGGGTGACCGCGGGCGGGGTCTCGCCGTCTGCCGGTACGCGGCAGGAGACGGCGTACTGCTTGCCCTCCTCCGTCCGGCTGAAGTACCACCACTCGCCCTTGCGGCTCGGCACCGACAGGTCGGTCTCCTGGGTGCGGCCCTTGATCTCCTGGAAGACCTGCTCCTGGAGATCGCCGAGGTGAGCGGTCTGCTGCTGGAGGAACGCGTTCTCCGCCTCCAGGTAGGCGATCGTGTCGGGATCGTCCTTATTGGTGAGCCAGGCGTACTCGTCGATCACGGTGTCGCCGTGATGGGTGCGCTCAGTCGGTGACTTCTTCGCCTGCGGCGGTGTTTTGCTACTCACGTGGGGAGTCTATGTTCCGGGCCGTGATCGTTCTGTGGCCTCCGATCGGAGTGAAGGCGTCTCGAGTGGTCGGGGGCGCTGCTAATCTTTAGAAGTCGCCAGGTGCGGCGCAACCAACCTCCTCCACTTCGGTGGTTTTGACGTGGGTTGTGTTGTGCTTGGTGGCAGTCACTTCGATTCGCTACCCGGTCTACGGGATGGTAAATTGAAGGGGCGGTCGAAATTCCAAGCAAGTCCGGTCAATTTGACACAAAAACGGACTGGTGAAAGAATAACGACACAACGGAAAACGAAATGAACGCCTCTCGCAGGTTGGGGAGTACGCGTCCGTTTCTTGAGAACTCAACAGTGTGTTAAAAGCCAGTGCATGATGCACAACCCCGTCATGTCTGCGCCTTTATGGTGTGGATGTGGTGGATTCCTTTT
>NZ_JAIWNB010000034.1 GCF_020215705.1 Nonomuraea aurantiaca | reverse complement strand
CGCCCAACGCCGCGAACGCGCCCGCATCCGAAGCGAGAAAGGCATCCGCTGGGGCGGCCGACCTCTGACTTCCGCAGCCTGAAGCCTCGTCATCCAACCCGGCGATCGTTTCCGGTCACAGCACTAGGCGAAAGCGACCAGGCCCGGGCCGAGCTGGTCCACGCCCATCAAGCGGCCCGCGAGGCGGATGACCCGAGGATGGAGGCGGTCGTCCTGGAGTCGCTCGGGCAGGTCGCCCTGGCCCGAGCGGACGCCCTCGGCCTGGAGGATGCCGGCGCCCACTTCGCCGCCGCGCTGGCCATCCACGAAGGGCTGGGCAACACGCGGGGGATCGGCCTGCAGAGTTACCATCTCGGCCTGGTCCACAGCCGCGCAGGCCGGCACGAAATGGCGATCGCCGCCTTCGATCGGGCCCTGGCCCTCATGACCTCGGCCGGTGACGAGCTCAGCCAGGGGAAGATCCACCTCGTCCTGGGTGAGGCCCACCGCGAGCTCGGCCACTCCGCGCAGGCGCTGCACTCGGCGCGGATCGCCGCGGACATCATGCGCGAGCGCCGCATTCCGGCCAAGGAGACGCGCGCCCTGGAACTACTGGCCGACCTCGACCACGGGGACTCCGGGGGCTATCTGCGGCAGGCCATCGCGGTCTGCCTCGCCTCCGGCAACCTGCCCAAGGCCGAGGAGCTCCGCGCTCGCCTGAGCGGCTAAGCGAGGTCGATGGCCGTTTCCCGCGCGCCGACCCGGACGCTGGTCAGGGGGCCGTCGCCGTGGGTCAGCCAGCCGTACACCGCGGACGGCAGGCACCGGGGGTCGAGCTCGCCGCGCGTTCCGGCGGACGCGGTGACCTCGAACCGCCGCCCGTCCCGCAGCGCCAGGCGGACCCGCCGCGTACCGGTCACCTCGGCCGTCATGAGACAGCCGGGGTAGCGCCGCAGGGTCTCCGCCGCCCAGCCGTCGGCCGGGTCCCCGCGGACGATGATGGCCGCGGTCTCCAGCCGCCGCCGGTCCGGCTCCTCGGCGTCCACGACGAGATGCGGATCTCGTACGTGCTGCCCCGCGCCGACCACGGGAAAGCGGCGCAAGGACACGGTGCCGTCCTGGACCTCGGCTTCGACCAGGAACGAGAGCACCTCGCCACGCTCCCCCAAGGGATCGGGCAGCGCCGTGGCGGCGGGCTCGGGTCCGGGTTCGAGGTCCATCAGCCGGTACGCGACCTGCCGTAACAACGTGCCCGCCCGGCCGGACTCGCCCAGCGTCCGCTCGGTGACCTCGTCATAGGCGCCCGGCCGGTACGTGTCCATGATCCGCCCGATCTGCCCCGGCAGGTCCCGCCGTGGGTCGAGGCGGGGCAGCGCCCGGGACAGCGCGGCCGTGGGGGAGGCCGGATCGAGCTCCTCGGCCTCGCGACCGGACGAGGCCAGGAGGGTGGGGCGGCCCAGCGCGGCGCCGTAGAAGGTGACGGAGCCGTGATCGCCCACGACCACGTCCGCCGCCAGGAGCGCCGCCTGCCAGCCCTGCCGGGGAGGGAGCAGCACCAGACCGGCGTCGAGGGCGTCACCCAGCCACAGCCGGACCTGCAGGCCGCCGTGGCCGTACCAGACGTTCGGATGCGCGGCCAGGACCACCTGGTACTCGTCCACCGGCAACTCGGCCGTCAGCCGCGCGACCAGGTCGTGGTTGGCGCCGAGCAGGGAGTGCTCGCCCCAGGTGGAGCTGATCAGCACCAGCTTGCGGTCACCGGTGCCGAGGGCGCGCCGGTAGCGGTCGCGCCGCGCCGCGTTCGCCAGGATCCGGTCGAAGCACGGATCGCCGGTCACCACGGCCAGCGGCACCGCTTCCGGGCATTCGCCCGCCAACCGGGTCAGCTGCTCGTGGTGCGACAGGGCGATGGCCGCCGGTACGAGCCGGCCGTCGCGCACCAGCTGGCGCCGGGCGAGACCCGAGACGCCGCCGGCGGCGGAGAGCAGCCGGTTGTGCCCGGCGCCGTGCGGGACCAGCAGCAGCGGGGCCCTCAGCCGGTGCAGATCGCCGTTGGCGCTGGCGGAGACGGCCAGGTCGAACGGCGTGTCGACAGCCTGCGCCCAGGAGACGACACGTGCCTCGACATCCCGCAGATAGTCGCCGATCCCGTCGTCGAACGCCGACCCCGCGGCGACGGTGAACAGCACCTGGACGCGAGGATCCGAACGGAACAGCGGCAGCACGTCCAGCAGCCGGCTCGCCGAGGTGACCGTACGCGCCACCGCGAGGATGTTCCGGCTGGTGCCGACCGTGCGCCAACGGCGAGACCCGGGACCGATCGGTACACGAAGCCAACCCTCGCCGCTCACCACCACTCCGACCGGCCCGATTCCTCAGTAAAAGCCCACCATATGACGCGGGCCCGTCGTCCAGGTACGCGGCCGCCCCATTCTCCGGGAGGTCCCATCGATGGATGCGGCGGCTTCCCCGGGAGGTCCCGTCGATACGGCGGCGCGGGCGGCCGGTCAGTGAGGGCCGCTCGCGGCCGAGCACCGGGCAATCACCTTTTCCGTCATTTACCATATTCCTGGCGTTTCATTGAAGAGCCGGGGGAAGCGCCGATCGCCTCTCCGGCGATGGCGATGAATTCCCGGCGCGATGCCTCGGGGTGCCCCTCCTCGCGCAATCCCGCATTTCCCGACATATCCGGTGCATTCGCATTATATGGCGGCATGATGTGAAATGAGGCTTTGCCTGTCGCCGGGAGACCGGGCCGCTCGCCGCGATTATGGTGGGATATGTTCCTGCCGTATCGGCGTATCCCGGGGAAACCGAATCCGGCGCTCACATCCGACCCCCCGCATCAATCGGGGGACCGATCGTCATTCAGGGAGTGATCTCTGGTGCTCAAGCGTCTGCTTCTCACCGCCGCCCTTGCGGCGTCCACCGTCATCGTCACCGGAACGGCCACCACGCAGCCCGCCGGCGCCGCGAGCGCCTGCCCGCCCACCGCCCAGCAGGTCACCACCACGCCGCAGAGCGTGGCCAAGAAGTGCAAGTGGAAGTGGGACAGCCACCACAACTGGTGCAAGTTCTGCTGGAGCCACGGCCACTGGTCCAAGCAGTGGTGCAAGAGCCACGACCACGGCGGCGGTGGCGGCATGGGCGGTCACGGCCACGGTCATGGGTGGGACCACGACGACGATTGGTGGGATGACGACCACTGACCCACCAGCAACCAGCACCACCCACGTACAACGGTCGCTCCGCGTGGCATCAACACGCGGGGCGATCCCCCATAGGGAAAAGCTGCGGGAAAGGCGCATTCTTCGGCGCGCTTGGTGGTGAATTCCAGAATCTCGCTTCGGCCGGAACCGGGCCCCTGCGGGGAATCAGGAAGATGTTTCGGCCGTGCTCGGGGACGCCAGGCCGAGCATCCGGGTGGTGATCCGGTGCAGGTGGACGCGGAAGCGGTCCACGCTCCTTTCGCCTTCGGAGAAGCTGGAAAGGGGCCTGCTCATCGTTGCATAGCGCACGAAAATGATGACGGACCAGGCGATCGCCCGCACGCAGAGCTCCACGTCGGCCTCGGAGTCCATGAGGCCCGCCTCGGCGGCCCGGTTGAACTTGCTGTAGACCGCATGGACCAGCGGCTCGTTGTAGATCTGCTCCAGGTTCTGCAGATCTGCGGCGTCGCCCAGCCAGCGGTGCATCAGCAGCGCGGAGATGTCGGGGTTGTCGAGGCAGAAGTTCAGGTAGTCGTCGACCAGCGCGTGGACGCTGGCCGCCATCTGTGGCGCTCCCGACTCGTCGAGGCGATCGAGGGCCCGCTCCAACAGCGCCTTCTGCGTGGTGTAACCGCGCCCCATCACCGCCAGATAGAGCTCCCGCTTCGAGCCGGCGAGCTCCATGACGGTCTCGATGTCAAGGTCGGCGGCCTCGGCGATCTGCACCATCGTCGTCGCGTCGTATCCGAGGGCCGCGAACAATCGCGTCGCGGCCGAGATGATCCTTTCCACGCCGCTCCTTTCCTGAACGCCCGCGATTCTCCTGTACGCCCGCGATTCGCGCCTCGGCCCGCTAGGCCGGCTAACCCCATCCACTCCAACAGATCGGCTGTCAAGTCCGGGCAAAGCGACACGCGGCACGGCGGTCTGGCATCATGCGATCATGCGAATCGGGACGCTCGGCGCAGCTCGCATCACCCCCATGGCGCTCGTCAAGCCGGCCCGCGCCGTGCCCGAGGCCGAGGTGGCGGCGGTGGCCGCCCGGGACCGGTCGCGGGCCGAGGAGTTCGCGGCCAAGCACGGCATCCCGCTCGTCCACGACTCCTACGAGCGGCTGATCGCCGACCCCTCCCTGGACGCCGTCTACAACCCGCTGCCGAACGCCCTGCACGCGGAGTGGACGCTCAAGGCGATCGAGGCGGGCAAGCACGTGCTCGCCGAGAAGCCGTTCACCTCCAACGCCGCCGAGGCGCGGTCCGTCGCGGACGCCGCCGCGAAGTCCGGCGTGGTGGTCATGGAGGCGTTCCACTATCGGTATCACCCGCTGATGGAACGGGCTCTGGAGATCGTCGGCACCGAACTCGGCGAGGTCCGGCACGTCGAGACATGGATGTGCTTTCCGCTCCCCAAGTTCTCCGACATCCGCTACTCGCTGGAGCTCGGCGGCGGCGCGCTCATGGACGCGGGCTGCTACGCGGTGCACTGCCTGCGTACGCTCGGGCCGGGCGAGCCCTCGGTCGTGGGCGCGGCGGCCCTGTTGCGATCGCCGGGCGTCGACCGGGCCATGGCCGCCGACCTGCGGTTCCCCACCGGCGCGACCGGGCGGATCCACGCCTCCATGTGGTCGGGGAACCTGCTCAAGATCGCCGCACGGGTCGACGGCGAACGCGGGTCGCTGCGCCTCACGAACTTCGTCGCCCCGCAGCTCTTCCACCGGATGACCGTGACCGTCGACGGCCGGCGGCGCCGCGAGCGCGTGGCCGGCGACGCGACGTACACCTGTCAGCTGCGCGCCTTCGTGGCGGCGGTGCGGCAGGGCACCCCGCCGCTGACTCCGCCGGCGGACTCCGTCGCCAACATGACGGTCATCGACGACATCTACCGCAAGGCAGGGCTTCCCCTTCGCGGCATCCAGTAACCGGTCCTCGCACAGTGAGCATCCCCTGTCCGATTCCCTACTTGAACATCCTATATAACTGGTAGGAAATTGGATGTTAGGTGTTGGGATTTGGAGGGATGACCGTGGATATGCCGAACTTCCTGGTCGTAGGGGTCCCAAAGGCGGGAACGACGGCCCTGCACGCCGCTCTCCAGCGGCATCCGCAGCTCTTCCTGCCACAGGTGAAGGAGCCCAAGTACTTCCTCACCGACGGCCCGCCACCGACCAGGGGCGGGCCCGGCGACGTGGAGACGTACCGGGAGCACGTCTGGCGCCGCGAGGACTACGAGGCGCTGTTCTCCGCGGCGCCCGCGGGGACGCTGGCCGGCGAGTGCACGCCCTTCTACCTGTACGACCGGGACGCGCAGCGGCGCATCAAGGCGGCCATCCCGCACGCCAGGCTCATCGTGATCGTGCGTGACCCGGTCGAGCGCGCCCACTCCAACTGGACCCACCTGTGGTCGGCCGGGCTCGAACCGATCGGCGACGTGGTGCGCGCCTGCGAGGCGGAGGGCAGGCGGATCGCGGCCGGGTGGGCGCACTTCTGGCACTACGTGGGACTCGGCCGGTACGGCGAGCAGCTGGCCGCCCTGTACGAGCTGTTCCCGCGCGAGCAGGTGCTCCTGTTCCGCTACCGGGACCTCGTCGACCGGCCGGCCGACACGCTCGACCGGATCTGCGGCTTCCTCGGGGTGGAGCAGGGGCTGCTGACCGAGATGCCAAGGGAGAACGTGACGGCGCATCCCGACGCGAGCCCGCGGCACGCGGTGCTCTCCTCGGTCCGGCGGCTCCTGCCCGGGACGCTGGCCGATCCCGTCGAGCAGCTGCTCCAGCGGCGGGCCGCCCCGCGCCGCCCCTTGACCTGGGAGCAGCGCCGGCAGCTCATCCCGTACTTCACCGACGACATCCGGCTCCTTCAGCAGGTCACCGGGGAGGACTTCAGCGACTGGCTCAGGCCCAGGGAGCGTTCGGGCGGCCTGGTCGGCACCCGGCCGCCCGGCCAGCGGCAGTCCAGGAACGGGCGCCCGCACCCGTCCTGACGATCAGCGGCTCAGGTCCCAGGGGCAGGCGCCCCTGGGACCCACCCTCCGGAACCCCACCCTGACGATCAGCGCAGCTCGGTGCGCAGCTCGTGGGCTCCGTCGGCGCGGGTGTACTCGTAGTACAGCCGGACGCGGCCGTCCGGCAGGTCGATGATGTCGAGGTACCGCAGGCCGCCGCCCGCGTGCGGCGACATGGCCGCCGGGGCGGTCCCCACCGGGGCCAGCTCGCCGGGGTCGGACCCTATGGCGATCCCGGTGCGCTCCTCATAGTTCTCCGCCGCGCTGGCCCGGCCGTCGTAGAAGGCCAGCACCCGGTCACCCTCGAAACGCACCGAGCTGATCCGTACGCCCCGCCCGTCCCACATCCCCGGCCGCCCGCTCAGCGCCGTGCCGTGCCACGTCCACTCCAGGCCGTCGGCGCTGGTGGCGTAGTCGGTCACCATCCGGTCGGCCTCGTCGGAGTCGGCCAGCGGATGGCAGGAGGCCCACAGGTGCCACTTCCCGTCGTGCCGGACGATCACCGAATCCTTCACGCCGGTCTTGGGGTCGCCGGGCAGGACGGTCTCGCGCGAGCGCGGGTCGAACCGGGCCGGGTCGTCGCTCTCCAGCACCTCCACCCGCCAGTGCTTGGTGCCCGGGGTGGCGCAGCTCAGGTACAGCCGCCAGCGCCCGTCCTCGGTGCGTACCAGGGTGGGCCGTTCCAGGGACTCGGCGGCCATCTCCTCGCGGGTGATCGTCGTCAGGGTCTCGAACCGCTCGCCGTCCACCGAACGCGCCACCACCACCGCGTACCCGCGTCCCTCCCCCACGGGGCGGCGCAGCCGGTAGGCGAGATAGATCAGCCCGTCCGCCGCGACCGCGCTGGGACCCCCTGCCCAGTGTCCCTCGCCCGCGATCGGCGGCGCGATCGCGACGGTCGCGCGGTCGGGGTCGGGGTCGGGGAGCAGGGCAGCGGGAACGTCCGTGGGGTTCGACATGGAGACGAGGCTAGGCGACGACATGGAGTGGGACACCGCTGCTCACCGACCCTTTGCATTCCCTTATTCCTACCTAAATAGTATGGATAATACACCGCTCCCGGCCTGTGCGGCGCATCATGCTTACCGCATCCCGGGATGTGCAGGAATCGGTAAGGGAAGTGCCCTGGTCGTCCGCATTCCTCCATCGACGCGGTCACTATGTGCATCGAGTGCTTACTCAGTGTCATTGGCGGCGATACCTACGGCATTACCCCCAACTGCCGAGACGAGGGCCGGGTACATGAGCGAAACCACGACGAAAACCGCTGTGGACGAGGTTCACGTGCTGTGGACCTCCGAGGGCATGAGCTGCGACGGCGACACGGTCTCGGTGACGGCGGCCTCCAATCCGAGCCTCGAAGCCGTGCTGCTCGGCCTGGTGCCCGGACTGCCGAAGGTGCATCTGCACAACAAGGTGCTGGCGGCGGAGGTGGGCAAGGACTTCATGGCCCCCTTCCACCAGGCCGCGGAGGGCATGCTCCGCCCGTTCGTCTTCGTGGTCGAGGGATCGATCCCCAACGAGAAGATCAACGGCGACGGTTACTGGACGTCGATGGGGAACGACCCGGTCACCGGGCAGCCGATCACCGTCAACCAGTGGATCGACCGGCTCGCGCCGCAGGCGTGGGCGGTGGTCGCGATCGGCACCTGCGCGACGTACGGCGGCATCCACGCCATGGCGGGCAACCCGACGGGAAGCATGGGACTCGGCGACTACCTGGGCCACGATTTCCGCTCGGCCGGCGGGCTGCCCATCATCAACGTGCCGGGCTGCCCCGTGCAGCCCGACAACTTCATGGAGACCCTGACCTGGCTGCTGTACCAGGCCGCCGGGCTGGCGCCCATGATCCCCCTGGACAAGGAGCTGCGACCGACCTGGCTGTTCGGCAAGACGGTGCACGAGGGGTGCGACCGCGCCGGCTACTACGAGCAGGGCGACTTCGCCAAGGACTACAACTCCCCCAAATGCCAGGTCAAGGTCGGCTGCTGGGGGCCGGTGGTCAACTGCAACGTCCCCAAGCGCGGCTGGATGGGCGGGATCGGCGGCTGCCCCAACGTGGGCGGCATCTGCATCGGCTGCACGATGCCCGGGTTCCCGGACAAGTTCATGCCGTTCATGGACCAGCCGCCCGGCGCGCTGGTGTCCTCCACCGCCACTGGAGCGTACGGGTCGGTCATCCGCAAGCTGCGCTCCATCACCAACAGGACGGTCAACAAGGAGCCGAAGTGGCGCCACAACCGGCCTGAGCTGACCAGTGGCTACCAACCGGAACACAGCTAGGGGAGAGGGAACGTCGCGGTGACCATCCGATCCAAGGAGGCTCAGGAGACTCGGCAGCTGGTCGAGATGTCCTGGGACCCGATCACCCGCATCATCGGCAACCTGGGGATCTACACGAAGATCGACTTCAACAACAAGGAAGTCGTCGAGTGCAAGAGCACCTCCTCGTTGTTCCGGGGCTACAGCGTGTTCATGCGCGGGAAGGACCCGCGGGACTCGCACTTCATCACCAGCCGCATCTGCGGCATCTGCGGCGACAACCACGCGACCTGCTCGGTCTACGCCCAGAACATGGCCTACGGCGTCAAGACGCCGCCGCTGGGCGAGTGGATCATCAATCTCGGCGAGGCGGCCGAGTACATGTTCGACCACACGCTGTTCCAGGACAACCTGGTCTTCGTCGACTACTGCGAGCAGATTGTCAAGGAGACCAACCCCACCCTGCTGCGCCGGGCGGAGACCACCGAGGCACCGCACGGCGGCGTCCACGGGTACCGGACGATCGCCGACATCATGCGGGCGTTCAACCCGTTCACCGGCGCGATGTACCGCGAGGCGCTGCAGGTCAGCCGGATCACCCGGGAGATGTTCTGCCTGATGGAGGGGCGGCACGTACACCCCTCGACCCTCTACCCAGGCGGCGTGGGCACGGTGGCGACGCCCCAGCTGTTCACCGACTACCTGTCCCGGCTGCTCAGGGTGCTCGACTTCGTGAAGAAGGTCGTCCCGGTCAACGACGACCTGTTCGACTTCTTCTACGAGGCGCTGCCGGGCTACGAGGAGGTCGGCCGGCGGCGGACGATGCTGGGCTGCTGGGGTTCGTTCCAGGACCCGGCCGTGGTCGACTACGACTACCGGAACATGGGCGAGTGGGGCCGGGGCATGTTCGTTACTCCGGGCATCGTCCTGGACGGCGAGCTGCGCACCACGAGCCTGGTGGACATCAACCTCGGCATGCGGATCCTGCTGGGCAGCTCGTATTACGACGACTGGGTGAACGAGGAGGTCTTCGTCACCCACGACCCGCTGGGCAACCCGGTGGACCGGCGTCATCCGTGGAACCAGACGACGCTGCCGAAGCCGCAGAAGCGCGACCTGGCGGACGGCAACTACAGCTGGGTCATGAGCCCCCGCTGGTACGACGACCGCACCGGCGATCACCTCGCGCTCGACACCGGGGGCGGGGCCCTCGCGCGGCTCTGGACCACGGCGCTGGCCGGCATCGTCGACACCGGAGCGGTCCGGGCGACCGGCCACAGCGTGGAGATCAACCTGCCCAAGAGCGCGGCCCTGCCGGAGATGCGGTTCGAGTGGAAGATCCCCAAGTGGTCCAACACGATCGAGCGCAACCGGGCCCGCATCTACTTCGTCGCCTACTCCGCCGCGATGGCCTTCCACTTCCTGGACCAGGCGATGGCCGAGGTACGCGCCAGCCGGACGCAGGTCTTCGCCGACTTCGACGTGCCGGATGACGCGATCGGCTGCGGCTTCCACGAGGCGGTGCGCGGGGTCCTGTCCCACCACATGGTGATCCGCGACGGCAAGATCGCCAACTACCACCCGTACCCGCCCACGCCGTGGAACGCCAGCCCGCGGGACATCTACGGCACTCCCGGTCCGTACGAGGACGCGGTCCAGGGCATGCACATCTTCGAGGAGAACGGCCCGGAGAAGTTCAAGGGCATCGACATCATGCGTACGGTCCGCAGCTTCGACCCCTGCCTGCCGTGCGGCGTCCACATGTACCTCGGCGACGGGAAGGTGCTCAAGCAGGTGCACTCCCCGACGCTGGGCACGAGCGTCTCCGGTTAGGGGGCGGGCGATGTCACTGACCGACCGCGAGGTGGCCGACCGGGTGGCCCGGGTGGACGCCCTGCTGGACGGCGTCGAGTCGCTGCCCGACCCGGAGTCCACCATCGAGGTGCTCCAGGCGCTGCTCGACCTGTACGGCGAGGCGCTCGCCCGGATCGTCGCGATCGGCGGGGAAAAGCTCGGGCCGGCGCTCGCGCAGGACGAACTGGTCTCCTACCTGCTGGTGCTGCACGACCTGCACCCGCTGGACGTGTCCGCCCGGGTGGAGAAGGCCGTGAGCGGTGTACGGCCCCGGCTCGGCGGCGCGGCCGTGGAGGCGGTGGCCGTGGCGGACGGGGTGGCGAGCGTCCGGCTCCTGCGCGGTCGCGGCGGCTGCGGCGGCCACGGCAGGGGTGGCGGTGGCGGCCCGGTCGACCGGGCCGCCCTGCTGGAGGAGGCGATCCGCAACGCGGCCCCGGAGCTCGACCGGGTGGAAGTCGAGGAGATCGGCCCGGCACCCGTCTTGATCTCCATCGACGCCTTGCGCCGCGACCCCGGCGCACGGACGTCGTGAGGGGGCGCGGCATGCCAGGAGGGGGTCTGCGCGGCCTCATCGACCGGACGGCCGAGCGACGCGCGGCTGACCGGTCCGCCGCCGAGCAGGCTGCGGCTGGCCGGCCTGCGACCGACCGGCGTGCGGCTGGCCGGCCTGCGGCCGTTCACGACGACAGCCCCTGCCGGTGCGAGCTGTGCGCCGCGCCCATCCCCGCCGACCACCGTCACCTGCTCGAACCGGCGGGCCGCGAACCGCGCTGTGCCTGCCGGCCGTGCGCGCTGCTCTTCGAGCATCCACCGGCCGAAGGGGACCGCTACCGTCTGGTGCCCGACCGCCGGTGGTATCTGCCGGACTTCGCCCTCGACGACGCCACCTGGGCGGCCCTGGACATTCCCGTTCAGATGGCCTTCGCCTGCCACGACTCGGCCGAGGGCCGGACCGTGATCCGATACCCGGGCCCGGCCGGAGCGGTCGAGGCCGCGGTCGAGCCGGCCGCCTGGGCCGCGGTGGAGGAGGCCAACCCGGTGCTGCGGCGGCTGGCCCCCGACGTGGAGGCGCTGCTGGTCAACCGGACGCGCGACGCGCGAGACCACTGGCTGGTGCCGATCGACGACTGCTTCGCCCTCGTCGCCGTGCTCAGGTCTCACTGGAAGGGCCTGGCCGGCGGCCAGGACGTCTGGAACGAGGTCGGCGCCTTCTTCACCGAGCTGCGGCGCCGGGCCAAGCCCATGCCTGTGGGCCTCTTGAAATCCGTCGGCCTGTCGAAAGGAGTTTCACGATGACCGGCACCATCAAGGTGGGTCGTCCCGATGCGCGGCCCGACATGACCGCGCACCTGAAGGGCGTCCATGAGGGCAACGCGGTCGGCAACTACGAGCAGCAACCGGGTCACCTTCCCGACGGCCGCTCGACGGCGGCGCGATCCACCGGGATCAACCCCAAGGACCGCGACCCGATCGACCCGGCCATGCCCAACCTGTCCCCCGCATGAGGCCGGACTCCGCCTTCGCCATGCGGGAGGACGCGCCGCCGCCGGCGCTCAGGTTCGTGATCGAGAGCGCCGCGGCGGTGGAGTTCGCCGCCGTGCCGACGGTGCGGTTCACGCTGCGGATCGACGGCGCCGGCTCGTCGCCGATCCGCAGCGTCGCGCTGGACACCCACATCCGCATCGACGCCGCGCGGCGCCAATACGACCCGCCCACCCGGCAGCGGCTCACCGACCTGTTCGGCGCGCCCGAGGACTGGGGCAGGACATCGAGGAGCCTGCTGTGGGCGCGGGTGGTGACGCAGGTACCCGGCTTCGACGGGCACACGGTGGCGAGCATCGACGTGGCCTGCACCTACGACTTCGAGGTGGCGGTCGCCAAGTACTTCCACTCCCTGCCGGACGGTGAGGTCCCGCTGACCTTCCTGTTCAGCGGGACGATCTTCTACCTCGACGCCGGCCTGCTCCGGGCGGCCCGGATCCCGTGGGACACCGATGTCGCGTTCCGGATGCCGGTCCGGGTCTGGAAGGACGTCATGGAGCACTACTTCCCGCGCAGCGCCTGGCTCCGGCTGGACCGCGACGCCTTCGACCGGCTGTACGACTACAAGGTCCGGCACACGCTGACGACCTGGGACGACGTCGTGGCGGCGCTGCTTGTCAGTGAAAAGGGCGGGGGCTGACCGATGGACCAGGTGACACAGGTCGCGCGCGCGGTGCTGTACGAGGGCTACCTGCTGTGGCCCTACCGCCGCTCGGCGCTCAAGAACGCGCAGCGCTGGACCCTGGGCGGCGTCTACCCGGAGCGGTGCGCCGAGACGGGCGACTCCTCGCTGATGCGTACCCAGGTGCTGATCGAGGCGGACCCGGCCGACACCATCGACGTCCGGGTGTGCTTCCTGCACGCCGTCACCCGCCAGGTCGCGCGCGGCACCGGCGAGGAGCTCGTGCCGGTCGCGGAGCTGACGGCCGGGGGCGAGCGCCACGTGGCCAGGGATGAGGCGACCGAGCGGGAGGTCGCCGCGGTCGGGCTCGACCTCGGGGGTCTGGTCCAGCGGGCCGCCGTGGTGGACATCGACATACCCGAGGGCGGGGACGTCGAATGGCTGCTCGGCCCGGACGGGCGCGGGGTCGGGGCGCTTTCGCGCAGCTGGCGGGCGCTGCGCGGGCGGATCGAGGTGAAGGCGGAACGCCCGGCGCCCGGCGTCTTCCGGATCACCGTCGAGGTCGCCAACACGACCGGCTGGGCGGGCGGCAGCCGTAGCGAGGGGCTGAAACAGGCGTTCCTCTCCGCGCACACGGTCCTGCACGCGCCGCGCGGGCGGTTCGTCTCCCTGACCGACCCGCCGGAAGAGCTGCGGACGCTCGCGGAAGGCTGCGACAACGCCGGCGCCTGGCCGGTCCTGGTGGGCGAGGAGGGCGAGCGGCACACCATGCTCTCGGCGCCGATCATCCTGTACGACTACCCCCGGATCGCGCCGGAGAGTCCGGGTGACCTCTTCGACGCCACCGAGATCGACCAGTTGCTCACCCTGAGCGTGCTCGCCCTGACCGAGGAGGAGCGGCGGGAGATCCGCGACGGCGATCCCCGGGCCAGGGAGATCCTCGACCGATGCGCCTCGCTCACGCCCGAGCGGCTCATGCGGCTGCACGGCACGGTACGCGAGATCCGTCCGCTGATCGAACAGGAGCCGGTACATGACCGCGACGGATGACTTCTGGGCCCGGATGGAACGACGGGGCCCGGACACGGTGATCGTGGACGGCGTGACGCTCGGCGCGGGCAGCCGGGTGCGGCTGCGCCCACGATCGCGCGCGGACGTCTTCGACCTCGCCCTCGGCGGCCGGGTGGCCGTCGTCGAGAGCGTCGAACAGGACGAGGCGGGCGGCCTCCACCTGGCCGTCACCCTTGAGGAGGATCCCGGCCGCGACCTGGGAGAGGCGAAGCTGCCCGGACACCGGTTCTTCTACTCCGCCGAGGAGGTGGAGCCGATCGTGGAGGAGAGCCGGCCCGCCCGTGTCCTGATCGCGGGCATCGGCAACATCTTCCTGGGCGACGACGGCTTCGGCGTCGAGGTGGCGCGGCTGCTGGCGGCCGAGGACCTGCCTCCCGGAGTGGACGTCGTGGACTTCGGGATCCGCGGCATGGACCTGGCCTACGCCCTGCAACGCGACTACGACACGGTGATCTTCGTGGACGCCGCGCCGCGCGGGGAGGCTCCCGGGACGCTGACCGTACTCGAACCGGCCGAGCCGGAGGCGGGCGTACCCATGGAGACCCACGGCATGGACCCGGTACGCGTGCTCCGGCTGGCCGCCGAGCTGGGCCGGATACCGCGCCGGGTGCTCGTCGTCGCCTGCGAACCGGCGACCGTGATGACCGGGGAGCCGGACGAAGAGGTGCTGGTCGCGCTGAGCGAGCCGGTTCGCGCGGCCCTCGGCCCGGCGCTCAAGACGGTCCGGTCCCTTGTCGAGACTTGATCGAAGACATCGAGGGACCGGGGTTACCGAAAACCGAGGAGGTGGAAACGGATGAGGAAGGGGCCGGTGGTGGCTCTGGTGACGCTGTGCGCGGCCGTCGCGATGATCGCCGCGCAATGGCCGGAGATCAAGCGCTACCTGAACATGAGAAGGATGTAGGCACTTCATGCATGAGCTAGGAATGTGCGAGGGCCTGGTCGACCTGGTCCGGCAGCAGGCGGACGGCCGGCGGGTCACCGGGCTGCGGGTCCGGATCGGCGCCCGCCACGCCGTCGTGGGCGAGGCGTTCGACCATGCCTTCGCGCTCGCCGCCGAGGGCAGCGCCGCCGAGGGGGCGGCGCTCGACCTCGTCGTCACGCCCGTCACCGTGGACTGCGGGGCCTGTGGTCACCAGTCGGAGTCGGTCGACGTGCTCGCGGTCTGCGCGCGGTGCGGCGACGACGACGTGGACGTCCGCGGCGGCGACGAGCTGGTCCTGGAATCGGTCCAGTTCAAGGAGGAAGCCGATGTGCCTCGGGATCCCCGGTGAGCTGGTGGGCGACGTCGAGGAGCACACCGACCTCGCCATGGTGGACGTCAGCGGGGTACGCCGCCGCATCAACATGGGGCTGCTCGCCGACGACCACCTCAAGCCCGGCGACTGGGTGCTCGTCCACGTGGGATTCGCCCTGTCGAAGATCTCCGAGTCCGAGGCCAAGGCCGTGATGGACATGCTGCACGGCCTCGGGCAGGCGTACACCGACGAGATCGACGCGCTCAAGGAATCGGACATCTCATGACCCACGCAGGCAGGGAGTGCGATGCGCTTCGTCGATGAGTTCCGCGACGCCGACGCGGCCCGGGCGCTGGCCGCGCGGATAGCCGCCCGGTGCGAGCCGGGACGCCGGTACAAGTTCATGGAGGTGTGCGGCGGACACACGCACACCATCTACAAGCACGGCATCGAGGACTACCTGCCGGAGGCCGTGACGCTCGTGCACGGGCCGGGCTGTCCCGTCTGCGTCATCCCCATGGGCCGGGTGGACGACGCCGTCCACATCGCGCGGCAGCCCGATGTGATCATGACGTCGTTCGGCGACATGATGCGGGTGCCCGGGGGAGCAGCCACGTTCCTCGACGCCAAGGCGCAGGGCGCCGACATCCGGATGGTGTACTCGCCCCTCGACGCGCTCAAGATCGCCCGGGAGAATCCGGACCGGCGGGTCGTGTTCATGGCGATCGGCTTCGAGACCACGGCGCCGTCGACGGCGGTGACCGTGCTGCGGGCGGCCGAGGAGGGCATCGACAACTTCTCCGTCTTCTGCAACCACGTCCTGATCATCCCGGCCGTCAAGGCGATCCTCGACTCGCCCGACCTGCGGCTCGACGGCTTCATCGGCCCCGGCCACGTCTCGACGATCATCGGCTGCCGGCCGTACGAGTTCATCGCGCGCGACTACCGGCAGCCGTTCGTGGTCGCCGGGTTCGAGCCGCTCGACATCCTCCACGCGGTCGACCTGCTCCTCGGCCAGCTGGCCGAGGGCCGGGGCGAGGTGGAGAACCAGTACGCGCGGGTGGTGCCGTGGGAGGGCAACCGGATCGCCATGGAGGTGATCGGGACGGTGATGCGCGTGCGCCCGCACTTCGAGTGGCGTGGGCTCGGCTTCATCTCGCACTCGGCGCTGGAGATGGCCGAGGAGTACGCCGCCTTCGACGCGGAGCGGATCTTCGACATCCCCGGCACACGCATCGCCGACCCCATGGCGTGCCAGTGCGGCGAGGTGCTCAAGGGCGTGCTCAAGCCCTGGGAGTGCAAGGTGTTCGGCACCGCCTGTACCCCGGAGACACCGATCGGGACCTGCATGGTCTCCTCGGAGGGGGCGTGCGCGGCGTACTACAACTTCGGCCGGTTCAGCCGGGAACGAGTGCGGGAGGCGACCCGGGCATGACCACGGAGAAGCAGGTCCTCGACCGGATCGAGCGCGTACGGCGGCGCCGCGCGGTGGTCCGGGAGGAACGCATCACGCTGGCGCACGGCTCCGGCGGCAAGGCGACCCGGACCCTGATCGACGCGGTCTTCCTGGAGGCGTTCCGCAATCCGCTGCTCGCCCCGCTGGAGGACGGGGCCACGCTGGCGCTGGACGGCGCCCGTGCGGTGTTCACCACCGACGCGTTCGTGGTCTCCCCGCTGTTCTTCCCCGGCGGCGACATCGGCGACCTGGCGGTCAACGGCACCGTGAACGACCTCGCGGTATGCGGTGCCCGGCCGCTGTACCTGTCCGCCGGGTTCATCCTCGAAGAGGGGTTCCCGGTCGGCGACCTGCGGCGGATCGTCGCCTCGATGGCGGCCGCGGCGGAGGCGGCGGGCGTCTCGATCGTCACCGGGGACACCAAGGTCGTCCAGCGGGGGAAGGCCGACGGCTGCTACATCACCACCGCCGGGGTCGGCGTCGTCGAGCGCCCGATCACGCCGTCCATCTCCGCTGCCCGGCCTGGCGACGCGGTCATCGTGTCCGGGCCGATCGGCGAGCACGGTGCCGCCATCATGCTGGCCCGTGGCGAGCTCGGCATCGAGGCGGACACGGTCTCCGACACTGCCCCGCTGAACGGCCTGGTGGCCGAACTGCTGGACGCCCTTCCCACTCAGGTGCGGACATTGCGGGACGCCACCCGTGGCGGGGTGGCCACTGTGCTGAACGAGGTGGCGGCCGCCTCGGGCGTCTCCGTGGTGATGGACGAGGAGTCTGTACCGGTTCAGCCCGCTGTCACCGGGATGTGCGAGCTGCTCGGGATCGACCCGCTGTACGTCGCCTGCGAAGGGCGGCTGGTCGCCGTCGTGGACGGCGACCACGCCGAGCGGGCGGTCGACATCATGCGCGGCCATCCGGTCGGCGCCGGGGCCGCGATCATCGGGTGGGTCGGGGAGGACCCGCCCGGCCTGGTGCTGCTGAGGACCGCCTTCGGCGGCACCCGCATCGTGGACCTGCTGGTCGGCGACCCGCTGCCGCGCATCTGCTGAGGCCGTGCGACCCGTTCGGCGGGTCGCTCGGTGCCGAGCTCCCGCCGCCACAGCCCTGTGCCGTGTTCAGCGGGCCGCTCGATCCCGAGCTCCCGCCACCACGGCCTGCCCGAGGCTGATGCCGCCGTCGTTGCAGGGGACGCGCCGGTGCAGCAGGACGCGCAGGCCGTGGCGGCGCAGCCCGTCGACCACGGCGCCGAGGAGGAGGGTGTTGCAGAACACCCCGCCGGACAACGCCGCCACCTCCAGGCCGTTGGCGGCCGCGACCCGCGTCGTGGCCGTCACCACCGCCTCGGCCAGTCCGTGATGGAACCGCGCCGCGATCACCTCCGACGCCTCGCCCCGGCGAAGGTCGCCGACGACCGCGCGGATCAGGTCGGTGCCGCGGATGACCGTTCCGGCGACGGCGACCGGATAGCCGCCGCGGACCCCCGGGTCCGCCCGCTGCTCCAGCTCCACCGCCGCCTGCCCGTCGTAGGTGATCGTGTCCCGGATCCCAAGAAGTGCGGACACCGCGTCGAACAGCCGTCCGGCGCTCGACGTCACCAGCTCCGCCGGGCCGTTCGCCACGAGCGCCGCCACGGCCGGCCACCGGTCCTGATTGCGGCGGACCACGTCGAGGTCGTCGAAGTTTTCGGCGCCGTACGCGCTGTGCAGGAAGGCCGCGGCCATCCGCCAGGGCTGCCGGATCGCCGTCACGCCGCCGGGCATCGGTACCGGCTCCAGGTGCCCGGCCCGCTCGAAGCCCACCAGGTCGGCCACGAGCAGCTCGCCGCCCCAGATCGTGCCGTCCGTGCCGTACCCCGTGCCGTCGAGGGCCACGCCGACGACCGGGCCGGGCTCGCCGTTGTCGGCCAGGCAGGAGGCGATGTGGGCGTGGTGGTGCTGTACGCCGATTGGCTGGACGCCGTCGAGGGTCAGGGCGTACTTGGTGGACAGGTATTCCGGGTGGAGGTCGTACGCCACCACCTCCGGCTCGATCCCGAACAGCCGCCGGAAGTGGGCGACGCCGCCGGCGAAGGCCTGCATCGTCGCGTAGTTCTCCAGGTCGCCGAGGTGCTGGGAGACGAACGCGTGGCTGCCCGTCGCGAGGCAGAAGGTGCTCTTGAGCTGCGCTCCGCAGGCGAGGACCGGGCGGGGGAAGGCCCAGGGCAGCGCGATGGGCGCGGGAGCGTGCCCACGGGCCCGCCGTACCGGAACCTCCGTGTCACGGAAGATCCGGACCACCGAGTCGTCAAGGCCCGCGTGAATCGGCCGATCGTGGGTGAGGAAGGCGTCGGCGGCCAGCCGCCGCGCGTCCTCGTCGCGGTGCGCGATGGGCTCGCCGGACAGATTCCCGCTGGTCAGTACGAAGGGGCGGCCCAGCTCGCGGGCCAGCAGGTGGTGCAGGGGCGTGTACGGCAGGAGCACGCCGAGGTCCCGGTTGCCGGGCGCCACTGAGACGGCGATGGGCGAGCCGGCGCGTCGGGGCAGCAGCACGATCGGGCGGCGCGCGCCGGTGAGGGCGGCGACCACCCCGCTCGCCTCGCCGTCCAGCTCACACAGCTCGCGTACGGCGGCCAGATCCGGCGCCATCACGGCGAACGCCTTGTCCCCACGGTGTTTGCGGGCCCGAAGCGCCGCGACCGCGTCCTCGTCGGTGGCGTCCACGGCGAGGTGATGGCCGCCGAGTCCCTTCACCGCGAGGATGGATCCGGCGCGGAGCAGCGCCGCCGCCTCGGACACCGGATCGCCCGCGATCATCGCGCCGTCGGAGGCGTGCAGGACGAGCGTGGGACCGCAGGCGGGGCAGCACACCGGCTGGGCGTGGAAGCGGCGGTCGCGGGGATCGCGATACTCGGCCGCGCAGGCCGTGCACATGGAGAAAGCGCGCATCGTGGTCGCGGCGCGGTCGTAGGGGACGGCCGTGATGATCGTGAACCTGGGGCCGCAGTTGGTGCAGTTGACGAAGGGGTAGCGGTAGCGGCGGTCGGCCGGGTCGAACAGCTCGGCCAGGCAGTCGTCACAGGTCGCCGCGTCCGGCGACACATGCGCGCGTGGGGCACCGCCGATCATGCTCGGGACGATGCGGAAGCCGCGGGGGCCTGTGGGCGGCACCGATTCCACGCTCACCCGGTCCACGGCCGCCAGCGCGGGCGCGTTCCGGCTGACCGCCTCGACCAGCGCGCTCACCGCCCCGGCTGGGCCCTCGACCTCGATGAACACCCCGAAGCCGTCGTTGCCGACCGTGCCCGACAGGCCGTACCGGACGGCCAGGCCATGGACGAACGGCCGGAACCCCACACCCTGGACGATGCCCTCGACCCGGATCCGAGAGCGCACGATCGGGTCCAACGGTCAGTCCGCCTCGTCCAACGCCCGCCGAACCGACTCCCACAGCACATGGCACACGGTGGCCTGCGCCTCCTGGATCCGATGGACGGACGAAGACGGGATGACCAGCAGATGATCGACGGCACCGCACTCGGCCAACTGGCCGCCCCCAGAGCCCGCGAGCCCGACCGTCACCATGCCGAGGCGCTTCGCCTCCTGGAGCCCGCGCACCACGTTCAGCGAGCCGCCGCTCGTCGAGATCCCCATCGCGATGTCCGTACCGGTGCCGAGGGCGGCGAGCTGCCGGGCGAAGACCGCGTCGAAGCCGATGTCGTTGGTGAGCGCGGTCAGCAGCGCGACGTCGGCCGTCAGAGACATCGCCGGCAGCCTCCTGTGCCCGGGTCCGGGAGCGAGGAACAGGTGGGCCACAGCCTGGGCGTCGGTGCTGCTGCCCCCGTTCCCGAAGGTGAACAGCCGACCGCCGCCGGCGAAGGCCGCGGCGAGGGCCTTGGCGCACGCGGCGATCCGGGGGCCGAGCAGGGTGAGCACCTCCCGCCGCAGCGCGACGATCTCCCGGGCCTTCTCCACCGTGGACCGGGTCACCGTGGCCAACAGCGCTTCGACGTCGCCCGCCGCAGGGGAGAGGAAGGGATAGAGCGCATCACTCACGGCCTTCCCCCCAGCGCGCTCACTCCAGCGCCGCTCACTCCAGCGCCGCTCACTCCTGCACCGTTCTTTCCAGCACCGCGATGGCCTCTTTCGCGTGTACCAGGACCACGTCGCCGGCCCGCGCATCGACCAGCCGCACGCTGATCTCCTCCGCACCGACGGCGGTGTCGGCCAGCGCGAGGTGGCCGGGCCGCAGGGCGACGATCCGGACGGGTACGGCCATGTCCGAGCAGGTCACACACACCCCGTCGGGACACTCCGGACTCGACCGGTCCGAGCTTCCTGGTGCAGTCACCGGACCGGAGTGGTCCGGATCTTCTGGCGAAGTCACCGGGCTCGACTGGTCCTGACCTCCCGGCGAGGTCATCGTGAGATCTCCGTCGCCGCGAGCCGAGGGTCGTTCAAGAACACATGCACCAACTCCCACAGAACGTGATAAGTCGTCATCTGGAGCTCGCGGGCGACCCGCGGATCACGGCTGCGTGCCGTGAGAAGGTGATCCACCACCGTGCCGTCGAGCCCGCCCGCCTTCGTCAGCGCCAGCGTCGTCATGCCCATCTCACGCGCCACGGCGAGCGCCGCCGCCACCTCGGCACAGTCCTCGTCGATCGTGATGCCCACCGCGATGTCCCCGGCGCGCCCGAGCAGCCGCAGCTGGGTCGCGAACACTCCCGCGCGGGCGAGCCCGCTCAACGCCGACGCGTCATTGGCCAGCGAGAAGGCCGGCAGAGCGCGCTTCCCCACGATCACCGGATGGACGAACTCCACCGCGAGATGCGCCGCGTCGGCCGCCGACTGACCGGTGCCGAAGCTCAGCAGCCGGCCGCCCCGATGAAAGCGCAGGGCCACCGCATGACACGCGCGGGCGATCAGCTCGGCATCCTCCGCCAGCGCGAGGCCGGCTTCGTCGCGTTCCTGGAGATACGTGCCGAGAGCGAGTGTCATGGATGATCCTTTCCTCGGCTCTCGATTCTCAGTTCCCACGAACAATGGCTGGCAATCGCGCTTTACAGGAGGTTGAAGCCCCGTTTCCTTTTGACGGCGATAATGTCGACGATTTACTCAAACAATGGCCGTTCAGCCGCGGAGAAAAAACCTCAACCAGCGCTGATCCGGTGGCGGAAGACCCAGTAGGTCCAGCTCTGGTAGAGCACCACCAGCGGCAGGAAGGTCGCCGCGATCCTGGTCATGATGCCGAGCGTCTTCGGCGTCGAGGCCGCGTTCTGGAGAGTCAGGCTGTAGGCCGGGTCGACCGTCGAGGGCAGGACGTTGGGATGAAGGACCGCGAACAGGCAGATCATGGTCACGCCGACAGCGACCGCGGACAGCAGGAACGCCCACCCCTGACGGCCCTTGGCGATGGCGCCGAGCGCGGCCACGAAGGAAAGGACGGCGAGGGCGGCCAGGACCACCGTGCCGGGCCCGCCGCCGTGGAACTGCGTCCAGACCAGGAAGATCACCGCGAGCACGGCCGCGACGCCGCCGGTCTTCAGCGCCAGCGTGGTCGCGCGCCGGCTGATCTCGCCGCTGGTCTTCAACGCCACGAACACGGCTCCGTGCGTGACGAACAGGGCCAGCGTGGTCAGCCCGCCGAGCAGCGCGTACGGGTTGATCAAATCGCCGAACGTACCGACGTAGTCGTGACGGGAGTCGAGTTTCACGCCCCGCACGATGTTCGCGAACGCGACGCCCCACAGCAGCGCGGGCACGAACGACCCGATCGCGATGCCCACGTCCCACCACCGCCGCCACGTCACGGAGTCCTGCTTGCCGCGATACTCGATGGCCACGCCGCGCACGATCAGCGCCAGCAGGATGAGCAGCAGCGGAGCGTAGAACCCGCTGAACAGCGAGGCGTACCACTCGGGGAAGGCGGCGAACGTGGCGCCGCCCGCGGTGATCAGCCACACCTCGTTGCCGTCCCAGACGGGGCCGATCGTGTCGAGCATCGCCTGGCGTTCGGCGTCGTTCCGTGCCATGACGTGCAGCAGCATGCCGACGCCGAAGTCAAACCCCTCCAGGACGAAGTACCCGACCCACAGGATGGCGATCGCCACGAACCAGACCTCGGTGAGCTCCACTATCCGATCCCCCTAGTAGGCGAAGGACGTCTCGCCGCCGTCCTGCGGCTCGGCACCGTCGGCGGGCGGCGGGGCCGCTCTGCCGTACTTGATCATGAGACCGACCTCCACCAGGGCCAGCGCGCCGTACAGAGCGGTGAAGACGATCAGCGAGGTGAGTACGGTCCCCGCGCCGACGCTCGGTGAGACGCCACGCGCGGTCTTCATCTGGCTGAAGACGATCCACGGCTGCCTGGCCATCTCGGTGAAGATCCACCCGAAGCTGTTCGCGAGGAAGGGCAGAACGACCGACCAGACGGCGGCCTTCCAGACCCAGTCCTTGCCGCGGATGAGCCGTCCACGGGTCAGCCAGAGCAGGAGGAGCGCCACCAGCGCGGCGAGCATGCCGAAGCCGATCATCAGCCGGAAACCCCAGTAGGCGACCGGGATGTAGGGACGGTAGTCGCCCGGTCCGAACCTGCGCTCGTAGTCCGCCTGGATGTTGTTGACGCCCTCGACCTTGCCGCTGAACGAGCCGGTGGCCAGCTGGGACAGCAGGCCCGGGATCTCGAGCTGGTAGATCGGCTTGGTGCCGTCCAGCGTCCCGATGGTGAACAGGGAGAACGGCGCGGGCTGCCGCGTCTCGTAGAGCGCCTCGGCGGCGGCCATCTTCATCGGCTGGGTCTGCGTCATGATCTTACCGAGGAGATCCCCGGAGACGAGGGTGCCGAGCGCGCCCAGCAGTACCGCCGCGATGCCCAGCCGAAGTGACGGGCGAAAGACGTCAATATCCCGCTTTCTAGCCAGATGCCAGGCGGAGACCGCCATGAGGATCACGCCACCGGCCAGCCAGCACCCGAAGATCGTGTGCGGGAAGGTGACCAGCAGGACCTTGTTGCTCAACACGGCCCCGAAGTCGACCAACTCGGCCCGCCCGGCGAGCCGGAAGCCCACCGGCCACTGCATGAACGAATTGGCGGCCAGAATGAAGTAGGCGGACAGCACCGTGCCGAACGCGACAATCCAGATGCACGCGAGATGCACCTTCTTCGGCAGCCGATCCCAACCGAAGAGCCACAGCCCCAGGAACGTCGACTCCAGAAAGAACGCCAGCAGCGCCTCCAGCGCGAGCGGCGCCCCGAAAATGTCGCCGACGAACCTGGAATAGTCACTCCAGTTCATCCCGAACTGAAACTCCTGCACAATCCCCGTCACCACGCCCATGGCGAAGTTGATGAGGAAAAGCGTCCCGAAGAACTTGGTGGCGCGAAGGTAGGCCACCTTGCCGGTCCGCACCCAGGCCGTGTTCAGGATCGCCACCAGCAGCGACATCCCTATCGTGACGGGCACGAACAGGAAGTGGTACACCGTGGTGACCCCGAACTGCCAGCGCGCGATATCCACGGCATTCATGGTCGCTACTGTACGTATCCGACCATGCCCAGCACGTCATGACACACTGGGCTGGAAGTAGCGCACTCGCCGTAGCGGGGTCAGTCCCAGGTGGGGAGGTGCTCCTCGGGATAGCGGGCGCCGAAGCCGCCGGTCGGGAGGATGTCGGCGATGCGCTTCAGATCGGTGTCGTCGAGGGCGAGGTCGGCGGCGGCGACGTTCTCCGCCAGGCGCTTGGGGTCGCGGGTGCCCGGAATGGGGACGATGTCGTCGCCCTGGGCAAGGAGCCAGGCCAGGGCGAGCTGGGCAACCGTGGCGCCCTTGGTGGCGGCCAGGTCGGCGAGCTGGTCGGTGGCGGCCACGTTCTTCTCGTAGTTGCCGGGCTGGAAGCGGGCGTCCCAGGCGCGCATGTCGGTGGCGTCGTACTCGGCGCCGGGCTTGGCCTGGCCGGTGAGGAAGCCCCGGCCGAGCGGCGAGTAGGGGACGAACCCGATCCCGAGCTCGCGCAGGACGGGGAAGAGGGACTCGACCTCGCGCTCGAACAGGCTGTATTCGGTCTGCAGAACCGACACGGGATGTACGGCGTGGGCGCGGCGGATGGTGTTGGCGCCCGCCTCGCTCAGGCCGAAGTAGCGGACCTTCCCGGCCTCGACGAACTCCTTGACTGTCCCGGCCACGTCCTCGATCGGCACGCTGGGGTCGACGCGGTGCTGGTAGAGCACGTCGATGACGTCGACGCCGAGGTGGCGCAGGCTGTTGTCGACGACCTCGCGGATGTGCTCGGGACGGCTGTCGACGCCGCCCTCCCGCGTGCCGGTGAAGTCGAACCCGAACTTCGTCGCAATGACCACCTCGTCCCGCACCGGTGCGAGCGCGGTCCCGACGATCCGCTCGTTCTCGCCCTGTCCGTAGAGCTCGGCCGTGTCGAAGAACGTCACTCCGAGCTCGTGGGCCCGGCGGATCGTCGCGGCCCCCTCCTCCTTGTCCGAGGGTCCGTACGCCAGGGAGATCCCCATCGCGCCGTATCCCAGAGCCGACACCGTCAGGCCCTGTTGCCCGAGATTCCGCTGCTGCATGATGTGCCTCTCTGCCAATGTTAGAAGCCTCTTACATCAAGTAAGAGTACTCTAACATCAGGAAGAGGGGACAATCGTTCGCCGTGAGCAGTCCAACGACACCGCAACGCGGTTACCACCACGGCGACCTGCGCGCCGGTTTGATCCGCGAGGGCATCGCGCTCCTGGCCGAGATCGGCCTGGCGGGTTTCTCCGTGTCCAAGGTCGCCGCCCGCGCGGGCGTGTCATCGGCGGCGCCCTACCGCCACTTTCCCGATCGCGAGGCTCTGCTGGCCGCCTGCGCGGCCGCCATCGTCGCCGACATCGCCGACCTCCTGGCCCAGGCGGCCGAGCAGGCGGGGCCCGATCCGGTCGACCGGCTCGCCGCCACCGCGGGCGCGTACGCCCGCTATGCCCTGGACCATCGCGCCGGCATCGACCTCGTCTACTCGTACGACTTCGGCGCCCCCTGCAAACAGACCGTCCAGGAGCAGGGCCGCCGCCTCATGGACACCCTCATGGCCCTGACCTCGGCCGCCCTGCCCGACGACGTCTCCTGGGCCGAGACGACGGACTTCGTCTACGTTCATCTGTCCATGGCGCACGGCTACGCCACGCTGGTCCCAAGAGACGCCCGGCCACCGCAGGAGATCGACAACCTGGCCACCCGCGCCGTCACCGCCGCCCACGACCACATCACCGGCTACCTCTTGCGCCTGCGCGACCGGTGAGATCCCCTGAGGAAGCCCTCAAGGCGTGATCACCGTCGTCAGGCGTCAGCCTTCGTCCGAACGCTCCCGGGCACGGTTCATCCGCAGCGCTTCGGCGAGCTGGTCTTCCAAGATGACGATGCGGCAGGCGGCTTCGAGGGCGGTGCCCTGGTCGACGAGCTCGCGGGCCCTGGCCGCCAGACGTAGTTGGTAGCGGGAGTAGCGACGGTGGCCACCGCTGGAGCGTTGCGGCTCGATCAGTTTGGCGGCGCCCAACGCGCGTAGGAAGGCGGCGGTGACGCCGAGCATCTCCGCGGCCGCGCCCATGCTGTAGGCGGGGTAGTCCTCATCGTCGAACCGGTCATTGGCTTTGCTGGGTGCGAGTGTGGGGTCGCTACGTGCTGGAGGCGTTTGATCCATAAATGCCTTCCGCATGCGTCAGGGGGCCCCGGCGCGTATTGCGCCGGGGCCCCGAAGAGGTTCAACACCATCTACCGGCCATCTGGCCGGCCTACTGTCGTCCGCATCAGCCGTAGTAGACGGCCATGACGCGGGGATCGCGGATGCGTGACCGTGTACCACCTTCCCATCTGTGGAACTCCGGTACCCGAGCGGCGAGTGATCAGCCGGCAGCGGGCGATCCCGATGGCGTTCAACACTCCCTTCTCTTACTCGAACTTCTTTTCCTACATCTAGTGTGGCAGCGCGTCCACGGCCAGGGCCCCTCGCCACTGCGCTGGCCCCGTCAGTCCGACCTGCTGCCATCACCTGGTATTTCGTCAAACTCATCCGGGCAGTTCGTCGTGGTGCTGGGGTCTTCGTGTTCTGCCCGGTTGGATCCGTTCCTTGCGATGCCAGAAACTCTAGCTTCCGTCGTCGCGAATGTCTACCTCAGCCACTACAGATTTTCGTCAGCCAGCGGAGCAGGCCCTGAGCTCGTGGTTGATCGTCTTCGCGGTACGGAACGGGCGCCACGCGCGTGCGACACTCGGGGGTGACGGGCCCGCCGAGCCGTCCCGGCGGCGGCTGGACGGCCACCGCCGCCGGGTCAGGCGCGCAATGTGGGAGGCCTCAGCGTGAGCGTGCAGCGTTCGCAGCCGTACCGGCACTTTGACACGGCGCTGATCCGCGCCACCGCGCTCGCGAGCGAACCGGATGTCCCGCCATGGCCCGAACCTGGTTTCCCACCGCCGTCTGCCGAGCGGCATGTTCCGCCGCCTCCTGAGGCGAATGCCAGGACGCGTCCCGAGCCGGATGGCGCGCCGCGTCCCGAACCACTTGTCCCGTTGTCGCGCGAGCTGGATGACGAGGCCGACGTCGAGCGGTGGTGCGAGTGGCTCGTCCAGGTCTGGGCGCGGGAACCCGTGGCAGCGGCCGTCTCGCTGGCCAGTCCGGTTCTGGCGGCCCAGATCGAGGCAGTCTGCGCGGGCCGTCGGCCCCGCCCCGGTCGCCTCCGGCGCATGGCGCTGTCACTGGCCCGGTACCTGGTGCGGATGCGCGGCCGAGCCACGCCTTTCGGGACGTTCGCGGGCGTGGCCCCGCTCCGCTTCGGCGCGGCGCCGGAGTACCAGGCCGGAGTCCCGCGCACGCGGACGACGGCGGACGGCGTGTGGCTGGCCGCGGTGATCGCCCGGCTGGAATCAGACCCGGAGCTGCGGCATCGCCTCCCGGTCATGGTGAACGATCTCGCGTTCGTACGGGGGGAACGCCTCGTGGTGCCCTGGCAGCCGCACGCGGGCGATCCGGCTCGCAGCGAACTGACGGAGGTCTCGGTACGGCACGGCGCGGCCGTCCGCACGATCATGGAGCTGGCCCAGGCACCCGTTCGGGCCGGTGACCTGGTCGACGGGCTGGCCGCCACGTTTCCCGATGCCAGGGTCCCGGCGATCGAGGCGATGGTCGCGGAGCTGGTCACGTGCGGGGTGCTGATCAGCAGCCTGCGTCCCCCTTCGACCAGCGTCGACGGGCTCGCGTATGTGCTCGACCGGCTGCGAGACACGGCGGCGGACTGGCCCGGCGACGCCACCCCGCAGGATCGGGCACAAGGGGCCGTTCCACAGGACCAGGTAATGGAGGCCGCCCCGCAGGTCCGGGAGGCCGAGGTGGGCTTGCTGGGCCGGGGGCCTGAGGTTGTTCGGTTGGTTCGGGGGCTGCGGGCGATCAACGCGGAGCTGCGGGCGGCCGATCGCGCGACCGGTGAGGCCGCCGTACGGGCCAGGCGAGCGGTCGGGGAGCGGATGCGGGACGTGGTGCCGGTCGAGGTCGCTCAGCCGCTCGCGGTAGACCTGCGGCTGGGCGGCAGCGCGGTACTTCCTCGGGAGGTGGCTGCCGAGGCCGAGTCCGCCGCCGGGGCGTTATGGCGGCTGACGCCGGACCCGGCCGGGCATCCGGGCTGGCGGGAGTACCACGTCATGTTCCTGGACCGGTACGGGGTCGGCGGCGTCGTACCGATCGAGCAGCTGGTCGATCCCACAGCGGGGCTGGGGTTCCCCGGCCATTACGACGGACCGCCCGTCCCCGCGCCCTTGTCGCGCAGGGATCAGCGCCTGCTGGCCCTGGCGCAGCAGGCGGCCCTGGACGGCGAGCGGGAGATCGTACTGGACGACGCCGCGATCGAGGCTCTGGCGGCGGACGGTATGGACGGGGCGCGACCGCTCCCGTACATGGAGCTGGTCGCCGAAGTCTGCGCACCCACCGCCGACGCACTGGCCGCCGGGGCCTTCACCCTGACGGTCCTCGCCGTCGACGGCACGGCGGCCGGCCTGGCGGGCCGCTTCACCGACCTCCTGCGGGACAGCGACGGGCAGGACGGTGACCGGCAGGATGGCCTCCCACGCGACCGCGCCCCAGAGGGCAGTGGCTGGCAGGACAGTCTCTACGGTCGGTTACCCGTCGCGGTGGACGGTGCCGTGCCCGTGCAGTTGTCGTTCCCGGCTCGGCACCCGCGCGCCCAGGACGTCGCCCGTACCCCGCTCCTGCTGCCAAACCTGATCTCCTTGGCCGAGCACCGTGCCAGTCCGGACGGGCGGATCTCCTGGCGGGATCTGGCGGTCACGGCGGACAACGACCGCATGTACCTGCTGTCGCCGTCGCGGCGGCAGGTGGTGGAGCCGGTGCTGAGCAGTGCGGTGGCGCGGCATGCGATGCCGCCGATCGCGCGCCTGCTGTTCGAGATCCCGCGTGCTCGGGCAGCTGTGGTGTCGCCCTTCTCCTGGGGAGCGGCGGCGTGTCTGCCGTTCCTGCCGCGCATCCGCTACGGCCGCAGCGTGCTCGCGCCCGCCCGATGGCGCATCTCCACCGAGGTCCTGCCCGGGCCGGACACCCCGTGGCCGGAGTGGGTGCGGGCCATGACAGCACTGCGCGCCCGCCTGCGGCTGCCCGCCGTCGTGTCCGTGGGTACGGCGGACCGGCGGCTGCGCCTGGATCTGGACGAGCCCATGAGTTTGGCGCTGCTCCGTGCCCATTTGGACGGCGCCGGTGAGGCCGCCGTCGTGTCGGAGGCGGCTGGACCGGCGGACCATGGCTGGTTCGGCCGCCGGGCGCACGAGGTCGTCATCTCGCTGGCCGCCACCGCGCCGCCCGCCCGTGCCCCCGCCGCCGTGACGGTGGCGGGGTCGCTGCCCCTGGTCGGGCGCGAGGACGGGGTTCTGCCGGGGGCGCGGGTCCTTTACGCCAAGCTGTACGGAGATCCGGGCGTGGTCGACACGATCCTCACCGGGCATCTGCCCGAGCTGCTTGAGACCTGGGATGAGCCGCCGATGTGGTGGTTCGTGCGATATCGCGACCCTCGCCCGCACTTACGGCTGCGCCTGCACCTGGCCGGTGAGCACGACTACGGTCCGTCCGCCGCCCGGGTCGGGGCGTGGGCCGCCGAGTTGCGCGGTCGCGGCCTCGTGGGTGACCTGGTCCTGGATACGTACCACCCGGAAACCGCACGGTATGGGTCGGGAGAGGTGCTGGCCGACGCGGAAGCCGTCTTCGCGGCCGACTCCGTCGCGGTGGTCGCCCAGCTCGCGGCCCTGTCGGCGACTCGCCACGTACACCCGCACGCGCTCACCGCGGCGAGCCTGGTCGATCTGACGGCCGCCCTGGTGAGAGGCCGGGCCGCGGGGGCGCGTTGGCAGATCGACCACCCTCTGGCCGAGCACGCTGCCCCGAATGACCGCGGGGTCGTCCGCCAGGCGGTCGGCTTGGCAGATCCGAGCGGGGGCTGGGCGGCGCTGGCGGCTCTGCCGGGCGGCTCACGGATCGTCGGCGCATGGGAGGAGCGGCGGCGAGCCGTGGCCGCCTACATGGATCGCCTTCCACTCGGCGCGCCACATCTGACCGAATCTTCGGTGATGGCGTCGTTGTTACACATGCACCACATACGGACGCTCGGGATCGACCGCGACGCTGAACGCCGGTGCCGCAAGCTGGCCCGTGCCGTCGCGCTGACCTTCGCCGCCCGCGACGACACCCCACCTGGTGCCGGCGAGTGACGCTGCTCGCGACGACACCCCACCCGGCACCGGCGAATGACGCTGCCCGCGACGACACCCCATCTGGTGCCGGCGAGTGGCGCTGCCCGCGACGACTCCCCACCAGACCGCAGTGCATCGGGGCGTGGTCGTGGCTGATATCGCCCGACGCCTCGTGTCCTGACTGATCGCCTGGCGCAGTGGTAGGTATGGACGGTGGCCCCTTTTTTCCGGACCAACAGCCCGGAATTCGACTTCCCGCCGTTCGCCGGGCTGCCGCCGACTCGCTACGTCCTGGCAGCGGCGCCGCGTTCCGGCAGCAATATGCTCGTCCGTACGCTCTGGCACACCGGGCGGGCCGGTTTCGCCGATGGATATCTGGCGGACACGCATGTTCTCGACTATTTCGAGCGCTGGGGGTTCGACACTGCCGATCCGGAAGACCGGGTGAAGAGCTATATCAGGCGATTAATGACCTGCCGGACCAGCCCGAACGGCGTTTTCGGCATCAAGGTGCATGGCGAGCACCTACAGGGGCTCGAAGTCGACCTGGACGAGCTGCTCATGTCGCCCCGATACATCTGGCTGCGGCGCAGGGATCGGATCCGGCAGGCCATCTCGTACGTCCTGGCGAAGCAGACCGGCGTCTGGATCGTGGACGGGATCTACCTGTCGACCAGCCGGGCGCAGTCCGAGCCCCGCTACGACTATGCCGAGATCCGCCGCCACCTGCAGCACCTCGACGACGAGACGAGGGCGTGGCAGCAGTATTTCGACCGCCGCGAACGCGTCCCGCACGTCGTCTTCTACGAGGACATGCTCGCCGACTACTCCGGAACCGTCCTCGGCTGCCTGCGGCACCTGGGCGTCGACCCGCCCGAGTCCCTCCCCGAGCCCGGCATCAAGCGCCAGGCGGGTGAGGTCACCGAACGATGGCTGGAGAGGTTCGAGCGGGACAGCGCCCAGGACGGAAACGAGGCATGGGTGGGCGCCGACAGTTAAGGGCCGCAAGGAGCGGTTAAGGCCCGCAAGGAGCAGTTAAGGGCCGTTAGGGGATTGTCGAGCTGAGCGGCCAGCGCCTGATCCGGTACGGCGTCCACCACACATACCGCCCCACCTGATGCAGCAGGTCCGCCCGCAGATAGCGCTCCGTCACCGTCGGCGCGAGGCTCGTCGTCCGCACGCCCCGCAGCAGCGGCGCGATCGCCTCCTCGCGGTGCGGGTTGCGGATGACCAGGCGCCTGAATGCGCCCGTCCGGCGGTCGCGGATCTCGATGAAGCCGGGACCGAGCCGGTAGCCGCATTTCGCGATGTGGAAGGTGGCGCGCCACTCGGCCGCGATGCCGTCCCCGGCGGGCCCGGCGTACACGGCCGCCGGAGGGTGGAGGTGGCTCAGTGGCCGCCAGCCCGCCGGGCCGACCGGCATGCGGAGGGTCCAGTCGACCGCGATGCCGTGGCTGGTCAGCTCGCGGATGACGGCGAGGGCGGCCACCGCCGCCGCGCCGCTCGGGTCGTCCAGATCGACCATGTCGTCCAGCTGGGCGAGCTGGACGCCGTCCGCCGCCAGCCGGGACACGGTCGCAAGGGGGTCGCCGGTGACGTTCACGCGCCCCGCGTACATGCCCCGGACGCGCATGGCCGCCGGGTCGCGATCCTTCCACAGCGTCATCGGTACGTGAGCCGGGAGCCCGGCGTCGGTGCTCATCTGGGCGTTCCCACTGGTACCGCAGCCTCCGCGAGTGCCGGTACGAGCGGTTCGCCGCGACTGAGATTCTCCCCGTCGAGACGCATCAGGTCCTGGTTGGCGACGGCCGGCGCGACGTGGATCGCCTGGCCGGCGTCGCAGAAGATCAGGCCGAGTTCGCGCCAGCGGGCGAGCAGCTCGTCGATCCGGTCCTCGGTCGCGTCGTCGTGCCGGGCGGCGGCTTTGCGTACGAGCGCCGCCGGGCTGTGCGGCGTGTCGAGCAGGCGGAACACCGTCAGTTCCAGCGGTTCGGTGAGGTCGAGCAGGTGCCAGGAGAAGCCGGGCCGGGTGTCGACGAGCACGATGTGGTCGTCCAGGTCGCAGTGGGTCAGGCGGCTGCGCGGATAGGCGTCCGTCCAGGCGGCGACGGCCCGGCGCAGGCGGTCGAGGCAGTCCGCGTCGATGCCGCGGCGCGGGGAGTCGAAGACGTAGACGAGGTCGGCGAGTTCGGATTCGGGAAGATCGTAGATGTGCCGGTATTGCGCGGCCGGATGGAGCTCCCCGAAACCCAGCTCGGGCCGGTCGAAGTACGGGCTGAAGCGCTCGACCTTGAGCCGGGTGGCGTTCGACGGGGGCATGAGGTGGTGCAGGGCGGGCACCTGGTCGATCACGCTGTCGTAGTCGGCCTCGGACTCCTCCGGGAAGCCGTAGAGGTAGTTCCAGTTCAGGTTGATGCCGACGGTCTCCGCGTCACGCAGCAGCCGGACGTTCAGGCAGCCGGTCACGCCTTTGTCCATCAGGGTGAGCACGCGGGTGCTGAGGTTCTCCACCCCGGGCTGCATGTAGTCGATGCCGGCCGCGCGCAGGATCTCCAGCTGGTCCCGGCGCAGGTTCGACTTGATCTCGTAGCCGATCCGCAGGTCGTAGCCGGACTCCTGGAGGCGCGGCGCCATCGAGGTCAGGTAGGCCATGTCGAGGATGTTGTCGGTCACCCATACGTCGAGGACCCGATGCCGTTCGACGAGGCTGAGGATCTCCGCCACGAACCGGCCGGGGTCCTTGCTGCGGAACTGCATGAGCGAGCCGTTCAGCCCGCAGAACGTACAGTGGTGCTTCTCGCCCCACCAGCAGCCGCGCGAGCTCTCCACGGTGAGCCGCGGTTCCACCCACGAGCCCGCGAGGGATCTGGCGTGCTGTTCGAAGTAGTCGCCGAAGTCGGGCGGGACCAGCGCGTCGGGCGGTAGCGGCCGGGCCTCCACCGCGTTCACGACCGACTCGCCGCTCGGCCCGCGCCAGCACAGTCCGGCGATCTCATTGACCTCGCCACCGTCCCCGCCGTCGGCGCCGATCGCGGAGAGCAGCTGCGGGAAGGCCAGCTCGCCCTCGCCGCGTACGACGAAATCGATGAAGGGGAAATTGCGGTGCATCGCCGCGCCCTGCGGTCCTTCACAGTTCGCGCCCCCGAACACGGTGACGGCGTCCGGCGCCCGCCTCTTGACCGCGCGCGCCGCCGCGAGGGCCGCGGCGTTCTGCGCGAAGGTGGCGGTGAAGCCGACCACGTCCGGTGCCATGGCCGCGATCCGGGCGGCGGTCTCCTCGATGAACAGCGGCGCGAGCTCATGGAGCTGCGTCGCCTTGGCGAGCATCGGCTCCGGCACGCTGCCGCCGAGGAACTCGGCGAACTCCGCCACCTTCCACCGGGGCCGCTCGTTCAGCGCCGCCGAGAAGATCCACTCGCTGTGACCGGAGAAGTAGGAGCTCACGAAGGTGTCGTACTCCTCGAACGTGAAGCCGACGTGCTCGTCCACCCAGTCGATGTAGTCGAGCTTGGCATGGATGACGTCCACGGCGGCGTCCGGGAACACGTCGAGGACCCGGCGCTTGAGCACGCCGAGCGAGAGCGACGGCGCGTCGATCGACGACCACGGCATGTCCACCAACACGATGTGCATGGGTTTGTCCCTCATCTCCAGGTCGTACGTCTTACCGGGTCACCACAGGCCGCGCCGGGACAGCGCGCGACGTGCCGCGTCGCTCTCGGCCGTCGGGGTGGCCGCGAACGCCGCGGCCACGCGCTCGGAGACCACGCCGCGAGAGACCCCGGCGGGCGTGGCGAAGTACGCGTACGGCACGTCGCCCGCCTGATCGCCGTCCCCAGTGGCCTCGCCCCAGGAAGCGAGGGAGGCCGGCGCGTACCGGCGCAGGGCGGCGTGACCGCGGCCGGTCTCGACGATCCCCTCGCTCTCGATGACGAACGACAGCGGCTGCTCGCACGACAGCGCCGCGAACAGGGCGATCATCAGCTCGTGGCCCACGGTTTCCCGCAGGATCACGGCGTCGGAGAGCCGCGCCTCCGCCAGATCGAGCAGGAACGCGGCGAACGCCTCCTCCACCGACACCCCAGGCCCCGAGTACGGAATCAACCGGAACCTGCTGAAACGCGGCGACCCGAGGAAGCCGTCGAGCAACTCCGCATCGCCGACGCCGGCCGCCGCGAACACGGACACACTGCGCGGGAACGCCGACGCCAGGCTGCCTCCCGCGCCGAGCCGCCAGATGGTCGAACGGAACCGGCGGGCGGCGGCGTCGAGCTCGTCGAGGTCGATGGTCTCCAGGCATTCCAGCTCGCCGGCGCCCGCCGCCACGGCCGCGGCGCCGTCGGTGGCGAGGCGCTCCCGAAGCCGGCCGTCGAGCAGCAGCCGCATGATCAGGTCGGCGAGCTGCTCGCCGTCGAGGGACCGCGCGACCGGGGCGCTCATCACGCCGCCCCATCCCGCCACGCGCCCACCAGCGCCTTCAGGCGGCCGTAGTTCCGCCGCGACTTCTCGACCAGCCGGCCGTCGTCGCGGAACATCGGGTCCTCGTAGGTCACACCGAGCAGGTTGGGGCAGCGTGGCAGCAGGTAGTCGGTGAGTTCGAGCTGCTCGTCCAGCAGCACCCCGTGATGCAGGTCGCGGAACTTGCCCTTCACGATCTGGCAGCCGGACAGATGCAGCTCACGGCAGCGTTCGAGCGGCAGCGCCTCGATGTCGTCGACCATATGGCGGCCGGTCCGCCCGCGCAGCCACTGGTAGCTGAGCAGATGGCCCACGTCCAGCGTGACGTGTACGTCGGCGTCGTCGGCCAGCCGCGCGAAGTACGCGAAAGCGTCGAGGTGCCCGAGAACGAACGATCCGCCTTCGGTGAACCCGGGAAACTCGACGTGCAGCGGCAGCTCCAGGAGGCGGGCCGTCTCGGCCACGTTCCGCGTGGCGATCTCCAGGCCCGGCTCGGTCAGCGGCGGCGGCAGCGGGTACGGCAGTGGATAGCCGCGGAGGTTCCAGATGCCGAGGTCCTCGACCACCCAGCGGAACCCGTAGCGAGCCGCGAGCTCGTTGGTGAACTCGGCCGCGGGTCGCCGGTCGTAGCGTTCGGGCGTGCCCATGTTGAACTCGGTCTGATGGAAGGCCCGGCCGAGTCCGGCGGGCAGCGCCTGGAAGAAGCGGTCGTAGGCGCGGACGTAGTCGGCTGCTCGCGGGGTCGCCCGTGAGCGGGGCTGGTAGGCGAAGGCGGCGTACGCGAAGTCGTCGCCATGGCGCTCGGCGAAGGCGCGCACCCGTGGCGTGATGTCCCCGCCGTCGTCCGTCTCCACGAACCCGACGCCCCGCCGACCGAGCGACCCGCCACCCCACGGCATGTCCATGAGGAGACCGAACCCCAGCCTGGCTGGGCCGGCCTCGCCGGCCCGGATGGTCCCGGTCGTGATGTCGGTCGTCATGTCGGCCTCCTGACGGGCTCGCCGCCCGCGACCACCGGCGGCGCCTCGCGATACTCCTCATCCGTCTGTTCTGTGCCTGCGGTCGCCTCGACCAGGCGGGCCAGCAACCGCCGTCCCTGGGGGGTGCGCGCCACGAGCACGCCGTCGGCGCGCTGCTCGACGTCTCTCCGCGGCAGCGCGTAGAACCGCTCCCAGACCAGATCGGCCACCAGAATCCGGCCGTACGCCTCCGCTTCGCCCTTCGCCCCCGCCAACCCGGCCGCGTCGACGCCCGCCGGCACCGGCCGTACCCATGGATAAGGCCTGACGGCCGCGACGGTCGCTCGGGGCCCGGCGCCGGGGCGGCGCGGTAGGATCGCGCTCACCTTGCCCGGCTTGACCGTGTGAAAGACGCGGACCAGGCGGTCGAGTGCCTCCGCCCGAGTGGGGCCGCCGGGGACCGTCAGGGGATGGCCGACCCGCCCGGAAAGGTAGCTCAGCTCCGGATTGCCGGCGAGCGCGCCCGAGGTGTCCAGCGATAGGCCGAAGCCGTCCGGGTCCCGCGCCAGCCTGCTGCCGGGCTCGGACACCATGAGCTCCAGCGCGTCGATGCCGATGCGCTCCTGGTTCGCCGCGAGGAAGCGCAGGGACTCCTCGAACTCGGCGGGCGTCTCGTCGAAGACGTACCCCATCACCGAGAACCGCAGGACGATGCCCGCCGCCGCGACGTTCTCGACGATCCGCTGGTAGTCGGCCGCCCGCACGCCCCGGTCCATCAGGTCGAGCAGCCGCTGGGAGGTTCCCTCGTAGCCGACCGACATCAGCTCGCACCCCACCTCGGCGAGGCTCCGGCAGAACTCCGGGTCGGCCAGCGTGGCGTCCAGCCTGCTGCGCACGCCGAACCCCACGTTGACGCCGCGCTCGCGCACCTCGCGCATCGCCTTCACGATCAGCCGCAGGTTGGTGTTCTCATCGGAGATCGACACGAAGGCCGCGCCCGTGTCGCGGACCACGGTCTCGACGGCGTCGGCGATCTGGCGCACCGTGCCCTGCTGGTAGGCGCCCGGCGCCAGGGACCGGTTGCCGTACGAGCAGAACGCGCACCGCCCCCAGTAGCAGCCGACGCACGAGATGATCGCGACCTCCATGGTCTCGTTGAGGTAGGACCGGACCGGCAGCCCGGCGAAGTCGGGTGGCCCGAGATCGTGGAAGCGCAGCGTGACCGGCTGTGCGGAGCGCTGGACGGGCTCGGAGCGCTGGGTGGGCGTGGCGCGGTGGGCGGGCGTGGCGCGGTGGGCGGGCGTGGCGTGCGGCAGCCAGATCATGCCGGGGACCGCGTCCGCCGGGGCGTTCCCGTCCAGCGCGTCCAGCCAGCGTTCGAGCGGCTGCTCGCCGGCGGTCCAGCACAGCGCGTCCACCGTGGCCCGTACGCCGGGCAGCCGCGCCAGCTCCTCATGCCGGAGCATCACCTGCTGGCCACCGAGGCAGATCTTGGCGTCCGGCCGCAGCCGCCTGATCCAGGCGGCGATGAGCAGCGCGGGGGCGAGCTGACTGAAGAACGCCACGGACAGGCCGACCACCCGCGGCCGGTGCCGGACCAGCAGCGCTTCGACCATGAGGTGCAGCCGCTCAAGCGGTATCCCCGACGCGGCGGGCGGCAACCGGGCGGACCGCCGCACCGCGTCGTCGAGCTGGGCCAGATCCCGCCAGGCCCGGACCAGGAAGGTGTCGCGCACCAGCAGCTCGATCGCGTGATGGGCGAGCCTGACCGCACGAGCGGGGCCCAGCTCTCCGGCCGGCTCCTTTCGCAGGACATGCGCACGGAGCTCGGCGACGTATCGGGCCACGACGTCGGCCATCGCCCCTCGGTACCAGGTGCCCGCCCCGTCGTCCGGCTGCTCGCGCACCACGTCGCCCAGCAGCTCCGGATGCCCCAGCAGGTCGTGCAAGAGGGCGATGTTCAGATCGGCCTGGTGGACCCGCCGCCCGTGCCGCCGTAGATGACCGGTGAGATAAGGCAGGCTCAAATAGGGAAAGAACCTGGCCTCGGTCTGCGGCGGAAACAGGAGCAGAACGTCGGCGTCGCGCGATTCCACCGGACCGGCCGACAGTCTCGTCAGCCCCTGGCAGGTAGGTCGCCGGTGTCCTCCGCCGCCTTGTAGGTGTAGGAGTGGTACGACCCGCTGAGCTTGAGCTCGCTGGATTCGATCACCTCAAGCTGGTCCAGCTCGGTGAATTCGTCGTCGATGAGCTTTTCGGGTTTCACCGCGACCACGGTGCCTCCTCGTGGGAATCTGCCGGCAGTCTCGCGGTCCCGGCGGCAGTCAGCGCATGGACCGCACCCTTCTTAACCTGTTCAACGATAGTCAGGTCATTCCGCACGTCAATAGCCGTTGAAAGGCAGCCGGGGGACACATCTGTTCCGGCCGGACAGTAAATCCGGTGAACCGATTCCAGAATGAATAGCGCGATAAGTATTCATCACCCGGCGGTATGGGTCGAGGCGCTGTGGTAGTCGGTGTAGGTGTACGGATTGTCGAGGATGGTCGTCTGGGGAATGTCAGGGTTCATCCCCTTCTGCCACGCCTCCTCGCCCATCGTCGAGCGTAGATACTCGACCGTCCGATCGGCGGCGCGGCGGGCCGCGGCGAGGTCGACGCCCACCAGGCGGTGCTCGTGCTTCACCACCCGGCCGTTGACCAGGACCGTGTGCACGTCCCCGCGCTGAGCCTGGAACGCGACGTGCCCGTACGGGTTGAGCAGCGGGAACGACACCGGCGAAGCCTCGTTCTTGATGAGCACGAGGTCGGCCTTCTTCCCGGCGGCGATGACGCCGAGATCGTCGCGGCCGAGGGCGCGGGCGCCGCCGCGGGTGGCCCACTCCACGACCTGGTCGGCGCGCAGGCTGCAGTGCGTGACGGTGTCGCCCCTGGCGTGCGCCTCCAGATGCTCGCGCGAGCGGTCGGCGCCGAGGGTGGCGCGCATGGCGGAGAACAGGTCGCCGCTCCACCAGACGCTGGTGTCCATCGACAGGGACACCGGGATGCCGTGGGCGCGGATGGCCCAGGTGGGCGGGTAGCCCTGGCCCGCGCTCTGCTCGCTCTCCGTGGAGACCGAGATGGAGCCGCCGGTGGCGGCGATGCGGTGGTAGGAGTCGGCCGACAGCGACGCGGCGTGCACGTACACGGTCTCGGGTGTCATGAAGCCGTGGTCGTGCATGAGCCGGATGCCGTCGTCGCCGGTGGCGCCCCACACTCCGGCATGCGTGGTGACCGGGACGCCGAGTTCGCGGGCGACTTCGAAGGCCGGCCGCTCGGGGAAGGCGGGGTCGCCGAGGACGTCGAAGGCGAGCTGGAAGCCGAGCAGGTCGTCCCCGGTGATCCGCCGCCGCACGAAGTCGCGGAACTCCGGCGCACCCGTCCACGCCGCGGGCGGCTGCTGGATGTTGCCGTACGCGAGGACGTACCGGCCGGGCGCCGACTGGAGCGCGTCCACGGCCGCGTCGGCGTGGTCGACCGTCTGGAGGCCGTGCGACCAGTCGACGACGGTCGTGACGCCGGCGTCGACGGCTTCGAGCGCGGCCAGCAGGTTGCCCGCGTGCACGTCCTCGGGCCGGAACAGCTTCCCGTGCTCCAGGTAGTACCAGACGAAGTACTGCGTCAGGGTCCAGTCCGCGCCGTAGCCGCGCATGGCGGTCTGCCACATGTGCCGATGGGTGTCGATCATCCCGGGCATGACGATGCCGTCGCTCGCGTCGATCTCGACGGCGTCGTCCGGCGCCTGGAGTGCGGGCCCCACGGCCGCGATCCGGTCGCCGACGACGAGGACGTCCGTGCGGGGGAGCACCTGCCGCCCCTCGTCCATCGGGAGCACGGTGCCGCCGCGCAGCACCACGGGCCGTCCGTCCATCGACTCCATCGCCCTCTCCTTACCGCCTCGCGCCGCATTGGCGAACGAGTGTCCGCTGTACGGTCAGCGCAACTCTAGAAGCGCCGGAGAGGATGTCAAGCAGAGGGTTTCCCGGTTAGAGTGCAACGGACCAATGTCCGTGGAACGGACGACGGAGGGTGAGTCGATGAGTGATGGGCCGCTGTCAGGTGTCCTGGTGGCCGACTTCTCCCGGATCCTGGCCGGTCCGTACGCCACGATGCTGCTCGCGGACATGGGCGCCGACGTGGTCAAGGTCGAGGGCCCGCAGGGGGACGACACGCGTACGTGGATGCCGCCGGTGCGCGAGGGTGTGTCGACGTACTATCTCGGCGTCAACCGCGGCAAACGGTCGATCGCGCTGGACCTGCGCGACCCGGCCGACGCGGCGGTGGCCAGGGAGCTGGCCCGTCGCGCCGACGTGCTGATCGAGAACTTCAAGCCGGGCGGGCTGGCCAAGTTCGGCCTCGACTTCGCCTCCGTGCGGGCCGCCAATCCGGGCGTCGTGTACGCCTCGATCACCGGGTTCGGGTCGGGCGCCGGGCGTGACGTGCCGGGCTACGACCTGATGGTCCAGGCCATCTCCGGCCTGATGAGTCTCACCGGCGACGCGGACGGGCCGCCGTACCGGGCCGGGATCTCGGTCTTCGACGTCATGGCGGGCAACCACGCCGTCATCGGCATCCTGGCCGCGCTGCGGCACCGCGACGCCGCGGGGCAGGGGCAGCTGGTCGAGGTCAACCTGCTGTCGTCGGCGCTCACCGGGCTGGTCAACCACAGCTCCGCGTACGTGGCGGGCGGCACCGTGCCGTACCGGATGGGCAACGCGCATCCGAGCGTGTTCCCGTACGAGCCGCTGCCGACCGCGGACAACGACCTGATCATCGCCGCGCCCAACGACGGGTCGTTCCGCCGGCTCTGCGAGGTCCTCGGCATCCCGGACGTCCCCCGCGACCCGCGGTTCGCGCGCAACGTCGACCGGGTGGCGCACCGCGAGGAGCTGCGGCCCATCCTCGTCGAGCGGCTGGCCAAGCGCGGCGCGGTCGAGTGGTTCCAGCTCCTCGTCGAGGCGGGGGTGCCGAGCGGGCCGATCAACACGATCGACGGGGGCTTCGCGATGGCCGAGCGCTTCGGGCTGGACCCGGTCGTGGCCGCCGGGGAGGGCGAGCGCGCGATGCCGACGACGCGGCATCCGATCAGGTTCTCCGAGACCCCGGTGAGCTACCGGCTGCCGCCGCCCGACCTCGACGAGCACGGCGAGGAGCTGCGCGCATGGCTGACCTCGTGAACGCTTGTCCCACAGCGAGGAGCCGCGCGCATGGCTGACCCCGTGAACGGTTACCCCACGGCGCTCGGCGCGTCGACGCCGACGTCGATCACCCTGCTCGGCCACGATCTGGCCCATGAGGTGATGGGCAAGGTCGGCTTCGGCGAGCTGGCCTTCTGGCTGGCCACCCAGCGGCGGCCGACGCCGGGCGAGACCCGCGTGTTCGAAGCCGTGCTCGCCGCGCTGGCCGACCACGGGTTCACGCCCACGGCGATCGTGACCCGGCTGACGTACCTGTCCGCGCCCGACTCCGTACAGGGCGCGCTGGCGGCCGGGCTGCTCGGCGGCGGGTCCCGCTTCCTCGGGGTCACCGAGGACAGCGGCCGGTTCCTGCACGACGTGCTGACCTCGCTCGACGGCCCGCCGCCGGCCGACGACGCCGGGTGGGACGCCGTCGCCCTGGACGTCGTGTCGGCCCAGCGTACGGCGGCGCGGCGCATCCCCGGCCTCGGCCACCACGTGCACAAGGAGGTCGATCCACGGACGCCACGGCTGTTCCAGATCGCCGAAGAGGAGGGGCTCCTCGGGTCGCACCTGTCGCTGTTCGCCGCGATCGGCCGGGTCCATCCGCGGGTGCTGGGCCGTACGCTGCCGCTCAACGGCGCCGGGGTCTGCGGCGCGGCGCTCGCCGACCTGGGGCTGCCTCTGGAGCTGCTGCGCGGGTTCGCGTTGCTGGCCCGGACGGCGGGGCTGATCGGGCAGCTGGCCGAGGAGCTGCGTCACCCGGTGGCCAACGAGATCTTCCTGTCGGTCGACCTGAACCACCAGTCCGTCTCGCCCGAGCCGCATCCCCCAGGAGGTTCGCATGGCTGAACTGGTCGCGGTGATCGCGTCCACCCACCATCCCTTCTTCTACCGGGCCAGCACCGCCACCGGGGAGGACCGCCCGCCGTTCGCGGACGAGTGGGTACGCAAGGTGGAGGCGTTCCGGGAGACGCTGACCCGGGCCCGCCCGGACGTGCTGGTGATGGTCGGCTCGGACCACTTCCACCAGCTGTGGCTGGACAACATGCCGCAGTTCCTGGTCGGCAAGGCCCCCTTCTACGACGCGAACTTCTACAACGAGGAGCGCGAGTTCGGCCTGCCGAGGATGCTGTTCAAGGGCCAGGAGGACCTGTCGGCGTACGTGCTGCGCGAAGGCATCGACGCCGGGTTCGACCTGGCGTTCTCCAACGAGCTGCGGATCGACCACTCGATCACGTGCCCGATCATCACGCTCCGGCCGCAGAACGACCTGCCGATCGTGCCGATCTACACCAACATCTTCGCGCCGCCCTTACCGCGCCCTTCCAGGTTCGTCCAGCTCGGGCGGACGATCAGGCAGCTGGTCGAGGCGTGGCCGGCAGACAAGAGGGTCGCGGTCATCGGCACCGGGCACCTGTCGCTCGAGCTCGGCGGGCCGCGCCAGTTCGGCCCGCACGGGCCGGACCCGGAGTTCGACCAGAAGGCCGTCGGCTGGATCGCGTCCGGGGACATCGAGGGCTGCCTGGCCGAGGTGACGCTGGACAGCCTGTGGACGCCGGGCAACGCCACCCACGGGTTCATGGACTTCATGTTGATGATGGGCGTCGCGGGCGAGGGCAGGAAGGCCGACTACGTCGACACCTACGACCTGTTCCACACCATGGAGGCCTACTTCACCTGGTATCCCAACGGAGGCGGCTCGTGAGCAAGTACCTGCTCGACAAGTTCCTGTTCACCGTCGACCGCGATCCCGAGCTCGTCGAGCGCTACCGCGAGGACCCGCGCGGCACGGTGGCGATGTGGGAGGCCGAGTACGCCAACCGCATCCTCAACTGCCACGACGGTGAGTCCTCCACCTGGCTGCGGTTCGACGACGTCGAGCGCGAGGCGCTGGCCACGCACGACTATCCGGCACTGTTCGGGCTGGGGGCGCATCCCTTCCTCACGCTCACGCTGTTCATCGCGATGTTCGAGCGGGACCACGAGCCTCTGGGATTCCAGCTCGAGTACGCCCAGCGGCTCGCGCACTTCGCCATGCCCTATCCCGACATCGCCACCTAAGTCATCACGAGGCGGTGACCTCGGGCACCGTCTCATACTGCGCCCAGTCGGCGCTGATCGCGCCGGCCGTGGTGAGCAGCAGCGGCAGGTATTCCTGGGTCAGCTTCCGTACGGAGGTCTCGGCGGCGTGCACGTTGACGTTGACGGACGCGATGACCTCGCCGAGCCCGTTGCGCAGGGGCGCGGCCACCGACCGGATCCCCAGCGAGAGCTCCTCGTCCGTCAGCGCCCAGCCCTTGGCCCGCACCACCCGCAGCGCCGCGTCGCGCTCCTCCGCGTCCGGCTCCCAGCGCGGCTGGATGCCCGAGCGGCTCGGCTCGGCAAGGACCCGGCTCACCTCGGCGGGAGGCAGCGCGGCGAGCAGCACCTTGCCGAGCGAGGTCTGCAGGGCCGGGAACCGCGTCCCGATCTGCACCCGAAGGGCGACGATCTTCGGCACGGCCACCCGGGCGACGTACACGATGTCCGACCCGTCGAGCTGGGCGATCGAGGAGGACTCGTTGGTCTGCGCGACCAGCCGCTCCAGATGCGGCCGGGCGACCTCCCACAGACCCATCGAGCGCACGTACGACATCCCGAGCTCCAGCACGCGCGGCGTGAGCGCGAAGCCGCCCTGCTCGGCCCGCGCGTATCCCAGCTCCTGAAGAGTCAGCAGGATGCGGCGGGCCGTCGGCCGGGCCAGCCCGGCCGCGGTGGCCACCTCGGTCAGCGACATGCTCGCCCGTCCCGGCTGGAACACTCTGATGACATCGAGGCCACGGGCCAGCGCCTCGATGAAATCGGGTCCGGTCTCGGCGCGCGCCATGGGAGGTCTTCCTCTGCTCGGGTGTCCGCATGGCGGCGGCGTCCCGGCCGTGGCACCTGCGGCGAATCGCCTGATTATACCAGCGGGCGACCGCCAGCCGGACACTTGTCCGAGCGGAATCCCGTCAGGTCGATGAGCCGGCGAGCAACCCGAAGACGGCGATGGAGACCGCGTAGCAGAGCACGATCACGACCGCGCCCACCACGTTCCAGCGGGCGGAGGCCGTCCGGCCGGGTACGAGCCATGCCGCGAAGACCCTGTTCACCAGCGGCATGGCCAGCCACGTCAAGGCGGTGACGCTCAACACGTTGCTGAGGAACATGGCGCTGCTTCGACGGGGACTCGCGTGGGATAGACATGGATCATGTCCGGGCGATCCTCCCGGCCGAGAGCGGCGTGTCCGTGGGAGGCAGCAGGTGTTCGAGATCCGGCGTCCACTGGTCGGCAGAACCGCCGAACTGGCTCACCTGTCGGATCTCCTGGACGCGCGGCGGCAGTGGGTCTTCGTGCTGCTGACCGGTGAGCCGGGCATCGGCAAGACCCGGATGCTGGGCGCGTTCGCCGACCTCGCGCGCGAACGGGGCATCATGGCCATCGCCGGGCGGGCCACCGAGTTCGAGCGCAGCGCGCCGTACGGGATCGTGCAGGACGCGCTCGCCGACGCCCACCGGCATCCTGAGCTCGCCGGACACCTCGATGGGCTGCGCGCGCTGCTGTCACGGGAGACCGGGACAGGTGACCTGGCCGGTCTGGACCGTCACCGCCGCTTCCGCGAGATGCGTCAGGGCGTGGAGCGGATGGGCGAGTCGAGCACGCTGCTGGTCCTCATGGACGACGTGCAGTGGGCCGACGACGCCTCGGTGGAGGTGATCGACTACCACATCAGGCATCCGCCGAACACGAGCGCCGTGATCGTGCTCGCCTGCCGTACCGGCGCGGCGAGTGTCTTCGCCCGCCGCGCGCGGGCGGAGGCGGCCTGCGGCGATCTGACGGCGGCCGGGCAGTGGTACGAGCGGGCCGTCGCGGTCGTGGCGTCGGGAGCGCCGCCCGCCCGGTCCGCTGACGTCGAGGCGGCCCGCGCGGCGCTGGCGATGGCCGCGGACCGCCCGCACGAGGCGGAAGCGGCGGCTCGCGAGGCCGTGGCATGCCTCGTCACGGCCAGACTGCCTGTCGGCGAAGGCTTCGCCCGGCTGCTGCTGGCCGAGGTGAGTGCGGACGTGGGCGACGTCCGCACGGCGCAGGAGCAGCTCGGCCGGGCCAAGGCCCTGTTCACGCGGGTCGGTGCTCCGTGGCCGGCGGCGCAGGCCGGGCGCCGGCAGCGCGGCACCGCGGCCCATGGGGCGGGTGGACGGCTGTCGGAGCGCGAACGCGAGATCGTCGAGCTGGTCGGCGAGGGCCTGACGAACCGGCAGATCGGCGAGCGGCTGTACCTGAGCCCGCGCACGGTCGAGACGCACCTTTCCCGGGTCTTCCGCAAGCTCGGCGTCAGCACGCGCGCGGCCCTGGCCCGCCGGTCGACGGGCCAGACGTGAGGTCACCTGGACACACGGTGAAGCGGCGGGCGTGAGGTCACCTGAACATGGTGGATCGGCGGGCCCGGCCGCGGGATCCGTCGAACGACGTACCCCTGACAGGGTGGCATCCGTGAAATGACGGACCTTCCCGATTACGGGTCGGTGGCTCTTCGCCGGTGAATGGCCGCGTGGTGAGAATTCGGACGGATCAACCGAGCACCACGAACGGAAAGGCCTCCATGGGCACCCCCAGAAGACTGCTCACCGGATTACTCAGCGCCCTCATCGTCTTGGTCGGCTTCGTCGTCGCGTCACCGCCGGCCAGCGCCGACAGACTGGTCGCCGAGGCGTCACTGCACTCCTGGCACGCCAACAACCAGAACAAGACCATCGACACCACGGTCAAGGTCTACGCCAGCGGCAACGTCTACGGCGTCTCGACGGTCGAGTCGGGCGTCTACCTCACCGGCGTCCGCCTGTGCGCCAAGGCCCTGCTCCTCAACATCGACGGCATGGTCATCGGCGAGGTCGGCGGCGACTGCTGGGGCGTCAACGGCACCGCCTTGGGCTACTCCAAGCGTACGGAGAACTGGTCCGGGCAGGTCTCGCCGGCCATCGCCGAGCAGACGTACGCGGTGTCGATCGTGCACTGGAACAACGGCATCGACTGGGGTCAGGTCCTCGGCTTCGCCAAGTTCATCTGGACCGTGTACAAGACGCTCAGCACCGACGGCTCCGACGCCTCGGCCAACACCGTGGTCCTGCCCCGGTACCAGCCCATCGAGTTCGCCGGCAACAACGGCAGCAGTGGGGGTGGCGGCGGCAGCCCGCACAACCCCAAGCCGAACGATCCCTGACCGGAACCCTCCCCGGGGTGGCGCGACGACACGCTCGCGCCACCCCTCCGGGCGTCACCAGGTCACCGAGGGGATGGGCGGCCAGCCGCCGTCCAAGGCCGGAGCTTCTCGGGGTTGCGTATCGCCCAGATGCGCTTGATCCTGCCGTCTTCGACGTCGAACGCCGTCACCGTGACCGTGACATCGTCCTGCTGAGCCACCAGACCGGGCTGACCGTTGACCGTACGCTCCAGGATGGTCAGGTTGGGTGCCTTGCCGGCGAGGGCGAGGATGTAGCGGGCGATCCGCTCGCCGCCTTCGATCGGGTGGCGTCCGGCGCTGACGAGGCCGCCGCCGTCGATGATCGCCGTGGCGTCGGGGTCGAGGAGACCGATGAGGGCGTCGATGTCCTTGGCCTCCCATGCCTGCTTGAAGTCCCTGACGACGCCGGACTGCCGCGCCGCCGGAGTTGCCGGCGCCTGCGAGGCACCAAGACGGCGGCGGGCCGAGGAAGCCAGCTGGCGACAGGCCCCTGGCGTACGGCCGACGATCTCGGCCACCTCGGCGAAGGAGTAGCGGAAGACATCGTGCAGGACGAGCGCGACGCGCTCGGCCGGGGTCATCGACTCCAGCACCACCAGGAAGGCCATGGTGATCGACTCGTCGAGAGTGACGCGGTCGACCGGGTCGCCCGACCGCCCGGTGATCCACTCCGTCGGGTCGGGCAGCGGCTCGGGGATCCATTCGCCGACATAGCTCTCGCGCCGGGTCCGTGCCGAGCCGAGCAGGTCCAGGCAGATGCGACTGGCGACCGTGGTCAGCCAGGCGCCGGGGACTTCGATGGCTTCCTGCTGCTGCCGGGTCATGGCGTACCAGCGGGCGTAGGTCTCCTGTACGACATCCTCCGCGTCGGCCAGGGAGCCCAGGAGGCGATAGGCGAGATTGATCAGCTGACGCCGCTCGCTCATGATCGCACTCAGGCCCGGGTCGGATGGGGTGGTCATGGTGTCGATGGCTCCCTTGCTCGCAGCTGCCCTCACCCGTTCGACGAGACAGCGCACGGGACTGTGAGGTCGGCGCGTCGCCTGACATTTTCCGCAGGTGATTCGTCGGACTGCTGGGCCGGGTCGCAGCGATCAATGATGCGCCGGCCGGCTTCCGCAACGGAAGTTCTTGCAGCTGACAACCACAAAGGAAAGCCTATGTTCACCGTTTATGCCGCGGTCACCATCTTCGCCTCGCTCCTGTACGGCAGCGCCGCCGTCGTCTACATGATCGGCCACGAATTCCCCAAGGCCCAGGCGGACATGAAGCGCCTGCCCCGGTCGTGGGTACCGGTGCTGGGCATGTTGCTGGCGGCGGGCTCTTTGGGGCTGCTGGGCGGATTCGCCGTGCCCATGCTGGGGACACTCGCCGCCTACAGCCTCGTGCTGTACTTCATCGGCGCGCTCCTCGCGCACCTGCGAGTGGGTTCCCGCAAGCTCGTGAACTGGGGCGGATTCTTCTTCACCGCGGTGGCCGCACTAGCCGTGAACCTGGCCTACCACTGGTCGTGATCCGTAGAGACAGGCTCACCTCTGAGATCGAGAAGGGAAACCTCGCCAGCTCGTGGAGGCGGTCCTCCCTGGGAAGAACTACACCGGGTAATGAAGGCGGAGCGTGGCCGTCGCGCCGCCGTCCGGGGCGTTGGCGAAGGCGAGCTCCGCGCCGATCACCTGGGCTTGTCCGGCGGCGATGGCCAGGCCCAGGCCATGGCCGTTGCCCCGCTCGGCCCCACCCGTACGGAAACGCTGCGGTCCCTCCGCCAGCAGCCCGTCCGGGAATCCGGGGCCGTGGTCGCGTACGACGATCGTCGTGTCGTTCACGGCGACCTCGACCGGCGAGCGCCCGTGCCGGTGGGCGTTGGTGACCAGGTTCGTGATGATCCGGTCGATGCGCCGCGGATCGGTGTCGACGACCGGCTCACCGGTCACCGTCAGCCGGACCTCGAGTTTGGTCCGGGCCACGCACTCCTCGACGACCCGGCCCAGCGGCACCGGACGGCGATCGGCCCACTCCGCGCCCGCGTCCAGCCGGGAGATCTCCAGCAGGTCCTCCACCAGCGCCCGCAGGACCCGAACCCGGTCGCGTACCAGGTCGGTGGCCTCGCTCTCCGGGAGCAGTTCGGCCGAGACGACCAGTCCCATCAGCGGGGTACGTAGCTCGTGGGCCACATCGGCGGTGAAGCGCTGCTCGCTGAGCAGCCGGTCCCGCAGACTGTCGGCCATCGAATCGATGGTGGCCGAGATCTCGGTGATCTCGTCACCGCCCCGGCCGCCCATCATGCTCCTGGCGTCCAGGTCGCCGTCCGCGATCCGCCGCGCGGTGCGGGCCACGCGTCTCAGCCGCCGGTTGGACGTCTCGGCGGCCAACACGGCCAGAGGTACGACGATCGCGAGCGCGACCAGCGACGCCTTCACGATGTTCCGGTCCAGGGCCCACAGGCCGCGGATCTCCGAGCCCATGTCGATCTGCACGGCCAGCACCTGGCCGTCGATCAGCTGCGCCGCCCACATCCAGGGAACGTCCGGCCGACGGTCGTCGTACCAGGTGCTGAACTCGCCTGTGCTCCTGGCCCGCTGGAGCAGCGCGGGCGGAACCTGAGCGGGCTGCGGCGCATCGCCCGTACGCCGGTAGGTGTCCACCACGACCAGCAGCTCGCTGAAAGCCCGGTCCCTGCCCAGGCTCATGGACCGGTCGAAGGCGCTGCGGTGGACCAGCACCCCGACGGCCAGCGCGACTGCGCAGGACGTCACGGCCACCAGCGCGGCGATCTTCCAGCGCAGCGACCGCCAGTTCAGCGGCCCACGTGCCGCCCGGGCGATGGCCGGACCCACGTCAGCGCCGCAGCTTGTAACCGAAGCCGCGCACCGTCTCGATCCGGTCGGCGCCGATCTTCTTGCGTAGCCGCTGCACGCACAGGTCGACGACGCGGCTGTCCCCGTCCCAGCCGTAGTCCCAGACGTTGCGCAGCAGCGTCTGCCGGTCCAGCACGATCCCCGGATTCGCGGCGAACTCCAGCAGCAGCCGCAACTCGGTGGGAGCCAGCTCGACCGGCTCACCGGCGCGGCGCACCACCAGCCCTTGCGGATCGATGGTCAGGTCCCCGAATACCAGCTCAGTGGCCTCCTGGACGTGTTCAGGACCCGGAGCGAAGGAGGCCCGGCGCAGCAGGGAACGGATCCTGGCCACCAGCACGGAGGTGTCGACCGGCTTGACCACGTAGTCGTCGGCCCCCGCTTCCAGCCCCGACACCACGTCGAGGGCGTCACCACGCGCGGACATCATCAGGATCGGCACCAGGCTCCACTCCCTGACCTGCCGGCACAGCCCGATGCCGTCCAGCCCCGGCAGCATCACGTCCAGCAGGAGCACGTCATGCCGCTGCTCCCTGAACAGTTCCAGGCCCGTCAGGCCATCGCCCGCCGTGCTCACGCGATAGCCGTAGCGCTCCAGCACCATCCCGACGGTCTTGCGGATCACCTCGTCGTCCTCGACGAGCAGCACGGTCACCGGAGCCGACACCCTGCCTCCGACCTCCGAAACCGACATTTCTCCCCAAGAGCTTTGGCGCAACAGACGATACAAGCCGCGGACATCCGTGATGCCTCAGCCATGTATCAGCCACGAATCAACCCTCATACGGAGGAGGGGTATAGTCCCCCTTCTAGAACCCGTACATGGATGTACGAGATAGGAGGAATGCGGATGTCATCCATTCAGCTGCGGCTGTCGGTGAACGGCCGCGAACACGAGCTGGAGCTGGACTCCCGGGTCAGCCTGCTCGACTGCCTGCGCGAGCACCTCGGCCTGACCGGCACCAAGAAGGGCTGCGACCAGGGGGCCTGCGGCGCCTGCACGGTGCTGCTGGACGGTGAGCGGGTCAACTCCTGCCTCGTGCTCGCCGCGCAGTGCGCGGACGCGGAGGTCACCACCATCGAGGGGCTGGCGTCATCAGAGGCCGGCCGGGCGATGCAGAAGGCGTTCGTCCGCAACGACGGCCTGCAGTGCGGCTACTGCACCCCGGGCCAGGTCTGCTCGGCCGTGGCCATGCTCGCCGAGTACGAGGCCGAGGTACCGAGCGCTGTGGGCGAGGCCGGTCTGACGGACGCTGAGATCAGGGAACGGCTGGCGGGCAACCTGTGCCGGTGCGGCGCGTACAACGGGATCCTGGCGGCGGTGCGGGAGGTCGCACGGTGAACCCGTTCTCCTACGTACCGGCCACCGACACCTCCTCGGCCGTCGCCCTCGCCGCAGGAGGGGCGAAGTACCTGGCGGGCGGCACCAATCTCGTCGACCTGATGCGCCAGGGCATCGAGACGCCGCGCGAGCTCGTGGACATCACCCGGCTGCCGCTGGCCGACATCGAGGAGCAGCCGGGCGGCGGCCTGCGGATCGGGGCCTTGGTCCGCAACACGCGGGTGGCCACCGACGAGCGGATCCGCGATCGCTATCCGGTCCTGGCCCAGGCCATCCTGAACGGCGCCTCCCCCCAGCTGCGCAACCGCGCGACCGTGGGCGGCAACTTGATGCAGCGCACCCGCTGCGGCTACTTCTACGACCGGCACTCGGCCTGCGGCAAACGTGATCCGGGCGCCGGCTGCGCCGCTCTCGACGGGTTCAACCGCACGCACGCCATCCTCGGCACGAGCGAGAGCTGCGTCTCCGTACATCCGTCGGACATGTGCGTGGCCCTGGCCGCCCTGGACGCCGTGGTCAACATCGCGGGCCGCGACCCCGTACCGCTGGTGGACTTCCACCGCTTGCCCGGAGACACGCCGCACGTGGAGACGATGCTCGCGCCGGGGGAGCTGGTCACGTCCATCGACCTGCCGCCGGCTCAGCCGGGCCGCTCGGTGTACCTCAAGGTGCGCGATCGGGCCAGTTACGCCTTCGCGCTGGTCAGCGTGGCCGCCGTCGTCCGCATGGAAGCGGGCCGCGCGACCCGCGTACGCATCGCGCTGGGTGGGGTGGCCGCCAAGCCGTGGCGCGCGTACGAAGCCGAAGAACTGCTGACCGGCACCTCTCTCGACGACGAGCTCATCCACCAGGCGGCCGGACAGGCGCTGGCCGGCTCCCGCCAGCGCGCGCACAACGCGCACAACGCGTTCAAGGCCGAGCTGGCCCGGCGCCTGATCCGGCGAGCGTTGCAAGGAGTCAGGTCATGAATCTCGCCGCACGCGGCTTCACCCTCGCCGGCAAGGCGCTGACCAGGCTGGCCAGACTCCTGCCCGACGGCAGGCCCGATCCCCTGGCCCACCGCCGCGCCGAGCTCGGCAGGCCGACCGACCGGCTGGACGGCCGGGCCAAGGCCACCGGCGCCGTCCGCTACACGGCCGAGCGGCAACTCCCCGGCCTCGCCTACGCGGTCGTGGTGGGCAGCACCATCGCCAGGGGCCGGGTCACCGCCGTCCACGTTCCGCCGGCGCCCGGCGTGCTGCTCGTGATGACGCACGAGAACGCGCCCGCGATGAAGCGCACCCCTGCCTACGCCACCATGAAGGGCCCGCTCGGCGCCGCCGCGATGAGCCTGCCGGTGCTCAACACCGACGAGATCTTCTGGTACGGCCAGCCCATCGCGGTCGTCGTGGCCGAGTCCCTGGAACAGGCCCGGTACGCGGCGTCGCTGATTCATGCCGACTACGAGCCGTGGCCCGCCAGGCTGTCGATGGCCGACGGGAAACCGTACACTCCCGCGCACGCCGTGCTGGAGGAGCCCGTGACCAGGCGCGGCGATGTCCGTACGGCGCTCGGCGCGGCGACGGCCACGGTCGAGGCCGAGTACACCACGCCGCTCGAACACCACAACGCCATGGAACCGCACGCCACCGTGGCCCATTGGGAGGGCGACCGGCTCACGGTCCACGACACCGCGCAGTACCCCTACGGCGTCAAGGAGATGCTGGCCAAGAAGTTCTCGCTCGCCGAGGAGAACGTCCGCGTGCTGGCGCCGTTCATCGGTGGCGGCTTCGGCGGCAAGACGCCGGCCTGGCCGCACGTTTGGCTCACCGTGGCGGCGGCCAAGCTCTCCGGCCGTCCCGTCAAGCTCGTGCTGTCGCGGGCCGACGTGTTCGCCATGACCGGCGGCCGGGCCCCGACCAGCAGCCGCGTCGCGCTCGGCGCCGATGCCACGGGGCGGCTCACCGCGCTCGAACACCACGCCTTGGCCCCGTGCACGACCGACGAGTTCGCCGAGGCCGCCGTCGCCGCCTCCCGCCACCTGTACACCTGCCCCAACGTCCACGTCGCCCAGCAGGTCGTCCGCCTGGACCGCATCCAGAACGCCTTCTTCCGCGGCCCCGGCGTCGCCCCAGGATCCTTCGCGCTGGAATCCGCCATGGACGAGCTGGCCTGGCGGCTCGGCCTCGACCCGCTTGAGCTGCGCCTGCGCAACGAACCGGAGCGGGACCCGATGAGCGGCATCAGGTTCACCAGCCGCCACCTGCGCGAGGCGTACGCTCTGGGCGCCGAGGCGTTCGGCTGGTCCCGGCGCCCACCCGCACCCCGCGCGACGCGGGACGGCCGCTGGCTCATCGGGCATGGGATGGCCGCGGCGATCAACCCCGACGCCGTGCTCATCGCCGGAGTGCAGCTGCGCCTGGCCGCCGACGGCACCGTCACCATCCGCAGCAGCACCAACGAGCTGGGCGCCGGCACCTCGACCGCGCAGAGCCAGGCCACGGCCGACCGTCTTGGGCTGCCTCTTGACCGGATCCGCTTCGAGCAGGGCGACTCCGACGTGGCCAGGACCCGCATCCCCGGCGCCTCGGCCGCGACCACGACGCTGGCCTCGGCCATCTGGTCCGCCCGCGACAACCTCGTCCGCGAGCTGCTGAAGCTGGTGCGCGACACCGGCTCACCGCTGGCGGGACGGTCGTTCGAGGAGGTGGACACCCGCGCCGGTGGCCTGTTCGGGCCCAGCGGGGGTCAGAGCTACGAGCGCATTCTGGCCAGAGCCGGGGTGGAGGCCGTGGAGGTGACGGGGAAGTCGGCGCTGCCGTACCAGACCGTCAAGCGGGGCACCTACTCCTACGGCGCGCACTTCTGCGAGGTGCGGGTCGACGAGGAGACCGGCGAGGCGCGCGTCACGCGCTGGGTCGGGGCGTTCGACGGCGGCAGGATCGTCAATCCCAAGCAGGCCACCAGCCAGATGCGCGGCGGCATCATCATGGGCATCGGCATGGCACTGACCGAGGAGACGCTGCTCGACGAGCGCACCGGCCTCATCGTCAACCGCAGCCTGGCCGACTATCACCTGCCCACGCACGCCGACGTGCCCGCCATCGACATCCACTTCGTCGACCAGCCCGACCCGCAGACCCCGCTGGGCGCCAAGGGCATCGGCGAGCTCGGCATCGTGGGCGTGGCGGCCGCCATCGCGAACGCCGTCTATCACGCGACCGGCGAACGCGTCCGCTCCCTCCCCATCACTCCGGACAAACTCATGTAGCGGGTGGGAATACGGTGGGGGGGTATAGTATGTTGAAGGAGTCGAAAGCGTTCCTGACGACCGAGGAGGCGGTATGACATGAACACCGCGAGCAAACTAGGTGCCTACGCCGTGGGGCTGGCCGTCGTCTTCGGTGGCGCCCTGGGCGTCGGGAGCGCGGTCGGGGAGAGTACCCCCGCACCGGCGCGGCCGAGCCATGGGAGCGCCCACGCCGAGGTCGTCGCAGAACCGCAGGCCGATACCCCCGGAGGGCTGCAGGTGTCCGAGAACGGCTACACCCTCAATCCGTTGACCACCGTCAAGGCCGGCGAGCCCACCGATTTCCGGTTCACCGTGACAGGGCCCGATGGCAAGCCGGTGACCGACTACCAGGTGAAACACGATAAAAAGCTCCATTTCATTCTGGTCTCACGTGACCTGGCGGCGTTCCAGCACCTGCACCCCGAACAGGCCGGTGACGGGGTGTGGTCGGTGAAGCTGACGCTGGCCGATCCTGGCGCCTACCGGGCCTTCGCCGACTTCGCTCCCGCGGGTGGGAGCGGTCTGACACTTGGTACGGATGTGCCGGTCGCGGGCGACTACCAGCCGCGAGCCCTGCCCGCGGTCACTCGTACGGCGGAGGTGGACGGTTACACGGTTTCCCTGACGGGCGACCTGGTTCCCGGCCAGGCCAGCAAGCTCACGCTGAGCGTGAGCAAGGACGGCAAGCCGGTAACGGATCTGCAGCCATACCTGGGGGCGTACGGCCACCTGGTGGCGCTGCGGGCCGGGGATTTGGCCTATCTACACGTACATCCGGAAGAAAGCGACAAGGCCGGGCCCGAGATCACCTTCTATGCCGAAGTGCCCAGCGGCGGCGACTACCGGCTGTTCCTGGACTTCCAGCACGCCGGCAAGGTACGCACCGCCGACTTCACCGCCCGCGCGGCGGCCGGACAGCCCAAGCCCGCGGCGGAGCCGAGTGTCAGCCCGTCCCACGGCGACAACACGCACTGAGCAGAAAGGGGGAGTGATGTCTTCCCTCATTGAAGGCAGAGCTGTCGAACTCACCATCGGCGGCATGACGTGCGCCTCCTGCGCCAACCGCATCGAGCGCAAACTGAACAAGCTCGACGGCGTGACCGCGACCGTCAACTACGCGACGGAGAAGGCGAAGATCACCTTCCCCGAGGACATCGACCCGCAGCAGTTGATCAGCGAGGTGGAGAAGGTGGGTTACACCGCAGCTCTGCCCGCCCCGCCCAAGACGGAGGCGCAGCGACAGGAGGAGCCGGAGGACGAGCTGCGGCCGCTGCGCCAGCGCCTGCGCACCGCGTTGGTGCTGAGCGTGCCGGTGGTGGCGATGGCGATGATCCCGGCGCTGCAGTTCACCAACTGGCAATGGCTGTCGCTGGTGCTGGCCGCGCCGGTGGTGGTGTACGCGGGCTGGCCCTTCCACAAGGCCGCCTGGACCAACCTCCGGCACGGCGCGGCCACCATGGACACGCTGATCTCGCTGGGCACGCTGGCCGCGCTCGGATGGTCGCTGTGGGCCCTGTTCTTCGGCACGGCGGGTACGCCCGGCATGACGCATCCCTTCTCGTTCACCATCGAGCGCTCCGACGGGTCGGGCAACATCTACCTCGAGACGGCGGCGGCGGTGACCGCGTTCATCCTGGCCGGTCGCTATTTCGAGGCCCGCGCCAAACGCCGCGCCGGCGCGGCCCTGAAGGCGCTGCTGGAACTGGGCGCCAAAGAGGTCGAACTGGCCGACGGCCGCCGCATCCCCACCGAGCAACTGCAGGTCGGCGACACCTTCGTCGTCCGGCCGGGCGAGAAGATCGCCACGGACGGCGTGATCACCGAGGGCAGCTCCGCCGTGGACGCCTCGATGCTGACCGGCGAATCCGTACCCGTCGAGGTGAAGCCCGGCGACGCGGTCACCGGCGCCACGGTGAACGCGGGCGGCCGCCTGATCGTCAAGGCCACCCGAGTGGGCGCGGACACCCAGCTCGCGCAGATGGCCAGGCTGGTCGAGGAGGCGCAGACCGGCAAGGCGCAGGTGCAACGGCTGGCCGACCGCATCTCGGGGATCTTCGTACCGATCGTGATCGCGTTGGCGGTCGGGACGCTCGGATACTGGCTCGGCACGGGCAACGGCGCGGCGGCGGCTTTCACCGCGGCGGTCGCCGTGCTGATCATCGCCTGCCCCTGCGCGCTGGGCCTGGCCACGCCGACCGCGCTGCTGGTCGGCACCGGGCGGGGCGCCCAGCTGGGCATCCTGATCAAGGGCCCGGAAGTGCTGGAGTCGACCCGCAAGGTCGACACGATCGTGCTGGACAAGACCGGCACGGTCACCGAGGGCAAGATGACCCTGGTCGCCGTCCACCTCGCCGAGGGTGAGGACCGCGAAGAGGTCCTGAGGTTGGCGGGCGCGCTGGAGCACGCCTCCGAGCACCCGATCGCCCAGGCCATCGCCCGTGAGGCCCGCTCCGACGCCACGGTGGAGGACTTCGCCAACGTGGAAGGGCTCGGCGTACAGGGCATCGTCGACGGCCACGCGGTGCTGGTCGGCCGTCCCCGGCTGCTGGCGGAGTGGTCCCAGCGCCTGCCCGTCGATCTGGAACGCAAGCTGGCCGACGAGCAGGCCAAGGGCCGCACCGCGGTGGCGGTCGGCTGGGACGGCCAGGCCCGCGCGGTGCTGGTGGTGGCCGACGTGGTCAAGCCGACCAGCAAGCAGGCCATCACCGACCTGCGGGCGCTCGGCCTGACACCGGTTCTGCTGACCGGCGACAACGAGGCCGTGGCCCGTACGGTGGCGGCCGAGGTGGGCATCGACGACGTCATAGCCGAGGTGCTGCCCGCCGACAAGGTCGATGCCGTCAAGAAGCTGCAGGCCGAGGGCAAGGTCGTGGCCATGGTGGGTGACGGGGTCAACGACGCCGCCGCGCTCGCCCAGGCCGACCTGGGGCTGGCGATGGGCACCGGCACCGACGCCGCCATCGAGGCCTCCGACCTGACCCTGGTCAGGGGCGATCTGCGGGTGGCGGCCGACGCGCTGCGCCTGTCCCGCCGCACGCTGTCCACCATCAAGGGCAACCTGTTCTGGGCATTCGCCTACAACGTGGCCGCCCTGCCACTGGCCGCGCTCGGCCTGCTCAACCCGATGATCGCAGGGGCCGCGATGGCGTTCTCCAGCGTGTTCGTGGTGAGCAACAGCCTGCGCCTGCGCCGCTTCAAGTAATCCATTCGCGTGGCCGAAGGCGGCTCACCGCCTTCGGCCACTCAGTGGTGGTACTGGTGCACCACCGCATGGCCCTTGCCCCGGGAGATCAGCCACTTGTTCACCGGCGTCGTCACCACGAAGGCCACCACCAGCGACCCGGCCAGCGATGCCCAGAACAGCCAGCTGGTCAGCCCCGCGTCCATGGCACCGGGCACGACCACGACCACCGCGTTGTCCATGACCTCCATCACCGCGATGGAGACGGTGTCCGCGGCAAGCGCCACCTTCAACGCGTCGCGAAAACCGACTCCGGCCCGCAGTACGCCCCGCATGGTCAGCCCGTAGCCGAACACGAAGGCCAGCACCACCGACAGCACGACGGTGGTGAAGTTGGACAGGCCGGCGGCGGTGCCGATGACCATGCCCAGCACCTCGCCGATAGCGCATCCGGTCAGGCAGTGCAGGGTCGCCTGCGCGGCTGTCGCCCACGTGGCCGCGGGCGAGGCGGGGTGCTCATGTTCGCTGTGTTCTCCCATGCCGCATGAGCATACGCGTAGGGGGTATCTCTTCGGCAAGGCGGTGTGGAGCTGGGGAATGGGGACGGCTCTACGAGATCTGGCGCACAGCCGTCGAAGGGCGGGTCGTAGGGTGGCCGTATGGTGAAGACCGCGGCACGGCAGCCGGCACCCACCCGGCGGGCGGACGCCGAGCGCAACATCGCCGCGATCCTCGCGGCCGGGACCCGGCTGCTCAGCGCCGACCTCACGGCCAGCGTGGCCGACATCGCCAAGGCCGCCGGGGTGGGCAGGGTCACCCTTTACGGTCACTTCCCGTCGCGGGAAGCGCTGGTGGACGCGGTGCTCGACCACGCGGTCGGCGTGGCGGAGACGGTGCTGGCGGACGATTCGATCGACACGGCGCCCGCGCCCGAGGCCATGGCCAAGCTGCTGCGGTCGTCCTGGGAGATCCTCGACCGGCACCGCCGCCTGTTCCTGGCCGCCGACCGGACACTGGCCACGGAGCAGATCAGGAAGCACCACGACCGGCCGCTGCAGCGGGTGGAGCGGCTCATCGAGCGGGGTCAGCGCGCGGGCGACTTCCGTACCGACCTGCCGCTGGCCTGGCTGGTGACGACGTTCTTCTCGATCATCCACAGCGCGGCCCAGGAGCGCGAGGCCGGGCGGCTGGCGGCCGAAGAGGTCGAGCCGGTGCTGATCAAGACGATGCTGGCGCTGCTCGCCGAGCCCGCCTGACCGCGATCTCCACAGACCCTTCCCAGGAGCTCATCCCGAATGAACCCTACCCGCGTATGGTTCATGGGTGCTAACTTGAACATCAGTGTTCGAGTTAAGGAGACTTCGGATGAGTCTTGGCATGCCTTCCGCCCAGACACGCACGAGCGGGTGGGGCCTGCTCGTGCTGCTGTGCCTGGCCCAGTTCATGCTGATCGTCGACATCACCGTGGTGCAGGTGGCGCTGCCCACCATCGGCACGGACCTCGCGCTCGACCGCGAGTCGCTGACCTGGGTGGTCACCACGTACACGCTGTGCTTCGGCGGCCTCATGGTGCTCGGCGGGCGGCTCGCCGACGCGTGGGGCGCCCGCCGCACGCTCATGACGGGGCTGGCACTGTTCACGGCGGCCTCGCTGCTGTGCGGGCTGGCCGGGAGCGGCGTGATGCTCATCGCCGGACGGGCGCTCCAGGGCGTCGGAGCGGCGCTGCTCTCCCCCGCGGCCCTGGCCGTCATCACCACCACCTACCAGGGCGAACGGCGCGGCCGGGCGCTCGGCGTCTGGGCGGCCATCGGCGGTACGGGGGCGGCCCTGGGCGTGCTGCTCGGCGGCGTGCTGACCGCCGGGCCGGGTTGGACGTGGGTGTTCATCGTCAACGTCCCGATCGGGCTGGTGGTGCTCGCCACCGTGCCCGCCGTCGTGCCGTCCACGCCCGGGCGCAGCGAGCGGGTCGACGTACCTGGCGCCCTGGTCGTCACGCTGGCGACGGCCCTGCTGATCTACGGGCTGGTAACGGCGGGCGACGCCGGCTGGGGCGCGCTGGGCACGGTGCTGCCGCTGGTGGGGGCCGTGCTGCTGTACGCGCTGTTCGTGGTCGTCGAGCGGTCCGTACGCTCACCGCTCATGCGCGCCGAGACCCTGGCCAGACGGCCGGTGATCTCGGGGACGTTCGTCATGCTGATGGCCACCGGGCTGATGCTGGGGTTGTTCTTTCTCAGCTCCCTCTACCTCCAGAACGTGCTGCGGTTCAGCGCGCTGGAGACCGGGCTGCTGTTCCTGCCCGTGGCCATCGCGATCACGGTCGGCGCGCAGCTCGGCGGCCACCTCATCGGCCGGATCGGCGGACGGCCGGTGGCGGTGGCCTCCTTCGTGGTGACCGCGGCCGGAGCGGCGCTGATGACCCGCATCTCGCCCGACGCGAGCGCGTACACCACGCTGCTGCCCGGCTTCGTGCTGGCCGCCTTGGGAATCGGGCCGGCGTTCGTGACGGCCACCACCACGACCATGGCGAACATCCCGCCCGGCGAGAACGGCGTCGCCTCCGGCGTCATCAACACCTTCCATGAACTCGGCGGCTCGATCGGCGTGGCCGTCGTCTCCACGGTCGCCGCGTCGAGCCTCGTGCCCGGCTCGGCGGCGGGCATCGGCGGCTTCGTCTCGGGGCTCACGCTGTGCGCCGTCGCCGCGGGCGCCGCGGCAGCCATCGCGCTGTGGCTGGTGCCACCGGGCAGGCCCGCGGCGGCGTTCGTCGGCCACGGGCACGGGCACGGACATTGACGTGCACGACGCACACGAGCCGGGCGACCGGCGCCCCGCATGCGCGGCACCGGCCGACTACGTGATGACGCCGGTTCGGTAGAGGCGCTGCGGTCGCCCGACCGGGCTCATGCCTCGGTCTGGCCGAAGCCCGGCATGGCCTGGCTGCGCCGGCGCTGCATCTCAGCGACCTCCTCGTCGCTGAGTCCACGCATGCTCTCCTCGCGCTTGCGGGACAGCTGCGCGAGCTCTTCCGCGCTGAGCGCCCCCATCTCCTGCTCACGCTCCTCGGCCATGCGCTGACCGCCGATCCGCCGCTCCTGCTCCTCCCGCACCTGCGTCATGCCCCTCCTTCCACTTGTAGGCGTTGGTGCTGCCGTCGTCGTTGCTTGGCGGCTTGTACAGCGTGCATCCGGCTCCGCCGCCGTACGATGTCCCGGGCTTTAGGTGCCCGCCGGATATCCGAACTTGGCCGAGAGCTGGTCGGCGTACGCCGTGGCCTGTCCGGTGCCGCGCACCTGCTGCACGATCAGGAGATCGGGAACCTGCACGCCGGAGGTGCCCGTCTTGCCGTTGTCGTCGACCAGCATCGACGTGAGGTGGTCGGGGCCGGAGATCCGGGTGCAGGAGCCGTCGGCGTTGTTCCGCACCAGGTTCTCGATGTTGTTGTCGTAGACGCGCAGCACCCGGCCCGCCGCGGTCGTGGGCGCTGCTTGCGCCTGCGCGATCGAGGTCGTGCCGGTGGCCAGTGCGGTGGCGGCCGCGAGCGCGATCGCGCCGGACGATCGATAGATGAACGTCATGGTCGCAGGGTAACGATCAACGCTGAGAGCGCCCTGCGACCATGACGAAACGAACGGTCCCATCGGGCGAGCCCGATCTTGCCCGCCTGGTCACTCCATGCCGGGGAGATCGATAGGTGGGCCGAGTGGGGGATCGTTGGCCAGGTCGAACGCGGCGGCGAGGATGCTGAGGACCTGAGGCATGGCCTGAGGCGCCAGCTCGTACTCGCCGCGCCGCCGTTGCGTGATCAGCCTGGCACTCTGGAGCGCGCGTAGGTGGTGATAGAGCTGGCCGCTGGTGGTCTGCTCGCCGTCTCCGGCAAGGGACTCTTGGAGGTCGTTGCTGGTGCGCCGGCCCTGCCGGAGAAGTGCGGCGAGCAGCGCCAGCCGCGGCCTGCTGCCAAGGGTCTCGAGGATGTGGGCCACCGGCGTCCAATCAGCCGACAGCAACTCGGCAAGGGAGAGCTGCCTGTCCCAGAGGCTTTCGCCGGCGGCCAGCCGTGATGCTCCGATGTAGCCCACTGACCCGAGCTTGTCCTCTTTCTTCGCCTGGCGCAGCATGCCGGTGGCCGCTGCGCCGAGAGACGGCGACTCCGGTGGGCTGACGGTGTGCAGCCGACTCTCCAGGCGGGCGATCCGGCGTTCGAGTGCGGCGAGTCTGTCCTCGCTCATCGGGGCTCTCCTACGTTATTCCGTTATTACGAAATAGCGTAGGGGATGGGCGCGAGCCTGGCAACGGTGGTGGTCGCCGGTTGTCGGACGGCGGCTCTCGCACAAGGGCATGGTCTCCCGCGAGCGCATCGGACGAGCACACCTGTACAGGGCCACCGCGGACAAGGACGGGCTGCGCGCTGTCACACGGTCGTGGTGATGGCTTGGGGGCTCGCCATCGGCGGGCTCATTCTGCAAGTCCAGCCGTGCTCCGGGCACGTGATCTCCCTTTCCGGCCAGGCGGCGTTCGGCCTGGGACCGGCAACCCCCAACACTTACCCTTTTCTCGAACAGATCCCGCCGCATCGCCGGCTGCCGGTTTACTTCGCGCATGAGATCCATCCGGCAGGGGGCCGTACTGGCCGCGCTCACGGTCATGACGGCGGTGGTCACCCCAGCGGCGGCGACGGCCGCGCAGAGCTCGTGCGAGGCGCCGCCACGGAGCAGCTCGGCCTACAACGACTTCGTGCTCACGTACAAGTCCCCATGCGCCACGAAGAAGAACTACGACCGGACGTTCCAGGACGTCACAGCGTCCGTCCTGGTCGACAAGCGCAACAGGCTGGCAGTCACGACGTCGACGGCGCTGGCTGGCGCGATCGCGTCAGTCAAGGTCAACAACAAGGAGTTCATCTCCAGCGGCGGCCACGGCGCCGCCTTCCAGTACGCCTTCCACGCCTGGCAGGAGGGCGAGGCGGCGACCGAGTGCTACAACCCCACACAGGCCGGCACCCGCCTGGACGACGCGGGCCAGCCGCCTCCCTACCACGGTCCCAGCACGAGCGCCCTCTACACCATGGCCAGGTCCGGCAGCTCCATCCGTACGGCGGGCAGGCCCGCGATGTTCGTGACCCTCGCGGACACGAAACCGGGCTGGGGCAACTGCCGCAGCGCCGACCACCAGGACAAGCGCTCCCCCTTCACCATGGGCCTGTCGCCGTACTGGCTGCAGACCGAGATCGAGCTCGCCCCCGATCACGACGCGCCCGCGCTGGAGAACGTCTTCCGCGCTGCCGCCACGATCACCTCGGACGACGAACGACATGACCGCTTCAACGGCGTCTTCGTCGCCTACCTGCAGCCGGATTTCACGAAGGTCTTCTCCTACAGCCCCGCCACCGGCCGCCTGTCGCCCAAGCCCGTGGACTCCCACACGAGCAAGGACCCCATGGTCCGCTGCACGGACGACGGCGCCTACTGCCTCGGCATGTACGTCAAGCCCGAAGTCCTCGGCAGCAAGGCCTACTACTACACGATGACCCGCTCGCCCATGGACTACAACGGTTACTTCGGCGAGAACACCATCCAAGTCACCAGCCCCAGTGGAACCATGGACAGAAAAGACAAGGTCAACTACGAGACCTACGTGGTCGTCGGCGACAAGAGCCGCGTCGAGAACACCATGACCCAGCTCCACCGCGCGTTCGGGTAGCCGGCGCTCACCGTGACCCGTACAAGGTGCTGGAGGGCGGTTGGCCGTAGGTCTCCCTGTAGCTGCAGGCAAAGCGGCCCAGATGCATGAAACCCAACGCGTGGCCACTTCCGTGACAGTGGTCTGAGCGCCCGTCTGGGCTATGCGCACCAGGTCGGCATGGGCGTGCGCCAGCCGTACTTTGCGCAGGTAGGCGAGCGGTGTGGTGTGCAGGTGATGGCGAAAGTCGTATTGCAGGGTGCGGACGCTGACTCTGGCCGCGGCGGCGATGTCCCGCAGGGAGATACATTCACCCGCGTGTTCCTCGCAGTAGCGCTGCGCTCGGCGCAATGCCGCTGGACCGGACGAGGCGTCAGGCTCGCCGCGGGTGGCGGAGTAGTCGTGCGGCTGCGAGTCCAGAAGGGTGTGCAGCAGAAATTGCTCGAAATGGTGCCCGGCCAAGGGCGAGGCCATGAACGGTAGCCTGCCGTCGGCACTCGCCAGCGACAACATGGTCAGCGCTCCGGTGAGAGCGCTGTCTCTGGTGATGTCCGGCCTGAAACGCGGGGCTTGCTTCGGAGGATCGCCCAGATAGTCGGCAAGTGTCCGCTCGATCAGCGCCGAGGGAATGTGGATGATCAGCACCTCGTGGTCGATGCTCCACCACATGTCGGACCTCTCTTGCGGGCCGACGATGATCGAGGGCGCGTCGATATACTCGCCCTCGATTTTCACCTTTCCGGCGCCTCTCAGCGAAGGTAGATCTTGTAGGAGTCCGGGCACCGCGGGACGGTGACACGGACTTCGGCTCCGTACGACAGGATGCGCATGCCGATGTTGCCCTCGTACAGCTCTTTGCAGCGGCCGCCTGCCGGATGCCCCTTGATGACCTCGACGGTGTGCGGCCATGAGATGCGCGATACGCAGTCTCGAGCCTTTTGAAAATCTCCGGGGAAATTTCCTTCGGACGTCAATGACACCCATTCTCCTGACGTGTCTCCATGCCAAGTGTTCACGGAAGGTCAGCTCATCTCTTCGCATCAGAGGTGCGACTGATCGCTGTAGGTCCATGGGTGACTCACATTTCTGCACGCCGTTGTCGTCCTGGCGTCGTTTCGTCGTCGCCTGGTCGGCTCTGGACGCGGTGTCCAGATCGCGCCGCAGGCCGCTCACTTGCCGGATAGTCCGGCGTTCCAGCTCTGCGTACGATCCACCGCAGGAGACCGAGTACACGAGCATCAGGAGGAAGAAGTGCGCAAGACCGTTCTCGCCCTGGCCGCGACTTTGGCGTTCACCGGGGCCGGACTCGCGTTCGCCGCCGCCCCGGCGAGCGCGGAGAACCGCGACTTCTCAGCTGACAACCGCGACTTCTCAGCCGACAACCGCGAATTCTCGATGGAGAACCGCGATTATTCGATGCTCGACGACCCTGACTCGCGCTATTGGGTGGACGGCGGAGGTGTTTCCACGTCATCCATGAATGGGGGATGAGCCGCAGCAACCGCTGATGAGGGAGCTGACCTCGGCGGCTTCCGGGCTGCCGATCGCGGCGAACAGTGAGAGCGCTTCCCGCCAGTACGGCAGCGCGGTGTCGGCTCCCTCCTCTTCGTACAGAGCCTCACCGATCACGCGCAGAGCTCTTGCTTCGCCGAGGCGGTGTCCGGTGTCGCGGTGCAGTACGAGAGCCTGACGGGCCTGAGTGACGGCTTCAGCCGGCGCGTCCCTTGCGATGCTGATCTCTGCGAGCGCGGTCAGTGCGAGGCCCTCGAGCACGCGGAAGGACCGGTCGCGGGCGATCGCGCAGGCCTGTTCGGCGTGTGCGGCGGCGTCGGAATGGCGGCCAAGGCCTCTGGCGGCGTCGGCCAGGCCGATCAGGCTGACGACTTCGGGATGGCGGTTTCCGCCCTGTTTGGTGGCATCGAGCGCCTGCTGGTGGAGTTTCAGCGCCTCGCCGTGTCGGCCAAGGTCGCAATGGAGCATCGCCACGACATTCAGGGTGGCCGCCTGGATGAGATGGTCGTCCAGGTCGTGGCTCATTGCCAGAGCCGTGTCGCTTAGTTCGAGCGCCTCCGCGTGGTGTCCGAGGTCCCGGCGCAACGCTGCCAGCGCGACCAGGCACTCCAGCTCGACGGCGTGGTCACCTAGCCGGCGGCTGAGGGAGATGCCGTCGTTGAGATACTGGGCCGCCTCATCGAGCCGCCCCAGGCTGTGGCAGACCGCTCCCATCGTGCAGATCAAGGCTGCGGAACGGTCTGTGGCAAGCTCTAGGGCCTGACCGAGTTGATCGAGGGCCAGCTCCAGCCGTCCGAGCTGGTGGTGGGCGTTCGCCAGGTTATTGAGGTATGCCTGTTGTCCGCGCTTGCGATCGGTCTGCCGGGACAGTTCGAGAGCCCTGTCGAGATGTTCGACAGCCTCCAGCAGATGTCCCAGGCGCAGGTAGGCGTTGGACAGCCCGCCGAGGGCGGAAGCCTGGCAGTCCAGCCATCCGACCTCCTCGGTGAGCGACAGGGCGCGGGCGTACAACTCCATCGCCGCCGCGGGCCGGTCCTGATGCGTGTGGGCGTCGGCCAGGCTCAACTGGATCACGGCCTGGGCGGCACGGCTACCTTCGGCCTCGGCGACGGTGAGGGCGGCTTGGGCGCAGGTGAGCCAGTCGTCCAGATGCCTGCTCACCCAGAAATGGCCACGTAGCGCGTCCGTCAGCCGCCATACCAGCTCGCCGGGACCGTGCTGATGCGCGTGGCGAATCATGGCGACGAGGTTGGCGTGTTCGGCCTCCAGCCAGGCGGCGGCGGATTCCTGGCTGTCGAAGGCCTCCGGAAGTGCGGTGCTGGTGAGGGGTGGCTGCGGCAGCCGTACCCAATGGGGGTGAAGCAGTTGGGCGGCGGCGAGCACGCTGTGCAGGTGCCAATCGTGCAGGCGCCGACTGACCTCCAGCAGCTCTCCGGGGGTTTCGTCGGAGTGGGCGTGCTCGGCGGCGAACAGGCGTAGCAGGTCATGGAAGGCGTAGCGGCCGCGGCCGTGCGCGCGGATCAGATGGTAGGCGGCGAGCCTGTCCAGCCCTTGCCTCGCCTCGGCTGTCGAGCAGCCGGCCAGCGCGGCCGTGGCGGCCGCGGTGAAGTCCGCGCCGGGCAGCAGCCCGAGCAGACGGAACAACCTGCGCTGTGGCTCGGGCAGGGCGGTGTAGGACAGGTCGAAGGTGGCGTGCACCGCGGCTGCTTGATCATTCCCGGTTTCCAGAGCGGCCAGCCGGTTGCCTTCGCGCAGCTCGCTCACGTAGTCGGTCAGGCTCAGGTGTGGGTTGGCGTCGAGGTTGGCAGCCGCGATGCTCAGCGCCAAGGGGAGTCGGGAGCATAATTCGCCGAGTTCCGTCTCCGCCTGCGGAGCGGCACTCAGGCGGTCTTCGTCCAGGAGCGAGAGCAGGAGGGAATGGCTTTCTTGCGGTGAGAAGACGTCGAGGGTGACGCGGAACGCGCCTTCTCGGGCGGCCAGTCCGCGCAGCTGGTTGCGGCTGGTGATCAGCACCGTCGACTGCGCGCCGGGGAGCAGGGGGCGTACCTGCGCCTCGTCGCGGGCGTTGTCGAGGAGTATCAGCATGCGGCGCCCGGCCAGCATGCTGCGCAGCAGCGCCGAGCGCGCCTCCAGCTCGGCCGGGAGCCGCTCGGGCGCGACATCCAGCGCCCGCAGCAGCATCTCCAGAGCGGCGGCGGGCTCAACCGGCGCGCCGGGCCCGAAACCACGTAGATCGAGGTAGAGCTGGCCGTCAGGGAACCGGTCCTGGACCATGTGCGCCCAATGGACGGCCAGCGCGGTTTTTCCCACCCCGCCGGTGCCGCCGATGATGATCGGCCGCTGGGCCTGGCCCTCGGACGCGGGCAGCATTTCTTCCAGGGTCGCCAGCTGGGCGAGGCGGCCGGTGAAGTGCGCGGTGTCAGCGGGCAACTGCCGGGGAGGGGCGGCCGCGGCTGCTCGTGGCGGCTGCGCGGTCACGACTTCCAGCCGCTCCTGAGCACCGGCCACGCTGTTCGGGACGGCGGGAATCAGCAGGGCGGGATTGCCGGTGAGGATGTCGTGATGCAGCTTCCGCAGCTCGTCACCGGGATCGACGCCCAGCTCCTGGCGGAGCAGGTCGCCGACGGTGCGGTAGACCTGGAGCGCTTCGGCCTGATGACCGGATCGATACAGTGCGAGCATGAGCTGAGCCCACAACCGCTCACGCAGCGGGTGCGCCGTGGTGGCCGCTCTGAGCTCCACGACCAGCTCATCATGGCGGCCTGACCGCAGCCTGAGGCCGAACCAGCGCTCCAGCGCCTGCACCCGCTGCTCGGTCAGCACGAGCACGTGATCGCGATACAACGACTCCGACGGCACGTCGACCAGGGCAGGACCACGCCACAATGCCAGCGACCGCTGGAGGAGGTCGGTCTCGCGCCTCTCGTCACCGGCCTGACCGGCTCTCTTGGCACGGGCGACGAGATCAAGGAAGACAGCGACGTCGAGGTCCTCCACCGCGAGCTTGAGGACATACCCCTCCCCCCGGGTGCGGATCAGCTGCCGCTCGTCACTGCGGTCGCGCAAGGTACGCCGCAATCTGCCGATATGCGTTTGTACGGCCCCGCGCGTATCCTCCGGAGCCTCGCGACCGTCCCACATCCGTTCGGCGAGCTGATCGAGCGATACGTGCTGATTCGCCTGAAGGAGCAACGTGGCCAGCGCAATCCGCTACTTGAGCGCCGACACGGCTACCGGCACCCCATCGCGCACCACCTCAAGGGCCCCCAGAACACCGAACCGTGTCCCCATAGCGAAACGATTTCACGTTTTCACCGCAGGGCCGCAAAGTTCAAAATACTTGAAAGCCACACGGGCTCGGCGGCGCGGCGATCAGGATCGCGAAGAGCGACGGCCGACGTCTTGGCCCCGCCCCTTCACCCAGTCCGGATGCCGAGGAATCCGCGCAGCATCTCGGCCTCGGGCTCCACGGCGTCGCGCTCGGCCGGCGACAGCGGCGTGAACGGCTCGACGTGAATCTGGCCGGCACGCCGGCTCCAGACACCACGCCAGAATCCGTCCACCAGCAGGGTGCCGGCGCGAGTACGCGGCTTGTCATCCAGGATGGTTCGGGCATGCCCCAGTAATTCCGCCTGATCCACTCCATTGAGACGGCCACCGAAGTGGGCGGCGAAGTCCCTTGAGTGCACCGACTCGAACAGCTGCTACCAGTTCAGGCAGTCGCGGGCGCTGAACAGGTGCACGGTGTTGCGCATCAACTGCGCGCGTACGGCGGCCCGCTCCACGGTCAGCGTGGACAACTCGACCGTGCGAAAGCCGGCCAGTCGCGTCCACAGGCCGACGTACGGCGCGAGCGGCGCCTGCGACTGCATCCCCGCCAGGTGCTCGATCGCCTCCAGCGCCGGCAGCTCAACACGCTCCAGCAGGAACTGGCGCGCCGGCGTGGCCCGGTTCAGGCCCCGCCGGCTCAACGTCGAGCACGTCGCCTGGCTGCGAGAGTTCTTCGGTCAAGGTCCGCCCGGCCGCTTTCATCGCGGATTCCGGGGCGGCTCCCCCTCGCTGGCCCGCCTGCCGGACGCCGAGCAAGGGACGAGACCACCGCCCTGATCTCAGCCGTGGCGGTTCCTGATTCTGAAGGCCTGGACGTCGAGCGTCATAAGTCCATCGAGATGGGCCTGGCGGGGCCCGCACGGCGCTGTTACCGTCAAAGGCGGAGCGCCGGGAAGTCTGGTCGGCAACGTCATATCCGACCGGCTTCATGGAGGCGCACCGTGCCGGACATTCCTGCCATCCTGATCAGCGGCCTGACCAAGCGTTTCGGTGCCGTACGGGCGTTGGACGGCCTGGAACTGGTCGTCAGTGCGGGCGAGGTGCACGGATTCCTCGGCCCGAACGGCGCGGGAAAGACCACCACTCTGCGGGTCCTGCTGGGCCTGCTGCGGGCTGATGCCGGCCATGCCGAGCTGCTCGGCGGCGATCCCTGGCGGGACGCGGTCGAGCTGCACAGGCGGCTGGCGTACGTGCCGGGCGACGTGACGCTGTGGCCGACGCTGTCCGGCGGCGAGGCCATCGACCTGATCGGACGCCTGCGCGGCGGGCTGGACCCGCGGCGACGCGCGATGCTGCTGGAGCGCTTCGCCCTGGACCCGACCAAGAAGGGCCGAACCTACTCCAAGGGCAACCGCCAGAAGGTCGCCCTGATCGCGGCGCTCGCCTCCGACGTCGAGCTCCTGCTGCTCGACGAGCCGACCGCCGGGCTGGACCCGCTGATGGAGGCGGTCTTTCGCGACTGCGTCAATGAGGAACGCCGCAACGGCCGTACCGTGCTGCTGTCCAGCCACATCCTGTCCGAGGTCGAGGCGCTGTGCGACCGGGTGACCATCATCCGCGACGGACGCGCGGTGGAGAGCGGGACGCTGGCCGAGCTGCGCCACCTGACCCGCACCTCGATCAGCGCCGAACTCGAACACGTGCCCGCCGACCTGCCCGGTGCGCACAACCTGGTGGTCAACGGCTCCCAGATCCATTTCGAGGCGGACGCCGACCGGCTGCAGGACGTGTTGCGAACCCTGGTCGGGTGCGGGGTGCGCGGCCTGACCTGCCGGCCGCCCACGCTGGAGGAGCTGTTCCTGCGGCACTACCAGGTGATGGCGTCATGACCGCCTTCGCCGGCACCGGCCTGCTGGTTCGGCTTGTGCTGCGCCGTGATCGCCTGCTACTTCCGGTCTGGGTCGTGGCGATCGGCGGGGTGGTTTCCGCCATCGCTTCGGCGATCACGTCGGTGTACGCCGATCCAGCGCAGCGCCTCGCACTGGGAGCCATGATCAGCGGCAATCCGGCGATGCGCGCCCTGACCGGGCCGGTGTTCGACCCCACGTCTGTGGGCGGCCTGATTGCCTGGCGAGCGACCACCATCGCCGCCGTCCTGACCGCCTTGATGAGCATCCTGCTGGTCACCCGGCACACCCGGGCGGAGGAGGAGAGCGGGAGAGCGGAGCTCATCGGCGCGGGGGCGGTCGGCCGCCATGCGCTGCCCGCCGCCGCGGTGCTCGTCGCGAGCCTGGCGAACCTCGCCACCGGCCTGCTCATCGGCCTCGGCCTATCCGCGCAGGGGCTCCCCGCTGCTGGTTCGCTCGCTCTCGGTCTGGCGATCGCCGGGGTGGGCTGGGTGTTCACCGGCCTGTCCGTGCTGGCCGCGCAGTTGACGGAGGGCGCACGGACCGCCAACGCCATCGCGTGCTCCGCCCTGGCACTGTGCTTCCTGGTACGGGCGGCAGGTGACGCCGCCGACGTCGAGGCGGTGTCATGGCTGTCCCCGCTGGGGTGGGCGCAGCGCCTGCGCCCGTTCGCCGGGGAGCGCTGGTGGGTGCCGGCTTTGATCGCGGTCGCCGGCCTCCTCCTGCTGGGCGCGTCCGGCCTGCTGGCACGGCGGCGCGACCTCGGAGCCGGGATGATGGCGCCACGAAGCGGCCCCGCGAACGCCGCCCACTCCCTGCGCAGCCCCCTCGCCCTGGCCTGGCGGCTGCACCGCGGCGCGCTGCTCGCCTGGACGATCGGCTTCGCCGTGGCCGGTGCCGTGTTCGGGACACTGGCCGAAAGCATGCGCGACATCGTGAGCGACAACCCGCGGATCGCCGAACTGATCTCCATGGTGGGCGGCGGGGACACGCTGGTGGACACCTTCTTCGCCACCGAACTGGGCCTGTGTGGAGTGGTCGCCGGAGGCTACGCCGTGCAGGCCGCGCTGCGGTCGCGGACCGAGGAGGCCGCGGCGCGCGCCGAACCGGTGCTGTCCACCGCCGTGCCGCGATGGCGGTGGCTGGCCGGCCACCTGGCGTTCGCGCTGCTCGGCAGCGCCGTGATCCTCGCCGTCACCGGTTTCGCCGCGGGGCTCACGCATGGGCTGCGGACCGGGCAACCCCTCACCGAAGCGGTACGCATCCTGGGTGCGGCCCTGGTCCAGGTGCCGGCGGTGTGGGTGCTGGCGGGGCTGGCGGTGCTGCTGTTCGGCGCGCTGCCCAAGCTCACAGCGCTCACGTGGGCGGCGCTGGTGACCTTCGTGCTCCTCGGACAGCTGGGCCAGCTGCTGCAGATCGACGAACGCGTCCGCGCCATCTCGCCCTACTTCCACCTCCCGCAGGTCCCCGGTGGCCAGTTCAGCGCCGTGCCGCTCGTCTGGCTGGCCGGAGTCGCGGCGCTGCTCGCCCTGGCCGGGATCGCCGCGTTCGGCCGCCGCGACCTGAGCGGCGACTGACGGGGGCCTGCGGTGCTGACTCTGGCGATTCTCAGCGTGGCCGGCCTGGCGGTGCTCGCCCTGGCCGCCGACCGTCTGGTCGTGGGCTCCGGACGGCCGGCCGAGCGGCTCGGCATCCCACCCGTCATCGTCGTCGTCATCGTCATCGCCCTGCTGTACGGTCTCGGCCCGCCGACAGGTATCGCCCTGAGCGCGGCACTGCTCGGAGCGGCGATCCTGCTCGTACGGTTCGCCCGCACCGCTCCACGCGACGCACTGCCCTCGGAGACCGACGACTACCTGGAGGCGACGGTACGGCCTCGCCTCGCGCTGGAGACAGTCCGGACGTTCCTCGGCCTGGGCGGAACACTCCTGGGCGCGCAACTACTCGTGGCCAACGCCTCCGAGCGCAAGAGAACCGACGTCCAGATGGGGCTCTCCCGTCCGGGAAGGTCATCGCTACACAGTTCTCGCGCAGTCCTCGTTGGGGACGCTGGATCAAGAACGCGGCCGTAGAGCCGTAGATCGGTCCCTTCATGTGTAGATCACAAAGGTTACCGTTCGGTCTGAGGCTGCGGTGCGGGGGATGACGCTTCGTGCCCGGCGAACAAGATCGCCCAGCCCGGAGCTGCCTACAATTCGCCGGATCGTCGGGAGGACGACATGAGCTCCTCGGCCGTGATGCGTTCGAGTTGCTTGTGCCGGGTTTCCGGGCCGAAGGCGATGAGGGCGATCATGGCCAGGGCCATCGGGATGACGCCGACAGCGGCGGTCACTCGTACGGAAGGGATCGCGACGGCGGTGACCACCAGGGCCAGGATCAGCACGCCACCGGCCTTGGTCGCTCCAGCGGACAGACCGCTGGTGCGGGCGCGGATCACGGTCGGATAGATCTCCGCGGTGTAGGCGGCGAGCACGGCGTTCAGGATGCTGATTCCCCATACCGGCACAACGAGCAGGACGTACAGCAGAGTGCGGTTGGCGGCCACCTGATCGCCCAGCAACGCGAAGGTGGCGAGGGAGCCGCCCATCACCGCGGTCACGAGGATGATGGTCTTCTTGCTGCTCCAGAATCCGTACAGCAGCGCGATCGGCAGGCTGAACGGGAATCCGATGATCGCGGCGTTACGGAGGATCTCGCTGGCGTTCACCTCGGAGAAGCCGAGCCGCTGGAGGTTGGACGGCATCCACTGCTGGAAGCCGTACTGGGTGGTGCCGATGCTCAGGGCCAGCAGGACGACGACGACGGTCAGGCCGAGGAACGGCTTGCTGAACGCCAGCCGGGAGCCGCGTTCCAGGTTCTGCTCGACGGCGAGCTCGGACGGCGTCTCGACGATGGTGGCGCCGTATTTGCGCATGACGGACTGGGCCTCCTCATCGCGGCCCTGCTTGATCAGGAAGCGCGGCGACTCCGGGATCCAGCGGTTCAGCAGCAGCAGGATGAGACCGGTGGGAAGGCCGATCAGCCACAGCAGGCGCCAGCCGAGCTGGTCCGGCGCGGCCCAGGTGGAGGCCAGCCAGCTCACGATGATGTAGGCGCCGGCGATGTCGCTGCCGATGAGCACGATCATCCAGCCGCGATGTCTCCTCGGTACCGTCTCCGAGAGCAGCACGAAGGTGAGGGGCAGCATGCCGCCGACGCCGAGACCCATGACGAAGCATGTGATCAGGTTCATCCAGAACTCGGGCATGGTGCCGCACGTCGACGTCGCGATGAAGATGATCGCCGCCAGCAGGATGGACGCCCGTCGGCCGATGCGATCGCCCAGCCATCCCCAGATGAACGAGCCGATCATGGTTCCGGAGATGCCGGCCAGCGGGTAGAGGCCGATCGGCAGCGCGTCCGCCGTCGGGTTCAGCGGTCCGCGCAGCCCGTACTCCGCCGCGGCGCCGGGCGCGAGGAACGCGAAGGCGGTCGGTTTCATCACGTCGATCGTGATGGCGGCCGCCATGACCAGGAGCAGCCCGATGTGGGCGGGCCTGATCGGCGCGTCGTCGAGAGGGGTGATGCTCACCTTGCTCAGCTCGGGCCGGCTGCCTCGGGACTTCGGGAACAGGCTGTAGGTGGTGATGCCGACGCCGATGAACAGCAGGACCATGCCGACGGCCATCTCGGTCGTCACGGGCATGCCGGCAAGGTGATAGCGCATGTCATGGGCCATGAAGTAGCTCGGCAGCTGTAACAGCACGCCGACCGTGGTGATCGTTACGCCGGACCAGAACGCCAAAGGATGTTCGTACGAGGCAGATCTCACGTCAGTACCCGCTCCTCATCAGGAGGCGCTTGTCCGGTTTGCCGTTCGGCGCCGTCGGCGCCTCGTCGATGACGGTGATGGTCGCCGGTACGCATGCGTCACCGAGTCGCTCGCTGACCAGTGTCCGCAGCGAGGCGAGGTCGAGGGCCCGGCCCGCCACTGGTACCACGAATGCGTGCACCGCCTCGCCGGTGTCCTCGTCCGGGGCGCCGATCACGTACGCCTCCGCGATGTCAGGGGAAGCGGCCAGGACCCGCTCGATCGGACCGGCGTAGTAGAGGTTCGCGTTGACGATGATGACGTCCCGCGTCCGCCCGGCCAGGTACAGTCGCCCGTCCCGGTCGAAGTGGCCCAGGTCCCGGGTACGCACCCACCCGTCGATGAACACCTCCGCGGTCTGCGTCGGTTCGGCCCAGTACCCGATGGCCTGGGAGGGTGTGCGGACGTACAGCTCGCCGTCGACACCGGGCGGGACGGGCCTGCCGTCCGCGTCCCGGATCACGACGTCGATGACGTCGGGCGGGAACCCGACCGAAGGGGCGACATCTGACGGCCTGGCCATGGAGATCGTGCCGGTCTCGCTCTGCCCGTAGCCCTGGAACACGATCGGGCCGAGCACATCGAGTGCTTCGCGGAGCCGGGACGCCTCCAGCGGTGACCCGGACACCATGAGCGCCCGCAGGCTGCTCAGGTCGGCCGGAGCGCTACGCTGCGCGGCGACGAGTTTGTACAGGCGGGGCACGGTGATGACGCTGGCGGACGCCCGATGTCTGGTGATCGCGTCGGGAAACACGGGCGGGTCGGCGACGACCATGGTCCCGCCCGCGGCAAGGGTGAGGACACCGTACTCCATCATCACTTGGCTGCTCAGCGACCCGAATACGAGGTAGCGCCGCAGGCGGGACGCCAGTTCTCGGATCGCCGGCGGCCACGCCGCCGGGCGGGCCGTCCACGCCGCGTTCAGCGCGGCGTAGGTCTGTGCGCATGCCTTTGGTGTGCCGGTGCTGCCGCTGGTGTAGACGAGCCGGGCGACGTCGTGCGGGTGGCCGGACAGGTGCAGCGGACCGTCCTCGTCGGGTGCGGCCAGCAGCTCGGAGACGGTCAGGGTGCGCGGAGCGTGCTCCGGCCCGGTGGCCGCGTCGGTCACGACCGCGGCGACGTCCTGGTGGAGCACGTGGCGCAGTTGGCCGTCGGACAGCCCGGGCCGCACACCGACGACCCGAGCCCCCACGACGTAGCCGGCGATCATCGCGGCGAACGCTTCGGCAGTGACGCCCAGCAGCATGGCGAGGCCGTCCCCTGGCCCGATGGCCGCCGCGCGCAGTCCGGTGGCCATCCGCCGGACGAGGTCGAGCATCTGCGCGCCGGTGACGGTACGGGCACCATGCTCGAAGACGGATCGGTCCCCGGCCGCGCCAAGGAGGTCCAGGATGGAACGCGGGTAGGGTTCAGCCGGCGTCGGCAAGGCACTCCTTGACGAAGACGGCCAGGGGCTGCTGGTGCACCGCCGGCAGGTTCCACTGGTTGTCCAGGTTCTCGGCGAGGTGGTGGACGCCGGTCGGCGTCCCCTCTCGGTAGTGCCGCACCACCGGGTGCAGGTAGTTCGCGTCGTGAGCGTTGGCGACGTCGTTCTCGACGACCCTCCGGATCGAGATGTCGAACGGGTCGACGGCGTCGTGATCCTTTCCGTACTCCAGGGTGACGACGAACGTGTGCCGGGCACGGCCGAGGCCGCCGTCGGCGGCGTACGCCACCGGGACCTCCTCCTGGTACAGCGCGGTGTCGCCCTCAACGGTGACCACGTCTCCGAGCACGCCGAACTGCTGCCACAGCGCGGAAGAGCGGTTGACCCGGGCGATGATCGCGTCGCTGATCGCCTCCGGGGTCGGCTCGACCTTCCTGGCAGGCCAGGTCCCACCGTGGTAGCGGGTGGCCAGGATCCGGTGGAGCGCACGCACCCCATAGCGGAAGCCGTGGATGAACCCGCTCGTGGACTTCTTGAAATCGCGCTGCTGGGTGAGCGTGCCGGCGAAGTACAGACCGGGCACGGTGGTCGACTCATACGCTGACGTCTGCTCGGGGAAACGGTCGTTGATGACCAGCGCCGGCCGGCAACTGTCGTCGAACGCCGAGGCGTCGAACCGGAAACCGGTGCACACGATCACCCGGTCGTAGAACAGCTCGCGCAGCGCTTCCACGGTACGGGCGTAGCGGAACATCACCCGGAAGCGACCGTCATCACGGCGTTCGATGCTTTCCACCGTGCCGTCGAGGACCGAGTTCTGGGACTTCAGCTGGTAGCTGTCGAGAAAGTTGTTGTTGACCGCGCGTAGGTGCCCGACGAAGTGCGACTGCCAGGCCATCTTGATGGAGTGCGGCCCGGCGACGTGGATGACCGCGGCCTTGTCCATGAGTGCCTCGGCGGTCTCGAACCCCGAGTTGCCCTTGCCGATCACCAGGACCCGCTGGTCGACGAAGGACGCCGGGTCGGTCTCGAACGTGTCGTAGCGTTCTGCGGCCTCGATGCCGGGGATCGGCGGGATGTACGGCTGGGAGACGCCGGTGGCCACGACCAGCCGCCGGCCCCGCCATGAACGTCCACCGAGGTCGACGGCGGTGAACCCATCGTCGTCCCGGCTGATCCGGGAGACGTGGGTGTCGTAGTGCACCCGGACGCCGGTCGCCGACGCGAAGTCGGACAGGTAGCGCACGAGATCGTCGGCCTGCGGGAAGTACAGCTCGCTGTACCGGGTGAACAGCAGCTCCGGATCGTCGCTGAGCAACGAGTTCCAGTCCATCCGCAGCCGCAACTCCGGGTCCTCATACCCGGTGTGCACCTTGTTGATGGAGATCAGCTGGCGGTGCCGTGGGAACCGGGTGAAGAAGGTACCCGGCCCGGCTCCGCGTTCCAGGACGACATAGTCGTGACCGCCCAGTTCCAGCAGCGCGGCGAGCTGCAGCCCGGCCGGTCCGGCCCCGATGATCAAATAGTCATGAGCCATGATCCGGAAGCTACGGACGGATTCTCAGAGGATTCTGAGAATTCACCGCCTATGGTCCAGGCATGCCCGCCGTCGAAGGCTCCATCAACCTCAGCGCCCCGCTGCGCTCCGCCGACCTGCACCGCGCCGCGACACCGGTCTCCGTCGTGGTCGACGAGGCCGTCCGCGGCCGCGTCGAGCGCGGCCGTGACCATCTGCGCGGCGTGCTGAAGGAGGAGGAACGCCCGGTCTACGGCGCGACCACCGGCTTCGGCGCCCTGGTCGGGTTCGCCGGCCGGGACGAGGAGGCGGACCAGTGCGACAACACCCTGGCCCACCTCGGTGCCGGGCAGGGGCCGGATCTGGCCCATGACGTGAGCCGCGCCGCGATTCTCGTGCGCGTGTGGTCTCTCGCCCAGGGACTGTCCGGGGTGTCGGCTCACGTGGTCGACGGGCTGGCCGCGATGTTCGCCACGACGTTCGTTCCGGTGATCCCACGCTACGGTTCGGTCGGCGCGAGCGGAGACCTGATCCCGCTCGCCTATGCCGCCCAGGCATTGCGTGGCCGGGGACAGGCGTCTGTCGACGGCCGGCGGATGCCCGCCGCCGAGGCGCTGCGCCATGCTGGGTTGACCCCGTTGACGCTCGACGGCCGGGATGCCCTCGCGCTCGTCAACGGCACCTCCCTCACCACCGCCGCGACCGCCCTGGCCCTGGACAGCATCCGGTCCTCCCACCGCGCGATACAGGCGCTCACCTGTCTGCTGGTCGATCTGCTCGGCTGCGACCCGGGCTTCCTCAACCCGCGTCTGCTCGACGCCTATGGCCATCCCGGCGCGATCGACGTCGCCGACGGCATGCGCAAGACCCTTTCCGGGATCATCCCGACCCGCACACGTGCGCTGCAGGAGCCGTACAGCATCCGCTGCTCCCCGCAACTGCTGGGCGCCGCCGAGGACGCCCTGCGGTACGTCGACGGTGTCGTCGAGGCCGACCTGTCCAGCGTCAGCGACAACCCGCTGTTCTTCCCCGACGACGACCTGGTGGTGCACGGCGGTAACTTCTTCGGGCAGCCGGCCGCGTTCGCCGCCGATGTCCTGGCGATGGTCACCGCTCAGCTCGGCAACCTCACCGAGCGGCAGCTCGACCTCCTCGTCGACCCGGCCCGCAATGGCGGGCTCCCCCCGATGCTCGCCGCCGGGCCCGGCCGCCAACACGGGATGCAAGGCGTACAGCTCGCCACGACCGCGTTCGTCGCCGAGATCCGCCGCGCTGCCGTTCCGGCCGGCATGCAGAGCCTGCCGACCAACCTGCACAACCAGGATGTCGTGCCGTTCGGTACCCAGGCCGCCCTTCGCGCCTATGACATGGCCGCCCTGCTGCACCTGCTCTGCGGCTCGCTGGCGGTGGGACTGCGGCAGGCAGCGTACGTCGGCGCCCGCCGCCCCACGGCCCCAGGCTGCGCGGCACTCCTCGACGCCCTGGTCGAGGCGATCCCTCCCGTCGATCCCGACCGCCCGCTGGACGCCGATGTCCGCAAGGCCGGTGGGTTGCTCACCGCGATACTCCCCTGAAGTCCTGCCATCCTGTGCGGCAGAGCCCCGGGGATGACGGACGGCGCTTCGTCTCGCATTTGCAGGGCAACTCCCACGAGTCAGTTGCCGACCAGGTCGCGCCGCTGGAAGGCGGTGACACCGGCCAGAACGAGCGCCAACGCGACGGCGGTCAACCAGAGCAGCGGCGCGGCGCTCACCTCGCCCCCGGGCACCTGGGGGGCGAAGGGCGACAGAGGGCGTCCACGAGTACCACGGTTCCGTCGGGGCCACGGAAGGTGGTCTCCAGCACCAGGGTGTCGTCCAGATACCTGCGGGTGATCTCCGTGGGCCGGGTGGGCCGGATGGACCAGTGCCCGGCGTTCTCGTCGAGCAGCCGGGCGAAGATCGATGGGCTGTCGAAGCGCGGCATGCAGAGCCAGTCCACCGAGCCGTCGGAGGTGACCAGGGCCGCGGATCGGCAGTCCCCCAGCAGGGCGTGGTCGCTGATCGGCCTGGTGCTCAAGGGCGCCTCATCCACTCGGCGAGGATCGCGGGGCTTGCGGTGGGCGAAGGCGGGGCCGTCGCGGCTCAGCCGCGGCCTTGTGTCGGCGCAGCCGGATGGCGTACGCGAGTGCGGATCCGGCGAAGAGCACGCCGGTGACCAGCAGCCAGCGGCCGAGGTACGGGCTCGCGTCCAGCGCCGTTGACCGGTGGTAGTTGCCCTCGGCCAGTCGGAGGATGAGGGGGAACCAGATGAGGAACAGCAGACCGGACAGCGCGACCGGTATGCGCAGGTAATTGATCGGTGGCGGCCAGGTGGGGGTGCCGGACGGTCGCCGGCGGCGACGCCACGGCCGCCGTTGCGCGGCGACGTCGGCGAGGGCGTACAGCGGGTACAGCAGGAGGTCGTGGATGATCGCGGCGCCGACGAACCACACCAGGAAGCCGATCCAGATGCCCGCGGCGACGACACGACTCGCGGCGTATCCGGCCAGGGCGAAGCAGGCGAGCAGCGCCAGCAGGTGCAACGGGTCGGCCCCATAGCGGCTGGCCATCCTCCTGCGGATCCGGGAAGGCATGTCGTCACTCATTTCGCCGTCGGATGGAAGCTGAGTTCGCGGACCCATTTCGTGTTGTGGACGCCTGGGGCGTTCGGGACGATGATCCTGGCGGGATAGCCGTGGTCGAGGGACAGATCGGCGCCGTTGACCCGCAAGGCGACCAGGGAGCGGGGGTCGGCCACCTGACCCGCGCTCAGCGACGCCCGGCTGAAGGAGCCGCCGCGTTGCAGGGATTCGACGAGCACCTCCGCCGTGCCGGGCACCACCCCTGCCAGCCGGGCCAGATCGGCCAGCCGTACGCCCGTCCACGACTCTTCGGTGGACCATCCCTCCACGCACGCGATCGGCAGCGCGTAGGTGTGCAGCGGCATCGCCAGCAGTTCGGCGCGGCTCAGGCGCGCCGGATGCGGTCCGGCCAGCTCCAGCCTCCATGCCGGGCCGGTGTCCGCCAGATGGACACCCATGGCGGTGGCGGACTTGTTCACCTGGAAGTCGTTGGCGCCGGGGCCGTAGACCCGTCCGTGCGGGGCCAGTAGCGCGGTGCGGCGCAGCGGTCCGTCTATTGTCTGGCCGACGGACAGGCCGAGGGTGAGCAGCGAGGCGCTGCCCACGAAGGCGAGCACGCCTCGCCGGGACATGGTGGGCTCCGCCGGAGACGGGGGAACCAGGCCATCGGGATCGGGTGGCTCCGGCCGGGTCTCTTCCAGCCTGGTCCGCAGCTCATGGAGCAGGCTCCGCGAGCGCAGCGATCGGATCATCTTCGGCAGCTCGAAGGCGACGTGGACGACGAAGGCCGCGAGGAAGATCCACGCCCCGTACAGGTGGGCCGGGTAGAAGGAGAATGGGAAGACGTAGAAGAGCTGGATGTTCAGGATGCCGGTGACGAACTCGAACACCGCGCCGCCGACGAGGAGCAGCAGGCTGGCACGCTCCACGGCTTCGGCGGGGGAGCGGGCCGGTGGCCAGGTGAACAGCTTCGGTATCACCGACCACAGCTAGGACGGCCCAGCCGAGTTTGGCGCTGTCTTCGATCCAGCGGGTGTCTTCGATCGTTTCGTCTTGGGGCACGCCGTAGTGTTCGGCCAGGGTGATCAGGTCCCATCCCGCTTCGCGGAGCAATCTGGGGACTGCGACCCGGCCGAGGCTGCGGTCGACGAAGAACTTACGCGGCTGTTCGAGTGGCGACACGCAGGACGTCCTCGATCTCGTCGCGGGTGAGCCCGTATTCCTCTGCTACGACGTCGACGGGTTCACCGGCCCGAAACAGATCGATCACGTCTTCGAGCTTGGCGCCGCCGTGGGCGAACCGGGGCCGACCGAAGGCATGGTCGGCGTCGACCGTGACCTTGGCGACGCGGTATTGCGGGAGGGTGATCACCTGGGCGTAGCCATCGTGGGCGAAGTCCACCCGGCGCAGGTAGCTATCCACGACCTCGGTGAAGACGCGTTGGTTGTTGCGGACGACGACCAGTTCGCGCGCCGAGTCGTCGCCGACGTTCTCGGCGTAGTCGTAGAGGACTTCGGCGCCGTCGGTGAAGAGCCGGCGGCTGGCAAGGGCGTGTTCCAGGCCGAGTTCGCGCTGGAGTGCGTCGATCTCCGGGCGGATGCGCTGGAGTGGCACGCCTGCCTGCCGGAACGTGGCCAGGGCGTATCCCTCGGCCAGTCCGATGAAAGGCACCGAGGCCTCGTTCGGCCGCCCCGCTCGAACGGCAGTGATGACCGGCTTGGCGTGAACGGCTCGGCCGTCACGTTGGCGGCGCTGGTAGCCGAAGGCCCAGGTGGTGAAGGTGGAGGCGGGGATCGAGAGGTAGCCGGCCGCTTCGGCGATGCCGTACAACGGTGTGGCGAACCGATCGATGGCCATGCCCACCTCCTGGGTCCACGTCGTTGAGCCCCTCTATCATGCATCATCGCGGCGCCTTAGGCGCCCGGAATCTGCACCGATGAAGTGGACGGGGCGTTTATTGAAGCGGCTCGTATCCGCGCCGCGATCATGGCCCCGGGAAAGAGGTATCCGGCGTGATTCGGATTCCTGAGGGTCCGGGAGCGAGGTGGTGGCGGGTCCTGCTCCCTGCCAGCTCATAGCCAGCAACAGGGGGTTGACTGCATAAATGGTATTTCGTGTGATTTGGTCATTTATCGTCTTCTGTGCATATGGCTTCAAGGCTATATGAGTGGGATTTCTCGTGTGTGCTGATGTGGGTTCGTTCATTCTGAGCGAGTGCCTTCAAATCCGACGAGGTCGGGGAGAACCAGGACGCTGCCGGGTACACGTGGGGACGGGTTGCTGGCGTGGGTGGAGCGGTCGCGGAATCGGCCTACGGCGCGGCGCGGGGGGTGCGTTGCGGTTCGCCTCCTACGGCCGGGTGTCGACGGAGGATCATCAGGATCCGGTGACGTCGCGGGCACGGCAGCGGGCTCAGGCCGAGGCGCTGGTGGCGGGGTCCGGCCGGATCGTGGCGGAGTTCTTCGACGTGGGGAGAGCCGGGTACTGCCCTGGTCAAGGCGGACGCAGGCGGCTGCGCTGGTACTGGCGATGGCCGATCCGGATCGGGCCTTCGACGCGATCGTGGTGGGCGAGTACGAGCGTGCGTTCTACGGTAATCAGTTCAGCCTGATGGCTCCGTTGTTCGAACACTACGGTGTGCAGTTGTGGCTGCCGGAAGCTGGTGGCCGGGTCGATTTCCAGGCCGAAGGCCACGAGCGGTTGATGGTCGAGCTGGGAGTGCAGTCGAAACGGGAGATCACCCGGACACGGATCCGGGTACGGACGGCGATGGCCGCCCAGGTGAGCGTGCAGGGCCGGTATCTGGGCGGGCGGCCGCCGTACGGGTATCGGCTGGTGGACGCGGGACCGCATCCCAACCGGGCGCACGCGGCGTGGGGCCGCCGCGCGCATCGGCTGGAGCCGGATCCGGCGACCGCTGAGATCGTGAAGTGGATGTTCGGCCGGCGACTGGCTGGGCATAGCCTGGCGCGGATCACTAGTGCCCTGAACGACATGGACATCCCCTGCCCGTCGGTGGCGGACCCGCAGCGCAATGCGCATCGGAGTGCCGAGCGGTGGACACTGACTACGGTCCGCGCGATCCTGGCCAGTCCCCGCTACACCGGTCATGAGGTGTGGAACCGGCAGCCGTCGGCGTACGACCTGATGGACACGTCGAATACCGGCCTGGGTCATCGTCAGGTTCAGCGGTGGAGTCTGCCTGAGGACTGGGTCATCTCTGAGCGGCCCGCGCACGAGGCCCTGGTCAGCCAGAGTGACTTCGTCGCCGTCCACATGAGCGGCCAGACGGTCGGCGACGTCATCGCCAACCGCGCCGAACAAGCCGGGCTCGCCGAAGCCCCGGACGCGCATGACTTCCGCCGCACGTTTACCGGCGAACTCCTCGACGCCGGCGTGGACCTGGCCACCGCGCAAGCCCTACTCGGGCACGCCTCCCCGGCCACGCCTCCCCGGCCACGACGGCGCGCTATGACCGGCGGCCGGAGCGGGCCCGCCGCGCGGCCGTCGACAAGCTGGCCACCCCGGACGCCGTACCGCTGCCGGGCGCTACGTCCCGCCGCCGGAAGTCCGCGCCGGGCGGGTGACCATTAGCCAGCCGCCCGCACGGAATGTAAACGCTAAGCAATTACGACTGGCATTGGAGGATCACTACCGCTCGGTGACAGCTTGCTGCCCCGAGAACGTGAGCCAGCGGATGGGCGGTGGCAGACATGGAGTTGTTTCGTGCCCGCCGGCCTGGCCGGTGGCCTCGCCCCGGTGACGGCCTGCCAGTCTCCGTACGACTAGTGCGAACACGGATAGTGAAGTTATGATTGCTTTATGTAATTCTTAGCAGGTGAGCGGCACGGCCTTAGCTTTGCGCGCTCTCCATGTACAGACCCTGAAAGGTGGATCAAGCATGCGCATGATCACTGGACTGCGCGTCCTGATCGCGGGAGTCGCGGCAGCAGCCGCCCTGCAGGCCCCCCTCACCGTCGCCAGCGCCCAGACCCACTCAGCACCGGCAGCCGGGAACCACTGCGGTATGCACCCCCTGGGCAGCTATTGGCTCGACGGCCACTACGGCTACTACAACGGCGAGATGCACGTGTGCCGGGACGGCGTGCTCGTGAGGTTCTACTGACTTCCTCCCGATCGCATCAAGCACAGGAAGCCCGCATCGGTCTGCCGACCGGAACCTGTGACGTCGCCCGCCTAGCGCACCGGCTGCATCAGTAGCCGGCCAGTCCGGACGAGGACAACTCCAAGCACCCAACGCACTCCTTCTGTTGCAGTACGTGACGACGGGGCGTGGGCACGACCCCACCAGGCACAGGAGATGCCAATGCGACGTATCACCCCCCAGATCGCCGCCCTCGCAGCGGTCGCGATGATCGCCCTGGCCGCACCCGCCCAGGCCCAGCAGGCCGACGCGGCCCACCGCGCCACCGCCTCGGAGGCCTACTTCGAGTTCACCGACATCACCCAGGAAACGGCCGTCCTCAAGCTCACCGACCCCGCCAAGATCCAGCACGCCAGAGACCTGCTGAGCGGCGCGACCACCAGCGAGCCTCACATCATCGGCAGGATCATCAAGCGCCCCGCCCCCTACAACTGGCGCTGGAGCTACCACTACAACCCCGACACGGTCGACTTCTTCGACTTCGCCATCGAAGTGTGCGACGCCACGATCCCCTACGTCGAAGAGCACCTGGACGAAGCGGGCGGCCCCTTCCTTCCCGGCCTCATCTGGTGCCCCTGGACCTCACGCCTGGTACGAGAGATTCCCGAACCGTAAGCTCCCGCGCTTGCGGCCTGCCGGCGACGTACATCGCAACGGCCGCAGCGCCATGGTGAACGACGAAACCCAGGGCTGCTGATGTGCAGCCCTGGGTTCTTTCACACCATAGATTCAGCCGGTTGGCGCAGAAGCCAGGCAGGCGTACCAGGTCGACTCGCCATAGTGCGAGCGACGCCCGTTGTAATTGGCGTCGACTCCATGCCGCACTTCCGAGATTCCGCACCCCAGGGTCACGGAGACGCTCCGGTTCACTTCCTTACGAACATGATCGACTGATGGCCGGTTTCACCCGTATCTCGGAACCGCCAGTTAACCGGAATGGTCCCCTCCACCCCTACAGGCCGCCGACCTGGACGGGGATCTTTGGATGCTGGCGACGGTCGTTTCCGGGGTGTCCGGCAGGATCAGGTCGACGGGGTTTTGCAGTTGGTACAGGCCGCTCTTGGGCGAAACGTGGTGAGGGTGCCGATCAGTTTGGCGGGATCCTTCGTGGTCAGGACCAGGGATTCAGCCGCTCGCCGCATGGAGCTCTGCGCGGCGTTGGCGCCGCCGCCGCAGGCCGCGCGCTCGAAAGTGATGTTGAGCTTCAGCGGCAGGTCATGCCGGGCGGGGAAGGGCGTCGCCACGCCCTGCTTGACCAGTTCGCCGATCGGCGTGCCGTCCAGGCTCGCCATGACCTTGCCGAATGCGGAGCTGGTGCCGGACAGCTCGGCGCTGGTGACCGTCATGGGCAGGGAGAGCGGGTGAGCCGGGCTTGGCAGGCCCGCCTGGAGGGAGACGCTGCCTTTCAGGCTGATGGTGTGGGTCTTTTTGTCGCAGGTGAACGTCACTTGCTCGGCGCTGAGGCTGAGCCTGAAGCTGTCGCCGGGGGTGGGGAATCGGCTGCGGAGGCGGCGGGGCCGGCCAGGGTAAGCGTGAGGGCCGTGGCGGCGGCAAGGGCGCTGGCGGAAACGGGTGAACATGGCGTTTCCTCACGTCGGAGGGGGCGGTGAGGGAGGGCGGGGTTCCCTCCGTCCTGCGGGCGGACTCTGCGTGTTCGTTCTCCCCCACCCCACTGACACACGATGTAGCTGTTAAGTTACAATTTGCAGTCAGTGGCGGTGCATCCCTACCCCCCGTCCGCCTGCTGGCCGCGACGGCGATCAGCGTGGCAACTGCACACCGAACCGCTACTGATCGTTCCATTCCTCCCGAGGGCCGGACCCCCGAGGCTTGTGGCCTGGCGTAATGGTCAGGGCGGTGGCGGGGCGCTTTCTGGGTAGGGGGTGCGCATGATTTCGCTCATGGACAAGGTGCGCGCGTACCTGTGCCGCCCGCGCAAGCGGGACGTCGAGAAGGTCAAGCGGGTGGCCGGGGATCCGCACGCCCAGCAGAAGGCTCACCACTTCTTCGACAAGGTCCGCTCGCGGCGTCACCACCACTGAGTGTCGCGTTTTCTGCCCGCACCGGCTCCGGCGCGGCGCGGGGTGATCACCCTTGCGCCGAGCAGGTGTTCCAGCAGCGCGAGCCCCTCGACTTCGGTCGGCGGCGGGTTAGTCGTCCTGCTGCGCTGACCTGGTAATACCGCCCCGTTCCGGGAGGGTTGCTCGTTGTCGGTCTGGGGTCAAGGATGATGCCTCATGGATGAGGACGATGGTTCCTCCGACCGCTTCACCGTCTCGATCGGGCTGCACGAGACCTTCATCGTCGCGCGCGTGGCCGGCGAGCTCGACTACAACTCCGCGGGTCTGTTGCACCGCCAGGTGAAGGACGCCTGGCAGACGACGCAGTCGGCGGGGATGGTGCTGGATCTGAGCGGCGTGACGTTCTGCGATTCCATGGGCGTCGGCGTGCTGGTGCTGCTGCTCAAGCAGAGCCGCGAACAGCAGAGCAGCCTGGTCTTGTCGAGCATCCCGCGCCCGCTGGAGCGCATCTTGACGATCACCGGCCTGCGCACCGCGTTCCAGGTGGAGTCGTCGGTGGAGGAGGCGATTGAGACGGTGCAGCCGCCGCCCGGGCCTAAAGGCACCTGAACAGCAGGCCGACCGGTCATAGGCCGATCTGGCTGGAGACGCAAGGACCATGTCACGGGCGCCGTCACGGGCGCCTGGGAACCGCACGTGCTGAAGCCCAGATGTCCATTGGCGTGCGAAACGTCATCACACCTGGTAGGTGGCATGAATTGCGGAGATGCGTGGCCGGCGGCAACGAGCGCGATCAAGTCGCGCTCTCGCGCACCAAGACCCGGTCAGCCTCACGCTGCCGGGTCTTCTCACACCGCCGGGGGCTAGTGTCCGGCCGGGCGGTCGCGCGCGTTGTTGATGCGCAGCGCCTCGGCGAGTTGGTCTTCCAAGATGATGATCCGGCAGGCGGCTTCCACGGGGGTGCCCTGATCGACGAGTTCCCGGGCTCGCGCGGCCAGCCGCAGTTGGTAGCGGGAGTAGCGGCGGTGGCCGCCGCCGGAGCGTTTCGGCTCGATCAGTTTCGCCGCGCCCAGCGCCCGCAGGAACGTGGGGCTGACACCGAGCATCTCCGCGGCCGCCCCCATGCTGTAGGCGGGGTAGTCCTCATCGTCGAACCGATCCTCGAACCCCTCTTCGGCCCTGAATCCAGCCCTGGACCCGGCCGTGTTCGCAGTCCTGCCGTGAGTGAGCGTGTCACCGTCGGCAGCCGAGCGACGTTGATCCATACATTCCTTTCCGTTTACGCACAGGGGCCCCGGCGCCTGTCGCGCCGGGGCCCCGAAGAGTTCAAACACCATCTACCATCTACCGGCCATCTGGCCGGCTTACTGTTTTCCGCTCCGCCGTACTGTCCGGCGGTGATGCGGGGATCGCGGATGCGTGACCGGAGACCACCTGCCTATCTGTGGAACTGCGGTACCCGAGCGGCGAGACACAGCCGACAACGGGCGATCCCGATGGCGTTCAACACTCCCTTCATCTCTATCTTCGCGACCTATTGTCCAACTTCACCTACGGCAGCGCGTCCACGATCAGGGCCCCTAACCATTGCGCTGGCCCGTCACGTCCGACCTTCTGCCACCTACCAACTGCTACTGCAACTTCACTTGCGGCAGCGCGTCCACGGTCGGGGCCCTTAACTACTGCGCTGGCCCGTCACGTCCGACCCTCTGCCATCTACTTCCACTTCATCTTGCTCCGGGCAGTTCATCGTGGTGCCAATACTTCCGCTGCCCAGTCGATCCGTCCTTGCGATGTGAGAAACAATAGCCTCAGCGGCCACAAATGTCTACTGCGGCGAACACAGGTTTTCGGGGTCGGACGCGGCAGCCTTCCAGCGGCGCCGTTGACGAGCGGAACGCCGTTACACCGGTGGCCGTCCACCTGCTGAACTACCCGAACCACGATCGCGGCTCCCCTCAGGGATGAAGCGGTCCATCCCGCTGGTCGTCGCCGTGGTGGTGGCGGAGGATGGGCGATGTGGTGGGCAAGGCCCGTCGCATGCACGGTTCCGAGGGGGCGGCGGCGCAGCAATGCGCCGTCGCTACCTGACCCCGGTGCAGCAATGCACCGGGGCTACCCGGCGAGAAGGACGCCGTTGAGAGTCGTCGGGGGCAGAGTGTTTGCGCTGGAGAGGGGAAGGGTGTCGGGCGGAAGGGTGACAGGAGGCCGCCGTGACCGTGCTCGCGATCTTTCTCCTCCTCATCGGGACGATCCTCGTCCTCCTGGGGACGATCCTGATCGGCATCGGTGCGACCCTGGTCCTGCTGGGGATTGTGTTGATCGCCCTTGGGGCCTTCTTGCTGATCCGGAGAGAATGAGACGCCGCAGCCGGTAACTAATACCCTTGAGTTGCTTGAGGCTCTGTGAGCCTCAAGCAACTCAAGGGTTATTAATTAGTTATCAACGCCGCCAACCGGCTGGCAGCCGCAGGAATGATCGTGTTGACGCTGGCGCTGGCCTGGACCAGCGTCGAGATTCAAGGCGTCGCCGCAGATGAGTTCGCCCCTTGGACGCGCGAGTGGGTAACCGGGTGGCTGATCGGACCGGCAGTGTCACTGCTCGTACTGGCCGTGTTCGGCACCCGCATCTACCTGATTACGCGCGGTCAGCCGATCCGCTCGCCGAAGCTAATACGGATCGAGCGGCTCTTCCTCGCGGCGATGCTCGTCCTGTGCGGCTGGCCCCACCTGCCCTGGGTCGCCGACACGTTCAGCCTCTGGGGGCTGGCGCTGCACGTCCCGGCGCCGGTCGTCGCGATCGCCGTCGTAGCCGGCCTGCCGGTGATCCTCACCAACGGGTGGACGGATGACGGGCTCAACGAGCGCGGCGGCGCTGCCTGATCGCGACAGCGGCGCGCTCGAACTCATCGCGCCAGGCCGTGCAATCGGCCATCTCCGAGTCCACGATCAGCCCGTCGAAGTCCCACGGCGAGGTCGAGGAGGGCGCGGTGATCGGCGGGCGTGCGGTCAGCGATGCGGGTACTGTGCGTTCTCGCCGCGCCCAAGACGACATGCGCGAGCTTTCCCGGTTCGCGCACCCGCATGAGAGACGGACGCCGGTGGCCGAGCTGAGGCGCCGCATCCGTGAGGCGGTCCAGACATGACCGACACCACGAGCACCGAGGCGGCCGCGCGGGATGTGCTCGGAGCGGCCAGCCGCCGCGCCGGGCTCGACGCGGCCGGGGCCGAACTGATCCGGCTCGGCGAGAACGCACTGTTCCGGCTCCCCGGCGGCATCATCGCCCGCATCACCCGCTCAGGCCAGACCGCCGCCGCGGCGCGCGAAGTGGCCGTGGCCAGGTGGCTGGACGCCAACGACGTATCCGCCGTGAAGCCGTGGCCCGACGTCGACCAGCCCGCCGAAGTGGACGGCCGCGCGATCACCTGGTGGGGGGAACTGTCGGCGCACCGGCACGGGACCGCGCTGCAGGTGGCCACCGCGCTGCGGCGCCTGCACGACCTGCCGCCGCCGTCGTTTGACGTCGGCCGCCTGGACCCGTTCGTTCGCCTGGCCGACCGCATCGAGCGCGCCGCCACGCTCAACGACGCCGACCGGCGGTGGATGCGCCGCCACCTGAACGAGCTGGAAGCCCACTACGCCGAACTGCCCAAGGGGCTGCCCGAGTGCGTGGTGCATGGCGACGCCTGGATCGGCAACGTCGTCTCGACTGACGACGGCGATGTGGTGCTGCTCGACCTTGAGCGCTGCTCGGTTGGCCCCCCGGAGTGGGACCTGACTTCCACGGCCGTGAAGGCGTTCACGCTGGCTGGCATCACCGTCGAGGACTACGACGTGTTCGTGCGGGCGTACGGGCACGACGTCACCGCGTGGGCCGGGTTCGAGACGCTGCGGGACATCCGCGAGTTTCGAATGACGTGCATGGCTGCCCAGGTCGCGGCGGAGAACCCGACGCGGCACGACGAAGTGATGCTACGGCTGGCATGCCTGCGTGGCGAACGCGGGTCGCGTCCATGGCGTTGGATGCCAGTTCCCTAATCACGGCTGGCAGTGGCAGACCACCAATAGCACGCTGACGGGCAGACGGATCCCCGCGAGCGTCCCCTGCTAATCCTCGAAGGTGGAGTACGCCCACAAGGGCGGCGATCAAGGAGCAGCCGAGTGAGCGTCGAGCAGCAAGTAATCACCGACGAGCAGTGGCAGCACGCCCGCACCATCTGGGATTACCACCAGATGCACCACGACCTGCGTCGGTGCGATGTGGCCATCGGCCTGGGCAGCCACGATCTGGGAGTCGCGCGTGCGGCGGCCGAGCTGTACCGCGCCGGCTGGTTCCCGCTGCTGGTCTTCTCCGGCGCCACCAGCCCCACCACGGCGGCCCGCTTCCCTCGGGGCGAGGCCGTCCACTTCCGCGAGCACGCGCTGGAGCTCGGCGTGCCTGACGAGGCGATTCTGCTGGCATGTGCGTATCATCCAGATCTTCGATCCGGCCTGGCGCGGATCGAGGATGATCTCGACGTCGCCACGGAGCCGCTCTGGGTCGAGGCGACAGTTCAGCCTGTCGAGGGGCGTGAGCTGTGATCAGCTCCCGCGATGAGCTTTGCGTGAAACGCCCATATCCGTCTTCGGGTGAGCAGTGTTGACTGGCGGTGTCCGGTCACCTGTCTTCGGGCGGGATGCGCCGGCGATACCCGGGGCGGAGGCGGTCGTGTCCGCCGAGGCAGTGATGTGGGTGGCCGTCATCAGCGGGGTGATGGTGGTGGCGTCGGCCGTCGGCTTTTTCTGGCTGCGGAGGCGCCGTGACCGCCTTCGCGAGCGATTCGGCCCCGAGTACGAACGCACTGTTGCCGCTGCGGGCAACCGCAGGGCGGCCGAGCGTGAGCTGCGAGCCCGTCGAATGCGATCGGGTCCACTCGATATACAGCCGCTCGATCCCGACTCACGCCGCGGCTATGCCGAGAGGTGGGCCGCGGTTCAGGAGCGTTTCGTGAATGAGCCGGGTCCCGCGGTCAGCGAGGCCGATCTGCTGGTGCGGGCCGTCATGGCCAAGCGCGGCTATAGCACCGAGGACTTCGCGCAGCAGGTTTCCGACTTGTCGCTGCGACACAGCCGCACCCTGGAGCACTACCGCCAAGCCCATGAGATCAGCGGGCGCGCCGGGGACGGTTGGGTGTCAATACAGGAACTGCGACAGGCCATGACGCATTATCACGCCTTGTTCGATGACCTCATCGGCGGCGATCAGTGGACTCTCCGGGCTCGGGCTGCCGTTTGAGCACCCCTGACACGCCCGCACGGAGCTGCGAGTCCCCGCCAGTAAGGTCGCGGTGCTCAGGAGGCCGCGAGCCGGAAACACGATTGATGGATCCACTCCGTGGTCGTGCCACGGAGAACTCACGGAGGTGTCAGACCGATGGCGTTACCTCATCAGGAGAGCCAAAGCCGCCTTCTCGCCAATGGCGACTCCTCTGCCGGGACGGCCGAGAAGAGCGGCGCCGACGAAAGCCACAAGGAACGCATCGATCGTGAATTGTCCGAGCTCCTGCAGGGGCTGAGAGTCATGGTGACCGGGGTACAGGTGCTTTTCGCCTTCCTGCTGGCGATGCCGTTTCAGAGTGGCTTCGCCAAGGTGGACACCTCGGGCCATTGGTTGTTCTTCATCGCGTTGACAGGGTCGGCCACCGCCTCGGTCTGTTTCATCACGCCCGCTGTTCAGCACCGGTTGCTGTTTCGTACCGGGCTGAAGGAGAAGATCGTGCATCGCGCCAACGAGCTGGGCCTCGTCGGCGCCGTATCACTGGCGGTCGCGATTACCGCCGGAGTGGCTTTGGTGGCCGAGGTTGTGCTCGGCAATTGGCTCGCCATCGTGTTCGGTGCCGCTGCGGCGCTGGCGACCTGTTGGCTGTGGCTCCTGCAGCCGATCGTCGACCTGCGCCGCCAGGCAACGACCAACCCGCCGCAGACAACACACAACGAGGACTAGCCGGGCGGCGGTACGCAGGCCCCGAGGTGCTCGGCGAGATACGCCCTCCAACCCCTTCGTAGGAGAGTACATGGACATTGATGTCGCCGAACGTGAACACCTGGCGGTGGATGAACTGAAGGCACGGTTGGCCGGAGCCTTCGCCCGCAGCCATTCGGCTGAACGGGTACATTCTGCGGTGGTGGTGGCCCACCACCGTTTCGATGGGCGGCCGATCCGTGACTTCGTTCCGATCTTCGTCGAGCGGATCGCCAAAGAAGACCTGCGCCGGTCCGCTTCCTAGCACTGATGTCTCTGCGCGCCCGAGGAAGTCCAGGTTGCCGGGCACTTCCAGTCAGCGTCTGCCACCGGGATGTGGATACGGGCGTTGTCAGCCAACGCCGTGCGCGCCCAGACGAGCGCAGCGGTGAGGTCCATCCCGTGCGGGATGCGGTCGGTGGGGGTGTAGCTGAGCCATTGGTCGATGAGCCGGCCCAGGTGTTCGGGGACGTCCGGGGTGAGGTGATCGGCGCGTTCGGGCCGGGTTCCGGCTTGCATCAGGTGGCGGACCTGAAGCAGATCGGCGTCGGCGCCGATGGCGGTTTCGATCTCGCGTCGCAGCGGTGCCAGGCCGGTCAGCAGCCAGTAGGCCAGGGCGCCGACGCCGTACAGGTCGGACAGGCCGCTGGGGGCGGCGTCGGTGGCGCCGAGCTGCTCAGGGCTGGCGAACCATTTGGTGCCGCCGGGGGATACCGTCGAGACGCTCTTGCCGGCCTGGTGCAGCTGGGACATTCCCCAGTCGATGATCCTGATGTTGGTGGGGCCGTCCAGCACGATGTTCTGCGGCTTGATGTCCAGGTGGATGATGTTGCTCAGAGCGGCGGCCTGCAGCCCGGCCAGCACCTGATCCAGGACCTGCAAAGCCCACGTCAGCGAGACGCCGGCGCCTGCCCGCTTTTGGAGATGGAGGTTGAGGCTGCCCGGCTGGTAGAGGGGCGAGATGAGGTAGACCGCTTGGGATCTGCGGTCTTGGCCGGAGCCGATGATCTGCCCGATGTGCGGGTGGTTCAGGCGCATGCCGCGTACTTCCCGCAGGAAGGCGCGGAACCGTTGGGAGTCGTTGTTGGCTTGGTGGAACACCTTGGCCACGACGGTGGTGGCGGGGTCGGCGAGTTCGTAGGCCATGTACAGGGCGGCCATGGCGCTGGCGTCGGCGTTCAAGGGGGCGTAGATGCGCCAGCGGTCGTTGAGCACCATGATCGGCACAGGGACGTCGCCGTCGCCGGGTGCGGGCGCCGGCTGCGTGGCCTGGTCTGCCTGGCTCCTCCGCCGCGGCGGGTGCTGGCTGCGCGCACGCTGCAGCTTGGCCGAGGCGATGATCTGTGCTGAGGCGATGATCTGCTCGGCGTCGGAGCGGGCCTGGGCGATGATCGCGGCGGCCTCGATCTGGGCTTCGCGCACCACCTGATGGCGTAGCGGGTCCACCTCGGTTGTTGCCACGGCGGGTAGACCAGGACGAGGCCGAGCGGTCGTCCCGGTGCCGGCTGGGAGAACAGACATAGGCGCACGAAGTCTTAGCGCGCTGCCGCAGGGCCGGACCCGACCCTGCCCCAGACCCCGCCCGTACCCGTGCCGGGGGTGGTGCCGTACATCGGGAAGCTGCAGTCCAGGCCGGTGAGGCGCAGCACCTTGGCCACATGCGGGCGGGGCGCGGCCAAGCCGAGGGCGATGTCCAGGGATCTGGCCTGGCGTTGGACGCCGACAAGGACGCTCAGCCCGGCGGCGTCGCAGAACGACACCCCGGACAGGTCGAGGATGAGCATGCTGGTGCTGTGTTGCAGGGCGCGCAGCAGGCGTTCGCGCACCGCCTCGCGGGTGGCGAGGTCGAGCTCGCCGCGCAGGTGAACGATGGTGGCGGCAGCAGGGATGAGCCACAGACCTGCCCCAAGGCGGAGGTGGAGGGTGGTCATGGGGTTCTCCGATCGGGGGCATCACAGGATGCGGGCCTCGCGGCGATAGGGCTTCGCGAAGAGGTCGAACGAGGTCGGTGACCGTGCTGCGCAGGTGGCCGGCGGCACAACGCCGGGGGCATCCCTCGGGGATCGGTGGCACATGAGTGAGCGGAGCCGTTTAGCCGGGGTGCGTCGGTACCTGCAGGTGGAGGCCGGGCGTCTGGCGCCAGCCGGTGAGCTGGAGCAGGCGTCGCAGCTGTGGGGGCGCTGAGCGCAGCGTTAGAACATGGTCTCCGCCGTCGTGCAGAGCGGCGGCGACGCTGACCAGGGCGCGTAGCCCGCCGACGTCGATGAACGCCAGGCCGCTCAGATCGACACAGAAGCCGCGGCCGCTCGCCATCGACCCCAGCGCCTGCCTCAAGTCGGGCAGGGTGGAGTGGTCGAGTTCGCCCTCGATCCACAGGCCCGCACGATCGGCAAGTGGGGTGATGCGCAGGAGCTGGTCGGTGGCCGTGACGGGGACGGCCCTGATGGGTGCGGTCGTGATGGGGGTGAGCGCGGTCACGAATCGTTCGACCAGGGCGGCGATCACGGAAGCGGGGGCGCTGGCGGCGTCCTTGGTGCTCATGCCGGGCTCCTACAGGGGAGTACGGGAGACAAGAGGGCCGCAGGGTCGAAGCGGCGGCGTGAACACGTTGCGAGGATGCCAGCGTGAGCAGTGTCGTACGGTGCAGTGACCTGATCATCCAGCAGGCTCGACGGAGCGGAAACCACCGATGTCAGCCAGGCTTATCACCAGTGGCGATCACCGGCCAGGGGCTGGTCGGGTGAGAGTAGCGGGACCTTGCCCGAAGAAGTGCCGATCTCCCGGCCCCGGGCACCGACATCGGCCCGGGGGTACGCTCATCGGTTCCAGTGATAACCGGCCTGATCTTTGCTCATTTCCCCGCCATAGGCCGGGGAGGACACTGGGACTCCAAGCCGCCTGAGCGCGGTGAGTGTCCGTCTGCGCGAGGTCATGGCTGACGGGCAGACGGATCAATGGTCTGCCCGGGTGATGGCAGAGCGGGCGGTGAAGGGAAATCGCTATGAGTCTTGGTAGGAAGATCCGAGATAAGGCGCAGGTTGTCAAGGGCTGGGCTAGGCAGCGTTTGGGCCGCGCCACCGACAACCAGCGCCTCCAGACTGAGGGCAAGACCGATCGGGTCATGGGCAACCTGAAGCAGGCCGGCGGGAAGGCCAAGGACGCCTTCAAGCGCTGACTCCCTCTGGGCAGGCTGCCCGGCGGGGCCGGGCCGCGAACCGGTCCCGCCCGGATACTGCCACACCCCACGATGAGCCGTGCGACTCGCCGTTCCCCCTCATCGCCTCCGACACTTCCGCGCAACGAAAAGATGGAGACAGAAGCGATGCGCTTCGCGTCGATAGTGCTCATCCTGTGGCTGATCGCCGGCGCCGTCGCGGCGGGCCAACGTGGCTACTACACAGGACCGGTCGAGAACTGCAACCAGGTGGCCACCATCGCCGTAACGGTCCTGGCAGGCCCGCTCAACTATCTTGGTATGAACCCGAAGATCGCCTGCCAGACTCCCAAGCCCAGCAAGTAGTGGCAGGGCTGTCAAAGCCGCGCGAGGGTCGAAAGTGCAGGAAGACGGTCCATATCGGCGCTGCCCGGTTGAGGGAGGGGTGGCGGGCATGGAACTGCGCCAGTTGCGTTATTTCGTGACGCTGGCCGAGGAGCTGCATTTCGGCCGGGCGGCTGCCCGTGAGCACATCGTGCAGTCCGCGCTGAGCCAGCAGGTGCAGCGGCTGGAGCGCGAGCTGGGGGTGCGGTTGCTGGATCGCAGTACCCATCACGTCGATCTGACTCCCGCGGGCGCCGCCTTCCTCGTCGAGGCGCGCCAGATCCTCGACCACGTGGGACGGGCCAAGCAGGTCGCGCGCAACGCCGTCGCGGTAACACCGACGCTTCGGGTCGGCATCATCGACGCCGGCTACGATTCAATGCCGCAGATCCTGCGTGAGCTCCAGCGCAACCATCCCGGCATCACGATCCATCAGGTCGAGGCGGGCACCCCCGAGCAGTACCGGCAACTGGCCGACGGGCGCCTGGACATCGGCATCGGGCATGCCTCGCAGGTTCCGCACGAAGTGGCCTCCGAGCTGATCAGGCTCGATCCGCTCGGCGTGCTGGTGCCCGACGACCACCGCTTCGCCGGCCTGGACGCCGTGCCCGTCGCCGCCCTCGCCGACGAGCTCCTGCTGCTCGGCGAGGAGAGCCAGACACCGGAGCTCAACCAGTTCGTCATCGAGCTGTGCCGCTCGGCCGGATTCGCGCCCACGATCTACGAGGGGACCGTGGAGAGCACCCGGGCCGCCGCCGACCTCGTCCTCCAGCACCGCTGCGTGTACTGCATCCCTTCCTCCTCCCACACCTCCAACCGGCCGGGCACCACCTGGCGGCCGCTGACCGAGCCCGTCACGTACTATCCCTGGTCACTGTTGTGGCACGACGCCAACGCCTCGCCCCACGTCGCCGCCGTCATCGACAGCGCCCGACAACTCGCCCAACGGCTCGGCTGGCTGCAATCCGTCGCCCGGCCCACCGAACCGATACCCGGCGCTCCGATAGCCACCAGTCGCAGCGATGAGCCTGTGTGATGCGCCGGGGTTTCAATGCCGGTCGCGCCGCGGTGCTCCTTCTCCTGCTGATCGGTTCTGGAGATGGCTCCTTTGCGGATCGCCTGTTTCCGCCCCGTACGCGTGGGTGTTGGCTCAAGGCGAACGAGTACGACCGTCGGCCCCAGCAACCCCGCAGCGGCCGGCCCCTGCTTCGACCGGTCCGGAAGACCGATCCCGCGCAGACATCGATGCACCGCCACAGGGAGTTCGGTCATGGGCATCATCGCTTGGATCATCCTCGGACTGGTCGCCGGACTGCTGGCCAGAATGCTGGTCCCCGGTAAAGACTCGCAAGGCTTGATCATCACCTTCGCGCTCGGCATCGCCGGGGCGCTGCTGGGCGGTTTCGTGGCCACCAAGGTGTTCCACGTCTCGGGCATCCAGGGCTTCTTCAACCTGTCCACCTGGATCTGCGCCATCGTCGGCGCGGCAGTCCTGCTGCTCGGCTACAACCTGATCATCGGCCGGCGTTCGGGTCGCTGGGCCGGCCGCCGATGACCCCGCCCCACTCACCCCGCGGCTCAGGTGTCTGCCGCGGCAGGGGTAATGCGTGATGCCCATTGCCGCGGCCATCGCGGTCATCGTCTTCGGCGCCATTCTCACCTTCGCCGTGGCGGACGGCTCGGCGGGCGGCTTCAACCTACGCATCGTAGGTGCCGTCTTGATGCTCGGCGGCACCGCCGCCTTCTTGCTGCCTCTGCTGCTGCGCAGTCGGTCACGCTGGAGCCAGTCCACCGTCCGCAGCCGCCAGGACGTCATCGACGACCGGCCGCCACCCACCCTGATAGACCTGCCCGACCACGACGGCAGACGGGGTGGAACCCGCAGGGCGGCCCCGGACGATCGTCGCCTGTGAAAAGGGAAGCGCCAAGACCGTACCGGTGACCGCTTCCGATCTGAAGCCGTGCGGAACGCCCGTGCCGGCGGCGGCCGGTACGCCGCGGCAACTCCGATGGGCGGTCAGGACCAGGCGGCACACCGGTATCGGCGTGCCGCTGCTCAACCTATGTCCAACCGTTGTCTTTGCCCCGTCCTCGCCAACGTGCGCGAAGGCATCGACATCTCCAGGAGGCAGACATGCGCAACGACCACGTACGCCTTGACAAGCGCCTCGACGAATTCGCCGACACACCGCCGCTCCGGCCCGTACCTGTCCCCGTTCAGGAACGCGACAGCGCTGAGGAGGCCCCGCCGACGACACCGTCTGACAAGCTCGTCTTCGACCTGTCGGCCCAGCCACCACCCGCACCGCCGGCACCAGCGGTGTCTCTGCTCGACAGCGACCCGGCCGGTGTCCATGACCGCTGGCGCGACCTTCAGACGGCCTTCGTCGACGATCCCCGCGATGCGGTGCAACGCGCCGACTCGCTCCTGGACGAAGTGATGGCCTCAGTCCATCAAGCCCTGGAAAGCCGCATCCGTGAGCTGCAGGACCTGTGGAAGAACTCCGGCCACAACGACACCGAGCAGCTGAGAATAACCCTGCGCTCCTACCGCGACACCCTGCACCGGCTGCTGCCACTCACCGACGCCTCCGACCGTGATGACGCGTAACGGTAACCCCGTCCCGTTGGTGCGGTTGAACACTGACTCCGGCCGTCCTCCACGTCCCCCGATCTTGGCCGTCCTTGTCCACCGACGGATCGCCGGGCGTTTGCCAGGCAACCGGAAGAAAGGATAAAGGATGGCCGTCCTGGACACTGGCCTGGAACAGATGACCGCCGAAGAGCTCCTGATCGAAATGGTCCGGCCGCAGATCTCGGAAGCGCACAAAGCACGGCTGCGCGAGCGGCTGGTTGAGACGCACGCCTGGATGGCCAAGTCCCTCGCGCGCCGCTACCGCAACCGAGGGGAACCCGTCGATGACCTCCTCCAGGCCGCCTACGTCGGCATGGTCAAGGCCATCAACGGGTTCGACGCCGGCCTCGGGCACGACTTTCGCCGCTACGCGGCCGTCACCATGGCGGGTGAGGTCAAACGCCATTTCCGGGACCATGCGTGGGCCATCCGGGTTCCCCGCGTCTACCAGGAAGGCCGCTCGAAGCTGAACAAGCTGTCCGCCGACCTCAGCCAGAGCCTGGGCCGCTCGCCTACCGTCGCCGAGCTGGCGCTCGAGATGGGCCTGTCGGAGGAAGACGTCCTGCTGACGATGGACGCCTCGGCCGCCTACAGCACTCTGTCGCTGGATGCCCCCGTCAACAACGACGGCGACTCCTCCAGTCTGGGCGACTTCCTGTCCCAGGACGACGAAGCACTGGACACCGTCATCGGCCGGCAATCCGTCAAGGCGCTCATCGACGCCCTGCCCACGCGCGAGAAGCACATCCTACTGCTGCGCTTCCACGGCAACCAGACCCAAGCCGAGATCGCCGCTGAGTTCGGACTCTCCCAAATGCATATCTCCCGCATCCTGCGCAACGTCCTGGGCCAGCTACGCAAGGCGCTGACCGACTAACCGCACCTGGAGGTCTGTGATGACGGTGAAGAGCGGGGTCAAGTCCGCGGGCCGCCAGGCGGCCTCAAGCCGCTGGCTTGAAGGGCTCGCCCGAGGAGGGTTCGTGGCATGCGGTGTCAACTACCTGCTCATCGGCGTGCTGGCCGTACAGATCGGCGTAGGCGCCGGCGGTGAGGCGGCCGACACCTCAGGAGCGATGCGTGCCGTCATCGCCTACCCCGGCGGGTTGGTGCTCTTGTGGCTGGTAGCGGTCGGTTTCGCGGGGCTGGCATTGTGGCGGCTGGCCGAGGTGGTCTACGGGCAGGCCAGCCCGAACGGCCAGACAGTCACCAAACGGCTGGCGTCGCTGGGCCGTGCCGTCATGTACATAGCCCTGTGCATCGGCATTGTCACCTTCCTGCTCGGCGTCGGAAGTCAGCGGTCGGGCAACAAGCAATCCAAGGATTTCACCGCGATCCTCATGAGCTTTACGGGCGGCCGATGGCTGGTCCTGCTGGTCGGTCTAGGCGTCGTCGGGGTGGGCCTCAGCATGATGGTGGAAGCCGTCCGCAGAAAGTTCGTCGACAACCTGCACATGACACAGATGAGCGCGCGCACCCGCAAGACCGTCCAGGCGCTGGGGATCGTGGGCATCTTCGCGCGTGGGAGCGTGTTCGCCGTCCTCGGCGTGTTCCTCGTCGTCACCGCCGCCACGTTCGATGCGAAAGAGGCCCAGGGGCTGGACGGGGCGCTGCGCAAGTTCACGTTGACGCCCCTTGGCCCCTGGCTGCTGGTCGCCGTCGCGCTCGGCTTGGTCACCTTCGGGTGTTACTCCTGGTTCGAGGCGCGCTGGCGCAAGACAGAGCCCGGCTAGACGACCTCACCGACCTAACCATCAGACCTGCGCCCCGCCGTCGAGCCGGGGTGCTGGATCCAGTGGCGCCGCTGAGCGGATTTGGTGATCGGCGGCGGCGATGAGCCTTGCTGGCTTCGCCCGTATCCGGGCGGCGGCGATGGGCGTTAACTGAGGGGGTCCGGCCGCCGGCCTGAGGCGGTGTGCCGCGATGGGTGCTCGGGAGCCTGGCTGCTCGCAGCACGCTCGCCAAGGCGTCTTCGGGTCTTTGGAGGACATCGTGGCCACCGTTCAGGCCAGTACCGCAAGCAATGCCGCTCCGGTGGTAGCGGGCCCAGCGCTGGTGGTCTTTCCCGGCCTGACGTCCTTGGCCAGGCAGGCCGCCCCCCGCCTGCTGGAGGCGGTGATCGTCCCTCTCACGCTGTTCTACACTGCATTGGCCGTCTTCGGCCTGTACGGCGCGCTGGCCGCGGTGCTCGCCTGGGCCTATGGCAGCGTGGCCTGGCGGCTGCTCAGGGGCAGCACGGTCTCCGCGAGCATGATCCTGGCCACGATCGCGATCACCGTACGCGTCGCGCTGGCGGCCTGGAGCGGAAACGCGATCATCTACTTCCTGCAGCCCGAGCTGGGCACACTCTGCTTCAGCATGGTGTTCCTGGTCTCCGTCCGGCTGCGCCGTCCGTTGGTGGGCAAGCTGATCGGCGAATACGTCCGGCTGCCCCGGGCGGTCATCACGCACGAGCGGGTCCGCCGCTGCTTCGTCCAGCTCACCCTGCTGTGGGCACTGATCCTGTTGCTGAATTCGACCTTGAGCATCTGGCTGCTGCTGCACGCGACGCTCGGCACCTACCTGCTCGTCCGCCCCATCGCCGTCGCGGTCATCAGCGTGCTCGCCTTCACCTGCTCGGTGACGCTCTTCCTGCGGGTGCTGCGCCGACTCGGCATCTCTGCCAGAGCCGACCAAACCCGTCACCTGCCGACGAACTCCAGCACGATCCGCGCTCGGCCAGGATCGTCCGTTCGGGGCCTGAGGGTAGCGCCACCTCCCTGATCGCGACGTCGCGCGGCAGCAGCTTGATGCGTCCGCGCCAGACGGTCCCCAGTCCGCCCCTGCCGAGGGGTTCGAACAGGCGGTGACGGCCGGCGATTAATCGCTCGTCCGGCCTGCCTGTCCGCTGCTGTGGGGTGCAGTGGCAGCCCCGGTCGGAAGGGAAGCTCACGCCTGTGGCGCGCCCTGCACGGCCCCGCATCAGCTCCTTCTCCTCCGCCAGCCGGTGCAGAGGCCAGCGGTACCGATGCCCGACCGGTGCAGGGCGAGCAGGCATAGCCCAAGGAGCACGAAGAAAACTCCGTCGAGCCCGGCGAGCGAGACGTTGAGCAGGTCGAAGAGCAGGCCGAGTCCGAAGATGATGGCCGCGATGGTTTCGATCATGGTCACCGCGTCCCGTGGCCATCGGCGTCGTCGCGCAGCAGCAGTCTCCAGAGCCGTCGCCCTGAAGCGACGGCTCGCCGTGGGCTGGTGTCGTTTGTCGTTGACCCTCGTCGGCCCCGATGAGGAGGTCGTCGAACAGGGCGCGGTAGTGCTGCATGGCCTGCCGTAGATCCTCGGTGGTTGCCTCGTCCCGGGCGGCGCGTCCACTGATCGCGTGCGCCTGCCTATATCGGTCCAGGGTGGGGCCGTGAGTGACCGACAGATCGGATACCGTCGTCCCCGCTATCGCTGCTGGTGATGGGGCTTGCTGCGATTGCCTGTTTCCGCTGATTCGCCGATCACGTTGACTGAGGTATGAGATCAGTCGGCGCACCTTGCGTCGCTGTCGCCGTGAGGGGGTCGTGATGACCCTGGACGCAGAAGGTATGCAGGTAACCGGGCGGGCCGCTCTGAACGGTAGCGCGCCGCGCTGCAATCACCTCGACACGCTGATGGTTGTGGAACGCGGATCACCCGAATGCAAGGAATGCCTGGTCCTCGGCTGGGCCTGGACACGCCTCCTGGCCTGCCTGACCTGCGGATGGGTGGCCTGCTCCGACGATTCTCCCGGCAGCCACGCCCAGGCGCACTACCAGGAGACCGATCATCCGGTGGTCGCCGCGATCGAGGCGGGCTCGAGCTGGCGATGGTGCTATGTGCACGGGCGAACCGTGTGAGCGGGACGAGAAAAGCCCTCGGGCAGAGGCCTTCGGCTACCGGCAACCCAAGTGGGCTGACCTGGGCGTTTCGAGCGGCGTCTCCAGGGCAGCCGTGATCTCAACAGCAGATGAGGAGGCGTCACATGACCGCCGGGACTCTGATCTGGGTGGCCGTCGTCGTGGTAGTGGTGGTGGCCATCGCCGCAGTCGCGTATCTCGCACTACGGCATCAGCGCCGTAGCCGCCTCCGTGAACGGTTCGGCCCGGAATACGAACGCACGCTGGCTGGGCAAGAGAACAGGGGCGCGGCCGAACAGGAGTTGCTCGCCCGTGAGGAGCGCGTCGCCGAGCTCGACATCCGACCGCTGGCGCCCGAGAGCCGGCAGACCTATGCCGTGCGCTGGACCGAGGTGCAGGAGCGTTTCGTCGATGCTCCAGGTTTCGCGGTGACAGAAGCCGACCAGCTGGTGACTGCGGTCATGGCCGAGCGCGGCTACCCGATCGAGGACTTCGAGCAGCGGGTGTCCGACCTTTCGGTGGGACACGGCGACACCCTTGACCACTACCGGCAAGCCCATGAGATCAGCGGCCGTGTGGCCACGAAGAAGGCCTCGACGGAGGAGTTGCGCCAGGCGATGGTCCACTACCGCTCTCTGTTCGAGGAACTCCTCGGCGAATCGCCGGTGAACGACCGCGCCTCCCGCCGCGATGCGGCGACGGGCCGCGATGACCAAGACGAACGCACCCTCCGTCGCGATCCCGGAGGACGGTGACGACATGGACCCGCGCAAGCACGAAGACGAAGATCTGCAATCGCCGCGGCAGCGCGACACCACGGTGTACGAGGGCGACACCCCGATGAAGGGCCCTGGCCCTGCGCACAACCTGCAACAGGAACAGACCCACGGGAATGCCCCCGGCTCGGTGGAGGAGCCGACGGGCCACCAGGCCCAGGGTCCAACCGACCCCGACGTCGGAATCCAGGACAGGCGGTCCACGGGCCCCAACGCCGCCGACGTGCCGGTCGAGCCCGAACCCGCCCCCGCCCGGGCGCATGCCGTACCCCCACAGAGCCCTGCCCTGTTCGACCAGGATCTTGACCAGGCGCACACGCGCTGGCGAGACCTGCAGGCCACGTTCGTGGACGACCCGCGTGAGGCGATGGAGCGGGCGGATGGGCTGGTCGAGGAGATCGTCATCACGCTCACCGGCTCGCTGACCACGCGCACGAGCGAGTTGCGCGACCGGTGGAAGAACGCCGACCAGAGCGACACCGAGCAGCTCAGGCTGGCTCTTCGCGACTACAGGGCCATGCTCGAACAACTGCTCGCGATGTCCGGCCCCGGATGAGGCCCGGCGCGCATACTCGGCGACCTGCAGAACTACCTACGTTTCTGCTGTTAGCCGGCGGCCAGTTCACCCGCTGGCCGCCCTTGAGGGTTGTTCTGCGCCTGGCGGCGCTGCTTCACCTCGGCGATGCCCTCGACGACGGCCGCGTTATGGCCGGCCTCGAGGTCGGGGGGTGAGCTTGGCAGGACCACCCATTACCTGTACTCCTTACGGCGAGCGGCCAGAAGCCGATGAGCATGAGCGGCGCTCCGATAGGCGACGCCTGGGTCAGCCACGCCTCGCGTACGAGGGCGCGAGGCGCTGCCGCATCCGCGTCCACGACCTCCGCCACACCCACGCCACGATCCTCATCGCGGGCGGCAAGCCATTGAAGATGGTCGCCGAGCGCCTCGGTCACGCCGACCCAGCCATCACTCTCCGGGTCTACGCTCATGTTATGCCCGGCAATCAGCGAGAGGCCGCCGACTGGTTCGCGGCCCTGGTTTAGAGCGCGTGACCCGCGTGCCTCGGACCCACAAGTATCAGCGGAGTATCACGGCTCGTTCTGGAGGCAGAAATGAAGATGCCCCGAGCCTGTGACCTGCACATTCTCGGGGCTTCTTTGGTGTCCGAGGGGGGAGTCGAACCAATTGCACACCACTTCACTCTCACCACCAAGTTCCTGTTGGGACAGGGGTGAATGGTGGAGCCGAGCCTTCTTGCGGTGCGTCACATTCAGCGTACGACCATCGGCGGGGTTGTGTTGCTGGCCGGGATCGCGGCCGTCGTCTCTTTCCGTCACATGCATGAACTGTGCCTGCGTCATGGTGAGGACCATTTCGCGGCGGTGCTCATCCCGCTCGCGGTGGATGGCGCCATCGTTGTCGCGTCGATGTCCATCCTGCTGGCCAACCGGTACGGCTCTCGCGGCGGCGCACTGGCTTGGGGCCTTCTCGTGGTCGCCAGCCTGGCCAGTCTCGGCGCGAACATCGCGGTTGCCGAGCCCAGCATGATCGGCCGCATCATCGCTGCCTGGCCGAGTGCCGCTCTTATCGGCAGCTATGAGCTGTTGATGTCCCAGGTCCGTCGGTTGTCAGCGACCTCTAGCCGTGTGCAGGAGCGCGAGGAGACGCTTGCGGCCGGAGGGTCGGACGTCCCTGAGGCCGGAGACGAGACCTGTGGCGCTCTGGCTCTGCCTGTGGACCGAGCCGGGCGCCCTGACAACGAGATCACGAGTCTTCATCGCTCTGCCTGGCGTTGGGCGCAGGAGAACCGACGCCCGGATGGAGCTCTCCCGTCCGGGAAGGTCATCGCTACGCAGTTCTCACGTAGTCCTCGTTGGGGACGCTGGATCAAGAACGCTGGTTTGGCGGGGGATCTGGGATGATGCTGTCGGCTTCGATTGGCGCTGAACTAGGCCGGATGCGGATGCGGCTCGCTTGTCGGTGACGGTGGTGCGGCAGCTCACGGATGCGAAGTGATGTGAGCTATCGATACTCGGCGCCCAGGCTGTGCCCCCCCAATTGGGAGCGGCTGACCGCCGCTCCCGGGTTCATGTTGTTGTATCCCGTTTGGCTGGTTAACGCTGAGTGATCCACCAGATAGCCAGAGTGATGGGAGCGGACACAACGGCGGTTACGGTTCCATGGACGGCTGCGGTGATCACAGTGCGGACCAGGCGGTGCAGGAACGGATGATCAAACACTGTGGAATCTCCTGACGGTTCGAGCTCTGGCCTGTAGGCCGGAGACGTTGCCGTCATTACGGATCTCCGGATGGTTTCCGGCTTCCCCCTCCGGCCTGACACGCGTGCCTGCAAACTGGTGGCCTGGGGAGGTTCGCGTGGCATGGATTGTCCGGATGGTTATGTCATCCGGAGCGATCTGGCCAACACAGCGGATGGCGTCCCATCGAGTGGTGTAGTTCGTGACGATCAGTCACCGAGGTCTGGCAGAAGGTGAGCCATCGTGTGACGGTCGAAGGGAAGCGCTCATTCTTCCCGGAAGGACACGCTCACGATGGCTC
>NZ_JAIWNB010000033.1 GCF_020215705.1 Nonomuraea aurantiaca | reverse complement strand
TACCTGTCGGAGACCTCCATGGCCGACCTCCACACCGGCAGCGCTGCACGCGACCCGGCCGAGCTCACCACGCACTCAGAATCGCAACCGTCGATCACGTAGTTACACCACTCCACGGGACGCCATCGCACACCTATGCCGAGTTGCAAGGGATTCAGGAGGAGTTGCAGTGCGAGGAGGAGTTCGTCTCGGTGGCGGTGGACGAGCGCGCCAACCGCGTGACGGCCGGCATCTGGGTGGCCGGCGACGACCTGCGCGACCGGCTCGACGAGCGCTACGGCGAGCAGACGGTCACTGCCGACGGCATTCTGCGCCCCCTCGAGTGACTCGCCGCCAGATGGTCGGCCCCGCTGGCGACGAGCAGGCTGGTCCACTGAACCGGCGGATGGTGTTGCTGCCGGCGTTCAGCGGGACGGCAAGGGTCTTGGCTGACCATGTCTCCCGGCGCGCCGGTGGATTCGAACGTCACATGATCGAGAAGAGACGAGCCTCATCGGCCCTGCTGAGGACCGCTGTGGCATGGACCGTCTCCACGATTCCAGGGGATTGACAGTGGTGCATCCCTGATCAGATGGCCGACACCTTCTGGTGCTGTTCCGGGAACGGCGGAGCGCCGGCAGAGTGTGGGCCAAGGGCTGTGACCATCCGCATCTCCCCGCTCTCCGGAACGACCGGGATGAATGGCACAGAAACGATGGACGAGGGCAGTTCTCGCCCTCGTCGAGCGGCACCTGCCATGCCAGCCTGTATCGCGTCGAGTCCCTCATGATCCACTCCTGTCGATCTGCTTCGTCACATGGATCAGTGACCAGCTAGGACAGCAGCCTCTGAACGATCGCTCACCCCTGAGGCGCAGGCACTGGCGCGTGACGCTGGCGGGGCTCATGGTGGCCCTCCCGCCGACGCTCAACATGGCAGGGGGCTCACCTTCGTCTGGACGTCATCGCTTCCATCGCCCACTGGCGAAGCCGGGCCCCTGGACGCATGGCGGCTGCTGGATCTCCTTGCCGTCTACGGCGTCCTGGGCGGGTTCGCGGCGGCGGCCGCGGCCGCGCGCAGCACAACCGTGGCCGCCTCCGTGCTGGTCACCGTCTCGGCGGCCGGGTTCGGCACTGCCCTGATAGGGCCTGCTCCCCTGCTGCCCGCCGCCTACCGGGCTGACGTACGCGACAGCGCTCGTACTGGTCAGAGCGGGACTGCCACGTGACCGTCAAGCCGACCCAGCGGATGTCATCGGCCAGTGACGCCATCCGCGATCGTCCAGGCGGCACCTCTCGCCGTTCGTCACACTCGCGGAAGGATCGCAGGGGCGAGGTCTTTGAGATGATGTTCATGCTCGACGTGGCCGGAGCCTTCTGCGGCGGTCCCGAGCGAGTGCCGAACGACGGTGAGCGTCGAGCAGACCGCCCAAGGCGCCCCGCGGACGCCTTCGGGTAGGCAGAGCGGCCCGGACGCTCAGGGGGATTCACATCCAGGCCGCTCATTATCACCCCACCCGGCGCTGCTCCCGGGAAGTTGCCTTAAGTCATCGGAAGCCGGGTGGGCATATGCGGGATACGCGCGACCATTTCTTCCGCACTACCCTTCCCGGGCCGTCGACCTAAGACGCTGATGATCCTAACCACAGCCGATCTCCACCTGCAACGCCGATTCCTGCCAGTGATCGCCGCTTTTCTGCCGACGCCATGAGTGTCCACGACCTGGACACTTGTCAGATTGCGGCACGCCCTCGAACAGTACGGCGCACGGTTGCACCGACAACCGCGCTGAACGCCGCTGTCTGTAATCATTCGAATATTGGCATCTTTTCCTGTGGAGGCCATTACATCACGTCGAGTAATCTGCTCTCGAATTCTCTGCTGCGGCTGATCAGGACGGCTGTGCCAAAGAGTTTGTTTTCTCTGGGCAATTCAACCGGCCACGACGGTCTCCGGAGCACCGTAAGCACGGCACGATTTCACTTCGTCCGCACCGATCACAAGGAAAGGTTTATGGCGCGCAGCCGAATCATCGCATTAGCATGCACGCTTCTCCTGTTACCGTCGCTGACCGCCCTACCTGCGGCGGCGGCCGAGGCCGCACCGGCGCCCGTCCCGCGCGACACAAGAGAGCTCACTCGCAAGGACTTCACCTTGGACGGCAAGCCGGTCAAGGTGCCCTCGTCCTACAAGGACGGCAAGAGCGGCAAGGCCACGGCGAAGGCCGCGGACACGCCGCCGGTCGGCACCGTACGACAGTGGCTCGGCCTGGACGACCATAACGGCACGCTCTACCGCAAGGACTACACGCTTCGTGCGATCGGCGACAAGATCGAGATCTGGGTCGCCAATGATCTGGCGTTCCCCGAGGGCGACTGCCGGGGCGCCTCGAGCGTGCAGATCACCGACGCGCAGGTGACGGACATGGCCGAGCAGTTCGACACCACCATGTACCCGAAGCTGTCGGAGGCCTTCAGCACGGCGCCGGATCGCGACGGCACCAACGCCACCCTCGGCCCGGACGAGAACGGGAACGGCGGCGTTTACACGGGCGCGGGCGACCGAACGGTGACGCTGGTCGACAACGTCAGGGACGCCAACTTCTACACCTTCCCCGCCGCCCCCACGTACATCGCGGGCTTCTTCTCCGCGGCGCTCAATGACCAGTTCGACCGCAACGTGATGACGATCGACGCCTTCGACTGGCTGCATCGCACCGGCGCGAACCCGCCGGACGAGCCGACCGGCGACCCGTGCACCTCGCGGGGGGCACGGCCGTACCTGTACGAGAGCACGTTCGCGCACGAGTACCAGCACCTGCTGCACTACTACACCGACCCGTTCGAGACCACGTGGCTGAACGAGGGCCTGTCGGACTTCGCGCAGACCCTCACTGGGTACGTCGACGCCGGCCTTCGCGTGGACGAGCCGGGCAACGACAGCCACATCGTCTGCTGGCAGGGCTTTGGCGTGGTGCAGACACCGCACAATCCCAACCCGCGCGACTGCGGCGGCCCGGAGAACTCGCTCAACCTCTGGGGTGAGGCCAACCCGGACGCGCTGCTGGCCGACTACGGCCAGGCCTACGCGTTCATGGTGTTCCTCTACGACCGGTACGGCGACGCGTTCATGAGCAGGCTGCACCGCGACGGCGACCTGCAGGGACTGGCCAGCCTGAAGGCGGCGCTGGGCGACACCGACCTGTACCAGGTGCTGCACGACTTCCAGACGATGGCACTGGTGGACGGACTGCTCGACAGTGCCAAGGGTACGATCACGGGCGTGCCGCGTGAGCGGGTGACCTCGGCGAGCCTGAACTCGGAGCTCAACCTGGCCAACCCGGCCGCCTACGCCACCCCCGGCGCGGCGCCGAACGGCGCGGACTTCGTGCCGGTGCGCAGGCTGGGCGGCGACGTGCTGCGCTCCCTGTCGTTCCAGGGGGCCAAGACGCTGCCGTCCATCCCGCTGGCCTGGACCGTCGTCGCCAACGACCCCGACAGGCAGGGCAACCCGGTGCTGTGGTCGGGCAACGAGACCAACCTCAACGCCACGGCCGTGGCCAAGGTGACGGTGCCAGCCGCCGATCCGACGCTGCGCTTCTTGGCCAAGTACGGCGCCGAGGCCGGCTTCGACTACGCCTACGTGGTCGTCTCCACGGACGGCGGCAAGACCTACACCGCCATCCCCGGTGACAAGACCGTGGCCGCGCCGCTCGGCCCCGGGCTCAACGGCACCACGACCGGGTTCGAGCCGCACGTCTACAGCCTGTCCGCCTACGCCGGCCAGGAGATCCTGCTCGGCTTCCGCTACGTCAGCGACGGAGGGGTCAACGAGGGCGGACTGTCGGTCGACGACGTGAAGGTCGGCGGGACGACGGTCAGCGACGGATCCAGCCTGGAGCCGTTCGACTCGCCGTCGGAGATCTACCCGACGCCGGTCGGCAACTGGAACGTGCGGTTGGTCGGCATGGACGGCGAGCAGACGACCGTCCGGCAGGTGGAGTACAACGGCCAGGGTTCGATCAACTTGAACGAACTGCAGCTCGCGCCGTTCAAGGCGTTCCCGACAGTGGTGGCGATCGTCGCCAACGACGAGCCGACCGAGCAAGTACAGCAGTACGCGCCGTACAAGCTGACGGTCAACGGTGTCGTGCAGCCGGGCGGCTGATCCTCGATCCACACCGAAGAGATGACGGCGAACGCCCGGCGGACCACCGCCGGGCGTTTCGTCATGGCCGCGTTCGTCGCCTCGGATGGCGCCGCCACCATGACCGGGGAGATCGCCATTCTCACCGGAGGAGGGTCGTCGACTGTCTTACGGTGATGATGTGTTCCGCAACGGCGGCTGTACCCGAGGCCGGTGAGCCGACGCCGCGCCACGCCACGCCTGATAGGCAAGAATCCTTCGGATTCTGGAAGGGGGCGTAGCCGCCCTGCAAGCCCCTGTATTCACCAAACTTCTTACTGCCATATGGCGCTGAATTTCCGCCATCTTTCGCCACGAGTATCGCTGCCTCCGGACGCGGCACTCCTGCCACCTCTGCCCGCTGGCAAGCTCGGACGAGCCACGGCAGGCCGTGGAGCGGCAGCAGATCGCCTGCTTCGCCCTGGAACTCGACCCGCGGCCTTCCCCGACGACTGCCTCCGCGCCGCGCCTGGCATCCGCTAATCTCGGCGATCACTACGAGTCGAGCGAGCGGGGTCCTGTGCGACGTTTCTGGAGGGCAGGGGCCGCGATGACGATCGCGGCCGCCCTGCTGGTGGCCGGCCCCCCCACGCCGGGCATCAATGCGGAAGCCGCTGCGGCGGCGGCCCAGATCACCGACCCGGTCCCGATGATGGAACTGCTGGCCCCGGGCGGACACGGCCGACTGTACACATTGTCGACCAGTGAGGCGACCGAGGCGGTGAACCTGTACGGGTTCACCCATCAGCGCGGGCAGGTCGGCTACTGGCGCACAACCGCCTTCACCGGCTCCCAGCCCGTCTACCGGCTTCGTACCGGATCTTCCTACCTGCTCACCGCATCGACCGCTGAGCGGGACAACCTCCTGGCCGGCGGACGGTTCGCCTACGAGGGCATCGCCGGTCACCTGGGGCAGCAGCGCGCGTCCGGCACGCAACGGCTGATGCGCTTCAGCAGGTGGGGAGAATGGCGAGTGGCCTTCGAGAACCGCAGCCAGGAGCTGGTGGCCGCCGGATACCGGATCGACGGGCCGCTCGGCTGGGGGCACCCGGAGTGGATCCGCACCGGGGCGATCTATTTCGGCACGTTCAACCCGCAATCCACAAGTGTCATGACCGCCACGAAGAACGTCTTCGGGCGCGAGGGCGACTGGTGGGGCGGCGTACGCGACTTCTCCGGCGCCGACCCAGCCGTACCGAAGAACACCCAGGGGTGGAACGAGGACTTCTCCCATCTACAACCCGAGATCGGGTTTTACGATGATTCCCGGCCGGAAACCCTGGAGAAGCACATCGAACAGGCCGCCGGAGCAGGACTCGACTTCTTCCAGTTCTACTGGTACTGGAACACCGCACGGCAGAATTCCCCCAAACAGTTCGAGGCATCGCTGGCCGCCTTCGCCCAAGCCCGCAACCGGACCGCCATCGACTTCGCGCTCACCGTATGCGCCCATCCATGGGGTGGCCTCCAGATCCCCACGAGCGACTACACCACCGTGGCCAAACGGTTCGCCGACACGTTCTTCAACCAGCCCAACTACCTGCGCGCCAACGACGGGCGGCTCGTCCTGGGACTGTGCGACCGGCGCGGGCTCGGCGACGGCAGCGACGCCGACACGCGCTCCTTCGTCGACGCCGTCCGCCGGCAGGCCAGGGCCATACTGAACGAGGACGTGCTCGTCCTCGGATACTGGGAAGCCATGCTCGACACGGCCGCGCCCACCCGATGGGGCGCCGACGGCGCCTACTGCGGCGTACGCATCGACCATGTCAAGAGCTACACCGACTACGTGGCCGCGATGCCCGCCTACTTCGGCGCCACTCCCCGGCAGTTCATGCGCTGCGCGGCCGCCGGGTTCGACGAGCGCCCCCGCTACCCGCACCTCATCCCGGACCGGACGAGGATCCGTTACTACCAGGACCAGACCCCCACGCTGTTCTCCCAGGGCCTGAACCAGATTCGTGCCGACATCGCGAACTCCCGACACATCTCCGCCGTGGACAATTTCGTGAGCATCTACGCCTGGAACGAATGGCACGAGGGAGGCATCATCGAGCCCAACGCCAAGGACGGATGCCTGTACCTCGGGCTCATCCACGACCACCTCAACCTGCAGAAGGGTACCTCCTGCACTTCGTGACAGGGCACTCACCCCGCGCGGGGAGTGATGTCGCGCCAAACAGGAGCGTGATCCTGCCATGATCCGCAGCGGAGGTTTCCCGAGTGTGGCCGCTCCATAGGGTGTTGCCGACCTGCAGCCCCCTGTTGCCCCATCGCATGCCGATACCGCAACACCGGCGAGCAGTCCACACAGAGCTACTCGAAGGGAAATACCTCCATGGCCATTTCGCTGGGCCGGACGCTCCGTCCCGTGAGCCTGGGATTGGCGGTGGCGCTGGGCGCCACGCTGTCCCTCGGCGTCGCCGCCACGCAAGCCACCGCCGGCACCGCCGACAAGGGCAGTTCGGGCACCGCGACGCTCGCGCAGCGGGTCAAGGTCTACGAACTGCTGACCAAGGACGGCGGCTACTTCTACACCGCCAGCGAGACGGAGAAGGAGAACGCCATCGCCAAGCGCGGCTGGACGGTCACGCCGACCCCGATGTACTACTTGTCCCCCGCGCCGTTCGCGGGCGGCAAGCCGCTGTACCGGCTGCGCTATCTGAAGAAGGCGTCTTACATCGTCACCGCTTCGATCACCGAGCGCGACAGCCTGGTCGCCTCGGGCGACTTCCGCAGCGAAGGAGTGCTCGGCTACGCGCCCTCCTCGACCACCGCGGGCGGTGACGTCAAGGTGTTCCGCCTGTCCAGCGATGGCAGGTGGCGCCTCGCCGTCGAAGCGCACAAAGACAGCATCCTGGTCAAGGAGCCCGGCTGGCGGCTCAACGGCTCTCTGCTGTTCCAGTTCAGGCAGGCGAGCTGAGCTTCTGAGGTGATCGGGTACGCCGGGAAGGCCCCGGCGTACCCGATCAGCGGTCACCGGCATGGATCAGGCGGAGTTCGACTGGAATCACTCTCCCCCGCGCCAGAGCGGCTACCAGAATCAACGGTCGCCGTACGGGTCAGAGGTCCGGGCATGACGGCGCGGCCGTGCGCTGACCTCCACCGCTTCAGGTCCACTTGTGCCGTGGCCGGAAGGATCACTGCGTCGGCGTGGGAAACGGCTCCGCCGCCCGGGTGGTGCTGATGATGTTCGTCGGAGCATCGCCGTCGGCAGGTCCCGTCGCCCGGCCTCTTGTAGCCGTACACCTCCTCTCCCACGGCGAGGTGCACACTCCGAGGCCGCGGGCGCGACATGGTGGCCGCAAGAGACCGGCTCGGTCATGCCGGCGATGGCGAGAGCAGGACCGGCAGCGCGCTGATCAACATGCCAACGGGGCAAGGACCGCGAGAAGAGTCTCGTCATGCCCACTCGTCATGCCCAATTGTGGCGTGGAGATCAGCGGAAGGCAGTGTCGCCACCGACGCGCCGATCGTAGGACGACTCCGGACACCAATCTCTGGTCTCATCCAGCGGTGGGCACGTCACAGGCGTCGAACACGCGCATAGCGAACCACAGGTCGTAGCGCGCAGAGGGGCTGTCCAGCAATGACCGTCCGAGTACTTCCTCGATCCGGGTCAGGCGTTTGCGCACACCGGGTGCCGAGATGCCGAGCGCCGAGGCGGTCGGTTCCAGACGGGCATCGTTGCCCAGCCATACCCGCAAGGTCGCAAGCGACGGCACCAATTCGCGACTCGCCAGCGGAGACACTTGCAGTGCGGCCCAATCGCGCACGTCCGCGGTGTCGAGGAGCGCATCGAGGGTCCCTTCGCCGCCGGCTCCTCCAGGCCCCTCGAGTACGCAGAGCGCGAGGTGCAGCTTCGCCTGCGTCGCGAGGTCGTCCAAGGAGCGGCCGAGAAGGCGTTCGATGTGCCGCAGCCGAGCCGACAACGTGTTGCGATGAATCTTCAGCTGCCGCGCGGCGCCGCCGTGGAAGTCGAGCCAGGACCGGACTGTGGAGGTCAGCACGGCCGCGTCAGGATCTTGAACTCGGGCCGGCCGGTAGGTGTGCAGCGGCTCGAGCAGCGCTCCGGCCCACGCGTACCCGCGGCCGCGCACGAGAGCGGCCAGGTCTCCTCTCGGGTTGAAATCGGCGTAGTGCTCGTCTCTTCCCCGCGCGGTCGCCAGGGCGTGGAACGCCTGCCGGTAGCCGGACGCCAGATCCCGCAGCGCGACGCTCCCGCCGCGCCCGACATGAATGTCCGCCGATCGGCCGGCGTAAAGCCGGAGTGCCTGCTCCATATCGTCGCCCCTCTGCGCCGGCGCGAGCACGATGACATGGCGGGCGTAGACGGGACAGCGCACGATCCAGGCTGTGCCCTGTGACGCGCGGTCACACTCGGCCACCGATCGATCCCTGATCTGCTCCGGGCATTCCACGACATAGACGCGGACCTCGTCCGCGAGCCTCGGGCCCATGGTCTCCGCGACGCGGTGCGCGGCCTCCATCTGACCGGTCAGCAGGAGGTGAAGCACCGCCTCGCGGGTCTGCGCCTCCGCCCGGTCCACATCGCGTCGCCGACGGCCGGACTCCTCCACGCTCCAGCTCAGCGACAGCAGCCGGGACGCGTCGCCGATCAGGTTCCGTACCGATGCCGAGAAGCGGTGCGCCCGCGCCACGACGAGGGTCGCCTCGTGGCCGCCCTCACCGATCGACTGGACGTGGACCACACCCGCCTCGACATCCGCGGCGGCGGCACCCGCCTCACCGCTCATCACCCGGCGGATATCGCCCGCGGCCTGCTCCATCACGTCCTCGGGGAGCGATGGAAAGGCGTGGCGAGGCCTACCAGCCAGGTCCAGCAGAACGACGCTGCCGCCCACCTGCCGGGCAAGCCAGCGCAGCAGGTGACTCAGGCCGTCCGGACGCGTCACCTCTCGTTGCATCTCTTTGAGGTGAGTGGTCGCGTGCTCGCGTTCCTCGCGGATGATCTGCATGGTCGCCGCCCATACACGATGCGGCTCGCTCGCTGACAGCAGCAGCGGCGTGCCGTGCTCACGGGCCAAGGCGGCCAGGACCTCGGCGTCCGGCGAGCATTCCCCACCCAGGCCGACGGCGAGGACCACACCCGCGGCGCCCACACCGCCCAGCCGTCGCATGGTGTCCTCGGCTCGCCCTTCGAACCCGGCGAAGGGCAGGATGACGAGGGTTCGCCGGAAGATCTCCGGATCGGCTCCGCCCCAAGCGGACAAGTCCCCTTCAACGATCAGCGCAGAGTCGATCTGCCGCGTCCTGGCGGGCCCGTGCGTGAGAAGCCGCATCCCGAGTTCGGACCGGCCCGCCAACGTGCTGACCGTGGGCATCGGCACCTCACCTCGTGTCTGATGACACCCCGATGGTTCGGGTTCAGAGTAGTGCCCGCCACGCGAACAAGGCCACGAACGAGCAGGTCATGCGCTGCAACGGCTCCCGCACGTCACAGCTGATTGCTCACGACGGCCTAGCACTACACGGGAGGGGCGAGGTAGGGGAAACCACGGCCCGGCGCCACGGCGATCGATCGGCTGTCGAGGCCGAGCGGCACGGCCCTGTTGAGCACCAGCGCGAACATCACCTCGGCCGCACAGTCGGCCAGGCCACGACCGTTGCGGGCGGCGAAGCCGAACCCGGCAGCGGTCCCGAGCTCGTAACGGAGCATGTCAGGGAAGATCTCACCGACGACCCGGCTCGCGTGCGCGGCAGGGTCGTCGCTGGTGTGCGCGGCGGCGACGGCCTTGCTCACGAGATCGTGCACGAGTGGCCCGTACAGGTCTGGGTCCTGGCTGGGCTGGGTGGTGTTGTAGTCGCTGGCCTGCTGTGAGTCGTCCGGATACAAGATGGTGTTCACGAGCGGATAAGCACAACGGTTGATCTGCCGCCAGCCGCCGGCGTCGGTGGCCAGAGCCGTCGTCCCCCAGAAGCCGATGACGGCGACCTCGAAGTCCTCGTCGGGAATCTCCAGGACGATGGCGTTCACGTTCGTGCCTGCGAACAGGTTCGCCGGCTGCTCATAGTCGATCGCGGCCACATCGAGTGCGGTTCCGTTCATGACCGCGTCCTTGACGGCGCCGACCACGGCTCCGTTGATGTAGAACGGATCTGCCGCGGGACCGGCCCAGATTCGCACGCCACTCTCGGCGCCCAGCTTCGTGCCGGTGCGGCCGCGAACCAGTACGGTCCCGGCGGCATCACGGTCCCGCGCGTCCTCACCGTCGAGCCGGCGCAGTTCCAGAGCCTGCCAGCCGTCGCCGTCGAGCTCGCCGAAGGTGACGCAATACGTGCGATCCTCGACGGCATCGCCGTCGGTGTCAATTTTGAACTCGTACCGGCCTTCGGGATGAAACGCTCCAGCACCGGACAGGGGGTTCACGTTGATGACGAACGCGGTTCCCGTGGTGCCGCGGAAAAGGTAGACGTCGCTGATATCGAGGCGCGGGTCCTGGCGAGCGAGCGGTGAGTCGAGATGATGGGACATGATGGGCTCCATCGACCAGCTTGTATGGTGTCTCCCGACACTAGGAGCGGCCGGCCGAGGACGGCCAGAATCACCTTGCACAGTGACGTGCTCATGGGGTTACGAAACGCTGAGTGAGCTGCCGCCGACGTAGCCTGGAGCGCATGTCCTCGGCGGCTTCGCCGGCCGGGTGCGGCGTCCGTGGTTCGGCGATCTCATACCCGCCGTTCCTGTGGCGCCCGCCGTACCGCCAGGCAGCGGCCGTCGCCGCCATTGACCACCCGGTACGTCCGCGAGAGGCATCGGTGCCCGAGCAGGCTGAGGTGCTGGGAGCCTGAGAGGTGCACCGGGTCACCGTGGACGATCGCCGCCACATCACGAGACTTCTGGCTGATGCTGCCGTTCAGGAAAGGCAGGACACGGCAGAGCCGCGCCATCAGATGGACGGGATCACCCCACGAGGCCGATCTTCGTCAGGGGCCTAGCTGGATCGGCCATATCGACAGGGATAGACGGGTATATGAGCCGGGGGCGAGCGTCCCGCCCTGTCAAGGACGAGGCGTTCGCCCCCACCGCACCGCTTTGTTTCTTCCCTGCCATGCCCCAAGAGAAGGGGCATACTGATAGTCGGCGGTATCCGGTGTGGCTGGCAAGAATGATTCCTGCCACTGTCGGTTGATTCGCGGCATTCCTCCAAGGGCTCACGAGCGGTTCGCTCAAGTGCTGTTGCGGCCGATGCGCAGCCCGAGGGGCCGCGGTGAGCGAGGGCGGAGTCGTAACCGTTGACATCGGTGGAGCCGAGGAACCAGGACCGACCGGGCCGTGATGACAGTCAGCCATGTGCCGGCCAGGTCGCGAGGGGACTCCATGGCCGCGGGCAGGGCCTTGGGTCCCGGCCGGCCAGATGCGCGGACATTGGTCCACGCAGTGTCCACGGCGTCGGCTACCGAACCGAGCCGCAGCCCTCCGGCCTGTCAAGCAGCGGAACCCCCGCGCCCCCGGCTGCGGTCCCCGGCCAGCCGCTTTCCTGCGCGACGATGGCCGCCTGGACGCGAGAGCGCAGCTGCAGCTTCGACAGCACCTTCGACACGTGGGTCTTCACGGTGGTCTCGCTGATGAAGAGCTCTGCGGCGATCTGCGCGTTGGACAGGCCCTTGCCCAGGCAGACGAACACATCACGCTCTCGATCGGTGAGCTCGTCCAGGCTCACCGCGGGTTTGGCGGCAGGCGGCTTCAGCGTGGCGAACGCGCCGATCAGCTTGCGCGTGACCTGCGGGTCGAGCACACCCTCTCCCGCGGCGACCAGGTGCACCGCCTCCACCAGGCGGCTTGCCTCCACAGTCTTGAGCAGGAAGCCCGCGGCGCCCGCGCGCAGCGCCGCGTAGACGTACTCGTCGAGGTCGAACGTGGTGAGCACGAGTACCTGACACAGCTGCTCCGCAACCAGCGTGCGGGTGGCGGTGATGCCGTCCATCCCAGGCATCCGCAGGTCCATCAACACCACGTCCGGCCGCAGTGCCCTTGCCTGGCGGATGGCGGACGCGCCGTCGGCGACCTCACCCACCACGTCGATGCCGGGCGCGTTGTCCAGGAGCAGAACCAGGCCGGCGCGTATGGCGGCATGGTCGTCCGCTATCAGAACCTTGACTCTCATGACCTCGCCTGCATGATGGGCAGAACCGCGCGTACCAGCCAGCCCGCGTCCGACGGACCGGCGGCCAGGGACCCCCCGACCGCGGTCGCGCGCTCCCGCATGTTGAGCAACCCGGTGCCGGTGCCGCTCGCGGCCGCGGTGGGCAGATCGTTGACCACCTCGACGGTGAGCGCGCCGTCGACGAGCCGGATCTCCACCCGTGCCCACGCCTGCGGTGCGTGCTTCATCGCGTTGGTCAAGGCCTCCTGGGCGATCCGGTACGCCGTGAGGTTGACCGCCGCCGGCAGGGTTACCGACTCGTCGATATCCGAATGCACCTCAATGTCCATCCCGGTCGCTCGCGCCGATTCCACCAGGGCCGACAGCTCGGAGAGTCCCGCCGGGGCGAGGGTCTCATCACTGCCGCTCCCGTCGGCGCGCAGCAGTTCGATCATTGCACGCATCTCCTCCAGCGCGCGCACGCTGTTCTCCCGTACCGACGTCAGCACCGACCGCGAGGCCTGCGGGGAGGCGTTGCCGAGCGACAGGACGGCTTCGGACTGCAGGGCAATTGCGGAAAGATGCCCGGCGATCACATCGTGCAGATCGCGCGCCATCTTCGCGCGCTCAGCGGCGACTGCCGCCCGCTGACCCAGCTCGCTGATCCTCGTCAACTGCGACGCGTTCCTGCGCTCAGCACTGGCGATCTCCTTGTGCTGCCGGAGGATCGTCGCCCACCACATGGGGATGACGAGGAACGGCAGCACCGCCAGCCCGGTCACGACGGCCGTCCGTACGTTCGGCGTGAGCACCGTCATGACGCCGATCGACGCGATCGTGATGGCCGAGGTGATCGGGACCATGCCTCGGCTGAGCTGCCGCGGGCCGTACAACGTCGCCGCGTAGAGCAGATCGGCGAACACGATCAGCACCGCCATGCTCGCGCCGAAAACGCTGTCGGCGGCCAGCAGCGCGAACCCGATGGTGAGCGCCGTGACCGGTGCTCGACGCCGGAACAACTCCACGACGCAGACGCACCCGAACAGGACCGGATGCAACCACTGCGGCGGCGCCAGGCCGCTCTCGAACACCGGGGACCAGCCGATCACCAGGAGGAGAACGCCGATCCCGACCGAGCTTGCGGTGATGGCCAGATCCTGCTGCCATTCCGGCAGGTTCCGCAACCGTATGGTCGTGAGCGTGGTGCGAGGGAGCACACGTTCATCCCAGCACAGCCGGCCGTGCAGGCACATCATACGAAGTGATGAGGCGCACTCGTCCGACTCGCCGATAGGCGCCGTCATACTGGCGCGACCATACTCGTATGAGGGACTGAATACATTTCGGCAGAGTGGCGGCGGGAGAGCGCAGGAGAATTTTGCCGGCCGAGTCGGCGGCCATCGGTCCGAAGCGGGGGCCGGACCACCTGGCGCCGAGGGCGCGCACCGTCGAAGGAGACTGGCGAACAGGGGAGAAAATGAGCGAGAATGGCAAGAAGAGCGGCACAGAGAACGACCGCAAATGGGCGCCCTGGTACATCTATGTGGTGCTCATCATCGGCGGCAACTATGTCAAGCAGAGGTTCCTCGAGGACGCACCCGTGGTCATCAACGTGATCGCGACCGTGATCGTCGCGGCCGCCATCTTCGTCGTCATCACCGCGGTCTACCGGAGCATCTTCACGGGCCGGCGGCGGCCATGACGACCGCCCGGTGGCTGTGGCCGTCCTGCACGCCAGGAATGGACGGGCCGCCAACCGCGACCCTGTCAACAGCCGGCCCTGCCCCCGATGTCCGGCACCTGGTGACAGGGGAGATCCTTGGGAAGCATGAGCCATACGTCCCGGGCGCCGGCGCGCTGTGCAAGGCGCGGAGAGTGGTTGCATGAGGGCGCCGTCTGAGTGAGCACGACGTGTTGCTCGCCGACTGCCCCGATCGGTGTTCGCGGTGCCAGGTCGATGGCAGACGCTCGGCGCCCGGTGGGCGGTTGCCGACCACGAGTTGACGGTCTCCGGCCGCACAGCGGGCAAGGCGAAGGCGCTGGCCCGCAAGTGGAACGGTCAGGCAGGCAGTTTCAGGGAGGTGGCCGAGCTCGGCGACATCGCCCTGATCGCGGCCTGCACCGGAGAGGATGCCCGTCACGCCGGCCGACCTGGCCGCCACCTTTCGCGGACGTCCCACGTGCCGCCAACACGATTGGACGCTTCGGCACCCCAGAAGAGATCGCGGCGGCTATCGCCCTCCTGGCCGGTCCAAACGCCTCCATCGCCGGCGCCGTCCTCGACATCGACGGCGGCTACCTGGCGTGATCTCCGAGGGGCGGTGTTGACGGCCCCGTGCTCGGGCACGTGCCGCCACACAGCCCCGCGAGTGGCTACGCTTGCACCGGCGACGCTCCTGCAGTGAGGTACCGATTGTGCAGCGACCATCTCGCGTTCACCGAAATCCTTGACGCTCTGAGAGTCGATGACGCACCCGGTGGCACGGGACCTTGGCCTGCGGCAGTGCGGACGGCTCGGCAGGGGCAAGGTGCTGGACCGTCGACGACGCCATCTTCTGCCTGCGGGTTTTGTTCACGGGAACTGACCGCACTTGCTTGTGAGTTTTGACCGCGCTTGGTGGCCGTAAGCATGATCGATGTTCGCGAGAAGTGACCGCACTGTCCTTCGCCAACAGTTCCGAGGCGGCCAGGTCAGGGTCGTCGGTTTCCCTCGAGAGTTGGGGTGCGGTCGATGAGGTCGCAGGTGTGGAGTGCGAAGTCTTGGTGGGGGCGGGGCGATGCGGGCTCGCCGGTGGCCTGGGCGTGGACGATCCTGTCGGTGCGGAAGGCGCGGGAGGCCAAACGCAGTCGGCACCAGGCGAGCAGGTACCAGTGTTGTCCGCGTATGGTGGCGAACCGGACGGGTTCGACCTCGCGTTGGGTTCGGGTGCCGTCCCTGTCGAGGTAGGTGAGCCGCAGCACCTGGCGGTCGACGATGGCGTCTTGGATCACCATGGGGACCGGGTGTGGCTTGTGTTCTGGCCGGTCGAGTAGCTGGACGCGGTTGGCGAGATCGTCTGCGGCTACGGCGTCGCGTGCGGACATCGCTGTAACGATCTTGTGGATCGCGCTGCGCGACGCGTGCGCGAACGGTGTGCCGCCGGCCTGGCCGATTGCCACAGCCACAGCGGCCGCCTCGGCAGGGGTGAAATTCAGCGGTGGCAGGGTCATGGCCTTGTCGAGGGTGTATCCGCCGCGCCACCCGGCGTCGGCGTAGATGGGCACGCCAGCCTGAGTGAGCGCGTTGATGTCGCGTTCGATGGTGCGGACGCTCACCTCGAAGCGGGCGGCCAGCTCGCGGGCGGTGCGTCGGCGCGGCGCGACCGCGCGCAGTTCCTCCACAAGGGCATAGAGCCGGTCGGTGCGATTCACGTCTCCGGAGGCTAGCCGGGGTCACCGACAGATTTTCCGGCAAGAGTTCCGGTTCCACTGACATAAGGGTGTCGCGTTCTGCGGCGATCGTGGTGTTCGCCCAGATGCCCGGCCCGGTCGATGACCGGGATCGGGACTTCTCATCCCCGCGCCGACGGCCTGACACCGCCGGCGCACCGTGCCACCGAAGGAGCATGGACATGCCAGTCGGGTATCTCGACGTACCTACCAGCGCTGACCTCAGTAGGAAGCGCCAACTGGTGAAGGCGATCTACGAAGCTATGCACGAGGCCTACCCGTTCCCTGACGACACGCGGATCTTCCTGCGTGAGTGGCCGCTGGACAGCGTGAGCCAGAACGGGCTCCTCGGCTCGGAACCGGCCAGGCCCGTGTTCATGGTGCACGTCCCTCAGGGGGCCGATACCGACGCCAAGCGGAAGATGCTGAAGAAGATCAACACGGCGGTCGCTGAGGCCTACCGGCTTCCGGACTTCATCATCTTCGTGCACGAGCATCCCCTCGACCTTGTAGCCGTTGATGGAGGCCTGCTCGCAGACGACCACCAGCGGGTCGAAGACCAGGAAGAGGCCTACTGCTAGGCTTGGTCATCGGGATCATCTAGCCCCAATCCCAACCCCCACGAAGATCGCCAAACCCGTTGCCCTTCTTGTTGGTGCGGACCGTGACCTGGGCGAACCGGTCGACACGCGGGGTGAACCAGCGGCCGGTCTCGAACGGCTCCTGCGGCAACGGCCGCAGCAACGGCCTCTCGATCGCCAGGAACTCCCCGACGGTCCGCGCCCGGCCGCCGATCCGGCGGGCCTCGTCCGCGGCGTCCCACTCGTCGATCATCGCGTTGAGAGCTTGAACGGACGGCACGTCCGGGACGGGGACAAGATGGTTGCGGCGGAACCAGCCGATCTGCCCTTCCACCCCGCCCTTCTCGTGCGCGCCCTCGATGCCGGGCCGGCAGTAGAAGGCGTCCAGGGCCCAGTGGGAGCGGAAGGCGGTCCACCGGTCAGTCTCCACCCTCGACCGGCTGAACCCGATCACCTGCGCGACCGCGGACTTGAGGTTGTCGTAGCGGATCTTTCCGGCCGGTACCCATCCCAGGATGCGGAACGCGTGCTCGTGGCCCTCGAAGAATGCCTCCTGCCCGCCCGACAGGGAGACCCGGTGCACCGCTTTGCCGGAGAACGACAGCCGCAGGCAGAACAGGAAGCACTTGACATCCTCCCCAGCCAGCCGGATCACGACCTCGCCGAAGTCGACTTCCGCCTCATCGCCAGGGCGGTGCGACTGCCGCACGAACACCTCGGCCGGGCCCTGGCCGGCCTCAACCCTGACCTGCGGCTTCCGCTCGGCGACATAGGCCCGGACCACGGGATAGGACACCTCCGTCATCCCGTGCTCGTCCATCAGCCGGTGCCAGATCCTCGTGACGGTGTGCCGCTGCTTGCGCGGCGCGTCCAGGTCCGCTTTCAGGATCTCATCGATCGTCGGCTTGAACGGGTCCAGCTTCGACGCCCTGGGCGGCAACTGCTTCCGCGGCTCGGGCCACGCAGACGCCAGGGCCTTGACGATCGCCCGCCGCCCAACACGGTACTTCTTCTCGATTGCGCGGCCCGACATCCCCGCACGGGCATCTCGCCGGATCGCGGCGTACAGATCGACCTTCGAAGGGGGCATGGGGATGCTCCTTCATAACGAAGCGCATCCAGCATGTCACCATAAGACACATCGTGCGGTCAAAACTCACGAACAACGACTTCACCGAAACAGGGCCGCGGTCACACCCGGCGAGCAACTGCAGTCAACTCTCACGAACAAAACCAGCCTGCGGGTGCAGTCGGGTCGGCCGGGGCGGCCGTGTGGCGGGCAGCGTCAGAGGATGCCGGTGCGATTGACGTACAGGATCGCCTCCAGGATGGCGCGCAGGTCGTACTCGGGCGGCCGGCCGGCCGATTTCGAGGGCGCGTGCGCTGCCCGGATGCCACGAGACGAGCACGACCTGAGGCCTGTCGCCCACACCCTACGGGACTCTCGCGACCATGCCGAAGACGCCGGGTTCCGCGAGGTCGGGGACGGGGTCGAAGTCATCCTCAGGGCGCCAGCCCTGGAGGGGGACGATGCCCGGATCCAGGAGCTCCAAGCCTTCCAGCCACGCGGACATGTCCGATCGAGTACGGCCGACGACGCCTCCCTGGCGGGTGCGACCGTACAGCTCGCGGCCCTTCTGCGCCAGGTCTCCGGTGAGCTGGCCCGGGTGGCCGTGGGAGATGGCCACGTGGCTGCCGGACACCAGAGGGCGACGGAGTTCGGCGACGATGTGGGCCGCTTCCTTGTCGTCGGAGATGAAATGCAGGATGGCCAGAAGCAGCACTCCAACCGGCTGGGTGAAATCCAGGTGGCCTTGGACGGTGGGGTGGTGGAGGAGGGCGACCGGGTTGCGGATGTCGGCCGGGGCGACCATCGTACCGGGGTTGTCGGCGAGCAGCGCGCGGGCATGGACGAGTACCACGGGATCGTTGTCGACGTAGACCACCCGTGAGCTCGGCGCCGCGCGCTGGGCCACCTGATGAACGTTCTCCTGCGTCGGCAACCCTGCGCCGATGTCGAGGAACTGGCGGACGCCCGCGTCGACAAGGGCGCGTACGGCCCGGCTCAGGAAGGCGCGGTTGGCCCTGGCGCTCTGGCGCGCGTTCGGCACGGATTGGAGCACCGCTTCGGCGGCCTCGCGATCTGAGGCGAAGTGGTCCTTGCCGCCCAGCAAATAGTCGTATATGCGCGCCGCGCTCGGCACGCTCGGGTCCACGCCCGGTAGGTCCATGGACGAAAGATTAATGGATCAAGCTCCTCTTCTGACAATTTCGCGACGGGGCCGGTCACCGGTCATCGACCTCGTGAGCGAGGGTCGATGACCGCCAGGAGCCAGGCGTAGAACTTCTGTATTGCCAGCTTGGCAGTCGTCACCAGACACGAGTTCCGCCATTGCACTATCAAGGCAGATCCCGACCGTGATCTCAAAGTGTCACTGGATTACCAAGGCCATCGAGAGCAGGGCGTTCGGCGGTCGCGGCAGCGAAAGGGCCTCGGAGTTCGCAGGCAGGAATTCAGCGAACAACGGCAGTTTTCCACCACATCGAGGGTGACGACCGCCGGCTGTTTGATCGTTCCAGTGCCTGGTCTCGGTTGAAGTTGACTTCGCGTCGTGTCCGGGTGGGACCCGGTTGTTTCGTCGGCGGGGAAGGCGCTCCACACACACCCGCGACGATCCTCCGTCGCGTCGGAGTGTTGGTGTTGTTCAGGTCGGGGTGGGCAGGATGCGCAGCCGGTCCAGGGCGCTGATGGCCTGGTGTGTCCAGGACCATGCCATTCATCCCATGCACGCGGTGCTTGCCGGAGAAGTACGGCCGGTCGGCCTTGACCCGGTCGGTGTGGGTCAGCGTGCCGGCCAGGACCAGGTAGTGCAGCCCGTCCCGCTTCGCCTTGCGCAGCGCCTGGGCAAGCTTGGGCGAGCGGGCCGACAACAGCGCGACCGCCTCCTCTACATACCGCCACGCGGTCGCCGTCGACACCCCGAACCCCGCCCCGAGCTCGGTGAACGTCTCGCCCTTGCGCAGGTAGACCAGCACCAGTAACGCCTGCTGGCCGGGGTGGAGCAGCCGCCAGGCCGACCCGATCGCCTTGCGATGCCGGCGGATCACCCCGGCGACGTAGTTCAGCGTTGAACGCGACAAATAGACGGCAACACGATAGAACAGCATCCGAAGCCCCTGGTTGTGACGGATCTGATTGTGGTGATCAATCCATCTACCAGGGGTTTCTTGCGTCGTCAGGCGAACGTCAGGCTCGCGATCATGCTGTGATCAGCAGCCCACTGCCAGGAGGATGAAAACGCTTCAGTGGATCCGCGACCTCCCTTTCGGCCTGTACGCCGGGACAGAGAAGCGAGGATTCCGGCACGCGACCGCACAAACCTGCGACTCGACTGGCAGTCAAGCGGCGATTTATGGCAGAAGAAGAGCAGCAACAACGTGCTGGCGGAGGAGCTGCGACGACGTCTGACGCGCCAGGACGAGGCGATCGGGATCCAGATGCTGCCGATCAGTATGAGAGCCGAGGGCCGGAATCCGCTGCCGCGCACGTATGGATCGCTGGCGGCCGGAGACCTCACGCAGGCGCTGAACCTGCCGATACGCGGTCGCCCGCGCTCAACGCCCTGACTGAGCGGGAGCTCGCCCCTCAGCTACTCGGCCGCGGCCACGGGCAAGGCGCGGATCGGATCACGAGTATGGATCCGGCTGCCGGGCGCGACGAGGGACAAGCTCTACACGGTGGCCGCGCTCTACCCCGACACCGGCGAGCCGGCCAACGTGGTGCTGCCCTCCCTGGGCCCCACGGCAGACCACCTGGCGGCCGGGCGGTACGCCGCCATCTATGTGAGCGGCCCTCTCGACCATGAGGCTCTTACTCGTGCGGGGGCGACCGTCCCCTCCTACGACAGGACGGCCTATGTCCTCCGCAAGGCGGCCGAGAGCGCCGAACGCAACTGGCTGCTCCCCTACGTGTCGGCGCTGATCGCGCTCCTCTGCCTGATGGCGGCCGTCAACGGCCTCTGCCTGGCGCTGCTCGACCGCCGGCGTGAGTTCGCCGGATGCGGCAGATCGGGATGCGCCGCAATCAGGTGATGTGGATGGTCTGCCGGGAGAACGTGCTCACCGTGCTGCCCATCCTGGCGCTGGCCCTGATCGCCGTCACCGCCGTGGCGGCCGTGAACACCCTGACCGTGGGCGCTGGGGCGGCGGTCGCGCTGTGGTTCATCCCGCTCGGCTGGCTCGCCCCGCTCGGCGCCGGTGCGCTCGCGGTGCGACGGCGTTCCTCCCGTACGGCGTGTTCGGCCGCCTGCCGCTCCCTACGGCGTGACAGCTCCGTGCGCAGGCGCACGATATAGCCGGCCGCGATCGGCATCGCCGGCAGCAGGCTCGACAGGACCGTCGGAAGATGCTCCTGCGCCGCGACCGGCCGTGGAGCCACCAGAAGGCCGCCATGCCCACCGCCGCAACCCCGGCCGACGTTGCCGCCGAGCAGCGGCTGCCCACCTGATAGAGCGCGATGAGCATGGCGCCGACCGGAACGTCGTAGGCAGGCGGCCCCGTGCCCGCCATGTACAGGGCGCCGACGAGCAGGGCCACACTCCAGCGTACGTCGGAAGAGGGGCCGGGACGAAGACACGCCTGTACCATGGCGGATCATCCGAGCAGTTTCCTCCTCCTCGGCCGATGTCAGGCCCGCGTGGTTCACGGGCACCGTCTCCAGCACCGCGGCCGGGGTGGGCTGATCGTCCACTGGGGTGGGAACCGTCAGGAGAGCTGGTCGGCGACAAGGTCGGCCGTGCTGCGCCTCGGTCAGGTCGGCAGAGAAGGCGTCGCGAGCGGCGCGCGCCTCAGAAATGCACCAGCGCAGCGCCTCGGCGACGTCGTTGCCCTCGTAGCGGCCCATCCGCAGCGATCACGCGACGTAAGAGCGAACGTCCTCGTCAGAGGGATCGGCCATGCGCAGCAGCGCCGGCACGGCTCGTTTGCCGCCAGTGGAGATAAGCGGCTCGGAAATTCAGGGCGGTCATCTCCGAGCCGCTTATCGTCTCCCACACGGCCTGCCTTCGGGGGAAACGCGCCTTAGATCATCGCGAGCCGGACGGTCATGCTCTGGCGTCGCACGACCGATCCTCCCGTAGATCTTCCTCAACTCGCCAGCCTAAGACGCTGACGATTCTAACGACTTGGTTCCCGTAGGCAATATCGCTCCCTGCCGGCGGTCGTCGTTTTCCTGCCAATCACATGCAGGGGAAGGGTTTCACGAGCATCTACGCAAAGACGAGCGGTGGTCGCGGAGCCGATACTCGGTTTCGCCGCCGCCCTGGCGATGCGGCGACGAATTCCTGCCATGGACATCGCGATCGGCGCCAGAAAAGCTTCTGGATGATCACCGAAGTCCGGGATTTGCCATACTGGGCCACAGGAAGGTCACCCGGAAGCTCTTGTCAAGCGGCTGGCCAGAAAGGGCTTCGGTGTGTGCGAAAACGCATGCGCCGAGTTCGGCCGTGAAAATGCTTTGTTCGAGAGCATGGCGCTCGGATTGCTTCCCCGTCTATGACCCCGACCTTGCGCACCGAGCGACTGTTGCTGAAACCGTACGTCACCGACGACCAGGAAGACTTCGTCGTCCTGTTCCAGGACCAGAAAGTTTCGCAGTGGATGGTCCTGGCCCTGCTCCCGGGGAGGAGGACCGCGCGCTGTTCGGACGGATCTTCACGAAGGTCTACGCCCAGGACCTGTTCGACGTCTGGGCGGTTCGCCGGAACGGCGCCTTGGTCGGACACGCTGAGATCAAGCCGACCAACGTGGTCCAAGGCCACGAGATCGTCTATGCGCTGTCCCCCGAGGTGTGGGGAGCGGGCCTGGGAAGGGAACTGGCCAACGCGATCGTCCGGCATGGCTTCGACACCCTTGGCTCAAGGAGGTGCAGGCTCTGGGAGCGCCTCGTGCTGACTGCCCTGGGTCTGCTCGCCGTGACGTGTGCGCTGGTGCCGGTCCTCCGCCGGGGGCTGTTGGTGACGCGGGTGCGCGGCGGAAGCATGCTGCCGACCTACCAGGACGGCGACATGCTGCTCGCCGTCCGGCGTGGTTGGCACCGGCGCCTGCGCGCGGGTGACGTCGTCGTCTGCCGACTGCCGGCTGGCCGGTCCCTACCGGCCGGTGGCGACGACCCGCTGCTGGTGAAACGGATCGCCGGTGTCGCCGGCGACCCGTATCCGCATGCCCGCGGGACGGGGAAGGTTTGCCGGGGGGCGTTGGCAGAGCCACTGGCAACGTTGGCAGTTTTCGAGCAATACGGTTACTGTCATTCAGGCCTCACCGGGGGCCGCTGAGCGGTTCTAACCGGCCGAGATGGTGCTGTGCGCTGACGGGCCGTCAAGAGGCTGGTGCCCGGACACCGGAGAGGCGTCATGTCGCCTGCTCACCGCCCGTATCACGGGAAACGCGGCCAAGCCGATCAGCAAGGCGACGACGAGAACGATCTCACGCCAGCCAAGGTTGGACAGCCACGAACCTGCCTTCTGGCCCGCGAACCAGCTAACCCTGGTCAGCACGTAAATTGCTCCCTGGCCCGCCATCGAGCCGACGCCGATCGCCGAGAACAGGAGCGACACGCCCACGTGCCTGCCCGGCCCGGCTGCGGTGAAGAGGCCATGCACCACAGACGGCTCCACGACGTACAAGGCGAGCGCCCACACCAGGACCGACGCCATCGCCACGTCCGGGAGCCCGCCGCTCAGCAGGACCACGACCAGCATCAGCACAAGCACTCCGTTGCCGATCAGCAGAGTGCGCCGGGCGTCGCGATCCGCTGCCCACCCACCGGCCAGCGTCGCCGTTGCCATGACGGCCGCTACTCCGCCCAGGAGCAAGGAGAGCAGCCCGACCGTCCACTCGGACCAGCCTGTCGGCACAGGAGAGACGAAGGCGAGCAGGGCGTTCTGACCGCCGATGAGAAATGCGGCGATGCCCAGCACGGCCAGGACGCGTGGCGCGAACGCCGCCCGGAACCTCCCTGCCCGCTGCCGCGGAGCGCCGGCCGGAGGGAGGAGCACCCCAAGGAGCGGCAGCGAGAGCAGGTCGGCCACGGCGCTCACGAGCAGAGCAAGCTCCCACGACATCACTTCTATCATCCAAGCGCTCAACACAAGGCCCAGCAAGGTCGTCGTCGCGTGCCCGGCGACCACGACGGACAAGGCCCTGCCAAGCCACGCGGGCGGAGCCATCGACGCCGCCGTGACACAGGCGACGCCCAGGAACACGCCGTACAGCGCGCCGATGATCGCCGCGCCCGCCGGTGCGGGCAGGCCGCCGGATGTCAGCGCCATGGCGATGTTCGCCAGTACGGACGCCGCCATCGACACGAGCAGCAACAGCCGACGCCCCAGACGGATGCTCACGAAGGTCAGTAACGGCCCGCCGATGACGAACCCGAGGGTATAGGCGGTCTCAGCCGAGACGAACGACGACCCTCCCGTGGTGTCGCTGACACGCTCCGGCAAAGACACGATCCCCTTGGCGCTGCCCAACACCAACGTGCTCACGAACAGCGTGGTCAGGCCTCCGGCAATTCTCAGCCTGGAAGGATAATTCACGTCAGCCTCCGGTCCCGCCCCCGGATGGATTTCATCTCGTTTTCCTGCAACCGTTCAGTATGGCGAACGCCACCTCCACTTCAGGGGTGAGATCAAGCCAGAAATCGCCTGCATACTGCCATTCGCAGCACAGGCAGGCACTACACGCTCTGCCCACAGGGAGTAGGGCGGGACCACTCGACGGAAAACCGTTCGCACCAAACATCCACGCATGGCAACAATGGCCGCTCATGGAAAATCGATCGCCATCCGGCCTGGAGTTCGCAGGTGTCTTCGACATCCACGTGACCCTCGCGGCCGGGACCGCCATCGAGCGCCTGGCCTCCTGGGTGGCCGGCAACGGCGGGAAACTCACCCACATCGTGCTCGCCCGCGGCGAAGTTCCCTCCCAGCCCATGCTCACCTTCACCGGGCGCGGTACCCTGACCGGCCAGCGGATCGCCGCCGCGACGAGTGCGACGCGGCTGCGTGAGGAGGGTTTCGGCGTCGTCAGGGTCAAGATCGAAGCCGCGCCGTGGAACGAGGACGTGCCGCAGAGCACGCAAGCGGCCGCTGCGCTGCCCGGGTGCTATTTCGAGCACCATGCCAAGGTGGCGGTCCGGGACGAGGCGGTCACCCTGGCCGCGATCGCCGTGCGCCACTCGGCACACGTGTCACGGAACGCCAGGCGGCTGCTTGGCGACGGCTCCCATGAGCGATTCGTGACACAGCGCTGCAGGTACGTCGGTCTGCCCGAGGCCAGGCGGCGATTCGACGAAATGGCGGCGCGCGCATGGAAGGCCGGTGGGCGCACGCCGACGTGCTGTCGGGCCTGGGCCCGGCTCTGCGCGGCTGCACGGCCATGCGCGTCTCAGCATGGTGCTCGCCCCGGAGGCCTGCGGCTTCGTCATCGGGCCGCTCGTGGCCGTTCAGGCGGGCACCGGGTTCGTCGAGATGCGCAAAGGCCGTTGGCAAGGTAACGACGGGAACGAAGTCCTGGTCCAAGATCGGGTCTTGGTACGCAGCACCCCGCCCGACTACGCCGACCGGACTCTGAAGTGGGTGGTACAGCGGCGGTTCCTGCATCCGGGCCAAAAAGATGCTGTTCGTGGACGAATGGGTGGAAACCGGTGCCACCGCCAAGACCGCCCGCCGGATCGGCGAGACAGCGGCGCCACCTGGATCGGCGCAGCGGTCATCGTCGACGCCACCGACGGCCGGTCATACCCGGACCTACGACTGCGTGCCCTCCTGCGCGTCGGCGAACTGGCCTGAAGACGCCATCCGACGTGCCGGCCCGGCCGGGGCCAGATCAGCCGGTGAATTGCCGGGCGCTTCCCTCACGCCCGAGGAATGCCAGGAGCCGGTCGCTGGGGTCGGCCAGCGACGAGACAGGAAGCGGAGGCCTGAAGTCGTGTGTCCGGGCCTCGTCGGAGACCAGAACCGGGGCGAGTTCCATGATGGCCGAGGCGAGCGTCGCCGGGATCGGCTTGCGCACATCGCAGGAACACGCGATGTCCCACCCGTGGACAGCGACCTCCATCACACCGACGGCCACCAGAATGTCGTATGAAAGCGCCCGGTCCGCGATGGCGACGGAATACGCGTCGTCTCTCGGCAGTGCGACCGCAGCGAGGAGTTGCCGGGCGCGGCCGGTAAACGTCCGTACGAGGCTGACCTTCGACAGGCCGCCGGGGGCGGCGATCGGGCCACTGGCGATGAAACCCAGCACGGCCCCTTCGTGCAGGATGACGAGAGAATCGTTGACGTGGCGAAGAAGGTCGGCGAGATTCCATTCGGCGCAGGGGGTCTGGCGAGACAATGACTCCTGCGTGACATAAGAAACGCAGTCGAGCGCGTACTCGATTGCGGGCGGCAACAGCCGGGACGCCTTGTCGTACATCATCGTGCCGCTCCTGTGGCTCGAGAGAACGTGCCTCGCTCTTGATGGTCATCACACAACATCTCGTCGTCCGGGGCGGCGGGCGCGTCGACAGGATTCCCGCGACCGGCACTTTCGGTGGGGCCTGCACGGGTATTGACTCAAGCCGGGCCTGAGAAGAATCGGATGGGGGTGGAACCATGCGCGGTCATCTCGGGCGCACCCGGACGATGCCTCCGACATACGTCACGCTTCTCGGTGGCTCGCTCAGCGGCGGGAGGGGCCCGAACCACCGGCTCACCGCGGTCGTGCCGGGGGCGAGTATTTCCCACCGGTCACCGAGAAGATCTCGGATCTGCTCGGTGGAGCGCAGCGTCATACGGGCCGACGTCCCCGCGTACACGTGCTCGATCGCCTCGATCTGACGCCGGTCAAAGCCGTCGGAGCTGAGATGTGAGTGCACCATGACGCTTCCCGCCGGCAGGGCCTCGCCGAGTTCCGCCATGATTGCGGCGGGGTCATCGGCATCCTCCACGAACGGGAACACATCAGTGGCCAGTACCGCCACGGGCTCGTCCTCTCCGAACATCGCCGCGACGTACGGGTCGGCGAGGATCTTGGCGGGGTCGCGCACGTCCAGCTCGATCATCGCGGTGGCCTCTCCGACGACGAGCAGCGCCCGCCCGTGAACGGCGACCATGGGATCGTTGTCCACATACGCGACGCGCGCCCGAGGGATTCGGCGTGCCGCGATCTCGTAGACGTTCGGCTGGGCGGGCAGCCCACAGCCGAGGTCCAGGAAGAAGCTGATTCCCTGCGTGGCCAGGTACTCGACCGCACGCGTCAGGAACTCCCTGTTGTCACGGACCGACTCCCTCAGATCGGGCGCCTGCTTGAGCAGGGCCTCGGCGGCCGCGCGATCCGCCGCGAAGTTGTCCCGGCCTTTCAGGAGATAGTCGTAGATGCGCGCGACACTGGGTTGGGTGAAATCGAGCCGGCGCAAGATGGCCGGGACGGGCAGGTACGGATCCAAGCCGACATTCGCCCCTGAAGTCCCTCGAGACCATGGATGGCCGGCTGACGTCGCGAAGATCGATTGGTCGTTCACGGCGAACATATCTCCGTTGCATGATGTGCGTTCTGCTGTGATGGCGCGGATGGAACGCACCCCGCTCGAACGGGTGAGCGTGCTTTACCCGTCTGCGCTCACATCGGGCCGTTTGGGGGCGCGACGCGGATGACCCGCCCTCGCCATGAAGACCACGGGCGAGCGGCAAAGGAATCGGCTCCGCCCGTACGCCCCGGCCTGTCGAAGACAGGCAGGCCACGCCGCCGATTCCTTTCTTGCCCGAGTCCGGTCCCTATCTGTGAGACCGCCACTCGACGTTCGCAAGGGAGGAATGACGGCGATGCACAAGCGTTCCACGGTCGCTCGAGGATCCGCGGGGCACCGTGTTCCACGCCTATCACCCCCCGCACCTCTCGGCTCGGATCCGGTGGGTGTGCCCGTGAGGGCTGCCGCCGAAGAGGGCTTCACGGTCAGCGACGACATGGATCCTCACGCACAAGGGAGGAGATGAGCGCCTAGCTCCGGTCTCGCCCCTTCTCGAGACCTCATGCCCTTCCTCGACATGGAAAGGGCCGCCCCAATCGCATTGATCACCGCACACGCGACGGCACAGCGACTGAAGCGACTCAAGTCGCTAACAAGAAGCGCCGGTCGCGTTGTTGGCATGCATTCACCGAGATGATGTCGGCGTTCGGTCGCTTCAGTCGCTGCTCCGCCAGGAAGGGACCCGGCGAGCTGCGCCTTCTCCAGCCCTCGCCCACAGCGGAGCCACGACCGGCATCATGCAGGAACGAGAGGTCCAGCCGTTGAGTCGCTGCCGTTGAGTCGCCGCTGTTGAGTCGCAGCCGAAACCGCAGGCCAGTCCCTCGAAGCGACACCTGATGAGCGACCGAAGCGACGCGTTCTCAAAGGACCGTCCCCGCTGCGCCCGCCGTCACAGAATCGTGAGTCGGCCTCATCAGTCGCTTCAGTCGCTCATGATGCGGCACAATATCCCTTGAACTGGGGCTGACCTTTCGGGAGAAGCAGCGACCGAGCGTGCGCTCCGCGGCGGTCGGTGTGTTGAGTCGCTGCCGCAGGTCATCCTCGGCGACCGCCCCTCCGAGGTGGGCCGTCGGCTAGGCTTTGACACCAGACCAAGCCTTCAGTCGCTTCAGTCGCTACGGTCACTCCCCACAGCGAGGCACAACACCCCAGCCATCGGTGCGACGTTCTCCCGGGCAGCGACTCAGCCGGACTTCGGAACAGAGGCATGGAAGGAAGCCGTGACGCTGCACTCCGACTACCACGGTCACCGCCCGGCGCTCCCTCTCCCCCGGCCGCTGGACATCGCCCTGTGGTGCGCCGGGCAGGCGTGGCCCGTCCATCCGCTGCGGCCGGGCGCGAAGACCCCGGCGGGAAACTGCTCGGCGTGCAGCGAGCGGGGCCACACGACAGCGGGGTGCCTCTGCCTGAAGAAGGGCCGCTGGTGTCACGGGTTCCTCGCGGCGACGCTCGACCAGGAGCTCATCACCTCGTGGTGGGCGCATACCCCGGGCTTCGGTGTGGGGGTGGCGTGCGGGCCTGCCCGGCTGGTCGTGATCGACATCGACGCCCATCCCACCCCGGTCCCCGAGCGTGAGCATCTGCTGCCGGGCATCACCATCGACCCCCGGGTCGATCTGTCCGGGCTGGCCAACGGTTTCCACACCATCGCACTCCTCGCCGCGCTGCGTGGCGAGGCGAGTCCCGCCGACGACGAATCCACCCTCCGGGTACGCACCCCCTCAGGAGGCCTGCATGTGTGGTACCGAGCGGCGCCCGGCGAGACGTACCTGTGCTCCACCGGTTCGGGCGCTGGTCGCGGGCTGGCCTGGCAAGTTGATGTACGGGCCACGGGCGGGTACATCATCGCGCCGGGGACACGTACGAAAGACGGCCCTTATGTCCCCGTCGGCGAGCGCAGAGAGCCTGCTCCCCTGCCCTCGTGGCTGCGCATCGAACTGATCAGGACGGGGCACCTGGTCCCCCAGGATCCCGCGCCGAAGACACCGGCCGTGCCGCCGCGCGCCCGTCTCGCCGTGCTGGAGGCCGGCGACGGAACGGGTACCGTGGGCGACCGCGCATTACGACGCCTCATCGCGGACGTCGAGGACTGCCGCCTGGTGCCGGAAGGGGCCGGTTTCAGCGCGAAGCTCAACCGAGCCTCCTACACCGCCGGCGGGCTTGTCGCCGCTGGTTACCTCACGCACGACCTCGCCCACGCCGTGCTCACCCGGGCCGCGCAGCAGGCTCGCCCCGGCCAGGAACGACGGTTCGAGCGCATCATCGACTCCGGCCTGACCGCCGGGCAGCGTAGGCCGTTCCATCCCCAGGAACGGCCATGAGCCCGTCCAGAGGCCGAGACGAATCCGGCTGGGTCGCCGCGACCCAGCAGACCCTTGACCTTTCCGATGGGACGGTACCCGAGCCGCTGCCCGCGGACCGCCCGAAACAGCCCGCCATCGTCGGTAGCGAGGGCCTCCTGCCCGACAGCCTGACGGATCGGGGCAACGCCAAGCTGTTCGTCCAGCTCTACGGCCGCGACTTCCGGCACGTGCCCGGCATGGGCTGGTTTCGCTGGGCGCATCACCGATGGGCGCTCGACGACAGCGATGCCGTCATGTGGGCGGCCGGCGAGATGGCAGAGCAGCTGGCGGTCTTCGACCCCCACGGCCGCTACACCTCCGCCGAGCTGCGCCGACATCGGCGGCGCGCGCTGTCCACCACGGGGATGAACGCCTTCCTCGCTCAGGCCAAGGCGGCTCCCGGCATGGTCCTTGAGCCGTCCCTGCTCGACGCCGACCCCTATGCGCTGTGCACGCCGGCGGGAGTGGTGGACCTGCGCACCGGCGCCATCTCTCCTCCCGATCCCCTGAGGCAGGCGCACTCTCGTTCCACCACCGTCTCCCCCCAGCGGTCGGCCACACCCCGATGGCGGCGCTTCCTTGAGGACACCTTCGGAACTGACGACGAAGGACGCCAGACGATCGACTTCCTCCAGGTACTCCTGGGTTATTCGATCACCGGTGACGTCGGCGCCCAGGTCATGCCTTTTCTGTACGGGCAGGGTAAGAACGGCAAGTCAGTGCTGGTCGAGGTGATGCTGCAACTGCTGGGGGACTACGCCGATGCGGCCCCGCCCGGCTTCCTCATAGCCAGGACCTTCGACAGCCACCCGACGGAGCTGGCGGAGTTGCACGGCCGGCGCGTCATCGTGTGCTCGGAGCTCAAGCCCGGAGATCGCTTCGACGAGGCCCGCGTCAAGCTCCTCACCGGCGGCGACAAGATCAAGGCCCGCCGGATGCGCCAGGACTTCTTCAGCTTCAACCCCACGCACCACCTCTGGCTGCTCGGCAACCATCGTCCTGAGGTGACGACCGGCGGATTCGCTTTCTGGCGCAGGCTTCGGCTGATCCCGTTCGAGCGGGTGGTCGCCGAAGACCGCAAGATCGACAACCTCGCCCGCATCCTCGTCCAGGAAGAAGGACCAGGCATCCTGGCCTTGCTGATCGAGGGCGCCGGCCGCTACCTGAGAGGCGAGAAGGACCTGTCAGGACCGCCACGCGTGCAACTGGCGACCGACGCCTACGAGGCGACAGAAGATGTCGTCGGCCGGTTCATCGTCGAGGCGTGCAAGCTCGATCAGACCCTACGGGCCGAGCAAGCGAGCCTCTACAGCGCTTACACTCGTTGGTGTGGTCAAGAAGGAGCTACCCCCGTCTCGGCTCGCGCCTTCGCGGCCCGCGTGCGCGACACTCTGGGAATGGCCTCTCCGAGAGAGATGCTCCTGTCGAACTCTCGCAAGTTCTATCCAGGGATTGGCTTGATCTCCGATCTTAACGGTGAGGAGCTGCAGCGGTGAGCGCTTCGATCACGCCCGACGACCTCACGCACGAAATCGAGCTGGTATGGCTCGAGGACATCCAAGATCTCGACTACGTCCGCCAATGCCTCGACCGGCTGCCGACGCGCGGCCGCAAGCCCGCCTACTACCGCAACGGCCGCATGGTGGGATACGCCGTCCTGGGGTCGACCGCCAAGGGGTCGCCGGTCTCGGGGACGTTCCTTCGCCGGGTGTTCTGGCTCGCGCCGCATGATCGCGACCAGGAGCCGCAGGGCTTCTACAGTACGGGAGCCCCCGTGGAGGCGGTCGATCCGCGGACCCTGGCGCCGGGCGTACCTGGCAGAAAGACCGAACGCTCCGAAGGTGGCCCTCCGTCGCCCGCCATGGTCGAACTCGGGCTCACCCTCGACAAGGCGTGAGGTCGCGTTCCGCGCACCAACCGATCGGATGGCCCGGGGATCGCTACCCGGCCGGCTGAGGTGATCGCAGCCGGACCTGAACGTCAGCCAAGGGGAGGTCGTCCCCGCAGGCGGCGCACCGGATCTCGTGCTCGACCTCCGTGTCGCACTGGTGGTGTACGAACTCCACAGGTCCCGGGCTGATCCATTGATCACCCCACCGCGTGAGCGCGATGATGACGGGCTTGAACGACTGGCCCATCTCGGTCAGCACGTATTCCTGGTGGCCCGGCCGAGTCTCAGGAGCGCGCGTACGGAAGATCCCTGACTCGACCAGGGTACTGAGGCGCTTGGCCAGAATGTTCGGCGCGATGGCCAGGCTGCTCTGGAACTGGGAGTACCGGGTGTAGTGCCGGAAGAGCGCGTCGCGCAGGATCAGCAGGCTCCAACGCTCACCGACCAGCTCCAATGCCCGCGCTGCGGAGCAGTCCTCGCCTTCGTACGTCCGGCCCAGCATGCGCCTCCCCACTTCTTGCATGATGAAAGTATGCTAGCTAGCATCACGCTACCACTTCATTCGAAGGTGGTGCCACCGGCCGGCCACCTGGCCATCGCCGACGACTCCACACCGTCAGGCCAATTCATCGATAGATGTGTGCCTGATCTTTCCAGGAGGTTGCGCGGTGGCGGAGGCCTGCAGGCTCCAAGGACGGCGTCACCGTACTCGCATCGCCTGCAGGGGGTTCGCCGCCCGGCACAGCGCCTTGGCCGCAGGCGCCGACCGCGTGAAAGCCCGTCCGCGGGGCATCGGCCCCCCATACGTATCCACGTTGAGAGGAATGAACACGATGAGTGACTCAGCCAGCAGGAGCACGACCGTCGATGATGCCACCACTGTCCCCGCGAGCGGTGTGACCCCGCCGACGCCGAAGGCGGCGGTGTTGCGCGCATTGCACGTGGCGGGTGCACCGGTGGTGCTTCCCAATGCATGGGATGCGGCCTCGGCGCGGATGGTCGAGGCTGCGGGTTTCTCCGCCGTGGCCACGAGCAGCGCGGCAACCTCCCAGATCCTGGGTTTCGAGGACGGTGAGGCGACTCCGGTACAGGAGGTGCTGGACGCCACACGGCGGATGGTTCAGGCGGTGCGCGTACCGGTGACCGTGGACTTCGAACGCGGATACGGGCTGGCGCCGGCGGAACTGGTCGAGCGGTTCGCCGCAACCGGGGCGGCAGGACTCAACCTGGAGGACTCCGAACCGGCGACCGGGCAACTGCTGGACGTCGGGGAGCAGGCGGACTTCCTGGCCGCCGTCCGCCAGGCGGCGCGCTCCTTGAACGTGGACCTGGTCATCAACGCGCGCACGGACGCGTTCCTGCGCCGTGCAGGATCTCCGGAGGAGCAGCTGGCCACCACCCTGGAGCGCGGCAGGCGCTACCTCGAGGCCGGCGCGGACTGCGTCTACCCGATCGGCGTGGGCGACCCCACCGTGATCAAAGCCCTCACCCAGAACATTCCCGGCCCTGTCAACGTGGCCTACGGCCGAGGCGCCCATTCCCTGGCCACCCTCGCCTCACTCGGAGTCGCCAGGATCACCTTCGGACCCATGGTGCAACGCCACCTCTACAGCATGCTCGAAGCCACGCTCCTGCCCGCCCTCGTCGCCGACACCAACCCGTTCCAGTAGGAACGACGCCGGGGCGCCAGCGCCACCGCGCACGATCGAGCCCTTCGGCTGACGATGTCACACGACCACGACCGCCCTGGCGCGTCCCGGGCAGGGCGAAGTCGGAACCGAATTTGCGGGCTCCACCGATCATCGGCCCGGTGGAGCCCGGATCATGGGTGGTGCACCGGCCGGCCGGCAATTGACCCCTGGCCGTGAGCCGATGGCGAAGGCTTGCCAGGCGCGCTTCTTCAGCGGTGGGAGAGGAAGCGCCGGCCCGAGCTTCGCAGCCCCGTGCTTCCCGTCCGGTGGGTTAAAGTCTCGGATCGCATCCGCCAGTTGGTCTGGACGAACGTACGGTAACTAAGGCACCTTCCGGCACCTCGCGGCGCAATACCGTGGATTCCGTGCCCAACTGAGGAGCCCTCAGCCATGTTCGTCCTTGCTGCCGATGAGACCGGCGGACTCGAGCACCTGCGGCTACGTCAGCTCCCGGACCCTGCTCTGGGCCCCGGCCAGGTCCGCGTACGGGTCGCCGCGATCGGCCTCGACTTCGCGAAGCTCGTCCAGCTGTCAGGTGACGTTCAGATCCCCGCTCCGGACCTGCTCGTCCCCGGCTTCGAGCTATTCGGCGTCGTCACCGAGACAGCGCCCGACGTGACCACGGTCGCGCTCGGCTGGCGATGATCACCCTCGTGAGCTGGGGCGCCTATACCGACCAGCTCGTCGTGGACGCCGCCCATGTACTGCCGGTCCCCTGCAGCCTGGACGACCTGACGGCCGCCGCCTTTCCCGTCTCGTACGCCACCACGCACGTCTCACTCCTGCATCGAGGCGGACTCCGGTCCGGCGAAACGGTCGTGATCGCGGGAGCAATCGGTAACCTCGGTGAGGCGGCGCTGCCCGTCGTCCGGGCCGCAAGTGCCCGGGTCATCGCCGTTGATCGCTCGGGCGCCCTGCGAGAACCGGTTTCAACCAGCGTCAGAGGTACGGACCGACGACGCTCGAGTCAAGCCTTGTCCAATGTGATCCCAAGTTCCACCATGGCGGGCGACGGAGGGCCGCCTTCCGATCGCTCGGTCTTCCGGCCCGGGGATCGAGGCTCCAAGGTCCGGGGGTCGATCGCCTCCACGGGTGCTCCCGTGGAATAGAAGCCCGTCGGCTGCTGATCACGATCGTGGGGAGCCAGCCAGAAGACACGGCGGCGAAAGGTCCCCGACGCGGGCGAACCTTTCGCCTCCGGGCCGAGTACCGCGTACCCCACCATTCGACCGTCTCGGTGGTAGACGGGTTTGCGACGACGGCTCGGCAGGCGATCAAGGCTCTGGCGGACATAGTCAAGCGCGCCGATGTCTTCGAGCCACACCAGCTCGGTTTCGTACATGAGGTCATCGGGATTGATCGAGGCACTCATCGCGACAGCCCTTCATCGTCGAGATCGGAGATCAGACCGAGCCCTGGATAGAACTTGCGAGAGTTGGACAGAAGCATTTCCTTGGGTGACGCCATCCCGAGTGTGTCTCGTACCCGCGAGGCGAAGGCCCGGGCAGATACCGGGGTGGCTCCTTCGCTTCCGCACCAACGAGTGTAAGCCGTGTACAGATGCGCTTGCTCGGCACGTAGTGCGGGGCCGAGCTTGCATGCCTCCGTAATGAACCGTCCAACCACGTCCTCCGTCGCCTCGTACGCATCGGTGGCAAGTCTTACCCGGTGAGGGCCGGACAAATCTCTCTGACCACTCAGATAGCGGCGGGCTCCGTCGACCAGCCAGGCCAGGATTCCGGCACCCTCCTCCTGGACGAGAATGCGCGCCAGGTTGTCGATCTTGTTTTCTTCCGCCACGACGCGCTCGAACGGGATGAGCCGCAGCCTCCTCCAGAACGCGAAGCCGCCCGTGGCGACCTCGGGGCGGTGGTTGCCGAGCAGCCAGAGGTGATGCGTCGGGTCGAAGCTGAAGAAGTCCTGGCGCATCCGGCGGGCCTTGATCTTGTCGCCGCCGGTGAGGAGCTTGACGCGGGCCTCGTCAAAGCGATCGCCCGGTTTGAGCTCCGAGCAGACGACAATGCGGCGGCCATGCAGCTCGGCCAAGTCGGTGGGGTGCCCGTCGAAGGCCTTGGCCATGAGGAAGCCGGGCGGGGCCGCATCGGCGTAGTCCCCCATGAGTTGGAGCATCACTTCGACCAGAACCGACTTGCCGTTCTTACCCTGCCCGTACAGAAAAGGCATGACTTGGGCGCCGACGTCACCGGTGATTGAATAACCCAGGAGAAGATGAAGGAAGTCGATCGTCTGATGGCCATCGGCGTCATCACCGAAGGTGTCATTGAGGAAACGATGCCACCGAGGAGTCGGGGCGGGTTCGGGTGACAGAGTGGTGGAGCGTGAATGCAGGTGCGTGGCCGGGTCTGGCGGTGAGATCCCACCGGTACGCAGGTCTACGACGCCCGCCGGAGTGCACAGCGCATAGGGGTCGGCGTCCAACATCGCAGGGGACAACACCATGCCAGGGGCGGATTTGGCCTGCGCGAGCAGAGCGTTCATCCCCGTAGTCGACAACGCCCTGCGCCGGTGACGGCGGAGCTCGGCCGAGGAGTAACGGCCTCGCGCGTCGAACACGGCCAGCTGCTCGGCCATCTCACCCGCCGCCCACATGACGGCGTCGCTCTCATCCAGGACCCAGCGATGCCCTGCCCAACGGAACCATCCCATGCCGGGGACATGCCGAAAGTCTCTGCCGTACAGCCCCACAAAGAGCTTGGCGTTGCCGCGATCGGTCAGCGAGTCAGGGAACAACCCGTTGCCCGTAGCGACGGGCTCCTCGGACAGGCGCACCCGCGAGGGGGCCTGCTCGGCGGAGATGTCGGACAGATCGAGAATCTGCTGAGCTACGGCCACCGGGTCGAAGCCCCCCGGGCCGGTTGAGGGGGTCATGATCGTCCTTCAGGATGGTACGAGCTAAACGGGCCGGCGGTCCTGCCGCACGCAGGGAGATCGGGGTACGGCCGGGCCGAACCGGCTCCACCAGGAGGCATTTCCGCGTTGCTGTCGACCAAGTGTCCCTCGGCCACCGGTGTATGGGTGGCGACATCGTCCGGCTCAACGCTGATCACTTCGGGCTGAAAGCCTTCTCCCCTGCTGACACATACACCCGCCTCCATGGGATCGGAGGCCCGGCCCAGCACCACACGCCCGCCAGCTGTGTGGGGACACCGACGGGCAACGGGAGAGAAGTGAGGGGAGACAAGTCCGGGATGGTGACCGTCGTGGCGAAGTCGCTGAGTCACATGATCCCTTCCCGTAGTGCGCTCGGCAGCGGCTCTTCCCAAGCCGCTGCCTGCGGATCCTTGTCGAGTGCTGCTGTAGTTGGGGTGACTGAAGCGACTGAAGCGACCGGGACTCGAAGACGGTAGTACACACTAGCCGACACCACAGTGGGAGCGTGGCATTGCGCTGCGGCGACACGGCAGCGACTGAAGTTTGAGTCGCTCGACACACGGGCGCTTGAGTCGCTGGCGCCTTGTTGAAAGAGTGCCTGGTGAAAAGCTTGTCAGCGGTCGGTGGAGCGACCGAAGCTACTGAAGGCCGGTACTTATGACGTCGCCAGAGAGAAGCGTTGTAGACGATATATATCCCCACCCAGCGTCGCTTCGGTCGCTTCACAAAGCCCAATACCAGCGTTGACCTGGGATTTTGTCCAGCGACTCAAGGGGCAGCGACTGAAGCAGGCGAGCGGAACACAGTCTCTGGTCGCTGAGTTCTGCTCTCAGCAGGATTCCCGCACATGCGGCGAACATGGACATTCTCACGTGAACAGCGACCGAAGCGACTCACCCCCCGTATTGGCGAACGAGCGCATGCCAAGGACACCAGCTGGCACCCCTAGCTCGCGATTGGCATCGCTTCGGCCGCTGGGCTGCGGTGACTCGGGAGCCGGAGCAGGTCGCCCGTATTCGGGGGCCAGCGGAGAGCGGTCCCCGAGCCAGTTGCAGCCGAGGGCCTGCTGATCCGGAAGGTGTCCAGGAAGACGAGGCTGAGCGCCGGCTCGGCCCCTGTAATGCGACCTCCTACGGTCGGCCATCGCCAGGAGTCAGATGAGGGGTGACCCGCCCCCGATTCGGCATGCGACATCGGCCGGCTCCTTACCCAGGTTGCTGAGGGCGGCCGCCCATGCGGCCGCAGTCTCCTCACTCCCCGGTCATGAGCTACCGACGGTGCGCAGGTCCCGGTGTGCGCCCGTACGGTTCCCTAGTCGTGGGCTGGGACACGATTTCTCCTACTCCCTCTCGCTGTCGATGCGGTGACGGAGCGTTGTTGACCTTGCGTCCCCTGGCCCGGCGTCTCCACCGTTAATGACCGACCGGGCCGACCCAAGGAATCGATACGAGGGCACGTTGACCCCCACGTGGGGAGTGTCCAGTCCTCGGCTCTGTCTCTCTTTCGGTGGTGACGGAGAGTTAGGCCAAGAGGATGCGGTGGCGGAGCAGCGTGAAGCCGGCCCCCCGTGCATCTGGCGCATGATCCGTTTGGTCTTGGTGTTCACGCCACTGTCACCTTGCCCTACCACAACCGGCCCTGCGGATGCTGCGCGCAAGATGGGCCCGCCGGCGATTGCCGTCCACGGTCTCGACGCTGGCGTCGTTGTCCATGCAGGCGTCGATGAGCCCCACTGGCGGAGAGGCATCGCGATGCCGAGAGTCATGTCGGGCACGGTGCCGAGATCGGCGAAGAGCGGTCAAGGCAGAGCCGGCAGCTGCAGCGCCTCCAGCTGCCGTGTTGCGGAGTGAGTACGACACCGGTGATTCTGCTGGCGATCGCCAGGGCCACTGGGATGGGGTTGTCGATGTGGTCGGCGGCGGCGGGATCGATGCCCAGCTCACGGAGGTGACGATTTAGCCGGTTGGGGTCCGCGCCATGCCGGTCAATAGGAAAGGCTGGGTTGATGTCGGTGACGAGTTCGCCGTTGACGGCGTAGGTGAGGTGGTGCTGGGCGGCGTAGCATCGCAGCGGCGCTGAGCAACGGTCCGGGCTGGTAGGAGAGCTGGTCGCCGCAGCGTTCGCGGGCCCTGATGCGCGTACATCCAGCCCCAACGCTTCGGCGATCGTCCAGGGCGGACATCCGTTCCGCAGGGCCATCCGATCGATCCACGACGCGAACGACTCGCCGTACGCCGGTGCCACCACCAACGCCAGCCGCCGGGCCAGAGCGTCATCATTTCCCAGGCCGAACCTCCGGCGATACACGTGCGCTACTGACATCTCCGACGGCCTACTGCCAGGTCTCCTGACATCCCCCCGTGCTGTACCGGCATTTGCAAGGCCGTCGGACAGGAACTATCTGGCGTCTCGGAACTTGATAGCGGAGCCAGGCCTCTACCTGCGCACTATCAATTGGATATACGTCTAAATAGGGCGACCGAACGTCATTCAACGTGATAGTACGATCCGAACACGGTTCGGGCGTCCCACTGGTTGCTCTTCCAGACATCGCCTCTGAAGGGGATCTGGCTCGTTCGCGACGCGCGTTTGTCGGTCCGGCCGTGGACGAACTGGATGTCCGGCGCGATGGCCGAGTGGTAGGGCGGAAGAGTAGAGGGCGAAAGGTGGCACCCGTGCCGCCCGCGGACTAGAGACGGGCGTACCCGAGCCGAGGCGCGGCTGAGCGAACCGCGGCGTCCGCCGGCACGTCTGCCGGATATGCGGATACTTCCAGCCGCAGTGCTTCTGGTGCTCGCGGCGGCCTGCGGTTCCGCCCGAGCGCCGATCACTGCCGATGGGAGACCGAGCTCTCGGTCGAGGTGCCGACCCCAGCCGTGCTGCGCTGCGCCGATGGGGGCACACTGAGCGTCCCGGTCCTGGCCGTCACAGCCGCCTACGCCGGACTCAGCAAGCCTGAGTCCTTCGTCGACGAGGAGTGCTCGACCAGGGGCTGCCGGCCGTTGCGAGTGCTCGCGGTGGCGAGAGGCGAGGCCACGATGCCCAGCAGCCGGGGGGACGTGCGAGTGCCCACGTGGGACTTCACCGTGCAGGGCGTGCCGGAGCCGTTCCGGCGGGTCGCAGTGGACCGGCCGCGATGGGCTGGCCGCCCCGGCCGGTCAGTGACGGGATCCAGGAAGTGCGCACATACGAGGTGCGCGCGCCGACAGAGCTCCAGCTGAGCTACCTGCACGGCACCTGCGACACGACCTATGGCTCGCGCGTGTACGAGACGCCCGAAGCGGTGGTCGTGGACGTCGACGTTCGACCAGGCGGCGCTCACGATGAGGCATGACAAGGTGCGCGGTGATCTGGGATCCCGGTGCGTCACAGGCCTGGCGGTTCCCAAGTCGCGGCAAGAGCCACTTTTGAACGCGTTCAGCCAGCCGCGCTAGGCTTGTCCCACTCACCTTTAGGGAAAGCCGGATGAAGATCGTGATACCCGGGGAACCGGGCAGGTAGGCACTATCCTCAGTCGCGCGCTGACCGCCGCGGGCCATGACGTTGTCATCCTGACCAGGCGGCCGGTGCGCGATCGCGACGTCCGCTGGGATGCCGAGGCGCTTGGCCCATGGGCGAAGGAACTCGACGGCAGCGACGTCGTGATCAACCTGGCCGGACGCAGCGTCAACTGTCGCTCCACGCCTGACAATCTGCGGGCCATGATGGATTCGCGGGTGCATTCCGCCCGGGTGGTGGGTGAGGCGGTCGCGGCCGCTGTACGGCCTCCCCGGGTCTGGTTGCAGATGAGCACCGCCACGCTCTACTCCCACCGCTTCGACGCCCCAAACGACGAGGTGGCCGGCGTGCTCGGCGGAAACGAACCGGACGTGCCAGGCTACTGGGCCTACAGCGTTGAGATCGCGAAAGCGTGGGAGCGGGCGCAGGAGCAAGCCGAAACCCCGCACACGCGCAAGGTCAGCATGCGCACTGCCATGGTGATGGGCCCCGACCGTGGCGGCGTCTTCGAGGTCTTGCTGCGGCTCGCGCGCCTCGGACTTGGCGGCCCGGTCGCCGGCGGCGCGCAGTACGTGTCCTGGATCCACGACCACGACTTCGTCCGCGCCGTCGAGTTCCTGGCCGACCGGGACGACCTTGCCGGGCCGGTGAACCTCGCCGCTCCCGGTCCTTTACCGCAGCGCACGTTCATGCGCGTGCTGCGCGCCGCGTGGGGTGTTCCGGTGGGCCTGCCCGCAACAAAGTGGATGGCCGAGCTCGGCGCGTTCGCGCTGCGCTCGGACACCGAGCTCCTGTTGAAAAGCCGCCGCGTCGTCCCCTGCCGCCTGCTCGAAGCGGGCTTCGCCTTCGACTACCCGCAGTGGCCGGAGGCCGCCGACGACCTCGTGCGACGCCTGCGCGGCGGGCCTGGCTCCACCATGTGAGTCTTTGGCTCCTCCAGCGACTTCATGGCCGCCGGCCGCCCCAGCCTCGTCCGGCTCGCTCATGGGCGTGCTCCGGCGTCGCTGATCGCCGAAGCGGCCCAGACCATGGTGGTGTCCTCTAACGGGCGTGAGAGGTCCACGGCCAGTTCGCCGGTCCAGCACAGGTGCAGCACGACCGCGCGGGCTACCAGCGGTTCGGCGGTGAAGCTGACCAGCTGCCCCAGCGGCACCGGCTCGCCGGCCAGCGCCAGCAGTTGCGCGCGGTAGTCGCTCACCCCGACCATTTCGTGGCGATAGCCCGCCAACGCCAGCACGTTGATCGTGCGTTGCCGCCCGGGCGGCTCGCCGACCAGCTCATAGCCCCAGCCCGCCACTGCGCAGCAGGCCGCGACCCGCTCGGCGGTCGCCTTCACCTTCGCGTCGTTCAACCGGCCGGGGTTCTTGACCTCCATCACCGTCGCCGAGCCGTCCACCCGGCGGACGAACAGGTCCGGCGTGGCCTTCCAGACGCCGCGATTGTCCACGCCGAACAGCTGCATCGGCTGGCCGGAGAAGCCGGTCACCTCGGGGTCGAAGTCCAGCATCGTCATCCAGACGCTTTCCAGATACGACTCACACTCGATCATCCGGTTCGTCGTGGATGACCAGTGCGTGCTCGGCGTGTGCGCCTGATCGGCTCGGTGCGGGATCCGCCGGATCGCGCCGCAGTTCTCGAACGCCACCTCGGCGGCAGCTTCCAGCGGAAGCTGCTCTTCCTGCCCGTCCGGATGCAGGTAGCGGACCTGGACGCTGCGTAACTGCAGGTCGGCAGCCTTCATCACGCCTCCCAAGACTGTAAGAAGCGGCTGCTCGCATTCATCCAGAGCGTCGGCACGCGGAGCAGAATCGTGTGACGAAGGTCACGTTAGCGCTCCGTGGTTGACTTCGTCCTCACTTTCCGGGCCAAGCATCTCAGGCCACCCCCGTTGGCCCGCTCACCGCCGGTGAGCTTGCCCACCGAGCACGGCATCCAAGGCTGCTCTAAAAACTGACGGCAGAGCCACCTGCGTCAACAGATCTGGCCGCCGCTCCTTCCATCTCATCCGCGCGGCGGCGGCCAGTGGCATCAACCGGGCCACCAGCTCCGACTCCCCTTCCGCCGCGGCCACCTCCAAAGCCACCGCCAGCAGTCCCGCAGACACCAACGCCGTCCGCGGAGCCATCCCGAAGCGACCTACTGGCCCCGCCCGGTTCCACCGCTGTCCACCAACTTCTGCGGCCAGCGCGCCCTGACCATCCAGAGGGCACATCCAACAGAGGGAGAACCTCCGGCACCCCAGGCCGGACCAGCATCGCCGTCGCTTTCAAGACCGCGAACCACTGACCGGCACTCACCACCTGACCTGCGATCAGCGCGGGCCGACGGTGCATCGCCACCTCAAGCACGAGTTGTTGCTGATCAGCGAGTTTGCCACTCACCCAACTCGTGCTGATCTGCGGGATCGGCTGATCACATACGGCCCCGCTGAGAAGCGCGCCGCACCGCAACGGAGCCGGCATCCGTGAGCGAGACAGACGCGCAGGCTGCCCGGCCGGACCCCGTCGCACGGAAACGCGGCATCTCGGGCAGAGATCCACCAGCAGCGTCCTATGCGCGGGACAGACCGCGGCCCAGCCCAGCTTCCACCAGACCAGCCACGCTCCGTCCGAAGCCGCCAGGCACGTCGGGCATGCCCGGCTGCCGAAGAACTGCACCCACTCACGACCCTCTGCACGACGGACTGACTCCTTGTCGCCCACATGAACGCCTCCCAGATCCAGGACCGAGCCGTCGAACATCTCCAGGTGCATCCCACGCACTGTCTCGGCGCTCACGCCTGTAGCAGCCTCGATCGCTCTGTACGTCTCCGGCGTCGCAACGACGCCGTACGCCAGTGAACGGACGTCACCTGACGCGCGTACATCCAGCCCTAACGCCTCGACCATCGTCCACGGCGGACATCCGAATCTAGAGGTTCCACGGCAACCGCGCCGCCATAGATCATATTTGTCAATACACTATTGACATGGCGAAGCGCGTCCTTCCTCAGATCAGTAAAACCGCAGGTCAGGAGGCCATTGAGCGGATCGTACAGCGTCGGCGGGAAGTACGCGACCCCGATCTGGTCGCGCTGGAGACCAAGGATCCAGCCGAGCACCCTCTGGCCGTGATCCAGCACGTCTTGAGTTGCCGCAGGGTTCCTGATTGGGTGACGTCGAACGACGTTCTCGACGGGCTGTGGGTGCTCGCCTACATACGTCTTCATTGTCCTCATCGTCCAGATGAGGCGGAGCGCCTTGAGCACGAACTGCTGGAACTGGGGCGCGCCATGCAGATCGCGATGATCCGCATGGCACCGCCGCTCAATGTGCGCAGCCGGCAGGCGGTGGAGCATCGGCTTCTCCGGCATCGGGCCGCTCGGCTGGGGCTAGGCCGAAGTGAGCGGCTGGAACGAGCACACCGGTTGTCGAGGACGCCACCGGAGAGCACCTCCGCTGAGGCGCTCTGGTACGACCGCCATGCCCTGGCGTTGTGGGAGGCGGCCGCCCAGTTGGTGGCCTCCCGCTCTCAGCTTGATCACCTCATCGACGACGAGATGGCGGAGTGCCTCATCGGCCTTCGTCGGGCGGTGAGAGAGATGCAGTGGCCGCTGTCGCCGGCTCACTACTCCACGCTGCGGGAGATCGGCTGGTGGGTCCAGGAGATCGTAGACTCGCTGGACGAGCCTCGATATGCCTCGTTCCGTGAGCAATTGGGAGAGCTTCATGCCACCGCCGCCACGCTTGCCGCTGGACACCATCGTGCACGGTTCGGCGACACGTAGGTGCTCTCCGGTCCAGCCTTCAGACAGACGATGAGGTCTGGAGTCAGCGGATGCCCGGCGTCAGGGTGACTCTGATGTAGCGAGGTCACACCTACTGCGTTGGGGAGAGGGCGCCGGGAGCGGTTTTGGCTTCGCTGCAGACGGGGTGGCGCCGAGACGAGGCTGGTGGCGGTAGAACGGCTTCGGTTCGTTGGTGGGAGTTAGTACTCGAGTGGCGACGTCAGCGGTCGGCCTTCTGCATTGAGCTCGAGACGACCGGCCAGGCGGTCCGTCGTCCTCCGCACGAACGTTCGGGCCATACGACCCTGTAAGGGTACGGCGGAGGAAAGACGGTACATTGCTGCTAAATATGGGATCATCAGTTCATCGGGCGTATGGAGGCGGGATCCCGGTCGACGTCTGTCCCATGTCGTTCGGGGAGTCGGCCTGGCCAGCTAGAGAGCTTCAGCCTTCCTCCGGTTGTGTGGGATGCCGAGACGAGGAAGCCCTCCGTTGAGAGGAATCCGTAGCTCGATGAGATCGGGCAAGCGATGTACGTCCGGTTCAAACCGCAGATGGCCTGCCGCAACTGGAAGCCGGGGCCACAAAGGGGCCGCCCCGCCTGCCTCCGTACAGCCATTTTGGTTCAGCGGTCGGCTTTGAGATTCGTGAGGGACGCCTAACTGTAGGCCGCCTTGCTAATTTTTATGAGGAGCTTCGATGTAGCACGAAGGTCGTCGTAGACGAGCACATGATGACCTTCTCCTATTGCTTGGCATAGACGACCCCCAGCAAGATCATTTATGGTTAGCGAGATGCGTTCCCCCTGGTCAGATCGAGTAATAGGTATCATGATAGGTGTCAAGATAATGATGTTGAAAGGTGTTGAGATAAATGTAAGCATAGAGTTATGCATAAATACATCACTATGTCTGTCCATAGGATCTATCTCAGGGTTATAAATCGTGATGAAGATTGATGTCAAAACAGGAAAATGCTCAGGTGAATCAAACAGAGTGACACTATGAGCATCACAGGCGCACTCATAGGGATACCAGCCAATAGGTAGACAGGCAGTGACAGCAGCGTCCAACACGTGATGAGAACTGGGTGCACGGTAGCGAGACCACGTCGCGGACCGATTCCCCCAGGGGACACGGGCCAGATGGATGCCCAATACGGGCACAGGGGGATCCGGGGGATCGCGGGCCGACGCATGGAAGAGCGCGCGAAACGGCACAGCCCCGTCTCGGCGACCCCGTTGAACCGAGCGACATCGGCGACACACCCGCGAGAAACGTGGCACGGGCAAGGCTGATCTGTTAGGAATGTGACGGAAGTACCGTCGCCACAACCGGGCCGCCTGTCGCTCAGCCCGTCGCCGCCCAGAAGGCGCTTCCACCAAGTCGTCGGCATGCACAGGAGAGCAAATCCATGACCTTCCCCCACACCGCCAGCAGAAGTGGAGCGCTGAGCGTGCAGGAGATCGTCGAGTCGATCCGGCCTAAGCTGAGGCGAGTGATCATCGTGTTGAACAACAAGGGAGGCGCAGGCAAGACCACCACGACGGCCAACATCTCAGCTCAACTGGCAGCCGCCCTGCACAGCGCCGGATCGTCACAGCGCGTGCTCGCCATCGACCTCGACCCACAGGGGAATCTCGGACTGGACCTGGGCCATCAGGGAACGCCCGGCGACGATGAGGGCCAGAGCGTCATCGACGTGGTCGAGGGCACAGGCCCTCTGCACATCATCAAGGACGTGCGACCGCAACTGGACGTCGTACCAGGCGGGAAGGTCCTCAAGAGGATCACCGCCTCGATGATCGGCACCAGGTCCATCGACCCGAGGCGGGAGATCCTGCTGAGCCTGGCTGAGGCCCTCGCCGAAGTGGCGCACGACTATGAGTGGATCCTTATCGACTGTCCCCCAAACCTGGCCGATCTCCAGCACCTCGCGGCGGTCGCGGCCGAGTACGTGCTCATCCCCGTGTGTTTCGACCAAGGCGCCATTCAAGGCCTTGAGGGCGTCAGCGAGGTGTTCGACGTCGCAACGCGGCTCAATCCGAGCATCACCCCGTTGGGGGTGCTGCTGTTCGGCTTCGACCGGCAGCATCTGCGCAAGATTCGGAATGAGGACGGGGAGGTGATCGGCCTCAAGGAGATCGGCTTCCTGGCCAAGAAGCGGCGGGAGATCACGGAAGTCCTCGGTGACTCGGGCATCCCGATCTTCCAGACCGTGATCACCCGGGCCGTGAACGTCGCCGACCAGTGCAGAAAGCATGGACGCGTCTTCGCCGAACTGGCCGACCTCACGGCTGGCTCCGACTGGAAGCGGCACGCCAAGCAGCACCAACTCACTCTCAGCACGGAATCGGCCGAGACCTCCGCGATCGAGATGGAGGAGGCCACCGCTGAGATCATCAAGCGAGCCATGGAACTGGAAGCGGAGGCGTACGCGTGACCACGGAATTCTTCGACGACAAGCCTCCCCAGCCCAAGCTGGGCGGGATGACGAGGGCGCGGGGCAAACGCGGGCAGAGTGGACTGGCCTCGCTGGTCGCCCAGTCGCCGGCCGTTGAGGAGCCTGCCGCCGCCACCCCGCCGGAGACTCAACAGCCGCCCTCCCAGCGAGCTGTGCCTCCGCCCCAGAGGGGTCCCTCCGACGGCGAGTCCGAGTCCAGGGGCGGGGCACTGGAGAAGTCCGCGGCGCCGCCTTCCCGCCTCACTCCTGTGAATCGGGGACTTCCCGCGCAGGTCGAAGGAAACGGTCCCGCTGCGTCGGCCCGTCCGCAGCCGGAGGGACAGACCACCTCGCCTCAGGGAAAGGCTCCAGGTCGGGCGATCACCACTCAGCAGCAGGAGGCGCGCAGCGCGACACCGGCTCCCGCAACACCGGCCTCCGCGGAGTCACGGGGTGCAACGCCCGGATCTGCGGTGCCGGCCTCTGGAGCCGCGGCCTCCGTGGCGCCGTCCAGGCCGGTGGAGACGGAGCCGCGCCGGCGCCCTGACCTCGTACCGCAAACACAGCTCGCCGCGCCTGCGCAGGTGTTGCAGAGCCGGCCCCAGCCTGCCAGGCCCGCGCCGCGACCGATGCCCAGGCCCTCCGCTGCCACCGGAGTGAATTCGAGCGCCTACCAGACGCCCGAGCAGGTCAGCATTTACGTCAAGCCCGAGGCCAAGGAGCGGGCGCGCGTGATGAGTCGCAGCGAGGGCATCGAGTACGCGCAGCTGGCCATGGACGCCATCGACCACTTCCTGTCAGAGAACATGCTGGCCTTCCTGGTAAGGGCCCGCTTGGAGGTGAGCCGCCCCAACGGCTCGCACTTCCCGCCCCGCAGAAACCTGCGCTCGAAGTCGAGGCCGGGCATCCGGCGGGTACTGTGGCCTGTCCAGTTCCGTCCAGCCGAGCTCGACATTCTCAACGACCTGGTACAGGACACCGGCGCAGAGCACCTGTCCACGCTGGTCTCCGTGGCGGTGGAGGCGTACCTGCTCGACGATGACGGCGTCGACTCCAGTCCCTCCACTGACGACGCGGCCATCTCCTCGGGCAGATAGGGAGCGGTTGACACAGGGCGGATGACACACAGCTTCCACGCTGGTTCGGCAACAGCGTGGGGGGAGCGGCCTGGTTCTGTGAGTGCGGAAGCGCTTGTCCGCCATCACCGGCCGCGGTCGGTCAGGGGCGATGGCCGACCAGACGAGATGTCCCACAACGGTGCCGAGAGCCCCTCCAGCCGCTGGATGTCGCCAGCGGTGGGGTGGGGTCTCAGAGGGCCGCCACTCTGGTTGATCAGGTGCGGGGCGAGCTCAGAAGGTGCATGTGAAAGGCGCTGGATCACTGCTGTGGGCCGCTGGACAGCCTGTCGTCACACGGCGCTTCGCGTGAGGTCGACGTCTACGACCCGGGACGCCGCAGCCGCGAGTCACGCCTGCGGCGCGTGGTGGTTGCTGACGCTCGCCGCGATGCGGCGCTCCGTCGGCCCCATGTGGGGATGGCCGGCGCGGGCGAAGCTAGGGCTTGTGGTGGCCGAGCCGCGGATCATGGAGCTGTCGTGTGTCCCTGGACGCGACTGGGCAAGCACCTCGCCCTGCGCGTGGATGAAGCTCCCGTGCCGGCCGTAGCGCTCGTAAACGCTCTGCACCAGCACCCGTGCCATGACCAGGTGATCTTCGCAGGCGGCCGCGACCCTCGCCTCTAGGCCGGTGATCTGGGCGAGGCGCAACTGCAGACGCTGCTGGCTGGAGCGGCGGTCGAACCCGTCGAGCTCGGCCAGTCGCTCGGGCCAGCGCAGCCGCCGCTCGATCGAGGCGCACACATCGGCCACGAGCTCCGCGGCGCACCGGGTGTCCGGCTCGCGGCCATCGAGTTGCGCGGCCCGCTGGGCCGTTGGCTCGAAGTCGGCGAGCCTGCGCAGGCCGCCTCGGAGTAGGCGTGCGCGGTTTCGCAGGCACGCGGCACTCCAGTCGAGCACCAGGAGGCGGTCGGCGTCCACATCGCACTGCCAGCCCACCAGCGCCATCTCGCGGGCCAGGCGGTGGTGGAGGACCCACGATCCTTGCTCGGCCTCCGGCGCCGGGGTGTCGATCCGTACCTGCAGGCCCCCGGAGGGCAGCTCGGTGACCTCGAACTCCATCTCGGGCAGGACCCTGGCGCAGATCCGCTGGATGACCTGTTGTCGCGTGGCCTCCGCCGGCGTCCCGGGGCAGCGAGCCTGACAGCACGTGGTCCGGGGCCAGGCTCTCAACACTCATATAAGCCCACCTCCTGATTCGTATGGCCTTTCCGTCCTGCGCAAACTGACAGCAAGAGGGCTCCTTTCCATCCGTCCGAAGGACGGTGGCTTTCTGCCGACTCAGTGAGGTGATCTCAGCGAAATAGATCGGGCGATGCGGGATATCCGGGGCGCCGATGGTGGCGTTTCGGGCCTTTCAGGAGAAGTCGTCGAAGGCCGGAGACAGACGTGGAGCCTCCGGTAGATGAGTTCTCACCACAAGAACGCTCAAGGCCGGAGAGCTCCACGTGATTGCTCATCGTGCCACGCTCGACGTCTCCCGCGCACTCGTTCAGTACGTCGCGCGACTCCTGCATGAAGAGCGTCGATTGCGTGGCACCCCGCAAGGCAGCCGAGCCCTGGCCCCGTTCAGACAGGCGGTCATGGTGGTGCGCTGGTTCCGCGGCGAGCACGACGTTCCCAAGCTCGGCCGCGACCACCGCATCTCACGGGCCACCGCCTACCGCTACATTCACGAAGGCATCGACGTCCTCGCAGCTCAGACACCAGATCTGCGTCAAGCCCTCGACCGCGCCCACGCCGAAGGACTGGCCTGCGTGATCCTCGACGGCACCCTGATCGGCATCGACCGCTGCGCCGAGCAGACAGTCAGTGTCAAGGGCGAACCCATCGACGCCTGGTACTCCGGCAAGGCCCACCAGCACGCCGGCAACCTCCAAGCCCTCTCGGCACCGGGCGGTCTGCCGTTGTGGATCGCCGAGGTCGAGCCCGGCTCTGTCCACGATCTGACCGCCGCCCGCGCACAGGTGCTGGGCGCGCTGCAGGCCGCGGCCTCTCGCGGCCTGCCCACCCTCGCTGACAGCGGCTACGACGGCGCCGGAATCGGCATTCATTCACCGATCAGGCAGCCCAAAGGCAACCAAGTCCTCAGCCCGAGCAACCGCACCTACAACCATCTTCTACGAGCCCTGCGCTGTCTCGGCGAACGCGGCTTCGCCCTACTCAAAGGCCGCTGGCGCACCCTCCAGCACGTCACCGTCAGTCCCAGTCGGATCGGCGACATCGCCCGCGCGGCACTTGTCCTCACCCATTTCGAGCACGACTACCTGCTCGCAATTCGCTGAGATCACCTCACTCAACGCGGTTGTTCTCCGCGTGGTGAATCCTGAACCATTGCCAGGGGGCTGACCATGCCGGTGTCCAGAGTCGTGGTTTCCTCACAAGAGTGAACTGGCCTCGGTTCACCGCGCGGCACCAGCAGGCTCCCGAACGTTTCGGCCCTTGACGTGACCGGGCCAGCGGCGTGCCGGCGCAGAAGACGCCTTCACCGTGAGCATCGACAAGGCCCGCACCCTCGTCAATTCCGCGGGCGCGCCCTCGGTTCGGCGGGCACAGCGTCGCTGAGCAAGACCCCTGTTCGAGCTGCTCAGTGGCCACTTCATCGCCACGAAACAAACACTGCCTCGGCCGGGCCGATGGTGTGACAGCAGACACCATGGTCATTTCAGCGGTGATCCCGTGTGAGTATTGTTTAGATTCGGAATATCTTCGCTATTCCATTGACATTGAAGGCCAAATTCTTGAGGTGCACGACTCGAGACAATTGGATCGGAAGAATATGTTCAGCGAGTGACTACGGTGAGTCGATTCTCCGAACAGGCCCAGTAAAGCATCTCACGGATTCGGTCTGGAGAACGTCGTCTTCGCCGCCAATCATCATGTGATTCCTGCCAGCTGGCCCTCCGTTGGTCCAGGCCTCAGTGCCTTTCAACGGCAGAACCGGGTCGTCTTCCCGCGATTCGCGCCATCGGGTCCGGCAGTCGTTGCCCTTTGCGCACAACTGAGGCTCGCAACGCCGAGGCCGTACGGGGACACGTCGCCAAGAGCAGGGCCCGCGCACGCGCGGCCGGCCCGTCCGGGCCCTCAGCGTCGACCCGGGGCAGTCCATGCCTGGGGGGCTGGGGTTCTGGAGACGGCCTCACGCGAGCGTCCATGTGTGGGTCAGGTGGAGTTGTCCGGCGCGAATCGGTCGCGCCGGGCTTCCCCATCGCACGCCGTTCCTGGTTGACGCGGGCGCCAAGCTCCTGGCAGGCGGGGCAGGGATATCCCGAGGGCAGGAGGTGATCTTCGCACTCGGGGTGCGGGCAATGGTAGCCACGATCGACGACGGTCAGAGCGGCCGCGACCGGCCGGCGGGGTTCGATGCCGTACCACGCCGTCAGCCGTCGCCGGATGCGAGCGGTCAGCTGTGCCACGGTGCGCCCGCGGCTCATCTCCTTCTCCATGGCCGTCAGCACCCGGTCGCGTTCTTGCTCGGTCATGCGCAGCTGCCATCGGAGGGGGAGCGCGGTCATGACGCTCAGGGCACCTGCCGGTCGAAGCGGCCGAACAGCACAGCCTGCCTGCTCGTTGATCTGCCTCTCGCGCGAAAGCGCGCTGCCCGCGTCGCCGTTACGGTCCTGTGCTTCGCCTACGGCGAGAGGTGAATGATCATGCTTCTCCAGTCCTGCTTCAAGGTCGTCCTTCTGTGCAGGTTCAGTTTCCATGATCGTTTCCCCTTGGCTTCCCTGATCGTTTCGCTTCACGATCCGAGATCGGTTCGATGGGAGCTCCCGATCCGGTCGTTCGTCCGGATCGGCCGGTGGCTCCTCAACGGCCAGCAGAGGGGCGTCATGGGTGCGGTATGCGATCATGCGGCCGGTCGGGCGAGGCGAGATCCAGCCATCACTTTCGAGTGCGGTCAGCAAAGAGCGCACCGTCCGGTCTGTCACATCCAGGTCTTGAGCCAATTCGGCTTGGCTGCGGATGGCCCCGACAGCTTCGTCGCGGCGCAGCCGGCAGTACAGCTCCAGCATCAGTGAGCGGTTCCTTCGAGGTGTCCACGTGCCGTGGACGCTGCGACAGCCGACACCGGCCGCCGCACGATAGGAGATGCGCGCCCAGGCCGCGTCCTCCGGAAGCGGGGCGAGAAAGCGGCGCGTGATCCGGGTGGTGGTGTCGGTGATGATCCACGCGCCGGCGGCGCTCAGCGCATCGTAGATGGTGCTGGGGTGCATGCCAAGCCGTTCGGACAGGAACGCGATGCTCGCGGTGCAGCCTGCCCGGCGCTGTGACAGAGCGGCCACCTGCGCCACCAGGGGCCAGGCAGCGCCGTGGGGGAGCCCGAGCGGGATCTTGACCGTGCCGTCGGGCAGCTCGTCCAGTGGGCACGTACCCGGCCTTGATGCGCACCGGTCCTGCTCGTGCGTCTGTCGCGTCACAACTCCGTCGACACTGCCGGGCGCGTTCGTCTGGTATATGGCTTGTGATCCTGTTTTTGGGTATGCCAAAGAGAGCGCATGGCTCATCGTGTGCTCCGATGCGGTTTTCGGGTGCGCCGAACAGAGGTGTCGGCGGCCTGGCCAGGTGGCTGGGGCCGGCACCGTCTGAGTGCGTCATGGGGTCAGGTGGGCCCGGAGTATGTGACCTCCGGGCGGCGGACGGTTTAGATCAAGAGCGCCTCCACGGGGCGCGCCATGCTGAAGCGGGACAGCGCGACCGAATGCCACCGCCGCTCGCAACTTTCACGGCGTGCGGCTGACAGGCCCGGTTCAGGGCGCACTGAACAGAGCGCATGGCGCATGGCGGGCTCCGTACGATCAATGGGTACAACAAACACCAGTGCCGGCGGCCGCGTTGGGCGGCACGGTCGGCACCGCGGGTGTCGGCGGGCCTGGGTATTGCTCTGGATGGTCTAGATCAAGGGCGCCTCCGCGATGATCGGCAGAGTGCGCCGGTCGCGGGGCGACGGCGAGCTGGTATGGCCGATCGGCCGGCGGGCATGTGTCCGCGTGTGGCGCGGCTCCTCGCCTGGACGGCGATGGATGCCAGACCCGTGAGAAGAACAGCGAGGGGAGCCGGTCTCGAGGACGTGCCGAGTCGAGGCTCCGGTGATCGCTCGGCCGGATGGAGCCGGCCGAGCGGGCGCATGGGACCTGTGCGATGTGGGCCGTGCGAGCGCGCGACCGGTTGTCCGCTCCAGCAGGTGTCCGGTTTATCGGACACGCGAGCGGTAATCATCATCGTGGGCGGCGACACGCCGAACACGCCGATTGCGCGCACGACTAGCCGACCCTGCGAGTCATCGTCTATCGTGGACTCCAGGACTTTCTGGACACCGGCCAGGCACGCGAAAGCGCCAAGCCGACTCGAGCCGGGCCGGATGTCTTTGGTTTGGAGAGAGCTCCCGCGCAAGGTTTACCAGGCCATGTAGCGCGGGGGCTCTCTGCATTTGTGCGGTGCGCCGATGTGGGCGCGGCTTACGTGAGCGTTCGAATGCCTCCTCGTGCCGGGGGTGCCGGCGGGCTCAGGCTGCGGTCTGCTGGGGACGTTCGAGGTCGTACAGGTCTAGGAACGCTTGTTGCTCGTAACTCGCTGGACCGCTCGTTATCGAAATGTTGTGGCTGTCGTTCAGGAGACTGCTGACCAATGAATGAGCAGCCTCGGGCGTCAGCGTGTGTCCGGCGTGGACGGACTCGCCCCGGTGGTCCTCTCGCTGCGGGGGATGCAACGCGCTCATCACGTCCACGAGATACGCCGTCATGCGTGCATAGCCGTAAGCCTTGTAGGCGGCCTTGATCCGTGGTTTGACGCCCACCGGGGTTCGGAAGGTGAACACGTGCCTCTCGCTGGACACCGGTACTTGCGTGGTGCCGAGCAACATCGGGATCATCGCCCCCAGAGAGGCGTGCGTTTCCGACGGCTGGCGTGGCTCCGGATGCAGTGCACTGATGAGGTCGGCCAAGTAGACGCCGGGCTGAGTGTAGCCATGGCGCTCCCCGGCAACCTCGATGCGCCCCTTCAGCTCAAACGGCACCGCGAAAGTCGATGTATCCCGCTTCCCCTTGTTGAGCTGTGCCATCGCTATACCTCCCATCACCGATGATCGAGACCGTAGCGTACAAACAATCAGATTGCGAGGAGCCGCGCAGGCGACTCGCCCGCTTCCTGTAGTTCGATGCGACCGTCATTTCGCCGCATGGCGTCTCCTGCCTTCGTCATGAGCCGGGAGCCCCTGTTGTCTGAGGACACCACCCAACTCGCCAGCATGCTCAGCACCTCGCCCGCCAGCGCCTCGCAGCACGCGACGGTTCTCCGCGAAGCCGGAGTGGTGAACACCCACCGTTACCACGGGTCCGCGCGGCACACACTGTCGTTTGGAGGCACGAACCTGCTCGCGCGGCCCTACCGGGAACAGCCCGTGTGACTCCGATTCCGGGTTGTGGGGCGTCGCGGGAGCAATCAGCGGCAGCGCGGTTCGGCGTTGTCCCGTGCCCATCGTCATGCCCGAGAACTCCAATCAGGTGACGGCTGCCGCGGTCCGGCGGCGCTGCTGTCAGGGCCGATGCCGCTGTCGCCACCCGTCACAACGGCGACCAGGCCGTCACATCTGCCCATCGCTGCAGCTTCTCCTCGCAATTGCCTGAATTACTTGCATGAAGCTAGTAACGTACGAGCGAAAGGTAGCATGATGCAAGCGGGCTGGTGGAGGTCTCAGATGCTCGGCAGCCGGACTCACGACGGCCGGAACTGCCCGGCGCGTGGCTTCGAGGGCGTGGGCGAGCGCTCCTCACGATCGTCCGCGTCGACTGCGACCTGACCGCCGTTCCTCTCCGACCCATGTCGGCCTTCCTATTTCCGATGGTCTGACCCCGACGCCGCAGCAGCGGGCCGGAGACAGGGTCACTTCGACCTGTACAAAAGGGGAAATCGAACAGTGTCAAGCGACGGCTCCACCCTTGACTTCGCCACCAGCACCGATCCCTACCGGCGCGAGTTGCTCGCCCACTGCCGTCGAATGCTGGGATCGCTGGACGAGGCCGAGGACCTCGTGCAGGAGACATACTTGCGTGCCTGGCGGGCGTTCGAGCAGTTCGAAGGCAGAGCGTCGGTGCGAAGCTGGCTCTATCGCATCGCCACCAACGCGTGCCTGACCGCGCTGGATCACGCCAGCCGCAAGGTGGTGCCATCGGGCCTCATGGACCCCGGCGACGATCCGTACGCGCCCCCCTCCGCCGTCCCCGACGTCTCGTGGGCTCAGCAGATCACCGACGCGCTCGTGGAGCCGGAGTCGCAGGACCCTGTCGCCATCGTCACGGGCAGGGAGAGCCTGCGCCTGGCACTGATCACCAGCCTGCGACATCTGCCGGCGCGACAACGAGCCGTGCTCATACTCCGGGACGTCCTGGCCTTTCGCGCCGCCGAGGTCGCACACATGCTGGACACAACCGTCCCGGCGGTCAAGAGCCTGCTTCAGCGAGCCCGCGCCACGCTTGCTAAGGCCGCGCCGAGCACGGATCAAGTCATCGAGCCGTGCGATCCGCGGGCACGTGACCTGCTGACCAGGTACATGGATGCCTTTGAGAAGGCGGACGCGGCCGCCTTGCAGGAGATCCTTCGCGACGACGTCGCTTTTGAGGCGACGGCGCTCGGCGACCAGTTCGACGGCATGGCGACGTGCGTGTCGTTGTTGGCCGTGCACGTGCTGGAATCCCCAGCCTGCCGGCGGCCTGCGGCGGCCTGATACGCCGGCCACCACGCCTACGCTCACCATCACGACGACGTGCAGTGGGTTCTCTCCGGATCATCACGTCTCGCGGCGCTGATCATTGCCCTCCTCCTGGATGAGGAGGTTGACGTCGGCGGCCTCGGGGCTGCCGACCGCGGAGAACAGCGCGAGCGCATCCCGCCAGTACGGCGCCGCAGTGCGGACGTCGCCCTCCTGGTAGAGGGCTTCGCCGAGCGCCCGAAGGGCTCGGGCCTCACCGAGGCGGTGGCCTGTCGTGCGATGCAGGTCAACGGCCTGCTTCGCCTGGATGATGGCTTCGGCTCGCTCGCCACGGGCGATGCCGACCTCCGCGAGCGCGGTCAGAGCCAGGCCCTCCAGCACGCGGAAGGAGCGGTCGCGGGCGATCGCGTACGCCTGCTCGGCGTGTGCGGCGGCTTCCGGGAGGCGGCCGAGACTCCTGGCGGCCTTGGCCAGGCCGATCAGGCTGGTCACTTCGGGGTGGCGATTGTTCCCCTGTTTCGACGCGTCGAGCGCCTGCTGGCGGCATTCCAGTGCCTGGTGGTATCGGCCGAGATCGTGATGGACCGCGCCCATGACGTTCAAGGCGCCGGCCTGGAGGAGACGGTCCTCCAGGTCCTGGCTCATCGCCAGCGCCTGAGCAGCAAGATCGAAGGCCTTGGGGTAGTGCCCGAGATCGCAGTGAACGGCTGCCAGCAGGACCAGGCACTCCAGTTCCCCGCCGCGGTTACCCTGCTGGTGGTTAAGGGAGAGACCCTCGTTGAGATGCCTGACCGCCTCGCCGAGCCGTCCCAGGCTGTGGCAGACCTCTCCCAGGTTGCAGAAGACGGCGGGGCTATCCGTGGTGAGGTCCAGGGCCTGCCCGAGGTGGTCAAGGGCGAGCTCCAGCTGCCCCAGCTGGTGGTAGGCGACCGCCAGGTTGTTGAGGTACGACTCCCTGCCATGTTCGTGATCGGTTCGCCGGGTGAGAGCTCTGTTGAGGTGTTCGACCGCCTGCTGCGGATACCCCAGCCGCAGATGGGCGTTGGCCAGCCCGGCGAGGGCGATGGCCTGGCAGCCCAGCCAGGAGATCTCCTCTGCCAGCGACAGGGCGCGCGCATACGATACCATCGACCGCTCAGGCCGATCCTGGAACGTTTGCGCGTTGGCCAGACTCAGCTGAATCACCGCCTCGGCCGCCGGATCGCCGGCCGCGACGGCGGCGGCCAGGGCGGCCTGGGCACAGGCCAGCCAGTCCTCCAGGCGTCTGCTCATCCAGAAGTAGCCGCGCAGCGCGTCCGTCAGCAGCCACACGTTCTCGCGCGGACCGTGCTGCATCGCGTCATGGATCATCGCCACCAGATTGACGTGCTCGGCCTCCAGCCAGGCTACGGCGCCCTCCTTGGTGTCGAAGACCACGGGTTTCACGGCATCCACGAGCGGGGGTGGCGGCAGCCGTACCCAATAGGGCTGGAGGAGCCGGGCGGCGGCCAGAACGCTGTGGAGGTGCCAGCTGTAGAGGCGCCGCCTGGCTTCCTGCAGTTCGTCGGCGGTTTCGTCGGACTGTGCGCGCTCGGCGGCGTAGAGGCGGAGCAGGTCATGGAAGGTGTAGCGGCCGGGGCCGTGCATGCGGATCAGGTGGAAGGAGGCGAGCTGGTCCAGCCTTCGTCTTGCCTCGGCCGTCGTGCAGCCGGTCAGGGCGGCCGTGGCCTCCGGGGTGAAGTCCGCACCAGGAACCAGCCCAAGCAGGCGGAACAGCCTGCGCTGCTCCTCGGGCAGGGCGGTGTAGGACAGGTCCAAGGTGGCACGCACGGCAGCCGCCTGGTCGCTCCCGGCCTGCAGGGCGGCCAGTCGGTTGCCTTTGCGAAGCTCGCACACGTAGTCGGCCAGGCTCAGGTGCGGGCTGGCGTCGAGGTTGGCCGCCGCGATGCTGAGAGCAAGGGGGAGACGCGAGCACAGTTCGCCCAGTTCCGTCTCCGCCTGTGGAGCGGCATGCAGGCGTGCCTCGTCCAAGAGCGCGGCCAGCAGGGAATGGGCTTCATCCGGCAAGAAGACGTCAAGGGTGACGCGGAAGGCGCCCTCCCGGGCGATCAGTCCCCGCAGCTGGTTGCGGCTGGTGATCAGCACCTGCGATTCCCCGCCGGGAAGCAGAGGGCGCACCTGTGCCTCGTCGCGGGCGTTGTCGAGCAGTATCAGGGTGCGCCGCCGCGCCATCTGAGTGCGCAACAGCGCCGATCGCGCGTCCAACTCGGCAGGGAGCTCCGCCACGACACCCAGGGCGCGCAGCAGCGTCTCCAAGGCGGCGGCGGGCTCGAGCGGCGCACCGGGTCCGAAGCCGCGGAGATCGAGGTAGAGCTGGCCGTCGGGGAAGTGGTCGCCGGCCAGGTGCGCCCAATGGACGGCCAGGGCGGTCTTGCCCACCCCCGCGGTGCCGTCAAGGATGATCGGCCGCGAAGGCTGCCCGCCGGGCACGGGCAGCAGTTTCTCCAGCGTCGCCAACTGGGCGAGACGGCCGGTGAAGTGCGCGATGTCAGCGGGCAGCTGCCGGGGAGGCGGGGCGGAGACGGAGTCGGCGGCCTTGGCCTCCGGCTGTCCGGGAACGGCTGCTTCGCTGCCCGGCCCAGGAAGCGTCAGCAGGACACGATCGCCGGTCAGGATGCCGTGATGCAGCTTGCGCAGCTCGTCGCTGGGATCGACCCCCAGCTCCTGCCGGAGCACCTCGCCGACCCTCTGGTACGCCTGGAGCGCCTCGGCCTGCAGACCTGACCGATAGAGCGCGAGCATGAGCTGAGCCCACAGCCGCTCACGCATCGGATGCGCCGACGTGGCCGCTCTGAGGCCCACGACCATCTCCTCATGGCGGCCCGAGCGCAGCCCCAGCTCGAACCAGCGTTCCAGCACCTGTACTCGCTGCTCGTCCAGCACCAGGACGTGATCACGGTACAGCGACTCCGACGGCACGTCGACCAGGGCGGGGCCGCGCCACAGAGCCAATGCCCGCTGGAGCAGGTCGGCCTCGGCAGCCTCGTCGCCGGCCTGGCCCGCTCGCTTGGCTCGGCCGACGAGATCTAAGAAGACGGTGACGTCGAGGTCCTCCGCCGCCAGCTTGAGTACGTACCCCTCGTCACGGGTGTGGATCAGCTGCTGGTCGCCACCACGGTCGAGCAGGGTACGTCGCAATCTGCCGATGTGTGTCTGAACGGCACCGCGCGCATCGTCGGGGGTTTCGCGCCCGTCCCACATCCGTTCGGCCAGCTGGTCGAACGACACGTGCTGGTTGGCCTGCAGGAGCAAGGTGGCCAGGGCGATGCGCTGCTTGAGCGCCGGCACGGCCAGCGGGACCCCCTCGCGCACCACCTCAAGGTTGCCAAGCACACCGAACCACGTCCCCATGCAGGAACGATGCCACATTTCTCCTGGAGTCCGCAGCATGAGGAAGGTGCCGTGAAAGGGGTGATCCGCGCTCCGGCCCGACCTGGACCTCGCCGTCCCGGACATCACGGTGATGGCGCCCACCCGCGCGTGCGCTGCACTTTCACGGCGCAATCGCTTCGGCCGAGCGCCTTAGTGCGGCGGCAGCCCCCGGCGAGCCGAGCGGAATTCCCTCCCGAGAGCTGGACGGAGAATTGTCAGACGACAGCCAAACGACGTCAAGACGACACCGTGTGGCAGAAATGTGAGTAGCGGGGGGCTGATAGCGACGAATGGATCCACGCGAGGCCTCCTGTTAGAACAAAAGTTCGAAGATTGAGGTACTGATCGTGGAAAGGGCACCGGCTACCTGCCTTTCCGGTGTATCGAGGCGCATCGGCCCTATTTGGTGTATCGGAACCCGACAAGACGTCCTTCGCCGCCCTCGACACATGAGGTGACGTGAGCCCCCGGGACCCGCCCGGCCACACCACCACTCCTGAGCCGACGCTCATCGTGCCTTCGACTCGTGTTCACGGTGACCTTCCTCCGCAGCATTGCTTCGCGTATCGACGAGCCGTGCCGCTGCCGTACCCGCCGTGATCAGCAGCGTTGGTCAGCGACTTCCGCCTCGTATGGAAGGAGATTCCATGGTGCTCATGGATGGATCACCACCGTGGTCCCCGATAAGTCGAACCGGGCTACAGCGACACCTACATGAAGGCCGCCGATTACGTGGGCTGTTCGTCAGGAAGCCGCAGACGCCCTTCCGCTCCGTGGTCGCCTATGCCCCTTCCGGGGTCAGCGCGTTCGGGCTGAGCGCGATCAGTGGCCTCTTCGCGGACCGGAGCCACATGGGACTTCCCCGGTTCGAGCTCTCCGTCTGCTCCGACGCCGCCGGTGTGCTGAACACCGACGTCGGCATGTGCATGCAGGTCAAGCACGGGCTGGAGGCGATGGCGAACGCCGACCTGATCATCGTGCTGCCCACTGAGCGCCGCCCGCTCACCGCGTCCGTGGCACTCAATCAGGCACTGGTGGACGCCTTCCACCGGGGAGCCCTCGTCGCGGCCTACTGCGCGGGCTCGTACCTGCTGGCCGAGACCGGCCTGCTCGGCGGCCGGCGTGCCACGACGAGTCGGTCCTTGTCCGGGGTCCTGGCCCTCCGTCATCCGACGATCACCGTGGAGACCGACGCTCTGTACGTGGACGAAGGCCAGTTGGTCACGGGCGCCGGCGCGGCCGCCGGCATCGACATGTGCCTGCATCTTCTGCGTCGTGAGCATGGCGTGGCCGTTTCCAACGCCGTGGCCAGGGAATGGATGGTCGCACCACGTCGCGAGAGCGGGCAGACACAATATGTCCCCGACCCCGCGGAGATCGGCACCCGGTCGCTCGCCGACGACGAGGACGCGCGCCTGGCCGATCTGCTTGCCTGGGCACGCACCCGCCTGAACCAGCCCTTGACGGTCAGAGAGCTGGCCAAGCAGGCCTTGATGAGCTCTCGTACCTTCGCCCGCCGCTTTCAGTCCGCGACCGGCACCACACCGTATGCGTGGCTGACCAGTCAAAGGCTCGATCTCGCCGAAGAACTGCTGGCGACCACGACCCTGTCGATCCGGGAGATCGCCGGCCGCGTGGGGTTCCGTTCCAACGGCGTGCTGCGCGCGCAGTTCGTCAAGCGCCATGGCATCTCCCCGACGGACTATCGCCAGCGCCAGCGATCCGCGAGAGCACGTCAGTGACGCTTTCCCGCCGGCCTGACCGGGGAGAACGTGCCCAGCGCGCGCAGGCCAGGCGGCCGGGCACGTGCCATGGAGTCTCTTACCTTGAGGTCTGAGAACCGCATCTTGGGCGGGAACCGGCCGACCCGTCGGCTTCGCCACGATCTCGTCCGTGGTTCCCTTCGCCCTCCTGGCCTGCCGCCGGGCAGGCGGCGCACCGCCGCCGTCATCGCCGACGGTCAGCCGTAATCCGCCGGCGGCGTGGGTCAGGACGATGGAGACCGTACGGATCCCCGGCGGCTGCCGCTCCACCTCTCCCAGGGCGCCACGGATGGTGGCGTGGACGATCTGGCCGACGTGATCAGGAAGCCCTTCGGTCGGCCACGCCCATGTCTCCACAGCGATCCCCGTCCGCGAGGACCACGTTGCGAGAAGCTCTTCCAAATCTCGCACGAACGCGGATGAAAAGTCCGCATACAACTCGTTCTGCGGGATGCCCGGCCTCCCTTACTGACAAGTCGGCATCGCCTCGCCGTGCCGATCTCAGGATGGCCCAGCCGAAGAAATCGTCGGTGGCGATGAACACTCGAGAAGGCCGGACCGTCGTTCTGTCACGCAGCCGAGAGCCGGTCGAATCGGAGCTTGCCCAAGCCGTTCCGCCATACCGCAGACGCAGTGCCAAGTTAGCGACCGGCAGGACGCGACGGCAAGCGTCACATCTGCCATGCGTCGCCTCTTTCCCGCCGCTGTCCATCCAGGTCGGTGATGTGCGAGGTCAGGGCTTCATACGGAAGTCGTACCTCGGCGGGAACGGCTCGTCGGTGTCGAGGGCACGCTGGCAATCGGTCCAGACCTGGTGCAGGGAGTCCTCGCCTTCTCGCAGGTCTGGCACCTCCATCCCGTCGCGCAGGATTGCGGCCGCGATCTCGGGGCACCCGGCCGCGATGGCGGCTCTGCAGCGCAGGAGCCGGATCCGGCCGTGGTCGCGATGCGGCAGCCGGTCGGTCAGCGCCAGCGCTTCCTGCGGCCGGCCGGCCAGGAGCAGCGCGGCCAGGGTTTCGACCGCCAGCTGGCGAAGGCCGGGGGCCAGCGCCAGCGCCGTCCGAAGCCGATCGGCGGCGGTGGCCGGGTCGCCGGCCAGCAGGTCGGTCTCGGCCATACAGCGCGCCGCCCACGGGTTGTCCCCAGAGGTCCGCCAGGCGGCGCGGGCGCCTTCGACGTCGCCCTCCGCGTAGCGGAGCAGCCCCAGATGGTAGTACGCGTGCCAGTCCGCCGCGGTGCTCTCGAGCAGGCCGAGCCACGGCCGGCCGATCACCGGGGGAGCAGGGGGCTCCTGGATGGGCAGCAGGCCGGTCTCCAGCACGCGCAGCCACGGCTGCTGGTCGGCTCCGAGCGTCTCGTCTCCGAACGGCGTCGCGTCGTCATGGGGGAGCACCGACGCCCGCCGTTGCAGAGCCCCCCAGCCCGAGTCTCCATAGCGGATGTCGGAGGGGGCGCGCCTGGAAGTATGGGCCAGCCATCGGTGCCGCGCCTCCAATGTCGCCTCGGGCAGCAGTCCGGTCACGGCCTTCTCCACCGCGCCCCTGGCCTGGTCCCAAGGGCCGTGGACCACATCGGGGTCGGCGCGCAACAGGCCGTAGGCCTCCGTCCACGACCAGGTCGCACCGGCGGGCAGCGGTAGATGCTCAAGCTGGGTGCGGGCGAGACCCGCCTGTATCTCCAGGTAGTGCGCGTCCGGGCCGTTCAGCCATTCCTGCCAGCGCCTCCCGCCGTGAGAGGTGCCCCAGTGGAAGAGCTTGCGGCCGCTCAACCGGCGGGTGGATGTGTGGACGAGGCCGCTTCCGGTCTCGTCGAGTGCGGCGATCCAGGGCCGCTCGGAGATGTCGAAGAAGAAGTCGGCGGCTCCCGCGGCTCGGGTGGTGTAGCTGCGGTCGGTGCCCTTCCAGCGGGGGAAGGGCACGTGGTGCAGGGTGTCGGTGTGGTCGACGTGGTAGGCGTGGTCGGCGGGCGCGATCACCCGCAGGCCGGGCGTCTCCGGTACGGCGATGTTCGACCACCAGTAGGCAGGCACGTCCCTCATGTGCGGGTTATGCAGGCGTACGTGCACCAGGAGCACCGCAGACCCCGGTGGGAGCTGTACGTCCAGTTGCACGACCAGGCCGCGCATCCGCTCGTACTCCCACATGCGCAACCCCTCGTCCACCCGGGCGGTGTGCAGGGGCGCACAGGTCAACGGCCAGTGTCCGGTCGCGCCGAGGTTCCACTCGACGCCGCCGGAGAACCACGCGCCCCGCAACGCCAGGTTGGCCGGCTGCAGGATCGGGTTGCGGAACAGCAGTTCGCGGCCTGTGGGCCGGTGCACCAGCGACCACAACCGCCCGCCGAAGCCGGGCAGGAACGTGGCGCTGAGCCACTCGTTCTCCAGGACGATGCTGTCCACCCGGCGCACCCGGCGCTCTCGCCGGTAGTCGTCCTGCATGCCGTACGGCAGCAGGCTGAACGGCTGGCCGTAGGCGATGCCGGCGGCCATGGCGGGGTCGGCGGCCCTGGTGTCCACCCGTACCCCGTTGTCCCGCAGGATCGGCAGAGGGCTGGCGGGGCCCGGCTCGGCGACGGGCAGGTCGAGACCTTCTCTTCTCATGCGGCGAGCTCCTTGATCACTTTCCGGCGCCGAGCGTCATGCCCTCGATGATGCGCCGGCCAAGCCAGACGTAGAGCAGCAGCATCGGCAGTACGAGCATGGCCACGCCCGCGAAGAGCACGCCGTAGTCGGCGCCGCTGTACTGCTGCTTGGCCAGGAATCCGAGCAGCGCGAGGGGCAGCGTCTGCTTGCCGGTGCTCTGCACGAAGACCAGGGCGAGGAACGCCTCGTTCCACAGCCCGATGGCGTTGAGGGTGAATGCGGTGATCAGCCCGGACCGCGCCAGCGGCAACATGATCGTCCAGAAAGCGCGCAGCCGTGACGCGCCGTCGATCGCCGCGGCTTCCTCCAATTCGGCCGGCAGCGAGGCGAAGTAGCCGGTCAGCAGGAAGACCGTGAACGGCAGCGACACCGCCACGTAGAGCAGGAACAGCCCGAACAGGTTGTTCACCAGGGACAACCGTTCCATGAGCACGAACAGCGGAATCACGATGACCTGGACAGGGACGCCGATGCCGAGCGCGAAGTACAGGGTGAGCGAGGCGGCGGCGCGTCCGACGCCCCGCCCTAGGGCGTACCCAGCTGGCGCGGCGACGATCACGACCGCCACAGCGGCCGTGGCGACCAGCAGCAGCGAGTTGCCCGCCGCGACCCCGAAGTCGGCGCTCTGCCACGCCTTGGCGTAGTTGCCCCAGGCGAAGGTGGGCCAGTCGAAGGGCCGGGCGAAGATCTCACGATGCTCGCGCAGCGAGGTGACCAGCATCCAGGCCAGGACGGTAAGGTTCACGACCACCATCAGCCAGATGGCGCCCCTAGAACTGAATCGGATCACGGCGTATCACCCGGCGGAGCAGGAGGACGAAGATGACGATCGACACCAGCGTGACCACCGCGGAAGCCGACGCGTACCCGAAGCTGTAGGCGGGCACCCTTCCGCCGAACGTCTGGGCGTAGATGAACACAGCGGTGTTCCAGGTGTGAATCGGCGGCAGGTCGTTGGAGGTCCCGCCGAAGGCGTAGATGAAGTCGAAGACCTTCAGCGAGGAGATGGTCCAGATGACGGCGGCAGTGGACACCACGTCCCAGGTCAGCGGCATGGTGATGTGCCTGAACTGCTGCAGCGGCCCGGCCCCGTCGAGTTCGGCGGCCTCGTAGAAGTAGCGGGGGATCCGGTCGGTGGCGGCCATCAGGATGGTGACGTAGAAGCCGGTGTGGGTCCAGATCAGCCCGAGGAAGATGACCAGGAACAGGTGATCGCCCAGCCAGTTGGGCGGGTCGAGGCCCATTCCGCTCAGCGCCGCGTCGACCAGGCCGCCGGTGGAGAAGAGGAACCCCCACAGCACCGACAGCACGATCGGCGCGATGATGTTCGGGAAGAAGATCACCGACCGGGCGAACCGGCGACCGGCCATCGCCCGCATGCCGAGCAGGAGGGCGAAGCTGAGTAGGAAGACCAGCAGGCCGCCGGCCAGGAGGATGGCCAGCGTGTTGCGGAAGGCCGCGAGGAACACCTCGTCCTCCAGCAGCAGCGCGTAGTTGCCCAGCCCGCGCCAGCGCATCTCGGTGACGCCGTCCCAGGCGTGCAGGCTCACCCAGAACGAGGCGAGCGTCGGCCCGACGAAGAAGATCGTGTAGAGGATCACCGCCGGCAGGGTAAGGACGAGGAAGGCCCGCCGCCGCTGCCGGCTGATCGAAGGCCCATGGGGCCGGTGGAGCCTGGCGTGCTCTCGGACGAGCACGGCCATCAGGAGTTCTTCTTCCAGAACGCCGCCTGCTTCTCCCCGAGCTTGGTCGCGAACTCAGCAGCGGTGATCTTGCCGCTAAGGAATTCCGTGTGTGTCGGCTCGAACACCTCGACGGGGTAGGTGCCGAGGGTGTCGAGGCCCTCGTAGAAGGGGGTGACGGGCTTGTCGGTCAGCTGCCTCGCGATGTCGGCGAGCTGCTCGGGAGCGGGGATGTCGGGCCGGGTGGTGATGTTGAGCGCGACGGTGGCCAGGCCCTGCATGCGCTCCTTCTTCATGAAGGATGTGATGAAGCGCTCAGCGGCGGCGGCGTGGGCGGCGCGCTTGGGCACCGCGAACCCGATGACGGCAGCCTGCACGGAGGCTGCTCCGGGGAAGGGGAGCGCACGGTACTGGAAGCCCTGTGGAGCGGACTTCTGGGTCTCGCTCGGCGCCCAGCTTCCCATGAGCAGGAAATCGGCCTGACCGGCCGCCCATTTCTCCTGCATGGCAGGGAACTTGCTGCCGAAGGAGCCGGGCGCGAAGTATCCGCCCTTGGCCAGCTTCTCGATGCGTTCCAGCGCGGGCCGTACCTGCGGGGCGCTCCAGGCTTGGCCGGTCTTGTCGGCGGCCAGCTCCTTCACCTTGCCGGGGCCGAGCTCAGCGCCCAGGGCGTGGATGGTCCACAGCGCCGCGTACGAGCCGATGTCACCGTCCAGCGCCACCTTGGCCTTGCGATCGTCCAGCATCGCGATGAAGTCGTCCCATGTCGCGGGAGCCTTGGTGGCCAGTTCGGGATGCTTGGCGCCGTTGTAGAAGATCCCATAGCCGAGTGCCTCGTACGGCACCAGGAACGGCTTACCGGCGGCGTCGATGATCAGGTCGAGGTAGCGGCCGGGACCGACCTCGGCCACGGTCTTGCCCTCGCCCGGCACCTGCGTGGCCATGACGGCGGACATGTCGCGGTTCTGGCCGTTGCTCACCATCGCGCCGCGGATGCTGTTGCCGTCCTGGTCGACCAGGTCGGGGACATCGCCTGAGCGCAGGGCCGGGGTGAGCTTCTGTAAGACCTTGCGTCCCTGCCACTCCACCTTCACCTGGACACCGCTCTCCTTGGTGAAGGCCGCGATGGCGTCCTTGATCACCGTGGCCTGCGGCTCGTTCTCCTCCCACATGCTCCAGTAGGTGAACTGCTGCGGTGCGGCGGGCTCAGTACCATCCGTGTCGGTTCCGCAGGCCGAGACCGCGACGGCGGCGGCCATCAGGATGGCCACGGCGCGGGGGGAACGATGCGACACTGAACGACGCATCAGGGATCACCTCTATCTGTGGGAGGCCGCCACGCGGCACGGACGCATCCGTCCGCGGGCTGTCAGGAGTTGATGGAACGGCGAGGCGCGGGGCGAGGTCGTGGTCCCTCGCCTCTGGGCCGAGGCGGGTGAGCGGCGCGCCAGGGCGTTGTGAGGAGGATCGCATGGAAGGCTGGAAGGAAGCAATACCGACGAGCTCCTTCGATAATATGGCGGATATGGGGCTCAACGGTGCCGATCTCGGACGCTTGCGGCGCATCAACGAACTCGCGGTGATCGCGGCCGTACGGGACTGCGGCGACCTGCGTGTGGCACAGATCGCCGAACGCACCGGCCTTGCCAGGACCTCGGTGGGCGAAGTGGTCCGGGGCCTGGTCGGCAACGGCTGGCTGGAGGGACAGGTACCGGTGGCCGCGGGGCGGGGGCGTCCGGCGCACCGCTACCGCTTCCGCGCCGAGGCCGGGCATGTGCTGGGCCTCGACATCGGCGCGCACAGTGTGAGGGCCATGCTCGCGGATCTCAGCGGCACCGTGCTGGCGACCGGGCGGTGCCTCACCGACCCGGCCATGCCTCGCACGGAGCGGCTGCGCATCATCGACGAGGCCGTGAGCGACTGCCTGCGACAGGGCGAGATCGCCACCGGACAAGTATGGATGACCGTCGCGGCCAGCACGGGCTGGATCGATCGCGATGGCCAGATCCTCATGTCAGGCTCGATACCCGATTGGGCGGGCGTCGACCTCGCCGGCCACCTTCGGGCCCGGCTCGGCGCCCCTGCCCTGGTGGAGAACGACAGCCGTCTCGCCGCGCTGGCCGAGCATCGGCGTGGGGTCGGCCAGGGAGTGCGTGACCTCGTTCTCCTCCAGGCCGGCCGCCGCACAGGCCTCGGCTTGCTCATCGACGGCCGCTTGCACCGCGGCTTCGGCTCCGTGGCCGGCGACCTGTCGATGCATCGCGCGCTCAAATGGGAGCCGGCGATCGAATATCTGCAGTTCTGCGACGCCGTGCCCACCACGGGACGGAGCGGCGATGCGGTGGCCGACGTGCTGGTCGCCGCCGCTGAGGGGCACGCGGACGCGCGGGTGGCCGTGCGCCGCTACGTCCGCGAGATGGCCGTCGCGGCGGCCGCCATCGCCTCGATCATCGACCCGGAACTCATCGTGCTCGGCGGCTCGATGTCCGAGCACGCTGACCTGCTGCTGCCGCTCCTGGAAAGCGAACTGGACCTGCTGTGCCTGCGCACGCCGGAACTACGCGGCTCACGCCTCGGCGCCGACTCCGCCGCTCAGGGCGCGGTGTGCCTTGCTCTGGAACATGTCGACGCCGCTCTTCTCACCGAGGACGGCGGTCCTCTCGGACCTCTTCGGCGCCCCCAGGCATTGTCGGTCACATCTGACGCTTGACTCCCGTGGAGGGGGCGGAGCTTAATGTAAGGACTCCGTCGATAAGGCGTATGAGAGGGGCCGGTATGTCCGGTTCACCTGAACGTTCTTCACCCCCCAACCACCCCACTCGCCGCCAGCTCGTGGCCGGTCTCGCCGCGGCCGGGGCCGCGAGCGTCGCCTTCCCGTTCCTGCAGGCCCGTTCCGCCCGGGCACAAGCCGCCGGCCTGACCGTCTGGCTGCCTTCGCCCACCGACAAGGTTCGCCGTGACCGGGCGATGCCGGCCGATCGCGGCAGCCGGATCTCCTTACAGGCGGCGCGGAACGAGTACGAGTCCGCCCAGATCATCGTGCGAACCGCCGCGGGCAGCGCCCAGGTCGGCGTGGCGGCCACAGCGCTGACCGGACCGGGCGGGGCGACTGTCCCCAGCTCGCTGATCAGCTTTTATGAACAACGCTACGTCGAGGTGCCTCGTTCGGAGGATAATCCGAAGTACTTCGCCGGCTGGTATCCCGACCCGCTGGTGCCGCTCGCCGCCGGAGCGACAATCACAGCGAGCGCCGCCCAGAACGCCGCCGTATGGTTCACTGTCAAGATCCCCAAGGGGCAGGCGCCCGGGGTCTACTCCGGCACGATCACCGTGACCGGCGGCGACGCCCCGATCACGATCCCGCTCAGCGTGGACCTGTGGAACTTCGAGGTGCCCGACGCGCCCAGCTTCGACACCTCGTGCGCCATCTGGTATCCGCAGGTCGGCGCCGCCCACGATCTCACCTGGGGCACGGCCGACTACGACCGGATGATGCGCGCGTATTGGGACTTCCAGGCAGGTTTCCGCCTAGCGGGCGCCGACATCCCCATGCGCGGCGACCCCGGCCCGCCGGTGCCCGGCTACCCGCCGGGCCCCGGGCCTGACCCCGAACCGGCGGTGTTCCTGGCGCATGCCGAGGAGCATCTGGCCGACCCACGCATCCGCAAGTACCGCATTCCGCTCTACACCACGGGCGACAACAACGTCGGATTCGACACCGACATCGACAGGCTGGAGGAGGTCGTGGCGGGGCTGCGCCGGCTGGGGCTGCTCGAGCGCGGGTTCTTCTACTACGCCGACGAGCCGATGAACGACCAGCACTTCCAGAACGTCAAGGACCTCTTCGCGCTGGTCGACTCGATCGCCCCGGACGTGCCACATGTCCTGACCCTCACCGGGCCGCCCCGGCAGGACCTGCTCGACGTCGTGCGGGCCTGGGCGTTCGTCGTCACCGCGCCGAAACCCGAACTGCCCGGCGTCGTCCAGGCCCTGCGGGCTCGCGGCGACCTGGTCTGGTGGTACACGGCCTGGGGCCACAACTATCCGACGCCGAGCGTGTTCATCCACGACAGCCTCGTCGGGACCCGCCTGCTGCCGTGGATCCAGCATTACATGGGTATCCAGGGCTATCTGTACTGGTCGACCACGGTGTTCGGCACCTACGACGGCCAGGCCTACTACCGGTCCAGCCAGGATTGGCAGGACCGCTGGGCCAACCCCAACCCGCTGTGGGACTTCTCCGGTGACGGATTCCTCCTGTATCCCGGCAGGCACGTGGGAGTCGACGGCCCCGTCGGCTCGATCCGCCTGCACGGGCTGCGGGAGGGCTTCGAGGACGCCGAGTATCTCGTGCAGTACGAGAAGCGTGCCGCCGCCCTCGCCCAGCAGTGGAACGTCACCTTCGACGCCAAGACCGCCCTGCGCTCCTACCATGATGTCCTGCACGACTGGCTGGAGCCCTACCAGGACGACCCTGCGCTGTTCGGCCGCATCCGGGCCCAGGTCGGCGCCGAGGTCGCGCAACTGCACGGCAACGCGCCCGCGCTCGTCCACGTTGGCACCCCCACGGCCCACCATGTGCCCGTCACCGTTCACCTCACCCGGGGCGCGACACTCGTCATCGACGGCGTCACCCGGGCCCGGACCGGCGGTAACAGCGCGGCCGACACCTACGAGCTGATCCTCGACCTCGCCCAGAGCAGAAGGGACGTGTCGTTCTCGGCGACGGCGAACGGCGTCACCAACCGGTTCACCCGCACCGTCCATGTCGGCCCGGTCGCCACCCCGCACGAGATCATCATCAACAGTTTCGAGTCCGATGCCGACATCGGCAGGGTCAAGCCGACCAAGGTGACGGTCACCCGCTCCGACCAGCACGCCTCGGCGGGCCGCTCGTCGGCGCGCATGGTGTTCGCCGCGGATGTCGACGACGCCGGCGCGTTCTTCTACACCCTGCACGCCGACCATCCCGAATGGTCCATCGGCCGCAATGACTGGTCGACGTTCGACGCCGTGGAGATGGACGTCTACAACGACAGCGACGACCTCGTCGTCATGCACCTCAACTTCTACGACCCGATCCACTTCGGCGGCGACAACCCCTTCTACCTGTCACCGCGCAAGCAACACGCGGTGCGCGTACCGCTCACCAACCTGCCGAACAACCTGACCGAGATCACCTCGATGGAGTTGCGCGCACCCCGGCGCGACCAGCCGCTCACCCTGTACGTGGACAACGTGCGCTTCACCCGCGGCCGCACGGGCCTTCCCTCGCCCGGCACCTGGCTGCGACAGGACGGCCGACGGCGGCCGACCCTGCACGTGGCCAGGACCGACGGCGGCATCGCGATGGCCAGGCAGACGGGCGGCGACCCGGCCGCATGGGAGTTCACCAACGCCGCCGACGAGGGGCTGCGCGGACCGGTGACCGGCGCGGTGGCCTCGGCCATCGACCCGGGCGCCCGGCTGAACCTCATCGCTGCCACCGGCGCCGGCCAGCCCCTCCAGTGGAGCCGCGAGCAGACGCCGGGAGGCACCTGGCGGCGGTGGACACTCGATCTCACGCCCGACAACGGCACCCGGCCTAGCCTCATCGGCCGGCCGGCCGCCGCGTTGGACGTCAACGGCCGGCTCGTCTTCTGCTCCCGTACGAGCGACGGCTTCCTCATCCTCGGTCAGCAGGATGCGCCCGGCAGCGAGACGTGGCGGGCAACGTACCTCACCAGCGTCCGCGACGGCGGCAGAGTCAGGGTCACCGGCGATCCCGCGCTGGTCCAGGACCCGAGCGGCAAGCTGACGTTCTTCGCGCAGAGCACGGGCGGGCAACTCCTGCACGGCTGGCAGCTCACCCCCGGCGGCGCGCAGTGGAACACCGACTTCCTCTACCAGAACGGGACCGGCGGGGCGGCCGTCATCGCCGGCCGGCCCGCCGTCTCGCAGACCATCTCCGGACGGCTCGCTTTCCACGCCCGCGACACCAGCGGCCGGATGGTGCACGGCTGGCAGTCCACGCCCGGCAACGGCCCGTGGCGCTGGGACTTCCTGCCGCTGACGACGAACGCCGACGACGGCGGCACGCCCGTCACCGTCACGATCGCCGGAGATCCGGCCGCCACGCTGGACCCCAGCGGGCGCCTGGTGTACTTCGCCAGGACGACGGACGGCCGGGTGTTCCACAGCTGGCAGCGCCACCCCGACGAAGGGCCCTGGGACGCCACGGTCATCCGGGCGTCGGGCACGCCGATCACCGTCGCCGGCGACGGGGCGGCGGCTCAGGACGCCGCCGGCAGAGTGCACTACGTCGCCCGAACAGCCGCCGGCACGCTGCGGCACGCCTGGCAGGACGCCCCCGGCCTCGGCCCCTGGCACGCCGCCGAACTCGGCAGCGGCATCGCCACCTGACCTCGCAACGCCGAGCCTCCCACTTCATCCGCCAGGAAGGAACCATGACCTCCTTGTTGAAACGTTTCATAACCGCCGTGGGGCTGGCCAGCCTGCTGCCCCCCCTGCTGCCCGCGGCCGCGCAGGCCGCGGCGCCCGTCGCGTGGGTGCAGAACTCCGCCGATCACGTCTTCTCCACCAGCACCCCGCCCGCGCATCCCGCGACCGCCATCTCCCTGTACGCCGCACGCGGAGAGTACGAGGCGGCGCAGGTCCTGTACCGGCCGCCCTCGGAAGCCGACGGCGTCTCGCTGAGCCCCACGGCGCTGGCCGGGCCCGGCGGCGCGACCATCCCGGTGAGCGAGATCACCGTCAGACGGCAGTACAACCATCCGAACGTGGTCATGCACGGCAGGAACATCTGGCTCAAGGAGTACGAGATCCCGCCCGCCGGCGGGACCTCCTTCTACGACGCCCTCGTCGACAACACCCCGATCCTGGTGCCCGCAAACTACGCCCAGGCCTACCACTACAGCGTGCACATCCCCACAGGCCAGCCGGCCGGGGTCTACACCGGTTCGGTCACCGTCGAGAGCAGCGCCGGCGACGTGCCCATCCCGGTCTCGGTGCGGGTCTACCCCGTGACCGTCCCGCCGGCCGACCAGTCGACGTTCAAGCAGAACAACTGGTTCGCCTCGGTCGGATGGGATTACAAGGGCGCGGAACTGTCGATCCCCGAGCAGTACGCCGACGCCGCGGCCTACAGCCCCAACTGGTGGAAGGTCATCGCAGCCTTCGCGAGAAACCAGGCCAAGCACCGCAACAACGTCATCTACACCGACTTCCAGGCGCTGCTGATCCCCGACACCACGATCGACACGGCGGGGAACTACACCTTCGGCTGGGCGACGTTCGACCGGTTCGTGAAGCTGTTCGAGGACGCCGGCGCCATGCAGTACATCTACACGCCGACCCTTCTGGAGCCCCACCCGGTCCAGGGCGCGTCGCGCCCGATGCTGGAAATGCTCAAACGCGGATCCGACGGCAAACCGCAGAAGGTGCTGGCCGATCCGAACACCGCCGAGACGACCGCCTATCTCAACAAGCTCTTCCCCGCGCTGAAGGCCCATCTGGACGCCAAGGGCTGGACAGACCAGTTTTACATGAGCGCGCTCGACGAGCCGACGGAGCAGGCCCAGGTCACCGCCGCCACGTGGTTCTACGACATCTACACTGCCTACTTCCCCGACCCGCTGACCAACGAGGCCCACGGCTACACGTTCCTGCCGGGCGCGGCTGAGAACATCACCACCTTCACGCCGTACACCGACAACTACGAGGACCACACCGGCTACTGGCAGGATCAGCGGCTCAAGGGCAAGGAGTTGTGGCTCTACGTCTGCATCGTGCCGTGGGACTACCAGGTGAACCGGCTCATCGGCATGCACCTGGCCAAGTCACGGCTGATGCCCTGGCTGGTGTGGAAGATCGGCGGCAAGGGCTTCCAGCACTGGGGCTGGAACTACTGGGCGTACGAACCCGACGGCGACTTCCGCGACTACGACACCTTCGACGGACCCCAGAACGGCGACAGCTACATCGTCCGGCCCGACAAGGCGCGCTACGACGTCTATGACAGCGTTCGCAGCGAGGCGCAGCTCGACGGGGTGGAGGACTACGAGCTGCTCAACCTGCTCGCGGCCACCAAGCCCGTGACGGCGCGGGCGATCGCCGACACGGTGATCACCGACATCGCGACCTTCGAGCGGTCGGGCCAGGCGGTCACCGAACGGCACAAGCAGATCCTGGACGCGCTCGCCCCGGCGGAGGCCGAACCACGCTTCCCGTACGCCGACGACTTCTCCGACACCTCCTCCGCCCGGCAGTGGCTCGTGCCGATCAATCGCGCGAGCGGGCAGCAGGAGAGCTCTTGGTCGATCTCCGGCGGAGAGTTCGTGCAGCCCCAGGCCGGCACCGGCTGGGACAAGGCCGTCGTCAACCTCAAAGGCCGCGCCTACCGTGACGTGGCGGCCTCCGTCGACCTCAGGATCACCGGTGTGAGCCCCGCCGGAGGCCAGGAGAACTGGGCAGGGTTGATGATCCGCAACCTCAGCGGCACCGAAATGGACACCGGCTACCTCGTCGCCCAGCGCAACAACGGCGAGGTCTTCATCGTCCGCAGCGGTACCATCCTGGCCAAGGCCAATGTCCCGGGCTACGTCGCCGGGCAGCGGTCCAGGCTGCGCGTGGTCGCCAGAGGCGACACGATCACCGTGTACGCGGGCGCGAATGCCGCCCCGCTCCTGACGGTGACCGACAAGGCCTACCAGGCCGGCGACATCGCCTTGATCACCGGAGGCGCGGCCGCCCGCTTCGACAACTTCAAGGTCAACCCGGAGACCAACCCGGCCGAGGGCCGCGCCATCACCGCGAGCAGCTCGTACGAGGGCGACGGCTGGAGCCCTCAGGGCGCCGTCGACGGCGAACGCGGTTCTGTCGCGGGACGGATGGGCTGGAGCAGCCACTCCGACCTCACCACCGACCACCGCGAGTCGATCACCGTGGACCTGGGGTCCGCCAAGCCGGTCAGCCGAGTGGACCTGTACCCGCGGGCCGACGCCGGCAATGTCGGGCGGAGCTTCCCCGTCGACTTCACCGTTCAGGTGTCTGCCAACAAGTCCACCTGGACGACCGTGGCCACCCGTACCGGCTTCGCCACGCCGGGCGCGGGCGCGCAGACGTTCCCGTTCCCGACGACCGATGTGCGCTACGTGAAGGTCGAGGGCACCAAGCTCAGCCGCGACCCGTACGGCCACTACCGGATGCAGTTCGCCGAGATCGAGGTGGCGGGCGGCAACCTCGCCGCAGGCAGGGCGGTCAGCACGAGCACCTCCTACGAAGGGGACGGATGGTCACGCACCGCCCTCACCGACGGACAGACGCGCTCGGCGCTTGGCTACTCCATGGGCTGGAGCAGCCATGGCGCATCCACCGCGAACGCCACGGTGGACCTCGCCGGACCCACGCGGTTCAGCTCGGTGGTCCTGCGCCCGCGTACGGACGGCGAGGCCGTCGGGGCCGGCTTCCCGGTCGACTACACCATCCAGGTGTCGGCCGACAACGCCACCTGGACCACGGTGGCGACCAGGACCGGCCAGGCACGTCCCGGGATCTCCGGTGAAACACTGTCCTTCGCCCCGGTGACCGCACGTTACGTGCGAATGGCTGCGACGAGGCTGTCCGCCGACCCGGTCGGCGACCAGCGGCTGCAGCTGGCCGAGCTGGAAGTCCGCTGACGACCTCCGGCCGGGGACGGGGGGTCCCCGGCCGGACACCGCGAAGCAGAAAGGATCGCCCATGGGCCTCCCATCCCGGACGGCGGCGGCGGCCTTGGCGGCCCTGTGCCTGCTGCTATCCCTCGTGTCCGTCCCGCCCGCCGCCGCGGAGCTGCGCGACCCGCGCGCCGCGACCGCCGCGCAGACCTTCCGTAACCCGCTGAACCCCAGCGCCGACCCCAGCCTGCTCTACCACGAGGGCTTCTACTACCTGGCCACCACAGGCGGGGATCGGGTCAGTGTCTGGAAGTCGGCCAGCCTGGCCACCCTGCTGGCCGCACCCGAGCACGTGGTCTGGCAGGACGGCGACCCCTCCCGTAACACCCAGATGTGGGCGCCGGCCTTCCGGCAGGTCGGCTTGCGCTGGTACATCTACTACACCGCCTCCGACGGTGTGGACGCCAACCACCGGATGTACGTGCTGGAGTCGGCCGGGAACGACCCCATGGGGCCGTACGCGTTCAAGGCCAAGATCGCCGACTTCGGCGAGTACGCCATCGACGGCGAGCCGATCACCCACAACGGCCAGTCCTACTTCGTCTGGAGCGGCCCCGGGCGAGGCCAGGGCGGACCGGCGCAGCTCTACATCGCCCGGATGAGCAACCCGTGGACGGTGACGGGAGCGCGGACGGCGATCCCCGCCGACGGCGGCTGCGCCGAGGTGCGGGAGGGCCCCACGCCGCTGTATCGCAACGGCAGGACCTTCCTGACCTACTCCACCTGCGACACTGCCAAGCCCGACTACCAGCTGTGGATGACGAGCATCGCCGACGGGGCCGATCCGATGGCGGCCGCCAGCTGGGTGCAGCATCCCGGGCCGGTGTTCTGGCGCGACGACGCCGCCGGTGTGTGGGGTCCGGGACACCACTCCTTCTTCCGCTCGCCCGACGGCACCGAGGACTGGATCGCCTACCACGGCAAGAACACCAGCGCCTACACCTACTCCTTCCGCACGACCCGGGTGCAGAAGTTCGGCTGGAACCCCGACGGCACTCCCAGCTTCGGCAGGCCGCTAGCCGCCGGTACCGCCCAGCAGTTGCCCTCGGGCGATCCGGGCGCACCCACCGCGGTGATCAACGATTTCGATGTCGGCACTGGACAGAACCAGGTCCAGTACAGCGGAACATGGCAGTCAGGATCAGGTTGCGGCAACCAGTGCTTCCAGGGCAACGATCATTGGAGCGGCCGGGCGGGGGCGACCGCGACGATCCGCTTCACCGGCACCCAAGTAGCCCTGCTCAGCGTGCGCGACTGGGGCAACGGCATCGCCGCGATCTCCGTCGACGGCGGCGCTGAGCAGCGCCTGGACTACTACAGCGGCATCCGCGTCGGGGAGGAGCTCAACTACTTGAGCCCGGTCCTGCCTCCGGGGCCGCATACTCTGCGCGTACGCGTGACCGGTTCCAGGAACCCCGACTCCGGCAGCACGGTCATCAGCCTCGATCGCATCGAGGTGTACGGCGGATGACACGGCAGGGAGCACGGCGGAGACAAGACTCCGAACCTGTCCGTGAGCTGTGATCATTCACGGGTGACGCGACGTCGGCTGTGTTCCGGTACCTGCAGCGATGCAGGTACCGGACGAGTCCGACGGGACCATCCGCTGTGATCGGCCATGCCTGGATCAGGATGGAGGAGGAGAGTGGGCGGAGACCTGAGGGGCGAAGGTCACCGGACTGCCGCGACGGCACGCGCAGCCACGATGTCGATCATCGCCTGGGCGGTGGCGTTGCTGATCGGTCTGCTGTCGCGCATTCTGCGCCCGGGCACGTCGGCGCCGCTGACGCTGATGGTGATCACCACGTTGCCCTTGCGCAGGACGGCCTTCCCCTCGCCGCGCCGGGCCTCGCCGACCTTGTAGACGAAGTACACGTAGTAACCCTCGTCGAAGTGCTTGCCCGCCTTGGTGGTGCCGACCTGCTTGATCGTGCCGCGCACCGAGGGGGCCCCACCGAAGAGGCTCGGTTGCCGGTAGTCGTTCCTCCTCTTGATCGCGAAGCTCTCCTTCGCCTCCTTCAGGGAGAAGGTGAGCTCCGTGAAGCCGGCGTCATAGACGATGCCGAGGTCCCTGAACCTGAACGGTGGTACGTCACCGGGGTCGTTGCGCCATTTACAGGCCGGGTCGAGTCGGTCCTTGGTTCCCTGCCCCATCCCGATTCTCGACCGGATCGAGGTGGTCAGCACGCGACAGGGGTCGTCCGGCACCGCGAGCCGGGCGGACTCGGCGGGCGGCTCCGACGTGGCCACGGCCTCGTGCCGTGAAGGGCCGGGGGAACTCGCGGTGGCGGGCGCGGTCGGCGGCGTGAGCCCACATGCCGTGACCATTTCGAACAGGAGCATCACACCCGCTACATCGCTTGCCCTCGCCACTGTTGACCCCCATGAGAAACCTGTCGCACCGTCCCGCCGCGGCCATGACCCGTACGGCGACCATCGAGTCTGGCAGTCTCTCGGATGCTCGAGAGGAGTGGTTACGGACAAAATGCGCTATTTTCGTGCCATTTATGCCTCCATCCATGGCACGACACAGCGGCTCGGGGCCGACGACGTCGGCGCCGCTGCCTATCGGCCCGGTCGAAGAGTCGCAGCTCCGGGTCATCCCGTCGGGGATGTCGCGGTAGCCCTCGCGGGGGACTGCGGGTAGCTTGCCGGCGTCCGCCTTCTTTCTGCCATGTCGATCGGACCTTCAGATGCAGGGCATCGCCGCCGGTCAGCCTGCGTCGGGAAGCGAGCGATCATGGCGACCCGGTTCGGCGCCCCTGAGGTCCTGGAACTGGTTGACTTGCCCACACCGTCGCCGGCAGCGGGACAATGCGGTGTCGATGTGGCGGTCGTGGGTGTGACCTGGATGGACACCTTGATTCGATCCGGCGACGGACCCGAGCTGTTCGCGGTGGATCCTCCGTATGTTCCTGGCGGTGCAGTCGCAGGCCCGGTCACCATGCTCGGAGCCGGAGTGGACGACAGCTGGCTGGATGCCCGTGTGGGCGCCCACGCCGTCAGCGACGGCTACGGCGGAGGTTGCGCCGTGTCCGCCGCCCTGGAGGTCGCTTTCCCGGCTCCGGGGGTCTCGACCTGTGCAGCGCCATGACCGTGATGAACGACGGCAGCGCCGCCCTGGCCCTGTTGGAAAGGACCCCGGTACGGGCGGGGGAGCAGGTCCTGGTAGTACCGGGGATAGGTGGCCTCGGCAACCTCCTGGTGCAGCTGGCTCTCGCGGCGGGGGCGATGGTCATCGCCGCCGTGCATGGAGTGAAGAAGCACTCTGCCGCCCTGAATCTGGGCGCCGAGGCGGTCGACCACTCTCGGCTGGACTGGCTGGCCAGATGCATACGATCACGGCTGCACAGGGAGAGGATGTCGTGTTCGACGGGATCGGGGCCAGATCGGCGCGGCGGCGTCCCTGCTCGCAGCCGGTGGTCGATTCTCTGGCTACGGCATGACCAGCGGAGCGCAAACCATGATCAGTCACGTGGACCGGCGATCATCCCCCAGTCGTGCCAGGTCTCGATCTCGATCCAGCCGCTCACTCGCGGTCGTCCGCGGTCGAAGTACGGTCCACCGGTGTAATGGCGGGCGATGCGGTCGATGTCCGCCAGATTCGGGTCGTCCATCAGAGACACCATTCGCCCCTGGAGACTGATGTGGCGGTACCAGCTGTCGGCGTCGAGCACGGTGAGTGAGACTCGAGGCTCGGCTCGCAGGTAGTCGAGACGCTTGCGCTGGGCGTCCATGTTGACCAGCACCCTTCCCCCCTCCCACAGATACCAGGTGGCGACGGAGACGGGTGCGCCGTCCGGGCGGATCGTGCTGATCACGCAAGGATTCGGCCGGGCGAGGGCTGCGACGAGGTGATCAGGCAGAGCTGAGCGAGGCATGATAAAGGCTTTCGTCGGCGAGACCTGGCGAATTGTTTGGCTTGTTTATGGGTTTCCGACGGCAGGCGTTGCGGTTCAGCCCGCCCCGACGAGCGGTTCCCTGGTGACGTGCGAACAGATGAAGGCCGTGACATCGGTGGATGGTGCACCAGAAAAGGCGAACGTCTCGTCCGTGAAGGACGAGACGTTCGGCCGCACCGGAGTTGTCCAAACATGCGCCCGAGAAGAGCGCTTCCATGCTCAGCGATGCCGAGGCAGTCAGCAAGTTGCATTTCTGCCAACGCGGGCCTTTATCATGCTTTCCGGAAGAGGGGGACGGGACCCGTGACGCCGAGGCACGCAGTGCGACCTGCGTGCCTCGGGCTCACGATGGTGAAAATGTGTTCGTATCTTCACGTCCGAAGGTCACACGTGCTTGATCATGCCTCCGTCGATGAGGTACTCGTTGCCGGTGATGTTGACGGGCGAGGCCAGGAAGGCGATGAGCCGCGCGACCTCCTCCGGTGCGGCGATGCGGCCGGTGGTCACGCCGAGCCCGCTGATCAGCTGGTCCACGAACGCTTCGTGAGCAACGCCCTGCTCCTTGGCGAGACGGCCGACGAAGCCGTCCGGGTCGGTCCATACCCCGGTGCTCACCGGGCCCGGTGACACGGTGATCGCGCGCACGCCCTGTCCGCCGAACTGCTCGGCGATCACCTTGGTGAGGGCGCTGAGCGCGGCTTTGGAGACGTTGTAGTTGGCGGGGCCGGCGGCGGCGAGCCGTGCTCCGATCGAGGAGATGTTGATGATCGTGCCCTTGCGCTCGATCAGGGAAGGCAGTGCGGCGCGGCTGGCTCGCAGCGCGCTGTAGAAGTGCAGATTGAAGGTGTCCTCCCAGGCGTCGTCCGGTAGTTCGAGCAGGTTGAATCGGGCACCCTTGGCGAACTCGTCGGTGTCGCCGACCCCCACGTTGTTGACGAGCAGGTCGATGCCTCCGAGCTCGGCGATGGCGCTGTCGATCAGCTGAGCCGGTCCGCTCGAGGTGGAGAGGTCGACGGTGACGGGCACCGCGTCGGTCTCCTTCAGCTCCGCGGTGATGGTGCGCGAGCCGGTGACCACGCGCATTCCCTCGGCGAGCAGGGTGCGGACAAGGGCCAGGCCGATGCCCTTGCTGCCGCCGGTGACGACTGCCGTCTTGCCGGCCAGTTGCAGATCCATGGAATGGTCTCCTCATTTTCGATGCCGCAGCCAAGGCCGCGGCGTACGCGGGTTGTAGATGGTGGTTCACCGCCCGGCGGGACCGCCGGGCTCATCACGCCGCCTCCAGGACTTCGCACGTCTGTCGACGGGCGATGCAGGGAGGACGATCAGGGGCCGCGTCACCCCTTTTCCACGGCGATGCCGATCGGGATCGCGGTGACGCGGTCGGATGGCGCGCTAGATCTTGTTCGCCGACGGCACGGCCGACGCGTCGGCGCTCGGCTCGGTTCGCGGTCGCAGGCCGACGAAGATGAGCACGACGCTGACGAACGTGATGATCACATTCACGGTCAGCGCCAGGTGGATGCCGGTCAGTTCCGCGGTTTGCGTGGCGGCGATCGCGCTCAGGACCGGGATGCCGACAGTGATGGCGACGTTCTGGGTCATCGTGGTGAGGCCGGTGGCCAGGCCCTGTTCCTGGTTCGGCAGCCCGGAGGTGCCGGTGACTGTGTAAGCCACGATGGCCGTCACGTGTCCGAAGAAGCTGACCAGCAGTGCGGGGATCAGGATGGCCAGTCCCACGCGGTCGGAGTCGGTGAAGATGAGCGGAACTGTGGCAAGGCCCTGGACGGCCAGGGCCGCCGGCAGCACCCTGCGGTAGCCGTGGCGGCCGATGAGGCGCCCGGCGATCGGGCCCGCGAGTACCGCCGCCAGGCCAGGGCCGCCGAAGATCAGGCCGGTCACGAACGGGTCGAACGCGAGGACCTTCTGCAGGTACAGCGTCATCATGAAGATCATCGCCGTCTCCATGCTGAACACCACAAGACCCGCGTAGTTGCCCCATTTGACGGTCGGCCGCTTGAGAATGTGGAGCGGGGCGAGCGGCGCGGCGGCGCGCAGCTCGATCAGCCAGAACGCGGCCAGCAGCACGATGCCGACGACGGCCGCGGGGATGCTTCGCTCGATGATGGCGTAGACGACGGCCAGCAGGCCGCCGGTCACGGTGATCGCGCCGGGTACGTCCAGCTTGACCCGGTCGGGCACCTTGCTCTCTCTGATCAGGAACGGCGTGAGCGCGAGGATGGCCACGGCCACGGGCACGTTGATAAAGAACGCCGAGCGCCAGCTCAGCAGGCTGACCAGGGTGCCGCCGAGGAGCGCGCCGATGGTGAAGCCGCCGGACAGCAGCGCACCGTTGAGGCCCAGAACGCGGTCACGAGCCGGGCCTTCTTCGAAGGTGACGGTGAGCAGGGACAGCGAGGCCGGGATGGACATGGCGGTGGACAGGCCCTGCAGCGCGCGGGCGGCCAGCAGTGTCTCGGGGGTGGAGGCGAAGCCGCCGAGCAGTGAGGAGACGGCCAGCAGGATCATGCCCGCGAGGAACAGCCGACGGCGGCCGAACAGGTCGGCCAACCGCCCGAACAGGAGGGTGAAGCCCGCCGCGGGCAGGGCGTAGGCAGAGGCGATCCAGGGCAGCGCCGCCAGATGCAGTCCGACTCCCTGGCCCACCTCCGGCAGCGCGACGTTCAGGATGGAGAAATCGGCGGACAGCATGAATCCCGCGCCGAGCAGGATCAGCAGGATCAACCGCTGCCGGCCGGTCAAACGGGGCGGTGAGGTGGTGTCGGTAGTCATGAGAAGGTTTCCTTTCTCAAGGACCCGGTGCGGCCAACCTTCAGCAGGTCGTCGAGCCGGTCTGACGGGTCGCAGACATGCGGCGGTGTCGTGGTGGGATGTTTGCGTTGATTACCGCCCTGCGGCCGCCGTGCGGCCTTCTGCGGTGCGCGCCCGCACTGGTCTGGTCACAGTGCGATCAGCGGATGGGTAGCCACACGCTCGGTTACGTTCCACCTGTGTTCGCGCGAATTCAGGGCAGGCTCAGTACACCCCTGAGCGCGGGGGTGTGCCGTAAGCTCTTTTCCAGACCTGCCCTGGCCTACTCGCGGGATCGTCAAGCGGCCGGCAGATGTGATCATTAGCTGCTGGTGGCTAGTCCTGTTCCCGATCGGCAGCCTCAGCGATGCGCTTGATGTTCGCCAGTCGCCGATCCCAGTCGGCCGCGAGAGCGGTCATCCACTGCGCAGCCGCATCCAGCGCGGCGGGCCGCACCGCGTACCGCACCTCGCGTCCCGCCCGACCGCCGGAAACCAAGCCGGCGGCGTCCAAGACGGCGAGGTGTTTGACTATCGCCTGCCGCGAGACGGGCAGCTGTTCGGCGAGCGTCGTCGCGGTGGCCTCGCCTTGCGCGGCGAGCACATTGAGCAGTTGGCGTCGCGTCGGGTCGGCCAGTGCGGCCAGGATGCTGTCGACCGCCTCGGCGGCGTCGCGACCTTCCTGTGTGGTCACCCGGCCTGTTCGGCGCGGGCCTTGATCGCGTCGAACACCTGAGGCCAGCCGCTGATGTTGAACCGTACCGTCTGGTCGCGCAATTCCTCGGACATGCTCAGCGCCGCGAACCCGCTCTCGACGACGCGCAGGCGCGTCTTGCCGCCTTCCGTGCTCAAACTGAACTCCACCAGGGTGCTGTTGTCCGCGCGCAGCGCCTCGCCCGGGAACGCGCTGGCCCACCGGTATGCCACGTAGGTGGGCGGCTGGACTTTCTCCACCCGCACCGACACCTCGCCCAGATTGGCATTCTTCGCGACCAACGTCGCGCCTTCCGTGGCCACGGTGCCGGCCACGGACGCCTCGTCGGCCACCCAGAACCCGGGCACCGACACCAGCGACCACACCCGCTCCAAGGGCGCCTCGATCAAGGTGTCGCGTTCGATCCGATCCTCGCTCATCAGGTCTCCTTCTGTTGCTGTTTGTCGCGCAACTCTATAGTTGCACATCGGACTCCTGGAGCGCAACCCTAGAGTTGCGCTTCGCTCGACGTCGACGCGGCACTCGGCGTACGCGCTGCATACCAGCGAGAAGGCTGTGTTGTCCGATGTCTCTCGGCTGCCACCCGCCGGTCCGGTGCCGGTCGGGGAAGTGATCAGGCGTCAATCGAACGATGCCTTAGCGATCACCACATCCCGATACTCAGGCGGAACGACCCGTATCCGGAGCAGGGCGTCAGGTCGGCCATAGTGATCGCCGGGCAGTGAAGACACGCTGCGTCCACGAAGGCGAGATGACTGAGGAGAGTCGAGTTCGTGCATCTGGGTGAGCATCCGTTCCCGATGTCCGCGCAACACCTCCATCCTGCTCGCCTGCTCGGCCCTCCGCTCCCCAATCTGTCGCTGACCGCGCCCATCCCTGAGTTCCAGCGGCGGTCGGCCAGCCTTGGCGTCGCCGTGTACGAGAGACCCGAAGCCCAGTCCTGAGCCCGCACCACTGAAGCGCCGTCGGCGGGCGCATGCCTCTACAGGCAAGCGCCTCGGCATCGCGTTGCGACGCGCCCTACAGTCGTTGTCCGATTGCGCGAGCAGAGCTCCCCGACCAGCAACGAGATGTGCGCACACCTGTCACCGATCCAGTCTCTCTGGGGATGACCTGGCCAGTACTGTCAAGGCCGGAGAACGGCACACATCCATGTGACGTGGCCGTTGTACGATCACCCTCGCTGAGTTGCCTTATTGATGTCGCCCGATTCGCTCGGTGCGGGTGCGGCTCATGCAAATGGTTGGAGGCGTTCACTGCACGTTCGCCGACCTCCCATATGCCGCCGGATGAACTACTTGCGGAATGCGGGATTCAACAGGAAGTTGACCTTTTGTCGCGGCGGCAGGGTGTGCTGCGGGCGGAGCTGCCTACGCCCAGGCCCGGCGTCCCAGGCGCCTACCTGGGCGGCGGGAGGCGTGACGTCGGCCGGGCGGCGTCGTGCCTGGACATCAGGGACCTCGGTGCAGGTCAGCAAGGACGGTGCCCGCCCGTGAGTATGGGATGGAGGGAACTCGCCGCACCTACAGATCAGCCCGGTTCTGTAAGGCGACCCTCCAGGACCCATGAACGATCAGGGTTGATCGGCAGTGAAATGTGTTCGTGCGTGATCAGCCACTTGTCGTTCGACCGTCGGCAGCAGACGGTTGATCGTAGCCATACTGCACCATCGAGTCCGTTCTTGCGCGTTCCGGTGTCCAGGTGAAGCATGTGCGCGGAGGCGACTTCTGCGCTCGTCACAACGGTCAAGTCGTGCGTTTCCAGGCCGATGGGGCCGTCGTACTCGTCAAACCACCGTACAAAGTTGCGGCGGACTTCATCGGATCCCGTGAACTGGAGAGGGGGAACGACATCGTAATAGACGATGTCGGGAGAATATAGTGACATGAGTCGATCAATGTCCTTTGCCTGGCAGGCATCGACTCGGGTGTCCAGGAGCGCTCTAACCTCGGAATCGTACGACGTCATCGATCCTCCGTTCAGAATTCTGACCGCATCCAGCTCTTCTGGCGCCGGTCCATGGGGTCTCAGTAGCCCGGCACAGCCCTCTGGAGGGTGAGGTGCCACGGACGCTTCTCACAACCTGACGCGTCGCCGGCCCGGCGACGCCCTCGTCGGTGTGCCGTGGTGGATCAGGCGTCGCGGCCGGCCTTGAGGGCGGCGGCGGTCTCGACGACACGGCGGGCCTGGTAGCGGGCCGCCTGCAGGGCCACCTCACTAAGTGGGCCATCGCCGGCCACGTGGGAGGTGCCGTAGGGATTGCCCGACTGGAACTGCACAGGGTCGGTGTAGCCAGGGGGCACGATGATGCCGCCCCAGTGGTAGAAGGTGTTCCCCAGCGCAAGGAGGGTGGACTCCTGTCCGCCGTGCGCGGTGTTAGAGGCGGTGAAGGCCGAGTACACCTTGTCCGCTAGCTTGCCTTGGAACCACAGGGGGCCGGTGGTGTCGATGAACGCCCTCAGCTGGCTGGCCGGGTTGCCGAAGCGGGTGGGGGTTCCGAACAGGACCGCGTCGGCCCACTCCAGGTCGTCGTGGCCGACTTCGGCGACGTCGGCAGCGTCCTGGAGGTGTTGGGCCCAGGCCGGGTTGGCGTTGATCGCCTGCGGCGGGGCCAGTTCGGCGACCTTGCGCAGCCGCACGTGTGCTCCGGCCTTTTCCGCGCCCTCGGCGGCGGCTTGTGCCAAGGCATGCACGGTGCCTGTGGCACTGTAGTAAACGATCGCGACGTGCACGGGTTCCATGATCGGTATCTCTCCTTGAAATCGGTCTCAGTAGTACGACGACACAGCCTCCCGAAATGTCAGGCGGCGCACCGACCTCACACTTTCGTGCGACGTCTCGTCGAACTAGGTGAGGGCAGATACGACCGAAGGAGTCGGTGGCACCGTGACCCACCCATCCGAGCAAGGAGACGGCCAGCCCGATCCGGGCATGAGCGCGATCATGAGCGAGCGACGTCAGCTGATCAATCTCGCCTACCGGCTCCTCGGCTCCCTGGCCGATGCCGAGGATGTCGTACAAGAGACGTACGCTCGCTGGTACGCCATGTCCCGGCGACAGCAGCAGGCCATCGAATCGCCCGCCGGCTGGCTCACGACGGTCGCCAGCCGTATCTGCCTCGACCTGCTGGGCTCAGCAAGGGCCCGGCGGGAGAGCTATGTCGGCGAATGGATCCCGGAGCCGCTGCCCGATCGTACGGAGTGGATCAGCAGTCAGCCGGGCAGCGCCACCGCCGACCCGGCCGACCGGGTCACCCTCGACGAGTCGGTCAACATGGCCTTCCTCGTCGTGCTGGAGTCGATGACTCCGGCCGAGCGCGTGGCGTTCATCCTGCATGACGTCTTCCGCTACTCCTTCGTCGAAGTGGCCGAGATCGTCGGCCGTACGCCCGCGGCGTGCCGCCAGCTGGCCTCCTCGGCCCGCCATCGCATCCGCGAGTCCCAGGCTCCCGCGGTGCCGCCGGCCCAGCGCGCCGACATCGTCAGAGCCTTCAAAGATGCCTGGGAAGCCAAGGACATCGACGCCCTCATCGGCCTGCTGGCCCCCGACGCCACGGCGACCGGCGACGGCGGCGGATTCGTCACAGCAGCGCTCCGCCCGATCGAGGGCGCCGAGCAGATCGCGCACTTCTTCGCTGGTCGAGCCGACGCGGCACCCAACGTCACGATCTTGGAGTGCACGGTCAACGGTCAGCCCGGCTTGGCGGTTCAGTCGAAGGGCATCACCGTGGTGGTGATGGCGTTCGACGTCACAGGCGATCGGATCAAGCGCATCTGGGCGACACTCAACCCCGACAAGCTTCGACCGTGGACAACGGCCTGACGGAGGAGGCCACATCATGAGGCCGCCCGGCTGCTCGAAGGCAATGGCCAGGCCGTCGACCTGTACCTCCATGTGGTCGCCGCGCGTCCCCTTCTCCCTCCAGCCGTCGGGTGAGCAGGTGGTTTGCGAGGCTGTCAGTGCTCCAAGCATCGATGGAGATCGGCCTGGAGGACACCCGCATTGATGAAGGTCATGGTTGCCTCGCTGGCTGTCCCATTCCGTGCGCGCCCAGGCATCCGCTCCGTGATGGCGCCGTACGCCCGGTCGTCGTAGAGCTGCCGGCCCCGTGGCGAGCATGCTGATCAGGGCATCGACCGCAGGAACGGACGGCCGCCGAACCCTGCTCGGCGGGTACGAGCAGAGGAATCACCGATGGCAGGCCCAGTCTTGTCACGACAAGGGCATCAGATCGACGTCCGGGACCCAGACCCGCGAATCGGAAGGTGGCGGGAGTTGAGGTGCCGGCAGGTGCCTCAGCAGGGTGCGCAGCAGGGGGCGTGGGTTGTGCCGGTGCCAGACCACTGACCAGGGCAGAAGCGGGGTCGGGTCGATGATGGGGATGCGGCGCAGGCCGGTGCCGGCCGCGTCGATGCTCATCTCGCCCAGCCCGACGGCCGCCTTCTCGGTCAGGAACTGCTCCACGAGGTGGCGCTGGCCGATGGCCGGGGCGTTGAACCGCAACGGCATGCCGAAATGGGAGGCCAGCCGTTCGAGGTAGCCGCGCCACTCCGCCGCGCCCGCCGGGTCTGGCATGGCGATACCCGCTTGGCGCAGGTCGGCAGGCCGCAGCACGCTCCTGTCGGCGAGGCGGTGGTCCTCGGGGACGAACGCGTGAATCGGCTCCAGGTGGACGAGCCGGTTCGCCAGTTCGGCGGGCCACGGCGCCGGTGTGTCATGGACCCGTCCGAACGCCGCGTCGATCTCCTGACGCCGCAAGGCCGGCAACGCTGGTGACAGCCCCTGGCGCATGCCGAGCTCGACGCGTACCCGAGGGTCGAGTTCGCTCACCTGGCGGACGATCCGCAACGGTGTGAAGCGTTCGTCGTACACGTCCACCCGCAGCGGCTCGTCCGCCGCGCGGACCGTGCGCATCGCCCGGTCGAACGCGGACACCGCCTCGACGGCGTGCGGCAGCAACCGTCGCCCCGCCTCGGTCAGCTCCACGGCACGCGTGGTCCGCTCGAACAACGGCACGGCGAGCGCCTGCTCCAGCCGGCGGATGCGTTTCGACAACGCCTGTTGGCTGATGAACAGCCGCCGGCTCGCCTGCCCGAAGTGCAACTCCTGCGCGGTGACGACGAACGCGCGCAGGCCCTCGATGCCCGCCTCCATACCGACGAGCCTGGAATCAAAACCATCGGTTGTCAATCCGGCCGGGATGGCTGTTGGACATCACCGGGCCTTGCGCGGTTGGCTGGCTGCTGCCAAAGGGGGGTAACGAGATGAAGATGGTGGAAGTCCGTCCTGAGCTGCATCTGCTGCAGCTCGAGTTCGGGCAGGCGTACCTGTGGAACGACGCGGGCGTGCTCACGCTCGTCGACACCGGCATCGCCACGTCCGGCGGTGAGATCGCGACGGCGCTGGAGGAGTTGGGCCTTCGTAGAGCTGACGTCAAGCGCGTGGTGCTCACCCACTTCCACGAGGACCACTGCGGCGGCGCGGCCGAGATCGCCGGCTGGGGGGACGTCACCGTGCTGGCTCACCGGCTGGAAGCGCCGGTGATCCGTGGCGAACGGCCCGCGCCGCCCCCGCTCTTCACCGACGAGGAGCGCGCCCTGCACCGCAGCCTCGGCGCACACCTGCTGCCGCCCGCGCCTGCCTGCCGGGTGGATCGCGAGCTGGAGGACGGTGACCTGATCGACTTCGGCGGCGGCGCCCGGGTGATCCACACTCCCGGCCACACCGACGGCAGCATTGCCCTGCACCTGCCGCACGCAGGCGTGCTCTTCACCGGCGACACCGTCGCGCACGTCGGCGGGCAGGTCATGCCCGGCGTGTTCAACCTCGACCGGGACGAGATGCTGCGTTCCTTCCGCCGGCTCGCGGAGATCGACGTGCCGCTGGCCTGCGTCGGGCACGGGGAGCCGATTCTCGATGCTCACACCGCCCTCATGAAGGTCCTCTGAGAGGGGAATGCGCGCCATCGCCCCGGCCACAGGACCGACCGGGAGCGCCCACCGGCATTTCACCGGTATGTGCCCTGAGCGGGCAGTGATGGCGCCACCGCATCGAGCATCGAGCCGAACCGCGACCCTTGGTGGGCCTCGACAGTAAGTCCATCAGGCCTGCGATTCCGCCTCGACCGAGCCGTCACCACGCAGCGCGGGCTGGAGCTCTGTACTGCACCGCGGCGCAGGCAAGTGATGCGACGACCCGCAAGCATCTCACTGCCCCACAGGTGCGAGACGGTGGAGCAATGCTTAGAACCTGTGGATCTCCAGGGAAGAGGTCCACCTTCCCGATGATCATGTAAGTCTCATGCATGACCGACGCGCCAACGTCGGTCGGGAAGGCGCCCGCCGCATGCCACCCCGGGCACGCAAGACACCGAAGATCACCGAGGTGCTGCCGCTGCTCTACCAGCACGGGCCTGACCTCGGGAAACTTCGTACCGGCGCTCGGGCAGTTCCTCGGCTCCACGGCCGGGCTGTCCGCGCCGGTCATCACCCGGCTGACCGAGCAGTGGAAGGCCGAACAGCGCGCCTTCGCCGACCGCGGCCTGTCGACCGTGGACTACGTCTACCTGTGGGCCGGCGGCGTGCACGTCAACGTTCGCCTTGAAGAACACCGGCTGTGCCTGCTGGTGATGATCGGCGTGCCCGCCGACGGCCGCAAAGAACTGATCGCCCTGGCCGACGGCTACCACGAGTCGGCCGAGTCGTGGGCCGACCTGCTGCGCGACTGCCAACGGCGGGGAATGCGCGCCCCGGTGCCGGCCGTCGGGGACGGCGGCCTGGGATTCTGGGCAGCGCTGGGTGAGGTGTTCCCGCAAGCCAGAGGTCGCTCCAAGGTCCCCAAAGGCCCCGGATCCCGGGCGACCGGGCCGGCCATGGCGTTCAAGCTGATCGAGTCGGCCCAGGCCCGCTGGCGCGCGCTCAACGCACCCCACCCCGTCGCCCTGGTCCGCACCGGGACGACCTTCATCAACGGCAAGCTCGTCGAACGCCCAGAAGAAGTCGCAGCGTGAGCGGCTGGAGCAACACCGGTAAGCAGCCGGACGAGGACGAGTATCAGCGCTTCGACCGCTACCTCAGCAGCTGGAGGACGTCTGCCGAGAAGACGAAGCCGAGCTGGTGCGGATGATCCTGCGCGATCCAGATGAGGTGATGGCGCAGTCGGCGGTGGCCCGACATCTGGACCGACGGGCACACCAGTTGCTCACCAACCCCGGATTCGGCGGCTGGTTCCACGCCATGGCAACGGAGGCGGGAGAGCAGGAGTTCCTCGTTCGCCGCCTGCACGAATGGACGCTACTCAGGTCGATCGCCGTCAACGCCCCTTGGAAGTCGGAGGATGTCCTTGCCGCCTCCGACTGGTTCCAGCGCACGGCTGTGCAGATCCTGACCTCACCGGCTGCTCTGCGGCTACTCGCCAGCGAGGGAAGGACACGACGTGTTCGCACCGCCGTCGACCGCCGGCTGAGCAACGCCGGTAGCTGAGTCGTTCTAGTCCACAGGTCTTGACGATTTCTCGAGACGGTGGATGGCAGATCTGACACATGGCAGGCGAAGATAGGCATGCGGATCGCCATCGCGATCGAACGACGCCCACCGGCGAGGCAAGCTTGGGCTCACCCCACGACCTGTCGAAACCAGCGCGTCAACCCCCTGGCGACACGCCAATCTCTGCCGTGGTGTCCTTCGGGCTCACCCTGCGAATGATCGCTTGCCACTCTGAATGCGGTTCTCACGCCAGGCGATATTCGACCGGGATCTGGGAGTGCTACGGATTGGACTGGCCGGGTCCGATCGTGGCCTGGATCTCGGTCGGGTCGTTCACCCGGCCGCAGTGGGCGCACACCGTCTGCTGGGTGACTCCGGTGCCGCACACCGAGTGGACGTAGAGGATCGGCGGTTCCCCGTCGGTCGCCCACTGGTCACCCCACTCGGAGAGCGCGACGAGCGCGGGTGCGAGCGCTTGCCCCTTGTCGGTCGGCAGGTACTCATACAGTTCGGGCTGCTGGGAGTATCTGTGGCGCCGCATGATCCCGGCCTCGGCGAAGCCGTCGAGCCGAGCCTTGAGGATGTTGGTCGCGATGCCCAAGTTGCGCTGGAAGTCGCTGTAACGGGTCGCCCCCCGAACAGGGCGTCGCGAACGATCAACAGGCTCCAGCGCTCGCCGATCACCTCCAGCGAGCGTGCGATCGAGCATGCTTGTGATTCGTAGGTCTTCCCCAGCATGCACCCGATCTTACCGAAGGTCCTTGCATCATGAAAGTGCTCGAACTAGGGTGACTTGCATGATGCAAGCAGGTTAGAACTTCACCGCCACCTTCTCGGTGGACCGGACTCCCCAGGAAGCTTTCGACGCGATCACCGACGTCCGCGGTTGATGGTCGCAAGAGGTCGAGGGCGTCACCAACCAGGTCGGCGGCGAGTTCGACTACCACTACAAGGACGTCCACCGCTGCAGGGTCCGCGTCACCGATCTCGTGCCGGGCCGGAAAGTCGCCTGGTGTAAGCAGATCACGGTGCCGGGCACGATCGGGCGTGGGCCGCGGCTGCCGTGCCCGTCGTGCTGCTGGGTCTTGGCGTGCAGCCCGCTCCAGGCCTGCACCAGCACGCTGCCGTATTGCGGGTCGGCAACCGACCAGGTGGCCGAGGGCGGCGGCCAGGTGGTGGCATCACCACAAGTGAACTTCGCGCCATGACGGCGTGGCCTGCCCACCCGGGCCGGAGCCTCGGGCGGTGGAGCGGCGCAGAAGCAACGGTCGCTGCGGATGCGTACCAGCAACTGCGCTGGGGCGTCGGCTGCCCCTTCCAGATGAAGTTGGCGTATGGGGCAGGCGCTGACCTGCGGCATGACACCTTGGCTCGAACGGCTTCGAGGAAGTTGTTCAGTTTTCTCGTCGGCGAGAGGATCTCTGGGAGGTTGATCGGCGAAAAGATGATCTTTCAACGATGGCACGATCAAGTAGTGCCGCTCAGCCTCGGCGCCTGCTGTGCCCACCCTCTTCCCGGACGACAGGGCGAAGTGGTTCAACCTCATCCACGAATCGGCACGTCAAACGCTTCGGCGGAGAGCTCCAGTCCTTCCGGCAGGCTCCTGACCCCGGTCAGCTTCACATCGAAGGGCAGACTGAACGGGATCGGGTAGGAGATCAGTTGCGCGACCTGGTCCGGCACGGGCACGCCCTGAATTTTCTCGGCCTGGAGCTTGATTTTCCCGTCGGCGACTTCGATCCGCATCTCGGCGTTGAACTTCACCTTGTTCGCCCCGATCGTCACCTCTCCCGAGGTCGTGAGCCGCTGTCCGTTACCGTCGATCTTCACGCCGCTCGGAGCGTACTTGTCGATCGTCGCCCTGGACGGGGTGCCGCTGATGGTCAGCGACCGGCCTGGATATTGGCTTGGTTCTGCAGGTTGCGGTTGGCGCCGGTCAGGATCACCGCGAGCGGGATGACGGCCGCGTCGGTGATCAGGTGATGCTTGCTGCCGGCCCGGCCTCGGGCGACAGGGGACGGGCCGGATCGAGCGCGACGGCACCCACATCATCCAGGTCGGCAGCCTCAGCGAGGTCAGTGGCTGGATCCGTGAGCAGACGGGCAAGCAGGGTGTCGCCTGAGCCGCGGTCGGCGATGGCCTTTCTCGCTATCGGGATCGGCGGGCGTCGCAGCGCTCGAGGTCACCTCGGACCTCCTCTCGCACTGGATGCGCCGGCACCCGGACGCAATGCCCGAGCCCGACGCCGAGGTGGACGAAGGTCGCGGTCGCGTGGCTCCGCTGTGGTTGCCCGGCTGAGACGCCGAGTGGCGAGCTTGGTCGACGGAACGCTGCCCTGGCCGGACGTCCCCGAGCTGCTGCTGGAGGTGTTCGGCCGCACCGGTCTGCCAGAGGTCCACGCACGTCTCCGGCGTCGGACGACTTCCCGACGAGCCTGTCACTGCATTGGCGATATCGCTTGTGAAAGCCCTTGCCATGCGCGCAATGCGATGGTGTAACAGGTAAATCTGGGACCCCGCCAGCTGTGATACCGAAAGAATCAAACCATAGTTGAACATTTTCTTACGGTCAGGATAATATGCGATGTCCATCTGGCTGAGTGGCAGAATTGAAAGGGATATTGGCACTTTAGCATCTTCTTTACGGTGCATATCGCGGGACACAATTGCCTGAGTCGCACAGGAATGACAGAGAGATGGAGCAGGGCATGCGCAAAATGCTCACATTGATCGCCGCAGGCTTTTTTCTTGCCGGAGGCATGACCGCGGCAATCCCCGCTCAAGCCAGTTCGAGCAGCAGCTCAGATGTGGTCGCGGCAACGCCGCTCCGGTACTACGAGACCTTCTACCCGCCCAACCACTGGTGGAAGTGCTACGACCGCGGCTATAGGGGAATCAACAACGGCGAGTGGTACGACTTCCAATGCAGGGACACGGATCCGTACGGAGACCGCTGGGTAGATCTCTACATTCAGGTAGCGCCGTAACCAAACAGGGTCAAATAGGGGAACATGCTGGGCCCCAGTTCTGAGTAACAGCCCTCCCAGGGGGCTGCGACACGAGGACTAACTGCGCGAACGCGTAGCGTGGCCAGCGCCTTCCAAAACACCAAGGGCTTTCCAGGAAGGCTCAGCACAGAAATTGGCAGTAGTGGTGATATATCTCGCTGCCGCTGACCACTGCTGTTGGCCCAGGTCCCGACCTGGACAATAGCCGGTGCTAAGGGCATCCGGGGCGGCGGCCCTTGCCGGGCCGAAACCGCAGCAACAGGCTGCCGCCCTGGTTTGTCGCAGCCCGCCGCACCACCGGGATCGACTGAGCACTCTTCATTTCGAGTAGCGGCCTTCTTCGATGCGCTGCAGGACGAGGATGGCCCGCACGATCGTGGTGGCACAGGGCGGGCAGCAGCGCAGCCGGGTCAGGACCTTCCAGGTCTTCAAGGTGGCAACGGCGCGTTCTCCGCAGGCGCGGATGCGAGCGTGCGCGCGGTTGACCGAGCGCTGATGGCGCGACAGCATCCTCGTCGGGTCGCGACGTCGCGGCCCGGTCGGTGGGCGGCCAGTTCAGGTGATTTGCTCGATCAGTTCCTGGTAACGCTTGGTATCCAGGCGTGAGCGTTACTGATGTCAGGCGCCGATGGCCAGCACCGTCTTGGGAGACGCGGAACGGTTCTCGAGGGCTCGGTGGACCTCGGCCACGTCGGTCAGCGGGACCACCGAAGGAGCCGGCTCGCGAAGGACGCCGCGGTGCGTCAAGCCGACTACGGCCGCCAGCGCCGTCCGGACCTGATCGGGCACGAGGTGCGCGACTCCGCCCAAGCTGAATCCCATGACCTGCCGGGTGCCGTAAAAGGCCGCGTCTCCTGACAGCGCGCGATCCTGACCGCTAGCGTTGCCGAGGACAAGAAGGCGTCCGAAGGGCGCGAGCCGTTCGAACGCCTGCCCGCGCAGTTCACCGCCGACCGGGTCGACGATGACATCGACGCCGCGACCGTCGGTCATTTCGTCGACCATCGCGGCGAGGTCGGCTCCGACGATCACATCAGTGCATTCATCGGCCACGAATGGGCGTTTGGCGTCACTGCCGACGACGCCGATCACTCGACTGGCCGGATGCACAGCAGCCAGGCGGCTGGCGATGCCACCGAGTCCGCCGCTCGCCCCCAGCACCAAGACGTCATCCTCGACGCGGAGGCGGGCCAAGTGGTGCAGCGACATCCAGGCGGTGACACCGTTGACCAGAACGCCCGCGACGCGCGCAAGGTCTGCGTCCTCAGGAAGGGGGATCGTCATGGAGGCGTGGGCGACGGCAATCTCGGCGTAACCGCCGGCCCGGACGCCTCTGCCGAAGTCGTTGAGCAGTGCGCCGACCGGCTGTCCCACTGTGAACTCGCTCACGCCTGCGCCCACTTCCCGGACGTGACCGGTGACCTCGATCCCTGGCACGAACGGCGTTGGCAATCCGAACGCGCCGGCGCGGAACAAGGTGTCGACGAACCCGACTCCGGCGAATCGCACCTCGATCGACAGCTCACCCTCCCCAGGGGTGGCATCCGAAACCTCGGCGATTTGAAGGGACTCAGCCGGTCCCGGAACCTTGACGACGGCGGCGCGCATCATGCTTCCTCTCGATTCTCAGCCCTTGGATCATCACAACTCGATCCGGACGCCCACGATTCCTGTCGTGCGAGTCGTCACTCCTTGCCCAATGCGCCGGTCGGCCGGTTCGCGTAGCCGAAACCTCCAGGCGACCCCGCACGCTCGGTCAGCACGGCCTCATCATCGTCCTGGCCGATGACCACCGGCGCGTGGGTGGCAGAATCATCGCCCACATTGAGCTCTTTCCATCCCTGGCGCAGGTCGCGATGGGTTGGCGCGGAGAAGTGGCGGATGAGAGGGGGCTCCCGGCAAGACAGCCGTCAACCAAGATTCGACGCCCCAACCGGGAGCCTCGTTGCTGTCTTGTCGTCCCTCGATTCCGCTGTCCAACCACACCCTGGCCCACCTGCGCAACGGCGACACCTAAGTCCGATTGGCCGCCGGCTTCGCCATCGGCACCACCACCGCCTGGCGCCACATCCGGGAAAGCGTCGATCTTCTGGCCACTCTGGCCGACGACGTGAACGCCGCCGTGAAGCGCGCATCCCAGCTGGCCTGCACCATCGTGGACGGCACGCTCATCCCCATCGGCCGCGTCGCCGACAAGCGGCCGTCCTACAGCGGGGAACACAAACAGCACGGGATGAACGTCCAACTGCCGGCCGATCCGGTGGGCCGGCTGGTGTGGGCCTCGCCTGGGCTTCCGGGCGCCGTTCATGACGTGACCGCCGCACGGACGGCCGGATCGACGCCCTGACCGCCGCCGGCGTCAAGACCTTCGCCGACAAGGATTATCGAGGCGCGGGCGGCACAATCAGCACACCGTTCAAGCGGCATCGCCGCCGTCCATGGCTGTCACGCGGGCAGCGAGACGTGAACCGCTCACATGCCCGCATCCGCGCCATCGGCGAGCGCCCCGTCGCGACCTTGAAGTCCTGGAAGGTACTGGCCAAGCTGCGCTGCCGTCTCCATCGCGCGACCGCGCTCGTGCAGGCGATCCTCGTGCTGCAGCTCGTCGAAGAAGGCCGTTACCCAGGATGAAAAAGGCTCACTGAATCGCAGCCCGGGGATGCCGCCGAACCTAACGGTGCCTTTCTGGTCGCGCTCAACTTCCGGAATGAGATATGAGGCTATCCGTGCCGCAACGGTCCAGCCGATCGCCAGGTGCGTTGGTTGTGGAGACGCCCAGCTGCGTCAACGAAGGGCTCTCGCATTCGAGACACTTTCGCAGCAGCGTTCATGAACCCGGGTTGCGTCCCTCGCGGATGGTGACGGAGTTGGCGTGCGCGGGAAACCCCTCGTGCTCGGCCAGCGTGCGGATCGTGGGAGCAAGCCGCCAGAAGGCCTCTTCCTCCAGCCTTGCGACCGGTATGCGGGTCAGGTACGTGTGGACGGAGACGCCGCTGACCACCTTTGCGAATCCTGTCGTGGGGAGCGTCGCCGGGGTGCCGATCGCGAAGTTGGAGGCGGCCATCGTGGTCCACTGGCCGAGCAGGACCGTGCCCGCGTGCCGGACCAGCGCGAGCCAGGCGTCCGGATCGGCCACGGCGAGTTGCAGATGCTCGGGTGCGTAGGAGTTGGCGATGTCCATCGCCTCTTGCGGTGAGCCGACGAGGACGATGCCGCCGTTGTCGTAGATCGAGGCCCGGGCATAGTCGCGCCGGCGAGCGGGCAGGGCCGCGATCTGCTTGGCGACCTCCTCAGCGGTGCGTCGTAGCACGTTCAGATCGGTGCCCACGAGGACGGCGGAGGAGTCGGAGCCGTGCTCTGCCTCGTTGACCAGATCCGCCGCCAGCATCACAGGATTGGCCCGCCCGTCACAGACGATCAGCGAGTCGGTTGGGCCGAACCCGACCTCGACCACGCAGCCAAGGCGCTGGGCCTCTGTCATGGCGACGGTCACGGCCGGGCTGCCAGGGCCGACGATCTTACGGACCGCGGAGATCGTCTCGGTGCCGCAGGCGAGGGCGGCGATCCCCGCTGGACCGTTGCTGCGGTAGATCTCGGTGATCCCCAGCATCTCCGCTGCGGCGAGCAGGGCCGGATCGATTCGGCCGCCCGTGCCGGGCGTCGGCGGTACGACAAGGACGATGCGCTGAACCCCGGCCACCACGGCGGGCGTGGCCACCATGATCAGCGCGGAGGGGAACGATCCCTTTCCCGCCGGCACGTACAGGCCGGTGCTCTCGATCGGTTTGACGAGCTCGCCGAGTTGAATGCCGCCCACCTCGTCACGCCACTCCGCTCGGGCCAGCGCGGCCTCGTTGAACGCCCGGACCTGCGAGATGGCGACGCGGACCGCCTCGAGCGTCCGGGCCGGCAGCGAATCGACGGCCTGCCGGACCTCCTGCTCGCTCACCCGCAGGCTCCCAGGGTCGACGTCGACACCGTCGAACTCGGCCAGTGCCTCCACCAGCGCCTTGTCCCCATCGGATCGCACCCGCTCGACCAGCTTCGCGATGGCGTGGGTGAGCTCCGCACGGGGATCGAGGTGGCCGGCGACGCCGCCCCTGCTGAGCAACCTGAAGCGCTCGTCGTCGGCGGCCTCCCGCCAGTCGATGACGACGGGGGACGCGATGGAGGTCATGTCTGGACTCCTGTCGGTCGCTTTTCTTTGAACGAGTGTGCAAACAAGTGTGACTGATGTCAATCTTCCGCGCGCAGTCGGCATCCGCGATGATGGCTGTGTGAACACACCCAGCCGATCAGATCGCCGCCGCGCGGAGATGGTCGCCGCCGCCCATGAGATGATCTCAGAGCGCGGCATCACTGCACTGTCCATCAGGGGGATCGCGGCAAAGATCGGTATGTCGCCAGGCTCCGTCCTCTACCATTACCCCGACATCGACCACCTGCTGTACGACCTGCATCGCACGCTGGTCGACCGCTATGTGACCCGCCGGGTGCACACCACGGCGGCCATCCCGGAGCCTCCGCGCAAGATTGTTCACATGTTCAGTTCCGGCCTTCCATCCGGATCTGACGACGAGGTGTGCAAGGTGCTCTACCAGCTGCATGACCTCGGCACCCGCCACGATCGCCACGCCGCCCTGATGACGTCCCTGTGGGATCGGGAGAAGCTGCTCTTCGAGTCGATCGTGGTGGCCGGGGTCGCCTCCGGCGACTTCCACCCCAGCAGGCCGGCAGACGAGCTGGCTGCCTCGTTCCTGGCCATGGAGGACGGGCTCGGCCTGCACATCGTCAGCCGCAACGCCTCCCTGCCCCGCTCGGCGGCGCTCAACCTCCTCATCTCGTTCGCTTCAGCGGAACTGGGGCTGGGCCTGCGTGCTTCGGCCGGTCCCCGATGACGCGCGAAGCCGCCGCACGCCCGAGCCGTCGTACTCGCCGGGTGAACACGTTCCGCTCCACCTCAGCGAGGATGGACCCGCCATCGTCCGGCTGGTGCGGCTGCGGCACGGCGACACCGCCCCGGGCGGTCCGGGCCTGCGCGAGCCGGAAGTCGCGGGGTCCGCACCCGTCCAAGTCGCTTTGGTCCCGGAGCATCGAGCCAGGATTGGGGCGACCCGAAGGACTCGTCGGCCCACCGCGCAGGAGCGCTATCGAGGTTGATGGCCCGGCTCAGTGAGCAGGTCGAAGACCTGGTTCTCACCGCCACCACACAGGTAGGGATGTCATGTCAGTAGCAAGGTCTTACCGGTGAAGCGGCGTGCTTCGATGTCGGCATGCGCAGTGGCGGCCGCCGCCAGCGGAAAGTTCTGACCGATGACCGGTGCCAGCCGCCCCGCGGCGGTTTCGCTCAACACGTACGTCACCCGCCGGTGGTTGTCCGGCCAAAACTCCGACAGCTGCGACATGTCCGCCACCGTGAGCCGCCGCCGGTCCGCGTCACTGATCACGGTCTGGGCGCAGCTGTCTTCGGTGTAGTTCATCGGTCCACCTCCACCAGTTCCTCGGTGGCGAAGTCCCCACGCCGTCGCCAATGCCGTCTGTACGTGAAGGACCCGTTCTGGATGACCTCGAGTCCTGGGGTATTTTGGACAGGCGAGGAGGTTCAGCGTTACGTGTGCAGAGCGGCCGCGAGACGTTCGAGGACATCCTGGCTTTGCCGCCGGTTCAACCCTCTTACGTGCGGCGGTTCCCGCGATATGGGGTCACTTCCACGTGGCTCGCGCGATGACGTCGGTCAGGGGGGCGAGGACGTCCCAGCCGTCGACGATGAGGATCTGCGAGGTGGGCAGGTACCACTCGCGCTGTTCGAAGGTCCTGGTGCGCTTGTCGGAGTGCATGTCGTAACACTCTCCCTTCCACACGCGGTATTGCGCCCGGTGCCCGCGGCCGACCTGGCGAGAGCCCTGCTGGAGGGGTTTGCCGGCGGTGAATCTTTCGCCGTACTTGCTGCTGCTCGGAGTGAAACGGCACGGTGACACGCTGGTTCCCGGGGCAAGGGGCGATTGGTCCGGTACTTCTCCAGGTCCCCTTTTCCCCTTATCGCCTTGGGGCCGGCCACCTCGAAGTTGGCACAGGCCACCTTGGTGGGATCGCAGTCCTTGGGCCTCACCTGGAGCCAGTCGTCGCCGATGCGGTCGACCTTCCACGCCGCTGGAACGGTCAGCGTCATGCCGCGAAAGGTGATCTTCCTCCCGCACCGGCCGAAGCTTCAGCCGGTGAAAAGGCGGCAGACACAGGGGCGCTCAGAAGCGCGACCGCAGTGGCCGTCGCCGTCATCCACCTGAGCAATCTCGTGGTCACAGAACTTCCCCCTCGGGAGATCTATGACAAGGACCGCAGGCCAGGAACGTTCATCACCCCGATGAACACCGGTAACAACGAGATCTAGACTGGCACACCGCCTATCGCCGCGGAGAGCGGAAACTGCCGAATCGCGCCGCCTTTCTGTCATTTCCGCTCCGTCGGGGGAGGGCGTTCGGGCCGGCACGACCAGGGCTTCGGTCAGCCTTGTTCGGGGTGCTCGGTCACGAACGGGCTCCGGCACTCGTGCTCGACAGGGTTTTCCTCAGAGGAGTCTTCATACGCCCTGACCTTGAGGCTTATCACGTTCAGGCTGTCGGTGAGCGCGCTGAGCTGGTCCATCACATGCTCTTGGTGCCGTCGCAGGACGGCAAGCCGCTCGTCGTGGCCGGCTCCCTGCCTGACCAGATCGGCGTATTTGCGGATCTCGGGGAGCGGCATGCCGGTGGTACGCAGAATGACGCAGAGATTCAGCCACTGCACATCCTGCTCGGTGTAAACGCGACGCCCGGCAGGGTCACGCCGGACAGGATTGGCCAGGAGGCCCTCGCGCTCGTAGAAGCGCAACGCGTGGATGCTCAACCCGGTGCGCGCGGCGACTTGGCCGATGCTCAACTCGGTTGCAGTTTCCGGCATACGTCGAGTGTAGGGCTTGCCCTAGAGCCGACTCTAGGTCCTAGGGTAAGGCCGCACAACAACCACTTGTTCGCGCTGATCGCGGCCAACCTGGGAGCATGATCATGCGTTACCGTACCCTTGGCGGCACCGGCATCGAGGTAAGCGTCCATTGTCTCGGCACCATGATGTTCGGCGCCGTCGGCAATCCCGACCACGATGATTGCGTCCGCATCATTCATGCCGCCCTCGATCAGGGCATCAACTTCGTCGACACCGCGGACATGTACTCCGCGGGCGAGTCCGAGCAGATCGTGGGCAAGGCGCTCCAAGGACGGCGTGATGACGTCGTCCTGGCCACGAAGGTGCACTTCCCGATGGGTGAGGGCCCCAATCGCGGCGGCAACTCGCGGCGCTGGATCATCAAAGAGGTCGAGGAGAGCCTGAAGCGCCTGCGAACCGACTGGATTGACCTCTACCAGGTCCATCGGCCCGACCACACGACCGACATCGAAGAGACGTTGTCGGCGTTGAGCGACCTCGTGCACCAGGGGAAGATCCGCGCCTTCGGCTGCTCGACGTTCCCGGCCGAGGAGATCGTCGAGGCGCATCACGTCGCCGAGCGCCGCGGTCTGCTGCGCTTCCGGACCGAACAGCCCCCCTATTCGCTCCTCGCCCGGCGCGTCGAGGTGGACCTGCTCCCGGTCTGCCAGCGGTACGGCATGGGGGTGCTGACCTGGAGCCCCCTCGCCTCGGGGTTCCTGTCCGGCAAGTATCGCAAGGGGCAGCCGGTAGACATGTCCAGCGGGCGTCCCACGATCACGCCGCACCGCTTCGACCCGGCCCTTCCCGAGAACATCGCCAAGTTCGAAGCCGTGGAGCAGCTGGTGGAACTGGCCAACGAGCTGGGCTGCACCCTGCCTCAGCTCGCGGTCGCCTTCACGGTGGCACATCCGGCCGTCACCTCGGTGATCACCGGCCCGCGCACGATGGAGCATCTGGACGGGCTGATGAAGGGCGCTTCCGTCGTCCTCGACGACGCAGTCCTGGACCGTATCGACGAGATCGTGCCGCCCGGTACGAACATGTACCACCCGGACGGGGCCTGGACCCCGCCGTCCCTCACCGACAGCCTCCGGCGCAGACGTCTGCTGGCAGACCGCGCCGCAGGCTAGCGGCGGCTCGCCCCCGGGCAGGACCGGGCCCTACGACAAAGCGCCCGGTCGACCGCGTACCTGCTTCTGGATCATCCGCGGGGCGGTCGATCTCTGTGCAAGGGCCTCAGCCGAAATAGGGCAGGACCTGGCTGACTGTCGCGCTCTCCCTGGACCCGGCATCGCCATCGGCCTCTGCAAGGACCGTCACCGGGTCGAGGTCGAACGGCGACCCGGCCTCGGCCTTCGCAGATGCCGGGGGCGATGACGGTCTCGGAGATCTCCGGTCAGAGTGACCGCATTCCGGATGATCTCGGTGGAGTTCACGTGGGCGAACAACCGCGATTCGTGGCCGCGGGCGTTGCTCTCCTGCGCATGCCGGCGGCCTCGCGGTCCATGCACAGTCTCGCAGGGGCCGACGACGAGGAGGCGTTCCTGGCGAAGGCCCTGCGTGATCCGCCCCTGCGTGAGGCCCTGGAGGTTTCCAGTGACTCGCTGGCCGGCGTCCTCGACCGCATCGAGGCCGGGCAAGCCGTGGAAGCCTCCAAACGCCGGCGAGCGGCCATGGCCACGGCACGCTACGCGCTGCGCATGGCCGGCCCACTCCGTTCGGGCTCCTGGCGGGCGTCGCCCTGGCCTCCTTCGGCGACAGGACCGGAGTTCGCCTGGCGGGCGCCACCAGCAAGGGAGTGCGTCCCGATGCCGGATGGCTGACCTGGCTCCTCACGGCCTGGGAGCGCCGGCCGCACGTGCGACGAGGCCTACGGGTGGTGGTCAACGACATGTGCGTCGTACGGGGTGACCGGCTCGTGCTGCCCTCTGTCCGGCGTGGCGCCGCCGGCGGTCACCAGGGGCAGACCGTCAGGGAGCTGTCGGTGCGTTCCACCGAGGCCGTCCGTCCGCTGGCTGCTGGCCGAGGGACGGTTGTCCAGCACACGTTTCGCCGTGGTGGCGGGGCTGCTGCACCTGCATCACAATCGTTCCATCGGCATGCGTCCCGTAACCGAAAGCCGAACCCTGGCGATCATGCGCGGTGTGGTCGACGCGGCCCTCTCGCGGCAGAGATCCCTGCCATGACGTGGGCGCGGAGGCCGGTGGGCGCAGGCTAGACGGCGGACATCTCCTCGGTGGCCAGCTGTTCGCGTGCGTAGAGACGTAGGAGGGGATCGAGGCGGAAACGGCCCGGGATCAGCCTGCGTACCAGGTGCGCCGCGATGAGCGTCTCGAGCAGGAACTCGGCCTCGTGGACCGGCACCCGGAGCAGGACCGCGACGCTCTCCAGGGTGCAGTCGCCATCCGGCACGAGGGCAAGCAGGCGGAAGAGCCGCTGCGCGGGCGCGGGCAGCGTGAGGTAGGAACGCTCGAACGACGTTCGTACCGCCGCCGCCTGATCGCCTCGCACCGCGAGCAAGGAGAGCCGGTCCCGCGAGCGAAGTCCGGCCAGATAGCGTGCCCTCTCGCTGGGGGAGCGGCCCATCATGTTGGCCGCGGCCAGGCGCAGGGCCAGCGGGAGATCGTCGCAGAGCCTGGCGATCTCGGCCAGAATGCCGTGAGGGATCGTCTGGCCGATCAGTCCGGCCAGCAGGCGGGTGGCTTCGTCACGCTGCAGCGGCTCCAGCATCAGGACGCGCGCGTCATCCAACGCTGCCAGCCCCCACAGGTTCGTTCCCGAGGTGATCAGGACCGCGCACTCCGCGGTGCCCGGCAACAGGCATCTGACCTGGGTCGCGTCGAAGGCGTCATCCAGTACCAGCAGCACTGACCGGTCGGCTAGCAGCGCGCGTAACCGAGCCGCTCGCGCGCCGAGACCGTCGGGGGCGTCCCTCTGGTCGAGCCCGGCGGAGACCAGCATCTCCGCCAGGACGTCCGCGGGGTCGCGAGGGCCTCCGTCGGGCGTTCGCAGCCGGACGAACCACTGCCCGTCCGGAAACGCGGCGCGGACCCGGTGCGCGACGTGGACGGCGAAAGCGGTCTTGCCCGTTCCAGGCCCACCGCCCACGACCACGATCGGAACCACGCCCACGTCCTGGTGCAGCAGCTGCGCCGTGGCCTCGGAAACCAGCTCGGACCGTCCCACATAAGTTCCCACGCCGAGCGGCAACTGACACGCGGCGGTCCACGCCGGAAGTGATTTGTCGCCGTCCGGATCACTTTCCGTCAACGGCTGCCCCCCGAGCATCTGCTGGTGGAGCCGCTGGAGATCCTCACCCGGCTCGATGCCGAGTTCATCGTGCAGCACTTGGCGCAGCCGCCGGAAGGACTCGAGGGCTTCGGCGTACCGCCCGCTTCGATGCAGGGCCGTCATCAGCTGGCCCTGCAGACGCTCGTGCAGCGGGTGTTCCGCGGTGAGCGCACGCAGCTCCGCCAGCATCTGCCGATGCCGTCCGAGGGACAGTTCGGCGTCGATGCGGCGCTCCAGCGCGTTGAGCCGCTCCTCGCCGAGGCTCTGCGCGGCCATGCTCCGCAATCTCTCAGAGGGTACGTTCGCGAGGGCGGGACCTCGCCACAAGGACAGGGCCTGCCGCAGCAGCGCCGCCTGGGCGGCCGAGCCGCTTCGCGTGAGCGTCTCCGCGCGCGCGACCAGGCCGCGGAAGCGGTGCAGGTCCAGCGCGAACTCGGGCATCTCGATCGAGTAGCCGTCGCGCTGGGTGACGATCAGACCGGGCATCTGGAGAGACGTCCTCAGCCTGGCAACGTAGGTCTGCACCGCGCCGCGCGCGTTGGCAGGCGGTGCGCCGCTCCAGATGTAGTCGGACAGCTCCTCCATGGACACCGGGGAATTGACCCGGAGCAGGAGCGCGGCGAGCAGGCTTCGATGCTTACCGGCAGGTATGGGAACCTCCTGGCCCGCAATCGTGACCTCTAGCGGTCCCAATATGCGAAAGGCCATCTGACCCTTCTCCGGCACGGAGTCTCCCCAGCGTGTGTTCAGCCGACGACGCCTGCGCCGGTGCGCCCTGACGCGCAAGACGGTAGCCGGGTTCGGCCGCAGCTGTCCTTGATCGATCCTGTTTGGCGTGAAAGGGGGCAAGAATGGCGTGAACTCTTCTATCAGCCCGGAGTCTTGGGCGGTTGTCGCCTCTCGGCTGCCGACGGACACGAGTTAGGGTGACGGTGCCGCGAGTACATGATCACGCTTGCGGCATCGCCGAATCTCGTTCGCCGACATGGGGAGGCCCATGGCTCCCGGACTGATGTTCCCGCTCCAGCACGCGGACCCGGAGACGGTCGTGCCGTTCGGGAAGCTGGTGATGAGCGGGCTGGCCGGCCGGCTCTGGCTCGGGCAGTCCGTGCTGGTCGAGACGCATCAGACGGTCGCCTACCGACGGGGCCGCCGCCGAGCGCGCCATCGCGCTGCCCCCGATGTCCCATCCGCCAGTCGAGGTGGGCCTGGGCGTGCTGCGTCCCGGCATGGCGGGCGCCGTCGCCGACGTGGCCATCACCTGGATGACGCCATCCCACTACCTTGAGGACACGCTGCTGCCCGCGCTGACCGCCGGAGCTGAAGGGCGCCCCAGGAGGCCCCGCGGCGCGACAGTCGTGCACGTGGCGCTGGCCGCCCCCGGCCGCGACCCGCGCAGGCTCGCCTACCGCGCGGCCGCCGGACACCTGCGGGCCCCGCACCACACGGACATGCTCCGACGGGCCGGGATGCTCACCGACCCGGCAGACCCCCGCGCGGGCGCCGCTGCCTTGGTCGAGGCGGGTGTCTACGTGTACGGCACAGCTGTGGAGGTCGCCCAACGGCTGCGCGGCCACCGCGCCGACGAGATCGTCCCGCATTGTATGAGTACGTGCCGACCGACAAGGGGCGGCCGCCCGCGCTTGCCTCACTCGCCGAGTGGGGCGACCCACGAGGATCCGCCGGTCCTCTACACCCACGTGAGGCGTGGCCTGGCGGGGCGCGGCGGCAGCTCGGGGAACGGTTGACCTCCCTCCCCGAACGCGACGTCCCCGACACGGGGTCGGGCGACCGCCTCGCGATGAGCGGATCCGGAATCAGTCCACATTTCCGGACACTTCCAGGAAGACGGAACAGGCCGCCCCAATGGGCGGCCTGTTCTCAGAGGTCGAAAAGCGTGGCTTACGGGGTGCAACCAACCCCGCCGATGTAGCGGGCGAAGTTTGGTGAAGTGATGGTAATAGGCTCACACGTCCCCGGCCGCGTTGCGCTCGGTGTAATAGCCGCACGGCGCCGCCTGGGCCGGCGCGGCGGCGATCGATGTTCCGATGACTCCCATCGCCATTGTCAGGGCAAGGCCGATAACCCGAGCTTTCGCCTTCATGGTTCCTCGTTCCCCGCTCGAGCACTTGTGTTATCGGCTGCCCGTCTTCCTGCCTGCGGGAACAGATCTCAAGCTGATGGTGGATCAAGGCAGGAACCCGAAATGGCCTGATTTCGAGCATCGGCGGCCGATATCAGCAAGGGTTTGCCGCTGGTTTGTGTCCTCTGTCAAGTAAAGGGGGAACGGCCTCAGGGTGAGTTCGACTTGGACCGCGAGTGCTCGGCTGGGATGTCCCAGCCGAGCACTCGGCCGGCGCTACGAGGCATTCAGTGGGAAGGTGCCGGGACCCACGTTGGTGAGCGTGGTCGTGTTCGCCGCGATGTACTCGTCCAAGTACGGCGAGCGGTCACCCTGCGTGGGCACGTCGAACCGTGGGTTCTGCATGCTCAGGCTCAGCCACGCGTCGGAGACTTTGATCGTGTGACCCGAGGGCACGTCCAGCCAGCCCCAGTCGTCGGTTTCGATGATGGTCCCGATCTGTACCCCCATCCGGTGTCCCTGCTGGAAGGTCCAGTCGGTCGACTTCAGGTCGAACGAGATCGATCCGCTCTTCTCCAGCAGGGCCACGTTCTCGTCGAACATCGTCGCCGTGCCGTCCGGAGCGACGTCCCACAGGCGGACCATCACGTTCCCGCTCGTGCTCGCGTTGAGCGTGATCGTCGGCGTGGCCGTGAGCCGGAGTGCCTTGGTCGCGGGAGTGGACCAGGTCCAGAAGGTGTTGGCGGCGGTGCCGCCCTGCGTGGGGGCGCCCTTCTCGGAGGCGGACAGCGGCGTGGCCGGTGGCGCGTGCTCCATGTCCCACCGGCCCTCCGGGACGGCCTTGGCCGAGACGCCGCCGCCGTCGTCGACGTACTGGCCGGATGAGAGCGGCACGGGGTACGACGACGTAGCCACCGGCCAGGTGTTCTGGGCACGCCAGCGGCCGAGGCTGTCCTCGATGGCGTAGGCCGGGTCGCTCACCGGCGGGTTGATGCCGAGAAGATACTGGTCGTAGAAGCGCATCACCTCGTCGAACCAGCCGGCACGACCCATCATCAGCCGGTCGTCGGCGTCGGTGTCGTTGCCCCGTACGTGTGGCCACTGGCCGAGCCAGCCGCGTTCCCGGCCCGAGTGGGCGGCCAGGTACTCGTCCATGTCCTCAGGCTTGGTGTTGGGTTCGATGAACCCCTGGGTCACGAACAACGGCGTGGTCGAGCCGGCCGCCTGTGCGGGCAGATTGCGGGCGCGCCAGTACGCCGAGTTCGGATCGGGGTCGTTGTTGTTGCTGAGGTTGTCGCTCAGGCACTGCGGATGCGTCTTCTCGTACTCCGCGTTCGCCTTGTACCTGTCGCTGTCGTCGGCCATCGCGGGCATCGTCACGATCGCGTTGAACGCCTCCGGGGTCGCCGTGACGTTGGGCCGCGGAACCTTGTTGCTGAACAGGTAGTTGTACATGTCCCAGACTGGCTCCTGGGCGACGACCGCCTTCAGGCCGCGCAGCTTGAGGTTGTTGCCCACCAGTCCCGTGATGGCGTCGTACGACTTGCCGTACATGCCGACCTTGCCGTTCGACCACGGCCGGCTGGCCGCCCACTCGACCGCGGCCCTGACGTCGGCCTGCTCGCCCGGTCCTGCCCAGTCCAGACAGCCGGTGCTGCCGCCGAAACCGCGCAGGTCGACCATCACGTAGGTGTAGCCGCGCGCCATCAGCTTCGCGCCGTCGACGAAGTCCTGAAAGCGCGTCGACGGTCCGCTCTGGTCCCATCCCTCGGGTTCCGACTGCCCCACGTGTGAGAAGTAGGGGCCCACCGACACGATCACCGGCGTCTTCGCATCAGCCGGCAGGTGTGCCGGCCGCAGCACGTCGGCGTGCAGCTCGACACCGCTCCCGTCCGAGGACGGGAAGTACGCCTCCGTCCACGCCGCGCCCTGGGGGACCCGGGGATTCTGTTCGTGCGTGATCGGGCCGTCTGTAGCCGTTCCGGCATGGGCAGCCGTGGATAAACCGCCTGCCATGAGATTGGTCATGGTGATGAACGCCCAGGCCGCCGCAGCGGTCGATGCCTTACCGCGAATGTTCATTACGCTCCTGTGATCATTGATTGCCATGGGAGGGTAGCGGCTTTTCCTGAGCCTGTCTCCATTGGACCGCAGCCGGTTATGCGCGCCGATCAGCCTGTTCTGTACGCCCTGCGTCAACACCGTTCGTCGCTCGCGCCATTTCTGGCCGGAATTCGATGATCAATGGCAGAAATCAGTGCCTTTTGGCAGGTGTTCGGCCCGAGGATGATGGCATCATGTGGTTCACGCATAAAGTGTGTGCAATGACCCGCTCGCCTTGCCGCCGGTCATAGATGCGTTTTCCCCGCCAGCCCCTCAGCGGTTGCGGGCGACTCCTGCGTACGTGATCCACAGGGCGATGCGCGCGATCGTGAGCAGTCACGCCGCCGTACTCCCCGCGCCGGCACCCGACCGCGCCCCTTCACCTGGGCATTGACGCGGGAACCTGATAAGGCCCGCCCGCTGAGCCGGGGAGGCCAAGACCCGGCACCCGGCTCGCTTGAGCGAATGATCGTCGCCGATCAGGGCTGGCGCTGCTGGGCCAGGCGGTGAGGCTTGCGCATGGCGCGGCCGGTACGCAGCGCCTTGGTCAGCTCGCGGCGCAGTTCGCCGCGGCCCTGAACGTAGAGTGCTTGGTGGGTGGTCTCATGGCAACACATGCATCTCTGGTCGGTCAGAGAAGTTCCTGCGCAGGCTCTGGGAGATCTGCTCGGACTCGAGCGTTTATGCAGGTGGTCCTGAATGTATGCCCGCAGCTCGGAGCTCCGGCCGATCTTGCCTTGCTTGGGCCGCGGCCGCCGGCGCACGACGCGCGCCCTGCTGCACGAGAGCAAGGTAGTGCTCGCGCTCCTAGGTCAGCTTCTTGCGTCTCTGAGGAGATCGAATCTCCCGGATCTCGAAGTCCATCGCATCCCCTGAGGTGGGGTGTTGCGACGACCACTAGAACGGAAGGCTCTCTGTCAAGGGGGGCCGGCGGCTCTCGGCGGTACCGGCGGTGGATGCTGGTCAGGCGTTCGGAGCCGGTTGGGTCGGCCCCGGACGTCAGCGGCGCCGGGCTCGCTGGCGCTCAACTTCCGCCGGCTCGGCGTCATACTCGTAGAGCCGGTTGCGGTCGGCGTCCGGCAGCGAGCGGAACTCCTCGCTGTTCGGGAAGTATCCCTGGACCTCGGGCCTGAGCTTGCGCAGGAACGCGATCGCGACGCGGTCGATGTCTCCGTCCATCGGCGTCCCTCTCTTTCGTTCGCAAGCCGGGGGCCTTCCCCAGCCTGACGTCAGGGCGTGGCGGGCCTGGCCGCGCTCACGGCGGGCGCGGCCGGCGGCGCGCGCGGTGTCCAGGCCCTCCTGGGTGCGCTCGGAGATGAGATCGCGTTCCATCTCGGCGGCCGTCGCCGAGACCAGGAACAGCATCTTGTCGGCCATACCCGGCCAGGCCGGGCGGTGGATGCCCGCACAGATGCCGGTCAGTATGTGCAGGTTGATGCCGCGCGGCGCAAGCTCGCCCGCCAGGAAGACCAGTAGCTCCTTGACACTGCGGCGCGACCCGGTCGGGCTTGGTGATGACCAGCGCGTCGCCCGGCTTCATCCCGGCCACGGTGGCCTGGAGCCTGGGAGCCGTCCTCTTGCCGTCAAGAGATCACGTCTGGCCAAGTAGCGCCGGAGATCCCGGCCATTTACCGGGGTCTGGTGCATTTGCTGGGGAGCGGTCACGGAGTGCGATTTCCAGGTGCGAGTGGGGCCGGGGCCGCATGGAGGGTGGTAGCGATCGCGTAACGCGTTGCGCGTGAGAACGGCCGTTCTGTCACG
>NZ_JAIWNB010000032.1 GCF_020215705.1 Nonomuraea aurantiaca | reverse complement strand
GCGACGGTCGGCCGTCCCGGCGAGGGGATCTGACCGCGGTACAACCGGACCGCCTGCTGTTTCTTGCCCAGGCCCATTCACCAACACCTCCAACGGCGAAGTGTTGCGAGCACCGGTTGAATCCACCCCCACCGCCCTCAACTGGCGGTGGAGATCCTGCGCGACTTCCTTGGGGTGGACCTGCCCGCCACTCCGCTGATCCGGCGGGAGGCGAGCACCTTCAACACCCGCCCTTCCGATGACATCGAGGCCGACCTGGTTCTGGTGCTGGGGCCACCACAATCGCCCGTCCACGCCATCATCGTGGAGATCCAGCAGGACAAGACCAAGGACCCCCAGCAGTTCGCCCGTTACGCCGCCGCCAATACGCATACAGCATGTCCGCGCCCGACATCCGCCGCCTCTTGGAGGAGATCATGAAGTCCGCGTCCACTGAATGGCCGGTCTACAGCCCCTTCGCCCGCGAGCACTTCGGCCGCGGCAAAGCCGAAGGTAAGACGGAGGGCAAAGCGGAGGGCAAGGCGGAGGGCAAGGCGGAAGAGGCTGGTAGGTCGGTGCTGCTCGTGTTGGCTGCCCGTGGCTTCGATGTGCCCGACGACATCCACGCCCGGATCGTCACCTGTACGGACCTTGCCCAACTCGAGACCTGGCTCGCCCGAGCGGCCACCGCCCAGACCCTCCAAGGGCTGTTCGACGAAGTGAGCTGAGTGCCGGGCCGCCTGGTCGGCGTCGGCTCTACCACCTGCTCCGTACGATGACCTTGACCGGATCCCGGGCTCTGGGCCGGAGTGTCACCGGATTACCAGCGGGTGCGAGCCGGTAGCCCTACTTGACGCGGGTCAGGAAGAAGTCCCTGACGTCCTCGGCGAGCAGTTCCGGCACCTCCATCGCGGCGAAGTGGCCGCCACGCTCGAACTCTGACCAGTGCCTGATGTCGTACAGCCGCTCGGCCAGCGGTCGCACCGACTGCGTGATGTCGTGCGCGAACACCGCCACGCCGACCGGCACCTGGCACTGCACGGTCCGCCCCCGCGGGGCGTCGTGGTGCAGCCGCGCCGAGGAGGCCGCGGTGGCGGTCAGCCAGTACAGCGAGATGTCGGTGAGCATCCGATCGTCGCTGATCTGCGAGCGGGGGTCCGTCCACTGCGCGAAGCGCTCGGCGATCCAGACCAGCTGGCCGACCGGCGAGTCGGTCAGGGCGTAGCCGATGGTCTGGGGGGTGAGGGCCTGCAGCGCCTGGTACGGCGGACGATTCGCGATCAGCTGCCTGACCTTGTCCAGCCGGGCTTCATCCGTCGCGGACAGTTCGATACCGGCATCCGGGTCCGGCCGGGTCGGCAGGTAGTTGATGTGTGCGCCGACGACTTGCTCGGGTGCCACCGCGCCGAGCGCCAGGGAGATGCCCGCGCCGAAGTCGCCGCCCTGTGCGCCGTAACGCTCGTACCCGAGACGGCGCATCAGCTCGGCCCAGGCCCGCGCGATCCGGAAGGCGTCCCAGCCACGCTCGTGGGTCGGCCCGGAGAAGCCGTACCCCGGGATGGACGGGATCACCAGGTGAAAGTCGCGCGACAGCGGCTCGATCACGTCCAGGAACTCCAGGAACGAGCCGGGCCAGCCGTGGGTGAGGATCAGCGCGAGCGCGTCCGGCTTCGCGGACCGGACGTGGACGAAGTGGATGTTCTGGCCCTCGATCTCGGTGGTGAAGTGCGGGAGCTCGTTGAGCTCGGCCTCGTGCTCGCGCCAGTCGTACTTGGTCCGCCAGTGCTCGGCGAGCTCCTTGAGCCGCGCCAGCGGGAAGCCGTAGTCCCACCCGGCGTCGGCGACCTCGTTGGGCCAGCGGGTACGGGCAAGCCGGTCGGTCAGGTCGTCGAGGTCGGCTTGGGGAATGTCGATACGGAACGGCTTGATCATGGTCTCAGCTCCAGAGGGGTTCGTTCGCTCGCCAAACGTTCGAACGACTAACGTTTATGCTGTGAACGATAGCACAATCATTAGTGCGCCAAACGATTCGTTAGACTTGGCACATGGAGAACCCATCCGAGGAGACGCCCACCCGATGGGCGGGCCTGCCCAGCTGGCTGCTCAGCCAGACCGCCAACCACGCGCACCGCCTGGTGGGCGACGGGTTCTCGTCTGTCGGCGCTCGCGGATACCACTACCGCCTGCTGGCGACGCTGGAGGAGTCCGGCCCGGCCAGCCAGGCCGCGCTGGGCCGCCGCAGTGGCATCCACCTCAGCGACATGGTCGCGACGATTAACGAACTCGCCGATGGCGGACTGGTGGAGCGCGCCCCGGACCCGGCTGACCGGCGACGCAACATCATCTCGCTCACCTCAACGGGCAAGCGGCAACTGCGGCGATTGAAGAAACGGCTGGCCGAAAGCCAGGACGAACTGCTGGCTCCGCTGTCACCCGAGGAGCGACGGCAGTTGACCGAACTGCTGTCCAGGCTGCTGGATCACCACGACCAGCGAACCGGCACCCCAGAAGAGCAGTAGCGCTAACTGGGAACACACGCAAGAAGTCCTCGCAGGCCCCGCCCATGTATCACACGGCCTTAGCGTTGAGACGTGCAGCATCAGTGCCTTCTCGGACTGCTCCAGCGCCGAACCGAGGATCCACTGCACCCGATCCGCTGTCGCGTGTTCGTCAGCCGTCGAGTGCAGATGTGACCGACAGTGGTCGCAGCGGAAACTCGACTGTACTGGGGCATGCTGGAGTCATGACTGATGATCAGGTAGCCGCAGCTGTCCGTGCATTGATCAATCGGTACGACCCCGAAGGTCTGTTGGACATGGGGGCTCCTGAAGACGAATACGACCCCCAGGTGGGTGATCTCATCGCTCTCGTATGCGGTAGGGAACAGATCACCGCTGACGCTGTCGGCTCCGTCTGGAACCGATGGTTCGACGATGTCTCCGATTGGTGCACCCGGCAGCCTGAGCAGGTTCGTGAGGTCGCGGCCGCGCTGGAGAAACTTCGTGGCCAACGACGGCGCTCAAATCTTTCCTGACAGTAGGCGCGTTACTTACTGGTGGAGTCGCCCATTCAACTATCGCGAGTTCTCGGTGCCGAGGGGCGCGGTAGTGACTATCAGTGATTCCAGCGGCAGCAGGTCGCTCTCGAACACAGGTGCGCGCGCAAGGTCGGATTGGGCCTGATTATGTCGGTAGGCCCTGCCAAGATCCCGGTATGACGATCGATGCGCTGGCGCCGTTCCGCTGGCTGCAACCGCCGTACGGCGATCGGGGCGACCTACTCGGCGAGATCTATTGCGTGACCTTGCTGCGCGGGCTCGACCCGGCCGAGGTGCTGCGCCGGTTCGGCGCCCGCACGAGCACGGAGATGAGCTTCGCCGAGCTGGATCTGGCGAGCTCCGACTTCACGATGGTGACCGGTGGCGGCGAGGGAGGCGGTCACGTCGGAGTGGTCGCAACCGGTGATGGGTGCGCGGCGGTGGAGCCGTACGGCTGGTCGGGGACGGGCGACCCGACGCTGGCGCGGCTGTCGGTCGGCACCGAGGTGGTGTCCGTCTCGCGGCATGACTACGCCTGCGACTACTTCCACTACGCCGCCGACGGCATCGTGATCACAGCTTTCGACCCGACCGCTCCTGAGGATCGCTCCGGTGCCGACACGGACCGGCTTGCCGGCCTCATGCGCGAGTTCGGCCTGCCCCTGGAAGAGGGCTCGGACGAGGAGTGGGACCAGCGGTACGACGATCTGTCCGAGCACGGCCTCGCGCGGATGTTCGCGATGGCGGCCCGCCTCGCCGGCGTGACGTTCACCGCCGACCTGCTGAACGGACCACTGCTGGTGGGGGCGATCGCCGACCTGCCGCAGGAAGACCTTCAGCGCGAGACACCCTGAGACGGCAATAACCCCTATGCGGCTGACAAGAGTCGCGCTGCCGGAGACGGTCAGCTTGGTCGGTCGAACTCGCCGTCCTTGACGCCGCTTAGGAAGGCTCTCCACTCGCCGGGAGTGAAGGTGAGTGCGGGGCCACCCCGGTCCTTGCTGTCGCGGACGGCGACGATTCCGGGGATGTTACTTGCGACCTCTACGCACTGGCCGCCGTTTGAACCGGAACGGGAACTCTTCCGCCAGACGGCCCCGGACAAGTCGATGTCGTTCAGGTCTGCTGCTTCCATTGGTTCCGCCCTTCCTTGATCATCTCTAGAGACGGACCGGGGCGGAGCGCCTCTGTGCGTAGTTTGTCATAGATGTCCCAGACCAGAGAAACGAGTTTATGATCTGCCGAGACTTCCGCCTTTGCTGCGGAGTCTACTGAGACAGTGGTCGGGGCGTCGGAAAGCTCGGCAATCGTGAATGCGGACATCATGCCTGTCGTGCAGGTGGTGTCATGGGGGACGATCTGTATCGTCACGTTGGGCCGCTCTCCCGCGATGAGCAGGTAATCAAGCTGCTCCTCCATAACCTTGGCACCCCCGATGGGGCGACGAAGCACCCACTCATCCAAGAGCACGAGCAAGGTGGGCGGCTTGTCTTGTTGAAGTATTCCTCTACGCCGCATACGAGCATCAACCTTGTCTTGTATGTCCTGCTCGGAAACGAATAAGCCACCGAGAAAAACGGCTCGCGCGTATGCCTCCGTCTGGAGGATGCCGGGAATCTGGAGCGGGTCCCAACTTCGGAGCGCCCGTGCGTAGGGTTCTATTTCCTCTGTCCAACGGATGTACCAGTCGGGGCCGGTGGGAGAGGTGATATTGCGGCATAGGCGTTTGAACCGGTCACCTGTCCCGAAAACCTCATCACACCCTGCGGCAAGGTCGGGTTTCGGGGTCCTGTCGCCTTTCTCGAGATGCGCTACGAGGGATGACGAGCAGCCCAGGTGTTTCCCCAGCCGGACTTGTGTCATGCCTACTTCTCTGCGAACACGACTGAGCTCCTTGCCAAAGCGCTGAGCTGCCGTCAGGCGCGGGTCGAGATCGTTGGCCATGTTCGTCCTCCACCTGTATCTACCCAAGCGTGACGCATCTTTGACAAGTATTGACGGTCATCCCCTCTGGTGGGGGCGTTTTGGGCCCCGACTGTGCGCCCCCTTCGTCTACTGCACAAGTTCCTTCATGGGCATTCTGGAAGTTCAAGGCGTTAGGCCTGAGTGCGGCCATGACATGAATGGACAATTCGGTCAAGAAGCCCGGGTTATTGTGACAGGCCAAGATCTCGAATGGATGGCCTCAGAGGTGCGGCGGTGATCTGTGGACAGTGGCTCCTTCGATGTGCAAGAGCAGTTCGTTCGGCTGTGGCAGCTCGGGTTGGGGCTGACGGATCTCGGCGAGAATGTCGCCGTCGATCTTCCGCGCGGGAAGTGTCCGGTGCTGCTGGTGATTTATCAGCCTTTTCCGCTACGGATACGAGCGAAGCTTTACAAAGGCGAGCGCGTCTTCGCGTGGGGCTGGATGCCTTGGTGCCGAATACCGGTGCTGGAAGACACAGCTGTGTCGGCGGAACGGCTTCTCAAGTTGGTGGCCCGGTGAATATCTGGGGCGCGGATCAGGACGGCTTCTTCGTGTGGGGTGCCACGGACGGCCGCGGCCGTGGCTCAGGTGGAGTGGCCGGGACTGGTCTGAAAGCTGCCTCACAGCTGTACGCCGCGATCAGCGCTCTGGGGGGCGACGCGGTCGGGTCCATGCACGTGGTCCATCTCGACCGCTATGCGCGTCAACCGTCCTACATCTACGGGCCGGTGGTCCTGCGCATTCGCCGAGAAAGAGCGACGGGCGAACTCAGTCTCAGCATCGGTGATGACTGACACATCTGAAGCCGGGAACGCGAGCTCGTGTGCCTGCTCGCCACCGGCCGCACCGACGAGAAGGCGGGTAGGAAGCCGGGGCCGTCTGTACGGACAACCCGCCGCATGATGGCACGCCTGATGTCGATGCTGAAGGCCCGCAGCCGCTTCGAAGCGGGCGTGCTGGCGGCTGGCGCGGCTGGATGTGAACTGCTGCTCAACACCCCGTGCATGAGGTGATGTCATAGCCGACAAATTTGATCACGAGTGTATGCAGCGTGTTGATCAAGGCGTTCCGCCAGGGCATGAACGTCGGCTTTGTTGCACCCCGAACCAGGAGGTGAGGGCGTCCGCCAGGCCCTCGGGGTCGGCTGTTGCGCGGGCCCAGGCGACGTAGCCGTCCGGGCGGATGAGGAGACCGGCCAACTCGCTGCGGGCTGTGCTGGGTGTGGTGATGATCTGTACCCGGTCGGAGTGCCCGGCCGCCACTGAACGGATCCGCGCCGAGTCGGCCAGATCCAGCAGGACCGCACGGCCCTGCCGCAGGGGTACGGCGACGAGTTCCCGGACTTCGGGGTCCAGGTCCGGCATGAACCGGCCTACCAGCGGGTGTGCCGAGCCGGGCGAGTAGTCGATCTCAGTGCTGTTGGCCATCGCGACGAAGTGGCGCATGACCGCGGGGATCTCCAGCACCTCGGCGAACACCTCTCGCAAGGCTTCGACCTGCGGACCAGGCCGCATCAACGCCACCTGCGCGCGGCTGTTGCGCAACACCCACGCGCCGATCGGGTGCCGTTCGGCGGTGTAGGTGTCCAGCAGGGACTCCGGCGCCAGGCCGCGGACCACCAGGCCGAGCTTCCAGCCCAGGTTCATCGCGTCCTGTAGGCCAAGGTTGAGCCCTTGGCCCCCGATCGGCGCATGCACGTGCGCGGCGTCACCGGCCAGCAGCACCCGGCCCTTCCGGTACGTGGCCGCCAGCCGGGTGTTGTCGCTGTACCGGCTGGCCACGGTCAGGCTGGTGACCGTGGCGTCGACACCGCCGGCCCGGCGGATGCTGGCCTGCATCTCCTCGAGGGTGACCGGCGCGGTCCGGTCACCGGGCCCGCCGTCGAACTCCATGGTGGTGATCTCCCCCGGGACCAGCGGGGACACGGTGACCATGCCGCCCGGCCCGCGTGGGTTCGAGGGAAGTGCGGCGAGATCGGCCACCTCGACCATGGCTACACGACCGGTCATGGTCGGCTCAGTGCCGACGAACTCGATCCAGGCGCGCTTGCGCACAGTACTGTGACCACCGTCGCAACCAACCAGGTAGGACGCGCGGACGGTACTCCCGTCAGCCAGTACCGCGACCACGGCCTCACCCTCCTCGACCACATCGACGACCTCACTGCCGTGCCGGACCCGCACGCCCAGTCCGGTGGCCCAGTCGAGCAGGAACTGTTCGAACACGTGCTGCCTCAGCAAGTGCGGCTCCCGCTGCAGGGTGTTGTCGCCGGCGCCTTGCTGAAACAGCCTCAGTCCGGCGAAGTGGCCTCGTGCCCTGGCGGATCGGAGTTCGGGGACCGGGGCGGCGGAAGAGTCGTCGTGGCCGCGTGCGGCGTTCAACCGCGCGAACGTCTCCTGCTGCACGCGTGCCAGCGGTTCGGTCAAACCGCGCAACCGCAGGCTCTGCGTGCTGCGGCCATTGATGCCGCGCAGGCCGAGGCTGCGAGTACGTCGTTCGGCGCCATCGGCGGTTTCGAGTACCAGCGGCTCCAGCCCCGCCAGACGCAGTTCACCAGCCAGCAGCAGGCCGACCGGTCCGCCCCCGACAACAAGCACATCGGACATGCCAACTCCTATTTACGCTGTATATATTTACGCCGTAAATGGCAGCATGTAGGCTGTGATTCTGTCAAGCGGGGAAGCGACGGAAGGACGAGCGCGTGGCACCGAGGCAACCACTGACCAGGCGACGCATCCTGGACGCTGCCCTGGCCCTGGCCGGCACGGAAGGCTTGGACGGGCTGTCCATGCGCAAACTCGCCAAGACCCTCGGCGTGGAGGCAATGGCCCTGTACAACCACGTGACCAATAAAACAGACATCCTCGACGGCATCGTCGACCGAGTATTCACCGATATCGACCGCGCCGACCCCGACCTTCCCTGGCCTGACCGAGTACGCGCCACCGCGCTGAGCATGTACCGGGCGCTACGCCGCCATCCGGTCGTCCCGCTGGCCCTGGTCACAGACCGGGCCAACCCGACATCACTACGGGCTCTGCAGCCGATGGACGACCTCTTCGGAGCCTTCTCCGAGGCGGGACTGAACGATGACGGCGTACGCCAGGCATTCGGAGCGGTACAGAGCCTGATCTATGGATCGATCTTGCTGTCGACCACTGGATTCATCCACGACGCCGGCCAGGCCATCCCACGTGAACAACTCGCCCCTTACTCCCACCGCCTCGACTCGGACAAGCTGCCACACTTCAGCCGTATGTTGCCCGCGCTGTCATCCGGGGATGCCGAAAGCGACTTCGTACGCCAGTTGGACGTATTGATCGCCGGCCTGTCGGTGCTGAAGTGAGCTGCGACGGCACAGGTCGGCACTGCGACCTCTCAGAAGGCATCTGATCTAGATCCAATGCCGTGTAGTTAAGTCTTGGGGATGAGAGTCAAGGGTCTGGCGTGGCCAGAATGTCGATGCTTGCCACTGGCCTTTCCGGCGGATCGTGCTGATGGCCCGTATTGACCTTGGCTCGGTACAGCATCGCCATCCAGGCGCAAAGGGAGAGCGGCGGGCCGGGAGAACCGGCCCGCCGTGGATGGATGGAGCTAGCAGTCCACCAGTTCGGGCTTCTGGTTGAGGATCTGCGCGCGTGGCGTGACGAACTCCCGCCAAGCGTCCGCGGCCGACGGAGCGAACACCGCCACCCGGTGGCAGTTCTGGAAGGCCAGGCGGACGCCGAAGTGACGCTCCAGCGCGCCGCGCATCGAGTCGCTGGCCAGGCAGCGCAGGAGCTGGCCCCGGGCTTCCTCGCTCGGCGGCGGCACCTGGTTGTCGGCGAAGTCGGCGCCGGTCCTGTCGCGCTGCTGGACCAGCTCGCTGATCACCGACCAGGCGTACGGCAGAGAGTCGCGGACGCAGGCGATGAACGCCGCGTCGTCGACCTCGCCGGCTCTGGCCTGATCGAGTAGATCGTTCGGAACGGTCAGCGACATGCTGTCTCCTCTCAACGGGGATTGATGCGAACGCTAGGCGGGCTCGGTGAGGGCTTCCAGATGACCGGAGGGGACAGTCATGTGGTCGGCCGGCCGCCGTAGACGAACTCCGGGTCGATCTGGTCGGCCAGGTCGAGGCCGGTCTTGGCGTTGGCCCAGGAGCGGGCGTTGCGCAGGTGGAACTCCTCGGTCTGGCGGCCGAAGCGGGCCCAGTCCTTGTCCTGCGCGTCGAGGTGCTTGCGCAGGATGGCCAGCGCGTCGGCGTTGGTGGGTTCGAGGTCGTCGAGGGAGAAGCGGTGGCCCTGCTCCATCGCGCGTATGGCGGAGGAGTGCTCCATCCACGTGAGCAGGTCGTCGCCCACCTGGCTGTGCAGGAAGTCGACGTCGGACGGGCTGTGCACCTTGTTGCCGATCACGGCCAGCGGCACGTCGTAGTCGGCGGCGTAGTCGCGGTATTGCCGGTAGACGCTGACACCCTGCCTGGTCGGCTCCGCGACGAGGAACGTCAGGTCGAAGCGGGTGAACAGGCCGGAGGCGAAGGAGTCGGACCCGGCGGTCATGTCGACCACCACGTATTCGCCCGCGCCGTCCACCAGGTGGTTGAGCAGCAGCTCGACGGCTCCGACCTTGGAGTGGTAGCAGGCCACTCCCAGGTCGTCCTCGCTGAAGGGACCGGTGGCCATCAGCCGCATGCCCTCTGCCGTGGTGACCGCGAACTCGCTGGTCGCCAGGTCCTTGAAGCTCAGCAACCGGGAGCCGCGGCCCGGCGGGGTCGTCTTGACCATGGCCTGGGCGGAGGGGATGCGCGGGTTGTCGCCGCGCAGCAGCTCCTTGATCTCGGTGAGCCGGGAGCCCAGCGGCTCCGGCGGGTCCTCGACGCCGAGCACCAGTGCCAGATGCTGGTTGATGTCGGCGTCCACGATGACCACCGGGCCGCCCTGGCTCGCCAGATATCTCGCGAACAGCGCCGACATCGTCGTCTTTCCGCTGCCGCCCTTGCCGACGAACGCCACTTTCATGAGCACCCTCCCGATGGTTATGAAAACCGTTACCGTTTCATGTCGCACTCATCATGCCAGACTGAGTGCGTGAGTGACGACGAATTGGCGCAGGCTGCGGGGCTGCGCGCGGCGGCCATCGAGGCGACCACGATCGTGACGGCGGGCGAGCGGGGCGACGACTCGGCGCGGGCCGTACGGCTGCGGGATGCGGGCGAGCGGGGCGACGAGTTGGCGCGGGCCGTGGGGTTGCGCGAGGCGGGCAAGCGGGACGAGGCTCGCGAGCTGCTGGTGGCGCTGGCCGCGCGGTATCCCGATGACGCTGAGGTGGCCTACCAGACCGCGTGGGTGCACGACGCGCTCGGCCTGGAGGCCGAGGCGGTGCCGTTCTATGTACGCGCGCTTGCGGGTGACGGGCTGAACGCCGAAGACCGGCTGGGCTCCTTCGTCGGTCTGGGGAGCACCTACCGGGTGCTGGGGCGGGTGGCGGAGTCGCTGGCGACCTTCGAGCGCGGGCTGGCGGAGTTCCCTGGCGACGCGGGGTTGCGGACGTTCAACGCCATGGCGCTCTACAGCTCCGGCCGGGCGCGCGAGGCCGTCAGTACGCTGCTGGCGATCGTCGCCGAGTCGGACCGGGCGGGCGGCTACGCCAGGGCCATCTCCTACTACGCCGAGAACCTGGACGAGCGCTACGTCGAGAACTTGGACGAGACGATCTGAGCGAAGGTCACCTCCGTGAGCAGGCGTTCCTCGTGCTCGCGCAGCGCGCTCCAGACGTCGGCCAGCGGGCCCGCGACACCTGGATAGCCGCCGTGCGCCGGATACTCGGGCTTGCCCTCGATGACCGCGATCACGTCGGCGAGGGTGATGTCGTCCGCCGGGCGGGCCAGCCAGTAGCCGCCCTCAGGGCCGCGCAGGCTGTGGATGAGCCCGGCCCGCCTGAGTTGCAGCAGGATGTTGTCGAGGAAGCGGCGCGGGATGTTCTGGGCCGAGGCGATGCGCTCGGCCGGCACCGGTCCCGGCGGTGCCGCGGCTAATTCGGTGACCGCCCGCAGCGCGTAATCGGTTCGCGCGGAGACCCGCATCACACCGGATTGAGGCCCCAGCGCCGGCGTAGGGCGCTGTCGGCGGCCTCGAACAGCATGTCGATCACGATGCCGATCACCAGGATCACGATCATCGTGCCGATCAGTCCCGGCGAGTCGGACAGTTCCCGCGAGATCGCCAGCTGCTCGCCGAGCGACGACTGGTACGCGATGATCACGAGCAGCTCGCCGGCCATCAGCGAGCGCCAGGCGAACGCCCACCCCTGCTTCAGCCCCGCCAGGAACGACGGCAGCGACGCGGGCAGGATCACGTGCCGGTAGAGCTGCAGTCGACGGAACCCGAGCACGTGCCCGGCCCGCAGCAGCAGCGGAGGCGTGTAGTCGACACCGGTGATCAGGCCGTTGGCGATCGACGGGGCGGCACCCAGGATCACCACGAACGTGATGGCGCTCTCGGTCAGCCCGAACAGCAGGATCGCGAACGGGAACCAGGCGATCGACGGCATGGTCTGCAGGCCGGTGATCAGCGCGCCGAAGGCGGCCCGCAGCACCTTCACCCGCGACACGGCCGCGCCGACGATCAGGCCCACGAGCATGGCCAGCGCGAAGCCGGTGACGGCCCGGCGCATGGTGGTCGCCACCGCCTGGTAGAACTCGGGGTCGCCGAGGCGGTGCCCGAGGTCCTGGAAGGTGGTGATCGGGCCGGCGAAGACGTACTCGGGCCAGCGGCCGCTCAGCACGACCAACTCCCAGGCGACCAGCACCAGCGCGACCGCGGTCAGCATCGGCCAGAGCCTCGCCCAGGCCCGGGACGCCACTCCGGCGCGCTGCTCACCGGCCAGCTCCAGCGCGTCGAGCCCGGCGAGCTGACGCGCGTGCGTGTCAACGGCCATCGCTCGCCTCCGATCCGTACGCGGCCGGCCTGTGCGCGGCCGGCCCGTGCACCGCTGTTCCGTCAGTGACCATGGCGCAGCACCTCTTCCTTCAGGCGGTCGGTGATCGTCGCGGCGAGCCCGGCGACCTCCGCGGAGTCGGTGCGGCGGGGCCGGGCGAGCTCGACCGGGAACTCCTCGACCACGCTGCCGGGACGGCTGCTGAGCAGCACGACCCTGTCGCCGAGCCGGACCGCCTCGCGGACGTTGTGCGTGACGAACAGGACGGACAGCGCCTGCTCCCGCCAGATCCGCTCGAGCTCGTCGTGCAGCAGGTCGCGGGTCATCGCGTCGAGCGCGCCGAACGGCTCGTCCATCAGCAGCACCGCGCCGCCCTCCGAAGAGGAAGAGGACGAGGACGAGGAGGACTGGGCGAGCGCGCGGGCCAGGGCGACGCGCTGGCGCATGCCGCCGGACAGCTCATGCGGGCGCTTCTTCCCGAACCCGCCTAGGTGCACCATCTCCAGGAACTCGCCCGCCCTGATACGACGCTCGCGCTTGGCGAGGTTGTCGGCGCGGAAGGCCATCTCGACGTTGGCCGACACCGTGAGCCACGGGAACAGCGCCGGCTCCTGGAACATCATCGCCACCTGTCGCCCGGCAGTGGAGATCTCCCCCTGTGTCGGCCGGTCGAGCCCGGCGACCAGCGAGAGCAGCGTGCTCTTGCCGCAGCCGGAGGCGCCCAGGAGGCAGACGAACTCGCCGGGCCGTACCGACAGCGAGACCTTGTCGAGGGCGAGCAGCCCGTTGCCGCCGTGACCGTAGACCTTGGAGACGGCCTCCAGCCGGACCGCCGTCGTACGATCGACCACCTGCGTCGTCATGTGCGTCACCTGTCCGAAATCGACTGCTGACCCTGCGCGGCCAGCACCTCGTTGAGTGGCTTCAGGTTGTAGATGCCGTTCAGGTCCACCGGCTTGAGCAGCCCGACCTTGACGGCGTGGTCGGCGCTGCCGGTGAGCGAGGAGGCGATGGGGTCGTTCGTGAACGTGATGTTCTTGAACGCGCTCTGCAGCACCTCGGGCTTGAGCGGCTTCTGGGTGAGCTTCTCGATCGCGGCGTTGACGGTCTGCGCGGCCGCGGCGGGGTCGTCGTTGAGGTACTTGGTGGCCTCGACGTGCGCCTCGATCAGCTTCTTGAGCAGGTCGGGGTTGGCCTTGGCCCAGTCCTGCCGGACGATGAGGTGGGTGATCACGAACTGCTTGTTCGGCCAGAGGTCGCGCTCGTCCTGAAGGATCTTGCCCTTGCTCTCGATGACCAGGCGGCTGGCGAACGGCTCGGGCACCCAGGCGCCGTCGATGTCACCGGTCGCGAACGTCTGCAGCGTCTGCGCGTTCTCCTGGGGCACGATGTGGACGTCGCCGCCGCCCTTGGTGTCGGTCTTGAGCCCCTTGCTCTCCAGCCAGTAGCGCAGTGCGACGTCCTGGGTGTTGCCGAGCTGCGGCGTGGCGATCTTCTTGCCCTTGAGGTCCGCGGCCGAGTTGATCCCGGGCTTGACGACCAGGTACACACCGCCGGACGCGGCGCCCGCGACGATGTTGATGGCCTTGCCCTTGGACTTCTCCCAGGCGTTGATCGCCGGGTTCGGGCCGATGTAGGTGGCGTCGACCGCGCCGGAGAAGACCGCCTCGATCGCCGCCGGGCCGGCGTTGAACGTGCTGGTCTTCACCGGTACGCCGAGGTGCTTGGCGTAGAAGCCCTTCTCGACGCCGACCAGGGCGGTGGCGTGGGTGATGTTCGGGAAGTAGCCGAGGCGCAGCTCCTTCGCCGCGCCGGTGGGAGAGGCGCTGCTCCCGCAGGCCGCCACGAGCGCGGTGAGTGCGGTTGCGGCCAGAGCGGCTAGCACCCTGCGAGCGTTCATGCCCTACTCCCTATTTCCTACTTAATAAGTCGGCTATGTGCATATGAAACTCTCCAAATCCCGACACGTCAAGTTGGTATAGGGGGATAACTAGGATCTGTCCGTATGGAGAGACAGCTGATCAGCCATATCGCGCACGCCGACCACCCGATCGCCTCCCCGATCAGCGAGGCGAACCTGCTCCGCTTGCTGCGCCGGGCCAAGCTGCCGAGCGGCGCGCGGATCCTGGACCTGGGGTGCGGCTCGGGGGTCTGGAGTGTTCGGCTTCTTGAGCTGTACGGCGACGCCACCGCCGACGGTGTGGACCTGTCCGACGCGGGCTTCATCGACGCCCGCCGGATGGCGGCCGAGGCCGGGGTGGCGGACCGGCTGACCCTGCATCATGGCTCCGCGACCACCTTTGCCGCAGCTGAGCCGTACGACCTGGTGCTGTGCGTCGGCGCCACGCACGCGTTCGGCGGGCTGACGCCGTCGATGGAGGCGATCGGCGGCCTGCTCGCTCCCGGCGGGCTGGCGCTGGTGGGTGAGGGGTTCTGGGAGCGGCCGCCGGGCCGGGAGATCGAGGCGGAGATCGGCGAGTACGCGGACCTGCCGGGCACCGTGGCACAGGCCGAGTCGGCCGGGTTTCACACCGTGTACGCCCACGTCAGCGAGCGGGGCGAGTGGTACGACTACGAGTGGTCGTGGACCGGGACGCTCATCGACTGGGCGTTGCGGCATCCCGGCGACGACGGTGACGCCGCGATGGCCGCGGCGCTGGAGCACCGGAAGATGTGGCTCGACGGATATCGTGACCTGCTCGGGTTCGTGACGCTGCTGCTCAGACGCGCCTGACGGCAGGTGGCTTGATGGCGGGCCGCTAACGGCAGACCGAGTCCAGAGTGATCGGGTTCTCCGGACTTCCCGTCTGCGGGGCGGCCTGCGGGTGCCGAGTGGGCGAGCTCTGCTCGGCCAGGGCCTGGGTGACCTTGTGCCGGATCAGGAGCCAGTCGGGGTAGACGGTGTCGATCAGCGGCGGTACGAAGTTCAGGCTCTTGATCTTGTGCTCCTTCACCTTCTGCGCCAGTTCCACCAGGTCGGGCAGGACGTTCTGCGGGATGTCGGTGGAGATCGCGCGCTTCGTCGCCACGGCCAGCTTCTCGAAGCTGTTCAGCACGGTCACCGGGTCGGCCTGCTTGGCGACGGCGTTGAGCAGGCATTTCTGGCGGCCCATGCGGACATAGTCGTCGCTGTCCGTACGCGAGCGGCCGAACCAGAGCGCTTCCGCGCCCGAGAGCTTGCGGGTGCCGGGGCTCAGCAGGCCCTCGCGGTACTTGCCGTAGACGATCGGCTCCTTGATGGTGACCGTCACACCGCCCATCGCATCGATGATCTGCGCGAAACCTCTCATGTCGACCAGGGCGTAGTAGGTGATGGGGATGCCGAGGATGTCGCTGATCGTCTTCTTGAGCAGGGTCGGGCCGCGCTGTCCCTTGCGTACGCCCGGCTCCATCTCCGGATAGTCCTCGGCGTACTGGAAGACCTCGTTGAGCAGGCCCGGAGTGTCGGGGCCCGCGCCGGTGAAGCCGTCGGGGAAGCGGTCCCTGGGCGGGCCTTCCGGCATCCGTACACGCTGCAGATTGCGCGGCAGGCCGAGCAGGGTGGTCGCCCCGGTGGCGACGTCGACGCTGGCCACGGTCATGCTGTCCGTGCGCACGCCGGGACGGCCGGGGGCGGCGTCGCCGCCGAGGAGCAGGAGGTTGATCCGCCTCGCGCCGTTCCACGGGTCCTGCGACACGATGGGGGAGACGCTGGCGGTGAACAGGGTGTTGACCACGTCCCGCGACACGTAGGCCACGCGGGCCGCGTAGACGGCCGGGGCCAGGATGAGCCCGCACAGGGCGATGGTCAGGACGGTGGTCACCGCGCGGCCCACGCGGTTCGCGGGCGCCGGCCGTACCAGCAGGTACGACCAGATGATCACGCTCGTCCAGACGACCCCGAGCGTGGCCACCATGATGGTGAGAGCGGTGAGCCAGGCGGGCTGCACGGCCAGCGAGAGCAGCCTGCTGCTGAACACGGTGAGCACGATGAGGATCGAGGCGAGCATCAGCACGTACGTCACCATGAGGGCGATGCCGGTCCGCCGCCGGTCGGCGGCCAGGTGAGCCACCCCCCACAACAGAGCTGACGCCAGGGTGAGCGCGATGCTGAAGCCGAGGCCGTACCCGCGTTTTCTGACTGTCATCCCTGGTCAACCCCTTGTTCTACGAACTATGGCCAAGGTTAGTAACGGTTTGGAGACGGGCGAATTGGTGAAAAGGCAGTGTCGCGGCAAGTTTCGGTGAAGTCCATCTTGAGATATAACGTGTGTGTGAGACGCGGAAGCTACGGATTCGACGCCCCATGGGCACTCGCCGGGCTCTTCTTCGGGGCGGTGGTGCAGCTGGCGTTGGTCGCGGTCTCGTTCGCCTTCGACGTACCGGCGGCGGGGATCGCGTTCCTGCTCGGTGCGCTCTACACGCTGGCCAGCGCGGGCAGTTACCTCTATACGACCCGCCGGGGAAAGTTCGCGGTGTGGGGCGAGGAGCTCGGCCGGATCGAGGGCGACGAGCAGGTGCTCGACCTCGGCTGCGGGCGCGGGATGGTGTTGCTGCTCGCGGCCCGGCGGCTGCGCGGCGGCCGGGCCACCGGCATCGACCTGTGGAGCGGCAAGGACCAGTCGGGCAACGCCGAGAGCGTCACCAGGGCCAACGCCGAGGCCGAAGGGGTGTCGGACCGGGTCAATCTGGTCACGGGGGATATGCGCGAGTTGCCGTTCGAGGACGGGCGGTTCGACCTGATCGTGTCCAGCCTGGCCATCCACAACATCCCGACCGCCGAAGGACGCGACCAGGCCGTCAAGGAGGCGCATCGGGTGCTGCGGCCGGGTGGGCTGATGCTGATCGCCGATTTCCGGCACACGTCGTGCTACGAGGATGTGCTGCGTGGGCTGGGCGTGGTCGATGTGCGCAGGCGTGACCTGGGGTGGCGGTTCTGGTACGGCGGGCCGTGGTTCAAGTCGGAGATGCTGGAGGCCCGCAAACCAGGTTCAAACGGTGTGGAGGCGCGTTCGGCCGACGGTGAGGGCGCGGCCGTGCCGAAGGTGGGGCGGCTTCACCAGGATGCGGCGCCCGTGAAAGACGTCGGCGACGGCGCGTAGCCCAGTCGCTCGCGGGCCGCGGTGATGTCCAGCGTGCGCTCGACGGCCAGGTGGCCGACGGCGTAGCGGGTCAGGCGCGGCTCTCGGGCGAGCCGCGCGGAGACCGCCGCCACACCGTGGGCGAGCGTCTCGGAGATCGTCGCCAGGCCGTGGGCGAGATGCCGGGGCAGGTAGAGCGGGGTCGCGTCGATGCCCTTTTCCCTCAGTACGGCACGGAGCGCGTCGTCCAGCACGACCGGCTCGGCGTCGGTCACGTTGTACGTCCCGAGCGGACCCGTGACGGCCAGCAGGCAGGCCAGGGCGAGGTTGGACACCGATGTCAGGCTGACCCGCTGCCGCCCGTCGCCGACCGCGACCAGCCTGCGGCCTCTGACCGCCCGCAGCACCCGGGGGAGCAGCGTGGTGTCGCCCGGACCGTAGACGGCGTGCGGGCGCAGGATCACCGCCCGTCCCTCGACCAGGCGTTCGGCCGCGGCCTTGGAGGCGCCGTAGGCGTTGACGTACCGGCTCACCGGGGCCTCGTGCTCGCGGGCCATGATCGTCGGCCGTCGCGGGTCGTACACGCTGGCCGTGCTGACGTGCACGAACCGGGCGTGCGGGAAGGCGGCCATGGCGTTCGCGGTGCCGGTGTGGTTGGCTCGCCAGATCCCGGCCGGTGGGCCCCAGTCGGTGACGCTGCCAGCGCAGTGGATCAGCGCGTCGAGGTCGAGGTCCGGGCGCTCGTCGCCGGTCAGGTCCCACGTGCGGTACGTCGCTCCAGGGATCTCCGCGGGCCTGCGCCCGAAGCCGTACACCTGCCAGCCCCTGGCCACAGCCGCCCGGCAGACCGCGCCCCCTACGAAACCGGACGCCCCGGTGACCCCGATCCTCACGCGGCCCTGATCAGCAGGTGCTTGTAGGTCGGGAGGAGTACGCCCCTGGCGGCTCGCCGCGCCACCACCTTGACCGGGCGGGCGAGCACGACCCCGGCCACCGCGCGGATCTCGGCCAGCGCCAGCGGGTAGCCGATGCAGAAGTGCGGCCCCGCGCCGAACCACAGGCGGCGCAGCTCCGGCGGGTGCGGCCGGGACGGATCGAACGGGCCGTACGCGCGGGCGCAGTTGTGCGTCACGATCAGCACGCGGTCACCGGGCCGGGCCAGGACCTTGCCCAGGCGTACGGGCTCGGCGACGGAACGCAGCATCACCGGGGTCGGCGTGGTGATCCGCATCGCCTCCTCGATCGCCGGCTCCAGGTCGGCGCCGAAGGCGTCGTGGTCGTGCAGCAGCGCGACCAGCCTGGGGACGAACGTGGCGACCGTCTCCGTCCCGGTGAGGAAGAACGCCCCGGCCGCCCCGCGGGCCTCCGCGGCCGACAGCCCGAGCTCGCGCATCCGGCCCATCACCGTGGTCGAGTCCCCGGCGTCGTAGGCGGCCTGCGCTATGTCGCCGATCCCGTCGAGCACCTCGCGGGCCACGGTGAGCTGGCGGGCGTTCAGTCCCCGGGTACGCAGCGAGACCATCGACACCACCCGCTCCCCGTCGGCGAACAGCCGCCTGGCCCTGGTCGCCGGCACCTCGCCGAGCCCGATCACCCGGCAGATCACCGCCCCGGCCAGCAGCCGCATCTCGTCCACCAGGTCGACCGTGTCGCCTTTCGCCAGGCGTACACGGAGGTCGTCCAGGGGGCCGGCCAGCACGTCGGAGACCAGCGTGGCGACGGACGACGGCGTGAACAGCGGCGCCAGCTTGGCGCGGAGCGCGGCGTGCGGCTCGCCCTCCATGTTGAGCAGCACCGACGGGCCGAGCACTGGCGTCCACAGGTCGCCGGGCGAGCCGGGGCCGTCCTTCCGGAAGCGGCCGTCCATGAGCACGCGCCGGGCCAGGGCCGCGTCGTTGACCACCACACCCAGACCCGGCACCCGCACCACCGGGCCCAGGCGGGCCAGCAGGCGCATCAGCGGGTAGGCGAAGGGGTGGGCGGCGAGGTAGAGCCGCGTCTCGTGGCGCCGCCCACGCCGGACGCGCTGCTCGTGGCGCTCGGGTCGCTCGGGCTGCTCTGGTCGCCCGCGCTGCTCCTGGGTCTCGCGACGCTCGGGCGGATCGTCGCGGCTGTTCACAGGTCCGCCAGCATGACGCCCAGGCTGATGCCGCCGCCGAGGCCGAGCAGCGCCACGCGGTCGCCCTCGCGGGCGTGCGCGAGTTGGAGCGGGAGCGTGACCGACGCGCAGTTTCCGTGCTCGGGCAGCGTGATCACCAGCCGGTCGTCGGGGAGGTCGAGCGCGCGCGACAGCACCTTCAGGTACGGCAACGCCACCTGGTGCACCGCGATCACCGCGAAATCGTCCCACGTCAGGCCGGTGCGTTTGAGCGCGTTGAGGAAGAGGTCGGGGCCGACGAGCTGGAAGGCCTCCTTCAGCCGGCGGCCGTCGCCGCGGAAGTAGGAGTACTCCGGGTCGCGCGGATGCATGGAGCCACCACCAGGAAGGGTGCCGATGCCCCACGCCGTACTATCCGCCGAAAAATCGCGATAAAAGATGCCGCGGAGGGGGTCGGCCTCCACGAGCACCGCCGCGCCCGCGTCCGACAGCGTGTATCCCGCGAACGCGTCCACGAACTGCGCCCGGTCCCGCACCCGCCAGCGGATCGCCCGCGACGGCGTCTCGCCCGAGCACACCAGCACCCTGCGGTACGCCCCGGAGACGATCAGGCCCTCGGCCACCTGGATCCCGTTGAGCAGGCTGTTGCAGGCGTTCTTGACGTCGAACACCGGGCACGACAGGCCGAGCTTGGCGGCCACGATGTGCGCGGTCGCGGGCTCGACCAGGTCCTGCGAGGCCGAGGCGAAGATCAGCAGGTCGATGTCGGTCGCCAGCCCCGTGGCGGCCTCGACGGCCAGGTCCGAGGCCTGCTGATCGTCGGCGGCCACGTGGCGGCGCCTGATGCCGGTCATCCGCTCGATGATCCCGGTCGGCGGCCGGTAGCCCTCGATGCGTCGCTCGACCTCGTCGCTGGTCAGCGTGTCTGCGGGAAGGTACGTGGAGGTCTGGGTGATGCGGGCCTTCATGGGCCGAAACCTAGCGGGTCGGCCTTGCAGAACGTTTGCCGGCCGTTCACCGGGCCCGGTCGCCGCGCGTCCGGACGTGCCGGTGGGCGACCCTATGAGCGACCACTAATCATTTCAATGAATCTCAATTAACGGTGGCCAGGAGAGTTATTTGCGAAACCTGCTCGATGTATGCCGTGGGCAAGGCGTACAGGATGCCGGCCGTTTCGGAATCGTGAATCACCGGCAGGGCGGCGAGCGCGTCGGCGGCCAGGCCGCGGCAGTATTCCAGAGTTCTGTCCACCATGTCGCCGGCGCGCAGGCGACGCAGGACTTCCGCCACCTGGTCGTCGGTCATATTCCTGCCCAGCAATTCCGACACGTCCGCGCCGGCCATCAGCAGGGGCAGGCTGTAGACGCCCTGTCGCAGGTCGTTGCCCGCGGGTTTGCCGAGTTGCCGGCTGGAGGCGGTCAGGTCGAGCAGGTCGTCGAGCACCTGGAAGATCAGCCCGAACCGCTCGCCGTACGCCGCCATCCTGGCCCGGTCCTCCAGCGAGGCACCCGCGCACACGGCGGCCACCAGGCACCCGGCCCGGAACAGCGCGGCGGTCTTACCGGTGACGGATCGCAGCGCGCTCTCGACGGTCCGGTGCGGGTCGAACAGGTCGGTGGTCTCCAGGTACTGGCCCTCCGCCAGCTCGACGACGGTCGCGGCCAGCACCTCGGCCACCGGCCTCGACACGGCCGTGATGGCCGCCAAACCCGCCCTGGCCAGCATGAAGTCGCCGATCACCAGGGCCTTGCCGGCGCCGAGCTCGGCGTTCAGCGTCCTGGTGCCGCGCCGCTCGGTGGCGTTGTCCATCAGATCGTCGTGCACGAGGGAACCGGCGTGAATCAACTCCACACACGCCGCGGCCGTGATCACCCGCCGGTCGGGCTGCTTGCCCAGGGCGATCGCCGTGGCCAGGGTCATGGCGGGGCGCAGCCGCTTCCCGCCGGCACTGATGATCCGCTCGGCGCCCGCGTTGATGCCCGGCAGCGTGGAAGATCCGCTGAGGCGGCGGATCCTGGCCTCGACCTTGCGCAGTCCTTGGGCGATGGCGGGGGTGTTCAGCAGTCGGTCCATGGTCACCAGCCTGCTCCGCGGCGGCTGAGCCATCCCTGAGAAACGCTGAGGAAATTCTCAGCCGACTGCCCGAATTGCCGTCGATTACTCGTAAGTACGGTGACTTGGAGAAAGATCTGGGGTCTAAAAGTAATTGCGGGAAATGGCAGATCGTCCGACTGGTTAAAATCCTCGAGTGTAAAGAAATCCAGATCGTTCTGGGAGATAGATGCTCCATTGTTGGGAGGTAGGCTCCAGCGGCCGAAACAACAGCGCATCCATTTCTGGGGGACTGACCTTGTACAAGCACGCCATCACCGCTCTAGCTCTGACCGCTTCCGGCCTGCTGCTGGCTGCGGGGCCAGCGGCCGCCGCCGACGAGTTCGACAGCGGCTTCACCAGCTCCCCGAGCAGTGCGATCGGGGCGCGGAACGACAAGGCAGAAGGCCACTTCTTCGCCACCGACTACTGGCACGGTGTCCAGGCGGGCACGTTCGACCTCAGCCGCTCCAGCCTGACCGGTGTCCGCACCGTCCCCACGACCGTCTCCCTCGCGAACGCGGCCTGCCCCGCCAAGGTGAGCGTGGCCTGCCTCGACTCGGTGACCACGGTCCGGCCGTCCGCCACGAGCAGCACGTCCTGCTCCGCCGCGGTGACCACCGTCCGGCCCATCGCGACGACCGGCTCGCCCTGTGCCGCCGCGGTGAGCAGCGTCCGCCCGGTCGAGGTGACCACGGTCCGGCCCGCCGCCACGAACGGCTCGCCCTGTGCCGCCGCAGTGGCTACTGTCCGGCCGGCTGCCACGAGCAGCACGGCCTGCCCTGCCGCGGTGACCACCGTCCAGCAGACGCCGGTCCAGCCGGCCCCGGTTCAGCATGCCCCGGTTCGGCCGGCCGCTGTGAGCTCGGCCTGCCCCGCCGTGGTGACCATGGCCTGCCCCGCCAGCACGACCACCGTCCGGCCCGCGAACGTGAGCACCACCTGGGCCGCCAACATGACGACCACGGTCCGCCCCGCCATCGTGGGTACGGCCTGGACCGCCAACGCGATCACTGTCCGGCCCTCCATCGTGGGTACGGCCTGGGCTTCCGTGTCGACCGCGGTCCGGCCCACCGTCGCCATCGCCATGAACACCGGCCGCGCCGAGGACTGCAAGCCGGCCCTGTCCTCCTCTCAGTCCCAGTCCCAGTCCTACGCCTGGAACGGCATCCGGACCGCCGGCTGGAGCGGTTGGATGGCATCGACGGAGCGCGACTCGGCGCGCGGTTCCGAGCACGCATGGGCGATCGTCACGAGGTAACCGCATCGTGAGATGAGCACGGGCGCGGGTCCATCGTCCCTGGCGACGGTCCGACCCGCGACCCTGACGGAACCGCTCCGGGCCTGACCTGACGCCTGGCGCGGTTCCGGCACTCACCTTCTCGAGCCGTCTGCTCTCCGCTGAGTGAGCAGACGGCTCGTCGGCGTTCGAAGGTGGCTTGTTCCGAACGAAACCCGAAGGCGCTGCGGTCAGTGAGAACGCCAGGCGGCCAGCAGATCCTCGGGCCCCCATGACTGGTCCAGGGGAAGGCCGGACTCGAAGCCCGCCCTTGAGACGGCGATGGTCGGGGTGTCCAAAGAGGTGCCTGGCACGAAGGCGGTGCTGCGGACCAGCTCCTCATGATCGCGCTGGTCGAACAGGCGATTGTCGTACCACTTGATTGATCCGACGAAGTGCACGTGTGTCGCTACCGGGCCTCTGTCGGCGCCCACCAGGTCGATCTCGGGATTGTTCTGGCGGTTCCACCAGCTGCCGATCTCCTCGGTGTCCGGCCACCGGTCATCCGGCAACGCTCTGGCCAGGGTCTGGCGGATGACCGGCTCCACGGCGCGTCCCCGCCACGCCGTCCAGGACCGCTCGATGCGTCGCAAGGCCAGATCCGGGCGGCCCCGCTCGCTGTCGGCGATCGCGCGCTGCAGGAACGCGAGCCAGAAGCGCAGATAGTGATCGGATATCCGGTATCGCTTGTTCTTGGTGTCCGGCTTGGTAGACAGGGGCAGGTCGGTGGCGATCACTCGCTTGGCCACCAGGTTCGTCAGGATCGGGGCGAGAGTGCCGGGCAGAATCGGGGTGCCGCCGCCCGTCTTCGCGGCGATATTCGAGAACGTACGCTCGCCCGTACCCACCGCTTCCAGGACGGCGCGAACGTGCGAACCCTGGGGAAACTCGCCCAGCATCGAAAGCTCTCCGGCGGCGAGGAGCGGTGACAACGGTGAGTCGAGGCTCCTGCGGAGGAAATCGACGCGTGACAACCCTGGCTCCCACGAACGAACGATCTCCGGGAATCCTCCCGTGATGAGAAGCGCGTCGATGGCGTCGGCCGCCGGCAGCCGCGTCATTTCGGCGACGTCGGCGAGGTTCAACGGCTGAACGGTCATTCGGGCGGCCCGGCCGAAGAAAGGCCGACCGTATTGCTGAAGCGCCTCCATCATCGTCAGATCGCTGCCCACGAGGAGGAGCAGGATGGGTTTGGCGGAGAGGAACCTGTCCCAGACGGTTTGCAGCGCTCCCTCGAACTCGCCGTCCTGCTCGACCAGCCACGGCACCTCGTCGAGCACCACGATGCACGGGGCATCGGCCGCCGCGGTGACCAGCGACTTCAGAGCCTGGTTCCAGTCCTGTGGCTGAGCGTCCTGGATGAGCTCCGACATCGGGAGCCCTGCGGACGCCACCGCTTCGACAAAGTCGTTGCGCTCGGCGCCAGAGGCTCGCCCACGAGACGCTTGGAAAACGACGTAGGGCAGCCCGGAGCGATCACAGAACTCCTGCGCCAGGCGGGACTTGCCGACCCTTCGGCGCCCGGTCATGATCAACGCTCGGCCGCGGGTGGTCAGCTTCCCGTCCAGGACCAGGCGCAACTGTTCGCCGAGCGTTCTGAGGTCCTGAGATCGTCCCGAGAATTCGATCACCACGACCGCTCACGCTCCAAACTATGATCCAATCAAACTATGATCTCATCATATATTCCTTGGTCGCGAGAGGGCAGCTCATCGGAGGTGAGGTCATGGGTGGTCTGGCACCATGAGCGCGGTTGACTCTCACACGGTGTCAGGTCATAGACCGGGAAGTCCCAGCGAAGAGGAGGTCGTCATGGCATTGGCGGATCGGGTGGACGCTGTCCTTCAGGCGGGTAAGGCGCCGAATCTGCACGGACTCGTGGTCGTCGAGCACGGGCAGATCATCCTCGAACGGTACGGCGCCGGCCAGGACGTCCAGCTCAACAACCCCCTCGGGCACGTCACGTTCGGGCCGGACACGCTGCACGACGTCCGGTCCGTCACCAAAAGCGTGGTCTCGCTCCTGTACGGCATCGCCTTGGCCGAGAAGCTGGTGGCGCCTCCGGAGGAGGGATTACTGGCGCAGTTCCCGGAATATCAGGATCTGGCGGCTGATCCCCAGCGAGCCCGCCTCACCATCGAGCATGCCCTGACGATGACGCTCGGGATGGAGTGGGACGAGAGCGTGCCGTACACCAGCACCGCCAACAGCGAGCTGGCGATGGAGTACGCGCCCGACCGCTACCGCTACGTGCTGGAGCGGCCGATCGTGGAGGAGCCGGGGCAGCGGCGGGTGTACTCCGGCGGAGCAACGGCGCTGATCGGGCGGCTCGTCGTCAAGGGGACCGGACGGTCGCTGGCCGAGTTCGCCAGGAGCGCGCTGTTCGAGCCGCTGGGCATCGGCGCGTTCGAGTGGTCGCAGGGTGACGACGGGGACGAGATGGCGGCCTCGGGGCTGCGGCTGACGCCGCGCGACATGGCCGCCATCGGCACCGTCCTGCTCGACGGCGGGCGCGGGATCGTGCCGCGGAGCTGGATCGAGGAACTGTCGCGACCCCGGGTGAAGATCGACGACAGGTCCCACTACAGCTACCAGTGGTACGTCGGCACCGGCGAGCGCCCCTCGATCGCCGCGCATGGCAACGGGGGCCAGACGATCCACGTCGCACCCGAGCGCGGGCTGGTCGTGGCCGTGACGGCGGGCGAGTACAACGTCGAACAGCTCAGCGCCGCGGCCGTGCTCGACGCGGTCCTAGAAGGGGCCTGACCGGCCGTCCTCCGCGGGGTCCCATCGCCTGACCCGCCCGACCGTCAGGGCGTCAGGATCAGCCTGCCCAGTGCCGTGCGGCTTTCGAGGCGGCGGTGCGCCTCGGCGGCCGACTCCAGTGGCAGGGTGGCCTCGACGTACGCGCGGCTGCGTCCGTCGGCCACCCTGGCCAGCATCTCCGGGTAGCTGACGCCGAACACCCCGGCGCCCCACGCGGGCCCGCCGCACCCGATGACCGACACGCCGCCGGCGAGCAGATCGGCGGCGCTCACCGCGGCGGGCGCGCCGCTCAGCAGGCCGTAGCAGAGCATGCGTCCAGAGCCGGGCGTGAGGTGATCGAGCACCTGCCTGGCCGACGGCCCGCCGATCGAGTCGAAGACCACGTCCACGTCGGGCAACTGGCCGGGCCAGTCCGGCTCCCGGTGGTCGATGACCTCGTCGGCCCCCATCTGCCGGGCTCGCTCCCGCTTCGGCTCGGCGCCCGCGGTGGCGATCACCCGTTCCGCGCCGAACTCCTTGGCGTGGCGCAGCAAGTACGTCCCGACGGAGCTCGCCCCGGCCTCCACCAGCACGGTCTCCCCGCCCTTGAGCCCGGCCCGGTGCAGCAGCGCCAGCGCGATGGCGCCCGGCGCGGCGGCGGCGACGGCGTCGACCGGCGACACACCGTCGGGCACCGGGCAGATCAGCGACGCGGACACCGCCGCGTACTCGGCGTAGGAGCCGATCCCGCCGGTCACGCCGGCGACGGTGGTGCCCAGCAGAGCCTCATCGACTCCGGCCCCGACCTCGGTCACCACGCCGACGACCTCGGCGCCGAACACCGCGGGCAGCGGCACCGGCATCGGGAACGGCATCGTGCCCGCCCGCAGCTGGGTCTCCGCGTAGCTGACGCCGATGGCCTGCGTACGGATGACCAGCTGCCCTTCTCCCGCCTTCGGCTCCGGCCAGTCCTCGGCCTTGAGCACCTCGGGACCGCCCAGTTCGTGGACAACGATCGCGCGCATGGGACACACTCCTCGTAAGTGAACCTTTGGTCCAGTTAATATATGGACCGGCGGGCAACTTTGTCTATGGGGGACAATGATCCGATGGAACGGCGGGAGCGGGCCGACGCGGCACGCAACAGGCGGGCGATCCTGGCGGCCGCCGAGGAGCTGCTGCGGGAGCATCCGCCGGAGGAGGTCTCCGTCGAGCGGGTCGCCGTCGCGGCGGGGGTGGGCAAGGGGACGGTGTTCCACCGGTTCGGCAGCCGTATCGGGCTCATGCAGGAGCTGATGTCGGAGCGGGCGCACGCGTTGGAGCAGGCCGTCGTGGACGGGCCGCCGCCGCTGGGGCCGGGCGCGCCGGCCGGGGAACGGCTGGTGGCCTTCCTCGACGCGGTGGTCGCGATGGCCGCCCGAAACGCGGGACTGATCGCCGCGCACGAGCACGCCCGGCTGACCCAGAAGGCCGGGGGCGGGACGCGGCTGGCCAACCCGATCTACGTGTCATGGCACCGGCACGTCTCGGCCCTGATCGCCGAGGCGCGGCCGGATGTCGACGCCGACCTGGCCGCGCACGTGCTGCTCGGCACGCTGCACACGCAGCCGATCGGCAGCCTGCTGCTCTCCGGGGAGTCGGCCAGGGTCGCCGCCACTCTGGGCGATCTGGCCAGGGGTCTACTCGGCGACGCAGGGGGTCCGCTCAGAGGGACGTAGGAGGCCCGCTCAGAAGGGGGGCGGGTGACGGCCGCTCAGAGTGGGAGGTGGGTGATCGCTGTGTGGAAGGCCGCGACGGCCGCCTTGATCGCGGGGTGCTCGCCGTACCCCCTGCGGAAGGCGGCCAGGGTGCGGCGGCTCAGCGGCAGTCCGGTCAGCGTCACCCCGTGCGGTGGTGCGAGCGCGGCCAGACGCGGGACGAGCGCCACGCCCTGACCGGCGGCGACGAAGGCGAGCACGGTGTCGAAGTCGTCGATCCGGTGACGGACCCGTGGCTCGAAGCCGGCCGCCTGGCAGGCCCGGATCGCCATCGCGTGGCACAGGGTTCCCGGCTTGCCGACGATCCAGGCGTCATCGCGCGCGTCCGCGATGGTGGCCCGGTCCGTGAGGTACATCTGCTCCCCGAACAGCGGCTCCGTCTCCAGCGACGCGTCGGTGACCGGCGGCACGAAGTCGTACTCGTGCACGAGCGCGACGTCCAGCTCACCCGCCCGCAGCACGGCGGAGACGTCGGCGGGGTCGATCTCGGAGATCATCGGCCGCAGCCCCGGATGCGCGCGGGACAGCTCGGCGAGCGCGGGCGGCAGCAGCACGCGCGCCGCCGTGGGGAACGCGCCGACCCGCAGCGGCCCCGACGGGCCGCTGCGCACTGCGGCGAGCGCTGCGGACGCCCTTTCCAGCTGTTCGAGTATGTCCTGCGCATGTTCGACGAGCAGGTGGCCGGCGGGCGTCAGGGTGACCGTCCGGCCCGTGCGCTCCAGCAGTGGTACGCCCGCCTCCCGTTCGAGGGCGCTGAGCTGCTGGGAGATCGCCGACGGGGTGAAGCTGAGCGCCTCGGCGACGGCGGCGATGGTGCCGCGCTGGGCGAGTTCGCGCAGCAGGTGGAGCTTGCGAGGGTCGAGCATCAGACAAGCTTAAGCTCGTCAGCAGAAATCCGCGCTGGACCTAACGTATTGTGCCGCGTCAGGCTGAAGACATGCTGACAGGAATCCATGTGCCGCTGGTCACGCCGTTCACCGAGGAGGGCGAGGTCGCCGTCGAGGCGATCGACAAGCTCGCCCGCCACGTCCTCGACCAGGGCGCCGCCGGGCTGGTCGCGCTGGGCACCACCGGAGAGGTCGCGGCGCTGACGCCCGCCGAGCGGGCTCGGGTGATCGAGGTCTGCGTCGCGGTCTGCGCGGACCGCGAGGTGCCGCTGACCGTCGGCATCACCGGCAACGACACGCGCTCGACGGCCGCGGCGCTGCAGGAGCTGCCTTCCGGGGTCTCCGCCGCGCTGCTGACCGTGCCGTACTTCCTGCGGCCTTCGGAGCGCGGTGTCATCGCGCACTTCGAGGCGCTGGCAGAGGAGACGCCGGTGCCGTTGGTGATCTACCACATTCCCTACCGGACCGGGCAGGCCGTCAGTGCCGCGACCCTGCGTCACCTGGGCGGGCACCCGATGATCGCCGGAGTGAAGTACGCGACGGGCGGGATCGACCAGCACGCCCTGGACCTGCTCGGGGACCTGCCCGAGGGGTTCGAGGTGCTCGGGGGCGACGACCTGTTCATCTCGCCGCTGCTGGCGCTGGGGGCCGCGGGCGGCATCCTCGCCTCGGCGCACCTGGCCACGGACCGGTTCGTCGAGCTGGCCGCGGCGTGGCGCGCGGGTGACGTGGCCAGGGCCCGGTCGCTGGGCCATCGGCTCGCCCGGCTGTCGGCCGCGCTGTTCGCCGAGCCGAACCCGACCGTCATCAAGGGGGTCCTGCACGCCAGGGGCCTGCTCCCGACCCCCGGCGTGCGCCTGCCGCTGCTGCCCGCCGGAGCGGAAGCGGTGTCACAAGCTGACCTGGTGGCGGTACATCCAGGACAGTGACTCCTGGCTGGCCAGCTTCTTCAGGAAGATCGGCATCATCAGGTCGCGGAACACCCGGGCGACCGGGCCCGCGGCCTTGTTGTTGCTGATCGTCCGCGAATAGGCGACGACCTTCTCCACCCGCCCGCGCCGCTCGCTCTCGAACCGCTCGAACGCCGCCCGGTGGTCCTTCGCCTCACGCAGACACCTGGCCAGCACGACGGCGTCCTCGATGGCCAGCGAGGCGCCCTGCCCGGCGCTCGGCGAGGTGGCGTGCGCGGCGTCCCCGGTGAGCACCACCCGTCCCTTGTGCCAGGTCGGCAGGGGCGGCAGGTCGTGGATCGGCAGCGCCAGCGCCACCTCGCTCCGCTCGATCACCTCGGCGGAGAAGTTCGCGTCGTCCCGGAACGCCGCCACCAGCACCGGCTTCCAGTCCGCGGGGACGTCGCCCAGCTCGCGGGGCAGGTTGGCGAACCACCAGGTCTCGCCGGAGGCGGCCACGGTGTAGCCGAAGAAGGCGCGCTTGCCGAAGACCATGTTGTAGACGCCCGGCTCGCCGGTGAACCTCCGGTCGTGGACGAGTCCGCCGGAGCTGTAGAGGCCGCTGTAACGCGGCTTCGGGGCGCTCGGGTCGAGCAGGGCGCGGGTCCGCGAGTGGACGCCGTCGGCGGCGATCAGTATGTCGCCCGTCTCCTCCGTGCCGTCCTCGAAGCGGGCCGTCACCTGGTCGCCCGTGTCGTCGAAGGAGACCAGGCGCTTGCCGTACGAGATCTTGATGCCGCGGGAGAGTGCCTCGTCGCGGACGATGCGGTAGAGGTCGGAGCGCAGGATCGTGTGGCTCACCGTGCCGTCGTCCAGGGCCAGGCCGTTGGCCACCTCGCCGAGGCGCTTGCCGGAGCCGCTCCACATGACCATCCTCGGGGTGGGGATGCCGGCGGCCAGCACTCGGCGGTGCGCGCCCAGGACGCGTAGCGCGTCCAAGCCGTTCGAGGCGACGTTGAGAAACGAGCCGACATTCTCGGCCGTGTCCGGGTAGGCCTCGAAGATCTCGGCGTCGATGCCGGTCTCACGCAGGGCCATCGCGGTGGTGGGGCCGCCGATGCCGCATCCTATGATCAGAGCCTTCATGGTGATAACCTTTCGTTCGGTCGAACGAAATATATGCCGGGAGGGAGGGCCGTGTCCAGAGATATTTCGGAACACCGAAAGAATTTGCTCGAAGCCCTGTTCGTGGCCGGGCGGGACAACAGCAACGCCGCCGTGATGTTCCACAGCGCCGTCGGCGAGCTGCTGGGGGTGGGGATGACCGAGGAGAAGGCGCTCGACCTGCTGCAACGGCTGGGCCCGCTGACGGCGGGGGAGCTGGCGCAGCACACCGGCCTCGCGCCCGCCTCGGTGAGCGGGCTGATCGACCGGTTGGAGAGCAAGTGGCTCGTACGCCGTACCCGCGACACCAAGGACCGGCGGCGGGTGATCGTCGAGGTCAACCACGAGGCGCTGGCCGGCGGCGCCGAGGTCTTCGAGCCGCTCGTGACCGGGCTGTCCGAGCTCTACGCCGGCTACTCGGACGAGCAGCTGGAGCTGATCCTCGACTTCCTCAACCGGGCCACGGCCATCCAGCGCCAGTGCACGTCGCAGCTGACCTCGTCGCCGTGACGCGCGCGTCAGTCGCCTGACGGTCCGTCTGTCCGCCGCGTCACCGCGAAGCCGCGGTGACCGCGCGTCAGTCCGTCGTGTTCTCCCTGATGGCCGAGCCGACCTCGCCCACCCGGTCCGCGAGCAGGCCGAGGGCGCCCACGGCCCTGGTCATCGGGTCGTCCTCGGCGCCGCCGAGCGCCTTGGCGCGCAGGTAGGCCGCCTTGATGTCGCTCCAGCGGGCGGCCTGGGCGGGGGTGAGCCGGCCGCGCAGCTCGGCGAGCTTGAGCAGGTTGGCCTCCGCGTCGCTCGTCAAGGTCTGCGCCTCGCCGAGGTAGTGGTCGTCGATGACCGCCTCCAGCTCGGCCTCGTTCATGGCGGGCACGATCCGCTCGGCCAGCTTGTTCATGTTCCGGTACGAGCCCTGCAGGCGGAACGGCGGCTCGGTGCGCGCGGCGTCCGACTGCCCGGCCGAGGCGATGTACGCCTGGTTGTTGGCCAGCACGACCTCCTGCACCCGCACCAGCTTGCGCAGCACGCTGAGGATCTGGTCCAGCTCGGTCTTGGCATACGGGTGCCGGAGCTGGTCCGGCCGGGCGCTCTGGTCGCCGCGCGCCAGCCGTACCAGGAGCTCGACGTCGGCCCGGTCACGGGCGGAGAGCGGCGCGAGCACCGGGTTGGAGGTGAGCGCGTTGTCGATGTAGCTCAGCGCGAACAGCTCGTCCTTGCCCGAGAGCACGTCGCCGAGGTTCCAGACGTCGGCGCGGTTGGCGAGCATGTCGGGGATGCGGAAGCGCCGGCCCGACTCGGTGTACGGGTTGCCCGCCATGCACACCGCGAACCGCTTGCCGCGCAGGTCGTAGGTGCGGGTGCGGCCGTTCCATACGCCCTCGATCCGGCGCTGGGCGTCGCACAGCGAGATGAACTTCTGCAGCAGCTCGGGCGAGGTGTGCTGGATGTCGTCCAGGTACAGCAGCGTGTTGTTGCCGGTCTCCAGGGCGAAGGAGATCTTCTCGACCTCCTGCCTGGCCGTCGCGTCGGGCGCCTCCGCCGGGTCGAGCGAGGTGACGGTGTGGCCGAGCGCCGGGCCGTTCACCTTGACGAAGACCAGGCCGAGCCGGCTGGCGACGTACTCCATGAGCGTCGTCTTGCCGTAGCCCGGCGGCGAGATGAGCAGCAGCAGGCCCATCTGGTCGGTCCGCTTGTCCCCGCCGGCGGCGCCCAGCTGCTTGGCCAGGTTGTCGCCGATCAGCGGCAGGTACACCTCGTCGAGCAGCCGGTTGCGGACGAACGCGCTCATGACCTTGGGGCGATACTCCTCCAGCCGCAGCCGGGCCCGCTCGGCGGTCACCAGCTCGGTGCGCCGCTTCTGGTAGGCCCGGTAGGCGGGGACGCGTTCGGTACGGAAGCGGCGGGTCCTGGCCAGCGTCTCGTCCAGGCGCAGCTCCAGCTTGCGGTCGGCGACGCGCGGGTGGGTGCCCAGCAGGCCCTCCACCGTGGCGGTCAGTGTGGCGCTGGAGTCGTGCCGGGGCAGGTCGCAGAGCTGTACGGCGATGGACTCGGGCACCTCGGGGCCCTTGCCGAAGGCGCCAATCCAGGCCCGGGCCAGCTCCAGCCGCTCGGGCAGCGCCACGGCCTGGAGATCCTCCTCGAACTCGCGTGACCTGGCCGGGCCGAGCGCCTGGTGGAAGCCCTGGAGGAGGGCGCGGGCCGCCGCGCTGGTGACGAAGCCGGTGGGCTGGGTGGCGAGCTCCTCGACGAGATACTCTCCGGCGAGCGAGGCGATCTCGCCGGGCCCCGGGTGGAATGCGGCGATGTGCGAGCCCAGTTCCGTTGCGAGAGCGGCAAGCTCCGGTGTCGGGCCGAAGACCGTGCGGGCGCGCACCAGCGACGCGGCCCGTGTGGCCAATGTTTTACGTGAAACCTCGTCCACCCCGAACGCCCAGTACAGCTGGGCCGCCGCCCGGGCGTCCGGCGGATACCGCAGCAGCCCCGCTCCCTCCCGGAGCCGCAGCAGCGTGTCGAGGATGGCGGTCGCGTCGTGGTCGTGGACGCCGCGTTCGTACCCCTCGTCGTAGCGCTGTTCGGCCGCCTGCCGTACGAGGTCCTGGAGCGGCCCGCCCGGCACCGCCACGTCGAGCAGCGAGGCGGCCAGGTGCTCGGCGCGGTAGACCTCCGGGGTCTCCGAAGCGAGCAGCTGCTCCCAGAAGGGGCGCGTGTCGGCGAACGCGGCGGGGGCGGGGGAGCGATAGTCGGTCCCGGTGATGGCGAAATGCATGTCGCCGTCGTGCGGCACCAGCGTGAGGTCGATCGGCTGGGTGTTGACCGCGAACCGGTGCCGCCCCAGGCGCAGCGTCTCGCCGCCGTCGGAGAACAGGTCGAGGCGGTCGCGCAGGGCCCGGCCCGCCTCCTGCTGCGCTGCCTTGACCCTGCCGTCCAGCTCCTCGGCCCGTACCGCGTCGCCGAGCCCGCGCAGCTCGGTGGCGACCGAGCGGAGCTTGGCCACCATCGGGTCGGTGGCGAAAAAGGTGTTGACCTCGTCGAGCGAGCCCAGCGACGGCAGCCGCCTGGTGATGCTGCCCAGGATGCGCTCGGCCGAGGCGAAGATCCGGTCGGCCCGGCGGGCGAGCTCGTCCAGCTGCGTCTGCTTGCGGGCCGAGAACGCCTCGTAGACGTCGTCCCGCTTGCCCGCGAGCCGGGCGGCGAAGTCGTCGAACTCGCCGAAACGCGTCTCCAGCGCCTCCAGCCGCAGCATCAGCCTGCCGAGCTGCTCGTCGCACCGCTCAGGCGTGTCCGCCACCGCCAGCGCGCCGGTGATGGCCTGCCCGAGCAGCGCGAACTCGGCCGCGAACGCCGCCCGTCCTTCGGCCCCGAGCAGCTCCCGCCGGCGGCCGTCCAGGAGGGCCCGCGCCCGGTTCACGCCGCCGAGCACCTCGGCGATGCGCTCCAGGATGGCGGTGCGTACGGTGGCGTCGGCGATCTCGAGCGAGCCCACGACCTCGGTGACGACCTCCAGCCCCTCGGACTGGGTGGCCAGGCGTTCCGTGACCGGCTCGGCCTCGGCGACGGTGGTGATCGCGGCGGCCTCGGCGGCCAATCGCTCGACCGCCTCGTGGTAGCCGGTGAACGCGTCGGCCCCTTGGAGGAACACGACGGCCCGCTGCCCTACGGAGACCAGCTCGTCGGCCAGCGATCCGGTCAATTTGTCCAGCTGGGCGAGGTCGAGGTAGCGGACCTCGCGCAGCGTCACCAGGCGGCCCTGGGCCCGGCGCAACGTGGCCAGCAGCGTCACCCAGGCGTCGGCGGTTGCGGGGGTGTCGCCTCGGGCCTGCCGGACGAGCCGGGTGGTCTCCTCCGTGGCCTCGGTGAGGGTGCGGGCGGCCTGGCGGGTGAGCGCCTCCACGTGCTCGTACTCGTCGAGGACCTGCTCAGCCGTGGCCCGTACCTCGGAGAGCGGGGCGCGCAGGCCCTGCTCGCCGAGCCAGTGGTAGTGGTCGAAGGCCCGCGTACAGGCGGCGATCAGCGCTTCGAACGTGGCGGCCGACGGCGCCATCTCGCCGATCATGCGGGCCACCGACAGGCAGTCGGAGATGCCGCGCACCAGCTCGGCGTTGCCGATGCGCTCCAGCGGGCCGGTGCCGGTGGGCTGGGCGGCGGCGTAGGTGTCGGAGACGTACGGCGTCTGCCAGACCTGCATGGGGTGGACCCGCGTCGGCTCCTCGGAGGTGGCGCGGAAGACCACCATCGTGCCGTCGTCGAACAGGGAGTAGCCGTGGCAGACGATGGGATTGGCCACCTCCTTCCTGATGACGTTGTACGGCAGGAGCAGGGAGCGGCCGTCGCCCCTGGCGTGGAAGACGTACATGACGTCCTCGCCGTTGGGGGAGCGGACCACCCGCTCGAACTCCAGGTCCGTGACGTCCGTGTCGAACGTCTTGCTGACCCCGGTGGCCAGGTAGTAGCCGCCGGGGAAGATCAACCCCTGGTCCTCGGGGAGACGCTGGCAGGCCTGGCCGATGCCGTCGAGCCTGGTCACGGCCTTGGTACGGGTGTTGAAGACCAGGTGGCGCCAGTCGGGCTCCTTGTACGGCCGGATCCTGATCAAAATGAGCGGGCCGATGACGGCGTGCTCCACGTCGGCGTCGGCCAGGCTCTGGAGGGGCTCGGCCACGGGCTCGGCGTAGATGCCCTCGCCGGTCTCGGTGTTGTTCTCGATCTTGATGGTGAGGTCGCCGCCGACCGTTTCGACGAACACCTCGTCGCGGATGGAGATGTGCGGGTGGCGGCCGAGCACGTGGTCGTCGCGGGTGGCCGGGGTCCACACGAAGTCGTGCGAGGGCGGGAAAGCATGGTCCCGCTCACCCCTGTTGTCCTGATATTTCGTGACTCCTTGGGGGTCGACCGTCCATCGGAAGACCCGGGTGTCGGCCGGCCCGGTCTGGAAGACGGCCAGCAGCTTGCCCTCGACGCGTCTCAGGTGGTGGAGCCTGGAGTCCTTGTAGTAGCGGTACAGCTCGGCGAAGTCCTTCTGGAACGCCGGTTCGTCCAGGGCCGGGAGACGGTCGGGGTCGAACCTGAAGGCGTCGCCGTCCCTGGTGAAGCGGTGCACGGAGAAGACGTCGGCGACCGTGGTCTCCGGCTTCAGCCCGATGAAGACGTTGTAGCCGAACAGCATGACGCCGCCCAGCGAGACGATGTCCCGGGGAACGCAGTTGTTGTCCGTACGGATGCGCTCGGTGCCGAGCAGGCGGAGCTCCGTGCCGCCGAAGACGGTCAGGCGCTGGGCGTTGACCCCTTCGGTGGCCGCGGCCAGGGCCTTGGCCTGAGCTTCCAGCCGGGACTTGAGCACCTCATAGGTCCCGGCCTCCAGGCCGACCTGGCCGGCTGGAGCGGTCGCGCCGGGCTCCGCCGTACGGGAGTTTTGGCGCTGTGCGTCGTCGGTCACGCGCGATCAGACCTTCGCGGCGGTGAGCGCGGCCACCGGGGAGTCGGCCACGCCCAGGCGGCGGGCCGTCTCCAGGAGCTCGCCCAGCGGGCCCGAGTCGGGGCCGCCGTTCTGGATGAGCCGGAGCAGCAGCGCCGACACGGTCAGGTTCTTCAGGTCCTCGGTGCTCACCCCGTTGACCAGCGCGCTGAGGTCACCCGCGAGGCTGGCCGACCCGTTGAGGTACGGCGCCGCCAGCGTGCCGGCGACCTGCGAGTGCTCCACGAACCCGTCCACCACCTTGCCCGCGGTGATCGAGCCCACGACCTTGTCGAAGAACATCGTGTCGCCGCCGACGATGTCGATGTTCGCCTTGGCCAGACCGGCGGCCAGCACGCTTGCCTGCGACTCCGCCACCTGCCGCGTGACGTCGATCTGCTTGAGGCGTACGTCCTTGTCGGCCTCCAGTCGCAGGCGGAACTCCTCGTGCCCCCGGCTCGCGTCGTCGAGCGCGGCCATCGCGGCGGCCTTCTCGGTCAGACCCTCGGCCTCGGCCTTGAGCTTCTCGCCCACCGCCGTCGCGGCGGCCAGGGCCATCGCCTGCTCGCCCTCGGCCCGCGCCTTGAGCCGGTCGCCCTCGACCATGGCCATGGACCTGGCGCCCTCCGCCTCGGCCCGCAGCCTCTCGGCCAGGACCGCCGCCTCCGCGCGGCCGACCTTCTCGATCGCCTCCGCGTCACGCTCCTTGACCTGGACCTCGGCCAGCCCGGCAGCCGCCGACTCGGCCTGGATGCCCTCGGCCAGCCTGATCTTGGCTCGGGTGTCGAGCTCGGCGGCCTGCTGCCTGGCCTCGGCCAGCGTCAGCTCCTCGCGGGCCTTGAACTTCGAGGCCGCCTCCGCGGCCTCGGCCGCCTTGATGCCCTTGACCAGATTCTCCTGCGCCTCGGCCTCGGCGGCGATGATCACGCTCTGCCGGGTACGCTCGGCCTCCTCGACCACGCGCAGCCGCTTGATGCTCTCCTCCTGCTCGGCCACCGTCTTGTCGACGGCGATCCGCTCGCGTACCACCTCGGCGATCGACCGCTTCTCGGTCTCGACCTCTTTGTCCTTGGCGATGCGCGACAGCTCGGTCTCCCGCTCGCGGGCGATGATCTCCAGCATGCGGTCCTTCTCGATCCGCTCGGTCTCGATCGCGATCACCCGCTCGCGGTTCTTCTCCGCGACGGCGACCTCACGGGCCCGGTTCTCGTGCTGGACGCCGAGCTGCTCGTCGGTCTTGATGTTGGCCGACTGCGACTTCAGCCGCTCCTCGGCCGCCACGCGGGCGATCTCCGCCTCCTCGCGGGCCTTCATCGTCTCGATCTCGCGCCGCTGCTTGACCTCGGCGTCGGCCTGCCGGCGCTGCAGCTCCAGGATCGCCTCGCGGGCGTCCACGTTCTGGCGGGTGATCTCCTTCTCCTCGCGGCGCTGGAACTCGTTGGTCCGTACGTGCTCGATCGCCGTCAGTTCAGTGATCTTGCGGATGCCCTGCGCGTCGAGGATGTTGCTCTTGTCCAGCGCGGCCAGCGAGGTCTGCTCCAGGTAGTCGATGGCCGCGTCCTCCAGGCTGTAGCCGTTGAGGTCGGTACCGATGAGCCGGACGATCTGGTCACGGAACTCGTCACGCTTGGTGTAGAGATCGACGAAGTCGAGCTGCTTGCCGGCGGTCTTGAGCGCCTCCGAGAACTTCGCGTTGAACAGCGCCTGCAGGGTCGACTCGTCGCTGGCCCGGACGGTGCCGATGGCCTGGGCGACCTTGATGACGTCCTCGGCGGTCTTGTTGACGCGTACGAAGAAGGTGATCTTGATGTCGGCCCGGATGTTGTCCCGGCAGATCAGCCCCTCGCGGCCGGTCCGTTCGATCTCGATGGTCTTCACCGAGATGTCCATGATCTCGGCCTTGTGAAAGACGGGGAGCACGGTGGCCCCGGTGAACGTCACGTCGACCTTGTTGACCTTCGAGATGATGAGGGCCTTGCCCTGTTCGACCTTCCGGAAAAGGCGGCTGATGACGGCAAGTAAGCCGATCACGATGACCAGCACGACGGCGAGGAATATGCCGAATCCGGTGGAGATGACGTCCATCAGTGCTCGCTTTCGTAAGGCATGACCCAGAAGAATTCGCCGTTGGTGTCGTATTCGAAGATGAGCGCGTTGTCGCCGCGCGCGAGCCGGTCCTGGCCCGTCGTCCTGACCTGAACGACGGCCGAGGAGCCGTCTGGCGCCGTGACCTCGGCCTGCCCGAAGTCGGCGGTCGCCTGGCCGGTGCGGATCACGCACATCTGGCCGACGAAGTCACCGCGCGACGGGCGCCGCGAGTCGGGGAAGAGCCGCCGCAGCGGGCTGAGCAGGGCCCGCGTGGCCAACCAGGCCCCGAGCAGGGCAAGGATGGGTACGGCCGGGAGCGCGATCCCCGGTGCCACTTGACTGCCGATCAAGGTGAGCAACCACGCGAACGCGATCAGTAGGGAGAGTGCGATCCCGGCGGGCACTCCGCCCAGTCCCAGCCAGGGCGCCTCGCCGTCTTCGAAGTCGAAGAGGCCGGTTATGACAATGAACCAGTAGCCGGCGACCACGACGATAAGGAAGGTGAATACCACCGTCGGGAAGCTCAGCACGACATGTAAGAACTCGGTCATCGAACCCCGGATACCCCGTCCCCCTGTGCTGTCCGTCGGACTATATACAGATAAAGCGGGACTAAAGCCGAAAGTTCCCGAAATGCGATCTGACTTGACCTCAAGTGCAGTTGAGGATGCACAGTCGACCCCATGAGCGGAAATTTCATGAAAGCGGCGGCGTTTGCGGAGTTCGGGGGACCTGAGGTCCTCAGCCTGATGTCCCGGCCCATGCCGGAGGCCGGGCCGGGTCAGGTCCGGGTGCGGATCAAGGCCGCCGGGATGCAGCCCTTCGACACGGCGGTGCGGGCCGGTTGGACGCCGCCCGGCCTGACCGACCCGTTGCCGCGGATCCCCGGCAACGAGTTCGCGGGGGTGATCGACCAGGTGGGGCCGGGCGTGGCGGACCAAGGAGAGCCGGGCGTGCGCCTCGACGTTGGCACGGAGGTGCTCGGCTTCTCACTGCTGAACAGCTACGCCGAGTACATCGTGGTCCCCGCCACCGACGTGACCCCCAAGCCCCCGGAGCTTCCCTGGGAGGTGGCCGGCGCGCTGACCGCCGCGGTGCAGACCGCCGACATCGCCATCGGCCAGCTGAACCCGGCCACGGGCGAGACGATCCTCATCCACGCCGCCGCCGGAGCCGTCGGCTCGGTCGCCGTCCAACTCGCTGTCCGTAGGGGTGCCACCGTGATCGGCACCGCTCGCGAGGAGAACCACGCCTACCTACGCGATCTGGGCGCCATCCCCGTCGCTTACGGGGACGGCCTCACCGCCCGGGTACGCGCGCTCGCGCCCGGCGGGGTGGACGCGGCTCTGGACGGCGCGGGCGGCGCGGCGCTGGACGCCTCCCTGGAGCTGGTCCCGGACCGTGGCCGCATCCTGACCATGGTCGACCATGCCAAGGCGGACGAGCTGGGCATCATGGTCACGAAGGGCGTCCGCACGGCTGAGCGTCTTGCTCGGTATGCCGCTCTTTGCGCCAAGGGGGAGCTGAAGTTCCTGATCCGCCGGACGTACCGGCTGGAAGAGGCGGCGGACGCGCACCGCGAGATCGAGACCCGCCACGGCCGCGGCAAGCTCGCCCTCCTCATCTGACCCTCCCACTGCTGTTTCAGGGCCGGTCAGCCCGTCGTGCTCGGCGAGGGGTGACCGATCTTTTCCGGCTGGGTCAGCCCGCGGTGCGCTGGCGTTGGTTGAACCGGCCCACCTTCGCCCGGTTGCCGCACGCCTCCATCGAGCACCAGCGCCGGCTGCCGTTCTTGCTCGTGTCGAGGAACCACAGCACACACTCCGGGTTCGCGCACTTGCGCACCCGCTCGGGCCGCTCGCGGAGGATCCGCACCAGGTCCGCCGCCGCCACCCACGCCGCATGCCACGCCGCCTCGTCCACGACGACCAGCTCGTACGGCTCATGCGGCTGGTGCGGGTCGGTGGTGCGGATCAGCGGGCGGCGGCTGCCGTGGCCGAGCACGGCGTTGAGTCGCTCGGGCCCGCCCCCGTCCAGCACGGCCCGGAGGGCGGCACGCGCCTCGACCAGCCGATCCCGTACGCGCTCCAGCTCGTCGCCACCCGGCAGCCCGTGATCGTCGAGCCAGGCCCGCACCCCATCGAGGTCGTCGAACTGATCGACCGGCACCCCATGCTCCGTCCACACGGTGTCCACCAGGTCGAACGCCACAGACTCCCCACGAAGCGGCCGCACTCTCACAGGATCTAACCCCTCAAATCAGTTTGACCGGTTAACCAGTATCATGCTATCACTTAACCAGCAAAGCCGATTTAGCTGGTTAAGAGGAGTCGCTATGACCACCCGCTACCGCACCACCGTCATCGACGGCCTGGACGTCTTCTACCGCGAGGCAGGCGACCCGTCGGCCCCCACACTCGTCCTGCTCCACGGCTTCCCCACCTCCTCGATCGCCTACCAGGAGCTGATCGCCGACCTCGCGGATGAGTTCCACCTGATCGCCCCCGACTACCCCGGTTTCGGACACAGCTCTGCCCCGGCCGTCTCGGAGTGGGACTACACCTTCGATCATCTCGCCGACGTCGTCGGCCGGTTGCTGGACGGGCTCGGCGTGACCAGGTACGCCATCTACGTCAACGACTACGGCGCCCCCGTGGGCTTCCGCCTGGCTCTGCGCCATCCTGAGCGGATCACCGGCATCATCACCCAGAACGGCAACGCCTACGAGGAGGGACTGACGCCCTTCTGGAAGGGCCTCCGCGAGATCTGGGCGAATCCCGCCGAAGCCGACCTCACCCCGCTGCGCGCCCAGTACGCACGTGAGGCCACGCACTGGCAGTACACGCACGGTGTCCCCGACGTCTCCCTGGTCAATCCGGACAAGGAGGCTCTCGACCAGGCCCTGCTCGACCGGCCGGGCGTCCACGAGATCCAGCTCGCGCTGTTCCTGGACTACGCCACCAACGTGGCCGCGTACCCGCGCTGGCAGGACTACCTCCGCACCCACCAGCCGCCGCTGCTCGCCGTCTGGGGCCGCAACGACGAGATCTTCGGGCCGGAGGGCGCGAAGGCGTTCGCCCGCGACGTACGGAACGCCCAGGTCCACCTCTTGGACGCCGGCCACTTCGCCCTGGAAACCCGCCGCCCCCAGATCGCCGCCCTCGTTCGCACCTTCCTCCACGGCCTGTCCGACTGACCGACGCCCCGCCCGCCCCTGACGGTGGCCGGCCTACAGGCGGTGATGGACCGCCTCGGCTACGGCGAGTTGGATCTCGTCGAGCTCCCACTCGCCGCCCGCCACGTCCCAGAGCGAGTTCTGCAGCACCCGGCCGAGCGTCCATCCCGCAGCCCGCCGCCGATCCAGCCCGAGCCCGTCCACCATGAAGTCGAACCGCCGCAACACCGCCCGCCGTACATCCCCCGTCGCCACGACCTCCTCCCACCGGTTACGCAGCGCGGGCATCAGGTCGAACCCGGGATCGCCGGCGAGCGGTTTGGGGTCGATGGCCAGCCACGGCTCCCGTACCCCGGCCAGCACGTTGTCGTAGTGCAGATCCCAGTGCAGCAACCGATCGCCCGGCTCACCCACCAGCTCGCGAACCGCCCCCGCGCAGACCTCCAACCAGCGCCGATCCCGCTCCCTGGGCAGCACCGCCACCGCGCCCGAAACGCGGTCGAGCATGCCACCCGCGATGTCCCCCAACCGGCGTATCCCCGGGGGAGCGGGCAGCACCACCAGCCGCCGAAGCAGCTCGGTGAGGATCTCCAGCGCCTTCATGACATCGGGTACGGACGACAGCGGCCGCTCGGCGTCGAGCCGTTCGAGCAGCAGGGTGCCGGTGGCAGGATCCTCGTCGGCCAGCAGCACCGACCCGTCACCCGCCCAGGCCCGCAGCCCCGGCCCCTCGCCGGCGTTCTCGTCACTCACGGGCTGCAGCTTGAGCGCCGCCCGCGTCCCATCGGCCCGCACCACGGGCAGCACCAGCGACACCAACCCGTGCGCGGGCGCACCATCCAGCCGCAGGTCCCATTGCTCCAGGTACCGCTCGGCCAGCGCGGGTAACCCCGCCGACCAGGCCCGCCCCGCCTCGCCGTCGTACTTCACGTGAGACCTGGTCAAGGCGGCAGGCACAACGATCTCCATCCACCCAGTCTGCCGCAGACGACACTCACGGTGCTTCCCAGCCGTTACCCGCCGAGGCCGCCCAGACGCTCCCGGTCGTTCACCCGCAGCAGGCGTGGGCCGATCGTCCGGGTGAGGCGGCCCCGGCGGCTGAGGACGCGCCGGCGTTCGCCTCTTGGTCTTGGACGATGCGGCCGCGCAGCATGATCTCCATGACCTTCATGAAGCGCTGTGTCCTGGAACGGCCGATGACGAACGGATTCGCCGCTCCCGTGGACCCGGCCCGCAACTCCTCGATGCGCGCCAGGCTGTTGTCGCAGCCTCCATGATTGTTCAGCTCGACGTCTACCCCTGTCTGCCTCATCCTGGAGGCGAAGGCGAGCACAGAGGAGAGATTGGTGCGCTTGTCCGCGGTCGCGGCGGGTGGCGCGGTCCCGCCCCACAACATCGCGGTGTGTCGTAGCCCCTTCCAGCGCACCGGGAAGATCGGCGAGACGGTGCCCGGCGTGTGCCCGGGCGTGTGGTGGAACGCGACTGTGGTGTCGCCGAGGGTGAGCCTCTGTCCGTCGGATATCTCCAGGTCTCGCTTGGGCGCATTGGCCGGACGTTCGGCAGCGATGACATCCCAGTCGGCTCGGCTCATCATGACTCGGGCGCCGTACTGGTCGGCGAGGAACTGGGCGCCGCCGAAATGATCGCTATGGCCGTGGGCGACCACCACGTACTTGATCTTCGCTGGATCCACTCCCACAGAACGCAGTCCGGGAACGATGATCTTTTCCGCGTCGTCCGGTGATCCCATCGCGTCGATGAGGATGACACCCTGGGAGGTGAGCAGGGCCGTGGCCTGGACGAAGCTGGTGCCCACCACCGCGACGTCGTCGAAGATCCTCAGTGGCGCGAGGGGCTTCGCCGACGGCATCGGGAGGCCCGGCGTGAGCACTTTGACGAGGGCTCGCAGCACCGGGTCGTCGCCGGCCAGCCTGGCCGCTCGGTCGTAGTAGTGCTGTGCGCTCTTGGGGGCGGCGGCGGCCGATGCTTCGGCCTCGCGTCCCGCCAGCGGCAGGAGGGCCGCGGCGGCCAGCAACGCACGGCGGGACGGGCTGGACTGCCCGAAGGACATGGGCGAACACCTGCTTTCACGGGCCAGAGACCTGGACGCGATCACGACCTCGATTGACGTCGATGCCCGCTCAGCAGACCAGAACCGATCTTCTTGCGTCCAATATTGATATTCATCTTCCATCGATGAGGAAGTGGATATGGAAGCTGATCAGGCCCCGGCCCGGCGTGCTCCCCGGGCCGGTCCACGTGGGCAGAATCAGGGCTTGGTCGCGGAGCGGCGGCGCATGAGGAGGCCGCCCGCGCCGGCGGCTGCTATCAGAGCGGAGCCCGTCAGTACGAACAGGCGGCCGTCCGGACCGGCGTCGCCACCCGCGCCCGTGTCGGCTCCTGCCTTCGGGGTGGCGGAAGGCTCGGACTTGAAGGAGGTCTTGGTCGATGACTTGGGGGTCGGGGACTTGGACTTGGTGGGGGTCGGCGAGGGGCTGCTGCCGCTGCCTGCCCCAATGGTCAGGGTGTACGTCTTGAGGCTGGTGTCGCTCTGAACCTCGCACTCGATGACGGGGGCGGTCGGTGAGGTGCCGATGTTGATGGCCGCCGGCTTCACCGTCGCCGAGCCTGAGTTCTTCGAGGTGGTCTTCATGTCGACGCTGGTGGGTAGCGTGATGGGCGCGCCCGCGGTGACCGCGGCCAGCTCGCCCACTCCGGTCGCGGAGGTCAGCTGGGTGATGCCGGAGATCGAGGCGTAGGGGTACAGCTTGCTGCCGGCGGGCAGCCCGGTGGACGGGGCCTCGAGTTCGAAACCTGTCTCATAGGTGCCCGACCAGCCGATCGAGAACTGTTCGCCGGTCTTGGGGGCGCTCGTCGGCATCGTCAGCGTGACCTTGACCTTGACGGTCTGGGGAGTGGCCTCCGTGCCGGTCTTGCAGGAGTAGGTCACCACGTCGCCGGAGCCGGTCCCGGTGCCGCCCTGGCCGACCGTGATCACCACGCTGGTCGTGCTGGTGGTCGTGCACGAGGTCACCTCCGACGGCGCGCTGGCCAGGCTCAGCTTCAGGCTGCCCTGCTCGGTGGAGCCCTGGACCGTCACCTCGCCGCCCGTCGTGGCGGTCACCGACACCGTGCTCGTCACCTGTCCGGCCAGCACGGATGCGGATCCGGAGGTGACGCTCGCCCCGGTCTTGCTGAGATCCGTGTGCGTTCCGCCGGTCACCATGAGTTTCCCGGCGACGTGGACCTGCGTGGTGGTGGTCGGTGCCGTGCGCAGAGTCAGGGCGGGAATGCGCCACTTGACGTCGAACGTGCCAGTCGCCGTGTCGGGCATGGTGAGCGGCACGCTGAGGGAGGTGTCGCTGAACGGGCCGCCGGTACAGGTGTAGGCCAGGGTGAGGGTCTTCTCGGCCATGGCTTGCGCGGGAGACGGCAGGCATAACGCGATCACCGCGCCGACGAGCCACAGAGCGGACATATGCCTGACTAAGCGGCGCCACACCGTGGATGCCGGCAACTGTCTCATCTCCATCCCGTACGGGGGCCACAGGACGTATCAGAATTCCAGCCCTTGGTCACGATTGGGTGGAGGTGGTCAGTAATGCCAGGGGAAAGGAGACCAGTCGGGTGCCCGCTTTTCCAGGAACGAGTCGCGGCCCTCGGCGGCCTCGTCCGTCATGTACGCCAGCCGCGTCGCCTCACCGGCGAACACCTGCTGCCCCACCAACCCGTCATCGACCATGTTGAAGGCATATTTCAACATCCGCTGTGCCGTGGGGGATTTGCCGTTGATCTTGCGGCCCCACTCCAACGCCCTCTCCTCCAGCTCGGCATGGGGGACGACGGCGTTCACCATCCCCATCCGGTGCGCGTCGGCGGCGGAGTAGGTGTCACCGAGGAAGAAGATCTCGCGGGCGAACTTCTGCCCCACCTGCCGGGCCAGGTACGCCGATCCGAAGCCGCCGTCGAAGCTGGCCACGTCGGCGTCCGTCTGCTTGAAGCGGGCGTGCTCCTCGCTGGCCAGCGTGAGGTCCGACACCACATGCAGGCTGTGCCCGCCGCCCGCGGCCCAGCCGGGCACCACGCAGATGACGATCTTGGGCATGAAGCGGATCAGCCGCTGCACCTCCAGGATGTGCAGCCGGCCGGTGGACGCCGAGCCGTCGGCGTACTGGTAGCCGTCCTTGCCCCTGATCCGCTGGTCGCCGCCCGAGCAGAAGGCCCAGCCGCCGTCCTTGGGCGAGGGGCCGTTGCCGGTGAGCAGCACGCATCCCACGTCCGTGGTCTGCCGGGCGTGGTCGAGCGCGCGATAGAGCTCATCGACCGTCTGCGGCCGGAACGCGTTGCGCACCTCCGGGCGGTTGAAGGCGATCCGCACGGTTCCCTGGTCGACCGCCCGGTGATAAGTGATGTCGGTGAAGTCGAATCCCTCGACCACCTGCCATGCCTTCGGATCGAACAGTTCGGAGACCATGGGGCGAGCCTAACGGATCTGCCCTTCGGCCCATTCGGCCCACTGGCGCTGCGTGGTGGCCATGCGCAGGCCGTACTCCAGCGCGATCCTCCCGTACACCGACAAGTTGTCCTGCCCGCTCTCCACGAAGCCCCGGATGCTTTCGATATGTTCCAGTTGCTTGGCCATGAGCTCGGCTCGCCGCCGCAGGTACTCCCTGGCCTGCTGCGGATCCACCTGGGCCAGGAAGAACACGCGCAGCAGCATGTCGCTGCGCGCGGCCCCGACCGGCTCCACCTCGGTGATCCAATGGCGCAGCTCGGCCAGGCCCGCGTCGGTGATGGCGTACTCCTTGCGGCCGCGCGGCCCCTCGGCTGCCACGCTCACCAGCCCGGCGTCGCTCAGCTTGCCGAGCTCGGCGTAGAGCTGGCTCTGCGTGGCCGGCCAGACGTTCGCGAGGGAGACGTCGAATATCTTCATCAGGTCATAGCCGCTCGCCGGCCCCTCGGAGAGCAGGCCGAGCACCGCGTGTCGAAGACTCATATTCCTATATTGACATATCGACGCCGCAGGTTCTACCTTCGACATGTCTACATAGGAATGTCGTAGGGAGCTTGAAATGCGCGGTCTGCTGGGATTCGCCCCCTGGATCCTCTACGCGATCATCGCCACCGGCGACGAGTGGCGCTGGGGCGCCATCACCGGCCTCGTCATCGCGCTGGTCCTCGTCGTCGTGGACCGCCGAGCGGGGCGCGCCTGGGAGGAGATGGTGATCGAGTCGAGCGCCGCGGTGTTCTTCGCCTGCCTCACAGTCCTCTCGCTGATCGATCCGCATTCGTTCCTCACGCCGTACGGCCCGGCGCTGGTCAACGTCTGGCTCGCGGGCACCGCCTGGGGCTCGCTGGCCCTCCACCGGCCGTTCACGCTCGGCATCGCGCGGACCATGGCGCCCAAGGAGGTCTGGAACACCCCGGGCTTCTACCGGGTCAATGCGGTCATCACCACGGTCTGGGCGAGCGCGTTCACCGTCGCCGCTGTGTCGCTGACGTTCGTGCTGGCCGCCGCGCCGCATGCGACGGCCGTGGTCATCGCCATCAAGGTGGTCACGTTCGCCGCCCCGGCCGTCTTCACCGCCCGCTACCCCAAGGTCGTCCAGGCCCGCGCCCGCCGCGCGGCCGCCGCCGAAGCCAAGTAGCCGCAAGGAGCCGGCGGTGTGAGCGGGCGCCCGTTCAAGGGACCTCGGCTCGTAGTTCGGCGAGTAGCTCGCCCTGGTCGGCGAGCATGTCGGTGAGGATGCGGCGAGCGGCGCCGAGCAGGTCGGCCAGCTCAGGGGTGGCCAGCGTGTAGACGACGGTGCTGCCCTCGCGGATGGCGCTCACGATCCCGGCTCTTCGCAGCACGGCCAGCTGCTGGGAGAGGCTCGACGGCTCGATGTCGATCTGGGCCAGGAGTTCCCGGACGGGAAGCGGGCCTTCCTGGAGTAGCTCCAACACTCTGATGCGAGCGGGGTGGCCGAGAGTTCGGAAGAAATCGGCCTTGGCCTGGTAGACCTCCACGTGCATAGTGTCAGACTAATCCAGCGCACTTGCATAATTCTTCAAGTCGTAACGTTGTTGGCTAGGATGACAGCGGGGACTAGGGAGTAGCCATGGGCCGAGGAAGAGCCAAGGCGAAGCAGACGAAGGTCGCTCGCCAGCTTAAGTACACCAATCACAACATCGACTACGACCGGCTCCGCAAGGAGCTGGGCGCCGACTCGCCGCATGACGAGATGCACCCGACTACGGCGTCCGAGCAGGAGTCCGAGCACGTGCGCTGACGCGTGTCAGCTTCGCAGGGGCAAGGGTGACGAGCTTGAGCCGCCTGGCCTCCGGCGCCGGATCCGGTGCGGAGAGCTCCAGGCGGCCCAGCACCTCTCGGAGGATGACGCGCATCTCCAGGAGGGCGAGTTGGGCGCCGACGCAGAAGCGCCGGCCGCCGCCGAAGGGCATCCACGCCTTGCCGTGGGCGTCCGCGCCGTCCAGGAAGCGCTCGGGCCTGAATTCCTCGGGTGACGGCCAGATCGACGGGTCCTGGTGGATGAGGGCGATGAGCGGTGCCGCGTACCATCCGGCGGGCACCTCATAGTCGCCCAGCCGCAGCGGGGCGTCGACCAGCCGGGGCGCCTCGAAGACGACCGGCCTGACGCGCAGAGCCTCCTTGACCACGGCATCGAGATACTCCTCGTCGTGCGGCAGCCGGTCGAGCACGTCCGGCGTGCGCAGCAGCCGCTCGAACGCCCACGCCAGCCCCGTGGCCGTCGTCTCGTGACCGGCGATGAGCAGGGTGATCAGCTCGTCGCGCACCTCCTGGTCCCCGAGCTCGGTCTCGAGCAGCCTGCCCAGCACGTCGGTGCCGCCCGGCTCGGCGCGCCGCCGGCCGATCTCGTCGAACAGGATCTCGTCGACGGCCGTACGCAGCCGCAGGAACCGCCCGTACTGCGTGAACGGCAGGCGCCGGGTGGCCTCGCGCACCCTCGGCGGCAGCATCATCAGCGTCGCCGAGCCGCCGATCTCGATCAGCTTCGGCAGCAGCACGCGTAGCCGGTCGAGCCGCCGGTCGTCGCGGATGCCGAAGACCAGCCGGAGTATGACCTCCAGCGTGATCTCCTGCATGCGGTCGCGCAGCCCGAACGGGGTGCCGAGCGGCCAGGTCGCGATCTTCTCGGCGGCGATGGCGGCGATCTCGCCCTCGTACCCGGCGATCTGCTTGGCGCGGAGCGGCGGGGTGAGCAGCCGCCGGTGCCGCCACCACGGCCGGGAAGCCGAAGAAGCGCAGCGTGAAGATCGGGCCGTACTTGCGGCGGCACTTCTCGAACACGCCTACCGGGTCGCTCAGCATCCAGGCGGTCTGGAGCAGCGCGGGGAGTCTCGGTCCAGGGGGAAGCATCGCTTCGACCTTTCTGTCGAGTTGTATATATACGTACGTCATAGACGCTCGTATATATCGATAGCATAGAACGCGTGTCGAGAACAGAGCTCGGTGGATACCGGGAGAGACTCCTGGCGGCGGCGGTCAACTGCCTGCAGGAGAAGGGCTACGCCCGTACGACGGCCCGCGACCTGGTCGCCGCGTCGGGCACCAACCTGGCCTCCATCGGCTACCACTTCGGCGGCAAGGACGCCCTGCTCAACGAGGCGATCGTGGCCGCCTACGACGCCTGGATCGAGCACGTGGAGGAGTCGGTCTTCGGGGGTCCGCTGGGGAGCCCGAGGGAGATGCTCGAACGCGCCATGGTGGCCCTGGTCGACGTCTTCGCGGAGATGCGGCCGCAGCTGGTCCTGGCGGTGGAGGCATACCCGGCCGCCCTGCGCGAGGACGTGCTGAGAGAGAAGCTGGCCGCCGTCTACGCCAGGGCCAGGAAGGCGGGCGTCGACATGATCGACCGGGCGGTGGCGGAGCTGGGGATGGAGCTGGGGTTCGCGCCGGACGCCCTGATCGCGGTCCTGATCGCGATCTCGGACGGCCTGATGATCCAATGGCTCCTGGACCCGGAGAGCACCCCCGACGCCCACCAGGTGGTGGAGGCGCTGGCCGCACTGTCGGCCTTCATCGCCTGATCAGGACGCGTACGCGGGGCGCGTACGCGTCGTGAGTCGCGCGATCAGGGCGACGCGCAGGTGTCGTGAGTCGCGTCGAAGCCCTTCAGCGCCTCGGTGTCGTCGGTGCGGATGGGCTTGGTGCCCTTCCAGTCGTCGCCGATCACCAGCACCAACCGGCTCGTCTGCGCTCCCGGCACCAACCGCATCGTGGACGTGAGCAGGTCCTTGGTCAGGGTCGGGACGCCCGTCTCGCCGTTGGGCCCGTAGAAGATCGTCGTCTTGGCGTTCGGCTTGCGGGGCGTGTCGCCGATCTTGGTGATGTGGTAGCCCCGCTGCTCCAACGCGGCGGCCACCTGCGTGCCGAGACCGGTGCGGTAGGTGCCGTTGCGCAGCTCGATCTGCATCTTGGACCTGGACACCTTGGTCTGCCCGCCCTTGACGCCCTGCACGCTCTCGTCCTTGGACACGATCTGGAACAGCTTCCCGGCCTGCGGCTGGACCCACTCCACGCGGCCCGGCTGGGTGAGCGAGTAGTGCCACGGCGTGGTGATGAAGCGGATCTGCCCCACGTTGAGGCCCTGCAGGCTGGTCGCCAGGTCCTTCATCACGCCGGGGGTGAGGTCGGGGTCGGTGGTGACGGCCTTGGTGCCGGCGTCGAGGAAGTTGAAGAGCCTGCCCGGGTCGGTGAGCGTCTGCCCGCTCATGACCTTCTTCACCATCGACGCGATGAACATCTGCTGCCGCTGGATCCGCCCGATGTCGGAGCCGTCGCCCATGCTGTAGCGGGCACGGACGTAGCCGAGCGCCTGCTCGCCGTTGACCGTCTGCCGCCCGGCGGCCAGGTGGAGCAGCGCCTTCTTGTCGTTGACCGCCTCGGGCAGGCAGATCTCCACGCCGCCCACCGCGTCGACCATGCTCTTGAAACCGGTGAAGTCGACCTTGACGAAGTGGTCGATGTGGATGCCGGTGAGCGACTCGATCGTCTTCCAGGTGCAGGCGATGCCGCCGGAGTTGAACGACTCGTTGATCATGCCCAGGTGCGGCTGCTGGCCGGTCAGCCCGGCCTTGGCGCGGCAGGCGGGCAGCTGCACCAGCGAGTCGCGCGGGAAGCTGACGACCATGGCGTTGTCCCGCTTCGACGAGATGTGCGCCAGCATGATCGTGTCGGTACGCTCACCCGCGACGCGGTGGCCGTACTTGGCGTTCTTGCCGTCGCGCTGGTCGGAGCCGACGATCAGCACGTTCATCGCGGTGTCCGCCACCTTGGGCGGCCGGCTCGCGCCGAGGTCATCGGCTGTGACGGCGTCGTGCTTCACGTTGCCGTACAGCTTGAGGTAGACGCCGACCGCGACGCCCGCGATCACCAGCACGATCGTCATCACGATCGCGATCGTCCACCACAGCCAGCGCTTGCGGCCGCGGGCCGGCGCGTGGGGGGATGGTGGCGCGTCCAGCAGCCCGCTGTTCACGTGACTCCCATGGGACAGGGCCGCGGGCCGCCGCCCATGGCCAAGACCTCCGCCGTACAGATCTCGGCCGGTTGGACGTGCCCGAGTGTACTAAGCCGGATCGAGTGGGATCCGCTATTCGGGCAGTCGCACGCGCAGCGACACGGCGCCCCGCAGGTCGAGCCACGCCGCGCCCGGCCCGCGTACCAGGCGCAGCACGACCTCGTCACAGCCGGGGCAGCGGGCGACCAGCCCCGGTTCGGGGCCATACACGCGGAGTTCGGCTACGGGCCCGGTCAGCCCGCAGCTCGCGCACCGCCCGACGGCCGCGGTGACGTCCACGGCGAAGATCTCGCTCAGTGGGCCGGCGAGGGAGTTGCCGTCCAGGTGTTCGGCGGTCATGTCAGTCTCCGGTCGATGCCTTCGGTGGTCAGGTCAGTCTCCGGTCGGGCCGAAGCGTTCGGTCCTGATGCGCTCGGGCGCGTGCCCGAGCGCGAGCAGCAGGTCGGCGGTCGCCTCGACGAACCCCGTCGGGCCGCAGACGTAGCACTCCGGCTCGAAGCCGGCGGGCCAGCCGCCTTCCGCCAGGTCGTCCAGCAGGATGCGGCCGGCCGGGCGGGGCCAGCCGTCCGGCGCCGCTCGGGTGTAGATGTACCCGACGTCGAGCCCGGCGTCGGGGCGGCGCAGCTCCTCGGCGTAGTAGCGGCTGCCGGGCTCGCGCAGCGAGTACAGCAGCCGGAACGGCACCCGGCTGCCCGCCCGGCGACGCGCGCGGATCATGGCCATCAGCGGGACGATGCCCGAGCCGCCGGCGACCAGCAGCACCGGCGAGGTGCTCTCGGGCCGCCAGACGAACCAGCCGCCGACCGGCCCACGGATCTCCACCTGGTCACCGGGCTCCATGACCTCCGTGAGGTAAGGCGAGACCTCCCCGTCGGGTACGCGTTCGACGGTGAGCTCGACGGTGTCGCCGTCGGCCGGGGCGGCCACCGAGTAACTGCGCTGGGCGCTGTAGCCGTCGTCGGCGGTCAGCCGCACGTCCACGTGCTGGCCGGCCAGGTGTCCCGGCCAGTCCGGCACCCGGAAGACCAGCGTGCGGGCGCTGCCGGTCTCGTCGCGCAGCGCGGTCAGCCTGGCGGGCCGCCAGGTCAGGCGGCGCACCTAGTCGCCCTCATAGCGCTGCTCGCGCCACGGGTCGCCGTAGTTGTGGTAGCCGGCGGTCTCCCAGAAGCCCGGCCAGTCCTCGTCGAGCAGCCGGATGCCGTGTATCCACTTGGCCGACTTCCACAGGTACAGGTGTGGCACCAGCAGCCGGGCCGGGCCGCCGTGCCGGGGTTCGAGCTCCTCGCCGTCGAACTTGTGGACGATCCACGCCTTGCCGTCGAGCAGGTCCTCCAAGGGCAGGTTCGTGGTGTAGCCGCCGTACGAGTAGGCCAGCGCGTACTCGGCGGCCGACTCGACGTCCTCGAACAGGGTGTCCAGCGAGACCCCCTGCCAGCCGGTGCCGAGCTTGGACCACTTGGTCACGCAGTGGATGTCGACCGTCGGCGTCTCCTGCGGCAGCGCCATCAGCTCCGGCCAGCTCCACCGGTGGGTCTGCCCGGCCTCGGTGTCGATGGCGAACTCCCACCGCTCCAGCGGAATCCGCGGCGTCGGCCCCGTCGACAGCACCGGGAAATCGTCGACCAGATATTGGCCGGGGGGCAACCGGTCGTCGTCGCCCCGGCGCCGGCCCTGGAAGCCGCGCGAAATGATGCCCACCGGCACTCCCTTCAGCGATGCACCAGATCACGTTCGCACGTTCGGGTCCGAGGTGCACTTCTCCTCGCGCTGGTTATGCCAAGTCATGCGTATTGAGTACCGTGGGGGAACGTAAAAGAGAGGAGCACGGGTGCCCAAGCAGGTGGACCACGAGGCCCGGCGTACCCAGATCGCCAAGGCGCTGTGGCGGGTGGCACAGGCGCGGGGGCTCGACCGGGTGAGCCTGAGAGAGGTCGCCGCGGCGGCGGACATGTCGCTCGGCCAGCTCCAGCACTATTTCACCAACCGTGAGGACATGATGGTCTTCGCGGTCGAGTTCATGAACAGGAAGAACGTCGAGCGCGTGGCCGAGCGCATGCTGGCCGCCGGATCGCAGACGCCGCGGGCCAGGCTCCGGGCCATCGTCCTGGAGATGCTCCCTGTCGGCCAGGCGGCGGAGGCGGGCAGCCTGATCAACATCAGCTTCCTGCTGGAGGCCGCGCGCAGCGAGCCGCTGCGCGACTACGCCCGCAAGCGCGCGCTCGCGCTGCGTGGCGTGCTGGAGGGCCAGATCGCGCTGGCCATGCGGGCGGGCGACGTCGAGGGGTCCCGCGATCCGGCGGCCGAGGCGGCGCTGCTGGTCAGCCTGGCCGACGGGCTGCGCGCCAACTTCCACCTGGGTGTGCACACCGCTGAGGAGACGGTGGCGCTGATGGACGGGCAGCTGGACCGGCTCTTCGGCGGTTGATCCAAGTCAACTGTCTTGCTATGGTCGAAGCAATACAGTTGACTTGGAAAGGACGCGCTGACGGCCGCGGTGGCGGGCGAGCAGGGCTACCGCATCCCCGACCTCGCCGCGGGCGACGCCCCCGCGCTCGCGGAGGGGGCCGCGCCGGGCATCCTCACCGAATTCCTGGTCTAGGGCCCGCTCGACCTGGTTCAGGGCACTCACGGACCCCGGGCCGCATTCGTCCGCGGACACGATGAGCTGGACGGAGCAGGGGAGATTCGCGGCCTGTGATGGCCTTCACGTTGTCCCAGCCGTTGATTGCGGCTTTTCCCGGGCAGAAAGAAGGTGACGCTACTGGAAGTGAGTGCGAACCATGAGCGCGCGTGCGGTGCGAATCGACACTATCCGACACGTTCATTGCACAGTCCTTCGAGCGAGCGGGGAGCTGGATCACGCCGGCCGTGCACGCCTGAGCGCGCGCATCCGGGAGGTATGGGACTGGTCCGACGGGCCCATCCTGGTATTCGACCTGACTGACGTGGTGTTCTACGACTCTTCCCTGATCGGGGCGCTGGCCGTGGCGTTGCAGCGCGTACGGGCCACGCACAGCGGCCGCATCATCCTGGCCCGCCCTCCCGACCGGCTGCTCACCGCGCTGGAACGTACTGGTCTGCTGGAGTACGTGGAGATCCGCGGCGGCGTCCAGGAGACGGTGGCGGAGATCATGATCGAGCGGGAGCGGGGACGGAAGTCCAAGGCGGGCTCCGGCGGCGCGCCCGTCGAAGAGGGCCGCGAGGCGCAGGACTTTCGAACCGTCCTGCCGTATCTGCGGTAGGCGTTCTTAGACGTCAGCCCTCAGGGATGCCGGACTCGGCGCGATCGGCGTCGATCAGGCCGCTGAGCAGGGCGACGGTGGCGGCGGCGAGGTCGCGCAGCCTGGCGTCGGGGATGGCCGCCTCGCTCTCGAAGGCGCGTCGGACGGTCCGCGCGAGCAGGTCAGCCCATTGCTCCGTCCCCCCGGCGGGGGCATCGCCTTCGGCGCGCAGGAAGCCCTCGAACGTGGCCTGGTAGGCATAGCCGACCTCGTCGGCGCGCATGTCGTCGCGGAGCAGTCCGTACTCGGCGAGCAGGTTGAGGTAGTCGCGCGCCATGCTGCCGTGCCGCTCGTCACGGGCGGTATCGGGCGAGCTGGTCAGCTTGCCGAGCAGGTGGGGGTCGGCCAAGAGGAACCCGCGCAGCAGCGGGCGGTCGGTGATGGCCAGGAAGTAGACGCGCGCGAAGTTGTGCAGCAGGCATGCCTCCAGATCCCGCCGCAACGCCTGCCGTAGCTCGTCCATGGCGTAGAGCACCTCGCGGGCGAAGACCACGCCGAACAGCTGCTCGCGGGTCTTCCAGTGGAGGTAGACAGTGCCCTTGCCGATGCCGGCTCCCTCGGCCACGTCGTCGATGGTCACCCGCCGGTAGCCGTGGCGCAGCAGCAGGTCGGCTGCCACGTCGAGGATGCGGGTGGCCCGCTCGGCTCGCTGCCGCGGGTCTCGAAGCCGTTCGGCGTTGGCGCTCACGTAGGGACCGTATGACCCCATGCGAGAACTGGTCAACTCGCATTTGTCGATTGACTAACTTTCAAATTACGTCATAAAGTCAACTCGACACAGCGGCAACACCCGCGACTGGAGCGAGTCATGAACAGCACCACCGACCCCCGCGACAAGACCGTCCTGGTCACCGGCGCCACCGGCAACCAGGGCGGCGCCACCGCCCGCCACCTGCTCGCCGACGGCTGGCGGGTCCGCGCCCTCGTCCGGGACGAGAGCGCCCCCGCGGCTGCCGCGCTCGCCGCCGCCGGCGCCGAGCTTGTCCGGGGCGACCTGGACGACCGCGCCTCCATCGAGGCGGCGGCCCGCGGCGTGTACGGCATCTACAGCGTCCAGTCCGCCAACGACAACGAGATCGCCCAAGGCAAGAACGTCGCGGACGCCGCCAAGGCCGCGGACGTGCGGCACCTGGTGTACTCGTCGGTCGGCGGCGTCGAGAGCCAGAACAGCTTCTACGTGGAGCACGGCTGGGGCGCCATCGACAAGTGGCAGATCGAGCAGCGCATCCGCGAGCTGGGTGTGCCGGCGACGATCCTGCGCCCGGCCGGGTTCATGGAGGACTTCACCAGCCCCGCGCGGTTCTTCCAGAACGGCTCGCTCAACGTGCCCTGGCACGACGACCTGGTCATGCAGCTCATCGCCATCGACGACACCGGTGCCTTCGCCGCGCTGGCCTTCGCGGACCCGGACACCTACCTGGGGCAGGCGATGGAGATCATCGGCGACCGGCTGACCGCCCCGCAGATCGCCGACGCGCTCAGCACGGCGGCCGGTCGCCGGATTCCGCACACCCGGATTCCCCTGGACGTCCTCTGGGAGCACGACCCCGAGGTGGCGAAGGTCTTCACCTGGGCGAACGAGACCTACTACGACACCGACCTCGAGCCCCTGCGCAAGGCCAACGCCGCCCTCACGGACTTCAGCAGTTGGCTGGACCGCTCGGGCAAGGCACGGCTCCTGGCACAACTGGACTCCCTGCCGTCCTGAATTGCCCCACCCGTCGTCCCCGGCCCGTTGTCACCGGTCCTGGCAGGCCGCCTGCCGGACCCTTTCGCCAGGTGAGCGGCCAGCCTCGGGAAACCGCGCGCCGGGGTCCCTCGCCAGGTGAGGCGAGGGCCCTTCGGCGACGGCGGGCTGGTGAGCTCGGGCCTGAGCGTTCCGGCGAGTGTGCTGGAATTTGCGGGTGACTTCGGAGACGCGGCGCGGAAAGGCGCCAGGCCGGCTCGCCCAGTCGGCCACGGCGGCGATCGGCGCCTCGGTCCTGCTGACGATCGTCATCGGCCTCCTCGGCCCGTCCGTCATGGTCCCTGCCTTGAGCGGCCCCACCTGGCAGCCGCCCTACTCCCTGAACGCGCACCCCGCTCCCCACCTCGTGGTGGGGCTCGGCGCGGCGGCGATCGTGCTCGGCGCGCTCGGCTCGCTGGGTCTGCTGCTCGCCCTCTCCCGCGCGTCCACCCTGCCCACCACCCCGCTGGCCGCCACCTCCCCGCCCGCCACCGGCGGGTACACGTTGTTCGGCGGCAGTCAATGGTTGTTCGGCGGCGGTCAGTGGTTGCCGGACCCTCGGTTGCTGGTACGCCTCGGCTGCCTGGCCGCCGCGCTGCTGGCGTTCCTGCCTCCGTCCGGCTCCGGTGACCACCTCAACTACGCCGCTTACGGACGCATGGTGACGTTGGGCGTCAACCCGTACACCCACGGAGCCGTCGACCTGCCCACCGACCCCATCGCCCGCGCGGTGGAAGCTCCCTGGCGTGAGGAGCCGAGCGTCTACGGCCCGGTGGCGACGGCCGTGCAGGCCCTGGCGAGCTGGATCGGCGGCGACTCGCTCCGGCTGACCATCTTCGTCCTGGCCCTGGTCAACGCGGCCGCATTCATCGCGACGGGCCTGCTGATCGACCGTTTCACCCGGGACGATCCCGCCAGACGGCTGCGGGCGGCCCTGCTCTGGACCGCCAACCCGCTCCTGCTCTACCAGTTGGTCGCCGGCATGCACATCGACACCCTGGCCATCGCCTGCATGGTCGCCGCCCTCCTGGCGCGGAGCCGCCCGGTCGGCTCCGGGCTCCTGCTCGGCCTCGGCGTGGCGGTGAAGATCAACGCGGGCCTTGTGGCGCTCGGCCCGGCCTGGGAGCTGCGCCGGCGCCCCGCCCGCCTGGCCCTGATGGCGGGCACCGCTCTGGCCGTGGTGGTCGTCGGCTACGTGATCGTCGGTTCCGCGGCGATCGGCCCGATGACCCGCACCAGCAAGTCGATCTCGCTGGCCTCGTTCTGGAAACTCGTCCAGGGCTGGCTGCAGTCGATCGTCGGGGCGGGCAGCGCCTACCGAGGGGAGATCCAGATCGGCTCGCTGCTGGTGCTCGCGCTGGTGGCGTGGTCGCTGTTCCGCCTGAGGTCCAGGCTCGACGGCTACCCGGGCTCAGTGCCCGTCCAGGGGGCGGCAGGGTTGAGTGCTCCCGTCGTCGCCGCCGTGATCGTCATCGCCTATCTGTTCGCAACTCCGTACATCCTGCCCTGGTACGACGGCCTGGCCTTCGGGATGCTCGCCCTGATCGGCGCGTCGGCGCTCGACGGGCTGCTGCTCACGCACCTGCTCGTGCTGTCCCTGGCCTACCTGCCCGCCCGCGTCCTCGACAACGACGTCATGCCGCCGGACCTCGACTGGCTCCGTACGGTGGTCAGGTCGCGGATCGCTCCGTGGGCCCTGTTCGCGCTGACGGCGGCTCTGATGTGGTGGTCGTGGCGAGCTGCAGCGCGCGTACGGACGCCGCGAGCGTCAACGGCACCGCCACCGTGAGCGCCATGGCCGGGATGGCGATGCCCGAGTCGTTGATGAGAAACCCGATGAACGCGCACGTGAGCGCCCCGAACAGGCCCGCCCGGAGCGTCGGCGCGAGCGCGTACGCCTGACCGAGCGCCGGAGCACCCCAGCGGGACGGCCGGTTGAGCACCCAGAAGAGGAACGCGAGGGCGACCAGCGTGAGCAGCGTGAGAGACCAGTTCCCGACGGTGACGCCGATCATCGCGCTGAACTTGCGCCCGACCACCGTCCACGCCTGACCGTCGATGATCTGCTGCACGAAGTTGCCCAGATGGGTGCGCTGCGCCGCCGGCCGCAGCCAGTCGAAGAGCGAGATGGCCCCGATGAGCACCCCGCCGGCCACCCCGACCAGCAGCAGCTTCACGATCGAGACCCGCCGCCCGGCGAGCAGGATGAGGAAGACGGCCAGCCCGATCACGAACGCCGGGACCCCGCCGAAGTCCGCCCCCCAAGACGGCCACCCATCGGCGAACACCGCCAAAGCCCCATACGCCCCGCACACCAGCACCGTCACGAACCTCGACACCCCCCTCCTGAGCAGCCACTGAGCCACGCCGGCCAGGGCGAGCACGGTCCCCGTCGCGTACACGGCGAAGGCGATGTTGGAGAACCCGTAGAACCGGCCCCCGGTAACAGGCTCGTAGCCGGTCACCGCGTTGACCTGCAGCTTCGAGCCGGTCATCACGTCTATCAGCAGCGCGACGGAGGTGATGCCCGCGACCACGGTCAGGGGCCCGAGCACGTGCGCCCGCCACGGCCCGGCGAAGGCCAGCCCCGTGATCAGCGCGGCGAAGGCGAGGATGGTCACGATGACGCCGAGCATCGGCAGGGGGAGGGCCCACCACGGCACCAGCTGCGCGAGGAACGTCGAGACGGCGATGGACCCACTGACCACGGCCACCACCTGCACGACGGCCAGCAGCCGAGAAGCACTCGCCGCCTCGTACCCCGGCAGAGCCCCCGCCGGCTCCACCGACGGCCCTCCGGCGTCACCGTGAGTCCCCGCGGAGGTGGGTTCCGCGCCCCTGGCCTCAGCGGACGCGGTTACACCGGAACCGCTCTCAGCGGACCGGGCCACATCGGACTCGCTCTCAGCGGACCCGGCCTCAGCGGGCGACGCCTCACCGGACGCGACTCCCGCGGACGTGGCGTCGGTGGTCGTTTCCCCGGCGGAGACGGAGGCGGAGCGGCGACGGCGACGGCGGCGGAGGGCCAGGGCGGCGAAGGCGTAGAAGAGCAACTGCACCGTCACGAACACCGCGAAGAACGGCCCGCGGACCTCCCGAAGCACCTGGCTGGCCAGATCGCCGTCCGACAGCCCGTTCACCGTGTCGAGGGGTGTGGCCGCGGCCGTCGTACCGTCGGTCTGCCAGGCGCGCCCGACCACCTCGCGCGGCGCCTCCAGGTCCAGCAGCTGGATCGCGGTGGCGGTCAGGTCGGTGATCGTGACCAGGGCGTCCTGCCGGGTGGAGGTCGCCGTCAGATAGCCGTGCTGGAACGGCCGGCCGCTCGGGGAGGGGCCGGTGGCGATGGCGACGTGGAGGTGGGGGTTCGTGGTGATGTCGGAGATGCCCGCCACCAGGACGGTCGTGTCGCCGGGCAGCCTGCCGAGCAGGTCGCCGATGCGGCGGTCCGCCTGCGCGGCGGCGGCCTGCCGTGTCGCGGTGGGGAGAGGAGTCGGCACGCCGTACTCGTCGAGCGGCTGGCGGGCCCAGGCGTCGGCCAGGTCGGCGGCGTCCATGACGATCAGGTTGTAGGGAGTCGGGTCGCCGAGAGCCTCCGGCGTGTCGACATATGTGGCGACTTTTCCGGTCGCATCTGCGGCGGCCACGGCGGCGCCCGGCCCGATGGCGGCGACATGGCCGCCCGAGGACGTCACCAGCTGGCCCAGGGTGCCGAGCCGCGCGTCGTACCCGGTCTCGGACTGGTACGCGGCCAGCGCCGACCAGTCCGGGACCGTGGCACCCTCGGCGCTGACCTGGGGTTTCGGGACAGCGGCGCACCCGCGCCCGGCCGTCCCGGCCCGCTGGCCCGCCGACACGGTCAGCCATCCGGCCATCGGGCAGGTGATGCCGCGATCGGGCGGTGGGACGGCACGCGTGGACAGGGACGCGGAGCCGCCGTGGGCGACCAGCTTCCACAAGTTGGGGGTACGGGTTTCGTCGAGGTCGCTCCACTGGAGCCCAGGCACCCCGATGAGCGCCACACGACCACGCGCGGACGATGCCCAAGCGGGGTCCGAAACGGGAGCGGAGTCCGCGGCCGACGTTGCCGCGGTGGCTGGGCCCGCGCCGAAGAGGGGCGCCAGAACGGCGGCGAGAAGCATCGCGACGAAGACCAGGACGGCCGGGCGGTGGCCGCGCCGGGCGGCGGACTGTTCAGGCGGCCGTCCGGGGGATTCTTGCGGCGGCAGTCCGGGGGATTCTTGCGGCATGGGAGGGCGGTCCGAGGTGGGGGAGGCCGCGCTGAAGGTGGCGTGCGGCATGTGCGGGACCCCCAGTATCGACGCGCTCGATCAACAACAGCCACGGTAACGTGCCACACCGTGACAGGTGGCAGGGCGACGACGATCCGGCGGCAGTGGTGGGCGTGGGCGATTGCCGCCCTGGTCATCGCGGTGGCCGTCGCACCGCTGGTGCAGCAGTGGCTGACCAATCCCGACGATCAGCGGCTGGTCGATCTGGACGTGTACCGGACCGGCGGGCAGATGATCCTCGACGGTCGGGCCGTCTACGAGTTCGCGACGCCCGCGCCTCAGTTGCTGCCCTTCACCTACCCGCCGGTCGCGGCGATGCTGGCCGTCCTGCTGGCCAAGATGTCCTGGGATACCGCCCAGTGGGTGTGGACCGCCGGGGTCTTCGTGTCGCTGGCCGTCGTGGTGGCGTACTCCTTCAGAGGGGTGCTGGGGTGGGCGCGGCACGCCCCGTGGCTCTTCGCCTTCCTCATGGTGGCCTGCACGTATTTGATGCCGATCCGCGACCAGGTCCGGTTCGGACAGGTGGACATCCTGCTGGTCGCGCTGTGCCTGGCCGACTGTGTGGCCAGGAGGCCGTGGTGGCCGCGGGGGTTCCTGATCGGGCTGGCCACGGCCGTGAAGCTCACGCCGGGCGTCTTCCTGATCTATCTGCTGGTGACGCGGCAGTGGCGGACGTTCTTCATGGCGGCGTTCGCCGCGGCGCTGCTCACTTTGCTGCCGTTCGTGGTGATTCCGCAGGACGCTGCCGACTTCTGGTTCTCGGCGCTGTTCGATCCCAACCGGCTCGGCGCGAACGCCGCCACCACCAACCAGTCGATCCGCGGCATGCTGATCCGCCTGTACCTGCCCGACACGGTGACGTCCGTGATCTGGATCGCCCTGGTGGCGGTCGTGGGCTGGTACGGCTTCCGCGGGGCGCGGGCCGCCTACCAGGCCAAGGACTCGATCACCGCCGTCGCGCTGGTCGGGCTCATGGCCGTGCTGCTGTCCCCGGTCGCCTGGATCCACCATCTCGCCTGGGTGGTCGTGGTGCTCGGGGCGATTGTGGGTGACGGGCGCGATCCGGTCAGGGTGCGGGTGGCCGTGGGCGTGTGGCTGTACTACGTGCTGCCCATTCCCTGGTGGGGGGTGGCGTTGAAGGTGGCGGGGGTGCCGGTGCTCGACAAGATCGTGCAGGACGGCTACGGGCTGGGCGCGCTGGGCCTGGTCTGGTTGTTGGTCTCCTGGTTGCCGAAACGGCGCGACCTGGCTTGACGACCGATTACCCTCTGTTACGTGCTGATTACCGTATGGGTCCTGGTGGGCCTCGTTGCCGGGGCGAGTGGCGTGACCATTGGTTACAGAGCGCTCAAGCAGGCCAGGGCCGCCTTTGACGAGTGCCGGCAGACGCTGGTCATGCAGACGAGCGAGGGCAAGGGCGATCTCAAGGCCATCCGGGACGTGGCCGTGTGCCGTTACGACGCGCTGGAGGAGATGACCGGGCGGTTGTCGTTCTCGATCGCGATGATCAACGGACTGGGTGACGGCATCGTGCTGACCTCGATCAACGGACGGACCGAGACCCGCACCTACGTGCGACCGGTGGTGAGCGGCAAGGGAGAGGAGCCGCTGTCCCCGGAGGAGGAGCAGGCGGTGCGAGCGGCCAGGCTGGGTCACGGCCCGCTGATCGACGCGCAGGCGGGCAGATGGTAAAGAGAGAAAAGGTCCGTACTACCCGACTACCTGCGGATACTCTGTGAGCATGCCCAGACTCGCCTATCTCGGACCGGAAGGCACTTTCACCGAAGAGGCCCTGCGGCTCCTCGCGCCCGAAGCCGAGCGTCTGCCCCGCGCCAACGTCAGCGCCGCTTTGGCCGCCGCCCGCAACGGTGAGGCCGACGGCGCGGTCGTCCCGCTGGAGAACTCGATCGAGGGCGCGATCACCACGACGCTCGACGAGTTCGCCTGGGGCGAGCCGCTGCTGATCACGGCGGAGCTGCTGCTGCCGGTGCGCTTCTCGCTGCTGGCCCGGCCCGACACCGAGATCGTGCACATCAAGCGGGTCTACACGCATCCCGCGGCCATCACGCAGTGCCGCGCGTTCTGCGCCCGGGAGCTGCCCGACGCGGTCGTGGTGGCGGCGCCTTCGACGGCCGCCGCGGCTCAGGAGGTCGCGCTGCCCGGCTCGCCGTACGACGCGGCCATCGCCGCGCGCATCGCGGGCGAGCACTACGGGCTGGTGGAGCTCGCCGACGACATCGGCGACCGCAACGACACCGTGACGAGGTTCGTACGGGTGAGCCGTGGGGGAGCGTTGCCCGCGCCGACCGGCTACGACCGCACCACGCTCGTCGTCTTCCTGGCCGACGACCACCCGGGCGCGCTGCTGGAGATGCTGACGGAGTTCTCCGTACGCGGGGTCAACCTGACCCGCATCGAGTCGCGGCCCACCGGCGGCGGCATCGGCCGTTATTTCTTCCACTTCGACTTCGAGGGGCACGTCGCCGACGCGCGCGTGGGCGAGGCGATCTCGGGCCTGCACCGCATCTGCGGCGATGTGCGCTTCCTGGGCAGCTACCCGCGTGCCGACGGTGTCGCGCCGCAGATCAAGAAGGGCACGGCCGATCCCGAGTTCGCCGAGGCGGGAGAGTGGCTGGCGCGAATCCGCGCTGGGCGCGTCTAATCCTGAGGCGGGCGGTAGCCGGGCGCCGGTAGCCTTTATCCGTGATTGACCTGCGTACCCTTCGTGAGCATCCCGACCGGCTACGGGCCTCGCAGCGTGCCCGCGGCGAGGACGACTCGATCGTCGACACGCTGCTCGACCTCGATGAGCGCCGCCGCGCCGCGCTGACCTCGTTCGAGTCTCTGCGCGCCGAGCAGAAGAGTCTGGGCAAGTCGGTCTCCAAGGCGCAGGGCGAGGAGAAGGCCGCGCTGCTTCAGCGGGCCAAGGACCTGGCCGGCCAGGTCAAGGCCGCCGAGGCGGAGGCCGAGACGCTGGGCGCCGAGCTCGACGAGCTCGTGCAGTCGGTGCCCAACATCGTCGACGAGGACGCGCCCCACGGCGGCGAGGACGACTATGTCGTGCTCGAGACCTATGGCGAGCCCCGCGTGTTCGACTTCGAGCCGAAGGACCACCTGGAGCTGGGCGAGTTGCTCGGCGCCATCGACATGGAGCGCGGCGCCAAGGTGTCCGGCTCGCGGTTCTACTTCCTCAAGGGCGTCGGCGCGCGCCTGCAGCTCGGCCTGCTCAACATGGCCATGCAGCAGGCGATCGCCAACGGGTTCACCCCGATGATCACTCCGGTGCTGGTCAAGCCGGAGACCATGCAGGGCACCGGCTTCCACGTGGCCCACGACAAGGAGATCTACCGCCTGCCCGAGGACGACCTCTACCTGGTCGGCACCTCGGAGGTGGCGCTGGCGGGCTACCACGCCCAGGAGATCCTGGGCGTGGGCGAGCTGCCGCTCCGCTACGCGGGCTGGTCGTCGTGCTTCCGCCGGGAGGCCGGCTCCTACGGCAAGGACACTCGCGGGATCATCCGTGTCCACCAGTTCGACAAGGTGGAGATGTTCTCCTACGTACGCCCCGAGGAGGCGCGCGAGGAGCACCAGCGGCTGCTCGCCTGGGAGCGCGACATGCTCGCCAAGATCGAGGTGCCCTACCGCGTCATCGACACGGCGGCCGGAGACCTGGGGATGTCGGCGGCGCGCAAGTTCGACTGCGAGGCGTGGATCCCCACCCAGGGGCGCTACCGCGAGCTGACCTCCACGTCCAACTGCACCGAGTTCCAGGCCCGCCGGCTGGGCGTCCGTTACCGCGACAAGGACGGCAAGCCCCAGCACCTGGCCACGCTCAACGGCACGCTGGCGACCACCCGCTGGATGGTCGCGATCCTGGAGAACCACCAGCAGGCCGACGGCTCGGTCGTGGTGCCCGAGGCGCTGCGCCCGTATGTCGGCCTCGACGTCCTGGAACCGCCCAAGTAGACCCACTGCCGGCTCAGGCGATTGGGGCCTGAGCCGGCTCAGGCGGTCAGTAGGTGGCCGTCCGGCGACGGAGGTCGCGTCTGATGAGCGCGCCGCTCGCCGCCACCACTCCCGCCGTCATGACGACAGCGGCCCCCACCGCCACGGCGTACGAGCCCGGCATCCCGTGGGCCCAGCCGTAGAAGGGCATGTACACGGCCGCGTACACCAGCGGCGCCGCCCCCAACCCGACGGCCACCGCCACACCCCTGGCCTGCCCGGCGATGGCGACGAGGAAGCAGACCATGGCCCCGAGCACTGTCACGCCGGCCGCCGGATCGCGGTCCGCGCCGAGCATGGCGTACAGCCGCACGCACACCACCAACGCGGACACGGCGTAGACGCCGCCGAGCCGCCGCATCCCCGTGCCGACGGCGCCGAGCAGCGTCAGGGCGGCGAGGACCAGCGCCACGCGCTGTTCGGGATCCAGGTTCGCCGTCTCCTCCCCGCCGGACGCGAGCGGCTCCGGCCACCCCTCGCGCCGCCACGTTCCTTCCACGTCCCGTACGAGCACGCCGTCGAGTCCGTTGGCGACCACCACGACATGGCCTCCGGGCCGAGCCTGTACGGCCAGCGCCAGGGACCTGGGCCCGGCCGTGGAGTACCGCCTGGCCAACCGGTCGTACTGATCGTCCGACAGGCTCCAGGAGGGCCGCCACGTCTTGCCCCCGTCGTCGGACTCGGCGACCGCCGGCCGCCCGGGAAGCACCTGGTAGCACCGCTGCGGCTGTCCGGGCACGCAGGCGGCGGTCTGCGGCGGCCGCACCCGCACCTGCCTGCCGTAGTACTCGGACCAGGTGACCCCGCCGTCCACGGAGGAGATCCCTGTGGCGGCGCCCTGATCGCGGCCGGCGATCAGCACGATGATCTGATCTCCGTCCACCTGTACGGAGTCGACCACGGAAGGCGGCTCAGCGGCCGCCGCCATGGCGAACAGGGCCAACGGCACAATCGCCACCACCCGCCACCGCTCCGAGGGCCTCTTCAGCCGTGCGCGGAACCCCCTCAGACGCTCCGGAAGTCCAGCCAGACGCTCCAAGAGCCCCAGAAGCCACCAATGATCCGCCCGACGCTCCAGCGGCGCTGTCAGGCGCTCTGAGGGGCTTGCCAGGCTCCTCCGGTGCGCACGCCAGGCCAGCCGGGGCCAGACGTGCTCGAACAGACAGTCGTTGAGTAGCAGCACGAACGCGGCGACCAAGGTCGCTGGGTGACATAGCCACGCGTACCTCATATATGGGCCGATGGCGGTGGAGGATCAGTGGTTCGACGTCTGTGTGAGTTGAGTCACACCTGTGACCGGCCTGTCACCACGGGCCGGGAGAGAGCCCAGGAATGCGAAAGACCGAGGCCCGCTGGAAGCGAACCCCGGTCTGTCTCGCTGCTACAGGTCAGATGGCACGGACCTGCGAGGCCTGGGGCCCCTTCTGTCCCTGCGTGATCTCGAACTCGACCCGCTGGCCGTCTTCAAGGCTGCGGTAGCCGTTGCCGACGATCTCGGAGAAGTGCACGAACACGTCCGGCGCACCGCCGTCCGGGGCGATGAAGCCGAAGCCCTTCTCGGCGTTGAACCACTTGACGGTTCCCTGAGCCATAAAAGCTCTCCCTCAGGATGTGAATCTATGGGACCCGCACCTCGCGAGTCCCGGTGTGTCGTACAGCAAGCACCCGGGGTGGCTCAGACAAAGTCATGCTGGTTTTCACTACGGGATCAGCTAATACAACGCCATCACATCTAACACCATTCTGGCGCGTTGGTGTTCCCGTCCCTAGGAAGATTTCTGGCCGGCGGCATGACCGGGCAAACTGGAACCTGTTATGCGAAGCCTTGCAACGCCGCGTCTTGTGGCCACCGACCTCGACGGAACCGCTCTGCGGACCGACGGAACCGTCTCTCCCCGTACGGCAGCGGCGTTCGCGAGAGTCGAAGAAACTGGTGCCATGCTCGTGTTCGTCACGGGTCGCCCGCCGAGATGGATGAGCAGCGTGGCGGGTGCGGTGCGTCACCGAGGGTTGGCAATCTGTGCAAACGGCGCACTGATCTACGATCTGCATACCGAACAGATAGTGGAATCTCACCTCATCACGGTCGAGGTACTGGAGCAAGTCGTCGCTCAGCTAAGAGCGAACGTGCCCGAACTCGCATTTTCGGTCGAGTATGAAGGTGGTTTTGCGCATGAGTCCGATTTCCCACTCGGCGGCTGGGACAGCAAGGCCATCGGCGGCCTCCGCGTCGGCGCGGCGACGCTGACCTCACGGCCCTGCGCCAAGCTGCTGGCCCTGCACCCGGACATGGCTCCCGACCCGCTGCACGAGGCCGTGTGCGGGCTCGTGGGACATCTGGTGACCCCCACGCACTCCAGTGGCCGAGGGCTGATCGAGATGAGCGCCCACGGCGTGACGAAGGCCACAGCCCTGGCCGCGCTCGCCGCACGGCACGAGATCAAACCGTCACAGGTGGTGGCGTTCGGTGACATGCCAAATGACCTGCCCATGCTGGGCTGGGCAGGTACGTCCTACGCGGTCGCCAACGCGCACCCCGACGTGCTGGCCGCCGTGGATCATGTGACGGCGGCCAACAATGACGACGGTGTCGCGCTCGTACTCGAAGAGCTTTACAGGTAGGGGCCGGAGCCGCCGTGCGGCCGCTGCGAGTCGTCACCGTGGGGCACGCCGGGCAGCGCCCTGCGCATCTGCTCCAACTGGGCGCGCGCCGCCATCTGCTGCGCGAACAGCGTCGTCTGGATGCCGTGGAACAACCCTTCGAGCCATCCCACGAGCTGGGCGTGCGCGATGCGCAGCTCGGCCTCGCTGGGCGGCGTGCCGTTTTCGTCGGTGAAGGGCAGCGACAGCCGTTCCAGCTCATCGACCAGCTCGGGGGCCAGGCCGTCCTCGAGCTCCTTTATGGACGACTCGTGGATCTCCTTCAACCGCTTACGGCTGGCCTCGTCGAGAGGAGCCGCCCGGACCTCTTCGAGAAGCTGCCGGATCATGCTGCCGATGCGCATCACCTTGGCGGGCTGCTCGACGAGGTTCGTCACCGAGCGCTCATCCTCGCCGTTATCGCCCTGACCTTGGAAGTCCGGGCCCACCACCACGATGTGGGGGGTGTTGTTGTCCTCAGCATTCATAACACTCACCGTACTAGCAGGATTTTGCCGATGTGCTGTCCCGATTCCATCATTCGGTGAGCCTCCGCCGCCTCCGCCATGGGCACCTCCGCGTACACCACAGGGCGGACGGCACCCGCGCTGATCAGCGGCCACACGTTGTCGACGACGCCGCGCACGATGACGCCCTTCTCGTCGGCCGGGCGGGCGCGCAGTGTGGAGCCGTGGACGGACGCCCGCTTGCCCATCAGGGCGCCCAGGTCGATCTCGGCCTTGGCGCCACCCTGCAGCCCGATGATCACCAGCCGGCCGCCCGTACGGAGTGCCTGGATATTTCTGGACAGGTATTTGGCGCCGATGATGTCGAGGATCACGTCGGCCGCCACCCGCTCGGCGAAGTCCTCCTCGTGGTAGTCGACCGTCTCGTCGGCGCCCAGCTCCTTGAGGCGGTCCAGCTTCGCCGCCGACCCGGCCGTCGCGGCCACCCGCGACCCGAACGCCTTGGCCAGCTGGATGGCGAACGTCCCGATCCCGCTCGCCCCGCCGTGCACCAGCAGCGTCTCGCTGCGTCGCAGCCGGGCGGTCATGAACACGTTGGACCAGACCGTGCACGCCACCTCGGGCAGCCCGGCCACCTCGACCAGCCGCACGCCCTCGGGCGCGGGCATCACCTGCTGCCACGGCACGGCCACCCGCTCGGCGTAGCCACCTCCGGCCAGCAGCGCGCACACCTCGTCTCCCGGCGTGACATGCTCCACGTCCTCGCCGATCTCGGCCACCACGCCGGAGACCTCCAGTCCGGGGTACGGAGGCGCGCCGGGAGGCGGATCGTAAAATCCCTGGCGTTGAAGGAGGTCGGCCCGGTTGACCCCGGCGGCCACCACGTCGATGAGGACTTCCCCCCGGTCAGGGCGCGGATCCGGCACCTCGCGCCACTCCAGAACCTCTGGTGGTCCGGGCCTGATGATCTCGATGGCTCGCATGCAATCACCGTAGCCGGGCAAGGAAGTTATAGGTTGGCGACCACTGCCGCGAGTCATGGCGTTAACCTGCAATGTATTTGCTGCCCCTTTACACCCACCAGGGGGAGAAACACGGTGGCAAGACACGATCGAGAGGAATCTCTCGAGGAACAGCTGGCCTGGCTGGACGCGATCAAGGAGACGGAAGAGGCTCCGATCTCGGTCAGCGCCTCTGCCTCGGAGGACTCCGTCGCTTCGCCGTACCCCCAGGACCCTTGGCTCTCGGTGCCGAGCCAACACGAGACGCCGACGCCGCTGTTCAGGGCCGCGGTCGACTCCGTGTACGGCACGGCGCCCGGGGAGGAGTTCGCCGACGGGCGGAACCAGCCGGCCGGTACGACGGACCTCGGCAAGCAGGACTTCGGCAGGCAGGACCTCGGCAGGCAGGACCTCGGCACGAGAGATCTCGGCAGGCAGGATCTCGGCAAGAAGGACGAGGCTCAGCCCGTCTCGCCGCCGGTGAGCCTGGGCAAGGCCGACGACGGGTTCCTGGCGCCGCTCAAGCCGCTGCCCCGGCCCGACGACACCGACTCCTACTCGCTGCTGTCGTTCCCGGAGCCGGCGAAGAAGCCGGTGGCCGAGGAGGCGGAGGAGGAGACGAAGTCCGCCTGGCCCGTGCCGCCGGAGTGGTCGCGTCCGGCGGAGACGTTCGACGAGCCGCGCCCGGCCGAGAAGGCCGACAAGGGGGACAAGGCCGAGGAGCCCCCTCTGAACACCTTCGAGCAGCCGCCCGCGGAGGACGCCACGGAGCCACGGCTGGAGGTCCCGCTGACCTTCGACAAGCCGCTGAGCTTCGAGAAGCCGCCCGCGTTCGACACGCCGCCCGCGTTCGACCCGCCTGCCTTCGACCAGCCTGCCTTCGACCAGCCCGCGTCCGAGAAGCCGCTCTTCAACAAGCCCGGCTTCGACAAGCCGCTGAGCTTCGATCTGCCGCTGACCTTCGACAAGCCGCCGGCCGCCGACAAGCCCCCGGCCGTCGACCAGCCGTCCGCCTTCGACAAGCCGTCCGCCCTGGACAAGCCATCGGCCCTCGACCAGCCGTCGCAGCCGCGCGCCTTCGAGGAGCCGCGGACCCTCGATGAGCCGAAGCCGCCCTCCCGCGCCTTCGACGAGCCGAAGCCGCCGTCCCGTCCGTTCGACGAGCCGAAGCCGTATGAGCAGGACCGCTCCTACGAACCCGACCGTTCTTTCGAGCAGGACCGCACCTTCAAGCAGGACCGTTCCCACGAGCAGGCCCGCTCGTGGGACCAGCCACGCTCCTACGACCAGGACCGCGCCTACGAGCAGCCGCGCACCTTTGAAGAGCCGCGCGCCTTTGAAGAGCCAGAGCCCCCAGCTCCGCGCCGCCGCCCCGCCCCCGTGCCGGTCTTCAACGCCCCGCCCCGCCCCCCGATCACCGGCAGGCCCACGGCCGACAGCCTCGACCCCGAGTCGCTCCTGCGCGGCCGCCGCAACGCCCCCTCCAAGGGCTGGCGCCGCCTGATCTACAAGGCGTCGGGCGGCTGGATCAAGCCGGGCGAGCCGCCAGAGGTCCGCCGCCGCCGCGAGCTGCTGTCCAGGGCCCGCACCCCGGTCGCCACCGGCCACCACCGCGTGGCCGTACTGAGTCTCAAGGGCGGTGTCGGCAAGACCACGACCACGGTCGGCCTGGGCGCCACCCTCGCCGCGATGCGCGGCGATCGGGTGATCGCGGTCGACGCGAACCCCGACCGCGGGACGCTGTCCGACAAGCTCACCCTGGAGACCTCGGCGACCGTACGCGACCTGCTCAACGAGAGCAACCAGGTCAAGAGGTACGTGGACATCAGGGCGTTCACCTCGCAGGCGCCTTCGCGGCTGGAGGTGCTCGCGTCGGACCGTGACCCGTCGGTGTCCGAGGCGTTCAGCGGCGCCGACTACCAGGCCGTCTCACAGGTGCTGGAGAACTTCTACTCGATCTGCATCACCGACTGCGGCACCGGCCTGCTCCACTCGGCCATGGGCGGCGTGCTCGGCCTCGCCGACCAGATCGTGCTGGTCAGCTCGCCGTCCGTGGACGGCGCCAGGGCCGCGTCGGCGACGCTCGACTGGCTGGAGGCGCACCACTACGGCAACCTGGTCCGGGAGGCGACCGTGGTGCTCTGCAGCGTCCGGCCGCGCTCGAAGTCGGCGGTCGACATCTCCAAGCTGGAGGCCCACTTCGCGGCGCGGTGCCGCGCGGTGATCCGCGTGCCGTACGACCCGCATCTGGAGGAAGGCGCCGAGATCGACCTCGAACGGCTCCAGGAACCGACCAGGGAGGCCTACCTGCAGCTGGCCGCCTGCGTCGGCGACGGATTCGCCGCACAGGGGGAATGAGCGCAGGGCCGGCCGCCGTCCGTCACACGCGCAGAACGGTGACCTGGCGGCCGGACGGTGTGGTCGCCTGCTCGAATCCGCCTCGTTCCTTCCAGGGTGGGGCTTCGGGGCGCCGGTCGAAGATCACCAGCACGCCGGTGGAGAGGGTGAGGCGGTCCAGATACCGGTCGAGTTGCGCGAGGCCGTCGGGCATCGGGTCGTTCTCGCCTGCTCGCCAGACCTTCAGCTCCATGGCCTCCCGTTGCACCTGCCGTTCGCCTTCGGGGCCGGTGTAGGGCCAGCGGACCAGTACGTCCAGGCGCTTGGTGCCCGCGGCGTACTCCCGGTCGAGTTGACCTCCGCCGTTCACCAGCCGGTGCAGGAACGCCATGAGGATGATCTGGCAGGCGGCCTCGTGGTAGCCCTCTTGCCGGATGAGCACCTCGCCGTGCTCACGCCAGAACACGACGAACTCCTCCAGCAGGCGCGGCAGATCGAAACGGCCGTCCGGCAGCACGAAGCTGTGCGGATCGGCCTTCACGAACCGCTCCGTGCGAGCGCCCAGGACCCGTAGCAGGACTTCTCGGTAAATCGGGTTGGCGATCTCCAGTTCCCTGGCTCCTCGGATGAGACCCAGGTCATGGACGTAGGAGACGTCATCGTCGAAAGAAGTGTCCATGCCTGGCCACGTTCCCGCCACGATCGGTTCGATCACTCGTTCCACCCGGGGTTCGTGCAGCCGCGCCACGAGGGCGTCCAGGTGAGTGGCGCGCTTCCGGATCAGCCGCTCCTTGGCATCTTCGACCTGACCGGCAGTGATGGCACTGGTCACTTTCATCTGGATGGTGATCTCATTGGCGAGGGCGTTGACCAGCCACGGTTGTCCCTGGGTCAGCTCGAAGACCCGGTCCACCGCGTCCTTGGTGAACTCCTGGCCGGTCGCCCGTGTGTGCTGGTCGTACAGCTCGGCGATCTGGTCGGCGCTGAAGTCGCCCAGGCGCAGGGACTCGGTGACGATGTTGAACGGGCTGGCCGGGTTGGACCGGCCGGGTTCGCCGCCCGAGGCGACCTTGTAGTCACGCAGGTCACGCAACCCGCACAGCACCACGGAGACGGGGAACGGACGGCCTCCCGGCCGCGCGTTGTGACCGTCGCGGAGCTGGCTGAGGATGCTGACCAGGCTGTTGCCCTGCACGGCGTCGATCTCGTCGAGGAACAGCACCACCCGGCGCGGGCAGCGGTGGCACCACTCGGTCAGCGCCGAACCGAACCGGCTGCCCGGCGTGACTTGCGGCCAGGGATCCGGAGGCAGCAGCTCGTCTGGCCATCCCGACCACTCGGCAGCCTCACGGAGGGAATCCAGCAGAAGTGACTCCGCGGCGGCGTAGTCGTCACCGGCCGATTTGGCGCGCTCGCAGGAGAGCATCAGAGCGGCGATGTCACCTTCGGCGGTCAGCTCGGAGGCCAGGGTGCGCAGCGCGGTCGTCTTCCCGGTCTGCCGGGGCGCGTGCAGCACGAAATAGCGATCCATCTCGATGAGTACCCGTGCCCCGGGGAGCCGTGGCGTGGGGGGCAGCATGTAGTGGCGTCGCGGGTCGCAGGGGCCCGCGGTGTTGAAAGATCTCGCTCGGGGTGGCCGCATGGTCACATTCTGCCATCGCCCTGTCACTCGCGTCTGGGCTAGCCGGACCTGCCCTCAAGCGTGGCGGAGGGTGTGGGATTCGAACCCACGAGGCCATCGCTGACCTGGCCGCTTTCAAGGCGGCTGCACTCGTCCACTATGCGAACCCTCCAGTGCGCACACCACCATAGCGGCTGTGGTGACGGCGGTGTACGTTCGGGAGGTGGCGGATCTCAGCGTTGAGGTGGACCGAGCCGAGGGCACCGCGAGCGTGCGCCTCGACGGTGACCTCGACAAGCTCACCGCGCCCCGGCTCAAGAAGGTCCTCAGCGAGCTGATCGCCGCCGGCCATGTCTCGATCGTCATCGACACGGCCGGGCTGGCGTTCTGCGACTCCAGCGGCTTGTGGGTGCTGGTCGAGCACCAGCGCGAGGTCGGCGAGCGCGGCGGCTCGCTCGGGCTCACGGGCGTGCAGGGGGTGCTGCGCCGGGTGCTCGACGTGACCGGCCTGAAGGCCGTCTTCGACAGCGTCCTGGTCGCCCAGAAGTGACCGACCGGGCCCGACCGGGTCAGGCGTCCTGGGCGTCCAGTTGTGACAGCAGCCACTTCGGGCCCACGGTCCTGGCTCCCAGGTTGCCGACGCGCTCCTTGAGCCCCCTGTCCGCCGTCACCACGACCACCCGCTCCCACGGCCGCGCCCGTCGTACGACGTCCACGATCGCGTCGTCGCCGCTGTCCGTCGCCGCCACCACCTCGATGCCGGGCACGTCCGGCGCCTTCTTCGCGGCGCCCTCCACGACCGCCACGATCCGTGGGTACCACTGCGCGAGCACCGGATGCCGCAGCCGCAGCGTGGCCACCTCGGTCAGCAGCCGCGTCGCCGCGCCGAGCCGGTCCTTCCACCAGCCGTGCTCGGCTCGGGCGCCGACGATGTTCGCGACGTCGAGCACCAGCGTCTCGGGGGTGAGCTCCGGCTGGATCTTGTCCCACGACTCGGCGAAGCCGGGGTGCAGCTTCCTGCCCGGGATCTCGGGCAGCGGCACCCAGCGCAGCTCGGTGCTCTCGCTGTTGGCGGGTGCCGCCGCCAGCAGCTCGGCCGACTCGGCGATCACGGTCTCGAACGCCCACCCGCCGTGATCGTCCAGGTAGACGCCCTGCACACGCAGGCCGTCGCCGACTACGGACGCCTCTTCGTGCGCCTCGCGCAGCGCGGTCGCCACGGCGTCCTCGTGGCTGTCGCGCGCGCCGCCCGGCAGCCCCCACGTGCCGCCGTGGTGGCTCCACCATGAGCGCTTCTGCATGAGCACGTACGGAACGCCGTGCTCGTCATGGTGTACGGCCAGGAGCCCCGAAGCCCCGTGCAGCCCCCAGTGCCGGTGCCCCCGGGCGCACTGGGTCCAACCGTCGCCGTCCTTAGCCGCCATGACTTGATTCTGTCAGGCCGATGCCCTCATCGGCCGTTACGGCTGAAGTGCTGGTAGTCCCTGGTGCCCGACCACTCGCCGCCCCAGCCCCAGCCCACCGAGGCGAAGGCCCGGACGACCCGGTCGCCGGAGTTGATCACGCCTTTGCCCTTCGCGGGGCGCTTGGCGAACTTCTTGGCGTTCGGATGGGCGGTGCCGCCACTCGCGGTGACGTACGGGTTCTCGCGCGGGTTGAGGTCGATCGCCTCGCCGTAGGCGTGGTTGGACCAGTTGCTGGACCCAGTGGCCGCGCGGCAGTTGAAGGCCGAGGTGTTGTCGGCGTCGATGGAGTCGTAGTCGTCGCCCTTGTAGACGTCGACGAGCCGCATCTGCTTGATCGGGTAGCGCATGGTGTACAGCTTCCCGAAGACCTTGACGACGTCGCCGGTGACCGTCTTGCGCACGACCAGCTCGCCGGTGTGCGGCTTGTCGTCGAAGCCCCAGTAGGTCATCGTGATCAGGCGCAGGTCCTGGTAGGAGACCGGGCAGCCGGGCTTCCACGAGTAGGGCAGCCGGCTGCGGGAGACCTTGGTGACCTTGGCACCGAACTTGGGCGGCTCCGCGGGCTTGGGCGAGGCGGTCCTCGCCTTCGGGGTGGGCGTCGCGGGCACGGGCGGCTGGGTCTGAGCCCGGGCGGCCTGCGCGTCGGCCGGGGGCTGCTGGGGCTGCGCCTGCGAGGCGACCGGCGCCTGCCCGCCGCACGAAACTGACGCGAACACCACAAAGGCAGCGGCAGTACGTTTCATGCGGCCACCCTACGCGACGTCCTACGAGATCAGGGCATTATCGCAGGTCAGGGCACGATCAGCACGGTACGGCGAGCCCGCTTGGCCAGCCCCACGGCCACCGAGCCGCCGAAGGTGTGCCACGGGGAGCGGGACCGGCCCACCACGATGGCGTCGGCCATGCAGGAGGCGGCGAGCGTCTCCAACTCCCGCGCGGTGTCTCCGCGTACCGAGACGAACCGCCACGGAACCCCGACCCCGCTCAGCTCCGTCCGCAGGTCCTCCGCCAGGTCCCCGGCCGAGTCGGGGATGATCGGCGCGCCCGCGAAGAACCACAACGTGGCGCTGGTGAGCGTCTCCACGAATGCGACGAGCAAGGCGGCGTTGTCCCGCCGGGCGAGCCCGGCCGCGTACGCGAGCGCGTTGCGGCTCGGGCCCGATCCGTCGAAGCCGACCACCAGCAGCCCGGTGCCGTCCTTGCCGATCTCGAACTGCCCGCTGGGGAGCCTGCCTACAGGGGCTCCCACCGGTCGTCTGTGCTCTCGCCGAACACGGCATGCCTCGCACGTCAGCTGTCGGCGACGTGCTTGCCGCGGCCGGCGAGCTCGCGCAGCGCGTCGGCCGCGTAGATCACGAGGGCGACGAACGAGAGGCCGGCCAGCGCGCCGCCGACCCACAGGTCGTTGACCGTCGCGTCGGCGTAGACCGCGCCTCTGGGCTGGTAGCCCACCGCGAACGGCGCCGCGATCAGCCACACGCCGGCCAGGAACAGCAGAATGAGGGCGGACACGCCCAGTTTGGCCTTCATCGGTTGTCCTCCACTCCTACCAGGGCGGTCTTGCCGTTCTGGCGGTGCTCGCCGCCGCCGCGTCCGGCGGTGTTCAGGTCCTCACGCAGCGCCTCGACCAGCGGGGCGAGCAGGCTCGCCAGCTCCGCGGACGAAGCCTGAGGCGCGGCCGCCACCGGCTCGGGCTCCGGCTCCGCGGGCTTCTGCCGTACGGCCACCAGTCCGCGCACGACGAGCTCCTCGTGGATGGCCGCGGCGAAGGCGGCCACGCCGATGAGCCCGACGACGGCGACACCCAGGCCGGTGAAGAACTCGGATGTGGTCGGGTCGGTCCAGTCGGCGTTCTCCGGCTGGGTGCCGAGGGCGAACGGGGCGATCATCAGCCAGAGCCCGGCCATGAGGGCCAGGGCAGCCGCGACGGCGCCCACGAACTTGCGAATCATGATGACACTCCTCCTGTGACGAGGTCTTTCCGCGGCGGCGCGGCCTGCGCGATCAGCGCGCGCGAGGTGGGACGCAGCACGCTCTGCGCGACCGATCGGGCGCGCTCCCGTTCTGTACGGTCATCGGGCGGCGCCATCCTGGCGACCGCGGACAGCAGCGCGGACGGCTGGTCGGTGACCCGCTCGATCCGCTGGGCGATGAGCTCGAGCAGCAGCCCGGCCAGGACCAGGTCGTCCTTGCTGAGCGGCTTGGGCTCCGGCGGCGCGGGCGCGGCGCCGCCTCTGAGCGGCAGCTCCTTGAGGAAGAGCGTCGCCACGAAGCCGAGCAGCGCGATCGGCACGCCGACGATGAAGACGGTCTCCAGGCCGCGGGTGAAGGCCTCGAGCACGATGTGCTTGATCGGCCCGGGCAGCGCCTGGATGGAGCTGGGGCTGCCCAGCTTGGGGGAAGAGCCGCCGGGCAGCGCGATGTGCGCGGCCCGCAGCATGTCGGCCATCTCGTTCTTGAGGCGGTTGGTGAGGATCGCGCCGAACGCGGCCACGCCCACGGCGCCGCCGAGTGAGCGGAAGAAGGAGACGCCCGCCGTGGTGGAGGCCATGTCCCGCAGCTCGGAGCCGTTCTGCGCGGCCAGGATGAGCATCTGCATCGACAGGCCGAGCCCGACGCCCAGCACGCCCACGTCGAACCCGATGAGCCACTGGCTCGACTCCACGTGCAGCCGCGACAGCAGGAACAGTCCCACGGCCACGATCAGCAGGCCCGCCACCGGGAAGATCTTCCATCGGCCGGTCTGGGTGACGATCTTCCCGGAGATCACACCGGCCAGGAACAACGCCACCACCATGGGCAGCGTCATCAGCCCCGACTCGGTGGGGCTCAGCCCCTTGACGATCTGCAGATACTGCGGCAGGTAGATCATCGCGCCGAACATCGCCATGCCGACGAACAGCGAGGCGATGCTGGTCAGCACGAACGTCGGGTTCCTGAACAGCCTGGGCGGCAGGATCGGGTTCCGGGCCGTGCGCTCTGAGAGCACCGCCAGCGCCAGCATGAGCAGGCTGAACGCCCCAAGGGCATACGTCCAGAAGGAGTTCCACTCGAACTCCGTGCCGCCCAGCGTCAGCAGCAGCATCAACCCGCTCGCGCTGGCCGTGATGGTGGTGGCGCCCCAGATGTCGATGGAGGTGTTGCGCCGGACCTTGGGCAGCTTCAGCACCCGCTGGATCACCGCGAACGCGATCACCGCGAACGGGACGACCACGTAGAAGCACCACCGCCAGCCGAGCCAGTCGGTGTCCACGATGAACCCGCCGAGCAGCGGCCCCGCGACCGTGGAGATGCCGAAGACGGCCCCCATGTACCCCGAGTAGCGGCCGCGCTCCCGCGGCGACACGATGTCGCCGAGGATCACCTGGGCGAGGGCCGACAGACCGCCCACGCCCAGACCTTGGATGGCGCGCGCCGCGATGAGCTGCCCGATGTTCTGCGACAGACCGGCCACGAGCGACGCCGCGACGAACAGTCCCAAGGCGCTCTGGAACAGCAGCTTCCGGCCCCACAGGTCGGACAGCTTGCCCCACAACGGCGTCGAGACCGTCATCGTCAGCATGGTCGCCGACGCCACCCACGAATACTGGTCCTGGCCGCCGAGTTCTCCCACGATCGTCGGCAGTGCCGTGCCAACCACCGACGTCGAGATCATCGAGGTGAGCATGGCGAGCATGAGCCCGGACATGACCTCGAGGATTTCGCGGTGGGTGTAATGCCGCCTCGCGGGGGCCGCGGCCTGTGTCTGGGCTACCAAGACACCACATCCCCTTCTTACCGTTTTCTCCTCGGCGAGTATACGCTCGTTTACTAGCCGCGCGGCAAGTGGGGTCCCCTGAGTAGAGTTCGGGCATGGAAGCGCAGGTGACTGACGCCCGGCCGCGAGATCGCGCGGCCACCCGCCAGCGGCTGCTGGAGGCGGCGCGCATGCTGTTCGGCGAATACGGCTATGAGCAGGTGACGGTCCGCATGATCGCCTCGGCGGCGGACGCCAACATCGCCCTGGTGGGCCGCTACTTCGGCTCCAAGTCGGGCCTGTTCGGCGAGGTGCTGGCGGGCGAGCCGACGGTCCGCGCCGTGGTCGAGGGCGACCGGGCGGGCCTGCCCAGGCGGCTGGCCGAGTACGCCGCCGAACGCATGAGCCACGACCCGGAGACCCCCATCCTGCGCTCGCTCGAACGGTCGGCGGGCGACCCCGAGATCCAGGCCCTCGTACGCGAGCGCCTGCACACCGTCGTGCTGGAGCCCATCGCGGCACTCCTGGGCGGCCCGGACGCGCATGTGCGGGCCCGGATGGCGACGGCGGTCTTCCTGGGCATCGGTTCGGTCCGCCGCCTCATCGGCCCCGAGACGCCGTCACCCGCCGACGTCGACCGGCTCACGGCGGTGTTCGAACTCTGCCTGGGTCTGGAGACCCGTCCCTAGCCCGTATTGAAACAGGTTTCACTTCGCCCATAGGGTCATGGCATGATCCTGGACCGCTTCCGCGTCACCGGCCACGCCGCGATCGTCACCGGCGCCGGCCGGGGCATCGGCGCGGCGACCGCGATCGCCCTCGCCCAGGCGGGCGCTGATGTGGCGATCTCCGCCCGTACGGAGGAGCAGCTGCGCGCCGTCGCAGCTCAGATCGAGGAGGCGGGCAGACGGGCGCTGATCGTGCCCGCCGACCTGAGCGTGCCGGGCGCCATGGAGCGGCTCGCGGAGCAGGCCGCCGACGCCTTCGGCCGCCTGGACGCGATCGTCAACAACGTGGGCGGAGCGATGCCCCGTGCCTTCCTCGACACCACCCGGAAGCATCTTGAGAACGCGTTCCAGTTCAATGTCGGGATCGCGCACGAGCTGACGCGGGCGGCCGTACCGCACCTGCTGGAGACCGGCGGCTCGGTCGTGAACATCTCCTCCGCCGTTGGCCGGACGGCGGGCCGGGGTTATCTGGCGTACGGCAGCGCCAAGGCGGCACTCACGCACTACACGCGGCTGGCCGCGCGCGACCTGGCGCCCAAGGTGCGGGTCAACGCGATCGCCGTCGGCGCGGTCGCCACCTCGGCCCTCGACATCGTCCTGACCGACGAGAACCTGCGTACCCAGATGGAGCGGGCCACCCCGTTGAAGCGGATCGGCGAGCCGGAGGACGTGGCGGCCACGGTGCTCTACCTGGTGTCGCCGGCCGGGCGCTACCTGACCGGGAAGGTGCTGGAGGTCGACGGCGGCATCGACCAGCCCAACCTCGACCTCGGGCTGCCCGACCTCTGAACCTGGTCCGAAATCCCGTTGAAGGCGTAATCGGCGATTTGAGAGACTTGACCGTGGCACAACCCTTCGAAATCGCCTGTGACGAGTCCGGCTCAGAAGGGGAGAAGCTCATTGGCGGAAATACCGCCGTATTCGCCCACGCGAGCGTACGACTGGACGTCGAATCGGCGGCGGACTGCATCCAGCAAGTACGGAGCAGAGCCCCCTCTCCCACCACGGAGTACAAGTCCGGCGTCATCCGCCGAAAGAAACACCTGAACGCCCTCAAGTGGCTGCTCGGCCCATCGTCGCCGCTCCACGGCAATGCCCACGTCTATCTCATCGACAAGACCTTCTTCGCGATGACCAGGCTCACTGACCTGCTCGCCGTACAAAACCGCCAAGCCATGGCCGGCATCCTCTACCGAGAGGGCGGGCAGACGTTCGGCCCCGACAGATGGAACGCCTTCCTGGACTCCTTCAACGACCTGATGCGCGCCAAGAACGGCCGGGCCCCAAGAGTTTCCGTCGAATCGGTGTTCGCCATGGTCGACGCCTTTCGCCACGCGACCCCACGAAGCCGGGCCGGCGAAATCATGGACCTGCTCTGGGAGTCCAGATCCGAGGTGGAGGCTTTCCGAGAGCGGTCGCCCACGCTGAACCCGCTGTTCCCGGCCATCAGCCAGGCCATCGTCTACTGGGCCGAAACCGGAAGACCCGTCTCGGTCGTGCACGACCGGCAGACCCTCCTCACGCAGGCCCGCATCGACGAGCTGGAGGAGGCGCATTCCGCGCAGGGCCGACTCGCCGGCCTGCGGCTCGTCGACTCGCGCCTGGACCCGCGCGTCCAGGTGGCCGACCTTCTCGCCGGAACGGCGCGGAAGATAGCGGAGGACGAGCTCACCGGCCAAGGCGACGCGGAGCTCACAGCCCTGCTACGGCCGTACGTGGACGCGTTCTCCATCTGGGGAGACGACCGAAGCTGGTCCCTGCTCGGGCCGGGCGACCGCTCCTGAGACCATGCCGGCGGCGCGGAACCATTTCGCGGCAAGGATCACGTGATCCAGGGGCAAAGGCCGGGCCGCGCGGTTGTCCGGTCTGGCAGGGTCGACGCGGCCGTGCTGATCGGGCGACGGGTACGGGTCGGGGTCGGGGAGAGCATGAACCTAGTCGGGGATGGCGAGCAGTTCGATCGTCTGCTCATCGCTGCGAGGGCGTATGGGGGACATCGCCCTCCTCGGGATGACAGCAGGCCAGTGGTCGTGGCGGAGGCGTTCCATGAGGACATCAGGGTCATCGTGCGCAACCTGCTGGTGGCGAACGCGCTCTGTGACCTGTTGTCCGCCCGGCTGGTCGTGCTCACCGGCACGGACCCGGACTGGCGCGAGACGCTTTGGCAGGAGTTCGACATTCAGCGGGTCCGGCGGCTGGCCGAGGCGTTCGGTGCCACCGAGGTGCTCGACGTGCACGGCCTCGTGGATCGCCGGCTGGCCGACCGAGGTGACGGCCCGGCGGAGGAGACCGACTCCGCGACGCTGACCGCCGTGGAGAAGGCGACGCTGATCCGGCTGGGCCGGGTGCCGCGGCTGCCGGACAGCGAAGACGCCTGGCATCAGTCGCGGCGCGGCCGTGTCAGGGCCTTCTCCGCCGTCTATGACCAGCTGTTCGCGGAGCGGTCGCTCGCCGCGCTGGTCACCAGCCATGTCGACTACGACCAGTGGGGGCTGGCGGTCGACACGGCCATGCGCCGGGAGATCCCGGTCGTGCACGTACAGAGCACCGGGACCCTGAAGGCCTACGCGCTCTTCCCGGAGCGGCGCAGGGGGCTCGGCACCTTCCGGGAGGAGCTGACCTGCCAGATCGGCGAGTTCTTCGAGGAGTACGTCTGGCCGTACCGGGACCTCATCAAGCCGAACGCGGAGCTCGTGGCCTGGCGGGCGAAGGTCAACCTGGGCCGGCCGAGCTGGTGGCGGGCCGGAAACGTGAGCGACTTCGAGGTGCGCACCGAGACGGAACGCCGCCAGCTCCGCCAGCACGCCTGCGAACGCCTCAGGATCGACCCGGACCGGCCGGTCTTCACGGTCTTCCACCATGCCGTCTCCGACGCTGTCGGCGCCAACCGGGAGCTGTTCGACGATCTGGCGCGCTGGTTCGAGGAGACCGCGGATTTCGCCGCCACGAACGACCGCGTGAGCTGGCTCTTCCTGGATCATCCGAGCCAGTTCCGGTATGACACGACCGGCCATTTCGCGGCGGTGGCGGCCCGCCATTCAGCGCACGAGCACATGGCCTTCATGCGCAGCCTGGCGCTGTCGAAGAACGCGCTGTGGAGCATGACCGACGTGGGGGTGACCGTGCGCGGGAGCGTCTCCAACGAGCTGCCCGCCTTCGGCATCCCCGTCATCCAGGCCGGTTGGTCCGAGTGGAGCGAATGCGGCGTGTCCCACGTCGCCCGTACGCGGGACGACTATTGGCGGGTGCTCGGCGAGGCCGTCGCCAAGCACGCGAAGGGGGAGTCCATCTTGGGGACCGAGCAGCGGGAGCGGGCCCGGCTGTGGCTGTGGCTCTACCGCAGCGGGGCGGACGTGCCCTCGCCGGTGGTGCCGCACTGGGAGGTCGGGCAGGGCAACGAGTACCTGCGTACGCTCGTCGCCGGCCTGAGGCACGTGGAGCGCGACGGCGACCCGCTCCACTGCGCGGTACGCAGGATGTGGGAGCGGCGCGACCCGCTGCTGTGCCGGTTCGACTTCCGGGATCCCCACGGCCTCACCACGGCCCTGACGGCTTCGAGGAGCGCGTCATGAGTGACTTGCTGACCGAGGGCACCGGCACCGACTTCGACCGGCTCGCCGTCCCCGCAGAGGCGCCGATCGGGATCATCAGCGGCCACGACGCGGCGCTGCAGGTGGCCGACCAGATGCATCGCGGCGTACAGATCGTGGGCCGGTTCGAGCGCTCGGGACTGGCCGGCTTCAAGGTGGCCGCCGCGGGCCGCCGGCTGCGGGTGACGGTGTCGCTGTCGGTGGACGCCGGCTCGGTACGCGGCTGGCATGAGGGGGAGCCGGAGCAGCCGGCGGAGGCCGTCAAAGGCCTGCCGCGGCTCATCCAGATCCGCTCCCAGGGGCGGTTGCGCCAATGCGTGCTGCTGAAGGGCGGCGGCCACCTCAAGAAGAGCGTGGCCGTCTTCGACCTGCTGCCCGAGGAGATGCCGGACGACGGCCTGATCTGCGTCGAGGCGCTGGACATCATGGAGGGGCGCGGCATCTCCGGCGTACTCCGCGAAACCGTGGCGGGATCCGTCATGCCTGACGGCGTGGCCGGGCTGCGCATCGACAGCGTGGACTTCATCGTGAGTCCGGCTGGCGAGCAGACCACGGCCGCCGCCGAGCAGACGCGGGATGGCGTACGCAGCGAGACCTCGTCCCTGATCAGCTGCGGTGGCTTCGCCGGCCGCCAGGGCACCCGCTCACTCCGCTCCGGCCTGTTCATCGTCAACCCCGTACCACCGGGCGTCTTCGGCTCGGGAGGCGAGCTGACCATTCGCCTCAGCGGCCGGGCGGGCGGCACCGCCGGCCGGCGACTTCGCGCACTGATCCGGAAGGCCAGGCCCGGGGGTAACGGCTGGGCGCTCAAAGCGGCCGCGCCGACCGTACGGCAGATCGTGAGCTTTCAGGACGGCGAGTCGGCGGCGCCGACGCAGTCCACGAGCGGCGCCATCACCGAACTCCGGCTCCCGGCGCCCACGAACGCACCGACCCTCGTCGTCGTAAGCGCCCAGAACGGTGCCGTGCCCAGCCTGCTGTCCACGACGTGGCGGCCGGGTCAGCCCACGGGGTGAGCTGTGGCGCGGGCCTGCGTGGCCATCAGGTGCTCGACGAGCGCCAGCAGCACATCGCGGCCCGCCGCCCGGTCGCGGGCGTCACACAGCACCAGCGGCACCTGCGGATCGAGATCGAGGGCCTTGCGGATCTCCTCCTGCGTCCGGTCCTTGACACCGTGGAAGCAGTTGACGCCGACGATGAAGGGGATGCCGCGGCTCTCGAAGAAGTCGATCGAGGCGAAGCTCACCTCCAGCCGGCGGGTGTCGACCAGGACGACGGCGCCCATCGCGCCGTTGACGAGGTCGTTCCACATGAACCAGAAGCGTTCCTGCCCGGGCGTGCCGAACAGGTAGAGCACGATCTCGCGGTTGATGGTGATGCGCCCGAAATCCAGGGCGACGGTGGTGGTGGTCTTCCCGCCCACCCCTTCCAGATCGTCGACGCCGACGCTGGCATGGGTCAGGTACTCCTCGGTACGCAGGGGGGCGACCTCGCTCACCGCGCCGACCAGGGTGGTCTTGCCGACGCCGAAACCACCGGCGATAAGGATCTTCACTGCCAGAGGAGCGGCGTCCTTCTGGTCAGAGATTGCGTAGCCCATCCCGCACCGCCTCAAGGATTGTCATACCGGGCAGGCCGCCCGCCTGCGCGAAGGCCAGCGGCGGCCGGGCCCGCAGCTGACCGGCCTCGATCAGGTCGCCGATGAGAATCTTGGTCACTGACACCGGGAGGTTCAGCGCGGAGGCGACTTCGGCCACCGCCAGGGGCCGCGTGCACAGCGCGAGGATGGTGCGGTGCTCCGGCTGCATTCTCCGCATGCCGTGGCCGGTCTCCGAAGAGGCCGCCTCGGACAGCGCCGTCACCAGGGTGATCAGCGTAAGGTCGTCCCGCTCGGGGGTGGTACGTCCGCCGGTGATCGTATAGGGACGGACAAGGGGCTCGTCGGCGGCATCGTCGTCGAAGCTCTCCGTCCAGTGCCTCATCCGTGTCTCCCCGCGTCATCGGCTTCCGGGGCGCGCGTGTCGGTTCCCAGCTTCTGGCCGACCTGCTGGACCAGGGTGTGCATCGCGACGCTCATCAGCTCCGCGTCGACCTCCTGGGAGGCGACCACGGCCAGATGGGTGCCGCGGCCCGCCGCTGTGACGAACAGCCACAGGTCGGCCATCTCGATGATGACCTGGTGGACCGGGCCGCCGCTGAAGAGCTGTCCGACACCGCGAGCCAGGCTCTGCTGGCCGGTGGCGATCGCGGCGAGGCGTTCGGCGTCCGAGCGCTCGATGGTCCGCGAGCGGCTGACCACCAGGCCGTCGTCGGACAGCACGATGGCGTGCCGCGTACCCGCGACCTGATTGACCAGGCCGTCCAGGAGCCAGTCCAGGTCTGCGTCGGTGGCGGTGGTTCGCTGCGTCATCTTCGGTCTTCCGTCGTAGGAGAGCCGGGCTCGGGGGGTCCGTCCGGCCGGGGCTGGAAGGCGTCGTCACCGGTCCGGCGCCGGCGGGACTGCCTCTGGAACGCACCGATCGTGGCACTGGATCGGCTGGGCTGGTCGCGTACTGCCCAGGTTTCCTGGTCGGTATCTTCATCCCTGTCGGCCGGGGCCTTCAACTCGGTGACCAGGTTGGCCTGGCGCACCCGCTGGGGCAGCGGCGGACGCTCGGCGGACGGCGGCGTGTCGTCTCGATCCGGTGCTGTATCTGGTGCTGTCTCGGGTGCTGTGACGTAGGCCATCGCGCGTCCCCTGGAGCGGGTCGGCAGCGGCGCGTCGTCCTCGCGGGGCGGGACTTCCCGGGGGCGGGTGGGGACCTCCCTGGGAAGCGCGGTCGGTCCGGGCACCGCGCGGGGGCGGTCCACCACGAGCGGTTCCGGGAGCAGCACGATGACCCGGGTGCCGCCGAAGGCGGACGGCCGCAGCTCCACCTGGAGTCCGAGGCTCATGGCGAGCCGAGCGACCACGTACAGGCCGAGACGCACATCGTCGGCGTGGGTCATCACGTCGAGCTGCGGCGGCGACTTCAGCAGGGCGTTGGCGGCGGCGTACTGCGCGGGTTCCATGCCCAGCCCGCGGTCCTCGATCTCCACGGCGAGGCCCCGGCTGACCAGCGCGGCCCGTACTTCGACGGGGGTCATCGGCTTGGAGAAGGCGGTGGCGTTCTCCATCAGCTCCGCCAGGACGTGGACCAGCGGTCCCACCGCCCGCTCTGCCACCCAGGGATCGCCCTCGACCTCGATCGAGATCCGCCGGTAGTCCTGAACCTCGCCCTGGGCGGCGCGCAGGACGTCGAGCAGGCGTACCGGCTTGCGCCAGCGGCGCTGCGGCTGACCGCCGCCGAGGATCACCAGGTTCTCCTCGTAGCGGCGCAGCCGGGCGGTGAGGTGGTCGAGGTCGAACAGGCCCTCCAGCACCTCGGGGTCCTCGTGCTTGCGTTCCAGCTCGTCCAGCTTCTTCAGCTGAAGGCCGATGAGGATCTGGGTACGGCGGGCGATGCGCTGGAGCATGCGCTGGAAGCCACGGTGCTGTTCGGCCTGCCGTACGGCGGTGTAGACCGCGCTGCGGCGGGCCAGATTGAGGGCCTGCCCGAGCTCGCCGAGCTCGTCGGGGGTGGGCTCGACCATCTGCACTTCCGCGTCCACGTCGACCTCCTCGCCGCGCTCCAGCCGGGCGACCACGTCGGGCAGCCGCTCCTGGAGCTCCTGGGCGTCCTCGCGGAGATGGAGGATGCGCCGGCGAAGGATGCTGGTGAGGCGCCAGCTGGTGAAGACGACCAGGCCCAAGGCGAGCACGCCCACGGCGCTGACGCTGAGGAAGATGATGAACAGGGTGGCGGCGTGGGTGTAGCCGATCGTGGCGACGTTCGTGAGCCGGACGCGCAGGAGTTCCACCAGCTGCGGGGTGATCGCGTCCACCGAGGAGCGCCACGACGCGCCGACCTCGCGGAGCGCCACCTGGCTGCTCTCGCCGGTCCCGGCGGTGACCAGCCGCTCCTCCAGAGCGACCATGGTCTGCCACGCCTTGCCGGCCGTCAGCTTTTCGTACTGGCTCTCGTTGTCCAGGAGGCTGGGGGCCACCCGGGACTGCAGGAGGTGCTCCTTGGTGCCGATGGCGTCGGCGACCAGGTCGTGTTCCTCCGCCGTCAGGCGCCCCTTCTCCCAGCCACGGGCCAGAATGGCGTCTTCGCGGCCGAGCATGTCGAGGACCCAGAAGAGGTCGACCAGCGTCTGCGCCTTGGTGTTCACCTCGCCGTGCTCGGTATGGCTGAGGACGGTCAACAGCCTGAGGTCTGACTCAAGGACGCCGGTGTAGTAGTCGAACGCCTTCTGCTCGCTGGACCAACCCGCGTCCACCGCCCGGCGCTGCTGGTCGAGGAGGTCGAGGCCCCGTTCGATGCGGGCGACGGCCGCGGTGATCCCCTCCTGTCCGTGGCTGGTGTCCAGGGTCGCCAGCGGACGGAAGGCCTTCACCGTCTGGTCGGTCAGCACGCGTTGCTTGGCCAGCTTGTCGCGGGCGGCGCCCCGCGGATCGGCCTGCGCCTCCGCGGTGAGCAGCCGCTCCTGCCCAAGGCTGAAGAACAGGTTGGCCGCGGGCCTGCCGGCGGTCGTGGTGGCCAGATCCATCTGGGCCTTCTCCGACTGCCACTGCTTGAACAGCTGGTACATCCCCGAAGCCAGCACCGGGGCGAAGGTCATGCTCGGCACGAAGACCACAATGATCAGTACGGTACGCAGGGGCAGCCGGCGGGCACCGCGCAGTCGCCGCGGCCGGCCAGTGGTCGACTCCGGTGACCCGTCCCCATCGCCCACGGTTCCGGTCCGTCGCCGCCCGATCCTGCCCAAACCAGCCACGTGCGGGCACTCTCCTCGCCGATCGGTGCGTCTATCGCAAAAATCGCCAAAGTAGGCGATTAGTGGCCTGATAGTAGCCATAGGGCAGTTGGCGTCGAAAGCCCCCCACTTCCCCGGCCCTGCCGCAGTGGAGGGCGATCCTCAAGGCGACATGTCCGGGTGCATCGGTTCCTGTCCAAGCCGCACGCCTACAGTCGAAGGTAATCGCCTCACACCCGTCTACGTCTCAAGCGTCGACTGCCTCGCTGGTCAACCCCATAGGCCCACGATCCGGACGGAAGGGACCCGCCCACCATGAACCACGAACCGGCTACATCCGGCGGCCACTCCGGAGAGGACAGCGGTGCGCAGCACGCGTCCATGTCCCCGTTCCTCAGGGATCGGCTCGACGCCGCCACCACCGCGGCCCGCGCCGAGCTGATCAGCGCCAGTGAGAAGAGAGCCGGCCTCCTGCTGTCCTGGGCAGGTGTCGCCTACGGCGTGATGGTCACCCTCATCCTCACCGGCCCGGCCCGATTCCCGGGGATCGGGCGCTTCGGCGTCATCCTGGCGTTGGTCCTGCTGTCCGCGGCGGTCCTGCTGATCCTGGTCACCATCCGCCCGCCATCGCCCAAACAGGGCGGCCAGCGGATCCTCCTCTACGCCGAGGAGCCCACGCCCGAAGCCCTGATCGAGCGGATGAACATCGAGACAAGGGACTATGAGCTGTTCCTGGCTACCGACGCCCTGCGGATCGCGCGGATCGCGCGCACCAAACACCGCAATCTGCGCTGGGCCGTCAACCTGATCGTCACCGGCATCATGGTCATGACGATCATGGTCTTCCTGGAGCGCCTGCTCTGACACGGTTCAGGCTCGGTTGCTGTCAAAGACGGCCCGTCTTGGCGTTCAGGGCGGCGACCGCGCCTGCCGATCGCAGCAAAGCGTGGCCAACTGACAGCAAGCCATCAATTGACACAGGCTCCCTGGCAAAGAGGGCCCGGGCGCCTCACGGAGAAGCGTCGGCCGGAGCGGACGGGAGCGCCCTCGCAGTCCTGGGGTCTCACATACAGCAGCAATACGTTCGTCGGAACGGTCTTCGGCATTGCGCCGCATTGCCCGGACGCTCCGATCTAAGTGGCGAACACGTTGGCAAGGAACCCGATCGCCGCGAATATCACCGCCAGTACGATCGCCCAGATCAAGGTGACGCCCATCAGGGAGAGCACGAAGGTATGCACCCCTGCGATCGCCGCGTTGATGAGGACAACGATGAAGTCGGAGATTAGGAGCTCTTCCCAGGACTTGAAGACCAGAAAACTGGAGATCAGGCCGGTGATTATCGTCAGAGCCACCACTTCGGCCGCACCCCAGAAACCGGAAGAAGAAGAGTCGGCCTCGGCCGATTCATGGCCACCGATATTTGGCGAGTATTGCGTGACCGTGACCACCGGAGTGGCCCCTTGGCCGCCGTCGGCGACCTCCTTGTCGTGCTCGAACGCGAAAACGGCACCAGGCGGAGATGTCCCTGTTGGCAGGCGATGCAGGGGGTGGGCGGCGGTCGCGTACGACTGCTGAGGCGGCACCCTGCCGCCGCAGCGACGGCGGCTCGCCGAGATCGTCGAGCCCGCCCGCACCCGCTGGCGAGAGGTTGATCAGCGGTGAGATCAGCATCCGGGTTGAGCGTGTCCGTTGGAAGCGTGAACGCGTCCGGCTGGCGGAAGCCGGCCCGGCCGGGTCGGTGTGAGGATCGGGACATCCGCTCGCGGCAGTCGCCGCACCGATCCAGGAGGTCCTCTTGATCATTGCCATTGTCGACTTTGACATCGCCGCCGCTGACCGCGCGGCTGCCCTGGCCCAGCTCGACAGCGCACGCGACGAGGTGCGCGCTATGCCGGGTAATGTCGCCTATCGGGTGTACGCCTCCCAGGAGAACGAGACCGGGGTGACCATCATCCACGAGTGGGACGACGAGGAGTCGTTTGCCGGCTACCAGAAGTCGGACGCCTTCATCCGCTCTGGCAAGGCGGTTCGCCCGATGATGACCGGGTCGCCGGTGAGCCGGCGCTTCCGCGCGGAGTTGCTGGAGACCGTCGCCTGACCGGCGTCCTGGTGACTCCCTACGATGGGTTCATGCGAGGCTGTGGATGACCCGGAAGGCGTACAGCTTCGTCCGTACGTTCCCGCGTGAGCCCGCCCGCGCGCTCAAGACGGACCGCCACTACCTGCTCTGCGCCTCGACCGGTGCCCTCCGGCTCGAGGCGCAGGGCCAGGCGTGGCTCCTACCGCCGGCCCGGGCCGCCCTGATCGAGGCGGGCCAGGCGATACAGGTGAGCATCCCGCAGCCGGTCACGACCGCGTCGGTACTGTTCGACACCAGGTTCACCCCGGCCCCGCCGGCACCGTTGACCGTATTCGACCTCAGCCCTCTGGCACGCGCATTGGTGACAGAGTGCGGCACCTGGGGCGAGAGCGACGAACCTCTCACGGCGTACGCCGAGACACTTTTCACCGCACTCGCCGCAGTGACCTGGCGGCTCGCCGAGCGACCGAGCCCGGTAGTCGTACCGGTGGGGCGCTCACCGGAACTACGCCGAGCCCTGCGGCTGACCGAGCAGCGGCTCGGCGGCGAGATCCGCTTCGAGGACGTGGCAGACGAGGTGGGCCTGGCACCACGGTCGCTGGCCCGGCGCTTTGAGGACGAGACCGGCATGACGTGGCGGGCAGTCCTGCGCCGGATGCGGGTGCTGCGCGCGATCGAAGAACTGGCCGCGGGCGATACTCCGATCACCGAGATCGCCTTCACGGTCGGCTACACGTCGCTGTCGGCGTTCAACGCCGCGTTCCGGCAGCTGACGGCCCGCACGCCCACGGAGTACCGAGCCAGTTTCCGACCCTGACCGGGGCCCCCAGAACTCCGGTGGCTGCGGATGTACGTCGCCGAGTTCTTGGAGGAGGGCGAGGGCCATCTCCCACTCGTCGTGAGCCAGGTAATCCAGCACATCGGCCGCACCGACGCCATGTTCAGTCCGGATATCGGCCGGGCGGAGACGGGCGGCCTTCAGAAGATGAGAGTCCTGGAAGTCCACCACCTGATTGTCGCGAACATCGCCTACCGCGATGGGCAGGTCGGTCGCTGGAGCCCGACAGCGGCGATCAGCCGCGACCCCCGGATCGTTGATCGTCCCAAGCACGTGCGGCGGCCAACTGAGTTCATGAATATCTCTTTGGTGGCTCCCAGGAAGCAGTCATTCGCGGCGGTAGACCCAGAGGATGTCGCCGACCCATTCGGTTAGCTGCTCGCCGGTGGCCGTGCCCCAGAGCCGCACCGTCCCGTCGTCGCTCCCGCCGGCCAGCAGAGCGCGGACATTGAGGTCGCTACCTTAAATAGATTAGCCGCATATCCTATTTCTAGCGGAGTATCGCAGATTTCGGCGAAACGCGCAATATGTGTGACAAAAAAGGCCGCTCGCGCATTTAGGCAACAATGAGCATTTCTCAGAGGCAGCTGCCCAGTAATGATGAGTCGTGATGTTCCCCCCGACATCGATTCGACAGGAGCGCCGATGAGAAGACTACTGACCGCCATCGTCGTCGCGGCGGCCGCCGTCATGTGTCTTTCTCCCTCCCCGGCAGAAGGATCGACGCGGATGCTCGGCCCCAGCTCGAACGTCTGCGCCAACGCCCCCATCCCCACCGGCTCGATGCCGACGGCCTACTTCGACTGGTACCAGTGTGGCCAGCCCGGCACCATCTACTACAACGCGAAAACCATCAAGGTCATCAGCGACACCTCCGCCGGCGGCACGGTGACTACCTGCATCACGCCTCCGCCCCCGGCCGGGTTCTATGCCACGGCGCTGTCCTACTCCTACAACTGTGAAATCAGCAAGACCCCCAACGGCGTCCTCAATAACCAGCAGACCCTCACCAACATCAACGGTCTGCCCTCTGGCCGCACCCTCATCATCTGCGGCGTCCAGTCGGCGCCGCCCGGCTGGACCGTCGTCGCCGTCGTACAGACCTACCTGTGCGTGTACGCCCGAGGCGGCGGGGTCGGCGACAACGCCGTATCGATCCGCAAGCTCTGAGCCCGACGCGGTCACCGAGCCTGACACCCCAGCCGAGGAGGTGTCAGGCTCGGATACATAACGCCCAGGGGGCCGCATGGCCACTACGGGTCCGAGTGGCTCGCCGAACAGATCCACCAACTCGGCATCCCAGCCCTCCGCGCCCGCAGAGCCGCCCGCCACCAGTGCGTCCAAGCCAGCCCCGCCCCGATCATCGCCGACGCCCTCGACGAGATCGGCGATGGCGTGGCGGTGAATGCCTGGCGCCTGCCGCTCAACGGCGCAGTCGCGCGTTGAGCCGCGCGGCCTGCCGCGTGACGTGGTCGCGTTCGAGGAGGCTGGGCGCTGATCGAGCGGCTTGGCGGAGAGCGCCGGGCTGCGGTCACTGGGTCATCGTCACACTTGTGCAGGTACGCCTCGGCGGCGGTGTGGCGGGCAGGGCGGGTCGAGTTCCGCCAGAGCGGCCAGGCAAGCCGCGTGCCGTCGGCCTCGATGACCCGGTTGAGGCGGGCCACCGGGCTGTCAGTGAGGCGCACCAGTCTCGTCGTACCACTCGACGATCTGCACCCAGCCGGTCTCCTCAGCCGTGCTGGCGTCGGTGCGGCGACGGCGGCTTGGGCCAGGAACTCGCCCAGGCGGTCGCGGTCGCGCTTGGAGCACGTCGACGCCCTCGGCGATCAGGCGGGTGTCCCGCTTGGCCCTGCTGATCCGCTGGGCTATGGTCGCCTCCGGCATGAGGTAGGCCCGCGCGATCTGACGCGTAGTCAGGCCGCCGATCGCGCGCAGCGTGAGCGCGACAGCCGAGGCCGGTGTCAGGGCCGAGGGTACGGCGGCGTGCGCGACGCGGGGGAGCGCCTGGCCGCCGCTCTCTGGGGAAGTTTGTAGCCGTTGCAACCAGTGCTGTGTCAAGCAACCTTTGCCCTGCAATCGTCTGGGGCGTCAGCTCGTGCCACGGGGTGCATTTTCCTCGGCATCGAGCTGGTGGTCCGCCCAGACGTAGCTTTCGGGAAGCAGGTCCGTGATGGAGACGGTGCGGAGTCCGTTACTTGTGCCGACGATGACCTTGAGGGCTGGGAAGTAGTCGAGAAGGACCTGGCGGCAGCGGCCGCATGGGGGCACAACGCCTCGGTCGCGGTCGCCCACGGCAACGATGGTGTCCAGGTCGTAGGCGCCCTGCGCGGCAGCCGCGCCGATGAGTACCAGCTCCGCGCAGGGGCCGCCGGTGAAGTGGTAGGCGTTCACCGCCGTAACGATCCGGCCGTCGTGGTTGCGGGCCGCGGCCGCCATGGTGTGGTTGTCGCCCCGGCAGCGGGTGGCCGCGACATGCGCCGCAGCCTGGATCAGTTGACGGTCGACGTGGTCGATCTGTTTGGTCATCTTCTCTGCCTTTATGTGGTGTCAGGCGGCGTTGGCCCGGGCGACGATGGTGCGGAGCCGCCGTGTTCTGTCGCAGGAGGTCTTCCAGGTCTTCACGCGTTGAAACGACACGCCTTCCCGGTGGAGCAGGACTCTAAGGCCCTCGTGACTGATGGCGATCACATCTACGGGAGCCGACGCTATGGGTGTCGGCAGGCTGGCCGTCACAGCCGCGTCCACCAGCGGACTCCAGTTGATCGCCAACGAGCGTGAACACATCTCGAAGTCCATCGCGGCGGTTACCACCGATTCCGATATCGGTGCTGCGCTCACCGTTCGGCCGTCGGTCGCCGGCGCGACCGAGCCGTCCACCGCGCGCACCAGAGCCTGATAGAGCCGATGCTGGCCGGCGCCGCTGTAACCCCCGCCGAACACCGTGCCCGAGCAGAAGTGTCGCCGTTATCATTAACCGGTGATCGGCAACCTTGAGTCGTTCCAGGACGAGCTGGCCGCCAGCGGGTTTCCGCCGCTGATCAACAAGCTGGCCGGGGCCAGCTTCCGGGGCGGGATCGCCACCCGTGACCTCGGGCCGCTGCGGCTGGTCTCCCTCGACACGCCCGAGAGCGCCTGCATCGGGCGGGAGCGCGACGCCTCCGACGGCGAGAACCTGGCGGTCAAGGTGATGACCCGGGGCCGGACGCGGATCGAGCAAGGGCGCGGCGACGCCGAACTCGGGCCGACCGACCTGGTACTGCTCGATCCCACACGTACGCTCCGGTTCGAGAGCACCGCCGCGGCGCACGTCACCATCCTGGTTCCGCGCCGGGAGCTTCGGATCCGGCCCGCGCAGATCGACCGGCTCATCGGCGTACGCATCGACGGCAGCCACGGCCCGGGCGCTCTCGTCTCCGTGCTGGCCCGGGAGTCGGCGTGGTCGGCGACCGAGTTCCGCGAGGCGGAGGCGCTGCGGTCGGCGGCGGCCGTCGTCGAGCTGATCGCGGTCGCACTGGAGGCCCGGCTCGGCGACGAACAACCGGCCCCGGACGAGTGGCTGCGGAGCCGGATCGTCGGCTACATCGAGACCCGGCTGGCCGATCCCGATCTGTCCCCGCCTGGCATCGCCGCCACCCACAACATATCCGTACGCCGGCTGCACAAGCTGTTCGAGGACCAGCCGCTCACCGTCGCGGCCCTGATCCGCCGTCGCCGCCTGGAGCGCTGCCGGGCCGAGCTGACCGGAAGCGGACGTACGGTCACCGCCGTGGCCGCCCGGTGGGGATTCTCCGATCCCACCCATTTCAGCAAGCTCTTCAAGGCGACGTACGGCTACAACGCCCGTGCACTGGTAACCAGCAACCGTGCACAGACGACCAAGACGCGCACAGCCGGCCCGGACAAGGATGGTGGTGACCAAGGCAGGCAATAGCAATAGGAGAAGTCGTGGCGAAGGTAAACATCGTCCGCCCCGGTGAGGGCGAGATCCTCGGCAGCGGGGCGCAGCAGATCCGCATCCTGGAGAACGGCGAGCACACCGACCACCGGCTGGGGTTCGCCGAGGTCACCATTCCGCCGGGCACCCCGAGCCCGTTGCAGCATCGCCACGCCTAGCATGACGAGGGCTTCTACGTGCTGGCGGGAACTTTCCGGTTCACCATCGGCGAGGACCAATACGACGCCGGGCCGGGCACCTGGGTCATCGTGCCGACCGGGGCGCCGCACACGTTCGCCAACGTCGGCGACGAGAACGCGGTCATGCTGAACACCTTCACGCCGGACCTGTATGTGCAGTACTTCCGCGACTTCAAAGCCATGATCGATTCCGGGCAGCCGGTCAACGCCGAGACCATGCAACCGCTCTGGAAGAACTACGCCACCGAGATCTCGAACGAATACGCCTCGTGAAGCGCCTTCAATACGACCGCTACGGCGGCCCGGAGGTGATGCGGCTCGCTGAGTTCGAGCCACCACGCCCGGGTCCGGATGAGGTTCTCGTCCGCGTCCGAGCGGCGGCTTCCAACGCGCTGGACTGGAAGATGCGCAACGGCGAGATGAAGCTGATGACCGGCCGCTCCTTTTCCCGGGCGATGGGGCACGACTTCGCCGGAGTCGTCGAGGCGGTCGGCGCCGGCGTCTCCCGCCTGAAAGCCGGCGACGCGGTACTCGGCCGGGCTCGGTTCCGGCAGGCGGGGGCGTTCGCCGAGATGGTGACGGCCCCGGAGAAGGCGGTCGTGCTCAAACCGGTGGACCTTTCGTACGAGCAGGCCGCCGCCCTGCCGACCGTGGGCGTGACCGCCTACCAGGCCACGGCGGAAATCCGGCCCGGGCAGGCGGTCTTCGTCAACGGGTACCTGGGCGGGGTGGGCCGGGCCGCCGCCCAGTTCGCCCGGGCGCGGGGAGCCTCGGTCGCCGGCAGCTGCCGCAACCCTGCGGCCGACGAGGCCCACGAGCTCGGCGTCGAGCCGGTCGTGGGTTTCGGCTTCGACCCGGCCGCCCTCGCGGAACGGTTCGATCTCGTCCTCGACACGCCCGGCATGCTTCCCTTCGCCGCAGCCCGAACGCTGCTGAAGCCCGGCGGAACCATCGTCGACATCGTCCCAACCCCGGCCAAAATGATCAGAAGCGCACTGCCCGGCCCGTTCCGGGCGATGATGGGCCGGCCGGTGACCGCCGACCTGGAGGAGGTGGCCCGGACCCTGCGCCTGCCCATCGCCCGTACGGTCCCGTTGGCCGAGGCGATTCCCGCCCTGACGGAGCTGGAGCGTCCGTCGACGGCGAGGTCTTCGACCCACTCGGTGGTGCAGCTCCCTTTTTTCCGGGCTCCGGCAGCGTGCTGGTGGGCCCGGACAGAGCTGGAGTCGATGCTGAACGTCCATTCCACGTTCCCGACCGAGTCGTCTTTGACGATCACCTCGTCGAGGATGCGTTGCCAGGTGCCGTCCACGGTCCAGATCCGCAGCCGCTCGTGTGCGGTCTTCCACGGCCCGTAGCGTTCGGGCAGGTCTCGCCACGGAGCACCGGTTCGCAGCTTCCACAGGATCGCGTTGATCACCTGGCGGTGATCGCGCCATCGCCTGCCGCCACTGGCGACCGGCGGTAGCAGCGGCTCGATCCGTTCCCACGCTATCTCCGTCAGTTCACCACGCCCCACCACCCGTGCGTAATCACTGATACCAGGTCAAAACCCATACAGGACACGCCCTAGTTGTCCCCGGACTGTTCCTCTGCGGCCTCGTCTTGTGGGTGGTGGGCGTGATCCGTACCTTCAGGCAGCGGTGCGTACTCCGATACACCGACCGGTTCACAGCCGAGGAACTGACCGGGCGCGTTCGCCAGCTCAAGGCGCAAGGGTATGAGGAGCAAGCAGTCCAGCTTGTTCAAGTCGAACTCAGTAGGCCGGCGAAAGCGGCCCGCTTCTAGGTCAAGTCCATCTGAAGCGGCGGTTACGAGGAGTGCGCCGTGGGCTTCGAGCGGCGTTCGTCTGCGGCGCGGCAGGAGCGGTTGTCAACGAATGGCTATGACCCACCGCCCTCGTCCACGTTCCACACTTCGGGCAGTTCGCTTCCGCAGAAGACGCAGATGAAGTCTTCCTCGCGCACGAGGTTGCTCTCCCGGCAGTTGGGGCAGCGCCGGAAGACCACCTCATACGTGAAGCTGGACGGACGCCCCAGCCCGACCCGGTCCAGCGCCTGGGCCACCGTCGGCCATGACGTGGTATCCGGGCAGTACCCGGTCGAGTGGTTGCTGACCTCGCTCACCACCCAGCCGCCGGCCTCGCACCTGAAACCGATCTCTCCAGCACTCAGGACCCGTCCGCCTCCGGCACACGCCACGTGTTCGCTCCGGCGCGGCGCCAGGCGCAACACGCCGTCCGTGTCGACCACGAACGTGAACGGCTCGGCCAGCTCCGCAACCGACCGCTCCGCGACCCAGCTGTCGAAATCAGCTCCGGAATGGATCCGGCATCCTTCACTGCCAGGATGGACGGCGGCCTTCAGATCGGCCGGCCCCACGTACTCATAGCTCCGTCGCCGATCGTTCACACAAATCAACCTAGGGCACTTCCGCAACACCTCTAGAACGGTCCTCACTCCAGAGAGCGGCGCGGGTATCGTACGGCTCCTCAAGGCGTGACTGCTTCTGCTTCGACCTGATCAGTTGATGAAAGATCACCCGAGATGGTGCTCGCGGAGGGACATCGGCCGGCCCTCGCCGATTAGCCGACAGAGGGAATCCCCACCGTGGCCGCGAACTCGGCGGTGAAGACGACCATGACGTCGTCGGTGCCCAGGTGGTAGACGTCGGTTGGCGGCCATTCCGCTGGTCTCCCGACGGCTATCCACACGGCCTTCTCCCGCGAGCGCAATCTGATCGCGTCCGGCGTCCGGAGGCAGCTCCGAGGGGCCTGGGCCCAGGCGATATCGACGCAGGTGAGTTTCCTGTCGACCAGGCTCGACCAGCGTGGGTGATCGGTCACGTCCACCACCGCCGAGCCGCCTGGTTCCCCGATCATCCGCAGGTAAGTGGTAATCGGCTCAGGGAAGACTTCAAGCCCGTAGTGGTCGAAGCTGCTGCCCCACACAGCCGAGAAACAAGCGCCATCGTCGGTGGATAGTTCCACCCCCATGGTGGGCTGGTGCCACGTCCCGAAGTCCCACTCCTCGACGTCGCAACCGTCTTCTCCGCCCATCAAGGGGTAGTAGACGACCCTATGGACACGCCTGCCTCGCAACATGGCAGCCGTACGTTCGTCCTCCATCGCGGTCAGCAACGACGACACCGGTACAGCATCACCCAGTACTGACGCCTGGGCCATCCCATTTATGCGGTCCCACGACTCCGTGCGACCCGGCGCGCGTTCCGGCCACAGCCCTGAAGATCGGAAAAGGCCCTTCCCCCACTACGGGGAAGGGCCTTTCACCTGCGGAGGATCGGGGATTTGAACCCCGGATGGTGTTGCCACCAAACCGCATTAGCAGTGCGGCGCCATAGACCTGACTAGGCGAATCCTCCTGGTAGCCACGCGGCTCAGGACAGCGTACCGGCCTTCTGCCAAGGCAGCAAAGCGGTTCCCCCTCCCGGCCTGTCCAAAGGTTATCCACTGCCTGTGAATAACCTCCTGTGGACAACGGGCCGGACAGCAAGCCCGCCCCAAGGCGCGGCGGGGGCGGGCTCGGCGCACGGACCCGCCACGCGGGTCCGGCGTACAAAACGCGACGTCAAGCGGGTCAAGCCGCTGGGCGAAGCAAAGAGCGTCAAGCGGGTCAGGCGGCCGGGTTGGCCTCGCCCTCGATCTCGACCTTGATCTTCTTGCCCACCAGCACGCCGCCCGTCTCCAGGGCCTGGTTCCAGGTCAGCCCGAAGTCCTCGCGGTCGAACTCGCTGGTGAGCGAGAAGCCCCATACCGCCTGGCCCCAGGGGTTCGTGCCGGCGCCGCCGTACTCGACCGTGAGCTCGATCTCCTTGGTGACGTCGCGGATGGTCAGGTCGCCGACGACGGTGAACTCGTCACCCGAGTGGCTCACCACGCGGGTGCTGGTGAAGGTGATCGTCGGGAACTTCTCCACCGACAGGAAGTCGTCGCTGCGCAGGTGGCCGTCACGGTCGGCGACGCCGGTGGTGAGGCTCTCGGTCTTGATCGTGAGCTCGGCCGACGACTCGAGGGGGTTGTCGGCGATCGTCACGGAGCCGGTGAAGTCGCCGAAGCTGCCGCGCACCTTGCTGACCATCATGTGCTTGACCACGAAGCCGATCGTGGTGTGGGCGGCGTCGAGGTTGTAGGTGCCGGCGGCGGGGACGGTCAGGCCTTCCCAAGTGCGGGTGCTCATGGTGGGGTTCTCCTCGGAGGTGGTTGCTGTGCGGATGTCTGCGGCAACAAATGTCTACACGAGGAATATTCCTCACGTCAACAATCGTCGGCTAAGCTATGAACGTGGTCAACATTGATGACCCCCGGTTGACGGCCATGGGCCTGCTCTCGGAGGTGCAAGCAGGTCTCGCGGCCAGGATGCAGCCGGTGTTCGGTGCGGCCGGGCTGTCCGAGATCGATTTTGAGACGCTGCTCCGGCTGGGGCGCTCGCCGCGGCAGAGCTTGCGGATGAGTGATCTGGCCGGCCAGACGGGCCTGTCCACCAGCGGTGTGACCAGGGTCGTCGACCGGCTCGAACGCGACGGTCTGGTGGCCAGGGTGGCCTGCGCCGTCGACCGCCGGGCCTCTTACGCCACGCTCACCGACGCGGGGCGGGAGAAGCTCGACCTCGTACTGCCTCAGCACCTCGAGGACATCGACAAGTGCCTGACCAGCCTGCTCAGCGCGGCGGAGCTGGAAGCCTTCCTGGCCACGCTCCGCACGATCCGGGATGTCGTACGGCCCTGCGCTACGGCCGGAGCTGTTGAGGCGGAATGCCCAGCTCAACCCTGAGCTTGGCCATGGCACGTGACATCGTGCTCTTGACCGTGCCGAGGCTGATGCCGAGCGTTCTGGCGATCTCCGGCTCGGTCATGTCCTCGTAGTAACGCAGCACGATCGCGGCCCGCATCCGATCGGGCAGCCGCCGCAGCGCCTGCTCCAGGAGATCGTGCAGGTCGCCGCTGGCTTCCGCCTCCGGGGCGACCTCCGGCAGGTCTTCCGACGGGTACTCCTCCACCCGGCGCCGCCGCCACTGCGAGATGTTGATGTTGACCATCGCCCGCCGTACATATCCGTCGAGCGCGGCTCTGTCCTGGATGCGGTCCCACGCGAGGTACGTCTTGGTGAGCGCGTTCTGCAGGAGATCCTCCGCGTCCAGCGGATGTCCGGTGAGTTGGTGGGCGGTGCGCAGCAGGGCAGCTCCGCGCGCAACGACGTACTCGCGGAACTCCTCTTCCCACCTGGCAGTCTGCATCGTGGCCAGAATCGCAGCCAAAGGCCAAGATGGGGAGCAACCGGAATTCAGGATTCGGCCCGCCGACGATAAAGGTAGGTCAAGGTCGGTGGCGGTTTGTACGTCGCTGGGGGTCAACTTCTGCCCCGAGGGGTGCGTATTTTGCTCTCGAATGCACGAGTACGGTGAAGCAGCCCCGGAGTCGTGTGACCCTATTAGCGCGACAAGGGAGGGACTGATGGGGTATCCGAGCGTGGAACGCCGCCGGGTGCTCGCGGCCGCGGCGCTGGGCCGGGAGGCCGGGGTCCCGGGCTCCGGCGAGGGAGACCCTTTACGCGCGGTCATGGGGGACATCCTCGACATCAGCCCGCATCTCATCATCATCGAGACCCCCGAAGGCACCGAAGAGCGGCTCGTCATCGCGCCCTGGGCCACCGCCTGGCACGGTGGCGACAAGGCGCCGAGCGATCTGCCCGTGGGCTCGACGGTCATCATGCGTACCCTGCGCGACGGCCGGGTGGTCGAGCGCCTCTGGGCCGACATCACGCGGCTGACCGGCACCATCCTGTCCGTGGAGGGACGCAAGGACCTGTCGGTCCAGCTCGACTGCGGGCCGCACCGGGGGAGACGGACCATCGTCATCCCCTACCGCGCGACCGGTCGCATCATGGTGCGACATGCGCGGTTCGAGCCGGGGTTCCTGTTCGACGCGATCGGCATCAGAAAGGGGGAGGCGAGTCTGGCCCTGCTGCCCGCGACCTCGCAGCCCGCCTATCCGGCGCGGGCCGTGCCGGCGCCGCCGCCCGCCTACGGGGGCCTGCAGTCACGCGTCTCCGGGACCGCCACCTGGTCCGATGTCTTCGACGAGGAGGATCGGGGGGCTGCGTACCCGATGGTGGAGCGTTCCGACGTGGACTGCCCGGACGCCGAGGTGTCGTGCACGGGCCTGCCGTACCTCGCCATCGGGTCGATGCTGCAGGTGCGGAACTCCTGTACAGATCGATCCGCTAACGTGCCGATCGTGGCGTGTGGCTGCGTGGCCGGGCGCTTCTGCGACCGTTGCGTCGAATGCGACACCTCTCCTCGCGGGCGGATCGCCGAGCTGTCGCCTTTCTCGTACGTGGAGCTGGGCGGCGACCTGGTCAAAGGGTGCTTCAACGCGCAGATCGGATTGGGGTGACGCTCGTGCTGGCATCGCAACTGCCTGCGCTGATCGTGCTGCTCGTCTTAGGGACGGTGGCGAAGGTGGCAACCGTGCGTTCGGGCGGGGAGATGGGCACGCTTGCCCGGCTGGGGCCGGCGGCGCTGGTGCCCGCCCGCATCGAGGTTCCGGTGCTGCTCGTCTGCGCGGTCGGTGAGCTGGTGATCGCGACCGGGCTGCTGGTGAGCACGTCTCCGATCTTCAGGTGGATGGCGGTCGTGTTCTTCGCCATGTGCACCTATGTCCTGCTGGAGGTACGCCGGCGGCGGCCCGACGCGGGGTGCGGATGCTTCGGCGAGGTGAGCACGGCGCCCGTCGGGCTGCGTTCGATCGCCAGGACCATGGTGCTCACCGGGATGGCCGTGCTGTCGCTATGGGCGGAAGGCCCTGGTTGGCAGGTCTTCCTGCAGCCGTCGTGGTTCGTGGCCGCCGGGGTGGTGGTGCTCCTCGTACTGTCGCCCGAGCTTGAGGAGATGGTGGATCGGCTGCGTTATCGCGCGCCCTGCGAGCAGCGCCCCGGGCCGGCCGTGGAGGTCACACTGGCCAGGCTCCGGTCGAGCGGCCCCTGGCGGCAGCACCGGGAGCAGCTCGCCACGGTCGAGCCGTACGACAGCTGGCGTGAGCTGTGCTGGCGCTTCTTCGCCTTCGAGCGGCGGGATGGGGCCGATGTCGTGTTCGCGGTCTATCTCAGCGGGCGGCGTCCGGCTGTACGGGTGGCCGTGGTCGAGCACGAGGGCAACGGCGCTCTGCCGGTCTATACGCCTGTATCGGCCTGACACTAGACAGCGCTATAGAACCCTCGACAAAGAGATATGACTCTATTGGGCTATCTAGCTTCCCCACTAGACAGCCCAATAGAGGACTAGGGGTGTCGCCTAGATCGGTTGGGCACGCAGGAACCTCCCGAAATGCGGCACGGTGAACGCGATCAGGCCGCGCTCGGCGCTGTAGATGAGCCCCTTCTTGATGAGGCTGTCGCGGGCGGGTGACAGGCTGGACGGCTTACGCCCCAGCGCGTCGGCCACCTCCGCGGTGGCGACCGGCTCGTCGCCGATCTGCGCCATGGCGTGCATGTAGTCGCGCTCCGCCGGGGTGGCCCGCTCGTAACGGCTGCCGAAGAAGCCCACCGCGAGCTCCTCCTCGGCCTCGGGGGCGGACACCTTGACGTCGTCGAGGGTGATCGGGCTGCGCGGCGCCAGATCCCAGGCGACCTTGCCGTAGGCCTGGACGAAGTAGGGGTAACCGTCGGCCGCCTCGTAAAGGGCGTCGAGGGCGTCCTGCGTGAACTCGACCTCTTCCTCCCGTGCCGGCAGCATCAGCGCGAGGTCGGCCGCCTCGCGGTCGAGCTTGTCGATGCGGGCGTAGCGGAAGAGCCGCTCGGAGTAGCTCTTGCTGGCCGACAGGACGCTCGGCAGGTGCGGCAGGCCCGCGCCGACCACGATCAGCGGCCCACCGGACTGCGACAGCTCGTGGCAGGCGGCGCAGAGCGCCGAGACGTCGGCGGGCTGCACGTCCTGCATCTCGTCGATGAACAGCGCGATGCCGACGCCCAGGTCGGTGGCCACGCTCGCGGCGTCGACGAACAGCTCGGTGAGGTCGATCTCGAGGTCGCCGGAGTCGGCCCGGCCACGGCTGGCCGGCACCTCGATGCCGGGGGACCAGTGCGAGGTGCCCTTGGCGGCGGCCGGATCACGCATCGCGAACGCCTTGAGCACGCCCAGGAACTCCTCGATGCGCTCCGGCGCGCGATGCCGGGGAGCCAGCTCGCGGATCGCCATGTGCAGCGCGGCCGAGACGGGACGGCGGATCGACTGGTCGGGCCGGGCCTCGATCTTGCCCGTGCCCCACAGCCGCTGCATCGCCATGGACTTGAACGTGTTGAGGAGCACGGTCTTGCCGACGCCGCGCAGACCGGTGACGACCATGCTGCGCTCGGGACGGCCACGGGCCACCCGCTCCAGCACGACCTCGAACTGCTGCAGCTCGCGGTCGCGCCCGGCGAGCTCCGGCGGGCGCTGTCCGGCTCCGGGGGCGTAAGGATTGCGCACGGGGTCCACGCTCTCGGACTTTATTGCGGGATATAGCGGCCGTCTTAGATTTGGGAAGAAAGCGCTACGGCGTGTCCGAGCAGGGGCCGTCGCCAGTATGGTCATCGGACGCACCCCCTCCCACCAGGCCGAACCCTTGTTCGAGTCGGTCCTTAGAACTGTAGCGCGCACTCGAACACGTGCGCGATGGTTTCGAGTAAAGATCTTTGCAACAGAGCGAGCGGCTCGTGCGTCCCGGTGATGTGGAGTTCGAGGATTTCGTCCGAGCCAGGGGCGCGGCGCTGGTCAGGTACGGCTATGTGCTCACCGGCAACCCCGAGGACGCCGCGGATCTGGCCCAGGAGGCGCTGCTCAAGCTGAGCGACAACTGGAGCCGGGTCCGCAACAAGGACAGCCCCGAGGCGTACGTACGCACGACCATGGCCCGCCAGCACATCAGCTGGTGGCGCAGGCGGCGCAGGGAGCAGCCGACCGACGACGTCCCCGAAGGCATCCACCACGACACGCATTCCTTCGGCGAGCTCTGGAAGGAGCTCGCGACGCTGCCCAGGAAGCAGCGGACCGTGCTGGTCCTGCGCTACTACGAGGACCTGCCGGATGAGGAGATCGCCGCGATCCTCGGCATCTCACGAGGAACTGTACGCAGCCAGGCGTTCCGGGCGCTCGCCACGCTCCGGGTCCGGCCTGCTGTGCTGGAGAGGGGACGGGCATGAGGACAGAGGACGAATTGAGCGGTGCGCTGCGCGATGCGGCGGACCGGGCTCCCGAGCTCGACCTGCTCGTCGGGCTGGGCAAGCGCAGGCGGCGGCGGACCAGGCGGCGCGCGCAACTGCTCGCGGCGGCCGCGGTGGTCGGGGTGGTGGGCACGAGTACGGTCGTCGCCCAGGGGGCCTTCTCCAGCGGGGGCGGAGAAGAGGCAGCCGCCACGTCGACCACTACCAGGCCCAAGCCTGAGAAGACCATGACTGTGACTCCGAGACCGCAGACCCAGACCAAGGGAACGCCGGTCGGGAAGCTCTGGCCGCAGGCGCTCTTCCAGATGCCCGCGAAGAACGCCGATGGCTGGCGCTACCGCCCGATCACCGGTATCAACGCCACCGAGGTGCTGCTCGCTGCGGAGCCCTCGGCCGACAAGGCCGGCAAGATCGAGGTGTACGACGCCAAGACCGGTAAGTCCCGGGTGGTAACAGCGATCCCCCGGACTCGGGGACTGAAGCAATACTTCACACAAACCGTCTCGACCGATGGTACGAACGTCGTTTGGTGCTCCATCGCCTCGAAGGACGGGACCACGGTCGCCGAGCTCTGGTGGGCCCCGCTGTCCGGCGGCAAGGCCAAGCTGGCCGTCACGTTGACCGGCGGTGGCGCGGCCGTCGAAGCCATCGGCGTGGACGGTGAAAGCGTCGTCTGGTCGACGCGGAAGGGCGGCGTATACCGGAAGCCGTTCACCAACGGTGCTCCCAATCGCGTGCCCAAGTCTGATGGGCTGCACTTGATCAGCTGGCCATGGGCGGGCGATGCGAGCACTGACGACGAAGAGTTCGAGAAGTTCGGCTACAACCAGTCCAAGATCGTCAACTTGGCCGATGGGACCGTGACCAAGGTTGTGATCAAGGACGGGATGAAGGACATGCGATGCGGGCCGGTCTGGTGTCGTGGCCGCCAGGGCACCACTTCTGTTGTCCAGCGCGTCGACGGGACCGGTGACAAGAAGCTCCCGAAGGGCTTCGGGATGTATGCCATTCTCGATCGCTTCCTGCGATCGGCCGATACCGTGTACGACCTGAACACCGGCAGGCTGGCGCGCATCGAAACCCCCGGGGGCTGGAGCAGCAACGGCATCTCGTCGGAGCCCAGCAGGATCCTCTACGGGGGCACCACGAAGGGCAAGGTCGACAGATACTGGGTGCTCAACTTGGCAGCCGTCCCGCCCGCGCAATAGCGTTCGGAGCCATGCGGACCTTCGCGAACGTACAGGAACTCAAGGCGGCCGTCGGCGAGAAGTTCGGCCCGACCGAGTGGCGCACAGTCACTCAGGAGCAGGTCAATCTCTTCGCCGACGCGACCGACGACCACCAGTGGATCCACGTCGACGTGGAGAGGGCCAAGGAAGGACCGTTCGGCGGCACGATCGCGCACGGCTACCTGAGCCTGTCGCTGCTGCCGTCGTTCATGATGGAGCTGGTACGCGTCGAGAGCATCCAGATGGGCGTCAACTACGGCCTGAACAAGGTGCGTTTCCCCAGGCCGGTCCCGGTCGGCGCGCGGGTCAGGGCGCTGGGGGAGCTGAGCGACGTCAAGGGCACGCCGGCCGGCTACCTGGCCAACCTGAAGATGACGATCGAGGTCGAGGGCGAGAAGCGCCCGGCCTGCATCGCCGAGACGCTCAGCCTGTACATCCCCGTGGAGTAATCCCTCTCGCCTCGCGGGCCCCTCGGACGCCTGACGATCCTTGGGATCGTGGACCACGCGGCTGATTTCGAGGAGTTCGTCCGGGCCCGGGGCGATGCGCTGATCCGCTTCGTGCTGTCCGGTAACTGCGAGGACGCGGCCGACCTCGTGCAGGACGCGCTGGCGCGGCTGGGCGATGCCTGGCCGCGTGCGCAAGGCTGCGTGCGTACGACCATGGCCCGGCTGCACATCCGCTCGTGGGGACGACAGCGCAGGGAGGTCCTGGTCGCCGCCGTCCCTGAGCACGGCCGGCTCGACAGGTACGGCGACGCCGACCTCTAGGTCGGCAGCCGCCCGCAAGCAACAGGCCGTACTCGTGCTGCGCTACTACGAGGACATCGCCGAGGTCCTTGGCGTGTCGCGGGGGCATTCCGGACAGCCGTTGCGACAGGTTCAGCGTCTCCAGCCAGCCTGCCGTCTCCAGCCAGCCCGCCAGCCGCACCCGATCGCACCCCGATCGCGCGCGGTGGCCAGCGCCCGCCTCCAGCGCGATGCCGCCGACCGGAGGGCCGGTCGCGGCCACCAGCGACTGCTCGTTGGCCACGCGCCACGTTGGCAGGCCTCGTGCACGAAGGCCGCGGAGGCGACCAGCGCTCGCAGGCCGACGAAGATCTCGTGCAGCGGATCTGGTGCAGCGCATCTCGTACAGCGGATCTCGTGCAGCGGTATGTCAGGCGTACAGGTCCGGGCTGATGCCGGTGCAGATCCCGGCGGACAGGATCGACCACAACGCCCAGCCGACAAGGAACCCCACGCCCAGACCGGTGGCCCACGGCTTGCGCAGGAACTGCAGCCCCGCCCCGGCACCAAGGCCGAAGAGGGCGAGGAAGATCGTGCAGGAGATGATGACGGGGTAGTTAGGGCCGTTCTCGTCGAGGGTACTGACGAAGATCAGGATGCCCAGGATGGCGTTGACGATGCTGTAGGCGACCAGCCCGGCAAACCCCAGCCCGACGATCAGGCCGACGGACTTACCCCTGGACCTGGCGTTAGGCGACGGCTTTGGCCCGCCGGCAGGCGGCGGAACGCTGGATTGCCCGGAGGGTTGGGGTGTCGTTTGGCCGGGCGGTAGGGGAGTGGTTTGCGCGGGTAATGACCCGCTCGTTCGACCGGTGGGCGGCCCGTCGAAATGGCCGAGCGGATACCCATCAGGCAGTCGGTCGGTTTGTCCGGGCGGATACCTACCAGGCTGCCCAGCAGGCAACCGGTCGGTTTGCCCAGCTCGCGCTTCGCCGTTCCCATCCCCTGACGCCGAGGCGCTGGTCGTCGAGCGCAGCGGTGGCTGAGGCGGCGGTGGCACGGACACGACCATCACACTAGCGGGGGCCTTCTGAGTAATAAATCGCCGCTTGGACCCGGCTCTTGAAGCCCAGCTTGTTCAACACCCGGCTCACATGCGTCTTCGTGGTCGCCTCAGCCATGTCGAGCTCCCTGGCGATCTCGGCATTGGACAGCCCGCGACCGATCCCCGCCAACACCTCCTGCTCACGCGGCGTCAACCCCTCTACCGGCTGCTCCTTACGGACCGGCTGCTCAGCAAAGGCAGAGATCAACCGCCGCGTGACCGTAGGCGAGATCAGCCCATCCCCCCTGGCCACCAACCGTACGGCCGCGACCAGCGACTCCGCGTCGGTGTTCTTCAACAGGAACCCCGCCGCCCCCGCCCGCAACGCCCCGAACACATACTCATCCACATCGAACGTCGTCAAGATCAACACATCGGCCACCCCGGCGAGCTCCCTGGTCGCCGAGATGCCGTCGAGCTTCGGCATCCGCACATCCATCAACACCACGTCGGGCCGGGTCGCGCGGGCCAACTCCACCGCCTGCTCCCCATCGGCCGCCTCCCCGACGACCTCGATGTCCTGGGCCCCACCGAGAATCAGCACCAGCCCCGCCCTGACAGCCGCATGATCGTCGGCGACCAGTACTTTGATCGTCATCCCGCCTCCCACTGCCCCTTCCTGTCCGTCGGCATGGGCAGCACGGCCTTGACCCGCCACAAATCCCCGTCCACCCCGGCCTCGAACGACCCCCCGACCAACACCGCCCGCTCCCTCATCCCCACCAGCCCCGCCCCGGCGCCGGGAACCAGGCCAGTCCCAGCCCCAGGAGCCAGCCCAGCTCCAGCCCCCGGAAAAACCTCCGCGGAAAAAACCTCCGCCCTCGGAACCTCTCCCGCTCCGAGAAGCCGAGCGGAACGTCTATCCACAGAGTTACCCACAGACTTATCCACAGGGTTGTCCACAGCCACCGTCACTTGCCCCGACTCATAAACGACCTTGACCACAGCCGGCCGCCCGCCATGTTTGAGCGCATTGGTCAGCGCCTCCTGCAAGATCCGATAGCCGGCCAGATCCACCGCCGGAGACAGCTCCCGCGGCTCCCCCTCGACACGGAAATCAGCCGCCATCCCCGCCCGCCGCGACCGTTCGACCAGACTCTCCGCATCAGCCAGCCGCGGCCGGGTGGCCTCAGCCTCATCCCCCTCCTGCCGCAACAGCCCGATCATGGTCCGCATCTCGGCCAGCCCTTTCAGACTGTTCTCCCGAACGGACTCGATGATCTTCCGTACGGCCGCCGCATCCAGGTCCGTACGCGACAACGCCCCCGTCGACTGGATGGCGATCGCGCTGAAGTGATTGGCGATCATGTCATGCAGCTCCCGGGCCATCCGCGTACGCTCCGTCACGATGGCCGCCTGCCGGTCAAGCTCGGCAAGCCGCGCCACCTGCTCCGCCCTGTCACGCTCGGCCGCGGCCTGCTCACGCTGCTGGCGTAACACCATCGCCGTGGTCACGGGCGTGACCAGCACGAGCCCCGCCTGAATCCCGACCACTGCCAGCAGCCGCCAGTCACGCGCCACGACCCCGGTCACAGCCCCGGCCAACACGGCCAGCACAGTGGCGACCCCCAGCAGCCACCGCGAGAACCACGCCGGCCCGTACAACGCCGCCGCATACACGTTGTCCGTAAATATCAGGACAGTCGGCAACGACGGCCCCACGAACAGATCAACGCCGATCCCCACGGCCCCCAGAACCAGCCCCACCAACGGCGCTCGCTGCCGTACCACCACTCCCGCACACACGAACGCCAGCGGCACCGCGAGCCACCCCTCGGGCACCTCGCGATGAGTGTAGGCTCCGCCCACGATCAGGAGCAGGCCCACGACGAAGGCCAGCCCGGCCCACGACGCCTCGCGTTGCATGCCCCCATCCCACCACCGTCCAGACCCGACTCCCTCCTTCGTGGGTCTGCCTGTGGATAAACACTTCGATGTATCCACAGGCTCGTCTTCACTGACGATGCGCCAGCCAGAGGAGCCCTCAAGGATGGGATGCGTGATTGTCGCCATCCTGATCGGCTGCGAAGTCGGCTTCTGGCTCCTGCTCGGACTCGGCCTCGCGAGCCGCTACCTCTGGAACCGCCGCCGACTCAGCACCGCCCTCCTCATCTGCGTACCGCTCCTGGATGTGATCCTCCTGGCGGCAGCCGTCATGGACATGCGCGCCGGCGCCACGGCCGACCTGAGGCACGGCATAGCGGCCGCGTACCTGGCGTACTCCATCGTCTTCGGCCACAGCACGATCCGCTGGGCCGACGCCAAGTTCCGCCACCGCTTCGCCGACGGCACACCTCCCTGGAAGCCCCCGGCGGGCGGCATGGCCCGCGCCCGCTACGAGTGGATCTTCTGGCTCCGCATCGTCCTGGCGTACGCCATCGCCTGCGCCCTCCTGCTCGGCCTGATCTGGCTCGTCAACGAACCGTCCCGCACGGGCGCACTGATCGATTTCATGTACGGCATGCTGAAGGTGCCGCTGATCGCCCTGCTCTGGCCCCTGAGCTACACCCTTTGGCCGAAGAAGGTGGAATCTAGTGGGGCGTGAGGGCGGTATCTGGTTCGAGGCACGGCTCTAGACCCGCTATGCTGGTTCACGCAGCGAGCGGCCGTAGCTCAATGGATAGAGCATCTGACTACGGATCAGAAGGTTGGGGTTTCGAGTACCTCCGGCCGCACACAGCATCAAGGCCCGTTACCAGGGAAAACCTGGAACGGGCCTTCGTGTTTGTCAGGACAATCTCGGGATCTTGCTAACACTGCTGCTAACAAGGGGTGCTCACTCGTTGATCGCTTGGGCGAAGATGTCCGCCGCCGAGGCTTCGGCTGCGCGGATCACGTGGGCATAGACCCGCAGGGTAATCGAGGGGTCTGCGTGGCCAAGACGAGCCGCGACCACATGTACCGGGACGCCGGCCAGGAGCAGGGTCGTGGCGTGGATGTGGCGAAGGTCGTGCAGTCGGGCATGCGGTAGCGGGTCCTTCGGGTTGTGGGCGTTGTGCCGCTTGATCAGGATCGGGAAGAGCGAGCTGACAGTGTCTGGGTGGATCGGCTCGCCCCAGCCGGCCGTGAACACGTACGTGCCGGCGCCTCGCCACTCAGGGCCGACCTTCAGCTTGTCCTCTGCCTGCATCTTTCGCTGGTTGCGGAGGACCTGGGCCGTCTGCTCGTCGATGCTGACGATGCGCTTCCGGCCGCTCTTGGTGGTGCCCTCAATTCGCTCGCCGTCGATGAAGGCCGCGGAGCCGGTGATGGTGAGTTGCTTGCCATCGAGGTCGACGTCCGCCCAGCGGAGGTGGAGCAGTTCCCCGCGGCGGGCGCCTGTGTAGGCGGCTACGTGGAAGAAGGCCCATAGCCGGTGGTCCCGAGCTGCGGTGAGGAAGGACCTGAGCTGGGCGGTGGTCCACACTGCCCCGGGCTCGCTGGTCTCGCGGCGAGGGCGCTTCGCTTTCTCGACGGGGCTGGACGAGAGGATCTCGTCTACCTCGACGGCGTCCCGGAATGCCTTGCGCAGGACAGCGTGGACATACTCGATGGTGCGAGGAGACAGTGGGCGACCGTTCTTGCCGCCGTGGGCCATCAGGTCCCGGTAGAGCTTGGTCACGGACGAGGGGCGTACGGCCTGGACACGGGTGCTGCCCATGTGGGGCTTGATGTACCGCGTGATGATGTCTCGGTAGTCCTTGAGGGTTTTCGGCTTGATCTCGGTCGCGTCCTCGGAGCGGTGTAAAAGCTCGACGAGGTAGGTGCCGTGGGTTGATCTTAAGCGGCCACCGTTACGGACGTCGAGTCGCTCGCTGGGGTGGCCTCTGGGTGAAGCTGGGTGGGCGGCT
>NZ_JAIWNB010000031.1 GCF_020215705.1 Nonomuraea aurantiaca | reverse complement strand
AGCCGCCCACCCAGCTTCACCCAGAGGCCACCCCAGCGAGCGACTCGACGTCCGTAACGGTGGCCGCTTAAGATCAACCCACGGCACCTACCTCGTCGAGCTTTTACACCGCTCCGAGGACGCGACCTCCTCGGTACGCTGCAGCTCGCGCACCAAGCTGCACCGGAGACCATCCGCTACAACGGCTACGCGCGCCGGATGACCCCCGACCTGTGCGAGACGGGCCCGGCCGCTCTGCGGCCGCAAGCACGGGAACTCGCGGACCAGATCGGCCTGATGATCTGAGAGGAGCGAAGGGATACAGAGTGTGTCCCTTCGCTCACGCTACGGATTCTACGGTCGTCGCATGTCACCTGAACAGGTTTCACACGAGCGTTATGACCTTGACGTTCTTCGTGCGGCGTTCCCGGCTTGGTCGCTGTTCTGTAGCGATGCGGGGGTGTTCTACGCGACTCTGCGTGGTGTCCGTCTCAGGGATGCCGATATCGACAGGGGTTTGCGGCAGACCGTGAGTGCGGACGACGCGGCGACTTTCGTGTCGTTGCTGCAGGATCAGACGCGGATGGCGGTGAGATCATGAGCTGTCTGCCGCCGCAGTTCGACTATCACGGCCCGCATGTGGCGGCTCCGCAGGCAGGGGCCGTCCGAGTGGAGTGGACGCCGGTCCTGCCGCGCGCTGACCGGCTGCGGGTTCGCGGTCATACGTGCGCGTGTAGGTACCCGATGTTCGAGCTCTGCACGGCCGGGGGTCTGTGGTTCGTACGGCATTACCCGTTCGACGAGCCTGCGGACATCCTTGAAAGTGTGTGGATGTCCGCTTGCGCTGCGCGGACGCTGTGGATGCAGATCCTTACGGGTCAGGCACGGTGACTGCGGGGTGGCCGCGCACTGTTTTAAGAAGGTGCTGGCGGTTTGCTCGGCGATCTCATGTGGGGTGGCCTGATCCTTGCGGAAGCGGCAGAACAACAGGCCCTCGTCGTTGGGGTTCAGGTCGGCGAGCGGCTCGTCCGATGCCTGGAGGCGGACGGAGGTGTCGCAGCATTGGCGGGAGCGTTGCTCGCAGCCCAGGCGAGGCATCCAGAGCCGGACGACGAGCCACGGGGCGGGCTGATTCGGAGGTCCGCAATGGCGTCCAGGTGGACGATCGGCACCTCCCCGGTCACGGTGAGCCGGTCGGTGCGGTGGCGGTCGGTCGCGTAGGTGTTTCCGTAGCGGCGCGATTTGATCAGTAGCCCAGGCACACCTGACACTTCGGGGCAGGAGGCTGAGCCTATGGGTCAGGCTTGGTAGAGCCAGATCCAGTTGCCGCTGGGGTCACGGATCGCCGAGCAACGGGGCATCCCTTCGGCGTCGTGCGGGGCAACGGCCTCGGTTGCGCCGGCGTCGATGGCGCGGGCGTGGTACGTGTCGATGTCCTCGGTCAGCAGCCCGAACGTCGACGTGCCCGGCTGGTCCATGCGCTCCCGGCCGACGATGAGGTGTACCAGGAAGAAGTCGTTCTGACCGTATGTGCCGAACAGGAACGCGGAGTAATCCGCTTCTTGGGTACGCCGAGCCACGTCGTAGCGGAAGTCGAACGCCTTAACGTAGAACGCGACTGCGGCGTCGAGGTCGTCAACGGCGATCTTGAGCTGGACGGGTCGGCAACCGGCCTTGACTACGGGCATCGTGATTCCTTCCTGCAGGAAGCGGGTGGTGTCGCCGATCCTGGCGGTCAGCAAGTCTTGCTGGCGTTGCAGGCGGCGCTGGTGCCGGGCCAGGACTTGGCGGGTCGTGGCTCCGGTTTGGTCGTCGATGACCTGGCGGATCTCCTCGATCGGCAGGTCGTCCCATCGCAGCATGCGGATCTGCCGGGCCCGTTCGGCCTGCGCCATGCGGTACCGGCGGTACCCGGTGGCGGGATCCACCGATGCCGGCGACAGCAGGCCAACCTCGTCGTAGCGCCGCAGCGTGCCGACCGACAACCCCGTCAGCCGGGCGAACCGGCCGATTGTCATCAACTCGTCGTCCACCACACCACCATCGGGCCTCCGGTAACCCGAGAGTCAACCCGATCTCTGGACGATTCGTGATCGCGGCCGGTTCCGCAGGCCGACTACCGCTGCGCGATGCTCGCCGCCTGGTTGAGCATCTGTAGTCCGCTCAGCTCTTCCGGGATGGATTCGACCCCGAGATCTACAAACGTGCCCTATGTCGTTGGGTCATCGCATGCGGTCGTCTCGGCCCGACAAGTAGGGCGTGACCCAGATGACCTCAACGCCATCGCAACACAGACAAGCAGAGCCTGGACGCGAGGCCAAGCGCGTCATTACAGGTCGTATCGGCGGATCAGCCGCAAGGCGTCTTGCTCGGTGACCATTTCGGCGGTGCGGGTGATCTGCAGGCGGAGGTCGTTCAGGATGGTTTCACCGGCATGTATGACGCGTCCTGTCTGCCGGTCGAGTTCGCCGTCGAACTCCTTGGCTACCGGACCGGTCCAGATGCGGCCGGAGTGGAAGTCCTTGGCGCGATTGGCGAGCGCCTGCTGCATATCGTGGATCAGCGGCTCGATCGTGCGCAGCGCGTCCTTTAAAGCAGGCAGCAGGGGGTTGGGGACCATGTCGGCCATGGCTCAATCCTTCGTGTCAGGAGGAGGAGTTCCTGTGCCCATGATGAGTTTGGGGGCGATCAGTTTCATCAACGCCACCACGTCCGCCTCGTTGTCGCGGCCCTTGGCACCGCGTACGAGTTCGATGCCTAGCCGCACCTTGCCGCGCACCAGCACGGAACCCACCCGGGTCTCCATGTCGGTGTCCTTCACGTAGTAACCGAATCCGTCGGGAACTATCGAGGGCAGCGGTTTCGAACCGTCCCGGAGTTGTTCGTCGATCTGCCCACGTGAGCCTGCGGTATCGAGCATGATGCGGAGGATGGAAGGCTTGTCGCCGCTGTTCTGGAAGATGGAGCAGGCGCCGATGGCGGGTTGGTTCTTCGCTGCCAGATTCAGGGAGCCGGTTGCCAGCGGGTCGCGTACGCCGGTCATTTGCTCTATGGCGGTCTTGGGGACGTAGTTGCAGATGAAGGGCGGTGCGTACGCCGTCGAAAGCGGGGATGCGTCGACCTTCTCGGGAGGTTTCCCAGCGCAGGCACTCATCCCGATCACCGCGACCACGGCCATCATCGCCCGCAAGACTAAGCTTTTCATGATTACCTGTATGCCGATATGCCGAGATTGTAACCTTCGTTGAGTCGGCTCTGGACCCCTAGCTCCAGCCACGGGTTGTTCTTCGTCTGCCGATAAAGCCAGGCCTGATAGGCGTTTAACCGTTTCCCGGTTCCTTCACTCATCTCATCGGGGGTCATCAGCCGGCCATCCTTCGTGAGGAAATTGTTGGGAGCCTTTAGTGGGTCATCTCCGGGTTGGAGATCGCTGAGCGAGGCCCACGGATGAGTTTTGGCAGGAGGGTTGGAGGAGCCGAACAGGCCGTGGTTGAGCATGGCCTGGGCACCGAGCTGATGGAGGAGCGCTCGAGTCTGCTCGAGGGTGGTGTTTGCCTCGAACACGGCGGCTTTCTCCGCGGTACCCTTGACACTGTCCTCGATCATGCCACTCCAGGCTCCAAGGACTCCTGCCCCGATCGGCCAACTCGCACTTTGTGGGAAGGCGAGTCCGGTGTTGACGACGGCCAAAAGGGCCTTCACATTGCGCTTCTGGCTCTCGTCCATATCCTTGGCCAGGTCAATTTTGGCGATGTTGCCCGCGTCCATGATGAGGCCGAAGCTGGCGCCGGCCTCTTGGGCAGCGTTGCTCAGACCTCCGGTGCCCTGCTTTGTTGCCAGCACGCCCACACCGTTGTCGAGCAGCCTGGATGCCCAGGCCGTCTGAGCTGCCGTGACGAGCGCGAGAGCCTTGTCGTCGGCTTTGAACGCTTCCCTGATAACGGTGCGTAGTTCTTCCTTGGAGAACTGCGCACCCCACTCCTCCCGGCCGGGCAGACTCGGATTGTCCTCCATGTACACACCCGGTTTCTCGATGCCCGGCATCGCTGCCACTCGGGCGACGTCGGGAATGTAAGCCGCCAGGATGCGTCCGATGGAAAGGGGCGCCACCAGCGATTTTTCGGGAGCGCCTGCCTTGATCCGCTCATATTCGAGGTGGACGACATATGAGACCAGTTTGGCCGACACATATCCCGAGGACGGGCGGGCCTCTGACCCGCTGTGGTCCCGGAACGTGATCGTGGCCGCCTCCAGTGCCTTGCCCACCGCGATGCCGCCGTCGCCCAGCTCGTGCACGGTCGTGTAGTACTTCAGCGTGTCGCCGCTGTTGAAAAAGTCCTGGGCCGCTTGTGGGTTCTTCCTCAGCGCCTCCATTACGTCCGCCATCGGGTGCCGTCGGTGAGCGGCGGAGTGAAGGGAACTCCGTTCGGCGGCGTCCAGCTTCTTGGCCACCTCCGGCAGGAACGCGCTGTTGTAGGTCCCATAGGCGAGGGCCCGGGCGAGTCCCCGATGGGGGCCCAGCTTGAAGTTCGCGGTCAGCCGTTGCCGCCAGTCGGAGCTGAGTTGTGCGCTAGCCGCACCTAGCGCCGTGCCGAGAGCGGCCAGCAGGCGCTGTGCGTCTTTGTCGCTCTCATTGAGCACGGCTGCGGCGGCCACTTCGTTGAACTTCTCCGGCCCCAGCGCGTTCAGGAGCTTGAGAGCGAACTGCGGATCCTTCGCGTGTTTCTCCAATTGGGCGAGAGCCTGCTTGTTCACTTCGGAACTCTTCGCGCTCTCGCGAAGGTAGAGCGCCGCCGCGTATGCATCCGGGTCGTAGGAGACCTTCCTGTGCAAGTCCTCGTCGAATCCGATCAGGCCGGTCCCGGACGACACCATCCACGTGTCGTTCATCGCCTTGATCGTGTCATTGCGCCGCCGCAGCTCGCCCTGCTTGCCGCGGATCCAGATCTCCGCCTCCCGCATCGCGCTCAGCCCCGAGACGTCCACCTCCAGCTTCTCCAGGGCTCGCCGCACCGCAGGCTCATTCCGCCGCAGCAGGTGACGGGCCCAGGAGAACAGGGGCTCGAACCGGTCCATCACGTCCGGGTTGATTCCGGAGTATTGGCTGTCGAACGGCTTGGGTTGCAGCTCAAGGGGTGGCTCGGTCATGACCGGCCTCCGGCATCTTCAGAGGACATGCGCAGGCTATCTCTCATCCGGATCCACCCGGAGGCTTCCTGCCCGACGGATATGGGGTTCGACGAGATGTACGCACGCCGTCCTGAGAGCGGTTCAACCTGATAGGACCTTCCGGTTGCGAGCTACCTGAAATTCGCCCACCCCAGGTGGTCGATAATGGAGTGGATCGTGCTCGAAGGCTGGTCGATATCCCGTGGTCATGGTCCTACAGCGCGTATTCGACCCATCAAAGGCGTTGAAGGCCGAGATTGGCGGCTAAGAAATCGCAGGCCAGCGTACGAAGGGTTCGGTGGAGAAGAGCGCCCCGGGCAAACCGCTACGGGGTGCCTATGGTTGCTCGGGCCGTTTCGATGAAGATCTCCAGCCGGTCACGGAACACCTGGTGGGCGCTGTCGAAGCGGGAACGCCCTTCGGGGGCGCCTTGTGCGATGTACCACAGCGCTCCGTTGGCATCCGTGGTCGCCTGTATGACGGCTTCTGCCCTTGCGGCGACGGCTTCTGGCCCTTCGAGGAGAACCACCCTGGCGCATCGTGCCAGCGGATCATAGGCGTCCCGCAGGGCATTACGTAATTCCTGAATCTTCTCTAACTGCTCGTCCGGCTGTGCCAGTTGAATGTAGACGTCGCCGAGCCTGTAGTAGAGCTCGCCCGTGATGTGGGCCTGCTCCAAGAACTCGAGGTAGGCCGTCCGACGTGCTTCACGAATCTGGGCATGATGTTGAGCTCTAGCGGACGCTTCGGCTTGGATTCGTGCTGCGCGAGCGTTCCCCAGGCTGGTCACCCATCCCGCCAGGATCGCCGTCCCACCTGTCAAGATCGCAACCCACACCGTGCTGTCCACATGACCTCCTGGTCAAGTCGGCGCGTTCGCTCGAAGCCTGCCGCGACTAGCCCCGAAATGGCCTGTCGAAGGACTCGCGCTCCAGTCGCGTCACGTCATCCCTGTGTATCCACCATCGCTGCTCCGCAGCGTCTAAACCAGGCGGTCACGACGCCACCCTGATCGTCTTGCCCCTGATCCTTCCCCGCCTTGGCCTGCGGTAGGAGGGTCACCGCCCTTGCCCGGATGTTCGGCGCCGGCTTCCATCGCCATGGTGGGTTGACCTCTACCATGGGCTAAGTAGAATACGACTGTGGGTTCAGCTCCTAGAATGACTATGCCGACGCAGCTCGTGCTGCGGGTGCTGCTGGAAGACCCGGCGCGCGAGCGTTACGGGCTCGAGATCTGCTCGGCAGCCGACCTGCCGAGCGGCACAATCCATCCCATCTTGGCTCGGCTGGAAGGTTACGGCTGGGTCGAGTCGTGGTGGGAGGAGGCCGACCCCCGGCAGGAGGGCCGTCCCCGACGGCGCTACTACCGGCTCACCGCTGATGGGGCCGAGCGGTCGCGTATCGCTCTCGCCGCAGCCCGCAGCCCGGTCGGCAGGATGGCTCTGCCCTCGTCCCTGCTGCGGCCGGGACAAGTCGGGGGTCACGGGTGAGCCTGGGACGGGCCGCGAGGCGTCCTGCTACGCGCCCCTACTCTCGCCGTCGGCCTGCGCGACGCAGCTCCCGCAGGCCTCGCTATTCGCCGCCCTCACGCGTGGACCGGGGGCTGGAAGGCCAGGTCGCGCTTGGCGCCCTCTTCGGTGACGCCTTCGTTGGCATCGACGAGACTCTGGGCCGGCTGCGGGACCGGAGTGACAGCATGCTCGAGCGCATCGTCGCACGTGACCCCCACCGCCGATGGTTCACCGGCCTCGCCAGGCCAAGAGCACTGGTCCGTGTCGTGCTCCTCACGGCCGGGTTGGCCATCCTTCTGGCCGTCGCCGACGCGCGCTTGCGCCCGCGACCGCTGCCCGGTACGGATCTGGGCACCCTCGCGGGGTACGTCGTCGACGGCGTGCGAGATCTGCCTGGCGTCGATCTCACCCTCCTGCCCGCCGCGGTCGGCCGCGACCAGTCGCTGGTCGCTCAGTGCCTGTTCGCCTGCGTCCTGGCACTTGCTCTGGCCAGGAGCCTGAAGCAGGCCTGGGACCTCATGGTTGCGTACCGTGTCACCCGTGCCGACCGCATCGGCTTCGTCACGACCTGCGCCAGGCTGGAACGAGCACTGGTTCGTGTCGTGCTCCTCACGGCCGGGTTGGCCATCCTTCTGGCCGTCGCCGACGCGCGCTTGCGCCCGCGACCGCTGCCTGGGACGGACTTGGGCACCCTCACGGGGTACGTCGTCGACGGCGTGCGAGATCTGCCTGGTGTCGATCTCACCCTTCTATCCGCCGCGGTCGGCCGCGACCAGCTGCTGGTCGTTCAGTGCCTGCTCGCCTGCGTGCTTGCCGCCGTCCTGATCAGAGCGCTGGTGTACGCCTGCGAGCTGTGCGTGGCCCTCGTCATCGCCGGCGCGCTCACCCTGGTGTACCTCGCCCTCTTCGCTGTCGCCGTCGCCGTGTCGACCCCCGTGGTTCTAGTGGTGGCCGCCGTTCGGATGGTCGCCTATCGTCGGTGGGTCGTGCCCGTGGAGCGGTTCGGCGTCACCCTGGAACGCATGCCGGGACACCTGGTGGCGGTCGCGGCGGCGCTGTTGCCCGGCCCGTACCGGGAGCGCTACGCCGAGGAGTTCAGCGTCGAACTGCACGACCTGGCCCACGAAGGTGCCCGCTGGCGGCACCTGCTCTCCTACTCCCTGCGCATCCTCATCCGCGCCGGACGCCTGCACGCCGAACTGCGTTCCTCCAGCCGCGAGAAGGCCAGCTCATGACCAAGACCAAGACGGCAGGCGGACTGGCGGTCATCGCCACACTGGCTATGGTCAGCAGCTCAGTCCTGGCCGTCCTCCTCCTCACCGCGGTGGTGGCGATCGTCGCCCTGTGCTGGATCGTCGCCGATCGCCACCGCTCCTCCCACCTGGCCATGCTCATCCGCTCTCTGCGCATGTTCCGCAGCTAAGGGCTGTTTCTTGGGCGCGCCGGGCGGGACACTTGCTGGCAGTGTGGTGAGGATGAATCCGCGCGGTGGTGGTGTTGAACTGCGCAACATCATCGGTAGGCAACGATGGGATGGCCGTGATGCCTCTTGAGGGCGAGTACGTGCCGAGTCCGGCGCAGTGGGTGCGCGAACAGGTCGAGCTGTACGAGAGCTCGGACGGGACGCAGGGGGCGACGCTCTGGGACACGGGACTGCCCGTCGTCATTCTCACGACGCGCGGCGCGAAGAGCGGCAAGCTCCGCAAGATCCCGCTGATGCGCGTGGAGCACGAAGGACGGTACGCCGCCGTGGCCTCGAAGGGCGGCTTCCCGAGCCACCCGGTCTGGTACTTCAACCTCAAGGCTGACCCGCACGTGGAACTCCAGGACGGGTCCGTACGTCAGGACATGACGGTCCGTGAGATCACCGGGGACGAGAAGGCCGAGTGGTGGAAGCGCGCGGTCGCCGCGTATCCGCCGTACGCCGAATACCAGGAGAAGACCGATCGGGTGATCCCCGTCTTCGTGCTGGAGGCGGCGGCCGGGAACTGATCGGCTGAGAGGACGGGACCCAGCCGTACCTGTACCAGTGGGTGCATAACGGCGCCGAGGGTGCGGTGGAGTGCCGTATTAGGATCGACGGCCAGGTGGTGCGGGAGGCGAAGAGCAGCAGCCCGTACGCCGGCCGCGTGCCAGGTGACGGCCGACAAGCCCTGAGCAGCGCTGACCCACTGGGCGCAACCGGCGGGCAGAGCCCCGCCACGCCGATGGCGGCCCCCCGCCTAGCAAACCGTGAACCCGCGAGGGCCTTTAAGATCAGATGTCGAACTCGCCGTGAGCCGCTCCGTGCAGGAACGCCGCCCACTCATCACGCGTGAAGATCAAGGCAGGCCCGGTGGGGTTCTTGCTGTCGCGCACCGCTACGACGTTGGGCAGATTGGTTGCCACTTCAACGCATTGGCCGTTGTCACCGCTGGCGGTCGCCTTGCGCCACTCCGCCTTGCCAAGGTTCAGTTCGCCCATTTCTTTATCGCATCCTCTATGGCCTGTTGCGACACTGTATGTGGAAGTGCGTCCGCTCTGATGTTGTCATATCTCACCTTGAGCTGCGCGACTGCATCGTGATCGCCGGTGACTTGGCCAGACAGGACCGAGTCGGCTGAGACAACCTCAGAGCCGTCGCGTAGACGCGCCAGCGCGAACGCGCTCATCGTCCCAGCCACGCAGCCAGCAGTGGTAGGCACTAGCTGGACAGTAATTCGTGGATGCCGGGAGAGCTCTTGCAGATGGCGAAGCTGGTTCAAGAGGATCTCTGGCCCTCCGATCGGACGATGCAGCACGCTGTCTTCGATCAATGCCAGGAAGACTGGCGGGGTTGGACTGTCGAAGATCTGCATGCGTCGCGTACGAGCCTGAACCCGTTCCTCCGCCCGGTCGGGAGGGGACGTCGTGGAGAAGATCGCTCGCGCGTACTCCGGGGTCTGGAGTAGTCCGGGTACAAGGAGCGGATCCCATGACTGAAGGATGACCGCCTGCGGCTCTATCTCCTCCACCCAGCGTGCAAACCAACCGAGAGTGGGTGAATGGGTTATTTGCCTATAAAGCTTTGCGAAATGCCCGTCAAGGTCGAAAGCCTGATCGGCCGCTTCGGCGAACCCCAGTGTCGGCGTCCGGCGCCCTCGTTCGACATGGCTGATAAGAGAGGTATGACATCGCATCCGGACGCTTAGTGATATTTGAGAAAGCTTCGCCTTCTTCCGGTAGCGCTCCAGGTCGGAAGCGAAGCGCGCCCGCGGTGACATCTGATCGCTGTTGTCGGTATCCACCCTGCCCTCCGATCATCATGCCAGTCGCCCATGGAATATCCCGGGCTGCAGTAATAGAACGACAGGTGCGTGACAGATAATACAGGCTTTGCGCCTCCTTTTGTCATCCAGTTTCGTGAGGTGGAGGCTCTGCTGTTCGCCGATATTGCTCATGCTTGGGTTCCACGCAGCAACGAAAGACGGGGCTTCCGTCGCGTGCGGTGAACGGATTTCCAGTCCCATGCGGAGGTGGTCGGCGAGATGGACGCGCACTGCTCGGCTCGTAGAGAGGCCGCCAGGCTCGTACATCCGGAGCTTGATCGGCAGGCAGAAGGCGGTGCGGGCCATGAACGGGACATGCAGGTATCGCTGGCCTCAGCGAGTGCGGATTCGGTCGGCCGTCTTCGAGGACACGATATGAACAGGGAAGCAAAGAAGGGGGCGAATCTACACGACTGCATTGAGCTACCAGCTTTTCCGGTATCTGTGTCGATCGCGCGCAGGTATGTCGCGCTGGTGCTGGAGAGGTGGGGGTGCGAGAAGCTGATCGACGATGCCAGGCTCGTCGGCAGTGAGCTGGTGACCAATGGCATAAAAGCGGTCGAGCTAAGCGAAGTAGCTCGTGAAGCAGAAATCGAGATGTTCGGGATACTCGCCGGATGTGATCGACACGTGTGGATCGCCCTCCACCGCACAGCCGATGACGTGGTCATAGAGGTGTGGGATCCCAGTCTTAAGCCGCCGAGAATCGGCCATCCCAGCGCCTCGGAGGTGGGCGGACGAGGGCTGCAGGTGGTCGACAAGACAGCCGCGGAGTGGGGCTATCGATGGCTGAGCACGGGCGGGAAGATCGTCTGGGCCCGGCTGAAGATCAGGCAACAGCCTGGAGCGCTGGATGAGGTGCGTTGAGGCCATGACGGACGCGAAGCGAGCGGCTGGCGTCCTGGCCCCACCCACAGGGCTGGTGACGAAGGCATGGCCGTGCCCTGGACTTGCTCCGCACCCACCCCACCGGACAGACGGTCCGAAGACCCTTCTGGAGTGGACCACGGACAACCCGTCCCGCTGCCGGATCCTCGAATACACCTGCTCATGCAGCACCGTCGTTTACGAGCTCCTGGCTTGCGGCGGCAACTATCGAATCCGTCGTAAGGACCAGGGATCGTCTCCTCGCGAGTCATACGCCGGCCCGTGGCGCCGCCAGGTGGCCGAACGCATGTGGGCGTTGATCCTCTCGGGCGAGGCCAGCTTATGTTCGTGTCTCACCTCGGCCGCGACTGTTGAGCTCGTCGCAGGGGGATCATGACGGAGAGATCCGACGGTTTCGATCGCAGGCTGAGCACGTGTTATGAGTCAGTACAAATTGCGGTGGTACCTCAGATATTGCGGATCGATGTCGTGCCCGAGAGCGGTGCGCAACAGGCCCCTCGACTCGCCGGTGATCCGGTTGATCACCGTGAGGTCGTCCTTGACGATGATTGCGCCCTGGTCGAAGAGCACGTGGTCGTTGGGGCAGAGGCAGAGGAGATTGCCTGTCACGTCGTAGCCGTCGTGCGGACTGCCGAGCGGGCGGATATGCGCTCCCTCGGCGTATGGGCCGTTAGGGAGCAGCAGCCGGACTCCGCACATCTGGCAGGCGTGATCGTGCAGGGTCTTGATCAGCAGTGAGAGCGCGCTGTCCCGGACGATCCGCTTGACCGTGGTCGGGCGGCGTTCAGGTGCATGGACGTCGTCGTGCGGCGGGAGTGGCTCATTGTCGAGATCGCTCAGACCGACGCGTACGAGCAGCGCGTTCTGATCCTCGTCTGGGAAGTACGTGCTCAAGAGGTACGCGCTTGCTTGAGACCGTACCGCCTGGTCCTCCGTCACCAGGTCGTACACCCACTCGCGTAGACCGGAGACCGGCTGGTTTCGGCTCATCCACCCTAGAGGTGGGCTGCCGCTGGGGCGAGGCGGCTCCGGGTGGTCGGGCAGTGTCCATAGCCCGAAGTGCGTGAGCTTTAGGACCGGGTATTCAGGGGTGGGCCGGTCGCCCGGCAGGCCGAACTCTCTGATGAGTGCGCTGATCTCGGCTCGTGTGGCATTCCATGGAACAAGGCGTTCCGCTCGGTGTGCGGCGCGGCCGAGGGCCCACAGCAAGGTGAGCGGCTGGTGCCGTTTGGGGCGGCCGTTCGAGACGGCGGTGTCGAGGTTTCTCAGCTTTTCGAGGAATGCAGCGGCAGGCGACGCGTCTTGGCGCGAAGTGATGAGGAATCCGAGGTGGCCAAGGACCCTGCCGACCGTTGCGGCCCCTCCGGAGAACTCCGAAGCGCGAAGCGGATGCCCGTCGACATCGCGGTGTGCCACGCCGGCGATGGCCTTGGAGTCGTAGCGGCGGCCGTTGTGGATGATGAAGTAGTCGCGTGCTGCTCGGTAGCCGTACCGCTCCAGGAAGGCGTCGCGGCCTAGTTGGTCGTACTCCTCGATGGCCGCCAGGACCATCTCGCGATCGAGATCGGATAAAGCCATCGGATCACGATATGTCCGGGGGCCGACAGCCGTGTGGATGCTGGGCCTCCCTCTGGCCCTGGAGCACGGGCTGGACTGGCGGCCTACCTATTCGATGCGACATGCCCGTTCACTCCGGGTCGGAGTGATTCGGCAGGACGGGAGGCACTCGTTAACAGCCCATATGAGCCCTTGCGATCATCCGGTCACCTTGGTGTCCCAGTCGATCCGGTAGTCGAAGATCCAGGTCATCTTCTCGGGCTTGCCCAGTTTGCCGAAGATCCGGATCGCGTACGCGTTGACGACGCGACCGATCGGCCCCGCCGCCTTGCTGGCGTTCTTGCGGGCCGTCTCCTTGATGACCCGCTCGACCCGGGGACGGCGCTCGGCCTCATAGGCGGCGAACGCCTCGGCATAGGGGAGGTCGCGTAGGCAGCGGGCGAGCTGGATCGCGCTCTCGATCGACAGGGACGCGCCCTGCCCCGAACTGGACGACGGCGCGTGCACCGCGTCGCCGACCAGCACGATTCGGCCCCGGCTCCACGTGACGGTTGTGGGTAACATGTTCTCCATCGGGCCGACGATCACCACGTCCGACGGATCGGTCCGCTCGATCAGGTCCCGCGCCGGGGTGCCGTCGGCGGCGAACTTCTCCGCCAGGATCGGCAGCCACTTGGCGGCCGGGGCCGCCTGGACCTCGGCGGCGGTCATCGGCTCGGGGTGCGGGAGGTTCGCGAACCAGACGGCGTCGTCCGCGCCGAAGACCTGGTAGCCGAAGAACGCCTTCTTGCCGAAGGTCATCGGCATCTTGCCTCCGGTCGAGGGGATCCCCGGTGCCCGGACGCGGGCGCCGAAGCTGATCAGACCTGCGTACTGCGGTCCCGGTGCGGCCGGGTCGATGAGGGAGCGGACGGTCGAGCGGATGCCGTCGCAGCCGATGAGGATGTCGGCGGTGGCCTGGGTGCCGTCCGCGAAGTGCGCGGTCACCCCGTCGGCGGTCTCCTCGGCCCGGACGAGGCGCTTGCCGTGCTCGGTTCTGACACCGCGCCGCGCGGCCTCGTCGTGCAGCACCCGATAGAGCTCGTCGCGCCAGACGAACTGCATCGGCCGGATCCCGGGCGGGTTGCCGAACTCGGCGAGCGGACGACCCTTCCAGTCCTGGAGCACGATGCCGGTCATCGGCGCGCCGAGCGGGCGGATCAGGTCGGCGCAGTCGATCGCGTCCAGCGCGTCGACTCCGTTGGGGGCGAGGCTCATGCCACCACCGACCCCGTCGGCGGTCTTCTCGTACGCCTCGTAGACGGCGGCGTCGATGCCCGCCTTCTGCAGGGCCATCGCGGTGACCGGCCCGGCGATCCCGCCGCCGATGACGAGTGCTGTCTTCACGGTGTTCTGCTGCATGATTGCGATAGTTGCATTGAAACTAGTAGCACGTCAACTAGTAGTTTTCGGAGTAGTGTCGGTGACATGGGTACTGCGTTCCGAGGTTCGCCGCTGGCTCTCACCGTCCTGGCGCTGCTGCACTACAAGCCCCTGCATCCGTACGGGATCCAGCGGCTGATCAAGGACTGGGGGAAGGATCTGGTCGTCAACGTCGAGCAGCGGACGAGCCTCTACCGGACGATCGACCGGCTCGCGGAGGCCGGCCTGGTGGCGGTGCTGGACACCGAGCGGGACCACGCCTACCCCGAGCGGACCGTCTATGAGGTCACTGACGCCGGCCGTGAGGCTGCCCGTGAATGGCTGGTGGACCTGCTCACGGTTCCGAAGCGGGAGTTCCCGCAGTTTCCGGCGGCGCTGTCCCACCTGCTGCTGCTTTCGCCCGAGGAGATCCCCGACCTACTGGAGCGCCGGCGTACGGCCGTCACGGCGTCGGTGGCGGAACTGCAGACCGCGCTGACCGGTCAGGCCGAGGGGGGTCTGCACCGGGCCGGCCTGCTCGAACTCGAATATCTGCATGCGGTGGCCGTCGCCGAGGAGCGCTGGCTGGCCGGCCTGATCGACGACCTCCGCTCCGGCCGGCTGACCTGGTCCCCGGCCGACTTCGCCGATCCGCAAGCCGACCCGGAAGGACAGCGGTGAGCGGTAAAGGTCGAACAGTAGGGCCTGTGCCCAGCGGTTGGCTGTACCGGCCCACATGCCGGGGCCCGGCTCAGCTTCGGGTCGCGCCAGGTTGTTGATGTCGCACCGGAACGCGCTTGCCGGGTCGCCGCCCAGACGACGGCACAACTCGTTGCCGCCCATTCCCTCCGCCCACAACAGGTGGAAGCCCGAATACTCCTCGCTGTCGACTCCGAAGGAGACCAGCAGATCGTACAGGTCGGTCGGGTGAGCCATGAGGGCCTTTCGATGAACCGCGGAACAGATGCCCGGCACGGCCAGGTACTACATTCACCTCTATCCGGAAAGCACAACTCCGGCAGCGCGATCTGGATAGCGGAATGCCATGGGTAAACCTACTCTCATTCCTGAGATGGGCGGGCCTCTGCGCGATGATCACGGACTTTCGAACCTGTGCATCAGTGGCCAGCGCTTCCACAGTGGTACAACTTTATCCCTGAACCGAACCGATCAGCGAACCGCGTTCAGGAAGTCGATCAGACCAAGGAGGTAGAATGAACCGAAATGTTCGGACATTGCTCGCGAGTGCAGCGGTAATGGCGTCCATCGGACTGACGCCGGCAGCTGCGAGCGCCCAGGCGACCACAACCGGCGAGGCGTCGTTGGCAAATAGCGCTCAAGACACTCCGTGCGGCGAACACTGGAACCTCGACCAGTTGTATTACAACCACTGCGGAGAGACTAATGTCGTCATCCGCGTCGATCGGTGGAATATAGGCGGAATCAAAGACTACGATAAGTGTGTCGGCCCGGGGGATCATTATCTCGGCTGGTACCCCGACTACCTCGGAGCATGGTACACAGGCAGACTCTGCTAATTTCGGATGAGCAGTAGTGTCTGCTGCGCCGCCCTCTGTCGGCCGAGCTCTCGGCGGACAGAGGGCGGTTTCAGCGACAATAGAAACAATCGTCGCCTGGTACTACATTCAGAGATCTTGAGATTCGGGCCTGTAACGCCGTGTAGCTGGTCGATTGTCATGGGGTGACCTGTTTGCAAAATGGCCGCCTGTTCGATGCGGCATGCCCGTTCACTCCGGGTCGGGCCCGGCGCCCCGCCCCTCCGCCGTCGGGCGTCCGAGCAGCTTGTCGATGCTGCGGCGTTCGCGTTTGGTGGGACGGCCTGCGCCACGAGCCCGTACGGCCACTGTCACGGTCTCCTCGCGCGGCGGAGGCGGAGGGCTCTTGTCGACGTAGCACTCGGCGGCGACGGTGGCGCCGACGCGTTTGGTGATGATTCGGGAGACGACCGCGATGCGTTCGTGCCCATCGTGCCGGAGTCGGACCTCGTCACCGACCCGGACGGCGTGCGAGGGCTTGACCCGCACCCCGTTGACCCGGACGTGTCCGCCCCGGCAGGCGTCCGACGCGATCGAACGAGTTCTGGTCAGCCGCACCGACCAGATCCAGCTGTCCACCCGAGCGCTCAGCTGCTCACCTGCCACTCCCACACTGTACTGAGACCGTCGCGTCGCCGGCATCCAAGGGCTGACCTGTCGGCTGGCACGGGGTCGGGCACCGATCAGTGCAGGCCTGGCAGCCGGGTTGATGCGGTGCCGTTGGAAAACGACATAGGCGCCGGGTCAGGTGGTGCGGCGGGAGCGGGCCAGAGCCAGCCCACCGAGGACCATGGCGATCGGCCCGACCACCAGGTCCACGTAGCCCCCGACTATTCCGTAGCCGGTGCCGGGACCACCGTCGGCGGCGCCCACGACCAGCCCGCCGATGACCACGCCGGCCAGCCCCACAGCCAAGGCCACGATGGCTCCCCTCCTCCTGCCATTGCCGACACGACGGACGGAGCGGGCCAGAGCCAGCCCGCCGATGACGATGCCGGCCAGCCCCAGCAACGCGCCCACCACGGACCAAAGACGCCCGGTGGTCAGGGTGTAAGCACCGACGGGCTGGACCAGAACATGCGCGGCTGACGGTGTGGCGTGCCCCAAAATTCCCAGTAGGACGGCTTGCAGGTGAGGGACGGACATGAGGTTCCTTTCGGTCGGATGATGGGCGTCGGCAGCGTGTCCAGCGCGGTGGATCGCCTATGCCGGTCGAGGGGCCGGTGACGAGCGGGAGCGCCTGGGGGCGACGGAATCGATCAGCGCCGTCGATGCGACAGCGCGGATGGCAGCAGGACGGTCAAGCGGCAAGGCGCGGTGATGCCCGTTCAGTCGTGCGTGCCGGAAATGAAGGCCGAGTCGATGCTGCCATCGGTCAGCAGTTGTCGCAGCGCGCGCTGCATGGTTTCGGACTCGTTGAGGTGCGGGAACGGCTCGCCGGCGGGAGCGTCGACGCCCAGGAACCGGCACAGCGGCTCCCAGCCCTCGCGGACGTCGAACACCAGGAGGCGATCCGCGGGCAGGCTCTCCTGGACAACGGCCAGGTGACGGTGGAACGCCGCTACCGCGATCTCCTCATCGGGCATGCCCCGCTGCAAGTCCCAGGTGTCGCCGAAGGTGGACTCTCCGATGAGATCGAGAACCGGGCGGAGCCTCTCCATCGTCCTGAGTATCGCGGCCCCCGCTTCGGGCAGATCCGGCGGCACGTCCCGGCGGGTGGCGATCAGAGTCTGCATGCTGAGGTACCAGCGATGCGGATCGCGGACGGTCAGGATGACCTTGGCATCCGGGTAGACCTCCGCCTGCTCGCGCCAGAAGAAGCTGGCCGGCCAGTCCTGGGTGGATCGGTAGCCGTTGAGCACGCTGTCCCAGTCCAGCGGCAGACCGGAGGCGGCGGGCAGCCAGCGGTCGACGTGGCCGGGATTGCCCCCGATTTCGGCCATGTGGTAGCAGGGACCGAATCCGAGCCTTTCCAGCGCCGCCTTCATCGATCTGGTTCCGGTACGCGGGAATCCCGCGCCGATCACGTGTAACACGTCAGCCTCCTGCTGTAGCAGCTGCGGCGTTCACCTTTCGGCAGACGTTGACCGCGGCCATGGCGTAGGTGCCGGATTGGTAGGGCAGGGTGGGGGTCATCCCGTACGTACGTACAGGCGAACAGAAGCGGATCGAGCGTCTCGATCGCGGGCTTGTAATCGCTGGGGTCAGTCGCTCAGCTCGGGTTGGCGGGAGCGGGTCAGCGCCAGCCTGCCGAGGACCGCACCGGCCAGCCCCAGCACCAGGGCCACGGCCGCCCCGAACACTCCGTTGCCGGTGCCGAGACCGCCGTCGGCGACAGCCAGCTTCACCGCGCCGTTGAGCCCGCCGGTCAGCCCCACCACCAGGGCCACGATGGCTCCCCTCCTCCCGCCGTTGCCGGTAGGACGGACGGAGCGCAGCGCCAGCCAGCCGATGACCACGCCGCCCAGCGCCACCAGTGCGGCCACACTGGCCCAGATTCGCGCAGGGGTTCCGATGAAAGTATCCACACCCTGGGCCGCGCATTCTGCCTGCGTCGTACACACTGGCGAGGTCGCCTGTGCGGCAAGCACCAGCAGGACGGACATTGAGGTTCCTTTCGGTCGGATGACGGGCGCTCGCAGCGTGCGCAGCGCGGTGCCTCGGCCTTTGCCGGTCGACGTGCTGGTGACGAGCGCCTGGGAGGGGTGTCACGGACTCGATCGTCGCGCCGTCGAGGCAGGCGCGGCCTCCGCCGGCGGATGGCAGCCTCTACGCAGTTCTGCGTAGACGACTCGTGCCTCGGTACGCCCGTCGCCGTAGGCGGTCGCGCGTCTGGGCGGAGTGTTCTCGCAGGCGGGAACCGTAGGATCGCGGCATGGGACACCGCGTGGTGACGTTGCGCCTGCCGCCGTGGGCGCAGGACGTGTTACTCGCGCTCTTCATCACCGTGATGCAGGTTCAGGGCACGATAGTCCGCAACGCCGGCGAGGTGGTACAGCGTCCCCTCACCGACTTCGGAAACCTGGGATATGTCCTGCTGGTCGCCAGTGGTGTGGTCGTCGCCGTCCGCCGCCGGTGGCCGGTGCCGGTGTTCGTCACCGCCGCGCTCGCCAGCCTGGTGTACTACGGCCTCGACTTCCCGGACGGGCCCGGTTGGCTCGGGCTCTTCGTCGCCCTGTACACCGTCGCCGCCTACGGTGACGGTCGCCGGTCGCTGGTGATCGCCGGCGTGGGCACCTCGGTGCTGGCCATCGGCTGGCTGGTCGCCGCGGCCGACATCGAGCCACGCGCCGCCGTCGGCTGGGTGTACTTCCGGATCGGCGCGTCGGTCATGAGCGCGGCCCTCGGCGAGTCCGTCCGGTCCCGGCAGGTCATCGCGGCCGAAGCTCAGCAGCGCGCTGAGCTGGCCGAACGGACTCGTGAGGAGGAAGCGCGGGCGCGTGTGGACGCCGAACGGCTCCGGATCGCGCGCGAGGTCCACGACACCGTCGCGCACGCCATAGCGATCATCAACGTCCAGTCCGGCGTCACCGCGCACGTGCTCGACAAGAGGCCGGAAGTGGCGCGCGAGGCGCTGCGAGCCATCGAGCAGACCAGTTCTCGGGCGCTGCAGGAGATGCGGGCCATCCTCGGGGTACTGCGTGATGACGACGGTGACGACGACGGGCGGGTGCCGTACCCCGGGCTGGGGCAGATCGGCGAACTGGCCGCCAAGGCACGTGAGGCGGGACTCGATATCAAGTTCGAAGAGACCTCGCCCATGGCACCATTGCCCAGCGCGGTGGGAAGCGCCGCCTACCGAATCATTCAGGAATCGATCACCAACGTGGTCCGCCACGTCGGTCCGACTCGCGTGACGGTAGTGCTGAACCCCGGTATCGAGACCTTGGAGATCCGCGTGACCGACGAGGGCCACCGCGCCGCCCCAGGTCGTGACTCCGCGGACCCGCACCTACCGGCCCGGCATCCGAGCGGCACGGGCGGCTCGGCCGAGCCCGGCCGCGGGATCGTCGGCATGCGCGAGCGCTGCCGGCTGCTGGGCGGAGAACTCGACGCCGGGCCGCTTCCGGGCGGCGGGTTCGAAGTCAGGGCACGGCTGCCCCTCGCGCCGTCCGGGTCGCGCCTATGAACGCGGCGGCCGCCTCAGCGTCGACCAACACTCCGGTCAGGGTGCTGCTGGCCGATGACGAGGGTCTCGTACGATCCGGGTTCAAGGTCCTGCTCGACCTCGAGGACGACATCACGGTGGTGGGAGAGGCCACCAACGGCGCCGAAGCCGTCGAACGGGCCCGCGCCACCCGCCCCGACGTCGTCCTCATGGACATCCGCATGCCGAAGCTGGACGGGATTCAAGCCACCGCCCAGATCACCCGGATACACGGGTTGGAGCAGGTCCGCGTCCTCATCCTCACCACCTACGACACCGACGAGTACGTCTTCGACGCCCTGCAGGCCGGCGCCAGCGGCTTCCTGCTCAAAGACGCCGGACCGGCCGAGCTCCTGCATGCCATCCGGGTGATCGCGGCCGGAGACGCGTTGCTCGCGCCGCGGATCACCCGACGCCTCATCGGCCAGTTCACCGCGCGACGAACAGCTGTGCAGGCTGCGGAGGATCGGCTCGCGGTGCTGACCGAGCGCGAGCGCGAAGTGCTGGCCCTGGTGGGACAGGGCCTGAGCAACAACGAGATCGGTGCCGAGTTGTTTCTGAGCCCGGCCACCGCGCGTACCCATGTCAGCCACGCGATGGCGAAACTGGGCGCGCGCGACCGTGCGCAACTGGTCGTCATCGCTTACCAGACAGGACTGGTCAGCCCGGCGATGTAAGGCACGGAGCCGCTGCGCCCAACCATGTCGCGTCGATCTCCGCCCAGACGACGGCACAGCTCAGGGATCTTCCACCAGTACGCGCCCGTGAGGCTGGAGAGTTCTCATTCCCTGGCTCATTGCCAGGGAATTGCCAGAAAGGGCTGTCACGCTGCCGCGCGTGATCGCATCAAAGCCGGCCGCAGCCACAGGCCTCGTCACAACTACGACTCCGACGCTGCCGCTGTGTACGGGGTGCTGCCGTTCACGGCGCGGTCGGTGACGCGTCGCATCCCGCACGCTGCCATCACTTCTGCTCAACAGGCTCGGGGAGCTCTGCCATCGCGAGAAGGGATCGAAGCTTGTCACAGGAGAAAACGGAATTTAAGGCCGAAATACCGCGCGCGGCGGCGGAATGGTGGCGATGCGGGGAAGGAGGGCGGGCCCCCTCGCGGAGCAGCGGTCAGGCCGCCTCGGCCCACGACGACGGAGGCCGGTAAGTCGTGTCCTGGTCACTCGGGTTTCACATACTCGGCCCCCTTGAGGTCATCGCGAACCACGCCCGCTTCGCCATAACCGGGCTCCGCCAGCGGACTGTCCTGGCCGTGCTGCTGCTCACTCCCGACCGGGTCGTCTCGGTCGACCGGCTCGTCGAAGCCGTGTGGAGTGGTACGCCGCCGACCACGTGCCGCAACCAGGTCGCCATCTGTGTCGCCGGCCTCCGCAAGATTTTCCAGGAGGCGGGCTGCCACGAGAACGTGATCGTGACCGCGACTCCCGGCTACATGCTCGTGTCCGGCAGCCACCGCATCGACGCGGTCGAGTTCGCGGCCCGGGTGGAGTCCGCTCGGCATCTCGCCCAGGACCAGAGGACGGCTGAGGCTGCCTCTCTGCTCAGGGAAGCGCTCGGCCTGTGGCGGGGGACGCCGTTCGCTGACACCTCCAGCTCCCGGCTGCAGGAGGAGGCGAGCTTGCTGGAGCAGCAGTGGTTCAACGCGTACGAGCAGTACGCCGAGCTCCAGCTGGAGCTGGAGAGGTACAGCGAGATCGTGTCCGAGCTGTCCGGACTCGTCCAGGAGCAGCCGCTACGCGAGCACGCCCGAGCGATCCTGATGCTCGCCAACTACCGGCTCGGTCGCCGCTCCGAGGCCCTGGGACTGTTCCGCCAGGCTCGCCAGAGCTCCATCGACGAGCTGGGGCTGGAACCGGGCAAGGAGCTCCACGACCTGCACGCCGCCATGCTGCGCGAGGATCCCTCGCTCATGCCGACCTCTACGGTGTCGGTCGCTCTGCCCGCCGGCTCCGGCGAGGCGCGGCTGCCCGCGGATGTGCCGTCCTTCGTCTCCCGGAAGGAGGAGCTCGCGAGCCTGGACGCCCTGCTGGAGGGTGGCCCTGGCCTAAGGTCGGCCGCCGTCGGGCTCATCACGGGGGGATCGGGGACGGGCAAGAGTGCCTTGGCGGTCCGCTGGGCCCACCGAGTGGCGCTGTCGTTCCCCGACGGACGGCTTTTCGCGGACCTCACCAAGATGGGGGACGACGAGGAGTCCGTCTCGGCCATGCTCGCCCGTTTCCTGCGCGCCCTGAAGACCCCGGAGAACGAGATCCCAGCGGACCCGCGGGGGCGGGCCGAGCTGTTCCAGTGGTCGGTCGCCGGACGGCGGGTGCTGGTCGTGCTCAGGGGAGCGCGGGACCTGCGCCGCGTTCGGAGACTGATCCCCACGTCCGGGACCTGCGCCGTGCTCGCGACCAGCTCGCACAACCACTCAGGCCACGCCCAGGTACGCCTGCGGCTGGACGCGCTGGACACCCGCTCGGCCGTCGAACTCCTCGACACCCTCGTCGCCGACCAGCGCGTACGGTGGGAGCCCGCGGCCGCCAGGAAAGTGGTCAGGTACTGCGACAACCTGCCCCTGGCCGTGTCCGCGGCCGCGGCGCGGCTCACCGCGAAGGCGCACTGGAGCGTCTCCCATCTGCTGGCCAGGCTGCGCGACCCGCTGCACCGGCTCGACGAGCTGAGCCACGGCGGGCCGCCCGGGATCCGCGACAGCTTCGACCGCGGCTACAGCGGCCTGGAGCCGGATGCCGCCGCCCTGTATCGCCGGCTCTCGCTCTGGGACACCCCGGAGCTGGACGTCTGGAGTGGCGCGGCGCTCATGAACATCGACCTGTCGAGCGCGGAGAACCTCATGGAGCAGCTCGTGGACGCCGCGCTGCTCGAGACGTGGGGGCGGCGGCCGGACGGCCTGTTCCGCTACCGCCTGCCCAGCCTGCTCGCCTTGCACGCTCGGGAGTGCGCCGACTTCCATGACCTGTCGGCGGCGGGGTTCAAGCTGCCCTATCCGTCCGCGATCTAGGCGCCCAACGCCATTTGTTCTTCCGATTATCGCCGGAAATTTCCCTGAGTTTCGCCGCGATAACGAGATGAAATGCCGTTCGCCTAGTGTGGCTGCGCCGCCGGCGGCAGGAGGAGATTCATTGATCGGATCGTCCGCCGAAACTGTCAACGCGTTCGGCGGAGGCGGTGAGCCGATCCGCGATCGTCTCCGCCGCCCAGGACGAGCTGAACAACAGCAGCCGAGATCATGAGAGTCCCATGGGCAGCGGGTGCAACTACTACACCGGTGTCTTCCGTACGTGGAAGGACTCCGCCGGCTGCCCCAGCAGCGATGGCGTGCAGTGGCGCGACAGCAACTGGTGCGCGGACTTCGCCAAGTACGTCTGGCGCAAGGCCGGCGTGCCCCACGCCGACGTCCCCGAGTTAGAGGGTGGCGTGCTCACCGGCTGGGCCAGCTCGTTCAAGGACCACGGGACCAAGTACGGGACCTGGCACACCAGAGGCAGCGGCTACACCCCGCAGCCGGGCGACGCCGTCGTCTTCGACTGGGAGCAGAACGGTGACATCGACCACGTCGGCATCGTGAAGAGCGTCGACAGCGGCACGATCTACACTATCGAGGGCAACAGCGGCGACCGGACCAAGGCCAACTCGCACTCCCGGTCGAGCAGCGACATCGTCGGCTACAGCGCCCCGGTCGAGGCCAACGACGGTCCTTCGAACCAAGACGGTGGGGATTTCAACGCCGATGGGGTGGGGGACATCTTCTCGGCCGCTACCGGGACGTTGACCGTCTGGAGCGGTAAGGGGTCGAACAACTTCGGCTCCGCTACCGAGATCGGTCCCGGCTGGGGTGCTTTCAGCAAGCCCATCGCTGGTGACTTCAACGACGACGGCATCAGCGACCTGGCCGCGGTCAGGGATGGCAGCAAGCTGACCATCTGGAACGGTAAGGGCGACAACCACTTCTCCAGCGCGATCGAGATCGGTCCCGGCTGGGAGCCGTACGACAGCACTCTGGTGTCGCTGGGTGACGTCAATGGCGATGGTCATGCCGACATCGGCGCCGTCCGCGAGGGCACCGGCACCCTCTACATCTGGAACGGCAAGGGCAGCAACAACTTCAGCTCGGCAGTCGAGATCGGTCCCGGCTGGACGGCCTACAGCAAGCCGATCGGCGGTGACTTCAACGGCGACGGCATCGGCGACCTGGCGGCGGTCCGGGATGGCAGCAAGCTGACGATCTGGAACGGCAAGGGCTCCAACAACTTCAGCTCTGCCATTGAGATCGGTCCTGGCTGGGAGCCCTTCGACAGCACCCTGATGACGCTGGGCGACGTCAACAAGGACGGCAACACCGACATCGCTTCCGTCCGCGAGGGCACCGGCACTCTCTACATCTGGAACGGCAAGGGCTCCAACAACTTCAGCTCCGCCATCGAGATGGGCCCCGGCTGGACCCCGTACTTCTAACCCCCTCACCCCGCCGGGACGACCCGGCGGGGCAACATCGGTAGTCTGCGGCGGTGACCGCGTACCGGATCCTGGCTGTGGACGACGATCAGGCCATCCTGCGTTCGCTGCGGCGCGGGTTGCGGCTGGAAGGCTTCGTCGTGGACACCGCCGAGTCGGGGCGGCAGGCGTTGGAGCAGATGGCCGGGCAGCCCGATGCCATCGTCCTTGACGTGTCCATGCCGGAAATGTCGGGCATCGAGGTGTGTGGCCGATTACGGGAGGCCGGGTCGCAGGTGCCGGTGCTGATGTTGTCGGCGATGGACGAGGTGGCCGACCGCAGGGCGGGGCTGGCGGCGGGTGCCGACGACTACGTGATCAAGCCGTTCGACCTCGGTGAGCTGGTCTTGCGCCTGCGCGCCCTGCTCCGCCGTGCCGGGCGCGCCGCCACGGGCACGGCGGTACGCATCGGGCCGCTGGTCATCGAGCCGGAGGCCCGTGGGGTCACGTCGCGTGGCCGCCCGGTGGAGATGACGCGGCGGGAGTTCGATCTGCTGGAGGTGCTGGCCCGGAACGCCGGGATCGTACTGTCCCGAGCCGTGCTGCTGGAGCGGGTCTGGGGCTACGACTTCGAGGTCAGCGACAACGCGGTGGACACGTTCGTCGGCTACCTGCGGCGCAAGCTGGAGGCGGGCGGCGAGCCGCGCATGCTGCACACCGTACGCGGCGTCGGCTTCGTGCTGCGCGAGCCATAAAGCCATGAAGCCATGAGACCGCGCGAGCCATGAAACCGCGAGAGAGAGCCATGAAGCTGTCCACGCGTTTCGCGCTCTGTCTGGCCGTCGCCGTCCCGCTGCTGGTGGCGCTGGCCGGGCTGGTCGTGCTGATGCTGCTCTCGCAGGACTTGCGTGCCCAGCGGGATGATCAGCTCGCGGCGCGGTTGCGGGCGCTGGACCCGATCGCGACGGCGTACGCGTGGCGGACCGGTGCGCTGCGTGCCGTGCCGCCCGCATTCATGGAGCAGCAACTGCTGGCCGCGGCCACCGGCCCCGGCGGGGCGTGCGTGGTGGCGGGTGACGAGAAACTGCTGGTCATCGGGGACGTGCCCGGCACGCTCCCGGCCGGTGCCGGCCCCGGCGACTACGCCGAGGGGGATCGGCAGTGGCGCTTCGCAGCCACCGAGCTGGGGCGGCGGGGGAGGGCGCGGCTGATCCTGTTCGAGCCGGAGGAGCGTCTCGCCGGCCAGATCGCCGTCCTGCGCGACCGGCTGGGCTCGGTCACGTTGGTCGCGGTCGGCGTGGGCGTGGTCGCGGGGCTCGTACTCGGCAGGTTCGCGGTACGGCCGCTGTCGAGGCTGGGCGGGCAGGCACGGGCGATCGACGCGCCCTCCTCTACCGGGACGCGGTTGGCGACCACGGCCGGCGTCACGGAGATCGACGAGCTGGCCCGCCTCCTGAACGACCTCCTCGACCGGCGCGACGCGGCCGTGGCCCGTACCGGCGAGGCTCTGGAGACCGCGCGCGCGTTCGCGGCCACCGCCGCGCACGAGCTGCGCACCCCGCTCACCAGCATGGGCACCAACCTCACCCTGCTGGACCACCCCGAGCTGGATCCGGCCGATCGCGCCGAGACCGTCGCCGACCTGGCCGCCGAACACGGCCGCCTCCAGCGGCTCATCACGATGCTGCGCCAGCTCGCGCGCGGCGAGCTGCTCGACGCCTCCGCCTTCGCCGAGACCGACCTGACCGGCATCGTCAGCGACGCGATCGAGGACGCCCGGCGCCGCCACCCGCACGCCACGATCACCGCTCGCCTGCCGGACGCCGTCCGGGTGCGCGGCTGGGCGGAGGGCTTGCGGCTGGTCGCCGACAACCTCCTCGACAATGCCGCCGTGCACGGTACGGACGCGTCCGGCCGCACCGCGATCACGGTGACCCTGGAGCGTGGGGATGAGATCGTCCTTGCCGTTCAGGACACGGGTCCGGGGATAGCGCCCGAGTGCCGCGAGGCGGTGTTCGCCCGTTTCCACCGTCGTCCGGGCAGTCCGGGTTCGGGGCTCGGTCTCACGTTGGTCCGGCAGCAGACGGCCCTGCACGGGGGCACCGCCTGGCTGGGCGCCTCCCTTGACGGTCCAGGTACGCGAGCCGAAGTACGCCTGCCCGTAACTGAGCAGGAATCCCCGCGATCCGGACGGTCCTGGTTGGAATAGCCCGGCCCTTGCCAGAGAAATGCCAGAAAAGCACGTCACCATCCGTCCGAACTAACCCTTCGGAGGAGATGACATGCGCATCACCCATTACGTGGTCGCGGTCGCGGTTGCGGTCACGCTGTCCATGCCGGCAGCGGCCTTAGCCGAGACCGCTGACGTCATGCAGCCATCGACACACCCGGTCAAGCTGCGGACCGCCCTCAGAGAACTCTCGGTGACCTACACCTACCAGGGCCAAGAGCACACCTTGGACGACTTCCTCACCCGTACGAAGACCAACGGCTTCCTCGTCCTGGACGGCCAGAACATCGTCGCGGAGCGCTACACCGGCGCGAGCCGTGACACCCGCTTCCAGTCCTGGTCGATGGCCAAGTCGTTCACCGCGACCGCCGTCGGCATCGCGCTCAAAGACAAGCACATCCGATCGATCGACGACTCCGTGGACAAATATCTGCCCGAGCTGAAGGACTCCGGCTACGCCGGGGTGTCCATTCGCGAGCTGCTGCACATGTCGTCCGGCATCGACTGGGACGAGGCCACCGACGCGCCACGCCTGATGGCCGCGGCCAACAAGGGCTACTCGATCAGCAAGATGGCCGCCCTCCAGAAGCGCGGCTGGGAGCCGGGCAGCCGGTTCGAGTACACCAGCATGAACTCCTTCGTCCTGGCCCGGCTGGTCACCAAGACCACCGGAATGCCGTACCACGACTACGTCGAGCGCAAGATCTGGCAGCCCGCCGGCATGGAGTCCACGGCGACCGTCGGCAACGACTCGCACGGCGACAGCCTGGGCTACTGCTGCTACTACGCCACCGACCGCGACTTCGCCCGCTTCGGCCTGCTCTACCTGCACGGCGGCAAGGCGAAGGGCCATCAGGTCGTCCCGGCCTCCTGGGTCAAGGCGTCCACCACACCGTCCTCGGTGAACCCGAACTATGGCCTGCACTGGTGGCTCGGCGGCCAGGGGACGGATTTCATGGCGGTCGGGCTCGGCGGCCAGTACATCTATGTCTCACCCGAGCAGGGCGTCGTCATCGTCAAGTCGTCCATCGCCGGCGGCGCTCCTGACCAGGAAGAGGCCGTCGTCGCGTTCCGCTCCGTGGCGGCCGAGGTGGCCAGGACCCGCCGATGAGGATGACGCGAATGGGCTTGGTGCGAAGCCGACAGCCGGTCAAGGCTTTCGAGTACGAGTGGGGGGCCGCGTGACTTTCCGGCTTCTGCGCTTCCTCGTCGCCGCCGGCGTGCTGACGCTCGCGATCGGGCTGGGCAAGCTCGTGGACGGTGACGTACGGGCGGGACTTCCGCTGTTCGTCGTGGGACTCGTTCTCGCCGGCGTGCCGACGGGCCTGCTGGTCCGTCATGTGATGGCGAACTGGACGACGACGGATTTCCGGCGCTCACCGGCGATGGCGGATCCGGCGATACGCCGCAATTTCCGCAGCGTCGCCGTGCTCGTCATGGCCTACAGCGTGCTGTGGTTCCTCGCGGCTCTCGCGATTCTCGTCTTCGCCTATCGGATCCAGCACGACAACGGCAGCAGCGCCGGATCGATCGTCACCGTGATGGTCATCGGCTGCGTCATCGCCGGGATCCCCGCGCTGCTCGGCAGCCAGTTCCTCCGGTGCGGGCGACTGGTGCGGCACGGAGACACCGAGGGCATCGCAGCCGGGCTGCGGCTCGGCTGGATCGTCGTCGTCATCGGCGGGCTCGCCACCGTGGGTTCGCTGACTCATGACCGCCCCGGTTACGGCACGGTCGGACTCGTGGCCGGCTGCCTGGTCGCCGTCACGCTGGTCAACATCCTCCGATTGCGCATGCTGGGCGCTCGGGTCGTCGCGTACGAGCGGCAGGCGCGGGCGCCGAAGCCGACGACGTCAGAGACGTAGGCACCTCCTCGCCCGGCTTCGCGACCACCTCACCCCATGGAGGGGAGGGTGACGACGAACTCGCTGCCCGTGCCCTGGGCGGGGCTGCGTAGTTCGATGGTCCCCTGGTGTGCCTCGGCGATCGCGCGGGCGATGGAGAGGCCGAGCCCGCTGCCCTGGCGGCGTACCGGATCGCCCTGAGAGAACCGCTCGAAGAGGTGAGGGCGCAGGCCGGGGTCGATGCCCGCGCCCTCGACGGCCACCACGAGGGACACCACACCGTCCTTGGCCGGCGCGAACAGCGTGACGCGGACCGCGGTGCCGGGCGGGGTGTGCTGGAGCGCGTTGCCGAGCAGGTTGCGGACGAGCCGGCGCAACCGCTCGGCGTCGCCGGTGATGACCAGCGGATCGCCGGACGGCGCCGACAGGGTGATGGGGCGGTCAGGGTCGATCAGCCGGGCGTCGTCGACGATGGCCTCGACCAGTTCCACCAGGCGGAGGGGCGCCGTCTCCAGAGGCCGTTGCCGGTCGAGGCGGGCCAGGAGGAGCAGCTCCTCCACCAGGTTGCGCATGCCCGCGGCTTCCTCGGCGATGCGGCTCATCGCGGTCGTCACGGTCGGCTCGGGCAGATCGTTGTGGAAGTACAGCTCGGCCCAGCCGTTGATGGTCGTCAGGGGCGTACGCAATTCGTGGGAGACGTCCGCGACGAAACGGCGCAGCCGCTCCTCGGCCTGATGCTGCTCGTCGAACGCGCGGTTCAGCGCGGTCGCGAGCCGGCCGGTCTCGGTGTGCGGGACACCGGCGGGGATCCGCCGGGTCCGGTCGCCCTGGGCGATGGCGGTCGCGGTGGCGGCCATGGTCTCCAGCGGCCTGAGCCCCACATGGAGCACGGCGAGGGCCAGGCCGACCAGGGCGAGCAGGGCGACCGAGGTCACGATCGCCTCGCTGCGGGCCAGCCGGTCAAGGGCGTCCTCATCGTTGTGCAGGGGGAGGGCGACGATGACACCTTCGACCGGAAGTGCGCCCTCGGTGTCGACCGTGGCGTTCAGGCGGTGGTAGCGGGCGCGGTAGGGAGTTCCCGCGGCTTCCAGCCGCATGATCTTCCCTGGGGCGCCGCGCAGCCGGGCGATCGTCGCGGCGTCCAGCACGCGGACGAAGGCGTCCCGGCTCCGGAGTACGACGACGTTCCCGCCGGTGTCCACCACGTCGGCGGTGTCGAAGAAGTTGATGCTTGGCCGGGTCGACGATGGTCACGTGCTTGTGGGGCCCGACTCCTTGATCTCCCCGGCCAGTTCCAAGCCGACCGGCCCGGCGCCGAGGATCAGCACTCGCTCGGCACCCGCCAGCTCCTTGTGGGTCCGGAGCAGGTCGTCCAGGACCTCTTCTGTGGAGTCAGAGGTGGGCTTGGCGGGGTAGGCGTAGCTGGAGCCGGTGGCCAGGACCAGGTAGCCGGCCTCGACCCGCCGGCCGGCGGCCAGGGTGACACCGCCGGGGTCCACCGAGACCGCGCGCTCCCGCACCACCGTGCCGCGCCTGAGCCACTGGTCATAGGGGAAGAACATGTTGCCCGCCCAGTCGGGCTGGGTCAGCGCCCGCAGCGAGCCGGCCGAGTTGATGAACGCGTCCCGAGGGTCGATGAGGACGACGTCGGCCTCCGAGTCCAGCGCCTTGGCGAGCGCCAGGCCATTACGCTCGCTGCGGTCCACCAGGCCGGTCAGGCTCGACATGGCCAGGCCGAGCTTGCCCAGGGTGACAAAATTCGTGGGACGAACTACTGCTTCCGGGCGCGGCCGAGTAGGGGTCGCGCAAGGCGGGATCCGAGTGCAGGGGATCGGCTTGCACCACAGGAGCACGATGCGCGGCCGTTGCCCGCGGGGTCAAGCCCATGAGTGCCTGAGAAGCCCCGCTGGAACGGCTGTCGCGGATCACGCGGGACGTGATCCCGAACAGTCATCGGCGGCTCGTGCGCATCTGAGCTGGAAGCGGGCGGGAGATGCCGATCTCAGCTCTGCCGGGGGGAGCGGATCAGTAGGGTGGCCAGGGCTTCGTCCGGGCCGACGGCGCAGTAGACGTGTGGGACGTCGGCCGGCCAGGACATGTGCTCGCCTGCCGCCGCCAGCTGGGGCGCGTCGGCCGGTCCGGCGCGCAGCACCCCCGCGTAGACCGTTACGTGCTCGGTCACGCCGGGAGCGTGGGCCGGCGAGTGTTGCACGACGCCGGGGCGGACGCGCATGCGCAGCAACTCGAACGTCGCGGTCGGCTCCTCGAAGACCTCCAGCAGTGTGGCCGTTACGGCCGCGCCGGGCACGTGGACGGCCTCCGCGGGCGGCGCGCCGGGCTCCAGAACCAGGGTCGTCAACGGTACGCCCAAGGCTCCCGCCACCGCGTAGAGCGTCTCCAGCGTTGGGTTGCGGGTGCCCAGTTCCAGCCCGGACAGGGTGGCCTTGCCGATGCCGGCGCTGCGGGCCAGCGCCGACAGGGAGATGCCGCGGGCCTCCCGCAATCGCCGCAGCCGGCTCCCGATCTCCGTGTCATGGCCGTCCATCCGGCAATCCTTGCAGTCCGCCGCCGGACTTGTCCCACGGTGGCCACCTGGCTATGGTTCGTTCCGTAAACGGAACGATCGAGGGGGATGGGCGTGCGGGTGCAGGCCGTCGTTGCGGGGCTGGTCAGTGCGGTGGTCGGCTACGCCAGTTCGTTCACCGTCGTGCTCGCCGGACTGCGTGCCGTCGGGGCGACGCCAGGGCAGGCCGCGTCCGGGCTGCTCGCCCTGTGCTGCGGCGTCGGGGCGGTGGCGATCTTCCTTGGGCTGCGCTACCGCATGCCGATCAGCATCGCCTGGTCCACCCCCGGCGCGGCGCTGCTGGTGGCGACCGGTCCCGTGCCCGGCGGCTTCCCGGCCGCGGTCGGCGCGTTCATCGTCTGCGCCGGGCTCATCGTCCTGGCCGGCCTGTCGCCCTGGCCGGCCCGGGCGATCGCCGCCATCCCGCGTCCGATCGCCGGTGCCATGTTGGCGGGCGTCATCTTCAGCCTGTGCACCGCGCCGGTCCGTGCCGTCGTCGACATTCCGCTGTTGGCCGTGCCCGTCGTCCTGACCTGGGCGGTGTTACAGCGGTACCTGCGGCAGTGGGCCGTTCCGGGCGCGCTCGTCGTGGCGGTCATCGCCATCGCGGTGCACGGGCCCGGCAATGGCCTGTCCAGTGCGCCGCTGCTGCCCGCGGTCGAACTGACCATCCCGACGCTGAACCCGTCCGTAGTGGTGAGCATCGCCATTCCGCTGTTCCTCGTCACCATGGCCGCGCAGAACGTCCCCGGCATGGCGGTCATGGCGACCTACGGGTACACGCCGCCCCTGCGCCCGGTCCTTGTCGCGACCGGCCTGGCGAGCGCGGCGGCGGCGCCGTTCGGCGGGCACGCCGTCAACCTGGCCGCGATCACCGCGGCGCTGACCGCCGGCCCGGACACCCACCCCGACCCCGGACGCCGATGGATCGCGACGGTGGCCCTCGGCGCCGGTCAGCTGACGCTCGGCCTCGGCGCCGGCCTGGCCATGGCTCTGGTGCTGCTGTCCCCACCCGTACTGGTCATCGCGGTGGCCGGCCTCGCGTTGCTGCCAGCGCTCGGCTCGTCGCTGGCCGGCGCGGTGACGGAGCCGGAGGGACGGGAGGCCGCGGTGGTCACTTTCGTGGTCACCGCATCGGGGATGACGATCCTGAGCATCGGCGCGGCGTTCTGGGGCTTGGTCGCGGGCGGACTGACCGCACTCCTCCTGCACAGGCGCACATCCATCCCGGAAACCGAGGCGGAACGTCCCATGAGCCGGGTGGCTGGTCGTGGTGGAACGGGAAGATCATGAACGCTCGCTCGTCAGTACCCCATCATGGGCCCGTCCCTTGATGGATCCAGTGCGGTGAGCGGTGCGGCCAGCCTGCTTGTCAGGTCGGCGATCACCAGCTCGGTGAGGGTGCCGGGGAAGGTGTGCCGGTCGAATTCGACATCCCAGACCATCGTCCACCGGTCGGGGTCGGGATCGCTGGTGTCCCACCAGATGGTGTCGCGTCCTTCAGTGTTCGCGCACCACAGCAGCCCTTGCGGCGTGGGATGCACATTCACCGCTTGGTCTTCCTCCAGGTCGAGATATCCGACTTGCTCCTCGTGCTGCTGCTGGAGATCCTCCGGGTGCCCGATCATGATGCCGTTGATGCCGATCGTCCCGTACGCCTCGAACAACCGCTTGTAGTCGCTCGGCAGCCGCAACCCGAGAGCCCCCTCGATCGCCGGCCAGTCATAGGTGTGGCCACCGGTCCGCGGCTCACCGATGATCGTCGCCAACTGCGCCAGCCTGTCTCGCTCCACAGTCGTGGCGGACGCGCCGGGGTCGACGCCTGGCGGGAACACGACGCGCGGACGCGGCACCGCCCGCAGCGACAGCACGGGCAGGTCCAGCCGCCCGTCCAGCCACCGGTCGAGGAGCCCCGACGCGCCGTACGGCAGCCGCTGCCACCCCAGCCCGTCGGCATCCAGCAGCACCACCGGCCACTCGTCCGGCTCACCGCTGACGGGAAGCCACCAGCACGTCTCACCTCCGTCGAACACCCCCCACAACCGCAGCCCGCCCGGCTCGGGCGCGATCGGCGACGGGACCACCCGCTCGCCCGCCGCCCGCCGCGAACGCAACCGCTCGCTCACCACGGCCTCCTCCGCATCCACGTCGAAGCCCTCCGGCGCCCCGGGAGCGAGCAGCCGCAGCACGCCGGCCAGCCTCCCCACGCCGTGCTCGCCGACTAGCGCGGCATAGTCCTCGGGCACGCCCGTGGCCGCCTCGACCCTCGCCGCCGGGCCGGCGACCTCGAGAGCGAGCGGCACTCCCGGGAAGGAGACACTCTCCGGCACGTCCTCAAGTACGAGCGGGGCGAACTTCCAGGCGTATGGAGGCGACACCGCGGGCAGGGCCTCTCCCAGATCCAGACTGCCGCTCACTCGCGCGGCGAGCACCTCCGTCATGGGTGCGTCCACCAGCCGCCACGTCTCATCCGGCCAATGCTGGGTGAAGATCCTGGTCGGCCAGTCGTTCGGGTCGGTGGAGACCGAGGTGTCCCAGAAGTAGTACTCGCTTCCGCGCGACTCGCCCCACACCAGGAGCCCGCCCGCTTCGGGATGAAAGGTGTACGGGTGAGCCGGCGGGTCGGCGGCACGGATGCCGCGTTGCAGCCCTTGCCGCTGGTCGAGTTGTCGGAAATAGCCGCCGCGGCCGGAGCGATGGGGCACCACGACCCAGATCCACTCCCCGGCCAGCACAGGCCCGTACCTCTGGGCGAACTCTTTGTAGTCCTCGGGAAGCCGGAGACCGAGCCACCGTTCAACGCCGGGCCAGTCGACGGGAAAGGCGGCAGCGGGCGGCGGGCCGATGACGCCGGCCAGGGTGGCAAGATCCATGCCTGGATTGTGCTGCATTGCACCCTGCCGCTGTTTCGCTGAGATCGCCTCTGATCAGACGCACGTGACACCCGGCTTCCTGTCACGGATAGCCCGAGCTATCCGGTCAATCGTGTGTAGCGCCCCGACTCGTCGCCGAGGCCCCTTTCCCCCGTGGACATCCTTGGCCTGCGCGCTTGGGCAGTCACACCCGCTGCGGCAGGCGTGTGAGCACGGGGAAGGGGCGAGGGGCGTGCTGGGCGGGGTCATCGGCGGCCGGCCCAGCGGCCCGAACGACGGCCAGTGCGGCGGCCGGTGATCAGGTTGTAGGCGAGCAGCAGGACTGCCGCGCCGACGATGGCGCAGATCCAGGTGGACAGGTTGAAGAAGCCCTGGATGCCCGAGACGTGGAACACCTTGGTGGCCACGAAACCGCCGAGCAGCGCGCCGGCGACGCCGAGTACGAGGGTGATGATCAAGCCTTGCTGGTCTTTGCCGGGGACCAGCATTCTGGCCAGCAGTCCGGCGACCAGTCCGAGGATGATCCAAGCGATGATGCCCATGACCGAACTCCCTGTGGTGGTGCGTCGATGTCTGCGCGGGATCGGTCTTCCGGACCGGTCGAAGCAGGAGGCCGGTCACCGCATGCTTGGCGGCACCGACCGTCGAACTTGTTCACTTCCAGCCAACACCCTGCGTAAGAGACAGAAACTGGCGATCTGTGAAGGATCCATCTCCAGGACCGATCACCAGGGAGAAAAGGATGGTGCGGCGCGACCAGCGTTGAGCCCGGCGCGTCACAACGGATCATCGCTGCGGCGGCTGGTTGCTGCCGGAACACCTTCGCCGGACGCCGGCTCGGCGGCCGCGGCGACGGGCTCCAGCCAGTCGAGCCGTTCGGCCAGCCGCCGGGCGATGTCGATGACGATGGCGATGTGCGGGGAAGGGTTGGCGTCGTGCCACAGCAGCGACCAGGGGTAGTGCGTCGCGGGGTCGGCCAGAGGCCGCCAGGTGGTGCCCGGCCGGTTGGAGGAGCGGAACGAGGAAGGGACACAGTGCACGCAGCGATGCTGGAGTACGAGGTCGGCGGCGGCCCGGGAGCTTTCGACGGTGCCCTCGTAGAGGGTGGGCGCCAACCCGGCCGAGCGGCACAGCGCGAGGACGAACTGATTGAGCTCCGGCGTCTGCGATTCCTCGCCGAGCAGTAGCAGCTCGTCGGCGAGAGCGGCTACGGGCACGCCGTCGAGGTCGGCGAAGCGGTGGTCGTCGGGTACCAGCACGCCGAGCGGATCGAGCCTGATGAGCTTGGAGGTCACCTCGGCCGGGGTCTGGGAGGCGTGTCCGATGGCGATGTCCAGGCGGCCGTCGGCCAGTTGCCGGTACTGCTCTGGGGTGCCTGCCTCGACCTGGTGGATCGTGATGCCGGGATGGTTGCGCTGGAGCTCGCGCAGGATCTGCGGCATGGTGTCGTAGCCGGCGTCGATGATGCCGACGCGCAGCGTGGGCGCCGAGGCGGCGGCGGTGCGCGCGACCTGCGCGGCTCGGCTGACGTGATCGAGGATCTGGCGCGCTTCGACGAGGAACGCCGCACCGGCCGGGGTCAGGTCGACGTGGTGGGTGCTGCGGTCCAGTAGTCGCACGTCCAGCTCGCGTTCGAGCCGCTGAATCTGCTGACTCAGTGCCGACTGCACGATGTGCTCGCGGGCGGCCGCGCGGCCGAAATGCAGCTCTTCGGCCAGCGTCACGAAATAGCGCAGCTGCCGTAATTCCATGCTCGCCACCCTCTCTGCCCAGGCGGCGCCGATGCGGACTGTCGTCTCCCACTCTAGGTTCCTCGTGGGCGTGTGAACTTCTGGAGGCGAGCCGGGCCGGGCCCTACTTGCTGGCCTGCGGCGACGGCGCCGACGATCAGCCAAAGGATCAGCGCTCCTGATGCGACGCGCATCGGTCCTACCTCCATCTTCGTGCTTGCACGGGGGTGGACGGGGTCATCGCGGAGCTCGCCGGCGTCCGACCTCGACTCCGTAGCCGCCGAGCGGTTGTCGAAGCGGAGGGTCAGCGTTTGAAGGCGTCCCAGATCTTTCCGCCGGCCTGCTTCAGATTGCCTGCGACCTGATCGCTCTTGCCCGCGATCTGCTGGCGCCGGTCGCCGGTGAGGCGGCCGAAGAGTTGCCTGACCCAGCCCTTGAGGACCTGGACCTTGTTGCTGATTTCCCAACGCAGACTCATCGTGATGTTCCTTCACTGCTGTGCCGCGGTCAGGCGGCTTGGAATCCCAGTGTCCGTCCCGGCCTGATGGGGGGAAACGAGCAATGGCGGCGCCGGTTATCACCGGAACCGATGAGCGCTGGGCGTATCCGAGATCGTGATCATGGAATGTCCTGTTTGTCTATGTCACGGGCTGTGCGGGCGGTTGGATGCCGGATGCCGGGCCGTCCGGGTCTTGCCTCTCACGCCGGGGCGCTGCCAGGCCGGCGATCGTGGTCGTGGCCAGAACGGTGAGGATCACGGTAAGGGAGAGCCACACGAGGATCTGCGGCAGCGGAATTGACGGGGAATCGGTCAGTCTCCGGCCGGTGAGAGCGGGCCGGTACGGCGGTGCCGGAGGCGTTCGGGGTCGGGCCAGTGCACGTCGCTTGCCCAGCCCAGTCGCTCGAACAGGCGGATCACCCCGCTGGACAGGTCGATCTGGCCCCGGTCGAGACCGTGACGGGCGCAGGTCGGCTCGCTGTGATGGCCGTTGTGCCAGCTCTCGCCGAACGACAGCAGGGCCAGCGGCCACAGGTTCGTCGCCCGGTCGTGGTTGCGGGTCTTGAACGGCCGGCTGCCGATGAGGTGGCACAGCGAGTTGACGCTCCAGGTGACGTGCTGCAGCAACGCGATGCGGATCAGCCCGGCCCACAGGAAGGCGGTCAGGCCGCCGTACAGGGTGCCGGTGATCGCCCACCCGGCCAGGAACGGCAGTGTCAGCGACACCACGCACAGCGCGGGGAAGGCGCGGGCCACCCGGGTCATGGCAGGATCGGCCAGCAGGTCCGGGGCGTAACGCTCGGCCGGAGTCTGATCGTCGGCGAACAGCCAGCCCAGATGGGCGTGGGCAAGCCCCCGAAGCTGCCCGCGCAGGCCGGTCCCGTACCGGTAGGGCGAATGGGGATCGCCCGGTCGGTCGGTGAAGGCGTGATGGCGGCGGTGCACCGCCACCCAGTCGATCACGTTGCCCTGGAAGCCCATCGACCCCGCGACCGCCAGCGTCACGCGAAGCCATGGCCGGGCGGCGAACGAGCCGTGGGTGAGCAGCCGGTGGAAGCCGACCGTCACCCCGAGCCCGGTCACCACGTAGAAGCCCGCGGCCAGAAGCAGGTCGGTGAGCGCGACCCCCTGCCCCCACGCCAGGTAGATCACCGCGCCGAGCGCGGCGAACGGCGCGATCACGATCGACGAGGTCAGCGCCGTCTGCGCCCGCCCGGCCGGCACGTGCTCTCCGGCCCCGGGGAACGGCGAGGTGCCGTCGTAGTCCTGCCGACGTTTCACCGGTCGTTCGGAAACCGCTCGTTCGGAAACCGGTCGTTCGGAAACAGTCATGAAGTAGCTTTCTCCTCATCTATACCGTCCGCCAGTGCACATAGCACCAGCGCCAGGTCGACCTGGGCCCCAGAGTGGCGGCCACCGGATGGTCGGTCTCCTGATAGTGGGCCTTGGCGTGACCGCCCTGCGAATCGTCGGAACAGGCCACCCAGCCGCAGGTCAGGCACACCAGCAGGCGTGTCCAGGTCTGGCCGAGGGCCAGGCATTCCTTGCATTCGGGCGGTCCATACCGCACGGTGGGAAGCTGGTCGATGTGATCGCAGCGGGGCGCCTGACCGTTCAGGCCTGCACGGTCGGTCGCGTCCATGCCCTGTGCGTCCAGGGTCATCGCGACCCCCTCACGGTGACAGCGACGCAAGGTGCGCCAGCTGGTCACTCACCAGTCAAGGTGCTCAGCCGTCCGGCGGAAACACGCAATCCCAGCTCGCCTCATCAGCTGCGGCGATAGCCACCTGCGAGCACGTCGGCCGCGCCATGTCTGCCCTGCCAGGGGCGGAGAGATCTTTCAAGAGGCCACCGGATCGGCTTGACCTGCCGGATCGCGACTTCGAGGCCCGCCGGACAGCGAAATCGGCCGGAGAATTCAGCGGTGCGAAACCTCCTGCCATCTTATGCCGAGAGTGGAATTCGCTCAGTTGTGCGAAATTTCCCTTGCTATTTATTGCGGATGGGTATTGAATGAGGAATGCAAGCCAAAGAAAAGGGAGGCTCTTATGAGCTTCGTACAGATTCTAGAATTCGATACCAAGCGTGCCGGCGAAGTCGAGTCGCTCATGAACGAGTGGCGGACGCAGGCCAAGGGCAAGCACTATGTAAAGCGCGAGGTCGTGGCGAAGCACCGCGATCGACTCGATCACTACGTGGCCATCGTGGAGTTCTCCTCCTACGAGGAGGCCCAGAACAACAGCAAGCTGCCGGAAACCGACCGGTTCAACGCGCACATGGCCAAACTGTGCGAGGGCCCGATCGAGTTCTCCAACTACGATGTGATTCGCGACAAGAGCTGATCATCAACTGAACATCGCGGAAAGCTCAGCCTGTGCTGTGGCGTGCGAGAATATTCTCGCGTCATGGCGCGGGCATTTTTTATGCCGGCCTTCGAATATCGAGCGGGCGGCAAAGGAGCTGCCGGCGTCCCGGGCACCCGGGATTCACATCCCGCATGACCGAAGGCCCGGAAGGGGGCCTGGCGGCGTTGACCGCCTGGCCGGCCGCTCCGGTGAGCGCCCGCTTGGCGTGCCGGATGAGTGACGTAGATTCGAGGTATCCGGAAACGACGACATCCCGCCGCATTAGAGGTGCCTGACAGGCCGGCTCACCGAAAGGGTTGTCATGGACATCCTGCACCGCTTCCGCACCAGATCCGGGCCATCTGCTGAGACGGCTGAAGCCGATGTGCCTCAAGGCGAGAGCTTACCGGCGCCGGCCGAGCGCCCCGCGGGCCCGGGCTCAAGCGCCGAGAACTCCAGGCCGGTGCCCGTCACCCGTACCAGCGTGGCCTGGGCGGGTGTGTGGGTCGCCACGCTCGTGTCCGTCGCCTTCATCGTGTTCATGCTGCAGAACACCACCGCCACGCAGGTGTCCTTCCTCGGCCTGCACGGCACGCTGCCGCTCGCGGTCGCGATGCTGATCGCCATGCTCAGCGGGATCCTGCTCACTCTCGTGCTCGGCACCGCTCGCATCACCCAACTCCGGCGTCTGGCCAGCCGGCGACGCCGTCAGAACCGCTGACCGGCGAACACTTTCCCCGCCCCGGCGACCACGCCTCCTGATCACACGTCTTGGCGGGACACTGCCCGAGCGCTACGGGTTCCTCCTGGCGAGCGCCTGCTCGGTTGCGGCGCTCAGCAACCGGGCGGCGGCGGCCACCTCGGCGAGCCGACCAGGCGTCATCGTCTCCAGACAGGCGGCCAGCCGCTGCCGGTCACCACGACAGGCCATGCGCATCGCGTGCTGAAAGGCGAGGGCGCGCGAAGCGGTACCGATCGCCATCAAGACGTCGGTCAGAGCCTGATCCACGCCGTCATTCTGATCCGGCGGCAGCGGAGGTTGAGCAGTCAACGCCATTCACCATGCCGTCCTTTAGCTCCGACCGCGATCCGCCCCGATGATCACGGCTGATGATAAGCCTTGTGCGGATTGCCGCTTTCCACCTGGTCGAGCCCGCCAGATGATCAGACCATCGCACCAGACGGCTCCGCTCACGCCGCCCCTCCGCAACGTGTTCATGACCGCCTCACACCCGCGGCCACCTTATCCCGCACTCCCCGCCCGTAGGAGCCAGCATGAACACCGCGGACACACTCGGCGCACGCACCCCCGACACGCTCGCCGATCGGCTCTTGCACATCACGCCGCTGGTCGATCCCGCGGGCCTGCGGATCGAAGGTGAGCTCGACCACGCCACCCTACCGGCCCTGACCGGGGCACTGGCCGCGCTGGCAGGCGGCGGCGGCTTCTGCGTCGACCTGAGCGGCCTGGTGTTCTGCGACGTCGGCGGACTGCGCGCCCTGGTCGCCGCCGCCGCCGGTATGCGCGACGGCCATGCTCTGACGTTGCGCTCGCCCTCCCCGCAGCTGCGACGCCTGTTCCAGCTCACCGGCTGGCACCAGACGGCCGGTCTTCGCCTACAGGATCGGAGCACCTAATGACGGCCCTCCATCCCCGCATCGGGACAGGTCTGTGGCTCGTCCCCGCCACCGCCACCGTTGTCCGCCTGTGCGACGAGTTGGACATCGGCACCGGCGAGGCGGTGCGCGAACGCCTGCTGCGCGCGTTGTGGCACAGCACCAGCCTGCTCGTTCTCGACCTGTCCGGGGTGTCGTTCTGCGACGCCGCCGGGCTGGGCGTCGTGGTCGGTGTCCAGCGCCGGGCCAGATCCCTGGGCATCGTCCTCGGCCTGGCCGCCCCCCGCCCGCACCTGGCCAGATCATCGACGCCGGCGAGGATCCCAGATCCCAGGCGGTCTACCTTATCTCGCCCCTCAACCAGCCAGGCAGCCTCAACCTCCACCTCCACGGCAGGCCAGGCGCCGACATCTCCCTGAGGTGGAGCCTGCGGATCCTGGACCACGTGCTGGCCGGGTTGCAGGCCGCCGCCCTGAGCGACATCATCCACCTCGACATCAAGCCGCAGAACATCGTCCTGGACAGCCCCGCCACCATCAAGATCATCGACTGGGGAATGTCACAACTGCACCAGGCCGGCAAAAGCGTGTCGACGGTCATGCCCGGCGGCACCAAATGGTTCGCCAGCCCCGAGCAACTCGGCGTCACCGACGCCGCCCCCAGCAGTCTGTCCGATCTGTACGGCGTCGGTGCCCTGGCCTACTGGCTGCTGACCGGCCTGGCCCCGCTGCGACGCGAAACCGACGCCGGCACCGATCCGCCGCAGGTGCACCACCTGAGGCGGGCCGGAACCCGGCCCGAACCCGTTGACCGCTACAACCCGCTCGTACCCGAGTGCCTGAGCCGGCTCATTGAGCAGAGGAAGACCTTAAGAAACTCGTAAGCCGGTTCCGCGAGGCTGCAGGCACATCGAAAAGCCCTATCAGGAGGAACATCATGAGGACGATCGCCGCAAGCCTCTTCATCTCCCTCGACGGCGTCGTCGAGGAGCCGGCGGAGTGGCACTTCCCGTACTTCAACGACGAGATGGGCGCGGCCGTGGGCGGCCAGATGGCCGACACCCTGCTCCTGGGCCGCAAGACCTATGACAGCTTCGCCGGCGCGTGGCCGGAGCGGGAGGCGGCGGGTGGCGAAGACGCCGGCTACGCCAAGACGCTGGGCGAGGCGCGGAAGATCGTGGTGTCGCGCCAGCCCTTGGAGTTCACGTGGCGCAACTCCGAACTGCTCCAGGGCGACCTGGTCGAGGCCGTGACCGCGCTGAAGAACGAGGAGGGCGGCCGGATCGCGATGAGCGGCTCGATCTCGGTGATCCGTCAGCTGCTGCAGGCGAGGTTGCTGGACGAGCTGCACCTGCTGGTGCACCCGATCGCGGTTCGCAAGGGCGAGCGCCTGTTCGACGAGGGGGACACCACTGTCCCGCTGGAGTTGATCAAGTCCGAGACGTTCGCGACGGGCGTGCTGTACCTGGTCTACCGGCCTGCTCCGGCCACCGCCGACGGCTCGTACGACGACGCCAAGACGCACCTGCCCCAGGACGAGCAGTAGAAGTCGGTGCCGGCCCGTTCACCGCTCCTCTAAACCCGGCACGCCGCCGTGTCACGGGGTCCAGAAGGGACCCCGTGACGAGCTGTGGCCGCCGCCGGGGATCGGGGGCCGTCATCTGCTAGTGCGGTATTCCAGAGTTCGCGAGGGCAGCAGCGTGGCCAATGCCCAGCGTCCGGGCCCGAAGACGGCGATGATCAGGAACGACCAGCAGAAGAGGGCGGCCTGTTCGCCGCCGTTCTGGATCGGGAACAGCGCCTGGGGCTGGTGAACCACGAAGTAGGCGTACGCCATGGCGCCGGAGCAGACGATGGCGGCGACGCGGGTGCCCAGCCCGAGCAGGACGAAGATCCCGCCGACCAGTTCGATGACCGCGGCCCACCACCCGGGCCACTGCCCGAAGCCGGGTGCCTGGCCGTGCGGGCCGCCCAGCACGTTGAAGAGGGTCGCGGCGCCGTGGCAGGCGAACAGCAGACCCACCACGAACCGGTACAAGGCCAGGAACAGCCCCTGATTCCTGGCCAGAAGCTCCATGGTGTCTTCTTCAGAAAGAGATCGAGAAGCGGTGACGGCGACCTGGTTCATGGCGGCCAGCCTGCGATGCCGAGCTGTGGCGTGGCCTCCCTGGAAGGGCGTTGGGAGCGTTCCCAATGTCTGTGAGCTGATCGTGAGCTGTCAATCTCGGTCCCCGGAAAAAGGCGTCCCGAACCGTCGGGTATGGACCCTTGGAGATCTTTTGGGTAATAGCAGTGATTTGAGAGAGATGGCCGCCTTTACCGCTATTGGCCGCTCCCTTGTCCGTGCCCGTCACATCTGTGTTGCAGCTTGACTTCTCTTGCCCGCCACAGACGCCTGCCGGAAAATACTTCTCTACATGACCAGCCGGGAGCAGATCTTCGACGACTTCGCCAAAGCCGTCTTCAAAAAGGTGCTTCGCCGCAGGAAGTGGCGGAGCAGCCTGCTCATAGGAATTCATGAGGGAGCCGCGGGCGGTCCGGCCACTTTGGCGCCCACGGTACTCATCGACGCCTTGACAAACCGGCTGCGGCTCGGCAGGACGCCGCTGGTGCCGCACGCGGTGGTGGATGAGCGGGCTCGGGTGGCGCAGCAGATCGCGATGGGGCTGACAGCTCCGAGAGGGTGGGGCACGTTTCACTTCCCCCAATACAACGTCTTCAGGGCACTCGAGTCGGATGCCTTCGCCGGAATGGATCCGCAGGATTGTGCCTTCAGAAAGATCCACCCTTTCCTGTGCCGGTTCATCCAACTTCCGGGCGCGCCTGATCCGGTCTTTTGGTGGATCCGGTTGGTCGGCTTCGTCATCGTGTTCGCGGGCTGGTTTGAACAGCTGCGGTTCGGCGGGGCATGGCGACGCCGCATGCGCCGCAACTGGTTCGCCAAATTCGCGGGAGGAAGCCACGGGGATTTTTTCGAGCAGGCCGCGACCATCATGCGCGGCAGCGACGAACAGAAGAAGGAAGCCGTACTTCTCCGCGCGCTCCTGTGCGATCTGGACACGGCGTTCACCCCGCGTCTGTCCCCTTGGCGGCGACGCCGGCAGAGCGGTTTCCTGCTGTTCATCAAGAACGGCGACGAGCTCGCTGACCTCGTTCGGAAAGCGATAGAGGACACCAAAGCGCGACACATCACCGTGATTTACGCTCGATCCGGTCAGGCCGCGGGAGCTCCGAATCTCGCCGAGGCCACGCTCCGTCTCATCCTGCACGGAGACACCGAGCTTCGGGTGACGACGAGGGACATGGCGGCGGATGCCACCGCGGAGCAGCTCGCCGGCGCGTACAAGATCCCTGTGAGGCTGGGCAGCTCCGCCATGGTTGCTGTCGTCGCCGTCCTGCAGATCGTGATCCCCACCGTTGGTGGCTATTTCGGCGCCGCGCGGCTTTTCCAATTTTGGCCCTGGTCCAGGGATGAGACCTGTCTCGGCGAGACCGCTGGTCATGTAGCGACGGCCAGCACGCCGCTCGGCCTGCTCTCATCTCAGGAGGCGACCCGTCTCTACAACGCCGACAAGCAGGCGATCGACGACGAGAACACGCGAGTAAGGGGCCTGGCAAGTAAGAACCCCGACATGAGATACACGATCAAGAGGATCGTCTATCTGGGCTCCGGTGTCGCGGGCGCCTTCGACGCCGGAGTCGCCTACAACGGCGTGCTCCCCGAACTGCACGGCATCCGGCTGGCGCAACGGAAGATGAACGAGCTCGCCGAGGACAATCCGCGAACGAAGGATCGGCTCTCGGGCAACGTCTTCGTCGTAGTCGACATCCGGGAGGCCGGCAAGGGCTATGCCCAAGCGCCTCAGATCGCTCAGCAGGTGGTGCGGCAGTCAACCGAGACCGTCCTCGGTGTCATCGGGCTTGGCGAGAGCAGACAGCAGACACTCGAGGCCGTCAAGACCCTCGGCGACGGCGGGCTGCCCATCCTCGGCATGGGCGCTACCTCCGAGGATATGCAGGCCCATCCGCTCTACCATCAGATCTCCTTCGACAACCCGTACCAGGCGCGCATGTTCGCGGCGTTCGCTCGACAGGCGAACGTCATCCAGACGGGTGAATCCGGTCGCTGTGTCCCTGCTGACAAGGCACTGGTCATCGGCGACCCCACTGACAACTACAGCCTCCGGCTCGGGGAGGACCTCGTGACCGAGTTCCCCGTGGACAATGCTCACGTCATCTGGTTCCCGCCGCCGGGGTCGGCGACGTCTGTCCATCCCGCGGGCACATTCGTGACCAGCGACTCGGAGTTGCTCGAAAAGGCGTGCGCGCAACTGACTCAAAATGCCGACGACCGCACCGTGGTCTTCTGGTCCGGCAGGGCGGAGCGCCTGCGGGACTTTCTCGTCGCGGCCAAGGACAGCGCCGCCTGCCCCGCGTCGTTCACTGTGATCAGCGGTGGCGACCTCTCGACCACGGCCGTCCTCAAAGAGCGATTTCCCACCGACTTCGCCGGCGTGACGCTCTTCTACGCCGCGCATGCGCTGCCGAGCAGCCCGCCCAACAGCTCCGGGGATGACTACACCCACCGTTACCTGGACCTGTACAAGACCACAAATGATCCCTGGTACGACCACTGGCGAGGGCCGGTTGCCTATGACGGCCTCGTCACCATGGTGACGGGAATCAATACCGTGTGCCGGGAGAACGGGCCGGCCGGCTGCGGGAGGGGATCAGTGGCCAGCCATTTCCGCTACCGCATCGGAGGAGAGTCCGGGCTTCGGGGCGCGACGGGGATCATCCGTTTCGTCAAGGATCCGTGGGCGACCGCGATGCCCGCTCCTCTCCAGAAGCGGTTCCTGATGCTCCGCGCGACGCCTATGGGGCCCTCCATCGTCATGGAGTGCGGGCAGCGCGACACCAACGACCTCAGGACCACCTGGGGGCCCAAGAGCGCGTTCGACTGCCCGAGCACATAGAGGTCTCATGCGCGGCCGAGGGCGCCCTACGTTCGCCGGCAAGCGGCGCCGGCAGAAACTCGCGGGTTCTACGGCTGCGGGGTCGGCGGTCCATCCGGCAGGCCGCGCGGGACCAGGGCGTTCATCACACGTGCCGCGACGAACAGCAGCAGCCAGAACAACTTCGCGGCGGTGACGTCGACGAAGGCCACCGGGATGGACAGGAGGAAGATGGCGGTCGCGGTGATCGTGCCGAGAGTAAAGGAGCGGACCCATCGGGGGGTGGCCCGCTCCTGGTCGAACAGGCCGTGGCGGGCGCAGTGGTGGACCATCAGGGCCAGCACGAAGGAGATCCCGGCGATGAGGACAGAGTACAAAATCGTGCCGAACCGGAGATCGGTGGCGCCGAGGACGCGGGTCGCGAACGGCAGCAGCACGATCATGAGCAGCCAGCTCAGGTTGAGCACGGTCAGGCGGGCGTCGACCCGGTGAACGTACCGGAAGAACTGCTGGTGGCTGTACCAGAGGCGAGCAGCCACCACGAAACTGATCACGAAGATCAGATAGTCGGGCGACAGGAGGTCCAGGAAGGAGTGCCAAATCTCGCTCTCGGTCCGGCCCTCGGGCACCGGCAGCTCCAGCGCGAGCAGGGTGAGCGCGATCGCGATCACCGCGTCCGAGAAGAAGATCACACGGTCCCGCACGTGTCGTCGGTCCTCGTCGCCGGTGCTGGCAACCACGGTGGTCGCCGCGAGACGTTCCGGGGGCCTTTCGCTGTCCCTGCTGTCCTGATTTGGCACGGATCCCAGTGTGTCACGCGTGTACTGCTCCTCCTCGCGCATCAGGACCGGCCCTCCAGGGCGCTCCGAGGACTCCCAAAAGGAAAAGCCATGGCGCGCTGCCGCAGGGGGCGACGGCTTGGATCACGAGGGCGTCGTACCCCGGCTGAGGGACCGGAGCGTTTCGGCCCGGCGGACGCGTTCGGCCAGGGTGTGGTCCAAGGATGGCACCGTACGGGCCGGGCAGGGCTCGTCCCGCAGTTCGGCGGCGAGGATGCGGTCGAGGCGGAAGCCCCGCCCAGCTCGGCGGCTGCGGCACCAGCCGATCAGATACCACGAGCCCGAGGCGGTGAGCAGGCCGCCCGGCTCCACCTCGCGCTCGCTTTCCCGCCCCGCCGAGTCGGCGTATCGGATCCAGACAACCCGCCGGCGGGCCACCGCCTGCTCGACCACCGGGAGTACGCCTGAGGCAGTGCGGGCGGGCAGCACATGGATGCGTTCGGTCAGGGCGCGCACTTCCTCCACGGCGGACTCGCTCAGGGCGGCCGCCAGCTTGCGCATGGCGGCCGGCCCCGCGGCCGAGAACGGCGTCGTCTGCTCGGCCCCGGCCAGCGCCGCGGCCACCGCCAGTGCCTCCGCGGCGGTGAGGTTGATCGGCGGCAGAGCGGTGTCGCGGTCGATGAACCAGCCCCCGCGCGGTCCGGCCTCCGCACGCACCGGCACCCTGGCCTCCATCAGCGCCTGTAGATCCCGCTGGATGGTACGCCGCGACACCCCGAACCGGTCCGCCAGCCAGCCCACGGTGCGCGGCCGGGGCGCGGTCGCGCGCAGCTCGTCTACCAGGGCATAGAGGCGTTCGGTACGGTTCATCGCGTCATCGGGGTACAGGCACGGACGCGTACCAGGTTAGGCCAGACATCTGCGAAGGAACTCCTCCTGGGCCGCCAACTCCCGCTGGGCCAGCGCCGTGGGATGCAAGGTGAACCCGTGCCAGCCCTCCTCCGCCACCACCAGCTCGGCCATGTTGCCGGCCGCCGCCCAGCGGGCCGCCATGAACAGCGTGTCGTCGAGCACGGGGTCGGCTGTTCCCACCGTGAACCGCGCGAGAGGCAGACCACGCAGGTCGCCATAGAGGGGCGAGATGTCAGGATCGAGTCGTTTGTCGGGCGACATTCCCGGAAACTGCTTGCTCCAGAACCATTCCTGGATCGGCCGGTTGATCAGCCGGTTTCGATCGCCCGACGCGCGGCTGCTGGGTGTGCCATGGCCCACGTCGTAACCGCCGAAGGAGAGCTGCGCGGCCAGGAACGCCTCGGCGGGTGCCACGGCGTGCCGGTCACGCAGCCGCAGAAGCGTGGTGACGGCCAGCCGCGCGCCGCCCGACTCGCCGCCGATGAGCAGCCGTTGCGTGCCGAACTCGGCGGCGGCGTTCGCCACCAGCCAGAGCGCCGCCTGCTCGGCGTCGTCGTTGCCCGCGGGGTAAGGATGCTCCGGGGCCAGCCGGTACTCGACGCTGAGCACCGCCACACCGCAGTTGGCGGCCACATCGCGAAGGCGCGGATCCTGCCCGTCCGCCGAGCCGATCACCCCGCCACCGCCGTGGAAGTGCAGGAACACGCCCTCCGGTGTACGCCCGTCCGACGGGAGAAAGGCCCGGAGCCGGAGCCGGCCGCCGTCGGGGGTGGTCACGGTCCGCCAACTCGCTTCGGGAACCGTCGCGAGGGTGGGGAACCCGCCTCCGCCCGCGCGCTGAAACTCACGAGCCGCCACGGGATCGTCCTGGACATGCAGCGGCACCTGGCCGTCGAGCAGCTTCTCCATGCGGTCATTGACGGCACGGGTCTCAGCCAGCTCGTCGAGATCCAGGCCGAGCAGATGAATGGTGGGTACGTTCATGCAGCCAACCGTGCCGCCACGCCGCGACACCCTTATGTCACGGTCTACGCGTGATGTCGCTCACAGTCGACAAGCATGACCGCGTTCCGGGTGCGGGGCGGGGCGGGTCCTTCATGGCATCGCACCCGCCTCGTGAACCGGGGTCAGAATGTGGCGATCGGGTTGATTGGGCTGCCGGACGTACCGGCGAAGCGGACCGGCGCGACTGCGAGGTGGAAGTCCCACTGGCCGAGCTCGGCAGCCGTCGCCGCGCACGCCTCCAGGTCGCAGTTGTCGAGCATCCACAGGCCCATGGCGACGAGGCTCACGGCGTGAACCGGCATCAACACGTCTTCGTACCCGGACGGCTGAACGTCCTGGGGGGTGTCAGCGCCGATCAGCGCCACTCCCCGTTCATGCAGCCACGGCAGGCAGGACGCGTGCCAGCCGGCCTGCGTGAAACCGCCGGCCTCACCGGCCTCGTGCCGGACGCGGCCATAGCCGGTCCGCAGGAGTACCGCATCGCCGGATCGCACCCGCACACCCTGGCGACGCTCGGCCTCCTCGAGATCGTCGGGGTACACACCCTGCCCCGGTTCCAACCACGGCACATCGCGGGCCCCAGCAATGTCCAGCAGGACACCACGCGTGATGATCCCGTTGGCCGCCGCCGTGACGGCCGCCCACGCCGATCCCGTTGCGGCGTCGACCAGCGAGTGCGACCGCCCGTTGTACATCGTGCCGTCCCAGAAGATGTGGCACGGCGAGTCGAGGTGGGTGACGGTGTTGCCGTGGAACATGATGCCGAGCCGCTCGTTCGAATAGCCCCAGTGCCGGTCGTTGCGGAATCCGGGCAGCGGCATGTTCTCGGCACCTGGCATGTCGGCGGCGCACGGGCACGTCGTCGTCGACCGCTCCATGTCGTCCGGTACGGCAACCTCCCACGCGCACGACACACTCCTGCCGTGGCGCACGGCCCGAGCCGCCGCCAGCCGGACGTCGTCGGTGATGTGGTTCAGAGTGCCGAGCTCGTCGTCGTCGCCCCACCGTCCCCAGTTCGACAGCGTGTCGAAGTACCCGAGCACGTCGTCCTGTGTGGGCATCGGTCGCCCTGCCGTCATCCCAGCATCAGCTCCTCCGGTCACGCGGTTCGAGGCACCGCGGGCAGCGTATCCCGCCCTCTCCGCGACCTGCCGCGCGAACCGCCCGACACGCGAGTATTGCCGCGCTTCAGGATGATTCTGAAGATATTCTCACAGCGCGTTTGGTGCGGCGGGAGGTCTGCTGGTGAGCGTGGTGGCCGAGGACGTGAGATTCGGCGTTCTCGGGCCGCTCCGGGCCGAGGTCGGCGGTCGCCCGGCAGGGCTTGGCGGACCTCGCCAGCGGGCCGTGCTGGCACTGCTGCTGATCGCGCGGGGCAGGAGCGTCTCGGCGGAGCGGATCCTGTCCGAAGTGTGGGAGGGCTCGCGACCTCCCTCCCTGACGACACTCCATGGATACGTCGCCGATCTGCGCAGGACGCTGGAGCCGGAAAGAGCGCCCGGCGCCCCGGCCCGGTTGCTGGTGCGTGAGGGGCCCGGATACGCCCTTCGGGCAGTACCCGCCGCGGTTGACGCCGAGCGCTTCACCGATCTGGCCGCTCGTGGCCGGCGCGCGTTGGACGGCGGCGAACCGAGACTCGCCGCGGACCTGCTCGGACAGGCGCTCGCGCTGTGGCGGGGCCCGGCCTATGCCGACTTCGGCGGAGCCGCCTTCGCGGTGCCCGACGCGACCCGGCTGGAGGATCTGCGGGCCACCATCCGCGAGGACCGGCTCGCGGCCGTCATCGCGTCGGGGGAGCACGCCGCTGCCGTAGGCGAGCTGGAGGCGGTGATCGCCGAGCAACCGCTGCGGGAGCGCGGCTGGGAGCTGCTCGTCCTCGCCTTGTACCGGTCAGGACGGCAGGCGGACGCGCTCGCCACCCTTCGAGCGGTACGCAGAAGGCTGGCCGACGAGCTGGGCATCGACCCGGGACGCGGCCTGCGCGACCTGGAGGCGGCCGTACTCGCCCAGGACCTGCGGCTGGCGCCGGTGCCGGCTGAGCCCACCCGCGTGTCATACCCTCCGGCCGCCGCTCCGGCGCAGCCCTCGGGCAATCTGCCGTTCGCGCTGTCCAGCTTCGTCGGCCGCGGCGGCGACCTCACGGCCGTCGCGTCCCTGCTGGACGGGCGCCGGCTGGTCACGCTCACCGGCCCGGGCGGGGTCGGCAAGACCCGTCTGGCCTTGGAGGTCGCCCGCGCCCGTACCGACGCCGACGGGCCCTGGCTCGTGGAACTGGCAGGTCTGCACGCACCCGAACTGCTCAGCGGAACCATGGCCGCCGCCCTGGGGCTGCCCACCGCGGCGTCCTCCGATCAGCTGGCCGGGATGATCGCCGACCGTGACATGCTGATCGTCCTGGACAACTGCGAGCATCTGCTGGTCACCGCCGCCATGCTGGTCCACACCCTGCTGACCCGCTGCGGCACCGTACGGATGCTGTGCACCAGCCGCGAACCCCTGGGCATCTCGGGTGAGACGGTCTACGAAGTACCGCCCCTGGATGCCGCCACGGAAGCCGCGGACCTGTTCCTGCGCCGTGCGGCAGCCGGCTCGCCCGGCTGGGCGGCCGAGCCGGGCGACAGGGAAAGGATCGCCGCCCTGTGCGTACGGCTCGACGGCATCCCGCTGGCCATCGAACTCGCCGCCGCGCAGAGCCGGGCGCTGTCCGTGGCCCAGATAGCCGATGCCGTAGCGGACCGCTTCACCTTGCTGGTGGACGGATCAGCCGGACGCCCGGACCGTCATCGCACGCTCCTGGACACGGTCGCCTGGAGCGATCAACTGCTGCAGCCGGCCGAACGCCGCCTCTTCCACCGGCTCGGCGTGTTCGAAGCCGGCTTCGACCTGGAGGCGGCCGCCGCGGTGGGAGGAGTCGATCCCGTCCTGGCGCCGCTGCTGGCGTTGGTCCGCAAATCGCTGGTCACCGCGGAAACCGGCACGGCACCACGCCGCTACCGGATACTGGAGACCTTGCGCCAGTACGCCATGGCCTCGCTCTCCACCGACGAGCTGGCCCGGGCGCGGGAACGCCACCGCGCCTGGGCCCTGGCCCGGGCCGAGAACGCCGAACGTCATCTCCGCGGCCCGCAGGGAGCGGCGTTGCTGAACGGGTTGAGCCGCGATCAGGCGGAGTTCCGGGCCGCGTTCGCCTCGTCACTGGCAGCAGGTGACGGCGAGTACGCGCTACGGCTGGGCGGCGCGCTGTTCTGGTTCTGGTTCCGCATGGGTCATGTCGCGGAGGGTCTGGCCTGGCTGTCCGAGGCGTTCGCGGCGGCCCCGCAAGCCGGCGCGGATGTCCGGGCGCGTGCCCGGTTCGCGGTAGTGGGACTGCACTACCTGGCCGGACAGCCGCCACAGGCGTACCAGGCGGCCCGTTCGGCGATGGAGGAGGCCCGTCAGGCAGGCGACCCGGTGACGGAGGCGGTCGCGACCGCGTACGCCGCCTACCTGGGGCTGCTGACCGGGGCGGCGCTCGACGCCGAGGCTCTCGCCCGCGAGGCCGTCGAGGTGGCCCGGCGCAGCGCCCTGGACTGGCTGGAAGCGGAAACGCTCATGATCCAGGGCATGGTCCTGCGGGTGCTGGGGGATCTGCCGGGCGCCGACGGCGTCTTCCAGGAGGCCATCGGCGCCGCCCGCGCCAGTGGCCACGACTGGGCGGCGGACGGGGCGGCCTGGTGCGAGATGAAGACGGCCTCGGACCGCGGGGACGGCGCTCGGGCACTGGCCATCGCGGCGGACATCCTGGCCACGATGGATCGTTACGGAGACATCTCCTTCTGGCTGGTGACGGTGCACAGCGCGGCCCGTGCCCTCGCGCTGACCGGGCAGGCCGAGAACGCGGCCGTGCTCATGGGGGCCGTGGAGGCCATCGGCAAGCGAGCCGGCGTCTCCCCGGAGCTGATGGACCCCTTGGACGGGCCGCGCGAGGCCGCCGCCGTACGCGGGGCACTTTCGCCGGAGGAGTACGAACGTCATGCGGCCCGCGGGCGCGCGATGTCCCGGCGGGATGCGAGCGCCCTGCTCACCTCGTTGATCGCTGGACGATGATCCGCTGATCGGGGCCTTCCACGCCTTAAGCCTTGGAAGCCTTGGGCGGCTTGGAAGCCTTGGAAGCCTTGGAAATCGCTGGGAAAGCCGGTTCCCACCGACCTCGAAGCAGGCCGGCCCACTCTCGTTGTTGTGAACGCGGCGCCGCCTGGTCCGGGCGGCCGGACAACGAGGTGAATCATGATCAAGCGGATGATCCATACCGGACACGCCGTCGTCGCGGGAGCGGGGATCGGCGGGCTCCTGGCGGCCCGGGTGCTGCGCGAGACGTTCGACCGGGTCACGGTGATCGACCGCGACGCGTTGCCCGCCCAGGGTGTCCCCCGGCGGGGTGTGCCGCAGGGGCATCACGCGCACGGCCTGCTGTCCCGGGGTTGCGAGATCCTCGAGGAGCTGTTCCCCCGGCTGACCGCGGACCTGGTCGCGGCGGGCGCCACCACCTGCGACATCCAGGACGACGTCCGCTGGTACAACGACGGCCGACTGCTGCACCCCGCGCCTTCGCGGCTGCGCGGCCTGACGGTGAGCCGGCCGGAACTCGAACGGTACCTGCGGTCCCGCGTCGCGGATCTTCCCGGCGTGGTGATCCACGAACGCTGCGAGGTGGTCGAGCCGATCGCCGGCAGGGACGGCGCGGTCACCGGAGTACGTCTACAGCGTTCGGGGCACCGGCCCGAGGACATGGCGGCCGATCTCGTGGTGAACGCCGTGGGCCGGGGAAACCGGGGCGCGGAGTGGCTGCGCCGGCTGGGATACGAGCCCGCGCCGGAGGAACGCATCGACTCCCGGCTGCAGTACGTCTCGCGTGAGTACCGCCGGCGGCCGGGCGACGCCGACTTCATCGCCATGGTGGTGGGACACAGCGCGTCGATCCCCAGAGGCGGGGTCGCACTCAGCGGCGAGGGAGACCGCTGGCTCGTCACCCTGTTCGGCATGGGCGACGACGTCCCACCCGTCGACCCGGACGGGTACCACGGGTTCGCCGCCCGGCTTCCGGTCCCGGACCTGCACCGGCTCCTGGAGCGCCTGGAACCGCTGGGGGAGCCGCGGCGGATGCGCATTCCCGTGAGCATCCGGCGCCGCTACGAACGGATGGGCCGTTTCCCCGAGGGCTATGTGGTGTTCGGCGATGCCCTGTGCCAGTTCAATCCCAGCTACGGGCAGGGCATGACGGTGGCCGCCTGCGAGGCCGTCGCCCTGCGTGAGTGCTTGGCGGACGGCCGGCGCGACGGCCTGGCCCGCCGCTTCTTCGAGCGGGCGGCGCGGATCATCGACGTGCCCTGGGACCTGTCGGTCGGTGGTGATCTGCGGTTCCCGTCCGTCGAGGCACCACGCCCGCTGCGCGTGAAGCTGCTCAACCGCTACATCGCCCGCCTCCACGTGGCCGCGGAAGCGGACCCGGTGGTCGGGCAGGCCTTCCTGAGCGTCGCCAACCTGCAGGCCCCTCCACAGCTCCTGTTGTCGCCCGGCGTCCTGGCCCGTGTGCTCCGGCCGCGTCTCAGCGGCGGCCCGGCCCACCTCCGACTTCCGGCCCGGGAGCAGATCCCGGCCGGTCAATGACGTCGCGGCTCATCCCGAGCCTCGGCATCCGAACCCGAAAGGACATCATCATGTTCAAGAACATCACCGCGGGCATCATCCTGGCGACCGCCATGGCCGGTGGGCTGACGGCCATCGCGGCTCCGGCCTCGGCGGCGACGGCCGGCGCGGGCAACGCGGTCTGGGTCGAGCCCGGCGCCACCAAATCCTTCCTGGTCATGTGCCCTTCGTACGCCCCCACGATGCTGACCGACACGATCAAGATCAACGCCGCCACCGGAGTGTCGGTCTCGACCAGCCTGGACACGGACTCCGACGCCTTCAGCCGCGACATGCTCACGGTGACGGCCACGAACGGAGGCGCCCTCCGCCGGTACGTCTCGGTCACGGCCACCTGCTCGAGCTGACCGTCTCCACCGCCGCACCAGGCACCCGTTCCCGCCCCTTCCTGGGCCGCAACCCTTCGGTTACTCTCGCAGGAGATCTTCCTAAAGTGCGAGAGGGAGGCCGATGGGTGGGGTCGCTCCCGATGTTGTGCGGTTCGGGGTGCTCGGCCCTCTCCGGGCTGAGCTGGCGGGACGGGCGGTCGGCCTGGGAGGTCTGCGGCAGCGGGCGATCCTTGCCGTCCTGCTGATCGCCGGGGGCAGGATGGTCTCCGCCGAGCGGATCACGTCCCAGGTGTGGGAAGGCTCGCCACCCTCCTCACCGACGACCCTCCACGCGTACATCTCCCAGCTGCGCCGGGCCCTGGAGCCGGAACGCCCGGCCGGCGCTCTGCCCCGGCTGCTGGTCCGTGAGGGGACGGGATACGCACTGCGGACGGATCCGTCCGCGGTGGACGCCGAGCGCTTCGCCGACCTCGCCGTGGCGGGGCGGCGGGCTTTGGACGGCGGCAGGGCGGGCCCCGCCGTGGAAGTGCTCACCGAGGCGCTGGAGCTGTGGCGTGGTCCCGCCTACGCGGACTTCGACGGGGCCGGTTTCGCCTTCACGGAAGCGGCCCGGCTGGAGGACCTACGTGCGGCCGCGTACGAGGACCGGCTGGCCGCCACCATCGACCTGGGCAGGCACGCCGCGGCGGTCGGCGAGCTGGAGGCCCTGGTGGCCGAGCAACCGCTGCGCGAACGCGGCTGGGAGCTGCTCGTCCTCGCCCTGTACCGGTCCGGGCGGCAGGCTGACGCGATAGCGGCGCTGCGCACGGCACGGCGACGGCTCGCTGACGAGCTGGGCATCGACCCCGGACCCGCGTTATGCGACCTGGAGTCCGCGGTACTCGCCCAGGACCCCCGGCTCGACCCACCGCCCGCCCGCTCCGCCGACGCTCACGTGGGCAACGCCACTACCAGGCCCGGCACCGCCCCGCCCGTCGGTAACCTGCCGTTCGCCTTGACCAGCCTGCTCGGACGTACGGACGACATCGCCGCCGTCGAGCGTCTGCTGGCCGAGTACCGGCTGGTCACCCTCACCGGCCCGGGCGGAGTGGGCAAGACCCGCCTCGCGCTGGAGACGGCCAGAGCCCGCACCGACGGCACCGACGGATCGTGGCTGGTCGAACTGGCCGGCCTCACCTCACCCGAACTGCTGCCCGCCACGATCGGCACCGCCGTCGGCATCCCCGGGGCATCCTCGGATGAAGACCTGTCGGCCGTGCTCGCCGGACGGCGACTGCTGCTGGTCCTCGACAACTGCGAACACCTGCTGGACGAGGTCACCACCCTGACCGGTGTGCTGCTGAGCCGCTGCGGCGGCCTGCGGGTGCTGGCCACCAGCCGCGAAGCGCTGGGCGTCGAGGGCGAGGCGGTCTACGAGGTACGGCCGCTCGACCCTGATGGCGATGGCGCCGAACTCTTCCGGGAACGGGCTGCCGCGCTGTCCACATGGTCCCCCGACGTGGACGACCTCGACCGGATCCCCGGGCTCTGCGCCGGCCTCGACGGCATTCCGCTCGCCATCGAACTGGCCGCCGCGCAATGCCGGATGCTCTCCGTCGGCCAGATCGCCGACGCCTTGGAAAACCGCTTCGGCGTCCTGGTCGGCGGCCCTCTCGACCTGCCCGCCCGGCATCGTGCGCTGGAGTCCACGATCGCCTGGAGCCACCGGCTGCTCGAACCCGAGGAACGGCGGCTCTTCCACCGGCTGAGCGTGTTCGCCGCCGGGTTCGACCTCGACGCCGCGGGCGTGGTCGGAGGCCAGACTTCCGTGCTGCCTCCCCTGTCGGCCCTGGTCCGCAAGTCGCTGGTCGGTGTCGAGCCCGGGACCGCTCCACGCCGCTACCGGCTGCTGGAGACGCTGCGTCAGTACGCGCTGCGCGAACTCGACCTGGACGACCTCGCGCGGACCCAGCAACGGCACCGCGCCTGGGTCCTGGCCCAGGCGGAGAGCGCCGAGCGCCGGCTCCACGGCCCTCAGGCGGCCGTGCTGCTGGGCCGGCTGACCCGGGAGCAGCCGGAGTTCCGCGCCGCCTTCGCTTCCGCGCTGGCCGCCGGTGATGGCGACTACGCGCTGCGATTGGGCGGAGCCCTGTACTGGTTCTGGTACCGCATGGGCCACATCGCCGAAGGCCTGTCCTGGATGTCGAAGGCTTTCGCCGCGGCGCCGCACGCCGAGCCGGCGGTCCGGGGGAGGGCCCGGCTCGCCGTCAGCGGGCTCAGCTACCTGGCCGGGAAGCCGGCGCAGGCGTACGAGTCCGTCGTGCTGGCGGAGCAGGAGGCGCGAGAGGCCGGTGACCTGGTGGTCGAGGCTTCCGCGCGGGTCTACCAGACGCACTTCGGCGTACTCGCCGGAATACCCGTCGACGCTCCGGCGCTCGCCCGCAGCGCGGTCGAACTCGCCCGGCGGGCCGGCGAGGACTGGCTGGTGGCCGAGGCGCTGATGGTTCAGGGCACGCTCGCCCGCGTTCTAGGAGATCTTCCGACCGCCGCCGCGGTCCTGGCCGAAGCCGTCGCGACCGCCGACTCCTGCGGCCACGACTGGGCGGCCGGCTCCGCCGCGTGGGCCGCCATGAAGACCGCGTGCGATCGTGGCGACGGCCGGCGTGCCCTGGAGATCGCCGCCGGCATTCTGAACGCGCTCGACCGTCACCAGGACGTCACCTCCAGGCTTGTGCTCATCCACACCGCCGCCCACGCGCTCGTGCTGACCGGACAGGCCGAGCAGGCAGCCGTGCTGATGGGCGGCGTGGAGGCGGTCGGCCGCCGGGTGGGCTTTTCCCCCGAGTTGATGGACCCGAGGGACGGCCCCCGCGAGGCCGCCGCCGTACGCGAAGCCCTCCCGCAGGACGAGTACGAACGCCTGACGGCCCGGGGACGCGAACTGTCCCTGGCGGAACTGACCACCCTCCTGGTGAGCCTGCTCACGATCCGCTCATAGGTGGGCCGGCGGCATATCCAGCGGCCGCGGGGCTGAGGGCTGAGAGCCACCCCGCGGGTCAGGGCAACTGTGCCGGCAGGCCGCGCGGGTTGACCTTCGCCACGATCAGCGCCGGGGCCCTGGATGTCTTCACGGTGGCGAGCGCCTGGTCGAGCTCCGCCGCGGTGTCGACGGAGTGGGTGGACCGGACGCCGAGGCCGTTGGCCAGCTTGACGAAGTCCCATGGGTTGAGCAGGACGTAGGGCTTCGGCGGCATGCTGGGATCGCTGAAGTAGTGCGAGTCGATGAGGTACTGCTCCAGGCCGTAGATGCCGTTGTCGATGACCACGACGACGGGGTCGCGGCCGTAGTGTACGAACGTGGACAGTGCCTGGGCGGTCATGTGGAAGCCGCCGTCCCCGCAGATGACCAGGGGGCGCCGGCTCGACCCGAAGGACGCGCCGACCGCGGCGGCCACGGAATGACCGATGGAGGCCCACACAGCGCCGCACAGGAACCCGTCGCGGCCCTTGACCGGCACGACCGGCTTGATGTTGTGCGCGCCTACGGCGTCGAACAGCGGCGCACAGTACGTGGCGGGCACGCCGAACAGAGTGTCGACCTGCTGCTGGCTGAGCCGCTTGAGGATGTAATCGGCAACGGTGAAGGGCACGATGACGCTCCTGGAAACGCCCGCCGTACGGCAGCTCAGTCGGATGGGGACAGGCGCGGATCGTCCGGCCGCTTGGGATGCTTACCCGGAGTCGCGGCGGAGCGAACGCGCGGGCTCCAAGCTTGACCTTGGTGTGTTTCGCAGGGGCGGATCGCCGCGCGACATGACCGGGACGTCGCGGGGGCGCTTCGAAAACAGTCGCCATGAGGCCGGTCAAGCGTTGGAGCCCCGGGGAAAGTCCGGCCTGCTGCGCGGGTAGGCATACCGCACAGGGCAGTACTCATCGGAGGTCGGAAATGTTGCTGGACGAGCGTGGCGTGAGCACACTCCCCAACCTGCCCACCCCGGATTTCACCTTCGATCCCCATCAACCGGGCGCGTGCGTCGCAGGTCTGAGGCCCTACCGCAAGGGGTCCTATCGGCTCGACAAGGAGGTGCTGGGAGACAAGTTCGTCGTCCACAACTATGGCCATGGCGGCGGAGGCATCACGCTGAGCTGGGGCTGTGCCGCCAAGGTGCGCGACATGGTCCTCCGGCGCCAGACCGAGACCGGGACGGTCGAAAGGGAGATAGCGGTGCTCGGCGCCGGCGTCATGGGGATGACCGCCGCCACGCTGCTGCTCGACCTCGGCCTCAACGTCACCATCTATTCCGACCGCAAGCCGGTCGACACCACGTCGTACAAGGCCGGCGGCCAATGGGCCGTGTCCATCTTGGAGTATTCCAAGGAATTCACGAAGGTCCAGGAGCTCCAATCCATCATCAGAACCGCCTACACCATGTTCAAGGCCTGCATCGGCAAGGGCTTCGGCGTCTCCGAGTGTGACAACTACAGCGTCAACGCCACCTCAGGTATCGAGGTGGTGCACGACCTCGTGCCAGGGCTGTTGCCGCAGCGCGAATACCTGCAGCGTCTGCCGTTCGAGGGGCACAACACCTCCGGATACAGGTACCGGACGTTGCTCGTCGAACCGCCGATCTTCATACCCAGGCTGGAACGCGACCTGAGGGCGCGCGGCGTCACGTTCGTGAATCGGAGACTCATCAACAGCGCGGACGTGCTCACGTCCTTGACGCAGAAGGTGATCATCAACTGCACCGGGCTCGGCGCGAAGGAGCTGTGGAACGACTCCGAAATGCTCCCACTCAGGGGACAGCTCGCGATGTTGCGGCCGCAGGTCAACCTTGGATACCTGTACGGCCAGAACGGGTACCTGTTCCCGCGCAACGACCACGTCGTCATCGGGGGCACCGTCGAGGATACCGATGAAGAGGTGTTCGATCCGGAGAGGTGCAGGGGACTGGTGCGGTATATGGCTGGGGCGTTCGGCCAGCTGCCGGCGGTGCCGATGCCGGACTTCCACATCCACCACCCGCGCAACGAGCGCCTGGTCGATCCGAGGTTGTCGATCTCCACCTGACACGGAGCGGAGGGCGTGGCCGGGGTGGACCGTCACCGTCGCCGGCGTGTCCGCACTTGCGGGATCAGGTCCTGCTTCGACGGTTCGGGGCGTTCGATGCGGGTGGGGTTGCCGCGTACGAGCTCATCGTGGATACATTCCGGTCCATGAGGCGGCGAACGCCTCGGAGTCGTCTCCTGCGATCCGGATGAGGACCGATCGGTAGGTTCCGGGCCGGTCACCGGGAGCAATATGGGCCTGGTGAGTCTCCAGATTCTGCTGGGTAGCGTCGGTTTCCAGGTGGTGCAGCAGCCGGGCCAGTGCCCAGGCACACTCCTGCGGGCCGCGCCCGGCCGACAGGAGCAGGTGGACGCTCACGGCCAGGTGCATGCTCACGGCCGCCCCCGCTTGCGGCGCTGGTCCCGGTGGTCCCTCCGTGACGCCGGCCCGAGGTCAGGCGTCTTGTAGGTGACCAGAGGGATCGTGGTGGCCACGGGCGTGGCCAGGTCGTGCTCGACGAGGTCGGCGATCACTTGCTCTATGCGCTTGTACGCTGTCGGCGCCTCCTCGAAGAGCAACTGGCGGTCGCCGCACACCACCAGAGATCCCATCGGTGTACGGCGCAGTTCTTCGACCGTGTGCTTGGCCCGCCCGCGGCGCAGGGCGTCGGCACGGGACATCTTGCGACCCGCGCCGTGCGCCACGGAATGGCCGGCGTCCGGCCCGGCGTGGGCGGCCACAAGGTAGGAAGGGGTGCCGCGCGTACCGGCGATGAGCACGTCGCGGCCGTCACCCGGCGCCGCTCCCTTGCGGTGCAGGTAGATCCCGTCGCGGACTTCGACCAGGTTGTGGCACTGGTCGATGATCGGCTCGGTGGGCTCGGTCCCCAGGGCATGGGCGACCCGGGCGGCCAGCAGCCGCCGGTTGAGTGATCCCCAGCGTACGGCGTCGTCATGCATTGCCAGGTAGGTCTCGGGATCAGGGGCGGGGCCCGCGCCGTGGACCTCGGTGTGCGCGCGCAGGATCCGTTCGCCCAGCCCTCGGGAACCGCTGTGGACGACGAGAACCAGGTCATCGGTGGCGAGTCCGAGTCGGCTCGCGTGGTCCGGCTCGAAGACGGTCCCGATTCGCGCCAGCTCGACGAAGTGGTTACCTCGGCCGACCGTCCCGAGACCTTCGACGTGACCTGCGGGGATGTCATCCTTGATCACGTTCCAGGCGGGATCGTGCACGGGGTCGACAGCGCGGTCGAGGTCGGGGAAGCGGGCGGCGAGCTTCTCGGGGACGGCGCGCTTGAGCTTGATGGGGAACACGGCGATGCCGCAACCGATGTCGGAGCCCACCAGGAACGGGTACAAGATGGTCGACGCCATGGCGGCGCCGATGGGGGCGCCCTTGCCGGGGTGCAGGTCTGGCATGGCGGCGACGTGCATCATGCCGTCGAGGGCGGCCACCTGATGGCATTGCGCGACGGCATCGGACTCGATCCAGCTGGTGGGGGAGGCGAACACGGTGACCGTGGCCGTGGGGAAAGGGTGCTGAGACAAGGACGCTCTCTTCGCTGAACAGGGGTATGGGCGTGCGGCATCACGGCGGCGAGTGAGCGCCGTGGCATCTCGAAAGAGGGGGTGCTGTCCGTCAGAGCCTCATGGACACCACATTCCCCCGAGCCCGCCAAGCGGGGCAAACGGTTTTCGGCCGTACGGGCTTGCATGCCTGGTAATCAACGACGTGCGGGTGCGCCGCGGTCGACGTGCTGAGGCCATGGCGGATGAGCGCACCCTTACTGGGCCGATGTTCACCTGGCCTGAGCCGCGCGGTCTTTCCCGCCGAGGTCTGGGCGGAGAGCGTGGCGCGGCGCAAGGGGGCGCACCTGTACATCATGGCCTCCGAGGTGCTGGACGCTCCCTATCGGCCGGACCTGTTCCGCGTCCCCGTCTGCTGGAAGTTCTTCAGACGGGGCTCCTTCGCGGAGATCTGCCTCGAGGAGCGCATGGTCGATGCCGCTACCTCAGTGGGGACGGCGGAACGAGCCCATGGAACGGTATGGCACCCGGGTGGAACGCCTATGAGGGTGTCGACAAATCAGGTTCAAGGAGTGATGAAGGAGACGTTCGTGTCATCCGTATTCATGAGAGCGCGTGCTGCCGTCCTGGCCGCCGCGCTGCTCTGCGTCCCTGCTCTGGCCCCGTCCCAGGCCGCTGCGGACCCGGTGTTGCCACCCTCCGGCGGCGTGCTCTACGTCACCAACGCGGTCTCCGGTGATGTCTCGTCCCTGGCGATCGGCCCGGGGGCACCCTGTCGCCACTGGGCACGCCCGTATCCACCGGCGGTTGCACCCTGGAGGGCACAGGCCCCGGCTGCACCCCGCGGGGCATAGCCCTCACCCCGAATGGGGCCACCGCGTACGTCGTCAACAGCGACTCGAGCACGCTGGCGGTGTTCCGAGTGGGAGCGCGGGGCGCGCTCCAGCCGCATCCGCTGCTCGTCGACACCGGGAAGGAGCCGTGGGGGGCGACGGTCGCGCCCAACGGCCGCACCCTGTACGTCACCGATACCGCCGACCGGACCATTTCGGCGTACCGCATCGGAGTCGATGGCACGCCCAGCCGGTTCGCCGTATTCCGCACCACCTCGGACCACCCGAAGCAGACGGTGCTGTCCCCCGACGGGCGCTTCCTCTACCTCTCGTACGCGGACGCGGACGAGACCGAAGACAGCCCGGCGCGGCCCATCACCAGATACGCCGTGCTGCCGGACGGCTCGCTCGGACCCCCGCAGGACGTGGCGAAGGCCGGGCCGGCCAACTACGGGATCACGATGAGCCCGGACGGCGGCCTGTTGTACGTGACCTCGAACGTCGCGCAGAACGTGCAGGGGTTCAGGGTCGGTAAGGATGGCTCGCTGAAACCCGTGCCCGGGTTGCCGGTCTCCGTGCCGTTCCCGGTCGGTCTCAAGGTCACGCCCGATGGGCAGCACCTGTACGTCTGCGCCAACCTCGACACCGGCTCGCCCCCCGGCGGTCTGCTCGGCTTCACGATCCACGCGGACGGCTCGCTCACGCCGACCGCCGACTCGCCCGCCCCCACTCCTGGCACCGCGGCGGTCGCGATCACACCGGACGGCCGGGACGTCTTCGCCAACATCCAGGACACGAGCCAGGTGGTCGCGTTCGCGATCGGATCCGGCGGCACGCTGAAGCAGGCTCCCGGATCGCCGTTCAGCACCGGTGGGAAGCGCCCGCTGAGCCAGTCGCTCGCCGTACGCCCGGTTCCCGCAACCACCCCGCAGTAGGGATCAGGCCGACCGTGATGCGCAGAACGCCGCTACCGGCGATCTGCGCATCACGGTCGGCACTCACCAGTACTTTTGTGCTCAGCGCTCGCTTGACCACTTCCGTCGCCTCGAACAGCGTTGACCCTGCCCGCTGGATGGTCACGTTCGCGGGCTGATGAGCCGGATCGGGCACCGGTTCGGCCGTATCGAGCCCCGCCATACCGCCTGCGCCTACATCCGTGACTTACTGGTCGACATCGACCGCAGGAATTGCTGGAACCTGACCGAACCATGCCAGGGCTGGTCGAGGCTGCGCGAACTTCAGATGGCACAGGTCCCGCCGGCGGCGTTCGCCTGGCGGGACCCGTAGGTCATGGCCGTTCGGCCCCTCATCGCATCGACCGCGCCTGCGGCCGGAACGGTACAGGGCCAGCATGAGCTGTGCCGTGAGCCGCTCGTTGAGCGGGTCCCTGCGGGTCAGAGTCTCCAGGTCGGCGAGCATCTCGCCGTGCCGGCCGGCCTCCAGCGAGGCGTCCACGACGGTCGCCCTCAGCCGCTCCAGTCGCGCCGACTCGCAGCGCAGCGGCGCGGGCAGGGGTAGTTCTTCGAGGACGGACTCGCCGCGCCACAGGCAAGGGGCCCGGGTCAGCCGTTCGAGCGCGATGTCATGGCGTCCGGCGGACAGCGCCTGCTGCCCTGCGCGGCGAGGTCCTCGAACAACGTGACGTCGAGTTCGCCGGGCGTGACACGCAGCAAGTATCCGTAGGAGCCGGTCTCGATGCGGGAGGGGGAACCGAGCACCTTGCGCAGTGCGGAGATGTAGGTGTAGAGGTTCGACTCCGCGGTGGCGGGTGCGCGCTCGCCCCACAGCCAGTCGAGTATGCGCCGGCTGGGGATCGCCTTGCCTGTGTTGAGCAGCAGGGCGGCCAGCAGCACCCGCTGTTTTCGGCGTCCGAGTGCTAACGGCCTCCCAAGCGAGGTACGAACCTCGATCGGCCCGAGGATCTTGAATTCCATACGACCACCCTGCAGTGCGCGGCTTTCACCAACAGGAGCCGTGCGATCGCACACGGATCTTGATTTGCCGCGACCCATGATCGGGGAAAACGACCTTGAAACGGTACTTCCTGGAACGGGATAAGAAGATTACGCGTTCCGCATAGCCGAAGGCCAGTGTGGTAGGAGCGGTTCCACGCCTGCTGAAATTTATTTTCAAATCGATATGTGTGGCGCGAGGAATCCGCCTTGGCCGGTGCGAGCAGGTCTTTACCTGGGCGTCGAGCACGATTCGCCATACGGGCCGCGAACGGCCCGACTTCCCCATTCTCGTGCGGTTCCCGTGAGCTCGCCGCGTCCGGTCGAAGCCGCGCCGCTCGACGGCTCGCTGCCCGCAACGCAAGGCAGATTCGAGTCGGCTCCGGTACGCAAGAGGGCGTTGCCGGTTGAGCTGAAAGAAGGTCCTGCATGTACGACGTGAGAGCATCGGCGCTCGCCGACACACAGGCGGGCGGATTCCCGGACGGCGGACCCCCGGACGGCGGAGCGCGATGAGCACCGCCGACAGAGCCATCACCTTGCGCACGATGCCTCGCTGGTACCTGACCTTGTTCACCAGCGACGCACTTGAGCGCTTCGGCTTCTACGGCCTGCAGGCCATCCTCGTGCTGTACGCGTCCGCTCCCGCCTCCCGCGGCGGCCTGGGCCTGCCGGCCACCGATGCCGCGACCTTGTTCGGCGCGTGGATCGGCTTCATGTTCATGCTGTCGATCGCGGGCGGCTGGCTCGGCGACCAGGTGCTGGGCAACTGGCGGGCGTTGGTCGTCGGCTGTGTGGCCGGCATGGCCGGTTACCTGTGTCTGGCCGTGCCCACGGGCTGGGGCGCCGCGGTCGGCCTGCCGCTGGTGGCCGTCGGCGGTGCCGTGTACAAGCCGAACCACCAGGCCATGATCAACCTGATGTTCGGCGGGAGCCGCGGCCGCGAGGCGGGCATCTCGCTCATGTACGTCGCGACGCAGGTCTCCGCGCTGGCGGCGCCGCTGCTGGTCGGCTACCTGGGAGAGCGCGTCAGCTGGAGCCTGGCCTTCGCGGTGGCCGCGCTGGTCATGCTGACCACCGCGATCCAGCTTCGGCTGAGCGCCGGGCGGTTCGGCGATGTGGGGAAGCGGCCGGTGCGGCCGCTGCCGGTCGACGAGCGTAGGGCCATCGCGCGGCGTTCCGGGCTGGCCATCGCGGTGGCCGTCGCGGTGGTGCTCGCGCTGGGGCTGGCCGGCCGGCTCAGCGTGGGTATGGCGATCGGTCTGGTCGGCGTGTTCAGCGTGATCGTCCCGATCGTGTGCTACATCGCGATCTACCGCAATTCGGGCCTCGGCCCGCACGACCGGCGCCGACTGCGTACCTTCCTCGCGGTCCTCCTGGGCTCCACGCTCTTCTGGATGATCATCGCGCACGCCGCGTCGCTGCTGAACCTGTTCGCCCGGGACCATGTGGACCGCGACGTGCTCGGCATGGAGATCCCGGCGAGCTGGCTGCAGGCCGCGACTCCGCTGTTCATCCTGCTGCTCGCGCCACTGATCGCGGTCGTGCTACCGGCGCTCGCCGGGCGGAACCACGTCCCGGTCAAGCTGGCCGTCGGCCTGCTCCTCGTCGGTGCGGGCTTCCTGATCATGTCGCTGACCACGGTGTTCGCCTCGTCGGGTGAGAAGGTGTCACCGCTGTGGCTGGTCATCGTCTACCTCACCCACGCCTGCGGCGAGATCATCGTCGCAGCGGTGATCATCTCGGCGGCGGCCGAAGTGCTCCCTCCGGGCTTCATGGGGCGCACGCTGGGGCTGATGTGGCTGTTCGCCGGGCTCGGCGGTGGGCTGGGCAGTGGTGTGATCAGGCTCGCCGAGGTGATTCCGGAGCCGCTGTACTACCTCGGGCTCGGAGCACTGGCGACGGTCTGCGGGCTCGCCTTCGCGCTCGGCCGCCGCGTCCTGGCCAACGGGCTGAGGTCCAGTCTTGATTCCCCCGCGCCGCGGCCCGCGGGCGACGCCGTCAGGGAGAGCAGCGCATGAACACAGCGCACATGGTGGACAGGCCGGTGGTGACGGGCATCGGGATCGTCGCGCCGACCGGGATCGGGACCGAGACACACTGGCAGGCCACACTGGCCGGAAAATCGGGGATCGGCAGCATCACGCGGTTCGACGCGACCGGCTACCCGGTGCGGCTGGCCGGGCAGGTGCCCGGATTCGTCGCCCGGGAGCAGCTGCCCAGCCGATTGATCCCGCAGACCGACCACTGGACGCACATGGGCATGGTGGCTGCCGAGGCGGCGCTGGCGGATGCCGGCGTGGTGCCCGCCGAGTTGCCCGAGTACGAGATGGCCGTGGTGACCGCCAGTTCGTCGGGCGGCACCGAGTTCGGCCAGCATGAGATGGAGCGGCTCTATCTCAACGGCCCGTCCTGGGTGGGCGCCTACCAGTCGATCGCCTGGTTCTACGCCGCCACCACCGGTCAGGTGTCGATCCGGCACGGCATGCGTGGTCCGTGCGGGGTGCTCTGCTGTGAGCAGGCCGGCGGCCTGGACGCCCTCGGGCAGGCGCGCCGGCTGATCCGGCGGGGGTCACGCATTGTGGTGGCCGGGGGCACCGACGCCTCGCTGTGCCCTTACGGCCTCGTCGCGCAGCTTTCCAGCGGCAGGTTGTCCACAGTGGACGACCCTGAGCGAGCGTACCTGCCGTTCGACGCGGCCGCCGCCGGCTACCTGCCCGGAGAGGGCGGCGCCATGCTCATCGTGGAGAACGCCGAGAGCGCCCGGGAACGCGGCGTCGGCACGATCTACGGTGCGATCGCGGGCTACGCGGCGGGCTTCGACCCCGCGCCTGGCTCGGACCGGCCGCCGGCCCTGCGCCGCACGATCGAGCGCGCGCTGGCCGACGCCGGAACGGCGCCGTCCGAGGTGGACGTCGTGTTCGCGGACGCCTGCGGCACGCCGGCCGACGACCTCGCCGAGGCACAGGCCATCACCGCGGTGTTCGGCCCGCGGGGCGTCCCGGTCACCGCGCCCAAGACGCTGACCGGCCGGCTCTACGGCGGTGGCGCCGCCCTCGACGTCGCGACGTCGCTGCTGGCGCTGCGCGACGGCGTCATCCCGGCCACCGTCGGCCCCACCAGGCTCGCTTCTGGATGTGACATCGACCTGGTCCTAGGCCAGCCGCGCGACGGCGGGCTGCGGACCGCGCTCACGCTGGCTCGGGGGCACGGCGGATTCACCGCCGCGCTCGTGCTCAAGAAGTGAAGGAAGGGAACACCATGGATCTCGGCTTGAGCGGCAAGCGGGCGCTCGTCACGGGCGGCACCCGCGGGATAGGCCGCGGCATCGTCCTCGCGCTCGCCGAAGCGGGAGTGGACGTCATCACCTGCTACCGGCAGGAGGGCGAGCACGTCGTCTCACTCGAGCACGAACTGAAAAAGATCGGCGGCCGGCACGCGCTGCTGCGTGCCGACCTGACTGATCCCCAGCAGATCGCCAACCTGCTGGAGCAGTGCGGTGACCGGTTCGACGGCCGGCTGGACCTGGTGGTGAACAACGCCGCCGCGATCACCCACGTCCCCTACGCGAAACTCGACCTCGCCGAGTGGCAGCGCATCGTCGACACCAACCTCACCGCCGTGCACCTGGTGATCCAGCACGCGCTGCCCATGCTGGGCGAGGGCTCCTCGGTCATCGGCATCAGCTCGAAGTCGATCGAAGTCGGCATCCCGCTGCGCGCGCACTACACCGCCACCAAGGCCGCGCTGCACGGGCTGTTCCGGAGCTTGGCGAGGGAGTTCGGCCCGAAGGGTATCCGGTTCAACGTGCTGGCCCTCGGCATGATCTACACCGAGGCGTTCGACCAGATGCCGGAGGAGCAGCGCGCGCAGATGGTCGAGCGGTACTCCGGCAAGACCTGTCTCGGCCGCCTGGGCACTCCCGCCGAGGTCGCGGATGCCGTGCAGTGGCTCGCCAGCGACCTGTCGCGGTACGTCACGGGCTCCGTCACGTCGGTGGACGGGGGCATCTCATGAGCGAGACCGTGTTCCGCGTCATGCTCCGCCTGCAGATCAAGCCGGGCATGGAGCGCGAGTTCGAGCGGGTGTGGCTGGAGGTCGGTGACTCCGTCACCACGCACCCGGCGAACCTCGGACAGTGGCTCGCCTCTGACGGCGAGGAGAAGGGGATCTACTACATCATGAGCGACTGGGTGGACGAGCCGCGCTTCCGCGAGTTCGAGACCAGCGACCGGCACCTGGATCACCGCAAGAAACTCCACCCCTACCGCGTGGGCGGGACCATGAGCACGATGCACATCGTCGCCCACCTGCCGGGGGCGGTCGGCTCCGCGCTCGTGGAGGCACCCACGCACCAGGCATGGGAGGCGCGGTGACGGACGAGGGCGTGCGGGTGCTGCTCTATCACGCGACGACCGACGTCGCCGGCATCGAAGCGGCCTATCACGAGGCGAGCAACCGGCTGGCCGGGGTGCCCGGCCTGTTGTCCAACGAGCTGCTGCGGTCGGTCACCGATGACGGCGACTTCGTGGTGGTGAGCGCGTGGCGCAGCCTGGCGGATTTCCTGGAATGGGAGCGGGGGCCCGATCACAAGCGCCAGACGGCGCCGCTGCGCCCGTTCAGGGATGACAGACTGCCCCGGCCGTTCGCCGTCTATCAGGTAACAGCGTCCTACTAGCCTAGGAGATCTGCTGGTGAAACCCGTTCCGAATGGGACCACGAAGACCACGAAGACCACGATGGATCTGACGGACTGGCTGTCCTGCGCGGGCTGCGGGATGCTTGTCTACCGCAAGCGGTTCGATCGCCTGTCCATGGTGTGCCCCGACTGCGGCCGGCACGGGCAGCTGACCGCCGAGCAGCGGCTGGAGCAGCTGCTCGACGCGGACTCCGGCACGCCGGTCGAGCCCGCCCCTTCGGTGCACGACCCGCTCCGGTTCGAGGACCTCGTCTCCTACGCCGACCGGCTGGACAAGGCGCGCTCACGTACCGGGATGGACTGCGCGATCCGCGCGGTGCGCGGCACCGTGCGCGGTCGCGGCGCGGTGGTGGCGGTCATGGACTTCCGCTTCCTCGGCGGGAGTATGGGCGCCGCCGAGGGCGAGGCGATCGTGACCGCGGCCGAGGAGGCGCTGAAGCACCGGTTACCGCTGCTGATCGTCACCGCGTCGGGCGGCGCGCGCATGCAGGAGGGCGCCTTCTCCCTCCTGCAGATGGCCAGGACGAGCAACGCGATGGCGGCCCTCGACGAGGCGGGCCTCCTGACGATCACCCTGGTGACCGACCCGACCTACGGTGGGGTGGCCGCGTCCTACGCGACGCTCTCGGACGTGATCCTCGCCGAGCCCGGAGCCAGGATGGGATTCGCGGGGCCGCGGGTGATCGAGCAGACCATCCGGCAACAGCTGCCGGAGGGCTTCCAGACCGCCGAGTTCCTGCTCGGTCAAGGCCTGCTCGATGGCGTCGTGCCGCGCGGGGAACTGCCGCAGGTCCTCCAGTCGCTGCTCGCCGTGGGAACGCCGCCGGACCCGGGCTGGGGCGCGGCCGTGACCGACCCGGTGATCCGCGATCCGGAGCTGCTGCCCGGCAGGTCGGCCGACCAGGTGGTCGGTCTCGCCCGCGACCTTGGCCGGCCGACCACGCTGGACCATGTCGTCGCCTGGGGCTCGGAGTTCGTCGAGCTGCGCGGCGACCGGGCCGGCACCGACTGCCCCGCCGTGGTGGGCGGGCTGGCCGACCTCGACGGCCTGCCGGTGATGCTGATCGGCCATCAGAAGGGCCACACCACCCAAGAGCTGGTACGGCGCGACTTCGGCATGCCGTCACCCGCGGGCTACCGCAAGGTGGTGCGCCTGATGCGGCTGGCCGCGAAGCTCCGGGTGCCGGTGGTCACGCTCATCGACACCCCGGGCGCCCACCCAGGCCTCGAAGCCGAGCGGCACGGCCAGGCGCATGCGATCGCCGAGTGCCTGCGGGTGATGGGTTCCCTCGACGTCCCGGTGGTCAGCGTGATCACAGGGGAGGGCGGTAGCGGCGGGGCGCTGGCCCTCGCGGTGGCAGACCGCCTGCTGCTGTGCGAGAACGCGATCTTCTCGGTGATCAGCCCGGAGGGCTGCGCGGCGATCCTCTGGCGCAGCTCGGAGGCCGCGTCCGCGGCCGCCTCCGCACTCGGCGTCGACGCGGCGACACTGCTCTCGCACGGCATCGTGGACGGGGTGGTGCCGGAGCCCGTGGGCGGTGCGCACCAGGACCCGGTGGTGGCGAGCGAACTGGTGCGCGACGCGGTGGTGTGCGCGCTTCGGGAGTTGCGCGAGCAGGATGGCGCCGCGCTGAGGGAGGCCCGGCGGCGGCGGCTTCGCTGGTTCGGGACCTACAGGGAGAAGGTGGCCATATGACGGAGGCGCAGCAATCGAGCGCGTGGGACGGAGCGCTGGCCGAGCTGGGCGTGCGGGACGCGGTGGCGGTCCTCTGCCAAGGGCTGGCCGACGCCGTCCACGCCGCGTCGCGGCCACCGAGCAGGGCATGCGTACGGCTGGGGGGCGCGAGCATCGAGGTCGAATGGCCGCCGTTCGCGGCGGCGGAGCCGGCCTACGCGCCGCCTGAGGAGCCCGCTCCGGAGACGACGGGTCACGTGCTGCGGGCCGAGCTGGTGGGCATGTTCTACCGGCAGCCCGAGCCGGGCGCGAAGCCGTTCGTGCAGGTCGGCGATTTCGTCGAGCCGGACCAGCAGGTGGCCATCGTCGAGGCGATGAAGCTGATGAACCCGGTCATCGCGGACGTCGGCGGTCGGGTTACGCAATTCCTGGTCGGCGACGCCGAGGGCGTCGAGTACGACCAACCGCTGATCGTGATCGAGCCGAGAGCTGAGGAATGACCGGGAACACGCGTCGGCCGTCACGGCCGTTCGACACCGTGCTGGTGGCCAACCGCGGCGAGATCGCGCTGCGCATCGTGCGGACCTGCCGCGAGATGGGGATCAGGACCGTCGTCGTCCACTCGTCAGTGGACGGCGACTCGGCCGCCGTGCGGGCCGCGGACGTCGCGGTGCGGATCGGCCCCGGCCCGGCGAAACGCAGCTACCTCTATCCACCGGCGATCATCGAGGCCGCGCTGCGCACCGGCGCGCAGGCCGTGCACCCCGGCTACGGATTCCTGTCGGAAGACCCCGACTTCGCGGAGATCTGCGCGAGCAACGGGCTGGTCTTCGTCGGCGCCAGGCCAGAGGTCATGGCCAGCCTCGGGGACAAGGCGCTGGCCAGGAGCATGATGGCGGACGCCGGCCTGCCGGTGCTGCCCGGCACGCCCGAGCCGGTGAGCGCCGCGGCCGACGTGCTCGCCGCCGGACAGCGGATCGGCTTCCCGTTGATCATCAAGGCGTCGGCCGGCGGCGGCGGGCGCGGCATGGCGGTGGTGCGCCGGATGGAGGACCTGGCGGCCACGTCCCGTGCCACCAGCGCGGCCGCGCGGGCGGTGTTCGGCGACGGCCGGGTCTACCTCGAACGGTTCATGGAGCAGGCCAAGCACGTGGAGGTCCAGGTGCTGGGCGACGAGCACGGCATGGTCGTGGCCCTCGGCAACCGGGACTGCTCGGTGCAGCGGCGGCATCAGAAGCTGATCGAGGAGACACCCGCCCCCAGCGTGTCACCGGCGCTGGCCGACCGGCTCGCCGAGGCCGCGATCGCCGGGGCGAAGGCTGCGGGTTTCACCGGCGCGGGGACGTTCGAGTTCCTGGTCAGCGGTGAGGAGTTCGCGTTCATCGAGGTGAACTCGCGCATCCAGGTGGAGCATCCGGTGACTGAGGCGGTGACCGGGATCGACCTTGTGCGCGAGCAGCTCTGCGTCGCCGCGGGCTGGCCGCTGTCCGTCAGGCAGGAGGACATCAGCCCGCGCGGCGTGGCCATGGAGTGCCGGATCAACGCTGAGGACCCAGATCGCGACTTCGTGCCATGCGCGGGAGAGCTGACCGAGTTCGTGCCGCCGGGCGGCGCGTTCCTACGTGTGGACACCCACGCGTACGCGGGCTACCGGGTACCGCCCGACTACGACTCGCTGCTGGCCAAGGTGATCGCCTGGGCGCCGGACCGCGAGCAGGCGATCGCCAGGATGGAGCGGGCGCTGGCGGAGTTCCGCATCGTGGGCCGCGGTATCCGCACGACCAAGGAACTGCTCCGGTCCGTGCTGGCCGATCCGGCCTTCCGCGAGGGCACGCACACCACGTCGTTGCTGACCGAGGGGGCTTCCCGCTGACTTGGATGTCGAGCGACCGTGCCACATTCTCGGAAGCACTCCGTAAGGCGTAACCGACGGAAGGCCGGACCAGCGGGGGCCGGATCAGTAGGACACCGGCGCCCGCCCGGCGCCCAGCTCATTGAGGAACCCATCGCCCCTGGCGCCACGCGACGCGGGGACGGCCTGGTAGACCGAGCTGAAAAGGGCGTCGCCCTCATCGGCGGGCAGCTGGCGGGCGGCGGCCCGCACGCTGGGCAGGAAGCGGTACTGGAGCACATCCGATTCCCCACCGGGCTCCGCCATCATGAGCTGGAACTCCACGAGCTCGTCCAACAGGCGCTCTGCCTGGATCTCGGAGATCCGCAGCAGGTGCGCGGTCAGGTGCGGCGAGAAGGTCGAGACGTCGAGCCGCGTGAGCATGCGGAAGGCGGACTGGACGGCCGACGGGGTGAGCCGGTAGCTCAGCTCCACGCTCGGGTAGAGGAACAGCTCGTGATGGCTGGTGCCCGGTTCGGCCGTCTCCCCTTTGATCCCCTTGACGAGCTTGCTGAGCGGCCAGTGCGGTCTGAGCTGAAGCCGCGCGGCGGCCGCCTGCAGCGCGGCGGGCAGGCCGTCGCACAGGCGGACGAGCTCGTGGGCGGCCGCCTCGTCCTGGGCGATGCGGTGCTTGCCGAGCACGTTGGTCAGCAGCCGCATCCCTTCCTCGACATTCAGCGGGCCCAACTCGACGGTCGCCGTGACCTCGGGCGCGGACAGCTGCCTGCGGGCAGTGACCAGGACGCCGCAGTCGGGGCTCGCGGGCATCAGCGGGAGCAGCTGGTCGGTCTGGACCACATCGTCGAGGGTCACCAGCACGTGCCGGTCCGCGGTCCAGGTGCGGAAGAGCCTTGAGCGCTCGCTCAGAGTGGCGGGGATGCGGTCCTCCGGCACATCCATGGCGCGTAGGAACTCGGCGAGGACGTCGCGGGGGTCGGCCGGGCGGCCATGGGCGTCCAGTAGGCGCGCGTAGAGCTGGCCGTCGGGATAGGGGCCGTTGGCCCGGTGCCCGACCTGCGCGCACAGCGCGGACTTGCCCGAACCGGGCGGGCCGGTGATGACGACGACCGGCGGCGCGTGGTGCTGCCGGGCTGACAGGGCGGCGAGCAGAGCGCCGACCTGCGGCTGCCGGCCCATGAGCGCGGAGCCCTCGGGTGGGAGCTGGCGCGGCGGACGACTGCGGTTCAGTCGAACCGGGGTCCGGGGGCGCGGCAGTGCGAGGCTCTCGTCCGCGTCCAGCACGGCGCGGTGTAGTTGCTCCAAGTCGTTGGACGGATCGAGGCCCAGCTCCGTGGCCAGAGTGCTCCGGGTGCGCTGGTAGATCTTCAGCGCCTCGGAGCGGCGGCCCGCGCGGTGCAGCGCCAGCATCAGCTTTGCTTGGAATCCTTCGTGGGTGGGCTGCTCGGCGGCCAGTCGGGTCAGCTCGCCAAGCAGCTCATGATGTCGGCCCAGGTGCAGGTCCGCCTCGATGCGGCGTTCCAGCGCGTTCTTGAGCATCTCCTCCAGCCGCAGGCTCTCCGCGCGCAGCACCGGCCCGTGGCCGACATCGACCAGCGCGGGCCCGCGCCAGAGCCGCAGGGCACGGGAGAGGGTCTCGGCGGCGGCGTTCGTGTCACCCGCCTCCAGCTCCCTCCTGCCTTGGTCGGACAGCCGCTCGAAACGAATGGTGTCGAGCATGTCCGGGTCGAGGACCAGCGCGTATCCGTAGGGAGAGGTGCGCAGGGCGGCGTCCGCCGGCGTGTCGCCGGCGCTGTCCACGTTCGGGGACGTGCCCAGCCGTAACAACTTGCGTAATTGGTAGATGTAGGTCTGCAAAGTGGTAGTGACACTCGCCGGTGGGTTGTCCTCCCAGAGCTCCTCAATGATCTTGTCGGTTCGGACGACTATCCTCGCTTGAACGGCCAGCAAACTGAGCACAGTGCGCAGTTTGGGAGCCGATGGCGTCAAAATAACGCCATGCCTGAACACTTCCATCGGACCGAGAAGGTTGATTTCCACCACGCACCCCGTCCCCAGCGTCCCTCGAGTCCCTTTCGTCCGCGTCGCGCCGGACGTCGGTCGTCATGCGTCGGCTTGTCCGAGAAATGGGCCGTCTGTGGCGACGAGAACTCACCCGGCGTCTCTTCGGCCATCATCGGACGATCGCCTCTAAAAGAACTTAGCAGACGCAGGTAATTGGATCTTGAAAATGACTCGAAGATCGCTGGGTCTACGGAGTATGACGAATGCTTGACTGACGGTATCACTCACTCCGGATACCACGCCTCAGGGAAAGCCCTGAATTAAACCCTTAGCCATCCGGCGTGGCTGATGGCTAAATATTCCATCGGCAAGAATGCTTTCCTGATTGACAGGCCGGTGATCTGCTAAGACGCCACCTGCCCGAACCCGGGTCCCCCTGGCGGGAGCGGAGCGCCCCTGATTTCATTGATCTACCTATCCGTAATCTTGACAGGATCCTGAAATTCTACTAGAGGTGTCAGATGGCATTCCTGAGTGATGAGTCAGGATGGATAAGCCGCTACGCGGGGCGCGCGAGAACCATGGCGCTCTGAAAGCCGCCGAAACCGCTGCCGACGCTGAGCACGACGTCCATCTCGTGCTCCCGGGCTGTGATCGGCACGTAGTCGAGGTCACATTCGGGGTCGCGGTGTCGCAGATTGGCCGTCGGCGGCACGACCTGCCGTTCCAGGGCCAGGGCGCACGCCGCGACCTCCAGGGAGCCGATCGCGCCGAGCGAGTGGCCGACCATCGACTTGATCGAACTGGCTGGGATCTCATAGGCGCGTTGACCGAGGCTGCGCTTGAACGCCGCCGTCTCGTGCCGGTCGTTCTGCCGGGTGCCCGAACCGTGCGCGTTGATGTAGTCGACGTCCGCCGGGTCGATCCTGGCCTGGTCCATCGCCACACGGATGGCCTCGGCCATCTCGCGCCCGTCGGGCTTGAGCCCCGTCATGTGGAAGGCGTTGCTGCGGCTGGCGAACCCGATGAGGCGGGCGTAAACCCGCGCGCCGCGCCGCCGCGCGCTCTCGGCCTCCTCCAGAACCATCACGGCGGCGCCTTCGCCGAGCACGAAGCCGTCCCGGGTCGCGTCGAACGGCCGCGAGGCGTGCTCGGGGTCGTCGTTGTTCGGGGAGGTGGCCCGGATCGCGTCGAAGCACGCGGAGGTGATGGGCGACAAAGGCGCGTCCGTCGCCCCCGCGATCACGACGTCCGCCGCGTTCTCCTCGATGAGCACGGCCCCGTGGCCGATCGCGTCGAGGCCCGACGTGCAGCCGGTCGAGATCAGCGCCGCCGGGCCCTCCGCGCCCGCCTCCCAGGCCACCTCGACGGCCAGCGTGCTGGGCACCATGTACCCGTACAGGTGGGGCACCCCGTAGGTGTGGTCCACCAGCCAGCGGCGACCCTCGTCGGCCAGGACCGTGTACTCCGCCTCCAGGCCCATCGTGCAGCCCACGGCGCTGCCGATCGCGACGCCGACTCGGTCGGGCTCGAAGGCCGCCAGGTCGATGCCGCTGTCGGCGACCGCCTCCCTTGTGCAGACCGTGGCGAACTGGGCGGCCCTGTCCATCCGCCGGATCTGCTGCGCCGACAGCCCCGCGGCCTTGGGGTCGAAGTCCACCTCGGCCGCGATCTGCGAGCGGAACTCGCTGGGGTCGAACAGCGTGATCCGCCGGGTGGCGGTGCGCCCGTCGGTGAGGAGCCGCCAGAACGCCTCGCGCCCGATGCCGCCGGGCGCGACGACGCCTATGCCGGTGATCACCGCCTCCCGGCTCACCTGGAGCCCCCGACCTGGGGGTTGGGCTCCTGCGGGGCCGGTAACTGCTCGGTGTCCACATGACCCAGGTCGGGGCGGGGAGCCAGCGGCGAGAGGTGGAACACCACGTGCGCCTCTTCCTCGCCGCCGTTCACCAGGCGATGGCGTACGCCGATCGGCACCAGCAGCGAGTCACCGGGCGAGAGCCGGACCGGCTCGCCGTCCAAGGTCATCTCCAGCTCGCCGGCGATCACGTGCAGGAACTCCTCGGAGTACGGGTGGTAGTGCTCGGCCACATGCTCGCCGGGCTTGAGGTACAGCACGCCGCCGAACCCAGAGGTGCAGCTGACCGTCTTCGGGCTGAGCGTGACCCGGATGTCGCCGCCGCGGCGGCGGTTGGGTGCCACGTCCGCGGCGTTCACCTTGACGGCCTTCACTTCGGCGGGGGCGCTCCCGCCGGATGTCTCGGCGGCGGTCACTGCAGCCTCCCCTCCTTGTCGCTCCACACGTAGAAGGGCGTGGCCATCGCGTCCTTCGGCTCCTGCCAGTTCGGGTCGTACGGTGCGACCAGCTTGGCCAGCCGGGCGTTGATGTCCTCGTAGAGCGGGTGGCTGCGTGCCTTGTACAAGTTGGGGGAGATGTCCTGGTCGGCCTCGACGAGGTGGAAGTAGAGGTCGTGGAAGTGGAACAGAGTTCGACGGCTCACGCCCACCATGTGGGGCAGTTCGGTCGCGTCGGACTCGGCGAACACCTCGGCTATCGGCCGGGTGTCGGCATTCCTCAGCTTGGCGACGATCAGAGTCCGGTGCACGTTTTCGCCTCCTGCGAATAAGTCGAAGGGCTGCTTCGATGGTTGCCGCGGTCGGTGGAAGGATGCTCGAAGTCAGCTCCAGCGCGGTTACCAGCCCATCTGACGGTCGCCGCGGAGGAACACGCCCGTCGGCCCATCGTCAGGGAGCGTGGCCGCGTCGGCGATGTCAGCGGCGGCCTCGTCCGGCGTCCGGCTGGCCGTGGGCACCATCCTGGTCCTCGTCTGTCCGGGGTTGACCGCGTTGACCAGGACGCCGGTTCCCTTGGTACAGGTGGCGAGCATGGTGGTCAGCCCGTTGACGGCGGTCTTGGACACCGAGTACGCGGGCGCCCCGGTCCACAGCCCGACGCTGAACGACCCGGTGCCGCTGGAGACGAAGAGCACCCGCCCCCAGCCCCGGGACACCATCCCCGGGACGAAAGCCTGGGCCACCCGCCACCCGCCGAGGAGGTTGACCCTCAGTGTGCGCTCCACCCGTTCCAGCGGCACCGACAACGGGTCGTCGCCGGCGTCGAGCAGCACGCCCGCGTTGCACACGAGCACGTCCACGGGCCCGAGCCGGGCTGCCGCCCGCTCGACGCCGCCGGGATCGGTGACGTCGAGCGGATGGGAGCGGACGTCCGGGCCGATCCGCGCGGCCGCCTCCGCGGCGTCGTCCGCGTCCCGCGCGGTCACGATGACACGGAGACCCCGGCGATGCAGCTCGGCGGCGGTCGCGTGTCCTAGTCCTCGGTTGGCCCCGGTGATCAGGGCGATGCGTGGTTCGCTCACACCGTCACGATGGTCGCTGCTGCTCGACGCGCGATCGAGACGGTGTCGCGCTCCAGCGATCCTCCAGGAGACGGTGCCATCGTCGGCGCAGGAAGGCGCGCCGACGAGCCGCGAGGCGTGCCGACGAGCAGCTGAGGAGGATACGCCCCATGCGTGTGCTGTTCACGACCTGGGCCTGGCCCTCGCATCTGTACGCACTGGTCCCCCTGGCGCGAGCCTGCCGCGCCGCCGGGCACGAGGTGGTGTTCGCCAGCGAGCCCGGCCTCACCCGCGACGTCATGCGGGCGGACCTGCCGGCCGCGGTCGTGGGGACGGACGTCGACACGCCCGGCATGGTCCGGGACTACCTGATCCCCCTGCCCGGCGCCGCCGGGCCGCCGCCCAGGCGTGACGGGAAGGGCCCCCGGGTGCTGCGGATGTTGCTGGCGCACGCGGAGTCGATGACCGCCGACCTGATCCACCTGATCAGGGACTGGCGGGCCGATCTTGTGGTCTACGACCAGACGACGCTGGCCGCCCCGCTCGCCGCCGCGGTCACGGGGATTCCGGCCGTGCGCCAGCTTTACGGCGTCGACCTGCTGCAACGGGCCCGCGCCGTGCTGCCGGACGCGCTGGCGCCACTGGCCGGCCGGTTCGGCGCGGGGCCGGTGGACCCGTTCGGCGCGGTGACCGTGGACCCGGTGCCGGCCAGTGTGCAACTGCCCGGCGACCACCGGCTGCTGCCGATGCGCTATCTGCCTTACAACGGCGCGGAGACCACGCCATGGCGGCCGGCCGAGCCATCCGCCCGGCGGGGCCGCCCCCGCGTGTGCGTGAGCTGGGGACACACCATCGCCAAGGTGGACCCGGTCCGCTTCATCGCCGGGCGGATCACCGCCGCCCTCGCCGAGACGGAGGCGGAGGTGGTGCTGGCGGTCTCGGCCACGCAGCGGGACCTGCTCGCCGAGCGGCGGGACCTGCCCGGCGAGCTGCCCGGCACACTGCCGGCCAACGTGCGCGTCGTGGTCGACGTGCCGCTGCGGCACGTGCTGCGCGACTGCGACGCCTTCATAGGGCACGGCGGCGCCGGCGGCATCCTCACCGCGCTCTCCTTCGGCCTGCCCATGCTGCTGGTGCCGCAACTGCCCGACCACGCCGGGCACACCGGGCGGGTTGCGGCCCGGGGTGCGGCGCAGGTGCTCAGCCTGGCCGAGCTGGCGCCGGCGGCGGTGCGGGAGGAGACGGCCAGGCTGCTGGCCGACCCGGGGCCCCGTCTGGTCGCCGGCGAGCTGCGGGAGGAAATGCGCGGCCAGGCCGCGCCGGCCGAGGTGGCGGGCGCGCTGGCCGAGCTACGTCCCTCCCTCGCCCGTCACTGACGCCCGTCACTGACGCCCGTCACCGGGGCCCGGCACGGACGCCGGTCGAGCCCGCCAGGTCGCTCACGCGCCGGTGATCTGGCGGACGGCGCCCAGCTCCAGGTTGAGCAGCGCGTCCGGACCGAACTTGGTGAACCGCTGCTCCGCGCGGCGCATGCTGCGCTCGGCGGCCTGCCGCAACGAGGGGTCGGCGCGCAGCCGGCTGTCCACCGCCTCGAACGCGGCCGCCGCCTCCTCCTCCACCCGCAGGTCGAACTTCTCGCTCAGGGAGAGGTCGAGGAACAACACGTGCAGGTACAGCTCGGGCAGGCCGTGCGGGTTCAGCTCGGCGTGCACGGCCTGGGCCCGGCTCTCCGTGATCTCGGTGAAGGGTTCCGTCGTACGCGGGTACGGCCCGTCCGCCGGGTAGGAGTCGAAGTTGCGGAAGGCCACCCTGCGGCCGTTGAAGTAGCCGACGCTGATCCTCCTGCGCAAGCAGAAGTTGATCGCCTCGCGGATCGTGTCGATGATCGGCTCGCCCTTGTCGTTCAGCGAGGTGTTGCAGAGCATCGGCACGCCGGTGTGCCCATGGAAGGCGGTCAGCAGCGCGTGCAGCCGCGGGTTCTGCTCGGCGTTGAGCGACTGGACCCTGGCGGAGTAGTCGAGGTGCGCGACCGCCGGGATGCGGGAGCGGCGGTCCTCACGGATCGTGAAGGTCTCCAGCATGTACGGCGAGGGCCTGCTGTCCTCGAACCACTTCTCGAGGTGGTCCTCCAGCACCACCGGCGCGACCGGCCGCCACCACTCGCGTAGCTTGAACTGGTTGAGCGCGTCCTTGGCCGCCCGCGAGGTCGGGTCGCCGATCAGGCTGCGGTTGCCCAGCGCCCGCGGCCCGATCTCCGAGCGCCCGTCGAACCAGGCCACGGGCTCGGCGAGGATGTCCCGCACCGCGGTGTCGTAGTCGAGGTCGGAGACGTCGGCCACGAACTCCTCGAACTCCGCCAGGGCGCCGTCGAGACCGTTGTCCGAGCGCCCGAGGTAGGCGCCGGGGAAGCGGAAGGAGAACCGCCGGCCTTCGCTCTTCTTGTGGAAGGCGGCCAGGCCGATGCCGACGGCCTGGCCGCCGTCGTCCACGCACGGCGGCGCGAGCAGCCCGCGAAAGCCGTACTTGGCCATCAGGTGACTGTTGGTCGGGCAGTTCAGGGCGTAGCCGCCGGCCAGCGCGAGGTGGGTCCCGGCCGGGTCGAGACGGAACTTCTCCAGAGCGGTGTCGATGTTCCGCTCCATGCTCATCACCGAGACCGCCTGGACCTCCTTCATCACGGCGCTGACGAAGCTCTCCTCCTCGGTGAAATCCGGGTCGACGGTCGACGTCGCGCGTACTTCGGAGACGATCTCGTCCAACGCGAGGGGCGCGTTCTCCAGCGCGGCCAGGCCGGTGAACTCGAACTTGTCGAGGATGCTCTCGCGGTCGCACTGCCCGGTCGCCGTGGTGGCCGTCGCCAGTGCCATCAGCGTGCCCTCGCGCATCTTGAACCGGTTCTTGGCGGTGCTGTAGAGCAGGCCGGGCGAGGCGACGGGGAAGGTCTCGACGACGCCGCGGCGGCTCACCGCGCCGGTGAACCAGAAGCGCTTGTACCGCTGGTCGAGCAGGCGGTCCGGCCCGCCGTCCACGGCGAGCCCGAGGATGTCGCCCTCGAAGAACGTCTCGCTGTCCAGGAGCATCGCGCTGTAGAGGTGCGCCACGCTGTGGAACGAGATATCCGGATATTCGGCGACAAAGTGGTAGTCGTCGGTGGTGGCGAGGCCCGGAGTGCCCCACACCTCGTTCATGTCGTCGAGCGACACCCCGAAGGCGCCGATCAGGCCGTTCACGAACCGGCGCAGATCCTCCATGCCGAGGAACGGTGTCCGATGATGTTTCAAGCCGCTCAGCCGCTCGAACTCCCAGTGACCGAGGAGCTTGATCTCCGATCCCTCCTTGTGCCACAGCGATACGTTGTTGTCGTGCCGGTAGGACACCATCGCCAGCCGGTGCAAGCCCGGGATGGTCAGATAGCTCGAAAGGTAGTAGCCGTCTCGCATTTTTCCTCCACTGGTCACCAGGTGACGGGAACCTCGACGAAGCCGAGTTCGAGTGGGTTGTCGTGGTGCCTGAGCTCGGCGGCGTCGACCGCGAGCCGCAGGTCCGGGAAGCGCTCGATCAGCGCGGCGAACGCGATCCGCAGTTCGAGCCTGGCCAGCGCCGCGCCCAGGCAGTAGTGCGGGCCGGCGCTGAAGGCGATCTGGTCCCGCGCGTCCCTGGTGATGTCGAGGCGCAGCGGGCTGGGGAAGACCGACTCGTCGAAGTTGGCGGACTCCAGCACCGGCACCACGCCGGAGCCAGCCGGTACGGTGACCCCGCCGATCTCGATGTCCTCCGTGACGTACCGCAGCATCGACAGCGAGTGGCCGGCCACCTGGAAGCGGAGCAACTCCTCCACCGCGTCAGGGATCCGCTCCGGCTCGGAGCGCAGCAGGGCGAGCTGGTCGGGGTGCCGCATGAGGAGCACCGCCCCGCTGCCGATCTGCGCCGCGGTCGTCTCGTGCCCGGCCATCAGCAGCACGGTGCACCAGACGTGCAGCTCGTGCGTGCTCAGCCGCCCGTCCTGGTCGTCGTGCACCCCGATCAGCTCGCTGATCAGATCGTCGCCCGGGTTCGCCCGCTTGACCTCGATCAGCTCGCCGATGTACTGCCACGCCTCGCCCAGCCCGGTGCGGAAGCGCTCCTGGTCGGCCACCGGGACGCCGAGCAGGCGGCAGATGACCCGCAGCGTCAGAGGGAGGGCGAACTCGGCGACGAGGTCCACCGGCGGCTTGCGCCAGCGGTCCAGCAGCTCCGCCACCACCTCCTCCACATAGGGGCCCAGCCGCTCGATCCGCGCCGGGGTGAACGCCTTGGTCATCAGCCGGCGCATGCGGGTGTGCTCGGGCGGATCCCGGTCGATCTTCGGGTTCTGGAACATCTTGGTCCGCGCCGCCGCGGTCATGCGCGGCGCGCCGGGGCGCTCCCGGTTGCGGCTCAGGCGCTGGTCCGACAGCACCGCCCGGACGTCCGCGTAGCGCGTCACCAGCCAGACCGGGTCGCCGCTCGGCATGACCGCCCGCACCACCGGCTCGTCCCGCAGCGTGGCGAGTTCCTCCGGCGGTTGTGCCCCGGGCGGCCAGTCGAACGGGAACTTGAGAGTCATCGGTGGTCTCCTGCTCTCCGAGATGTCGTCACCCATGACGATGGGCGGGGTGGCTCAAGGCGCCCGCAAGCGGCGCTGGACTCTCGTCCTGGTCTCGCTCCGCGCTCGAGCGGCCAAGCACAGCATGAGCGAGCACATCGACCACACCGGGTGGTGAGAGGAAGCGGAAATGAGCAGCAGCATGGAATCGTCTCCCGCGGCCAGGGTTCGCCGTCTGTCCAACTCGGTGCACGACGCCGCGATCGTGCGGGCAGCGGCGGAGCTGGGTCTGGCCGACGCGGTCGGCGACGGGCCCACGCCGGTAGTCGAGATCGCCGCGCGGGTCGCGGCCGAGCCGAAGGCACTGGCCCGCCTGCTGCGCGCGCTCGTCGCGTACGGCATCTTCGAGCAGGTGACTCCGGACACGTACGCGCACACGGACATGTCCCGCTCGATGCGCAGGGACGCCCCTGGCGGCCTGATCGACACCTTGCTCACCCCGTCCGACTGGGGCTGGGTGATGTGGGGCAAACTCGCCGACGCGGTCCGCGCCGGCAAGTGCCTGTTCCCCGACGTCTTCGGCACCGACTTCTTCGGCTATCTCAAGGACCACCCCGAGGCGCAGGCGAGGATGTTCCGCGGGATGACGTCCTGGTCGGACCAGATGAACCCGAAGCTGGTGCGCGCGCTGCCCCTGGAGGAGGCCCATACCGTCGCCGACATGGGCGCGGGGGAGGGGACGCTGCTGCGCGCGATCCTGGAGCACGCCCCGCGCCTGTCCGGAGTCTGGTTCGACACCGAGGCCACGCTGGCCGTGGTCGACGACGAACTGCTGTCCGGCCCGTTCTCCGACCGCTGCGCGCTGGTGACCGGCGACTACTTCCGCGAGGTGCCCTTCAGCGCCGACCTGTACGTGTTCAAGCTGACGCTGCACATGTACGAGGACGACGACTGCGAGCAGATCCTTCGCAACGTGGCGGCCTCGGCGAAGCCGGGGGCGCGGATCGTCATTGCCGACCCGTTGCTGCAGGACCCGCCGGAGAGCAAGTTCGTGCCGTCGATGGACCTGCACATGCTGCTGGTCATGGGCGGCAAGGAGCGCACCGAGCAGGACTACGCCGCCCTGTTCAAGCGAGCCGGCCTGGAGTTCGCCGGCATCACGCCGACGGGGACCGACTTGCATCTGGCTGTGGGGCGGGTTCCGCACTGATGGCCCGGGCCCGCCCGTTCAGGTAGGAGCCCAGCGCCGCGAGCACCACGCTCGCGGCGCAGACCAGCAGCGTGAACCTGACCGCCGAGCCGAACGCGGCCCCGTACGCGGCCTCGGCGAGCGTCCGCATCCGCTCCGCCGTCTCGCCGGGCACGCCGGGCGGCACCACGATCGCGGCTCCCTCGCCGCGGGCGGCCGCCCCGGCCACCGCCTCGGCGAACGGGCCGCGGTACTGGGCGGGCAACGGCCCGGCGGCCTGCCTGACCGCCTCCCCGATGCCGCCGTTCAGCCGGGCCTGCAGCACCGTGCCCAGCACGGAGACCCCGATCAGCGTCCCGGTCTGGCGGATCGTGTTGAACACCCCGGAGGCGGCCCCCGCCAGGTCGGCGCCGACATCCCGCATCGCTAGCGAGGTGATCGGGCCGAACGCCGCGGACTGCGACAGGCCGGCGACCGCCAGCGGCACCATGAGCAGGTGCCCGCCCACGCCCGGCCGGCAGAGCAGCCCGACGGCGGTGAGGGCGGCGGCGTACACGGTCAGCCCGCCCAGCAGCACCCGCTCGCCGCCGAACCGGTCGACCAGGCGGCTCGTGACGGGGAACCCGAACGTCATGCCCAGCGCCCACGGCGCCAGCGTGAGCCCGGCCTGCGCGGCCGGCATGCCGAGCACCGTCTGCAAGTAGAGCGTCATGGTCAGCGAGAGCGTGATCACGCACATCGAGACGGCCGCCATGGAGACGGTCATCAGCGTGAACGTCCGGTCGGCGAACAACCTCGTCGGCACCAGCGGCTCCCGCGCCCGGTGCTGGTGGATCACGAACCCGGCCAGGAGCAGGCATCCCACCACGATGACCATCGGCACGGTCACGAACGACACGACCGTGCCCCAGCCGTAGTTCCTGCCCTCCAGCAGACCGAACGTGATCGCGCCCAGCCCCGCGCCGGCCAGGGCCGCCCCCATCGCGTTCAGCCGCCTGGCCCGCCGGGCGTGCCCGGGCGGGACCACCAGCAGGGTGAGCACCACGATCAGCACGCCGACCGGCAGGTTCACGGCGAAGACCGAGCGCCAGCCGGCGGTGGAGACCAGCAGGCCGCCGAGCGTCGGACCCGCCACGCCGGCCAGCCCGGCGGTCACACCCCACACCGCGCTGGCCCGCCCCCGCCGCTCCGGCGGGAAGACGAGGGTCATCATCGTGAGCGTCTGCGGGATGATCAGCGCGGCGCCGACGCCCTGAAGCAGGCGGGCGGCGATGAGCTGCCACGGCGACTGGGCGAACCCGCACAGTGCCGAGGCGATGGCGAACACCACCATCCCGGCCAGGAACACGTTCCGAGGGCCGGCCACGTCTCCCAGCCGGCCGGCGGTGACGGTCAGCACCGCGAGGGCCAGCACGTAGCCGCCGACCACCCACAGCACCTCGCTGAGACTCGCACCGAGGCCGGTCTGGATCTCCGGGACGGCGATGCTGACCGATGTGGAGTTCAGGATCGTGATGAAGTATCCGAGGCAGGTGGTCGTCATGACCGCCCAGGGGTTGCCGCGCAGCCCGCGCAGCGCGGTCCCCCACCGGCTCTTCTCGCGGGCGCCCATGGCGGTCAGGCCGCGAGGCCGGCTAGGCCGAGCGCCGTCGCGGCGATCCGCAGGATCTGGATCCGCTCGGCCGTCGTACCGCCGAAGGGTGAGATCACCAGGGTGGTGATGCCCTGCTCCGCGTACGCCCGCATCCGGGCGGCGATCCGGTCCGGGGTGCCGAGGAGTGAGATGCGGTCCACCAGGCCGGCCGGCACCGCCGCGGCGGCGCCGTGCGGGTCGCCCGCGGCCATGCGTTCGTGCACGACGCCGGTCTCGCGGCCGTACCCCATCCGCTCGAAGAGCGACAGGTAGACGTTGCGGCTGCGGCCGCCCATGCCGAGGAAGTGCGACAGGTAACCCCGGATCGGCGTGGCGGACGCCTCGACGTCGGCGCCCAGCGCCATGGGGATCCCGCAGAGCACCTCGAACCCGGCGAGCGGCAGCCCGGCGCGCAGCCTGCCGGCGCGCAGCGACTCGATGGTCTTCGGCAGCTCGTCCGGCGGGGAGAACGCGCCCAGCCAGCCGTCGGCGATCTCACCGGCCAGCTCGAGGCCGCCTGGCGCGACGGCGGCGAGATAGATCGGGATCCGCTCGGCCACGGGCTCGCTGTACAGCCGCAACGGCGTCGCCGTGCACCCCTCGGGCGGGAGCCGGAAGTGCGCGCCGTCGTGGGTGACCGGCTCGCGGGCGAGCGTGCGGCGCACGATGTCCACGTACTCCCGGGTACGGCCGAGCGGCCGCCGGAACGGGACGCCGTGCCAGCCCTCTGAGATGTCCGGGTTCGACACCCCGAGCCCGAGCCGGAACCGGCCTCCGGACAGGGCGTCGAGCGTCGAGGCGGTCAGGGCGGTCATCGCCGGCGTGCGGCCGGGAATCTGGAAGACGCCGGAGGCCAGGCCGATCCGCGTGGTCGCGGTGGCCACGGCACCGAGGACGGTCGCGCCGTCCGCGCGGAACCCCTCCGGGACGACCGCGACGTCGTACCCGAGCCGTTCGGCCTCCCGCGCGACCTCCACCGAGTCGAGGTAGGAGAGATTGACACCGAGCTTCATGCCAAGGCTGTCCCTTCTGTGAGGCCTCATCAGTGCGGCGGGCCGCGCCCGCGCGCTCAGGCTCACAGGTCCGCCTCGAGGACCGAGCAGGCAGCGGCCGAGCGGCGGCCGATCCAGGTTGGACCGCCGCTCGAGCAGCCCGCCGGATAAAGGAGAGCCTCAGAGTTCGGAAGGAGTTCGCATGAGAACGGAACTGAATCGACGTAGCCTGCTCAGCCGCGGCGGGACCCTCGCCCCGCTGGTCGGCCTCGGCCTGCTCGGAGGGGCGACGGCCGCCACCGCCGACAGCAGCACGAAGGAGGGGCGGCTCATCCCGCTGCTCGGCACCTGGGCGGTCCAGGTGACCTTCCAGTCCCCGAACATTCCGTCGGAAGCGGGCTTGTTCGCCTTCGTCGCCGACGGCATCTTCTTCGGGACGACGACCGGGGCGGGCCACCTCAGCCTCGGCTCGTGGCACCTCACCTCCGGTGGCTTCCAGTACGCCTTCCGCCATTTCATGTACGCCGACGACGACGGACGCTGGGTCGGCGAGGTGCGCGTGCAGCAGAACGGCAAGTTCACCTCCGCCAACTCGTGGGAGGCGTCGGGGACCGGCACCGCCTTCGACACCCAGGGCAACCAGCTCCAGGTGGTCCAGAGCGCGACCGCCGGGACCCGTTACTGACGCCATGCGTACATCGCCCGCTTCAGCCGGATTCGAGCAGACATCGACGCCCGACCGGGACGCTACACACTGAAGGGAGCCAGTATGGAACTCGGACTCGCCGGCAAGGTCGTCCTGGTCACTGGAGGCAGCGGATCCATCGGAGCCGCCATGGCCGAGGCGTTCGCGGCCGAAGGTGCCCGCGTCGCGCTGACCTTCCGGAACAATGCCGGACGCGCGGAAGAGCTGGCGCGCGCCATCGGCGATCGAGGCGGCCAGGCACTGGTGGTGAAGTACGACCTCACCGACCCGGCGGCCATCCGCTCGGCCGTGGGCGCCGTGATCGACGAGTGGGGGCGGCTCGACGTCCTCGTGCTCAGCGCGTCCGCGCAGGACGGCACCCGCACCACCCCCGTGCCCTTCGAGGACGTCCCGCCCGAGGAGTGGTCGCCGCTGCTGCGCGCGGACGTCGAGGGCTCCTTCCACACCGTGCAGGCCGTCCTGCCGGCCATGCGGCGCCAGGGATGGGGCCGCATCATCCTCATCTCGGCGAACATCGTCACCCGCGGGGCCACCGGCGACGAGGCGTTCGTGTCGAGCAAGATGGCGCTGCACGGTCTCGGCCGCACGCTGGCCACCGAGCTGGCCCCCGACGGGATCCTCGTCAACGTGGTGGCTCCAGGGGCCACCGTGAGCAGGGGCTTCCTGCGCCGCTTCCCGGAGGAGAAGCAGGCGAGATTCGCCGGCCTCGACGACGTGCGGATCAAGCGGATGCTCAACCAGGACCGCCCCGTCGGCAAGGTGTCGACACCCGCGGACGTCGCCAACACCGTGCTGTTCCTGGGGTCGGAGGCCAACGGGAATGTCAGCGGCCAGGTGATCTACGTGGCCGGGGGACATTGATGCGCCCGCCGGCCGGTTGTTCAGGACACGAGCAGGAGCAGCGATGACCACAGCACCGCCCGCCTTCCCCCAGGCCCGCGTCTGCCCCCACCTTCCACCTCCGGCGTACGCGGAGCTGCGGCAGGGCCCGGCGCTGCGCCGGGTGACGACCCACGCCGGGCAGCTCGCGTGGCTGGTCACCCGATACGACCAGGCCCGGACGCTGCTGAAGGACCCGAGACTGTCCTCCGACCGCAGGCGTCCGGGCTTCCCGGTCATCTCGGTGCAGGTCGTGCTGCTGACCGAGCGCAAGCGCCAGGCGCTGATCGGGATGGACCCGCCGGAGCACGACATCCAGCGGCGGATGTTCCTGCCGGACTTCACGCTGAAGAAGGTGCGCGAGCGGCGGGCCGACATCGAGCGCATCGTGCATGAGGCGCTTGACGAGATGATGGAGCACGGCCCGCCGGCCGACCTGTACCGGGAGTTCGCCCTGCCCGTGCCCTTCCGGGTCATCTGCCGCCTGCTCGGCGCCCCCTGGGAGGACCGCGACTTCTTCCAGGACGCCATCCGCCGGCTGGTGCGGACCTTCGACACCGCGGAGGGCCGACAGGCGGGCGCCGAACTGCTGGCCTACTTCGAGCACCTGGTCACCGAGTACAAGAAGACACCGGACAGTGCCGGCCTCATCGGACGACTGGCCGGCACCGGCCAGATCTCCGACGACGACCTCGCCCTGGCGGCCATGTCGCTGCTCATCGCGGGACACGAGACCACCGCGGCCATGATCTCCCTCGGCGCGGTCACGCTGATGGAGAACCCCGACCAGCTCGCCGCGATCCGGGCCGACCCCGAGGCGATCACGCCCGCCGTGGAGGAGCTGCTGCGCTTCCAGTCGATCGCCGACAGCGCGAACCTCCGGGTCGCCACCGCCGACATCGAGATCGACGGAGTGGTGATCAAGGAGGGGGAGGGCATCCTGATCCCCGGCTCGCTCGCCAACCGGGACGCGGAGGTCTTCGAGAATCCCGACACGTTCGACGCCGGCCGCGACGCCGGCGGTCACATCGCCTTCGGCTACGGCCGCCACCAGTGCCTCGGCCAGAACCTCGCGCGGCTGGAGCTGCAGATCGCGCTTACGGCGCTGTGGCAGCGGATCCCGACGCTGCGCATGACCGTGTCCGCGGAGGAGCTGACCGCCCGCCCGCCGGGCGCGATCCAGGGCATCGACGCGCTGCCGGTCACCTGGTGAGCGCGGGGGAGGAGACCTCGGAAATGGGTGTGGAGGGAGACCAGCGGGTGTGCATCGGCGCCGGCATGTGCGCGCTGACCGCGCCCGGCGTCTTCGACCAGGACGAGAACGGGTTAGTGGTGGTGCTGACGGAGGCGCCTTCCGGAGAGGCGTGGGACAAGGCGCTCCGCGCGGAGCGCCTCTGCCCGTCCGGAGCGGTGCGTGTCGGCCGCTCTTCCGGATGAACCGGTCCGATTGCCTGGAGATAGGGATCAGATGCGTATTCTCCTGCTTGGTGGTACGGAGTTCGTCGGCCGCGCCGTGACCGAGGCGGCGGTGGCCAGAGGCTGGGAGGTGACGGTGTTCCACCGGGGGCGGCACGAGCCGCCGCCCGGCGTGAAGGCGCTCAACGGCGACCGGAGCCTCCCGGACGGCATGGCGCCCCTCGCGGAAGGCGAGTGGGACCTGGCGGTGGACACGTGGTCCGGCGCGCCGCGGGTGGTCCGCGACACGCTGCGACTGCTGGACGGCCGCATCGGCCACTACACCTACATCTCCAGCCGCGGGATCTACGACTTCCCCGTCCCCGCGCCGCTCACCGAGGAGCGGCCGGTGGTGGCCGGCTCGCCGGACGACGGCGACACCGACTACCGGGATGCCAAGGCGGGCGGGGAGGTGGCCGCGGAGCAGGCGCTCGGCGACCGGGCCCTGCGCGTGCGGCCGGGGCTGATCTTCGGCCCTCGGGAGAACTCCGGGCGGGTGCCGTGGTGGCTGCGCCGCGCCGTCCGCGGCGGCCCCCAGCTCGCGCCGGGGCCGCGGACCGCCTCCCTGCAGTACATCGACGTCCGCGACCTGGCCACCTGGATCCTGGACGCCGCCGGGCGGGGCCTGCACGGCGCCTACAACCTGGTGTGCCCGCCGGAGCACGCCACGATGGAGGACTTCCTCACCGCCTGCGTCGAGGTCACCGGAGCCGGCGCCGAGCTGCGCTGGATCGACCCGGAGCCGATCCTGGCGGCGGGTGTCCGGCCGTGGACCGGCCTGCCGGCCTGGCTGCCGCCCGGCGAGATGTACGAGCTGCTGCACCGGACCGACGTGTCCAAGGCGGTGGCCGCCGGGCTGCGCTGCCGCCCCATCGAGGAGACCGTGGCCGACACCTGGGCCTGGCTGCGCGAGGTGGAGGGGGACACGCCCGAGGGGTCCCAGCAGGGCTACCGCGCGGCCCACGAGCTGGCGGGGCTGGACCCGGACGTGGAGGCGAGACTCCTGGTGGGCTGAGCACGGGCCTGACACGAAGAAGCCGCCGGCGGTCGATCCGCCGGCGGCTTCTTCGAGCGGGCATCAGCTCACTCGTCTTCTTCGTGTGGGCATCGGCTCACTCGTCGTCGAGCAGCCGGATCGTCCCGGTCGGGCAGCGCCGGGCCGCCTCGCGGACGAGGTCCGCGAGCGCGGCCGGCGGCTCCGGCTCGTTCACCACGACGACTGTCTCGTCGTCGTGGCCGAACACCTGCGGCACGGCGACCACGCACAGGCCGCTGCCGCAGCAGGTGTCGCGGTTGACCGTCACGCGCATGCTCACCACTCCACAGGGACTTGGAGCAGCCCGCCGATGAGCGTGCCCTCGCTGCGCCCCAGCTCGTTCACGGGCACGGCCAGTCGCAGGTCGGGGAACCTGCGCAGCAGCGTCTCCAGAACGATCTGCAGCTCCGAACGGGCCAGCGAGGCGCCGATGCAGAAGTGCGGCCCCACGCTGAACGTCAGGTGATGGTTGTCCGCCCGCGCGACGTCGAACTCGTGCGGACAGGAGAACACGTTCTCGTCCCAGTTGGCCGACTCGACAGCCGGAATGATGCTGGTTCCCTTCGACACCGTCACCCCGCCGACCTCGATGTCCTCGGTGACGTAGCGCAGCATCGACAGCGAGCCGTTGAGCAGCTTCCAGCGCAGCACCTCCTCGACGGCGAGCGGCACCAGGGACAGGTCCGCGCGCAGCCGGGCGAGCTGGTCGGGATGGGCCAGCACCTTCGCCACCATGTAGCCGATCTGGCTGGCCGTGGTCTCGTAGCCGACCAGCAGGAGCAGCCGGCACCACCAGTGCAGCTCGTACTCGCTCAGGCGGGTGTCGTCGTCCTCGTGGACCTGCGTCAGCGCGCTGATCAGGTCGTCACGGGGATGCGCCCGCCTGGTCTCGATCAGCTGACCCATGTAGGCGTTGATCTCGGCCATCGCCGCGCCGATCTCCGGCCCGGAGTACTTTCCGGTGGACAGGAACCGGTCGGTCCAGCCGCGGAAGCGGTCCTGGTCCTCCGTCGGCACGCCCAGCAGGTCGCAGATGACCCGGATGGAGAGCGGGAACGCGACGGCCTCCGACACGTCCGCCGGGCACGGCCCGTTCTCCATCTTCGTCACCAGCTCGTCCACGATCTCCTGCACCTTGGGGCGCAGGTTCTCCACCATCGTGGCCGTGAACGCCTTCATCACCAGCCGCCGGACCCGGGTGTGCTCCGGCGGGTCCGGATCCATCTTCTCGTCCTGGAACATCTTGTTGTTCGAGGTCATGCGGGCCGCGTCCGGGCGGTTGAGGTTGCGGCTGACCGCCGGGTCCGTCAGCACGGACCGCACGTCCTCGTACCGTGTCACCAGCACCGCCCGGTCGCCGCTCGGCAGCACCACGGGGATCACCGGCCGATCGCGCAGGGCCCGCAGCTCGGCCGGCACGTCGAGCGCCCCCGGGCGGGGGAACGGGTACGGGATGGGCTCTTCGGTGCTCATCTTCCTCGCCTTCCTGCTCACACGCTGCTCATACGCTGCTGCTCATACTGGGCGGGCCTCCACGATGCTGTGCGGCGGCTCTGTCGGGTGGATCGCGACGACCTCGAAGCCCGACTCCTCCAAGAGGCCCGTCCAGTCGGCGACGGTCCGCTCGCGGCCCCCGTTGGTCACCGCCATCGAGATGTCCATCAGCTTGATGTAGTGGGGTTCGTTGCCCTCGGGGACCACCCCGTCGACGATCAGCACGCGGGCCTCGGCGTCGTCGCCGATCGCCTGCCGGATCCGGCCGAGCACCTTGCGGCACTCGGCGTCCGCCCAGTCGTGCATGACGGCCTTGAGCGTGTACGCGTTCGCGCCGCTCGGCACCTGGTCGAAGAAGCTGCCGCTGACCAGCTCGACCCGGTCGGCGACGCCCTGCGCGGCCAGGACGGGCGGCGCCGACGCGATGGCGGTCTCGATGTCGAACAGGATGCCGCGCGAAGCGGGGTAGCGCCGCAGGATCGCCGACAGGAACCTGCCCTGGCCGCCGCCGATGTCGGCGATCTTGGCGAACCGCCCGAAGTCGAAGGAGTCGGCGATCTTCGGCGCGCGGCTCTCGTTCAGCTCGGACATGGCCTTGTGGAACGCCGCGGCGAACTCCGGGGCCTCCTGCTCCAGGTACTCGAAGAAGTTCTTGCCGTCACGCAGCTTGCGGCCGTTCGGCTCGCCCGTGCGTACGGTGTCGATGGCGTAACCCCAGCAGTTCCAGACGGTGGTCTCGCCGTAGAAGTAGGCGAGGTACCTGAGCGAGCCCGGCACATCACTGCGCAGGTACTGCGCCTTCGGCGTCAGCTCGAAACGCTTGTCCGCGCGTTCGGCGAAGACGCCGACGGACGCGGCGGCGCGCAGGAACCGGTGCAGCGTCGGCGCGTGGGTGTCCGTCTCGGCGGCGAGCTCGTCGACGCCGCGGGGACCGTCGGCGAGCAGGTCGGCGACGCCGAGGCGGGCGAGCACGTTCAACGTGCCGGCGACCCACTTGCCGGCCAGCATCATGAGCAGCTCCTGCTGCTCCTCGCCAGGACCCTGCGACTCCGGGACACGGTCGGTCGAGTTCATGGTCATCCCGAATCCTCCTTTGGGTGACAGGTCGCTTCGGCCGCCTTTGCGCCGGTCAGGGTCCTGCCGTTCATGGCAAGCTCCCACCGGCGGCTCAAAGGCGAATCAAGTCGGCATGGAGTGGGGGCCGCGTCACGACCGAGCGGTTCGCGAGGGCGTTTCGAGCCCCGGTGCGCATCCTGGGGCGACGTTCGCGATCCCGAGGAGTTGCCATGCCGTACACGGCGATCACTTATGACATCAAGGGCGGATGCGAGGACGAGGTCGCCGAGGTGTTCAACAACTTCCGGCGGCCTGCGGGGAACGTGGTCTCCGGGGCCGACGGCGCCCAGGCGGGCCGCATCCTCGCCACGGCGGTGTTCATCCGGGACAGCACGCTGGTGCGGTTCATCGAGTACGAGGGCGACCTCGACGCGGTGATCCGGTTCATGGCCGCCCAGCCGGGGGTGGCGGAGGTCGAGCGCAAGCTCGCCCCCTACCTGAACAAGCCGCGCGACACCGGCACGGTGGAGGGGTTCCTGCGGACCTTCCACGCCAGCCGGCTGCGCTGCGTCACCCAGTTCGCGGTGCCCCGGCACCCGGAAGCCTCAGCCTCTGCGGCAGATCAATAGGGTGTCGAAGTCCCCAAGCCGCTTCTCCTCCAGCGAGGTGAAGCCGGCCAGCGCGGCGTGCTGCCGGAGCTCCTCGACCGGGTACTCCGAGCCGCCCTCGGTGACCAGCAGCATGTCCAGGCTGATCACCAGGTTCTCCACCTGGGCCGGGCCCTCGTCCAGCATCCGGTCGTAGACCACCAGCGCGCCGCCGGGCCGGACCGCCGCGCCGGCCTTCTGCACCAGGGAGCGGCGGCTGTCGGCGTCGTAGTCGTGCAGCACGTGACCGATGACCACGACGTCGGCCTGCGGCAGCGGGTCCTGGAAGAAGTCGCCGCCGTTGAAGTGCACCCTCCCGGTCAGGTCGAGGCCAGCCATGTGCTCGGTGAAGAACGGCTCCATCTGCGGCAGGTCGAACACGTTGCCGGTCAGCTCCGGGTGTGCCTTGACGATCTGGCCGGCGAGGTTGCCCCGGCAGCCGCCCACGTCGAGCAGCGTCGCGTAGCCGGAGAAGTCGAACGCCTCGATGAGCTGCGGCCCCAGGACCTGGGTCAGCGCGTCCATCATCTGGATGAACCGGCCGAGCACCTTCGGCTCGCGCAGGACGTCCTGGAAGTCGCCCCGCGCCTGCGGCAGGCCGGTGCGCAGGGCGTCGGACAGTCTGCCCCACGCCGGGTAGAGGTTGTCATTGGCCCGGCGCATGAACCCGCCGATGTAGGTCGGCTGCTCCCGCACCAGGTACTGGTCGGAGCCGGGGGCGTTGCGGTAGCCGTCGCCCTGCCGCTCGAGCAGGCCGAGGGCGGTCAGCAGGAGCAGGAAGTCGCGCAGGCCGCGGCCGTGCAGCCCGAGCCGCTCCCGGATCTCCTCCTCGGTCGCCGGGTTGTCGTGCAGTTCGGTGAACAGGTCGAGTTCCACTGCGGTGAGCAGGGCTTTCGCCTCGCAAAAGGCGTTGCACAGCCGGATGAGTCCGGTAGGGGTGGTGACGTCCGGAGCGATGCCCGTCATTCGTGACTTCCTTTCTCGCACCCGTCGCCGACGGTCGTGCCGGGTCGCTGGCGACGCTTCCACCAGGGGGTGGAGACAGGCTCGAAGCCGGTTGGAGGCAGGGGCCGGGGCCGCCGGCTCTCGACCGGGGCTCGAGGGGCGGACCAGCCGGTGCCTGCACGATGGGCCGAGCCGTACGACGCAGCGAGAGGAATGGTCTGGTGGATCAAGGACTACACGGCAAGCGCGTGCTGGTGACCGGTGGCACCAGGGGCATCGGCCGGGCCACGGTCCTCGCCTTCGCGCGGGCCGGCGCACACGTTCTGGCGTGTCACCACACCGGGGGCGAGGACGCCGACAGCCTCGCCACGGAGCTGAAGGAACTCGGCGACCGCAACCGGGTGGTGCGGGCGGACGTGACCGACTCTGAGGACAACCGCCGACTGGCCGGCACCGTGGAGGCCGAGCTCGGAGGCCTCGATGTCCTGGTCAACAACGTCGGCGTGGACGGCGCCGCCCCCTTCGCGGAGATCTCGGGCGAGGAGTGGCGGCGGCTGCTCGACCACAACGTCACCTCCGCCTACCTGGTCACACAGGCGATGCTGGGCCTGCTGGCCTACGGCGCCTCGGTGGTCAACATCGGGGCGTCGGCGGCGCTCCGCGGGCGGGTCAACGGCGTGCACTACTCCGCCTCGAAGGCGGCGCTGATCGGGTTCACCCGCGGGCTGTGCAAGGAACTGGGCTCCCGCGGCATCAGGGTCAACCTGGTCGCGCCCGGGCTCACCGAGACTGAGCCGGGGGCGGGACTGCCGCCGCAGGTGGTGGAGCGCATCGTCGCGATCACGGCGCTGGGGCGGCTCTGCCGGCCCAACGACGTGGCCGGCGCGGTGCTGTTCCTGGCCGGGGACACCTCCCAGTACATCAGCGGCGTGACGCTGAACGTGGACGGCGGGATCTGAGCCGTCGTCGGCGTCGGGGCGGCCGAGACGATCGAAGGCGCGGACAGGAGGCCACATGGACATCGGAGTCGGTTTGCCGAGCACCGTCCCCGGGACGGACGGCCGGGAGCTGGCCGAGTTCGCCCGTCGGGCCGAGCGGCTCGGCTTCAGCACGCTGGCGGTGCTCGACCGGCTGGTCTACGACAGCTACGACACCGTGGTGACGCTGGCGGCCGCCGCGGCCGTGACCGAGCGCATCACGCTGGCTCCCACGATCCTGTTGGCCGCCTACCGGCCGAGCGCGGCGCTCCTGGCCAAGCAACTGGCCAGCGTGGACCGGCTGGCGAACGGCCGGCTGGTGGTGGGGGTCGCCGCGGGCGGGCGGGAGGACGACTTCGTCGCGACCGGCGTGCCCTACGGCGGGCGCGGGCGCCGGCTCGACGAACTGCTGGAGGAGATGGAGCGCGTGTGGTCGGGTGAGGGCGCGGTCCCCGGCATCGGCCCCCGCCCGGACCGCGGGCGGATCCCGCTGTGGGTCGGGGGCAACTCGGCCGCCTCGATGACGAGGGCGGCCAGGTACGGCATCGGCTGGATCTCCGGAAGCACCCCTCTGCACCGGTACGCGGAGGTGGCCGCCGCGGTGCGGCAGGTCTGGACGGACGCGGGCCGGACCGACACGCCGAGGCTGGGCGCTCTCGCCTACGTCGCCCCCGGCGCGGACCGTAAACAGGCCGGCACCCGCTACCTGCTCGACTACTACGCCTACACAGGCCAGAAGGCCCGCTTCCTGGCCGACAGCCTGATCGCCGACGACACCCGGCTGCGCGAGACGATCGACGGCTACGCCGCGGCCGGATGCGACGAACTCATGCTGATGCCCTGCACGTCCGATGCCGATCAGCTCGATTCGCTGGCCAAAGTGGCCTTCGGTTGAGCCCTTTTCGACGAGTCAAGGAGGACGCCATGCCGTACGCGGCGATCACCTATCGGGTGAAGCCCGGGCACGAGGACGAGATAGCCGAGATCTTCGCCGGCTTCCAGCGGGTGGACACCCCGGTGTTCACCGGAGACGACGGCGCCGCGGCCGGCCGGCTGCTCGGCACGGCGGTCTTCGTCAAGGACGACGTGATGGTGCGGGTCATCCACTACGAGGGCGACTTCGCCGCCATCGCCCGCCACATGGCCGGCCAGCGCGGGGTGCACCTGATCGAGCAGCAGCTCGCCCCCTACCTTCAGGAGCAGCGGGACACCGGTGACGAGGCCGGGTTCAGCCGGTATTTCCGCGACGCCATGATGCGCTGCGTCTCGCAACTGTCCATCCAGACCCATCCCGCGGAGAGGTGAACGTGCAGCCCAAGTCGATCGCCGTGCTCGGGCTGGGCGGCATGGGGGCCGGGATGGCGCGTGCCCTGCTCGCCGCGGGCGCGAGCGTCACCGCGTACAACCGCAGCCCGGACAAGGCCGTGCCGGTGGGCGAGGCGGGCGCCACGATCGCCGCCTCGGCGGCCGAGGCGGCGGCCGGCGCGGAGGTCGTGCTGCTCAGCCTCGCCGACGAGGCCGCCGTGGAGCAGGTGCTGTTCGGCGAGCTCGACGGGCGGCTGCCGCCGGGCACGATCGTCGTGGACACCTCGACGGTCACGCCGGCATTTGCCGTGGCCGCCGCCAAGCGGCTGGCCGAGGCCGGGGTGCGCCGCGTCGAGGCGTGCGTGCTGGGCAACCCCGCCATGGCGGCCAAGGGCGAGCTGCGCGTCTTCGCCGCCGGCGAGGAGTCGGCGGTGGAGGACGTGCGCGAGGTGCTCGACGCCATCGGCCAGGACGTCCGCCGTCTCGGCCCGACGGGCAACGCGAGCGCGCTGAAGCTGGCGTTCAACCTGATGCTGGGCGTCCAGATCCTCGGGCTGGCCGAGGCGGTGACGTTCGTCGAGGCCATGGGCATCGATCGCGGCCTGCTGCTGGACGTCTTCGACAGCAGTGGCTGGCGGTCGCCGGTGCTGTCCTTCCGCGCGCAGTTCATGCGTGGGCGGACGTATCGGCCGGCGGCCTTCCGCGCCGCGCTCATGCACAAGGATCTCGACCTGGCCCGCCGGGAGGCGCTGGCGCACGGGGCCGAGCTGCCGGTGACCGGTTGCGCCCTCGAGCGGTATGCCGCCGTGCTGGCGGCCGGCCACGGCGACGACGACGCGGCGACCGTGGCCGAGCCGCTCCCGCGCGGCGAGGGCCCGGCGCGATGATCACGGATCTGCTGTCCATAGCGGCGCTGGTGGGCAGCGGCGTCGTGGCCGGGGTACTGTTCGCGGTCGCGTTGAGCGTCCTGCCCGCGCTCTTCGCCATGCCGGCCGACCGCTACGTCTACACCCACCAGCTCGTCGGCCGCCGGTGGGATCCCACCATGCCGATCATCGTGCTCTCGTCGATGACCATCGACGTCGTGCTCGCCGTGCTGACGAGAGCCGAGCCCGCCGTACTCTTCGCCACGGCCGCCGTCCTGCTGCTCGGCGTCTCGGTGGTCTCGCACTTCTGCAACGTCCCGATCAACCGGGTGGTCAAGTCCCTCGATCCGGACGAGGTGCCACCCGGCTGGCGGGACCCCAGGCCGCTGTGGCGGCGATGGCATCTGCTACGTACCGCGCTCGCCCTGCTGGGGGTGACGGTGAACGCCGTCGCCGTGGTGCTCGGCTGAGGTGTCGAGCGCGAATCGAGAAGCTCTCCAGACGGAGAGACGAACCTTGTCCGAATCGCCGGAATCCGGCGCGGTTGACGGAATGGAGAAACCTGGAATGAGCGCCTTCGACTTGGACGAGCTGCGGGACATCCTGCGCCGCATGGGAGGCACCGACGAGGCGGATCTCGACGGCGACATCGCGGAGAAGGGGTTCGGCGACCTCGGCTACGACTCGCTGGCCCTGCTGGAGCTGTGCAACCAGGTGGAACGCCGCTACGACATCCAGATCAGCGACGACGCGGTGTCGAACATGCCGACGCCGGCCAAGGCGGTCGCGTACATCAACTCGCTGCTGACGGCGAAGGCGGGGGCGTGACGTGGCCGGGCACACCGACAACGAGATCGTCATCGCCGCGCCGATGCAGCTCGTCTGGGACATGACCAACGACATCGAGTCGTGGACGGAGCTGTTCAGCGAATACTCCGAGGCCAAGATCCTCTCGGACCGGGACGGCACGATCCTCTTCAGGCTCGCGCTGCACCCCGACGAGAACGGCAAGGTGTGGAGCTGGGTGTCGGCGCGGCGCCCGGACGAGGCCACCCGGACCGTCCGCTCGCAGCGGGTGGAGACCGGTCCGTTCAAGTACATGTGGATCTACTGGGAGTACCTGCGGGAGGACGACGGCGTGCGCATGCGCTGGGTGCAGGACTTCGAGATGAAGGCGGAGGCGCCGGTCGACGACGCGACGATGCAGGAGCGCCTCAACCGCAACACGCCCATCCAGATGCAACTGATCAAGCAGAAGGTGGAGGCCGCCGCGGCGCGTCGCTAGGCGGTACCGGAACGTGGGTTGGTGGCAGGCTGACTGGAGGGGCCCGTGCTGGAGATCGTCGTCTCGCTCGTCCTACTGGCCAACGGCTTGGCCGCCGGGGTGCTGCTGGGCACCCAGATGGGCGGCTGGCCGCTGCTGGACAGCCTGCCACCGGACCGCTACGTGCACGCGCACGCGTTCTTCTCCACCCGTTTCGACCCGTTCATGCCGGCCTGCCTGCTCATCACCACGCTCGGCGACCTGGCTCTCGGCCTGCTGGCCGGGAGCACGGTGGCCCGGGTGCTGTACCTGGCGGCGGCCGTGCTCTGCCTGGGCACGATCACGATCTCGCTGACCCAGAACGTGCCGGTGAACCGGTGGGTGCGGGCCCTGGACCCGGACAACCTTCCCGAGGACTTCGCCGAACGGGATCCGCGGCGGCGCTGGGGCGCCTGGAACCGCGCCCGCACCGCCCTGTCCGTCCTCGCCCTGCTCATCAACTGCGCCCTTGTCGGCCTGACCCTGTGACGAGGGCCGGACGCGTGACCCTGTCACGAGGTCCGGACGTGTGACCCAGGACCGGCTCCCTGTCCGCCGGAGACGGTCCTGGGTCACGCGCCCGCGGTGACTCACTCCGCCTTGGCGGCCTCCAGGACGGGCACGCCCGCCGCCCGGCGCGCGGGCAGCGTCGAGGTCGCCAGCGTCGCCACCGCCGCACCCGCCGCGAGCGTCAGGAACAGCCACCACGGCGGGGCCGGCCGCAGGTACGAACTGCCGCTCGTCACATGCAGCAACCCCAGCGCGCCTATCGCGATCACGAGGCCGAGTATCGTGCCGAGGACGACCACGGTGGCCGCCTCCCAGCGGACGATCGAGCGGACCTGCCTCATGGTCGCGCCCACCGCGCCCAGCAGCCCGAACTCACGGGTGCGTTCGACGACGCTCATCGACACCGTGGTCGCCATCCCGAACAGCGCCAGCAGCAGCGCCATGCCGACGAAGCTGTACGTCGAGCGCAGGGCCCGGGTGAGCGACTGCGACGCCGCGTCCACGTACGCGTCACGGTCGAGGACCCGCACACCGGGCACCCCGGCCACGGCCCGCGCCAGAGCCTCCGGCGAGCCGCCCCGCATGAGCACTGCCAGGGTGGCGGCGTTGGCGTCGAGCCGGTCCATCGTCGCCGGGGCCACCAGCGCCTGATCGGCGAACAGGTGGGACGGGTCGTGGTACGAGCCCGCTATGGTGAGCGTGGCGCGGCCGTGCGTGCCGCGTACGACGATGTCCTGACCGCGCCGGAGCCCGCGTTCCTTCATGACGGTCGACGACAGCGCGATCTCCCCTGCGCCCAGCGCGGGTGGCCGGCCGCCGAGTCTGAGGACGTCACGCAGCCCGGTCTGCTCAGCACCACTGACCAGGAAACGGAACGGCTTGGCCTCCTTTTCCGCCGATTGAGGCGAAACCAGCATGACCTCGGTCTGTGTCAGAACGGTCGTCCGGGACACCCCCGGCGCGCCCGTCACCTTCGCCGCGACATCGCGGGCCAGCGGCGCGGGCGCACCCTCGGCGGTCCTGGCGGTCGAGGCGATCGCGTGCTCGGCCACCATCACCTCCCGTCCCGCCTCACGGAAACGGTCGTGCACGGACATCGTCACCAGCACCACGGAGGCGACCAGCGCGACACCGAGCATCAGCGACGAGGCGGCCGAGGAGACCCGGCGCGGGCTGCGCGTGATGGTGGCGTGCGCCAGCCGTCCGGTCTCCCCGCTGACCAGCGTCCCGACGCGGCCCACCAGCCCGCCCAGTGGCCCGACGAAGAAGGGGGTGAGCACGGACAGCCCGATCACGCCCAGCATCGTCGCGAAAAGGATCATCAGTGTGATCGCGAACGTGCGGTCTGAGCTGGGCGGTTCATTGACACGGACCGCTACCGCCACCCCGCACCAGGCGCACGCGCCGATGAAGATCGCGGCTGCGGACAGCAGGCGTGGCCAGCGGCGTTCCCGGGGTTCGGTGACCGTGCTGCGCAGCGCCTCGATGGGCGAGACGCCCGCGGCGCGGTACGCCGCCCGCCAAGCGGCGGCCTGGGTGACCAGGATCCCGGCCGCGGCCGGGACGGTCAGCGCGATCCAGCCGAGCTGAGGGTCGGAGGCGGAGACGTCGAAGCCGTCCCGCGCGAACAGCCGGATGATCAGCTCAGCCACCGGGAAGCCCGCCGCCACGCCGCCCACCGAGGCGATCGCGCCCAGAACCAGCGCCTCCAGCCGGATCAGCCGGCCGATCTGCCGCGGAGTGGCGCCGATCGCGCCGAGCAGCGCTAGCCGGCGGGTGCGCTGCCGGACGAGGGTGCCGAAGGTGTTGGCCACCACGAACAGCCCGACGAAGATCGCCACGGAGGCGAGCATGCCGACGACACCGGCGATCGAGGCGCCCTCACCCGAAGCGGCGGCGGTCTGCGCGTTGCGTACGGACTCGGCGGTGCGCACCGTGGCCGCGCCGCCCAGTTCGCGGGCCAGCTCGCCGCGCAGCCGATCGGCGGACACGCCCGGAGCGGCCTTCAGCCAGACGCTCTGCCAGCTGCCCGCGGGCAGCATCGCGGCCCGCTGTACGGTCTCGGGCGGGGCCAGCACCAGGTCGCCGGCCGCCACCGCGCTGCGGCCCTGGGCACTGACGACCCCGGCGATCCGCACCTGGCGCGTCTGGTGGGGCAGCGTCAGCGTCATGGTGTCGCCGACGCGCAACTCCCCGGCGCGCGACATGTGCCGGAAGATGGCCACCTCGCCGTCGGCGGTGGGGGCGCGTCCCGCCTCCAGCTGGTAGGGGTTCAGCCGCGGGTCGGCGACCCAGGGACGGAGCAGCGTACGGCCCTCGGCCGCCGCCATGATCGCCTGCCCGTCGGACCGGGAGGCCGTCACCGCCACCGTGGCGTCCCCGGTGGCCGCCGCGACCCCGGCCCGGGAGGAGATCTGATCGAGCCGTATCCGGCCGTCGGGTGGCGCGAACGCGTCGCTCGGATCAACCGTCCCGCCCTGCACCAGCACGTCCGCGTGGACGTACTCGCTGGCGTCGCTGCCGGCCACCGCCTCCTGAGCGCGCAGTGCGAACTGCAGCGAGCCCGCGATGAGCGCGATCGATCCCAGTGCCGCCAGCAGCGTGGCGGTCAGCCGCAACCAGCCCTCGGCGAACGTTCGGCGCGCGATGAGCCACAAGGGGTTTCCCACGGCGTCACCCTTCGATCTTGCGCATGCGGGCGTGCACGCCGTCGATGGTGGGCGCGGCCAGCTCGTCCACGATCGCCCCATCGGCCAGGAACAGCACCCGGTCGGCGTACGCGGCGGCCTGCGGATCGTGCGTCACCATGACCACCGTCTGCTGGTAGTCGTCGACGGCCGCGCGGAGGAAGCCCAGCACCTCCGCACTGGAACGGGAGTCCAGGTTCCCGGTCGGCTCGTCAGCGAACAGCACTTCCGGCCTGGTCAGCAGCGCCCGCGCCACGGCCACCCGCTGTTGCTGGCCGCCGGACATCTCCGCAGGCCGATGGGCCAGCCGCTCGCGCAGCCCCAGCGCGTCCACGACCGTGTCGAACCATCCCGGCTCCACGTCACGGCCTGCCAGCCGCCCGGTGAGCCGGATGTTCTCCTCGGCGGTCAACATCGGGAGGAGATTGAACGATTGGAAGACGAAGCCCATCCGATCGCGGCGCAACTCGGTGAGCCGGGTGCGCGACAGACCGGTGATGTCGACCTCACCGACCACGATGGTGCCGGACGTGACGCTGTCCAGACCGGCCAGGCAGTACATGAAAGTCGACTTCCCCGATCCCGACGGCCCCATGATCGCGGTGAACTCGCCTCGAACGAACGCCACCGAAACCCCGCGCAACGCGCTCACCGCACCAGGGCCGGCACCATAGGTCTTGACCACATCCGCCGCGGTCATGACCTGGTCTGGGACGCGTTCGCCGGACTGAGTCCCGATCATCGCTGTCCTCCCGCACGGCGGGGGAGCGGGTGCGTCGCGTCGTCCCAGGCGATGGCCGGGCGCGTGCGGTGGTCAAGCGCCCATCGCCGCATCCCGCGCGGCACGGTGTGGGGGTGAATGGTGATCCGGGCGTATGAGGGCCGGTGCGGGCTCAATGCCGCATCGCGCACCGGCGGCGGCACGGGCGCGACGACGGTCGCCGCCATGCCGGTCGCGGCGGTCACCTTGCGCGCGCGCCGATGGGTCAGCTCGGGCATGGGGATCTCCTGGTCGATGACATATGGACCTGGCTGAGATAATCTCACTGTGAGATTGTATCAGGCGGTATTATAATGAGCGCATGCTCCAAGATCTGCTCGAACGCTTCCTGACCGGAGACGGCGGCCCGGCCGCCGATCATGTGGGGCTCGGCATGCTGCTTGCCGAGGTCCACAACCAGAGCCGGGAGCGGCTGAACCAGGCGCTGCGCCCGCTGGGCATCAACGTCCGCGGATTCGCCGTGCTGCTCGCGCTGCCGATGTACGGCCCGGTCAGCCAGCGGGAGCTGATCGACCGCATGCGCATCGACAAGTCCGCGATGGTCCGGCTCATCGACGAACTCGAGGACGGCGGGCTGGTCTCCCGCGAGCGCGCGCCGCAGGACCGGCGCGCGTACTGCGTCGTGCTGACGCCTCATGGCGAGGAAACCCTGGCCAAGGCGCGGCGGGCCACCGAACAGGTGGGCGAGCACATCTTCGGCTGGCTCACCGAGGCCGATCGCCGGCACCTCGTCGACCTGCTACGGAACCTGGCCGAGCACGCCGCCCTACCCCGGCCCGAGGCCTCCGGCTCACGATGACACCCACGCCGGCGAGGTCGGCTGGGCGTGCTCGGGGTCGCGGCAGCGGACGTGATGAGTTTCCGATCGTGCGTGCAGTGGGACAGACCTCGCATGGACGACATGTGGGACGTGGCGATCGTAGGAGTGGGACCGGCAGGCTCGGCGGCGGCGCTGCGAGCCGCGCAACTACGCCCGGAGCTGCGGGTGCTCCTGCTGGACAGGGCCGACTTTCCCCGTGACAAGCCGTGCGGCGACGGTATCGCCGCCCACGGGCGCGACTAACTGGCCCTGCTGGGGCTGCCCGCGCTCATCGACGACTACCGGCCCACTTCCCGCCTGACCGTGGTCTCGCCGGGCGGGGTGCGGGTCTCCGCCGAGGCCGCGCGGCCCAATCACGTGGTGCCGCGACGGGTGTTCGACGCTCGCCTAGTGGCCGCCGCGCGGGCCAGGGGCGTCGAGGTACGCCGCCACCGCGTCAAGGGTCTCGTCTTCGACGGGTCCGGGGTGGTCATCGACGGGCGGCTGCGGGCCCGTACGGTGGTGGCCGCCGACGGGGCCGGCTCGGTCGTGCGCCGCCTGATCGGCCTGGCCGCCGCGGCCGAGAAGCACACCGCCATCGCCGTGCGCGGCTACGCCGACGTGCCGGAGGACGACGACGTCCAGCTCATCGCCATGCAGAAGGCGGGCTGGCCGGCCTACGCGTGGCGGGGGCGCCCGGACGTCTGCCCGACCGGCCCGCCCGCGAGCTGCGCGCCCACCATCTGCCGCTCTCGACCGGGCGGCCGATGCCCGGCGCCGGCCGGGTCCTGCTCGCCGGTGACGCCGCGGGGCTGATCAACCCGCTTACCGGCGAGGGCATCTACTACGCGCTGCTGTCCGGGCGGCTGGCGGGCGAGGCGGCGGTGGAGTCACCGGACGATCCGCTGACGCTGTACCGGGGCAAGCTGCGCGGGGCGCTCGGACGGCACCTGCGCACCACTGACGTGCTGGCCCGGCTGGCCCAGTTCCCCGGTTTCATCGACGCGGCGATCGAGACCGCCGTTCGCCGCAAGGAGGTGTTCGACCTGCTGGTGGAGGTCGGGCTCGGGGCCGGGACGGTGCCCGGGCCGCTCGCACTGGCCGTCGGGACGCGGTGGCTGCGCGGATCCCTACGCGCCAGGCGGTGAGCACGGCGTGGGCCACGCGGGTTACGCGGTGAGCGAGGCCCCGCCGGCGACCAGGAGGATCACGTCCACGGCCGCAACGGCGACGGCGGTGACGAACGGCACCCGTGAGGACCTGGCGGCCAGCAGCAGCCCCGTGGCCGCGAGGGCCGAGGCGGCGGCAACGGCCAGCCAGCCCGACACGCCGGGGGCGGCGCCTCCAGGACCGAAGACGAGCAGGCAGGTGGCCGCCAGCAGCGGCACGGGGATCAGGAGCCGTACGCGGGTGGCACCCATGCGCTGCGGCCAGCCGCGTACGCCGGTGTCCAGGTCACCCGCGATGTCCGGCAGCACGTTGGCCAGGTGCGCGCCCACACCGAGCAGCGCGGCGGCCAGGACCGCCCACCACGCCGGCCACGGCTCACCGGGCAGGCCCAGTGTCACGAAGGCCGGCAGCACGCCGAACCCCACGGCGTAGGGCGCCCACGACAGGAGTGTCGCCTTCAGCCCGAAGTCGTACCCCCAGGCGGCCAGCACCCCAGCGAGGTGCAGCGCGCCCGCCCGCCAGCCGGAGGCCAGCGACAGCGGCATGCAGGAGGTCAGCGCCACGAGCGCGGCGATCCAGACGGCACGCGCGCTCACCGCGCCGCCCGCGACGGGCTTGCCCGCGCGCCCGGCCGCCGCGTCCCGCTCGGCGTCGATCGCGTCGTTGCACCAGCCGATCGAGAGCTGCCCCGTCAGCACGGCCGCGCCCGCCAGCACGCACCCGGCCGCGTCGCGCCCCGTGGCCACGGCCAGCGCGGTGACCAGAGCGGTCACGGCCGCGGTCGGGCCGGAATGGCACGCGCGCGCCAGTCCGACGGCCAATCGCCCCGGCCCATCGCGTACGACGGCGGCGGCCGCGGGCTCCGGGTCAGTCACAAGATGATCGTAGACCGGGCGATCGCCGCAGAGAATTCCCACGCTATGCGTGGCTTAAATGACCATTTGGACGGGAAGCGTGCGGGGGAGCGAGAGTTGTCGGCTGCCGAGGGAGAACAGCATGACCCGTATCGCCGCAGTCCGTTGTGCTTTCCCTCCCCACCGGTACCCACAGTCCGAGCTCACCGACATGGCCGCCACACGTGTGCCTGCCGGAGAACGCCGACCGGCGCCTCCTCGACCGCCTGCACCGCAGTGCCCGGGTGGACTACCGCAACCTCGCCCTGCCCATCGAGCAGTACGGGAAGCTCAACGGCTTCGGCGCCGCCAACGACGCCTTCGTCTCGGTCGCCGTGGACCTGGGGCTCGAGAGTGTGAAGGCCGCCCTGGACGCGGCCGAACTGGAGCCGACCGACGTGGACATGATCATGTTCACGTCGGTGACCGGCATCGCCGCGCCCTCCATCGACGCCCGGCTGGCGGCGGCGCTCGGCCTGCGGCTCGACGTCAAGCGGGTGCCCGTCTTCGGCCTGGGCTGCGTGGCCGGCGCGGCGGGCATCGCCAGGATCCACGACTACCTGCGCGGCTGGCCGGACCACGTGGCCGTGCTGCTGTCGGTGGAGTTGTGCTCGCTCACCGTCCAGCGGGGCGACTCGTCGCCCGCGAACCTGGTCGCCAGCGCGTTGTTCGGCGACGGCGCGGCCGCCGTGGTGGCCTGCGGCGGCGGACGCGCGGCCGCCGGTCCCACCGTGGTGGCCACGCGCAGCCACCTGTATCCGGGCTCCGAGCACGTCATGGGGTGGCAGGTGGCCGACACCGGGTTCCGGGTGATGCTGGACGCGAGCGTCCCGGCGGTCGTGCGGCGGTACCTGGCCGACGACGGTTCGGCGCACTCCTACGTCTGGCAGGAAGCCCGAAAGCTCGCCCTCAGCCCGGCGCAGGTCGCTTCATCGCTGGCTGCCCGACCGTACGACCTCCGCCATGCGGCGGTGTCACTCTGGCTGAACGCGGGCGTCCCGGCCCCGGAAGTCGCAAAACGGGCCGGACACAGCGTGGACGTCCTGCTGCGGGTTTACGCAAAGTGCATGGACGGTCAGCAAGAGCAGGTCAACGGCAAGATCAACGACGCTCTGGACACATAGGCCCCATGTATCCATCCCCGGCCCTGGTCGCCCCGGGGCCGGTTCCAACTGCACTACTCGTGATGCCAAGTCGTTCCCGCCGGATGCGGCCGCGCTGCGGCACGCTGGCAGGAACGGGTAGTGAGAAGGGAGGATCATGCACGGAGATCAAAACCACCCCACCCCCTCACCCGGAGAGGCCCGTCCGGTACGGCGGCGACCGTACGACCTACCGCTCCGCGACCGGCACCGGCTCCTCACCGCGTCCGACTCCTTCAACATGCGAAGGTACTCGACACCGGCCCCACCAAGGCGATCGGCATTGCGGAATCGGGATCGCCTGGCCCGGCCGGCACTCATCGCTGGCTTTCTGGCCTGCGTAGCCCTCGGCATCTGGTCGACTTCATGGGGCACAGACAGCACCTCACCTCGAATGGATGCCGCCTCGAAGCCGACGCCTGGCCCGAGCATTGCCGGGCACTCGGTCGTGCCCATCTGGCTGGCGACATCCACGCCTACGCCCCGGGCGCTGCCCTCGAAGACGCCCAGCTCAAGTTCCAGGGTGTCGAAGCGCAGGGCGATACCGTCGCGAAACCCTCACCGATCAGCGACCTCAGCTGTGCCGCGCCAGCGTCATCAGAAGGTCCCGGCGGCTACGCATAGGAGGACGACAATTCCCGTTGATCGTTCGAGACGGGTAAGAAACAAGGAGCCAAAAGGCAACGCCAGGAAGCGGTCAATCTCATTGATCGGTACGAAGTGCGACGAGTTGTTTCCGCCTTCCCGCCCCGAGTTTCGCATTCGTAACCAGGCCTGCCATCAGATCTACGGGTAGTGTCGGAGTTTCTACTCGAGGCCTATGTCGACGGCTTCAGCTACGGCTGGAGCCGTTTTTGGGCGAATGCGGTTCCGCATGTGGTGCTGAAATTGGATGGTCACTTGAGGAGTAGCGGTCTCAGTTGTCGTACGAACTCGACGACGTCTGCTTGGTGATCCCGGCCTGGTGCCCCTTGGATGATTTGGATGTCAAGCATTTTAGTGCCATCTCGCGTCCACGCTAACGCTTTAGCTCCAACGCTGTTCCCATCCTTGTCTTTTATGGGTGCACTATAGCCAGGCCCGAGGCCATTGGGCAGATCGGCTCCCTTGTCCGCTACCTTCGTGTCTTCTAGGCTCTGCAATGTGGAACTAAACGGATCGTGCAGTTCGATGAACATTCGCGCCTTGTCCGCGATACTCGGAGACCTGGCGACAATGCAGCGTGAAAAGTCCGTCGATGATGCGGAACCACTTGCATAGAAGTTGCCGAGCCCGAGGGCACGAGATATTGCTTGGCTGGAAACTAATCCACATTCTACGGGGGGTGTCGTCACACTGCCCAATGGACGCCGATCGGCCTGGGGAGGAGGCGACGAACACGCTGTCGCGGCAGCAAGAGCCATAGCCAGTAGGGCTGGCGCATGCCAAACCTTCATTCCTCCGCCTCCGGGTATGAAGGGACAGCACGTTGGAATCCCTCCCAGACAGACTGATCGGTCTTGCGGAAGATGCCTGAGGCCGGCGAGCGCTTCAGCCACTCGTCGTAAGCATAGGCCTTCGTCGAGTCCATTTGGCTTCGCGGGATGATTCGACCGTCTACGACGAAGTCTCCTTCCGACTTTTTTGCGTAGTTCGCGAACGCGTGAGGATGGGCGGTACCCAGAGTTGATTCATCTCCGAACAGTCCATGTCGCATCATCGCATTGGCTGTTAGGTCTTTGAAGAGATTCTGACTCTCGACAAGTGTGTCCACCGACTTGCTGCGGGTCGCCTTCCCTTCGGTGAACTTGATATTATCGCTGATATTTTCTTCTGCATACTCATAGCCCGCGACGACCCAGTCTCCGGCGGGTGTGAGTGCTAGTTTGAGTGTTCTGGTAAACGCATCCTTGAGCGCCTTGTTGGCCTCATCTCTCCGGTCCGCCTCCTTGATGTTTGCGAGGTTTCCGGAGTCGATCGCGAAGTGAAGCGATTTGCTCAGGTCGTACACTCGGGCATTGAAGAGATCTCCGATACTGCCTGCCATGCCATCCGTCAGCAGCTTCTGACGGTATGCGCGCTGTTCGGCTTCCGTCGCGTTCGGGTGACTGCTACGCCATTCGGTAAACGCAGTATTGATTTTGTCTTTGATCTGCGCTCCTTGGGCGTCGAAGACCTTCACGCTGTACTCGCCATGCGCTTCGACGACGGTCTTGAGCGCATGTGGATCCTTGAACGCCCAGGTCATCGCGTTCTTGGCTGTTTCGCGGTCGAACAGAGCTCCATAAGGCTGGCTGCCGGGAAGGTTCGGATCGGTGTCCTTTAGCGGAGTCACGCCCATCGACTCCCTGTTGCTGCTCCCAGAGATTCGATGAACGTCACTCATGTAGGCAGCGAAGACGTGCGCGGCGCTCTGTCGCGTATCGGGGAGGAAAGCCTGCGCTCGTGGATCCGCCCAGAAGTGGACGGCCCAGGACGCGATCAAGGCCGACTTGTACCCCCGGGAACTGCCTGGAGGCTGGCCGTTGTCGCGATACGTTGTGGTCGCGGCTTCGATCGCGCGGCCGAGCCCCCGGCTGCCGCTGCCCCAGTAGTTTTCCCGCATCAGGAAGGCCAGGGGCTTGCGTGCGGGGTCGGTGAAGAAGTCCTGAGCCACTCTGGGGTTGTTCGCAAGGGCGGCGGCGAGCCCGGACCTGAAGTCGATGATCTGCTGTTGTTCGGCCTGGGGCTTGTGCGCGTTGTCGAAGACCTTGTTGGCGACGTCGAGGAGGAAGGCATCGTCGAAGGTGCCGTACCGCAGGAGCTTGTCAACCATGAGACCGGTCGCCACATCGCCATCGGTTGCGATCAGCTCGTCGGCATACCCCTTGGACAGCTTCATGTCGCCGACTCCCCGCGATGCCGTTCCCAAGGTCACGCTCAGAGCCACCGCCAAGCGGTCCAGGTCCGAGGACGGTGGTCCTTCTCTGTCCTTCTGAAGAGAATGGCGTACCGAGAAGTAGAGATCTCCTAGGAGCGCCTTGAGCTCCTGGGGTGGCACCTCCTTGGCGAAGGCGACGGCGAAGTAGGGATCGTTCTGGTGTTTTTCCAGCAGATCCAGGGTCTCGTGAGTGAGGGCCTCCTGGCCGCCGATAGTGGCAGTGTCCGTTCTCGCCTTTCGAAGCTGATCGGCTATGGACTTGGCCGCTGCCGCGCCGCTCGCCGGCGAGGACGACACCCAGAGCGTCTCGTCTGCCCAGACCACTCCCTTGTCGAGTCCGATCTTCTGGGTGGCGACGATGAGATCCAGACGCCGCTGTAGGTCGGGGGCCTGCTGCCCGATTTGGAAGCCGATGTCCTTCAGCAAACCCGGCCCGGACATGCTCGCGCCGATCGATCTCAACGCACTGCTGATCTGGGTGTCCACCTCGGACCATGACGGCTCCAGGCGCTTGATCTCGCCGATCAGCTGAGTCATCAGCGTGGGATCTATGCCGATCCGATTCGAGGGTGGGCTCATCGGCGAAACCCCTCGGGGAGCGAAAACGGCGGTGGCTCCCAAGGCCTGTATGGCTCCGTGGAGGGCTTCTCAGCCTCGGGACGTACAGGCGTGGATGCGATCAGGGCGAGCGCCCGTTGGAAGACGCTCTTGTAGGCGGCCTCCCAGGCCTGGCAGTCCTTGATGAGCTTGTCCGCGGCCTTGCCCTTCATCGCGCCGCTTTCGAGCAGGCCGATGAGCTTACGCACGTCGTTGGCGTGCTGATCTCGTAAGTGCTCGATCGTACGCCGCGCAGCCTCAATCTGTTCCTGTGTCGCCATCATCCGGAACCTTGGATCTTTGGGGACGACAATCTGTGGGATCAATGTGAAGATAAGGGACAGTCGGAGCGCCGTCGAGTCGAACTGCGGAAGCGGCATGATCTCAAGTGAAGGTGTGGTGCATGCTCGCGGTGATACCCGGACGGTGCGCACGAATTTGGCGCGATCACTTGAGAGGCAATAGAGAGCCGAGGCGATGCCAGGGCTCTTTTGTGGCGCTGTGATGTGGGCGCTGTTGTCGGCAGGTTTGCGCCTTGCCTGATAGATCCCTTTTGGTGGCTATTGAGGATCTTTCGCTCAATCAGCATACATGTAGCCACCTTGAAGATTCTGTCGCTTTCTCCCACGGGTGGCTGGCGCGCGGCGACTGTAGTCATATGTCATAGATATCCCGACCTGGGATGGTTGTTCTCTGCTACCGTCTCCCGCGTTCGCAACGCCCGGAACGAGACAAGGGGTCTCAGGTGGATCCGTTCGTCGGCAAGTTGGCCAGATACCTGCGCATCGAACGCGGCCAAGAAACCTACGGCGAAGGCAGCCCGCTGGAGCAGTCGATTGCGTTCTACGTGGACCAGTTGCTGAACGAGACGGTGTCGCGGGCGTTGTCGAACAGCGGACGTCGGCCGAAGGAGGCCGTCGGACTTCTAATCAGTCTGTCCGGATTCTCGCCGCTGACGACGATCCTTACGTACGAGATCTTGCAGCCTCGCCGCCTCCTCATCCTCTCGTCCAGTGATGCCGTGGACAGCATCAATGTGATTAACAAGCACGTCTACGAGCGTCGCCGCATGCGCTACAGCGACGCGACTTACCGGACGTGCAATCCGACCGATCCTCTGCAGATCTACCGCATCATCAAGGGCGAGCTGGACAGGATGCGAGGACCCGGCGGCGACTCGCCATACGCCGTGATCGACATCACCGGGGGACGCAAGGTCATGAGCGCGGCGGCGGCACTGGCCGCCTGGCAGCTCCGGCTCGACCTCTGCTACATCGACAGCACGTACGACCCCGTGACTCGGCGCGCCATTCCCGGCTCCGATCGTCTGCTCCTGCTCGACAACCCCACCTCGCTCTTCGGAGAGCAGGAGATGCATGCCGCGTTGCAGACTTTCAATAGCGGCGCGTTCGCGGAGGCACAACGGCGCTACGACGAGCTGGCCTCAAGCATTGCCGAGCCGGGCAGGGCGCGCCTCATGAAGGTGGTCGCCGATCTCTATCGCGCATGGTGCGACCTCGATCTGACCGCGCTGGCCGCCTGTATCGAGGCCGTTGAAGCAGCGCTCGACCAGGGCCGCGGCCTGCTGAGCGAGGACAGTGTCAAGCAGCTCGAGGGCCAGCTCGACTTCCTCGGGAAGCTCCAACACGGCGACAGGCAGGCCCTGCTCGTTTGCTTCTTCGTGCTCGGCATGCACTACCGCGAGGTGGGTCGACACGACTTCGCGGCACTGCTCTTCTACCGGACGATTGAGGGTTGCCTGGCGCATCGGCTCGAGTCGCTGGCCGCGGGGTTCACTTGTGACGCGCCCGATTACACGCTGCTGACTCCCGATCCAGCGTCGCTGGGCGTGGCCTGCCAGGCTGTGCTGCGTTCGATCGGCCGGGCGAACGCCAGCGCCTCGCTTCCTCCCGTCATCGGGTTGATCTGGGGTGCCGTGCTACTCACCGCCTTGGATGACGAGCTGGTCGCCGCGACTGGCCTGAAGGGCGCGAAGGCGCTGTCCCACCTGGACCGCCTGATCAAGGCCCGGAACAAGTCTGTGCTGGCGCACGGCGAATTGCCGGTGAGCGGCGAACAGAGCAAGGAGTTCCAAGCCAAGGCCCAGCTCGTCCTACGGGCCTTCTGGCGGCTGAACGGCCCCGGCGACCGAGTAGACGAGCTGTGCGCCACCCTGAGGTTCATCCGCACGGACCACTGACCCTTGAAAGGTTGAGGGTGAAGCGTAAGGAGCGGGAGTCCATCCTCGTCGTCCCGCGAGACTGGGAGGGGGATCTCAGGGACCAGCGAAGCGCCGTCGCCGCCGCGCTCTTCGGCCGCATCGAGCTGAGCCACTATCCCAGTCTCGACATCGATCCGGCTGAGCTGGCCGCAGACCTCAGCCAGGGAGCCGTGCTCCACGGCAGCGCCCGGGGCAGCAAGTTCACGCTCATCGGGGAGGGGTTCACCGTCGAGCTGAACAGCCGTCCGGGTATGAATTCTGGGCAGCCGATGGCCGTGATCTCCAGCGCCCGCTCCACCGACCTGATGCTGCCCAAGGCGGGCTGGTTCCGTGCCGAGATCGACGTGCGGCCTGTGTACGACGAGGCACGGTGCGATCTGCGCCGCCTCTGGCAGGTTCTCGGAGCCAACGGCCCCGGACAGCGTAAACCCGAGTGGGGCGCGCGGACACGCCCTTTCGCCGCCCTGCTAGAGCGCCAATACGGAGCTCTGCGACAGCTGCTCGAACTCCTGCGTGCGCGGGCCGAGAACGAGCTGGTCACCTCGGACTGCACGGTCGACAAGGTGCTGCCAGGTCGCCCGAGCCGGTTGCTGGTCCGGATGCAAAGGCATGCTTCTGAGTTCGAGGACGCGCGGGTGAAGGTTGAGGGCGGCGGGCTCTCCTGGGAGACGAAGGTGGAGGAGATTCACGGAGACACCGCCATCATCGGCAGCCCAGGAGGCGAGCCTCCCACCCAGCTCACAATGACAAAAGCGTCCCGCTTCGCCATGCGGCAGAACGCGCAGGCGCTGCGCGGCTTGATGGACGGAGACACCGCCGGCCACTGGGCGGACCTGGCGGCACTCATGGTCCAGTCCGACGCCCTGAAGAGCACTCCGCCTACGCCGCCCGTTCGGTTCTTCGCCGACGAAGAGGGGCTACCGCTCAATCCGGAACAGCAGGCGGCCGTGACCAGCGCGCTCTCCTCTCCGCACGCGTTCTTTATCCAGGGGCCTCCGGGCACCGGAAAGACTGCGGTGACGTGCGAGCTGATCCGCCAGCTCGCCGCGCGCGGCGAGCGCGTCCTGCTCCTGGCTCCCAGCCACGTGGCGCTCGACGAGGCATTGCGCCGCGTGGGCGACAAGCCGGGAATTCGCGCGTTGCGCCTGAGCTGGAACGATCTCAAGGTGGACGAGGTCCTTCGCCGGTTCCTTCCCGACCGCGTGGCGGCCCATACCCAGCTAAAGATACGGCGCGCGGCGACGAGCCGGGCGCAGGCGTGGGCCGCCGAGTCCGTCGGAATTGACCGCACCCTCGCATTGATCGGCGACTTGGGCCGTGTTGAGAGCCGGCCGGAGTCTCTACTGGAGTGGGAGCTGGAGCTCGCGGAGTCGGCCGCGGTCGAAGCCGATAAGCGCCTACGCGCCGCCGACGCCGCGTACCGGACCAAGACAGCGGAGCTGACCAGCCAGCTGCGCTCGCTGAACGAGCGGGCCGCCACCGCTGCCGAAGAAGGGCGGAAGATCCACGCTGCTATCGCAGACGCTGAGGACGCCATCCGGCGCGACGCCTCCGCCTTCGACGAGCTGCGACGACTCAGCGACGGCATCGCACAAATACGAGCGGCGCTGGATCGGGCGAACGCGGACAACGCGCGGGCCAGGGAGGTCGACGTCCAGTTGTCCAACCAGCTCAGCGGTGTGGAGGGGCGCATCGCCGTGGTCCAGGACCGCCTTGCCGAAGCGGAGGCGGGCATCGCCCGTGACAGGTATTGGGCGGAGCAGTTCAGAGCCGAGCTCGACCGCCTCGGCGCGCGTACGGTCCGGGGCCTGGTGAAGCAGAGCATCCAGCCCGATCCTCGGGTGGACATGGTGAAACGGCAGCTGAAGGGGACCGAGCGGTCTTGGATGGAGCACCTGTCTCAGCTGCAAGCGCATCGGCGTGAGTTGGATGGGCTTCATCCCAGACGCCACGCCATGCTGCCAAGCCAGCAGGCCGCGCGCGCCCGGGTCCAGGAGATCGAGTACTTCATCGGGCGCACGTCTGAGGAACTGAAACAGCTCACCGGTAGGTGGCGGGACCGCATTGTCGCTCTGGGCGGTTCACCGGATGTCCTACCGGGCACGACGTTACTCCCTACTACGGTGGCGATCTTGAACGGTGCCCCCCTGCCGAACTGGCTCTACGGGTCCCCACTAGCCAGCGCTCGCACGACGCTTGTAACGGCCCGGGAAGTCCTCGCCGAGCTGGACGCGCTGCCAGAACGCCGCGCCGAGACAGAAACCCAGTTGCTCCAGCTCGATGCCGAGGCGGTGGTGGGGCTTGCCCGGTTGCGTACCGGAGTCGAGGCAGCCGCCAGTACGCACGACCGGGCTCGCCGCGCCTTGGAGGACCGCCGTGCCCGGGTGAACGATCTCACCGCTCGCCTGAAGTCAGAGGCGCCAGGCGCGATACGTGATCCCACTGCCTACGCTGACGAGATCACTGACCGCAAAGATCTGCTGTCCGTGATGACCGAGCTCGAGCGGCGATGGTGCGACGTGACCGGCGAACTCAGCGACCAGCGGATAGCTGAGGACATTGACGTCGCCTATACGCGCTCTGCCAATCTGGTATGCGCGACGACGGCTGGCATCGCGGGTCGGGGCAGCGAAGCGGTTCGCTACGCGGACTTCGACACGATGATCCTCGACGAGGCTAGCCGAGTCACCGACTCCGAATTCCTCATAGGCGCGCTCCGCTCCCGCCGCTGGGTCCTCGTCGGTGACGAGCGGCAGCTGCCTCCGCACGTCGACAACCAGGACGAACGATTCCTGCACGCGCTAGTAGCACTGGAACGGCACGAGCGTGGGCAGGAGGCCGACCTTCGCGTATCCGTACGGCACCTGTCCACGGTCTGGAAGGAGGAGGAAAAGCTACGCGGCTACCGTATCGATGGGGTCACCGAGTACGCTCAAGCGCTTCTGGATTCCGGCGACTGGGAGAGGCTCTACCGGAAGACTTTCAAGAACGCACGGCGCCAGGCCAGGCGTGTGGAGGCCAGTGATGGTGACGACGACGTGGACCGGCGCGTGTTGGGCAGCATCCGCGACCACCTCGTACACAGCCTTTTCGAGCGCTGCGTGGCTCGGTACCCCGACCTTCGGGTGCGTCTGGTCACCCAGCGCCGAATGATCGAGCCCATCGCCAGGATCGTCAGGGACTCCGTCTACGGCGGGGAGTATCTCTCGCCCTCGACCGAAGACCTGGCCGGGCACGGGATCGTCCCGCTGACCGTGCCAGGGTTTACCGCCCCCGTCGTCTTTTTGGACACCAGCGCGCAGGGGGAAGCCGCGTACGAGACGGAGTCCGGTGGGACAGGCTTCGTCAACAAGCTGGAGGCGTCGTGGATCGTACGTGCCTGCCAGGCGTACGAGAACCATCTGCGCGAGAGCGACCCCGATGGGCCGCGCGTCACGGTGAGCGTTCTCTGCCTGTATAAAGCACAGGCTGACCTGATCTGGCGCAAGCTCGGCGGGCCGCTCTACCCGAAATTCAAGAGGCTGGATTTCCGGCTGGTCGCGCCCGTCGACCGGAGCCAGGGCCAGGAGAGCGACCTCGTGGTGATCAGCTTCACTCGCGGTGTGGCGAGCGCTGGGCAGGGGTTCGCTCTGTGGCTGCAGGACTTGCGGCGGCTCAATGTCGCTTGTACGCGCGCCCATCGCGCCCTCGTACTGACCGGCCATCGCCAGTCGCTCAGCCGGTTGGGTGCAACCGACGCGCGCGGCTTCTACCAGGGACTGTTCGAACTTCTCGATTCACCCGATCCCAACTACAAGATCATCAAGGACCTGAAGTGAGCTACACCGTCGAGTGGACCGACCACGTGAACGGTGGGGGCGAGGGCGTCGTCGCGATCGTGGCCGAAGCTCTTGTGCCGATTGTGTTCTGGCCTCGCGTCACGATCGTCCGGGCCATCGACGAGGAACTCACGGTCGTGGAGAGATTCTTGCTCGAGGCTGCCGTGCAGCTCGGCAAGGTCACGAACGAGATGATCGAAGAGATCACGGACCTGCCCTCTGAGGTGCTGGACGCGCTGTTCGGCGGGCTGGTGTCGTTTGGGCTGCTGGTCAAGGAAGGCGGCGCCCATGTACCTCAAACCGAGGAGGTTGAGCAAACGCTGGCGACGGGGTCGCTGCGCCGCCACAGTCAGGACACGTGCTCGATCGCCTTTCTTCCACAGACGGACGAGGCCGTTGCTTACGGTGGGCCGCTGAACGGACGCAGACGGCGCAGTCCTCCCGCGCCGTCGCTATCGGTGGCCACCGACAAGGGGTACTTGCCGGTTGGGGCGAGGACGGCGGGTAGGCGGCCGTCGGAGATCCTGGAGGACCTCCTGGTACGCCGGCGCATCGCCGGCCTGCCCACAGACATCGTCAAGATTGCGAGTGACTCAGAGGAACAGCCGCTGCCGGAGACCTGCCCGGTTTACCGTGTCGACGGAGTTATTCGCGATGGCACGCCGCGCCTCGACCTACGCACGGCCACCGGCGATCAGCAAACGAAGATTGATCTAAGTGGCGCGGACGTTCTCGCCGCCCGCTGGATGTACCTGGCCCGATTTATGGAGGACCCCGAGGGGCTCGAGCGCGCCGCGGCCGCGCTCGGCTGCGTGGCGCGGGACATGGTACTGGGTCCCAAGGGCGCGGGACGCTTAGAGGTGCGGCTCAACGAGCGGGCGGCGGCGACTGCCTCCGCTCAGCACAGCCTCGCGCTGCCTGGCGGCTTCAACGTCATCGACGCCCAGAGCGTCATCACTGTTCAGGTGGAGCTGCGTCCAGGAGACGATGCGGCGGCGGCTCTGTTCGCACTGGACCGTGCCGCCGCACGGCTGCGGAGCGACGGCGCAGAGGCGGTCGCGGAGATCCTCGCTGCGGCGGCCCGCGAGTTCGGCGTGCCGGAGACCCTTCTGGCTGAGGATGCCCTTGTCGGACGGCTCTGGGCGTTAGCCCAGTACGACCTGGTCTACGCGCTGCGGGAAAGCGAGGACTTCGCTTATGGATGACCGGCTCGACCTGGGCGCCCTGACCGTCAATGGAGGGTACTTCCTGAGTCGGCCTGACTGGCGCGCCGAACCGTACCTCGAGCACGATCCCGACGCCACGTTCAGCCACTGCGTCACCTACCGGGACTCGCCGCAGACCATCAGGGCGGCGCTACTTGAGCTCATCGCCGCAGCCCGACGGAAGGTCTTCGTCGCGAGTTTCTTTCTTGGTGATGAGGAGCTTACGAGTGCGCTGCGCAATGCCGCCGAGAGGTTGCGTGGCGGCGTGTACGTGATCTCCGCCATCGACGACCGCAGCCTCAAACGCGGCCTCAAGGATCTGGAAGACAAGCCAGAGAGCGACGCGACCGAGCGCAAGCGGTTCGACGAGCTGTGTCGCGCCGGGATTTACGTGCGTGGCCACGAGAATTGCCACGCCAAGTTCGCGGTCGCTGACGACCGCATCGCTCTCGTCAGCAGCGCTAACTTCACCTACCGGGCGCTGAGCGTGACGGGCGAGTCTGGCGTCCTGATCCGCGATCTCGTGGAGACCGAGCGGCTCGCCCGCCTATTCGCCCGACTATGGCACAGCGGCTGCACCTGGGAAATTCCGCCGGTCCCGCCGGGCAGCGCTTACACGGCCGGCCCCCGAGCGGTCGAGCCGTGGCGCGCCGAAGTCCCCCAACCGGCTGCGGGACCGGACGCCCGCGTCATCTGGACCGACGATGGCGAGCAGCACGTACGGCGGCACCTGCTCGCCATCGTCGCGGACGCGCGAAAGGAACTCCTTCTGGCCACGTGGAGCCTCAACAAGATGACCAGTCACCCTCACCTGTTGCTCTCCGCCGTGCGCGCGGCCGCCGAACGAGGGGTACGCACGCGCCTGCTGGTCAGGACGTTCAACCATCGGCCAGGGCACCGGGCCGAGTGCGTCGCGTTCGCTGAGGCCGGAGTCGAGATCTGCGCCGACAAGGAGACCCACGCCAAGGGAGTGTTCGCTGACGCGAACGCCGGTGCCCTGTTCTCGGCGAATTTCGACGCCGACCACGGCTTGACCAGCGGCGTGGAGATCGGCTGTCGCCTGGACGGCACGGCTGCGCTTGCCTCGGCCAGGCGCTTCGTGCGGCACATGATGGATCACGGGGACGCGGTGTTCGTACGGAACCCGGCACAGCGCGACCTGCACGATCGGTTGCTGGGAGGTTGGCAGTGCGCCTGGCCGCTCCGCGAGCACGTCAACGTCATCGCGGCGGATTCAGATTGGCGGTTGCTTGCTGAGAACTGTGGTTCCGGCCCCGTCCTCTTCACGTTGGCCGAGGAGGGAGTCGTGGAGTTGATCGCGGGTATCCAGCGCTGGTCTCTGTCGCCGGATGATGATGCGAAGGCATATCGGCTGATGCTATCAAGCGCAGGGGAAGGAATTTCGGCAGAGACATATCTGGAAGACTGGATGCAGTGGAAGGGGAGTGGGAAGCGCGGCTTTTGCCCTGCTGTTCTGGCTCGTACGGCACGCTGAGGCGGCATTGAGGCCAAAAGTGGGCCGCGATGGCAGTCGTATTAGGCTTCTGTCGTCATTTAACATTGTTGAATGGAGTCGGTTCGTGGTCTACGTTAACCTTCAAATCCACTTCTATGGCCTAAAGTTCGAAGACCTATATAAGTTCGTCAACGCGGCTCGTGTCACAGGGGTCGATCCCTCGAGCAAGGTCCCACTATTAGAGCGTAATGATGATTATGAAAGGGAGCTGTTGGGTTTCCAGCTCGAACTTGATGACGAAACCTTCAAGGGCTTTCCTGAACCACTGACTCCCGATGAAGTACAGCGACTGGCGACCGTGCTGGATGAACTGCTTACTACAGAAGACCCGCACAAGCTCTTTTCTGAGCTTCTGCAATGGAGGGATCGTCTCCGGGAGTCCTGGCAACGGTCTGCCAAGCCTGCGGGTGCCGATTAATTATCCTTCCAGGTCAAGCTGCATATCGGCAATCGGTGTCACCGATGTCGATCACCTCTGCGGATCTCGAGGCGGGTGATCTGTACTCGGTCAGTGCTGGATCGAGGGGTGGACGCACTGAGCGCGGCACGGTACGGCCACATTTTAGGGGATGTTCCCAGTGTCGATGGTGCCTCTGACGTTCTCTACAGCGATGGTGCCGTCGCCTCGATCGCCCCGATGAGCGCGAACTTGAGATGGGAGGCTGCGGTGTCGCTGATGTACGGCTCGTCGAGGGGCCTGCGCCAGCCGAAAGGTCATCCGTAGAGGTCATGACCTTGCGGGTTTTCTCTTGGCCTGCGTGAACTTCGGCTATCCGGAGGAGAATCGCGTGCGGTATGATGATCGGCTGGGTTCCTTCGCTTGGCCTATCTCGCCGTCACGAATGCCTTGCACCGCTGCGGTTTCTGCCGATGGGCGATTGGGTGAGGATGTCGAGATTCTCGCCTTGCATCATCAGATCACTGTTCTTAAACGGCGTCTCGGCGCTAACACCAGGCTGAGATTCGCTCCCAAAGATCAGGCCCTTCTCGCTGCTGAGCAATCGTCAAGAGTTGTGGATCGATTGAGAGCAGGATTCTCAGGACTGGTCTGTCATGTCGGTGGCGACGAGTTCGACCTCGAACCCGTCCGTGTCCTCCAGATAGGCGGCGTAATGCTGTTCG
>NZ_JAIWNB010000030.1 GCF_020215705.1 Nonomuraea aurantiaca | reverse complement strand
GTGCCCCAATGGCCGAGCAGGCGGGGTTTGATGTGCTCCGGGGTCAATGGCGTCTTGAGCAGTGGATTGTCCAGTAGATAGATCTGGCCCACCGACAGATAGTTCGCCGCGCGCCAGTACGCATCGATTCGCTCCATGTCTCTGCTGATTCCTCCAGAAACGCAGCTCAACCTTAGGCAGCGGTCATTCTGATCCAATTTGATGCACTCTGATCCGACCTAGCTGAACCTCATTCGGTTAGCATCCGTCTTATCGGTGGGGGGCCGCAGTCACTGGAAGTGCGCGCGACGCGCATTGCCACAACGGGGTGCGGAGGACGCCGGTGGGCGGATCGCGGGGATTGGCCGTACACGACGACATAGAGATGTCGTTGCTGTCGGGAGAGCACGCACTGTATGGGGAAGGCAGCCTGCGGGCGGCGCGGCGCTGGTTCGAGACCGCCTACCGGGAGGCCGAACGGCACGGCGACGTGGACGGGATGGCGCGGGCGGCGCTCGGGCTGGGCGGGCTGTGGGTGCACGAGCACCGCACGGCCGCCGAGGCGGCCGCGGTGCGCGCGCGCCAGCGCCAGGCTCTGGCGCTGGTCGAGCCGCGCTCCTCACTGGCGTTACGGCTGCGGGTACGCCTGGCCGGCGAGGACGACTACCGCGGTGGCGGGCACGAGGCGATCCTGGCCTTGGTCGAGGAGGCCAGGCGGGCCGGTGACCCCGTCGCGCTGGCCGAGGCGCTGAGCCTGGCCCACCACTGCGTCCTGGGACCCGAGTACGGCGCCCTGCGCCTGGCGCTGGCCGAGGAGCTGATCGAGCAGGCGCCGCGGACCGGCCGCCGCGGCGACCTGCTGATGGGGCTGCTCTGGAGGACCGTGGACCTGGTGCTGGCCGCCGACCCGCACGCCGAGCGGGCGCTGGTGGAGCTGCGCGGCCTGCTGTCCAAGGAGGACCACCTGGCGGTCGGGTTCGTCGTGGACGCGATGGAGGTCATGCTCGGCATCAGGAGCGGCCGGCTCGCGGAGGCCGAGGCGATGGCCGGAGCCTGCGCCGACCGGGGCGCGGCGGCCGGCGACATCGACAGCGCGGGCTGGTACGCCGGTCAGCTCGCGACCCTCCGCTGGTACCAGGGACGCGCCGCCGAGCTCGTCCCCATGCTGGCGGACCTGGTCAACTCGCCCGATCTCAGCGCGATGGACAGCTCGTTGTGGGCGGTGCTCGCGGTGTCGGCGGCCACCGCGGGGGACCGGCGGCTGGCTGAGGGGGCGCTGGCCCGGCTGCGCGTCCGGGACCTGGCGGCGCTGCCCCGCTCCAGCACCTGGCTCATCTCGATGTACGGGGCGGCCGAGGCGGCGTACCTGCTCGGCGACGCCGAGACGGCGGCCGAGATCCATGCCGTGCTCTCCCCGTTCGAGCGGCTGCCCGTCGTCGTCAGCCTGGGTGTCACCTGCCTCGGCTCGGTCCGCCATTCTCTCGGCGTGGCCATGCTGACCTGCGGCGAGACGGACAAGGCGATCGCCTATCTGCGGGCCGCCGTGCACGACAACCTCGCCCTGGGGCACTGGCCCGCCGTCGCGCTCTCCCGCCTGCGGCTCGGCCAGGCCCTGCGCGGGACCGAGGAGTCGCGCAGGATCCTGGCGCTGGCCCGGCAGGAGGCCGCGTCGCTGGGCATGACGCTGCCCGACGACCGTCCGGCGGCCCCGGCGGAGGTCGTCTGCGCGCGCCAGGGCCGCAAGTGGCGGATCGAGCTGGCCGGCCGGACCGTGCTCGTCGACCACATCGTGGGCATGGCCCACCTGGCGACCCTGCTGGCCAACCCCGGCCGCGAGATCCCGGCCGTGGACCTGGCCGCGGGGGCGGCGGCCGGCGAGGCGGCCGAGTCCGCCCAGCCGCTGCTGGACGAGCAGGCCAGGCAGACCTACAAGCGGCGGCTGTCCGGGCTGCAGGCCGAGATCGACGAACTGGAGGCGATGCACGACCTGCAGCGGGCGGCCACGCTGCGGGCCGAGCGCGACTGGCTGATCGACGAGCTGGCCGCCGCCACCGGGCTGGCCGGGCGGACGCGCCAGTTCGCCGGCAGCGAGGAACGGGCCAGGATCGCCGTGGGCAAGGCCATCAGGCGGGCCCTGGCGCGCATCGGCGAGGCGGACCCGGTCATCGCGGAGCGGCTGCGGTCCGCCGTACAGATGGGGGTGCGATGCAGCTACCACCCGGTGTGAGGTGGAACGGCATGGAACAGGATGGAACGCCTTAAGGGTGTATCCACCCTGGACCGTGATCTCACGCTTCGGCGGCCAGTGAGATCACGCCCACCGGCGGCCCGTGCCCCTGCACGGGCCGCCGGTTTCATCCCCAAATGGCGGGATGTCAGGATGAGGGCATGCCGCTCCGCAGCTCCCGCTGGTATTCAGGTCAAGACCGGAACTCCTACATCCACCGCGCCTGGATGCGCCGCGGCCTGCCGGAGACCGCGTTCGACGGGGACCGGCCCCACATCGCGATCGCCAACACCGCCTCCGACCTCACCCCGTGCAACTCCCATCTCGACGAGGTGGCCGACAGCGTCAAGCAGGGCGTGTGGGCGGCCGGCGGCGTCCCGCTCAACCTGCCCGTCGTCTCCCTCGGCGAGACGAACGTCCGGCCCACCGCGATGCTCTGGCGCAACCTGGCCGCCATGGCCACCGAGGAGATGCTGCGCGCCAACCCGATCGACGGCGTGGTGCTGCTCGGCGGCTGCGACAAGACCATCCCGTCGCTGCTGATGGCGGCCGCCTCGGTGGACCTGCCCGCCGTGGTGGTGCCCGGCGGCCCGATGCTGACCGGCCACTTCCGGGGTGTCCCGCTGGGCTGCGGCACCGACGTGTGGCGGCTGAGCGAGGAGGTACGCGCGGGGACGCTCTCCCGCGAGGCGTTCCTCCGCTCCGAGTCGTCCATGATCCGCAGCCGCGGCCACTGCAACACGATGGGCACCGCCTCGACCATGGCCTGCATGGCCGAGGCCCTCGGCATGACCCTGCCCGGCACGGCGGGCACCCCCGCGCCCGACAGCAGGCTGCTCGAACGCTCCCACGACAGCGGCCGGCTCGCCGTCGAGCTGGTGCGGCGCGACCTGCGGCCGAGCCAGGTGATGACCAGGGGATCGTTCCTCAACGCGATCGTGACGCTGGCCGCGATCGGCGGCTCCACCAACGCCGTCGTCCACCTGCTGGCCATCGCCGGGCGCCTCGGCGTCGAGCTGGAGCTGGACGACTTCGACCGGACCGGCAGGGGGGTGCCGCTGCTGGTCGACCTCCAGCCGGCGGGCCGCCACCTGATGGACGACCTGTTCAGGGCGGGCGGGCTGACGGCCGTACTGAAGGAGGTGGCGGACCTGCTGGACCCCGCGGCGCTGACCGTCACCGGCGGACCGCTCGTGGACCACCTCGCCGACGCGGAGATCTGGGACGAGACCGTCATCCGCCGCCGCGCCGACCCGCTGCTGCCCGAGGCCGGGATCGCGGTGCTGCGCGGCAACCTCGCGCCGGACGGCGCGGTGATCAAGCCCGCCGCCGCCTCGCCCGAGCTGCTGAACCACCGCGGCCGGGCCGTCGTGTTCGACAGCGTCGAGGATCTCAACGCCCGGCTCGACTCGCCGGACCTGGACGTCGACGAGACGTCGGTCCTGGTGCTGCGCGGCTGCGGGCCCAAGGGCTACCCCGGCATGCCCGAGCTGGGCAACCTGCCACTGCCCGCGAAACTGCTGGCCAAGGGCGTGCGCGACATGGTCCGCATCAGCGACGCCCGGATGAGCGGCACCGCGTACGGCACGGTCGTGCTGCACACCGCGCCCGAGGCGGCGGCCGGCGGGCCGCTCGCGCGGGTGCGGACCGGCGACATCATCGTGCTGGACGTCGCGGCCAGACGGCTCGACGTCGACGTCCCCGCCGCCGAGCTGGCCGCCAGGGAGCTGGTCGTCAACGGGCACGCCGCCCCGTCCCGCGGCTGGGAGCGCCTGTACGTCGACCACGTCATGCAGGCCGACAAGGGGGCGGACCTGGACTTCCTCACAGGTTCGAGCGGCGATGCCGTGGGCAGGGAATCCCACTGACCTGGAGTCCCGCGCGATATCTTGCCCGGTACGGGATTAGTGTGATCGTTTGACGGCACGAGGAGGACGAGTGGGCGGCGACATCACCCAGAGCCAGGAGTGGGCGGCACTGGACAAGCACCACGGGGAGCTGGCGGGCAAGCAGCTGCGCGAGCTGTTCGCGGAGGATCCCGGCCGCGCCGAGCGGATGACGCTGACCGCCGGTGACCTCTACCTCGACTACGCCAAGCACCGCGCCACGGACGAGACGATCGACCTGCTCGTCCAGCTGGCCGAGCGGGCCGGGCTGCGCGACCGGATCGCCGCGATGTTCCGGGGCGAGCACATCAACGTCAGCGAGGACCGGGCCGTCCTGCACGTCGCGTTGCGCATGAGCCGCGAGGCCAAGCTGGAGGTCGACGGCCAGGACGTCATCGCCGACGTGCACGCCGTGCTCGACAAGATGAGCGCCTTCGCCGACCGGGTCCGCTCCCGGGACTGGACGGGCGCCACCGGGCAGCCGATCACCACCGTGGTCAACATCGGCATCGGCGGCTCCGACCTCGGCCCGGCCATGGCGTACGAGGCGCTGCGCGACTACGCCGACGCCGGTATCACGGCCAGGTTCGTCTCCAACATCGACCCGGCCGACATCACCGGCAACCTGGCCGGCCTGGACCCGGCCAGCACGCTGGTCGTGGTCAGCTCCAAGACGTTCACCACCCTGGAGACGCTGACCAACGCCAAGGTCGCCCGCCAGTGGCTCGTCGACGCGCTCGGCGAGGACGCCGTGTCCCAGCACTTCGTGGCCGTCTCGACCAACGCCGAGAAGGTCGCCGCGTTCGGCATCGACACCGCGAACATGTTCGGCTTCTGGGACTGGGTCGGCGGCCGCTATTCCTACGACGGCGCCATCGGCCTGTCCCTGATGATCGCGATCGGGCCCGAGCGCTTCCGCGAGATGCTGGCCGGGTTCCGCGCCATGGACCAGCACTTCCGCACCTCGCCGTTCAAGGCCAACATGCCGGTGCTGCTCGGCCTGCTCGGCGTCTGGTACAACGACTTCTTCGGCGCCCAGACCCGGGCCGTCCTGCCCTACAGCCAGCGGCTGCACCGCTTCCCCGCCTACCTGCAGCAGCTCACGATGGAGTCCAACGGCAAGTCCGTACGCGCCGACGGCACACCCGTCACCACCGACACGGGCGAGATCTTCTGGGGCGAGCCGGGCACCAACGGCCAGCACGCCTTCTACCAGCTGCTGCACCAGGGCACCCGGCTGGTGCCCGCCGACTTCATCGGGTTCGCCGAGCCGTTCGAGGACCGCGAGGGCATGCATGACCTGCTCAACGCGAACCTGTTCGCGCAGACCTCCGCGCTGGCGTTCGGCAAGACGGCCGAGGAGATCGCCGGCCAGGGCACGCCGCCCGAGATCGTGCCGCACAAGGTGATGCCCGGCAACCGGCCCACCTCCACGATCCTGGCCCCCAAGCTCACCCCGTCCACGCTCGGCCAGCTCGTGGCCCTGTACGAGCACGCGACGTTCGTCGAGGGCACCATCTGGGGCATCGACTCCTTCGACCAGTGGGGCGTCGAGCTGGGCAAGAAGATGGCGCTCGACCTGGCGCCCGCGCTCACCTCGGAGGAGCCGCCGGAGGCCTTCCCGGACGCCTCCACCGAAGGGCTCGTCCGGCGCTACCGCGAGCTGCGCGGAAGGCGGGTCTGACGTGGGAGCGACCAAGACCGCGGGCGCGCTCGTCCTGTTCGGCATCACCGGCGACCTCGCGCGCAAGATGGTCCTGCCCGCCCTCTACCAGCTCACCGTCAAGGGCGAGCTCGATCTGCCGATCATCGGCGTGGCCAAGACCGACCTGGACCTCGACGGGCTGCGCGAGCACGCCCACGCGGCCTGCGGCGGCGTGCGCGACGCGGCGTTCGAGAAGCTGGCGGGCAACCTGCGGCTGGTGTCGGGCGACTACCGCGACCCCACCACCTACACCCGGCTCCGCGAGGAGCTGGAGGGCAAGGGTTTCCTGGTCCACTACCTGGCCGTGCCGCCCGCGCTGTTCGCGGTCGTGGCCGAGGGGCTGGCCGCGGAGGGCCTCAACCGGGACGCCAGGCTCGTCGTGGAGAAGCCGTTCGGCAGCGACCTGGACTCGGCCCGGGAGCTCAACGCCGAGCTGCTGAAGTATTTCGACGAGGACCACCTGCGCCGGGTCGACCACTTCCTCGGCAAGGAGCCGGTCGAGGACCTTCTCGTGTTCCGGTTCGCCAACATGCTGGTCGAGCCCCTCTGGAACCGCAACTACGTCCGCAGCGTGCAGATCACCATGGCCGAGGACTTCGACGTGGCCGACCGGGGCGCCTTCTACGACGCCAACGGCGCCATCCGCGACGTCGTCCAGAACCACCTGCTGCAACTCCTCGCCATTCTGGCCATGGACCCGCCGCCGTCCAAGGACGCCCGCGCCCAGCTGGACGAGAAGTGGCGGGTGCTGCGCGCCGTCGAGGCCATCAAGCCCGTCGACGTGGTCCGCGGCCAGTACGAGGGCTACCTCGACACCGAGGGCGTCAAGGAGGGTTCGACCACCGAGACGTTCGTCGCGCTGCGCGCCTACATCGAGAACTGGCGATGGGCCGGGGTGCCGTTCTGCATCCGCGCCGGCAAGGCGCTGCCGGTGACCGACCTGGAGATCGTCGCCGAGCTGCGCAAACCTCCGATCTCGCTGTTCCCGCACGACCCGGACCTGAATCCCAACCTGATCAGGTTCCGGCTGCAGCCCGACGCCGGGGTGACCTTCGACGTGCTGGCCAAGGAGCCCGGCGAGCAACGCACCCGGCAGGTGCCGGTAAGCGTCGACTTCACCAAGGTGCTCGGCCCGATGGAGGCCGCCTACCAGCGGATCCTGGCCGACGCGGTGAGCGGCGATCCTCTGCGGTTCGCCAGGTTCGACCTGGTGGACGAGTCGTGGCGGATCGTCCAGCCGATCCTCGACCTGCCGGACCCGCCGCTGCCGTACGCGAAGGGCACCTGGGGGCCCAAGGAGGCCGAGAAGATCGCACCCGGCGGGTGGCACGAGATCTCGACCACCTTCGACTGATCCCGCGCGGGCGGGCACCGGTGGATGGCATTGACTGCGGGGCCGATAGGTCCGACGATCGCAGGCATGCCCCTCCTCCCTGTTCCCGCCCACGCGCACACATGGGCGGCAATCACCCGCGACACCTCCTATGTCTTCGGGGTCGAAACCGGCGACGACACTCGCGTCGTGCAGTGGTACTGGGGGCCCCGGTTACCCGCCGGGGCCCTCGGCCAGGTCGCCGAGCACGCCCCCGGCTGGATCGTCACCGGCTTCCTCGACCCAGACGACGCGACGGAAATGCTGCCTGTCGACGGCGGCCGCCGCTGGGGCGTCCCCTCGCTGCAGGCCGTCTACGAGGGTGAGGTCCGCTCCGTCGAGCTCGGCTTCGAGGACGCCGTCCTCGGGGAGAACGAGGTGGAGGTGGTCCTGCGCGACCACGCCTACGGCCTGCGGGTGGGCCTGCACGTGCGGGTCTTCGACGACTGCGACGTCATCGAGCGCTGGGTGAACGTCACCAACGAGTCGGCCGCGCCCCTGCGGCTGCGGCGGCTGGACTCGGGCAGCTGGGTGATCCCCGAACAGGCGGGCTTCCGCTACACCGGCGCCGCCGGCGGCTGGGGCCGTGAGACTCAGCTCCAGAGCGGCGAGCTGCCGGCGGGGGAGACCACGTTCGGCAGCAGGACCGGCACCACCTCGCACAAGGCCAACCCGTGGATCATGCTCGGCGACGCCACCGAGGACACCGGCGACGTCTGGACCGTCGCGCTCGCCTGGAGCGGCTCGTGGCGGCTCACCACGCAGCGCCGCCCCGAGGGCGACGTCGCGGTGAGCGCCGGATTCGGCCACGAGGGCCTGACCTGGCCACTCGGCCCCGGCGAGTCGCTGCGCACCCCCTCCGCGCTCGGCCTGCACACCTCCGGCGGCTACGGCGCGGCCAGCCGAGCCTGGCACGACTACGCCCGCAAGCACGTGCTGCCCAGGCCCGGCGAGGAACGGCCCGTCCTGTACAACTCGTGGGAGGCCACCGGGTTCGACGTCACCGAGGCCGGCCAGCTGGAGCTGGCCCGCCGGGCCGCCGACCTCGGCGTGGAGCTGTTCGTGGTGGACGACGGCTGGTTCGGCGCCCGCACCGACGACACGCGCGGGCTCGGCGACTGGTGGCCCAACCCCGAACGCTTCCCGCACGGCCTGCGCCCCCTCTTCCAGGGTGTACGCGATCTCGGCCTGCTCGCCGGGCTCTGGGTCGAGCCCGAGATGGTCAACCCCGACAGCGACCTGTACCGGAAGAACCCCGACTGGGTGCTGCACTACCCGGAACGCCGCCGCGACACCATGCGCAACCAGCTGGTGCTCAACTACGCCCGCGACGACGTGCGCGAGTGGGCGCTCGGCTGGCTGGACCGGCTCGTCCGCGAGTACGGCCTGGACTACCTCAAATGGGACATGAACCGCAGCTTCAGCCAGGCAGGCTGGGCCGAGGGCGGCGACCTGCTCTGGATCGAGCACACCAGGGGCGTCTACGCGGTCATGGACGAGCTGCGCGGGCGCCATCCGGGGCTCCGCATCGAGTCGTGCTCGGGCGGTGGCGGCCGGGCCGACTTCGGCATGCTCCGCCGTACGGACCAGGTGTGGACCTCCGACAACACCGACGCCCGCGACCGGCAGGTGATCCAGCGAGGCTTCTCCTACCTCTATCCGGCCGGGGCCATGTCGTGCTGGGTGACCGACAGCCCCAACCCGATCACCCACCGCGAGGTGCCGCTGCGCTACCGCTTCCACGTGGCCATGGCGGGCACGCTCGGCGTCGGCGGCGACCTCACCGGCTGGAGCGCGGCGGAGCTCGACGAGGCCAGGCAGCTCATCGCCGACTACAAGGCCGTCCGCCCGGTGATCCAGCACGGCGCACTGCACCGGCTGGCCGGCCGGCCCGGCGAGAGCGCCTCCGCCGTCCAGTACACGCTCGGCGACCAGGTGGTCGTGCTCGCCTACAACCCCTTCGCGCTGGACAAGCAGCCGCCCCGGCGGCTCCGGCTGGCCGGGCTCGACCCGTCGGCCGTCTACGAGGGGCCCGGCGGCTCCTGGTACGGGGCCACGCTGATGCACCACGGCCTCACCCTGTCCACGTGGTTCCACTCCGGCGCCGACTACCGCAGCGAGATGGTGGTGCTGCGCCGGGTCTAGGGCCAGCATGTGGGGATGGACATCATGGAATTAGTTGAACGCGCGAAGGACTCCGCCACCGTCAAGCGGGTCTTCGGCGACCCGATCCAGCAGGACGGCGTCACGGTCATCCCCGTCGCCCGGGTCGTCCAGGGCGGCGGCGGGGGCATGGGCAGGCAGGAGGTCTCCGTGGATCCGGACGCCGCGCCCGGCGGCGAAGGCAGCGGCGGCGGATTCGGCCTCAGCGCCACTCCCGCCGGGGTGTTCGTGGTCAAGGACGGCGACGTCCGCTGGCAGCCGGCGGTCGACGTCAACCGCATCGTCATCGGCGGCCAGATCGTGGCCGTCGTCCTGCTGCTGACCATCCGATCGATCCTCAAAAAGAGCCGCAAGCGGTGATTTTTACCTGTTTTTAGTAGCGTGAGCGTCATGACCTCTGTGACGCATGTGCTGGCTTTCGGCGGTGTGGTGATGCTCGGGGCCATGTCCCCCGGGCCCGACTTCGCCGTCGTGGTGCGGCGCTCGGCGATCTCCGGTCGCCTCTACGGCATGGCGGCGGCCCTGGGCATCTCGATCGGCGTGTTCGCCTGGGTGGTGGCCGCGGCGACCGGCGTCGCCGCGCTGCTGGCGGCCTCGGCGATGGCGTTCACCGTGGTCAAGGTCGTCGGGGCCGCCTACCTGCTGTACCTCGGCGTCAAGGCATGGCGCGCCGCCCTGCGCAAGGGCGGCGGGCCGGAGCCGGCGGCGCCGGACCCGGAGAAGCGGAGTGCGTGGGCGGCCTTCGTCGAGGGACTGCTGACGAACGCGCTCAACCCCAAGGCGGCGCTGTTCTTCGTGGCGCTCGTGCCGCAGTTCGTCAGGGAGGGCGCGTCCCTGGGCGACACGCTCACGCTGTCGGTCATCGCGCTGGCGGGGACCGTGCTGTGGTTCCTGCTGGTGGCCAACATCGTGGGGGCGCTGCGCAAGGTCTTCGCCAGGCCGGCGGTACGGAAGGCGGTCGACGGGCTGACCGGCGCGGCGCTCATCGCCCTCGGCGTCAACCTGGCCGCCGCCGGCCGCCCGTAGCTCGCCGGGATCTTCTACCCGGCCGCTCTATGAGACGGTGACGCCCAGCAGGTGGCCCAGGCCGAACGTCACGGCGGCGGCCCCGGCGCCCAGCGCGAGCTGGCGCAGGCCGCCCAGCCACCACGGGCGGGCCGTCATCCGCGCCACCGCCGCACCGAACACGAACAGCGCCACCAGGCTCAGCACCAGCGCCATCGCCAGCCCCGACGCCCCGAACAGGAACGGCGCCAGCGGCACCACCGCCCCGGCCGCGAACGCGCAGAACGACGACCCGGCCGCGACGTACGGCGACGGCAGATCGTCGGGATCGACGCCCAGCTCCTCACGCACATGCACCCGCAACGCCTGCTCCGGGTCCGCCGACAGCCCGGCCGCCACCCGCGCCGCCAGGTCGGCGTCCAGGCCACGGGCACGGTAGATCGCGGTCAGCTCGGCCAGCTCCCCTTCGGGGTCGCGGGCCAGCTCACGGCGCTCCACGGCGATCTCGGCGCGCATCAGCTCCGTCTGCGACTTCACGGACGTGTACTCGCCCGCCGCCATCGAGCACGCACCCGCGATCAACCCCGCGAACCCGGCGAGCACCGCCCCGCGCCCCGCACCGGCCGCTCCGACGACTCCGGCGATCAATGCGAAATTGGACACCAGCCCATCCATCGCCCCGAACACCGCCGGCCGCAGCCAGCCACCGGTCACGTCGCGGTGGCTGTGGTGCCTCTCGGGAGAGTACGGCCGGTCGAGCTCGATGGTCATGAACATCCTCCGCTTCAATAACGCCTTAATACGAAATTTAGGCAGATGTCACGATGATCCGCAACGAAGGGGAGGCTTCCCTGGCCTGCGACGGAGCAGCGGGTTGCGAACGTGTGTGCGGGCCCTCAGAAGGGAGCGGCGGTGAATCTCTCGAACTCCTGTTGTGGAAAGCCAGGGGAAGGTAATGTCATTCCGTCACTCGGTGTGATCGTACGGCTGCGTTATGGCTGGGGCCGGGTTGGCGTGCGAGACTCGGTCCTATGGAAGGCGGCGATGACATGAGCGCTCTGCCCGACGAAGGCTGGCTAGCCGCGCATCGCCCGCCCAGGCGTACGAGACTCTTCCCGCTGGCCCATGCCGCCGGTTACACCGTCGATGACTGGCTCAAGCTGCCCGACTCCGGGGAGCGCATCGAGTTGATCGACGGGAGCTTCGTCGTGAGCCCTGCGGCCATGGGCCTGCACGCATTGTGCGCGGGTGGTCTGCGGACGGTCCTTGCGTCGGCGGCGAAGGCGGCCGGATCCGAGCTCGTGGTGGTCGAGGCGGTCAACGTGGCCGTCGGGGGAGACGGCCTTATTCCCGACATCGTGGTGCTGCCCCGAGACCTGGTCATGTCCCGGATGGTGATTTTTCCCGCTTCGGAGGTCGCCGCCGTGGCGGAGATCGTGAGTCCCGGACCGGGCAATCGTCGGCGCGACTACGAGATCAAGCCGCTCAAGTACGCGGAAGCCGGCATACCGGTCTTCCTGCGGGTCGAGCTCGAAGGGGCGGGCGGTCCGTGGGTCGAGGTGCTGGAACTGGGAGCGGGCGGCTACGAGGTGACTGCTCGGGCCGGGGCGGGGGAGAAGGTGGCGATCTCTGATCCGTTCGCCGCGTCCTTCGACCCGGCGCACCTGCTCGACACCTGATCCGATGGACGGAGGCGCGGCGCCTCCCCAGGCCCCGGGCGGACAGAGACTCTAGGCCCGGGCAAGAGCCCCAGGCCGCACAGAGCCCCGGGCCGGACAGAGGCTCTAGGTCCGGACAGGGGCCCAGGTCGGACAGAGGGCGGGTCGGGTCAGATGCGGGCCGGGGTGATCGGTTCCGGGACCGCCTGGGTGTCGGTGCCGCGGATCAGGGCCGTGCAGTCCGCGATGGCGCCCGTCAGCAGGTCGCGCAGCAGGGTGTCCGGGTCCGGGATGCAGGCCTGGACGATGCCCACCACCGAGAGCTGCACCGCGTTCGGCGCCGCGTACCGGCGGAAGCCCTTCTCCGTGATCCGGGCCGCGCGGCTGAAGCGCCTGGCCTGCTCCGCCGCGTGCGGGACCAGCGCCATCGCGCGCTGGCTCGCCTCGCTCAGCGGGACCGAGGCGAACCGGCCCGCGCCCGGCTGGCCGGGCGGGATGCCGTCGAGCCTGGCCAGCATCTCCTCGGCCGCCAGCACCGACACCGCGAGCGCCAGCTGACGCTCGGCCGCCGAGACCGGCAGCGCGGTCGTCGCGCACCGCAGGGCGATCCGGGCGTCCACCCGCAGGTCGTCGGCGTTCAGGTCGATGATCGAGGGAACGAGGCCCACGAGGCGGGCCCGGTTCGCGTCACTGGTGTTGTCGTTGACCAAGCGGGCGAGTGCGGCCAGCAGCGGGTGCGTGCAGGCCGGGTGGTCGCTCCACCGCTCTCCGGCTAGGTAGGACGCCAGCTCCATGAAACAGGCGCCGCGCTTCGGGTTGCGATGCCTGCCGCGTGACAGAACCGGCATGTGATCAAGCTGATTGTCCACGGGGTGCTCCACTGCTCCACGGGATGCTGCTCTACGGGATCGCCGTCTTTCCAGTCTGCGCTGATAACAGCAACAACGCCAGTGATGGGGGATTTTGCCTCCCCAGCAGCCTGCCCGATGGTCGCGGACGCACACCTCAGGTAAGAGGGATGCCACCTTCGTGGATCAGTTCGGTCGCCGGAAGCCGCTGAAATTATTCTTTAGTTCATCGTCAAGTCTTGAAAGTTATAACCGCGAACGATTGAGTTCGGTCGTGCAGACCCTCCGCTACGCGGCCGTCGCGGCCGCGCTCGTCTTAGGGATCGCCGCCCCCGCGCAGGCCGATCCCCAACCCCCCGTCGAGGACGCGCTGAAGGCGTCGTCCTATCCGCCCCCCTCCACGCTGCTGACCCAGGCCGTCACCGGCAAGCAGCTGGAGACGGCCAAGAAGACCCGGCCGGTGGCCCCCGGCATCTCGCTGACCTCGTTCGACCGCTACGACGAGCTCGGCTGGCTGCGGGCCGACGCCGTCACCGCCGACCTGGGCGCCGCGAAGGCCGACTACGTCTACTCCGGCGAGGTGTCCAAGACCGAGCCGCTGTCCGGGCCCGCCAAGCGCGCCCACGCCGTCGCGGCCGTCAACGGCGACTTCTTCGACATCAACAGCTCCGGCGCCGCCCTGGGCATCGGCGTCCAGAACGGCACGCTCATCCAGTCGCCCGCCGCCGGCCATGACAAGGCCGTCGCGATCACCGGCGACGGCCTCGGGCGGGTGCTGCGGATGTACTTCGAGGGCACCGCCACCCCCGCGGGCGGCGCGCCGATCACCCTGACCCAGTTCAACCAGATCGTCCAGGCGGGCGGGGTCGGCCTGTTCACGCCGCTGTGGGGCTCCTACAACCGGGCCCGCGCCGTCGAGGGCGCCACCGCCGTGACCGAGGTCGAGCTGGTCGACGGCGTGGTCTCGGCGGTACGCCAGGCGCCGGGCACCGGCCCGATCCCCGCGGGCACCACGATCCTGCTCGGCCGGGACGCCGCGGCCGCCACGCTGGCCGGGCTCAAGCAGGGCGACAAGATCGATGTGAAGTACCAGCCGAAGTCGTCGGACGGCGACGCCGTCAAGGCGGCGGTCGGCGGCAACTACGTCCTGGTCAAGGACGGCGCTGTGCAGAGCTCCACCGACCCGGCCGCGCACCCGCGCACCGCGGTCGGCTTCTCCGCCGACGGCAGGAAGATGTACCTGCTGACCGTCGACGGCCGCCAGGCCGACAGCCGCGGCGTCACGCTCAACGAGCTGGCCGCCATGATGGTCGAGCTCGGCGCCGCGAACGCGCTCAACCTCGACGGCGGCGGCTCCTCCACGATGCTCGCCCGCGAGCCGGGCTCCGCCGACGTCCAGGTCGAGAACAGCCCGTCCGACGGCGGCGAGCGCCACGTGCCGAACGGCCTGGCCCTGTTCGCCCCCGAGGGCAGCGGCAGGCTCAAGGGCTTCTGGCTGGAGACGGCCGGCGACCCCGACAAGGCGCCCGGCGCGTCTCCCATCGCCGGCGGCCGCCCCGACCGGGTCTTCCCCGGCCTCACGCGGCGGCTGACCGCGGCCGGATACGACGAGACGTACGGCCCGGCCGCCGGCACCCCGTCCTGGCGCGCCGAGCCGATGGTGCACGGCGTCGTCCGCGACGGCAGGTTCCACGCCCTGGTCCCCGGCCAGACGACGGTCACCGCCTCCCGCGGCGCCGCCAAGGGCACGCTCCAGCTCACCGTGCTCCAGCCGCTGCAGCGGCTCGGCGCCACCGTGGACCGGGTCGGCCTGGCCGGCACGGACGCCACGGCCACCTTCGGCGTCGTCGGCTACGACCACAACGGCAACACCGCGCCCATCGAACCGGCCGACCTCACCCTCGACTACGACCACGACTCCTTCGAGGTGACGCCCGCCGACCAGGGCTACTTCACCGTCAAGTCCAAGAAGGCGACCACGTCCGGCCTGATCACCGCCAAGGTGGGCAAGATCAGCACCGCCGTGCCCGTCACCGTGGGCTTCGAGGACAAGCCGGTCGCCGACTTCGAGAACGCGGCCCAGTGGAGCTTCGCCGCCGCCCGCGCCACCGGCTCGCTGTCCGCCGCGCCCGGCCAGAGCGGGGGCGGCCTCAAGCTGTCGTACGACTTCACCCAGTCCACCGCGACCCGCGCCGCCTACGCCAGCCCGCCGCAGCAGATCGAGGTGGCGGGGCAGCCGCAGGCGTTCGGCCTGTGGATCAACTCAACCGGCAAGGGCGAGTGGCCCAGCCTGGAGTTCTACGACGGCCAGGGGCAGTCGCAGATCCTGCGCGGCCCGTACATGACCTGGACCGGCTGGAAGTACGTCGAGTTCGCCGTGCCGCCCGGCGTCAGCTACCCGCTCAAGCTGCGGCGTTTCTACGTGGCCGAGACCAAGGCCGACGCGAAGTACACCAACGAGATCCTCATCGACGGCCTCGTGGCCAAGGTGCCGCCGTCGGTGACGGCGCCGCCCGCCCAGAAGGTCGCCGACCCGGTCGTCAAGCCCGAGGTGGCCAAGATGCCGTGGCGGTTCGCCGTCATGTCGGACGCCCAGTTCGTGGCCCGCGACCCGGACAGCGACATCGTCAAGAACGCCCGCCGTACGCTCCAGGAGATCAAGGCCGCCAAGCCCGACTTCCTGCTGATCAACGGTGACCTGGTGGACGAGGCGTCGCCCGAGGACTTCGCGCTGGCCAAGAAGATCCTCGACGAGGAGCTCGGCGGGACGCTGCCGTACCACTACATCCCGGGCAACCACGAGGTGATGGGCGGCAAGATCGACAACTTCAAGGCCGTCTTCGGCGACACGTACCAGACCTTCGACCACAAGGGCACCCGGTTCGTCACGCTGGACACCTCGCGGCTGAACCTGCGGGGCGGCGGCTTCGACCAGGTCGCCCTGCTGCGGGCCCAGCTCGACGCGGCGGCTCGGGACGCGTCCGTCGGCTCGGTGGCGGTGCTGTTCCACGTGCCGCCGCGCGACCCCACCCCCGGCAAGGGCAGCCAGCTCGGCGACCGCAAGGAGGCCGCGCTGGTCGAGGGCTGGCTGGCGGACTTCCAGCGGACCACCGGCAAGGGCGCCGCCTACATCGGGGCCCACGTCGGCACGTTCAACGCCTCGCACGTCGACGCGGTGCCGTACTTCATCAACGGCAACTCCGGCAAGAACCCGGCCACCGCGCCCGACGACGGCGGCTTCACCGGTTGGTCGCTGTGGGGCGTGGACCCGGTCACCGCGCAGGAGGCGGAGCACGTCAAGCGCAACTGGTTCGCCGACGCGCCCAGCTGGCTCGGCGCCCAGGTCCGGCCGCACGTGGACGACCTCGCGCTCGCGGCCCCCGCGGCCGTAGGGGTCGGCAAGACGGCGGCCGTGTCGGCGACGGTCAAGCAGGGCCCCCGGGTGGTGCCCGCCGCCTACCCGGTGTCCGTGGTGTGGTCGGGCTCGCCGAACCTGCGCATCGGGTCGCGGCAGAGCGCCAAGCCCTGGGACGTCGCCGTGCTCGACCCCGCGACGGGGACGCTCACGGCGCTGCGGAAGGGCCAGGTGACCGTCGCGGTGACGGTCAGCGGCGTCACCCGCCAGGCGACGATCGCGCTGACGGCCAACGCGGCCGCCTGACATAACAGGCGCCGACACACGGCGGTGGGGGTCACCACACCCGGCCCCCGCCGCCGGACACAATGGGGTTCATGACGGACCTCGTCGAGACCATCGAACGGCTCGAGCTGGTCGACCACCACGTCCACGGAGCCACCGCGCACGACCTGACGCGCACCGCGTTCGAGGAGCTGATCACCGAGTCGGACCGGCCGGTGCCGCACTGGATGACCCAGTTCGACTCCCAGGTCGGCCACGCGATCCTGCGCCACTGCGCGCCCGTGCTCGGCCTCGACCCGCACCCCACGCCCGAGGAGTACCTGGCCAGGCGGGCCAGGCTGGGCGCGGCCGAGGTCAACATGCGGCTGCTGGCGGCCTCCGGTGTGGGGCGCTTCCTCGTCGAGACCGGCTACCGGGGCGAGGAGATCCTCAGCCCGGCGGGCATGGCCGAGGTCAGCGGCCGGCCCGCCGACGAGATCGTCCGCCTGGAGTCGGTGGCCGAACAGGTCGCCGAGGGTGACGCGGCCGGGTTCGCCGACCGGTTCGGCGCGGCGCTCCACGAGCGCACCCGTGCGGCCCGCGGCCTGAAGACCATCGCCGCCTACCGCCACGGCCTCGACTTCGACCCCGCGCGGCCCGGCCCGGCCGAGGTCGCCGAGGCGGCGGGCCGGTGGCAGGCGGAGGGCGGCCGGCTCCGGGACCCGGTGCTGCTGCGCCACGTCATCTGGGCCGGTCTCGACCGCGGGCTGCCCCTGCAGTTCCACACCGGGTTCGGCGATCCCGACCTCGATCTGCGCCGGTCGGACCCGCTGCTGCTGCGCGGGCTGATCGAGCTGGCCGAGCCGACGGGGGTGCCGCTGCTGTTGCTGCACTGCTACCCGTACCAGCGCCATGCCGGGTTCCTCGCCCAGGCCTATCCGAACGTCTACTTCGACGTCGGCCTCGGCGTCACCTACACGGGCGCGCGCGGCGCCGAGGTGGTCGCGGAGAGCCTGGAGCTGGCGCCGTTCGCCAAGATCCTCTTCTCGTCGGACGCGTGGGGGCCCGCCGAGCTGCACCATCTCGGGGCCGAGCTGTGGCGGCGGGCGATGGCGCGAGTGCTCGGCGACCTCGTGGCCGACGGCGAGTGGTCGGCCGCCCAGGCGGCGCGCGTGGCGGCCATGGTGGGGGCCGAGAACGCCCGCCGCGTGTACGACCTGGGCCCGGACGGGTGAGGACGGCGGCGAAATGGGCACCGGGGAAAGGAGGTTGACGAGAATGGAGTGACGAGAGGAGTAGGTGAGTGAGTCCGGGGGAACTGCTGCGCGAGGCACTGCTGGCCGAACTACCCGCCGCCATGAAGCTCAGGCGGGAGCTGCACGCGCAGCCGTGCGTGTCGGGGGAGGAGGGGCCGACGCTCAAACGGGTGCTCGACGCGCTGTCCGGCGGCCTCGTGGAGTACGTGGCGGGCACCGGCGCCGTGATCAGGATCGGCTCTCCCGGCCCCGCGGTCGCCGTACGCGGCGAGCTCGACGCGCTGCCCATCGCCGAGCGCACCAGCGTCCCGTGGGCCGCCACCAGCGGCGCCATGCACGCCTGCGGTCACGACGTGCACCTGGCCGCCGTCGTCGCGCTGGCCCGCGCGGTGGCCAGGGTCCGCGCCGTCGTGGACGCCGGGGTGGAGGAGGCCGGGGACCCGGGATCGACGGGGCTGTCCGCCTGGAGCTGGGACGAGATCGCGCCGCTGGTCGTGGTGCTGCAGCCGCGCGAGGAGAGCTACCCCTCCGGCGCCTTCGACGTGGTCGAGTCCGGCGTGCTCGACCGGCACCAGGTACGCGCCATGATCGGGGCGCACGTCCAGCCCGTGCTCGCCGCCGGCGTGGTGTCCTGCACGCCGGGGGCGGTCAACGCCTCGGCCGACGAGTTCGAGCTGACCGTCAGGGGCGCCGAGGGCCACGCCGCCTACCCCCACCTGGCCCGCGACCCCGTCGTGGCCATGTCCCAGATCATCGTGGCCGCCCAGCAGATGGTCAGCCGCGTCGCCGACCCCATGGTGCCCACCGTGGTCACGTTCGGCATGGTCAACGCGGGCACGGCACCGAACGCCATCCCCGGCGAGGCGGTGGCCAGGGGGACGCTGCGGACCATGTCCGAGTCGTGGCGCCGCGGCCTGCACGACCGGTTCACGCAGCTGGCCGAGGACGTGGCCAGGGCGCACGGCTGCCACGGCGAGGTGCGTGTCCTGCCGGGCGAGCCGGTGCTGGCCAACGACCCGGCGCTGGCCGTACAGACCGGGGAACTGCTGCGGCACCAGGGATGGACGGTCACCGAGGAGCTGCGCTCGTGCGGCGCGGACGACTTCGCGGCCTACGCGTCGGTGATGCCGTCGCTGATGATGTTCGTCGGCGTCGACACGGCCGCCGGGCTGCACAGCCCAGAGTTCCTGCCGGGAGACGACGACGTGGCGGCCACGGCGGAGGCGCTGCTGGCCGGATACCTCACGGCGGGGGGCCGGCCGGCGCGCGCGAGATGACGCCACCGGCCGATCGCACCGGGACGGACAAGAAACTCACCAATACTCATCAATGACGAAACCGCCCAGAACCTTTAGGCTCGGCGGCGATGGATCTCGAAAACTTCGCACCCGGTTCGGGCCGCCTCGAACCCAGGGCCGCACTACGTTCTGACGCCCCTTCCCTCGACCTGAACGGCGACTGGCGCTTCCGCCTCTCGCCGTCCGCCGGACTGGCGGACGACTTCGCCGATCCCGGCTACGACGACTCCGCCTGGGATTCCCTGCCGGTGCCCTCGCACTGGCAGCTGCACGGGCACGGCTCGCCCGCGTACACCAACGTCCTCTACCCCTTCCCCGTCGACCCGCCGCACGTGCCGAACGAGAACCCGACCGGCGACCACCGCCGCGTGTTCGACCTGCCCGAGGGCTGGACCGGCGGGCGGCTGCGGTTCGAGGGCGTCGAGTCCTTCGCCCGGGTCTGGCTGAACGGCCACGAGCTGGGCCACTCGACCGGCAGCCGCCTGCCCGTCGAGTTCGACGCCGGACCGTGGCTGGTGCCGGGCCGCAACGTGCTCGCCGTCCGCGTCCACCAGTGGTCGGCCGCCAGCTACCTGGAAGACCAGGACATGTGGTGGCTGCCCGGCATCTTCCGGGACGTGTCACTGACCCGCTCGGCCGCCGACGTCTTCGTCCACGCCGCCTATGCCGACGGCCGTGGCACGCTGAGCTTCGACGGCCCCGGACGGCTGGCCATCGCCGAGCTCGGCGTCGCCGACCTGGCGCCCGGCACCGAGATCAGCGTCGACGCCGAGCCGTGGACCGCCGAGACGCCCCGCCTGTACGAGGCCGTGGTCACGCTGCCTGATGAGTCCGTACGGGTGCGCGTCGGGTTCCGCACGATCTCCATCGAGGACGGAGTGCTCCTGGCCAACGGCCGTCCGCTGCTGCTCAAGGGCGTGAACCGGCACGAGTTCCACCCGGAGCACGGCCGCGCCGTCTCGTACGAGACCATGCGCGCCGACGTCCTGCTGATGAAGCGCCACAACGTCAACGCCGTCCGGACCAGCCACTACCCGCCGCATCCCGACTTCCTCGACCTCTGTGACGAGCTCGGCCTCTGGGTGATCGACGAGTGCGACCTGGAGACGCACGGCTTCGGCGAGGTCGGCTGGCGCGGCAACCCCACGGACGACCCGCGCTGGGAAGAGGCGTTGCTGGACCGGATGCGCCGCACGGTCGAACGGGACAAGAACCACCCGAGCGTGTTCATGTGGTCCCTCGGCAACGAGGCCGGAGTCGGCCGCAACCTGGCCGTCATGGCCGGCTGGACCCGGCAGCGCGACCCGTCGCGGCCGATCCACTACGAGGGCGACCGCTCGTGCGCCGACACCGACGTGTACTCGCGGATGTACGCCTCGCACGCCGAGGTGGAGGCCATCGGGCAGGGGGTGGAGGACCCGCTGCCCGACCCCGAGCTCGACGCGCGCCGGCGGGCGATGCCGTTCGTGCAGTGCGAGTACGCCCACGCGATGGGCAACGGGCCCGGCGGCCTGGCCGAGTACCAGGAGCTGTTCGAGCGCTACCCGCGGCTGGCCGGCGGGTTCATCTGGGAGTGGATCGATCACGGGCTGGCGCACCCGTCGTTCGAGTACGCCTACGGCGGCGACTACGGCGAGCCGGTGCACGACGGGAATTTCGTGATCGACGGGCTGGTCTTCCCCGACCGGACGCCCTCGCCGGGGCTGCTGGACCTGAAGAAGGTGTTCGAGCCGGTCCGGTTCGCCTTCGACGACCAGGCCCAGGTCGTGCGGGTAACCAACCACCACGGGTATCGCGACCTGTCGCACCTGGAGTTCGTCGCGGTGGTCGAGGAGGAGGGGGTGCCGGTCGCCGAGATCCCGCTCGACGTGCCCGCGACGGGTGGCGAGGTCAAGCTGCCCGACCTGCCCGGCGGGGAGGGGGAGCGCTGGCTGACGGTACGGGCGGTGCTCGCCGCCGACCAGCCGTGGGCCGCTGCCGGTCACGAGGTGGCGTGGGGCCAGACCCGCCTGTCATCCGGAGCCGGCCTGTCATCCGGCGTCCAGGACGGCCTGTCATCCGGCGTCCAGGACGGGGCTCGTCCGGCGTCCGGTGGCCGGGGCGTCGGTTCTGGGGCAGACCTGGAGTTCGATCCCGCCACCGGGCGGCTCACCCGCCTGCTCGGGGTCGAGGTCGAGGGGCCGCGGCTGGAGCTCTGGCGGGCGCCGATCGACAACGACACCTACGGCGGGCTGGCCGGCCGGTGGCGAGAGCTCGGCCTGCACCGGCTCACCCACCGAGTGGACGCCGTGGAGACCGTCGACGGGCTGACCGTCCGCGCGAGAGTCGCACCGGCGGCCACCGACCTGGGCCTGCACGTGGTCTACCGGTGGACCGCCACGGACGGCGGGCTGGAGCTGACCGTGGACGTCGAGCCGGACGGGGAGTGGACCTTGCCCCTGCCGAGGCTCGGCGTCGTGATGGCGCTGCCCGCGGCGTTCGGCGACGTCACCTGGTTCGGCCGGGGCCCCGGCGAGGCGTACCCCGACACCGGCATGGCCGCCAGGGTCGGCCGCTGGTCCGCCACCGTCGAGGACCTGCAGACGCCGTACGTCTACCCGCAGGAGAACGGCCACCGGGCGGATGTCCGCTGGGCCGAGCTGGCTGGCCCGTCCGGGGGCATCAGGGTGACGGGCGAGCCGGTCTTCGGCCTCACCGCCCGCCGCTGGACCACCGCGGAGCTGGAGGCGGCCCGCCACCGGCCCGACCTGAAGCCGGGTGACCGGGTGCACGTCAACCTGGACCTCGCCCAGCACGGCGTGGGCACCGCGGCATGTGGGTCGCCCACACTGCCGCAGTACGAGCTCCACGCGCGTCCGGCCACCTTCCGTCTCTGCTTCACCCCGACGGGAGCGCCCGGCGCCTGACGGCCGGAGATTCTGACGGCCCGGGGCCTTACGGCCTCGGGCCCGATGGCCGGCGCCCGCCGCGAACCCCTTTCTCACCGCAACTCCTCTCCCCCCTCCTCTGTCGCTAAGGAGTCGTCATGGATGCCAAGCAGTACATGGCCGGTGTGTTCGACCGTGCGTCCGGCACCTACGAACAGGTCGGCGTGCCGTTCTTCGGCCCGGTGGCCGCCGAACTGGTCCGGCAGGCCGCGCCGGAGCCGGGCGACCGGGTGCTGGACGTCGGATGCGGGACCGGTGCCTCGCTCGTCCCGGCGGCAGGGGCGGTGGGGCCGACGGGCCGGGTGGTCGGGCTGGACCTCGCGCCAGGGATGGTCGCCGCCACCACGGCCGAGATCGAGCGGCGCGGCCTGACGCACGCGACGGTCCTCCAGGGCGACGCGGAACGGGCCGAGGAGCTGCTGCCCGGAGAGCGGTTCGACGTCGTACTGGCCGGGATGATGCTGTACTTCCTGCCCGACCCGCTGGCCGCCGTACGCTCCATGACCGGCCTCCTCCGGCCCGGCGGGCGGCTGGCCGCCAGCCTGCTGGCCCAGGCGAGCCCGGCCGAGACCGAGCTGCTCGGCCTCGTGGCGCGGGCACTGGCCCCGTACACCGCCGACGCGGGCACCGCCCCCTTCCACCGCACCCTCAACACGGCCGAGGAGCTGACCGAGCTGCTCGTGGCGGGCGGCCTGGAGGGGGTCCGCTGCGAGGACGTGGTGTTCGAGGTCGTCGTCGAGGCCGGACAGGTATGGGACTGGCTGTGGTCGGCCGCCCGCCGCGCCTCCCTGGAGACGATCCCCGACGCCCTGCACCCGGAGGCCAGGGCGGCACTGGAAGACGCCCTGGCCTACGGAAGATTCGTCCTGCCCCGCACGGTCCGCTTCGCGACCGGGACCCGCCCCTGACGGGACCCGGCCGCGCGCCTCAAGCGGGCACGTCCAGTACGGTGCCCGCGCCGACCGTCAGGCCGCCCTCGCGGATCGCGAAGCCGAGGCCCGGCTCCAGAGCGACGGCCTTGCCCAGCTCGACCTCTACCTCGACCGTGTCACCCGGCTGGGCGAGGGCGTCCAGGAGGAGCTGCCCGGGTACGTCGGTGGTGCGCAGGTAGAACTGCGGCCGGTAGCCGGACGCGATCGGCCGGCGCCGCCCGCCCTCCTCCGGCGTGAGGAGGTAGATCCGGGCGGTGAACGACCGGCGGGCCCGCTGGCTGCCGGGCGCGGCCAGCACCATGCCCCGCCGCACCTGGTCGCGGCGGACACCGCGCAGCAGCACGGCGGCGTTGTCACCCGCCTCACCCCGCTCCATCGTCTTCCCGAACGTCTCCACCCCGGTCACCACCGCGGTGAAGCCGGGACCGGACCCGGACCCGTCGTCGAACCCGACGACGCCCACCGAGTCACCCACCCGGACCGCGCCACGCTCGATGGCGCCCGTGACGACCGTGCCCCGGCCGGTGACCGTGAGCACGTTCTCCACCGGCATCAGGAACGGCGCGTCCACGTACCGGACCGGCACCGGGATGTGGTCGTCGACCGCCTGGAGCAGCGCGCCGATGGACGCCGTCCACTCGGGGTCGCCTTCCAGCGCCCGCAGCCCGGAGACCCGGACCATCGGGACGTCCCGGTAGCCGTGCTCGGCGAGCAGGTCGTGCAGCTCCAGTTCGACCAGGTCGGTCAGCTCCGGGTCGGCGCCGTCGGCCTTGTTGACCGCGACGACCAGGTGCTCGACGCCGACCCGCCGGGCGAGCAGCACGTGCTCCCTGGTCTGCGGCATGATGCCGTCCTGCGCGGACACGACGAGGATCGCGCCGTCGAGCTGCGCCGCCCCCGTGATCATGTTCTTCACGTAGTCGGCGTGGCCCGGCATGTCCACGTGGGCGTAGTGCCTGGTGTCGGTCTCGTACTCGACGTGCGAGATGTTGATCGTAATGCCGCGCACGGCCTCCTCGGGCGTGCGGTCGATCCGCTCGAACGGCGTGTACGTCGCCTGGCCCCGCTGCGCGAGCACCTTGGTGATCGCGGCGGTCAGCGTGGTCTTGCCGTGGTCGACGTGGCCCATGGTGCCGATGTTGAGATGCGGCTTGTTGCGGATATAGGCCTGCTTGGCCATGATCTCTTCCTTTTGAGTCCTGGATGTGCTGTGACCCGCACGGGCCGACTACCTCCCCCCGCCGGGTCACATATGGACATCCGGGAAAAAGACTTACGGGAAGAGGTCAGCGCTCCAGGCCGTCGCAGGCACGCTCGAACGCGCCCGCGCTGGCGGGCGTCGCGAGGTGATCGTGCCTGAACATGAGGACCATAGTGAGGCCCTCAGCACCGCGGCGCAACGCGATATTCCCGGCAGGACCCGCGGGCACGGGAGGGCAGGAGGCCGTAAGGCCGCCTTACCTATGGTGACCAGGCAAAACACCTCATAGAGTGGGTGAGGTGAGCAGGCTCACCAGCTCTCGCCCGCCGGGCACGCGAAGGCCGACCACACCGATGGTCGACTATGCGGCGCTGTTCGCCGTGACGCCGTCCCCATGCCTGCTGCTCGACCCGGACCTGATGATCGTCGATGTGAACGAGGCCTACCTGCGGGCGACCGGCCGCACCGCCGAGGAGCTGATCGGCCAGCACATCTTCGCCGCCTTTCCCGACAACCCGGAGGATCCCCACGCCAGCGGCGTGAAGAACCTGAGCGCCTCGCTGCACCGCGTGCTGGCCTACCGGGAACCGGACACGATGGCGCTGCAGAAGTACGACATCCCGCTCGCCGGCTGTCCTGGAGCGTTCGAGGAGCGCTGGTGGTCCCCGATCAACACCCCCGTCCTGGCGCCGGACGGGACGCTGGCGTGGATCATCCACCGGGTCGAGGACGTGACGGAGTTCGTCCGCTCCTTCGGCCAGCGGCGCGCCACCGCCCGCCGCTCACCGAGGAGCGAGGAGATGGAGGCCGAACTGTACGGCAGGGCGCAGGAGCTCCAGCGGCTGAACGAGGAACTCCGCCTGGCCCACACCCGTGAACACCAGGTCGCGCTCGCCTTGCAGGAGGCCATGCTGCGCTGCCCGGACCTGGACCTGCACCCCGACATCGAGGTGCGTTATCTGCCCGCGGTGGAGACGCTGAACGTCTGCGGCGACTGGTACGACGTCGTCGACCTGCCGGACGGCTGCTTCGCCGTCGCGGTCGGCGACGTCGTGGGGCACGGCCTGGAAGCCGCCACCTCCATGGGGATGCTGCGCAGCGCGCTGAGCGCCGCGATCCGCGCCTTGAAGGAGCCGGCCGCCGCACTGGAAGTGCTCGGCTTGTACGCCCGTTCGCTCGAAGGGGCGCTGGCCACCACGGCGGTCAAGGCGGTGATCGACACCAGCAGGCACCGCATCACCTACAGCAGCGCCGGCCACCCGCCACCCGTCCTGCTCCACCGGGGCAACTCCTGCACGCTGCTGGACCAGGCCACCGACCCTCCGCTGGGTGCCCGCCCCGAACATGTCGCCCGTCCCCAGGCCGCACTGTCCTACGCGCCCGGCGACACCCTCGTCCTGTACACCGACGGTCTCATCGAACGCCGCGACCGGGACATCGACGTCGGCCTGGCCCTGCTGACCGACGTACTCGCTCGATCGGGCCGGCTCGACCCCGGGCACCTCGCCGACGCCCTCCTGGCCGGCATGGGCGTCAGCAGCGGCGCCCGTGACGACATCGCCCTCCTTGTCGTCCGCCTGTAGAAGCTCCGGTTTACCCGACTGGCTCACTAGATCTGACATTTCCCGCTATGGTGCCGAAGATCCCTTACGCATGTCACAGGAGCCCCATGTCGCACGTCGAGCCCCTCCGGGAGGGCGACCCCACGGCCGTGGGACCCTACCGGCTGTTCGGGCGGCTGGGCGCGGGCGGCCAAGGGGTGGTCTACCTGGGCCAGGGGCCCGACGGCAGGCCGGTCGCGGTCAAAGTGCTGCGCGAGGGGCTTGCCAATGAGCGCTTCGCCAAGGAGATCGACGCGGCGCGCCGGGTGGAGCCGTTCTGCATCGCTCAGGTGCTCGATGCCTCGCTGGGCGAGCGGCCGTACATCGTGACCGAGTACGTCGAGGGGCCCTCGCTCCAGCAGGCGGGCCGCCACGTCGGCGCCGACCTGCAGCGGCTCGCGGTGGCGACCGCGACCGCGCTGGCGGCCATTCATCAGGCGGGCATCGTTCACCGCGACTTCAAGCCCGCCAACGTGCTGCTCGGACAGGGCGGCCCCCGGGTGATCGACTTCGGGATCGCCCGGTCCGTCGAATCGGGGCTGACGGCTACCAGCAGCATCGTGGGGACGCCCGCGTACATGGCGCCCGAGCAGCTGGCCGGCGAGGGGATCGGGCCGGCCGTCGACGTGTTCGCGTGGGCGTCGGTGATCGTGTTCGCCGCCACCGGGGTGCCTCCGTTCGGTGAGGACTCACTGCCCGCGGTGATCAATCGGATCCTGCACAACGAGCCGCAGGTCGGCGACCTTCCGCAACCGTTACGCACGATCGTGCTGGGGTGCCTGGCCAAGGATCCGGCGCGTCGGCCGGCCATGCGGGACGTGTTGCTGCAGCTCCTGGGCGGACCCGCCGCCGCGCGTCCGGACGGGCCCGACGGCCGCGGTCCGGCCACGGTTCCCGGACGGCGGCGCGGGACCAGGACGGTGCTCGTCGCGGGCGTCTCCGGTGCGGGGGCGCTGGCTGTCGCGGGCGCCGTCGTCTGGGGGGCCACGAGCCTCTGGGATCTCCGGGAACCGCGGCCGAGTACGCAGTCACTGGCGTTCGCCACCACCGGGACGCCCACCTCGACGAAGACGAAAACACCTCAGCACCCGAAGACCAAGAGCCCGGCGACCACGACGAAGCCGACCGTGAAACAGACCCCTAAGCCGACGCGGACCGTGAAACCCACACCGACCGTGAAACCCACACAGCCCGTGAAATCAACACAGACCGCGAAACCCTCACAGACCGCTCCCAAACCCACGACCTCGTCGTCGAGATCCTCATCGGGCAGCGGTTCCTTCCGGATCGTGTGGGTGCGCGTCATCGGTCCCAGACACGCCGACTCCCCGGACTGCGTGTTCAACCATGGCAACATCTCCGGCCTGGTCGAGGGGACCAAACTGGCCACCGACTTCCGCTACGAATGGGTCCTGGACGGGCGGGTGGTCTCGCGCTCAGAGAGCGTCATCGCCGAAAGCCACACCCAGCAGGTCACCGGCCCGCTCGTGCAGTCGGAAGGCTCTCACCGGGTCACCTTCCGCCTCACCTCGCCCCAAGCGGTGTCGAAGGCTTTCTCGTTCACCATCTGCCCGAGCGACGATTGATGAACCCGCTCCTGCCAGAAGATCCCCCGGCCGTGGGGCCCTACCGGCTGTTCGGACGTCTGGGCGCGGGCGGCCAGGGGGTGGTCTACCTCGGCCAGGGTCCCGACGGGCGGCCGGTCGCGGTCAAGCTGCTGGCGGACGGCCTGGCCGGTGATCATCGCTTCGCCAAGGAGATCGACGCGGCGCGCCGGGTGGAGCCGTTCTGCATCGCTCAGGTGCTCGATGCCTCGCTGGGCGGCCGGCCGTACATCGTGACCGAGTACGTCGAGGGGCCCACCCTCCACGAGGCGGGCCGCCACGTCGGCGCCGACCTGCAGCGGCTCGCGGTGGCGACCGCGACCGCGCTGGCGGCGATCCACCGGGCCGGGGTGGTGCATCGCGATTTCAAACCCGCCAACGTGCTGCTCGGGCGGGACGGGCCGCGGGTCATCGACTTCGGCATCGCCCGCGCGGCCGGCCATTCGCTGACGGTGACGAGCAGCATCGTCGGCACGCCTGCCTACATGGCGCCCGAGCAGCTCGCGGGCGCCCCGCTCGGTCCCGCCGTGGACGTCTTCGCGTGGGCGTCGGTGATCGTGTTCGCCGCGACAGGAAGCCCGCCGTTCGGCGACGACTCGCTGCCCGCGGTGATCCGCCGCATACTCCACGACGAGCCGTATCTGGGCGACCTGCCGGCTCCGCTGCGCCCGATCGTGCTGTCCTGCCTGGCCAAGGACCCCGCCGCCCGGCCCGCCATGCAGGACGTCCTGCTCCGGCTCATCGGTGCCCCCGCCCCGCCCGCCGGTACGGCAGGCGACCTGACGGGCCGTCGAGCCGGTACGGCGGGGCCTGTCGTGAGCAGCCCCCGCTGGAAGGTGCTGCTGGCGGGCGCCGGGGCACTGGCGGTGTCCGGCGCCTTGGTGGCCGGGGCGATCATGTTGCTGCCCGACACGACGACGCCGACGGCCGCGCCCCTCCCGTCGGCCACGAAACAGCAGGCCACCACGACATCCAGCCCGCCGGCCAAGAAACAGGGCACCGACAAGACGCCCAGCACGCCGGCCAAGAAGCCGCGCCCCACCCGGACCGGCGGCTCGAACCCGACCAGCTCCGTCTCGAAGCAGCCGACGCCCAAGCCCACGGCCTCCCCGCGGAAAACCACGACCACGGCTGCAGCTGGGGGGACCGTACGCCTGGCGTCGCTGACCCTGGACGGGCAGCAGACCGGACCGAACTGCTACTCGCCCAGCCTCTTCCCCGTCGCCTTGCTGACGGGCCCGTCGGGCAAGCAGATCGAGTACGGCTACCGCTGGGTCGTGGACGGCCAGGACGAGGGATGGAAGACGGACTGGGTGACCGGTACGACCAAGAACCGGCGCAACCCCTTCGGCGCCTTCGAGCCGGGCCGGCACACGATCGTCTTCCACTTGCTGACCCCCTCGAAGGCCACCAAGGGAGTGACGTTCACCGTCTGCGAGCGGTAGCCCTGGGCGAGAGTCCCTGGACTGGTGGTTCGCGTTACGCGGTCGTTGGTGTTTCGCACAACGGCGGCGGTGGCCTTCGTCGGATGTGCCGAAGATGCCGTGGCCCGGCCGGGCCTACCGTACGGTCATGCCACGCCTCGTCCTCGACGACCTCTACCGCATCGCGGTCCCATCGGACCCGAGGCTGCGCCCCGATGGCGGCGCCGTCGCCTACACGCTCACCACGGCCGACCGCGACTCCGACCAGAACCAGGCCGAGGTCTGGCTGGCCGCCCCCGGATCCGAGCCGCGCCGTCTCGCCTCCGGGAGCGCGGCGCGCTGGTCGCCCGACGGCCGGCTGCTCGCCTTCCTGCGTCCTGTCGATGGGAAGGGGCAGATCCACCTGCTGCCGATGGAGGGCGGCGAGCCGCGCCGGCTCACCTCGGCGCCGCTCGGCGCCGGAGCGCCCGTGTGGTCGCCGGACGGCGGCCGGATCGCCTACAGCGGGTCGTACGGAGACCTCGACCCCCACGCGCCGGTCGTGGCCGACACCCTGGAGTACAAGGCCGACGGCGCCGGGCTGTTGCGCGGCCTGACCACGCATCTGTTCGTGGTGGACGTGGCGACGGGGGACACCGTCCAGGTGACCGAGGGCGGGTTCCATGCCGGCGAGCCGTCGTGGTCGCCGGACGGGCGGCGGCTGGCGTTCGCGGCGAGCATGGCGCCCGACCGTGACCTGGTGGTGGAGAGCGCGGTGTACGCGGTGGACGCCACCGGCCCGGCACCGGGCAAGCCGGAGCGGCTCACCGGGCCGGACGTCATCTGCACCGGCGCCTGGTGGCTCGCCGCCCCCGACGGCGCCCCCGACCGTGACGGCCAGGGCCAGGGCGACCGGCTGGTGGTGGCCGGGCTCCGCGAGGCCATCGGCCACACCCGCCTGTACACGCTCGGCCCTGACACCCTCGACGAGGTGGAGACCGGGCTCGACCGCAACGTCATGACCGGCGCCCCCGGCTACCCCGGCGCCGTCCCCGCGCTGCTGGGCGACGACCTGCTGTTCTGCGCCCGCGACCAAGGCCGCACGCATCTGTACCGCCTGCCGAGCGGGCCGGCAGCCGGGAGCGCCGGAAAGGCCGAGAAGATCGTCGGCAACGACTTCACGGTGTCCGGCGTGTCCGTAGCCGCCGGCCGGACCGCCTGGGTCGCCTCCTCTCCGCTCAGCGCCGGTGACGTCTATCTCGACGGCGAGCCCCTCACCCACCACGCCCTCCCGGACGTCGACCTGTTCACCCCGCGCCTCCGTACCTTCACCGCCCCCGACGGCACCACCATCGAGGGCTTCGTGCTGCGCGACGAGACGCGCGCCACCCCCGGCCCGCTGCTGCTCGACATGCACGGCGGCCCGCACAACGCGTGGTCGCCCGCCTTCGACGGCGCCCACCTCTACCACCAGCGGCTCGTCGCCAGCGGCTGGACCGTCCTGCTGGTCAACCCGCGCGCCAGCGACGGGTACGGCGAGGACTTCTTCACCGCCACGGTCGGCGCCTGGGGGCTGGCCGACGAGCAGGACTTCCTCGCGGCCGTGGACGACCTGGTGGCGGAGGGGGTCGCCGACCCTGATCGGCTGGCCGTCGCCGGCTACAGCTACGGTGGCTACATGGCGTGCTGGCTGTCGACCAGGACGGACCGGTTCAAGGCGGCCATCCCCGGCGGGTGTGTCAGCGACCTCGCCAGCATGGCGGGCACGTCCGACTTCGGGTCCCTCATCAAGGCGTACGAATGCCGGGGCGACCTCCAGGCCCAGTCACCGATCGCCCAGGTGGCCCGCGTCACCACGCCCACCCTGCTCCTGCACGGCGACAGCGATGACCGCTGTCCCGTCGGCCAGGCCGAGCAGTGGTTCGCCGCGCTGCGCGAGCAGGGGGTGCCGGTCCGGCTGGTCCGTTATCCGGACGCCTCGCACCTGTTCATTCTCAACGGGCGCCCCTCACACCGGTACGACTTCAACGAGAGGATCATCACGTGGCTGGAGCAATGGGTCACCGGCTCGCCGAGCTGATCGCCGAGCACGAGGTGCCGGGGGCCGCGCTGGCCTACCTGCACCGGGGCGAGGTGCACGAGTTCGCGGCGGGGACGCTCAACAAGGACACCGGCGTCGAGGCGACCCCCGACTCCCTGTTCCAGATCGGCTCCGTCACCAAGGTGTGGACCGCGACCCTGCTCATGCGGCAGATCGAGCGCGGCCGGCTGACGCTCGACACGCCGGTGGCCGAGGTGCTGCCCGAGTTCAGGGTGGCCGACGCGGAGGTCTCCAAGACCGTCACGGTCAGGCACCTGCTCTCCCACACCAGCGGCATCGACGGCGACCTCTTCCTCGAGACCGGGCGCGGCGACGACTGCGTGGAGAAGTACGTCGCGGCCTGCGCCGACCTGGCCCAGATCCACCCGCTCGGCGCCACCCAGTCCTACTGCAACTCCGGCTTCACCGTCGCCGGCCGGATCCTGGAGAAGCTCGAGGGCAAGCGCTGGGACGACGTGCTGCGCGAGCAGATCGTCGAACCGCTCGGCCTCACCCACACCTGGACCCTGCCGGAGGACGTGCTGCGCTTCCGCGCCGCCATGGGTCACGTCGACGGCGCGACCGCCCCCGTGTGGGGCCTCATGCGCTCGGCCGGGCCCGCCGGGCTCATCTGCGCCCGGCCCGCCGACGTCGTCGCGTTCGCCCGCGCCCACCTCGAAGGCGGCCTCCTGGACGACCCGCGCGCCATGTGGGAGCCGCAGGTCGACATCCCCAACCCGTACGCGCTGGGCAGGCAGTGGGGCATCGGCTGGATCCTCGACGAATGGGACGGGCACCGGGTCATCTCCCACGGCGGCAACACCATCGGCCAGCACGCCATGCTCTGGGCCGTACCGGACACCGGCACGATCGTGTGCGTCACCGCCAACGGCGGCCACAGCGGCGCGTTCACGCACGCCGTGGCCACCGAGCTGTTCGCCGAGCTGGACGGCCTGACCGTGCCGCGCAGGCTGGGGCCGCCCGAGACGCCCGTCCAGGTCGAGGTCGACGGCTACGCGGGCGTCTACGAGCGGGCCGGGTACCGCGCCACGCTGACCGTCCGCGACGGCGACCTGTGGATCTACAGCGAGGCCACCGGCGCTCTCGCCGCGCTCCAGGAGCCGATGGAGATGCGGCTCGTCCCCGTGGACGAGGTCACCTTCGTCTGCCGCCGGGAGGAGGATCCGGACTGGATGTCGGCGGTGTTCTACCGGCTCGAGGACGGTTCGCCGTACATCCACCTGGGCGCGCGCGCCACTCCGAAGATCAGCTGACCATGCCGGGCCACGGCCGTCCGCGCGCCGGCCTGGGCCCGGACTACGGTGAGTGGATGAACGACCGCCCGCGCGCCAGCCTAGGACGGATCCTGAACGACCTCGGCAGCACCGTGATCGACGTGGCCGCCTCGCCGGGCGACCTCGACGCCGAGGTGACCGGGGTGCACATCTTCGATCCGCTCGACGAGCTGATCGTCCCGCCGGGCGGCATCCTGCTGGCGGTCGGCGTGCAGGGGACGGCGGAGATCTGCGCGCTGCTCACGCGGGCCCCGGCGGCGGCCGGCGTGGTGGTCAAGCTGCCCGTGGACGCCGACGAGCAGGTGCGCGCGACCGTGCTGGAGACCGGGGTGGCCGTACTCGGCCTCACCAGGGCCGCCTCCTGGGCCCAGGTCGCCGCCCTGCTGCGCTCCCTGCTGGCGGAGGGCGACCTGGCCGGGCCGGGGGAGGGGCCGCAGGGCGACCTGTTCTCGCTGGCCAACGCGGTCTGCGCGCTGCTCGACGCGCCCATCACGATCGAGGACAGGTCCGCCCGGGTGCTGGCCTACTCCGAACGGCAGGACGAGGCCGACCAGGGCCGGATCGCCACCGTGCTCGGCCGCCAGGTGCCCGAGCGCTACCAGCGGATGCTCGACGAGAACGGCTTCTTCAAGCTGCTCTACCAGAGCCACGAGCCCGTCTACTTCGAACTCGACGGCGACAGTATCAACCGGGCGGCAGTCGCCGTGCGGACGGGTGACGAGATCCTCGGCTCCATCTGGGCCGCCGTCCGCGAGCCGCTCACGCCCCAGCGGCAGCGCGCGCTCGCCGACGCGGCCAAGATCGTCGCCCTGCAGCTGCTGCGCGAGCGGGCCGGCGCCGACACCCAGCGGCGGCTCCGCAGCGACCTGCTGTCCACCGTGCTCGCGGGCGGCGCCGACGCGCCCGAGGCCGCCGCGCGGCTCGGCATCGCCACCGCCCGGCTGTGCGTGCTCGCCGCGCAGCTCGCGCACCCCGCCGACGACCCGGCGCGCGCCGAGAGCGACCGGCAGCGCTTCGCCGACGCGCTCGCGCTGCACGTCGGCGCCATCCACCCCAAGGCGGCCGCCGCGCTCGTCGGCTCGGTGGCCTACGCGGTGCTGCCGCTGCAGGCGGGCGGTGAGGAGGAGGCGCGGGCCGTACGCGTCGCGGAGAGCTTCCTGGCCAGGGTCGGGCCGCGGCACTCGGCCAGCGTCGGCGTCGGCCGCCTGGCCGTCAGTCTCGCCCACGTCGCCAGGTCCCGCGCGGACGCCGACCGGGCGCTGCGGGTCCTGCTCGCCCGCGGCGCGACGGGCCAGGTCGCCGGCTACACCGCCGTGCACTTCGAGTCGCTGCTGCTCCAGGTCGCCGACGTGGCGGCGGCGGAGGACCAGGCGCCGACCGGCCCCTACCAGCGGCTGCTCGACCACGACGCCGAGCACGGCAGCGACCTGGTCGCCACGCTGCGGGCCTACCTGGACGCGTTCGGCGACGTCAACGCCGCCTCGGCCAGGGTCCACGTACACGCCAACACCTTCAGGTACCGGCTCAAGCGGCTCACCGAGATCAGCGGGCTCGACCTGTCCGACGCCGACGCCCGGCTCACGGTCATGCTCCAGATGCGCATCTTCGGGCGATAGCACCACGCCCGCCGCGCTTTTCGTTACAGCGCACGAAGAACGATCTACGGTCAGCGACGAGGGTGGTGCCTCAGATCCCACTCCCCTGGAGCGCCCCACATGAGAAAACCAGCCGCGCTCGTCGCGCTGGCCCTGCTCGCCGCGGCCTGCGGCGGCACTGCGGGCACAGAAACAGGCACCGGCTCGGGGACGGGCGCGCCGGTCACCGGCGGCACGTTCTCCTTCGCCATCAGCGCCGACCCCGGCGTGCTCGACCCCGCCATGGGCGTGCTGTCGGTCACCAACCAGGTGCTCGCGTTCGCGTACGACACCCTCGTCGGCGTCGGCGCCGACGGCCGGATCGTCCCGGGACTCGCCGAGAAGTGGCAGGTCAAGCCCGACTCGGTGACCTTCACCCTGCGCAAGGACGCGACCTGTTCCGATGGCGCCAAGCTCACCCCCTCCGACGTGGCCGAGAACGTCAACCACATCGCCGACCCCGCCACCAAATCGCCCATCTACGGCGTTCTCGTGCCCACCGGGATGAAGGCCAAGGCGGACGACGCGGCGGGCACCGTGACCCTGTCCACGCCCGAGCCCTTCAGCTTCATCCTGGAGAGTGCCGAGCAGATGTACATCGTGTGCGGCAAGGGCGTCGAGGACCGTTCGGCGCTCGCCCACGCCACCTCCGGCTCCGGCCCCTACCGGCTCACCGAGTCGGTCTCGGGCGACCACTACACCTTCAAGGTCCGCAGGGAGTACGTCTGGGGCCCCGGCGGGGCCACGGCCAAAAACCTGCCCGAGACGGTCACGCTGAAGGTCGTGCCCAACGAGCAGACCGCCGCCAACCTGCTCGTCGCCGGCACGCTCAACGGCGCCACCTTCTACGGCCCCGACCGCGCCCGCGTGGCGGCCACCCCGGGAGTCGTCAAGAACGTCCTGCCCTTCGGGAACGGCCAGTTCTTCTACCACCAGGGTGACGACCGGCCCGCCCACGACCCGGCCGTACGCAAGGCGCTCACCCAGGCCGTCAACCTCAAGGAGCTGGCCGGGATCGCCGCCAGCGGCACCGGCCGGCCCGCCACCGGGCTCGTCCTCGACCCGCGGCCCTGCCAGGGCGACACGGTCACCGGGCACGTGCCCGCCAACGACCCGGCCGCGGCCGCCGCCGCCCTGGACGCGGCGGGGTGGCGAGCCGGCGCCGACGGCGTCAGGGTCAAGGACGGCAAGCGGCTGACGCTGCGCTTCGTCTATCCCACCACCAGGGGATCCGGGGTGCAGGCGGCGGCCGAGTACCTGGGCGCCGCCTGGAAGAAGGCCGGCGTCGAGGTGAAGCTGAACGGCATCATCGACGCCAAGCTGGCGGAGTCGCTCAACGTCACCCAGGACTGGGACGCCATCTGGCTGCCGATCGCCGTCACCCTGCCGAGCCAGCTCGTCGGCTTCCTGTCGGGGCCGGCCGCGCCCAAGGGCGCCAACTTCGCCCACCTGACCAACTCCCGCTACACCTCGCTCGTCGCGCAGGCCTCGGGAAAGCCGGCGGCCGAAGGCTGCAAGCTGTGGCTGGAGGCCGAGTCGGCGCTGTTCGAGAACGCCGACCTGGTCCCGGTCGTGGAGAACACCGTGCTGGCCGCCGGCAAGGGCGGCACGTTCCGCATGATGGCCGGGGGCGTCGTGCCGACCTCGATCCGCCTCACGCGGGGAGGCTGAGTGCGCGAGCTCCACAAGAGCGGACCCGGCTCGCCGCGCCGGGTGCGGTCGCGCGGCCCGCGGTGGGTGGTGCGGCAGGTCGTGCGGTTCGCCGTCTCCCTCGCCGCGCTGCTCGTCGCGTCCTTCGCGATGATCCATTTCATCCCGGGTGACCCGGTACGTGCCTCGCTCGGGCCGGCCGCGCCGATCGAGCTCGTCCAGGCGCGTACGGCGGCGCTGGGGCTCGACCGGTCGATCCCCGAGCAGTTCCTCACCTACACGGGCCACGTGCTGTCCGGAAATTTCGGGACCTCGTTTCTTTCGGGGGAGCCGGTCGTCGAGATCGTCGCCGCCCGGCTGCCCAACACGCTGGCCCTGGCCCTGCTGGCGACCGTGGTGGCGCTGCTGGTGGCGGTGCCGCTCGGCATGTGGGCGGCCGTCCGCACCGAGAACGGCCGCAACCGTGGCACCGAGTACGCCTTCACCACCGTGACGGGCACGGCCGTCGCCGTGCCCGAGTTCCTGTACTCGATCGCGCTGGTGACCGTCTTCGCCATCGGTCTCGGCGCGTTCCCGCCCGCGGGCAAGGCGGGCGCCGCCTCGTACGTGCTGCCCGTCCTCGCGCTGGCGATCGGCCCGATCGCCATGATCGCCCGCATCTCCCGCGCTGAGACGCTGCGCGAGCTGGGCACCGACTACGTACGTTTGGCGCGCGCCAAACGCCTGCCCGCCGCCCGCCTCTACCTCAGGCACGTGCTGCCCAACACGCTCACCGCCACCCTCACCCTGGGCGGCCTGCTGCTCTCGGCGCTGATCGCGGGCAGCGTGCTGGTCGAGTACGTCTTCGCCTGGCCGGGGCTCGGCATGAAGATCGTCGAGTCGATCACGCAGAAGGACTATCCGGTCGCCCAGGGCGTCATCCTCGTCTACGGCGCGATCGTGCTCGTCGTGAACCTCGCCGTCGACCTGGCCCTGGCCGCGCTCGACCCTACCTCCAAGATCAGGGAGGCGTGAGTGACACCCCGCCCGCCGCACACACGCGCCGGGGGTTCCCGATGAAGCCCCGGCTGCCGCGCACGCCCGCGGCGGTCGCCGGAGCCGTGCTCGTCGCGGCCATGATCATGCTGGCCGTCGCCGGGCCGCCCATCTGGGGCGCGAGCGCCGAGCGCATCGACGCGGCGGCCATCCTCCAAGGGGCGTCCGCCGCCCACCCGCTCGGCACCGACAGCCTGGGCCGCGACCTGCTCGCCAGGGTGCTCGTGGCCGGCCGCTTCTCCCTGGCGCTGGCGCTGGCCGCCACACTCATCGGCGGTCTGGCCGGGATCGTGCTCGGCGCCCTCCCGTCCGTGCTGCCGGGCCGGCCCGCCCGGCTGATCACCGGGACGGTCAACGCCCTGGTCGCCTTCCCCGGGCTGCTGCTGGCCATGTTCACCGCCGTCGTCTCCGGGCTGGGCGCCCGCGGCGCGGTCCTCGGCATCGGGGTCGCCATCGCGCCCGGATTCGCCCGGCTCACCCAGACGCTGGCCGCGACCGTCGCCGGATCCGACTACGTGTCGGCCGCCCGGATGCTCGGCGTGTCCCGCCGCCGGATCCTGACCGGGCACGTGCTGCCCAACATCGCCGAGCCGCTCATCCTGCAGCTCACCCAGGCGCTCGGCGGCGCCCTGCTCGGCCTGGCCGGGATGTCGTTCCTGGGCCTGGGCGTGCAGCCGCCGTCGTTCGACTGGGGCAGGCTGCTGTACGACGGGTTCGCCCGCATCTACGTCACGCCCGAGGTCGCCCTCGGCCCGGCGGCGGCCATCGCGCTCGCCGGCATCGGGTTCAACCTGCTGGGCGACGCCATGGCCAAGGCCGCCGCCCGTACCGCCGCGGGCGGGAAGGCGTCGGACACGGCGGTTCCGCCCGATCCCGGCGAGCCGAACCCCGGAGCGGTGCTTGAGGTCAGGGATCTGACCGTCGCGTTCCCCGGCGGCGTGACACCCGTACGCGGGCTGTCGCTGACCATCGCGCCCGGCGAGATCGTCGGCCTGGTGGGGGAGTCGGGCAGCGGCAAGAGCCTGACCGCCGCCGCGATCGGCGGGCTCGTCCCCTATCCGGGCACGGTCGCCTACGGGCGGCTGCTGCTCGGCGGCCGGGACGTCGCCACGCTGTCGGGCAAGGCGCTCGGCACGACGCTGGCCATGGTGTTCCAGGACCCCATGGCCTCGCTCAACCCGGCGCTGCGGGTGGGCGGGCAGCTCGCCGAGGTGGCGAGGGTGCACCAGGGCGCCGGGCGGGCCGAGGCGAACCGGCGGGCCGTGGACCGGCTCGGGCACGTCCACCTGCCCGACCCGGCCGCGCGCGCCCGGCAGCACCCGCACGAGCTGTCCGGCGGCATGCGGCAGCGCGCGGTGATCGCGATGGGCCTCATGGCCACGCCGCGGCTGATCATCGCCGACGAGCCGACCACGGCGCTCGACGTGACCGTGCAACGGCAGATCCTGCGGCTGCTGCGCGAGGTCACCGAGGAGAGCGGCGCGGCCGCGCTGTTCATCACGCACGACATCGCCGTGGTGGGCGAGCTGTGCGACCGGGTCATGGTCATGTACGCGGGCCGGGTCGTGGAGGAGCTGCCTGTCTCCAGGCTGGCCGCCGAGGCCGCGCACCCGTACACGCGGGCGCTCATCGCCTCCCTGCCCGACATGGCCACCGACCGGGACAAGCCCCTCGCGAGCATCCCCGGCCGCCAGCCCGCCCCCTCGGAGGTGGGCCCCGGCTGCGCCTTCGCGGACCGGTGCGCCCTGGCGACCGCCCGCTGCTCCGCCGAACGTCCCCCGCTCATCCCGTACGGCGAGGCGGGCCGCGTGGCCTGCTGGGAGGTCAAATGATCATCGAAGACCTGACCGTGCGCTTCGGCGCGTTCACCGCGGTCGACCGGGTCACGCTGGAGATCCCCCCTGGCCGGATCGTCGGGCTCGTCGGCGAGTCGGGGTCGGGCAAGTCGTCGCTGGCCAGGGCGGTGAGCGGCCTGGTGCCGTACACGGGCCGGATCGACGGGGCACGCAACGTCCAGATGGTCTTCCAGGACCCGTACGCCTCGCTGGACCCGCGCATGACGGTCGGCGAGTCGGTGGGGGAGGGGGTAAGGCGTGACCGGGCGGGGCGGCGGGCCGAGGTGGAGCGGTTGCTGGGGCTCGTCTCGCTCCCCGCTGGCCTGGCCGGGCGCTATCCGCGCGAGCTGTCCGGCGGCCAGCGGCAGCGGGTCGCCATCGCCCGGGCGCTCGGCGCCGCGCCCGACCTGCTGGTCGCCGACGAGATCACCAGCGCGCTCGACGTGTCCGTCCAGGGCGCGGTGCTCAACCTCGTGCGCTCGCTCCGCGACGAACTGGGCCTGTCGATGCTGTTCATCTCGCACAACCTGGCAGTCGTCCGGTACGTCTCCGACGTCGTCGCGGTCATGCACCAGGGCCGCGTCGTCGAGTCCGGGCCCACGGAGCGGGTGGTCGGCGAGCCCGCCCACGACTACACGCGCGCCCTCCTGGAGGCGGTGCCCCGGCTCACCTGAGGGCTTATCGGGGGGCTCGTCGGAGGGCGGACCGGAGGGCTCAGAGAGTGATCCACTCGGTGGCGGTGGTGACCTCGTCGAGCAGGGCCGGGATGGGCGCGACGCCCAGCCCCGGCCCGGTCGGCACCGCCAGGTGGCCGTCGCTCAGCTCGAACGGCTCGGTGATGTCGGTGGCGAAGTAGCGGCGCGAGGCCGAGGTGTCGCCCGGCAGCGTGAACCCGGGCAGCGCGGCCAGCGCCACGTTCGCGGCCCGGCCGAGCCCGGTCTCCAGCATGCCGCCGCACCACACCGCGATCCCGTTCGCCCGGCACAGGTCGTGGATGCGGCGGGCCTCCAGGTAGCCGCCGATCCGGCCGGGCTTGATGTTGACGATCGAGCAGGAGCCCAGCGCGATCGCGGCGGCGGCGTGCTCGACCGACTCGATCGACTCGTCCAGGCAGATCGGCGTCCGCAGCTGCTTGGCCAGCTTGGCGTGCTGGACGAAGTCGTCGTTGGCCAGGGGCTGCTCGATGAGCAGCAGGCCGAAGTCGTCCAGCTTGGCCAGCTGGCGGGCGTCCACGAGCGTGTAGGCGGCGTTCGCGTCGACCTGGAGGAGAATGTCGTCGCCGAACCGCTCGCGCACCGCCCTGACCGGCTCCACGTCCCAGCCGGGCTCGATCTTCAGCTTGATCCGCACGTACCCCTCGCCGAGGTAGCCCTCGACGGCGTCGAGCAGCTGCGGGATCGAGTCCATGATGCCGACGGAGACCCCGCTCGGCACCCGGTCGCGGGCCGCGCCGAGGAAGCGGCCGAACGACTCGCCCGACGCCCTGAGCTGGGCGTCCAGCACGGCCGTCTCCAGGGCGGCCTTGGCCATCCGGTGCCCCTTGATCGGCTCCAGGGCCCGGCCGACGGCGTTCGCGTCGAGGGTGCGGGGCAGGGCGGGCAGCAGGAAGCGCCGGATCACCTCGGCCGCGCCGTCGACGTACTCGGGGGAGTAGAGCGGCTCCGACATGGCCACGCACTCGCCCCAGCCCTCGGCGTCGGGCGTCACCACCCGGACCAGCAGCACGTCGCGGGCCGTCTCGGTGCCGAACGAGGTGCGGAACGGCGCCACCAGCGGCATCGCGATCCGCCGCAGCTCAACTCCGGTGATCTTCACGCTTTCTCCACTACGTAAAAGGACTTCTGATGGAACCCGGTGACGACGCGGCCTTCGGCGATCAGGCCGCCCAGGACGTCCCGCATGGCGTGACGCCATGCCTTGGCCGTTCCCGGGTCGGCCCGGCGCAACCCCTCGATGTCCGGCGGCGCGGCCACCAGCACCGTCGCGGCGTCCGTACGGCCCGGCACCGGCCGGCCCCCGTCGTCGGCCAGGCCCACCACCGCGTCGCCCGGCACGTGGACCGGCCACGGTTCCCGTCTGGCGAGGGCCTCGACATGCGGCGCGGACAGCTCCCAGACGGCCAGCATCCGGTCGGACTCGTCGCCCTGGTTGATCTCGTCGTCCATGATGCCGTAGAAGCCGGGCAGGTATTCGCGCGGGCGCGCGCCCAGCTTGGCCAGGTTGAAGTGGGCGTTGCGGCGTACCAGCGGATCGTAGGTCCAGGTGACCCGGCCCAGCTCGCGCTCCAGCGCCCACCGGCGCTGGTGCAGCTTGAGCTCGAACCCGATGCCGCGTCCGGCGGAGGCGCCGGTGATGTGGGAGTGCAGCGCGTTGCCCGCCGCGAGGAATCCGACGGACCCGCCGGCCATCCGGTCGCCGTCGAAGGCGCCCGCGACGTAGCCGCCGGCGTGCGACAGCGCCCGCATCAGCTCGACCGTGATCGGCTGCCCGCCCTGGTCGAACCGCCAGATGCCGTCGAACAGCGCGAACAGTCTCTCGAACTCCGCGATCTCGTGTAGTTCTCTGACCGCGATCAACCTGCCGGCCCTCCGAGTAGTCGATGTCACCCGCGACCGTACGCCAGAGTGAGGGGCCGGGATTCGTGCCGGTTCACAAGAGGATGAGCGTTCTTCGTCGCCGAGCCCTACGGGGAGCAGGGCGACGGCTCGGCGAGCGTGACTTCCCGAGCCAGGGCCGGCTGAAGCCGGGTGTGCAGGCCCAGGGCGGAGAAGACGGCCTCACGGCCGTGGACGGGGCCAAGGGACGTTCCAGCGCGGCAGGCGTCTTCGAGCAAGCCGTCGTCGCCCATGCTGTCGATCTCGCGGGTGATGGCGAGGGCTTGATGGAGGTGGTCGGTGGCTTCGGTGTGCCGGTCGGTGGCCAGGTGGGTGAAGCCGATGGCGATGAGGGCGAGGCTTTCGCCCCAGCGGTCACCGGTCTCCCTGGTGATGGCGAGCGCTTGGCGGAGGTGGTCGGTGGCTTCGGTGTGCCGGCCGGTGGCCAGGTGGGTGAAGCCGATGGCGATGAGGGCGAGGCTTTCGCCCCAGCGGTCACCGATCTCGCGGGTGATGGCGAGCGCTTGGTGGAAGTGGTCGGTGGCTTCGGTGTATCGGCCGGTGGCCAGGTGGGTGAAGCCGATGGCGATGAGGGCGAGGCTCTCGCCCCAGCGATCGCCGATGTCGCGGGTGATGGCGAGCGCCCTTTCCAGCGGGGGCACACTCGCGGCGTGCTGATCGAGCTGACGGTAGGCGTTGCCGATGCCGATGAGCGCCCGGCCTTGGCCACACCGGTCATCCACCTCCGCATAGAGGGCAAGTGACCGGTGTTGCTGGTCGAGCGCCTCGGCGAATCGGCCCGAGCGGTCATAGATGAAGCCCAGATGGTTGCGCGTCTTGGCTTCGCCCCAGCGATCGCCGCTCTCCTGGTCCAGGACGAGCGCCCGGCCGTGGTGCCTGAGCGCCTCGGAGAGGTGCCCGGATCGCCAGTAGGCGAAGCCGAGATTCTTCGTCGTCTCGGCCAGCGCGCGAGGATCGCCGGCACCCCTCGCGGCGTCGAGAGCCAGGAGATGCGTGTCGATCCAGTCGCGGACATGGCCGCGGACGAAGAAGAACCGCCACAGGGCATGGGGAAGCCGCCAGGTATGGGCATCCCATCGGTGCTCGGCCGACAACCTGGTGGCCGCGATGAGGTTGGCGCGCTGGTCGTCCAGCCACGCCATCGCGTCCGCGGGCCCGGCCAGGACGGGCGGGTCGGCGGGCACGTGGGTGATCGTCAGGGGGAACCGCCTCCTGGTGGGTTCGAGGAGGTCGGCGGCGCGATCAGCGGTGTGGAGATACCAGTCCAGAACGCGGCGGACCGCGGTCCGCCGCTCGGTCCCGCTGTCCTCCCGGCGGGACCGCTCGACGGCGTAGACGTGGAGCAGGTCGTGGAATCGGTGACGATCCCGGCCGGTCCCTCCCAGCAGGGACCGGCCGGTGAGGAGGTCGAGCAGCCGCCGTGCCTCGGAGGTGGTGACGCCGGCCAGCGCCGCCGCCTCGGGCGGGCTGACGTCGGCTCCCGGATGCAGGCTCAACATGCGGAACATGCGCGCGGCCGATGGTTCCAGCGCCCGGTACGACCAGGAGAACACCGCCCGGAGGCTGGCCTCATGGTCGTCGGCGGTGTCGAGCGTGTCCAAGGCGGTCCGCTGGTCCCGCACCTCTTCCGCCAGATCCCGCAGCGAGCTGCCGGGCCGGCAGGTGGCGTGTTCGGCGGCGATGGTCAGCGCCAGGGGAAGGTGAACACACGATCGGGCCAGCTCCTCGGTGGCCTGTGCCTGGGCGCCGATCCGTTCGGGCCCGAGGATCCTGGTCAGCAGGGCGGCCGATTCGGCGGGGGAGAACTGCTCGAGCAGGACATGGTGTGCCCCTTCGCGTACGGCCAGCCCGCGCAGCTGACTGCGGCTGGTGACCAGCACGACAGCGTGCGAACCCGGCAGCAACGGCCGCACCTGCGCCGAGTCGCGGGCGTTGTCGAGCAGCATCAGCACCCGGCGGCCGGCCAGTACGCTGCGCAGCATCGACGAGCGAGCGTCTGTCCGCGCGGGGATCCGCCCGGGCGGCACGGCCAGCGCGTGGAGGAGCTGCTCCAGCGCGGTGCCGGGGTCGACGTGGCCGCCCGGCCCGAAGCCGCGCAGGTCGAGGTAGAGGAGTCCGTCCGGAAAGCGGTCCATCGCACGGTGGGCCCAGTGCACCGCCAGCGCGGTCTTGCCCACACCGCCCATTCCGCTGATCGTGGCGATCACGATGGGCGGCGACGTTTCGTGGTCGCTGGCCATGAGGAGATCATCGAGAGCCTTCAGCTCATCCTCCCGCCCGGTGAAAGAGGCGATGCCGGATGGCAGCTGCTGAGGAACGCCGTCGCCGGTGAATGGCTCCAGCGATTTCTCCCTTGGCTCCGGCTCCTCGTCGGCGCCGAGCGGGAGCGCTGGAGGCATGTGCCGGGAAACCGGCGGCGTGCCCGGATGCGTCTCGTCGAGTATTCGGGCGGAATCGGGATCGTCATTCAGTATGGCGGCGTGGACGCGGACCAGTTCCTGAGTCGGATCGATGCCGAGCTCTTTCCGCAGCAGTCCGTCGATGGTCCGGTAGGTTTCCAGCGCTTCCGCCCGGCGGCCGGCCTTGTGCAGCGCGATCATCAACTGGGCCCACAGCCGCTCATGGTAGGGATGGTCCGCCGTCGCCTCCTTGAGAGTGATGATCGTCTCGTCGTGACGGGCGAGCTGAAGGCCGAGTTGAAACCACCGTTCTATGGCCCGGAGTCGTTCCTCCATGACCCAGGGCACCTCTTCGCGGTGCAACGACTCCGACGGGACATCGGCCAGCACGGGTCCCCGCCACAGCGCCAGCGCCCGCCGGAGAAGATCGGCTTTACCGGCGGCATCGTGGGCACCCGCCGCTCGCACGGTCAGCTCCCGGAACGTCGACAGATCGAGGCTGCCGGGCGGGAGCTCGATGGAATAGCTGTCGTTGAAGGTATGGATCAGGCGGTGGGCGTCATGATGGCCGTCGCCCAGCGCGCGTCGCAGCCGCGCGACGTGGGTGTGCAGCGCGCCGCGGGCGTCGTTCGGCGGCCTGCCATTCCAGATCCGCTCGATCAGCTGGTCGTGCGAGACCTTCTGACCGGCCTGGAGGAGGAGGGTGGCCAGAACGCCCCGTTGTTTGGCGGCCGGCAGGGAAACCGGTCGGCCGGCCCGCGAGATCTCGAGTGTGCCCAACACCCCGAAATGGAAGAGAGGTTCTGGTTCAATATCCACAATTATCCTGACGTCGCACGCCTGGCTGCCCTGACCCGAATTTCTTCGGCCTGCTCGGCGTAGTTGTTTCTGAGCGTAATGAGCGGGCCTCGCGTACCACTCACACTCTTCTTTCAGCCTCCTCACGCCGTCGGCCCATCGTGTGCCCGGCGATCGACGGTCGCCAGGTGGCGGGCCAGGGGCGCGATGACAGCGGCGCGACAGCCGGACGTGTGCAGGGCTGCGCGCGCATTGCCGGGGAGCTGATCGCCGCGTCTACGGCGACGTTTTGGCGCACCCGGAGAAAGTCCCGAGTCAGCACGAGGTCAGGGGCGCGACAGCCGAAGACGACAGAGTGCGTCCATCAGCCGAAGAAGGGAGAAGTGGTGGTCAAGAGACTGATCAACACCGTTGTCGATGGCATGCTGAGCGCCTTCCTGCCTGAATCTCAGGCGCACGCCATCGATTGCTGGGAAGAATATTGGGGCGACAGGGATTCGCAAGGGTCGGTCTACTATCACCGGTCCTGCTGCCAGATGAGGCTGTGAACGATAGATAACCACTGGGAGCGATAGATGGCCAATCTGGGAGCTCATGTTGGCCCGGCCTGGTAACGGTCTGCCGGACCGAAGCGTGGATACGCCGACCAGGCGGCGCTCACGATGAGGCACGACAGGGCGCGTAGTGATCTGGGGCCCGGTGTGTCACAGGCCTTGGGGTTCCCATGTCGCGACATGAGCCGCTTTTGAACGTGTTCAGCTAGCCGCGCTAGGCTTGTCCCACTCACCTTGGGGGAAGCCGGATGAAGATCGTGATACCCGGGGGAACCGGGCAGGTAGGCACCATCCTCAGTCGCGCACTGACCGCCGCGGGCCATGATGTTGTGATCCTGACCAGGCGGCCGGTGCGCGATCGCGACGTCCGCTGGGATGCCGAGACACTTGGCCCATGGGCGAAGGAGATCGACGGCAGCGACGTCGTGATCAATCTGGCCGGACGCAGCGTCAACTGTCGCTACACGCCGGACAATCTGCGAGCCATGATGGATTCACGGGTGCATTCCGCCCGGGTGGTGGGTGAGGCGGTCGCGGCCGCCGTACGGCCTCCTCGGGTCTGGTTGCAGATGAGCACCGCCACCATTTACGCCCACCGCTTCGACGCCCCCAACGACGAGGTGACCGGCGTGCTCGGCGGCACCGAACCGGGCGTGCCAGGCTACTGGGCCTACAGCGTGGAGATCGCGAAAGCGTGGGAGCAGGCGCAGGAGCAAGCCGAAACCCCGCGCACGCGCAAGGTCAGCATGCGCGCTGCCATGGTGATGAGCCCCGACCGTGGCGGCGTCTTCGACGTTTTGCTGCGGCTGGCGCGCCTCGGACTAGGCGGCCCGGTCGCCGGCGGCGCCCAGTACGTGTCCTGGATCCATGACCGCGACTTCGTCCGCGCCGTCGAGTTCCTGGTCGACCGGGACGACCTCGCCGGACCGGTGAACCTCGCCGCTCCTGTCCCTTTACCGCAACGCACATTCATGCGGGTGCTGCGCGCCGCCTTGGGTGTTCCGGTGGGCCTGCCCGCAACAAAGTGGATGGCCGAACTCGGCGCGTTCGCGCTGCGCTCGGACACCGAGCTCCTGTTGAAAAGCCGCCGCGTCGTCCCCGGCCGCCTGCTCGAAGCGGGCTTCGCCTTCGACTACCCGCAGTGGCCGGAGGCCGCCGACGACCTCGTGCGACGCCTGCGCGGCGGGCATGGCTCCACCATGTGAGCCTTCGGCTCCTCCAGCGACTTCATGGCCGCCGGCCGCCCGCTCCCAGATTGGCCATCTATCGCTCCCAGTGGCCATCTATCGTTCACAGCCTCAGACAGGATGACCCGCGTCATGACAGGCGTGTTTCTAGATTGTTATCAAAGGCAACAAATTAGCCCGGAAATAGGGCTAGACCCGTCTGGCCTCCCGGGATTACGTTGCCGCAAACAACATTCAACGAAATGGTGAGGCCGGGACCCGGCGTACTCGAAGCGCGATCAGACGGTCGGAGGCGCTGCCCATGACCATGACCACAGCAACGATGGCAAGCCCGTCCAGGCAACCGGATCCCGCACGGTCGGTGGCCAGCCGGGTGCTCAGCGTTCTGGACGCGTTCTCCGGTGAACGCCGCCGGCTGACCCTGTCCGACATCAGCCGGCGGACCAGGATGCCGCTGACGACGGCGCACCGCCTGGTCGGCGAGCTGGTCGCGTGGGGCGCGCTCGAACGGGACCGGAATGGCCGCTACCAGATCGGCCTGCACCTGTGGGAGGTCGCGGCACTGGCACCTCGCGGCCTGGGGCTGCGCGAGGTGGCCATGCCCTACCTCGAGGACCTCTTCGTGGCGACCCGTCAGCACGTCCAGCTCGCCGTCCTCGACGGCCTGGACGTCGTGTACATCGAGCGGATCTCCAGCCACGACGCCGTCGGCGTGCACAGCCGGGTCGGCGGACGGTGGCCCGCGCATGCCACCGGCGTCGGGCTGGTGCTGCTCGCGTACGCGCCCCGGGCGTTCCAGGAGCGCTACCTGGACAGGCCGCTGGCGGCCTTCACCAGCAAGACCATCGTGGACCCGGACGCTTTACGGCGCGTACTGGCCGAAGTGCGGCGCACTGGCTTCGCCGTCAGCGACCGGCAGGTCACCCTCGACGCGGTGTCGGTGGCCGCCCCCGTGAGCGACGCGGCCGACGAGGTGGTGGCCGCGCTCTCCGTCGTCGTACGCGCCGGCGATCCCCTGCCGGGCCTGCCCATGCCCGGCGTGGTGCCCCCTGTACTGGCCGCCGCCCGCGGCATCAGCCGGCAACTCCTCCGGCATCCCGAAACGCCGTAGTGGCGGAAAGTTGCCGGCCCCCTAGTCGTTCTTGGTCACGGTGCCGGTCTTGGCGTCGATCTTGAGCCCCTGCCAGGTGCCGTCCGGACTGACGACATCGACATCCCAGACCAGAAGGTCGTTGTTGTACTTGTCCAGGCTCATGTGGGTGATCTTGCCGTGCGACACCGAGGAGGAAACCTTCTCCAACGCGTCCTTGAAGGTCACCTTGGCGTCCTTGACCAGCCCCATGACCCTGGCCTTCTCACCTTTGCCGGTGTCCTTGGACCTGCCTTCCGAGACCACCTTTCCCGACGCGTCCACTTCCAGCAGCCGCTCGGTGCCGTCGGGTCCGGCCAGCTGGACCTCCCAGATCTTGCCGTCGTTCTCTGACTGGACCGAGAGGACATGGGAGCCCTCGGCGGAGTCCGTGGCCGCGGCGGCCGCCTTCTCGAGGCTCGCCGTGCCGCCGGATTCCTGCTCGGGATCGCCCGGCGTCGACATGGGCAGAGGGATGACACCCCGCGCGGGGTCGGCCTTGATGGTGCCGGACTGAGTGTGGGCACTTCCGCAGGCCCCGGCCGCGAGCAAGGCCGAGCCCGCGAAGATGGTGCCAATGATGGTCTTTGACCGGTTTCTCCCATTCATGCTGAAGACGCTGCCCGGAACTCCATAAAGGCACGCCCAGGCGCTGGGCAACACGCTCCAGCGCTAGATCACTTCGCGGAGCACGTCGTCGACCGGGGTGGCACTCACGCCGAGGATCTTCTCGGTTTCGGAGTAGTCGACGACGAACGGGTGGCCGGGCTTGGTGAGCACCTCGTGCATCTCCCCCCAGAGCGGGTCGGTGTACGCGAGCAGGGTCCGCTCGCGTTCGGTCATCTCTTCCATCCGTGGTTCCGGCGCCCCCGCGAGTTCGGCGAGTCGCCCGGCCAGCTCCCGTACCGACAGGGTCGAGGTGGGCGCGTGCCACGCCCGGCCGTACGCCTGATCGTCGCGGCTCGCGGCGACCAGCGTGCGCGCGGCGTCGCCGATCGCCGTGTAGCTGTGCGGCACATCGAGCTCCTGCGGCACCAGGACGAGCCTGCCCTCCAGTACGTGCCGCTGCACCATGAGACTGAACACCGAGAAGGCTCCGGCGCCGTAGAACTGGCCGGCCCGCACCTCGGTGACCCTTACCCCTGAGGAGGCGGCCTCCTCCCATACCCGCGCCCTGGCCCGCCCTTTGGGCCCGGCCGCGGCCAGCGGGAAGTCCGGGGTGATCGGCCCGTCCACCGGCCCGTAGGCGTACAGATTGCCGAGCATGACGTAGGCGACCCCGGTCCGCTTCACCGCGGTGAGCAGCGACGCCGACAGGATCGGGAACAGCTCGGGCCAGGTGTGGTACGGCGGCGCGGCGGTGGTGAACAGCGTGTCCGCCCCCTCGGTCAGCTCGGTGAGCCGATCGGTGTCGGTCGCGTCCGCGGCGACCTTGTCGATGAGCGGGTGCTCGGGCCCGCCGCCGGTGCGGCTGATCATCCGTACCCGCTCGCCGTCCTCGGCCAGCAGCAGAGCGGTCTTCGACGCGGTAGCCCCACGACCCACGATCACATGAACTTTTGTGTCGGCAACTTTTGTGTCGGCAACTTTTGTGTCGGCAAATTTCATGATGACAACGGTGCCGAACCGCGGCCTCCTGGCATAGTGGCCGGAATGCCAACTATCCGGAGGATCTGGCCCTGCACCGCGTCGCCGCAGTCGTCGTGCCCCCCGTGCTGAGTTTCGACATCTCGATCCCCTTCATGGTTTTCAACAGCGTCCCGCACTATGACGTGCGCGTTTGTACGGCGCGGCCCGGCCCGCTGCCGACCGTCGGGGGTCCCGACGTCGTGGTGGCGGACGGTCTGGGGGCGCTGGACGGCGCGGACACGGTGCTCGCCGTCGGCAGCGGCGGCGAGCAGGCGCCCCCGGAGGTTCTCGACGCCTTGAGGAGAGCAGCGGCCGGCGGCGCCCGGATCGCCTCACTGTGTACGGGCGCGTTCGTGCTGGCCCAGGCCGGCCTGCTCGATGGGCGCCGCGCCACCACGCACTGGGGGCTGGCCGACGACCTCGCCACCCGCTTCCCGTCGATCGAGGTGCGGCCCGACGTCCTCTTCGTCGAGGACGGCGGCATCTTCACCTCGGCGGGCGCCGCGGCCGCCATTGACCTGTGCCTGCATCTGGTCAGGCTCGACTATGGCGCGGCGGTGGCCAACGCGGCCGCGCGGCTCGCGGTCGTCTCTCCCGTACGGCCAGGCGGCCAGTCCCAGTTCATCGAGACGCCACTGCCTCCCGAGCGCGGCACCTCACTCGCTCCCACCCGGGCCTGGGCGCTCGAACACCTCGATCGCCCGCTCACCCTGGCCGACCTGGCCGGACACGCCAAGATCAGCGTGCGCACCCTGACCAGGCGCTTCCACGCGGAGACCGGGCTGAGCCCACTCCAGTGGCTGCTGCACCGGCGCGTCGACCGGGCCAGGGAACTTCTGGAGACCACCGAACTGCCCATGGATCAGGTGGCCGGGAAGAGCGGTCTGGGCAGCGCGGACTCCCTGCGCAAACACCTGTCGAGCCGGGTCGGGCTCACTCCAACGACCTATCGCGCGAGCTTCAGCCGAAGAGGGTGAAACCGCACCAAACAGCCGGATGGTCGAAGCGGGGGTCGGAGCGGAGTACGGTGCGGGCCGTGGCGAAGGCGCGTCCGGGTGGGACTCCGCGGCTCAGCTCGGCGAGGTAGCGGGAGGTGAGCAGGGCACCTGCTTCCAGGGTCACCGGCCACAGGGAGGCGACGACTGCCTCGACGCCGGAGGCCAGCAGCGAGACGGCCAAGCCCTCGACCTCCATGTGGGAGAGGTCCTGGTCGATGTGGGCCGACCAGCAGCCCAGCAGGACGACCGTGCGCGGCTGCGTGGTGAAATCGTGCAGCGCGTGCGTGAGGCCGCGGCCGCGGCGGCCGTGACCCAGGAGCACGAGGGCGTCGGCCGAGCTCACCCGGTGGAGATCCGCCTGGAGGCGGACCCCGACGTCGGCCTCGTCCGAGGGCTGCTCCGAGTAGATCAGCTCGGCCAGGTCGCCGCCTGCCTCCAGCAGTTGCGCGTTCGCGCGCTCCGACCGGTCGTCCTGAACGGCGACGACGATCGTCGGAGCCGGCTCGGCCGGCCGCTGAGGCCGTCCGACCAGCGCTGTGGTCGCCACGACCCGCACCACGGCCGCTTTTCCCGCCGAGACCAGGGCGGCCGCCGACCACGGCAGCTGGAGCGCGTAGCCCTCGGTGCTGAGGTGCAGCTCGCCGAAGCGTCCGGCACCTGCCCCCAGTGCCTGCCAGAGCGTGGCGAGGCGCTCGTGGACGTCCGCTGCCGGGACGAACCGTTCGAGGATGCCGGCGTACTCCTCCATGGTGGCGATCCGTGCCTCGCGTACCGCCTGTGCCGCCTCCTGCATCCGGTCGGAGAACCAGACGTGGACCTCGAAGAGCAGCTCGGGCGGGGTGGTCTGCTCCGCCCACCCGCCGACTCCGCCGGCGGGGAGCCCGACCGTCATCCACCGGCCCTCGACGCGAACCGTGTGGGGGTGCATGCCGACGCAGATGACGGCGTGCCCGTCCGGCAGCGTGGCCGCGGCCGACGTGAGCGGCGAGACCAGCCACCGGGACGGCTCCGTCCCGGTCAGGACGATGCCCCGCTGCCTGAGCTCCCGCGCGCGATGCCGTTCGAGCGCGTCGCCCGCGAGGAGGGCGTCCTGGAAGTCTCCACCGGACACGTAGCGGGCGAAAAGGCAGCGCGAGAGCCGGGTGTAGGGCGGGGTCATCGTGGCCTGGGCCCAGAGCGTGAGCGTCCGGTTGAGGAAGACCGAACGCCGCTTCTCGGCGCGGGGTATCAGCTCCTGGTAGAGGTCGATGGCCTGGTCGAGCTCTCCCGCGGTCTCCAGGGCCAGCGCGTAGCCGGTGAGGACCGCCTCGGTCAACCATCCGTGTGCGGTCATGGTGTTGCGGCGCCGTTCGTCCAGGATGCGGTCGAGCGCGTAGGCCACCTTGCCGGTGAGCAGCGCCGACCCCCACAACCGGACCGACAGGTCGCCTGTCGCGTCGCCACGGGCATTGGGCTCGTACCGCACCACCGCCCTGGCTGACCGCGCAGGAGGTGGCGGAGAAGGGTGGCCTGCGGGCTCGGGAGATCAACATAGACGCCGGCTGGTACGGCGGCCACGGCTTCCGCGTCGTCGTCCTCGACCCCGACTGGGACCATGAGCGGGCCTCCTACACCACTTCCGACCTGGGCGAGTTCGTCGCCACCTTGGAGGGATGGATGTGGATGATCGCCCAGCGAGGAGAGCTCCCCAAGCCCGGCCCTTGAAACCTCCCAGGGCCCCCTAGGACCGTTCTTGAAACTGCTGGACTGAGGTTGACGGAATCCCGTCCGATCATCTGAATCGGACGGAATTTCGTGTTCTTGGTGTCCCGTCGCAGCGAAGGTTGAGCATTCTCACCGAAGGTTGAGTGACTGACGGGCAGCGGGGCCGAAATGCAGGTGCCCAAGACTGGGGTATGCAGGCAAGATCTCAGCATGTCTACCGACGTCAGTGGGATGATCGAGTGCCGACCGGGCGCCCGCCTTTGGGGTCCGGACGATGAGGACTCTGTGTGGCAGGCCGCCATCGACCTCTTCTTGCTCAACCGCGGCAACGCTTACGACGGACTCGCCTGTCTCTTCGGGATTCGCAACACCTTCGGCTTTCGCCCTGTGGCTGAAGGCCGTGGCTTTCCCCACGATGCCTCGGAGGGGCTGACCGGTGAGTTCGCCGTCTATGGCGGACCTGCCGACGTATTCGGAACGACTTGGCTCACTTGGGCTGAGGTCGCCTCTGTCGACTGGACGGAGACGGACAGCTCCGGCAGGCGAAACCGCGGCATGGTCGCAGGCGATGAGAGCGACTGGGGCCGGGTGTGGAGCGTGATGCGCACGCCCAGCGAAGTGCACGGCGCGCAGAACGTACGGCTCGTCGTCTGGTTCCACTGATCACACGGGCCGGTCAGCCACGGCGCCGAGTTACAACTTGGCCTTGCGGTAGCCCACATGACCGCCAGGCTGAATGGATGTTCAGGTTCAAGACGGCGTACACGCCCGAGGACAAAGATCTTGAGGACGTTCGTGCCCTCGGCGAAAGGTATGGGTTCGAGGTCCCGGCCACACATCGCCGCCCTGCGCCCCGGCTCTGAACCGCGCGCGTACGCTCCGTTTGGCCGACGCCCGTTCCGTCATGAGCAAGCGAAAGCGGGCGCCGGACGGTCTTCGCGCCGCGACGCCGACCTGAGCGGGGGCCAGGGGGCGCGGGCACAGCGGAGGCCGCTCATCGTCCAGGGATCTCTCTTCGCAAGATCTCCTCCAGTACGGGGAGCGCGCTGCTGAGCGCCTCGCGTTCCTCGGCCGTGAGCTCGCCCATTGCGGCGGCGAGAGGTGCGGTGCGGCGCGCATGGCCGTCGTGGATGGTGGCGCGTCCGATGGGGGTGGCTGACAGGATGGCGCTGCGGCCGTCATGAGTCGACGCGATGCGTTGAATCATGGACAGCTTCTCGAGTTGTGACACGGTGCGCGCCATCGTCGGCCGCGCCACCTCCTCCAAGGCGGCCAGCTGGGACGGCGTGATCTCTCCCGCGTGCACGATGACGGCCAAGGCGGAGGCTTGAGCCCTGGTGAGCACTGGGTTCGGATCCGCCGCCCGCAACCAGCGGACCAGTGTGGCAGCAGCCATCGTCCAGCGTTGAGCCTCGTCATGGACCTTGTGACCGCTCATATGATTAGCATAGGCTAACTATATGCCCGACGCAGCCTTAACCACCGGACCAGCTGTCCCGCGTCTCGCCGCAGCCGCCGCCCCAGCAGCGGCGGTCATGTTCCTGGGCAGTCTCGCGGTGTTCGCCTCGTTGCGCGATGACGGCTATTCGCACGCCCACAAGGCGGTCAGCGAATTGGGCGCCTCAGGGGCGCCGCACGCGTTCGCGTTCAACGCGCTGGGTTTCGTCGCACCCGGACTGCTGGTGATCGCGTTCGCAGCGGGGTTCGCCCCGCTGATCCGGGTCGGCGGCTCCGCGGTCGGGCCGGCGCTGCTGGCCCTGTCCGGGGCGTCTCTGGTGATCGCCGGCGTCTTTCCCGTGGACATGGCGGCACGCGAGTCCGGCACGTCCCTCGCGCATCTGGCCGGCGCCACCGCCTCTGGCATCTTCTGGGCCGCCTCCCTGTTCTGGATGGGCCGGCTGTTGACGCGCCTGCCCTCCGTCGCGGGCTTGGCACGGATCACGCCGTGGTTTGTGCTGTTCCTGGTGGCGAATCTGGCCTGGCAGGCGATGTGGCAGGCCACGGGGTGGCCGCCGCCTGGCTGGGGCCAACGCATCGCTTTCGTCGGCTACTTCCTCTGGATCGCTTTACCGGCGTGATGCTGTTGCGCGGGTCAAGCCCGGCCAATGGCCGGCCGGTGCGCGGCGTAAGTCCTCCGTCTTCCCCTCACAACGGTGTCATCGGTCCGTAATCCACGTACGGATCAGGCCGCCTGGGGAAAGCGGCGCTGATCGGCCTCGGCCTGGTCGCGGTGGTCTCCGCCATCGCCCTGCGGGTCACCGAGCACCGCCGAACGCGGCGAAAAGCGCGAAGAGCCGTTGAACGCGGAAGCCCAACGTGGCAAGCGCTTGCCCGGCTGAGGTTTCTGATCTTAGGGTGCCGCCGAAGTACCCCTGCAGCCCCGACGCGGCGGGTCGGTGAAAGCCGGATGCGGTGCGCGAGCGGCAAGCTGGCCCAGCAAACCTGCTGTGCTGTAAAAGGGGGCGTACCTTCATGTCTGCTGTCGTGATCGCCGTGGTGGCGATTTTCTTCCTCGGGATGGGCGTCTACGGACTCGTCGCGCCTGCCGCGCTGATCAGGCCGTTCCGGATCGTGGCCGACTCGGCCGAGGCGCGCACCGAGGTTCGCGCCGTGTACGGCGGTTTCGGCGTGGCCGTCGGGGGTCTGTTGCTGGCAGCGGCGGCCGACGTGGGCGGGATGCGGACGGGCGTGGTCGTGACCATCGCCATTTCCCTGCTGGGCATGGCCGTCGGACGGCTGGTGGCGCGGTTGGTCGAGCGGCCGTCGGCGTTCTACCCCTGCTGGCTGTACTTCTGGGTGGAGGTCGTTGGCGGTGGCGCGCTGCTGGCCGCCATCACTTGGTGAGCCGTCCCGTTACACGACGGGATCCAGGTACCGGATCGTGAGATGCCCGGAGAGTAGCGCGCTGGGGGAAGGCCGAAGAGCGGTCCGCGCCCGCAACTCGCCGCTGGGTGCGCTCCGTACGGTGAAGGGTGCGTCCACGCTGGCGGCCGCGCACGCTACCGCGCTGGAGCGCGAAGCTCGCCGCGGACGCACCCTCTACGTGCTGGACGAGCCCACCAACGGCCTCCACGCCGTCGACGTGGACCGACTGCTGATCGAGCTCCACCGCCTGGTCGACGGCGGCGACACCGCCGTCGTCATCGAGCGCGACCTCGACGTGATCAAGACGGCCGACTGGCTGATCGACATAGGGCGGCGGTCAGCGGGGCGGCCAGATCATCGCCGAGGGCACCCAGAACAGATCGCGGCCGATCCCGGCTCGCACACCGGACGGTTCCTGCACCCCTTGCTGGAACCGCGATGAACGCCGCGGACGTGCAGAACTTGGAGAAACGGCTGTTCAGCTCGTTGCGACCGCCGGGAGAGCAGGGCGGAGGAGGCTCAACCGGGTAAGGATTACTGCTGGGCGTTCGGGTTCGCCGCTCGCTCCTCTGAGGTAGTCGGGAACGACCCGACGCCTTGCGAGGTCACGATCCATCCCTGGTCGCGGAGGACTTTCATGGCCTTGCGGACGGTCGGCCTGGAGACCTGGAACTCTTCCTCCATCGCGACTTCGGAGAGCAGGCGGTCTTGAGCGGGATATCTACCGTGTGGCTCCAACCGGCGCCCGCGATGGGTGCGTTGGCGGAGCCGTCGGCGCAGTGCGTCAGATCAACTCGAACGGTAACGGTGGTTGGTGTTTCAACCGCTTCGGCTCGACTGACTCTGGTGCAAGGAACGCCCCCTGGAATCCCCGCCACGCCCATGACCTCCGGGCGCTCGGGACTGTACGGTGGTGGTTTTCGGCGTTAACTGGACGTACCCGCAGTTTTTTTGCTACGGAGGCGGCGGTGTAATCGATTGGTCCGACGGCATGATCGGCGGCTGTCTCGCCTGTGTCAGCGCAGGCGAAGTGAGTTTGGACTTCTCTGAACCAGGCGCCGCCGAATGGTACTTCGAAAACTACGTCCTGCGGGGCAATCCCCTTTTCAGTGATGAAGAAGCAAGACGCGCCGGTAAGATGCCGAACGGAATGACGGCTCCCGACGGCTTCTGGAACATGAGTGTCAAAGAGCGCGCGGACTTCACGAAGCTAGCCTCGTGGATGAATTTCACCAACCCTTCGATCACGCAAGAGGAGTTGCTCGGCGCCGGAGGAAAGTCGGCCGCTGGGGGTAAGAATGGGCCGCCGCCCTCATACTATAGTTCCTTCAAGCAACTGCTTAAATATAGTAAGTTCATAGAAAACTCGGCAGCGCAATGGCATGTGGACAAGAATACCCTGACAGCTGTTCTCATCTACGAGATGATGGATCCGGAAGCGAAGTTTAGTGAGTTGACCGGAGGGTTTGAAGCGCCTGCGCTTTATGCCAAGCGTGGAGCAACTGGCTCTTATGGCATAGCGCAACTCGAAGTATATAAGGCAAGGATGGTGCTGCAGAAATACAAAGGTAAAGTGTTCAGTGAAGGCCTAAGGGGAAACGTGCAGATTGTAGCGCTGCCCATAAAGCCTAAATACGCAACTGATATCGCTGCAATGTATCTAAAGTATTTGAAAGATAGCATTAAAGTAAAAGCGACCAGGGACGAAGGAGGGTACTACACCCGTGACATATCGTGGGCGGAAGCGGCCGTAACGTACTGTGGATGTGCTGGTGTCACGATGAGTGCAAGTACTGGGACATTTGGCTGGAGTAGATTTTCCACTTGAATGGGAGGCGGGCCTCTGGTAACTGATGATCCGGACAACAGAAAAGAAGCGATAAATCGTTTTAATGCTATGATGTCTAATGGGTGGGCAATGCAAGCCGCGTCGGAGTACTGGAATTGTGTTTCCAACAATTGTTGAGTTATGCGCTGCAAGCGCCCGCAACAACGAAAGAGGTGTTGCTGCGATGTTCCGTGGTCGCGTCGATGGTCTGAGACGCATCCTTCCGACGACCAAGCTATTTCTTGCCGCCTTGTGTGTGCCTCTAGCTCTTGCTGGGTGCGGCACGCAATGGTTCACTCGAAGAATCGAGGTGGATACAGCCGCTGTTGATGAGGTGCGCGGTATCGGTGGCGTCGTGGCGCAGACTGTTGCTGACCCTGTCTATGAGGGGACTGTCGAGGTTACGGCTATCTTAATAATGGATGTGGGGGCGGGACGCTTCAAAGAAGCGCATGACGTGGCGCTCGGTCGCCTGCGACAGCGTGGTTGGACGATAGCCTCTGGCGGGGACGCCGATTCGGCGCTGATGAAATCAGCCAAATGGAAGGACGTGATATTAAGGATTGGAAGATTCAGGGATTTTGAGGAATACGGTGCAACTCTTGAACCGAAGATCGACAAAGTCCTCCACAGCGACTCGTCTAAGTCCGATACATATGTTATCGTCGCCTTGTCTCCTAATAAAGAATGAGGCGATCCCTGCAGGGCGGATCGGGATAATCGGGCGGAGTGCGGTGTTGGGGCGTAGCAAACCACACCGGCGATGTCGACCCGGCCGGTCCGCCTGGCCCGCACGGTCATCACCGGGCGGGCGACCCGCGGCGCCCATGTGCGTGCTTTCGGCGGCCTCAGCCCCTGACCTGCCTCATCCAAGCAGATGGAAACGCCCAGGTCCCCGCAGTGGCTTTACGGCCAGCCACACCTCCTGCCGCTCGGCATCGATGGGCGTCCCATCAATGATATCGAAGCCGCATATGCTTATTGCGGATGTTCTGGAGTCACGGTATGGGATGGGACGAACTGGTTTTATCCTGTGCCGAAACATGACAGATTCGATACGTGGATGAAAACCGGTGTTCTCGACGGGACTCAAGAGAATGTGGCTAACGCAAAAATAGGCGGAGAGATTTGGATGCGATGCTGAACATGGGCGGCGGTGACGGCGTCGTTTGGGCATTATGGGTGTGCGTTGAGGATGGGGGGAAGAAATGTGGATAAGGGCAGTTATGGCAGGGGGCCTTTTAGGTGTCGTGCTTATCGTAATTCTCCTTGCTTTCCGAGGCGGGTTGTTTTCTGCGCCGGTTCCTCGGGTGCCCCCCGCTGCTCTCGATGATGTACGCCGCATCGGCATAGTTCAGGCGGAGGACAGCATCGAAGACAGTTACGATGATGATGTAGAGATTACTAATACGTTCGTCATTGATGTCGGAAGCGCGAGCAATAACGAGGCGATAGACAAAGCTGCCAATCTTCTTGGCGGGCGCGGATGGGAGATTCTCGGCAAGAGTCAAACGGGGGCGGCGATGAAATCCGCTAAATGGAATGCATCCTTGTCGGTGGATCCATTCGATCCCGCATCTCTCCGGTATCATCCCAATATTCTGAAAGCGCTACAGGGCAAATCGGCCAGGGCGGAAGCCTTTGCCATCGTCAGGGTCAACGTTTATCAGGGCGGATAATGCGATCCCAATTCCAAACTTTCGCGATCTACTCTATGGTCAGCGGTTGAGCTGATGATCACGATGGCATGAGGACGTGCCGGTGGTTGTACGGGACCCCGAACCTCTGCGACGCTGGCACGTCCGCAGCAGCACGCGGGAATGGTCCCGACAGTTCGCGGGTGGGACGCTGTGGTAAAGGCTAGTCGCCAATGGAGGTGTGGTCCCTTACGACGCCCTGGATGCCGCGCAGTGAGGTCATCGGCCACGACGACCTCTACAAGGTTGGCAGGGAGAGCTGGGGCGGATACGGCTTGGGCACGCTCATCGGTGAGTACTGGCGATAGGCTGGTGGGTGGCTCGGCGAGCGCGTGCCCGTCAAGACGATGCCCCCAGGGCATGTCACCGTCTTTACCTTGGACGTAGACGAGGTGGAGAAGCTGGTCCCGGACTCGATCGTCGTCAAGAAGGTATGAGGGGCTCGCTACGCTGGTATTCGATCAACTCATTCATCACGGTCCGATGGCAGCGAACGGCACATGCTCGGGGTAAGCGGGTTAGGCGTTCGCCTGGTAGGTCAGTGCATGCTCCGGGCGTCGAGTTGGCGTAGTACCCGGGTGACCACCTCGGGGTCGGCGGTTGAGTCGCGGCGGGCGTCGAGTACGGCCTGGCGGGCGGCGGACATCATCTCCGACTCGACCCGCCTGACCGTCCGCACCCGCTCGGCGCGTTTCTCGTAGGCCGCGCGCCGCTCCTCGTCGGCGGCCTCGGCGCTGATGCGCATGCCGATGTCCGTCATCCGTTTGGCGAGCAGTTCCACCACCTCTTCGGGCAGGTCCTCGGCCTCGTCGATCTCCTTGAGCCGTTTCCTGGCGGCCTTGGCGGCGCTGATGGCCAGGCGGCGTTCCAGGTCTCGTTCGGCTGCGGTGTCGGTTTTGACGCCCAGCTTGCTCACCAGCCAGGGCAGTGTCAGCCCTTGGAGGACCAGTGTGACCAGGATGACGGCGAACGCGATGAACACCAGCACAGCCCGCTCCGGGAAGGGCGACCCGTCCTCCGTCTTCAGGGGGAGGGCCAGGGCGAGTGCCACCGAGGCGACGCCGCGCATGCCCGCCCACCACATGACGACCGTCTCGCGCCAGCTCAGCGGCACCTCGGAGTCGTCGTCGCCGGCCCGGCGGGTCTTCCTGGCCAGCCAGGCGGCGGGCAGCAGCCAGACCAGCCGTACCACCACCACGACGCCCACCACGGCGGCGCTCCAGCCGAGCACCTCGGTCAGCCGGCCGCCGACCGTACCGAACACGCTGTGCAGCTCCAGCCCGATCAGCCCGAACGCCACCCCCGTCACGAGCGTGTCGACGATCTGCCAGAACGTCGCGGACGCGAACCTGCCGTGTACGTCGTCGGCGTCCGACATGCGGTCGCTCAGGTAGAACGCGCTGGTCAGTACGGCCAGCACCCCCGAGCCGTGCCACTTGTCGGCCACCGCGTAGCTGACGAACGGCACCAGCAGCGACAGCCCCACCTGCAGCGTGGCGTCGCCCAGCAGGGCCATCAGCCGGCCGGCGAGCCAGCCGAGCCCGAGTCCCACCGCGACCGCCACCACCGCCGACAGCACGAACTCGCCCAGCGCGCCCGGCCACCAGAAGACGCCGGTGACCGCCGCCGTGATCGCCACCTTGTACAGCACGATCGCCGTGACGTCGTTGAACAGGCCCTCGCCCTCCAGCAGCGACACCAGCCGCCTGGGCAGCCCGAGCCGGCCCGCCACCGCCGTGGCCGCCACCGGGTCGGGCGGCGCCACCAGCGCGCCGAGCGCCGCCGCGGCAGCGATCGGCAGGCCGGGGATGAGCGCGTGCGCCGTCACCGCGACGGCCGCCGTCGTCACGAACACCAGCGCCACGGCGAGGAGGAAGATCGGCTGCCAGTTCTTCGCGAACTGCCGCCACGACGTCCGCCGTACCGCCGCGTACAGCAGGGGAGGGAGAAGGAGCGGCAGGACGATGTCGGGGGGTACGTCCACGTTCGGCACGAACGGCAGCAGGGCCAGGACGATGCCGAGCAAGGTCATCAGCACGGGCGGCGGCAGCCCGAGCCGGTCACCGAGCGGCACCGTGATCAGGGCGCCCAGCAGGATGAGCATGAGCAGCACGAACTGGTCCACGACGCCCTCCGATGATCGTCTCAATCAGCCTAGACGGGTCGTTGGCCGAGGCCGCAGAGGGGCGGGGTGCGGCGTCAGCGGTCGAGGACCTGCAGGGTGTGGTGGGCGGAGCCGAGGGGGGTCGGGCCCGCCGCCGTGATGGCGACCACGTCTGCCACCCGGGCGCCGAACAGGTCCGGCACGTAGATCGCGGGCTCCAGGCACAGGGTCATCCCCGGTTCCAGCGGCGTGCCGTCGCCGGGCTGGACGCGCGGGCCCTCGTCGTGGCCCAGTCCCACGCCCCGGCCGAAGTGGGCGGCGGCGAAACGGCCGTACCCGCTGCCGTCGATCACGTCCCCGACCGCCTTGGCCACGCTCTCGGCGACGGCCGACGGCCGGGCCGCCGAGCGTAGAGCGGCGGCCCGTGCGGCGAGTACCACGGAGTACATGGCCTCGAAGTCCTCTGGGGGCTCGGCGACGGCGAACACCCGCGCCACCTCCGCGCAGTAGCCGTCCCACCGGCCGCAGAGCGACACCAGCAGTGCGTCGCCGGGGTTGATCACCCGGCCGCCGGGGCGGTGCGCGGGGCGCGCGGTGTGCTCGCCCGCGGCGACCCGCAGCGACAGGACCTCCTCGCAGCCGGTCTCCATCAGCAGTAGCCGCAACCGGGCCGCCATCGCGCGCTCGGTGGCGCCGAACCAGGACAGCTCGCGCGCCTGGCCGAGCACCGATTCCACGGCCACGACGGCGCGCTGGACCGCCTCGATCTCGGGCGGCCGCTTGCGCAGCCGCAGCGGCGCCAGCACGGCCGTGGCGGGCACCAGCTCGGCCTCGATCGCAAGGCCGAACAGCTCGCGGACCCGCATCTCCGGGTCCACGCCGACACGCCGCGCGGTCCGGGGTACGAGCGGGACCGGGTCGGCGGTCTCGGCGGCCGTGTCCAGGGTGACGACGAGAAACCCCTCGCCCCGCCCGCCCAGGAACCTGAAGTCGGGCGAGGGCCGCAACACCAGGGCGTCGACCTCCGCCTCGGCCATGGCCGCCCGCACGACCTCCAGGACCGGCTCCGGGCCGGGCCGCTCCAGGACGGGAACTGCGATGGGTTCCGTGGTGGGCTCCATGGTGAGCTCCAGGGCGGGGTCCGTGGTGGGTTTCAGGGTCGGATCCGGGGTGGGCTCCAGGACCGGTCCCTGGGTGGGTTCCGTCACGTCGGGGTCCGTCACTTGGGCTCGTGCAGCCAGCAGGCGACCGGTCCGAAGTCGGGCTCCTTGTCCCGGCACACGTCCATGACCTGCGGGCAGCGCGGGTTGAACCGGCAGCCCGCCGGCGGGTCGGCCGGGTCCGGCACGTCGCCGGGCAGTTCGGCGGGCAGCACGCCCATCCCGTCGGGCTTGGGGATGGCGCGCAGGAGCGCCTGCGTGTACGGGTGGCGGGGATTGGCCCACACCTCGGCCGTGTTCCCGACCTCGACGATCCGGCCGAGGTACATGACCGCGATCCGGTCGGCGATCAGCCGCACCACCGACAGGTCGTGGCTGATGAACAGCAGCCCCGCCCCCGAGTCCACGGCCAGGTCGCGCATCAGCGTGGCGACCTGCGACTGGGCCGAGGCGTCCAGCGCCGAGATCGGCTCGTCCCCGATCAGCAGCCGGGGCCGCGCCGCCAGCGCCCTGGCGATCGCGATGCGCTGCCGCTGGCCGCCCGAGAACTCGTGCGGGTGCCGGCTCACGAAGTCGCGTGGCAGCCCGACGCGTTCCAGCAGGTCGGCGGGGGCGGTGGCGGTGTCGCCGGAGGTACGGAGCCCGTCGGCGATCTGGTCGCCCACGCGGCGGCGCGGGTTCAGCGACGCGTACGGGTCCTGGAACACCATCTGGATGCCCGTCAGCTTGCGCCGCCGCAGCCCGAGCGGTGTGACCGGCTGCCCGTCGAAGGTGATCGAGCCCTCGGTGACGGGGTTCAGCCCGCAGACGGCGCGGGCCAGCGTCGACTTGCCGCAGCCGGACTCGCCGACCAGGCCGACGACCTCGCCGGGCCCGACGGACAGGCTCGCCCCGGCGACCGCCCTGACGATCGGGCGCCCGGGCGAGCGGTGCTCGACGACCAGGTCGTCGATCGCCAGCAGCGTCATGAATCCTCCGAACGGGGAGCGGGAGCGGGGTCGGATCCGGCGTCGGGTAGCGAGTCGAGCAGGGAGCGGGTGTACGGGTGGGCGGGTTCGCGCAGCACCTGGCCGCGCGCCCCCGTCTCCACCACCAGGCCGTCCTTCATCACGCTCACCTCGTCCGCCACCGCCGACATGACCCCCAGGTCATGGGTGACGAGCAGCACGGCCAGCCCCAGCTCGTCGCAGAGCCCGCGCAGCAGCCGCAGCACCCCCGCCTGCACGGTCACGTCCAGCGCCGTCGTCGGCTCGTCCGCGATCAGCACCTTGGGGGAGCAGGCCAGCGCGATGGCGATCGCCACGCGCTGCCGCATGCCGCCCGAGAACTGGTGCGGGAAGCGCCCGTACGCCTCCTCGGCCCCGGGGATGCGTACCTTGCCGAGCAGCTCGACGGCCCGCCGCCGGGCCTCCCGCTTGTCGACGCCGAGGTGGTGGCGCATGTGCTCGGTGAGCTGCTTGCCGATCGTGAGCATCGGGTGCAGGCTCGTGGCCGGGTCCTGGAAGACCATGGCCACCTCGCCGCCGCGTACCCGGTTCAGCTCCTTCGGCGGCAGCGTGAGCAGCTCACGGTCGCCGAGCGCGATGCTGCCGGTGGCCCGCGAGCCGTGCGGCAGCAGGCCCAGGACGGCCAGGCCGGTCATGGTCTTGCCGGAGCCGCTCTCGCCCGCCAGACCGTGCACCCTGCCCTCCTGGAGCGACAGGTCCACGCCGCGCAGGATCTCCTTGCCGCCGATGGTCACCTTCAGATCGGTGATGTCCAGGGTCACAGCGCACGCTCCTTGATGGCGCGGGCCGTACGGGGGTCGAGGGCGTCCCGCAGCGTGTCGCCGAGGAAGTTGAAGGCCAGCACCACGGTGAGGATCGCCAGGCCGGGGAAGGTCGCCACCCACCAGCTGTCGAAGACCTCCACGCCGGAGGCCACCATCGCGCCCCACTCCGGAGACGGCGGCTTGGCCCCGAGGCCGAGGAACGACAGCCCCGACAGCAGCAGCAGCGCGGTGCCGATGTCGAGCGTGGCCAGGACGAGCACCGGGCCCGTCACGTTCGGCAGCACGTCCACGCGCAGCGAGCGCCAGGCCGAGAAGCCCAGCAGCCGCCCGCTCAGCACGAACTCCCGCTCCCGCACGCCCAGCACCAGCCCGCGCGTCACGCGGGCGTAGGCGGGCCAGGCCACGACGAGTACGGCCAGCACCGCGTTGGTCAGGCTGGCCCCGAGCGCCGCGGCCACCACCATGGCCAGGATGACCGTCGGGAACGCGAACACCAGGTCCGCCACCCGCATGATCGTCTCATCCACCCATCGCCCGAAATATCCGGCGCAGGCGCCGAGCAGGCCGCCGATCAGCACCGACAGCGCCACCAGCATCAGCGTCAGCGGGATCGACACCCGCGCGCCGTGCATGACCCGGCTGAGGATGTCCCGGCCGAGCTGGTCCGTACCGAACCAATGACCAGGCCCGGGGGCGGCCAGGCGCGGCAGGTCCTGGGCCAGCGGGTCGTGCGGCGCGAGCACCGGCGCGGCCAGCGCGACCACGAGCCAGGCGATCGCGATCACGCCGCCGACGATGGCCAGCGGTTGCCGCCAGGCATGGGGGAGCCGCCCGGTCAGGCCCTTGCGGGCCAGGGGATCCCGTTTCACTGAAGCCTCACTCGGGGATCGATGACGCCGTACAGCACGTCCACGATCAGGTTGATGACGAGGTAGACGACGCCGACCACCAGCCCGACACCCATGACGGCGGGCAGGTCGAGGGTGGTGGCGCTCTTGTAGGCGTACTGGCCGACGCCCGGCCAGGCGAAGATCGCCTCGACCAGTACCGTGCCGGACAGCAGGCTGCCGAACGCCAGACCGGCGACCGTGACGATCGGCACCAGCGCCGAGCGCAGCACGTACCGGAACAGGATCGTCCGGCCCGGCAGGCCCTTGGCGCGGGCGGCCCGCACGTAGTCCTGGCCGAGCACCTCCAGCACGGCCGAGCGGGTGAAGCGGGTCAGCAGCCCGATCGTGTACAGGGCCAGCACGAGGGCCGGCGTGATCAGGTGGCCGACGGCCGAGCCGAAGATGTCCCACCGGCCGGCGAGCAGCGCGTCCACCGTCTGCAGGCCGGTGACGGCCGGGGCGGTGCCCAGTGCCGCGTCGACCCTGCCGCTGCCCGGGGTGATCTGCAGCCGGTAGAAGAACACGTAGAAGGCCACCAGCGCCAGCCAGAACGTCGGCACCGAGATGCCGATCAGGCTCAGCACCCGCAGCGCGTGGTCCGACAGCCGGTCCCTGCGCAGCGCGGCGATCACACCGAAGGCCACGCCGAGCACGAGGGAGACCAGGATCGCCGCCCCGGCCAGCTCCAGCGTCGCCGGGACGAACTCCGCCAGGTCCTGGCTCACCGGCCGGTGACTCTGCTGGCTGGTGCCGAGGTCGCCGTGGACGACGCCCTGGAGATGCAGCAGGTACTGCTCCCACAGCGGCTTGTCCAGGCCGTGCTCGCTGCGCCACTGCGCGACGATGGCCGGGTCGCCCAGGGCCCGCTGGCCCAGGTTCGCGGCCACGGGGTCGCCGGGCACCAGGTTCGTCAGCACGAACGTCACCAGCGTGATGCCCCAGGCCAGCAGGAGCGCCATGAGGATCCGCCGGATCAGGAACCGGGCGAGGGGATGCGCCCCGCGCCGCCGGGACGGGCGGGGCGGGGCGGCGGTGGTGGGCATGCCTACTTCGCGCCGAGGTGGGCGACGTCGACGGTCCAGACCGGGTGATACTCGAGGCCGGTCACCGAGGCGGCGGTCACGATGTTCTGGCTCGGCTGGATCAGCGGGATGAACGGGCCCGAGGCGTTCAGCTTCGTCTGCACGTCGGCGTACGCCTGCTTGCGCGCGTCGTCGCCGATCGCGGTCGCGGCCTTCTCACCGGCGGCCTCGATCTCCTTGGCCGCGCCGGCCTTCCAGCCCGCCCGCAGGCCCACCGTCTTGCCCGGCAGGAAGGCCAGGTAGTCGCTGGGGTCCGGGTAGTCAGGGCCCCAGTACCACAGGCCCATCTCCTCCTTGCCGTTGCGGTAGTTGTCGAGCGCGGTGGTGACCGGCGCGGGCTGCAGGTCGACCGTGATGCCGACCTCCTTGAGGTTGGCCTGGACGCGCTCGGCCAGCGGCTGGAACGACAGGCCGTTGACCGTCAGCTCGCTCGGGTACTCCAGCTTCACCGTGGGGTTGGTCACGCCGCTCGCGGCCAGGGCCGCCTTGGCGCCCTCGACGTCGCGCTTGGCCGCCTGGTCGGCGGGCAGCGCGCCGAGCAGCTGAGAGGGGATCACGCCGGGGGCCTGCGTGGAGCCCTCACCGGCCAGTTCGAGCAGGCCCGCGTAGTCGACGCCCTTGCGCACGGCCTCGACGAACTTGGCGTTCGGCGTCGTCTTGCTGACCTTGTCGTCCTGGTTGGCCAGCAGGAAGATCACGTTGGCCGAGGCGGTCTTCTTGACCTGCAGGTTCGCCGGCATGCCGGTCACCTGGTCGCCCGACAGGTTGAGCGCCACCTGGCTGTCGCCGCGCTGGACGTTCAGCTTCTGCGTGGCGGACTCGACGTTGCGGATGACGACCTTGTCGTAGGCGGGCTTGGTGCCGTAGTACTTCGGGTTCGCCTTCAGCACGACCTGGCTGCTCACGTTGAACGACTCGATCGTGTACGGGCCCGAGCCGGCGGAGGAGGCGTTCAGGTACTGCTCGGCCTTGTCCTGCGCGTCCGCGGTCGCGCCGTGCTGCTTGGCGAGCTTGCTGTTGATGATGCCGAGCGCCGGGTTCGGCAGGATGAACGGCAGCGCCGGGTTGGCCGCCTTGGAGGTCAGCGTGATCGTCGAGTCGCCCTCCTTGGCCACCTCGACGCCATCGAGCAGGAACGACGGGGTCCCCTTCATGTCACGCACCCGGCTCAGCGAGAACACCACGTCGTCCGCGGTGACGGGGGAGCCGTCGGCGAACGTCGCGCCCTGCTTGAGCTTGAGTGTGAGCACCTTGCCGTCCTTGGACAGCTCGTACGACTCGGCCAGCGCCGGCACCGGCTTGGTCACGTCGGCGCCGTCGAAGGTGAGGAGCGTCTCGTAGATCGCCTTCTCGACGGTCAGGCCGGTCGGCTCGTACGTGCGCCCGGGGTCGGCCGTCTTGAGGTCGAAGGACGTGTCGATCACCAGGGTCTTGCCGCCGCTCTGCGCGGCGGGGGTCTGGGAACCGCCGCTTCCGCAGGCGGCGAGGGCGAGTGCACCGGCGAGCAGCACAGCCGCCGTCTGCGAGCGGGTCGCCATTGAGTCCTCCAGTTGGACGGTTGGCCGAAAGATGTCGAGGATTGTCGGGCAGAACGTCCAGGCACTGTGCGGTCGCTGAGACGTATATAAATGGGCTGGGGGTAACTATGAGTGAAATTTCCAGGAATGGTGCCAGCGGTAGCGGTCAGCCTGGACGGATCGGCATCGGCCTGGAGCTCGACGCGGTCCACCTGAAGATCCTCGAGGTCCTGCGGGAGAACGGCAGGATCTCGGTCTCGTCATTGGCCGAGCGGGTGGGCATCTCCCGGGCCAACGCCTACACCCGCTTCGAGGCGCTGCGCGCCGACGGCGCGATCAAGCGGTTCACCGCCGAGATCGACCACGTCAGGACGGGCCTCGGCATCACCGCGCTGATCTTCGTGACCGTGCGGCAGCAGATGTGGAAGCAGTTCAGGGCCGAGCTGGCCAGGATGCCCGAGGTCGAGTACTGCGCGATCACCACCGGCCAGCACGACGCGATGATCCAGGTACGGATGGCGGACGTGGCCGAGGTCCACGCCATGGTGACCGACCGGCTGGCCAACATCCCGGCCGTGAAGGCGACCGAGACGGTCTTCATCCTGGACGAGGTGCTCAGGCGGCCGTACGTGCTGCCCAGCGACCGTGACAAGGCCCGTCCGGCACGGCGGGCGGCCCAGGAGGCCCCCGGCGACGTGCCGCTCGGCAAGATGCGCTTCGTCGGCGCCGCGGAGGGAAGGGCCGCCCTGCGCAAGGACGGCTGACCTGCATCGATGGCCCTTTGGGCGGTCAGGGGGTGACGACCTCGGTGCACACGCTGACGTGCCGGGTGTCGTCGCCCTCGAACTGGAACTCCTCCACCAGGCGGAGCCGTCCGTCGGCTTCGGTCTCGATGCGGCTGTTGCTCTGGCCGCCCGCCTTGCCGCCGGTCTTGAGCGCGTGCGCGTAGGCGATGGAGACCAGGTCGCCGTCCCTGGTGCCGACGAAACGGCCGTGCGTGACGGTGTCGCCGGTGTAGCTGCCCCACACCACCCCGTCGGCCTCCCAGTAGTCGAACGCGGTGGGCCGTTCCTGGTCCACCACGCTCGCCGTCGAACTCACCATCACGAATCTGCGGCCGTTGAGAAGGTTCACGCCGCCCATGCTCCCGATAACTTCCTGACACGGAGCGTCAGGCTGGACGTTTCTCGCCGAACGCCGAGATCTCCTCGGCGATCCGTCCAGCCGCCGGGGCCGTGCAACGGGACTTGTCAGGAATCCGGCTCCGCAGGTCGGGGTTTACCAGGGGTCAGACAATTGGTCAAAGCGCTGAGTGGAACGATGGACTTGTGACGGCCTCTCCGCAGGCCGCCGCTTCCCATGAGACGAAAAGGAGACGCCATGTCTTCTTCTGCCACGCACCGTTCCATGCAGGTCAGCGCGCCCGGCGGGATACTGTCCCTGGTCCGGGCGGACACCCGGGAGCCGGGCCCGGGCCAGGTACGGATCACCGTCGAGGCGTGCGGGGTGTGCCACTCCGACGCGATGATCACCGCCGGCCACCTCCCGGGCACCACCTTCCCCGTCACGGCGGGGCACGAGATCGCGGGACGCGTCGACGCGCTCGGCGACCACGTCACCGGCTGGTCCGTCGGTGATCGGGTGGCGGTCGGCTGGTACGGAGGCAGCTGCGGTCACTGCGACGCCTGCCGGCAGGGAGACGGCATCCTGTGCCCCGAGCTTCAGGTGCCGGGCGCCGCGTACGCGGGCGGCTTCGCCGACTCCGTCGTGGTGCCGGCCGTCGCCCTGGCCGCGATCCCGGACGAGCTAACGGCGGTGGAGGCCGGGCCCCTGGCCTGCGCCGGCGTGACGGTGTACAACGCGCTGCGCCACAGCTCCGCGCGTCCGGGCGACACCGTCGCGATCCTCGGTCTGGGCGGCCTGGGGCACCTGGGCGTCCAGTTCGCCGCGAAGATGGGCTTCAACACCATCGCGCTGGCCCGCGGTCCCGACAAGGCGCCGCTGGCCCACGAGCTCGGCGCCGCTCACTACGTCGACAGCGCCACCGCGCCGGTGGCCGACGCGCTGCGGGCGTGCGGGGGAGCCACCGTGGTGCTGGCGACGGTGACCAACGCCGAGGCGATGTCCGCGACGGTCGAGGGCATGGGGCGCCGCGGTGAGCTGATCATCGTCGGCGTCGACATGGAACCGCTGCGCGTCACGCCCCTACAGCTGGTGGGGGCGGCCAGGCGGGTGTACGGGCACGCTTCCGGAAACGCGGTCGACATCCAGGACACCATGAGGTTCGCCGCCCAGAGCGGTGTCCGGGCGTGGATCGAGGAGGTTCCGCTGGAGGAGGCCCAGGCCGCGTTCCAGAAGATGCTCTCCGGCCAGGCCCGCTTCCGCATGGTCCTGACCACCGGCAACTGATCGACCATCGCAGCGGAAACTCCGCCTGACCGTTACCGATCAGTGACGTTCCGTACCGCAATCTATTCCCTGAGTAGCGGTGCGGTCTGTGATAGTAATGTCACGCTCGGTGTTCGGTGGGGATTGGGGAGATCCTTATGCTGCAATACGTAATCGCGGCCGTGGCCGCGGTGGGTGTGGTGGCGCTCGCGGCCACCCTGTTCAGGCTCACGAAGAAGGGCAGCGACGACAACGACGCCGGCGGACCGTCGGCGGGCCACGCGGGCGCGATGCTGTCCGCCCTGTTCCTCCTGGTCTTCGCCATCGCGATCATCGTGCCGTGGACCACCGCCGACACCGCCGGCCAGAACACGCACACCGAGAGCCAGGCCGCCGTGGAGGCCTACTGGTCGGCGTCCGGCCTGCCTGGCACCGCCCCCGACGTGGTGCGCGCCGGGCTGCGCGACTACATCACCTTCGTCGTCCGAGACGAGTGGCCCGTCATGCAGCGCGGCTCGATGGATCCCGTCGGCACGGAGCGGCTCGACGCGCTCCGGGCCCGCGTCGCCGCGCTGCAGGTGACCGCCGACCAAAAGGAGGCCAAGACCGCGGTGCTCGACCACCTCGCGGCGCTCGCCTCCGCGCGTGCCCAGCGCACCGCCGACGCCGCCGCGACGCCGCCCGACGGGCTGCTGGCCCTGACGATCCTCACCGGCCTGCTGGTCGTGCTGTTCCCGTTCCTGGCCGGAGCGCGGCCGACGGGGCTGGCGGTCCTGCCGCTGCTGGCGATGGCCGCGATGCTCGGCTTCGGTGTCTACCTCACCTGGGACATCTCCCACGCCTTCGACGGGCCGCTGGCCGTGGGGCCCGAGGCGTACAAAGGCGCGCTGCAGGAGTTCGCCCGGATAGCCGGAGGCGTGTGACCGTGGGGGCCTGGCGCATGCCGCTGCTCATGGCGGGCACGCTGTTGGCGCTGTCGGCGAGCGCTCCCGCCGCGGCCGACCCAGATCCGGGCGACGTGTCGGTAAAGGTCGGCGTCGAGGCGACCGTCTGTGTGGACGTGCCGCTGGTGAGCGTACACATCGGGAAATGCGCGGCACCGGCGGCGCAGCCACCGACTGTGGTGAAGCCGCCGACCGGGGTGAAGCCGCCGACCGTGGTGATCGTGAAGCCGCGCCCCGTCGCCACTCCGAAGGCGACGCCCAGGGTGCGGGTCGTGATCACCCCCCGCCCCGCGAAACCCAAGCCGACCCAGTGGCCGGCCCATCAGCCGATCCGAAACCCCGTGCGGGTGCCCCACGTCGCGCCCCAGCCCGTCCGCGTCAAGCCGGCGAAGCCGACGCCGAAGCCCACGCCCACTATCAAACCGACCCCCAAGCCGCCGGTCGCCTACGTACGCGCCTATCGCGCCCCGCCGCCGCGCCCGCGGAAGAACCCGCTGGGGACGGTGCTCCTGATGGTGGTCCTCACCACGGCCATCGCCTCCACCACGGCTGTGGCGTTCGCGGCCGTCAGATAAAGAAGACCTCCCGCTCGGCGAACCATCGGGCCGCCAATGCGCCGTCTCCAGGCCGCCGTCCTCGGCGACAATCGGCGTCCACGTCGTCGTACCCACGGCCAGGATGGCGGCCTGTAGCGGATTGATGATCGCGCTGAACTCCTCGCCGCGGGCGCCGACCATTGCTCCCTGCCCGCCCGCGGCCGGCCCAGTGCGTCACTCGGCGGAAGCCGTCTCCAGAACGAAGGCGCGAGGGTCGCCGGCAAGCGAGGCCTTCGCGGCGGCGCCGAAGCTGTCGGCGATGATCTCGATCTTCCCGGCCTCGACCCCGTCGAGGGCGGTGCGGACGATGCCGACCGGGTCGTTCATCACGCTGTCCGGAAGTGCGCTCCCCAGGACCCTTTCCGCGTAGGCCTTCATGGTCTGTGTGGCCGTCGGCCCGAACACCAGGCCGGAGACGAGGGTGCCCTGGCCGGCGAGCTCGAGCCGGACCCCGTTGGTCAGGCTCCACTGCGCGGACTTGGCCACGGCGTAGGCGTTGTTGCCGTCGTAGCTCTGGAAGGCCAGGACCGACAGGACGTTGAGGATGGCGCCCCCGCCGTTCTCGGCGAGGATGGGGGCGAAGGCCCGGATCATGGCGAGAGTGCCGTAGAAGTGGGTGTCGAGGGTCAGCCGGATCTGGTCGAGGTCACCGTCGACCAGGTTCACCCCCAGGGAGACCCCGGCGTTGTTGACCAGCAGGTCGACATCGCCGGCGACTGCCGCCACCGCCGCGACGGACGCCGGGTCGGTGATGTCGAGCGGCAGCACCTCGGCCCCGGGAAGGTCGACGAGCTCCGGACGGCGGGCGGTGGCGTACACCTTCGCCGCGCCCCGGCGCAGCAGTTGCTCGGCGAAATGCCGGCCGAGGTCGCGGTTGGCGCCGGTGACGAGGGCAGTGGCTCCATGCAGTCGCATGTCTCTCCTTGGGGTCAGGCCCGATGAGTCCGGGCGTAAAGAACCGTACGAAGCGCGAGGTGCATCAGTCGATGCCTTTCTGACGCAGAAAAATAGCTATTTGCCTCATTCAGCGGCTACGATCACCTCATGGATCTCCTGGCCGACGTGCTCCAGCTGTCCGGTGTCCGTGGCACCCTGGGCACCCGGATCGAGGCGGGTGGAAGCTGGGCGCTGATCCTGAACGACTATCCCGGCGCGGCGATGCACGCCGTCACTGCGGGCGGCGCCTGGCTCACCGTCGCGGGCCGTGAGCCACGGGAGCTGGCCGCAGGCGACGTCGTTCTGCTCCCGGCCGGGACGCGGCACGGCCTGGGCAACGAGCCCGGCACCGAGGCCCGAGCGTGCGACCAGCAGGCGGCGGCACGCGCACGCCAGAGCGGTGAGGTGGTCCGGCTCGGTTCGCCGCCGGTGCGTACGCGAATCGTCACCATCCACTACCACTGCGATGCGGCGGTACGCACCCAGGTGCTGACCAGGCTTCCCGACCTCGTGCACGTCAGCGCCGACGTGGGGGCCGCCTGCTTCGACGACGCCGTACGCCTGCTCGGCCGCGAGCTCGCCCATCCGCAGATCGCGACGACGGCCGTGCTCAACAGCCTGGTCGACATCATGCTGATCCAGCTCCTGCGCGCCTGGCTGGCCACCGGGCCGGCCGAGCAGCGCGGGACCTGGCTGGGCATGCTCGGCGATCCGATCGTCCGCCAGGCACTGGAGCGTATTCATCACGATCCCGCACGGCCATGGACGACCGCCACCCTCGCGTCCGCGATCGCGGTGTCGCGCGCGACGCTCTCGCGGCGCTTCCCGGCGGCCATCGGGCAGAGCCCCGCGGCCTACCTGACGCAGTGGCGGATGGACTTGGCCGCCGTCCGGCTCCGCGACACTGATGACTCCGTCGAGGAGGTCGCGGCCGCCGTGGGATACAGCTCCGTTCCCGCCTTCAGCCGCGCCTTCACCCGTACCCACGACCAGGCGCCGGGCCGCTACCGCGTCGATGCCCGCAACCGGGCGCTCGCCCGCTGAAAAGCGCGAGCGCCGCCGGGACCACCATCCCGTACGCCAGGCTCGTCGTCATGGTCAGCCGTGCGCCCGATGGCGCTGTCGTGAGGCGCAGGCGTTGCGCTTGCCGGACGGTGTCGTAGTGGTGGCGGATCTCAGGCCCCTGCCTCGGGATTGCCGTGCAGAGGGGGTGTGGGCATCAAGCCACAGCCGTGAGCGGCACGGTCGGCTGCAGGACGGATTCCAGCAGCGCTTCACTGCGGAAATGGGACACCGCGCGGTACTCGGGGTCGCGGATCATGTCGGCGAACGCCTGCCGATTCGGGTAGCGCACCAGCACCACCATGTCCCAGGCCTGCCCGTCCTCGGCGACCAGCGGCCGCTCGCCGTCCCCCAGATATTCCACCTGCAGCCCATATCGTGCGTTGAGCGCCGGGCCGAGCGCCTCGGCGTAGCGTTGATAGCTCTCGCGACCACCGTCCGGGCGGAACCGGAGCAGGTTCAGCATCACTACGGGACCACCCGGATCCTCGGCCAGCAGGACATCCAGGGCGCGCTCATCGATCTCGATCATTGGAGACCTCCATTCGGTTGAGGCCGTCACTCTTACATACTTGTTGGTCAGCTGACAAGTTTGTTATAGGCTTCCCCGTATGTCCACCGCTCGCCGCACTCAGAAGCAGCGCCGCGACGAGGCCGAAGCCGCGTTGCTCAACGCCGCCGCCGCACTGGTCGTCGAAAAGGGGGTCCGCTCGCTGACGCTGGCGCGTGTCAGCGAGCAAGCCGGCTACAGCCGGGGACTCGTCACCCACCACTTTGGATCCAAACAGGCGCTTCTCGAACGCCTGGCTCAGGCATCACAGACCGGCTTCGTGCCCGGGCTCGACGGCCTGCCGCCCGGTCTGGACCGTCTGCTGCGATTGATCGGCGGATACGTCGGAATGCTCGGACAGGTGGGCGTACTGAACCGCGCCTTCCTGCTGCTGTGGGCCGAGGCGGCCACGGCGTCCGAACTGACCCCGATCTTCCGTGAGCGGGATGAGGCGTTCCGCGCGGACCTGCGCGAGGACGTCACCGCCGGAATCGCCGACGGCACCGTCCGCCCTGATGTCGTACCCGACGAGGTCGCGATCGCCGTAGTTGGGCAACTCCGCGGCATCGGGCTGCAACGGCTTCTCGATCCCGAGGCCGTCGACACGGAACGACTGCGACACTCGGTCACCGAACACTGGCGCAGGGCGCTGACCTGACTCCAGTCCGGGCCGCTTGGGGGCAGGAGTAGCGGGCCCGTGGCGGTGCAGCGCACAAGGGCGTGCAGTTCCGCGTGGTCGGTGACGTCGGTGGTGACCTACAGGGCGCTGTGACGCGCGACGCTTTTTGGCAGGGTTCCAGATGAGGTCCTGCAGGGAACGGCCCAGCCGATCCAATGAGGGCACCACAAGGGTGTCGCCGGGGCGCAGGTAGTCCAGCGCCTTCCACAGGTCCTCGCGCTCGGCGCATGCAGGCCGCCGACAACCCCACCGATCCCCGGCTCGCAGCCCTGGTCGGCGAGCTGTCGGTCACCGACCCGCAGTTCCGCCACTGGTGGGCCGCCCGCCACGTCGCCCACCAGGAGTTCGGCACCAAGACCATCCACCACCCCGAACTCGGCGACCTCACCCTCGACTGGGACGCCTTCCAATGGGCCGGCGACCCCGACCAGCAGCTCATCACCTGGTCGGCCCCGCCCGGGTCACCCACCCAGGAAAAATTCCGCATCCTCAGCTCCTGGATCGCGGCCACACCGGCCCGCGACGTCACCGAAAGGAGGACCGACGCATGACCTGGCCCGTCGGCGACCTCCGTCGCCGCCCCATCTGCGGCCGCTAATCCGACCCGTGGCTCGGCAGCCAGCCGGTCGATCACCTCCGCCTTCGGCCTGCGCTACCTCGGTCCCACCCTGGCCGGCTTCGTCGGCGAACCCGTCATCATCCGCTACGACCCGCACGACCTGGCCGAACTACGGGTCTTCCACCGCGACGCCTTCATCTGCCGCGCCATCTGCCCGGAACTGGCCGGCGTCACCATCAACCTCAGAGAGATCATCGCTGCCCGGCGCGCTCACCGCCGCCACCTCAAGCAGGAACTCGCCGACTACGCCAGTCTGGTCGACCAGCTGCTGGCCCACCGCACCGGCCTACCGCCCCTCTCGACCAAACCCCGCCCGAACCCCTGGCCCGGCGCCGATTGAAGATCTACCGCGAGGAGTAGAGGAGCAGGCACTCATGCCCAAACGCTCCAACCCCAACAACCCCAGCCCGTGGCGGGCCGACCTTCCGAGCCTGCACCCTCCGACCTGATCTCCACCAAAGAACATCGCATGTTCTGCGAGTTCGCCGACACCGTCCGCACCAGCCGCTACATCGGCCTGTGCTACGGTCCACCCGGCGTCGGAAAGACCCTGTCCGCCGAGGACGACGCGGTCGGACAGATCCACGTTCAGGTTTCTCCTGGCGGCGCCAGGTGGGACGGAGCAGGTGTCAGTCGGTCAGATGGGTGGCGAGCCAGTCGAGCATCGGTGCCGGGCGGCGCTGGAACTCCAGGTAGCCGTCCCACCGGGCGGTGGTGCCCTCGATCCACTGCAGCTTCTTGTCGGCGGTGGGGATGTTGTCGAACATGGTCTGTACGTCGCTCGGGTGGGTGAGCACGTCGTCGTGCACCTGGTAGAGATAGGTGGGAATGGTGATGTTCTTCGCCCACTGAGCGGGGTCGCGGCGGGCGAAGCCGATGCTCGTGCGCGCGACGATGAGCTGCTCGAGCTGGTCCAGACGGTCGGAGAGTCCCATCAGGGCCAGGCGCCGTCCGATGATGACGCGAGCGGTTACGGGCTGGGCCGCGAGTAGGCAGCGTACGCCGTCGAACGCGTCGGGGAACTGCGTGATGGCGGCGAAGGTCGAGCCGGCCCCCAGGCATCGGCTGAACAGGCCGATGGCTGTGTCACGCGTGTCGGGACGGCGTCGTACGTAGTCCAGCGCACCGGCGACATCGCGGGCCTCGTAGATGCCGCTGGAGGTGATCCCACCGTTGCCTTCACCACTGTGGCCGTGATTGCGCAGGTCATAGGCGAGCACGTGGTATCCGGCATCGTGGAGGATCTTGTAGTCGGGGGTGAAGTCGATCTCGAAGCCGTTGCCGCTGGCCGCCCACTGCGCGTGCCACGGTTCCAGGTGGGCGGGCAGGCCGGAGCGGGTGAAACCCATGGGGTGGTTGGCGATGACGAGCCTGTCCGAGCCCGGGGCGGGGATGAGCCAGCCCTCCAAGGGCACACCGTCCCGCGCGGGGAAGGTGACGTCCTCCCAGTCCAGTCCCTGCTCAGCGGGGGTGTGCAGGATCGGGGAGCGCCGTTGACGGCTGAAGGCGTCGGCAAAGCCCTCCAGCATGGACGTGACCTGTCGTTCGGTCATCATGCCGCGTGTTCGTACATCGCTCATGAGTCTGCTCCTTCCGCGGATCGGCCGGTGACGGCGGGGAGGAGGGTGTCCTGGCACCACTGGCGGAAACTGGTCGGTGTGCTCGTCTGCGGGGTGCGCGCCACCGCGTTGTCGAGACCGGCGTCCTTGGCCAGTGCCATGTCGAGCAGCCCCTGCGCCATGGCCTCGGAGGCGCCGAACCGCGTCATCCGCTCCTTGAACGCCTCACCGGGGACCTGCTGAAAGCGCACGGGACGTCCCAACACCTCAGTCATGATCTGCGCCATCTCGTCGAAGGAGATGTCCTCGGGGCCGAGCACAGGTACCTCGCCGACACCGCTCCAGGATTCGTCCAGGAGCAGATCCGCAGCGACCGAGGCTATGTCGCGGACCGCGCATGCGGGCATCCTGCGGTCGCCACGGATGGGCGAGGTGAACGTGCCCTGGGTCTTGATCAGTTCTGCCTGGCGCAGCACGTTGTCCATGAAGGAGGGCATGGTCAGAGCTCGGTAGTTCACGCCCGTGCTCCCGATCAGGTCGTCCATGGCTAGCGAAGCCGTCACATGTCCGGCATTGTCCGCCAGCGGTGTGCCGCGGCCCAGGGCGGAGATGCCGACCACCCGCTCGACCCGCTGGACCCGCAGGGCCTCGCACGCCGGCCGGGTGAAGTCGAGATAGGCCGACTCCAGCGAGGGCGCCCGCGGGTCTGGCGGCGTCAGCCAGAACACGGCCCGCGCACCGTCGAACGCTTTCGCGGCCACCTCCGGGTCCCCGTGCGAGCCCTCGACGACCTCGACCCGCTCACGCAATGCCACGGGCAGCCGGGCAGCGTCCCGAACCACCACCCGGATGGGCGCATCCTCGGCCACGAGACGCTTGAGCACCTGCCCGCCGATCTGACCGGTGGGCGTAGTAACAACGATCACGACAGCTCCCCATCGCACATGAGCGGCGACCATGGGCACGACGGACGAACGGCCGGGCCCTCATGGTTCCTCTTGGCGCTGCCCAGTAAAGGCGCGTCGGCGATGAATCAGAAGGATCAATTCGGATCGCACTGATACCCTGAAGGTATGAGTGACCTTGAGGTGCGGCAGCTCCGCTACTTCATGACCGTCGCGGAGGAGCTGCATTTCGGACGCGCCGCGGAACGACTGGGCATGGCCCAGCCGCCGCTGTCCCGCGCGATCCGCAATCTGGAGCGACAGCTTGGCGTCCAGCTTCTGGAGCGCACCACCCGGCAGGTGAGGCTCACCCCGGCGGGGCAGACCTTTCTGGAGGATGCCCGCATCGCCCTCGACGCGATCACGGCCGCCGCGGAGCGAGCCGGCAACGCGGGAAAGACCACGCCTGTCCTGCGCGTGGCGTTGAAGGCAGACTACGACGGCGGGCTCCTCCCCGCCATCCTCGCCGCCTACCGCACACAGGAAGCCGCCCTCCCGGTGGATCTCGTCCTGGGCGGACGCGGGGAACAGCTGCCGGCCCTGCGCCAGGGGCGTGCTGACATCGCGCTGCTGCCGCGGCCCTTCGACGACCACGGCCTGGACAGCGAACCGCTGCTGTCCGAACCCCGGCTGGTCGCGCTGGCGGCGACCGACCCGCTCGCCGATCGTCCTCAACTGCGCCTGGCCGACCTTGGCGGCAGAATCCTCCCCGACGGATCACCCGCCGGCCAGGACGGGCAATCGCCCCGCTCCACGAGCAACGCTTCCCCCGCTGACCGCCCCCGGCGCCTGGACATGTCACAGATCTTCAGCCTCATCGAGGTCGGCAGCATCATCTGGTTTCCGCCCGTCTCGGTCGCCCGCCGCCATCCCCGCCCGGGCATCGCCTACCGGACCGTCGCAGACCTCCCACCCCTCGAACTCGCCCTCGCCTGGCCGCAACACTCCCGCTCACCCGCGGTCGCCGCCTTCATCCGCGCCGCCACCAGCGTCGCAGCGGCAACCCCTGCCGCCTAGCCGCAGTGGAGACCAGTGGACAGCGTGGGAAACGACAACGCCAAAAGTTCGGCGTGTGCTATCTGTCGACGCAGACGTTGTGGTCCTACCATTCCAAGGGCTTGGCCTGTACTGGATGACCGCCACTGGGCCCCTCCAGCTACCGCCGGCACTGGGCGGCGCTGCGCTGGACGGCCCGCCGCGCCGAGAGCGACCACACCCGACCGGTCACCGTGTGTTGCCCGCCCACCGCTGGACCCCGCTCCGCTACACCGACCTGGGCGCATGATCGTGAAGGGGCCCCCCAAGCCGGGTCCCGTATCTGCCCAAGCGTCAAGTCATGGCCGTGACAAGGGGATTTGGAACAGGCGGCTTCTTCTGGCGAGCGAGTTTTCGAGGGTAGGGCTGGTGCCGCCGCCCTCCATATGATCGTTTCTATGTACAGGATGATCTCTCGATCGTCGGCCCGTGTGCTACTGATCGACCATGTCGATCGGCTTCTGCTCTACCGCGGCTTATTGCTCCAGGTGGAGGCTCCTTTCTACGCATGGTTCACGCCCGGAGGCGCTATCGACCCCGGGGAAGCCCGCGGCAAGCGGCTGCCCGGGAGCTACGTGAGGAGCTCGGTCATGTTGTAGACCCAGAGGCTCTTGGACCGGTGGTGGCGACAAGTTCAGGGACATGGTCCATGCACGGCGAGGACTTTTTCGGACACGACTCCTACTTCGTGCTGCGTGTGCATGAGCTGGAGGTGGATACCTCCGGTATGGACGAGGAAGAACGCGCGGTGACCGACCGTTTCCACTGGTGGACGCCGTCTGAGCTCGCCTCGGCAACCGAACCGGTCGTGCCGGGGGAGCTTGCTCCATTGCTGGAACGTCTCATTGGCGGAGACCTCCCGGCAGAGCCGGTCGTCCTGCCATGGCACTTGCCGGACAACCTTTGATCTTGATCTGATCGCCTGTACCCGACACGTCAGGCCGTGACGTTCTGGCGAACCGGAAGGGCCCATGGTTCGTCGTATATCTTGCGTCTCCGCAGGCAGTGGTACAGGCAGTCGAGCATCCGGTTGAGGTATTGCGCAGCGCGCTGGAGTGCCGGTCGCCGTCGTCCACTTCCGTGGATGCAACCCTACGAGGCCGCAGCCCGGGCGCCCAAGATGATGCCCCACCTTCTGGCAGGCCCGCGGTGGGTATGTCCAGGTGCCATCCGCCTTGCTGCGTTCCGCCGCCGCATGGCGCCCTGGCGGTGGCCGCCTGGGGGATAAGAGAGATCGCATCAACGTTGCGGGTCCCAGGGCATCTCAGCCCTGGAACCCACGGAATGGAGCGTGAAGCCGGGTACTGCTCAGCGGTTGTAGACCCAGATGGTCCCGACATTGTCGTTCAGGAGCGACCCGAGGTAGGGCACCGGCAACCCGAACTCCTGGGAGGAGGTGCCCGCTCTGTTGGCGAACCTCGCGGTGTTGCAAGGACCTGAGCCTCGGGCCGAGCTGAGGATGTGGCTCCAGAGGCCGAACGTGGTGTTGTTCACGTCTAGCCGGTAACCCGCGCGGTCACACGGACCGTCGTCGCCGAAGACGTTTGTCGACGCCCCGTGGTAATCGGTGTCCGAATACCAGGTCATCAAAAGGTCGGCCGCGAGCGGCTTCATTGTCGAGTTCGAGCCGTCTTTCGACGTCACTTGGAGCATCTTCTCCCGCGCATTGGCGGCCGAGCTGTCATCGCAAGCGCGAGCAAGCACCGGCGAGGGCTTTTCCTCCGTCGACTTACCGATGAGAACGGCGCAGTAGCGGTCTGCCCCTGTCCCCGCGGCCGTCGCATCGGCCTTGACCGGGCCGAGCGAGACCGCAACCGCAGCCACGGCCAGGATCGCCCCCATCCGGGCCAGGAGATTGCGTGACTCTACACGTACCATTGTGGTGATCCTCTCTTTTACGTGTACCTGCTGATCGCCATGCCGGATGGCCGATTGTGGGCCACCCAACCAGCCGGCGCATTTGTGTGCCTTTTCTCTTTCCTCCTTTTGGTTGGCGCCGTTGGTGATTTCACCAATTCGTTGTGTCACTCGCAGTTCCGCGTCGGCGTGCTTACGACCAGATCGTCCTTCGGTCGATTGCCGACATGTTGAGAATCATCGCAACGATCGCTGTCGCCACGCTGTCGTAGACCTTTCACCGATAAATCTCCGGCACGTCGACAGCAGGTATTCCAGGACGGCGCGCGTATCGAGGCTTTATGCCGCCATCCCGAAGACGGTTTTCGGGACGGTCGGCGGCAACCGCGCCGTGCTCGCATTTCCGCGGGAGCGATCTGCCGCGACCGTCCTGCAGAGCGTCGGCGTGTCAGCCGCAACGGAAAGCTGATCGACTGGGATGTTGATGCTGCAAGCTCTTCGAGGCGATGTTCGAAACGACGTTTCCGTACGAGGAGCGCTGGCCGGGCACCGACAACGACGCGGCGCAGGCCCGGCGCGGCGGTTGGCCTCTGGAGCGGATCACTTGTGGCGCAGCCCGGCGGCGGGCCGACAGGCCGTGGTGCGGGCGTTCCTGCGGCAACTCGCGCCGCGCGAATGAGCGGTGTCCGCGTCGCGTGCCCGGCCCGTGTCCAAGAAGCGCAAACAACTGCTCCGTTGTCCTCCAACTTCGCGTACGACCGTCCTTGCCGGGTAACGGGGCGCCAGAGAGGGGGAGCCATGACATTGGACGCCATCAGCATGATCAAGTCAGACCATCGCGACGTGGAGCGGCTTTTCGGCCGGCTCAAGAAGGACACCGAGGATCGTCCGGCCCTCCTGGCCGAACTTGCCGCCAAATTCGTCGCTCACTCCAGAGGGGAGGAGGAACTGGTCTACCCGGAGATCGCCAAGACCGTACCCAGTGAGAAGGATCAGGTCCGAGAGGGAGCGGAGGAACACCACCAGGCAGAGCGGATGCTGCTCAGCCTCCTGGACGTCGACACCGACACGGCGGAGTTCGACACGCTGCTGAACGAGCTCGTTCAGGCGGTCACCCACCACGTTCAGGAGGAGGAGAGCGAGATCCTCCCAGCGCTCAAGAAGGCGGTTTCCCGCGAGCGCCTGAACGAGCTCGGCCGAGCCTTCAGCGAACGCAAGGCGCAGGAGATCCAGCACGGTCTTCCGGTGGGGAACGGTCACAAGGCGGGCAGCGGTAGCAAGCTTGGGGGCGGTAGCAAGTCGAGGAAGCCGAACCGAGGAGCCAAGGAACCGAGCAAGGAGGACCTGTACCACCGCGCCCAGGAGGCCAAGGTCCCGGGCCGCTCATCCATGACCAAGGAAGAGCTTACCCAGGCGCTGCAGAAGAGCGGCAAGGTCTGATCAACGCGTGGGCCGCCTCGCAAGATTGGGGCCTTCGGCCCGGCCAAACTCAGCGAGGGCGCCGGATAATGGCAGGTAGGAGGTGATTTCGATGAAACAGAGCCATGAGCTCCGTTGGGGTGGAGTGGCAGGCGTCGCGGCCGTGGTGGTCGCACTCATCGGACGCCTGGTGATGGGCAACGTGCCGCAGATCACGGAGTCCGCGATGACGATCTCGGGATATCTGGCCGAGCGCCGGGGCCAGGTCATGGCGGCGGCACTGCTGTACGCCATCGCGACCGCGCTGTTCCTGTGGTTCGGCGTGGCGCTGGCCACCGTCTTCCGTCGTTCGGACGAGACCAGTGACGCGCCCGCGATGGTGCTCGCGGGATACGTTGTCCTCGCCGCCACCGGATTCATCGGCATATCCGTGTTCGCCGGGATGACCTACGCGGTCACCACGCATCGGCCGCTGCTGGCCATCGCCGCAGGGCCCTATATCGCGCTGACCGTGATGGACGCCATCATGGGAATCGCGCTGGCCGTGCCCTTCGGGGCCTCGGCCGCCGCCATCATGCGCACGCGCGTGTTTCCGCAGTGGATGGCCTGGTGCGCGATCATCGTCGCCGTGGTCAGCGTCCTGAGCGCGTTCACGGTCGCGAGCACCGGGGGTCCGCTGGCGCCCGGCGGCGCGCTGGTGGCGATCGTGCCCGGGGTGCTCACCGCGCTGTGGGTGCTGGCCGCGAGCTGGCTGCTCATCCGCGAGCATCTGCCGATCCCGAGCGCCGGGATAAGGCCGGTGATGGGCCACTAGCCTCCGCCACGAGCCACGAGCCACGAGCCACGAGCCACGAGCGACCGGCGACCACGCCGGGTGCCCGAGCATGTGTGGAACCGACCGGTCCGGCATGCTCGGCACTCGGCGAGGGGTGATAGAGCTGCTCAGTCTCCGTGCAGGCCGTCGGGGTCGCAGTAGTCGACCTCGTCCGTGGGCTTGAAGTTGGACACGATGATCTCGCGGACGAACCGGCCGCCGCGTGGCACGTCCTCGGCCGACACCTCGTAGGTGAACTGCTGCATCGTCCGAAGCCGCGTACCGCCGATGACGATCGGGCGTCTGACCAGGTAGACGGCCGCCCACGGGCAGCAGTAGTAGCTGCCGTACGGCTTGCCCCCGGCGTCGGTGGCGTAGGTGATGGCGCCACTGGCGAACGCGGCGTCGATCTCGGCCTGGATACGCAGGGTGTGGGCGCGGTCGGGGTCGTACTCCCACATCTCCTTGATCGCTTGCCGGGCACGGGGATCCGCCTGCCAGACGCCGCGTCTTTGCGGGTCGGTCAGGCACCAGGGATCGAAAGCGCGGGCGTTCACCGGCGGCACCGCGACGGGAGGCGTGGCCCGTCTCGCGTCCACCCCCTTGTAGCCGGCGATGAGTTGCGGCATCGCGGTCAGCTGGCCGAGGTGGTAGTAGATCTCCAGCGCCCGCTGCAGCCGCTGCTCGATCGCCTCGTGCATCCGCGGGTTCGGGTCGGTGTCCAGCAGCCCCTCGGCGTAGTCGGCGGCGGTCGCGGCCTCGGCGGCGAGCTGCCTGAGCCGCCGCAACGCGTCCAGGTGCCGGTCGGCGTCGGCGACCGTCTGCTCGAAGACGCCGAGCGCGACCTCGGCATGCCGGCGGATCGAGCGGGACGCGGCCAGCATGCCGTGCAGGTGCGGCAGTGGACACGGGCTGGCCTCGGCCCACTCCGGCAGGTCGGCCGGGAGGAGTAATTCCCGCTCCACCAGGTAGCCGGGATTGCCCGCCGCCTGCCGCGTCCGCGATACCCAGCCTTCGACCTGTGCGAAGCACGCGCCCACCTGGTGGGCGGTCACCGGCGGCACGAATCCGGAGGTGCGGGGGTCGGCGGTGTAGTCGGCGTCCAGCAGGTGCTCGCCGATGGCCTGGAGGACGAACGCGTTCCACACGCACAGCAGCTGCCCGGCGGCTCCCTGCGGGCCGTGCCACAGGTTCACCCCCTCCAGGGCCAACCGGCGCCGGAGGCTTTCAGCCTGCTCCAGCTCGGTGTACACGATCCCGCCTGCCCGCCGGTACGCTTCGAGCTCGTCGGCCCGGACCTCTCCCTTCAAGGCAGCGGCCATCCGCGTCATCAAGGTCCCCATGCGATCCCCATCCCCGTGCGCCGTCCGTCGTAGCGTAGGTCGGATATGGGTGATGATCGCGGAGTAGCAGGAACATTTTGATCACGACTCCATCGGGTGCGTGGCCACCCTGGGACCGACGCGGGCGCGCCGGTCCCAGGGGAGCCGCGAGGGTCAGCTGCCGGGTCCGACCCGCATCATCTGCTCGTTCATGATGAGGAAGGCGCCCAGCCCGTGGAAGTCGTTCACCGGGCGCCCCCGGTTGAAGTAGTAGCTGAGCGAGTCGCTGGCGTTGGTGCCCTCGCTGACGTCGACGAGGTTCGTCCGGCCGTCCTGGCCGAGTGAGATCTTGTTCAGCACCCCCTGGTAGCCCCGGTCGGCGTTGGCGCGGTAGGAGGCGTCCACGTACCCGCGCTCGACCGCCTTCGAGATCGTGTACGTGTACATCGCCGAGCAGGACGTCTCGGTCCAGTTGGCCGAGTTCGTCGTCTCGGTGACCACCTGGAACCACCGTCCGGTCGCCGGGTCCTGCCAGCGGGCGTAGGCGGGCACCAGGTCGCGCACGATGTTGATCAACGCGGCCCGGCGGGGGTGGTCGGCGGGGATGAGGTCGAGGATGTCGATCGTGGCCATGCCGAACCAGCCCATGGCCCGGCACCACGAGATCCCGTTCGTGTTGCCCAGCGACGGCTTCACCCAGGAGGCGGTCAGGCCGCCGGGCTCGTCATAGGCGTGGTAGAGCAGCCCGGCCGCCGTGCCCGAGGTGCGGCGCAGGTGGCTGTGGTAGACCTCGATCTGCTTGGCCGGCTCGGTGCTGGTGAAGGTGTCGCCCGCGACCCAGGCGCCGTAGCGGGCCAGGAACGGATCGACCATGTAGACACCGTCGCCCCAGAGCTGACCCTGCCGCGAGTCGGAGGTGGAATGCCACCAGCCGCCGTCGGAGGTGCGCGGGTAGGTGTTCAGCCGGTTCCGGATCTTGGTGGCGGCGGTGCGGTAGCGGGCCTGGCCCGTCTCCTTGAACAGGGCCAGCAGGACGTTGCCCGCCTGCATGCTGTCGAGGTTGCTGAAGCTGTTGGAGATGTTGCCCGAGCCGTCGACGAACCGGTCGGCCCAGTCCTTGATGTACTGCAGGTAGCGGGCGTCGCCGGTGCGCTGCCAGACGAGATACTGCCCCCACAGGTACAGGCCCTGCGGGTAGCTCCAGCCGCCCAGCGAGCTGGGGGTGAAGCGGGCCATCGTGGAGTCGATGACGGCCTTGGACCAGTCGGTCCCGCCGCCCGTGGTGCCGTCGTCGACGGTGAGCGAGTCGACGTTCGGGCCGCCGTTCGCGGTCGTCGCGGTGGCCCGTACGGTGTTCGGGCCGGCGGCCAACGAGGCCTGTACGGTCACCGTCCGCCAGGTGGTCCACGCCCCGGTGCCGGGGAAGGACAGGCCGGTCGCGATGGTCGTGCCGTTGAGGGTGACGCTCATCGGCCGGTCCACCGTGGTGCCGTTGGCGTACCGGAAGATCAGCCGCACCTGCTGCGCCTGCGGCGAGTCGGTCGCCCATTCGACCGACGAGCCGCTCACGTTGTCGTAGTTGACGAAACCGGTGCCGGTGAACCCGGCGTGGTTGGATTCCACGACGCCCTGCGAGATGGTGGCGGTCTCGGCTTCGTGGAGCGTGGCCGCGGCGAGGGCCGCGGGCACGGGCTGGATCAGCAGGGCACCGAGGGCCACCACGGCCACCGCTCGATGTCGGATTCTGAGGGGCAAGGGACTCTCCCTACGCTGGTGAGCGCCACAGGTAAGACATCCTATGTCTCACCTGTGAGCTTCTGACCTGTGATGTCTCCCGGCTGCGCTGAGTGCGGTGAAATACCTGGCGCGCCTTTAAGTGCGTCGAGAGACAGATCCAACCTTTCGCCTGCCGCATAGCCAAACATCCCGGCTCTCTCCGTGTCCAGGGCGTCATGACATCCGACCTCTGCTCCGGATGACCATAAGAGGGGTTAGGAAAGTTTCCTAAAGATTGGAGCGTTCCAAGATCGGGAATCTGTTGACGGTTGTGACTATTTGTGGGAACACGATGAAAAGCTCCAATCTCTCGCCGAGATACCACCCCCGCAGGAGTGATCGAATGAACTTACGCAGGTACCGCGTTCTCGCCGGTGTCCTCGCGCTCGTCGCCGGGGCGCTGACGGTCGTGGCCCCTCCGGCCGCCGCGGCGCCCACCCGATACGAGGCGGAGAGCGCCACGATCTCGCAAGGCGTCGTGGAGTCGAACCACACCGGGTACTCCGGCACCGGCTTCGTCAACGGTGACAACGTCGCCGGATCCTCGGTCGAATGGACCATCAACGCGCCCAGCGCGGGCACCGCCACGCTGGCCTTCCGCTATGCCAACGGCACCAGCGCCAACCGGCCGAGTGACATCGCGGTCAACGGCACCGTCGTCGCCGCGGCTCGGGCGTTCAACGCCACCGCCAACTGGGACACCTGGGCGACGGTCACGCTGACCGCGCCGGTCGTCGCCGGCACCAACACGATCAAGGCCACCGCCAGTAGCGCGGGCGGCAACCCGAACTGGGACTACCTGGAGGCCGAGGTCGCCTCGTCCTCGAACTTCACCGACTACCAGGCCGAGAGCGGCACGATCTCGCAGGGCGTCGTGGAGGCGAACCACGAGGGCTACACCGGCTCCGGTTTCGTGAACTACGACAACGTGGCCGGCTCCTACGTCGAGTTCGCGGTGAGCGCCGCGACCACCGGGCCGCAGACCCTGACGTTCCGCTTCGCCAACGGCACCACCGTGGACCGGCCGATGAGCGTCACGGTCAACGGTACGTCCATCGCGGCCAGCCAGTCCTTCCCGGGCACCGGCGCGTGGACCACGTGGCAGGAGATCAGCCTCAACGCCACGCTGAACGCCGGCGGCAACACGATCAGAGCCACCGGCACCACCGCCAACGGAGGCCCGAACCTCGACCGGCTGCGCGTCAGCGGCCCCGGTGACACCGAGAAGCCGACCGCCCCTGGTCAGCCGGTGTGCAGTGACATCACCTCCAACAGCATCCGGCTGGACTGGCCGACGTCGACCGACAACGTCGGCGTCGTGGCCTACGACATCTTCCACCAGGGCACCCAGATCGCCACCGCGCCCGCGCCGCCGTACACGGTGACGGGGCTGAACGCCGACTTCCCGTACCAGATCTCGGTGTTCGCCCGGGACGCGTCCGGGAACGTGTCGCTGAGCAGCCCGGAGGTGAACTGCCGCACGCTGCCCGCGCCCGCGGACAACCCGCCGTCGCAGCCCGGCCAGCCCACCGTGACCGGTGTGCAGCCCACCTCGGCCACCGTGACCTGGGCCGCCTCGACCGATGACAACGGCGTGCGCGCCTACCTGATCCGGGACCACGCCACCGGCACCGTGCTGCAGACGGTCACCGGCACGCCGCCCGCGACCAGCAGCAGCGTGGCGCTGGAATGCGCGCACACCTACACGCTCGACGTTGTCGCGCGGGACAGCGCCAACCAGCTCTCCACGCCGAGCGCGGCCTCCGCCTCGTTCACGACCGGCGGCTGCGGCACCGTGCCGCAGACGCCGACCACGATCGCCGGCGGCTGGGACATCCCCTGGGACATCTCCTGGGCGCCCGACGGCTCGTACGCGCTGGTCACCGAGCGGGACTCGTTCAAGGTATTCAAGATCACCCCGTCGGGAACCAAGACGCAGGTCGGCACCGTGCCCAACGTGGTGACCACCGACGGCGAGGGCGGCCTGTTGGGCCTCGACTTCTCGCCCACCTGGAACGGCACGACCGACCAGGAGGTGTTCTTCATGCACACCGCCTCCGAGGGCAACCGCATCGCGAAGATGAACTTCAACGGCACCACGCTCAGCGGCTACAGCGCGATCCTGCAAGGCATGATCGACAAGAACCGCTACCACAACGGCGGCCGCATCAGGTTCGGCCCCGACGGCTACCTGTACGTCACCGCGGGCGACGCCCAGCAGAGCAGCAACGCGCAGAACCTCAGCTCGCTCAACGGCAAGATCCTGCGCATCACCAAGACGGGCGCGGCCGCTCCGGGCAACCCGTTCAACACCCGCGTCTACAGCTACGGCCACCGCAACCCGCAGGGTCTCGCGTGGGACTCGGCCGGTCGGCTGTGGGAGTCGGAGCTGGGCAACTCCTCCAGGGACGAGCTCAACCTGATCCAGCCGGGCAAGAACTACGGCTGGCCCACCTGTGAGGGCACCTGCAGCACCTCCGGCATGACCAATCCCAAGTACACGTGGAGTGTCTCGGAGGCCTCGCCCAGCGGCATCGCCATCGTCAACAACACCGTGTTCATGGCGGCGCTGCGCGGCCAGCGGCTGTGGCGGATCGTGCTCAACGGCGAGAACGTCTCGACGGTCAACTCCTACTTCAACGGGACGTACGGCCGGCTCCGCGCGGTGGAGAAGGTGCCGAACGCCAGTGCCATCTGGTTCGGCTCCACCAACTCCGACAACAACGGCAACGGTGACGCCGACGTGATCAGGCGCTCCAACATCCAGTGACGCACTGGTGATCTGGCGCTCCACCCCCCTGTGACGCACGCCCCCCCGCCTGGCGGCGGCGCTTCGGCGCGCCCGCCTGTCCCCCCGGAGCACACCCCCCACAGCAGCTGGAGAACCTCGCGTGATGGAACCTGACGACAGTGAGAGTAAGCCGACGCGCCGGGTGGTGCTGGGCGGCGCCTTTGGCACCCTGGCCACGGCGGCGCTGAGCGGCACCACCGCCATCCCCGCTCGTGCCGAGGCGCGGTCGGCGCCCTGGACGCTCGACGTCCGGATGACCTCGGACGCCCAGTGGGCCGCGTTCCTGCGGGAGCAGGACCTGCTGTGGGGCAAGCTGCCCACGGTCTGGCACGAGGGCCCGTTCCTGGGCGACGGCCTGCTCGGCAGCATGATCTACAAGGAGCCGGACGCCAACAAGATCCGCTTCACCACCCAGCACGGCCGCGTCCAGGACCACCGGCCGGAGTTCGGCAGCGGGTTCGGCACCTGCAGGCTGCCCGTCGGCCATCTCACGCTCGACCCCGTCGGCACCATCACCGCCGTCGACTGGCGGCTGAGCCTGTGGGACGCCGAGCTGACCGGTACCGTCACCACCTCGTCGGGGAAGATCACGTTCACCGCGTTCATCCATGACGAGACGTTCGTGGCCAGCGCCTCGGTCACGGGCGGTGAGCAGGTCCGGTGGACCTTCCACCCGGAGGTGGCCGACAGTCCCAGGCAGGCGTCGGAGGATCCGCCGTCCGGCTACACGCACAACCCGGCCTACACCACCAAGACCACCGGCGACGTCAAGCAGGTGCTCCAGGGGCTGGCCGGGGGAGGGCAGACCGCCACCGCCTACCGGCAGAGCGGCAACCTCCTGCTGCTGTCGGTCGCCCACAGCTTCCCGTCCAACACCGCGGCCGAGACGACCTCGCTCGGCCGGATCCAGAACGCGGGCTCGTACGACACGCTGCGGGCGGCGCACCGGACCTGGTGGCACGCCTTCTACCGCAAGAGCTTCGTGTCCATCCCGCACCAGCGGCTGCAGAGCTTCCACTGGATCCAGCTCTACAAGGTGGCCTCCGCCACCCGCGCGGGCGCGCCGGTGATGGCGACGACCGGCCCATGGCTGGAGCCCACCCCGTGGCCCGGCGTGTGGTGGAACCTCAACGTGCAGCTGGAGTACTGGCTCATCCACGGCTCCAACCACCTGGAGCTCGACTCGGTCACCAGCACGCTCGACCAGAACCGGGCGCAGCTGACCGCCAACGTGCCCAGCGCGTACCGGAGCGACTCCTCGGGCGTGGGCCGCAGCTCGGACATGTTCGCCAACCGGAGCGTCGGCACGCCCGGCAGCGGCGCCGAGGTCGGCGACCTGACCTGGGCGCTGCACAACGTGTGGCTGTCCTACCGGCACACGATGGACGACGGGCTGCTCAGGGACACGCTGTTCCCGCTGCTGCGCCGGGCGATCAACTACTACCTGCACTTCCTGGCCAGTGGCAGTGACGGCAAGCTGCACCTGCCGAGCACGCTGTCGCCCGAGTACCCGACCGTCCCGCCGCAGGACACCAACTACGACCTGGCCCTCATCAGGTGGGGCTGCCAGACGCTGCTCGACTCGGCGGCCCGCCTGGGTATCGACGACCCGCTGAAGACCAAGTGGCAGCAGGTGCTCAGCACGCTCGTGTCGTACCCGACGGACACGAACGGCTACATGATCGGCGGCAGCACGCCGTACGCGCAGTCCCACCGCCACTACTCCCACCTTTTGATGATTTATCCCCTCTACCTGGTCAACTGGGATCAGACGGGCAACCGCTCGCTGATCGAGAAGTCGATCGTCCGGTGGCACGCCCTGACCGGCGCCCACCGCGGCTACAGCTACACCGGCGCCGCCTCCATGTACGCCATGATGCGGCGGGGCGACACGGCGCTGTCCTACCTGCTGAAGTTCTTCGACCCCTCGACGTCGTATCCATGCCGGGCCAACACCCACTACACCGAGGCCGGACCGGTCATCGAGACACCGCTGTCGGCCTCGCAGTCGATCCACGACCTGCTCTGCCAGAGCTGGGGCGGCGTCGTCCGCGTCTTCCCCGCCGTACCGGGCTCGTGGCCCGACGTCACGCTGCACGACTTCCGCACGCAGGGCGCCTTCCTCGTCTCCGCGGTACGGCAGGCGGGCACCACCCGCTTCGTCCGGGTCAGGAGCCTGGCGGGTGAGCCGCTCAAGCTCGACCACGGCCTGACCGGCACGGTCACCGCGGTGCTCGACGACGGCACTCCGGCCACGGTCTCGGACCTGGGCGGCGGCGTCCTGGGCATCACCCTGCCCAAGAACCGTGAGGTGCTCGTGTACGCGGGCGCGGTCCCCGACCTGGTCATCGCGCCGGTGCCGATCGCCACGCCGGGCGCCGCCTGGGGCCTGCCGGGCGCGGTCACACCGCCGCCGCCGGGCCGCTACGAGGCGGAGGACGCGACGATCTCGCAGGGCGTCTTCGAGAACTCCCACACCGGTTACAGCGGCACGGGCTACGTCAACGGCGACAACGCGGCGGGCGCCTTCATCGAGTGGGCCTTCGAGGCGGCGGCGGCCGGCACGGCGACGATCAAGCTCCGGTACGCCAACGGCACCACCACCAACCGGCCGTCGGCGATCGCGGCCAACGGCACGACGGTGTTCGCCACCCGTGACTACGCGAGCACCGGCACGTGGGACACCTGGGCCACCGACACCTTCACGGTCCCGGTCAACGCCGGGGCCAACACGCTGCGGGCCACCGCGACCACGGCCAACGGCAACCCGAACATCGACTACATCGACGTGGCGCCGGCCTCGGGGGGCGGCACCGACTACCAGGCCGAGGACGCCACGATCTCCCAGGGCGTCGTGGAGTCCAACCACACCGGCTTCACCGGCGCCGGCTTCGTCAACTTCGACAACGTCGCCGGTTCGTACGTCGAGTTCACCGTGACCGCCGCGCAGGCGGGCGCCGCCACGCTGACGCTCCGCTACGCCAACGGCACCACGATCAACCGGCCGCTGGCCATCGCGGTCAACGGCACCACCGTCAACCGCGACTTCACGGGCACCGGGAGCTGGGACACCTGGCAGACCGCCACGCTCACCGTCCAGCTCACCGCGGGGGCCAACACGATCAGGACGACCGCCACGACGGCCAACGGGGGCCCCAACCTCGACAAGATCACCATCGGATAGGAAGCCATGGACATCACCCGACGCCAGCTGGGGACCCTCGTAGGCGCCGCACTCCTCACCCCGTACCTGCCCGCCCGCCCGGCCGCGGCGGCGGTCGCCTGGCAGCTCATGTGGGCGCCGGAGGCGTCGTCGGTCGGGCTCGGCGCGTTCGAGACGATCGAGGACGACCGCGCCGACTCCCACCCCGCCGGTCAGCCGCACATCTTCGCCGAAGGGAACAACTTCCGCTTCAACATGCACACGGTCGACCGCGACACGATGACCGACCGGCAGCGCCAGGAGGTGACCGGCACCCGCAACCCCAGTGGCTACCTGCAGTGGCTGAAGGGCGAGACGTGGCGGGTCACGTACTCGATGTTCATCCCGAGCTCGCTGAAGGCCACCACGACCTTCACCCACATCAGCCAGACGAAGATGCCGGGCACCGGCGGGCTGCCCATCACGACCACCTCGTTGCGCCGGGTGAACGGCGTGCAGACCATCGAGCACACGATCTACGAGCAGGGCATCCTGGTCGGCCGGACCAACCTGGAGCCGCTGCAGGACAAGTGGATCGACGCCGAGTACGAGATCAAGATCGGCGACGGCAGCGCGGGCTCGGTCCGCTGGGTGCTGCGCGACGGGAGCACCACGCTGGTCGACGCCACCAAGACCGGCGACACGTTCCTGGGCGACCGGGTCCGCCCCAAATGGGGCATCTACCGCTCGCTCGGCGACACCTCGGGCTCGCTGCAGAACTGCTACATGCTGCTCACCAACATGCGGGCCTACAAGCAGGTGCAGGTCACCGCGACCCGCCTGGAGGCGGAGAACGCGACGATCTCCCAGGGCGTGGTCGAGTCCAACCACGCCGGCTTCTCCGGCACCGGCTTCGTCAACTCCGACAACGTGGCGGGCGCGTACACCCAGTGGGGGTTCCAGCAGGGCACCGCGGGCCCCGCGACTCTCACCATCCGGTACGCCAACGGCACCTCCGCCAACCGGCCCATGGACGTCACGGTCAACGGCACCGTCGTCGCCTCGGGGCTGAGCTTCGCGGGCACCGGCGCCTGGACCACGTGGGCGAGCAAGACCGTCAACGCCACCCTCGTCGCGGGCGCGAACACGGTCAGGCTCACCGCCACCACCGCCAACGGCTGCCCGAACCTCGACTACCTCGACATCACCGGACCCTAGGAGCACGCATATGTCCCGTGTGTCGCGTACGGCGGTCTTCGCCGTACTCGCCCTCCTGCTCGGCCTGCTCACCGCACTTCCCGCCCGGGCCGACCTGCAACACCCGCGGCAGGCGTTCCTGCGCAACTCGATCGCCGGCGTCTTCCTGCACTGGGGCGAGCGCACCTCGCCGCAGCACACCAGCTGCAGCGGCTGGGAAGCCGACGTGACCAACGGCGGCTGGAGTGCCTCCTACTGGGTCAACGAGGCCAAGAAGCTGCACGCCCAGTACATCGTCCTGGCCACCTTCCACAGCAGGCTCGGCTACGCCAGGCCGTACCCGTCGTCGATCCCCGGCTCGTGCCGCACCACGCGGGACTTCCTGGGCGAGCTGATCGACGCCGCCGACGCGCAGGGACTGAAGGTCATCAACTACATGACCGACGACCCGCAGTGGCACAACGAGGGGCTCAGCTCCGGCGACTGGCTCAACTCCTCGGCCTTCTCCAGTTACGTCGGCCACAACGTGGACCTGACCACCCGTGACGGGTTCGGGGAGTTCAGCTACCTGCAGTTCTTCGAGCAGATGCAGCGCTATCCGAAGCTGGCCGGGTTCTGGATCGACAACGACAACGCCTACTGGGAGAGCAACAACCTCTACGCCAAGATCTACCAGCAGCGCTCGGACATGACGATCTCGAACAACAACGAAGACACGCCGATCATGGACATGATCAGCAACGAGCAGAAGACCGGCATGACGCCCTCCTACGACTACCCGCAGGCGGTCTACACGGCGCTGCCGAGGCTGATCGAGGCCGACTTCAAGCTGCCGACCGGCGGCCCCTGGTGGTACGGCGGCTCGGACCAGGCGGTGGACCGCAAGCTCACGCTGGGCCGGCTCATCACCAACGCCGGATCGTCGGTGAAGGCGCTGATGGCCGAGACCGCGATGGTCAACGGCAAGTTCCCCGCCCAGCAGGTGAGCTTCAACAACTTCGCCAACACCTATCTGGAGGAGATCTGGGAGTCGCTCGGCGGCACCGAGGGCGGCGGCTACATGTTCGGCGGGCTCAAACCGGGCTTCTGGAACAACGGCGCCCACGGCGTGACCACGATCTCCAAGACCGATCCCAACCGGCACTACATCCACGTCGTCACGCCGCCGTCCGGCAGCACGCTGTCCGTGCGTGACAACGGCTACCGGATCAGCTCGGTGACGAACCTGCGTACCGGCTCGCCGGTGACGTTCACGCAGGCCAACGGGACGCTGACGCTGAGCGGCATCTCCTCGTGGGACCCGTACGACACCGTCTTCAAGGTGATCTCCAGCGGCCGTGAGGGCATCTACAGCGGCGTCTCGCTGTCGGCGAGCTCCTCCACCAGCGGCCACGGCGCCTCGGCCGCGGGTGACGGCGACTACCTCACCTACTGGGACAGCAACGCCGCCGAGCCCGCGTCCCTGACCTTCGACCTGGGCTCGGCCAAGCGGATCCAGTACCTGGCCGTCAACCAGCGGGAGGACTCGACCGTCTACCCCTCGTCCGGGTCGGCCCGCATCTCCGGCTACCAGGTGCACGTCAGCAACGACGGGTCGAGCTGGGGGAGCGCGGTCAAGACCGGCACCGTGCCGAACGCGCGCGGCGTGCAGTTCATCGACCTGACCGCCACCACCGCCCGCTACGTCAGGCTCACCAAGACCGGCCACCACGGCGTCTCCCGCTGGCGGGTGGACGAGGCGTGGGTCGGCGGCCAGTACGCGGCCGGCGGCACGACACCTCCGCCGGGCCGCTACGAGGCGGAGGACGCGACGATCTCGCAGGGGATCTTCGAGAACTCCCACACCGGTTACAGCGGCACGGGCTACGTCAACGGCGACAACGCCGCCGGGTCCTACCTGCAGTGGTCCGTCACCGCCGCCGCGGCGGGCACGGCGACGATCAAGCTGGCGTACGCCAACGGCACCACGACCAACCGGCCGTCGGCGATCGCGGTCAACGGCACGACGGTGTTCGCCAGCCGTGACTACGGCAGCACCGGCACGTGGGACACCTGGGCCACCGACACCTTCACGGTCCCGGTCAACGCCGGGGCCAACGCCATCCGCGCCACAGCGACCACGGCGAACGGCAACCCCAACATCGACTACATCGACGTGGACGTGACCCCGGGCGGCGGCGGGACCACCACCGACTACCAGGCCGAGGACGCCACGATCTCCCAGGGTGTGGCGGAGTCCAACCACACCGGCTTCACCGGGACCGGGTTCGTCAACTACGACAACCTCGCCGGCTCCTACGTCGAGTTCTCGGCGAACGCCGAGTCGGCCGGGAACGCCACGCTGACGCTGCGGTTCGCCAACGGCACCGCGGCCAACCGGCCGATGGACGTCACGGTCAACGGCACCCTCGTCTCCGACGAGCTCGCCTTCGACCCGACGGCGAACTGGGACACCTGGACGACCAAGTCGATCACGGTCCCGCTGAACGCGGGCGCCAACACCATCCGCGCCACCGCCACCACGGCCGGCGGCGGTCCGAACCTCGATCGCATCACGATCGGTTGAACCCCGGCCGTCGTGCGGGCGCGGACGCTTCGCACGGCGGCCAGCACCAACGGAGGCCACGGCCCACAAGGCGCACGTCGCGGCGGCGCGCCGGCTCCACCGGAGGAGCGTTCCCCTGGACAGTCCCCGGCCCCGTACGGCGCTTGGCGCCCACCGGGCCGGCCGTACGAGCAAAGGAGAGAATCCCGTGAGAGGGAGAGGGATAGTCGCGGCGGTCGCGGTGCTCTTGGCGGGCCTGTTCGTGGGCCTTCAGCCCGCGGCCGCGTCCGACAACGGCCTGTCGATCAGGCCCGCCATGGGGTGGAGCAGCTGGAGCTTCGTGCGGCGCTGGCCCGATGAGGCCAAGATGAAGGCCCAGGCCGACGCGCTGGTCAGCAGCGGCCTGGCCGCGCACGGCTACGTCTACGTCAACCTCGACGACTTCTACCAGAAGTGCGACTCCAACGGCTTCCAGGTCGACGGCTTCGGGCGGTGGGCCGTCGACACCGCCAAGTTCCCCAGCGGGATCAAGGCGCTGGCCGACTACGTGCACGCCAAGGGGCTGAAGTTCGGCTTCTACGTCACGCCCGGCATCGCCAAGAACGCCGTCACCGCCAACAAGCCCGTCGAGGGCACCTCCTACCACGCGCAGGACATCGCCGACACCTCCCAGACGCACAAGAACTACAACTGCAAGAACATGTACCGGCTGAACTACTCCCACCCCGGCGCGCAGCTGTTCATCAACTCCTGGGCGAACCAGATGGCCTCGTGGGGCGTCGACTACCTGAAGATCGACGGCGTGGACGCGACGACGGTCGCCGACGTCGAAGCCTGGGACAAGGCGCTGCGGCAGACCGGCCGGCCGATCAACTTCGCGCTGTCCAACAACCTGCCCATCGCCCAGGCCACCACCTGGAAGCGGCTGGCCAACAGCTGGCGCACCCAGGGCGACGTCGAGTGCTACTGCGGTCCGGGCGCGAACGGCAGCGGGTTCCCCCTCACCGACTGGTCGCACGTGTCCAGCCGGTTCACCTCGGCCGCCAACTGGCAGCAGTACGCCGGCCCCGGCGGCTGGAACGACTACGACTCCCTGGAGGTCGGCAACGGCGACCAGGTCGGCCTGACCGCCGACCAGCGGCGCACGCACATGACGCACTGGGCCATGATCTCCAGCCCGCTGCTGCTCGGCACCGACCTGACCGCGCTCACCTCGACCGACCTGGCCATGCTGACCAACGACCGGCTCATCGCCGTCGACCAGGACGGAGTCGCGGCCGGCCGAGTTGTGAACAGTGGTGTCAACCAGGTATGGCGTAAACGAGAGTCGAACGGCGACTACATCGTGGCGCTCTACAACACCGGTACGTCCGGCAACTCCACAGTCAGCGTCACCTGGTCGCAAGTGGGCTTCACCGGCCCGGCCGAGGTCACGAACCTGTGGTCCGGAGGCTCGGAAGGCACCGTCGCCTCCTCCTACAGCGCCACCCTGCGCCCCGGCGAGACCCGCCTCATCCGCGCCCGGCCCACCACCGCGACCCCCCACTACGAGGCGGAGAACGCGACGATCTCGCAGGGCGTCGTCGAGTCCAACCACGCGGGCTACTCCGGCACGGGTTTCGTCAACTACGACAACGTCGTCGGTTCGTACGTCGAGTTCACCGTCAACGCCACCGCGGCGGGTAACGCCAACGTCACCTTGAGGTACGCCAACGGCACGACGGTGAACCGCCCGATGACCATCACCGCCAACGGCACCACGCTGACCCGCGACTTCCCCAGTACGGGCGATTGGGACACCTGGGCGACGGCCACGTTCACGCTGCCGCTGACCGCCGGGGCCAACACCATCCGCGCGACGGCCACCACCGCGAACGGCGGCCCGAACGCGGACTACATCGACGTGTCGGCCGCCACCCCGACCGGCACCGAGTACCAGGCGGAGAGCGCGACGATCTCACAAGGCGTGGCGGAGTCCAACCACACCGGCTTCACCGGGACCGGCTTCGTCAACTACGACAACCTGGTGGGCTCCTACGTCGAGTTCGCCGTCAACGCGGCCGCCGCGGGCGCCACGCCCCTGACGATCCGGTACGCCAACGGGACGGCGGTGGACCGGCCGATGGAGGTCGCGGTGAACGGCACGGCGGTGACCACCCGGTCGTTCCCCGCCACCACGAACTGGGACACCTGGGCGGACGGCACGGTCACGGTGGACCTGCAGGCGGGGGCCAACACGATCCGCCTCACGGCCACGACCGAGGGCGGCGGCCCCAACCTGGACCGGGTCACGCTGGGCTGACCCCGATCCCGGCCGCGGGCGGCGGCCCCCCGGCCTGGATCACGTCATGCTCGGCTGACCCGACCACGGGCGCACGCACACCGGCCTGGCGGTGTGCGTGCGCCCCTGCGTCATGTGGCTTTCGACCAGATGGCGAGGCCCAGGCACATCTCGTCGCTGGTTCCCTCGCCCCAGACCACATAGCGCGGTCGCAGCTTGCGCAGCTGCGGCAGCTGCGCGCGCAGCCCGGCGTCATGCGTGCAGGTCACCCGTAGTATGTCGCCCTTCTTGAGGGTGACCGGCTTGGCCAGCACGCGTAGCGCCTGGTCGTCGAAGTCGTAGTTCGGGACGTTCAGCAGCGTCTGCGCCTTGGGCGTGCCGGGGTTGAGCTCGACCTTGATGGAGCGCCCGAGCAGGTGCATGTGCCCGGCCATCGCGTGCAGCGTGATGGGGCCCGGGACGGGCCGGTCGCAGTGCTGCGTCGGCCCCGGCTTGACCGGCCCGCACATCTTCGCCAGCTGGTCGGGCTGCTCCTCGGACTCCGGCCCGAACCTGCGCGCCACGTCCTTGACGGCGGCTGCCCGGTCGCACAGCGCGCCGGACTCCTGCGGCGTGCACGGCAGCTCCACCGGCCCAGGGAGCAGCGCCGTCTCCAGCGGCTCCAGCTTCTTGTCGGTGAGCCGCAGCCGGATGCCCGACTTGTCGGACTGGGGGGCGCCTTCCACGTTCAGCGTGTTGTAGTGGATCTGCATGACGAGCTTGCTGCCGGGCGGCAACGCGTAGCCGTAGCGTGAGTCCAGCAGCGTCTCGTTGGTGCCCGGCGCCCAGTGCGCCACCCAGGAGGCGTCGTCCACACCGGAGCCGCCGAAGCACGTCCAGCCCTGACCGGGAGCGCCGTCGTCGAGCGTCTTCGCCTTGGCGGCCTGCCCGGGGTCGAGCCGGAAGAAGATCGCGTGGTGCACGATGTCGGCGTTCTGCGGCTGGAACTGGGCTCCGGTCAGGAACGCCTGCTTCGTCAGCTTGGGGTCGATGACGAAACACCGGTAGTCGTCGGTGCCGCCGTTGGGGGCGTTCGGCGTGTAGGGCTCCGCCATCGTCAAGGACTCGAACCGCTCGCCGTCGCGTAAGGGGGCGGCCACCGGCGCGACCTTGGCCCCATGTCCCCCGGCGTGGGTCGGGTGGGCCGCCGGGGTGGCCGTGGTGGCCGTCCCGCACGAGGCGAGCAGGGCGACCACGGCGCACGAGGCGGCGATACGGGCTAGTCGAATCATGGTTCCACGGTCCCGCGTGGCCCGGCGGGGGACATCCTTCCCGAGGATGTTCCGTGTCCTTCCGTGGAATGACGGCCGAGGTCCGCCTCTCGAATGCGTGGGACTGCAACGTCAGTTGTACATCGCCGGCTGTCAGCTGTAGATCACTGACAGGAAGCGCACCAGCACCGCCTCCCGCCGGGGCGCGGGCAGCGCGTCCAGGACCGCGTTGACCAGCGCCATCTCCGGCTGGCCCGCGCCGGGCCGCAGGTCCACCCCGACCGCCGCGGCCAGCTCGGCGAAGGCCGCGTCGTCCAGTGCCTCCAGGTCCAGGTCCGCGACCAGGTCGATCAGCCCGTCGGGGAGTACGGCCGGGCCGCGCGTCCGGGCGGCCGCCGCCGACTCGCCGATGACCTTCAGCAGCGCCTCGATCCCCGAGAGCGTCACCCCGGTGACCGTGATGTGCAGGTTGGCCGGGATGCCCGCGTAGGACAGCTGCGGCTGGAGGTACCAGCCGCGCCGCCGCGCCTCGTCGGCCAGGACGAACACGTCGAGCTCCGGCGAGGTGAACGCCACCAGGGAGGTCTCCGGATCGCCCAGCACCCGCAGCCCCGGGATCGCCGCGATGCCCGCGCGTAACCGGGCCGTCGCCTCCAGCGTGGTCCGGCCCAGGGCCAGGTAGCCGTCGCGGCCCAGAGCCTGAAGCGTGGCCCACGCCCCGCCGAGCGACCCCGCGGACCTGGAGCTCTGCACGGTGGCGTTGATGACCGTGTAACCGGGCCAGGCGGCCGAGGCGAAGTACGCCTTCCGGCGCAGCGCCGGGTCGGCGAACAGCACGACCGAGGCGCCCTTCGGGGCGTACCCGAACTTGTGCAGGTCGCAGGAGAGCGAGGTGACCCCCGGCACCGACAGGTCGAACGGCGGGATCGCCGCGCCCGCCGCCCGCAGCCACGGCAGCAACCACCCGCCCACGCACGCGTCCACATGGCAGCCGACGCCCGCGGCGGCGGCCACGGCCGCGATCTCCTCGACCGGGTCGATCACGCCCTGGGGGTACGACGGCGCCGAGGCGACGACCAGGATGGTGTCGTCGTCCATCGCCGCCGCCACGGCCCGCGCACCGGCCTTGAACGTGGCCGGATCGACCGGCACCGGCCTGACCTCGAGCCCGAGGTAGTGCGCCGCCTTGCGGAAGGCCGGATGGGCGGTGACGGGGAGCACCAGGTTGGGCCGGTCGCGCCCGGCCGCGTCACGGGCGGCCTTCACCGCCAGCATGATCGACTCGGTGCCGCCGCTGGTGAAGATGCCGTGGCCACCGCCCAGCAGGTCGGCGACGGCGCCGACGACCTGCTTCTCCATCTCCACCACGCTGGGGAACGCCGTCGGGTCGAGGCAGTTGACCTCCAGCATCTCCGCGTAGGCGCGGGCCGCCGCCTCGTGAACCCCGTCCCGTCCGCTGTCGTAGACGTAGGCGGTCACGTGGCCGCCCCTGACCGGCAGGTCGTGCTCCTTGAGCCGAGCCACCTCGGCCAGCAACTCCTCGATGGTCCTCCCGGTCTCAGGCAGGTTCATGGAGTTTCACCGGGCAGCCCGAGCATACGGTGCACGGTCAGGTGCAGGTGGGCGCGGAAACGGCGCAGCGCCACCGTGTCGCTCCCGCTCCGGCGGTGGCCCTCCTCGTCCAGCACGCCGCCCTTGGCGAACCCGTGCACGCACCAGATCACCGACCACATGGCGTACTCCAGATCGACCGCGCGGTCGATCACCCCGGACCCGACCAAAGGACGCAGGGCATCGGTCACCATCACCACCAGCGGCTGGACGTAGTGGCGTTCGAGCTCGGTGAGGTCGCTGGCGTCGGAGAGCCAGCGGTGCATCCACAGCGCCGGCACCTCGGGATGGACCACGCAGAAGTCCAGGTAGTCGTCGATCAGCCGGTGGATCCCGGCGGCCGGATCGTCGCCGTCCAGGCGGCCCAGCGCCCCCTCCAAGGCGGCGCGCTCGGCCTGGTGGGCGCGCTCCATCACGGCCAGGTAGAGCTCCCGCTTGCCGCCGACGTGGTAGTTGACGGTGGCGATGTTCAGGCCCGCCGCGTCGGCGATCTGCCTGGTGGAGGTGCCGTCGAAGCCGAGAGCCGCGAAGAGCTGCGTCGCGACTTTCATGATCACGCTGACCTGGTCGCTGTCTCTCATGGGAACGAAACTAGTTCGGCCTCCGCCGCTCCGTCAATCACTTGATGGAGTCACTTTTGGTGCCATCTCGATTACTTTTCGTGACACGCCTTCGAGGTGGCTGTTACTGGTAATCCATGACCATCTTCTCAGGGCGGTTCGTGGTCCCCTTCCTCGCGACTCTCCTGCTCGTCCCGCCGGCCGGCGCCGCCGCGACCGCGCGCGCGATGCCCGCCCCGATCTCGGCGGCCGACGCCCGTACGGCGCTCGACGGCCTGGCCGTCGCCAAGAGAGGCACGCTCCACGGCTACAGCCACATCCGCTTCATGCCCGAATGGGCCCCGCAGCGGGGGGCGTGCGACACCCGAGAGATCGTCCTGAACCGTGACGGAGAGGCCGTCCGGCGCGACGCGTCCTGCCGAGTCCTGGCCGGCATCTGGTACAGCCGCTACGACGGCAAGCTGCTCACCAGCGAGGCGAAGATCGACGTCGACCACCTGGTCCCCCTGGCCAACGCCTGGCGTTCGGGCGCCGACACCTGGACCGACGCCCGGCGCCACGCCTTCGCCAACGACCTGATCCGCCCCGAACTGGTCACCGTCAGCGCCACCGCCAACATCGACAAGGGCGGCAGCACGCCGATCACGTGGCGGCCGCCGGTCATCGGCTACTGGTGCACGTACGCCCGGTCGTGGATCACCGTCAAGCGGCACTACGCGCTGCGGATCACGAAGGCGGAGAAGGCCGCGCTGATCGAGATGCTCGACACCTGCTCGCCCTGATCGCGGCGACAGGGTCGGGCGAGGCTCACCCAGGGGTACCGTCACCAGGTGCGGACGCGTACCGACCCTGGGTTCCTGCCGACGGGGCGGTGACGGATTCAGCCGGTCGTGATCGACAATGGGAGGTCTGAGCCCAGCCAGAGGAGATCGGCATGACCATCGCCGCGTACACCGTGACCGCCCCCGTCGCCGAGCACGGGGAGGGCCCCGTGTGGTCCGACCGCTGGGGCGGCCTGCGGTTCGTCGACATGATGGCCGGTGACGTGCTGGCGCTCGATCCCGACGGCACGGTCCGCCGCCGCCACGTCGGCGCGGTCGCGGCGACGATCCGCCCGCGCGCCGCGGGCTACGTGGTCGCGGCCGAGCGGGAGCTGCTGCTGGCCGACTCCGACGAGCTGGACGCCCCCTTGCGCTCGCTCGGCGAGGCGTGGAGCGATGCCTCGGTACGCATGAACGACGGCGGCTGCGACCCCGACGGCCGCTTCTACATCGGCAGCATGGCCTACGACGAGACCCCGGGCCGCGGCTCCCTCTATGTGGCCGAGGCCGGTGGCGGGCTGCGCGTGGTGCTGCCGGAGGTCACGATCTCCAACGGCCTGGACTTCAGCCCCGCCGGCGACCTCGCCTACTACGCCGACACGACCACCGGGCGGGTGGACGTGCTGGACTACGACCGGGACAGTGGGCTCACCGGGCGGCGGCCGTTCGTGGTCGTGGACCCGGCCGACGGCGCCCCCGACGGGCTCACGGTCGACTCCGAGGGCGGCGTGTGGGTGGCGCTGTGGGGCGGCGCCGCCGTACACCGCTACAGCCCGGAGGGCCGTCTCGACGCCGTCGTCCGGCTCCCGGTACGCAAGGTCACCGCGGTCGCCTTCGGCGGCGACAACCTCGACCAGCTGTTCATCACCACCTCGGCCCTCGACGTCGACCGGGTGGAACAGCCGGCCGCGGGCGCGCTCTTCGCCGCCGAGCCCGGCGTGCGCGGCCGCCCCGTCCTGCCGTGCGCGCTCTGAACGGACGCGCTGTGCGCGCGCTCTGAACGGACGCGCTGCGCGACGGCTCCTCAGCTCGACGAGCCCGCGCGGGCGCGGACGCCGTTGGCCAGGGCGACGCGGGACGACACGCCCAGGCGGGCGTACACCTGGCTGATGTGGTACTCGACCGTCTTGACGCTCAGCAGCAGCTCGCGGGCGATCTGCCGGTTGGTCAGCCCGGCGGCCACCAGCTGGGCCACCGCGTCCTGCTGCGGCGTCAGGCCGAGAGGGGAGACCGCGTGCTGCTGCCCGCACGCCGCCAGCTCGATCTCGCAGCGTTGCGCGTAGGGCACCGCCTCCAGGCGTTCCAGCTCCCGCAGCGCCTCCTTGAGCTGTTCGGCCGCCGCGGCCCGGCGGCCGAGCCTGCGCAGGAACGAGCCGTACGCCAAGAGGGTCCTGGCCCGGTCGAACGGCTCCCCGGTCTCCGCGCACGCCGCCTCGAACGCCGACCTGGCCGCCTCGGTCTCATGCTCCGCCGCAAGCAGCCGGGCCCGGACACCGGGAGATCCGGCCGGCACGTCACCGGCCCGGCGCAGGTCGCCCTCCGTGATGAGCGCGTCCAGCAGCAGATCGGCCCACGGCAGCAGCCCGCGCTCGGCCTCGGCCGTCGCGCCGGGCAGATCGGGCTGGGCGTACACGGCCAGGTCGGGCGAGGCGGGCACGGGCCCGGTGCCGGTGACCAGGTCGAGCAGCGGTGTCAGCAGGGCGATCACCTCGTCCGGCCGGTTCCGGGCGGCGGCCAGGTGTGCCGCGGCGTACGCGGGGCCGATGACCGCCACCGGTGCCGTCGCGTCCCTGGCCAGCCGCCGGGCCGCCTCGGCGTGCTGTCCGGCGCGCTGCCAGTCGCCCCTGGCCGCGGGGACGAGTGACGCCACCGCGTGCGCGTGCGCCGACATCCAGCAGGGTCCGAGCTCGTCGGCGACCGCGGCGGCGAGCTGCCCCAGGGCCGCGGCCTCGTCCCAGCGGCCCTGCCGGAAGCCGGCCAGGCTGCCCATGACGGCGGTGAGCAGCCTGGCCGGTGGCGAGCCCCCCACCCCGCCGGAGTGACGCATCAGGCGCAGGTAGTCGCCGGGCTCGGGACGGCAGCTCCAGGCGTCGATCCTGGCGAGCAGCGCGGGCCGCGCGCACCGGGCCCGCGCCTCGGCCAGCGCCGCCACCGCCTCATCGGTACGGCCGGCGTAGTGAGCCAGCACCCCTCGCGCGAAACGACCGTCCGCCGTGTCGATCCTGGGGGCTGCGGGGGAGGCCGCGCCGGCGCCGAAGGCCGAGGAGGACGCCGCACCGTCCGTCCCTGAGGGAGCCGTCGCCGAGGTGCCTGGTCGGGTGGCCGTCTCGTCGGCGCCGAGCCGTGCCGCCAGAGCGTGGGCCTCGGCCGGGCGGCCGTCGAACAGGAGGGCCTCGACGGCGTCGGCGCCCGGCTCGCGGTCCAGCCGGGCCGCCTGCGCGAGCAGCCGCGCCGCCTGCCCCCACTCGCCCGCCGCGGCCCTGCGCCGCCCCGCCGCCGCGATGTCCCGCACGAGCTCCGGGCCGGGACGTTCGGCGGCCCGCAGCAGGTGCTCCAGCCGGGCGGTCTCGTCATCCGTCAGCGTCGCCGCCATGGCGTGCAGCCGCAGCCGCTTGGTGGGGCCCATGTGCTGATAGACCGCCCCCTTGAGCAGCGGGTACGAGAAGCGGATCAGGATCCCGGCACCCGTCGGCCGCTCCACGAGCAGCCCGGCCCCCAGCGCCTCCTCCAGCGCCGAGAGCGGCGCCCCGACCTCCGCCAGCTTGGCCGCCGCGCCGAGCGAAACCTCGCCCGCCGCCCGCCCGCCGCCGCCCGGCGCGATGTCGCAGCCCAGGACCGCCGCCGCCTCGACCAACGACCGGGCGGGCTCGCTGCACCAGGCCAGCCGGGCCAGGGCGTCGCGGGCGTGCTGCCCCGGCACCGGCAGCGGGATCTGCGGGTCGGCCAGCTCGTCGAGGTCCGTCTCCTCCAGGACCTGCAGGATGTGCCGCGGGTTGCCGCCCGTGTGCTCGCACAGCCGCCCGGCCGCCTGCTCGGTCAGGGGCAGGTGGGTCAGCGCGCGCACCTGCCGGGCGCCGATGCCGGTCAGCGCCAGCCGTACCGACATCTCGCGGGTGAGCAGCGGCTGCAGCGAGGCGGGCTGGTAGGGGTCAGGGCTGGTCAGTACGGCCAGGACGCGGGCGGGCCGCAGCCGTCGCCAGGCGAACGCGAGCGCGGTCAGCGAGACGGAGTCGGCCCAGTGCGCGTCGTCTACGGCGATCACCACCGGCCGCGCCGCCTGCAGCTCGTCGAGCCGGTCGCGCAGCCGTGCCCCCGCCTCGAACGGATCCGCGGGCTGCAGACCGGCGATCCTGGTGAGCACGTCGTACGGCAGGACCGACTCGCTCTCCACGGCGTCGGCGGCGATCACGTGCGCCTGGTCGTCAAGGGTGGCCAGGAACCGGCGCAGCAGGGTGCTCTTCCCGATGCCGGCGGGGCCGTGGATCAGGACCAGCCCCGGCTCACCCCGGCGGGCCAGCTCGAAGCGGTCCGCCAGCGACTCCAGCTCTCGTTCTCGCATGCGCACACAGTGCTCCTGCGCGCTCGCATCTCCCTTGTCGCCGGCTGCAAGCGAAGGTTAAGCGGCGCGGGCTATACCAGCATCGGGAGATTTAGCGCGACATGCGAGGGGGCTTGCATGGCTGGGGAGACGTTCACGATCGTGCTGAGAGGCGGGGCGATCCGTCCCGACGCGAGGCTGGGGGTGTTCAGCAGCCTCGACGGCTGGCGGGCCCGCGTGCCCTGCCGCTACGTGGAGGGCGCGGACGAGTGGCGGGTGGAGCTCGCCAGGCCGCCCGCGGGGACGGCCGTGGAGTTCAAGTTCCACTGCGACGGGGCCTGGGAGGCGCTGGACGGCAACCGTACCGCCTGGCCCGCGGACATCGCGGCGGGCGAGCGGATCGAGACGATGACCGGCACCCAGTCGGAGCTGTTCCCGACCCGTGACGACATCATCGTCACCAACCCGCTCCCGGCCCGCCGCCACTTCGCCCCCAAGCTGGACGAGGGCGCGGTGTACGACTACATCCTGGTCGGCAGCGGCATGGGCGGCGGCGTGCTGGCCCATGAGCTGACGAGGATGGCCGCGGCCAAGGGCGGGCGGATGCCGCAGATCCTCGTGCTGGAGGCCGGGGGGTACCTGTTCTCGACCCACGTCGGCAACATGCCCAGGCTGCAGAGCTCCGGCGCGGAGGCCAACCGGACCGTCTGGGGTCTGTGGTACCAGTACCGGTCGCAGCGCTACCGGACGAGCTCGGCCGGGATGCAGGTCGCCGAGGCGTTCTGCCTGGGCGGGAAGTCGGTCTTCTGGGGGGCGCTGATCCCGCCGATGGACGGGCGGGAGTTCGAGTCGTGGCCGCGCGGCGTCCGCGAGGAACTGCGGACCGAGTGGTACGACGAGGCCACCGACCTCATGCACGGCACGCGCCCGACGCTCAGCGACTACCGCAGGACGATCAAGGAGCTGCTCCGCACCCAGATGAAGCGCTTCCGCCAGCACGAGGTGCAGGTGGCGGCCGAGAACTCGGTGGCGCACCGGCTGGGCATCCCCTCAGGGATCTTCTCGACGGCGGCGCTGCTGATGGAGGACCGCCTGCGCGACGGCTGGAACAAGAGCCTGCACGTCAACCTCAACCACGAGGTCGTCGGGTTCGAATGGGACCGGTCGGGCGGCCGGGCCAGGGTGGCGGCCGTGCGGGCCCGCGACCTGATCGCCGGGAAGGACCGGGTGTTCCACGTCGCGGACGGCGGACGTGTGATCATGGCGGCCGGCACCGTGGGCAGCGCCGTGCTGGCCCGGCGGGCGCGGGTCGACAACGAGTGGGTGGGCAAGGGGATCACCGACCACCCCACGTACGTCTGGAAGTTCACGCTGCCGAGCGACGCGCCCGGCTACGCCGCGCACGACTCGGTCAAGATCCTGCTGCGCGGCTCGGTCGCTTCGACGCCGCTCAACGTTGTGGTGGAGATGGGTGTGGGGCTCAACCAGTACCGGGTGGACGAGGACGCCGTCCCGGCGCACGCGGACGTCTCCAGGATGGACTGCGAGATCGTCTTCTTCCCGTCGGTGCCGCTGCTCGACGGCAACACCGTCGAGCTGGACCCGGACACCGGCCGGCCGGTGATCACGATGAAGCCGGTCGAGATCCCCGGCTACCTCGCCGCGGTACGGGAGATCGGCGGCCGGATCATCCGCATCCTGGGCGGCGACCCGGCGGCCTCGGAGCCGTTCACCGCCGATCTCGGGGCGGTCGGTCACGAGGTCGGCACGCTGCGGATGAGCGAGGATCCCGGCATGGGCGTGGTCGACCCCGACCTGAAGGCGTGGGGGCACGACAACCTCTACGTCTGCGACCTGTCGGTCTTCCCGACATCGCCGGCCGCGAACCCCTCGCTGACGCTCACGGCCTTGGCGATGCGGTTGGCGGACCACCTTTCTGGTTGACCCTTAGTTGACCGGCTGGTTCGTCAGGACCAGCGCGGATGCCGGAGGCAGATCCTGCAGCTCGATGTGGCGCGAGGCACCCGGGCCGGGCAGCACGGTCAGGGCCGACCTGAGCGGGTGCTTCGTCACCCCGCCGATCTCGGCCGTGTTGGCGACCACGGTGAGCTCCTGCGTGCGGGCGTTGAGGGCGCCGTCGATCTCGACGAGGGCGCCGCGCGTCTCGGTCAGGCTCGGGTTGACCACGCACACCACCTCGGTCCCGGCCAGGACGCGCGACCAGCACAGGACGTCGCCGGGCCGGGGGAGCGCGTAGCCGCCGTCGGCTCGGCCGAGCCTGCGCAGGTACTGTCGGCCGGCCCGCAGCGCCCGGTGGGCCGCCCGCGCGGACAGCAGCATCCTGACCCGCTGGTAAATCTCGTTGTCCTGGTCGAAGACGTGGTGGTTCGTGGTGCCGTACGGGCCGAACCCGACCATATCGGTGTCGAACAGGTGCGCCGCGGTCGGCGACTCGCCGTCGGCGGGCCGCCCGGCGGCGCCCGCCTTACGCGGATGCTCCGGCCCGAACATGGCCTCCCTCAGATACCGGTCCCCCGACAGCTCGCGGCGCCCCCAGCCCTCGCCCATGAGCCACCCCCGCTCGCTCTCCTCCGGGCCCGTCAGCCCCTGCTCGAGGCCGTAGTACAGGCACGGGATGCCCAGCGAGTACAGCAGCAGCGCCACCCCGACGGTGACCTGGCGGGGATCGGGCTCGCTCAGCCCCGGTGGCGTCAGCGCGCCGAACCGGAGCTGGGGATCGATCGACAGATCGTCGTGATCGTCCACCATCGAGACGTAGACGGACCCGAGAGAGCGATGAGAGAGCCCGTGTGTGGCGAACCTGCGGAAGAACTCCTCGACGGCGTCGGGGAAGGGGAAACCCTCCCGCCCGAGCGCGACATCGCGCAGCAGCCGCCGCGTCTCGCCGGTCTCCAGGACGGCGCTCAGGTTGCGCCCGATCAGGTCCAGGTAGCGCTCCTCGATCGTGTCGCCTCCGCCGACCTCGCCCACAATGAGGAAGTTCGCCTTCCCCAGCCCGTCGGCGAACTCCCTGAGCGCCCCGCAGAACAGCGTGGCATCGCGCGGCGGCACGTGCTTGAGCGTGTCGATGCGCACGCCGTCGATGTCGGTGAGCGCCGTCCAGTAGCTCCAGATCCGGATGAGCGTCTGCAGCTCCTTGGACTGGTCGAGGTCCCGGCTGAACCAGTCGGCCCGCCGGTAGGGCGCGTCCGGCTCGTCGTCGCCGCCCTGGCCCCAGCCGAGCCCGTCGCCGCCCGCCCTGGTGTAGGCATCGGGGTCGTGCAGCTCGCTCGGCCACACGCCGTGGTCGGGCTCGGTGGGCGCGGTGCCGTGCGGCAGGCGCCCACCGGTGCCGTCACGCCAGGCGCCGAACGGCAGCTTCCCGTTCCGGCCCGCGTACGGCGGGCGGACCACGTACTGGGGGGAGCCGGGGGTGCCGAGGTCGTAGTCCCAGTTCTCGCCGGTGTGGTTGATGAGGATGTCGAGGATGACGCGGATGCCGTGCTCGTGGGCCTTGCCGACCAGCTCCACCAGGTCCTCGCGGGTGCCGAATCTGCGGTCGACGTCCAGGAAGTGCTGGACGGAGTAGCCGTGGGGGTCGTCCGGGGCGGGGACGCCGTCCACGGTCGTGACGGGCCGCTGCTTCCACACCGGAGCGATCCACAGCGCGGTCACGCCGAGGTCGCGCAGGTAATCGAGCTTGGAGATGACCCCCCGCAGGGTGCCGCCCTGGAAGCGGTCCCGGCCGGAGGCCGCCCACCGGTTCCACATCCACCCGGCCGGGCGGGAGTTCGCCGGCCGGGCCCGGTCGACGAGGTCGCGCCCGTGCTCGCGGCCGTCGCTGAACCTGTCGGGCAGCAGGAAGTAGATGACCTCGTCCCGCCAGTCGGCCGGCGACGGGTGGTAGCTCTCACGCTGGGGCCAGACGGCCTCCCAAATGCTTCGGGGCGGGGCTTGGCCGATGATCTCGCCGATGTTCGCCATGGCGCCGGGCTCCTTGGCTGGGTATTCGTGCCTGTCTGCCCAATCTGAACCGGGTTACAGTCGCAGGCAAGAGGAGAGGAGACGCGTGGACATCCGGATTCTGGGCACGTTCGACGTCTTGGTCGATGGCGGCTCCGTCGCGCTCGGCGGACCGCAGCGGATGGCCATTCTCGCAGTCCTCCTCCTCCACCAGGGTGAGGTCCTCAGCTCTGACCAGCTCATCGAGCACGTCTGGGGCGGCACACCGCCCAAGAGCGCGCTCAGCGCGCTGCACGCGCATGTGTCACGCCTGCGCAAGGCGCTGAACGGCGCCGACATCCTGCAGTCGTACGGCTCCGGCTACCGCGTCGTCGTCGAGCCGGAGAAGGTCGACGCCTTCCGCTTCGAGCGGCTGGTCGAGCAGGGCGCCCGCGCGCTGGCCCAGCAGGACTGGACGGAGGCCGTGGCCCTGTACGGGCAGGCGCTGGAGTTGTGGCGCGGTCCGGCGCTGACGGAGTTCGCCACCGAGCCGTGGGCGCAGTGCGACGCCATCAGGCTCGAGGAGTTACGCTTCAGCGCCGAGGAGGGCAGGACCGATGCCGAGCTGGCCCTGGGGCGGCACGCCGAGGCGCTGCCGCGGCTGGAGCAGCGCGTCAGCGAGCATCCGCTGCGCGAGCGGTCCGTCGCCCAACTCATGCGCTCGCTCTACCGGTGCGGGCGGCAGGGCGACGCGCTCAACGTCTACGACCGGGTCCGCCGGATCCTGGCCGAGGAGCTCGGCGTGGACCCCGCCCCGGCGCTGCAGGCCACCCACCAGGCGATCCTGCTGCACGACCCGGGACTCGACGGCAGCCCCGTCCCGCCGCCGCGCCAGGACGCGCCGCCGCGGCGGATCACCAACCTGCCCTCGCGCAACCACGTGTTCTCCGGCCGCCAGGAGATCTTGGCCGAGATCGAGGCCGCGCTGACCGAGCCGACGACCCGCCCGCCGCCCCGGGTGGTGGCGCTGCACGGGCTCGGCGGGACCGGCAAGACGCAGACCGCCCTGGAGTACGCGCACCGGCACGCCGCCGACTACGACGTGGTCTGGGAGGCGCCGGCCGTCGAACCCGTCGCCTTCTGGAGCGTGCTGGCGGAGCTGGCGCTGCGCCTGGGCGTACGTCAGCAGGCCGACCGCGGCGAGATCCTCGCCGCGCTGGCCGAGCGCCTGGCCGGAATGGACCGTTGGCTGCTCATCCTCGACGACGTCGAGGACGGCACGCTGATCGAGGCGTTCCTGTCGTCCCTGCGGGCCGGGCACGTCATCGTGACCTCGCGCAACCCCGCCTGGGGCCAGCTGGCCGTGGGCGTGCGCGTGGGCTCCTTCTCCCGGGCCGAGTCAGTCGATTTCCTGTCCACGCGCGTGGCCAGGACCAGCGGCGCCTGGGCGCTGGCCGAGCAGCTCGGTGACCTGCCCTTCGCGCTGGAGCAGGCCGCCGCCTACAGCGAGCAGACCGGCATGAAGCTGGATGAGTACGGCGATCTGTTCCGCCGCCGCGCCGACCAGCTGCTCACCCGCGACAAGGCGTTCGCCACGGTCTGGCAGCTCGCCTTCGAGCGGGTCGCGCAGGCCTCGCCGGTCGCCATCGAGCTGCTGCACCTGTGCGCCACGCTGGGCCCCGGTGGCGTCTCGCTCGACCTGCTGGACTCCATGCCGGACGTCCTGCCGCCCGCGCTCAGGGACGCCGTCGAGGACGAGCTGGCCCTCCAGGACGCCATCGCCCACCTGCTGCGCCACTCGCTCGTCGAGCGGGACAGAGGACGGCTGCGCATGCATCCGCTCGTCAAGGCGGCGGTCTGGGCCAGGCTGCCCGACGAGGAGCGGCGTACCTGGGTGACCTGCGCCGTCAGGATCCTGAGCTCGGTGGTGCCCGCCGACGCCGAGAACCCCACCACCTGGCGTACCTGGGACAGCGTCATCCCCGACGTCATCCACCTCGGCCAGGAGGCCGACAGCGCGGACATCGCCGTGCCCGGCCTGGCGCGCATGCTCTGCGGCTCCGGCCACTACCTCACGGTACGGGCGGCGTTCGAGCGGGCGCAGGAGCTGTTCGAGCTGGCGCTGCGGCTGGTCAGGCGGCAGCCGGGCGCCGACGCCGACCTGGCGGCCGTGCTGTCCGCCCACGGCAACCTGCTGGAGCTCACCGGCGACGTCAACGGCGCCCGCGCCGCCCAGGAGCAGGCACTGGTCCTGGCCGAACGGGCCCTGGGCGGCGACGACCCGGCCGTGGCGCGGGTCCTGCGCCGGCTCGGCGACGTGCTGGTCTGCCAGCGCCGCCTGCCCGAGGCCAGGCGTACCCTCGAACGCGCCCTGGCCATCCTGACCGCCCGACGGGAGCCGGATCGCAGAGAGATCGCCCGCGTCAGCCGGGAACTGGGCTTCGCCGCGTGGACGGCGGGCGACCTGCGCGCCGGCCAGGAATGGCTGACCAAGGCGCTGGCCACCGCGCGGACCATCCTCGGCCCCGACCACCCGGACGTCGCGCACACCCTGTCCGGGCTGGGGCTGATAGTCCAGGACACCGGCCGCCCGCAGCGGGCCGTCAAGCTGCAGGAGCAGGCCGCGTCCATGCTCACCGCCGTGTACGGCGACGAGCACCCCGAGGTCGCCCACACCCTCGACAAGCTCGGGTACGCGCTGCGCCTGTCGGGCCGCTTCGATGACGCCAGAGTCAGCCACGAGCGGGCGCTGTCGATACTCGAGTTCTGCTACGGCCCCGGCCACGGCGAGGTGGGCATGCCGCTGACCAACCTCGGCCTGGTCTACCTGGACACCGGCGAGCCGAAGCTGGCCAGGGACCACCAGGAGCGGGCGATCCAGGTGTTCAGGAACGCCTACGGCGACGACCACGCCCACGTCCACCTCGGCGTCCGCCGGCTGGGCCAGGCCATGCTGGCCGACGGCCGGGCCGCCGAGGCGCGGGACCTGCTGAGCAGCGCGCTCACGGGCACCGAGCGTGTGCTGGGAAGCGGCCATCCCGACGTCGCGGGGACCCTGCTCGACCTCGCGGAGGCGTACGAGCGGCTGGCGGAGCAGGAGTCGGCCGACGCCTGCCGGTCCAGGGCCGAGCGGATTCTGGCCCGTGGCAGGAGCCCCATCCAGGGATAGCCCTGTTTTGGCCCGTGGCAGGAGCCCCATTCAGGGTTAGCCCTCAGCCGTCACCTGAGGCCGGATCCGCTTGCGGACCTGACTCTGGGGACATGCCGGATTTCACGGACGCGTCCCCGGAGCACCGGGTCATCTCCGCCGAGGTGGAGCCGGTGCCGGGACGACGGCACCAGGCGGCGGCCGTGCTACGCCGGCTCGGCCTGCGCGTTCTGCACCTCGGCCCGACGATCAGCGTGAGCGCCCCGGAAGAGGTCTGGGAGCGGACGTTCGGCCTGCCTGAGCCCGCCATCCCCCGCGAACTGCGGGGACTTGTCACAGGGATCCATCTCGCCGGGCCTCCCGACCTGCACTGACCCACTGACATGCCCCGAGGGGGATGCATGACCACGATCACCGAACGCCGAGAGTCCACCGTCCACTTCGAGGCAGTGGTGCGACCGCCGGGCCGGGCCTCCATGTTCGCCGAGTCCTCGGCCGTACAGGCGGGGGGCCTGGACGACCTCAGGCCGCCGCCGGGCCGGGCCGCGCAGACCGCGCTCGCGCTGCAGCGCAGGGGGTTCGTCGTCAGGCACGTCGGGACGTTCTCCATCAGCGCGGAGGGCCCGCGCCGGCTGTGGGAGGAGACGTTCAACACCCGCGTGGCCGTCAGGCCGCACACCCTGCGCGGCGCGCCGGCCGACGTGGCGGCCGAGCCGGGCGACGAGGTCTCCTATCTGTCGCACGTGTCCGGGGTCCCGTTCACGCTGCCCGCCGACCTGGAGCCGCTGGTCGAACGGGCCTACCCGCAGGCGCCGCCGCAGTTCTACGGCTCGCCGCTGCCACCCAGGGTGTCGTATCACCACCTGCGCGTGCCGGACGACGTCGGGCTCCTCCTGCGCGCCTGCCACGTGCACGAGCGGGGGGTGACCGGCCGGGGGGTGTTCGTGGCCATGGTCGACACGGGCTTCTACAAGCATCCCTTCTATCCGCATCACGGCTACAACTACAACGCCACGCTCGCGCCGGACGCCGCCCGCGTGGACCACGACGAGTACGGCCACGGCACGGCCGAGGCGGCCAACATCTTCGCCTGCGCGCGTGACGTGGACTTCGTCGGCGTGAAGATGGGCGGCAACGCCACGCTCGCGTTCAAGACCGCCGCCGACCTGTCGCCCGCTGTCCTGACCAACAGCTGGGGCTACGACCTCAACGGGCTCACCGGGCTGCCCAACTTCCTGCGGCCGCTGGAGCTGGCGGTGCTGGAGGCCGTACGGGTGCGCGGTATCACGGTCTGCTTCTCCGCCGGCAACGGCCACATCTCCTTCCCCGCGATGATGCCCGACGTCATCGCCGCGGGCGGCGTGTACGTGGAGGAGACGCAGGTCAACGGGGAGTTCAAGATGGAGGCGTCCGACTATGCGAGCAGCTTCGACAGCCTCATCTACCCGGGCCGGCACGTGCCCGACGTCTGCGGGCTGGTGGGACGGCAGCCCAGGGCGCTCTACATCATGCTGCCGACCGAGCCCGGCGACGTCATCGACTCCTCGCTGGCCGGTCCCGGCTACCCGGTCAAGGACGGCACCGCTCCCGACGACGGCTGGAGCGTGATCAGCGGCACCAGCGCCGCCGCGCCCCAGATCGCCGGGGTGTGCGCGCTGCTCAAGCAGGTCCAGCCGGGGCTGTCTCCCGACCTGGTGAAGGCGCTGCTCAGGGCCTCGGCACGGGACGTCGTCGACGGCAAGAGCGGGACGGGGGAGCTCGCGGGCGAGGGCTTCGACGGGGCTACCGGGGCGGGGCTCGTGGACGCCGCGGCCGCGTACCGGCTGGCGCGGTCGGTCACGCCGCGCAGCTTGCACACCGTCCCACCGCCCATCTGACGGGCCGCCCATCTGACGGGCCGCCCATCTGACGGGCTGGCCGACTGCCGGGCGGCTCCGCCAGGGGCGGGGTTCGACCGGCGGGGGTCGCGGCGGTGTCGCGGGGGCGGCCGCCGCGGCCCCCCATCGCGCTTCCCGGGACGTTGCGCTCGTCCCGGGAAGAGCGCCGGCGCTTCGCCGGTTGCATCCGTACGTGGACGAGATCGACGTCGTGGTGATCGGGGCCGGGCAGGCCGGGCTGTCGAGCGCGTACTTCCTGCGCCGGTTCGGCTTCGAGCCGCTGGTGCTGGACGCGGGTGACGGGCCTGGCGGGGCGTGGCGGCACCGGTCGCCGTCGCTGACCATGGACAAGGTGCACGGCATCTTCGACCTTCCCGGCGTGCGGCGCTTCGCTCCACTGGTGGGCGCCTCGCCCGGAGCCGGTCAGGCAGATGTGCCGGGAGCCGGTCAGGCGGATCTGCCTGGAGCGGGTCGAGTTGATCTGCCTGGGGCTGGTCGAGCTGATCTGTCCGGGGGCGACGGGCAGCGGCCCGCCGCCGTGGTCGTCCCCGAGTACTTCGCGGACTACGAACGCGAGCTCGGGCTCACTGTGCTGCGGCCGGTCAAGGTGACGGCCGTGGCGCCGGGGGAGGGCGGGCGGCTCGTCGCCACCTCCGGGGCGGGGGAGTGGGCGGCGCGGGCCGTGGTCAACGCCACCGGCACCTGGACCCGCCCGTACTGGCCGTACTATCCCGGCGCGCGCTCCTTCCGCGGCCGTCAGCTGCACTACGCGGCGTACCGGGGACCGGAGGAGTTCGCCGGTCGGCGGGTGGTCGTCGTGGGCGGCGGGACCTCGGCCGCGCACGTGCTCTCCGAGATCGCCGGCGTCGCCGCGAGCACCCTCTGGGTCACCCGCCGGCCGCCCGTGTTCCGCCCGCTGGACGACTTCGGCGAGGACGCGCGCCGCGACGCCGTCGCCATGGTCGAGGCGCGGGTACGGGCCGGGCTGCCGCCGCAGAGCGTGGTCGCCGTGACCGGCCTCGGGTACACGCCGATCGTCCGGGAGGCGCTGGCCAAGGGGGCGCTGGAGCGGCTGCCGATGTTCGGCCGCGTCACCGCCGACGGGGTGAGCTGGGATGACGGGCGGTACGTGGAAGCGGACACGATCATCTGGGCCACCGGGTTCCGCCCGGCCCTCGACCACCTGGCCCCGCTGCGGCTGCGCGAGCCCGGGGGAGGGATCAAGGTGGACGGCACCGCGGTGATCGCCGAGCCACGCCTGCAACTCGTCGGCTACGGCCCCTCGGCGAGCACGATCGGCGCCAACCGCGCGGGCCGCACCGCCGCCCAGAACGTCCGCCGCCTCCTCGCCGCGACCCCTTCCGTTCCGGCCGCCTGACCTACTATAAGAAGTAGTAAAAATACCGATTGGGGCAGGGGATCGGTAGCGCTCTCGACACGGCGCGTTACCACGGGATAGCGTCGGGTGAAAGGATCTTTATCCGTCTTTGGAGGTCCCCCCGATGGATGTTCCCGGCTACACCGAAATTCGGGAACTCGGACACGGCGGGACCGGACGGGTGATGCTCGCATTACGGACGTCCGACGGGACGCCCGTGGCGATCAAGCATCTCTCCCCGCGATTACGCGACGACGAGCTGTTCGTCGAACGCTTCCGCACGGAGGCCGGGCTGATCCGCGAGCTCGACAGCCCGCACACGGCCCGCCTGCTCGACTACGTCGAAGGCCACGACGACGCCTGCATCGTGATGGAGCTGGTGGACGGCATCACCCTGCGCCGCCTGTTACGGCACGCGGGCGCCACCGGCCCGGAGGCGGCACTGGCCGTACTGAAGGGGGCCCTGCTCGGGCTGGCCGAGGCGCACCGGCACGGCGTCGTACACCGTGACTTCAAGCCCGAGAACGTGATCGTCTCCCAGGACGGCCAGAGCAAGCTCGTCGACTTCGGCGTCGCCGCCTACTCCGGCGAGAACGCCCCACTCGCCGGAACCCCCTCCTACATGGCCCCCGAGCAGTGGGCGGACGCCCCGGCGGGGTCGGCGTCGGACGTGTACGCGGCGGCCGTGGTGTTCTTCGAGTGTCTCAGCGGGCACCGGCCGTTCGTCGCGGACAACTTCGCCGCCCTCGCCTACCAGCACCAGCACGCCGCACCCCCGCTGGAGGACATCGAGGAGCCGATGCGGGCGCTGGTCGGGCACGGCCTGGCCAAGGACCCCGCCGAGCGGCCGGAGTCGGCGGAGGCGTTCCTGGCGGAGCTGGAGGAGGTCGCCGACACCGCGTACGGCACCGGCTGGGAGGTACGCGGCCGGGCCGGACTCGGCCTGCTGACCGTGCCGCTCGCCTCCTTGCTGCCTCTGTCACGGCCGTTACCCACGCCGGGGAGCGGCGGCACGAGCCTGTTCACCAGCGCACTGGCGCCGATGACCAAGTTCGCGGTGACGGGCGGCCTGGTGGTCGCGACCGCCGCCGCGGTGGCGTCGGCGTTCGTGATCTGGAACGACGCGCCGCCGGACCGCCTCGCCGGGCTCCCGCCGGTCAGCACGCCCGCCGAGTCGGCCCTGATCCCCACGCCATCCGGTACGGCGGAGCCGTCCATCTTCACCGCGGGGCCCAGCGACCTGGCCAGCCCGCCGCCCGGCACCGACGCCGCGGATCCGGTGGTCACCGGGGACCACGCCGAGCCCACCGAGTCCCCTGAGCCCACCGGCGCCCGTTCGCAGGAGCCCATCCGTACCCGCTCGCAGGAGCCCACCCGTGGGGCGGAGCCGACGCGGACCAGACGCCCGGCCACCTCTGAACCCTCCGCCTCCAAGCCGGCCACCTCGAAACCGCCCACCCAGCCGCCCACCAAACAGCCGTCGACGCCCAAGCCCGCCACCAGCGAGCCCAAGCCGTCCGACCGCCCGGCCACCACCCGCCCCCCGGCCACCCAGGCTCCCGCCCCGACCAAGGCCCCTGGGCCGCTGATCTCGGTGTCGGTCAAGGTGTCGATCGACGTACCCGTGCTCAAGGGCAAGGACGGCCTGCTCGACTTGGACGTCGGTCTCGGGCTCGGGAGCGGCCTGCTCGGCTCCGTCCTGGTCCCCGGCTCCGCGTTGCTCGGCCGCCGCTGGGCCGTACGCAGAGCCAGGCACGCCCGGCCCCTTCACGCGTCGTCCTGTCCTCCGCCGGACCTCGACAAGCCGTGACCCGTGCCGCCCGCCGGCAGTGGGGCGTCCGCGGAGCCCGCCTGCCGCTCCACCCGCCCGGCATTTCGCCTATACCAAAATTTGCTGATTTGCCGACCAATACAGGTGATCCCCTACTATCTAGCCTCGGATAGGGGGCGTACTTCTGAGCCCCGCAGTTCGGGCGAAGGAGAAGTGTGGCGGTTGCATGCCCCGCCGACCGGCGGCGCCGTCCGATCCTCACCAGAGCGCTCATCGCGATGATCACAGCGGTGTTCCTGTCAGCGAGCCTGGCCACCCCCGGGCACGCGGCCCCCAAGCCGACGATCAAGCAGCTCAAGAAGGAGCTGACGGCCCTGGGGAAGCAGTCGGACAAGCTGATCACCGAGTACTACAACGGCCGCATAGCCCACCAGAAGGCCGAGAAGGCGGAGAAGGCCGCGCAGGAGAAGCTGGCCGCCGCCCAGGAGGTCTACGAGCGAGAGTCGGCCGAGCTCAGGCTGATGGCCGTCTCCCAGTACACCAACGGCGGCCCCCCGAGCCCCGCCACCATGCTCTCGACGAGCGAGGACCCCTCCGCGCTCATGGGCCGCATGGCGCTGTCCAATCACCTGGTCGACCAGCAGAGCGCCAGGCTACGCGGCTTCGCCCAGGTCAGGGACGACCGCAAGAAAGCCGAGGAGGAGGCGGCAGCCCGCGCCCAGGAACTCGGCGACCAGGTCACCGACCTCGGCAAACGCAAGGACAAGGCCGAGCAACTGATCAAGAAGATCAAGGACAGGATCGACAAGCTCTACCAGGCGCCCGGGGTCCGGCGATCGGACGGCACCTGGGTCCCGCAGCTTCCCGAGGGCTCCGACAACATCACGCCCCGGATGCGCCTGGTCAAGACGCTCGTGAAGGAGCGCTTCTCCGTACCCAACGGAATCGGTTGCTACCGGGCGATCCAGGACGGCGGCGAGCACCCGCTCGGGAGGGCGTGCGACTTCATGCTGAGCCGCGGCGGCTCGATGCCGACGGCCGCGGAGGTGGCGCGCGGCAACGAGATCGCCGCCTGGGCGATCAAGAACGCCAAGCGGCTGGGCATCATGTACATCATCTACCGCCAGCGGATCTGGCACGCCAGGACCGGCGCCTGGCGCACGATGTCAGACCGCGGCGGCACCACGGCCAACCACTACGACCACCCGCACATCTCGGTGTACTAATGACGAAGAGCCGTCTGGCCAGGTGAATTCCTGAGTACTACGTGGCTTGTTCCGGCTCTGTTCCGGTTTCCTGGTGCGCCAGGCCCAAAGCTGTGTCGATCACTTTCCGGGTCCGTCCGTCACTGCCGGACATGAGGTGCGTGTGCGTCCGGAGCGTGAAGCCGGGGTCCGAGTGACCGAGGTACTCGGCCAGCGCCTTGACCGATTCGCCGGCGTCGAGCAGCACGCTGGCGTAGTAGTGCCGCAGCGCGTGCATGCCGTGTTCACGCGTCGTCTGCTTGGCACGTCCCGTTGTCTTCCTGGTGGGCCGGTCCTTGGCTATTACGCCCAGCCGCTCAAGAGCGGGCTTCCAGATGACCTTGTTGATGTAGTTGCGGTTCAACGCCTTGGGAACTCGGCTGGTGAGAACCAGGCGCAAGGCGTGGGGGTCTCCGGTCAGTTCTTCCCAGGGGAGGGTGATCTCGCGGGCTGGGAACTGGGTCAGGTGGCCCTTCAAGGCTTCGGCGACCGATTCGGGGAGCGGAACTGTCCGCTCGCGATCGTGCTTGGGCAGACCGAACATTTGCTTCCCGTGGATCAGCTTCACCTGTTGCCGCACGTGGATGACGCCCTCGCCGAAGTCCACATCATCCACCGCGAGGCCGAAGATCTCTCCCTGCCGGAGGCCGCAGCCAGCGCCGAGGGTCACCATAATGGGTGAGGACCAGGGTGTCCCGGCCGGCGGCGAGCTGGCGGTGGGCTGGCACACCGAGTACACCGACGACCCGAACGCGCACGGCGCGGACGGTGCCGCGGTCCTGGCCAGCGGATCCCGCTGGTGCATCGTGGACGGCCTGGTGAAGGTTCACGGGCTTCGTCCTGGCGCGGAGGTGGACATCGCCTGGTCGCGTTACAGCCGCGACGGCAAGACGTTCGAGGACGACGCCTGGCGGCTGACGGCGCACGCCGACGTCAACGGCCGACCAAGGTCAAGGCTATGGGCCTGGCGTCCTACCTCGCTGGCGTCGCCGGTATGGCGGTGCTGCAGGCGGCCGACGACCCGTCCATGATCGCGTTCCTGCCCGACTGGGTCGAGGCGATCACGCTGCCGCTGGTGCCGACCGCGCTGGCGGGCGCCGGGG
>NZ_JAIWNB010000003.1 GCF_020215705.1 Nonomuraea aurantiaca | reverse complement strand
GTCAGCTCTATCGCATGTTCAGGACTATCGGCGTGAAGGATGCCTGGAATCGGTCGCCCAAGGCGATCTTGAATGCGCCACCCCCCGAGCTGGACCACGGGGCTTCGCCCTCTCCTCATGGCAAGGGCCAATTCGGAAAGCGTTCCCCAGGAGCCGCCGACCACGATCACGGCATCACCCGAGTTGACGATGACGTTGTTACGAGCCTCGCCGATCCCTGTAGGAATGACGATGGTCAGGTCCGGGTTGATGTGCTCCCGGTCAGCGCGCGAGAGGATACCCACAACCGTCCCGCCTGCGGCGTTCGCACCAGCGGCAACCGCCGCCATGACACCTGTATATCCGCCGCATATCACCACCGCTCCACGCTCGGCCAGCATGCGACCCAACTCGCGGGCATTGCGACGGTCATCTTCAGTACAGTCACGCGGCCCGCATACCGATACCTGGATAGCCATCAAAGGCCTCCTACCCCGTGACCTCACTCAGGGAGCGCTGGACGGCTCGGAGGAACGGCACGATCAACTCCGCGACCAACGAAGCCGTCGCCACCGCCTCCTCCACCCCACGGTAGAAGGACGTCACCCCAGCCACAGCCCCCCATCAGCGAGCTTGCGAATCAGCGCTTCCGACGGGAGGAGTCACATCCCCATGGAAGGTTTGTTGGTCAGTCGGCTGGTGATAGGCCGATCCCGAGGACTTGCAGGCAGTCGCCGACGGCGACGAGTTCGATGTCGTCGCGCCGCCGCTTGATCCGCTGCTCCCGGGTCAGCCGCCGCCCCCGAACGTCCGGGCTGAGCCAGGAGAATGTGGTGACCGTGCCGAACGCGCCGAAGTCGGCCTGGCCCTGAGCACGTCGTTCGCCTCGTGCACTGTCACAGGCCATCGACAGTCGAGACCCTTCGTCACTGGACCGGCGGTTTAACGCTTCCCCGCACGGGAGCCACACCCTGCTGGGATTCCCACCGCGCGAGGTGGACCGGCAAGGCCTCCACCTCATTCAAGAATCTTGGAGGCAAGAATGTCACCTTGGATCTCCAGCCTCATCAAAGAAGAAGCGCTGCGTGAGACGCACCGTCGCGCGGTCTTTACCGAAGCCTGAAGTCGCACGGTGGAAGCGCGCCGAGCCATTCAGGAGCACCATCCGATTGAACGCCATTCCAATGTGATCAATCTCGCGCCACTGGTCTGGTCGCCTCTTGTCTGGGAAGTAGACGTCATCCAGGAATTGCCTGCGCGATTCGAAGCCCAGTTCTGCCGCTTCCTCGTCATTTGCAGGGGGACCGAACAACCCAGTCGGTACGTGCTGGTAGAGACTTACGCCGCCAGAGCAAGACTCCGGTGGCACGAGGTAGACGATGGCCGACCAGTCAGTGTCATCGAAGTGCGTCGAGAACCGGACGTCCGAATCTTCGCCATAGTATGCGAACACTCCAAAAGAGACCCGTTTCGGATCGACCTTGATTTTTGAACCTACCAAGCCTTCAAGTAAATCGACCAATTCAGGCGTATAGAAGAGTCTCTGTGTCTCCGTACTGAACTTATGGCCGCCGTCATTAAATGGAGGTAGCCATGACTCTTCGCGCAGCCCGGTTTCCCTTACCATCCAGGGGTCGGCATAGAAATCGTCCACCACCTGCAGAATTTTGCTCATGCTTCACTCTCCACTCTGAACACGTCCTACGGGATCGAAATCCCGCACCAGGACAGCGAATCGTTGGGTTATGGCAGCCGCCGTCGCGAGACAGGATGCACCAATGACAACGTAAGGGACCGCCAGTGCATCAGCAGCGCCGATCCAGGGCGTAAGGGCACCAACCAGAAGGCCTCCGGCAAACATTCCCACGGCAGTCACACCCCATGCCGCCGTCCGCATGACCGAATTGACGCGTCCCAAGACGTCAGCGGCGGTGACTCGCTACCGGATTGCATAGAGGGATACCGAGTAGGTCACGATTATGGCACTCACGAAACAATACACCGCGGCGGTTACTGCCACCGTAGGGAACAAACCAAGGAGCAAGTATGACGCGCCCATGGCGAAGAGACAAACTGGCGGCAGCTGACCATTGGGTAGCTTCGCTTTCAGGTACGCAGCCATTTGTCCGCCAACAACCCCTCCTAGCGCTGAAATGGCCATAATCACCCCAAAGCCAACCGAGCCCAGACCTAGAGTGTCTTGCATGAACAACACCTGCGTAGACAGTGCAAGCGAAAATGAGCCATTGATAATCAGGGACATCAGGAGCATGAGACGGAGAAGCGGGTGCCGCCATACAGTTGACAGGCCGAGACGCAGGGACTCGCGGGCACTCGCCTCCGGCCCGTGGGTGGTGCTGTCTGCGGCGCCTTCCATTTGGTGCTTCCTCAACATCAAAAGCGCAGCCACTGAGAGGATCATTGCAATCGCGTTGAATACAAAAGGCAGGAACGTTCCTACGCGCAGCAATAAGCCGCCGAGCGGCCGACCCGCAATTTCTTGGGCAACGAGAGCCGCGGTCCGAAGGTGACCATTAGCTCGTTCAAGATCGTTACCGGACACCAATGCATTGGTCGTGGTCTCGGTGGCGATGTCGTATACGACTTCCATCGTCGTGGCCAGAAATGCGAAGCCGGCCAGCAGTGGCACGGAGGCTTGTTCAGCGAGAATGATCAGGCAAAGCGACGCCCACAGAACACATCGAACAGTGTTGGCAAGCGTCATAAGACCTAGCTTGGACACACGGTCCACCAGAACTCCCGCCGGCATTGCCAACAAGAGCCAAGGAAGCCGTCCGCAGGCCGCAACCAGACCCACAAGGAGCGGTTCGTCCGTGACCGTGGCAGCCAACCATGGGAGGGCGATCATCGCCAGGCCGTCACTCAGATTGGATGCCAGCGATGCCGCCCAGAAACGCCAGAAGTTCGCACCCAGCGCCACTTTTGAACGGTCGATCACGTCTGACAGCCCTTCGGATTCAGAATTGCACCAGCGCATGGACATGCATCGTCACACAGCTTCAGTCGATCCCCTATGGCCAGCCCGCCGGAGGTCACGTTCGCCTAGACGCGCGCCGGAGAGATTTGCATGCGATAGGTCAGCACCCCACGAAGGTCCGCGCCATGTAAGTCAGCCCCAGCAAGGTCGGCTCGTTCCCGGCCCTCCTCAGCAAGCAGGCCTCCAGACAGCGGCACCCCAAAGAGATCAGTGATACTTCCGGACCAACCAACCGCCTTAGCTGTTATCGCAAACAAGTCCGTTGAGGTATGTCCTCTATCTCATTGCGCTGTTGGCGTCCTCCCAGAAAAAGAAATTTTGCGTAAGCCGACCACTTTGCTTGTTTGATCCATAAAGGTTCATAATGCCGTGGAAGTACCTGGAACCGCGCAAGAGCACGCATCGGTTGTACAGGGCCGGAATTGCGACAACCGGCTCCCATGCTTCGGAATCCAAGGTGTGTTGTGATACATACCGTGCGTCGAAGTCCACGGCGTCAGAAAACCCAAGTCGCCTTAGCTCGCTGGCATCAGGAACTGTGACGCTGTCGTACCGAGTGCTTCGGAAGATGCCTAGCTGCCCTCTCTCGTGCGCATCAGGCGTCAAATAGATTACCGCCGACCAGTCGACCGGATCGATATGCACCACTGTGGGGGCAGTATCATGTCGAGTTGAAATGCGAAACTTACCGTATACCCATTGGGTTGCGTCAAAACGAATCTGCGAGCCAATAATGCTCGCGAAACGGCGACCGTGAGCTGCGGAATGGTAGGCCTTCAGGCTCTCAACACCGGGAAAGTTGGCTTCCTCTCCGTAGTCGATGTAGTCGACCGCAAGTGCCATCTCTCGCACGTCTTCAGGGTCGGCGTAGAAATCGTCAACAACGATGAGATCGTCACGCAACTCTTCCGGTACGTCCACGGACGTTGCTACATATACGGGAGTCGAACTGGTACTCATGCGATCTTCCGGCCGGCTGACGGCGCCTCAGTCGCCTCGTCGAAGAAGAAGTTTTGGGTAAGCCGAGCATTGTCCGGCCGCTCTCCAAACCCGCCGAGTGGAGCGTGATAAAGCTGTGAGCCTCTGAAGAGCAGTAGGCGGTTATAGACTGGGGCGATCTTTGTGATAAGTTCCCACTTATCGAGGTCGGCCATGTCGCGCTTTACGATCTCGTTCTCAAAGGTATTTGCGTCGGCAAAGCCGAGTGCGTGGGCCTCACGGTCCGAAGGCGGACGATCCACACCATATTCTCGGTGGCGAAAGAACCCGGTTCCCGCCCCGATCGGAGCGCTCGGGGTGAGATAGACCATGGCAGCCCAGTCCACGGAGACATCTGCGTGGACCTTGGTCAAGGCTCCAGTCTCCTGGGAGATCAGCCGAAAGCCGCCGAGAAGGTAGCGCTTTTCGTCGAATTCCACTCGCCTGCCGATGAGTGTGCTGAACCGCTCAGCGATCCCACCAGGCAGAAGTGCCTTCTCGCCTTCCCAGCCAGGATAATTCAGTTTGCCTACACTGTTGTACTCCATGCCAAGCGCCATCTTACGGACGGCATCCGGGTCCGCATAGAAGTCGTCGACCACGATGACCATAGTTTGCATGCCGAGACTCATCCTTTCTGGGTGCGAGAGATCTCAATTGCCATATCCGCTAGTTGCTCAACCCATTGTGCACGAGGGGCCAACGGAAAGGCTGCCATCGCAAGCGCCTGCCAGAGCGCGACATTTACATACCACGCAGGGTGTCGTGCTCCGACGGTTTGCTGGGCATCGATCACCCACGGCCCGAACCAATCACCTTCGCTGAGGCCACGGAATGCTTGCGCCGCAGCCAGTACCGGAATGTAATCGGCTTCGACACGACCTTCGTTCAGCAGGCGCAGGGTAACTCTGGCTGCAGCGCTCTCAGCGCCCAGAAGTCCGCCTGACATTGCGAGATCCGGGTCAAGTCCTTCGGCCTCGCAGGCGCGCGCAAGCACTTTTAGCAGGTTAGGCCAGCGCGCCCTCATTTCCTCGTCCAAGGCGAGGCTGGTATGGCGCGCAGCACGAAGATCATAATCCGGCATTTCTTCAATGGTGGACGCGTAGCGGAAGCGCAGTGGCAGGAGACACGCAATCGCCTTATCGATCCCGGAGAGATCTTCAGGCAACTCCAGAACCGATCTACATTCATCTTGGAATCCCGCGATGAATGTCAGATTTCTCCGGTTAGGGATATAGCGCACATCCTCCCAGACGAGGCGCAGCAAGGTTGCGATTTCATGCTGTGGCGAGTCGCCGCTGAGCGGCCCGAGGTGCGATGGCAAGCCCCAAGCATTTACGAGCACCACGCCGTCAGGGGTTGTGGCTTTCGAAATATCTCGCCAGAAATCGATATCAAATACAAAGTCAGCATGTCCGCCGGCACCATAGAGGTCTACGCAGACGGCATCGAACGCACCCTCATTGCTGCGTACGAACTGCCACGCGTCGCCCATGAGCATCTCAACCGCGAGCTCTGGGAAATGGCGGGCATATATCAACTCAGCCATCTCATGCATCTGTTCGTCTGCGTCAACGCAGACGAGGCTGGCATCTGGTGTCAGAGCAAGGATCGGTCGAATTGCGCCGCCCAGACCGGTCCCGAGCATGCATATTCGGGATCCCGGCGCAAGGAGGCCCGCGAGGGCAAAGTCGTCCGGCTGACTGCCTACAAATACGCGATTGCCATCGAGTGTCGTGAATTGCGTATGCACCAGTATGTTTGATCTCGCATACAGGTCGCTCGGCATCCTATGTAACCCACCTAGATAATGCACCGAGAAGGCGTTGCCCGGGTTTGCACCCGGACAACGCCTGGGTGTTTTGCCGTATGTACAGCAGTTGGGGTTTAGCTGAGCTTCAGAACTCGCTCAACTTCATGCTGCTCAGCCTCGGTCAGCGGACTGAATGACGCGCTGCGCGGCATGTTGTTCTCCGAAGTCCTCGCATAGGTCTCATAGTCGAACCCGTCGAGACCAGCGTTCTTGGCGGACATGGACACCACCTCCTGTGTGTCTTTACATCTGACGTTGAGCCTAGCCGCACACAACTGCCGGCAATATCCACATCACGTCTGGTCCGCTGCGCATTCGGGATAGCGAAATTCGCCCGGTCCGCGAAGGCGGGCGTGGGGGCGGTTGGCCTGCTTTGAGACTCGGGCTTGTTCTTGCCCTTGTACGGTGTGACGAGTGGGCCCTCGACTCCTTGATATGCCTTGTCCGCCAGGGTGATGATCCCCGCCTTCTCCAACGCGCGCAGGATGCCCCAGATGCGGGCGGCAGGCAGGTCATGTGTCTTGCCCGGCAGCGCTCCCGAGGTCCACACGATCGTCCCGTCTGGTGTGGCGATCAGGGCCGAAGCGTTCGCACGAGACGAATTCCTGGTATTTCGCTCGCCACCGTCCGATCAATCGAACGTACCTTTGATGGGATGCGCTCCACTTGACGCTAGCCCCGCCCCGAGTAGCACCGAATGAGAAGAACCCGAATGCAAGGCGATCGGTCTCGTCGCGATCTCAGGAACTCACCGAACTCATGTAGATCCATGGCCGCCATTGTGGGCCGACGACTCGCCGACAGACAGGCGCTGTCAGCACCAGGCAAGGTTCAGAGGCTGGTCGCGGTGCGGATCAGTGAGGCGAGTGCCAGGGACCGGCTGTGCGGCGGCCAGGCGATCACGGTCGTCACCGTCGGCGCGTCCGGCACCGGCACCACGGCCAGGTCATGGCGTAGCTGGGTGCGGCACGACTCGGGCATGATCGCCGAGGCGCGGCCCAATGCGATCAGCTGGCACAACTGCGCGAGGTCGCGGACCTGCGGGCCGGGCCCATCGTCGTAGGTGCCGTCCTGACGGGGCCAGCGCGGCTGCGGCAGTCCGGGCAGGTCGGTGACGTCGGCCATCCGCAGTTCGGTCCGGTTGGTGAAGGGGTGCCCGGCGGGCAGCACGGCGACCTGTCCCTCCGCGTGCAGTTCTTCGGTGTCGAATACGGTCGTCGAGTCGAACGGCAGATGCAGCAGCGCCACATCCGCCCGGCCGTCGCGCAGCAGCCGCTCCTGCTCGGCGATCCCGCACAGGATGACTTCGACGGCGACGGAATCCGGCTCGGCGGCGTAGGCGTCGAGCAGTTTGGCCAGCAGTTCGCCGACGGCTCCGGCCTTGGTGACGAGGACCAGGCCCGGTCGGCCAGTCGCGGCTCGTTGGGTGCGGCGCTCGGCGGCCTCGACCGCGTCGAGGGCCGCCCGGCCCTCGCGCAGCAGGACTGAGCCGGCCTCGGTCAGCGCGACAGCGCGGCTGGTGCGGGTCAGCAGCAGGACGCCGAGCCTGCGTTCGAGCTGCCGGATGGCCCGCGACAGGGGCGGCTGCGCGATGCCGAGCTGCTGCGCGGCCCGCCCGAAGTGCAGCTCCTCGGCGACCGCGACGAAATACCGCAGCTCCCGCGTTTCCATGCCCTCACCGTACGGCGGAGCGGCCCGTCCCGCGCCGCATCGATACCGCTGAGGTATCGCCGGGCACCCAGACGGTGTTGGAAACCGCAGCCGGTGCACCGCCAGGATCGAGGCATGAGCGAACAGTCGATCGCGCTGGTCACCGGCGCGAACAAGGGAATCGGTTACGAGATCGCGGCCGGTCTGGGCGGCCTCGGCTGGCGGGTCGGGGTGGGCGCCCGGGATGCGGGTCGCCGGGAATCGGCCGTGGAGAAGCTGCGCGCGGCGGGCGTCGACGCGTTCGGTGTGCCGCTGGACGTCACCGACGACGCGAGCGTGGCCGCCGCGGCCCGGCTCGTCGAAGAACGCGCCGGGCGGCTCGACGCGCTGGTCAACAATGCCGCGGTGACCGGCGGCATGCCGCAGGATCCCACGACGGTCGACCTGTCGGCCGTGCGTGCGGCCGTGGAGACCAATGTGATCGGCGTCATCCGCGTCACCAATGCGATGTTGCCGCTGCTGCGCCGCTCCGCCTCTGCGCGGATCGTGAACATGTCCAGCAGCGTCGGCTCCCTCACCCGGCAGACCACGTCCACCGACCTGGCCGTGATCGGGCCGCTGTCGGCCGCGTACGCGCCGTCCAAGACGTTTCTCAACGCCGTCACCCTCCAGTACGCCAAACAACTGCGGGACACCACCATCCTGATCAACGCCGCCTGCCCCGGCTTTGTCGCGACCGACCTCAACGGCTTTCGCGGCGTGCGCACGCCCGAGCAGGGCGCGGCGATCGCGATCCGGCTCGCCACCCTGCCGGACGGCGGCCCGACCGGCGCGTTCTTCGAGGACGCCGGGGTGGTGCCCTGGTAACGGCCTCCCCGAAAGCCCGTTCACGGAGACGAACGAGGAAGCCGGCGAGGTCACCTAGTCGGTGGGACATCTGGTGACGTCGAAGCGGTCTGACCAGCTCGTTGGCACTACAGGTGGGCGACCTTCACCACCTCATGCACCTGGTGCTCAACCGATGTGACGCCATCCCTGGCGTCGGCCGGCGGAGCCATGACCCACATCACACGCCGGGCATGTCACGTTCCCGGCAGCTCATTCCGTCCGTGTAGTGCGCAACCGGCCTATCACTCGCACGGACAAGGGAGCATCGTGTTCGCCGTCTACCTCGTGATCACCCTCCTCACCTCGGCCGTCGTCGGCCTGGCCGCCATCGCCAACTTCATCGGCCATGAATACCCCAAGAAGCAGGCGGAGCAGCTTCGCGTGCCCCGTTCCTGGATGCTCCCGCTGGGCGTGATGCTGGCGGCGGGCTCGCTGGGACTGCTGGCCGGGTTCGCCGTTCCGGTGCTGGGCCTGCTCGCCGCCGCCGGCCTCGTGTTGTACTTCCTCGGCGCGTTCTGCGTACATCTGCGGGCCCGTGACCACCACTTCGGCGCCTGGTCCGTGTTCTTCACGCTGGCGGCGGCCGCCCTGGCCGCGAACGTGGCCTACTACTAAGTTCCGGCCCAAACCGAGATCAGTTCGTCCGCGACGCCTCAGCCCGCAACCCCCTTGAACCCCAGAACCAGGCTCTACATTCAGCCGTGATCTACCGCCACAGACCCGTCAGCTCTATCGCATGTTCAGGACTATCGGCGTGAAGGATGCCTGGAATCGGTCGCCCAAGGCGATCTTGAATGCGCCACCCCCCGAGCTGGACCACGGGGCTTCGCCCTCTCCTCATGGCAAGGGCCAATTCGGAAAGCGTTCCCCAGGAGCCGCCGACCACGATCACGGCATCACCCGAGTTGACGATGACGTTGTTACGAGCCTCGCCGATCCCTGTAGGAATGACGATGGTCAGGTCCGGGTTGATGTGCTCCCGGTCAGCGCGCGAGAGGATACCCACAACCGTCCCGCCTGCGGCGTTCGCACCAGCGGCAACCGCCGCCATGACACCTGTATATCCGCCGCATATCACCACCGCTCCACGCTCGGCCAGCATGCGACCCAACTCGCGGGCATTGCGACGGTCATCTTCGGTACAGTCACGCGGCCCGCATACCGATACCTGGATAGCCATCAAAGGCCTCCTACCCCGTGACCTCACTCAGGGAGCGCTGGACGGCTCGGAGGAACGGCACGATGGGCGGTGAATAGATCGATGCGCTCTCTTAGCTCCAGAGCGAGTCTGCCGTGTGCATGTGGGGCAAGTTCGTCACCGATGCGCCGGACTCGTTGTATGACCGGGACTGTACGATGCTCCGGCGCGATGCTGAGCACCGGATCCAGCTCATCAGCGAACCCGTCAACTTCCCCTGACGCGAGATGAGCCGCCGCCAGGTCTATGCGTGCGGCGGCAAGCAGCTCTGCCCCCGATGCAGATGGGTCAGCCGTCAGGAACTGGATGGCCTGTTGCGCTTGCCGCGTCGCCTCACGAAGGTCGTCGGCCTCCCCCATGGCGCAATACGCCTCGCTCGCATAATAGGCGGCTTTGCCGCGACTGAAATGGAACACTCCAGGTTCGTCAGCAGTCGACAGTCGATCGCGCGCATCGCGGGAAGCGGCGATGGCAGCGGGGAACTCGTGGGGGTCTCGAACCGCGGCCAGAGCCCTGGCCTCGTGGCTCGTCAGCCTGAGCATCGCTGTGCCGGACGTGGCGTGATCACGACCGGCGTGGGCTATCTCAGCAGCACGCCGGTAGTCCCCACGCCAATAGGCGACGTTTGATTGCACCCACCGGATGTAGGCGCGTAGTGGGTTGTCGTCTGTGAGTTCCGCGCATACCAGCGCCGTCCGGGCGTGGGTTTCGGCCTCATGAGGATGGCCGAGGTCGGCACTGGCATGCGCCAGAAGACCACATAGCTGACCCGCAGCACGGTAGAGCCGCCGCTCCTGATCAAGAGGATGGGATCTCCCCGCCTGACCAACGTCTGAGCAGTAAGGGCTACAGCAACAAGGAGGCATCCCCGCGGGTCGGTCTCGCGGATACAGGCTGAGTTGGTGCCGGTTTCGATGAGCTGCCGCCGTACTCAGTCCGCTCCAACCAGCCGACCAGGCGAAGCGTTCTTGAAAGGCGGTCCGAGCGCAGCGAGGCCCTTCAGGGGCGGGCGTCAGCCCGCCTGGGAGAGCGTCCGGAGCGAAGCGGAGGGCCGTTGTGGGCGGGTGGGCATCAGACGGCCAGCCACCGAATCGGGTAACGGGCGGGGAGGAAGAACGCCCGGAGCGAAGCGGAGGCCCTTTTGAGGGAGAGCACCGATCGGCGCGATGCCACAGTAAGTGCCCACGCGACACCGCAGACCCCTAATATCACTTCTGTCTGCATAGGCCCCGATAGCGGAGGAAGCAGTGGGCGGCCCCGGGACCGAGAACACGTCAGGACGTGCGCGAAGCGCGGCGGTCCGGTGACGCTGCTCGCGGGCCGCTACCGGCTGCTGTCCCCGCTCGGCCAGGGCGGCATGGGCACCGTCTGGCGGGCGGTGGACGAACTGCTGCGGCAGGAGGTGGCCGTCAAGGAGGTCCGGCTGCCTCCGGACCTCGACGAGGCGGCACATACCGAGCTGGCCGAACGCACGTTACGCGAGGCGCGGGCCGCGGCGCGGCTGCGCTCCCACCCGTCGATCGTCACCGTGCACGACGTCGTCCTCGACGACGGCCGGCCGTGGATCGTCATGGAGCTGGTCCGCGGACGCTCCCTCGACCAGACCGTACGCACCAACGGCCCGCTGCCCCCGCGCCAGGTGGCCTGGATCGGTCTCCAGATGCTCGACGCGCTGGGCGCCGCGCACGCGTCGGGCGTACTGCACCGGGACGTCAAGCCGGCCAACGTCATGCTCACCGACGACGGGCGGGTGCTGCTGACCGACTTCGGGATCGCGACCGTCGCCGGGGACGCCGCGCTCACCCAGACCGGCCTGCTCACCGGCTCGCCCGGCTACATCGCCCCCGAGCGCCTGCGCGGCGAGACCGACGGCCCGCTCGCCGACCTGTGGTCGCTCGGCGCCACGCTGTTCACGGCGGTGGAGGGCGGCCCGCCGTTCGCCCGCGCCAACCAGGCCGCCGTGATGGCGGCCGTCCTCATGCAGCCACCCGCCCCCGCCCGGCTGGCCGGACCGCTCGCCCCCGTCCTGGCCGCGATCCTGGAGAAGGATCCGGTACGGCGCTGCGCCCCCGGCCAGGTGGCCGACTGGCTGAACGCCATCGCCCAGGGCGCCGTGCGGGCCTGGTCAGAGGTGGGCCCGGCGCCCGTTGGACCCCCGTCCAGGACGGGACCCTCGCCCAGGACGGCCGGCACCGACCCGGCCCTGCACCGCGAGCGGACCCAGGCCGGCGCCGTGCCCAGGCGCAGCCGCATGCCCCTCATCCTCCTGGGCGCCGGGCTGGCGGTCGTGCTGGCCCTGGCCACAGGGGTGGTGGTCCTGGTGCGGGTCCTGCCGAACTTCACCGCCACCTTCAGCGAAACGATCGGCGACACCTCCACCCCGGCCCCGACGTCCCGCTCGACGGGGGCCGCGCGGGCGCTGTTCGGGCGCGACTTCGAGGCGTGCGGCCTGCTGACCAACGCCCAGGCGCGGTCGTTGCTCGGCGGTACGGTGAAACGTCAGTTCCAGACCGCTTCCGCCTGCATGTGGACCAGGACTGACAACGGCGCGTTCGTGAGCGTCACGGCGAACCGCCTGGCGGATGCCTCGGCCGCGCACACCGCCCAGGAGTACACGGTCAAGACGATGAAGGAGGAACCGAAGCGCAACCCGGGGACCAAGGTCCGCAAGGGCCCGGACGTCGGCGACGAGGCGTACAGCTACACCCGGGGCGAATCCATCGTGGACACGATCTACCGGACCCAGATCTCGTTCCGCCTGTCGAACGTCTGGGTGATCATCTACCACACGGGCCGGCAGCCGGGGTTCACCACCGCCGACCGTACGGCCAAGCTCGTCGTCAACGCCGTCAACCGGCATCGTTAGTCTCACCTCATGGCGATCAGGAACTCGCACTGCTCCTTCTGCGGCACGGCGTACACCCCGGACCAGCCCTGGCCGCGCACCTGCGCCGGCTGTGGCAACACCGCCTACCTCAACCCACTGCCCGTCGCGGTGCTACTGCTGCCCGTGGACGACGGCCTGCTGGTGGTCCGGCGCGGTATCGAGCCGCACCGGGGTGAGCTCGCCCTGCCCGGCGGGTTCATCGACGTCGGCGAGAGCTGGCAGCAGGCCGCCGCCAGGGAGTTGCGCGAGGAGACCTCCGTCGTGGTCGACGCGGACCGCGTGCGGCTGTTCGACGCGCACAGCGCTCCTGACGGCACCCTGCTGGTCTTCGGCCTGGCGCCGCCGACCGTCTCGGCCGCCTTGCCGCCGATGGTGCCGACGGCCGAGACCATGGAGTGGTCGGTGCTGGACGAGCCGCAGGAGCTGGCATTCCCGCTGCACACCCGGGTCGTCTCCGCGTACTGGGAGCGCCGCTCAGCCCTTCACTGATCCGGCGAAGCTGAAGGAACCGGCCAGGTACTTGTTCACGGCGACGTAGAGGACCACCGCCGGGGTCGTGTAGATGATCGAGAAGGCGGCCAGCTCCCCGTAGGCGACCTGCCCGTACTGGGAGAAGAAGGTGTAGATGGTCACCGCCGCCGGCTGCTTCTCCGGCGTGTCGAGGAGGACGAACGGGGCGAAGAAGTTCCCCCACTGCCCGACGAAGACGAAGATCGCCACAACGGCCACCCCGGGCGCCATCAGCGGCCCGACGATCCTGAGCAGCGACTGCACCCACCCGGCCCCGTCGACCCAGGCGGACTCCTCCAGGCTCACCGGCACGCCGTCCATGAAGTTCTTCATCATCCAGATGGAGAACGGCAGCGAGCTGGCGGCCAGGAACAGCACCATGGCCGGGATCGACCCGTACAGATTGAACCGGAAGAACATCGAGTACACCGGCACCATGATCGCCGTGACCGGCAGGCCGGTCGTGAACAGCAGCGTCAGCATGAAATGCCGCTTGAAGCGCAGCGTGTAGCGGGACAGAGGGTAGGCGGCGAGCCCGGCGACGATCACGGTGAGGATCGCCGTGCTGCCGGAGATGAGGATCGAGTTGATGATCGGGTGGTAGATGGTCTCCCAGGTCAGCACGGCGCTGAAGTTCTTGAGCGAGAACTGGAAGGTCGGCTGCGCGGCCAGGTTGGCGTCGGGCTGCAGCGAGGCCAGGAGCACCCACAGGAACGGCCCGAGGAAGGCCAGCGCGATCACCGCGAGCGAGACGAGTGCCGCGCCACGGGCGGCCAGGCGCGTCATCAGGTGTCCACCTTGATCAGTCGCAGGTACACGAGGGAGAACGCGGCGCCGATGACCAGCATCACCAGGGCCATCGCGCTGCCGTAGCCGATCTCGAAGTAGCGGAACGCCTGCTCGTACATGTAGAGCGGGGTGGTCTGGCTGTCCGTGCCAGGACCGCCGCCGGTGAGGGCGTAGATCAGGCCGAAGCTGGCCAGGGTCTGCAGGGTGATCAGCATGAGGTTCGACAGGATCGAGCGGCGGATCAGCGGCAGGGTGATGTGCACCAGCCGCCGCCAGGTGCTCGCCCCGTCCACCGCGGCCGCCTCCAGCAACTCCCCCGGTACGTCCGACAGCGCGGCTGAGTAGACCAGCATGGAGAACGCGGTGCCGCGCCACACGTTGGCCAGGATGATCGCGATCATGGGCGCGCTGTAGAGCCAGTCCTGGGAGAGACCGAGGGCGGCGAGCGCCTCGTTGAGCGTGCCCTCCTCGGCCAGGAAGGAGTACCAGCACGCCGCCGCGACCACCTCGGGCACCACCCAGGCCGCGATGACGATGCCGTTGACCACGCTCCTGACCGCTCTTCCCCGGCCCCGCTGGAGCAGCGCGATGATCAGGCCGAGCGTGTTCTGGCCGATGACGGCCGAGCCGATCACGAAGACGAAGGTCAGCAGGAGGGAGTTGCGGAAGTCCTCGTCGCTGAACATCTTGACGAAGTTGGCCACGCCGACGAACTGCGAGTTCACCGACGCGGCGCCGGTCAGCGTCTCGTTGGTGAAGGCGATGTAGACGCTCCACAGGATGGGCCCGACCATGAAGATCACGAACATGATCAGGGCAGGCCCGAGCGGTAGCAGCCAGCGCAGGGTGCGCCGGGCCCGCCGGCGCGGCTCCCCCTTGTCAGGGGAGCCGGCCAGCCGTGGCGGCGTCACGGACGTGACGGTCATGAGCCGGGGATCACCTTGTCCGGGCCGCCGACGACGCCGGGCAGCGCGTCGGCGTACTCCTTGGCCGCCGCCTCCGGGGTTTTGGAGCCGGTCGTCATCGCCTCCATGACCTTCTGCACCTCGGCCGAGACCTTCGGATAGACCTCGTACGCCGGGCGGTAGTGCGTGACCGAGGCCAGATCGGACCAGAACTTCACGCTCGGGTTGTCAGCGGTGTACTTCGGGTCGGCGGCCACGTCCTTGCGCGGGGCGAGGTCACCCGTGCCGATGGAGTACACCAGCGTGTTGTCCTTGTTGGTCGCCGTGGCGATGAAGTCCCACGCGTCCTTCTTGTCCTTGGCGTAGGAGCTCATCGCCATGACCCAGCCGCCCGACATGCTGACGGCGCCGGGCGCCTGGCCGTTCTGGGTCGGCATGGGGGTCCAGCCCATCTTCTCGGCCCACTGCGGCCACGGTTTGGTGCTGGTGGGCTTCCAGCTGCCCGACATCCAGGCTCCGTCGAGGTCGATGCCGAGCTTGCCGTTGGGGAACCAGTCGAGCCCGATCTTCTCCCCCAGCTTGGGGTTGAACGCGTCGGCCTTCTTCGGGCCGAGGTCCTCGCGGTAGATCGTGTTGATGAAGGCGAGCGAGTCGGTGAACGCCTTGCCGGAGGAGACCCACTTCTTCTGGGAGTCGTCGTAGAGCGTGCCGCCGGGGGTGCCGTAGAGCAGCATCTCGAAGCCCTGCATGGTGGCGGCCTCGCCGTGCGGCTTGGTGGAGTACATGCTGAAGGGGACGACGCCGGGCACCTTCTGCTTGATCGCGCGGGCCGCCGTCAGCACGTCCGCCCAGGTCTTGGGCTGCCACGGCACCGGGATGCCGGCCTTGGTCAGGATGTCCTTGCTGTACCAGAGCCCTCGGGTGTCGGTGCTGATCGGCACACCGTAGATCTTGCCATCGGGGCCCTTTGCGGCCTGCTTGACCGAGTCGGGGTACTGGGTGGCCCAGTCGGGCCAGCTCTTCAGGTAGTCGTCGAGCGGGGCGAGCTTGCCGGCGGCGACGTCGGCGTTGACCTGGAAGGTGTCGTGGAGGTACACGTCCGGGGCCGACTCGGCCGAGCGGTTCAGCAGGGCGAGCTTGGTGTAGTAAACCTCGTTGTTGCCCTGAACCGCGGTCAGCTTGATCGTCACGCCCTTGTGCGCGGCTTCGTACTGCGTCTTGGCCTGCTTGAGCATTTTCTCCAGGTGCGGCCAGGAGGGTTCCACCTTGTAGAGGACCTCGATCTCCTTGGCCCCGTTGGCGTTCTTCTGCTGCGTGTCCGCACCACATGCGCCGGCCGTGGCGGCTAACGCGGCTGTCAGGATCGAGGCCACCATCGCTCGTCTCATGGGACTCCTTCTCACCGGCCCACAGAACTGACTTGACGAGACGGTAAATCTTTTTGATTTATTAAGTCAACGACGGAAGCCCAGAAGTGCAGGGAGCCATTTATGCAGATGGGGACAAATCTCCCGAAAGTAGGCCATTTCAATCGGGCCGTCGTCCTGGAGGCGATCCAGGTCTCGGACGGCATCAGCCGCGTCCAGATCGCCGGGCGCGCCGGGCTCACCGCCCAGACCGTCTCCGTCATCGTGCGCCGGCTCCTGGAGGAAGGTCTCGTCATCGAGGACGGGTCGCTGCCGTCCCGGGGCGGCAAACCGCGCACGATCCTGCGGGTGGACCCGACCGCCGGCTACGCCGTCGGCATCCACTTCGATCCCGGCGAGATCTCGTACGTGCTGGCCGACCTGGCCGGGCAGCCGGTCGCCAAGCTGCACACCGCCGTACGCCCCGGCCTCGCGCCCGACGCGGTCATCCGCCAGATGGCCCGCACCGCCCGCAGGGTGCTGCGCGAAGCGGACGTGCCCGACCGCAAGGTGCTGGGCATCGGCCTGGCCTGTCCAGGACCGCTCGACGCCGAGGGCATCATGAACGTCCCGCCGCGCCTGACCGGATGGGACCACGTGCCCATCAAACGCCTGCTGGAGGAGCACGCCGGCTTCCCGGTGACCTCGGACAACGACGCCACGGCGGCGGCGATCGGCGAGCGCTGGGCCGGGGTGGCACGGGCCGCGCCGAGCTTCGCCTACCTGTACCTGGGGACCGGCATCGGCGGCGGGCTGTTCCTCGACAACCAGATCTACCGCGGCCGTTCCCTCAACGCCGGCGAGTTCGGCCACATCACGGTGGCGCCGGACGGGCCCGACTGCTACTGCGGCAACCGCGGCTGCGTGGAGGCGGTCTGCTGCCCGAGCGCGATCGAGGCGACCGTACGGGCGCGGCTGGCCGAGGGCGCCGAGAGCACGCTGACCGCGGACGGGCTCCACCACGCGGCCATCTGCGCGGCGGCCGCGGCCGGTGATCCCCTCGCCGGCGCGGTCATCGGCCAGGTCGCGGCCCGGCTCGCCGACGCCGCCGTGAGCATCGTCAACATGCTCGACATCGACCTGCTGGTGCTGGGCGGTCCGGCCATGCACGAGGTCGCGGACGTCTACCGCCAGGTGGTCGCCGCGGCCGTGGCCACCCGGCCCCTGGCCCGCCGCCTCCACACGGTCCAGGTCGAGACCTCCCCCATCGCCGCCGACGCCGCCGCGATCGGCGCCGCGTCTTTGGTCTTCCACGCCACCTACGCCCCTCGGCTCAGCACGCTCCTGAACCGCTGACCTCCAGGCGTCCGTACGGTTGCGTACGGGCGCGGACCACGTGACCGGCGCGGATCTCCACGTCCAGCAGCGCCGCGTCGTCGTCGAGAGGGCAGCTCAGAGCGAAGGCCGTGTCGTCGAACCGGCCCGCTTGCCGCGCCCATTCGAGCCTGACGACCGCATCGGCGGCGAGCGCCGCGGATCTGGGCGGCGGCACGGACGGGCCGTCCAACGGCCGTCCCCACGACGCGCTCACTCCCTCGACGCGCTCCAGGTAGAGGCGTCGCAGCCACGGCGGCGTGGCCAGTTCGGCGAGTACGGCGAGCGCCGCCGCCTCGTCCGGAACCGCGATGTCTGGCACGGCTGCGTCGACCGGCGCGGCACCAAGGGCGGGGCTTGGCGGCGCGAGGGGGTCTACGCGCAGGACGATCCCCGTACGGCCGTCCGCCGCCGGGACCGACAACCGCCCCGAGGCGTGCGCCGGGTCGAGCCAGGTGATCAAGCCGAACGACGCGGAACCGGCCGCACCGGCCGGCTCGCCACCGGAGGAGCGGCCCAGGTCCGGCGGCCCGGTGGCGGAACCGGACGACGCGGAACTTACCGCCGCGACCAACTCGCCGAGCGTGGCGCAGACCATGGCGCCCCCGGTGGGACGGGCGACGAGCCAGCCGCCGCCGGAAGGCGAGACCCGCACTCCGGGCGACGGCCGCACCCGGGTCACCGCGCGGGCCACCGCCGCACGGGCGCCCGGCCCGGCGACCCAGGGCCGCGCCCAGTCCGCGTCACCACGCTCACCGCAAGCACCGCACATCAGCCATCACCACCCGGCCCACACATCAGTCGGCTCTCCCGGCCTGTCCGCGCCGCACATCAGCCATCTCTTCCCCCTCCTCAGGTGCGGTGTCCACGAACGTTCGCCGGGTGTCCGTTCTTCCTTTCCCCCGAAGCCTGAGGGACGCCGGCCACCACGGACGTCAGTGAGATTGAGACGGTCCTGCGACGAAAACACCTTTGTGGTCCCTGCGCTGGCCTGCGATCCCCCGGATCACGGCATGACGTCGCCGGAGTTGGGCCCGAGGGTCTGGCCGACGTAGAGGTTGCCGCCGGGGTCGCCGGCGAGCAGGACCGCCGTGGGCGCGATCTCCTCCGGGCGGCCGAACCGGCCCAGGGGCAGCTCCGCGCGCTTGGCGGCCTTCCACTCGTCGGTGATCCCGGCCACCATCGGGGTCTCGACGGGGCCGGGCGCGATCGCGTTCACCAGCACGTTGTGCTCGGCGACCTCGAGCGCGAGCGACTTGGTGAACCCGATGACCCCGGCCTTGGCCGCCGCGTAGTGGCTGAGCGAGCGGCCGCCCTTGATGCCGAGCTGGGAGGCGATGTTGATCACCCGTCCCCAGCGCCGCTCGACCATGTGCGGAACGACATACCGGCAGCACAGGAAGACCCCGGTGAGGTCGACCGCGATCGTCTCCGCCCACACCTTCGGGTCCATCTCGACCAGCGGCGCCTCGGTGAGGATGCCGGCGGAGTTGACCAGGACGTCGATCTGACCGAACCGGTCCAGCACGCCGGCGACGGCCCCGGCGACGGAGCCGGGATCGCTGACGTCGACGGCGACGTGTCCGGCCGCCCCCATGTCGGTGGCCACGCGCTCGGCGTCCAGGTCCGCCAGGACGACCTGGGCGCCCTCGCGGAGGTACGCCTCGGCGATCGCGCGGCCGATGCCGCTCGCACCACCGGTGATCAGGGCGGTCCGGTGCTCCAGGGCGGGTCGATGTTCCGGGCCGGGCCGGCGTGCCGAGGTGGGCGCGGGTTCGGGGGCGGGCATGTGGGTTCCTCCTCAGGCGGGCATGCGGACGGTGAGCCCGCCGTCGACGACGATGTTCTGGCCGGTGATGTAGCCGGCGTCGGCCGAGGTGAGGAACCGGATGACGGAGGCGACCTCCGCCGGCCGGCCCACCCGGCCCCACGGGATGTCCTGACCGGCTCGGGCCAGGCCGTCGGGGCCGAGCGAGTTCACCGGGTCGGACGACTGCGGGGTTTCGATGAGGCCGGGGATGACCGAGTTGACGCGGATCTGCCGGGGAGCGAGTTCCACCGCGAGGCTCCGGCACAGGCCGAGCACCCCGGCCTTCGCGGCGGCGTAGTGGGCGTGCTCGCCCCAGCCGTACACGCCGCCCGCGATGGAGGACACGGCGACCATCGCGCCGGGACCGGAGATCCGGGCGGCCGCCGAGCGCAGGGTGCGCAGGACGCCGGTCAGGTCGACCTGCAGCATGTCGTCCCAGGCCGCGTCGGTGAGCTCCGCGAGCGGGGCCCGGCGCAGCACACCGGCGTTGGCCACCGCGATGTCGAGGCGGCCCCACTCCTCGACCGCGCGCTGGGCGAACGCCTCGACCTGCGCGGCGTCCCGTACGTCCACCTCGTGCACCACGCCGGCACCACCGGCCCGCTCCACCTGACGGAGGGTCTCGGCGGGGTCGTGCGGGTCGCCGGGGAAGGTGCCGATGACCGTACGGACGCCGCAGGCGGCGTACGAGACGGCCAGCGCGCGGCCGATCCCGCTGGCGGCACCGGTAATAACGGCGACCCGTCCGTCAATGTCGGGAGCGGTCACAGCGCGGGCACCTTCCGCGCGCCGAACATCACGAATCCGGACAGGAACGTGCCCAGCGCGCCGACCATCAGCGCGCCCTGGTTCCAGTCCGAGCCCGCGACCAGCATCGCGGTGATGATCGCGCCGGCGGCGATGGCGCCCGGCTGGCTGATCGCGTTGATGAACGAGGTCCCCGTGGCGCGGCAGCGGGTGTCGTAGCACTCGCCCATGAAGAACAGCATCGCCGAGTACGGCCCCACCAGGAAGAACATGCCCAGCGAGTAGAGCACGACCACCGCGAACGTACCGCTGGCGACCAGCAGCATGAGCGCGAAGATGACGCCGGAGGCCATCCAGCCGAACGCGATGACGTTGCGCCGGCCGAACCGGTCCCCGGCCCAGCCGTGGAAGACGTAGCCGACGTAGGCGACCGCGTTGATCACGATGAACATCAGCAGGGAGTTGGTGAAGCTGACGTTCTTGCCCTGGGTGAGGACCGTCGTGCCGAGCACGCTGAACACCTGGATGCCGAACCAGTTGACGAACCAGGCGAACCCGAGGACGAGCGTGTTGCGCAGCGCGGACCCGCGGAAGATCTCCAGGAACGGCGCCGACTTGCCCTCGGACACGCCGTACTCGCGGGCCAGGACGGCCGCCTCTTCCGTACGACCCTCCTTGCGCATCCGGTCCATCTTCTGCTGCAGCTCGAACTGCGGCGTCTCGCGCAGACCGCGCCGCAGGAGCGCGATCACGATGGCCGGGAACGTCGCCAGCAGGAAGCACCCCCGCCAGCCGACCAGCGGCAGGAACAGTGCGATGAACGCCGCCGCCAGCAGCGTGCCGAGCGGCCAGCCGCCCTGGACCAGGCTGTAGATCAGGCCACGGCGCTTCTTGATCTTCTCGTCCTCGGTGACGGCGTAGATCTCGTTGAGGTACGTCGCGTTGACCGACTGCTCGGCGAGCCCGAGTCCGCCGATGGACCGCACGCCGACCAGGTAGGCGGCGTTCATCGTGGCGGCCGACACCGCCGAGGCCAGCGCCGTGCCCGACACGGTGATGATCATGCCCTTACGGCGGCCCAGCCGGTCGACCAGCGGTCCCACCCCGAGGACGACGATCGCAGTCCCCACCGAGATCAGCGTGGAGATCAGTGACGCCTGCGCCGGGGTCCACTGGAACTGGCCGGAGATCTCCGGCAGCAGCGTCCCGAACATGATGTAGTCGTAGACCGCGAAGATCCAGGCGAACAGCGCGATCACTGTGGCCTTGCGCGTCTGCCGCACTCCGACTCGTGGGAAAGGCCGGGTGCCGGTTTCCGGGACGCCCGATTCCGGGATGCCCGATGAGGTGGTTGTCATGGAGGTGCCCTTTCGGAGAAAGAGAGTGGGGGGTTTCGCGCATGCGTCATCACCGGACCGGCATGGACAGGCGCGGGGCCGCTACCGGGGCGAGCGGGCCTTGAAGTCGTCGGCGATCTCGTCGAAGGTCACCCAGCGCACGCCTTCGTGGCCGCTGATGTACTCGATGAGCCGCTCGTGCATGAGCAGGCTCTGCGGCCGGCCCGAGACGTCGGGGTGGATGGTCATGGTGAAGACCGCGTAGTCAGATTCGCGATAGACCCAGTCGAACTGGTCGCGCCACATCTCTTCGAGGTGGCGGGGGCTGACGAAGCCGTGGCTGTTCGGACTGGCCTTGACGAACATCATCGGCGGGAGGTCGTCGAGGTACCAGTTGGCCGGGATCTCCACCAGGTCGGTCTCCTGGCCGCGCTCCAGCGGCTTCATCCACTCGGCCGCCGGGCGGGAGTAGTCGATCTTCGTCCAGGAGTCGCCGACGCGGACGTAGTAGGGGCTGAAGTCGTCGTGCATGAGCGAGTGGTCGTACTTGATGCCCCGCTCCAGCAGGAGCTCGTTGGTGACGGGCGAGAACTCCCACCATGGGGCGACATAACCGGTCGGCCTGCTGCCGGAGTACTTCTCGACCAGGTCGATGCAGTGGTCGAGGACCGCGCTCTCCTGCTCCCTGCTCATCGCGATCGGGTTCTCGTGCGAGTAGCCGTGCACGCCGATCTCGTGACCGCCGTCCACGACCTGGCGGGTCTGGTCGGGGAAGGTCTCGATGGAGTGGCCGGGGATGAACCAGGTGGTCCGCAGGTCGTACTTCTCGAACAGGCGGAGCAGCCGCGGGGTGCCGACCTCGCCGGCGAACAGTCCGCGCGAGATGTCGCACGGCGAGTCCTCTCCGCCGTACGAGCCCAGCCAGCCGGCGACGGCATCGACGTCCACGCCGTACGCGACGAGAATCTCCTTGGGCATGGTCACTTCGTCCTTTCGATCGGAGAGGGGTTCCAGGTCCGCGCGCGCAGCTCCTCGCGTACCCGGACCGGATCGCGATGGCCGCCGAGCAGCGCGCTCAGCAGGACGCGCGCCTGCGGCGAGCGCAGGGTTCCGGTGGGGATGGCGCCGGCCGCGACGAGATCCGCGCCACCGCCGTTGCCGTACAGCGCGGCGACGGGCCCGGCGTCGACCCGGGTGGACAGGGCGACGACGACGCCGGCCTCGGTGATCCGGGCCACCTCGTCCCTGATCCCGGGGTTGCCGTTGCCGGCGCCCAGCGCCTGCAAAACGACCCCGGTGGCGCCCGCGTCGACCACCGCGCGCAGCGCGGCGGTGTCGCAGCCCGGATAGAGGGCCACGATGTCGGTACGGACTCCGTCGAGGTTGAACGTGTCGAGGTTCAGCGGCTTGGCCCGCGCGGGGGTCATCACGATGTTCACCTGGCCGTCGCGTACGCGCCCCAGCGGCCCACTGTCCGGCGCGGAGAACGCCGACGAGGCGAGCGTGTGCGTCTTGCGGGTGCCGGAGGCGGCGAAGATCTGGCCGTCGAAGCCGATCAGCACCCCCAGCCCGCAGGCCCGGCCGCCCGCCGCCACCGCGATCGCGTCGGCGAGGTTGCGCGGGCCGTCGCCGTCCACCGCGTCGGCCGGCAGCTGCGCCCCCGTGAACACGACCGGTCGCGGGTCGTCATGGAACAGATCGACGAGGTAGGCCGTCTCCTCCATGCCGTCGGTCCCGTGGGTGACGACGACGCCGAGCACGTCGGAGTCGGTGAACGCCTCGCGGGTCCGCAGCGCGACCTCCCGCATGTCCGCGAGCGTGAACAGGTAACTGCCCGCGCACAGCACGTCCATCCCGACGAGTTCCACGCCGGGGTCGGCCGGCAGGCGGCCGAGCAGCTCGCCCGCCCGATCCTGAGCGAGACCCACCCCCTGCCTGTCCCGGCGGGTCGCGATGGTCCCCCCTGTGGACAGGACGATGACCTTGGACACTCGACGGCCTCCTCAGTTACCCAAACGTTTGCGCCAAACGTTTGGTAGCATCTGACCTGCGCCTACGAGATGTCAAGAACTTCACGTTAAAATCAAGAAAACCCCAGCCGGAAGCCGAGGGACATTGGGTGCGAAGAGGGCGCGGCCGGTTACGCTGCAGATGATCGCCGACCAACTCGGCCTGCACGTCTCCACGGTGTCGCGAGTGCTGCACGCCAAGCCCGGCGAAGGTCTGCGGGCCGCGTCGAGCCCGACCGTGGAGCGCGTCCGCAAGCTCGCCGACGAGCTCGGCTACCAGCGCAACCCGCACGCGATGAGCCTGCGCACCCAGCGCAGCAACCTGATCGGCGTGCTGGTCCCCCGGCTGTCCGACGTGGTGCTCGCGACCATCTACGAGGGCATCGAGGAGGCCGCCGCCGAGCAGGGGCTGTCGACGTTCGTCACCAACACGCGCGACCTGCCCGACGTCCAGCGCGCCCGGACGGAGATGGTCCTCGGCCGCCGCGTCGACGGCATGATCTTCGGCGACGCGCACGCGGACACGGGCTTCCTCGACGAGGTCGCCGCCCGCGGCGTCCCGTTCACGCTGGTCAACCGGCGGGCCGGGCGGCACCCGGCGGTCGTCTGCGACGACCGGCTCGGCGGCCGGATGGCCGCGGAGCACCTTCTGGAGCTCGGGCACGAGGAGGTGGCGATCGTCGCGGGCGAGCCGTACGCGAGCACCGGCATCGACCGCACCAGCGGTTTCGTCGAGAGGTTCCGCGAGGCCGGGCTCCGGATCCCCGAGCACCGGATCGTCCACTCGCGCTTCGACGCGCGCGGCGGCCACGAGGGGGCCGAACGCCTGCTCGCGACGGGCCCGCTCCCGTCAGCGCTCTTCGTGGTCAACGACTTCGGCGCCATCGGCACGATCGGCGCGCTGCGCGACCACGGGCTGCGGGTCGGGGCGGACATCGCGGTCGTGGGCTTCAACGACACCCCGCTGGCCGCCGAGCTGCCGGTCCCGCTCACCTCGGTCCGCTCCCCCATGCACGAGATGGGCCGACGGGGGCTGCACCAGCTCGTCCGGGTCCTTGAGGGCGAGCAGGGGGAGACCGAGCTGCTCCGTCCGGAGCTCATCGTCCGCGCGTCGAGCGACCCGGAGCTCTATGCCGCCCTCACCCGGACAACGACGGATCGCGGCTGACCTCGACCTCAGAGGACCTTGCTGAGGAAGGCGCGGGTGCGCGGGTTCTGCGGGTTGTCGAGCACCTCGGCGGGCGGCCCGGCCTCCACGATGACCCCGCCGTCCATGAACACCACCCGATCGGCCACCTCGCGGGCGAAACCCACTTCGTGCGTGACGACGATCATGGTGAGGCCGTCGGTGGCCAGGCCCTTCATCGTGGCGAGCACCTCCCCCACCAGCTCGGGGTCCAGCGCGCTGGTCGGCTCGTCGAAGAGCATCAGCTTGGGCTGCATGGCCAGCGCGCGGGCGATGGCGACCCGCTGTTGCTGGCCGCCGGACAACTGGCGGGGGTAGCTGTTCGTCTTGTCCGCCAGGCCGACCCGCTCCAGCAGGGCCAGCGCCCGCGTACGGGCCTGCGCGCGGGATTCGCGGCGCACGCCGACGGGCGCCTCCATGATGTTCTGCACCACGGTGAAGTGCGGGAACAGGTTGAACTGCTGGAAGACCATGCCGATCTCCCGGCGCTGGCGGGTGATGTCCCGGTCGCCCAGGTGGTGCACCCGCCCGCCGTGGGCGCGGAAGCCGATCAGCTCGCCGTCGACGTGGATGGCGCCGCCGTCGATGGTCTCCAGGTGGTTGACGCACCGCAGGAACGTCGACTTGCCCGACCCGGAAGGACCGAGGATGACGACGACCTCACCCCGCTCGACGGTCAGGTCGATGCCTTTGAGCACCTCCAGGTGGCCGAAGCTCTTGCGTACGGCCCGGGCGTGCACCATGGGCGTGCTCATGATGGCGTCTCCTCGCGGGTCGGGGCCGGCGCCGACTGCCGCCGCCGGAACAGCAGGAAGCTCCAGAAGCTCTGGGGAGCGTTCCGCGTGGCGCCGCGCGCGTAGTGGCGCTCGATGAAGGACTGGCCCACGTACAGGATCGACGTGATCACCAGGTACCAGACACAGGCCACGATGAGCAGCGGGATGGTCTGGAAGGTGCGGTTGTAGATGGCCTGCACGGTGTACAGCAGGTCGGCGAGGGCGATGACGCTGACCAGCGAGGTGGCCTTCAGCATGCTGATGACCTGGCTGCCGGTCGGCGGCACGATGAACCGCATCGCCTGCGGCAGGATGATCCGGCGGAACGTCCGCCCCCGGCTCATGCCGAGTGCCGACGCGGCCTCGGTCTGACCGGGGTCGACCGACATCAGGCCGCCTCGGATGATCTCCGCCATGTACGCCGCCTCGTTGAGCCCGAGCCCTAGGATGGCGGCCAGCAGCGGCGTGATCAGCTTGTTGGTGTCGGCCGTGAGGAACTCCGGGCCGAACGGGATGCCGAACGAGATCTGCGGCATCAGGGCGGACAGGTTGTACCAGAGCACGAGCTGCACCAGCACCGGCGTACCACGGAAGAACCAGACGTAGAGCCCGGAGACGATCCGCGCGATCGGGTTCTGGGAGAGCCGCCCCATCGCGACGATCACCCCCAGGACCACGCCGACGGCCATGGCGATCACCGTGAGGTAGAGCGTCGTGATGATGCCCGCCCCGATGACCTGCGCGTTGAAGTAGCGTGCGACCACGTCCCACTTGAAGTTGGGGTTGGTGATCAGCAGGTTCACCAGCTGGGCGGCGAGGACCAGCAGGATGATCGAGGCCACCCAGCGCAGCGGGTGCCGCGTCCGCGCCGCCCCCGCGACGTCCACTTCAGGGGGCGAGTGCCGCTCGGTGGCGGTCGTCACTGCTTCGCCGCCAGGTTCACGCCGGCCTGCTTGAGCATGTTGCCGTTGGTCCCCCATTTGGTCATGACCTTCTCGTACGTCCCGTCGTCGATCAGCTTCTGGATGCCGTCCTTGAGCACGTCCCGCAGCGGCGAGTCCTTGGCCACGACGGCGCCCTGGTAGAGGGTGTCGAATCCGTTGGGCTTGCCGGTGGCCGCCAGCTCAAGCTCACCGCCCGACTGCTTTACGAAGTAAGTCAGCGGCGCCTGCGAGGAGAAGAAGGCGTCGGCCCGGTGGGAGCGGACCGCGAGGATCGAGGTGGGCTGGTCCTTGTAGGACTGGACCTCGACCTTCTTCTTGCCGTCCTTGACGCAGGTGTCGGACTGCGCCTTGATCACCTTCTCGGCCGAACCGCCGGCCATCACGGAGATCCGCAGCCCGCAGGTGTCGGCGATAGACTGGATCTTGTTCGGGTTGCCCTTCGGCACGGCGAAGACGACGAACTCCTGCACCCAGTCGACGAAGTCGTTGGCGGCCTGGCGGTCGGGGAAGTCGCCCACCGGCCCGAGGGCCAGGTCGTAGCGGCCGGCCGCGATGCCGGTGAGCTGGCTGGGCAGCCCGTCCACGGTCACGTGCTCGATCTTGACGCCGAGCAGGCCGCCCAGCTCCTCGGACAGGTCGGCCGCGACACCGGTCAGCGACTTGCCGTCGGTGCCGGCGATCTCGTACGGCGGGAACGAGCCGTTGTTCACCGAGACCAGCTTGCCCGCGGTCTTCACCTTGTCGGGCAGGCGGTCGAACAGGGCCTGGTCCTTGGCGTGGCTGGCGGCGGCGGGCGCGGAGGGGGTGTCCCCGACGGCGCCCTGGCTCTCGGTCGGGTTGGCGCCGCATCCGGCCAGCAGCAGGGCGCCGGCCATGACGGCACCGGCGGCGTGGGTCTTACGCATTACGCTCCTTGGGCGATCGAGGTCGAGGGACCGGTCGAGGGGGTGGTGGGGAGGGGATTGACGGTGAAGCGCCGGTCGGCGAGGACGGGCAGGCTCTCGCGGGCCCGGTCGAGCTCCTCGGCCGAGGCTTCGGACCAGAGCAGACCGGGCGTGTCGCCATTGAGCTGAGCTCGGGTGATGCCGAGCGGGTCGACGAACATGCTGTTGCCGATGTTGCGCCGGCCGCACTCGCCGGACGCGGCCACGTAGTAGGTGTTCTCCAGGGCGCGGGCGGTGACCATGACCTCCCAGTGCCACTCCTTGGCGGGTCCCCGTACCCAGGCCGCGGGCAGCGCGACCACCTGCGCGCCCTGGTCGGCGAGAAGCCGGGCCAGCTCGGGGAAGCGGACGTCGTAGCAGGTCATCAGCCCGATCTTCCAGCCCGCGCAGTCGAAGACGACGGGGCTGTCCGAGCCGGCCACCACGTTGTCCGACTCGCGCCGGCCGAAGGCGTCGTACAGGTGCAGCTTGCGGTAGACGGTGATGATCTCGCCGTCGCGCAGCGCGACCAGCGTGTTGATCACCCGGCCGTCCTCGGCGGGCTGGTGCATGCCGACGATCACCGTGGTGCTCGACCCGCGGGTGCGCTCGGCCAGTCCGGTGACGAACGGCCCGTCGAGCGGCTGGGCCGCCTGCCGGATCCGCACCGGATCATCCACGAACAGGGCCATCGCCCCTTCCGGGAGCACCAGCAGGTCCGCGTTCCCGGCGACGGCCTCGTCGAAGAGGTCGCCGCAGGTCTTGAGGTTGGCCGCCCAGTCCTCGGCAGAGGCGAACTGGCCGACCGCCACACGCAGGTTGTTCATGAGGGAAAGACCTCCTGGGGGTCGATGGGAGCGGGGGCGATCCCCTGGGCGTGCAGTTCCGCGCAGAAGGCCGCGGTCATCGCGGCGTTGGCGGCGGTGCCGTACGGCATCCAATCCGCGCCGAAGACCTCCTGGGTCCTGCTCAGGTCGGCGAGCAGCCACGGCGTGGTGTCGGTCAGCAGCCGCCGCCGCGCCAGCCAGTGCCGCTTGGACCGCTCGAAGAGCTCCTGTAGGGCCTGCGGCAGGAAGGGGTGGCGCTCGACGACCTCGCGCTTGAGCGTCACCAGGTGGATGCCGGGGACGAAGCCGTTCTGGCGGTAGTAGTCGAGCTCGGCCGCCGGGTGGTCGGCCAGGAGGTGCCGGAACCGGCTCTCGGGCGTGAAGAAGCCCTCGGGCATGAACGGGGTCATGATCGCGTCGAGCCGCCCGGCGTCGAGCTGCTCGGCGAGCGAGCCGTCGGTCACGCTGACGTTGTCCGGCAGCTTCGCCGCGCCGACGCGGTCCTTGCCCGGCTCGGGCGCGTCCACGGCACCGACCGTCCACTGGATCCCGGTGAGGTCGACCCCGGCCGCCCGCAGGAGCGCCCGCGTCCACGTGTTGCCCGAGTCGGGCCAGCCGGTCAGGCCGATCCGGGCCCCCTTCAGCTCGGCGAACTCGCGCAGCTCGCTGTCGCGGCGCACCAGCACGCACCGCTGCCGGAAGCCGCGCATCACGAAGACGGGCAGTCCCACCAGCCGGTCGTCACCCTTGGCCCGGCCGAGAACGTACCTGCTGAAAGAGGTCTCCCCGCCGTCCAGCTCGGGCTCGCTCAGCACGTCCGGCGTGCTCGCCCGGGAATCGAGATCCAGGTCGAACGCCTCGGACGTCAGCGTCCCGGTCGCCACCGGCACGAGGTGATCCCAGTCCCGGAGACCAAGCCGAATGCCAGGTTTCGTCACAAAAACTCCCCTTAGTGATGTATTGGGCTGTACCTTATGTTCAGCGAAATCCGCTACACAAGCTGCTCTTTGTTCCTGAACAAAGCTTTGTCAGATGGGAGTTCTCGTGGAGGTCGATCCCGCCTGGCTGGGGCAGCAGGTCCGCGAGCCGAGCGCGCGTGGCATCGCCACCTCTCTGATCGACCTGATCCGGCAGGGCACGCTGCGGCCCGGCGCGCGGCTGCCCACCGTGCGGAATCTGGCCCGCGCGCTGGGCGTCAGCCCGAGCACGATCGCCGAAGCCTGGTCCGAGCTGCGGAAACACCGGATGATCGGGACGGAGGGCCGCCGGGGAACCGTGGTGCTCGGCCCTCCCGGCGTGCCGCACCCGGCGCGCTACGAGCGGATCGGCGACTTCGGCAGCAGGCTGGCGATCGACCTCGCCATCGCGGCGCCGGACCGGACGCTGCTCCCGCCGCTCGACGCCGCGCTCGCCACGGCCACCTCCGCCGAAGGGTTCAACGGCTATGTCCGCGAGACGATCACCCCGCGCCTGCGGGCCGCGGTCGGGCCCACCTGGCCGTTCCCGGCGCAGAGCTGGCTGGCGCTCGGCGGCGGGTACGAGGGGGTCCAGCTGCTCTGCCAGACGACCGCCCTGCCCGGCGACCGCGTCGCCATAGAGGAGCCCACCGCGGCCAGGCTGCTCGACATCCTGGAGATGATCGGCGTCGAGGTGGTCCCCGTCGCCTGCGACGAGGACGGGCCCATCCCGGCCGCGCTCGCCGAAAGCCTGCGCTCCAGCCCGGTGGCGTTCGTCTACCAGCCGCGCGGTCACTCGCCGTGCGGTTATGCCGTGCCCGAGAGCCGCTCCGCCGAGCTGGCCCGGCTCCTCGAGCCCACGAACACCCTGGTCGTCGAGGACGACGGGATCGGCGACCTGTCCACCGAGCCGCTGAGCAGCATCGGCACACGGCTGCCCGGCCGGACGGTGCTCGTGCGCTCGTACTCCAAGTCACACGGGCCCGACCTCCGCCTCGCGATCATCGGCGGGGCGGCGGAGGCGGTGGAGCGGGTACGGGTGCTGCGCAGCTATGGCACCGGCTGGACCAGCAGGATCCTCCAGGACACCCTGGCCCACCTGCTCACCGACCCGGCCACGCAGTCGATCGTGGAGCAGGCTCGCACCGCGTACGCCCGGCGGCGCGCGAGCCTGGCCACGCTGCTGTCGGCCCGCGGCGTGCACACCGGGGGCCGGGACAGTCTCGTGCTGTGGGTGCCGGTCCACGACGAGTCGGAGGCCCTGGTCACGCTGGCCGCCCACGGGATCTCGGCGGCGCCCGGCAGCCGGTATCGGATCCGGCCTGGCCGGCCGCATCTGCGGCTGGCCATCGCCGCGCTCACCGAGGAGCCCACTGAGCTGGGCGAACTCGCCGATGTGATCGCCCTGGCCGCCAAGCGACCGGGGGCCGACCGTCACTAGGACTGTGACGATCCGTTGTGGCTGGGGTCCCTTGGAGGAATACCCCCTCCGGGGGAGCGGAGGAAGACGTTCCGCCGGGGTCAGGTCGCGAAGGCGTCCAGGGCGGCCAGGACCTGCTCGCGCATGGTGCCGCTGCCGGTGTGTCCCGAGTCGTCCACCACGACCAGCCGGGCGTCGGGCCAGCGTTGGGCCAGGTCCCAGGCGGTCTCCAGCGGTGAGCCCAGGTCGAAGCGGCCGTGGATCAGCACGCCGGGGATGCCGGCCAGCTTGTCCGCCTCGCGCAGCAGGATGCCCTCCTCCAGCCAGGCGGCGTTGGAGAAGTAGTGGGCGCAGATCCGTACGAAGGCCAGGCGAGCCAGGGGCGGCCGGTCGCTGTAGGCGTTCGGCGACCCGTTGACCTCCATGGAGATCACCGTGTCCTCCCAGGTCACCCAGTCGTGGGCGGCCTTGGCGCGGACGGCGAGGTCGGGGTCGGACATGAGCCGCGCGTAGGCGGCCAGCACGTCGCCGTCGCGGTCGGACTCCGGGACGCCCTCGCGGAAGCGCTGCCGCTGCTCGGGGAAGTAGCGGCCGACGCCGTTGTAGAGCCAGTCGATCTCGGAGCGGCGGGTCATGGTGACGCCGCAGATCACCATCTCCGACACCCGCGTCGGGTGCGTCTCGGCGTAGGCGAGCATGAGCGTGGACCCCCACGAGCCACCGTAGAGCAGCCATTGGTCGACGCCGAGGTGCTCCCGCAGCCGCTCCATGTCGGCGATCAGGTGGGGGGTGGTGTTGGTGGACAGATCGGTGGCCGGGTCACTGGCGTGCGGCAGACTCCGGCCGCAGTTGCGCTGGTCGAACAGGATGATGCGGTAACGCTCGGGATCGAACTGGCGCCGCTGATTCTCCGAGCAGCCGGAACCCGGGCCGCCGTGGACGACGAGCGCGGGCTTGCCCTGGGGATTCCCGCAGACTTCCCAGTAGACGAGATGGCCGTCGCCGGTGTCGAGATGCCCATGGTCATACGGCTCGATCGGAGGATACATAGATCAACGGTACGGCCTGCGCCCGGTGGTGAGCGCAAGCCGTACCGCCTCCGCGGATCAGGACGAGAACGCCTGGAACTCGGCGGCTCGGGCCTGATCGCGGAAGGGGCTGGCCGTGGCGCAGTCCGTCGAGGAGTTGGGGTCGGCGTCCTGTTCACCGGCGTAAAGCGGGTTGCCGGTGCACTGGGTGGTGAGCGTGCGGAGCATCAGGTGGGTGGCCGTGATGGTGGGGACGGTGAACGACTTGATGAGCAGGTTCGCGCCGCGAGGACGGGGCAGCGTGGTCTTGAACGCGTCCGCGGGGCTGGTGTAGATCTTCCGGAAATTGGCCGGGTTCGCGCAGTCCTTGGCGCAGGCGAGCACCTCGAAGGAGCGCAGGGCGGTGAAGCGGTTCTGCGCGCCGGGGTCGGCCGGGTCGTTGATGTTGGGTCTGAGCATCGCGCTGACCTGGACTCTGCGGATCTTGACCGGGCTCTCGCCCGCCAGGTCCACCGTGACCGACTTACCGGCCGGCGTCCCGGTGAGCGAGGCCCAGTTCGTGGCCTCGGTCTCGTCGATCAGCTTCGCCTGGTTGACGCCGTCGCCGGAGGCCACCGCGCCGGCCGTGGCCGAGGCGAGGTTGCGCGACAGCGGCAGGGGAAGCGGTAGCTTCACGCCGCCCACGACCGGGAACTTCAGCCGCGTGTGCCCGAACCCGCTGCCCGCCACCACGAAGTCGTAGAGGCCGGGCGTCATCTCCACGGTGTCACCGAGCGGCGTCGCGGGATCGGTGTCGGCGACCGGGACCACCCGTCCCTCGTAGTCTCCCACGTACAGGCGCAGCGCCGCGCCCTTCGCCTCGCCCAGCGGCTTGAGCTGCAGCGAGCCGTTCTCGCCGACCGGGTTGACGAAGCTCGGCGTGGGGTCGGGGTCGTTCGGGCCGACGCTGGTCGCCGTCGCGCCCAGGCCGTGCTCCGCGAACGCGCGCCACATGATGTCCTGGTCCGCGCCGTCGAAGCGCAGCGCGTCGGCCGCGAGCAGCGCGTCCCGGTGGTCGACGTAGCTGACCGCGCCGGAGGCCATCAGCAGCAGGGCGTCGAGGGAGAGCTGCGCCCAGCGCCGGTTGCCCGGACACTTGGCCAGCGGCGTCTTGCCGTCCGCGCAGGCCCGCTGCTGCTTGGCGGTGCCCTTGCCGTACCGCTTGACGAAGGCCTCGCGCACGTCGAACTGCGTGGCCGACCAGATCTCGCCGTCCGCGTGGACCTGCTGGCCGACGAGGTCGTAGGCGATGTCGCTGTAGTTGAGCGGTGACTTGGACATGTCGTAGTTGCGGATGCCGCGTTCGCGGTCTCCGGTGACGTAGCCGCCCGTGACGTACGGGGTCTGGCCGGAGGGACGGAAGCCGTACTCGAACAGGTACTCCATCGCCATCAGGTCGGAGGTGCTCTCGTTCATCGCGCCGGCCTGCGCGCCGCTCCAGCCGGCGTTCGGGCCGCCGATCATGCGGCCGGAGATGGCGTGGGTGTTCTCGTGGCCGATGACCGACATGTCGTAGTCGCCGTCCACGCACGGGGAGTAGAACGAGCCCGCGACCGGCTGCCACAGGTACATGTTCGTGATCGGCGCCACCCCGTCGGGGCCGGTGATCTGGTTGGCGTTGTCGCGGACGGTCAGGTCGCGGGCGCCGGCCTGGGCGTTGCCCTGCTCGGGATCGTTGCCGAGCCCGCCGCGGTCGCCGTTGTCGACCTGCATGTTCCACGCCGTCTCGGTGAAGCCGAGCCGGTAGGACCAGTCGTGCATGCGGTTGTGCATGGCGTTCAGGTTGGCGATCGCGGCTTCGAGGTCGTTCTCACCGCTCTGGTCGAAGACCGCCGGGTCGCACTTCGCCTCGTGCCACCGGTTCCGCCACGGGTAGGTGTAGTTGCGGCTCGGCGTGAGCACGTTGCCGCGGGTGCCGACCGAGAACGGATCGGGGTTCGCCCGGTTCTCGACGGTCTTCGCGGCGTTGCCGACGCTGGTGTTGGTGGAGGTGTTCGTGGCGTGGACGACGTCCCACGCCTTGCCGGTCGGCGGGTCGCCGCCGGTCACGTAGTCGCAGCCGGGGGCCGCCGCGAAGCACCAGGTCTGGCGGGTGTCGGTGGGGGAATAGTCGTCGGGCGGGTTCGACGGGAACGCCGACCAGGTCGGGTTGTCCGGATCGAAGTGCTCGACCAGGTTCTCCCGGACCAGGATCGCGCCGCTGACCGCGTCCACGTGCGTGGTGTATCCCGCCGCCTCGCCCTTGCCGCCGATCAGGACGACCTGGTACGCGCTGTGCACCCCGTCGGGCGCCGGTACGGCCACCGCGCTGACCTGCTTGGTCACGGCCGTGGCCAGGTCGATGCCGTCGTCCCTGGCCGCGATCTCCATGGCCCGCTGCGCGGTGATCGTGGCGGCCGGGGGCGCCGCCGTGTCGCGCGACAGCGATGACGTCACGTGCCTGATCTTGCCGCCGGCCACGCCGATCGCGACGAGGCCGTCCACGCCGGCCGGCAGGCCGCCGAAGCGCTGGCGCAGCAGTACGGCGTGGCCCGCGCCGATCGGGTTGACCGCGACCTTCTCCAGGGCGTCGACCGACGCGCCGGACAGGCCGAAGATCCGTTCGTTGTTCTTGAGGTAGGCGCGGGCGGCCTGCTCCGGGTCGGCGCCCAGCCCTTCGGCGAGCGGCTCGGCGCTGGTGATGGCGGCGGGGGTGCCGAGCGCGTTCCAGCGGATCTCGGCCGCCGGTCCCGCGCTGCGGGCGTTGATCCCGACCGGCGGCGGGACTCTGCCTTGCCGGTTGTCCAGGTCGGGCTTGCCGGGCTCGCCGGCCTGAACGTCTTGGACTTGGGGAGCGGTCGCACCCGGTTCACTCCGGGCGGCTCCGGTGAGAGGTAGAGAGGACGCCGTGATGGCGAGGACGACGACAGTGCTGCGTAACCAGGGTCTGCTCGACACCTTTTCCTCCTGCACGTCCAGAGACGCGGGAGCTCGTGCCCCGCGCCTCCGCAAGAGTTAACACTGGTTTTATGAGCTGACAAGATCTTGTAAAGCCCGAAATATCGGCGTATGGGGGTAGGGGCGGGGCTCCGCGTCAACGGTCTCCAAGCGCCCCGCGGGTCTGGGCGGGTGTTCCGCGTCAGCCGTCCCCGAGCCGGTACGCCCGGCGGGCCGTACCGCCGAAGACGGCCGCGCGCTCCCCCGCCGACAGCCCCGCGCACAGCTCCTCGGCCACCGACACGACCCGCTCGTAGTCGGCCGCGAGCAGGCAGACCGGCCAGTCCGACCCGAACATCACCCGCTCCGGCCCGAACGCCGCCAGCACGGTCTCGGCGTAGGGCCACAGGTCGGTCACCCGCCAGGACGCCCAGTCGGCCTCGGTGACCATCCCGGACAGCTTGCAGTACACGTTGGGGTGTGCGGCCAGCTCCCGGATCCGGCTCGCCCACGGTTCGAGCTGCCCCGAGGCGATGGGCGGCTTGGACAGGTGGTCGAGCACGAACGTCAGCTCGGGCAGCGCGGCCACCGTATCGATGGCCGCGGGCAGCTGGTGCGGCAGGGTGAGCAGGTCGTAGGCCAGACCCGCCGATGCCACGGCGGCCAGCCCGCGGCGGACGTCCGGGCGGGTGAGCCAGCCGGGGTCGGGCTCGGCCTGCACGCCGTGGCGGATCGCCACCAGCCCGCCGGGCAGGCCGGCCAGCGTCTCGGCGACGGCGGGCGCGGTGAGATCGACCCAGCCCACGACCCCCGCCACCAGCTCGGACTCGGCGGCCAAGGCCAGGAACTCCACAGTCTCCGTCAGGTCGGGGAGCACCTGCACCAGCACGGTCCGGCCCACTCCCGCCGCGGCCGCGTGCTCGGCGAGCCGGTCGAGGGTGAACGTGCGGCGGATCGGCGCCAGCTTCTCGGCATCGAGCCAGCCGTGGGCCCGGACGCCGAGGTCCCAGACGTGGTGATGCGCGTCTACCCAAGGCGCCTCCGTCCCAGACGCTTCCGTCCCAGACACCTCCGTCCCAGGCGGGTCCATGGCGGTCATCGCGGCGGCTCGGCGGCGAGGACGAGGCGGAACCAGCTCTCGGTCGTGCTGATGTGCATCAGCGCCGCGGCCTGGGCCAGCGGGGCGTCACGCGCGGCGAGGGCGTCGTAGATCGCCTGATGCTCGGCCAGCGTGCGGTCCGCGCTGCCCGCCACCACGCTCCCGCGCCACACGCGCATCCGCGTCGTCCGGCCGGAGATGCCGTCGAGCAGCGTGCACAGCGTCTCGTTGCCGGTCGCCGCCACGACCGCGCGGTGGAAGGCGGCGTCGAAGTGGTTGAGCTTCTCGACGTCGCCGCTGACCTCCCGCATGGCCGCCAGCTGCTCCCCGATGACCGCCAGCTGGGCGTCGGACACGCGGGTGGCGGCCAGCGCCGTGGCGACCGGCTCGAACAGCCGCCGGGTCTCGATGACCTCCATGAGCGTGTCGTCACGCAGCAGCTCGATGGCGATCCCGAGCCCTTCGAGCAGGAGCGCCGGCTCCAGGCTGGTGACGTACGTGCCGTCGCCCCTGCGCACGTCGAGGACCCGTGCGACGACCAGCGCCTTGACGGCTTCGCGCAGCGGATTGCGCGAGACGCCGAGCTGGGCGGCGAGCTGCGGTTCTGGCGGCAGCCGCGAGCCGGGCGGTAGGTCTCCGGACAGGATGAGTTGCCGGATCCGGGCGATGGCCTCGTCAGTCAGGGACATCTGATCCTCTCGTTCGCCAGCTGGAATCTAACAAACATCCCATGTTCTGGCCAGCCCCATGCGCCGGACGTGGGGAACTAGACAGCCGACGATGATCGAGCGTACTAATACATCCCACGTCCGCCTTGGCCCATCCGCATAAATCTCCGCGAAAGCGAAATAAGAGGAGCAATGGTGACCCACGGCTACACACGCAGGGGCGTGCTCACGACCGGGCTGGGAGCCGCCGCCGGTTCCCTGCTCACCAACGGCATCGCCGCCGGACCCGCGCGGGCCGAGCCGTCCGCGCGGGACCATCCCCTCACTCTTTGGTACGGCAAGCCCGCCGCCGCCTGGCTGGAGGCATTACCGGTCGGCTGCGGGCGGCTCGGCGCCATGGTCTTCGGCGGCGTGGCGACCGAACGCCTCCAGCTCAACGAGGACAGCATCTGGGCCGGCGGCCCGCACACCTACGACAGCCCCGAGGCGCTGGCCGCCCTCCCACAGATCAGGCAGCTGGTCTGGGAGGACAAGTGGCAGGCGGCGCAGAACCTGGCCGACCAGAAGTTCCTCGGCAGGCCCAGCGAGCAGGCCCCCTACCAGGTGCTCGGCGACCTCACGCTGACGTTCCCGGGGTCCGCGGAGTTCACCGAATACCGCCGCGAGCTCGACCTGACCCGCGCCGTCACCACGGTGACCTACGTCCGCGACGGCGTCCGCCACACCCGCGAGGTCTTCGCCAGCAACCCCGACCAGCTCATCGTCGTCCGTCACACGGCCGACAAGCCGGGCGCGGTGACGTTCCAGGCGGCCTTCTCCAGCGCGCAGAGCTCGACCACGGCCGCGGCCGGCCGGGCCACGATCGCGCTCGACGGGGTCAGCGGCGACACCCAGGGCATGAAGGGCGAGGTGCGCTTCCAGGCCCTGGCCAGGGCCGAGGCGAAGGGCGGCACGGTCCGCACCGACGGTGGCACGCTGGTGGTGGAGGGCGCCGACGAGGTCACGCTGCTGATCTCCATGGGCTCCAGTTACCGCAACTTCAAGGACGTCGGCGGCGACCCCGCCCAGGTGGCGGAGCGGCATCTGCGGCGGGCGAGCGGGCGGCCGTACGAGGTGCTGGCGCATCGGCACGTACGGGACTATCAGCGGTTGTTCGGGCGGGTGGCGATCGACCTGGGCACCTCCGAGGCCGTCGCGCTGCCGACCGACGAGCGCATCGCCCGCAAGCAGCTCGACACCGACCCACAGCTCGCGGCGCTGTACTTCCAGTACGGCCGCTACCTGCTGATCTCCAGCTCCCGCTCCCCCGGCTACGCGGCCAACCTGCAGGGCATCTGGAACGACTCGCTCACCCCCGCGTGGGAGTCGAAGTACACCATCAACATCAACTGCGAGATGAACTACTGGCCGGCCGCGCCGGCCAACCTCACCGAGTGCATGGAGCCGCTGTTCGACCTGATCAAGGACCTGGCCGAGTCGGGGGCCAGGACCGCCAGGACGCAGTACGGCGCGGGCGGCTGGGTGGCCCACCACAACACCGACGGCTGGCGGGGCACCGCGCCCGTCGACTTCGCCTTCTACGGCGTGTGGCCGAGCGGCGGCGCGTGGCTCTGCCTGACGATGTGGGAGCACTACCTCTACACGGGCGACGAGCGGCGGCTGCGCGAGCACTTCCCGCTGATCAAGGGCTCGGTCCAGTTCTTCCTGGACACGCTGCAGACCGACCCCAGGACCGGCTACCTGGTGACCAACCCCTCGCACTCCCCCGAGGTCGGCCACCACGAGGACGGCGGCGAGAACGTCAGCATCTGCGCCGGTCCCACCATGGACATGCAGATCCTGCGGGACCTGTTCGGCGCCTTCGAGGAGGCCTCGACGATCCTGCGGCTGGAGGAGGGGATGCGGGAGCAGGTGAAGCAGGCCCGCTCCCGGCTGGTGCCCACCCAGGTGGGTCATCTCGGCCAGATCCAGGAGTGGCAGGAGGACTACCGGGGCGACGCCGCGTTGTCGCGCAGCCGGCACATCTCCCACCTGTGGGGGCTGTTCCCGAGCCACCAGATCGACCCGCGCCTGTCCCCCGAGCTGGCCACGGCCGCCCGCCGGACACTGGAGCTGCGGGGGGAGGCGGGGGCGGGCTGGTCGCTGGCCTGGAAGATCAACTTCTGGGCTCGGCTGCTGGACGCGCCCGAGGCGTACAAGCGGCTGAGCAACCTGCTGCTACCCGCCCGGACCGCGCCCAACATGTTCGACCTGCATCCGCCGTTCCAGATCGACGGCAACTTCGGCGGGACCTCGGGGATCACCGAGATGCTGCTGCAGAGCCACGGCGACCAGGTGCACCTGCTGCCGGCGCTGCCCTCGGTCTGGCCGGCCGGGTCGTTCCGCGGGCTGCGGGCCCGGGGCGGCTTCGAGATCGACCTGGAGTGGGCCGGCGGGGCCGTACTGCGCGGGAAGATCCGCTCGGATCTGGGACGGAAGCTCACGCTGCGCACCGCGAAGGAGGTCACGGTGACCGAGCACGGCAGGCCGGTCAAGGCCGAACGGCCGGAGCCGGGAGTGATCGTGTTCGACACCCGGCGCGGCGGGGTCTACGAAGTGACCGCGTCCGCCTGACCACGCCGGGTACGGGGCGGGGTGCGGGACGCCTCGCCCCTGGCGTGGGCGGCGAACAGGCGGGCCGCCTCCTCCGGGTCGCCGGAGGCCAGCGCCGCCACCAGGTCGTCGTGGTGGCCCGCCATCGCCCCCCAGTCGCCCCCGTAGAGCGGGTTGCCGACCACATGCAGGCTCCACAGGTTGGACTCGATGGTCCGCCACAGCCGCAGCAGGAAGGAGTTGCCGCAGGCGGCGCAGACGCGCCGGTGGAAGGCCAGGTCGGCGTCCCGGAACGCGCCGATGTCGCCGTCACCCGCCGCCCGCCGCATCGCCTGCACGTCGGCGGCCAGCTGCCGCAGCGTCTCGGGCCGGACGCGGGTGGCGGCCTCGCGGGCGGCGTACTCCTCCAGCAGCACCCGGATGTCGCGGACCTCGCGGGCCTGCTCGTCGGAGATCTCCGCGACGTAGCTGCCCCGGTTGGGATAGGAGATGACCAGGCCCTCGTGCGCCAGCCGCTTGATCGCCTCCCTGGCCGGGGCCTGGCTGGTGCCGACCCGGCGGGCGATCTCCGACTCCACCAGCCGTTGCCCCGCCACCAGCTCACCGGCGACGATCCAGCCGCGCAGCAGCTCGTAGACCCGGTCGGACAGCAGCTCTCTCGGCACCTGCCGGTCCGCGGGCGGCGCGACCTGCTGCTCCTGCCAGATGCGCGCCACCGTGGACTGCGAGAGGCCGAGCTGCCTGGCCATCGTGCGCGTCGAGGGGACGGCCGGGCCGGTGGCCGCGGCGGCGATCACGCGTTCGGCCTCGCGCCGCTCCGCGGTGCGCGGGCGGCCGGGGCGCGGGGCGTCGGCCAGGCCGTCGAGGCCGCGTTCGACGAAGCGGTCGCGCCACTTGGCCACGGTCGCGGGGCTCACCGCGAGCCGCGTCGCGATCTCGTTGCGGGGCAGGCCCTCGGCGCAGGCGAGCACGATGCGGCTGCGCAGGCTCAGGCTGTCGCCGGCCCCCTCCGCCCATGCCCGCAGGGCGGCCAGCTCCTCCGCGCCCAGCACCAGCCACTTGCCGTCCTCGCGTCCAGCCATCCGCCCATCCTAACGTATTTATGACTCAGGCAATCCGCTCGCAACCTATTTACGTGGCTCTTGACGAGTCTATGTGACCTACGTATTAAATAATCGTTAATCGAGTGACGACCCATTAAAAGGCGTCTCCCCTGGAGGTGCGATGCGCTCCCCACGTCCCATTCACGCCCTGACCGCCATCGGCGGCCTGCTCCTGCTCGCCGGCTGCGGCGGGGGCGGCTTCGCCGGCGGCTCGCAGGCGCAGCAGAGCGAGGGGGGCCAGGTCACCGTACGGATGCTGGTCAACATCACCCCGAACCTCACCCAGGCGTACTGGGACGGGCTGGTCAAGCCGTTCGAGCAGGCCAATCCCGGCATCGACGTCAAGATCGAGGCGCCGACCGGCAAGGGCGTGGCCGACACGCTGCCCCAGCAGCTCGCCGCGGGCAACGCGCCCGACGTGGTCGAGACGCTGACGGCCGACGAGACGCTCTCCAAGCAGATGCTCGACCTGACCGACCAGCCGTGGGCCAAGGACACGCCGCTGGTCAAGGAGGCGAGCCTGAACGGCAGGGTCTACACGGTCGGCGTCGGCGTGCAGGCGCAGTCGCTGGTCTTCTACAACAAGGCCACGTTCGACAAGGCCGGGATCGACCGGCCGCCGACCACGCTCGACGAGTTCGACACGGTCATGGGCAAGCTCAAGGCGGCCGGGACGCTGCCGCTGCAGACCGGCGGCGAGTTCCTGACCGGGCTCCAGCTGCTGCAGCTGTCCAGCCCGTCGCGCGCCCAGGCGCACCCCACCTGGCAGCAGGACATCAAGGCCGGCAAGCTCAAAGCGGGCGAGTCGCTGCTGCCGTTCCTGGAGCGCTACCTCACCTGGATCGACAAGGGCTACGTCGACAAGAACGCCCTGGGCATGAAGTACGCCGACGCCGAGACCGCGTTCCTGTCCGGCAAGTCGGCGATGTACGTCATGGGCAGCTGGTTCACCGCCGCCGAGGCCAAGGCCAAGAAGGACTTCGAAGTCGGCGTCTTCCCCGCCCCGGTCGACAAGGGCCTGCGCTACCCGGGCCCGCAGGGCGCCACGATGGCGGCCCCGTACATGATCCTCAAGTCCACCCCGCAGAAGGACGCGGCGGTCAAGCTGGTGCGGTGGCTCGTCACCGACCCTGCGGCGGTCAAGAGCCAGCTCAAGCAGGACGGCAACTTCCGCAGCGGCGTGGAGCGCGAGTTCACCCCGCTGGAGAAGCAGGTGCAGGAGATCCTCGACACCGCCCCCTCCGGGGTCCCGCAGGGTGAGGGGTACGGGGACGCGACCCTGCCCAAGAGCTTCAACGCCGCCTGGAACACCGAGGTCCAGGGCCTGTACGTGGGCAAGTCGCCCAAGGAAGTGGCCGAGGGCGTGGACCGCTGGCTGGCCGGCCGTAAATGACGCTCACCCGGGAAGCACCCCTCGTCACCACCCCGGTCGTGCGGCGGAAACCCAGAACGCGCGACGGCTGGGTCACCGCGATCATGGTCGCCCCCGCCACCGTCCTCTACATCGTGATGCTGATCGTCCCGGTCGGCCTGGCCCTCTACCTGAGCCTGACGGACTGGGACGGCTTCAGCGCCAACCCCGCCTTCGTCGGCGCCGCCAACTACGTCAACCTCCTGGACGACCCCGAGCTGCGCCGCGCCGCCCTCGTCACCCTGCTGGTCGCGGCGGCGGGCACGGCCGGGCTCAACCTCCTGGGTCTCGGATTCGCCCTCCTGGTGAACGGCGTCTCCAGGGCGAACACGTTCTTCCGGATCGTGCTGTTCTACCCGCACGTGCTCAGCGCCCTCGTGGTCGGCTTCCTCTGGTCGGCGATCCTCGGCACCACCGGCGCGGTCAACAACCTGGTGACCACCTGGGGCGGCGAGGTGCTGCCGTTCCTGTCCGATCCGACCTGGGCCACGATCACCATGATCGCGGTGCTGGTGTGGGCGGGGTTCGGCGTCAACGTCGTGCTGTACCTGGCCGGACTGCAGGCCGTACCGCACTCCCTGATCGAGGCGGCGCGCATCGACGGCGCGACCCGCCTCCAGGTGTTCAGGAACGTGACGCTGCCCGCCCTGGGCCCGTCCGTGACGGTCAACATCGTGCTGTCGCTGGTGACGCTGCTCAAGACGTACGACCTGGTGGTGTCGCTGACGGCGGGCGGCCCGGCCGGTCAGACGCAGACCGTCGCCTACCTCATCCTGTGGAACTCCTTCCACGACGCCCGCCTCGGCTTCGGCTCGGCGCAGTCGGTGCTGCTCATGCTGGTGACGGCGGCGCTGGCGTTCGTGGTGACCCGGCTGCGCAGGCGCGGCGAGCTGGCGGTGCACCAGTGAGAAAGCCCTTCCTCTGGGCGACCGTCGCCTTCATGCTCATCCCCCTGTACGTGCTGACCGTCAACGCGTTCAAGGACCAGCAGGACATCCTGGCCAACCCGTTCGGCCTGGGGGGCCTCACGCTGGAGCCCCTGGGCAGGGCGCTGACGAACCCGCAGTTCAACGTGGTCAAGGGGTACGCGGTCACCCTGCTGTTCGTAGTGTCGGTCAACCTGCTCTCGGTGGTGCTGGCCGCGCCCGCCGCCTACGTGATCGCGCGCAGCCCGAAGCGCCGCTTCCGGGTGCTGATGCTGTTCTTCCTGGCCGGGACGTTCATCCCGGGGCAGGTGCTGGTCATCCCGGTGGTCTACGTGCTCAAGACGCTCGGGCTGATGGGGACGATCCGCGGGTTCGTGCTGTTCGAGACCGTGCTCACGCTGCCGTTCTCGATCTTCCTGTACGCGGGCTACATCGCCACCGTCCCGGCCGTGCTCGACCAGGCGGCGGCCGTGGACGGGGCGGGGCGGCTGCGGACGTTCTGGCAGATCGTCTTCCCGCTGATGCGGCCCGCGGTCGCCACGATGGTCATCCTCAACACCTTCTCGGTGTGGAACGACTTCGTGAACCCGCAGATCATCCTGGGCCCCGGCAGCGGCCTGTACACGGTGACCACCGGCGTCTACGCGGCGGTCAGCCAGTACTCCACCGACTACACGGTGGTCTTCCCGACGCTGCTGCTGGCCATCGCCCCGCTCCTGGTCTTCTTCGTCTTCATGCAACGGCACATCATCAGCGGCCTCACCGCCGGGGCCACGAAAGGTTGACATGCGGGAGATCACCGCGACCGTCCCTCTTGGCACGCCGCCTGCCTGGGCGGTGCTCGAACGCAGGCTGTTCGACGCCCTCGACGAGGCGTGGCGGGCCTTCGCCGCCCGCTACTGCGGGCCCGACGGGCGGCTCATCTACCACGGCGCCACCGAGGACCGGGACGGCGCCGACGACTTCTACGAGGCGTTCTTCAACTGGCCGGCGCTCTACCAGCTCGGCGGCGCCGACGACCTGCTCGACGCGGCCAAGCACCACTGGGAGGGCGTGACCGCGCAGCTCACCGAGCTCGGCTACCTGGTGGCGGAGTTCGAGCGCGGCTACGACTGGTTCCACCAGGGCGAGTCACTGCTGCTGTTCTACGGCATCTGCGCCGCCGACCCGCGCGACGAGCGCTTCCGCGAGCGCGCCCGCCGCTTCGCCGGGCTCTACCTGCCCGGCTCGGCCAACTACGACGCCGATCTCGACCTCATCCGCGCCCCGCACAACGGCGCCGGCGGCCCCCGCTACGGCCTGCAGCGGGAGTGGGCCTCCTACCACGCGGGCCTGACCAGCATGCGACCGTACGGCCTGCCGCTGCGCGACCTGCCGGGGATCACCACCTGGGCGGACCTGGCCGATCCCGGCAACGCCGCCCGCATGGGCGCCGCGATGAGCGAGCGGATCGGCCGCGGCGACGTGGCTGTCAACCTGGCCGCCACCAGCCTGGCCGTCAACGCCTGGCTGTACGACGGCGACGACCGCTACCGCGACTGGGCGCTGCGCTACATCGGCGCCTGGCAGGAGCGGGCCGCCGCCAACGGCGGCGTGCTCCCCGACAACGTCGGCCCGTCGGGCAAGGTCGGCGAGCTGCACGGCGGCCGGTGGTACGGCGGCAACTACGGCTGGCAGTGGCCGCACGGCCTCTACAGCGTCGGCGCCGCCGCGGCCGTCGCCGCGGTCAACGCCCACCTGCTGACCGGCGACGACGCCACGCTCGCCATCGGCCGCGACCCCCTGGAGAGCGTGTACGCCCACGCCAGGCAGGCGAGCGTGACCGGCACGGAGATGAGCACCAGCGACCGGTGGCTGGCCGAGCTGGGCGAGGAGGCCGGGCGGCCCACCATGCTGGTGCCCAACCGGCACGACGACGGCGGCTGGTTCGACTTCCAGCCGCCGCAGCTCGGCCTGCCCGTCTGGCTGTGGCACGCGAGCCGGTCCACCGAGGACGCCGACCGGCTCGACCGGCTGCGCGCGGCCTCGGGCTACGACTGGACCACGGTACGGGCCTTCCGCAACAAGGAGGAGGCCGGACACGAGGCGCCCTGGCTGGAGTACCTGCGCGGCGCCAACCCCGGCTTCCCCGAGGCCATGCTGGCCACCGCGCTCGGCCAGGTGCAGCGACGGATGGCGCTCATCGACGCCGACCAGGCGGACCTGGCCACCATCCACGTGCACCACTGGCAACGGCTCAACCCGGTGCTCACCGAGGCGCTGCTGCAGCTGGTCACGGGCACGCCGCAGGTCCTCTACAACGGCGGGCTGCTGCCGACGCGGCTGGCCTACTTCGACGCCGACCGGCACCGCCCCGGCCTGCCCGCCGACGTGGCCGCGCTGGTCGACTCGGTACGTCCCGACGGCGTCCGCGTCGAGCTGGTGAACCTCGGGCTGAGCCGTACCCGCCGGGTCGTGGTGCAGGCGGGCGCGTTCGGCGAGCACGACATCGACCGGGCGGTGGTGACCGGGGCCGAGCCTGGCTACCCGGGCGACCCGCGCTCCTACACCGCACCCCCGGTCAGTGAGGCCGAGCGGGAGGTGGCGGTGGGCGGGCCGCGGCTGCTCGTGGAGCTGCCGCCCGGCCGCCGCATCCGGCTCGACCTGCACACGACCGCGCGCGTCCGCACCCCGTCGCACCAGCACTACTGACCCCTACCGAGCCGCTCTCACGACTTCTACCGAGGAGTTTCATGGACGACCCCATCTGGGACCTTCCCGTTCGCGGGCCGCTGCCCGCCGAACCCGATCCCGCCCTCGTGGCCGGGCTGTCCCGGATCAGCTCGGCCACCGCCTGCGCGAAACTGCACGCCCAGGGCATCCGGCGGACCTTCGTCGAGGGACCGCTTCCGCTGGCGCCGGGGCAGAAGATCGCCGGCCGGGTCCGGACGCTGCAGTTCATGCCGCAGCGCGAGGACATCGCTTCGGGCCTCGGCCAGGAGTACGTCGAGCGGCACACCGCGCTGTGGGCGGTCCTGGAGGAGGTGCGGCCCGGCGACGTGCTCGTGGTCCAGGCGTACGGCAGCGCCTACACCGGCTGCTTCGGCGACATGCTGGTCCGCTACTTCAAGCGCAAGGGCGGCGCGGGCATCGTCGTGGACGGCCGCATCAGGGACCTGCCCCGGGTCGCCGAGCTGGACGTGCCGATCTGGTCCACGGGCGCGACCCCGCACTACGCCTCGCAGGCGGAGCTGTTCCCGTGGGCCTATGACGTGCCGGTCGCCGTCGGCGGGGCGCTCGCGCTCCCCGGCGACCTGCTCGTCGCCGACGACGACGGCGCCGTGGTGGTGCCGCGCCGCCGCGCCGAGTCGGTGATCGAAGCCGCCGCCGACCACGAGCAGTGGGAGCGCTACAGCCGCGCCCGCATCGAGGACGGGGGCGCGTTGTCGGACTACTACCCCCTAACCCCCCAGACCCGCGCCGAGTACGAGCAGTGGCGCGAAGCAAAGGAGAGCCAGTGATCCGGTCCTTGGGCGGGGTCGTCCAGACCCGCGCCGAGTGCACGTGGTGGCGCGAAGCAAAGGAGAGCCAGTGATCTTCAGATCCTTGGGCACGGTCGTCTTACTGCTGGGCGGCCTGACCGCACCGACGGCGGCGGCGGAGAAGGCCACGTGCGACTACTACGTGTCCCCCACGGGCGGCGACCGGGCCGACGGCAGTGCCCAGCGTCCGTGGAAGTCCGTCGAGCAGGCCCGCGACCAGCTGCGGGAGAAGAAGAAGCACCAGAAGTGCGACATCGTGGTCAACGTCAAGACCGGTGACTACGTGGTCGACAAGACGATCACCTTCACCGAGGCCGACTCCGGCGAGAACGGCCACAAGATCACCTACCGCAGCGCCGACGGCCCCGGCAAGGCCAGGCTGCTCGGGGCCAAGCCGCTGACCGGTTGGCAGAAGTACAACGACACCATCTACAAGACCAAGGTCGACCGCGGCTTCTACACCCTGTTCGAGGACGGCAAGCGCGCCACCACCGCCCGCTACCCGAACAGGACCAGCCACGACCTGTGGTCGCCGTACCTGTTCTCGGTGCTGCCCGAGGCGGAATACCAGGCCGTGCACAACTGGCTCTTCTTCGACCCCAAGGACATCCCGAAGGAGTGGGACGCCGACTTCGACAAGAACGCCCAGATGGTCGTCTGGTCCGGCGGCTCCTGGAGCTGGTTCACCGACACCGTGCCACTCGGCGGAGCCGACTTCCGCAAGAACTTCTTCACCCTCAACAACGACGCCCGCTTCAGCCTCGTCAACAGCCGCAGCGGCTCGCGCTACTTCCTGCAGAACACCCTGCGCTTCCTGGACCAGCCGGGCGAGTACTACTTCGACTTCGCCAACAGCGAGGTCTACTACTGGCCGAAGGGCTCGATCGACAAGGTCATGGCCCCCACCGTCAAGACGATCATCTCGCTGGCCGGGTCCTCCCCGGATCGACGGGTGCAGAATCTCGCCTTCGACGGGCTGCAGCTGCAGTACTCCGACTTCGTCGATTGGTACCGCTACGGCTGGAACGCCCCGGGCGACTCGGGCTACGAGCACAAGTACCCGATCTACGACCGGCAGATCGAGATGCCGCGCAACAGGTTCGGCATGATCACCGTGACGAACTCCCGCGACATCGACCTGACCAGGCTGCACCTGTCCGACAGCGGCTACACGGGCGTCTTCCTGCTCTTCGCCAACGAGCGGGTCAAGGTGTCGGACAGCCTGCTGGACAACCTCGGCGGCGACGGGATCAAGGTGGAGGGCGGCTACCCCGGCGAAGGCGACATCTCCGGGCATCACACGATCACGAACAACTACATCTCCCACGTCGGCGAGCTGGTCCCCGGCGACGCGGCCGGCATCGAACTGATGAGCACGGGCAACAACACCGTCAGCAACATCGTCGTCAAGCACAGCGCCCGCTACGGCATCAGCCTGGAGGTCCGCCCCGAGATCAAGAACGAGGACAACTACGCCCGCAACAACAAGTTCTCCTACATCCGCCTGGAGGAGACCGGCCTCGACAGCGGCGACATGGGCGCCTTCTACACCTATGGCGTGCACAACGTCGAGCCGCACCCGATCGACAACTACGTCTCGCAGATGGTGATCGGTGACGTCATCAACGACCCCGCCGGGCAGATGCCGGACTCCGGCACCCGCGGCGTGCACATGGACGCGGGAGGGTGCGGCTTCGCCATCTCCAACGTCGAGGTGGGCAAGGTCAGTGACGACAAGTACCAGGCCTACAAGTGCAACGAGGTCACCAACGCCAACTGGGTGGACGGCTTCGACACCTCGAAGATGGAGTACGACAAGATCGGCGTGACGAGCGCGTTCCCGTACCCGATCCCCAGCTAGACGTGTTCCCGATCCCCAACTGGACAAGGGGCTCCGCGGCGATTGTCGCGGGGCCCAGTCCCATAGCGCCATTATGCGGAAGGTTCGGGCAAGGGGAGAATCGCCGTGTCTACCAGAATGTGGGCCAGCGCTTCTTGCGAAGGATTCGGGCCGAGACCCCTTTCAGTGAATTGACGAGTTTGGGCAGGGCGACCTTGAGCGGGTAGTGGACCAAGAGGTGGACGTGGTCGTGCTCGCCGTTGAACTCGCGCAGTCCGACCTCGAAGTCGGCGCATACCTCGCGCATGAGTTCCTCGCAGCGGATCAGCGGTTTGCATTCCATCGCGGTGACATAAACCAAACCGATACGATCAGCGCGTGGAGCAGGTGAAGCGGACTCGTGCGCACGTGGCGCGCTTGGCGTTGGACAAGCGGCAATCAGCCGTCTTGGACGGTCAAGGCCCACACCGCGCGTGCCGTGTGGAACCTGCTCCATGAGTTCACGACCTTCCGTCAGGGCCGCCTCGCGTCACTGACGGAGTGCGACGCGGCGATTCGGCAAGCCCGCCACGAGATCGCGTGGATGGGGCAACTGCCCGCTCAGGCCGCACAAGCCGTGCTGAAGACCTACCGGCAGGCGTGGGCGAACTTCTTCAACCCCGACCATCCGGCCGAACGCCCGACGTTCAAGGCGCTGCGAGCTGCTGCCTAAGCAGCACAGGAACCCTCCAATGCGGAGGAGCACGTCAAAGCGTCCTTGTCATGAACGCGCTGTTCGGGTCGGGCCGGTAGTCCGCGAACGGCTCGCAGTAGGCGAACCCGAACTTCTCGTACAGCCTCCTGGCCGGCAGGAAGAACTCGTCGGAGCCGGTCTCAAGGCTGAGCCGGGTGAAGCCCATGCGCCTGGCCTCGGCGATGATGTGCCCCAGCAGCAGGGACGCCACCCCGCTGCGCCGGCGCACCGGCCGGGTGCGCATCGACTTCACCTCGGCGTGGCCGGCGTCCAGCCGCTTGATCGCGCCACAGCCGACCAGGGTGTCTCCGTCGACGACCGTCCAGAACGTCACCTCGGGCGTGCGGAGCGCGTCGAGGTCGAGGGCGTGCTTGCTCTCCAGAGGCGTGATCGACCGCATCTGCTGGAGATGCTCGTCGAGGAACGCGGCGATCTCCGGACCGGAGAGGTCGTCAACGGCGATCTTCATGGATTCGGTCCCCTTCCTTACCCCCGAATGGGCGGTTCGGAGGCTATCAGGGTGCCCGGACAGGTCACGGCCTCGCCCGGTTCGCCGCCGGGAGCCGGTTGGCGGCGCCCCAGTCAGCGGCGCCCGGACCGTACACCGGCCACGGGGTGCCGCCGAGGAAGGCCGGCTTCGTCCCGGTGTAGAGGGAGGGCGGGATGGTGGAGCTCTCGCTGAGCGAGCCCCACTTCAGGGTGGTGCCCTCCAGGTTGGCGCCGTGGTAGTGGTCGGTGCCGGACAGCCGGATCGTCCCGAGCTTGTTGCCGATGACGTTCTGCCGGGCCGTCTGCCCGTTGATGCTGCCGACGTCGTTGTTCGCGTAGTTGCGGAACCAGGTGTTGCCCGGCCCGGTCGCCTCCAGCTCGCCCTGGCCGAGCTTGGAGTTGTCGGCGTACCCCTCGTAGAAGCGGTTGCCCTCGATGAGGTTCATGTAGGCGAACGTCCCGTGCAGGGCCAGGTCGTTGTAGCCGTTGAAGGGGTTCTCCAGGGAGTTGTAGCTGATCACGTTGTGGTTGGCGCCGAGCTGCAGCATGATGTGGTGCCGCAGGTCCCACAGCTTGTTGTCACTGACCCGCACCCGGGTGGATCCCCAGTTCACGCTGATGCCGTAGGCGTAGCCGTTCTGGTTGACGAAGGCGCCGTGCACCAGGTTGTGCTCGATCGAGACGTCCTTGCTCCAATAGATGTTGACGTGGGAGCGGCCCGAGCGGATCGACTCGATGTCCTTGATGAAGCCGTTGTTCACCATGGAGAAGGTCAGGTTGTTGACGTTCTCCAAGGTCGGCTGGTTCACCCGTTCGATGGCGAGCTGGTCGACCCCGGCGTTCTCCACCATGTCGATCTCGCGGACCTTGGGGGCCGACGACGCCGGGTAGTCCAGGCCGATCTTCATGTTCAGGTTGAGGGTGTCGCCCTGCTTGGACAGGACCTTGAAGATCTGCGTCTCGATCGGATAGCCGTACGCGTACCGTCCGGCCTCCTTGTAGAGCTGCACGAAATCGCCCGCCTGCAGCCCGGCGGCGCCGGGGACGGTGATGGACTGGCTGCCCGAGGCCACCGACCCCGACACCGTCGCGGGGTCGCCCACGTAGGCGCCGCCGAACTTGAGCTCGGCGTTCACCGACCCGGGCGCGTCGATCAGCAGCCGGGTCCGCGTACGGCCGGCGCCGCGCAGGATGATGTCGTCGGCCGAGATGAGCAGGCTGGTCTTGAAGTAGTAGGCGCCGGGCGGGAAGTAGAGCACCCGCCTGCCCGACGTGCTGCCGATGATCTGGCCGACCTTGGCCGAGGCGTCGATGGCGGCGCTGTCGGCGGGCAGGCCCTTGGTGGTGACGTCGATGGTGGTGAAGCCGCCCGGATCGCGCCACTGGGTGTCGGTCCAGCCAGCCGGGGGGAGCCGGTCGGCCGGGATGTCGCCGGAGTCGGCGGCGGCGGCAGAGGGGGTGAGGGCCAGGCCGAGTACGGCTAAGGCGGCCAGGGCGCGGTGGTCAACTCGCATGGGCGGTTACCTCCTTGGGGATGGAGTCGTGCCGGGCCCGCGGGGCCCGGATGTCCTCCGGCCAGGCCAGGCTGAGGCCGAGCCGGTCGGTCAGTAGCCGCTGGAAGCCGTCCAGCAGGCTCGGGGTGCCGTGGACGGCCTCCGGCGTGGTCCGCGAGCGCGCGCAGTAGGCCGACAGAGCGCCGGCCGCCTCGCCTATCGACCACTCCACCGGGTGCAGGCGGTAGGCGCCGTTGGTGATGTGTGTCGTGCCGATGTTCTTGCCGGCGGCCAGCAGGTTGGCGGTGCCCTGCGGCAGCAGCGCGCCGAGCGGGATCTGGAACGGGAAGCAGTCGATGTCGACGTACGTCCGGCCCGAGGTGCTCGGGTGCAGGTCGATCCGGTAGTAGCCGATGCCGACGCTGTCGGCGAAGTGGGCGGCCCCCGTCTCCGCGCCGCGCATCTCGCGCCCGATGTGCTGCTCGGTGATGGTGAACAGCGCCTTGATCCGGCGCGACTCGCGGATGTAGACCTCCTTGGCCAGGCCGTCCTCGGTGCCGGTGACGTCGCCGCGCAACCTCAGGCCCGGATAGCCGTGGCCGCCGTCCGGGCGTGGCGCCTCGGTCTGCATCCAGTGCACGAGCGACAGGGTCAGCTCGCGTGCCCCCTGGAGCGCGCGCTCGCGCGTCACGTCGTCCACGCCGAGCAGCGGGAGCTCCCAGTAGTCGATCTGCGGCCAGTTGACCAGGGTGATCTCGCCGCCGGGGAAGCCGGGCTCCAGGTTGCGGCGGGCGAGGATCCGCCGGTAGTGCCACAGGTCGTCGGTGCCGGCCGCTTCCAGATCCGCCGCCGCCCCGGCGAACAGCGGGCGGGTGCGGGTGGTCAGCAGGTCCGGCACCACGTCGTCCCAGGACAGCTGCGGGCCGGGCCAGCGCGGATCGACGGTGTCGCGCCAGTGCGCGTATCCCGCCGGCCGGTCGATGGTGTGCTCCTCCCCGGCTCGGTACTCCAGGGCGCAGCACCAGCTGACGGCCTGCTGGTCGAGCGGATCGGCGACGGCCGGCGCGTGCAGCTCGCCGTGCTCCGCGCCGCTTTCGGCGCCGATGACGTACGGGATGTCCGCGAGCTCCAGCAGCTCGCCCAGCTCGGTGGCGTCCACGATCAGCGGCGCGCACAGCGTGATCTCCGTGCCGGTACGCAGGCCGCGCACGCGGACCGCGCCGATCCGCTCGCCGTCGCGGTCGGCGGCGACCGCCTCGAACGGCGACAGCACGGTCAGCGCGCCCGAGGCGATCAGCGGGGAGAGCATCTCCTGGATGACCAGCGCCGCCACGCGCGGCTCGTGGCACAGCCGCGAGACGTTGCCGAACCCCGGATTGAGGGTCTCCCACGCGCGCGCCTCGTCGGTCAGCGGGTAGTTGCGCCGGTAGTGGTCACGGACGCGGGCGCGCAGCTCGCGGTAGCTGGGCGAGGTCAGCGGCGTCTCGATCCACTGGTGCTCGTCCGGCGGCACCGCCTGGGCGGTGAGCTGCCCGCCGAGCCAGTCGGACCGCTCGACCAGGATCACCCGCTGTCCCAGTCGCGCGGCGGTCAGCGCGGCGGCGGTGCCGCCGAGACCGCCCCCGATGACGACGAGGTCGGTGGTGCGTTCGGGCATGCGGAACCTTTCGTAGAGGGCGGGGCTCAGCCCTTGACGCTGCCGTCGGTGAGCCCGGAGATGAAGGCGCGCTGGTTGAACAGGAAGACGGCGATGACCGGCAGCGTGACGAGCACGGCACCGGCCATCAGCGGGCCGTACTGGACGTTGCCGGTGGACAGGAACCGCGCCAGGGCGAGCTGGACGGTCTGGGTCTCCTGCGAGGAGGTGACCACGAGCGGCCAGAGGAAGTCGTCCCAGACCGCGGTGAAGGAGAAGATCGCGATGACCGCGACCAGCGGGCGGGCCAGCGGGAAGTAGATGCGCCAGAACACCCGCCACTCCCCCGCGCCGTCCATCCTGGCGGCCTCGGCCAGGTGCGGGTCGGCGGTGCTGAAGTACTGCCTGGCCAGGAAGATGTTCATCGGCAGGACGAGGTACGGCAGCACGACGCCGCCCAGCGTGTCGAGCAGGCCGGTGCCGCCGACTCCGGTGAGGTCGTTCCCGCCGGCCAGAGGCATGCTCTTGGCCATGAGGAACAGCGGGATCAGCGTCACGGAGACGGGGATCGCCGCGGTGGAGACCAACGTGTAGAACAGGGCGGTGGCGCCCTTGAACGGCAGCAGCGCGAAGGCGTAGCCGGCGGCGACCGCGCCCAGGCAGTTGGTCACCATCGCCACCGCCGTGACCAGCGCGGAGTTGAGCATGGCCGCGCCCAGCCGGGCGTCGGTGACGGCCGTGGTGAAGTTGGTCAGGGTCGGGTGCGCGGGGATCAGCCCGATGGAGCCGAAGGCGTCCCGCTCGGGGGTGAACGCCAGGCTGATCATCCACAGGAACGGCATGAGCACCAGGACGGACGCGGTGGCCAGGGCCGCCTTGCTTCTCATGAGCGCCTCCCGACACCGCGGACGGCCAGGAACGCGAAGGCGATGATGACGGCGAACAGGACGAACGCCATCGCCGACGCGCTGCCGAACCGGTTGTACTGGAAGGCCTCCGTGTAGATCAGGTAGTTGACCGTCGTCGTGCTGCCGAGCGGCCCGCCCCTGGTCAGGACGAAGATCTCAGCGAAGCCCTGGGCCAGGAAGACGATGTCCATGGCGATCACGTACGTGAGCATCGGCCGCAGCCCCGGCAGCGTGACGTGGCGGAAGGCGGCCCGGCGCCCGGCCCCGTCCACCCGCGCGGCCTCGTACAGGACACTGGGGATCGACTGCAGGCCGGCCAGCAGGAGGACCATGTTGGCGCCGAGGGCCTTCCAGATCCGCATGGCGGAGGCGGCGTTCAGCGCCGAGCCCTCCTCCAGGAGCCAGCTCTGCCCGGGCCGGCCGAGCAGGGCGAGGATCTCGTTGAACAGGCCGTGCTGGGAGTACATCCACAGCCACACCATGCTGACCGCGGTGAGCGAGACGATGTGCGGGACGTACAGGGCGGAGCGGAACAGCCCGACACCGCGGAAGGACTGCTTGGCGAGCAGCGCCAGCCCGAGCGCGATCGCCACCGTGATCGGCAGGACGATCAGCACGTACTTGCCGGTGACCATCAGGGCCTGGCCGAATTCCGGGTCGGCCAGCAGCCTGGCGTAGTTGTCCGTGCCCACGGGCTGCGGGCCGGACCGGCTCAACGGGCTGTAGCGGGTGAAGCTGAGCGCGAGCCCGTACAGGACCGGCACCAGCTGGAAGATGATCAGGTAGAGCGCGGCGGGCAGGACGAACAGCACCCCCACCCAGCGGCGCGACCGCCCTCCCCGGGCAGGCGCGCGATGAGCGCGCGCGTCCCGGGGCCGGGCCTCGGTGAGTGTGGCCATCAGCCGTTGAGGATCTTCTTGACCTCGGCCGCGGCCTCACGAAGCGCCTGGGCGGAGTCGACCTTCTTGTTGAGCGCCTGCTCCAGGTGCTTGGCCATGATGTCGCGGATCTGCGTCCAGCCCGGCACGTTGGGGTTGGGGCGGAAGTGGGCGGCCTGCGCGACGAAAGCCTGGATGACCGGGCTGCTCTTGACGTAGAGGCTGTCGGAGGCCGAGACGCGCGCCGGGATGGCGCCGATGCCCTGGGTGTATTCCAGGCTGGTCGCCGGGGAGATCATGTACGAGATGAACTTCCAGGCCAGGTCCTTCTGCCGGCTGTCCTTGTTGATCATCAGTCCGGGGCCCGCGCCGCCGACGGCGACGCCCTGGGCCGTGCCCTCGAACGTGGGCACCGGCATGACCCGTACGTCGAGATCGGGGCTGGCCTTGACCACCTGCTGAACCATCTGCGGCGCCAGCACGGTCATCGAGGCGTCTCCCGTGACCAGCGGCTGCTGGGCGATCGGCATGTCCTGGTAGTTGACGCCGAGCTGGTTCGCCACGGCGTCGGGCCCCTGGTAGACGGAGACGAAGTAGTCGAGGGCCTTGATCCCGGCGGGCGAGTCGAACGCGACGTTCTTGCCGTCGGCGCTGATCTGCTCGCCGCCGGCGGAGCCGAGCAGGCCGGCGAACGTCTGCTGCCGCCCGATCGGGTGGCTGGGCAGCAGGAGCCCCGCATGCGTGATCTTGCCGCCGGCGCGCTTGGTCAGCTTCTTCGCGGCCTCCTTGACGGCCTCCCAGGTGGCGGGCGGCTTGGCGGGGTCGAGCCCGGCCTTGGTGAAGTCGCCGGCCCGGTAGGCGATGAGGTTGCCCTGCATGGACAGCGGCATCAGGTATTGGGTGCCGCCCACCTGGCCGCCGGGCAGGGCGTTCGCCAGGTCCTCCCGGTCCTGTGCGCTCAGTCTGGCCACGTCGGCCGTCAGCGGTTCGAGCCGGTCGTTGGTCACGAAGTCGGCGACGGCGGCCGGGCCGTGGCCGAAGACGTCGGGGGCCGTCCCGGCGGCGAAGGCGGCGTTGAGCTTGGTCGACAGGTCCGGCCAGTCGAGAAAGGTGACCTTGACCTTGGCCCCGGTCTCCTTCTCGAACCTCGGCACGATGGTCTTGGTGACCAGGTCGATCTCGGTCTGGTTCGTACCGGGGAACCAGACGGCGATGGCGTTGTCCGCGGGCTTCGCGGTGTCCTGGGCGGGGCCGCCGCCGCTCAGGCCGCACCCGGCGACGAGCGCGAGTCCGGCCCACAAGCCGTATCTGCTCTTCATGATCGTCTCCTAATTCGTATTAAATTTCCACCACGCGTCTGTCAGGGGTGAAGGGGTTACGGGGAGTTATCTAGGTGGGCCGATGGTGCCCGGCGTGAGCGGCGCGCAGGCCACGACCTCGTGCCGGTCCGCCGGTATCCGGCCGTCGAGCAGGGCGAGCAGCAGGCCGACCGCCCGCGCGCCCATCTCCCGCCTGGGCACCGCGATGTGACTCCACCCGGCGGTCGGGCCCGTCTCCGGAAGCAGATCGAGGCAGGCCACCGACAGATCGCCGGGTATGCGCACGCCTTCTCCCGCCGCCGCGGCGGCGACGGCGGAGGCCAGCTCGAAGCTCTCGACGACCAGGGCCGTCACCCCCGAGGCCAGCAGCTCCCGCAGCCGGCCGCCGGTCACCGCCTCGGGTGCCAGCAGCGCCTCCGGCGCCCCCAGCCGGGCCCGCCCGGCGAACTGGCCGAACGCCTCCCGGCGCTCCTCCTGCGGGCCGCGGCGCAGCACACCCCCCAGATAGCCCACCCGCAAATGTCCGTACGACGACAGCTCGTCCACCACGCCCGCGATCGCCGTGGCGTAGTCGGCCGCCACGTACGGCACCTGCGCGCCGGGCACGTCGCGCCGCCCGATGAACACGAACGGGAAGCCCTCCGCCGCGAGCCGGCTCAGCTCCTCGTCCCTGCGCTCCAGCCCGAGGATGATCGCCCCGTCGGCGAGCCGCAGCCGGTTGCCGCCGGAGCCGTAGATGCTGCGGGTGCCGTCCTCCCGCTGGGTCGAGGCGAACAGCACGAGGTCCTGGCCCATCTCGACGGCCTTCTCCTCGATGCCCGCCAGGAACTCGTGGTAGTAGTCGTCCGTCCGTACCGGAAAGACCCGCTCGTAGGTGTGCACGCCGATCAGGCCGTTGCGCCCGCCCCGCAGCGACCGCCCCGCCACGTCCGGCACGTAGCCCAGCTCTCGCATGGCCTCACGGACCTTGTCCCGGGTGGCCGCGGCGATGCCGTGCTCGTCGGCCTTGCCGTTGAGCACGATGGACACCGTCGCCTGGGAGATCCCGGCGACTCGCGCGATGTCCCGCTGACTCGGCCTGCGTCGCATGTTGGGGGCCCTTCTAATACGTATGAGGCACAAAACCATCAGCGCCTCACAGTGTCAAGAGGGGGATTGTCAAACGGGCTAACGCGAGGCTGGTCTCACCAGGCCGCAGTCGTAGGACAGGACGATCACCTGGGCGCGGCTGGTCAGTCCCAGCTTGGCCATCAGGCGGTTGAGGTGGGTCTTGACGGTGCCCTCGCTCACCGACAGCCGCTCGGCGATCTCCTTGTTGGACAGGGCGTGACCGACCAGGCCGAGCACCTCGGTCTCGCGGCTGGTCAGGCGGTCGAGAGCCGGTGGCGGAGTCTCGGCGACCGGCGGCGGGTCGACGAACGCCTCGATCAGCCTCTTGGTGGCGACCGGGGCCAGCAGGATGTCACCGGAGACGACCGTGTGGATGGCGGCGATCAGGCGTTCGGGCGGCGTGTCCTTGAGCAGGAAGCCGCTGGCGCCCAGCCGCAGCGCGTTGAAGACGTATTCGTCCAGGTCGAACGTGGTCAGGATGAGCACCTTGGGCGGCGCCCCCTCGGCGGCGGCCAGGATCCGTTCGGTGGCCGTGATGCCGTTGATGCCCGGCATCCGGATGTCCATCAGGATCACCTCGGGCTTGACCTCGGCGGCCAGGCGCACCGCCTCCTCCCCGTCGGCGGCCTCGCCCACCACCTCCAGGCCCGCCGCGCGCAGCAGCGCGGCCAAACCTGCGCGGATCAGCACCTGGTCGTCGACCACGAGCACTCTGATCATCGGCCTGCTTCGGGAGTCAGTCTGGCGGATCATCGTCGGGCGGTGGCAGCGGAAAGACCGCCAGCACCTCGAACCCACCCGGTGGCAGCGGCCCCGCGCTGATCTTCCCTTGGTAGAGCCTGACACGTTCGGCCATGCCGATCAACCCGTGACCGCCGGACCGGGAGCTCCCGGTGGGCGCGGCGCCGTCGTCAGTCACGCGAAGGGCCAGCGTGGCGGGGCCGTACGTCACCCGGATCTCCACCCGGGCGCGACCGGCGTGCTTCAGCACGTTGGTCAGGGACTCCTGGACGATGCGGTAGGCGCACATGTCCAGGCCGGGCGGCAGCGGTCTGGCCTCTCCCTCGACGATCACCGTGAGCGGCAGACCGGCCGCGCGGATCCGCTCCGCCAGGGGTTCGAGGCTCTGCAGGCCGGGGGCCGTGGTGTAGAGCCCTTCGTCCTCGTCGTCGGCCTCGATCCGCAGGATCGACAGCAGCCGCCGCATCTCGGCCAGCGCCTCGTGGCTGGTGTCGGCGATGACCCCCAGCGTGGCGTGCGCGGTGGCCGGGTCGGACAGGGCGACGTAGCGGCCGAGCCCCGCCTGCACGGAGATCACCGACATGTGATGGGCGACGACGTCGTGCAGCTCGCGGGCGATCCGCACCCGTTCGTGGGTGACGGCGCGGCGGGCGGCGGCGTCCTGCTCCCGGTGGAGCTGGGCGGCCAGCACGGCGAGCTGCCGGGTACGTTCGGCCAGCAACCGCGTGCTCGTGCCCGCGCCCACGGCGTAGACCGCTACCAGGAACGACTGCCCCAACGCCGACCACAGCGCGACGTCGGGCTGGCGGACCGACGCCTGCGTCCACTCCGTCACGATCAGCGCCGTCCCGGCCAGGGTGAACGCCCAGGACCGGTGGGCGGCGACGGTGTAGAGCGTCACCAGCGGCCCCATGCTGTTGAGCCCGAGGTGGTAGCCCAGCATGTGGTAGACCAGCGCCGCCCCGGTGGAGACCACCAGGACGGCGACGGGCGCCCGCCTGCGCACTGCCAGCGGCGCGTTCACCAGCACGGTCAGGGACAGCGACAGCGTGTCCGGGGGCCGCCCCTTGCCCGGGTCGTACAGCTCCCACAGCCAGGTCCCGACGACCAGCGCCAGGGCCAGGGCGCCGTCGAGGAGCAGGGGGTTGACCGCGGACACTCGCCGGACGAGTGATGCGGCGCTGATGGGCATCCGCCACGCTAACTCCGGGACCGGCCGGGGCGCATCAAACCGGGGTTGTACATCACCTGCCACGGAAGTTGCACAGCCGGCCGCTGTCAGCGTGCGTAGATGTCCGGCTGTGCCGGGGTGGACATGCCGTTCCCGATGAAGTAGCTCGGGTGCGGCGGCTGGTTGTAGGCGGTGTTCTGCCAGGCGATCGCCACCCGATACTGCGGGTCGTGCATGAGGGTCCACAGCCGCCGGGTCGTCACGATGGGGGTGCTGTAGATCCGCAGCGCCGTCTCCGAGGTCGTCGGCCAGACGACCTCCTCGCGCCAGTCGCCGAACATGTCGGCGGACAGGGAGGGGGTCGACTTGGTGCCGTTGTTGGCGTGCACGCCCGAACCGGTGAGCAGGCGGGTGTCGGCGCCGGTGCCGTACTTGTCGATGTGCGTGCCGTCGAGCAGCTCGCGGACCGGGTCGGCGTCCCACCAGACGAGGAAGTTGATCGAGCCCGGCTTGCGGCCGATGTTCGCGCCGGAGGTGTTGAACAGCCCCGAGACGGCCGCCGACCACGATTCGGCGCCCGCGCTGCCCGCGTACACGTCGTCGGACACGCCGCGCCCGTTGTCGCACCCGCAGGAGGGGTTCGTCCAGATGACGGCGCCGGTCCGGGCGTCGACCATCGAGGTGGCCGGCTGGTTGGTGTTCTCGTGCGGCTTGAAGACCTCCAGGCCGGAGCGGGCCGGGATCAGGTCGCCGACGTGCAGCGCGTCACCGTGGAAGAGCCGCGTGTTCCACAGCGGGCTCCCGTTGTCGTCGATCGCCTCCGAGCCGTAGATGATCTCGTCCTTGCCGTCGGCGTCGGCGTCCGCGATCGACAGCTGGTGGTTGCCCTGCCCCTCGTACTGGGAGCCGGACACCTTGGAGTCGAACGTCCATCGCTGCGTCAACGCTCCGTTGCGGAAGTCCCACGCGGCGATCACCGTACGCGTGTAGTAGCCCCGCGCCATGATCAGGCTGGGCCGCTGCCCGTCCAGGTACGCCGTGCCGGCCAGGAACCGGTCGACCCGGTTGCCGTAGGAGTCGCCCCAGCTGGACACGGTCCCGCGCGGCGGGTTGTAGGTGACGGTGGACATGGCCGCCCCGGTCTGGCCGTTGAACATGGTCAGAAATTCGGGCCCGGACAGGACGTAGCCGGAGGAGTTCCGGTAGTCCGCGGACGCCGAACCGATGACCCTGCCGGTGCCGTCCACGCTCCCGTCGGCGGTCTTCATCGCGACCTCGGCCCGGCCGTCGCCGTCGTAGTCGTACACCTGGAACTGGGTGTAGTGCGCCCCCGCGCGAATGTTGCGGCCCAGGTCGACGCGCCACAGCCGGGTCCCGTTCAGCCGGTACGCGTCCACGTACACGTTGCCGGTGTAGCCGGACTGGGAGTTGTCCTTGGCGTTGGACGGATCCCACTTGAGCACGAACTCGTAGCGGCCGTCACCGTCCAGGTCACCCACGCTCGCGTCGTTCGCGCTGTAGGTGTAGGCGACCCCGTCAGGCGTGGTGCCGCCGGCGGGCCGCTGGATCGGGACGTCCAGGTACCCGTTGGCGAACTGCGTCGCCGCCGCGGAGGGCGCCTGCTCCACCCCGCCGACCACCGCCCGCACGGTGTACGTGGACGTCGCCGCGGCGCCGGAGTCCAGGTAGTTCGTCGAGTTCGTGATGGGCGATGAGGTCAGCAGGGTCGTGCCGCGATAGAGGTTGAAACCCGTGCTCATGCTCTCGCCGCCGAGCAGCCGCCAGGAGACCAGGTTGCCGCTGCCGGAATGGACGCTGATCAGGCCGCGATCCAGGTTCTCCACCTGCCTGGCCGCGGCGGCGGCTGACGCGGTGCCGACGTCCATGGTTCCGGCCAGGGCGAGGACCACGGCGATCACGAGAGAGATGGGGCGTCGTCGCGCGGGAAGCATGCCTGCTCCTTTCGAACCTGATCAGTAGACGTAGGGCCAGCCCGCGCTGTCGTAGCCGATGAGGTTGATGCCCAGCAGCGAGGCGCCGTTGTCGGCGTAATAGTGGTAGAAGAGGACGTCGGCGTCGCTGTCCGCGATCACCGCCTGATGACCAGGCCCGTGGACACCGCCGTGCCCGGCGAGGACCTGCGTGCCGCCGCCGGAGGTCATGGCGGTGCCGTTGCGGTCCACGTACGGGCCGGTGACGCTGGTCGACCGGCCGACCATGATCCGGTAGGTGCTGGACGCGCCCCGGCAGCACAGGTCGAACGAGACCCACAGGTAGTAGTACGACCCGTGCCGGAAGATGAACGGCGCCTCCACGGCCGTACTGCCGCCGGTGCGCTGCGCGATCGAGTAGAGCGCGCTCCCGCTACGCAGCCCCGTCGAGGAGTTGAGCGGGATCAGCTTGATGCCGGTCCAGAACGAGCCGAAGGACAGCCACCAGTTGCCGGCGGCGTCCGTGACCAGGTTGGGGTCGATCGCGTTGTAGCTGCTGGAGGAGATGGTGGAAATGACCAGGCCCTGGTTGGCCCAGGTACCCGAGGCACCGGTGGCACTGGTGGCCAGGAAGATCACCGAGTTGCGGGAGCCGAACGTGGAGGCGGCGTAGTACATGTAGTACTTGCCGTTGTGACGGGAGATGTCCGGCGCCCACAGACTGGCGCCGCCCCCGGTGTACGGCAGCGTCCACGACGCGCCGCCGGGGAAGGCCACGCCCGCGTCCCGCCAGGCCGTGCGGTCGGTGGACGTCTTGAGCGCGATGTTGTCGCCGGTATTGGCCAGGAGGTAACCGCTCGACGTCTTCACCACCGACGGATCGTGCACGCCGATGCTGCCGGTCACGTACCCGGGATTGGGATACGCGGCCGCACCGGCCGGACGGACGGCGATCACCGCCGCCGCCATCGCCACGACCAGCACGGTCACCAGGGAGACGATGGGGCGCGCCATGTGCCACCTCGCTGTTATCGCTAACACTTGAGGGGATCGCCGGTGAGTCTTCTCGGCCGTACGGGGACCGTCAAGGCACGGGCGCGGGCCCTCCGGGTCTTACCGGGTCAGCTCAGGTGTGGCCGGTGAAACGTTCACCCGGCCGGAGACCCGTGATCGCAGCGTGGCCGACGGACAGGCGGCCGGCCCGCACTCACACGTTTGATGATCACCTCTAGCGGGAATCCCGGTTTCCGGGCGACATACCGCCCACAATCTCCGACGGGGAGCTGATCCGCGTGGCAGAGGACGCCGGGTCGAGCGATGCCGAATGGCCCGCGAATCTCAACGTGGAAGAACTCCTGCAGCAGGGATGGCGCCCGACTCCGTTCCGGCAGTTCATTCTCAAGCTGCACAGCCGCTGCAATCTGGCCTGCGACTACTGCTACATGTACGAGATGGCCGACCAGGGCTGGCGCCGCCAACCACGTCGAATGGCCCGCGTGACGATCGACCGGGTGGCCGGCCGCATAGCCGAGCACGCCACGACGCACGGCCTGAAGAGCGTCGAGATCATCCTCCACGGCGGCGAGCCCTTGCTGGCGGGCATCGAGCACACGCGTTACGCGGTGACCGCGCTGCGCGAGGCCCTCGGCGAGGTCGAACTCGTGGTGCAGGCGCAGACCAATGGCGTCCTGCTCGATGAGGCGTTCCTGAGCCTGTTCGCCGAACTGGACGTGCACGTCGGAGTCAGCCTGGACGGCGACGCCGAGGGGCACGACCGCCACCGGCGCCGCGCGACGGGCAAGGGCACCCACGCGGAGGTACGTGCCGGGCTCGAACGGCTGACGGCCTCCGGGTACCGCCACCTGTTCGGCGGCCTGCTGTGCACGCTGGACCTGGCCAACGACCCCGTCGTCACGTACAAGGCGCTGCTGGAGTTCCGTCCGCCGATGATCGATTTCCTGCTGCCGCACGGGAACTGGGACGCCCCGCCGCCGGGTCACTCACGCTGGACCACGCCGTACGGCGACTGGCTCGTCGCCGTCTTCGACCGGTGGTACGCGGCGCCCGTGCGTGAGACGCAGATCAGGCTGTTCGGCGAGATCATCCGGCTGCTCTTCGGCCGGCCGTCGCGCAGCGAGGCGATCGGCCTGTCACCCGTGGCGGTCGTGGTGGTGGAGACGGACGGCAGCATCGAGCAGGTCGACACGCTCAAGTCCGCGTACGAGGGCGCGACGGGCACCCCGCTGCACACCTTCCGCGACTCCTTCGACACGGCGCTGCTCCTGCCGTCCGTCGCCGCCCGGCAGATCGGCGCCAGGGCGCTGTCGGGCGAGTGCGCGTCCTGCGAGATCGCGCGGGTCTGCGGCGGCGGGCTCTATCCGCATCGCTACCGGTCGGGCAGCGGGTTCCGCAATCCGTCCGTCTACTGCCGCGACCTGTACCGGCTGATCACCCACATCCGGGACGTGGTGAGCGACGACGTGGCCCTCCTGGCGAGGTCCGCCCCGGCGGGCCCCGCCCGATGAGCTCGCGACGGTGGAGCGGCTAGAGCGGCGGTGGATCCGCCGGCCCGGCGATGGATTGGCTAGATCGGCGGCGGGTCGAAGTCGCAGTCGAGGTGCCGGCCTTCGCCGGCCACCTGCGCGTCCCGGTGCTCCGGCCCCAGCGTCTCGGCGAAGAGCCTCATCGTCTCCTCGAAAAGGGCCTGGGACTCCTCTTGATGCCCGGCCGCGGCCAGGTCGGCGGCCAGGTTGGCGGCGGCGGCCAAGGTCGTGGGGTGACGGTCACCGAGCAGCCTGCTCAGCCGCTGGTGGGTGTCCTTGCCGAGCGTGCAGGCCGCCTTGAGGTCGCCGAGTGCGGCGAGATCGCTGGCGAGGTTGACGGCGACGGTCAGGGCATAGTGGTGGTCCCGGCCCAGTCTTCTTTCGAGGCCCTCCAGCGCCTGCTCGTTCAACTCCCGCGCGGCCTGCGGCCGGCCGAGCACGCGGTGCAGGAGCGCCACGTTGCTGACGCAGCCATAGTTGTACGGGTGCTCCGGCCCGTACATGTTCGGGTTACGCTCCATGGTGTCGGAGGCCAGGACGAGCGCCTCCTCCAGATGACCGTTGTGGCGCAGGCAGTTCGACAGGCTGGTGGCGGCGGCGAGCGTGCCCGGATGGTCGAGATCGTAGACACGCACGTAGCGCGCGTGCACGTCTCTGGCCAGTTCGAGGGCGTCGGCGAGCTCTCCCGACCGGAGCTGGGCGATGGCGAGGTCCTTCTGTGTGAGCAGAATGCGGGGATGGTCGGGGTCCAGCAGCTCACGACCGTAGGCCAGCGCGTCCTCCCCCACGTCGCAGGCCTCGACATAGTCGCCGCACTGCCGGACCGCCCGGCCCAGGCCGGTCCACAGATTCAGCACAGTGCCCCTGCTCACGCCCTGGCCAGGCAGCTGCGCCGTCCTGAGCGCCTCGTCCAGCAGCGCCCTCGACCCTCGGTAGTCGCTGGTGAGGCCGTAATCGATCGCCAGGTTGTTGATGGCGCGGAGCGTGAGCACGTGGCCATCCCCCAGCACCGACTTGTGCAGCCGCACGGAGTCGGCGTCATGGTCGCGCGCGTCAAGGAACAGGCCCCGGGCCCGCAGGTCGGCGCCTAGGCCGTTGAGAAGAGCCAGAGTGTCACGGTGCTCGTTGCCCATCGTGCGCCGCATGGTGACCAGCGTGGCCGAATTGAGCTCGAATGCCTCGTTGTAGCGGCCCAGACCACGCAGCAGGTCACCCCGCGCCCGCTGCGCGCGGAGCACGTGCGGGTCTTCAGGCCCGGAGTCGGCGGTCCACTGCCGCAGGAACGTCTCGACATGGCTCTGCGTCGCCTGGTGGTTGCCGGAAGCGCTCAGGTAGGTCAGGACGTCGAGCGCGAAATCGCGTACGTCCTCCCGGCGGCTCTCCGCCACCCGGGCCGGCCCGACATGGGCCAGCAGCCCTTCGTAGACCGACCAGTTCGCGGGATCGTCGGGACCCTTCGGAGCGGCTCCGACGAGCAGGGAGTGGACCTCGGACCGGATCTCGTGCCGGGTCTCGGAGGTGAGCTCCTCACGCAGCAGTGCCTGGATCAGCCGGTGGACCTGCAGCGTGCGCTCCCCCGCTGTGCCGGAGTCGATCCGTACCAGGGCGTACTTGCCCAGCCTGCTGATGGCCTTGCTCAACCGGATGGGGTCGGCCAGGAGATGTGCGATCTCTGGGCGCACCGGGCCTTCGACCGGACGGAAGACCGCCCGCGGGATGGGCTCGGGCCCGAACGTCGCGCAGCAGCGCAGCAACTCCATGGCTTCTGGCAGGTGTTCCCTGAGCTTGGCCACGGACAGTCCCCACGCGGCCGTCATGGAGAGCGGATATTCCGTCGGCTTGCCCTCGCTCAACAGGCTGGTCGTCCGCTCGGCGAGCAGGCGCAGATACTCATCGGCCGACATGCCCGTCTCGGCCTGCAGGGCGGCCGACTGCTCCAACGCCAGCGGGAGGTCGCCGAGCGCTTCGGCCAGCTGGTCGGCATCCTTTTCGGCGATCGGCCGGCGCATGCGCTTCTTGAAGAACTCCACGCTCTCGGCCCGCGGGAACACATCGACGGCGACCGTGTCGACGACGCTCTCCCAGCGATGGTTGCGGGAGGTGATGAGAACGTGCCCCGGCCCCGGGGGGACGATCTCGGTGAGGTCCTCCGGTTCGTCGGCGTTGTCGAAGATCAGCAGCCATCGGGAATACGGCTCGCCGCGACGCAACGCCTCCAGGACGGAGTTGGCGGCTTCCTCGATGCCCGTCGTGGTCGCCGGGGCCACTCCCAGCTGCGGGGCGAGCCGGGCCAGTGTCGATCGCACCAGGCCGGGCTGGTCCGCGGGGATGTACCAGACCACGTCATAGCTGTCACGGAACCGGTAGGCGTACTCGATGGCCATCTGGGTCTTGCCGACACCGCCCAGACCGTGCAGGGCGTGCGGCACCATCGCGGTGACCTGTTCGCCGATGCCGCTACGGAGCCTGCTGAGGAGGGCTTCGCGTCCGGTGAAGTTCCTGTTGCGCGGAGGGACATTCCACACCGTGGGAAAGCCACCCGTGGTCGGCCATGTGCCGGGCAGCTGTGATTCCGTCACGTGTTCCGCCCTCCATCCGCTGGGCTCGTAGGCGAATCGCAAAAAGGTATATGGCAATGTCAGGCGAGAGGTAGGTAAAGACGATAGTCGCCAGGATGGCGGGCGGATAGGGCTCGCAGAAGTGGATCGTTATCGGTTTACCCTTTCCGCGAATACAGCACGGCAATAAATGCGACAACGCTTGGAGGGTAGGCGCTTAGCGATAAATGTGATATTTCCCTGTTGAGTGCGCCTCGCGCGCGGGAGATCACGGCCTATGAGGGAGCGCCCATGCAGCTGAAGGTTGCCAGTCTTCAGGTCGATGTCATCGACGTGTCCATGCTCTCCCACCCCAGCCTGGAAGGACTCGGCGACTCCGTCCTCGCTCAGGCGTTGCGCGAGTTGCTCGAGCCCGGACAAGGGGAAGAAGAAGTATTCGCGCGATTCGAGAACAGCATGGCGCCGCCGCGCGCGGAGTGATCCTCATCAGGCGCGAAGATCGGCGAGGATAAGGGCCTCCTCTCTGATTTCGGCGGTCCCGAAGAGGTTTCCATCGGATGGGGATGCCGTACTATTGCAGCACCCTTGAGGGCCACGGCGTCATAATCCTCCTCGATCGAGGTCTCGCCCATGACTGCAATCTCCGAGGCTCACCATCCGCGACACGGCCCCTTCGTCGGAGCCCGGCCTTTCGACGCCCGCGACGAGGCGCTGTTTTTCGGGCGGACCGAAGAGATCGCCGAACTGACCGATATGTGGCGGCACAATCGGCTGACGATCCTGCATTCCGACGCCGCCGCGGGCAAGACGTCGTTGCTGCGAGCGGGCATCATCCCCGCGCTGCGATCGGCGAACGAGCGCGTGCTGCCGATCGGCCGCGCCTCGTCCTCCCGCGTGTGGCCCACCCCGGCCCTGCCCGACCACAATCCGTACGTGCTCGCCCTGCTCTCGTCGTGGGGGACGGACGAGCCGCCCTCGCGCATCGCGGGTCTGTCCGTCGACGACTTCCTGCGGAAACGGGGAGGCACCGACCGGCACGGCGCACCCGAGCCGACACTGGCCGCCATCGACCAGGTCGAGACGTTCCTGCGGCAGGCGTCCACGAACGAGCACCACCGATGCCGCTTCCTGGACGAACTCTTCGAGACGCTGGACGAGCGGCCGAACCTGCGTCTGCTCCTGTCCGTGCGCACCGATTACCTGGACGAGTTGCTGCGCGTCGTGAAGGGCTTCGGAGGGCACGCGTACGCGGAGTTCTGCCTGCGTCCCTTCACACCGGAGACCGCCGCCGAGGTGATCCGCCTGTCTTCGGAGGCCACGGGCAACCGGTCCGCTCCGGACCAGGTCAAGGGGATGCTCGACGAACTCCGTACGATCAGGGACGAAACCGGCAAGGCGCGGGAGCGGACGTTCGCGATCGACCCCCTTCTTCTGCAGGTGGTCGGGGCCTACCTGTGGGGGGATCCCCCGGCCTTCGAGAGATTCGCCGCCGCGGAGCCGGACATCGAGGTCGATCGAGCCCTGGGCGACTTCTGCGCGCGGATGCTCGCGGCGGTCGCGGCGGACTATGAGCTGTCGCCGAGCCGCCTGCACGCCTGGTTACGGCGGGCGGTCCTCTTCGAGGGCGGCAGGGGGGCCTGGTCGCCCGCGAAGGTCACCGCCACGGTGGTGCACGCTCTGGAGGACCGGCACCTGATCAGGGCTCCCCACCAGAACGGCCTGCGCATGCACGCGCCCCGCCAGCGACGACTGCTGGGTCCGCTGCGCCGGCTCGATGCCGGACAGTGGCCGCCTCCTCCGGCGGGCTCGGCCCACCTCCTGCGCGCCGCCTTACAGGCAGACTTCGAAGGAGAGCCCGACCGGGCCCACAGGCTCGCGCAGGAGGCCGCACGCGTCTGCCCGCCGGAGGCGATGCGGACACGGGCCGAGATCGAGTCGCTACTGGGCAACCTCGCCTACGAGCAAGGGCTGCTGGATGAGGCGATCACGCGCTACCACAGTGCGGCCGGCGTCTACGAGGCTCTTCACGACAGCACAGCGGTCGGCTGGCTGCTGGCGGCGGTCGGCCGGATCGCGCTCGCCCAGGGCAGGCAGAGCACGGCGATCGAGGAGCTGCGCGCCGCCGTCAGCCGCGTCCCCCACGATCCCCTCGTGCAGACCAGCTTCGGGCAGGCGCTGTGGGAGGCGGACCAGCCCCGGGCAGCCCTCTCCGTGCTGAGCGGCGTGCTCGATCGTGAGGGAGACGCCCCGGAGGCGCGGCGGACCCGGGGCGAGATTCTGGCCCATCTCGGCGACGCGGAGTCGGCGTTGCGGGACATCGAGCAGTCGCGCAGCCGCCGGCCTCAGCCGTCCACCCGGGTGGCCCGCGCACTGGCGCTGGCCACCCTGTCACGTACCGAAGCGGCGAGCAGGGAGCTCGACGGCGCCGTGACCGAGACCGAGGACAGCGGGCCCCTGCTCCTGAGCGCCGCCCGGGCCCGCAAGCTCATCGGGGACATCACCGGGGCGGCTCGGCTGATCGACCGGGCGAAGTCGGCGCAGCATCCGCCACTCCCCCAGGACCAGCTCAGGATCGCCGAACGCCTGCTGGAGGACTCCTGATCCCGGACACGGCCTTGGTGGCGCTCATCACCGGGAGCAGTGCGGTTCTGGCCGCCCTGTCCGGAGCCGCCTGGTCGGTGGTGACGGAGCGGACCAGAGCCCGCCACGCGCGCGTGGCCGCGATGGAGCTTCGGGCGGCGGAGCGGGAGGACGCAAGCGCCCGCGAACTGCGTACGGCGTTCGCGGACGCGCAGACGGCCGTCCTGCAGCTCGGGCTCACCGTGGGCATCTCCCTCGACATGCGGAGCAGCAGGAACGCACGCCTCGACGGCGAGGACCTGCCTGCCCAGCTCCGTCTGGTGCGGACGGAATATCTGGCGGCGAAGGTGGCGATCGAGCGGTTGTGGCCTCTGTGCCCCCCGGAGCGGCACCGGAAGATCAAGGAGCTGAGTGACGCCGCCAGCGAAGCGTTCAGTTATGCACGGTCTGTAGGGAGCCCGATGGCCGCGGCGGAGAAGGTCGAGGTGGATCTTCAGGAGAGCCTGCGGGCGCTGAGCGACGACATCTTCCCCAAGCCATGACCCAGGCGAGGGCCCCGACGAGCACGGCCACGATGATGGCGGCTCCCTGGGTGCCCAGACCGGCGACGACGTAGCCGCTCGCCAGCCCGCCCAGCGGCACGGCGCCTCCCGAGAAAAAGCGGCTGACGCCGGTGACCGTGCCCAGCATGTGCTCCGGTACGTGCTCAGCCTGGTAGAGAGAGACGGCGACGTTGATGTGCGCGCCCATGAAGCCGATCCCGCCCCAGGCCAGCGGCAGCAGAAACGCGACATAGAACGCCGAGGTGTGGTCGGTCACCGCGAGGAGCACGCTCAGCGCCAGCCACGCCCAGACACACATGACGATCGCCCGCTCCGGCAACAGCCTGCGCAGGAGCCAGGGAGCCGTGAACGATCCCAGCACTCCGCCGAGCCCGGTGGCGGCGACCACGCAGCCGATCATCAGGCTCGACAGACGCAATTGGTGGAGGACCAGCACCAGCACCAGGGCCAGCGTCTGGAAGAGGAAGTTCGCCAGCGTGCAGACGAATACCACGTGCGGCAGGAATCCGTCCTTGCGCAGAAAGGCCAGGCCCTCCCAAAGCTCGCCGGCCAGCTGCGCGAACCGTAGCGGTGTATCCGCCATGGGCGGTTTAAGCCGATTTTTATCCATTCTGAAAACCGCGAGGACTGATACGAGGGAGGCAAGCATGTCGGCCGCGAACGGCAGCCAGCGGAACGCGTCGAACAGCAGCCCGCCGAGCGGGCGGCCCAGCAACCCGGCCGCGTGGATGCGGGCCTCGTTCCTGCCCATCGCCCGCGGCCGGTGCACGCTCGGGACGAGCCGCGGGACGGCGGTCGTCTCCGCCGTGCTGTAGAAGACGGCGCAGACGCCCTGCGCGGCGACGGCCGCCACCAGCAGGGCCGGCCAGCCACCGAACACGAGCACACTCGCCGTGAGCAGCGCGGCCAGCACGGCCCGTGCGACCAGACTGACGATCATGACCCGGCGCCGGTCCGAGCGGTCGACCAGCGCGCCGACCGGCAGGTGCAGCAGAAGCCGCGGCAGCGTCGCCGCGGCCGTGACCCAGCCCGCGAACACCGGCGAACCGCTCAGGGACAGAGCCAGCAGCGGAGCGGCCATGGTGGCGTTCATGAGGCCGATCTGCGAAATCGCCGAACCACTCCACAGGAGATTGAAGTCCCGCTGCCAGACGGAGTCGGGACGCCTGATGGACGGTTCGCCCTCAGTACTGTCGGTCACCTCTATTGGTACTCCCCGGTGACCGGACAATAAGCGACAAAGGCCACGGAATGGTCAGTGCACTGGCGAAAACCACCAGGTTTAACGGAATACAGGTTCGTAATCTACACTCCGCGCCGGAAATGAAGTCTCTCAAAGGGGCAAACTACAGGCCACCCTTCCTGATGCGGGCCGCGTACCAGAGGGCGGAGTCCTTCGGGGTGCGCTTCTGGGTGGCGAAGTCCACATGGACGAGGCCGAACCGCTGCCCGTACCCGTGGGTCCACTCGAAGTTGTCCAGCAGGGACCAGGCGAAGTAGCCCTTGAGCGGCACGCCCCGGCGAGCCGCCTCGGCGCAGGCGTTGATATGGCGTTCCAGGTAGTCGATACGGTCCGGGTCGTGCACCGCGCCGTCCTCGCTCACCTCGTCAGGGAAGGCCGCGCCGTTCTCGGTGATGTAGAGGTCGATGGGCGGGTAGTCCCTGTGCAGTCGCTGGAGGAGTCGCAGCAGGCCGTTCTCGTCGATCTCCCAGTTCATCGTGGTGCGCTTGCGGCCGCCGTCCACCCAGCGGACGTGCTCCGCGCCGATCCACGGCGTGCTGCCGGAGGGTACGGGCTCGCCGGCCGCCACCAGGGCGGGGGAATAGTAGTTGACCCCGAGCATGTCGATCTTCCGGGAGACGAGCGCCAGGTCTCCGTCCATGACGTGGGAGAAGGCGCTGTGGGGCGCCAGGTCGCGGACGACGTCCTCGGGGTAGGAGCCGCGCAGCACCGGGTCGATGAAGAGCCGGTTCTGGATGCCGTCGATCCGGCGGGCGGCGTCCGCGTCCGCCGCCGACTCCGTGGCGGGCGTCACGTGCGACATGTTCAGCGTGATGCCGATATTTCCGGACAAGATGGGGACGGCTAGGCCGTGGCCCAGCAGCAGGTGGTGCACCGCCTTGACGGCCTCCGACGGCTCCTGACGTCCCGGGGCATGCTCTCCGTTGGCGTAGCCGAGCAGCCCGGCACACCACGGCTCGTTCAGCGTCGTCCAGTTCGCCACGCGATCGCGCAACGCCGTATGCACAATGTCGGCATATTCCGCGAACCGATAGGCCGTGTCCCGGTTGGGCCACCCGCCCGCGTCCTCCAAGTACTGCGGCAGGTCCCAGTGGTAGAGCGTCGGCCACGGGGTGATGCCGTGCTCCAGCAGCGTGTCCACCAGGCGGCGGTAGAAGTCGAGGCCCCTCTGGTTCACCGCCCCGCGCTCCGGCACGATTCGCGGCCACGCGACGGAGAACCGGTACGCCCGCAACCCCAGCTCCGCCATCAGGCGCACGTCGTCGGCGTAACGGTGGTAATGATCGCAGGCCACGTCACCGTTCTCGGCGTCGCGCACCTTGCCGGGGACGCGGCTGAAGGTGTCCCAGATGGACGTCCCCCGGCCGTCCTCCGCGAACGCGCCCTCGATCTGATAGCTGGACGTCGCCGCGCCCCAGAGAAAACTCATGCCTTGACGGCCCCCTCCATGATGCCGCCGAGGCGATCCGGCGGCGGAATCCGCTAAAGGTCGTGACCACCGGCCCGGCTAAAGGTCGTGACCACCGGCTCGATGTTCCCGCCCGCATCGGCCGTCGAGCCGTCGATCCGCCGAGCCGTTGCCACTACCGCAGGCGGCCTCGGCGTCAGGTGCGTGGTCGCGGCGAACCCTCTCCTGGGAACACACCTGACCTGTGCGGATCGGTGTCTCCCCTGCCTGGGAGCGCTCCCATAAACGGTAGACCATCACCTGTCCCAGAGAGAAGAGGGCCGATGGGATGGATGTTTACCACTACGCGATCCCTTGACCGTATCTAGGGTGATCAGTAATGATCACGCCGACTCCCCGGGTGCCCCACAACCCCACTGAAAGGTGATTTAGTGCGATTTATCGCAGCAAAAGCCGCCGCAGCCTTAACCGCGGTCGTGGCCGCCGTCCTGGCCGTACCCCCGCCCGCCTCGGCCGCCGCCCAGCTGATCGGCAACGGCGCCTTCACCAGCTCCACGGCCCCTTGGCGGGCGATCGGCCAGACGACGGTCACGGCCGAGTCCGGCCGTATGCGGGTGAACGTGACGTCCGCCGTCGCCAACCCGTGGGACGCCATGGTGACCAGTCCCACCACGACCGCCCTGAACGCGGGCAAGAGCTACACGCTCTCGTTCGACGCGTACTCCACGACGGCCTTCAAGGCCACCACGACCGTGCAGTACGTGGCGACGCCCAGCTCCAACCAGTCGCTGGCCGCGCCCGTCCAGCTCACCACGGGCAGCAGGCGCTACAGCATCCCGTTCGTGGCCGCGTCCGCCACCAACACCGCCGCCGAGGTGACCTTCCAGCTCGGCGGGTCCGGCGGCACGCCGACGGTCCGCTTCGACAACGTCTCGCTGATGGAGACGCAGACGACCCGGCCAAAGGCCCTGTACGTCAACAACCAGTCGAACCCCGCCAAGTGGGTCGCCGCCAACCAGGGCACGAGCGACGCGACGGCCATCGGCTCGAACATCGCCAACAAGCCGATCTTCGAGTGGTTCGGCGGCTGGTTCACCGACCTCACGCTGGCCGTGGACGGCTACGTCGGCGCCGCCCAGGCCGCGGACAAGCTGCCGATGCTGGTGGCGTACAACATCCCGAACCGTGACGCGTGCGCGGGCCAGTCGGGCGGCGGCGCGGGTGACGCGGCCGGTTATCACGCCTGGATCACCGAGTTCGCCAAGGCTATCGGCAACAGGCACGCGATCGTCGTGCTGGAGCCCGACGCCGTCGCCGCCGCCGGCTGCGTGACCCAGATCGGCAAGGATCCGGAAGACCAGTACAAGATGCTGCTGGACGCGACCCAGGTGCTGAGCGCCCAGGCGCCGAACGCCTGGGTCTACCTCGACGCGGGCAACGCCACCTGGATTCCGGCCGCCGACATGGCTCCGCTGCTGGTCAAGTCGGGCATCGCCAACACGCGCGGCTTCTCCGTGAACGTGTCCAACTACATCACCACCGCCAGCTCCGAAAGCTACGCCGTCGCGGTCAACGGCTACCTGTCCGGGACCGTCGGCGCCAAGAAGTACGTGATCGACACCAGCCGCAACGGCAACGGCCCTTGGACGGGCGTGGACAACTGGTGCAACCCGCCCGGACGCAAGCTGGGCAGCGCGCCCGCCAAGCAGACGAGCGGCGCCGAGTACGTCCTCTGGGTCAAGGTTCCGGGTGACTCCGACGGCAGCTGCAACCTGGGCCAGGGCATCCCGGCCGGAACTTTCAGCCCCAAGCTGGCCATGGCCCTGATCAACGGCACCTCGTAGCCGTCAAGTAGGCCCGAAACAGCCCCGAAGTAGCTCTGGAAGGCGACGTACCCCGGCCGGCCACGGCAGGCCGGGGTTCACCTGGCGCCGGGCGTGCGCCGCCGGACCGATACGACTACCCGCCGTTGACGGGCTTGCCCAGTGCGCTGCCGGCCAGCCAGTCCTCCCAGGACTTGGCCCACGGCGTCGGGCCGTTGCCGAACCGCAGCTTCCGAGACGTGCCGCTGACCCGGATGATGTCACCCCGCTGGGTGAACTCGAAGAACCAGCGGGCGTTGGCCGGGCTGGCGTTGACGCAGCCGTGGCTGACGTTGGAGTTGCCCTGCGCGCCGGTCGACCAGGGGGCGGCGTGGAAGAAGGTGCCGCTGTAGGTCATCCGGACGTTCCATTTGGTGGGGATGCGGTATTCGCCCGGGTGGCCGGTGGTCGCGGAGTCCATGATGATGTCCGCGGCCTTCTCCTGGGCGATCATGGTGCCCGAATAGCTGTCGTCGCCCGGTCTGCCCAGGCTGACCGGGATGGTCTTGACGACCTTGTCCCCGTCGCTCACCTCCGCCTCGTGCGTGCGGGCGTTGACCTTGGTGATGTGCTTGGCACCGACGGTGAAGCTCAGGCTGCGGTCCTTGGTGCCCCACACCCCCTCGCCCGCCCGTACGCCGGCCAGGTGCGCGACGACCTTGACCTTCTCCCCGGTCGGCCAGTATTCGCGCGGCCGGAACTGGACCTCCCGGTCGCTCACCCAGCTCCAGGCGCCCTCGACCGGCTCGGACATCTCGACCACCAGGGCTCGCTCGATCGCGGCCCGTTCCTCCTTGCCGGTCACCGAGCGCGACAGCAGAAGCTGGACGGGCATACCGACGCCGACCTTCTCGCCGTCCAGCGGCGACATGCCGCTCTCCAGCGCGCGTTTTGGCTTCAGCGTGGTGAACTTCGCCTGCGTCGTGACCTCCTTGCCGTCCGTGCCGGTCACCTGGGCGCTGACCGTGTACGCCGACGAGGGGCGCAACGGCCATTGGGGGCGCCAGGTCCCGTCGGTGCCCACGGCGCCGGTCACCTCATGGCCCTTGGAGTCGGCGACGGCCAGCCGGGTGACCTTGCCGTCGGTGACCTTGACGCTGATCCCGGTGTCCGGCGCGACCTTCTTGGTCCCGTCCGCGGGGGTGATCGCCACCTTCGCCACCGGGCCCTGCGTCGTCTGGGGAGCGGCGCCAGGTGTACGCGCGCCGCCGCTGGAGGTGCATCCGGCGGTCAGGACCACCGCCAAGGCGAGGGTACTGGTCAATATCGTTGCGCCGGTCTGGCCGTTCCGCATCCTTGATGCCTCCCGTGCCTGACAAGTAGTCAAATTTCACTCTAATCGTCTTTACCTATGGACCGTAGGGCTTTTGCCCTTAGCCGGGGGGATCATGCGCCTCCCCCAAGATCCGGAGGGCGGGTGATCGCCACTCCCGTAGATCTGTTGACAGCCATTACCAACCAAGCGCATGCTTCATGCTGTGACGGGGGCCACATCCCCCAGCTCTTCCGTAACGTCGCACCGGCGCGAGGTGCCACCACGGTTGTTCCTCCGACCACCTGTGCTGCCCGCAGCGCACGCACGTTGAAGGGATCCGATCCACCATGGCCGATTCGACGCCCGCGACACCCCCCGCAGAAGGACTTAGCCGCCGCACCGTGCTGCGCGGCGCCGCCGTCGCCGGCGGGGTCCTCATGACCGAGGCGGCCCTGGGCCGCACCCCCGCGTACGCCGCCGACATCGAGTACGACGTGGTCGTCGTCGGATCGGGCGCGGCCGGGATGACCGCCGCGCTCACCGCGGCCAAGCGCGGCCTGCAGTGCGTGGTGGTCGAGAAGGCGCCGACGTTCGGCGGGTCGGCGGCCCGGTCCGGCGCCGGGATCTGGATCCCGAACAACGAGGTGATCCTGGCCGCCGGAGTCCCGGACACCCCGGCCAAGGCCGCCCAGTACCTCTCCCGCGTCGTCGGCGACACGGTGCCCCTCGCGCGGCAGCAGGCCTTCCTGGCGAACGGCCCGGCCATGATCTCGTTCGTGATGCGGAACAGCCCGCTGCGCTTCCGGTGGATGGAGGGCTACGCCGACTACTATCCGGAGTACCCCGGCGGCATGCCGAACGGCCGCTCCATCGAGCCCGACCAGATCGACGGGCACATCCTCGGCGCCGAGCTCGCCCACCTGAACCCGCCGTACATCCCCACCCCGGCCGGCCTGGTCGTCTTCAGCGCCGACTACAAGTGGCTGAACCTCACCGCGGTCAACCCGAAGGGCCTGGAGGTGAGCGCCGCGTGCCTGGCCAGAGGCACCGCGGCCGCGCTGCGCGGCGAGAAGCCGCTCACCATGGGCCAGTCCCTGGCGGCGAGCCTGCGCGCCGGGCTGCTCGCGGCGAACGTACCGGTATGGCTGAACACCCCGCTGCTCGACCTGCGCGTCGAAGGCGGCCGCGTCACCGGCGTGGTCGTGACGCGGAACGGCGTACAGACGCTGATCAAGGCCCGCCGCGGGGTCATCGTCGGCTCGGGCGGGTTCGAGCACAGCGCGGCGATGCGCGCGGAGTTCCAGCGGCAGCCCATCGGGACCGGCTGGACGGTCGGCGCCAAGGAGAACACCGGCGACGGCATCGAGGCGGGCGAACGGGCCGGGGCCGCCCTCGACCTGATGGACGACGCGTGGTGGGGACCGGCGATCCCGCTGCCCGGCGAGCCGTACTTCTGCCTTGCCGAACGGACGCTGCCCGGCTGCATCCTGGTCAACGGCAAGGGCGAGCGCTTCGTCAACGAGGCGGCACCGTACAGCGACGTGGTGCACGTCATGTACGACCGCAACACGGCGGCCTCACCGCACATCCCCGCCTGGCTGATCGTCGACCAGAACTACCGCAACCGCTACCTGTTCAAGGACATCGCCCCGCTGCTGCCCTTCCCCCAATCCTGGTACGACAGCGGCGCCGCCTTCCAGGCGTGGACGATAGAGCAGCTGGCACAGAAGATCGGCGTCCCGGCGGCGGCACTGCGCGGCACGGTCACCCGGTTCAACGGTTTCGCGGCGAGCGGCAGGGACACCGACTTCCATCGTGGCGACAGTGTCTATGACCGCTACTACGCCGACCCGGTCGTCAAGCCCAACCCCTGCCTGGCGCCCCTGTGGCTGGCGCCCTTCTACGCGTTCAAGATCGTCCCGGGCGACCTGGGCACCAAGGGCGGGATGCGTACGGACGCGCGGGCGCGGGTGCTCCGGGCGGACGGCTCGGTCATCCCCGGGCTGTACGCGGCCGGCAACGCCAGCGGCGCCGTCATGGGCCACAGCTACGCCGGCGCCGGCTCGACCATCGGACCGGCCATGACGTTCGGCTACGTGGCGGCGAACGACATCTGAGCGGAGGCGGCGCCCCAGTCACACGGGGATAGATTCCGATCACCTTCCGTAGAGATCCGGACGTGGCCGCCGTCGCCGGTGAACGATGGGCGGATGGTCGGCAAGCTCGTCAGGTGGCTCCTGGCGGCCATCGTTCCCCCGTCGGTGGCGGTGGCCGCGTGGGGGCCGCGGATCTGGGACGACCCGGTGGTCACCGGCATCCTGCTCGCGCTCTACGAGGGCCTGCTCGCGCTCGCGCTCTTCGCCGGGCAGATCGCCGGACAGGTGGTGGAGCGCTGGCGGCAGCGGATCGTCGACGGCCTCGACCGGGCCGTGGGGCGGCGCGTCTCCCGGTTCGACAAGCGCTACCGGGAGTCCCTGCTGGGCAGCCTCCGCTACATCGATCTCAAGGGGCTGCCGACCATCGGCTACTACACCCCCGAGCTGGACGAGGTCTTCGTCGATGTGAGCCTGGCCTACCGGGCGCCGCGTGAAGTACGCCAGGACGTGCTCGCCCAGCTGCCCGCCGAGGTGACCGACCGCCATTCGATCGGCGACTTCCTCGACCGGCGGCGCCCCGTGGTGCTGGCGATCGTCGGCGTTCCGGGCAGCGGGAAGAGCACCCTGCTGCGCCACACCGCCCAGCAGATCTGCCGGGCCGGGCGGGGCCGGCGGCGTAGCGTGCCGATCCTGCTCTACCTGCGCGACCACGCCGCCGAGATCGTCGCGGCCCCGACGGTCACGCTGCCGCAGCTCGTACGGAACACGGTGGCACCGGGCGTCAAGGAGCCGGCCGGCTGGTTCGAGGAGAAGCTGCGCGACGGCGACTGCGTCGTCATGCTCGACGGCCTGGACGAGATCGCCGGCCAGGACGACCGCAGGAGCGTCGCCGACTGGGTGGAGACCCAGATCAGGCGCTACCCCAGGAACGACTACGCGATCACCTCACGACCCCGGGGCTACCTCTCGGCCCGGGTCGACGGCGCGACGGTCCTCCAGGTGTGCGGTTTCACCGACGAGCAGGTCAACCGGTTCGTCCGGGGCTGGTACGCCGCCGTCGAGAAGCACGGCGAGGCGGGCGAGGACGCGCGGCGGCTCGCCGAGGCCGCGGCCGACGACCTGCTCGACCGGCTCAACCACACCCCCGAGCTGTACGAGCTGACGATCAACCCGCTGCTGCTGACGATGATCGCCAACGTCCATCGTCACCCGGGCGCCCTGCCGGAGAGCCGCGAGCGCCTCTACAGCGAGATCTGCCAGGTGATGCTCTGGCGGCGGCAGAAGGCCAAGAAGCTCCCGCTCGAGCTGAGCGGCGACAAGAAGGAGGTGCTGCTGCGCCGGGTCGCGCACGCGATGATGCAACGCCGCGTCCGCGACCTGCCGGGCACCGCCGTGCTGGCCGAGATCCGGCCGGCCCTGCGCCGCATGGCGACGAGGCTCACCGCGGAGGAGTTCCTGTGCGACGTCCGGTCGAACGGCCTGCTCATCGAGCGCGAGAGCGACGTCTACTCCTTCGCCCACCACACCTTCCAGGAGTACCTGGCCGCCGCGCACATCCGTGACAAGGGCCGGCCCGACGTCCTGGTCGCCGCCGTCGACGACGTGTGGTGGCGGGAGACGACCCTTCTGTACGCCGCCCGCTCGGACGCCGACCCGATCGTGGCGGCCTGCCTGTCCTCGGGCACCGTCACCGCGCTGTCCCTGGCCTTCGACTGCGCCGAGGAGGGCAGCGAGCTCGACCCCGCCCTGCGGGGGCGGCTCGACCGGCTCCTGGGCTCCGCCTTCACCCCGGACGCCGACCCCGAGCGCCGCCGGCTCATGGCCGGTGTCCTGGTCGCCCGCCATCTGCGTCACCTGACCAGGACCGGCGCCGGCGGACGCGTCTGCGCCCGGCCGATCACCGCGGGCATCTACTGGCTGTACGTGCTGGACACGCGGGCTCCGGAGCCGGACGGCCCGGACAGGATCGAGCCCATCGCGTACGGGCCGTGCGGCGACCACCCGATCACCGGGGTACGCGCGGGGGACGCCGCGGCCTTCGTCCACTGGGTCAACGGAGTCACCGGCAACGAGCCCGTCTATCGGCTGCCGACCCTCGACGAGATCGAGAATCCCGTGGTTCAGCGCTCCCTGAATCCCGGGGCGCCGTCGCTGAGCGTCTGGAGCGAACCCGGCGATCACCGCGCTCCCCGGCTGTGGACGCCTCCCGGCGCCGGGCAGCCCTACGCGGTGGACGCCGCGACGCTGATCCGTCACGTCAACGATGACGTCCGTCACTCCATGCCCGCCTTCGTCCGCCTGCTCCTGCTGCGCGCCATCGTGGGAGTCCGCGTGCTGCGCCGCGGTCTCGACCTCGTTCCCGTCTTCGACCCGGCGCTCGACCACGTTCTCGACCACGCCTTCGACCTGAGCCGGACCATCAGCCACGTACGCGGGATCGGCGACGCCTTCGGCCTCGCCCATCCGGCCGGCCTCGACCAGATGGAGGCCGACGTTCGCGCGCTCAGCCAGTGCCTCGACCGCGAACGCGACCGCGAACGCGCCCGCGTCATGGCGGACACCCTGGCCGCGTCCTTCACCCGCGCCCGGACCGCGAACCCCGCCGGCGGCCCGACCGCGGCCCCCAGCGGCGACCCGAGTGCAGACCCCAGTGGCGCCCGGCCGGCGGACTCCGGCCGCGGATGGACGGCGGCCGATGCCCTGGACGTCGTGCTCGACCCCGGCCTCGTGCTCGACCACGCGCTCGACCTCGATCACGCCTTCGACCGGGCCCTCGACCGGGTCATGGGACGCGCGCTGTCGCACGCCCTGGCGCGGGTCCTGCGCCTGGACACGGCGCCCGCCGACTGGCCCGCCCAGTTCGCCCGCGCGTTCGTCAAGCAGACCAGCCTCCCGGCCGGCTCGTACGTCGTGCCACCGGACACGCTGATGACCAGGCTGCACACGGCGGACGAGGCGCTCAGGAGCATCCTCGGGCCACTCGACGCGGGCACACCGGCTCCATGGGCGCACCGGATCGCCGACGGGCTGCGCGAGGCGGCGGTGCCGTTGTTCACCCGTCGTGAGCGGCTCACCTCAGGCGCCGCGACGACGCTGCGGCTGGCGACCCTCTGCCTGGCCGCCGAGGCCGACACCCGCGGCGCCAACGAGCTCGCCGTCACCTTCCGCGAACTCGCGGCCGGCATCACCCTTCTCGAACGCCGCGCCAACGGAGAACCGCCACCCACGGAAACCATTGTTCTCGCGACCGTGTGACAGATATGTGTCACACATAATAACCAATATTGTCACCATAAATCGCGGAATGTCGCTTTTCCCGGCCACCCTATTACCCCGGCGATCCCCGCACAGATCGCGATTCCCTCCCAGAAAGCCCACGCCGCGCGTGATACTGACACAATGCGCCATTCCCCCGTCACCGCTGGCCATTTTCGCCCGATGTCGCGCCGCGGCCTCGTGGCGGCCACGATCGGCCACGCGCTGGAATGGTTCGACTGGAACGCGTACGCGATCTTCTCCATATTCTTCGCCGGCCAGTTCTTCCCCGCGGACGATCCCGCGCTCGCCCAGGTCAAAACCATGATGATCTTCGCGATCGGCTTCCTCTTCCGCCCCCTCGGCGGCATCCTGCTCGGTAGCTACACCGACCGGTTCGGCCGGCGCGGCGGCATGACGCTGGCCGTGCTCCTGGTGTCGGGCGGCAGCCTGATCCTGGCGGTGTGTCCCACCTACGCGGAGATCGGGCTGCTGGCACCGGCGTTGTTGCTGGTGGCGAGGATCGTGCAGGGGCTGTCCACGGGCGGGGAGATGGCCGCCGCCGCCACCTATCTCGCCGAGATCGCCCCGCCCGGCCGCCGGGGGTTCTACTCCAGCTTCGCGTACGTCACCGGCACGCTCGGCCCCCTGACCGCGACCTTGCTGGCGGAGCTGCTCTTCAGCGTCCTGGGCGAATCCGGCCTGGCCGAATGGGGATGGCGCGTGCCGTTCGCGATCGGCGCCGTGTTCGGGGTCTATGGCCTCCAGTTGCGGCGTACCCTGCACGAAACCGGCCCCTACCTGGCCGGACGGGACCTCAGAGTGCGCCGGCCCACCTGGGAGGTGCTCCGGAGGCATCCGGTCAGCGGACTTCGCGTGGTCGGTTTCACCGTCGGCGCGACGGTCGTCTACTACACCTTCCTCGTCTACCTGCCCAGCTACGTACAGGACAACTTCGGTATGCCGGCGAAGTCGGCGCTGTGGGCGTCGGTGATCGCGCAGTCCGCCATGATCGTGGTCCTGCCCCTGTACGGCGCTCTGTCCGACCGGATCGGGCGCAAGCCGTTGCTGTGCGCCTTCGCCGGCGGCTATGTGGTGCTCATCGTGCCGCTGTTCACGCTGCTGAACTCGGCGCCAGAGTCGCTGGCGATCGTGATGACCGTCGGGCTGCTGCTGTTCGGCTGCTACGCCTCCGTCGCGCCGACCGCCATGGCGGAGCTGTTCCCCACGCAGGTGCGCTCGGTGGGCCTGGGGATGCCCTATTCCCTGACCGTGGCAGTGTTCGGTGGCACGTCACCGCACCTCATCGAGCGGCTGACGGACAGCGGCCACGCCAGTTGGTTCCCCTGGTATCTCGCGGGCCTGTGCCTGATCAGCCTGGTGGTCTTCCTGACGGCCCGCGAAACGAAGGGCATCAACCTCGACCAGTGCTGACCGAGGCCGGATGAGGATCGGCGCGGCTCTCGGCCGCGTCTCGGCGCGGCCGAGAGCGCGGCAGCGTCACCAGTGCCGCCGCGTACGCCAGGCCGTACCAGAGCGACGGGCATCCCTCGGGCCCGGTCGGGACGGCGGCGAGGCTGACCGCCGCGACCAGGCCGAGCAGGGTGGCGGCGACCGCCGGGCGCCGGGCGGCCACCGCCACGACGGCGGCGCCACCCAGCACGCCCACGGCGGCGAGGAGGTCGAGCAGCAGCCACGCGTCCAGCAGCCCGGCCCAGGCGATCGCGTGGAGCAGGGGCCCCGGCAGGGATCGGGTCCAGATCCAGGTGAGCCCGTCGTCCGCCAGGTTGACGGCCGTGGGGAGCGCCACGACCAAGATCGTCACCCCGATGCGTCTGATCAACGGACCCGCGCCAGGCGGTAGGTGGTGCCGTCGTTCCACAGGAGCCAGTCGCCGGCCGCGTACGCCACGCCCTGGAACTCGAACGACTGGCCGCTGCGTGGGTCGTAGACCACGGACTGCCAGCCGGGCCTCTCGTCGAACTCGGCGTGCCCGGTGTACACGATGAGGCGGTTGCCCGCGGTGAGGTACGCGCCCAGGTGGGCGTACATGGCTTGGGATCTTCCCTTCGAGATCCCGGTCAAGCCCCAGTTGAACTCCACCGCCCGGCCGACCCGCGGGCCCTCGGTGACCCGCCAGTCGGCGCGGTCCGCCGTTCTGAGCACGCCGTCGACGACCCAGGCGAAGGTGTCACGGTTGGCCGCGGCCAGCCAGAGCTGCCACCGCTCCGCACCGACCGCCCGGACGTTCACCCCCTCTGGGAGGGGGCGCTGGGCGGCCACCGCCCCCGACTCGACGTCCACCTGGCGCAGGCCGTTGGCATCGAAGGGGTCGGCCACGAACAGGTCGGGATAGGAGAACGCGACCGCCTCGCCGGAGACGCCGGACACCGGGGCTCCCTGGGTGCAGCCCTTGGCCGTCCACGGCCGCATCTGCGGGTCACTGCCGACGATCGTCCCTCCGCTGACCCAGAACGGCGATCCGACCAGGTTCAACGGCATGACCGGTGTTGTGCCGTTCTGGTCCTGGCAGTAGAGCGGGGCGACGATATTGGTCCCCGGCCATGCGCGGATACCCGATCCGGTGGCCGGTGTCGCGCCCGCGTCAATGTTCAGCGCGCGCAGCGGGCCACCTTCCGGTCCCGTCTCCCACACCCTCTTCGCCTTGTCCGACCTGCCCAGCACGGACCCGTCCTCGCCCAGCGCCTCGGGAAAGAAGTCACCGGCGTCCTCGGTCTCCTTCTGCAAGGCGACCGAACCAGGTAGGTCGACCAGGTCCTCAAGCCCGTCGATGGAGTTGGCGACCGTCTGGTCCCCTCCCCCGATCTGCCGCCATCCCACCGGCACACCCACCGCCAGCACGACCGCGCACGCCGCCGCGGCGTACGCCAGCGCCCGGCGGCGCCTCCGCCTGACCGCGACGCCCCGGTGGACGCGGCCGGCGAGGCCCTCGGGCGGATCCGTCCGGCCGGGGTCGCCCAGCACATCGCCGAGCCGCGACTCTACGTCATCCATGATCGACCTCCTGAGTATCGAGAGCGGTGCGCAGCTTCGCCAGCGCCCGTGACGCCTGGCTCTTGACGGTGCCGGTGCTGCAGCCCAGCAGGCGGGCGATCTCCTTCTCGCTGCGCTCCTCGACGTAGCGCAGGACGAGGACGGCGCGCATGCGCGGAGGCAGCTCGGCGAGCCGCGCCCTGAGGCTCGCGTCGTCGAGCAGGCCCTCCAGGCCGAGGTCCGCCACGGCGGGCTCGGGCGGCTCGGCCACGGTGACCTCCCGCCGGGGGCGCCGCCAGCGGTTGGTCATGATGCGCAGCATCGCCGTGCGGACGTAGCCCTCCGGGTCGTCCTTGCGGACGATCCTGCGCCAGTGCACCCCCGTCCTGGTCAGCGCCTCCTGCACCAGGTCCTCGGCGTCGTGCCGGTCGTGGGTCAGGACCATGGCGTAGCGGTAGAGCGCCGCCAGCCGAGCGGCCACGAATGATTCGAACGACGTCTCGCCGTCCTGCGGATCCTCCACCCCTACAAGGACACACAAGGGCGGAGGAAGGTTGCGTCCCTCCGCTATTTTCTTTTTCCACCACAATTCGCGGGCCGCCCATTAAACGGAAAGTACGCGTACCCGGGAGCTGCTAAATTCCGTGCCATCGGTCCCGACCAGGAAATAGGAGAGAGCAATGAAGCTCACCCGTCGCACCATTACCGCCACCCTTTCATCGCTGGCCGTGGCGGGCGGCCTGCTGGCCTTCGGGGCCCCCGCCGAGGCCGCGTCGCAGTGCACCTCGACCGGCGTCGGGTATTTGTGCGTAAATATCGACCCGCGCGGATACGACGCCTCCTACCAGAAAGTCGCGGGCAGCACGGCGCACGTGGACTTCAACCTCGTCTGCGCCAACGGGCGCTGGTTCGGCGACGAGGGCTCGTTCTACATCTCGGCCGGCGAGACCCGCACCTACACCTTCGCCGTGGGGTCCCAGGGCAGCTGCTTCCTGAAGCTGATCGACATGAACACCGGGGCGACCTGGCAGACGCCCAGCATCAGCCGCTGACCCGCCGGGCCGGTTGACGGCGCTCCCGATGGCGGCGCCCCGTGAGGCCGCCATCGGGAGCCGTATGGCCCCAACGCTGGACGGATCGACCAGAACGCGAGCGAGTGATTACTGAATGGAGGCGGGCGGAAAGCTCCTCTATGACAGATGTCTTGACGCTGGCGAGCAGGCCGACATAGCATCGCCCCGAAATCGCGAAGCGGGGCATTAAACATCTTACGCAGCGTGGCCCGACGCATTACCGGAAATAAAGACAGCGGGCGTTACGCCGCGCAAGTAAGCTGGAGGAATACAACGTGTCCTGTTCGGGGGCCCTGACCAGGCTACTTCACGAGAAGCTGTTATGATCCGCCCCACCGTGGCCATTACCGGTGGTGCCGGTTTTCTCGGTTCGCATCTGTGCGAACGGTTCCTGGCCGATGGTTATCAGGTCGTCTGCGTGGACAACTTCCTCACCGGATCGCCGGCCAACGTCGAGCATCTCATGGCCGAGGAGCGGTTCCGGCTGGTCCGGGCCGACGTGTCCCTGCACCTCGTCGTCCCCGGTGACCTGGACGCCGTCCTGCACTTCGCCTCTCCCGCCTCGCCGACGGACTACCTGCGGCTGCCGATCGACACGCTGCGCGTCGGCTCCAACGGCACGTTCAACGCGCTCGAACTGGCCAGGGAGAAGGGCGCACGGTTCGTGCTCGCCTCGACCTCGGAGACGTACGGCGACCCGCTGGTCCACCCGCAGCCGGAGAGCTACTGGGGCAACGTCAACCCGGTGGGCCCGCGCGGGGTCTACGACGAGGCCAAGCGGTTCGCCGAGGCGATGACCATGGCCTTCCGCCGGGCCCACGGTGTGAACACGGCGATCCTGCGGATCTTCAACACGTTCGGCCCCCGGATGCGGCCGTTCGACGGGCGGGCCATCCCCACCTTCGTCCGCCAGGCGCTGCTCGGCGAGCCGATCACGGTGACCGGTGACGGCACCCAGACCAGGTCCATCTGCTATGTGGACGACCTGATCGAGGGGATCGTCCGGTTATGCAACTCGGACCTGGACGGCCCGGTCAACATCGGCAACCCGCACGAGCTGTCCGTGCTCGCGCTGGCCGAGTGGATCAAGCAGCTCACCGGCTCGGCGTCGGGGATCGAGTTCACGCCACGGCCCCAGGACGACCCGACCGTACGCCGCCCCGACATCACGCTGGCCAGGACCCGCCTGGGCTGGGAGCCGCGGACGCCGATCGAGGAAGGGCTGCGGCACACCATCGCCTGGTTCCGGCAGCACCCGCAATTATGGCGGGCCACGGACGCCGCCCCCGCCAACGACCATGTCGGCCTCACCGCCGCGGCGTCCTAGATGGAATTCGCACCGGCGCTCGCCGCGCATTTGCGCGCGATAGAAACCCGTGACCTGGCCGGATTCATGGCCACCGTCCACCGGGACGCCACGGTGATTCTGCCCAACGGAAAGCTGCTCACCGGAAAGGACGCGATCGGCGAGTTCCATACCGCCTGGTTCGGCGATCCTGACTGGTCACTCCGGCCGACGGTCATCCGGACGGAGACCTACGGCGAATCAGCATTGGCGGTGCTGTCCGTCGCTTATGCCGACCTCGATGCCGAAGGCCGGCCGTACGAGAAGTCGTACTACCTCACGCTGTACTTCGCCGAAATCGACGGACAGTGGCTTCTCGTGCACGACCAGAACACCTTCGGTTGAGCGAGGTGGCCCCCTGAGCAGGCTTCGATCCACGATCAATCTCGCGCCGGTCGCCTATCATCTGGCCCGGATCCGGCGGCGGGAGCGACTCGACCACGCCGAGCAACTACGCCTCCAGGCCATGCTGTTACGCACCCTGGTACGCCACGCCTACGACAACGTCCCCCACTACCGGCGGCTGCTCGACCCCGCGCTGGTCCGGCGATTACAGAGCGCGCGAGACCTGGCCGACTTTCCCGTGCTGGACCGTACGGACCTGCACGGCACGGCCGGCGACGAGCTGCTCGCGACCGGCTTCACCCCGGACAACACCCGAGCGGCCACGACCAGCGGCTCCTCCGGCATCCCGATCACGATCCGCAACTCCGAGCGGGATCTCGGTTACCTGCGCGCGACCTACCTCCAGGACATGCTGTCCAACGGCCTGCGCCCCACCGACCGGATCGCCTACTTCCGCGTCAATCCGTTCCTGCGCCATCCTCTGGAGCGGTTCGGCGTCCTGCGTAACTTCCACATCCCGACGGGCCGCTCGCTGGACGAGCAGGTGGCGGCGTTCCTGGCGGCCCGGCCGACCTTCCTGATCGGGTTCCCCAACGTCATCCGCAGCGTCGTCGACGAGCTGCGGCGGCGCGGCGTCCGGCATCGGGGCGTACGGACCGTGCTGTTCGGCGGCGAGCGGCTGTCGCCGACCGCTCGGGCGCAGATCCTCGACTACTTCGGCGCGGCCCACCGGGAGGTGTACGCCTCCGTCGAGGTCTTCACCATCGCCCGCACCTGCCCGCGAGGGGCGCTGCACCTGCGCTCGGCCGACCTGGTGGTGGAGGTGGAGCACGAGGACGGGACCGTCTCGGTGGAGGACGGCGAAGGTGACATCCTCATCACCCGCCTGCACAGCGAGGCGATGCCGTTGATCCGCTACCGGCTCGGCGACCGGGTCCGGATCGGCCCGAACGACTGCCCGTGCGGGGTGGCCACGACCCCGATCGTGCGGGAGGTGATCGGCCGCAGTCAGGACCGGATCGCCGGCGCCGACGGCAGGCGCTACTACGGCGACTTCATCACCTTCCCCGTGCAGAGCTTCCCCGAGGTGAGCCGGATGCAGCTGGTCCAGCACCGGCCGGGGTCCCTCGAGGTGCGGGTGGTGCTGGCCCATGACGCCCGTCCGGGTGTGACGGCCGACATCCGGGACGCGGTCCTGCGCGCGGTACCCGGCCAGGAGGTCACCGTCCTGCCGGTCGAGGAGATCGCCCCGGAACCCAACGGCAAGATCAAGCTCGTCAAGGTGCTCGATCCCTCCGGGAATCCCGCGCCGCCAGAGAAAGGGGCCGCGGCGGATGTCTGATTCCACCCTGAGAGAGAAGCCACCGGCCACGAAAGCGGCGAACCGCCCCAGGCCCGGCATCACCGCCATGATCCCGTGTTACAACGAGATCGCGTGCGTCGAGCGGGCGTACCGGGAGATCCGCTCCGAGCTGGCCGCCTACGACGATGTCGAGCTGCTCTTCGTCGACGACGGGAGCACGGACGGCACCCTTGAGGCGATCAAGGGCTTCGCCGCCGAGGACCCCCGGGTGAAGTACCTCTCCTTCGCCCGCAACTTCGGGCTGGAGGCGGCGTTCTCCGCCGGGTTCAAGTACGCCTCGAAACCGTGGACCGTGCAGTTCGACGCCGATCTCCAGTCCCCTCCCCACGAGATGCACCGCCTGGTGGACAAGGCACTCGAGGGCTACGACGTGGTGTTCGCGGTCCGCGAGAACCGGCAGGACGCCTGGTACCGGCGGCTCGGCACCCGCGGCCACCAGACGTTCGCCCGCCGCTGGCTGGGCATCGAGCTGCCGCCCGGCGCGTCGGTGTTCCGCATCGTCAAGACCAGCGTGGCGCGCAAGGTGGTGGACAGCCGGCTCTCCACGCCGTACTTCATCGCCACCGCGCCGCTGCTCGGCGCCCGCTACACGACGCTGCCCACCTCGCACCGCCCGCGCCTGGACGGCCAGGGCAAGTGGAACCTGCGCAAGCTGGCCGCCCACGCGATCGAGCTCTTCGTCGGGTTCTCCTTCCGGCCGCTGGTCTGGCTGAGCGCGCTGGCCACCGCCATGGTGGTGATCGGGGTGGCCATCCTGGCGCTGGCGCTGGCGGGCCGGTTCGGCCCGACCGAGCTGGCGGAGGCCAGCCTGGTCACCGGCCTGGTCACGCTCGTCACGCTCGCGGTGGTCGCCCGCTATCTGGTCCGGATGATGCGCGTCCAGGCGATCGGCGCGCCCCGCTACCAGATCAGGGAGGCCAACATCCCGATCCGCGCGGACGAGGCCCTGTACGGCTACGACACCCCCTACGTCGCCACCGAGGTCTGGGAGAACGTCACATGAGAAACCTCATCGTGCTCGGCGGCGGCGAGGACCAGCTCCCCGCCTACCGCGAGGGCCGCCGGCTCGGCTACCGGGTGATCGGCGTGGACCAGCGCCCGGACGCCCTGGGTGCCGCCGAGGCCGACCAGTTCCTCTGCATGACCAGCCGGGATCCGGAGGGGATCGCCCAGGCGCTGGGCCCGATCGACGTGGCGGCGGTCATCTCGCCGGCCAGCGACGCGGCCCAGGAGGCGGTCGCCGAGCTGAGCCGCCTCTACCGCACCGCCCACCAGCCCGCGCCCGACGCGCTGCGCTGCTCAGTGGACAAGGGGTTCTTCCGCGAGGTGGTCGGCCGCCTGGGCCTGCCCACCTACCGCCACGCCCAGCACGACGGCATCGACGAGCTCACCGACGCGGCGGACCGCCTGGGCTATCCGCTGATCGTCAAGCCGGCCGACTCCTCGGGCAGCAAGGGCATCACCGTGCTCGACGGTCCCGCCGGGCTGGTGGGCGCCATCGAGCACGCCTGGAAGTACTCCTTCTCCCGGCAGGTGATCGTCGAGGAGCTGGTGGCCGGGCGGCACTGCGCCGTGGAGTCCTTCTTCGCCGACGGCGAGCTCGCCTTCATGGCGGTCACCGACCGGACCATCACCGGACCACCGGCGATGATCAGCCTGTCCCACATCGTCCCCGCCGACCTGGACGACGACGTGCACGCGCGGCTGAGCGCGGCGGTCGCCGCGATCTGCGCGGCCGTCGGCCACCGGCACGGGCCGGTCAACTTCGACTTCGTCCTCACGCCCGGCGGCGACATCTGCTTCATCGAGATGGGCGCCAGGCTGGGCGGCAACGGCATGCCGCTGATGGTCCAGCACGCGTTCGGGCTGAACACCGTCGAGGCGGCCATCCGGCTGGCCCTGGGCGAGCCGCTGCGGATCAGCGTCTCGCGCCGCAGAACGGCCGTGCTGCGCATCCTGGCCGCCGACGTCGACGGGGTGCTCACCGCCATCGAGGGCCTGGAGGCGCTCCGGCGGATGCCCGAGGTCGTCGACGTCCAGGTGTTCAAGACGGTGGGCGAGCACGTACGCGCCTACACGCAGGCCGGCCACAAGCTCGGCTACCTGGTCATGGTCGCCGACACGCGTGAGCAGCTGGAAACGGCTCTGGACGAAGCACTGCGCACCCTCCGGTTCGTGATCGAGCCTGATACGAGAGGTTCAGAATGATCCCCCGCAAGCACCTCGGCTTCCTGATCTTCGCGGCGCTGGCCGTCCTGGCGGCGGCGTTCGTCTGGTTCGGGCTGCCGCACGACCGCCAGGTGAAGTCGCTGTGGATCTTCCTGGTGAAGCTGCTGCCCTTCGTCCTCGCCACGGAGGCCATATCCCGGCTCGATGTGGAGTGGGCCCGGCGTCTCCGGCTGCCCGTGCTGGCGATCCCGGCGGCGTTCCTGGTGTACTTCCTCTACTTCGTGCCCAAGATCTTCTTCTTCGGGTCCGAGGTGGCCGGCACCAGGGAGGCGTACTACGACCTCTACTACCACGTCCTCACCCTGACCCCGTTGATCATCGTCTCCCTCGCCATGGCGTTCCGGCTGGGCGGCGGCTCGGCGGGGACGGTACGCAGGCTCGGCTACGGCATGCTGCTGCTGATGCTGTCGGGCCTGGAGGATCTGGCGTTCCTGACGGTCAACAACCACGTCGATCCCGCGTACAGCACCATCCCCGAGGTGTGGGAGTGGGCCACGCACATGAGCGTGTTCATCGGCCACGCGCCGAGCAAGTACGAGGCGTACGCCTTCATCGCCGTACACGTGGTGCTGGCGCTCGTCATCTTCCTCAGCCCGCAGCGCTGGTGGGAGTCGCTGGGCCGCAGGCTCACGCCGAAGGCGCTCCAGACCCGCACGGAGAGCGCGTAGCGATGATCATCCGGGAGGCGGGCTACGTCCCGCTCAGCATCGCGCGGCAGTACGGCGGCGCGGCGGGGCTGCGCCGTCACCAGCTTCGCGGGCTCAACCGGATGCTGGAGCTGGCGCGTACCCGGGTGCCCTACTACCGCGAGGACCCCCGCTACGCGCGCGGCGGCCCGCTCCGCGACCTGTCCGAGCTGGCCGAGCTGCCGGTGCTGGACAAGCGGGTGCTGCGCGAGCAGCCGCTGGACCGGCTGCTCGCCGACGGCGTCGACCAGGATCGGTGCCTGTCCTTCCAGACGAGCGGCAGCACCGGCCGCCGGGTGCGGATCCTGCACGACCGCGACAGCCACGACTACCACATGGCGGCCTGCGTGCGGCGGTTCCTGGCGACGGGCCGCTACCTGCCGACGGACCGGCTCAGCCATATCCGGCCGTTCGCGCCGCCCGCCCGGATGTTCGAGCGGTTCGGGCTGTTCCGGCGGCACGTGATCCTGTCCCACCGGCCGATGCGCGAGATCAAGGCGGAGCTCCTGGCCAACCGGCCCAAGGTGCTGATCGGCTACCCCGTGCACCTGCGGGCCCTGCTGCGCGAGCTCACCCCGGAGGAGCTCGCCCGGCTGCGGCGGACCCTGCGCATCGTCATGACCGAGTCGGAGCTGTTGCTGCCCGAGCACCGGGCGATGTTCGCCGAGCGGTTCGGCGCTCCCGTCTTCGACGAGTACTCGGCCTTCGAGGTGCTCAACGTCACCTACGACTGCCGCTACGGCCGCGCGCACCTGGGCGAGGACCGCGTCTACTGCGAGATCGTCGACGCGGCGGGCGACCCGGTCCCTGACGGCGAGGCCGGGCAGGTGGTCGTCACCGCCTTCATGGAGCGGGCCATGCCGCTGCTGCGTTACAGCCTGGGCGACATCGGCCTCATCGAGCCGGGCCGCTGCCGCTGCGGCCGCCGGTTCCGCACTCTGCGGCTCACCACCGGGCGCAGCAACGACTACGTCACGCTCCCGTCGGGCGAGCGGCTCTACCCCGACGCCTTCCTCCACCTGGCCGCCACCCATCCGGGCATCAGCGAGTGCTTCGTCCGCCAGGACACGGCGGGGCTGGTGCGGGTGCACGTCGTGCCCAGCGCCGACCCGCCGGGCGAGGTGCTGGCGACCGTACGGGACAAGCTCTTCGGCCTGGCCGGCGGCGAGTTCCCGCTGGAGGTGGTGCCCGCCGAGACCGTCGAGATCACCGCCGGTGGCAAGGGCAGATTCGTCACCTCCGATTACGGCTCGCCGCCCGCATGAGGCTCGCGGCACCCAGGCAGCTCATGGTGCTGCTCGGCGGGCGGGCCGCCTTCCGGGGCACGCTCCTGCTGGCCAACGTCGTGCTCCTGGCGACCTGGAGTTCCGGAGACTACGCCGGATACGCCCAGGCGATGGGCGGCGCGGCGTTCCTGACGCCGCTCGCGTCGATCGGCATCGAGAAGTGCGCCCTGAAGCTGATCCCGAGGGCGCGGCACACCGTCGGCCTGCTGGTCGGCGTCTTCGTGGCGCTGGCCGGGCTGCTGCTGGTGGTCGCGATCGCGGTCCTGGCGGGTGTGCTGCTGTTCGGGCACAACGGGCCGTGGCTCCTGGCCGGGCTGGCCGGTCTGTACGCGATCGGCATCGGCGGCAACCAGGTGCTGGTCGGCCTGAGCCGGGCCGTCGGCCGGCCGGGGCGGGACGTGGCCAACCATCTCGTCCTGGCCACGGGACTGGCCTGCTGGACCGGGGCGGCGGCGACCGGGCACGCCTCGCCCACGGTGTTCCTGGCCCTGTGCCTGACGAACGTGTCCGTGCTCAACGTGGTGCTGCTGACCGGGTTGCGGCCGGGTTTCGCCGGGCTGCGGCGCCGGGTCCTCGTACGCGTCGCGGTGGGGACGTCCCTGCTGATGGCGATCCCCGACGTGGTCGCGGGAGTGTCGATGAGCCTGCTGTTCGTGACGCTCTCGGTCAGCGGAGCGCAGGCGGAGAGCACCGGACTCTACATGGCCTCCGTCGCCTCGGGGACGCTGCTCAACGCGTTCGCCTACCTGCTGCGCGTCCTGCAGCCCGGTGTCTCCCAAGCGCTGCACCAGCGGGACCTGTCCGCGGCCTACGACCGGCTGTCCCACTGGCTCCGCCTGCTGCTGCTCGCCGGGACCCCCTACGTGGCGGCCGTCTCCTGCGCGGCGCCGCTCCTGCTGCGCCCGCTCGGCGATCTGGGGGTCGTCGTCCTGTACGTGGCCTGCGTGCCGATCATCTTCGCGGTGGGCAGCGCCAGTTACCTGATGGAGAACGCCACTCCCCTGGCGCTGCGCGTCACCGCGGTGGGCGCGGTGGTGTCGCTGGCGGCGGTCGTGGTGCTGGCGTCCGTCGTCGTGCCCTGGGCCGGGGCGCTCGGCGCGGTGGGCGTGCTGGCCGTCGGCGCGCTCGTCCACGCGGCGGTTCTCCTGCGCTGGCTCCGGCCGCGGCGCACGCTCTCCCCTCACCCTGTTGCGAAGGAGTCCTTGTCATGACGCATACCTCGCTGGTCACCGGCGGCGCGGGTTTCATCGGCTCGCACGTGGCGGCCGACCTGCTCCGGGCCGGCCATCGCGTGGTGGTGCTCGACGACCTCTCCGGCGGCGACCCGGCCAACGTCCCGGAGGGCGCCCACTTCCATCAGGGCAGCGTCTGCGACGCCGAGGTGGTGGACGCGCTGTTCGCGGAGTGGCGGTTCGACTACGTCTTCCACCTGGCCGCGTACGCCGCCGAGGGACTGAGTCACTTCATCAAGCGCTACAACTACACCAACAACGTGATCGGCAGCGTCAACCTCATCAACGCGGCGGTCAACGCCGGGACCGTCCGGTGCTTCGTCTTCACCTCCTCCATCGCCGTGTACGGCCACGCGGAGCCGCCGATGACCGAAGACCTGACGCCCGCGCCCGTGGACCCGTACGGCATCGCCAAATACGCGGTCGAGCAGGAGCTGAAGGTCACGCACGAGATGTTCGGGCTGCCGTACGTCATCTTCCGCCCGCACAACGTCTACGGCGAGCGGCAGAACATCGGCGACCGCTACCGCAACGTCATCGGCATCTTCATGAACCAGATCCTGCGCGGCGAGGAGTGCACCGTCTTCGGGGACGGCGAGCAGACCAGGGCCTTCAGCCACATCGACGACGTCGCGCTGCCGATCGCCCGGTCCATCGGCAACCCGCGGGCCTACGGGGAGACCTTCAACATCGGCGGCGACCGGCCGTACACGGTCAACGAACTGGCGGGCGCGGTGGCGGCGGCCATGGACGCGCCGCTGCGGGTCCGGCATCTTCCGGCGCGGCACGAGGTGGTGCACGCCTACTCCTCCCATGACAAGGCCCGCGACCTGCTCGGCGTCGGGACGGGGTCGGTGCCGCTGGCCGACGGACTCGCGCAGATGGCCGCGTGGGCGAAGAAGCACGGTCCGCAGGAGCCGTCGGTGTTCTCGGGGATCGAGGTGGCCCGTAACATGCCGCCGTCGTGGCAGGCCCTCATCGTCCCGTGACGGATCATTGACGGGACAGCGCTCGGGTGATGCCGGTGACGATCGTCGTGACCAGGATCCAGCCCGCCAGCACCAGGCCGTAGGCGACCCACTGAGCGCCGCCGACCGGCTGGAACGCCTTCTCCTGGCCGAAGTCGATCAACGGGAACAGCAGGTCCAGGGCGTACACCACGGCGTTGAACACGGGCCCCTTGCCCGCCTCGGCGGGCGGCGGGCGGTCGAGCGCGAACACCGTGGCCCCCACGACCAGCAGCGCGACGAACCAGGCGGCGGCGCGCAGCGGCCGGTAGCCGTAGCCGACCGTGATGTCCTGCAGCACGCCCCACGCGCGGGCGGGCCTGGGCAGCGTGGCGCGCCGCCGCCGCTGCTTGGCCAGCAGGACCGTGCGGGCGTCCTCGTCGTGCCCGAGCCGCCGATACGTGTTGGCCAGCTGCTCGTACGGCTGCGGCACGTACTCGTCCGAGCCGTCCTCTAGCCAGGCCAGCCGCCGGGCGGCGGGCAGCGTGGGATCCAGTGCCTCGTACGTCAGGCCGTCCTGCCGGCGCGGGGACCAGGTGGCGGGGTCGTCGCGCAGCACCCCGATGCGGGCATGCCGCAGGTCGACGGTGCCTTCGGGGGCCGACTTCGGGCGTAGGTACAGCTCACTGGCCTCTAACTGCCAGGCCGCCAGCGCCCGGCCGCCGGGGTTGGTGAGTGTGGCGTCGTTGAAGTACACGTGCCGGCGGACCTGGGTGCCGATCAGCGTGATCTCGCCGTCGGAGGCGAAGCCGTGCCCGCAGAACAGCCCGCTGCCGATGGTCGCCGCGGCCGCGTCCAGCGTCTTGCCGCCGGGATTGCTCAGGCGGGCGCCGCTGAAGTCGGTGATCGTGCCGATGGTGGCGTCGACCAGCCGTACCACGCCTTCGGACCGGAACCCGTCGACGCAGGACAGCGCGCCGCCGATGGAGACGCCGTCGGCGTCCAGCGCCACCTTGCCCGGAGCGGAGAGGTCGGCGCCGGCCAGGCGCAGAGATCCGGTGACGCGGGCCTGGGACAGGTCGACCCGGCCGCGCGCGGTGAGCCCGCGCGCCTCGATCGTGCCCTCGACCTGGACCTCCTCTGCCTGGAGCGCGTCGCCGCCGGGGTTGTCCAGGTGGGCGCCGGTCAGGTTGAGCTCACGGTCGACGCGGGAGTCCGCCAGCCGTACCGTGCCGGTCGCGGCGAAAGTCCCGCCCAGGTACAGGCCGCCTTCGGCGGTGATCCGCGAGCCGCGTAAGGCCATCTCGCCGGGATGGTCGATGGTGGTGCCGGTCAGGGCGAAGGGCCCGGTCACGCGGGCGTTGCGCAGGCTGATCATCCCGGCGACCGTCATGCACCGGCAGAACACGTTGCCGTCGGCGACGAGCCCGTCCAGCGTCAGGGCATGCCGGTCGGTGGCGGTCAGCCGGGCATCGTCCATGATCAACGTACCGCCGACCTTGACGTTGGACAGCCGCACGTGGCCCTCGGCCCGCAACCCGATGGCGGCGATCCCGCGGTCGGCCTGGAGCCGGTCGCAGTCGATCGCCGGCTCCGGCGCCCGCACCTGGGCGTGGTCGAGCGTCAGGCTGCCCGCGATGTGGGCGCCGCGCAGCTCCACCCGCCCGGTGAACAGGCATCGCTCCAGCCTCAGGTGACCGCCGATCTGGGCGTTCGACGCCGACAGGCCGGGCAGCCGGGACCCGGTGAAGCTCAGCTGCTGGCAGCGGGCCCAGTACAGGCGCGGCACCTGCTCGAAGTCGCAGGAGAGGAACCGCGCCGGGTGGGTGATGGTGGCGTGGGTCAGGTCCAGGAGCTCGGTGACGCGCGCGCCCTTGAGGCGCAGGGCCGAAAACCGCGCCGATTCCTCCCCCTGGGCCGGTAACCGCTTCGTTTCCTCCCGCAGCGCGGGTGATCGCGCTGATTCCTCCCGCAGCAGGAGCTCGGCGATCACTCCGGCGCGGACCGTCCGCTCCGGGCCCCAGCTCGCGCCGGTCGCCGGGGCGTCCTCGTCCGGTTTCCCGGTGCGGAAGTCGACCAGCTCGCCCCGGGGGAACGCCTCCCACACCCGGCGCTCGGCCGCGGACAGCTCCTCGACGCGCATGGCTGAATTCTGCCGCAACGCCAGCTGTCATCGGCTATTTGACGCCGATCGACATCTCCACCTCGGTGCCGATGCACGCGGACGCTCCGGCGGGCGGGCTCAGGGCCGCCACCTTGCCGATCCAGTCGGGTCCCTTGCGGTAACCGACCTTCACCGTGAAGCCGGCCTTCTCCACGGCCGCCTTTCCCGCGTCGATCGGCCAGCCGCGCGCGTCGGGCACGCGGGCGCGGGCCGCGCTCATCACCAGGTCGACCGTACGCGTGCCCGGCCGTAGGACGGCGCGCAGGACGCGACCGGGTGTGCCGCCGATGGAGCAAGTCCGGGGTGAGCTTTCCGGGGGTCAGTCCGGCCTGCTGGAGTCTGGACGCGGCGTCCTTCTGCCGCAACCCGGCCACGACCGGCACCGCCGGGATCGAGTCCTGCCCGAACGGCGCCTTCCCCATGGCCGCGAACGCGATCGTCACCCCCCACGCGAACACGTCGGAGGGGGCGCCTGCGGGCGAGCCCGCGAGCTGCTCCGACGAGATGTACGCGGGCGTGCCCATGATCTGGCTGGTCGCCGTGGCCGTGGTGTCCGCCTCGCGAGCGATGCCGAAATCGATGACGCGCGGGCCGTCGGGACCGATCAGCACGTTTCCCGGCTTGAAGTCGCGATGCACGATGCCGGCCTGGTGGAGGGCGGTCAGGGCGGTGGCGGTCCCGATCGCCAGCCGCTCCAGCGCGCTCCCGATGACGGGTCCCTCCATCGCCACCCTTTCGGCCAAGGAGGGCCCGTCGATGAACTCGCTGATCAAGTACGGCTGACCGCCGAGCATGCCGGCGTCCACCACCTGGGCCGTACAGAATCGGGCCACCTGTTTGGCCAGCGCCACCTCACGCATGAACGTGCGCTGCGCCCGCTCGTCGTCCCACGAGCCGGCGTTCAGCAGCTTCGCCGCGACACGCTGCCCGGCCACCCCAGCCGCTCCAGCCGAGCCTTACGGCCCGTCCGCTTCCGCGAGGTACACCTCGCCCTGGCCACCTCTGTCGATCCGGCCGATCACCCGATAGCCGCCCAGCCGGCGCGGGTCACCCGGACGCAGGGGTTCGATAGCGCGCATCGCTTCCTCCCGAGGAAAGTCACCCCCTATTCGCGTCAGCCCCACACGCGGATGGCGCACGGCACCGGCCATCCCACCTAAAACCCATATTTCCTACCTGTTGTGTTGACTATAAGAGGCTCCGGATCTACGGTGGACAGTGTGACGCCCATGGTTCTCACCATCCGAGGTCACGTGGACTTCTGCCGCGTGGCCAGCGCGCTCTGTCCGTCCTTCCGTTGATCGGCCGACACCCCATCTCCTGGAAGGACCACATCCATGTCAACCCTGCACATCAGCCCCGTAGCGGGCCGCATCGGCGCCCAGGTCAGCGGCGTACGGCTCGGCGGCGACCTGCCCGCCGACGTCGTCGCCGAGATCCGCCTCGCGCTGCTCGCCCACAAGGTGCTCTTCTTCCGCGGCCAGGACCACCTGGACGAGGAGCGGCAGGTCGCCTTCGCCCGGCTGCTGGGCGACCTGACCACCGCGCACCCCACCGTGCCCGCCCTCGACGACAACGCGCACATCCTCGACCTCGACTATCGCAAGGGGCACAAGGTCGACCGCTGGCACACCGACGTCACGTTCGTCGACCGGCCGCCGCTCGCCTCGGTCCTGCGGGCCGTCACCGTTCCCCCGGCGGGCGGTGACACGCTGTGGGCCAACACCGTGGCCGCCTACGAATACCTGCCCGCCGAGCTGCGCGATCTGCTCGACCGGCTGCGGGCCGTACACACCAACCAGTACGACTACGCGCGCATCGCGACGTCGGAGGATCCCGCGCGGACCCGCGAGTACGCCGAGGTCTTCGCCGCCACCGTCTACGAGACCGAGCACCCGGTGGTGCGCGTCCACCCGGAGACGGGCGAGCGGGCCATCCTGCTGGGCGATTTCGCCAAGCGGCTGGCCGGGCTGTCGGCACAGACCTCCGCCTCGATCATCAACCTGATCCAGGAGCAGGTCACCCAGGTGGAGAACACCGTCCGCTGGCGATGGGCGCCCGGCGACGTGGCCATCTGGGACAACCGCGCCACCCAGCACCGTGTCGTGCACGACTTCGGCGACCAGCCGCGCCGCCTGCACCGGGTCACGATCGCGGGCGACGTGCCGGTGGACGTGGACGGACGGACCAGCACGGTGCTGAAGGGGGACGCGACCGCGTACTCACCTGTGGCGGCTTGAGCCCGCCAAGGCAATCAGGCCAGTTCGTCGGCGAGGGCCCGTTCGATGCGCTGCCAGGTCTCTGCGTGGTACGGCGAGTCCTCCTGTGACAGGTAGGCGTGTGGGGCGCCCGCCAAGACGACCATCTCGTGCCTGATCCCGTCGACTCGAAGGCGCTCGGCGATGGCTGTCCGCTGCTCTTCGGGGATCGCGTGGTCGCGGTCGCCGATGATGTACACCAGCTTGCCCTTGATGCCCGGAGTCAGGTCGAGCGTTGGCTCCGGGCTGCTCACCGGGATGTCGGTGCCCGTCAGCCAGCCCCCGTACAGGACCACGGTGATCGGGAAGCCGAGTTGGGTGGCCGCCAGGTACGCCAGGTGGCCGCCCAGGCTCAGGCCCACCATGCCGACCGCGCCGCTCGTGTCATCGCGGGCGGCGAGGTAGTCGACGGCCGCGCGGGTGTCTTCCAGCACTCCCGTGCGGCTCAGCGTCGCGATCAGTTCGAACCCGCGGGCGCGGCCCTCGTCGGTGGGCGGCAGTTCCACTCCCGGGTCGGCGCGGTGGTAGTAGTCGGGGGCCAGCACCACGTACCCCATGCCCGCGATCCGGTCCGCGACCGCGCGCACGTCCTCGGTCAGCCCGAACAGCTGGTGGGCCACGATGACGGCCGGATATACGCCGTCCCCGGCGGGGCAAGCGAGATATCCACCCATGGGACCGTCGCTGGTCCGCACAGTGACGTCCCTGAGGTTCGCGGGTACCGTGCCGGAATCCGCCGCCCTGCTGCTCAGGGCGGACAGGACGGCTTCGGCCACGCCTCGGGCGGAGGCGGGGTTCTGGCCTGTCACCAGGCGGCCGTCGCGGATCACCTGGGGCTGGAAGTCGGGGCCGGGCACGTGCTCGGCGCCCAGCTCGCGCAGGCGGGAGGCGAGCAGGAAGGGGACCACCGTGGTCAGCCCGACGGCCGCCTCCTCGGCATCGGTGAAGGCCGCCACCCGCCGCCCCGCCACCAGCGGCGTGCCGTCGGACAGCGTCACGCCGACCAGTGCGGCCGGGCCGTGGCATACGGCGGCGACGACGCCGCCGTTCTCCCAGATGGTACGAGTCAGAGCGGCCAAGGCAGGGTTGTCGGGGAAGTCCCACATCGTGCCGTGCCCACCGGCGAACAGGATCGCGCTGTACCCGGACGGATCAACATCCTCCGGCCGAGGTGTGTCGCCAAGCGACGGCAAGGCGAGGAAGCGCCGCTGGACGGGGTCGTCCGAGTCCACCCCGTCGCGTGGCGGCTCGCCACCGGCGACGCTCACGAGGTCGACCTCGAAGCCCGCCTCGGTGAAGACCTCCCAGGGATGGGCCGCCTCCGAGACGTAGAAACCCGTGCCCTTGCCGGTGTCGCCCAGTGCGGCGTGGCTGGTCAGTGCGATCAGAATGCGTCTGGTCATGACCCCATGCTCACCCTCGGAGGCCATAGGCCGCCAATAGCCTCGTGGGGGTGCATCCATCAGCAATCTGATAGCGCACGCCGGGTACCGCTCCCGGGCGGCCGAGCCGCAGCCCACCGTGGCGGCGAAGGATCCAGCGACTTTGGTCGGTCTCGGGGGCTGCCAAGGATCGATGTGCCGGGGTGCCCGGCGTCTCTAGCGTCGGGATCATGACACTGACCGAGGCGCCGGGCTCACGGCGCGTGCACGAGATCGACGCCGTGCGGGGGTTCGCGCTGGCGGGCATCCTGGTGGCGAACATCGGGTTCTTCGCCGATCCCGGCTACGCCGTGGGGACGGGCATCATGCCCATCACCGAGGGGCCGGTCGCGTACCTCGTCAGCACGCTGGTGCTGACGAAGTTCTACATCCTGTTCTCCTTCCTGTTCGGCTACTCCTTCACGCTCCAGACGCGCGACGGGGTCAACGTCAAGGCCCGGATGCTGCGGCGCTGCCTCGGTCTCTTCGTGATCGGGATTCTGCACGGGTTCCTGCTGTGGGTGGGCGACATCCTCACGCTGTACGCCACGCTCGGGGTGATCCTGCTGGCGATGCGCGGCATCTCGCCCAGGAAGGCGGTGATCACCGGTTGCGCCATCATCGGCGTCATGTCGGTGATCTGGCTGCTGCTGGCCGGGTTGACCCTGCTCGACCCGGCGGCAGGCACAGTGGCGGTGAGCGACGCGGCGGCCACGGCGCGGGCGGAGGCGCTGGTCACGGGCGGGCCGCTGAGCTTCCTGTCGTTCCAGGTGGAGACGTACCCGGCGGTGGCCGCGATGGTGTGGATCGGGCAGGGGCCGATGGCGATGGCGCTGTTCCTGTTCGGGCTGGCGGCGGGCCGGTCACGGCTGTTCGAGGAACCGGCGCGCTGGGCCCATCTCGTGCCGCGCGTCCAGTGGGTGGGCTTCGGCGTCGGCCTGCCCGCCGCGGTCTTCTTCACCTGGGCGTCGTCCTCATCCGGGGACGGGCTGCAACTGGTCGCGCTGGCGGTGAACAACGTGGCCTCGGTGCTGCTGACCGCCGCCTACGTGGTCACCCTGCTCCAGGTCATCAAACGCATCCCCGCCGCCGGACGGGTGCTGGCACCGGCCGGGCGGGTGGCGGCCTCCAACTACATCGGGCAGTCGGTGCTCTGCTGCCTGATCTTCACCGGCTACGGACTGGCCCTGGCGGGCAGGCTGTCGCCGCTCGCCGTGATGGGCGTGGCCGCGGTGATCTACGCGCTCCTGCTCGGGCTGAGCTGGTGGTGGCTGCGGAGCCATCGTTACGGCCCGATCGAGTACGTCCTTCGCCGCCTCACCGCGGGTCGGGGTTGACACGGATCAGGACCTGGTCTTCTCTGCAACGAAAAGGGCGGATCCGAGGGGGCACGGCATGGCCACGGTTCGACGGTTCACACTCGCCCTCGCTGTCGCCGCCGCGCTGGCCGGGCTGCCCGCCGCGCCCGCCATGGCCCGGGGTCCCGCTCCGGCCGGGCCGGGCGTGGCGTCCCACTTCGGGCTGGCGCGCAAGGACTGCGTCGGTACGGCCGCGGGCCGGGCCTCGAAGGTCTGGTACACGGTCGCGGGCGGCGTGCTGTCCGACGTCTACGAGCCGACCATCGACAACACCAACGTCGAGACGATGCAGTTCGCCGTCACCGACGGCACGACGTTCACCGAGCTGCAGTCCCGCGACACCACCTATAAGGTGACCACCGACCGCTCCGGCATGGCCTGCACGATCACCTCGGCCAGCAAGGCCGGCCGCTACCGCCTGACCACCACCTACCTCACCGATCCGGACAGCGACGCCGTCGTGGTCCGGACCCGGCTCCAGCCGGCCGGACTGCGCCTGTACGTACGGCTGGACGCGAGCGTCAACGGCAACGGAGGCGGCGGCACGCCGAACGGCGGGGCCGACAGCGGCGTGGTGGACGGCCCGACCGGCGCCCCGGTGATCTCCGACCCGAACACCGAGACCTCCGCGCCCGCCCGCGACTACGCCGTACCCACCCATCTGGCGCTGCGCGCGGAGCGGCGGCTGCCCCAGGCCGGCGTCGGCTACGCGGGCACGCCCAGCGACGGCGCCGCGCAACTGGACGCCGGCCACGCATTGACCCCCAGCACCACCGCCCCGGACGGCAACGTGGTCGCCACCGCCCGGCTGCCCCTCGACGGCTCGGGTGCGGTGACCTTCGCGCTCGGCTTCGGCCGTACGGCGAGTGCCGCGTTGCGGACCGCGGGCGAGGCCGCCGCCCGGCCGTTCGAGACCACCCGAGCCCGGTACGAGGCGGGCTGGGCCGCCTACGACGCCGGGCTGCGCAAGCCGCCCGCCTCGCTGGCCGACGCCTACCGCTTGTCCGCCAACGTGCTGAAGGCGAGCGAGGACAAGACCTTCCCCGGAGCCGTCGTCGCCTCGCTGGCCAGCCCGTGGGGCCAGGCGGTCGGCGCGGGCGAGAAGGTCGGCGGCAAGGCGGTCTATTTCGGGTCCTATCGCGAGGTGTTCGCCCGCGACCTGTACGAGGCGTTCACCGGCTTCCTCACCGACGGCGACCTGGCGACCGCCCGCGCCACGGCCCGCTTCCTGCTGGAACGCCAGCAACTGCCCGACGGCCGCCTGCCGCGCAACTCCCTGCTGAACGGCCGGCTCGCCCCCGACTCGGGCGGCGACCAGCTCGACGAGAGCGCGTACCCGATCCTCATGGCCCACCAGGCCGGGATCGGCGCGGCGCTGTGGGAACACGTCCGCGAGGCCGCGGACTTCCTGGTGGCGCACGGGCCCGCGTTCGGCGTCGAGCGCTGGGAGGAGCAGCAGGGCTACTCGCCGTCCACGATCGCGGCCGAGATCGCCGGGCTCGTCGCCGCCGGGGAGATCGCCGCCGGCCGCGACGACCAGGGCCGGGCCAGGCTCTACCGCGCCACGGCCGACCACTTCGCCCGCTCGGCCAAGGGCTGGACGGTCACCACGACCGGCCCGTACGCCCCCCGCTACTTCCTGCGCCTGTCGCGCACCGGCGACCCGGACGCCGCCGCCCCGTACAACCTCGGCAACGGCGGCCCGACGGAGGACCAGCGCCGGGTGGTGGACGCGGGCTTCCTGGAGCTGACCCGGCTGGGCATCCTGCCCGCCACCGACCCCGACGTGCTGGTCAGCCTGCCGGTCGTGGACCGGGTGATCGGGCGTACGACGCCGAACGGCCGGGGCTGGTACCGCTACGGCTCCGACACCGCGGGCACCGAGGACGGCTACGGCGACTGCTACGAGCCCGACCCCACCTCCTGCGCCACGTCCGGGCGGCCCTGGCCCACCGCGAACACCGGCTCGGGCCACCTGTGGCCGGTCCTGTCCGGCGAGCGGGCCGAGCAGGCGTTGCAGACCGGCGACACGCGTACGGCGGCGTCCCTCCTGGCGGCGATGCGGGCCATGTCCTCCGGCACCGGCCTGGTCCCCGAGCAGGCGTGGGAGAACCCGGACCTGGCCGCCTCACCGTACGGCACCGACCCGGCCACCGCCTCGATCGGCTTCCGCGACGGCGAGCCCGCCGGCTCGGCCTCCCCGCTGACCTGGGCCCAAGCCCAGGAGGTGCGGCTGATCCTCTCGCTCGCCTCGGGCCGCCCGGCCGAGCAGCCCGAGGTCGTACGCCGCCGCTACGCCGCCCACGGCATGCCCGGGGCGGCGCCGCTCACCGTCACCGCCCCGGCGGAAGGGAGCACGGCCGCCGGCACGTCGGTCACCGTCGAGGGGACCACCGCGCCCGGCGCGCGGGTCGACATCGCGGCCACGCCCATCGACATCGGCGCCGCCACCAAGGTCGTCTCGGTACGGGCGGGAGCCGACGGCCGCTTCACCGCCCAGGCGCCGGTCTCGTTCGGCGAGGTCGTGCTCACCGTGACGGCCACGACCTCCGACGGCCGCACCGGGTATGCCCGGCGCTCGGTCGTCGGCGACATCACCGGGGCCACGACCGTGCTCGACGTCACCGACCCCGGCGGCGACGACGACGGGCCGGGGACCTACGCCTACCCGACGGCCGCCGACTTCCACGCGGGCGCCTTCGACCTGCGCAGGTTCCAGGTCATCACGGACGCGAGCACCGTCTACCTGCGCGCCGAGATCGCTGACCTCACTCCCACCTTCGGCAGCCAGATCGGCGCCCAGCTGCTCGACGTCTACGTCCAGGACCCGGCCGTGACCGCGCGCTCGACCGATCCGGCGTTCCCGCAGCGCAACTACCGCATCGCCGGACAGGACGCCTGGTCGCAGCGGGTCGAGGCGCAGGGCTTCGCCGCCCCGGTCTGGGTGACGGCCACCGGCGCCGCCCGGTCCGGGGCCGCCGTCCGCGGCTCCGGCACCACCCGCACGATCACGATCGCCCTGCCCAAGGCGGACTTCGGCACGCCGGGGCCCGGCTGGCGGTTCGCGGTCGTGCTCGCCGGCCAGGACGGGTTCAGCGCCGACCAGGCCAGGGGCTTCACCGCCACTCCCCAGCCGTACCAGTTCGGCGTGTGCGCGCCGGGCGGGACCGCTCCCCTGTGCTCCGTCGACCCGGGCGGCGTGCCCAAGGCCGTGGACGTGCTCGTCCCGGCCGGGCAGTCCCAGGCGGACGAACTGAACCCGCTCCTCGGCCCGGTCACGCTGCGGGCGGTTCCGATTCCGCTTCCGTGAGGTGGAGGAGGGGAAGGTTGGGGAACAGGTCGCTGACCAGGAGTGTCGCCGCGCGTAGCGCGGCGAGGACGATGTCGTCGTTCTTGGCCTCGGTGCCCTGAGCGGCGAGCACGGCGCTGTGCACGCTGAGCAGGGCCAGCCGGACGCTGAGCTGATCCTGCAGTGAGGCTCCGGGGCCCAGGATGAGCTGGGCGGCCCGGTTGGTCCGCTCCAGCGGGCTGTCCTCACTCGGCGGCATGACCGCCTTCAGCGCGGTGTGGTTGGCGATGGCGAACCGCATGTTCTTCACCCCCTGCCGGCTGCTCATCGTGAGCCACCGGCTCAGCAGCTCGGCGGCCAGCTCCGGGGAGTGCGGCTGCCCGGCCGCCCAGTCGAGCAGCTCGTCCATCGCGCGCATGTGGTCGGTGAAGAGGCTGCGGATGACGGCCTCTTTGCTGTCGAAGTGGTAGTAGAGCGCCGCCTTGGTGATGCCCAGCTGCTCGGCGATCTCGCGCATGGAGGTGGCGTCATAGCCGTGCTCGGTGAACAGGGCCAGCGCGGCCTCCTGGATCTCGGCCCGCGTCTCGCTGCCCTTGCGCCGCGCGCCCGGTTCCGTCTTGGTCATGGCTCTTCCCTCTTGCTCCTACGCTGTTACACAGCCTATTTGCCTACCGGCCGGTTAGCAAGTACGCTTGCCGACCGACAGGTAAGTTCTATGGATCGACAGGAGCGCACGTAATGGCCAAGGACAGCGCGGACACCGCCTCGGGAGCGGAAGAGCAGGTCGGATTAGGGTTCAGCCACCGCCAGATCATGGTGACCATGAGCGGTCTGGTCGTCGCCATGCTGCTGGCAATGCTGGACAACATGATCGTCGCCCCGGCGATTCCCACGATCGTGGGCGAGCTGGGCGGCCTCGAGCATCTGGCATGGGTGACCACCGGCTATGTCCTGGCCTCCACCGTGGCCACGCCGATCTGGGGCAAGCTCGGCGACCTCTACGGCCGCCGCATCATCTTCACCACCGCTGTGGCGATCTTCCTGCTCGGTTCGGTGCTGTGCGGCGCGTCCCAGGATATGGCCCAGCTGGTCGCCTTCCGCGCCATCCAAGGGCTGGGCGCGGGCGGACTGATGGTCGGCGTGCTGTCGATCATCGGCGAGATGATCCCGCCGCGCGACCGCAGCAAGTACCAGGGCGTGATGATGGCCGTCATGCCGGTCGCGATGATCGGCGGCCCGCTCATCGGCGGTTTCATCACCGACAACCTGAGCTGGCGCTGGGCCTTCTACGTCAACCTGCCGCTCGGCGCGGTCACCCTGGTCCTGTGCTGGATCACCCTGGCCAAGCTGCCCAAGGGCACCGGCAAGGCCGTGATCGACTGGTGGGGCACCGGCCTGCTGACGATCTGGATCACCGCTCTGGTGCTCGTCACCAGCTGGGGCGGCACCCAGTACGAGTGGGGCTCGGGGCAGATCCTCGGGCTGATAGCCCTGGCCGTGGTCGCGTTCGTCGCCTTCATCTTCGTCGAGCGGCGCGTGGCCGAGCCGATCATGCCGCTGCGGGTCTTCAAGAGCCTCAACTTCTCGCTGTCCGGCGCGGTCGCCTTCATCTCGGGCTTCGCGATGTTCGGCGCGATGGGCTTCCTGCCGCAGTTCCAGCAGTTCGTCCAGGGCTCCTCGGCCACCAACAGCGGCCTGCTGCTGATGCCGATGATGATCGCCTCGATGGCCGTCAGCCTGGCCGCCGGCCAGCTGATCAGCAAGACCGGGCACTACAAGTCGGTGCCGATCGTCGGCGCCGTCCTGGTCACCATCGGCCTGGCGCTGTTCGCCACCATGGACGTCGCCACCTCCACCACGGTGACCGCCCTCTACATGGTGGTCCTCGGCGCCGGCATGGGCGGGCTGATGCAGACCAGCACCCTGATCGCGCAGAACAGCCTCGCGCTGCGTGACATGGGCGCGGGCACCGGCGTGTCGACCTTCCTCCGCAACATGGGCAGCTCGCTCGGAGTCTCGCTGCTCGGTGCCGTCTACACCAGTCACCTGACCGACACCCTCACCGGCACTCCCGCCGTCGCCGCGCAGGCCGCCTCGATGACCCCGCAGCTACTGCGCCGCCTGCCCGAGGCGGTCCAGAACCTGTTCCAGCAGGCGGTCACCAACGGCATCACCGCGCTGTTCACCTGGGGCGCGGTCGTGGCCGCCATCGGCATCGTGGCCGCCCTGTTCATCCGCCAGGTCCCGCTGCGCGGCGCCGCCACGCCGCAGGCGGCCCAGGCCAAGGCCGAGGCCGACGCGGTCGCCATGAGCGGCTGAGTCCGCACGGGCCGGGGGTCACCCCCGGCCGCGCCAGGGTGCGGTTCCGGTCACGCCGGAACCGCACCCTTACGGTTTTGTAGAGCCGATCAAGGAAGCGGCTGCCGGAGGCGTCGTAGACCGAGCGGGTGGACAGCAGGTCCACCCGCTCGTCGGAGCTGTAGGCGGTGATGGCCAGCTCGGCGAGCCGGTTGTCGGTCGTCGGCCGCTGCGACAGCTCCCTGTTCGCCGCGGTGAGGACCCATGTCGCGTGCCCGAACCGGTCATAGTCGGTGGCGGACAGGTGCCCGCCAGGGGCCAGTACGTTGATCGCCCGGCCCGACTCGTCCAAGGACGTCACGGTGGGGCGGGTAGTGGAGTTCGGCGGGTGGATCGCCGTGGCCGTCACGGGCGCCACCGTCTGTCCCCAGGCCGCGGTAGTCGTGGCCGTCAGGTCGGCCGGGCCGCCGGCCGCCTTGCTGAGCGGCACCCGTACACGATGGTGGTCTTGGCCTCGCCCGCGATCTGGTCGGCGGTGCCGGGCTTGAGCGTGGGGCGGGTGACGGACTTCAGGCGGCCGTCGGCGTCGTAGCCGAAGGTCCACGGCAGCTCTCCCGATGGGGTGAGCGTCGTGACGCGGCCCGCGCCGTCATAGCCGTAGGTGGTCTTCAGCGCGGGGGTGATCCTCGGGTCCCAGGTCTCGGACAGGCGTCCGGCGCCGTCGTAGGCGTACTGGGTGACTACGGCTCCCGGAAGGACACGGTGCTGAGGCGGCCGTCCGTGCCGTAGCCGAAGTCGATCGTGTGGCCGGATCGGGTGAGCGACTTCGGCCGGTCCTGGTCATAGGCGTACTCGGTGGGCAGATACCGCTCGCCCTGCTTGGCGAACGTGGTCGTCTGCCCCCGGGAGCCGCTCAGCGTGTACGTGCCGGTGAGCGTCAGGTCCTCCCAGCCGGGGTTCCGGGACGTGGCGGTCCGGGTCAGTGTCAGGCCGAACGGGCCGCCCGCGGTCGTCTGGAGGCGGTAGTCGCCGGTCAGCAGGTTCACCGTGCCCGGCCCGACCTCGCTGGTCGCCGCCTCGGTGGCGCGGCGGTCAACGACGATCTCGGCGGACGCCGACGCCACCGGGCCCGCCGTCCCGGCGACGAGCGCGCGTACCTGCACCGCGGCGTCGCCGAGCTGGGCTCCGGCGTCCCAGACCAGGCCGGACACCCCGTTGGGCGCGGCCACGGGCCAGGCGGTCAGGGGCTTGCCGTCGGCGGCGAGCACGTTCGCCACGGGGAGGTCGGCCCACTCGTCGGTGTCGGCCCGCCGGTACCGGAAGGTCGCCTGGGTGAAGCCGAAGCCGGTCACCGCGAGCGGGACCTTGCCGGTGCTCCGCAGGCCGTCCTTCGGCGCGGCGAGCGTGGCCACGGCCGCGCCCGAGCCCACGTTGAAGGCGTACGCGGTGGCCGGCGAGGCGTTCCCGGCCTTGTCCAGGGTGTACACGGTGAGCGTGTGGGCACCGACGGCGGCCGGGGTCAACTTGACGGAGACAGCCGCGCCGGTACTGAGCACCTTCGTGACCGCCGCGCTGTCGAGCCGGTAGGCGAGCCAGCCGGTGTCGGCGTTCGCGGGCTTGAGCGCGAAGGTGCCTGCTTTCCCGGCGTCGCCGTGCCAGCCTCCGTCGGCCGGGTAGTCGGCCGAGGTGACCGACGGGGTGGGCGGCGCGACGGTGTCCACGGCGAACGTGGCCGTCTGGTACGCCTTCGACGTGAGCGAGCCGTCGTTGGCCCACGACCGGATCGGACGGTAAACGTTTCCTGTCATCGGATGTCCCGTCACGGAACGCGATGGAACGCCCTGTTTTGGAGAACTCATAGGAAGGGACGTCTCTATGATCAGATCCAGCCGCCCGCGCGGCGTTGGCTTCGTCCTGGCATGGACGCTGGCCGTCCTCGTGGCGGCCGCCGTCGCCGCCGCGCTCACGCTGTTGCCGGCGAGCACCGCGTCGGCCTCGGCGCCCCTGCCCGAGCCGTCGACCTTCATCTCGACTCCCCCGGGCGGAGGCGACGTCCTGCTCGTCCTCGACTACTTCGACGAGAACGACAAGCTCGTCGGCCAGTTCTGGAGGGGCTGCGGCCAGCCCTCCGGAGGCTGGGGTGTACGCCAGGGGATCCTGCGCATCTTCACTCCGCCCTGCGGGCCGTAATCACGACGGGCCGTAATCACGACGGGCCGGGCACCGAAGACGGTGCCCGGCCCTGGTCGTGCCTGCCTCAGCGCTCGACGGCGAACCGCCGGGCGAGCGGCGTTCAGCCCATGGCGGCCAGGCCGTGCACCACGGTGCTGGTCAGCGTGCCGATCTCGGCGATGCCGATGGTCACGGTGTCGCCGTCGCGCAGCGTGAACGGCAGGTCGGGCACCAGGCTGGTGCCGGTCGAGAGCACGGCCCCGTCGGGGAAGGCGTCGGCACGGAACAGGTAGCCGGCCAGATCGCCCAGGCGCCGGTGCAGCTCAGAGGTGGACGCCTTGCCGTCCCACACCGTCTCCCCCGCCCTGGCGATGGTCAGCGTGATGTCCAGCGCATACGGGTCGGCCACCTCCCAGACGGGCCTGATCGCCGGGCCGACCGCGCAGGCGCCCAGGTAGATCTTGGCCTGCGGCAGGTACAGCGGGTTGACCCCTTCGATCGTCCGAGAGCTCACGTCGTCGACCACCGTGTAGCCCGCGATCTCGCCCGCGGAGTTCAGCACCAGGCCCAGCTCCGGCTCCGGCACGTCGATCTCCGAGTCGGCGCGCACGGCGATCCGGCCGCCGTCGCCCGACACCTTCCAGGCCACCGACTTGAAGAACAGCTCGGGCCGTTCAGCGTCGTAGACGAGCTCGTACACGTCGGCCGCCCGCTCGCTCTCGCTCACCCGCGCCTCGCGCGAGCGCCGGTAGGTGACGCCCGCGGCCCACACCTCCATCAGCCCGTCCACGGGCGCGAGCCGGCGGACGGACGCGGACGGGTGCCGCGGGCCGGCCGCGGCGGCGCACCGCTCGCGCAGCTCCGCGACGGGCAGGCGGAGCAGCTCTCCGACGGTGGTGACCCCGTCCAGCTGCGTCACCTGGTCGCCGTCGTCGACGCCGACCGCGTCCGCGCTGGTCAGCGGGCTGACAAACCGTACGATGTGCATAACACTCCCAGCTTCATCAGATGAAGTCCGAACTTCATCAGATGAAAGTCTATGAAAAAACCGACCGTCCCGATACTGTGCCAAACATCCGAATACGGAGGAAACCGTGGCAACTGATCCTTACCCGGACACGGCTCGGCATGCTCACGTCGTGCACGCCCTGGGTGCCCGGATCGTCGACGGTTCGCTGGTGCCCGGCACGCCCATCCCGATCGAGGAGCAGCTGGTCAACGAGCTCGGCGTGGGCCGCTCGGCCGTACGGGAAGGCGTGAAGGTGCTGGCCGGCAAGGGCCTGCTGGAGACCAGGAGGAGCGCCGGGACCCGGGTCCGGCCGCGCGAGTCCTGGAGCCTGCTCGACGCCGACGTGCTGAGCTGGCGGTTCGGGCCCGACGCCCAGCCCGGGGACATCCGGGTGCTGGCCGACCTGCGCGTCGCGCTGGAGCCCGGGGCGGCCCGGGTGGCGGCCGAGCGGGCGGACGCGGCGGCCATCCAGCGCATCGACGAGGCCCTGGCCGCGCTGCACGCCACGGCCGACGACCCCGACCCGTTCATCGGCGCCGACCTGGCCTTCCACCGGGCCGTGTTCGGCGCCGCCGACAACGACCTGCTGCTCTACATCTACGACATGATCAGCATCGCCCTGCGCTCGGTACGGCAGGTGCACACCCGATCGGTCGCGCACAACAAGGAAACGCTGCCCAACCATGAGCGCGTAGCCGTGGCGATCCGGCGCCGCCATCACCGCAAGGCCGAGGAGGCCATGCGCGAGGTGGTCGAGGTCGCCCGCGCCGACGCGCTCCACTGCTGAGGGAATCCATGGACGTCCTGCTCGACGTGGCCGGCCCGGTGGCCGTCATCACCCTGAACAGACCCGCCAAACTCAACGCCATCACCCCCGGGATGGCCGGCGCGCTGCGCGCCTGCCTCGACCGCGTGGACGCCGACCCCGCCATCCGGGCGGCCGTGCTCACCGGCGCCGGGGAGCGCTCCTTCTGCGTGGGCAGCGACATCCGCGAGCTCGACGCGTACGCCACACCGTGGGAGTTCCGCAACCGCGGCGACTACGGCGACGCGGTCCGCGCCCTGCGCAAGCCGATCGTCGCCGCCGTCAACGGCTACGCCTACGGCGGCGGCCTGGAGCTGGCCATGGCCTGCGACATCCGGCTGGCGGCCACCACCGCGACGTTCGCCGCGCCCGAGATCAAGCTCGGCTGGATCGGCGGCAGCGGCCAGTCCGCCCTGCTCGCCCACGCCGTCGGGCCCGGCAACGCGGCCACCATGCTGCTCACCGGCGACCCGATCGACGCCGCGCGGGCCAAGGACTGGGGGCTGGTCACCGAGGTGCTGCCCCCTGACGAGCTGCTGCCGGCCGTACGAGAGCTGGCCGGGAAGATCGCCGCCCGGCCGCCGATCGCCGCCCAGACGGCCAAGGCCAACCTCAAGGCGGCGTACACCATGCCGCTCGACCAGGCCATCCAGTACGAGCGCGACCTGCAGACCGTCTGCATGGCCACCGCCGACGCGGCCGAGGGCCGGGCCGCGTTCGCCGCCCGCCGCGAGCCGGTCTTCGAGGGGCGCTGATGGGCGTCCTCGACGGCTACCGCGTGGTCGACCTGTCCATCGCCATGGCGGGCCCGCTGGCCGCCATGCGCCTGGGCGACCTGGGCGCGGACGTGATCAAGGTGGAGCCGGTGACCGGCGAGTGGCAGCGCCACGCCCCCGCGGGCGGCGCCACAGGCAACCAGGTCAACGCCTCGTTCCTGTCCCTCAACCGCAACAAGCGCAGCCTGGCCGTGAACCTCAAGTCGGACGAGGGCCGCGACATCGTCCACCGGCTCGCCGCGACGGCGGATGTGTTCCTGCAGAACTACCGGCCCGGCGTCGCCGAACGCCTCGGCATGGACCACGACACCATCAGCGGGCTCAATCCGCGCGTCGTCTACGTCTCCATGTCCGGGTACGGCGAGAGCGGCCCGTACGTGACACGGCCGGGACAGGACCTGCTGCTCCAGGCCATGAGCGGCGCCATGCTCAGCACCGGCCGCGACGGCGACCCCCCGGCCCCCGCGGGCACCTACGCGATCGACGCGATCACCGCCTACAGCGCCTTCGAGGGCGCCCTGGCCGCGCTGCTGCACCGCGAGCGCACCGGCGAGGGCCAGCGGGTGAGCGTCAACATGCTGGACGCGGCCATCGCCGTGCAGATGCAGGAGCTGTCGGTCTTCACCGTCGGCGGGGTCCCGCAGCGGCGCGGGCGCGAGCCGCACGGCCACACCTACATCCGCGCGCCGTACGGGGTGTTCGCCACCAAGGACGGCTACCTCGCACTCGGCATGCCCCGGCTCGACGGGCTGGCCGTCGCGCTCGACCTGCCCGAGCTGGCCGGCATGGACGGCCACACCCAGCGCGACGAGATCACCTCGACCGTCGCCCGGCGGCTGCCCGAACGCACGACCGCCGAGTGGCTGGACATCTGCGCCCGCCACGACCTGTGGGCGGGCCCGGTGTACGGCTACGCGGAGCTGGTGGCCGACCCGCAGGTCCGGCACAACGGCTCATTCGTCACCTACGACCACCGCACCGAGGGCACGGTCACCACCCCCGGCTTCCCGTACGGCCTCAGCGCCGCCCCGCCCCAGGTACGCAGGGGCGCGCCGCTGGTGGGCGAGCACACCGCGGAGATACTCGGCGAGCTGGGCTACCCGGCCGAGCACGCCGCCGAGCTGGTGGAGAAGGGCGTGCTGGCGTGCGCGGACTGACCTGGGACCACCCCCGCGGCCACGCCCCGCTCGACGAGCTCACCCGTCTCGACCTGGCCGGGCCGAACCCGTACGGGGACGTGCCCGAGCCGATCGAGTGGGACCGTCAGCCGCTCGAAGGCTTCGAGTCCGAGCCGATCGCCACGCTCTGCCAGTCGTACGACGTGCTGGTGATCGACCATCCGGGGCTGGGCGCCGCGCTGGACTCGCTGGTGCCGATGGACGAGCTGTTCTCGCCGGATGAGCTGGCCGATTTCCGCGCCCGCACCGTCGGCCGCTCGTATGAGAGCTACCACCTGGACGGGCGCCAGTGGGCGCTGCCGCTCGACGCGGCCACCCAGGTGTCCGCCGCCTGGCCGGGCACGCACATTCCGGAGACCTGGCCCGAGACGGTGGAGTTCGCGCGCAAAGGCGGGCGGCTGGCGCTGTGCCTGGGCGGGCCGCACGCCTTCCTCATGTTCTGCGCGCTGTGCTCGGGCGACTTCCTCGACCGCGAGGCCGGGCTGCGGGCGCTGGAGCTCATGGCCGAGCTGCTCGCGCTGGCCGACCCCGAGGTCTCGCTCCGCAACCCGATCGGCGTCCTCGACGCGATGGCGGCGGGCGGGCCGGACCTCTGCCCGCTGGTGTACGGGTACGCCACCTACCCGCTGGCCTTCGCCGACGCCCCCTCCTGGCCCGGCCAGGGGCCGGGGAGCGTGCTCGGGGGCACCGGTCTGGCGGTCTCCAGGAGCCGGGTGCACGACGACAGGGCCAAGGACGCCGTACGAGCGCACCTGCGCCGGTTGCTGTCGGAGCCGGTGCAGACCGGGCTGTTCCCCGCCACCGGCGGCCAGCCCGCCGCCCGCTCCGCCTGGGACGCCTCGGGCTTCTACCGCGACACCCGCGACACCGTGGAGGCGGCCTGGATCCGGCCGCGCTTCCCCGGCTACATCGGCAAGCAGGAGCGGACCTCCGCCCTGCTCCGCGACGGGCTGACCGCCCGCAGACCGGCCAGAGACCTGCTCGACGACCTGCACAGGGAGTGGACATGACCACGGCGCTGGTAACCGGCGCGGCCGGCGCGCTCGGCCAGGCGATCGTCCGCCGCCTGACGGCCGACGGCCACCAGGTGGCGGCGCTCGACCTCAACGCCGGCTCACTCGACGGCGCGCTCAACCTGGCGGCCGACCTGCGCGACCCGGCCGCCGTCGAGGACGCCTTCGCCCGGACGGCCGCCGCGCTCGGGCCGGTCGGCGTCCTGGTCAACAACGCGGCCATCTACCCCAGCAGGCCCTTCCTGGAGGTGCCGCTGGCCGAGTACGACGACGTGCACGCGGTCAACCAGCGCGCCTACTGGCTGGCGGCCCAGCACGCGGCCAGGCAGATGACCTCGCTGGGCGTCGGCGCGATCATCAACATCGCGTCGATCACCATGCACGGCGGCTGGCCCGACCTGGCCGCCTACGTCGCCACCAAGGGCGCCGCCACCGCCCTGACCAGGGCCCTGGCCCGCGAGCTCGGGCCGCGCGAGATCCGCGTCAACTGCGTCTCGCCCGGCGCGTTCCCCACGGCCGCCGAGGAGATCCATCCCGATCCCGAGGCGTACAACCGGTTCGTCCTCGAACGGCAGGCGCTCCAGCGGCGCGGCCGGCCGGAGGAGCTGGCCGCCGTGGTGTCCTTCCTGGCCGGCTCCGACGCGTCCTTCGTCACCGGCCAGACCATCGAAGTCAACGGAGGGTGGGTGATGGCATGACGCCGACCCGCAGGCAACTGGCGGAGCTCACCGGCGACCCGGCCGCGGCCGGCGGGGTGCGCCTGGTGACACTCGGCGACGGCGCCGAACGCGGCATCCGGACCCTGGAGTTCCGCACCGGCTCGGGGCTGGCCTTCGACGTGCTGATCGACCGGTGCATGGACATCGGCGCGGCCGAGCACGCCGGGCGGTCCTTCGGCTGGCGCTCCCCCACCGGTTTCCGCCATCCGGGGCTGCACGAGAACGCCGACGAGGACGGCCTGTCCTGGCTGCGCTCCTTCTCGGGGCTCATGGTCACGGCCGGCCTCGACCACACCCTGTTCGGCGGCGAGGTCCCCGCCGATACCTACCGCTACCCGCCCCGCCAGTCCGTACGGCACGGCCTGCACGGCCGCGCGGGCAACCTGCCCGCCCGGCTGAGCGGCTACGGCGAGCGCTGGGACGGCGACCGCTGCGTCCTGTGGGCCGAGGGAGAGGTACGGCAGGCGGCGGTGTTCGGCGAGAACCTGACCCTGACCCGCCGCATCGAGGCCGACCTGGGCGGGGACGAGATCCGGCTGACCGACACCGTGACCAACGCCGGGTTCGAGCCGACGCCGCACATGTTCCTCTACCACATCAACCTCGGCTGGCCGCTGCTCGACGAGGGCGCCCGGTTCGAGGCGGACATCCGCGAGACCCTGTGGCAGAGCGACAGCGTCGCCGAGCAGGGGGCCGACCACCTCACGCTGCCGGGCCCGGTGCCGGGCTTCGTGGAGCAGGTGTACGAGCACGCGTTGAACCCCGGCGCCGAGGGCCTGCACCGGGTCGCGGTGGTCAACGACCGGCTGGGCATGGCGGTCAGTGTGGAGTTTCGGGCGGCGCAGTTCCCGTGCTTCTTCGAGTGGCTGAACCTGCGCTCCGGCAATTACGCGATCGGCCTGGAGCCGTCCACCCACCACGTGGGCGGCGACGCGGCGGCCCGGGAGGACGGCAGCATGATCTGGCTGGGGGCTCAGGAGTCGCGCACTTACCAGACCACGTTCAGGGTCGAGACGGTCTGAGTTTTACCGAGGACCCGGCCCGCACCTGACTTTCGGTGCGGACCCGGGTCCTCCGCTTTTTCCGCCGATAATTCACGAATTATCGGTTAAATCAGACGTACTTGGATTTTTGAATAGCCGGTGGAAGGCGACCAGAGAGGGCCATTGCCTGGCCGCGTAACGGCCTTTACCATCGAAGACGCCTCGACCGGACCACCAGTGTGAAGGCGACCGAGAATTCGATGACAAAGCCGCCCACATTCCGCGCCACCACGACCGAGGAATTACCCCCGTCGATCTGATGCTCTCCGGAAGAGATTTCCCACCCGTACTCTCGAAGCCGCCGAAATCGGCCCGCTGAGCCGACGGGTTTCATTTCCACGATCAGAGAGTGCGAGGAAACATGCCCCCCGAGCAAGCGGAACACCGGCTGAGCCTGGACACCCGGGCCGCGCGCAACCTGGCCACCACCACCAAGACCCATCCGCAGATGCAGGCCATCACCTCCCGCTGGCTGCTGCGCATGCTTCCGTGGGTGGACGTGGCCGGGGGCACCTATCGGGTCAACCGCCGGCTGACCCACGCGGTGGGACGTGGCCGGGTCAGCGTGGTGCAGAACGGCGCCGACGACGTGTGGATCATCTCGGAGACGCTCACGGAGCTGCCCGCCCTGCGCGGGTTCGGCGACCTCGACGTGCTGAGCGCGCTCGCCTCGACGTTCACGGCGCGGCAGTTCCAGGCCGGGGAGATGATCGTCGAGGCCGGGACGCCGGTCACCGAGACCTTCGTCATCGCCCACGGCCGGCTCAACCGCCTGTCCACCGGCCAATACGGCGGCACGGTGGTCCTCGGCGTCATCGCGGACGGCGACCAGTTCGGCGACGAGGCCTTCGCCCAGGACGATCCCCGGTGGCCGTGCTCGATCCACGCCGCCACCGCCGGGACGGTCATGGTCTCGCCGCGGCGGGAGTTCCAGCGGCTGCTCGACCAATCGCCCGCCCTGCGGGAGCACATCCAGCGTTACCTGGAGGGCACCCGCAAACCGGTCAACAAACGCGGCGAGGCGGCGGTCCATGTGGCCGCCGGGCACGTCGGCGAGCCGGACATCGGCGGCACCTTCGTGGACTACGAGCTCAATCCTCGCGAATACCCGCTGAGCGTCTCGCAGACCGTCCTGCGGGTCCACACCCGCGTGGCCGACCTCTACAACGAGCCGATGAACCAGTTCGAGGAGCAGCTCCGCCTGACGATCCACGAGATCCGCGAACGCCAGGAGTGGGAGCTGCTCAACAACCGCGAGTTCGGGCTGCTGCACAACGCCGACTACAGCCAGCGGATCAACACCTGGTCCGGCCCCCCGACCCCGGACGACCTCGACGACCTGATCAGCATGCGCCGCAAGACCCGCCTGCTGCTCGCCCATCCCAAGGCGATCGCCGCCTTCTTCCGCGAATGCAACAAGCGCGGCCTGACCGTGGGCAGCGCCAACGTCAACGGCCACGAGATCCCGGCCTGGCGCGGAATCCCGATCTTCCCCTGCGGCAAGATCCCGATCACCGACGGGCACACCAGCTCGATCGTGGCCATGCGCACGGGCGAGGAGGACCAGGGGGTGGTCGGCCTGCACCAGGTCGGCATCCCCGAGGAGTACGAGCCCGGCCTGAACGTCCGCTTCATGGGGATCAACCGCCAGGCGGTGATGTCCTACCTGGTCAGCGCCTATTACTCGACCGCGATCCTGGTGCCCGACGCGATCGGGATCCTGGAGAACGCCAACATCGCCGCCCCCCGCTCCTGACAATCCTAGGAAGAGGGCCGCATGCCCGCAGACGACACCGCAGAGCCGCCGGCCGCCATCGCGCTGCCAGCCGGCCCTTCCGTCCGCCGAGCCGCCGAAACCCAGGTCCAGGCCATACCCGAGCAGCCCGCCGGAGCGGACGCGCTCGCCCGGATGACGGCGGGTCCCACCGGCCTGGGCACCTCGGCGCTCCGTGTCCCATCCCCGGACCAGTGGCCCCCGTCCAGGGTCTGCGAGCACGACGGGCACGAACCCCCGCAGCCGCGGCTGACGCTGTCGAGCGCCATGCGCGCGCACGACCTCGCGCCGCTCCCCTATCGGGAGCGGGAGTGGGGCGACGGGTCGTATCCCCCGCTGTACTGCCCCGAGACCGTACGCGTCGACGAGGGGCTGGCCGACGAGGTCAACCGGCGCCTGGTGGCGTGGGCGGAGCGCGTCGGGCTCCACGAGGGCCGGATGAAGCAGTTCAGCGACACGGGCTACGGCCGGCTGGCCATGCTCACGCACCCCGACACCGACGACCCCGACATGCTGCTGATCGCGGCGCAGACGAACGCCGCCTGGTGGGCGGCCGACGACTACTACGCCGACGAGACCGACCTGGGCGCGACGCCGACCGAGCTGCCACCGCGGCTGGCCCTGGTGATGTCCGCCATGGACCCGCCCCCTCCGGCGGGCGACTACACCCGCCAGCTCGAGGAGGCGATCCAGTCCGACCCCGTCCTGGTCTCGCTGAGGTCGAGCATCAGCCACATCTCCCGGCACGCCGCCCGGTCACAGATCGGCCGCGTCTGCAACATCACTTCCCAGATGTACGTGAGCTGGGCCGCCTACGCGGCCTGGCGCTACCTGGAGACGCCGCCGCCGGTCTGGCGCTACCTCGCGGCCCGTCAGCACGACAGCTTCTACACCTCCATGACGCTGATCGACATCGTGGGCGGTTACCACCTGGGCGCCGACCTCTTCTTCGACCGGCGCTTCCACACCGCGCTCATGCAGGCGGGCACCGCCAGCGTCCTCGTCAACGACCTCTATTCCGTCGAGAGGGAGGCCGCGGACGAGCTCCCCGACTCCAACGTGATCCTGCTCATCGCGGCCGAGGAGAAGTGTTCCATCCGCGAGGCGACCGAACGCGCGGTCGCCCTCCACAACGAGCTCGTCAAGGGCTTCGAATCCAGCCATCGCGCACTCGCCACCGTCCCGTGCATGGAGCTCCAGCGGTTCCTGCGCGGAGCACAGGCGTGGATGGCCGGCTGCCTCGAATGGCATGGCTCCTCCAGCCGCTACCGGTCTTGACCCCGCTACCCCGGCATTTCATGAAGAAGGGAATCCCTCAGATGACCGCTACGCAGGACTCCACCGTTCTCAGCAGCCTCTACCAGCGATCCGTGGCCGACTACTGGAACACCGAGCAGAACCCGGTCAACCTCCGGCTGGGCGAAGTGGACGGCATCTACCACCATCACTACGGCATCGGCGAGGTCGACTGGACGGTGCTGGACGGCCCCGCGGAGACCCGGGACGAACGCGTGATCAAGGAACTCCACCGGCTCGAATCAGCGCAGACCGACTTCCTCATGAGCCGGCTCGGCCCGCTCGAACCCCACCACCGGGTCATGGACGCGGGCTCGGGCAGAGGTGGCTCCAGCATCGTCGCCAACCTGCGGTTCGGCTGCCACGTGGACGGCGTCTCCATTTCCGAGTCGCAGGTCGCCTTCGCCAACGAGCAGGCCAGGAAGCGCGGCGTGGCCGACAAGGTGCGCTTCCACTTCCGCAACATGCTCGACACCGGCTTCGAGTCTGGAACGTTCCAGGCGATCTGGAACAACGAGAGCACGATGTACGTCGAGCTCTCGCTGCTGTTCGCCGAGCACGCCCGGCTGCTGAGCCGCGGTGGCCGATACGTGTGCATCACCGGCTGTTACAACGACGCCTACGGCCTGCCGTCCCGGGCCATCAGCCAGATCAACGCGCACTACATCTGCGACATCCATCCGCGCAGCACGTACTTCAAGGAGATGGCGGCCAACCGCCTCGTCCCCATCAGCGTCGTGGACCTCACGCCCGCGACGATCCCCTACTGGGAGCTCCGCGCCCGGACCGCCCTGGCCACCGGGATCGAACAGCCCTTCCTCGACGCCTACAAGAACGGCAGCTTCCAGTACCTCCTCATCGCCGCCGATCGCGCCTGACAGACGCACCCCCGGCACCCGGCCCCAGGTCAGGCGGCCGGCACGCCGCCTGACTGGACATTTAGGACGCATCACCTAGACACGTTGACATATCCGCAAACCGGGCTCTAGATTTTTTGCGAAACGTTTTCACCGACTCGTCTCGGCCCGCTGCGCCGAGCCGCCCAGGCCGGAGTGGAATGACTTCGTTAGGCTCGGGCCCGGCGCGACGGAGCAGGCACATGACTGCCTCGCCGCGACTGGGCACGCACACCCTCACCGCCGGGCGCGGGCTGCTCTTCGGCGGCGACTACAACCCCGAGCAGTGGCCCGAAGAGGTCTGGACCGAAGACGTCGAGCTGATGAAGGCGGCCGGGGTCAACCTGGTCACCGTCGGCGTGTTCAGCTGGGCGCGGATCGAGCCGCAGCCGGGCGCGCGGGACTTCGGCTGGCTGGACCGGGTGCTCGACCTGCTCGGCTCGGCCGGGATCGCGGTCGACCTGGCCACCCCGACCGCCTCGCCGCCGCCGTGGCTGGGCCACCGCTGGCCGCGGACCCTGCCCGTGGACGAGTCGGGACACCGGCTCTGGTACGGCTCGCGCAACCAGTTCTGCCCGTCGTCCCCGGCGTACCGGGAGAAGGCGCTGGCCATCGTCACCGACCTCGCCGACCGCTACGCCGGGCACCCGGCGCTGGCGCTGTGGCACGTGGGCAACGAGTACGGCCAGGTCTGCCACTGCGGTGACACGGCGGCGGCGTTCCGTACCTGGCTGCGGGAGCGCTACGGCGACCTGGACGCCCTGAACGAGGCGTGGGGCACCACCTTCTGGAGCCAGCACTACGGCGAGTGGGCCGAGATCATCCCCCCACGCCGCGCCCCGTACATGATCAACCCCACGCAGCAGCTGGACTTCTGGCGGTTCTGCTCGGACACGCTGCTCGCGCACTACCGGGCCGAGCGCGACATCCTGCGCGAGCGCACTCCGGACGTGCCCATCACCACGAACTTCATGGGCCTGTTCAAGCCCGTCGACTACTGGTCGTGGGCGCCCGAAGAGGACATCGTCTCCAACGACTGGTACCCCGACCCCGCCGACCCGCTCTCCCCCGCCCGCTCGGCGCTCACCCACGACCTGACCCGCTCACTCGGCGGCGGGCGGCCGTGGCTGCTGATGGAGCAGGCCACGAACGGGGTGAACTGGCGCCCGCACAACCTCCCCAAACCGCCCGGACAGCTGCGGCTGGAGTCGTTGCAGGCGCTCGCCCGCGGCGCCGACGGGCTGTGCTACTTCCAGTGGCGGGCCTCCCGCTTCGGCGCCGAGCGCTTCCACGCCGCAATGGTGCCGCACGCGGGACCGGAGACCCGGCTGCACGCCGAGGTGCGCGCCCACGGCAACGAGCTGCGCGGGCTGGCCTCGGTGGCGGGCACGCCGGTTCCCGCCCAGGTGGCGATGGTGTTCGACTGGGCGAGCTGGTGGGCGCTTGAGGAGCGCGGCCGGCCCAGCGACCGGCTCACCCTGCCCGACCAGCTCCTGCGCTTCTACCGGCCGCTGTGGGAGCGTGGCGTGACCGTGGACCTGGTGCCGCCGTCGGCCGACCTCACCGGGTACGCGCTGACCGTGGTGCCGAACCTCTACCTGATCAGCGACGGGGACGCCGCGTCCCTGACCGAGTACGTGCACCGCGGCGGCGTGCTGCTGGTCGGTCCCTTCTCCGGGGTGGCGGACCCGCGGGCGCACGTCCGTACCGGCCGCTTCCCCGCGCCGCTGCGCGAGGTGCTGGGCGCGTCCGGCGAGGAGTGGCTGCCCGCGCCGGAGGACCGGCCGGTGCGCTGCCACTGGGCCGACGGCACCGGCTTCACCGCGCGGATCTGGACCGAGCTGATGGCGGCCGAGGGCGCCGAGCCGGTGGCCACGTTCGCCGACGGCGACCTGGCCGGCCGCCCGGCGGTGCTGCGGCACGAGAGCGGCGCGGGCGTCGCCTGGTACGTGGCGACGGTGCCCGAGGCCGACGGGCTGGCCGAGCTGACCGCGCGGGTGCTGGCCGACGCGGACGTGACCGGCGCCCTGCCCGAGCTGCCGCCGGGCGTCGAGGCGGTACGCCGGGGGGCCGTGCTGTTCGTGCTCAACCACGGCGACGAGACGCGGCGCGTGCCGATCCCCTATCCGGCCGAGGATCTGCTGACCGGGTCCACGGCCGACGGCCTGGTGACACTGGCGCCGCGCGCGGTCGTCGCGCTGCGGCCTCTCGACTGATCCCGTCAGAGCTGATCCCGCCCAAGCTGATCCCGTCAGAGCGCCAGACGGGCCGGGAATCCGCCGGTCGCGATCGGACTCCAGCGGTCGATATGGAGGCGGATGAGGGACTTGCCCTGCCGCTCCATGGCGGCCCGATAGTCATCCCAATCGGGATGCTCGCCGGAGATGCACCGGTAGTAGTCCACCAGCGCGTCGAGCGCCTCGGGCATGTCCAGCACCTCGGCCCGGCCGTCGACCTGGACGTACGGGCCGTCCCAGTCGTCGGACAGCACGCAGATCGACGCCCGCTCGTCACGGCGGGCGTTGCGCGTCTTGGCCCGATCGGGATAGGTGGACACCACGATCCGGCCGCCTTCGTCCACGCCGCAGGACACCGGCGAGAGCTGGGGGCGCCCGTCGGCACGCGTGGTCGACAGCAGGCCATGATGCCGGGGACGGAGAAAATCGAGAAGTTCGGGCAGTTCGACACGGTTGGCGGTCGCGACCCTCGGAGCCATTTCTTCCCCTACCTTTCCGCGCCCGGCCATCGGCGGCGGCCGGCGCCAAGACTGCGATCCTTTCACCTCCTCGGGTCAGACGACGGCGCGCGCCCCCGTTCCGGAGCGCGTCAAGCCTGGGGATCGACCTTCGAACAGCCCGGATATCGTGAGCCGTATGGACACGATCGAAGCCCCACGGCTGGTCCTGCTGCCCCTGCGGGTCGAGCACGCGGACGAGATGGCCGTCGTGCTCGCCGATCCCGCCCTGCACGCCTTCATCGGCGGCGCGCCCGCGACCGCGCAGGAGTTGCGCAGCCGCTACGAGCGGCTGGTCGCCGGGCCGGCCGGCTGGCGCAACTGGGTGATCCAGCTGCGCGAGGACGGCGCTCTCGTGGGCTACGTGCAGGCCACGATCGACCGCCGCACCGCCGAGCTCGCCTGGGTGGTCGGCACCCCCTGGCAGGGCCGGGGCCTGGCCGGCGAGGCCACCAAGGCGCTGGTCGGCTGGATCGCGGGCCAGGAGATCGACACGATCGTCGCGCACATCCACCCCGACCACGCCGCCTCGGCCGCCGTCGCCGCCTCCGCCGGGCTGCGCCCCACCGACCAGTGGCAGGACGGCGAGGTGCGGTGGAAGGCGCGGGTATGAGGGTGGCGGTCCTGTCCGACACCCATGCCCCCCGGTACTGGAAGTCGTGCCCGGACCGGGTGGCGGAGCAACTGCGGGGGGCCGACGCCATCCTGCACGCGGGCGATGCCTGTACGGGTGCGGTGCTGGCCGAGCTGGCGGCGTACGCGCCGGTCCACGCGGTGAAGGGGAACAACGACGGACCGGATGTGGACGCGCCCGAGACGCTGGAGCTGGAGCTCGCCGGACTCCGGGTGGCGATGATCCACGACAGCGGTACGGCCAAGGGGCGGTGGGAGCGCATGCGACGGCGTTTCCCGGAGGCTGAGCTGGTGGTGTTCGGGCACTCGCACATCCCGCTCGACCATCACGAGGACGGGCTGCGGATCTTCAATCCGGGCTCCCCGACCGACCGCCGCCGCCAGCCGCACGGGACGATCGGGCTGCTCGTGATCGAGGAGGGGCGCGTGGTGTCGGCGGACATCGTCCCCGTCACCTGATGGCGCCGCTCCCCCGGCGTGGTGAGTGCCGACGGACCGGCCCGCCCTGATCCCCGGCGGACGGCCGAAATCAGCCGTTCAGGGCCTTGTTGACCACTGCGGTGTAGGCGTAGAACGCCTTGGTGCGGTTCGCCGGATTCTCGATCGAGCTACGGGAGAGATCGCCGTCGACGAAGAACCGCTTCCGCTGGGCGCTGCTGATCTCCAGCTGAAGGCCCTTGCCACGGCGGTTCTTGTTGGCGATGTTGTCCGGGCTCGACCCGTCGAGACCGTCCGGGATTTCCCGCGCCACCGTGAACCCGGCGGCGCGCAGGCCGGCGGTGACCCGCTCGACCAGCGCCGTGTCCCGGCCGCCGACGTACGTGCTCGCCTCGGTGCTGTCGGAGTAGCCGTGCCAGGAGACGGTACGGTCGACCTTGGCCAGCAGCTTGAGCGCCCGCGGCTCGTCGAACCGGCCGGCGGTGATGTGCAGGGTGCCGTTGCCCGTGGACTTGATGCCCTCGAACGCGTAGTAGGCGGCATTGCTCGCTTGGGCGCTGTGCTCCGCGAGCTGGGACGTGCCGGCCTCGATGCTCCCCCCGTGGATGGCGATGTGCGCCACCTTCGCGCCCTGAGGGAAGCGCTGTACGCGCCGGTAGTCGGTGCCCTCGGTCTCGTGCGCGGCGAGCTCGGCGTAGTTCGGGTACGTGTCGGCCATGCGGTGCTGGGCGGAGGCGGGAACGCGGTGCTGGGCGGCAGCGGAGGCGGGCGCCGGGACGAGCGCGACGCCGCTCGCGACGAGGGCGACCCCGGCGAGACCTCGTACCGTCGGGAGAACGCTTGCCATGGTCATGCCCCCAGCTTGGAGAACGGTTGATGCGTCCACGGTAGTGGACTCGGCTTTACCCGCGCGCCTAGCGGACCGATCTTGGAGGGCTCCGATTTACCCGCCCGCAGCTGGCGGACCGGCCCCGGGCGACGTCGATCCGCTCGCGTGCGAGACTGCTGGCATGGCCCATTCGCATGACGCGGACGCGCTCTGTGACGTCGCCCATGGCGAGGCGGCGGCCGGTGCCGAAGGCCGCACCCTCGTCGCCGTGTTCGCCTCGCCGGTCGCCGACTACCTGCTGCGCTACGGCGCCGACCTGGGATTCCGCGGGATCCTCTTCGAGCCTGACCCCGGCCGGGCCGCCGCGCCGGTGGGGTTCGAGATCGTCACCGCGCCCCCGGCGGATCTGGACGGCACCGCGGACATCGTGCTCACCGACCACCACCGTCCCGAACTCGCCGCTGTGCTGCACGAGCTGCTCGCGCACAAGTGCCGGTGGATAGGGGTGATGGGCAGCCCGCGTCATCCGGCGCCCTATCTTCAGGCGCTGGCCGAGCTGGGCGCGCGGCAGGAGGACATCGCCCGGGTGCACCGGCCGATCGGGCTCAACATCGGCTCGCGCACGCCACCGGAGATCGCCGTCGCGACGCTGGCCGGTCTGCTCGCCGACCGCAACGGACGGCCGGGCGGCTTCACCTTCTGAAACCACCCGGCCACGGTGCCCGGTTCAGCAGGGGGTCTCGACGAAGTCCTTGTAGATCGAGCGGGAGCCCCATCTGGACTCGGCGCCTTCACAGTCCTCGTACATGGCGCCCACCACCGTGGTGTGGCTGGAGTCCGAGTAGTACGTGGTGACGCAGTGGTAGCCGAGCGCGCAGACTCGGGCGTACGCGGGTGCGCTGGTGAAGGTCGTGAGGGTGGCGAGGGCGAGGAGTACGGCCAGCAGTACGCGGCGAATCATGAAGATCCTTCCCGATCGAGGAAGCAGCACTGCCGTTGATCATCGATCAGCGGGGGCCCGAGCTCAAGACGCGTGAGGATCTTGACTTCTACTGTCCTGAGCTCGGGTAGCCGACGGTCATGAAAGGCGGCCGGCCTAGCCGAGGGTGGCGCGCAGGGCGGGCTGCAGGCGGTCGGCGTGGGCGCGCACCATGTCGTCGCACAGCTCCCAGATCCGCTCCACGGGCAGGGCCGCGGCGGTCGCCGGGTCCGTCATGGCGGCGTGGCGGATGTGGCGCGGATCGTCCTCCAGCGCGGCCCGCACGACCAGGTCGTTCATGCTGAGATAGGTGCGGTTGAGCGCGGCCAGCTGCGGCGGCAGCTCGCCGGCGCGGGTGGGCTGCACGCCCATCGCGTCGACCAGGCAGGGCACCTCGACGGCCCCCCGGGCGGGGAGGTTGCTGATCAGGCCGTGGTTGGGAACGTTCCCGTAGACAGTGCGGGGCGTGCCCGTGGTGATGCTGTGGATGATCTGCGGGGCGTACTCCATGGTCCCCTCGACCGGCAGCGGGTCTCCGGCGGCCAGGGCGTCGCGGGTCCGCTCGTAGATGGCCACGTTCTCGTCGACGATGTCCAGGTAGGCGCCGATGGGCAGGCGCAGCCGCTCGATCTCGCTGTCGTGACCCAGGTACCAGGGCACATATTCGGAGGAGTGCTCGCTGGTCTCGGTCGGGTAATAGCCCAGCCGGCGGTACATGTCGACGCGGACGCGGCGGCGCAGCTGCTCGTCGGCGGCGATCAGGGCGTCGAGCCGGGGGTACAGGTCGACGCCGTCGTGCTCGAACCGCAGCACCCACGCTTGGTGGTTGACGCCCGCGGCCCGGTAGGTGACCTCCTCGAACGGCACGCCCACCAGGTCGGACAGGTCGCGCATCGTCCAGTAGACCGAGTGGCACAGCCCCACCACGCGGGTGAGCCCGGTGGCCTCGGCCAGGTATTGGACGTTCATCGCCATCGGGTTGGTGTAGTTGAGCAGCCATGCCTCGGGGCAGACGGCGGCGATGTCCTCGCCCAGGGCCTTCAGCAGCGGGAACGTGCGCAGCGCGCGGAAGATGCCGCCGACGCCGAGGGTGTCGCCGATGGTCTGGCGCACGCCGTACCGGGCGGGGATCTCGAAGTCGGTGCGGGTCGCCTCGCCCATGCCGACCTGGACGATGTTGATGACGAAGTCGGCGCCGGTGAGCGCTTCCCGCCGGTCGGCGTGCGCGGTGATCAGCGGGCTCGCCCCGCGCTCGGCGGCGATGTGCCGGGCGGCGGCCGTCGCGGTGCTCAGACGCTCGGCGTCGATGTCGTGCAGGGCGATGCGGGCCTCCTTCAGCTCGGCGAACGCGAACAGGTCCGCCAGGAGGCCCTGGGTGAAGACGACGCTCCCGGCGCCGATGAATGCGATCTTCGGGGTGTTCATGTCGGCTGCTAATCCTTGCTGGGAACGTGTGCGACGGCCTCATCCCAGGTGGGCTGGGCCGGGGTGCCGCCTTGGGCACGGGTGGACAGGGCGCCGCAGACCGCGGCGAGGTCCAGGGCTCGGGCGGGGGGCAGTCCGGCCAGGGTCGCGGCGATGAAGCCGGCGTCGAAGCTGTCGCCCGCGCCGACCGCGTCCACGGGGGTGACGGTGATGCCGCGGCTGGTGACGAGCGTGCGCCCGTCGTGGCAGAGGGCGCCGTCCGCGCCGTTCTTGACCACCACCAGCGGCCCCCGCGCGGCGAGCGCCGCGGCGGCCGACTCCAAAGAGTCCAAAGAGTCGAGGGAGCGCGCGAGGTGGCGGGCCTCGTGCGCGTTGGGGAGCAGGATGTCGGTCTCGGCGAGTACGGCGGCCAGCCCGGACGGATCCCACAGCCCGGCGGGGTCGTCGTTGGTATCGAGCGAGGTCGTGGCGCCGTGGGCCCGCGCGGTGCGCAACAGGCCGGGCAGCGCCTTGGCCAGCCCCGGCATGAGGAAGTAGGAGGCGGCGTGCACGTGCCGGGTGGCGGCCAGCAGCGCCTCGGGCACGTCGTCGCCGCCGGTGGCGGCGAGGGTGCCGGGTGCGGTCAGGATCGCGCGGTCCCCGCCGTCGCGGGTGAGGACGACGGTGAGCGGGGTGGACCGCTCCGGATCCACGCGCAGCGCCTCGGTGTCGACCCCGCAGGCGTTCAGGGCGTCGCGGACGTAGCGGCCGGCGTCGTCGTCGCCGACGCGCCCGGCGAAAGCGACGCGCAGGCCCAGGCGCGCGGCGCCGCAGGCCATGATCGCCGCGGAGCCGCCGAGGGTGAGCGCGCCGGCGCCGACGAGCTGCTCGCGCTGCTCGAAGGCGAGCGGGGCGTCCAGGGGGCCGAGGATGACGTCGGGATTGGCGTCGCCGATGACAAGCAGGTCGAACATGGATTTCCTGTAGCTGGAGATGGGATTTCAGCCCTTGAGGCCGCTGGAGGTGATGGACCGGATGAAGGACTTCTGGGCGCCGACGAAGGCGAGCAGCACCGGCAGGACCGTGATGACGTTCCCGGCCATGACCGCCGCCCACTGCGTGTGGTGCTTGCCCTGGAAGGTGGCCAGGCCCAGTTGCAGGGTGTACTGGGTGTCGTGGTTGATGGCGATCAGCGGCCAGGTCAGATCGTTCCACGTGGAGAGGAACGTCAGGATCGCCACGGTGCTCAGCGCGGGCCGCGACAGCGGCAGCACGATGCGGAACAGCACCCGCAGCCGTGAGCACCCGTCCATCCAGGCGGCCTCCTCCAGCTCCCTGGGCAGCGAGAGGAAGAACTGCCGCAGCAGGAACACGGCGAACGGCGTGACCAGCGACGGCACGATCAGCGCGCCCAGCGTGTCGATGAGCCCGAAGCTCTTCATGACCAGGAACGTCGGGATCATCGTCAGCTGGAACGGGATGGCCATCGTGGCCAGCATCAGCACCAGCAGGACGCGGGAGCCGAAGAACCGCATGCGGGCGAAGGCGTAGCCGCCGAGCGCGCCGAACACCAGGTTGGACACGACCGCGACGCCGGAGACGATGAGCGAGTTGACGAACCAGCGCGGGAACAGCGCGTTGTTGAGCACGTACCGGTAGCCGCCCAGGTTGATCCCTGACGGCCACAGCGCGGGCGGGAACCGGTTGATCTCGGCGTTGGTCATCACGGAGCTGATCAGCAGCCAGACCAGCGGGATCGCGAAGACCAGCGCGAGCGGCGCCAGCAGCAGGTGCCAGGGGCTGAAGGGCAGCCGCGCGCGGCCCGGACGGCTCACGCCCGCGTGCGCGGCCCGGCGGTGGGTGGTGGCGGTCGCCGTCATCGGGTGGCTCCTTCGAGGCGCTGGCGCTCGCGGCTCCGGATCACGCGCAACCCGGCGGCGATCACGAACAGGGCCACGGCGAGGACGTAAGCGGCTGCGGCTCCGTAACCGGCCGTGAAGTTCTTGAACGCCTGCTCCCAGATGAAGTAGACGATCACCGTGGTGGCGCCGAGCGGGCCGCCCTTGGTCGTCACGTACACCAGGTCGAAGACCTGCAGGGCGTTGATGGTCTGCCAGAGCACCAGGAACACGCTGACCGGCGTGAGCGTGGGCAGGGTGACGTGGCGCAGCAGGTGCCACCGCCCGGCGCCGTCCAGCCGCGCCGCCTCGATCAGCGGCTGCGGTACGTCCTGGAGGGCCGCGAGATAAACCACCACGCAGAACCCGAGGCCGCTCCACAAGCTGACGGCCACCAGGACCGGCAGGGCCTGGGCGGGGTCGGTGAAGAACCCCTGGGGAGAGACGCCGAGCCAGTGCAGCACCGAGTTGGCCGCCCCGAACTGCGGGTCCAGGATGAACGAGAACAGCGTCCCCTGAGCCGTGGCCGAGATGACGAACGGCACGACGAACAGGGTGCGGTAGAGGCCGACGAACCTGATCCGCCGGTTCAGCGCGAGGGCGAGGGCGAGGCCCAGCACGATGCTGAGCGGGACGTACAGGACCGTGTAGAGCAGCGTGTTGCGTACGGCCTGGCCGAAGTGCGGGTCCTTGGTCAGCGCGTAGTAGTTGTCCAGCCCCACCCAGCGGCTGGGCGTGACCAGGTTATCGGCCTGGAAGGACAGCAGGAACGACCAGACCGTGGGCACGATGCTGAGCCCGAGGATGATCAGGACGGCCGGGGTGATGAACGTCCAGGCGGTCGCCGACTCCTGCCGGCGGGCCTGGCGCCGGGCCCGTTGCCGCAGCTCATGGCCGGAGATGGTGATGGGGGTGGGAAGAGACGACATGCGAGGCTCCTCAACGCGGGATGAGCAGGGCGGCGTTGGCCTCATCGGCACAGGTGCGCAGCGCTTCGGCGGGGGTGCTCTCGCCGAGCAGCACGGCGATCACGGCCTGCCCGAGCGCCTGGGAGATCTGCGGGTAGGCGGGGTGCGTGGGGCGTACCCGGGCCGTCTCCAGCGTCTTGACGAACACCGGCAGGCCCTCGGTCTCCGCCTCCGGCTCGCGCCAGGCGGGCAACTGCTGGGTGGAGCGGCTCAGCGGCAGGCTGCCCGCCTCCACGTCCCAGTGCACGTCCTGCGCGGGCTGCATCAGCCAGGTCAGGAAGGTACGGCTGGCCTTCACCCGCGCCGCACCGTTGTCGAACATGGTCCAGGTGTCGGGACCCGAGATCGTGATCGGCCGCCCGCTGAAGGTGGGCAGGGGCACCACCTGATAGTCGATCTTGGCGGTCTGGATGTCGGGCAGCTGCCAGGGGCCGGTGATCGACATCCCCATCAGGCCGGACAGGAACACCTGGTACATCTGCTCGCTGCCGGGCTTGGGGTCGATGTAGACGCTCTTGTCCTTGGCGAGCGACTCCACCACCTGCAACGCCCGCACGCCCGCGTCCGCGAACCCGATGCCGCGCCCGTCCTTGCCGATCACGTCGCCGCCGAGATCCCAGATCAGCGGCCACAACCGCCAGACCGTGTCCTCGTCGGCCGCGCCCGGCCAGCCGGTGCCGAACCGGCCGCGGCTTGCGTCGGTCAGCCGCTTGGCCGTCTCGATGAAGTCCGGCCATTTCCAGCCCGGCTGGGGCAGCGGCACCCCGGCGTCGCGGAACACCTTCTTGTTGCAGACCACGGCCAGCGAGTCGAGCAGCGCGGGAGCCGCGCGTACCCGGCCGTTGATCGTGACGGCGGCCCGCGCCGGCGCCCAGAAGTCGTTCCACGGCGTGGGACCGGACTCGACCATGCTGGTCAGGTCCACCACCTGCGGGCTGAGCGCGACGTTCGCCAGGTCCGATCCGAAGATGTAGGCGATGTCAGGGTAGGAGCCGGACGCGAGAGCGGCGGTGATCTTCTGCAGCATCGCGTCGGCCAGCACTCCCCCGCCCATGTCCACCCGGATGTCGGGGTGGGCGCGCTCGAAGTCGGCCACCAGTCGCGCCATGGCCTCCTTGGCGGTGTCGGTCTGACCGTGCCAGAGCTCGATCGTGACCCGCCCGTCGGCGCCGACACCGTCGCCGGCGCCGCCCGCGCACCCGGCCAGCGCCGTTCCCGCCACCGCCGTGAGCGCCAGGGCATACCCGCCGCGCAACACGTCCCGGCGGGAGGGCGGTGGGGCAACGCGCTCCATCTGTACCTCCAAAAACCGTGGGTCAGAAGACCGTTCAGCAGGTCTTGCGGACGTATCCGCTGGCGCCCTTGGGCGAGACGTCCACGTCGCGCCGGACGATGCTCAGCTTGGTGCCCCAGCCCGAGCAGGCCTTCTTCAGGCCCGACGCGGTGTACTCGATCACGATCACGTTGTTGCCGAACGCCGCCGTGTAGTCTCCGCACTCGTCCCAGGTGCCGCACTCTTCGGCGACCGCGAAGTCGAGCCCGTTCGCGACGCGCGATCCGGCCAGTTCCGCGGTGTTCTTCTGGGCGATGGCCACGCCCTGGGCGTGGGCGTGGCTGCTGAGCAGCCGGATGTACGCCTGGGCGTTCGAGGCCGTCAGCAGCTTCTTCGAGCGGGTGTAGCTGTCGTAGTTGTCGGGCTCGATGGCCTGGTAGCCCTTGGCCTTGCAGCCGTCGATCCAGCCGTTCACCTTCGCGGCGACCCGCTTGCGCTTGGCGTCGGTCCGCAGGTCCAGGAGCGCCTCGCCCCAGTCCTCGTCGATGACGACGTTGCCGTTGGCGTCACGCAGCAGCAGGTCGGAGTCCCAGTCGTCCTCCTCGCCCGGCTGGACCTGGAAGGCGTTGACGTAGCAGATGTTGTACAGCCCCGCGGCGGGCGCGGCGCCCCGGTCCCTGCTGACCACGGTGACCCCGGCCGGCGGCGTGTACGCGCCACCGATCTGGTAGTCGAACCCGGCATGTGCCGGGGGCGGGGTGGCCGCGGCCGCCGAGGCGGTCGAGGGCATCGCGACCAGCGCGGCCGAAAGGGCCACGGCAGCGCCTAAGCATCTACGGGTGGGGCTCATCGTCGCATCTCCAGACGATAGGGGGTACGTCCCCGCCTCGGACGCTGACAGCGATCCTGGCGACTTAGTCCGGGCTTGTGGCGGTGACCACTTACCGGCTAGGCGTACCTCTGGTGCCGGTGCTCGAAACCGGCGTCCCTCGGAGTAAATCGAGCACGAACGCTCCTGTCAATAGTCCGGAGCTGCTCACTTCCGGCTCATTCAGCGCAGCATTGCACAGGAGATAGGTCACCGCAGTGCGGAGCAGCCTACCGGTGCCCGGAAGCCGCGGCCGGGCGATCAGCCCGCCCGGACGTGCTGTCAGATCCGCCGATCAGCGTGCCCGTTCGTGCTATCAGATCCGCCCGTTGCGGAGCAGGATGCCGAGCGCGCCGACGGTCGTGTAGCCGCGCCAGTCCAGGACGCCCGCCGGTGAGATCTGGGCGTAGTCGACGGTCCATCCGCCGTCGTCCTTCTGCGTCCCGGCCAGACGGTCGAGCTCGGCCTCGACCACCTCCGGGGCGAACAGGGCCCGCACCGGACGGTCCGGGAACGGCGCGAAGTCCAGCGGGCGCAGCATCTCGTGCTCGGTGCCGCCCTCGACGTGCACCTGGCCGCCCGCCGGCAGGTACGCGCCCAGCCGGTCGAGCAGCCCGGCGGCCTCCGGGTGGGTGTCGTGCACGGCGTCCAGGAAGCGCAGCGCGAAGGCGAGTATGTACGCGTGCGGCTGCCGGTCGAGGGCGGCGATCGCGTCCAGGCAGTAGCGGGTGGCCCGCTCCAGCCACGGATGCGCGGCCACGCCGGGCAGGTGGGCGGCGGCGCGGTGCGCGGCGGCCGCGGTGACGGAGGTGATCTGCAGCGAGGACGCCGTACTGTCGGCACCCGCCCACCAGGGCGCGTTGCCGGCGTTCGAGGCGCTGGGCAGCGCGAACGGCAGCCCGCCGTCGGGCAGCGAGACCGACTCCAGCCAGTCGCACAGTTCGGCGGCCCGCGGGCAGGCGGCCGGTGCGACGTCCTCGAACACCTCGAAGGCGTGCAGCGCGGCCCCCGGCTGGCTCTCGGGCGAGCGCAGATCGGGCTCCAGGCCCCAGCCGTAGCCGCCGTCCGGATTGCGGTAGCCGTCCACCGCGGCCAGCGCGGCGGCCGGATCGCGCTCGCCCATCAGGAGCTGGAAGCGGCGGCGGTCCAGGACCCGTGCGTGGGTGGCCATGAAGTCGGCGGCCGCGGAAAGATCGATGTCCATACGTTCATGATGACCCGGCCACCGCGCCCCGTTCTTGCAGGAAACGGCCATTCCCTCCCGTTGACGGCCGTGCGGCTGGGGCCGTGAAGGGGGCGTGCCCCGGGAGGCACGCCCCCGCCGGTCACGGTCCGTACGCCTTGACCTCCAGGAGTCCGACGGAGTTGGTACCGTTGCCGGTCATCAGCACCCGCAGGCGGGTGGTGTTCGTCGCGGTGAAGTTGACGGTGTTGTACTGGTTCTTGGCCAGCCCGTACGCGCTCGCGCCGGGCACGTCGACGTAGGCGCTGCCGTTCCAGTACTGGAGCTTCCAGGACGCGGGCATGTCGATGCCCTCGTCATCGTCGAAGAAGTACACCTCCGCCTTGTTCAGGTTCTGGGCCGCGGACCAGGTCAGGTCCACCCACTGCTGCCCGGTCTCCGGCCAGCAGCCCCAGCGCGGGTTCACGGTGTCGTTGGAGGAGGGCGGGTCGATCCCGTCGTTGACGGCGGCGACGCTCTCCCAGGAGGAGGTGTTCGACGCCGACGGGGTCGCCGAGGCGGCCAGGTTGCCGCTCGGCGGCTGCTGGGTGCCGCCCCGGTTGAACATCTTGATCTCGGTGAGCCCGGTCTTGGCCCCCGAGGCGTTGGTGGCCAGCACCCGTACCCGCTGGGCGCTGATCGCCGGGAACTGCACCACGTTGTAGTTCGCCCGCGGCGCCGCCGGGCTCTTGGCCTGGCCGGGCACGCTGACCCAGGCGCTGCCGTTGTAGTACTGGATGTCGTACGAGGCGGGCGCCCGATAGGTGGCGCTGGCCGGGCGGCTGTCCTTGAAGTAGAGCCGGACCTCGTTGAGGGTGCGGGCGGATCCGAAGTTCACCTCGTACCAGTCCTGACTGGCCCCCGTGCCGCCCCAGAACGGCTCGTTGATCGGGAAGCCGTCGACCGCGCCCGCGGCGGTGCTGCCCGACGCGGTGGAGGAGGTCGAGACGCTCGCCCCCTGAGCCAGGTTGGTCAGGTTGGCGGTCAGGTCGACCCCGGCCTTGTTCAGCAGGTCCACCATCCGGGCGCTGCTCTGCGTCACCTGCGCGGGCGCCTGCAGCCCCGGCGAGGACACGTGATAGGTGACCGTGCCGCTCGTGGTGACGTCGCCGGTGGCCGGGTCCCAGGTGAACGGCACCAGCGAGCCGACCGTGGCGACCCTGCTGCCGTTGATGAAGATGGAGTAGCCCTCGGGCACGCCCGGGTAACGGACCACGCCGTCAGCCGGGTCGTCCCAGACGATGGTCAGGTCGGCGTTGCGGTAGCGCAGGTTGTTGACGGTGAAGTGGGTCCAGCCGATGTTGATCGGCGAGAGCTCCACTTTCGCGTCGTTGCGCGGGCGCAGCCCCGCCACGTCCTCGATCACGGTCCAGTTGCTGCTGCCCAGGATGTTGTGGTGGATCCAGGAGCGGTAGGTGATCGAGGAGCCGTTCCAGTCGGCCCAGAACTCGTTGGCGTCGGGGTACTGGGTGTTGCCGTTGATGTACTGGGCCCAGGCGTTCCAGTACAGCAGCTTCTTGTACCAGGTCGCGTCGATCCACGAGGTGGGGTAGTTCCGCAGCACCGAGGAGAGCAACCGGAACTGCACGGTGGAGTTGATCGTGGAGAAGTTGTTGCTGCCGGTGCCCGAGGCCGCCTTGTCGGCCTGGTTGGCAGTGTAGAAGGGGAAGATCGGATACTGCGCCGGATCGTCGAACAGGCGCAGGGCCTGTTTGTACGTCGCGGTGTTGGGGATGGCGCCGACGGCGAACGGGTAGTAGTTGTTGATCTCCTTCCACGGCACCCACTCGTTGGTGGACTTCAGCCGGTGCTCGAACAGCTGCCGGTTGGGGTTCCACAGCACGTTGACGATGGCGTTCTGGATCTGCGTGGCGAGTGTGCGCATCTCGGTGGCCTTGGCGGTGTTGCCGACCGCTTCATACGCCTGCGCGGCGGCCAGCGCGCCGCTGTACTGGTAGGCCGACTCGGCGCGGTCCATGTTGCCGGGCTTCCAGTGGAAGGAGACGGCGTCGGCGTCGTTGCCGGTCAGGGCGCCCCAGTCGTACTCGATGAGCTTGTTGTTGTCGTGGTCGTAGTACGACAGCTGGCCCTTGACGTCCCCCTCGGCGTAGCGCGCCAGGTTGGCGGCGATCGCCGGCTGGCCGCCGTGGATCTGGTAGCTCTTCCACGCCGCCTCGGCGATGTACTGGGTGTAGCTGTTGGACCAGTTCTCGGGATCGCCCGGGTTGTCGAGGAAACGGCCGTTCTTGGAGATCTGCCCGACACTCAGCCAGTCGCCGTAGGAGTAGATCGGGTTGCGCAGGTACTTCAGGTCGTCGATGTGCATGGGCTGGGTGAGCGCGATGGCGTTGTTGTAGCCCAGCACCCCTTCGGTCGAGGTGGGGAACTGGAACGTCTGCCCGGGAATGTCGGCGTCGAGGTTGTTGAAGCGCATCAGCCACCAGCGGTAGTAGATGTTCTTCTTGATGGCCGGCTCGGGCACGTCGATGTAGGGCACGTTCTGTGCCCACCACAGGTTGTAGGCCCGTACGTGGGTGGCGAAGGCGGTGGCGTGGGTGTATCCCGCGTAGGCGTCATACTCGGTCCGCGACTCGGGGATCTCGTTGGTGACGAAGCCCATGACCACCTTGGCGGTCACGGTCCCGCCGGCCGGGATCGTCACGGACCTGTTCAGACCGCCGCTGGAGACGGTGAAGCCGTCGCCGGTCAGCCGAGGGTAGATCGTGGTGAGGTTGTTGTAGGCGTTGACCTGCCCGGTCAGCTCGCTGCCGCTGCCCGAGGTGGCGTACGGGGAGGTCGCCCGCAGCTGCAGCGTGGTCGAGCTGGAGCCGCCGTTGGTGATCGACAGGTTCGTCACGGCGACGTTGTTGTTGGTGATGAACTTCGTCTGGTTCACCGTGATGGAGCCGCTGGTGTGCACGCTCTTCCAGTAGCTCGGTGCCTGCCAGCGGGAGTTGACCTGCTCGGTGAAGGTGCCCGGCGTGATGGCGACGGTGTAGGCGTTGTTGTTGCTGATGCTCTCCCAGTACGCCACCTGACCGGCGAAGCCGAGCGTGTCCGGCGTGTGGGTCTTCATGAACAGGGCGCGTCCCCGGGACATGAGCCAGGTTCCGGCCGGGTCGTTGCCGGGGCGGGCCAGCAGCCGGTCCATCCAGAAGTCCGTGCCCGAGCTCTCAGAGTCGTAGATGGCCTGCATCATGTTGCCGGTCGTGTACGAACCCGGCGCGGCCGGGATCGACGGGCCGTTGAAGGTGGGGTATCCGATGGTCTGGGCAGCCTGCGCGGGAGCGCCTAAGACGAGTGATCCCGCGATGAGCAGGAGGGCCGTGATGATTCTTCTCATGCAGAGTGATCCGATCCGATCGAACGCTTGGGGGGAGTGATCGAACCTAGCGCTTGCTTGTGGTAGCGCTAACAATCCTTTCTGTCGAACCGGCTAAATAAAAGGTTTTCGGCAACGTAAACCGATATAAGGGCGCTGTCAATCGGCGCGCCGGACTGCCTTGTCGTCTGTTGCGAAAAGGTTTTCGGTTTATTTCGGCTTTCGGCAGGTCGTCAGGCCAGGCGGGCCAGCTGCTCGGCCGTCACCCGGCCGCGCATCGGGCGTCCCCGCGTGAAGTGTTCAAGGTCGGTGATCGCGTACTCGCCGAGCCGCCGCAACTCGCGTCCCTGCGCGCCCGCCACGTGCGGGGTGACGAGCACGTTGGGCAGGCCGAAGAGGGGGTGGCCCGGAGGCAGCGGTTCGGGGTCGGTCACGTCGAGCACGGCCGAGACGCGACCGGACGCGCACGCCCTGGTGAGCGCCTCGGTGTCGATCAGCGAGCCACGGGCGGTGTTGATCACGACGGCCTGGTCCGGCAGGAGGCCGAGACGGCGCTCGTCCAGCAGGTGCCGGGTCTCGGCGAGGGCCGGGGCGTGCACGGTGACCAGATCGCTGCGCCGGCACAGCTCGTCCAGGTCGACCAGCTCGGCCCCCATTTCGGCCGCCTCCTCCGGCGAGACGTAGGGGTCGGACAGCAGGACGTCGACCTCGAAGGTGCGCAGCCGCCGCAGCACGTGCCGGCCCACCCGGGAGGCCCCGATCACGCCCACGGTGCGGTCGTACAGCCCGGTGCCCGCCCCCTGCTGCCAGGCGGACCGGTCGGCGCCGGCCGCGTAGTGACCGGCCCGCTCGAAGACCCGTTTCGCGCCGAGCACCAGCATGGCGATGGTGTACTCGGCGACGGGCACGGCGTTCGCCTCCGCCGCGGACGACACGAGGATTCCCCGCTCGAACACGACGGGATCGACGATCGCCTTGACGGTGCCGGCGGCGTGGACGACGGCCCGCAGGCCGGGCGCCGCCTCCAGCACCTCGGCGTCGATCCGCGGGCAGCCCCACCCGGTCAGCAGGATCTCCACCCCGGCCAGCGCCCGCGCCGCCTCCTCGCCCTCGAACGAGGTGAACGTCACCGTCGCGTCGACCTCCACCGACTGCCGCAACCGGTCGACGAGGTCGGCGGGGAAGACGTCGTGGAAGGCCCAGGGCGCGATCGCGAAGACCGCGACGGGTGGCCGTGACATCAGGCAGGCTCCTCAGGTAGGTGGACGGTTACGCGGGCACTTCAACGCGGGGGTGAGTCCGTCCATGTGCCGCCTTTCACGCGGACGCAGGTGGGGGTCTCGGTGAGGCGGACCGTCGCCGAGTCGCCGCCCGGCAGGTCGAGGGTGACCTGGTCGCCGTCGACCCGTACCTCCGGGGGCCGCGCCTCGTCCGCGCCGGTGAGCAGGACGAGGCTGACGTACACGGCGGTCCCGCCCGGGTGGGCGTCCGCGAGCACGTACGGGGTGGCCGAGTGCCGTCCGAAGGCGTTCGCGCCCTCAGCGGCCGCCACCCCGGCCGCCGTGTAGCCGTGCAGCCCGCGCACCACGCTGACCAGCCCGTCCGCCCGCCGCGCCGACGCCCAGAGCTCGCCGCTGCGCGCCGTGGGCGGCTCCTCTCCCGCGATGGCGTGGCCACCGTCTCTGACCTGGTGTCCGGCCGGCGCGGTGACCCGGTGGATCCGTACCTCGGCCGCCCCGTCCACCACCGAGGCCGTCACCACGTGGACCGGCCCGGCCGGCAGGTCGTCGCGGTAGGCGGAGGCGGCGAACCGATCCTGCGTCGTGAGCGGCTCGATGCGGCGCCTGCGGGAGACGGCGCCGTCCGGCGCGACGACGACCACTTCCCCGTCGACGCCGACCGCCTTCCCGTCGATACAGGCAGCCTCGTTGCCGGCAGCCTCGTTGCCGGCCGTCTCGGCCAGGTTGGGGCCGGTGTGGCTGGTGTAGGCGAGCTTGAGATAGTGCGGGTCCGGCACCCCCGAGGGGTCTTGGATCCGGTCCCGGTCGCTGCCGTGGTTGACCAGCCGGACCACGCCGTCCTCGCGGGTGGCGTGCAGCAGCCACCCCGGCGGGCGCATCGCCACCGCCTGGTCCGCGAGGTCGATCGGCGCCGGGACCTCGGCGTCCGTCCATACCGGGTGTTCGGGGGGCAGCAGCAGGCCGAGGAACGCCTTGCTGGCCCAGTAGGGCGAGCCCGGCCCCGAGTAGCTCTGCGTGACCGGCAGGAACGTGTCGTACCAACCGAGCGTCAGCAGCCCCCGCTCGTCCGGCACGCCCCGCTCGACGAAGTGGCGCAGCACCCCGCTGGCGATCCGCCGGGTCCGGCCGGGCGGGAGCGGCGAGGAGCCGGTCAGCGCGCCCAGCCAGAGCGGCGCGGCCGTGGCGAACCGGTAGGTCAGCGACCGCCCCTGATGCACGGGCCCGCCGTCGGCGGCGAACAGGTGCTGGTACTGACCCAGGAAGACCCGCAGCCGCTCGCCGTAACGCTCCAGGCGGGCCGCGTCCCCGGCCATCCTGGCCCACAGCAGCGGGTAGAGGTGCAAGGCCCAGCCCGCGTAGTAGTCGAAGTTCTTGCCCGCGCCGTCGGAGTACCAGCCGTCCCCGACGTACCACTCCTCGATCCGCTCCAGGCCGCCGGTGATCTCGTCGGGCTTGTACGGCCCGCCCACCTCGGCCAGGAACTGCTCGACGACCACCCGGAACAGCACCCAGTTGTTGTCCGGCGTCCGCCTGCCGACGAAGCCCCCCAACCAGGCCACCACCCGCTCCTGCTCGGCCGGGGACAGCCGGTCGTACAGCCAGGGCCGGGTCTCGTGCAGGGCCAGCGCGATCGAGGCCGCCTCCACCAGCGGCTGGGACATGTCGGTCAGCGGCGGCCAGGCGTACGGGTGCGCCGGATCGGTCCCCGCCACCAGCCCTCGGGCGTACCGCTCCAGGAGAACGGGCGGCACCGCACCGCCCGCTCCGGCGATCCGGAACGCGGCCAGCAGGAACGTGCGGGCGTACCCCTCCAGACCGTCACTCACCGTCCCCGACCGGCTCTCCCTGCCCGGCATGCGGTATTGCGCGAAGTCGTCGGTCGCGTACGGCACCACGGATTCCAGCAGGTGATCCGCCACGGCCTCCCAGTGCGCCCGGGTCCAGCCGGTGTGGGCGGACAATGCGGTATCGGCAGGTGGGAGGCGCAGGGATGACATAAGCGGATAATACGGCTCGCGATCAACGCGGCCGGGGAGGGGTGCTCTCGCGGAGGATCACCCGCGTCTCGATCCGCGCGGATCCGACCTTCAAGGGCTCGATCCGTACGGGTTCCGCGCTCTCGGGTTCCGCGCTCTCGGACTCCACGCCCTCGGAGCCCGCGCTCTCGGCGAGTGCGAGGCGCATCGCGCTCGCGCCGGCCTCCTCCAGGGGCACGGCCACGGAGGTGAGCGCCGGCACGACGTCCACCGCCGAGCCGATGTCGTCGAACCCGGCGACCGCGATGTCCTCGCCCGGCACCAGCCCGGCGTCGCGGAAGGCCGTCATCGCGCCGATCGCCATCACGTCGTTGACCGCGAAGACGACCTCGATCCCTTCTAGCCCGCGTCCGGCCAGCTCGCGGGCCGCCTCGTAGCCGCCGGCGCGGGTGAACTCCGTCTCCAGCAGGAACCGGCCGTCCAGGGCGATGCCCACCTCGCGCAGCCCTTCGGTGAAGCCGTCCACCCGGTCCCGGGAGGTGCGGACCCGGTCGGGGGCGTGGACGACCGCGAACCGCCGGTACCCCACCCCGGCCAGCGCGCGGGCGAGCCGCCTGGCCCCGCCGCGGTTGTCGATGGTGACGGTGGCGAACGGCAGGTCCTGCTGGCTGATCAGCACGACGCGCCCACCGGCCGTGCGGTACTGCTCGAGCTCCTCGACCAGCGCCTCACGCGTGCCGGCGCCCTCGACGCGGCTGCCCGCGATGATGATGACGCGCGGGCGCTGGCCACGTACCGTTCTGACGATCTCGAGCTCGCGGTCGGGTGACCGGTCGGCGACGGCCATGGTGACGATGAGTCCGGCCGCCTCGGCCACCCGGCTGACCCCGGCGGCGATGGCGGAGAAGTAGGGGTCGGCCACGTCGCCCACCACCAAGGCCGCCGTGCGCGTCGAGCCCTTGGCGATCGCCTGGGCCGACAGGTGCGGCTCGTAGTCGAGCTTGGCCGCCGCCGCCAGCACCCGGGAGACGTTCTCCGTACGGACGTTGCGTGTGCTGCCGTTGAGCGCGCGCGACGCCGTGGCGATGGAGACGCCCGCCTCCCGCGCGACATCGTGCAGGGTCGCCGGTGACGGACGCCCTTCAGGCGAGGCTTCGGCCATGCCGCACATTGTTTCAGCCCCGTCTGATCCAGGGAGAAGAAGCGGTGGGTCGGCGGGGAGCGTGGTCAGCTGGGGGCCGAGTGGACCTGCGGGTGGGCGACGTCGTGAGTGTGCAGGCGGCCGCACATGCCCCAGCGGGCTTCGGGCGGGGATTCGAGCAGCGTGGCCTCGCGCAGGTGCGTCCCGTCGCCGCGTTCCAGCGCGTCGAGCACCTCGGCGGTGTGGTGGGTCTGCCGGGCGACGGTGTCCTCCCAGGTACGCCGCCAGCCCGCGACCGCGGGACGCACCAACGCGACCGCGCTGTCATAGAACTCCCGCAACGGTCCCTGATCCCCGTCGGCCAGGCTCTCGGCCAGCCGCAGGAACCCCGCCACGGCCAGATCACGCCGACGCCGCACCGCCTCCTCCACCCCCGCGCCGGCAGGCAGCGTGGCCGCCTCGCGGTAACGGGCCGCGTCGGCCACGATCTCCGGCGGGAACGTCATCACCGCGTCACCCGCCTCGGGCAGCCCGGCGTTCTGCATCACCACGACCACCTCCAGACCACCTCGGTTGATCGCCCGGTGGATCGTGCCCGGCGTGAACCACACCGTCGAACCGCGGCTCAGCTCCGTCTCCCGGAAACCGCGCATGTCCAAGGTCTGCAACGCGCCGCTACCGCCGATGACGACGTACGCCTCGGTGGAGGCGGTGTGCATGTGCGGTGTGCCGCCTTCCAGGCCATCGGAGCACGCGCCCGAGTAGACCGACAACCGGGTGACCGACGTGCCGCCGGGGAAGGTCATGAGCGCACCCCCAACGCGTCACGGCCCTGGTCGGCCAGGTGCCGGGCGCCTTCCTCGCCGTGGTCTCCGGCGGCCACCACGACCGCGTACCGGAAGCCGACCGTCTCCCCGTCCGCGACCCGCAGTTCCTCGCTGAAGAACGGCGCCGGGCACAGGCAGGCGAACTCCTCACTGCGGACGAACCACTGCGGCGGGTGCTGGGGGTTGGCGGCGTCGTCGACCATGACGATGGTCGACCAGCCGCCGCTCCCGTCGTGCCGGCCGCGGAAGCCGAACCACTCCGCCCGCGTCCCTCGCAGGTCGTCCCCGGTTCCGGCGCCGGTCGGCGACTGAACGATGCCCTGGGTGAACGATCTCGGGCCGCGCCAGAACAGGCCGCCGTAGCCGGCGTTCTCGCGGCCCTTGGTGGTCGGCGAGCCGATGTCGAGCGCGGCTCCCGAGACGTTGGTCATGGCCGTCTCGAAGACCAGCACCCAGGTCGCGTCGTCCAGCACCTGGGCCGTCAGCGTGCGCCGCTCGTCGATGACCGGCTGCCCGGCCTGGGAGCGCCAGCCGAGCCGGTGCCCGATCTCGGCGCGTTCGCCCTCCGCCGACAGCGTGGTCAGCTCCTGGTGCACGGCGCTGCCGTTGTTGTCGAGCTGTACGTAGAAGCTGCCGTGGACGTACGTGGGGCCGCCCCAGAAGTTGTGCTCGCCCACGTGCGGCAGGGACCAGGCGATCCCCTTGTGCCAGACGTGGTCGTGCGGCCTGAACAGCGACACGACCTCACCGGCCAGGGTCCTGATCGGGTGCAGGTACGGCTTGGGCGACTCCAGCGTGGGAGTATCGGGCCGGTAGGTGTAGGTGAACAGCTCGACGTCCCCCGCCGTGACGGCGATCGACCGGTCGAGCGTGTGGCAGACCTGGAGCGTCATCGCGCACCCGCCTTGTCCCATGGCGTACCGCTTCCATCCATTCGCCGCCAGAACGGGCTGGCCGGGCTGATCTGGCCTGCCTTGATGCGCTCGCCGGTGAAGGCGGAGGCGTACAGCGCGGCGATGAACTCCATCGTCCGCTCGGCGTCCTGGAGCGTCACCGGTGGCGGCTCGCCCTGGTCGAGCGCGTCGAGCACCGCCGCGAGCTGGTCGCCGTGCCCGCTCGGGGCGGTGACCGGCCCCGGCGTCCAGGCGATCTCCTCGTGACCGGGGGCCGGGGTCAGCGTCCAGTCCTCGTCGGTGTAGCCGTACAGGTGCGCCACCTCGACCGTGGCCCGCTCGAAGTCGAACCTGAGCTCGGAGGTCTGCCTCGGCGAGATCACCGAGTTGACCACCGAGGCCAGCGCGCCGTTCTCGAACCGCACCAGCGCCATCGACACGTCCTCGGTGTCGGTGGCGCGGGCCTGGCGGGCGGCCAGCGCGGTGACCTCCTCCCAGGGTCCGAGCACCGACAGCAGCAGGTCGAACTGGTGGATGCCATGGCCCATCGTCGGCCCGCCACCCTCCTTCTCCCAGGTGCCGCGCCAGGGCGCCGCGAAGTAGGCCTCGTCGCGGTACCACTGGGTGACGCAGGTCGCCAGCAGCGGCCGGCCGAGCTCACCGGCCGCCACGAGCCGGCGCAGCCGGACAGCGGCGGGGCCGAAGCGGTGCTGGAAGACGGTCGCCACGTGCGCCGTCGAGCGGCTCTCCGCCTCGCGAAGCTCGGCGAACTCCGCCAGCGAGAGCGTGGGCGGCTTCTCCACCAGCGCCGTGACCCCGGCCTCCAGGCAGCGCGCCGCCAGCGGCGCGTGCTGCTCGGGCGGGGTGCACAGGCAGACCAGGTCCACCTGCTCCTCGGCCAGCAGCTCTTCCAGGCTCGCGTACGCCCGGGGCGCGTCCCAGGTCTCGGCGAACGCCTTGGCCCGGTCGAGGTCCACGTCGGCCGTGGCGACGAGGCGGGCCCGCCCGCCGGACGCCCGCACGGCCTCCGCGTGGGCGGTGGCGATCCCGCCGGTTCCGACGATGGCGGTCCGGTAACTGCGTGGGGACATGTGTGCCTGGCCTCCTGGGCGGCTTGACGTGGCTGGGAAAACGTATTCCGCAGTCTGCATGGCGGTTACGCGAGCGTCAAGAGCCGGCTTCGGGGCAGACGAGACCCCTGGGGCCGCCGGGTGAGGCCGATGGGACTGCCCAGTGAGGCCGATGGGATTCCCGAGGCGAGGCCGTGGGCTTGCCGAGGCACGGACCCGTGGGCCTGCCGAGGTGAGGCGCGGCGGGGTACTCGGGCCGGCTGGTCAGAGGCGGTGAGCCGTGCTTTCCCGGACGACGAGCTCGCCCTGCACGGTCAGATGCGCGGGTGCCGTGCGTTCGGCCAGCGCCAGGCGGATCGACTCGGCACCGACACGCGCCAGCGGAAGCGCCACGGTCGTCAATCGAGGCGTCACGTCGACGGCCAGTTGAATGTCGTCGATCCCGGTTACCGAGACATCAGCGGGCACCCGCACACCGGCGGCCCGGAAAGCCGACATCGCCCCGATCGCCACTACGTCGTTGACGGCGAGAACCGCGTCCGTCTCCCCCAACCCCTCGGCGACCAGCCGCCGCGCCGCGTCGAACCCGCCCTGGCGGCTGATCTCGCAGTCCATGATCCGGATGTGCCGATCCTCGACCCCACCGCCGACCAGCCCCTCGGTGAATCCCGAAACGCGCGCGGACAGGTTGGCCCATTCACGGGCTCCACCGAAGATCACCACCCGCCGATGCCCCGACTCCGCGACGAACGCGCCGAGCGCCCGAGCGGCGCCCTGATCGTCGAACTCGATCGAGTCGAAGGACTCCTCGGCGACGCCGACGATCACGACCCGGCCGCCTTCGCGCTCGTACGCCTGCAGCTCCTTGAACAGGCGGCCCTCGATCGCGTTGGCCACCAACCGGCTGGAGGTGAGCACGAGGGCCCGGGGGCGCAGCGCACGGAGCAGGCGAACGGTTTCGAGCTGCCGTTCGGGCGTCGCCCGAGTTGCCGAAACAGTGACGAACGCCCCGGCCGCACGGGCCCGCCGCTCCATCGCCGCCACGATCATCCCCATCGACGGCGTGGTGAGGTCGTCCACGACCAGCGTGATCGCGTCGCCGGCCCTGCGCATCGCCCTGGCCGACAGGTCGGCGGTGTAGCGCAGCTCGGCCGCGGCGGCGAGCACCCGCCGCTCGTACTCGGGCGCGACCGTACGGGAACTGCCGCCCAGCACCCGGGACGCGGTCGCGACCGAGACCCCGGCCGCCGCGGCCACATCGTGCAAGGTGACGGTGGGTCTGGCCGCATGGGGCATTCGAGGTTCCTCTCGCGCCAGGACAACCGGCCGATCGGCCCGACCATACTGGATACGGTCACCCGCGACCGGCCGCGAACGACTCTCAGCGCAGACGCGCTGACCACAAGACGCCGCGGGCGTTGTGGGCCGCAGGTCACGCGGGGGTGGCCAGCCAGCGGCGTACGTCGGCCATGGCCGTACCGTCGCTGTCGGCGTCGATGCCCGCCGCCAGGTCCGCGATCGTGATGCCCGCCAGCGCGCCGGACCAGGCCTCCTGGGCCAGCGCCATCGCGCGGGCGATCGCGCACGGCCGGTCACACCGTTCGGCCGGTACGGCCAGCGGCCCCTGCTGCCGGATCTCCGTGCACCGGTAGGCGGGCGAGTCACCGTCGATGGCCTGGACCACCTCCAGCACGGTGATCGCCGCGGCCGGCCGGGTGAGGAGGTAGCCGCCGACCTGCCCGGCCGTAGACCGTACGATGCCCGCTCGGGAGAGCGCCTGGAGGTGCTTGGCCAGGTACGCCGGCGGGGTGCCGTGCAGCTCCGCGAGCCGCGCCGCGGGCACCGGGTCCCGGCTCTGGCTGAGCGTGACGCAGCTGTGCAGCGCCCACTCCACTCCGTTGGACATCTTCATGTGAGGCAGCCTACCCATTCCGGACAACGAATGTCCGTGATAGAACTCGGATGGAAAATATCCGAGATCAACTGGGAGCCCTCCATGACGCGTACCGCCCTCGGCGCGGCCGCCGTCGCGCTGTTCGTCGCCGCGGCGAACCTGCGACCGGCGATCGCCGCGGTGTCCCCTCTGGTGGACCGCATCCGAACCGACCTCGACCTGTCCGCCACGGGAGTGGCGCTGCTGACGACCATCCCGACGCTGGCCATGGGGGTCTGCGCGCCGCTGGCCGCCGTGGTCGGCCGCAGGTACGGGCTGCGGCACGGCGTGCTGCTCGGGCTGGCCGTCATCGCCGTGGCGACGGCGGCCCGCGTCTTCGGCGGCTCCGCCTGGCTGCAGCTGATCTGCGCGGCGGCCGTCGGCGCCGGGATCGCGATCGCGCAGACGTTGCTCCCGGCCGTGGTCAAGACCCGCTTCGCCGACCGCGCCGGCCTGGTCACCGGCATCTACACCGCCGGCCTCGGCCTGGGCGGCGCGGTCGCGGCCGGGGTGACGGCGCCCCTCGCCGACGCCCTCGGCTCCTGGCCGGGCGCGCTGGCCTCCTGGTCGGTGCTCGCGGTGGCGGGCATGGCGATCTGGTCGGCCTCCCGCACCTCCCTGAACCTCGACAGCACCCCCGCCCTCGCAGGTACGAACCGACCCGGTGCGAGCCAGACCGATGCGCCCCAGGCGGCGACTCCAGCGGGCCCTGTCACCAAGGGGCTGCCCTGGCGGAGCGGTCTGGCCTGGCGCATCACCGTGCTGTCCGCCGTCAACTCCGCCCTGTACTACTGCGAACTCGCCTGGGTCGTCCCCCTGCTCCACGAGGACGGGCACCGTGACGCCACCGCTGCGGGCGTGCTGCTGACCGTCATGATCTCCATCCAGGTCGTCGCCATGCTGGCCGTACCGGCGCTGCTGGGCGAGGGGCGGGACCGGCGCGCCGGGCTGGTGCTGACGACGGCGTTGACCGCGATCGGGTTCGCGGGGCTGGCGGCGGCACCGGCGACGGCCACCTGGGTGTGGATCGCCGCCCTGGGCGTCGGTCACGGCGGGCTGTTCACGCTCGTCCTGACGCTGCCCGTGGTGGTGAGCCGCGACGCCGCCGAGGCCGGGCGGATCAGCGCGATGGCGTTCTTCGTCGGCTACGCCTGCGCCGCGTTGGTGCCCGTGCTGGTAGGAGCGCTACGTGACGCCACAGGAGACTTCCACCTGGCGTTCGGCCTGCTCAGCGGGCTGACCGCCGCCATGCTGCTCCCCATCGCCCGGCTACGTGAGGGCGAGCGCACGGGAGCGACCGCGATCGGCCGGGATTTGTGAGGCGTCACAGATTTGACCGCCCGGATTTACCGCCCGGTCCAATTCACAGAATGACCTTTGCGGCTCATCGTTTGTCTGCGCGTCGAACTCCTCACCCCCCACCACCCCTTGCCCAAGGAGTCTCCATGGTCCGACGGATGTTGACCGTGCTCGCAGCGGCCGTCCTGGCGTTAGGTCTCGCTCCCGGCGCCCAGGCCGCGCAGAGCGACGTGTACGTGGCCCTCGGCGACTCGGCCGCCTCGGGACCACTCGTGCCCAACCAGGTCATCCCCGACCTCGGCTGCTGGCGCTCCGACCACAACTACGCCCACCTGACGGCGCAGGCCATCGGCGCCCGTACGTTCCGCGACGTCACGTGCTCCGGCGCCGACACCGGCGACATGTACCAGAGGCAGAGCACGGACCTCGGCTCGGTCGCGCCGCAGCTCGACGCGCTCAGCCAGGACACCACCCTCGTCACCGTGCAGATCGGGGCGAACGACGTCGGCCTGACGGGCTTCATCGAGGACTGCCTGAACCTGCTGCCGCCGCCCGTCGGAGACGCCTGCAACGACGACTACATCGTGGACGGCCAGGACAGCTGGCGGGTGAAGACGGACGCGCTGCGCTCGCGCCTGACCACGCTCATGAGCGACATCCGGGCCCGCGCCCCGCAGGCCCGGATCTTCATGGTCGGCTACGCCACCTACGCCCCGCCGAACGGCTGCTACCCGCGCGTCCCGATCATCAAGGCCGACGCCAACTACATCCGCGCCACCCTGCGGTACTTCAACCAGATGCTGGCCGAGCAGGCGTCCGCCGCCGGCGTCGGCTTCATCGACCTGCAGACCCCGAGCGTCGGCCACGACCCGTGCGCGTCGCCGGGTGTGCGGTGGATCGAGCCGTACGTCCCGGCCGCGCCGGCCGCCCCCTTCCACCCGAACGCGCTCGGCATGAGCAACTTCGCCACCGTGGTCACGGCCGCCGTCTCAGGCGTCTGAGACGGCGGAAAGACGGGTCAGTGGCGGTGGCCGAGCCGGCGACGGGCGGCCAGCGCCGCGCCGATGCGCTGGAGATGCGCGGGGTCGACGGGATCCAGCCCGGTCAGGCTGACGGCCCTGCGCAGGCGGTAGTCGACCGTGTTCGGGTGCACGTGCAGGAGTGAGGCCGACCGCCGCCGGTCGAGCCCCGTGTCCAGGTACACCTTGAGCGTCCTGAGCAGGTCGGGATTGTCCAGCAGCGGATCGAGCAGCCCGGCCAGCGCCGCCGTCGCCTCGCTCGACCGGGTGAGCTGGTATTCGAGCAGCACGTCGGCCAGCCGGTACGCGCCGGGCGGCCGCTGGAAGAGCTGCACCACCTCCAGCACCTCTTCCGCCAGTTTGGCCGCGGCCGGCACCCCGGTGGGCGGGGCGAGCTCGGCGGCGACCCACACCGGCACCCCAGCGGCCTTGCTCATGTCGGCACGAGTCGCGGCGGCCATCTCGCCGACATGAGCAAGGCGCCCGTCCAGCGGGTCGCCGCCGCACGGCACCAGCACGAGCCCGCCCGTGGTGTCGAGCACCGACAGCACCGGCTCCCTGGCGTGCCGGCGCAGCGCGGTGGTGATCCGGTGCAGCTTGCGCCGCCCGGCGATGGACCCGCCCGGCTCGTCGGAGTCCTCGTCGGCGTGCCGGCCCGCCGCGACGGCCAGCACGAGGTAGCGCCGTGCGAGCCGTACCCCCGCCAGAGCCGCGCTGTCGCCCGCGAGCAGCGCGGACACCGTCGCGTGCATGGTGTGCCGCTCATGGCTGAGCATGCTCTCGCGCTCTTCCAGGTACGCCGTGCACACGGCGCTCGTCACCGCCTGCGTGTAGACGAGGATGAGCCGGTTGGCCGCCAGGACGTCCTCGAAGTCGGCCGGCGTCGCAGCGGCGAACAGGTGCTCCCACACCATCCGCGCCCCGCGGGCATAGGCGGTGAGCAGGTCGTCCAGCGGCACACCCTCCCGGGCCCGGCGCGCGGACGAGGAGCGCAGCGGCGCCAGCTCCGCCCTGGTCGGCGGGCGGCCGTCGCGGAACATCCGGGAGATCAGCCGCAGGTTGTCCTCGGTGATCCGGGTGATGTCGCCGTCGAGCTCCTCCCTGGGCAGGCGCCGGTAGATCGGGATCTCCTCGGCGAAGCTCCGCACCAGCTGCCTGGCCAGTTTGGTGGTCTGGCGATCAAGCGTCTCATGTACGGGGCGGCCGGCCAGGGTGAGGGGGCACGCCACCGTCAAACCTTGCCAAAACGGACGCATTTCCGCAATGGACAGGGCTTCACGAGCACCCGTGCATGCCTCTGACCTCGGCTGACTTTGCGCTGACAGCACATAGTCACGTACGTTTACGGACTCATGCAAGCGTAAGTAAAGGCGGTCACTCTATGAATTTCAGCGAGTACGTCGTCTCACGTTGGGACACCCTCTCGCTGGCCGCCGGGGAACACGCCCTCGTCGTGGGCGTCGCCATCGGCGTCTCCACGGCAGTCGGCGTCGGCATCGGGCTGCTCGCCCACGACCTTCCGAAAACCCGGGGAATCTCGCTGGCGATCTCCGCCGCGATCCTGACGGTCCCGTCCCTCGCCCTGCTCACCCTGCTCATCCCGATCACCGGACTCGGCTGGGGATCCACGCTGGTCGCGCTGACCGCGTACGCGTTCCTGCCGATCATCAGGAACACGGTGGCCGGGCTGCGCGGCGTCGACGCCTCCATGGTGGAGGCGGGACGCGGGATGGGCATGAGCCGGACCCGCGTCCTGCTGAAAGTGCGGCTGCCACTGGCCTGGCCGCTGATCCTCACCGGGGTGCGCGTGGCCACGCAGATGCTCATCGGCATCGCGGCCATCGCCGCCTACGTCGACGGCCCCGGCCTCGGCACGCAGATCTTCGAAGGCCTGTCCCGGCTGGGCTCGGTGAACGCGCTCAACGCGACGCTCGCCGGCACGCTCGGCATCGTGGTCATCGCCGTGCTGTTCGACCTGTTCTTCTTCGCCGTACGTCAACTGACCATTCCCAGGGGGCTTCGTGTTCGATCGTGACACCGGAGGCGCAAGCATCGAGCTGCGGGCGCTGACCAAGCACTACCCAGGACAGCCCGCGCCCGCGGTGGACCACGTCGACCTCGACATCCCCGCCGGCGAGCTCGTGGTCTTCGTCGGCCCGTCCGGGTGCGGCAAGACGACCACGATGAAGATGATCAACCGCCTGGTCGAGCCCACGTCGGGCGAGATCCGCATCGGCGGCGAGGACGTGCTGAGCCTGCATCCCGACGAGCTCCGCAGGCACATCGGCTATGCCATCCAGCAGGTGGGACTGTTCCCGCATCTGACCATCGGCCAGAACATCGGCCTGGTGCCGAACCTGCTCGGCTGGAGCGCCGCCAAGACCGCCGACCGGGTGGAGGAGCTGCTCTCCCTGGTCAACCTGGAGGCGTCGGCCTTCCACGACCGCTATCCCCGCGAGCTGTCCGGCGGGCAGCAGCAGCGTGTGGGCGTCGCCAGGGCGCTGGCGGCCGATCCCCCCGTGATGCTGATGGACGAGCCCTTCGGCGCGACCGACCCCATCACCCGCGAGCACCTGCAGAACGAGTTCGTCAAGCTCCAGAAGCAGCTGCGTAAGACGATCATCTTCGTCACGCACGACTTCGAGGAGGCCATCAAGCTCGGCGACCGCATCGCCGTGCTCAAGGAGCGATCGCACATCGCCCAGTACGACACCCCCGCGAACATCCTGGCCAACCCGGCGGACGACTACGTCGCCGGCTTCATCGGCGCGGACGCCACCCTCAAGCGTCTCGCGCTGCTGCGCGTGGCCGACGTGGAGTGCGGGCAGCAGCCGGGTAGCGCGAACCTGCCGCAGATCGCCGCGGACGCCAGCCTGCGCGAGGCGCTGGACGTCATGCTCGCGCACGGCACCGACCGCTGCGGCTCGCCGTCCGGCGTCCTCACCTACGGCGCGCTGTGCGAGGCCGTGGGAACCGAACCAGCACCCGCCCCGCGGCTGCAGTCGGTGGGATCCGGATCGACGCCGGTGAGGACCGCGCCCGTGCCGGACGCCGCACGAGGGGAGGCGGTCGGCACGTGACCACCGCGACCCTCGGCGCAGGCCGGCCCCGCTCGCTCGGGCGCGTGCCAGGTCTGCGGTACGCCATCACCCCCATCGCCCTCTGCGGCGTACTGCTCGCCCTGTACGCCTGGCTAGGCGCGCAGAACCTCGACTCGATCGAGAGCCGCAGCCTCACCCGTGAGGTCCTGTTCGCCAAGGCCGTCGAGCACATCCAGATGACGCTCGTGGCGACCGCGCTCGTGGTGGTCATCGCGATCCCCCTGGGCATCGTCGCCTCCCGGGCCCGCAACCGGCTGATCACCCCCGTCATCCTCACCGTGGCCAACCTGGGCCAGGCGATACCGTGCATCGGGCTGCTCGTGCTGTGCACGTTCCTGCTGGGGGTCGGCTTCCAGACCGCCCTGGTCGGCCTGGTCGCCTACGCGGTGCTGCCCGTACTGCGCAACACGATGGTCGGCGTGCAGCAGGTCGACCCGGCGCTCATCGAGGCCGCGCGCGGCATGGGGATGACCAGGGGACAGATTCTGCGCCGCGTGGAGCTCAAGCTGGCCGTGCCGGCGATCCTCGCCGGGCTGCGGACCGCGCTCGTGCTGACCGTCGGCGTCGCCACGCTCGGCGCGTTCGTCGCCGCGGGCGGCTTCGGCGAGCTGATCATCAACGGGCTCAAGCTGAACCGCATGCCCGTGACCATCGCGGGCGCCGTGCTGACGGCGAGCATCGCCTTCTTCATCGACTGGCTCGGCGGGCTCGCCGAGAACCTGCTCAAGCCGCGCGGCATCTGAGTCCCCCTCTCGTACCGCAAGTACCGTAAGCCAGCTTCAAGAGGTGTTTTTCGTATGCGTGTCCGCAAGACGTTCACCCTGCTCTCCGCCGCCGCCCTGACCCTGACCGCCACGAGCGCCTGCGGCTCGGGCGACGCCGTCGAGGCCGCCAGCGCGGGCGACGAGCTGTCCGGCGCGAAGTTCGTCATCGGCTCCAAGGACTTCACCGAGAACATCGTGCTCGGCCAGATCGCCGTGCAGCTGCTCAAGGCGCACGGGGCCGAGGTCGTGGACAAGACCAACCTCGGCGGCACCGTGCCGAACCGCCAGGCGCTGACGTCCAAGGCGATCGACATGTACTGGGACTACTCGGGCACCGGCTGGATCGAGCACCTGAAGAACGCCACCCCCATCCCGGACTCGGCCAAGCAGTTCAAGGCCACCTCGGAGGAGGACCTGGCGAAGAACAAGATCCGCTGGATCGGGCCGACGCCGCTGAACAACACCTACGCCCTGGCGATCCGCTCCGAGAAGGCCCGGCAGCTGGGCGTCAAGACGGTCTCCGACGTGGCGAAACTCGCCAAGACCAACCCCAATGAGGCGTCGCTGTGCGTCGAGTCGGAGTTCTCGACCCGTGACGACGGCCTGCCGGGGCTGTCCAAGGCGTACGGCCTGAACATCCCGAAGGACAAGATCAGCCAGCTGGACACCGGTGTCGTCTACACCGAGACCGACAAGGGCCAGACCTGCAACTTCGGCGAGGTGTACACCACCGACGGGCGCATCGCCGCGCTCGGCCTGACCGTGCTGCAGGACGACAAGCACTTCTTCCCGATCTACAACGCCGCCGTCAACGTACGGGACGAGACCTACCAGAAGTACCCGGCGCTGGAGAAGGTGCTCAAGCCGGTGATCGCCAAGCTGGACGACACGACCATGCGCAAGCTCAACGCCCGGGTCGACGTCGACGGCGAGGAGCCGGACAAGGTCTCCGCCGACTGGCTCAGCACCTCGGGCTTCCTCGGCAAGTCAGCCGCCTAGCAGGTCATCCCCACCGGCCGCGCAGCCGGCCGATCGTGGCCCGGCGTGAGTGCTCGCGCCGCTCCCTCAGGTGGGGGGCGTGCGGGAGCCTGCCGGGCGCGACGTCGGAGCAGAGCAGCACCCACCCGCCGGCCTCGCAGGAGAAACGAAGCGCGGCGCCGGAACCCCGGCGGGCAGCGCCGCCGCGACGATCGCCTCCGAGCGGTAGTCGGCCGCGTGGCCGGAGTCCGCGGGTACGGCCTTGACGAACACCCGCTCGCCGCCGTCCAGGGTGGCCACGCCCAGCACGCCGTACGAGAAGCCGCCCCGGCGCTCTTCGAAGCCGCGTACGGCGGAGCCGAGGCGGCGTTCCGCCTCCTCCACCAGGGGGCGGGGCAGCTCATGCCAGGCGCGGCGACCGGATGCGTGCACGATCTCCGGCCTACCCGACGGCCGCCCGAGCACCCCTCAGCCCAGCAGCTCGACCGTGCCCGCCTCGCCGTCCACCCGGACGCGGTCGCCGTCGTGCAGCCGCATCGTCGCGTTCCCCGTGCCGACCACCGCCGGTATGCCCAGCTCGCGGGCCACGATCGAGGCGTGCGACAGCGGCGCCCCCATGTCCGTCACCACGGCGGCGGCGCGCGGGAACATCGGGGTCCAGCCGATGTTGGTCAGCGTCGTCACGAGGATCTCGCCGGGCTTGAGCCGGTCGCCGTCCTCAGGCGAGGAGATCACCCGGGCGATCCCCTCGACGATGCCCGGCGCGCCGGGGAAGCCGGTGACCGTGTCGCTGACGGGCACGCTCCCACCGCGCGCGTCGTAGATGTCGCCGCGCCGGTCGGGGTCGGCGGCCCAGCGCACCGGGTCGAAGTGCCCGACGATTAGCGTCGGGTACGGCGGCAGCGCCGCGTACATCTCGTAGGTCGCCCGCCGGGCCGCAACCCGCTCCAGCGCGGAGGCGTCGCCGCGCAGGAGGCCGAGGATCTCCTCCAGGTAGAGGAAGAACAGGTCGTCGCCGTGCCCCGTGAGCTCCCCGGCCCGCAGCACGAAGGCGCGCAGCACCCAGAACGCCCGCATGTTCTCCGACCGGGCGGTCTCGCGGTCGCGGACGACCTTGTTCCATCGGGTGACCCGGTCCCGCATCCTGGCTTCCTGGCGGGGGTAACGCTGGGCGAACCGCGCCCACGCCTCCTCGCGCGCCTTCTTCTGGCGGGCGAGGAGGGCGTCGGTGTCGGCGCTCACGTCACGGAGCCCGGCCAGCTGCGCGTCGATCCACGCCGGATCCTCGCCGGGGCGCGGAATGGAGACCTCGAACTCGTGGGGCCCCCGATGCCCGTACAGCTGGGCGAAGGTGTCCCGGTCGATCTCTCCCCTGGCCAGCCTGCCCAGCCCGATGACCGGGCCGAGGCTGGCCAGCTCGCCGTCGGTGTTGGCGCCGGTGAGCATGGCTTCTGCGTCGACGTCGCCCATCATCTTGCGCAGCTTGTCGCGGGTGTAGACGAGCGTGGCCCCGCCCTGCCGGCCGGCCGCCTCCAGGGTGCGGCAGCTGGTGACGACGTACGGCTCGATCTCGCGCTCCCACAGGGCGGCCAGCTCGGCGCCGGTCTCCGTGGTGGCGACGCGGGCGCGCAACTCCTCCGCGCGCCGCCGCGCGGTGGCGAGGAAGGCGGGCATGCCCTTGAGATTCGTACGGACGCGCTTCTGGATGTTGATCCCCAACGGCACGACCTTCTTGACGATCTCCCAGCGGGAGACCTTCAGCAGCGGCACGTCGAGGCCGGGCGGCAGCTTGCCGAAGATCTGCTCTACGGCGCCCAGCCGGCTCCGCATGCCGAGCGAGATGGCCATCGTGTACATGACGCTCAGGTTCATGTAGAAGCGGCCGCCGATGTTGCCGACCAGGTCGAATCCGGGCAGCGCCGAGGCGGCCATCGCCTCATGGATGAACATGCGGACGAACGACCAGGTCACGGGCGTCATCACGTCGGGGATGGCCTCGCCGAGGTTGCCACCGGTCCACAGGTATTCGCCCTTGAGGCTGTCGTTCCACTCCTCGACCGGCTGCTTGATGCCGGTGATCGGACGGGCCTGGACGATGAAGAAGGAGCCGTCGCGCCTGGCCCATTCGACGTCCATCGGCGTGCCGTACAGCTCCTCGATGCGCGAGCCGAGCGTGGCCAGCTCGGCGGTCTGCGCCGGGTCGAGGACGGCCCGGCGCCGCAGCTCCTCGGGGACGGGCTCCTCGCGCGTGCCGGACGGCGTGCGTACGGTCATGACGGTCTTGTCGCCGATCCGCGACTCGGCGACGGCGCCGTGGCGGACCACGACGGTGTCGGGGGTGACCTGGCCGCCGACGACCGCCTCGCCCAGGCCCCAGGAGGCGTTGATGACGATCTCGTCGCGGGCGCCGTTGACCGGGTTGGCGGTGAACATGACGCCGGCCGCGTCGGCGTCCACGAGTCGCTGCACGACGACGGCCAGCGCGACGTCGTCGTGCGGCACGCCGTTCTGCTCACGGTAGGCGATGGCGCGGGCGTTCCAGAGCGAGGCCCAGCAGCGCTTGACGGCGTCGAGCAGCGCGTCGCCCCTGATGTTGAGGTAGGTGTCCTGCTGCCCGGCGAACGACATGCCGGGCAGGTCCTCGGCCGTGGCGGACGAGCGGACGGCCACCGGCACGTCGTCGCCCAGCGCCTCATATGCCGTGCGGATCTCCGCGGCGACGGCGGCGGGCATGTCGTGCCCGGCGAACAGGGCGGCGATCCCGGCGGCGTCGCCGGCGGCGGCCGCGTCGAGTATCCGGTCGCGGAAGTCCGCGGCGAAGGCCCGATAGGCCTCGGTGGTGATGTGGAAACCGCCGGGAACGGGCAGTCCTGCCCTGGTCAGCCTGGCCAGGGAAGCGCCCTTTCCGCCCGCTGTCGCGAGGTCCGCGGCGGCATCGTCGAGAGGGAGGAGGACCCTCACGTGACACGCTCCTTAGCGCCCAGGGAGAGCGCGAGCTTCTGCTCCGCGATCTCCCGCATGGTGTCGAGATAGCCGAGGGTGGCCAGCCTGACGGCCCGCGCGTCGTCCTCCGACAGCGTGGCGCCGGTGCCCATGGCGCGGACGCCGGTGTCGGCGACCAGCTCGACGAGCCGGTCCTCCGGCATCCGCATCTGCTCGGGCATCATTTTCTGCGTGAACAGGAACCCGTAGATGACCGAGGCGAGGGTCGCGAGGTGCTCGGCGGGAGTCAGGTCCGAGCGGAGCACATCCCGCCCGGCCAGGTCCTGGAGGTAGGTTCCGAACGCGGCGCCCAGATCGAGCGTGGTCTGGCTGCTCTTCTTCTGCCTGCTGAGCTTGCCGAACACCTCCGAGTCGTCCAGGATCAGCGCCCTCATCAGCGGCCGGCGCAGGAGCCCACCGACCAGCTCCCGGAGCAGCTCGCGCAGGTCCGCGGGCGCGCGCTCGCGGACCTCACGCACCAGAAGGACCCGCTCACGGCGGATCAGCGCCGCGAAGAGCATCTCGCGGGTCTTCCAGTGCAGGTAGATCGTGCCCTTGGCGACGTCGGCCTGCCGGGCCACGTCGTCGATGGTCGTCTTGTCGTAGCCCCAGCGCAGGCACAGCTCGGCGGCGGCGTCGAGAATCCGGTGCGCCCGCTCCAGCTGGCGCGCGGGATCCTGCGGGGGCCGTCCCACTCTGGCCATCTAGTCTCACCTCAAATGTTTGACTAGATGAGACTAGATGGTCATTTAATTACCCGCAAGTTCACCCCAGCTTGGCCAGGAGCTCTTCGGCGTCGGCCGCGAAGGTCGAGTCGTCGGTGCCGGCGGCGAGCCGGAGCATCCGCCTGGCCACCGTGAGGTCGCCGTGGGCGTACCGGATCTCCCCCAGGCGGAAGGCGGCCTCGGCGACCAGCTCGGGCTGCTCGGTCAGCCCCAGAGTGAGCTCGTAGTAGCGCACGGCCCCGTCGCGGTCGTTGAGCCAGTAGCAGAGCTCCCCCAGATGGGCGGCCGCCATGCCCGACTCGGTGTCTCCCGAGTCGATGACCCGCTGGTACCAGCCGAGCGCCTCGGGGAAGTCCCGCTCCCGCTTGGCCAGCGCCCCCAGGTACATCGCGCCGAGCGCGCTGACGTGTCCCGTGCCCGCGTTCACCGCCCGGATGTACCACTTGCGGGCCTCGTCCTCGTCCTCGTCGTGGTAGCTGCGGCCGAGCGCGACCATCGCCCTGGCCGCCAGCTCGTCGTCGCCCGCGCCCAGCACCCGCTGGTACACCTGCCTGCCCTCGGCCACCTCTCCGGTCCCGACCAGGGCCTGGGCCAGCACGCTCAGGGCGGTGGGCTCACCGCCCTCGGCCGCCTCCCGCAGCGTGCGCAGCGACGCCTCGGTGTCGCCCTGCCGGCCCTGGAGCATGCCGAGCAGGCTGCCGAACACCGACCGCACCGGGCTGTCGGCGTCACCCGCCTGCCGTTCGGCCAGGCTGTAGAAGGCGGCGGAGTCGTCCTCGGCGTCGAGGAGCGCCAGCAGCCTGCCGCCCGCGACGAACCGCACATCGGGATCCTCGTGCTCGTTCAGCCGCTCGTAGACGGCCCGCGCCCGCTCCGTCTCACCGAGCTCGGCCAGCCGCTCGGCCACCCCCAGCTCGGTGAAGGCGTCGGAGCCGACCAGCTCGTAGTAGAGGTGGACGGCCTCGGGGTCGTCGCAGAGCTCCGCGAGCTCCCTGGCCTTGGCACCGGCGTGCGGCCCCAGATGCGACAGCACCTGTACGGCCAGCGCGTGCTCGCCCCGCTCGTACGCCTGGTAGGCCAGGGCGTTCACGTTGTCCAGGGCGGTCTGGGCCAGCGCCGACCCGGTCCCCGCGGCGGCACCGAACGCCTCGGCCGCCCCGAGCGGGTCACCGTCCTCGTGCAGCCAGCAGCCGAGCTGGATGCCGCCCCTGGCCACGGCGTCGTCCTCGCCCGACTCGAGAGCCAGCCGCGCCTGCCCGACGGCCGCCGCCTTGTCGCCCAGAGCGTGCAGGGCGTCGGCGAGATCGGCGCGCATGCCGGCGATCGGCTGACCGGTGTCGATCCCCTTGCGGTACATGTCGACCGCGCCCGCCAGGTCACCCGTCGCCTTGCACGCGTCGCCCCACACCCAGTAGCCCATGGTCACCGTCTCGGGATCACCGGTGCCGACGGCCAGCTCGGCCTGGGCGGCGACGGCCGCGTACTCCTGCCGCTGGAGCAGGTTGACGAGCAGGTGGCACAGACAGGTGAGATCGCCGGCCGCGGCGCCGCGCTCGAGCACGTCACCGGCGCCCGTCAGGTCGCCGCGCTCCTCCAGCAGGGCGGCCAGCTCGACGGCGGTCGCCGGCAGCGCGGCCCGCAGCGCCTCGGCGGTTCCGTCCAGGTCGCCGCGCCGGCGTCGGACGACGGAGACGTTGCGCCACGCCATGAGGGCGATCTCGTCGTCGCCGCTCTCGGTCGCGGGCAGGAAGCACAGCTCGGCCTGGCTGTACTGACCGTCGCGGGCCAGCTCGGCGCCGAGCTGGAGACCGGCGCGCTCGGCCCACCGGGGCTCGCCCACCTCGGCGACCAGCAGGTAGAGCGCCCTGGCGAAGTCCTCGTCCCGGCTCGTCCTGGCCATCTCCAGCGTCTCGGCGAACGCGTCGTCGGCGGGGAACCCGCTCGTCTCGGCGCCTTCCGCGGAGAACCCGCTCGTCTCCGTCAGGAGGCGGCGTACCTCGGCTATGTCGCCGGCGTCCAGCGCGAGCAGCAGCCCCGCCATCGTCGTCGACCCGGTCAGCTCGCTCAGCGCCGTCAGCGCGCCCTGACGGTCGCCCTCGGCGGCCAGCACCCACGGCCGTTCCTCCGGCGAGGCCGTGCCGAGCCGGACCCGGGCCGTGGCCGCGGCCCGCCGGTCGGTGTCCTGGGCCGCCGCGCGCTCGTAGGCCGAGCGGGCGGCCTCCGGGTCGCCCGCCTCCTCCAGGTGGCGCCCAGCCTCCAGCAGTGTGGACCCCGCCGCCTCCGGATCGGCCGCCACGGCCCGCTCGAACGCCGCCCGCGCGCCCGCGAGGTCGCCGGTCCGCGCCAGGAGCCCGCCCAGCAGGCACCCCGCCTCCCCCGCCCCCTCGGCCGGCGCGGTCCGCACCGCGGTGGCCGCGGCCACGAGCGCGCCGTCCAGATCGCCGCCGTCACGCAGCAGCCGGGCCAGCTGCGGGGCCGCCGCCACCTCGCCGAACACCTCCCGCAGCACCTCACGGGCCTCGCCGGGCCGGCCGGTCGCGACCAGGATCTCCCCCAGCCGCAACGCGGCCTCGGCCACGTGCACCCCGTCGACCGGATCCACCGTCCCTTGGCGCGCCACCACCTCGCCGTCCCCGACCACCGCCCCTTGGTACGCCTCCGGGGGCCGCTGCTGTGCCTGCGCCGAGGGCACCGCGCCGTACCCGGCGAGTACCTCTCGGTACGTCCGCGCCGCCGCGTCGAGGTCGCCGAGCGCGTGCCAGGCCCGGCCGAGGTCGCGGCGCGCGATGGCGGCGAGGCCCTCGTCCGGACCGGTCACCGCCTGCTGCCAGGCGGCGATCGCGCCGTGCGGGTCGCCGGCGTCATGGCGCAGGGCGCCGAGGTAACTGGCCGCCTCCTGCCGGAAGTCCGGGTGACCGACACCGAGCACCAGGGACAGCGACCCGTCGGCCGCGGCCGTCTCACCCTGCCGCCGCCAGGCGTGCGCGGCCTGCAGCGCGAGCATGGACGCCATCCACGCCCTGCCCTCATCCGATATCGCCTCAAAGGCCGCAGCCGCCGCACGGAAGTCACGGTCGAGCAGGAGCCGGGCGTAGCGTCCTGTCTCCCTCTCCTCCGAGTGGGCCTCCGGAACGCGGCCGAACGCGGCCCGAGCGCCGTCGAGGTCGTCAAGCCGCACCCGGGTGAGCCCGAGCAGCCACGCGTGGCGCGGCGCCTGGACCGGGTCGCCCTCGGCGATGAGCCGCTCGTGCAGGCGGCACGCGGCCAGCAGGTCACCCTGGCGCTCGAACAGCCCGAGCAGCGCGCCCACCGCCTCCAGACGGAGCCCCCGGTGGCCGGTCTCCATCGCGGCGGTCAGCGCGGCCCGCGCCTCCGCCAGGTCAAGCTCGCGCGCACCCGCGTCCACACCCCCGCCGCCGTCCTGGCCGAAGCCCTCAGGGGGGCCTCCGCCGACGTCCTCGCCGGAATCGTTCGCGCGCTCACCGAGCAGCTCACCCAGCCCGTACGCCACCCAAGCCGCCAGCACCGGATGCCCGTCGGCCCGCGCCCGGCGCAGCAGCGCGACCGCCTCCTCGGTCTGGCCCTGGCTCACCAGGACGTCCTTGAAGATGGTGGCCGTATAGGAGAGCGCGAGCGGGTCACCCGAGTCGGCCGCCGCGTGGAACAGCCGGGCCGCGTCCGACAGGTCGTACCCGATGGAGGCCAGCACCTGCGCGAACACCGCGGTGCCGATGGCGGCCGTCGCGGGGTGCTCCATGGCCTCGCGGTAGCGGACCAGCCCCTCCTCCCTGCCCAGGCGCTGGTGGTCGACGACCGCCCGCAGCACCGGGTGCGGTTCGTCGCCCGATTCGCGGAGCAGGTGCAGGAAGAACTCGGCGCTGAAGCCCTGCAGCAGGTCGTCGCCCTCGGCCACGTAGGACAGCAGCTCGTCGGCCTGCTCCCGGTCGCCCGCGCCCAGCTCCAGCTCGGCCAGCGTCATCATGGCCCGGACCGACTGCGTGGCCGCGCCGGAGTCGATGGCGCCGCGCAGCAGCCGCCGCGCCCCGGCCAGGTCGCCCGCCTGCAGGTGGCGCAGCGCCTCGTCGACGTCCAGGAGCGCCTGCTCCTCCACCGGGTCGGCGAGCGGCTGCTGCCGCGCCGCGTGGTCGAGCAGCAGCGCGGCCTTGAACGCCGCGTCGGGGTCGGCGTGCTCGGCCGCCTCGGCCACGAGCGCCATGACGCGCTCCCGCTCGTCCGGGTGCCGGTCGAGCAGCAGGCCGAGCAGCGTGACGGAGATCGACGACCAGTCCGACTCCCCCGCCTCCAGTACGGCCCGCAGCGCCGCGAGCGCCTCGCCCACCTCCCCGGCCTCGGTGTGCATCTGCGCCAGGCAGGCCTGGGCCTCGACGGCGTACTCCCGCTGGCCGCTGGCGACCACCCGGTGGAAGATCGCCTTCGTCGCCGTCACGTCGCCGAGCTGCGCGGTCACCTTGGCCTGCTCGATGAGCGCGGGCAGCCGCTCCTCGGGCCGGGGGTCCTCGGCGGCCTCGGCGTAGGAGGCCGCCGCCTCGGCGTACTCGCCGAGATCGACGAGGGCGGCGCCGAGCAGCCGGTGGGCGGTGGCCAGGTGGTCAGGGTGGCCCACGGCGATCGCGTGCTCGCACACCTCGCGGGCGGCCGCGAAGTCCCCCTCGTCGGCGTGGATCCGGTAGAGCCGGAACGCCGACAGCGACACCACGTCGGGATCGCCGCAGGTCAGCAGGTCACGGTAGTCGTCCTCGCTGTCCGCCAGCTCGAACAGGTCACGGGCCGTACCCGGATCTTGGGGGGCGAAGTCCGGCAGCTCCAGCTGGGCGGCCATCTGGGCCACGGCGGGACTGTCGCACCGGCGCGCCCGCTCCAGCGCCTCCTTGGCGCCCTGGGCATCGCCCATCTCGGTCAGGACGAGCACCAGCGCCGTCTCGGCGAGCGCGGCCACCTCGAAGTCGGCGCCGTCGCAGGCGATCATCAGCACCCGGTGCGCGGCGGGCCATTCGCGGGCGGCGACCAGCATCATGCCCATGGCGATGGCGGAGCGCTGCCCGAAGACCGGGTCGCCCGAAAGGATCACCGACCGGTGCGCGGCCTCCGCGCCGTCGAGATCGCCCTGCTCCTCCAGCAGGCAGGCCAGCAGGTGCGACGCCTCGGGATCGCCGGTGGCGGCGATCTCCCTGAACAGCACGGCCGCCGCGTCGGGATCCCCCGCTTCCCAGCACTTCATCGCCGCGGCCAGCTGCTCTGACTCCATATTGCACTCCCCAGTCATTTAATACTGTGAAAAAGCTACACATGTGTCGCTCTGGTCACAGCACGTTCCCCGATCTCGGGACCTTCCGGCCATCCCGGTTCGGAGCGCCGTAGCGTAGGGGCCATGGCTAAAGCGTTCTGGATCGACCAGGAGTTCGACAGGGATCGTGACGGGCGCTATGCCGTACACGTGCGCAAGAACCTCGAAGAGTTCGAGTGGGGCGACATCGCGCCGGTCCGGTTCGCCTGCGCGGCCTGGCGGCTGGCCACGCCGCCGTCGCTGAACCCCGGCTACGTGCGCTGGGACCGCCGCATCCTTGAGGCGACCTGCCACCGCAACACGTGGGACGGCACGCTCAACGCGCGGATCAAGCTGGTCTCGCCGCTGCCCGAGGAGCTCACCCGCTCCCGGACCTGGTGGCGCGACCGCGGCTGGCTGGGCTGGCAGGAGACGTTCGGCCAGTACGTCGAGCCGACGGAGCAGGACCTGGCCAGGATCCCGTTCCTGCGGGCGACGCTGCTGGTCGAGGTTCCGGTGCCGCTCGACGACCTGCCGCCGGAGCCCGAAGGCCCGCACGACGAGGTCGAGCAGAGCGCGGCGCGGGTCCTGGTGGTGCTGGTACGCGAGCTGAACCAGCTCGTCACCCCCATCCTCGACCAGCTCGGCTGACAGCATGCTCGCCACATAACTGGGTAGCAGGGGGCGCATGAGGATGCTGCTCGCTGTGCTGTCGACGGCGCTGATCGCGGGATGCGCCGTGGACGCGACCGCCCCGGCCCGCACGGCCGAGCGCTTCCACGCCGCCCTCGCCGCGCACCAGGAGGATGCCGCCTGCGCGCTGCTCTCCCAGCAGACCGCGGAGAAGCTGCCCGACCCCGGCCAGACGTGCGCCGACGCGCTGCGCGAGCTCAAGCTGGGCGCCGCCGGGCCGATCACCTCGGCGCGGGTCTGGGGCGACGACGCCCAGGTACGGCTGGCGGGCGACACCGTCTTCCTGCACCGCTACAGCGGCGGGTGGCGGGTGACGGCCGCGAGCTGCCGTCCGCGGGGCGACCGTCCTTATGACTGTGGGGTGGAGAACTGATGCGGGTGATGTTCACGATCACCCTCGTCGTCATCGCGGCGGGGCTGATCTGGTTCCTCACGACGGGACTGGTCCGTCTATGAAGCAGAAGATCAAGGAAAACGGGCTGTCGCTGGCCTTCCTGGTGATGTTCCTGCTGACACTGGCCGGGCAGGCCATCGCGGGGACCGCACTGTTCAACGACCAGCAGCTGGTCAACGGCGGTGAGCCGGTCTCGCTCCTCAAGTACGTGACCTCCTCGGACTTCGCCGTGGACGTGGCCGAGAACTGGCAGTCCGAATACCTGCAGTTCTTCCTGTTCATCACGATGACGATCTGGCTGGTACAGAAGGGTTCGCCGGAGTCGAAGAAGCCGGAGGAGGCGGGCACCGGGTCGGACGAGGAGCAGCTCGTCGGCCCATACGCGCGGCCCGACTCTCCCGCCTGGGCGAAGGTCGGCGGGATTCGACTCTCGTTGTACAGCAACTCGCTCGGGCTGGTGATGGGGCTCGTCTTCGTACTGTCGTGGCTGGCGCAGTCGGTGGCCGGAGTGGCGTCCTACAACTCCGAGCGGCTGCTCGACCTGCGGGATCCGGTCTCGTGGGGCACCTATGTCACCTCGCCGGAGTTCTGGAACCGGAGCCTGCAGAACTGGCAGTCGGAGCTGCTCGCCGTACTGTCGATGGTCGCGCTGTCGATCTACCTGCGGCAGCGCGGCTCGCCGGAGTCGAAGCCGGTGGGCGCGCCACACGCCTGGACCGGGGTCGAGGGCTGATCGGCCGCCGGGCTCCACGGCTCACCGGTGACAACCGCGACGATGCGGGTGCCCGGCTGGAAGGCGCCCTGCCGGGCCAGGTCGAAGACGCCGTAGAGCATCTTCCCGACATACACCCCCTCGACCCGATATTTCGCGATGAAGTCGTCGAGAAGCGGGGTCGAGCGGGCGTAGCCCCCGAAGTGGTAGTCCAGGTTGACCGACCAGTTCGGCCACACACGCCCGTACGCCTCACGCTGCAGGCGCGCCACCTCATCCTCGAGGAACCCGGCCCCCTTGAGCACCGCGAACCCGATCGCCCGCCGGCCCTCCGGCAGCCCGGCGGCGATCCCGGCCAGGGTGCCGCCGGTGCCGACCGCGCAGCAGATCACGTCGTAGTCGCCGCCGATCTCGCCGGGCAGCTCGGCGCACCCCCGTACGGCCGCCGCGTTGCTGCCCCCCTCGGGCAGGATCGCCACGTCACCCCACTGCTCGCGCAGCGCGGCCTGCACCTCTGGCGTGTGCTTGCGGCGGTATGTCCCCCGGTCGAGATAGGTGAGCCTCATGCCGCAGGACACCGCGTACGCCAGCGACGGGTTGAGCGGCAACCTCTCCTCACCGCGGATCACCCCGATCGTCGCGAACCCGTCGCGGCGCCCGGCCGCCGCGACGGCCCTGATGTGACCGGAGTAGGCGCCGCCGAACGTGAGCACGCGGGGGTGGCCCAGGTTGTACTTGAGCTTGCGCGCCTTGTTGTCGTCGCGGACGAGGAAGACCCGGACCGAGTCGAGCGCCGGATCCACCAACTCCTCCATGGCGCTAGTCTACGGTCGGACCTTTGTTGAGGAGTGTTGGATTATGCGCGTTGTCGATGCTTTCCGGGCCGCCTTCGGGGCCGACCCGCGTACGGTCTGGCACGCGCCCGGCCGTGTCAACCTGATCGGCGAGCACACCGACTACAACGACGGCTTCGTCCTGCCCTTCGCGGTGCCGTGGGGCGTCACGGCGGCCGTCAGCCCGCGTGACGACGCCACGATCCGGCTGCTGTCCCTGCAGTCGACCGGCGACCCGCTGGTGATCACCGACCACGAGGAGTCGCAGGGCTGGAGCCGCTACGTGGTCGGCGTCCTGGCGATGCTGGGCGACCGGGTGCGCGGCGCCGACATCGCCATCGACGGCGACGTGCCCCAGGGCGCCGGGCTGAGTTCGAGCGCCGCGCTGGAGGTGGCCGTCGCCTCGGCCCTCAACGACCTGTACGACCTGGGCATGACGCCCATGGAGCTCGCCCTGCTCAGCCAGCGCGCGGAGAACGACTTCGTCGGCATGCCGTGCGGCATCATGGACCAGGCCGCGTCCGCGCTGAGCGCCGAGGGGCACGCGCTGTTCCTCGACTGCCGCTCGCTCGGCTCCCGCAACATCCCGCTCGACCTGGCCGCGCACGGCCTGACCATCCTCATCATCGACACGCAGGTGCACCACGAGCACGCGGGCGGCGAGTACGCCAAGCGCCGCGCGGAGTGCGAGTCGGCGGCCCGCAAGCTGGGGGTCGCGGCGCTGCGGGATGTCACGGACCTGGCCGGGGCGCTCGACCGGCTGCAGGGCGCCGAGCGCAAGCGCACGATGCACATCGTCACGGAGAACCACCGCGTCGAGGCGCTCATCGGCCTGCTCCGGGCCGGGGCGATCACGGAGATCGGGGCCCTGCTGAACGCCTCCCACCTGTCGCTGCGCGACCAGTACGAGGTGTCGTCGCCGGAGCTGGACCTGGCCGTGGAGGCGTCCCTGCGCGGCGGCGCCCGGGGCGCCCGCATGACGGGGGGCGGCTTCGGCGGCTCGGCGATCGCGCTGGTGCCCGACGAGCGTCTGGAGGACGTGAAGGAGTCGGTGAGCGCGGCTTACGCCGAACGCGCCTGGCAGGCCCCCCGCTTCCTCCCCGCCACCCCGTCTCCGGGTGCGCGGCGTTTGTCCTGACCTCTCTTAAGATCAACATTCTCTGTTACGGCCGGCCCGGTGGGCCCCACCCGCCGACCGGGGCCGGGCCCTGTCCAGGGGAACGCTCCTCCGGTTCCCCGGCTGGCCGCCGCTACGTGCGCACGGACACCATCTGGGTGGTCTTCGGGCACGCGCCTGGCTACAGAGGCGGGAAGTTCGGCAGGCGGCGCTCCAGGAAGCTCGCGACCCCCTCGGTGAAGTCCGGGCGCTCGAACGAGGCGAGCATCTCCTGGGTCGCCGTCTTGGCCGCTTCGTCCAGGGTGACATTCCAGTCGTTCCAGACCTGACGCTTGATGACGGCCATGGAGGCCGGGGAGCTGTGGGTGGCGAGCTCCAGGGCGTACTCCTGGGCGGTGGCGAGCAGCGCGTCCCCCGGGACCGAGCGGTTGGCCAGGCCGAGCTCGTACGCCTCCGCGCCGGTGAAGACCCGCCCCGACAGGAGGATGTCCATCGCTCTCTGCTGACCCATGAGGCGGGGCAGGATCCACGACAGGCCGTATTCGGCGATCAGGCCGCGGCGCGGGAAGGCCGTGGTCCATTTGGCGTCCTCGGCCGTGAAGATCAGGTCGCAGGCCAGCGCGTGGACCATGCCCAGACCCGCGCAGGCGCCGTTGACGGCGGCGATGATCGGCTTGGCGATGGTCGTGGGGAAGGTGTTGGGGCGCGGGTCCGGCCTCTCGTCGTAGTCTCCGGTCTGGATGGCGCTGAGCGTCTGGAAGTCGGCGCCCGAGCAGAAGCCCTTGCCCGCGCCGGTCACCACGATGGCCCGCACGTTCGGGTCCTTCTCGGCATCCTGGAGCAGGTCGAAGTAACACCGGCCCATCGCATCCGTCCAGGCGTTGAGCCGGTCGGGACGGTTGAAGGTCAGGGTGAGCACGCCTTGATCGGCCGAGGAGAGAACGAGTTCCGCCATAGGCCAACAGAATCATATTCTAGTCGTGGAGCGCAAGGCGACCCTCCCGTGCGGTGGAACGCCAGGCGGCCGCCCCGTCAGCCGGTGTGGCGAAGGAACGCAGGACGGCCCTCCGGTCAGCCGGTGTGGTGGACGAAGGCCGGGGTCAGCTGGGGGTTGTCGTAGTAGCGGTGGAAGACGCGGGTGGCGCCGCCGGAGATGGGCGGCACGATCCACGACCAGTCGGCCGGGCACACGCGTCCCGCCTTCTCCTCCCGTCCCAGGTGCGTGAGGAACCGGTTCGACTCCGTGTGGTGGTCGGTCATCGTGACCCCCGCCCGCTCGAACGAGTGCAGCACGGCCACGTTCAGCTGGACCAGCGCGTGGTCCCGCCACAGCGACCGGTCGGAGGCGGTGTTCAGCCCGAGCCGACCGGCGACCACGGGCAGCTGGTCGTAGCGGTCGGTGTCGGCGAGGTTGCGGGCGCCGATCTCCGCCCCCATGTACCAGCCGTTGAAGGGCGCGCACGGATAGCACAGCCCCCCGATCTCCAGGCACATGCTGGAGATGGCCGGCACGGCATGCCAGCGCAGCCCCAGGTCGGCGAACCACGGATGGTCCGGATGTGTGAGGGGCACCTCCAGCACCGCGTCGCCCGGCAGATTGCACAGCAGCCGCTGCCCGCGCCCCGGCTGGATGACCAGCGGCAGCACATCGAACCTGCCACCCTTCCCGCCCCGCCAGCCGAGCCGTCTGACCCGCTCGGTGAAGTCGACGTAGCGGGGATCCCCCACGATCGACCCGTCACGCATGCGATATCCGGCGTACCGGATGAGCTGCTCGTTCAGCACCCGAGGGCCGCGCCGCTCGGGCATGTCCGGCGGGAACACGGTGATCGTCGGCCGGATCTTGCCCTCACCCGTCGCGTCACGCAGATGAGCCACGCACTCGAGGGCCACCCCCTCGGCGCTGGTCACCTGCCGGCGGTCGCGTACCCGTAACGAGCGCCAGTAGAGCCGCCCGATGCAGCGGCTGCTGTTGCGCCAGGCCACCCTGGCACCGAACTGCAGCTCCTCGAAGGTATGGGCATAAGTCCCATGACGGGCGATCTCCTTGGCGACCTCACGCAGACGCGCGTGCACGTCACCCGCGCCGGGATTCTCGGCGTGGAAGAGCCTGATGAAGCGCTCCGCCTCGCGGATGTCGATCGTTCGCTCGATGAGCGTCTGTACGGCGATGGCATCGAAGGGACGTAGGGACCTGATCCAGGTACGCACGCAGTAACCAGCACTTTTCCATCAACGGAGCGCCCCGCCGATTCCGGGTCGGCGGCACCTCCTGGCAGGCAGTGCCCTCTCCACACCGCCTTCACGACGTGCCCGCAGCTCCTGCCATCCTTCACCGTCCGGCAGCCGTTTGTCCCGGCAAATCGAAAATCCCGTGACCTTACGACTACAAAGCGTGAAAGGCGTCAGCCGCCGGGCCGCCGCACCAGGTCGAGCCGCATCGCCACCACCACCGCCGAGGTCCGGTCGGAGACGCCCAGCTTGCCGTACGCCCGCAGCAGATGCGTCTTGACCGTGGCCTCCCCGATGAACAGCCGCCGGCCGATCTCCCCATTGGTCAGCCCCTCCGCGACGAGCTCCAGCACCTGCCGCTCCCGCGCCGACAGGCGCCACCCTTCGGGGCCGCTCTTGTGCCAGGCCGCCAGGCGGGCGGACACCGACGGCGACAGGACGGTCTCGCCGCCCGCCACCGCCCGCACGGCGGCGGCCAGGTCGGCTCGTGACACGTCCTTCAGCAGGTACCCGGCGGCGCCGGCCGACATGGCGCGCTTGATGTCGGCGTCGTTCTCGTACGTGGTCAGCACGATCACCCGGTAACCCGCGCCCAGCCGCCGGATCGCGGTCACGCCGTCGCAGCCCGGCATGCGCAGGTCCATGAGGATCACGTCGGGCCGCAGCCGCGGCGCGACCGCGATCGCCTCTTCCCCCGATCCGGCCTCGCCGACCACCTCCATGTCCGGCTCGGCGACGAGCATCCCACGCAGGCCCTCACGGACCATCGGGTGGTCGTCGACGATCATCACGGCGAGCATGGCAGCTCCACCGTGACCGTCGTGCCCGCCCCGGGAGCCGCCGCCACGGTGACGGTCCCACCTAACCGCGCCACCCGGACCCGCATGGTCCGCAGGCCGTACCCGTCGCGGGTGGTGGACGGCTCGAAACCGTCACCGTCGTCGCTCACCGACAGCCGCACCGCCGCATCCCCGTAGTCCAGCGTCAGCCGCGCGGACCGGGCGCGGGCGTGCTTGCGCACGTTGGCGAGCCCCTCCTGCGCGACCCGCACCAGCACCGCCTCGGCCGTGGCGGGCAACGCGACGGGCTCGCCCCTGACGATCACCTCCACCGGCACCTCGAACCCCTCGCCCAGCCGGCACAACGCCTGTCCCAGTGACGTGCCGTCGAGCGCGGGCGGGCCGAGCGCCGCGATGAGCGCCCTCGTCTCGGCCAGGTTCTCCTTCGCCGTCCGTACGGCCAGCGACACGTGCCGCTCGGCCCCGCGAACGGCCTCGGCGCTCTGGAGGAGCATGATGATGCTCGTGAACCCCTGGGCCAGGGTGTCGTGGATGTCGCCCGCCAGCCGCTCGCGCTCCGCCAGGACCCCGGCCTCCCTGCTGACCTCCGCCAGCTGCGCCCGCGTGCGGTCGAGCTGGTCGATCAGCTCGGCGCGTTCGCGGTTCTGCCGGTACAGCCGGCTGATGAACGTCCCGAGCAGCGCGCTCGCCGACAGTCCCACGATCAGGGCGAGGAGGATCTGCAGCTGGTCCGTCCCGGCCGCCGTCAGCCCGTTGAGCACCGGCGCGGCGAAGAACGCCGCCGTCAGCACCACGGCGTGCCCCACCCGCAGCGACATGAACGCCATCGGCACCAGCGCGGACAGCGCTATCGCCGCCGCCGGCTCCAGCAGTCCGGCCCCGGTGATCAGGACGAGCATGCTCGCCGCGTACCACCAGCTCTCCCGCACCGGGATGGCGTCCGCGCGGACGGCTTTGCGGCCGAACAGGACATAGGAGACAGCCAGCAGGAGCACCGGTCCGACGGCGATGAGCGGGCCGCCGTCCGCCACCATCGCGATGACGGTGGTGATGAGCACCACCGCGAAGTACGCGTCCCAGAACGGATAGGAACGCAGCCAGGCGTTCTCGGCCCGCGCCGCCACGGGGCTCCCCATGATCTGCAGTTTTACCCTCTTATGGCTAGATGTCCACCGATCGGTGGATACCCCGGAGACGCCGGACCCGTGATCGTCATGGTCATGAACAAGCACATCTACCGCACGGTCATGCTCGCCCTGTCGCTCGTCTTCGCCGCGCTGATCGCCATTCTGGCCCTCCTCGGCAGCGGCGCCATCGGCCCGGTCGCGGGGGTCGGCGGCGTCCTGCTGGGCCTCGGCTGGGCGCTCTACGGAGTGCTGACGGGCAAGAGGGACTCCGCGGTCTAGCCACAACGCGAAACCCCCTTCCCGGAGCTCCGGGAAGGGGGTGCGGTGTTGCTCCCGCGATAGGACTCGAACCTATAACCTGCCGGTTAACAGCCGGCTGCTCTGCCGTTGAGCTACGCGGGATCGAACGTTCGCGCTGATCGGCGGGCCTTGCGGGCCGCTCCCCTGGGCGCAGGAATAGATTAGCGCACTCGAGGAGTGCGTGTCGCATCGTCATTCGGGTAGGCCCGGAGACAGCGGAGGTGCAATATGCGTTATCGGATGACATTCGTCATTGGTCTAGCCGTCGGCTATGTCCTGGGCAGCCGGGCCGGCCGCGAACGCTATGAGCAGATCAAACGGGCAGCCCAGCGCGTTGCCGACAGCCCCAGGTTCCAGGAGACCGCGGGCGTGATGGGCGCCCAGCTGTCGAAGGCGGCCGGGGTGGCCAGGTCGAAGGTGGGGGACACACTCCAGCATCGGATCCCGTTCCTCAACGGCCACGACCACCACGACACCGGCACCGGCTGGCCCGGCGAACAGGTCGAGCAGCAGGCCGGTCAGAAGAAGACCGACCAAACCGGCATTCCTTACTGACGCGGATCCAAGCCGGGCCCCGGGCATGAGCACAGGACGAATCACCGCTCATGCCCGGGGCGCACGCGTCCCTAGGGCTCACCGCTCGTGCCCGGGGCACACGCGTCCCCAGGCTCACCACTCATGCCCGGGGCACTCGCGCCCCAGGCTCCTCAGACCCCCATGCTGCGCCGTACGCCCTCAAGGGCCTGTTCGGCCTGTGCGCGTACGCCCGGGTCGTCCGGATCGAGGCCGTCGTCGAAGACGAGGGTCCACCCCAGCACCTCACCACCGGGCCGGCGCCTGGCCACCAGCCGCACGCCGCCGCGGCCGGGCAGGTCCACGTGCTTGTTCACCACGATGGTGGCGTTGACCCGCTCCCGGACCGTCTCGGGCAGCAGCCGCGGCTCCGGCAGCTCCACGCGGTGCCTCTCGCTCGACGTGGTGAGGACGCTCAGCCCCTCCTCGTCCCAGGCGGCCCGGTCGATCGTCTCGTACGGCACGCGGATCCCGCCGGGCAGGTGCAGCGCCAGATTGGTGGCCACCACGTGCCCGTCGCCGGTGGCGGCGAAGGTCAGCACCCGCTCCCCCGGCTCGGTGACCAGGGCCTTGCGGACGTCGGCGGGCAGGCGGCGAAGGAAACTCATTCCTTCACGCTATCGGCGAGCAGGTCGAGGGTGAGCGCGGCACTCCAGGAGAAGTCCCGGCACCCCCGGCCGCTGCCGTCGAACGGGTCGAAGCACTCGCGGAACCCCGCCTGCCTGACCAGGCGGAGCGTGCCGTTGGCCAGTTGCTGGCCGAGCGAGCCGAGCGCGTGGACGTCGGCCGCCCGGCGCAGCAGCCAGTTGGTGTTCACCCAGGACGGGCCGCGCCAGTAGCGGGTGCGGTCGAACTGGGCGGCGCGGATCTCGCAGCTGGGCACCGGATAGCCCGTGGCGCCCATGAACCTGGCCGATTCGAGCACCTCGATGGCCGCGTGGACGCGGTCGCTGGGCAGCTCGGGGTCGAGCAGCGGGCCGAAACCGCCGACCGTGCAGACCCGGATCAACCGGTCGGCCCGTAGGTCGCGGGCGTAGAAGCAGCCGTCCCACAGGCGGTCGAGGAGCGCCTGCCTGATGCGCTGGGCCTGCTCGGCGTGGGGCACCGGGTCGGCGCGGGCCAGTGGCGCCAGCTCGGCCATGGCCTGGCAGGAGGCGAGCCAGATCCCGTTGAACATCGGGTCCTCGATGGCGAACGGGTGCTCGTCGCGCAGGTATTCGGCGCGGTAGCCGGCGTTGCGGTAGCGCAGCGCCAGCCAGACGTAGCGGTCGTGGTCGCTGGCGGGGTGGCGCTCGTCGAGTTCGACGTTGCGGTAGCCGTACCTGATCTCGGGCAGCGCGGCGAGCGGCTGGTCCCAGGCCGGGCTGTCGTCCATGCCCGACTCCCAGGGGTGCACGATCGCGGCGAGCCCCGAGCCGCCCAGGTCGCGCGCGGCGGCCAGGTAGGCGTGCTGGGCGGCCAGCGCCGGAAACGCCCGCCTGACGAAGTCGGCGTCTCCGGTGTGCCGGTAGAGCCACCACAGGGCCAGTGCGTGCAGCGGCGGCGAGGTGAGGCCCGAGGTGAGCACGCGCGGCGCGGCGGCGTGGTCCTGTGAGCGCCAGACCGAAGGGCCCGGGAAGTACGCCTCGGGGGTGTGGAAGACGATGTGCGGCACCATGCCGGTCGCCCACTGACCGGCCAGCAGGCTGAGCAGCTCGGCACGAGCCCGGTCAGGCCGGTGCCTGGCCAGGCCGATCACCACGAACGCCGAGTCCCAGCTCCACTGGTGCGGGTAGAGACCTGGAGCGGGAACGGTGGCGGTTCCCGTCCAGTTCGCCTCGAGCACGGACAGTGCCTCGCGCCCGAGCGCGGCGTCGTCGACCGCGGGCCGCGCCTCCATCAACCCACTATGCGCCGCTAAACCGAAGGAAGCTATTGCGAGAGGAAGCTATCGCGAGAGGAAGCTGTCGCGATAGGAAGCTGTCGCGAAGGAAGCTGCGTCCGGGCCCACTTGGAGACGAGCAGGATGCCGAAGGCCACGGCTCCGATGATGAGTCCCCACTTGAGCAGCGTGAAGAAGAAGCCCACGAGAGGGCCGATGAGGATGAACACGGCGATGATCGCCAGGATTGCGAGAAGTATGCGTCCCATGTCTCTGACGTTACGAGATCGTTTAAGCGGATTGCAGGTAAGACAGGGTTGAATCAGGGACAAGTCAGGGTCTCCCCTACTCTCGGAGCCAACCGGCATACTCCCGGAACCAACCGGTCGGTTTTGCCGTTAAGCCGGTAGACAACGGGGCTGGGGGGCCCTTATCACGGGGAGCGTGATGAGTCTCGGACCACCCATGAGCAGGGAGGGCGCGGAGTACGCGCTGCGCGCCCGAGCCGACGAGCGCGACCGCATCTCCGGCGACCTGCTCGATCTTGAAGCCCACACCACCTACCAGTTACTCAAGGGCGCCTCCTTGAGCGGCCCGACCCAGACGCGCTGGGCCGCCGCCCAGGGCGCGCTCGCCACGCTGTGGGCGCTGTACGACACCTACCGGGGGGTGTTACGCGACGCCGAGCAGGTCAAGGGTCCCCGCGGCCGCCTCGGCGCGGAGCAGCTGGCCACCCTGACCGAGCTGCTGTCGGGCCGCTCGGTGGTGCTGAAGGCCGCCGCCAAGCCCGTCGAGGAACGATCCCTGCTCCCCCAGCCGGACGAGCGGCTCACCCTGGACGAGACCGTCGCCCGGATGGACGCGGCCTTCCAGCAGGCCACGGACGTGCTGACGGAGATCGACGCGGTCTGGTCCGCGGCGTTACCCCGCCTCGACGCCGCCGACGCCGAGCTGCGCGCGGTCGGCGACCTGCGGAGGCAGCTCGGCGAGACCCTTGACCTGACCCGGACGGAGACCGACCTCAAGCGGATGCGGGCCGCCGTACTCGAAGACCCGCTCGGCTCGGCGCCGCCGGAGCACGAGCTGGAGCGCGTCACCCGCCTCCTGGCGAGCACCCGCACGGACCTGGAACGCGCGCTTCAGGTCAGCCAGGAGTACGGCAGGCGGCGCGAGGAGCTGGTGGCCGCGCTGGACCGGGTACGCGCGGCCGAGAGCGAGGCCAGGGTGGCCCACGGCACGGTCGTGGTGAAGATAGCCCTGCCGCCGCAGGCACAGCCGCGGAGCAAGGTGGACGCGCTGGCCAGCGAGCTGGACGCGCTCGACGCCGCACCCGGCACCTGGCTCGACCGGGCCGGGCGGCTGACGGCCCTGGAGCAGGGCGTCCAGCAGGCCGCCCAGCAGGCACAGGCCACGGCGAAGGCGCTCCTGGGGCTGCTCGGCAGGCGTGACGAGCTCCGCGGGCTGCTCGGCGCGTGCCAGGCGATGGCCGTGCGCAAGGGCCTGGCGGAGGACCCGAGTGTCACCGAGCTGTACGAGCGGGCGCGGCTGCTGCTGTGGAGCGCTCCCTGCGATCTGACGAAGGCGGCACAAGCCGTCGACCTGTATCAGCGTGCGATCCACGGAGGTGGCCGATGACCCGATGCGCCCAGCCAGGCTGTACGGGCACGATCGAAGATGGCTACTGCGACCTGTGCGGGCACGCGGCCACGGCCGCCGCGCCCGTCCCGGCTCCGGCGACCGGGACGGCGTCGAGTCCCTCGGCCTCCCCTGACACCCGGCCGGTGAGCAGGCAGATGACCGGGCCGCTGAGCAGCGGCCGGTCGCGGGCCGGCGTGCTGGGCGAGCTCGCCGACCTGCCGTCGGTGCCCTACCGGGACCCGGCCACCGCGATCATGGCCAATCCCATGGTGCCCGAGGAGAAGCGGTTCTGCGCCAACCCGGCGTGCGGCGAGCCGGTCGGCCGCTCCAGGCAGGGGCGCGCCGGGCTGCCCGACGGGTTCTGCCCGCACTGCCGTACCTCGTTCTCCTTCACCCCGAAGCTGGCCAAGGACGACCTGGTGGCCGGCCAGTACCGGGTGCTGGGCTGCCTGGCGCACGGCGGTCTCGGCTGGATCTACCTGGCCGCCGACGAGAACCTCGACGGCCGCTGGGTGGTGCTCAAGGGCCTGCTGAACACCGCCGACGCCGAGGCGCTGGCGGCGGCCGAGGCCGAGCGGAAGTTCCTCACCACGGTCGACCACCCGAACATCGTCAAGATCATCAACTTCCAGCGCTCCGCCGGCCTCGGCTACATCGTCATGGAGTACGTCGGCGGCCAGTCGCTGCACGAGCTGCGCCGCCAGGGGCCGCTGCCGCTGCGCGAGACGCTCATGTACGGGCGGGAGATCCTGCGCGCGTTCAGCTACCTGCACGAGCACGACCTGGTCTACTGCGACCTCAAGCCGGCCAACGTGATCAGGGTCGGCAAGCGGCTCAAGCTCATCGACCTGGGCGCGGTCCAGCGCGTCGGCTCGCCGCCGGGCACGTCCTGGGCCACGGTCGGCTACCACGCGCCGGAGCTGGAGACCCAGCCCTCGTCCGTCGCCTCCGACCTCTACACGGTGGCCAGGACGCTGGCGGTGCTGACCATCCCGTCGTTCAGCCCGGCCAAGGGCGGCGTGGAGAACCCGCTGCCGGCGGATTGCGGCAACGAGTCGTTCGCGCGGTTACTGCGCCGGGCGACCGCCCCCGATCCCGCCGCCAGGTTCCAGAGCGCGTTGGAGATGGAGGAGCAGCTCGTCGGCGTGCTGCGCGAGATCAGCGCGCTGGCGGAGGGCGTTCCGTACCCGGCGCAGTCCGCGCTGTTCGGGCCCGAGCGGCTCGCGGCGGGGGCGGCGCTGGCCGCCGACCGCGGGCGGGTGTTCGCCGGGCTGGACCCGCTGGAGGCGGCGGCCGCGCTACCGGTGCCACTGGCCGACCCGGCCGACCCGGCGGCGGGCGCGCTGGCCGGCCTGGTGGGCCGCGATCCCGACGTGCTGGTCAGCCAGGTCGAGGGGATGGCGCGGACGCCCGAGACGCTGCTGACCAAGGCCCGGCTGCTCGCCGAGCAGGGCTCGGACCAGGCGCTCCACGCTCTGGACGAGGCCGGGCGGACGCTGCCCGGCGACTGGCGGGTGACCTGGTACCGGGCGGTCCACCTGCTGGCCTCGGGGCAGGCCGACCGGGCGGCGCAGATCTTCGACGAGTGCTTCTCGCTGCTGCCCGGCGAGTGCGCGCCCAAGCTGGGGCTGGCGTTCGCGCTGGAGTGCATGAACGGCGACCCGGTCCGCTGGTACGAGAGCGTGTGGCGGACCGACCACTCCTACGTGAGCGCCGCGTTCGGGCTGGCCAGGGCGGGCCGGATCGCGGTGCTCGACGAGGTGCCGACCACGTCCAGCCACCGGGTGGCGGCGCAGCTCGCGATCGTGGCCGCGGTGGCCAGAGCGACGGGGGCGGCCGATCCGGGCAAGCCGAACGAGCTGTCGGCCGCGGCCGACCGCCTCGACGACCTCACCGACCTCGACCCGCGCCGCCGCGAGCTGCTCACCGCCGAGCTCCTGGAGAGCGCGCTGACCTGGCTCGACGCCGGCAAACCGCCGGGCGGCCTGAAGCTGGCGGGCGCCGAGTTCACCGAGCCCGGCGTGCGCAAGCGGCTGGAAGGCATCTTCCGCCGCCTGGCCGTGGCCGCGAGCTCCCGCCAGGAGCGCCAGGCCCTCGTCGACCAGGCCAACGCGGTCCGTCCCCGGACGTGGGTGTGATGGGCGAGACCGCCGTTCCGAAGACGGAGGTCCGGTGCCCGGTCTGCGAGGCCCCCGTGCTCGCCGGCGACTCCTTCTGCGAGGCATGCGGACATCCGCTCGGAGCCCCTACCTGTACCTCCTGCGGCGCTCCCGCCGTGGACGCGGACGGCTACTGCGAGCGGTGCGGCCTGCGCCAGCCCACCGGCCGCGACCACGCGGAGCTCGAACTCGACGGCGGCACGGCGGGCGTCACTGACAGGGGCCTGCGCCGCAGCCGCAACGAGGACGCCATGGCGCTGCTGGCCACGGGCACCCAGACCGTGGTCGTCGTCTGCGACGGCGTGGGCAGCTCGCCGCGTGCGGACGAGGCGTCGGCGGCCGCGGTGGAGACGGCCTCGGCCGCCCTGGCCAGGGGCGTCTCCACCGAGGAGGCGTTCGGCCTGGCCAGCCGGGCCGTGGGCAAGCTGGCCACCTCCGTGGACGACGCTCCCGCCTGCACCTACGTCTCGGCGGTCGTCGAAGGCGGCCGGATCACGCTCGCCTGGGCGGGGGACTCCCGCGCGTACTGGCTGTCCACCGGCCCTCGACCGACCAAGACCGACCCTTCCGCCGACACCCAACCGGTCGCGACCGACCCTCCCACCGTCACCCGGCCGGTCGAGGCCGAGGCGAGCACCGACACCCGGCCGGTCGGAGTCGTTCCGGCCGCCGCTATCCGGCCCGCCGTGACCGGTCAGGTCGTCGGCACCCAGTTGACCGAGGACGACGCCGCGCCGACGGGTGAGATCACCGCCTGGCTCGGCGCCGACTACGGCGACGTGCGCCCGCACGTCCGCGTACTGGAGCCGGAGACCCCGGGCCTGCTGCTCGTGTGCAGCGACGGCCTGTGGCGCTACCTCGACGGCTACACCTTCCCTTCCACCGGCAGCCCTCTGGACATGGCCCGCGCGATGCTGCGGCACGCGCTCGACTCCGGCGGGCAAGACAACGTGACCATCGTCCTGATCCCTCTAGGAGACGCACATGGGTGACCAGCCCACCTTCACCCTGCACATCGACCAGAACAAGTACCTCCCGATCGATGGACGTGAGGTGCACGCCATCCTCACGATCAACTCCACCGGCACGGTGACCACCGAGTCCGCCACCCCGGCCGAGGCCGCCGAAGTGATCATCATCGACACCTCCGGCTCAATGAGCGGCGGCAAGATCAGGGAGGCCAGGGCCGCCGCCGCGACGGCCGTGCAGACCCTGCGCGACGGCGTGCACGTCGCGGTCATCGCCGGCACCGACCGGGCCCGCGTCGTCTACCCGAACGGCCCCCAGCTGGTCAGGGCCAGTGCGGCCACCCGGGCCGAGGCGCAGCGGGCCATCGGCAAGCTCTCGGCCGGCGGCGGCACCTCGATCGGCCAGTGGCTGCAACTGGCGGCCCAGATGCTGTCGGCCCACCCGAACGCGATCAGGCACGCCATCCTGATGACCGACGGCCAGAACAACGAGCGCGCCGACGTGTTCGCCGCCGCGCTGGCCCGCTGCGAGGGCGCGTTCGTCTGCGACAGCCTCGGCGTCGGCGACGACTGGGTGCCCGCCGAGCTGCGCAAGGTCGCCGAAGCACTGCTCGGTACGTTTGACTTCGTCCGCAACCAGGGTGACCTGGCCGACTTCTTCCGCAACCTCACCCAGACCTCGATGAGCAAGACCGTGGCCGAGCTGGTGATGCGGGTGTGGGTGCCGCAGACGGCCACGCTCAAGTGGGTCAAGCAGGTCTCCCCCACGCTGCTCGACCTGACCGGCAAGCGCACCGACGTGAATCCGCTGACCGGCGACTACCCGACCGGCTCGTGGGGCGCCGAGGACCGCGAGTACCACCTGTGCGTCGAGGTGCCGCCCGGCCAGATCGGCAGCGAGATCCGCGCGGGCTGGGTGAAGCTGCTCCGTCCCGACACCCAGGAGGTCTTCGCCAGCGGCAACGTGCTCGCCCAGTGGACCGACGACCTGGCCCAGTCCACCCGGATCAACGGGAAGGTCGCCCACTACACCGGCCAGGCCGAGCTGCACGAGCTGATCCAGGACGGGCTGAGCGCCCGCGCGGCCGGCGACGTCGACACCGCGACGGCCCGCCTGGCCAAGGCCAAACAGCTCGCCGTCGACTCGGGACGCGAGGACACGGCCCGGCTGCTCGACAAGGTCGTCGAGGTGGATCCGGCCTCCGGCACCGCCCGGCTGCGCAAGAACGTCGACAAGGCCGACGCGATCGAGCTCGACACCGGCTCGGTGCGTACCAGCAAGCTGCGCAAGAACGGGGAGGGCAGCTGATGGCGACCTGCCCCCAGGGCCACACGTCGGGTGACGACGAATACTGCGACGTCTGCGGCCTCCAGCTGGCCGCCTCCCCGCCACCGGTCACGTCGTCCGCCGCACCGGCCGGTGCCGGCACCGGCGCCGGCGCCGCGGTGGAGAGCTGTCCCGTCTGCCAGACGCCGCGTGCCGGGCAGTTCTGCGAGGTGTGCGGCCACGACTACTCCGGCGCCGCGCCCTCCATGGCGCCGCCGGTGGCCGGAGCGCGCTGGGAGGCGGTCACCGCCGCCGACCGCGCCTACTACGAGCAGGTGATCGCCGAGGGCGGCCCCGATGCCGACGCCGTCGCGTTCCCGCCGTACTGCCCCGAACGGTCCTTCGCGCTGTCCGGCGAGCAGGTGCGCATCGGCCGCCGCCGCCGGGGCCGTGACCTGCGGCCGGAGATCGACCTGACCGGGCCGCCCGAAGACCCCGGCGTGTCCCATCTGCACGCCGTGCTGCTCGCCGCGCACGATGGCTCGTGGACGCTCGTCGACCCCGGCTCCGCCAACGGCACCCAGGTCAACGGCAGGCCGGTCACGGTCAACGTGCCGGTCCGGGTGGGCGCGGGCGACCGCATCCACGTCGGCGCGTGGACCGTCATCACGATCCGCGAAGGCACGCCATGACCGGCGAGGGGGCCGTCATGACCGCTGTCATGATCTGCGAGGGGGCACCATGACCATCGTCCAGGCCAGGCCGCCCGGCCAGGTCGGGCCGGCCGGGCCGGGGGCGCCGGCGCGCCGGAGCGTGCCGGGCAGGATCCGGGTCATCTCCGGCATCACCGTGGCCTCCCTGGCGCTGCTCTTCGCCGCGCTGGCGGCCGGGAGCCTGAGCGCGCGCGACGGGCTGACGGTGATCGGCCGCGACGCGGGCCCGCAGGTCGTCGCCACCGCCGGCCTGTACCTCGGGCTGAGCGACATGGACGCGCAGGTCGCCGACGCGCTGCTGATGGGCAAGGAGTACGCCCCGCAGCGCCAGGCCGCCATCGCCCAGTACGAGCGGCGGCGCTCCGAGGCCAACCAGGCGCTGCTGAAGGCGTTCGAGCTGTCCGGCGACAACCCCGCCGAGCGGCAGACCGTCCAGTCCGTGCTCGACGGCCTCGGCCGCTACGAGCGGCTGGCCGGGCAGGCGCTGCTGCTCGACGCCCAGGCCGGCCACGCGGCCGGGCCGCCTCCGCAGAAGGTGGTCGAGGTCTACCGGCAGGCCACCGACCTGATGCGGCTGGTGCTGCTCCCCCAGGCGTACAACCTGACGCTGGAGAGCGGCACGATCGTGCGGAGCACCTATGACGAGAAGAGCGTCATGGTGCCGATCGTACGGTTCGCGGTGATCGTGGCCGGGCTGCTGGCCCTGGGCTGCCTGATCTGGCTGCAGGTCTTCCTGGCGCGGCGCTTCCGCAGGGTGTTCGGGCCGGCACTGCTGGCCGCGACCGTCGTGACCGTCGTCGCGCTGCTCGCCGGGGTGAACGTGCTCGGCCGGGACCTGCGAGAGCTGCGCACCGCCAAGGCCGACGGCTTCGACTCGGTGCTCACGCTGGCCAGGGCCCGCGCGATCAGCAACAGCCTGCACGGCGACCAGAGCCGGTTCCTGCTCGACAAGGGCCGGGCCGACACCTATGAGCACACCTTCCTCGACAAGTCCCAGTCGGTGATCTACCTGGAGGCCGGGAACCTCGACACCTACCAGGCCAAGGTGGCGCAGGGCGCCAAGAACTTCCTCGGTCTGCTGGGCACCGAGCTCGGCGGGAGCGACGGCGAGCGGGCGCTCGAGGCGTACACGCGCTTCCAGGACGCCGACGCCAAGCTCCGCGCGCTGGCGGCCAGCGGCCAGGCGAGCCAGGCCGTGTCGGCCAGGCTGGGGACGGTACGCGAGTCCTTCGACGCCTACGACCAGGCGCTGCTGAAGCTCGCCGAGCAGCACGAGGCCGTGTTCAGGCGGGCCACGGACGCCGGCGAGAGCGCGCTCGACAACCTGTGGCGGCTGCTCCCGTTCGCGATCGGCGGCCTCGGCCTGCTGGTCATCGCCGGGGTGTGGCCACGGCTGAAGGAGTACCGATGAAGCGGCTGCTACCGGCGGTGCTGGTCCTGACCGCGCTGCTGGCCGGGGCATGCGGCATGGGCGGCGCGGAGTCGATCGTGGACAAGGACGCGATCGTCATCGGGGTCCGTTCCGACCTGCCGTCGGTCGGCGTGCGCAAGTCCAACGGCACCTTCGAGGGCTTCGACGTGGACGTGGCCCGCTACATCGCCCAGAAGCTCGGCAAGGACTACACCTTCGTCCCGGTGCTGGCGTCCGACCGGGAGAAGGTCCTGCTCAACGGCAAGGCCGACCTCGTGCTAGCGACGTACACGATCAGCCAGGACCGCAAGGCGAAGGTCCTGTTCGCCGGGCCGTACCACATCTCCTACCAGGACATCCTGGTACGGCCGGACGAGCCGTCGATCAGGAACGTCCGCGACCTCAAGGGCCGCAAGATCTGCCAGGTGAAGGGCTCGAACGCGACGCAGCGGGTCCTGGAGGAGCGCAAGGTGGCCGCGGAGGTGGTGCCGGTGGACGACTACGCGGCCTGCCTGACGGCGCTCAAGGACCGCCGGTTGGACGCGATCACCACCAACGACGTCATCCTGGCCGGCCTGGCCGTCGAGGACGGCAGCGGGCTGCGCCTGGTCAACGCCCAGTTCAACGAGCAGCGGACCGGGGTCGGCATGCACAAGGGCGACGTCGCGGGGTGCGAGGCGGTCAACCGGGCGATCACCACCATGTACCAGGACGGGACGGCCTCGAAGCTGCTGCACAAATGGTTCGGCAAGGCCGGCCTGAACCTCAGCACCATCGCGGTCCCGCAGTTCGAGGGCTGCTCATGACCGACCGCCGTCCATGAACACGGCGGGCCTGGGGTGCAGCCCGGGCCCGCCGTACTAGACCGCGCCGATCCGTGCCGGCCGATGCCGGTCGATCCGCCTCATCCGAGGTGGCGCGGAACGGGATCAGTTGCCGGGCGAGCGGGGGCAGAAACTGCCCGATGACGGGAAGTGGCACTACTCCAACACCAACTACGTGGTGCTCGGACTGCTGGTGGAGAAGCTGACCGGAAGGACCTACGGCGAGGAAGTCAGGCGCCGCATCCTGCGGCCGCTGGGACTGCGCCACACGGTGGTGCCGGGCGACCGGGCAGGAGTGCCATCGCCGCACGCCAAGGGGTACGAGCCGCCGCCCGAATGGATGCGACGCGGATGAACCGTTCCTAACCAGTGAACATAAGTTGCACTGGCGCGCCCCGAACGGTGTTGGGCGCGCTGGTTGCCCGCGTTCTGGCCGTAACCGGGCCCGGCGCATCGTGTGCGCGGTCCGGTGTACGGTGGCGGGTTTCCTCACGCCCGGCGGCACATGGTTCGGCCTGGACGCTCCGATGCCCCGCACGATCACTCTGGTCATGCGGGGGCGGTGGCGTCCGTCGCCGGATCGGGTACTGCTGGGCGCGTCGTGCGATGGCCACGGCGGCGGCGTCATGGCGGGTGGTCTTGCGTGTGGGGCTGGTGAGTGGGATCTGCCAGTGCTGGGCCCCCCACCGGGAGGTGTAGGCGGGATCCACCGCGATGACACTGATACCGGCCGCCTGGGCCATGCTGGTGAGCCGGGCTTTGAGCTTGCCGGTGGGGATGCCGGAGATGAGCTGCCGGAACCGCTTGTTGCGGCCGTGCTTCTCGCGGGTCTTCTCGGTGGCGAAGTCGAGGTCTTCGATGGCGATCGCGGCGACGCCGCAGCGCCGGGCCCAGTGCAGCAGCCGGGTCAGGGCATGCCGGACCTGAGCGTCTCGGCGCCCGGCGGCGCCGGACAGGTCGTAGCCGAAGTGGCGTGGGTTGCCGATCGGGTTGCCGTGCACGTCCAGCCGCCAAGCGGCCAGATGATCGGCATTCGTGTCCACCCCGATCACCCCGCCGGCCAGCGCGGCCTGGAGCGGGATGATCGGGGTCGGTTGATGCTGCCAGGAGGCGGTCACATACCAGCGGCCACGCGCCCCGCCCAGGGGGATGTCCAGGTCGATGTCCAGGTGGATGCGGTAGGCAACAGCCCGGTTGGCCTCGATGCGGTCGGCCCACTCCTGGCCGCGGTGCGCGAAGCACACCCTGGCCGACAGGACGTAGCGGCCGTGGGCGGCGTTGGCCAGATGCGCCAGCGGGGCCGGCAGTTTGATGTTGACCTGGCCGTCGGGGGTCAGACGGATGGTCTCGTTGCCGTAGCGCTTGCCCGACTCGCCATCGGCCTGCAGGAACCACCGCTCGGCCTGCCACCGTCCGCGCCACTGCGTTTCGCCGAGCTGAGCGACCTGGAGGTGGTGACGGGTGTTGAGCAGCCGCTTGCCGCCCCGCACGATGTGCACCCGCCCGGCCTCGTAGTCGGCCCGCTCCCGCCGCAGCCGGTCACTCAGCGCGTGCAGGCGGCGGGTTTTGGCATGCCACTCCCGCGTGCTGCGGTAACCGCCCGGCGTCTTCTTCGAACCCTTGGCGCCGATCGGCTGGGCCAGCCGGTGCGCGATCGTCGCGATACCCGCCTCGAGGGCGTGGATGTGGGCCGCCTGGCAGCGGCGGGCCAGCGCCCACTGGTCATGGCTGGCCTTGGTGATCGCCCCCGCCCAGCGCGACGACGACTCCGGTGTCAGCTCCCGCTTACGCTCCGCCCACGCCTGAGCGGAATGCTCCAGCCCAGCACGACAACGCACCGCCAGATCCCGCGAAGCCAGCACACCCAGATGTGCCCCCACCCGGCGCAACACCTGCTCATCTTGCGCCGTCAACCCCTTGAGCCGATCACGGACAGCCACCCCGGACGGCCCGGCAGCCACGAACGGCGCAGCGATCGGCCGCAACGCCTCAGCCATCCCCGATCACCCCCAGCGCCACATGGATGAGCACGTTCACCCGCAGGCGACCACAACGGCGACCGCACCAGGAGATCGACACCTCCACGCCATCGCCCACCGACACACCCGGATCACCCGCCATCCACTCCGGACTTTCACCGATAGTGACCGTTAGACTACCAGAAGTTGCCCTGCCGGGCCGAACAGGTGAGCGATACGCAGCCCGAACCCCGCCCACACCCCCACGAGCGCGCCCTCGCCACCACGCGACCGGCACCACAGGCCTCGACGCCCACCACGATCGCACCGACTGGACCCGCCCGGCCGCAACCGTGAGCACGCTGTCACGCGGCCACCGCGAGGCCGCACGAGGACTCACCCCGCGCATGGCCCATCGTCATGTTCACACGAAGATCGAAGCCCAACGACAAACACCTCATGCACACTCATGCACGCTCAACAGCTAACAGTTCGCAACCCCTCGCTCGACTGGGCGGCGGGCGAGATGATTTCGACCATGGCGGACCTGGAGGGGTTCATGGCCGCCCTGCTGGGCGGCAAACTGACCAGCGCCGAGTCGCTGCGGGCCATGCGTACGACCGTCGACACGAAAGTCGGATTCGCCTATGGGCTCGGCCTGCAGGCGTACACGCTGCCATGCGGCACGGTGTGGGGTCATAGCGGCGAGCTGATCGGATACCTGACGTTCGCGTTCCGCTCCGACTCGGGTAAGTCGCTGACCATGTCGCTCAACCCCTCTACCCGAAACCCGTCCACGCAAGAGGTCATGGGCATCGCCGTCAACGTGTTCTGCGGGGCCGCGGGCTGAGGACCTCATCAAGACCGGACGACCACCGCACCCTCGCCACCATGTAAGGGTTATAATCCAATTTAATCGGTTACTAGGAAGCGAGAGAGGGCATGCGGATCTCCATCACCGACTATGCCCTCGGGGCGGCTGTGGCCGGCGACTTGGCCAATACCTCACCCACGGTGCAGACCACGGCCGGGGAGGCCCTGCCGACCCCTGAAGCGTTGACGCGGTTCCTCACGGGGCACGGGCTTCGACTCGACGCCTTGGCGGATGGGCGGCCGCCGACCGGTGACGACGTCCGCGAGGTTCATCTGCTGCGCCGGGAGGCGCGTGGCGTCGTGGAGACCGAGACGGAGGACCAGGCCGTCGCCGGCGCTGCCGTGCTGGCCGGGCGGGCCGGTCTCAGCCCGGTGCTGGACCGCGATGCCGGCGGGCGGTGGCAGTGGCACGTCCCGACCGCACCAGGTGCCTCGCCGGCCGAGGAGCTGGCCGCGCTCATCGGCGTCGGGCTGCTCGGGGCCGTCCGTGCCCTGGGCCACGGCCGGTTCCGCGCCTGCGTCGCTCCGGGCTGCCGCGGTGTGTTCGTCGACACCAGCCGTGGGGGGCGCCGCATTTACTGCACGCCTGACTTGTGCGGCAACCGGCTCAATGTCGCCAATCACCGCGCACGGCATCGGCTGGGCAGCGCTGCCGGGCGAGACACACTCTGACGGCATAAGGAGAGCTCCATGCAAGACCCTGGGGACAGCGCAGCAGCCGGCCCGGTCGGTGGCCCACCAAGCGAGCCACCGCTCGCAGCCGCCTTCCAGCTCCCGGACGGCACTTGGATCCGCGGCCGCGGCCTGCGCCATCCGCTGCCGGAGGGGCCGGTGCCCGACTTCGGCCTGTACCTCGGCTCCGACCGGCTCCGCCGTCGCCACGAGAGCGAGCTGCGGTGGCCCCACGCGTGGATCCAGTGGCCCGACTTCCTGCTGCCTCGCGACCACGATCTGGCCGTGCGGCACATCCGCGAGCTGCATGAGCGGGCGCGGGCGGGCGCCGCGGTGGAGGTCGCCTGCGGGGGCGGCGTCGGGCGCACCGGCACGGTCGTCGCCTGCCTCGCCGTCCTGGCCGGCCTCGACCCGGCCGAAGCCGTCGCCTGGACGCGCGAGCACCACCACCATCGGGCCATCGAGACCCCGTGGCAACGCCGCTGGGTGCTGCGCTTCCCACCGTCCCCCCGCTCTGGTCCGCGCGACCAGGGCCCTGATCCTGAGACATCACCCTGAGCTTCGCCGGCCGGCAGGCGCGCCACCAGTTGTCACAGGCCAGCGGCATATTGGTGGGAATTTCCGCACTGATACCGGGATCCCAGAAGGGCGAGTGGACGCTCCCGACGATGTCGAGCGGGCCTGAAAGCGAGCTGGTGACCTACCGAATCGGCAGGTCACCAGCTCGATCGGTCGAACAGCTCAATCCAGATAGTCCCGCAGCATCTGCGCCCTGGTCGGGTGGCGGAGCTTGGCCAGCGTCTTCGACTCGATCTGCCGGATGCGCTCCCTGGTGACGCCGAATTCCCTGCCCACCTCCTCCAGCGTGCGCGGATGCCCGTCGGCCAGGCCGAAGCGGAGCTGGATGATGCGCTGCTCGCGGTCCGACAGCGTCGCCAGGATGTCGTCGAGCTGGTCCTGCAGCATGATGAAGGCCGCAGCCTCCATGGGCACGACCGCGTCGGCGTCCTCGATGAAGTCGCCGAGGTCGGAGTCTTCCTCACCGATCGGCGACTGCAGTGACACCGGCTCCTGGGCGATGCGCTGGATCTCCACCACACGATCGACCGGGAGGTCCATCTCCTTGGCGATCTCCTCGGGCGCGGGTTCACGGCCGAGGTCCTGGTGGAGCTGCCGCTGCACTCTGACGAGCTTATTGATCGTCTCCACCATGTGTACCGGAATGCGAATGGTGCGTGCCTGGTCGGCTATCGCACGGGTGATCGCCTGCCGGATCCACCAGGTGGCATAAGTGGAGAACTTGTATCCCTTGGTGTAGTCGAACTTCTCGACCGCGCGGATGAGCCCGAGGTTGCCTTCCTGGATGAGATCGAGGAAGAGCATTCCACGGCCCACATAACGTTTGGCGATCGAGACGACGAGCCTGAGATTGGCCTCGATGAGGCGCTGTTTCGCCCGAGTGCCCTGCCAGACGAGCTCCCTGAACTCGGGAAAGGCCAGACGCGAGACACCGCTGGCCAGCTTGTCCTCGGCGAACAGACCGGCTTCGATCGATTTGGCGAGCTCCACCTCCTCTTCCGCTGTCAGCAGCGGCACCCGGCCGATCTCCCGCAGGTAGATACGGACAAGATCGCTGGTCGGCGCCCGCTTGCCTACGTCCTCCTCGTCGGCGCGGGTGGTCTCTTCCTCTCCTTGGGGTTCGAGAACCTCCACGCCGTTCTCCGCGAGCATCCGCACGACGCGTTCCAACGCGTCGGACGGCAACTCTGAGCGGTCAAGCGCGGCTGCGACGTCATCGACGGTTACGCTTCCGCGCTCCCTTCCCTTCGCGACGAGGTCCGCCACTTGATCTACGGATGGCGGTCCACTTGGCAGTACCGATGCACCCACGGGACACAGTCTGCAGTATTGGTTCCGTAAAATGGCAGACCCATTTTTGTAACCGAAGGTAAGGCCGTGGCCCTTACCAAAATGAGATCGCTTAAAGGTTTAGCAGGAGTTTGATCAGGAAAGTAAAGTCCATTACGCGGTCGAGTAAGGAGGGTCCGGGCCGGTGTTGTCGCCGGACACCGGGCGTAGCCTGCCCGAATGCCTTCTGACACCGCTGTCTCGCCCGGCTGCTGAAGGATTTCGCCACGGCCATCTGGATTCAACAAGTTCCCGACATCTTGTGCTCGGCAACTCTCGAACGAGCCGTTACAGGGGCCATTCGCGGCCCGTCATCCGCCGGTGGGCTACGTCAAAGCGACTGCGCACGGTCCCGCCGAAACCCTCAGCTGCCCGCGGCCCGGTCCCGGAGCACTCTGCGCTGCTGCTCCAGCGCCACCAGCTCGCCGAACAGCCGGTTGTAGTCCTGCTGCTCATCCACCGGGTTGAGCCGCTGGATGCGCGACTTGACCTGAGCGATCGCCCGGTCGACCGCGATGGCCTCGATCGCCGCCAGCATGGCCGCCCCGTAGCGCTCCTCGGTGTGGGAGTCGGCCCGGATCGCCTCGACCGCGAACCGGGTCACCAGCGCCCGCGTCACGTCGTCGTGGCACTGCTCCAGCAGCCGGTCGACCCACTCCCGGCCGCCGTGGCCCGCCGACGCGGCGCCGCCCGCCGCGGTGATCACCTGGTGCACGAGCACGTGGTCAGGCGCAGTGAACGCCCGCGGGTCGAGCGCGTCGAAGCGGGGGCCGAGCAGCGCGGGCCGCTGGATGGCCAGTTTGAGCAGCTCGCCCTCGACCCGCACGTTGGGGTCGACGGGGGCGGCCTTCGGCGCCCGTCGCGGGCGCCCCTGCTGGGCCCCGCCGACCTCGGCGATGCGCTGCATGACGAACCGCTCGTCCATGAAGCCGAGCCACCGGTCGAGGTCGATCGCGTAGCGCTTGCGCAGGCCGACGTCCTTGATCCCGGCCACCATCGGCGCCGCCGCGTCGAGCGCGGCGATCTTGCCCTCGTTGCTGCGCAGGTCGTAGCGGGCGATCGTGCTGCGGATGGCGAACTGGAACAGCGGCTCGCGGCTGGCGATCAGGTCGCGCACGGCCGCGTCTCCCTGCTTGACGCGCAGGTCGCACGGGTCGAGCCCGTCAGGCTGGATGGCCACGTAGGTCTGGGTGACGAACTTCTGCTCGTCGGCGAACGCCCGCAGCGCCGCTTTCTGCCCGGCCGCGTCGCCGTCGAAGGTGAAGATCACCTCGCCGCGGAACTCCGCCTGGTCGAGCAGGAAGCGCCGCAGGATCTTGATGTGCTCCTCGCCGAACGACGTGCCGCAGGTGGCGACCGCCGTCGGCACCCCCGCCAGGTGACAGGCCATGACGTCGGTGTAGCCCTCGACGATGACCGCCTGGGACCGCTTGGAGATCTCCCGCTTGGCCAGGTCGATGCCGTAGAGCACCTGGCTCTTCTTGTAGAGCGGCGAGTCGGGGGTGTTGAGGTATTTCGGGCCCTCGTCGGAGTCGAGCAGCTTGCGCGCCCCGAACCCGATCACGTCGCCCGTCGCGTCGCGGATCGGCCAGATCAGCCGCCCCCGGAAGCGGTCCATCGGCCCGCGCCGGCCCTCCTTGGCCAGCCCGCCCTTGACGATCTCGTCGGCGGTGAAGCCGCGCCCCAGGAGATGCCGCGTCAGCCCTTCCCACTCGTTGGGCGCGTAGCCGACCCCGAACAGCTCGGCGTCGGCCCGCTCGAACCCCCGCTCCGACAGGAACCGCCGGCCGGGCGCGGCGTCCGGGCCGAGCAGCTTTTCGGCGTAGAACTCGGCGGCGGCCTTGTGCGCCTCGATCAGCCGGGCCCGCTCGCCGTGGTCGCGCCGCGGCACGTAGCCGCCCTGGTCGTATTGGAGCTGGATCCCGGCACGCTGGGCCAGCCGCTCGACCGCCTCGCCGAACGTCAGGTGCTCGATCTTCTCGACGAACGTGATGACGTCGCCGCCCTCGGTGCAGCCGAAGCAGAAATACATGCCGCGCTCGGGCGTGACGTTGAAGGAGGGGCTCTTCTCGTCGTGGAACGGGCACAACCCTTTGAGATTGCCGCCGCCCGCGTTGCGCAATTGGATGTGCTCGCCGATCACATCGGCGATGGGTGATCGCTCACGAACGAGCGCGATGTCGACGTCACGGATCCGGCCAGCCACGCCGGTGAGTCTATTCCTGAGCTACGACAACCGGCCCCACCCGGGCTCATGACTGCCCTCCGTGAGGTGACGGTGACCTGGCGGTAGGAGGATGTCACCGTCGCGTCGCGAAAGACGGAAATCTGTCGGGAGCACTTCCCCGGTCGGCTACAAAGGTAAATGTTTGCGGTGGACACGTCGACACGGGTGGAGATCATGCGAGCGGGGCATCTCGGACGTTGGGCGGCTTTAGCGGGCGCCGCGCTGCTGGCGAGCGCCTGCTCGCCACAAGCCACCGGAGTGGCGGGCGTCAGCGCGCAGTCACCGGCCACACCCTCGGCGAGCGCGAGCCCGTCCGTCACCGCCACCATCCCCCCGCAAACACCCCCCTCGCAGAACTCGACCGCCGACCCGCAATCGGCCGAGACTCCGCCCAAGGGTGAGGACCCGGTCAAGATCCCGCCGCCGAAGCTGTCGAAGTACACCTACGCCTTCCCCGTCGAGGGCTGCCGGACGACCTACCAACGCCAGTTGCTCGTGCTGCCGAAGACGACGATCTGGGCGGCCAAGGGCTGCGCGTTCGTGGCGCCGGTGGACGGCGTGGTCGACGAGGTCAACACCCTGAACAAGTGGTCGCCCACCACCGACGTGGGCGCCGACCGCGAGGGCCGCTTCGTCACGATCATCGGCGACGACGGCGTCCGCTACCTCGGCGGCCATCTCGACGCCGTGGCTGACGGCCTCAAGCCGGGCGTACGGGTGAAGGCCGGGCAGATGCTCGGCCGGATCGGCAACTCCGGCAATGCCCGCGACACCGGCACCAACCTCTACTTCGCGATCTCCTGGAAGACCGGCCCCGCCTACTGGTGGGTGCGCCGGGGCATGGTGAACCCCTGGGACTACCTCGACGCCTGGCAGTCCGGCAACAAGACGTTTTCGCCGAAGAAGGAGACGCTGAAGCTGCGCGGCCGGCTGGGCGAGACGCCGCGCTGTGCCGTTCAGTGCGCGTCGAAGACGGTGACGGAGCCCAAGAAGAAGAAGAAAAAGAAGACCCGCGTCAAGCCGACTCCCACGCCGATCATCATCAATCCGACGTGAGTCTCATCACCGATCCGAGGTGAGCTCCTTCGGGTCCACGGTCACGCCGGAGCGGATGAGCTGCTGGATCTCGCTGACGACGTCCCAGACGTTGACGTTCATGCCGGCGACGACCTTGCCCTCGCGCAGCCAGTAGGCGACGAACTCCTGGTCGGGGACCGAGCCCCGGTAGACGATCTCGTCGTAGCCCTGGATGTCGCCGGAGAACTCCATGCCCAGGTCGTACTGGTCGGTATAGAAGTACGGCACGCGGTCGTAGGAGACCTCCTGGCCCAGCATGGACCTGGCCGCCGCGGGGCCGCCGTTCAGCGCGTTGGCCCAGTGCTCGACTCGGATGCGCCGGCCGTACAGGGGATGGAAGGCCTCGGCGACGTCGCCCGCGGCGAACACGTCGGGATGCGAGGTGCGCAGCGCGGCGTCCGTGAGGATGCCGCCGCCTACCTCCAGCCCGGCGTCCCGGGCCAGCCCGACCTCGGGCTCCGCGCCGATGCCGACGATGACGAGGTCGGCGGTCAGGCGCTCGCCGGAGCTGAGCCGCACGCCGGTCTCGGTGATCTCCGCGGCGCCGGTGCCGGTGCGCAGGTCGACGCCGTTGCGCCGGTGCAGCCCGGCGAAGACCTCGCCGAGTTCGGGCCCGAGCGGCCGGTACAGCGGCGTGGGGTCGGGTTCGACGATCGTGACCTCGCACCCGGCCTGGCGGGCGGCCGCGGCGGTCTCCAGCCCGATCCAGCCCGCGCCGACCACGATCACCCGCCCGGCGTCGGCGAAGCGGGCCTTGAGCGCCTCGCTGTCCTCGACCGTGCGCAGGTAGAGGGCGGGCCCGGGCAGGCGCCGCGGCCGCGCTCCCGTCGCGATCAGCAGCTTGTGGTACGGCTGGCGCGAGCCGTCGGAGAGCCGGACCGCGTGCTGATCGAGCTCGAGACGCGTGACCCGCAGGCCGGTCCGGAGGTCCACGCCGTTGTCGGCGTACCAGCCGGCGCCGTGGACGAAGATCTTCTCCCGCTCGCTCTTGCCCTGGAGGTATTCCTTCGACAAGGGCGGTCTCTCGTAGGGGCGTTCGGACTCCGCGCCGATCAGCACGATCTCGTCGTCGGAGCCCTCTTCCCGCAACGTCTGCGCCGCCTTGGCCCCCGCCAGTCCCGCACCGACGATCACATATGTAGCCATGGCCGCAGTATCCGCCCGCCGAGGGTCATCGGGAAAGACGCTTGTGCCAAGCGATGGCGGAGGTGTCGGTGAGAGAGGCGATCTGGTCGATGACCACCCGGACGCGGGCGGCGTCGTCGGGCGCGCCGAGGTAGGTGGGACGGAAGGCGGGCTCCAGGGTCGCGGGCGCGCCGAGCGTGATCAGGGAGGCCAGCTCGGTGATGAGTTCGCGCTGCCTGGCCTGGTTGGCGTGGTGGTCGTCGGTGGTCATCACGTAGTGGGCGGTGATGCCCTTGAGGAGCGCGCACTCCAGCAGCGTGGCCGACGGGACGACGAGCTCCGCGCGGTGCCGTGAGGCGTACGCGTCCTTGGTGGCGGTCTGGGCGGAGCGACAGAAGCGGCCGATGAGGCCGCTGGTCAGCGCCTTGAGCCCGGCCAGGTCGGCGAAGGTGGCCTCGAAGCGGCGCGGCCAGAGCGGGGTGGCGATCAGTGCGGCGAAGACGGCCTCGAGTTCGCCGAGGTCGGCGCTGGGCGCGTACCAGGTGCGGGCGGTCTCACAGACCGCGCGGCGCTCGGCGGCCGACAGGAGCGCCTCGGGCGTGACGTGGCCGGAGTGCAGCGCGTCCTCCAGGTCGTGGACGGAGTAGGCGACGTCGTCGGCCCAGTCCATGATCTGCGCCTCGAAGCTCACCCGGCCGTCGGGGGCGCCGTCCCTGATCCACTCGAAGACCGGCAGGTCGTCGTCGTAGACCCCGAACTTCGGCGATTTGTCACAGGTCCACGGATACTTGATGGAGGCGTCGAGCGCGGCCCTGGTGAGGTTGAGCCCGGCGCTGCGGCCGTCCTCGGTGAGGACCTTGGCCTCCAGCCGGGTGAGCAGGCGCAGGCTCTGCGCGTTGCCCTCGAAGCCGCCGCACGAGGTGGACAGCTGGTTGAGCGCCACCTCGCCGTTGTGGCCGAACGGCGGATGGCCCAGGTCGTGCGCCAGGCAGGCGGTCTCCACCAGGTCGGGGGCGACGCCGAGCGTCGCGCCCATCTCCCGGCCGACCTGGGCGCATTCGAGCGAGTGGGTGAGCCGGGTGCGCGGGATGTGCTGGCCGCCGCCGAGAGCCTCGCCGGGCCCCACGACCTGCGTCTTCGCGGCCAGCCTGCGCAGCGCGGAGCTGTGCAGGACCCTGGCGCGGTCGCGTTCGAACGCGCTGCGCTCCGGGTTGCCGGGAGGTTCCGGCACCCATCGCGCCTGGTCGTGCTCGTCGTAACGGGCCATAAGAGCTGTGATTTTATCCAGTTTCCGGTCTCCGCTAGTGTCAACCCTCGCGAGAACCCCATTCCCCGGGAGCCCCTCCTCCATGACCACAGCGTTCCGGGCCGTGCTGGCCTTCGCCCTGCTTGCCGGCTTCTACGTGCTGGTCGGCCTCATTCTGGTCGCGGCCGTCTTCTTCGACGTGCTGCTGCTGGTCGACTTCCACGTCAACGGCCTCAAGTTCGCGGTCGTGCTGACCCTGGCGGGGGCCGCGCTCCTGCGTGCCCTGATCATGGTCAGCCGCCGCAAGGGCGGCGAAGAGCCGGGCGTGCTGGTCGCCCGCGAGCACGAGCCCGCGCTCTGGCAGGTGGTCGACGAGCTGTCCCAGCGCGTCCGTACGGCACCGCCCGACGAGATCCGCCTGGTGCCCGAGGTCAACGCCGCCGTGGCGGAGGACACCCGCTTCCTCGGCATGAAGGCCACCAGGCGGCGCATGTACATCGGGCTGCCGCTGCTGCAGACCCTCACGGTCGACGAGATGCGCGCGGTGCTCGGCCACGAGCTGGGCCACTACAGCGGCGCCCACACCCGTCTGGGCGCGCCGGTCTACCGTGGCCGGGTGGCGCTGATCGCGACCGTCCAGGAGCTCGGCAACCACCCGTTCATCCAGCGGCTGTTCGCCTACTACGCCAAGCTCTACATGCTCGTCTCCCAGAGCGTGTCGCGCGGCCAGGAGCTGGAGGCCGACCGGTTCGCGGTGGCCATCGGCGGTCGCCAGGCGATGTCGGAGGCGCTCCGCAAGATCCACAGCACGGCGACCGCCTGGGACGTCTACGCCGAGAACTACCTGTCGATGACCGGGGCGGGCGGCAACCGGCCGGCGGCGGTGTTCGGCGGGTTCCACGCGCTGATGAGCGACCCGGCCAGGCAGGCCGAGGTGGCCAGGCTGGGCGAGGAGCCGCAGGAGACCTCCCTCTACGACTCCCACCCGAGCCTGGGCGAGCGGCTGGCCGCCATCGAGCTGCTGCCCGAGCCGGAGCACGTGCCCGACCCGCGCTCGGCCCTCACGCTGCTGCGTGACGCGAACGTGGCGGTTCAGGCGGTCGAGCAGTCGATGTGGACGCCGGAGGCGCTCACGGGGCTGCGGGCGGTCTCGTGGGAGGAGCTGGTGTCCCAGGGCATGTACGCGGCCCGCAACGCCGAGGCGCTCAACGACCTGGCGCTGGCCGGGCAGCGGGTGCTGGGCGCCGCCCGGCCCTACCTCGACGCGGCCTTCGAGGTGATCGCCAGGGGGCGGCGGCCCGAGCTGGAGGAGAAGCTGCGCGAGCTGGGCTGGAACCCGTCGGAGACGCTGCTGGCCGGGGTGCTCGGGCAGGCGCTGGAGGCGGTGCTGATCCAGCACGGCCAGGCCCGGTGGACGCTGTCGTGGGCGGGGCCGGCGCGGCTGCTGTTCGACGACGGCGAGGAGGTGGCGCTGTCGGAGTACGCGGCCCAGGTCGCGGCCAACCCGTCCGCCGTTCCGGGGCTCCGGAAGTGGCTGGGCGATCTGGGCATGCGGCACGACTACGTGCCCGCCACGCTGGAGCAGGCGGAGACGACCGTCTCGCCCGGCTGACCGCGACGGTCCCCGAGACGACCGCCACAGGGACACCGGCCACGACGGACGCCACCTAAGGGGATGGCCAAGGTCAGGTTGGGGCCCGGTCAGGGGCGACAAGCCGGTTCATCCGAGGCGGCCGTCGGGCGGTGGCTGAGTGTAGCCCCCGGCGATCTCGCTGAGCAGCTCCGCGAAAGTGATTGCCGTGTCGTCCTCGTAGAGTGGTCCCACGATCTGCGCGCCTACCGGGAGTCCGTGGGGTGTGGTCCCGATGGGTGCGTTCACCGCGGGTAGGCCGGGCAGGGAGGCGTGCGCGATCCAGAACGGCATGCGTTCGACATCCGTGCCGTCGCCGGGGCGGATGGCGGGCGTGGGCGTTGTCGGGCACAGGAACACGTCGATGTCGGTGAAGTAATCGTTCCAGGCTTGGCGTGCGGTCATGCGCCTGGTCTCGTGCTCGATGACCGCCGGCAGCGGCGCGAAGTCCCTGCCGCCGTCCTGGCCGCCTTCGATGAAGGCGAAGAACAGGCCTACGTGGAAGCCGAAGGATTCGGCGGAGCGGGCCGGATCGATGCCCTGCGGCCAGCCTTCGACGAGCGTCGCGTCGGCGCGGCCGAGCGCGTCCACGACGCCGGACAACCGCGCGGCCACCTCGCTGGACACCGGGCTCTGGCCGTGGTCCAGCACGAACCCGACTCGGAACTCGCTCAGCCGGGTATGCCGGGGCGGGGCCGGCCGCCAGGAGTAGGCCTTGGCCGCCTGGCCTTCGGGGCCCGCGGTGACCGCGAGCGCCGTGCGCAGGTCACCGGGCGAACGGCTGAGCGGACCCGCGACCGACATGTACGTCATGTCGCTCGGCGGGGGCGGCGGTCCCGGCGGCTGGAATCCGGTCAGCGGCACGATGCCGGTGCTCGGCTTAAGGCCGTAGACGCCGCAGAAACTCGCCGGGATCCGGATCGAGCCGACCAGGTCGGTGCCGTAGTCGAGGAAGCTCAGTCCGGCGGCCAGCGCCGCGGCGGCTCCGCCGCTGGATCCTCCGGGCGTCCGGGTGGTGTCCCATGGGTTGCGGGTCACGCCGTACAGGTCGTTGGCGGTCTGCGCGTAGTCGGCCAGCATGAACGGCACGTTGGTCTTGCCCGCGACGATCGCGCCGGCCTGCTTCAATCGCCGTACGACGGTGGCGTCGGCGTCGGCGACATGGCCGGCGAAGGCCGGATTGCCCCAGGTGGTGGGCGATCCGGCGACGTTGAAGCAGTCCTTGATCGTGATCGGCACGCCGTGCAACGGGCCGAGTTCGCCACCTCGTGCCGTGGCCTGATCGGCGGCCGCGGCCTCCCGCAGGACCTCCGCTCGCCGCAGTTCGACGACGGCGTTGAGTGCGGGGTTGACGGCGTCGATCCGGGCGAGCAGTGACTCGGTCAGTTCGCGGGAGGAGATCTCCTTGCGGCGGATCAGTCGCGCCGCCTCAGTCGCGGATTGGAACACGAGGTACTCCTTCAGAGGGCCACAGGTAGGCCGAAGGCGGGAACAGGTGGTGAACGCCGCTACCGCATCGTCCCTGATGTGAAGGACGTCGAGCTTGTAGGCCCGGTAGGTGCCGTCGCCGGGACGGCGCCCGGTTCGCTTTGCGCGCGGCCAGTCCAGCGCCCTCGGTCGTGAGGGCGCTGCTCTGCTGTAATGCGGCACGGTGGAGCGCGAGCGGGCGGTGACGGGACCAAGTGGCCCTGTCCGCGGTTCTGGAGCAGGACGCCAAGCCGCCCAGCTAGCTCGGCCGTCGCGCCAGGGTGCAGGACCAGCGGCCGTCGTGCCAGCCGCAGGTCTGCTCGTAGCCGGAGCGGAACGACCCGAGCCAGGGGATGTCGTCCTCGTAGCGCGTGGGCGGCGGTGTCGGTGCGAAGTTCGCCGCGTCGTCAATGCTGCCGCTCCCGTCGTAGCGTGCGACGGTCGGATAGGGGTAGACCGGCCGGGTCCGTACGACGGTGTCGTCCTGGCGCTTCGTGGCGACGAGCCGGTCGGGTGCGACGCCGTTCTCGACCCAGGCGATGGTGGGGGTGAGCGCGTCGATCGCGTCCGGCCCCTGACCGTCACCGCAGTGGGCGACGCCCGGCAGCATGAACAGGCGGGCGAACCGCTGCGTGGCGTCCGTCCCGCCCATGCGCTCGGTGAGGGCGTGGTAGTAGGCGATCGTCCCGTACGGCGAGATCGCCTGGTCTGCCCAGCCGTGCCAGAGGAGGAGCTTCCCGCCCGCGGCGCGGAAGGCCGTCAGGTCGGGGTCGCTCGCGTCGTAGATGCCGGCCTGCCGGTAGATATCGCGGAACGTCGCCGAGTCGTAGTGCAGGTCGCGCAGTGTCGCCGACGGCCGGGCGGACGGGTAGGCGAGGTACTTCAGCGCGTTCGTCGCGTTGCCCTCGGCCACGGCCGGGCCGCCGGTGGCGGTCGGGGTGACCCAGCGGGCCCAGTTCGCTTCCGAGCCCACGGGCTCGCCCCCCGGGTACATCCGCCGGCCCCGCTCGTCGCGTGGCCCGTCATACAGCTTGCGTACGGCATCGATCTGCGCGTCGGTGAGGCAGCCCGCGTTGTCGGTTCCTGTCGCGCAGCGCAGGCTCCGCGGATCGAACGCGCAGGCACGCGGGTCGTCGATCTGGCCGTCGGCCAGGCCGTCCCGTGCGTCGCACTCACGCATGACGGCGGCGTGCAGCGCGGGAAGCTTGGCAGCGGTCAGGATGGGCCGGCCCTGCGCGTCGGTGTTGGCCGTGGCGTGCCAGCCCGCGGACCACACGATGAGCGACGTGAGCAACGACGCCGGGGCGCCGGCGACGATGCCGTCGAAGTCCCGCGGGTAGCGCTGCGCCTCGGTCATCCCCTCGTGGCCGCCCTGCGAGCAGCCGTCGAAGTAGGAGTAGCGCGGGCCTTGTCCGTAGTAGAGCGCGATGAGCCGCTTGGCGACGAGCGCGACGACGTGGTCGGACCGGTAGCCGAAGTCGACCCGGAGCTGCGGATCGGCACCGAACGTGCCGTCGAAGCCGGAGACGCCGACGTGCCCCCCGTTGCCGGTGGCTATGGCGAAGTCGCCGCGGGTCAGCGGCACGCACCCGTCCGTCGCGTCGGCGTAGATGTCGACGCTCCCGCAGAACGCCCCGCACCCGGTCTGCAGATACCGCTGCCGCCACGTCTCGGTGGGGAGGAGCACGTCGAACTGGATCTGCGGCGCCGCGGTTCCCTTGACTTCGCAGGCCGCCCAGCCGTCCGGCGAGGTCATCGCGGTCGCGGACCCGATGACCGCCGGAGCGCCGGGCGTCCCCGACAGGTCCTGCCCGGCGAGGGCCGCGCAGTCTATTTTCGGCAGCACCACGGGAGGGCCGGAGGACGAACCGCGAGCATCGGCGGGCACCCCGGCCACGGCCGTACGGGACGCGGCCTGGCCACTGCCGGCCATCACGAGGACGGCGAGGACGGCGAGGACAACCGGTAGCGCCCGGACTCCAGCGGCGCGGCCCGGCGTCCGACCCCGTACACAAGCGAGCAGTTCTTGCGTCATCGCCATGCTCGATCATGACGGAAGGCGGGCATCGGCGGCAACGGCTTTGGGGCCCGCTCCAGGTCGAGGTCGGTCGACCCGCATCCTGCCACTCGCCGAGGCGGCCGGGCCCGAAAGCCCGCTCGAACAGCGGTCGCAGCGCCGCCTTGCCCTGGTAGCAGTGCGGGTCCGACGGCATGGTGACCCGTAGGTCCTCATGCACGAGCACGGCCAAGGCGGCGGCGAGCGCGTCCGCCGTCTCCCGGGCGGACCAGCCGGCCACGTCACCCCACCACACTGAGCCGACGCACTGCATGAACACCAGGACCCACCCTCTAAGGGACACCAGCCACGACGGACTGTCGCGATCCCCTCTCCCGAAGGGGGTAGCCCACCCAAGGGACACCCGCCACAACGGACCGTCACAGGGATCGAGACGGTCGTGTGGAGTTCGGCTGCCTACCGGGTGTCGGAGTCGCATTCGGCGAAGGCCGCGCGGCCGGCCTCCAGGCGGGCGACCGGGATGCGGAACGGTGAGCAGGAGACGTAGTCGAGCCCGGCCTGGTGGCAGAAGTGCACCGAGTCGGGATCGCCACCGTGCTCGCCGCAGATACCGAGCTTGAGGTCGGGGCGGGCCGCGCGGCCCTCCTCGACGGCGATCGTGACCAGGCGGCCGACGCCGTCACGGTCGAGGGTCTCGAACGGCGAGACCCCGAACATGCCGAGCTCCAGGTAGCGGGAGAAGAACGCGGCCTCGACGTCGTCTCGCGAGAAGCCCCAGGTCATCTGGGTCAGGTCGTTGGTGCCGAAGGAGAAGAACTGGGCCGCTTCGGCGACCTGGCCGGCGGTGAGCGCCGCCCTGGGCGTCTCGATCATGGTGCCGATCAGGGCCTCGACGCCGAGGTCCGCGAGGATCCCGGCGGCCTCCTCGCGGACGGCCTCCAGCTCCTGTACGGCGGCCACGAGCGGGATCATGATCTCCGGTTTGGACCCCGGCACCTCCTTGGCCGCCTGGGCGATGGCGCGTACCTGCATGGCGAACAGGCCGGGGATGACCAGGCCGAGCCGCACACCGCGCAGCCCGAGCATGGGGTTCTGCTCGTGCAGCCTCTTGACGGCGCCCAGCAGCTTGCGGTCCTTGTCCGTGGCGTCCCCGGTGGCCACCTTGACCGACAGGTCGGTGAGGTCCGGCAGGAACTCGTGCAACGGCGGGTCGATGAGCCGGACCGTGACCGGCTGCCCCTCCATAGCCTGAAATATCCCGATGAAGTCGGCTTTCTGGAGGGGCTCCAGCGCGTCCAGCGCCGCCTGGCGCTCCTCGTCGCCCGCGGCCAGCACCAGGTCCTCGACGAGCTGCCTGCGCTCGCCCAGGAACATGTGCTCCGTACGGCACAGCCCGATCCCCTCGCCGCCGAAGCGGCGCGCCCTGGCCGCGTCGTCCGGGGTGTCGGCGTTGGCCCGCACACCCAGCCGGCGTACCTCGTCGGCCCGCCGCATGATCCGGTCCACGGCCCGGACCAGGTCGTCGTCGGGCTCCCTGCCCTCGAAGTACTCGACCACGGCCGAGTCCACCACGGGCACCTCGCCGAGGAAGATCTCGCCGCTCGTGCCGTCGATGGAGATCAGGTCACCCTCGTTGACCACGACGTCGCCCGGCGCGGTGAACCTGCGCTCGCCGATCGACACCTCCAGCTCCTCAGCCCCGCAGACGCAGGTCTTGCCCATGCCGCGGGCGACCACGGCGGCGTGCGAGGTCTTGCCACCGCGGCTGGTCAGGATGCCGCGCGCGGCGATCATCCCGGACAGGTCGTCCGGGTTGGTCTCGCGGCGCACCAGGATGACGTCCTCGCCCTGGCCGGCCAGCTCGACGGCGCGCTCGGAGGAGAACACGGCCTTGCCGACGGCGGCGCCCGGCGAGGCGTTCATGCCCTTGGCGATCTTCTTCTTCTCGGCGCCCGAGTCGAAGCGCGGGAACATCAGCTGGGCCAGCTGGTCGCCCGTCACCCGCGTGACGGCCTCGTCGAGCGTGATGAGGCCCTGGTCGACGAGCTGGGTGGCGATGCAGAACGCGGCTCCCGCGGTGCGCTTGCCGACCCTGGTCTGGAGCATCCAGAGCTTGCCGCGCTCGATCGTGAACTCGATGTCGCACAGGTCGCGGTAGTGGTTCTCCAGCGTCTCCATGATCTGCAGGAGCTCGTCGTACGAGCTCTTGTCGAGGCGTTCCAGCTCCTGGAGCGGGATCGTGTTGCGGATGCCGGCGACGACGTCCTCGCCCTGGGCGTTCTGCAGGTAGTCGCCGTAGATGCCCCGCTGGCCGGAGCCGGGGTCGCGGGTGAAGGCGACGCCGGTGCCCGAGTCGTTGCCGACGTTGCCGAAGACCATGGCCACGATGTTGACCGCGGTGCCGAGATCGGCGGGGATGCGCTCCTGGCGGCGGTAGAGGATGGCGCGCGGGGCGTTCCAGGAGTCGAAGACGGCCATGACGGCCAGGCGCATCTGCTCGCGCGGGTCGGCGGGGAAGTCCTTGCCCGTCTGGTCGCGCACGATGCCCTTGAACGTCTCGACCAGGCCCTGCAGCTCGGCCGCCCCGAGGTCGGTGTCCTGCCGGTCGCCCTTCAGCGATTCGAGGGCGTGCTCGAACAGCTCGCCGTCGATGTCGAGCACGGTCTTGCCGAACATCTGGATGAGCCTGCGGTAGGAGTCCCAGGCGAAGCGGTCGTTGCCGCCGGCCTGCTTGGCCAGGCCGTGCACGGACTCGTCGTTCAGCCCGATGTTGAGGACGGTCTCCATCATGCCGGGCATCGAGAACTTCGCGCCGGAGCGGACGCTGACGAGCAGCGGGTCGTCGGCCTGGCCGAGCGTCTTGCCCATCCGCTTCTCCATCGCGCTCAGGTGCTCGGCCACCTCCCGTTCCAGGCCGTCGGGGACCGCGCCCTCGGCCAGGTAGTGGCGGCATGCCTCGGACGTGATCGTGAACCCGGGAGGGACGGGCAGTCCGAGATTGGTCATTTCGGCGAGGTTTGCTCCCTTGCCGCCGAGTAGATCCTTGAGATCCTTGTTGCCCTCGGTGAAGTCGTAAACGTACTTGGCCACCACAGCTCCAATCAACGCCTCTGGTTCGGACTCTACCGGCGATAATCATGATGAAACTGCACTCATCGGTTAAGTCAACGTTTCTGCTGGTGAAGGGCCTATCACCGGTCTAATCCAATTTATGTTCTGGTTGACCAAGAATTGGTTTATACCAATTGGTATAAACCAATTCTTGAAAGATCCAGAGGTAAGGTTCACAATCAGGAGCACCCCTAGCAGGAGGCGCCCGATGGCCGCTCCTACCAAGCCCCAGCGTTCCGCCCGCCTGGTCGCCGGATCGGCCAAGGCCGCGCAGGGCTCCGCGCGCTACCTGGACGAGCGCCTCGGCCTGGCCGGCTGGCTCGGCCCGAACCTGCGCAAGCTCTTCCCGAGCCACTGGTCGTTCCTGCTCGGCGAGTTCGCCCTGTACTCGTTCGTCCTGCTCGTGCTGACGGGCACGTTCCTGGTCTTCTTCTACAAGCCCAACCCCGACGTGGCCTTCGCCTCGGTACGCGAGCTCAGCCTGGACATCAGGGGCGGCCTGCTGGTGCGCCAGATGCACCACTGGGCGGCGACGATCTTCGTGCTGTCGATCGTGGCCCACCTGTTCCGCGTCTTCTTCACCGCGGCCTTCCGCAAGCCGCGGGAGCTGAGCTGGATGACCGGCGTGCTGCTGTTCGGGCTGGTGCTCTTCGAGTCGTTCCTGGGCGTCTCACTGCCCGCCGACCAGCTCGCCATGAGCGGCCTGCGGGAGGCTCAGGGCCTGCTGCTGTCGATCCCGCTCGTCGGCGGCTACCTGTCGGCGTTCGTCTTCGACGGCGGCTTCCCCGGCCAGGTCATCCCGCGCCTGTTCGTGACGCACGTGCTGCTGGTGCCGGGCATCCTGCTGGCGCTCGTGCCGCTGCACGGGATCGTCCTGACCTGGCGGCAGAAGCACACCGAGCACCGCACCCCGGCGTCGGACGAGACGCGGGTCACGGGCGGCCCGTTCTTCCCCTACTTCGCCGTCAAGAACGGCGCCACCACGCTGTTCACGATGGCCGTCATCACGCTGCTGGCCACCTTCGTCCGGGTCAACCCGGTGTGGGAGCACGGGGCGTACCGGCCCGGCGGCTGGCCGCCCTCGGCCCAGCCGTTCTGGTATTCCGGTGTCCTGGAAGGCGCGTTACGCCTGACGCCGCCCTGGGAGATCACCGTCGGCGGCTTCGTCCTGCAGGTCGGCCTCTGGATCCCGATGCTGGTCCTGGCCGCCTTCTTCACGGTCCTGCTCTTCTATCCGTTCCTGGAGCGCCGCTTCACCGGGGACCGCCGCGTCCACAACCTCCTCGACCGCCCCTCGCACGCGCCCGTCCGCACGGCGCTCGGCGTGGCGGTGATCACGTTCTTCACGGTGCTGTGGGCCGGGACGTGGGTCTCGGAGCTCCCGCCGGACCCGAAGGCGCCGATGCCGCTCCTCGCGGCACCGCACGAGACCTACCTCTGGATCGTGTACGGCCTGCGCGCCGCGGTCTTCGTCCTGCCCCCGATCGCGTACGCCATCACCCTGGCGGTATGCCGAAGCCGCCCCCGCCGCTGATGCTCCTGCCCACCTGCTCCCACGGCATCGACCCCGCCCACGGTCCAGGAAAGACCGCGAACGGGGTCAACAATGCGCACGTCACGGCGGCCGGCCCCGTAAACCGCAGGAGCGTGCCCCTGGACGGAGCCCGGCCACGTATGGCGGGTGGGGCCGGCCACTGCCGGCCGTAAAAGAAAACTAGTCGTTCAGGTGCTGGCGGAGGTAGGAGTCGACGGCGTCGAGCGAGATGCGCTGCTGGGCCATCGAGTCGCGCTCGCGGATCGTGACCGCCTGGTCCTCCAGCGTGTCGAAGTCGACCGTGATGCAGAACGGCGTGCCGATCTCGTCCTGGCGCCGGTAGCGGCGGCCGATCGCGCCCGCGTCGTCGAACTCGACGTTCCACCGCCGGCGCAGCTGCGCGGCCAGGTCGCGGGCCTTCGGCGACAGGTCGGCGTTGCGCGACAGCGGCAGCACCGCAGCCTTGACCGGGGCGAGGCGGTGGTCGAGCCGCATGACCGTGCGCTTCTCCATGACCCCCTTGGCGTTGGGCGCCTCGTCCTCGGTATAGGCGTCCAGCAGGAACGTCAGCGTGGCCCGGTCGACACCCGCCGCCGGCTCGATGACGTAGGGCACATAGCGCTCGCCCGTGTCCTGCTCGAAGAAGCTCAGGTCGACGCCCGAGGCCTTGGAGTGGGCGGTCAGGTCGAAGTCGGTGCGGTTGGCGATGCCCTCGAGCTCACCCCACTCGCCGCCGGCGAAGTTGAAGCGGTATTCGACGTCGACCGTGCGCTTGCTGTAGTGGGACAGCTTCTCCTTGGGGTGCTCGTAGAGCCGGAGGTTGTCCTTGTTGATGCCCAGATCGGAGTACCAGCGGAAGCGCTCGTCGATCCAGTATTGGTGCCACTCCTCGTCGCTGCCCGGCTTGACGAAGAACTCCATCTCCATCTGCTCGAACTCGCGGGTGCGGAAGATGAAGTTGCCCGGCGTGATCTCGTTGCGGAAGGACTTGCCGACCTGGCCGATGCCGAACGGGATCTTCTTGCGCGCCGACTGCTGCACGTTGAGGTAGTTGATGAAGATGCCCTGCGCCGTCTCCGGGCGCAGGTAGGCCAGACCCGACTCGTCCTCGACCGGGCCGAGGTAGGTCTTGAGCAGGCCGCTGAACTGCTTCGGGTCGGTGAAGGCACCCTTGTTGCCGCAGTTGGGGCAGGTGATGTCGGCCAGGCCGTTCGCGGGCGCCTTGCCGTTCTTCTCCTCGTACGCTTCGAGGAGGTGGTCGGCGCGGTAGCGCTTGTGGCACGACTGGCACTCGGTCAGCGGGTCGGTGAAGGTCTCCACGTGGCCGCTGGCCTGCCAGACCTCGCGGGCCAGGATGACGCAGGAGTCGAGGCCCACCACGTCGTCGCGCGACTGGACCATCGACAGCCACCACTGCCGCTTGACGTTGTTCTTCAGCTCGACGCCCAGGGGACCGTAGTCCCACGACGCGCGCAGTCCGCCGTAGATCTCGCTCGACGGGTAAACGAGCCCGCGGCGCTTGGCGAGGCTGACGATCGTGTCCATGACGTCTGTGCGTCGTGCCATTTTGGTTGCGTCTCTTTCCGGCTGGAGGTCGGCGAAGGGAATGGGTGAGCTCCCAGCTTAGGGGACGCTCAAGAGCCCTCGCGCGCGAGTATTTCTACTCGCCGTCTTGAAGGTAGACGTCCTCGAACGCGCTTGGTTCGTTGACCATGAGGATCATCAGGGGATACATCGCCATCCGCGCCGCGGACAGGGCCCTGCGGTAGAACCCGGCGCCCTCCCACTCACTGACCAGCGCCCACAGGTTGGGCTCATCGACCGAGCGGGCCAACCGGCCGCGCAGGAATCCGGGCTGGTCGGCCAGCGTCTGGAGGATGACATGGCCTTGCTTGACGAAGTCTTGGGACTGGGACTCTGGGACGGTGTAACGGATGACGGCGAGCACGCACACCAGGATGTCAGACGATTACGCACCGCTGGGCGATTCCAGCCCCTGACCTGCCCGCACCCGATGACCGATTCGGGCGCTCCGACCGCCCCACCCGCAGGCCGGCTCCCGTGCGGTGACCACCCCACCTGCCGGCCGATGGGGACGGGGCTAGGCTCGGGCCGTGGCCACCAATGACAACCGCCGCGGGAATCCCCGGCGGCCGCTCCCCGCCGGCGAGCGGTTCTTCACCCCCGGCGCGACCGGCCTGCGCAAGTCGGTCGAGGAGCGCAGCGCGACCCCGATGACGTTCCTGTTCACGCAGGTGCCCAAGTGGGCGGCGCCCGCCGTGCTGGTGGTGCTGCTGCTGACCGGGTTCGCCGTGGACAGCTGGCCGGGTGGCGTGGCGGTGCTGCCGGCGCTGGGGTTCGTGGGCTGGCTGGCGTACCTGTCCTGGCCGTCGCTGGGGGTCGGCGGGCGGCTGCTGCGGGTCGTGATGCTGGCCTTCCTGCTGGTCCTCGCGGCCGACCGCTTCGGAGTGTTTTAGCCGTAGATTTTGACAATCATTTTCATTTTCCCCATAATCGGGGGCGTGATGTCCCGAACGCCCCGAATCGGTGCTGCCATCCTCGCGACCGCCCTGACGGCCGCCGCGTGCTCCAACTCCGGCGCCGCGGAGACGGCGGGGTCCGACAAGCCCGCCGTGATCGCCGCCTTCTACCCGCTCCAGTGGCTCACCGAGCAGGTCGGCGGCCCAGACGTGAGCGTGTCCGTCCTGACCGCCCCCGGCGTCGAACCGCACGACCTGGAGCTGGGCGCGCATCAGGTGGCCCAGCTCGAGGACGCGACCCTGACCGTCTACATCAAGGGCGTCCAGCCCGCCGTGGACGACGCGGTCGCCGAGGACAAGAGCTTCGACGCCGCGACCGCCGTCAAGACGCTGCCCGCCGGCGAGCACGCGGAGGGCCACGACATCGGCTACGACCCGCACCTCTGGCTGGACCCCTCTCGCCTGGCCACCGTCGCCGCCAGGCTCGGCGAGCGGCTGGCCGCCGCCGACCCGGCGCACGCCCAGGGCTACCGGGACCGCGCGGTCAAGACGGCGGGCGCTCTGGGGACCCTCGACCAGGAGTACGCCAAGGGCCTGACCACCTGCGCGACCAAGACGCTGGTCACCGCTCATGAGGCCTTCGGCTACCTGGCCGACCGCTATCACCTCAAGCAGATCGGCATCACCCTGGACCCGGAGACCGAGCCCTCCCCCGCCCGCATCGCCGAGGTCGCCAAGCTGGCCAAGGACGAGAAGGTGACCACGATCTTCACCGAGGCCCTGGTCAGCCCCAAGGTCTCCGAGGTGCTCGCCAAGGAGGTCGGCGCGCGGACGGCGGTGCTCGACCCGCTGGAGAGCAAGCCGTCGGGCGACTACCTGTCGGGAATGCGCGACAACCTGAAGACCTTGCAGTCCGCATTGGGGTGTACGGCATGACCGGCGCGTTGGGGTGTACGAGATGAGCGGCACATTGGGGTGCGCAACATGAGCGGCACATTGGGATGTGCGATATGAGCGGCACGGGCGAGACCGCCTTCGCCATGACCGGCGGCCGGGTGAGCCTGGACCGGCGCGACATCCTGCGCGGCATCGACCTCACGGTCCGCCCCGGCGAGGTCGTGGCCCTCATGGGCGCCAACGGCTCCGGCAAGTCCACGCTGGTGCGCGCCCTGCTGGGCCTCACTCCGCTTTCGGGCGGCCAGACCCTGCTGTACGGCTCGCCGCCCGCGAAATTCCGCGAGTGGTGGCGCATCGGCTACGTGCCGCAGCGCCTGGCCGTCGGCGGCGGGGTGCCCGCCACGGTCCGCGAGGTCGTGACCTCCGGCCGCGTGGCCAGGCAGAGCCGGCTGCGCCGTACCAGCCCCGCGGACAAGGCGGCGGCGGCGAGCGCGCTCGAGGCCGTCGGGCTGGCGGACCGGGCGGGCGACCCGGTGCAGTCGTTGTCCGGCGGCCAGCAGCAGCGGGTGCTCATCGCCCGCGCGCTGGCCGGCGAACCCGACACGTACGTCATGGACGAGCCCACCGCGGGTGTCGATGCCGACACTCAGCAGTTGCTCGCCGATACGCTGGCCACGCTGGTGCTGAACGGCAAGACCATCGTGCTCGTCGCCCACGAGCTCGGCCCGCTCGAGCCGCTCATCACCCGCGGCGTGGTGGTCCGGGAGGGCCGGATCGCGCACGACGGCAGACCACCACGGCCCGAGGGCGACTGCGCGCGGCCGGGACACGAGCACGTGCACCCGCACGCCGCCGAGGCGACCGCGGGACCGCTTTCCGGATGGCGGGGAGAGCCATGATCGAGCTGTTGGGCAAGCAGTTCTTCCAGCTGGCACTGATCGCGGCGCTGCTGGTGGGGCTCTGCGCGCCCGCCGTCGGCACCTTCATCGTCCAGCGCAGGCTCGCGCTGCTCGGTGACGGCATCGGGCACGTGGCGCTGACCGGCGTCGCGCTGGGCTTCCTGACGGGCACCGCGCCCGTGCTCACCGCCGTGGCCGTGGCCGTCATCGGCGCCGTCGCCATCGAGCTGGTCAGGGCGCGCGGGCGCACCAGCGGCGACGTGGCGCTGGCGCTGCTGTTCTACGGCGGCATCGCGGGCGGCGTCATGCTCATGGGCATCGCGCCGGGCGGCAGCAACGCCAAGCTGAACTCGTACCTGTTCGGCGCCATCGCCAGCGTCACCACCGAGGACATCTGGATCATCGGCGCGCTGGCCGTCGCGGTGATCGCGGTGGTCGTGATCTTCGGCAGGGAGCTGTTCGTGCTCTGCCAGGACGAGGAGATGGCCAGGGCCAGCGGCCTGCCGGTGCGCTTCCTCAGCCTGCTGATCGCCGTCACGGCCGCGCTGACCGTCGTCATCGCCATGCGCGTGGTCGGATTGCTGCTGGTCAGCGCCCTGATGGTGATCCCGGTGGCGACCGGTCAGCAGCTGACCAGGGGGTTCCGCTCGACGATGACGCTGGCCATGCTGTTCGGCGTCGTCGCGGCGGTGGGCGGGCTGCTCGCCTCGACGCTGTCCGCCAGGGTGCCGCCGGGCGCCGCGATCGTGCTTCTTGCCCTCTGCGGCTTCGTCCTGGCCCTCGGTGTCGGTAAGTTCGTACGGCGAGGCAGACCCCAGGAGTCCACAGTGAGCGAGCGTTCCAGCATGCGCGTCGAGGAGGTCATACGATGATGTCCACCAGACGTGACGCCGTGCACGACACCCTCCGCCAGAGCGAGGGCTTCCGCAGCGCCCAGGACGTCTACGCCGAGATGCGCGCCCACGGCGCCAAGATCGGCCTGACCACGGTCTACCGGGCGCTCCAGGCGCTGGCCGACGGCGGTCTCGTCGACGTGCTGCGCACCGACGACGGCGAGTCCGTCTACCGCGCGTGCGCCAGTGGCGACCACCATCACCACCTGGTGTGCCGCCGCTGCGGCCGGACCGTCGAGGTGGCCGGTCCCGCCGTCGAACGCTGGGCGGAGACGGTCGGCTCCGAGCACGGCTTCACCGAGATCACTCACACGGTCGAGGTGTTCGGCACCTGCTCCGGCTGCTCGGCCTCGGTGCGGGCGGGCTGAGCGCGCCGAGAGCCGTACAGGACGCCCAAGACGATCACCCCGCACCCGGCGAGCTGGAGCGGCGACGGGTGCTCGCCGAGCAGCACGGCCGACAGCGCGACCGTCGTCATCGGCTGGACGAGCAGGAGCAGCGCGGTGAGCGCGGCGGGCTGCCTGGGCAGCGAGTACGCGATCAGCGTCCAGCCGGCCACCTGCGGCCCGAGCGCGAGCAGCAGCAGCCAGCCGTGCGCCGGCCAACTCGGGACGAAGTCGGCGCCTCCGAACACCGGGCTCAGCGCGGCCATCGCGACCGTGGCCACGGCGGTGGCGTGCGTCAACGGCCCGACCGTACGCTCCGAGCCGCCCTTCAGCACCAGCAGGAACGCCGCGTACGAGATCGAGGTGGCCACGCCCGTCACCACCCCGAGCACCGGGTTCGCCCCATAAGCCGCGCTGTCGAACACCCCGGAGATCAGCACCACCCCGGCGAACACCACCGGGGTGGCCAGCATCAGCCGGTTCGACGGCCGCTCACGGAACAGCGCCCACGCCGCGAAGGCCACGATGAAGACCTGCAGATTGCCCAGGACGGTCGCCAGGCCCGCGCCCACATACTTGATAGCGTGGTGCCAGAACAGCAGGTCGAACGCGAACAGCACGCCCGCCAGCCACGCCAGGTTTCGGCTGCGGGCCGGGAGAGGCCCCAGCCTGCGCCGTTCGAGCCAGGCCAGCACCAGCATGGGCGGCAGCGCGTACGCGCACCGGAAGAACGCCGAGGTCGCCGGCGAGACCCCCGACAACCGGACCAGCGGCGCGGAGGTGGAGATGATCAGCGCACCCGCGATCGCGATCAGCACGATACGACGATGTGCACCCACGGAAACCCCCGAGGTCCTTGGAGCGAGATACGCTGCGTCCACGCTAGAGCCGGTCGTCGACAGGAGTCAACATGCCGTTTGGCCATGACATGGTGCATTCGCTGGCCACGGTTGTAGAGCTGGTCAACACGTCCCCGTCGACCGGCGGAGACGACGGCCTGACCGAGCCGGACGACCTGCACGCATTCGTCGAGTCGCGAGAGGTCAGCGGCATCGGCGCGCTCACGGCCCGCGACCTGGGGCAAGTGCGGCTGGTGCGGGAGGCGTTCCACCGCGTCTTCACCGCTCCGGACCAGCCGACGGCCGTCCGCCTGCTCAACGCGCTCCTGTCGGAGACCCGCATCACTCCCCGGCTGACGGAGCACGACGGGCATCCGCTGCACATGCACTACTTCGCCCCGGACGCGACGCTTTCCGAGCACCTGGCGGCGGACTGCGGAGTGGCGCTGGCGCACCTGCTGGTGGAAGGGGAGTGGGAGCGGCTGCGCACGTGTTCGGCACCTGATTGCGACCGGGTGTTCGTGGACGAGTCACGCAACCGATCCCGGGTCTACTGCGACAGCCGTACGTGTGGAAACCGGATGCACGTGGCCGCCTATCGGGCTCGGCGGCGGGCCTGACAAAGCGTGGTCCTCGCTGACGCTCGGCCTGTGCCCATCGGGGCTCCGCCCCGAACCCCGGGCGGTGGCCTGCCGGCCCCCGCGCCAGGTCTCTGACAACGTATGACTTGTCGGCCGGATGCTGATGTGCTCCGGCCGCCCGCTGATGTCAGTGCCTCCTAGCGCGAGCTGGAAACGGCTGCGTGCCCCGTACCGGTCCATGAGAGCGCGCACGGTCGCTGTGACGGTTCGCTCGCGATCCCGAGAACAGGGGTGTTGCTGGTTCCCGCAACAGGCTTGACCTCGCTTGGAGTTCTAGCGAAGGACATCGTGGGCCTGGTGACATTTGCATCTGTCGGCCGACGCGCCGCCCGGACATGGTAGGCGCAACAGGCTGATCTACGGAGGAAACGGAGTGGCTGACATGGCCAAGCTCGTTGTCTGCAACATCATGTCTCTTGACGGCTTCTACGCGGCGGGGGACGGCAACCCGCTCGTGCTGCCGATGGACGCCGCGTTCGACGCCTACAACCTGGAGCGGATCCAGGCCGCCGACTCGCTGCTGCTCGGCGCCGACTCGTACCGGATGTTCATGGGGTTCTGGCCCGGCCAAGCGGACAACCCTGAGGCGTCCACGGTGCACCAGCAGTTCGGCGCGATCTATAAGCGGATCGAGGTCAGCGTCGTCTCCGACTCGCTCACGGACGAGGACATCGCGCCGTGGGCGGGCCAGACGACCGTGGTCAAGCGTGCCGACGCCGAGGGGTGGGTCAAGGAGCTCAAGCAACGTACCAGCGGCGACATCGTCACCTTCGGCAGCCGGGTCACCTGGAACGCCCTGCTCCGCGCCGGGCTCGTCGACGAGCTGCACCTGATCGTCGGGGCGAAGGCGCTCGGCGAGGGGACGCCGATCTTCACTCAGCCGGTCGAAGGGCTCACGCTCGCGGAGGTCCGCGGCCTCGACGGCTCCGGCAACGTCCTGCTGCGCTACGCCACGACCGGCTGAGCTGCTGGGCCGCGGTGAGCGGCCGGAAGCCTGGGAACCCGAGCATCGCCTCGATCTCCACGTCCACCCGGCCGAACAGCGCGCCGGGGTTGGTTCTCTCCTGCTGACGGCCGCGCCGGCCGCGGCCCGCGACGAGGGCCGGCGCTCCGTCATCGCGGAAGCAGAGCCCGGCTCGCCGGGAGAGGCCCTCCTGCCGGTACACGGGCGATGCCCAGCATTACAGCACCGGCGTGCTGCCTGAACATCGCGGGCACAGCCTGGCCCGCTGGATGAAGGCCGAGGCCATCCGGCAGGCCCGCGAGCGCTACCCGTACCTCGATGGCCTGCTGACCGACACGATCGACAGCAACCGCCCGATGCGCGCCATCAATGACGCGCTCGGTTACATACCGACGCATCAGAGGGTGACACTCCAGCTCGCCCTGCAGCGGTGACGTGCTCAGCGGTGGTGCACTGAGGCGACGGCGTACAGGTGCGGGTCGAATCCGTCTGCCAGGGCGGCGGCCTGGCGCATGTGCACCTGAGCGGCCGGGGTGTCGAGCATGGCTTTGAAGGCGTCCGCGGTCTCCCACTGGGCGTAGTTGATCACCCTGGTGCCGTCGTCGCTGGCGTGGATGTTGGCGGCGACGAATCCGGGCATGTGCTGCATGACCTCCTCGGTGGCGGTGACCAGCACGTCGACGAGCTCGCGCTGACGGTCGGCCTGGACGGTGAAGACATTGATCAGGGTCGCCACCGGAGCGTCGACGGTGATGGTGGTGGTCGCGGGCATGGCTTCTCCTTATGACAGGATCCTTACAAGGTGGATTATGTGTAAGGTTCCTGTCATGAGTCAAATGGATGTCCGTCAGCGCGTCGGCTATCTGGTCAAGCAGGTGAGCCAGGCGTTCCGCGGCGCGTGTGAGGAGCGCCTGCGCGAGCTGGGCCTGTCCATGTCCCAGTACGCGGTGCTACGGGCACTGGCCGACGCGCCCGGTGCCCCGGCCGCCGAACTGGCCCGGCGCACCTTTGTCACCCGGCAGTCCTTGCGGGACGTACTCGCCGGGCTCACCCGGGCCGGACTGGTCTCCGTCGCCACCCAGCCGACCACAGGCCGAGCCCTGCCGGTCACCCTCACCGATGCGGGTCAATCCCTGCTCGACCAGGCCCACGGCGTTGTGCTCGACGTGGAGGAACGCATGATCACCGATCTTCCGCCCGGCGAGGTGGAACAGCTGGCCGCCCTGCTCACCACCTGCGCACGGAACCTGTGCGTTCGGCGTCCGCCGGGCCGGACCAAGCCCGCCTCGTAGGCACCGTGCCGTCAGCTCCGAGACCAGCCGTACGGCGTCCGGATCGAAGGCGGGCGCGAGTTGATCCAGCAAGCGGCGCCGCCCACGACGATCCACAACGACATCCCGGTGCTCATGGTCGCCAACGCCGGCGACCCGATCACGCCGTATTTCGGCCGGCTGGTGTTGCATCGGGTGTCGACGGTGTCCTGCCGGCGGCTGACACCAGCTGCCCGGCGTAGCGCGACCTGAGAGGGCGGTACGCGAGGTGATGCCTTTTTGGTCGGCGAGTTCGACGAGCTGAGCTGAGCCGGCCGTCTGGCGCCCATGAGGGCCGCGATGTGGATCTGCGCGAGAACATGCCCGGCGAATGGGACAGAATCGGTGCCGTGCAGTTCGGGATCCTTGGGTCGCTTGAGGTGCGGACGGCCGCCGGTGAGGCGGTCGCCGTGGGTGGGCCGCGCCCTCGGGCGCTGCTCGTGTTGCTGCTGCTCGACCCCGGGCGGCTGGTCAGCGTGGAGCGGCTCATCGACGGTCAGTACGGCGACGACCCGCCCGCCGGGGCGGCCAACGCCATCCAGGCCCACGTCTCCCGGCTGCGCCGGAACCTGCCGGCCGGGCTGGTGGAGTTCCATGGCGCCGGTTACCGGCTGGCGGTGGAGCCGGAGGACATCGACGCGCACCGGTTCGAGCGGCTGGCCCGGGACGGGCGGCGGCTGCTGGCCGCGGGGCAGCACGAGCCGGCCGCCCGGGTGCTGAGGGAGGCGCTGGCCCTGTGGCGTGGGCCCGCGCTGGCCGACGTGGGCGACGCGCCGTTCGCCCCGCCGCAGGCGGCGCGGCTGGAGGAGGCGCGGCTCACGGCCAGGGAGGATCTGGCGGAGGCCGAGCTGGCCCTGCCCGGCGGGACCTCGATCGCCGAGCTGCGCGAGCTGGTGGCGGCCCATCCGCTGCGCGAGCGGCCGCGCGGTCAGCTCATGCGGGCGCTGCACGCCTCCGGGCAGCAGGCGGCCGCGTTGGCGGTCTACGACGAGGTACGGCGGCTGCTGGCCGACGAGCTGGGGGCCGACCCGGCTCCGGAGCTGGCGAGCCTGCACCTGGCGATCCTGCGGGGCGAGGAGCAGCGGGAGCAGGCTCCCCGGCGGCGGGTGCCCGTCCCGCTCAACCGGCTCATCGGCCGGGAGGAGGAGCTGGCCAGGATCGCGGCGCTCGGTGACGCCCGGCTGATCACCATCGTCGGCCCCGGGGGCACGGGCAAGACGCGGCTCGCCGTCGAGGCCGTCCACCGGGCGGGTCCGGGCCGGGAGGCGGGGTTCGCCGATCTGTCGTCGGTCGACGACGGGACTCAGGTGGCTCCGGCCGTGCTGGGCGCGCTCGGGCTGCGCGAGACCGGGTTGCAGGTGCCCGCGCTGGAGCGTCCCGACCCGGTCGAGCGCCTCGTCGCCGCCCTCGCCGACCAGCCGTCGCTGCTCGTGCTCGACAACTGCGAGCACGTGGTGGCCGCCGCCGCCGAGCTGGTCCGGCGGCTGCTGGACGCCTGCCCCGGCGTCGCGATCATGGCGACCAGCCGGGAGCCGCTCGGGCTCACCGGCGAGATGCTGGTCCCCCTCCCGCCGCTCGCCGTGCCGCCGCCGGGCACCGATCCCGCCGAGGCCCTCTCCTACCCGGCCGTACGGCTGTTCGCCGAGCGGGCCGCCGCCGTCCGGCCCGGGTTCGCGGCCCGTCCGGAGGCCATGTCCGAGGTCATGGAGGTCTGCGCCGGGATCTGCGCCACGCTGGACGGCCTGCCGCTGGCCATCGAGCTGGCGGCGGCGCGGCTGCGTACGTTCACCCCGGCGGAGATCGCCGACCGGCTGAACGAGCACGGCCGCTTCAAGCTGCTCTCCCGCGGCGACCGTACGGCGGCGGCCAGGCACCGCACCCTCCACGCGGTGGTCGAGTGGAGCTGGAGCCTGCTCACCCCGCAGGAGCAGGAGGTGGCCAGGCGGTTCTCGGTGTTCGCGGGGGGAGCGTCGCTGGAGGCGGCCGAGTCCGTCTGCGGTGACGGCGACGTGCTGGCCGACCTGGTCGACAAGTCGCTCATCGAGGCCGACGGCGGGCGCTACAGGATGCTGGACACGATCCGCCTGTTCTGCGCCGAGCGGCTGGCCGAGGCGGGCGAGCAGCGGCGCACCCGTGACGCGCACGCCGCCTGGTTCCTCGATCTGGCCCGGCGGGCCGACCCGTGGCTGCGGCGGGCCGAACAGCTCGACTGGCTGGCCCGCCTCTCCGCCGAGTACGACAACCTGCGGGCCGCGCTCCGGCACACCGTCGAGGACGATCCGGAGACGGCGTCGCGGCTGGTCGCGGCCCTGTCGGTGTACTCGTGGCTGAGCGGGCGGCGCGAACAGATCGCCTCGTCCGCGATGCGGCTGCTGCATCTGATGGGTGGCGAGCCGGTCGCGGGGCTGGAGGAGGAGTACGTCATGTGCGTGCTGCAGGCCGTACCGGAGGTGTCCCCCGAGTGGTGGGCGCGGGCCGTTGACATCATGATGACGACGCTGGACGGCGAGCTGCGGCACCCGTTCCTGGCCGTGCTGTGGGGCATGACGGCGGGCCCGGCCGACACGGTGACCACCCGGCACCGCGGGCGGCTGCTCGGCTCCGACCCGTGGAGCCGGGCCGTGTCCATGCTGGGAGAGGGGCTGATCCACCTGCACATCGGCCAGGTGGCCGAGGGTGAGCGGCAGCTGGAGGAGACGCTGACCCGCTTCCGCGCCGTCGGCGAGCGCTGGGGGATGGCGCAGAGCTTCGAATGGCTGGCGATGATCGCGAGCCGGCGCGGCGACTGGGCGGCCGCCAGGCGGCTCTGGGGCCAGGCCATGGACCTGAACGGCCAGCTCGGCGCGGCGGACGAGCTGGTGGACGTGCTGTGCCGCAGGGCGGCGGGGCTGATGCGGGAAGGCGACCTGGACGGGGCCCGCGCCGATCTCGAACGCGCCACCGAGCTGGCCCGCCGGACGGGCATGTCGCGCGGGCTGCCGTTGCTGAACATGGCGTGGGGCGACCTCGCGCGCTTCTCGGGCCGGCACGATGAGGCGCGGGCCCGCTACACCGCCGTACTGGACGCCGCCGTTCCCGGCTCGTACGCGACCGAGGGCATGAGGCCATTCGCCTACACCGCGCTCGGCCGGCTGGCCGCGGCCGAGGGAGATCTCACTGAGGCCAGGCGCAGACACGGGAAGGCGCTGGAACTGGCGCGCACGGTGGTGCCGACGGACGCGGCCGAGATCGCCGAGGGCCACGCGGGGCTGGCGCTGCTCGACGGGGCGGCTGAGCGGGCGGCGTACCTGCTGGGCGTGGGGGTGGCGCTGCGCGGCACGACCGTCGCGGGTGATCGGGACGTCACCATGGTCGCCGCGGCGGCGACCGAGCGGCTGGGCGCGGACGTGTTCGCCGCCCACTTCGCCAAGGGCGCCGCGCTGAGCGGCGACAAGGCGCTGTCCACCCTCATCGGCGGCTGAGGGGCGACAAGGCGCTGTCAGTCCTCGACGGCTGACGGGGCATACTGTCAGCCGGTTGTCCCCAGGGTGTCAGCGCACCCCGCGAGAGTCGTGGACATGCAGAACACCAACGTCCTCATCTCCGGTGCCAGCGTCGGCGGCCCCGCCCTCGGCTACTGGCTCGCCCGCTACGGCTTTCGCGTCACGATCGTCGAGAAGGCCCCCCGTCTGCGCCCCGGCGGCCAGGCCGTCGACTTCAAGGGCGACGTCCACATGACGGTCCTGCGCCGCATGGGCATCCTGGACGACGTGCGCCGCCTGCAGACCGGCGGCACCGACCAGGCCTTGGTCGACAGGCACGGCCGGACGCTCGCGGTGATGCCCGGCGAGTTCAGCGGCGGCGAGCTGGAGATCCACCACGGCGACCTGGCACGCCTGCTCTACGACAGGAGTGTCGAAGCCGGCTGCGAGTACGTCTTCGGCGACTCGATCACCTCGCTGACCGAGACTCCCGGCGGGGTGCACGCCACCTTCGAGCGCTCCGCGCCCCGCACGTTCGACCTGGTGATCGGGGCCGACGGCATCCACTCGAACGTCCGGCGCCTGGCCTTCGGCCCCGAGTCGGATTACGTCGAGTTCCTCGGCCACTACTACGCCCTGGCCGAGGTGCCCGAGCGGTTCGGCACGGACGCGCAGATGTACAACGAGCCGGGCAGGATGGTCGCCGCCGGCGGTCCCAAGGCGTCGGCCTTCTTCGTCTTCGCCTCCCCGCGCCTCGACTACGACCGCTACGACACCGAGGCGATGAAGCGGGTCGTCCTCGACGCCTACGCCGGGATGGGGTGGCGGACGCCCGAGATCCTCGACGCGGTGCGCCGCACCGGCGACTTCTACCTCGACTCGATCAGCCGGGTGAAGATCGACCGCTACTCCCAGGGGCGGGTGGCGCTGCTGGGCGACGCGGCCTACGCCAACACGCTGGGCGGGTTCGGGTCAGGGCTGGCGCTGGTGGGGGCGTACGTGCTGGCGGGTGAGCTGGCGGTGGCCGACGGCGACCACCGGGTGGCGTTCCGGCGCTATGAGGAGGGCTTCCGCGAGTACGCCAAGGTCTCGGAGAAGGGTAACGCCGGTCCGTGGCTGGCGCCTCCGTCGAAGGGGCGGATCCGGATGCGCAACTGGATGTTCAAGGCGAGCTTCACGCTCAAGCTCATGATGAAGATGGCGGACGACTTCGCCGAGGACATCACCCTGAAGGACTACCCGTCGCTGGTCCGCGACCTGGCCGGGTGAGCGGGCGCGGCGGTGAGAGCACGGCTGAGGGCCCCGTCGGGGCCTCTCAGCCGTGGCGTCCGTCAGCAGGCGGCCTTGTCCGTCGCCGTGCCCTTCTCGCAGGCCGACTCCTGGGCCCGGCCGCGGAGCTGCGCCAGCGGGGAGTCCCCGGTGGACCTGAGCTGCGCCTGCCGGCCGTCGGTACCCAGGAGCTGGGCGGCACGGTCCTCGTCCGCGAGGGGGGCGACGAGCGCCGCCCCCGGCTTCTCCTCGACGAACACCCCCTGGCCGATCGGGAGGTGCACGGACGCCTGGTACGCCTGCGCCTGCGGCGACGCGGCCCGCCGCTTGACCCGGTCCAGGGCGTTGTCCACGTAGAACAGGCCGCGGCCCGCCGTGCCGATCGACTGGCGCAGGCCGTCGAGCGTCGTGCCGGTGGGCTGCTCGACCCGGAGCCGGATCTGTCCCCCGGTGTACGCGCGGCCGAGCTTGCCGGCGAGGACCTTGTCCACCTTGACCACGACGCTGGCCCAGCGGATCGCGGCCTCCTGGCTCTCGTAGGGCACGACCCGCGGCGTCAGCGAGTCGTCGTCCGAGGCGTACGCGATGCCCGGCTCCACGCCGACGACCGTGCCCTCGACCAGCGCGGCGGCCGGGCGGAACGCGCCGGACGGCCGGGCGCCGGGGGTGATGTCCTCCAGGGAGTCGAAGAGGTACTGGCCCGTCCCACCCGCGTCCGTGTGGAGCTGGGACCAGAACGAGCGCTGCGGCTGCCGGCCGGCCTGCTGCGCAGCCTGCGGTGCGCATCCGGTGAGCACGGCCGTGGCGCAGGCGGCGACGGCCGTGAGGAGTTTGAGGTTTCGCATCGCCGGTCTCCTAGTAGCGGCCGTTGATGTGGGCGACATCGTGGGCGCTGTATTTGATGATCTTGTGCGAGCCGGTCTTCAGGCACGACGTCGACTCGGTGGAGTGGTCGAGCCCGACCGTGTGCCCGACCTCGTGACACGCCAGGGCCTGCCGCTGGGTCGCGGTCATCCAGTCGATGTCGGCCAGATCGTAGCGGACCTCGTACTGGTCGCAACGCCATGGCTGGCTGCTGTCGGCCGGAGCGATGGTCTTGACGCACTTCGAGTAGGCGAACAGGTTGTAGCCCGTGCTGGAGCCGTCCCAGTCGAGGCCCCAGTGGTCGACGTAGTACTGGTCGAAGGACTCGACGTCGGTGCTCGGGTCCGCGGTGGTGTCGTGGGCCACGGTCATGTCGGTCTGGGAGTCCAGGTTGAGCAGAGCGGCTTTCACGGCGGTCCTGGTACGGGTCTCCAGGGACGCGTAGTTGTACCAGTGCTTGCCGTTGTCGGCGAAGGGGCAGCAGCCGTTGGCGCTGCCGAAGCCGTTGGCGCTGGCCGGAGACGCGGTGGTGGTGGTGACCGCGGCCGCGAGGATGATCGCTGGCAGAAGCTTTCGGTATGACATGGGATCCGTAAATTGAGGGTAAAGGACGTCCGGATATCCTGCCGGGTGCTTAAGAGGGGATCAAATTCGGGTCATCCCCTTCGCCGCACGGCACCGGCTGAATGGCGGTGGGAATCAGCGGCCGAACTTCCAGCCCGGCGGGAAGATGAGCGCCCGCAGGCCGTGTCCCTCCAGCTTGCTCGCCCACTCCTGCGGCGTCGTCATGAGCTCGCCGTCGCCGTCTACGGCGCTCTTGACCGGCGTGTAGCCGAACCCCGAGCCGAACAGCCGCGCCACCAGCTCGCCGCCCCGCGTGGCGGGACCGGGCAGGCCCAGCTTGGCCACGTCGTAGCCGAGGATGTAGCCGGTGTTCCCGGCGACGATCCCGCCGAACTCCCCGGCGTTCTCGCCCGCCGACCTCGTCGGCCGGCCGTGGGCGGCGTCGCTCACCGCGTCCAGCGTGAGCGAGCCGGCGGCGTAGGCGGGGCCGTCGATGGCGGCGTAGTTGAGCGTGGTCAGCACGTACTTCGGCAGGCAGATCTGCAGGATCCGGCCGACGTTGAGGCCGAAGACGGCCTTGACCGTCTGGGCCAGCTTCACCAGCCGGGCCATCTGGGCGGCGGCCATCGCCTGCGCCACGCCGTACAGCATGGTCGTGAACGGCTGGAAGCAGACCAGCCACAGGAGCTGCACGATCGCCTTGTCCAGCTCGGCGAGCTGCTTGCGCACTCCCTCCACCAGGTCGGCGTACGCGTCGCAGCCGGCGGCGAGCACGCGGCAGTCCTTGGCGAACGCGGCGGGGAAGCCCATGATCCGCAGGATGTAGAGCCGGGCGAAGGCGTCCACTCCCTGGCCGCCGTTGTTGTTCCACACCGAGGCGGCGGCGCTGTCGGCCATGCCCGCGACGCCGCCGGTGTGGCCGTTCCCGGGCGGCTCCGGGCCGTTCAGGTCGTCGGCCAGCTCGCGGAAGGCGGCGGCCGCCTTGCGCAGCTCCGCGGGGTCGATCTCCGGCGCGGTGACGCCGGCATAGATGCGCAGGGCGACCATCGTCCCGGCGGAGGCCAGCAGCAGAGTCGTCATCAGGGTGGCGGGCGACAGGACCCTGGCCCCGGCCAAGGCCGACGGCGACAGCATCGGCCTGATGGGGATCACGGAGTGTCCTCCACCGGCCAGGTGTAGACCGGCACGTCCGCGAGCTTGATGTCCTCGGCCATTCCCCAGTCGACGGCGGCCACGTTGCGGCGCATGGTCAGGATGCCGTCGGCGATGTCCGCGTACACGGCCGCGAAGTCCTCGATCATGCCGAGCATCTCGTCACGCTTCGGCTTGTACCACTCGACGAACGCCCTGTCGGCCGGCTCGTTCACCGGCCAGCCGCCCAGTGCCCCCAGCGCGTCGGCGGCCTTCCCGACGGCCCGACGCACTGCCGCGGACGCGTCGTCGAAGGCGGGCGCCGCGTGCTTCCTCAGCTGGTCGTGGTCGATGTCGAGGGGCGGCCGCGACGGCCCGTCAGGAGGGGCTTCGGCCATCGGTCACCGGTAATCGCGAAGACAGGCTCGTCATGCGATCATGCTCATGGTCGGATATGTCCGATGTGTCTCTCTGTCGTTACGATCGCGTCTACGACATCCGGCGTTTACTGACTGTTCACCCGGGTGTTCTGTGACGACGTCCGGCACGCATGCCGGGATTTCTGGATCTCATCGCATACTGGAAGAATCGCCATGACAGGCGACGGACCGGAGGACTGATGGCCGAACGACCCGGCAGGGCACGTACGGAGGAGCCTGCGGTCAAGCGCCGGAGGCCCCGTGCGGGTAGCGGGGAGTCGCTCGGCGACCAGGCGTACGAGCACATACGCGCCGCGATCCTCCAGGGCAGATACCGGCCCAACCAGCGGCTTCCGGAAGACGAGGTGGCGGCGCGGCTCAACAGCAGCCGCACTCCCGTACGCGTCGCGCTGATGCGGCTGGTCGACCAGGGGCTGGTCGTCCGCGAGCGGCAGGGCTGGGTGGTGCGCGAGCACACGCCGGACGAGATCCGCGAGATCTACGAGGTGCGGTGCGCCCTTGAGGCGATGGCCACCGGGCTGGCCGCCGTACGCGCGTCCGAGGAGCAGCTGGACACGATCGCCGCGTTCTACGACGGGCCGATGGAGGACTTCATCCAGCGCCCACGGGCCGAGCTGGGCCGGATGAACCGCGATTTCCACGAGGCCATCGTGCGGGCCTCGGGCAACGGCCGGCTGCTGGACGAGTGGCTGCGCAACCGCGACTTCGGCATCACGTACAACATGGCCGTCCTCTTCACCCCGGACGAGGTGGTCACCTGCGTGGCGGGCCATCAGCGCATCGTCGAAGCGCTGGCGAACCGCGACCGTGAGGGCGCGGAGCGGCAGGCGCGGATCCACGTCGAGGACGTCCAGGCCGCGGCCAGCCGCCGGCTCGACGCCCTGCAGACGTCCGCCGGGCTCTACCTGTCCTGAAGGGCCGCCCGGTCACGGCGAAGGGCGCAGATGGGTGCGCTGTCCGTCGTGCTCGAGGATGGTCAGGATCTCGGCCGGGCCGTCGTGGGCGCCGAAGGCGTGGGGGACCATGGTCGAGAACTCCGCCGCCTGACCGGCCTCGACCACGATGGTCCGCTCCCCCAGCAGGAGGACGACGGCTCCCGACAGAACGGTGAACCAGTCCCTGCCGGGATGGACCTTCAGCTCGGCGGGGTCCCGCGGGGGCGGCTTGGTGAGGCGCATCTTGGCCACGGTCATGCCGTGCGGCCCCGGCTCCCGGCTCAGCGTCCAGATGGTCATCCCCCGCGCCTCGTCCCGCTGCGGCCTGATCACCACGTCGTCGTCGGTGACCGACTCCACGAGGTGGTCGAGGGTGGTCTCCAGGGCGCGGGCGATCGCGGTCAGCTGGTCGAGGCTGATGCGCCGGTGGCCCGTCTCGATCCGGCTCAGGGTGGACGGGCTGAGGTAGCAGCGGGCCGCCAGATCGTCGAGTGACCAGCCGCGGGCCGTACGCAGCCCCCTGATCCGCCTGCGGACCAAGCCGTCGAGGTCTCCGTCTTGCTTCATACGCAAGACCTTATGCGAGACAGGCAAGGCGGACATAGTCTCCAGGCATGGCAACCCACCATGACCACTCCGCGGCCGGAACCGACGACGCCGTGATGACCGAACTCCTGGATCTCGACGGGGAGGTGCTGCACGCGTACCTGTCCGAGGTGACCGCCTGGGGCCGCCAACTCGCCGGCGACCCGGAGCCCCGCCACCTCCTCGACGTCGGCAGCGGGACCGGTACCGGCACGTTCGCCCTACTGGAGCGCTTCGAGAAGGCCGACGTGACGGCGCTGGACATGTCCGCGCCCTATCTGCACCACCTCCGGAACAAGGCCCACGAACGGGGCGTGGCCCACCGTGTCCACACCGTTCAGGCGGATCTGGACGCGGCGTGGCCCGATCTCGGCCCCGTCGACCTGGTGTGGGCGGCGTCGTCCTTGCACCACATGGCGGACCCCGTCCGCACGCTCACCGACGTCCGCACGGCACTCCGTCCCGGCGGGCTGCTGGTGGCGGTCGAGCTCGACTCCTTCCCGCGCTTTCTGCCCGACGACCTCGGCATCGGCCGTCCCGGACTCGAAGCGCGCTGCCACGCCGCGCTGGCCGAGGAGCACAACGCCCGGCTCCCGCACCTGGGCGCCGACTGGGGCTCACTCCTGACCCGGGCCGGGTTCGCCGTCGAGACCGAACGGGTCTTCGCCGTGGACCTGACGCCCCCGCTGCCCGTCTCCACCGGCCGCTACGCCCAGCTGTCCCTGCGACGCGTGCGAACCGGCCTGGAGGGGCGGCTGAGCGCCGACGACCTGGCCGCGCTCGACGCCCTTCTCGACGACGAAAGGCCCGACGGCCTCCTGCGGCGGGGCGACCTCCACGTCCGCACCACGAGGACCGCCTGGGCGGCACGACACCCATAACCCTCCGCGGAACGGTGACAAAACGTCCTCTTGAGACATTGGATCCAAATTTGTACTCTACATTGCATGCAATCTTCGAAGAGCTCCTCATCGGTCGGCCCGCAGGCTGAGGCGATCGTCACGACGGAGCCCGGCGATGCCGCCCGTGGCGCGGTGCTCCTGCCGTCGCTGCCCGGCAAGCCCGAACCGACCCCCGAAACCGCTCAGGTGATCGAGGAGGTACCGGGCTACCTGGGCGTGCCGTTCGTCAGCCCGATCTTCCAGGCGCTCGCCAACTACCCGGACTACCTCGTCCCGGCCTGGCACCGGTTCAAGCCGGTCATCGGCTCACCCGAGTTCAAGCAGGCCGCGGCGGGGCTGGGCGTGCCGGCCGGGCTGCTGCCCGCACCGGAGGAGTCGTTGGCGGCCGGTGACGACATCCGGCGCTACACGATCACGTTCCACCGGCTGCTGCCCGAGATCCTGCTGCTGGCCTCGTGCTGGTACCGAGGGCTGACCGTGGGCGCCCCCGCGGCCCTCGCCCTCGACGGCACCGCCCCCGCGCCGGCCGACCCGGGCCCGCGTGGCGTCTCCCCTGAAGCGGTCAACATCGTGCCGGACGGCACTCCGCCCGGCGACGAACTGGCGCGGGTGTACGAGGAGATCCGCGCCGTACACGATCACCCCCGGGTGCTGAGCTACTACCGCGCGATCGGCGGCCGCCCCGGCTTCATGCCGCAGGTGTGGCGGCGGCTGGAGCCGATCGCCCGCGGCGCGGAGTACGCCGCGGCGCGCGAGCAGGTGCTGGCTGACGCCGCCGCCGCTGCCGCCCGCCTGCCCGTCCCGGTGATCGACACGGCTCACGCGGACGAGGTGGCGGCCATTCTCGCGGTGTTCCGGGTCCGGCTGATTCCCTCGCTGCTGCTCGACACGGCAGTCGTTCTCGCGCTGCTAGGGGAGAACGCGGCGATCGTCACCGCCTGACTCTCAACCCCGCGTTCGCGGCGCTCGCGGCATCGGGGGATCGCGGCGGCGGCCGAGGTCGGCCCTCAGGGGGTCCGGGCCAACACGATCGCCCCCGGAGTCATCGACGGCCGCTTCGACCCGGGCCGCTGACCAGGCGCGGGATAATCGGTTGCCCGTTCCGGAACGCCGCTGACAGGATCCACGCCATGCCTGCCTTCTCCGCACATGACGGAACCAGCCTGGCCTATCACGTTTTCGGGGCGGGCAGCCCGCTGATCTGCCTGCCGGGCGGCCCGATGCAGGACGCCGATTACCTCGGCGAGCTGGGCGGCCTGTCGGCGCACCGGCAGCTGATCATGGTGGACCCTCGGGGCACCGGCCGGTCCGCGACACCGGAGGACACCACCTCCTACCGCTGTGACCGGCTGGTCGACGACGTCGAGGCGCTGCGCGAGCACCTCGGCCTCGACCGGTTCGACCTGCTCGCGCACTGCGCCGGCGCGAACCTCGCGGCTCTCTACACGGCCCGGCATCCGCGACGCGTCGGCAAGCTCGCGCTGATCACGCCGAGCCCCTTCGCCGTCGGCCTCGCGGCCACCGGTGAGGCCCGGCTGGAGGTCGCGCGGCTGCGCAAGGACGAGCCCTGGTTCGGCGCCGCCTTTGCCGCCCTTGAGGCGATCGTGGGCGGCAAGGCCACCGACGACAGCTGGACGGCCATCGACCCCTTCTTCTACGGCCGGTGGGACGCGGCCGCCCAGGCCCACCACGCCGCCCAGGAGGGTCATCGCAACGACGAAGCCGCGGCCGCCTTCGGCGCCGAGGGCGTCTACGACCCGGCCGCCACCCGCGCGGCGCTGGCCGCGTTCGACGCGCCGGTGCTGCTGCTGGCCGGCGAAGTCGACCTGAACACGCCCCCGAGCGTCGTGGCCGAGTACGCCGAGCTGTTCCCCGATGCCGAGTTCGTGGTTCAACCGCGAGCGGGCCACTTCCCGTGGGTCGACGACGCCGTCCGGTTCGTAGCGACGACCGCGACGTTCCTGGGCTGACAACCGCGGCGTCGCGACGATCGGTCAGGCGCCGACAGCCTCTGTCAGCGAAAAGCAAGACCCGTCGGCCACCCTCCTATGGAGCGCGCTCCAACAGCGGCGCCGGACTTCGGGAGGTAGTGCCATGGGGGCGGACGCGACCATTCTGCGCGACCTCGTGACCGCCGAGCTGGCACGGTCCGGCGAGGACGGCTGGGCGATCGAGGCCGCCGGTTTCTGGTGCCGGGTCACTCCCGACGGCTATCCGATGCCCGATCAGGGATGGAAGCTGCACGTCTCCGCCACGATGCCGGCGGCGCCCTTCGTGCTGGCCCAGGTGGCCCGGGTGCTGGTCGAGGCGGGATGCGCCTTCAAGTTCCCCGCCCGGCTCGGCGACTACTGGGAGCTGCTCGCGCCGCACTGCGCGCGGGCGCAGGCGGGCAAGTTCGTGACCGCCTACCCGACCGGCGACGCCGAGGCGGTACGCCTGGCCGCCCTCCTCGACGAGGCCACCAGGGGACTGCCGGGCCCGGCGATCCTCTCCGACCGGCCCTACCGCGCGGGCGGCCTCGTCCACTACCGCTACGGGGCCTTCTCCGGGCACCGGACGCTGGGCAACGACGGGTTCTACGAGGTACGGCTGCGCGCTCCGGGCGGAGGGCTGGTCCGCGACGAACGGGCGGCCTCCTTCACCCCGCCGAGCTTCGCGACCTGCCCCTTCCCCGAACCACCGAAAGAGACCACCAAAGGGACGTCCGCGGTCATGCTCAACGACCGGTTCGTGGTGCGGGAGGCGATCAGACACGCGAACAGGGGCGGCGTGTACATCGCCGAAGACACGAAGACGGGCCGCGAGGTCGTCATCAAGGAGGGTCGCCCGCACGCCTCCTCCGACCTCAGCGGCCGGGACGCCAGGGACCGGCTGGCTCTGGAACGCCGCGCCCTCGACGACCTCGCCGTCACCGGCGGCGTGCCCGCCGTCGTGGACTCCTTCGAACAGGGCGGCCATGCCTTCCTCGCGGAGGAGCTGGTGCCGGGCCACACCGCGCACCGATGGACGGAGGCGCACGCGACGCCTCTCGGCCGGGACGGCTTCGGCTGCCCGGCCGAGCAGGTCATACCGGTCGTCACACACCTGGTCGGCCTGCTCCAGAAGGTGCACGGCCAGGGCTACGTCTTCCGGGACCTCTCCCCCGGCAACGTCATGATCCTGCCCGACGGCCAGATCCGGCTCGTCGATCTCGAGTACGCGGCCAAGCGGGACAGCACCGTCATGATCGGCGGCACGCCCGGCTATCTGGCGCCGGAGCTGGCGCCGCACTCCGGAGCCTTCCGCCAGGCACCCACGGCGGCGGCGGATCTCTACAGCCTCGGCGCGCTGGTGTACTTCCTCGCGGTCGGCGCCGATCTCGGCCTGGCGGAGGACGAGGCGACCGGCCCGGCCTGGGGTGCCCGCGCTTCAGACCACCTGGCCAGGGTCGCCGAGAGCAACCCTGCTCTGGCGGTGCTCCGGCCCATGGTCGCGGGACTGCTCGCGGAGCCCGAGGACCGCTGGACGCTGGACGCCTGCGCGCGTTTCCTGGTGCGGCTGACCAAGCTCGAAGAGCCCCATGTGCGACGCGTTCTCCCAACCGCGGACGACCTGGTCGCCGACGGGCTCGCCTGGCTGGCCGAGACCATGGACGAGCGCGCCGACAGCCCGTCCCCCTGGCCCAACATCACCTATGGGCTGGAAGCCGACCCCTGCGCGGTGAGCGCCGGCGCAGCCGGCATCCTCCCGGTCCTCCCACCCGAAGAGGCAGGCACCGTCGCGCGCTGGCTCCGCCGCCGCCTCGCCGAAGAGGACGTCTGGCCGACCGGCCTCTACGCCGGGCGGTCCGGCGCCCTCTGGGCGTTGTACGAGGCGGCGCGGGACGCGGAGTCGAGGGACTTCGCGGTGCGGGCCGCGTACCGGCTGCCGACCGACCATCCCAGCCCCGACATGACCCACGGCCTGGCCGGGTGCGCGATGGCCACCCTGCGCCTGGCCATCCGCGCGGACGACGCCGCGCTGCGCGAGCGGGCCGCGCGGATGCTGCGGAACCTGCACGACGCGCGGTCCTCACTCGACGGGCGCCCGCAATGGCTGACCCCGGCTTCCCATGACTCCAGCCTCGCCGGCACCAACCACTTCGGCTTCGCCCACGGCCTGGCGGGAATCGGCACCGCCCTGCTCTACGGAGGCGTCGCCTTCGGCCAGGCGGAGTGGCTGGAGACCGTGCGGGAGGTGGCCCAGACGTTCTACGCGTACGCCGATGTGGAAGGGGATACGGCCTGGTGGCCGTACCGGCGCGACGAGCCCGAGTCCGTACGGCCGCGCCGCCCCCACTGGTGCAGTGGATCGTCGGGCGTCGGCTCGTTCCTCATCCGCTACTGGCACGCCACCGGCGACCCGGTCGCGCTGGAACTCGCCGAGCAGGCGGCGGTCGCCGTGCACCGGACCCGGTGGCAGTCGGGCTCGGTGCTGTGCCACGGCCTGCCGGGCGAGGGCGACTTCCTGCTCGACATGGCCGGATTCACCGGGGACGAGCGGTACCACCGATGGGCGGAGGATCTGGCCACGTGCCTGACCGCACGGGCCGTCAGGCGCGCGGGCCGGCTGCACGTGCCCGACCGCCTGGGCCGGACCCTGCCGACCTACCTGGGCGGGACCGCGGGCGTCCTCGCCTTCCTGCTGCGCCTGCGTCACGGACATCCACGCCTGTGGATGCTCGACGACGTCATCGGGGCGCCCGCCCATGAGCTCACCGTGCCTCGAGCACGGTGATATCCGAAGAAAACGGAACCGGAGAGGGGGGAGAAACATGTCTTTCGACGTTCAGGACCTGCAGAACCTGCAGGAGCGTGAGCCGAGCATCTCGGAGTCGGCGCTGCTGAGCCACTGCATCAAGCACCCGGGCTGCACCGACACCAACTAATAGCGAGAGCGGCGTGCGGCTTGGCATCGGCCGCACGCCGTTTCCAGATCTCCGAGAGGGCGGCAGACGTCGTGACGACCCGCAGGATCATCCGGCTGTTCACGCCGTACCGTCGCGCCGTCCTGCTCGTCGTGCTGCTGGTCGCGATCTTCTCCGCGCTGAACGCGGCCGTCCCGCTGCTGACCCAGGTCGTCTTCGACCGTGCCCTGTTCGGCGTGGGCGGCCCGCGGCCCGGCCTGCTGGCCCTGATCGCCGCTCTCGCGGCCGTCACCGCGGCCGGGGCGGCGGGCGTCGACCTGGCCCAGGCGTGGATCTCGGCCCGCATGGCCCAGCAGGTCATCCACTCCTTGCGTACGCGGCTGTTCGGCCACCTGCAGCGGATGCCGCTGGGCTTCTTCGCCGCCGCGCGGAGCGGCGAGATCCAGTCGAGGCTGGCCAACGACACCGACCAGATCGAGGACGCGATCAAGGACACGCTGCCCAGCCTGCTCGGCAGCCTCCTCGGGTTCCTGTTCGCGCTGGGGGCGATGTTCTCGCTGTCGTGGCGGCTCGCGGCGGTCACCCTCTGCCTGGCGCCGGCCATCCTGTGGGTCACCGCCCGTTCGGGACGCGCGCTCAAGCTCCTCTCCGCCGCCGGCCAGCGGGCCCGCGCGGAGATCGCCTCCATCGCCGCCGAACGCCTCTCCCTGGGCGGCATCACGCTCGCCCGGGTGCACGGGCGCGACGCCCACGAGGCCGCGGTGTTCGCCGCGGAGAGCGAACGGCTGGCCCGGCTGGGGGTCCGCGCAAGCCTGGCCGCTCAGTCGGTGCTGAGCGCGGGGCACATCTTCTTCGTCCTGACTCCGTACATCGTGTTCGTCGCGGCCGGGCTCATGGACGGGATCACGCCCGGCACGCTCATGGCGTTCGTGGTCCTGCAGTCGAGGCTCTACCAGCCGCTCTGGCAGATCCTGCACATCTCGACGGAGTTCCGCACCGCCCAGGCGGCGTTCGAGCGGGTCTTCGAGTACCTGGACCTACCCCCGGGATCACCTCCCGCCGTGGGTGGAGGAGGAGCGGGTGAGGTGAGCGTCGCGGGCGCCTCGTACGCCTACGCGGGGCCGGAGGGCGAGACCCGCTGGGCGCTGCGCGAGGTGACCCTCGACCTGCCCGCCGCCTCCGCGACCCTGATCGTCGGCCCGAACGGATCGGGCAAGACGACTCTCGGCCACCTGCTCGCCGGGCTGTACGAACCGGCGGAGGGCTCCGTACGGACCGGCGGGCGCGTCTGCCTGGCCCCGCAGGAAGCCCTGCTCTTCCAGGGCTCCATCGCCGACAACCTCCGCTACGCCGCCCCCGACGCCGCCCTGGACGACCTGGTCGCGGCCTGCGCGACCACCAGGATGCACGAGCGGATCATGGCCCTGCCCGACGGCTACGACTCCGTGGTCGGCGAACGTGGGGCGCTCTTCTCCGGCGGTGAACGCCAGCGCCTCGCCCTCGCTCGCGCGCTCCTGAGCGACGCGCCCGTCCTGGTCCTGGACGAGGCGACGTCCGCGCTCGACCCGCTGACCGAACGCGAGGTCGTCCACGCCGTTCTGCGGCGCCGCATGGGGCTGACGACGGTGATGATCACCCATCGGTTCGGGGGCCTGGACGCGTTCGACACCGTCGTCGTACTGGACGGCGGGCGCGTGGCCGAGTGGGGCACGGCCCCGGAGCTGCTCGGCGACCGGGAGGGCCTGTACGCGCGGATGGTCCGCGCCCAAGCCGTCCAGCGGCGCGCGGAGATCGCCGCTAGCATGCGCTGATGCGGGTAAAGCTGCTGTCGTCCCTCCGACGGCTCGCCGCGATGAACCCTTTCATCGTCGACCTGGCTTTCGGCGCGGCGGTCGCCGCCATCACCTTGACGTTCCTGTTCTCCCTGGGCGGGGCCGAGGCCGGCTACGCGGAGCGTCCCATGGACGCCGTCGGCGTGGCGTTGACACTGGTGGCCAACCTCGTACTGGCCTGGCGACGGCGCGCGCCCATCACCGTTTTAGCGATCTCCTGCGCCGCGGAGTTCGTCTTCCACCTGGCCGGTTACGACTCCAGGTTCAACGAAGTGGCGCCGCTGCTGGCGCTGTACACCGTGGCCAGCCGGCGGCGGCCGGCCGTGTCGCTCCCCTGCGTGCTCCCCATGGCGGCCATTTGGTGGCACGCCGCGTTCCTCAGCCCGCCCGACTTCGCCTGGCCGAACGTCCTGCAGGTGAGCATCATGGTCGCCGTCGCCTGGACGTTCGGCAACAGCACCCGGATGCTGGTCGAGCGCAACAAGCAGCTGGCCCACCTCACCGGACGGCTGCGCCAGGAGCAGGAGGACAAGGCGCGGCGCGCCGTCACCGAGGAACGGGTGCGCATCGCCCGCGAGCTGCACGACGTGGTCGCCCACCACATGTCGGTCATCGTGATCCAGGCGGGGCTCGCCCGGTATGTCTTCGGCACCGACCCCGCCACCGCGCGCGGCGCGCTCACCACCATCGCCGACACCGGCAGCGAGGCCATGGGCGAGATGAGACGGCTGCTGTCCGTCCTGCGCATCGAGGTCAACGACGACGCGGAAGGCTATGACCCGGCTCCCGGCCTGCAACGGCTCGAACAGCTGGTGGAACGAGTGAACTCGGCCGGCCTGCCGGTGAAGATGTCGATCACCGGCGCCGTACGCCCGCTACCTCCAGGAATCGACCTGTGCGCCTACCGGATCGTCCAGGAATCCCTCACCAACGTGCTGAAGCACGCGGGCCCGGCGACGGCGACGGTCTCGCTCCATTACGGCGCCGAGCTGGAGCTGCGTGTCACCGACGACGGAAGCGGGCCGACGGTCACCCCGGACGGGGACGGCCACGGCCTGATCGGCATGCGCGAACGCGTCAAGCTCTACGGGGGTACGGTCACGGCCGGGCCGAAGCCGTCAGGCGGATTCGAGGTCGCGGTCACCCTGCCCCTGGCCTCCCCGCCTATGGCCGATCGCCCTTCACCATGATGGGGGAACCTGCGATACTACGCAGCGCCCGCTGAAGAGCCTCCCGGGCCCGCCTTAGAGGCGGGCCCGGGTCATTCTGGCTGTTTCACGAGGCCTTGTCGGGCCGTTCCGAGATGCGGATGGCGTTGACGATCGTCATGCCCTGCCGCGTGGCGAAGCGGACGTTGAGCTGGCCGTCGGTGACCTTCACCGTGTACTGCCTGCTGACGGCCGTGTACGTGCCCGCCTCCAGCGCCAGGTCCAGCGCCGGGATCGCGAGCTGGCCCTCGACGAGCACGTCGAAGACCCGGCGGCCGATCTGCGTCGACTTGACGTCGGCGAAGTCCAGCTCAACGGTGTAAGTCCCGGCCGGCACGTTGTCGAAGCGGTATTCCAGCATCCCTTCGCGGGCCGTCTTGAACAGCGCCTGGTCGTCGGTGCCCTTGATCGTCTTGGACGAGGTGGCCGTACGGGTCGAGGTGGCGACATACCCGTAGCCACCCGTGCTGTACTTCTTGTCGGCCGTCCACGCGTCACCGGCGGTGTCGGTCACGACCTTGGTGCCGCCGGCCTCCAGAGCCACCTGGAGCTTGGGCACCACGACCGTCACCGTGACCTCGATGATCGGCTGCCGCCCGCTGGCCGACTTCACGATCAGCTTGCCCGAGCGGTACGTGCCCGGCTGGACGCCGGTGCTGGACATGCTGACCTTCAGCGTGACCGCCTGCCCCTTGGCCAGGTCGCCCGCCGTCGGTGTGACGCCGATCCAGCTCTGCGCCGGGTCGGTGGTGACGGTGTACGCCGTGGGCGAGCCGAGGTTGGTCAGCACCATCGTGCGGGTCCTGGCGGCGTTCGTGGGCATCACCACGGTCAGCTCGCTGACCGAGGGGCTGACCCGGCCGGTGACCAGCGCGGTGTCGATCCTGGTGACCGTCGTCGGCGCGATCGTCACGGTCTTGGTGAACGTGCCGTAGTTCTCCTTCGACACCACCACCTCATAGTCGCCGGCCAGGACCTGCCCGTAGAAGGCGCCGTCCTCGCCGGTGGTGTAGCTGGCCATGTCGCCCACCTTGACCGTCGCGCCCGCGAGCGGCTTGCCGTCGTTGGCGTCGGTGACGGTGCCGGTCACCAGGCCGTGCCTGCTCGCGATGAACGTCAGGCCCTGCCCGTTGGACAGCGCCGCCTCCTCGTTGGCGTACTGGAGCGCGTCGGTGCCCGCCGCGTTCTCGATGCCGATCGTGGCGCTGGTGCCCTTCTCGCGCTCGCTCTCGATGTCCTTGTAGCGGTAGCTCATCGTGCCGTCCTCACCCAGCAGGGCGGCGAACGAGATGCGCTGGTCGGCGGCCGAGTAGAACTTCGCGTTGCGCCACTCGACCACGAACTGGCGGTGCGGCGCCGTCCCTGTGACGCCGGTGTAGACGCCGCTGTCGGCGTCCATCACCAGGTCGTCCCAGTACGGGTAGACGGCGTTGTTGGGCGTACCGGAGCTGGGCAGCTTACCGTTGCTGCCGGTGACGACCTTGTCGGTGGCGAAGGTGGCGAACCCGTTGGTGCTGATCCACGCCTTGCTCTGTCCCACCCCGTAGAACGGGACCGGGAACGGCAGCGTCACCTGCTGCGCCTCGTCGTCGCCGGAGAGCGCGAGCTTGTCGGTGCCCGCGACGTACGGGGCGGCGGCGCTGCGGCAGGTGTAGCCGAAGTCGTCGCCGCGCAACGGCAGCTCGACGTCCTTGGTCACGTCCCCGGCCACCGTGACGGACGCCGTCGCGCCGCTGGCGCAGCGGGAGGCCGGGGTGATCGTGAGGTCGTAGGTGCCGTTCGGCAGCGACATCCGGTAGCGGCCCGCGGCGTCGGTGACCGCGCTGACGGGCGTGCCGACCGCCTCGACCTTGGCGCCCGGCTCCGGCGTGCCCGCCGTGGTGATCGTGCCGGTCACCACGCCCGTGGCCTTCTGGGTCATCACCACGTCGGCGGTGGCGCTCTGGTCGGCCGCGATCGTCGCCGTCGCGGTGCCCTTGTCGTAGCCGAACTTCTCCGTGGTGATCTGGTAGTCGCCCGGAAGCAGGCGCGGGACGGCGTACGTCCCGTCCGCCCCGGTGATCACCGTACGGCTCAGCGGCCCGGACAGGGTGACCGTGGCACCGGACACCGGGCTGCCCGCGGCGGTGACCGTACCCTTGAGGTCGCCGAGACCCTCGCGTGGCGCGGCGGACACCGCGGCGAAGGCGTCCAGGCGGCCCTCGCCCCAGACGTTGTTGTCGGCGGCGGTGCCGCCGCAGCTGGTGTCGTTGACGTCGATCGCGGTGCTGTCGAGCAGCGGCCGGGTGGCGGCCACGTCACCCTGGAGCCCCGGCGAGGCCGACCAGATCAGCGCCACCGTCGCGGCCAGGTGCGGCGAGGCCATCGACGTGCCCGTGTAGCTGTCGTAACCGTTGCCGGGCACCGACGAGCGGACGTCCACGGCGGGGGCGGCGAGGTTCGGCTTGATCTCGCCGTTCTCGCCCTCGCCCTTGCTGGAGCGGGCGTACAGGACGTTGTTGACGTCGAAGCCGCCCGCGCTGTAGCTGTTCACGTACTGGCCGGGCGAGCCGCTGGTCCGGCAGGCGGGCCCCTCGTTGCCGTTGGCGAAGGCCGGGAAGATGCCGGCGGCGATCCACGCGTCGACGATCTCCTTGTACCAGGGGTCGAAGCCCACGCCGCCCCAGGAGTTGTTGACGATGTCGGGGGCCAGGTCGGGGCGCGGGTTGGCGCCGTTCAGGTCGGTGGGGGCGAGCATCCACTGGCCGGCGGCGAGCAGCGAGGCGTCCGTGCAGGTGTTGACCTCACAGCCCTTGGCGGCGATCCACTTGGCACCGGGGGCCACCCCGATGCCGCTGGCGCCGACCATGGTGCCCATGACGTGCGTGCCGTGCCCGAGGTTGTCGCAGGGCGCCGCGCTCGGGCAGACGTGCGCCGGGTCGTACCAGTTGTAGTTGTGGTCGACGGAGCCGTCAGGGCTCCTGCCACGGTAGGCGGCGGCCAGCTCCGGGTGGTCGAACTGGGCGCCGGAGTCGATGGTGCCGACCACGATGCCTTCGCCGCGGTCGCCGAGCTCGTTCCAGACGCGGGGGGCGTTGACGCGGTCGATGTTCCACTCGACGGCGTTGACCTTCGCCACGGCCTTGCCGGGCGCCGGCTTCGGCAGCGACACGGTCCGTACGGGGTCGATGCGGTCCACTTCCGGCAGGGTGGCGATCTCGGCCGCCAGCTTGGGGTCGGCGGTCACTCTGACGGCGTTGACGATCCAGTACGGGGTGTAGTCGGCCTTGTGAGAGTCCAGAAGCTTGCGCAGGGCCGCCTGCGAATTGTCGGCCTTGGTGGTCTTGGCCGCGAAGACCTGCTCGGCCTTGTCGTCCTTGGTCTTGGCCCGGCGGGCGCCGCTGAGGTCCGCGGTGCCCTTCAGGCGTACCCAGAAGGTGGCCTTTCCGTCCGCTGCCAGGTCGGCCTGGACGGCTTGATTGATCTTTCCCGGGTCGGGCGCGGCTTGGGCCACGCCCTGGGGGAGGATGAGGGTGACAGCGGCGGCGACCGCGATCAAGATCGCACGCCAATGGGGGGTGGACGGCACACGCTCTCCTTCACGCCATGGAGTAGAGCTGATCTTTACGCCTATGGGGAGAAGAGTGAAGAGAACGTGTCAGCTTTGCAAGGGCTCGACCATAACAAGACATGACTTGTCATGAAATGTGATCTGGTAACCGCAGGGGACGGCCGCGCTGCCTGACCTCGCGCGGGCAACCGACGCGCACACAGCGGGTGCGGGAGGGGATCTTGACCACGCCTACGGAGACGGCGTCGGCGACCAGAGTCCGGCCGCGGTTCCGTCCTTGACATGCTTGCGATAGGTGAGGACCTTGCCATGGATGATCTCCAGGCTCGCCGTCAAGTCGGCGATCTTGTCCCGGACGGTTCTCTCATGCTCCTCCAAGAGCGCGAGCCGCTCCGGCTCGTTGCCCGGCCCCGATCGAACCAGCCGGGCGAACCTCTTCACGCCGGCGATGGGCATGCCGGAGTCCCGCAGCCGGCTGCACAGCAGGAGCCACTCCACATCCTCCGGGCCATAGACCCGCTGCCCCCCGGCCGTGCGCGGGATCGGGCGGAGGAAGAGCTCCTCCCGTTCGAAGAACCGCAGCGCGTGCACGCCCAGCCCGGTCGCCTTCGCGACGTCGCCGATGGAGAGGGCATTTCCGGTTGCGTGCTCGCTCATGACGTTCCGCCTAGCTTGACCTAGATTGCAGTCTAGATTCTACCGTTCGAGGCATGGCAATCACGCAACACAAGATCGGTTCGGGATTCGACGCGCACAGCACCGCGAACGAGGTTCTGGCCGGTATCCGGCTGTCCGGCAAGAACGTCCTGGTCACCGGCGGTTACTCGGGACTCGGCCTGGAGGCCACAAGCGCGCTGGTCCGCACCGGGGCACACGTCATCGTGCCCGCCCGCCGTCCTGCGGTGGCGAGGCAGGCGCTGTACGGCGTTCCGCGAACGGAGGTGCACGAGCTCGATCTGTCGGACGCCGACAGCATCCGGACGTTCAGCCACCGGTTCCTGGAAACCGGCCGCACCCTCGACATCCTCATCAACAACGCGGGCGTCATGGCCTACCCGCACAGGCTCATCGGTTCCGGTTGGGAAGCGCACTTCGCCATCAACCACCTCGGTCACTTCGCTCTGGTCAACCGGCTGCGCCCGGCGCTGTCCCCCACGGGGGCACGAGTGGTGTCTGTGGCCTCGTCCGGGCACTTCCTGTCCGACATCCGCTGGGACGACCCGCACTTCCGCCACGGCTACGACCATTGGTCGGCCTACGGGCAGTCCAAGACGGCCAACGCCTTGTTCGCCGTCCACCTGGACACCCTCGGGGCGGCCAGTGGCGTGCGTGCCTTCGCGGTGCACCCCGGCAGCATCCTCACTGAACTGCAACGGCGCATCCCCCAGGAGGAGCAGATCGCCCAGGGCTGGATCACCCGGGACGGACGGCACGCCGACGGTTTCAAGACTCCGGCCCAGGGCGCGGCGACGGCCGTATGGGCGGCCACCTCGCCCCTGCTCGACGAGCACGGCGGCGCCTACTGCCAGGACTGCGACCTGGCAGAGCCCGCAATCACCGACGACATGCTCATCGGCGGTGTCAAGCCGTGGGCGGTCGATCCCGACTCCGCATCCCGGCTCTGGGCCCTCTCCAGCGAACTCACCGGGCTGGATGCCTTCTCCTGACCCGGGGGTGAGGTCACCACGCGCCCTGGCCGGATCATCCAGACCTGGTTGGATCGTCTAGACCTGGTTGGGGATCGCCCCGCCGTAGCGCCTGTCGCGCTTGGCGAAGGTCTCGCACGCCTCCCACAGATCGCGGCGGTCGAAATCCGGCCAGAGCCGGTCGAGGAACACCATCTCGGCGTAGGCCGACTGCCACAGCAGGAAGTTGGAGAACCGCTGCTCCCCCGACGACCGCACGAACAGGTCGACCTCCGGGATCTCCGGCTCGTCCAGATAACGGGCGAAGACCTTCTCGTTGACCTTCGACGGCTTGACCCGGCCCGCCGCGATGTCGTTCGCCAGCCGGAGCGCCGCCTCGACGATCTCCGCCTGGCCGCCGTAGTTGACGCAGAACTGCAACGTCAGCTTGCGGTTGTCCTTGGTCAGCTCCTCGGCGGTCTGCAGCTCGGAGATCACGCTCTTCCACAGCCGGCCCGGCTTGCCCGCCCAGCGCACCCGTACGCCCATCGCGTGCAGCTCGTCGCGGCGGCGGCGGATGACGTCGCGGTTGAAGCCCATGAGGAAGCGGACCTCGTCGGGCGAGCGCTTCCAGTTCTCCGTCGAGAAGGCGTACGCGGACAGGTAGGGAATGCCCAGCTCCAGCGCGCCCTCGATGACGTCGAACAGCGACGCCTCGCCCGCCTTGTGCCCTTCGGTGCGCGGCAGCCCGCGGGCCTTGGCCCAGCGGCCGTTGCCGTCCATGATGATGGCCACATGGTTGGGCACCAGGTCACGCGGGATCGGCGGCGGGACCGCGCCGGACGGATGCGGGGTCGGGGGTCGGACATTCACGCAGGCTCCCTTTCGACGTGTCGGAGAGAGCGTATTCCGTGTTCGAGGTGCCATTGGAGATAAGCGGCGACCAGGCCGCTGCACTCGCCGCGATGCCGTGACTGCGACGCGTCGGCCGTGGCCCAGTCGCCGCGCAGCAGCGCGGTCATGAGCCCGATCGTCTCCCCCGCGGGCACCACCGAGCCGGACGGTTTGCACGCCCCGCACACCACGCCGCCGGACACGATGGCGAACGCCCTGATCGCCGGGGCCTGGCACCGGGCGCACGCGTCCAGCGCGGGGGCGTAGCCGGCGACCGCCAGGGAGCGCAGGAAGTAGGCGTCGAGCACCAGCCTGGCCTCGTGCTCGCCGTCGGCCAGCGTGCGCAGCCCGCCCACCAGCAGCAGGAACTGCCGCAGCGCCGGCTCCTTCTCGCCCTGCGTGAGCCGGTCGGCGGTCTCCAGCATCGCGGTGCCCGCGGTGTAGCGGGGATAGTCGATCGCCAGCGCCTCGCCGTAAGGCCTGATGGTCTCCGCCTGCGTGACGACGTCGAGGGTGCGGCCGGTGTGCAGCTGCAGGTCGACGTGGGTGAACGGCTCCAGCCTGGCCCCGAAGCGCGAGGTGGTGCGGCGCACGCCCTTGGCCACGGCGCGGACCTTTCCGGTGCGCTTGGCCAGGATGGTGACGATGCGGTCGGCCTCACCGAGCTTCTGCGTACGCAGAACCACGCCTTCGTCACGATAGAGACTCACTCCCCCATCCTATGGCGCGCCAAGGTCATGCTCAGGTGGAGTGGCTTCGCGAAGCCCGGGTGGAATGGTGGCGCCTGGGTGGAATGGTGGCGCAAAGCCCGGGTGGAACGGCTTCGCAGAGCTTGGATGGAGCGACTTTGCGCAACCCTCACTAGACTTTGACGTCCGTCCCCGCTCTACCCGTTGTTCAACCCCCCGCAACCGCCTCGAAAGGGAGTCATGACCCGCGTGGTCCTGCTGGGCTCTTCGCCCGGCCCCGACACCGCTCCGACCGGCCTGAGGCTGGCCGCGCTGCCTGGCAACCCCACCGTGGCCGAACGGCTGCGCAGCCAGATCCTCTCCCTGGATCCGCAGCCGGCCACGATCGAGCCCGGCGACGTGGCCACCGCTCTGCACGCGCTGGCCGACGTAGCCGAGTCCGCAACGGAGAACCTGTTCCTGATCCCGGACAACTCGATCGTCCACGACGAGCTGATGTACCAGATCACCAAGGCCAAGCGCGGCGCGCTGGCCCTCGTCGCCAAGGAGCCGCGCCCGGACGTGGTCGACCAGGCGCAAGAGGACATCGTCCCGATCGACGAGGCGGAGCCGGAGATCGGGCTCAACAAGCTCGAAGGGCTGCCCGTCCGGGCGCGCGCCGGCAAGTCCCGCGTCATCTCCGTCGGCACCGCCAACCACGCGGTGACCAGGCCCAACACGGTGCTGCTCGGCCCCCTGCACGTGAGCGCGCGCAACGCTCCCGTGCTGGCCGAGACCTGCCGCGAGCTCGCCGACATGGCCGGCTCGTTCGGCGCCGACGACGACCTGATCCAGCTGATCGTCTTCGGCCTGGTCCGCAAGGGCGTGTCCGTCGGCATCCGCGGCCGCCGCGACCTCTTCTACCGCCGGGTCACCACCCAGGAGGAGGTCAACGAGGCCGGCACCGAGATGTCCGGCATCGACGAGGACCGCGCCCGGCTCGACAACGCGGTCAAGGGTGCGGACGGCTTCTTCACCACCTATTTCGTCTCCACCTACTCCCGCTTCATCGCCCGCTGGGCCGCCCGTCGCGGCCTGACGCCCAACCAGGTGACGTTGATCTCGATCACGCTCGGCGTGCTGGCCGCGGCCTGCTTCGCCACCGGCGCCCGGCCGTGGATGGTGGCCGGCGGCGTGCTGATCTACTTCGCCTTCGTCTTCGACTGCGTCGACGGCCAGGTCGCCCGCTACGCCCGCAAGTTCGGCGTGCTCGGCGCGTGGCTCGACGCCACCTTCGACCGCTTCAAGGAGTACGTCGTCTTCGCCGGCCTGGCCATCGGCTGGGTCGTGTCGGGCAACGGCGACGACATCTGGATTCTCGCGCTGGCGGCGCTCGGCCTGCAGTCCACCCGCCACCTGCTCGACTTCTCCTTCGGTGTCGCCAACCGCCGCAAACCGCCCGCCCAGCTGCCCACGCTGCCCCTGAACGCCCCCGACGACCGCGCCCTGCGCAAGGCGCTGGAGCGTCGCAAGGTGGAGCGCAGCCAGGGCATCCGCGGCGTGCTCAAGATGTGGACCCGCGCCGGCCGCTTCCGCGCCGTGCACTGGGCCCGCAAGATGATCGTCTTCCCCATCGGCGAGCGGTTCGCGGCCATCGCGATCACCGCCGCCCTCTTCGACGCCCGCATCACCTTCCTCACGCTGGTGATCTGGGGCTCCGTCGCCGCCGCCTACACCCTCACCGGACGCCTCATGAGGTCGCTCGCATGATCACCGCACCACTGGCCGCAGCTACTCCCACGCCGGATCCCGACGAGGAACGCCGCCGCATCCAGACCGCCCGCCTCCTCGCCTACCGCGACGACGGCCCTCTCGTACACGCGCTGGCGGGCCGCATCGGCAAGGGCATCCCGCCGGTCCCGGCCACGCTCGTCGCCCTGCTGGCGGTGGTGGCCGTGACGGTCACCGGCGTACTGAAGCCGGGCCCGATCCTGCTCCTGCCGCCGCTGATCGTGCTCCTGCTGGTGCTCCCGACCGCCCCGCGCGACCACCTGGGCCGCCTCGACTGGCTCACCCCGCCGCTGCTGCGCGGCGCCGAGTTCCTCACGATCATCGCGGTGGGACTGGCGGCCGACGTACCGAAGTGGCTGCTGTTCGTCCTCGTGTACGTCGTGGGTTACCACACGTACGACACCGTCTACCGGACACGGCAGAGCATCTGGCCGCCCGCCTGGGTCTTCCACGCGGGGCTCGGCTGGGAGCTGCGCCTGCTGATCATCGGTGTGGGCGCGGCACTGGGCGTACTGACGCCGGTGCTGGCGGTACTGACGGCGTACCTGTTCGTCCTGTTCGCGGTGGAGAGCGTGACCAGCTGGGTCCGCCTCGACAAGGCCTCCGCCCAGGCCGGCGCCGACGCCGAACAGGACCTGGAGGCCTCCCCGGAGGACGCCATGGAACAGGCCACCGGCGAGGCCGAGAAGGGCTGACTACCCTCCCTCCTCTTGCACCACCCCTGTGCGTCATGCGGGGGTGGTGTTTTTCTTTCTGTGCGACTTCGCGATGGGCTGGCAGCAGCACCACCTGCACCTGTCCGTTGGACAAAACGACGCCTGTCAGCCGGGCCGCGAGCATAAGCGCTTCGTTAATTGCCGGAGCCTCGGCGCTGATATCCGCCTCCCGCGTGACAGGGTCTCCCGGGAGATACGTTGGATGGACACCTACCTCCTGCGTCGCGTCCCGGACGCAATGTCGCACAGTCATGGATATCGATGGCGCCGTTCCGGTACTTCTAAGTGAAATCGGAGACGGTCGACCCGTCGAACCTCAATCCGTGGCGCCTGATCGCGGCCGCCTCCTCCGTACGGCCCATTCGTGTCAGCATGAGCGTGAGCAACGGCAGGGCTTCTGAGTTCCCGCAGGACACGACGGCAGCGCGCAGCAGGCTCAATGCCTCTTCCGTTCGCCCCGCATTGAAGAACAGCACGGCTGCCCGCCGCACCGAGCCGGCTCTGCCTGACCGAGAGGCTGCACTCACCAGGTCCACGCCTTCCGCAACGTGGCCATCCTTGAGCAAGCGCCGCACGAGTTCCTGAATCGCCGCATCGACGCCTTCCGCCGCCGCCGAGCGCAGTAGCCGATCGGATTCTTCGTCCTTGCCGAGGTCGCGTTGCACCTGGGCCAGCAAATAGCGAGCCTTGGCGCCATGAGATCCGATCCCGGCCTGGAGGATCTCGACGCACTCCTCGCGCCTGCCCGACTTCGTCAGCAGATCGACGAGGGCCGAGAGCGCCTGATAGTCGAGATCGATCAAGCGGCGCAGCACATGCTCGGCTTCGGCCTCGCGGTCGTCCTTGATCAGCAACTCCGCCAGCAGCATGCCAAGGCCCGGATCCTTTTCCGGAACGGCTCGTATGTCGTCGAGGGCTTGAAGGGCCTTACCCCTCATGGGCTCGTCACCGAAGAGGCGGGCCAGTTCCTTCCTCGCCTCGTTGAACCGGCCGGACACCATTCGCCGTCGCAGCCGCTCGGCAATGGATTCGGGATGCCGCCGACGCAGCAGGTGCAGCAGTCGGCTCACCGCCTCGGGGAACGCCGTGGCCGCCCGCATGTCGCGTTCGAGAAGCTGCCAATTCGACAGCGCAGTCCGGCGACGGGGTGCCACGATCGGCCGGCTGTCGAGGACACGTCTCATCTCTACCGCTTCGTTCGTCCGCCCGAGACGTTGCAAGAGAATGAGCAGCAGTCTGGCTGCGGACTGGTCTCCTCTGTGGAACGCCGTCCGGAGCAACTGCTCGGCTTCTCGCTTCCGTCCGCTGTTGAACAGCAGAATGGCGAGTTGGCGTTCGGCCTGCGGGTCGCCGTCGGCGGCCATCCCACGTACTGCCTGCTCTGCTTCCGTGCCGCGGCCTGCCCGCCGCAGCATGGCGAGCAGTAATTGCTGCGCATGGACGTCTCCGCGGTCGGCGGCCTGCTGAAGCACGTCCTCAGCCTGGCGTGACTTCCCCATCTGTCCCAGAAGCCGCCACAGTGGCGACCATGCGGACACCCTGCCCCGGACAAGAGACGCCCGCCACAACGCGAGCGCCTGAGGGTAGCGTCCACGGCTGGATGCGGACGCGCCCAGCCGCTCAAGGTCGTCCGCGTCGCCGGTATGGACGGCCAGCGCTCGCCACATCTCGTCGGAGACCGGCGAGCAGCGACGCGCCTCACGGCCCTGCTGGTCGATAAAGTCCGCGAGCACGAATCCCTCGACGAGGCTCTCCGCTCGTGACGTCGCCGTCAAAAGAGAAATACCTCCTCTGAGCGGCTCGCGCGCGTACTCCAGCGAGTCCTCGAACCATCCAGGTGGGGCGGCGGCCCGTTGCGGCCCGTTCAGGGATGCGGCACTAAGTTCATGGAGCAGTTCAGCAGACAGCGGGCTGAGGTGCCCCAACCTGCGTGCGTCGATCGCCGCATTCACAACCGCCCGTTTGTACGGGTCCGGTGCGTCCTCCCATCGGCTCATGAGATCGGGCCCGCCCGCCAGGGTCTGCGTCACCCCATATCCGTTGTCCAGCGTCGTCAGAGCGGTGGCCAATCGGGGATCGCGTTCGGCTATCTGGCGCGCGGTCTTCAGCTCAGTGGGCGTGAACGTCTCCCGGACGGAGAGCTTCGTCGCGATCTCCAGCAGCGCCCGAACCTGGTGGTGAGGATCGGGCGTACCCGGCCGCGGCGCCCTGGTGTAGGCGAACCAGTATTCGGGCCACATGGAACCGATGACGACGACTTCGGAGGCCATGGCAAGGAAACGACGTATTTCCGCGGCGGCGGACTCGCCCTGGTCGCCTTCGAAGTAGATCTGGCTCTCGTTCAACCATAAGACGGTGCGCGGCCCGATTCCTCCTTCCAAGGCAGCCAGCAGGTCGGCGGCATGCAGGGGATGCAGAAGCGTCCAGTCGGGCAGGCAGTTCGCGACGGCCTCGTAGGCGCTGCGTGTCTTTCCGGTCGCGGACGTGCCGACCAGCATCACCAGCGCGGGGCGTTCCGGACAGTCCAGGACGTGTCGTAGGAGCCGATCGTGATCGCGCTGAACGTACGTCGGGAGCCTCCGGGACAGCTCAGGCCTCTCGAGGGCCGGATCCGGTGCGATCGCGGGATGCACGCCCAAGGCGATCGGATCGCTTTCTTGGACAGTCGGCACAGGCGCCGTGATGGTGGATGTGCTCTCCGGGGCGCCGTGGTCAGGGGAGCGGGACTGCGCGAACTGGCTCACCACGGCCGCCCCGACGAGTAGGGCGGTCAATGTCCAGGTGAGCGGGACCCACCACCACGCGTCTATCTCTACCGTGCTGGTCGCAAGGTTCCCCATGAGCCCGATCGCCACCGGAATCGCAACGATCACCACCGGCGACGCGGTCCAGTGCCTCCGGCTGTCCCCGCCCATGTGACTCATCATCCTGGCGCGCGACCCGACGGACAACAAGCCCGTGGACCGAAGGGGAGCAGACCTGGATGCCGCGACCACGAAAACCCGGGACGGCTCCAGCCATGCGCACCTGCTGGTCGCCTGGGTGGGACTGACGTACCTGAATTCCAGGGTGCGGGCACGGGACTCGCGGGAGCCGGTCAGGGTGGGGTTCGAGCGATTAGGGTGGTGAAGCAGGGCACTCTAGTCGGGTAGCGGTTCTGTGCCGGGAGACGCGGATGGCGTTCTGGTCGCGGCTGTTCAAGTGGGGGGCGGGCGATCCGCTGGCCGAGCGAGAGGAAGCGCGTCGGCAGGGGATGCGGGATGCCCGGGAGCATCCGCTCGGGGAATTCACGGATCCGGAGTTCCAGCCTTCGTACGTGACCGAGGTGCGTGCTCTGGCGCGGGAGCGGATCACCGAGGTTGACCGGCGGCTGGCGGCCACCAGGACGGCGCTGCTTGAGCGGGCTGTGGGGGCTCGGGAGACGATACTGCGCGAGCTCGGGCGGGCCGATCTGCGGCCGGTCGGCGGCTCCAGCAATGGGACCGGGTCCGGGGTCGAGGGAGCCGGGTCAGCGGGTGATTCTGGTGTTGCTTCGGCCCACGCCTCGGCTGGTGGGGAGGATGCCTTCATTTCCATCGCGGAGGCCAGGCGGCGGCGGGGTGAGGCGCGGCGCAGGGCGGTGTTACAGGAGGCCAGTGACACGGTTCATCGGGCCAGGGCGCAGATCGAGCGGCTCACGCAGGAGTGGGAGAGCGCGCTGATCGAGCGCAACCATGCCGTGGAGACCGTGCACGCCAGGGCCGAGCAGCTCATCGCCGCCTATCGGGGTGGGGTGATGCGGGCTCATCCGCGCAAAGAGGAGATTCCGTCGCTGTGGAAGGGCGAGGTCATCGCGATGGACTCCTCGGGGGACAGTGCGGCGGCGGTCTCCGGGCGGGAGGAGATCGGGCGGATCATGGAGGAGGTCGAGGCGCGGATCGAGGTGTGGCACGCCGAGGTCACACCCCGGGCACTGCCCGGCGAGGCACTGCGCTCCCTCCCCAAAGATGCGGCCCCAGACACCGACGCCTCCGGTCCGAGCCCTGTCACCGACGCCGAACCGGACCCCGAGGCTGGATCTGATCGGGACCAGACGGGGACTGGAGGAGAGCGATGACAGATGGAGGTGGCGGGGTATTACGCGGGATGGCCGCCGTAGCGGTCATGGTCCTGGTGGGGGTGGGGGTCAGCGGGTGTGGGACCGAGGCGAAGGCCGTGTGCGGGGTGGTGGTCGACTCCACGAGCTATGCCGATCCGGCGACCTCCCGCAGTGATGTCACCTCCAAGTTGCCCGCCTTCGCCCAGGGCTGTGACTGGATCGCGTACGCCGCCGTGACCGGGAGCTCCGAGAGCAGTACGTGCCGCCAGGACCCGGTGTCCATCGCGGCGACCAAAGCCGAGAACCCCAACGCGAACCCGGTCGTCGAGGACCGCATCCGGAACCATCGCATCACCGAGGTGCTCCCCCGGGCGGTCAAGCTGTTCGACTGCCCGAACGAAGGCCAAGGGTCGGATGTGCTCGGTGCGCTTCGGTACCTGGTCAAGCAGATGAACGCGCAGCGGCAACCGGACAAGGGGCATCAGATCATCGTGTTCAGCGACCTCATCAACAACCGGGGCGAGCTGAACATCAACAAGCTCGACCTGAGCGAGGCCGCCAGGAAGCAGAAGGCCAAGCAGTTGCGGGAGTCGCAGTTGATGCCCGATCTGACCGGTTACGGGGTGGTCGTGCATGGGTTTCTGCGGGAGAAGACGGCGAGTCCCGACCGCTTCCCGCTGCTGGAGGACTTCTGGAAGGAGACGTTCGAGGCGGCGGGAGCGAGCCCGGTCGATCTGCTGTAGCAAAGGCCTGATGTAGCGGAGGAAGTTCGAGAGCGCTCTCTGTCGGCGACGAATGGTCTTTCTCCCAGCGGTCAAGGCTGTGAATGCGGTTTGTTGACACGGCGTTACGCCTGTGTTTACGTCTCGGTGAGAGAGCGCTCTCTAGAACGTACAACCCCTGCTCAAAGCCTCCGCACCCCCCAGGAGCAAGGAATGGCAGCACAATCTCCGAGCCGCAGGCGCTTGGCGGCGGTGGCCGTGGCGCTGGCGGTGTTCGCCGCCCTCCTCGTGCACGTGGCCGTGAGCGCTTCCGCGGCCGTGCCCCCAACCCCTTCCGGCTGGTCACTGGTCTGGTCGGACGACTTCAACGGCAGCGCCGGGTCGCCGCCCTCTTCCGCCGACTGGATCGTGGACACCGGCCACGCCTACCCGGGCGGTCCGGGCAACTGGGGCACTGGCGAGATCCAGAACTACACCTCCGGTTCCGCCAACCTCGCGCAGGACGGCGGCGGCAATCTGCGCATCACGCCGCAGCGCAGCGGCTCGGGCGAGTGGACATCCGCACGGATCGAAACGAGGCGGGCCGACTTCAAGCCGGCCGACGGACGGGTGCTGCGCATCGAGGGCCGCATCCAGATGCCGAACGTGACCGGTCAGGCCGCCCTCGGCTACTGGCCGGCGTTCTGGGCCCTCGGCTCGCCGTACCGGGGCAACTACTGGAACTGGCCGGGCATCGGCGAGTTCGACATCATGGAGAACGTCAACGGCATCAACTCCGTCTGGGGCGTCCTGCACTGCGGCGTGAGCCCCGGCGGGCCGTGCAACGAGACCACCGGCCTGGGCGCCAACCGCGCCTGCCCCGGCTCGACGTGCCAGGAGGCCTTCCACACGTACCGCTTCGAGTGGGACCGCGGCGTGAGCCCCAACCAGTTGCGCTGGTACGTGGACGGCCAGCAGTTCCACAGCGTGAGCCAGTCGCAGATGGACGCCACGAGCTGGGCCGACATGACCGGTCACGCCGGCTACTTCCTGCTGCTCAACGTGGCCATGGGCGGGGCGTTCCCGAACGCGCTGGCCGGCGGCGGGACGCCGGTCGCGGCCACCGTGCCGGGGCGGCCGATGGTCGTCGACTACGTGGCGGTATGGCAGAGCGGCGGCTCCGGACCGACCAACCCGCCAGGCGGGGTGGACGCCCGCTCGACCATCCAGGCCGAGAGCTACCAGGCCCAGTCGGGCACCATCGTCGAGACCACCACGGACACGGGCGGCGGCCAGAACATCGGCGCCATCGCCAACGGCGACTGGCTCCGCTTCGACGGGGTGAACTTCGGCTCCACGGCTGCCGGTCAGTTCAAGGCCAGGGTGGCGTCGGGGGCGGGGGCCGGTGTGAGCGGGCTCGTGCAGGTACGGCTCGACAGCCCCACGGCCACGCCGATCGGCGACTTCGCGCTGGCCGACACGGGCGGCTGGCAGAGCTGGCGGACGGTTCCGGCGAACATCTCAGGGGTGACCGGTACGCACACGGTCTACCTGACGTTCAGCAGCGGGCAGCCGGCCGACTTCGTCAACGTCAACTGGTTCACGTTCTCCACCACCTGACGGACCGCCTCTCGGGGGAGGTGGCGGGACCGCTCCGATCACCTGGCTAGGGTTGGCGTCATGATTCTGCGCCATGTGACGATCGACTGTGCCGAACCGTACGAGCTGGGGACCTTCTGGAGTCAGGTGACCGGATGGCCGCTGTCCGATGAGGACGAGCCCGGTGACCCCGAGGTGCTTCTCGTGACGCCCTCGCCCATGCCCGGCCTGCTGTTCATCAGGGTGCCGGAGGGCAAGACGGTGAAGAACCGGATCCACTTCGACTGGATGCCGACCGACCGGACCCGCGACGAGGAGGTGGAGCGCATCATCTCCCTTGGGGCGAAGCTGTACGAGGACCATCGCAAGGCTGACGGGCGCGGTTGGGTGACGCTGCGCGACCCTGAGGGCAACGAGTTCTGCGTTGAGCGTGGCGAGGCCGAGCGCGCCGGCTGATCAAACGCTGGGCGACGCTCCCGGGGTGCCGGCGCTGCGGCGTCTGACCACGATGCGTTCGGCCCAGCTCGCCGCCTCTGGGTCGCGCAGGCCCTCCACCACACCGCCCAGGTACGCCGTGCCGAGGCTGTCGAAGCCGCTGTCGAGCTGCCTCATCCTGCTGGCCTGACGCCGCTCGACGGCCTGGAGGTACTGGGCGACGCTCTCGGCGTACCCGGCGTCTCGCTGGTAGTCGGCCTGGGCGGCGGCGCAGGCCCTGGCCTCGGCGTCGCGTTTGGCGCGCAGCTCGCGCAGGCGGCGGTCGTTGGGGTTGTGCATCCTGCGCCCCAGGTCGGCGGCGATCAGCGCGGTGGCGACGAGCAGGGCGAGCAGCAGGATCATGGTGGGCAGCAGGCCGACGCCGGAGGAGGTCGGCCCGATCTCCTGGCCGTCCACGACCAGCGGCTTGACCAGGGCCTCGCGGCGGAGCACGGCCACGGCGACGATCAGGCCGAGCCAGACGAGCGCGACGGCGATCAGCAGCCAGCGTCCCTTGGCGGGGCTGCCGTTCTCCTGCCAGGCCCGGAACGACCTGCCGTACATGTGCGGTGCGACCAGCATGATCAACGCGGCGCCCGCCGCGAGCAGGGCGGTCATCGCCACGCTGTCGCCCCAGTTCAGGATCACCTGGTAGAGGATGGGCACCTCGACGATCAGCAGGAGCAGCAGGAGCAGCGCGGCGGGCAGCCAGCGGCGTACGACGGGCCAGCGGCTGCCGGACAGCGCGATGGAGCTGGGGCGGCCGTCGCCGGGGCGCCTGCTCGGCTGCTCCAGCTCGCGCACCCGGCGCTGGGTGTCGTCGAGTGCCTGGCGGGCCTCGCCGAATGCGCGCTGCGACTCGGTCAGCTTGATCTTCTGTGCCTCGAACTCGGCGCGGGCCTGCTGGATCTCGCGCTCGGTGAGGTTCTCGATCTGGGCCAGTTCGGCCAGGCGCTCGTCCTCCAGCTCGTGGAAGCGCGGCACGCTGCCGGTTTCGAGGGTGAGCGTGTCGATCTGGCCGTCGGTGGCGTGGGCGCGGCCCAGCTCGCGTTCCTCGCGGCGGCGCTGCGCCCAGTCGGGCAGGTGGTAGAGGTCTCCGTCGTAGGCGACGGCGGGGGCGAGACGGGCGACCTGGCGTGGCTCGTCGGATTCGTCCCCGTGCTCGTGCTCGTTCCGGCGAGTGAAGCGCATGCGGCCTCCAACGCGGTCCTGTCTTTCGATGCTAATCGCCGGGAATGCGGAACAATGGCGGCGAAGGCGAATTGCCGATGATCGATATCTCGCCGGTTTGACTGCACACCGGCACTCCGGCACCTCTACCGGCCGGCGACGTGCGCCAGGTCAGGGAATTGGGAGAAAACGCCTGACGCCCGGGGGCGCAACCTCCGGATCTTCGGTGCTCCACCACAGCTCGCCGTCGACCGTCAGGTACGGCACCCAGTAACGCAGCGCAGCACCCGCGGCGAGCGCGTCGGCCACCTCGGTGAGGTAGGCGCCGAGCGTGGGCCAGGCAGCATCGAAGTCGCCGAGGCCGTCGTGCGCCGTCCAGCCGACCCGGCCGTACCCGGGCCCGGGCCGCAGGTCGATCACCTGCGCATCGCCGTCCGCGCCGGCGAACGGTACCCATCGCTCGTGCCACCACGGTTCGGCGCCCGGCCGGTGCGGGGTGAGCCCGTCGACACTCGCGGCGACGTCCATACACACGCGCCAGTGGTCGACGATCCCGGCGGTCGACAGCGGCGGCCCTTCGGGCAGGACGTTCGCCCAGATGCGTTGGCCGTCGTGGCGGCTCAGTGACTCGACGAGCTCAGGCGGGAAGGCGAGTCCCAGCGCGGCTTCGGCGGCGGCGACGTCGGCCGGGTCGGCGGGTGGAGCCAGCGCGGCCGCGCTGGCCGGGGCATGCCGCGCCAGCCACTCCTCGATCCGCGCCCACGCTTCTGTCACCATGCCCACACACCCTAGCCTCGCTTGTGTGGCAAGGCTTGCGGCCAAGCCGAGGCCAGAGATCCCGGTCGACAGCGGCTGGATCGACGCGCCGCCGCTGCCGCCCCCGCGCCCGGCAGAGTGAGCCGGGCGCGAGGAGAGCGTCTAAGTGGATTCCCGCACCACGAGGCGGGTCGGGACGATGACCGACGTGGTGTGCCTGCCCTCCAGCCTCGACAGCAGGAGCCTGGCCAGCGCCATGGCCTGCTCCGCGACCGGCGCCTGGACCGTGGTGAGGGACGGCGTGGTGCAGGAGGCCGCGTCTATGTCGTCGAAGCCCGCGATCGCCAGGTCCTCAGGCACCCGGCGGCCCGCCTGCCGGGCCGCACGCAGCGCGCCGATCGCCAGATGGTCGGAGGTGGCGAAGACGGCGTCCAGCCGGGGGTTGTCCGCGAGCAGGCGCCGCGCCGCCGCCGCGCCCGACTCCAGGGTGGGGTCGGCGGTGGCGATCAACGGGTGCGTGCCCGCCCGTTCGAGCGCGTTCCGGTGGCCGGTCAGGCGGTCCTGGACCGAGACCAGGTCCAGGGGGCCGCAGATGATGCCCAGGTTGCGGCGGCCGGCGGCCAGGAGGTGGTTCGTCGCCGCCGCCGCGCCGCCGATGTTGTCCACGTCCACGTAAGGGACCAGGGAGGCGACCGGCGGCTTGCCGAGCAGGACCAGCGGCAGGCCCGTGCGGGTCAGGCGCTCGGTCAGCGGGCCGGTCCGGTCCGGCATGGCGAGGATGACGCCGTCCACCAGCCGGGCCTCGACGTGCTGGACGATGCGCCGGTGGCTCTCCGCCGTGTCGGCGAGCATGAGCGTGATCCGCTTGCCCGCCCCTTCCAGGACGCTCGTGACGTACTGGACGACGGCCGCGGTCAGCGCCTCGCCGCCGGGCCTGGGCGCGGACAGGACCAGCGCGATCGATTCCGTGCGGCGGGTGACCAGGCTGCGGGCCGCCGCGTTGGGGACGTAGCCCAGCTCCTGTACGGCGCGCAGCACGCTGGCGCGGGCCTCGGAGCTGACCGACGCCTCGCCGTTCATGACGCGTGAGGCCGTGGCCCTGGAGACCGAGGCGCGGGCGGCGACGGTCTCCAGTGTGGGCCGTTTCGGGCGGCTCTCGCCCAGGCCGTTGCGCTTGATGACGTCGCGGTACCAGTGGGCGCTGTCCTTCGGCCGCCGCCGCTGGGTGGCGAAGTCGACGTGGTAGACGCCGAACTTGCGCTGGTACCCGTCGGCCCATTCCAGGCAGTCCAGCAATGACCAGAGCAGATATCCGCCGACCCGCGCGCCCTCCTCGATCGACACCCGGAGTGCCCGCAGGTGCTCCTCGATGAAATTGATCCTGTCGACGTCGTGAATGCCGTCGCCCGATATCACGTCGACGAAATCGGCGCCGTTCTCGGTGAGCATCAACCGCGTGTCGGGATATTCGCGCGAAAGGCGGCGGAGCAGCAGCGGGAGTGCGTCCGGGACGATCGGCCAGCCCATCGCGGTCACCGCCGTGGGCACGGTGCAGAAAAGAATTCCCGCGCTTCCCGGATAGGCCGGATCGGCGGGCTGACTGGGCTGGGCCTGTACGACGGTCGGCGCGTAGTAATTGACGCCGAGCAGGTCGATCGGCTGGGAGATGGCGGCCAGGTCTCCGTCCTGGATGTGGTCGAGACCCGCGGATCGCTCGATGACCGGAAGCAGCTCGGCGGGATAGGCGCCGCGCAGCACGGGCTCCAGGAACTGCCGGTGCAACAGCGTGTCGATCCTGGCCACCGCCTCCGCGTCCTCCTCCGGCAGCTCCATCGACAGGTCGCCGACCTGGCCCGGCGTCATGACGGGGCCGAAGTTGAGCACCAGCCCCACCTTGGACGGGCGCAGCGCCTGGGTCGCGAGCCCGTGCGCCAGCAGCAGGTGGTGCGCGCTCCTGAAGGCGTCGGCCGCCGAGGTACGACCCGGCGCGTGAATGCCGGAGCCGTACCCGAGAAAGGCCGCCACCCACGGCTCGTTGACCGTGAACCAGGTGTCGACGCGGTCGCCCAGCCGGTCGTGCACGACCCGCGCGTAGTCGGCGAAATGAGCGGCCGTGTCGCGCGTGGCCCAGCCGCCCTTGTCCTCCAACGCCTGCGGCAGATCCCAGTGGTAGAGCGTCGCGTACGGCGTTATGCCCGCGCCGATTAATTCGTCGACCAGCCTCTCGTAGAAATCCAGCCCGGCGGTGTTGATCCGCCCCGAGCCGCGGGGGACCACCCGCGGCCAGCTCACCGAGAAACGATAGGCGGTCACGCCCAGGTCTTTCAGCAGGCCAATGTCCTCGGCATATCTGTGGTAATGGTCGCAGGCGGCCTGCGAATCGGAAAAGGTGTCCCAGATGGACGGGCCCCGGCCGTCGGCCGCATTGGCGCCCTCAATTTGATAGGCGGACGTCGAGACGCCCCAGACGAAATTCTCGGGAAAAGCTGCGCTGCTCACTTGTCCAGCATCCTCCGGTGAAAGATCGAGCGCCCAGTCTCCCCCGGCGCGCTCGTCGCGCGCCAGCCGGGCCAGGCTGTATACAGGGCGCGTGGAACTGGACCGGCTGGATCGTGACATCATCGCGGCGCTCGTCGACGACGCCCGCCAGACCTATGCGGAGATCGGGCAGCGGGTCGCCCTGAGCGCGTCGGCCGTGAAGCGCCGGGTCGACCGGCTGCGCGATGCCGGGGCGATCACCGGGTTCAGCGCCAGGGTGGCGCCGCAGGCGCTCGGCTGGACCACCGAGGCGTACGTCGAGCTGTTCTGCCAGGGCAAGACCAAGCCGTCCGACATCGCGCTGGCCGTGGCCAAGTGCCCGGAGGTTGTCGCGGCGGCCACGATCACCGGGGAGGCCGACGCGCTCGTGCACATCCGGGCCACGGACGTGCGGCACGTCGAGCGGGTGATCGAGCGGCTGGCAGCCGAGGCGTTCGTGGTGCGGACCAAGAGCTCGATCGTGCTGTCGCGGCTCGTCGACCTGCCGCCGGGAGCCATCCCCGAGGTCACTCCCACCAGCGGCGCCCTGCCGGAGTCGGACCCATTCGGGGGTTCTGTACCGGATGAGCGCAACAGAACGCAGGTCGGTGGTTGAGACTCGCAACAGACCCGCGCGTACACGCAATGTCAACCCCTTGGCCTGCGCAAACATAAATTTCTAGGCTGTCTTCGTCCCCTCCGGGGACATTTCCCGACGACCCCGACGGAGACCTGCATGCCCAAGCACTTCCTCATGTGCCGCCCGGAATACTTCACGGTCGAGTACGCGATCAACCCGTGGATGCATCCCGAGGCCGACACCGACCGCGATCTCGCGATCCGGCAGTGGGAGGGCCTCAAATCGGCTTACGAGAGCCTCGGGCACCAGGTCAGCCTCATCGATCCCGTCGAGGGGCTGCCGGACATGGTGTTCGCCGCGAACGGCGCCCTGGTCGTCGGCGGGCGCGTCTACGGCGCCAGGTTCGCCTTCCCGGAGCGGGCCGCCGAAGGTCCGGCCTACCTGCGCTGGTTCGCCGAGAACGGCTTCCCGGTCAAGGAGCCGGTCCACGTCAACGAGGGCGAGGGCGACTTCCTCACGCTCGACGACGTCATCCTGGCCGGCACCGGCTTCCGTACGAACCTGGCGGCCCACCAGGAGGCGCAGGAGTTCACCGGCCGGCCGGTGATCTCGCTGACGCTGGTGGACCCGCGTTTCTACCACCTCGACACGGCGCTGTTCCCGATCGACGGCCGCAACGTCGCCTACTACCCCGCCGCCTTCTCCGAGGGCAGCCGCGCGGTGCTGGCCCGGCTGTTCCCGGACGCGGTGCTCGCGACCGACACCGACGCCGAGGTCCTCGGGTTGAACGCGGTCAGCGACGGCACCCACGTGGTGATCAACGCCGAGGCGGGCGACCTCCAGCTGGAGCTCAAGCGGCGCGGCTACGAGCCGATCCCCGTCGACCTGTCGGAGCTGCGCAAGGCAGGCGGCGGCCCGAAGTGCTGCACACTGGAGATCCGGGGGGAGAACTGAGATGAGCACCACCCAAGAGCTGATCGACGTGAGCGAGCGCCGTAGCGCGCACAACTACCACCCGCTGCCCGTGGTCATCCACGAGGCACACGGGGCGTGGGTGACCGACGTCGAGGGCAAGCGCTATCTGGACTGCCTGTCCGGCTACTCCTCGCTCAACTTCGGGCACAGCAATCCGAAGATCATCGGGGCGGCTCAGGAGCAGCTCAAGAACCTGACGCTGACCAGCCGGGCGTTCTACCACGACCAGTTCGCCACGTTCTGCGCCGGGCTCGGCGACCTCACCGGCAAGGACATGATCCTGCCGATGAACACCGGCGCCGAGGCCGTCGAGACCGCCGTCAAGGTCGCCCGCAAGTGGGGCTACGAGGTCAAGGGCGTCCGGCCGGAGCAGGCCAACATCATCGTGATGGAGGACAACTTCCACGGCCGCACGACCACGATCGTCAGTTTCTCCACCGACCCCGACGCCCGCGACAACTTCGGTCCCTACACCCCGGGCTTCCGGATCGTGAAGTACGGCTCGGTCGAGGCGATCAGGGAGGCCGTCGACGCCGACACGGTGGCGGTGCTGTTCGAGCCCATCCAGGGTGAGGCCGGGGTGCTGGTGCCGCCGGACGGCTACCTCACGCAGGTGCGGGAGCTGTGCACCGCCGAGGGGATCCTGATGATCGCCGACGAGATCCAGTCGGGTCTCGGGCGCACCGGCAAGACGTTCGCCTGTGACCACGAGGGCGTCGTGCCCGACATGTACGTCCTGGGCAAGGCCCTCGGCGGCGGCGTCGTACCGGTCTCGGCGATCGCCGCGAACAAGGACATCCTCGGCGTGATCAAGCCGGGCCAGCACGGCTCCACGTTCGGCGGCAACCCGCTGGCCTGCGCGGTCGGCAACGCGGTGATCGAGATCCTCAACACCGGCGAGTTCCAGGCCAGGGCGGCCGAGCTCGGCGAGGTGCTGCACGCGCGGCTGCGCGAGCTGATCGGCCACGGCGTGGTGACGGTGCGGGGGCGCGGCCTGTGGGCGGGCGTCGACATCGACCCGTCGCTGGCCAGTGGGCGCGAGCTGTCCAAGGCGCTGATGGCGCGCGGCGTGCTGGCCAAGGACACGCACGGCTCCACGATCCGGCTGGCGCCACCGATCGTGATCTCGGAGGAGGACCTGGTCTGGGCGGTCGACCAGCTCGCCGACGCCCTGGCCTCCTTCCGCCAGAGCTAGAGACCACATCCGGAAACAGGTACGGCCCGCGCATCCACCTCCGGGGCGCGGGCCGTACTGGATCAGCCGGTCTTCGTAGGAACGGGGGCCGGCGGCTCATCGGTCGGCCCGTCGGTCGGCTTGTAGATCGACCCGTCGCTCGGCACGTCAGACGGCCCGTCGCTCGGCACGTCAGACGGCCCGTCGCTCAGCAGGTCAGTCGCCTCGTCGGTGGGCAGGGCGGTCGGCTGTTCGGTGGAATCCGTCGTCGCGCCGGGCTGAGGCGTGCAGGAGTCGTCCCGCTCCACCTTGGGCGCGTGCTCCGGCAGCCGGTCCACGACACTCACCTTCAGCTGGGCCGTCAAGGCGAGCACGCTGTCCACCGGCGCGCCGGCGGCCTTGGCGTCTACGACCGTGTGCCGCTCCCCCAGCAGCATGTGCGTGTCCCGATCGAAGATCAGCTGCTCCAGGATCCCCTGCGACTCCCTGCCCAGCGCCACGCCCTGGCGCCCGGCGGAGTCCTCGACCCCGTCGGCCACCTGTACCCCCGGGATCTCCTTGGCCGCCTCGAACAGCGCGTCACGCTGCGCCTTGGGCATGTAGGTCTCCCTGACCAGGTCGCCCGCCGCGACGAACGCCGCCCGGTCGGCCTCCCCCTTGCCACCGGGCTGCCGCTTGTAGAGGAAGGACCGCATCAAGGCCGGGTCGGGCGGCAGCGTGCTCAGATAGGCGTGGTCGGTCCGGAAGGCCGCGAGCCGGGCCGGGCAGGAGGCGAGTTGCATCCAGCTCTCCCCCTTCCACTTCTGTGCCTCCTTGGGCAGCGGCTCGCCCGGCCACGGCTTGGGGGCGAGCCCCGCGATGAGCAGCAGGCCGTCCGCGCTGGCATCGGCCGACTGCCAGATCTCGCGGTGCGTCCGGTAGAGATAGCGGGTCATCTTGCCGTTGGCCTGCGAGAACGAGCTGTACATCGTGTCGGACGCGACCATGATGAACTGCCCTGGCTTGGGCCGCAGGTCACCGTCCAACACGGCCGCCGACTGGGTGGCGGCCGACTGGGCGGCCGACGTGGCCACTCCCAGCTTCGGCTGTTGCGCCGACAGGGCCACGGCCACGCCCCCGACAAGAGCGACCGTCACCCCGAACGCGGCCGCAGCCTGCCAGCCCAGCTTCGGAAAGCGGAACCCGCGCCCCTCGCGGGCCTCGCGCAGCAACCGGTCACGCGCCTTCGCGCGGGCCTCCGCCGGATACGGCGGAGCGGCCGGCCTTCCGTCCGCGAACGTCCGGATCTCGTCATCCATGCTGGGGCTCCTCTGCGAAGGGGTCGATGCCGCCGAGAGCCCTGCGTACCTTGACGCGGAGCCGGTGCAGCCTGGACCGGACCGTGCCCACCGGCACGCCCAGCGCGAGCGCCGCGTCCTCGTACGTCAGGTCCGCCCACGCCACCAGCAGCAGCAGGTCGCGCTCCGCCGCGCTGAGCCTGGTCAGCGCCCGCGCCAGCCTGGGCTGGAGCTGCTCGGCGGTGACCCGGTCCGCGCTGCGGTCGTCGAACGAGCCCGGCCGTTCCGCGCCCACCTTCGACATCGCGTGAATGCGTCGCCGCTCCGCCCTGCGATGTTGGGCGACGACCTTGGTGGCGATGCCGTACAGCCACGGCCTGGCGTCCGGCCACGTGCGGTCATAGCGCGCCCGGACGCGGAAGGCGACCAGGAACACCTCGCCCGTCACGTCCTCGGCCGGCTCGGCACCGAGCCGCCTGGCCGCGTACCGGTGGATCTCGTCGGCATGCCGGTCGAACAGCACCGCGAAACGTTCCGGATCAATCACCGACTGCGCGATCAGCGCCGAGTCGTCCAGCGTTTCAGGTTTCTCCTGAACACCCACCACGTGCCGGTCCTCTCTCATGCGGTCACCCTGTTGTTGACCGCACGCGGGACCTCGGTTCCACCTATTTCACGCTATTTCCACGCCGATCCGCCATTGAGGCGCCACGCCAGGAGGCCCTCCGAGGCCCGCTGGGCCGTGAAGCCGGCCGCGTCGAGCTCGGCGTCCAGCCGCTCCCTGCCGGGCCGGTGGCTGACGCTCACCACCTCGTCCTCGCTGATCAGCACCCCGCGCTGCCTGATCTGGTAGAGGAAGCGCCACCTGACGGTCTCGCCCGCCGCCTCAAGCACCTGTCCCCAGACCTCGTACGTGTGCCTGCCGACCTGGTACGACCCCATGCGCTCGAGCTCGCCCGGTACGGAAGGAGGTGGTTCGCGGTGGTTGAACACCAGCAGCCCGCCGGGTTCGAGCTGCCTGGCCAGGACCTCCCAGAGCCGCTCCCGCTCGGCGGCGTCGAAGCCCTGCAGGACCGAGATCATCACGATGGCCTCGACCGGCTCGTCGACCTCCACGTCGAGCGCGCCGCACGGCAGGACGGTCACGCGGGACAGCAGGTCGGCGCGCTCGGCCAGGCGGGAGACCAGGACCGAGCGCATGCCGAGCGACGGTTCGACGGCATAGATCTCCGCCGGCGTCTCCCACGCGATCAGCTCGGTGATCAGGCCGGTGCCGGCCCCGATCTCCATGATGCTCCGGCCGATGCCGCTGAGCAGCGGCGGGAGGAGCCTGCGTATCTCCGGGACGTGCCCGTCCTCGTGCCACAGGTCGTAGAAGGGCACGGCGACGGAGTACTGGTCATGGCACACAAAAGCCAATGATAACCGTTTTCATGGAATCCGTACAGAATCGATGTGCTTGACCGTGTCCCCGGATGATTCGTACCAGTCCAGTTCGCCGGGCAGGGTCAGCGTGGCCACGGCGTTCTGGAACCACGGCCCGGCGACGACCTCCCAGCGGAACGGCGGGCGCGGGATGCGGGCTAGCCGCGCCAGCAGCCCGCCGACCAGCGTGGCCAGGCCGAACTGGCTGAACACGTTGGCCCAGCGCAGCACCGGGCTGAGCGGGTTGCGGATCGGCGAGCAGACGACCTGGTAGATCGGCCGGCCGTTGACCTTGGCCAGGTAGGAGTAGTGCACGTCGCCGGACAGGACCAGCACCGGCTTGTCGACCTCGACCAGCAGCCGGGCCAGGTCCTCGAACGAGCGGCGGAAGGCCGCCCAGTGCTCCAGGTCGATCGCCTGCCGGACCCGCTCCGAGAGCCGCGCGACTAAGCGGCCCCACTTGCCGTCGCAGAGCGCCTCGTTCCAGTTCTGGACGAAGTGCACGCCCTCGGGCAGCAGGAACGGGATCGACGAGCCGATGACCAGCCGCTCGGCCGGCTTGGCGACCTCCTCCCGCAGCCAGGCCCACTCGACCGGGTCGAGCATTCGCCGGTCGCCCGGGGTGAGCTGCCTGGCGCACCGGGTGTCGACCATGATCAGGCGGGTGTCGCCGAGCTCGCGGGAGTAGCTCCACCGGTTGCTGCTCGGGTCGGCGTCGGCCCGCTCGGCGAAGGCGTCGAGCGCGTCGCCGCCCTCGCCCTTCAGCAGGCTCGCCAGCAGCGCGTCGTCCGCCCGCTCGGCCGGCGACAGGTTGCCGAGGTGCTGGTAGACCCAGTAGGCGCCGAGCCCGGCGATCACCCGGCGCTTCCACCAGGAGGTCGCGGCCATCTGCTCGCGCCACGTCTGGGAGGTGTTCCAGTCGTCGCGCAGGTCGTGGTCGTCGAAGATCATCGCGGTGGGCACGGTGGAGAGCGCCCACCGGATCTCCGGCTCGGTCCACGCCTGGCGGTAGAGCTCGGCGTACTCCTCGAAGTCGGCGATCTCCTTCTGCGGCTCGCTGTCCCTGCGCTCGGCGATGAACTTCAGCATCTCGGGCGACGGGTTGTCGGCGTAGACCTGATCGCCGAGGAGCAGCAGCAGGTCCGGCCACTCCTCGGGGCCGGCGTCCTTGAGGTGCGAGCCGTAGGAGCGCAGCACGTCCTCGCCGTGGGTCAGGACGTACGTGCCGTCGTGGGGCACGCTCGTCCGGCAGGAGCCGAAGGTCACCCTGCTCGGCCCCTCCGCCGGGAACAACCTGATCCGGCTGGGTTGCCAGCCTTCCAGCGGCCACACCTGCTCTTCCCCTATCTTGACCACGTACGAGTCGACACTCTCGGTCAGGCCGAGCAGATCGACGATCGCGTAGTGGTGTCCGTGGACGGTGAACGTGGACGAGGTGAAGGCCCGGCCCGCGGCCTCCACGGTGACCACGCCGGGTTCGCCGATCTCCACCCAGATCGAGGCGCTGGCAGAATCGACGTAACGCAGCATGGGCCCGACGACCAGTGCGGGCATCAGTCCCCCAGATTCGACAGTTCGGCACACTTGCCGGGGCAAGCCTGCCAGAGTGGCGCGTTTGCAGCATCCCGCTCAGCACATGTAATTGATGACAGCAGATCACCTGAGATACGGCAATCCGAAAACCATAGGCAGCGATAAACGCCGCGCTCTAGGATGATCGTGACACGAACGCCCAAACAAGGCAGGCAATGGCGCCTGCCTCAGCTACCGGGCGTAGACAACAGGAGGACTCCCTTCCATGACCGTCATGGTGCCGTCAAGGACGCCGGCCCTGATCACACCTGGCCGCCAGGCCCTCGATTCGGCTCTCCACCAGCTGGACCAGGCCGCCGAACATCTCCGGCTCGACGCCGGGCTCCGCACGATGCTCGCCACACCGCGCCGCTCGCTGACCGTCTCGGTCCCCGTGCGCCGCGAGGACGGGCGCATGGACGTCGTCCAGGGCTTCCGGGTCCAGCACAACGTCTCACGCGGGCCCGCCAAGGGCGGCCTCCGCTTCCACCCGAGCACCGACATCCACGAGGTCACCGCGCTGGCGATGTGGATGACGTGGAAGTGCGCGCTGGTCGGCATCCCGTACGGCGGCGCCAAGGGCGGCGTGGCCGTGGACCCGGTCGAGCTGACCCAGCGTGAGCTGGAGCGCGTGACCCGCCGCTACGTCAACGAGATCCTGCCCATGATCGGCCCGGAGAAGGACATTCCGGCCCCCGATGTCGGCACCGACGAGCAGACCATGGCCTGGATCATGGACACCTACAGCGTCAACACCGGCTACGCGCTGCCCGGCGTGGTCACCGGCAAGCCACTGACGCTGGGCGGCTCGCTCGGCCGGACCGGCTCGACCTCGCGCGGCGTCCAGATCGCCGCCATGTGCGCGCTCGGCCGCTCGCCCGAAGGCGTGACGGTGGCCGTCCAGGGCTTCGGCAAGGTGGGCGCCCCGGCAGCGCAATACCTCTCCGACGCCGGCTGCACGGTGGTCGCCGTGTCCGACGCGACGGGCGCGGTGTACGCCCCTGGCGGGCTCGACATCGCCGACCTACGCGCCTGGGCCGCCGAGTCGGGCGGCGTGTCCGGCTACCGCCACGCGGACGCCCTGGACCACGCCGAGCTGTTCGAGCTGGACGTGGACGTGCTGGTGCCCGCGGCCCTGGAGGGGGCGATCACCGCCGAGAACGCGCCGCGCATCCGCGCCCGCCTGATCGTGGAGGGCGCCAACGGGCCCACCACGCCGGAGGCGGACGAGATCCTGGCCGCGGGCGGCACGATCGTGGTGCCCGACATCCTGGCCAACGCGGGCGGGGTGATCGTGTCCTACCTGGAGTGGGTGCAGAACATGCAGGCCTACTCCTGGAGTGGCGGCGAGGTGGAGCTGAAGCTGCGCGAGCTGATGGAGAGCGCCTACGCCGAGGTACGCTCGCTGGCCACCGCCCGCGACCTCACCCTGCGGCAGGCGGCGCACGTCATCGGCGTCGGCCGGGTGGCGGAGGCGCACCAGATGCGCGGCCTCTACCCGTGATGGCGTGAACTTTAGTAGGCCCTGAGGTAGCCCTAGGTTCGATGCCCGTGCCTCCACCGACTCGCCAGGGTGGAGGCATGAGGGGATTTCTGGGAGTTGTCGTGGTCATCCAGGGGTTGGGGGGATTCGTGGCGCGGGTCTTCTTCGACACCGAATGGGGCCTGCTGCGCAGGTGGTTCGACATCCCGACCCCCGTCTATCTCGCGATCGCGGCAGCCGGCGTCGCCCTGCTCATCTGGAGCGACCAGGACCGCGAGAAGGGCTAGCGACCCTCATAGAGGCGGTAGGTGGCCAGGATGTTCAGCCCTCCAGGTAGCCGACGAGCGCGTCGATGGCCGCGGGCCCGTCACCCATCGGGCCGTGACCCGGGACGATCGTGTCCAGCTCGGGCAGCGCCTCGCGCATCCGGCGCAGCGAGGCCAGGTAGGGCTCGGGTCCGCCCTGCAACAGCATGTGAGCGGTGCCAGCGTGGCAGAGGAAGTTGCCGGTCCACGCGGTGCGGGTGTCGGGGACGTAGACGACGGTGTCGCCGGGGCCGTTGCCCGGTCCGAAGTGGTGGAGCTGGACCAGCCGCCCGCCCAGGTCGATCTCGGCGTAGGAGTCGAACACCACGTCAGGGGTGCGCCACCGGCTCACCTCGGCGGGGAACGCCGCGTTCCCGGCCGTGTGGTCGCCGTGATACGTGGTGTTGCATCGAGCGGGCGCTGGCCGGCCTGACGGAGGTGTTCGCCCGCTGGCTGGCCGAGGGGCGGGTGCGCGACGATCTGGGGTCGCCGGACGATCTCGCGTACTCGCTGCTGGGCCCGATAGCGCACGCCCGCGTGCTGTGGCTGCACGACGGGGCCACGCCGGAGCAGCGCGAGCGGGCCCGGCGGCGGATGACGGCGCACGCCGCCCTGTTCGCCCGCGCGATCATGCCCTGCTCCCAGCGTTCAGCCCACGGTTAGGTAAACCTTCATGTCGCAGGTCAGAGGGCTGATGATCATCGGCCTAGAGTGTACGGGTGCTCAGGATGGTGCTCTCTTTGGCCCTGCTCGATCCGACCGGCCTCGCGGAGGTGCCCCAGCGATCGGTGCCTGCCCGCAGGGTGCTGACACCGGACGGCGACCGCCTGGGGTACGCGCTGGTCCCCCGCCCCTATACCGGCGTGCAACGGCTCATCGGGGTGCTGCTCGGGCGTGATCCGGCCAGCCGGACGACCGTGATGTGCGGCGGCACGGTGATCAGGTCGCGCAGCCGGAGCCTGGTGCTGACGGCCGCGCACTGCCTCTACCACGACGGCCGGCCGCTGCGGCAGATGGTCTTCCTGCCGGGCTTCGACCAGGGCCGGCCGCCGTTCGGGGTCTGGCCGGCCGTGCGGACCTGGGTGCCCGATCAGTGGCGGGGCCGACCGTACTCCGCCGAGCTGCTGCCGTACGACGTCGGGCTGGTCGGGGTGATGCGGCGCGGCGGCACGCTGGAGGACGCGACCGGGCCCGGACTGCGCCCGCTGGCCACCCGCAGGGGTACGCCGCTGCGCGGGCTCGACCTGCTAGGTTACCCGGCGGGGCGGCGGTATCCCGGCACCCGGATGTACCACTGCCTGGGGGACGCCAAAGAGGCCACCGCTCAGGGGCCGGGCGTGCTGGTGACCCAGAACTGCCACGCCCCGGCCGGTGGCAGCGGCGGTCCGGCCGTGTACGGGGAGCAGGTGGCGGGGGTCGTGTCGTCCTCCAGCCCGATGAGCGACGCGGCCGGGTTCACCGTGCTGGCCCGGCTCGGCGGCCGGCCGTTCAGCCGGTTGCTGGCCGGCGCCGACACCTGGATGCGCCACAGGCAGCGCCCGTGACGCCGGGGGCCGGTCAGGAGGCGTTCGCGACGATGTCCTCGCAGATGGCGTGGCTGATCAGCGCGTCGTCCGCGCTGATCGTGCGGCCGTCGCGGACCGCGGCGAGGAACTCCAGGCAGATGCGCTCGATACCGCGCTGCCGGGCGACCGGGACCCAGTCGGGCCGCCTGGTGAGCGTCTCGCCGCCCGCGTAGTCGATCACGTCGCCCAGGTTGACCACCCGGCGCTTGATTCCGTCGCCCATGACCTCGCAGATCTCCTCCGTGGCCCCGCTGACGCGGTTCATGAGGCCGATGGCGGTGAAGCCGTCGCCGGTCAGCTCCAGCACGATGTGCTCGATCAGTCCGCCCTGGACGCGGGTCCTGATCCGGGTCCCGGTGACCTCGCCGGGCGCGAGGAAGCGGAGCGTGTCGACCACGTGAATGAAGTCATCAAATATCGCCCGACGAGGCACATCAGGGTATTTTTCGCGGTTCTTCGCCATCAGAACGAGGTGTCGAGGAAGGGCGAGAAGTCCGGTGTATCCGGGGGCGTACCGGCGGTTGAAGCCGACCATCAGCGAGCGCCTCTTCGCCTTCGCCAGCCGTACGAGAGCCTCGCAGTCGGCCAGGTTGTCGGCGATCGGCTTGTCCACGTAGACGTGCACCCCGGCGTCGAGCAGCGGCTCGACGATCTCGCGGTGGGCGCCGGTGGCGGCGTGCACGAACGCGACCTCGACCCCGCTCTTGATCACGTCGTCCACCGAGGTGGACCGGGCGGCGATCCGGTAGGTGTCGCCGAGCCGATCCAGGGTCTCGCTGTCGCGTGTGCAGAGGTGCAGGTCGAGGTCCGGCTGGGCGGTGAGCACGGGCAGGTACGCCTTCTCCGCGATGTCGCCCAGGCCGATCATGGCTGTCTTCACGCCTCGAGCGTAGCCGCGAGCGCCTCGTCGATCGGCGTGGGCGCGACTCCGAACGTCCGCTGGAAGGCCGAGGAGTCCAGCTCGTACGGCGCGGTGAACTGGTAGCGCACGTGCTTCAGCTCCCTGACCATCGGCGAGAACAGACCCATCGCCTGGACCAGCGGCCACGGCAGCGTGGCCAGCTTGGGCGCGGGCCGCCCCTCGATGGCCGCCATCCGCTCACCGATCTGGCGGAAGCTGAGCGGGTCGCTGGTGGGCACGTGCCACGGCCGCCCCCAGGCCCGCTCGTCGGTGCCCGCGACGATCAGCGCGTCGGCCACGTCGGGCAGGTACGTCCAGCTGTGCGGCATGTCGGCGGGGAACACCAGCTGGATGGTCTTGCCCGCTCTGAACGGCACGAGGAACCGCCCGCCCAGATGCGACTGGTCGGTGGCGCCGGGGCCGAAGTAGTCGGAGCCGCGCACCTCGGTCGTCCGGATCCGGCCCGCACGGTGCGCGGCCAGCGCGTCGTTCCAGATCTTCGCCCGCACCTGAGCCTTCGGGGTGGCCGAGGCGAGCGGCAGGTCCTCGGTCATCGGGCCCTTGACCGGGCCGTAGGGGTAGAGGTTGCCCAGGATGACCAGCACCGCGCCCGTGGCCTCCGCGGCGCCGAGGAACGACTCGGCCATCGGCGGCCAGTCGGTCAGCCAGCGGTGGTATTGCGGGTTGACGCAGTTGTAGAGGACGTCGGCGCCCTTGGCGACCTCCGTCAGCCGTGCCATGTCGGCGACGTCGGCCGCCACCTTGTGGACCCCGGCGGGGCCGCTGCCCGAGCGGGTCACCACGGTGACCTCGTGCCCCTGGGCCAGGAGCTTGGTGGCCAGATGCGTGCCGACCTGGCCGGAACCCACCACGACGTGCTTACCCATGATCAGACCTGCTTCCAGACGATGCGGAGGACCGCGTTGAGGACGAAGAGTGCGGCGAAGACGGCGGCCGGCGCGACCCGGCCCGCGGCGTAGAGCGCCAGGGCGCCGCCGCCGAACCAGAGGATCTCCAGGGCGACCCTGGCCGGGCCGGTCAGCGGGATCGTGGCGTTGGCGCCACCGCCCGCACCGAACAGGGCCCAGGCGGCGATGAACAGCGCCACCCCGCCGAGTCCGGTGAGCAGCTTGATCGCCCAGTTGGGGCTCACCGTGAAGCCCCAGTACCCCACGGAGACCAGAACCCCAAGCTCCAGGAAGAACATCAGAGCCATGTTGGCTCCCTTGGCGATGCTCAGCATTTCAACCTCCGCGTGACTGCCGTTCGCTTACAAGAGCAATGCTCTCTCATCAGAGCGCCAATCGTCAAGAGCAGTGCTCTCGTTTTTTCTCAGTGCTCTGATATGGTCGGGACATGACTGCGAGCCGTACCGCGAGAGAACGTGTCAGGGCCGAGCTGACCAAGGAGATCACCGACATCGCCCGTCGCCAGCTGGCCACCGAGGGCGCGGGCGGGCTCTCCCTGCGCGCGGTGGCCCGCGAGATGGGCATGGTCTCGTCGGCCATCTACCGCTATTTCCCCAGCCGCGATGACCTGCTGACCGCCCTGATCATCGACGGTTACAACGCGCTCGGCGCGGCGGTGGAGCGCGCCGACGAGGACAGCCCGCCCGGCGACTTCGCGGGGCGCTGGCTGGCCGTCTGCCATGCCGTACGCGAGTGGGCGCTGGCCCATCCGCACGAGTACACGCTGCTGTACGGCTCCCCGGTGCCCGGCTACCAGGCGCCGGAGGAGACGATCGCGGCCAGGGTGCGGGATGTGGCGGTGTTCGGCCGGATCCTCGCGCAGGCGTACGAGGCGGGCGCGCTGGCCCCGCCCGACCTCGCCCCGCCCGCCCCCGCCACGCTGTCGGCGGACGCGGCGAACCTGCGCCAGATCATGCCCGGAGTCCCCGACGACCTGATCTTTCGTGGTCTCACCGCGTGGACCGGCCTGTACGGATGGGTCAGCTTCGAGGTGTTCGGCCAGTTCGAGAACACGATCCAAGACAAGCGTGGGAGCTTCGAGCAGTCGGTGCGCACGTTGGGCGCGCTGCTGGGCCTCAAGCCCGCGTGAACGCTTTGCCTGCCCACCTGCCCACCTGCCCGCCTACCTGCCGGGCTCAGGCTCGGGTGAAGAGCGGGACCATGACCTCGTCGGCGATCTGCACGAGAAGCTCGTCCGGGATGGGCAGGCCCTGGAAAAGGAAGTGCTGCCGGAGCAGCGCCTGACCGGCGTCGAGCCGGCGCGGGGTCACGTCCTCGGGGGCGACCTCGCCACGCTCGACCGCCCGGCGGACGATCTCCCGCATCAGCCGCCTGCCGGTGCCCTGCGAGTTCTCCCGGAACGTGGCGGCCCGCGACTCATCGCCCAGCGCCTCGCTGAGCAGCCCGCGCATCGCCTCACCCGCGGGACCGGCCAGCGCCTCGGCCGTCCGCCGCAACGCCGCCAGTATGTCGCCGCGCAGGCTGCCCGTGTCGGGGACGGACAGCGCGTCGGGCAGTACGTGATAGACGGCGTCCATGACCAGCTCGATGCGGGTGGGCCAGCGCCGGTAGAGCGAGGCCTTGCTGGCCTTGGCCCGCTCGGCGACGCGCTCCATGGTCAGCCGGGCGTAGCCGACCTCGGCGAGTTCGGCGAGGGTCGCCTGATAGATGGCGACGTTGAGCGCCTCGCCGCGCCGCCGCGGCAGCTTGCGGTGGTCGGTGACCATGACAGGCATCCTATGAGGCCGCGGTGACCGTGCCCGCGCCGTCATCTGAGACCGGGGCCACCACACCCCCGTCAGAGACCGCGGCGGCCGCATCCCCGCCAGGGTCGGAGGCGGCCGCATCCCCGCTTGAGTGGGCGATGACGACGGTGCCCGCGTCCCCGTCGACGGTTACCACCTGCCCGTCGACCAGCGTGGACGTGCCTCCCGCCGTACCCATGACGGCCGGGATGCCGTACTCCCTGGCGACGATCGCGGCGTGCGAGGCGGCGCTTCCGGTGTCAACGACGACGGCCGCCGCACGCTGGAACAGCGGGGTCCACGACGGGTTGGTGTAGGGGCAGACGAGCACGTCCCCGCTCGTCAGGCTGCCGAACTCGGCCGGATCCCGGATGACCTTGACCGGCCCGGTGGCACTCCCGCCGCCCGCGGGCGTCCCGGTCACGATCGCGGTGCCCGCGTCGCGGACGGGGAAGATCGCCCGCGGGTCGATGAGCCGCACACCCGAGAGCTCCTCCCGCTTGGCCGCCCGTTGCTGAACGGCCGCCCGCAGCTCGTCGAGGCACTCGTCGGAGGCGGCCAGGTCCTTGATCGACTCCAGCTCCTCCAACCGCAGGTGGAAGACGTCCTCGGGCCGCTGGAGCACGGCCGCGTCACGCAGCCGCGCCCCGATCTCCAACAGCGACCGGCGCAGAATGGGCAGCGGGAGCGTGAAGTAGAAGTGGCTGTCCTCGCGGAACGCGTGACCGGCGCGAGCCGCCTCGACCCAGCGCACGACCCGAGCCCTCCGGCGCCCGGCCCGCAGCAGGGGGTGCCGGAGCAGCCGCTCGACCGCTCCGCCCACTCCCACGGCCACCCCGTCCACGGCGGGCGCTGGAGTGGGCGGCTTGGACGCGAGCACCCTGATCGTTCCGAGGACGATTTCCGGGGCCTCGCCCCAGGTAGGCGGGGTGACCAGAATCGGAGTCACCGTCTCCCGGTGCCCGTATTCGGCGAAGAAGTCGCGTAGCTTCGCGGCGAAGCCAGAGGGCATCGGATCCGCGTCGAGCGCTCCGGTCGCCCGAGCTTCCTCGGCCAGCGCCTCCAGCGCCTGGTTGGCGTCCGAGGTACGGGTGCGCGCGCCGGTCATCAACTCGCCGAACAGCGCGCCGCGACGCAGCAGCTTGACCGCCATCAGCAGCCGCAACAGGGCGAGCCCGGTGCCGGGCAGGTAGTCGGTGCGCAGGTCCGTCACCGGCTGGACCAGGTCCAGTGCCTGTCTGGGGACGCGAATCAGCTCCGGCCAGGGCATCGAGCCCATGTCACGGGCCGCCAGCTCGCGGTTCGCGGCGAGGAAGGTCTGGAAGCGCGGATCCTCCGTCCACCGGGCGGGGTCGTAGCGCCTGGCCCGCCGGACGAGCCGGAACGGGATGGCCATCAGACCGGCCGTCACCCGCGGAGAGCGTGGCACCAACCGGTAGACGACACCGTCCTCCTCCTGCAGAAAGTCCTCGAACACCCCTTTGATGCCAAAGGCCGCCGCGACCTTGGCCATCATGCCCGCCGGACCGTACGGCAGCCAGGTCGTCATATCGATCGGATAAGGGCGTACGGGCAGATACTCGAGCAGGACGCTGCCGACCTTACGCTGGACCGGGTTGAGCGACCCCACGGGCGCCGGCGGGAGCGCGGTCATGGGACGGGCCTGGACCAGGCTCACCCGGCCGCCCGCGTACGCCCACTCGATGTCCTGCGGGCGGCCGAACCGAGCCGCAACCTCGCTCGCCAGCCGGGCCAGCTCAGCGAGCGCCGCGCGGGGCAGCGCCTCGCCGGTGGCGGAGTCTCCGGTCTCGTGTACGACGCCGCCGCCGGCCGTACCGCGGATGACCACCTCGCGACGGCCCGGCGTGAAGGAGGTGACCCGCCCCGAGACGTCGAGCACGTAGTGGTCGGGCGTGACGAGTCCCGAGACGACGGCCTCGCCCAGCCCCGTGCTCGCGTCCACGACGATCTGCGCGCGGTCGCCGGTGACCGGGTTCGCGGTGAACAGCACACCGGCCGCCTCCGACTGGACCATGCGCTGCACGACCACCGCGATGCGAACCTCGGCCGCGTCGACACCCCGCTTCTCGCGGTAGGCGACGGCCCGCTCGGTCCAGAGCGAGCCCCAGCACCGGCGGACCGCGTCGACCACCGCCTCCTCGCCCACGATGTTGAGGTAGGTGTCCTGCTGTCCGGCGAACGCCGCCCCCGGCAGATCCTCCGCGGTGGCGCTGGACCGAACCGCCACGGGCCCGCCGCCGAGCTCGGCATAGGCGCCGGCGATCGCCTCGCGCAGCTCCGGGGGGATCTCCACGTTCTCGAAGTACGTACGGGTGTCGTGCCCGTCGGCGACCAGTTCGTAGGCTGCGGTGGTTACGACGAAGCCGCCTGGGACGGGAAAGCCGTTCTTGACGAGCTCGCCCAGGTTGGCGCCTTTGCCGCCGGCCAGAGCCAGGTCGCCGCGGCCGAAGGCGTTCAGGGGTGCTACGAGTCTCATTGGACCTCCTCGATTTTCACTCGGTCCTCGTCGGCTTTCACTTGCTCCTGGTCGTCTTTCACTTGGTTCTCCTCGGCTGTTCACCGGTCCTCCTCGGATGCCACCGGTCCTCCTCGGAGGTCACTGGTTCTCCTCGGCATAGGCGGTGGTGCGGAGCGGTCGCGCCGGCAGCGCGAACGCCAGGACGAACGCCACGGCGAGCAGCGGCGCCATGGCCGCGAACACCGGCGGCACGGCCTCGGCGAAGGCGTCCCGCACGCTGCCGGGCAGATCGGCCGCCTCGGTGGCGGTGATGCCGGACCTCCAGGTGATCAGCGCCCCCACCAGCGCGACCCCGGCAGAGGCGCCGATCTGCCGCGTGAACGTCACCGCCGAGGTCGCGGTGCCGAGGTCGGCGTAGTCGACGGCGTTCTGCGTGGCCAGCACCATGACCTGCATGACCAGCCCGACGCCGAGCCCGATGAGCAGCATCACGGCGGCGATCGCCACCGCTCCCCCGCGGTCGCCCACGATCCCGAGCAGCGCCAGCCCGGCCGCGGTCATCGCCGTGCCCACCACCGGGTAGGGCTTGTAGCGCCCCGTCCTGGTGATGAGCCTTCCGGAGACGACGGTGGTGGTCAGCACGCCCCCCATGAGCGCGGTCACCAGCAGGCCCGCCTGGGTGGCGGTGGAGCGCAGGGCGATCTGCAGGTAGGCGGGCATGTACGCGATGGTCCCGAACAGGGTGAATCCGATGAGCAGGCTGATCGCCACGGGCACGGCGAAGGCGCGGTCGCGGAAGAGGCGCAGCGGCAGGATCGGATCGGCGGCATACCGGGCGCTCACCAGCCACGCCACCCCGCCCGCGACGGCCAGCGCGAGGAAGGCCAGGTTCCTGGTCTGTCCCAGCATGACCACACCGACCACGGCGACCGCCAATGCGACCGCACCAGCGAAGTCGATCGGCACGCGATTCCCGCCCTTGACCTCGGGCGCACTCTCGACCTCGACCTTGGGCTCGGGCTTGGGGAGCCGCAAGGTCGCCGTCAGCACGACCAGGGCGAGTAGCCCGAGCGGCGGGTAGATCGCGAAGATCCACCGCCAGCTGAGCCGGTCGATGAAGAACCCGCCCAGAAGCGGTCCACCGACCGCGGCGACCACGTACGCGGCACCGATCAGACCCAGATAGCGACCGCGCTCACGCGGACTGACGACCTCCCCGATGATCGCCTGGGCCCCGATCATCAGCCCGCCACCACCGATGCCCTGCACCGCACGGAACGCGATGAACTGCGGCATCGAGGCAGCCACCGAGCACAGCACGGCACCGGTGACGAAGATGACGATCGCCACCTGCATCATCGGCTTACGCCCGTATCGGTCGCCGAGCTTGCCGTACAGGGGCATCACGACGGTCGCGGCGACCAGGTAGGCGCTGATCACCGCCGGCATCTGATCCAGCCCGCCGAGACTCCCCGCCACGGCGGGCAGAGCGGGCGCCATGATCGTCTGGTCGAGCGCGCCCAGCAGCATCGCCAGCATCAGACCCGGCAGCACGAGGCCCATCGCACGCTCCTTAGAGAACGACACGTTCTCTAAGGAGCATATGATTCAACCCATAGAAACGCAACGTTCACTAATAGCCGAAGCCGCCGCCGTCTCGCTGCCTCTCGCCCTCGGACCGTGCCTGGCTGCCGACCGATTCGCCCAGATGCCGGACGTAGCTTCACGGCTATCCCGACAAACTGATCCGCCATCCACGCCGGCCCGGATATCTCGGCTTACGGCTGGCCGCCGAGTGCTACATCCGTAAGAACCGAGCATCCGCGCCGACCAGGATCTCCCACCCGCTACTTTGAGACTCACCGCACGGACCGATCGAGGGCTCACCGTGCGTACCGATCGAGGGCTCACCGCACGCACGATCAGAGGGCCGCCCTTGGGGACTGACTCCAGCGCTATCGTTGCGGCGTGACCACCCCGGCGGCGGAGATCGACATCCACGACGACGTTGTCGACCGCCTGATCCGCACGCAGCACCCGGATCTGGCGGGCCCGCTGAGCCTCGTCGCCAACGGCTGGGACAACGTCATCTACCGTCTCGGCACGGATCTGTGTGTACGCCTGCCGCGCCGCCAGGTCGCCGTCGACCTCATCGTCAACGAGCAACGCTGGCTGCCGGTCTTGGCCGAGCACGTCGAAGTCGCGCTGCCCTTACCTGTCAGAGTCGGCGTACCTGGCGAGGGCTACCCCTGGCCGTGGACGATCGCACCCTGGTTCCACGGTCGCACGGTCGCCGACGTGCCACCGTGCGACCGCTCCGGCATCGCCGTCCCACTGGCCGACTTCATGACCGGACTCCACCGGCCCGCCCCACCTGACGCGCCACGCAACCCCGTTCGCGGCGTCCCGCTCGCCGCCCGCGACGAAGCGGTACGGCAGCGCCTGCGGTCCATTCCCCGATCAGCCGATCTTCTCCCCCTCTGGGAGAAGCTGGCCGCCCTTCCGCCCTGGCAGGGCCCCGCGCTCTGGCTCCACGGCGACCCGCACCCGGGGAACCTCCTGCTCGACGGGGAAGAGCTGGCGGCCGTCCTGGACTTCGGCGATCTCACCAGCGGTGATCCCGCCACCGACCTGGCCGCCGCATGGCTGGTGTTCGACGAGAACGCGCGCGAGGTCTTCCGAACACGCGTGGACGCCGACGAGGTGACGTGGGAGCGCGCAAGAGGCTGGGCCCTTGCCATGGGCACCGCCCTGGCCGCCCACTCAGCCGACAACCCCAGCATGGCGGCCATCGGCGAGCACGTCCTCGGTCAGGTGCTTCTCACCTAGAGGCTGGCGCCTTCGATGCCGTCAGGTCCAGATCACGCAGCCCGGTGAGGAAGGAAGCCAATGGTCAGGCCCGCCTAGACAAGCCGGCCAAGTCGCTGCTCGGCTTCCGCCTCTTCGTAAAGCCTGGCGTACTTGGGGTCGTTCACTTCACCGGCGAGGCGGCGATGCCGGGTCGTCCGCCACTTACTGTGCCCGCGCACAGACCTTCCTTGCGTTCTGTGGATGGCCCCCGATGAGGGCCGAAGCGGGTGCACTCATCGGGGGCCCGCCCGGCCTGGAGCCACGGGGGGAAGATCCTGCCGGACGTTCTGCGGCGGCTCCCCCCACTCCCCCTCCTCGAGAAGGAGGAGCCGCCTGACCTGGGCTGGCTGCGCGTTCAGCCAGGACCGCACCCGCCAACCGATCCGGAGACCGATTCGGGAGCGGACGGGCCAGGGGAAGATGGGACCGCCCGGATGGCGCACCAGACGGTACGGCCAAGCCCACGGCCGTGCTCTCGGGTTCCCCAGTCTTGGGAGATCTCACGGACTATCAGCAGCCCACGACCGTCCTCCGCCTCCGGCTCCTGACGGATGTGCGGGCCGGAGAAGGCGGAACCGGGGTCACGCACCTCCACATAGACCATCTCGTCCGTCGCGGTGACGGTGAGGCCGATGAAGTCGTACGGTTTGGCGTCGGAGTGGCGGAGCGCGTTCGTCACGAGCTCGGACGCCACCAGCACCGCGTCGTCGACAGCAGGATGATCGTCTCCGAGCCATCTGCGCACTTCGGAGCGGGCGTGCGAGACGGACTCGCGAATGCCCACGAGCTGGATCGAGCCGATGACCCTCGGCTCCGCACTCGCTGCTTTCATTACTTCACCCACCCGAAGAAGTCGGCCTCGATCGGCTTCCAACCATCCCAAGACTCGGCTACATTGAGTAGTCAATTGACTTCGATAAGCCATCAACCGTTTCGCTGAAAGTCGTGTTGAAACGGTGGCCATCCCCCTGGAGGTCAGATGCCTAAGGAAAGCGAGCTATGCCCTACTGACTCACCGACCGCACTGTTCGGCTTCGAGTTGCGGCGACACCGCAAGGCCAGAGGCTGGTCCCAGATCCGTCTGTCGAAAGCGGTGTCCTACTCCGTCGGCACGATCAGCATGATCGAGACAGCCAGACGGTCACCAACGGAGGAGTTCGCCCGCCACTGCGACGAGGCGCTGGAGGCGGAAGGGGCGCTGATGCGGCTCTGGCCGATGGTCAGTCATGCGCAGGCTCCTCCTTGGTTTCGGCCCTGGCTCGAGGTGGAGGCCACGGCGGAGGCGATCCGGACCTGGGAACCGCTGGTCGTGCCCGGCCTGCTGCAGACCGAGGACTACGCCAGGGCGGTCCTGAGCGGTGATGTCGGCGTGACGTCCGAACAGGTCGAGGAACATGTGATCGCTCGAATGGAACGCCAAAGCATCCTTAGGCGTCCCAAACCGCCATTGTTGTGGATTGTGATCGACGAGGCCGTTCTGCACCGCCCGATCGGCAGCCCCGCCGTGATGTCGGCGCAGCTCACTCGCCTTCTCGAAGATGGCGAAGCTCCCCGGATTACCATCCAGGTTCTTCCCCTCAAGGCCTACTCCACGACCGGTCTTGCCGGCGGGTTCGCCATCGCGCAGGCACATGGCGTCTTCGACACAGCGTATGTCGAATCCGCTGGCGTCATGAGTCGAGTAACCGAGCGACCAGAGGACGTCCGCGTCCTAACATATAGATATGAGGGGATTCGCTCAGAAGCGCTGTCCCAACGCGAATCCCTAGATCTGATCAAGGAGACGCTGCAGCGATGGACGAGCTGACCCGCGAACTCGACACAGCTACCTGGCGCAAGTCCACCCGATCGGGGCCCGACGGCGGCAACTGCGTTGAGGTTGCCGAACTGTCCGGAGGACGCCGAGGTGTCCGCGACAGCAAAAACCCCAGCGGTCCGGCCCTCACCTTCACTCCTGGCGAATGGAGCGCCTTCATCAGCGGCGTGAAGGACGGCGAGTTCGACTTGTAAATATGTTCGCAGAAAGGGAAGACTCTCCGCTCATGCGGAGAGTCTTCCCTTGGTCCGTAAAGCGACCAGACTCCGCCACGAGGATTTTAGAGCATCCTGCTGGGCGCAGCGGTTAGCAGGATGCTCGCAAGCATTCCATGATGGTGAGCACGCGCCGAGCTCCCTTTGACTGGTGGCATCGCCCACAATTCGTCCGCCGAAGAGTGGCCGTCGGTCTCTGTGCTGAGCCCCGCGTCGAGGCCGATCTCATGAGCCTGAGCCCGTTCGTCGCGTTGGCGAAGGGTGCCTGGAGCTTGCTGGCGTATCGCTTGGCCTGCTCAATGCCCTCGTCGTCGCTGGTGGGCGTCTGTCTTAACTCCACCACCATGGTAGGCAGTCCCTGACGGGAGTTTGAGCGCGTAATCGGCGCGTAGCTGCGTTCCCCGCCCCGGCCTGCCCCGGTGGCCATGATCTTCCCGTCCGTGACGGTGCACTCGTCAACCATCTCGCGCTGGCCTCATCTCGACCGTTTCAGCGAATCCTCAATGAGTTTCACTCTCGCCGGCGGAAAGACCCGCAGGTCACACCCAGTTCCCACCTGACAAGATCGAGGTCGGGCAAAGCAGCTCATTGCATAATAAAATTCCAACGCGCCATACCTTTCACTGCGCTTAAACTTGTTTTGTTGATGCGATGTTGATTATCGTGTGACCACGTGAGGGACGCCGCCTCCTGATCTGTTCTGGTGCAGCGAGCCGTACAAGGGGATCATCTTGGCCAACCTCGACCGCGAGGCGATGCGGGCCGTGGCGGAGCAGATCCAGCGACTCTCGGACGAGCACTGGTGGGCGCTCGATCCCTCCTGCCGCCTGATGGAGAACGACGCGTGGGTGGGTCCCACGGGCGCCCGGTTCGACTCCCAGGTCCACGCGGACCGGAGGGAGTTGCAGGACATGCTCACGCAGGCCGTACACAGCGCGAACCAGAAATTGGCTTCCCTTCCGGACAAGCCATGACGGAGTTCACCGGAGTGAAGCCGTCCGAATTCGACGCGATGGCGGGCAAGCACACCGAGGCCGCCAGGCGACTGGAAGAGCTGGCGCAGGCCCTGCACAGCGAATTGCAGGGCGCCGGGCTCGACACTTCTCCGGCGGCTCGGCTGCGGCAGTTGGCCGGACGTGTTACCACGCAGGCTGAGGACCTGCGGCGGCGGCAGAAACTGGTCCACGAGTTGCAGCGGCAGAAGGTCGCCTTCGGCATGAGCACGGCAGCCGGGAGCTTCCTCGAGATGCCCGACGGCCTGGAGGCCGCCAAGGGGCTACTAGACGGAACGCTGGCCGGTCGCGCCGCGCTGAACGCCGCAGATGGGGATGTTAAGGCGCTTGCCGAACTGAAGAAATACGCGGCGCGGACCGGGGACGCGGAGTTCGTGAAGGCATTCCTGGGCACGCTGGGCACCCAGGGCGTGACGCGGCTGCCTGGCTCGCTGGCCGCGCGACTGCGCGACGCCGGGACCCACGGGGACTCCGCTCGCCTGGCCCAGGTCTCCAGCCAGGGCAAGGACGCTCTGCGCATGCTGAGCGCGGCTCTGGCCAGGGGAACCGATCCGAAGAATCCCGCGTACATGGGCGCCGAATTCCTCAAGGACTTGGTGAGGGAGGGCCGGGCCCAGCAGAAGGCCGGCGACACGAAGTACACGGGCTACCAGGCTCAGGCGCTCATCTGGCGTGCCCACGACGGGAAGCCTCCGTACTCGAAGGAGTTCATGGAGGTCGTCGGGCGTGACGTGATCGTCTACGAGTACGAGCAGCGTAAGGATGAATGGGCAGCGAGTAAGGACCTGCTGGGCCGGATGTTCGCGGGAGCCCAGGTTCCCATAGTCGACCTGGCGGGCGCGCTCGGCCTTGGCACCATGCTGAGACCGGGAACGCATGTGGGCAATCCAGGCGCGAGGGCCTCATCGTTGGTGGACGATCTTTTCCATGCAGCAAAGTCCAGCCGGGAGGCGTCCCATGCTCTGCTGGACCAGACCCCGGCCGGGTGGAAGGAATCCGTGCTGCACTATCTGCTGACGACACGGTGGGGTTCCTCTCGCTATCTGGGCGACTACGCGCCGTTCAATGACCTGCTGGTGACGGCGACGACCGGCCGGGATGAGACCTCCCAGAAGCTGGCGGCCGAGATGATGAAGACCGTCGCCGACGAGGTCCGCCCTGCCTTTGGCAAAGGGGAGAGCGGCAATCTGGAGATAAAGAACAGAGGGACGTTCGATCGTTTCGCTCCCCTGAGCTATCCTCTGGCCCGCGCGATCGCGGCGAACATCGACCACGTCTCCAAGCTCCTCGTGAACCATGAGGCCTTCGGCAGCATCGCGGCTAAAGACCTGACTTATGCGCTGGTGCTGGCCGCCTCCCATGACGCCGGGTTTGAGGCGCTGGTGAGAGCACAGACTGAACATATGCGAGCGGCGCTGGACACCGTGGCTCCAGTCGGCCTCAATGCTTCCAACGCTGAGCGGCTCGGTTTCACGAAGGCCGACGTCAAGAAGTTCGATTTCGACAAAAATGGGCGGGTCGACACGGCCGACATCAAGCAGTTCCTAGTGGACCGCACCGTGGAGGAGGCGCTTCCCTTCACTTTCATCGTGGAGACTCGCCGCCAAGCGCTGATCGCCCAAGGGCTGGACGACAAGAAGGCGGACGAGTCGCTGAAGACCATGGTGGGCGATGCGATTGGGCTGCTCCCGGTGCCAGGAGCCAAGCAGGTGGGCCAATTGGCCACCGGCGCCTTCAGCGAACTGATCGGCAAGGAGTACGACAGGCTCGCCGGGGCTGCGCGTGACGAGATCGCCAACCGAGTCGCCCAGCAGATGTCCGAACACCGGCGAGGCTTGGATGACACGTATCGCACACTGGCGGACAACCGGTTGGCGGTGGAGAGGCTGGCGGAGCAGATGGTCGCCACAGCCATGCTGAACAAGGGGCTGCTTGACGGGCTCGATATGAAGGATCGGGTGTTCGCGACCGGAACCCCGCCGACGCTTACACCTTTCGCCAAGATGACTCCGAAGGAATACAGCCAGTTCCTCGCGTGGACTCGCACAACCGGAGGAAGTAGCGACCTGCATGATCGCTTCAAAAACACCTTCCGCAGCACCAGTGAGGTGGACGACTATCTGGGCCTCGAGACCTCGCCCTCTGGAGATGGCAAATGAGGCATTCTCGTCTGCCCGTCGCTCTGACTGCTCTCACTTTGCTCACTGCAGCCTGCACTCCGACAAACGACATCGTCTCCACACCGGCCCCGGCCCCTCAACCTGTCGCTGATTCCGCGCCATACGTCTGCAAACTCATCCCCGAGCAGGCATTTCGCGTTGTCACTGGTGTGAGCGGGCCTCTCGCGGAGAAGACTGATGGCAACGAGAAGAATGGCGACTGCTGGGCTCCAGATACGAACCCTCGCCCTCTGGACGTGAGATGGATGCAGGAGGGCCCCGGGATGCCCCGTGAGCATCTGGACCTTTTGCTGAATGACAGGCGCCAGGTATACACAAGGCACGGCGGGGCCCCGCTCCCTAGCGATCTCGGTGACGGCCTGGCCGCGCACCTGCCGAATGCATCATTCCCAGACCAGCCGTTCCAAGTGAGCGCGAAGTTTCGCTGCGACAGCAAAAACCGATTGATCGACATCGGTCTGGCCCAGGTCGCCACGGGCAGGGACGCGATCAAAGACCTGACCGAACTCATGCGCATCGCCCAAACCCGCTACGGCCACCTGTACAACTGCACTCCCGGCACCTAGCAAACGTCACCCTCCCGCTACCAAAACCTAACCAGCCCGTAGCGCCCCAGATTGTCCCCACCGCAACACATTCGCTCCAGCCCAAAATCAAACTCAGATGCATCTCTGCCACACCGCGACGAATAAAACCACACCCGAATTCCGATGACCCTGCGTCATCGAACAACAACTTCTTGCGACGATGTACTCACACACAGTGATCCTGGCCGCCAAGGCCGAGATCCTTCCAGCTACCGAAAAGGTAGGGGTACATGAACGAAGAGGCGGAGACTCGCGACGTGAAACTTCGCGCGGCAGCCGTCGAAGCGACAGCGCGTTCCCGTAATGGGGCCTATCGCGGCCCCCGCGCGCGGCGTCAACATGCGAGCCTCCCGACGAACGGTTGCCCATGCCTGGAAGGCATACACACCGCCATTGCCTCAACAGCGGTCGCCGTTGCCCAGATAAGAGTTGAAATCGCCAGCATCAAGGCGGAGACGTCCCAGGACTTCGCAGCTCTCGGAGACGAGATAGGCGGCCTTCGCCGGCACACCCACGAGCAGCTCACATCCGCTCAGCACGAGATGCTGGACAGACTCGACTACCTGCAGCGCACAATGGCCGACGTGGGACGCACACTCGATCGGCTGCTGGACAAGGACGGCGCCTAGCGACGAATAGGTCCGGAGCGCGGGAATGACAAAGGGTGTTGAGAATCAGATAGACCTCAACACCCTGATCACTGACCTGTACATGACAATCGACGACTGGCTCGGCCATTCACCGTGGATCGGACCAGCGCCACAAGTGCGCGAGACCGAGTCACCGGCCCCAGGACCCGCGCGTCAGCGCGAAGCGCGGAGGCCACGAGCGAGGCCGTCGTGGTGACGGCGTCCCACAGCGCGAGCCGCCCCAGCAACCCGGCCAAGGTCGCGTGACGGGGCGACTAGCTGGCGAACCCCGCGATGAGCCCGATGGTGAGGGCGGTGCGCTCCGGGATGTATTCGACGATGGTGTGCTCCCCCCGGGAGTGGGATCCCGCTCCGACGGGGCCGAGCCCGTCGAGCACGGGCCGGCCCAGGGCTGAGATGAAGTTGGCGTCGCTGGCCCCGCCGACGCCCGCCTCGCGGAGGTCCCAGCCGTGCTCGATCGCCACCTTGTACGTCCTGGCGTACAGGTCCTGGGAGGCGGGGTTGGGGGTCATGGGTGGCCGGTTCCATTCGCCGGAGAGCGCCACGGAGACCCGAGGGTCGGGGGCGCGCAGCGAGGTGAGTGCGGCGTCCACCCGGGCCATCTCGGCCGGGTCGGACACGCGTACGTCGATGCCGCAGGTTGCCTGGCCTGCGGTGACGTTGGTGCCGGTGCCGCCGCTGACCAGGCCGACGTTGACCGTCGTGCCGAGCGCGGGGGCGCCCAGGGCGGCGATCTGGGTGATCAGGTCGGCCATGGCGTGGATGGCACTGGCACCGGCGGTGGGGTCGAGGCCGGCATGGGCCTCGATCCCGGTGACGGACACCTGGAAGATGCCGACGCCCTTGCGGGAGGTTTTGACCGCGCCGTCTATGGCGCCCTCGAAGACCAGGCTGGCCAGCGCCCCGTCGCTGGCCGCCTCGATGCGGGCGCGGGAGGCCGGACTGCCGATCTCCTCGTCGCCGTTGAACAGCAGGCGGACCGTGGGATGCGGCAGGCCCAGCTCGCGCAGCCCGCGTACCGCCCAGACCGCCTGGACGAGGCCCGTCTTCATGTCGAAGACGCCAGGTGCGCTGATGACGCCGTCGGTGACCTGCCACGGCCAGTCGGCGAGGGTGCCGACCGGCCACACGGTGTCGTAGTGGCCGACCAGCAGGACGAATCCGGGGGCGGTGCCCTGGTAGGTCAGCTCAAGCACGTCGCCGTGCCGGCCGCCGTCGTGCCGGGTGAACTCGTCCGGCTCCCCGGCGCGGTCCACCGCCCAGCGGAAGATCGCGTCGAGTGCCCCGTCCAGGAGCTGTTTGTCGTTGCTCGGGCTTTCCAGCTCGACGAGCATACGCAGGTCGTCGAGCATGGAGGGGAGCGCCTGGCGGGTCCACGTGGGAGCCGGTGTCACTAAAGGATCCTTTCGCTAAGAGTGAGGAGAGTTAGGAGGGAACGCCGGGGCCCAGCGGGATGCCGAGCGCCCACCATGCCAGGAAGAACAGTGTCCAGACCACGAGCATGATCAGGCACAACGGCATGGTGAGGGCGATCAGCGTGCCGATGCCGGCTGATTTGCGGTAGCGCTGGATGAAGCCGAGGACCAGCACGAAGTAGGGGCTCATCGGGCTCAGGGCGTTGGTGCAGGAGTCGGCGATGCGGTAGACCGCCTGGGTGGCCTCTGGCGAGATCTTCAGCAGCATCAGCATCGGCACGAAGACCGGGCCGACCAGCGCCCATTGGGCGGAGCCGCTGGTGATCAGCAGGTTGATGAAGGTGACGATGATCAGAATGCCGACAAAGATCATCGGGCCGTTGATCCCGGCGGACTTCAGCAGGTCCGCGCCGTTGATGGCGACGATCGTGCCGATGCCGGTCCACTTGAAGTAGGCCAGGAACTGGGAGATGGCGAAGAACAGTACGAGGACCGGCGCCATCTCGCGCATGCCCTCGGCCATGAACGTGGGTACGTCGTTGCCGCTCTTGATGGTGCCGGCTACGCGGCCGTACACGATGCCGACGAGGCAGAAGGCGACGCCGAGCATGACGGAGATCGCGTTCAGCAGCGGGCCGGTGACCAGGCTGCCACCCTCGCCGCGGAGCGGGGAGTCGGCCGGGATGATGGACAGCGCGATCAGCGCGGCGATCACCAGCAGCGCGACGCCGGACCAGCGCAGCCCGCGCCGCTCCTTGTCGGACAGCTCCAGCGCGCCGAGGTCGCCCACTTCGGCGTCCTCGTCGATCGGCATGCTCGCCGCCCGCTTGGTGAGGATCGTCTCCGTCACCACGGTGATGACGATGGACAGCACGACCGACGAGCCGATGGAGAAGAAGTAGTTGGCGAGCGGTGTGACGGTGTAGCTCGGGTCGATGGTGTGCGCGGCGTCGGTGGTGATGCCGCCCAGGATGACGTCGAGCGGGGTGACCACCGGGCTGGCGTCGAAGCCGGCCGCGACCGAGACGAACGCGACCACGACGCCGACGATCGGACTGCGGCCGACCGCGTAGAAGGCCAGCCCGCCCAGCGGGATCAGCACGATGTACGCCGAGTCGGCGGCCACGTGGGAGACCATGCCGGTGAAGGCGAGCGCGAACGTGACCCACCGGGCCGGTACGCGGGAGACGCCCCGGCGCAGGACCGCCGAGAGCAGCCCCGCTCTGTCGGCCACCGCGACGCCGAGCATGACCACCAGGATCGTGCCCAGCGGGGGGAAGGTGGTGAAGCTCTTGATGGCGTCGCCGAGCATCAGCGTGACGCCCTCGCTCGACAACAGGTTCTTCACCGCGACGGTCGTCTTGTCGGCGGGGTTGACCGCCGACACTCCGGCCGCCGACAGGATCCAGCTCAGCGCCATGAGCACGACGCTCAGGATGATGAAGAGCCAGAACGGATGAGGCAGTTTATTACCGGCGCGTTCGACGCTGTTCAGTACGCGCATGGTCACGTTTAAGGCACGTGATTCCTTCTCAGCGGACACGGTCGTCATGGAGACCCGGTCATCCTTTCTTGGTCGTTTCGCCTGAGGCACAGACCGAACGCGAAAGATGCCCCGTCTCTTTATTGCGAGTCCGCACCTGCGGGCCACACTTTAATGGCGCCCGGATCATCTCGCAATAGCTATTTGTCAAGGATGTCTCACCAGTTGAGAGCTTGTATGAGGGCATGCGAAATCGCCCGCACGATGTCGGGTGTCAAATGAATTTCGACAAACTTAAGACGCCTATAACATTCAGCCGACAAGCCAGCGACTGAGATAGAAAGCGGCAATTCCGACCGCTGTCACGAGCAGGAACCTTTTCGACACCAGACCTACGGCGAAGGTGACCGCGCCGCCTATCAGATAAGGGTTCGTCAGGGTCAGCTCGACGCCGTCCCCCGAAGGCGCGAGGACGGCCGGGAACACCAGTGCGGCCAGCACGGCCGGCGGCGTGTACCTGAGCAGCGTCTCCGCCAGCGGCGGCATCTCCCTGTCGGCGAAGAGGGCCAGCGGCAGGTAGCGCGGCAGGAAACTGCACAACCCCATGCCGAGGATCAGCAGCGCCATACTCATCGGGCGATCTCCTTCGTCCTCGTCTTCGCCGCGTACTCGCACGCGGCCCCCACCACCGCTCCCACCACCGCGGCCAGCACGACGCCGAGGTTGTACGGCAGGTCCCGCGCCAGCATCACGGTCACCCCCGCGGCGCAGATGGCCGCGGCCACGCGCCAGTTCGCCAGCCCGATCGCGAGCATGGCGATGAACATGGCGGTCACCGGGAAGTCCAGTCCGAGCCCCCGTACATCCGGCACGGCCGAACCGAGGGACATGCCGATCGCCGTGCACAGCATCCAGGTGACGTACAGCAGTGAGGACGCGCCGAGGAAGAACATGTGCTTGTTGTGGGTGAGTTCGCCCTTCCTCAGCCGTTCGATCGCCACGAAGAAGACCTCGTCGATCAGCCCGAACCCGAGCAGCACCCGCCACCGCTGGGGCACTTCCTTGATGTACGGGATCAGGATGGTGGAGTAGAGGAGCATCCGGAGCCCCAGGATGAGTGTGGTGAGGATGATCGCGGCCCAGTCTGTGCCGCCGGCGATGAGGGCGAAGCCGACGAACTGGGCGGTGCCGGAGTTCACGGCCATCGCCAGGCCCAGGGTCGCCCAGCCGGAGAGCCCGCTCGACAGTCCGAGGACGCCTCCGGCGATGCCCATGGGAATGGCCGAGGCGAGGAACGGCACCATGCTCCTCGCTCCGGCGAGGTACTGCTGGCCGGGAGTCAGCGGCGTGACCGCCTGGGGGGTGTTGGTGGTGGTCATCTCAGTGCACTTCGCTCCGTTGATCTTCCGTAGGTGATACCGGCGGGTCTTCCGTACGTGGCACCAGCTCACGTAGCAGCGTGGCCACGGCGTCCGGGGCTGTCCGGCAGAAGTAGTGGCCGAAGGGCCCGAGCTCCGCGAGCCGCGGCCGATCGGCGAACAGCGACCAGTCCTCGTACCTCCACCGGTGGTCAGGGGTCAGCGGATCGTCCGAGGCATGGACGACCGTGAGCGGCGCGCACAGCCTGGCGACGGGCCCTCGCTCGGCCGCCGCCACCAGATAGCCGTTGGCCGAACCGGAGTCGTGCCGGAACGTCCTGGTGACGAAGGCCGCCTGCTCGGGTGAGAGCACGTCGAGCCCGGAGTAACCGGTCGCCTCGACGAGCCAGCGCACGATGTCCTCATCCGTCATCGCGTCCACCCGCTCCATGGACTCGCGAGTGGTCCGGGCGTCGTGCAGCAGCTTTCCGGCCACGAAGACGTGGAGCGGCGCGTTTCCGGCCGCTTCCATCAGGCGTGCGGTCTCGATGGCCAGAGCCGAGCCGACGCAGTGGCCCCAGAGCACCACGGGCCGGTCGGCGAGACCGCGGATCTCCTCCACCACCCGCCGCGCCGCCTCCTCGATGGACAGGAAGGGCTCGTCCGAATGGCCGGGGTCGTGGCCAGGCAACTCCACGCCATAGACGGCCACGTCGGCGCCCGCCTTGTCGAGGGCGGTGGCCAGCGGCTCGAAGTTGACGGCGTTGCCGGCCGCGTAGGGAAAGCACACGAGGACGGACCGGGCTCGGTCGGGGTCGGCCGACAGCGAGCGAAGCAGCGGCGAGCAGGGCGCGCCCTCGTTCAGACGAGCCTCGGCCATCTCACACAGCGGTCCCAGGGTGGAGTTGCGCATCAGGTCGGTGAGCGACACGAGGCCCTCCAACTCCATGACCACCCGCATGGCCGACAGCGAGCTGCCGCCGAGCTCGAAGAAGTTGCCGTCGAGGGTGATCTGCTCCAGCGGCACGTCGAGCACCCTGGACCACGCCTCCGCGATGCGCGGTCCCACCGCTCCGGTGGGACGACGGCCCGTCTCCCCCTCGGCACTCCGCTCTTCGGAACGGTGAAACGTCAGGCTTCGGGGTGCCTGGAACAGCTCAAGGCCGCCGGGCATGCGGCGTCCGTACACACCTGTGGTGGGGATCGTGACCCCGTTGGCGATCAGCACGATCCGCCCCGGCGTGGCGAAGGGCACCCGCAGGCCGTGTTCGTCGACGACCCGCGCCCGATAATGTTCTGCCAGCTTCGGCAGGACGCTCTCGCTCTGTTCCATCGCGATCAGCGCCGCGCTCTCCTCGCCGGGCAGCAGATCGGCGAGGTGATGGAGAGCGGCCGGATCGGCTGTCATCTGCTCGAACGCGGCGATGTAGTACGCCCCCATCCGCGCCACCTGCCAGGGCTCGAAGAGGTGGGCGTGGTAGTGCAGGCTCAGCCGTACCTCGTCGGTGATGAAGTGCCGGGAGAACTCGGCGCGCAGCACGAACTCCGTCTCCGAGTTGGCCCGCACGTCGAGCAGGGAGAAGCCGTCAAGTGCCTCCAGCTCCCTGAGCAGATAGAAGTGCGTGAAGTTGAAGGCCGTCTCGAACAGTGCCCGCTGTGTCCCCAGGTCGTGCTTCATCTGCGCCATCGGGTACCGTCGCGCGGGGAGCAGCTCGACCTCGGCCTGGTAGACGTCGCGCACGAGGCTCTCCCAGGAGCCCTCTCCCGTGCGCACCCGGAAGGGCACCGTGTTGAGGAACAGGCCGATCGAGCGGGTGGCGCCCTCCGCCTCGGGCCGGCCGCTGTGCTCGTACCCGGTCATGACGTCGCGCTCGCCGGTGATCAGTGAGAGCACCTTGACGTGCGCGGCCATCGCGACGTTCTTGACCGGCACGGACAGCGCCCCGGCCAGCGCCACGATCCGGTCGGACAGTCCGCGCGGGAACTCCACCTCGTGGAACACGACGGGGAAGACGTCCGGCGATGCCGACTCCCTCGTGCGGGGCACCTCGGCGAAGGCGCTGCCTTCGAGCACGTCCGCCCAGTAGGAACGGTGGCCCTCGTCGGCCAGGGACTCGCGCTCCAGCGAGAGGTAGTCGCGCGCGTACCCGTCCGGCTCCATGTCCGGCAGCGGCCGTCCGTCGAGCAGCCGGTAGTACGTGTCGAACAGCGTGGTGTGCACCAGGGTGATGCTCCAGCCGTCCAGCGCGGAGTTGTGCTGGCTGAGCGTGTAGCGGAACAGGTCGTCGCCGAGCACGTGCACGTGCAACCGGACGAGGCCGGGCTCGGTCCAGGTGAAGCGATGGGCCTTCTCCTGCTCCGCCCATGCGTGATACCAGGCGTCTTGTTCGCCCTCGTTCATACCGCGCAGGTCGGCGACGTACAGCGGTGACGGCGCGTCCTCGTGGACGAGCTGCAGGTATTCGCTGTAGCCGGTGAGGTGGTAGCTGGTACGGAAGATCGGGTTCGCGGCGACGAGAATCCGGACCGCCCGCTCGAAGCGTCCGAGGTCGAACGAGCTCTGGATCGTGTAGCTGATGATGTCGTGATATTCGACTGTGTTGTGTGACAGTTCGCTCTGAAAGACCAGTCCCGCTTGGAGCTGCGTCATCGGGTAGGCGTCGGCCACTCCGGCCGGGATCTTCGCCCGGTCCTCGGCCGTCAGCAGCTCGAACGGCCGGAGCGGGCGCGTCGCCGGATCCGAAGACGGCGAGAGCGCGACCAGCCTCGCGATGGTCGGGTTCTCGAAGAGCTGCTGAAAGGTGAAGTCGAGGCCGCACGCGCGTGCCCTGGCCAGCACGGTGACGAAGTGGATCGAGTTGCCGCCGAGCGCGAAGAAGTTGTCGTGCGCGCCGACCTGCTCGACGCCGAGCACCTCGGCCCAGATGCGGGCCAGGTCCGCCTCCTGCGGCGTACGCGGGGCGACGTGGTCCACCGCACGGGCCGGTTCGCCGGGGTCGGGCAGCGCGCCGCGGTCCAGCTTGCCGCTCGGGGTGAGCGGGAACGACGCGAGCGTGACGAGGCGGGCGGGGACCATGTACTCCGGCAACGTGCGCCTCAGGTGCTCCTTAAGGTCATCCTCGGACGGTGGCTCGGACGCCAGGACGTAACCGCACAGATAAGCCTGCCCGCGAGCGATGACGACGGCGTCCCTCACGGCGGCGTGCTGCCGCAGCCGCTCCTCGATCTCGCCCGGTTCGATGCGGTATCCCCGCAGTTTGACCTGGTGGTCGATGCGGCCCAGGTACTCGATGCCGCCGTCGGCCAGCCTGCGGGCCAGGTCCCCCGTACGGTAGACGCGCTTCTCGCCCGCGTGGGGCGCGGCGACGAAGCGTTCGGCCGTCAGTTCGGGGCGATGGAGGTACCCGCGGGCCAGCTGGACCCCGGCGATGCACAGCTCCCCCGGGACGCCGACGGGCTGGGGTCGCAGATCCGCGTCGAGCACGTGGACGCGCGTGTTGTCGACCGGCCGCCCGATCGGCACCATCCTCTCGTCACCGCGGCAGGCGTAGTGGGTGACGTCGACGGCCGCCTCGGTGGGCCCGTACAGGTTGATCAGCCGGCAACCTGTGACCACCTCGTGGAAGCGTCGCACGTGGTGGACCGGCAGCGCCTCGCCGCTGGCGAAGACCTGCCGCAGGGTGAACAGCCTGCGGCGCTCGCCCGTTCCCGAGGCGAAGTCGAGGAAGGCCCCCAGCATGGACGGCACGAAGTGCATCGTGGTGACGCCGTGCCGCTCGACCGCGGCGGTCAGCGCCTCCGGGTCCCGCTCCGCGCCGGGCTCGGGCAGGCACACCGACGCGCCCGCGAACGTCCACCAGAAGAGCTCCCACACCGAGACGTCGAACGACGTGGGCGTCTTCTGCATGATGACGTCCGCGGAACTGATCGGGTACGCCTTCTGCATCCAGCCGATGCGGTTGACGACCGACCGGTGCTCGATCTGCACGCCCTTGGGAGCACCGGTCGAACCCGAGGTGTAGATGACATACGCGAGGTCGCGGGGGCCGCCCTCGACCGGCGGCGTGCTCACCTCCTGCGCGTAGGCTCCCTCGTCCATGAGGTCCAGGACGGCGACGCCGTCGCCGACCAGCTCCAGGTGGCGGGGCTGGGTGAGGACGAGGCGGGCGGCGCTGTCACCGAGGATGTACGCGATGCGGTCGCGCGGGTTGCCCGGGTCGATCGGCAGGTACGCGCCCCCCGCCTTCAGCACGGCGTAGACGGCGACGAGCATCTCCGGCGAGCGGTCCGCCAGCACGGCCACGAGGTCGTCGCGGCCCACACCGCGGGCGCGCAGCGTGTGCGCTAGGCGATTGGCACGGACGTTCAGCTCGGTGTAGGTGAGAAAGAAGCCGTCACCGACCACGGCCACGGCGTCAGGGGTCGCGGCGACCTGGCGGCTGAACAGCTCGTCGAGCCGCACCGTGTCCTCGAAGGCGGCGTCCGTGTCGTTCGCCTTGTGGATCAGCGCCAGATCGTCGTCGGATCGCAGGTCGAAGGCGGCCATCGCCGTGTCGGGCGCGGCGGTGGCCTGGTCGAGCAGCATCACGCAGTGGGTGAGCAGCCGCCGGGCGGCACCGGGGCTGTGCGTGCCGGGACGGTAGCGCAGTTCCAGAGTCAGCCCGGCCTGCCCGCGTACGAAGGCGAAGGCGAGCGGGAAGCCGGGCCGGCCGGCCGGGTCCGTCTCGTCGCGTACGGCGTCCGCGAGCACGTCGGCGAAAGGGTCGTCCCCCTCCTGTGCCGCGCTCCCGAACTCGTCGGCGAGCAGCTCGATCGGGTAGTCCTGGTGCTCGACCGCGGCGCGCAGCCGGTCGCCGACCTCGCCCAGCAGCCCGCGCAACGTGGTGTCGCGGGTGATCGGCAGGCACAGCACCAGTGAGGAGGCCAGCGGCGCGGGCCCGCCGGGCACGGGGACGGGAGGGGTGGCCAGCACGGACTCCTCGCCGCCGCCGTAACGCCGGAGCAACGCGCCTACCACGGCGATCAGCACGGAGCGCAGGGCGGTGTCCTGGCCTCGGGCCAGCTTGCCGAGTCTGGCGGTCAGCTCGGGGCCGAGGTCGAGCGCGGCGACCGCCTCCCCGGTCGAGCCACTGTTCGCGTCGGGCGGGAAGCCGGTGCGCTCTGGCAGTGCCGCGAGCTGAGCGCGCCAGAACGCCCCCTCGCGGCGGCGCTTCGCGGCCGCGACCTTGAGCGTGCCCTGGGTCTCAATGGACTGCATGGCCTCTCCAGATCAGAAGTCGAAGTCGAAGTCGAGCTCGGGCAGGCCAGGCCGGGCCGAAGGCGCCCGACCGAGCTCGCCGAGCGGCGTGTCCGGCTCGGCGAGCGCCGCGTCGAGCAGGGCCAGCAGCTCATCCCGGAACGTCTCCACCGTGGGGCGCAGGAAGAGGTTTGTGGCGTACGCCAGCCGGGCGTCGTACCCTTCGGGTGCGTCCTCGACTTGCAGGTCCAGGTCGAAGATCGTGCGCCGGGTGGCCTCCGGCCGCCACCGGGGCCGGCCGCCGAGGAACTCCACCTGGTGCAGCCCTGTGTCCTGCATCCCGAAGAACGCGTCGAAGAGCAGGTGGCGGCTGAAGTCATGCTCTCCCCGCATCGCCACCAGAGCGTCGAACGCGTGATCCTGGTGGTCGCCGGCCGCCAGCGTGTGCCGGGCCACGGCTTGCAGATACGCGCGGAACGGCAGCTCGGGGGCCGGGTACATCCGTAAACACAGGGTGTTCACGAACATCCCCTGAACCCGGTCCACCCCCGGCAGGTGCCGGCCGGAGAAGGGCGTCCCGACCGTCACCTCGTCACCGCCGCTCACCTGCCCCAGGAAGGCGGTGTACGCGGCCAGGATCACGTGGAACGCCGTCACTCTCTCGGTGCGGGCCAGCTCTCTGACCGCGTGGCTGCGCTCCGCGCCGAACGCGAACGGCAGGTGGTCCCCCTCCGTCCGGCGGATCGCCGGCCGGGGCAGGTCGATGGGCAGATCGAGAGGTTTGACCGGCCGCGCGAACGTCTCGGCCCAGAAGCCACGCTGGGTCTCGGACAGCGCGCGCCGCTCCGGCCCGTTCGCCCACTGCGCGAAGTCCCGGTAACGCAGCTCCACCTCGGGGAGCGGCTCGCCCCTGAGCAGCGCCGCCCACTCGGCCATCAGGAGGGCGAGCGAGTGGCCGTCGGTGAGGAGGTGGTGAATGTCCAGCACCAGCCGGCTCCCATGGTCGTGCCGCGCCAGGGCCGCCCGCCACAGGGGGGCCTGATGGACGTCGAAGGCGCGGATCCACCGCTCGGTCCAGCCGTCGAGATCCGCACCGCGAAACAGGCCGACCTCATCCAGCGTCGTACAAAGCACCTCGTGAACTCGCTGGTACGGCTGCCCGTCGTCGCCCACGGCCACGTCGGTGCGCAGGATCTCGTGCCGCTCGACGAGCGTCGAGAGAGCGGCGCGCAACCGTCCGGCGTCCATCCGGCCGGGGAGGTCGACGATGATCGGCAGGTTGTACTGGGTGCTGGACGGGTCCTTGACCTGCTCGACATAGACGCCCTTCTGCTGAGGTGACAGCGGGGTCCGCTCGCCGGCCTGACACGGACGCGGCCCCACCACGTCGGTGCCGTCCGCGGCACGGACCAGGTCGGCCAGCGCTGACACCGTACGGACCGCCAGCACGGCCGAGGCCGGGCAAGCCACTCCGAACCTCTTCCGCACCCTGGCGGCCAGCCGGGTCGCGGTGAGCGAACTGCCGCCCAGCCGGTCGAGTGGGTCGTCGACGCCGATCCCGCGCACACCAAGGACGTCCTCCCACAGCTCGACGAGCTCTCGCTCGAGCTCGTCCCCGGCCGTCCCACCGCCTGCGGGGATCGGCTCGGGCAGCGCGGCTCGGTCCACCTTCCCGTTGACGTTCAGCGGCAGCGCGGGCAGCACCACGATCTGGGCGGGCACCATGTGAGCGGGCAGCACGCGCCCGATGTCCGTCCGCAGCCGCTCCGGTTCCAGGGAATGCCCACCCGAGACGTACGCGCGTAGGTGACCGTCGGACGAATCAGGCGCGCGCCGCTCCACCACCACCGCCTCGCGCACTCCGGGGCGGGCCAGTAGCGCGGCCTCGACCTCGCCCGGCTCGACGCGCAGACCGCGCACCTTGACCTGGTGATCCGTCCTGCCGAGGAAGTCGATCGACCCGTCAGGCAGTCTGCGCGCCCGGTCGCCCGTCCGGTAGAGGACCTCTCCTGGCCGGAAAGGGTGGGGGACGAAGGCGCGCTCGGTCAGGTCGGGGCGCCCGTGGTAGCCGAGCGCCAGCCCGTCGCCGCCGACGTACAGCTCGCCGGTGACGCCCACTGGAAGCGGTTGTCTGTCCTGGTCGAGCACGTACGCGGTGGTATTGGGCACCGGGCGGCCGATGGGCACGCGGGCGCCGATCGGCTCACGAACCTCGTGGCAGGTGGAGATGACCGCGTTCTCGGTCGGCCCGTACGCGTTGACGAGCCGCAGACCCGGATTGGCCCGCAGCACGGACCTGGCGTGCTTGGCCGAGAGCACGTCGCCTCCGACCAGCAGGTCCCGCAGCGGCCCGAACACGGTCGGGTCCTCGTCCGCGAGCTGACCGAACAGCGCGGAGGTGAAGAGCGCCGTGGTGATACCCCCGTCCGCCAGCGCCCGCCTCAGCTCCGCGCCGTCGAGGAACGTCTCCCGATCGAGAATGTGCACAGTCCCACCGCAGAGCAGGGCAGCCCAGGTCTCCCAGACGGAAGCGTCGAAACCGGTCGCCCCGATCTGCGCCACCCTGGCCGTGGAGTCGAGCCGTACATAGCCGACGCCCCGCACCAGACGGACGATGCCGCGATGCGGGACCAGGACGCCCTTGGGCCGTCCGGTGGTCCCCGAGGTGTACATCAGGTACGCGACGTCCGACGCGTCGCCCGGCGCGGGGACGTCCCCCTCGGGTTCGGCCGACCAGTCCTGGGCGTCCACCGCGATGGCCTGCCCGCGGGCCGGCTCTCGCGTGGTCAGCAGGAGGCCGGCGCCGCTGTCCTCGATCAGCTGGGAGATCCGATCCGCCGGATGGTCGGGGTCCATCGGCACGTAGAACCCGCCGGCCTTCAGCACGGCGAGCGCCGCGACGATCAGGTCGGGGGTACGCGGCAGCAGCAGCGCCACCGGTTCCGCGGGACGCAGCCCATCGCGGCGCAACCTCTGGGCCAGCAGAGTGCTGCGGCGGTGCAGCTCGGCGTAGGTGAGCGTGGTGTTTCCGTGCACCACGGCCGGTTGGCCGGGCGCCGCCTCGGCCTGCTCGGCGAAGAGCTGCTCGACGCGGCTGTCTCGGGGATAGTCCGTGGCCGTGTCGTCGCAGCCGTCCAGCAGCCGATCACTCATGGGACGTCACCTCGTCCAGCACGTACGCGAGGCCGCTCACCGTCGGGTGAAGGTACAGCTCGCGCATCGGAAAGGCGGGCAGGCCGCGGTCGCGCATGGCCGCCGCCACCCGCATGGCGTACAGGGAGTTGCCGCCGAGCTCGAAGAAGTTGTCGTCGGGTCCGACGGGCACGCCGAGCACCGACTCCCACACCGCGGCGAGCGCGCCCGCCAGCTCACCTGACGGAGCCCGAATCGGCGCGGCGGGCGCGACAACCGGCTCGGGAAGCCCGCGAACGTCGAGCTTGCCGTTGGCCGTGAGTGGCAGTGTGTCGAGAGGCGTGATGGTGGCGGGCAGCATGTGCTCCGGCAGCACCTTGGCGGCTCGTTGCCGGATCGCCGCCGGATCGCCGCCGGCCGGCACCACGTACGCGTCGATGCGCGCTCCCGCGGCGTCCCGATCGCCGTTCAGCACCACGGCGGCCGCCGTGACGGAGGGGTCGTCCAGCAGGACGTTGCGGATCTCGTCCAGCTCGACGCGGAATCCGCGCAGCTTGACCTGGGTATCGAGACGGCCGAGGTGCTCCAGCCGGCCATCGGGCAGCAGCCTGCCCCGGTCGCCGCTGCGGTAGACGCGGCCCATGGTGAAGGGATCGGGCAGGAAGCGCTGCGCGGTCAGCTCGGGACGGTCCAGGTACTCCAGGGCGACCCCGTCTCCCCCGACGTGGATCTCGCCGGGGACACCGCACGGCACGGGACGGCCGCGCTCGTCGAGGACGTATAGGTGCCAGCCGGGCAGGGCGTGCCCAACGGACCGCGACCCGGTCATCGCCTCACGGCGGGTCACGTTCTGCGCCGTCACGTGCACCGTCGTCTCCGTGATGCCGTACATGTTGACCAGCCGGCACCGATCCTCCGGATACCGGTCGAACCAGGCCCGCAAGGGCCGGGCGTCCAGCGGCTCACCGCCGAAGATCACCAGCCGGACCGCCAGCCGCTCGTCCTGCCGCCGGTCGGCCTCCATGAGCTGAGCGAACGCCGACGGCGTCTGGTTCAGCACGGTGACGCGCTCGCGCGCCAGCAGCTCGCGGAACTCCTCGGGCGAGCGAGAGACCCAGTACGGCACCACGACCAGCCGGGCACCGGTGAGCAGCGCTCCCCAGATCTCCCAGACGGAGAAGTCGAACGCGCTGGAGTGGAAGAGCGTCCAGGTGTCACCGGGACCGAGCCCGAAATCGTCACGGGTGGCCGACAGCAGGGCGACGACGTTGCGATGCGGCACCACGACGCCTTTCGGGCGCCCGGTCGAGCCCGAGGTGTAGATGACGTACGCGGCCTCACCCGGCTCCCGCCGCTCTGGACGGGCACGGCCTGCCTCGCCGCCGTGGGTCTCCAGCTCCTCGGGCCTGACCACGCTCGCCGACCCGCCGCCGGGAAAGTCCTGGTCCGCGATGACGATGCGCAAGGCCGCGTCCTGAGCCGTGAACGCCAGCCGGTCGGCCGGATAGGCCGGATCCATGGGCACGTACACCGCGTCCGCCTTGAGCACCGCCAGCATGGCGACCACGAGATCGGGCGTGCGTCCGAGGCAGACGCCGACGCGCTCCCCCGCACGCACGCCCCGGTCGAGGAGGGCGGCGGCGAAGCGGTCGGCGCGCGCGTCCAGTTCCGCGTAGGTCAGGGAGCGGCCCTCGCAGGTGAGCGCCACCGCGTCGGGACGCTCCGCCACCCGGGAGGCGAACACGTCGTCGATCCGCTCCGGCCGCCAGTCCAGCCGCCGTAACGGCCGGCCGAGGGCGACCACCTGCCGTGTCTCCGCCTCGTCCATCAACTCGACGTCGGCGGGGACCAGGCCGGCGGGCGCGTTGGCCAGCTGCTCGTAGGCGCGGACGACGTGGCGGGCGAAGCGCCTTGCCGAGTCGGCGTCCACGTCTTCCAGCCGATGGCGTACCACCAGCTGAAGGCCGCCGTCCGGGGTGCGACCGGGCACGATCGTGAGCGGGAACGGGGCTGTCTGACAGGGAACGTGCGTACCGGACCCGCTCTCCGCCGGCCCGTCGGTGAGCAGACCGGCCACGACCCGGCCGCCGGTCTCCGCGAGGAGTTCGGCGTACTGCCGCCCGTCGCACCGCCCGCCGTCCGAGGCCAGCGCTTGGGCGGTCTCGGCCACCAACTCCCCTGCGGTGCGCGCGCCCGAAAGGTCCAGCGCCAGCAGGAGCCCGGCGTCGAACGCTCCCAGCGCTCCTTCCGGCCGCTCGGGCACGGGGCCGAGCACGCCGACGACCGGATTCTCCTGGTTCTCGTACCGCCCGAGCACCAGCCCGACCGCCGCCGCCATCGTGGCCGGCACGTCCGGCCCGGCCTCGCGGATCGCCACGGTGACCAGGCCGGTACGGTCACCCGCCGCGTCGTCGCCGCTGGCCCACGCAATACGTCCGGAAAAATCCGCTTCCCGCCATCTTTTGAGCGTTTCAGCGTCCGCGGCGGCGACGATATGACTCGCCGTCTTGTCGGTGAATCCCTCATACCGAGCCCGCCCGGTGAGCACGTCGGCCACGGTGCGCAGCGACAGGGCGTCGAGATTGGCGCGATGGGCGACGAGCACGAGGTCGGCGGGCCCGTCCGCGTACTGCAGCAGCACCGCGCGCAGCAAGGCGCCCTCTGCGTCCAAAGGACGGTGCAGTTCGGCCTCGACGCGGCGGCCTGCCACCGCGGAGTCGCAGGCGGCCGGAACCCGCTCGTCCCAGAGCCGGGGCAGCCGGTCAGGCGTGTCCCCCCACCAGGTGCGGACCGCGCGTTCGAAGAGTCCGGCCAGCCAGGTGGCACCAACGCCATCGGGCAGCCTGACGCGCCGCGCATGACAGTGTGCGGAGGGCGAGCGGTCTGGGGGGATGAGATCGGTTCGGGACACGCGGTGATCTCCAGAGCGTGGTCGTGGTGAAAGTGCGGGCGTCAGCGTGCGGTGAAGCCGCCGTCGACGGTGAGTACGCTGCCGGTGACCTGCCGGGATTCGTCGGAGGCCAGCCATACGGCGGCCGAGGCGACGTCGTCCGGCTCGATGAGGGTGTTCATGGGCTGGGCCTGCACGAAGGCCTCCTCGTGCTCGCCCACCGGCACGTCGAGCGAACGTGCGATCTCCGCCAGCATCCGGCCCTCGACCTGGGGGTCATCGCGGACGGAACCAGGGCACAGGGCGTTGACCCGGACCTTGCGCGGGGCGTAGTCGAGCGCGACGGCCTTGGTCAGGCCGATGAGACCGTGCTTGGCGGCCACATATCCGGCGAAGTGCCGATATCCCACCAGCCCGGCGGTCGAGGCGATGTTGACGATGCTGCCGGATCGCTGCTCGACCATCAGTTTGCCGACCGCGCGGATGGCGCGCCACGCACCGGAGAGATCGACGTCGATCATCAACTGCCACTCGTGCTCGTCGATCTCGTGCGCCACCTTGCCGGAAGGGGCGGCGATGCCGGCGTTGTTGACGAGGACGTCGATGCGGCCGAAGCGACCGATTGCCATGGACACCGCGGCCTCGACATCGTGCGTCTCCCGTACGTCGGCCTGCCTGGTCATGACGGAGACGCCGAACTCCCGGCAGAGTTCGGCCGTGTATTCGAGCTGACTGGCGGAGCCGAGCGCGTACGGCACCCCTGGCAGGCCACGCGCGACGTCGAGCAGCACCAGGTCGGCGCCCTCCCGCGCGAACATCCGGGCACTGGCCCGGCCCAGCCCGCGGGCCGCGCCGGTGATGACGGCCGTCTTCCCGGACAGGCGCATCGTCATCGCTCTTCCGGCGTCGCCAGGTCGGCGCCGATCAGCCGCAGCAGGGGAGCGGGATCATCGGCCAGGTACATGTGCCCTCCGTCGAGCTCGACGGTGTTGAACCCGGCGGTGGTGGCCCGCTCCCACTGAGCGATCAACGCCATGTCCACCAGCTCGTCGTCGAGACCGTGTACGGCGGTGATCGGTGTGGACAGCGGCTTGTCGGACTGGGGTCGGTAGCTCTCGTGCAGTTCTACGTCGGCGCGCAGCATGGGCAACAGCAGCGCCCGCATCTCCGGGTCCTCCAGGGCCGGGTGCGAGTATCCGGCGAAGGAACGGATCCGGGCCAGGAACTCCTCGTCGGCCAGGCCGGTGGCGCGACTCTCCCGCCCGCTCCACGGCCCGGGGGAACCGCTGACGTACAGGCGGGCGAGCCGCAATCCGGTCACGCCGCTGAGCCGGTGCGCCAGCTCGTACGCCAGCACCGCCCCGAGGCTGTGACCGAAGACGGCCACCCGGGAACCGGGGCCGATTCGCTGCAGCACCTGCGAGCACGCCTCGTCCGCGGCGCGGGCGGCATCGGTGTGCGGAGGTTCGACGAAACGCTCCTCACGGCCGGGCAGTTGCACCGGCAGGATGCTCAGGCCCTCGGCCAGGTAGCGCTGCCATCCTTTGAAGAAGGAGGCGCCGGCCCCGGCGAAGGGCAGGCAGATGAGGTAGGTGGGTTCCATGATCCGTTCTCCCGTCTGTAGACGGTGTCTCGGCTGTGGGGGGTTTCGCATCGCCTGTCGCGGCGCCGATGGTCATAGCGCTGCGAACAGTCGCGAAGCGTCACTGAACGTATGCATCCTTGATCGACAACGTCAAGATCCACATTGCCGATCTAACAAACACTTAAGGTTCGGATGTGCAGGACGGGGCCATACTGGCCGTCGCACGTCGTTGATTGTCGGATCTCTAGCCGAACATCCCTCTGCGTGCCACAATGCGGGGCACCGCAGCGATCATGACCATATGACCCGATGCCGCCTGCCCCACCGGGCACGACTTGGGAGGGTGGGCCTCGGGCACCTCCCTGCGCTTGCGGATCGAGCACAGGGCGACGCTTGAGGGGAGCACATGGTTAACTTTGACCCGCGCGCCGAGGTCGACGCGCTGTCGCAGCTGATCTCGACGATCATGAACGCCATGAAGGCCGCAGGCAACGACAACGACGAACGCCAGCTGGCGCAGATGTCCGAGGCGTGCAAGCAGCTGGCCGGCAGCCTGGAGTCTGTGGGCGACAAATACATCGACCCGGCCGTGCAGAAGGGCCGCAAGCAGTGGACCGGCGACTCGGCCACGCACCACCAGGAGATGGTCGACACCTACTTCGACCCGGCCGAACGGCAGGCGCTGGTCAAGAGCCTCGGCCACGTGTCGGAAGTGCTCCTCATGGCCAAGGAGGCCACCCACGAGACCAAACGGGCGTTCAGGGAGCTGCTGAAATCCATCCTCCAGGCGGTGGCGATCAGCGTGGCCCTCTCCATGTTCACGGGCGTGATGGGCAGGTGGGCCGCGTGGATGGCCAGAGCCAAGATCGCCGCTCAGGGCGCCAGTCTCGCGGCCACCATCTTGGCGCGGCTGATCTGGTTGCTCCAGAAAATCGCCGTACCCCTGCGCAAGCTGGCCGAGCTGATGAAGAGGAGCAAGGCGCTCAGGAAGGGCCTGACGCTCTTCAAGTCGCAGAACTGGGTGCTGAACGGCACGCAGGGCATGAGTTTCGGTAAGACGGCCCTGACGTCCTTCAGGAGCTACGCCAAGATGTTCGGCCTCCAGATGGGCGCCGGCCAGCTCATGTTCGTGGGCCTGGGCCGGGAGCTCAAGGGCCAGTCGTTCTTCGCGCCCTTCGGCCTCCAATACGCGCAGATGGTGAATTCCGCGGCGATATCGTCGGCCTTCCCCTGGGGCCGCGTCGGCTGGGACAAGGCGAAAAAGGCGTACGGTGCCAAAGCCCTCTTCGCCGCGGGAGCAATGACGGGAACGGGCTACACGATCGTCAACGACAGACTCGAGGGCAAGACTCTGGGGCAAATGGTCAAGGACATTGGGAAGGTGGCGGTGCTGAACGGCGGCTGGGGCGCCCTGAACGGTTCCGCCCTCCGCAAGTTCGGCATCACCGGCGACTTCCAGGTCCAGCTCTTCAATTCCACCGGCGCGATCATCCCCGGCACCGCCCTGCGTAACCTTCCCCCACCCATCGGCGTCCCCTTCAAGCAGACAGATCCGCCACCGCACATCGACCATAAGAAGTATCCAGAGCCTGATACTCCCCCATCGATGGACCGCCAACCGGAGGGAACCGCCACCACTGCCCCCCGGCCCTCGTCACACCAGGTCGGAGCACAGGAAAGTTTGTCTGCGATCGCAAAGCGGGTTTACGGCAGCGAAAGATACTGGCCCGAAATCTACAACGCCAACCGGGACGTCATCGGTTCGGACCCCGGGGCCCTGAAACCAGGCATGACGCTTAAACTTCCGAAGCTGAAGTGACCGACTGGAGAGTGCGATGACAGGAAAGAGCCAGGAAGTCGGATATTCCGCGGACGACCTGAAGAAAGGCGGGCAGGCCGCCAGCGAATCGATGAAACTGCTGTCCGATCCCCGAAACGCTTTCGCCGAGGCGGCCAGGCCGACGTCCAGCTGTTTCGGCCTGCTTCCCGAGGGCTCCCAGGAACTGGCCGACGACTACCTGAAGTTCTATACCAACACCATCGACTGGGTGGACGCCCTGATGTGGAACCTGAACAACGCGGGCCTGACCCTGGACCAGACCAAGAAGAACTACGACCGGACCAACCCGGTCAGATAATCCCCAAGAGAGAACATGAGTTCCGACGACCCCAAAAACATCTACCGGGACGAACTCCACCGAATCTCAGAGCAAGCCGAACAGGAACACAGCCGCCTGAAGAAGGCCGGTGGCGGCTTCAAGGACGCCTACGGCGCCGGCGAGAGCGCCGACGGCAAGATCAAGGCCCGCACCGACTCCAGCGGACGCATCACCGAGGTGCGCCTGGACCCACGCGCGATGAAACTGAGCAGCCAGGACCTCGGCGAAGAGGTCACCCTCGCGGTGAGGCGCGCACAGGACGACTGCGAGAGGCGCCATGAGGAACTCCTGTACGACGCCGTCGGCCGGACGCCACCGTCCCCTGACGCGGCCATGGCACAGTTCGAGGAGGTCATGCACACCTTCAACCGCGCCATGAACAACCGAGAGACCCGACTCGACCAAATCCTGCGGGAAATGGATGAGTAGGTCGACCGCGCCGCCCGTGATCAGGGGGCGCGGCCGACTGAGGATGGTCAGCGCGACGCGCGGTTGACCGCCGAGATGATCGCCTTGAGCGAGGCCGTCGTGGTGTTTGCGTCGACCCCCACCCCCCACAGCACCCGGCCGTCGACGTCGCACTCCAGGTAGGACGCCGCCTTGGCGTCGCTGCCCGCGCTCATCGCGTGCTCCACGTAGTCGAGCACCCGCACCCGGATGCCGACCTTGGCGATCGCGTCGATGAAGGCCGAGATCGGGCCGTTGCCGACGCCTTCGATCTCGCGGATCTCGCCGTCGAGCCGTACGTCGGCGCCGATGCGGTCCCGGTCGTCGCCCGCCGACTCGTGGCGGTGGGCCATCAGGCTGAGGCGGCCCCACCGGTTGGCCGGGTTGGGCAGGTATTCGTCCCGGAAGATGGAGTACATCTCGGCCGAGCCGATCTCGCCGCCCTCGGCGTCGGTGCGGGCCTGGACGACCTTGGAGAACTCGATCTGCAGCCGTCGCGGCAGGTCCAGCTGGTGGTCGGCCTTCATGATGTAGGAGACGCCGCCCTTGCCCGACTGGCTGTTGACCCGGATGACCGCCTCATAGGTACGGCCGATGTCCTTGGGGTCGATCGGCAGGTAGGGGACGGCCCAGGTGAACTGGTCGACCGGCACTCCGGCCGCGGCCGCGTCGGCCTCCAGGTGGTCGAAGCCCTTCTTGATGGCGTCCTGGTGGGAGCCGGAGAAGGCGGTGTAGACCAGCTCGCCGCCCCACGGGTGGCGCGGGTGCACCGGCAACTGGTTGCAGTATTCGACGACGCGGCGGATCTCGTCGATGTCGCCGAAGTCGATCTGCGGGTCGATGCCCTGGGAGAACAGGTTCATGCCCAGGGTGACCAGGCAGACGTTGCCGGTGCGCTCGCCGTTGCCGAACAGGCAGCCCTCGATGCGGTCGGCCCCGGCCATGTAGCCCAGCTCGGCGGCGGCCACGGCGCTGCCGCGGTCGTTGTGCGGGTGCAGTGACAGGACGATCGAGTCGCGGTACTTCAGGTGGCGGTGCATCCACTCGATCTGGTCGGCGTAGATGTTGGGCGTGGCCATCTCGACCGTGGCCGGCAGGTTGACGATGACCTTGCGCTCGGGCGTGGGCTGCCACACGTCGTTGACCGCGTCGCAGACCTCGACGGCGTAGTCCAGCTCGGTGCCGGTGAAGGACTCGGGCGAGTATTGGAAGCGTACGTCCACGTCGGTCGCGTCGGCGAGCTTCTTGACCAGCTTGGCGCCCTCGACGGCGATGGCGGTGATGCCCTCGCGGTCCTGCCCGAACACCACCCGGCGCTGCAGCGTGGAGGTGGAGTTGTAGAGGTGCACGATGGCCTGCTTGGCGCCCTCGATCGACTCGAAGGTGCGCTCGATCAGCTCGGGCCTGGCCTGGGTCAGCACCTGGATCACCACGTCGCCGGGGATCCGGTCCTCTTCGATGATCTGCCGGATGAAGTCGAAGTCGGTCTGGCTGGCCGCGGGGAAGCCGACCTCGATCTCCTTGTAACCCATCTTCACCAGCAGCTCGAACATCTGCAGCTTGCGATGGGCGTCCATCGGGTCGATCAGTGCCTGGTTGCCGTCACGCAGGTCCACGGCGCACCATCGCGGCGCTTCGGTGATGACCCGATCAGGCCAGGTGCGATCGGTCAGCCGGATCGGCTCGAACGGCTGATAACGCTGGAAAGGCATCGGGCTGGGCTGCTGAGCGGTCATGTCGGGAGCTCCTCGTCGGTCGAAAGAAAAGCGGCCGACGCGCATGGCTCGCTCCGCGGCGAGGGAGCCGGCCTTAGTGGCCCCCGCCGCGGCAGCTAAGAAGGAGGCCACGCAGCATGCCTTGCACGCTACCAGAGGTCTCGCCGTGAACTGTCCCCGATCTCACATGATGAGAACCGACAGGCAGGTGACGCAGCCTTCCAGCTTCTCGAATTCCGAGATGTCCACCAGCGTCACCTCCAGGCCGCGCTCCTGGAGCATCGCGCAGGTCCGTGGCGCGGAGGCGGCCATCAGCACGCGGTCGCCGCCCAGCAGCACCACGTGCGCCCCCGACTCCTCGGCGGGCACGAGCAGTCCCGGCAGGTCCGCGCGGTCGGGGTCGCCGATGAGCGTGCCGTCCGGCAGCGCCGTGACGGCCGACTTCAGGTGCAGTACGCCATTGAGGTCCACGGGCACCACCTGCCGCTCCGGCAGCAGCGCGGTGAGCTGGGTGATCCCCTCGTCGTTGGTCCTGCCCGACCTGCCGACGTACACGGTCCTGCCGACCTGCAGGACGTCGCCGCCGTCGAGCGTGCCGGGCCGGGCGATCCTGACGGACTTGACCCCGAGCTCCCGTACGAGGGCCGCCACGGTGTCCACCTCGGGCCGCCGCTCGATCGCCCCCGGTCTGGTCAGTACGGCCAGCCGGTCGCAAACCACGACCATGTCCTCGACGAAGGGCCCGTCGGGCAGGTCGTCGGCGGCTTCCACGTGACGTACCTGCCACCCGGCCCCCTCCAGGGCGGCGACGTAGCGTTCGTGCTGGTCAAGGGCCCGTTCGTGGTCGACCGGTGCGCGCTCCACATGCGTGACGATGCCCTCGGAGATCCGGGGGCCGGGCTTTCTTACCAGCGCGATACCAGGCATAGGCCGTGTTCTATCACGTAGTAACTACAGTCTTGGACATGCGGGACAACGAGATACTCAGCAAGATCAGTGACCTGGTCACCGAAGAGCACGAGCTGCGCGGCAGGCTGTCGGCCGGCGAGGTCAGCTCGGACGAGGAACACGCGCGGGTCAGGGAGCTGGAGACGGCTCTCGACCAGTGCTGGGACCTGCTCAGGCAGCGCAGGGCCAGAAGGGACGCGGGCGAGAACCCGGACGGCGCCAAGGCCCGGCCGGTCGGCGAGGTGGAGAACTACCGGCAGTGACGGGAAAACGGGCCTGATCTCACCTCTCCGTTTCCCTGATGTTAAGCGGACGTTAGATCTAGCCCGTCTCCCCTTGTCGGAACAACCTTCTGCGGAGAGGCTCTGGCCTGCACCTACTCCCCCCAGGCCCCGCACAGGAGGTAATCCAGTGAGCCAACCCCGCGTGCCGTGGAAAGCAGTGATCGGCGGTTCCGTCGGCAATCTGGTCGAGTGGTACGACTGGTTTGTCTACAGCAGTTTCGCCATCTATTTCGCCGCCTCCTTTTTCCCCGAGGGCGACGCCACCGCACAGTTGCTCAACACCGCGGGCATCTTCGCCGTGGGCTTCTTCATGCGCCCGATCGGCGGCTGGCTGCTCGGCCGCTACGCCGACACGAAGGGCCGCAAGGCGGCGCTGACCATGACGGTCACGCTGATGTCGCTGAGCGCGCTGCTGATAGCCATCGCCCCGACGTACGCGTCGGTCGGCTACTTCGGCGCGGTGGTCCTGCTGATCGCCCGCCTCCTGCAGGGCATCTCCGTGGGCGGTGAGTACGCGGCCAGCGCCACGTACCTGACGGAGGCCACCCCCGCGGGCAAGCGCGGCTTCGCCTCTAGCTTCCAGTACGTGTCGATGACCGCCGGCCAGCTCGTCGGCCTGGGCCTGCAGATCATCCTGCAAAACACGATGACCAAGGAGGCGCTCAACTCCTACGGCTGGCGCATCCCGTTCGTCATCGGCGCCCTCGGCGCGGCGGTCGTGTTCTACCTGCGGCGCAACCTCCTGGAGACCGAGGCGTACGACGAGGAGGAGCAGGACAAGGGCGAGAAGAGCGAGCGCGGCACCATCAAGGCGCTGATGGCCCACAAGAAGGAAGCGCTGCTCGTCATCGCCCTGACCATGGGCGGCACGGTCGCGTACTACACCTACACGACCTACCTCACCAAGTACCTGGTCCTCACCGCGCACATGGAGAAGGCGACCGCGTCGCTGGTCAGCTTCTCCGCGCTGTTCATCTTCATGTTGATCCAGCCGCTCGCCGGTGGGCTGTCCGACCGGATCGGCCGCCGGCCGCTGCTGATCACTTTCGGCATCGGGTCGATGCTCGGCACCGTACCGCTCATGACCGCGCTGTCCAGTGTTTCCGGCTTCGTCGGCGCGTTCATCCTGTCGCTCGTCGGCCTGATCATCATCACCGGCTACACCTCGATCAACGCGGTGGTCAAGGCGGAGCTGTTCCCGACGCACATCCGGGCGCTCGGCGTGGCCCTGCCGTACGCCATCGCGAACGCCCTGTTCGGCGGCACGGCGGAGTACGTCGCGCTGTGGTTCAAGTCGTCGGGCATCGAGTCCGGCTTCTACTGGTACGTCTCGGCCTGCGCCGCCGTGTCGCTCGTGGTCTACCTGACCATGCGCGAGACGCGCGACGCGGCGCTCTCCCGCTCGGAGCGAGAGGGAGCGGCGGAGTCTGTCCCCGTCCGGGCCTAATCTGGCCTGATGCGAGTTCTCCTGGTCGAAGACGACGATCGACTCGCCTCCGCGCTCACCACGGCCCTCGCGCGCCACGGCCACCAGGTCGCGCGCGCGGGGCTGGCAGTCGACGCCCTCCGCCTGGCGGGGGGCGTCGACTTTGTCCTGCTGGACCTGGGCCTGCCCGACATGGATGGCCTTGAGGTGCTGCGCCGCCTGCGCCGGGTGTCGGCCGTGCCGGTCATCGTGGTGACCGCCCGCACGGAGGAGCGCGAGGTGCTCCGCGGCCTGCGGTCCGGGGCCGACGACTATCTGGTCAAGCCGTTCCGTACGGTCGAGTTGATGGCGCGCATGGAGGCCGTGATGCGCAGGGGCACCCGCCCGATGCCGACGCGGGACCACGTGGTGAGTGTCGGCGATGTACGCATCGACCTGGAGGCCAGGCAGGTCACCGTGTCGGGTGAGCAGGTGACGCTGACCAGGCGCGAGTTCGACGTGCTGGCGCTGCTGGCCCGCGAGCCGGGCGTGGTGCGCAGCCGCGAGGAGATCCTGGACGAGGTCTGGGGCGACCCGCTGCTGTCCGCCTCCCGCTCGCTCGACGTGCACGTGGCCGGGCTGCGGTCGAAGACCGGCCGTCCGCACCTGGTCGAGACGCTGCGCGGCACCGGCTACCGCCTGGGTTCCACCCCACTGGCCGGCGCGTGAACTCCCGCCTGGTGGTCACGTTCACCACGCTGATCGTGTTCCTCATCGCGGCGCTGGCGGTGCCGCTCGGCTTCGCCTACGCCTCGCACCGTACGAACCGGCTGCTGCTCGACCGCCGCGCCGACGCCACCCGCTTCGCGGAACTGGCCGACCAGGCCGCCCGCGACGACGACCGGACGGCGCTGACGGCCGAGGTCGTCCGCTACGCCGACCTGTACGGCGCGGCCATCCGCGTCCGCGACAGGGACGGCATGATCGTGGTCACGGCCGGCCGCTTCGACGGCGACGACCAGGAGGAGACCCGGCTGGCCCTGAGCGGCCGCACGACCGAGGACCTGCCCACGATCAGCCCCTTCGGCCCGGCGAAGGTGCTGCTGGCCGAGCCGGCCGGCCGGGACGCGCAGCTGTCCGGCGTGGTGCTGCTCCAGGCCCGCACCGACCAGTCGCGGCTGGACGTCTCGCTCGTCTGGGGCGCGCTGGCGCTGGGCGCGCTGATCGCGCTGGGTTACTCGGTGCTGGCGGCCAGGCAGCTGGCCCGCTGGATTTTGCGCCCGGTGACCGAGCTCGACCGCACCACCCGGGCCATCGCGGAAGGCCACCTCGACGCGCGGGCCCATCCGGGTGCGGGGCCCTCGGAGCTGCAACGGCTGGAGGAGCGGTTCAACGCGATGGCCGACGCGGTGTCGGGCGCGATGGAGCGGCAGCGGGCGTTCGTGGCCGACGCCTCGCACGAGCTGCGCACCCCGCTGACCGTGCTCGGGCTGCGGCTGGAGAATCTGGAGCCGCACCTGCGCTCGGACGGCACCACCGAGTTCGAGGAGGCCATGGGCGAGCTCGACCGGCTGGCCCTGCTGGTGGAGGACCTGCTGGCGCTGGCCAGGGTGGAGGCGGGCGCGGGCACCGAGACCAAGGAGATCGAGCTGCGGCCCCGGCTGGCGGTGTGGCGGGAGGTCTACCCGGCCAAGGATCTCACCCTGCGGGTGGAGGTGCCGGAGATGTCGCTCGTGCCGGAGGCGGCGGCCAGGGTGGCGGACATCGCGCTCGACAACGCCCAGAAGTTCGTGCCCGCGGGCGGCACGGTGACGGTCACGCTCTCCGACGGCGTCCTGCGGATCGCCGACGACGGGCCGGGGCTGGCCGAGGAGGAGCGGGGTGACGCGCTGGGCCGGTTCTGGCGGTCGGGCGCGCACGCGAACGTGCCGGGCAGCGGGCTGGGGCTGGCCATCGCCACCGAGCTGGCCAAGTCGTGCGGGGCGACGTTGAGCCTGCTGCCCGCCGTACCCCATGGGCTGGTCGTGGAGTTGCGGCTGGCTCAGCCGTACACGGACTTGTAGCGCTCGTTCAGCCGTAGACGGACCTGTAGTAGCGGGCGGCGCCGGGGTGCAGGGGGACGACGCCGGTGCCGATGGCGTAGCGCTTGTCGAGGAGGCCGCCCGGCGCCGAGGGGGCCTGCAGGCGGTCGCGGGCGCTGAAGAGCGTGTCGGTGACGGTGTAGGCGACGTCGTCGGACAGGGCCTGGCGGCAGACCAGGTAGCTGGGCGTGCCGACGGTGGGGACCGGTTTCGAGCCGCCGTACACGCCCGCGGGGATGGTGGCGTGCTCGTAGACCGGGCCATAGGTGCGGCGCAGCATCGGCACGAACGGCTCCAACGAGACGATCCTGATGCCGCCGAGTGAGGCGAGCGCGGGGGTGGGTACGCCGCCCGACCAGAAGAACGCGTCGATCACGCCGTCGACGAGCGCCTTGATCGACCCGTCGAGGCCAAGCCTGGCGGTGATGTGATTACGTACCCCGGCGGCGTCGAGCACCCGTTCGGCGGTCACGGCGGTGCCCGATCCGTCGGCGCCGATGGAGACCTGGCGCCATGCCAGGTCCTTGGGGGCGAAGATGTCCGAGTCGGCGCGTACCACTAGATGGACGTAGTTCATGTACATCCTGGCCAGCGCGACGACGGGCTGGTGGCGCACGCGTACGGCGTCGTCGGCGCTGTCGGCCAGCGAGAACCCGAGATCCGCCCGGCCATCGGTGAGCATGGTGAGATTCTGGACGCTGGCCGCGGTCTCGATCACCTCCACGGTGAACCCGTCGCGCCGTAACTCGGCCGCGAACCGATCGCCGAGCGCCCCGTACGGCCCACCGGCCAACCCGGTCGCCAGCCGCAGCGAGCGCTGCTCCGAGGCGGTGACCGAGCAGCCCGCGGCGCCCAGCGCGGCGAGCGCGAGAAAGACACGGCGGGACATTGGCACAGGTTCACGTTATCGAATCACGCAGAATGGACAATGTGACCGAACGGGACGCGCACCTTCGAATCTCCGCCGAGCTGATGATGTTCCTGCCCGTGAGCCGGCGCCGCGAGCGTCACCGGATCGCCATCGGCGGCAGCTCGACCCTGGGCCACCACGTGGAGTCGGCCGGCATCCCGCTGACGGAGGTCGGGCCGATGACCGTCGACGGCCGCGGCGTCGGACCCTCGTACCAGCCCGCGGCCGGCGACCTCATCGAGGTCCGGCCGGTGCCCAGACCCCAGCCGCTGCCCCGCGAACCCCGCTTCCTGCTGGACGTCCACCTGGGCACGCTCGCGCGACGGCTGCGCCTGCTCGGCCTCGACACGGCCTACCACAACGACATGGACGACCCGGCCCTGGTGGTCCAGGCCAACGAGGAGCGCCGGGTGCTGCTCACCCAGGACCGCGGCCTGCTGCGCCGCCGCGCGCTGTGGCTGGGCGCGTACGTGCGCGGCTCCCGCCCCCACGACCAGCTACGCGACCTGCTCGAACGCTTCACCCCGCCGCTACGCCCGTGGACCAGGTGCACGGCCTGCAACGGCGAGCTGGCTCCGGTGGAGAAGCGGGAGGTGCTACCGGTCCTGGAGGCGGGTACCCGGCACGCCTACGACGCGTACGGGCGGTGCCAGGAGTGCGGGCACGTGTACTGGCACGGCGCCCACAGCGGCCATCTGGAGGAGATCGTGGCGACGGCCCGGCAGTGGGCGGCTACGGGCTGAGGCAGGGGTCGAACCTGTCGGCCTCGGGCAGGTAGCGCTGCCACTCCCGCTCGGTCAGCGACCGACCGGCGCGGCGGCAGACGGCGGCCGCCACCTTGCCGCCGTCGAGCGGGAACGTCCGCACCACGCCGTCGGGCATGGCGCTGTAGAGGGTGTCGCCGTCGGCGCTGAAGGCCAGCGACCCGTCGCCCAGCGGGATCTTCTTCTGGCCGTCGAAGACCAGACCGAGAGGCTGCATGCCGGGCACGTCCCAAAGCCTGACCCGGTCGCCGTCCTCGTACGTGGCGATGGTGCGGCCGTCCGGCGACCAGGCGATCTCCTGGATCGCGCTGCCCGGCACGGCGGGGAATGCTCCGACGGGCGCCTTCACGTCCGCGTCCCACAACGTCATCCGGTCGGGCCCCGAGAAGGCGATGAGCCGGCCGTCTGGGCTGAAGGCGTGAGTGCCGTTCAACCGGCCGAGCCCCTCGGCGATCGGTAACCGGGTGCCGGTCGCCGGGTCGATGGGCTGGGGCACCACGCCGCCCACCAGCAGCCTGCCGTCAGGGCGGAAGGCGAGCGTGCCGGGGCCGGGCACGGCGGCGCGGGTGGCGGTGCCCTTCGCCAGATTCCACAGCTCGAGGGGAGCGCCGGTGCCGTCGGGCCTGTTGGGGAAGACGGCCAGCGTTCGGCCGTCGGGGCTGAAGGCCACGTCGTCCACGTCCGCGGCCTTGATCGTGTCCAGCACGCGGGCCGTGTGCGCGTCCACGATCCGGGTGCCCGACTTGTCGCCGACGGCCAGTCGCCCGCCGTCCCGGCTGAAGGCCAGCGCGGACTCGCGGCCGATGACGCGGATCGGTGGCCCGAGCGGGCGCTTGGTCGACACGTCCCACAGCCGGGTCTCCCCGGGCCTCGTGATGGCCACCGTGTGCCCGCCCGGCCCCAGCAGCGCCTGCCCGTCAGGGGTTCCCGTGGTCAGCGGCTGGTCGAACAGCATGGATATGTCCACGGCGTCGATCACGCCGTCGTCGGCCTGGTAGCGCAGCACACGGTCGCCCTCGTCGAAGTGGACGCTGTTGATGTGCCCTGGCAGGTCGCGCTCCAGGACGACCGGCCATCCGGCGCGCCCCCACATTATGAGCTCCCCCTGATAGGTCCAGCCCGCGAGGTAGCGGTCACCGAAGCCGAAGGCGGCATTCCTTTCCGCTTCGCCGCCGTAACGTGCCGCGATCACGCCTCCGCCCGGCACGGCCCAGGCGCGCATCCGGCGCTCGCCCGGCCGTAGCGCATTCTCGCTGACCGTGAGCGCCCGCCCGTCGTCGCTGAGACTCACGTACGTGACCTCAGTCTTGGCCGGCAGCCAGGGCGCGGGCAGTCGCTTGCCGGTGCGCAGGTTCCAGAGCTCGACCTTGCCGTGCCCGCCGGTGGACACCACGCCGACGCGGCGCGCCGGGTCCACCGCGTCAAGCCCCGCCCCTGATCCGGCGGTCAGCCGCTTCCGGGTGGCCACGTCCCAAGCGCGCTCGGCGCCGCCGGTGCCCTCGGGTACCAGCAGGGTGCGACCGGCGCGGTCGAAGGCAAGCCGACCCTGTGCCGTGGGCATCACGAACCCACCGCCGAGCGTGGCGCCGATCGCCGTGCCCGCCATCACGTCCCAGAGGCGCACATCCTTGTCCTCCAGCACGGCGAGCGTCCGCCCGTCGGGGCTGAGCGCGACCTGGCGCACGGCCGTGCCCACGCCGGCGAACTCGCGGATCAGGCGGTGCGCGCGTACGTCCCAGAGCCGCACCCGGCCCTCCTGGACGGCCGCCAGCGTGCGACCGGTGTCGTCCAATCCGTAGATGCTGCTCGGACTGGCGTACGGGTCCGTGAAGACGTCGCTCGCCGGCCTGGACAGCGACTCGTACAGCGCGCCCCGCGTCTCGGCCAGGTCGGGGCTCAGCCGCCAGCCCGCAACGGTCAACAGCCTCGCCAGCTGCGGGTCGCTCTCCCGCAGGTCAGCGGCCTGCAACGCGAGCGACTTGGCCAGCGCGTCGTCACGCTGTCTGCCGGACTCCCTGCGCAGGTACTCGGCCGTCCCCAGGCCGCCCAGGGCCGCCACCAGCAGTACGGCCAGCGCCGCCGCGAGCAGCCCGCGCCTCCTGGACTGGCTTCTGGTCTGCTTGGCCGCGGCGTCGAGGAACTCGCGTTCTCTCCTGGCCAGCGTCAGGTCCTTGCGTTCGGCGGCAGCCCACTGGAGTGTCCGGTCGAGGCTGGAGCCGTGCAGCAGGTCGGCGGGTTTCCTGCCGTTGCCGTCCCAGAGGCCGGCCGCCTCGACCAGGCGGCGGTGCACTGGCAGTCCCTCGCGGTTGTCGGCCACCCAGGTCCGCAGCCGGGGCCAGGCCTGGATCAGGGCGGGCTTGGCCAGCTCGTAGGAATCACCGGTGCTCGTCACCAGGCCCGCCGCCTCGAAGAAGGCGAGCAGGGCGGACACGGCCTCGCTCTCGGGCAGCTCCTCGCGGGTCACCGGCCGGAGCGAGCCGTCGCCGTCGAGCATGCGCAGCAGCACCTCGGGGACGGCCGCCCGCTCGGCCTCGGACAGCTCGTCGTACAGCTCCTCGGCGATCGCGCCCAGGTCGGGCTCGGCCGGGCTCCTGAGCGGGCTGGCCAGCACCCCGCCGCGAGCAAGCGGGTCGCCGCCGGCGCCGATCAGGTCCAGCAGGGCCGCGCGGGCCGAGGGCCGCGCGGCCGGGTCCTTCGTGAGCGCGCTCGCCACGAGCCGCCCGAGCGGGTCGGCCAGGTCGGCCGTGTCGGGACGGAAGTCCATGACCTCGCCGATGACCGCGACCGGCTCGCGTACCTCGATCGCGTCCTCGCCCCGCGCGGCGAACAGCACCACCAGCCCCCACGCCCACAGGTCCGCCGCGGCCGTCGCGCCCCGGCCGGCCAGGACCTCCGGCGCCATGTAGTTGGGCGTCCCCATGACCGGGCCAGTGGTCGTCGGGCCGGCCTCGCGCGCCACGCCGAAGTCGATCACCCGGGGACCGTCGGGCCCGAGGATGATGTTGTCGGGCTTGAGGTCGCGGTGTACGACGCCGGCCTGGTGGATGGCCGTCAGCGCGGTCGCCACACCGATCGCCAGGCGCCGCAGCGTGTCACCCTCGTAGGGGCCGTGCTCGGCGATCACCTGCCGCAGGTTGGGGCCAGGGACGAACTCGCTGACGATGTACGGCTCGGCCACCTCGATGATTCTGGCCGTGCAGAACGAGGCCACCCGCGCGGCCGCCGCCGCCTCCCTGGCCAGCCTGGCCCGCGACTCGGGATCGTCGAACCTGGGCACCTTGACGGCGACGCGCTCCCCCTCCTCGCCGTACGCCTCATAGACGACGCCCTGGCCACCGGCGCCCAGCCGCCCCGCGAGCCAGTAGCGGCCCAACCGGTGCGGGTCGGAGGGAGTCAGAGGGATCATCAAGTGTGTAATTGTGGTCGATGTCCCCCTGCTGAGGAAGGCCGCGTGGAATTTCGCATCATGGGTCCGCTGGAAGTGCGCGACGGCGACGACGACCGTACGCCGACCGCGCCCAAGCACCGCGACCTGCTGGCGATGTTCGTGCTCAACGCGCGCCGCCCGCTCACCGTGGGACGGCTGCGCGCGCTGCTGTGGCCGCGCGAGGGCGGCGACCGGTCCGACTCCCTGGTCCGGGGCTATGTCGGGCAGCTGCGCCAGCTCATCGGCAAGGACGTGATCACCACGGTGTCCGGCACGTACACGCTGGCCATCGGTGAGGAGCAGCTCGACGTCGACCGCTTCAGGTCGCTGGTGGAGCGGGGCTCGTACCAGGAGGCGCTGGCCCTGTGGCGCGGACCGGCGCTCGAAGACCTCGACCCCGACGGGGAACGCTGGGTGGAGACCCGGCGGCTGCGCGAGGAGCTGGAGGAGCTGCGGCTGCTCGCCCTGGAACGCCGGGTGCAGCTCGACCTCGACGCCGGCCGCCACCGCGAGCTGCTGTCGGAGCTGCGGCGGCTGGCCGAGCAGCATCCGCTCTGGCAGCGCTTCCGAGGCCAGTACATGCTCGCGCTCTACCGGAGCGGGCGGCGCGCGGAGGCCCTCGACGCGTACGCGGCGTTACGCGAGGCGCTCGACGACGGCCACGCGATCGAGCCCGACTCCGATCTGCAGCTGCTCTACCACCGCATGCTGCACGACGACGTGTCGCTGCACGTCTCGGCGGGGCCGCCGGTGCTGCTGCCGCACGACGTGGCCGGGTTCACCGGGCGTGCCGACCTCCTCGAGCTGGTAGTGGGCGGGCAGGTCGTCGTCCACGGGCAGGCGGGCGCGGGCAAGTCGGCGCTGGCCGTGCACGCCGCCTGGCGCGAGCGCGAGCGCTTCCCCGACGGGATCCTCTACGCCGACCTGCGCGAGACGACGGCGCCCGCGGCGGTGCTCGAGGACTTCCTGCGCTGGCTGGGCTGCCCGGCCCAGGCCGTCCCCGCCTCGCTCGAGGCACGAGAGCGACTTTTCCGTACGTACGCGGCCAACCGCCGGCTGCTGGTCCTGCTGGACAACGCGTCGTCCGAGAGCCAGGTGCGGCCGCTGCTGACGTCCTGCCCCACGGTCGTCACCAGCCGCTCCTCCCTCGGCGGGCTGTCCGGCGCGACCCGCGTGTCCGTGGGCGTGCTCGGCGAGGCCGACGCGCTCGACCTGCTCGTCCGCACCTCCGGCCGGCCGGCCGACGAGGCGCTGGGCAGGCTGGCCAGGTTCTGCGGCGGGCTGCCGATCGCCTTGCGCATCGCCGGGTCCCGGCTGGCCGCCCGGCCGGGCTGGACCGCCGACTACCTCGTCGGCCTGCTGGAGGACGAGCACGAGCGGCTCGACGGGCTGCGCTCCGGCGACCAGGCCGTGCGCAGCGTGCTCGCCATCGGCTACGACGGCCTGCCCGAGCCCGCCAAGGCCACGCTGCGCGGGCTCGGCGCGCTGTCGGCGCCGGACTTCGCGGACTGGGTGGCGGAGCTGTTCGGCGGGCAGGCCGAGGCGCTGGTCGACGCCGGACTGCTGGAGACGCACGTGGTCGACGTGGCCGGGCAGGTGCGCTACCGGCTGCACGACCTGACCCGCCTGTTCGCCCGCGAGCAAGGGAGTCAGGCCGCGCCCGCCGCGCTCGTACAGCTGATGGAGGTGGTCCTGGCCAGGGTACGGTTCTCGCGGTTCTCGCTGGTCTCCGGCGATCCGGCCACCCTCGTGGCGACCAGGGACATCAGGGAGTCGGTCAAGTGGCTCGAAGCCGAGCGGGCCTTCCTGGTCGGCCTGGTCTCCGACCTTCATCAGGCGGGCCTCGACGACGGCTGCCACCGGCTCGCCCACCTGCTCGGGCCGTACCTCGAACGCCACCGCTTCCTCGACGACTGGCGCCACGTCACGGCGGCGGCGCTGGAGTCGGCGCGGCGCGCCGGCGACGCCATGGGCGAGGCGCTGATCCTGCGCGACCTGGGCGACCTGCACCTGGCCGAGCGGGAGTGGGACCCGGCGCACGAGCGGCTCAGGCTGGCGCTCGGCATGTTCCTGCGCGAGGGGCGCACCCGCGACGTCAACCAGACCAGGCGGCGCCTCGGCCGCGTCCACCTCGAACGCGACCGGCTGCCCGAGGCCGAGCGCGCCCTGCTCGGTTGCCTGAAGGCGGCGGAGAACGATCGCGACGCCGCCGAAGCGCTGCGTGTCCTGGGCGTGGTCCTGCACCGCGCGGGCCGCCTCGACGAGGCCGCGGACCGCCTCCAGGCCGCCGCCGCCCACCTCGCCGCGCTCGGCGACCGCTACCGGCAGGCCGACACGCTCCTGGATCTGTCCTCGGTACGGCTGGCGCAGCACGCGGTCCCCGACGCCAGGACGGCCGCCGAGACGGCCAGAGGGATCGCCGTACGGCTCGGCGACCAGCTGCTCGACGCGTACGCCCTGCTGGCCCTGGCCCGGGTGAACCAGGCGGAGGGCGCGGCGGAGCGGGCCAGGGAGCTGGCGGGGTCGGCGCTGGCGGTCTTCGAGGCGCTGGAGGACGATCTGGGCCGGTCCCAAGCGCTTCCCATGGTGGGATGAGGCGGGTGGGCAGACCGGAAACCGACTCGACATCCCCCGGCAACATCGCGGAAACGGCCGGTTCCTAGGGTCCGGGCCATGCGGCTTACCCCACACGAGCAGGAGCGCCTGCTCATCCACGTCGCCGCCGGGGTGGCGCGGCAGCGTCAGGCCAGGGGCCTGCGGCTCAACCACCCAGAGGCTACCGCGGTCATCGCGTCGTTCCTGATGGAGGGGGCCAGGGACGGACGGACCGTGGCCGATCTGATGGACGCCGGACGCTCGGTGCTCGGGCGGGACGACGTCATGGAGGGGGTGCCCGAGATGCTGGACTCCGTCCAGATCGAGGCGACCTTTCCCGACGGTACCAAGCTGGTCACCGTGCATCGGCCGATCCCGTGACCGCCGACGAGGGCGACCCCGTCACCGCTGACGAGACCGACCCCGTAGCTGCCGCTGACGAGGCTGATCGCCGCGCGCAGGACGGACCGGTGATCCCGGGCGAATTTCGGCACCCCGCCGACGACATCCCGCTCAATCCGGGACGGCCGAGGGTGACGGTCCGGGTCGTCAACACCGCCGACCGGCCGGTCCAGGTCGGGTCGCACTACCACTTCGCCGCCGCCAACCCCGGGCTGGCCTTCGACCGCGACGCCGCCTGGGGGATGCGGCTCGACGTGCCCGCGGGCACCGCGATCAGGTTCGAGCCGGGCGTCGAGCGCGACGTGACCCTGGTGCCGATCGCCGGGCGCCGTGTGGTGCCCGGCCTGCGACCGGAATGGGCGGGCCCCCTCGATGGCTGACATCTCCCGCGCTCGATACGCCGCCCTGTACGGCCCCACGACGGGCGACCGCATCAGGCTGGCCGACACGGACCTGTTCGTCGAGGTCACCGAGGACCTGTCCGTGGGGCCGGCGGGGGCCGGGGACGAGGCGGTGTTCGGCGGCGGCAAGGTGATCCGCGAGTCGATGGGCCAGGCCAGGACGACCCGGGCCGAGGGCGCGCCCGACCTGGTCATCACGGGCGCGGTGATCCTCGACCACTGGGGCGTGGTCAAGGCCGACGTCGGCGTCACCGGCGGCCGGATCTCCGGCATCGGCAAGGCCGGCAATCCGGACACCATGGACGGGGTCGACATCGTCATCGGCCCGTCCACCGAGATCCTCAGCGGCAACGGCAAGATCCTCACGGCGGGCGCCGTCGACTCCCATGTCCACCTCATCTGCCCGCAGATCCTCGAGGAGGCGATCGGGGCGGGCGTCACCACGATCGTCGGCGGCGGCACCGGGCCGGTCGAGGGCACCAAGGCCACCACGGTCACCGGCACCTGGTACCTCTCCAGGATGCTGGAGTCGCTCGACTCCTACCCGCTCAACTTCGCGCTGCTCGGCAAGGGCAACACGGTGAGCGCCGAGGGTCTGCTCGAACAGCTCGAAGCGGGCGCCTCGGGATTCAAGCTGCACGAGGACTGGGGCTCCACGCCGGCCGCGATCGACGCCTGCCTGACCGTGGCCGACGCGAACGGCGTACAGGTGACGATCCACACCGACACCCTCAACGAGGCCGGGTTCGTCGAGTCGACGCTGGCCGCCATCGGCGACCGGACGATCCACGCCTACCACACAGAAGGGGCGGGGGGTGGGCACGCGCCCGACATCATCAGGATGGCGTCGTTCGCCAACGTCCTGCCCTCCTCCACGAACCCCACCAGGCCCCACACCGTCAACACGCTCGACGAACACCTCGACATGCTGATGGTCTGCCACCACCTGAACCCGTCGATCCCCGAGGACCTGGCCTTCGCCGAGTCCCGCATCCGGCCTGCCACGATGGCCGCCGAAGACGTCCTGCACGACCTGGGGGCGATCTCGATGATCGGCTCCGACTCGCAGGCGATGGGCCGCGTCGGCGAGACGATCATCCGCACGTGGCAGACGGCGCACGTCATGAAGCGCCGCCGCGGCGCTCTGGGCGGCCCGGCTGACAATCTCCGCGCCCGCCGCTACATCGCGAAATATACGATCTGCCCGGCCATCGCCCACGGCCTCGACGCCGAACTCGGCTCCGTCGAACGCGGCAAGCTCGCCGACCTCGTCCTCTGGGACCCGGCGTTCTTCGGCGTCAAGCCCACGCTGGTGCTCAAGGGCGGCGTGGTGGCCTGGGCCCAGATGGGCGACGCGAACGCCTCCATCCCCACGCCGCAGCCGGTGCTGCCCCGCCCGATGTTCGGCGCCGCCCCGGCCACGGCCGCCGCCACCTCGCTGCACTTCGTCTCGCCCCTCGCCCTCGACGCGGGCCTCGCCGGCCGCCTGGCGGTCCGCCGCCGCCTGGTCGCCGTGGCGGACGTACGGGGGCGGGGCAAGGACGCGATGCCGCTCAACGACGCGCTGCCCCGGATCGAGGTGGCTCCGGACACGTTCGAGGTACGCGTGGACGGCGACCTGATCGAACCCGCGCCCGCCGAGACGCTCCCGATGACCCAGCGCTACTTCCTGTTCTGATGGCCGTGAACCCCGCCCTCCTGCTCCTCACGGACTCCCGGCTCCCGGCCGGGGGCCACGCCCACTCGGGCGGCACCGAACAGGCGATCGCCACGGGCACGGTCCACGACCTGGCGTCCCTGGCCGCCTTCCTGAGGGGCCGCCTCCACACGTCCGGGCACGTCGCCGCCGCCCTCGCGGCCGCCGCCTGCGCCTTGGGCGAGGAGAGCTCGCGTACGGGGGCTTGCGCGCAGCCCTGGCCAGAGGCGCTGGGCGCGTCTCGGGCGGAGGCGCTCGGCACGTCCCCGACCCGGTCGGAGGCGCTGGGCGCGTTGTGGATCCTCCTGGACGCGGAGGCCGACGCCCGGACCGCCTCGCCCGCCCAGAGGGCCGCCTCCAGGACCCAGGGCAGGCTGCTCCTGCGGGTGGCCCGCCGCCTGTGGCCGTCGCCCACACTCGACGACCTGACGGCCGGACCGGATCTTCGCTGCCCCGGCGCGCTCGACGACCTGGCGCTGGCCGTACCGAATCCCCATCACCCCATCGCGCTCGGCGCGGCGGCGCACGCGGCGGGAGCGTCGCCCGAGGACGCCGCCCTGGCGGCGGCCTACCACGCGATCACCGGCCCGGCCACGGCGGCGGTCCGCCTGCTCGGCCTGGACCCGGTCGCGGTCCACGGCCTGCTCGCCGACCTGACCCCGGACCTCGCCACCACGGCTTCCGACGCCACGCCGTACAGCCGCCCGTGGGCCGAGCTGCCCGCCCGATCCGCCCCCGCCCTGGACCTGCTGGCCGAGCGGCACGCGGGCGCCAAGGTCAGACTGTTCGTCTCCTAGGAAGGACACGCCATGGGCGCCAACCACGACGACCATCACCACGCGCCCGCCCACCACGGCAGAGCGCTCCGCCTCGGCGTGGGCGGGCCGGTGGGCAGCGGCAAGACGGCCCTGGTCGCCGCCCTGTGCCGCACGCTCGGCGGCTCCCTGCGGCTGGGTGTGGTGACCAACGACATCTACACGACCGAGGACGCCGACTTCCTGCGCCGGGCCGGGGTGCTCGATCAGGAACGCATCCTCGCCGTCGAGACCGGCTGCTGCCCCCACACCGCCATCCGCGACGACATCGCCGCGAACCTCGACGCCGTGGAGACCCTGGAGGACCGGTTCGGCCCGCTGGACCTGGTGATCGTGGAGAGTGGCGGGGACAACCTGACGGCGACGTTCAGCCGCGGGCTGGCCGACCGGCAGATCTTCGTCCTCGACGTGTCCGGCGGCGACAAGGTGCCCCGCAAGGGCGGGCCGGGAGTGACCTCCGCCGACCTGTTGGTGATCAACAAAATCGACCTGGCGCCGCTGGTGGACGCCGACCTGGATGTGATGGCCCGCGACGCGGCGGCGGTCCGCGGCGACAGACCAGTACTTTTCACCTCGATCCGACAGGACCCCTCGGCGTCGGCCGTGGCGGCCTGGGTCTCCGAACAGGCCCTTTCCTGGCCCCACGAGCCCGTCTCAGCGGCATGAAGGCCGTCGCCCTATGACTGACACGGGCTCGCCGGAGACAGCGTCAGATACCTCGTCAGACGCGCAGGAGGGCACGTGGGCGAACACCCTCGCGGCCGTCGAGCAGCGGGCCCAGACGGACATCGGGCGGCGGGCGATGCGGGCTCGGGCGGCCGTCGCGACCTCCCTGGCCGGTGGCCGGACGGTCATCAGCCGGTTGAGCTCGATGCCGCCCCTGACCTTGCGGCAGACGGGTCCCCAGACCGTGTACCTGGTCTCCACGGCGGCCGGCCCGCTCGGCGGCGACCGGCTCGACCTCGACCTCGACATCGCACCCGGCACCTCCCTCGAGGTCGGCTCGGTGGCCGGCACGCTGGTGCTGCCCGGCTCCGGCGAATCCGTCATGGCGATCTCCGCGCGCGTCGGGGCGGGCGCCGCACTCCGCTTCGCGCCCCAGCCGACGGTCCTGGCCGCCGGATGCGCCCACCGCCTGGTGGTACGGCTGACGCTGGCGGCGGGCGCGCGCGCGTTCTGGCGCGAGGAGATCGTCTTCGGCCGGTACGGCGAGGCGCCGGGCCGCTGCCACGCCCGCTTCGACGCCACGTACGACGGCCGCCCTTTGCTCAGGCAGGAGTACACCGTCGGCGGCCCGGCCATCGACGCCTCCCCCGCCGTCTACGGCGACGCCCGCTGCATCGGCACCACCCTGATCACCCCGCCCCCGGCCACCCCGCCCGTGGTCACCCCGTCGGAAGCCGCCTCAGAGGCCGTGGTCGCGGAAGGCGTGGCTGTGTTACCGCTGGCCGGGCCAGGTGTGCTGGTGTCCGCGCTGGCCACCGATGCCGTCGCGTTGCGCCGGCGTCTGGAGTGGGGTGAGGGTATAGCCCTCGGTAGCCTGGCAGGAGCCGCGCGCCCGACCTAAGGTGATCGAGTGGCCGACTCTCTCTCAGCGAGCCCCGCGAAGCCCAAGGCGCGGCGCGGCTACGCGTTCGTCATCGCGGTGGCCGGGGCGCTGCTGGTGTTCTGCGCGTTCCTGCCGTGGACGGGGATCGAGGCCAGGCTCGGTGCCATCGGCGGCGTGTCCAACGACATACGGGGCATCGACGACAGTCTTGGCGTCTACGCGCTCGTCGCCGGGCTCGCCACGCTGGCGCTCGGGGTCGCGGGCCTGTTCGGGCGGCCCCGGGTGGCCGCGCTGGCCGTCATCCCGGGGGCGCTGGCGACGATCGTGCTGGTGAGGTTCGTGGTCGATCCGCCCGGTGTCGGCAACGGGGTCTCCGTCGACCTCGGGTTCCTGTCGATCGAGCCGGGGATCCGTTACGGCTGGTTCGCCGCGCTGGCCTGTGCCCTCGCAGCGGTCGCCCTCGCCGTCCTGTCGCTGGTCCGCGGCCGCCGGCCGTAAAGGCTCCGTCAGCCGTAAAGGCTCCGTCAGTCGTAGAAGCCCAGGCGGCGCAGCTGCTTGGGGTCGCGCTGCCAGTCCTTGGCCACGCTGATCCGCAGGTCGAGATAGACCCGAGTGCCCAGCAGCGCCTCGATCTGCCCGCGCGCCCGCGTCCCGACGTCACGCAGGCGTTCGCCCTTGTGCCCGATCACGATCGCCTTCTGCGACGGCCGTTCGACGAACATGTGCGCGTAGATGTCGAGCAGATCATCCCGCCCTTCGCGCGGCATCATCTCGTCGACCACCACGGCGATCGAGTGCGGCAGCTCGTCGCGTACCCCTTCGAGCGCCGCCTCCCTGATCAGCTCCCCCACCAGCACCTGCTCGGGCTCGTCGGTGAGCTGCCCGCCCGGGTAGAGCGGCGGCGACTCCGGCAGGTGCTCGATCAGCACCTCGGCCAGCACGTCGAGCTGGTCACCCGACTGCGCCGACACCGGGACGATCGCCGCGAACTCCGCCACCTGCGACAGCGCCAGGAGCTGCTGCGCGATCTGCTCTTTGGAGGCCAGGTCGCACTTGGTGAGCACGGCGACGACAGGGGTCTTCTTCACGGCCGAGAGCTTGTCGGCGATGAAACGGTCACCCTTGCCGATGGGCTCGTTGGCGGGGACACAGAAGCCGATCACGTCGACCTCGGTCAGCGTGGACAGTACGAGGCTGTCGAGCCGCTCGCCGAGCAGGGTGCGGGGGCGGTGCAGGCCGGGCGTGTCGACGATGACGATCTGGGCCTCGGGCCGGTGCACGATGCCCCTGATGACGCGCCGGGTCGTCTGCGGCTTGGACGAGGTGATCGCCACTTTCGTGCCGACCAGGGCGTTCATCAGCGTGGACTTGCCGACGTTCGGCCTCCCAACGAAGCAGGCGAATCCGGCGCGATGGCTGTCTGGCGAAGTCACATAGTGCATTGTGGCCTATCAAACGCCCTGTCGACGCCACCAGGCAAACGCGTCGGGCAGCACCAACGGCATCCAGGCGGTCGTGGTCAGGCCGGTGATCTCCGTCTCGGTCGCCCATCGGGCGTCGGTGATCTCCTCGCCGTCGGGGGTGGGCGTGCCCGCCTCGATGACGCAGGCGTACACGGCGATGACGTACGCGCACTGGTGCCCGTTGGGGTAGACGGTGCGGAATTCGGGCCCGCCGTACACACCGATCAGGCCGCGCGGCGCGACGTCTATGCGGAGTTCTTCCTGGAGCTCTCTGACCAGGGCGTCCTCGGGGCGTTCGTCGGGGTCGACGCCGCCGCCGGGCGCCGCCCAGAGGCCCACGTCGCCGTGACGCGCCATGAGCGCCCTGCCCGCGGAGTCGAACACGAAGCCGCAGACCGACGGAAGCATCAGCAGATCGGAGCCGACCTTGGCGCGTACCCCGGCCAGATGGGGCGAAATCGCCACGTCAGCCCCTCAGCGTGCCGTCGGGCCCGGCCACCAGCAGCGCCTTGACGCCCAGCTCGGCGGCCACCGCCGCGTCCTCGGCGCTCGGCCCGTCGCCCGCCGTGACCAGCGCCGCCGCCTCCAGCGTCTGCGCGCCGCTGGAGATGGCCGTGGCGACCGCCACCTGTACGGCGGAGAGCGTGAGGGAGGAGAGCGCGACGTTCGTGGCGGAGTAGGTGCGCCCGGTCTCATCACGTACGGCGGCGCCTTCGGCCGAGCCGTTGCGCGCCCTGGCCGCCCGCGCGAGCGTAATGATCTTGCTGTCTTCTGGATCGAGAGTCACGAGCTCTAGGTTAGGCGCTGCCCGTCCTGACCGGCTAAGCGCTGCCCATCCCGACAGGTTAAGCACTGACCATCCCAACGGCTGCGCTGAGCACCTGCCGGGTACGTTCCGGATCCACCTTGGCGATGCCCGTGTGCACGACGGACACCAGCGTGTCACCCGAGCGGGCGAGCATCACGTCCAGCGCGTACGGGTAGCCGTTCAGCCGCCCGCGCAGCTCCGCGCCCACCGCCTCGTCTCCCACGTCCTCGACCGGCAGCATCGTCAGCCGCAGCCGGGTGCCGCCGCCCGCCCGCACCGCCCGGCAGGCCTCCAGCGCGTCGGTCAGCTCCTCGATGCGCCCCTCCGCCTCCGAGCCGGCGTAGCGCGCCAGGCCCACCCCGGCCACCTCGCCCAGTTCGTCCCCCTCGAAGCTGGCCGCCGCCTGCGCCGTCAGCGCCCGCGCGGGCGCCCGGCCCGCCGCCGGGTCCAGCGCGGTCCGGCAGTTGTGGTCCGCCGGGGCGAACGGCACCCGCCACGGCTCCTCGGACCGCGCGGAGAAGCCGTCGGGCAACTGCGGATCCTTGTTCAGCACCTCGCGCAGCCGGGCCATGGCCTGGACGTCGACGTAACTCTCGGCCGGCCCGCCGCCGCATCCGGCGAGCAGCCCGCCCATGATGGCCAGGACGATGATCCCGCGTTCCATGATTCCCCCCGGTTCACAACGTCCCCACGCGACGAATACGAAAATCCACCGGAGTCACCAACAAAGCCCCAAACGCTAAAAGGGGGTTCTCGTCCGGCTTACCGGACGAGAACCCCCTTTACGCCGAGCAACGTCACGATCGGCTAGCAGACCGAGACGTTGTCGTCCCCCCCAGGGGCATCCTCCCGCCGCGAACCCCACCCGGCGTTCGGATGCTTCCCCAGTGACACCCACCGCACTGGGGTGTCGGGATTAAGGCTGTCGTACGCCGCTTGCAACAGACTTGTAGAACACTTGCCACATCCATCGCAAAACGGTCAGTGAGCTGTCAGTCGTGCTCGGCGGCGGCGGATACGACATCGCCCTCCTGCGGGACCACCCTGCGGACGACCACGGTGCTGATCCGGTTACGGCGCCCGGCGAGGCTCTCGGCCGTCAGCCGGAGCCCGGCCATCTCCGCCTCGGAGCCCGCGATCGGCACCCGGCCCAGCGCGTGGGCGAGCAGCCCGCCGACGGTCTCGACGTCGTCGACCTCGATCTCGGTGTGGAACAGCTCGGCGAGCTCGTCGACCGGCATCCGGGCCGTCACCCGGAGCCCGCCGTCGGGCATGGTCTCGACGCGGGGAGCCTCCCGGTCGTATTCGTCGGCGATCTCGCCCACGATCTCCTCGAGCACGTCCTCGATCGTGACCAGGCCGGCCGTCCCGCCGTACTCGTCGATGACGATGGCCAGGTGGATCTGCCTGGCCTGCATCTCGCGCAGGAGCTGGTCGATCGGCTTGCTCTCGGGGACGTAGGTGGCCGGGCGCATGATCGACTCGACCTTCTCCTCGCCGCCGTCCTCCCCCGAGTCCGACTCGTGCACCCTGCGGGTGACGTCCTTGAGGTAGGCGATGCCGATGACGTCGTCCTCGTTCTCGCCCACGACGGGGATGCGGGAGAAGCCGCTGCGCAGCGCCAGCGAGAGCGCCTGGCTGAGCGTCTTGCCCCGCTCGATGAAGACCATGTCGGTGCGCGGCACCATGACCTCGCGCACGAGGGTGTCACCCAGCTCGAAGACCGAGTGGATCATCTCCCGCTCGTCGGGCTCGATCATCCGTCGTTCCTCGGCCAGGTCGACCAGGTCGCGCAGTTCCGCCTCGGAGGTGAACGGGCCGTCGCGGAACCCCTTGCCGGGGGTCAGCGCGTTGCCGAGCAGGATGAGCAGCTTGGGCAGCGGGCCGAAGATCCTGGTCAGGCCATAGACGATGGGGGCGCTGGCCAGCGCGATCGGCTCGGCGTGCTGGCGGCCCAGGGTGCGGGGTGAGACGCCGACGATCACGTAGCTGACCACGATCATGACGGCGGCCGCGCACACGTACGCCCAGCCCTGGTCGTGCATCAGGTCGATGAACAGCAGCGTCGCGATCACCGTGGCGACCAGCTCGCAGCTCAGCCGGAGCAGGAGCAGCAGGTTGAGATAGCGCGGCGGGTCGTTGACGATGGCCCGCAGCCGCGGGGCGCCACGCCGCCCCTCGCGCACGAACTCCTCCGCGCGCACCCTGGAGATGCGCGTCAGTGCCGTTTCCGCACTGGCGATCAGGCCACCGATCACCACGAGGGCGATGGCCAGAGGCAACCAGGCGTTCACCGCGGGCTGCGCACCTCCCGCCACGACTCGAGGAGCCGGGCCTGCAGGCCGAACATCTCCTTGTGCTCCTCAGGCTCGGCGTGGTCGTAGCCGAGCAGGTGGAGGATGCCGTGCGTGCACAGCAGCTCCAGCTCCTCCTGCGCGCTGTGACCGGCCTCCTCCGCCTGCCGGGCGGCCACCGGCGGGCAGAGCACCACGTCGCCGAGCAGCGCCGGGTCGGCGGCGGTGTCGGCGTCGCCGCGCGCCCCGCCGCCCGGTCGGAGCTCGTCCATGGGGAAGGCGAGCACGTCGGTCGGACCCGGCTCGCCCATCCACTTCTCGTGCAGCTCGGCCATCGTGCGCTCGTCGACCACCACGATCGACAGCTCGGCGAGCGGGTTGATGCCCATCTCGCCGAGCACGTGCGTGGCCAGCTCGACGAGCCCCTGCTCGCCGACCTCGGCGCCCGACTCGTTGTTGATCTCGATGCTCATCGTCGATCCCTCAACGTCTCCGTCCTCAACGTCTTTGTCCTCAACGTCTCCGTCCTCAACGTCTCCGTCCTCAACGTCTCCGTCCTCAACGTCTCTCTCCTCAACGTCGCTTCCCCCGATGCTGGATCTGCTTCGGCTCCTGAAGCGCGTCGTAGCGGCCGTAGGCGTCGACGATCTCGCTCACCAGCTTGTGGCGGACCACGTCGGCGCTGGTCAGCCGCGAGAAGTGGATGTCGGGGATGCCGTCGAGGATCTCCTGGACCACCCGCAGGCCGCTGACCGTGCCCGAGGGCAGGTCGACCTGCGTCACGTCACCGGTCACCACGATCTTGGAATTGAAGCCGAGCCTGGTCAGGAACATCTTCATCTGCTCGGCCGAGGAGTTTTGCGCCTCGTCGAGGATGATGAAGGCGTCGTTGAGGGTACGGCCGCGCATGTACGCCAGCGGTGCCACCTCGATCGTGCCCGCCGCCATCAGCTTCGGGATCGAGTCGGGGTCGACCATGTCGTGCAGCGCGTCGTACAGGGGGCGCAGGTAGGGGTCGATCTTCTCGTAGAGCGTGCCCGGCAGGAAGCCGAGCCGCTCCCCCGCCTCGACGGCCGGCCGCGTCAGGATGATGCGGTTGACCCGCTTCTCCTGCAGCGCGCGTACGGCCTTGGCCATCGCGAGGTAGGTCTTGCCGGTGCCCGCGGGGCCGATGCCGAACACGACCGTGTGCTGGTCGATGGCGTCGACGTAGCGCTTCTGGTTGACGGTCTTGGGCCGGATCGTCCGGCCGCGTGAGGACAGGATGTCGAGCGACAACACCTCGGCCGGGCGGTCGGACGTCATGCGCAGCATCGCGATGCTCCGCTCGACCGCGTCGGCGGTCAGCTCGCCGCCATTGCGCAGCACCTCGACCAGCTCCTCGAACAGGCGCACCACGGCGCCGCTCTCGTCAGGGCTGCCGGTGACGGTGATCTCGTTGCCACGCACGTGGATGTCGGCCCTGAACGCACCCTCGATGACGCGCAGCAGCTCATCACGGGAGCCCAGGAGGCTGACCATTGGGTATTCGTCCGGTATCAGCACCTTGGCTTGAGTGCGCGAGGGAGGTGCCGTTCTTCGGGATTCATGTAGTTCGGACATGGGCAGGCCAGCGGCCTGATGCCTCCCGGTCTGTTCGGATGTACTTCTCCGCCCATCGTAGCCGGGACCAGGCTGATTGCTCGCGCCAATATCACCACGCCGGATCAGCCGGGCGGCCACCGCAGATCACGCCCGCCGAGCACGTGGGCGTGCACGTGGAAGACCGTCTGCCCGGCGCCCGGCCCGGTGTTGAAGACCACCCGGTAGCCGCGCTCGGCCACGCCCTCCTGCACGGCCACGGCGTGCGCGGTCTTGAGCACGTCGTCGGCCAGACCGTCGTCGGCCTGGGCCAGGGCGGCCGCGTCGGCGTGGTGCTCCTTGGGGATGACCAGCACGTGCGTGGGCGCCTGCGGGTTGATGTCGCGGAAGGCCAGCGCCCGGTCGTTCTCGAGGACGATCTCGGCCGGGATCTCCTTGGCCACGATCTTGCAGAAGAGGCAGTCGGTCACAGGCAGCACCCTACCCACAGGGCTCGCCCTCCTCGGTCCTTCCCAGCTTCGCCACCTCCAGTTCGTCGGCGATGATCCCGATGTCGTGAAGGGTCGGCTCCTCCGCGGCGAAGAGGTACTTCGTCACGCACGCCCTGAACACCTCGCTGAACCGGGTGTAGTGCTCCAGCTTTGGCCGCGTGGCCGTCGGCAGTGACTCCTTGATCGCGGAGGCCAGTCGCCGGAGGTCGTCGCGCGTCGGCGGGGTGCCGGTCTCGCGCGCGTCGGCCTCGGGGCAGACGGCCACGTCCTCGTAGGCGGCCTCGACGACCGGGGCGTAACCACCGCAGGCGAACAGCTGCCGCTGGTTGTCCGGCTGGAGGAGGTATTTCACGAACTTGAGGACGCTGTCGTACTTGGTGGATCTGGCGGTGATCGCGAGGTTCGAACCACCGAGCGTCGCCGGGCCGGGCAGCTTGGACAGCTTGAACGGCATCCTGCCGTCGGTGATCAGCTGCAGATCCGCGTACGGCCAGTGCCGAAGGTATCCGGCGCCCCCGTCGGCGAAGGTGGCCAGGCTTTCGGCCTCCTTGTCCTTCCAGGAGTCCCCCAGCGTCTGGTCGCTCTGCCACTGCCGCATCCACCGCAGCGCGGTGAGCGCCCGCCGGTCGTTGGGCGCCCGGTCGAGCACGATCTCGCCGTCGCCGTCCACCACGGTGGCGCCATAGGCGCGGAGCAGTTCGAGCAGCCCCACGGTCCGGCCCTCGAAGTCGGCGAGCTGCGCCAGGTACCCGCCGCGGCGGTAGGTGGCCCCCGCCTGGCGGGCGGCGGGCCAGAGCTGGTCCCAGCTCGCCGGCTCCGGCAGGTCGGCCCTGCGGTACAGCAGCCCCACGTCCACCGCGAACGGCAGCGCGTACTGCTTGCCGTCCCACTGACCGCTCTCGCGCGCCTGGCGTACCAGACCCGAGGGGACGTCCTCGGGCCGGATCTCGCTGAGCAGGCCGGCGGCGGCGAACTCGGCCGTCGAGGCCATGTCGATGATCAGCAGGTCGTAGGCCTGGCACGGGTCGGCCTGGGCGGCGGCCAGCATCTCGTCGCGCTTGAGGTCGGCCACCCGGGAGATCTCGATCATCTGGACGAGCGGGCCCTTCCAGCGGCGGATCAGCTCCCTGCGCGCGCCTCCGACGCTCACGTCATCGCCGGTGGCGACCCTGATCACGTCGTCGTCCACGCACTGCTCCGCCGGCGCCGGCCGCTCCTTGACGCCGACCACGCCGAGCGTGAGCAGCGCTCCCGCCGCCGCGCCCACGGCCGCCGCCCGCCATCGCCGCACGGTCACGGGCTCTCCCGCCACAACTCCGTCAGCTCCTTGTCGACCTCGTCGACCTGGTCCTGGTACGGCGTCGCGGCCTCGGCCCGGCTGATGGGCGCGCACTTGACGGCCTCGCCGGCGGCCTTGACCAACCGCTCGATGTGGTCCGCGTCGCACCGCTGCTCCCCGGTGAGCAGCAGCCGTACCCTCAGCCCTTTCACCTTCCGCAGGGCGGCCACCGTCCGACCGAGGTCGCCCGCCTCGTGAGCGCCGTCGGTCAGCATGACCACGACCGGGTTGGGGGTGTCCGCGAGCAGGGGGGCTGCCTGCGCCAGCACGTCCCCGAGCGGAGCGTCGCGCCCGTGTACGGCCAGCGTCCCCAGCCGTCCGGCCACCTGAGCCGGGCCCGTCGCCAGGGTCTCGCCGAGCCCGCCGGAGTCGGAGAAGGTGGCCAGCCGGACCCTGTCGCGGCCGTCGCGCAGCCGCCTGAGCAGGGTACTGGCCCCCGAGCTGGCCCTCTGCAGCGCGGTGCCGCCCGTGATCGGGCTGCCCATCGAGCCCGACGCGTCGACCAGCAGCAGGAAGGACGTCTCGGGGTGCGCCTTGCCGAGGCGGTCGATCAGCCGGGCCGGTTCGACGGTGGCCGGTTCGACGCTGTCGGCCCGCCCCGAGTCGAGCTCCCTGCCGAGGGGCATGGGCTCCTTGCGGTCGGACACGCCCGCCGAGTCGCGGTAGCCGTAGGGGGCGAGCCTGTCCTGGGCGAGCCAGTCGTGGAAGTCGATCGCCGCCCGCTCGCGCGCGTCGTTCCACTGGTCGGCCCACTTCAGCCGGACATAGCGGTAGCTGAGGGTGGGCAGTCCGTCGAGCCGGTGCCAGGACAGGCCGGCCGTCTGCCGCCCCGGAGCGCAGGCGCCCAGGTCCTGGTGGTTGTTGACCGCGTAGACGAGGTGCTCCGGCACGATCATGGCGAGCGATTCCTTGACGGTGTCGAAGCGGTCGCGGGCGTAGCAGAGGAGGCTGGCGGCGTCGGAGAGCGGGAGGTTCGGCGGGGTGTAGGCGATCTCGTCGGCGATGTCCTTGGAGCTGTCCTTGGAGGCGTCCTTGGAGGCGCCGTAGAGTCCGGCGCTGGCGATGAGCCCGATCTCCGACAGGTCGGCGCGCGGCCTGACCAGGGGCGCCCCGACGCTCTCCAGCCAGGCCCGCAGCCCGGCCAGGTCCGTGGGCGAGGGCTGCGTGCCCAGCCGCGCCTCCAGCGCGGGCGTGAACGCGACCAGCAGCGCGGAGGTGGCCACCGGGGACATCCGGTCGAACGTGACCTGGCCCAGGTTGGCGAACGCCTGCCGGAGATATTCCTCGGTGGCCGCGCTGGAGGGGATCCAGATGTCGGGGTGGACCGCGATCAGCGCGCGGTAGGTGCTGCTGTTCCAGGAGGCGGGGTCGTTCCACTCCTTGTTGGCGGCCTGGGACATGGTGGCGAGCGGCGGCTGCGGGGTCACGGAGAACCGCACGCGCGGGCAGCCGCGCAGGTCGGCGCTCTCGTCGGCGTAGCGGCGGCCGGCCGCCTGGAGGGCGGCCACGTTCTCGGCGGAGGTGAGCACCCGCAGCTCCAGCGGCTGGCCACAGGGGCTGGAGAGCACCCAGCCCAGTCCGATCCGCACGAGCGGCCCGCCCTGCAGGACGAGCGCCACCGCGAGCACCCCCGCGACGAACCCGAGCGCCCCGGCCGCCAGGGGCCCGGTACGCCGGCTCGCCCACTCGACGGCGGCCCTGACCAGCAGGGCGACGAACACGATCAGCCGCCACACCCCGCCGAAGAACGCCCGCAGCAGGGTGCCGAGCCACGCGACAGCGGTCCCGACGGGGCCGAGCCGGGCGCCGAGCAGGACCACCACCACGAGAACGGTCAGGACCATGATCACCACGCAGGCCACGGCGAACACCACGCGCCCGACCGCCCCGCCGCCCAGCAGTGGCGCCGCCACCGCCCCCAGGAAGGCCCAAAGCGGCGTCACGATGGCAGCCACGTCCTTCAACCGCTCGCTCCGAGCGGCCGGGGCGGCTCTGCGGGGTGACTGGGGGCGCCGCATTCTCCCTCGATCCTAGATCGGACGGAATCTGCTGTCTCTGTTGCGAATCGGTAATCCGCCGTGCCGTGCGTCCGAAGATCCTCGCGGTTAGGGTTAGTGTGCGAGACTGCCGAAAAACAAGACGATTCAGGGTCGGGCGAAGCCACCTGGCGAGGACACGACTGGCTAATGCCCTCTAAGGAACCGCAAGAGCGTAAACCCTCCGGGAAGGCCGCGCGTCCCAATGATGTGACCACCGAAACCCTCTTGGCCGACAGGTCGCTGGGGGCGGTGCCGGTCGGGTGGGACGCCGACATGGCCGTGACCGCGCTTTACAGTGCGCACTTTCGGTCATTAGTGCGTCTCGCCGTGTTGCTGGTGCGAGACATGGCAACCGCGGAAGAAGTCGTGCAGGACACGTTCGTCGCCATCCATGGCGCCTGGCGTAGACTGCGCGATCCCGACAAAGCACTTGCCTACCTGCGGCAATCCGTCGTCAACCGGTCCCGTTCCGTGCTGCGTCACCGCGCGGTCGTCGAGAAATACGCGCCCAAGGGCCTGCCCGATGCTCCGAGCGCCGAGAACGGCGCGATCGGCGAGCTCGAACGCACCGCCGTCATCGAAGCGCTAAGGTCCCTGCCAACACGTCAGAGAGAGGCACTCGTCCTTCGCTACTACGGTGATCTGTCCGAGGCTGAGATCGCCCACGCCATGGGCATCAGCAAGGGCGCGGTCAAGAGCCACACAGCTCGTGGCATGGCCGCCTTGCGATCCGTCCTGGAGAAAATGTCATGACCCAGTCCCCCGACGAGTACGGCGACGTCCTGCGCCGTGTGCTCCGCGCGGAGGCGGACACGGTCGTGCCCTCGCCGGAAGGACTGGAGATCATCCGCGCCCGCATCGAGCGGCGCGGGGTGCGTAACCTGTTCTGGTGGCGAGCCGGCGCCGCCGCCGCCAGCGCGCTGCTGGTGGCGGGCACGATCGTGATGGTCGTCCCCGAGCTGCGCCACAAGGTCATGCAGCAGGACACCATCGAGCCGGTCAGAGACACCAGGTCCAAGCCGCCGGCCAACTCCTCGACCAGCCGGCCGGCCTCGCCGAAGCCGACCCCGCCGCCGGACGATCCGCCCGCCGTGGTGCCCGCCCCGATCACCTCCGCGCCGTTGCCCGCCTCGGAGACCGCCAGGTCCACCAGCAAGCCGACGCCCAAGGCGACACCGACCCCCAAGTGCCCGACCCCCACCGAGGAGCAGCCGCCGAAGGACTGCCCCACGGACGAGGAGACGCCCACTCCGACGCCCACGCCCACGCCGACGCTCTCGGACACGAGCACGCCCGGCGGGCCCTGCCCGGTCGAGGAGTGCCCGCCGACCGACATCGACACGACGGCCAACACCTTCGCCAGCCCGCTCGGCGGCACCCCCCTCGCCACCACACCGTGAGCGACTGAGAGCTCGCCGGCCTCGGGTTCGCGCCGGTCAAGCGGCCTCACTCACCAGCGTCCGGTTCGCGCCATGAGTACGGCCGCCGCCGCCACCCCCGCCGTCGAGGTACGCAGCACCGTCGGACCGAGCAGCACGGGCACCGCCTTCGCCGCCCTGAACGCGGCCAGCTCCGCGTCAGAGACACCCCCCTCGGGCCCCACCACGACGACGATGTCGCCCCCGGCGGGCAGCGCCACGCCCGACAGCGGATCTGCGGCCTCCTCGTGCAGCACCAGAGCGAGCGCCGCGCCGCCGAGCAGCGCCTCGACCCCGGCCGTGGACACCGGCTCGGCCACCTCCGGCAGGTGGAACCTGCGCGCCTGCTTGCCCGCCTCCCGGGCCGTCGAACGCCATTTGGCCAGCGACTTGGCCGCCCTGTCGCCCTTCCACTGGGTGACGCTGCGAGCCGCCGCCCAGGGCACGATCACGTCGACGCCCGCCTCGGTCATCATCTCGACGGCCAGCTCGCCCCTGTCGCCCTTGGGCAGCCCTTGGACGACGACCAGCCTGGGCTCGGGCGGCGGCACCTCGTAGCGGCCCAGCACGTCGAGTCTGAGCGCGTCCTTCAGCGCCTCGCGTACCACGCACTCGGCGACCGTGCCCGCCCCGTCCGTCAGGTCGATCCGCTCTCCGGCGCGCAGGCGCCGGACCGAGGCCGCGTGGCGTCCTTCAGGACCGTCGAGGACCAGCTCAGGCCCGGTGTGGTCGGCGAGGCCGTCGGCCAGGAATACCGGCACGGTCACCGGCGATCACCCCAAAGATTTTCACGTTCAGTAGCCATAGGATCACGAAACGATTAAGGTTGGCCGAGATCGCACCTTCCTGAGGTCACTCTACGAGGGGTAAGAGCGATGACCGTTCCGTCCAGGAACACCCGTCGCGCGCGGCGCTGGCCGTGCGCGCTGAAGACTCGGCTGACCGTCCTGCTCACCGTCCCTGCCACGATCGCCCGCGCGGCGCCGCGCCGGCTGGCCGGGAAGGCCCCGGACACGGCGGAGCCCGCGGCCGAGGAGCCTCACCGGCCCGCCGCCGTCCGTCCGCGCCGCCCGCCTGATCCCGTCGCCGTACGCGACGTGCTCCGCTCGGCCCTGAGCGCGGCCGGGTCGGGCCGCGCGGTGCTGGGCGAGGTGGACGACGCCCTGCTCAGGGGCACGGCCGTCGCCGAGATCGCGCACCTGGTGACCGAGCTGGTCGACAACGCGCTGACCTGCTCGCCGCCCGACACCGAGGTGGAGATCCGGGCCAGCACCCGCGAGGGCGAGTGCCACATCGCGATCGTCGACCAGGGCGTGGGGATGACCGAGGGAGAGCGCGCCGCCGCGAACGCCCGGCTCCGCGGCGAACGGCGCTTCTTCGCCGCTCCCACCCGCTACCTCGGCCACTACGTGGTGGGCAGGCTGGCCGAGCGGCTCGGCGTGCGCGTGTGGCTGGACGAGTCGCCGCCACACGGCATCACCGCCCGGGTGGCCCTCCCGGGCGAGCTCCTGGTGCCGTCACGGGTCAACGGCCGTTGACCGCCTCCCGCTCAGCGGCCGTTGAAGGCGTCCCGCAGCCGCGAGAAGAACCCCTGCTGCCCGGGGGCGAACTTCCCGGGCGGCCGCTCCTCGCCACGCTGCTTGGCCAGCTCGCGCAGCAGGTCCTCCTGCGCCGGGTCGAGCCGCAGCGGGGTCTCCACGTTGACGTGGATGAGCAGGTCGCCGCGGCCCGTCTCGTTGAGCCGCTGCACGCCCCTGCCGTACATCGTGATGACCTGGCCCGACTGCGTGCCGGGCCGCACGTCGACCTCCTCGGAGCCGTCGAGCGTCTCCACGGCGAGGTTGGTGCCGAGCGCGGCGGCCGTCATCGGGATCTGGACCGTGCAGTGCAGGTCGTCGCCGCGCCGCTCGAAGATCTCGTGCGGGCGCTCGACGATCTCCAGGAAGAGGTCTCCGGGCGGGCCGCCGCCGGGGCCGACCTCGCCCTCGCCGGCGAGCTGGATGTGCGTGCCGTCCTCGACGCCCGCGGGGATGCGGACCTTGATCGTACGGCGGGTGCGCACGCGGCCGTCACCGGAGCACTCCTGGCACGGGTGGCGGATGATCGTCCCGAAGCCGCCGCACTGGGGGCACGGCCTGGAGGTCATGACCTGGCCCAGGAACGACCGGGTGACCTGGGAGATCTCGCCACGCCCGTTGCACATGTCACAGGTGTCGGGGTGGGTGCCGGACGCGGCGCCCGCGCCCTGGCAGACCTCGCAGAGCACGGCCGTGTCGACGACCAGCTCGCGGGTGGTGCCGAAGGCGGTCTCGCGCAGGTCGAGCTCGACGCGGATGGTCGCGTTGCGCCCTCTCCTGGCCCGCGAGCGGGGGCCGCGCGCGCCGCCAGCGGTGCCGAAGAAGGCGTCCATGATGTCGCTGAACGGGAAGCCCGCGCCGAAGCCGGCCGCTCCCTGGCCCGCGCCCGCGCCGCCGAAGGGGTCGCCGCCCAGGTCGTACATCTGACGCTTGTTGGCGTCGGACAGCACCTCGTAGGCCTGCGTGATCTCCTTGAACCGCTCCTGGGTCGCGGGGTCCGGATTGACGTCGGGATGGAGTTCGCGGGCTAGCCTGCGGTAGGCCTTCTTGATCTCTTCCTGACTGGCGTCACGGCGCACCCCGAGGGTGGCGTAGTAGTCGCTGTTTGCCACTTATCGACCTCTTATGATGCAGCCAGGATCTGGCTGACGTAGCGTGCCACCGCGCGCACGGCGCCCATCGTCACGGGATAGTCCATCCGCGTGGGGCCTAGCACGCCTAGCCGGGCCAGTTCGTTGTCGCCAGAACCGTACCCGGTTGCGACGATCGACGTGCCACGGAGGAACGGGTTCTCCGAGCCGATGCGCACGGTGAGCGTGGACGGGGTGTCTGTGGAAGTCTCGCCGAGCAGCCGCATGAGCACGACCTGCTCCTCCAGTGCTTCGAGCACGTCGCGCAGCCCGGTCGAGAAGTCGGCCCCGGCGAGGTTGGCCGCACCGGCGAACACGATCTTCTCATCATGGCGCTCGACCAGCGTCTCGAGGAGCACCGACAGGATAGTGGCCACCACGGGCCGGTCCTCGACGGGCAGCCGCTCCGGCAGGTCGGCGACCTGATCGGGGACGTTGAGCAGGCCGCAGCCGTCGAGGGAGGCGTTGAGCACCGCGCGCAGGTGCGCGATGCGGGTGTCCTCCACCACTTCGGGCAGCTCGATCACCCGCTGCTCGACGCGGCCCGTGTTGGTGATCAGCACGAGCATGACCCGCCGGTCGTGCAGCGGCACGAGCTCGACGTGCCTGACCGTCGAGCGGGTCAGCGTCGGGTATTGCACGACCGCGACCTGCCGGGTGAGCTGCGCGAGCAGCCGCACCGTGCGGGTGACCACGTCGTCGAGGTCGACCGCGCCGGCGAGGAACGTCTCGATCGCCCGGCGCTCCGCCCCGGAGAGCGGCTTGACCTGCGAGAGCCGGTCGACGAACAGGCGATAGCCCTTGTCCGTCGGCACGCGGCCCGCGCTGGTGTGCGGCTGGGTGATGTAGCCCTCCTCCTCCAGCGCGGCCATGTCGTTCCTGACCGTCGCCGGGGAGACCTTCAGGTTGTGGCGTTCGGCGAGCGCCCTGGAGCCCACCGGCTCGTTGGTGGACACGTAGTCTTCGACAATGGCGCGGAGCACCGCCAGTTTCCTATCGTCGAGCACGCGCTCACCTCCTACCTCTGCCTTTCAGGAAACGACAGGTCTAGCACTCTGTGTTCCCGAGTGCCAAGTGTACGGCTCCCGCCCACAAGGTGCGATAACACCGGAGCTAGCGAGTGGCTGCCCATTGGGCGCACACTGGCCGATATGACCGATGACTCCCAGCCCCCCTCTTACGGTCCGCCGCCGGGACAGGGTCCGTACCAGGGGCAACCTCCCCAGTTCGGCCCGCCGCCGCCCCAATATGGTCCGCCGCAATACGGCCAGCAGTACCAGCAGCCCGGCCCCTACGGGCAGCAGCAGCCGTACCAGCCCGGACCTTACGGCACGCCGCAGCGATTCGGCCCTCAGGTTGACCCGAAGTTGATCAGACCGCGGATGCGGTGGATCGCGATCGCCTGGGGACTGGCCCTGCTCGCCGGTCTGGTCGGGGTGGGAGTGTTCGTGAGCGGCATCCTGAACACGGTGGGCGCGGTGGCCCCGTCCAAGACGTTCGCGTCGGGCGAGAGCGTCAGCGTGCCGCTGGATCCGGCGGACAAGCCGGTGGTGTACCTCGCCAGCGAGAGCCAGGTCCACTACATGTGCCGGATCGACGGCGGTCCCGGTCAGGCCAAGCTCGCCAGGACGTCCGGCACCGAACGGGTCACCGTCAACGGCACGCAGTGGCAGCTCATCCTCGTGGTCAACGCGCCGGCCAAGGGCGACTACCAGTTCACCTGCACGACCCAGGAGCCGGCGAACGCGCGCTTCGGCGTCGGCCGCGACTTCGCCTCCGCCACGGGCGGGCTGGTGGGCGGCGTGGCGGCGCTGCTGGTGATCCCGGGTCTGGGCGTGCTTGGTGCCGTCATCGTGACCATCATGGTGGTGACCCGGCGCAGCTCTCATCGCAAGCGCCTCGCGGCGGGCGGGTGATTTGCTACGGTCCCCGTGTGTACGAGGGTGATGTTCTAGCGGGGAATTGGCGGCGGCCGGGCAAGGGCAAGATCCCACAGGTGCCCGCCGAACTCGATCTGGTCGTGGAGGACGCCGAGAGCGGCTTCTGCGGCGCCGTGGTGGCCTGCGACAAGGAGGCCGTCACGCTGGAGGACCGCTTCGGCAAGCGCCGCCTGTTCCCGTTCGCGCCCGCCGCGTTCCTGCTGGACGGCAAGGTCGTGACGCTCGTCCGGCCGGCCGCCGCGGCCCCTGCCGCCCCCAGGCGGAGCGCGTCCGGCTCGATAGCCGTCGAGGGCTTGCGGGCCAGGGTGGCCAAGGAGAGCCGCATCTACGTGGAAGGCGTGCACGACGCCGCCCTCGTGGAGAAGATCTGGGGCCACGATCTCCGGGTGGAGGGCGTGGTGGTCGAGTACCTGGAGGGCGTGGACGACCTGCCCGCGATCGTGGCCGAGTTCGGCCCGTCGCCCGAGCGTAGGCTGGGCGTGCTGGTCGACCATCTCGTGCCGGGCTCCAAGGAGAGCCGGATCGCCGCTCAGGTGGCCTCGCCCCACGTGCTCGTCGTGGGGCATCCCTACGTGGACATCTGGCAGGCGGTCAAGCCCTCCGTGCTGCGGATCCCGGCCTGGCCGGACGTGCCGCGCGGGGTGCCGTGGAAGGAGGGCGTGATCGCCGCCCTGGGCTGGCGGATGGAACCGGCCGACGCGTGGCGGCGGATCCTCGGCGCCGTCTCGGCATTCACAGACCTGGAGCCCGAGCTGCTCGGCCGGGTCGAGGAACTGATCGACTTCGTTACGGAGGCACCATGAGCCAGGATCCCCCGCAGCCGCCGCCGGACGACGATGCGACGCGGCGCGTCTCGCAGTCGGACATCAACCCGGAAACCCCTCGGCAACCGGAGTACGGCGCCCAGCCGGGCTCCGGTCCGGCGCCCGGATACGGAGCCCAGCCAGGATCGGGTCCCGCGCCCGGCTCCGGTCCGGCGCCCGGCTACGGAGCTCAGCCAGGATCCGGTCCTGCGCCCGAGTACGGCGGTCAGCCTGGGTATGGCGGCCAGCCTGGATCGGGTCCCGCGCCCGGATACGACGGCCAGCCCGGCTATGGTTCCGGGCCTGGGTACGGCGGCCAGCCTGGTCCCGGTCCGACGCCCGGCTATGGTTCCGGGCCTCAGGGCGGTCCAGGGTCGGGGCCGCAGCCCGGTTATGGCTACGGGCAGCCCGGTTCCGGTGGCTACGGGCAGTCGCCCGGTTACGGTTACGGGCAGCCGCCCACGCCGCCGCCCGGTTACGAGCAGCCCGGCTACGGCTACGCGGCCCCACAGCAGCGTCCGCCGCACGTCCCCGGCGTCTACGGTCCGCGGCCTGGCAGCGACGACACCACGATGGCCATGCTGGCCCACCTGCTCGGCCTGCTCGTCTCCTGGATCGGCCCACTGATCATCTATCTGATGAAGCGGGACGAGTCACCCTATGTCCGTGACCAGTCGGCCGAGGCGCTGAACTTCCAGATCACGATGTTCATCGGCTACGTCGTCGCGGGCCTGCTGACGGTGGTCCTGATCGGGATCATCCTGTTCCCCATCATCTGGATCGTGTCGCTGATCTTCCACATCCAGGCCGCCATCGCCGCCAACAAGGGCGAGAACTACCGCTACCCGATCGCCATCCGCATGGTCAGCTGAGCAGATCCCGTACGAGGGCATCGGCCAGGAGCCGGCCGCGCAGGGTGAGGACCAGCCGCCCCGCCTTGAACGGCTCCGGCTCCAGCAGGCCGTCGCCCAGCGCCACCGCGACCGCCGTACGCGCGCCAGGAGCGACGTCGGCGACCGGATAGCCGGAGACCAGCCGGAGCTCCAGCATCAGGCGTTCGGCGTCGCGGTCGTCGTCGGCGAGCACTTCGCGTGCGTGCGCGGGCGACGTGCCCGCGGCCAGGCGCTGCGCGTAGGCGGCCGGATGCTTGACGTTCCACCAGCGGGTGCCGCCCACGTGGCTGTGCGCGCCGGGGCCGGCGGCCCACCAGTCGCCGCCGGTCCAGTAGAGCAGGTTGTGCCGGCACCGCGCGTCGTCGTCCGTGGCCCAGTTGGACACCTCGTACCAGCGGAAGCCCGCCTCCGCCAGCAGCGTGTCGGCGATCTGGTAGCGGTCGGCGGCCACGTCGTCGTCGGGCATCGGCAGCTCACCGCGCCTGATCCTGGCGGCCAGCCGCGTGCCGTCCTCCACGATCAGCGAGTAGGCGGAGACGTGGTCGGGCTCGGCGGCGATCGCCGCCTCCAGCGACGCCCGCCAGTCGTCGTCGGACTCGCCGGGCGTGCTGTAGATCAGGTCCAGGTTGACGTGCTCGAAACCCGCCTTCTTGGCTTCGAGTACGGCCTGCGCCGCCCGGCCGGGCGTGTGCTGCCGGTCGAGCACCTTGAGCACATGCTCCCTGGCGCTCTGCATGCCGAAGCTGACCCGGTTGAAGCCGCCCTCCAGCAGCCTGCCGAGGTAGGCCGGGTCGACCGACTCGGGGTTGGCCTCCGTGGTCACCTCGGCGCCCGCCTTGAGCCCGAACTCCGCGTCGATCGCGCCGAGGATCCGGCTCAGGTCTTCGGCGGGCAGCAGGGTGGGCGTGCCGCCGCCGAAGAACACGGTCTCGACCGGGAGCTCCACGTCACCGAGGACACGTCGTGCCAGCCGTACCTCCTCGATGGCCGTGTCGGCGTAGTCGCGGTGCGAGGCACCGGGGCCCAGCTCGGCGGTGGTGTAGGTGTTGAAGTCGCAGTAGCCGCAGCGCGTCACGCAGAACGGGACGTGCACGTAGAAGCCGAACGGACGCTCGCCGAGACCGCGCAACGCGCTCGCGGGCAGGTCACCGGAGGAGGGCGCGGCGTCGCCGTCGGGCAGGGTGGATGGCACGCCTCCAGTCTGCCCGCTGCCATTGACTGCCCGATCCAGCGGCTCTACGATCCGGAAAACTAATAGGAAAGTTTCCTATCTGGAGACGCCTCGTGAAGACGAAGATCCTGGTCGCACTCTCACTCCTCCTGGGACTCACGGCGGTCGCAGTGCCCGCCGAAGCCCATACCGGCTTCAAACGCGTCGCCTACTTCATCCAGTGGGGCATTTACGGCCGCAACTACCACGTCAAGGACGTCGAGGCCAGCGGCGCCGCCGCCAAGCTGACGCACCTCAACTACGCCTTCGGCTTCGTCAACGCGGAGGGGACCTGCTACTCGGCCGACCCCTGGGCGGATTGGCACCGCCCGGTGCCCGCCGAGCAGAGCGTGGACGGCGTGGCCGACGCGCCGGGGCAGGCCCTGAACGGCAACCTCAACCAGCTGCGCAAGCTCAAAGCCAAGCACCCGGGGCTGAAGGTGCTGATCTCGCTGGGCGGCTGGACCGGCTCCCGCTACTTCTCCGACGCCGTCCTCACCGCCGAATCCCGGGCGAAGCTGGCGCAGTCGTGCGTCGACCTGTGGCTGCGCGGCGACCTGCCGGGACTGGCGGCGGGCGCCGGGGCCGGGGTGTTCGACGGCATCGATCTCGACTGGGAGTGGCCCGGTTCGTCCGGCGCCGACGGGAACGTCATCAGACCCGAGGACAAGCGCAACTTCACCCTCTTCACGGCGGAACTGCGGTCGCGGCTGCGGGCGTTCTCCGCGTCGTCGCAGCTGACGGCCTTCTTGCCGGCCGCGACGGCCAAGATCGACGCCGGCTTCGAGGTACGGCAGGTCTTCAAGCAACTCGACTTCGCCACCGTCCAGGGGTACGACCTGCGGGGCAACTGGGAGCCCCAGACGGGCCACAACGGCAACCTGCTGACGGACCGCCGCGACCCGAACCCGATCCGGTACAGCGTCGACCAGACCGTACGGGACTACCTGTCACGCGGCGCTCCCGCGAACAAGATCGTGGTCGGCGTCCCCGCGTACGGCCAGGGCTGGACCGGGGTCACGGCCGGCGGCGACGGCCTGTACAAGCCCGCCACCGGCCCGGCACCGGGCAAGTGGGGACCGGGGACGGAGGACTACAAGGACCTGGCCACCAAGCCCGGCAAACGGTACCGAGACGTGCGGACGGGGACGTTGTGGCTGTACGACGGGAACGAGTTCTGGTCGTACGACGATCCGGCGGTCATGCTGCAGAAGGCGGCCTACATCCGGCTCAGGGGGCTGGGCGGGTCGATGATGTGGTCAATCGACCAGGACGACTCCCGCGCCTCACTGACGTCGGCGCTGTACTCGGTACTGCGGTGATCACAGCACCGCTCGTGCGGTCCGGGTGATCGTGGTGTGCGGGCGCGCTTCCTGCCGCGCCCGCACACCGCCTTCACGTCTGACCCGCACACCGGCCCTCTGACCTCGCCCGCGCACCAGCCTCGTCGGGCCCGCAGCTCTCCGCACTTTCACCCCCGCGCACCGGCCTGCCCGCGCTCTCCACCCCAGGGTGGAGATCCAGGACTCAACCCCCAGTCCGATCCGCCGCCACACCGCTCCTCCCTAACGTCAGACCCATGGATCCCCTGCTGAGCGCGCTGCTCATCCCCGCCGTCGTCATCTTCGTCGTCTACCGGCAGATGATGACCCGCCCCACGGCCAGAAACGGCATCGTCTATGTCTCGGCCGCCCTGGTCGCGCTGGGCCTGCTGACCGGTGGTCTCATCGACACCACCCAGCTTGCCCTCAGCCTGGCCCTCGTGGCCGTGGAGGCCATCGCCGCCGTGGTCTTCGGCGCCGTCCGCGCCGCGACCGTACGCGTCTGGATGGACGAGGCCGGGGTGACCTGGTCGAAAGCCACCCCCTTGACCCTTCTGGCCTGGCTGGCCTCGGTCGCGAGCCGCGTGGGCCTGTACTTCGCCGGCACCGCCCTCGGCCTGAGCGTCTCGACCTCCGGCATCCTGTTCTTCGTCGGCCTTACCATCGGCGCCCAGGCCCTGCTCGTCGCCCGTCGCGGCCGCGCCCTTTCCGGTACGACCCTGCGGGCGGATAATTTCGTGGAGTGATGCCTGGCCCGTCAAAGATCGTCCCCTTCGTCCTGCGGTTGGGGGCGATCGTGGTGTTCGTATGGGCACAGATACGGGCCAAGCCCACGCTTGGTTTGACCGGCACCGGCCTGACGGTCACCACACTGACCTCTGCCATAGTGATCATGCTGCTCGTCGTCCAACTCGCTTTGACCCGCAACATGTCCACACTCCGGCAGGACCAGAAGGCCCCGCATCCTTCACCACCACCCCCACCACCACCCCCACCGCCGCCTCGACCGCAGCCAGACCGAGCACCGTCCCGACCACCTCAGGATCAAGTGATGCCCCGACCACTAATGGACCACGTGGCGTCACGCCCGTCCGAGCCCGTCGGTGTGTCGCGAAAGGGAGTCGCCTTCGGCGTACTGGTCAGAACGATCACCTCCCGCGCGTCCCGCATCACGATCGCGGCCCGCCAGTCCCTCAGAGCGATCGCGGCCCGACCTCCCATCGCGGCGATCACGTCCCGGGCGCCGGTCATGGCAATCGCGCTCGGCTTGTCGGTCGTTCTCGCGATCATCCTCGACGCGGTGGTCGACGGCGGTCCGGCACTCGCCGTACTGCTGTACTGCCTTGGCATATCGGCGGTCCGGCTGCCGCTGCGCCACTCGGTGCCCATCGGCGTTCTGGCCGTCGGCGGGCTGCTCGTGGAGGGGGCGATCTACGGGCGGCTGGGTCGCGATCTCAGCCTCATCCTCAGTGCCTGCCTGGTGTTCTTGGTGGCGTACTCGGTCAAGGAACGCCGGGCGGCCAGAGCCGCCGAGGCCCGCGAGGCCGTACTCGCCGAAAGAGCACGGATCGCCAGAGAGATCCACGACATCCTCGCCCACTCGCTGTCGGCGCAACTCGTACACCTGGAGGGCGCCAAGCTCCTGCTCCGCGCGGACAAGACCGACGAAGCGCTCGACCGCGTCGTCCGCGCGCGCGACCTGGCCAAATCCGGACTCGAGGAAGCCCGGCGCGCGGTGTCGGCCCTGCGCGAAGACGCGCCTGCCCTTCCGCAGGCGCTTCGGACGCTGGCGGAGGAGTTCCAGGCGACCACCGACCGGGCGTGCACGCTGCACGTCTCAGGCACGGAACACCGCTTGCCTCCGGAAACGGAGCTCGCCCTGCTGCGTACCGCCCAGGAGGCGTTGACGAACGTACGGCGCCACGCTCCCGGCTCTCCGGCCACGATCAGCCTGGTGTACGAGCCCGGCTCATGCGATCTCCGCATCACCAACCCCGCCGCAGCCGAGCGAGGCACGCCTGGGGGAGGATATGGCCTCGTGGGCATGAGCGAACGAGCCGAGCTTCTCGGCGGCACCCTGTCGGCGGGCGAGACGACAGACGGTTTCCGCGTCCATTTGTGGGTCCCGGCGTGAACCCCTCGACGGATGAGATGAACGGCGACTCGCGCCCACCTGCCAGCCTCCTAGGCTGCCGCCCGCAGGGCCTCCGCACCTTCGACAACCCCGCCGGTCTCGCCCAGTGGGCTACGGTGGCCGGATCATGAGCATCACGGTCGTAGTCGTCGATGACCAGTCTGTCGTCCGCGAGGGGCTGGTCCTGCTGCTCGGACTGCTGCCGGGGATCGAGGTGGTCGGTTCGGCGGGGGACGGCGAGGCGGCGCTCCGCCTGGTCGCGGAGCGGCGGCCCGACGTGGCGCTGATGGACCTCCGGATGCCGCGCATGGACGGTGTGGAGGCCACCCGCCGCATCCGCGCCGAACACGCGGACACCCAGGTCGTGGTGCTCACCACGTATTCGGACGACGAGTCGGTGTTCGCCGCGCTCAGGGCAGGGGCACGCGGCTTCCTGACCAAAAGCGCTGACTCGGACGAGATCGCCAAGGCCATCGCCACTGTCGTCAGCGGTAACGCCCAGCTCGACCCCTCCGTCCAGCGCCGTCTCCTCGACACCATGACGGCATCCGACGCCGGCCGGGCTTGGGATGAACGTCCTGCCCCCGACCCGCGCGAGCAGCCACCCGCACCGGCCCCCAGCAGGCCGGACGCGATAGCCGAACGACGAGCTTCCAGCAGACCGGACATGACCACCGATCGGGCAATTTCCGCCGCACCGAACATGACCGCCGCACCGGACACGACCGCCGAACGACCAACTGCCGCCAGACCGGACGCGACTGCCGAACGGCCCGCTTCCGGCAACGGAGACAGCACCACAGGGAGTACCGCAGGGAGTGATGAGGCGCGCGACGGCCTGACGCGGCGCGAGGTCGAAGTGCTGCGGCTCATCGCCGACGGCCTGTCGAACAGCGAGGTCGCCACCCGCCTCTTCATCAGCGAGGCCACCGTCAAGACCCACATCAACAACCTCTTCGCCAAGGCCCGTCTGAGAGACCGCGCGCAGGCCGTCACGTACGCGTACCGCCGCGGTCTCGTCCGCCCGGACCCGTGACCCCCATGTGGTTGAGCTGGGACTCGTCATCAAAGCCTGCCAGTTGTAAGACCGTCTCCAGCGCGGCCTGGCGGGTCTCCTCGACCGAGCCGCCGCGTTCGCCGAAACAGTCGGCGGCCACATCGAGCACGGCCACCACCACGGCCGCATCGGGATAGGGCACGTCGACCAGGACGGTGCCATCACCCGCCGCCCCGGCCGGCACCGCGTGGAGCCTCAGCAACCGCCGCATCTCCTCCGCCACGGCGACCCCCAGAACAGCGGCACGCTCGAATTGCTCAGCGGCAATCATGCCATCCTCCTATCGCACAGGTGTTCGGACAGCAAGGTAGCGGGCGCCACCGACAGAATCCCCGGCGTACACGGGGAACCAGGGCTGTGGACTCGCGGGCGGTCGGCCGGACGCCGACATGGAGCGGGCCAACGAGCTGTTGAAGGCGGCGCCTGGCGAGGAGACGTCAGGTTACCTGCGGTTCTACGGCTGGTCGTTTGCGGACGCCGAAACGGCCTCGCCCCCGTCCGACGCCCAGCGGCGCGCCGCTGGGCGTTATTGAGCTTATGCAGCATTCCGCGTGAACTGCTGGTTCTGCCCGCTGCCGCAGGCGTACTGGATCAGGCGGGTGCCGTCGGCGGTGGAGTTGCTCGGGACGTCAAGGCATTTGCCGGAGTGGCGTGCGATCAGTCGCACCCGGCCGCTGCCAGCGTCCTGTACCTGCCATTGCTGGTTCTGCCCGCTGCCGCAGGTCCACTGGATGATCCTGGCGTTGTTGGCGGTCGAGGCCGCATCCACATCGAGGCATTTGCCGGAGTGCCCGGCGACGATCTGGTAGTAGCCGGTGCCAAGGTCGCGGAACTCCCACCGTTGGTTGCCGCCGCCGCTGCAGCCGTATTGGGCGATCTCGGCCCCGTCCGCCGTGGACGCGCTGACGACATCGACGCACTTGCCCGAGTTCGATGCCGTGAGGGTGACCATTCCGGGAGTGCCAGTCCCACCGTCGCCCCAGCCGTACCTGAGGCGCGCGGCGCCGGTGGCGTTGCGGATGCTCAAGGTCAGGTTGGTGCCGCTGCCTTGGAGCGCGAACATGGAGTAATGGTCGTAGCCGTTCCCGCTGTTCTTTCCCCCGAGCGCTGGCCAGTAGACAGAACCCATGTGCAGGTCCCGCATGGAATCGGTGTCCGCGCGGAAGTAGCGGACGAAGTTGTTGGTGCTGCCCGCGTCGTTGTAATTGAGGCCGAGGTCCATCTGAGCGCCGAACTCGGTCGTGACCGCGCGGGAGGCGCAGGTGCCCAGCCGCTCGCGGAAGCTCTGGACCCAGCCGGCATAGTCCTTCTCGCCGTAGAAGAAGGCGTAGTGGTGATAGGACAGCAGCGTTCCGCTGAAGCGGTTGTCGGCACAGACCGGCCTGAGGTCCTGGCTGTAACCGGTGCCGCCCACGAGGATCCGGCCCCTCGGTATGGACGAGCGGGCGTTGATCCACGAGGCGGCGAAGTTGGTCCACTCGGAGGCGCTGTAGCCGTGGGGTTCGTTCATCGGCTCGAAGTAGACCAGGTCGTTGGAGCCGTACTGGGCGGTCACGGTGTTCCACATCGCGTTGAAGGCGGCCGTGTCGGTTATCCGGCCGCCTGAGGCCGCGGCGTCCTCCCAGTAGGCGAGGATGACTTTGAGCCCCCTGGCGGTAGCGGCGTCGATAGTTCCGCGGTAGGCGTTCCACCACGACGAACCGACGGTGTGGGTGTTGACCGGTAACCGCACGGTGTTGACGCCGAGCTGGCTCTCAAACCCGTTGTAGATGGCGTCCGCCTTGGCCTGGACGGTCGCGTAGCTGTCGGATTGGGTCAGCCCATCGAGGACGAGCGGGCCTCTGACGAAGTTGTCGCCGGGTACAGCCCAGTTCACCCCCCTGAACTGGCTGGTGTCGGCGCTGGCCGGTTGGGCGCTCGCGAGGGCCGCTACTGGTACCAGGGCCAGCGCACTCAGAACGCTGAGCAGGATTAGGCGGAGGGGACGCAGATGGTTTGTCACGGTGTTGCCCCAATCTCGCGGTGCGTGTTGCCGACGGGCTGAAGGGGGATGTTGACCTCAACATCCCGCGCCGTGTGACGTCGCCCTTGGGAGGCGAGTCGATCAAGGCCGCAGGTAAGCGGTGAGGGAGAGTTGCTGATCGCGTACCGCCGTGGTGACCAGGCCGGCGATCTGCCGGACCCCGGCCGCCTCGAAGTGTGTGGTCGTCGGCGAAGAACGCGCCGACGGGGCCGGAGGTGTAGTCGCCGTTGAACGGGCAGAAGCGCAGGCTGCTGTAGCGGGTGTAGCTCAGTTTGTGGAGGTCGATGACCGGGGTGCCGGTGACCGTGCCGACGTCGAAGGTCTCGGTCACGAATCCGCGGTTGGGCGTTGCCGTGCTTCCGCTGCATATGAGGGCGGCCGCCGGGGTCACCAGCACGGGGTGGTCGCGCCAAGCGCGCTCGCGTCGCCCAGGACCACGGTCACGTCATACTCGCCTGGTGAGACGTCGAGGTGGCAGGTGATCGGGGAGGTGCCGGTGCACCTGGCACGCAGCGCTGGATCGGGCGCGGGCCCTGGCGGGGTGCCGGTGTCGGCGCCGAAGACCTTGAAGTCGGCGATGCTCGTCCATGTGGACGCCGCGAGCCCGGTCACCGTGATCCGCACGTACCGGGCGGTCGCGGTGAAGGCGTCGCTCTGCACCTGCGCGGTGGCCGTGCTCGCCGTACGGTCTGCCACCCGCGTCCAGGTGACGCCGTCAGCGGACACTGACACCTGGGAGCGGTAGTTACGCGCGAATTCCCAGCGCACCTCCGTGCCGCTCAGCGTCGCCGCGCTTCCGAGGTCGACCTGCCACCAGTGGCCGGTACTGCCATCGGCGGCGCACCAGCGGGTGGCGGTGTCGCCGTCGTTGGCCAGAGAAGGGCCGCGACCGGACTGGCTGGAGTCGGCGCTCGCGGTCTTGCTCAGCGCCAGGTCCGTCACCGCCCCGGCCGGCGTCGCGAGCGGTACGGCCAGCAGGGTGAGGAGCAAGAGGGCGACGAACCTCGGAGAGCCAGGTGGGCCAGGCACACGGCCATCTGACGGAAAGGAATTGTGCTGGGGAGCCTCGTCTGCCATGTGATGTGCCTCCTCAGATACCACAGGTGGAGGGTGACTTGCGTCACATCCGGCGCTCCGGTGTGCACCGGATGTGAGGCTGAGGCGGGTGAAGTGTTACTGCGGTGCGATTAAGTGTCAACGTCGATGGAAACCGACGGCGGCTGGCATAGATGACGTGGTGCGGAGGGATCAGTCCGCGGCCTGACGAATCCCGGCGGCCATATCCGCGACCGTGGGCGCCTGGATTGCGGGGCAATGTCCGTCCGCGACGCTGGCCACCACGGCACGGACGTGGTCCTGCCCAGGCCGCAAGAGACCGTCGCAGACCTGGACAAATAGGCCCCGGGCACCTCTGCGCGGCCACTCTGGCGGCAGAAGGACAACAGGCAGCACCGGGAAGCGGCGGTAGACGTCCATGACCTCGGTTCGGGCCCGTACCGCCGCGGCAGCGGTCACCGCGCCGGCAGCTATCGGGGGCGCCAGCGGGCTCCACTGATCGATGAACGTTTCATACTCCTTCGCAGGGATGGATGTCGCTCGCACACAGGCCGCGCTCCGGCTGATCGCCCGTGGGTTCGAGGAGCTCGCCGCCGCCCTCGGCGAGGCGGAGGATGCCGGGGAGGACGAGCGGACGGCCCGGGTCATCGAGGAGTGGGGCGGCGAGGGCTGACGCAGAAGGAGGCATCGGTGCTGTTCCAGCGGCATGGGTTCGCCCCGCAGACGACCGGCGGGTGGGCGCGGGGCGACTGGGCCGAGATCCGCGACGACGGTCTGCGTTACCTCACCGCGAAGTCGCACACCTGGCTGGAGGGCCGGGCATGACCTTTTCCGTGCGCATCGCCGTACGCGGCTATGAGCTTGACTCGCAGGGCCATGTCAACAGCGCCGTCTATCACCAGTACGGCGACCACGCCCGCTGGGAGTGCCTGCGCGCGGCGGGCATCTCGGTCGACGACATGCTGGGCTCGGGCGTGGGCCCGGTGACCCTGGAGAACACCATCCGCTGCCTCGGCGAGTTGCGCGGCGGCGACGAGGTGGAGGTGACGTGCGCGTTCCTGTGGGGTGAGGGGAAGACGTTCAGGATCGCGCAGGAGTTCAGGCATGCCGACGGGCGGCTGGCGGCCGAGATGACCAGCGTGGGCGGGCTGCTCGATCTGGCGGCCCGCCGCCTGGTGGACGACCCGGCGGCCCGCTGGCGCGCCCTGGCCGGCGTCCCAGGCGTGCTCGGGCTGTAGCGGATGTGTTCGGCGCGGATAGGGGACGTGCTCGGTGTGGGCAGGAGACGCTCGCTGCAGAGGACGTGCTCGGGCCGTAGAGGACGTGCTAGGCGCGAGTACGAGTAGAGGATGTGCTCGACCGCAGAAGACGCGGGTAGGGATGTGCTCGGGCTGCCGACGCTCAAGCTCTCTAAAAGCGGTAGTGGAGTACGACGTTGCCCCGGCGGGATAGGGCCGCGCTCAGCGCGCCTAGACGGGTCCACCAGCGAAGGACCGGCGGGAACAGGGCGACCTCAGGCTCTCGGGTGCACAGGATCTCCCTGACCAGCTTCAGCTTGAGGTGCCAGCGTTCGGCGTCCCGGGGATCGTCGAGGCCGGGGAACTTGGTGATGTCCCTGACGGCTTGGGTGGCGGCCATGGGAAGGTGCCGCTGGGCCCAGACGTGGAAGCTGCCGTACCCGTTGAAGGCTATCTCCCCGCTTGGGAAGTGGCCGATGAGGCGGTCCACCAAGGAGATCAGTCAGGTCGGCGGCGATGGCATGCGGGGTGGCGCGGGCGGGCAGCAGTTGCCGCCGGGCGGCGATGACCTCGGGGAAGTCGATGTCGTACCAGTCGGCGGTGGGCGGTGGGGAGATGCGCAGCACCCGGCTGTCCAGGCCGGCTCCGAGGTCGAGGCCGATCCCGTCGGGGTGGCGGGCGAAGAATCGCTGGGCCACCCTCGTCCAGTTTCTTGGCCTGGTGCGCGATGTTGATCGGCGGCGCTCGGGATGAGGCCGAACTTCTTGTATCGCCTCCGGAGGGGCTACTTCTTGGTCTTGTCGGCGCTGGAGTCGGTCGACAGTGCCGCGACGAACGCCTCCTGCGGCACCTCGACCCGCCCGACCATCTTCATCCGCTTCTTGCCTTCCTTCTGCTTCTCCAGCAGCTTGCGCTTACGCGTGATGTCGCCGCCGTAGCACTTGGCCAGGACGTCCTTGCGGATGGCGCGGATGTTCTCGCGGGCGATGACGCGGGCGCCGATGGCCGCCTGGATCGGCACCTCGAACTGCTGCCTGGGGATCAGCTCGCGCAGCTTCTTGGCCATGTCGACGCCATAGGCGTAGGCCTTGTCCTTGTGGACGATGGCGCTGAAGGCGTCGACGGCCTCGCCCTGGAGCAGGATGTCGACCTTGACCAGCTCCGACTCCTGCTCTCCGTCGGGCTCGTAGTCGAGCGAGGCGTAGCCCCGGGTGCGCGACTTGAGCTGGTCGAAGAAGTCGAAGATGATCTCGCCGAGCGGCAGCGTGTAGCGGATCTCGACCCGGTCCTCCGACAGGTAGTCCATGCCGCGGAGCTGACCGCGCCGGCCCTGGCATATCTCCATGATCACGCCGATGAACTCGGCGGGGGCCAGGATGGTCGACTTGGTCACCGGCTCGAAGACCTGCGAGATCTTGCCGCCGGTGGGGAACTCCGACGGGTTGGTGACGGTCAGCTCGGAGCCGTCCTCCATGACCACGCGGTAGACGACGTTGGGCGCGGTGGAGATCAGCGACAGGCCGAACTCGCGCTCCAGCCGTTCGCGGACGATCTCCATGTGGAGCAGGCCGAGGAAGCCGACGCGGAAGCCGAAGCCGAGCGCGGCCGAGGTCTCCGGCTCGTAGATCAGCGCGGCGTCGTTGAGCTGGAGCTTGTCGAGGGCTTCGCGCAGCTCGGGATATTGGTCGCCGTCGATGGGGTAGAGGCCGGAGAACACCATCGGCTTGGGGTGGTCGTAGCCTGCCAGCATCTCGGTGGCGCCCTTGGCGACCGAGGTGACGGTGTCACCGACGCGCGACTGGCGCACGTCCTTGACGCCGGTGATCAGGTAGCCCACCTCGCCGACGCCCAGCCCCCGGTCCGACACCTTGGGCTCGGGCGAGATGACGCCGATCTCCAGCGTCTCGTGGGCGGCTTGGGTGGACATCATCAGGATGCGCTCGCGCTTGCCCAGGTGGCCGTCGAAGACCCGGACATAGGTGACGACGCCCCGGTAGGTGTCGTAGACCGAGTCGAAGATCAGCGCGCGGGCGGGCTCGTCGGCCTTGCCCACCGGCGCGGGGACGGTCTGCACCACGTGGTCGAGCAGCTCGCGTACGCCGGCGCCGGTCTTACCCGAGACCTTGAGCACGTCGGACGGGTCGCAGCCGATCAGGCCCGCGAGCTCCTCGGCGAACTTCTCCGGCTGCGCGGCGGGCAGGTCGATCTTGTTGAGCACCGGGATGATGTGCAGGTCGGCGTTCATGGCCAGGTAGAGGTTGGCCAGCGTCTGGGCCTCGATGCCCTGGGCGGCGTCGACCAGCAGGACCGCGCCCTCGCACGCCTGCAGCGACCGGGACACCTCGTAGGTGAAGTCGACGTGGCCGGGTGTGTCGATCATGTTGAGGACGTGGCCGTCCCAGGGCAGCCGCACGGCCTGCGACTTGATGGTGATGCCGCGCTCCCGCTCGATGTCCATCCGGTCGAGGTATTGGGCGCGCATGGAGCGGTCGTCGACCACGCCGGTGATCTGCAGCATCCGATCGGCAAGGGTCGACTTGCCGTGGTCGATATGCGCGATGATGCAGAAGTTGCGGATCAACGCGGGGTCGGTCTGGCCAGGCTGAGTGCGCACCGAAGTCCGTTTCGACAGGGTTGAGGTCAAGCGTCTTTCATGGTGACATGCCCGGGTGATTGCCCGAACCGCCATTCGCCGTGGCCTGCGCCTTGTCGCGCTGGCCCTGGCCATCGTCGTCGCGCTGATCGGCCTCCTGGCCGGCGCGCTCCGCCTCCAGTTTACCGGTGCCCCGGCGGCCTGGGCGAAGAGCACGGGTAACGACGCTCTCTGGCTCGGCCACGCGTGGGTCGACGGCCGCCGTACGGAGCAGGATGTGGAGCGACTCGCGGTACGCCTGCGCGCCACCGGCATCAAGGACCTGTACGTCCACGCGGGTCCGTTCGACAAGGACGGCCAGCTAAATCCCGATAAATACCCCAACGCCAGAAATTTCGTTCAATGGGGGCGGCGGTACCTCCCCGGCGTCCGCATCTCCGCCTGGCTCGGCCAGAAGGTCGACGGCTTCCTCGACCTCGACGACGCCAGGTCCCGCGAGAACGTCCTGGCCGGAGTCGCCGCCATCATGAAGACCGGCTTCGACGGCATCCACTACAACTTCGAGCCGATCGGTGACGGCGACCGCGAGTTCCTCGACCTCCTCGACAGAACCCGCCGGTACACCAAGCTGCTGTCGATCTCGACGCCCCAGATCGAGCCGTACCCTCTCGTCCGCCTGCCCACCCGGGCGATCCTCGGCCACGACAAGTACTGGTCGAGCGGCTTCTTCAAGGAGGCCGCCGACCGCGTCGACCAGGTGGCCATCATGACGTACGACTCCTTCACCCCCCTGCAGTCCCTTTATGGGGGTTATGTCGTACGGCAGGCCACCCTCGCCCTCGACCTCGTCCCGGAGACGAAGCTGGTCCTCGTGGGCGCCCCCGCCTACCACGACCACGGCATCGGGTGGAGCGACGCCGCCGAGAGCGTCGCCATGGCCGCCCAGGGCGCCAAGCTGGCCCTGTCGGACCATGGCAGGCGGGAGCGGTTCGGCCTGGCCCTGTACGTCGATTTCGCCGCAACGGAGGAGGATTGGCGCGAATACACCACCGAGTGGCTCTCCTGAGGCCGTACACTGGTCCGAGACTCCAATTCCCAGGGTGTTGATTTGAGCTGCCCTCTGGGTTATTGGTAACCTGTACAACTGCGTGTGGCGCGCCCCTCTCACGAGCCCGCGCGCCCCATCCATCACTCAGACTTTACCGAGGCTTCTTCGTGGCGAACATCAAGTCCCAGATCAAGCGCAACAAGCAGAACGAGAAGGCTCGCCTGCGCAACAAGGCGGTCAAGTCCTCGCTGAAGACGGCCGTGCGCAAGTTCCGCGAGGCCGCCGAGCAGGGCGACGCCCAGCAGGCCGCCGAGTTGCAGCGGGCCGCCGCCCGCCAGCTCGACAAGGCCGTCAGCAAGGGCGTCATCCACAAGAACCAGGCCGCCAACCGCAAGTCGGCGATCGCCAAGCAGGCAGCCACCCTGGCCGCCAAGTAAGGCCCAGCCAAGCTCGCCCAAAGAGCAAGGCGCCAGAGCGCCGCACCGCCGTCAAGGGGTGCGGCGTTTTTTGTGTCACGATTTCGATATCACACCGCCGCATCAGGTCCGTCACCGTTGCGAAGATCGCCTTGCCCTCCCCCAGCTGAATGCCCAAAGGTTCACTAAACAGGACAAGGGGGGCACATGCGGGGGCCGTTGGTCGTCAAACGGGCGTTCAGCGAGCCGCTGCTGTTGCTGGCCGCGTTCGGGTCGATCCTGCTGGCCACCACGACGCTGGTCGCGCTGACCATGTACGCCTCCACCATCGCCGAGGTGGGCGTGCGCCGCACGATGGAGACCGCGCCCCTGGGCCAGGTGGCCGCGACCATCGCCACGCCCGTCACCGGCGAGACGTTCCCGGCGCTCGACCGGGCGATCCGCGCCGAGCTCGCCAGAGCCTACGCGGGCGGGCCCGCCGCCATCACGACCGCCTTCCGCTCCGACTCCTACGTCCGGCCGGGCCAGGAGAGCCGAAAGACCCCCGAGCTGCTCAGGTTCGGCAGCTATGACGCCCTCGACGCCCACGCCAAGCTGATCTCCGGCACCTGGCCGAGCGCCACCACAACCAAGACGGTCGAGGCCGCGATCTCCCTGTCGGCGGCCACGGCGATCGGCGTCAAGGCGGGTCAGGAGATCACCACCGAAGGCCGCCTCGACCACAAGGCGGTCACCGTCCGCGTCACCGGCGTCTTCCAGCTCAACGACCCGTTCGGCGACCGCTGGACCGGCGAGCAGCTGCTCACCAGGGGCGTCGAGACGGGCGAGTACACCACCTACGGCCCGCTGATGGTCCCCCGCGAGACGTTCCTGAGCCGCTTCGCCACGAACGTCAACGCCACCTGGACCGCCGTCCCCGACCTGCGCGCTCTGTCACCGGAGCAGCTGCGGCCGTTCGCCGCCCGGGTGACCGAGCTGCGCGACCGACTCCACGCGAACGGCTGCGCGAGCTGCACCGCCACCAGCCGCCTGCCCGAGATGCTCGCCCAGCTCGGCACCGCCGCCCTGGTCGCCCGCTCCACCATGCTGATCCCGGTGCTCCAGCTGCTGCTGCTGGCCGCGTACGCGCTCATGCTCACCGCCCGCCTGCTCGCCGACCACCGCCGCATGGAGGTGGCGCTGCTGCGCTCGCGCGGCGCGGGCACGCTGCGGCTGGCCGCGCTGGCGGGCGGCGAGGCGCTGCTGGTGGCCGTCCCATGCGCGATCGTCGCGCCCTTCCTCGGCCCGCCGCTGCTGGCCCTGGTCAACACGCTGCCCTGGATCAAGGCCTCCGGTGTACGGCTGACGCCCTCGCCCGATCTGGGCACCTTCGCGGTCTCGATCGGCGTGGCCCTGGCCTCGGCCGTACTCCTCATGCTCCCGGCCCTCGCGGGCGCCCGGCGTACCTACGTGGAGGAGCAGTCGACGCGCGGCCGCAGCGGCGGGCGCGGGCTGATCGAGCGGGCCGGGGCGGACCTGGCGCTGCTGGTGGTCGCGGGGCTGGCCATCTGGCAGTTGCGCCGCTACGGCGCGCCCGTCACCGCGACCGCCGCCGGTGACCTCGGCATCGACCCGCTCATCGTCTCGGGACCGGCCCTGGCGCTGCTCACCGGCGGCATGCTGGGCCTGCGCCTGGTGCCCCGCGTCTCGAAGCTGGCCGAGCGGATCACCGCCAGGCGGCCCACGCTCGCCCCGGCGCTCGGCGTCTGGCAGGTCAGCCGGCGGCCGCTCAAGTACGCGGGGCCCGCGCTGCTGCTGACCATGGCCATCGCGATCGGCATCGTGTCCATGGCCACGGCCGCCACCTGGCGCGGCTCCCAGCAGGACCAGGCCCGCCATCAGGCCGGTGCCGACCTGCGGATCTCCGGGCCGCCGGACGGTCCCGAGCTGGGCACGTTCGGGCGCGGCAGCGCGTTCGCCGCGCTGCCGGGCGTCACGACGGCCTCGCCCGCCTTCCGCGGCCCGGTCCAGCTCAGTGGCGAGGGCGCGGTCCTGCTCGGACTCGACGCCGGCAAGCTCGACCGGCTCTTCCAGCTGCGGCCCGACCTGTCGGCGCGATCGGTCGCGGAGCTGGCGCGGGTGCTCGCCTCGGGCCGGCCGCGGGGTGCCCCGCTGGAGCTGCCGGGCAGGCCCACGACGCTCACGTTGCGGGCCCGCGCCGACGCCGCGGTGTCGCTGCGGATCATGGTCTCGGACGCGCTCGGCGTCTGGCGCGAGCTGCCCCTGGGCCTGCTCCATCCGGGCGACAACCAGATCGACCTCGACCTCACGGAGATCGCCGGGCGGACCGGGAAGATCACCTACCCGCTGTCCGTCCGCGGCCTGGTCGCCAATCCGCCGGAGAGCGGCAGCGCGCAGGTCACGGTGACCGGTCTGAGCGCGGATCGCCCGATCTCGCTCAAGGCGACCGGATCACAGCCGGTCGCGGTCGCCTTCGGCGTGTTGTCCGGCCCGCTGCCCGTGGTGCTCACCACCGACCTGGCCGCCTCGCTCAAGCTCACAGCGGGCCAGGTGGGCCGGGTCAACCTGGATCGGCGGATCGTCGAGGTCAAGGTCGCGGGCCTGGTCGACCGCATGCCGACGACCGCCGCGGACCAGCCCGCCGTCCTGGCCGACTGGGCCACCCTTCAGGCGTACGGCCTGGCGGGGGGACAGATCCCCAGACCGGCCACCGAATGGTGGCTGGCCGCCCAGGACGGTGACACCGGGCCCGCGCTCGCGGCGCTGAAGAAGCGGCCGGAGTGGGACGTCACCGCGGTCGACCAGCGCGAGCTCGCCGAGCGGCTGCGCGACGACCCGCTGGCCAGTGGGCTGCAGGGGGCGCTGATCCTGGGCTTCGCGGCGGCGCTGGCGTTCGCGGCGCTCGGCTTCGTGGTGAACGCCACCGTCGCGGCGCGGGAGCGGATGGCCGAGTTCGCGATCCTGCGAGCGCTCGGGGTGAGCTACCGGCAGGTGTTCGGGCTGCTGGCGGTCGAGCAGGCGTTCGTCATCGGGTTGTCGCTGGTGGCGGGCACGGCGCTGGCGGTCGTCGTGGGCGTCCTGGTCGTGCCGCACATCGTGCTCACCGGGCAGGCCGCGGCCGTCACGCCGGACGTGCTGCTCGACATCCCGTGGGCGGCGACCGCGGCCATGCTGGCGCTGGTGGCCGCGGTGCTGCTCGGCATCGTCGCCGTACTGGCCCGCAACCTGCGTGGACAGCGTCAGGAGGACTTGTGAGGATCCTGCGCCTGGCCCAGGTACGTCTGGGCGCGATGGCCATGCTGTCCCTGCTGACGTTGAGCGCCTGCCTGCTCGTGGCGGGGCTGCCGCGGGTGCTGCAGGGCTCGTACGACGAAGCGCTCCACCGGGCTCTCCAGGACGCGCCCGCGCAGCTCGCCGACCTGACCGTACAGACCAGGTCGCGCGGAGGGCCGGACGACCTGCACGAGCCCGGGCAGTTCGCCTCCAGGGACGCCCGGCTCCGCTCGCTCGTGCCGCCCCGGCTGCGGCCGCTCGTCTCGGCCCCCGGCCAGATGAGCGCGAAGACGTACGACACGCCGGTCCACCTGTCGGGCGGGCAGACCTACATCAACCTCGCCTGGCTGTCGGACGGCGAACGGCGGGTCGAGTGGGTCGACGGCCGGGCGCCGGGCAAGCCGACGACCACGCGCTGGAGCGGGTCGGAGATCCCGCTGTTCGAGGTGGGCATCGTGGAGGAGGCCCGCACCACGATGCCGCTGAAGATCGGCGACGTGCGGATCCTCGGTGAGAGCGACTACGCCGCGGTCAAGATCGTGGGCGTGTTCAGGGCGAAGGACCCCGGCGCCCGCTACTGGAGCCACGACATCGACGTCCTGCACGTCACGCAGGTCCAGCCGCCCGGCAAGCTGGAGCTGGAGCGGCGCACGACCGCGTTGATCTCGTCCGCCGGCCTGGCCGCCCTGAGCGGCGCCGACCGCAACCTGATCTACAGCTGGGTCCTGCCGGTCGCTCCCACCGCGGCCGCCTCTCTCGACGTGCCCGAGCTGCGCGCCGCCGTCGAGGACTACGGGCACGTGGTCACGCTGCAACCGGCGGGCGCCGACAGCCAGTACCGGCTGGAGACGGAGCTGCCGGGGCTGCTGGACACGTTCGGGACCGCGCTGGGCACCGCGCAGACCGTGATGTTCCTGGTGCTCGGCGGCCTGCTGGTCGTGGCGCTCGGGGTGCTCGTGCTGGCCGTGCAACTGCTGGCCGAGCGGATCGATCACCCGCTCGCGCTGGCGCGGGCGCGCGGCGGGTCGCTGCGGCAGGTGGCGGGTACCGGTGCGGCGCTCGTGGCGCTCGCGGTGGTGCCCGCGGCGCTGGCCGGGTGGGGGCTGGCCTTCCTGGTGCCGGGGCCGGTGCCGTGGATCGCCCACGCGGGGCCCGCCCTCGTGCCCCTCACCGCCGTCGGCTACGCGGCCGCGCGGCTGGCCATGACGCACCGGACGCCCCTGCACGAGCGCCGCGACGACGTGGCCGCCGCCCGCCCGTCGGCCCGGCGGATCACCCTGGAGCTGCTGGTCGTCGGCCTGGCGCTGGCCGGCGCGTACTTGCTGCGCGCCCGCGGCCTGACGACCGGCGGCCAGGACCCGTTCCTGCTGTTCGTGCCGGTCGCGCTCACGGTCGCCGCCGCGCTGATCACCATCCGCTGCTATCCCCTCCCCCTCAAGCTGCTCGTACGGCTGGCCGCGCGCGGCCGCCTCGCCGTGCCCTTCCTGGGCCTGACCAGGGCGGCCCGGGCCAGATCCGCCAGCGTGCTGCCGGTGCTGATCCTGCTGCCCGCGCTGGCCGTGTCGGTGTTCGGGACGGTGATCTCCGGCGGGCTGTCCACCACGCAGCGCCTGGCGTCCTGGCAGAGCGTTGGGGCGCCGATCAAGCTGACCTCGCCCGTGGAGCTGCCACCCGACGCCATCGAGCGGGTGCGCAAGGTGCCCGGCGTACGTCTGCTCGTGCCCGCGCAGACCGCCACCGCGCAGATCGGCTACGGCGGCGAGCGGGCCGACATCATCGCCGTCGACCTGGCCCAATGGCGGCGGCTGCTGGACGGCGCGCCGATCAGCGTGCCCCTCACCGCCTCGGGGGCCTCGGGGATCCCGGTGCTGGTCTCCCACGAGCTGCGCGGACGCGGCACGTTCGAGATCGCCTGGTACGAGCGGATGAAGGTCACCACGGCCGGCGAGATCGCCTCGCTGCCCGGCTTCTACCCCCGTGGCAAGTTCATCGTGCTGCCCTTCGCGACGAACAAACGGCCCGGCGTCAACACCCTGTTGATCAAGGGCGAGGCGGATCACGCGGCGCTGCTGGCGGCCACGGGACAGCCCAAGGCCGAGCTGACCTCGCAGGAACAGGCCCTCGCCGCGATCGAGGACGACCCGATGACCGGCACCGTCCAGAACATCCTGCTCATCACCGCCGTCGCCCTGGCGGTCTACGCGCTCATCGCCGTGCTGGTGACGCTGGTGATCGGCGCGGCCGACCGGGCCAGGGCGCTGTCGTTCCTGCGCACGCTGGGGCTGTCGGACCGGCAGGCGCGGGGGCTGACCGTGCTGGAGATCCTCCCGCTGATCCTCATCACCTCGCTCGCCGGGCTCGCCCTCGGCCTCGGCCTGCCCGCGGCGCTCGGGCCCGGCATCGACCTGTCCGCCTACGCCGGTGACCTGGCCGTCGGCGACTACTCCGCCGATCCGGTCATGCCGGTCGTCCTGGCGGCCGGGCTGGCCACCGTCGCCGTGCTCGGCACCTACGCGCACACCGCCATCAGCCGCCGCCGCAGCCTCGGCGCCGTACTCCGAGTGGGTGATCTCGCATGAGTCCAACGTTGTCCGAGCTGGAAGCCAAGGCCGCCGAGAAGAAGGCCGCGTTCGGCGGGGACGCGCACATCGTGTGCGACAACCTGGTGCGCATCTACAAGACGGAGGGCGTCGAGGTGGTCGCCCTGCAGGGCCTCGACCTGCTCATCCAGGAGGGCGAACTGGTCGCCGTCGTCGGCGCCTCCGGGTCGGGCAAGTCGACGCTCCTGAACGTGCTGTCCGGCCTGGACGTGCCCACGGCGGGCGTGGCCAGGGTCGCGGGCATGGACCTGCTGTCGATGACCGCGAAGGACCGGCTGCGGTACCGGCGCGACATCGTCGGGTTCGTCTGGCAGCAGACCGCGCGCAACCTGCTCCCATACCTGACCGCCCGCGAGAACGTCGAGCTGCCGATGAAGCTGGCCGGCCGTTCAGGGATGAGCAAGGCACGCAGGGAGCGCGCCGCCGAACTGCTGGACCTGCTGGGCGTCGCCTCCTGTGCGGACCGCAAGGTGCCCGAGATGTCCGGCGGCGAGCAGCAGCGGGTGGCCATCGCCGTCGCCCTGGCCAACTCCCCGCAGCTCGTCCTGGCCGACGAACCCACCGGCGAGCTGGACAGCGAGACCTCGGAGGAGGTGTTCGGGGCGCTGCGCAAGGCCAACGGCGAGCTGGGCGTGACCGTGGTCATCGTGACCCACGACCCGCTGGTGTCGGAGCGCGTCGATCGCACGATCGGCATCCGCGACGGGCGGACCAGCAGCGAGACGCTCCGCCGCGAGGGCGTCGCCGAGGAGTACGCCGTGCTCGACCGCGTGGGGCGGCTGCAGCTGCCCCACGACTTCATGAACGCCCTGGACATGGAACGCCGGGTGCGCCTCGAACTCGAATCCGACCACATCGGCGTGTGGCCGGCCCGGGAGGAGCCCTCCAATGAGCAGTGAGCCCCTGGTCGTCGTAGAGGGGGTGCGCAAGACGTATCGCACCGGGCCGAAGGAGGTCGTGGCGCTGCGGGAGGTGTCGTTCTCGGCCTACCCCGGCGAGCTGATCGCCATCCGCGGCCGGTCGGGGTCCGGCAAGACGACCCTGCTGAACCAGATCGGCGGGCTCGACCGGCCCGACGCCGGGCGGGTCGTCGTGGCGGGGGCCGAGGTGACCTCGATGTCCGAGGACGACCTGCTGGCGCTGCGCCGCGACGTGGTGGGGTTCGTGTTCCAGTCGTTCGGGCTGATCCCGGTGCTGTCGGCGGCCGAGAACGTCGGCGTGCCGATGCGGCTGGCCCGCACCCCGGTCGCGGAGCGGGACGCGCGCGTGCGCGTGCTGCTGTCCCTCGTCGGGCTGGAACAGCACGTCAACCAGCGGCCGTACGAGCTGTCGGGCGGCCAGCGGCAACGGGTGGCGATCGCCAGGTCGCTGGCCAACCGGCCCCGGCTACTGATCGCCGACGAGCCCACCGGACAACTCGACTCGCAGACCGGGCGGCAGATCATGGAGCTGCTGCGCGCCCTGGTCCGCAGTGAGGGTGTCACCGCACTCGTCGCCACCCACGACCCGAGCCTCATCACCCTGGCCGACCGGGTGCTGGAGATCAGCGACGGAGTCCTGCGGGAGGCCGCTCCTCTGGAGAGCCGCTCGCTGGAGGCTTGACGGACGAGATCGCGGCCAGGTTCGCCACCGCCACGGCGACGGCTCCCGTCAGCAGCAGCCCGGTCATGCCCACGAAACCCGCGAGCGGCGCCGCCACGGCCAGCCCGAACGGCCGCGACGCGAACGAGATGAGCTGATCGAAGGCCCGCACCCGACCCAGCGCGCCCTCGGGGATCTCCTCGGCGACGACGGTCTCCCACAACGGGCTGAGCAACCCGAGCCCGAACATCGCCACGAAGTAGGCCGCCGCGATCAGCACCACGTTCGCCGTCACCGCCAGCGCCGCCAACGGCAGCACGTACAGCGCGGCGGCCACCTGGACGACGACCAGCGGCCGGCGGACGGGCAGCCTCGGCACCAGGAACACCCCCGCGACCAGGCCGACCGTGCCGCACTGCACGATGAGCACCCAGCTGGCCTCGCCGCCGAGATGTTTGACCGCGGTCAGCGGGCCGAGGGTGAGGAACAACCCGGCCATGAAATGCCATACGCCATGGCCGAGCACCGACTTCAGGAACCATGGCCGCGTCCTGACCTCGCGCCACCCCTCGGCCAGATCCTTGGCGAACGTGGACCGGGCTCTGTCGGGCTGCTTGGCCGTACGGACTCCGCCGAGGGTGAGCGCCGAGCAGGCGAACAGCGCGGCGGTGAGCAGCGCCGCCCACCCCGGCCCCGCCACCAGCACCACGCCGCCCGACAGGGCGGGCGCGAGCACGGTGGACGTGCTGGTGGCCACGCCGATGCGCGCGTTCATGCGCAGCCGCTCCGGCCCCGGCACCACCGCCGCGACCAGCCTCGGTACGGCCGGCATGCCGAACGCGATCGCCACCCCCGCCACCGCCGACAGCACGGCCAGGTCGAGCACGCGGCCGACGCCCATCAGCAGCTCGATCCCGATGGCGGCCTGGGAGAGGCCGCGGACCAGGTCGGCCACCAGCGCCACCCGCTCGGGCCGGAACCGGTCGGCCAGCACCCCGCCTACCGGAAGCAGCAGCAGGAGGGGGATCAGCTCGCAGGCCAGGACGACGCCAAGAGCCTCGGCCGAGCCTGTGGTGCGGAGGACGGCCAGGGTGAGGGTGGTGGGGATCAAGGCGGTGGCCAAGGCGGAAATGGCTCGCCCGAGCAGAAGTCTCATGGGACGGCAGGTTAATTCGCTGATTAATGTTTCGTCAACTAAATACTTGCTGGCGTATGATTGCGGAATGAACGCGGACTCCGATCCCAGCCCTGGCCTCAGCGGCAGCTCCGGCTCCAGTGACTCTGTCGATCGGCATCTGGCGCGGTGGCGGGGCAAGGCGCCGTACGACGAGCGGGTGGAGGCGGTGGTGACGCGGATGCAGCTCCTCGTCAAGCACCTGCACCAGACGAAGGAGACGGCGCTGGCGCAGGTGGGGATGCAGGACTTCGAGTTCGAGACGCTGCATCGGCTGGTGGCCAGGGCGGGCTCCGCGACGCCTTCCGAGCTGGCCGCGGAGCTGATGCTGTCGCCCGCCGGGATGACCGGCCGCCTCGACACGCTGGAGAAGTTGGGCCTGGTACGCCGCCTGCGCAGCACGGACGACCGCCGCCGGGTCGACGTGGAGCTGACGGACAGGGGGCACGAGCTGTGGATGGAGGCCATGCGGATCCGGGCGGAGGTGGAGGCCGCGATGGTCTACGCACTGGATCCGGCGGAGCAGGCGACCCTGGACGGCCTGCTCAAACGGCTCCTGGTGAACGTGGAATCCACCCGCTGACCCTCCACCGCGGCCGGTCCGGTGCGCCGATCAGGTGCGCCGGTCAGGTGCGCCGGAGTTCGCGGAAGAAGCTCGTCAGCTCGTCCTGGAGGAGGGCCGGCTCCTCCAGGGGCAGGAAGTGGCCGCCTCTGCCGGGCTCGCTCCAGTGCCGGATGTCCGTGCAGGCCCGCTCGACGAGCGAGCGCGGAAAGTCGGTCATCACCGGCTCGTGGCTCAGCGTGACCGCCGCGGGCACGGTGATGGGCGGCCGCGCGGAGTTGTGCTCGAAGTCGAAGTACTGCCTGAACGAGGTGCCGATCGAGCCTGTGGCCCAGTAGAGGGTGAGGATCGTCAGCAGGGTGTCCCGGTCGAACCGCGTCTCCACCTCGCCGTGACAGTCGCTCCAGTCCCGGTACTTGTCCACGATCCACGCGGCCAGCCCGACCGGCGAGTCCAGCAGCGCGGCGGCGATGGTGTCAGGCCGCGTGCCCATGATGGCGCTGTAGCCGCCGTCACCCTCGTCATAGACGGCTTCCGCGTCGAGGAACGCCTGCTCCTCCGCCGACAGCGGCGGGACCTCCAACGACGCCGGGAACGGCGGATGGATCAGGTGAATCCCGATCACCTGCTCCGGATAGAGCGCCCCCAGCCACCCGATCGCCGCCCCGCCGATGTCACCGCCGAACGCGCCGTAACGCTCGTAGCCCAGCACCTCGGTCATCAGCGCGTGCAACGTCCGCGCCATCGCCGCCCTGGTCAGCGGCTCAGCGGGCAGCTCCGAATAGAGGAAGCCGGGCATGGACGGGATCACCACATCGAACGCGTCCTCCGGATCACCCCCGAACCGCCCCGGATCGGCCAGCCGGGCCGCCAGCGGCAACATCTCCACGAAGCTGCTCGGCCACCCGTGGCACAGCAGCAACGGCATGGGCGCGGGCCCGTTGCCGGGGATCTTCAGGAAGTGCGTGCGCGCGCCGTCGATGTGCGCCATGCCGTGCGGCAGAGCGTTCAGCTCTGCTTCACGTGCCCGAAAGTCGAATTCCTCGGCCCAGTAGCCGACGAGGTCACGGAGATAGCCGGGATCCGCGCCGCCCTGCCACGCCCGCTCCCCTCCCTGGTCTCCGAGCCGTGGCGGGGCGCCGAACCGCGTGTTACGCAGCCGGCTCCGCAGGTCGTCCAGCACCTCGTCCGGCACCTCAATACGAAACGGCGACCAGCTCACATATCCTCCACCAACCGGTAAGGGGCACACCTCGCCCTCCGACGCTTCGCGACCTTACCGGGGTGCCGGCTGCCGGCCCATTGGTTATTGAGGCGCGTTGTCGGCTATTGGCCCGTACAGCTTCAGGGTGGTGTCGGGTATCGGCCCGTACGGTTACCGGACTGGGTGTCGGCTACCGGCCCGTACGGTTGGCGACGATCACTTGCACCGTGTGTTCGAGCGCGTACGCCGGGTCGGCGCCGCCACCCTTGACCTGCTCGTCGGCATCGGCCACCGCCTGGATGGCGCGGGACAGGCCCTCCGGACCCCAGCCGTTGAGCTGCCGCTTGACGCGGTCGATCTTCCACGGCGGCATGCCCAGGTGACTCGCCAACTGCCCGCCCCTGAGATTGCGCGGCGCTCCGCCGACCTTGGCCAGGCCCCTCAGCCCACCCGCCAGCGCGCTCACCAGCAGCACGGGGGCCACCCCGGTGCCGAGCGCCCAGCGGAGCTGCTCCAGCGCCTCGGACAGCCGCCCCTCGAGCGCCGAGTCGGCCACGTTGAACCCGGTGACCTCCGCGCGCCCCTTGTGATAGCGGGCCACGGCCGCCGCGTTGATCGTTTTGTCCTCCGTGTCGAACACCAGCTGGTTGCAGGCCGCGGCCAGCTCCCGCAGATCGTTGCCCACCGCCTCGAGCAGTGCCTGCGCGGCGTCGCTCGAAATGCCGCGCCCCGCCCGCTTGATCTCGCCCTTGACGAAGTCGAGCCGCTCGCCGGCCTTGGTGACCTTGTTGACGGTGACGACTCGCGCTCCCACCTTCTTGACCCCGTCGACCAGCGCCTTGCCCTTCACCCCACCCGGGTGGACCAGGATGAGCACGGTGTCGTCAGAGGGATGCGCCGCGTACTTCACGACCTCTGCGATGACGTCCTTGACGAGATCCTGCGCGGACCGGATCACCACCACGGAACGATCACCGAAGAGCGACGGCGAGGTCAGCTGGGTCAGCTCCCCCAGCGCCACCTTCCCGCCGATGAGATCGTGCACCTCCGCACCGCCCTCGGCCGCCCGCGCCGCCGCGATCACCTCGCTGACCGCCCGCTCGGCCAGCAGCTCCTCGTCGCCGACGACCAAGGTCACGAGTGCTGGATCTGTTGCCGCCATGTCGTGCAGCATGCCACGCGACACCGACAAGCCGGTACTCGACGACGGCGGTCACCGGACCTTCACTCCAGACTTCGCAGGTACGCCGCCGCGCGATGCATGCCGCCGTGTTCGGCCCAGCCGAGCGGGGTCGCGTCGTACGCCGTGTCCTTGATCGCCGGGTCGGCGCCGAGCTCGATCAGTGTCTCGGCCGTCTCGACGTCGTCGTTCCAGGCCGCCGCGTGCAGCGGGGTGGAGCGATGCAGGTGGTTCACGTCGAAGCCGAGACCGGCGAGCAGCCGTACCGCCGCGGGCTTGCGCTGTTCGGCCGCCCTGATGATCAGCCCGGGGAATCGGGCGAGCGCCCGCGCCGACGGTTCCGGGCCGAATCCGGCCACCGCGGCGGCGTCGGCGCGCATGCAGGCGGCGGTGAACGCCTCCATCTCGTCCAGCACCGCCGAGGCGCCCGCCGCGGCGAGCAGTTCGGCGACCTCGGTGTGCCCGTTCAGCAGGGCGAGCTCGTAGGGGGTGTGTCCGCCGTACGCCGGATGCCCGCCCAGGCCGTTGACCTCCGCGCCGTGTGCCAGGAGCAGCCGGGCCCGCCGCGGGCCGCCCCGCAGCGCGGCGGTGGCCAGTTCGTCGCGCAGCATCTGCTGCGGGGACTGCAGTGTCGGGCCCAGCCGGGCATGCCACGGGCCGCCCTCGCCCCGGCCCAAGCCGAACTCCAGCAGCAGCTGGAGGTGGGCGGTGTCGTCGGAGCGGGCGCCGCCGAGCCCGAGGTTGTAGAGGGTCTGGCTGTCGTTGGGGTCCGCCCCGGCCTCCAGCAGCAGCCTGGCCAGCGCCAGACCCTGCGGATGCGGTGGCTGGTGGCCCTCTCCTCCGCCGAATGCGCCGGTGAGCGCGGTGAACGGCGAGGTCAGGCCGTCCCACAGGAATCCGGCGTTCGGATCGGCGCCATGGTCGAGGAGAAGCCGGGCCGCCGCCACGTACTCTCCTGGAGCATTGAGCCGCGCGTAGGCCAGGTACAGCAGCGGCTCCCACCCGTAGGGACCGCCCTGCTCCCGGGCGAGCCCCGGACTTCCGGCCAGGATGTCGGCCAGCGCATCGGCCGAGCCGGTGGCCGCCATGGTGAAGACGTTCGCGGTGGGCAACTGCGGATGCCGGGCCAGCAGCAGGTCGGCGTCCGCGGTCCGGCCCGGGTGGTCCGTGCCATAGGTGAGGCAGGCGAGCCGCAGGAACTCCTCCGGCAACTCCTGGCTCGGTGGGACCCGGTGCGGCGAGCGGGAGTAGCGCTCGACGGTGCCGAGGTGTTCTTTGAGCTTGGGCCAGCTCGCGAAGCCGTACATGCGGGCGGTGACGAGTTGCGCGTCGGCCAGCTTGAGCGTCTCCGGCGGCCGGGGATGGAACTCGGCGACGAGCCCGAGCGCCTCAGGGACTTCCGCCTTCGCATGCTGATGGAGTGTCTTGGCCTGCTTGCGGAGCCGTTCGATGCTGGGGTTGTCGGGCAGGCGATGGATGGGCACGAGGGCCTCCTTTCCGTCTGGCCTGGCGTCCGCATGATCAGGCCGGGAAAAGAGGTCGGGCCGGGTCGTTCGATGAGCATCAGGTGGGCTTAGCCCTGTCCGCGGACCGGTGGCGCCCTGAGCGCGCACCACCCACCCTACGCCGTGACGACGAGCCCGGCTCAGGCCAGATCGAGGACGAGCTCGGCGACGACATTCGGCTGGGCCAGGAAGGGGTGGTGACCTGCGGCCACCTCGACCACGCGCGTGGCCCGCTCGCCCTGGGCGCGCTGCAACGCCGGAGGAGTGCCGTTGTCCTGCGCGCACACGACATAGGTGGAGGGGATCTGTTTCCAAGCGGCGGCCTGGACCGGCGCGGTGGTGACGGCAGCGCTCTGCCGTACCAAGCGCGCGTGCGCCTGCTCCACCGCCTCCTGGTCGCAGTCTTGCAGGAAGGTCCGCGTGGCGAACTCGGCGCGCACGCCGAAGGTGCCGTCAGGACCGAAGTCCAGGTACGGCGCGGGCGTCCCGTCACCGAACGAGGCCAGGCTCTCGCCCACCTCAGGGAGGAAACTTGCGATGTACACCAGATGACGCACCTGGGGCAGCTCCGTCGCCGCGGCGCTCGCCACAACACCGCCATAACTGTGGCTGACCACGATCGTCGGCTGCTCGTCCGCCGCCAGCCATTCGCGTACGGCCGCCACGTCGTCCTCCAACGTCGGCCCCTTCCCGCTGGGCGCGCGCCCCGTCTCCCCGCAACTCGGCAGCGGCGGAGCGGAGCGCCCTACCTGCGTCTGTTCGGCACCGTCCACAACACGCCCGACGGGCAGGCCCTGTGGCCCGACTTCCGCAGGGCCGCCACCACCGACTGGCTCGCGCTCCTGGAGCAGGGGCTGCGCGGCCACCATGGCGCGGCGGCACCCGCGCTGGCCACCACCGTGCTCGCCGTTATTCGCGGGCTCCTCATGGACACCGACGCCACCGGCGACACCGCCCGCACCGACGCGGCCTTCACCGCCTTCCTCGACCTGCTCCGCGCCCGGTGAGACGACCACACGTGCGGCGGCCCTTCGATGCCGAAAAGCGAGCTCGCCCGGGAGCACTACCACGGTGGCTTCGCGACGATATCGGCACGGCGATGGCGGTGCTCGATGGTCCTTCTATCGAACCGGCGACATGTGGCTTACGGGTCGCTGGCCTGAGTCGCTTTCTGTGCCGCAGGAAGCAACGGTCACATCCGGCCGAACCATGCTCAATGGTTTCTCCATGATTTTCAAGAAACCCTACAGACGTGAGGCCGAACCCGGGCGTAGCTTCGAAGCAACTCCATCGCCCGAGCCGAGGTGGCCCATGACAAGTCACAGCACGATCATGGAAGCACGAATGTCGCTCGCCATCCGGCTCAAGGATCTTCGCACCGCCCACACCGAGGGCGGTCGCCGAATGACCGGCGACCGCCTGGCCGAGGCCATGGGGTGGCGCGGACGCAAGTCCCGCATCTCCAAAATCGAGAACGGCCAGCAGGTCCCGAGCGACGACGACATCCGCGCCTGGGCCACCGCCTGCGGAGCCGAACACGAAATACCCGACCTGCTCGCCGCCGCCCGCCATATCGACACGCTCTACACCGAATGGCGCCGCCTGGAGCGGAACGGGCTGGGCCAGGTCCAGGAGGCGTTCATCCCGCTGTACGAACGCACGACCCGATTACGCGTGTGGCAGCACTCCACGGTCCCCGGCCTACTGCAGACCGAGGCGTACGCCCGCGCCCATCTGTCCACGATCATCTCCTTCCGCGGCATAACCGATGACCTGGAGCGGGCCGTGGCGGCGCGCATGGCGCAGCAGCAGTCGCTCGGGGGCGTACGGCGCTTCGTGTTCGTCCTCGGCGAGCAGACGCTGCGCACCCCGATGGTGAACCCCGCCGGGATGAACGACCAACTCGACAGGCTGGCCACGTACACCCGGGACAATCCCTACGTCAGCCTCGGCATCCTCCCGTACAGCCGCAAACCGCCCGTCATGCCGCCGGAGAACTTCTGGCTGTACGACGCCACCGAGGTCCGGGTGGACGGTGTGGCCGCGCAGTTCCGGATCAAGAAACCGGACGACGTCGCCGTCTACGAGAAAGCGTTTACCGCACTGGCTGAAGTGGCCGTTTATGGGCCGCTCGCGCTGTCGTGTATCGACGCGGCGCGCCCAGATCTTTAAGAAACTTTTCGAAACTTCCTTGAGCGGCCACAACGCGGATTCGTACCTTCGAGGCGGACCACTTCGCGGCGGCCGGAAGGCTCCCGGACTTCCAAACCCCGGCCGCCGCAAGCAAGCTCCACCTCCGTGAGGAAGTCGCTGTGTCCCCCACTGCTTTACCTGCGGACCCCTCCGCGCACCGGCCCGCATTACCTGTGAACATCTCCGCACACCCGATCGCGTCACCCGCGGACATCGCCGCACACCCGCCCGCATCGCCTGCGGGCATCTCCGAACACCCGTCCGCATTGCCTGCGGGCATCTCAACACACCCATCCGCGCTACTCGCGGACACCACCACACGCCCACCCGCGCTACTCGCGGACACCACCGCACGGCCACAGGCGCTACCTGCGGGCATTTCCGCACGGCCGCCCACAGCTTCACCGCTGGGCACCCTCGGTCTCGGTGCGCCGGCCCGCGTCTATCCGGCCCCGGGCTCCCCGCTGGACCGGTCGACCCTGACCCACCCGTGCGACCTCATCGACCAGGGCCCGCTCGATCACTCGGTCGAGCGAGCCGCACGCGACCACGGCCCCGACGACCTGGCTGGGGCAGCACTCCACCCTGCGGCCGAGCGAGCCGGCGCCACCGCACAAACCATGCGCACCCCCGCTCTCCCGCTCGCTCTCCCGCTCGACGCCGAACTGCGGATCGCAGACGGCGGACGCGGCCAGTGGTATTCGGGCTGCGCCGACGACTCCGGAAATGGAGGATTACGATGACCCGGCAGCAATGGGAAGACCTCCCGGCGAGCGTGCGCGAAACGGTAGAACTCGAATGCGGCGGCCCGGTCATCAAGGTGGAGCCCGCCGGCGAAGGCACCATGCCCGGTATCTCGGCCCGGTTACAGACCGAGAATCACAGCGTGTTCATCAAGGCCGTCGAGGCGTCCGGACCCGCTGCCAAGGCACACCGTACGGAGTCATGGACGGCGAACGTGCTGCCCGACGAGACTCCCGCACCCCACCTGCTGTGGCGAGGGCAGCAGGACGGGTGGCTGGTGACCGTGTTCGAGTACATCAACGACAACAGCCGCCACGTCGACCTGACGCCCGGCTCCCCCGACCTGCCCGCCGTCCTGGACACGGTGTCCCTGCTCGGCGCCCTGCTCACGCCCTGTCCCAGGGGAGCGGCGCCGGTCATCGACAACATCCTGCCGCTGCTGGCCAAGCACTCTCATCTGCGCGACAAGGGCATCCCAGCGGACCGCGACCTGTACGACACCGCGATCGAACGCTTCGAACCGCGTGACCTCCGCGGCAACACACTGCTCCACTACGACCTCTGCTCGAACAACATGCTCATTTCGCAGGGGCGCGTGTACGCGATCGACTGGTCGTTCTCCGCCCGGGGCGCGGCCTGGATCGACGCGGCCATGCTCGCCCCCCACCTCGTCGAAGCCGGACACACCCCAGAAGAGGTGGACGAGTTGCTGTCCCGCGTACCGTCATGGTCGTCCGCGCCGCCGGACGCGGTGATCGGGCTGGCCGCCCTGTGGACGCGTTTCCGCACCTACAAGGCGCGGTACGGGCCGGAGGAGAGGCGCGAGTTCCGGGCCAGGACGGCGGGCGCGGGGAGGACGTGGCTCGCGTACCGGCAATCACTGTGACGGTGCTGAGCCACCCACCCGCCGAGCCGCTGACGTACCGAACCACCGACGTGCTGAGCCACCGACGTGCTGAGCCACCGACGTGCTGAGCCACTGACGTGCTAAGCCTCCGGCGTACCGAACCACGATGTACCGAACCACTGACGTGCTGAGCCCTGTATGCGCTGAGCTGCAAATGCGCTGAACCGTGTTACGTGCTGAGCCCGCGCCGGAGGCGCCCGCCCAGACGAGGGGCGCCCGCCGGGAGGGGGGCGAGCGCCCTTCGCCTGGGCGGGCGCCTCTTCACGAGGTCGGGGGCGACGCCGTTCGACGAGCACCCCTGTGCACCCATAGCCCCGGATGCGCCGTTCCCGGCGACACGGCCGGTGCGTCCGCTCACACTGGCGCTTGTGAACAGCGTCTGCCCGGAGGCCGGCTGGAATCCGATCGAGCTCGCGCCGGAGCTTTCCCAGCTGGCCGGAGTGCTGGCCGGTTTCGTCTTCACCGGCCTCGTGGTGATGCTGAGCCAGTCGTGGCCCAAACGGCGCAGAATCCCGGCCATGGGCCTGTTCGTCGCCACGTTCGCGGCCCTGGCGCTCGACAGCTACCTTTTCGCGGTGGTCGCCGGCGAGACTCCCACCGTCGGCAGCGCCTGCTACCGCGTCTGGTCGGAAACGCTGCTCGCCAGCGGCCTGCTGGCGGTGGGCTCCGTCGCCCTCACGGGCGGCATCGTCTGGCTGATCGCCGCGCACCTCGAACAGGACGAGGGCAGGGACTCCTGGGACAGCGCGATCGACCTGGGGCGGCTCGCCCGTAGCGTCCTTCACGGCATGACGGCTCTGGCATGCGTGCTGTTGTCCACCACGACCCTGGACTATCTCCACGTCTCCTTCGCCACCCGTCCACCGACCTGGCTGATCGCCTCGGTGCACACCTATCTTGTCGCGATTCTGGCGATCATCGGGCTGATCCGCCTGCGGCAGCGCCGCACAACCGCCTCGGCGGCAAGCCTGGCCCGCCAGCTTTCCAAGGGAACCTTCGGCGCCGTTCGCTATGCGCTCGTGGTGGCCGTGGCCCTCGGACTGCTCCTCGCCTACGCAGACGTGTACTGGAGTCCCCGCCGGTGTGGCTGGCCATCACGGTCACCGTCATCGTGACGCTGGCTCCCGCACCGACGCTCATCAGGCTCGTCTACGCGGTTCCGCGCGTCTACGCCCAGACCGTCATGACCCCGCGACAGGTCATGAGCCGCCCCATGCGCCTGGCTTCCCTCATCCTCCTCACCTGGGCCGTCCTCAGGCGCAACAAGTAGCCGTCCTGTCCCATCACCAGAAACCGATCCAAGAAGTGCCCGAACCATCAACGCTCTCGGCCCGTTGATCACTAACCGGTGCCCAACCCGGCGACAAACGGTGCCGATTCTCGGTGGCATAGCCGCCCCTTTCAGGATCACTTGGCCTGCCCTCGTGCGGGTCAGGTGACGCAGCACCGCTTCAGGATCACTGGACCTGCCCTCGTCCAGGTCAGGTGACGCACCGCTTCAGGATGACTGGGCCTGCCATCGTCCAGGTCAGGTGACGCAGAACTGCGTCCCATCCCGTTCCAGCGTTCGCAGAACGGCAGACTGGAATGGACCGGTGCCGGCTACGGGCCGCGGGCGACCACCGCCAGTTGTCCGTCCTGATCGATGACCGCCAGGTCGCCCGAGCGGTCGGTGCGGTAGACGCGGGCGCCGAGGCGGTGCAGGAGCCCGATCGTGGACGGAGCGGGATGGCCGTAGTCGTTGTCGGCTCCTACGCTGATCAGCGCCGCGCGAGCGCCTACGGACGCGAAGAAGGCCGGATCCAGTCGCCGCGAGCCGTGGTGCGGGACCTTGAGTACGTCCGCTCGCGGGGCGAGGCGCCGCAGCAGCGCGTCTTGAGCCTCGGTTTCGATGTCGCCGCTCAGGAGGGCCGAGCCAGCTCGCCAGCGTACGCGCGCCACGACGCTGGAGTTGTTGATCAAGCTACCCTCGCCTTGGCCCTCGGTGCCACCCTGGGCCGAGTCAGGGGCAAGGATGGTCATCTCGGACGGGCCTAGTTGCCAGCGACTGCCCGCGAGTGGCGTCCATTCGGGGATCCGGTGGCGGGCGAGGATGGTCGCGATGCGATTGCTCTCCTGCGGGGCGACGCGTTGCGGGCTGACGATGACCGCGCCGACACGCCTGTTCCTGAGTACGCCGGGGAGGCCGTCCACGTGGTCGGCGTGCGGGTGGGTGAGGAGCAGCAGGGGTACGTCGCGTACGTCCAGCCTGCGCAAGCAGCGATCCATGACGACGGGGTCCGGGCCGGTGTCGACGACGATGCCACGACCGGGACCGGCCGCCAGCACCATGCCGTCGCCCTGACCGACGTCGCAGACCACCATCAGCCAGTTCGGAGGCGGCCACGGCTTGGCCATGGGACGAACCACAAGCGCGACCACGAGCGCCACGCCGGCCATCGTGAGGGCCGCCGTTCTCCAGGCACGGCGTTTGAGCACCGGGATCATCAGGGTTACGGCGACCACCAGAAGCCCGAGGCCCGGAAGACCGCCCGGCCACGGGAGGGTGGCGAGTGGCATGCTCACGGCCCACTGGGCGACCATGATGATCCAGCCCACGGCGTACCCTGCCGGGATGACCAGCCACTGAGCTGCCTGCGGCCATATGGGAGCTACCAGTGCGGCGACGAACCCGAGGATGGTCGCCGGCGCCACTGCCGGGCCCGCCAGGAGGTTGGCGGGTATGGCCACCAGGGTCAGCTGGCCAGACAACAGCACGAGAACCGGTGTCACAGCGACCTGCGCCGCCGCGGACACGGCCACCGCCTCCGCCGCCCACCGAGGCAGCCGCAGACGGCGCCGACCTCGCCCGGGCGATGAGCGAATCGGGGCAGAGGGCGGCGGCTCCTGGGACTCGAGGACGACATCGGGTGTGTCGGCATTGGCACTGTGGGGTGCCGAGTCGGCGGCGAAGGCACCAAACGCGGCCGAATCAGCGACCGAGTGAGCGGCCGAGTGAGCGGCTGAATCAGACGCGCCGCCATCGCGAGGTACCGAGTCGGACCTGACGGCACCGCGAGGTACCGAGTCGGACCTGACGGCACCGCATGATGCCGAACCGGACCCGACGACCCCACGGGCCACCGAATCGGACGGGGCCACGCCACCAATAACCCAATCGGACCCGACAGGACCACAACCCGCCGAACCCGACTCGACCACACCACGGCCCGCTTGATCGGACGCGACAGCACCGTATGGTGCCGAGTCGCTGTGACGGCTGGCATCGTCGGCCCGGGTGGGGGTGGGGGTGGGGGTGGGGTTCTCGGCGGCGAAGTCGTCGTAGGTGTCGGCGCTTGCGGGGGTTTCCTCTGGGTCGGGGCCAGTGAGGTGGGCTCGCCAGCGGGGAGCCAGGAGGAGGATGCCGGCGGTCGCGAACACGGACAGGGCGAAGCCGTACGAATGAGCTAGTTCGGGGTCGAACAGGATGAGCAGCAGGATCGACGCCGACAGGGCCGCCACACCGTCCTTGGCCCGGCCGGTGCCCAGGGCTATGGCGGCGGTCAGGCCCATGAGCAGGGCTCGGAGGACGCTGGGCGAGGGTCTGGCCACCACGGCGAAGGCGATCATCGCGATGGCGGCGAGGACGGCTCTCAGGGCGAGCGGGAAACCGGCCAGGCGGGAGAGGGCCAGGACGACGCTTGCCACGATCGCGAGGTTCGCGCCGCTTACCGCGTTCAGGTGGCTCAGGCCTGCTTCGTTGAGGTCGGCGGTGAGTTGTGGGTCCATGCGGGAGACGTCGCCCACGACCAAGCCAGGGAGGAGACCGCGCTGGTCTGCCGGGAGTATGTCTGCGGCCGTCCGTAGGCCTGCTCTGAGGGTGCCTGCCGCGGCCTGGATCCATGACGGGGAGGTGAGGACGCGTGGTGGCCCTCGTACGAGGAGGACGGCGCCGATCAGATCGCCTGGGGTTGCCTGGGCCAGACGAGCGGTTACTTCCAGGCTCTGGCTCGGGAGGAGGCTGCTCCACTCGGCGCCTTGGGCGAAGACGACGACAGGGGTGTTCACCGCGATTGCTCTGCCGGCCGCACCTCGCCGAAGCGGCGATTGAAGGCTGGAGGGGGTTTGGAGGACGGTCAGGGTGGCGGGGACGACTATGCGGTCCTGGGTGAAGCGTCCGCCTCGGTGGCGTCTGATCTTCGGATCGTCGGTGAGGGTGATCTGGGCGGTGACCTGTGCACCGCGGGTCGCCAGGGCGGCCACCGGGCCTGTACTCACGGCGTGGACGCGCAGGCCCACCGAGGCTGAGGTCGCGGCGACACAGGTGAGAGTCGCGATGGCCACGTTGCGCCAGAGCCGCCGGGCGGACCCCTGAACCGCTCCCGAGGAAGTGCGGCCGGACATGATCCAAGTGAGGGAGCCTACTTGGAGAACGCGGGAAAGTCTGGGGAGAGTCAGGAGCGCGGACACGGTGGCCACAGCGGAGACGATCAAGCTTGTGGTCGGGGAGAAGTTCAGGAGGGTGAGGGTGGTGGCCCAGGCGGCAACGGCAGGCAGGGCCAGGGACCAGGAGTGAGGTGAGGAAGGAAGGTCGTGAGGCATGTCAGACGCGGACCTTTCCCTTGATCTCCTCGTATTTCTTCGCGCCGATGCCGCTGACCTCGCGCAACTGGTCGACGCTGGTGAAGCCGCCGTGGGCGATGCGGAAGTCGGCGATGCGGGCCGCCAGGACCTCCCCCACGCCGGGGAGTTGTTCGAGCTGGTCGGGGGTGGCCGTATTGAGGTCGAGGATCGTGGTGGCGGGGTCGGCTGAACCGAGGCCGGGTGGGAGGCCGGGTGGGGCGCCTACGACGATCTGTTCGCCGTCTACCAGGCGTCTGGCCAGGTTGACCGAGGACATGGCGGTGCTGCGGACGGGGCCTCCTGCGGCTGTCACCGCGTCGGCCACCCTGGCTCCCATCGCGAGGGTGTAGAGGCCCGGCTTGCGGACCTTGCCGGTGATGTGGACGGTCACTTTGGCCGTGGGAGATGGGGTGGCGGGTACCGGCGGGCTGGGGGGTGGGGCGGGGAGGGGTTCTGGGGTGGGTTGGGAGCGCCACGCGATCACGCCTGCCACCACTGCGGCCAGGACAGCCAGGGCTATCAGGATGCGCAGGCCCGGCCTGCCGGGGTCGAGCGAGGCGGGCGTCTTGGTGGTGACGGCCTGGCGAAAGGCCTCGAACGAGGGCGGGATCGGGGCCGCCGGTCGGCCAGGCCTCTGAGGCGGGTCGTGAGGGACCGCCCCACGGCCAGATCTCTGAATCGGCTCGTGCGGGGTGGGAGCGCGGCCTGACCTCACGGGCGCCCCATGCGAGGCTCGGCCTGGCGTCACGGGTGCCTCGGGCAGGGCTTGGCCGGGCTGCGGAGGCGGGTCGTGTGGGTGTTGGAGTGCGCCGCCGGGCAGGCTGGGGTTGGTAAGCGACCGTAGGCGGGACTCGGCGATGGTCCGCTCGGCTGTCGCATCGTGGTTGCGCACGCCAGCGAAGGTACGAGACAGGCGGGGGCCCGCAGGCTGGTGAACGAGGTTCTGGGGACAACCGGGCGACGGTCAGGCGGCCCTGTGGACGAAGAAGTGGTTCGTCAAACGACCGTCTAGATCCCTGTGACGGTCCGTGGCGGTTGGGGTCCTGATGGGCGATCCCCCTCCGGGAGAGAGGAAGAAGACCGTCCGTCGCAGTTGGGCTCACCAGGGGAAGTGCCCCTCCCGAGGAGCGGAAGAAGACCGTCCATCGCGGCAGAGGTCCCCAAGAAGGGACATCCCACGGGAGAACGGAAGAACCGATGCCGGGCGAACGTTCGGCGATATCGTCCTAGTCGGCCGAGGTGACCGTCAGTCCCAGCATCCCGGGACCCACATGGACCCCCACGACCGCCCCGACCTCCACCACCCGCATCTCCACAACCCCGGGCAGCCGCTTGGCCAGCCGTTCGGCCAGTCCCGCCGCCCGTCCCAGCGCCCCCAGGTGCTGTACGGCGACCCGCACCTCCGCCTTGCCCGCCGCCGCGGCCACCGCCAAATCCTCCAGCCGGGCGATCGCCCGGGTCGCGGTCCGTACCTTCTCCAGTAGCGAGACCCGCCCATCCACCAGGTGCAGTAGCGGCTTGATCAGCAGTGCCGAGCCCACCAGCGAGGCCGCCGTCCCCACTCGGCCGCCTCGCCGCAGGTACTCCAGCGTGTCGGCGTAGAAGTACGTCCGGGTCCGTAAGGCGCACCGCCGGGCCGCCGCCGCCACGTCCGCCAGCGTGCCCCCGTCCGCGGCCGTGCGGGCGGCGGCGAGGACGGGGTAGCCGAGGCCCATGGCGATCGAGCGGGTGTCGATGACCTCCACCGGCACCGGGGACTCCTTGGCGGCCAGCAGGGCGGCGGCGGCTGTGCCGGAAAAATCGCCGGAAAGGTGGATTGAGACCACGCCCGATGCACCGCCGGCCGCCAGCGACGCGTAGCACGAGGCGAAGTGTGCGGGCGCGGGTCTGGAGGTGGTCGCCGACGACAGGTCGCCGGTGAAGGAGTCCTCGTCGTACGAAAGACCGCCGGAAGTCACCTGCACCGGTACGACAGCGACACCAGGCACCGGAGGCAGGTAAGCGGTTGAATCCGTGACCACGAACACCGATGACGGCATTACTACTGAACCGGAGTGCCACCCCGCCAGACCCGGCGCGGCTTGAGGCCGAAGGACCAGGCGAAGGCGCCCTCGTGGTCGGCGTCCCACTGGACGATGTCGGCGAGACGACCGGGAGCCAGGACGCCGCGGTCGGGCGCGCCCAGCACGGTGGCGCCGCCGAGCGTGGCCGCCCGCAGCGCGTCGTTGACGCTCATCCCGAACGCCGACACCGCCATCGCGATGACCAGGGACATCGAGGTGATGCCGCAGTAGCCGGGGTTGTGGTCGCTGCCGAGCGCGATCTGCACGCCGTGCTTGATCATCTGGCGGACCGGCGGCAGGTGGCCGCGCTGGAGCGCCGTCGCGGGGCAGACCACGGCGGGCACGCCGTAGCGGGACATGATCGCGATGTCCTCTTCGGACATGTGGTGCAGCCCGTCGGCGGAGGCGCAGCCGAGCTCGGCGGCCAGTTGAACGGCGCCGCGGCGGCTGTAGAGGCCGGCGTGGATGCGCGGCAGCAGACCGACGTTACGGCCCGAGGCGAGCACCCAGCGGGACTCCTCGGTGGTGAAGTGGCCCTCGTCGCAGTAGACGTCCACGCTGTCGGCGCCGGCGGCGGCCGCGTCGGCGCACCAGGCGCCCACAGCCTCGACGTATTCGCGCTGCCGGCCGAAGTATTCCGGCGGCACCACCTGTGCGGCGAGGAAGGTGACGTGCACCCGCGGCATCATCGGTTCCTTCTCCAGCTCGCGCAGGAGCCGCACGTCGGCGAGCTCGCCGTCGCGGGTGAGGTGGTAGCCGGTCTTGGCCTCGACGGTCGTGGTGCCGCTGAGCAGCCAGCCGCGCAGCCGCTCGCGCACGCCGTTGCACAGCGTCCACGGGTCGGTGCCGCGGGTCACGGTGACGGTCGAGCCCACGCCGCCGCCCGCCGCGGTGATCGCCGACGAGGTGGAGCCGCCGGTGCGGATCGCCAGCTCGGCGTACCGGTTGCCCGCGTAGACGGGATGGGTGTGCGCGTCGATGAGGCCGGGCGTGACGAGCGCGCCGCCCAGGTTTTCGACGTGGTCCACGTCGACGATGTCGTCGACGACGCCGGGCACGCTCTGCGGCAGGTCGGGCGCCCGCCCGACCCACGCGATCCGGTCGTTGTGTACGAGGATGGCCGCGTTGCTGAGGACCTCGTTGCCGGTCCAGAGGCGGCCGATATTGGTCAGGAGCCGAACGGTCACCGCATCACCGCCCCGCGGGATCCCCCAGCTGAGCGCAGTGCCCAGCAGCGCACGGCTGCCGCCGCGCCCACTGAGTCGGCTCCGGGTCCGGACGACATGGGGGGTCTCCTGATCTCATCCGCGTATGGCTGTGCGGTGACCGTATCGCCAGACTCATGATCCGGCGATTTCAGTTCAGTTACGTTATTTCACAGGTGGGCTTGCTGTACAGGGTTATTCGGAAAGAAGCCCACTCATCCCAACCGCCACTCAGCCCCATCGATCCCCTGTGGCCCCCGCACGCGACCTGACTCGCAGCAGCGATCATCTGAAACCCGTGCCATTAGTGTCGTAAGACTCGGCTCATCCTAGCAATCCCAGCGTTCAGGGACCACTGCCGCCTTTGGGCAGCTCCGCAGTGATTTAAGGGGTTCCGCCCCTCACGATCACTCCAAAGCTGCCCACCACGAGTGCCAGGAGGCCGCTAGGAGACGCGTTCGACCGGCTTGCCGGCCCGCTCCAGCTCCTGGAACAGGCTCGGGAGCACGCGCGCGTGCAGAACCGTGCCCTCCGCCACGTGGTCCACCGAGAGCACCTCGCCCTCCTTGTGGGCCCGCGAGATCAGGTCGCCCCGGTCGTACGGCACCAGCAGCACGACCTCGTGGTCGAGCCTGGGCAGCTCACGCTCGATGAGCGCCATCAGCTCGGCGATGCCGGCACCGGTGCGCGCCGAGACCACGATGCTGTCGCGCTCGCGCCTGGCGATGCGGTCCAGCACCTCCTGGTCGGCGGCGTCGGCCTTGTTGATCACCACGATCTCGGGGATGTCGGAAGCGCCCTCGATGTCCGCGAAGACCTCACGCACGGCGGCGAGCTGGCCTTCGGGGTCGGGGTGCGCGCCGTCGACCACGTGCAGGATCAGGTCGGCGTCGGCGACCTCCTCCAGCGTGGAGCGGAACGCCTCGACCAGCTGGTGCGGCAGGTGGCGCACGAAGCCGACCGTGTCGGCGATCGTGAACAGCCTGCCGTCGGGCGTGTGCGCCCGGCGTACGGTCGGGTCGAGGGTGGCGAACAGGGCGTCCTCCACCAGCACACCGGCGCCGGTGATGCGGTTGAGCAGCGAGGACTTGCCGGCGTTCGTGTAACCCGCGATCGCGACGGCCGGGACCTCCCGGCGACTGCGCCGGTGGCGCATGGTGTCGCGCGAGGTCGACATGCCGCTGATCTGGCGGCGCAGCTTGGCCATGCGCTCGCGGATGCGGCGCCGGTCGAGCTCGATCTTGGTCTCACCGGGGCCACGGCCGCCGATGCCGACACCGCCCGCGGCGCGTCCGCCGACCTGCCGGGACAGGTTGCCACCCCAGCCGCGCAGGCGGGGCAGCAGGTAGCTGAGCTGGGCCAGTTCGACCTGAGCCTTGCCCTCACGGCTCTTGGCGTGCTGCGCGAAGATGTCGAGGATCAGCGCGGTGCGGTCGATGACCTTCACCTTGACCGTCTCCTCCAGCTGGCGGAGCTGGCCGGGGGCCAGCTCGCCGTCGCAGATCACGGTGTCGGCGCCGGTCGACTCGACCACGTCGCGCAGCTCGAGCGCCTTGCCCGATCCGATGTACGTGGCGGGGTCGGGCTTCTGGCGGCGCTGGATGAGGCCCTCGAGGACCTCCGAACCGGCCGTTTCGGCCAGGAGCTTCAGCTCCAGCAGGGAGTTTTCGGCGTCCTCCGCCGTGCCTGAGGTCCAGACGCCGACCAGGACGACCCGCTCGAGCCGCAGCTGCCGGTATTCGACCTCGGAGACATCCTGAAGTTCGGTGGAGAGGCCCGCCACGCGGCGCAGCGCCTGGCGCTCCTCAAGGTCCATCCCGTCGGTGTCGAACTCGTCGAGCGCGGAGTATTCGTGCATTCGTGTCATCTCTAATAGGCAACGTCTGAACACCGGAGTGTCTTCCCCGATGGTGACATGACATCCCTCATGTCATCACCTGGTTATCCCGGCACCACGCTCACGTCTCCGGAGCCCGTGGCCACCGACACCTTGTGCGGAGAGGCCGGGTCCTTGTCGACCGAGACCTGCACGTCACCCGATCCGCCCTTGGTCTGCACATCATAGGCACCGGCCGGAAGATGCAGGCTGGCGTCGCCGGAGCCGCTCTTCATCTCGACGCTGTCGGGGACGACGGCGAACTTCAGCGCGAGGTTGCCGGAGCCCACCTCGGCGAAGATCTTCTTGGTCCCGAGACCGCTGGCGTCCACGTCTCCCGAGCCGGCGCTCGCCTCGATCTGCCCGGTCAGCTGCCTCATGGTGATGTCGCCCGAGCCCGCGTCGGCGTCGACCTGAAGACCCTTGGGGACCTCGATCTTGTAGTTGACGGCGCAATTGTCCCAGCCCTTGGGGCAGCTGTAGAACACGGAGAGCGTGTCGCCGTCGACCTTGTGCTCGGCCTTCGGCTTCTCGTTGCGCCACTGGAGGGTCTCGGTGACCCGCACTGCGTTGCCGTCGTACTCGGTGAGCACGGTGTCGCCGGAGCCGCTCTTGAGCTGCAGCTTGGCGACCTTGTCCGTGACCTGGTACGTGACGGTGTCCTGGTTGGTCGGGCCGGACAGGGCCTTCAGCCCGCAGCCCGTCAGCAGTAATGCCGAGGCGAGGAGGCCACCCGCGATCACGATCGTCTTCATGAGACAGATCCTCGCGTCCCCAGGGCATGCCGTACATCGGGGTTTCCCCCTGACCCTCCCCCAGGGGGCCCCCACCTTGAACCGGGGACCACCCATGAAGTAGCTTCTCTTCCATAATCCAGAACCAATTTTCCACATCATGGAAGAAGGGGCATATGGAGATCACCGGCCCGATACTCGACCGCTTCGACGAGGTCCTCACGCCGCAGGCGCTCGCCTTCGTGGAGAGCCTGCAGCGCGAGTTCGACGCGACCCGCCAGGAGCTGCTGGAAGCCCGGCGCGTACGGCAGGCGGAGCTGTCGGCGGGCGGCCGGCTCGACTTCCTGCCGGAGACCAAGGAGGTCAGGGAGAGCGACTGGCGCGTCGCGCCGCCGGCGCCGGGGCTGGAGGACCGCCGGGTCGAGATCACCGGCCCGGTCGACAGAAAGATGACGATCAACGCGCTCAACTCGGGGGCCAAGGTCTGGCTGGCCGACTTCGAGGACGCCAACTCCCCGCTCTGGGCCAACTGCGTCAGCGGCCACCTCAACCTGCGCGCCGCGCTCGACCGGACGATCGACTTCGAGACCGGCGGCAAGACCTACGCGCTCAAGCCCGACGCCGAGCTGGCCACGATCGTGGTCCGGCCGCGCGGCTGGCACCTCGACGAGAAGCACGCCCTGGTGGACGGGCGGGCGGTGTCGGCCTCGCTGTTCGACTTCGGGCTCTACTTCTTCCACTGCGCCCAGCGGCAGCTGGACAAGGGCCGCGGCCCGTACTTCTACCTGCCGAAGATGGAGTCGCATCTGGAGGCGCGGCTCTGGAACGAGGTGTTCGTCCGGGCCCAGGACCTGCTGGGCATCCCGCAGGGGACGATCAGGGCGACCGTGCTGATCGAGACGTACCCGGCGGCGTTCGAGATGGAAGAGATCCTCTACGAGCTGCGCGACCACTCGGCGGGGCTCAACGCGGGCCGCTGGGACTACCTGTTCAGCGTGATCAAGAAGTTCCGCACCCGGGGGCGGGAGTTCCTGCTGCCCGAGCGCAACGCGGTCACCATGACCGCGCCTTTCATGCGCGCGTACACCGAGCTGCTCGTGCGGACCTGCCACAAGCGGGGCGCGCACGCGATCGGGGGGATGGCGGCGTTCATCCCCTCGCGGCGCGACGCCGAGGTCAACGCGACGGCGCTGGAGAAGGTGCGCGCCGACAAGACGCGCGAGTCGGGCGACGGCTTCGACGGCTCCTGGGTCGCGCATCCCGATCTGGTGCCGATCTGCCGCGAGGTGTTCGACGGCGTGCTGGGCTCGCGGCCCAACCAGCTCGACCGGACGCGCGACGAGGTCTCGGTCACGGCCGCCGATCTGCTCGCGGTCTCCGAGACGCCGGGTGACATCACCGAGGCCGGGCTGCGCGCCAACGTGGACGTGGCGCTGCGCTACCTGGCCGCCTGGATGGGCGGGCTCGGCGCGGTGGCGATCCACAACCTCATGGAGGACGCGGCCACGGCGGAGATCTCCCGCTCGCAGATCTGGCAGTGGATCCACAACGACATCACGCTCGCCGACACGGGCGCGACGGTGACGAAGGAGCTGGTCGAGCGGATCATCGCGGAGGAGCTGGCGAAGATCGCGGCCGAGCCGGGCTACGACGAGCTGCTGTACGCGCAGGCCACGGCGCTGTTCAAGGAGGTCGCGCTGGACGACGACTTCGCCGAGTTCCTGACGCTCCCCGCGTACGCCCGCATGCCGTAATCACGAAATTTCCGGATATATCCGGTGCTTCAGCTCCGGATATATCCGGAAATAACAAGAACAGACAGTAGGGCGAAAGACCGGGTATGACCGAGGATGGCGGATAGAAGGGGGCTCCATGGTCGACAAGCCGCTCGACGAGCTGACGGCCGCGCTGCGCGCGCTGCTGCCCGCCGACTCGGTGATCACGGACCCGGTACGCCTGCGCACCTACGAGTGCGACGGCCTGACCTACCACCGGGCCACGCCGGGCGTCGTCGTCCTGCCCGAGACGGCCGAGCAGATCGCCGGGGTGGTCCGCGCCTGCAACGACTTCGGGGTCCCGTTCGTGGCCCGCGGCTCCGGCACCGGCCTGTCCGGCGGGGCGCTCCCCCGCCAGGACGGCGTGCTGATCGTCACCTCCAAGATGCGCCGCGTCCTGGAGATCGACCTGCCCAACCGCCGGGCCGTCGTCGAGCCGGGTGTCACCAACCTGGCGATCACCGAGGCGGTCCGCGACCAGGGCTATTACTACGCCCCCGACCCGTCCAGCCAGCAGGTCTGCTCGATCGGCGGCAACGTGGCGGAGAACTCCGGTGGCGCCCACTGCCTCAAATACGGCTTCACGGTCAACCACATCGAAGCCTGCGAGATCGTCACCCCTGACGGCGACCTGGTGACCCTCGACCGGATGGACCCCGGCTACGACCTGCTCGGCGCGTTCATCGGCTCGGAGGGCACGCTGGGCATCGCCACCAAGATCACGGTACGGCTGAGCCGCACCCCCGAGGCCGTCACCACGGTGCTGGCCGCGTTCGAGAGCATCGAGCAGGGTGGGCAGGCGGTGTCGGCCATCGTCGGCGTCGGCATCGTGCCGGCGGCGATCGAGATGATGGACGCGCTGGCCATCGAGGCGGCCGAGGCGGCGGTGGCCTGCTCCTATCCCGAGGGCGCGGGCGCGGTGCTGATCGTGGAGCTCGACGGGCCGGAGCGGGAGGTCGTCCGGCAGTTCGCCCGGCTTCAGCAGATCTGCTCGGGGGCGTTCGAGCTGCGGACGGCCGACGACCCGGCCGAGCGGGCGGCGATCTGGAAGGGCCGCAAGTCGGCGTTCGCGGCCGTCGGCCGCATCAGCCCGGCCTACATCGTGCAGGACGGCGTGGTGCCGCGCACCTCGCTGCCGAAGGTGCTGGCCGCCATCGACCGGCTGTCGGAGGAGTACGGGATCAGGGTGGCCAACGTGTTCCACGCGGGCGACGGCAACCTGCACCCGCTGGTGCTGTTCGACGACGCGGAGTCGGGGGCCGGCGAACGGGCCGAGACGGTCTCGGGCGCCATCCTCGACCTGTGTATCGAGCACGGCGGGTCGATCACCGGGGAGCACGGGGTGGGTGTGGACAAGGCGAAGTACATGCCGAGGATGTTCTCCGCGGACGATCTCGACACCATGCAGCTCGTCCGCTGCGCCTTCGACCCGAAGGGCCTGTCGAACCCGGGCAAGGTGTTCCCCACACCGCGGCTGTGCGGGGAGGTGCCGGGAGTGCGCAAGGGCGTCCATCCGCTGGTCGCCTCGGGGCAGGCGGAGCAGTTCTGATGGAGCTGGACGGGCTGGAGAAGACCGGCGTGACGGTCAGGCAGGCCGGGCCGGACGACGTCGTGGGCGGCGTGCGACCGGGCGTGGTGGCCCTGCCCGAGTCGGTCGAGGAGATCTCGGCCGTGCTGCGCGCCTGCGCCGGGGCCGGTCTGGCGGTCGTGCCCGTGGGCGGCGGCACCAAGCTGCACTGGGGTCACCCGCCCGAGCGGTGTGACGTCCTGCTCGACCTGTGCTGCCTCAACGAGGTCGTCGAGCACGCCGCGGGCGACCTCGTGGTGAAGACCCAGGCCGGGGTGACGATGGACGCGCTGGCGGACGCGCTGGCCGAGCAGGGGCAGGAGCTGGCGCTGGACGTGCCGTTCGCCGAGGGCGCCACGGTCGGCGGCACGCTGGCCGCCGCGACGGCCGGGCCGCGCGCCTTCCGTTACGGCACGGCCCGCGACCTGCTCATCGGCATCACCGTCGTGCTGCCGGACGGGACCGTGGCCAGGTCGGGCGGCCGGGTGGTCAAGAACGTCGCGGGCTATGACCTGGGCAAGCTGTTCACCGGCTCGTACGGCACCCTGGGCGTCATCGCCGAGGCCACGTTCCGGCTGCACCCGCTGCCCGCCGACCGCCGCTATGTCGTGACCGAGCTCGTCCGGCAGCAGGTCCAGGAGGTGGCCGCGATGCTGGCCGCCTCCCAGGCCGAGCCGAGCGCGGTCGAGCTCGACTGGCCCGGCGGGGACGCGCCGATCACGCTGGTCGTGCTGGTCGAGGGCTCGGCCGCCGGGCAGCGGGCCGAGGCGCTGCGCGGGGCCATGGGCGCGGGCACCGTCACGGACGAGGCGCCGGCCTGGTGGGGGCTGATCGCCGACGACGAGTTGCTGATCGAGCTGCGGTTCCCGCCCGCGCGGACGAGCGAGGTCCTGGCGGCGGTACGCGACACCGGGCTCTCGCTCCGCGGCTCGCCCGTCGCGGGCCGGGTCTGGCTCCAGCCCACGGCTGAACCGCCTGCGGACTTCGCGGGTCTCGTGTCCGGCCTGCGGGAGCGCTTGACGCCGGTGGGCGGCCGGGTGACCGTGCTGGCCGCGCCGTACGAGGGTGTGGACCGTTGGGGGCCGGTGAGCGCGCTGCCGCTGATGCGGCGGGTCAAGGAGCGCTTCGACCCGGAGCGCCGCATGTCTCCCGGCAGGTTCATCGGCGGCATCTGAGTGAGCGGTAACCAGGAGGCATCTGGCATGACGTCCGGCGGCATCGACCCCAAGCTGATCAACGACTGCGTGCACTGCGGCTTCTGCCTGCCCACCTGCCCGACGTACACGCTGTGGGGCGAGGAGATGGACTCGCCGCGCGGCCGGATCCACCTGATGAAGCAGCACGTCGAGGGCACCCCTGTGACGCCGGAGATGGCCGGGCACTTCGACGCCTGCCTCGGCTGCATGGCGTGCGTCACCGCCTGCCCGTCGGGCGTCCGGTACGACCGGCTGATCGAGCAGACGCGGGCCGAGGTCGAGCGGGTCCACGTGCGCGAGCCGCGCGAGCGGGCGGTCAGGGAGATCGTGTTCAGCCTGTTCCCCTACCCGCGCAGGCTGCGGCTGCTGCGCCCCGGGATGGCGCTGGCCGAGCGGATGGCGCCGTTCCTGGAGCGGGTGCATCCCAGCCTCGGGGCGATGGCGGGGCTGGCACCGCAGGTCGAACGCAGGCAGCGGATACCGCGGCTGGTCCGGGCCAGAGGGCCGCGCCGGGCCGTGGTCGGCATGCTGACCGGGTGCGTGCAAGGCGAGTTCTTCCCCCAGGTCAACGCGGCCACCGCGCGGGTGCTCGCGCTGGAGGGCTGCGACGTGGTCATCCCGCCCGGCCAGGGGTGCTGCGGGGCGCTCAGCGTGCACTCGGGCCGCGAGGAGCAGGCCAGGCGGCTCGCCCGGCGCACGGTCAGGACGTTCACCAAGGCCGGCGTGGACACGGTCGTGGTCAACGCGGCCGGGTGCGGGTCGTCGATGAAGGAGTACGGCCAGCTGCTGGACGCCGAGCCGGGGTTCCGCGTGCTGGACCTGTCGGAATACCTCGTCGAGCTGGGACCGGTGGCGGACCGGCATCCTCTGCCCGTCACGGTGGCCTATCACGACGCCTGCCACCTGGCCCACGCGCAGGGGATCCGGGCCCAGCCGCGCGAGCTGCTGACGGCGATCCCGGGGCTGGACCTGCGCGAGGTGCCGGAGTCGGCCATCTGCTGCGGCTCGGCCGGGACGTACAACATCTTCCAGCCCGAGGCGGCCCGCGACCTGGGCGACCGGAAGGCCAAGTCGGTAGCCTCTACGGGCGCGGAGCTGCTGGTGTCGGCGAACCCGGGCTGCACGATGCAGATCGCCGCCGCGATGCGGCGCGGCGGCGCGCGGATCAGGGTGGCGCACACGGCCGAGGTGCTGGACGCGTCGCTACGCGGGGTTTCTCTTTGACCGGACGGGGGTTGGGCGGGTGAGCGTGCAGTCTGTCGAGCGGGCGCTCGACGTGCTGGAGGCGCTGGCCGAGCACGGTGGCGAGGCTGGGCTGTCGGAGATCGCGGCCAAGACCGGGCTGCCGTTCGGGACGATCCACCGGCTGCTGCAGACGCTCCTGGCCCGCGGCTACGTACGCCAGGAGTCGGACCGGCGCTACGCGCTGGGCGGCGGGCTGGTGCGGCTGGGCGGCATCGCCGAGAGCATGGTCGGGGTGTGGGCGCGGCCCTACCTGTCGAAGCTGGTGTCGCTGTCGGGAGAGACGGCGAACCTGGCGGTGCTGGAGGGCGACTTCATCGTCTACGTGGCGCAGGTGCCGTCGCCGCGCCGGCTGCGGATGTTCGCGGAGGTCGGGCGGCGGGTGCTGCCGCACAGCACGGCCGTGGGCAAGGTGCTGCTGGCCGGGCGCCCGGCGGAGGAGGCGGTCGCGGTGTTCGTACGGACCGGCATGCCGCGCCGCACCCCCAACACGATCACCGACACCGACGGCATGCTCACCGAGCTCGGCCTGGTCAGGGACCGCGGTTACGCCATGGACCTGGGTGAGGAGGAGCTCGGCGTGCACTGCCTGGCCGTGCCCGTGCACGACGGGAACCGGGTGGTGGCGGCCATGTCGGTCTCAGGCCCGGCCGAGCGGATCGACGCCCTCGACCGGGAGGAGCTGGCCGGGGCCATGCGGAAGATCGCACTGGACTTCGGCGCCGAGCTCAGCCCCGTGGCCGGCGCAGGCTGAAGAAGCCGCCGCCGCCCGCGTGGTGGATGACCGCGACGCGCCCGAAGGGCGAATCGAACGGCGGCACCGGCACCTCCCCGCCGAGCTCGGTGACCTTCGCGGTGGCCACGTCGAGGTCGGCCACGTCGAAGTAGACCATCCAGTGCGGCGGCACGCCCGCCCAGTGCTCGTCCATCTGGAGCCGGCCGCAGACGGGCTCGCCGCCCGCCTTGTAGACGGTGTAGTCGAGGCCCCCTTCGACCCGCTGCGGGTCGTAGGGCAAGAGCGCGCCGTAGAACGCGTCGGCCGCCGCGCCGTCGGGGGCGTTGACCTCGGCCCAGCTCATCGCGCCCGGCTCGGCCAGCACGCCGGCGCCGATGAACGCGCCCGGCTGGTAGAGCGCGAACCTGGCGCCGGACGGGTCGGTGACCAGGGCGTAACCCTCGGCGGGACCTTCGAGGATCTTGCCGCCCGCCGCCTCGACCTTCGCCATCGAGGCGGCGAGGTCGGAGGTGGACAGGTAGACGGTCCAGGCCGCCGGGTCGGCCGCCTCAGGGTCGGGGGTGATCGCCGCCACGGGCTTGCCGTCGACGTGACACATGCTCCAGCCGCCCTGGTCGCGGCAGTCCCAGCCGAGGAGCTGGCCGTAGAAACGCTGCGCGGCGACGGCGTCGCGGGTGAGAAGCTGGGCCCAGCAGGGCGCGCCGTCGGGATAAGCGGTTCTGTCTGCCATGACCGCAGCGTGTCACAGGCCCCCGACACATTAGTCTGTTGCGCTATGAGCAACACGTCCGTTCAGTCGGTCGATCGGGCCATCGCCATCCTGGAGATTCTGGCGCGCGAAGGCGCGACGCGGGTGACGGACCTCGCCGTCCAGCTCGACGTGCACAAGTCCACGGCCTTCCGGCTGCTGGCCGCGCTGGAGCAGGGCGGCCTGGTGGAGCAGAGCGGTGATCGCGGCCGCTACCGCCTGGGGTTCGGCGTCGTACGGCTGGCGGGCGCGGCCACCGCGCAGCTCGACCTGTCGAAGGAGAGCCGCCCGGTGTGCCTGCGCCTGGCCGAGGCCGTCGGCGAGACCGTCAACATCGCGGTGCCCCAGGACGGCGACGCGGTGAACATCAGCCAGGTCCGCGGCCCCGCCGCGATCAGCGGGCACAACTGGGTGGGCCAGCGCACCCCCTCGCACGCCACCTCCAGCGGCAAGGTGCTGCTGGCGTTCGGGGCGCTGCGGCTGCCCGCCGAGCCGGCGCGTTACACGCCCTCGACGCTCACCGAGGCCGGTCGGCTGAGGCTGGCCGAGATCAGGGAGCGCGGCTGGGCCACCACGGTGGAGGAGCTGGAGGTGGGCCTGAACGCGGTGGCCGCGCCGATCAGGGGCAGTGACGGCTCGGTGGTGGCCGCGGTGAGCGTCTCGGGGCCGTCCTACCGGCTCACGCCCGAGCGGCTGCCCGAAGTCGGGGCGCTCCTGGCCGAGGGCGCGAGGGAGATAAGTCAGCGCATCGGCTATTACCGTTGACGGCATGTGTAGAAGCATCAAGACCCTGCGCCCGCCGTACACCGAGGACGTGACGGAAGACGACGTACGGGCGGCGGCGCTCCAGTACGTACGCAAGATCTCCGGGTTCCGCGCGCCCGCCGCGCACAACGCCGAGGCGTTCGACCGGGCGGTCGAGACGATCACCAAGGCCTCGGAGGAGTTGCTCGCGGCGCTGCAGGTGCGCGGAGGGCGTTGACACGACCCCCTGGTGGGAGAAGTGTCCCCTGTAACCGCATCCATCTCGCCAGGGGGCACCCCGTGATCAGTGGGCTGTATCAGGGTACGGACGGAGACTCGCGCCTCGAACTCCGGGTGGACGTGGACGGGGCGCGGCCCACCGGGCGAGTGAGCGGGGACCTGTTCACCACGGCCGGCGCGACCACGTCCTACGCCGGCTCGTTCGTGGTGAACACGGCCGCGGCGGTGGCCGAGGGCGCGGGGACGAAGATCACCGGGCGCGGGACGTTCTCGTTCGACACCCCGGCGAAGGACGTGACGGTCACGATCAGCGGCACGGTGGGCACCGCCCAGGTCGCCGGTCAGACCTATCAGCTGACCTTCTCCGGCCGCCACTTCCGGACCGTGCTCCTGGAACAGGACTCGGTGGCGGGCACCGAACCGTTCGAGAAGTACGACACCGGGACCCTGCCCGGCCCGACCGGCTCGCCGGCGAGGGAGCTGAGCGTGGCCGCCGCCTACGACGAGGCGGGGATCCGCCTGACCGTCAACCCGCCCCGGGTGATCCCGGTCGACGGGTCGGGCGCGGACCTGGCGTGGGACGACGCCGAGCTGCATCACGCGATGACGCAGCAGTTCAGCGCGTTCGGGGACGTGCCGGCCTGGCGGGTGTGGCTGCTGGTGGCCAGCAAGCACGTGGGCGGCTACCGGGGCATCATGTTCGACTACGACGACGCGCACCAGCGGCAGGGGTCCGCGGTCTTCTACGACGCGATCAAGGGCAGGACCCCGCAGGCGCAGCGAGCGCAGCTGCGCACGTACGTGCACGAGCTCGGCCACGCCTTCAACCTGCTGCACTCGTGGCAGAAGAACCTGGGCAACCCACCCCAGCCGCTCGGCCCGAACGGCGGCTTCGGCGACCTGTCCTGGATGAACTACGTCCAGAACTACCAGCCAGGCGGCGAGCAGGGCTACTGGGCCGCCTTCCCCTTCCAGTTCACCGACCCCGAGCTCGTGCACCTTCGTCACGGCTTCTACCGGGACGTGGCCATGGGCGCGAACGCCTTCGGCACGGGCGCCGCCGACATCGCGCCCTTCGAGCAGCCGGTCGTGGACCGGTCCGGGCTGCGGCTCGAACTGCGGGCCAAGGAGTCGTTCGGCTTCGGCGAGCCGGTCGTGGTGGAGCTGAAGCTGTCCACGACCGGGGAGCCGCGCACCACGCACGGCCACCTCCACCCCGACACGGAGTTCACCCAGGTCACCATCACCCAGCCGACCGGCAGGACCGTGCTCTACCGGCCGATGATGCGGCACTGCGTCGACACCTCACCCGACATCCGCCTCGACTCGGGCAACCCGGCCATGTACCGGAGCGCCTACATCGGGCACGGCCGCGACGGGCACTACTTCCAGCAGCCCGGCGAGTATCAGGTGCGCGGCCAGTACATCGCCGCCGACGGATCCCGCATCGTCTCCCCCGCCTGCCTGGTCAAGGTCCGCTACCCGGTGGGCGCGGACGACCACCGGGTGGCCGAGCTGATGCTCGGCGACGAGCAGGGCAAGCTGTTCTCGCTGCTCGGCTCCGACTCGCCGACGCTGAGCTCGGGCAACCGGGCGCTGGACGAGGTGATCGACAGGTACGGCGGCCACCCGCTGGCCGTCTACGCCCGGATGGTCAAGGGGCTCAACGCCGAGCGGGAGTTCAAGGCGATCACCGCCGCCAAGCAGGTGCGGATCCGGCCGCCGGACCTCAAGCAGGGCATCGAGCAGCTCACCGCGGTGGCCCGTGACGCCAGCGTCGACAACATCACCCTGAACATGGTGCTGCGCCGCCTGGCCAGGGCCGAAGCCCGGCAGGGCGACCTCGATCGGGCGAACGCGGTGATGGACAAGATGGTCGCGCTGTTCCAGGCCAAGGGGGTCAACCCCATCGTCATGGGGCAGATCAGGCGGCAGGCCGAGCTCACGAAGGCGGCCCTGAGCGCTGAGACCTGACTCAGCAGGAGTCGAGGATGCCGGTCATCGCGTCCTTCTCACCGGTGGTCAGCCACAGGTCGTACTTCGCCTTCACGTCGATCTGCTTGGCGATGTACGTGCAGCGGTACGCCTTGCGCGGCGGCAGCCAGGTCGCGGCGTCGGAGTCGCTCTTCTGTCCGTTGAGCGGCCCGTCCACGGCCATCAGGTTCATCGGGTCGTTGGCGAACTGCTTGCGCTTGTCCGCCGTCCACTGCTGCGCGCCCTTCTGCCAGGCGTCGGAGAGCGGGATCAGGTGGTCGATCTGCACGGCGGTGCTGGTGTCCTGACCGCGCTTGAACGTGATGGTCTTCCCGCTGTAGGGGTCGTCCAGCACGCCGGTGAGGACGATGCAGTCGTGCGTGCCCGACTTGAACGTCTCGTCCTTCAGGTCGCGCTTCAAGATGTCGTTACGCGTGTCGCAGCCGTTGTGGTCGACGTCCGCCCAGGCCGGGCCGAACTTCTCCCGTTCGAACCCGGTACGCGGCGCGCGGCCTTTGACGGCCAGCTTGGCCAGCTTCTTGCGGGCGTCCCCCACGTCGGCCGACGGAGCTTTGCCCGTGTCGGCCCGAGGTGTCTGCGCTTCCAGCTGCCCACATCCGGCGAGCAATCCCACTGTGGCCAAACCGGCCAAAACCACCCGAAGCTGCACGCTCTACCCCCAGACATATGTTTTCGTAAAGTCTAGGTAGAGCAATTACCCCTAAGCGCCTATTTATCCCTCAAGTGCGTCAAGCAACCATTCGGCGAGGTAAGTGGCGAAGGAAGAACGCACGTAGATCCGGTAGCCGCCCTCCCCCTCCGGCTCGGAGAACCGTTCGAGCAGGACGGCCGCCTTGCCCAGCAGCGTCTGCGCGTGCCCCGGGAACACCGCCGGGTGCAGGTCGATCGGGCAGCCGGTGATCAGGACGTCCAGCGCGCCCGGCCCCGTGAGCTCCAGCACGGTCCGCTGACCCGACACGTCCACCCACCCGGGCCGCTCTTCGGTGTCCCCCGTCACGAGCCACCAGTCGGGTCCCAGCCGCAGTCCCACGCCGGGATCAGCCCCGCGAACCTCCCACATCCGTACGAAGGGCACCTCGCGCAGGCGTACCCGCTCGGAACCGGCGGCCTCGAAGCGCCCGGCGAACGCGGCGGCCGGACTCTCCTTACGGCAGCCCGCCGCACGCCCGGCGACCGCCCGCACAGCCGGATCACCGTCGCGCCGGGTGTTGCCGGGGTCATAGAAGACCGGCTCGACCACCGTCACGGGCACGGCCGACTCCCCCGACACCGCCGAGAGCCGGTCTCCGACGGCCACGCCACGGACCATGGCCAGGCTGAAGCTCCGCCCGAGCGCCGCGCTCACATAGCTGGACGTCACATGCCCCAGCATCGGCCCGGTCGGGCCCACGAGCTGGGCGCCCTCCGCCACGAACGCGGCCGGATCGTCGGCGAGCAGCCCCACCAGCCGCTTGCGCCCGTCACGCGCCGTGTCGGGGCGCGCGTGCGAGCGCTTGCCCACGAAGTCGGGCTTGCGCTTCGACACCAGCCACGACATGCCGAGGTCCTGCGGGGTGACCGTGCCGTCGGTCTCCTGGCCGACCATGGCGAACCCCTTCTCGGCCCGCAGCACGTGCATGGTCTCGGTCCCGTACGGCACCGCGCCCAGGTCCAGCACGGTCTCCCAGAGCGACCGGCCGTACCACCAGGGCACGTTGACCTCGTAGGCCAGCTCGCCGGAGAAGCTGATCCTGAACACCCGCCCGTCGACGCCCAGCACTTTCGTGGCCGCGTACGTCATGAACGCCAGCTCCTCGGCCCCCGGCGCGATCAGCCCGATGATCTCCCGCGCCTTCGGTCCCACCACCGCCACCGTCGCCCAGTGGTCCGTCACGGACGTGAACGACACCTCCAGCCCCGGCCACTCGGTCTGCCGCCACTCCTCCAGCCAGTCGAGCACGGCCGCCGCGTTGCCGGTGGTCGTGGTCATCAGGTAGTGATCGTCGGCGAGCCGCGTGGTCGTGCCGTCGTCGAACACCATCCCGTCGGCGGTGCACATCACCCCATAGCGGCACGAGCCAACGCGCAGCGTGGAGTACATGTTCGTGTAGATCCGGTCGAGGAACTCCCCCGCGCCGGCGCCCCTGACGTCGATCTTCCCGAGTGTGGAGGCGTCCATGGCGGCGACGCCCGTACGGGCCGCCCGGCACTCGCGCAGCACCGCCTGCTCCATCGTCTCGCCGCCGAGCGGGAAGTAGCGGGGCCGCTTCCACTGCCCGACGTCCTCGAACACCGCGCCCCGCGCGACGTGCGAGGCGTGCGGCGCGGTCGTCCTGACCGGGTCGGAGAGCGCGCCCCGGTCACGTCCGGCGAGCGTGGCGAAGGACACGGGTGTGTACGGCGGGCGGAACGTGGTCGTACCCACCTGACCGGGGGCGGCGCCGAGCAGCGCGGACATCACCCCCGCCACCACGGCACCTGACGTCTTGCCCTGGTCGGCACCGGTTCCGGCGGTGGTGTAGCGCTTGACGTGCTCCACGGACCGCATGCCGGTGCCCGCGGCCCTGGCGAGATCGGCCACGGTGACGTCCCGATGCAGATCGGCGAAAACGTCGGGAGCGTCGGTGGACTGTGGCTCGACCAGCCAGACAGCAGCCGGGGGCCGCAGGGGGAGCTCGTCGGTCTCCGGCACCCGGAAGCCGCCCCCCTGCCTCTTGCCCGCCGGCCGGGCCGCCTGGCAGCCTGCCGCGTAGCCGTCCTGGATGGCCTCCGCCGTGCCGTACCGGCCCCGGCAGGCCCCGGCGGACCGTTCGGCCTGCGCGGAGGCGCCCGGCACGAACGCCTGCGCCTCCTCGTCGAACACGGTCCGGCCCTGCGACTGGCTGAACAGGTGGACGACCGGGTTCCAGCCGCCGGCGACGGCCAGCAGGTCGGCCTCGAAGCGCCGGTCACCCACCAGGACCTCGGTGAGCAGACCGTCGGCATCCGCCACGGTCCCCGTGACGACCTGCCCCGCAAGCGCTTCGGCAGGGGCTTGCGGGCGCGGGTCGATGACGGCGGCGATCTCGACGCCGGCCGCCCGCAGGTCGCGCGCCGCCTCGTAACCCGAGTCCGCGCAGGCGAAGACGACCGCCCGGCGGCCGGGCCGTACGCCGTACCGGTTGACGTAGGTGCGGGCGGCCGAGGCGAGCATCACGCCGGGCCGGTCGTTGCCGGGGAAGGCGAGCGACCGCTCCTGCGCGCCGGTCGCCAGGACGACCTGGGCCGTGCGCAGATGCCACAGCCGCTCACCCCGGGGGCGGCGCTCGACGGCGACCACGTAGTTGTGGTCGTAGTAGCCGATCGCCGTCGTCCTGGTGAGCACCCGCACGTCGGGCATGGACGCCAGCCGGGCCCGTACCAAAGCCACCCAGTCGAGCGCGCGGGAGCCGTCCAGGCGGACCCGGCTGTTGAGCAGGTCGCCGCCGAGCCGGGGCTGGTCGTCGACGAGGATCACCCGGGCGCCCGCCACCCCGGCGCTGAGCGCGGCGGCCAGCCCGGCCGGGCCGCCGCCGACCACCAGCACGTCGCAGTGCAGGTAGCCCTTGTCGCAGCGGCGATCGTCGGTCGCGTCCAGGTCCACCCGGCCCTTGCCGCGCAGGCTCCACGCCTCCAGACCCTCGTACAGCTCGACGGTGGTGGCCGCCAGCATCGGGTCGGCGCCCACGCGGACCAGCGCGTTCGGCTCCTCGGGGCCGGCGGAGAAGATGCCGCGCGGGCGGCCCAGCTCGACGCTGTGGCCGACCACGCGCACCCCGTTGGCCAGCAGCGCGGAGGCGAGCGTGTCGCCGGGATGCCCCTCCATGCGGCGACCGTCAAAGCTGAACGACAGCACGACGGAGCGGTCCACCAGACCGCCCTTGTCCAGACGGGTCATGGCGCCTTTCCCGAGCTCATGGGTTCCAGATTTCGTGGGTGACGGTGTGCCGCCGGAGCGTGAACCAGGTCCGGCAGCCGTGCACGTGGAACCAGCGCTCGTCGAACCACCCCTTGGGGTTGTCCCGCAGGAACACGTACTCGGCCCACTCCGCGTCCGTGGCACTGGCGGGCGTCTCGGGGTAGGCGATGCCGGCCTGCCCGCCGTAGCGGAACTCGTTCTCGTCGCGGGGCCCGCAGTGGGGGCAGTCGATGAGCAGCATCAGTGCGCCACCGCCGCCGCGCCGTGCTCGTCGATGAGCGCCCCGGTGGTGAACCGCTCCAGCGCGAACGGCTCGGCGAGCGGATGCGGCTCGTCGTGCGCGATCGTGTGCGCGTACACCCACCCGGAGCCCGGCGTGGCCTTGAAGCCACCCGTGCCCCAGCCGGCGTTGACGAACAGCCCGTCCACCGGCGTACGCCCGATGATCGGCGAGGCGTCGGGCGAGACGTCCACGTTGCCGGCCCAGGTCCGCAGCACCCGCACCCGGCTGAAGATCGGGAACAGCTCCAGAGCCGCCGCCATCTGCGCCTCGATGACGTGGAAGGCGCCCCGCTGGCCGTAGGAGTTGTAGGAGTCGATGCCCGCGCCCATGACCAGCTCGCCCTTGTGCGCCTGGCTCACGTAGACGTGCACGGCGTTCGACATCACCACGCAGTCGAGCACCGGTTCCAGCAGCTCCGACACCAGCGCCTGCAAAGGATGCGACTGGAGCGGCAGACGGATCCCGGCCTCGGCCGCGAGCACCGAGGTGTGACCGGCGGACGCCAGCGCGATCTTCCCGGCCGCGATCCGCCCCCGGGAGGTGTGTACGGCCACCGCCCGGTTCCCGGTGATCTCGAAGCCGGTGACCTCGCAGCCCTGGATCAGGTCGATGCCATAGGCGTCGGCCTTGCGGGCCAGGGCCCAGGCGACGTGGTCGTGCTTGGCGATGCCGCCCCGCCGTTGCAGCGTGGCGCCCATGACGGGGTAGCGGGCGCGCTCGGAGACGTTGATGACCGGGCAGAACTTCTTGACCTCGTCGGCGTCCAGCCACTCGGCGTCGACGCCGTTGAGCCGGTTGGCGTTGACCCGCCGCCTGCCCTCGCGCACGTCGCCCGGGCTGTGCGCCAGGTTGAGCACGCCGCGCTGGCTGAACCGCAGGTCATAGTCCAGCTCCTCGCTGAGGCCCTCCCACAGCTTGAGCGAATGCTCGTAGATGGCGGCGCTCTCGTCCCACAGGTAGTTGGAGCGGATGATCGTGGTGTTGCGCGCCATGTTGCCGCCGGCCAGCCAGCCCTTCTCCAGTACGGCGACGTTCGTGATCCCGTGGTTCTTGGCCAGGTAGTAGGCGGTGGCCAGGCCGTGCCCGCCGCCGCCGACGATGACGACGTCATAGGCGGGCCTGGGGTCGGGGTTGCGCCAGAGGAAGTCCGGGTGGGTCACCTTCTGATCTTCTCCATCTTGGGGTCGAACAGGGGCTCGGTGGCGACCTCGGCCGGGACACGCCGCCCGAAGTACGAAATATCGACATTCGTTCCGGGGGTGGTCAGCTCGATCGGCAGCCAGGCGTACGCGATCGGCCGCCGGATCGTGTGCCCGTAGGCGGCGCTCGTCACGTAACCGACCGTGCGGCCCGCGTGCCGTACCGGCTCCTTGCCCATCACGACCTCCGTGCTGAGCAGCGGGACCAGCTTGCGGGTGATCTCGGTGGTCAGCGCGTCCCGGCCGAGGAAGTCCTTGCCGTCCTTGACGGCGAAGGCCAGCCCCGCCTCGTACGGGTTGTGCTCCGGGGTCATGTCGACGCCCCAGAGCCGATAACCCTTCTCCAGCCGGAGGCTGTTGAACGCGGCCCGGCCCCCGGCGACCGGCAGGCCCGTCGCCCACAGTGTGTCCCAGAGCTTGAGGCCCAGGTCAGCGCTGGTGTACAGCTCCCAACCCAGCTCGCCGACATAGGAGACGCGCATCGCGGTCACCGGGACGTGCCCGACATATCCGGTCTTGAGGCTGAAGTAGCGGAAGCCCTCATGGGACAGGTCCATGTCCGTGAGGGGCTGAAGGAGCTCCCTGGCCCGCGGCCCCCACACGCCGACGCAGCAGGTGCCGGGCGTGATGTCCCGGACGTACACGCCGCCGGGGGCGTGGCGGGTCAGCCAGTCGAGGTCGAGGTTGCCGTTGGCGCCGATCTGGAACCGGTCCTCCGCCAGCCGCGCCACCGTCAGGTCGGACCGCACGCCGCCGCTCGCGTCGAGGAGCAGCGAGTAGGTGACCGAGCCGGGCTTCTTGTCGACGTTGTTGGTGGTCAGGTACTGCAGGAACGCCGCCGATCCCGGCCCGCCGACCTCGATCCGCTTGAGCGAGGTCATGTCGTACAGCGCCACGCCCTCCCGGGTCGCGTGCGACTCCGCGGCGGCGACCGGCGACCAGTAGCGACCGGCCCACTGGTCGCGCTGGGCCACACCGAGCAGCGCCTCGGCCGCCTGGCTGTCGTGCCGCGGCACCAGGTCCTCCTCCAGCAGCGGCAGGTTCGCCTCGAACCACTGCGGACGCTCCCAGCCGGCCGCCTCCAGGAAGTAGCCGCCCAGCTCGCGCTGCCTGACATAGAACGGGCTGGTCCGCATCGGCCGCGGCGACTCCATCGGCTGGAGCGGATGGATGACGTCGTAGACCTCGACGAAGTTCTGCTTACCGCGCTCCTCGACGTACGCGGGCGCCAGCTGCACCGGCTCGAACCGGCTCAGCTCGCATTCATGCAGGTCGAAGCTGGACCGCCCGTGGACCAGCAGCTCGGCCACCGCCCTGGCCACGCCCGCCGAGTGGGTGACCCAGACCGCCTCGGCCAGCCAGAACCCGTCGAGATGCGGCGCCTCGCCGATCAGCGGGAACCCGTCGGGGGTGAAGGAGAAGATCCCGTTGATGCCGTCCTCGTAGGTGGACTCCTTGAGCGCCGGCAGCAGCTCGACCGCGTCCCGCCACGCGGGATCGAAGTCCTCCTCGGTGAACGCCTGCACCGAGGGCATCACCGTGCCCTTGGGCCCGATCTCGTCCTGCCGGACCGGCATCGGCCGGTGGGCGTAGGAGCCGATCCCGATGCGGTCGCCGTGGCCGCGGAAGTACAGGTCGCGATCCTGGTGCCGCAGGATGGGCCCGTCCGGTACGCCCGGCGTCCGCGCCTTGGCGTACTGGTGGGCCAGCGGCAGCAGCGGCACGGTCAGCCCCGCCAGCCGCCCGATCGCCGGCCCCCAGAACCCGGCGGCGCACACGACCACCTCGGCGGCCAGCACCCGATACTCGACCTCGCCCGCCTCCGGCCGGCCGACCTCGACGGCGACGCCGGTCACCCGGCCGCCCTGCTGCTCGACGCCCACGACCGTGTGGTGCGGCAGGAACCTGGCGCCCCGCTCGATCGCCCGCCGCGCCTGCGCCTCACCGCAGCTCACGGCCGCGGCCAGCCCATCGGTGGGGACGTGGAAGCCGCCCAGCACCTTGCCCCTGTCGAGCATCGGCCACAGCTCCACGCACCGGTCGGCGTCGACCAGCCGCCCCTCGACACCCCAGGACTCGGCCCATCCCAGCTTGCGGTGCAGATCCGTCCACCGCTCCTCGGTGGTGGCCACTTCCAGGCCGCCGACCTGCTCGAAGCAGGGCCGCCCGGCCAGGGTCAGACCGCTGTACTTGCGCACGGTATAGGAGGCGAACTCGGTCATGGCCTTGGAGGGGTTCGTCTGGAACACGAGTCCGGGAGCATGCGAGCTCGACCCGCCGGCGGCGAACATGGGCCCCTGATCGACGACGGTGACATCGGTCCACCCCCGCCCGGTGAGCTCGTCGGCCAGGGCACAGCCCACGATGCCGGCTCCAATGATCACCAAACGAGGCCGGCTCACCATGCGCCCTCCGGTTGTTCCCTCATACGCAACAAGCACCGGACTACGCAACGAACATAGAGCCCACGGCATCCCCGGACAAGGCCCCGGCAAGGTCACATGTCACCCGGGGAGGGGGTTGGACCCCAAGACCACGAAAGAGGCCCGGCTGGGATGTCCCAGCCGAGCCTCTCGGGAAGCTTGTGCGATACGCGCTGCGGTCGCATCGCGCCGCCGTGTCAGGTGTCGGGGTAATAGACGTGGAGTGCAAAGCCGGGGCTGTCCCATGTGCAGTAATAATGGATGGCTTCGGTGTGGTTGACGTAGTACCGCCCTGCGATCTCGCAGTCGCTACCCTTGGCGTAGACCTGAATGAGCCTCCACTCCGCCCAGGCGGGCGCCGACAGGGCGATGCCCCCGCCGGCGGTTATGGCGAATGAGAGGAGAATAACGGCCAGTTTTCGACGCATCGGCGCTCTCCATTCTGCGGGAATTGGCATTGCTGGAACGCCCTTCGGTATTTGCAACCTTCCGGGGAGTCAGCCCTTGCACTGACGGGCTGCCGGATCTAGGCCTCCTTTTCTCTCCACCATTGACGCTTAATGTAGCCGCGGCCCACCATATAAACGCTACAATTCCGCTAAATCTGCATCCGAGCCTGGCCGGCCGTAAAAAAGGATCCCGCCATAGAGGCGGGATCCCTCACGCTGGGAGAGCCGGGCGACTACGAGCGCCCGTAGGAGTCCTCAAGGCGCTCGATGTCGTCCTCGTCGAAGTGACCGAAGGCGATCTCGAGGATCCGCGTCGCGGGCCCGGACGAGCTCAGCCGGTGCGTCTGCCCCTGCTGGATCAGCACCCGATCCCCCACAGCGGGCTCGATGCGCTTCCCGTCCACCTCGAACACGCACCCCGGGTCGAGCGCCACCCACAGCTCCGAGCGGTGCTCATGACGCTGCAGGCTCAGCCGCTGCCCCGGCGAGACCTCGATGATCTTAACGGTGGACACCTCATTCAGGGTGAACCGCTCGAACCCACCCCAAGGCCGCTCATCACGGATCACAGCCGCCAGCCTGTCGATGTCCTGCATCGCCCCTCCATGGAAAAGTCACGCCATAAACCCGCGCTCAAACTACCAGGAACCCACTGATCAGGCGGTACGCGGCCCGGCAACGCACGGCCGGACGAGGACGCGCGGCCGGTCGAGTTCGTCAGGTGATGAGGATGCCGCCGTCGACGGGCAGGACGACGCCCGTGATGTACGACGACGCGTCACTCGCCAGGAAGACCGCCGCGGCCACCAGCTCCGCCGCTTCCCCCACCCGCCCCATGACCACCCGCTGCGCCACCATCCGCTCCAGGTAGTCGGGCTTGAACTGCACCGTCATCTCCGAGGCGAAGAACCCGGGCTCCAGGCAGTTGACCCGGATCCCCCGCCGCCCCGTCCACTGCTGCGCCAGGTCCCGGGTCAGCCCGATCACCGCCGCCTTCGACGCGCTGTAGGCGGCCTGCGGCAGCCCGGCCGTCGTCTCCGCCAGGATGCTGCCGATGTTGACGATCGACGAGCCGGGCCGCATCACCCGCGCGCACGCCTGCGCCATCCAGTACGTGCCGTGCAGGTTGATGTCGACCACCTGCCGGAACTCCTCCGGCGTCTCCCGCAGCGCCGGCACGGCGGTGCCGACCCCGGCGTTGTTGATCAAAACGTCGACCGCGCCCATGGTCTCCACGGCCGCGGCGACCAGCGCCTGGCAGTCCTCGACCTTGGTCACGTCGGTCGGCACGGCCAGGCACCGGCGGCCGGTCTCCTCGACCAGCCGCCGCGTCTCGTCCAGCCGATCCTGCCGCCGGGCCCCGATCACGATGTCGGCCCCGGCCTCGGCCAGCCCGCGGGCGAAGGCCACGCCCAGCCCCGACGACGCGCCGGTGACGATGGCGACCTTCCCGTCGAGGCTGAAGCGTTGCAGCATCCTAGAGACCGTATTCCTTGACGATCCGCTCGTGGCGCTCGACCTCCACGTCGACCTCCTTGGCCAGGTCGAGCCAGGCCAGCGGGTGTGACCAGCGCTCGGTGGCGTCGTCGAGCAGGGCGTCGACCTCGGTCGGCGACACGTCCGGCGGCACCGCGACCCAGCCGAACACGCCGGGCAGCGGCTCGCCGCCGGTCGGGTGGGTGACCATGTAGTTCTCGTCGCTGTAGACCCACATCGGCCAGCCGCGCTCGGCCATGACCTCGGTGAACTCCGCCCAGTCCTCCTCGCTCGGCGCGGCGCCGTCGAAGAAGTAGCTGGTGTAGCCGCCGGGGCGGAGGATGCGCACCGCGGCGAAGGGCGGCACGAAGTTCTGCTGCTCTTCGGGGTCGTCGGGGACCGGCTCCAGCAGCTGCGGGTCGAACACGACCAGGTCGCCGGCGTTGTAGTCCATGCCGCGCGGCTGCGGCAGGGCGAGCCGGGCGGTGGCCGGGCCGGTGCGGATGGACAGGATCTGGCGCTGGCCGCCGTCGGGCGCGGGGAGGATGACCCGGATCAGGCCCATCTCCTCCTCGATCGGCCCCTCGGTCGACTTGACCGGCATGCCGATCTTGGCGGTGCCCTTGCGGACGATGTCCCAGTCCTCGCTGGAGGTGGCCATGACGATCATGCGCCAGGTGTCCTCCTCGGTGATCTCGTCGATCACTTCGAGCAGCGCCCTGGCGCCCTTGGCGTTGTCGTCGAGCTGCTGGGCCGCGGTGGCGACCAGGCGGCGCGCCTCGACGCCGCCCCCGGCGGCCACGGCGTGCTCGGCCGCCTCCAGCGCCTCCGGCCAGCGCTCGCGGGCGCTGTGGAGACGGGCCATCGCGAGGTATTGGGTGTCGTGCGGCAGCAGCGCCGCCATCTGCTCCAGCCGCTCGTCCTGGCGGGCCTCGATGAGCAGCGTGGTCAGCGTGGAGACGTCGTCGGGGTCGGCGGTGGCGATGTCGCCAGAGTCGACCAGCAGCTTCCAGTAGATGTCGGCGCCCGTCGCCGGGTAGCCGAGAAAGCCGAGCGTGGTGGTGTGGCGGCGGGTGGTCTCCAGGTCCTCGCCGGACTTCGGGGCCAGCCAGCCGGTCCACCGCTCGGGGTCGGCGTTGTGGCCGTCGGCGGCGTCGAAGTAGGCGACCCGCTCCTCGACCGGGCAGGGCGCGGGCGGCTCGGTCGTCGCGTCGGCGGCGGCGCGCAGGGCGGCGATCCGCTCGGCCACGCCCGTGCTGTCGCGCAGCTCGGCGGCGGCCGACTGGGCCAGGTCGGCCAGCAGCCGCGCCTGCCAGACGCTCTGCCTGGCGATGGCCAGCTCGCCCGCGACCAGCGAGAGCTCGAAGCGGGCGCGGTAGCCGCCCATCATGCCGTAGTAGTCGATCCACTGGCGCAGCACGCGGCCGAGCTGCCAGGTGTTGGTGATCTGCGAGGAGCCGGCCAGCTTGGCGACGGCGTGTGTCCACTCCACCCACGAGCGCGGGTGCTCGCCGACCACGTCGAGGTCGGGCAGCGCGTCGACGGCCTCGGCGATGCGGCCCAGCGTGGCCAGGATCAGCGCGCGGCGTACGCCGTCGTTGCGCTCCTTGGCCACCGGGTCGTCGGCCTGGAAGTCGGCCGCGGCCTGGAGCGCGGCCAGCGCGTCCTCACCGCGTCCGGCGGCGAGCAGCGCGCGGGCGCTCTCGGCGCCGAGCTCCCAGCTGGCCTCGCGGTCGGCGGCGCGCAGCCGCTCGACGGCGGTCTCGGCGTAGGTGACGGCCTCTCCCGCCCGGCCCGCGTCGATGAGCGCGGCGACGTATTGCGTCACCAGCCCGGTGTAGGCGGGGTTGTCCGGCTGCAGGTCCTGGATGACCGCGTCGAGCGTCTCCAGGCGCTCGGTGGCGTAGCCCGGACCGTCGGCGTTGGCCCACGCCAGGGCGAGCGCCTCGACCGCGGCCGGGGTGGCCGGGCAGTCACGCACCTCTTCGCGCTGAGCGAACGACAGCAGGTGCTCGGCGTCACCGATCGCGACGGCACCCTGCGCACGGTCGCCCACGCGGCCGAGCAGGTGCCAGTAGCGGGCGTAGAACTCGAGCCACGGGAGCTCCAGGGCCTCCGCCTGCTGGGCGATGGCCGGAGCCATCACGTCTAGCTGGGGGTATCGCCCCTCGTAGGCCTGTGCGGGCAGGTCTCCCAGCGCCATGGCGAGCCCCACGTTGCCCGCCTCAGAAAGCTGCTGCTGGGTTTCACCGACCCAGGCCCAGATGTCCACGTCCATGAGCAGTCAGTCTGCCAGGTCAATCACCGTGCCCAAAACGCAGAAGCTCGATGAGCTCGTCCGATTCGTCATTGTTCAGTGCCGAAAATACAGATGCCAGCAGATCATCGGTCGCCTCTTCGACCGCGACCCTTTTCGCGACGACGGCGGGAGACGGCTTCTGGTACGGCTCAGGCCAGGTGAAGAACTTGGCCATCACCTCACCAGAAGCGTGTCCGAAAGGAGTGCCGTCGTGGTCGGCCGCCAGCATCGCCTCCAGCGGGTCGAGGCCCGCCGCGATCACCGCGTTGGCGTGCAGCCCTCCTCGCAGCTCCCGTACGACGTGCATGAGCTGCGTGGCCCGCGCGGGCGCGTCGTCGGGCAGAGGTACGGCCCGCCACCCGGCGAACAGCGGCGCCCCGGCGGCCGGGGCCTGGGCGACGACCGGTTCGAGCAGCTCCGCGAGCCTGGCGCAGCCGTCGTAGCCGCCGAGCCTGCGCCGCCCCCACTCGTGGCAGACCTCGGTGTAGACCTCGACGGCCCGCTCGACGCTCAGCTTGCGCCCGCCGTACCAGCTCTCCTCGACGTGGGCGGCGGGGAAGAAGACCGCGACGGAGGTGACGACGTCGGCCGCGCACTCGCCGAGGACTCCGCAGCGCCCGCGGAAGTAGAACTCACGCGGGCCGAGGCCGTACTCCGCGCAGCGGGCCTTGGCCTCCCTGGAAACCATGAAGCCGCCGCCGTATCGGCCGATGGGGGCCTTGACGCGCATCGCCGTGGTTCTCGGGTCCGCCATGTCCACCTTCCCTCAGTTCGCCAAGTGGACTCAGCATCCCTCAGGAGAACATCATTCTGCAAGCATCAGGTTCCCGCCCGCGACGATGACGGCGGGGCCGGTCAGATAGCTGGTCTCCTCGGTGAGCGTGACGACGACGGTGCCGCCGGGCACCTCGATCGTCCACTTGCCGGTGGTCTCCCCGCGCAGGCCCGCGGCGGCGACGGCGGTGGCGACCGTGCCGGTGCCGCAGGAGCGGGTCTCGCCCGAGCCGCGCTCGTAGACGCGCATGACCGCGCGGCTGGGGCCGACCGCGTTGAACAACTCGATGTTGACGCCGCTGGGGAAGACCCCCGGGTCGAAGCCGGGCTGGTGGCTCAGGTCGAGCTGGACGACGGGGTCGCCGATGGGGCAGGCCAGGTGCGGGTTGCCCATGTCGACGTGGACGCCTTCGTACTCGTGACCAGCGACGGTGGTGACGCTGCGGCCGCGGACGACGGGCTTGCCCATGTCGACGGCGACGTCGCCGTTGTCCTCGATGCGGATCCTCCTGACGCCGCCCCTGGTGGCCACGTTGAACTCGCTCTCCCCGACCAGCCCCGTCTCGACGAGGTAGCGGGCGAAGACGCGCGCGCCGTTGCCGCACATCTCGGCCATGCTGCCGTCGGCGTTGCGGTAGTCCATGAACCACTCGGCCGTGGCGGCCTGGTCGGCCACCTCGGGGCTCAGCTTGGTGCGGACCACGCGCAGGACGCCGTCGGCGCCGATCCCGGAGCGCCGTTCGCAGATCTTGGCGACCAGCACGGCGGACAAGTCGAGCTCGCCCTCGGGGTCAGGGAGGATGACGAAATCGTTCTCGGTGCCGTGACCCTTAAGGAAGCGCATTTGACCATTTTATGCGGAGCCTTGGCCGGCGATCCGCGCCAGGGACCGCTCCAGCAGGTCAGGGGCGTCGTAGGGCAGCCAGTGGACCCGCGGATCGCGGCGGAACCACGACTCCTGGCGGCGGGCGAAGCGCCTGGTCGCCCGGACGGTCTCGGCGTACGCCTGCTCCTCGGTCCATTCGCCGTCGAGGTAGCGCGCCACCTGGGCGTAACCCAGCGCGCGGCTCGCCGTACGTCCCTCTGCCAAGCCCTGCCCGAGCAGGGCCCGCACCTCGTCGACCAGGCCCGCCGCCCACATGCGCCCGACCCGGACCTCGATCCGCTCGTCGAGCTCCGGCCTGGGCACCTCCAGCCCGATCTGCACGCTCGGATAGAGCGCCTCGAACGACGGCATGGTGGCCGAGAACGGGCGGCCGGAATGCTCGATCACCTCCAGCGCGCGCACGATGCGGCGGCCGTTGCTCGGCAGGATCGCCGACGCGGCGGCCGGATCGGCCTCCCGCAGCCGCTCGTACAGCGGCGCCGGGCCGCGTTCGGCCAGCTCGGCCTCCAGCCGGGCCCTGATCTCGGGGTCGGTGCCGGGGAAGTCCAGGTCGTCGATGGCCGCGCGCACGTAGAGCCCGCTGCCGCCGACCAGCACGGGGGCCGCCAGCGACTCGATGAGCGGCCTGGCCAGCTTCTGGTATTCGGCCACGCTGGCGGTCTCGGTGACGTCCCAGATGTCGAGCAGGTGGTGCGGCACCCCCCGCTGCTCGGCCGGGGAAAGCTTCGCCGTGCCAATGTCCATGCCTCGATAGAGCTGCATCGAGTCGGCATTGATGCACTCGCCCCCCAGCCGGAGCGCGAGATCCACGGCGAGATCGGACTTTCCGGCGGCCGTGGGGCCCACGACGGCGATGACTGGCTGCTGACGCACACCGACAAGTGTGTCAACTGTCCGGGTATGGATGGGACAGAGTGTCTAGAGGTCGAGGAGCGTCGGCTGCAGGTATCCCTCGTGGGTCAGCAGCCAGCGCTTGGTCTCCACGCCCTCGCCGCCGCTGAAGCCGCCCAGCCCGTTGCCCGCGACGACGCGGTGGCAGGGCACCACGATCGGGATCGGGTTCGAGCCCATGATCGAGCCGATGCCGCGGGCCGGCACCCGCGAACCGCTCCGCTCGGCCAGCTCGCCGTAGGTGACGGCGGTGCCGTACGGGATGCCGTGCAGGGTCTTCAGCACCTGCCGCCGCGACCCGGAGGTCAGGCGCCAGTCGATCGGGGTCTCGAAGGTACGCAGGTCGCCGGCGAAGTAGGCGTTCAGCTCGGCGACGGCGAAGGCCGTGCGCTCGGGGTCGTCCACCTCGGCCAGGTCCGAGAGCCGCTCCCCCGGATGCGTCCGGGAGCCCCATCCCGTGGCGGCCAGGCCGACCTCGGTCACCGCCAGCACGAACGGCCCTACCGGCGTCGGCACCTCCGCGTACGCGACCGTACCCATCATGTCCTCCCCTGGGGGAATTGCTCCCGGCATAAACACTAGGCGACTCCGGGATGGCCATGTGGCAGTCCGCGTCAACCGGCGCAAGAAGCGGCCCGCACCGGCCTGCGCACGCCCACCGGCTGACGGTCTACGATCGCGCTCGTGTCATCCCGTGAACTCGTCATCCTGGGGACCTCCAGCGCGGTGCCCACGCGCCACCGCAACCACAACGGTTACCTGCTGCGCTGGGACGGCCAGGGGTTCCTGTTCGACCCGGGTGAGGGCACGCAGCGGCAGATGGTGCACGCGGGGGTCAGCGCCAACGACATCCACTGGCTGTGCCTGACCCACTTCCACGGCGATCACTGCCTGGGCGTGCCCGGCGTGGTGCAGCGCATCGCGCGCGACAAGGTCCGGCATCCCGTACGAGCGGTCTACCCCGCCTCCGGCGCCGGCTACTGGCAGCGGCTCCGGCATGCCGCCGTCTTCGCCGACACCACGGTCATCGAGGAGCAGCCGGTCAGCGGCGAGCAGGTCACCATCGGCCCGCTGACCGCCCGCCGCCTGTCCCACCCTGTCGAGTCCTACGGCTACCGTCTCCAGGAGGCGTCCAGCCGGCGCATGCTGCCCGACAAGCTGGCATCTTTCGGTATTCGCGGGCCGGAAATCAGCGAGCTCCAGCGCACCGGGTCCGTACGCGGCATCACGCTCGACCAGTGCAGCGTCCCCAAGCCGGGCCAGAGCGCCGCCTTCATCATGGACACCCGCCTGTGCGACGCCGTCTTCGAGCTCGCCTCCGGCGCCGACCTGCTGGTGATCGAGTCGACGTTCCTGTCCGCCGAGAGCGCCCTGGCCAAGGAGTACGGCCATCTGACGGCGTTCGAGGCCGGTCTCGTCGCCGCCGACGCCGGGGTGCGCCGCCTGGTGCTGACCCACTTCTCCGAGCGCTACGGCTTCGCCGACGAGCCCGGCTTCCTCGCCGACGTACGGCGTAGCTTCGACGGCGAGGTCATCCTGGCCCGCGACCTGATGAAGATCCCCGTGCCACGACGACGGCACCCGTAGGTCACGGGACCAGCGGGCGTACCTCTTCGGCCACGAACCGGACGAACCCCTCGAGGTCGGGCTCGTCGGCCGTCGGCTGGAGCACCACGGTGTCACCCCCGGCGTCCGCCAGCCGTTGTACGGCCTTGGCCACCGTGCCCGCGTCCCCGGCGACTCCGACGTCCGCCTTGGCACCGTCGCCCCAGCGCTCGAGCTCGGCCTTGAGCCGCCCGGCTCCGTCCGGCCCGGTCGCCGCGTGCAGGTAGGCGATCACCTCATGGCGGTCGGTACGCCCGGCCGCCGCCCGCCCCTCGTCGATGAGCCCGCGGGCCCGCCGTATCTCGTCGGGCGGGGTGCCGGCGACGAGGATGGTGCCGTCGGCGGCCTCGCCGGACAGACGCAGCGAACGCGGCCCGACCGCCCCGGCGAGCACCGGGGGCGCCGTCTCCGGCGGCCAGTCGAGGGCGACGTCGTCGAGCCGCACGTACCGGCCCTCCACGGTGACCCGCTCGCCGCGCAGCAGCGCCCGCAGGGCCACGAGGTACTCGCGCAGCAGGGTCACGGGCGAGTCCACCCGCGCGCCGGCCTGCGCCATCCACTCCTGCACGCCGTGGCCGACGCCCAGCACCACCCGCCCCGGGAACAACCGGTGGAGCGTGGCCACCTCCATGGCGGTCAGGGCGACGTTCCGCAGGGGCACCGGAAGCAGGCCGACGCCGACGCGCAGCCGTTCGGTCCAGGCCAGGGCCGCGGCCGCGCTGGCGATGCCGCTCTGGGAGAAGCAGTCCTCCCAGAGCCACAGCTCGTCCAGCCCCGCCTCCTCCGCGGCGCGGGCCACGCCGCGCATCCGTTCGGGAGGGACCTGAGGCCGGAACACGGCACCGAGAGCAGTCATGAGATCTTTCCTACCCGCCCGCACCCGGACCGGACAACAGCTGCTGGACCAGGATCCGGGTGAGCAGGTCGTGCAGCTGGTCGCGTTCGGCGGTGTCGAGGGGGGCGAGGAGCTCGTCCTGGATGGCTCGCGCCTCCTGCGTCAGGCGGGTCAGTTCGCGCCGTCCCCCGGCGGTGATGGTGACGGTGACTCTGCGGCGGTCGGCGGGGTCGCGGGCGCGGTCGACGAAGCCGGGCGCCGAGAGCTCGTCCAGGACCTTGACCACGTCACTGGGGTCGATGCCGAGCCTGGCCGACAGGTCGCGCTGAGCGTGCGGCCCGAAGTCCGCCAACGCCGCCAGCACGGCCATGTGCCACATGCGCAGCCCGTCTGCCGCCAGCCGCGCGGCCAGCCGGCCTCTGGCCGCCTTCCCGGTCTTGGACAGCAGGTACGTGGTGAGTCCGAGCAGGCTCGGCGGCAGCGCTTCCATCCTGGATATTGTAGGGTTCACCCAATAATAGGTCTCAACCCACTATTTTAGGAGAATTCCGGATGGACGTGCTGCATCCTCGGCTGCTGGTTTCGGCGTTCGCGGAGTGCTTCGCCTTCTACGACGCGGTCCTGCCAGAGGTGCTCGGGGCGAGCCTCGTGAAGGGTGGCCCGGACGGTCCCTACGCGCACTGGGACGTGGGCTCCGAGGGGGTGCTGTCGATGCTCGACCGTGGCTTCATGCCCGAGGTCGCGGGCACCGGCGCCCTGCCGGAGGACGCCGCCCAGGATCGCGTCATGCTCGTCAGCCGGGTGACCGACGTCGACCGGGCGTACGCCGTCTGCCTGGCCCACGGCGGCCGGTCCGTCGCCGAGCCCGCGGACCGGCCCGGTTGGGGCGTGCGCGCCGCTCACGTCCGTGACCCGGAAGGCAATCTGGTGGAGTTCCAGTCCTACTGAGCGGGTACGCGGTCACTCGTACGGGCTGCGGCCCTCGTCGATCGCCTGGATCAGGCCGCGAGCGTAGTCGTACGCCGCCCGCTGCAGACCGCCCCCGTAGCTGACCCTGGCCACCCCCAGCTCGGCCAGCCCGGCCGGATCCGGGACGCCCGGCCGGAACAGCACGTTCACCGGGCCGCCGACCTCGCTCACCAAGGCCCGGATCTCCTCCGCGTCGCCGAGGCCGATCGGGTAGACGCAGTCGGCGCCGGCCTCCAGGTAGCGCCGCGCCCGCGTCACGGCCGCCTCCCGTGTCGCGTCGCCGTGCAGATAGGTGTCGACCCTGGCGTTGATCACCAACCCCCGCCCGGCGGCGGCCCGCACACCGGCCAGGAACTCGGCCTGCGCCTCCATGTCGACGAGCGCGTCCGTGCGGGGGTCGGAGTCCTCCAGGTTGCAGCCGACCGCGCCGGCCGCGGCCAGGCGTTCGACCAGCTCGGCCGGCTTCAGGCCGTAGCCGCGCTCGACGTCCGCCGTCACGGGCACGTCCACCACGCGCGTGATGCGGGCCACGGCGGCCATCATCTCGTCGACGGGGGTACCCTCGCCGTCCTCGTAGCCCAGCACCTGGGAGACGGCCGCGCTTCCCGTGGCGATCACCGGGAAGCCGGCCTCCTGTACGGCTCGCGCGGACGCCGCGTCCCAGACGTTGGGCAGCACCAGCGGGTTGCCGGGCACGTGGAGGGCGCGCAGCAGAGCCGCCTTGTCAGTGGTCATGCGGGCAGCCTAGGAAGGAAGCGACCCCCACCAAAGAGCCAATGGCCCGGGGAACCGCCAAACCACTTGGCCGGTCAGCAGCCGCTCTTCGAGCACTGCCCGATGACCTGGCCCGCCGGGCCGTCCGCCGGGCTCTCGCCCGCGGACTCCTGCGCCGGGGTGGTCGGCGCCGAGGTGGGCTTCTTGCCGTTCTGGACCGGAGGCGTGGTGCGCGAGTCGGTGCCCGCCGACCCCTTGTCGAGGCCCGTGTCCGCCTTACCCGTGTCGGCGGTGCCGGTGTCGGCGTCGGCCAAGGGTTCGTCGGCCACGTCGGACGGGGTGCCGGCGTCGGGGGCGTCCGTCTTGGCGTCGCCCATGGACGCCTCTTCGTCCTGCTGCAGTTCGTCGGCGGTGGTGGCCTGGCTCGACTGGCCCGGCGGTGCCGGCTGGGCGGGACCGCCCGCCAGCGCGAAGCCGATGCCGCCCGCCGCGAGCACGGCGACGAGGGCCGACGCGGCGATGACAACGGTCTTCTTGTTCGTGGTGGACCTGGCTTTTCTGGCAGGTCTCGGCATATCGCCCGGCCCGGTGAGGATCTCCTGGCGATCCGGCTCCATCGGATCTTGCATGGTGCTGTGACTCCCTGCGGTCGTATCGGGAAAGCTCGCCGGCTTCCGCGGGTGATGGACCACACTAGCCGCAGGAGTGGAATGCTCGCGCACCAATCACAAAGGAATCACGACTTGTCCCCACTTCATGCCATTCGACCAGGTCGTCGTGACCGCCTGGCAGCCGCGGCAGGTGTGGCCGGGGTGATCGTCATCGCCGCGCTCGGTATTTTCCTGGCGTTCATGGGATCGCAAAGTCCCGGGCCCGAAAAGGCGCCGGAAAATGATCAGGAAAGCGGGCTTTCCCATGGATCGAGCATTACGCCGGCGAGTCGTCCTCCGCTCCCGACCTCGTGGCCCTCGTACCCGACCTCGGCCGACGGCCTGGCCGCGGACAGCGGCCCGCCCCCGGAGAACGGCCCGACCCCCGAGAAGGGCCTCACTCCCGAGGAGGCCCTGACGCCCGAAGAGGGCCTGACGCCCAAAGAGGGCCTGACGCCCAAAGACGGCCGGGCACCCGAAGACGGCCGGGCACCCGAAGAGAGCCTCGCGCCCGAGAAGGACCTCACGCCCAGGGAAGACCTGGCGCCGAAGGAGATCGAGGCTCGCCCGCGGCCCGTCCCCTCACCGAGCCCGGGAGTGGGCGAGGCACTACAACCGCCCACGCGGAGGGACAGCGCCACCCCGAGCGGCCCGGCGGGGAGGACACGGGCGCCCAGATCCCTGCCGACCCCGCCGCAGAGCACGGACCCCGAACCGGCCGCACCGGCGACCGTGGCCACCGCACAAGCCACCCAGGCCACCAGGACGAGCGCGTCCACGCAAAGACCGGCGCCTTCCGCGCGCCTGGGGACCGACCCGTGCGCGACCTTCCTCGACTTCCGCCGCGACTACTGCTACCGGCTCCTCAACCGCCTCGGCCGATGACTCTCCCCCGAGGGGGAATCCGTCCACCGGGACCCCGGACCGGCTTCATCCCCCGAAGGGAGCACTCCCATCACGACGGACCGCCTTCATCCGTTCCCCCGAAGGGGGATCCCTCCGAAAAGGCCCCTTGCCACAATGGACCGTCACAGGGATCGAGACGGTCGTGTGACGGACCATCCCCGGACTCCTATGGTCACCGCGCGAGAAAGCCGACGCCCTAGGAGGCCGAGCACGCCCCCGCGGCGGGCACCGACGGCGGGCGGCCGATGGTGGGCATGCCGAGCGAGACCCCCTTGGCCGGAGCCGGAGCACCCTGCCGCGCCTCCCAGGCGTCACCCGCCCGCGTACGGCGCACCGACCCCACCGGCCCGTCGGCCACCAGGTGGTGCGGGGCCGCGTACGTGACCTCGACCGTCACCATGTCACCCGGCCGCGGCGTATGGTCGCCGACCGCGAAGTGCACCAGACGGTTGTCGGCCGCGCGACCGGACAGCCGCCGCGTGGCGTCGTCCTTGCGGCCCTCGCCCTCGGCGACCAGGACCTCCAGCGTCCGTCCCACCTGCTTGCGGTTCTCCGCCCAGGAGATCTCCTCCTGCAGGGCGACCAGGCGCTCGTAACGCTCCTGGACGACCGCCTTGGGGATCTGGTCGTCCATGGTCGCCGCGGGCGTGCCGGGCCGGATGGAGTACTGGAAGGTGAAGGCGTTGGCGAAGCGGCTCTCGCGTACGACGTCGAGGGTGGCCTGGAAATCCTCCTCCGTCTCGCCGGGGAAGCCGACGATGATGTCGGTGGAGATGGCCGCGTCGGGCATGGCCGCGCGGACCCGCTCGATGATGCCGAGGTAGCGCTCAGCCCGGTAGGAGCGGCGCATCGCCTTCAGCAGGCGCGAGGAGCCCGACTGCAGCGGCATGTGGAGCTGGTGCATGACGTTGGGCGTCTCGGCCATGGCGGCGATCACGTCGTCGGTGAAGGCGGCCGGGTGCGGCGAGGTGAAGCGGACCCGCTCCAGCCCGTCGATGGTGCCGCAGGCGCGCAGGAGCTTGCCGAACGCCAGGCGGTCGCCGAACTCGACGCCGTAGGTGTTGACGTTCTGGCCGAGCAGCGTGACCTCGAGAACGCCCTGATCCACCAATGTCTGGACCTCGGCGAGAACGTCGCCGGGACGCCGGTCCTTCTCCTTGCCCCGCAGCGACGGCACGATGCAGAAGGTGCAGGTGTTGTTGCACCCGACCGAGATCGCGACCCAGGCGGCGTAGGCGGACTCCCGCTTGGTGGGCAGCGTCGAGGGGAAGACCTCGAGCGACTCCTTGAGCTCGACCTGCGCCTCGCCCTGGATGCGGGCCCGCTCCAGCAGCACCGGCAGGGCGCCGATGTTGTGGGTGCCGAACACCACGTCGACCCACGGCGCCTTGCGGACGATCTCGCCCTGGTCCTTCTGGGCCAGGCAGCCGCCCACGGCGATCTGCATCCGGGGGTTGCTCATCTTGGCCGGTCGCAAGTGGCCGAGGTTGCCGTAGAGGCGGTTGTCGGCGTTCTCGCGCACGGCGCACGTGTTGAACACCACGACGTCGGCGGTATCGCCCTCGGCCGCGGCCACGTAGCCGGCGTCCTCCAGCAGGCCGGAAAGGCGCTCGGAGTCGTGCACGTTCATCTGGCACCCGTATGTGCGCACTTCATAGGTGCGGGCGCTCTCCTGGGTCACAGTCATCGCACGTCCAAGGGTAGTCCTTGTCCGGCTTGCGACGGTCGTAGGATCTAAAACACCAGCTTGATGGCATGATGTGATCGGATCGGTACCGCTCGGTTAGTGACCAGCGTCCTATTGGCCCCTAGGTTTTGCACATGACGGAGAACGGGGACGTCACTCCACTTGTAAAGTTGGAGCACGTCAACAAGCACTTCGGGGCACTGCACGTCCTGAAGGACATCAACCTGACCGTTTCCCGTGGCGAGGTCCTGGTCGTGATCGGCCCTTCGGGTGGCGGCAAGTCCACCCTGTGCCGGGCCGTCAACCGGCTGGAGACCATCGACGGCGGGCAGATCATCTTCGACGGCCAGCCGCTGCCGGAAGAGGGCAAGGCGCTGGCCAAGCTCCGCTCCGAAGTGGGCATGGTCTTCCAGTCGTTCAACCTGTTCGCCCACAAGACGATTCGCGAGAACGTCACGCTGGGGCCGATCAAGGTGCGCAAGAAGGCCCGCGACGCCGCGGAGACGCGCGCCATGGAGCTGCTCGAACGGGTGGGCATCGCCGCGCAGGCGGACAAATACCCCGCGCAGCTCTCCGGCGGGCAGCAGCAGCGCGTCGCCATCGCCAGGGCGCTGGCCATGGACCCGAAGATGATCCTGTTCGACGAGCCGACGTCGGCGCTGGACCCGGAGATGGTCCAGGAGGTGCTCGACGTCATGATCGGGCTGGCTCGCGACGGGATGACGATGATGGTCGTCACGCATGAGATGGGGTTCGCGAGAAGAGCCGCGAACCGGGTGGTGTTCATGGCCGACGGGCAGATCGTCGAAGAGAACACCCCCGATGAGTTCTTCACCAACGCCCAGACAGACCGGGCCAAGGACTTCCTTTCGAAGATCCTCACGCATTGATCCCAGTCCGCAGCAGGAAGATTGAGGTAACCACTATGCAGATGCGTCGAACTGGGGCCGTGTTCGCCGTCACGGCCATGGCGGTCGGTCTTGCCGCGTGTGGCGGTGGAGGCAGCTACACCAACGTCGTGGACAAGCTCAAGGGAGCCAAGGAGATCACCGTCGGCACCAAATGGGACCAGCCGAGCCTGGGCCTGAAGAAGGGTGGCGGTGACCCTGAGGGCTTCGACGTGGACGTCGCCAAGTACATCGTGAAGGAGCTGGCCGGCGGTCAGGATGTGAAGATCACGTGGAAGGAGTCGCCCTCGTCCAACCGGGAGGCGCTGCTCGCCAATGGCACCGTGGACATCATCTTCGCCACCTACTCCATCACTGACGCGCGCAAGCCGAAGGTGACCTTCGGCGGCCCGTACGTCGTCGTCCACCAGGACACCATGGTCCGTGCGGACGCCGCGGACATCAACAAGGCGACCGACCTCAAGGACAAGCGGATCTGCCAGGCGCAGGGCTCCAACTCCTACAAGCGGATCACCGACCCGCCGCCGGACGGCAAGCTCAACCTGCCCGCCAAGCTCGTCGGCGCCAGCAACTACTCCGAGTGCGTGCAGAAGCTCAGTGGTGGCAACCTGGACGCGGTCACCACCGACAACCTGATCCTCGCCGGCTTCGCCAGCCAGGACCCGGGCAAGTACAAGCTGCTCAACGACCCGTTCACGGACGAGAAGTACGGCATCGGCCTGAAGAAGGGCGACAAGACGACCTGCGAGGCCGTCAACAAGGCCGTCGCCAAGATGTGGCAGGACGGCACGGCCACCCAGCTCCTCACGAAGTGGTTCGGCAAGACCGGCCTGGACCTGCCCAAGGAGGCCCCACCGGCCGAGGGTTGCGCCTGATCCTCAAGCCCGCGGCGGCCGGTGACCCGGCCGCCGCCGCCATTCTCTCTGGTGGAGCACGATGGACGAACTGATTCAGTACGCGCCCGACCTGGGCGAAGGATTCCTGAACAACATTAAGCTCTCGCTGATCATCGCGGTGTTCTCGCTGATCGTCGGCACGATCCTGGCCGCCATGCGGGTCTCTCCCACCCCGGTCCTGCGGGCCGCGGGCACGGCGTACGTCAACGTGGTGCGCAACACCCCGCTGACGCTGGTGCTGGCTTTCTGCTACCTCGGGCTCAGCGACACCCTCGGGCTGATCTTCTCCACCGAGGTGCCGCTGACGAACTCGTTCTGGCTCGCCGTGCTGGGCATGTCGGCCTACACCGCGGCGTTCGTCTGCGAGGCGCTGCGATCCGGCATCAACACCGTGCCCATGGGACAGGCGGAGGCGGCCCGCGCGATCGGGCTCACCTTCAGCCAGTCGATCACGCTTGTCATCTTCCCGCAGGCCTTCCGGGCGGTCATCGCCCCGCTCGGAAGCGTCCTGATCGCCATGATCAAGAACACGACCGTGGTGGCGGCCGCAGGCTACACCGTGGACGTCGCCGCCAAGATGAGGGAGACGTTCGACACCACCGGCGTCTCGATCCCCATCTTCATCGGCATCGTGCTGTCGTTCCTGGTACTCATCCTGCCGATCGGCTGGTACACCGGCTGGCTGGCCAGGAGATTGGCGGTGGCCCGATGAGCACGTCCGTCCTCTTCGACGCTCCCGGCCCGCGCGGCCGGGTGCGCAACCACCTGATCACCGGGATCTCCGCGCTCGCCCTGCTGGCGGTCCTCGGCTGGATGGTGCTGAAGTTCAACGAGAAGGGCCAGTTCGACGGCAAGCTCTGGGAGCCGTTCACCACCGAGACCGTCTGGGTGGACTTCATCCTGCCCGGGCTGGTGGGCACGCTCACGGCCGCTGCGCTGGGTGCGGTCTTCGCGCTGCTGTTCGGTGCGGTCTTCGGCATCGCCAGGCTCTCCGACCACCGGTGGATCAGGATTCCCGCCGCCTGGATCGTGGAGCTCTTCCGGGCGATCCCGCTGCTCCTGCTGATCTTCTTCATCTGGTTCCTGTCGCCCGACCTGTTCGGCGGCGGGGACTACGCGCTGTTCGCGATCGTGCTCGGGCTCACCCTCTACAACGGCTCGGTGCTGGCCGAGGTGGTCAGGGCGGGCATCAACTCGATCCCGAAGGGCCAGTCGGAGGCGGCGTACGCGGTCGGGCTGCGCAAGGGCGGCGTGATGCGGTTGATCCTGCTGCCGCAGGGCCTCACGGTGATGATGCCCGCGGTGGTCAGCCAGCTCGTGGTCCTGCTCAAGGACACCGCGCTGGGCTACTTCATCGTCTACGTCGACCTCCTGAACATGGGTTTCAAGACCCTGCCGTCGGTCTACCCCGGCACGAAGCTGGTGTCGGCGGTCGTCATCGGCGTCATCTACATCGTCATGGCCATGGCGCTCAGCGCGTTCGCCACCTGGCTGGAGAAGCGCAGCCGCCGCAGCCGCAAGACCACGGCCAGGCCGATAGAGCCGCCGGGCGCGGTGGCCGGCCTGCCGTCCGGCCGACCGGCTCCCGACGGAGCCGTGGTCTAGGGCTGAGGTCATCGAGCAGGTCACCGCGGTGAACGGGTGACCGGAGTGGGGTGGTCACCGGACTACGGTGATCGAAGCGGGGTGGTCACCGGAGTGAGGTGATCACCCCGCACTCTTGCCGATCTTCCGGCAGGATGCGTCTATGCCCTTCTGGCGCTCCCCCATCTCGACCACCGACGTCGCCCGGTCCGGCCGGCGGCTCGGCTGGCCGACCGCGCTCGACGGCCAGGTGTGGTGGACGGAGGACCGCCCTGACCAGGGCGGACGCAGCACGATCATGCATCGCGCCGCCGACGGTACCTGCCGTGAGCTGCTGCCCGAGCCGTGGAGCGCCCGCACCCGCGTGCACGAATACGGCGGGCGGCCCTACGCGGTGACCCCCGAGGGCCACGTGATCTTCGCCTGTCTCGCCGACCAGCGCCTTTACCTGCTCACCAACCAAGCTGGCCGCACCGACCGCACCGATCTCGCCGACCGCACCGACGCCGGCGAGCCCGTACCGCTCACCCCCGAGGGCGACCGTTACGCCGACCTGCTGGTCCGCGACGGCCAGGTCTGGTGCGTACGCGAGCGGCACACCGACGACGGGAAGACGACCAGGGCCATCGTCTCCGTCCCGATCGGCGACGGTGAGACCCGCGAATGGGTCACCGGCGGCGACTTCTACGCCTCCCCCGCCATCTCCCCCGACGGACGGCATCTCGCCTATATCACCTGGAATCATCCGCGCATGCCGTGGACCGGCACCGAGCTCCGCGTCACCCGCCTGTCCGACGGCACCTCGTGGACCGTGGGCGGCGGCCCGTCGGAGTCCGTGCTCGCGCCCAGCTGGAAGGACGACGGCCACCTCTATCTGATCTCCGACCGCTCCGGCTGGTGGAACCTCTACCGGACCGGCCTCCACGACCTCTCGCCACAGCCGCTCCATCCCCTGGAGGAGGAGTTCGCCTGGCCGCCGTGGACGCTGGGCGGCCTGCCCTACGTCGTGCTCGGCGACGGACGGCTCGCGGTGCTGCACGGGCGCGGCGACCTGCGGCTCGGCATCCTCGACCCGGAGACGGGCCGGCTCGCCGACCTCGATCCGCCGGGCGACGGGTGGGATCCGGCGCTGGCCGCCGACGGCACCAGCGTGACCGGCATCGCGTACGGCGCCGCGGTCCCGAAAACGCTCATCCGCGTCGACACCGTCACCGGCCAGGCCGAGACCCTCAGGCTCGACATCGACGAGCTGCCCGACCTCGCCTGCCTGCCCACGCCACGGCCGGTGGAGATGGGGCACCGGGTGCACGGCTTCCTCTATCCGCCGTCCAACCCGGCCGCCGAGGACTCGGAGGACGCTCCTCCGTACGTGCTGTTCGTGCACGGCGGTCCGACGGCGCACGAGGGCACGGCGCTCGACCTGGAGAAGGCGTACCTCACCTCACGCGGCATCGGCGTGCTCGACGTCAACTACGGCGGGTCCAGCGGCTACGGCCGGGCCTACCGCGATCGGCTGAAGGGGCAGTGGGGCGTCGTCGACGTCGAGGACACGATCATGGCCGCCGAATGGCTGGTGGCCGAGGGGCTGGCCGATCCCGGGCGCATCGCGGTGCGCGGCGGCAGCGCGGGCGGCTGGACCGTGATGGCGGCCTGCTGCCGTTCGGACGTGTTCGCGGGGGGCGTGTCCTACTACGGCGTCAGCGCGCTCGCCCCGCTCCATGCCCACACGCATGATTTCGAGTCACGTTACGTGGAGTGGCTGGTCGGCCCGGAGGACCCGCGGCTCTACGCCGAGCGCGAGCCGCTGGCGCTGGTCGACGGCGTCTCCTGCCCGATGCTGCTGCTCCAGGGGCTCGACGATCCCGTGGTGCCGCCCGAGCAGTCGGCGGCCTTCGCCGACGCGCTGGCCGTGCGCGGCGTCTCGTGCACCTATCTGGCGTTCGAGGGCGAGTCGCACGGTTTCCGGCGCACCGAGACACGGGCCACCGCGCTGGCCGCGGAGCTGGCGTTCTACCAGCAGATTTTCAGCTGATTCTCGCTTTCGTCGCCATCAATCACGGTTCTTGGACAGAACCGGTATCACTCCGTGGTCGCTACTCGCCAACGGTTGAATAACCGTCCTCGACACCGCCCTCCCCAAGTGGGTTGCTCGAAGGAGCAGCACGTGGGGCGCGCCTCGCGGCCACGAAGCGCGCCCCACTGGCCAGCCACATATCCCCACTCGGCACGAGGGAGGGCCAGATGGCCAGCTTGCGCCATCTCAGCATCGCCGTGGTGGCCGCGGCAAGTCTGCTCGCCGCCGCCTGCGCCACGGACACCGGTACGAACGGCTCGGCGCCGCCGACAGCGGCCCAGGAGACCGGCAAGCCCTTGTCGGGCGGCACGATCAGGCTGGTGGGCGGCGGCGACGTCGACCATCTCGATCCCACCAGCGCCTACTACACGGTCACCAACGGCATCATGCGCGGTTACGCGCGCCAGCTGTTCAACCTGAGCGGCGTGGCCAAGGAGGCCGACACCACCAAGGGCTTCGCCGTCGTTCCCGACGTCGCCGCCGAGCTGCCGACGACCGCCAATGGCGGCCTCAGCGCCGACCAGCTCACGTACACGATCAAGCTGCGGGACGGCGTCCAGTGGGACACCCAGCCGCCGCGGGCGGTGACCGCGGGCGACTTCGTCCGCGGCTTCAAGCGCCTCTGCAACCCGGTGGCCGGAGCAGGCGCGCCCGGCTACTACACCAGCACGATCAAGGGCATGGCCGCCTACTGCGCGGCCTACGCCAAGGCGTTCGAGAAGGACAAGCCCACGGCGGCGGCACTGGCGGCCTTCCAGAACTCGCACGACATCGCCGGTGTGCAGGCCAAGGATGCCAAGACGATCGTGTTCACGCTGGTCCAGCCGGCGAGCGACTTCCTCAACATCCTGTCGCTGAACTTCTCCTCGGCCGCACCCCAGGAGTACGACCAGTACGTGCCGGACGACGCCACCTTCCGCCAGCACGTGATCTCCGACGGCCCGTACAAGATCACCCAGTACGTGGCCACCAAGTCGATCAGACTGGAGCGGAACCCCGCCTGGACGCAGGCGGCCGACCCGATCAGGCACCAGTACGCCAACGCCGTCGACGTCAAGATGGGCGTCACCGAGCCCGACGCGGTGCAGCAGCAGATCGAGGCGGGCAGCGCGGACCTGTCCTGGGACCTGCCGGTGCCCACCGCCCAGATCCCGCGCCTGAAGAGCGGCGACCCCAATTTCAAGATCTTCCCGGGCGCCGTGACGAACCCGTATCTCGTCTTCAACCAGCAGAGCAAGAACGAGAACGGCGCCATGGGCAAGGTCAAGGTCCGCCAGGCCATCGAGTACGCCATCAACAAGGTGGCCATCGCCAAGATCTACGGCGGTGCCGACGTGGCGACCCCGCTGCACACGGCCATCCCGCCGGGCAACATCGGCTACCAGGAGTACAACCCGTACCCGACGCCCGGCGACCAGGGTGACCCGGCCAAGTGCAAGCAGCTGCTCGCCGAGGCGGGCTACCCGAACGGGATGACGCTCATCGGCGCGTTCCGCAACGCGGGCAACCACCCGGCCAACTTCCAGTCCTACTCGGCCGACCTGAAGAAGTGCGGGATCACCGTCAAGGGCCTGCCCGTACGGCAGGGCGACTACTACGGGGCGTTCCTCCAGAACCCGACCATCGCCAAGGACAGCAAGTGGGACATCTCGGCCCCCGGCTGGGTGCCCGACTGGTACGGCAACAACGGCCGCGCGGTCTCCCAGCCGCTGTTCCAGACCAACTGCACCCCGGGCACGAGCAACTACGGCTGCTACAGCAACCCCAAGGTGGACGCCCTCATCAAGCAGGCGCTGGCCGAGCCCGACGCGACCAAGGCGGCCGGCCTCTGGCACCAGGTCGACGAGACGGTGATGGCCGACGCGGTGATCGTGCCGTTCGGCAACCAGAACACGCCGATCTACAAGAGCAAGCGGGTGCGCAACGCGCTGTACCTGCCCGCGTTCCAGGTCTACGACATCACCAGCCTCTGGCTTGACCCCAACTCGCCATGACCGTGCGGCGCCCCGCGGGACTCCCGCGGGGCGCTGTGAGGAGGAACATGAGCCTGCTAGAGGTGACGGACCTGAAGGTGTCCTTCCCCACCTCCGACGGCCTGGTCCAGGCGGTGCGGGGACTGTCGTTCACCGTCGACCGCGGCCGGACGCTGGCGATCGTCGGCGAGTCGGGGAGCGGCAAGACCGTGAGCACCCAGGCCATCCTCGGCCTCTCCCCCGGAGCCGACATATCCGGCACCGCCCTGTTCGAAGGGGTGGACCTGCTCGAACTGGACCGCGAGCAGTTACGCCGCATCCGCGGGGCGGAGATCAGCGTCGTCTTCCAGGACCCGCTGACCAGCCTGCATCCGCTCTACAAGGTCGGCCGGCAGATCGAGGAGCTCTTCCACGTCCACCGGCCCGACACCAGCCGCGCCGAGGCCCGTAAGCGCGCGATCGAGCTGCTCGGCCTGGTCGGCATCCCCCGACCGGACCGGCGGGTGGACGACTACCCGCACCAGTTCTCCGGCGGCATGCGTCAGCGGGCGATGATCGCCATGTCGCTGGCGCTGAACCCGAAGCTCATCGTCGCGGACGAGCCGACCACCGCTCTCGACGCGACCGTCCAGGCGCAGATCCTCGAGCTCATCGGCCGAGTCCAGGCCGAGTTCGACATCGCGCTCATCCTCATCACCCATGATCTCGGCGTCGTGGCGGGCATCGCCGACGAGGTGCTGGTCATGTACGCGGGCCTGGTGGCCGAGCGGGCCGACCGCCGCACCCTCTACTACCGCCCGCACCACCCCTACACCAAGGGCCTGCTGGAGTCGATCCCGGGCAGCACCGGGACGCGGGGCGACCGGCTGCGGCCCATCCCCGGCTCCCCGCCGTCGCTGATCGACCTGCCCTCGGGCTGCGCCTTCCACCCGCGCTGCCCGTACGCCATGCCGGTCTGCGCGGCCGAGCGGCCGCCGCCGGCCAAGGTCACGGGCGGCGGCGGGCACGCCTCGGCCTGCTGGCTGCCCCACGAGGCGGTCGGGCTCGGCCCGGAGGCCGACGCGCTGCGACTGCAGGCGAAGGAGGCCTGATGCTCCTCGAAGTCGAGAACGTCGTCAAGCACTTCCCCATCACCACCGGCCTGCTGGTCAAGCAGACGATCGGGCAGGTGTCGGCGGTCGACGGGGTGAGCTTCGACCTGTCGCCGGGCGAGACGCTCGGGCTGGTCGGTGAGACCGGCTGCGGCAAGTCGACGCTCGCCCGCTGCGTCGCGGGCCTGCATCCGATCACCTCGGGCCGGGTCCGCTTCGACGGCGACGACATCACGAACCTGCCCAGAGCCAGGATGAGGGCCTACCGGCGCGACATCCAGGTCATCTTCCAGGACCCCTACGGCTCGCTGAACCCGCGCCGGCGCGTGGGCTCGATCATCGCCGACCCGCTCGTGGTCCACCGGGTGAGCCGCGGCACCGAGCTGCGCCGTACGGTGCAGGAGCTGATGGAACGGGTGGGGCTCAATCCCGAGCACTACAACCGGTTCCCCGCGGAGTTCTCCGGCGGGCAGCGGCAGCGGATCGGGGTGGCCAGGGCGCTCGCGCTGCGGCCCCGGCTGATCATCTGCGACGAGCCGGTGTCCGCGCTGGACGTGTCCATCCAGGCGCAGATCCTCAACCTGCTGAAGGACCTGCAGGACGAGTTCGGGCTGACGTACCTGTTCATCGCGCACGACCTGTCGGTGGTGCGGCACATCAGCGACCGGATCGCGGTCATGTACCTGGGCAAGATCGTCGAACTCGCGGGGGCCGACGAGCTGCACGAACATCCCCGGCATCCCTACACGAACGCCCTCCTTTCCGCCACGGCGGTGGCCGACCCGGACGAGGCCGAACGGCGGCGGCGCATCATCCTCACGGGCGACGTCCCCTCGCCGATCGACCCGCCGTCCGGCTGCCGCTTCCATCCCCGGTGCCCGAAGGCGCGGGAGCGCTGCTCTTCGGAGGAGCCGCCGCCGGCGCTCCGGGACCACCTGGTGGCCTGCCACTTCCCCGTCGAGGCAGGCGAGGACTTGACCACTTCCGGTTCCGGGGGGAGGCCCGCATGACGCTCACCGAGATCAGACCGGACGCGGTCACCGACCGGACGATCGCCGGCCGCAGCCCGTGGCAGCTCGCCTGGGCCAGGATCAGGACCGACAAGGTCGCGCTGGTCTCCGGCCTGACCGTGGTCCTGCTCTGCCTGCTGGCGCTGGCCGCCCCGCTCATCGCCGCCTGGAACGGCCACGACCCGGACGAGCAGTTCCGCGACACCGGCATCACCGCGCAAGGGCTGCCGATCGCGCCGAACGGCACGTTCTGGTTCGGCACCGACCGGCTCGGCCGCGACCTGTTCATCAGGGTTCTGTACGGGGCGCGCGTCTCGCTGCTGGTCGGCGTGGTCGCCACCGGGCTGGCGGCGCTGGTGGGCGTCCTCGTCGGCCTGCTGGCCGGCTACTACGGCGGCGTCATCGACACCGTGCTGTCCCGGCTCATGGACGTGGTGCTGTCGTTCCCGTACCTGATCTTCGCGATCGCGGTCGTCTCGATCGCCGGGCCGTCGCTGACCGCGACGATCGGGGTGATCGCCTTCTACTCGTGGGCGGCCATCGCGCGGGTCGTACGCGGCCAGACGCTCTCGCTGAAGGAACGCGAGTACGTCGAGGCCGCGCGGTCCATCGGCTGCGGCGATCTCCGGATCATGTTCGTCGACATCCTGCCGAACCTGCTCGCCCCGGTCATCGTCCTGACCACCCTGCTCGTGCCGGCGGCCATCGTCTTCGAGTCGACGCTGTCGTTCCTCGGACTCGGCATCGTGCCGCCCACCCCCTCCTGGGGCAACCTGCTCAGCGAGGCGCAGGGCTTCTACCGGGTCGCCTACTGGTATCTGGGCTTCCCCGCGGCCACCCTGCTGCTCACCACGCTCGCCTTCAACCTGGTCGGCGACGGCATCAGGGATGCCATCGACCCACGCATGGAACGCCTGTTCAGCCGCCGCGGCCGCCGCAACCGCCGTGACCGCCGTGACCGCCGCCGCCGTCGTAAGGGGGCCTGATGCTCCGCCGTTTCCTCCTCCGTCGGGCGCTGCTGGGCGTGCTCGTCCTCTGGCTCGTCACGCTGGGCACGTTCCTGCTGTTCTTCGTCGCCCCCAGCGATCCCGCCAGAACGCTGGCCGGCCGCCAGGCCACCCCCGAACAGGTGGAGCTCATCCGCCACAACCTCGGCCTGGACCGCCCGATCCTCGTCCAGTACCTCGACTACCTGAATCGCCTCATCCACGGCGACCTCGGCCAGTCGTACTTCTCCGGCGAATCCATCGGCAAGCTCCTCTCCCAGGACTTCCCGCCCACGGCCTCGCTCGTGATCGGCGGCGCGATCCTCTGGGTCGTCATCGGCGTGGGCGCCGGAGTCATCAGCGCCACCCGGGCGCGCTCGCTGCTGGACCGCGTCGTGACGTTCCTGGCCCTGGCCGCCGTGTCCATGCCCACCTTCGTGGTCGGCCTGCTGCTGTTGTACTTCCTGTTCTTCCAGCTCTCCATGGCCGGAGCGCCGCTGCTGCCGCCGGACTCGTACGTGCCGCTCACCGACAGCCCCGGGGAGTGGGCCCGCCACCTGATCCTGCCCTGGATCACGCTGGCCATGGTCCAGGCCGCCTCCTACGTACGCCTAACACGGGGGTCGATGCTGGACATCCTCGGCGAGGACTACATCCGCACGGCCCGCGCCAAGGGCGTCCCCGAAGGCCGGGTCATCTACCGGCACGGCTTACGCGCCGCCCTGACACCGGTGGTGACGCAACTCGGCGTCGATGTGGGCACACTGATCGGCGGGGTGGTGGTGACGGAGTCGGTCTTCGGGTTGGGCGGCATCGGGCAGGCGGTGGTGCAGGCGTTCGTCAGCGGCGACCTCCCGGTCATCATGGGCGTCGTCGTCCTCGCCACCACCGCCGTCGTCGTGGCCAACCTCCTGGTGGACATCACCTACGGCCTCCTGGACCCCCGCATCCGCCTGACCTGACCCGGCCACAGAACCTGTGCCCGGGAATGTGCCTCTCGCCGCCCGACCACGCCCCACCCGCTCCCCCCGCCCCGCTCTCTACTCCCCGCCCCGCCCTCCGAGCGCCATGTCGGCAGGCGGGACATCCCTCTCCCTCCCACCTTTCGCTCCCCGGCCCCGCTGTCCGCTCCCCCGCCCCGCTATCCCGAGCGCCGCGTCGGCGAGCCGTGGCACGGCGGATTCCGGCGCCTGTCACAGGAGCTCAATCCGCGGATGGGCGGACCGGGGTCAAGCGGATGAGCGGACCGGCGTCAAGAAGACGCACGTCACGGCGCCCAGCCACCTCCACCGGAGGAGCGTGCCCCTGGACAGACCCAGCCACGCACAGAGAGTGGGGCCCACCGGGCCTGCCGTAAAAGATCATTGAAAGTCGGCACCCCCTCCACCGGAGGAGCATGCCCCGGACAGTCCCCCGGACGGCGGGGGGGTCACCGTGCTCAGCCGTACAGAAAACGAAGCGCGATTGTCAGCGCGCGAACTCGGTCGCGCGCGACTCCCGGACGACGGTGATGCGGATCTGCCCCGGATAGGTCAGTTCCTCCTCGACCTGCTTGGCCACATCCCGCGCGATCACCTGTGCCTGGATGTCGTCGATCGCGTCCGGCTTCACCATCACCCGGATCTCCCGCCCCGCCTGCATGGCGAAGACCTTCTCCACCCCATCATACGACTGCGCGATCTCCTCCAGCCGCTCCAGCCGCTTGACGTACGCCTCCAGCGACTCCCGTCGCGCACCCGGGCGGCTGCCGCTGATCGCGTCGGCCGCCTGCGTGAGCACGGCCTCGACCGTGCGGACCTCGACCTCGTTGTGGTGCGCCTCGATGGCGTGCACCACGTCCTCCTGCTCGCCGTATCTGCGGGCGATCTCTGCCCCGATCAGCGCGTGGCTGCCCTCGACCTCGTGCGTCAGGGCCTTGCCGATGTCGTGCAGGAGGGCGCAGCGCTTCATCAGCGACTGGTCCATCTTGAGCTCGGCGGCCATGATTCCGGCAATGTGCGCGGACTCGATGAGGTGTTTGAGGACATTCTGTCCGTACGAGGTGCGGTAGCGGAGCTGGCCGAGCAGCAGTGTCAGCTCGGGGTGCATGTCCGTGATGCCCAGCTCGACCAGCGCGTCATCACCCGCCCGTGCGCACAGCTCCTGCACCTCAGCACGACTGCGCTCGTGCGCCTCCTCGATGCGCTGGGGGTGAATGCGGCCGTCGAGTACCAGTTTCTCCAGCGTGAGCCGGGCAGTTTCCCGGCGTACCGGGTCAAAACACGACAGCAACACCGCTTCCGGTGTGTCGTCGATGATCAGGTTCACGCCGGTCGTCGTCTCGAACGCCCGGATGTTACGCCCCTCACGGCCGATGATCCGGCCCTTCATCTCGTCGCCGGGCAGGTGCAGCACGCTCACCACGGACTCGGCCGTCTGCTCGGCCGCCATCCGCTGCACGGCCAGCGTCACGATCTTGGTCGCGCGCTTCTCGCCCTCCTTGCGCGCATCGCCCTCGATCTCCCTGATGATCAGCGCGGCCTCGCGCTTGGCCTGGTTCTCGATCTCGCGTACCAGCTCGCTCTTGGCCTGCTCACCGGTGAGCCCGGCGACGCGCTCGAGGATCACCCGCCGCTCGTTCTCGACCTGCAGCAGCTCCGCGCGCCTGTCGGCCAGCTCGACCTCGGTCTCGCCCAGCTTGCGATCACGTTCGGCCTGCCGCCTGGCCTCCTCATCGAGCCGCTGTTCGCGCTCGGCCAGCCGCCCTTCCCTGCGTTCGAGGTCGGCCCGGAGCTCCTTGAGCTCGGCCTTGAGGATCCGCCCCTCCTCCTCGACCTCGCGCCGCAACTGCGCCGCACTCTCGGCGGCGGCCGCCGACCTGCGCAGGATCTCCTCAGCGTCGGACTCGGCCTTGCCCCGGATCTCCCCGGCCTCTTCACGAGCCAGCTCAAGCTCCTCGTGTACGGCCTGCAACTGCTCGGGGCTCGGCTTGAGCACTCGCGAACCGCTGCCCGATGTGCGGCGGACGACGATGAGCAACGCGGCGATCATCCCGAACGCCAGCAGGAGCACCGCCACCGACAGCACCACGACAAGCGGCCCCATGTGCTCCCCGCCCTCCTCGCGTCGTCAAGACTCGTAACGCGCCCTCAAAACGGGAGGGGTCACATGCGCGGCGCTGATCGCCCAATCGGCATCTTCACCACGACCGATATCCAACCAAGACTGACCGGGCGTCGACTGGGGTAGCCGACACCTCGCCTGCCTCGATCCACCGAGCTCGTTCGTCCGTCAATCACCGGTATGGCAATCCGCACTGCGCGGAGTAACTCCTCACTGCCGTCGAGGTTATGCGTCGAACAAGTCACGAGCAAGCAAACGAGTCATCAAGCGTGTCTTACGGGCTTGCATCTCTTCATTCAGCCAGATTTCCCGCTTCTGCCCCGAAATGCCGCTCCCCACGCAACTACGCACGCCCTCCGACCAACCCCGAGCCCCACCAGAAAGAGGACCGCCCCGCTACCGGCAGGACCCAAACGCCCCACCCGAGAAGCCGAGGGCCCCCGAGAGACCGAGCACCCACCTTGAGAAGGCGAGCCTCACCCCGAGAGACCGAGCCCCACCCCGAGAGACCGAATACGCCACCCTGGACGGCTCATACCCCAGTGCCGATAGGACGCCAAGCTGGTTACCCCAAGAACCTGAGCGCCCCACCTCGACGAACCGCACCCCGAGACCCGCAGGAACCAAACATCCCGCTCCAAAAGGCCAGGCACCCCACCTCGGCCGACCAGCACCCCAATACCGCCAGAAACCAAGCTGGCCGCCCCCCAAGAATCTGGCCCCCACTCCAACAAAACCGCACCCGGATGCCCGCAGGAACCGAACAACCCGCCCCAGAGCCTGGATGCCACCTCGACGAACCGCACCCATGCGCCAAACCGAGGCTCGATATCGTGATCGAGGCTCGATATCCCGATGGAGGCTCCGTAGCCCGTACCGGAAGAGACCTAGCAGCCCGTACCGGAACAGGCTAGGCGCCCGTACCCGAACAGGCTAGGCGCCTGTACTGGAACAGGCCCGAGCATCCCCGCCCGACGGGGGTCAGGAGAAGTCGTCCTCGATCTCGACGCCCTCCGTCTCCAGTGCCTCGCGGATGACGCGGAAGGCCAGTCCTGGGGCGTACCCCTTTCTGGCCAGCATCCCGGCGAGGCGGCGAGTGCGGACCTGGGGGTCGAGGCCGCGGGTGGAGGACAGTTTGCGTTCGACGAGGCGGCGTGCCGTTTCCAGCTCCTGGTCGGGGTCGAGGCGGTCCACGGCCTCGTTGACGGTCTCGGAGTCGACGCCGCGGTGGCGAAGCTCTGCGGCCAGGGCGCGTTTGGCGAGCCCACGGCCGTGGTGGCGGGAGTCGACCCAGGCTTCGGCGAATGCCTCGTCGTTGATCAGCCCCAGCTCGGAGAAGCGGTCGAGGACCGTCTCTGCGGCTTCATCCGGTACGTCACGCTTACGGAGCGCCTCGGCCAGTTGGGCTCGCGTCTTGGGAGCCATTGTGAGCAGACGGAGGCAGATGGCCCGAGCCACCGACTCAGGGTCGGCGTTGGGAGCGGCACCGGCGGCCGACCCCTCGTCGGGCCCGTCGGGAAGCCATCCACCACGCCCCCGCGAACCCGCCGAACGTGCCCCTTTCCCACCCCGCCCACCTGACCGCCGCCCTCTACCGGAGCGCTTTTCCCCACGCCGGCCACTGCCATCAGGCTGACCGCTATCGGTGCCCTCGTAGGACAACGCCCCGTCCTGGGCCAGCGGCCCGTCCTGGGAGAACGGTCCGTCGCCTCGGGGAGAGGGGCTATCTGCAGTAGACGGTGAGTTGCCTGGGCCAGGCGGAGGCACGTCGTCGCCCCAGGGAGACGCACTGCCTGCGGTGGGCGGTGAGTGGCTCTGGGCGGGCGGCCAGACGGCTTCTTGGGGCGCGGTTGAGCGCCGCTCGTCGTTCTGCCCACTGCCCGCCTCACCGCCCGCCTCGTCACCCGAATCACCGGACGGCTCAGCGGTCGATGCTGCGCCCAGCTCGAAGCTCGGCTCGGCAGGTGCGTGAGTGGGCTGGACGGGTGGTGGGTCGGCCGGGGGACGGGGTCGTTGGCGCCATTCGCTGAGCGACGGCCACCCTGCCGACGGCTCCCCGCCGGACGGCTTTCCACTGGATAGTTCAGCGCCAGACAGCTTCCCGCCGAACGGTTCGCTACCGGGCAGCTTCCCACCAGGCGGCTTCCCACCGGATGGTTCGCCGGGCAGCCTCCCGCTAGACGGTTCGCCGCCGAATGGCTTCATTCCGAACGGTTCACTGTCGGCCAGCTTCCCGCCTGACGGTTCGCCGCCGGGCGGCCTCCCGCCAGCCGGTTCGCTACCGGTCAGCTTTGCGCTGGACGGTTTCCTCCTGGATGGTTTCCGGCCTCTAGGTGAGTCCTCCGAGGAGGGTTGGGAGGGCGAGGTGTCCTCCGGGGTTGACGGCCGCCGAGAGAGGTTGGCGCTGGAGTTGCGGCGGCGGCCGGGCGGTGGGGTGGGGAGGTCGGGCCAGGCGCCCCAGTCGTGGGAGTGGGGCGCCTGCGACAGGTCCTTGTCACTCATGCGATGACCGATCAGAGTCACTCATGCGGCGACCGATCAGACGTCACCGGGCTTCGGCGTGGCGGCGGCCTTGGCGCCGCGGCCCGAGGGAGCGGCGGCTGGGGCGGCCGGGGCCGCGGGGGCCTCGGCGGGGGCGTCCAAGCGGGGGCCGACGCCGAGCTTGTCCTTGATCTTCTTCTCGATCTCGTTGGACATGTCGGGGTGGTTCTTCAGGAAGTTGCGGGCATTCTCCTTGCCCTGGCCGAGCTGGTCGCCCTCGTAGGTGTACCAGGCGCCGGACTTGCGGACGAAGCCGTGCTCGACGCCCATGTCGATGAGGCCGCCCTCGCGGGAGACGCCCACGCCGTAGAGGATGTCGAAGTCGGCGACCCGGAAGGGCGGGGCCATCTTGTTCTTGACGACCTTGACCCGCGTACGGTTGCCGACCGCCTCCGTGCCGTCCTTGAGCGTCTCGATGCGGCGGATGTCGAGGCGGACCGAGGCGTAGAACTTGAGCGCCTTACCACCGGTCGTGGTCTCGGGCGAGCCGAACATGACGCCGATCTTCTCGCGGAGCTGGTTGATGAAGATGGCGGTGGTGCCGGTGTTGCTCAGCGCGCCGGCGACCTTGCGCAGGGCCTGGGACATCAGACGGGCCTGGAGGCCGACGTGGCTGTCGCCCATCTCGCCCTCGATCTCGGCCTTGGGGACCAGGGCGGCCACCGAGTCGATGACGATGATGTCGACGGCGCCCGACCTGATCAGCATGTCGGCGATCTCGAGCGCCTGCTCACCCGTGTCGGGCTGGGAGACGAGCAGGGCGTCGGTGTCGACGCCGAGCTTCTTGGCGTATTCGGGGTCAAGGGCGTGCTCGGCGTCGATGAACGCCGCGATGCCGCCCGCGCGCTGGGCGTTGGCCACCGCGTGCAGGGCGACCGTGGTCTTACCCGACGACTCCGGGCCGTAGATCTCGACGATCCTGCCACGCGGCAACCCGCCGATGCCCAGCGCGACGTCCAGGGAGATCGAACCCGTAGGGATCACCTCGATGGGGGCTCGGACGTCGTCGCCGAGGCGCATGACGGAGCCCTTGCCGAACTGCCTCTCGATCTGAGCGAGGGCGGTCTCGAGGGCCTTCTCGCGGTCGTTGATAGCCATGGGAACTCCCCCTGGAGGGTTGTGGTCCGATCAGTCGAGTGAAAGCTACGGCCTGCCACCGACAGTTTTGTGGAATCGTCGGGGGGAGGGCGTGGCCTGGCAGGTTCTATCGTAGCCGAACGGCTGTTCGATCACATCCGGAACACGCGGAACACTCAGTACGCGCGGTCCAAGGCCGTACGGTGCCAGGCCCTCCGGCCGTACGGTGCCAGGCCCTCCGGCCGTACGGTGCCAGACTGTCCGTTGTCCCGCTGTCCCGCTGCCCCGCTGTCCCGCCGTACGGCGCCAGGTCCTCCCGCCCTACGGCGCCAGACCGTCCCGCTGCCCCGCTGCCGAGCCGACACCAGGCGACGCCGGTGGACGCCCACGAGACCAACCGACGCCAGATGGCACCGGTCGACGCTTGCCCACACGACACCAGCTGTCGAAAGGGACGACCCAGCGTGGACAGCCGCACAACGCCCCGCCTGGTTTCACAGCGTTCCCACACACCCGACATTCATCAGCAAAACGCCTTACGTGTTGTCACGCACCGTGAGCTGGGGAGACTCTGGACCAGAGGCTTGGAGGCGGCGACGTGACGAGCAGCACGTACACCGGGGAACGACGCACCCATCTGGAAGCACTCGCCAAGTTGTTGCCCGGTCACGGGCTGGCGAGCCGCATGATCGGCGGTGAGGACCCGGTGCTGTGGGCGTGGCATCCCCGCACCGGCAAGCAGACGCTCGTTTTCGCCACCCCGGCCGGTCGTGGGTGGCAGTTCCTGTGGTCACCCGGCGGTCAGGGCACCGCCGACGACCTGCATCTGACGGCCCGCTCACTGAAAGTGAGCATGGAGGATGACGAGCAACGAGGTTAGCGAGCCAGGAGGTTAGCGAGCCAGGAGGTTAGCGGAGGCGGGAGGTTAGCGGAGGCGGGAGGAGACGTTCTCGACCTGGCAGACCGCGCGCCAGACGGTCTTGGCGCTCTCGCCGTCCGCCAGCGCCTGGTCGACCGTCCGCCCTTCGAGTGGGGCGAGCACATAGTCGCGGGCCCACGAGTCGGCGTACGACTCCCCGAAGTGGGCGCGCATCCGTCTCCAGAACTCGGTCAGCCGCATCACACAAGTATGGAACCGCCTGAAGGGTGGGTAGGACACCCCCATGGCAAAGACCCCCAAGTCCTCCCCGCCCAAGTCCGCCGAGTGCAAAGCCAACCGAAAGAAGCGCCGTCAGCTCCGGTTAACCCAGCGCTTAGCCGTACAGCAGGAGAAATCGGAAAGAGCCGAAAGGCACGCGGGCATCAGGCAGGAACCTCGGGCGGGCACACCGCGCACGCGTAGAGCGTCGCGACGGTAGATCACATCACGCGCGAGCCGTACATCTCACCCAGATGGTCGGCGAGCAGCTCCAGCCGGGCGCCGTCGGGGTCCTTGAAGTAGATGGAGGCGCCGCTCTCGATCTGGTGCGGCACGCCGGCCACCTCGAGCTTGCCGCGCAGCCGCTCCCAGGTGGCGGGGTCGACGGAGATCGCGATGTGGTGCAGCCCGCCGAGCACCTCCTGGTAGGGGCCGAGGTCGAGCCCCGGGAAGTCGAAGAAGGCGAGGAGGTTGCCGTTGCCGATGTCGAAGAAGAAGTGGTTGGAGCCCTTGAAGTCACGGTTCTCGAAAATCTCCGTCAAGGGGAACTCAAGGAGCTCCTGGTAGAACTTGACCGTCCGCTCCACGTCCGACGACAGCAGGGCGAAGTGGTGCAGGCCGCGCGCGCTACTGGATGGCCGGTGCGCTAAGAGGTAGCGCTCCCTGATGTCCTCGCGGCGGCTCTCAATGGCTGCGTAGTCGATGCCCACGCTCGCTCTATGTCCGCAGCGCCCCCGCCTCAATCGCGCACCGCCGCCACAATGAGTTTTCTGTCGGTGCGACGAGGCAGTATGTGCTGGTGAGCTCGCTGGAACATTTCTCCCACACCACCAGGCAGTGGTTCGCCGGAGCGTTCGAGGCGCCCACGAGCGCGCAGGAGGGCGCGTGGGAGTCCATCGCGCGCGGCGACAACACCCTCGTGGTGGCACCCACCGGGTCGGGCAAGACGCTGGCGGCCTTCCTGTGGTCCCTCGATCGCCTGGCCCCCGACCACCACCCCACCACGCCGACGGACCCGGCACAGGTCGACGCCGGTACGAGATCGAGGCCGAAGTCGGGGTCGAAGCAGGTCGAGGCGGGTCCCAAGCAGGTCAAGAGGCAGACCAAGGTCCTGTACGTGTCGCCGCTCAAGGCGCTGGCCGTCGACGTTGAGCGCAACCTGCGTGCCCCGCTGGCCGGGCTCAAGCAGACCGCGCGCCGGCTCGGTCTGCCGGTGCCGGAGATCTCGGTGGCGATCCGCTCCGGCGACACCCCGGCCGAGGACCGCAGGCGGTTCGCCGCCCACCCCTCCGACATCCTCATCACCACGCCGGAGTCGCTGTTCCTGCTGCTCACCAGCCAGGCGCGCGAGGCGTTGCGGGGCGTCGAGACGGTGATCGTCGACGAGGTGCACGCGGTGGCCGCCACCAAGCGCGGTGCCCACCTGGCGCTCAGCCTCGAGCGGCTCGACGCCCTGCTCCAACGGCCCGCGCAGCGGATCGGGCTGTCGGCGACCGTACGGCCGGTGAGCGAGGTCGCTGCCTTCCTCGGCGGGTCCCGCCCCGCGACGGTCGTGCAGCCGCCCTCCGACAAGGTCATCGAGGTCGAGGTGGTCGTCCCGGTCGAGGACATGACGGAGATGGAGGGCAGGCCGGGATCCACCGACGGCGAGCCGGGGTTCGGCGACGGCGGAGAGCCTGAGCCGTCCAGCCGATCGATCTGGCCGCATGTCGAAAACCACCTGTTCGAGCTGATCGAGGCGCATTCGTCGACGATCGTGTTCGCCAATTCCAGACGGCTGGCCGAACGCCTCTGCACCAGGCTCAACGAGCTCGCCTACGAGCGCGTACAGGGGCCCGAGGCCGTCGACCTGTCGATCTGGGAGACGCCGCTGCCGGGAGATCCGCCTCGGCGGGCGCCCGCCGACATGATGGCGCAGGCCGGGGCGAGCAAGGGCGTAGTCACCGAGATCGTCCGCGCGCACCACGGCTCGGTGTCCAAGGAGGAGCGGGCGCAGATCGAGGAGGCGCTCAAGTCGGGCCGGCTGCCCGCCGTGGTCGCGACGTCCAGCCTGGAGCTGGGCATCGACATGGGCGCCGTCGACCTGGTCGCGTGTGTGGAGGCGCCGCCGAGCGTGGCGAGCGGGCTCCAGCGCATCGGCCGGGCCGGTCACCAGGTGGGCGCGGTGTCCAAGGGAGTGATCTTCCCGAAATACCGCGGCGACCTGATCCAGACCGCCGTCGTGGCCGAACGCATGATGAGCGGCCAGATCGAGGAGCTGCGCTACCCGCGCAATCCACTCGACGTGCTGGCGCAGCAGATCGTGGCGATGACCGCTCTGGAGGAGTGGACGGTCGACGAGCTGGAGGCCGTGGTCAAGCGGGCCGCCCCCTACGCGACGCTGCCGCGCACCGCGCTGGAGGCCACGCTCGACATGCTGGCCGGCCGCTACCCGAGCGAGGAGTTCGCCGAGCTGCGGCCGCGGGTCGTCTGGGACCGGGTGACGGGTACGCTGCAGGGCCGTCCGGGCGCGCAACGACTGGCGGTGACCAACGGCGGCACGATCCCCGACCGAGGGCTGTTCGGCGTCTTCCTGGTGGGCGAGAAGGCGTCCAGGGTGGGCGAGCTCGACGAGGAGATGGTCTACGAGTCACGCGTCGGCGACGTGTTCGTCCTGGGCGCGACCTCGTGGCGGATCGAGGACATCACGGCCGACCGCGTGCTGGTCTCCCCCGCGCCCGGCCAGCCGGGCAAGTTGCCGTTCTGGCACGGCGACGCGCCGGGCAGGCCGGCCGAGCTGGGCAAGGCGATCGGCGCGTTCCTCCGCGAACACGCCGGAAACACCTCCAACGACCGCATGCGGGCGGCCGGACTCGACGAATACGCCGCCAACAATCTGCGCGCGTACCTCGACGAGCAGCGTGACGCCACCGGCTACGTACCCGACGACCGCACCCTCCTGGTCGAACGCTTCCACGACGAGCTCGGCGACTGGCGCGTCGTCATCCACTCCCCCTACGGCGCGCGGATCCACGCTCCGTGGGCCCTGGCGATCAACCGGCGGCTGCGCGAGCGCTACGGCCTCGACGTCCAGGCCGTGCACTCCGACGACGGCATCGTGCTGCGGATCCCCGACACGCTGGTCGAGCCGCCCACCGACGTGGCGGCGTTCGACGCCGAGGAGATCGAGCGGATCGTCACCGAGGAGCTGGGCGGCTCGGCGATGTTCGCCTCCCGGTTCAGGGAGTGCGCGGGCCGGGCCCTGCTGCTGCCGCGCCGCACGCCCGGCCGGCGCAGCCCGCTCTGGCAGCAGCGGCAGCGGGCCGCCCATCTGCTGGGGGTGGCCTCTCAATACGCGTCGTTCCCGATCGTGCTGGAGACGATGCGCGAGTGCCTCCAGGACGTGTTCGACGTGCCCGGGCTGGTGGCACTGATGCGCGACATCGCCGCGCGCCGGGTGCGGGTGGTGGAGGTGGAGACGTCGCAGGCGTCGCCGTTCGCCGCCTCGCTGCTGTTCCACTACATAGGCGCCTTCATGTACGAGGGCGACGCGCCGCTCGCCGAACGCCGGGCCCAGGCGCTGGCGCTGGACATGACCCTGCTGGCCGAGCTGCTCGGCGAGGCCGACCTGCGGGAGTTGCTCGACCCCGAGGTCATCTCCGACACCGAACGCGAGCTGGCCAGGCTCGACCGTCCGTTGCGCGACGCCGAGGACCTGGCCGACCTGCTGCGCTCGCACGGGCCGCTGCTCGTGCCCGACGTGAGCCTGCGCGGCGGCGATCCGGCCTGGCTGGCGGAGCTCGAACGAGCCCGCCGGGCGATCAAGGTGCGGATCGCGGGCGAGGAGCAGTGGGCGGCGATCGAGGACGCGGCCCGGCTGCGTGACGCGCTGGGCGCGCCGCTGCCGGTCGGGATCCCGCACGCGTTCCTGGAGCCGGTCGCCGATCCGCTGGCCGACCTCGTGGCCCGCCATGCCCGTACGCGCGGGCCCTTCCACGCCGGCACCGCCGCCGCCAGGTTCGGCCTCGGCGTGGCCGTGGTGACCGACGCCCTGCGCCGGCTGGCGGCGGCCGGGCGGGTGGTCAACGGCGAGTTCCGGCCGGGCGGCCGGGGCGAGGAGTGGTGCGACGCCGGTGTGCTGCGGATGCTGCGGCGCAGGTCTCTGGCGCGGCTGCGCAAAGAGATCGAACCAGTCCCGCCCGAGACGCTCGCGCTGTTCATGCCCGCCTGGCACGGCATCACCGGCTCGACGCCACGCGGCACCGACGGCAGCGGCGCGGCGCCACGCGGCGGCGCGGCCGGCGCGGCGCGGGCGATGGACGCGCTGATCCATAGCGTCGAGCAGCTCCAGGGAGCCACCGTGCCCGCGTCGGCGCTGGAGACGCTGGTTTTGCCGTCGCGCGTGCCCGGTTATCACCCGGCGCTGCTCGACGAGCTGACCTCGTCGGGCGAGGTGATGTGGGTGGGCCAGGGTTCGCTGCCCGGCGGCGACGGCTGGGTATCGCTCTACTTCGCCGACACCGCCCCCCTGCTGCTGCCCGAACCCGGCCAGATCACGATGACCCCGGTGCACGAGCAGGTGCTCGACGTGCTGGGCGGCGGCGGAGCGCTGTTCTTCCGGGGGATCTCCGACCAGCTCGGCTCGCTCGACGACGCGACACTGGTGTCGGCATTGTGGGATCTGGTGTGGTCGGGACGCGTGTCCGGTGACACGCTGGCGCCGCTGCGGGCCACGCTCGGGTCGGGCCGGCCCGCGCACCGGCCGGCCACCACGCGCCGGCGGCGGGCCGTGCTGCCGAGCAGGAGCGGGCCGCCCACGGTGGGCGGGCGCTGGTGGCTGCTTCCCGCACCCGCCGAGGACGCCACCCAGCGGGCGCAGGCCCAGGCCGAGGTGCTGCTCGAACGGCATGGGGTGGTGACGCGCGGGGCGGTGACCTCGGAGCGACTGCCGGGCGGGTTCACGCCGGTCTACCAGATGCTACGGGCCTACGAGGAGAGCGGGCGGTGCCGCCGGGGCTACTTCGTCGAAGGGCTGGGGGGTGCGCAGTTCGCGCTGCCGGGGGCGGTGGACCGGATGCGCGCCATGGCCCCGGGCGTCGCGCCGGCCGGTTCGGGCGATGCCGCGGGCGCGGGCACATTCGGGCAGGCCGCCGGCGGTGATCGGCGGGCGGTGGTCCTGGCCGCGGCTGATCCGGCCAACCCCTACGGGGCGGCGCTGTCGTGGCCGGCGCATCCCGGCGAGGTGGGGCACAAACCCGGCAGGAAGGCGGGCGCGCTGGTGGTGCTGGTGGACGGGTTCCTCGTGCTGTACGTGGAGCGGGGCGGCAAGACGCTGCTGTCGTTCGCTGACGACGAGCGGCTGCGGCCGGCCGTGGACGCGCTGGCGCTGGCCGTACGGGATGGGGCGCTCGGGAAGCTGACCGTCGAGCGGGCCGACGGCGCCTCGATCGGCGAGTCACCGCTGGCGGCGGCCCTGGAGGAAGCCGGCTTCCACCCGACACCACGAGGTCTACGCCTGCGCGCCTGACCGACCGAGAAGGCTGCGCGCCCTCCGGATTCCGCGACAGCACCGGAAACGGCCGTGACTTTGTATACGATTCCCTCAAATGACTGAGCTGACATTGGGCGGCGCCCACCTCCCGCTTCGCGACCAAGTGACCGCGGAGATCCGCCGACTCATCATCTCCGGCGAGCTCGCCCAGGGTGAACGCCTGGTCGAGGACCGGCTGGCCGCCCGGCTGGGCGTGTCGCGCAACCCGGTGCGCGAGTCGATCCGGGTGCTCGCCGCCGAGGGGTTCGTGCAGGTCATCCCCAGGATCGGCGCCACCGTGGCGCGGCTGTCGCCGGCCGAGGCCGAGGAGCTCTTCGACGTGCGGATGGCGATCGAGGGTCTGGCGGCCCGGCTGGCGGCGCGCAAGCGGACCCCGGAGACGGCCGCGCGGCTGCGACTGGTGCTCGGCTCGGCCAAAGAGGCGGTCGAGGAGGGCCGGCTCGAACGGGTGGCCGACCTCAACACCGCCTTCCACCTGGCTGTGGGTGAGGTGGCGGGCAACTCCTACCTCAATCTGATGATGGCGCCGATGCTGCTGCGGGCTCAGTGGGTGTTCCGGCAGACCGCGGCCGCGCGCGGACCCCACTCCTGGTCGGAGCACCTGAGCCTGTGCGAGGCCATCGCGGCGGGCGACGAGGACGAGGCCCAGGCCAGGGCGGTCGCGCACGTGGCCGCGGCCAGGCGGTCGTTTCTGGCCGCCGTACGCCCGGCGAAGGCCCAGCATGATGAGAAAACGGTCGGATAACAACATGCGGTGACGAAACACCGCTGAAATCTCGGTTCTTGTATACAGTCTCCTAAAGTTCGTTCCCCCGGAGGCACCATGAGACCCAGGCTGGTCTTGACGCTCGCCGTACTCCCTATAGCCCTGACGGCTTGCGGTGGAGGCGGTTCGAGCGGCACCCCCGTCGCCCCGTCAGTGGCCGACGCCTCGTCCGACAGCCGCGCCGTCAAGAGCGGTGGCACCCTGAACATCGCGCTCAACGCCGACCCCGACGCGCTGGACCCGAGCGTGTCCACCACGCTGGTGGGCCGCGAGGTGTTCGCGAGCATGTGCGAGAAGCTCTTCGACATCGACGCGAAGGCCGCGCTGGTCCCGCAGCTCGCGACCGCCCTGCCCGAGGTCTCGGCCGACGGCAGGGAAGTGACGATCAAGCTGCGCGAGGGCGTGAAGTTCAACGACGGCACCGCCTTCGACGCGGAGGCGGTCAAGAAGTCGCTGGATCGCCACCGTACCTGGGAGAAGTCGGCCCGCCAGGCCGACCTGGCCGCCGTGTCGAAGGTGAGCGTGGTCGATCCGGCCACCGTCAAGCTCACGCTGGCGCGCGCGTTCACGCCGCTGACGGCGCAGCTCGCCGACCGCGCCGGGATGATCATGTCGCCCAAGGCGCTGGAGGCGGCGGGCGACAACTTCGGCGCCAGCCCGGTGTGCGTCGGGCCGTTCAAGTTCGCCAGTCGCACCTCCGGCAGCCAGATCGTGCTGGACAAGGCGTCCGACTACTACGACGCCGCCAAGGTGAAGCTCGACAAGCTCGTATACAAAATCATCGTCGACCCGAACGTACGGGCCGCGAACCTGAAGTCCGGCGACGTCCAGGTGGCCGACCAGCTGGCCACGACCACGGTCAAGGGCGTGCAGGCCGACCCGAACCTCACCGTCGTGTCCGGCGGCGGCCTCGGCTACTACGGCCTCACGATCAACACCGGCAACGCCAACGGCTCCACCGAGAAGCCGGGCACGGTCGACACCCCGCTGGCCAAGAGCCCGCAGCTGCGGGAGGCGTTCGAGCTGGCGCTGGACCGCGACCAGATCAACAAGACCGTCTACAACGGCCTGTACGAGGCCGACTGCTTCCCGCTGCCCGCCGACAGCCCCTACCGCTCGCCCGCGCTCCAGTGCGCCAAGCGCGACCTGGCCAAGGCCAAGCAGCTGGTGCAGGCGTCCGGTGTGCCGACGCCGATCCCGGTCACGCTGACCACGCCCAACGACGCCACCAACCAGCGCCTGGCGCAGGTCATCCAGCAGATGACCAAGGAGGCGGGCTTCACCGTCACGGTGCAGACGGCCGAGTTCGTCAGCACGCTGGAGCAGGGCAAGGCCGGCAAGTTCGACACCGTGCTCAACGGCTGGTCGGGCCGGGTGGACCCGGACGGCAACCTGTCGAACCTGATCACCAGCCGGGGCAGTAACAACTACAGCGGCATGTCCGACCCCGGCATCGACGACCCGATCAAGGAGGCCGCGGCGGTCACGGAGCCGGCCCAGCGCGCCGAGCTGTACGCCAAGGCGTTGCAGCGGGCGGCCGAGGTGCGCGGCGTGGTGTACCTGTACCACAACAAGTACTACCTGGGCATGAACAAGACCGTCGCCGGTGTCCAGTACTTCAAGGATGGCCTGCCCCGCTTCGTCACCGCTGGGTTCGCCGCCTGATGGTCTGGTTCATCCTCCGCAGAGCGGGCTCGGCGGTGATCGTGCTGTTCCTGGCCAGCATCCTGATCTTCCTCGGGATCAGGGCGCTGCCCGGGGACCCGGCCGTGGTGATGGCCGGCGAGGAGGCCTCGCCCGCCATGGTCGAGGCGATCCGCCACGAGTTCGGCCTGGACAAGCCCCTGCTGGCCCAGTACGTCGACTACGTCGGCCAGACCCTGTCCGGCAACCTCGGCCGCTCCACCCAGGACCAGCTGCCGGTGGCCGACATCCTGGCCGAGCGGCTGCCGGTGACGCTGGAGCTGTCGGCGCTGGCCCTGCTGGTGGCGATCGTCGTGGGCCTGGGCGCGGGCATCGTGGCCGCGATGAAGCGGGGCCGGCTGCCCGACTACGTGGCCACCGGCTTCGGCCTGGCGGGGCTGTCCGTGCCGCACTTCTGGCTGGGGCTGCTCGGCATCCTGCTGTTCGCGGTGACGCTGCGCTGGCTGCCCGCCTCCGGGTACGTCCCGTTCACCCAGGACCCCGGCCAGAACCTGCAGCGCATGATCCTTCCGGCCCTGGTGCTCGGCACCGGGTTCGCGGCGATCCTGATGCGGCAGACGCGCTCGGCCATGCTGGGCGCGCTGTCGGCCGACTATGTACGGACCGCCCGGTCCAAGGGCCTGTCGGAGGCCAAGGTGGTGGGCGCGCACGCGCTGCGCAACAGCCTCACGACCGTGGTGACCGTCCTGGGCCTGCAGCTCGGCGCGCTGATCAGCGGCGCGGTGGTGACGGAGCAGATCTTCGTCATCCCCGGTTTCGGCAAGCTGACCGTGGACGCCGTGCTCACCCGCAACTACCCCGTCATCCAGGCCGTGGTGCTGATCACGGTCATCGGGTACGTGCTGGTCAACCTCCTGGTCGACATCGCGTACGCCTTCCTCAACCCCCGCATCCGGCTGTCGGGAGGCGGGCATGGCTGACGCGCTCGCCGTACCGGTGACGACGGGCCGGGCCGATCGCCGCCGCAGGCTGTGGCGGCGCTTCAGGCGGCGCCCGATGCCGATGGCGGGGCTGGTGCTCGTCGCCGGGTTCCTGCTGCTGGCGCTGCTCGGACCGCTGCTGACCGGCGATCCGTCGGCGCAGGACTACACCGCCACGCTCGCCCCGCCCTCGGGTGCGCACCCGCTCGGCACCGACGACCTGGGCCGCGACGCCCTGGCCAGGATCGCGCACGGGGCGCAGGTCTCGCTACAGGCCGGCGTGCTTTCCACGCTGCTGGCCATGGTGATCGGCATCCCGATCGGGCTGGTGGCCGGGTTCTACCGGCGCTGGCTGGACCCGGTCGTGATGCGGCTGGTCGACGTGACGCTGGCCTTCCCGTTCCTGGTGTTCGCGGTGGGGCTGGCGGCGATCATCGGCCCCTCGCTGAAGGGTGTGGTGCTGGCGCTCGGCTTCTCCCAGCTGCCGGCGGTCATCCGGATCACCCGCGGCGAGGTGCTGGCGATCAGGGAGATGGACTACGTGGCCGCGGCCATCGCCGACGGCGCGACCGACCGCCACATCCTGCTCCGCTACGTGCTGCCGAACTGCTCCAGCCCGCTCATCGTGCAGGCCACGGTGGCGATCCCGGCGGCGATCATCGGTGAGTCGACCCTGTCGTTCCTCGGCCTGGGGGTCCAGCCGCCGACGCCGTCGTGGGGCGTGATGCTCACCACCGCCCAGCAGTACCTGGACGTCGCCCCGTGGCTGGCGATCTGGCCGGGACTGATGATCGCGCTGGCCACGCTCGGCTTCAACCTGCTGGGCGACGGGCTGCGTGACGTTCTCGACCCGAGGAGCGGCCGATGAGCCTACTCGAGATCACCGACCTGACCGTGGACTTCGACACCGAGGACGGCCTGGTGCAGGCGGTCAGAGGCATCTCGCTCGAACTGGGCGAGGGCGAGATCCTGGCGCTGTGCGGCGAGTCGGGCTGTGGCAAGTCGGTCACCGCGATGTCCGTGCCGAGGCTGCTGCCGCCGGACACGACCCGGCTGTCGGGCTCGGTCAAGCTCGACGGCCGCGAGCTGACCACGCTGCCCGAGTCGCGGATGCGGCAGATCAGGGGCAAGGACGTGTCGGTCGTCTTCCAGGAGCCGATGACCTCGCTCAACCCGTCGTTCACGGTCGGCTACCAGATCACCGAGGTGCTGCGCCGGCACGAGGGACTCTCCCGCAGGGCCGCGCGGGACCGCGCGGTGGAGCTGCTCGAACTGGTCGGCATCCCGCTGCCCGCCCGCCGGATCAAGGAGTACCCGCACCAGCTCTCGGGCGGCATGCGCCAGCGGGTGATGATCGCGATCGCGGTGGCCTGCTCGCCCCGGGTGCTGATCGCCGACGAGCCCACGACCGCGCTGGACGTGACGATCCAGGCCGGCGTGCTCGACGTGTTCCGCGACCTGCGCGACCGGCTCGGCACCGCGGTCATCCTGATCACCCATGACCTGGGCGTGGTCGCCGACATCGCCGACCGGGCCGTGGTCATGTACGCGGGCCGGGCCGTCGAGCAGGCGCCCGTCACGGAGCTGTTCGCGCGGCCGCGCCATCCGTACACGCTCGGCCTGATGAACGCCCTGCCGTCGGCCGCCGTGAACGGCCGGCTCGCCGAGATCCCCGGCATGGTGCCCTCGCCGCTGACGGACCCCGACGAGTGCGCCTTTCAGGCGCGCTGCACCCGCGCGCAGGACGACTGCCGCCGCAAAAGACCGCAGCTCGAGCCCCAGCAGCCGGACGATCATCTGGCGGCCTGCTTCCACCCGGGAGGGCAGTCGTGATCCTGGAGATCGACAATCTGGTCAAGCACTACGGCCAGGTACGCGCAGTGGACGGCCTGTCGCTGAGCATCGGCCAGGGCGAGGTGCTCGGCCTGGTCGGCGAGTCTGGCAGCGGCAAGTCGACCGTCGGCAAGTGCGTGCTGCGGCTGACCGAGCCCACCTCGGGCGGCATCCGGCTCGACGGCCGGGACATCACCCACCTGTCGCGCCGGGCCATGCGCCCGCTGCGCAGGGACGTCCACATGGTCTTCCAGGACCCCTACTCCTCGCTCAACCCGCGCTTCACGATCGAGCAGATCGTCGGCGAGCCGCTGCTGCACCACGGGATCGCGAGCCGCCGCGAGGCGGGCGGGCGGGTCGCCGCCATGCTGGAGCAGGTCGGGCTGCGCCCGGAGATGAGGTCGCGCTTCCCGCACGAGCTGTCCGGCGGGCAGCGGCAGCGGGTGGGGCTGGCCCGCGCGCTGATCCTGGAGCCCAAGCTGGTGGTGGCCGACGAGCCGGTGTCCGCGCTGGACGTGTCGGTGCAGGCGTCGGTGCTCAACCTGATCACCGACCTGCAGCGGGAGATGGGCTTCTCCTGCCTGTTCATCACCCATGACCTGTCGGTGGTGGAGTTCCTGGCCGACCGGGTCGCGGTGATGTACCTGGGCAAGATCGTGGAGTCCGGGCCGACGGCCCAGATCTTCGCCGAACCCCGCCACCCCTACACCCAGGCGCTGCTGTCGGCGGCGCCGGTGGCCGACCCGGTCAGGCAGCGCGAGCGGCGCCGGATCGTGCTGGGCGGCGACGTGCCGAGCCCGGTCGATCCGCCCGCCGGCTGCCGCTTCCACACCCGGTGCCCGCTGGCGTACGACGCCTGCCGGACGAGCGAGCCGGCACTGACAGACCCCCGTACGAGCGGCCACCCGGTCGCCTGTCACCTGGTCACGGCGGATCACGTACCCGACGCAGCCGTCAATCGATGAAGGGACGCAGTTTGTTCACCACCAGGCCCGAGCTGACCGGAGACTTCGGCATGGTGGCCAGCACGCACTGGCTGGCCTCCGCTACCGGCATGAGCGTGCTCGAACGCGGCGGCAACGCCTTCGACGCGGCCGTCGCCGCCGGGTTCGTCCTTCAGGTGGCGGAGCCGCACCTGAACGGGCCCGCCGGCGAGGTGCCCATCCTGCTGTGGAGCCAGGACGAGGAGCAGGTGTCGGTCGTGTGCGGGCAGGGCGTCGCCCCCGCCGCCGCCACGATCGACCGGTTCACCGGCCTGGGGCTCGACGTGGTGCCCGGCACCGGGCTGCTGGCGGCCACCGTGCCCGGGGCGTTCGGCGGCTGGATGCTCATGCTGGAGCGCTGGGGCACCTGGACGCTGGCCGACGTGCTCGAACCCGCCATCCACTACGCCACCCACGGCGTCCCGGTGCTCGACCGGATCGCCGCCACGGTCTCGTCGGTCGAGCGCCTCTTCCTCGAGGACTGGCCGACGTCCGCCGCGACCTGGCTGCCGCAGGGGAAGGTACCAGGAGCCAAGCTGACCAATCCCGTGCTCGCCGCCACCTACCGCCGGCTCGTCTCTGAGGCGCGGGCCGCGTCGAGCACCCGCGAGGGGCAGATCGCGGCCGCCCGCGACGCCTGGTACCAGGGGTTCGTCGCCGAGGCGATCGCCCGGTTCAGCGCCGAGACCGCCTGGCGCGACAGCTCGGGCGAGGTCCACGGCGGCCTGCTCACCGGCGACGACCTGGCGGGCTGGTCGGCGTCGGTCGAGGAGCCGGTCACCTTCGACTACCACGGGCACACAGTCTGCAAGACGGGCCCGTGGGGGCAGGGGCCGGTCTTCCTGCAGCAGCTCGCCCTGCTGTCGGGGTTCGACCTGGACGGGATGGGGCAGCTCAGCGCCGACTACGTGCACACGGTGATCGAGAGCGCCAAGCTCGCCTTCGCCGATCGCGAAGCCTGGTACGGCGACACCGAAGTACCGATGGCCGACCTGCTCGATGACGAGTACAGCGCCAAGCGGCGCGCGATCATCGGCGTCGAGGCCAGCATGGAGCTGCGGCCGGGCGCGCCCGGCGGGCGCACGCCTCGGCTGCGGGTGTTCCCGGGTGCCGGCACGGGCAGCACCGCGCCGGGCATCTCGGGCGTACGGTCCGGTGTGGGCGAGCCCACGGTCGGCTCCGACGGCTCCACCCGTGGCGACACCTGTCACGTGGACGTCGTGGACCGGCACGGCAACATGGTCTCCGCCACGCCGAGCGGCGGCTGGCTGCAGAGCTCGCCCACCATTCCCGAGCTGGGCTTCTGCCTCGGCACCCGGGCGCAGATGTTCTGGCTGCAGGAGGGGCTGCCCGCCTCGCTGCGACCGGGCACGCGCCCGCGCACCACGCTGTCGCCGTCGTTCGCGCTGCGCGACGGCAAGCCGTGGCTGGCGTTCGGCACGCCCGGCGGCGACCAGCAGGACCAGTGGAGCCTGAATTTCTTCCTCTCCCTCGTCCACGGCTCCCTCGCCAACGGCGGGCTCAACCTGCAGCAGGCCGTCGACGCCCCCATGTTCCACTCCGAGCACTTCCCCAGCTCGTTCTTCCCGCGCGGCTCCCGGCCGGGCGTCATGCACATCGAGAACCGGGTGGACCCGGCGGTCGTCGCCGAGCTACGGCGACGTGGCCACCAGGTGGAGGTGCAGGGGCCGTGGTCGCTCGGCCGGCTCAGCGCCGTCGCCCGTGACGGCGGCTTCCTGAAGGCCGCCGCCAACCCGCGCGGCGCCCAGGGCTACGCGGCCGGCCGATGATCGAGCTGTCCGAGCTGGCCTTCCTGGCCGGGGCGGGACTGCTGGCCGGGGCGGTCAACGCCCTGGCCGGCGGGGGCACGCTGATCTCCTTCCCGGCGCTGCTGACGCTCGGCTATCCGAGCATCACCGCCTCGGTGACGAACGCGGTGGCGCTGTGGCCCGGCTACCTGGGCGGCGTCCTGGGCTACCGGGCCGAGCTGCGCGGGCAGCGGCGCCGGGCCACCGTGCTCTCGGCCACCACCGTGCTCGGCGCGATCGCGGGCAGCTCGCTGCTGCTGCTCACACCGGGGCGGCTGTTCGACTCGCTGGTGCCGTGGCTGGTGGCCTTCGCCAGCCTGGCGCTGCTGGCCCAGCCGTGGCTGCGCGGGCGCTTCGAGGGTGACGGGCGGCAGGGCACCAGCGGGCTGGTCCACGTCGGGGTGTTCCTGGGCGGCTGCTACGGCGCCTACTTCAACGGCGGCATGGGGGTGCTGCTGCTGGCGGTGCTCGGGCTGTTCCTCCATGACGACCTGCATCGGGTCAACGCCGTGCGGGCCACCCTGTCACTGGTGATCAGCACGGTGTCGGTGGTGGCGTTCTCGCTGTTCGGGCCCGTGCGGTGGGAGGCGGTGGCGGTGGTCGCGCCGGCGAGCCTGGCGGGTGGCTTCCTCGGCACCCGTCTGGCCCGGCTCATGCCGCCCGCGGTGCTGCGCGGCGTGGTGGTCGTCTTCGGGCTCGGCGTGGCAACCGTGCTCGCCCTGCGCTGACCGGTCAGGCGACAGTGGCTTCGATCAGGTCGTCCACGACCGCCGCCAGGTGCCCGGTGCGGGCGTGCGCCCTGCGCTGCCGCTCCGCTCCGGAACCCCTGCCGAGCAGCCGGTCCAGCCCTTCTTCGACCAACGGCAGGTCACCGGCCTCGGCCGTGGCGTCCCGTACGTGATCCAGGAGACGGCCCGCCATCACCCGCGCCGGCACCAGCGCACCCTCGCGTACGTCGAGACTGTGGCCGCCCAGGCCGTCGCGGGCCGCTCGCCAGTAGGCGGCCCGTACGACCTCCGACGGGATCGGCAGGCCGCGGTCACCGCGCGCCACGGCGGCCAGCGCGGTCACGACCAGACCGCGGATCAACCCGATGATGGTGAGGCTGTCGCTGACGTCCAGCGGCACGTCGGCGACGCGCACCTCGACGGTCGGCAGCGAGGGTGACGGGCGCGCGTCCCAGTACACCGTCTTGGGGTCCATCAGCGCGCCCGACTGCGACAGCGCGCGCAGCGCCAGCTCGTAGTCGGCGTACGACGGGAAGTACGGCGGTGCGCCCGAGACCGGCCAGCGGCCCCAGCTGATCACCCGCCAGGACGCGTAGCCGGTGTCGCGCCCCACGAAGAAGGGCGAGTTCGCGGCCAGCGCGATCAGCGTGGGCAGCCACGGGCGCAGATGGTTGCCGACGTAGACGGCCTGTTCTTCGTCAGGGACGTCCACGTGCACGTGCAGGGCGCAGATGGTGAGCTCGTCCTGCAGCGCGCGGTAGAGGATCCGGCCCTGCTCGTAACGGACGTCGTCGGTGAGCGGAATCGGCACGACGTCACCGAGGACGGGAATGCCGCTGGCGACCACGGCCAGCCCGCACGAGCGGGCCGCCTGGGACACCTCCTTGCGCGCGGCCCTCAGCCGCGTGCCTAACTCACCGAGGTCGGCCGAAGGAGCGGTACGGGCCTCGACCTGGAAACGGGTGATCTCGTGAACGACGTCTAGGACGTCCGTCGCGGCGGCCAACACCTCTGCCGCCCGGGGAGCCACGTGGCGCGACCAGGGATCGACGATGAGGTACTCCTCCTCGATCCCGATAAGAGGAGTCACATCCCTTTTATGCCCCTTTTCCGCTAGGCAAAGCGGTGTGGGCCATAGAGTGCGTACGGTCTTCCCTCGGCCAGTGCCCAATACCGGTCGCCGAAGGACCAGTGCCACCACTCCGTCGGGTAGTTGACCAGGCCGACAGGCTCCAGGGCGTCAGCGAGGATCTTGCGATGGGCGCGGGCGTCGGCCGAGATGTTCGTGGCCTCCATGTAGCAGGCGCCGTCGCTCTCCTCCGGGTTGTCGTTGACCTGGGTGCCCATGTCGTACTCCGTGCCGTCGGGCGCGCTGAGCGTCAGGTCGACGGCGGCTCCGGCGGTGTGCGGGGCCACCTCGACTGGCGACACATACCGACTTGCCGCGATATATGCCTCGTCAGGCGACATGTCGGGGAAGGCGGCGCGCAGCCCGTCGCGGTACTCCTCGAAGATGCGGCGCTGCGTGTCGATCGGCCGATAGCCCTCGACGACCAGCAAATGGAAGCCGTCGGGCAGCCGCCGCTCGGCCCGCTCCAGCCGCGCCAGCAGCCCGGACCGCAGGTGCGCGTAGGCACCCGCGTGGTCGGCCATCCGCTCGTCCACGCGCAGGCGGCCGCGTACGTCCGCCAGTTCCTCGCCGTTGTCGCGCACCGGGATCGCGGCGACGCGGGGATCAGAGATCAACACGATGTCGCTCGTGGGCTGCCACATAGGCAGAAATTCTCACACAGTGTCGGAGAAAACCTGATCTCGGGCCTGCGCCAAAGCCGCGACCAGGGCGCCGCGCAGCACCGGATTGCCCGCCACCCCGGTCGTGACGACCTTGGGCCGGGTCGGGCAGACCCGGGCGACGGCCTCCTCGACCTTGGCGGCCAGGCGTTCGCCGCCCGCCCGCCCGACGTCGCCGCTGAGCACGATCAGGCCCGGGTCGAGCACGACCGTCACGGCCGCCGCTCCCACCGCCAGGCGGGCCGCCACCTCGTCCAGGTACCCGTCGCAGCCGTTGCGTACCTGGTCGGGGACCGTGGTGCCGAGCACGCCGTGCGCGGTGGCGAGCCCGCTCAGCGCGTCGTGCCCGACCAGCCGCTGGAAGGAGCCCGAGGTCGGCTGCGACACGTCGACGGGCAGCGGCTCGCCCGGCACGGGCAGCCAGCCGATCTCACCCGCCGTCCCGGTGATGCCCCGGTGCAGCCGGCCACCGAGCATGACGCCCAGCCCCTGGCCGACACCCGCCCAGATGACCACGAAATCGTCGTATCCGGCGGCGGCGCCGTAGCGGTGCTCGGCCAGCGCGACCAGGTTCACGTCGTTCTCGATGATCACCGGGACGCCCAGCGTCTGGCGCAGGCTGGCCAGCACGCCGACGTGCCAGGCCGGCAGGTCGTAGGAGAAGCGCACGTCGCCGCTGCCCGGATCGACCACGCCTCTGGTGCCGATCACGAAGGCGCGCAGCTGTGACAGGCTGACGCGAGCCGAGGCGCAGGCCCGCTGGACGGCGGAGTGCACGGCCTTGACCGGATCCCCGTCCGCCGGGTTGACGGTGACCTCGACCACGATCTGTCCTGTGATGTCCGCCACACCCACGGTGAGGCTGTCGGGCAGCACTTCGAGCCCGGCGACGTACGCGCTGGACGGGTTCACCGCGTACAGGGCCGCGTGCGGACCCCTGCCGCCCGCCCGCTCCCCCGCCACCCGGACCAGCCCCCGCTCCTCCAGCCGGGCGAGCAGCTGACCTGCGGTCACCTTGGACAAGCCGGTCCGCTCACCGAGCTCCGCACGGGTCAGCGGCCCGTCCTCCAGGAGGAGTTCGAGTGCCGTGCGGTCGTTCAACCGGCGGAGCAGCCGAGGGGTCCCCGGGCTTCGGCTCATCGACGCGCTCCCTCTCGTCACGAATGGCTAACGGGCGTTTTTTTTAAGAAAGTTTCTTGTTAGTTTAGCAGCAGTCGTTCGGACATGCAGATCAGCCTGGTGCGGACCGCAAGCGAGCACCCGGGAAGGGAGAACCCTGTGAGGATCGCGCAGATCACCGCCACTACGGTCACCACGGCCGCTCTGGCCCTGGGCCTGGCCGCCTGTGGTTCCGGCGGGACGCCCGCGGCTTCGCCGAGTGCGGCGGCCTCCGCCCCCGCGTCCGGCCCCAAGTACGCGGGCAAGGAGCTGACCTTCTGGCGACTGGGCGACAGCAACCCCGCCGCACAGAAGTACACCGACGAGCTGGTCGCCGCCTTCGAGCAGCAGACCGGCGCCAAGGTGAAGGTGGAGTGGATCCCGTGGCCGCAGGTGAACGACAAGTTCACCGCCGCGGCGGCCGGTGGCACCGGCCCCGACGTCACCGAGATCGGCAACGACCAGGTGCCGCTGTGGCAGAGCCAGGAGGCCCTCGAACCCGTCACCGACATCGTCGCCTCGGGCGACCAGGCGCAGATCCCGAAGAACCTGATGGGCCTGGAGACGATCGACGGTGAGACCTACGCCGTGCCGTGGGGCGGCGGCAGCCGGGCGGTCCTGTACCGGGCCGACTGGTTCAAGGAGCTCAAGCTCGAGGTCCCGAAGACCTGGGACGACCTGGTCGCCGCGGCCAAGAAGATCCAGTCCAAGAAGGGCAAGGACGTCGACGGGTTCGCCTTCAACGGCGGCTCCGACGCCAACCACCTGCTGGGCGCCCTCGCCTGGACCGCCGGCGGCGACTACGCCGTCAAGGAGGGCGACAAGTGGGTCGGCAAGCTGACCGACCCCGCCTTCAAGTCCGGCTTCGCCCAGTACACCGGCCTGGTCACCGACGGCCTGTCCAGCAAGTCGCGGCTCACCCAGAACACCACGGACATCCGCACCCGCTTCGCCAACAACAAGGTGGGCATGTACCTCACCGCGTCGTGGGACCTGCCGGGCATCGCCGAGGACAGCAAGGGCAAGCTCAAGGGCGACAAGCTGGCCTTCTTCCCGCTCCCGTCCAAGGACGGCGGCGAGGCGCAGTCCTTCCTCGGCGGCAACGACATCGCCGTGTGGGGTGGCGCCAAGGAGAAGGACGCGGCCAAGGAGTTCGTGAAGCTGGCCTCCGGCAAGGAGTGGGGCGACAAGTACGCCAAGGACGGCGGCCTGCTCCCCGTCTACCCGGACGCCCTGGCCGCGCTGGCCAGCGACCCGGCCCAGGCGCCGTTCGCCGCCGCCTTCGCCAAGGCCAAGGCCTTCCCGGCCAGCCCGCACTGGACCGAGGCCAACGAGACCAAGGCGGTGCTGCAGAACGCGGCCCGCACGGTGATCGAGGGCAAGTCGTCGGCCGACGACGCGCTGGCCAAGGCCAACAAGGAGCTCGAAGACATCCTCAACGCCGCCTCCTAGCCCTATGACGAACACCTCGACGCTCGCCAGGGGTGGCGGCCAGTCCGCCACCCCGCGGCGGCCCGACTCCCACCGCCCGGCCCGGGCCAGCGGCCTGCCCACCTGGTCGGTGCCGTACGTGCTGCTGATCCCCGGCCTGCTGGTGATCGGGGCACTCCTGCTCTACCCGCTGTTCCAGGTCGGGATCATCGCCTTCCAGAAGGTGGGCCTGGTCCAGATCAGCGGCAAGAAGCCCGCCACCTGGGTCGGCTGGGACAACTTCACCCGCATCTTCGACAACGAGATCTTCTGGTCCTCACTGCGCAACACGCTCGTCTTCGCCGTCGTCACGGTGTCGCTGACGCTGATCGTCGGCACGGCGGTGGGCGTCCTGCTCAACAAGCTCGGCAGAAAGATGTCCACGTTCGTGGTGGTCGGCATCATGTTCGCGTGGGCCGTGCCGCCGGTGGCGCAGGGAATCATCTGGAAGTGGCTGTTCGACGCGGAGGCCGGGGTCATCAACTGGGCACTCAACCTGCTGCCCGACTGGCTGTCGAGCCTGCTCTTCGGCCGGACCGACTGGACCGGCCAGCCCTGGCTCAACGACGCGTGGTCCATCTACATGGTGCTGATCATCTGCGTCGTCTGGGCGAGCTTCCCGTTCGTGGCCGTGTCGGTGCTGGCGGGGCTCAAGGGCATCCCGGCCGAGCTGTACGAGGCCGCGCGGGTGGACGGGTCGTCGGCATGGCGGACGTTCAGGAAGATCACCTTTCCGCTGCTCAAGCCGGTCTTCGCGGTGCTGACCGTACTGTCGATCATCTGGGACTTCAAGGTCTTCGCCCAGCTCTACGTGCTCATGGGCGGGCCGTCGAACCGTGAGGCGTTCAACCTGTCGATCTACTCCTATGCCGAGGCGTTCCGGCCGCCGCCCAAGATGGGCTCCGGCGCGGCGATCGCCCTGGTGCTGACCGCGATCCTGCTCGTCGTCACCGCGGTGTACGTCAGGCAGCTCATCAAGCAGGAGGAGATGTGACCCCGCTCGCCCGCAAACGGCTCGGCAAGATCACGCTGAACGCGGCCGGGCTGCTGGTGTTCCTGATCGCGATCTTCCCGGTGTACTGGATGGCCTCGACCTCGTTCAAGGCCAACGACCAGATCTTCACCACCGACTTCATCCCGTTCCCCACCCATTTCACCTTCGAGCACGTCGACCGGGTGCTGAGCGAGGGCGTGGCCGGGCACTCGATCTGGCTCTACATGCGCAACAGCGCGATCGTGGCGGTGGGCACCGTGCTCATCGGGGCGGTCTTCTCCCTGCTGGCGGCGACCGCGGTGGCCCGCTTCCGGTTCAAGGGGCGCAACACGTTCCTGATCCTGCTGCTGATCGTGCAGATGATCCCCTCCGAGGCGCTGCTCATCCCGCTGTTCCTGAGCGTCAAGCGGCTCGGCCTGTACGACCAGCTGGCCGGCCTGATCGTCGTCAATGTGGGGCTCACGCTGCCCTTCGGCATCTGGATGCTGCGCACGTTCGTCGCCGCCGTGCCCAAGTCGCTGGAGGAGGCGGCCTGGATCGACGGCGCGGGGCGGATGACCACGTTCTGGAAGGTGCTCTTCCCCCTGGTCGCGCCGGGACTGGTGGCCACCAGCATCTTCTCGTTCATCACCGCGTGGAACGAGCTGATCTTCGCGCTGGTCCTGATGAGCGGCTCGGAGGGCTACACGATGCCGGTCGCCATGCAGTACTTCTTCGGGCAGAAGGGCACCGACTGGGGCGCCATCATGGCCAGCTCCACGATGATGACCATCCCGGTCGTCGTCTTCTTCCTGCTGGTTCAGCGCCGCATGGTCTCCGGTCTGGTGGCCGGGGCCGTCAAGGGCTGACCCATCCACGGTTCTTCGTGCGGCCTCGCCGCGCCCTGACCGTGCCTGAAACTCCAATGCCTGAACTTGAATGCCTGAACGTCCCATTGATGAGGAGCTATGAGTCAGAGTGATCGGGGGCTGCGCCGTCTCGCGGCCGGCACGCTGCTCGTCGCCTTCCAGGGCACCACGGCGCCCGGCTGGGTGCTGCGCGAGCTCGAGAACGGCCTGGGTGGTGTCACCCTCTTCGGCTTCAACGTCGCCGACCCGGACCGGTTGCGGTCACTGACCGCGTCCCTGCGCGCGGCCGGCGAGCCCGTCATCTCGCTGGACGAGGAGGGCGGCGACGTCACCCGCCTGGCCTACCACGTCGGCAGCCCGTACCCGGGCAACGCGGCGCTGGGCGCGGTGGACGACACCGAGCTCACGCACCGGGTCTACCGGGCGATCGGCTCGGAGCTGGCCGCCTGCGGCATCAACCTGGACATGGCGCCCGATGCCGACGTCAACACCGAGGCCGACAACCCGGTGATCGGCACCAGATCGTTCGGCGACGACCCCGAGCTGGTGGCCAGGCACACGGTGGCCGCCGTCCAGGGCCTGCAGTCGGTGAACGTGGCCGCCTGCGTCAAGCACTTCCCCGGCCACGGCGCCACCCGGGTCGACTCGCACGTGTCCGTGCCCGTCGTGGACGTCACGCTCGACGTGCTGCGCGCCCGCGAGCTGGTGCCGTTCCGGGCGGCGATCGGCGCGGGGACCAAGTCGATCATGACAGCGCACGTGGCGGTGCCCACGCTGACCGGCCCGACGCCGGCGACGCTGTCGCCCGCCGCGCTCACCGAACTGCTCAGGGGCGAGCTCGGGTACGACGGCGCGGTCATCAGCGACGCGATGGACATGCACGCGATCACCAAGAGCGTCGGCCTGGCCGGTGGCGCCGTGCTGTCGCTGGCCGCGGGCTCCGATCTGCTCTGCCTGGGCCCGCTGCCTTCCTACGACGACGTGCGGCACATCATCGACGAGATCGTCACGGCCGTACGGGAGGGGCGGCTGCCCGCGGCCCGGCTGGAGGAGGCCGCGGCCCGGCTGGCGGCACTGCGCGAGTGGTTCGGCTCGCCCGCTTCGCCCGCGGCCGAGCAGAACGGGGTCGGCCTGCACGCCGCCAGGCGCGCGGTGCGGCTCACGGGCGTGACAAGACCGCTGGTCGAGCCGCTGGTGATCGAGGTGGACACACCGCCGACGATCGCCGTCGGGGACGTGCCCTGGGGCGTGGGGCCGTGGCTGCCCCAGGCCGAGATCATCCGGGTGAAGCCGGCCGACGCGGACGTGCCGGTGCTGCTGGCGAAGGCCACGCACCGGTCGCTGGTCCTGGTGATCAAGGACGCGCACCGCAATGAGGCCAGCCGCGAGCTGGTCTCCGCCCTGGTGGCGGCCCGGCCCGACGCGACGGTGATCGAGATGGGGCTGCCGGTCTGGCGGCCGGACAGCGCGGCCTACATCGCGACGTACGGCGCGGCCCGGGCGAACGCCCAGGCGGCCGTGGAACTGCTCACCGTCTGAGCCGGACTGCTCACCGTCTCAGCCGGGCAGATCGTGGCCCGAGCCCGACCCCTCGTGGCCCGGGCCGGACCGGTCACGGCTTGAGGAGGGCCTCGCGGGCCTGGTCCAGGGCCGCGAGGACGGCGCCGCGCAGCACCGGGTTCTTGTCGGTGACCGTGGTGGTGACGACCTGGGGGCGTACGGGGCAGATGCGCGCCACGGCCTCCTCCACCCGGGCCGTCAGCGCGGTGCCACCGGCCTGGCCCACCTCGCCCGCCAGCACGACCAGGCCCGGATCGAGGATCACGCAGACCGAGGCCACACCGAGCGCGAGCCGGTGCGCGATCTCGTCCAGAAAGGGCTCGCCCTCGGCTCCGGCCGCCACGGCGACCTTCACGCACTGCCCGGCGCTCTCCGCCGTGAACCCGTAGCTCCCCGCCAGCTCGCCCACGGCCTCGGCGCTGACGAGCGACTGCAGACCGCCCGCGAGCGAGGGCAGGCGGCCCGGCTCGGTGCGGATGTCCTCGGGCAGGGGTACGCCGGGCACCGGCAGGTAGCCGATCTCGCCCGCGCTGCCCGAACGGCCCCGGTGCAGCTTGCCGCCGAGCATCACCGCGAGACCGAGGCCACGGGCGGACCAGAGCAGCACGAAGTCGTCGAGCCCCTGGGCGGCGCCGTCGGCGCGCTCGGCGATCGCGGCCAGGTTGACGTCGTTCTCGATCGTCACCTCGCGTTTGAGGTCACCGGCGAGCGCCTCGTGGATGCCCTCGTGCCAGCCCGGCAAGTCGAAGGAGAAGCGCACGTCGCCGCTGCGCGGATCGACCACGCCAGGGGTGCCGATGACCACGCCGCGCAGCCGGCCGATGCTGATCTTGGCGCTGCGGCAGGCCTTCATGATCGCGCCGTGCACCACCGAGACCGGGTCGTCGAGGTCGGTGGGGTCGACGGTGACCTCGGCGATCGTCCGGCCGTGGATGTCGGCGACGGCCGCGGAGATCAGCTCGGGCCCCACCTCGAGCCCGGCCACGTAGGCGCTGGAGGGGATGACGGAGTAGAGCGCCGCGTTGGGGCCGCGCCCGCCGGCCTGCGTGCCGACGACCTCGACCAGCCCGCGCTCCTCCAGCCTGGACAGCGTCTGCGAAGCGGTGACCTTGGACAACCCGGTCCGATCGCCGATCTGCCCCCGCGTCATCGGGCCCGTGGCCAGCAACAACTCCAGCGCGGCCCGGTCGTTGATCTCCCTGAGCAGTCTGGGCACACCAGGGCGTCGCTCCACGCTGAATCCCACCGTCAAATCGAAAAGGTTGTTGGAAGTTTAGCGTCCTGAACCTTGCTTATCACCGCAGGTGAACGCGAGGATGTCTCACGATCATCCCATCCGTCCTGCGGCGCCCCGACAACACACTGATCACGGTGTCCGCCCAGGCACCGCGCCTGCCACACCGGGATCGACCGCCCATTCTGGCGGCGGTGCGCATAACCAGTGTTGACCAGGAGGGATAATCGACAACATGCGCCTTTCCGCTCGTGTCGACTACGCCCTCCGTGCTGCCGCCGAACTCGCCGCGGCCGGCGCCGGCCCGACCACCGTGGGCGAGCTCGCCAAAGAGCAGGACATGCCCCCCAAATACCTGGAAAACATCCTGCTGCAGATGCGCCGGGCCGGGCTGGTCCGCGGCCAGCGGGGTCCGGAAGGCGGCTACGTCCTGGCCAGGGCCGCCGCGGAGATCTCCCTCGCCGACGTCATCAGGGCGGTGGACGGGCCACTGGCCAACGTACGAGGTGAGCGTCCGGAGCACGTGGGCTACCGGGGACCGGCGGAGTCGCTGCAGCAGGTGTGGATCGCCCTGCGGGCCACCGAACGCGCCATCCTGGAGGAGGTCACGCTGGACCAGGTGGCCAGCGGCGCACTCCCCGACCGCGTCCGCCAGCTCGCCGCCGACCCCGCCGCCTGGGACTGACCCCACCCGCCGGGCCAGCTCGCCGCCCTGGCAGACCACTCGCCGGGCCAACTCGCCGCCCTGAGACTGACCCCGCCCGCCGGGCCAACTCGTTCTCTGCGAGTCACTCCGTACAACGCGGCCAGCTCGCCGCCTGGGACCGACCCCGCGCGGCGGCTCAGCCGGGACGCCGTGCGACCGGCCGGTCGGCCCGGGTTCCTAGACTGGGGGCATGCCCGAAGGAGATGCCGTCTACCGCACGGCCGCACGGCTCCGCGGCGCGCTCGACGGCCGGGTCCTGACCCGTTCGGACTTTCGCGTCCCCCGGCACGCCACAGCCGACCTCAGCGGCCGGACGGTCCTGGAGAGCCTCTCACGCGGCAAGCACCTGCTGACCCGGGTCGAGGGCGGCCTGACCGTGCACACCCACCTGCGCATGGACGGCAGCTGGCGGGTGCTGCCCGCGGGCCGTCGCACCGCCCCCGGTGACCAGGTCCGGCTGGTGCTGGCCAACGAGCAGTGGCAGGCCGTGGGTGTGCGGCTGGGGGTGGTGGACCTGCTGAAGACCGCCGACGAGCATCGCGTCGTGGGGCATCTGGGGCCCGATCTGCTCGGCGACGACTGGGATCCGGCCGAGGCCGTGCGCCGTCTGCGCGAGGCGCCGGAACGGACGATCGGGGAGGCGCTGCTCGATCAGCGCAATCTTTCGGGAATCGGCACCATCTATCGCGCCGAGACACTCTTCCTGCGCGGCATCTGGCCATGGCGGAAGGTCGGCGACATCGAGGACCTGGACGCGCTCGTGACACTCGCCCAGCGGCTTCTGGCGGCGAACAGGACACACGCCGCCACAGTGACCACGGGCGACCGCAGACCGGCCGGCCAGACGTGGGTTTACGGCAGGGCAGGCCGACCCTGCCGCCGATGCGGTACGCGCATCAGTCGCGGGGAGATGGGAGCACAACCACAGGAACGCCTCATCCTGTGGTGTGGTGACTGCCAACCGCGTTAGGCGGCCACCATGTCCTTGACGTCGGGAAACACGGAGTCGGAGATCGACCCGGGCACCGTCTCGGGAAGGGGGATGCGCTCGTGCTCCGGCGCGTCGGCGAGCACAGGGGTGGCCTGGAGCTCCGCCAGCGCGAACTGGTCGGACACCTCACGCAACACCTGCGACAGCGGCACTCCGAGAGCGCCACAGATCGACGCCAGCAGCTCCGATGACGCCTCCTTCTGACCGCGCTCAACCTCGGACAAGTAGCCAAGCGAGACACGCGCCAGCGTGGACACCTCACGAAGAGTGCGTCCCTGCCGCACCCTCAACCGCCTCAGCACGTCGCCGAGCAGCTGACGCAGCAGAATCATCTGTCGCTCCCTCCCCGGCGTGGATGGCTTCACCACGCCCCGCGCGGTCGGATCGTGCCGTCCGGTCTTTTTCTTCGGCTCGTACATGCTCCTCGCCGTCATCATCGGACGTCTCCGTCCCTGCCCCGCCGCGCTTCCTTCATTGCGCAATGGCTCAGTGCGTGACAGCTCATTACGTGAAGGTTCGTTACGTGACTCGTTAGGCCCGCCTGCCGGGCGCTCGGTGCTTGCAGATGGCTCACGGACCTCACTCACAGCTCCACCGTACCCGTATCAACCGACACCGTGTGAGACCGTGCCTCGGATGTTCGCTGGGGACGTAACACGGTAATCACCCGGTATGTTCCCCATTGTTCCCCTTCAGCACACTTGCCAGTAGATCGATAGCCTCGTCCACCGTCTCTACCCTGATACGTTCGCGAGACCCCTCAAGCCTCAACTGTCTCCGCCAAATCTGATCGCCGGGTCCGCTGACGGCCACATGCACGGTGCCGACGGGCTTGCCGTCCTGTGGCTCCGGCCCCGCCACACCGGTCACGGCCAGGCCATATGTCGCCTCGCACAGCCGGGCGACCCCCGCCGCCATCGCCGCCGCCACCTCAGGATGCACGGCCCCTTCCCGGCGCAGCAGCTCGTCCGGCACCTCCAGGAGCCGGTGCTTCAGATCGGTGGCGTAGGAGATGACCCCGCCTCTGAACGACTTGGAGGCCCCCGAGACCGAGGTGAACGCCGCCCCGATGAGCCCGCCGGTCAGCGATTCGGCCACGGCGAGCGTGGCGGCCCGGCGTACGAGCAAGGAGAGAACCTCCGCGGCACCCACCATGATCACTCCCCGCGAGCCCGTCTGGCCACCTGTCGTAGCTTGATCGCGCGCACCACGTAGTCGACGCCTGTGGCCACCGTGACGACCAGGGCCGCGCCCATCACCACCCAGCGGATCGGGTCGGGCACGCCGGGCAGGATGTAGAGGACGATGGCCGCGATCTGCAGCACGGTCTTGACCTTGCCGCCGTAGCTGGCCGGGATGACCGCGTGCCGGAGCAGCACGAACCGCAGGGCGGTGATGCCCAGCTCGCGGCCCAGGACGGTGACCGTCACCCACCACGGCAGCTCGCCTAGGATCGACAGGGACACCAGGGCCGCGCCGGTCAGCGCCTTGTCGGCGATCGGGTCGGCGATCTTCCCGAAATCGGTGATCAGCCCGTAGCGCCTGGCCAGCTCGCCGTCCAGATGGTCGGTGAGCGAGGCCACGGCGAACACCGCCAGCGCGGCCAGGCGCCAGCCCATGCCGGGCAGCAGGAGACAGACGACGAAGAAGGGGACGAGCACCAACCGGAGGACCGTGAGGACGTTGGCGATGTTCCACGGGCTCACCACGCGGCGCTCGTCCTTGGTCATGGACCGGCCTTGATGCGCGCGATCAGGTCAACCCCCTCGGCGTCGACCACCACCGCGCGCACGATCTGACCGCGGACCAGGCCGATGCCCTGGACCGTGACGGACCCGTCGACCTCGGGACCCTGGTGGGCGGCCCGTCCCTCATAGCCGCCGTCACCCAGGTCGTCGTCGATGAGCACGTCGACCTCCGTGCCGATGCGCTCCTCCGCGCGCTGCGCGGTCAGCTCCTCGGCGAGCTCGGTCAGGACGCGCACGCGCTCGTCGATGACGTCCTGGTCGAGCTTGCCGGCGAAGCCGGCCGCCTCGGTGCCGTCCTCGTCGGAGTAGCCGAACACGCCGATCACGTCGAGCCTGGCCTGCTCCAGGAACCCGACCAGCTCGCCGAACTCCTCCTCGGTCTCACCGGGGAAGCCGACGATGAAGTTGGAGCGCACGCCCGCCTCGGGCGCGCCCTCACGGATGCTGTCCAGCAGTCCCAGGAAGCGCTCAGGGTCGCCGAAGCGGCGCATCCGGCGCAGGACGGTGCCACTGGCGTGCTGGAAGGACAGGTCGAAGTAGGGGGCGATGCCCTCGGTGCCGGCGAGCACGTCGATCAGCCCCGGGCGCAGCTCGGCCGGTTGCAGGTAGCTGGCCCGCACCCGCTCGATGCCCTCGACCGCCGCGAGCCGCGGCAGCAGCTTCTCCAGCGCCCTCAGGTCGCCCAGGTCCTTGCCGTAGGACGTCGAGTTCTCGCTGACGAGGACGAGCTCACGGACGCCCCGATGGCCCAGCCAGTCGGCCTCGGCCAGGAGCTCCTCAGGGTCGCGCGAGACGTAGGCGCCGCGGAAGGCCGGGATGGCGCAGAACGTGCAGCGCCGGTCGCAGCCGGAGGCCAGCTTGAGCGAGGCCACGGGGCTCTCGTCGAGCCGTTTGCGCAGCACGCGCGGCCCGCTCGCGGGCGCCAGCCCGTCGGGCAGGTCGCCGTGGCCGGGAATGGCGGTCGTGTGCGCGCTGGCACGATCCACCGGAGAGATGGGCAGCAGGGTGCGGCGGTCTCTTGGCGTGTGCGGCTTGAGCGGCCGGCCGGCGAGCACGTCGTCGAGTCGGCCGCCGATCTCGGTGTAGTCGTCGAAGGAGATGACGGCGCTGGCCTCGGGCAGAGCGTCGGCGAGCTCGTTGCCGTAGCGCTCGGCCATGCAGCCCGCGGCGACCACCTTGGCCCCGGAGTCGGCCGCGGCCAGCAGCGTGTCGATGGAGTCCTTCTTCGCCGAGTCGATGAAGCCACACGTGTTGACGACGACGACATCGGGGTCGTCGTCGCCCAGCTGCCAACCGGCAGCCTCGAGTCGCGCGGCCAGCTCCTCGGAGTCGACCTCGTTGCGCGCGCAGCCCAGAGTGATCAGCGATGCGGTTCGGCGGGATGACATGGTGAACACTACGGTATCGGCAGTTGGCCACCACCGGGCGCACGGGCTACCTAGGTTGTGCCTTGGAAGGCTTGAACGAGCGCGTCACCATCTCCCCCAGAGCCCCCGGATGACCCAGGTCCTTGCCGTCGACCTGCAACGACACGGCGCCCGCGTCGCCGATCAGAAGATGGACCTCGGTGTCGGACCGGTAGGTCTTGCTCTTGCCCGCCGGCAACGTGCCCGAGAACAGCTTGCGCCCCTTGTCGTCGCTGACGTTCAGGTATGACGGGCGCTTGGCCTTGACCTTGACGACGACGACGTCCTTGGCGGCCGCGTTGGACGCCTTCCCCTTGGCGTGCGACGGCTTGGGAGCGTGCTCGTTGATCGGGACGTTCGGCGGGATGAGGTGGGAGTCGGCGGTGCGCATCTCGTCCGACGTGCCGCCGCCGAGCACCCTGACCGCCCCGAAGACCATGGTGATGGCCAGGGCCACGCCCAGTGCCATCGTCCAGTTGAGACCGCGCCGCTCGTTGATCCTGATCTTGCGCTCGGCCTGGAACACGGCCGCGGCCCGGATGGGCGTGACCGCCCCGCTGTGTTCTTCGTCATAGAGGTGGACGGTCGCCACGGGATCGAGCCCGACGGCCTTGGCTACGGCCCTGACATGTCCCCTCGCATAGAAATCACCACCGCACTGCGAGAAGTCGTCACGCTCGATCGCGTAGATGATCGCCTCGCGAATGCGGGTGGTCTCGCTCAGTTGCGCGACCGTCAGCCCGGCTGACCGCCGGGCCGCCGCCAGCATGGCCCCTGTGCTCTGTTCCGGCATGGCTAGCGCCTTCCGTCCCACGACGTTCTGTAATGATTCACATTCAATCAGTAGTCGTCGGGCGAACGTGCATTGGGGTCATTCGCCACGCAAGTCAGCTAGCAAACCGGGCAGATCATCGGGCTTCACGATCACTTCGCGGGCCTTCGAACCCTCGCTGGGGCCGACCACGTTGCGGCTCTCCAGCAGGTCCATGAGCCGGCCCGCCTTGGCGAAGCCGACGCGGAGCTTGCGCTGCAGCATCGAGGTCGAGCCGAACTGCGTGGTCACGATCAGCTCGGCCGCCTGGACGAGCAGGTCGAGGTCGTCGCCGATGTCCCCGTCGATCTCCCGCTTGACCGGCGCCGCGGCGACGTCGTCGCGGTATTCGGCCTGCATCTGCGTCTTGCAGTGCGTGACGATCTCGGCGATCTCCTTCTCCGAGACGAACGCGTTCTGGATGCGGATGGGCTTGCTGGCGCCCATCGGCAGGAACAGCGCGTCACCCTGGCCGACCAGCTTGTCGGCGCCCGGCTGGTCGAGGATGACCCGCGAGTCGGTGAGACTCGACACGGCGAAGGCCAGCCGCGAGGGCACGTTCGCCTTGATCAGGCCGGTGACCACGTCGACGGAGGGCCGCTGCGTGGCGATGACCAGGTGGATGCCGGCCGCGCGGGCGAGCTGCGTGATGCGCACGATGGAGTCCTCGACGTCACGCGGGGCGACCATCATCAGGTCGGCCAGCTCGTCGACGATCACCAGGAGGTACGGGTAGGGCTGGTAGACCCGCTCGCTGCCCGGCGGCGGCTGCAGCTTGCCGGCCCGTACGGCCTTGTTGAACTCGTCGACGTGCCGGAACCCGCTGGCGGCCAGGTCGTCGTAGCGACGGTCCATCTCCCCCACCACCCATTCGAGGGCCTCCGCGGCCTTCTTCGGGTTGGTGATGATGGGCGTGATCAGGTGAGGGATGCCCTCATAGACCGACAGCTCCACCCGTTTGGGGTCGACCAGCACCATGCGTACCTCGTCGGGCGTGGCCCGCATCAGGATGGAGGTGATCAGGCCGTTGACGCAGACCGACTTGCCGGCGCCGGTGGCGCCCGCGATGAGCAGGTGGGGCATCTTGGCGAGGTTCGCCACGATCGTGCGGCCCTCGACGTCCTTGCCCAGTCCCACGATCATCGGATGGTGGTCGCTCTGCGCCACCTGGGACTTCAGCACGTCGCCCAGGGAGACCAGGTCCTTGTCCGCGTTCGGGATCTCCACCCCGATCGCCGACTTCCCCGGAATCGGCGACAAGATCCGAACATCTGCCGATTTAACGGCGTAAGCGATGTTCTTGGTGAGCGCCGTCACCTTCTCCACCTTGACCGCGGGGCCCAGCTCGATCTCGTAGCGGGTCACGGTCGGGCCGCGGGTGAACCCGATCACCTGCGCGTCGATGACGAACTGCTCAAGGACGCTGGTCAGCGCGTTGACGACGACGGTGTTGGCCTTGGTCTGCGGCTTGGGCGCGCTGCCCGGCTTGAGGAACTGCAGATCAGGCAGACTGTACGGCCCTGCCTGGGGCGAGAGCACCAGCTGCTCGACCTTGCGGGGCGCGGGAGTGGGCTCCGGCGGCTCGGCCTTCTTGACCGGCGCGGGAGGCGGCTCCTCCTCGTCCGTCAGCCCCGGCACGATCTCGGGCGAGTGCTCGGCCCGCTTGTCCTGCTCGGAGAGCACCGGCGTGTCGTACGGCTTGACGAGATCCGGCTTGTCGCCCGTCTCGCCCTTCTTGGTCCTGGGCCGCTTCCTGACGGGCGTCGCCTGCTCGGCGAGCGCGTGCCGTTCGAACAGCAGGTGCGTGAGCTCGGCCAGCCGCTCCGGGACGCGGTGGACGGGGGTCGCCGTGATGACCAGCACGCCGAAGCCCGAAAGGATCAGCAGCAGCGGGATCGTGATCCAGGCGGGCAGGATGCTCATCGGCGGCGCCGACACGATGAACCCGATGATGCCGCCCGCCTGCGACACCCGCTCCATGCCGTCGTTGGCGGTGCCGGCGGGGTAGGGCGTGTCGTTGGCGACGTGGATGACGCCGAGCACGCCGACGAGCAGCGCGCTCCACCCGATCACCATGCGCCCGGTGTCGGCGTTCTGGTCGGGGTGGCGCAGGTAGCGCCAGGCGAGCAGGCCGAGCAGCAGCGGCAGCGCCCACGCCAGCGACCCGAACACGCTGTGCACGGTGACGTTGACCACGCCGGAGACCGTGCTGTCTGCCTGGCGCCAGGTCATCGCGGCCAGCACGATGGCGCCGGCGAGCACGGACAGTCCCACCCCGTCGCGCCGGTGCGCCGGATCGAGGTCGCGCGCGTTCTTGCCGAGCGCCCGGGCGGTGCTGCCGATGCCGTTGGCGAGCAGCATCCAGAGCCCGACGATCAGCTTGCCGATCATCGTGAAGACCCACGTGATCGGGTCATGGTGGGTCAGGCCCGGCTTGCGGGCCGACCCGGCCCCCTTCGCCCTCGGCCGCCCGGTCGAGCTGGATGCGCGCTTGGCGGGGGTCGAGCGGGCGGAGGTCGACCGCTTCGCCGGCCCCTTCGATGCGCTTTTCGGCGTACGGGTGGCCATGATGCCAAAGGTACGACGGAGACACCGCGGAACGCACACAGGCTCGCCGAGTGTCCTACCCCGAGTCCGTCACAGCCGAACCGTGTCGAAGGCCGCCTGCATGTCGGCGACCAGCTCGGCCGTGTCCCTGATCGCCTCCCGCAACGCCTCGTCGTCGGCGCAGGAGCGGGCCAGTTCGTCGAGCCGCGCCTCGACGGCGCCGAGCCGCTCGGAGAATCCGCACAGCACCTGCGCGTTCCTCGACAGCACCGCGTCGTTCTTCACGAGGTCGCCCAGCAGGGCCGACTGCTCGCGCAGCACCGCGTTCTTGCGGAACAACTCGATGAAGACCGCGACCTTGGAGCGCACCACCCACGGATCGAACGGCTTGGTGATGTAGTCGACCGCCCCCACGGCGTAGCCCCGGAACGTGGCGCCGGATCCCGGCTCGGTGCTGGTCAGGAAGATGATGGGCACGTCACGCGCCTGGTCGAACCGCTTGATGTGGGTGGCCGTCTCGAAGCCGTCCATGCCGGGCATGAGCACGTCGAGCAGCACCACCGCGAAGTCGTGGCGGAGCATCAGCTTCATCGCCTCCTGCCCCGACCTGGCCTTGAACAGCTGCTGCTGAAGCGGGCGTAAGACCGCCTCCAGCGCGACCAGGCTCTCGTCCTTGTCGTCGACCAGCAAGATCTTCACCCGGCGATTCATCACGACCTTCCTTTCCCCGAAATCACCTGAAACCAGCCGAGACCATCCGAGACCCGTCCATACCTCACCGCCAGGGGCTCCAACAGCACGACCATGGAGGCCTTCTTTGCAAGTGGGGGTATTGGAGCCGTCCAGTCTGCCACTCTGAGAGTGACCGAACTGCCACATCGAGTGATGTTCTAGGACGCATAGTGGACACGACCCGCGTGTCGAGCACGGCCTTCGACGGCACCCCGCAGGCCCCCGCGGCCGCACGGCGCTTCGTACGTCAGGTGCTCGGCGAATGGCAGCTGAGCCACCTGACCGAAGACGCCGTGCTGCTGACCAGCGAACTCGTCACCAATGCCGTGGTGCACGCGGGAACGGGGCTGGAGCTGACCTGCCGGCTCGACCCGAACGCCGTCCCGACCAGGCTGGAGATCGAGGTCGACGACCATCACCCGACCCTGATCGTGCCCGCCGCCGAGTCGCCACCGCCCGACGGCATGGCCACCACGGGGCGCGGGCTCGCGCTGGCGGGCATGCTCGCCGACGCCTGGGGCGTCACGTACACGGGCGCCGCCAAGCGGGTCTGGGTCCGCATGGAGCTCGACAAGGGGTGCGGCCACGAGAGCGCGTCCGGCATCCCCGCCACGAAGGCCGCCGCGATCGCCGCCTCCACGGAGACCCTGCACGTCGCCGTCATCGTGAGCGACCTCGACGGCCGGATCGTCACCTGGAACGCCGAGGCGGAGGCGCTGCTCGGCTGGTCCGCCGCCCAGGTCGCCGGCCGGCCGCTGGCGGAGCTGGTCGCCTGGCGCAGGCACGGCCCGTGCGCGCTGTCGCTGTCGGACACGCTCGGCCTCGGCCGCTGGCGCGGCGAGTCCAGGATGCGGCACCGCGACGGGGACCTGCTCCCGGTCTACATCTCCCACCTGCGTACCGACGGCCGCGCCCAGGACCGCCGGTCGATCTGGATCGTGGTGTCCAGCGACCACCGCTACGTCCTGGCCTCCCCACCGGCCCCGCTCAAGCGGGAGCCGGGCGGCCGCATCAAGGACCTGCTCGACAACGACATGCCGCTCGACGAGTTGCTCGACACCATCGCGCAGATCGTCCAGCTGTCCAGCGCGGCCGACGCCGCCTATGTGCTGGTACGGGCCGAGGGCGGCAACCGGTTCGGCGTCGCGGCGGGCACCGGGGCGACGGCGGGGCTGGTGGGTGTGGTGACCGCGGGCGTGTTCGGCGTGGAGCAGAAGGCGCCGGCGATGTTCGACGACCTGCTGGCCACCGACGTCGAGCTGGCCCAGCGGCTCCAGGCCAGGTCGCTGGCGTGCGCGCCGCTCATGGTGGCGGGCGAGGTGACCGGCTACCTCGTGGCGACCGCCGCCGAGCCCGGCCGGTTCGACCAGGCGCTCACCGCGAGCCTGCAGTACATCGCGGACCAGGTGGCGGTGACCGTGCAGCGCGAGCGACTGGCCGAGCGGGACCGGGCGCATCGGGGCCGGCTGTCGTTCCTGGCGGAGGCCGGCGAACTGCTGGCGGGCGTACACGACGAGGAGCTGATCGCGGCTCTGACGGCCCAGCTGGTCGTACCCAAGATCGCCACCTGGGCGGCGGTCTACCTGACCGACCTGGCAGGCATGACCAGGCTCGCGCACGTGTGGCACAGCGAGGAACGCCACAACGCCGAGCTGCGCCAGGTCCTGCCCGTCATCCCGCGTTCGGCGCTGGGCGAGGTGACCTGGCCGGTCGGGCCGGAGAGCGTGCTGTCGTTCCCGCTGCTCACCCAGGGCCGCTCGCACGGCGCGCTGGTGATCGGGCGCGTCGAGCCGACCCTGCCGCTGGAGCTGGCCGACCTGCTCGCCGACCTGTGCCGCCTGGTGGCACTCAACCTCCACACGGCCATGCTCTACTCGCGGCAGGCGACCACGTCAAGCGTGCTGCAGCGCAGCCTGCTGCCCATGCGGGTGGCGCCGATGCCGGGGCTGGAGTCGGCGGTCGTCTACGAGCCCGCCGAAGAGGGTGCGCACGTCGGCGGCGACTTCTACGACCTGTTCACCGTCGGCGACCACTGGTGCTTCGCCCTCGGCGACGTCTGCGGCAGCGGTCCGGAGGCCGCCGCGGTGACCGGGCTGGCCCGCCACGCCGTACGGCTGCTGGCCAAGGAGAACTACACCGTGGCCGACATCCTCGACCGGCTCAACCAGACGCTGCTCGACGAGGGCGAGGACGGCCGCTTCCTCAGCCTGCTCTGCGGCGAGCTGACGCCGCTGCCCCAGGGCGGCGCGCTGTGCACGCTCGCCTCGGCGGGCCATCCCCCGCCCCTGCTGCTGCGCGCGAACGGCGAGGTCCAGCCCGTCGCCACCTCGCAGCTGCTGCTGGGCATCGACGGCGACGCGCGGTTCTACACCGAGACGTTCGAGCTGCTGCCCGAGGAGCTGCTGCTGTGCGTCACCGACGGCGTCACCGAGCGGCGCGACGGCGACCGGCTGCTCGATGACGACGACGGGCTGACCGCGATCCTGTCGGGCTGCTCGGGGCTGAGCGCGCACGCCGTGGCCGAGCGGATCCGGCAGGCGGTCGAGTCGTTCGCCACCGAGCCGTCACACGACGACGTGGCGCTGCTGGTGCTCCGGGCCACGACCGCGCTGCGAGCGGGCGGTCAGGTGGTGAACCGGTAGGAGGTCGTCGAGGTGCGGGTCTCGCCCGGCCGCAGCACGGTCGAGGGGAACTGCGGCTGGTTGGGCGAGTCGGGGAAGTGCTGCGTCTCCAGGCACAGACCCGCGTGCGGCCCGTACGGCGTGGCGACCCCGTCGAGCATGCCGCCCGCGTAGAACTGGACGCCCGGCTCGGTGGTCGTGACCTCCATGGTCAGGCCGCCGACCGGCTCGGTCACCCGGATGCCGCCGTCGAGCACGAAGCAGTGGTCGTAGCCGCCGTCGTAGCGCTCGCCCACCGCGTGCGGCGTGGTGAAGTCGAACGGCGTGCCCTTGACCGGCGCCGGCTCGCCCGTGGGGATCTTGTCCTCGTCGACGGGCAGGTAGTGCTCGGCATCCATCTGGATCACGTGCCCGAGCACGTCGCCGCCGCCCGCCAGGTTGAAGTAGGAGTGGTTGGTGAGGTTGACGACGGTGGGCGCGTCGGTCTGGGCCGTGTAGTCCAGGCGCAGGGCGTCGTCCTCGAGCGTGTAGGTGACCGAGGCGGTCAGCGTGCCCGGATAGCCCTGGTCGCCGTCGGGGCTGGTCAGCGTGAGCGTCACGGAGGAGCCGGTGGCCGCGGAGACCGTCCACACCTTGCGGTCGAAGCCGTGGTTACCGCCGTGCAGGCTGTTGGGCCCGTTGTTGAGCGGCAGGCGGTGCTCGACCCCGTCGAGGGTGAAGCGGCCGCCCGCTATGCGGTTGCCGTATCTGCCGACGACGGCGCCGAAGTAGCGGCTGCGGGTGAGGTAGTCCTCCAGCGTGGGCAGTCCGAGCACCACGTTGACGCCGGACACCTCCAGCGACTGCAGGATGGCGCCGTACGTGAGCACGCTCGCGCGCAGCCGTCCCGAGGACAGCTCGACGCGCTCGACCTCTTCACCCGACGGCAGCGTTCCGAACATCATCTGTGTGCCTTTCCCGTGGACTCGCGGACGATCAGGGCCGTCTCCAGCATCGTGGCGGCGGCGGTGGCCGCCGAATCGACCGACTGGAGCAGCAGGTCTACGGCGATGCGGCCGGCGGCGGCGGTGGGCATGGCGATCGTGGTCAGCTTCGGGCGGCTCAGCCGGCCCGGCACGATGTCGTCCACGCCGATGACACTGACGTCTCCGGGGACGTTCTTGCCCCGCTCGGCGAGCCCTTCGATGAGGCCGATGGCCACCAGGTCGTTGTAGGCCAGCACGCCCGTCGCGCCCGAGGCGATGACGTCGGTGGCCGCGGCCAGGCCGCCCAGCTCCGTCGGCGGGTTGGGGCCGAGGAAGACGACGTCCACGTCGTTCATCGCGGCGGCCGCCTCCTGCATCTCCTTGCTGGTCCACGAGCCGCTGGGCCCGGTGACCAGCGCGATGCGCCGGTGCCCGAGCGCGGTGAGGTGCTCGACGGCCTGCCTGGCCCCGCGGCCCACGTCCATGAGCACGGTCGGCATGCCCTTGGCCCGGCGGTTGACCACGACGAACGGCACCTCCTCGCGCAGCCGCTCTATCGTCCGGTTCGTCAGGCGCGGGCTGCACAGCAGCACGCCGTCGACCTGCTTGGTGAGGGTCTGGATCAGATCCTCCTCCACCTGCGGGTCCTCGTCGGTGTCGGCCACGAACACGTGGTAGTCACGGAGCCTGGCCTGCGCCTGGGCGGCCTTGATCAGCGGAGGGAAGAAGGGGTTGGCGATGTCGGCCACGATGAGGCCGATGTTGTGGGTGCGGCCCGTGGTCAGCGCACGGGCGGCGCGGTTGGGCCGGTAGCCGAGGTCCTCGGCGATGGCGAGCACGCGGGTGCGCGTCTCGGGGTTGACCAGGTGGGGCGCGGAGAACGCCCGGGACACCGTGGAAACATGCACGCCCGACGCCTCAGCCACGTCACGAATCGTCACCGCCACGCTTGGCCTCCTCCGACCGTACCTAGTACTTTAGTGCAATCGTTTGTATCACTGTCAATCAGCCATCTCCGCCGGATTTTTCACCTAAATCCCCACCATATCTCTTCATATGGCCAGACCTCCTGGTAGGAGAAGGCCGTGCCGCTTGACGTTCTCCCGGCCCTGGCTCGATACTTTCTGCAACCGGTTGCCGTATCCCAAGCAGGAGTGGTGAACGACCGATGACACGAACACTGGTGACCGGCAGCGCCGGCCGGCTAGGGCGCAGCGTGGTCGCCTCATTGGCTCAGGCCGGTCACGAGGTGATCGGCATCGACGTCACCCCGGGCAGTCCCCCCGAGGCCGCGGTCACCCTGCCCGCCGACCTGACGAACCTGGGCGAGGCGTATGACGTCATGGCCCGCTTCCGGCCCGACGCGGTGATCCACCTGGCCGCGATCGCGACCCCCTTCAGCCGTACCGACGGGCTGACCTTCCGTACCAACACCCAGCTCGCCTTCAACGTGTGCGCGGCGGCGAGCAACACCGGAGTCGGCAAGGTGGTCGTGGCCAGCAGCCCGACCGTCATCGGCTACGGCGCGCCCGGCGGCTGGACGCCCAGCTATCTGCCCATCGACGAGGAGCACCCCGTCGCGCCGTGGAACGCCTACAACCTGTCCAAGGTCGTGGCCGAGCAGACGATGGCGTCGTTCGCGCGCAGCGGCTCGGAGACGCGGTTCGCGGCGGTGCGGCCGTGCTTCGTGGTGGCTCCCGAGGAGTGGACGGGCGCGCCCACCCAGTCGGGCCACACGATCGCCGAACGGCTGGACCGGCCGGACATCGCCGGGGCCTCGCTGTTCAACTACCTCGACGCCAGGGACGCCTCCGACCTGATCTCGGTGCTCCTCGAACGCCTGCCCGACCTGCCCAACGGCGAGGTGTTCTTCGCGGGGGCGGCCGACGCGCTGGCCCGCGAGCCCCTGGCGGAGCTGCTCCCCGCCGTCATCCCCTCGACCGCCGCCGCGGCCGCGAACCTCACCGGGACCGCTCCCGCCTTCACCTCCGCCAAGGCCGGGCGGATGCTGGGCTGGACGCCCAAGAGATCGTGGCACACCGAACTGGAGACCGGATGAACCTCAGCGGAGTCCTCTTCTTCCCCGTGACCCCCTTCGACCCCGACCACGGGCTCGCCGAGGAGGTACTGGCCGAGCACATCAGGCGCGGGCTCCGGCATCGGCCCGGCGCGGTGTTCGCGGCCTGCGGCACGGGTGAGTTCCCCGCGCTGTCGGAGGCGGAGCACGCCGCGGTCGTCCGGGTGGCCGTCGAGACCACGGCCGGCCAGGTACCGGTGTTCGCGGGCGCCGGCGGCCCGCTCGGGTCGGCGCTCGCCCAGGCCCGCGCGGCCCGCGAGGCGGGCGCCGACGGCCTGCTGCTCATGCCGCCTTACCTGGCCAAGGGCCCCAACGAAGGCTTCACCGCCTACGTGCGCGCGGTCGCCGCGATCCTGCCGGTCATCATCTACCAGCGCGACGCGGTGGTGCCCACTCCCGAGCAGGTCGTGGCGCTGGCCAGGATCCCGGGCGTGATCGGTCTCAAGGACGGCCTGGGCGACATCGACCTCATCCAGCGCACGGTGCTGGCGGTGCGCAGGGAGATCGGCGAGGAGTTCAAGTTCTTCAACGGGCTGCCGACGGCCGAGCTGACGATGGGCGCCTACCGGGGCATCGGCGTGGAGCTCTACTCCTCCGCCGTCTTCGCCTTCGCGCCGGAGATCGCCACCGCGTTCCTGAACGGCGCCGACCACCTGCTCACCGAGTTCTACGAGCCGCTCGTACGGCTGCGCTCCAAGGTCCCCGGCTACGCCGTCTCCCTGGTCAAGGCCGGCGTACGGCTCGGCGGCCTGGACGCGGGACCGGTGCGCCCACCCCTGGTCGACGCCTCGCCCGAGCACGTGGCCGAACTGAAGGCCCTGATCGAACACGGGCGGTCGCTGGCAGGCGTCTCATGATCCGCGACCTGAAAGTGAGCGCTCACACCGCCGAGCTGTCCAGACCGTGGGGGCCGGACGTGCCCGTCAACCACGTCATGGTCGTGGAGCTCACGCTCGACGACGGCCGGACGGGCACCGGCTTCTCCTGGACGCCGCAGATCGGGGCGCGGGCCGTACAGGCGCTGCTGGAGAACGACATCCGCGAGGCGGTCATCGGCCTGGACCCCCACCCCGAGGTGGTGTGGGACCGGCTCTGGCGGCACCTGCGCGAGGCCGGGCCCGGCGGGATCACCACCGTCGCGCTGGCCGGGGTGGACCTGGCGCTGTGGGATCTGCGCTGCGGCGAGCGCGGCCTGGCCGACGTGCTGGGGCGGCGCAGGGACACGGTTCCGGTGTACGGCAGCGGCGTGAACCTGCATTACTCGCTGGAGGAGCTGGTCGCCCAGGCCGGGCGGTGGAAGGCCGCGGGCTATCCCGGGATCAAGATGAAGGTGGGCCGGCCCGACCTCGCCGAGGACGTCGAGCGGGTGGCCGCGGTCCGCGAGGTCGTCGGCCCCGGCACGCTGCTGATGATCGACGCCAACCAGCGCTGGGACCTGCACCGGGCCCGCCGCGCCGTCGAGGCGCTGGCCCCGTACGACCTGCACTGGCTGGAGGAGCCGCTACCCGCCGACGACGTCGCCGCGCACGTGGAGCTGCGGCGGTCCGTGGACGTGCCCATCGCGGTCGGCGAGAACGTCTACACCGTCTACGGCTTCCGCGACCTGCTGACGGCGGGGGCCTGCGACATCGTGCAGCCCAATGTGGTCAGGGTGGGGGGAATCACCCCGTTCCTCCGCATCGCCGAGCTGGCCCGGACCTTCGACGTACCGGTCTATCCGCACCTGCTGCCCGACCTGTCGGCGCAGCTCGCGCTGGCTCTGCCGCTGCCGTGCATGGCCGAGGAGGTCGAGGACGCCTCGTTCGCCGCGCTGGGGCTGCTGGCCGAGCCGTATCCCGTCCACGTGAGCGACGCGAAGGTGCGCGTCGGTGAGCACCGGGGGCTCGGCCTCCACTGGAGATGAGCATGCGGGTCGTACTCGCCGGAGCGCACGGGTTCGGCGCCCACTACCTCAACCGGCTGCGGAAGCTGGCCGGCCAGATCGAGCTGGCGGGCGTCTGTGACGTGCGGCCGGTCTCCCCCGAGGACCTCGACGGGCTCGGCACGCCGGAGTTCTCCACCGACCTGCCCGAGCTGATCAAGCGGACCGGCGCGAAGATCGCCATCCTGGCGACCCCGATCCCGACGCACGCGGACCTGACGCTGGCGGCATTGTCGGCCGGCGCGCACGTGCTGGTGGAGAAGCCGACGGCGGCCACGCTCGCCGACTTCGAGCGCATGGAGCAGGCCGCCGCCGAGGCCGGTCTGGCCTGCCAGGTGGGCTTCCAGAGTCTCGCGTCCGCGGCCCTGCCGGAGGTGCGCCGGCTGATCGCCGAGGACACGATCGGCCGCGTGACCGGCATCGGGGTGGCGGGGGCGTGGCCGCGGCCCGCCTCCTACTTCACCCGCAGCTCCTGGTCGGGGCGGCGTCGGCTCGACGGCGTGGACATCGTGGACGGCGCGCTGACCAACCCCTTCGCGCACGCCGTCGCCACCGCGCTCGCCGTGGCGGGCGCCGAGGAGCGCGGCACGGTCACGTCGGTCGAGGCGGAGCTGTTCCACGCCAACGCCATCGAGTCGGACGACACCTCGGCCATCCGCATCCACCTGGCGGACGGGCCGCCGATCGTGGCCGCCGTGACGCTCTGCGCCACCGGCCGCGACGAGCCGTACGTGGTCGTCCATGGTGAGCGGGGCACCATCACGTTCACGTACACGGTGGACGAGGTCCGCGTCGGCGACGGCCCCGTGCGCCGCTTCCCCCGCGCCGACCTGCTGGAGAACCTCGTCGAGCACGTACGCTCCGGCGCCGGCCTGATCGTGCCGATCCACCGGACCGGGGCGTTCATGGAGGTCCTGGAGGCCATCAGGGTCGCGCCCGATCCGCTGCCGATCGACCAGGACCACCAGGATCTCTCCGGTGACGGGCCGGTGCTGCCCGGCATCGCCCAGATGGTCGAGTCCTGCGCGGAACGGCTGGAGCTCTTCTCCGAGCTGGGCGTGAGCTGGGCCGTGCCGCTGATGGTGGCCGACCGGGTGGTCGCCGAGTACGTCACGCGGCCCGACCTGCCGATCACCGCGGCTCCGCGGCCCTATCTCCACCCGGTCCGCACGCTGTGCGGCACGGTGGTGACCGAGCTGCAGCCCGCGGACCACCCGCACCACCTCGGCGCCGGGGTGGCCGTGACCGATGTCGGCGGGCGCAACTTCTGGGGCGGCCGGACGTTCGTCAGGGACCAGGGGCCTCAGTGGCTGGACGACCACGGGATCCAGCGGCATGTGTCGTTCACCGGGCGCGACTCCTCGGGCTTCGCCGAGACCCTGCTGTGGCAGCGGCCGGGCGAGGAGCCGGTGGTCCGTGAGGAGCGGACCGTGCGGGCCGTCCCGCTGTCGCGGGGGTGGGCGCTGGACTTCGGCTTCACGCTGCGCAACCTCACGGGCGCGCCGCTGACGATCCAGAGCTCGGCCACCAAGGGCCGGGACGGGGCGGGCTACGGCGGCTTCTTCTGGCGGGCGCCGGCGGGGTCGCGGGGGTTGCGGGTGTTCACCTCGTCAGAGGACGGCGAGGAGCGGGTTCACGGCTCCCGTGCGCCGTGGCTGGCGCTGGCGGGCGAGGACTGGACGCTGGTGTTCGTCCGGGCGGGGGACGATCCGTGGTTCGTCAGGGTGGCGCAGTATCCCGGTGTGGGCACCGCGCTGGCCTGGGACACGCCGCTGGTCTTCGAGGACGAGCTGACCCGGGGCGTGTCCGTGGTCGTGGCCGACGGGCGCCTGTCCGCCGCCGAGGCGGCCGGGCTAGCCGCCGAGGCGGCGCTCTAGCCAGGTGAAGGCGTGCTCCTGCATGGGGACGTCGAAGGCGTGCGGGGCGTCGAAGAAGACCCCCTCGTAGCCGCCGTCCGGGTGGCGGCGCGCGATGGCCTCGTGCGCCGCCCGCATCCCGGCCGGCGGGAACAGCTGGTCGCGCTCGCCGTACATGACCAGGAGCGGTTCTGGCGCGCGGGCGGCGACCAGCGCCGGCCAGTCGCAGACGCGTGACAGGCCGGGCGGGAAGAACATCCAGGTGTGCCCGGCGACGTAGCCGTCCAGGAGCTCGCGGTAGGTGGAGACCATCGCGGCGACGGCGACCGCGGCGACGCCGGTGTCGAACGCGCCGAGCAGCGCCGCCCGCAGGCCGCCCCCCGACAGCCCCACGCAGCCGATCCGCCCGACGTCGGGGCGTGAGCGCAGGTAGGCCGCGGCGGCCAGGTCCTCGCCCGCCACCACGCCGGCCAGCGAGGTGCCGAGCAGGGTGCAGTACTTCTCCAGCACGTGCTCGTGGTGCCCGGCCGCGACGTCGTAGCGGTCCGCCTCGGACATGCCGGGATCGTCCGCCTGGGCGAGCACGCGCTCGGGCATGTCCGCCCGGTCGAACCGGCGGCTGCCCCAGCCGATCGCGTCGGGGACGAGCACGGCGAAGCCCCGCCTGGCCAGCTCGCTCGCGTAGGCCCGGCCGCCGTAGATCTGCTCGCGCAGCCGCAGCACCTCGGGTGTGGCCGGCTCGGGGCCGTCCGCGATCTTCTCCTTGCCCGCCCACTTCATGCCCGCGTGGCAGTGCAACGCGAGCACGCCGGGCAGCGGTCCTTCCGCGTGGCGGGGCTTGAGCAGGTAGGCGTGGGTACGCGGGCCGAACCCCACCGACCAGGACAGTTCCTCGCCGCTGAGGTCGCGCGTCGTCCAGGAGCGCTCGACCCGCACCTCTCGTACGGCGAGGTCGAGCGTCCCGATGGCCTCGCGGGCGGCCTTCCTGAGCGCGGGGCCGGGCGCGGCCTCGGGAAACAGGCCGTGCCGGCGCTCCGCGAGCTCGGCCAGCCCGGAGAACGGCCCGAGGTGGCGCAGCTCACGCATCGGCCGGCCCGGAGAACGGCCGCAGGTGGCGCAGCTCACGCATCGGTCAGGCGCCCACGAGGCGGGTGCCGTCGGCCGCCAGGCGGACGGGCGTGCCGGTGGTGGCCGAGCGGGTGGCGGCCACGCCGACCAGCACGCTGCGGATGCCGTCGCGGTAACCCGCCGGACGCCCGAGCGGGTCGTCGCCGGGGCCGCGGAAGACGTCGTCGAGCAGCAGCCGGTCGCCGCCGCCGTGACCGCCCTCCCCCTGCTCGATCACGATCTCCTCGCGCTCCTGCCAGTGCCGGTGCAGGATGAGCTTCTCCCCGGCGCCGGCCATGTGCTCCTTGCCCGCGGCGCTCGGGTCGATCGCGGCCTGCTCCGGCGTCCAGGGCCGCTCGATGACCTCCAGCTCGATCCGGCCCTCCGTGCCGTTGAAGACGACCCGGTAGCCCTCGTACGGGGCGTGCGCGGTGAGCGAGTAGGTGAGCATGGCCCGGTTGGCGTAGCGGACCAGGACCGACATGTTGTCGTCGATGGTCACGCCCGGTCCGAAGACGTCCTGGTCGCGGATGTAGCCGTCCTCGTGCTCGGCGTCCAGGTAGAGCCGCTTGAGCCGCTCATCGGTGGAGATGTCCAGGATGAAGGGGTCGGTGCCGAGGCCGGGCGCGCCTTGGCCGCGGGCGGGGCGTGGGCCTCGGGGCAGGGCCTGGCCGTAGAAGCGCAGGTCGGTCTGGGCGAAGACGAGCTCCGGCGCCGCCGCGAGCCACCAGTTGACCAGGTCGAAGTGGTGGGTGGACTTGTGCACCAGCAGGCTGCCCGAGTTGGCCTTGTCGCGGTGCCAGCGGCGGAAGTAGTCGGCGCCGTGGATGGTGTCCAGCGCCCAGTCGAAGTGGACCGAGGTGACCTCGCCGATCGCGCCTTCGCTGATCAGCTTCTTGACCGCCGAGTTGCGGGGCGAGTAGCGGTAGTTGAAGGTGACCACCAGTTTGCCCGGGTTGCGCTCGGCGGCCGCGGCGATGGCCTCGCAGCCCTCGGCGTCGATGGTGAGCGGCTTCTCCACGATGACGTCGAGGCCCGCGTCGAGGGCGGCGACGACGTAGCGGGCGTGCGTCGCGTCCACCGTGGTGACCACGACCGCGTCGGCCAGCTCCAGCAGCTTGCCGAAATCGTCGGGGGTGAAGCACGGCACCGGCTCGCCGATGCGCTCGACGTAGTAGTTCATGCGCGTCTGGTTGACGTCGCAGAGGCCGGCGATCGTCCCGGTGTCCCGCCAGTCACCCAGCAGGGCGTCGACGTACATCTGGGCGCGATGGCCGAGTCCGACGAAGGCGTACCTGGTGCTCAACTTCTCTCCCCGAGTCGTGGAGTGGAGGCTGGGGGCGTCGTGCCCCCAGCCCGGATCAGACCTCAGCCGGCGATGGCCGCGTTGGCCTCGGTCAGGAACTTCTGCGCGCCGGCTTCCGGTGTCGTCTTGCCGAAGAGGACCTCTTCGCTGTTGCGCTTGAGGATGTCCTCCATCTGCAGGGCGCCCTTCGGCGGGGCGACGATCGGGCTCAGCTCGCTCTTGACCGCGTCGATGAAGGTCAGCGTCTTCTGGTCGACGGCCGGCAGCTTGCCCTTGACGGCGGCGAGCACCTTGGCGTTGGTCGGCAGGCCACGGTCACTCAGCAGGATCGAGGCCGCGTCCGGGTCGTTGACCAGGAAGTCGATGAACTTGCCGGCTTCCGCGAGGTGGTCGGACTTGGCGGAGGCCGTGTAGAACATCGACGGCTGCAGGAACATGCCGCCGGTGGTCGCACCCGCCGTCTTGGGCATCCGCATCAGGGTCAGCTCCTGGCCCGACGCCTTGGACAGGGCGTTGAGCTGGTTGCTCCACCACATGCCCATCGCGCCCGCGTTGGTGGCCAGCAGCGACTGCTCGGGGCCCACGGAGATCAGTTCGGCGCTCTTGGCGGCGTCGGCGGAGCCCTTGGTCTGGATGAGCTGCTGGTGGATGCCCCACCACGCCTTGAGCGTCTCGGGCGTCACCCCGATCTTGTTGCCGTCGTAGAACTTCTCGCCGCGCTGCGCCGCGAAGATCTGCAGCCAGGCGGGGTTGTAGTTGTACTCGGCTCCGTTGACCCCGTTGCCGGCCGCGGAGATCTGCTTGGCCAGGTTGATCCAGTCGTCCCAGGTCCAGGACTTGTCGTCGGGCAGCTTCTGCTTGGCCTTGTCCAGCGCCGACTTGTTGACCAGCATCGAGAAGGTGTTGACGCCGCTCGGGATGGCGTACTGCTTGCCGTCCACTTGGCCGCTGGTGAGCACCTGCTGGTCGAGGTCGCCCGTGGTGACCTTGCCCGCCAGGTCGGCTAAGGCGTTGCGGCCGGCGTACTCGCTCAGGCCGCGGATCTCGATGCTGATGACGTCGGGCGCGTCGTTGGCGGCCACCTTGGTGGCCAGCTTCTCGTAGTAGCTCTCCCAGTTGGAGAAGTCGCCTTCGATGTCGATGGTCGGGTTCTTCTCCTCGAACTTCTTGATGACCTGTTCGGTGAGCTTCTGCCGCGCGTCACTGCCCCAGTAGGAGAAGCGGAGATGAATCTTGTCGCCGCCCGCCTTGTCGCCGCTACCGCCGCCACAGCCGGCCGCGGCCGTCATCACGGCCGCCGACAGCAGGGCGACCGTCCACATCATCCTAGGCTTCACAGCTCTACCTCCTGGTGAAGAGTTGCGGGGGGTGTTACTTCAGTCCGGTGGTCGCTACACCACGAATCAGATATTTCTGACCGGCAAGGAAGAAGCCGAAGATCGGCCCCAATGACACGATCGACATCGCGAACATGGGGCCCCACGACGACTCGCCACTGGAGTCTAGGAAGGAGCGGAGTGCAACGGCCACTGTGAGATTGTCCGAGTTTGTCAGGTAAAGGTTCTGACTGAAGAAGTCGTTCCACGTCCAGATAAAAGTGAAGATGCCGGTCGTCGCGAGCGCCGGGGTGCAGAGCGGAAGGATCACCTGGAGGAAGACCCGCCAGTAACCCGCGCCGTCGATGGCCGCGGCCTCGTCCAGCTCCCTCGGCAGGGTCCGGATGAACTGCACCATCAGGAAGATGAAGAACGCGTCCGTGGCCAGGAACTTGGGCACGATCAGCGGCCAGATCGTGTTGATCCAGTCGAGCTTGGAGAACACGATGTACTGCGGCACGACCGTCACGTGGTACGGCAGCATGATCGAGCCGAGCATGACCGCGAACCAGAGCTTCTTCAGCGGGAAGTCCAGCCGGGCGAACGCGTACGCGGCCAGCGAGCAGGCGACCAGATTCGCCACCACGGTCAAGCCCGTAAGGACGGCGGAGTTCCACAGGTAGTAGCCGAAGGAGTGCTTGAGCGCGGTCCAGCCCTCGCTGTAGTTCTCCAGCGTGAAGGTGCTCGGCCACAGGCCGGGCTCGCGGAAGATCAGGTCCTCCGGCTTCAGCGAGCTGGACACCATCCAGAGCAGCGGATAGAGCATCACCAGGCCGAACGCGATCAGCAGGATGTGCTTGAGGACGCGGCTGCCGCGAGGGAGCGGGCGGAACAGCAGCGGAAGCGGCTTACTTCGTGTCGCCATAGAAGACCCAATACTTCGACGCGAGGAAATTCACGCCGGTCAGGCCGGCGATGATGAGCAGGAGGACCCAGGCCATGGCGGCCGCGTAGCCCATCTCGTAACTCTTGAAGCCCTTCAGATACAGGTAGAGCGTGTAGAAGAGCGTCGAGTCGACCGGTCCGCCGGTGCCGCTGCTGACGATGAACGACTGGGTGAAGGACTGGAACGACTTGATCACTTCGAGTACGAGGTTGAAGAAGATGATCGGCGTCAGCAGGGGCAGCGTGATCGAGCGGAACTGGCGGAGCTTGCCGGCCCCGTCCACCTGGGCCGCCTCGTAATAGCTCTGCGGAATCTGCCGCAGCCCCGCCAGGAAGATCACCATGGGCGCGCCGAACGTCCACACGTGCAGGAGGATCAACGTCCCCAGCGCGGTGTCGGGGTCGGAGACCCAGCCCGCGCCCTGAATGCCGAAGACGTCCAGCAAGGCGTTGACCAGGCCGTCGCTACCGAAGAGCTTGCGCCAGAGAATGGCGATCGCCACGCTGCCACCCAGCAGGGAGGGCAGGTAGTAGATCGAACGGTAGAACGACAGACCCCGCAGCCCGCGATCGAGCGCCAGGGCCAGCCCGAGCGCGAAGGCCAGCTGCAAGGGCACCGACACGACCACGTAGATCGTGGTCACCTTCAGCGAGGTGAGGAACCGCGTGTCGACGGTGAAGAGCTTGCTGTAGTTGTCCCACCCCACCCACTTGGCCGCTTCGAGCAGGTTGTAGTCGGTGAACGACAAGTACAGCGACGCCAGGATCGGGCCGACCGTGATCACGAACAGGCCGATGAACCATGGGGCGAGGAAGACGTAGGCCGTGCGGGCCTCACGCCGTTTGTGAGCGTTAACGCGTGAGATGCGGCGACGCCCACCGGGCGGTTGCGCGCGTGGTGGCACGGTCGCAACCGCGCTGTCCGGGGTTACAGACATTCATGCACCCCTCGTATCAGGGCTTGCCCGGCTCGGCGGGATCGGATAGCGCCTTCCTATAGGGGTGCCAAAAGTTTCGTCAACCCTTTGCAGACGTTACATAGACGTTATCGATATATCGTGATCTATGCCGTACCAGGTCAATCGATGGTCGAGAGGAAAGGGTCGGATGAATGTCTTGTGGATGAATACAACCGGTTGCACCGCACTCCGTGGGGGCGTCACGCTGGGGAAACGTCCTACCACTTGCCTCCGAGGTCCCTCAGCGTGAAGACGCCGCCCGCGCGGTCGTGCAGCGGCTCGCTCAGATCGGGCTCACCCTGCTCGGCGATCAGCGCGGCGGCCTGGCCCTCCGAGTCGTCCCGCGAGACGTATCCGATCGACCGGGCCTCCTCCAGCGACCACCAGCGGCGCGCGTTGTCGGAGACGCCCCAGACGACGTGGTAGCCGGGCGCGGTCAGCGCGGCCTCCACCAGGCGGGCGAGGTCGTCAGGGGAGGTCCAGGTGGCCAGGCCGCGCGTGTCGCCCGAGGCCTCGTTGCAGGTGCCCAGCCGGATCACGGTCACGTTCATGCCGAACCTGTCGTGATAGAGGCTGCCGAGGGCCTCCATGACGACCTTGCTCACGCCGTAGAAGGTGTCGGGCCGGGGGAAGGCGTAGTCGGGCAGCTCCGCGCCATCGGCCGGGCGGGTGTGGAAGCCGGCCGCGTGGTGGCTGCCCATGAGCACGAGGTGCTCGACGCCCTCCCGCCGGGCGGCTTCGAGCAGGACGTGCATGCCGTCCATGTTGGCCCGTACGATGTCGGCCCACGGATGCTCCCGGCTCTGGCCGCCCAGGTGGATCACCGCGTCGACGCCCTTCATCGCCTCGGCCATGGCCGCCTCGTCGACGAGATCGGCCGTCACCATCTCCTCGCCGGGCGCGGTCTCCAGCGGATAAAGGTCGGATAGGCGCAGCGTGCGGCCGTCACGGGCGAGGCGGGGGCGGAGCAGCGTACCGACCTTGCCGGCGGCGCCGGTCATGAGAATGCGCATAGGGCTCATTGTTGTACACAACCCTGGTCCAAATTCACATTCCTGAATATTGACCGTGACCTATGTCACTCGTTACGTTCACACGGACAGGCTCCACGTCTGCGACAGGTGTCCACATATGTGAACGGGAGGCGGTCTGATGTCACGCCAGCTGCTCGGGGCCGCGATTGCGACGGCCCTGGCCGTAACGCTGACAGGCTGCGGCTCCGGGGGATCAAGTTCGGATGACGCGTTGGAGATCTGGATCAGGCAGGCGCCCGATTCCGACTCCGCCAAAACGGCTGTGAAACTGGCCGACGCGTTCACGAAGGCCAGCGGTATCAAGACGAAAGTCGTCGCACTCTTCGATGACTTCGAGACGAAGCTTCAACAGCAGGCAGCTCAGAAGAAGCTACCTGACATCGTCATCAACGACACGGCCCAACTCGGCAACATGCACACGCAGGGCTGGCTGCAGGAGGTCGACAAGGCCAAGCTGGCCGGCGCCGACAAGGTGTCGGAGCAGGCATGGAAGGCCGCCCAGGGCTCCGACGGCAAGTACTACGGCACGCCGTTCTCCGCCCAGGCCTTCGCCCTGATCATCCGCAAGGACTGGCGGGAGAAGGTCGGCATGGAGCCGCCCAAGACCTGGGACGACCTGGCCAAGCTGGCCGCGGCCTTCACCGACAAGGACCCGGACGGCAACGGCCAGAAGGACACGGCCGGCTTCGTGATCCCGGCGGGCACCAAGCGTGGCTACGCCTCCTGGTACGCCTCCTCGCTGATCTACGCCAACGGCGGCGACTTCGTGAAGGCCAACGGCGGCGGCAAGTTCAGCCCCGTCGTGAACGACCCCAAGACCGTGGAGGCGGTCCAGTACCTCCAGGACCAGTTCTGCAAGGCCAAGACCGTCAACCCGGGCGCCGTCAGCAACGACACGACCGTCACGCACGAGGTGTTCGAGAAGGGGCAGGGCGGCATCTACCTGGTCGGTCCGTACGTGCTCGCCAGGTTCGTCAAGAGCATCGGGACCGACAAGATCGAGGTCGTACCGGTGCCCAAGGGCCCGTCGGGCGGCCCCGGCACCCTCGGTGAGGGCGAGAACGTCTACATGATGGCCGGTTCCGACAACGTCGAGGGCCAGAAGAAGTTCGCCGAGTTCGCGGTCTCCCCCGACGGCCAGCGCATCGGCATGAACAAGGACGCCAACGGCGCCATCGTCCGCCTGCCCGTCAACTCCCAGGTCGACATGGCCGCCGAACGCCAGGATCCGCGCTGGAAGGTGTTCCAGGAGGCGTACGCCAACGCCGTCTACGCGCCGCCGGTGCCGAACTGGGCGCCGATCCGCCAGGACTCCGCCGACTCCATCAACACGGTGTGGGCCGACTGCTCAGCCAACGTCAAGACGGCGATGGACACCTTGAGCACCAAGCTCACCCAGGAACTGCAGACCCAGAAAGCATCATGACCCCCACGCTCACCCAGGCGCGGAGCCGCACGGAGACCCCCCGCCGCCGTCCCAAGCGGATGCGGCGGCGGGGGACTCTCATCGCGTGGGCGTTCCTGTCGCCGGCCTTGCTGCTGTTTCTGTTCTTCAAGTTCATCCCCATGTTCGAGGGCCTGCGGATGAGCTTCTTCGAGGTCCGCTACGTCGGTGATCGATGGGTGGGCCTCGACAACTACGCCACGATCATGACCGACGACGCCTTCGTCTCGGCCATCTGGCACAGCATCGTGCTGGCCCTGGGCACGACCGCGGGCTCGCTCGTCCTCGGCCTGCTGTTCGCGCTGCTCATCGAAGGTCCGGCACGCTACCTGTGGTTCATCAGGACCGCGGCGTTCCTGCCGGTGGTGACCACGATGGCGGCGGTGGCCGAGGTCTGGCGGATCATGTATCACCCCGCCGACAGTGGCATGATCAACACCATTCTCGGCTGGATCTCCCTGGATCCGCAGCCCTTCCTGGCCAGCGAGCACTCCTCGCTGCTGTCGATCATGGGCATGAGCATCTGGCGCGGCACGCCGTACGACATGATGATCTTCCTGGCCGGCCTGGTCGGCGTGGACCGCACGCTGTACGAGGCCGCCGCCGTCGACGGGGCCACCACCTGGCACCGGCTGCGGCACATCACGCTGCCCGCGCTGCGCCCGGTGTTCTGGATCCTGTTCACCCTCGCCGCCATCCGCGGCATACGCGTCTTCGTCGAGGTGTACGTGCTGACGAACGGCGGGCCGAACGGATCGACCGAAGTGCTGATGACGTTGATCTACAAGCTCGGGTTCCAGAAGGGTGACCTGGGCACCGCGTCGGCCGGCGGGATCGTGCTGTTCGCGGTGACCCTGCTGCTCACGGTGCTGACCCAGGTCATGCGCAGGAGGCAGAACGCATGATGAGATTCGACAGCGCTCTCGGCCTGGAGTCCAGGCGGGGGCCTCTCGCCACGACCCTCAAGGTGCTGGTCTACGCCTTCATGGTGATCATCTTCACCGGGCCGCTGGTCGGGCTGCTGGTCAGCGCCTTCAGCAAGACGCTCGACCCGACCAGATTCACGCTCTGGCCCGACGACTTCACCCTGGAGAACTTCGTCCAGGCCGGCAACAAGAACGTCTACCACTACCTGTTCAACTCGTTCGTGGTGGTCGGGTTCGGGCTGCTGCTCCAGATGCTCGTCAGCGTCTTCGCCGCCTACGCGCTCGCTCGCAAGAAGTTCAGGGGCATGGCGTTCGTGATGCTGATCATGCTGGCGACGATGATGCTGCCCGAGGAGATCATCGCGATCCCGCTCTCGCTGGTGCTCGCCGACATGCCCATCATCCACGCCGATCTCATCGGTACGTACGCGGGCATGATCCTCCCGGTGGGCGCCTGGGGCTTCTCCATCCTGGTCATGACCGAGTTCATGAAAGAGGTGCCGGTCGAGCTGGAGGAGGCCGCGCGCATCGACGGCGCGGGCGAGCTGCGCATCTTCTTCGGCATCATCCTGCCGCTGTGCCGGCCCGCGCTCGGCGTCATCGGCGTCTTCGGCTTCACCATGATCTGGGACCAGTATCTGCTCCCGCTGATCGTGGCGCCCGAGTCCAGCATGTGGACGCTGCCCATCGCGCTGCGCTCCCTGCGCTCCGACGAGGAGGTCGGCATCGGCGTACTGCTCGCGGCATCACTGCTCGCGCTGCTGCCGTCGATCATCGCGTTCCTGGCCTTCCAGCGGCAGTTCATGCGCGGCCTGACAAGCGGCGCCATCAAGGGCTAGGCGTCCATGTATCTGGATGGAATCCCATATGCTGACACACTGAAGCCTCTGTCAAGATGGGATGAGTATGGAGCCCCAGCTAGTCAAGTCCGCCGAGCGGACGGTCCGCATCCTCGAGACCCTGGCCGCCTCCCACGAGACCCTGACACTGTCGGAGCTCCAGCAGCACACCGGATTTCCGCGCAGCTCCCTGCACGCCCTGATGCGCACCCTGGTCGAGCTGAACTGGGTCGAGACCGACTCCGCCAGATCGGCCTTCGGCATCGGGCCGCACGCGCTGCTGACCGGCACCGCGTACCTCGACAAGGACCCCGCGCTGCCCCTGGCCCAGGAGACGCTGGAGGACCTGCGCGCGGAGACCGGCCAGACCGCGCATTTCGCCCGCCGCGACGAGGCCCACGTCCTCTACCTGGCGACCAGGGAGTCGCGGGAGGCCCACCACGTGATCCCCAGGGTGGGCCGGCGGCTGCCCGCCCACGTCACGGCGCTCGGCCAGGTGCTGCTCGCCCAGCTCACCGACGACGAGGTCGCGGCCCTGCTGCCGGACCCGCTGGCGCCGATCACCGAGCACAGCTTCACCGATCCGGCCAAGCTGATCGGGGAACTCGACCAGGTACGCACCCGGGGCTGGGCCTACGAACGCGAACAGGGCACTCCGGGCGTGGCCTGCGTGGCGGTGGCCGTCGACTACCGGATCCCGGCGACGGACGCGATCAGCTGCTCGATGCCGGCGGGTTTGGCACCCGACGAGATCGAGCGGGTCACGGAAGCGGTGACCAGACACACGCGCAAGCTGGCCGCCACGCTTCGCCGGGAGGGCATCCGCTGATCGGCTCCGGGTCATCGGGCTCCGCTGATCCGCATCCGCTGCGGGCTCACGCGCACCGGCTTCGGGCACACCCGCTTCGGCTTCGGGCACACCCGCTTCGGCTGACCCGCATCCCCGGACATCCACTTCGGGCACGCCCACTTCGGCTGACCCGCATCCACCCATTTCGGGCCCACCTACACAACCATCTCGGGCCCACCCGCACACCCACCTCGGGCCCACCCGCACACCCACCTCGGGCCCACCCACCCGCACAACCACTTCGGGCCTATCGGCGTCCGCTTATCTGATCATCCGCTTGCTAGGAAGGATTGTTGATGCGGCTAGATGGTGTTCTCTTCTTTCCCGTGACCCCTTATGGCACTGACGGCGACATAGCCGAACAGGCGATGGCGGAGCACGTCGCCAATGGGGTCGCCGCCGGAGCCGGAGGAGTGTTCACCGCATGCGGCACAGGCGAGTTCAACGCGCTCGACGTCGCCGACTACACCAAGGTCGTGGCCACGTCGGTGAGGGCCACGGGCGGCCGGGTCCCGGTCTTCGCGGGCGCGGGCGGCCCGCTCCCCACCGCCAAGGCGTTCGCCCGCGCGGCGGCGGACAACGGAGCCGACGGCCTGCTGCTGATGCCCCCCTACCTGGTGACCGCTCCCCCGGACGGCCTGGTCCGCTACGTACGTGAGGTGGCTTCAGCCGGTGGGCTGCCCGTCATCATCTATCACCGCGCCACCGCCCGCTTCTCCCCCTCAGCGGTGGCCGAGCTGGCCCAACTGCCCGAGATCATCGGTTTCAAGGACGGACTCGGCGACTTCGACCTGCTCCAGCGCATCATCCTGACCGTACGGCGGTCTACGGACCGGGAGTTCACCTTCTTCAACGGCCTGCCCACCGCCGAATTGACCGTCCCCGCCTACCGAGGGCTGGGCGTGACGCTGTACTCCAGCGCCGTCTTCGCCTTCGCCCCGGAGATCGCACTGGCTTTCCACAAGGCGGTGACCGGGGACGACGAGGTGCTGGTGCGGCGACTGCTCACCGACTTCTACCTGCCGCTGGTGGAGCTACGGGACCGGGTGCCGGGGTACGCGGTCTCGCTGGTCAAGGCAGGGGTCCGGTTGCGGGGCTTGGCGGTCGGCGGCGTACGGGCTCCGCTGGTCGATCCCTCTGCGGAGGACCTGCGGGAGCTGGAGCGCATCCTGGCCATCGGCTTGGAGATCGCCGGGGCCTGACCGGTCCTTGTGAAGGCTTTTCAAGAGTTGCGGCGCTTCCCCCAGCCCCGCGACCGATCCTGACCTCCGCCTCCACCGACTGCCTTCACCCACCCCACAACCAATCCAGGCCTTCGCCTCACCCCCCAACCGCAGCCAGGCCACCCCGCCTCGGCTGCCTCACCCACCCGCAACCGATCCGAGGCTTCGCCTCACCCTCCAACCGATCCGCCCCTCCCACGCAGCTGCCTTCACCCGCAGTTGCCTTCACCCGCTCCGCGACCAACAGACGGTCGGCAGCGTGCTACGCCACCACCAGGGGGCGGTTATGTCTCCATCGGCGATCGGCTTCCCCCCACGGCGACCTCGGCGTCGCCGCCGTCTCGAAGCCGTCCCCCGACTGGCTCGACGCCGGGCCCGCCGCCCCCGACCGACCCGCCCACTGATGGACGTACGTGCCAGCGACCTGCACCACCGAGCGAACATGCGCGCCGGCGACCCGCACGACCGATGGGACGGACGCGACTGGCCGGCAGGATGACAGGACGACTGAACAGGGGGGCAACGGGACGACGGGCCAGCCGCCCCCGACCGACCCGCCCACTGACGGACGTGCGCGCCAGCGACCCGCACCACCGATGGGACGGACGCGTTGACTGGCCCACGGGATGACGGGACGACTGAACAGGGAGACGACAGGACGACGGGACAGCGGGACAGCGACGGACCCGCGAAAGCACACGTCATCAGCGGCGGCTACGGCCCTCTCGCGACGCCGCCGAGCACTTCGCCTTCCCCTCCCTGCCTGAGGCGTTCGACGTGCCCCTCCACCTACACCGCGCGTCTCCAGCGCGGCCGCTACCCGCAAAGCGCGTTCGCGCACCTCCTGCCGGATGCATCGAGAGGTCGCTCAACCGGCAAGGCAGACACCTTCTAAAAAAATATAGATTGGTGATAGTGTCCTGGCTTCCGGATGAAAGGAAGACGATGATCGTGATGGAGCAGGCGGCCCAGACAATGCGGGCACTGGCCCTTGATGAGGACCTCAAGGACCGGGTCGCCGCAGATCCCGCACTGCGCGAGCTGGCCTGGCGAGTGGCCGAGCGGTACATCGGCGGCCAGACCGTCGGCGAGGCGCTCGCCCGGACCGCCCTGCTCAACGCGGAGGGCAGCGCCGTCACCCTTGACTACATGGGCGAGAGCTGCCGCGACGCCGACCTGGCCACGGCCGAGACCGAGGTATTCCTGGACCTGTCACGGCAGGCCGCAGCGCGCGGGGTGAACTGCTCGGTGTCCCTCGACCTGTCCCACATCGGCTCCGTGGTGGACCGCGAGCTGGGGCTGGCCAACGCCACCCGGCTGGCCGAGGCCACCGCCGCCGCGGGCCAGGAGATGATGATCTCGATGGAGGGGACCGATCGTACGGACCTCATCCTGTGGACTCACGAACGCCTCTGCGGGCGTTTCGACCACGTCGGCGTCACCATTCAGGCCCGCCTGCACCGCACGGACGAGGACCTGCCCCGCCTGCTGACGCGACCCGGCCGCATCCGCCTGGTGAAGGGCTCCTACCTCGAACCCGAGTCCATCGCCCACCCCCGCGACAGCCGCGAGCTGCGGGCGGCCTACCTCGCGTACGCGACCCGCCTGCTGGACAGCGGCCACCTATGCTCGATCGCCACCCACGACCTCGACCTCCTCGACGAACTGCAGCCACACATGCGGCAGGATTCCGGCGCCTACGAGGTCGAGATGCTGCTGGGACTCGGCATCGATCAGCTGCGGACGATGCGGGATCGCGGGCATCCGGTCAGGGAGTACGTCGTGTTCGGCACCCAGTGGTGGCTGTACGTCTGCAACCGCATCGCCGAGAACCCGGCCCGCCTGTTCCAGGCTCTGGTAGACGCCACCCAGCGCGCATAGACCCTTACCGAAGCGGAGAGCGCCACCCACCAAACGGCGAAGGCGCCCTTTACCTCAACACCAAGGGCCATCCCCACCACACCACCAGACAGCAAGACGCGTAGACGCCACCCAGCGCACATAGGCCCTTACCGGAGCAGGGAATGCCAGCCAGGCCCGCACACCGGCCGGGCCCACCTCGGCTACGACCGCGCCCTCGCCCACCTCGGCTACGGCCACGCCCCGCGCCCACCTCGAACCACTGAACGGCGGCAACTTCGCCCGCCCCGGCTCCCTAACGCCACTGGTCGTTCGCTTGCTACTCAAGCCCTCAGAAATCGCCAGCAGATGAGCGCGCAAGCCAGCTTGAGGAAGGCCTCATGAATGTCGGCACGAACCTCCCAGCGGATACGCAAGCGGCGGAAGGCGTGCAGCAGGGCGAAGGTCTGCTCGGCGGCCCATCGCTGTTTGCCCAGACCGGAGCCGTGTTCGGTGCCGCGGCGGGCGATCAGCGGGCGGATCTGCAGCTCGCGGACCAGGCGGCGGTACTTGTCGTGGTCGTAGCCGCGATCCGCGAGCACGACGTCGGGGCGCTGTCGTGGCCGGCCGCGTTTGCCGCGGACCTTGGGGATGGCGTCCAGCAGCGGGCGAAGTTGAGTAACGTCGTTGCGGTTGGCACCGGTCAAGATGAGCGCGAGCGGGATGCCGGTGGCGTCGGTGATCAGATGGTGCTTGCTGCCGGCCCGCCCCCGATCGACCGGGGACGGGCCAGTCTGCGCCCCCCTTTCAACGCCCTGACCTGCGAAGAGTCCACAGCAGCCCGCGAGAGGTCGAGCGCGTCGGCGGCTCGCAGCCGGTCCAGCAGTACCTCGCGCAGCCGCTGCCACACCCCAGAGGCGTTCCACTCAGCCAGCCGCCGCCAACACGTCATGCCCGAGCCGTAGCCCAGCTCCTGCGGCAGGTGCTCCCAGGCGATCCCGGTGTGCAGCACGAACAGGATGCCCTGCAGCGCCAGTCGATCATCCAGCCGCTTGGCGCCCAGGATGGCGGAACCGCCGCTGACGCTGGGGCAACAGCGGCTCGATCATCGCCCACAGTTCGTCGCTGACCTCTCATGGCTTCAGCTTGGCCACTCGGACCCCTCTCGCTCGGCTACAGCGAGAGATCAAAGCACAACAGAGATCATTCTGCTAGGACCTCTTAGGGCCTGTACGAGCCCTTGAAGACGTACCACCCAGCGTAGGCGCCGTAGACGTGCTCGCAGTCCCAGTGGCCCAGCATCCCTTGCTCCCTGACGTAGTAGTAGCACCAACTCTCGGAGGTGTACGGCCCTCTGTCGGTCCAGGAGCCGGTGATCGCCCACCAGCCACCGAAAGGCCCCGCCACCCCCTGGCAGTCCCAGTTGCCCAGTTGGTTGTGCGCCGCGACGTAGCTGGCGCACTGATCGGCGTTGGCGAACGGGCCCCGCGGGCCACCGTCCCCCGTGGCCGCGCTGGCGGTGCCGGCCAGCACGGTCAGGGCCAGCGCCCCGGTCGTGGCGGCTGCGGCGATTTTCCTTTTCATTGACAACCTCCTGGCATATAAGGGCCTGATGTGTTTCAGGACCTCCGGTGCGAACTGCTCGGCCATGGTTCGGTGTGAGGCTGCTGTCATCGATGGTGGGCCGACACCCTGGTGACGCACGGATCCTGTGCAACTCCGTGCGCGCCTTGCCGCCGGTGGTCAGCAGCCCACCGAAGGCGCGTGGTCTCACGTCAAACGCCGCTTGGCCAGCCTGGCCGCCGTCAACGTCGACGTCCTGGTGACACTGTCCGCAATCGGCTCAAGAGCCTCCCGTACCGCCCGACCGTGCATGCTCCAGATCTTGTTCGGAGAGATGGTCGGCTAGAAGATGATTTGACGATTTCGAATCATGGCTGGGGGCGGGCGCGGTGATCCGTGTCGAGTTGGATGCCGAGGGTGTAGCCGGGATGCGCTTCGTGGTGTCGCAGACGAAGCTGGCCAAGGAGCTGCTGCTGAAGTTCGGCATCTACCCATATGTGCTGCCCGCGGTGTGGCGGCATCGGACTGCCGCGGCGCTAGCCGAGCAGGGCCTGCCGCTGCTGAACGCGCTGGTCGCGCAGGCGGCGACCGGATACATCCCCGACTTCATCAGTCCCGAGCCGGCCTGTTTCGATGAGGACCTGGACGACCAACTGCACCGGGTCGCGACCGCCCCCACCGACCGGGTCGCCTACGAGGCCGCGATCATCCTCGACGGTCATCCGTGGTGCCTGAAAGGCAAACTCGGTCAGGCACCGATGATGATCAAGGCGGTCCAATACGGTGAACAGGAGCTGGCTGGGCGCCTGGCCGCCGAGCTGAAGGTGTTCTGGACCAGGGCCCTCGCCGCGCACTGGCCACGGATCAAAGAGCAGATGCACGCCGACATCGCCCTACGCGGTGCACAAGCAGCCCGGGACGGACTCGCCACCATGCTCAGCGGGCTGGCGCCATCGCTGCGGTGGCGCGACGGCGGCCTTGATCTGACGCTCGCGGCCGACGAAGGATCGGCCAGCGCCGACGGGCTCCTCTTGGCACCTGGCCTGTTTCGGGGACCGGTCGCCTTCGCCATCGACCCGCCGGGCGCTATACGCCCCCGACTACCGATGATCACCTATCCCATCGCCGACACGACCCCGACCCAATCCAGCACCCGGCCGCCGCGTCTGGGCGCGACCCGGGCACAACTGTTGCAGGAGATCACCACCCCGGCCTCGACAACGGAACTGGCACGACGGCTGAACTTGTCACCAGGGACCGTGTCCTACCATCTCCAAGCCCTGCACCGGCAAGGACTGATCAAGCGCACACGCCAGGCTCAAACGGTCATCTACCAACGGAGCGACCAAATGGGCGGGTGAGCTGCGCTATCCGTTCGATTCCCTGAGCAATCAAGCAAAGCAACGCACCGTGAACTGATCAAGATCAGTGGGAATGCGAGCACGTGCCGGGCAGGTCTGACCTGCCTCCGCGCTAGCGGCGCGGCGCTGGGATCCGAGAGCGCCGCAGGCTACCCGCATCAGAACGGCCAGTCACGGTAAGAGCCGCCCGCCGAGCTCCTAATCGTGACTGGCCGCTCGGTTGCTGCTCAAGCCCCGTGAAATCCTTAGTCGTACAAGGTAACCGAAGGAGATCACATGGGGTCCAAGAACGCCGAGGACCTGCTCCAGGGCGACAGGGTCACCCTATGGGCCAGCCTGTGGGGTGAGCAGGTGGTCACCGTCAAGGGCATCGACATCAACCCTGGTCTGGGGCGACCCGGCCCTCTATGACAGCACGCTGGCCGTCGTCGAGGACATCCTGGCGCGCGGCGAGATCGCCTTCGAGTACGCCGTCGTTCCGGGCGTGAGCAGCGTGGCGGCGCTGGCCGCCCGGCACCGGGTCGCGTTGAACCGGGTCGGGCGGCCGTTCGTGGTGACCACCGGGCGGCGCCTCGCCGAGGGCTGGCCCTCCGGCGTGGACGACGTCGTGGTGATGCTGGACGCGCAGTGCGCCTTCGCCCTATACGCGGCCGAGGACATCACGATCTACTGGGTGCCTACCCCGGCACGCCCGACGAGATCCTGATCGCCGGCCCGCTGTCCGAGGTGGCCGGCCACCTCGAACAGGTGCGTGCGCGGGCCCGCGCGCGCAAGGGCTGGACCATGGACACGTACCTGCTGCGGCGGCGCTAGCGCGGCTCAGCCACGAGTGCGGATCCACCAGCCGCGGTTCTCGTGGGTGCCGTCGGCCCATTGGCAGTAGTGCGAACGCCCGTCGAGCTGGTCCCAGAAGCGCCTGCGGTGATCGCAGGCGTCGAACGTGGAGAACGGCCCCTCCTGGGTCCAGTCCGTCGTGGTCGGCGGCGGCGCCGCCTGCGCTGCGGTGGCCGCCAGGGCGGGGGTGGCCGCCAGGGCGGGGGTGACGAGCGCGGCGGCCATCAGCGCACCGGCGGCCAGCTTGGATACTCGCGTCGGCTTTCGCTTGGATACTCGCATCGACTCTCCTCGAAGTTGGGAATGCCGCAACCGTAGGAAACGGCGCTTACAGATCGCTCACCGATCGCTTTCAGCCCAGGGTCGAAGCGTTCTCATGTTGTAAGACCGAGTAGCTGGAGGCCGTCGGCGGGGTGGCTGCGGTAGTGGTCGGTGGCGGCGGCGATGTTGGTCCAGCCGATCAGGCGGGCCAGGCCGATGGCCAGGTTGCGGAGGCTGGCCATGATCCGGGGTGCGGTGCCGGTGCGGACTTTGGAGACGTCTTCGCGGTAGGTGACGTCGCGGATGTGGTGCAGGGCTTCGATGCTCCAGTGTCCGCGGATCAGCGCGGCGAGCTGGGCGTGGGTGATGCGTCCTGGTGGGAGGCTGGTGACGGCGTAGATCGTGACGATGGTGGTCTTGCCGGTGCGGTGGTCGGTGCGGCCGCGTTTGACCTGGATCGCCTGGGCCGCGTGGGGGAAGGGCAGCTCGGGGCGGACGGTGCAGATCTTCATGCGGCGGATCTCGCGGCGGCCGTGTCCGGTCTCGTCGGTGCGGTCGTTGAGGATCGCTTCGCGCCAGGGCAGGGCCTTGAGTCGGCGGTGCAAGGTGGGCTGGTTGCCCTTGACGATAAGAACAGGTAGTGGCCGTCGGCGGCGATGATGTGGCGGGCGTGTTCGTGCTGGGTGTGCAGGGCGTCGGCGGTGATCACCGTGTGGGTGAGGTCGAGTCCGGGCAGCAGGGGTGTGAACGCGGGGATCTCGTTGCTGTGGGCTTCGACCTGCCGCTGAGCTACGACGGTCTGGGTGTCGTGGCGGGTGGCGGCCAGCAGGTGCACCGTGGTGTCGGGGGTGCGGCTGCCGCGCAGGGTCTTGCCGTCCACGGCCAGGCCGATGAGCGGGGTTCGGTCGGAGGGCGGGCCGCAGGCGGCGAGTGAGGCCAGGTAGCCGCAGGTGGCAGTGTCGAAGGCGTCGCCGTCCAGCCGGGACAGCAGCCGCCCCAGGGTGCTGGCGGCCAGCTTGGCCGTGCCAGGCAGCCCGGCGCGGGCGCGAAGGTGTGGGTCGTATCCGGCGATGACCCGGGTGATCTTCGCCAGGGAAGTTGCGCCGCCGAGCACGGCGAGCAGGGATAAGGCCAGCAGTGGGCCGAGCCGGTAGCGGCGTCCCCGGCGGCTGCGCGGGTCGGGCACCGTGTCCAGCACCTCGGGCAGGGCCGGCAGATCGAGCAGGTCGGTCAGTGGGTCGGTGAGGGCGACGTGCTCCAGGTGGCGGGCGAGCACGTCGATCGGGGATGATGGCACGCGAACGCGGCGCCTGTTCTTGATCGACTGGCGTAGACAACCAACGATCATCAGGGGCCGCGTTTGTCATTCACACCCCGGGGGTGCCCTCAACCACCCGGCCTCGTCGAGCCCGCGTAGGTCCTACCAGCCAGAACGCTTCGCCCCTGCAGGACGGGCGGGCCCTGCCCTTCCGACTTCGCAGCCTGCGTCACGGGGCGCCGCTCCGCTCAACCGCCCTCTCGCCCCGCGCAGCGGGGGCTCTAAGGGGGCGAGGTCTGGCCTGGGCAAGGTCTTTTGCTAGCGCAAAAGACCTTGCCCAGGCCAGACACAGGCGGTTGCGCGGACAGCTTCCCGCGCCGCTGACGGCCGCCGCCGGAAGGGGAAGTCCCCGCCGCCGCGGCTCCCGCCAACGCCGAGCCCTCCTCTACCGGCAGCCCCGTCAGCCACACGCACCAGGAGCTGCCATGATTCCGCTCGCCCAGCCTCGCCGACCTGCGCCGACGGACAACCCTCGATCGCTATCACCTCGGCCGGGACCTCCAGCGGATCCGGCAGGAACCGGCCCACGAACCGGCCGTGGTCAGCTGCAGGGCGAACCCGAGCCGGTGCTGATCGCCACGGCGACGCCCGATCAGCCTCCGGTCCGCGTCGTCGAGGAAGAACATCTTCTCCAGCTCGGCCCGCGTCGGTGCCCCTACGTAGCGGCCGTAGGCGGCCGCCTCATCATCGCTCAAGAACTCAACCGGCATGGGCCCAGAAAGTAGGACTCATCCACCAGAGCGGACCAGGCGCAAGATCAAATTGTGATCCGCAAACAGCTCAGGCGACCCCGTGAACTGCATGATTTCGCAGGTCAAACACGTCAGAACGGCTATCCACGCTAAGCCGAGCCCCGAGGGCCGCCTAACGCGACTTTTCGTTCGTATGCTGCTCAACCCCGCTGAAATCCCAGAGTTCAGGCGACCTGAGGGGTCTTCAGGATGAACTCATGGGGTCTTCAGCTTCATAGGGCGTTTGGACCCTTGGGTTCGTCACGACTGGCGGGGTCTTGTTCCTCGACCGCATCGCCCGCTCCCGATCCTGGCGCGAAATCAGGTGATCACGAGACTTTCGAAGATTCCCGACAGCATCAGCCAAATGATTGCGGACATCGCGCGGGGGCCCCAGAGTTACGGTGGTGATCACTCATAGCTCCATCAGCGAGCAGTACCTCGCCGTCGCCGACGTGGCGGCGAAACTTCTCGCCGAGCCTGCCGTGGCGGCCGCATGGGACCGGCCGAGCGCGCTGATGCACTACACGGTCAGTGGGCTGGCCGGACACCTGGCGGGCCAGATCAACGTGGTGGCCACAGCGCTCGATGGCCAGGACCCTGACACCCCGCCCATCTGCCTGCTCGACTACTTCCTGCGCGCCCGCTGGCTCAACGCAGATCACGAAGGCGAGGTCCACCTGGCAATCAGGCGCAGCGGCGCCGACTACGCCGCCAAGGGACCCGACGCGCTGGCGGCCGGGATCACGGCGGTCCTCGACCGGCTGCACAAGGAACTGCCGCGGCAACCGCAGAACCGGGTGGTCCAGTTCCCCTGGGGGCCGCCCTCGCTTCTCCTGGACGACCTTCTGATCAACCGCATGATGGAACTCGTCGTTCACATAGACGACCTGGCGGTCAGCGCCGGCATGGAGACTCCCGCGTTGCCCACGGATGCCACCGACACAGTCATCGGCATCCTCGCCACCCTGGCGGCGCGACGGCACGGCGCCGTCGCCGTCCTTCGCGCCCTGACCCGGGTCGAGCGCGCCCCCGCCACGATCACCGCCTTCTGACCCGCAGGGCACGCCTCCTCGGCTTCAGCGCCACTGCAAAAACCTCGACGAAGAAGCAGAAGCTTCACCAAGCCCGAAGTTTCCTCAACCGCCGACCTGGGCGTTTCTCCATGAAGAATGCCCAGGTCCTGGTGCTGGACATGCCAGACAGCCGTGCGCGACACGAGACAGCAAGACGCGCCCTCCCACCCCAGCACCAGGGCGCGTCTCTGCCGCATCCCATTCCTAACTAACGCCCCAGCGCGCCGTCCACCCGTCGGGGCACACCCAGCGGGTTGTCGTCCCTGAGCTCTTCCGGAAGCAGCTCACCCGGCCAGTCCTGGTACGCCGTCGGCACCAGCCACCGGTCGATGGCCGTCGCGCCGACCGACGTGTGCGCTGCCGACGTCGAGGCCGGCCACGGACCGCCGTGATGCATCGCCCAGCACACCGCCACGCCGGTGGGCCAGCCGTTCCAGATCAGCCGCCCGGCCTTACGCCCGAGCACCTCGGCGACCTCACCGGCCTCGCTGGGGTCGGTCGCGTGCACGGTGGCCGTCAGCGACCCATCCAGCCGCTCCAGCACCGCCCGCAGGTCCGAAATCTCGCGGTAAGTCACGACGATCGACGCCGGGCCGAAGCACTCTTCGCCGATGCCCGGCAACTTCGCCGCGAACGAGTCGAGATCCGTGGTGAACACCGTGGGCGTGACGGCCAAGCTACCCTCTCCCGCCTTGCCCTCGGCCAGCACCGGCAGCTCGCCGAGCCGCTCCAGCCCGCCCAGGTAGCCGTCCCTGATCCGCTCAGCCAGCATCGGCCCGCCGGTGGTGCCCTCCACGGCCTCGGCCAGCGCCTTGCGCAGCTCGTCGCCCGCGGGCACGAACATCAGCCCGGGATTCGTACAGAACTGCCCGACCCCCATCGTCAGCGACGCAGCGAACCCGGTGGCCACCTCCGCCACAGGCGCGGACGGCAGCACGACGACCGGGTTGACACTGCCCAGCTCTCCGAAGAACGGGATCGGCACCTCTCGCTGGTCGATCAGCCCCTGGATCGCCTTGCCGCCCGGGACCGACCCGGTGAACCCGGCCGCGACCACGCTCGGGTGCTGCACCAGGTCGGCACCCGCCTGCATGCCCTGCACCAGTCCCAGCAGGTCGGGGTACGGCAGGGCCTTGCGGACGATGCGAGCGACCTGCTCGGAGGTGTTGGGGTGGCCGGGATGCGCCTTCACCACGACCGCGCAACCGGCGGCCAGCGCCGATGCGGTGTCGCCACCCGCCACGGAGAACGCGAACGGGAAGTTGCTCGCCGCGAACACCGCGACCACGCCGGCCAGCGGCTGCTTCATCCGGCGCACGTCGGGCCTGGGCGGGGTGGCCGAGGGGTCGGCGTGGTCGACGATGGCGTCGAGGTAGCCACCATCTCTGATCACCTGGGCGAACAGCCGGAACTGGCCGGCCGTACGAGCGACCTCGCCGCGCAGTCGTACCTCTCCCAGCGCGGTCTCACTGTCGGCGATCTGCCACAGCTCGTCCACCTTCGCGGCGAGAGCGTCGGCGACGGCCTCCAGCGCTTCGGCCCGCTCGGCGGCGGGAGTCGCCCGCCAGGCCGCACCTGCGGCGGCCGCGGCGGAAACAACCATGTCGACCCCGGCGCGGTCGGTTTCAGGCAGGGCACTGCCCACGGTCTCGCCGGTCCTGGGGTTGTGTCCGTAGATCATCGAATGGCCCTTCGGAGTCTTGACACTTCTTCATATTGATTCTTACAGTTGCGACAACCTGTCCACAAACCTGGCACTTGTTCACATATATGGACGGCGGTCATATGATCATCAGGCAGATCCACGTCACCCCCGTAGCTTTCAAGGATCCGCCGCTCTTGAACGCCGCCGGCGTGCACGAACCCTGGGCGCTGCGAACGATCGTCGAGGTGGTCACCGATGAGGGGCTGAGCGGCCTCGGCGAGACGTACGGTGACCTGGGACATCTCACCAAGGTACGCGAATGCGCCGAGGCACTGGTCGGCGTGGATGTGCATGCCACGAATGAGATGTATGCCAGGATCAGCGCGATCGTCGGCGACGTAGTGACCGACATGCACGGCTTGACTGGGGCCGCAACCCAGGAGAAGAGCATCGATCGGGTGTTCGCGGCCTTCGAGGTGGCTTGTCTGGACATTCGCGGCAAGGCAGCCGGCGTGCCCGTCGTCGATCTGCTGGGCGGCCGAGCACGCGAAGCCGTGCCGTACAGCGCCTATCTCTTCTACAAGTGGGCGGGACATCCGGACGGCGAGCCGGACAGGTTCGGCGCGGCGCTCGACCCGGCAGGGCTGGTCGAGCAGGCATCGATGCTGATCAAGGAGTACGGTTTCGCGTCGATCAAGCTCAAAGGCGGCGTCTTCGCGCCCCAGGAAGAAGTCGAGGCAATCATAGCCCTGCGGGAGGCCTTCCCCGGCGTGCCCCTCCGCCTCGACCCGAACGCCGCTTGGACCGTCGAGACCTCGATCCAGGTAGGACAAGCCCTCGAAGGCAGCCTGCAGTATCTGGAGGACCCCACGCCCGGAATCCCCGGGATGTCGAAGGTCGCCGCCGAAGTCCCGATGCCGCTGGCCACCAACATGTGCGTGGTGACGCCCGAGCACCTTCCGCCCGCCATCGCCACCAAGGCGATCGGCGTGCTGCTGCTCGACCATCATTACTGGGGCGGACTCGTACGCTCCTCGCATATCGCCGCGCTGTGTGACACGTTCGGGCTGGAGCTGTCCATGCACTCCAACTCGCACCTTGGGATCAGCCTGGCCGCGATGACCCACCTGGCCGCCGCCACGCCGAACCTCACCCACGCCTGCGACACCCACACGCCGTGGCAGAACGGGCAGGACGTAGTCGCGCCGGGCGCATTGCGGTTCGTCGACGGCGCCGTACCCGTGCCCGAGGGGCCCGGTCTCGGCATCGAACTGGACCGTGACGCCCTGGCCGTGATGCATGAGCAATATCTCGCGTGCGGAATCACCGAACGCGACGACACCACCTATATGCAGCGCTTCGAGCCTGCTTTCACTGCGAGGAGACCGCGCTGGTGAACGTGGCCTACGCCTACCCCTGGGACATCGTCGGCGACCCGTCGGCCCCTTCGCGCCTCGCGGAGCTGGGCGTCGAGGCCGTCGCGTTGGCGGCCAGCTATCACTCCACCCGCGCGGCAACGCCGTATCACCCCGCCCACCGGGTGCTGGATGTCCCACAATCGGCTTTCTACCTGCCAGTGCGGCCCTCCTCGTGGGGACGCCTGACACCGGCCTCCCCAACCTGGACACCCACGGACGCCTACCTGCAGGCACGGGACGCCCTGAAGGCCGTCGGACTGCAGGTACACGCATGGACGGTGTTGACACACAACTCCTTCCTGGGCGGCATGCACCCTGACCTGGTGGTACGTAACGCATTCGGTGATCCTTATCCATATGCGCTGTGTCCGGCTTTCGAGGACGTGATCGAGTACTGCGAGCGTCTGGTCAGCGAGATCCTGACCGTCGGAGAACCGGATGGCCTCATCCTCGAGGCGTGCGGACCCATGGGCTTCGGGCACCAGAGCGTGCACGAGAAGACGGCCGGCGCCGACTGGACATCCGTAGACAGTGACCTGCTGACGCTCTGCTTCTGTACGGCCTGCGCTCCCCGTTACCCGGAGGGCACCAGGGAACGCGTACGCGCGGCCATCGACGGCCCTACCGCTAGCGCCGTAACCTCTCCCGCGTCGAGCAAGCACGACCCGACATCTCCCGCACCGACCTCTTCCGCACCGTTTGCCACCTCGCCAGCACCTGCGCCTGCATCGCCGTCTGCCGCCGCACAAGCAGGTGCGTCGCGGGCTTCCGGCTCGTCAGCAGCCGCATCGCCAACCGCTGCCTCACCAGCGGCTGCGTCGCCGGCTTCTGGCTCGCCATCTTCCCCCGGGACTGTGGAGGCCGCCCTCGGCCCATTCGCCGATGATGTCCGAAACGTACGCGTAGACCTGTCGGCATCATTGCGCACCCGCCTCATCACCGTGGCCCGCGAGACCGCGCCGAACGTACCCATCACCCTGCACGCCAACCCCGACCCCTGGGCTGCCAGCTCGTTCGCCGCCCTCCCCGCCGGTGAGCCCGGAGCGGAGGTGCTGGTAGGCAACTGCTGGGGCGACCCGACCTCGGACGCCGCCCGCCTCGCCAGACTCGGCGAACTCTGCGGTCCCGGCCAGCGAGTGGGCGCATATGTCCTGGCCCTTCCCCCACGCCCCGCCGACGGCCAGGCACTCGCCGAACAGCTCAGAACGTACGCCAAGGCAGGCGCCACGGATTTCCACCTCTACCATGCCGGCCTCGCCTCCCCCCGCCGTCTCGCTGCCATGGCCGAAGCCCTACGCCTCATCCGCTGAGGTGGCGTCCACCCAGTGGTGGATCAACGATCTCGTTGTACTTCCCAGGTGGGCGGCCAGGGCTGAGCGAGTGAGAAACTACATCGCTCAGCGGAAGGTCATCTCCACTGACCGTCCGCCACTCAGCTCGTGCCGCTGGCGCCCACCTGATCAAGCCACCTCGAATGCGCACCCCCGAACGGCCCTTGCCGCCCGCCCACCGCGCCCATCAACCACCTGGCCGTCTCCTCGGCCCGGTCGATCATCTGTTGCGGATATCCCAGCAACACCTGGTGCTCGGCGAACTCGTCCTCATCGTCCAGAATCAACCGCCCGTCACGCATCCTGATCACGTCGAGGTCGAGATCGAGCATGGTCACCTCACCATCACGCCACTCGGGAACGGTAGTGACGTCCACATACACCTCAGCCCGATGCGGCGGGGAGTTGAACGACGCCGTCCACCACCCGTCGCGCGGGAACAACATGATGGCCGTGGTCTCCCACACAACCGGCGGCCCGTCCCCTTTACGAGCAACCGTCCCGCCTGGCACCGCGACCCACACGCCATGCTCATCCTCGCCGAGCACCTTCGCGGAATGGTTCCAGTGCAACGCCCCGCCGTACTTCCGGAAGACAATCCTCACATCGGTCACTCCCGGGACGCTACCGGACCATCTCCCGGATCCTGCGCTCGCCAATCAACCGCTCAACATCCGCCAACTCACCACGCCACCTGCACTCCCTCCCCAGACCAAAGCCCTGGGCCGCCCGTTCCTAACCCGCCGACCAACGAACCAACTCTCTGATCAACGAACAGCAGAGACGAGCCCGCTCTCGTACGCCATGATGACCAGCTGCGCCCGGTCCCGAGCATCGAGCTTGGCCAGGAGCCGACCGATATGGGTCTTGACCGTGGCAAGGCTGAGGTGAAGATGGGCAGCGATCTCGTTGTTGGACAGGCCCCGAGCGATCAGAGTGAGAACCTCCCGTTCCCGCTCCGTAACTCCATGCAGCCCCTTGACCTGTAACGACGCAGGCGTGCGGGTGAACTCCTCGATCAGCCTGCGCGTCACCCTCGGAGCCAGCAACGCCTCACCAGCCGCGACCACCCGAATGGCGGCGACCAGATCAGCCGGCGGAGTGTCTTTGAGGAGGAACCCGCTGGCTCCAGCACGGAGTGCGTCGTAAACGTAGGCGTCGAGGTCGAACATGGTCACGATCAGGACCCGAGCCACATCACCGATCCGCCTAGTGGCCTCGATGCCATCCATCTCCGGCATACGCACGTCCATGAGGACCACATCAGGCCGCTGCTCCAGAGCCACGGTCACCGCCTCGGCCCCCGTCGCGGCCTCACCGACGACCGTCAGGTCGGGCTCCGAGTCGACCAACACCTTGAAGCTGCCCCTCAACAGCGCCTGGTCATCGGCAACAAGGACACGAATCACGAAATGCCCCCGTAAGGCAACCGGGCTGACACCCGAAACCCTCGCCCAGGTAGACGCCCGGCCTCGAACACTCCGTCGTACATCATGACCCGCTCCCGCATTCCGATCAGCCCGTGCCCTGTTCCCTCGATCGGCAGGGTGCGACGGCCAGGACCGTCATCGATCACCTCGAGCCGCACCTCCATCACATCGGCCACCACCGATATCCAGCACCGGGCCGGTGCCGCATGCTTCACCACGTTGGTGAGCGCTTCCTGGACGATCCGATAGACCGACAACTCCACACCCTCAGGCAGCCGCACCCCCAGCCGCGAGATCTCTTCTCCCCCGCGCATGCCTAGACGGCCCTCGTCTGTGTCCCGAGCCCTCTGGTTGGCTCTGTCGTGACCTCTTTGACCTCCCCCGTCCCGGCCCCGTTGAGCGGCTCCCTCTTGGGTCCGTTGAGCGGCCCCACCCTCGGTCCTCTGGCTGGCCCCACCCTGGACCGTTTGATCAGCCCCACCCGTAGCTTTCTGAGCAGCCCCGCCCTGGGCATCATTCAGGCCACCAGGCCACTGCTGGCCTCCCCCACCATCCCTGGTCACACCCTCGGCACCATCCATAGCCGTACTGTCCCGGTCTGCGCGATTGCTACTTGCCCCAGCCGTGCGCTTGCCCCTGGCGGCCTCACGATCAGCCCGCGCATGCGGTGCGACATCATCTCCGCTGTCGCGGCCTCCCCCTGGCGCCAACCGAAGGTCCAACTCCACCTCCACTCCCGCCAACCTGGCCTGGTCGGCCAGGCCAGAGAGGCCGCTGAGGTCCGGTGCGGGGCCACGCTCGGGCGTCTCGTCTGAGCGGAGGACGCCGAGCAAGTGGCGCATCTCGACGAGCGCGCTCCGGCTGGCGGTCTCGATCACCCGCAACGCATCGTGTGCTTCTTCCGGTCTGGTGGCCATCACATGATTGGCCACGCCCGCCTTTACCGCGATCAATCCCACGCTGTGCGCGACGACATCGTGCAGCTCGCGGGCGATGCGCAGCCGCTCCTCTGTCACGGCCTGTCCAGCCAGGCGCTCGGCATCGCGCGCCGCATAGTGTCTTCGTTCGCGTACGGCTCGCCCGACCGTCCACGCGCCGCCCAGTGCGGCGATGCCGATGAGCGGCTGGTCGAGATTCGTCAACCACGCGGGGCCCGCCGGCTGTGGCACACCGCCGGCGACCACCATCCCGACCAGGGTGACCAGCGTGAGCACACCGATCGCCGAGGACGGAACCCACGCACCCCGGTCATCGGCCAGGGCAACGATATAGAGCGCGTAGGCAGGCGAGATATAAGCGGATGACACCCCTAACACCGCTGCGACCACGATGGAGACCGTCAGCACGAGGCAGAAGACCGGCAACGGCCACACCCTGCGCATCGCCAGCGGCAAACTCAGCCCCAGGAGAAGAGCCAATCGCGCCCACGGCGGCAGGGCCCACCCACTCGTCGATGCTGTGAGGAACATGAGACAGAAGCCCAACCCTGCCAGCAGGTCCAGCCCGATCAACTGGCGACGGCTCAAGCGAGCGGTGAAGAGGGAGGGGGATTCGTTCACGCGTTGACCGTAGTGGTTGAAGGTGGGCCCGCACGTCAGACCAGGGTCTGACCTTGAGGTTCGGACCGTGGTCCGATGTGGTGAGCGCCCGCCGCACTTCATTCTTAACCGCGTGATCGAACTCAACCGCCTGACCAAACGCTACGGCGACACGCTCGCCGTCGACGATCTGTCCTTCAAGATAGAGCCCGGCCACGTGACCGTGTCGACGACGGGTGAAAACTGACCCCGTGGCGACGGGTGAAAACTGACCCCCTTCAGTCACTCTGGAGGGTGATCAAGGTGGAAGACTGGGCGGAGATCCGCCGGTTGCACCGGGCCGAGCAGATG
>NZ_JAIWNB010000029.1 GCF_020215705.1 Nonomuraea aurantiaca | reverse complement strand
GCCAGCCTGCTACCGGGCCTCCTGGCAGCTACCCGGACCGGACTTCCACCGGCAAGCGACGACGAGCTTACGAACAGCAAGATCAGCCGCTACGTCACGGCTTCACCTCCATTCTGCTGGGCGCACGAATCATCGAGGTCAGATGTCGGACTCCCCCAGTTTCGCGCCGCCCACGAAGGCGCGGAAAACGCCACCTCGCAAGATCAGCGGCTCGACGTCGGGCTGCTCGGAGTCTCTGATCGCGTATCGGTCGCCGCTCAGCTTGGCTGCGTAGAGGCAGTCGCCCCCATTTGAGCCGGAGAGTGTTGATTTCTTCCACGCAGCGGCCTCTAGTTCGGCGCGCAGCTCATTACTGATCTTCATACCTTGCCGCCACCTCACGCACTAGTCGCTCGCTCACATGTATGGGATGCGCCCATTTGTGAATCGCGTCGTATCTGAGATTAACCGTTCGCACCGTCTCCTCGCGATCGGATACGGAGCCCTGCGCGGCGGTGTCGAGATAGATGTGGTCCGGCATACCGTCGCCTTGAGCCAGGGAGAAGCCGCCAAGCAGGCCCGGCGTAGCCCCCACTCCGAGGGGGACGATCTGTATCGAGACAAAGGGGGTGGCCATCATCTTCAGCAGGTGCTCAAGCTGCTCCCGCATGACCTCGGCGCCCCCGATGGGGCGAATCAGAGCGCACTCGTCGAGCAGCGCCCAGTACATCGGCGGCTTGTCGCGATCGAACACCGCCTGACGCTGGAGTCGGGTCGCGACGGTCTCCTCGATCCAGTCCTGGGTGACTCCTGGCTCGGCGGAGAGGATCGCTCGCGCATACGCGGCCGTCTGCAGAAGGCCCGGAACGACAAGAGGTTGCCAGGTTCGGATGGTGTGGGCGTTCTCCTCCACCCTTGGCCACTCTCTGAACCACTTCGGCGCCGAAACCAGCCTGGCGCTGGGCAGCAGCCGAAGCAATTCCCCATTCAGGTCCAGGGCCGTCTCGGCCGCGAGGGTGAATTGCCGGGTCGGGTGGCGCTTGCCGCGCTCGATCAGGCCGACCAAGCTCTCGCTGCACGTGGAGAGCGGCACTCTGGCGATGTTTCTCGGAGCACAGACAGGCCATCCGGACATGTCTGCTGAATCCTGTCTGGTTAAAAACCGGATAATCCCGACGCATTCCGGACAGAACATGGACGGTGACAGGGAATGACTCGCGAACCGCTGGGGAAAACGACCGAACCCCCAGAACCTCATCCGCGCCATTCGCCGATCAGCGAAAGTGCCGCCGCTTTGATCCCCGGCTGACCCCCGCCGTCGGATCTGGCCTTTTTGACGGCGGGGGTGGGACAGGGGATGCCGTCAGCCGGTGGGACCCGCGTCGGGCCGCACCTCCTTTTCGCCATTGCCATCGCCCGTCTCTTCGCCGGTGCCGGCGCGCTTTTCGGCGTCAGCCTTCGCATCGGTCCCGGTCTCGGGAACGGCCTCACCGTCGGCCGCAGCGGCCGCATCACTTCCAGCGTCACCGTCCGCCGCAGCGGCGGCATCGGCCCCAGTGCCGGCAGCGGCGTCACCGTCGGCCTCGGCATCCGCCTCGGGGGCCGAATCAGTGCCGGGGGCGATTATCTCGGGAGTGGGGATCGCGGGGTTCGTATCGGTGTCGGGCCAATCGGCGGGTACGGGACGGGGCGCCTTCGGGGTGTCGGCCCCTGACCGCTCCGCCACCACGTCGCTCTCGCCACCGTCCCGGTTCAGCGCATCAGGCAAATCTTCATTCATCACCCCCATCTGCCCGCCGAACTCCTCTCCAACAGTCCGCAGGGACAATCTTCAAAGCGCGGGCCGACGCCGCCGTTCTGGCGGCACGTTCGGCCCTACGGCGAGGTACGGCTGGACGTCGCCAAGCGGTTGGCGCGCACGATCCCGGCGGTGTGATCACGGCGGGAGGTCGCGCCAGCGTTCGGCCGACGCCAGAGCGTCCAGACTGATCCGCTCCAGGAACGCACCGCCCCTGGCCATGCGGCCTCCCACGGGCGTGTTGAGCCCGAGCGTCTCCCCCGCCGCCTTCGCGATCTCCGCCGCCGCGAGCGTCCGCCGCGCGCTGATGACCGTCGAGTGGTACCAGGCGTCGTCGTCGACCACGTAGATGTCGCGCCGTCGCTGCTGATCACGCTCGCGCCTGATCAGGCCCTGCTGGGTCAGGTAGCCCACGGCCGTGGAGATCGAGGCGGGACTGACTTTCAGCCCGCGCGACAGGTCGGCCGCGGTGAGCCTGCCGTCCTCGCTCAGCCACAGGCCGATGAGCACGCGCGCCATCATCTTCGGCAGGCCCATCCCGATCGCCATCTCGACGGCTCCTTCTTCCGCCTCGAAGACCTTGCGGTCCTGGGGATCGGCCTCGGGCGAACGGGCCGGGGTGCCGCGCCGCGCCCGCCGCGCCGCCGCCTGGTGCGCCCGCTCGGGCCGGTAGTCGCCGGGGCCGCCGTTACGGCCGACCTCGCGGCTGATCGTCGAGGTCGGCCGGTCCAGTCGCCTGGCGATCTCGGCATAGGAGCGGCCTTCCGCGAGGCCGGTCGCGATGCGCTGGCGGTCCTGCCGGGTCAACCTTCCTTCTGGCATGACGCCCATTATTGCGTTCGGCGCCAACACAATGCAACGTTTCATTGCATTTAGCTTCACCGTCAACGCATCAATATATTGGCTTTGAACTGCATCTATGCCTATCGATTGATTGACGTAATTTCTTAAAGCAACGTAGCTTTCAATCATGTCGAACACGTACTATCGCGATGAGCCAGTGACCCCGTCCCTCGATCGCGCACCCGCCTGTCCCTTCGATCCCGCCCCTTCGCTCACCGCTCTGCGCGTAGAGCAGCCGATCGCCCGCCTGGCCGCGCCCGAGGGCGCCCCCGGCGTCTGGATGATCACCGGATACGACCTGGTCCGCCAGATCCTCGCCGACCCGCGCTTCAGCTCCCGCTACGAAACCCACTACCACCCCCTGGCGGGCGGCCACCTGCCGCCCGCCCCCGTCGGCGACCTGACCGGCATGGACGCACCCCAGCACACCCGCTTCCGCAGACTGCTGGCGGGCAAGTTCACCGTCCGGAGGATGAACCTGCTCACCGAGCGGGTCAACCAGATCACCCGTGAGCGGCTCGACGCGATGGAGCGGCAGGGGCCGCCCGCCGACCTCGTCGAGGTCTTCGCGCAGCCGGTTCCGGCGCTGATGATCTGTGAGCTGCTCGGCGTGCCGTACGAGGACCGCGACCGGTTCCAGAGCTCCACCCGGGTCCTGTCGGACGCCCGGACCGCGGAGGCGCAGTACGCCGCCTTCGTCGAGCTCGGCACCTACCTGCGGGAGCTCGCGCTCGCCAAGCGGGCCAAGCCGACCGACGACCTGCTCAGCGACCTGGCCACCGGCGGCGACCTGACCGACGAGGAGCTCGGCGGCGTGGCCGCCTTCCTGCTCGGCGCCGGGCTCGACACCACCGCCAACATGCTCGCGCTCGGCACCTTCGCCCTGCTGCGCGACCCGGCCCAGCTCACCGCCCTGCGCGGCGACCCCGACCTGGCCGCCGGCGCCGTGGAGGAGCTGCTGCGTTACCTGTCCATCGCCGCCACCGGGATGCGCGGCGTGCTGGAGAACATGGAGATCGGCGGCAGGCAGCTCACGGCGGGCGACACGGTCATCATCGCGATCAACGCCGCCAACAGGGACCCGGCCAGGTTCTCCGACCCCGACATGCTCGATCTGCGCCGCTCGGCCGCCGGGCATCTGGCCTTCGGCCACGGCGTCCATCAGTGCCTCGGTCAGCAGCTGGCCCGCATCGAGATGCGTGTCGCGTTTCCCGCGTTACTCACCCGCTTCCCGACGCTGCGGCTCGCCGTACCGGCTGAAGACCTGTCGCTGCGCACCGACCCCTCGCAGGTGTACGGCGTGCACAGCCTGCCCGTCACCTGGGATCGGGGGTGAACGCGATGCGAACCTTCGTCTCGGTGACGGGGCTGCGTAAGTCCTACGGCGCCCACCGCGTCCTGGACGGCATCGACCTCACCATCCCGCAGGGCACCGTCTTCTCGCTGCTCGGCCCGAACGGCGCGGGCAAGACCACCACAGTGCAGATCCTGTCCACCCTGATCAAGGCCGACGCGGGCGAGATCTGGGTGGCCGGGCACGACCTGGCCAAGGAGCCCGACGAGGTGCGTGCCGCGATCGGCGTCACCGGCCAGTTCTCCGCGGTCGACAGCTTCCTCACCGGCGAGGAGAACCTGCGGCTCATGGCCGACCTGCTCCACCTCGGCCGAGCCAAGGGCCGCACGCGCGCCCGCGAACTGCTGGAGCGCTTCGACCTCACCGACGCCGCCCGCAAGCCCGCGGCCACCTACTCGGGCGGCATGCGCCGCCGGCTCGACCTCGCCATGACCATGGTCGGCACGCCCAGGCTCATCTTCCTCGACGAACCGACCACGGGCCTGGACCCGCGCAGCCGCCGCACCATGTGGCAGATCGTCAGGGACCTCGTCCAGCAGGACGGCGTGACCATCTTCCTGACCACGCAATACCTGGAGGAGGCCGACGAACTCGCCGACCGCATCGCCCTGCTCAGCCAGGGCCGGCTGGTGGCCGAGGGCACCCCTGAGGAACTCAAGCGAATGGTCCCCGGCGGCCACATCGTCGTACGCTTCGCCGACCCCGACGGGTACCGCAGGGCGGCGGGCCACGTCGGCGCCACCTCCAGCAACGACGCGGCACTCACCGTCCAGATCCCCGACTCCGGCGGGGTCAGGACGCTGAGGAAGCTCCTGGAGTGGCTGGACACGCATGCCATCGACGTCGCCGAGCTGTCGGTGCGAACCCCCGACCTGGACGACGTCTTCCTCACCCTGACCCAGGAGCCCTCGACCAAGGAGCCCTCTCGATGAGAGCGATCACCGACTCGGCGACGATGCTGCGGCGCCAGGTCAAACACATCTGGCGCTACCCCACGCTGATCCTCACGTTCGCGGCCGTGCCCGTGGTGTTCCTGCTGCTGTTCGTCTACGTCTTCGGCGGCACCATGGGCGCGGGCATCGGCGCCGACCGCGCCGCCTACGTCGGTTACCTCGTCCCCGGCATCATGATCACGACGATCGTCGGGGCCGCGCAGGGGACCGCGATCTCGGTGGCGACCGACATGACCGAGGGCATCATCGCCAGGTTCAAGACCATGGCCATCGCCCGCGTCTCGGTGCTCACCGGGCACGTACTCGGGGCGATGGTGCAGACGTTCCTCGCGATCGCCATGGTGACCGTGGTGGCGTTGCTGATCGGGTTCCGCCCATCCGCCTCGGCGCTGGACTGGCTCGGCGTGGTCGGTGTGCTGGCCATGTTCACCTTCGCGATCACCTGGCTGTCGGTCGCGCTCGCCATGGTCACCAAGAATGTGGCCACGGCCAGCAACCTGCCGATGCCGCTGATGCTGCTGCCGTTCCTCGGCAGCGGCTTCGTCCCGCCCGAGTCGATGCCGACCGGTTTGCGCTGGTTCGCCGAGCACCAGCCGGCCACCCCCGTCATCGAGACGCTGCGCACGCTGCTGGCCGGCCGGCCGGCCGGGTCCAGCTTTCTGGAGGCGGCCGTGTGGAGCGCGGGCATCGCCCTGGTCAGCTATCTGTGGGCACGCAGGCTCTACAACCGGTGAGGTTCACTGGATGCGGTCCAGGGTCGGACAGGTCACCGTAGGCCGCCACCTGCTCGGCGCGTGACTGCGGCTCCTACATCCGCAGCCGGCGCTGGCCTAAGCCGACACGAGTGACGCACGGCCCTGTCGGCATTCCTGCCGCAGGGCACCACCCCCACCTGCCGACCATCAGGCGAGCGCGTCGTCGATCTCCGCGCGGCTGGGCATCGACGTGCTCGCGCCCTCGCGCTGCACCGACAGCGCCGCCGCCACCGAGGCGAAGCGGAGTGCGGCGGCGGCGGGGAGGCCCTCGGCGCGGGCGACCGCGAGCGCGCCGACGAAGGTGTCCCCGGCCGCCGTGGTGTCCACTGCCTTCACCTTTACGGCGGGTACGCGCAGCCGCTCGCCTGATCGCGAGCCGTACAGCGCCCCTTCGGAGCCCAGCGTGATGACGGCCTCCGGGACCCGCTCCAGCAGCGCCTCCAACGCCGCCTCGGTGGAGTCGGTCCCGGTGATGGCGGCGGCCTCGTGTTCGTTCGGGACGATCAGCGTGACCGCGTCGAGCAGCGCGTCCGGCAGCGGCTGGGCGGGCGCGGGGGTGAGGATCACCGGTACGCCCGACACCTGCCCGGCCTGGGCGGCGGCGATCACCGCGTCCATGGGCAGCTCCAGCTGGAGCAGCAGCGCCCGTGAACCGGCGATCACCGCGACGTCGTCCGCCGTGGGCCCGGTGACGGTGCCGTTGGCGCCGGGCACCACGATGATCGAGTTGCCGCCTTCGTCGTCGACCACGATGTGCGCGATGCCGCTGGGACCGGGCACCTGCCGCAGCTGGGCGACCTCCACTCCGGCCGCGGCCAGGGTGGTGCGCATCTCGGCGCCGAAGCCGTCGTCACCCACCGCGCCCAGGAACGCCACCACGGCGCCCGCGCGGGACGCCGCGATCGCCTGGTTGGCGCCCTTGCCGCCGGGAATGGTACGGAACCCGCGCCCGGTGACCGTCTCGCCCCGCTTGGGGGCCTGGGACACGTAGGCGACGAGGTCCATGTTCGCGCTGCCGAAGACCGAGATCATGTCCTCATCATCTCCTGTGTACGGCGGGCCAAATCGCCCAGCCCCACCCCGTCGAAGCCGGTCAAGCTGCTGGCCAGAGAGTCGCGCATCCTCCACCGCTCCGGGACCCCGCCGTTCAGCGCGCCCGCGACGGACCCGGCCGTGGCGCCCGCCGAGTCGGTGTCCCAGCCGCCGGCGACCGCTCCGGCGATGGTGGCGGTGAAGTCGCCCCGGCCGTGGATCAGCGTGGCGGCGACCAGGGCGGCGTTGTTGATCGTGTGCACCCAGTGCAGGGCGCCGTGCCGCTCGTGCAGCCGGTCGACGACCCGCTCGAAGTCACTCTCCGCCGAGGCGTCCTCTGCCGCCTGCCGTACCGCCTGGTAGAGCCGTGATCGCGTCGGGACTACGGACAGCCCGGCCTCGACCACCTCGGCGGCGGAGGCGGCGACCAGGGAGCTCGCGCACATGGCGGCGGCGAACATGGCGCCGTAGACCCCGTTCGCGGTGTGGGTGAGGCGGGCGTCGCGCCAGGCGTACTCGGCCGCGGTGGCCGGATCGCCGGGATTGACCCACCCGTACACATCGGTCCTGATCAGCGCGCCGATCCACTCGCGGAACGGGTTACGGTACGTCGCCGTCTCCGGCACCTCGGCCCCGGCCAGAAGGTTGCGGTAGGCGACCCGTTCCGCCGTGAACGTACGGCCGGCGGGCAGCTCGTCGAGCCACAGCTTGGCCACGTCGTCGGTGGTGAAGCCGCGGCCGTGCCGTTCCAGGACGGACAGGGCGAGCAGCGGGTAGTTCAGGTCGTCGTCCTCGGGGACGCCGTCGATGTTCTCGGCCAGGGAGTTGACGGCGCTGCGCCGGTTCCACGGCCAGCGTTCGGCGATGTCGCCGGGCAGGCCCTTGGCGGTGAACCAGCCGGTGATGGGCCAGTTGCCGGTGGCCTCGGCGATCTCCCTGATGCCCGCGCGGGGGATCTTCTCGACCGGCTTGCCGAGCACGCAGCCCGCCGCCCTGCCCTGCCAGGCACCGAGCACGCGCCCCGGATCGACCTCCCGCAAAACCGCGGGAGCGGGCCAGTTCGGGCAGGCGGCGATGATAGCGGGCAGGTCGGACGGCTCGTCGAGGTCGAGCGGCGACGGGATGGCGGCCAGCTCGTCCAGCAGGTCCTCGGCGAGCGGCCGCAGCCTGAGCGCGCCGGGCTCGGAGGCCCCGGCGCGCGGCGGGGCGTCGTGGCCGCCCGCGGCATGCCACCGCTCGGCGATGTCGCGCACGTCCCTGCCGTCCTCGGCGGCCTGGCGCAGCTCGTGGCCCACCAGATCCTCGGGCTGCACCCAGGTGAGGCGGATCATCGGCCCACCGGCCCTTCCGACCGCGCCCAGCCGATGCGCGCCCTCGGCCGGTTGAGGCGGATCATCGGCCGTCGAGGGCGGCGAAGGCGGATTCGACGGCGCGGCGGCGGGCCGCGTCGTCGGCGTGCACCCGGCGGGCGACCTCGGCGATCACCCGGCCGGGGGCCTCCAGGTCCGTACGGCTCGCCTCGGCCACCTGCGTGACCCATTCGCCCGGGATCGAGCCGAGCCCGCCCAGGGCGCCGGCGATGGCGCCGCCCATGGAGGCGATCGAGTCGGCGTCACGGCCGTAGTTGACGCCGCCGAGCACGGTGTCGCGGTAGTCGCCCTTGGCCACCACGAGGAAGCCCAGCGCCAGCGGCAGCTCCTCGATGCTGTGCACCCGGCTCGGCCGACGTGCGCCGAGCCCCTGGTCGCGGTAGGTGTCGGCGACCGTGTCGAACGGCCGCATGGCCGCGCGCAGCGTCTCGAACGACCCGTCCCAGTGGCCGAGCCCGGCGGCCGCCTCGCAGACCGCCTCGATGGCGGCCCTGGTGCCGTCCTTGGCCAGCCGCAGGCAGGTGGCCACCACGGAGTCGAAGGTCGCGCCGGGCCGCACGGCCTCGGCGACGGCCGCCGCCATGACGCCGGCCGCCTCGCGGCCGTAGCTCGACTGGTGGGCGCCGGTCAGGTCGATGGCCTCGGCGTAGGCGGCGTCGGGGTCGGCGGCGTTGACGATGCCGACCGGCGCCACGTACATGGCCGCGCCGCAGTTGACGATGTTGCCGACGCCGGCCTCGCGCGGGTCCACGTGGCCGTAGTGCAGCCGGGCGACGATCCACTTCTCGGCCAGGAAGATCCGCTGGAGCGGCAGCGCCTCGGCCTCCAGCTCGGGGATCCACCGGCGCTCGCCCATGAGCTCGGGTACGAAGTGCTCGGCCATCGAGTACGCCCCGAGGTGACCCGCGACCTTCTCGTAGACGCGGATGAGCGCGTGCGTCATGAGGGTGTCGTCGGTGATGTGGCCGTCGCCCTTGTGATAGGGGGCGATGGGCCGGGCGTTGCGCCAGTCCTCGTTGTACGGCGGCACGATGCCCTCCACGTGCCCGCCGTACCTGGTGGTGATCTGTTCGGGAGTCCAGCCCTCGGTGGCGCCGCCCAGCGCGTCACCGACCGCCGCCCCCGCCACGCAGCCGGTCGCCCTGTCCTCAAGCGGCGTCATGCGAGTTCCTCCAAGAGTTCGATGAGATCTTCTCCTGCCAGTTCCGGCAGACAGCACCCTGCCAGTGTGCGCGCCGACGCGGTCCACCCCTCCGGGATCGCGTCGAGCCCGCCGCACGCTCCGGTGAGCGCCCCGGTGAGCGCGGGCGCCGAGTCGGCCAGCGCGGCCAGGCACGCGGCGGCGGGTACGGCCGCGCTCAGTGAGCCGCCCGCCGCCACGGCCAGCGCCAGCGCCACGGGCACCGTCTGCGCGGCGCCCACTCCGTAGCTGTAGACGTGGTCGAGCAGCGCGGCGTCGAGCGCGGGCACGGCGGCGAACGCGTCGCCCGCCTTCCGCGCCACGTCCAGCGCCAGCCGGGCGTTGTGCCCGATGGCCGTGTCGGGCGGCAGTACGGCCAGCGCCGCCCCGGCCGCCGCGGCGGCCGAGCCCGTCGCCACCGCCTCGGCCACCGCGGCCGCCATGGCCAGGGCCCCGAGCAGCCCGTCCCCGGCATTGGTCACCTGGGCGTCCTCGGCCGGGTCACGGCCGAGCGCGCCGAAGGCGACCGCCCTGACGGCGGCGGCGTCGTCGAAATGGTGGGGATTGTCGTGGCCGCTGGCCGGGGGCTCGACGCCCTTGGCCAGGCTGCCGAGCGCGGTGGCCACCGAGATCCGCGCCCGGATGTCCTCGCGGCCCACCAGCTCACCGAACGCCTCGGCGCGCGGCCGGTCGATGGTACGCACCGTCCAGGCGAGCCACTCGGCGTCGTCGGACGGGCCGACGGCCAGCGGCGCCACGGGCTGGTTCAGCGCGAACGGCACCGGCAGCGTGGTCACCCGGTGCTCCTCCGCGAACGTGTCGAGCTCGCGCAGCAGCCGCCTGCTCCATGGCGCGTGCAGCGCCGACCGGTGCCTGGTGGCGGGCCAGCCCACGGCGTCTCCCACGGCGAGCCCGACGAAGGCTCCCGCGATCCTGTCCCCCGACATGCGTCCTACAGTCCTTCCGCCAGTTCGTCGGCGACGTCCAGCACGTGCCTGCCGGCCACGACGGGCAGGCATTTGCCCGTCACGGGGCCTATCCTGCTCGCCCAGCGTTCCGGTACGCCGTCCCGCCCCTGCCCGGCACCCGCGATGGCGCCGGCTATGGCGCCGATGGTGTCGGCGTCGCGGCCGAGACTCACCCCGAACGTGACGGTCGCCTCGACGTCGCCGCCGCCCGCCAGGTACGCGGCGAGGGCGAGCGCCACGGCCTCGGGCGCCACGTCGGTCCAGGGGTAGTGCTCGACCACCACGGCTTGGTGAAGCGCTTCGACGACCGGCAGCTCGACATCGCTCGAAGCGTCCGAGTCCCGCGCGAAGGCCGAGTCCCTCGCAACGTCAGCGTCGCTCGCGACGATCACGTCGCGGGCCCGGACGATGTCGCGGGCCGTCCACGAGTCCGCGGGGATCACCGACAGCGCGGCGGCCACCACTTCATGCGGCGCGGCCCCGGTCATCGCGGCGGCCACCGCCCCGGCGACCGCCCGGCCGCCCAGCACGCCCTCGCCCGACTGGCTGACCCGCCCGTCCTCCTCGACGAGCCGGGCGGCCTCCGCCGGGTCGCCGGGGCAGAACACGCCGTACGGCGCCGCCCGCATGGCCAGCCCGTCGGACCAGCCGTGCTGATGGACGAGTCCGGTCAGCGGCGGCTCCAGCCCGCGCCTGAGCGCCTCGATGGTGCCGAGCTCGGAGAACCCGGCGCCGCGCATCGGGCCGGTCACCCGGGGGATGATCTCCGTACGGTAGGCGTGGGCCACGTCGGCCGAGGTCAGCGCGTGCCCGTGCCGGACCAGCAGCGAGGCGGCGAAGATGGCGTACTCGGTGTCGTCCGTGCCCCCACCCTCGATCTCGGTGAGCCGGCCCCACCGCCGGCGGATCTCCGGCGGCGTGAGGTTCTCCGCGGGCGCCCCGAGGGCGTCGCCGGCCGCCAGGCCGAGCAGACACCCCCGGGCCCTGTCCCGATAAGTCACCGCTGGTACCGCTCCAGCACCTTGTTGCCGTCCGCCACCAGCTTCGCCGCCGCGTCGTCGATCGAGATCTTGTTGGCGAAGTACTGCTGCAGGATCGGCGTCGCGACCTTGCTCTTCCACTCGTCGAACCCGTTGACCTTGAGGAACGGCGCCACGACGAGGTTCTTGGCGGAGGCGGTGGCCACGTCCCAGCCGTTCTCCTTGGTGGTCATCGCCGGGTCGGCGGCGGCCTTGGCGGAGGTGGGCAGCAGCCAGTCGCCCTTGGCGAGCTTGGCCTGGTTGGTGCCGTTGAGGAAGAAGGAGATGAACTTCAGCGACTCCTCCGGGTGCTTGCTGTCGGCGGCGACGGACAGGGTCTGCGAGACCGCGCCCTGGTCGCTGGAGGTGCCCTTCAGCGGCGGGAGGGTGACCCAGTCGAAGCCCTTGGGGGCCTGCTCGACGACCTGCTGGCGCAGGTAGACGCCGACCGGCAGCATGGCGTACTTGCCGGCGAAGAAGCCGGGCAGCGGGTCGGCGGTGCCCATGCCGAGCGCCGAGGTGTCGGCGGACTTGTCCTTGTAGAGCTGGTCGTGGATGCGCTGGAGGACCTGCTTCTCCTCCGGGCCCACCTTGACGGTCGTCTTGCCGTCGGTGGTCTGGAAGAAGGTGCCGCCGAAGTTGAGCGCCAGGTTCAGCGTCTTGTTGACCGGCGACTTCATGGGCCAGGCCACGCCGAAGGAGCCGCTCTTGGTGAGCTTCTTGCTGACCTCGGCGAACTCGTCCCACGTCCACGGGTTGTCGGAGGTGGGGACGCGCACGCCGGCCGCGTCGAGCAGCTTCTTGTTGGCGATGATGACCTGCGACTCCTGGAGGAACGGCACGCCGTACACGCCCTGGTTGCCCTTGCCGTCGTCGAAGGTGACGGTGTCCCAGGCGGGCTGCGGGATGTCGCTCTTGAGGTCGGCGGGCACCTTGTCCTTGATGTCGAGCAGGTAGCCCTTGGAGGCGAAGCCCGACAGGGCCGGGGAGTCGTCGTGGATGACGTCCGGCGGGTCGCCGCCCTCGAAGGAGGTGACGAGCTGGTCGTTGACGTTGTCCCAGCTGCCCTGGACGTAGGTGACCTGGATGGTCGGGTTGGCCTTGTTCCACTCGTCGACGAGCTGCTTGTTGGCCGCGACCGACTCCTTCTGCCAGGCGAGGCTGAGGAAGTTGAGCTTGACGGGCTCCCCGGGCTTGGCGGACTCGCCGGAGCCGGCGTCGCCACCGCCCCCACCGCACCCGGCGGCCAGCGCGACGATCGCCGCCGCCGCCAACGCGGATTTGATACGCATAAGAGCCTCCTAGCCCTTCACAGCGCCGGCCATCAGGCCGGACCTCAGCCGTCGCTGGATGATTGCGAAAAAGATCAGGCTCGGGATCGTCGCCATGAGCGACGCCGCGGCCAGCGGGCCGAGCCTCGACACTCCCTCAGGGCCGGTGAACCTCACCAGCGTCAGCGGCAGCGTCATCACATCGGGGTCCTTGAGGACCACGAGCGCGAACAGGAATTCGTTCCACGAGGAGATGAACGAGAAGAGCAGCGTCGCCACCACGCCCGGCGCGAGCAGCGGCGCGACGATGCTGATGATCGAGCGCAGGCGGGTCGCGCCGTCCATGGCCGCGGCCTCCTCCAGCTCGCGCGGCACGGAGCGCACGTACCCCTGGAGCATCCACAGCGCGAACGGCAGCGTGAACGTCACGTGCACGACCACCAGCCCGAACAGCGTGTTGACCAGGTCGAGCTGCTTGAGCACCATGAACAGCGGAATGATGATCAGGATGAACGGGAACACCTGGCTGACCAGCACCCACCCGAGCGCCACCCGCTTGAGCACGCCCTTGTAGCGGGCCAGCGCGTAGGAGGCGGGCAGCGAGACGGCGACCGTCAGAACGGAGCTGGACAGGGCCACGATCAGGCTGCGCAGCCCGGCTCCCACCAGGTCCTGCTCACCGAAGGCGTCGCTGAAGTTGGCCAGCGTCGGCCGGTCAGGGATCCACGTCGGGTGCAGGTTGGCCATCTCCTGCGGCGTCTTGAGCGCCGTGGACAGCAGCCACACCAGCGGGAACGCCAGAAAGACCATGTAGGCCAGGAGCGCCGCGTACTGCGGGATCTTCTTCATGACGCCTCCCGCATCTGCCGCCAGAGATAGAAGCCGAGCAGGCCCAGCACGACGATCACGATGGTGACGCCCATGGTCGCCGCGTAGCCGAAGAAGCCGTAGCGGAACGCCTCCTCGTAGGCGAACAGCATCGGCAGCCTGGTCCGCCCGCCGGGACCGCCCTGCGTCAGCACGTAGACGAGGGTGAACTGGTTGACGTTCCACACGAAGTCGAGCGAGGTGATGGTGACGATCACGGGCCGCAGCTGCGGCAGCGTGATGCTCCAGAACTTCCGCCAAGTGGCCGCCCCGTCGACCTCGCCCGCCTCGTAGAGCTCTTTGGGGATGCCCTGCAGACCGGCCAGCAGGACGATCGTGGTCTGCGGCATGCCGCTCCAGACGCCCATGACGATGATGGCCGGCAGGGCCCAGGAGAAGTCGGCGAGCCAGTTGATGTCGGTGCCGAACGTGGTGTTCACAATGCCGGCGTCGGGGTGGTAGACCAGCCGCCACATCAGGCCGATGACCACGGGCGGCATCGCCCACGGCACCACGGCCAGCACCCGGGCCAGCCCCCTGAGCCACAGCTTCTGGTTGAGCAGCAGCGCCAGTCCCAGGGAGGCCAGGAACTGCAGCACGGTCACCGACACCGCCCAGATCAGGCCGATCCTGATCGACGCCCAGAACTCCTCGTCGGCCAGCAGCGTGCCGAAGTTCTCCAGGCCCACGAAGCTGGTGACGTGGTTGCGGCCCGACTCGGCGTCGGTGAACGCCAGGCCGATGCCGTAGAGCAGCGGGCCCACGCTGAACAGCAGGACCGGCACCAGCGCGGGCAGCATGAGCACCCACATCTCGCGGTTCTGCCGCGAGACGCCGCTGGGTCGCCTGCGCCGCGTCTGCGGGGGCCTGGTCGCGGTCGCCGTCATGAAGACCTTCCTCCCTCGGACCCCTCGCCCGCCGTGGACGCGCGGACCACCAGGCGGGGCAGGACGGTGACCAGGCGGGGCTCGCGATCGCCGTGTTGCAGCCGGTCGAGCAGCAGCTCGGCGGCGGCCTTGCCGCGTTCGGCGGAGCCCAGCGAGACGCTGGTGAGCGACGGCCAGGAGGCGGCGGCCAGGTCGGTGTCGTCCATGCCGACCACCGCCACGTCCTGCGGCACCCGCTTGCCCGCCGCGCGCAGCACGTCGAGCGCGCCCAGCGCGATCAGGTCGTTGGCGCACATCAGCGCGTCGATGTCGGGCACCCGCCGCAGCAGCGTCTCCACCGCGCGGCGTCCCTCCGCGCGGTAGAAGTCGCCGATCTCCACCAGCTTCTCCTCGTACGGCAGGCCGACCGCCGCCAGCGCCTCCCGGTACGCGGCGCCGCGGGCGGCTCCCGGCACGGTGTCGAGCGGGCCGTTGACCATGCCGATCCGGCGGCGGCCGAGCATGTGCAGGTGGTCGATGGCGAGCCTGACACCGGTGCGCGAGTCCGCGCGTACGTTGTCGACCGGTGTCCCGTCGGGCACCGAGCCGATGATCACGACCGGCGCCCTGGCGGTGGCGAGCATCCGCAGGTGCGTCTCGGTGACGCGCAGCGGGCTCATGATCAGCCCGTCGACGTAGCGCTCGCCGAGGCTGTGCAGCACGTCGATCTCGTCGGCGGCGACGGCGTCGGTCGAGTGCAGGACCAGCCGGTAGCCCGCCGCCTTGAGCACGGGCTGGATCTCCCGCAGCATGGCCAGGTAGGCCGGGTTGCCGATGTCGGCCATGGCGAAGGCGACCTGGTGCGTGCGGCGCGACTTGAGCGACCTGGCCACGGCGTTGCGCACGTAACCGAGCTCGTCGGCGGCGGCCATCACCTTGCGCACGGTCTCCTGCCTGGTCGGCAGGCCGTTCAGCACCCGCGAGACCGAGGCGATGGAGACGCCCGCGCGCTCGGCGATCGTGGTGATCGTGGGTCCGTCGGCCAAGGCTGTCCCTCCAGGCGCGTCAACGGTTCCGTAAAGTCACTGTAAACGTTTACGGTGTGTGGGACATGAAACATGCACGTTACGTACGGGGTCAAGTCACGATCACATAACGCGAGGTCAACGCACGCCGCCCGGCTCCGGGCGGAGCCAGGCGGCGCTCGTAGCGGGGCGAGGCCGGGACGGGGCGGGAACGGGGACGGGACCCGGGTCGGGGAAGCTCGTACCGGATCAGGTCAGCGCGAGTCCGCCGGGACGGGTACGGGGACGCGGCTCAAGGCGCGGATGGCCGGAGCGCCCGCGAGGGCGACCGCGGCGGCCAGCAGCGCCGGGACGATCAGCGCGAACCGCAACGTCCAGGACTCCGCGAGATAGCCGAGCAGCGCGGGCCCCACCAGCAGCCCGCTGTAGCCGAACGCCGTCACCAGCGCCAGCGCGCGGCCGACCCGGCTGCCCGCCGCGCCCACCGCGCTGAAGATCACCGGTACCACGGTGGCCAGCCCGACGCCCACGAGCGCCCAGCCGGACCACGCGCACACCACCTGGAGCGCGTCGGCGGTGAGCGGAGCGACGAGGACCAGCACGTAGCCGCAGGTGGCGAGCACGCCGGCGAGCTGGATCGTGCGCACCGAGCCGAGGCGCGCCCGGATCGGGTCGCCCAGCAGCCGCACCGTCGTCATGGCCACCGCGAAGATCGTGTAGGCGATCGGCGCGGCGGCCGGGTCGGTGTGCAGCACCCAGCGGGCGTGCAGGGCGGCCCAGTCGATGGCGGCGCCCTCGCTCAGGTGCCCGGCGAACGCGGCCAGGCCCAGCAGGGCCACCAGCCCCCAGCGCAGCGGGCTGCTCCCGGTCGCGCTCTCGTCCCGGGTGACGTGCCGGGGCGGGTCCGGCAGCAGCATCCGCGCCGCCGGAACGTACAGGAACGGCACCACGATCGCCGCCGCGACCAGCAGTGCCTGCGGGTCCACGCCCACCTTCAGCGCCCCGGCGGTCAGCGCGCCGCCGGCGGCGCCGCCCAGGCTCCACGTCCCGTGGAAGGCCGAGATGATCGGCCGGCCGTAGACGCGTTCGACCTCGACCGAGTGGGAGTTCATGGCCACCTCGGCCACCCCCAGGCCGATCCCGAACAACACGGCCAGGATGGCCAGCGCCAGGTAGGAGGAGGCCAGGGCGGGTCCGAGCAGGACGACCGCCGACAGCGGGCCGCCGACCCAGCAGACGACCCTGCTCGACCACCGGTCCACCAGCGGCCCCGCCACCAGCATCGACACCAGCGCGCCGCCCGAGACCAGCAGCAGGACGCTGCCGAGCCGAGCCGGGCCGAGATCCAGGCGGTCGTTGAGCGACGGCAACCCCGCCGCCCACAGGCCCATCACTAACCCGCTGAGGAAGAAGAAGGAGAAGACTGCGATACGGGCGCGCCTGGCGTCAATTTTGTTCACGGCTAGAGCATAATAACCCGGATGAGGCTTCGACAATGGTGACGAATGGGGCAACGACGAGTGCCGGGCTGCGGGCGTACAACCGGGTGCGGCTGCTGCGGGCCGTGCACGACTGCGGCGCGACGCGCACCCGATCCCGTCTGACCCAGGACTTGGCGCTGGCCCGAGGCACGGCATCGGTGCTGGTCAGCGGCCTGGCGGACGACCGGCTGCTGCACGAGGAGCCGGCCGCGGCGCACGGCAGGGGACGGCCCACGCAGGTGCCCGGCCCGCATCCCGAGGGGCCGCTGGCGCTGGCTGTGGACCTCCGGGAGGACTCGTGGGAGGTCGCGGCCTGCGAGCTGGGCGGGCGCGTCTCCGTCCTGGACGTACGGCGCCACGACGGCACGCCGGAGGGAGCCCTGAGGCCGCTCGGTGAGGTGCTGCGCGGGCAGCTCGGACGGCTCGGGTCCCGGGTGATCGGGGTGGGCCTGGCGGTGGCGGGGCCGGTGCGCGACGGCGGCCTGGTGGACGTGGCCCACCTGCGCTGGCGCTCGGTGGACGTGCCCGCCCTGCTCGGCCTCGGCGCCGCGGTGCCGGGCGGCGGGCCGCGGGTGGGCAACGACACGGCCTTCGCGGCCTTGGCCGAGGCGCGCCGGGGACGCTTGCGCGGGATCGGGGTGGGGCTGCACGTCCACGTGGACTTCGACCTCGGCGGCGTGCTCGTGGTGGACGGGCGCCCGCTGGAAGGGGCCGGCGGGATGGGCGCGGAGTTCGGCCACATGCCGCTCACGGGCGGCGACGCGCCCTGCATGTGCGGCGCGCACGGCTGCTGGGGAATGGAGGTGGGGGCGAACGCGCTCCTGCGCCACATGGGCCTGGCGTACGGCGGCGGCCAGGGCCGCGACGACGCCCGCCGCATCCTCGCCACCGCCGAAGCAGGCGCAGAAGCAGGCAGCGGAGCGAGAGGCGGGACGGGCAGCGGGACCGGCGGCGGCACAGGCGACGCGACGGGCGGCGGCCAGGTTCCGAGCCCGCATGACCACACGGGCGGCGGGGCGGCGCTGCGCGCGGTCAGGACGAACGCGCAGGCGCTGGGCCGGGGACTGGCGGCACTGGTGAACGCGCACGATCCGGCGGTCGTGACCCTGTCCGGCCTGGGCGTCGACCTGTACGACCGCGCCCTGCCCACCCTCATGGACTCGTTCGGCCGCGGTCTGATGACGATCCGCCACGAACGGCCGCCCGTGATCGCCCCCTCGGCCCTGGGCTGGCAGGGTCCGCTGGTCGGCGCCATGGAGTCGGTGTTCGACATGTTCCTCACCGTCTCCGGCGTCGAATCCTGGCGCGGCGGCACGTGACGAAGACCTGCGGATCGAGCTCGGCCCCGTGAAGCGCGGGGCAGCCTTGATCCAGCATCCTGCTCCTTCCCCCGAAGAGCACCCCCATGTCGTCATGGTACGCACGCATACCCCCTGACCTGCAACAACCCCACCTCACCGAAGCGTTGCCGGACCGATCGAGGTGCTCGCGACACGCCCGAATGCCGAATGTGACGGATACCACGCGCAAGGGCGGAAACCGCCCACCCGAGCCGTGATCTCGCGGATCCGGCGTCCCGGAAGGCGCGAGATCGCCCGCCGCCCGGCGGCCCGGCCAGGCGGGCGGTGCCCGGCCGGCGACCTCCATGACCTGGTCGGAGGCCGTTTCGCGGGCCTCAGAGGCGGTGTCGCCGGGTAGGCGGGCTACGGTGAGGAGAACCTCGTGGGCGGCGGCATGGGCGTCAGCGGAGGCACGCTCGCGCGGGAGGCGGCGGGCGCCAAGACGGCCGTTTCGGCGTGGCGCACCCGCTGAGCGGGCGCTTTTCGCAACACGAACCGCTGGTATCCGCCATGATTAGCCACTGCACTACGGGTTACAGGAATCCCCGACCCCAAACTCCCCGAGGAGAACCGAGATGGCACTTCCGACTCTCACCCCCGAGCAGCGCAAGGCGGCTCTGGAGAAGGCCGCGGAGGCACGCGCGGCCCGCACCGCCCTGCTGGGCAAGGTCAAGGCCGGTGAGCTGACCTTCGCGCAGCTGCTGGAGCGCGACGACGACATCGCCAAGAAGATCAAGGTGTCGCAGGCCCTGCGCGCCGTCAAGGGCGTCGGCCCGGCCAAGGCCACCGCGCTCATGGAGGAGGCCGGCGTCGACGAGAAGCGCCGCCTCGGCGGCCTGGGCGCCCAGCAGCGCAAGAAGCTGGTCGACGCGCTCGGCTGACCACCGGGCGGCCAGGTCCGCGCGGAACGCCGCGCGGACCGGCCGGCGCCCGAAGGTGTTCAGGGCGGGTCAGGACCGCAGATAGGCGAGGACGGCCAGCACGCGCCGATGCTGATCGCTGTCGTCGGCGTAGAGTCCGAGCTTGCTGAAGATGCTCCTGATGTGCTTCTCCACGGCCCCGTCGCTGATGACCAGCTGCCTGCCGATGGCCGGATTGGACTTGCCCTCGGCCATCAGCCCGAGCACTTCCCGCTCCCGCGGCGTCAGCTGCGCCAACGGGTCGTCCCTGCGCCTGCGCACCATCAACTGGGACACCACCTGAGGATCGAACACGGTCCCGCCCGCGGCGACCCGCCGCAGGCCCTCCATGAACTCGTCCACGTCCACGACCCGGTCCTTCAGCAGGTAGCCCACCGCGCCCCGGGCATCGGCGAGCAGGTCGTCGGCGTAGGAGACCTCGACGTACTGCGAGAGGATCAGCACCGGCGCCCCCGGAACCCGGCGGCGCGCCTCCACGGCGGCCCTGAGCCCCTCGTCGGTGAACGACGGCGGCATCCGCACGTCGACCACGGACACGTCCGGCCGATGCTCGGCCACCGCCTCGACGAGACCGTCGCCGTCACCCGCCGTCGCGACCACCTCGCAGCCGAACTCCTCCAACAATCTGACCAGGCCCTCCCTGATCAGAACCGCGTCATCGGCCACGACTACCCGCACGGCACCTCCGCCACGATCACCGTCGGCCCGCCGTCCGGTGACTGCACGGCCAGCTCCCCGTCGACCGCGCGGAGCCGGTCGGCCAGACCGGCGAGACCATGTCCCTTGGCGACGTGCGCGCCGCCGACCCCATCATCCCCGATGGTGAGCATGAGAATGTCACCGATGTGGACGAGCTGGATCGTGCAGACGGTGGCGCGGCTGTGCTTGGCGACGTTCGTGAGCGTCTCGGCGACGACGTAGTAGATGGCGTTCTCGACGGAGGCCTGGTAGCGCCGGACGGTCTGCACGTCGAGGTCGACCGGGATGGTGCAGCGTCCGGCGAGGGCGGCCAGGGCCGGGGCGAGGCCGCGGTCCGACAGGATGGGCGGCGCGATGCCGCGTGACAGGGCGCGCAGCTCGTCGAGCGTCTCGCGGGTGGCGGTGATCGCCGAGCTGATCGTGGCCTGCGCGGCGTCGGGGTCCCGCTGCATCTGCCGCTGCGCCCTGGACAGCTCCATGGCCAGCGAGACCAGCCGCTGCTGCGGCCCGTCGTGGATGTCGCGCTCCAGCTTGCGCAGCGCGTTGGCCTCGGCGGAGACGGCCGCGGCCCGGCCCTCGGCCAGGTCGTCGATGCGCTCCTGCAGCTCGGCGACCCCGGTCAGCAGCGCCCGGCCGATCCCGGCGCGCAGCAGCGCGGCGGCGCGCACCATGAACGGCAGGATGAGCAGGCCGAGCAGGCCGAGCACGAGGTAGAAGGCCGAGTTGACCCAGTAGTTCTGCTCGAACCCGAGCAGCTGGGGCAGCTCCTCGTTGCCGGGGATGCGCGAGGTGATGACGCCCCACAGCGGGTAGCTCAGCCCGGCGATCGGTATCGCCCAGAACACCATGGTCAGCACGAACGACACGATGGCGAGGGGGAAGTTGAAGATCCCGTGCAGCAGGTCGAGCCATGACTGCCCGCTGGTCAACGGGTTCACCAGCCGGCGGAACCGGCCCGCGCCCGCCGGCGCGGGCTTGTAGCGCGGGCGCACCGGCGGGCGCTTGAGCACGTCGGAGAGCCAGCCGCGCTCCGCGTCCGCGAACCCCCTGGCGATCATGAGCGTCCCCGCGAGAAGGGGCACGCCGATCCATACGACCGTCGTGCCCACGCCGACGGCCATGCCGGCGACCAGCAGCACGAAGGCGATGACGGCCGTGGGGAAGCCGACCAGCGTGTAGCGCGTGTCCAGGAGGACACGTCTCATGAGGGAGCGCATGGCGTTCACGGTACGACTGTGCCAGGCCCGGATCGACCCTGTGCGCCGGTATATGGCGGTAGGGCCTGCCCTACCTTCCATGGTGGTGCGATCTTCCCGCAAGAGGGCGGCTCACGGCACTGTGCCGGCCCGCCCGCGACGGAAGTCTTGAGGCCTCACCTCACGATGAACCATCACGATGAATCGAGGCCCCATGACCGCGTTGCTCGAGCATCCGGCGGCCCTGCCTGAGGCCGCCGCACCGGTCCGCTCCGCCCCGGCGAGGCGGGCGGCGGTCAGGGACCCGTTCATCGACCTCCTGCGGGTGTTCGGCATGGCGCTCGTGGTGCTGCAGCACTGGACGATCCCGGTGCTCGCCTTCGACGGCACCCGCCTGACCACCGGCAACGCCCTGGCGACGCCGGGTGTCTGGGTGGTGACCTGGGTCAGCCAGGTGATGCCGCTGGTGTTCTTCGCGGGCGGCGCCGCCAACGCGGTCAGCTTCGACCGGGCGGCGCACGGCGGGCCGCAGTGGCTGGCCACCCGGCTGCGCCGGCTGGCCTGGCCGCTGCTGCCGCTGGCCGCGGTCTGGATCCCGCTCCCCCAGTTGCTGCTCACGCTGGGCGTGCCCGCGCAGCCGCTGCAGGTGGGCGCGCAGCTCACCGGGCAGCTCCTGTGGTTCCTCGCCGTCTACGTGATCGCGGTCACGGCCACGCCGTACATGATGAGCCTGCACGACCGGTACGGCCTGCGCGTCCCCGCCGTGCTGGCGGCCGGAGCGGTGCTGACGGACGTGGCGCGGTTCTCGACCGGGGTCGACGCGCTCGGCTACCTCAACATCGTGTTCGTCTGGCTGGCGGTGCACCAGCTCGGCTTCCGGTACGCCGAGGGACGGCTGAGCCGCCCCGGCCTGATGGCGATCGGCGGCTTCGGGGCCGCGGCGCTGCTCGTGGCGTTCGGCCCGTACCCGGGCAGCATGATCGGCCTGCCCGGCGCCGAGGTGTCGAACATGGCCCCGCCCACGCTGGCCATGCTGGCCGTCTCGATCGGCCAGATCGGGCTGGCCACGCTGCTGCGGCCGTGGATCCTGCGGCTGCGGACCGAGAAGCTGCTCGCCTGGGCGGGGCCGCGCATCATGACCGCCTATCTGTGGCACATGCCGGCGCTGTTCGCGGTCACCGGCGTGGTGGTCGTCGGTCTCGGCATCGACACGCCGACGCCGGGCGGCCTGGCCTGGTTCGCCGGGTGGCCGATCTGGTTCGGGGCGCTCTGCCTGGTGATGTGGCCGCTGCTGAAGGGCTTCTCCCGGTTCGAGGAGCCGCCCGCCCTGCCGTACGGGAAGGCCACCTGGCGCGGCGCGCTCACCTCGGCGGGGCTGGTCGGCGGCGGGCTGCTGGGGCTGACCGCAGCGGGGTTCGCGCCCGGTAACACGCCGTTCCTGGCGGCCCTGGCGATCGTGGGCGGGCTGCTGCTCACCGGCCCGAAGGCCCGCGTGTGACGCGCGGGTGAGGATGCGGAAACATGATGGTCACACGAATCGTCTAAGAATGCGGTTCTATGACGCTCATCCAGCCTGTGTCCGAGACTGACCTGCCCGCCGTCGCCGAGATCTACGCGCACTATGTGACGGAGTCGGTGGCCACCTTCGACGAGACGCCCCTCGACGTGGCGGCGTGGCGGCTGAAGGCGGCGGCGATCGCCGAGGCGGGCCTGCCGTTCCTGGTGGCCAAGGAGGAGGGCGGCCGGGTGCTGGGGTTCGCCTACTGCGGGCGCTACCGCCCCAAGCCGGCCTACCGGCACACCGTGGAGGACACGATCTACCTCTCGCCGGAGGCGACCGGGCGCGGGCTGGGACGCCGGCTGCTCGGCGAGCTGATCGCCCGCACCGGCGAGAGCGGCGCCCGGCAGATGATCGCGGTGATCGCCGACGGCGGTGACCCGGCCTCGCTGAAGCTGCACGCGGCGTTCGGATTCGCGGAGGCGGGCCGGCTGAAGTCGGTCGGTTTCAAGCACGGGCGATGGATCGACACCATCCTTTACCAGCTCGAACTCCCGTAACCCGCGGGAATCGCGGGCCGGCGGGCCGGCTCGGGTTCGAGCATTCGGCAAACTTCGGCAGGATAGAGGGTGTGAGCCTCCTCGTTGACCGACTGCCGGAAGAGATCGACGCCGACCCGGACGCTATTTTCGACGCGTTCGTCTCCTGGAACTCCGAACGGGGGCTCACGCTCTATCCCGCCCAGGAGGAGGCGCTCATCGAAGTCGTCTCCGGGAGCAACGTGATCCTGTCCACCCCGACGGGCTCCGGAAAGAGCCTGGTCGCGGCGGGCGCCCACTTCGCCGCGCTGACCAGGGACGTACGCACCTTCTACACCGCGCCGATCAAGGCGCTGGTGTCGGAGAAGTTCTTCGACCTCGTCTCCGTCTTCGGCACCGAGAACGTCGGCATGATGACCGGCGACGCCAGCGTCAACCCGGGCGCCCCGATCATCTGCTGCACGGCCGAGATCCTGGCCAACGTCGCGCTGCGCGACGGCGCGGCGGCCGACATCGGCCAGGTCGTCATGGACGAGTTCCACTTCTACGCCGAGCCCGACCGGGGCTGGGCGTGGCAGGTGCCGCTGCTGGAGCTGCCGAACGTCCAGTTCATCCTGATGTCGGCCACACTCGGCGACGTCTCGATGTTCGAGCGCGATCTGACCCGGCGCACCGGCCGGCCCACCTCGGTCGTCAAGCACACCGAGCGGCCGGTGCCGCTGATCTACTCCTACCGGATGACGCCCCTCCACGAGACGCTGGAGGAGATGCTCCGCACCGGCCAGGCTCCGGTCTATGTCGTGCACTTCACCCAGGCCGCCGCCATGGAGCGGGCGCAGTCCCTGATGTCCATCAACATGTCGACGAAGGCCGAGAAGGAGGCCATCGCCACGCTGATCGGCGGCTTCCGCTTCACCACCCGGTTCGGCCGCGCCCTGTCCCGCCTCGTACGCCACGGCATCGGCGTCCACCACGCCGGGATGCTGCCCAAATACCGGCGGCTGGTGGAGCGGCTGGCCCAGGCCGGCCTGCTGAAGGTCATCTGCGGCACCGACACCCTCGGCGTCGGCGTCAACGTGCCGATCCGGACCGTGCTGTTCACCGCGCTGTCCAAGTACGACGGCAACAAGGTGCGCCGCCTGCGCGCCCGCGAGTTCCACCAGATCGCCGGCCGGGCCGGGAGGGCCGGCTTCGACACCATCGGCTATGTCGCCTGCCAGGCGCCCGAGCACGACATCGAGAACGCCAAGGCGCTGGCGAAGATCGGCGACGACCCGAAGCGGCGGCGCGGCTACGCCCGCAAGAAGCCGCCGGAGGGCTTCGTCGGCTGGAGCGAGGAGACGTTCGAGAAGCTGCAGACCGCCGAGCCCGAGCCGCTCAACTCCCGGTTCAAGGTCACCAACGCCATGCTGCTCGCGGTCATCAACCGGCCCGGCGACTGCTTCCAGGCGATGAAGCACCTGCTCACCGACAACCACGAGGACCGCAAGTGGCAGCGGCGGCACATCAGCCAGGCCATCGCCATCTACCGGTCGCTGCTCGCGGGCGGCATCGTGGAGCAGCTCAGGGAGGCCGACGAGCAGGGCAGGCGGGCCAGGCTGACGATCGACCTGCAAGAGGACTTCGCGCTCAATCAGGCGCTGTCCACCTTCGCGCTGGCCGCCTTCGACCTGCTCGACCACGACTCGCCGAGCTACGCCCTCGACATGGTGTCGATCGTGGAGTCCATCCTCGACGATCCGCGCCAGATCCTGTCGGCCCAGCTGAAGAAGGCCAGGGGCGAGGCGGTCGCGCAGATGAAGGCCGACGGCATCGAGTACGAGGAGCGGATGGAGCAGCTGGCCGAGGTCATGTATCCGATGCCGCTGGACGATCTGCTGCTCGGGGCCTATGAGACCTACCGGCACGGGCATCCGTGGGTGGGCGACTACACGGTCAGCCCGAAGAGCGTGGTGCGCGACATGTACGAGCGGGCGATGACGTTCGCCGACTACATCCAGTTCTACGAGCTGGCCAGGTCGGAGGGCACGGTGCTGCGCTACCTGGCCGACGCCTACCGGACGCTGTCGCGCACGGTCCCCGAGCACCTCAAGACCGAGGACCTGATCGACCTGATCGAGTGGCTGGGCGAGCTGGTCAGGCAGGTCGACTCGTCGCTGATCGACGAGTGGGAGCAGCTGGCCAACCCCGGGGAGGCGCTGGAGCGCCAGGAGCAGCTGGAGGCCAAGGTCCGCCCGGTCACCGCCAACACGCGGGCGTTCCGGGTGCTGGTGCGCAACGCGATGTTCCGCCTGGTCGAGCTCTGCGCCATCGAGAAGGAGGACGAGCTGGCGGAGCTGGCGCCCGACGTCGACTGGGGCGCGGCGCTCGACGCCTACTACGCCGAGCACGAGGAGATCTTCACCGATGCCGACGCGCGGGGTCCCGCGCTGCTGCGCATCGAGGAGGAGAGCGGGCTGTGGAAGGTGCGCCAGACCGTCAAGGACCCGGCGGGTGACGGCGACTGGGGCATCGACGCGCAGATCGACCTGGCCGCCTCCGATGAGGAGGGCCGCGCGGTGGTGCACGTACAGGGGCTCAACCGGCTCTGACGAGATAGCCGTGTGCCGGAGCGGACTGGCAAGGGCGCTCCGGCACACGCCCGTTCCTCAAGTCTCCGATAGACAAGTTCGTCATAAGGTCATGACAATGTCTCAAGATCGGGACATTCGGCGAGGGTTCCAGCGCAGGCATCGATCCGGCGATCATGGGACAAAATATCCGAATGAGCGATGAAGAGAACCGACGAGTGCTCGGTCTGCTCGCCCAGGACGACACGCTCCGGGCGTTCGCCTCGCTGGTCCTCGGTGTCACCGACGGGCTGTCGCCGAAGGTCCTCGCCCGGCTGGCCGCCGGTGGGCTGGCCGTGCGCGGCGAGGACGGCGCGTGGCGGGCGGCGCCGGAGAAGTTCCGCGAGCTGCTCCGGGCGCGGGCCGCTGAGCCCTCGGACGCGGTCGGCGCCGAGGAACGGCTGCTCCGGACGTTCCTGGTGGACGGGCGGCTGGCGACCATGCCCACGAAACGGGACAAGCGGCTCGTGGTGCTGCGCTACATCTCGCGGGTGTTCGAGCCCGGCGTGCGCTATCCGGAGAAGGACGTGAACGTGGCGCTGCGGGCCTTCCACGATGACTACGCGGCGTTGCGCCGCTACCTGGTGGACGAGGACCTGCTGTCGAGGCACGACAACGTCTACTGGCGCAGCGGCGGGCCGGTGGAGCTTTAACTCCGGAGGTTGCTCGTCCAGGCGTCGATCTTGGCCTGCCACCGCGCGTGGTCCTCCGGGCGGCCGGGGACGCCGGGCATGGTCTGCCAGGGCAGCGGCCCCGCCTCCGGCCGGTACTCCACCCCGATCGCCGACAGCCGTGGCAGGTGGGCCGCCAGCCGCAGGCGGAAGTCGGCCAGGTCCCGGCCGGGCGGGCTCCACACCGTCTCCGCGAACGCCGCCACCCTCGGGAAGGCCATGTAGTCCATGCGCCGGTTGGAGTCGATCAGCTCACTCCACAGACCGCACTGCGACCCGAGGACCCGCGCCCCGGCCGGATCGTCGCGCAACTCCTCCGGAACCGGCTCGAACGCATACACGTCCTCCAGCGTCAGCACGGTCCCGAACGGCACCGGCTCGTCCTCCCCCGGCCCCTGCCGGTAGTCGAAGTACACGGAGGTGTTGGGACAGGTGATCACGTCGTGCCCGGCGCGGGCCGCCGACACCGCCCCGAGGTCGCCGCGCCAGGAGGCCACCACGGCGCCCGGCGCGAGACCGCCTTCCAGGATCTCGTCCCAGCCCACCAGCCGGCGGCCGCGCTCGGCCAGGTAGTCGTCGAAGCGGCGGATGAACCAGCTCTGCAGCTCCTCCTCGTCCCGCAGCCCGAGCTCGCGGATGCGGCGCCGCGCGGCGGGGCTGTCGCGCCACTGGTCCTTGCGGCACTCGTCGCCGCCGACGCACACGTACGGGCTCGGGAACAGCTCCAGCACCTCGTCGAAGACGTTCTGGAAGAAGGTGATCGTGCTCTCCTCGACGTTCAGCACGTTCACCCCGACGCCCCAGGTGGTGCGCACCTCCAGCGGGGTGTCGAGGTTGCCCAGCTCGGGGTGGGCGGCGATGGCGGCCTGGGTGTGGCCGGGCAGGTCGATCTCGGGCACGACGGTGACGTGCCGGCGCGCCGCGTAGGCCACGATCTCCCGGATGTCGTCCTGCGTGTAGCAGCCGCCGTGCGGGCGGCCGTCCATGGCGCCGTTCCAGCCGGTCTGGCTCTCCTTGCGCCAGGCGCCGACCTCGGTCAGCCGGGGATAGCGCTTGATCTCGACGCGCCAGCCCTGGTCGTCGGTGAGGTGCAGGTGCAGCACGTTGAGCTTGTGCAGGGCCATCAGGTCGATGAAGCGCAGCACCTCATGCTTGACCAGGAAATGCCGGGCGACGTCGAGGATGCAGCCGCGCCACCCGAACCTCGGCTCGTCCTCGATCAGGACGGCGGGCAGCACCAGCGGCCCGCCCGCCGACGCCTTCCTGAACGCGGCGGGCGGGAGCAGCTGCCGCAGGCTCTGCGCGCCGTAGAACACCCCCGCCGGACCACCGCCCTCGATCATGACGCCGTCGTCGGCCACACTCAGCCGGTACGCCTCGGGCGGCAGGTCGTCGCGGAGCCCGAGCGTGATCGTTCCCGAGCCCGGCCCCGGCAGCAGCTCCCCGCCGACGACCGGGCTCAGCTCGCCCCGCAGCCAGGAGGCGACCTCGCCCAGCGGCGGCGGCGCCGTCACCGAGGTCTCCCGATCGAGGACGAACCGCCCCTGCCGGATCTCGTACCGGACGGGCTTGGGAACGATCATGAGCTCTCTTCCTATTGGCAGGTTATGGAGGCGTCGGCGAAGTCGGCGTGGTCGGAGGTGGCGTTGTCGCCGCCGTTGGTCGCGACCAGCCGGACGTACGTGGCGCCCGTCACGGACGCGGTGACCTTCCTGGCGGGTTGCGCGCCGGTGACGATGCCCGAGTGGGCGACCCGGCCGCCGTCGGCCCAGACTTCGAGGTCGGCCGAGCCCGCCCGGCCCACCTCGTCGTCGATCCCGGCCTGGAACTCGACGGCCGAGCAGCGGCCGGCGGTGTAGAACTCGATGTCGGCGGGCGCGTGAGCACCGAGCCCCTTGGCGTACGTGACCCCCTCGATGGTGATCGGCCTGCCGTCTCCGGCGGCCTTGTCGCCGTTGCTGGTGTCCTTCTCGACCGGGCCGAAGTAGTTGGCGACGCGGGTCCAGGGCAGGTCGCTCAGGTACGTCCGGCCGGAGCCGGGCGCCCGCGCGACCTTGACGACGGCGGTGGCGGCGGACTTGGCGGCGGTCGCCGTGATCTCGTAGTCCCTGAGCTCCGCTCCGGCGGGCGGCGTGACCGCCCACTTCACGGTGAAGCTCTCGCCGCCGTCCAGCCGCCCGGTCCTGGTGGCCGTACGCGCCCTGGCCCGCCACCCCTCGGGTACGGCCAGCGCCACCTCGACGTCGCGCAGCCGGTCCGTGCCCCCGGTGTTGGTGACCCTGGTGACGACCTCCCGTTCCACGCCCGGTTCGAGCACGGACGGATGGTCGTCGCCCGGGAAGGCGGGCGGATCCACCTCCACCAGCACGGCGGGCGGGGCCTTCTCCCGGCTCTGGCTCACCCGGTAGAGCACGGACCCGTGGGCGGGCACCTGGGCCGCCAGGTCGCCCGCCGTGGTCGTGACCGCGCCGGTCCACAGCTCCTCGACACGGTAGCGGGCGGGCTTCAGCCTGGTGGAGATCGTCGCCGCCCGGTCGCTCTCGTTGAACAGCAGGATCGCCTGATCCCCGTTCGCCAGGGGCTTGGACAGCACGTGGTACCAGCCGTCGGAGGTCACGAGCCGGCCCGGCACGCCCAGCGCGTCCTGGTCGACGGCGATCACCTTGGGGTTGGCGACGATCGCCGGCGGCGCCTTGGCCGGGTCGGCCTGGAGGATGAGCGGGGCGGCGCCGACGGCCCAGAGGCTGACCTGGGTGCGGTACTCGGCGTCGGTCATGCCGCCCCGGCCCGCCTGGAGCAGGTCGGGGTCCGCCCAGCTCCCGGGGCCCGCGTACTGGACCCTGAGCTGGTTGGTCTCCCAGACGTCGACCATGGTCGGATAGCTGTCGGGAAGGGGCTTGTTGTAGACGTTGGTCCGCCAGGTGGTGGCCTGCTCCTCCTTGCCCCACAGCCACGGCACGGTGCTGCCGTCCTCGTTGTTCATGGCGAACTCGATCGCGTCGCCGAGGGCCTGGCGCATGCGCGGGTAGAGGGTCTGGGCGATCTGCTGGACGTTCTGACCGGGGAAGTCGGCGGCGGGGACGTTGCACCAGTCGTACTTGACGTAGTCGGCGCCCCAGCCCTTGACCTGCTCGGCGTCGGCGGTCTCGCTCTTGTAGGAGCCGGCGCCGCCGCCGGAGCACGCCTTGGTGCCCGCCGACAGGCTCAGGCCGAGCTTGAGCCCCTTGCCGTGCAGATAGTCGGCCAGCGCCTTGACGCCGGAGGGGAAGCGGGTGGCGTCAGGGGCCAGGGCGCCGCCCGTACGCTGGGCGGCCAGCCAGCAGTCGTCCAGGATGACGTGGTCGTAGCCGGCCGGGGCGAGCGCGGCCAGGGCGTCGGCCGCCTGCCGTACGGACGCCTCCGAGACCGAGCAGCCGAGCGTACGGCTGCTCCAGCCCATCGGCGGCCCTTGCGGGGCGGCGTCGGCATTGCCCGGTAACGGGACGAAGGGCAGGGCGATGAGGGCCGCCGCGAGGGCGGCCGTGGTTGTGCGCATGGGGGTCCCGTCAGGCTGGGTGGAGCGCCGGGTCGCCGGGCTCGATGACGAAGGAGCCGGAGGTGTAGGCGGGGGCGTAGGGCTCGGTGACGCGGGACAGCGAGCGGAAGTCGACCTTCATCTCCCGCTCGGTGAGCTTGGCCCGCACGTAGCCGCGGCGGCCGTTGAAGAACTTGACGTGCGGATTCTCGTCGAGCAGGACCTGCGTGTTCGGGTACTCGTCCAGGCCGTTGCCGGCGCTGGTGACCGAGGTGGTGACGAGCTCGACGGCGACCGACTTGGAGGCGGGGTCCTGGTAGTCGCGCTTGATCTCCCCCGCCCAGTGGGAGTGCACGTCGCCGGTGAGCACGACACCGTTGCGTTTGTAGTCGTCGATGGCGGCGGCCAGGCGGTTGCGGGAGGCGACGTAGCCGTCCCAGCCCTCGTTGGAGTAGCCCTTGCCCTCGCCGTTGGTCCAGTCCATCTCCATGAAGAAGACCTGCTGGCCGAGCAGGTCCCAGGTGGCCTTCGAGCCGCGCAGCTCGCCGTCGAGCCAGGCTTCCTGGGCGGCGCCGAGGATGGTGCGGTTGGGGGCGAACCGCTCCTGGCAATCGGCGCCGACGGTGCCGCTCTTGCCGGTGCAGGGGTAGATGTCGCGATATTGGCGGGTGTCTAACAGGTGCAGGTTGGCGATCGCGCCCCAGCGGATGCTCCGGTACAGCTTGAGCGCCGCCCCGTCCGGCTTCTGGGCGCGGCGCAGCGGCATGTTCTCGTAGTACGCCTGGAAGGCGGCCGCCCGGCGGGCGAGGAAGGGCGGGTCGGGCTGCTCGGGCACGTCGCCGGCCCAGGCGTTCTCGATGTCGTGGTCGTCCCACACCACCACCCAGGGGGCGATGGCGTGGGCCAGCTGGGACTCCGGGTCGGCCTTGTGCTGGGCGTGCCTGAGCCGGTATCCCGCCAGGTCGAAGCACTCTCCCCCGGCCTGGTCGCGCACCGGGTACTTGTAGTCGCCGTACTCGTAGATGTAGTCGCCGAGGAAGGCGATCAGGTCGGGCTGGTCCTCGGCCATCCGGCGGTAGGGGGTGAACCAGCCGGTCTGGTAGTCGGCGCAGGAGGTGAACGACAGGTTGAGCGCGCGGCCGCGCGTGCCGCGCGGGGGGCTGGTCAGGGTGCGGCCGACCGGGGAGATCTCGCCGGCGGCCTTGAAGCGGTAGAAGTACTCGGTGCCGGGGTTCAGACCGTCGAGCTCGACGTGCACGCTGTGGGCGGCCTCGGGCCGGGCGAGGCCGGCGCCGCGCCGTACGACGTGGCGGAAGTTCTCGTCCTTGGCGAGCTGCCATTCGACGGGTACGGGACGCGACGGCATGCCGCCGAGCCCGTCGAGGGCGACGGGGTCCATGGCCAGGCGGGTCCACAGGACCACGCCGTCGGGGGCCGGCTCGCCGGAGGCGACGCCGAGCTGGAAGGGGTCGGAGATCGGGGCACGGCGGGCCGCCGCGCGCACGGGTGAGGCACCCAGTGCGGCGGTCAGTCCCAGTCCGGCGCCCCCAGCGAGGAGTGAGCGCCGGCTGATCATTTAACGGTCGCGTTCCCTTCCGTGACGGCCTGGTCCGCGGCCTGCTTGGGGTCGAGCTTGCCGAGGTACATCTCGTTGAAGATCTGGTTGAGCTTGGTCTCGAAGCCGGTGAACCCGGTGGTGACGGGCAGCGGGAACGTGGTGCCCTTCGACTCCTCGACGAACGGGGAGACGTCGATCTTCTTGGTCTTCTGCCAGTAGTCGACGTAGCCCTGGGTGAGACCGTTGAGCGCGGGGAAGACGTAGCCGTCGGCGGCCATCAGTTTCTGCGGCTCCTCGCTGCCGAGGTAGGCGGCCAGCTTCATGGCCTCCTGGGGGTGCTTGCTCTTGGCGTACACGGCCTCCGACAGGCCGTTGAGGTTGACCGCGCGGCCGGCCGGGCCCTCGGGCATGAGGGCGACGCCCATCTCGAAGTTCGCCTCCGGCGCGACGTAGGGCAGCAGCGCGTTGTTGGCGGGGAACATCGCCACCTCGCCCGCCTTGAACATGTCGGTGGCCTTGCCGGTCGGCGGGTTCGTCTGGGTCGCGGGCGGCGAGACGTGATACTTGTTCACCAGGTCGACGCCGAACCGCAGGGCCTGCACGGAGGCGTCGTCGTTGAAGGTGTACTTGCCGAACGGCTGGTCGAGCAGCTTGCCGCCGTTGGAGCCGACCCAGTTCATCCACTGGGTCTGGTAGTGGTTCCAGGACGCGAAGCCGTACGTCTTGACCTTGGCCGGGTCGAAGCCCGGGTCCTCGGGGTGCTTGCCGGCCTCGTCCACGGTCAGCTTGCGGGCGATCTCCAGGAACGTGCCGGAGCCGTCGGGCTTCCAGGTGAGGCTGGCCGGCATCTCGACACCGGCCTTCTTGAACAGATCCTTGTTGTAGAGCAGGCCGACGATGCCCCAGTCCTTGGGCACCCCATACAGCTTGTCCTGGTACGTAAACGACCCGACCACCGTTGGATGAAATTTCGTGGCATCGAGCTTGAGGGGCGACATGTCGGCCAGGACGCCCTTGGTGACGAACTCGGGGAACTGCGACGGCGTCATCCAGAACACGTCCGGCGCCGTGCCGGCCACCGCGTCGGCGGTGAGCTTGGTCCAGTATTCGTCGTACGGCATCAGCTCGATCTTGACGTCGATGGTCGGGTTGGCCTTCTCGAAGGCCGCCATGACCTTGTCGTAGCCGACCTTCTGCTGGTCGTCCCAGAGCCGGTAGGTCAACGTGACCTTGCCGTCTCCGCCGGTGTCACCGCCACCGCCTGAACCACAGGCGGTCAGGGTGAGCGTGGCTGCGGCCAGCAGTGTCACGGCATGGCGGAGCTCGCGTATGCGGGGGGATCGCATATGACCTCTCTTACTTGAGGCCGGTGAGGACCACCGACCGGACGATGTACTTCTGGAAGAAGATGAAGATCGCGACCATCGGCACCAGCGCGATCAGGCCGCCGGCCATGATCAGGTTGTGGTCCACGCCGATGCCGGAGTTGAGGGTGGCGAGGGCGACCGTCATGACCTTGGTGTCGTCCCCGCTGGTGATGATCAGCGGCCAGATGAAGCTGTTCCACGACGAGATCACCGTGATGATCGTCAGCGTGCCGATCGCGGGGCGGCAGAGCGGCAGCAGGATCCGAGTGAGGATCTTCAGCGGCCCCGCCCCGTCGATCCGCGCCGCCTCTTCGAGCCCGGCGGGCAGGCCGCGGAAGAACTGCCGCATCAGGAAGATCCCGTACGGCGTGCCCAGAATGTACGGCGCGAGCAGGCCGTACCACGTGTTGACCAGCCCGAGCTCCCGCATGATCAGGAACAGCGGGATCATCGTGACGGCGCTGGGCACCATCATCGTGGCCACGTACAGCCAGAAGAGCACCTCGCGCCCGCGAAAGCGCAGCCGCGCGAACGCGTAGGCGGCGAACGTGGTGAACACCAGCTGGCCCAGCGTGAGCAGCGTGGTCATCACCACCGTGTTGAGCAGGTAGCGGGGGAACTCGCCCCCGAGGAGCTTGGTCAGGTTGGCGGCGGTGGGCGGCAGTCCGGGCACCCACGGCTCGGTCGAGTTGAGCTGGCCCTGGGTCTTGAGTGCGGTCAGCAGCACGAGCAAGTAGGGGAAGACGGCGACGAAGGCGCCCAGGGTGAGCGTGGCGTACAGCAGGATGCGCTTGGTCATGTCGTCCTTCAGCTCATGTCGTAGGTGGTGCGCTTGCCGAAGAACCTGACCTGCACCAGCGTCACGGCCAGGATGACCGCGAACAGCAGCATCGACAGCGTCGAGGCGTAGCCGAAGTCGAACTCCCTGAACGCGGTGCCGAAGATCTTGAAGTTGATGACCTCGGTGCTCTGGCTGGGCCCGCCGTCGGTCATCACGAAGACGGTGTCGAAGACCTGGAACGCGCCGATCAGGTTCGTCACCATGACGAAGAACATCGTGGGGTTGAGCAGCGGCAGCGTGACCCGCCAGAACCGCTGGCGCGGGGTGGCGCCGTCGGTGGCGGCCGCGTCGTAGAGCTCCTGCGGGATGCCCTGCAGCCCGGCCAGGAAGAACAGCATGTTGTAGCCGGTGTACTGCCAGACATTGACCAGCGCGACGGCGGGCAGTGCCCAGGCGGCGTCCGACAGCCAGTCGGGGCCGGTGACGCCGATCACGGCCAGGGCGCTGTTGATCGCGCCGTCACGCGGGTCGAAGATCCAGTTCCAGACCAGGCCCATGACGATCGGGGTGGCCATCCACGGCACCACGAACAGCGAGCGGAACACCTTGACGCCCTTGATCCGCTGGTTGAGCAGCAGGGCCAGCACCAGCGCCAGGACCGTCTGCAGCGGGATGCAGAGCAGTACGTAGACGACGGTGATCCCGAGGGAGTGCCAGGAGTCTCCGTCGCCGGCCAGGCGGCGGTAGTTGTCCAGTCCGGCGAAGGCCGGGGGCGACAGGAGCTCCCAGTGGAAGAAGCTCAGCACGAAGACGATGACCATCGGCAGCAGCAGGAAGGCGAGCACGCCCAGCAGGCTCGGGCCGATGAACAGGTAGGCGTGCCAGTCGCGCCCTCTCCTCCTCACGATGGCTCCGTCGTGGTGGGGATCATCAGGCGGCGGGTGGTCTCCAGGCCCCAGTCGTCGAGCGCCGCGATCGGGTCGCTGGAGCCGCGCAGGCCGCCGGTCGCCTCGATGTGGGCGGCCCACTCCTGCCTGGCCTCCACCTCGGGGCGCAGGATGATGCAGTCGGGGTCGTTCACCCACCAGCGGGCGTGCAGGAACTCGCGGGCCGCGCCGGTGAGCCGGGCGCCCAGCTGGGACGGCTGGCTGATGTCGCCCGACTTCGGGTGCAGCGTGGGCGCGATGTCCGGGCTGACCCGCATGATGTCGACCAGGCCGAGGCTGGGCAGCATGGGCGCGCCGCAGCCGTGCAGGGTGGCGTCCGGGCCGGCGCCCTCGCGGATCAGCTCCAGCCCGCGCCGGTAGGCGGCGATCGGGGCGAGGTCCTCGTGCCTGCCGCCCGCCAGCGCCCCGGCATAGACGAAGTCGAGCTTGAAGTGGCTGATCCCGTACGCGGCGAAGGTCCTGAACACCTCGACCAGGTGGGCGGCGGCATCCGGGTGGGTGACGTCGAGCACCGCCAGGTCCTGGTCCCACATGCGCCCCGCGTGGGCGCCGCCGACCAGCCAGTCGGGGTGCTCGCGGAAGATCCGGCTGCGATGGCCGACCAGGAAGGGGGCGGTCCAGACGCCGGTACGCCGGCCCGCCTCTCCCAGGGCTTCCGCCACTTTTCGCAGCGAGCCGAAGCCGGGGCGCGGGTCCAGCCAGTCGCCGATCTCGGCCTCGTAGCCGTCGTCGACGAGGAACATGTCGGCGCCCAGCCCGTGCCGCTCCGACAGGCGGAGATTGTCCAGGACGTCGTCCTCGGTGACCTTGCCCCAGTAGCCGTACCAGGTGCACCACATGGGGGGTACGGCCGGGAACGTCCTGGGCGCGTAACCCTCGGCCATGCCCTCCGCCCAGGCTTCCAGCGACTCGCCTGTCAGGTGGCGTACGGGGCCGTTCGCGCTCACGACCAGGCGGCCGCCCTCCTCGCGTGCCCGGATGGAGGGCACCTCCACGGGGCTCGGCGCGGACCACAGCTCCAGCGGCGCGCCACCGCCGGGGTCGATCGCGAGCAGCCCCTCACCCTGGAACACCCCGGCGGGCACCGGCGTCTCGGGGCGGTAGCAGAGGATCTGGATGTTGTCGTCCGCGGGTCGGGGCGGGGTCTGGCCGAGGCGGTAGGCGCCGGTGGGGCTCCACGACTGCCACCCGTGCTCGAAGACCCGGGCCTGCCCCGGCTGATGGACGACCTCGCCCACGTCTGCGAACGACATCCGACCCTCTATTCCTGTTGATCTACTTACGAAGGAGCGCTTCATTAGTAGCACCGGGACTTGTGGAGGGTCAATGCCCGATTCTGTGCGGAATCGCCGGTGTTGAAGCAGAAGCGAACGCTGGCATAATGGCGAGTTACAGAGGACACCTACGTTAGGGGCGGCGATGGCGGACCTGCGCGGCGGCGACCTGTCCCGGCTCAGGCAGCTCAACTCGCTGACCGCGATACGGGCGCTGCGCGGGGCCGGGCCGCTCACCCTCTCGGCGCTGGCCGAGCGGACGGGGTTGTCGCGGCCCTCCATGAAGGAGGTCGCCGACGAGCTCATGGAGCTGGGCTGGGTGGAGGAAGTGCCGCCTTCGCCGGGCACGATGGGCCGGCCGGCCCGCCGTTACCGCTTCCGCGCCGACAGCGGCTGCCTGGTCGGGGTGGACATAGGCGGGCACAACGTACGGGCCGCGCTGTCGGACCTCGACGGCGAGATCCTGGCCGAGACCCGGCAGCCCGTCCTGCCGGACGCGCCCCTTGAGGAGCGCCTGGCCGCCATAGACCGCGCGGTCTCCGGCTGCCTGGCGCTCAGCGGCAGGTCGGCCGCGGACCTCTGGACGGTGGCCGCCGGCACCACGGGCGTGCTCACGCCGGAGGGCCGCATCGCGTTCTCGGCCGCGATCCCCGCCTGGACGGGCCTCGACCTGGCGGCCAAGCTGCGCGAGATGTTCCCGTGCCAGGTGCTGATCGAGAACGACAGCCGCCTGGCCGCACTCGCCGAAGCCCGCCGGGGTGCCGCGCAGGGCGCTCGGGACGTGGTGTTCCTGCACGTCGGGCGGCGCATGGGCACCGGCCTCATCATCGACGGCAAGGTGCACCGGGGCTTCGGCGCCGCCGCCGGCGAGATCGTCATGCTGCCGGAGGCCCGCTGGTACGACGCCCCCGAGCACCTCAACGGCTGCGAGGTCGTGCCGGAGGGCACCGCGCCCGAGGACGCGGCGGGCTACACGCTGGCGGCGGCCCGCGACGGTCACCCCGTCGCCCTGGCCGCCGTCGACCGCTACGTGGACGACCTCGCGGTGGGGACGGCGGCCATGGTGCTGGTGCTGGACCCGCAGATGGTGGTGCTGGGCGGCGGCTTCTCCCGCTCGGCCGACGTCCTGCTGGCGCCGCTGCGGGAGCGGCTGGAGCGGGCCTGCATGCGGATGCCGGAGGTACGGGCGTCCACGCTGGGGGACGAATGCGTGGTGATGGGGGCCATCGACTATGCCGCCGACCACCTGGACCGCGAACTGTTCACCTCCGACGCGCCCCTGACGCCGCTGCGCTGACGGTTCGTCAGGGGGTCGGCCGGAGACGGGAGCGGAAGTCGCGGGGCGGCATGCCGTACTCGTGGCTGAACGCCCGGCTGAAGTGGAACGGGCTGACGAAGCCCGACGCCGCCGCGACCTGGCCGACGTCCATGTCCGTCACCTCCAGCAGCCGGGCCGCGTGCCGGATCCGCGCCCTCCGTACGGCCCGCATGGGCGGGTGGCCCGTCTCGGCCGTGAAGAGGTGCGCGAACCGGGAGGGCGACAGGGCGACGGCCCTGGCCAGGGAGGCGACCGAGTGGGGCGCGCCCGGTTCGGCGGCGATGAGGGCCAGCGCCCGGTGGACGCGCGCGTCACCGGGCTCCTCTGCGCGCAGGGCGTCGCCGACCAGCCGCGCGGAGGCGGTGGCCAGCACGATCACCTCCTCGACAGCGTTCAGCACCAGCTCCCGGGCGGGTCCGGAGACGGCGACCGCGGGCGCGTACTCGCGCGCGGGGCGCTCGGCGGGCGAGGGGCGCTCGGCGGACGCGTCGGCTGGGCGGGGCCCAGGCGCATGCGCGGGGCGGGTGGGGGGCGGGTGTTCACCCAGGGAACGGGCGGCGGGCGGGAGCCAGCGGGCGTTTCTGGCGGCGCGGCCGAAGGCCTCGTCGATCTGGGCGCGGGTCGGCTCGGGCACGCCTTCGACCAGGTGGCAGCCCGGCGCCCGGGCGTGCTCCGCGAGCCAGCCGAGCCATGCCGGGCGCGGCTGGAAGTGCGCCCACCAGAAGCGCCACCGCTCCGCCCCCGGCGCGACCCGGTAATGCTGCGCGGCGTCGGCCCCGAGCACCACCAGGTCCCCCGGCCCGGCCGTGAACGACACCCCCGCCTGCTCGACCAGTCCCGCCCCGTCCTGGGTCCACATGAGCAGCCAGCTCGGCGAGCCGCTGACGCGCCGCGTGGCGTACCCGGGCCGGTTGTCGAAGTGGCCCACGATCGTCAGCTCGGCAGCAGGAACAGACATCTCCTCAGCGGTCACAGGCATACCGTTCACCGGTCCGGCTCCTTAGCGTGAAGGTATGAGGCTGACAGATTTCCATGATCGAGGATTCGTCCTGGTGCCCGGTCTTCTGGCCGCGGATGAGGTGGTGGAGCTGCGGGAGGAGTTCATGGCGTTGCACGCCCGGGGTCCGATCCCAGGCCACTTCTCCCCCAAGCCGCAGGACCCCGGCCAACCGTACGACATCCTGCGCGACTACCCGCGCGTCATGCACCCCCACCAGGTGAATGACGTCGCGCTACGGTACCTCCTCGACGCCCGGATCGCCGCCGTCCTCCGCGACCTGCTCGGGGAGGAGCCGATAGCAGCCCAGAGCATGTTCTACTTCAAGCCGCCCGGCGCGCGCGGGCAGGCGCTGCATCAGGACAACTTCTACTTGCGGGTCGAGCCGGGCACGTGTGTGGCCGCCTGGGTGGCGCTGGACCGCGTCGACCGGGCCAACGGCGGCCTGGAGGTGGTGCCCGGCACTCACCTGATGGACCTGTTCTGTCCAGAGGAGGCCGACAACGACGTCTCCTTCACCAAGGACTACGTCCCGCCGCCGCCGGGCCTGGAGCGGGTGCCGGTGGACATGGATCCGGGCGACGTGCTGTTCTTCAACGGCAGCCTGGTCCACGGCTCCGAGCCGAACAGCACGGCCGACCGGTTCAGGCGCAGCTTCATCTGCCATTACGCGGGCCGTTCGGCCGAACGCATCTCCGCCTACTACCCGACGCTCACGATGTCGGGCGACCCGGTCCAGCTCCAGCCCGCCATCGGCGGCGGCCCCTGCGGCACGGAGGCCGCCGGCCCGCACTAGAAACAGCCTTAGGTCCGCCCGAGCCGGACGACGACCGACCCGCGCTGGACGGCGAGATGCCTTGAGCCGGGTGGTCAGCCGCCGGATATACCGCATATAGCGGTCATCCGCCGGATATATCCGACTCGGCGTCCGAAGGCACGACACAATCCCATGGGTCGTCCAGCCAGCCGTCCGGCAGCAGTACCTTGCCGCGTTCGCCCGACTTGCCGCGCGGGGTGTCGGTGTTGGGCGGCCACGGCTGGTCGTGCTCCAGCTTGGCCAGCCCCTCGCGCAGCCCGTCGAGCGACTCGGCGGTGGCCAGCTCGCGGCGCAGCTCGCCGCCGACCGTGAACCCCTTCAGATACCAGCCGACGTGCTTGCGGAAGTCGGCGATCGCGTAACGCTCGATGTCGAAGCACTCGGTGAGCCCTTCGGCGTGCCTGGCCATCATCCCGGCCACCTCGCCGAGGCTCGGCCGTACCCGCTCCGGACTGCCGTTGAACGCGTTCTCCAGATCCCTGAACAGCCACGGCCGCCCCAGGCACCCGCGCCCGACGACCACCCCGTCGCAGCCGGTCTCCGCCACCATGCGCAGCGCGTCGTCGGCGCACCAGATGTCGCCGTTGCCCAGCACCGGAACCTCCGGCACCGCCTCCTTCAGCCTGGCGATCGCGTCCCAGTCGGCCACGCCGCCGTAGTGCTGCTTGGCCGTACGCGCGTGCAGGGCGATCGCCGAAACCCCCTCCTCGACGGCGATCCGGCCGGCGTCGAGGTAGGTGAGGTGGTCGTCGTCGATGCCCTTGCGCATCTTCATCGTGACGGGCAGCGGGCCGGCGTTCGTCACCGCCTCACGCAGGATCCGCCGCAGCAGGTTCCTCTTGTACGGCAGCGCGGAGCCGCCGCCGCGCCTGGTGACCTTGGGCACGGGGCAGCCGAAGTTCAGGTCGATGTGGTCGGCCAGATCCTCTTCGGCGATCATCTTGGCCGCGCGCCCCACGGTGCCGGGGTCGACGCCGTACAGCTGGATGCTCCTGGGCCGCTCCGACTCCGCGAACCTGATCATCCTGAACGTCTTGGGGTTGCGCTCCACCAGCGCCCGCGTGGTGATCATCTCGCACACGAACAACCCGGCGCCCTGCTCGCGGCAGAGCACCCTGAACGCCGCGTTGGTGATGCCCGCCATCGGCGCGAGCACGACCGGCGGCCACACCCCTATCGGTCCAATCTTCACTCAGTCAGTTGTAGCGCAGGTCAGGCTGTGACGGGTATTCGCAGATAGGCTGTCAACTGGCATCTAGTGGGGAGGGGACGGATGCTTCTGCGAGTACGCATCGCACTGCCCGACCGGCCGGGTTCGCTGGCACAGATCACCCGAGTCCTCGGCACGGTCGGAGCCGACATCACCCAGTTCACCGTTCTCGACAGGGGCGCCGGCCGCGCCGTGGACGACATCACGGTCTTCTGCCCCGACGGCACCCCCAAGCAGACCCTGCTCAAGAGCCTGCAGAGCGTCGCCGACGTGGCGGTCGAAGGCATCTGGACCACCCGAGAGGCCCCGGGCACCTACCCGGAGCTGGAGATCCTCAAATACATCACCACGGCGGGCGACAGGGCGCTGACCACCCTGGTCGACTCACTGCCGGTGCTGTTCAGCGCCGACTGGGCCGCCACCGCCGCCGAGCGCGGCGTAATCTACGCCAGCTGGCGCGCGCCGCAGCAGGTGACGCTGCCGAAGGACGTACCGTCTCGCCCCACGGCCCTCACACTCGACGACGGCCTGCACGTCATCCACGCCCCGCTGCCACCCCTGGCCCTCACCCTGCTGCTGGCCAGGAGCGACGGCCCGGCCTTCCACCGCATCGAGGTGCACCGCCTCACCCGCATCCTGGAGATCTTCCTCAGCCTGCCCGCGACGGAGCGCAGCGTGGCCCGCCAGCTCCGCAAGTAAGCATCCGGTCGGAAAACCCGCTAGAGTTATGGGGCAACGCGGAAGTGGCTCAGTGGTAGAGCATCACCTTGCCAAGGTGAGGGTCGCGGGTTCGAATCCCGTCTTCCGCTCGGATGGGCGACTCGGTGGAGTGGCCGAGAGGCGAGGCAGCGGCCTGCAAAGCCGTCCACACGGGTTCAAATCCCGTCTCCACCTCCAAGGACGATTAGCTCAGCGGGAGAGCACTTCCCTGACACGGAAGGGGTCACTGGTTCAATCCCAGTATCGTCCACCACAGATCAGGTCTGGCCTGTTATAGCCCCAGCTCACGGCGGATGCCGAGAGTCTGGGGCTTTCTGTTGCCCCGGGGTGGGTGGCCCTCACTCGATTGCGGTCCGCACCTCAAGGGAGTCGCGGCCCAGGCGACCAGCTCGGTGGCGAACCGAAAGGCGTTGACGCGACGCGGTCGTCCCGGGCGGGGTATGGGGGTATGTGTAACATACCGTTCGTGCTCGCGTCCCTGGCCCACGCGCTCACCGATCCCAGCGACCCGCCTATTCGCCCTCTCCCTCTTCGGGTCGCCGCTCTTCTGGAATCTCTGGACGCTCCGCCGCGCCTCGCGGCCCGTTTGCGAGCGGTTCACGACGTGGCCCGCGCGATCCTCGATTGGCTCGACGCACAGCACCCCGCGGTGCGAATCGACCGCGAAGCCGTCCTGTTCGGTGCCGCATCACACGACATCGGCAAGATCCGGCACCTCGAAGAGCTGTCTGGACCGGGCTCTGTCCACGAGCCCGATGGCTACGAGCTTCTGCGTGCCCACGGTGTCGAAGCACGACTCGCTCGCTTCGCCCGTACCCACGCCTCATGGACCGCCTCCGATGCCAACCTCGAGGACCATCTCGTCAGCCTCGCCGACAAGATCTGGAAGGCGAAACGAGTGGTCGACCTCGAGCAACTCATCGTCGACCGGCTCGCCGCCGCGAGCGGGCGGCCGGCCTGGCAAATGGTGGTGGCGTTCTCACGCGCCAGCAGCCGGGTCGCCACCACGCCCACCGCAGCGGTACGGATGTCGGTCAGGTGGTGCTCGTCCAGCAGCAGGGCACGCAGGTCACCGTCACCGCGAGGTCGGTGAAGCCGATGGCCCGCCGGATGACTTCAGGCCCGTAGACCTTCACGGCGCCTCGGGGAGCGCGCGCAGGGTGCCGGTGGCGACCATCGACACTCCTCCCCCGACGGTGACCCGTTCCACGGCGTCGGGCCTACCGTAGGCGGTGATGGCGATCCTGCTGGGCCGTCCGGTGAAGCGGCCCTGCGCCAGCGACAGTTCCTGCCCATCGCGGGCCCGGCCGTGCCGCATCAGGTAGGCGGCCACGCAGCCGGCCGCGCTTCCGGTGGCGACGTCTTCGAGCACACCGTCGTTGTTCCAGTGCCGGCCCTCGATGGCGCCCGCGTCGAGGACGTAGACGTACTGTGCGCCGAGCCCGCCGAGGAAGCCCTCGAAGTCCGGGTGCGTGATGCGGGCTCGGGCGAGCACGTCAGCGTCGCGCACCGGTACGACGAGATAGCGCAGGCCCGTGGAGATGATCTCCGGCGGCAAGGCGTCGTCGAGGTCGGCGGCGGTGAGGCCCAGCGCCGCGGCGACCGGCTCGCGAGGGACGGTCGGCGGCAGGATTTCGGGTCGTCCCTGGTCCAGCAAGGCCGAGACCTGGCCGGCGGTGTCGCCGCGCGTGGTGACGTCGACCTTCCTGGCGCCAAGCGCGAAACTCCAGTGCCGCTCCTCGCCGTACGCGACCCCTGCGCGTTCGTGGAGTACGGCCGCCGCGCCCAGCACCGGATGCCCGGCGAAGTCGAGCTCCCCCATCAGGTCCAAGACCCGCGCGTGGACGACATCCGGCGCATCGGTGGTCCGAACGAAGATCGTCTCGAAGTGCCGAAGCTCCTGCGTCAGCCTCGCCATCTGGTTCTCGCCGAGCGGCGGGGGGTCGACGAAGACGGCGAGGCTGTTGCCGGTGAAGGGGCGATCGGAGAAAACGTCCACGTGGTGGTAGCCGGTAGCCATGCGACCAGCCTAGAAGCGGCTCCTTCTATTGAGAATAGCGATATTAGTGTGGCAGGCATAATGAAGGCTTATGGAGAAGGATTTCCACATGGCCGATCTGCGGTCGTTCGCGGCGACCGTACGCGCCGGGAGCATCACGCGAGCCGCGGCGGCGCTGCGGGTGAGTCAGCCCGCCGTGAGCCAGCGGATCCAGCGCCTGGAGCAGACCGCCGGCGAGCGCATCCTCATCAGGGATCCGCAGGGTGCCCGGCTCACGCCCGCGGGTGAGACGCTCCTGGCCTACGCCGAACGCATGCTGGCCCTGCACGACGAGGCCCGCGTCTCGATCGCCGGGCCTCGCGCCACACCGTCGGGCAGGCGCACGATCGGGCTGCTCGAGGATCTGGCGATCACCACCTTTCCCGCGGCCCTGGCCGACTTCGCCGTACTCCATCCGCGAGTCGACCTCGAGGTGATCGTCGGCTCGGCGGCGCCCCTGCGCAAGCTCGCCGACCGAGGCCGCCTTGACCTGGCGTTCGGGGATCCGTCGGTCATGCCCGAAGCGTCCGTGCGCTGGCAGCATCAGGTCCCGCTGACCTGGGCCTGCGCGCCGGTCTTCGACCCACTCGCCGACCCGCTGCCGCTGGTGCTGTTCTCGCTTCCCTGCCAATGGCGCCAGCCCGTCCTGGACGCGCTCAGCCGGCACGGGCGTCAATGGCGGATCGCCTTCCAGAGCACCAGTGTGCATGCCGTACAGGCGGCCATCGCAGCCGGAATCGGCGTCGGCGCGCTACTCGTGGGCAATGTCCCGGCGGGTGCCGTGCGCCCATCAGAGCAGCAGGGGTTGCCGCTGCTGCCGATGGTCGACGTCGCGATCTCCCGGCGTGCCGGCACCGACACCGATCAGGCCCTCAACAGCCTGGAACGCCTCCTGCGGCGGGCGGCCGCCACAGATACGCCAGTGAGCCCTACATGATGTGCGGCCTGCCGTGACAGGAGGTGATGCGCCGTAGGCGGGCCGTCCTTCCGCTGCCACACTAGGGGCATGGCACGTGGGACGGTGAAGTTCTGGAAGGCCGAGAAAGGCTGGGGGGCGATCTCCTCCGACGATCTCCCCGCCGGGCGTGGTGACGCGTTCGCGCACTTCAGCGAGGTCGTCGGCGACGGGTTCCGTGAGCTCCAACAGGGCGATGTCGTGGAGTTCGACATCGAGGAAGGGAAGCAGGACAGCTTCCAGTTCCGCGCCCTCAACGTCCGCAGGGTGTGACGTCTGCCGGTGCTCGCCAGGATGGGCGCCCAGGGGTGCGTCTTCGCGGCCACGGCCGCCGTCTGCCTTGCGCTGGTCACCGTACGGACGCCGAGACGGCTCCCCCGAACAAGGTGAGCACGTCGCGGACGAAGCGGGTCCGGGACAGGCCCAGGCAGCGCAGGGCCAGGCCGTGATCGACGGCGACCACGGTCACCGTGCCGAGCATCAGGCACCACCAGCCGCCCGCCAATACGGCGCGGCGCGCGATGGGCAGGTGGCGGAGCGATCGGCTGAGGCGATCGCAGTGAAACGGAACATGGCGCTCCTCGTCGGCCAGGATGCGGGCGGCGACGTCGGCGGCGAGTGGATCGCCCACGCCGTCGCGCAGGGCCCGGTAGTAGCGCAGCGCGATCACCTCGGCGATCATCAGGACCATCAGCTCCAGGCGTAGGCCCAGCATCCGGCGCAGTCGTACGAAGGCGGTGTCGCTCCAGTGCCCGGCCAGAGTCGGTGCGCCCGCCGCGGCCAGCAGGCGGGCGAGCATGCGGGCGTGGTTCCGCTCCTCCGCGACGAAGAGGCGGACTGCCGCGCCGTATGCGTCGTCCCCGGCTCCGTCCGCTTCGCCGATCAGGCCAGCGGCCTTCTCAGCTTTGTCCGCCTTGCCGATCAGACCGGCGCCGTCGCCGCTCTCGCCGACCTGGAAGCGCTGGATGCTCGCCATCACCGCCCGGTGAAGGCACGCGCCCCGCCCCCAGTCGGGGTCGCCGTCGGTGCGTCGTTGCTCGGCCGCCGCTTCGAATTCCGCCACCCAGCCGGTGACGTCGGCACCCTTTTCATGGCATTCACCGTACGAACGGATTGTGGATAAAACCTGCGGGTGATCGTCGAGATTTCGTGCAGATTGTCCGGCAGCGACCGCAGAGCCGTGGACTGGAATGTCAAGATTCCCGTCACCTGGGTAGAGGGGGCCGCATGAGCGGCGACGGATCACATCAGGCGACTCTCGCGGCGCTGGCCGCCAACGTGGGAGTCGCGGCCACCAAGTTCGTGGCCTTCTTCTTCACCGGCTCCTCGGCGATGCTGGCCGAGGGCATCCATTCCATCGCCGACACGGGTAACCAGGGGCTGCTCATGCTCGGCCGACGGCGGGCCAAGCGGGAGCCGAGCGCCGACCACCCCTTCGGCTACGGGCGCGAGCGCTACTTCTACGGCTTCCTGGTGTCGCTCGTGCTGTTCTTCGGGGGCGGGCTGTTCGCCCTGTACGAGGGGTACGAGAAGATCGCCCATCCGCATCCGCTGGAGAGCTGGCCGTGGGCGGTCGGGGTTCTGGTGGCGGCGATCGTCATGGAGTCGCTCTCCTTGCGCACCGCCGTACGTAACTCCAACCGGGTACGCGGTGGCCGGTCGTGGGCCGGATTCATCCGCGACGCGAAGGCGCCCGAACTACCGGTGGTGCTGCTGGAGGACACGGCGGCGCTGGCCGGGCTGGTGTTCGCGCTCGTCGGCGTCGGGTTGACGGTGCTCACCGGCAACTCCGCCTTCGACGGCCTCGGCTCGATCGCCATCGGGTTACTGCTGGTGGCGGTGGCGGTGACCCTGGCCAGGGAGACCAAGAGCATGATCATCGGTGAGGCGGCCACGCCCGCCGTCCAGGACGCCATCGAGAAGGTCCTGGACGGCGACCCGTCCATCCAGGCGTTCGCCCAGGTACGGACCCTGCACCTGGGGCCGGAGGACCTGCTGATCGCCGCCCGGGTGACGATGCACTCGTCGGGCGACGTGGACGGGGCCGCGCAGGCGCTGGCGGAGACGGAGCGGCGGATCAGGGAGCAGGTCTCGATCGCGTCGGCGGTGTATCTGCAGCCGACCCCGCCGGAGCGCGTGTCGTAGCTCGGCGCGTGTCGTAAAAGCAGGCAGCCCAGCGCGTCTCCTGAAAGCAGGTCGGCGCGTCCTGAAACCAGGTCAGCGTGCTGCCAGCAGGCTCTCGGCGCAGTCGACGACGGTCGTGGCGGCGGGTCGTGGGCGCCACCCAGCAGGCGCTGAACCTTTTCCGAGGTGTGGAGGTATTTCCGTCCCAGATTCGGCAGCACCGCCCGTACTCCGGGATCGTGGCCAGATCGCGCCCTACCTGCGGGCCCACATCAGCCGCTTCGGCGCGTAGCCCACTCCGAGGGGTCGCACAGCCGCTCCCGGCGCGGTGGACCGGGTCAGTTCTCCGCGGAGACGGACTCCCTCGGATCCCGCTCCTGGCTCACCCGGTCCCTGGCCGGCTCCTTGACGGACTTCTCCTTGATGAACAGCGCCAGTACCGCGGGCACGAGCGCGAGCAGGCCCGCGATCAGGAACACGTTGGTCACCGCTTCGATGAACGTGGTGACCGCGGCGACCTGCTGGGCGGGTGGCAGCGTCGCGAGGACGGCGGTGTTCAGCTCGCCGCCGTTGTTGGCCGCGCCCGCCGTCCCGGTCAGGTGTGAGGCCAGGAACCGGGTCATGATCAGGCCGAACATCGCGAAGCCGACCGACGTCCCGAGCTGCTGGCAAAAGCGCTGTGTCGTCGTCGCGATCCCGATGTCCTGGATGTCGACGGCGTTTTGCAGGTACTGCAGCGCGAGGCCGAGCGACTGCCCCATACCGAGGCCGAGCACGAACATGCCCACTGCGACCCACGCCAGGTTCGTGTGCGCGTCCATCCGGCTGAACAGGATCAGCACGGCGGCCTGGAGCACCCCGGCCGAGGTCAGCAGGTACTTGAACTTGCCGAGCACGGCGACGATCGAGCGTGCCACCAGCACTGACACCATCATGCCCGCGGCCATCGGCAGGTTCATGAAGCTCGCGTGCGTCAGACCGAGCCCGCGGCCGACCTGGAGGTAGCCGCCGATGTAGAGCACCTCGCCCGCCAGGCCCATGCCCGCGGTGATGCCGATCGGCATCATGATCCGAAACACCGGGTTGCGCAGTAGCCGCAGAGAGATCAGCGGCTCCTCGGTCGTCATGATCCGCCAGAGGAAGCCGGCGAAGAGCACGGCCCCGGTGACGAGGGTGACGATCATCGTCGTGGATGTCCAGGCGTACCGCGTCCCGCCCCACTCGGCGGCGAGCAGCAGCGCGGCGGCGGCGCCCGCGATCAGGGCTGCGCCGAGGAAGTCGACCTTACGCCGTTCGGAGAACTTCGGCAGCTTCAGCACGAAGAGCGCGATGGCCAGCGCGATGAGCACGAGTGGCAGGTTGAGGTAGAACACCCAGCGCCAGTTGAGGTTGTCGGCCACCGCGGCGCCGAGCAGCGGGCCGAGCGCGATGCCGACGCCGACCATGACCCCGCCCATCGCGACCCGCATGGAGCCGTCGCGTGGGGCGGCTTCCTGGGTGCCGGAACGGAAGATGGTGCCGAGGATGACCATGGTCACCGACATCAGCCCGCCGCCGCCGACGCCTTGGACGGCGCGGAATGCGATCAGCTCGGTCATGTTCTGGGCGATGCCGCACAGCGACGAGCCGACGAGAAAGATCACGAGCGCGGCGATGTAGATCCGCCGGGCGCCGTAGACGTCGGCGAGCTTGCCATACAGCGGCACGACGATGCAGTCCGCCAGCGCGTACGACGTGACCATCCAGGGCAGCAGCGAGACCCCGTGCACCGGGTCGAGGCTCTGGGCCATCTTCCAGGACACCGAACTGACGATGTTGATGTCGAGCAGGGCCAGCAGCAGGGTCGTGAAGCAGCCGAGGGCGGCCACCACCGCCGTGCCCTTGCTCATGAGCTGGCCGGCGACCACGGCCCGAACCGGTCCGTCCTGGCCGTGTTGGTCGTCCATCGATCTCCTCCAGCACCACCTGTAACGGTCTGTTTCTAGACTAGGAACAAAGCCCACCTGCTCCCCCGACTGCTTCGCCTCCCGGACGGCGGCACCCGTACGCATGGCCCGCTGTTCCTGTCCGGCCGCCGTCCCGTCCCGTCCTGGCCGCCGGCCGTCGGCGACATCTGCCCGCACACCGCCCGCGCCCGCCTCGGGTACGACCGTGCTCGCGTCCTGCTGGAGAAGTACGCCGGACTGGGCCTGCACCAGCTGCGTCACAGCGCTGCCACTCACCTCGGCGAGGCCGGGGTCCCGCTGCAGCTCATCATGGGCAAGACCCGGCACAAGAACCCCGCACCGCCATGCGTTACATCAAACCCGGCGCCGAAGCCATCGCCAAGGCCACCGAGGTCCTGGCGCCCCGCCGCCGTACCCACTGATCAGCGATTTCTCAGGTAGGGCAGGACACCGCCCCTTTCTCTCGCACTTGGTCTGGCCCCCAGAACGGTCTCTGTCCTTGCTCTCCCCTCCCGCCATCCATTTCATTAGCCGATCGGCCAATGAAATGGCAACAAAGAGCGGCACGGCCGTCAACCGGTGGGCTACCATCGCCGCATGTCGCCGACCCGGGCCGAGCAGGCCGAGAAGACCAGGAAGGCGGTCCTCGACACCGCTCGGCGGCTGTTCGTCGAGCACGGGTTCGACGCGACGTCGTTGCAGCTGATCGCGGACACGATGGGTGTGACGAAGGCCAACGTCTACTACTACTTCCGCACCAAGATCGAGATTCTGGAAGCGCTCCTCGACGTCAGCATCGCCGCGTTCGACGCGATGCTGGACACGGCCGAGACGATCCGCGGCAAGCGGGCCCGGATGGAGTACCTGGTCGACGGGTTCGTCGACCAGGTCATCGCCAACCGCGCGATCGCGCCGCTGAGCCACACCGATCCGGGCCTGCGCCGGCACGACCGGATCAGGCGCACACTCGACGCTCAGGCCGAACGCGGCCTCCACCTGCTGTTCGGCGACCAGCCGACAGCGGAGGAGCAGGCGGCGTACTTCATGGCCAACGACCTGGGTCCGGCGATCCGCCGCCTCTCCCACCGGGGCGACGACGAGTTGCGCGAGACCCTCAAGCGGCTCTGCCTGCGCCTGCTGCGCGTCTGAGGTCCAAGCTGCTCAGTGAATAAATGCGTTGCCCGAGGATGATCTGTCCGGCATGCTTCACGACATGAAGAACCTCAGCAGCGACGCGATGCGCCACGGTCATATGGTCCGCCATGGCCGTATGCCCTGGGGTCTTCGTCACTGACGTCACAGTCAGCGAGCCGCCGCCCAGGACCACACGGTCTGGGCGGTTTTTGTTTCCCCAATGATTTCCCGATGGCGGGTGAGGGTGCTGGTGTGCCCGGCGGTTTCATAAACCGCTTCAGGCGGGTTCGATTCCCGCACCCGCTACCGGGCCTTCGTGGCGCAGTGGAGAGCGCGCCTGCTTGCGGAGCAGGAGGACGCCGGTTCGAATCCGGCCGAAGGCACTGCGGCCGATCCCGAAGCGAACGAGGGACCAAGTTGTGATCTTGGTGAAAGCGGGTTCAAGTCCCGTCGGCCGCCCCACGTCGGTGTCATCGCGAGCGTCAGTGTCATCGAGAGGGTGTGGCGACCTGCACAGGCCCTCCGCTCTCCGTACGGAAGGCGAAGAGGGTCGCCGCGCAGGCGCCCGCCACGACCAGGATGACGACGAGTACGGACACCAGCACCAGCGCGAGCGTGCCCGGCGACCTCCGGGACCGGACCGCGGAGGGGCGGAGCGTGGTCGCGGCATGAGGAGAGGCATGCGGAGAGGCATGTGGAGAGGTGTGCGGGGAGGCGTACGGGGAGGCGCCGGTCGAAGCGGCGGGGGCCGGTTCGCCCAGGCGGGCCTCCTCCGCGATGGCGGCGGGGTCGCCGAGCCGGTCGAGGATCGTGCGGATCCCGGCCTCGGTCGGTGGGTCCAGCTCGGCGCTGGCCACCGTGATGTGCTCGCGCAGGTCGGCGAGGAGGTCCTCCCGGCGCGCGGCGGGCAGGCCGCCGATCGCGTACGCGACCTCGGCCAGATAGTCCTCGACGAGCCGGTCCAAGGGATCCGTTGAGCGGTTCATGAATTCTCCGTTCCGACGATGTGGTCCACGGCGTCGCGGAAGGCGGCCCATTCGGAGCGGAAGTGCGCCAGTGCCGCCTTGCCGTTACTGGTCAGCCCGTAGTAGCGCCGGGGTGGACCGGTGGGTGACTCCTGCCATGTGGTGGCCACCCAGCCGGTTCTGCGTAGCCGGGACAGCAGGGGATAGAGCGTTCCTTCGCTGGTCGTCAGGGCCGTCTCGGCGCCGAGCCGGCTGACCAGCTCCACGCCGTAGCGTTCCTCGTCTTCGAGCAGGGCCAGCACGCAGAACTCCAGGGTTCCGCGGCGAAGCGCCGTGGCGAGACCAGTCTGGCTTTCCATGCTGTGCATGCTACCTTGCGAAGCAAGGATCCATGCGCGGAATACCTCTACGGTGAGGTTCTGTGCCCACACCCTCTGGCCCCTTCACCGGGCGTACGATCGACGGCCTCGCACGGGACCTGCGCGAAGGCCGGACCACCTCGACGGCGCTCGTCCAGCTGGCGCTCGACGCCATCGCCGAGCTCGACCCGCTGCTCAACGCGTTCGTCACCGTGGACGCCGCCGGGGCGCGGGCCGCGGCCCGGCGCGCGGACGACGAGTTGGCCGGCGGCGCCGACCGGGGTCCGCTGCACGGCGTGCCGGTCGGCGTGAAGGACCTCATCATGGTCGCCGGGCTGCCCGCGAGCATGGGCTCGCGGCACTTCGCCGGCGTGGCGGTCGCCGACGCCGCCTGTGTGGCGCGCCTGCGCCAGGCCGGGGCCGTCGTCATCGGCAAGACGAACACCCACGAGTTCGCGTACGGCCCCACCGGCGATCGCTCCGCCGCCGGCCCGTCGCGCAATCCGTGGGAGCCCGCGCGCATGTCGGGCGGCTCCAGCGGCGGCAGCGCGGTCGCCGTGGCGGCGGGCATGGTGCCGCTGGCCCTCGGCACCGATACCGGTGGCTCGGTCCGCATTCCGGCGGCGTTATGCGGGGTCGCCGGATTCAAGCCCGCGTACGGGGCGATCCCGGTCGATGGCGTCTTCCCCCTGGCGCAGACCTTCGACACCGTCGGCCTCCTGGCGGGCCACGAGCGGGACTGCCTGATCGCCTACCGGTCCCTCGTCCCCGCCGGAGCCCTAAAAGACGACGGCCGTCCGGGGCGGGTCGCCTGGCTCGATCCCACCGGCGTGTTCGCCTGCGACCCGCAGGTGGCCCGTACGGTACGCCGGGCCGTGGAGGCGGGCACCGGCCCGCTGGAGGAGCTCGCGTTCCCCGCGCACGAAGCGGACGAGCTGCGCGAGACCTTCACCGCCATTCAGAGCAGCGAGACGGCGGCGGTGCACGCCGACCGGCTGGCCGAGGCGCCCGAGCTGTTCGACCCCGAGGTGCTCGAACGCGTGCGCGGCGCCGCCGAGATGCCGGGCTGGCGGTACGTGCGGGCGATGCGGGCCCGCCCGCGACTCGCCGAGAGCGTCGGCGCGCTGTTCGGGCGGCATGACGTGCTCGCGCTGCCGACCGTACCGCTCACCGCGCCGTTTCTCGGGCAGCGCGCGACCGAGCTGGACGGCGGGCCCGTCGCCGTGCGAGCCGCCCTGCTCGCCCTGACGAGCATGTGGAACGTGGTCGGATTTCCCGCACTGAGTGTCCCGGCCGGAACGGTGCGCGGCCTGCCGGTCGGGCTGCAGCTCGTCTGCCGTCCGGGGTGGGAGCACCTGCTGTTCGAGACGGCCGCGCTCGGCCGGGCGAGGCATGGAACGCCGCCCGCCGGGTAGCCGACTGCGAATGCGGATCCAGGACTGGTTCCTCACGGACCAGGAGAGAGGCAATCCGGCGACCGAGCTCGACGCCTGGTCCTCGGGCAACGACGTACGCCCGTTGATCCACGGCGCGACCTACTTCGCCGAGCTGAAGACCTGCGTCGAGGCGCTGCGCAAGGACGACCTGCTGCTGTTCGCCGACTGGCGCGGCGATCCCGACGAGCGGCTCACCGAGAACGGGCCCTCCGTGGGCGACGCGATGGCCGCCGCCGCGCACCGAGGCGCGCTGGTCAGAGGGCTCATCTGGCGTTCGCACCTGGACCGGTTACGCTTCAGCTCGGCCGAGAACCGGCACCTGGGCGAGGCGATCGAGGCCGCGGGCGGGCAGGCCGTCCTCGACACGCGGACCAAGCCGGGCGGCTCGCACCACCAGAAGTTCGTCATCCTCCGTCATGACGGCGACCCGGTCGCCGACGTGGCCTTCCTCGGCGGCATCGACCTGTGTCACAGCCGCCGTGACGACGCCGACCACCTCGGCGATCCGCAGGCGTGCCCGATGCCGGGCGAGTACGGCCGGCGGCCGCCGTGGCACGACGTCCAGGTCGCCATCCACGGCCCCGCCGTGGCGGAGGTGGAGAAGGTGTTCTGCGAGCGGTGGGAGGACCCCGCGCCGGAGACCAGGGATCCGATCAGGCGGCTGCGCGACCACTTCGCCCGGATGGACGACGTTCCTCCGCTGCCCGAGCCGGGGCCGCCGCCGCCCCCGGCGGGCACGCACACCGTGCAGATCCTGCGCACCTATCCCGCCCGGCGCAGCAGCTACCCGTTCGCGCCGGACGGCGAGCGGAGCGTGGCGCACGCCTACCAGAAGGTGCTCCGCCGGGCCCGTTCGCTGGTCTACCTGGAAGATCAGTATCTGTGGTCCACGGACGTGATCGAGCCGTTCGCCGAGGCGCTGGAACGCGAGCCCGGCCTGCGGATGGTCATCGTGGTCCCCCGCCACCCCGACCAGGACGGCTGGCTGGCCGGGCCGGCGAGCCTGATCGGCCGGGTCCACGCGCTGAAGCGGCTGCTGCGGGCCGGCGGCGACCGGGTCGCCCTGTACGACCTGGAGAACCATGAGGGCACCCCCGTCTACGTGCACGCCAAGGTCTGCGTGGTCGACGACGTGTGGGCCTCGGTCGGGTCCGACAACGTCAACCTGCGTTCCTGGAGCTACGACTCGGAGCTGAGCTGTGCCGTACTCGATGAGCAGGAGGATCCGCGCGAGCCGTACGGCGCCCGGCGGTTCGCCCGCGAGCTGCGCCTGTCGCTGATGGGCGAGCACCTGGACCGGGCCGAGGACGGCGCGGATCGCGACGAGCTGTGCGATCCCGTGGCCGCGTTCGACGCCTTCGCCGACGCGGCGGCGCGGCTCGAAGCCTGGCACGCCGGCGGCCGGAAGGGTCCGCGGCCGCCGGGGCGGCTGCGGCCGCATTCCTACCCCGAGCTGCCCCGGGTGCGCGGGCTGCTCGCCACGCCGCTCTACCGCCTGGCGGTCGATCCCGACGGGCGGCCTCCCGCGCTCCGGAGATCCAGGACTTTCTAGCGCTCGCTGCTGTCTTGAGGCCACCCTCCGTGATCACTCGGCGGTGATCTGCCCTATCCTGTACGGCTCTGTGGAGCTGAGGAAGGGAACCCGAGTGAACGTGAGCCTGCGCCCGGTCCGTGAGGCGGACCTGGATATGTTCGAGGAGAATCTGGGCAGCCCGAAAGGGACCGGCGAGCTGCAGTGGTTCGGCCACCGCACCCTGCACGTGATGCGCGAGCAGTTCGCGGCGACCGGTCTGCTGAGCACCGAGGGCGGCTATTTCACCATTGACGCCCGTGGTGAGGTGGCCGGATGGATGCGCTGGTCCCAGCGGCTCTGGGGTCCGTCCCACACCTCCTGGTGCTGGACGCTGTCCATCGTGATCTTCCCGCGCCACCGGGGCAAGGGCGTCGGCAGCCGGGCGCACCGCGAGCTGGTGACGTACCTGTTCGACCACACCCGGGCCGAACGGATCGAGGCCATCACCGATGTCACCAACCTCGCCGAGCAGGGGGCGCTGGCCAACGCCGGGTTCGAACGTGAAGGCGTGATCCGCCGGGCCCAGTGGCGCGGCGGGAGCTGGCACGACCAGCTCTTGTATTCGGTGCTGCGGCCGGAGAAGTAGTCATCCGAGCTCCCCGCCCGCGCAGGCCACGAGGTGGTCCCGATCGTCCGCCGGGCCTGTCTCGTGGTAGTGGCAATCAACCGCTCTGAGCTGAGGGGACGCCAGTCCGCCTGGCGCCGTCCCCGCTCTCAGCGGACGCCGCGCGGCCTGAACTGGATGCTGATGCGCGGCCCGGTGGGCCGGGAGGTCTTGGGGATCGCGTGCTCCCACGTGCGCTGGCAACTGCCGCCCATCACGATGAGGTCGCCGTGCCCCAGGTCGTGACGGATCGACGCGCCGCCGCCCCGGGGGCGCAGCAGCAGCGGGCGCGGGGCGCCGACCGAGATGATCGCGACCATGGTGTCCTCGCTGCCACCCCTGCCCAGGGTGTCGCCGTGCCAGGCCACGCTGTCGCGGCCGTCGCGGTAGAAACAGAGCCCGGCCGTGCGGAACGGCTCCCCGAGCTCCTCGGCGTAGCGCTCGTTGAGCACGCGCAGGGCGTCGTCGAGCGCCGGGTCGGGCAGCGGCTCGTCCTCGTCGTAGAAGGCGAGCAGCCGCGGCACGTCGACTACTTTGTCGTACATGCGGCGCCGTTCGGCCCGCCACGGCACCACCTCGGCCAGCCGGGAGAACAGCGCGTCGGCCTGCGCCAGCCAGCCGGGCCCGACGTCGATCCACGCCCCGCGCTCCAGACGCGTCCGGCGGATCGCCGAGCCGACGAGCTCGTCGGCCTCCAGCAGAGAAGCTTGGAAAACAGCCTTCATGACATCGAGTGTAGGTGATCGTTCAAACATTCATTCGATTAGGTCCGCAGACCGGCTGCGCCCGGCCGTCACGGCCGGGCGCACGGCTCGTCGTCCCACCCGCCCGGTCTGTACGGCACGCAGCCCGTACAGACCGGGGCGGCCACGCAGGCCGCCGATCCCCACGGGTCCAGTATCGGGCATCCCCGCCCATCACGCCTGTTACCGCGCTGCCCTTTTGTGGCGCTTGCTACCGTGTCGGTCAGGTGGGGCCGCGTGGGCAATGCCGCTGAGAGCGGTCAGGTACGGCCGCGTGGGCAGTGCCCGCTGAGGGCGGTCAGGTGCGGCCGCGGTGGGCCGCGACGCGTTCGCGGGTGGCGCAGCGGGTGCTGCAGTAGCGCCGCGGGCTGCCGCCCCCCAGGTCCAGGTACGGCCGGCGGCAGGTGGCCGAGGCGCACAGCCCGCCCGGCACGCGCTGGTGATCGGCCAGCAGGACGGCCAGCGCCAGGGCCGACGAGGCCAGGAACCACTCCCCCCACGGCGCGTAGTCGTCGCCGTCCACGTGCAGGTGCCATGGAGTCGTGGCCCCGTGGTTCGTCAGGCGGGGCGCCCGCGCGGCCGTCGCCAGAAGATCGTTCAGCCGGGCGGCCGCCACGTCGGGGCCGGCGGCGGCGAAGACGGCGACCAGCCGCTCCGCCGCGGCCCGCATCGCCGCCACATCGGCCTCGCCCAGATCCAGGTCGCCGGTTTCGCCGTGGTCGCGCAGCACCCGCGCGACCGACTCCACCGACGGCTCCTCGTGCAGCAGCGCGACGCACAGATCCACGGCCCGAGCCGCCATCGCTTTGGTCGAGTGAACCGCCACGCCAGCAGCGTATGCCCGCAGACACGGAAACGGCGGGGCTCCCCCAGCCCCGCCGTACCGCGTCGAACCTGACGAGAGCTCAGCCGCCGCAGGCCGCGAAGACGTAGCTGTCCTTCAGGAGCGAGTAGTGGTCCCGGACCTTGACGGCCCCGGTTTCGGTGTCGACCTGGACGATCGTCATCTTGTTCGCCTTGCCGTCGGGATACCGCACGAGGTGCAGCGTCACCTGCCGCTCGCCGGTCCAGTCGATCATGAGCAGGTCGCCGGTCGGCAGCTTGAGCCTCCGCTTGGCGATGACCTGGTCGGCCTGCATGTCGTACAGGACGAGCTGGGGCTTGGCGCTCATCACGACGTTCGCGGTCGTCCGGCCGTCGGCCGCGAGGGCCGACGGGGCGTTCGAGGCGACGATCTGCGGCGGCGTGACGCGGTACAGCTGCTCGCCGGACTCGCTGTAGGCGATCAGGTCCGTGACCGACTCGTCGCCGCCGACGTCGGTGAGCACCTCGCCGCCGTCGGCGCTGAAGCCCCGCAGCGTCTGGCCGCCGGGCGTCGAGCCGAGCAGGGCGCCGGTGGCGGTGTCGAAGATCCGCGTCTTCACCGGCTTGTCGGTGGTGAACACGGCCGCGAGCCGGGCGCCGTCGTCGGAGAGCTGGAGCGTCACGTTGTACTGGGCCACGCGCGGCAGCGCGGACTTGGCGAAGACCTTGACGCCGCCCCCCATGGTCCGTACAGCCAGCTGCCCGGACTTGTTGAAGTACGCGACGCGCCGGCCATCGCCGCTGACGGCGATGGGCGCGACCTGGGTGCGCGACGACTTGCCGTTCGCCTCGCGGGCGACGGTCTCGGCGTCGGGCAGGGAGCCCCTCTCCCCGCTGTGCATCACCAGCCGCCACTTGCCGCACGGCCGCTGCTCGCCGCCCTTGACCGTGCAGCCCTTGACCGAGGCGTAGCGGATGCCGTCGTGTTCGTGATGTGGCGCGGCCTGGGCAGCCGTCGGCGCGGTCATCAGGGCGGCCAGCCCTGCCGCGATCGCCACGGCGATCTTGATCTTCATGGCCGTCACTCCCCTGCCGCGATGAAGGTGTACCGGGTCTTGCTGATCGTGTACGTGTCCGCCCGCGTGACGGCGCCGGTCTCCTTGTCGACGGTGAACTCCCGTACCACCGCCGTCGAGCCGTCGTCACCGGACTGCACGAGTGCCGTGAGCCGTCCGTCCGCCGTCCACTGGGTGAGGTACGGCGTCTGTCCCGGCTTCAGAACGAGATCCACGCCCGAGGAGAGGTCCCCGGTCTCCAGGTCGTAGATCCGCAGCCGCGGGGGCTTCTTGGTGTCCTCGTTCCCGCCGGCGATGACCGCGAGCGTCTTGCCGTCCGCGGCCAGCGCGGTGACGGCGGCGTTCACGACGACCTGCGGCGGCGTCCGCTTGACCGAGGTGCCGTCGGCCCGGTACGCCACCAGCGTGGTGGTGTTGTCGCCCTCGTCGCGCCGGCCCAGCACCTCGTCCCCGTCGGCGCTGAAGCTCCTGGCCGTGTCCTCGGCGGGCAGCTGGACGATCTTGCCGGTGGCGATCGTGACCAGCTTGCCGGGGACGCGCTGGGCGTCCTCGAAGGAGTCGACCAGCAGCCTGTCCCCCTTGGGCGACAGGGACAGGGTGAGCGGGCTCGTCCCCAACCGCTTGGGCACCAGGGACGCGGCCAGTACCTTGACCGGGCCGCCCGTCGCCTGCCGGACGACGATGCGATGGTCACGGGCCCGCTCATAGGCGATGACGCGGCCATCGGCGCTGATGGCGAACACGCCGAGCTCCTCGGCCTTCTTGCCCTTGCCGTCGACCCCGTTGGCGGCGGCGTCCTTGACGGTGATCTTCCCGCCGTCACGCGTGATCAGCCGCCAGGGGCCGCAAGGGCGGGTGCTGTCGGTCTTCTTGTCGGTGCAGGACTTGATCCACGCTGCCTGGACTCCGGGTGGACCCGTCTGGGCGTGGGCGGCGGTGGGACTGATCCCCAGCCCGCCGATGACCGCCGCCGCGAGGAGCGCGGTGGTCGCTGAGGTGTGCCTCATGGTGGTGTTCCTTTCACTCGTCCGGTTAGATACCGACCGAGCGAAACGGGTTGATCACAGGTGAGACACATTCATGTGCCCGCCAGGACAGGGAGTCAGCGCAGCGGGCGACGGCCCGCGAATCCCAGATCCGTGCGGTGATACCAGGCCAGCTCGCTCTCGCCCTCGATCCAGCAGAGCCGTACGGACACCCCGTCGAGCACGGCGGGAAAGTCGACGAGGACCGGCGCGATCCCCTTCACCTCGATGCCCTGCTCGGTCCAGGTGCTCAGGATCTCCTCGATGCGCGCCTCGATCGCCTTCATCTCGGGGATGCCGCCCAGCGCGGACACGCCGGCGCTCTGGCGGTCAAAGGCGATCTCGGCCAGGTCGGCACGGGCAGTGATCAGCTCGCCGGCTGCGTCGATGATCGACGGCATGAGCGAGCGCGCCTCGTCGAGGGTGAACGTCCTGGCCATGCCCGAACGCTATCGGGTGCGCTCGTGGGCGCGCATCATTGTCACCGGTTGGGCTCGTAGGCGCGCACGAGCAGCTGCTCGGCGTCGTCGAGGTAGGCGTCGAGGAAGGCGGCGGCCTCGTCCGGCCGGTCGGCTTCGAGCAGCTCGAGGAGCTTGCGATTGCGGGTGACGAACGGCTCGTGGAAGGCGCGCGGATTCTTCATGACGTGGAAGACGAGCCGCAGCTCGGCCAGGAGCTGGCGCATGGCCTCGTCGAGCCGGGGACTCTGGTTGAGCGTCACCAGCGCCTGGTGGAAGCGGATGTTGGCGGTGCCCACGCCGCGCCAGTCGTCGTCGGCGGCGGCCCGCTCGGCGTCGGCCACGGCCTCCCTGATCACGGCCAGCTCCTGGCCGCTCGGGCGGCGCCGGACGGCCGCGCCCTCGATCACCCGGCGTACGCGGTAGAGGTCCGCGACGTCCTCGGCCGACAAGATCCGCACGAACACGCCCCTGTTGAGCCGGTGGTCCAGCAGCCCCTCGTGGCCGAGCAGCCGGAACGCCTCGCGCAACGTGTTGCGCGACACGCCCAGCGCGTCCGCGATGGCCTCCTCGGACAGACGCTGGCCCGGCTCGAAGAAGCCCTCGGTGACACGGTCGCGCAAGATGTCGGCCACCCGCTCGGCCGTGCTGCTGCGGCCCAGCCTGGACCGGTCATGTTCGAGATCCGCAAGAGGGCTGTCCGCCGCGTCGTCCACAGACAACAGGGAATCATCCAACAAAACTCTTGTCGAATTGTTCAACGATCCTTATGTTGATAAGAGCCCCCTGATCGAAGGAGCGACGATGACAGGCTCCACGCGGCAGACCCGGCGGGTGATCCTCGCCAGCCTGATCGGCACCTCTCTGGAGTGGTACGACTTCTTCCTCTACACCACCGCGGCGACGCTGGTCTTCGGCAAGCTGTTCTTTCCCACCTTCGACCCGCTCAACGCGACCCTGCTGGCCCTGACGACCAACGCCGTCGCGTTCGTGGCCAGGCCGCTCGGCGGGATCGTGTTCGGCCATTTCGGCGACCGGGCGGGCCGCAAGACCGTGCTGGTCGTGACGCTGCTGGTGATGGGCGTCTCGACGTTCCTCATCGGCGTGCTGCCCGGCTATGAGAGCGTCGGCGCGCTCGCGCCGGTCCTGCTGGCCACGCTCAGGTTCATACAGGGGCTGGGCCTGGGCGGCGAGTGGGGCGGCGCGGTCATCATGTCGCTGGAGCACGGCGACGACCGCCGTCGCGGCTTCAACGCCAGCTGGCCGCAGGTGGGCGTGCCCGCCGGATACGTGCTGGCCACCGGGACGCTGGCGATCCTGTCGTTCACGCTGTCGGACGCGGCGTTCCTGTCGTGGGGCTGGCGGGTGCCGTTCCTGCTGTCGGGCGTGCTGGTGCTCGTCGGGCTCTGGGTCCGGCTGAAGGTCACGGAGTCGCCGCTGTTCACGGAGCTGGCCCAGCAGGGCGCCAAGGCGAAGATGCCGCTGCTGGAGGTGCTGCGTACGCACCCGCGCGCGCTGCTGTCGGCGTTCACCGCGCGCATCGGCGTGGACGTGGCCTTCTACACCTTCACCGCCTACATCCTGGTCTACCTCACCGGCCCGCTGAAGCTGGAGCGCTCGGTGGGGCTGAACGCGGTGCTGATCGGCTCCGCGCTGCAACTGGCGCTGATCCCGCTGTTCGGCGCGCTGTCGGACCGGATCGGCAGGCGGCCCGTCTACTTCGCGGGCGTGCTCGGCGCCGCGGTCTGGGTGTTCGTCTTCTTCCCGCTGCTCGACACCAAGTCGTTCCCGCTGATCGCCCTGGCCGCGATCGTCGCGCTCGTCACCCACGCGGCGATGTACGGACCACAGGCCGCCTTCATCGCCGAGCTGTTCAGCACCAGGCTCCGCTACAGCGGCGCGTCCATGGGATACCAGGTCGCCGGGATCGTCGGGGGCGCGCTGGCCCCGATCATCGCGCTGAAGCTGTTCGCCGCGTACGGCACCACGACGGCGGTCTCCCTCTACGTGGTGGCCGCGCTGGCCGTCACGGCCGTCGGCCTGGCCATCGCGCCGGAGACCCGCGACCGGGACATCGCCGCCAGCCCCGGCGCCGACCCCGGGGACGTCCCGCAACGAGCCTGAGCGCTCTGCCTTCGGCCGGGCACCGTCCACGTGATCGGCCGTACCTCCGCAAGTCCGCCGCGAAATGCGCGGGCGGCGGCTGCCACCGCCGCCCGCGCGGGAGGTCTCCGTGCGCATCACCCTGTCGGTCATCCTGGTCCTCGCCGCGCTGCTCGCGATCCCCACCGCCATCGGGGCGGTCGGCGGTCTGGAGAGCACCGAAGGCGGCCAGGTCGCCGTCGTCCGCGACGGCGGCTGGTTCGACGACAACCAGGTACGCCAGGTCATCGACCCGGGCTCCGGCCTGACCTGGACGGGCATGTGGTCCTCCGTCCACGCCTACCCCGCGCAGCAGCGCTTCTACACGATCACCGCCGACGCCAAGCGCGCCACCATGCTCGGCGTGGACGTCGTGACGGTGCCGAGCAGCGACGGCGTGAACCTGGGCATCGAGGGGACCCTGTACTTCACGCTCAACCTCGACCACGACGCGCTGAAGAGGTTCGACGACAAGTACGGCACGCGCACGTACCGCGCCCAGAACGACGAGTCGCTGGCCGCGTGGGACGGCGACGACGGCTGGACGGCGTTCTTCGGCCAGGCCGTCCGGCCCGTGGTGGACAACGCGCTGCGCGGGCAGCTGGGCAACCTGCGCTGCGCCGAGCTCGTCCCCTCGTGCTCGCTGCTGGCGAACACCGCGCTCAAGGACCAGGGCGGCGGCACCAAGGCCCAGGACAGCAACACGAACATCACCAGGGTCCAGAACGCCGTCAACGCCACCCTGGCCCGGGACCTGCCCGAGGCGCTGGGCGGCGAGTTCTTCACCGGCCTGCGGTTCACCCTGGCCAAGGTGACGCTGCCGGCCGAGGTGCAGCAGGCCGTGGACAGATCGCTGGCCGCCAACGCCGCGGTCTCCGAGGCCCAGGCCCGGGTGGCCCAGGCCAAGGCCGAGTCGGCCGCGAACCAGGCCCGCCAGGAGGGCTACGACAAGTGCCCGGCCTGCGCCGAGATCGACAAGCTCAAGTCACTCCCCCAGGGCATCACCGTCTACGCCCCGGGGAACCCGCAGTCCATCGTGGTTCCGGCCCGCTGAGTGATCCCGGCCCGGGCCGCCGTGGCCGGGCGGCTCGTTCTGGCGCCGGGCACGATCCTGCTGCCGTACCTGTGGCCGGCGGTGTCAGGCCGGGACCTTCGGTGACTCGCCGGCGCGGGGGCGGCGCCAGGAGCCCTTGAAGGCGGCGATCGAGAGCAGGAAGACCACCTGGCCGGCCAGCGCCACCCACAGCCAGGTCCCCCATCCGCTGGCCGCCACCACCATCGGCGAGATCACCAGCAGCGCCACGATCATGACCCGGACGACCATGCCCCACAGGCCCAGCGCCGCGCCCTGGAGCCGGGGGTCGACGTCCTCGGCGTCCTCGGAGAAGTTCGCCATCCAGGGGACGTAGGCGACGCCCAGGACCAGGAACAGGATCGCGTAGACCAGAGTGACCGTGCCGGCCGTGGCGCCCGTGCCGATGAGGCTGATGAAGTAGGCGAGCGTCGCGATCGTCAGCACGATGCCCACGGCCGTGAACGGCTTGCGCAGTTGCAGCCGGTCGGAGATGCGGCCGACCACGATGACGGCCAGCGCGTTGAGCAGGATGCCCAGGGCGACGACGCGGTTGGCCTCGGCGGGCTCCATCCGGAACGCGGTGCTGGCCAGGATCGTCTGGCCGAAGATCGCGAAAGTCCAGTAGAGCACCTGCCAGCCGGTGTTGCCGAGCACGTGGGCCCAGAGGTGGCGGTGCCGGAGCAGCTCCTTCACCTTGCCCGGATCGATCTTCTCCTCGGTGGCCACCGCCTCCTCGTACCGCATCACCTGGGCTCGCAGGGCCGCCGACGGCTCGGCGATCTGCCAGATGATGACCCCGCACAGGATCAGCGAGACGACGCCCATGATGATCGCCTGCGACTGCCAGGCGTTGCCGAACATCGGCAGCGTGAAGCCGGCGATGAACGAGGCGAGGAAGGAGGCGCCGACCGGCCCCCAGGTCCAGAACGCGAACGCCTGCGCGCGGCCCAGGCGCGGCGAGAAGTCGCGGACGAGCGAGGCGGTGATCGTGATGCCCGCGCCCTCGATGAACAGCATCAGGCAGCGGACCGCGAACAGCTCGCCGACCGAGTCCACGGTGGCCAGCAGGAAGTTGCAGGCCGCGGTGACGGTCAGCGTGGGCACCAGGATCGTGACCCGGCCCCACCGGTCGGACAGGATGCCGCCGAACCCGGCCGACAATCCGCCCACCAGCACCGAGACGGCCGCGATCTGCCCGTAGACCGTCAGGGACATCTTCAGGTCGTCCAGCAGCAAGGGCAGGATGGTGGCGATCGTCGTCTCGAAATTGGCCACCAGACTCGCCAGCACGGCTATCGCCAGGAGCCAGACCCGTCGGCGGCCGACGGGGTACACGCTCAACTCGCGGACATAGAACGGCTTCATTCCCAGTCCTTCGGGGGACGGTGCGTGACTGTCGCTCTAGAACGCGTTTCTAGTTGCTGTTGAGTTTGCCGCTTTATCCAGATAAGTCAAGATTTGTGGCTATCACGATGTGATCTCGGTCACACGGCCGGCGTTGTGATTGAATCGCGGCCATTTCGCAGAACACAGGTCCCTTTATAGGCATAAACTGCGCGCCTGTGAGCCTGCCTGTACGTGAACGTTCCCCCCGGCCGGGAGGCGGTCGACACCGCCGTCCCGTGCCCACGTCCCTGCCGCCGGACGCCCCTGTCCTCGTCCTCGCGGTGCCGGGCAGCACCTCGGGCGTGGCAGCGGAGATCGCGGCCGTGGTACGCGTCGACAACCCGCAGATCGAGGTACGCCTCACCAGCGTTACAGATCTTGCCGACTCGCTCCCCTCGGGGCGCGAGTCGATCGTGGTGCCCCTGCTGACCTGGGACGATCCGATCGTCCTCGCCGAGATCGGCAAGGCCGTCGCGGCGGCCGGGTCGCACGCGGTCGTGACGGAGGCTCTCGGCCCGCACCCGCTGCTGGCCGAGGCGCTGCACATCAGGCTGGCCGAGCGCGGCCTGGCCAGGGCCGACCGGGTCCGGCTGCTGAACGTCTCCAGCCCCGTCGACGCCATCATCCTCGGCACGGTCGGCGGGGAGCGGGCCGTGCACGCCGTCCAGGCGACCGCGGTGCTGCTCGCCTCGCGGCTCACGCTCCCCGTGGTCGCCGCCTCTCTCGACAGCGATCCTGGCGTGCCGGTGGCGGCCGAACGGCTGCGGGCCGCCGGCGCGACGCGCCTGGCCATCGCCCCGTGCCTGATCGGTCACGAGGCTCCGGCGGAGGTGGTCGAGCAGGCCGCCGCGGCGGTCCGCGCGGGTCACTCCGAGCCGCTCGGCGCGCACAGCGCGATAGCCGAGCTCGTCGCGCGGGCTTACGGAAGCCAGCTCGCGACCTGACAACGCTGTCGACCTGACAACGCTGTCCAGGCCGCCGCGGACGAACCGCGGCGGCCCAAGCGTATGACCTGATCCGCGCGATGCGGTCGCTCGTCAAGCCTCGGGCTCGACCAGCGCCGCCGTGCTCTCGCGGACGATGAGATCCGTGGCCAGCTCCACCCGCCGGCTCTCCGGGGCCTCCCCGCGCTTCATCGCCAGAACCGTGCGCGTCGCCAGGGCGGCCATCTCCTGCAGCGGCTGGCGGACCGTGGTGAGCGGAGGCCAGGCCGACTTCGACAGGGGCAGGTCGTCGAAGCCGACGACGCTCAGGTCTTCGGGTACGCGCAGGCCGCGCTGGCGGGCCGCCTCGAAGACGCCGAAAGCCATGAGGTCGCTGCCCGCGAAGATCGCCGTCGGCGGGTCGGGCAGGGAGAGCAGGGCATGGCCCTGGTCGTGGCCGGAATCGACCAGGAAGGTGCCTCTGCGGATCAGCGTGGGGTCCACCTCGACGCCCGCCGTCTCCAGCGCCGCCCGGTAGCCGTCGATGCGCGCCTGGCTGCAGAGCATGTCACCCGGCCCGCTGATCATGCCGACCCTGCGGTGGCCCAGCTCCAGGAGGTGGCGGGTGGCCGCCAGGCCGCCGTGCCAGTTGGTGGCGCCCACCGAGACCACGCCCGGCGCCGGCTCGCCCTCCGGATCGACCACCACGAACGGCAGTGAACGGGCGCTCAGCTGCGCCTGGACCCCGGTCGAGAGCTTGGAGGCCACGACGACCACGCCGTCCGTCCGCCGCGAGGCCAGCCGGTCCAGCCAGTCCCTTCCGGGACCCGCGTGGGTGTGCAGGACCGACATGACGACGCTCGCTCCCGCCTCGCGGGCCGCGGACTCGGCCCCGCGGACGATCTCCATCGCCCACGGCGACTCGATCTCGGCGAACACCAGGTCCACCAGGCCCGAGGGCGTGTCGTCCTGGCTGGTGCGCCGCTGGTAGCCGTGCTCGTGCAGCAGCCGTTCGACGCGGTGGCGAGTCTCCGGGGCCACTTCGGGACGGCCGTTGATGACCTTGGACACCGTGGGGATCGAGACCCCGGCCTCCTCGGCTATCAGGGCGATCGTCACCCGCCTCTTAGCTGGCATGAGCCGGAGTCTAACCGAAACTTTCGGTCCTGAGTCGGGATCACCTCCACGATGCCTATTGACGCATTACAGAGAGGCTACTTATGCTCCGGGCAAAGAAAATATCGGGGGTTTTACGAAACTTTCAGCAGCGGAGAAGGGAACCCCTATGAGGCGCAGTCTCGTACTGGTCGCCACGGCCTTACTCCTCGCCGGCTGCGGCGGTGGCGGGACCCCGGAGCCCGCGCGGAGCGGCAAGCCGGCCTCGGCCGCGAAGGTGACGCTCGAGTGGTGGCACTTGTCGACCTCCGAGCCGTTGAAGACGATGTGGGCGACCAGGGCCAAGGAGTTCGAGGCCGCGCATCCCAACGTCACCATGAAGCTCACCGTCCTGGAGAACGACGCCTACAAGGCCAAGCTGACCACGCTCACGCAGTCGGGCAAGGCGCCCGACCTGTTCGCCACGTGGGGCGGCGGCGTCCTGAGGCAACAGATCGACGCGGGCCTGGTCAAGGACATCACCACCGACGTCGCTCCGGTCATGGACGGTTTCACCAAGGCGTCGCTGGCGGCCTACCAGTTCGACGGCAAGACGTACGCGCTGCCGACCGACATCGGGATGGTCGGTTTCTGGTACAACAAGCAGCTCTTCGCCAAGGCGGGCATCACCGCGCCGCCCGCCACGTGGACGGAGTTCCTGGAGGCCGTCAAGAAGCTGAAGGCGTCGGGGACCACCCCGATCGCGCTGGCCGGCAAGGAGAAGTGGCCCGGCCACTACTACTGGGCCTACCTGGCCATGCGCATCGGCGGGCTGCCCGCCCTGCGGCAGGCCGGGGTGGACCACGACTTCACCAAGCCCGACTTCGTCGCCGCCGGCCAGCAGCTCAAGGCGCTGGTCGACCTGCAACCGTTCCAGAAGGGCTTCCTCGGAGCCGGCTACGGCACCCCTGACGGCCAGGCCGCGACCATGTCCAACGGCAAGGCCGCGATGGAGCTGATGGGCCAGTGGGCGCCGACCGTCCAGGCGTCGTCGGGCAAGGGACTCCGCGACAACCTGGGCTTCTTCCCCTTCCCGACGGTCGACGGCGGCAAGGGCGCGATCACCGAGGCGTTCGGCGGCGGCGGTGGCATCGCGGTGGGCGCCGACGCGCCCGCGGAGGCGGTGGAGTTCGTGAAGTTCATGACCGAGAAGGGCAATCACGCCAAGGCCGTCGAGTCCGGCGGGGTGCTTCCCGTGCTGAAGGGCGAGGAGAGCGCGGTCAAGGACGCCAACCTGAAGGTGGTGGCCCAGTCGCTGGCCTCCGCCACCGGCTTCCAGCTCTTCCTCGACCAGGCGTACCCGCCCGCGGTCGGCCAGGAGGTCAACGACAGCGTGGCGCAGCTCATCGCCGGCACCAAGACACCTCAGCAGGTCGTCGAGGCCATCACGGAAGTGGCCAAGAGCGAATGACGACGCTGACCCGGGGACCGGAGGCGACCGCGCTCCCGGCCCCCGCCTCCCCCTCCCCGGGGCGGCGGCGCGGCTGGGTGACGATCGCGCTGTTCGTCCTGCCCGCGCTGGTGCTGTTCCTGCTGCTCGTCGTGGCGCCGATCCTCATCGCCTTCTACGCCAGCGCCTTCAAGTGGAACGGCTTCGGCGGGCTGCCGACCAACTTCATCGGACTGGACAACTTCACCCGGCTGTTCGGCACGGAGGTCTTCGGGGACGACGTCCGGCACCTGGTGGTCCTCGTCGTCCTGACCGTCGTGGTGCAGCTGCCCATCTCGCTGGGCATCGCCATGCTGCTCAACCAGCGCATCCGCGGGCGGACGCTGTACCGGCTGGTGTTCTTCGCGCCGTACGTGCTCTCCGAAGTGATCACCGGCGTGCTGTTCTCGCTGATCCTGTCGCCGGACGCGGGGGTGGGGAACCGGATCCTGGGCCTGGTCGGGCTGAACTCCGACTGGCTCGCCGACCCTGACACCGTGATGCTGTCGCTCTTCCTGGTCATGACGTGGAAGTACTTCGGCTTCCACATGATGATCTACCTGGCCGGGCGGCAGAACATCCCCGAAGAGCTGATCGAGGCCGCCCAGATCGACGGCGGCACTCCGTGGCGGGTGTTCTGGCACGTCACGCTGCCGTTGCTGGGGCCGACGATCAGGATCAGCGTGTTCCTGTCGGTCATCTACACGATCCAGCTGTTCGACCTGGTCTGGATCCTCACCCAGGGCGGCCCCTCGCACTCCTCGGAGACGATGGCCGTCACGATGCTGGAGTTCGGGTTCAAGCGCGCCCAGGTCGGCTACGCCAGCGCGATCAGCGTGGTGATGTTCGGCCTCAGCCTCGTCTTCGCCCTCGCCTACCAGCGCTTCGTGATGCGCCGCGACCTCGAGGGCGCGACCACCAGGATGGGAGACCGCCGATGAGACGGCCGACACTGCCCCTGCACGTGATCGCGTGGATCGTCGGCGCGTTCATCCTCATCCCGGTCGTCTACGCGCTGCTCGGCGGCTTCAAGAGCACCGCCCAGCTGTCGGTCAACCCGTTCGGGCTGCCCGACCCCTGGGTCCCGTCGAACTACACCGAGGTGTTCACCCAGGGCTCGTTCTGGCGGCAGCTGTGGAACAGCACGTTCATCGCGCTGGCCTCGACCGTGCTCGTCGTCGCGCTGTCGGCGCTGGCCGCCTTCGTCTTCGCCAGGTTCGCCTTCCGCGGCAGGGAGGTGCTGTTCACGCTGTTCACGATGGGGCTGATGTTCCCGTTCGCGGTGGCGATCCTGCCGATCTTCGTGCTGCTGCGTACGTTCGGCCTGCTCGACAGCCCGCTCGGCGTGATCCTCACGCAGGCCGCCTTCGGGCTGCCGCTGACGATCCTCATCCTGCGCGGCTTCTTCAGGAGCATCCCCGGCGAGATCGAGGAGGCGGCCACCATCGACGGCTGCTCGGCCTTCGGCTTCTTCTGGCGCATCCTGCTGCCGATGGCCCGGCCCGCGCTGGCCACGGTCTCCGTCCTGGCGATCGTCGGGAGCTGGAACAACTTCATGCTGCCGCTGGTCGTCTTCAGCGACGAGTCCGGATGGACGCTGCCGCTCGGCATCCAGCAGTTCCAGGGCCAGTACAGCTCCGACACCGCCCGGATCCTCGCCTACCTCGTCCTGGCCATGGTGCCCGCGCTCGGGTTCTACGCCATCGCCGAACGCCACCTGATCGGTGGCCTCACCGCTGGAGCCACGAAAGGGTGAACATGCTGCAGGTTTCCGGAAGCCGGCTCGTCACCGCCGACTCCACTCCGGTACGGCTACGCGGGGTGGGGCTCGGGGGCTGGCTGAACATGGAGAACTTCATCACCGGCTACCCCGCCAACGAGACGGCGATGCGCGAGGCCGTACAGGGGGTGCTGGGCGAGGATCGGGCGGAGCTGTTCTTCGAGCGGCTGCTGACCTCGTTCTTCACCGAACAGGACGCGGCGCTGCTGGCCGGGCTGGGCGTGAACTGCGTGCGCATCCCGGTCAACTACCGCCGCCTCGAGTCCGACCAGCGGCCCTTCGAGGTCATCGAGCGCGGCTTCCGCCACCTCGACCGGGTGGTCGACCTGCTCGGCTCGTACGGCGTGTACAGCGTCATCGGCCTGCACGCCCTGCCCGGCGCGCAGAACCAGCACTGGCACTCCGACAATCCCACCCACGTCGCCGCGTTCTGGAACCATCGCCACTTCCAGGACCGGGCCGTCCACCTGTGGGAGACCATCGCCGACCGCTACCGCGAGCACCCGTGGGTGGCCGGGTACAACCCGGTCAACGAGCCGGGCGATCCGAACGGCAAGGTGGTCGGGCCGTTCTACGACCGGCTGGTCAAGGCGATGCGCGCCGCCGATCCGCGGCACGTGCTGTTCCTCGACGGCAACACCTACGCCACGGACTTCTCGATCTTCCGTGAGGTGTACGGGAACACGGTCTTCGTCTGCCACGACTACGCCCTGGCCGGGTTCGCGCACGGCGGGCCGTACCCCGGCTACACCCGCGGCGAGTGGTGCGACCGGAAAGAGCTGGAGCGGACCTTCCAGAAGCGGTCCCGATTCCAGCGCGAGACGGGGACGCCGCTGTGGGTGGGTGAGTTCGGGCCCGTCTACACCGGTCGTCCCGAGATCGACGAGCAGCGCTACCAGATCCTGCGCGACCAGCTCGACATCTACGACGAGCACGGGGCCGGCTGGTCGCTGTGGACGTACAAGGACGTGGGGCTGCAGGGGCTGGTCCACGCGGCGGGGCCGTACCTCGACAGGTTCGGGGCGTTCATCGCCAAGAAGGGGCGGCTCGGCGCGGACCGGTGGGGCTCCACCATGGAGGAGTCGGCCGACGTCCTGGCGCCGCTGCACACGCTGCTCGACACCGAGGCCCCCGGCTGGGCTCCCTATCCGTGGGGGGCGCGTTACCAGGCCGACGACCTGATCAGGCACATCCTCATCGCGCAGGCGATGCTGCCCGAGTACGCCGAGCTGTTCAGGGGGCTGTCCGACGACGACGTGGTGGAGCTGGCCGACTCCTTCGCGCTGGAGCGGTGCGTACGGCGGCAGCCGCTGCTCGACCTGCTGGCCGCGAACCTGGGCGAGTAGCTGGCGGCGCGGTGTTCCGGCGCGGTCTTCCTGCGTGGCGTTCCGGCGCGCTGTCTTCTTCTGGCGACACGGCTGTGGCGTCACGCGGGATTGTCAGTGGCGCACCCTACGATGAGGCTCCTCACGGAGGGATACCCACATGCTGGACTCGCTGATCGTGCCCCTGTTCGTCACCACGGACCTGCCGCCGCAGGCGGACCTGGCCGAGTTCGGGGAGCTGCTGGCAGAGACGGCGCGGACGCTCGACCATGACGACGTGAGCTACGCCGCGTTCCTGGCGGGCAAGGTGTTCTGGCTCGACCGCCCGGTGCTGCCCCGGCAGCGGCCAGCGGCCGAGGGCGAGCCCAGGTTCGCGGCGCTGCTCGGCTACCTGGCCGCCTCCGGGACCGGGCACACCTCGCGTGACGTGGTGGCCGACGCGCGCCGGGCGATCGACGCCGCCGTCACCTCCCGCTACGGCGACGTGGGGGCGGCGCCCGCCGTGTTCGCGATCCGCGACCGCGACGTGCGGGAGCGCACCCCCGAGACGGCCGTCTACGTCGGCACCCGCGACGCCGCCGCCGACCTGGTCTCCGTCACGCGCCCCTACCTCTGAGGCCGTCGGGCGTCAGCGCGGGGTCAGCTCGACGAACGACACGCCCGGCATCGGCAGGTTGAAGTCCACCGTCACCGCACCGCCCGCGGCCGTGACCACGGTCGCCGGGGTCAGCTCGTCCAGGGTGTTGTCCGAGCGCAGCTTGTCCCACTGGTGCTCCAGGGGCCAGTCGCCACCGCCCATCGCCCGCCAGACCGCCCCGATGTTGGAGTGCCACTCGTCGACGCGGTGGTGGGTGAGCGTGTAGTCCCCGTCGAGGCCCGCGACCGTCAAGGAGACCGCGCGCGACAGCTCGGGGGCCCCGTCGGCCTGCGCCTGGTTGAGCGTGCCGTTCCAGGCCAGCACCCCGACGCGCCCGTCCGCATGGCGCGCCGCCCAGACCTCGACCCCACCGGCGTCGCCTTCGACCACGGTCGCCAGCTCCGCGTCACCCAGGCGGGTGGCCAGCGTGAGCGCGTGGAAGCGGGGCTTGCGCAGGTTGCCGACCGTCAGCAGGCCGAAACCGCCGTGGAAGAGCCGTGGCGGCCGCCCCAGCTCCTCGAAGTGGTCCGAGGCCACCCAGTGCGACACGGCGGCCAGCCGGCCCGCCGCCGACTTCATGCCGTGCAGCAGGAACGTGGCCCCGAACGGCCCGTCCCCGATGCCGTGGAAGTGGGTCGGGGTGGGGCCCCACTCGGTCCACCAGACGGGCGTGTCGGGCCTGCCGTACCTGGCCAGGGCCGGGCGCCAGTCGAGCGGGGCGTTGCCGTAGGTGTGGGTGGAGACGAAGTCGAGCTCCGCGCCCGATTCGGCGACGTGCGCGAGCAGCTCCTCCACCCAGCCGTTGGCCGCCGAGGCGGGCCCGCCGACCCGGAGCGAGGGGTGCACGTTCTTCACGGCGGCGGCGCTGACGTCGTAGAGCAGGAAGTACTCCTCGGGCGTGCCCGTCCAGAAGACGGCGAGGTTGGCCTCGTTCCATACCTCGAAGGCCCAGTTCTCGATGAGCTCCTGGATCCCGTACCTGTCGACCAAGTGCTCGACCAGCGCTCTGACCAGGTCGCTCCACGCCTCGAAGTCCTTGGGCGGGGAGACGATCGCCTCGTAGCCGAACACCGTCCTGGACGGGTCGGCGGCCAGGTCGCGCGGCATGTAGCCGAGCTCGACGATCGGCCGCAGGCCGAGCGCCATGATCGTGTCGTAGACCTCGTCGACCTTGCCGAAGTCGTAGACCGCCTGGCCGTCGACCTCCTTGTAGACCCCGAGGTCGTCGCCGAAGATGGCGTGGGCGCGGACCGTCTCGACCCCGAACTCCGCGCGCACGAGGCGCAGCGCCTCGGTGAGCTCCTCGCCGATGGGCCGGCCGCCCGTCTCGTCCTTGCTCAGCAGGTACGACAGGTGCTCGGAGCCGATCATGTACCGCCACGGCCGGGGCAGGTCGCGGGTCACGGCGGCGGCGTCGACCCGCACGCTGACCGCCGCCGGTCCGCCCGCCAGCGGAGCCGCCGAGACCGCCTCCGAGACGGGCCCGGCGGTCTCCATGGAGGCGATCGCCGCGACCGTGTACGACGCCGCCCCGTGCCCCGTGTCGACATAGCGGCACGCGGGCACGGCGGCCACGTCCACGTCGGGCTGCGACACCGCGACGCCGTCCCTGTGCACCAGGTAGCCGATCGCCTCCGGCACGGGTTCCCACGTCAGCGTCACATGGCCCACGCCGGGAACGGCCCGCAGCCCGGCCGGCGCCCGAAGGCTCGGCTCGGCGGCCGCAACCGCCTGCCCCGACGCCTGGTGGATGCGTTCCCGCCAGTCACGGCGCGCGGCATCAGCCGTACTCATCTGGGATTCCCCGATCTGTTGGAGGGTTCAGTTGGTGGGAGGGACCCCCTGAACGGCCCACTCCTCGATTTCCATCACCGGACGGAGTTTCGCCTCGACGCCCGCGCCGCCGAAGTAACGGTGCAGGCTGCCGCCGGTGAGCACGTTGCCCAGGGCGGCCATGACCATGCCCTGGTCGAGCGCGAGGTACCACTTCGACACGGCGCCCGAGCGGACCGCGACGGAGTCGTAGAAACCGCCGGGCCCGTAGGCGTCGAAGTTCTTGCGGATCTTGGCCAGGTTATCCATCGCCTGGGCCCGCGCGTACGGCAGAGCCAGGAAACTGGCGTGCGGAGTGACGACTCCCTCGCCGTAGGAGGCGGGTTCCGGCTGGGCCGGGCGGCAGCCCTCGTAGCCGGGATCGGTGCTGGTGCGCTCCTCGTCGGAGGTGTAGCCCGGGGTGTCCATGCCGAGCGGGTCCACGCCGTACTCGCGGTAGCCGCCGCGCGGGTCGTTGGACGGAGAGAAGCCCCAGTAGCCGTACTTCGCCTCGCGCAGGCCGTGCTCGATCTGCGCCTTGACGAACACCGGGTGGTTGCGGCCCCAGCTCTTGGGCGCCCACGCCGCCTCGGGCACGACCAGGTCCGGCATCAGCGCCTCGAACATCGAGCCGCCCCAGTTCGGGACGAACCGCATGCCGCGGTAGCCGTACGTGCCCTCCCAGACGTTGACGCCCAGGTACGTCTTCCACGCCCCGACCGGCTTCTGGTCCTGCCAGCCGAAGTCGCAGCCGTTGTCGGGGAAGGTCCGGTAGGGGCCGAAGTAGCTCTGGGGCGGGATCTGGCCGAGCGCGATGCCCACGTACTGGCCGATGCGGGTCTCGGCGGGCGCGCCGTAGTGGTGGCAGGTGGACCAGACCGTGGTGCCGGTGCCCGCGTAGTCGCTCTCGACCGAGCAGCCCTCCGGCTTCTCCGGCCAGAAGCCGCCGCGCAGCAGTCCGGTGCCCGCGTCGGGGCGGGCGGCCGGGTCGTAGTACGACGTGAAGTTCATGGAGGTGACCAGCTTCGACGCCCGCGCGGAGTAGCGGGGCACGGCGGTGCGGACCATCATCAGGGCGGCGGCGAGCCAGCCGTTGTCCACGCTGGAGGCGAACAGCCGCACGGGGTCGCCGTTGTCGGGCCAGGTGCGGACGAGCTGGAGGGTCGCCGGGTCGTACCAGTTGTAGAACTGGCCGGTCGGGGTGTCGCGGTCCATCCGCTCCAGCGCGTCGAGGACCTTGCCGACGCGGGCCGTGGCCTCGCCGGAGGCGATGACGCGCAGGTCCCGGGCGGCGAGCGTGCTCCATAGGTAGGTGCCGATGTTGGTGGGCGAGGTGACCTTGGCCCTGGTCTTCAGGTCGCCGGTGACCTTGTCGGACGGGATGCCGGTGGCGGGGTCGACCATGGCGGCCATCGACCGCCAGGTGTCCTTCGCGTACTGATATAACATGCTGTTTCCCGATGAAGCGCTGGCCGGGCTGGGCACAGCGGCGGCCAGCACCAGCAGGCCGGCGATCAAGGCGGTCTTGCGCATGGGGGTGCTCCTCTACTTGAGCCCGGACGTGGCGATGCCCTGGATGAAGAAGCGCTGCAGGAAGACGAACAGGACGAGGATCGGCGCGACCACGATCATCGCCCCGGCGATGAGCAGGTTGTAGTGGGTGCCTTCGTGGCTGTTGAGGATGTTCAGGGCCACGGGCAGCGTGTAGACGTCCTCCGACTGCGCCACCACGGCCGGCCAGAGGAAGTTGTTCCATGATCCGAGAAAGGTGATCAGGCCCAGCGTGGCCATCGCGGGCTTGCAGAGCGGCAGCACGATCCTGAAGAAGATCCGGAACTCCCCCGCCCCGTCCACCCGCGCCGCGTGGATGAGCTCGTCGGGCAGCTCCGCGATGAACTGCCGCATCATGAACACGCCCAGCGGCGTGATCAGCCCCGGCAGGATGATGCCGAGGAAGGTGTTGACCATGCCGAGCTTCGCGATCAGCACGAACTGCGGGATCATCAGCACGATCGCCGGCACCGCCATCTGCACCAGCACCAGCCCGAAGACGGCGTTCCTGCCACGGAAGCGCATCTTGGCGAAGCCGTAGCCGACCATCGAGGAGAAGAGCAGGTTGCCGGCGACGATGACCAGCGCGACGAACACGCTGTTCGCGAACGCCTGCCCGAGGTGCACCCGCTGCAGCAGTTCGGAGTAGTTGTCCAGCGTGAACGTCTCGGGCCAGAACGTCGGCGGGTCACGCCGGATCTCCGCCTCGGGCTTGAGCGAGCTGAGCCCCGCCCACAAGAACGGCCCGACGACCAGCAGCAGCCCGACGCTCAGGCCGAGATAGGTGATCAGGTTCTGCCTGCGGGTCCGTCTCACCGCGCCCTCCCGATCCTGAGCTGCAGTACGGCCAGCGCGATGATCACCGTGAACAGCACGGTCGCCGCGGCCCCGGCGTAGCCGTAGTTGCCCACGCCGAACTGCTTGAAGATGGCCAGCGAGGCCGACAGCGTGGAGTTCAGCGGTCCGCCCCCGGTCATGATCAGCGGCTCCTCCAGGAACTGCAGGAACCCGGTCGAGCTGTAGACGGTGCAGAACAGGATCACCGGCCGCAGCTGCGGCAGCGTGACCGACCTGAACCGCTTCCACCGCCCGGCCCCGTCCACCTCCGCCGCCTCGTACAGCTCCCGGGGGATCCCCTGCAGCGCCGCGAGGAAGACCACCATGTCGAACCCGAAGCTCCGCCAGGCCGTCATCACGATGATCGACGGCAGCGCGGTGGCCTGATCCTGCAGCCAGGCGGCCCCCGGCAGGCCGGCCAGCCCGAGCAGCCGGTTGACCAGTCCCGCCTCCGGCTCCAGCAGGAACTTCCAGGCGACCGCGACGCCGATGATGCTGGTGATGTGCGGCAGGTAGTAGCCGAGCCGGAAGAACGCGGCGGGCAGCCGGGCGATGCCGGAGTTCAGCGCCACGGCGGCGGCCAGGCCGAGCCCGATGGTCAGCGGCAGCCCGGTGACCACGAAGATCGCGGTGTTCAGCGCCGCCTTGCGCATCGCCTCGTCGCCGGCCAGCCTGATGTAGTTCTCGACGCCGACCGGGTCGACAGCCAGCGGGTCGGCGACGTCCGTACTGCGCATGTCGGTGAAGCTCATGCCCAGCCCGGCCAGCAGCGGCCCGAGGTAGAACACCACGAACATGAGCACGAACGGCAGCATGAACACCCAGCCGAGCCCGCCCCTGCGAAGCAGCGCCATCACTACAGGCCGGTGCCGACCGTGTCGGCCTGCGCCTGGATGGCCTTGGCCGTCTGCTCCGGCGTCTGCTTACCGAGCGCCAGCTTCTCCAGCTCGGTCTCGAACACCTTCGCCACCTGCTCCCAGGTCGGATACGGCGGCGGCGTCTTGGCGTCCTTGAGCTGCTCGCCGAAGACCGCGAGCTGCTTGTCCGAGGCCAGCTCCGGCTCCTGCCAGGCCGACTGGACGCTGGGCAGCGCCTTCACCGTGGTGTACCACTTGGCCTGCACCTTGGGGTCGGTGAGCCACTGGATGAACTTCCAGGAGGCGTCGCGGTTCTTGGCCTGCTTGAAGACCACCAGGTCGGAGCCGCCGACGAAGCTGGTCGCCGAGACCGGGCCCTTCGGGTAGGGCGCGACGTCGAACTTGTCCTTGAAGTCCGCGCCGCCGTCGTTGTTCAGCACGCCGACCATCCAGGGGCCCGAGAAGAAGCCGCCGACCTCGCCCTTGATGAAGTTCTGCGGGAAGGCGCCCTTGGCGGTGTCGTTCGGGGCCAGCTTCTCCTGGAAGAGCGAGGCGTACTGCTTGAGCGCGGTCACCGCCTCGGGGGTGTCGAAGGTGTACTTGCCGTCCTTGACGATCTCGCCGCCGGCCTGCCAGATCAGCGGCACCAGCTCCTGCCAGGAGCCCTCGGTGTAGCCCTGGTTGAAGCCCTTCTCGGCGCCGCCCTTCTCCTTCAGCGCCTTGGCGAACGTCTTGAGCTCGGCCCACGTGGCCGGCGGCTTGACGCCCGCCTTCTCGGCCTGGTCCGTGCGGTAGTACAGGACGCGGGTCTCGACGTACCACGGCACTCCGTACGCGGTGCCGTTCACGTCCACGGTCTGCCAGGCGCCGGGGAAGAACGCGGCCTTGTCGATGAGGTTGCCGGGCGTGGGGTCCAGCACGCCGGTCTTGGACAGCTCACCCGCCCAGGTGGAGCCGATCATGCTGATGTCGGGGGTGGCGCTGCCCGCGATGGCCGAGGTGATCTTGTCGTGGGCGACGTCCCACCCCATCGCCGTCACGTTCACCTTGACGCCCGGGTTGGCGGTCTCGAAGTCCTTGGCGAACGCGCCGAGCGCCTTGCCCTCCTCGCCGATCGCCCAGACCGTGATGTCACCGGCGGCCGCGCCGGTCTTGACGTCCTGTGCCTTCTCGGGCGCCTTGTCGGCACCGCGCCCGCAGCCGGTGATCAGTATCGCGAGAGCGAGCAGACCGGCGGCGGAGCGCCGGGTCGAGGGGTTCACTTGGGTTCCTCCTGGGGGTGGTGACCGCAGCTGGCGCGCAGCACCAGCTCGGTGGTCAGGACGAGGTGGTTCGGGGTGTCGCGGGCGCCGGTGATCAGCTCGTCGAGCGCCCGCGCGGCGCGCGCGCCCAGCTCGCGCATCGGCTGGCGGATGGTGGTCAGCGCCGGGCGGGCGTGGCGGGCGGCCATGATGTCGTCCCACCCGGTCACGGCCAGCTCGTCGGGTACGGCCAGCCCGAGCTCCTCCGCGGCGAGCAGGGCGCCCAGCGCCACTTCATCGTCGGAGCAGACGATCGCCTCGGGCCGCGCCGGAGCGCGCAGCAGGGTCTTGGCGGCCTGGTAGCCGTACTCGACGGTGTAATGCTCCGTCGGCACCGCCTCGATCGCGGTGCCGAGGACGGACCTGACCCCCTGCCAGCGCTCGTCCACGTCGTCACCCGTCGCGATCGGCGCGCCGAGGAAGGTGAACCGCCGGTAGCCGTGCCCCAGCAGGTGCTCGGCCAGCGCGCGGGCCGAGGTGGTGTTCTCGCTGCGCAGCGTGTCGGCCCCCGGGAGCGGCTCGCGGGAGACGAAGACGAGCGGCATCCGCATCCGGACCAGCTCGGCGACCAGGTCGTCCGGAACGGTGTGGCCGAACACCATCAGTCCGTCCACCCGCCCCGCGAGATCCTTGACCAGGTCGTGCACCCGGCTACGGCCCTTGGTGGACAGGATCACCACCGACCGGCCCAGCTCGGAGGCCACCTCCTCGTAGCCGAGAAGCACCTCGGTGTAGTAGGGGCCCGCGAGGTTGGGGAAGACGATGCCGTTGGCGGCGTGGCGGCCCTCGGCCAGGCTGACGCCGAGGCGGCTGGGCGTGAAGCGGAGCTCCTCGACCGCCTTCAGCACCTTCTCGCGCGTCTTGGGCGCGACCGGCCCCGTGCCCCGCAGCGCGCGGGACACGGTCGCGATCGACACGCCCGCGCGGCGCGCCACCTCGTAGATCGTCACGTCCATCCAGGCTGCTCCTCTTTCTGTAAGCGCTTCCACAATCAGTTGTGTAAGCGCTTACAGAAAGGCAGTCTGTCAGGCGTGTCAACATCTCGTACAGACCCCGTCCGGTAACGGTGCGGTTACGGCGATATGGGGTAGGCGGCAGGCATGCTCTATGGCAAGGAACACGTCCAGCGCTATCAGGAGACCGACGGCGCCGAGGGACACGACTGGAACAACACCACGACCCTCCTTCTCACCACCAAGGGCCGTAAGTCCGGCAAGTCGTACACGACGCCGCTCATTTACCAGAAGCACGGAGACGTCTACGTCGTCGTCGCCTCCAAGGGCGGCGACCCGGACCATCCCGAGTGGTACAAGAACCTGCAGGCCAATCCCGAGGTCGAGGTGCAGGTGAAGGACAAGAAGTTCAAGGCGCGGGCCCGCACGGCCACGGACGAGGAGCGGCCCGAACTGTGGCGGCTGATGGCCGCCACCTGGCCCGACTACGACAACTACCAGCAGAAGACCGACCGGAAGATCCCGATCGTCGTCCTCGAACCCATCACCGGCTGACCGCTGAGCCCGCCCCGGCCACCTACGGCGGGGCGGGCGGGCCGCTGGGACCTGAGTGACAGATGATGAACGTATGAGCAGCGAACACCACTACAGCGTCACCGTCACGTGGACCGGCAACCTCGGCGAGGGCACCTCCGGCTACCGCTCCTACGGCCGCGACCACGAGGTGGCGGCCGAGGGCAAGCCCGCCGTGCCCGGCTCGGCCGACCCCGGCTTCCGCGGCGACCCGGCCCGCTGGAACCCGGAGGAGCTGCTGGTGGCGTCGCTGTCGCAGTGCCACATGCTGTGGTACCTCCACCTGTGCTCGGTCAACGGCATCGTCGTGACCTCCTACATCGACGAGCCGGAGGGCACCATGGTCGTGGACCCCGGCAGTGGCGGCGGCCACTTCTCCGAGGTCACCCTGCGCCCCACGGTCATGATCACCACGCCGAGCCTGCACGCCAAGGCCCTGGAGTTGCACGCGGAGGCCAACAAGCTCTGCTTCATCGCCAACTCCACGAACTTCCCGATCCACCACAAGCCGACGATCCTCGACTGCCTGAAGGGCTGATGGCGCTAGAACGTCACGAGCGGATCGCCGAGGAAGTCGGCGATGAAGTTGACGAAGAAGAAGCCGAAGAACAGGAAGTTCAGGATCAGGATCACGTAGTGCCACGGCCGGGGGCGGGCGGGGCGGGGCAGCCTGCTGTTCAGGTACATCAGCAGGAACGGGTAGATGAGCGCGCCCAGGTTCGACATGTTGGCCGACCACTCCACCAGCCCGACCGGCAGCGAGAAGTGGATGACGACCGAGATGATCACTAACAGCACGATCATGAACGGGTAGTAGAACCGGCGCGGGTCGCCCTCGATCAGCCCGCGCAGCCGGGGGCTGGTGGCGTGCGCCGCGTCCGTGGTCACCCGGACCATGGCCTCGAAGATGCCCAGCTGGGTGGAGAACAGGATCAGCACCCCCAGCACCAGCGCCACGTAGAACAGCGCCTGGCCGTACTCGTCGCCGAGCACCCCGGCCACGAACGTCGGCACGTCGGCCCGCGTGGGCTTGTGGCCCGACAGGGTGACCGCCTGCGACATGAGCAGCGTCGGCAGCAGCATGCCGAGGATGGCGCCGACGAAGAACACGCCCCACATGTCGGTGAGCAGCAGCCGATACCACCTGCGCCACAGTCCCCGGTTGATGTCGTCGTCGGGGAAGGTGACGCCGCTGGCCAGGATCTCGCGCCGCTCGCCCCGCATCCCCGACAGGAACCCGGCGCGATAGCCCATGCCGTAGCCCTTGTCGCGGTAGTGGCCCATCACGTACCAGTTCAGGCCGGAGGCAAGGGCGGTGAAGCCGGCCAGGCCGCCGAGCTGGGTCGCGGTGATGCCCGCGGGCGGCGCGGCCGGAGTGACGAAGCCGCGGATGCCCTCCCACCACTGGCTCCACGGCACGATGAGCAGGTCGACGGCGAGCAGCGCGACGAGGATGGCGCCGACCATCACCCAGTTGGCCAGCTCCAGCGCCCGGCTGATCCGCTTGGCGGCCGCGGTGATCAGGAAGACCAGCACCAGCAGCGCGATGGCCCACAACCGCGGTTCTTCGGCGTCCGCGGGCGCGACCACGCCGTGGACGAGCGCGTAGACGCCCTGGCCGGCCGAGGCGGCCCACCCTCCCGCGATGAAGGCGAAGATCACGACGAGCACGGACAGCGGGACCCACAGCTTCCAGCCCGGCGGCACCCGGCCCCAGCCGACCACGGGGGTCTCGCCGGTGGCGACGACGTAGCGGGAGCACTCGACGTTGTAGAACGTCTGGAGGAGGGCGGAGACCAGAATCACCCAGCCGACGCCGACGAAGCCGTACTGTCCCACGTTCAGCGGCCCGAGCAGCCACTCGCCGCTTCCTATCGAGATGCCGAGAGCGATCAGACTGGGCCCGATCGCGTACTTGACCAGCTCTTTCGGGCCGATCCTGGAGACTTTGAACACCTCTTCCGGTGTCGGAAGGTCTGTGACATTGAGATCTGGGCGGCTTACTCCGAGTGGATGCGACATGTCAGGCCTCCTGTGCGTTCAGGGTGATCCCGAACCCCATCGGCTACAAGACCCAATTGGCACCTGCGGAACGTTGTCGCTTGCCCTGTTCGTTGCCCAGACATGGCTGACATCCCCTATGACAGGAAAGAACAGCTCAAGCAGATCGAGAGCGGGCTGATGCCGGGCGAGCAGATCATCGCGGTGTACGACGCCATCGGCGCCGGCACGGGATTCCTCGGGCTGACCGACCGGCGGGTCATCGTGCAGGACAAGTCGTTCGTCGGCAAGCGCATCGCGATCACCAGCATCCCCTACAGCAAGATCTCCGCGGTGAGCGTGGTGAGCAACAAGTCGTTCGCCGGCGGGTTCTTCTCCTCGGGCGCGATCGCCATCCACGTCGGGACGCACACCTACGAAGTCGACTTCCGCGGCGACAACAAGGCGCACCATGTACATAACGTGATCTTGCATCACATATCGCGAACATAACCAGTTCCGTAAGAGGCGCGGCGGCCCGGACTGACCTATCCTGCGGAAATCACGGGGTCACGGGCGAAGGGGGCGGACTGGGTGAGCCGAGTCGCACGCGTCTGTACGGCGGGCCTGACGGTGCTGGCGGTCGCCGCCTGCACCGCCACCCCACCGACGGCGACCAAGGCGCCGGGCACGGGCGCCGCCACCACCACGCGTCCCGGCACGGCGACCCCGGGCGCCTCGACTCCCGGCACCTCCGGCACGGCAACCCCGGGCACGTCGACTCCCGGCACGTCGCTCTCGCCGGTGCCGGTGCTCGGGGGCGGGCGGCCCGCGCTCCCCGCCAAGCCTGCCACCTGCGCCCAGCCACCGGCCGCCACCGACGACATCCGCGCCACGAAGGCTGGCCCCAGCTGGCGCGTCGTGTCCACCGACGAGGGGTACGGCAGGCTGCACGACCTCGCCGTGGGCCGCGACGGCGCCGTCTGGGCCACCCACCTCACCCAGCGCTTGACGGCCGAGTCCGTGGAGACGGCCTTCGCGGGCCTGCGGCGGTGGGACGGCAAGGGGTGGAGGTCGTACCCGCTGCCGAGCGTTCAGGTGACCGCGCTCAGCGCCACCTCCGCCGCCAGCGCGTGGGTGTTCGGCCTGGCGGACGGCAGAACCGGCCTCGTCGGCGCGTTCCAGAACGACACGTGGGCGGCGCGGCGGCTCACCGGCCGGCTCGGCGACACGTTCGGCGCGGGCGGCACCGCGGCTCGCGGGGCGTGGGCGGTCAGCGGCGCATCGGCGCTGTGGTGGACCGGCTCCACCTGGCAGCACCACGACCTCCCGGCCGCGGCCGGCGCGGTGGGCGGCGGCAGCGGGAGCGGCGGCGGTTCGGGGAACAGCGGCGGCGGCAAGCGTGGCGGCGACGTGTGGACGGTCAGCGGTCCGCTGATCGACCAGGGACCGGCCGCCCGCTGGGACGGCGAGGCGTGGCAGCGGGTCGACCTGCCCGCGCTCGGCCCGCCGGCCAAGGCGGAGTCCCCGCGTGTCCGGCTCAACGACGTCGTGGTGCTCGGCCCGGCCGACGTGTGGGTGATCGGCGGGGTGACGTGGCTGGTGCCGGGCGAGTTCACCAAGGATAACGAGCCGCTGGAGCGCTCCCGCCCGGTCGCCCTGCACTGGGACGGCGGCGAGTGGCGGTGCCGGTGGGGCGCGCTCGGGCCGGCGTTCACCCAGGCCGAGCCGGACGGCCGGGACGGGATGTGGGTGCTCGACTCGACGGGGTCGCGGCTGCTGCACTTCAGCCGCGGACGCTGGACGTCGCAGACCGTCGACGGCACGATCGACGCCCTCGCCCAGCGCCCCGGCACCAGCCAGGTCTACGCGGCCGGCTCCTCCAGCCCCGAGAAGGACCTGACCCGCGCCATCCTCTGGCGCACCCGCTGACTTGCCCGCTCAGGCGCGTAAGCCCGCTGACTCGCCCGCTCAGGCGCAAAAGCCCGCTCGACCTTGAGTGACCTCAGGTCAGTGAGGTGTAGAGCTCCATGGTCCGGTGCGCGATGCGTTCCCACGAGAAGTGCTCGACCGCCCTGGCCCGCCCGGCCACCCCCATCGCCGCGGCCCGCGCCGGATCCCCCAGCAGCGCGTTGACCCGCTCGGCGAAGTCGGCGGCGAACCGTTCGGGATCGTGCGGCGTCCCGTCGATCCCCTGGTCGATCGGCACCAGCAGCCCGGTCTCCCCGCCGGCCACCACCTCGGGAATGCCGCCGGTCGCCGTCGCCACCACGGCCGTCTCGCAGGCCATCGCCTCCAGGTTCACGATCCCCATCGGCTCGTACACCGACGGGCACACGAACACCGACGCGTGCGTGAGCAGCTGGATCACCTCCGGCTTGGGCAGCATCTCGGAGATCCAGATCACCCCGTCGCGCTCGCGGCCGAGCTCCCGCACCAGGCTCGTCACCTCGGCCTCGATCTCCGGCGTGTCGGGCGCGCCCGCGCAGAGCACGATCTGCGCGCCGGCGTCGAAGGACCGCGCCGCGTGCAGGAGGTGGACCAGCCCCTTCTGCCGGGTGATGCGCCCGACGAAGATGACGTACGGCCGGGCCGCGTCCACGCCGTGCTTCTTCAGCACGTCGTCGTTGCGGTCGGGGGCGTATTGGGCGGTGTCGATGCCGTTGTGGATGACGCTCACCCGCTCGTGCGGGATCTCGGGATAGGCGGCGAGTACGTCGCGCCGCATCCCCTCCGAGACCGCGATGACCGCGTCGGCACCGGCCAGGGCGGTCCGCTCCGCCCAGGAGGAGACGGTGTAGCCGCCGCCCAGCTGCTCGGCCTTCCACGGCCGGAGCGGCTCCAGGCTGTGCGTGGTGACGACGTGCGGGATGCCGTGCAGCATCTTGGCGACGTGCCCGGCGAAGTTCGCGTACCAGGTGTGGGAGTGAACCACCCCGGCGCCTTCGCACGCGGCGGCCATCTCCAGATCCACCCCGAGCACCTGCAGGGCCGCGTTGGCGTCGGCGAGCCCGGCGGGCACCTGGTAGGCGGAGACACCCGGCTCGTCCCGTGCGGCCCCGAAACACCGCACCCGTACGTCGGCCAGCCGCCGCAGCTCTCTGGCCAGATATTCCATGTGCACCCCGGCACCGCCGTACACGTCCGGCGGGTACTCCCGGGTGAGGAGATCAACGCGCATGACACGACCTTACGATCCATCGGGCCGCCGGGCACAGCCAGACAAGCCGTAGCGGCGGCCGGTCAGACGCCATGTTCAGGAGATCCCAGGCACGAACCACGTTCGGCGGGCGTTTCGTCGATAGATCGGCATTTTGAGGGTAGCGTCACGGATATGAGGTCCAGGAGGGTTCTTGCGGTCGTACTGGCAGGTGGAGAGGGAAAGCGGCTCATGCCGCTCACAGCGGATCGGGCCAAACCGGCCGTTCCGTTCGGCGGGATGTATCGGCTCATCGACTTTGTGCTGTCCAACCTCGCCAACGGCGGATACCTGCAGATCGTCGTACTGACCCAGTACAAGAATCACAGTCTCGACCGCCACATCTCGCGTACGTGGCGGCTGACGGCGATGCTCGGCAACTACGTGACCCCGGTGCCCGCCCAGCAGCGGCTCGGCCCCCGGTGGTTCTCCGGCTCGGCCGACGCGCTGTTCCAGAACCTGAACCTGATCTACGACGAGATGCCCGAGCACGTGATCGTGTTCGGCGCCGACCACATCTACCGTATGGACCCGCGGCAGATGGTCGAGCAGCACGAGGACTCCGGCGCGGACGTGACGGTGGCGGCGATCCGGCAGCCGCTGTCGCTGGCCGACCAGTTCGGCGTCATCGAGACCGACCCGCAGGGACGGCGGATCGTCGCGTTCCGGGAGAAGCCGAAGGACGCGGTGGGGCTCGCCGACTCCCCCGACGAGGTGTACGCCTCGATGGGCAACTACGTGTTCAAGACCCAGGCGATGATCGACGCGCTGCGGGAGGACGCCCTCGACCCCACGAGCAAGCACGACCTGGGCGGCAACATCATCCCGATGCTCGTCAAGTCCGGCGGGGCGGACGTCTACGACTTCGCGAACAACGTGGTGCCGGGTTCGAGCGAGCGCGACCGCGGCTACTGGCGCGACGTGGGCACGCTCGACGCCTACTACGAGGCGCACATGGACCTCATCTCGGCGCACCCGATCTTCAACCTCTACAACGACAAGTGGCCGATCCACACCGGCCACGACCCGCTGCCGCCGGCCAAGTTCGTGCACAACGACGGCGACCGGGTGGGCCGGGCGATCGACTCGCTCGTGTCCCCGGGCGTCATCGTCTCCGGCGGCACGGCGAGCAGGTCGATCCTGTCGCCCAGGGTCGTGCTGCACTCGCACTCGCTGGTCGAGGACTCGGTGCTGATGGACAACGTCAAGGTCGGCAGGGGCGCGATCGTCCGCAAGGCGATCATCGACAAGAACGTGGTGATCCCCGACGGGGCGCGAATCGGCTTCGACCTGGACTACGACCGCACCCGCTTCGCCCTGACGAGGGGCGGGATCGTGGTCATCGGCAAGAACGAGATCGTCGACCGCTGACCCTGCACCCGGTCGGGCGGCGTCGCGCGGATGAGACTGGCCACGAGCCAGCCAAAGGTTCGTCACTTAACGTTAATTACTGGTAACGTTGCGTGACATGCCTTCCCCCGGTGCATGACACACTTAACGCGCTCTTTCGCAACCGTCCGGCATTGGCCGTCGAGATCCTCCACGACGCCTTCAACTTCGATCTGCCCAGAGACACCCTCATAACGGATACCGACTAGCTTCATTCGTCGCTCGGCGCATCATGGAGGAGATCATGTCGTCTACCGCATGACCGGTATACAGCCCCTTCGCCCAAGAGCACTTCGGCAAGGGGAAAGCCGAGGGAAAAGCCGAAGGCAAGGTCGAGGGCAAGGTCGAGGGCGAGGCCATCGCCGTGATCAAGATACTCAAGGCGCGGGGCATAAGCGTCCCCCAAGACGCCCACGACCACATCATCCACTGCACAGACCTCGACCAGATAGACGAGTGGATCGACCGAGCAGTCACCGCGACAACCCTCGACGAGGTCTTCGTCCCTAAAACTGCTTGACGCTGTAGTCATACCGGCAGGGCAGCGGATGCTCCGCGCGCACCCGCGCCCGCCCCGTCGGATTGAGCCGTTCGTGATAGTCCCACCAGAGCTCGTCCAGCGTGTCCTCCCCCTCCCGCAGGTCATCCACCACCAGTCCCGTCTCCAGCACCCGCCCGGCCCGGCCGACATCGCCCGCGTCCAGGGCCGCGCGGCACTCCAGTAGGCGGATCCGGCCGTGCCAGCGGTCCTTGGGGCCGAGCTTGTCGATCAGTACCAGGGCTCCGTCCGGGCGGTCGGCGGCGAGCAGGGCGACGAGGGTCTCGATGGTGAGGGGGCGCAGCCGCGGCGACAGCGCGTGGGCCCGCTCGTACAGGTCCGCGGCGCGCGACGGGGCGAGGACGGCCAGGTTGCGCAGGGCCCAGGCGTTCTCGGCGCAGACCAGGGAGCGTTCCCAAGCGGCCCGGGCGCCCTCGTGGTCGCCGTCGTGATAGAGGTTCACGCCCAGGTGGAGCAGGGTGAACCAGGTGCCGCCCGACTCCTCGACCGACTTCTCCAGCAACGCGCGCCACTCGGGGCCGACGGTGTAGGAGGAAGGCGGCAGAGCGGGGGCGGGTGTGGGGATCGAGCCCTTGCGCACCAGGGCGAGCCACGACTGCTGGTCGCGCCCGATCGTCCAGTCGGCGAACGGGGTGCCCGGCAGGTTGAGCGCCCGGCTGCGCCGCTTGGCCAGGACCCGGCGCTCCAGCGCGCCCCAGCCGCTGCCGACGTGCAGGACCTCCACGGGCACCGCCGAGGCCAGCCCCGCGGCCTGCTCGTGCGCCGCCTGGAGCCGGTCGCGGGAGATCAGCCGGTCCACGGCCCGGCTCGCGTGGCCGAGCGCGTCGGGCCAGGGGCCGTGGGCTCGCGCGGGGTCGGCCTGGAGCAGGCCGTACGCCTCGGTCCAGGACAGGGCGGAGCGGGCGGGCAGACGTACGTGCTCCAGCTGGGTGCGGGTGAGGCCCGCCTGGATCTCCAGGTACGGCCGGTCGGGGCCGGACAGCCAGTCCTGCCAGTTGCGGCCCGCCGCGCCGGTGCCCCAGCGGAAGTGCTTGCGGCCGCGCAGCAGGTCGGTGGAGACCTGCGCGAGCCCGCCGCCATCCGCGTCGAGGGCGGCGATCCAGCGGCGTTCGCCGGGCAGCAGTTCGTAGAAGAAGTCGGCGGCCTGCTCGTTGCGGGCCGGGTAGGACTGGTCGGCCTCGCGCCAGCGCGGCACCGGCACCCGGCGCAGCATCCCGTCGTAGGAGAAGTGGTACGCCTGGCGGGCGGGCGCCAGCACCCGGCTGCCCGGCGTCTGCGGCACCGCCGCGTTCGACCACCAGTAGACCGGGGCATCCACCGCCGAAGGGTTATAAATGCGGACGTGTACGAGGAGCACCGGGGACCCGGGCGGCAGGTGGACATCGAGCTGGTAGACCAGCCGCCGCATCCGTTCCCACTCGTACATCCGCAGCACCGGCACCCCGTCGGGCCCCGCCACCCGGACGGCGTGGACCGGCGCGCAGGCCAGGGCGGTGTGCCCGAACGTACCCAGGTTCCACTCCACTCCCCCCGCGAACCACGCGTTGCGCAGCCCGAGGTTGGCCAGCTGCAGGTGGGGCGGCTTGTGCAGGAGCTCGCGCCCGGTCGGCAGGTGCACCAGCGAGCGCAGCCGCCCGCCGTACTCCAGCAGGAACTCCGCGCGCAGCAGCTCGTTCTCCAGCACCGCCGTCTTCAGCTCCCGCTCCTCCCGCTCGCGGCCGTAGCCGTCCTGGAAGGTGTACGGCAGGAGCGATTCGGCGTGCCCGTAAGCCAGCTGGGCCGCCATCTCGGCGTCGGCGGCGGCCGTCCTCAGCCCGCCGCGCGGATCGGGGAGCGTGCGCAGCGGCGGCAGCGGGTTCTCCGGACCCAGCGGGGACACGGGAAGCACGACTGTGGATGTCCGTAGCATTTGGCGAGTATTTTCCCATAAAACCGACTGATAAGAGCTTCCGTCGGGTTTCGGGCATGATTGGACGGTGAACCGGTACGAACGCTGGAACATGCTGTTAGAGCTCGTCGCCGAGGCCGGCCGCCTGAACGTGTCGGAGACGGCGCGCAAGCTCGGCGTGTCCGCGGCCACGATCAGGCGCGACTTCGACGAGCTCGCCGACCAGCAATTGCTGACCAGGACCAGGGGCGGCGTCATCGCGCACAGCGTCTCGTACGACCTGCCGCAGCGCTACAAGGTCGCCCAGCACGCGCCGGACAACCAGCGCATCGCCGCGGCGGCGGCGACCCTGGTGCCGGTGGGGGCGACGGTCGGGCTCAACGGCGGCACCACGACGACGGAGGTGGCCAGGGTGCTGGCCAACCGCCCCGACCCGCCCTCCGGGCGGCGCGGCCCCGCGTTCACCGTGGTGACCAACGCCCTGAACATCGCCCACGAGCTGGCCGTGCGCCCGCATCTGCATGTGGTCACCACGGGCGGCTCCGCCCGCGCCGAGTCGTACGAGCTGGTGGGCCCGGTGGCGACGGGCATGCTGGCCGGCGTCGCGCTCGACGTGGTAGTGCTGGGCGTCGACGCGCTCGACGTCAAGCACGGCGCCAGCGCCCATGGCGAGGGCGAGGCCGCCGTCAACCGGCTGATGGCCACCAAGGCCCGCCAGGTGATCGTGGTGGCCGAAGGCTCGAAGCTGGGCCGCCGGGCGTTCGCCCTGGTCTGCCCGCTGAGCAGAATCAACGTCCTGGTGACGGACTCCGCCGCCGCGCCGGAGCTGACCGCCGCGTTCGCGGACGCCGGCATCCGGGTCATCCGGGTCTAGAACCTGCGTTTGATCGTTTCCAGTGCTCCGGCGGACCCTCACCGCTAGGCTTCCCGCTCTGTGCTTGACACCAGGAAACGGGATATGTCAGAAAATGGGGGCTCTGGATGTTGATCGGACTCGGCATGCTCGTCGCGCTGATCGTCGGCGTCGCGCTGTGGTGGAAGTTCCGTGACCCGCTCAGAGGTGAGGACTTCTACAAGTTCCACGTCGAGCGTACGTGGGCCTGGGAGCTCGTCCTCACCGAGGAGCAGGAGCGGGCGTTCATGGCGGGGCTGGCGGCCTATGACGACGAGCGGACCGTCTTCCCGCACCGGGAGGCGGGGGCGCTGCACGTCTATGACCCGTCGATGATCGTCTCGTTGTTCCTCCTCACCGAGCAGTTCGCCGCGATGGGCCCGGCGGCGCTCGCGGATCCGGCGGGCGCCGTGCGGCACCTGATCGGCCGCGCCGCGGAGGCGGAGATCGACGGTGTGCTCCACCTCGACGACGAGTGGTTCCAGGAGCCCGTCGACGGCCTGGACAAGGACGACTTCACCCGCGAGATGAGCATGGCCACCCACGCACAGGGCGTCGCCGGCGGCATGGGCGGTTATGGGAACGAGGACTCCGGCTACGGCATGCTCACGGTGCTCACCGAGGTGCCGGAGCATGTGCGGAGAATGTACGACGAAGCGCACAGCCACGCCTCACCCGGTCAGATCCGCAACCGCCTCGACGTCTACAAGGCGGTGATCGAGGAGCCGGAGCCCGAGTTCGTCGCGGGGCTCGAGCGCGCCGACGCCGAGCAGAGCCGCTTCACCAACACGCTGATGTACGACTACGGCCGGGTGCTCGCCGATTACCAGGAGCTTCGCCCGCGCATGCCGCACGCCCAGCCCGTGGACGTCATGTCCGCCGCCCTGGCGCGGATGCTCACCGAGCGACGCGCCGGCATCACGTGGACCCGGCCGCCGTCGCAGCAGCAGCACGACCTCGCCCTGCGGCTGATCTCCACCAGGGGCTGATCTCCGCTCAAAGCGGATCTCCACCAGGGGCTGACGCTCGGCGGGTACGAGTCTCAGCGTCGCCGCCTGGGGAACCGGCCTGTGAAGACCCGTACGTCCGCCGCCTCGCCGGCCAGGTCGCTCGCCCATCTGACCGCCGTCTTCAGTGACGGTTCGGGGGCGTGGTAGGCCCGGTCGACCGACCACCACCAGCTCCTCTCCCGGCGCGGCTCGGCGGCGAGACCGGCCGCCGCCAGCCCCGCCGGGTGACCGGCCCGCTCCCACAGCTCCGTCCACTGCGCCCGGCGCAGGTTGAGGTAGAGCAGGCCCTTCAGCTCGCTCACCGCGCCGATGTCGGCCACGGCGGCGCGGGACAGGTCCAGCGCGTACAACCGCGGGCAGGACAGCAGCGGCGACAGGTCCACGGGCCGCCCGGTGCGCAGGGTCAGCGACCGCAGCGTGGGGTGGCCCGCCAGCGGTGCCAGGTCGATCCCGTCCATGGCCAGGTCGAGCAACTCCACCGGGGTGTCGCGCAGCGGGGTCAGGTCCGCGCCCGGGCAGTTGTCCACCTTCACCTGCCACAGCACCGGCGCTCCGCGCACGGGCCCGAAGTCGACCCAGGGGGCGTTGATCACCGACAGGCGCTGGAACCGCGGCTCCCAGCCCCGGATGGAGGCCGCGTCGGGACCGGCGACCGTCAGCGAGCGGGTCTGCTCGTGGGCATGGCGGTTCGGCTCCTTCATGTCGCCGAGGTCGATCCACAACTCGCCGTGCTCGACCGCGTAGGCCCCGGCCTCCAAGGCGGCGACATGCCGGCGCAGCAGGCTGGTCACGGAGTCGGCGACATAGACAGGGCCTTCGTCGTGGTGCGCGCCCATGCGGATGACCTGGCCCGGCCGACCGTCCGGGCCGGGCGCCAGGTCCACCGCCAGGAAGTCGCCCCCGGTGCTGGTGGCGAACGGGATCCAGCTCGGGTGGTCCGACGCCCGTCGCATCGCCAGCGAGGGGCCCACGCCGGTGATGAGCGGCTGGAACAGATGGTGGCTCCAGCTGCGGCCGGCGGTCCACCAGCGGTTCTCCGGGCGGCTCTGGTCCTCCAGCCGTTCGAGGCCGAACCAGGGGTGCCGGTCCAGGAGGCCCTCACCGCCGTCGCCGTCGACCAGCGCGTAAAGGGCACGCAGGTCCTCGGGGAGCGTCACGCCGTACCGGACCCGGAGCTGGGCCTCCAGCCAGGCGCGGCGCGCTTCGGGGAGGGCGGGGGGCGGCGCGTACTTGTCCGTGCCGGGACCGCCCAGGACCCGGTCACGCTCGCGTAAGTACGCGCCGAGCAGCGCGACGGCCTCACGCGGATCTCCGGCCGGGGCGGCGTCCGGCCGGCCCCTCTGGAACTCCGCGGGCTCGGGCGGCAGCACGCCCCGATCGAGGACGTACAGGAAGCCGTGCTCGCCGTGATCCATGCGGTCCAGCGACTCGCTGACCACCGCTTCGAACCGGCCCCTGGACTCGACCACCAACTCGATGGCGAGGTGGTCGCCGCTCGCGCCGGCCAGGGCGTAGATCTCGCACATCTCCTCGTGCAGGTCGATGTCATCCGCCTCGCCCGGCTCGACCCTCAGCCCGCGGTGGCCGGACCCGTCCGGGCCTGTCGCGAATCCCTGCAGCTCGGCCCGCCGCCACCCCGCGGGCGCTCCGGCCGCGATCTTCACGGCCATGGTACGGAGCACATCGGTGATCTCGGAATCACGATCATGGGTCACAGAACACACCTAACCATCGCGACGCGCCCGCTTCGTACCACGCACGATGATTACCGGGCGTATCCACTGGACACGTAGCGTCGTACAGGCTGTACAGGCTTCAACTCCCTGGGAGGAAAGGCTCCATGCAGGGCATTGCCGGATCGCCGGCGAAGGCGTTGCGGACGCCGCGCGCCGCGGGAGCCGCGGGGATCCTCGCCGCCCTGCCGCTGGGCGGCGCCATGATCCTGGTGCGCGAGGCGGTGCCCGTCCGTCCGGTCGACCTGGCCGCCTATCTCGCCGACACCGCCGGCCATCACGCCCTCCGGGTGGCGCTGGTCCTGCTGCCGTTCGGGGGGATCTTCTTCATGTGGTTCATGGGCGCGGTCCGCGACTCCATCGGGGCGCGGGAGGACCGGTTCTTCGCGACCGTCTTCCTCGGCTCCGGCCTGCTGTTCGTGGCCATGCTCTTCGTCTTCGGCGCGGCGGCGGACGCCTTTCTGACCATGATCGGCACGATGCGGGACCCGTCCCAGCCCATGGCCTTCTGGCACTACGGGCGCCACCTCACCCTGGCCCTGCTGACCGAGTACGCGCCGCGCATGGCCGCGGTGTTCACCCTGACGACCACCACCATCGCCACGCGCCTGCGCATCTTCCCCCGGTGGCTGTCCTGGTTCGGCTACCTCGCCGGGCTGGTGCTCCTCCTGGCCGTCAGCAGCGTCGCCTGGTCGGAAATCGTCTTCCCCGTCTGGATCCTGGCCGTGGGCTGCTTCCTGATCGCCGCCCACTCCCGGATGATCTCCGCCGACCTGCCCAACAAATGACTCTTGGCCGACATATCGGCTACGCGGCGTCGGGTAGGTGCTGGACAGGGGCGGCTCGGCGGCAGGTGGCCGCCCGGTCCCACGGGGAAGTGTGGACAGGGAAGTGTCACTGTGCGAGTTGTCGTCGATCTCACGCGCTGCCAGGGCTACGGGCAGTGCGTCTTCCTGGCGCCGGACGTGTTCTCGATGCACGGCCAGGAAGCACTCATGTACGACACCGGCCCGGACGACGACCAGCGCGAGCGGGTGCTCCAAGCTGCGGCGGCCTGCCCGGTCCAGGCCATTCACCTCGACCGGATGACCACCCAGCACAGAACCCTGCGGCCGGAGCTGGGGCCCTCCCCCACGGGCGACGGCGAGGCGTTCAAGCGCGACGGCCGCATCGTCATCGTCGGCGCCTCCCTGGCCGGCGGGCGGGCCGCCGGGGTGCTGCGCAGAGACGGCTTCACGGGCTCGCTGACCCTGATCGGGGACGAGCCGTACCAGCCGTACGACCGGCCGCCGCTGTCCAAGCAGGTCCTGACCGGCAAGGTGCCCGCCGAGCGCACGCTGCTCCCTCAGCTCCGCGAGGTCGATGTCACCTGGCTGCCGGAGACCCGGGCGACCGGGCTCGACCTGTCCGCCCAGAAGGTACGGCTCGCCGACGGCGGGGAGATCGGCTTCGACAAGGTCCTGATCGCCACCGGCGCGCGGGCCCGGCCGTGGCCGCAGGAGGCGGAGGCCGCGCTCGACGGCGTGTACGTCCTGCGCACGCTCGACGAGGCCAGGCGCCTGCGGGAGCGGCTGGCCGCCGGCGTCACCAGGGTGCTGGTCATCGGGGGCGGATTCACCGGGTCGGAGGTGGCCTCGGTCTGCCGCGAGATGGGCCTGCCGGTGACCCTCGTCGAGCACGGGCCCGTTCCGCTGCGCGGCGCGCTGGGCAACGTGATCGGCGCGGTCGCGGCGGACATGCAGCGCGCGGCCGGGGTGGACCTGCGCTGCGAGGTCACGGTGGCGGCGCTGGAAGGCGACGCGGACGGGCGGCTGCGCGGCGCCCGGCTGTCCGACGGCAGCACCGTGGACGCCGACGTGGCGGTGGTCGCGCTCGGCGCGGTCCGCAACATCGAATGGCTGGAGGGGTCCGGGCTGGCGGCCGGGGTGTGGGGGATCGCCACCGACGCGGGCTGCCGGGCCTTCGACGTCAACGGCGTGGTCACCGACAACGTGTTCGTCGCCGGTGACGTGGCCCGCTTCCCGCATCCGGTCTACCACTACCAGTTCCTCGCGCTGGAGCATTGGGGCAACGCCGTCGCCCAGGCCGAGGTCGCGGCGCACAACATGATCAGCGACCAGGCGCATCGCTGGCCGCATCTGTCACTGCCGGTCTTCTGGTCCAACCAGTTCGGCGTCAACATCAAGTCGGTCGGCGTGCCGAGCTTCGCCGACGAGCTGGTGATCGCGCAGGGCTCGGTGGCCGAGCGCCGGTTCGTCGCCGTCTACGGCTACCGGGGCAGGATCACCGCCGCGGTCACCTTCGACCACGGGATGTGGCTGGACTACTACCGGCACCTGATCGAGCAGGCCGCGCCGTTCCCGCCCGACTCCCGCACGGTCGACCGGCGCGACGGATCACGGCCCGTTCCGGCCGAGGTTCCGGAGCGGATCAAGCCCGCCGAGGGAGCGACCGTGGTGGTGACCGGCCACGATCCGGGCGAACGCCGCGTCACGCTCGTACGCCCTCAGCGGTAAGACCATCTCCAACCACGCGTCCAGGGAGGCACTTCGTGGAGCCGGCAAGCAGCTACCAGCAGATTCTCCAGTTCTCCAACCGGGCCGACCCGTATCCGCTGTACGCCGAGCTGCGCAAGACGCCTGTGGCGCGGCAGGAGGACGGCAGCTACGTCGTCAGCACGTACGAGGAGATCGTGGCGCTGCTGCACGACCCGCGGGTCAGCTCCGATCGCCGCAATCTCACCGATCCGTCCCTTGGCGGGGGGCAGCTGCCCTCCTTCATCTCCACCGATCCGCCCGAGCACGACCGGCTCCGGCGGCTGACGATGCGTCATTTCGGGCCGCCGCATTCGCCGCGCAAGGTCGACAGCCTGCGCGGCGAGCTGATCCAGATCGTGACGGCGCTGATCGACGGCCTCGCGGACCGGACGGAGGCCGACATCGTCGACGACTTCGCCTACCCGTTCCCGGTCACGGTGATCTGCCGCCTGCTCGGCGTGCCGCTGGAGGACGAACCCCGCTTCCACCAATGGGCGGACGAGCTCGTGGAGAACCTCGGCCCCGGTGAGGGCGACATGGCGGAGCGGATCAAGAAACGCCAGGCCACACTGCTCACGCTGGGCGAGTACCTGACCGAGCTGACCGACGCCCACCGCCAGAACCCGGGCGACGACCTCCTGTCCGGGCTGATCACCGACGACGGCCCCGACGGGACGATGTCGCAGCACGAGGTGATCGGGACCGGCGCGCTGTTGCTGATCGCCGGCCACGAGACCACGGTCAACCTCATCACCAACGGCATGCTCACCATGCTGCGCAACCCGTGGCTGCTCGAACGGCTGCGCAAGGAGCCGGACCTGGCCATCCACACCATCGAGGAGCTGCTGCGCTACGAGCCGCCGGTGCACTTCCTGCCCAACCGGGTCGCCCTCGACGACATCACCATCGCGGGCGTCACCATCCCCAAGGGCTCCCCCATCATCCTCGCGCTCGCCTCGGGCAGCCGCGACCCCGCGCACCTGCGCGACCCCGACCGCTTCGACCCCGACCGGCCCTACATCCAGCACCTGGGCTTCGGCGGTGGCGTCCACCACTGCTTCGGCGCTCCGCTGGCGCGGCTGGAGGCCCAGACCGCGCTCCGCGAGCTGGCGCGGCGGCTGGTGAACCCCCGCCTCGTCACCGACCCGCCGCCCTACCGCCCGAGCTCCACGCTGCGGGGTCCGCGCCACCTGGAGATCCAGTACGACGGCGTCAACCCGTACAGTGAGCTGCCGACCACGTAGCCCGGTCAGGAGAGCCAGGTTTCGATGGCGTGCGCCATGGACGGAGCCTGGTCCTCCAGCATCGTGAAGTGATCGCCCTTCACCTCCTGCTCGGTGTGCTCGGTGTGCCACGTGGCGCGCCAGTACGCGGCGACGAGCCCGGCGGTGTCGATGCAGTCGCCGGTCACCGTCGAGATCATCGGCACGTCGCCCGTTTTCGGGGTGATCGGCGCGAGGTCGCGCAGCAGGCGTTCGCGCAGCTCGTCGACCTGAGCGGAGTGCGAGGCGTAGTCGACCGGGATCAGCTTGGCCCGGATCCCCTCGGCGGTGAGCTCCGCGACCAGGTCGCCGAGCGCGCCGGGCGCCCCGGAGACCACGGCCGAGCGTGCGCCGTTGACCGCGGCCAGGGAGTACTCACCCGGTCGCCGGGCAAGGCGCTCGGTCAGCTCCTCGACCGGCAGCCCGACGGACGCCATGCCGCCGCGGCCGGCGAGCACGGCGCCGATGGCCTGGCTGCGTAGGGCGACCACGCGGGCGCCGTCCTCCAGCGACAGGCCGCCCGCCACCGTGGCGGCGGCGATCTCGCCTTGGGCGTGGCCGATCACCGCGTCGGGACGCACGCCGTACGAGCGCCACAGCCCGGCCAGCGCCACCATGACCGCCCAGAGCAACGGCTGGACCACGTCCACCCGCTCCAGCGGCGGCGTGCCCGGCTCGCCGCGCAGCACCTGGGCCGGCGACCAGTCCACGAACGGCTTGAGCGCGCGCTCGCAGGCGGCGAAGTGCTCGGCGAAGGCCGGCGACTCGGCGAGCAGCTCGGTGGCCATGCCCGTCCACTGCGAGCCCTGGCCGGGGAAGACGAACACCGTCTTGCCCGGCGCCCCGGCCACCCCGCCGACCCCCGCGGGCACCTGTTCGCCCGCGGCGAGCGCGCGGACGGCCGCCAGCAGCTCCGCACGATCCCGGCCCACGGCCACGGCGCGATGACGGTAGGCCGTGCGGGTGGTGGCCAGGGAGAGGCCGATGTCGGCGGCGGACTGGCCGGGGTGGCGCTCCACATGGTCGCCGAGCCGTTCGAGCTGGGCATGCAGCGCTGCCGCGCTCTTGGCCGACACGGTCCACGCGACCGCACCCGCGGCCGCTGGAGATTCGAGCCCGCTCGGGGCGGTGTCGTCTGTCGGGGCCTGGTCGAGTATCACGTGCGCGTTCGTGCCGCTGACGCCGAACGCCGACACCCCGGCGCGCCGGGGCCTGCCGCTGTCCGGCCAGTCGACGGCTTCGGTCAGCAGCCGGACGTTCCCGGCGGACCAGTCCACGTGGGACGAGGGCGCGGACACATGCAACGTCTTGGGCAGCAGGCCCGCCCGCATGGCCAGCACCGCCTTGATCACACCGGCGACCCCGGCGGCGGACTGGGTGTGGCCGATGTTGGACTTGATCGACCCCAGCCAGAGCGGCCGGTCGGCCGGGCGATCGGCGCCGTAGGTCGCCAGCAACGCCTGCGCCTCGATGGGATCGCCCAGCGTGGTTCCGGTGCCATGCGCCTCGACGAGGTCCACGTCGGCCGCTGCGACTCCGGCGTCGGCCAGCGCGCGGCGGATGACCCGCTGCTGGGACACCCCGTTCGGGGCGGACAGGCCGTTGCTGGCGCCGTCCTGGTTGATCGCGGAGCCGCGGACGACCGCGAGCACCGGATGACCGTTGCGGCGCGCGTCGGACAGCCGCTCCAGCAGCAGCAGGCCGGCGCCCTCGCCCCAGCCGGTGCCGTCGGCGTCGTCGGAGAAGGCCTTGCACCGCCCGTCGGGCGCCAGGCCGCGCTGGCGGCTGAACTCCACGAAGATGTCGGGGGTGGGCATGACGGTCACCCCGCCGGCCAGCGCGAGCGTGCTCTCTCCGCTGCGCAGCGACTCGCCCGCCCAGTGCAGCGCCACCAGCGACGAGGAGCAGGCCGCGTCGATGGTGGCCGCGGGGCCCTTGAGCCCGAACACGTACGAGATCCGGCCCGAGATCACCGCGGTGGAGTTGCCCGTCAGCAGGTGGCCCTCCGCTCCTTCCGCGGGTGCGCCGAGGCTGCCTCCGTACCCGTCGGCGAAGGCGCCGACGAAGACGCCCACCTGGCTGCCCTTCAGCGAGCGCGGGTCGATGCCACCGCGCTCGAACGCCTCCAGCGCCACCTCCAGCATCAGGCGCTGCTGCGGGTCGGCGGCCAGCGCCTCCCGGGGCGAGATGCCGAAGAACCCGGCATCGAAGTCGGCGGCGTCGTGCAGGAACCCGCCCTCGCGCGTGTACGTGGTGCCCGGACGGGTCAGGTCCGGGTCGTACAGGGTGGACAGCTGCCAGCCCCGGTCGTCGGGGAACAGCGACACACCGTCGCGGCCGTCCGCCACGAGCTGCCAGAGCCCCTCGGGGTCGCGCGCGTCCCCGGGGAACCGGCAGCTCATGGCGACCACCGCGATCGGCTCGTGTTCGCGGGGCTCGGCCTCGTCTCTCCCTACTCCGCCTCGAAAGCGGGCTCCGACCTGCTCGCGCTGGCCTATCACCGCACCCACGGTCTCGACGTACGGGTGACCCGTTGCTCCAACAACTACGGCCACCATCACCACCCCGAGAAGATCATCCCCCTGTTCATCACCAACCTGCTCGACGGCCGGCAGGTGCCGCTGTACGGCGACGGGGGCAACACCCGCGACTGGCTGCACATCGACGATCATGTGCGGGCATCGAGCTGGTCCGCACCGGAGGCCGTCCCGGCGAGATCTACAACATCGGCGGCGGCACCGAGCTCACCAACAGGGAGCTCACCGATCTGCTCCTCAAAGCCTGTGACGCCGGCTGGGATCAGGTCACCTACGTCGAGGACCGCAAGGGCCACGATCTGCGCTACTCGGTCGACTGCACCAAGGCCCGCACCGAGCTGGGCTATCGGCCGCGCAAGGACTTCGACACCGGCCTGGCGGAGACCGTCGCCTGGTACCGGGGCAACCGCGCCTGGTGGGAGCCGCTCCTGCCCGGCCGCACGCCACGCGCGTGACGGGCGCCGCGGTGGCCGGTCCGGCGTTCCGGCGCGTGGTCGTCAGGGGTGTCGTGGTGCGGCCAGGGAGAGGCGGCCACCACGATCCCGTAGAGCACGTGGTCGGCGAGTAGCGTCAGGCGTTCCATGACGGCGGGCTTGTCCTTGTGCGACAGGCCGAGCGCGGGCGCGATGACGGCCTGGAAGCCCGCCCAGACCAGCAGGCCGTAGGCGGGCCCGGCCCACGGGTGCCGGCGCACGGACTCGGGCAGGGCCCCGAAGAGCGCGCCGCCGAACGCCCCGTACGACCAGTGCGCGAGCTCGATGATCGCGGGCCGGCGAGCGGCCGGGACGCGACGGAAGAACCGGGGCGTGGTGTGCTCCAGCACGGCCTCCGGCGGCACCTTCTCCACCAGGCCCATCGACGTGGAGAACTGCCGGAGGCCGGACATCGCCATGGCGGCGATCGCGCCCCTGGCCCCGGAGCGCAGGATCGGCTTCTGTCGCATGGCGTCGGCCCCCGTTCCTCACAGGGTGGACTACCGAAGGGCGCCCAGGCTAAACCTCCTGGTCAGGCGGGCGCCGCCCGGCCACGGGTGCGGGTGACGCCGATTCGGGTGTCAGTCCTCGATGTGGATGGCCAGCGCCGGGCAGACCACCGCGGCCTGGATCGGGATGCGCGGCCTGCACGCCGCGCTGCGCGCGCACGACGGCCGGGCCGGCGGGTCGCCCGCTCTTCTCAAGCGCCTGACGGCTCACTTCGGGCACCCCTCGGAGCTGGTGGCGCTGGTGTACGCGGCGGGGTCGGCGGCTCACCACTTCGCCTCGTTCGCGCCGGCCGTCGGCGAGGCGGCCCGCGACGGGGACCCGGTGGCCAGGCGGATCTGGGCCGAGGCCGGCCGGCAGCTCGGCCAGACCGCGCTGGCCGCCGCCTCCGGGCTCGAACCGGTCTTCTCCTGGGGAGGCCGGCTGTTCGACGCCGCGGACCTCCTGATGGAGCCCTTTCAGAGCACCGTACGGACGCTGCTCCCCGAGGCTCGCTTCGAACCGCCGCGCGGCGACTCCGCCGACGGCGCGCTCGCCCTGGCGCGGGCCGCCGCCGGCGGTTCGGTACGGCCGCACCACCCCTATGTGTACGTCTTCACCGAGGCGTCACAGGATCGGGTGGGCGGCGTACGACCAGGTGGGACTGAACGGCGCCGAGCCGGGAGAAGATGACGTGATGAAACTGTCGGTGCCCGAGCGCACACTGAGCGTATGTCTGATGAGCCTCTCGAACTCGGCGAGATCTCCGTCTCCGAATGGTATGCCCACACCGACAAGATGGCGGAGGTCAGCTTCCTGACCATCGCCCGCCGGCTTCCCTCCCTCGTGCGCCAGGCGCTGCGCATGGCCTGGGGGGCGAGCCCGCGCGACACCCTGGCCACCGTCGCGCTCAACCTGCTCGGCGGGGTGTTCACCGCCTTCGGGCTGCTGGCCACGACCGGCGTGCTCGCCGCCCTGTTCAGCCAGGGTCCCACTCCCGACCGCGTGATGGCCGCGCTGCCCAGCCTCGCCCTCGTCGCCACGGCCGCCGCCCTGCGCACCGCCATGCAGGCGGGCGCCGGCTGGGCGCAGTCCCGCCTCACTCCCCAGATCTCCCGGCACACCGAGGAGCGGCTCTACGGCCTGACCAGCCGCGTCGACCTGGTCGCCTACGACGACCCCGACTTCCACGACTCCCTCGAACGCGCCAGCATGCGGGGCGTGGCGGTGGCCGACTCGGTGGTGTCCTCGGCCATCGACGTGGTGACGGCCGTGGTCGGCCTCACGGCCGTGGCCGGGGTGCTCGGCGTCCTCCACCCGGTGCTGCTGCCGCTGCTCCTGCTGGCGGTGCTGCCCGACGCCTGGGCCGCGGTCCGCAGCGCGCGGATGCGCTACTCGACCATGCACTCCCTCATCCCGGCCCGCCGGCGCAAGTGGATCATCGCCGAGCTGCTGGCCGAGCGCGAGTCCGCCGCCGAGGTCCGCTCGTTCACGATGCGCGGCTTCCTGCTGCGCATGTACGACGCGGTGGCCAAGGCCGAGCAGGAGGTGCTCCTGCTGCTGGCCAGACGGCAGACGGTGGCCCGGCTCGTGGGCGAGGCCTTCGGCGGCCTGGGCACCGGCCTGGTCTACGTCGCGCTCGGCCTCCTGCTGGCCCTCGCCGCGATCCCGCTCGCCGTGGCGGGCACCGCCGTCCTGGCGATCAGGTCCGGTCAGCAGTCCCTGAGCAACCTGATGTACGCCACCAACCGCCTCTATGAGCAGGGCCTCTACTTCACCGACTTCCTGGAGTTCTGCGCCGACTCCGAACGCCGGCTGCCCGGCCCCCGCCCGCTCACGGCGCCCGAGTCCTTCCAGTGCATCGTCGCCGACAAGGTGTCCTTCACCTATCCGGGCGCAGACGAGCCCGCGCTCTGCGAGGTGTCCATCGAGATCAAACGCGGCGAGATCGTCGCCTTCGTCGGCGAGAACGGCTCGGGCAAGACCACGCTCGCCAAGATCCTCTCCGGCCTCTACGCACCCGACAGCGGCACCGTCTCCTGGGACGAGACCGACCTCAACGACGTCAACCCCGAAGACCTCCGGCTGCGCACCGCGGTCATCGCCCAGGACCACACCCGCTGGCCGCTCACCGCCCGCTACAACATCACCATGGGCACCGGCAAGGGCGAGGCGGCCCTGCACGCGGCCGCCGAGGTGGCCGGGGCCGACGAGGTCATCGGCGGCCTCCCCCACGGCTACGGCACGCTGCTCGACCGGCGCTTCAAGGACGGCCACGAGCTGTCCGGCGGCCAGTGGCAGCGCATCGCGGTGGCCCGGGGCTTCCACCGCGACGCGGCGCTGCTCATCTGCGACGAGCCGACCGCCGCCCTCGACGCCCGCGCCGAGCACGCCCTGTTCGAACGCATCCGCAGCCACTCCGACGGCCGCACCGTCCTGCTCATCACGCACCGGCTGGCCAGCGTCCGCTACGCCGACCGCATCTACGTCCTGGAGCACGGCAGGGTGACAGAGCAGGGCAACCACGACACCCTCATGTCCCTGAACGGCCTGTACGCCGACCTCTACACCCTCCAAGCCAGCGCATACCGCTGACCGGGCACCCACCGCCCCACTACCCCACCGCGCGACGTCGCGTGGTGGGGGTGATCTCCAGCGCGGGGTCAGCTCGCTACCAGGCCGAGGCGGACGATGCTGTGCGCGGTGTCGACGATGGCGGCCTCCGGGTCGCGCGGCCGCCAGCCGAGGACATCACGGGCCTTGTCCGCGTGGACGACCGGGATCCGGCCCAGCTGGTCGACGAGCGCCCGTAACTCGGGATTCGTCTCCGCCGCGGCCCTGACCTGCTCGTCGGCGAGCTCCTGCTTCGGCACCTTGGCCGCGATCTCGCCCAGATGGTCGCTCAGGATCCGGGCGGTGTCCAGGAAGCTGATCATCTCGCCACTGCTGGCCAGGAACCGCTCGCCCGCCGCCGCAGGGTGGGTCATGGCCCGCACGTGCAGGTCCGCTACGTCCCGCACGTCCACCACGCCGAAGTAGACGCGGGGCGCGACCGGCATGTCCCCGTCGAGCATCGTCTTGACCAGCATGGTGGAGACCGACAGGTGCGGGCCGAGCAACGGACCGAAGATCCCGGTGGGGTTGATCACGGCCAGTTCGAGGCCATCGGCCTCGGTCCGGACGAAGTCCCAGGCCGCGCGCTCCGCGAGCGTCTTCGCCTTGGTGTAGGCCATGTTGTCGTCGGCGGGGTCGGTCCAGTCGCTCTCGTCGTACTCGTCGCTCGCCTTACGGCTGTACCCCACCGCGGTGAAGGACGAGGTCATCACCACCCGCGCCACACCGGCGTCGCGGGCGGCACGCAGCACGCGCAGCGTCCCGTCCCTGGCCGGGACGATCAGTTCGTCATCGTGCTCCGGCTGACCGGCGGGCAGCGGCGACGCGACGTGGTGAACATAGGCGCAGCCCGCCGTGGCCGCGGCCCAACCGTCGTCCGCGGACAGATCGGCGTGGAAGACGTCGAGCCGATCCCCTGGATCGGCGCCGGCCGCGGCCACCGCCTCGCGGAGGCTGGTTTCGCTGGCGGGCGAGCGGACCGTGGCGCGCACGCGGTGGCCGTCGAGCAGCAGCCGGCTGACCAGGTGCGAGCCGACGTGACCGCTGCCACCGGTGACGAGAACCGGATCGTCGAGCCGGCGGCTGTCCGTTCCTGATGACGATCCCGTGGTCGGCATGTCGTCCTTTCACCATCGTCGTCTGAAGATCCCCGGAGCATCGGTCAAAGCCCCGCCACGCGTGAACTTCGCCCCCCATCCGGCCGTCCAACCGTCCATGACCACACACACGATGACCCGTTCCATACTGGGCACGGCCCTGGCCGCCGGGCTGGTGCTGGGCGGCCTCGCACCAGCAGCGCACGCCGCGACCGCGCCCGCCACCTTCGGCCCTTCCGGATATGGGGGCATCACGCTGGGGATGAGCGCCAAGGCGGCCAAGGCCAGCGGCAAGATCGCGCCCGTCGGCGCGAACGACTCCGCCGCCTGCACCGGCTGGGCTCTGAAGGCTCACCCGATCGGCCGCGACACCATCGGCCTCTACATCTCCAAGAAGCACGGCGTCGCGGTCATCTTCGCGCCCAAGGGCGCCAAGACTCCCGAGGGCATCGGGCTGGGCTCCACGTCCCAGCAGATCAAGAAGGCCTATCCCAAGCTGAAGACGGCCGCCAGCGGCTACCCGTACGTCGACATCCCCGGCAAGTCGCATGCCTATTACTCCTTCCTTCTCAACAAGGGCAAGGTGTACGAGATGGCGCTGGGGCTCCACAAGCAGGACTGCGTCAACTGACCCGTTGCGGAGCCTCGCCTGACCGGTCTCCATGTTTCTAGTCGGCCTGTTCGGAAAGTGGAAGTTTCCGGGAACCGATGAGAAAGGCATGGACATGGGCGCCGATGACAAGATCCGTAACAAGGCGGAGGAGCTCAAGGGCCGGGCGAAGGAGAACATCGGAAAGGCCACCGATGACGAGGACCTGCGGGCCGAAGGGCGTACCGAGCAGGCCGAAGGTGGCCTCCGGCAGGCCGGCGAGAAAGTCAAGGACGCCGGCAAGAAGGTCAAGGACGCCTTCAAGAAGTAACGGCCACGGCGAACACCTCCGGATAGGGGCCGCCCTCGCGCTTGACGGCACGGGGGCGGCCGCGACGCTGTAATGGTCACCACCCCGCTTCAGTGGCGTTGGCGCGGCCACCGCGACCGGCCACGGCCCGCCTGGTGTTCGACACCCGCAGATCGCCCTGGGGCGGGAGGCCCGGGTGCGCCGCCCACACCGCGATTCCGACCGCGGCCGGCGCCGCCAGGGCCGACAGAGCGGTCGCGATCTTGTTCGCGTCGTCCCCTCGCATTCCCACCAGAACCACCGCCGCGACCGCCACCACCACGGCCGTCACGACCAGCACCCACCGTCGCGCACTCATGACGGCATCAATTCACCTTCGGCAGCGCCGAGCAAGTGCCTTCCCCGCGGTCAGGCCACCCGCTATGACGATGACTCGTGCGGAGCATCTCGCCGACTTCGCTCATGACGCGGCCCGCCTCCGGCTGCCAATCCGGCCTGCACGTGCAGATACTTTACGTAGTCATATATTAACGTTCCGTGGATTATGTGCTTCTATGGGACCCAAACGCATCGGTAATTTCTCCCGAGAGGCCGCGCCGGGGGAGGATTGTCATCCCGCAGGGGAGAATCCATATATGCACATGCATCTGCACCTGCGTGGCAGCTCGCGAACCGCCATAATCTAGGGCGGCGATGGACGAGCACCGTCGAAAACGGCGATCCGTCCTGACGCCAGCCTGAGCCTGCCATTCGCCAGCCACTGGATCAGCAGACGAAAGGGGCAGTTCCCGGCTCACCTGTCCGGACATTGACGCCGCCGAGGTCGACCGAGTACCGCACGCTTTCTCCGATCTCGATCCATCGGACCGAAATGAGAAAGAAGTGAGCATCACCCTGCGCATCGCGCTCTGTTTAACCATCGACATGCTTCTCTCGCTGGTGATCGCCCTCATCGCCTTCATCGTGGCGAGGGAGAACGGGGTGCCGATGGTCGGAGCCCTGGGATGGAGCGGGGGTACGTTCATCGCGACAGCCACCCTCGTCACCACGATCATGAACCACACAGGGGCATTCGACCGAGGGCAGAAGAGCCCCTAGCGGGCGATCGATTCGCCCGGCCCTCTCGCTCCAGCCGCTGCACGGCTGCACGCGGGTGGGCCACCGGCCATGCGGTGGCCCACCTACGCCAGGGCGTGGGCTACAGGGCGGCCGCCAGCTTCCTGAGATGGCCGCCTGGGCCGGGGTGAGGGAGCGGCTGATGACAGCGGCGTTCACCTGCATGACATAGGCGTTGATGGCGGCGGCCTTGGCCGTGGTGTTGCCCATGTCTTCAGCGCTCTCGGCGGCATCGAGGACGGCGCACATGGCTATGGCGCGGACCCCGCCCTGTCTGGTGACGAAGCGCTAGGACAGCGTGCACAGGTCGGCATAGGTGACGACCAGCTTGAAGGTGACGGAAGATGCCTGGCCGAGATTGCCCGCGACGTCGGTGGCGGTGGCGGAGAAGGTGTTGCCCGCCGGGTCGAAGTCGTACGCGGGGCGGGAGATGTTCTGGCAGGTGGTGGTGGCGACGCCGGAGAGGTTGTCCGCGACGGTGCAGGTGATGCGACGGTTTCGAGGATGCCGTAGGTCACCAAGCCCGCGAACTCGCCGAATTCCACCGCCAGCCCCGCCAGCCCCCGAGCCAACTCGTCCTGCGCCTCCTCGTCTCCGGCGGCGACGACTTCTTGCACCGCCGCGCCGATCGCGCCATCCGCCGGAGCACTTCGGCGATGTCGCCACGCAGGAGCGCGGCCTGCTCGCCGTCCGCACGGAGGAGCTCTTCGATCTGGTGCTGCAGGTCATCCTCGACCTGGCGCCGCAGGTCGTCATCGATCTCGTGCGGCATGTCCGCTTGGCCGTCCTTGCGCAGCCGGGCGATGGCCGCGGTGAGTACGTCTGTGAGCACGTTGCCGCCGACGGACCCGGCCAGGCCGAGCCTCGCCCGACACCTCGAAGCCCTGACCCTCACCCCGCCCAGCGTGGAACTGTCGGAGCTGGCCGAGGACGCTGTGCTCACCGGCGCGATCCAGATGGCTCTGGACGAGGTGTGGCGCGACACCCTGGCCGTCTGCTGACCGATACGAACGTTCGCGGGGACGCACGGAGACCCTGAGATCAGAGGTCGCGGATGCGTCATTCGAAGAACTTGAGGCTGTACCCGACGTCGGTGTTGGCGCCGGGCACGTTCGCCCGCCGGTAGGTGGTCTTGCCCCACCAGACGGCCGTGCCGGTGTACCAGTACCGGTTGGACCACTCGTACGGCGTGCCCTTGGCGACAGCGTGGTACATGGTCGGGAACCGGTTGCCCGACGGCGGGCTGGCGGCGATGTCCCCGCGTTCCAGCACGAACGTGTGGTGGCCCGGACCGTCCACGTGCAGCGTCGGAGTCCAGCCCGCCATCATGTACGCCGCGTACGAGCCGAACAGGCAACCGTTGCTCTTGTACCAGTCCCACACGTTCGTCGGGTCACCACCGGAGCGCAGCCGCAGATCAGCGAGGCAGTACTTGCTGCTCCAGCTGCCGTTCGCGGAGTACACGACGTGTAACTGCCCGTTCGGGTCGAGGATCGGCTCGGGGGCCTCGTTGATGAACGGGTTGCCGACGACCCGCTCCCACGGTTCGCGCGGCTGGGAGATGATGTAACGGCCGCCGGTGGCCGTGGTCGGGCCGCTCATCCGGGCGATGTAGAGGTTCTGCTCGACGTTGGTGTCGCCCGCCCAGCCGGACCACACGAACCAGCGCTGTCCGTTGAAGGTGAACGGCGCGCCGTCGATGGCCCACTTGTCGCCGGGCAGGGCGACCTTCGCCGCGGCGGAATAGCCGGAGTCGGCGGTGGCGGAGCTGATGTGGTACATCCGGTGGGCGGCGCTGCGGCCCGCCGAGAAGTAGATGTGGTACTGGCCGTCGTGGTGCACGATCTCGGGCGCCCACACCTCACCGAGGTTGCCGGTGTCCTTCCACACCTGGCGCGGGGGCGCGCCGGCGATGCCCTCGAGCGTGGTCGCCGTCCGTACGGCGACGCCGCCGTTCACCGACTTGGCCGCGACGTAGAGGTCGCCGACCCGGATGACGCTGGGGTCGGCACCACCCAGGGTGGTGCGGCCGACGGTTGCGGACTGCTCGGCGGCCGTGGCGGGAGAGGCGGCGGTGCCGCCGATGACGGCCAGGCCGAGGGCGATGACCATCGGTCGAAGAGCATGTCTTTTCATGAGACTCCTTCTACCTGCATTGCTCCTGTCTTAGAACCATGATCGCGGTACCCGGCGCCCGGCCCCGCGCTGCCCTGGCGGGAACGTCTGCTCGGCGCGTTGACCGAATACCGAAGGCTGCTGCTCGCCCACCGCGACGCCGCCCGGATCCTGACGCCCTGCCCTCGACGTCGTTCTCCCGCAGCGTGAAGTAGACCTTCCTGCCGACCGGGTCGAACAGCCGGAATTTGCCGAAACTCACGCTCTGCGTGGGTAACCCGTCATAGCCGAAGTCGCCGCTGCTGGAGCCGCCCTCGCCGGCGGCCGTGATCTCCATCTTGAGCACGGTGAGGTCGCGGTTGGTCTCAAGCGCTTTGACCTCCACCTTGAACGGGTTGGAGCTGTGCAGGCCGACCAGCCCTTCCCGTACGAGGGTCCCGGCAGGGGCCGCGTTCGCCGAGGGCGAGACCGGCGGGGACGCGGTTGGCTGCGTGAGCGTCGTCGCAGTCTTGCCTCCCGTGTTGGGGAGGAGGTTTCGCACGCGCAGAGCACCGCGGCCACGAGCAGGAGGGCCGTCGTCCGGAATACGGCTTCCGGGGAAACGACGTGTACCGCTCTGGGAACCGCACAGAACACCCTGAGCAATTGCCCCCGCCGTCCAAACCGCTGGAGCCGCCGCAAGAGAGCGGGCCGGCTCCAGGGTTCGGACGTCACATGGCGTTCAGACGCGGGTCCACTTCTGGTTGTTCTGGCCGTTGCACGCCCAGATCTGCACCTTGGTGCCGCTGGCGGTGCCGGCGCCGCTGACGTCCAGGCACTTGTTCGCCCCCACCGCCGTGATGGTGCCATCGGCGTTGAGGCGCCACTTCTGGTTGTTCTGCCCGTTGCAGTCCCAGATGATCGCGGCAGTGCCGTCCGCCGTCCCGCCCCCGTTCACGTCCAGGCACTTGTTGCCGTACACTCGCAGCTCACCCGCGGCGGTCGACGTCCACTGCTGGCTGGACTGCCCGTTGCAGTCAAAGATCTGCACCTGCGCGCCGTTCGTCGGCGAGGCTCCGTTGAGGCACCGGTTCGACCCCAGACCCCGCAGCGCGCTCGTGCTGCCCGGGGGCGAGCCGTCGCCCTGCCCGACGCCTCTGCCGTTGAGGGTGAACGAGTCCATGTCGAACGAGTTCGTGGACGGCGCCTTGAACACGACGTAGACATTTCGGGTGCCACCGGGATCGGTGACCCGCACCGCGGGCAGGGACGCGTAGGTGTTCCATCCGCCGGTGGCCGTCACGGGACTGGAGGCGATGAGCGCCCCGGTCGGCGAGTCGGCGTGCAGTTCGATGGACGCCCCGGTGTTGGACGGCGCCGAGACGCGGAAGGACACCGTGTCGATCCCGGACAGGTTGATCGGGCTGAAGGAAGTCCAGTCGTTGTTGGAGATGTCGCCGATGCGCCTGCCGCCTTCGGCTCCGGGCTCGTCGACGATCCGGATTCCGGACGAGCCGGTGAAGTGCTCGGCCTGCTTGTGCTTGGGCTGCAGGGTGATGCCGGCGCTGCCCTTCAGACCGCCCTTGTCGGTGTAATCGGCGGACAGGACGTAGTAGACGTTGGCGGCCTCGTCATGGCCGGACGCGGTGGTCGTGACCGTCCCGGAGCAACCGGTGTACTGGCCGGTGTCGTGGGCGTGCTGGTCATGGCCGAGCGCCGTGATCACGTTGACCTTGGTGCAGTCGACGGCGCCGTCCTCGGGGTCGGTGACGTTCACCGTGTAGGTCACCTTGTCGCCGAAGTCGATGAACCCGCCGTCGGGCGGAGCCGAGAAGACGACCTTGGGACGGCTGTTGCCGACGACGATGGGCAACGTGACGCTGCCCGTCTTCCCGCCGGAGTCCCGTACGGTCAGCTTGACGGTGTAGGTCCCGTTGGCGCTGTAGGTGTGGGACGGGTTGGCGCTGGTGGAGGTCCCGCCGTCGCCGAAGTCCCACGCGTAGGTGATCGCGTCGCCGTCGGGGTCGGATGAGCCGGCCGAGGAGAACGCCACCGTCAGCGGCGCCGCGCCCGAGTCGGGGTTGGCGCTCGCCTTGGCCAGGGGCACGCGGTTTCCAGCAACGTAGTCGACCCGGTAGACGCTGTCATCGGTGTTCGTGTGGCCGAATCCGTTGCCCCAGTCGGCCATGTACAGGGCGCCGTCCGGACCGAACTTCATGTCGATCGGCGCATGCGGGGCGAGCTGTGCCACAAAGGGGTTGATCTTCAGGAGGTTGCCCGAGGAGTCCAGCCGGAACTCCTTGACGACGTTGCGGCTCCATTCATAGAGGAACGGCGTGCCGTCGAAATACTCGGGGAACTTGCGGTCAGAGCCACTGGCCGGGTCATAGCGGTAGAAGGGGCCGCCCATCGGGGCGGCACCGCCGCAGCAGTCGATCTCGGGAAACTCGGCCGAGGCATGGTAGTTGTACCACACCGTCGCGGGCTTGGCCGCGGGCAGATTGGTCACGCCGGTGTTGTTGGGCGAGTCGTTGACCGGTGCCGAGCAGTTGAACTTCGCGCCGGAGGTGTTGGTGGCGAAGTTGTAGTCGTTGAACGGGATGTTGTTGCCGACGCAGTACGGCCAGCCGTAGAAGCCCGGCTGCTTGATCAGGTTCCACTCGACGGTGCCCTCGGGACCACGACTGGGGTTCGCGGCGCCGGCGTCGGGGCCGTAGTCACCCAGCGAGATCCAGCCCGTCACCTTGTCGACCGAGAAGCGGAACGGGTTGCGGAAGCCCATCGCGTAGATCTCCGGCCGCGTCTTGGCGGTGCCGGACGTGAACAGGTTGCCGGACGGAATCGTGTAGGTGCCGTCAGGCTCGGGGTGGATGCGCAGGATCTTGCCGCGCAGGTCGTTGGTGTTGGCCGCGGACCGCTGGGCGTCGTAATGCTCCCGGCCCGACCGCTCGTCGATCGGGGCGTAGCCGCTGGACCCGTTGGGATTGGTGTCGTCACCAGGGCCGATGTACAGGTTCCCGCCCGGCCCGAACGCGAGGTAGCCGCCGGTGTGGCCCGGCTCGTCGACGTTGCGGTACGCCGGAACCTCGATGATCTTCTTCTCACTCGCCAGGTCGAGGCTGGTGCCGTTGAAGGTGAACCTCGACACCCGGTTCACCTCACCGCCATTGGACGGCGAATAGTTGACGTAGATCCAGCCGTTGGTGGCGAAGTCCGGATCCAGCGCCAGCCCGATGCCACCGTCCTCGCCGCCGTCGTACACCGACAGGGTGGCGATGACGCGCGTGCCCCCGCCATTGGCGGGGATCAGATTCACCTTGCCCGAGCGCGAAATGTAGAAGACCCTGCCGTCGCCGGCCACGTCGAGTTCCATCGGCTGGTCCGGTGCGCCGTCGAGGGTCACCTTCTGGAACCGGGCCGTGACGGTGCCGCCGCAGTCACCCGGCGCCGCACCCGCCGCCCATTTCACCCCACCCAGCAGGTGCTGCTTGAACAGCGGCTCCGAATAGGAGGACGCCTGGTGGCCCATCGCGGTGGCCCACACCCGGCCGCCCTCCGGGTTGTGGCACCAGGAGATCGGGTGATCGGCGCCCATCTTGTTCGGCCCCGCGTCATAGGTGGTCTCGTCCGCGCTCACCAGCACGTGCACCGAGCCCCGCAGGTTCTTGTCGAAGTTGTACCACTCCTCCGAGCGCACCCACCGATCCGGCAGCCCTTTCGTGGAAGGGTGAACCTTGTCGGCCACCTTGGCCGTGCCCTGCAGGATCGCCGAATGCGCGGTCATGTGCGCGCCGGCCAGGGCAACCTGGTCCCACCAGGGAAACTGCGCCTCGATGTTCATATCGGTGGCGTTGTGGATCGCGACGACGCCGTGGCCGCTGCGCACGTACGCCTGGAAGGCCTGACGCTGGGCGTCGTTGTCCCACACCATGCCGCTGGTCTGCAACATGATCACCGCGTCGTAGGTGTTCAGGGTCGCGGTCGTGAAGACGGCGGAGTCTTCGCTCTGGTCGAGCTGGAAGTTGTTGTCGGCCGCCATCTGCTGGAACATCGCGACACCGGCGGGGATGGAGTCATGCCGGTAGGCGCCGCTCGCGGTCTTGCTGAACAGCAGCACCCTGAACTGCGGAGCGGCCGCGTGCGCCACCAGCGGCACCGCGGACAGCCAGAGCCCCAATAAGGCTGCGGCGAGGGCGGAAAGCAGGCGTGATCTTCGCATGAAGGATCTCCTGGGGGGTTACCGGCAACGGGCGGAGCTGAAAGGTGGGAAGGCATGCGTCGTCTCGGCCGATGCCGGTCGTCTTCAGCAGCGGCCCACCCATCGATCCGGGCGGCGGGGCCTGACCATGCGCCAAGCTATCGAATCGATTCGAAACGAAAATAGGTCGGGCCAACATACGTGTCAAGCATGCTTATCCGACCGGCGAATCCAGGACCACCTTTCCGCCTCCACTGGGCCAGGGCCTCACTGCCTTTATCGGGAATCTGCAGTTGCAAGCGGTATTGCCGGTGCCGCGCTGTCCCACCGACACCCCATTGGCAAGGGAAGGTCGTTCAATAAGTATGAAACTTTCAAGGCCGGCTGCCGCCGGCTCGCCAAATGAGTCACTGCCTTGATCAAAGGGTGCGCAGGTAGGCAAGGCCGTCCACGGCGAGCGCGTCCTGGCTTCGCGCGAGGGGCCGCCAGATGGAGGCCGCAGTGGCGATGGTCTGGTTGTATGCGGTGAACGACTCGATGACGAGCGGCCCTTGATAGCCGACGTCGTGCAGGGCCCCGGTGAAGCCGGGCCAGTCGAAGCGGTCGGCACCCGGCGTGCCGCGATCGGTGCCGCACACCTGCACGTGCGCGATCCGATCCGCCGCGGACCGCACCGCCTGGGCGGGGTCTTTCTCCTCGATGTTCATGTGGTAGGTGTCGAGCGCCAGGTGGCAGTCCTCGGGCAGCGCGTCGAGGGCCTGCTCGACGGTGTTGATGAGGCTGGTCTCGTACCGGTTGAGCGGCTCGACCGCGAGCCTCACCCCATGCTCGGCCGCGTGGTCCAGGACGGGCCGCAGCCGCTCACGCAACTCGGCGTAGACCTGCCGGCGCTCGTCCGGTGACAGCCGCCACGTACGGCCGACCGAGGCGTACGCCGGCCCCCCGATCACCGGAGAGCCGACGGTCACCGCTACGTCGACGCAGTACCGCAGATAGTCCTGGGTGTCGCGGACGGTCTCCGGAGGGGCGGCCACGAGCTCGCGCCCCGGCGGCATGACGAGCACCACGGACGCGGCCAGCCCGTGCTCGGCCAGCACCGCCGCGGCCTTGTCCGGGTTCCACTCGCCGGGTTGCTCGACGGGCAGCTCGATGACGTCGAAGCCCCACCCGGCGATGCGGGGCGCAAGCCGCGCCAGATCGTCGTCGGTCAGCGGGGAGACCCAGACCCAGGTGTTCACTCCGATGGAGAACATGGCGTCCCTCTTCGTCGTCGGTTCCCGGATGGAGCCGATCAGCTCTTCTTCCCGCCCCAGGCCTCCGGGAACCCGGGCAGGTCCTCACAACCGCACAGCGCGTAGTGCAGCGGCGGCATGTTGGGCTTGAGGTAGGTCGACAGGTTCTCGCTGGTGACCTCCGGCTGTGGCAGGTTCCACATCTTGGGCACCTCCTCGCCCTTGAGGATCTTCAGCGCGGCGATGAGCGGGGTGCGCCACTGGTAGGTCGGGTACGTGGGCGCTACGGCGGTGAGGCCGGCATCCTTCCACTTCTGCAGGAAGTCCTGCTGGTCCTCGCCGTTGATCGGCGGCACCGGCACGCCCGCGTCCTCGAACGCCTCGATCGCCGCCACCGCCGTGGCGCCCGAGTCCATCCAGACGCCGTCGATCTTGCCGTGCCGCTGGATGTAGTCACTGACGATGCTCTTGGTCTTGGCGGCGTCGCCGTCGGTGAACTCCACCCCCACCACCTGGAGCCGGCTCTTGTCGAAGACCACCTTCGCCGCCGACCAGCGGGTCTCCAGCACGTCCACGCCGGGCAGGATGCGCAGCGCCAGCACCTTCCCACCCGCCGGCACCTTCTCGACCAGGAATTCGGCGGCGTCGGCGCCGAAGGCGTAGCCGCCGATGGGCTTGATGAACGTCACCGGGCAGTCCGTCTCCACGCCCCGGTCGAACACAATGACGGGCACCTTCCCGCAGGCGGCCCTCACGGCGGGGGTGAGCGTGGCCGTGGTGTTCGGCGAGACGATCAGCGCGTCGCAGTCCTTGGCCTGCAGCTCGGCGATGTCGGAGATCTGCTTGTCGTCCTTGCCCTCGGCGTCGAGGGCCGTGAACTTCTCGATCTCCTTGTGCAGGCCGGCCTCTGCCTGCATCGTCTTCCAGCCGACCTGGCGCCAGGGGTTGTTGACCGCGGCGTTGGAGAAGCACAGGTGGTACGGCCCGTCCTTCTTGTACTTCGCCGTGTCGACCATCTTCGGGGCGATGACCTGCTCCCAGGGCTTGTCCGTGGGACCCTGCGGCGTCTGGGAGCGCATCGCCAGCTGAGCGTCGAAGTCCGCCTGTACGAAGAACTTCGACTGCGCGCCCGTGCCCGAACCCTGAGCGCTCGCGGCCGGCGCCGCGGGTTGTGTGGTGGCCGCCGGCTTGTCGGTGGTGCAGCCGGCGAGGACGAGCGCGGTGACCGCGGCGACTGCGGCCTTATGACGCGGCATGTGCGTCTCCTCTTCGGGGGGTGAACTTCCGGGGAAGTCGGATGGCTCCCGCCGCGACCGCGGCGATGATGATGACGCCCTGCACGGTGAACTCCAGCGCCCCCGAGATTCCGTACAGGTTGAGCAGGGTGAACAACGCCTCCAGCGTGAAGGCACCGGCCATGGCGGCGAGCACGGAGCCGCGGCCGCCACCGAGCACCACGCCGCCGAGCACGACCGCGGTGATGGCCGAGAACTCCAGTCCCTGGCCCACCTGGGCCGAGACGCCGGCGAAGCCGCCGAGCAGGATCGCGGCGACGGCCGCGGCCAGACCGGAGAACATGAAGGCGAAGATCTTGGCCCGGTCGACCCGGACCCCGGACAGTGCCGCGGCACGCACGTTGTCGCCGGTGGCGATGAGGGTCTTGCCGAAATCGGCACGCATGAGCCAGATCGCCACCGCGCCCACGGCCAGCAGGATCAGCACCGACCACGGCAGTGGCCCGAGGCCGCCGCGGCCGAACATCCGGAAGCCCTGCGACAGCGCGCCACGCGGCGCGCCGCCGGTCCAGAGGAAGACCGCCCCGCTGAGGACGAGCAGCATGCCGAGCGTCACGATGAACGACGGCACTCGCAGCTTGGTGGTGACCACGCCGTTGACCAGTCCGACGAAGAGCCCGACGACGATCAGCAGGGCGAGGACCGGCCCGGTGGCGGACTCGTCGCCGTCGATGAGCCGCGCGGCGATCACCACTTCGGCCGTCACCAGTGAGCCGACCGACAGGTCGAACTCGCCGGAGACGATGACGAAATACTGTCCCGCGGCGAGGATCACCAGCGGCGCGGCCCGTTTGAGGAACGCCAGGAACCCGGCGGGCTCCAGGAAGAAGGGGTTGACGACCGCGATCGCGGCCAGCAGCACCATGAGGACCGCGAGGATGGGAAGTGCCCGCCTCATGCCGACCGCCTTGTCCCGCGCCGGGCGTAGACGGCCACCGCGATGACGATGACCACGCCGCGGACCACGTCCTTGCCGAAGGAGTTGATCTCGAGCTGGTTGAAGATGGTGTCCAGGACGGCCAGCAACAGGACCCCGCCCACGGTTCCTGCGACCCCGCCCTTGCCCCCAGCCAGCGCGGTCCCGCCGAGCACGACCGCGGCGATGGACTCCAGGTCGTAGCCCCCGTCCGTGCCGACTGTGGGCGCCCCCGCCCCGAGCCGGCCGGCCAGCAGCAGGCCCGCGATGCCGGCGCAGACCGAGCAGAGCACGTGGGTGATCACGATGACGCGGCCCGTACGGATCCCCGACAGCCGGGCGACGTCCTCGTTCCCGCCCACCGCGTAGATCCGGTATCCCAGCCGGGTCCTGCTCAGCAGGAACCAGGCCACGACGGCCACGCTGGCCCAGAGCATGGCGGAGACGGGGATCGGCCCGATGCGGGAGTAGCCGAGGAGCTGGAACGACTCGGGCACCTTGCCCGCCGGGCCGTCGTACAGGTGGTCCACGATGCCCTTGATGATCAGGGCGACGCCGAGCGTGGCGATGAAGGCGTGGACCCGGAGCCTGGTGATGACCAGCCCGTTCACCAGCCCCACCAGCGCGCTGATGGCCAGCACCGCGGCGACCGCAGCCACGACTTTCCCGTCCTGGCCCGCCATGATCTCCGCCGCGACAAGCGAGGCCAGGCTGATCAGGTACGCCACGGACAGGTCGAGCGACCCGGCGAGGATCGCCAGCGTCTGCCCGATCGCCACGATGCCGAGGGCCGCCGAACGCTGCTGGATCCCGACGACGCTCTCCATGGTGAGGAACTGGCCGCCATCGAGCGCGACGAGGGCCCAGCCGACCGCGACCAGGCCGAGCAGCGCGAGGAACACCACCTGCGTGGGTTCGCGCAACCGCGCCGCCAGGCCGCCGTGCGCCTCGCCCCGGCGGGCGGGACGGCGGCCGCGCGCGAGCAGGTTCATTCAGGCCACCTCTCCGGCGGCCAGGCGCATGATGGCCTCCTCGGAGGCCCCGGCCGGCAACGTGCCCGCGATGCGGCCGTCGCGCAGGACGACGACGCGATCGCTCATGACGATGAGCTCGGGCAACTCGGAAGAGATCATCATGATGGCCATTCCGTCATTCGCCAGTTCGCGCATCAGGTCGTGGATCGCGGCCTTGGCGCCGACGTCGACGCCCCGGGTCGGTTCGTCGAAGAGCAGCACCCGCGGCGCCATCGTCATCCATTTGGCGAGCACGACCTTCTGCTGGTTGCCTCCGGACAGGTAGCGGACCTCTTGCTCCTGGCGCGGAGGCGAGAGGCGTACCCGTTGGAGCAGGTCGCGGAGGCCGTTGCGGTGCCTGGCGCCGACCGCGCGGGCGACGAGCAGGGCGTTGTCGCGCACGGACTGGCGCAATGCGAGCCCTTCGGCCTTGCGGTCCTCGGTCACCAGCCCGATGCCCATGGCCACGCCTTCCCGGACCGAGCGCGGGCGCGACGGGGTCATCTCGCCCGTGGTGAACGGCTCCGCGCCGAAGATCGCTTTGGCGAGTTCCGATCTGCCGGATCCCTGCAGGCCCGCGATGCCGACGATCTCCCCGGCACGCAGTTCCAGATCGATGTCGCGAAGCTTGAGGTTGCCTGCTCCGCGCAGGCTGAGGCGCACCTCGCCGGCGCCCGCCGAGCGAGGCGGGAAGTAGGTGCCGAGGTCGCGCCCCACCATCAGGCGGATCAGCTCGTCAGGGGTCACCTCGCTGATCGGGCACGTGGTGACGCGCGAGCCGTCCTTGAGCACGGTGATCCGGTCGGCGAGATCGAACACCTCGCGTAATCGGTGGGAGATGTACACGACGGCGACGCCGCGTTCCCTCAGCCGCCCGATCAGCCGGTAGAGCAGCTCGACCTCGTGCTCGGCGAGCGCCGCGCTGGGCTCGTCCATGACGACGAGCCGGGCCTTCACCGACAACGCCTTGACGATCTCGACGATCTGCTGCTGTGCCACCGACAGGCGCTTGACCGCGTCGCGGGGGCCGAAGGCGTCCTCACCCAGCTCGTCGAGGAGCCGCGCGGTCGCCGTCTCCATGGCGGTCCGGTCGACCAGGCCGCGCCTGACGGGCTCACGCCCGAGGAAGACGTTCTCGGCGACGGTGCGCTCGGGCAGCAGGTTGAACTCCTGGTGGATGATCGCGATACCGGAGCGCTGCGCCTCGAGCGGATGGCCGAAGGAGACGGGGCGACCGTCGATCTCGATCGTGCCCTCGTCCGGCGCGTGAATCCCGCAGATGATCTTCATTAGGGTGGACTTGCCGGCGCCGTTCTCGCCGACGACGGCGTGGACCTCGCCGCCCATCACGTCCAGGTCCACTCCGGACAGCACCCGCACGCCCAGGAAGCTCTTGCCGATGCCGCGCATCCTCAGCACGCGGCCCACCGGCTTTCGACAAGCTTCGGGCTTATATTCCTCATCCTGCGGGATGCTAAGCGGGCTTATATCGACGGTCAAGCAAAAGCTCGCACCTGTACGACATAATCGCGCGGTGATCCGACGGGCGTCCCATCACCCGCGCGGCGTTGATGGTGCTCGAACACGTACCGGCGCCCGAGGCGGACCAAGCGGCGATGCCCATAAGCGGAGCAGGATAAGACAGCGATAAGCCTGCTTATGCTTGACCATTGACAAAACTAACTCATACCATCGCAGATACTTACATACCGGATGCCTTCCGCATCCGGGGCTAGTCCCGACACGATGGAGCTTTCATGGACAAGCTCGGTGTGTGGCTTATCGGGGCACGGGGATCCGTGGCGACCACTGCCATCGTGGGCGCTGCGGCCATCAGGTCAGGAGCAGCGACCCCGCAAGGATGCGTGAGCGAGTCCCCCGGCTTTCCCGGGCACCTGGTTCCGCTGACCGGCCTGGCCTTCGGCGGCCATGACATCACCGAGATCTCCTTGCGCAAGCGCGCCGAACAGCTGGGCAGAGCAGGGGTCATATCCCCGGACCTCCCTGGGCTGCTCGCGTCCGATCTGGACGCCGCCGACGCCGAGATCCGGCCGGGTCACGTCCCCGGCGACGGCGGCCGGGCCGCGACCCGGCTGATCGACGACATCGCCGGCTTCCGCGCCCGGCACGGGCTGGCCCGGGTGGTCGTCGTCAACGTGTCGTCGACCGAGCCCCCGGTGGATTCGCGCCCGGAGTTCAAGAGGCTGGCCGACCTCGAGGAGCGGCTCGCCGCGGGGGACGACGTCCTGCCGCCGAGTTCGCTGTACGCCTATGCGGCCTTCCACGCCGGGTGCGGCTATGTGGAGTTCACCCCCTCCACCGGGCCGACCCTGCCCGCCCTGGCGGAACTCGCCGCCCGGCGGGGCGTACCGTACGCGGGACGCGACGGCAAGACCGGCGAGACCCTGGTCAAGAGCGCCCTGGCACCCATGTTCGCCGACCGGGCACTTCGGATCCGCTCCTGGTCCGGGCTCAACCTGCTCGGCGGCGGCGACGGGGCGACACTCGCCGATCCGGCCGCCAGGTCCAGCAAGCAGCTCTCCAAGGACCAGGTTGTCGCGAAGGTCGTGGGGGAACCCGTCGAGGGTGAGACGCACATCGACTACGTCCCGGATCTCGGAGAATGGAAGACCGCCTGGGACCACGTGAGCTTCGACGGCTTTCTGGGCGTGCGGATGACGCTGCAGTTCACCTGGCAGGGCTGCGATTCGGCGCTGGCCGCTCCGCTCGTCCTGGACCTGGCCCGGCTGGTCGCCCGTGCGCACGAGAAAGGGCGGCACGGCGTCCTGCCCGAGCTCGGCTACTTCTTCAAGAGCCCGCTGGGGACGGACGAGCACGCCCTGGCCGCCCAGTACGCCCGGCTGCGCGCCTTCGCCGAGGAGCTGTCATGAGGGCGCTGCTCGAATTGGTCCGCGCACCGGCCGCACTGTCGGTGCCGGGGGACACCATGGCGGGGGCCGCCGCTGCTGGACGGCGTCCGGCACCCGGCCTGGCCCTGGCGTCGGTGCTCATGTACTGGTCGGGAATGGCGCTCAACGACTGGGCAGACCGTGAAGCGGACGCCGTCGAGCGTCCTGAGCGCCCGATCCCGTCAGGCCGGGTCCGCCCGGGCGCCGCGCTCGGGCTCGCGGCCGCCCTGACCTGCGCGGGCCTGGCCACCGCCGCCGTCGCCGGCGGCCGGCGCGCTCTCACCGTCGCCGGTCTGCTGGCCGGCGCGGTGTGGGCCTACGACCTCGGCCTCAAACGGACGGCGGCGGGACCGGCGTCGATGGCGGCCTGCCGTGTGCTGGACGTGCTGCTGGGCGCCGGCGAGCAGGCCGGGGCCGCCGTGCCGGCGGCGCTGGCGATAGGCGCGCACACCTACGGGATCAGCGTCCTGGGCCGGGCCGAGGTGGCGGGTGCGGCACCCGGGACGGCCGAGCGCGCGCTCGTGGCCAGCACCGTGGCGGCCGGGCTCGCGGCGGCCTCCTGTGTGCGCAACGGAGCCGCCGCCCGGGCCGGAGCCGGCGTCCTCATCGCCGGCTATCTCGCCTCCACCCTTCCGGTCCAGGCCGGGTTACGGGCCCATCCCGACCCCGAGAACGTACGGCAGGCCGTCCGCCTGAGCATCCTCGGCCTGATCCCGCTCCAGGCGGCGGCGGTCGCCGGTGGCGGACGGTTCACGACGGCAAGCGCGCTGCTGTGCTCGCTGCCCTTGGGAAGGTGGCTCTCATCCCGGCTGGCGACATCGTGAACTGGGCCTACTGCACCAACGGCTTCGCCGGCCACCGGCTCCCCGAGGCGCTGGCGGTCCTGGCCGATCTGGGGTACACCGGTGCGGCGATCACGCTCGACCATGGTCATCTCGACCCCCACTCCCCCGGCCTGGCCGCGGAGGTGTCGCGAATCGCCGGGCTCCTCGAACGCCTGGGCCTCGATGCCGTCGTCGAGACGGGCGGGCGTTACACCCTCGATCCCCTGCGCAAACACCATCCGACCCTCATCAGCGACAACGCCGAGCGCAGAGTGGAGTTCCTGACCACGGCGATGCGGGTCGCCGCCGACCTGGGCGCCCCCGTTATGCACCTGTGGAGCGGGGTCCGGCCCGACGGCATGCCGGAGGCGGAGGCGTACACGCGGCTGGTTCGCCAGTGCGCACGACTGCTCGACGAGGCCGACCAGTTGGGCGTCACGCTGGGATTCGAACCCGAACCCGGGATGCTCGTCGCCGACCTGGACGGGTTCGAGCGGCTGCGTACGATGCTCGGCGCCCATACCCGGTTCGGTCTCACCCTCGACATCGGGCACTGCCACTGCGTGGAGCTGGAGGACCTGGACACCTGTGTCCGCCGGGCGCTGCCGTACACCGTGCACGTGCAGATCGAGGACATGCGCCGGGGAGTCCACGAGCACCTGGAATTCGGCGAGGGTGAGATCGACTTCGCGCCGGTGCTCGCCGCTCTGCGCGGCTACCCGGGTCTGGTGGCGGTGGAGCTGGCCCGGCACAGCCATGCGGCCCCGCAGGTCGCCCGCCGCTCGATCGACTTCTTGAGGAGGGCACATGAACGAGCCGGCACAGGAGTGGTCGGCACAGGCCGTCCGGCAGGTCGAGGCTGACCCGTACGCGATCCACCGGCTCTTCCCGCAGGCCGAACGGCGGGGCGGCCCTGGCGCCCGGCGCGCGCTGCTCGGCGCGCTGCACGGCGACCACGCGGTGATCCGCGGCCTGTACGAGGCCGGCGACAGCGGCGAGCGACTGGCGATCCTGACCGCTCTGCACGAGCTCGACCTGGGAGGGACGGCGGTCGGGCTGGTGGAGGACGCGCTGCGCACCAATGACGCGCGGCTGGTCGCCGCGGCCCTCGGCCCGTACGGCTCGGCGTGGCTGGACGACCACTCTTTCCGGCAGGGGGTGCTCAAGTGCGTCTTCATGTCGATCCCGCTGGCGGCGGTGGCCGAGCTGGACCGCCGCTTCGACGCCGAACTGGCCCGGATGCTGTCGGACTACGCGGCGGAGCTGCGGGCGGCCGGTCGGCCCGTCCCGAGCGACGTCCTGGAGAGGAGCTGAATGCGCATCTTCGACCCCCACATCCACATGACCTCCCGGACCACCGACGACTACCAGCGCATGCGCGCCGCGGGAGTCCGGGCCGTCGTCGAACCCGCCTTCTGGCTGGGGCAGCCCCGTACCAACGTGGGCAGCTTCCTCGACTACTTCGACACGCTGCTCGGCTGGGAGCCGTACCGCGCCGCGCAGTACGGCATCCACCACCACTGCGCGCTCGCGCTCAACCCGAAGGAGGCGAACGATCAGCGGTGCGCGGGGGTGCTGGCCGAGTTGCCGCGATACCTGCTGAAGGACTCCGTCGTCGCGGTCGGCGAGATCGGCTACGACTCGATGACGGCAGAGGAGGAACGGGCCTTCGAGGCCCAGCTCGCCCTGGCACAGGAGAATGACCTTCCGGTGCTCGTGCACACCCCGCATCGGGACAAGGCCGCGGGCACCCGCCGGACCCTCCACGTGGTACGGGACGCCGGGATACCCCCCGAACGGGTGCTCATCGACCACCTCAACGAGATGACCGCCGGCATGGTCGCGGACGCGGGCTGCTGGATGGGGTTCTCGATCTACCCCGACACCAAGATGGATCCGGACCGGATGGTGGCCCTGCTCAAGGAGTACGGCACGGACAGGATTCTGGTGAACTCGGCCGCCGACTGGGGACGGAGCGACCCGCTCAAGACGCGCGAGGTGGCCGACGCCATGCTCGCGGCCGGCTTCGGCGAGGACGACGTGGATCGGGTGCTGTGGCGCAACCCGGTCGCCTTCTACGGGCAGAGCGGCCGCCTCGACCTCGAGACCGGCTCGGAAGCCGGCCCCGACCACGCCGGCAACACGATCAAGCGGGGGTGACCATGCGGCTGCGCCATCCGGACGGCTCGACGGTGCACCTGTCCTATTGCACCAACGTCCACGCCGCCGAGGATCTCCCCGGCATCCACGGTCAGCTGTCCGGCGTCGCCGCGCGGGTCAGGCGCCTGCTCGGCGTCGAACGGCTCGGGCTCGGGCTGTGGCTGTCCCAGCACGCCGCCGCGGACCTCCTCGCCCAGCCCGGGGAACTCGCCGGGCTGCGCGAGCGGCTGGCCGCGCTCGGGCTGGAGGTCGTGACCCTCAACGGGTTCCCCTACCGCGGCTTCCACGACGAGATCGTGAAGTACCGTGTCTACACCCCCGACTGGGCCGACGCGGAGCGGCTGCGCTACACGCTCGGGCTCGCCGAGATCCTCGCCGCGCTGCTGCCGGACGACGTCACCGAGGGCACGATCTCAACCCTCCCCCTCGCCTGGCGCACGGGGTGGACGAGAGAGAAAGCGGCGGCGGTCACGGCCAATCTCGACGCGGTCGCCCAGGGCCTGCGCGCGCTGGCCGGCCGTACCGGCAAGGTGATCCGGCTGGGCTTCGAGCCGGAGCCCGGCTGCATCGTCGAGACGACGCCCCAGGCGACCGCCCTGCTGAGTGACGTGGATCACGACCATCTCGGCCTCTGCCTGGACGCCTGTCATATGGCCGTGGGTTTCGAGGAGCCCGGCGCGGGCGCCCGCAGCGGGCTGCCCATCGTGAAGCTCCAGGCGTCGTGCGCCTTGGTGGCCCCGCCGGGGGCGCAGCCGGCGCTGGCCGCGTTCGACGAGCCCCGTTTCCTTCACCAGACCCGCTCCGCCACCGGATACGCCGACGACCTGGGCGAGGCCCTGGCCGGTGGTCTGCCCGCGGACGAGAGCTGGCGCGTGCACTTCCACGTCCCGCTGCACGACACGCCGCCCCCTCCACTCGCCACCAGCGCCCCCTACTTGCGTGACCTGCTGAACGTGCTCCTCGGCGGAGAACGGCCGCTGACCAGGCACGTCGAGGTGGAGACCTACACGTGGAACGTGCTTCCCGGCGCGCCGGCCGACGTCGCGGAAGGCATCGCCGCCGAGCTCGACTGGATGCGGGGACGGCTCGCCGCCCTCGGGCTGAAGGAGACGTGATGGCACCGCTGATCGTGATCAATGTCGTCGGGCTGACCCCGCGCCTGCTCGCGCACATGCCGAACGTGGCGAAGGCGGGCGCGGCGGCCACGCTGCGGCCCGTGCTCCCGGCCGTCACCTGCTCGATGCAGGCCACTCTGCTGACCGGTTCGATGCCCCGCGACCATGGCATCGTCGGCAACGGGTGGTACTTCCGGGATCTCGGCGAGGTGCTGCTGTGGCGCCAGCACAACGCGCTCATCCAGGGCGACCAGCTGTGGACCGCCGCGCCCGGCCTGCGCACCGCCAACGTCTGCTGGTGGTATGCGATGGGCGCGCCGGCCGACCTGCTCGTCACCCCGCGGCCCGTCTACCACGCCGACGGCCGCAAGTCGCCCGACTGCTACACCCGCCCGCCCTCGCTCCACGACGACCTCGAGGCCGCGCTGGGGCCGTTCCCCCTGTTCACCTACTGGGGCCCCAACGCGGGGATCGCCTCCTCCGCATGGATCATCGCCGCGGCCCGCCGCATCCTGGCCCGCGAACGGCCCGATCTGCTGCTGGTCTACGTGCCTCACCTCGACTACGACCTCCAGCGGTACGGCCCCGCCGGCCCCGAGGCGGTGGCGGCGGCCCGCGCGGTCGACGCCGCGCTGGCTCCGCTCCTCGCCGAGAACGCCGAGGTGGTCGTGCTCTCGGAGTACGGCATCACCCCGGCGTCCCGCCCGGTGGACATCAACCGGGCGCTGCGCACCGCGGGTCTTCTGGAGGTCCACACCCAGGCCGGGATGGAGTACCTCGACCCGTGGACGTCCCGGGCCTTCGCCGTCGCCGACCACCAGGTGGCCCACGTTTATGTGCGCGACCCCGCCGACCTCGACCGCACCCGCGCCGTCATCGCCGAGCTGCCCGGCGTGGACGAGGTGCTCGACCAGGCGGGGAAGGCGAAATACGGGCTCGACCACGAACGCGCCGGCGAACTCGTCGCGGTGGCGGAACCCGACGCCTGGTTCACCTACTATTACTGGCTCTCCGACGACCGCGCCCCGGATTTCGCCAGGCTCGTGGACATCCACCGCAAACCCGGTTACGACCCCGCCGAGCTGTTCATGGACCCGAGTGATCCGTTCGTCAAGCTCCGCGCGGCGGCGGCGCTGGCCAGGAAGAAACTGGGCTTCCGGTACACGATGCGGGTGGTGCCGCTCGACCCGGCGCCGGTGCGGGGCAGTCACGGCCGGCTGCCCGACCTCCCCGACGACGGCCCGCTGATCATCGGGCCGTTCGACCGTGACTCCTACGAGGCGACCGAGGTCAAGGACCTCCTGGCCGGCCTGGCCCGGGGAAGCCGCTGACCGCGGACGCCCCGGGCCGCCATATCGGCCTCAGCCGCGGGTCCAGCGCTGGTTGGTTCCTCCGGTGCAGGTCCAGATGCGCGCCTTGGTGCCGTTGGCGGTGCCACCGACGTCCAGGCACTTGTTCGCGCCGACCGCGGTGACGGTGCCGTCGGCGTTGAG
>NZ_JAIWNB010000028.1 GCF_020215705.1 Nonomuraea aurantiaca | reverse complement strand
TACCTGTCGGAGACCTCCATGGCCGACCTCCACACCGGCAGCGCTGCACGCGACCCGGCCGAGCTCACCACGCACTCAGAATCGCAACCGTCGATCACGTAGTTACACCACTCCACGGGACGCCATCCGGTGGTCAAAGGGCTGATTCCCTGACCGGCAGTCATGCGCCGAGCATGTCGAGGGGTCCGCCGACAAGCACCAGAGCGAACGCCGCCCAGCAGAACAGATGCAACGGCCGAGTGCGATGAATGTCCTCGATCGCGGCGGCCGCCTGGTGGTCTGCGGGGCCGTGCGCCCCGTGGGCGACGCGTCGGCGGCGACCGGTCTGGTCCCCGGGGCATCGGGGGCAGGGGCTGGGGTCGGGCCTGCTGGACCGGCTGATCGGGGAGGCACGGCCGGTCCGGCTGGAGACCGAGTCGGTGACCCCGGAGGCCCACGCACTGTTTCTCTTGCGCGGGCTCCGGCAGACGTTCGCCGAGGACGTCTACCGCCGCGACGCCATCGCCTCGACCGGCGGCTCCTCGCCCCACAACCGGTCGATCAGCGCCGGGGCCACCGGCCGCACCAGCGCCGGCACCAGCACGCTCACCAGCGCCCGCAACTTCAGCGAGGTGATCTGACACGACCGCCCGTCGTCACCGACGACCTCCAGCGGGCCCAGCACACGGATGTCCACACCCTCATGAAATCGCCTGATCCTCCGACAAGAGGAAGGCGGGCGGTCGGCCTGGAGAAGCCTGGCGCGGCCCGGTTTTGGGGTAGCCGTCTCGTCCGTCTGGGACACACACGTCCCTTGGCGTCCTTGCCAAGCAAAAGGCCCCGGCCGAGTGCCGCACCGCCGACAGCGACAACGCGGCGTCCGCCAGATACACGTTGCGGACGGCCGGGGCCCGCCACGCGCACCGGGCGACCGTTACCGTCCCGGTCACCGTGGCGAGCAGGCGGTGATGTCCGAGCTCCACCCGCCGCCGCGGCACCCCGCCACAATCACCCGCCCGGTGACGACGCGATTGCGTCCCGTGACGCCACGCCATCCTGCCCGGCCATCTCGCGGGCCACCGGATCGGTCACCGTGAACCGCTCGCGCGCGGGCCATAGGCCTTCAAGCTGATCGAGTCCGCCCAGGCTCGCTGGCGCGCGGTCAACGCACCACACCTCGTCGCCCTCGTTCGCGCCGGAGCCACGTTCATCAACGGCAAGCACGTCGAACGCCCCGAGGAGTCACCAGCTGTCGAGAAACCCCCAGTAGTTGCCTAAAAGATCTTGATCAACAGGTGTTGACGATTGCTCTTCGGGAGCGTTGGACGGCCTCTGAGCCTTCAGTGTTTTCTGTCGGCCTGACTCAAAAACAACTGCAGACCGCCGTGGCAGGTTCAGGCGACGGAATGGGTGATGGTGCCGGAGTACGAGCCCGCTACCTGGGATGGGATGAGGGTGAAGGTCACAGTCGGGTTCCAGGTCACGGAGTTGGCGCCCGTGCCGGTGATCCAGGACGCGCCAGGGCCGGGCAGGGATCCGTTGGCCAGGTTCCCCGGGACGAAGGTGCCGGTGCCGGTGGTGCTGCCGGAGCCGGAAGAGTAGGCGATCTTGTTGGTGGCGATGGTCTCGCCGGCCGTCGCGGTGCCCGTGGTGAACGACGTCGCGCTGACCGTCACGGTCCAGGAGGCCGAGGTGTTCCCGCGATTGTCGGTCACGGTCACCGTGCCCAGGCTGTTGCTCAAAGTGGGGCTGCTTGCGGCAACGGAGCCGAGGTTCGCCGATCCCGGGACGGTGATCGACAGTGAACCGGGGGCGACCGTCAGCGTTGTCGGCTGGGTGGCGGTCTGGGTTCCCGCGTCGGCGACCATGACGGTGAAGGAGAAGACGCCCGCTGTGGTGGGCGTTCCGGAGATGATGCCGGTGGCCGAGGCGAGAGTGAGGCCGGGTGGCAGGCTGCCGGCGCTGATGGACCAGGTGAGCGGGCTTGTGCCGCCGGTGGAGGTCAGTGTGCGGCTGTAGGCGACGCCGACCTGGCCCGCCGGTGGTGTGGTGAAGGCCAGGGCCAGGGGATCGACGTAGGTGTAGGTGGCGGCCCCGGCCACGCCGTTGGTGACGACCTTGACCTGGACGGCGCCGGCAGCGTGGGCGGGCATCGAGGAGATGCTGAGGGTGCCGTTGCCGTTGACGGTAAAACAGCCTGTCGCCGCTCCGGCTGGGCAGAGCAGGAGCGTGGTGGGGGTGCCCGCCTGGAATTGGGCGGTGGTGCCGATCTCGACTGCTTTCGCGCCGATGATGTCCGTTCCGGAGACGGTTACGCCGTCCATGGTGAGTGCGTCGAGGTTGATGTAACCGGTGTCCCCGGTATCGTAGCTGTAGGCGATGGTGTTGGTGCCGGCGTTGAGGGTGACGGTCTCGATCGAGACCGCCCAGGTTTCCCAATCCCCCGTGGAGGGAAAGCTCACCTGCCGCAGTTTGACGCCATTGACATAGAGACTCACTGTCTTGGTACCCGCAAAGGGATATGGCCCATTGGAATACCGCAAGGCAGCCTGATAGTTACCGGCTGGGCCGGGGTTGACGGTGAATGTTGTCATGGCACCCACGGCGTCGTACCTGTCAACGAAGCCGGTGCCGGTGTATCCGGTGTGATCATTGTTGAGGCCTGCACCGCCGCTGAGCGTGGCGTTTTCGGCCTGGTATAGGCCGCTCCCACCGGCGGATGGGCCGCTTGCCGGGCTCAGCGTGAGACTGCCCGGCGCCGTTGGCAGGGTGCCCGCCGTCGTCGATGACGAGACACCCTGAACGGCGTCGGTTGCGGACGCCGTGGCGGTGCTACTGCTCTGGATCAGTGCGGGCGTGACGCTGCCACCGGTGACGATGGCGACGACCTGGATAGGTGCCAGGGTCGCTCCGTTGGTGAACGGACCGTTGCTGTTGACGCAGGTGACAGTCTGGCCGACGGGCGTCTGGCAGACCCATCCCAATCCGTACGCGCCCAGCGGTTTGACTCCGGTGGGGACGGTCTCGATGACCGTGACCGGCCCGGGCGCGTTGGGGCCCGCGGCGACTCCGGCAGTGACCGTGTAGGTCACCGGGTCACCCTGTTGCGGTGACGCGCCGACATAGCTGGTCTGGGCGACGGACAGCACGGGAGCCGGGTCCAGTGTGACGGCCTTGACCTCGTCGGCCTCGTGGAAGTCGGTCACGCCGCCGGCCGCCGCCGTCAATCCGAAGGTGAGCTGCTTGGGGATCCCGGCGGTCGTCCAAGTCGACCCCGGGTACAGCCCGGCCGGGACGATGGGCAGGGCACCCGACAGGGTGCTGACCACGCCGCCCACCTGGGTGACCTCTATTTTGTACTGCCCGGCTGCGACCGAGAGGCCCGAGGGTGTCAGGATCGTCCCCGTGGTCGGGTTGATCACCACCTCAACCGGCACGGTCGATGCCGTACGGGTCGCAGCTCGTAGCGCGAGAGGCGGAGACGAGGTGTTCACCGCCGTACTGTTGATGGCGCAGTATCCGGTGATGCCCGCCCCTGGGCCGCGTACGAGGACCTGGCCGGGAACGGTGCCGGCAGCCGAGATGTAGGCGGGGTCGGTGCAGTTGGTCCCTTCTTTGTCCCTGCTGCTGAACGATCCATAGATATCGAGGCCGACACCGAGGTAGGCGTTGTTGAGGCCGACGAGGCTGCCGGTGCGCACCGCCGAGTAGCCGAGTGCACCGCCTCCCTGTCCAATGAAGGTCGGGGGTACTGGAGTAACCGGATCGGCGGCCGCAAACGCGAAGGCGAGCCCGTCGGCCCCACCCCCGCCGTACTGGTAGGCGTTGAAGGTGACATCCAGGCCCTTGCCCACCTGGGTGGCGAAGGTGGTGGCACCGTAGAAGCCACCCAGCCTTGCGGTGGTGCTGTCCGTCAGGCGCAGTTTTCCTGAGCCCTGCGCGTCCGTGGACGTCGGGCAACTGCGCAGGACCCCGGTGGTGGTGTTGCCGCTCGCGGTCAGGCATACGATGTTCGATCCTGTCGCACCCGCCGGCAGCGCCGGCTTCGACACGGCCCCGGTCCCGTTCGCGGTGTTGTTGTGGAAAGGCTGGTCGAACACCGTCGTGGCGACGGCCTGCGCCAAAGCCGGTGCCAGCATCACCAGTGTCAGCCCGAGCAGGATCGCGATGAGGCGTCGGCTGCGCGGCATCACAGTCTCCACGCCACAGCCTGCAGCGCACCGACGCTGCTTGCCAACGTGCTCGTCATGCCGTGCGCCCTCCCGGCCCCGCTGTCACCTACTCGACCTTCAGCACACTAATAACTCTCAGCATCTGAACATTTACTTCAAGTGATGGCTTTCGAGAAATTTACCCAGGGCTCAGTTCGGCTGCAAGAGCCGACGCACCCTTGATCCCAAGCGGTGGAGACAATCGGGACTTCTGGCCAAGCGGACATTCGTTGCATCTGGCCCTCGTTGAGTTTTTGATCTTTGGTCGTGACAGTCTTCGGTCTTCTCGTTACGACGAGCGACCGGAGAGGTGCTGTGGCGCGGTGTCAGTTGACGGCCAGTGATCGTGAGGAGATCTCCCGATGCCTGATGGAGCCGATGAGCAATATGGAGATCGCCGCGCATATCGGTCGTGATCCGTCGGTGGTGTGTCGGGAGGTCAAGCGCCATGGTGGCAGGCAGGCATATCGAGCGCATCGGGCCGAACGTGACGCGGCCGAGCAGCGCAAGCGGCCCAAGTGCCGCAAACTGGATGCTGACCTCACCCTGCGGGAGCAGGTGGTCGCCGGGCTGTGCATTGGATGGTCGCCTGAGCAGATCGCGGGCCGCTTGCGCCGCGAGCCGGATACCGCGACCCTGGGAAGGTGGCGTCCCACGAGGCGATTTACACCTGGATGTATGCCTCGCCCAAGGGTGAGCTGGCGGCGCAGGGCATTCGGTTGCGGCACGGTCGCGAGGAGCGCCGGCCGCGGGGGCGGACCAAGTCCATGTGTGCCCGAATTGTGGGGATTCCTTCCATCGAGGACCGGCCGGCGGCGATGGCGGGCCGCGCCGTTCCCGGGCACTGGGAAGGCGATCTGATCATCGGCAAGGCGGGTAAATCGGCGGCAGCGACGCCGGTGGAGCGGACCAGCATTTCAAGATCGCCTGGAGGCCCGTTCCCCCACGGTTCCCCCATGATCTTGTCATGCGAAGGGCCTCCGACCTGTTAGTGCAGGTCGGAGGCCCGATTTAGCGGCGGTGGTGGTGGGATTTGAACCCACGGATGAGTTGCCCCATCACACGCTTTCGAGGCGTGCGCCCTCGGCCACTAGGCGACACCACCGTCGACGAGCTTACCGGATCCGCCGAGTGCCGAAGAACTCCTTTAGTACCGCGGCGCACTCCTCGCCCAGCACACCCATGACGACCTCGGGACGGTGGTTGAGCCTGCGGTCACGGACCACGTCCCACAGTGACCCCACAGCCCCGGCCTTCTCGTCGACCGCCCCGTACACGATGCGGTCGACCCGGGCCAGCACCGCGGCCCCCGCGCACATCGTGCACGGCTCCAGCGTGACCACGAGCGTGCAGCCGCTCAGCCGCCACCCCCCGAGCGACCGGGCGGCCTGCTGGAGTGCCAGAACCTCCGCGTGCGCGGTCGGATCGGCGGAGGACTCGCGGGAGTTGCCGGCGGAGGCGAGCACCTCCCCTCGCGGGCCGAGCACGACCGCGCCGACGGGGACCTCGCCACGGGCGCCGGCCGCGGCGGCCTCCGACAGGGCCAGGCGCATCGCGTCGGCGTGGTTCACCGCAACCGGTCGAGCTCGTCGGCGAAGGACAGCCGCTCGGCGATCACCGAGAGGATGTCGGCCGGCAGCACGCCCTCTTCCATGCTCAGCTCCAGCAGCTCTTCCGAGCCCACGCCCAGGTCGCTGAGCAGTTCGAAGTCGCCGGACGGCTTGACGCCCAGCCCGTTGCCGTCCTTGTCGGGCGCCACCCCGGCGAACTCCGCGAACAGCTCGCCGAGCATGTCCGACATGATGGCGTGGGCGTCGGAGAGGAACACCCGGGGCTCGTCGTCACCGCGGTAGCGGACGATGGCGAACCATTCGTCCTCCACCTCGACGCAGAGCAGGGCGAGCTCGTCACCGGACAGGCCGAGGGCCTCGGTCACCGCGTCGCCGAAGTCGTCGACGATCTCGGCGTCACCGAGATCGACCTCGGCGCCGCTCCAGCCGCCGGAGATCTTGACGAAGGCCGCAGAGAAGGTGTTGGACGCCATGTCCGTGCTCCAGGGGTCAGCCGAAGACCGATTCGATGGCCCGCTCGAACGGCTCGGAGAAGCCGAGCCGCGCGGCGATGCTGGAGAGTACGTCTTCCGGGAGGAGTTCGATGTCGCCGGAGAGTATGCCCAGCTCCATCTCGTCGAGTCCCAGATCCGCGAAGATGGACAGATCGCCTGCCGGGAGCACCGTGTCCTCGTCCTGGAGGATCTCGTCGAGCTCCTCCTCATCGGGGATCGGCACGTCGAGGTAGTCGAGGACCTGCTCGGCCAGCGGGAAGTCCCAGGACGCGGCGATGTCGGACAGGAACACATCGACGCGATCACCCAGGACGCGCAGCGCCACGAAGAACTCGTCGCCCACGGCGACCAGGCCGATCGTGCCACTCTCGCTCGGCTGCTGGCGCAGCGCCTTGATCAGCCCATGCAGATCAGACGTCAGCGCGACCGGCAGCAGGCCGGCCTCCCAGCACTCGTCCTCGCGATAGACCACGATGGCGAAGTCGAGCGCATCTTCTTCTGTCATCGTCCACCCCACGACGTGGTCACTACGGGATCCAATCGTTCCAGACCCGGCCACCCCCCGTGGGCTGCTCCGACCAAATTGTGATCAAAACCCATGACGCGACGTGCCGGTTCGTTGCACACAAGATAGCGTTGTCCCTTATGGAAACCCTCGTCGTCGACCATCCTCTCGTAGCGCACAAGCTCACCACGCTGCGCGATGTCCGGACGGACTCGCCGACGTTCCGCCGGCTCGCGGACGAGCTGGTGACCCTGCTGGCGTACGAGGCGACGCGCGATGTGCGGGTCGCGGACGTGACCGTGCAGACGCCGGTCGCCGAGGCCCACGGGGTGCGGATGGCCAAGCCCTATCCGCTGGTCGTGCCGATCCTGCGGGCGGGTCTCGGCATGCTCGACGGCATGACCAGGCTGCTGCCCACGGCCGAGGTCGGTTTCCTGGGCATGATCCGCAACGAGTCGACGCTGGAGGCCGAGACCTACGCCACCCGGCTGCCCGACGACCTGTCCGGGCGCCAGTGCTACGTGGTCGACCCCATGCTGGCCACCGGCGGCACGCTGGCCGCGGCCGTGCGATTCCTGTTCGACCGCGGGGCGGTGGACGTCACGGCGATCTGCCTGCTCGCCGCGCCCGAAGGATTGGCGTACATGGACAAGGTGTTCGCCAACTCCGGCAAGCCGATCCGCGTCGTGACAGCCGCCCTCGACGAGCGGCTGAACGAGAACGGTTACATCGTTCCAGGGCTGGGCGACGCCGGAGATCGTTTGTACGGGGTGGTCTGACTCGTCACGCTGCGCACTCACTTCGTTACATACTGTTGTCACGTGGGTATGAGGTGAGGGGAAGGCAACTTCCGCACGCGCGTGGTGGGGAGCAGCGATGAGCGTTTGTCCGGCTACCGAGGTGTTGTCGTGAGCGACCACACCGAGGCGGAGCCAAGTCCGTACGCGGACGTGGAGACGGCACTCCGCGAGGAGTTCGTCGGCATCCACTCCGCGATCACCGTAACGCGCTGCGTCGAAGCGGCGCACTACGGCGCGCTGGAGGTCACGGGCTACGCCCATCCGAGTCTCGTCGAGCGGATCGCGCGCAAGCACCTTCACGTCCTGGCTCTCGTGGCCAGCGAACGTGGCTAAGCAAGATCAAAACTATCCCGTCAAGTTACCTTTACCCCGGCATTGGGGTGGGTAATGTAGAGAGCGGGTGGAGTAGGTAAGTGGTACGGAGGCGACAGTGCAGGTCAAAAAGGTCCTCACATACGGTGGTATGGCTTTTGTGGCGTACTACCTGTTCGCGCGACCAACCGATGCCGCTGACGCGGTCAGAGGGGTGTTCGACAACGTGATCAACGCGGCCGACTCACTGGCCCAATTTGTGAACAACCTCGCATGAGACTTGTGACCCACGGGGACTCTGCTCCGGCGTCGGTCAACCGCTACCTTCTCCCCCATGAACAACAGGTCATCATGGTACGGCGTCACCCAGCCGTGCTGCTTCGCCCGGTCGCCGAGGTTTTCGGCGGCCTGATCATCGCCGGACTGCTCAGCAAGATTTTCGGCGGCGAGGGGAGCAGCACGGCCCTCGTCGTCGTCTGGTGGCTCTGGCTTCTGCTCTTGATCCGCTTTGTATGGAAAGTCGCGGAGTGGTCGGTCGACTACTTTGTGGTCACCTCAAAGCGGATGTTGCTCACCACGGGCCTCATCACGCGCAAAGTCGCGATGATGCCGTTGGGCAAGGTCACCGACATGAGCTTCCAGCGATCTCTCCTTGGGCGCATGCTCGGCTACGGTGAGTTCATCCTTGAATCCGCTGGTCAGGATCAGGCGCTGTCAACAGTCGAGTACATTCCGTATCCGGAGACCCTGTACCTCGAAGTGTGCCAGATGCTTTTCCCCAGCAAGGACGACAGCGACGATTAATCCTGCCGTGGGGAATTCTTCACGTGGGGATACCCGATTGCGCCACTTCATGCAATCATTGCGGAGTGTTGACCCTTCCCCGCCTTGAGAGATGAGATGCCGAGTCAGGGAACCATCGGTGACCGCGTCCGAGGACTGCGGCTAAACAGGCGGATGTCACAGGCCCAGCTGGCCGGACCCGACCTGTCTGACAGTTATGTCTCGCTCATCGAGTCGGGCAAGCGGACTCCGACTCCGGTTGTAGCAAGACTCCTGGCCGAGCGCCTGGGGTGCACCACCGAGTTCCTCCTGCATGGGATCGAGCCTCGGCAGCGCATCGATACCGAGCTCGGCCTCCGCCACGCTGAGCTGGAGCTACAGCATGGCGACCCCGTCCTCGCGGCCGACCGCTTCACGGAGATCGTGAAGGCGGCCGACGAGGAGAACGCGCTGCTGACCGCGCACGCCCGCCTTGGCAGGGCGCGCGCCCTCGAAGCGCAGGGACGGCTCGGCCAGGCGGTCGAGGCGTTCGAGCGGCTGCGCAGGGAGGCGGCGGCCCATCCTGAGCGGCTGGCCGACCTGCCGCTCACCGTCGCGCTGAGCCGCTGCTATCAGCGGGCGGGCGACCGCCTGCGGGCCCGCGACCTGGCCGCGCACGCGCTGGAGCAGGCGGAGCGGCTGGCGATCACGCAAGGCGAGATCGCCATCGACCTGGCCGCCGCGCTGATAGAGGTGCGCAGCGGACGCGAGGGCGACTCTCCCGAGCTCGGCTTCGTCCGGCGGGTGCTCGACGCCAGCGGCGTGTCTGAGATTGTGGACCGTTCCGCTGAGATCCACGCCCTCTGGCAGGCCAGTGTGGCCGCCGCCGGTGGCGAGGACTCCGCGCTGGCCGTACGCCTGGCCGACGACGCGATCATGGCCGGCCGGCCCGCCAGGCTCACGCTGCAGCTGGCCCGTGTGGCCATGCACTGGGCCAGGCTGGACTCCGCGCCGATCGCCGAGGCCGACCGGTGGGCCGAAGCGGCGTCTCGCGTGTTCGCGAGCACCGCGGGCAGCACGCAGGAGCACGGCGAGAGCCTCATCGCGCACGCCAGGGTCAAGCTGCGGGCACGAGACGCCGTGCGAGCGGGCGAGCTGGCCACCTCGGCGCTCGATCTGGTGCACGACGCTCCGGGCACGGCACCGGCCGAGGCCTACCTCGTGCTCGCCAGCGTCGCGCTCGCTCTGGACGCCGACCTGTCGAGACCTCTCGGCGAGGCCCGGCAGCTGCTCGAGACGCTCAACCGTCCGGTGTTCGGCTCCGACAGGCAGGCCGCACGTTGCTGGCGAGAGCTGGGCGACCTCTACGGCAGTTCCGGCGACAAGGCCCAGCAGACCAGCGCCTATCGCAGGGCGTTGGAGGCCGCCGGAGTCCATTCCGCACTGGCAGGGGTGAAGATCGACGTTTCAGTGTCCCGCTAGCCCTCCGGGAGCTCCAGATTTGGTTTTTGAGTCTGGAATAATTAGGGTCTACCAGTCATTGACTCATGGGATGACTGGCACCCCCGGAGGAGGCGGACTGTGAGTCTGCGTACGGCTCAGCGAGCTTCGCTCGTCGACCAGGTGATCGATCAGCTCAAGGAGCAGATCACCTCAGGGTTGTGGCAGATGAACGGCAAGATCCCAACTGAGACGGTGCTCGCGGAGCAACTCGGCGTGGGACGCAACACCGTTCGCGAGGCCGTACGCGCGCTTACACACGCCGGGCTGCTGGAGTGCCGCCAGGGTGACGGGACCTATGTCCGTGCTACCAGCGAGCTCTCCGGCGCCATGCTGAGGCGCCTGCGCCAGGCCGAGCAGCTGGAGATCCTCGAAGTGCGACGCGCACTGGAGGTCGAATCTGCTCGCCTGGCCGCCACCCGGCGCACCGACGAGGACATCCTGCGCATCGAGGCGGCCCTGGCCGAGCGCGACCGCGCCTGGGAGCTGGACGACCCGGACGCCTTCGTCGAGGCCGATCTGGCCTTCCACATGTCCGTGGCGCACGCCACGCACAACCTCGTGCTGATCGACCTCTACGAGGACTTCTCGGCGGCGCTGCGGGCCAGCATCACGGCCGCCGGCACATCGCTGAACAAGAGCTACATCCCCCACGACGCCATCGCGCGCGCCATCTCCTCGGGCGACGCCACCGCCGCCGAGCGCGCCGGGCATGCCTGCATGGAGCACATTCTCATCGCGCTCACCGAGGGCGAATAACCCGCAAGGGTCAGCCGAGGCGCAGCGACATCACCAAATAGCGGAAGCTGGGCTGCCCATCTCCAGGAACGTCCTGGATCAGGGCGGCCCTTGTCGGTGACTCCATATTGAGGCGGGCCAGGTCGCTCTCTATGCCGGTCAAGCCGTCGAGGAGGAACTGCGACTGGAAGGCGATCTGGATGTCGTCACCGCGCAGCTCGCACTCGACCACCTCGGAGCCGCGGCCGATGTCGCCGCCGCCGGCCTGGATGCGCACGTGACCCTGGCTGAACGACAGCCGGATCGCGGTGTTGCGCTCGGCCACCAGCGCCACCCGCTTGATGGCGTTGACGAACGCCGTCACCGGCACGTCGGCCCTGATCGACCAGTCGGCGGTCAGCCTGGTGCGGTAGTCGATGAACTGCTCGTCGAGCAGGCGGACCGTGGTGCTGCGGCCGACGCTCTCGAAGCCCGCCACGCCGTCGCCCAGCGCCACCGCCACCTCGCCGCCGCGCAGCGTCTTGGCCACGTCGACCAGCACGCGGGCCGGCACCATGGCGGACACCGCGACGTCGGGCGTGGCCGGGCGCCAGGTGAGTTCGCGGGCCGCGATGCGGTAGCGGTCGGTGGCCGCCATCGTGACCGACTCGCCCTCGATGTCGACCCTGATGCCGGTGAGCATCGGCAGCGTGTCGTCGCGGCTGGAGGCGGGCGCGACCTGGCCCACGGCCGAGGCGAAGACGCCGCCGCCGATGGCGCCGATGCTCGGCGGCATCGTGGGCATGGTCGGGAAGTCTTCGACGGGCATCGTGATCAGGCCGAACTCGGCGCTGCCACAGGTCAGGACCGCCTCCTGCCCCTCGGTGACGATCTCGACGTCGTCGGCGGGCAGGCTGCGGCTGATCTCCGCGAGCAGGCGGCCGGGGATGAGCACCTGGCCCTGCTCGGCCACGTCGGCGTCGATCCTGGCCTGGGCCGAGACGTCGTAGTCGAACGCGGACAGGCTCAGCTCCTCGTCTGCCCCCAGCAGCAGCCCCGAGAGCACGGGCACCACAGGGCGGCTGGGCAGCACCCTGGCGGCCCACGCCACCGCGTCTGCCAGAACATCGCGGTTTACCCGGATTTTCACCTGACCCACCCTTTCGTGTTGCTGCCTCCTATGAAAGGTAGCCGGTGTCACCGACAATGCGGCTATCTGCTGTTGAGGTAGGCGAGCACCGCCAGGACCCGGCGATTGTCGTCGTCAGAAGGCGCCAGACCCAGCTTGGCGAAGATGCCGGCCGTGTGCTTGGCGACCGCGCTCTCGCTGAGGTAGAGCCGCTGGGAGATGGCGGCGTTGGAGCGCCCTTCGGCCATCGCCTCCAGCACCTCCCGCTCGCGGGGCGTGAGGGCGGCCAGCGGCTCGTTCCTGGCGTTGCTGGCCAGCAGCTTGGCGATCACGTCGGGGTCCATCGCGGTGCCGCCCTGGGCGACCCGGCGTACGGCGTCGATGAACTGCTCGGCGTTGAAGACCCGGTCCTTGAGCAGGTAGCCGATCGCGCCGGACCCGTCGGCGAGCAGCTCGCGCGCGTACAGCTGCTCGACGTGCTGCGACAGCACCAGGATCGGCAGACCGGGCACCTGCTGACGGGCGGCCAGCGCGGCCTGCAGGCCCTCGTCGGTGAAGGTGGGCGGCAGCCGCACGTCCACGATCGAGACGTCCGGGCGCAGCTCGATCAGCCCCTTGAGCAGCTCGGGCCCGCTCTCCACGGCGGCCACGACCGTGAAGCCGTGCGCCTGGAGCAGGTGGACCAGGCCGTCCCTGAGCAGGTAGAGGTCTTCGGCGACGAGAACGCGATTCACCGGCTGAACCATAGACGACGAGGGGTCGCCTCCGCCCACCAGCGCTCCTTGTTGTGGCAGACCGGGAGCAGGGTGGCCGTCAGGTACATGGTGCAGCCAAGAGCGATCATGAAGAGGATGACCGGCCACTGCCACGGCTCCGGCATGTACAGCGCGAGGAACCAGGCCTTCTCCTCAAAGCCGATGACCTTGAAGATGCCCGCCACGATGCCCTGCGGGAACAGCGGGCACCAGGCGGTCAGCCAGAGCGTGACCACCAGGGCGACCTTCCAGCGCGGCAGCTTGGGCAGGCTGCCCGCCCAGTGATTCGGCAGGACCTTGGGCATGCTCATGGTCACCGTGGTCGGTCCCCCGGGCGGGCTGTTCACCGCGAGCACCCCGTCGAAGGCCGCCAGCCGCCGCTCTATGCCCATGAGGCCGCTGCCCTTGCCGGGGTCGGCGCCGCCCATGCCGTCGTCGATCACGGAGATCCGCAGGTCGGAGCCGTTGCCGCTGACGTCGACGGTGGCCGTGGCGGCCCCGCCGTGCCTGGCGGCGTTGGACAGCAGCTCGCTGACCGCGAAGTAGGCGGCGGCCTCCACCGGCGGCTCCGGGCGGTGCGGCAGGTCGACGTCCACGTGCACCCGGAGCGGGCTGTCGATGGCCAGCGCGCGCACGGCGTCGGCGAGCCCGCGCTCGGCCAGCACCGGCGGGTGGATGCCGCGGATGACCGTACGCAGCTCGGTGAGCGTCTCCGAGGACGCCTCCTTGGCCTTGGACAGCAGCGCCTTGGCCGCGGCCGGGTCGGTGTCGACGAGCTGCTCGACCGCGCCGAGCGTCATGCCGATCGCCACCAGCCGCGCCTGCGTGCCGTCATGCAGGTCGCGCTCGATCCTGCGCATCTCCGCCGACTGGGTGTCGGCCGCCAGGTTGCGTACCCGCTGGAGGTGGTTGACCTGCCCCGCCAGGCGGCTCGCCGCGGTCGGGGCCAGCACCAGCTCGCACCACATGCCGTAGACGCGCAGCCCGCGGTCGGGCAACAGCAGGAACAGCGGCAGCAGGCCCAGCTTGACCACCGGGTCCAGGACCAGCCAGACGCAGTCGCGCCAGGTCGCCGGGTCGGAGACCAGCCACTTCCACCTGTCGTTCCAGGCCGGCACCCGCGGCGACTTGTACAGCGTGCGGTGCGAGCGGTACATCCCGTCGGCCTGCCGCTGCGGAGGCGGCGGCTTGGGCAGGTACGGCGAGTCGATCCGGACCCCTAACCACTCCCCGACCAGCCGTCTCCTGCGCTCCGCCACCTGCCTGGCCAGCCGCACCTGCAGCGGGAAGAGAGGGACCACGCCGAGGCCGAAGGTCAGGACGAGCAGGCAGAAGGAGACGACGGCGGCGGGCACCTCGACGAGGATCAGCGCCAGCAACGCCGCGACCTGGACGTACCTTCTCAGCATGCTCCCAGTGTGCGCGATCCACGGCATCGCGCATATTGCACCTAGATACACCTTCGCCGGGTACCCAGCCCGATTCTCCGCGAGAGCCGGAATTCCTAGCGTCTAAGGCATGAAAGTCATCGAGGTCAGGAACGTCCACAAGCGGTACCCGAACCACGTGGCGGTGGATGACGTGTCGTTCGAGGTGTCGGATGGCGAGATCTTCGGCATCCTCGGCCCGAACGGCGCCGGCAAGACCACGACCGTCGAGTGCGTCGCGGGGTTGCGCACTCCCGATCGTGGCACCGTACGCGTGGCCGGGATCGACCCTCAGCAGGACAGGGACGCGTTGCGGCGCGTCCTCGGCGCGCAGCTGCAGAGTGCCGCGCTGCCCGACAAGCTCAAGGTGTGGGAGGCGCTGGATCTCTACGCCTCCTTCTATCCGGACCCGGCCGACTGGTCCGAGCTGATCGAGCGCGTCGGGCTCGGCGGCAAGCGGGAGGAGCGCTTCGGCGAGCTCTCCGGCGGTCAGCGGCAGCGCCTGTCCATCGCGCTGGCGTTGGTCGGCCGGCCACGCGTCGCGGTGCTCGACGAGCTCACCACCGGCCTCGACCCGCAGGCCCGCCGTGACACCTGGCAGCTGATCGAGCAGGTACGCGACTCCGGCGTGACGATCGTGCTCGTCACCCACTTCATGGAGGAGGCCGAGCGGCTCTGCGACCGCGTCGCGCTCATCGACGCGGGCCGGGTCGTCGCCACCGACACACCCGCGGGGCTGATCGCCCAGGTGGGCGGCGCGCAGCGGCTGCGGTTCCGGCCGACCGCGCCCTTCTCCGACGACCTCCTCCTGGCCCTGCCCGAGGTGAGCGAGGTCGCCAGGAGCGGCGAGCAGGTCGTGGTGACGGGCACCGGCGACCTCGCCACCTCCGTCATGCTGACGCTCGCCCGGCATGAGGTCGTCCCCGCCGACCTGCGCATCGAGCAGGCCACGCTCGACGACGCGTTCCTCGCACTGACTGGAAGGAAGCTGTCATGAGGAAGATCCTCCTCGTCGAGACCAAGCTGCATCTGCGGCAGTGGCCCACGATGGTCTTCACCATCGGCCTGCCGCTCGCCCTGCTGCTGGCGCTCGGCAGCATCCCCGACCTGTCCGCGCCCGATCCGGCGATGGGCGGCCAGCGGTTCATCGACACCCAGCTGCCGGCCCAGATGACCTTGCTCGCGGTGCTGACGCTCGCCTGCACGGTGCTGCCGGCCGTCCTGGTCACCTATCGCGAGCAGGGGGTGCTCAGGCGGATGTCGACGACGCCCGTCCCGCGGGGCCGGCTGCTGGCCGCCCAGCTGATCATCAACCTGGCCATCGGCACCGTGTCGGTCGTCCTCCTGGTGGTGGTCGGGAACCTGGTGCGCGGCGTCGCGATACCCAAGCAGCTCCCCGGTTTCGCGCTGGTCTTCCTGCTCGGCTCGGCCGCGCTGCTGGCCCTGGGACTGGTGATCGCCTCGGTCGCGCCGTCGGGGAAGTCGGCGCCGGGGATCGGGTCGGTGGTGATGTTCCCGCTGATGTTCGTGGCGGGCATGTGGATCCCGCGCGAGGTCATGCCGGACGCGCTGCGGGTGGTGAGCGACTACTCGGTGGCGGGGCCGTTCGCCCAGGCGTTGCGCGACACCTGGGCGGGGCACGCGCCGCAGCCGCTGCACCTCGTCGTCATGGCGGCCGGCCTGCTGGTCTTCGGCGGGATCGCGATCCGGTTGTTCCGCTGGGAGTAGCGCTAGGACCAGACGGGGCGGGCGCCCGTGACGTTCAGCATCACCGAGTAGAGCGAGGACGAGGACGCGATGAAGAGCCTGTTGCGCTTGAGGCCGCCGAACACCAGGTTGGCGACATCGTCGGGCAGGCGGAGCCGGCCGATCAGCGTCCCGTCGGGGTCGTGGCAGAGCACCGCCTTGCCCGCCGCCGCCCACACCCGGCCCGTGTCGTCCAGCCGCATCCCGTCGAAGCGGTCGTCGTCGCCTCCCTGTGCGAAGACCTTGCCCTCAGAGAGCGTGCCGTTGTCGTGCACGTCGAGCACGCGTATGTGCCTGCGGCGGGTGTCGGCGATGTAGAGACGGGACTCGTCCAGCGAGAAGGCCAGGCCGTTGGGCCGGTCGAAGTCGTCGGCCACCCGGCTCACCTCGCCCGTCACCGGATCGACGCGGTAGACGTGACAGCCGTCGATCTCCGGCTCGGCCCGATAACCCTCGTAGTCGCTGTCGATCCCATAGGCGGGGTCGGTGAACCAGATGGAGCCGTCGGAGCGGACCACCGCGTCGTTCGGGCTGTTGAGCCGCTTGCCCTGCCATCGGTCGGCGATCACGGTGATGGAGCCGTCGGCCTCGGTGCGGGTGACCCGGCGCTGACCCTGCTCGCACGAGATCAGGCGGCCCTGGCGGTCGAGCGTGTTGCCGTTGACGTAGCCGGCGGGCTGCCGGAAGGGGCCCACGGCGCCGGTCATCTCATCCCAGCGCAGCATCCGGTCGTTGGGGATGTCGCTCCAGACCAGAAACCGGCCCGCAGGGAAATAGACGGGCCCCTCGGCCCAGCGGGTGCCGAAGTAGATGCGCTCGACCAGGTCGTCGCCGCCGACCGTGGCGAAGCGCTCGTCCAGCACTTCGAGCTCCGTGGGAATGTGGCCATATGGTGTTTGGTGAAAAGGCTGCATAGTCGAATAGCATACTGTCATGGACGAGATCGACAAGATGCTGATCGGGCTGCTCCAGGAAGACGCCACGCGGTCGTACGCGGTGCTCGGCAAGGCGGTCGGCCTGTCGGGTGGGGCGGCGCACGAGCGGGTGCGCAAGCTGCGCGAGCGTGGGGTGATCAAGCGCACCACGATCGAGGTGGACCCGGCCGCGCTCGGGCGCGAGGTCGTGGCGTATGTGCTGGTCGACGGCGGCGCCTGGATGGGGGACGCCGCCGCGCGGCTGGCGGCGATCGCGCCGGTCGAGGAGGCCCACGTCATCGCCGGTCCGGCCTCGGTGCTGCTCAAGGTCCGTACGGCCGACACGAGGGAGTTACAGCAGGTGCTGCGGCAGGTGTTCGAGGTGGACGGCGTGACCGGGACCCAGACGGTGGTCGTGCTGGAGACGTTCTTCGAGCGGCCCGTACACGTGGAATAGGGTGCTCAGGTGGCGATTTTTGCGCAGATCAGTGACACCCACATCGGTGGCTCCGACGAGAGCGTCGAGCGCACGCGGCAGGTCATGGAGCACCTGCGCACGCTGCGCCTCGACGCCGTCCTGGCCACGGGCGACATCGCCGACCACGCGTTGCCGGAGGAATACGCGATCGCGGAGGAGCTGCTCCGCGACGAGCGGCCGCTGGCCGTCTGTCCGGGCAACCATGACGCGGTGCCGGAGTTCGAGAAGCTGCTCGGCCCGGCCAACCAGGCGCTCAGGCTCGACGACGTGACCATCGCCCTGGCCGATTCGAGCGTGCCCGGCCATGACCACGGCTATCTGGCCGACGAGACGCTGGCCTGGCTCGACGAGGTGCTGTCGGAGCGGCCCGACGTCCCGGCGTTCGTGGGGATGCACCATCCGCCGATCGAGCTGGGCATCCCGTACGTCGACCAGATCCGGCTGCGCGAGCCCGAACGGCTGGCGGACCTGCTGTCACGGCATCCGCACGTGGCTGGGGTGCTGACCGGCCACGCACACACCGCCGTGTCGGCCCGGTTCGCCGGTCTGCCGCTCGTCGTCGCACCCGGCGTCATCTCCACCGGCCTGACCAGCGTGGAGACCGACGCCGAGATCCCCGTCACGTACGACCTGCCGCCCGCGTACGCGCTGCACATCTTCGACGGCCGGCAGCTGGTCACCCACTTCCGGCCGGTAATCCTCAAGTAAACTTAAGGTTATGACCAAGGTGGCGTGGAACTCCAAGGAGCTGACGGTCGGCCAGCTCGCCGAGCGCAGCGGCGTGGCCGTGTCGGCGCTGCACTTCTACGAGGCCAAGGGGCTCATCGGGAGCCGCCGCACCGCGGGCAACCAGCGGCGCTACACCCGTGACACGCTGCGCCGGGTCGCGTTCGTCCGGCTGTCGCAGCGGCTGGGCATCCCGCTGCGGACCATCAAGGACGCCCTGGGCGAGCTGCCCGAGGAGCGCACGCCCACGCGTGACGACTGGGCGCGGCTGTCGGCGGCCTGGCGCAGCGAGCTGGACGACCGGATCGAGCAGCTCCAGCGGCTCCGCGACGACCTCACGGAGTGCATCGGGTGCGGGTGCCTGTCGCTCGACCGCTGCGCGCTGGCCAACCCGCACGACCGGCTGGGCAGCGAAGGACCGGGCGCGAGGCGCATCGACACCCGGCTCACCCCGTCCAAGGAGAGCTGCTCGGCCCCACAGGGCGCCTGCTGATCAGTGCTTGGCCGGTGGGACGATCAGGGTCGGCCGGTGGGCGTGGTGCAGCACGTGGTTGGAGACGCTGCCCAGGAGTACGGAGCGCACGCCGGCCAGTCCTCGCGACCCCGTGACGACCAGCGACGCGTCGACCTCGTCCGCGACGTCCACGATCGTCCGCCAGATCGACTCGTTGTCGGCCACCGCCCGATACGTCACATCCGCGAGACCGGCGGCGATCGCCAGCTCGGCCCCCTCCTTGGCGTACTGCTCGGCCTGGACCCGCCACTCCTCACTGGAGTCGGCGAGGACCGCGGCACCGGCCAGCGGATACCTCTTCAGCTGGACGAGCAGCGGCTCCCACACGGTCACGATGAGCGTGGGCTCGGCGGCCAGGTGCTTGGCCGCGAACTCGATGGCGGCGCGCGAGTCGGCTGAGCCGTCGTAGGCGACGAGGATGGTCATGGCGTGCTTCCCTTCAGGTTGAAGCTCACTCTCTCGTTGCAGCACCGGGACGATCAGCCGGGATTCCGGGAGCCGCTGTCTGTTGTGTCACACCGGCGATGGCTCTGTGTTGTGCCGCACCCGACGTGTTGTGCCGCGCCCCTGACGTGTTGTGCCGCACCCGCCGCAGCGGCGAGGATCGGTCGTCGTGACACTCCCCCGCGTGCCCCGCCTCGACATCGACGGCGTCCTGCGCGAGCTCGACGTCCCGCTCGTCCATGAAGGCCCGTGCCCCGGCGGACAGGTCGGAGCCGCGTACGTGCGCTGGCCCGACGGCCACCGATCGGTGCTCACCCGCGGGCCCGACGTCGGCGCGCTGCTGGAGGTGGCCCGCGCGGCGGGCGTCCCGGCGCCGCGCTACGAGCTGGTGCGCCCACCGGTCGTGGTGCAGGAGCTGCTGCCGGGCTCTCCCCCGCGCGAGCCGTCCCGGGTCACGATCGAGTCGATGCTCGACATCAACCGGCGCTGCCGCGGCCTGCTGGCCGGCCGTACGGACCTGTCCGGATTTCCGCTCTTCCTGCGCGCCGACGGGCCGGGCTTCTGCCTGCACGAGCCGCTGCGGACGTAAGACAGTCGCACGCGGCGGCTGCTCGACCAGGTCGAGGAGATCGGCGCCGCCCTTCCCGAGCGGCTGGACGGCCCCGACCTCGTCCACACCGACTTCCATCCCGAGAACGTGCTGGTCGACGCCTCGGGCACGGTCACCGGAGTGATCGACTGGGACGGCGCCACGCGGGGTGACGCGGACTTCGACCTCTTCACGCTGCGCTTCGACCTCACGCACCGGGCCCCGGAGCTCGCTCGGCTGCTCGACGGAATGGTCTCCGAGGAGGCGGAGCCGGCCTGCTGGGCGCACATGAGCCTGCGCATGGTCGACTGGGCGATCCGGCACTTCACCGCCGCCGAGGTCACGGTCTGGCTCGACGTCGCCGAACGGCTCCGTCCGTCCTGACCGTCCTGGCTGGAAACGCTTCTGGTTGCTCGGTCCAAGTAGAGGTGTAGGGCGAGCGACGAAGGGAGCGAGGCCTGTGCGCCTCAACGAAGACCCCGAGGCCTTTGAGGCCTTTTATCGCCGCCATGTCGATGGCGTCATGCGGTTCGTCGTACGCCGGGTGAGTGATCCTCATCTGGCCGCCGACCTGACTGCCGACATCTTCCTGGCGGCCTTGGACTCGGGACACACCTACCGCCCAGGCCGGGGCAGCGAGACCGGTTGGTTGTACGGCGTGGCGCGCAACGTCGTGTCCGCCCAGTATCGACGCACGGCCCGCGAGGCGAAGGCGACCAGCCGCGTCGCGGGCAGGCGACTGATGGACGACCACGACCTCGACCGGATGGAGGAGCGGATCGACGCCGAGCGCCAGATGCGGCGCGCCCTGAAGGCCATGGGCGACCTGCCCGAGGGCGAGCGGGCCGTGCTGGAGCTCGTGGCGATCGACCAGCTCACCGTCAAGGAGGCCGCCGTGGCCTTGGGCATCAACGGGGTGACCGCCCGAGTCCGCCTGCATCGGGCCAGACGCGCCCTTGAAGACGTCGCTTCGTCATCGGCTGTGTACGTGGAGGGACAGGCATGACCGACTTCGAGGAGCGTCTGCTCAGTGCGCTCAAGGACGACATCGCCGGCAGGAAGGCGGACCCGGTCGTCCAGCCACCGGCGCGACGCGGCAGGACCCGTCGTGCCGTGGGACTGGCCGCCGCGGTGGCGGGGGTCGCGGCGGCCACCGTAGTGGCCATGAACGTGTACGGCGGAAGCGCCGCCCCGGCCTTCGCCGTGACCAGGAACGCGGACGGATCGGTCGAGGTACGGATCAGCGAGTTCCGCGACCCCGGCGAGCTGACGGCCAAGCTGGCCGCGGCGGGCGTGACGGCGGTGGTCGACTACCTGCCGGCGGACCAGACCTGCAAGAAGCCCCGAGGCGGGCACGGGGCCGGCGACGGGCGGGCCGAGAACAGCTTCCTGGCCGGGGCCAACGGCACAGGGATCGTGTTCCGGATCGACAAGGGGCAGGTGGCGGCCGGCCAGACGCTCGTCCTGGCGGTCTCCGTCAGCCAGGCGGACAAGCCGCCCACCGCGGTCTCGCTGGAGGTGGTCAAGGGGGCGGTGGCCCCTTGCGAGGCGACCGCGCTGAACCTTCCCCCGGCCACTGACTCCACCGGCACCAGCGAGAAGACCGACGGTGCCGTCGGCGGAGGCTGACGCCCACCTGGGGCGTCAGCCTCCGCAGAAGGCGGCTTGGTTGATGGCGAGCAGCTTCAACACGGGAGGACCTGCCTCCGCAGAAGGCGGCTTGGTTGCTGGCGAGCAGCTTCAACACGGGAGAGCCTGCCTCGTCGAAGGGGGTGGTGTCGGCCGAGGCGTTCGACCGCAACCGGCAGGAGCTCCTCGCACCCCTGGCCGCACAGCCGGGGCTCGCCGCGATCTGGTCGGTGCTGGAGTCCCTGGCCACCCAGTTCAAGGACGATCCGGTCATCCGGGCTGCGGTCCGCCCGCAGAACGAGTCCAGCAGCAGCGACACGGCCCTACCGCCCCGCTACACGGGCTGGATCGACACCTTCACCGGCCTCTACACGCGGGCGGCCTCGGACGGCAGCCTCCGTCCGCGACTCGACCCGGCGACGCCGGCCCGGCTCACCGTCGCCACCTTCTTCGGCATCCACCCGCTGAGGGCCGTCATGCCTCGGATTCGAGGCCGAGTGACCGGACGAGCTGGGCCAGTTCTTCTTGGAAGAGCTTGTCGGGGCTGATCGTCTGGGTACGCAGGTGTCCGTAGATCTCCAGTGACACCAGGCCGTGCAGGTGGCCCCAGATGCGCAACGCGAGGGCCACGCCGGCCGGCGGCAGGGTGGGGAATGCCGGGCGGACCTTGTCGAGAAGCCCGCTGTCGAAGTCGGACCATTGGAAGTCGCTGTGCGCGTAAAGGTGTTCGGCGTGCGGCCAGGCGGCGTCCGCGAGGGCGGCGATGCCCGTACAGACCCGGTGCGCGGCGTCCGGGGCGGCGCCGCCCTCGGGAGCTTGATAGCCGGGCACGGGGTCGCCATAGATGAGGCGAAATCCCTCGGGATTGGCCAGAGCCCAGCCCCGGAAGGCACGCGCCCACGTCTGAATCCGATGGGCCGGACGCGCGGCCGGGGCCTTGGCCCAGGCGGCGTCCACGGCGTCGGCCAGCGCGGTGTAGACCTCGTTGATCAGCGTCGTGACCAGATCGTCGCGGGTGGCGAAGTAGCCGTAGATCGCATTGGCGGTCATGCCCATCTCGCGGGCGATGGCCCGCAGCGTGATCGCGTCAGGTCCGCCCGCGGCCATCAGCTTGAGCGCGACCTGCTGGATCTCCGCCGTCGTCTCGACCCGCAGCCGTTCGCGGCGGCCTCCCGTGCTTCCCACAGCGACCACTCTACAGCGTTACCGCCCTGCTTGCCGTATAAAAACTTCACGCCGTATAGTCTCCTCCCGTCTGACAACGACACATAGGGAGAACCATGCACATCGGCATCATCGGCGCCACAGGCGGCATCGGAAGCCGCGTCGTCACCGAAGCACTCCACCGGGGGCATCACGTCACGGCGTTCAGCCGCGACGCCACCCGGATCAGCGAAGAGCGCGAGAACATCGTCTGGAAGAGCGTTGACGTCCTCGATGCCGCGAGCATCGCCGCGGTCCTGCCCGGGCTGGACGTACTGATCAGCGGATACCAGCCCGGCAACGCCGCCGACGACTTCGCCGACACCCTTTCGCGTTCGATCGCCGACCCCACGGTCTACGCCACGGCCGCCCGAGCGCTGCTCAAGGCGCTGGAGAGCCACCCCCGGACCCGGCTGATCGTGATCGGCGGCGCCGGCAGTCTAGAGATCGAGCCTGGTCTCGTACGAGCCGACTCCGACGAACTTCTCCACGAAACCCTCGACCAAATCGGGCTCCCGAGGGAGTACGCCGCCGCCGTACGCGGGCATCGCGACGCCCTGAACGTCCTGCGCACGTCCAACCGGCTCTGGACCTACTTCAGCCCGGCCGAGGACATCGCTCCCGGCCGGCGCACCGGCCGGTTCCGCATTGGTGGTGACCAACCAGTCCTCGACGCCGACGGACGCAGCCGCATCTCGTCGGAGGACGCCGCCGTCGCCCTCGTCGACGAGGCGGAACTACCTCGCTTCGTCCAGCGGCGCTTCACCATCGGCTACTGAGCCCTGCGACGGTCCGTCGTGGCCGGGATCCCATGGGGATGACTTCAGGGTCCGCACTTGCGTGAGGATTCGCTGCTGCGGAAACGCCGGAATCCGGGATTGATGCGGGCGCTGGATACGTAGCGTCACGGTCCCTCAGCAGTTTCACCATCTGGCCATGAGTGTGTGCGGCTGGTGAGAAGATCGGGAGTGCTCCGAATGGCGAACGCAGTACTCACAAGATTACCGAAACCTCTGCACGCACTTGCGCTCAAGCATCGTGAAGTGCTGAAGTTCGCGGCGGTGGGTGGAACAGCGTTCTTAGTGGACAACACGGTGTTCTATGGGCTGAAGCTCACCATTCTGGAGCCGAAGCCGGTGACCGCCAAGGTCATCGCGGTGCTCATGGCGACGATCGTGTCCTACGTGTTGAATCGCGAATGGTCGTTCCGGACCAGGGGCGGCCACGAGCGCCGTCACGAGGCGGCGCTGTTCTTCCTGGTCAGTGGCATCGGTCTGGTGCTCAGCTCCGCGCCGCTATGGATCTCCCGGTACGTCTTTCGCCTGGAGACCCCGGATGTGAGCCTGGTGACCCAGGAGATCGCCGACTTCGTGAGCGCGCAGATCATCGGCACGCTGATCGCCATGGTCTTCCGCTTCTGGGCGCTCCGGAAGTGGGTCTTCCCCGACGAGAAGGCCCAGTCCGGCAGCGTGCTGCCGGCTCCCACTCCCGATTCCACGGACGAGGCGGCTTGATGGCAGCTCATTGTCAGGTTGCCGGCGCGTCCTCGATGATCCACTGGATCCCATGTGGGATGAGAAAGTCGAGGAAGGCGTTCGGGTGGTAGGCCTGGGCGGGTGCGAGTACTCCCGGCTTGGTGGGGTCGGCGATGAGACGGCGGGCGCTTTCGACGGCGATCACCGCGGTCGTGCCGTAGGTGTCGGGGCCCTGGACGATGCCGCGGGCGCGGCGGCCGTCGGTACTGGTGGCGTCGAGCACGTAGGTGAAGTGCTGGGTGCGGCGGCTGTCCTCATCGGGTCCTTCAGGCAGGCTTTCGATGATCTCCGGTGTGAGCGGGGTGTTCAGCCGGTCGCCCAACGCTGCCTCGGTCAGGCCCTGGACATGCCGGACGTGGATGTGACGGGGAATGGTCACCACCTCCGGCACAGGGAAGGCCATCACCGGGGTCGCCTCCGACTGTCCGGGCAGCCTGATCGCGGTGCGGCGGGCGGGCATGCCGGAGCGCCAGTCGCCGTCGTCGTAGGTCACGCCTCCCGCCTTGATGGCGTCGATCGTTTCGACCAGCGAGCGCAGCGAGCCGCGCGACATGCCGCCGCCCCCGACGATCACGTGGGTGGTGATGATCTCTTCGACCGATTCAAGGTGGTCGGCCAGGATGTGGGCCATGAGGTCTACCGGGACGCAGCCGTCGTTGGCGGCGGGTACGACGGTGAGCCCGGCGTTCTCCGCCTCCGTGGTGAAGGTGTCGAAGATTTTCTTGATGTAGAGCTGCTCGCCTGAGGTGTCGACGTAGTGACAGCCGGCGGCGATCGCGGCGCGGACCACGGCTTCACCTGAGGAGGTGAAGGGTCCGGCGCAGTTGATGACGCCGTCGCAGCCGCGGAACGCGCGCACCAGCGCCTCATGGTCGCTGGTGCCGGCCACACATCGTTCGGCGTCGGGGAGACCGACCGCCGAGGCGGCCTCCTCCAGGCGCGCGAGATCACGTCCGGCCAGGACCGTCTCGATGTCGCGTCGTGCCAGTTCGGTGAGCACGAGCTTTCCCTGGTATCCACTCGCGCCATAAACGGCGATCTTCATGTCATCTCCTCACGATGGGAGCTGCGCGGCTGCTCAGCCCACCAGCACAGTAAGGCGCCGACACAAGACGATTGAATCCGACGCCCCCGTCAACACGATCGCCCAACAGGTCGGCTACAGCTCGCAGTACACCTTCACCCATGCCTTCAAACGCCAGTACGGGTCACCGCCCGGCAGTTACCGGCACCATGCCGGCTGAAGCACAACACCCGCGTCGGAATCTTCCAGGTTTGGCGGCCTATGACACGGTGGTTACTGGCACCCCTTCTTCGGCGTCCGGCGGAAAGACAGCACCCGTGCAGTCGGCCTTGGAGTCCATGGCTTTGCGGGTGCCGGCGCCACCGCTTGGGCGAAGCGGGATGCCCAGGTCATGGGCTCGGCGGGTGATGTAGTCGGTGCTGGTGCCCTTCTCACGTGCGATATCGGCCAGTGTCCGGCGGCGTGTGACGTACGGCTCGTATAGCCAGTCTGGATTGATCGCAGATCCTACATTTCGAATAATGCTAGTGGGCAGCCATGTCAACAAAGCGTGAATAATGCCCCTGGAAGGCAACAGTGACGGTGGCAGTTTGACCATTTCGATGCTTAGCAACTATAAGGTCCGCCTCACCCGCTCTAGGCGACTCACGCTCATAAGCATCCTCACGATGGAGCAGAATGACCATATCCGCATCCTGCTCAATACTTCCGGATTCGCGCAGGTCGCTGACCGCGGGCCGCTTGTCCGTACGCTGCTCGGGGCCTCGGTTGAGCTGGGAGATCGCGATGACCGGCACCTCCAGCTCCTTGGCCAGCAGCTTGATCGCACGGGAGATCTCCGAGACCTCGTTCTGGCGGCTCTCGGTCTTCTTCGGCGAGCTCATCAGCTGGAGGTAGTCGATGACCACGAACCGCAGGTCGTTGCGCTGCTTCAGGCGCCGGCACTTGGCCCGGATCTCCATCATCGACATGTTGGGCGAGTCGTCGATGAACAGCGGTGCCTCGGCCACCTCGCTCATTCGCCGGGCCAGCCTGGTCCAGTCGTCGTCGCCCATCATGCCCGAGCGCATGGCGTGCAGCGCCACCCGTGCCTCGGCCGACAACAGACGCATCGTGATCTCGTTGCGCGACATTTCCAGCGAGAAGATGACGGTGGTCATCCCATGCTTGATCGCCGCGGAGCGGGCGAAGTCGAGCCCCAAGGTGCTGTTGTGGGTGGGGATGCACGTCCTGCCCGCCAGGTAGAGGTGGTCGGCGTTGTCCACCTCCACGCAGCGGACCGGCCGGGAGGGGACAGGGCGTACGTCCACGATGGAGCGGGCCTGTGTGGTGAAGTCGAGCCAGTATCCCTGGTCGGCGCGCCCGGTGGTGGCGTGGTAGCCGAGACTCAGGACGAGCTCGTGCACGTCATGGGCGAACCGCCGACTCGCCACGGCTCCTCCGAAAAGGATCCGCCCCTTTTGCCCAACGGATCCCCCGGTGAAGCCGTCCGAGGCGAGCAGGCCCGCCAACAGGTCGCGCCGCTGTCCCTCCGATGCGCGCAGGTAGGGCGAGGGGATGCGCTGGTCCGGATCGGCGCTGCTGAGGTCGCCGAGCCGGACACCGAGCTCGTACGGCGGCACGGGAAGCTCGAGCTCCTCGAGAGCGAACGGCGCCGACACCGCGACCGCGTGGGCCGCCCCTCCGTCAGCCTTGAAGATCTCCTCCGTGGTCAGCACGCCGTGCGCCGTCCGCCACTGGTGCCCGGCGTCCGCGACGATCACCGTGCCGTCGCTGAACTCCACCTCGTAACACGGCCTGCCGTGCATGACCTCGGTGGCCGCGACCACCCGCGTCGGCCTGCCGTCGGCGCCGAGGAGCCGCTCGCCGACCGCGACCTCGCCCATGGTCGTCCAGCCCGTCGGGGTGGGCAGCGGCGTGTCGAGCGCCAGCGCCTTGCCGATGGCCGGGCGGGCGGCGACGACGATCATCTGGCCCGGGTGCAGCCCGTTGGTGAGCTGGTCGAGGTCCTGGAAGCCGGTCGGCACGCCGACCATCTGGCCGCCGCGGCTGCCGATGGCCTCCAGCTCGTCGAGGGCGCCCGGCATGATGTCGGCCAGCGGCGCGTAGTCCTCGGACGTGCGTCGCTCGGTGACCTTGTAGATCTCCGCCTGCGCGCGGTCGACCAGGTCGTCGACCTCTTCGTTCTGGCCGCCGTAGCCGAAGGAGACGATGCGCGTGCCGGCCTCGATGAGGCGGCGGAGGATGGCCTGCTCACGAACGATCTTCGCGTAGTAGCCGGCGTTGGCCGCGGTGGGGACGACGGCCGTCAGCGTGTGGAGGTAGGCGGCACCCCCGACGCGGGCCATCTCGCCGCGCTTCTGCAGGTCGTCGAAGACCGTGACCGCGTCGGCGGGCTCGCCGCGGCCGTAGAGGTCGGTGATGACGTCATAGATCATCTGATGGGCGGGCCGGTAGAAGTCGTCGGAGCGGATGAGCTCCACCACGTCGGCGATCGCGTCCTTGGACAGCAGCATGCCGCCCAGGACCGACTGCTCCGCCTCGATGTTGCTCGGCGGCGTACGTTCGAAACCCGGGCCTCCGCCGCCCTCTTCGTCAATGCTCACCGCGCCCCCTCAACACCTTGCAGGCGGTCGCACCACCCCCACTTGTAGTCGACCGGTCTGACAGTTTCGCGGGTTCGCGGTGAGACGGCAACGCGGCCTGTGGACAACCCTGTGGTCAAGCTGTGCACTATTCGGCTCAGGGTGTGAAACAACTGTGGACGGAGCTGTGGATAACTCTGTCCACAATCCACAGCACCCCATCTGACCTGGGAAAACTTTGTCCACCGGCTGTGGAGGAAAGAAAGTTGGCCCGACACGCCGTGTAATGGCCATAATGGGTAAATGCCCATTACGCTGCAGGGCCGGGAGATTCTACGCCTGGCCGTGCCCGCGTTCGGCGCGCTGGTCGCCGAGCCGCTCTTCCTGCTCGCCGACTATGCCATCGTGGGACACGGGCTGGGCACCACCGCCCTGGGCGCCCTGGGTGTCGCGGGCACGATCCTGGCCACGGTGGTCAACCTCTGCGTCTTCCTCGCGTACGGCACGACGGCGTCGGTGGCCCGCCAGACCGGCGCGGGCAATCACGCCACGGCGATGCGCAGCGGCGTGGACGGCATCTGGCTCGCGCTGGCCATCGGCGCCGCCCTCATCGCGGTCTGCTGGCCGCTCGCCCCGTCGATCGTCGGACTGTTCGGGGCGGTACCGGAGCAGGCCGGACAGGCCACGACGTACCTGCGCATCTCGCTGCTCGGCGCGCCCGGCATGCTGGTCGTGCTGGCCGGGACGGGCGTGCTGCGCGGCTTGCAGGACACGGTCACGCCGCTGACCGTCGCGGTGGGCTCGTTCGCGCTCAACGCGGGGCTGAACGCGTGGTTCGTACTCGGCCTGCACTGGGGCATCGCGGGCTCGGCCTGGGGCACCGTGCTGGCCCAGACGCTGGGCGCGGCCGTCTACCTCGTCGTGGTGGCCAGGGGCGCGCTGCGGCTCGGCATACCGCTCACGCCTCACCCGGCGGGCGTCAGGCAGGCGGGTACGGCCGGCTTCGCGCTGCTCATCAGGACCGTCTGCCTGCGCGTCGTGCTGGTCGTGGCGACCGTGGTGGCCACCAGGATGGGCCAGGCCCAGCTGGCCGCGTACGCCATCGCCACCCAGGTCTGGACGCTGCTGGCCTTCGCCCTGGACGCCATCGCCATCGCCGGCCAGGCCATCACCGGCCGTACGCTCGGCGCCGGCGACGTGGCCGCCACCAGGGCCGCGACCCGGCGCATGGTGTGGTGGGGCCTCTGGTCGGGGTTCGTGCTCGGCGCGCTCGTCGTCGCGGCCCGGCCGCTGCTGCCCGGCCTGTTCGACGCCGATCCACAGGTGACCGAGCAGCTGCTGGCCGTGCTCTGGCCGGTGGCGCTGTTCCAGCCGGTGTGCGGCGTGGTGTTCGTCCTCGACGGGGTGCTGATCGGCGCGGGCGACCAGCGCTACCTCGCGTGGGCGGCGCTGTGGACGACGCTCGCGTACCTGCCCTGCGCCTTTCTCGCCTCGGGATTCGGCATCGTCGCACTCTGGTGCGCGCTAGGGGCATGGATGATCGCACGTTTGATCACGCTGGGACAGCGGGCGCTCGGCACGGCATGGCTGGTGACCGGGGCGTAATCGTCCCGTGCTTGCTGTTACGCGTGGGGTGCGGCACTGTGGGCGAGTTCCCTGAGCGGGGTGTGCCTTTGTCGACAATCCTCCGGCGGCTGCCGCCCGACGCCGCGACCGGATTACGCACGGGCGCGCGCCACAGCCTCGCCGAGCTCTACCGGCCCGCCGATCTCGTCGTGCTCGGGCTCGGCGTGATGATCGGCGCGGGCATCTTCAGCATCGCCGGGCAGCAGGCCGCGACCATGGCCGGCCCCGGAGTGATCCTGTCGTTCATGATCGCCGGGATCGCCTGCCTGCTGGCCTGCCTGTGTTACGCCGAGCTGTCGTCCACGATGCCGACGTCGGGCAGCGCGTACACCTTCACCTACGTCATCTTCGGCGAGGTCTGGGCGTGGATCATCGGCTGGGCGCTGATCCTGGAGCTGGAGCTGGCCGTGGCCGTGGTGGCCAGGGCCTGGGCGCTGATCACGGTCCGGGCGATCACCGGGTTCGGGGTGCGCCTGCCGTATCCGAACGTGGTCGAGGACGTGTTCGTCCTGTTCATCCTGGTAGTGCTGACGAGCGTCGTGGCGCTCAACGCGCGGGTCGGGCTGCGGGCGCTGTGGGTGATGGTGGCGGCCAAGCTGGTGGCCATCGGAGCGGTCATCGTCGTCGGGGCGCGGTACGTCAAGGTGGCCAACTTCGGCGATCTCTACACCGAGCCGAAGCCCCTGACCACCCCGGCGGCGACCGTGCTCGACATCATCGTGGGGCAGAGCCACGCGTTCGGCTGGTTCGGTGTGTTCGCGGCGGCGTCGGCCATCGCGTTCGCGTACATCGGCTTCGACGTCGTCGCCACCGCCGCCGAGGAGACCGTGAACGCCTCCAGGGCCATCCCCAAGGGCATGATCCGCAGCCTGGTGATCGCCACGGTCATCTACCTCGCGGTGGCCGTGGTCATGGTCGGCATGATCCCCTACACCGGCATCTCCCCCGACTCGCCGCTGTCCAGCGCGTTCCGCGTGGTGGGTGTCGACTGGATGGCGCACGTCATCGACATCGGCGCGGTCCTCGGGCTGACCACGGTCATCCTGGTGCTGATCGTGGGGCAGACGCGGGTACTGTTCTCGATCGCCCGCGACGGCCTGATGCCGCGTCGCCTGGCCACGATCAGCCGCAGATATCACACGCCCACGCGGGTGACGCTGCTCATCGGGGTGATCGCGATTCTCCTGGCCGAGTTGGTGCCGGTGCTCACGCTGCAGCAGCTGGTGGTGATCGGGACGCTGTTCGCGTTCATGTTCGTCGCGGCGGGCGTGATCGTCATGCGGCGCCGGATGCCGCACCTCGATCGCGGCTTCCGGGTCCCGCTCTCGCCGCTGCTGCCCGCGCTGTCCCTGGTGGCGACGCTCTGGCTGATGGTGAACCTGCAAGTGCTCACCTGGGCGTGGTTCGCCCTGTGGATGACTTTCGGGTTGCTCGTCTATCTTGTGTACGGTCGGCGCCACAGCCTGCTGGCCCAGCCGGAGTTGCCTCCCCTGAACCACGCCAGGGGGCGCCACCGGCGTTGAGAGCCCTGCCTGGGTGGTTCGTCACGACCGTCTCGATCCCTGTGACGGTCCGTGGTGGCTGGTGTCCCTTGGGAGGGATATCCCCTTCGGGGGGCGGATGGAGAAGGGATTCCCGGCGAGCGTTTGCGGATGCCGCGCTAGAGCCGCCCGGAGTCCAGCACAGCCCGTAGGAAGTCCCTTGTACGGGCGTGCTCCGGGTCGGTGAAGATCTTCTCCGGTGGGCCCATCTCCAGCATGACCCCGCCGTCCAAAAAGCACACCGTGTCGGAGATGTCGCGGCAGAAGCCCATCTCGTGCGTCGCCAGGATCATCGTCATGCCCGAGTCCTTGAGCTCCCTGATGACCTGGAGCACCTCCACCACCAGCACCGGGTCGAGCGCCGAGGTGACCTCGTCGAGCAGCATCAGCCGTGGCTTGGTGGCCAGCGCCCGGACGATGGCCACCCGCTGCTGCTGGCCGCCGGAGAGCTGGTCGGGATAGGAACGGGCCTTGTCCGCCAGCCCGAACCTGGCCAGCAGCTCCCCCGCCTGCTCCTCCGCCTCGGCCTTGGCCACCCCGTGCACCTGCCGGGGCGCGAGTGTGATGTTGTCGAGGACCGTCATGTGCGGGAACAGGTTGAACGCCTGGAACACGATGCCCAGCCGCCTGCGTACGTCGTCGACGTCCGCCCGGGGGTCGGTGATCTCCTGCCCGTCGAGGTGGATCGCGCCGTCGTCGATGGTCTCCAGCAGGTTGACGCAGCGCAGCAGCGTGGACTTGCCCGACCCTGACGCGCCGATCAGGCTGACTACCTCGTGCGTGCGTACCTCCAGATCGATGCCGCGCAGGACGCTGTGGCCGCGGAAGTTCTTCCACACCCCGTCGATGGTCAGCAGGCTCATCCCCGCCTCCTTCGCGTACGCGCGGCCAGGTGGTCGGTGAAGCGGGCCATCGGGATCGTGAGCAGGATGAACAGCAGCGACGCCACCAGGTAAGACGTGTAGTTGAACTTGCTGGTCGCGATGATCTGCGCCTGCCTCAGCGCCTCCAGCAGCCCGAGGGTGGCCACCAGCGCCGTGTCCTTCTGCAGGGAGATGAAGTCGTTGAGCAGCGGCGGGACGACCCGGCGAGTGGCCTGCGGGAGCACGACGAACCGCATCGCCTTGACGTGGCTCAGGCCGAGCGAGCGGGCGGCCGCCACCTGGCTCGGATGGACCGACTCGATGCCCGCCCGGAACACCTCGGCCACGTACGCGCCGTACGAGAGCGTCAGGGCGATGATGCCGAGCGTGGCCAGATCCGTCGGAATCCCCTGCAGCCTGAGCGCGGGCAACCCGTAGCCGACCAGGTAGATGACCAGGAGCGTCGGCACACCACGGAAGATGTCGGTGTAGAGCGTGGCCAGCGCCCGGACCGGGAAGAAGGCGGGCGCCGTGACAGTGCGGGCCAGGGCCACCAGCACCCCGACGACCAGGATCAGCGGCTCCGCGATCAGGAAGATCTTGATGTTGAGCAGGAACCCGCTCAGGACGTCCGGCAGCGCCTTGACGAACCACTCCGGGTTGAAGAACGACTCCCGCACCCGCGGCCAGCCGGGCGAGTTGGCGACCCCCACCACGACCAGGACGAGGAAGACGACCGTCGAAGTGCCGGCGATGGAGGCCGAGCGCCGGGCCCGCGACCTGCGGACCCGCTCGCGTTCGAGCTGCCGCTCGCTCTTGACCCAGCCTGCGGCGCTCTCAGTCACTTGAAGCTCACTCACTTCAGCTCGGGCGCGCCCGCGGCCGCGCTGAGCCACTGCTGCTCGATCTTGGTCAGCTCGCCCTTGGACTTCAGCGCGTCGACGGCCTTGTCGACGCACGGCTTGAGCGCGCTGCCCTTCTCCATGACCAGGCCGAACTCCTCGGGCGTGCCGCCGGTCGAGCTGAACTGGCCGACGATCTTCGACTTCTCGACCTGCGCGGCCGTCACGTAGAAGGCCGTGGGCAGGTCCACGACGATCGCGTCGACCTGGTTGTTCTTCAGCGCGTTGACGGCGTCGATCTGGTCCGTGTAGACGTTGGGCTCGGCACCGGGCTTGATGACCTCTTTGACCGCGTTGAGGGAGGTCGTGCCGACCTGTACGCCTATCTTGGCGTCCTTGAGCTCGGCCAAGCTCTTCGCGGCGGCGAACTTGCCGTCGCCCATGGCCACGATGGCCTGCTTGGCCGTGTAGTAGCCGTGGCTGAAGTCGACCGCCTTGGCCCGGTCTGGGGTGATCGAGACCTCGTTGATGTCGAAGTCGAACTGCTTGGCGCCCGGAGCGAAGGCCGACTCGAACTTGACCGTGCTCCACTGCACCTCGGAGCGGTCGAAGCCGAGCTCGCCCGCGACGGCGAACGCGACCGCGCTCTCGAAGCCCTGGCCGTTGCTCGGGTCGTCGTCCTTGAACCACGGCTCGAAGGCGGGCTTGTCGGTGGCGATCGTCAGTTTGCCGGCGTTGACCAGCTTGAGCTGGTCCTTGGTGCACGCGGTGGACGCCGTGGGACTGAGCGTGGCGCCGCTCGGCGGAGTGTCGGCGGGGGCGCAGGCGACGGCCGCCGCCGCGAGCACGCCAAGGGTCAGCAGCGTCGAGGGTCGGGCCATGGCTGGGGGCCTCCAGGGAAGGGGCGCGGGAAGAACGAGCAAATCCTACGCTGCCCTACCGTGCACTATGTCCCCCACCTGCACCCATACGGCCATAGAGACAGCGCTGCCCCCTCTCGGAAGCGAGAGGGGGCAGCGGCCGGGGCTGAAAGTCGTCAGCCGGCGACGACCTCGACGTCGACCGACGCCGAGACCTCGGGGTGCAGCTTGACGCTGACCTTGTGCGAGCCGACGCTCTTGATCGGGTTGACGATCTCGATGCGGCGGCGGTCGAGGATGGGACCGCCGGCGGCCTTGACGGCCTCGGCGACGTCACCCGTGGTGATCGACCCGAACAGGCGGCCGGAGTCGCCCGCGCGGGTGACCAGGCGGACGCGAAGGGCGCCGAGCTGGCCGGCGACCTCCTTGGCCGTGCCCAGGTCGCGGATCTCGCGAGCGTCACGAGCCTTCTTGATGGACTCGATCTGCTTCTCGGCGCCACGCGTCCAGCGCATGGCGTAGCCGCGCGGGATGAGGAAGTTACGGCCGTAGCCGTCCTTGACCTCGACGATGTCGCCAGGGGTGCCGAGGCCGGAGACCTCGTTGGTGAGGATGAGCTTCATATCGACAGTCCTCCCTTAGCGCGCGGTGCTCGTGTAAGGCAGCAGAGCCACCTCACGGGCGTTCTTGATCGCGGTCGCCACGTCACGCTGGTGCTGGGTGCAGTTGCCCGTCACCCGGCGGGCCCGGATCTTGCCGCGGTCGGAGATGAACTTCCGCAGCAGAGCCGTGTCCTTGTAGTCGACGTAGGAGATCTTGTCGTGGCAGAACAGGCAAACCTTCTTCTTGGGCTTGCGCAGTGCCGGCTTTGCCATCGTGGTGCTCCTTTCAGAGCCCCGCCGTCAAGCGGGAATGGACTCGGGCTGGTGAACTGGAATTAGAAAGGCGGTTCGTCGCTGAAGTCGTTGCCGCCGCCGCCGAAACCGCCGGAGCCGCCGCCCTGCTGACCGCCGCCCTGGAAGCCGCCACCGCCACCGCCGCCGCCGAAACCGCCGCCGCCCTGGGGCGGAGCGGGCGACGCGGAGGCCCACGGGTCGTCGGCCGGGCCGCCACCGAAGCCGCCGCCACCGCCGCCACCCTGACGGGTGGTGCGGTTGACCTTGGCCGTGGCGTTACGCAGAGACGGGCCGACCTCGTCGACCTCGACTTCGTAGACCGTGCGCTTCTCGCCTTCCTTGGTCTCGTAAGACCGCTGCTTGAGCCGCCCCTGCACGATGACCCGCATGCCACGCTGGAGGCTCTCGGCGGCGTTCTCCGCCGCCTGTCGCCACACGTTGCAGGTCAGAAAGAGGCTTTCGCCGTCTTTCCACTCGTTGGTCTGACGGTCCATGAACCGCGGAGTGGACGCGATGCGGAATCGAGCCACGGCTTGACCCGTGGGGGTGAAGCGCAGCTCCGGGTCGTCTACAAGATTGCCGACGATGGTGATTACGGTGTCGCCTGCTGCCATGGCTTGCGCTCGCCTTCCTGCACGCCTTCGCTTTGGTTACGGCTCAGAGTACGGCTGCCGCCCGACAAAAAGCCGGGCAACGGCTGCTTAGTGCACGTCGGGGCGGAGAACCTTGGTGCGCAGGATGCCCTCGTTGAGGTTCATCTGCCGGTCGAGCTCCTTGACCGTCGCGGGCTCCGCGGACAGGTCGATGACGGCGTAGATGCCTTCAGACTTCTTGTCGATGTCGTAGGCAAGACGGCGACGGCCCCAGACGTCGACCTTCTCCACAGTGCCGCCGTCATTGCGGACCACGGTGAGGAACTGGTCGAGGGACGGCGCCACAGTGCGCTCATCGAGCGAAGGGTCCAGAATGACCATTACTTCGTAACGACGCATGCGGGACTCCAACCTCCTCTGGACTTTTGCGGTCACGACACTCTGCCGTGACAGGAGGACGCTGACGTCAGGACCCGGACACCCCTTTCGGTGTCTCAGGCTGATGGATCACCCATCACAACGCAGCTTGACCAGGTTACCAGCCGCTCGCGGATGGGAAGGACCTGTAGGAAACCCATGGGGGTGACATTAGTGCCGCACATCCTTCATCCACCGGAGAGCCAGCGGTTCAGACTCACGCTCAACAGCGACGGGGAGCCGCACCCGATCGAGAACGTCCTGTCCGTCGCCACGCTCGTGTGCGGGCTGGTGGCCTTTGCCGCGACGTTCTTCGTCGCCGCCCACCCGATCTCCGCGTGGTTCGGCACGCTTGGATTTGGGATGGGGCTTTACTCCCAGTACGTCTCGGTGACCACGCCCCAGCGCTCGCTGAACATCATCGGCCTGGTGGCGTCGTTCGTCGGCGTCGCTCTCGGCATCGCGCACGGCGGGTTCCTGCCGTAAGCCGCTCATGGCACGCGAAACGGTCCCGGCCTGGCCGGGACCGTTCGTCTCAGGTTATTTGCCGATATGCAGATCAACGCCGAGCAGCACCAGGAACCAGAGGAAGACCGCGAGGAGCGCCTCGGCGATGTTCCGGAGGATCCCCGGCGTGATGTAGTGGTAGACCCAGGCGACATAGATGCCGATAAGTACCCAAATTAAGAAGATCAGTGAGCGCCAGCGCCAGCGCGTCATATCGTTCTCCTCGCGTAGGGGGTGTCTGGCGACTTCCCTGAGCCCTCTGCTCCAAACGGATAAGCTCGTGACATGGTGCGCATCGGAGCTCACGTAGGTCAGGACGACCCAGCCGCCCACGCCGCCGCGATCGGGGCCGAGGTGGTGCAGTTCTTCCTGGGCGATCCACAGGGCTACAAGAAGCCCGTGCTGCCGGCCGAGCCGGTCGAGGGCGTCGATATCTACATCCACGCGCCCTATCTGATCAACGTGGCCACCACCAACAACCGCATCAGGATTCCCAGTCGCAAGCTGCTCGCCCAGCACCTGGAGGCGGCGGCCGGGCTCGGCGCCAAGGGCCTGATCGTGCACGGCGGTCACCTGAACAAGAACGAGGACCCGCAGATCGGGTTCGACAACTGGCGCAAGGTGTTCGAGCGCATGGAGTGCCCGATCCCGGTGCTGATCGAGAACACCGCGGGCGGCGACAACGCGATAGCCCGCAGGCTCGACCGCATCGCCCGGCTCTGGGACGCGCTCGACGGCTTCGACGTGGGCTTCTGCCTCGACACCTGCCACGCGCACGCGGGCGGGGAGGAGCTGCTCGACCTGGTCGACCGGGTCAAGGCGATCACCGGCCGCATCGACCTGGTGCACTGCAACGACTCGCGCGACGAGTTCGACTCCGGTGCCGACCGGCACGCCAACCTGGGCAACGGCAAGATCGACCCCGAGCTCATCCTGGCGGTCTGCCGCGCGGCCGCCGCGCCCATCGTGGTGGAGACGCCCGGCGAGGGCCAGGCCGACGACATCGCGTTCCTGAGGAAGAACCTCTAGCGAATACACACAGCCTGTGGATAACTTCCCTGGATTACCGAGTCTCGAAAGTGGGTATGGAGATCATCCTGCCCAGGCGCCGCTCAGAAAGCGGACCACGTCGAGCAGCATGAGCGGCCCCGACACCAGGGCGTACACCACCAGCACCCAGGGATACCTGCTCACCAGCCGGCCGAACGCCACCCACAGCGGGAACCACAGCAGCAGCGAGCGCGGGATCGACAGGTAGTACGCCGAGGTCATGAGCGCCCCCGCCTGTAACCCCGTGTAGACCAGCTCGCTCCACCGGCGCATGACCAGCAGCCAGACGAGCGCGGCCACGGCCACCACCGCACCGGCCAGCTCCATGCGGAAGGCGACCGCGAAGTCGCCCGCGCCCATGGCGGACTGCCACGTGGTGCTCCACGCCTGCCACGGCCACACCATCTGCCGTCCCCACCCGGCCTCCTGGGCGTGCTTCCAGGCGAGCCAGTCTCCCGAACGGCTGTAGTGGAAGAACGAGTACGCCACCAGCGGCAGGAAGGGCACCAGCAGCCACGGCGCCCGTCGTAGGGGCTGCCTGCTGGTGAGGAACTCCACGATCAGCGCGACCGACAGGAACAACCCGGTGATCCGTACGCAGGAGGCGCCCGCGGCCAGGGCGGCGGCGAGCGGCCAGCGGCCCTGGCGGGCGGCCAGCCAGGCGGGGATCGCGAACGCCAGGAACAACGCCTCGCTGTAGCCGGCGACCAGGAAGACGGCCATCGGGAACAGCAGCAGCCCAGCCACCGCGGCCCACCCCGAGCCGCCCTCCCATTCCGTCAGCCTGGCCAGCGCCACCACCGCCACCAGACCGGCGACCAGCGAGACGATCAGCCCGCAGGCCGTCCAGTCCGGCACCACGAGGTGTATCACCCGCATCGCCAGCGGCAGGCCGGGGAAGAACGCGGGAAGCCCGGCGTCCGGCGGCCGGCCGGGATCGCCGTCGTAGCCGTGCTCGGCGATCGTGATGAACAGCCCGGCGTCCCATTTCCGCCACGTGCCCACGTAGTCGTGCAGCGCGACGCCGAGCAGCGTCGCCACCAGCAGCCCGCCCCGCGAGGCGAACCAGAGGAGCGTCGCGTCGCGGTCGGCCGAGCGGGTGATCATGGCTAGGCCGGGCGCAGGGTGAACCGGTCCGGCGCGCCGTCGAAGACCCCGCCGGCCTGGTCGTCGATGCCGGTCTGCCGGATGACGTCTTTGTCGGGACGCAGGATGTCACGTACCACGAAGGCCATCATGATGGCGATCGTGAGGACCCGCCCCCAGACGGCGGTGAAGTAGGTGTTGTCGCCGATGCCCAGGTCGGGACGGCTGACCGGAGACTGGGAGAGCAGGTAGAGCCAGATCGCGCAGAAGTACCAGATCTCGGCGACCTGCCAGAGCGCGATCGGCTTCCAGTTGGGCCTGGCCAGCACCGCGAAGGGCACCAGCCACAGGACGAACTGCGGCGACCACACCTTGTTCGTCATCATGAACGCGGCCAGCGCGAGGAAGCAGATCTGCGCCAGCCGCGGCCGGCGCGGCGCCATCAGCGTGAGGGCCGCGATGCCCAGGCACAGCAGGCCCAGCGAGACCATGCCCAGGCGGCTGACGTCGGTGTCACCCAGGATCGGCCAGCCCTTGTTCTGGAAGAACAGCCAGGGCGAGCCCCAGTCGACGCCGCGTTCCTCGGAGAAGACGTAGAACCTGCGCCAGCCGTCCCAGGCCAGCACCATGAACGGCACGTTGACCACCAGCCACGACCCGGCGGTCGCGCCCATCGTGACGAGGAACGGCCGCCATCGCGCGGTGCGCATGGTGAGCAGCAGGAGCGCGCCGACGAACATGATCGGGTAGAACTTGGTCGCGATCGCCAGGCCGAGCAGCACGCCCGCCAGCACCTGCCGCTGCCGGGCCCAGGCCAGCAGCATGCCCATCGACAGCGCGCCCGCGACCAGGTCCCAGTTGATGTAGGCGGCCAGGACGATCGAAGGGGCGAGCGCGTACCAAAGCGCGTCCCACCGCCTGGTCGGTCCCGCCACCGCCGCCATGAGCAGCACGCCGGCCACCAGGCAGACGCCGAGCAGGATGACGGTGATGTCGTAGAACCTGACCGCCTGGGCGGCCACGTCGCGCTCCAGCCAGCGGGCGATCCAGCTGATCACCTGCATGACCTCGCCGAGGACCACCGGATATTCGACATGCTTGTCGAACGGCACGTCGGCGAAGTAGGGGTTCTGCGTCGCCAGCTGCCGGTCGAAGTAGAGCGGGTAGATGTCGGTGTAGCAGAAGTTCGTGTACGTCGAGACCTGGTCGTTCCACCCGCCCGTGCGGCAGGGCAGCCGCACGATGTAGGCGAGCGTGGCCCCCAGGGCCGCGAACAGCCCCAGGGGAAGGTACGGCACGGCCCGGTTCATGAGCGGTGGGCGGACCTCGGTGCTCGAGTTCACCAGTCCTCGCGTCTGCTCGGCATCGGTCCGGGAACGATGACCGGGTTGGACCCCTGGCTCTGGCGGCCCCGCCCGTCGAAACCGCCGCCGTCGTCCTGCTGCTCGCCGTTGTCGTTGGGGTCGACCGTGATGATCTGGTCAGGGTCGTCGCCGGTGCACGGCGGGACGACGCCGCAGTTGGCGTTGGGGTCGTCGAGCGACGGGTCCTCAGTGGCCTTCGGCGTGGGCGTCGGGCTCGGCACGATGTTCTCAGGCTGCCCGATGTCGGCCCTGGTGGGGAACTGCTCGACCGGCTTGTTCTGGAGTGCGGCGGTCATGAAGGCGCGCCAGATCGTGGTGGGCGTGTCCGCACCCTCGAATTCCAGCGAGATCTCCTTCGCCGTGGTGTAAGGGTTGTTGAGGTTGTACTTCTTGTGCGGCTTGCCCCTCGGGGTGGTGGGACAGTTTGAATTGATGGGCTGGACGACCTTGCCGGTCTTCGTCAGGCACCGCTCGCGGTACATCCCTACCGCCGTCGAGAGCTGCGGGGTGTAACCGACGAACCAGGCTTCCTTCTCCTCGTTGTTCGTGCCGGTCTTGCCCGCCGCCGGGCGGTTGCCCAGGCCCTTGCCCGCCGCGGTGCCGCTCCGCAGCACCTCCTGCATGGCGACCGTCGCGTCGGCGGCGGCCTCGGGGCTGATCACGTTCTTGACGGACCGCTGCTCGGGGTAGGCCACCTGCCCGTTCAGCCTGATCTCCTTCACCACGTGATATTTGGTGTACTTGCCACCGTTGGCGAAGATCGAGTATCCGGCCGCCTGCTCCACGGCGGTCACCGGTGCGCTGCCGATGGCGAACCCGTAGCCGTGGTCCTTGACGTCCTGCTCCATGCGCCTCTCGCTGAACCCGGCCGCCTCGACGAGGTTCTTGACGTCCTTGATCTTGTCGGGCAGCGCGTACGCCATCGACACGTAGGCGGTGTTGACGGACTGCGCGGTCGCCTTGACCACGTCGATCGAGGCACCCACGTTGTGGCTGTTCCTGAATCCGCCGGGCTGCTGCCCAGGCAGTTCCTTCGGCACCGTCACGCTGCCCGGCACGTAGCTGCTGAGCGATTTCCCGGCCTTCAACCAGGCGGCCAGGACGTAGGGCTTGAACGCGGAGGCGGCCTGCTTCGCGGAGTCGAAGGGCTCGTTCCACGGGTCCTTGAGATAGTCGGTGCCCCCGTAGAAGGCCACCACACGGCCGTACTTGGGGTCCACGGCGGCGAGACTCGTGTGGAACTCCTTCGACATGCCCCCCGTCGCGCCGCGCACCGCGGTCTGGGCGGCCTGCATGAGCTTCTTGTCGAAGGTGGTGATGATCTTGAAGCCGCTGCTCTCGATGACGTCCTCGGTGATGCCGCGCCCTTGGAGCTCCCGCTTCACCGCCTCGATCATGTAGCCGTTGATGCCCGCCATGGCGTCGTCGGTGTTGGCCTTCCTGATCTTGGGCCACTCCGCCGTCTTCGCTTCCGCGGCGTATTTGTCCGGCCACTGCTTGGCCATGTAGTCCAGGACGGTCTTCCAGCGGAATTTGAGCGCGGGGTCCTCGGAGCCCCAGCTCGGCGTCTGGATGTGCGCGGCCAGGTAGGCCGCCTCCGACAGGGTGAGGTTCGAGGCATGCTTCTTCGGGCCGAAATACGCCTGGGCTGCCGCCTCGACGCCGTAGGCCCGGCCGAAGTTGACGGTGTTGAGGTAGGTCTTCAGGATCTCTTCTTTGGGCTTCGTCTGGTTGAGCTTGACCGCGATGAAGATCTCGCTGACCTTACGCTTGATCGAGACTTCCGAGCTGAGGCCGCCGTAATAACCGCGGGCCATCTGCTGGGTGATCGTCGAGGCGCCCTGCAACTGCTGACCCGTCGCGGTCATCCACAGCGAGCGGGCCATACCGGAGATGGAGATGCCGGAGTCCTCGTAGAACGTGTCGTTCTCGATGGCCACCGTGGCGTCCCTGAGCTTCTCGGACATCTGCTCATACGGGATGATCTTCCGGGGCGTCCCGAGCTTGGCGATGAGCGTCTTGCCGTCTGAGTAGTAGACGCCGCTGCCCTGTGCGGTCGCCCCCGCCTGCGTGTCGTTCTCGTCGGGCACCGGAGTGTTGGCGTAGGCCACCGCGATCATGCCGAAGATGCCGGCCGCGAGAACCGTCATCGAGGCCATGACGATCTTCCAGCTGGGGATGAAGCGGCGCCACTTCGGCCGCTCGTCCTTGGGCCGCTCAGGACCCTCGGGGCCACCAGGGCCACCCGGTCCTTGAGGTCCGCCGGAGCCTCGCCCGCGCGCCCGCCTGGGCGCGTCGCTGATCATGGTCTCCTGGTTGCTGCGGGCGCGGGGCGCGGGTTCGCCCTCGCCGCGCGAACGCGAACCTTCACGGCCGCTCTGGCGCCGCCCCGGCTCGCGCGGCGCGGCCTCGCGCCGTCCCGGCTGGCGGGGGCCGGGGCCGCCCGGACCTGGCTGCTGGGGACCCGGCTGATGGGGACCCGGCTGCGGCATGCCCGGTTGCTGGGGGCCCGGGTATGGCTGGGCGGCCATCGCGCCGGTCTGCTCGTACGCGGCTTCCGGCCGACGCTGAGGCTGTGCCGCCCCCCAGCCCGCTTCGCCGGTTTGCGGCGAATTGTCTTGGGGCACAGAACGGGATGAGTTGGAGCGACGGCGCCTTCCCGGCCGAGCCGTCCCCTCATTGCTGCTGTTACTCACACGTCCTCACAACGTCGTCGGATAGCACGGCGGATGGGCGTGGGGCTCCTTCGCCGTCCTCGGTCTTCTACGGTCGCCCGACGCGGTCCGGCGGTCCGTTGCCGAGGACGAACGACACCGTCAGGTGGTTCCAGGAACAACCTTGGCAGACCTCGACGACGTACACCCGGAACTCATCGTAATCATGGGCCATATCGGCGAGTTCCGACGCGACCTTTGCCTCACCGGCATGGCGTCCCGGGGAATCCCCGGAGACGTAGGTCATGTTGGTGACGTTCTCCCTCGCGCACACCGGGCAGAGGTGTTCGGTCGGTTCGCCGAAATGGCGCGCCGCGCGAAGGAGGTACGGCTGTGCGTCACAGATATCCCCAGGCGACGTACGCCTGGAGCGCTGGGAGCCGGCCACCGCCCTCTTGGCAAGGCCGTAGTCCACCACCCTTCTCTGTGACCACATGAGCGCCAGACTACGGCGTTTTGCCGAATCATCCCAACGCCTTGGCAAAGTCGTTAATTGCGGCGATATAGCGGCGCGACGTATCATCGGGATGTATCGGCTCGATACATCGACGCGAGAGGGGGCGGTTCCAGTGGCCAGCGGACAGGGCAGAGTGCTGGAGCTGGCCGTGCTCGGGTCGCTGCACGAGACGCCGCTACACGGCTATGAGCTGCGCAAACGGCTCAATGCCTTGCTGGGCATGTTCCGCGCCTTCTCCTACGGGTCGCTCTACCCCTGTCTGCGCTCACTGTTGGAACAGGGGCTCATCGTGGAGGAGCAGCCGGCGCCCGCCGCGATCGTCGGAGGCCGGTCGAAGATCGTCTACAAGCTGACCGCGGAGGGCAAGGAACGGCTCCAGGACCTGCTGACGCAGGCCGGGCCGTCCGCGTGGGAGGACGAGAGTTTCGGCGTCCACTTCGCCTTCTTCAGGCACACGGAGGCGGAGGTGAGACTGCGGATCCTCGAAGGCCGCCGCAGCCGCCTGGAGGAACGCCTCGACAGCGTGCGCACCGCCCTGGCTCGCACCAGGGAGCGCCTCGACAGCTACACGCTCGAACTGCAACGTCACGGGCTCGAATCGGTCGAACGCGAGGTGCGGTGGCTGAACGAGCTGATCGCGACAGAGAGACGGGGCTCCTCTGAGGAGAAGCCCGAGAGATCAACTGATGAGTAAGGGAGCGAGTGCGATGGGTTCGGTTCGCGTGGCCATTGTCGGTGTTGGCAACTGCGCGGCGTCACTGGTCCAGGGCGTTCACTATTACAAGGACGCCGACCCGGCCATACGGGTGCCGGGCCTGATGCACGTGAAGTTCGGCGACTATCACGTGGGCGACGTCGAGTTCGTCGCCGCGTTCGACGTCGACGCCAAGAAGGTCGGCCGCGACCTGTCCGAGGCGATCGGCGCCAGCGAGAACAACACGATCAAGATCATGGACGTGCCGCCCACCGGGGTGATCGTCCAGCGCGGTCATACCTTCGACGGCCTTGGCGAGTACTACCGCGAGATCATCGAAGAGTCCGACGAGTCGCCGGTCGACGTCGTCCAGGTGCTCCGCGAGAGCCAGGTGGACGTCCTGGTGTCCTACCTGCCCGTGGGCTCCGAGGAGGCCGACCGCTTCTACGCCCAGTGCGCGCTGGACGCCAAGGTGGCGTTCGTCAACGCACTGCCGGTGTTCATCGCCTCCGACCCGGAATGGGCGGAGAAGTTCACCCAGGCCGGTGTGCCGATCGTCGGCGACGACATCAAGTCGCAGGTGGGCGCCACCATCACACACCGCGTGCTGGCCAAGCTGTTCGAGGACCGCGGGGTCGAGCTGCTGCGCACGTACCAGCTCAACGTCGGCGGCAACATGGACTTCATGAACATGCTGGAGCGCAAGCGTCTCCAGTCGAAGAAGATCTCCAAGACGCAGTCGGTCACCTCGCAGATCCCGCACGAGATGGCCAAGGCCGACGTGCACATCGGCCCGTCGGACCACGTGCCGTGGCTCGACGACCGCAAGCTGGCCTTCGTACGACTGGAGGGCCGCTCGTTCGGCGACACGCCGCTCAACCTGGAGTACAAGCTGGAGGTGTGGGACTCGCCCAACTCGGCGGGGATCATCATCGACGCGGTGCGGGCCGCCAAGATCGCCCTCGACCGGGGGATCGCGGGGCCGATCCTGAGCGCGTCCTCCTACTTCATGAAGTCGCCGCCGGTCCAGTACTCGGACGACGACGCGCGTGACTACGTGGAGAAGTTCATCCGCGGCGAAGTGGACAGATAGCTCCGTGGTCCGGCGCCGTGCGCTCCGCGCGGCGCCTCACTTCTCGAGCAAACCGTTACTTCTCGAGCAGACCGTTACGGGCGGCGCTTCGGGCCGCCGGAGGCAGCTCCTCCGGCGGGGCCGGGCGCCAGTCCAGCGGGTTGGTGCCCAGCTCGTTCAGCATGGGGACCTGTTCGCGGCACCATGGGCTGATCGCCAGCAGGGTGCTCATGACGCCGTCCGCGAACTCCTTCCAGGGCATCCACCGGATCTCGTCGACCTCGTCCGGGTTCGGGACGGCGGCGGCGGCGGCGACCGTCACGCGGTAGACGGGGCAGAGCTCGTGTTCGACGATGCCGTTGGGCATGACCGCGCGGTAGGTGAACGCCGGCAGCATGAGATCCGCCCGCTCGACCGTCAGGCCGAGCTCGTAGGACAGCCTGCGGATGACCGCGTGGTCCAGCGGCTCGCCGGGGAGCGGGTGGCCGCAGCAGCTGTTGGTCCACACGCCCGGCCAGGTCAGTTTGCGCGCGGCGCGCCTGGTGAGCAGGACGCGGCTGTCCTCGTCGAAGACATAGCTGGAGAACGCCAGGTGGCGCGGGGTTTCCTGGCCGTGCACCGTGGTCTTGGGAGCGGTGCCGATCGCGTTGCCGTCGCCGTCGACCAACACCACGTGTTCTTCCTTCGTCACGCTACGAAGCGTACGTGATCATGTTGGCCTCTGGCGACGAAAGACTGCCTGCTGTACCAACCTGTGAATCGGCCGGAAGTAGGCTGACTGCGTGTCATTCGTCGCCGATCTTCGCGTGGTCCTGAAGGGCAGGGACTTCCGACGGCTGTTCGCCACCCGGCTGGTCTCCCAGTTCTCCGACGGGGTCTTCCAGTTCGCCGTGGTCGGGTTCGCCTTCTTCAGCCCGGAGACGCAGACCACGGCCCTGCAGGTGGCCGCGGGGCTGGCCGTGCTGCTGCTGCCGTACAGCATCCTCGGCCCGTTCGTCGGCGTCTTCATCGACCGCTGGTCGAGGCGGCAGATCCTCGTCGTCGCGCCGCTCGTGCGCGGCGCGCTGCTGGTCGTGGCGGCGGCGCTGGTCGCCGCCGACGTGCCCGACACGGTCTTCTACGCGGCCGCGCTCGGCGTGCTCGCGGCCAACCGGTTCTTCCTGGCCGCTCTCGGCGCGTCGCTGCCGCACGTGGTGCCTGCGGACCGGCTGATGGCCGCCAACGCGGTCACGCCCACCTCGGGCACGGTTTTCACCTTCCTCGGCGCCGGGGTGGGGTTCCTGCTGCGTGAGCTGTTCGGCAGCGGCGACTTCGGCGTGGCGCTGCTGCTGGCCGTCTCGGGCGTGGTCGCCGGAATGAGCGCGCTGATCGCCCGCACGATGGAGCGCTCGCTGCTCGGCCCCTCCTTCGACCCTGAGCGGCCGCAGGCCCGCGAGGCCGTACGCAACGTGCTCATCGGCCTCGCCGACGGCGCCAAGCACCTGGTGGGCCACCGCACGGCCGCCGCCACGATGGGCGCGATGGCGACACACCGCTTCATGTACGGCATGGCGACCGCGCTCGGCATCATCCTCTACCGCTACTACTTCTCCGGCGGCGACTCCGAGGTGGCGCTGCGTGGGCTCAGCCTGGTCGTGGCCACCTCGGGCGTCGGCTTCTTCCTCGCGGTGATCGTCACTCCGTGGGCCACCGCGCGGTTCACGATCGAGCGGTGGGTGCCGATCGCGCTGGTCATCGCCGGCGTGCTCACTGCGGTGCTGGTCGTGCCGTTCCAGCCGTGGAGCCTGCCGATCGCCGGGTTCGTGCTCGGCATCGCCGGGCAGAGCGTCAAGATCTGCGCCGACGTCACGGTCCAGCGCGACGTGGAGGACGCCTACCTGGGCCGCGCCTTCTCGATCTACGACATGCTCTTCAACGGCATGTACGTGCTGGCGGCCGCCCTGTCCGCGGCGATCCTGCCCGCCAACGGCAAGTCCTACACGGCCGTGGTGATCGTGACAGCCGGCTACCTGGCGGGCGCCCTGATCTACCGGATGATCATCCCGACGCCCCGCGCCACTGCCTCCCGCTGATATCAGGCCGGCGCCGTGTCGCCGGCGGGTGCCGCACCGCTCTCCCGCGCCCACTCCAGCAGCGCCTCGGTGGCGGTCTCCTTGCCGACCATCCCCTTGTCCAGGCGGAGCTCCAGCAGGAATTTGTACGCCCGCCCGACGATCGGACCGGGACCCACGCCGAGGATCCGCTGGATCTCGTTGCCGTCGAGCTCCGGCCGGATCTTGGCCAGCTCCTCCTCGTCGGCCAGCCGGGCGATGCGCTCCTCTAGCTGGTCGTACGTACGCGACAGCGCCGTCGCCTTGCGCTTGTTGCGCGTCGTGCAGTCGGCCCTGGTCAGCTTGTGGAGCCGGTCGAGCAGGTGACCGGCGTCGCGCACGTAGCGGCGCACCGCGCTGTCGGTCCACTCCCCCGTGCCGTAACCGTGGAAGCGCAGGTGCAGCTCGACCAGCTGCGACACGTCGGCCACCACATCCTTGGGGAACTTGAGCTCGGTCATGCGCTTCTTGGCCATCTGCGCCCCCACCACCTCGTGGTGATGGAAGGAGACCCGCCCGCCCGCCTCGTGCCGCCGGGTCTTGGGCTTGCCGATGTCGTGCAGCAGCGCGGCCCAGCGCAGGATCCGGTCGGGCTTGCCGTCGTCCTCCTGGGCGATGGCCTGGTCGAGGACGGTCAGCGTGTGCTCATAGACGTCCTTGTGCCGGTGGTGCTCGTCGATCTCCAGGCGCAGCTTGGGCAGCTCGGGCAGCACGTGCGCGGCCAGCCCGGTCTCGACCAGCAGGCGCAGACCCTCGCGCGGGTAGGTGCCGCAGACCAGCTTGTCGAGCTCGTCACGGATGCGCTCGGCCGAGACGATCTCGATGCGCTCCGCCATGTCGGTCATCGCCGCGAGCGCCTTGGCGTCGACCGTGAAGCCGAGCTGGGAGGCGAACCTGGCGGCGCGCAGCATGCGCAGCGGGTCGTCGTCGAAGGACTGCTCGGGCGTGCCCGGCGTGCGCAGCAGCTTGGCCGACAGGTCGGTCAGGCCGCCGTAGGGGTCGACGAACGCGTGGCCCGGCAGCCGCACGGCCATCGCGTTGACCGCGAAGTCGCGCCGCTCCAGGTCGGCCTCCAGCGTCTCGCCGTACATGACCTCCGGCTTGCGGGACTTGGGGTCGTACGACTCGCTGCGGTAGGTGGTGATCTCCAGCAACGAGCCGCCCTTCCGCACGCCGACCGTGCCGAAGTCGATGCCGATCGTCCAGACCGAATCAGCCCAATCACGGACCATTTCCAGGACCCGTTCGGGCCGGGCATCGGTGGTCAGGTCGAGATCGTTGCCCACACGGCCGAGCAGGATGTCGCGCACCGGGCCACCGACAAGGGCCAGCTCGTGCCCATGCGCGGCGAACAACCGGCCGAGCTCGTCGGCCACCGGAGCGATCTTGCGGAACAGGTCGGTCATGGCCCGCTGCTGGCTTTCGGTCAGATTTGAGTCGGACAAGCTGGGTAGGTCCTTTGATTCCGGAACATATCCCCCGAGCAATATCCAGTCGGGGTTACCGTCGGTCAGGGGACCGTCGGGGGCCATGGAACCAGGCCAGGAGGTCTTCTATGAAGGACGCCCTCGCGATCCACCGCTGGCTCCTCGCACACCAGGTCCATCATGAGATCGTACGCCTTCCGCGCCCCATGACTTGCGTGGACGAGTTGCCCGACGCGGTCTCCGCCGCGCCCGAGCGGTGCGTGGCGGTCACGGTGTTCGAGGTCGCCACGAGAATCGGCCGCGAGGTCGTCGTCGCCGTCGTCTCCGCAGTCTCGGACCCACCGCAGGCCGGGGCCGTCTGCGGCGCGCTCGGCGTGCGGGAGGTACGCCCCGCCCCCGACTTTCTGGTCAATTCCGTCACCGACTACGCGGCCGGGCTCGTCAGCCCGTTGCTGCTGCCCGAGGGCGTGGCCGTGGCGGTTGACGACCGCCTGCGCCCCGATGCCGACGCGATCTTCACGGCCACCGGGGAACGCCACACAGCCCTCACCATGCGCGCCCTTGACCTGCTGACACTCCTGCCCGGCAAGACGGTGAACCTGCGGATCCCGAGGCCCAGAGGATCCCGCCAGGCGGTCGCGATACGGCACTGAGCCCGTACCATTGCGGGCGTGCGTCGTACTCCAGCTCGGGCGGACGCGTGATCCGTAAGGTCATGCTCCTCGCCGTACTGTCCGCCGCGTTGCTCGCGCCCATGGCCGCGACGACGCCGAGTACTGCTGCCACGAAGACGCCGGGCACGGCCGCCGGGAAGACGAACAGGCAGTCGATGGCCGTGTCGATCACGTCCATCACGCCCGACGTGCCGTCGAGCCTGACCACGCAGGTCAAGGTCGCGGGCACCGTCCGCAACGACACCGGTGAGACGATGACCGGCCTGAGTGTCCGGCTGCGATACACCTCGCAGAAACTCACCGACCGCGCCGCCATGGTCGCCTACCAGTCCGACGAGAGCCTGGTGCCGCCGAACGTCGCGAACAGCTCGAACGTGCTGCTCCCCGCCCTGGAGGCGGGCGCGTCGAAGGTGTTCGAGATCACGGTGACGCCCGTGCAGCTCGGGCTGCCGTCGTTCGGCGTCTATCCGATCGCCGTCGACGTGGCCCGGTTCGGTGCGCCGATCTCCACGCCGCAGCGCACCTACCTGACGTACGCGCCGCCGACCCCGCAGAAACTGCCGCGTAACCGGCTGGCCATCGCGCTGCCCATCATCGACCAGACGCATCGCGCCGAGAACGACAACTTCATCGACGACAAGCTGGGCCCGCAGCTGACCGGCAAGGGCCGGCTCGCCGAGCTGGCCGGCATCGCCGCCACGGCGCCCAAGAAGGTCACCTGGTTCGTGGAGCCGTCGCTCCTCGACGACGTGCAGGCTCTGTCCCGCAAGCACCGGCTCAAGTCCAAGGACCAGGCCGCCGACCCCAACGCCGCGCAGTGGCTCAACTCGCTGCGCACCGCGCTGGCCTCCTCCCCGGTCGTGGCCACGCCGTACGCCGATCCCGACGTCGCCGCGCTCGCCCACCAGGGACTCGACGGCCAGACCGCCACGGCGATCGCCATGGGCCGCCAGGTCGCCACGGACCTGCTCAAGCGCGACGTGTCGCTGACGACGAACTGGCCGGTCGCGGGCGTGCTCGATCCCGACGCGCTCGACCTGCTCTCCGTCGCCAAGGTCGACCGGGTCCTGCTCAACTCCACGAATCTGCCGCCGCAGCCGCCGGTCGCGTTCACGCCCGATGCCGTCGCCACACTCGACAGCGTCCAGGGGCCGGTCACCGCGCTGGTCGCCGACACACAGCTCACGCGCACCTTCGAGCCCGACTCCGACGCGCCGGGCTCGATCTTCCTGAACAAGCAGCGCTTCATCGCCGAGACCGCGATGATCGCCGCCGAGCCTGGCCAGACCAGTCCCCGGTCGCTGGTCATCGCACCCTCGCGACGCTGGGACCCGAACCCGACGCTGGTCAACCTGCTGCTCAAGACCGCGAACCGGCTGCCGTGGCTGACGCTGACCCCGCTCGACTCGCTCAAGCCGAGCAAGGCGCCCGTGCCCAGGGCCGCGCTCACCTACACCGGCCAGGACCGCAAGGACGAGCTCAGCGCCAAATACCTCGGCCCGCTCAAGAACGTCGCCGAGAAGGCACAGCTCACCGCCCTGATCGCCGCGGAGCCCAAGCCCCACTCCGACTTCGACGCCGCGGTGCTCAGGATGGTCTCCTCGTCCTGGCGCAACAACACGCGCGCGGGCCGGGCGGCCATCAAGCTGGTCGAAGGGGCCGTCCAGGCCCAGATGAACAAGATCTCGATCACCGGGGCCGACCCCGACCGGCTGCGCACGCTGGCCGGGAGCAACGGCCCGGTGCCCATCAGCGTGAAGAACTCGATCGGTGAGACGATCGCCCTCTACATCGACGTGAAGAGCAACAACCCCGGACTCCTCCAGATCGACACCACGCCGGTCAAGAAGCTGCTGACGATCCCCAACGGTCAGAACGGCGGCGTCCAGGTGCCGATGAACGCGACGACCAGCGGTGACGCCACGGTGAGCGTCCAGCTGACGACCAGGAACGGTCTGCCGTACGGCAAGCCCGTCAAGCTGACGATCCGCACCACCGGCTACACGGGGATCGCCCTGGTCATCGTCGGGGCAGCGCTGGCGGTCATGCTCGCCGCGGTCGTGACACGGGTGCTACGGCGCAGATCGCAGCGACGGCTCGCTCGGGCCGCCAAGAGCCGGGAGAGTGAGACCGTATGAGCCGCATGTTGCGGGCCAGCGCCGTCATGGCGGCGGGCACGATGGTGTCCAGGGTCACGGGATTCGTGCGGACGATGGTGCTCGCCTCGGCGATCGGCACCTTGGCCATGGGTGACGCCTACAACGCCGCGTACGCGATCCCGTACAGCATTCTCGACCTGCTGCTGCTCGGCGTGCTCAGCAGTGTCGTGGTGCCGATGATCGTCAAGGCGCAGCAGCGCGACTACGACGGCGGCCGGGCGTACGAGCAGCGCCTCATGACGCTGGCCACGGCCGCGCTGCTGGTCGTCGCCGTGCTCGCCGTGCTGGCGGCCCCGCTGCTCATCGACCTCTACACCACCGACTGGCTGCCCGGCAGCCGCAAGTTCGAGATCGCGGTGCTGCTCGCCCGGTTCATCCTGCCGCAGCTGGCCTTCTTCGGCGTCGGCGCGGTCGCCGGGGCCATTCTCAACACGCGCGACCGTTACGCGGCTCCCATGTGGGCGCCGGTGATCAACAACCTCGTGGTCATCTGTGTGCTCGTGCTCTACATGGTGGTGGCCGGCAAGGCGGGTGGCGACATCGCCCTGGTCACCGACGGCCAGATCGCGCTGCTCGGCCTGGGCACCACGGCGGGCATCGTGGCGCAGGCCGCCGTGCTGATCGTCGCGCTCAAGCGGATCGGGTTCTCCTTCGTCCCGCGCTTCGACGTGCGCAACGCGCGGCTCGGTGAGATGGGCCGGGCCGGGATCTGGACCATCGGCTATGTGGTGGTCACGCAGCTCGGCTTCATGCTGACGACCAACCTGTCCAGCGCGGCGGGCGACGCGGTGCCCGGTCACGGCATCAGCCCGTACACCCTGGCCTTCCAGCTCTTCCAGCTGCCCTACGGCGTCATCGGCGTCTCGGTGATCACGGCCATGCTGCCCAGGATGAGCCGGGCGGTCGAAGCCGGGCAGCTCGGCGAGGTCCGCTCCGAGTTCGGGTCGAGCGTGCGGCTGATCAGCTCGGTGATGGTCCCGGTGTCGCTGCTGCTGATGGTGCTCGGCCCGGCGATCACCGTGCCGTTGTACGCCCACGGCGTCACCTCGGCCGACGCGGCCGTCTACATCGGCAACGTGCTGCAGGTCTACGGCCTGGCGCTGGTGCCGTTCTCGATCTTCCAGTTGCTGCTGCGGGTCTTCTACAGCTTCGGCGACACGCGGACGCCCGTTTACGTGGGCGCGGCGACGACCGCGGTCAACGCGCTGCTGATGGTAGTCTTCAACGTCCTGCTGCCGGCTCGGTACGCGGTGATGGGGTTGGCCTTCGCCTACGCCGTCGCCTACACGATCGGGGCCGGCGGGGCCTGGATTCTCGCCGCCCGTCGGGTCAAGGGGCTGGGCGGCTGGACGATCGGGATGGCTCTGACGAGGATGTACCTGTCCGCACTGCCCGCGGCGGCGCTGGCGCTGGTGGCCGTCTGGGCGGTTCAGGACGTGTTCGGCGGGCTCACCTTCCTCAACTCGGTGATCGCCTTGGCCGTGGGCGGCGGTCTGGGCATGCTGTTGTATCTGGGAGTCGCCCATCGCATGCGCATCCCGGAGATCAACTCGATCGTTGGGATGGTTGCCGGGCGGCTAGGCAGGTAAGGAACGCGGGTGGAACCGGCGCGGCACTAGCATGGTGCCGACACGGCGCGAATGGAAGCAGGAGGGGCGTGGGCGGATCCACCCGGCATAGCGTGCCTACGTGGTACACCCCCACGCAGGTGAGTCGAGTCATGAGCACCCCCGAGCGGCCGAGCGGAGTGAGTCAGTGAGCACGTCGTCGGTCGAACCCGGCACCCGTCTCGCCGAACGCTTCCGGCTGGAAGACCGGGTGAGCGAGTCCGATGGAGCCACCCTGTGGAAGGCCATCGACGAGATCCTCGCCCGGCCCGTCGCGGTCCACACCTTCTCCCCTGAGTTCCCCCGCGTCCACGAGGTGGTCACGGCCGCCCGCGCCGCCAGCAGGCTCACCGATCCGCGCCTGACGCAGGTGTTCGACGCCGCCGAGCACGACGATCATTCGTACGTGGTCAGCGAGTGGGTCACCGGCGACACCCTGTCCGACCTGCTCGCGGCCGGCCCGCTGGAGCCGGAGCGGGCCGCCGGCCTGGTCGCCGAGGCCGCCGAGGCGCTGGCCCACGCGCATGAGGCCGATCTCTACCACCTGTGCCTGCGCCCCGCGCACCTGGTGTGGACGACCGGTAACACGGTCAAGGTGCTCGGCGTCGCGGTCGACGCCGCCCTGTCCGGCCTCACCACCGACCAGCCCGCCCTCGACGACGCCGAGGGGCTGGGCCGACTGCTGTACGCGGGGCTGTCCGGCCACTGGCCGGGCGACGAGGAAGAGGGCGGTCTGCCCACGGCGCCGATGATCGACGGGCACTTCTGCTCGCCCCGCCAGGTCACCGCCGGAGTGCCCGGATATCTCGACGCGGTCACCATCAGGGCCTGCCTGCCCGAGTCCCGCAAGGGGCAGGCCGCCCTGTCCAGCCCGTCCGAGATCGCCGACGCGCTCGCCAACGTGGCCAGGCCCATGCCGATCCCGATGGCCTATTCCCAGACGCCGGCGGTGCAGTCGGCCTCGCACTCCGAGGGCCTTGAGACCGAGCGGCGCCCGCCGCGCCCGCCCCTGCCCTCGCAGCCCAGACCCATGCCGCCCCGCGCGCCCAGCGGCGGCAGCATGCTCAACCGGGTGCTGATGACCGTCGTGGTGCTGCTCGTCATCGCCGCGGTCGGCGTGGGGGCCTGGACGATCGGCCGCAGCCTGGGCAGTCCGAACACCCCGCAGGCGGAGACCTCCCCGAGCGCTTCCGCCTCCGCGTCGGCGCAACCGATGGTCGTCGTGAAGCCGGAGAAGGCGACCGGCTTCGATCCGCTCGCCGACCGGGACGAGAAGAACGAGATGGCGCCGCTCGCCATCGACGGCAAGCCCAGCACGCTCTGGAAAACGGAGAACTACAACAGCGCCGACCTGGGCAATCTCAAGGCCGGTGTGGGTTTGCTGCTCGATATGGGCAAGAGCATGCCGATCGGCGACGTGGTGGCTACGCTGGCCGATACATCGGGCGCGAGCGTCGAGCTGAAGGTCGGCGACTCGCCTGAGCTGGGCTCGCTGAAGACCGTCGCCAAGGAGAAGAACGGGTCCGGAAAGATCACCTTGAAACCTGATCAAGCCGCAAGCGGCAAGTACGTTTTGATCTGGTTTACCCGTCTTCCGGCAGATGCGGGCAAGTTTCATGGCACCATCTATGAAGTAGTGGTGCATTCTCCCGGATCGGCATAACCCAGGAATCCCTCTTGTGAACTCCCCACCCGAGCCACCTTCCTCCGCGGAACGGCCCGCCGTCACCGACGCCGAGCTGCTGACCGCGCACATCAATGGGGATCCTCACGCCTTCAGCGAGATCGTCAAGAGACACCGTGACCGCATGTGGGCCGTCGCCCTGCGCACGCTGGGCGATCCCGACGAAGCGGCCGACGCGGTGCAGGACGCCTTCGTCTCCGCCTACCGGAAGGCGGGCACATTCCGCGGTGAGGCCGCGGTCACGACCTGGCTGCACCGAATCGTGGTGAACGCCTGCCTCGACCGGATGCGCCGCAAATCCGTCAGACCGGTGGCCGATGACGAGCTCATCGAGGCCGCCGAGCGTGACACGCCGATGCCCGACCAGACGGGTGAGCGTGAGGTTTCGATGGAGGTTTCGGCCGCGCTGAAACTGCTTCCGACCGACCAGCGGGCCGCGCTGGTGCTCGTCGACATGATGGGCTATTCGGTCGAAGACGCAGCTCAGGTGCTTGAAGTGCCCAGCGGGACGGTGAAGAGCCGGTGCGCGCGGGGGCGCGCGAAACTTGCCCCAATTCTTTCGCATCTGCGGAACCGATCGGACCTCAGTCGCGTCTCATCCGCGAAGGGAGCAGAACTTCGTGACGGGTGATACGCACTACGATCTGGAAATCCTGGCCGAGTTGGCCGAGGGTCTCCTAGACGCTGGCACGGCCCGCCAGGTCCGCGAGCATCTCGCGGTATGCGACCCCTGTGGGGAGCTACTGGCCGACCTGGCAGCGGTTCGCGAGGTGCTCGCGGCGACTCCGACACCGGCCATGCCGATGGGAGTCGCACTGCGCATCGACAAGGCTCTGGCCGCCGAAGCGGGATCCGCGCGCGGGGGTGGTGTCGGCCTGGCGGAACCGCCCAACTGGGATGAGCTCATGCGGGACTCCCCGTGGGAGCAGTCCCCGCGGGAGCTGGAGCCGGTACGCCTCGGGGTGGTCTCCGACGACGGCACCATCGTCCCGGCCAAGCGCAAGGACGCACGACGGCGCCGATGGGCGATGCCCACGGTTGCTGCGGCCGCCGCGGCGGCTGTGGTGGGCACCGCGGTGCTCTCCACCAACCTGCTCACGGCCGGTGGTGGTGGCACCATCGCCAGTGGGCATCAGCAGCTGCACACCGGTACGGCGTCGTCGCCGCCCAAGGTGGACAAGCGGGCCAGGGCGTACGCGCTGACCGACAGCGGGCACAACTACAGCGACCAGGAGCTGCGGCAGCCGCTCGAAGGCTTCCTCGGGCCCGCACCCATAGTGGGTGGCGGTTCCTCGGACATCGACGTGGTGGACAAGTGCGTCAGCCGGGTGGCGAACCGTACGAAGCTCAAGGTGTTCGCGGTCGACCAGGGGCAGTACAACGGGTCGGAGGCCATCATCGTGACCTCCTGGAAGAACAAGGCGAACAAGACGCTCCGCGTCGACATCGTCGACCCGTTCAACTGCAAGAGCCTGCGTAAGTCCACAGTGGGGCGCTGGTAGCTCTGTGATCCCTTGATACGCACGTCAGAGCCCGCTTCGGCGGGCTCTTTCGTTTTCGGCGTGCGTTGAGGACGGGGCCGGGAATCACGGCGGCCTAGGATCTGTTGAGGCGACAGGCAAGAGCAGACTAGGAAGGCGTGAGAGCGTTGAGCGACGTGCGTAACGTGATCATCATTGGATCCGGCCCCGCTGGATACACGGCGGCCGTCTACTCCGCGCGCGCCGAGCTCAAGCCGCTGGTCTTCGAGGGCTCGGTCACCGCGGGCGGCGCGCTGATGAACACCACCGATGTCGAGAACTTCCCCGGTTTCCCCGACGGCATCATGGGCCCCGACCTGATGGACAACCTGCGTAAGCAGGCCGAGCGGTTCGGCGCCGAGTTGGTCGCGGACGACGTACTCGAAGTGGACCTTGAGGCCAATCCCAAGGTGATCAAGACCCACAGCGAGACCTACTACGCCAAGTCGGTCATCCTGGCGATGGGCTCCGGCTACCGCGAGCTGGGCCTGCCCAACGAGAAGCGCCTGTCCGGGCGGGGCGTCTCCTGGTGTGCCACCTGTGACGGCTTCTTCTTCCGCAACAAGGACATCGTGGTCGTCGGCGGTGGTGACACCGCGATGGAGGAGGCCACGTTCCTGACCCGCTTCGGCCGCATGGTCACCGTTGTGCACCGCCGTGACGAACTGCGGGCCAGCAAGATCATGCAGGAGCGGGCGTTCGCGAACGACAAGATCCGCTTCATCTGGGACACCGAGGTCGTCGACGTCCTCGGTACCGACAAGGTCGAGGCCGTCAAGCTGCGCAACCTCAAGTCCGGTGAGGAATGCGAGCTGGCCACCGACGCGCTGTTCCTGGCGATCGGCCACGATCCGCGCAGCGAGCTGGTCAAGGGCCAGATCGACCTCGATGACGACGGCTACGTGAAGGTCGCCGCGCCCAGCACGGCGACCAACATCGACGGGGTGTTCGCCGCGGGCGACGTCGTCGACCACATCTACCGGCAGGCCATCACCGCGGCCGGCACCGGCTGCTCGGCGTCACTCGACTCCGAGCGCTGGCTGGCCTCGAACGACAACTAAGGAGCGCACCGTGAAGGCAGTAACCGACGCCACCTTCGAGGCCGAGGTCCTCAAGAGCGACAAGCCCGTGCTCGTTGACTTCTGGGCCGAGTGGTGCGGCCCATGCCGTCAGGTATCGCCCATCCTCGAGGAGATCGCCAAAGAGCACGGCGACAAGCTGGAGATCGTCAAGCTCAACATCGACGAAAACCCGGATGTCCCGCGCGACTACGGTGTGCTCCAGATCCCCACGCTGAACGTCTACAAGGGTGGAGAGGTCGTGAAGCAGATCATCGGCGCCAAGCCGAAGGCCATGCTGCTTCGCGAGCTCGAGGGCATCATCTGACGACGCCCGCAGCGTTGCAGTTGAAAGCCCCCTGGCGATCTTTCGCTCAAGGGGCTTCCCTCTGTGTGGGCCCGTGGGCTCTTGGCGTCCTTGAGAAGGCGTCAGACGGGGCGAAGAGCGCGTTCCGGGCTCATGGAGCCGAGTAGGCGTTCCAAGGCCACCTCGACGTCCTCGCGCCACGAGACGGCTGTCTTCAGCTCCAGCCGGAGCCGGGGGAACCGCAGATGCGGGCGTACCGTCTTGAAGCCCACGGAAAGCAGGTAGTCGGCCGGGACCACGCAGCTCGGCTCCTCCCACTTGAGGTCGCCGAACGCCTCGATGGCCTTGACCCCACGTCGCGTCAGGTCCTTGGCCACGCCCTGGATCAGCATCCGGCCCAGACCGCCACCCGAGAACTCCGGAATGATGTGCGCGGTCATCAGCAGGACCGCGTCGGCGCTGACCGGCGAGGTGGGAAAGGCCAGCGAACGGGGGCTGTAGAGCGGCGGGCTGTAGATGACGAATCCGGCGGGCACCCCGTCGACGTACACGATCTTGCCGCAGCTGCCCCATTCGAGCAGCGTGCCGGAGATCCATGCCTCTTTCTCCAGCTCTGGACCACCGGAGTCGATCGCGCGCTCCCCGCTGACGGGGTCGAGCTCCCAAAAGACGCACCGCCGGCAGCGGCGCGGCAGATCGTCCAGATTGTCCAGGGTTATGTTGACCAGCCGACGCGACAACTACGGCCCCAATCGTTGACCCGGAAAAGCGCGCGAAAAACGCGTCCCCAGCTGGCATCGTAGCCCAGTGACGTCCCGCCATCGGGAAGCACGACGGTCGAGCCCGGTCACAGCCGACATGTCCGACTGCCGTAATCTGGTAGTTCAGCGACAAATGACACCAAGGAGGTGGACCGTGACAGGAGAGCTGGATCACGGTCAGACGCCCGCGACCCAAGGGTCGCGCATCGACGCCTACGTCGATCGGTACGCCGCACGAGCTGCCGGGATGGTCGCCTCCGAGATCCGAGCTCTTTTCGCCGTCGCGTCGAGGCCCGAGGTGGTCTCGCTCGCCGGCGGCATGCCGTACGTCACGGCCCTCCCCCTCGACATGGTCGGCGAGCTGGTGTCCGATCTGGTCACCACGCGCGGTCCCGTCGCGCTGCAGTACGGCTCCGGCCAGGGCGATCCGCACCTGCGCGAGCAGATCTGCGACGTGATGCGGCTGGAGGGGATCCAGGCCGGGGCGAACGACGTGGTCGTCACCGTAGGTTCGCAGCAAGCGCTTGATTTGGTCACCCGGATCTTCATCGACCCGGGTGACGTGGTGCTGGCCGAAGGCCCGTCGTACGTAGGCGCCCTCGGCACTTTCGCCGCGTACCAGGCCAAAGTGGTGCATATCGCCATGGACGATCAGGGCATCATTCCCGAGTCGCTCGCGCAGACCATCTACGCGCTGGAGACCGCGGGCGCCCCGATCAAGTTCCTCTACACGATCCCGACCTTCCACAACCCCGCCGGTGTCACCCTGAACCTGGCGCGGCGGCAGCAGGTGCTCGACATCTGCCAGCGGGCCGGAGTGCTGATCATCGAGGACAACCCGTACGGGCTGCTCGGCTTCGACGGCGAGCCCATGCGCGCGCTGCGGGCCGACAATCCCGACGGCGTGGTCTATCTCGGGTCGTTCTCCAAGACGCTCGCCCCTGGGTTCCGGGTCGGCTGGGCGCTGGCGCCGCACGCCGTCCGCGACAAGCTCGTGCTGGCCATGGAGTCGGCCGTGCTGTCGCACTCGTCCTTCACCCAGCTGGCCGTGGGCCAGTACCTCGCCACGCAGCCGTGGCAGGAACAGATCAAATCGTTCAAGGAGCTCTATCGCGAGCGACGCGACACGCTGCTCGACGCGCTCTCGGCGCTCATGCCCCCCGAAGTCACCTGGACACGACCGGCCGGGGGCTTCTTCGTGTGGGCAACGCTGCCGGAGGGCCTGGACTCGAAGGCCATCCTGCCGCGGGCGGTGGCGGAGCGGGTGGCGTTCGTGCCCGGGACCGGGTTCTTCTCCGATGGGAGCGGGGCTCGGCAGATGCGGCTGTCCTACTGCTTCCCTGAGCCGGATCGGATCCGGGAAGGGGTCCGGCGGTTGGCTGGGGTGATCGAGCAGGAGATCCAGCTGCGGGACACGTTCGGGACGGGGTCGGCTCGGGGGCACGCGGGCGTGGACACGCCCGGGCCTGACCTGGCCTGACCCTCTTTCGCCTGCGGAAATACGGCCGGCGTCTCCGTCGGGACGCCGGCTCTTCCCTCACATTGCGTACGGATGCCGCCTTTACCGCTGCATTCCGTTGGTCATGACCCGCACGGTAGAAAGCGCCTGCCGTACACCATTCCACCCCAGTCCCGGTACGGTTGGACAGCGTGCGATCAGCGGAGGAGAACGAATGAGCGATCTGGGCCACGTGCTCGTGCTGGCCGGGGGCCTCTCCTATGAACGGGAGGTGTCCCTGCGCTCCGGTCGCCGGGTGAGCGAGGTGCTGCGGGCGGCGGGCATCGACGTGGAGGCCCGCGACACTGACGCCTCCCTCGTGCCGTCCATCCTGGCCGACCCACCGGACGCGGTCTTCGTCACGCTGCACGGCGGAGCGGGTGAGGACGGCGCCATCCGTTCCATCCTCGAACTGCTGAACGTCCCCTATGTCGGCGCCGACCCCGACGCCTGCCGCGTCGCCTTCGACAAGCCCACCGCCAAGGGCGTCGTACGCTCCGTCGGCCTGCGCACCCCCGAGTCGGTCACCCTGCCCAAGGAGACCTTCCACGACCTCGGCGCCACGGCCGTCCTGGGCCGCATCGTGGCACACCTCGGCCTCCCCCTGTTCGTCAAGCCCGCCCGCGGCGGCTCCGCCCTGGGCGCCTCGATCGTTCGCACCGCCGAAGAGCTCCCGGCCGCGATGGTCGGCTGTTTCGCGTACGGCGACACGGCGCTGATCGAGCGTTACGTGGAGGGCGTCGAAGTAGCGGTCTCGGTCGTCGACCTGGGCAACGGCCCGATCGCCCTGCCTGCCGTCGAGATCGTCCCGGACGAGGGCGTCTACGACTACGCGGCCCGCTACACCGCCGGCCACACCGAGTTCTTCGCACCCGCCCGCCTCTCCGCCGAGGCGGCCGCGGCCTGCGCCGAAACCGCCGTGACGGCCCACACCGCCCTGGGCCTCCGCGACATCTCCCGCACCGACCTCATCGTCGACGCCTCAGACCAGCCCCACTTCCTGGAGGTCAACGTGGCCCCCGGAATGACGGAGACGTCGCTGCTGCCGATGGCCGCGGAGGCCGCCGGCCAAGACCTGGGCGACCTCTGCCGCATCCTCCTCCAGAACGCCGCCTCCCGCGTACACGCTTGAGGTCCACGCGTCCCCCGCTCTTCCCTGGCGCTGACCTCCTTCACCCTGGGTAGATCTCCGTTTTGCAGCGCTGACCTCTGACCTGTCTGGCCTTCGCATGCTCTGACACCGGACGCAACTCCGCCGCGCATGCCCAACACCGGGTATACCTCAGCGTCCGTACGTCCGGCACCTGGCTCCTCTGAGCCTCGCGCCAACACCGACCCCTAGATTTGCTCGGCTCGCACCCGTCAGACGCGCCCTCGTGGGATCCACCGCCCCTTGAGGGGGTCCACGCGCGTTGAGGCTCACACCCGGTGGGCCCACGATGCCCGATCCACAGCTTGGGTCCCACATTTCCGCTCACGCGGCCGATCCACATCCCCCTGCTCCCACCCACAACAGCGGCATCGCCGCCCACAGGAGGCATCACCGCCAGCAGGGGGCGTCACCGCGAACAAGCAACCCAGCACCCGAGCCAGCGGACACCTCCCGACCCCCCGGGCCCACCCTCGCCGATCACCTCTCGCCTCTCTGAATCTTGTGAGTCGTGAAAGTAGCCTGGGCATGTGCCGATCGATTCGACCTATCCCAAGAGCTTCGCCAGCGACAATCACGCCGGCGTCCATCCCACCATCCTCGAAGCCATGGCTGCGGCGAACCGCGGGGACGCACCCGCCTACGGCGGTGACCGCTGGACATCAACCTTCGAGGACCACATCAAGGACGTCTTCGGTCCAGGGGCGGAAGGCTTCCCCGTCCTGAACGGAGCCGGCGCGAACATGGTCGGCCTCGCCCCCATGCTCGGCCGCTACGACGCCATCATCTGCGCCGACACCGCCCACATCGCCACCCACGAAACAGGCGCGACAGAACGACTCCTGGGCGCGAAGCTCGTGATGGCCCCCACAGCCGACGGCAAACTACGCCCGGAGGACATCACCACACGACTCGACACCTTGGGCAGCCACCACAACTCCCAACCCCGCGTGGTCTCCATCTCCCAGGTAACCGAACTCGGCACCTGCTACTCCCCCGAAGAAATCGCCGCCCTCGCCGATACGGCGCACGCCGCCGGCCTACTCCTCCACATGGACGGCGCCAGACTGGCAAACGCAGCCTCCCACCTGAACGCCACCCTCAGCGCCATCACCACGGAAGTCGGCGTAGACATCTTCAGCTTCGGCGGCACCAAGAACGGCGCGCTGGCAGCTGAGGCAGTAATAGTCCTCTCCTCTTCCTCCCTCTCCCACGCCATCCCCTTCCTCCGCCGCCAGTCCCTCCAGTTGGCCTCCAAGATGCGCTTTGTCTCAGCCCAGCTCTCGGCCCTCCTCACGAACGACCTGTGGCGCCACAACGCAACCCACGCCAACGAAATGGCCATCCGCCTCGCCAACGGCATAGCCGACCTCCCCGGCATCACCCTCGCCTACCCCGTCCAATCGAACGCCGTCTTCGCCACCCTCCCCAAACCAGCCGCAGCCGCCCTCCTCACCCGCTACCTGTTCCACTACTGGGACGAGGCCGCCGGCACCGTCCGCTGGATGACCGCCTTCGACACCACTCCGGACCACGTAGACGACTTCCTCGATGACATCCGTAAGTCTCTCGTCCTCCCCTGATCCACCGGCCTTGGCGTTCGCGCAAGCTCCCCGCCCCCGCACGCGACACGCCTCTGGCCCACGGTTTCACGTGAAACAACCCTCCCAGGCCGCCAGTTGGACGCACCACTGACGCCCCCGTTTCCACTGACGCCCCCGTTTCACGTGAAACCATCCATCCGCCAGCACAGCGGCACCCCATTCACAGTCCCCACCCGGCGGACTCCATGGATGACCTCCCGCAAAGCGGTGTAGTTTCCCTCGCTCACCTCTGTTCGCCCGCATCGGACGCACCCACCGCCGTCTCCGTTTCACGTGAAACCATCCCCCCCGGCAGCACAGCGGCAGCGGCAATCCATTCACAGCTCCCCCCGGTGGGCTTCATGGATGACGTCCCACAGAGCGGCGTAGTTTCTCCTCGCTCACCTCTGCTCGCCCACATAGGAAACGCACAACGAGATCGTTGATCCGCCATTGGGTGGCCACCACCCAATGGCGGTGTAGTCCCCGAGAGCGAGGGAGGCGGTGGTTGATGGGCGGTGGCCGGTGGGCGATGGGCGATGGGCGATGGGAAGTGTCCCTCCCGGTGAAGGTGGCAGCCGGGACAAGTTACGGTCTGCGGTACGACACCTTGGTCTGGACGGTTTCGCGCAGGTTATTCAAATCTTCCGGTCGGCGAGAGAGGCGCGAACGTCCGGGAGTCGATCGGCATGAGCACTGGTGAGCTTGGGGCAGGTGCCTGGAGGATGAGCCGGGCCGGCTTCACGGGTGGTGTGAATCAGCGCGCGTGAAAGCATTCTCACGGTCGCGGCAAGAAATAGGTGTGATCGTGTACAACACGCGTAGCGGGAGAGATCAACCGGCGGTTCCGGCCGATCTCTTCGACCGCTACTTCACCGAGATCCACCGGTACATCGCCCGTCGTCTGCCCGTGGACGACGCTGACGACCTAGCCGCCGAGGTGTTCCTAGCGGCGTTGCGCGGCGGATACGACCCAGCCGTGGGAGAGGTCAGGCCCTGGCTGTACGGCATCGCTACCAACCTGGTCGCGCGGCACCGCCGTACCGAGACCACGCGGTGGAAGGCGCTCAGCCGCGCGGCGGCGCGTGACTGGGATGGTCACGAGGACCCCGCGCTGAAGCAGCGCGATCGCGACGTGGTGCTGCTGATCGCGTTGGGCGGCCTGAGCCATGCCGAGGTCGCTTCCGCCCTGGACATTCCTTATGGAACCGTCGCGTCCCGGCTTAACAGGGCACGCAAGCATCTGCGCGCGGCGCTCGGCGCGCTGAAGGAGGACATCGATGGATGAGCTCGAACTGCTCGCCCGGGCACTGCCCGACGCGCCCCCGCCCTCCCCCGAGGTGGTCGCTCGCGCTCACGCCCGCCTTGCCGATCACGCCCGCCTCGCCGCTGACGGCGAGAGCCCCCGCCCTGCCACCGGCCGTTCCCGCCCTCGCGTGTGGGTGTGGGCGCTGAGCTCGGCCGTGGCCACGGCCGCGATGGTCATAGCGGCCACGCTGGTGGCCAACCTGGTTTCTGCGCCTGCTCCGATGCTGGTCCAACCACGGAACAACGAGTTGCTCAATCTAGCCGACCGTGTGGCGCGCCTGCCTGAAGGAAGAGGCGCCTACTGGCGGGAGGTGATCATCACTGGTGAACGGATCTCAGCGGGCGGCTACGACTTGCTGACCCGGCAGCGCCTCGAGCGAACGGCTCCGCTGAACTCCGCGGAGAGGTCCATGCTGCAGACCTCCGCGCCGAGCGCGCTCCCGGCCTCCGCAACCGACGAACGCGCATGGCGTGCGGCGGGAGCGCCGACCCGGATCAAGCCGCGCTGCCCAAAGGACAACCTGGTCGACGGGTGCCGACCGATTCGGATTGCCGACCAGCCCCAAGGCTGCGAATGGCGTGACGGCGACGACGCTCGGGTCGGGGACCACTCCGTCGCGGACCTCACACTCGCCGATCTGGCTTCTATCCCCGCCGACCGGAACGGCCTGCTCGCCAAGCTCCACGACTATCACCGCATATGGCAGAGCCGAGGGTTCGAGCAGCCGTTTGAGGAGTTCCTTCCTCTCGCGGGCAATCTTCTGTCCATGCCGATCCGCCCGCAACTTCGTGCCGCGATCCTGCGGCTGCTGGCGGAGCTTCCCGACACCAAGGTGTACGGTACGGCAGCCGATCCGCAGGGCAGGCAGGCGTTGTCGGTCACGTTCACCCGTGACAGCGAGCAGCCTCGGTCTCCGGGATCGAAGTCGCTCCCCGCGTACACGCGCACGCTCTTGGACATGGAGACCGGCGCCACGCTGGCCCGGGCCAGTTATGTGCCGGGCGGTTCCGGAGGCGACATCCTGACTTATTACACCGCGCAGGCGCCTGAGACGGGGTGGATCGCCTCTCGGCCCATACCGCCGAAGTCCTGCAAGGTCAGGTAATTGGGGTTAGGAAAGCTCGCGCACAGGTTCCGCCGACATTTTGCGCCGGTGAATCGACTTGTGGTGCGTTGGCTTTGCCAGATCGCGCCGGCGAAGCGTTCCATCGGAATGCGCCACTCGCGGATGATGACCGGACCGACCCGCCCGCGACTCGCCTACAAGTCGCCTGACAAGGGTGGGGTGAAAGGCGGGCCGCGGACGACCTGACTGAGTAGCCGAGAAACCACACCGCTCTGCGTGACGTCATCCCCGGGCCGCCCGCGACTCGCTTACAGTCGTCTGCAGATCGTCCCCGACCCGCCTTTCACCCCCACCCTTGGCCCCTACGCCCCCCTCCGAGGGCGCCCGCTCGGACCCGCGCTCGGGGTGTTCGGCTCGGGACGCCCGTCGGGACCCCCGCTCGGGGTGTTCGCTCGGGGCGCCCGCCAAGGTCGTCTCTCGAGGCTCAAGGGCTCGCCAGTACGAGTGGCGGGGGTTGGTGGAGCCGGAGCTGGCGGTGTTTCACGTGAAACACGAGCTGCTCCGGCGGACAGCCTCAGATCGGGTTCAGTGGGCCAGTTCCTTCGGGTGCTCGCTGTCGTTCTCCAGGCGAGGCGGCGGCTCATGAGCACTGGGTTCACGTGAAACGGCCAATGGTTTCACGTGAAACATGGGTCAGTCTTCGGCGTCCTTCATGGCGCGGGCTGCCTCGGGGGCCATGGTTCCGATGATGCGCTCAAGGTCATCGATCGTCGCGAACTCCACCACGATGCGTCCCTTACGGCGGCCGAGGTCAACTTTGACCTTCGTCTCGAAGTGGTCCGAGAGGCGGTCTGCGAGGTGGACGAGGCCGGGTGCGGTCGGCTTGTTGGGCTGGCGATCGCGGGTCGCCTTGGGCGCCGCCTTTGAGCTGCCGAGGGAGACGATCTCTTCCACGGCTCTGACGGAGAGGAGTTCGGCGACGATCCGCTTGGCCAGTTGGATCTGCTCTTCCGGGCTGTCGAGGCTGAGGAGGGCGCGGGCATGGCCGGCGCTGACCGTGCCGGCGGCGACGCGGAGTTGAACTTCCGGCGGGAGGTTGAGCAGGCGAAGGGTGTTGGTGATGTGGGAACGGGATCGGCCGACCTTCTGGGCGAGCTGTTCGTGCGTCGCCCGGAAGTCGTCGAGAAGCTGCTGGTACGCGGCGGCTTCTTCCAAGGCGTTGAGTTGCTCGCGCTGGAGGTTTTCGATCAGAGCGTCTCTGAGGAGTTCGTCGTCCTGGGTGTTGCGGACGATCGCCGGGATCGGGTCGAGCTCAGCCAGTTGGCAAGCGCGCCAACGCCGCTCCCCCATGATCAGCTCGTACTTGCCGCCACCCACCGAGCGCACGACGATCGGTTGCAGCAGGCCGACCTCGCGGATGGACGCGGACAACTCATGGAGGCGCTCGTCGTCGAAGACATCACGGGGCTGGCGTGGGTTGGGGACGATCGCGCTGAGGGCGACCTCCCTGAAGTACGCTCCGGCAATCGGCTTGGGGCCGGCGGTCTCCGCCGCCGCGCCATTCGCGGGGGCAGCTGTCCCCGTGCCGTCAACGATGGGACCGGTCGGGATGAGCGCCCCGAGTCCCTTGCCCAGTCCCCGCCGATGCTGACTCACTGCTTCTCCTCATCCACCGGGCCGATTCCGGTCACTCCAGGAGAGGTTACCGTCGTCAACGCAACAGGGTGCCCGCTCGCCACACGCGGTTCCTCCGGATTTACACCGCCACAACCTCAGGCGTACACATCCGACCAGGCATGCACTCCGCAGGCTCTGTACCCCATGGGTTTGACCGCGAAGACAAACTGTTCAGAGAGAATCGGATCTTGGAGTGAGAGTGTGGGGGTTTGTTCCAGGTCGGGCACCGCCGCGTGCCGCGTGGTGCCGCGTTTCCCTCGCACGCCGCCCGTCTTGTCGACACTCCGCATCACGACCCTATGGGGGTGCGCGGACTTCGAGGGCATGGTGAGCGGCCCACGATCCCAGGAGTGTGGCCGAGGTCCTACTTGGCGTGGGAAGGCCCCCACAAGGCTGTGGGGGCGCGGCCTGGCCAGGTTCTACGCCTGTCCAGCACCGCCTGTCCGGCGACACACGTCTAGCACCGCCAGTCCCGTTTCCGCCCGGCTGCACCGCCAGTCCCGTCCCGTGCGGCTGCACCGCCAGTCCCGTCCCGTGCGGCTGCACCGCCGGTCCCACATCGCCCGGCTCGCACTGCCGGTCCCGGTTGCCTCTTCCGCACCGCCTGTTCTGCCCAGTTTGTTCGCCACCTCATCCCGCAGCGCCCTCAGGCCCCGCTGCTCCCGTACCGTCCCGCTGGTCCCGCCGCGTGTGCCCTCGCCGCGTGTGTCATGTGTGCCCTGGATACCGCGCTGTGAGCGTCCTTAGTACGGGGCGTGGCTCGTGCGGTGTCCGGGAGTGGAACATGACGGCGCCTGCGGTGCGCTTGAGGTGGGGGCGCCTGCGGTGTGCCGGACGTGGAACCGATAGAGGAGGGGCTGCGGCACTCGGGCGGTGGGATAAGGGCGGCGCGTGGCGCGTGACCCGGAGCGGGTAAGGACGAGCACGCTGCCCGAGGGCGTGGAGGGGAATGAGAACAGCCTGCGGTGCCCCTGGGCAGGACAACGGCCGCCTGCCGCCTGCCGTATGCCGTATGCGGCATGAGGAGCGGCATGAGGACAGCCCGCGCTGTGGGGGTGTCGAGCGGGGTTTGGGGAGCCCGGCTGGTCCTTGGGAGTCAGGGGCCGGGGCCGGAGTTCAGCGGTCCGGGGGCCGGGGGCCGGGGCGGAGAGTCCAGCGGTCCAGGGAGCTCGGCCCTACCGGCAGCCCGGCAGTCCGCCATAGTCCGGGCGGTCCCGGCGATCCTGGCAGGCCCCCGGGTCCAAGCGGTCCCAGCGGTCCCGGTGGCTCGATCCGTCCCGGCGGCCTCGGCAGTCTCCGCGGTCCGGGCTGGGTGCATCTGTAGGCAGTCCCCGTAGGCGCTGGATGCGAGGTCTATGGGTCGTCCGGGGGCTGAAGCCGTTTGTGGGTCGTCATGGCAAGCGAGCATGGGGCGGCAAACGAACGGGAGCTGCGGTCCCGTACGGCTATGGGAGACGAGAGGTGAGGTCATGCGGCTGCGGGAGATGAGCGGTAAGGGCTGATCTGTGGGAATTGGGGGGAACGAGCAGCAGCGGATGGGCCGTACGAATACAGAACACAAGAGACGGCGACCAGCCCCAGCGAAAGGGGCCATCGGTGGACAGCCCGTGGAGAACGCACTCAGGACAGACGGTCGCCGCATTCAAGCCGCACGACACCTACCTACGGCTGTACAAGATCAGCTCTGCGACATGGCAAAAGGTCAGGCGATGGCGCGGTGGGCGATTTCTCGGGCGGCGTCCATGTAGGCCATGGCGCCACTCGAGCCAGGGTCGTACGTCATCACCGACTGCCCATAGCTGGGCGCCTCAGAAAGGCGGACGCTGCGTGGGATGACCGTGCTGAGGACCGTCTCCCCGAAGTGGGCGCGGACCTCGTCGGCGACCTGGGACGCCAGCCGGGTGCGGCCGTCGTACATCGTCAGGACGATCGTCGACAGGCTGAGCGTGGGGTTCAGGTGCGCCTTGATGAGGTCGACGTTGCGGAGGAGCTGGCCCAGGCCCTCCAGAGCGTAGTACTCGCACTGGATGGGGATCATGACCTCTTCGGCGGCGACCAGGGCGTTGACGGTCAGGAGGCCGAGCGACGGCGGGCAGTCGATGATGATGTAGTCGAGCTCGATCGCGTCGAATGCTCCCAGTGCGCGCCGGAGGCGGGCTTCCCGGGCGACGAGTGAGACGAGTTCGATCTCGGCGCCGGCGAGGTCGATGGTGGCGGGGGCGCAGTAGAGGCCCGGCATGTCCGGCACCTCCTTGACGATGTCGGCCATCGGCAGGTCGTCAACGAGCACCTGATAGACATCCGGTACATCGCCCCGGTGCTCGGTGGCCAGGGCCGTGGAGGCGTTGCCCTGGGGGTCGAGGTCGACGACGAGTACGCGCTGGCCGTGCATCGAGAGTGCGGCGGCGATGTTGACCGAGGTCGTGGTCTTTCCGACGCCACCCTTCTGGTTCGCCACCGCGATCACTCGGCACTTGGGCGGCCTGGGCCAGTCGCCGTCGCCTCCCCCAGGCGCTGCGCCTGCCTTGGCGACGGCCGTCTGGGTGGCAGATGTTTCACGTGAAACCACTGAGCTGAGCGCCTCTCGTACCAACGGCGAATCACCGGGGTTTAGGGGGGTCTGGGTCACGTTGGCCATCCTTTCAACCAGTGGCAGGCCGGTGCCAGGAATTCGCTGTCGCGACACGCCCATTTCGGGCCAGCCAACCCCGCTGGGACTCTCGGACAGAGGGCTGTCCGGCCAGCCAAGACCGCTTGACGCGATTGGCACGACCGTCACCTCCTTTGACGCCGCCTACCGGGCTCCGGCGCGCGACCTGCTACCACCCGAACCAATGTTGCAGGCGGCTCGACCTTACCGCGCCCGACGGTCACAAGCTCGGCTGTCCTCGCCCCGCAGGCCCGCAATTGGGACTCCGCCTCGGCAAGTTCCTCCGCGGCGCGCTCCCCCTTCATGGCGATCAATTCGCCACCTTCGCGAAGGAGTGGCATGGCCCACTTCAACAGCCGGTCAAGCGGCGCGACGGCACGGGCGCTGGCGACGTCGAATTCGCGCTTGCCCGCCACCTCTTCCGCACGACCGCGCAACACCTCGACGTTGTCCAGTTTGAGCGCTTCGACGCACTCCTCCAGGAAGACGGTACGGCGAAGTAGCGGCTCCAGCAGGGTCACCGTGATGTCCTGCCGGACGATCGCCAGCACGAGGCCCGGCAACCCGGCGCCCGAGCCGATGTCGACCAGCCGCACCTCCGGCGGCACTGCCTCGGCGACGACGGCGCAGTTGAGTAGATGGCGATCCCAGATCCGTGGGACCTCGCGGGGGCCCAGCAGCCCGCGTACCACCCCAGGGCCGGCGAGGAGCTCGGCGAACGCCTGTGCGCGGCCCCACGCCTCGCCGGTGAAGACCTCTCGCGCCACATCGGGCGGAGGCGGCAGCTCACGCGCTTCGTCGGGCGGAGGCGGCAGCTCGTCGGTCACTGGTGGGTGGCCCTTCCTCGGGGGTCATGGGCGATGCTCTGTCTCTACTCAAGGCTAGGTGAGCGATCACTTGGGAAGACTAGCGGCCCGCCCTGAATGAGGGGCGCGCGCCACACTCCCTGCACTCCGTGCCGAGGTGGAGGTCGTGGAAGACCGGGCGGTGGCCATAATGCTCCAAACTTCACAAAGAATGCCAAAGAGTAAATGAAGCAGCAATTGGCCACGGAACGGACAAGCTGTACGTACATGAAGAGTGCCCTCACGCGAACCGGCCGCCGTCCCCCGAGTGCGGGACGGCGGCCGGTCGGCGAGCGAGCGTACGTACGTGCGGTCAGACCGGGAGCACCACCACGTAGCGGTGCGGCTCCTCCCCCTCGGACTCGCTACGGAGCCCGGCGGCCGCCACCGCGTCGTGGACGATCTTGCGCTCGAAGGGCGTCATGGCGTGCAGCGCCTTGGGCTCGTCCTTCTCCTTCACCTCGTTGGCGATCTCGGTGCCGAGCTTGGTGAGCTCGGCGCGGCGCCGCTCGCGGTAGCCGGCGACGTCGAGCATCAGCCGGGACCGCTCCCCCGTCTGCCGGTGCACGGCCAGGCGGGTCAGCTCCTGGAGCGCCTCCAGAACCTCCCCCTCGGGCCCGACGAGGCCGGTGCCCTTGAGGCCCACGACCGAGACCAGCGCGCGGTCACCCTCGACGTCCATGTCGATGTCGCCGTCGATGTCGGCGATATCCAGGAGACCCTCGACGTAGTCTGCCGCGATCTCGCCTTCCTGCTCGAGCGCGTTGAGATCAGGAGTCTTCTCCTGCTCGGCCTCGGTCATGGCCGGCCTCTCCTTCGTGTTCACGACTTCTTGCTGCCGGTGCGCTTGCTGCGGGGCTGACGACTGGGCTGCTGCCGAATGATCTTAGGCTCCGGCGGCGCGGAAGGCACTTCCTCTTCCAGAGTGGCGCCGCCCTTGCGGAGCTTCGAGAGCAGGCTGGTCTTCGGCTCGACCGGGACCACGTTGCCCTTGGCGTCGAACTGCGGCATCGGGTGGCGGCTGTAGAACCAGTGCTGCTGGCCGAGCGTCCACAGGTTCGTGGTGACCCAGTACATGATCAGGCCGAGCGGGAAGTTGAGGCTGAAGAAGGCGAACAGCGGAGAGATGTACATCAGGATCTTCTGCTGCTGCGCCATGGGGTTGTCCGGCATCTGGGCCATGGAGCGGGTGACGCTCTGCCGGACGGTGAGGAACGTGGTCAGCGAGCTGATCGCCACGAAGACGCCCAGCACGATCTTCGTCGTGACGACGGTGGCCCCGAACCCCTCGACCTGGGCCTGCGACATCCAGAAGCTGGCCGGGAGCGGCGCGCCGAAGATGTGCGCTGATCGGGCGCTGTCGACGAGCTGCTGCGTCATGCCGTAGACCGGGCGGCCGTCGGCCATGGCCCGCAGCACGGTGAACATCGAGATGAAGATGGGGAACTGCGCGACCACGGGCAGACAGCCACCGAGCGGGTTGGCGCCCGCTCCCTGGTAGACCGCCATGACTTCCTGGTTCATGCGCTGCTTGTCGTTCTTGTAGCGCTTGCGGAGCTCCGCCACCTTGGGGGCGAGTTCCTGCATCTTGCGCGACGAGCGCATCTGCTTCAGGAAGAGCGGGAAGATCAGAACCCGCATGAACACGGTCAGCGTGATGATGGTCAGGGCCCATGTCAGCCCGCTGTCCGGGTTGAGGAATGTGCTGTATCCCTGATGGATCCAGATGATGACATGGGCTACGGCTTCATAGAGCCAGCTCAGCCAGGACAGCTCCACCGAGCTATCTCCCTTGCGTTTCGTGGGACCGAACCGGGCGTGGGGGCACCGGGTCTATACCTCCGGGATGGAATGGGTGGCACCGCCCGATGCGCCGGACAGTCAGCCATGTGCCGCGCAATGCACCATGTACGGCTATCGCTTCGAGCCCGTAGGCACTGCATGACGGATAGAAACGGCAACGTGGACCGAGCATTGGACCGATGAAGGCCCGATAGAACCGGATCGGGATGATCAATGCCCGAGCGGGGAGGCTCGGCATCCCTTGCGGCTGCTCCGTCATCTGTGTCCATCCATCGCGGACTCGCGCCGCCTGAACAAACGATCCAACGCGAGGTCGAGCTCGGCGGCAAGGTGCTCGTATCGCGCTGACGCGGCCGGTGGATTGGCGCGTACCACCAGCAGGCTACCTCGCGGGAGCCGGTCGAGACGGTCCCGCATCAGGTGTCGGAGCCGCCGTTTGACCTTGTTACGGACGGCGGCGCCACCCACAGCTCGGCTCACCACGAAACCAACCAGAGGCGTCGAATCCCCAGAAATGCTTAGATGCACTACCAGGGTAGGACGGCCCGCGCGCTTCCCGCGCTTGACGGCCGCCTCGAACTCCTCCCCGCGTCGCATGCGGGATTGCCGGGAAAGCACCATATACGCCTATCGCCCGCCGGCGGACTTCACCGGCGGGCGGACTATCGGACGCGAGTCGATCAGGCCGACAGCGTTTCGCGGCCCTTACGGCGGCGAGCGGCCAGGATGGCGCGACCGGCCCGGGTGCGCATCCGCAGCCGGAAGCCGTGGGTCTTCGCGCGGCGACGGTTGTTCGGCTGGAAAGTACGCTTGCTCACGGGTGGGCTCCAGGCTTGAAGGTGCGCCGCAGGGGCGCTGATACACACATGGCTGGCTTGCCAAGAAAGCGAGGGCACGCGAAATAGCCGTCGCGTGACAAGCCGACCATGGCACGTTACGGGGCAAGCATGCCCCAGGTCAAACTGGCGGCCGAGCGAGCGAGTTATCCACTAATCCACATGCGGGTTTTCCACATCCTCGGCCACGTCCACAGTATGTGCACTCAGGTACCACTAGGCTGTGGACAACGCTTGAACACAGCTGTGCACAGAGCTACTGTCAGCCCTCCCAGAGCCGCTCAAGGCCTGTGCATAACCTGTGGATGGCCTGTGGATGGTGTGGGTGTCCAGCTCGGCCGCCACGCTGTGGACCAAGGCGCCGGCCGCGCTTGCGGGTGGGAGCTCCATGTGGATAACTCGCCCCGGTGGACAGCCAGTGACGGTGCACCGACGACTTGTGACGTACGTGTGCGAAGCGCCAATAACCAGGCCGCAACAGGCCAATGCCCGCACTGGGCAGGCGGTAAACGATCGATCGCGGGGGGCCGCGAGAGGAAGGAGGGGTACCGCACATGAACCATGTCGACCTCGGCACGGTATGGGCGAGGGCCCTGAGCAACTTCCTCAACGAGAACGTCCCCATACAGCAGCGCACCTGGCTCTCCATGGTGCGCCCGATCGCCCAGGCCGACGACACGATCGTGCTGGGCGTCCCCAACGACTTCCTGAAGGACCTCATCGAGGGGAAGCTGCGCCCCCTCGTGGCCCACGCGCTCTCCCAGGAGCTCGGGCGGGCGATGCGCCTGGCCGTGATGATCGACACGACGGCCCCCGAGCAGCAGATGCCGGACCTTCATCCACAGCCTGTGGCTCAAAATTATCCCCAGGGCCTGGACCCCCAGCCACGTTATGCACAGCCCCCATCGGCCCAGCACTACCAGGCTTCCGAGCCTCCGCAGTTCTATTCTCCACAGCCGGACCCGGCCCAGATATCCACCGAATATCCACAGCCCACGTTCTCTTTTGAACAGGGCCAGTCGCCTGTGGAGAAACTGCCGGAGCCGACGCACAACCGCTGGGAAGCGAAGAGCAACAAGCCCAGCGAACCCGCCCGGCTCAACCAGAAGTACACCTTCGAGACATTCGTCATCGGGGCCAGCAACCGATTCGCCCACGCGGCCGCGGTGGCCGTAGCCGAATCCCCGGCAAAGGCGTACAACCCCCTCTTTATTTATGGCGACTCGGGCCTGGGGAAGACCCACCTCCTGCACGCGATCGGGCATTACGCCCAGAGCCTGTACGACGGCGCGCGGGTGAGGTACGTGAGCTCGGAGGAGTTCACCAACGACTTCATCAACAGCATCCGCGACCACAAGGCCGACGGCTTCCGCGGCCGCTACCGGGCGATCGACATCCTGCTCGTGGACGACATCCAGTTCCTGGAGGGCAAGGAGCAGACGCAGGAGGAGTTCTTCCACACCTTCAACACCCTCCACAACGCCAACAAGCAGATCGTGATCTCCAGCGACCGGGCGCCGAAGCAGCTGATCACGCTGGAGGACCGGCTGCGTAACCGGTTCGAGTGGGGCCTGATCACCGATGTCCAGCCGCCCGAGCTGGAGACCCGCATCGCGATCCTCAGGAAGAAGGCCATCCAGGAGGGCCTGGCCGCCCCGCCCGAGGTCCTGGAGTACATCGCCAGCCGCATCTCCACCAACATCCGCGAGCTGGAGGGCGCCCTGATCAGGGTCACCGCCTTCGCCAGCCTCAACCGGCAGGGCGTCGACCTCCAGCTGGCCGAGGTGGTGCTGAAGGACCTGATCACCTCCGACGGCGGCCATGAGATCACCATCGCCACGATCATGGCCAAGACCGCCGAATACTTCGGCATCAGCATCGACGACCTCTGCGGCAGCTCGCGCAGCAGGGCACTGGTCAACGCCCGGCAGATCGCCATGTATCTGGTACGCGAGCTGACCGACCTGTCGCTGCCGAAGATCGGGCAGCAGTTCGGCGGCCGCGATCACACGACCGTGATGCACGCCGAGCGCAAGATCCGCTCGCTCATCGCGGAGCGCAGGTCGATGTACAACCAGGTCAACGAGCTAACAATGCGTATCAAACAGACGTCGCGCGGATCCTGACCGTCATGCACAGCCTGTGGATAACACTGTGGATCAGGGGAAACGTCAGATCGCGGCGGCCGTACGCCCCATCTTCGCCTGAAAAATCCTGCGCGATGCCTGGGGATAAAGTTGGGGACATCCTGAGGACAACCTGGGGACATCCGGTGGATGACTTGTGGACGGCCTGTGCACAGTCGAAAAAGGGTCTCCCACGAGGCCGTTTAGCCCGTGGATAACCTGTGGAAAGCCGGTGGATGACCAGTGGATGAACGCACCATGATCTGGGGACGAGCTGTGGGCAACGAAACTTCATCCCCAGGCGCCGAAGTTTCCCCCAGGCGTAATCCACCGAGCATGTGGGCGACGCCACGCAAGCTGACCAGGGGAAACGCCGGTTGTCCACACTATCCACAGTCCCTAGTGTGAAGACCACCTATCTCTCTTACTAAGAAACTCAAGACCCATAGAGGGGTTCTCCCGGAACTCGAGTGCGGGAGAGGCAACACTTGAATCAACGACGAACTCAGGAGGCTGATGACCGTGATGTTCCGAATCGAGCGAGACGTCCTCGCAGAGGCGGTGGCATGGACGGCACGCAGCCTCCCCGCGCGGCCGTCGGTCCCCGTTCTCGCCGGAATGCGGATGGAGGTCACCGAGGACCAGCAGCTGAAGCTGTCGGGCTTCGACTACGAGGTCTCCGCCGAGGTGACGCTCGAACTCCACACCGGTGAGGCCGGCGTGGTCCTGGTCTCCGGCAAGCTGCTCGCCGAGATCACCCGCGCGCTTCCCGCACAGCCTGTGGACTTCGTCGTGGAGGGGGCCAAGGCGGTCGTCACTTGTGGCAGCGCCCGGTTCACCCTGCTGACCATGCCGGTGGAGGACTACCCGTCGCTGCCGGCCATGCCGCCGGCCGCCGGCCGGGTGGGCAGCGACGTCTTCGCCTCCGCCGTCGGCCAGGTCGCCGTCGCCGCGGGCAGGGACGACACGCTGCCCATGCTCACCGGCGTACGCATGGAGATCGAGGGCGACACCGTGACCCTCGCCGCGACCGACCGCTACCGCCTGGCCGTACGCGAGCTGAAATGGCAGCCCGACCAGCCCGACTTCGCGGCGATCGCGATGATCCCCGGCAAGACGCTGGCCGACTCGGCCAAGGCGCTCGGCGCGACCGGCGCCGAGGTGGAGATCGCGCTCAGCGCGGCGGGCGGCACCGGAGAGGGCATGATCGGCTTCTCCAGCGCCGGGCGGCGGACCACGACGCGGCTGCTCGACCCCGAGTTCCCCAAATACCGCTCGCTGCTGCCGACGGAGTTCTCGGCGCGCGCCGACCTGTCCACAAGCTCGTTCGTCGAGGCGGTCAAGCGCGTGGCCCTGGTCGCCGAGCGCAACACTCCCGTACGCCTGGCGTTCAAGAGCGGCGAGGTCGTGCTGGAGGCCGGAAGCGGCGACGAGGCCCAGGCCGTCGAGGTGCTGCCGGTGGACTACGAGGGCGAGGAGATGAACATCGCCTTCAACCACCAGTTCCTGCTGGAGGGGCTGGGCGCGATCGACTCGGACGTCGCCCGGCTGCAGATGACCACGTCGACCAAGCCCGCCATCCTCACCGGTGGAAAGCCTGTGGATGACGGCGGAGTCCCCGACTACCGTTACCTGATCATGCCGATCCGCTTGTCGAGCTGAAAATCCCATCGGGGATTATGGAGGCCTGACTAGGGGAGTTGGTACATCATGCAGATCGGCATGGTCGGACTTGGCAGGATGGGCGGCAACATGGCCGAAAGGCTGCGCCGCGGAGGTCACGAGGTCGTGGGCTACGACCACCACCGGGAGGCCAGCGACGTCGGCAGCTTGAAAGAGCTGGTCGACCGGCTGGAGGCGCCGCGCGCCGTCTGGGTGATGGTCCCGGCCGGCAAGCCCACCCAGCAGACGGTCGACGAGCTCGGCAAGCTCCTCTCCGAGGGCGACATCGTCATCGATGGCGGTAATTCACACTATGTGGATGACCAGAAGCACGCGGCCGAGCTCGCCGAGCGCGGCATCCGCTTCGTCGACTGCGGCGTGAGCGGCGGCGTCTGGGGGCTGCAGAACGGCTACGCGCTGATGTGCGGCGGTGACGAGGCCGTGGTCCAGCACCTGATGCCGATCTTCGAGACGCTCAAGCCCGAAGGCGAGGACGGCTTCGTCCACGCGGGCGAGGTCGGCGCGGGCCACTTCGCCAAGATGGTCCACAACGGCATCGAGTACGGCATGATGCAGTCCTTCGCCGAGGGCTGGGAGCTCCTGGAAGCCTCCGACATCGTCAAGGACGTCAAGGGCTGCTTCAGCAGCTGGCGCACCGGCACGGTCATCCGCTCCTGGCTGCTCGACCTGCTGGTGCGGGCGCTCGACAGCGACGAGCACCTCGAGGAGCTGCGCGGTTACGCACAGGACTCCGGCGAGGGCCGGTGGACCGTGCAGGCCGCGGTGGACCACGCCGTGCCGCTGCCGGTGATCACCGCCGCGCTGTACGCCAGGTTCGCCTCGCGCCAGGAGGACCCGCCGGCGATGAAGGTGGTGGCCGCGCTGCGCAACCAGTTCGGCGGCCACCCGATCGCCTCGGCGGAGGGCTCGACGGGCATGGGCGCCGACTCCCCCGGCGCCGACGTGACCCCGCCGAACGTGCGCTGATCCCGACACCGGTTTTCCACAGGTGCATGCCGGTGACCCCAGTGACCTGCGTGGCCCACTAACCTTCTTGGGGTGCACGTCGCCCACCTGTCGCTGACCGACTTCCGGTCCTACGCGTCCGTGGAGCTCGGCCTGGAGCCGGGCGTCACGGCGTTCGTGGGGCCCAACGGCCAGGGCAAGACCAACCTGGTCGAAGCCCTCGGCTACGTCGCGACGCACTCCAGCCACCGGGTGGCGAGCGACGCGCCTCTCGTACGGCAGGGCGCGAGCCGGGCCATCGTGCGCTGCGCCATCCACAGGGACGACCGGCGGGCGCTGGTCGAGCTGGAGATCAACCCGGGACGCGCCAACCGCGCCCGGCTCAACCGCTCCCCCGTGTCCAGGCCGCGCGACGTCATCGGCCTGCTGCGCACGGTGCTGTTCGCCCCCGAGGACCTGTCGATGGTCAAGGGCGATCCCTCCGAGCGGCGGCGCTTCCTCGACGAGCTGCTGGTGAGCCGCACTCCGCGGTTCGCCGGCGTACGCGCCGACTACGACCGCGTGCTGAAGCAGCGAGGAGCGCTCCTGCGTGCCGCCTCCCAGGCCCGCAGAGGGGCCAGGAGCGCCCGAAGGGCCGAGAGTGACACAGGATTCTCGGCGGCGGGCGCCGGAGACGTCCTGAGCACTCTGGAGGTCTGGGACGCGCATCTGGCGAGACACGGTGCGGAGCTCCTCCAGGCGCGGCTCGATCTCATCGACGCGCTGCGCCCGCTGGTCGCCGGAGCCTATGCCGCGCTCGCCCCCACGAGCGCCCCCGCGACCCTGGCCTATCGCAGCAGTTTGTCCACAGGCAGCGACGCGGCTGAGGACGAAGTCCCCGGTGAGACGGGATCTTCCGATACACAGACGTTATCCACAGACTTGGGGAAAACCCTTGAAGAACGACTCCGCGAGCGGCTATTGGAAGTCCGCGCGGCCGAGCTGGAGCGGGGTGTCACGCTCGTCGGCCCGCACCGCGACGACCTGATCCTCGGCATCGGCGAGCTGCCCGCGCGCGGCTATGCCAGCCATGGCGAGTCGTGGTCCTTCGCCTTGGCGCTGCGCCTGGCCGCCTACGACCTGCTCCGGGCCGATGGCGGTGACCCGGTGCTGATCCTGGACGACGTCTTCGCCGAGCTCGACAGCCAGCGCAGGCGCCGCCTGTCCGAGATCGTCGCCCCCGCCGAGCAGGTGCTCATCACCGCGGCTGTGGCCGACGACGTGCCCGGGGAGTTGATCGGGGCCAGGTTCGACGTCGCCGAAGGGAGCGTGACGCGTGTCCGCTGACGACACCTCAAAGATGCCCGCCGGCGGCACCTCCAGGGTGCCCGCCGCCGACGGCGCCCCCCGGGTGCCCGTCGAGGACAACCCCACGGCCAGGGGCGCGGCGATGGCCAGGGAGAAGCTGGCCCAGGCCAAGGCCGACGCGGCCAAGCGCGGCCAGCTGCCCCGCCGCGAGCCCAGGCGCAGGGCGGGCGCGCGCAGGGACGCCGGCGATCCGCAGCTTTTCGGACGCGCGATCTCCGACCTGCTGGCCGACCGCGGCTGGGAGCGGTCGGCGGCCGTCGGCGGGGTGTTCGGCCGCTGGTCCGACATCGTCGGCCCCGAGCTGGCCGCGCACACCAAGCCCGATTCGTTCGACGACGGCGAGGTGCTCATCCTGGCCGACTCCACCGCGTGGGCGACCCAGGTGCGCCTGCTCGCGCGCACTCTCGTACGCCGGCTCAACGAGGAGCTGGGCCACGGCACGGTGACGAAGGTGAAGGTCAGAGGCCCGCAGAACGCCCCGCGCGCGGCCGGCGGCCTGAGAGTGACCGGCAGCAAGGGCCCGGGAGACACCTACGGCTGACCCGGATCGGCGCGTAACCCAGGAGCCGGATCGGCGAGAAAACCCATCAGAGAGCCGCAGACGCGATGACCCCCATTCCTGTGGGGGGATGCTCGAAGAGGGGGAAATCAAGCGACAGGCCGTTACAGGCGCGTTCAATGCCACCTTGGGCCCTCAGAGCCGGTAGAATGAAACCGGATTCCGGACACGTCCGTTTGCGTGTCACCCCCGGCACGCATGCAGCGCCGATTCCCCCGGGTGATCAACGCAACGGGGCACTCACGACGGTGACGGGCACGGCAGGGGCAGCTTGACAAGTGTCGCTCCCCCGCCGCGTGTCCGCGGCAGGAGGATTTGGCACTTGTCCTACGACGCTAGCTCAATCACCGTACTCGAAGGGCTTGAGGCGGTTCGCAAGCGCCCGGGTATGTATATCGGCTCGACCGGTGAGCGCGGTCTGCATCATCTGGTCTACGAAATCGTCGACAACTCGGTGGACGAGGCCCTCGCCGGCCACGCCGACCGCATCGACGTCACCCTGCTCGCCGACAACGGTGTGCGGGTCATCGACAACGGCCGCGGCATCCCGACCGGCATCCACCCGGTCGAGAAGCGTTCCGCCGTCGAGGTCGTGCTGACCACGCTGCACGCGGGCGGCAAGTTCGACGGCAAGTCGTACGCCGTGTCCGGAGGTCTGCACGGCGTCGGCTCGGCCGTCGTCAACGCGCTGTCCACCGCCATGGAGGTGGAGGTCAAGCAGAACGGCCACATCTGGCGGCAGCGCTACGAGCACTCCAAGCCGACCGCGCCGCTGGCGACGGACGGGGAGACCACCGAGACCGGCACCACGATCACGTTCTGGGCCGACGAGGGGATCTTCGAGACCACCACCTGGAACTTCGAGACGCTCTCGCGGCGCTTCCAGGAGATGGCCTTCCTCAACAAGGGCCTGACGATCGTGCTGCGCGACGAGCGGCCCGACCACGTCAACGGCGAGGTCGTCGAGGTCACCTACTGCTACCAGGGCGGTCTGTCCGACTTCGTGACGCACCTCAACTCCAAGAAGGAGCCCGCGCACGCGTCGGTCATCGACTTCGAGGAGCACGGCGACGGCGTCTCCGTAGAGATCGCCATGCAGTGGAACAACTCCTACAGCGAGTCCGTCTACACCTTCGCCAACACCATCAACACGGCTGAGGGCGGCACCCACGAGGAGGGCTTCCGCGCGGCGCTGACGTCGATCGTCAACCGCTACGCGCGCGAGCAGAAGTTCCTCAAGGAGGGCAAGGACGACAACCTCTCCGGCGAGGACGTCCGCGAGGGCCTGACCGCGATCGTCTCGATCAAGCTGGCCGACCCGCAGTTCGAGGGGCAGACCAAGACGAAGCTCGGCAACACCGAGGCCAAGTCGTTCGTCCAGAAGGCCTGCAACGACCACCTGCGCGCCTGGTTCGAGCGCAACCCCGGCGAGGCCAAGGACATCATCAACAAGTCGCTGCAGGCCGCCAGGGCCCGCCTCGCGGCTCGCCAGGCCCGCGACCTGACGCGGCGCAAGTCGCTGCTGGAGTCGGGCAGCGGCCTGCCGGGCAAGCTGGCCGACTGCCAGTGGAACGACCCCGACAAGTGCGAGCTGTTCATCGTCGAGGGCAACTCGGCCGGCGGCTCTGCCAAGGGCGGCCGCGACTCGCGTTTCCAGGCGATCCTGCCGATCCGCGGCAAGATCCTCAACGTCGAGAAGGCCAGGGTCGACAAGGTCCTGCAGAACACCGAGGTCCAGTCGCTGATCACGGCCATGGGCACCGGCGTGCACGATGAGTTCGACATCAGCAAGCTGCGCTACAACAAGCTGATCCTGATGGCCGACGCCGACGTCGACGGCCAGCACATCACCACGCTGCTGCTGACGCTGCTGTTCAGGTTCATGCGCCCGCTGATCGAGGGCGGCCACGTCTACCTGTCGCAGCCGCCTCTCTACAAGATCAAGTGGGACCGCAAGGGCGACGACGCCTCCTACGCCTACTCCGACCGCGAACGCGACGCGATCATCGAGGACGGCATCGGCCGCGGCAAGCGTGACCCCCGTGCCCACGACGGGGTCCAGCGGTTCAAGGGTCTCGGCGAGATGAACGCCAACCAGCTGTGGGAGACCACCATGAACCCCGACAGCCGCGTCCTGCTCCAGGCCACGCTTGATGACGCGGCTCAGGCCGACGAGATGTTCAGCGTGCTCATGGGTGAGGACGTCGAGGCACGCAGAGCCTTCATCATCCGCAATGCGCGAGATGTCCGTTTCCTAGACGTGTAGCGCACGGCCGTACAGTAGAAAAGGATCTTCACACGTGACGGAAGTGAACACTCCGCCTCCACCGTCTTCGGACCGCATCGAACCGGTCGACATCCAGACCGAGATGCAGCGCAGCTACATGGACTACGCGATGTCGGTCATCGTCTCGCGTGCCCTGCCGGACGTGCGTGACGGTCTCAAGCCGGTGCACCGCCGCGTGCTCTACGCGATGTACGACGGCGGCTACCGCCCCGACCGCGGCTACTTCAAGTGCTCGCGCGTCGTCGGTGACGTCATGGGTTCCTACCACCCCCACGGCGACTCCTCGATCTACGACGCCCTCGTACGCCTGGCGCAGCCCTGGTCGCTGCGCCACCCGCTGGTCGACGGGCAGGGCAACTTCGGCTCTCCGGGCAACGACGCGCCCGCGGCGATGCGCTACACCGAGTGCAAGCTCGCGCCCATCGCCATGGAGATGCTGCGCGACATCGACAAGGACACCGTCGACTTCCAGCCCAACTACGACGGCCGCTCCCAGGAGCCCGTCGTACTCCCGGCGCGCTTCCCCAACCTGCTGGTCAACGGCTCGGGCGGCATCGCGGTCGGCATGGCGACCAACATCCCGCCGCACAACCTGCGCGAGGTGGCCGAGGCCGTCAAGTGGGCGCTGGACAACCCCGAGGCCTCCGAAGAGGAGCTGCTCGAGGCGGCCATCGCGCGGGTCAAGGGCCCCGACTTCCCGACCAAGGGCCTGATCGTCGGCCGCCGGGGCATCGAGGACGCCTACCGCACCGGCCGCGGCTCGATCACCATGCGAGCCGTCGTCGAGGTCGAGGAGGACAACAAGGGCCGGCACGCCCTCGTCGTCACCGAGCTCCCCTACCAGGTCAACCCCGACAACCTCTCCTACAAGATCGCTGAGCTGGTCAAGCAGGGCAAGGTCACCGGCATCGCCGACGTCCGCGAGGAGTCGTCGTCGCGGGTCGGCCAGCGGCTGGTCATCGTGCTCAAGCGCGACGCCGTCGCCAAGGTCGTGCTCAACAACCTGTACAAGCACACCCAGCTCCAGGACACCTTCGGCGCCAACATGCTGGCCCTGGTCGACGGGGTGCCACGCACGCTGCGGCTCGACCAGTTCATCACCTACTACGTGGCGCACCAGATCGAGGTCATCGTCCGCCGGACGCGCTACCTGCTGCGCAAGGCCGAGGAGCGGGCCCACATCCTGCGGGCGCTGCTCAAGGCGCTCGACCGGATGGACGAGGTCATCGCGCTGATCAGGCGCTCGCCGTCGGCCGCGGAGGCCCAGGGCGGCCTGATGACGCTGCTGGAGATCGACGAGATCCAGGCGCAGGCCATCCTCGACATGCAGCTGCGCAAGCTCGCCGCCCTGGAGCGCCAGGCGATCCAGGACGAGTACGACACGCTGATGACGGCGATCGCCGACTACCAGGACATCCTGAGTTCGGAGCCCCGGCAGCGCCAGATCGTCGGTGACGAGATGGCCGAGATCGTCGCCCGTTTCGGCAACGACCGGCAGACCGAGATCGTCGCGTACGACGGCGACATGTCGATCGAAGACCTCATCGCCGAGGAAGAGATCGTCGTCACCATCACCCGCGGTGGCTACGCCAAGCGCACCCGTACCGACCTTTACCGGGCGCAGAAGCGCGGAGGCAAGGGCGTCAGGGGCGCACAGCTGCGTCAAGACGACATCGTCGACCACTTCTTCGTCACCACGACCCACCACTGGTTGCTGTTCTTCACGAACAAGGGCCGCGTCTACCGGGTCAAGGCGTACGAACTCCCCGACGCGGCACGCGACGCGCGCGGCATGCACCTGGCGAACCTGCTGGCCATGCAGCCCGACGAGACCGTCATGGAGGTCCTCGACCTACGTGACTACGACGTCGCCCCTTACCTCGTGCTGGCCACCCGCAGCGGCCTGGTGAAGAAGACCCGCCTGTCCGAGTACGACTCCCCCAGGTCCGGTGGTCTGATCGCGATCAACCTGCGGGACGACGACGAGGTCATCGGGGCCCGCCTGGTCTCCGAGGAGGACGATCTGCTGCTCGTCTCCAAGGGCGCGCAGTCCGTCCGCTTCACCGCCTCCGACGAAGCGCTGCGCCCGATGGGCCGGGCGACCAGCGGCGTCATCGGCATGAGATTCCTTGATGGTGACGAACTTCTCGCCATGAATAGAATTGCCGATGGTCAACATGTGCTTATCGCGACCAAGGCTGGGTACGCAAAGCGGACACCCGTCGAGCAGTATCCAGTTCAAGGACGTGGCGGTAGGGGCGTGCTGACTGCGAAAATCGTCAGTTCCCGTGGCAAGCTGGTCGGAGCAGTCATGGTCAACCCAGAGGATGAGGTCTTCGCGATCACATCCGCCGGCGGGGTGATCCGGACGAGTGCCGGCGAGATCAAGCAGTCCGGCCGCCAGACCATGGGAGTGCGTTTGATGAATCTCGCCGAAGGCGACAGCGTGGTGGCCCTCGCCCGGAACGCCGAGTCCATGGAGACTTCGGTGGAGATTGAGGAAGACGGGGGAGGAGAGTAGGTCATGAGCGCCCAGGGTGGCTCCGCCAGGACTAAGGCGGCCCGGGAGAACGGCCAGCAGCCGAAGAAGTCCAATGAAACCGAGATCTTCGACGGAGCGGTCGACGAGGAGAAGGCGACGCCTCCGCAAGGAGTGGTGCCGCCGGCCACGGCTCAGCCAGGGGAGGAGCAGACGACGGAGGGCAACGAGACGGTCCGCCTCCGTCCCTCGCTGACTTCCGAGGCCCCTCCGCTTGTCGAGATGCCCAAGAAGAAGCCCTCAAGCTCCGCGGGGGCCCGTCTCCCCCGCAAGGCCCACTTGGTCCTGCGTCGCGTCGAGCCGTGGTCGGCCATGAAGTTCAGCTTCGTGGTCTCCCTCGTCTGCTTCGTGGTGCTGTTCGTGGCAGTGGCCGTCCTGTACGGCGTGCTGTCCGCCTTGGGCGTGTTCGACTCGCTCGTGGACCTGGTCAACCAGCTCGGCAAGGGTGAGCAGGGGCAGAACTCGATCCCGATCGACATCGCCTCTTGGTTCGAGCCGGTCCGCATCCTCGGCTACACCGCCCTCATCGGCGCGGTGAACGTGGTGCTGATCACGGCACTGTCCACGCTGGGGGCGGTCATCTACAACGTGGCCTCCGACCTGGTGGGCGGCGTCGAGGTGACCTTCAGCGAGGCGGAGTAGCTTCCGGTTCGTGGTTCGTGGTTCGTGGTTCTGTGGCTCTTGGTTTTGCGGCTTTTTGGCTCGCGTCGCCGTCGATCTTTCGGGGGCGGCGCGAGCAACTCGGGAGAGGCGGTAAGCTTTTCCTCGTCCGAACAACCGGTTCGCCTTCCCTGGTGGGGATGCGATACCGTTTGGCGTACGCGGGGCTATAGCTCAGACGGTTAGAGCGCTTCCCTGATAAGGAAGAGGTCCCAGGTTCAAGTCCTGGTAGCCCCACCAGCAGGTCAAAGCCCCTTTCCGGGATTCCGGGGAAGGGGCTTTTTGGTTGACCGTGCGTCACCCGTGCGTCAAGTGCCGCATGCCCCGGGGCGGGTAGCGGCGGATCCGGCAGGCGGCTGAGTCGCAGAACGTGCCGCACTTGCTCCATGTACTTGGCGAGCCGGGTCTCCTCCAGCTCGCTGACCCATGCCTGCGTGTCGACCCGCTGAACCTGCTGCATCGACCATTCCCCCAGCTTGGAGCAGTGGCTCCCATCGGGCGGCTTCGTCTCGGGCGTACCCCGCCTGCCCGACATCGATCAGATGGATGATCTTCACACCGACACTCCTGTGCACCTGCCCGTCCTTGCTAAAGAACTTGGTGCTGCGGGCAAGCACCCGAGTATGTCCCGGGATCAAGCCCGACACGATGCCGGAAAGCGCGCCTTGCGCGGTTGGAGTACGGAACGCGGCCAGTCGCGGGTTCGATCCGATACCGAAGGGGTCTTCGGCATCATTCACGAACGACGCAGAATCTAGGCTCACGGCCACCCCCTGTCCTGCTGGAGGCCTCCATGTCCGGGCCTGATCAACTGTTCGCCAAGCCGCGGATCAGGCCGCGCGCGTGCCTCTGGGTGCAGATGCTGATCCTGCTCGTACGCCCTGGATCTTCGGATGAGAGCCCCGAGGGCGGCGTTGTGGACGATCACCACGCGCATGCCCGGGATGAGGTGCGGCGGGGCGGCGTGGTCTGGCTGGCCTACGCCACCGCGGGGCGGCACCTGATCCGGCTCGCAGTGCCTGCCGTTGCGGTATTCCTGCCGATCGGCCTGCTCGCGGCGTCGGCGCTGATTCTGCTCGTGGACGGTTCAGCGGGGGTGGTCAACAGCGACTTCGAGCTGATCGGCGCGCCTGGTACATCCTTGCTGGTGTGGTCGGCTGCGACGCTGGTCCTCTCAGCGGCCGGACAGGCGGTGGCACTGCCCGCGACGGTGGTGCTCGCCACCGGACGGCTGGTCGGCAAGGGCGTCTCCACCTCCGACGCGATGCGGGCCGCGGCCCGGCGCTGGCCCGCGATGGCCCTACTCATCCTGGTCGGCGTGGTGGCGTTCGCGGTGGCTCTGGCGGCCGGGTTCGGCATTCTCATGTGGACCGGGGCGCAGGTCACGGCTTACGCCGTCATGGCGGTCCTGACCCTGTCCGCGATGCCGTGCCTGCTGGCCGTGGCGCCCATGGTCCTGGAAGGCCGGTCCGCGAGGGGCGCGCTCGCTCGCGCCTACTGGGTGACGGCCGGCGCCTCCTGGGCGACGCCGCTCACGCTGGCCTTTGGCGTCGTGCTCTTCCCCGCGCTGGCCGCGAAGGCGGTGAACTGGGCTGTGTCCGGGCTACCCATCGCGCCGGCCGTGGCCGGTTACCTGCTGGCGCTGGTCACCGTGCCGTTCCAGGCGACCGTGATCGCCCGCCTGTTCCTGCACCGCCTGGGTATCAAGGGGACGATCACCGAGTTCGAGAAGATCGTCGACGGTCTGCCGGCGAGCACGCCACGCCGGGCCAGGCGCGGGCCGGTGCTCGCGGCGTTGCTCCTGCCCGGCCTGCTGTACGGCGGAGCTGTGCTGATCAACCCGCTCGGCTGGCTGGAGGTCTCCGAGACGGCCGTCACGGAGAACTGGCCACGCGACCCGGACTTCGAGGTGTCTAAGGATGAGCGTCCGAAGCCGGAGCTTGACAGGTCGGATCTGCAAGCCCTACATGCGGGGCCGGGCGGAAGCATGGTCATGCTCATGGACGGCTCGGGCGAGGCGAAGCTGCTGACCTGCATGGACAGCAGCTGCGCTCGAACCCGGTTCACCTGGGCCGAGCCGGTCGACGTCGCCGGTGGGTACGCAGCGGCCAGCGCCCGGCTGACGGACGGCCGTCTCGTCGTGTCGACGTGGGCGCTGGAGAGAGTGGACGAAGACGAGCTGAGACGGGACCCCGAGAAATGGCGCGCCCGGCTCGGGCTGCTGATTTGCGACGCGACGGGCTGTGTCCCGGCACCTGGCGGCAAGCCGATCACGGAGGTGACGCAGACCAACCAGCACGGGACAGTCGCCCTGGCGGCACGGCCCGGTGGCGGTCTGGTGGTCGCCCAGCTCCACGAGCTCCCCTGGAGTAAGCGTGACGTCGACGAGGAAGGGCTTTCGATCACCACCTGCGACGATCCGGCCTGCACCCGTCCACGCACCAAGGAGCTCGCCAAGCTTCCCGCCGACAGATACAGGTTCGACAGGCGCGGCCTCGTCGCGGGCGTGGGTCCCGACGACCGCCCTGTCATGATGCGCTTCGACCGCGACACCGGCTCGATCTTCGTGATCTCCTGCGACGATTCCGCCTGCGCCAAGGCGCGCGTAGGACAGCCCGTCTGGGAAGTTTCGCCCGATTACTCCGGCCGCGCCCACCGAGACGACACCGCCATGGTGGTCCGGGCTGACGGCCTGCCGCTGATCGCTTACCGGGACGTGAGCGACGGCGCGATCAGGCTGCTGGACTGCCGCACCCGCGAGTGCTCGCGGGCCGATACGGCCAGACTGTCCGAACCCGGTCACAACACGGGGTTGGCAATGGTGCTGGACCGGGACGGGCGGGCGCTGGTGGCCTACCAGGACCTCGACCGCGAACGGATCGTCATCGCCGCCTGCACGAGAACACGCTGCACGCGTACCCCGGTCACGACGATCCGGCGCGGCGGTGATGACGGCCTGGCCATGGCGTTGGACGGCCACGGTCGGCCGATGATCGCCTGGATGGACGCCTGGAACGGCTGGGACCTGGTCGTGACCACGCCGCTCAATCTGCCCTGACCCCCGGCTCCCTCAGCCGATGCCCGGATCAGACCATTTTCGGCGAGTTGGAAGCGAACCGTCGAAAACACCATGTCACCGTTTCACCCGTGATCTCACTGCCGTAGGTGATCTCGATGGAGCACGTCGAACGACTGCGCAAGTACGGTGTGCTGTTCCGGAGCTATCTGGATGCCGGGCGGCATCTGGTCCGGCTCGCGCTGCCCAGCGTGCTGGTGCACGTGCCGCTCGCCGCGCTGTCTCTGCTGGCCCTGACGGTAACGGCCGGCGACTCGGCGGCGCTGGTCAACCAGCAGTTCCAGCTGATCGGGACGTCCGATGCCCCGCTTCTGATCTGGACGCTGGTGCCGGCGGCGATCGCGCTCGCCGGGGAGATCGTGGTGTTCCCCGCAACAGTGATCATGGCCACGGGTCACCTGGTCGACCAGCACGTATCGCCCGTTGAGGCACTGCGAGCGACGGTACGACGGTTGCCGTCCCTGCTCGTCCTGCTCTTGATTGCCGCGCTGGCGTTCGGAGCGACCGGGGCCGCGGGGGCCGGTGTGCTGATGGCGACTGATCAGCAGTGGCTGGCCACAGTGGTGTTGGTGGTGGCCGCGTACGCGGCGATGCCAGGCCTGCTGGCCGTGCCCGGCATCCTGCTGCACGGCTGCTCGGGGCTCGACTCGATCCGCCGCGCCTACCGCTTGACCGAGTTGAGTTTCTTGCCGACCGCGTTGACGATGGCCTTCGGAGTCTTCCTCGTCCCCGGCGCGACGATGTGGGCTCTCGAGTCAGGGCTGCGCCTGCTCCCCGACCCGCTCGCGACCATCGGATGGGGTCTGGTCGGAACCGTGCTGGCACTGGCCATCACGCCCTTCCAGGCAGCCGTGGTCGCGCGCCAGTTCCTCCACTGCATGGCTTGGCGCACCGAGGTGAACGATTCGAACCTGGCCCACGGCCTGCCCAAGGCCACATTGTCGCGCCCGGTCAGGCCTATTCTCCTGCTGGCAGCGCTGCTGCCCGGGCTGCTGTTCAGCGGAGTCGTACTGCTCAATCCGTTCGGCTGGCTGGAGGTCGCCGAGACCAACATCACCGAGTCGTGGCAGCCGGCGGGCAGATCCGGCTCCTCCGAGGATCGCGACCCTGAATTGCGGCCTATGGACCTGCGGGACGTGCACCCCGGCCTCGGCACGGGCCTGACCATGGTCATCGACGGCTTCGAGGACTATGCCAGCTTGCTGGCCTGTTCCGACGCCTCCTGCCAGAAGACGACTTTCACGTGGGCGGAGCCGCCGAGTGCCAACACGGACGGGGCCCCCGGCGCGGTCAGCGCACGCCTGCCCGACGGACGGCTCCTACTGACCACCTGGTCACATCAGGCACTCAGACTGCTGACGTGTGAGGCGAACAAGTGTGTGCCCGCCCCCGGCAACTGGAACATCGCGAGGGCGAACTATCCGGCGGAGTACACCGGGGTGGCGCTGGCCGTGCGGCAGGGCGGCGGCCTGGTCATCGCCTTCGCCGACAAGGAGCAGGTGAAGGGTGACACCAGTCCGACCAAGGACATCGTCTCCCTCATTTCCTGCGCGGACGTGAGCTGCTCGCGCCCGGAGACGAAGCAGGTCGCGCACCTGGACGCGAGCGCGTACCTGTCCGATGTGCACAATCTGGCCGTCGCGATGGCGCCCGGCGACCGTCCCGTCGCTGCCCGGTTCGACACCACCAGCGGTCAGATCCACGTGATCTCCTGCGCGGATGCCGCCTGCCTGCAGCCTCGCGTGACCAGGCCCGTCCCTCCTTACCCGACGAGCGTCAACGACCGGTTGGGCCTGGAGCCGGGCCTCTCGTTGGCGGTACGGGCAGACGGCCACCCCGTGATCGCCTACCGGGACATGAACGATCACGCGACCAAGCTGCTCGACTGCCGCACGTCCGACTGCGCGCAGGCTGACGTGATCACGCTGGACGCGGGAGGCCCCTACCGTACGACCCCGGCGCTGGTCCTGGATCGGGTAGGGCGGCCGCTGGTGGCGTACCAGAACCAGGACGGAACCCGGCTCATGCTCGCCACCTGCACCGGACGTCGCTGCGAGAGCACCGCGGTAGCCAGGATGCGGGGCGCCGGCGAGGGGCTGGCCATGACCATGAACAGCGAGGGCAAACCGATGATCGCCTGGATCGACGATGGCGGCTCGCTGCTGGGCGGTGAATGGGCCCTGATCGTCACCACACCGCTGAGCCTCACCGCAGACTGAATCGCTCCTCGAGCTCAGAGCACTCCCACTCGGTACGGTGACCACATGAGCGGAAGATTCTCCGGCGCGGTGGCCACTGTGGATTCGACGACACAGTTTGACAGCGAGCCTGGTGGAGCCTATGGCTGCTCCCAGTCCTCCACCACGGCGATGACGTCCTTGCGCCCGATGGTGCCGCCGCCGGCCTTGTCCATCTGGTAACGGGAATCGAGAGAAACACGCCGGTTGTCGCTCATGATCCAGATGCGGTCCTGCGGCACCTTGACGTCGAACCACCGGTCCGAGGCCGGACCGCGCGTCACGAACGGCTCGTCCAGCGGCGCGCCGTTCACCTGGAGCCGTGCCTTCGGGTCGTCGCAGCACGCCACCCTGTCTCCCGGCACGCCGATAGCCCGCGAGATGTAGGTGTTGCCCGGGGTGAGTTGGGACCAGTCATCAGGCGCGCGATAGACGACGATGTCGCCACGCCGCGGGACGTAGTCGTCATCGGTCCGCCGCGCCGACACACGGGCGCCCTTCTTGATGGTCGGCTCCATGGACTCGCTCGACAAGGTGAGGGTGAGCCTGCCGAGGGCCTTGTCGACGGGCCCGCAACCAGCGGCTGGCGCCAGGAACAGGAGCAGGGACAAGACGGTCAGGCGTTGACGGATCACCAGGGCATTGTCCACGGGGGAGCGATCGCCGCTCAACCTGCCGTGGCACACCAGTCCGGTCATCGCCGGCCGCGCAGTGACCGCAGTAGGAGCACGGGCTTGAGCTGTCGGGCGAACTCCGCCGCGTCGGCCGCGGAGTCCCTTGCCGGATCGCCGTCCGGCAAGTAAACGGTGAGAAGTCTGCCGCCGTTCGGCGTCCACGTCCAGGCTCCGGTCTCCTCGCTGAAGCCCGGCAGCGCGTCCTCGGGCAGGGGGTCTTGCGAGGCCTGGAGGTCCCGCAGGCGACGCGGGGTGAGTCCGGACGGGTCGTGAACCTCGATCCGCAGATCGACGTCCGGATCTGGGTCACGGTCAGGACGGCATCGCTGGAGTATTCGCGGTAGCCGCTGGCGGCGCGGCGGGGCTCGAGCAGGCCCTGGGCCTCGTAGTAACGCAGTTGATGCGTGCGGACTCCGGTCCGCCGGCTCAGCTCCCCGATCAGCACGCTCGCTTCTCCTTGACCTTCATATCGGTGTGAACGTTGATGATTCTGCCATGACCACTCAAACCCATCGGGGGAGCAGCGCATGATGCAGAATCGCGACGTGACGGTCATTGGTCTCGGCCTGATGGGTCAGGAGCTGGCCGGAGCGTTCCTGCGCGGCGGCTACCCCACGACCGTGTGGAACCGTACGGCGGCGAAGGCCGAACACCTTGTCGCCCAGGGGGCGAAGGCCGCCGACTCGGTCCGCGACGCCGTCCTGGCCAGCCCGCTCGTGGTCGTCTGCGTCTCGGACTACGAGGCCGTGCGCGAGCTTTTCGATCCGCTGGGAGAGGAGCTCGCCGGTCGCGTCCTGGTGAATCTGACCTCCGGTACGTCGCTGGGGGCCCGCGAGACCGCCGAGTGGGTGACGCGGCGGGGCGGCACCTACCTCGACGGCGCGATCATGGCCACCCCCGCGGCCGTCGGGGCGGAGGCCGTCATCCTCTACAGCGGGCCGCGGTCGGCCTTCGACCTGCACGAGTCGGCCTTGGGGAGCCTTGGCGCGGGGACGACCTACCTCGGCGAGGACCACGGCCTTTCGGGGCTGTATGACGTGGCCGTGCTGAGTCTCATGTGGAACATCCTGAACGGCTTCCTCCAGGGTGCCGCCTTGCTCGGTGCGGCGGGTGTGGACGCCACGGCGTTCGCCCCGATCGCGAACAAGGGGATCGAAACCGTGAACGGCTGGGTGTCCGCCTATGCGCGGCAGATCGACGACGGCACCTACCCGGCCGTTGATTCCACCATCGATACTCACCTCGCCGCGATGGAACATCTCATCCACGAGAGTGAGTCCCTCGGGGTGAATGCCGAACTTCCGAGGTTCATCAAGGCCCTGACCGATCGGGCCGTGGCGGATGGGCATGGTGGCAGCGGGTACGCGGCCATGATCGAGCAGTTCCGTGCTGTGGGTGCCGTCGTCAAGTCATGACACTCCGCTGCCGTCCTTGCCCAGGACGGCAGCGGAGCCCTGGCGGCCGCTATAAGTCGCTGATGTGGGGGATGATCTCGGTCAGTACCCAGAGGGCCAGGCCGAGGGCGATGAGGTTGACGCGGCCGCCGCCGACGTTGAAGGCGGCGAGCACGAAGCAGGCCAGAGCGAAGATGAGCAGAATGAGAGCGAGCATGCTGGGCTTCCGTCCGTTCGGTGTTACGGGTGTGGTTGCTCAGCGCTACCCATGATCGCCTGGTTCAGGCGTGGCGATCTATCACGTGCGCCGAACTGTGACCCAGCCGCCTATCGCGACTCTCGGTAGGGGACGCGGGCATGCGAGAGATCCCAGACGACCGCATGCGGCATGCAAGAAATGCTCTTGGTCTGCGAGTTCCAGTTGTTGGTGACCTCTCCTGGCCGGAACTAGTCCGGGCCTGTGGAAAAACCTGAGGAGGAGCCCAAGGAGGAGTAGGCGACGGCCTGTCGGCTCGTCTCCGGCAGGGTGCCCAGCTTGTTGACCTCGTTGGCCAGCCCTTCGAGGACCGCGCGCAGCTGGACCTGGGTGACCTCCGCGAAGGTGCGCAGGTAGGCGATCCGGCGTTCCAGTTCCTCGGCTTCGACCGACTGGACCTCTCCGCTCGAGCGATAGACGTTGACCGCCTGGCTGGCGGCCTCCTCTGCCTGCTGCTGCGCTTCCTGGAGGATCTGCTCGTACTGCTGGCGTGCCTGACCCACGAGCCTGCGGGCGTAGTCCTCCGCTTCGGCTATCTGGGCGTCCGCCGTCTGCTGAGCGCGGGAGAGGAGGTTGACCGCGTCGACGTTGAGCCTGGCCGAGGCGCCCGGAGTGGTGTCGTGGCCGTGGTCCTTGAACCAGTTGCGCAGCCGGTCGACCTCCGCGCGCAGGTCGGCCTTCTCCGTGTCGCTGGCCGCCATGTCGTCGGCCATGCGATAGAGGAACGTACGCACCTCATCCGCGTTGTAGCCGCGGCTCCCGAGCTTGGCGCGTGAGAAGTCCTTGTTCCTGACCCGATCCGGCGTCAGTGGCTGGCGGCCGTTCGATGAGTTATGTGCCCATGGCGTCTCTCCCGTCACTGCTCCCTACCTCCAGCACTGGTGAATTCGTCGAAGCGGATTTGCTCGGCAGGCACGCCGGCGTCCAGCAGCCGGGCGATCGTGCTCTGAACCATCTCTTCGGAGCCGCATACGAAGACCTCCTGGCCACGCCAGGCCTTCAGGGCGACGTCCACCACATAGCCGCGCTCACCGCGATAGAGCCCGTCATGGGACACGACGGGCACGACACTCAACCATGGGTGCTCGGCGTCCAGCTTGGACAGTGCCTCGATGTCGTACAGCTCGCGGGAGGTCCGGGCGCCCACGAAGAGGCGGATGTTGCAGCGCGCCCCTTCGTAGGCCACCTGCTCCACGAGCGCCTTGAGAGGAGCCAGGCCCGTGCCGCCGGCGATCAGGAGGAGGTCCTTGGGCAGGTTCGTGTCGAGCGTCAACCGGTCGCCCAGCGGTGCGCCGATCTTCAGGGCGTCGCCGCGTTGCGCGCCGTGCACCAGGGCCGTGCTGACCGCGCCACCGTCGACCACCCGTACGTGCAGGTCAATAGTGTTGTCGCGGCGCGGCGCGTTGGCGAAGGAGTAGAAGCGCCACATTCTCGGTCGCAGCCCGACCGAGATCGACGCGAACTGGCCCGCGCGGAAGGGGTAGGGGTAGTTCAGGCGAGCCCGGATCACCGCGATGCCGGGGGCGCGCGGCTCGTGCATGATGATCTCGCCGTCCCACCAGGGCGGCGTCGTGGCCGCCGCCTCTTCGGCCGCCTCGGTCATCACCTTCGCGACCAGGCCGTACGCCTGCGTCCAGTCGTTGGCTAGAGCAGGTGTCCAGCGATCGCCGAGGAAGTGCTGCAGGGTGGCCAGGAGCGCTTGACCGACAGCGGGGTAGTGCTGCGTGACCACGGCGAACTTGCGGTGGTCGCGGCCGAGTTGCTGGAGGAACGGCACCACGTCTTCCACATGGTCGACGTTGCTGACGACGCGCCCCAGCGCGCTGACGAGGCGATCCCGCTGAGTGGCCATGGACACCGGGAACAGGGCGCGTGTCTCGGGGTACATCAGGAACAGGGCGGAGTAAAAGAACAGCGGCACCTGATCACCCGACCGGGCGACCTGGTGCCAGCTGTCCTTTAAGGCTTGCGTGTCCACTTACCCGGCTGCCTCTGCGGGCTTCTCCACGATGGAGCCGCGCACCTGGCCCAGGACGGTCACGACGTTCCCCACGACCTCCTCAGGAGCACCGAGGTCGCGGAGCACTGTGACGAGTATGTCGCCGACCTGGTCATAGTGCTCATCGGTGATGCCCATGCCACGGTGCGCGTCGGCCAGGTCGTGGCCCTCGTACACCTCGGGGCCGCCGAGGACGGAGCACAGCAGCATGACCATGTGCCGCTTGAGCCGCGCCATGTCGATGCCGTCGAAGTACGGCTTGAGGTCGGGAGTGTCCAACACGACCGTGTAGAAGCGGTCCACCGCTTCACGGACGGTGGGAGCGCCACCGATCTTGTCATAGTCCGAAACCACAGCTACCACAAAACCTCCCAAATCGGACACACATGTACGTGCGGGTACATGGGGTCAATTTCCTTGGTTCTCCGCTTGTTGCGGGCACCCGTCCGGCTGGACGGGCGTCAGTCGGCGGTCTGGGCCTCCCACTCGGTGGAGGTCACGTCTGTCTTCTTCCTGCGGGCCACGACCGGCTCCGCGCGTTCAGGGCACGGCAAGGGTGGGCGGGCATGTCGAAGGCGGCGGCCTCGGGCCGCGGCGGTGGGATCACGCCGCACTCCATTGCCGCCAGCACCACCACGGCCGAAGCCGTGTGCGGTCTGAGCGCCATTCATGCCCCCATAGAGCGGATCCTGTGCAGGCCGAATGCCTGTACCGGCCCTTAACCCTTCAGGTGTCCGAATACGTGAATATGCTTCAGGCACACTAGGGGGTGACCAAGGTGCTGGCAACTCGTCGCTCACGGAGCGTGTCGCCTTTTACACATAGCCACTCCGCGGTCAATTCCGGTCGTTGCTCTGACTTCTCCATGACTACCTGTGGCACAACCGGGTCTGACTCTATCGGTTCATGGCGATCTAGCTGACAATGTCAAAGGACAGTGCCTCTTCGCGGTGCGGGTCAGGGGCTGGGCCTGGGGTGCGACCTCGAAGCGGACGTCCTGGTCGATAGCACGCAGCCGACCGCGGTGGCTGATGAGTAGGGGACCGTTCCATTTAGGTGGCGCCGTGGTGCCCGCCCTTTCAGGAATGGCTGAGTCAAGTCGCAGTGGGTTACCTCAACCCCGTCCGAAAACGCGAACCTGGCTGTTCATGATTTCCTGCTGACCTGGGGAAACGCGGGTTATTCGCGGCATTGAGACATGCACATTCATCACTGAATGCGATGTGGCAAAAACAGAGCGACGGTCCGCTTGTGGCGGGGCCGTCGCTCTCCTGGACGCTGCTGCCTGCGGTTATTCACACAGGGCCGTGTCGAGGGCGGCTTCGAAGTGTTTGTACGCGGAGAGTTCGGTGGGCAGCGCGGTGACGGCGATGGCGGCGGCTCTGCCGTCGTCGGTGACGGCGTTGGCAGTGGCGTAGCCGGGGGCGGAGCCGCCGTGGGACCAGGCGTAGCCGCCGCAGCTGAGTTTGAAGGTGGCCAGGCCGAGCCCGTAGCGGGAGCCGCCGACGGTGTCGAAGCCGGGGGCGTCCACGGTGGTCTTCATCTGCTTGAGCTGCTCGGGCTGAAGTAGCTTGCCGCCCAGTAGTGCGCTCATGAAACGGTTGAGGTCGGTGGGGGTGGAGATCAGCTGTCCGGCCGCCCAGGCCATGGAGGGGTCCATCGTGGTGACGTCGGTGTACGGGTAGCCGGACTTGGCGGCGTAGTAGCCCTTGGGGTGCGGGCCGCGGATGGACTGGTCGCCGAGAGCCGGCCAGTACGTCTTGCGCAGCCCGAGCGGCTCGATGATCCGCCGGGTGATCTGCTCGCCGATCGGCCGGCCGGTGACCTTCTGCGCGATGAGCCCGGCCACCACGTAGTTGGTGTTGCTGTAGCTCCAGCCGTGGGTGGGGGAGTTCTTGCTGGTCAGCCCCGCGTCCAGCAGTTCGCGCGGCTCGTAGTGGGTGTGCTGGATGGCCAGGTAGTCCTTGATCAGGACGTCGTCGTAGTCGGCCAGGCCGCTGGTGTGCTGCAGTAACTGCCGGACCGTGATCTTGCGGCCGTCGACGCCCTTGCCGCGCACGACCTTGGGCAGGTACGTCTCGACCTTCGCGTCCAGGTCGATCTTGCCCTCGCCGACCAGTTGCAGCACGACCGTGGCGGTGAACATCTTGGTGTTGCTGGCGATGCGTACCTGCCCGTCGACCGGGACCTTCTCCTTGGTCTCCAGGTCGGCCACCCCGGCGGTGTAGTTGCGCGTCCGCCCGTCCCGGCCTCGTACGGCCGCCAGCGCGGCGGGGTACTTGTCGGCGCCGACCAGGGCGTCCAGGCTCTTCTGCACCACGTCGGTGTCGGCGTTGGCCGGTGCGGCGGTCAGGCTGAGGCCGCTCAGCGTGGCGACGGCCACCGCCGCCAGGGCCAGGCGGCTGCGACGCTTGGTGGAGGGGTACGACATCGGGGGGCTCCCTGCTTGATGGCTCGTTGGCGATGCCACAAGCTTGTCGGCCGGCCCCCTTCGTGATCGATCCCACGCGCTGGAGTTCAGAGGTACAGCCAGCGCTACCGCCGTTCGGGCGGGCCGTCGCGGCCCGCCACCCGGCCTCGCGTTACCAGTCGCCGCCCTCGTCTTCCTCGTCGCCTTCGAAGATCTCTTCGACCACCTCGGCCGCGACGAACCCGCCCACCACGCCCGCGGCTCCGGCCGCGGCCACCGTTCCCCAACCGGGACCGCCGCGGTGGTGGTCGTCGTGGTGTCCGTAGCCCTCGTGATGCCCCATATGGCCGTGCGAGGGTCCGTAACCGCCGTGCGAGGGGCCATGACCGCCGTGCTGGGCCAGGCCGGTCAGCCAGCGGTCGAGCTCGCTGGACCAGTCGGTGTGCAGCGCGTCCTCGTGGCTGACGTGGAAGCGGCCGATGGCGTCGCCGGAGTGACGGCCGGCCCGCTTGTCGGCCTCCAGGATGACCTCCAGCCCGGCCGGGCTCGCCACGAAGGTCAGCTCGACCTCGCCCACGACCCCGGCGTGCTGGGCGGGCGGGTAGAACTCGATCTCCTGGTAGAACGGCAGGTCCTGGTGCACTCCGTACAGGTGGCCGGCTTCCAGATCGGCGGACTTGAAGTGGAAGCCGAGCCGCAGCAACGCCTGGAGGATGCGAAGCTGGGAGGGCAGGGGTTCGACCGCGATCATGTCCAGGTCGCCCTTGTCCACAGCCTTGGCGATGGCCAGCTCGGTGCGTACGCCCAGAGCCATGCCGGCCAGGTGCTGGCCGTCGATCTCGCTGATCGGCGTCTCCCACGGCACCGGGATCTGGAAGTCGAGGGTACGGCTCTCGCCCTCGCGCAGCGTGAACGGGCCCGAGACCCGGGTGCGGGAGAACTCGCCGAGCCCGGCGTGCTCGCCGTCGCCGTGCTCGATCTCCACCCGCGCCACCAGTCCGAGGGTGATGTGCTCGATCTCGGCGTCGAAGTCGCCGCCCTTCAGCCGTACCTGCCCGGCCAGCAGCCCACCGGGCTGGATGCGCGGGGTGGAGAGGACGGTGTCCACCGAGGGCGCGCCCACGCCGAAGGCGCCCAGCATCCGTTTGAAGACCACGCTGTTGTCTCCCTGTCCTCGGGATCGGTTGTGTCAGCCGCCCGTCACAACGATCAACAAGAGGGCCGGGTTCCGGCGTCGGGGATACGCCGCACGCCCGGCCCAGCGCGTACACCGCGCTAGGCACCTCCGGCGCGACGTGGCACGATCGGGTAGGTGACCAGCAGCCCCGCGGCCGAGCGGCACCTGCGCGACCTGGCCCGCCTGCGCCGCGTTCGCGACCGGATCGACCGGGAGTACGCGCAGCCGCTGGACGTCGAGGCGCTCGCCCGTGGCGCGCACATGTCGGCCGGGCACCTCAGCCGCGCGACGGCCGGGATGCCGCCGTGCGTGGCGAAGCAGGTGACCAGACCGGTCAGGATTCGAGAAGCACGGGTCACCGAGCCGCACCTAGCCTGACCGTCATGGGCTCCACCACGGGCGGCCCGCCCGGCTCGCCCGCGCCGCCGATCAGGTAGACAGGGGGCTGTTGCCGAGGCGACCTGACGGGGAGCGCGACGGCGGACCCGCCTAACAGATGGAGACACGATGAGCATGGCCACGAGGACGGACACGCAGTCGCCTGAGCCGCACGATGCCGACAGCCACGATCTGATCCGCGTGCACGGCGCTCGCGAGAACAACCTCAAGGACGTCAGCGTCGAGCTCCCGAAGCGCCGGCTGACGGTGTTCACCGGCGTCTCCGGCTCGGGCAAGAGCTCGCTGGTGTTCGACACGATCGCCGCCGAGTCGCAGCGGCTGATCAACGAGACCTACAGCGCCTTCGTCCAGGGGTTCATGCCGACGCTGGCGCGGCCCGAGGTCGACGTGCTCGACGGGCTGACCACGGCGATCATCGTCGACCAGGAGCGGATGGGCGCCAACGTCCGCTCCACCGTGGGCACCGTCACCGATGCCAACGCGATGCTGCGCATCCTGTTCAGCCGGCTCGGGCAGCCGCACATCGGCTCGCCCCAGGCGTACTCCTTCAACGTCGCCTCGATCAGCGGAGCGGGTGCGGTCACGCTCGAGCGCGGCGGGAAGACGGTGAAGGAGCGGCGCGAGTTCAGCATCACCGGCGGCATGTGCCCGCGCTGCGAAGGCATGGGCAAGGTGAACGACATCGACCTGACCCAGCTCTTCGACGACTCCAAGTCGATCGCCGAGGGCGCGATCACCATCCCCGGCTACAAGACGGACAGCTGGTGGACCGTGGGGATCTTCGCCCAGTCGGGCTTCATCGACCCGGACAAGCCGATCCGCGACTACACCGAGACCGAGCGGTACGACTTCCTCCACCGCGAGCCGACCAAGGTGAACGTCAACGGCGTCAACCTCACCTACGAGGGGCTGATCCCGAAGATCCAGAAGTCGTTCCTGTCCAAGGACCGGGAGGCGATGCAGCCGCACATCCGGGCGTTCGTGGACCGGGCGGTCACCTTCACCGCCTGCCCCGAGTGCGGTGGCACCCGGCTCAGCGCGGCGGTCCGGTCCTCGAAGATCAAGGGGATCAACATCGGCGACGCCTGCGCGATGCAGATCAGCGACCTGGCCGAATGGGTCCGCGACCTCGACGAGCCGTCGGTGGCGCCGCTGCTCGCCAAGCTGCGGCACACCTTCGACTCCTTCGTGGAGATCGGGCTGGGCTACCTCTCGCTCGACCGGTCGTCGGGCACGCTGTCGGGCGGCGAGGCGCAGCGGGTCAAGATGATCCGCCACCTCGGGTCGTCGCTCACCGACGTCACCTACGTCTTCGACGAGCCGACGATCGGGCTGCACCCGCACGACATCCAGCGGATGAACGGCCTGCTGCTGCGGCTGCGCGACAAGGGCAACACGGTGCTCGTCGTGGAGCACAAGCCGGAGGCGATCGCGATCGCCGACCACGTCGTGGACCTCGGTCCCGGCGCCGGCACGGCGGGCGGCACCGTCTGCTTCGAGGGCACCGTCGAAGGGCTGCGGGCCAGCGGCACCATCACCGGCCGCCATTTCGACGACCGGGCCGCCCTCAAGGAGACGGTACGCAAGCCCACCGGCACGCTGGAGATCCGCGGCGCGACGGCGAACAACCTGCGCGACGTCGACGTCGACATCCCGCTCGGCATGCTGGTCGTCCTCACCGGGGTGGCGGGCTCGGGGAAGAGCTCGCTGATCCACGGCTCGGTGTCGGGGCGGGACGGCGTGGTCTCGATCGACCAGGGCGCGATCCGCGGCTCGCGACGGAGCAACCCGGCGACGTACACCGGACTGCTCGAGCCGATCCGCAAGGCGTTCGCGAAGGCCAACGGGGTGAAGCCGGCGCTGTTCAGCGCCAACTCCGAAGGCGCCTGCCCCACCTGCAAGGGCGCCGGCGTCATCTACACCGACCTGGCGATGATGGCCGGGGTCGCCACCACCTGCGAGGAGTGCGAGGGGAAGCGGTTCGAGGCCTCGGTGCTGGAGTACCACCTCGCCGGCCGCGACATCAGCGAGGTGCTCGCGATGTCGGTGACCGAGGCCGAGAAGTTCTTCGGCGCCGGCGAGGCGCGTACGCCGGCCGCGCACGCCATCCTCGACCGGCTCGCCGACGTCGGGCTCGGCTACCTCAGCCTGGGCCAGCCGCTCACCACGCTGTCCGGCGGCGAGCGGCAGCGGCTCAAGCTGGCCACCAACATGGGCGACAAGGGCGGCGTCTACGTCCTCGACGAGCCGACCACCGGCTTGCACCTCGCCGACGTCGAGCAGTTGCTCGGCCTGCTCGACCGGCTCGTCGACTCGGGCAAGTCGGTCATCGTCGTCGAGCACCACCAGGCGGTCATGGCGCACGCCGACTGGATCATCGACCTCGGCCCGGGCGCCGGCCACGACGGCGGCCGGATCGTCTTCGAGGGCACGCCGGCCGACCTCGTCGCCGCCCGCTCCACCCTCACCGGCGAGCACCTCGCGGCCTACGTGGGCGCCTGACCGAGGCCCTCGGGGGCTCGGCGCCGGATCACCGGCGCCGAGCACCGCCCAACCGCCGGATCACCGCCCAATCGCCGGTTCACCGTACGGCGCCGAGCACCGCCCAGCGGCCGGACCGCAGTCTGGCCAGCTGGGTGGTCATCCGGATCAGCAGGAAGGCCGACAACCCCGACCAGATCCCCACCAGTCCCCAGCCGAAGCTCAGGGATCCCCACACCAGCGGCAGGAACCCCAGGACCGCCGCACTCAACGTCGCGGTCCGCATGTACGCCGCGTCTCCGGCGCCGAGCAGCACTCCGTCCAAGGCGAACACGACGCCACCGATCGGCTGCAGCGCGACGAAGAACCACCAGGCGTGAGGCATCTCGGCCAGCACCGTCGCGTCGGTGGTGAACGCGTGGGGCAGGATGCCGGCCAGCGCCGCGAACACCACGCCGAGCAGCGCCCCGAAGACCAGCCCGCAACCGGTCACCTGCCAGGCCAGCCGGCGCGCCCGTTCCCCGTCGTGCGCGCCGAGCGCGGCCCCGACCAGCGACTGGGCGGCGATGGCCAGCGCGTCGAGCACGAAGGCCAGGAACATCCACAGCTGGAACACCACCTGGTGGGCGCCGACCGCCGCGGTGGAGGTGTGTGCGGCGACCACGGTCGCGGACACCCAGCACGCCTGGAAGACCAGGCCGAGCACCATCATGTCGCGCGCGAGGCCGAGCTGGGCGCGCATCGCGGCCGGGACCGGCGCCAGTGGCACGCCCTCCGCCAGCAGCGCCCGTACGAACAGGCTCGCGGAGATCACCTGCGCGACCACGTTGGCGACCGCCGAGCCGTTGAGCCCCCAGCCGAACCCGTGCACGAGCACCGGGCACAGCGCCGCGGAGATCCCGTTGCCCACGAGCACGTAGCGGAGCGGGCGCCGCATGTCCTGTACGCCGCGCATCCACCCGTTGCCGGCCATGGTGATCAGGATCATCGGGGCGCCGAGCAGGGCGATCCGCATCCAGCTCACCGCGGCGGCGGCGACCTGGTCGTCACCGGCGAGCAGGCCGGCGATCGGCGCGGCGAGCAGCTGCCCGGCCACGATCAGCACCAGCCCCACGATCGCGCCGAGCCAGGTCGCCTCCACGCCCTCGGCCACGGCATCGGTACGGCGGCCGGCGCCGTGCAGCCGGGCCGCACGGGCGGTCGTGCCGAAGGACAGGAACCGCATCTGGGTGGCGATCTGCGCCAGCACGATCGCGCCGATCGAGAGCCCGGCGAGCGGCACCGCGCCGAGATGGCCGACCACGGCCATGTCGACGAGCAGGTAGAGCGGCTCGGCGGCCAGGACGCCGAGCGCGGGCACTGCGAGCTTGAGCAGCTGACGCAGGGGGGACCCGGCCCCGTCGACGTGCTCCACCATGCGCTCCTCCGGTAAGGCGCTCAGCCAGCTTTCGCTCCTGACGGCCGACTTTAACTGTAAGGAGCACCTAGGCACAATGCCTCTTACTTTGATGGCCGGACGTGCAGGGGAAGGAGATCGAAACGCGCCCGCGCTTCCCCGCGAATGGGGTAAATTACGCGATCACTGATCGGCCGTTCGCACAGGTGCCGCCGCACCGGCTGGCGTCCGCGAGCCGCTGGGCTGGAGGTCGAAAGGCGTGACCGCGGACAGAACCGCGTGGGAGCAACGCAGCGTGGCACGGGTGGTCTCGCCCGTCAGCCCGCGCAAGCTGGCGAAGGTGCCCTTCGTCGAGATGGCCGACGGGCGGTTGCAGGGAGTCGTGTCGAGCGGCTCGGACATCAGCCGGGTGTACGTCTCGTCGATCACCGCCGGGACCCATACCTACAACTGCAGCACCAACAACAACCGGCCGTGCGGCGGCCTGTACGGCGACATGTGCAAGCACCTGCGATCACTGGTCGACGAGGCGGTGCTGCAGTACGGCCAGGACCGGGTCGCCGGCTACCTGCGGGTGGAGGTCGCCGAGGGGGAGAGGCTGTCTTACCACCTGAACGGCGGTGTCGAGCGTACGCAGGGGGCCGAGGTGTTCAGCCGGTTCCTGAGCCACCTGGCCTACCTGGAGTTGCCCATGACCACCGAGCCCATCGCCGAGCTGCACTGGTTCCCGTCCTCCGGGGCGGTGGGCTGATGCTGAGCGTGCAGCTGGCGGAGATCGTCGACCAGCCCCTGCCGGGTGTCGGCGAGGCGCTCGACCTGGTGACGGGCTTCGACGAGGCCCTGACGAACGGCTTCGCCCGGCTCGGCGAGGATCGCGCCTCGGCGCTGACCGCCCTGGCCGGCGCGGTGGCGGCCACGCCGCTCGGCGACCGGGTGGGGGAGGCGGCGGCCAAGGTCGCCGCGGGCTCGGTCTCGGAGGAGAACGTCACGGCGCTGGCCGGCGGGCGTACGGCGCTGCTGGGCGCGGTGCACGACGCCCTGCTGGGCCGCCTCGACGCGGCGCTGGGCCGGGAGCGGGACTCCTGGGCGGAGCCGTCGGTGGCCGGCACTACCGACAACCTGCTCAGCGGGTGCCGGTCCTGGCTCAACGAGCTGGCCATCACCGGCTGGCGAGGCGTCGACCACGACCTGGTCTCCGCCGTGGGCCAGACGATGGAGGCGCTGCTGGCCGAGCCGCGGCTGCGCCGGCTGGCGGTGCTGATCGACGGCCTGGCGGGGGAGCTGCGCGCGTCGTGCCCGGTCGCCACGATGGAGGTCGTGCCCGCCCGGCGCTGGGCCGACCTGTGGGCGCGGGCGCTGATGCTCACGCAGGCGCTGATGCTCACGCAGGCGGGTGGCCTGCCCGCGGGCGCCGGCGAGCCGGTGTCCGGGCGGCTGCTGGTGCTCGGCGTGGACGTGCACGAGCACGCCACCGCCGTGCAGGCGCAGGTCCACGCGATCCTGGAGCCCGCCGACGGCGGTCGGTGCCGTCTGGTGCGTACGAGCGTCGCCGCCACGAAGGTGGACACGATCGTCGGCTCGGCCGTGTGGCGGCTGCTGACCGGGGTCCCGGTGCTGCTCAACGCGCTGGCCGAGCACCGCAGCCTGGACATCAAGGACATGCCGCTGCTCAGCGGCGGCGACCTGATCTGGCACGACGACCGGGCCACGGCGGGGGAGCCCGCGGACCCGTTCACCACGGCGAGGGTCCAGCTGGGGAGCGCGCTCGCCCCCGCCGCGCCGCCGCTGGAGCGCCACCCGGTGCGTCTCGCCGAGCCGGTGCTGGTCGAGGGCTACTCCGTGCCCAAGGGCGATGAGATGGTGTTCGACCTCGGCGGCAAGACGATCACGGTGGACACGGGGCGGCTGCCGTCGTGCGGCCCGCTCACGCCCGCGATCGTGCGCGGCTCCGAGTCGTGCATCGGGCTGCTCCGCTGGGACGCCGGCCGGTGGCTGCTCCAGCCGCTCGCCGTCCAGGGGATGGTCAAGAAACTGCCGGTCACCGCGCACAACGGCGACTGGGCGCAGGGCCCGACGGACCCCAAGATCGCCAAGGCCGAGGCCAGGAACGGCGACGCGGTGGCCGTGCTGCGCGAGCGGGCGGGACGGCTGCTGCGCAAATGACTGCCAACAACGAGAACAGGCGGCAGGTGCTCTACTGGCGCCTGCTGGCCCGGGTGTTCAACACCGAGGAGCAGGGCGCCCTGGAGTCGGCCAGCGTGGCCGTCGTGGACGACCTCGGCCTGCCGGCCGCCCTGCTCGACCCGTCGGTGTCGGTGGACAACCTCGTGCAGCGCTTCCCCGACCTGGCCGACGAGTTCGACCACCTGCTCGACCACGACTCCAGCGGCGAGGAGGACGGCGGTGAGCAGGTGCGCAGGGCCGCACTGATCTCCAAGCTCCTGCTCAACGTCTTCGCCACCGGGTCCGGCGACGTCTCGGCCGCCCAGCTCGCCGCCTGGCAGAAGGACGCCGGGTGGTTCAAGCAAGCACTCGGGGGAGGCGGCGGCAGCCGCAACGCGCAAGGCGAAGGAGAACAGGAAGGCGAAGGATCCGGCCAAGGCCGGGGGCTCGGCACCGGCGGTGGCGGTCGTGGAATCGACGACGCCGAGCTGAACAAGGTCCTGGCCAACCTGGAAGGCGACCTGGTCCGCCGCATGCGCCTGCGCGAGGTGCTGTCCAACTCCTCCCTGGCCGCCCAGCTCAATCCCAGCATGTCGCTCATCGAGCAGCTCCTGCGCGACAAGGACAACCTCTCCGGAGTCGCCCTGGCCAACGCCAAGGCGCTGATCCGCAGGTTCGTCGACGAGGTCGCCGAGGTGCTCCGTACACAGGTCGAGAAGACCAGCGTCGGCAAGATCGACAAGTCGGTGCCGCCGAAGCGGGTGTTCCGCAACCTCGACATCGAGCGGACGATCTGGAAGAACCTCACCAACTGGAGCCCGGAGGACGAGCGGCTGTATGTGGACCGGCTGTTCTACCGGCACACGGCCAGGCGGACGACTCCGGCCCGGCTGATCGTGGTGGTGGACCAGTCGGGGTCGATGGTCGACTCGATGGTGAACTGCACCATCCTGGCGTCGATCTTCGCCGGGCTGCCCAAGGTGGACGTGCACCTGGTCGCCTATGACACCCGCGCGCTCGACCTGACGCCGTGGGTGAAGGACCCGTTCGAGGTGCTGCTGCGCACGACGCTCGGCGGCGGCACCGACGGTACGGTCGCGATGGCCCTGGCCCGGCCGAAGATCGTCGACCCGCGCAACACCGTGATGGTCTGGATCTCCGACTTCTACGACAACCGGTCGCTGATCGACGACTTCACGTCGCTGCATCGCTCGGGGGTCAAGTTCATCCCGGTCGGCTCCGTGAACAGCTCGGGGTACGCCAGCGTGGACCAGTGGTTCCGCGAAAAGCTCAAGGACCTGGGCACCCCCGTGATCTCCGGCCACATCCGCAAACTCGTGCTCGAGCTCAAGAACTTCCTCACCTAGGAGACCCGCGAATGACCGAGATACTGCGTGCCCCCGCCGAGGTCAAGTACGCCGAAGAGCTCGACTGGCTGGAGTCCGTGGACGACGGCCCCAAGCCGTTCTCGTGGCGGCTCAGCCCCCGGATGGTCCGCCTGTTCGTGCTCGGCTCCGAGCGCTCGGACGGGCTCGACCGGGAGATCCCGCAGAAGTGGTTCGGTGACCGCAGCTTCGTCGAGCGCAGCATCGTGACGCTGGCCTCCGACCGCGGCCTGCTGCTCATCGGCGACCCGGGCACCGGCAAGAGCTGGCTCGCCGAGCTGCTCTCGGCGGCGATCAGCCGCAACTCCACCCTGGTCGTCCAGGGCACGGCCGGCACCACGGAAGACCACATCAAGTACTCCTGGAACGTCTCCATGGTGATCGCCAAGGGGCAGTCCCGCCAGTCGATGATCCCCTCGCCCATCATGACGGCGATGGAGCGGGGCGTGATCGGCCGCTTCGAGGAGCTGACCAGGTCGACCAGCGACGTCCAGGACGCCCTGATCTCCATCCTGTCCGAGAAGTACGTCTCCATCCCCGAGCTCGACGACGACAACATCGTCTTCGCCCAGCCCGGATTCTCGATCATCGCCACGGCCAACAGCCGGGACCGGGGCGTCAACGACCTGTCGTCGGCGCTGAAGCGGCGCTTCAACTTCGTCCGCATCCCCGTCGTGACCAGCAAGACCAGCGAGGCGGAGATCGTCCGGTTCCGTACCACGGAGCTGCTGCGCCGGCACCGCATCGAGCTGGACGTGCCGCCCACGCTGCTCGACATCCTGCTGCAGAGCTTCGCCGACCTGCGGAACGCGGCGGCCTCGGCCAAGAGCGACGACGAGAAGCTGGAGTCGGCCCTGTCCACGGCCGAGCAGATCGGCGTGCTCGAGGACGCCATCCTGCACAGCCAGTTCTTCGGCGACCGCCAGTTGCGGGCGGAGACGCTCGGCGGCTCGCTGGTGGGCTCGCTGGCCCGCCGCACCCCGGAGGACCTGGCCATCCTGAACAAGTACTGGCACGGCATCGTCGAGCCCCGCAGCAAGAAGGACGGCGGGCCCTGGACGGACTTCCTCGAAGGTGGCCGCCAGGCCATCAAGACGCTCTCATGAGCCCGTTCGGCGCACTCCGCGAGCAGCTGCTGGAGGCCGCCGCCGCGTTCGCCGGCGAGCCGGACACCCTGGCCGGGATCCTGTCGGGCCTGGTCGACGACGTCGACCGGGCACTGAGCGAGGAGCTCGAGATCTTCCCGGTGTGCCACCACTCGCCGGCCTCGGCGCTGGCCATGGTGCGGCGCCTGCGCGAGAAGCAGCCCAAGGTCATCTACCTGGAGCTGTGCGAGGACCTGCGGCCGCTGCTCGACGAGCTGCGCAACTGCCGCCTGCCGGTGGCGTTGCAGGCGTTCGCCTCCGACATCGACGGATTCCCGGCCGGCTGGGAGCCGCTCAGCGTGGTGGCGCCCATCACGGAGGCGTCGGCCGAGTACCAGGCCATCTCGTACGCGCTCGGCACGCCGGGCGTCGAGCTGGTGCTGGTGGACCGCTCGACGGACCACGTCTTCCAGTGGCTGCCCCGCGACCCGGCCGAACCGGCCGAGCCCAAGCAGGGCGGGGACGACGACGCGGGCCTGCACGGCGACGCCGTGGGCGTCGAGATCGGCGACCTGCGGCCGGGCTTCGCCGAGCTGGAAGAGTACCTGCTGCACCACGGCAAGGTCCGGCACTGGTCGGAGTGGTGGGACCAGTACGTCGAGCAGCCGCTGACCGGCGCGGACTACGAGTCGTACCGGCAGGTCATGGTCCTGATCGGCAGCCTGTTCCGCCGCCTGCGCCCCGAGGGCGACCGGCGGACGGACCGCGACGAGGACCGCGAGCGCTACATGTGGACGCGGATGCGCGAGCACCTCGCCGAGACGGGCGCCGACCCGGCCGAGTGCCTCTACGTCTGCGGCGCCTTCCACGCGGCCAGCCGGGTGGAGCAGTTCGGGCTGGCCTCGGACGCGCCCTTCGAGATCGGCCCCCGTACGGCCACCCGCTGGCTGTACGGGCTGATCCCGTCGAGTCACTCGGCCATCGAGGCCCAGTTCGGCCTGGCCTCCGGCTCGGTCTCGATCGCCGCGGCCACCTGGGAGAAGGCGCTGCAGCGCGGCGGCGTCAAGCCGTACCAGCTGGCGGGCCAGAAGAAGCCGGCCAAGAAGCCGCCGAAGCCGGTGGCGCCCGCCGCGCCGGAGCCGGCCACCGACCGGCTGTCCGGCTTCCTGGCCAAGCCGCCGGTCCTGGACGGCCTGGACGAGGCCGAGCTGCTCGGCTGGTCCGTCGACATCGTCCGGCTGGCCCGGCGCAACGGCTACCAGTCCAGCACCGCCGACGCCATCGCCGTGTTCGAGACGTCGATCCTGCTCGCCGGCCTGCGTGGCCGGGCACGTCCCACGCCGTACGACTTCCAGGACGCCGCGGTCACGTGCATCGAGAAGGACACGGTCCCGGGACGCCGGGACGTGCGCCGCCTGTGCGAGATCCTGCTCGGCGGCGACCGGATCGGCCAGGTGGGCTACCACGCCATGCCGCCGCTGGCCCAGGACGTGTTCGACCGGCTGCAGCCGCTGGGGCTGGACCTGAGCAAGCGCACGGTGCAGCGGGCGCTCATGGACCTCAAGGCGGACCCGCACCTGGTGCCCTGCTCCGACCTGCTGTGGATCCTGCGCCACCTGCTGCCCGACGACGCCGTACGGCCCATCATGGGCGCGCGGCGGCTGGGCGAGCGGGCGATCCAGGAGAGCTGGGACCTGACGATCGGCAAGCACCAGCGCTCGATCATCGAGCTGGGCTACGAGGGCATCACCGTCGAGCAGGTGCTGGAGCAGCGGCTGCGGCGCAAGGTATGGGACCCCAAGGCGACCGCGGCCGTGGCGCTCGCGGCCGTCGAGGACTCGATCCTCTACCTGCGCAGCCGGCGCTTCACCGACGAGCTCGGGGCGCGGGCCGTGGAGCTGCTGGCCGCCGAGCGGTCCGTGGACGATGCGCCGGAGGTGCTGCGCCGGATCAGGCGGCTGCTGGCCCACTACCGCGCGACCGAGCCAGAGCTGCCGGCCTGGTGCGAGGCGTTCGTCACGGCGGGGTTCGCGCACTACTGCACGCTGCTGCCGACCGCCTTCGTGGACGAGTACATCGGTGTCCGGCAGGTGTCGGCCATGCTCGGGTTCCTGTTCACGATGGAGAGCCTGGCGCTGGCGCTGGGCTGCGAGCGGGCCCAGCTGGAGATCGCGGTGCGGCAGTCGCATCCGGAGGCGCCCGCCAAGGTGGCCCTCCTGTGGTCGGCCCAGTACCTGCTCGGCACGTTGCCGCTGGCCGAGCTGCGGGCGCGCTGCGACGAGCTGCTCGCCAACCCGCTCGTCATCCCGGCGTTCCCGGAGTACATGAGCGGGTTCGCGCAGGCGATGGAGCCGGCTCCATCGCTGGCGTCGTTCGTGGTCGAGCTGATGTCGAAGGCCTTCGGCCGGCTGCCCGACTCCGTGCTGCTGCCGTGGCTGCCCGGCCTGATCACGACCCTGCGCGAGCAGGCCGGTGAGCTGGTGCCCGTACTGGTGCGCGAGGCGGGCCGTACGTTCCCCGGCGGCCTGGCCGCGCTCGACCAGTGGACACCGCCTTGGTCGGCGAAGCCCGCGAAGAAGGCGGCAGGTGCGGCGGCGCCCGCGCAGGCGGGCCCGGTGACCGACCTGCTGGCGGGACATCCGGGCGCGACCGACGCCCTGGCCGCGCTGCTCGGCTGCGAGGGCGGCTGGCAGCAGGCCGCAGACGGGCCGTCCGGCGGCTCGTCCGGCGGCTCGTTCAGCGGGGAGGCAGGCGCGCTGCTGGCCCGTCACCCCGAGACCGCCGACGCCGTGGCGGGTGTGCTCGTCAGCGTGTGAGCCGTGGCCGGCGCCTACCGATTGACCGGTAGGCGCCCCGGTCGCGGCGGGTCACACAGGAGGGGGCGGCACGGGGCCGAGCTCGGGGCGCTTGGCGACGCGGCCGTCCCCCGAGGACCGGCCGCGCAGGCGCCGGTAGATCCACGGCCCCGCGAAGCTCGCGACCCAGCGCACCTCGGCCCCGGCCACCCGCCAGCGCGCGGCGGGGGGAAGCGGGGTGAGCGGGACCGACCAGGTGTCGTCGCTGCCGGGCAGCCCGATGGCGTGGGCGATGGCGGCGGCGATCCTGGCGTGGCCCAGCGGGCTGGCGTGCAGCCGGTCGCTGCTCCACATCCTGGCGTCGGTGCTGAAGGAGTGCGGGAAGGTGTCGACGACGATGACGCCGTGGCGGGCGGCGGCGGCCTTGATCCTGTCATTGATGTCGATCACGCGGGGGACCAGCCGCCGGGCCAGCGGCGCGATCTTGCCGATGTCGGGGAAGGTCACGGTCACCACGCACGCGCCGGACGCGGTGAGCTGGGCGAACATGTCTTCCAACGCCGAGGCCACCGCGGCGGCGTCGAAGCCGGGCCGGACGAGGTCGTTCATCCCGGCCATCACCGTGGCCAGGTCGGGCCGCAGCCGCAGCGCCGGGCCGAGCTGCTCGTCGCGGATCTGCCCGGCCAGGCGCCCGCGGACGCCCAGATTGGCGTACTGGACGTCGGGATTCGCGGCGGCCAGCTGCTCGGCGAGCCGGTCGGCCCAGCCGCGGTGGCCCCGGACGTCGTCGCCGTCGCCGAGGCCCTCCGTCTGGCTGTCACCGAGGGCGACATATCGGGCGTAGGTCATCCAGAGAGTAGAGCCCACAAGACGGCCGGGGTCAACGGCGTTCCGGTGACCCGGCCGGCGATCTCCGGCAACGCGGCGGCGACCGCGTTGCCGATGGCCGCCGGCGGGCCGATCGTCCCCGACTCCCCGGCGCCCTTCATGCCGCCCGGCGTGCGCGGCGAGGGCACCTCCAGCGTCGCGAGCCGGATGTCGGGGATCTCCCGGGTGGTCGGCAGCAGGTACTCGGCGACCGGCTGCCCCTCCTCGGTGTAGACGATCTCCTCCGTCAGCGCCATGCCGATCCCCTGCGCGATCCCGCCGAGGACCTGGCCCTCCACGATCGCCGGGTTGACCAGCACGCCGGAGTCGTTGACGGCCCAGTAGCCCTCGACCTCGACCGCTCCCGTCTCCGGGTCGACCGCGACCGCCGCCGCGTGCGCCCCGTAGGCGTACGTCATGTCGGCCGGATCGTAGGAGACCCGCTCCTCCAGTCCGGGCGCGGCCCCCTCGGGCAGGTCCCAGCCCCGCCACGCCGACGTGGCGATCTCCCGCAGCGTCAGCGCCGCCTGCGGGTCCCCCTTGACGCGTACGACCGAGTCGATGATCTCCAGGTCGGCCGGCGCCGCCTCCAGCCGATGGGCGGCGATGGCCACGATCTTCTCCCGCAGCCGGTCCCCGGCCAGGGCCAGCGCGCCACCGCCCACCGCGAGCGAGCGGCTGGCGATCGACCCGATCGAGGAGTACGGCGTGGCCGAGGTGTCGCCCAGCACCACGCGTACCCGGTCGAGCGGCACCCCCACCCGATCCGCCGCGATCTGGGACAGCGCCGTCTCGATGCCCTGCCCGACCCCCGACACACCCGACGAGACGACGACCGAGGCGTCCTGCTCCATGCGCAGGATCGCGGTCTCGAAGCCCCCGGCCAGCATGCCCATGGCCTTCATGCCCATCGATGAGCCGAGCCCGGTGCCCTCCACATGGCAGGAGTAGCCGACGCCGCGCCTGCGCCCGTCGTCACGGGCCGGGGGAGTGACCAGGTCGCGCAGGGTACGCAGGGCGCGGGGGTAGTCGCCGGAGTCGTACGCCTGCCCGGTCCGGGACGTACAGGGGAGCTCGTCGGGGCCGAGCATGTTGCGCAGGCGCAGCTCCACCGGGTCGGCGCCGAGCCGTCTGGCCGCCTCGTCGACCAGCCGCTCCCTGGTCCAGGTGGCCTCCGGCTGGCCGAAGCCGCGGTAGGAGCCGGTCGGGGTGGTGGTCGTGACGACGGCGCGCAGCCGTACCCCTGCCCGGTCGAAGCGGTAGGGGCCGGGCAGCAGCGTGGCGGTCACCGCGAACGGCGAGATGCCCACGTTCGACGGGTGGCCGCCGAGGTCGCCGACGACGTCGGCGTGCAGGGCGACGAAGCGCCCGTCCGCGTCGAGCGCCAGGCGGGCATGGTGTACGGCGCCCCGCGCGGGCAGGGTCGCGGCGAGCCGGTCGGTGGGCGACTCCGTCCAGCTCACCGGGCGGCCCAGGCGCATGGCGGCGAGGCAGATGAGCACTTCATCCGGATACAGGTGTTCCTTTCCCCCGAAACCGCCGCCCGCGTCGCCGGTCACGACCCGCACCCGGTCGTGCGTGAGCCCGAGCGCGTCCGCGGCCTGCTCGCGTACGTGGTGCGGGGCCTGCGTCGAGGTCCGCACGGTCAGCTCGCCGTCGGCGTAGTCGGCGACGATGCCGCGCGGCTCCAGCGGGTACGGCGTGGCCCGGCCGAACGTGAACGTCATCTCCACCACGTGCGCGGCCCCCGCGATGACCGCGTCGCAGTCCTGGTCGCCGAGCGTGAAGTCGGTCAGCACGTTGCCGCCCCAGTCCGGGTACAGCAGCGGGGCGTCACCGGCCAGCGCCCGCTCGATCCCGATCACCGGGGGCAGCGTCTCGTAGCCGAGGTCGAGCAGGTCGGCCGCGTCCCTGGCGGCCTCCGGCGTCCGCGCGACCACCACGGCGAGCGGCTGGCCCACGTAGCGGATCGCCTCGTCGAGCGCCAGGTAGGAGGTGACGGGCTGGCCGGGGCTCAGGGTGACGCAGGGCAGGCGGACCGCGGCGGCGTCGCCCGGCGTGATGACGTCGAGCATCCCCTCGATCGTCCACGCCTGCTTGGCGTCGCAGCTCACCAGCCGCCCGTGGGCGATGGGGCTGCGGACGACGACCGCGTGGGCCATGCCGGGCAGCCGTACGTTCGCGACGTACCGGGCGCGCCCGGTCAGCAGCCGGGCATCCTCGCGGCGGGGCGTCCTGGCACCCACATAACCTTCAGCCATAGCCCGATTGTGAGCGTGGACGGGCGGCCGGTCCATCGACACACGGGTGTCACCCGACTGCCTCCCTGTGCGGGTGTTACCCGGCCGCGTCCCACACGGCCTCGAAGGCGGCCCCGGTGATCTCGGTCAGCTCCCAGATCTCCACGGCCTGCTCGGTGAGGAAGCCGTGCTCGTCCTGAAGATGGCGCCACCAGTAGCGGTGCGCGGCACGGTCGGGTCCGATCTCGACCTGTCTGACCGCCCAGTGCTCGCCGTCGCCCTCGACGGTCTCGAACAGCCATATGCCGCCGCGCTCGTCGTCGCCGCGCCAGTGGTGGCGCGGCAGGTCCGACTCGGTGAGCTGCTTGATCAGGTCGGGAAGCACGGCTCCACTCTAGGTTGATCGCGAGCCGCCATGGGTAGCCGGTGGGCATGAGGCGACCACGGGGCAGCTGTGCAGACGTTCCTGCCTTATCCCGACTTCGCGCGCACCGCGGCGGTCCTCGACCCGCTGCGGCTGGGTAAGCAGCGGGTCGAGGCCCTGCAGATCCTGCGCGCCCTGACGGTCCCCGGCTACGGCTGGCGGCACCATCCGGCGGTACGCATGTGGGCGGGCTACGAGGAGGCCCTGGTGCGGTACGGGCTCGACGTGTGCGGCCGGTGGTGCGCCACCGGCCGCGCCGACACCTGCGCCGGCACCCTGGCCAGGGAGTTGGCCGAGCGCTGCGGCAGCACCGCCGTCCGCTCCCAGGTGTGCCTGGAGGCGGACGGCGAGCTGCCGCCGTGGCTGGGCGACGCCGGTTTCCATCTCAGTCACCGCTCCGCCCTGCTGCGCAAGGCGCCCGGCTTCTACCGGCCGCTGTTCGGCGACGAGCCCGACGACCTGGACTACGTCTGGCCCGCCTCGGGGCGCCCGCCCTCGTGCCTGCCCGGTCGGGAGTTCGGCTGAGTTCAGCCGAGCAGACTGTCCCCGATCCAGCCCTCGGGTGCGCAGCCCGGGGGGATGGCGAAGACGGCCGAGCCGACGGGTGTGATCCACTCGTTCAGCAGGTCGCCCTTGGCCAGGTTGCGCTGGATGGGAACGAACTGGCGGTCGATGTCCGCCTGGTAGGAGGCGAACAGCAGCCCGGAGTCCGACTTTCCGTCCGGAGTGAGCCCCTCGTCGTAGTTGTAGGGACGGCGCAGGATGCGCAGCCCCGGGTCCGTGACGTGGGCCCGCCTGATGTGGGCGTACTCGGAGATGATCGGGAAACCGAGCCGGTTCAGCCGGCTGTAGTCCGGCTCGTCGCGTTCCGCCCGGCCGGTCAGCGGAGCGCCCGTGTCGAGCCGGCGGCCGATCGTGAACTCCCTGGCCACCCGGTCGGCGGCGTCCCAGGACTCCAGGCTCATGCGGATGCGCCGCAGCACCAGGGTGGTGCCGCCGCGCAGCCACGCGGGCCCTTGGCCGATCCACACGGCCCGGTCCAGGTCGGCGGGCTGGACCGTGCCGTCGACCTGGCCCATCAGGTTGCGCCGCGTCGCGCTCTGGAAGCCGCGCTGGATCCAGCGGACCTTGGCGAACGCGCGGGCGTCCTTGACGATCATTCGCAGCGCGTGGGCGACGGTGACCCCGTCGTCCGCGCAGATCTGCACCAGCAGGTCGCCGCCGCTCCACCGCTTGTCCAGCTTGTCGATCGTGAACGACGGCAGCGCGGCCACCGGTGACTCCGCCTTCACCGCCGCGAACAGCCCCGGCCCGAAGCCGAACGTGATCGTCAGCCGGGCGGCCGTCGCGGCCAGCTCGGGCTCGGTGTCGGCCAGCGCGGGCCGCCCCTGGGTGAGGCGGCGCGCGTCGTCGGTCAGCAGCTGGAGGAGCCGGACGACGGCCTCCTTGCCGGTGTCCGGCGCCAGGTCGAGGCCGACGAAGACGGCGTGCGCCTGCGGAGGCGTCGCGATCCCGGCCTGGTGGAGCCCATGGAAGGGCTCAACGGCGACGGCGGCCTGCGCAGGGGGCGCGGTCAGAGCGCCGACGGCCGTCAGAGCGCCGCCGGCGATGAGACCCCGGCGGCTGATCACTTGTGGCCCATACCGGGCTGGTAGTCCTCCTTGCCACCGGCGAAGTCCTTGCCGATCGCGGTGAACTCCAGCGGCTTGCCGCCCTTGACGGTGAGCGTGAACGGGATCCGGGCGCCCGGCAGCACCTCCTGCGCGACGCCCATCAGCATGATGTGGTCGCCGCCGGGCCGTAGCTCGTGCGTGCCGTGCGCGGGGATGTCGAAGCCGCCCTCCTTGGGCCGCATGATCATCTTGCCGCCGGACTCCACGACCTCGTGCAGCTCGATCTTCGGGGACAGCGGCGAGGCGCCGGAGACGATCGTCACCTCGGCGTCGGTGTTGTTGACCAGGGTGCCGAAGGCGGCGCTCATCCCCTTCTTGGCCGTCTTCACCCAGGGATCGGTGATGGTGAGGGCCGGGGCGGCGACGGCGGGGGACTGCTCGGCCGGTGCGGCGGCGACCTGCGCGGAGCCGCAGCCGGCGAGTGCGATGGCGGCGGCGGCGAGCAGCAGGGCATGGCGAGAGAACATGGGAAAAGGCCTTTCTCCACCCGGTACGGCACGCCGAAGCGCGCCCTGCCGGGCGTGGTCGTCGAAACGAGGTCATCGAAACGAGGTCATCGAAACGAGGTCATCGAAAAGAGGTCATCGAAAAGGGGTCAGCGGGTTTCGACGACCATCGGCGGACCCCGCCCGGAGACCACGTGCCGCAGCACGGCGGAGCGGAAGACCGGCGGCTCCGCCATACATGGAGCCGGGAACGGCGCCCGGATGACGGGCAGCAGCACGACCAGCAGCCGTACGGCCAGACGGCGCAGCAGCCCCCAGAGCAGGGCCTCACCGCGCGCCAGCCACAGGGCGGTCAGCCCGATCGCCCAGCCGTGCATGACCAGCATGCCGAGACCCGGCACCAGGCCCGAGTGCGCGTGACCCGTCGCCGCGATCGGCGAGGCGGCGTAGGCCAGCGAGAACAGCAGGTGCATGACCACCTGGAGACCGCCGAGCAGCGGCAGGATCGCGCCTACGGTCCGCTCGCGCCTCGACAGCGGGAACGCCGCCGCGAACGACAGACCCAGCGCGGCGCCCATGGCCGGTGCTCCGACCGTGCCACCGCCGAACGCGTGCGCCGCCACGCCCAGCCCGAGGCACACCGCGGCGAAGGCCGAGGTGCGGGCGAGGCGGAAGGGCAGACCGGCGGTCACAGTGCCGTCATCATGCCACGGCCCTTGGCCGCCCCGTGATCAAGCATCGGAGTGAATGCTCACTCCGCCCTTGACGGAGTGAGTATTCACTCCGTACCGTGGTCCGCATGAGTGAGAACCCGGTCCGGCGCAGGGCGCCGGGAATGAGCCCGGAGGAGCGCCGCGCGATGATCATCGCCGCCGCCCTCCCCCTGGTGGCCGAGTACGGCACCGCCGTCACCACCAGCAAGATCGCCAGAGCGGCGGGCATCGGTGAGGCCACCGTCTTCCGCGTGTTCGCCGACAAGGACGAGTTGCTCGACGCCTGCATGGCCGAGGCGATGCGGCCCGACCACGTGGTCACGGAGCTCGCCTCCATCCCGCTCGACCAGCCGCTGGCCGACCGGCTCGCCGAGGCGGCCGACGCGCTCGGCGCCCACCTGGCGCGCATGGGCACCGTGGCCGGCGCCCTGCATTCCAGCGGCCACCGGAGCGGTGAGCGGGGCGCCCGCCCGCAGCCGGGCAGCCGCGAGGCGTCCATGGAGCTGATCGGGGACGCGATCGCCGACCTGCTCGAACCGGACGAGGCGGCGCTGCGGCTGCCCGCCGCGCAGGTGAGCAAGGTCTTCCTGAGCCTGCTGTTCACCCGCTCGACCGTCCTGCCCACGAGCCAGCTCGTCGAGGTGTTCCTGCATGGAGCCATCAAGGAGGAGGAGCCGGCGTGAGCGTGTCCCTCAACCACACGATCGTCCCCGCGGCCGACAACAACCGGGAGGCCGACTTCTTCGCCGACATCATGGGGCTCGAGCGGCTGCCGCCTATGGGGGCCCGCGGGCACTTCGCCCCCGTGCGGGTCGACGAGCGGCTCACGCTCGACTACATGACCGTCGAGAATCCCGAGGGGCACCACTTCGGGTTCGACGTCGATCCGGCGACGTTCGACGCGATCCTGGCCCGCATCCAGGAGCGCGGCGTGCCGTACGGGAACCACCCCGCGACCCCCGACAACGGACGGATCGACCACCCGCTCTGCCCGCGCGGGCTGTTCTTCACCGACGCGGTCCGCAACCTCTACGAGATCATGTCGCCGGAGTGAGCGCGCCTCGCCGACCGACGCAGAACGTCCGGGGACGCGCGCCATCGACCAACACCACCGCTTCTCCCCCGGCATAATGGCGCTCAATGCCGAAAACACATGACCTGGCGGATTATGCGGCGACCATGGGCCCCGTCATCGGCGCGGTCCACGTGAACGTGCACGCCTCGGCTCGCGCCCAGGACGCGGGACTGCTGCCCGGCTTCCTGATCGACCTGCGCTTCACGCTCCCGCTCCGCCCGCTGACCCGTCGCTCGCTCGCCACGATCTACCGGTACGGCGACGCGGCCGAGCTCGACGCCGAGATCCAGGACCACCTGGACCAGGGCATGCTGGAGGAGGACGGCGACGGCGCGCTGCGGGCGACGGCCAAGGCGCTGGCGTTCATCGACGGCCTCTACGCCGTGCACGCCGCCACCACCTCGCGGATCTGGGCGGGTCGCGATCTCCAGACGCTCGCCGACCTGGCCGGACGGGTGATCGGTGCGGCAGGAGCGGATCCCGGTGACGCCTTCGCCGCGATGGCGCCGCCGTACGAACCGGTGGGCACGCCGGCGGGTGTGCTGCTGTTCAACCGGCTCGCCGCGCTGCGCTACCACCGCGCCGACTCGCACGCCGCCGCCTGGCGGGCCGCCGGCCTCACCGCCGCCGAGATCATCGTGCTCGGGCCGGGGCCGCTGCGCGACGGGATCGAGCGGGAGACCAACCGGCGGGCCGCCGAGCCGTACGGCGCGATCTCCGAGCACGAGCGCGCGTTGTTGCACGACGGCCTGCTGGCACTGGTCTAGCCAGGCCCGGCTCGCTCAGAGCGAGCCGGGCAACCCCCGTTCAGAGGGAGGCGAGTAACCGGCCCACCTCCGCACGGTCGTTGACGCCGAGCTTCTCGTACACGGCCTGCAGGTGGTTGGCGGCCGTCCGGGTGGAGACCGTGAGCCGGGCGGCGATCTGCCGGTTCGTCAAGCCGGCCGCCGCGAGCTGGACGATCTCCCGCTGGCGCGGCGTCAGCTCGGGCGTGGCCAGCTCGACCAGCGCGGGCGTCGACACCCCCGGGCAGCGCCTGGCCAGTGCCCACGCCCTGGTCTGCGCCCCCTTGGCCAGAGCGCTCCGGCCCATCGCACGGTAGGCGGCGGACTCCTGGGCGGTGGCCTCGGCGGCGTACAGGATCATGCCGAGCCGCTCGAACCCGGCCGCCACCGCGCGCAGCTCGTCGGGGTCGCCGGTGGCCCGCGCGTGCCGGGCCAGGAGCCCGGCCAGGGGCCCGTCCACCCGTTCGGCCAGCGCGGACAGGCGGTCGGTGGCCAGCGCGGGCACGCCCAGCCGCACCAGGTCGTGCAGCGCGAACATCAGGTGGCCGGACTGCTCGTGCTTCTCCGCGGCATCGGCCGCCGACAGGCACAGGCGTACCGCCTCGTCCAGGTCCCCGCCGGCCGCCGCCACCCACACCGCGGCCTGCAGCGTCGGGTAGCGGGTGAACGCCCATCGGGAGGCGAGCTCCTCGGCCTCGGCCTGCAGGCCGCGCGCCTCCGCCGTCCTGCCCAGCAGTGCCAGAGCGTGCGCCTGCTCGGCCAGGCAACGCCCCCGGTAGGGGGAGCGCTCGTACAGCCCGGCGGCGTCGTCGCGGCTCCAGCGCACGGCGCCCTCGGCGTCGCCCCGGAGCCTGCCGATTAGTGCGCGGAACGCCCCGAACCCGGAGACCGACAGCTCGGCGGCGGCCAGCTCCATGCCGTAGTCGGCGGTGCGTTCCGCCGCCTCCAGCCGTCCGGCGAACGTCTCGGCCGCGCAGCGCGCGTCGAGCATCGTCGGCAGCGCGTGCGGCGTCTCGTCCCCCCAGCCGTCCACCCCGGCCAGGGCCTGCTCGACGACCGCGATGGTGTGCTCGGTCCGTCCCGAGTAGGCGCTGGTCCACGAGTCGAGCGCGGCCATGTGCGCCGCGCCGCGCACCGTGGTCGGCGTGCAGGCGCGGGCCCGCTCGAGCGACTCGACGGCTCGGGTGGTGCGGCCCGCCCAGAACTCGGCCACGCCGAGGTAGATGTGCGCCTCCTGCTGCCAGGCCGGGTCGGTGAGCGTACGCGCCGCCTCGCCGAGCACCCGGCACGCCTCGGTGAGCGAGCCCGCCCAGGCGTGGTTGAGACCGAGGCTGATGGCGTGCTGCGCGCGCTCGCTCTCGGTGACCACCGCCGGTGCCGTCTGCCGCAGCGCGGTCAGCGCGGTGTCGGCGTCGCCGAGCACCATGAGCGCCTCGCCGAGCAGTGCGACCGCGGCCACGCTCGGGCCCGCGTTCATCGCCGCCCTGGCCAGCCGCGCGGCCAGGCGCGGATCCTGCCTGGCCCAGGCCAGCCGCGCGGCGACGAGCAGCATGTCCGGGTCGGTGGTCGAGCCGCTGTCGAGCCGCCACACGGCCGCGCGCAGCACGTCCTCGCGCCGCCGCAGCCCGCTCGCCTCCAGCGCCTCGGCCAGCATCCGTAGCCGCCGCCGTGTCCGCAGCGTGCCGCAGCCGCCGCGTACCACCTCGCCATAGAGGGGGTGGCCGAGCCGCAGGTGCTCCCGCTGCACATCGCGTACGGCCACGATCAGCCCGCGGTCCTCCACCCGCTCCACCGCGATCGGCGAGGTGAGCGAGACGAGCAGGTCGGTGCCGAGCGGCTCGCCGAACGCCACCAGCTCCAGCACCTCCCGCTCGTCCTGGTCGAGGTGCCCGATCCTGGCGTCGACCAGCTCGCGCAGCCGGGTGGTCATCGACAGCTCGCCCTGCCAGCGCCACTGCTCGTCGGTCTCGGTCAGACATCCCGAGGTACGGCCGGCGTGCACGACCTCGCGCAGGTAGAGCACGTTCCCCTCGCTGACTCCGGCCAGGTGCCTGACGGTCTGTCCGGCCACCTCGCCGCCGAGCGCCCCCTCCAGCACCTTCCCGACCTCGGCCACGGTCAGGGGCGGCAGCTCGATCCGGCGGAGCAGCTCGTCCTTCCACAGCGCGGCGACCGGCGTGGGCAGCGGCTCACCGCTGCGCACCGTGACCAGCAGCCTGGCGGCGCCGCTCTCCGCCAGGTGGTGCACCAGCGCGGCCGAGGCCGCGTCGAGCCGGTGCGCGTCGTCCACGCTCACCAGCAGCTCGTCCCGCCCCGCGCTGATTCCCAGGTGCCGTGCGGCCCAGCGCAGCAGGTTCTCCCCGCTGCTGGGCGGTTCGGTCAGCGCGTGGGCGAAGGCGCCGAACGGGATCGCCGCCGCCGTCTCAGTGCCCAGCGCACGAACCACCCCGTACCCCTCCAGGCCGGACAGCGCCTGCGCCGCCAGCCTGCTCTTGCCCACCCCCGCGTCTCCGGCGATCATCACGCCCGCCCGCGACCGCAGTGCCTCCCGTACGGTCGCCAGCTGGCCCCCTCGCCCGACGAACGGCCATGTGCTCCCCAGCTGCTCGCTCATCGTGCCTCCTCTCACCCTCGATGATGGTGAGCGAGGTTCGCGGGAGGTTCAGGGCTGATCTCGGGTCAATCCGGCGGCGGAGAGCAGCAGGTCGACGACCGCCTCGCTCCCGCTGAACGGCACCGGATCGCCACCGACTTCTTCGAGCAGCCCGCGGAGCTGGCCGCCGGACTGCTCAGGCTCGACCAGCCGTACGATGACCGTCCTCATTTCGGCACCATCTCCCCGAACGGTTCAGGCCAGGTTCAGGTGAGTTGGAGACAGGCCGCTCAGGTGGGGTAGAGCGCGGGTTCGACCTCCAGCTCGCGCATCCGCTCGGCGTACAGGGCGTAGCGCCGCCGCGCGTCGCCGCGCCGGCCCGCCGAGTCCAGCACCCGCACCAGACCGAGGTGGGCGCGCTCGTCGTAGCGGTCGCGTTCGAGCAGCCGCAGCCAGTAGCGGGCCGCCTCGTCGTGCCGCCCCTCGCCCGCCCGCGCCGTCGCGAGCCTGGCGGCCGCCCGCACGTACGCCAGCCGCGCCTCCTCCCGCAGGCCCACGGCCCAGTCGGCGTACGGGTCCTCCTCGCAGAAGTCGCCTCCGTAGGACGCCTCGGCCTCCGCCCAGCGCGCCAGCGCCTCCGCCGGCCGCCCCGCCTGATCCAGTTGTCCGGCCGAGCCCACCAGATCGAGGAAGCCCTCCACGTCGACGTCCACGTTGGCCAGATCGAGGCGCAGCGCGCCCTCGTCGGAGACGACGAACTCGTCCGCCGGACGTACATGAGCCGGATCGAGCACCGCCCGCAGCGTGGACACCATCACGTTCAGCCGCCTCAGCCCGACCGCGTCGCCCTGCTGCTCCGGCCAGAGGATCTCCACCAGCCGCTCCCTGCTGATCGCCGCGCCCCGGCGGCTGACCAGGATCTTCAGCAGGTCGCGGGCCTTGCGCGACTGCCAGGCGGTGCGTGCGACGGGCACCGCGCCGCGCAGGACCCGGAACGTTCCCATGGTCTCCACCTGCACGCGCGCCTCCGCCACCGGCGTGAACCGGCCGACCAGCGCGTCGATCCTGGCATCGAGCGCCCGGCAGCCGATCGCGTGCATGCGGCTCCTGACCTGGTGCGCGACCTCCCTGCCGGGCACCGCGTCGCCCAGCGCGGCCCTGACCAGCTCGGCCCTGGCCCGGCCGATCGGATCGCCGAGCGCCGACCACAGGCGTACGGCCTCGTCGGCCAGCCGGGAGTCGCCGTCGAGCTCGGCGCGCAGCTCCACCATCGCGGCCCGCGCCGCGTGGTCCCTGCGGCGTACGGCGACGGACTCGGCCTCAGACAGCAGCGCCCTGGCCTCGTCGTACCGCCCCGCCGCCAGCGCGACGCGCGCCGCGACCAGCCTCGCGTCCACCCCGGCGATGCCCTCCGCGTGCTTCAGCGCCCGCGCGGCCACCCGGGCCGCCTCGTCGGGATCGTCGTCCGTGAGCAGGACGGCCAGCTTGTTCAGGGCGTTGGACAGCTCCTGGACCTCGCCGGACGCGCCGGCGTCCGCGATGATCCGCCGGTAGATGGCCATCGCCGACCTGCGGTCGCCGCGCAGCACCTGGATGTCGGCCAGCCGGATCAGCCCGTAGCCGACGAACCGCGACCCCATCGCCTCCCACCTGGCCGCCGCGTCCGCGGCGTCGATCGCCGCCTCCTCCAGCCGGCCGAGCCCGATGAGCGCCTTGGCCCGGTTGGCGATGTTCAGCGCGGCGTACGGGGCGAACGACACCAGATCCGACAGCCTGGCCGCGATCTCGACCTCCGCCAGCGCCCTGGTGTAGGCGGCCTCGTCGAGGTGGCAGGAGGCGCGATTGGCCCGGATGCGGATGAGCTGGACGACGTCCCCGGCCCGCTCGGCGTACTCCAGCGCGCGCAGGTAATAGGCGTCGTTGGCCCGCCGGTCGCCGTCGAGCGAGGCGAGCATGGCCTGCACGGTGTTGGCCGCGGCCAGGGCGCCCGGATCGCCCAGCGCGCCGGCCAGCTCCAGCGCCCGGTCGGCCAGCTCGGCGCAGCCCGCCCGGTCGCCCTTCAGCCAGAGCACCGACGCGGTGGATGCCGCGCACATCGCCGCGTCGGCGGGCGGCAGGCCGTACTCGAAGCCCTTGGTGTAGATGGCGATGGCCGAGTCGAGGTCGCCACGCAGGTGGTCGATGAGGCCCAGCCGCCTGGCCAGGAACGCGTCGAACACCGAGGTCGCCGCCGCGCGGGCGAGCAGGTCGCGCGCCCGGTTCCAGTCGCCGCGGTTCTGCTCCGCGATGCCCGCCAGCCGCAGCATCGCCGGCGCCTGCCTGATCGGCTCCGGCAGCAGCGCGAGCGCCGCCACCACGTCGTCGCCGCGCTCGGCCAGGCGCAGGCCGTGCGTGCCGAGCAGCGAGGTGACGAGCGTGCTGTGCCGGGTGGCGACCGCGGCGCGCAGGGCCAGCTCGGGCTGGTCGTGCTCGACGTACCAGCGGGCGGCGACGGCGGCCGTGTCGTGGGCCTCGTGCCGGTCGAGCGGCGCGTGCGCGGCCAGGACGTGGGCGCTGGTCGCGGTCAGCCGGTATCCGCCGGCGCCGGACAGCCCGTGCCCGTCGGCCGTGGGGTGGGCGCCGTGTCCGTCGGCTGTGCGCTGAGTGCCCGTCGAGGCGGCCCCGGCCCGGGGTCCGTCGTGGCCGGCCTCCAGGAACAGGCCCCGGCTGGTCAGCGAGGCCAGCGTTTCGGGCGGGGCGCCGAGCGCGGCGGCGAGGTCGTCGGTGAGCACGGGCAGCACGGTCGCCGCCCGCAGCAGCTCGCGCATCGTCGCGGGCAGGTCGTCGAACGCCGACAGCGTGAGCCGCTCCAGCGTGGCGGAGGTGGCGGCCAGGCCCGCGGCCGTACCCGGCCAGGTGGCCGGATCGGTGCGGGCGAGCGCGTCGAGTGCGGCCCGCACGGCGGCGGGCCAGCCGCCGCAGGCGTCGTGCAGCGTGGCGGCGATCGCCGCCCCCGGCTCACCCAGCCGGTCGCGCGCCCAGGCCGTGGTCTCGCCGATCGTGAGCGCGAGGTCGGTCGCGTCGAGGTCGAGCACCTCGTGGTCCTGGCGGAGGCGGGCGGTGGGGAACGGCAGCGGCGCCCGCGAGGCGGTGACCACGTGCAGGTGGCGCGGGGCCGCCCGGACCAGCGTCTCGACATAGCGTACGGAGCCGGCCGCGCCGATGATCGTCTCGATGCCGTCGAAGACCAGGGCGAGTCCCCGTCGCAGCCGCCCCGCCAGCGCCTCGGCCAGCGCGCCCGCCAGCGCCGCCGCCCTGGACAGCTCGTCGGCGTCCGGCCCGAGCGGGGATTCGGCGGCGGCCGCGAGCTCGGCGGGCAGGTCAGGAACCACCTCCGCGAGGGCCGAGACCAGCGCGCCGGCCAGCGTGGTGAGGTCGCGATCGGCGGGCCCCAGCCGGTGGAGCACCGCGCCGACCGCCTCACTCCAACTCGTCAGCGCGATCGACTTGCCGTAGCCCGTGGTGGCCACCACAGTGGTGAGCCTGTGCGTCAGCGCCCCGTCGAGCCGCCGGTCGAGGGCGGGACGGGGTTGCACCCACCCACGTTCCACCCACGCATGCTACGCCGGGGATCGCGAACGACTCCAGAGTTCGCAAAGTGCCACCTCCCGGTAACCGGGACTGAGGCGCACTATGGTCGAGTACCTCTTCGAGGAGGGTCGCGGTGGATCAGGACCTGCCCGGCGGAGCGAGGCTGATCGTGGGGGTGGACGAGTCCCCGGCCTCGCGCTGGGCGCTGGCGTGGGCCATCGGGGCCGCGCGGCTGCATCGGATGGCGCTGATCGCCGTCCACGTCAGCCGGGCCCCCATGCAGGCCTTCCCCGAGGCGCTGCCCGTGCAGCACGCCATGAAGGCAGGGGAGGAGGCGCGGTGCAACGAGGTGATCGCGGGCGTGTTCGACGACGTGGCCGGTGGGCTGCCCGCCGACCTCACCACGGCGGTGGTCGGCCGGGTCGGTGATCCCGGCTATCACCTCGTCGACCTGGCCCGTGAGGGCGATCTGCTGGTGCTGGGGCGGGGCAAGCGGGGGATGCTCAGCCGGTTGTTCCTGCCTTCGACGAGCATGTACTGCGCTCGGCACGCCAAGACGACGGTCGTGATCGTCCGGCAGCCGACACCGCCGGACGAGCCGCATCTGCCGGGGGAGCGTACGCGGCGGTTCTGGAGCCGCAAGCACATCTAGTGCTGTGACCGGAAACGATCGCCGGGTTGGATGACGAGGCTTCAGGCTGCGGAAGTCAGAGGTCGGCCGCCCCAGCGGATGCCTTTCTCGCTTCGGATGCGGGCGCGTTCGCGGCGTTGGGCG
>NZ_JAIWNB010000027.1 GCF_020215705.1 Nonomuraea aurantiaca | reverse complement strand
CATCTGCTCGGCCCGGTGCAACCGGCGGATCTCCGCCCAGTCTTCCACCTTGATCACCCTCCAGAGTGACTGAAGGGGGTCAGTTTTCACCCGTCGCCACGGGGTCAGTTTTCACCCGTCGTCGACAGCACTCGCTCCGCGCATGGCTCTTCAGTGTCCAACTCGAACGGCCCTACGTACCTCTGGGCCTTCATCCCGGAGCCACGGGCGACATTCAGGTGCTTGAAGTCCCTCGCCTGGGGGCATCAGGGCTGCTCAGATCAGCTCTCATGGGGCGCAACGAAGGTTCCGCGGCCCTGGATCGCGATGACGAAGCCCTCTTCGCGCAAGATGCCGATGGCCTTTCTGACGGTGTCGCGGCCCACTTCGTGCTCGTGCATCAACCTCTGCTCGGTCGGGATCGGCCGGTTGGGCGGGAGTGTGCCGTCCGCGATCTGTGTCCGCAGCAGGTCGGCGAGCTGGCGATAGAGCGGTACCGGCCCCTCATGGTCGATCGTCATGAACATAGACCGTAAATGTCCGCATCCGTGGCCCATCACTCGCCCACATTCGCGATCAGGGGCAGACGTTTGCAGACGTTTGCTTTAGCCTGGGCACTGCAAACCTTCAAGGGAGTCGGGCCCGTCCTCGCGACCCAAACGCCAAGACGGGCCCTTGATCGGACAGCGGAGGTCCGACCCATGGGTAACCCAATCACAGACCTACGATTCAGGTCCCGCCTGACAGCCGAGATCCAAGCCGTACTCGAGAAGCACGGCTACCGACTGCCTCCAGGCGGCGATCACATCCGCGAACTCGTCATGGCTCGCGTCGACATCGCGCTCAAGAACCTCGTCGAGATCTTCGAGGGGCGGACTTGGTGACATGGCGGGATGACATCCCCGACTTCCATGGTCCGCACGTCGCATCGCCCCAGTCCGGTCATGTCAAGCTGACCTGGTACGAGCCGACCCAGCGGGCTCAGCGTATCCGCGTGGTCTCACACACCTGCGAGTGTCGCCGGGTGACGTACGAACTGTGCGCCGCCGCCGGCCAGGGCTTTGTCCGCCGTACGGACCGAGAGAAGGGCACCGTCCGCGAAACCGCGTGGACGTCGACCGCAGTCGCCAAACGTACCTTCGATCAGATCCTCCAAGGCGAGGCCCGGTGAGAGCAGCGCGGCGGACGCTTCCCTGGGCTCGTCCGCCGCGTCTGCGGAAACGAAGTGCGGGTCCTTGATCGGGACCAATCAGGAATTCGTGCTCAGGGGCGCAATCCGCCTCGCGGGCTTGAAGGTCGAGTCCCGCCCCCTCTGTCAAGCGTGCACCGTACCGCTGACCCGTCTTCGCCATAGCGAGGGTCCTGATCCACCTGGACTCTCACCGGCATGGTGCGGCACATCGAAGGACCGAAGGAGCCAGAAGAGATGACGCCTTTCACGGTGACCATCGCCGGTGATGAACGATTCGACGGAGAGGCGCCCTACACCTGGGTTGTGGAGGCATCCGATGTGATGAGCGCCATGAACAAGGCCATGGTCTACCACGCGCTTTCGCAAGAGCAGAGATTGTGTGACCTGGAAATCGATCCTCTGCACACGTTCGAGGGCCTGCCCCCTGAGAAGTGCGGATATTACTGGAACGACCTACGGCTTGCTGCTCTCGAAGCGGACGGCGCCGATGGACGAGAGTGAGTGCATGATCAGGTCATTGCCTCAATGGTGAGGATGCCTTCTGCGGACGGTTGTTGCGTGTTGTCCTTGGCCACCGACGCCAGCAGAGTGGGGAGTTCGTCGGTCATGAACGTGTCGAAGACGTGCCGGACTGGTCGTACCCGGACTGCTCCAAGTACTGGACGTCGTCCCCGCCCAGTGAGATGGACATGACGTGAGGGCTGATCTGCTCGCTGGCTTGGACGGTCAGCGACAGCATCCGCCGCCTGCGCGGTCGCTGTATTCGGGCAGCCATCATCAGCGTTCTCTCGGCTGCGCGCCCCGACCGTCAACGCTCATGGGGCAACTGTCGACTTCACCGTATCCGCCGAGCCATCGGTAAACTTATGGATGATGCCGCAAAAGACCGCCAACCTTCGATGATGCTCTCAGAATCAGAAGAAGCGACTCTTCAAGGAGCGGCGTGGTTGCCGCCCGGTTACCAGCTCGACCCTCACTCGCACTCCCAAGGGCAGCTTGTGTACGCGGCTGCCGGTGCGCTCGCCACCGCGACGGAGCGCGGGACCTGGGTCGCCCCGGCCAACCGTGTCACGTGGACGCCGCCACGATTCACCCACTCCCATCGCTTCTACGGCCGGACCGACGTCCGCGTCCTCGCCGTCCCGGTCGACCTGTGCGGCGAGCTCGTGGACCACCCCAGCGTCTTCGCGGTGAGCCCACTCCTACGCGAGGCGCTCCTGGCGCTGACCGACAAGCCGGAAAGGCGGCACGGCGCGCACAAGCGACTGCTCACCGTGGTCGTGGATGAGCTCGCCGACGCCGCTGAGCGCTCCCTGCACCTGCCCGAACCCGGTGATGACCGGCTGCGCGCCGCCACCGCTCTCCTGCGTGAGGATCCCGCCCGGCTCGCCACTCTGACGGAGCTGGGGCGAACAGTAGGGGCGAGCGAACGCACCCTGAGCCGCCTGTTTCACACAGAACTCGGCATGAGCTTCCATCGCTGGCGCACCACTTTGCGCATCCATCACGCGCTGGCTCACCTCACCGATGGCATGTCCGTCACCGAGACCGCGGTGGCGTGCGGCTGGTCCAACCCCTCCAGCTTCATCGACGCCTTCACCGAGGTCGTCGGCCAGACCCCCGGCCGCTATCAGGCAGACCTGCGCAAGGACAGAACGTAGCCGCCCACTGCCTCAGCGCCCGGAGGCGTCTTTAGGACCTCTCGCTCCACAAGGTTGGCGGCTTTCCGGCATCTGCTGTCCAATCACCGGTGGTCGCAGGCCGAGGTGCACTCCAAAGTGGTGTCTCATACGCCGCACCATCCGGGCGGCACCGTCGTTCGTGCCCCGGCGCGTTCGACCACCGCTCTCGACCACCGCTCTAAGCACGGAGACTCGAACACATATGACTGAGACACGCGAAAACACGGCCGTAGTCATCGTCGGGGCCGGCGTCGCCGGCCTGACGCTCGGCAACTTGCTGCTGCGCAACGGCATCGACTGCATCGTGCTGGAAAAGCATCCACGCGCCTACGTTGAGCAGCGTCAGCGCGCCGGGACCATTGACACCTTCGGGGTGCGCATGTTCCGCGAGTGGGGACTGCAAGAGGTGCTGGAGGGCGACCCCATCTCCCACGGTGCGGGCGGCTTCTACATCGACGGAGAAGTGCTGCCGATCGACATGGACGACGACGACAACGAAAGCCTCTACTGCCCCCAGCAGGTCCTCGTCCGCAATCTCACGGATGTCTTCCTGCGCGACGGCGGAGACCTCCGCTACGAAGCCGCCGACGTGTCCTTGGAGGATGTCACCGGCGAGCGCTCCCTCGTCCGCTACCAGGGTGCCGACGGCACGGCAAAGGTCATCGACTGCGACTTCGTCGCCGGCTGCGACGGCTTCCACGGAGTGAGCCGACGCGCCATCCCCGCCTCCGCGCTGACCGAGTACTCCCACGAGTACAGGTACTCCTGGCTCAGCGTCCTGGCCGCGGTTCCGACGAACCCGTCCGGCATGGCGATCCATTCGCTCGGCCTTGCCGGCATGATCCCCCGGGGCCCGCACGCCAGCCGCATCTACCTTCAGTGCTCGATCGAGGACACGCCCGAGCAGTGGCCGGACGAGCGCATCTGGAGCGAACTGGAGGCCCGCTTCGCGACCCCCGTGCCGACCGGCAAGATCCTCGACAAGCGGATCGTGCCGCTGCGCAGTGTGGTGTTCGACCCGATGAGCTACGGCAAGCTCTACCTGCTCGGAGACGCTGCCCACATCGTTCCGCCGATGAGCGCAAAGGGAATCCACCTCGCCCTCCACGACACCGAGGTCTTCGCCCGCGCCGTCATCCGCCAGGTCAAGGAAGGCGACCCCAGCCTCCTCGACAGCTACTCGGAGACCTGCCTGCCCCACATCTGGAACTACCAGGCGTTCGCGACCTGGATCAACGACACCATGCACAACGCCGGCTTCACCGGCTACGAGGGCGAGTTCCGCAAGCAGGTCGCCCGAGCAGAACTGCAACGGCAGTTCACCTCGGACGCGGCGAACAAGCTCTTCAGCGAATTCATGGCCGGAACCAACTAGGGAGATCGCTGGCGCCGGGTGGCGAGGTACGGGACGCGTTAGGACACCACTTGGCGGCCGCGCTGCCAGACGGCGGAAATGAGCGGTACGCCGGGTCGATAAGCCAGATGGACGTGGGAGGGAGCGTCCAGCAGCATCAGGCCGGCGCGTGCGCCCACAACTATCCGGCCCACGTCGTCGCGCCGCAGCGCCCGCGCACCGCCCAGCGTCGCCGCCCATACCGCCTCGTCGGGCGTCATGCCCATCTCCCGAACCGCCAGGGCCACACAGAACGGCATGCTGGTGGTGAAGCTGGAACCAGGGTTGCAGTCGGTCGACAGTGCCACCGTCACGCCCGCGTCCAGGAGGCGGCGGGCGTCCGGGTACGGAGCTCTGGTGGAGAACTCGGCCCCCGGCAGCAGGGTCGCGACCGTGGTCCCGGAGGCCAGGGCGTCCACGTCCGCGTCGGTGAGGTGGGTGCAGTGATCGGCGGAGGCGGCGTCCAGTTCGACGGCGAGTTGGACGCCTGGTCCGTGGCTGAGCTGGTTGGCATGGATCCTAGGCACGAGGCCGCGCTTGATGCCGCTCTCCAGTACGGCCCGCGCCTGGTCGCCGTCGAACGCCCCTCGCTCGCAGAAGACGTCCACCCATCGAGCATGGGGAGCGCAGGCGTCCAGCATCGCCCCTGTCACCAGCTCCACGTACGCATCGGGGTCGTGCTCGGCCGGTACGACGTGCGCGCCGAGGTAGGTCACCTCGTCGGTGTGCTCTGCGGCGATGCGTAGCAGGCGGGCCTCGTCCTCGACGGTGAGGCCGTAACCTGATTTGCACTCGATGACCGTGGTGCCCTGGCGCAACGCCTCGCGCACCAGGCGGGCTACCCCGGCCGACAGCTCCTCATCGCTCGCCGCGCGGGTGGCCGCCACGGTCGTGCGGATCCCGCCTGCGGTGTAGGGCAGGCCGCGCATCCGCGCGTCGAACTCGGCCGTCCGGTCCCCCGCGAAGACCAGGTGGGCGTGGGAGTCGACGAAACCGGGGAGCATGGCCCGGCCGCCGGCGTCGTACATCCGATCCGCCGCCGGAGCCCGCGAAGCCGGCCCCACCCAGGCGATCTCCTCGCCGGAGTCGCCCGAGGCGCCGGAGACGACGACGGCGGCGTCCGTGATGAGCCCGAGCGGGCCCTCACCCAGCAGGGGATCGTTGGTGACCAGCGTGGAGATGCCAGTGATCAGGATGCTTCTCATCATGCCGCCAACCGCGCGAGAGCCTGTCGCAGCGCGCCCGCGACGTCGGGAACGAGCTGGTGCACACCGCGCCGTACGATCACTCGGCCACCTGCGACAACGTCGCTGACGTCGGCGGAGGTGGCCGCGAAGATGGCGGTCTCCGCACCGTGCAGCGGACCCGCGGTCCGGACCGAGTCGAGGGAGATCGTGACGAGGTCGGCGAGCGCGCCAGCCTTCAGCGTGCCCGCCTCCGGCCAGCCCAGGGACGCGTGGCCGTCGGCGGTGGCGGCCCGTAGGAGCGCGTCCGCCGTCCAGTGGCCGCGGCGGCGGGTACGCAACCGCTCGTTCAGCTCCATGGCTCGAGCCTCCTCGAACAGGTCGATGACAGCCTGGCTGTCGCTGCCGAGCGACAGCGGCGATCCCGCGGCCTGCACCTCACGAGCGGGTCCGATGCCGTCAGCGAGGTCGCGCTCGGTCGTGGGGCACATGCACACCGTGGTGGCGGAGCCACCGAGCAGCGCGATGTCCTGCGAGGTCAGGTGGGTGGCGTGCACGGCGGTGGTACGCGGCCCGAGCAGCCCGTGGTCGGCGAGCAGTCGCGTAGGCGTGACGCCGTACGCCGCCAGGCAGCCCTCATTCTCGGCGGGCTGCTCGGACACGTGCGCGTGGATCGGGGCGTTCCGCTGCGCCGCCCAGGCACCGACCACCTCGAGCTGGTCGGCGGGTACGGCTCGGACCGAGTGGACGGCCGCGCCGACGCGGGCGTGATCGCGCTCCTTCAGCCCGCCGACCCGCTCGGCCCATGCCTCCCCTGAGCCGTCGCTGAATCTGAGCTGGGTCTCGTCCGGTGGCGCGCCGAATCCCGATGAGAGGTAGCAGGTGTCGAGCAGGGTGATCCGGATGCCGGCCTGGGCGGCCGCCTCGATGAGCGCCTCTCCCATCGCGTTCGGGTCGTCGTAGGCGACGCCTCCGGGAGCGTGATGGAGGTAGTGGAACTCGCCGACGCAGGTGATCCCCGCGAGGGCCATCTCGGCGTAGACCGCCCGCGCCAGCTCCAGGTACTCGTCGGGGGTGAGGGCCGCCGCGACCCGGTACATGGTCTCGCGCCAGGTCCAGAAGGTGCCGCCGCCGAGCTGCGTGGCCCCGCGCAACGCCCGGTGGAAGGCGTGCGAATGGGCATTGGCCAGTCCGGGGATGACCAGGCCGTCCAGCACTACGGCATCGCCGGGAGCGCTGTCCGCTTGAAGGGAGACGATCCGGCCCGCCGCGACGTCGATGAGGACCCCGGACTCCAGCGTGCCGGACCCCGCTGTGCCGGACCCCAACCCGCCGGACTCCAACGCGCCGACCCCCAACGCGCCAGTCCACGCATACCTCGCCCAGAACCGGCCGTTCACAGCAGGTCCTCCAGAACGCTGGCCAAGGCGGTCACGCCTGCGAGGCAGTCGGCCTCCTCGGCGTGTTCCGCCGGGGAGTGCGAGACACCGGTCGGGTTCCGTACGAAGAGCATGGCCGTGGGAACGGCAGAGGCGAGAATGCCCGCATCGTGCCCCGCCCCGGTCGGCAGAACAGGAACCCCGCCGAGCCGCGCGGCCAGGCGGTCCCTGAGCGGCCGGTCGAATTCGACCACCGGGGTGAACGACTCGCGGGTGACCTCCGCCCCCGACTGCTCAATGATCTCTTTCACGAGCATGTCGAGAGTGTCGGAGTCAGCAGCACGCGAGTCCAGCCAGGCAGTCACCCGGGAGGCGATGGCGTTGGTGCCGTTGGGCTCGACGGAGATCTTCCCGAAGGTGGCCAGCGCCCCGGCGAGCCTGGCCTGCTCGCGCGCGTTCAGAACCGTGGCGGCATAGGCCAGCATCGGATCCCGGCGATCCTCCAGCCGGGTGGTGCCCGCGTGATTGGCCTCTCCGTGGAAATCGAAGCGCCAACGCCCGTGCGGCCAGATCGCCGACGCGACACCCACCGGCGCATCACCCAGGTTCCGGCCCTGCTCGACGTGGAGCTCGACGTAGGCGCCGATGCGCCCTAGCCGATCGTCATCGCGACCGATCGCAAAGGGGTCGTGCCCTGCGCGCTCCATCGCGTCGCCAAGCAGCACGCCATCCTGATCCCTGAGAGCCCGCGCATGACCCGGCTCCAGAACCCCCGCCATCAGCCGAGATCCAACGCAGGCCACGCCGAACCTGGCACCCTCCTCATCGCCGAAGTTGACGATCGCGAGCGGGCGGCCACCGGTGGCGGTGCCCCGCTCCCGAAGCGCATCCAGGGCCGCAAAAGCCGACACGACGCCAAGCGGCCCGTCGTACGCTCCCCCGTCAGGCACCGAGTCCAGATGGGAGCCGGTGACGATGGCGTCCCCCGCCGCGGGGTCGCCGTACCAGGCCCACTGGTTGCCGTTCCTGTCGACCTCGTAGGTCAAGCCTCTCTTCAGCGCCTGCTCCCTGAACCAGGCCCGGCATTCGCCGTCGGCCGTGGTCCAGGCGTGGCGGCGATAGCCGCCGGTCGCCTCATATCGGCCGACCGGCAGGAGCTCACGCCACATCCCCCGAAAATTTTCCTCGACCTGATCGATCACGCCGAGTCGCCCTCACGCATCGGGATCCGCACGCCACGCTCCTGCGCGACCTCGTTGGCCCGGTCGTACCCGGCGTCGACATGCCGGATAACCCCCATACCCGGATCGTTGGTGAGCACCCGACGGATCTTCTCGCCGGCCAGAGCGGTCCCGTCGGCAACCGTGACCTGCCCGGCGTGAATGGACCGGCCGATGCCAACACCCCCACCGTGGTGGATGGACACCCACGACGCGCCGGAAGCCACATTCACCATGGCATTCAGCAGCGGCCAGTCGGCGATGGCGTCGGAGCCGTCGAGCATGGCCTCGGTCTCCCGGTACGGCGAGGCGACGCTGCCGCAGTCGAGGTGGTCACGGCCGATGGCCAGCGGAGCGGAGATCTCGCCACGGGCCACCATGTCGTTGAACCGGTCGCCGGCCTTGTCCCGCTCGCCGTAGCCGAGCCAGCAGATGCGCGCGGGCAGGCCCTGGAAGTGGACCCGCTCCCCCGCCAGCCGGATCCAGCGGGCCAGGGACTCGTTCTCCGGGAACAGATCCAGGATCGCCTGGTCCGTCTTGGCGATGTCCTGGGCGTCGCCCGACAGCGCCGCCCAGCGGAACGGCCCCTTGCCCTCGCTGAACAGCGGCCGGATGTAGGCGGGGACAAAACCGGGGAAGTCGAAGGCGCGGGTGTATCCGGCCAGCTGGGCCTCACCCCGGATCGAGTTGCCGTAGTCGAACACCTCGGCCCCGGCGTCCTGGAAGCCGACCATCGCCTCCACGTGCCGGGCCATCGAGTGCCGGGCACGCTCAGTGAACCCGACCGGGTCCTTGTCCGCCTCGGCGGCCATGTCCTCGAACGCCACGCCGATCGGGAGGTACATCAGCGGGTCGTGAGCCGACGTCTGGTCCGTGACGATGTCGATCTCAGCACCACGCGCGAGCAGCTCCGGTACGGCTTGCGCCGCGTTGGCGACCACGCCGATGGACAACGGCCGGCGCGCGTCCCGCGCTTCGTAGGCCAGTCGCAGCGCCTCGTCCAGCGACGAAGCCTTGACGTCGAGGTAGCGGTGTTCGATGCGCCGGTCCACGGAGCGCGGGTCGCAGTCGACGCAGATGGCCACCCCGCCGTTCATGGTGACGGCCAGCGGCTGGGCGCCGCCCATGCCGCCCAGCCCGGCGGTCAGGGTGATGGTCCCGGCCAGTGTGCCGCCGAACCTCTTGGCGGCCACGGCAGAGAAGGTCTCGTAGGTGCCCTGGAGGATCCCCTGGGTGCCGATGTAGATCCAGGAGCCGGCCGTCATCTGCCCGTACATGGTCAGCCCGAGCTGCTCCAGCCGCCGGAACTCCGGCCACGTGGCCCAGTCGCCGACCAGGTTGGAGTTGGCGATGAGGACTCGCGGCGCCCATTCGTGCGTGCTCATCACGCCGACCGGGCGGCCCGACTGCACGAGCAGCGTCTCGTCGGCCTTCAACGTGCCGAGCGTGCGGACGATCGCGTCGTAGGAGCGCCAGTCACGGGCCGCCTTGCCGGTGCCGCCGTACACGACGAGCTTGTCGGGATGCTCGGCGACCTCGGGGTCGAGGTTATTCATGAGCATCCGCAGGGCAGCCTCCTGTTGCCACCCTTGGGTGTTGAGCGTCGTGCCACGCGGAGCCCGAACCGGGCGCGGACCGCTGATCTGGTCCATGTTCCTGACCTCCCCCTCGGTGCATCTATTCATGCATCTATATCGAGAATGAATAGATTCAGTCAATAGCTAGCCTGTGAACAAGCCGCGCGATGCCGCCGATTGCTCGAACGCCTCCAGGCGTGCCTGCGCGCCCGGGATCTCGTCGACCATGGTCTCCAGCAGGACCCGGCCGAGCATCATGGGGGCGCATGCCGTGTCGAAGACCAGTTCCGTGCCGACCGGCACGGGCAGCAGCGCGTCGGAGAGGTCGGCCCAGGGCACGAAGGCGTTGTCGGCGATGGTCACCACGCTCAGCCCCACCTTCTTGGCCGCCGACAGGGCCTCCGTCAGCTCGGCGGGGTGGCGGGGCAGGGCGAAGCAGAGCAGGGCGCTCGCCCCGGCGTCGGCCGCCTGTTCGATGCGGTCGGCGAGCATCGAACCGCCCTCGTTGAGCAGGCGCACGTCGGGGTGGACCTTGGCGGCGAAGTAGGCCCAGCCCGCGGCCTGCGCCGCGGCCGCGCGCAGGCCGAGTACGAGCAGCGGCCGGGAGGGTGCCAGCAGCCGGGCGGCCCTGACGATCGCCGTCATGTCCGACAGCGAGTCGGCCAGATGCTGCAGGTTGGCGATCTCGGTGCGCACCGCCCGCTGGGTCTCGCTCAGGACCGCGCCCTCACCCGTCTCGCCCCGGCCCGCCGAGTCGGGCAGGCCGAGCTCGCGGATCTGCTTGCGCAGCGCGGGGTAGCCGTCATACCCGAGGGTCATCGCGAACCGGGTCACCGACGGCTGGCTCACCCCCGCAAGCTCGGCGATCTCCACGCTGGACAGGAAGGCCGCCTGCCCGGCGTGCTGAACCAGGCAGTGCGCGATCCGCCGCTGGGCGGGGGTCAGCCGATGCCCTTCGAACAGCCGGAGCAAGCGGGCCTCCGGCGCGACATCGTCCGTGTTCATGACTCTCCAGGGGTCTACAGATCGGCCAGTGCGTCGAGGAGACCGGCAGCCGCCGAGACGTCCGCCGTGAGCGGCCGGTCCTCCATCGATAGATCAAGATTGTCGTCCACCAGCGCGTACGCACGACCTACCGGCAAGGACGTCGCCTGCTTGACACTGAGCTGCCGCAAGGCGCGGACGGCGGCGACGAGCTCGCAGCCGAGCACCAGCCGGAACGTCTCGACGGCCCGCATGACCTGGCGGGCGGCCTGCGAGGCGAAGCTCGCGGCCTCCTCCACGCTCCGCGACAGTACGGCATGACCGGACGAGGCCGGAGCCGCCGCGTTCCGCAGCTCGGCGAGGGCGGCGTTCGCACTGTATTCGAGGATGAGCACCCCGGAGCCGGCCGACGCCCCACCGGCGAGGAAGGGACGCAGCCCCGTGATGCCCGGCTCGTTCAGCGCCGCCAGCCGCGCCGCGGACAGCCGCGCCGTCGGCAGGAGCGCAAGAGACAGCTGGTCCAGCGCGAGCGCCACGTGAGCCGAGAAGAAGCCCCCGTGATGGTACGACGCCGGCCCGCCGTCCGGGCCTTCCGCGCTGATCAGGGGATTCTCCGCGCCCGCGTTGAGCTCGATGGCCAGCACCCGCTCCAGCGCGTCGGAGGCTTCCAAGGCCGGCCCGTGGATCTGCGGAAAGCAGCGGAAGGCGTACGGGTCCTGGATGCGGCCGGTCGGTGGCGCGGGCCGATCCGGCGCGCCGACGAGCCGGCGGACCTCGGCGGCGACGCGGACGTTGCCCGGATGCGGGCGCGCGGCGTGCACCGGCTCGGCGAAAGCCTCCAGCGAGCCGTCGACGGCGAGCAGGGAGAGAGCGGCCACCACGTGGGCGGCCCTGAGCAGGCGGTCCAGGCTGTGGCGGGCCAGCGACGCCTGTCCCAGGGTGAGGGCGTTGCTACTGATCAGGGCCAGTGCGTCGCCGGTTTCGAGGCTGATCGGCGGTGGCGGGGTGGGACCGCCGTGCCAGGGGTGCTCTCCGGCGAGGGCCAGGCCGAGCTGGGACAGCGCGGCCAGATCGCCGGTGCCCACCGCGCCGTACTCGTTCACCGGCGGGTGCACTCCGGCCTTGAGCGCCGCGGCGAGTCCGCGGACCACCTCGGGACGGAGGCCGGCGTTTCCCACCAGGAGCTGGTTGAGCCGGACGATCATCATCGCCCGGACCTGCCTGGCCGGCAGCAGCGCCCCTATCCCGCCCGCGTGGCTGCGTAGCAGGCGCAGGCCGTGCAGGTCGAAGTCGGCGGGATCGACATCCAGGCTGCGGTTGGCGCCGACGCCGGTGCTGCGCCCGTAGACGCGCCCGGCGGCGACGAGATCGCCCGCCCTGCGCCACGACCGTTCGACCTTGTCGTAGGCGGACAGAGGCACCTCCACGCAGGCCGCACCGTCGGCCAGCAGCGCGACCGTCTCGCTGTCGAGACCATGTCCGACAAGCTCGATCTGTGGGACGGCCACGCCTGCGATTCGAGACGCCACGGTATTCAACTCCCTTTCACCTGCACAAAACCGACTATTGACACATCTTCATTCGTGCATGAGTCTGCATGAATACATGCAGACCGGCAAGGGTGGCGTCTATGATCCGATTCGAGTCAGTCACAAAGAGGTTCGCCAACGGCACGACAGCCGTGGACGACCTCTCCGTGGAGTTCCTCGAAGGAGGCATCACGGTGCTCGTCGGCTCCTCCGGATGCGGCAAGACCACCACGCTCCGGATGATCAACCGGCTGGTCGATCCCACCTCCGGCACGGTCAGCCTGGGCGGGCGTGACGTACGGGAGTTGCCCGCGGCTCAGTTGCGGCGCGGCATCGGATACGTCATCCAGCAGGCGGGCCTGTTTCCGCACCGTACGGTCCTGGACAACATCGCCACCGTGCCGACGCTGCTCGGCTGGGGCCGGCGCAAGGCCCGCGCCAGGGCCGCCGAGCTTCTCGAGGTCGTCGGCCTGGCCGCCGAGTCCGGCAAACGCTATCCCCATCAGCTCTCCGGCGGCCAGCAACAGCGCGTGGGCGTCGCCCGCGCGCTGGCCGCCGACCCGCCCGTCCTGCTCATGGACGAGCCGTTCGGGGCAGTCGACCCGGTGGTCCGGACCCTGCTCCAGGACGAGCTGATCCGGCTGCAGGCCGAACTACGCAAGACCATCGTCTTCGTCACCCACGACATCGACGAAGCCGTACGGCTCGGCGACCGCATCGCGATCTTCCGCACCGGCGGGCACATGGTCCAGATCGCCCCACCCGCCGAACTGCTCGCCCGGCCGGCCGACGACTTCGTCGCCGGATTCCTCGGCGCGGAACGCGGGCTGAAGCTGCTCTCTCTCATCTCACTGCAGGATGTGCCGTACGAGCCGATCGCCGCGGTGCGTACCACCGACACGGCCGCGCAGGCGCGGGCGGAGGCGACGGGGCGCTGGCTGCTCGCGGTCTCCCCCGACGGCAAACCCGCGGGCTGGCTGGACGTACACGCGCTCGACGGGTCCGATTCGATCGGGCAGGCGGCCCTCACCCCGGTGCGCGGCCTGACCGATGCCGACTCGCTGCTCTCGGCGCTCAACGAGACCGTCTCCTCTCCCACCGGGATGGCGGTACGGGTGGACGCGGCAGGCGTGCTGGTCGGGGCCTCCAGAGACGACGTCGTGCACGCCCATCAGCGGAGCCTCGCATGACCATCGAATGGGGCTGGCTCACCACGCACACCGACGACCTGCTGGCGCTCACGCTGGACCACCTGGCGACGGCGGTCCCCGCTGTGCTGCTCGGCCTGCTGATCGCGCTGCCGCTCGCCGTGGTCGCCCACCGGGTCCGTCCGCTCCGCGGACTCCTGCTCGGCATCTCCAACATCATGTTCACGGTGCCGTCGCTGGCCCTGTTCGTCCTGCTGCTGCCGATCACGGGACTGACCAGGACGACCGCGATCGCCGGGCTGACCGTCTACACCCTGGTCGTCCTGCTCCGCAACACCGTCGAGGGGCTCGACAGCGTGCCCGCCAAGGTCCGGGAGGCCTCCCTCGCCATGGGCAGGGGCAGTCTGGGCACGCTGGTGAAAGTCGAGTTCCCGCTCGCCCTACCGGTGATCATGGCTGGGGTCAGGGTGGCCAGCGTCATGACCATCTCCCTGGTCAGCGTGGCCAGCTACATCGGATACGGCGGCATCGGCCAGCTGTTCACCGATGGCTTCCAGCGCAGTTTCCCCACCCCCGTGCTCGCCGGAGTGGTCCTCACGCTGCTGCTCGCGCTGGCCGCCGACGCGGTGCTCGTCGTTGTGCAATGGCTCTGCACCCCCTGGATCCGCAAGGGAGCGCGCGCATGATGGATCTCCTCTCCAAGCTGGTCGCCTGGCTGACCTCCGCCGGCCAGTGGGCCGGTTCGGAAGGCATCGCCCAGCGACTGTTCGAGCACGTGGAGTACTCCCTGCTCTCCACCCTCGTCGCCGCGCTGATCGCCCTGCCCATCGGGTTGTTCATCGGCCACACCGGGCGCGGCGCGTTCCTCGCCATCAACCTCTCGGGCTTCGGCCGTGCCCTCCCGACCGTGGGCATCGTCACCCTGGTCTTCCTGGTCAGCGGCCTGAGCATGACCCCCGTGTACATTTCCCTGGTCGCGCTGGCCATCCCGTCGATCGTGACCAACACCTACGCGGGCATGGCCGCGGTCGAGGCGGACACCAAGGACGCCGCCCGCGGCATGGGGATGACCGGGCTTCAGTCCTTGTGGCGGGTGGAGGTCCCGCTCGCCGCCCCGCTGATCATGACAGGGCTGCGGCTGGCGACCGTACAGGTCATCGCGACCGCCACCATCGCGGCCTATGTCAGTTTCGGCGGCCTCGGCCGGTACATCTTCGACGGCCTCGCCCAGCGCGACCTCACCCAGGTCATGGGCGGCGCCGTCCTCGTCGCGGCGCTCGCCGTGGCCGTGGACCTCATCCTCGCCGGAATCCACCGCGTTCTCTTCCGCCACCGCCTTACTTGATGGAGCCTTCTTCATGAATCGCCGGAACTTCGTCGCGGGCGCGCTCGCGCTCGCCGTACTCCCCGTGCTCGCCGCCTGCGGCGGAGGCACGACCAGCTTGAACACGCCGCCGGCCGCGGGCTCCACCGCCGCGTCCGGGGACTCCACGATCGTGATCGGTACGGCCAACTTCTCCGAGAACCAGATCCTCGGCTACCTCTACGCCGACGTCCTCGAAGCCGCGGGCGTGAAGGCGACGGTCAAGCCCAACCTCGGCTCACGGGAGATCGTCGTGCCCGCGCTGCGGAACGGCGACATCGACCTGCTGCCCGAATACCAGGGCAATCTCCTGCTGCACTTCGACCCCAAGGCCACCGCGAGCGACTCCGACGCCCTGCAGCAGGCGCTCGCCGCCAAGCTGCCGAAGGGACTGACGATCCTGCCGCCGGCGGTCGCCGAGGACGCGGACGTCTTCACCGTCACCAAGGAGACCGCTGCCAAGTACGGCCTCAGCACCCTCGCCGACCTGGCCAAGCACAACGGCAAGCTGACCTTCGGCGGACCCCCGGAGGTCAAGACCCGCCAGGTCGGCGTGGTCGGGCTCAAGGACGTCTACGGTGTCGAGTTCAAGGCGTTCAAGTCCCTTGACGCCAGCGGACCGCTGGTCAAGGGAGCCTTGAAGAGCGGCGGCGTCGATATGGCGAACCTCTTCAGCACCGACGTGGACATCGCGAAGAACGGCTGGGTCGTACTGGCCGACCCGAAGCACCTCATCCCGGCCCAGCGCATCGTCCCGCTGATCCGCACCGACAAGGCCACCGACACGGTCAAAACCGCTCTGGCCAAGCTGAACACCGCGCTGACCACCGAGGAGCTGAGCAAGCTCGATTCGCTCGTGGACAACGACCACAAGGACCCCGACGAGGTCGCCGCCGAGTGGGTCAAGACCCACGGCCTGTCGAGCTGACCCCTCCCACGGCTCGCGCTACCGCGTGGCGCGAGCCGTACAAGCCGCAACCGTGTTGGACATGCCCAGCCCAGAGCTCCAGGGCCGCCTGCTGAAGTACGCACCGCCACTACGGCGAGATGACCCGACCGGGGAGCGTAGAAGGTCATACCTTCTTGACGACGATCGAGTCCGGGACCAGCTTCTCCAGGTCGTCGACGTCCGAGGTGAAGACGGTGACCTGCCCCTTCTGCTGTCGTGCGATGACGGCGAGCACCGCGTCGATCGCGTACTTGTGCCCGTGCAGCTTGGCATCGGTCAGGAGTCGGCGGGCCTGGCGAGCCTCCTCCTTGCCGATGTCGGCGACGTTGAGCCGGGAGAGCACCCAATCCCAGCGTTGCTCGGTAATCCTGCTGTCATACGCCTCGACCACCGTCATCGGAGAGGTCACCACCTCCGCCTGACCCCGGGCCGCGAGGTCGAGCCAGGCGAGCATCCTCCTGTCGCCACGCACGGCCAGGGACAAGGCCTGGCAGTCGAGTACGAAGATCCGCAGCGGCTGCTTCCCCTGCTCACCGCTTCGTTTCCTCACGCAGCCTCTCCTGCGTCGCGCTTGCCGCCGGCGCGGCGGCGCTCATGCTCGGCGTCGAGATCTTCAAGCTCCTCGAGTACTGCCGAACCTTCCTCTTCGGTGACCGGGCCGTATTCTTCCCCCAGCCAGTTCACCAGTTCCAGCAACCGGTCCCGGTCACGCTTGAAGCGCAACGCCTCGGCGACGTACGCGGACAGGCCCCGCTCTGCCGCCTCCGCGCGGATCTCGTCGATGAGTTCCTCGGGGATCGTCACCGTTATCTTCTTGGTCGCCATACAAGAGACCATACTCCAGGTATTGCTCTCCTTACCATGGCCTCAATGGCCGGCGACCACGGTCTTGAGCGCGACGATGGCCAGGCCGAGGATGAGGTTGGCGATTCCGGAGATGACGACGACTCTTCTGGAAGAGCCGGTCTTGACCGCGGCCGTCACGGCCCACATGACCTGGCTCGCCACCGCGACGCACAGCGCCGCCCAAGCCGCGACCGTGTTGGACATGCCCAGCCCAGAGGCCATGGCCGCGGCGATCGACGGCGGGAACGAGGCCTGTGCCAGCGGCCATTCGCGCCTGGCGACCGAGCGCAGGTTCGCCCAGGTGAGGGGTCTGGCGGGATAGCCGGAGCTCACGACCTGGACGTAGACATGGGTGATCCAGAACACCACCCCTGTACACACCAGGAGCGTCACGAGCTCCGGCGGGGACGGCGGGCCGCCCTCCGCGGCGGAGCCGGCGACCACGGAAGCCGCCAGCAGCGAGCCGTACACGGCACCCCCGAACTCCGCCCGCTCCGCCGCCGCACTCGCCTCACGCCCGTTCATGCCAGCAGTGTCCTTGGACGCCCGTCCGATCAGCCGATCGACGGGCCCGGGATATACAGATTTGGCGCAGGGCTGCCCAGGATCAAGCCGACATCTCCCAAGGAGGAGATCAGGCGATCCCGCGAACCGCTACGCCGCGTGACGGTGCTGTCGTCCGTCTGATCGCTGGGATGTACGTACGCCTGGCTGTGTCGTGATGTGTAGGTTGTCGGCGAAGCCGGAAATGGAGACGGCCATCGCGTTGTCCTTCGAGAACATGACCTGGACCGAAGGGAGGCGATGGCCGCACACACAGTGTGACGCTTCACCGGCGGCTCACGAAGCAGAACGAGACAAGTGATCGGGCGAGATTGCCGGCCCATGGAGAACCAGTCCGAACCCCGGCGGAAGCGAACGAAATCTTTCCGACCGTGCAGAAGCAGCGGATCGGCAGGGGTGCGCGTTCATAGACCATGGACAGCGAAATTTTGCGGCTGGGGGAGCCCACAGCGAAGGTGTCCGCTCCCCCAGCCGCATCCCCTGATGCTGAGCTGATCGCCTTCTATCGCCAGCATCGGCTCGGTCTTGTGCGGCTCGCGGCGCTGCTTGTCGGTGACCAAGAGACGGCCGAAGACGTGGTGCAGGACGTGTTCGCCCGGCTTCATGGCAGGTGGCGGCCGGACGTCACGACGATCGCTTATGTCAGGACGTGCGTGCTCAATGGTTCCCGGTCGATCCTTCGCCGCCGGGCGCTCGCGCTGGGCCGCGAAACCGCCGCTCTGAGCCACGGCAAGACCTTCGAGAAGCGGATCTTTCAATCTGGTGGACGAGCTGACCTATCGCGCCCGGTCCAACCTGGGCAAGGCCGCCTTTCGACCGCTGAAGAAAGGCATGTTCTTGATCGGCCGGGTGGTTCCCCTCGGAGACGACTGGCTGATCAGTGGCAATCTCGCGGCCTTCCCCGCGAGTGAACGGAGCGCCCTGCTCACCCAGGCCGCGGAGCTGTCGCTGCGTAGCCCCGAGCTGGTTTTCCGCAACCCGGAGAAGCTTGCCGCCGCCCGGCGCATGCTCGCCGACCAACGAGAGCTCTTCATCGAGCTGTACGGTGACGAACTCATCGTCGTCCCCGTCGACGTGCTGGCCGAGCGGGTGAACGCATTCTGGAACGCCGTCGCAGAAAAGGCAGGCGGCACAGAGAAGGCAAAGGCCGACTTCGATTTCCCCGAAGAGATGGACTACGCCGAGACCGTGGCCATCCACTTCGACCCCGACACGGGACTCAGCTTCTACTTTGACTTCGGGCTGCTTCAGGATGCGTTCGACAACCCGGCTCTGCTCGCCCGCCGACGTTACCGCGAGACCGTGACCAGCTACTTGCGCGATGACAGCGTCTCCCCCGCGGCCATCAGAATTCTCGCCGAACGTGACCCCGAGAAAGCCGGCGTGGTCTTCCAGAAGTTGCTCAAGAAGCGGGGATTCTCCTGGGAGGAGCATGGAGAAGCCCTCCTGCGCAAGCACAAGGCCCGCTACTTCGAGACTCCGCAGCTCCCTACGAACATCCCGGTCAGCGAGACGATGGCGGAGCATTTGCGAAACAACCGGCTAGGTCAGCGCGAATGAATCTGCGAATGAGCCTCTTCGACAGAACACCCCGCCAGGAGCGCCGTGACCCCGCTGACGAAGTTGGCGCACTCCAAGATGTCCTTGTGCGGGCAGGCCAGGCCATGGGCGATGGCGGTGCGTGCCACCTGAGCCTGAGCGATCCGTTGGTCCAGCTCGGCGAGCTTGCGTTCGTACAGCTCCCGCCAACCGTCGCTCGCCGGCGAACGAGACCCGATGAACGCCCTGACCTCCCGCAGCGTGAAACCGACACCTCGCAGCAACAACACCACACCGACCAGCTCGACCGCCGATGGCGGATAACGCCGTTGGCCTGAGACCCGGGCCGGTGCCGGTAGCAGGCCGAGCTCTTCCCAGTAGCGCAGCGCTGAGGTGGCGACGCCGGTGCGGCTCGCCAGCTCGCCGATCGTCAACCGCTCGTCCATGTTGGCCTCAAGAGTCCATGTTGACTTCAAGCGTACTTGAAGCCGTTGACTGCGATCATGCAGACAGCAGCAGGTACATCTCTCAAGCAACGCGTGATCAGATACCTGGTGGGCCAGGCCCATCGCCCCCGAGGCATCGTCGGGTGGGCGAACGGCTGGATGTTCGCTCTCCGCCCCTCCAACCGGAAGCGCAACATCTGGGCCGTGTCGTTGCTCGACGTGCGGCCCACCGACCGGGTGCTCGAGATCGGCTTCGGTCCCGGCATCGCCATCGCCGAGTTCGCCGGCCGCGCCACCCAGGGCCAGGTCTTCGGCGTCGATCACTCGCAGGCCATGGTCCGGCAGGCCACCCGTCGCAACGCCGCCGCCGTCCGCGCCCGCCGCGTGCACCTCACGCAGGCCTCCGTGGAGCGGTTGCCGAGCTTCGGCGATCCGCTCGATGCCATCCTCGCCGTCAACTCCGTGGGGTTCTGGCCCGACCCGGTCGAGCGGCTTCGCGAGCTGCGCCGCCTGCTCCGCCCGGCAGGACGCATCGCGCTCGTCAGCCAGCCCCGCTGCCCCGGTGCCACCCGGGACACCACGGTCCGAGCCGCCCAAGAGCTCCAGGACCTGCTCACCCAGGCCGGCTTCGTCCAGCTCCGGGTCGAGACCCTCGAGCTCGATCCGCCCGTCGCCTGTGTGCTCGCCAACAGTCCATGAAGGCCTCAGCGGGCGCGGAGGTACGCGTCCAGCTCGGCGGCGCCCTTGAGCATGGCGCGGCCCCGGGCGGACAGGCGGGCCTGCCAGTCGCGCAGGGTCGACTCCAGCGGGGCGACGCCTCCGGCGGAGCGGACCTGGGCGATCAGCGGGGCGATCTGCTCCAGCAGGTAGCCGCCCCGTCTGAGCTGGTGGGCCAGCCGGACATCCCGTACGTCGGCCGCGCTGTAGATCCGGTAGCCGGTCTGCGGATCGCGGCGCGGCTGGACCAGCCCGGCGTTCTCCCACTTGCGCAGGGTGGCAGGGCGAATGCCGAGCCTGCGCGCCAGCGGGCCGATGAACGTGTCGCCGCGCTCCTGCGGCATCGGCGCCAGATCGCGGAGCGCGGCTTCGACGGCCTGGAGGGTGCGCCGGTCGTCGAGGAGCTGGCCGTGGCTCTCGTCGATGAGCCGCAGCGCGTCCTCGGTGGCACCCCGGTTGACCGCCTGCATGATCGACGTGGCCGCCTGGTGACCGTGGCCGGGCATGAGGGCGAGGAACGCGCGCAGGGCTTGCGCGTGCAGCGGCGTATAGGTGCGATAGCCGTGAACGGTGCGTTCGGCGGCGGGCAGGATGCCGGCATCCTCGTAGTTCCTGATCGCCTGGGTGGACAGGCCGTGCTCGCGCGCCAGGTCCACTGGCCTCATGGATGCATCACCGATTGAAGGTTAATCACAACGGAAGTGGGGGTTTGCCGCGCAAAGTTTATATAGAAAGTTCAACGATAGCGTTCAAGGCATGGATATCAAGGACATAGCCCGTCCGCTCGACGGCGCGAGCATCTCGGCGTTCCTCAAATCGCTGCCCGCCAAGCCCCTGCTGCTCGGCCTGGGCGAGGCCCGGCACTTCGTGCAGGAGTTGGGCGAAGTACGCAACGAGATCTTCCGGCATCTGGTCGAGCACGAGGGCTACCGGTCGTTCGCCATCGAGAGCGACTGCCTCATGGGCCTCGTGGTGAACGACTACCTCGCGACAGGCGAGGGCACGCTCGACGACGTCATGGAACGCGGCTTCAGCCACAACTTCGGCGCCTCCCCGGCCAACCGCGAGCTCGTCCGCTGGATGCGCACGTACAACGAGGAGCATGACGAAAAGCTCCGGTTCTTCGGCTTCGACGGACCGCTGGAGTATTGGGCGGCGAGCCCGCGCCAGGCGCTCACCGGCCTGTACGACCTGCTCAACGGCGCTGTAGTAACCCGGGAGACCCTTGACACGCTGCTCGGCCCGGACGACCGGTGGTCGAACGAGGCCACGGCCATGGATCCGTCCCTGTCGATCGGCCAGTCCGCCGACGCCCAGCGGCTGCGGCTGATCGCCGACGACCTGGTGTCGCTGCTGGACACGCAGGCGCCGGGGCTGGGCGCGGAGGACAGGGAGCTGGCGGCACTGTACGGGCGCACCGCCGTCGGCCTGCTCCGCTACCACTACTGGATGGCCGACGCGTCCCCGGCACGGTGGACCCGGCTGTCGGCCCTGCGGGCCGCGATGATGGCCGCCAACCTGCGGGCCATCGCCGAGCACGGCCCGGCCTTGGTCTTCTCTTCCAACCTTCACCTGCAGCGGAACAAAAGTTTCATGTCGTTCGGCGACCAGACGCTGGAGTGGTGGAGCGCGGGAGCGCTCGTCGGGACGAAGCTGGGCGACCGGTACGCCTTCCTGGCCACAGCCCTCGGCACCGTCGGCGTCGACGACCCGCCCGCGGACACCGCCGAGGGCGTCCTGTCCACGCTCCCGTGGGACCACTCCCTCATCGACGCCCGCCGGCTGGCCGAGGCCGTCACGAAGCCCGCCAAGCGCGTCTCCCAGGATTTCGCCTATTTCCCGCTGGACCCGGCCCAGCTCGACATGATCGACGGCGTCGTGTTCCTCAGGAAGGCACTGGTCTGACAGACGCGGTGGCGAGGCGGGTGGAGAGGGTACGGATGCGGTCGACGAGTTCGGGCGGCGCGTGCACCTCGAAGTCGATGTCCATCAACGCGACCCAGACGGCGAGTTCGTCAAGGTTGTTCGCACCGCTGGACAGCATGCAGGACCGCTCGTCGATCGGCTCGATCGTCCCCGTCGTGGCCGGCATGTGCTCGGCGACGACCTCGGCCGGCGCGTACATCTTGAAGCGGCCCTGATATCGATACGGCGAGCTGGAGATCGACCGGGACATGTAGGCCGCCAGGTCGGAGTCGGGCGGGTCGCGGGGGACGAACCGCGGCCCGTTCGGCGTACGCAGGCTCAGGCGGTCGATCCGATAGGTACGCCAGTCGGCCCGGTCGGTGTCCCAGCCCAGCAGGTACCAGTGCCGGCCCGAATGGACGAGCCGGTAGGGCTCGGCGGCGCGGACGCTCTCCTCCCCGCCGTGCGTCCGGTAGTCGAACCGCAGGGTCTCGCGGTCGCGGCAGGCGGCGGCGATCGCGGTCAGGGACGCCGGGTCCACCACCGAACCCGCCCGCCCCATCGGCACGGTCATCGACTGCAGCGCGTTGACCTGATGCCGGAGCCGGGACGGCAGCACCCGCTCCAGCTTGGCCAGCGCCCGTACGGAGGTCTCCTCGATCCCCGACACCGAGCCCCCGGCCGCCGTACGCAGCCCCACCGCGACCGCCACCGCCTCCTCGTCGTCCAGCAGCAACGGCGGCAGGTCCGTACCCGCGCCGAGCCGGTAACCGGGCGCGCCCGCGATGGCGTTCACGGGATAACCGAGCTCGCGCAGCCGCCCGATGTCCCGGCGGACGGTCCGTACGGTCACGCCGAGCCGCTCCGCCAGCTCCACGCCCGACCGCTCCCGATGGGTCTGCAGGAGCGAGAGCAGTCTGAGCAACCGGGCCGAGGTCTCCAACATGCCTTCCAGATTGCCGCATTCCTAGGACCGGCTCTGTCCTAACTCGCTTCTAGCGTGTTCTCCATGACGTTCACCACGGAGATCAGTCCGTTCCGCATTGACATCCCGCAGTCCGCGCTCGATGACCTGCACGACCGGCTGGCGCGCACCCTCTGGCCCGACGAGCTGCCCGGCGTGGGCTGGTCGTACGGCATCCCGGTCTCGTACGTACAGCGGCTGGCCGAGTACTGGCGCAGCGGGTACGACTGGCGCAAGCACGAGGCGGCGCTCAACGAGTACCCCCAGTTCACCACCGAGATCGACGGCCAGAACATCCACTTCCTGCATGTGCGGTCCCCCGAGCCGGACGCGCTGCCGCTGGTGCTCACCCATGGCTGGCCCGGCTCGATCGTCGAGTTCATGAAGATCATCGGTCCGCTCACCGACCCTCGCAGCCACGGCGGCGACCCCGCCGACGCCTTCCACGTCGTCGCTCCGTCCATCCCCGGCTTCGGTTTCTCCGGCCCCACCCGCGAGGCCGGCTGGGACCTGAGCCGGGTGGCCCGGGCGTGGGCCGAGCTGATGAGCCGCCTCGGCTACGAGCGCTACGGCGCCCAGGGCGGCGACAGCGGCTCGGTCATCTCCCCCGAGCTCGGCCGCGTGGCCCCCGACCGGGTGGCCGGCGTGCACGTCAACGGCGCGCTCGGCTTCCCGAGCTTCGACCCGGCCGAGATGGAGGGTCTGACCGAGGCCGAGCTGGCCCGCATGCAGCAGTACGCCGACAACGACCGCTCCGGCTACGCGATCATCCAGGCCACCCGGCCGCAGACCGTCGCCTTCGGCCTGCACGACTCCCCCGCCGCCCAGCTGGCCTGGATCGTGGAGAAGTTCAAGGAGTGGACCGACCCCGCGCACGACCTGCCCGAGGACGCGGTCGACCTCGACCAGATGCTCACCGACGTGACGATCTACTGGCTGACCCGCACCGCCGCCTCGTCCGCCCGGCTCTACAAGGAGGGCTCGGCACAGTGGGGAACGCCGGTCGAGCGCTCGGAGGTCCCGCACGGGGTCGCGGTCTTCCCCGGCGACGGCGGGATCCGGCGGATCGCCGAGCGCGAGCACAACGTGATCCACTGGTCGGAGTACGACCGGGGCGGTCACTTCGCCGCGATGGAGGCTCCTGACCTGCTGGTCGACGACGTGCGGGCGTTCTTCCGTAAGGTCCGCTGAGCCTGGGCGTGTTGCGCCTGACGCGACGTCAGCGCCTACCGTCGTCGATGTGAACGCACGACGCTGGAAGATCGGCGACCTCGCGGCTGCCACGGGGGTGACCGTACGCACTCTGCGCTACTTTCACCAGATCGGCCTGTTGTGCCCGGCCGAGCGGTCGGCCGCGGGGCATCGCGTCTACACCGGCGACGACGTTCGCCGGCTCTACCAGATCCTGGCGCTGCGGGAGCTGCGGCTGCCGCTCGCCGAGATCGCCGACTCGCTGGACGGCGCCGATCTGCAAGCGACGATTCAGCACCAGCTCGGGCTGGTCGAACGTCGGCTCGCCGCCCAGCACGCCCTGCGCCGCCAGTTGGTCGGCGTCACCGAGGCGCTGCGGGCGGCCCGGGAGCCGTCGATCGACCAGCTCATCGAGGCAATGGAGGCAATGATGCAGGCCAGGCACTTCACGCCCGAACAGCTCGCCCGATTCGAGGCCCGGCATCGAGAGTTCGGAGAGGAGGGGTTCGCGCATCGGCTGCGTGGGCTCACGGACCTGGCCGCGGAGGCCGACGGCTACGCCGGACGCGGCACCGACCCGGCCGATCCGGCCGTCCAGGAGCTGGCACGGCGCTGGACCGAGGCGATGGCCGGGCTGGTGGGCGGCGACCGGAGCGCTCTGTCGGCTCTCTACGCCAAGATCGACGCGAAGGGAGCGGAGGCGGCCACGAAGGGCATCCTGAGCTCCCCCGCGTGGGACTACCTGAAGCGGGCCTTCGCCGCCGGCTACCCGGCCTCCGCCTGAACCAAGCTCGCTCTTAGTGTTCGCGCTTCTTGCCGTGGTAGGCCCGCTTATGCCCGCTGCGGGCTTTGGCGGGCGAGGTGGACATATCGCCAGACCAGTAGACTTTCGTGAAAGAACTTCAGGATTTACCGCCCGTCGGCTCTTCTACAGTCGAAGCCCACCGCCCTCCCAGGTGATCTCCAGGAATGTCGAGTCCGGGAAGAAAAAACTTGCGATGATGAGCACGACAAGCGCCCAGAACAGCACCCCGATGACCGGACCGATGTAGTCGTCGTCAAAAGTCTTGCCGAGACGAATGACCAAGGGGACGGCGGCGGCAAGTCCGGCGCCGGCGGCCGAGAGGCCGATCCAGCCGAGATTGTGACCCCGATTTACGAGGCCCACCAACTCTCCGACTACGATCAACCCGGCCAGGACCCAGGAGCCGACAAACACCCACTGCGGCTGTCGCTTAACGGACCTGAGCGATCGGGGCCTCGGTGACGGCTGCGACGGATACGCAGATTTGGGCCATAGGATGCCTTGCGCCGGCGGCTGTGCGTGATCGCGCAGCGGTTGCTCTGTGGAGTAAGGGGGCGCGGCGAAGCCAGGGGATTGTGTCTCCGTGGTCGTCGGGCCTTTTCGATCTTTGCGGTGGTAGGATAATGCGTCGTACACAAAGCTGCCTGCGGCAAACATGAGACCCGCAATGGCAATGAAGGTCAACACCTATCCAGTTTCCAGCATGCCGCATGCGCTTGTCACGATTTAGCGATTACAACGTCGTCATAGAATCTGCCGGAAGACGTCGAGCCGTTCGGCCGCCACGCCTCTCAAACAGTCACCGCGCCGTCCGAGGCGGACCTGACGGTCGCCGCGTACTTGGCCAGCACCCCCCGCTCGACCGGCCGCTCCGGCCGCACCCAGGCCTCCCGCCGTCGTCCCAACTCCTCCTCGGGCACGCTCAGGTCCAGAGTCCCCGCCGCGCTGTCGATGACGACCACATCACCGTCGCGCACCAGCGCGAGCGGCCCGCCCACGTACGCCTCGGGCGCGACATGCCCGATGACCATGCCATGCGATACCCCGCTGAACCGCCCGTCGGTGACCAGCGCCACTGAATCCCCCAGCCCCTGACCCACGAGCGCACCCGTGATCGACAGCATCTCCCGCATGCCAGGTCCCCCGGCCGGGCCCTCGTAGCGGACGACGATCACGTCACCCGGCAGGATGCGCCCCTCCTGGATCGCCGCGAAACAGGCCTCCTCGCCGTCGAACACCCTGGCCGGGCCCTCCCGCCGGAAATCCGCCTTGCCGCTGAGCTTGAGCACGCACCCGTCAGGGGCGAGCGAGCCGCGCAGGACGGCCAGCGCCCCGCGCGCCTTGGCGGGGTTCTCGACGGTCGTGACCACCTGCTGCCCCGGCGTCTCCGCCGCCGACGCGGCGACGTCGGCGTACGTACGGCCGTCGACCAGGGCGGCGTCCGAGCGCAGCAGGCCCGCTTCCAGCAGCCGCTTGGCGACCAGCGCGGTGCCGCCGGCGCGCCACAGGTCGGCGGCGGTATGCGGGCCGCTGGGCATGAGCCTGGTGATGATGGGGACCTGGCGGCAGATGGCGCCGATCTCGTCGACGCGCAGCGGCAGCCCGGCCTCGCGGGCGATGGCGAGCAGGTGCAGCACTGCGTTCGTCGAGCCGCCCATGGCCGCCACCGAGACGATGGCGTTGTGCAGGGCGTCCTCGGTGAGGATGCGCGAGGGCCTGGCGTCACGGGCCAGCGCGTCCATGACGATCTCGCCGACGCGCTCGGCCGCGGCGTTCTTCGTCTCGGCGACGGCCGGGATGTCACCGATGCCGAACGGGGCCAGGCCGAGGAAGTCGACGACGGAGGCCATGGTGTTGGCGGTGTACTGGGCGGCGCAGGTGCCGGGGCCCGGACACGCGTACTTGGCCAGGTCGTCCACCTCGGCCTGGTCGAGCCGGCCGACCGCACGCTCGCCGAGCGCCTCCCACATGTCCTGGATGGTGACGTCCCGGTCGCGCCAGCGGCCCGGCATCATGCTGCCGCTGTAGAGGACGACGGCGGGTACGTCCAGGCGGGCCAGCGCCATGACGCCCGCCGGTACGGTCTTGTCGCACCCCACGATGCACACCAGCGCGTCGAACCCGTGCGCCCGGCCCATCAGCTCGATCGAGTCGGCGATGATCTCGCGGCTCACCAGCGAGGCACGCATGCCGGGGGTGCCCATGGTCAGGTTGTCGGAGACGGCGATCGTGTTGAACTCCATCGGCGTGCCACCCGCCCTGCGCACCCCCGTGGCGACGTGGGCGGCCAGCTCGCGTTGGGTGAGGTTGCAGGGCATCGTGCCGGTCCAGGTGGAGGCGATGCCGATCATGGGGCGGCGCATCTCCTCCTCCGACAGTCCCATGGCGTACAGGTGAGAGCGGGCGGGTGCGCGGTCCGGATCATCGGCGATGCTCATGCTGCCACCTTACGAACGAGCCGGCCGTACCGATCACTGAGGGTCGCCGGCGTGCGCGCCCCTGGTTCCACGCGGAGGTACGCCCAGGTGGATCCTTGACAAAAATAATTGTCGGTGGGAGGCTGCAACCACCTGACAAGGAGACGGACATGGACAAGGTCACTTCGAAAGACGGCACCCAGATCGCCTACGACCGCATCGGCCAGGGTCCGGCGGTCATCCTCGTCGACGGCGCGATGTGCCACCGCGCGGCCGGTCCGAACCCGGCGCTGGCCAAGGAGCTGGCTCGAAGCTTCACCGTCTACACCTACGACCGCCGAGGGCGCGGCGCCAGCGGCGACACCGCGCCGTTCTCCCCCGAGCGCGAGATCGAGGACCTGGCCGCGCTGGTGGAGGAGGCGGGCGGCACTGCCTTCCTGTACGGCATCTCGTCCGGCGCGGCGCTGGCCATGGCGGCCGTCGAGAGCGGTCTGCCGGTGTCGAAGGTGGCCGTCTACGAGGCGCCGTTCGTGGTCGACGACACCCGGCCGCCGATCCCGGACGACTACGAGCGGCGGATCGAAGAGATGGTGGCCACCGGGCGCCGGGGCCAGGCAGTCTCCTACTTCATGCGCAAGGGCGTCAACCTGCCCGGCGTGGTCGTCGCCATGATGCGCTTCATGCCCGCCTGGTCCGGTATCAAGGCCATCGTCCACACGCTGCCCTATGACGTCGCGTTCGTGGCCGACTACGAGCACGGCAAGCCGCTGCCCGCCGCTCCCTGGGCCTCGGTCAAGATCCCGACCCTGGTGATCTGCGGCAGCAAGAGCCCGCTGTGGATGCGCAACGCCATGCGGGCCTGGGCCGAGGTGCTGCCCAACGCCGAGCACCGCACGCTCGACGGCCAGACCCACATCGTCAAGGCCCCGGCCCTGGCGCCGGTCCTGGAAGGGTTCTTCCGATGAGATTCCGCGCCGTCGTCCAGCTGGGCGGCAAGACCGCCACGGGCATCGAGGTCCCCGCCGAGGTCGTCGAGGGTCTCGGCGGGAGCAGGCGGCCCGCCGTCAGCGTCACGATCAATGGCTACGGCTACCGCAGCACGGTCAGCCCCATGGGCGGCCGGTACATGCTGCCGCTCAGCGCCGAGCACCGGCAGGGCGCGGGTGTGGCCGCGGGCGACGAGGTGGAGGTCACGCTGGAGCTCGACACCGCACCCCGGGAGGTGGCCGTGCCGGCCGACCTGGCCGCGGCGCTGGACGAGGCTCCCGAGGCCAAGCGCTTCTTCGAAGGGCTGTCGTACTCCCGCAGGCTCCGCTACGTCCTCCAGGTCGAGGGCGCCAAGAAGGCCGAGACCAGGCAGCGGCGCGTCGCCGACACCGTCACCCGGCTCGCCAACGGTGAGGGCTGACCGCACCTTTCGCGGGTGACCGGGCGGCCCCGGGTCACGGGCCCGACGTCACCACTTCACCGGCAGGGACACCAGGCCCGACGTCAGCGAGTCGGCGCGCACCCGCAGCTCCTCCACCGGCACCGCCAGCCGCATCCCCGGAAAACGCGGGATGAGCCGGGCGAACACCGCCTGCAGCTCGAGCCGGGCGAGCGGCGCCCCGATGCAGTAGCGGGCGCCATAGCCGAACGAGACGTGACCCATCGCCTCCCGGGTGACGTCGAACCGCTCCGGATCCGCGAACATCTTCTCGTCGTGGTTGGCCATGCCGATGTGCAACAGGACCAGCTCGCCCGCCCGGACCGTGACCTCGCCGATCTCCAGATCGACACGGGCGTATCGGGGGATGCCGCCGGCGCCGTTCACCATGGGCGCCCGGAGGATCTCCTCGATCGCCCCGGTGAGCAGCTCGGGCTCGGCCCGCAGAGCATCCCACTGCTCGGAGTTCGCCAGCAGGTACAGCGCGCCCATGCCGATCTGCACGACCGTGGTCTCGTGCCCGGCGAACAGCAGGTTCATGGCCCGCCGCGCGATCTCGTCGTCGTCCGTGTCGGGCAGCGCGATCATCCGAGAGATGACGTCGTCGCCCGGTGTGTGCCGCTTGCGCTCGACGAGGCTCTTGCCGTACTCGTACAGGTCGATCAGGCCCTGCATCGAGCGGGCGTGGTCGGCGGTGTTGCCCGCCGCCTCCGTCCAGGCGCGGAACTGGTCGCGATCCTCGTACGGCACGCCGAGCAGCTCGCAGATGACCAGGATCGGCAGCGGCAGCGCCAGCGCCTGGTGGAGATCGGCCGGCGAGCCCTGCCGCTCCAGCTCGTCGAGCAGCTGGTCGGTCAGCTCTTCCACGCGCGGACGGAAGGCCCGCATGCGCTTCGGCGAGAAGTGCGGCTGGAACACCGCCCGCATCCTGATGTGGTCCTCGCGCTCGGTGTCGAAGTCGCCCATCGGGCCGCCGAACAGTGCCGACTCGCCGATGCGCGCGGCGTTCTCGGGATCGGGGTGCGAGCGGCCGAGCCGGTCGTCGTCGAGCAGGCGACGCACCTCCTCATAGCCGGTCACCAGCCAGGCGTCGTCACCCGTGCCCGTCTGTACGCGATGCACCGGGCCCTCCGCCTGCAGCGCGCGCAGCAGCGGCGCCGGCCGGAGGAGCTCGGGCTGCTCGAAGGGAAGCTTGTTTACTGGCATGTGAACAACGGTATTTGTAGACTCGAAAGTAAACAAGAGGAGCGCGCATGGAAACCGTCCGGCGGATGCCCCGGGCAGAGCGCCGGGAGCAGATCCTCGACGCCGCGACGCGCGCCTTCGCGGTCGGCGGCTACACGGCCACCGGTCTCGACGACGTGGCCGCCGAGGCCGGCGTCAGCCGGGTGATCCTCTACCGGCACTTCGAGTCGAAGACCGACCTCTATCGGGCGGTGCTCGACCGGGCCGGCTCGCGGCTCGGCGAGCGGGTGGGCGAATCGGGCTTCAGCGACCAGACGATCCCGGCGCTCCTGCGGGCGGCCGACGCGGATCCGGACGGGTTCCGGCTGCTGTTCCGCTATGCGGCCCGCGAGCCGGAGTTCCGCGACCTCATCGACGACTTCACCCGCGAGTCCGTCCAGATCGCCCGCCAGCATCTGGCCGCCAGGATCGCCGATCCGAAGTGGGCGGACTGGGCGGCGCGGCTGGTGTTCGCGGTGGCCGTCGAAGGGGTCATCGCGTGGCTGGACGCCGGACGGCCCGATCCCGGCACGGCCGCCGAGCGCGTCTCCCGGGCCGTCCACGGCGTCATCGAAGCGGCCTCCTGACCGCGAACCCCTGGCCAGAGGCCATCCGGAGATGCTGCTGCGCCAGGGATCGAAAATCTATAGTCGCCATGGTAGACATTCGTGGTTGTTGTGGCTAGTGTTTCTCCCATCGCAAGGAACGGATCCACGAGGGCGGCGCACGAGATACCCAGCGTCACGACGAGCTGCCCGGACGAGCGTGGATAGCAGGAGTGATCGGCAGAAGGTCGGACGTGCAGGGCCAAGAAGTCGCAAGGGGCCCCACACGTGGACGCGCTGCCGCAGCAACACCGCAGTTGAAAGTAAGAAGTAACCGGCAGAAGGTCGGACGTGTAGGGCCAAGAAGTCGCAAGGGGCCCCACACGTGGACGCGCTGCCAGAGCGGCCGTCGAAGGCCGTCTCATGACATGGGTTGTAGAAGGTTCACAGATAGCGAAGGGAGTGTTGAACGCCATCAGGATCGCCCGTCGCCGGTGTGTTTTCGCCGCACGGGTACCGCAGCTCCACAGACGGGAAGGTGGTCTACGGTCACGCTTACGCGATCCCCGCATCCCCGCCCTCAGCGGGCGGCTGTTGCGGAAACGGCAATTCGGCCTCTTGGCCGGTAGATGGTGTTGAACAACCTAGTTGCGGGCCCCGGCGCATCATGGCGCCGGGGCCCTCGTCCGCGTTCAGGAGGTTACATGGATCGAACATCCACAGAGTTGGCCACAGGGCCCGATAGCAAGCTCAAGCCCCGCACCACGGCCGCTACTTCCACACTCGCGTCAAGCGCCGCTTACGGCGACAAAGCCGAGGCCCGCACCCTGTCCCCCTCCAATGCGGCGGTGGATGCCAGTGCCGAATCCAAACTCGACGATGACGACTACCCCGCCTACAGCATGGGCCGGGCCGCGGAGATCCTGGGCGTCAGCGCGGCTTTCCTGCGCAGTCTGGGCACCGCCAAACTGATCGAGCCGCAACGCTCCAACGGCGGCCACCGCCGCTACTCCCGCTACCAGCTGCGCTTGGCGGCCAGGGCCCGCGAGCTGGTCGACCAGGGCACCGCCCTGGAAGCCGCGTGCCGGATCATCATCCTGGAAGACCAGCTCGCCGAGGCGCTACGCATCAACAACTCCCGCGACCGCCCGGCCGACCATTAGCGCCGGCGACCTCATCGACCCCGCGGCCTGGTCCCGCAGAGCGCCGACCAGGCCCAACGATGCCCCGGATGCCGGGACACCGATGTCGGCCTGACAGCCGCCGGAGCGGAGGCCTTCTACGCGAAGGCCTTCTGGAGCCAGCCCTGCCAGGCCTGCTCCAGCGCCTGCCCGTCGATCTCGGCGTACGCGTGGTGCTCGACCACGACCGTGCCCTGGCCGTGGATGAGCATGTAGAGCCCGTCGTCCGTACGCACGCCCACGAACGTGCCCGGATCGGTGACCCACTCGACGACGCCCTCCTGCGGCGCGACCCCGTCTGGCGCGATGGTGACCCGGTCGCCCGCGGCGATGCCGCCGGACCGGCCGAGCACGCTCTGGAAGGCGGCCCACGCCTGGTCGTGCGACGCCTGCGGGCCCCAGAGCATCAGGTTGTGCGTCGAGATCCGGCCGCGGAAGTGCTTGAGGTAGGCGGCCAGCTTGCGCAGGTATTGGAGGTCGCCGATCTTCAGCGCGTCGTACTCGGACTCCCAGTCGTCGCCGAGGAAGCCGCTGTGCACGAAGCGGAGCACCGTGCTGCCGCTCTCGCGACCTTCGATGAGGTATTCGAACGCCATGAACGTGCCGTCTTCGGGGTTCTCGTCGCCGCGGTAGGCCAGCCGTTTACCGGGCTCCCACGCGGTGACGGTCGAGCCCATGCTGAAGTCGCCGCCGAAGGTCTGCGTGCCCCTGCCGCCCTCGCGGGGCTCCAGCTCGCTGTGGCCCATGAACCAGGAGTCGATGCCCGGTCCTTCGGCGATCGCCTGCCAGACCTCCTCGGGTGAGGCTTCCAGCTCGATGTCGTGACGTACCTCGAACTCGTGCGGCATGACCGTCTCCTCGGTGGATGTTCCTTGCGTGAGACCGACACTTCCACCGACAATAAGAATTGTCAAGCACTCCATGATTGTCGGCAGATCGCCCTCGCGGGCGACGGGACTCGCTCTTGAGAGGGAGCCCGAGGATCGCCCGTCGCGGCGATCCGCTTTGCGCGGCGAACTCCGAGGATTGGCTGCATATCCCGCAGCTTGAAGGAGAACCGGTCGTGAAGAACCGCACCGCGCTCATCGCCGCCCCACTGCTCGTCCTGACCTACGGTCTGCTCAGAATCGTCGACGGTCTCGACGGCGTCCGAGGCCCCGGCTTGGCCTGGACAGCCGGACACCTCGCCTTTCTCGGGGCTTTGACACTGTTCATCCCGATATTTTGGGAAATGCGGAGAATGTTGGGACGGTCCGCCCTCGCCACCGCGGCCATGGTCGCGGGCGTCGTCGGGATCGGCTGCGCGGCCGCCCAGTTCGCGATCGACATCATCGTCGGCTTCCTGGCCGCCGACCATGACGCGATGAGCCCGCTGTTCGAGCAGGTGAAGGCGGTGCCGGGCGTGTCCCTGGCCGTCTACGACGCGGGCCCGATCCTGTTCTACGTCGCCCAGCTCGCCTTCGCCGGCCTGCTCGCCGGGCACCGGCTGGTCAAGATCTGGGTGCCGGTCGCGGTGCTGGCCGAGATCGTGCTGTCGGCGGTCGACAAGGACCTCATCCCGGTGGGCGCGATCCTGCTGTTCGTCTCGTTCCTGCCGCTGATGGGCCGCCGTACGACGACCGCGAGGCACGCGCCCGCGCATGCGTGAGAGCCGGCGTACGGGAAGCATGAGCCGGCGTACGGAAAGATGGGGTGTCGTGTCCGACTTGTCGCTTATCGACATCGTGCGTCGAAGGATCGCGGCGCTCCCTCACCTCTGGGTGGACGCCGCGCTCACCGCGGTGATCCTGATCGCCCAGCTCTGGCCCCTGCTGTCCGGCAACGATCGGACCGGCGAGCCCTGGGACTGGTGGGGGTACGTGGTGGTGGTCGCCGCGTCGTTGCCCCTGGTCTGGCGGCGGCGGGCACCGATCACCGTACTGATCCTCTGCCTGGGCACGGGCGCCCTCTACGACCTCGCCGACAACGTCGCGCGCCAGCCCATCTGGTACGGCGGCATGGTCGCGCTCTACACGGTCGCCGCCTACTCCGGCACCTGGCAGCGGATTCTCGTGTTCACCACGACCATCGCCGGTGGGCTGCTCGTGGTCGGCTCGTCGGAGACCGCGCTGCGCGGGACGGTGCTGTTCGTCGCCGCGTACGCCATGGGCAGGGCCACGGCCACCTCCCGCGCCCACGCCGCCGCGCTGGAGGAACGGGCCGAACGGCTGGAAAGGGAGCGACAGATGGAAGCGGAACGCGCGGCCGAGCAGGAGCGCGCCAGGATCGCCCGCGACATGCACGACATCCTGGCCCACGCGGTCAGTCTCATGGTCGTCCAGGCCGAGGCGGGGCCCGTGGTGGTCAGGAGCAACCCGGCGCGGGCGGAGGCCGCCTTCGACGCGATCGCCGCGGCCGGACGGGACGCGATGATGCAGCTGCGCCGGATGCTGGGCGTGCTGAAGGACGAGGAGGCGCCGCGCGCGCCACAGCCCACCATCGACGACCTGCCCGCGCTGGCGGACCAGGTCTCCCATACGGGGCTGCGGGTGGCGTTCGCCTCGACCGGCACGCCGCGCCCCGTCTCGCCCGACTGCGCCGTGGCCGCGTACCGAGTCACGCAGGAAGCACTCACCAACATCGTCAAGCACGCCGGCGCGAACCACGCGGACATCCGGCTCACCTGGGAGGACGACACCCTGATGCTCGACATCACCGACGACGGCCGGGGCCGCGCAGCGATCGACGGGCACTCTCCAGGCGGGCTCGGGCTGCCTTCGGGTGGGCACGGGCTGATCGGCATCCGCGAGCGGGCCGCCGCCTGCGGTGGCACCGCCGCGGCCCGTCCCCGCACCGACGGGCCGGGCTTCCATGTGTCGGTACGACTCCCGCTGGCCCAGGCATGACCGGCCAGGACGCGGCCCCGAGCATCCGGGTCGTGGTCGCCGACGATCAGGAGCTGGTGCGCGGCGGGTTCGCGATGATCCTGGACGCGCAGCCGGACATCGACGTGGTGGCCGAGGCGGGCGACGGGCTCCAGGCCGTCGCCGCGGTCCGCGAACACGGCGCCGACGTGCTCCTGCTCGACATCCGCATGCCCAGGATGGACGGCATCGAGGCGGCCAAGATCGTGTGCGCGGAGACCGACTGCCGGGTGCTCATGCTCACGACGTTCGACCACGACGACTATGTCTACGACGCGCTGCGGGCGGGGGCCAGCGGGTTCCTGCTGAAGGACGTGCGCCGGGACGACCTGGTCAACGCCGTACGGGTGGTCGCGGAGGGTGAGTCGCTGCTGGCGCCGACGGTGACCAGGAGGCTGATCTCCCAGTTCGCCTCCCGGCCCGCCGCCAGGCCGGCCGACGCGCTGGCCGTACTGACCGCGCGAGAGCGCGAGACGCTGCAGCTCATCGCGCGCGGACTGTCGAACGCGGAGATCGCCCAGACCATGGTGGTCAGCGAGCACACCGTGAAGTCGCACGTCAGCAACCTGCTCGCCAAGCTCGGACTGCGCGACAGGGTGCAAGCGGTGATCACCGCCTATGAATCGGGCCTGGCGGTACCGGGTGCGTAACCTATGGTCAGACGGGGTAAGCGGGGACGTATGCACGACCTCTCGACCGACGAAACGGGAACGGCCCCAAGAAGAGTGGATGAATCACCCTGTCAGGTGATGCAATGGGCCGACCCGCTATCACCCGAGGAGGCCCGTTGAGAGACAACCTCGACCTCGCCGCGAGCGCCCAGCAGTTGGCCGACGCCGCGCCGGCGGGCTCGCTGGACCGCGCGGCGGCCGCGTCCGTGGCCATCACGCTGGCCACCACACGCGACGTCGTCCAGGCCAGGGAGACGCTCGACGGCCTCGCGCCGCAGGACGTACGCCAGGCGGCGCTGATGCTCTTCGAGGAGCTCTCCGCGAGCTGACCTGACCCTGTCCGGACGCCGACTTCGCCGCGGCGTCCTAAGGCATGCCCAGACGAGCCCGTGCTTTCTAAGGCATGCCCAGACGAGCCCGTACGGCCCGGCGCGCCCATACGACGGCCTGCCGATCGCCGTGCAGCTGCAAGGCGTGGTTCAGCGACATGACCAGGCCGTGCAGCTCGAACACCAGCTGATCGGCCTCGGTGCCGCCCGGCAGGTCCCCGGCGGCCACGGCCCGCCGCGTCTCCTTGAGCAGCCGCCCCCGCCAGGCGTCGAACCGGGCCGCCACCGCGTCACGCACCGCCCCCACGCGCCCGTCGAACTCGTGGGCCGCGGCGACGAAGAAGCAGCCGCCGGGGAAGACGCCGCGCTCCAGGTAGGAGATCCACTCCTCGCAGAGCGCCCGCAGCCGGCGTAGTCCCGGCTCGATCCGGACGACCGGCTCCCATACCTCCGCGCGGAAGACCTCGCCGGCCCGTTCCAGCACCGCCAGCTGCAGCGCTTCTTTCGAGCCGAAATGACCGAGCACCCCGGATTTGCTCATGCCGAGCTCGGTCGCGAGGCGGCCGATGGTCAGCCCTTCCAGCCCTTCGAGGGAGGCGATGGCGACCGAGCGGTCGAGGATGGCGGAGCGGGTGCCGAGGGCCTCCGCCACGGATCTCCGTGGACTCATCCAGGCAGTCTAGCGTCCGAAGCCGTTTAGCGTCCGAACGGTCGGTTGCTATAGTCCCGCCCATGACTGGATCACGCCTCGTCGCCACCGGCCACTATCAGCCCGCCAAGGTGCTGACCAACGACGACCTCGCCACCATGGTCGACACCTCCGACGAGTGGATCACCAAGCGGGTCGGAATCCGTACCAGGCACGTGGCCGGGCCGGAGGAGGGCGTGACGGAGCTGGCCGGGCACGCGGCGGCCAAGGCGCTGGCAGGCAGCGGGCTGGACGCCGCCGACATCGACCTCGTCCTCGTGGCCACCTGCACCCAGACCGAGCGGGCGCCGAACATCGCCTCCCGCGTCGCGGCCAAACTCGGCGTGCCGGACGCGGCCGTCATGGACCTGGGCGTCTCGTGCTCCGGCTTCACCCACGCGCTGGCCATGGCCGACCACACGATCAGGGCGGGGGCCGCCATGCACGCGCTGGTCGTGGGGGTGGACAAGATGACGGCGGTGACCGACTGGACCGACCGTACGACGTGCGTCCTGACCGGCGACGGCGCCGGGGCGGCGGTGCTCAGCGCGGCGGCGGAGCCGGAGATCGGGCCCGTCGTCTGGGGCTCGGCCCCCGAGCTGGGCAGCGCGGTACGGATCGGCGGCACGCCCACCCGCTTCGCCCAGGACGGCCAGACCGTCTACCGCTGGGCCACCACGCGGCTGCCGGAGATCGCCCGGCGGGCGTGCGAGCGTGGCGGCGTCAAGCCGGAGGAGCTGGCGGCCGTGGTGCTGCACCAGGCGAACCTGCGGATCATCGAGCCGATCGCGCAGAAGCTCGGCGCGGTCAACGCGATCGTGGCCCGCGACGTGGTCGAATCGGGCAACACCTCGGCCGCGAGCGTGCCGCTGGCGCTGTCGAAGCTGCTGGAGCGGGGTGAGGTGCGGCAGGGGGCGCCGATGCTGCTGTTCGGGTTCGGCGGGAATCTCTCGTACGCGGGGATGATCGTCCGCTGCCCTTGACCTCGTAGGCCGGCTTCAGTCGCGCAGGTGGTCGGCAAGCCGCTCCAGCTGCTCGGCGTAGTAGTCGCCGAACTCGGGTGAGCCCGGGTCGAGCCCGCAGGCGGCCCGGACGAGGTGCGGGAAGACGATGCCCGCCGCGGCCATCCCGAACAGCGCCACCAGCACCGCGGCCGGGTCCAGGTCGGCGGGGAACTCCCCCGCCTCCTGGCGGGCGCGCAGGTGCTCCAGGTCGCGGCGCACCTCGTCGGCGAAGGCGGGATCGGGCGGGCCGTCGTCGGTGAGCCCCTGCCAGACCATCAGCTTGCCGAAGTCGCGGCGGCTGGAGTTGGCGCGCGCGTAGCCCGCGATGAGCCGGCCCAGCGACGACCCGCGATCGGCGAACACGCTCTCCTCGCTCTCCCAGCGGGTGTTCAGCGCGCGGAAGAGCCCCTCCTTGCCGCCGAAGTAGTAAGAGATCAGCTGCTTGTTGACCCCGGCCCTGGCCGCGATCTCGCCGACCCGCGCCCCGGCGAACCCCTTGGCCGCGAACTCCTCCAGCGCCGCCTGCAGGATGCGCGCCTTGGTGCGCTCCGGGTCGCGCTGCTTCTCCTCCGGCGCTCGTCTCATGCCCGGAACACTATCATCCATCCGGATGGTTGACAGAATCATCCATGTGGTTGATAGTCATGGACATGACAGAGCACATCGCGATCATCGGCGGCGGGGTCGGCGGCCTCTGCCTCGCTCAGGGACTCCGCAAGGCCGGCAAGCACGTCACCGTCTACGAGCGGGACCGCACCCCGGCCGACCGGCTGCAGGGCTACCGGGTGCACATCGACCCCAACGGCGCCCGCGCGCTCCACGACTGCCTGCCGGCGGCGCTCTGGCAGGCGTTCCTCGCCACGACCGGGCAGGGCGGCCAGGACTTCGGCTTCCTCACCGAGCGGCTCGGCACGCTCGCGCTGATCGAGACCGCGCCCGCGGCCGACCCGGCCGACGACCACCACTCCGTGAGCCGCATCACGCTCAGGCAGGTGCTGCTGACCGGGCTGGAGGAGGTGGTGCGGCTCGGCAAGACGTACGAGCGCTACGAGCGGCTGCCCGACGGCCGCATCGAGCTGTTCTTCGCCGACGGCTCCAACGACACGGCCGACGTCGTGGTTGCCGCCGACGGCGGCAACTCGCGGGTGCGCAAGCAGTATCTGCCGCACGCCGAGCGGGTCGAGACCGGCATCACCACGGTGGCGGGCAAGTTCCCGCTCACCGACGCGACCAGGGCACTCATCTCGCGGCGGCTCGTCGAGGGCCCGAACACCATCATCCCGCCCAAGGGCCTCGGCATGTTCTGCGCCCCGCACGACCTGACCGACACCGCGCCGGTCGGCGCCATCGGGGCCACAGAGCAGCAGGGCGCGCTGATGGACAACGCCGGCAGCTACATCCTCTGGGCCGTGGGCGCCGCCAAGGACCGCTTCCCCGCCGACGTCGCCGACCTGCCGGGCGCGCGGCTCAAGCGGACGGTGGCGGAGATGGTCGAGTCCTGGCACCCCGATCTGCACAAGCTGATCGACCTGTCCGACCCCGACACGGTCTCGCTGCTGCCGATCCGCACCTCGATCCCGATCGAGCCGTGGCCGGCCACCACCATCACGCTGCTCGGCGACGCCATCCACAGCATGACGCCGATGCGCGGCATCGGCGCCAACACCGCCCTGCGCGACGCCCACCTGCTCTGCCTGGCGCTGACCGGCGGACGCGACACGGTCGAGGCCATCGCGGACTACGAGGAGCGGATGCGCGAGTACGGCTTCGCGGCCGTGCGGGACTCGCTCCGCGCGGCCGAGCAGTTCGTCGGCGAGAGCCGGGCCGCCAGGATCGGCTTCAAGACCTTCCTGCGTACGGCCCAGCGCTTCCCGTCGCTCAAGGCGAAGGTGTTCTCGTAGTCCAACGCCGTACCTTGGAGGAGCCGGCGCTGTCGAAGCTGCTGGAGCGGGGTGAGGTGCGGCACGCCCTCCGCGCGGTGCGCGACCAGCTTCGCGCACCCAGATCGCAAGGCGTGGCGCGCTGACGCTAGCGTTGGCGGAGAGGAGAGGGGTTCCGTTGTCAGTCGTGAAGATCAACGTCCTGACCGTGCCGGCGGATATGCGGGAGGAGCTGGAGCGACGCTTCTCCAACCGGGCGGGCATGGTGGAGTCGGCCGACGGGTTCGAGTGGTTCGAGCTGCTCAGGCCGGTCGAGGGCACCGACCAGTACCTGGTCTACACCCGCTGGCGCAGCGAGGACGACTTCCAGACGTGGCAGCAGGGTCAGGCCTTCCAGCGCGGGCACGCGCAAGCCGGGGCCGCCCAGGGGCATGGCCACGGTCAGGGGCCCGCCGCGTCCGGATCGCAGATCTGGTCGTTCGAGGTCGTCCAGAGCGCCAGCCCCAAGAGCTGAGCGGCCCTTTGTTGGAGGGTGGATGCGGATCGGGATCCTGGGGCCGCTCCAGATCGCGGGGGCCGCGGTCGGCGGCGCGCGGGTGCGGGCGCTGCTGATCCGCCTGGCGCTCGATCCCGGCCGGGTGGTGACGTACGACCGGCTGATCGACGACCTGTGGCCGGGTGAGCCGCCCGAGCATCCGATGGCCGCGCTGCAGTCGCTGGTGTCCAGGGCGCGCAGGGAGGCACCCGGGCTGATCTCCTCCCATCCGAGCGGCTACCTGCTCGACGTACCGGCCGATGAGGTGGACGCGCAGGCGTTCGAGCGGCTGGCCCGCGCGGGCGACGCGCACGGCGCGCTGGCGCTCTGGCGCGGCCCGGCGCTGGGCGGCATCGACCTGCCCTTCGCGCTGGCCCCGGCCGCCCGGCTGGAGGAGCTGCGGCTGGCGGCGCTGGCGAGCCGGATCGCGGCGGACCTGGCCGCGGGCGGCGACGTCGTGGCGGAGCTGGAGGAGCTGGTCGCCGAGCACCGGCTGCGCGAGCCGTTCCACGCGCTGCTGATGCGGGCCATGGTGGCGGACGGACGGCGGGGACAGGCGCTGGAGGTCTTCGAGCGGATCAGGGCGCGGCTGGCGGACGAGCTGGGCGTCGATCCGGGGGCCGAGCTGCGGGAGGCGCACCTCGCGGCGCTGCGTGAGGAGGAGCCGGAGCCCAGGAGCAACCTGCCCGCCCGGCTGACCAGCTTCGTCGGCCGCGGCGACGACCTCGCCCGCATCCGGGCGCTCTTCGTCGGCCGCAGCGATGACGTCGCCCGCATCCGGGCGCTGACGGGTGCCCGGCTGATCACGCTCGTGGGGCCCGGTGGCGCGGGGAAGACCCGGCTGGCCGTCGAGGCCGTCGCGACGCTGCGCGTGCCCGATGGGGTGTGGCTGGTCGAGCTGGCTCCGGCGGCCGGGGTACGGGCCGCGCTGGAGGCCGTGTTCAAGACGTCCGACCTGGTCAGAGCGCTGCGCGGCATGTCACCGGTGATCGTGCTGGACAACTGCGAGCACCTGATCGACGAGGCCGCGCGCGTGGCGCAGTGGCTGCTGGGCGAGGTTGCCGGGCTGCGGATCATCGCCACCAGCAGGGAGCCGCTGAACATCCCCGGCGAGACCCTGCACCCCGTACTCCCGCTGGCGGAGGAGCCCGCCGTGGAGCTGCTCCGCGACCGCGCCGCCGCCGCCCGTCCCGACCTGAGCCCGGCGCCGGCCGAGGCCGCGCGGATCTGCCGCGAGCTTGACGGCATCCCGCTGGCCATCGAGCTGGCCGCCGCCCGGCTGCGGACGATGCCGGTGTCCATGCTGGTCGAGCAGCTCGGCGACCGGCTGGGCTTTCGCGGCAGCCGTACCTCCGAACCCAGGCATCGCACGCTGCGCGCGGTCATCGACTGGAGCTGGAACCTGCTGTCGCGGGAGGAGCGGGAGCTGCTGCGCGGGCTGTCGGTGTTCTCCGGCGGGGCGACGGCCGAGGCGATCACCCGGGTCTGCGGCGGCGACCTCGACCTGCTGTCCTCGCTGGTCGACAAGTCGCTGATCGCGCTCTCCGGTGACCGCTACACCATGCTGGAGACGATCAGGCAGTACGTCACGGAGAGCACCACGGCTGATCTGCTGGAGCTCAGGCAGGCCCACGCCCGCTACTACGCCGAGCTGGCCGAGGCCGCCGAGCCGCACCTGCGGACGGGTGAGCAAGTCAAGTGGCTGGCCGTGCTCGACGCCGAGCAGGGCAACCTGGACGCGGCGCTCCGGCACTCCGACGACCCGCTCCGGGTCATCCTGCCCAGGCTGTGGCCGTGGATCATGCGCGGGCGGCGGCACGAGATCATCGCGAACGCGGCCGCCGTGCTGCGCAAGGTCGGTGACGTCCCGCCCGAGGGGCGGGAGCTGGCCCATGGGCTGTGCATGATGGCCGCCATGGGCGCCGAGCCGAGCCGGGCGGTCCGGGAGTCCGACCATCCGGCGGCGCTGCACTCGTGGGCGATGGGCGTCGCCATGGGTCCGCCGCCCGACGTGGTGGCCGTCACGGAGGCGAGCGCCCAGCGGCTTCTTGATCATCCCGACACGTGGACCAGGTCGACGGCGCTGCTGGTGGCGGGCATCGTCCGGTTCGAGTACGGGGCGGTCGACGGCGCCGAGTCCCTGCTGGAGCCGGCGCTCGACGGACTGCGCCGGACCGGCGACCGCTGGGGGCAGTGGACCGCCTACTTCTGGCTGTCGCTGGCCGCCGAGAACCGCGGCGACTTCGCCCGCGCGCTGACCCTCGCCAAGGAGCCGGAGCCGATCGCGACGGAGCTGGCCGGGCTGGGGGCCCCGCTCGGGCCGATGATGTTCCTGCTGCGGCTCAGCCAGCTCATGATGCGCACCGGCGACCACGCGGGCGCCGCCACCGCGCTGGAGCGGGCCTGGCAGGCGGCGCTGCGCTCCGAGGACGCGCTGACCATCGCCCGGGTGACGCACGCCAGAGCCGAGCTGGCCCGGCGCCGCGGCGATCCGGGCGAGGCCGCCGAGCTGCTGCGCGGCGCCCTGGCCATGGACATCGACGCGCCTCCCCAGTTCAGGGCGTTCATGAACGTCGAGCTGGCCCGCGTGGCCGAGCCGGCCGAGCCGTCGCGCAGGGCGCTGGAGCTCATGGCCACCTGCGAGGACAGGACGGCCCGCGCGACCGTGCTCGAAGGCGTGGCCGAGCACCGCGATCCCCTGATGGCCGCCGAGCTGCTGGGGGCGGCCCGGGTGCTGCGCGGGATCACCGAGTCGGCCGATCCGTTCGTGGTCGCGCTGGCCGGGCGGTGCCGGGCGGCGCTGGGCGCGGAGCGCTACGCGGCCGCCCTGGTCAAGGGCGCGGCGATCCCCAACCCGGAGAGGTACGCGCTCTCGTCCCCGTGAAAGTCCCTGTCAGCCGCCGTCACCGCGCCGAGCATGGCTTGACATGGACCATACTGGGCAGCCTACTGAGCAGGCGCGATGGCGGAGCACTAGCCGTGATCTCTCCTTATCGCGGAGAATGCGCCGGGTGGGGATAACTTCCACCTCTAAGTGAGGAGACCGGTGGCCGATACAGGCACGCTCGAAACCCGTGGTAGTGACTTCGCCAAACTGGCCCGACAAATCCAGGACGCCGGCTTGCTGGACCGGCGTCCCGTCTACTACGCCGTGCGGCTGACCCTGGTATTGGCCGCTTATGTCGGTCTATGGGCGCTGTTCGTGTGGATCGGCGACTCATGGTGGCAGCTGCTGGTGGCTGTCGCGCTCGCCGTGGCCTCCGCGCAGATCGGGTTCGTCGCCCACGACCTGGGCCACCGGCAGGTCTTCAGGACCCGCCGGGCGAGCGACATCCTGGGCTTGATCATCGGTGACTTCGGCATCGGCCTGGGCTGGGGCTGGTGGAACACCAAGCACAACCGCCACCATGCCAACCCCAACCACGAGGACGAGGACCCCGACGTCTCACCCGCCGTGATCGTCTGGTCGACCGACCAGGTGGAGCGGAGCCGGGGGCTGCCGAGGTTCATCGCCAAGTGGCAGGCGTACTGGTTCTTCCCGCTGCTCACGCTGGAGGCGTGGCACCTGCACATCGCCAGTGTCAAGGCGGTGTTCCAGCCGACGACGAAGCACCGCAGGGCGGAGGGGGCGCTGCTGCTGGCGCACTTCGCCTGCTACTTCGGCCTGGTCTTCGCCGTGCTGCCGTTCGGCCTGGCGCTGCTCTTCGTGGTGGTGCACCAGGGGCTGTTCGGTGTCTATCTGGGCAGCACGTTCGCGCCGAACCACAAGGGCATGCCGATCCTCACCAAGGAGGACAAGCTCGACTACCTCCGCAAGCAGGTGCTGACCTCGCGCAACGTCAAGGGCGGCGTGTTCGTGGACGTGGCGCTCGGCCAGCTCAACTACCAGATCGAGCACCACCTGTTCCCGAACATGCCGTCGCCGAACCTGCGCAAGGCCCAGCCGATCGTCCGGCAGTACTGCGCCGACCTGGGTGTCAGCTATCTGGAGACAGGGCTGATCACCTCGTACGGGCAGGCGCTGCGGCATCTGCATGAAGTGGGCGCGCCGCTGCGCTGACCCGCGCCCTCTCTTAGCGGCGTCAGCCAGCACCTTCACGACGCCGGAGGAGCTCGTCTCGGCGGCCTTCCAGCTCCGCGATCAGCTCTTCCTGCTCGTCCGCCATGCTGATCATCGCGCTGATCTCCACCTGGTCGGTGGCGCCCATGTCGCGGATCTGGTCGCGCAGGTCCTTGGTCTCGGCTCGCAGCCTGGCCAGGTCCTCTTCGACGTGGCGCAACTCGTCTTCTACGCTCATGCTCCCGCTCTACCCATTGCGGGGCGGTTGGCCACCCGAGTGAGCCTCCGTACAGAATGGGCCTCATGCGCAGGTTGTCGGCCAGCACCATCGTGTCGGTCGCGGTGGTCATCGTCACGCTGGCGGGCACGGTCGCCACCTCCTTGTTCCAGCCCGCCCTGAAACCGAACGCGCTGGACCTCGTGCTGCCGCTCGTGGCCAGTGCCGGGGTGCTGGCCCGGCGCCGCTACCCGGTGGTGGCGCTGATCGTCGTGCTGGCGACCGTCGCGTTCTACTACCCCTTCGCCCGGCTCGACGGGCCGATCCTGATCATGGCGTTCGTCGTCCTCTACACCGCCGCCGACCTGGGCCACCTGATCGCCGCCATCGCCGCGGGCGCGACCACGATGCTGGCCATGGGCCTGGGCGAGACCGGCGGGACCAGGCATGTGGACGACAGCATGTTCATCATGATCGCCGGGTGGGTGGTGGCCGCGGTCGCCGGTGGGGGCGTCACCCGCAACCGGCGCGCCTACCTCCGGGAGGCCGAGCAGCGCGTGCGCGACGCCCTGCACGGCAAGGAGGAGGAGGCCAGGCGGCGGGCGAGCGAGGAACGGCTGCGCATCGCCAGGGAGCTGCACGACCTGCTGGGACACAACATCTCGATGATCAACGTGCAGGCCGCGGCGGCGCTGCACGGGCTGAAGAAGCGGCCGGACGACGCGGAGGCCGCGCTCCGGGCGATCAAGGAGGCCAGCAAGGAGACGCTGCGCGAGCTGCGTACCACGCTCGGGGTGTTACGGCAGGTGGACGAGGACGCGCCGACCGCGCCCGCCGACAGCCTGGCCCGGATGGAGGCGCTGGTCGCGGCGTCGGGGCTGGACGTGCGGACCGAGCTGTCGGGGCGGCTGGACGAGGTGCCGGCCGAGGTGGACCTGGCCGCGGCGCGCATCATCAGGGAGGCCCTGACGAACGTCTCCCGGCACTCGGGAGCCGATACGGCTCGGCTGACCGTCACCAACGAGTCCGGAAAAATCGTGATCCGCGTGGAGGATGATGGACCGGGCGCGACGTTCACCGGCGGGACCGGGTTCGGGCTGCAGGGCATGCGCGAGCGCGCCACCGCGCTGGGCGGCACACTGGACGCGGGCCCCCGGCCTGACGGCGGCTTCCAGGTCGTCGCCCACCTACCGCTGAACGGAGTTCGATGATCCGCACCGTGCTCGCCGACGACCAGACCCTCGTACGGGCGGGGTTCCGGTCCATCCTGAGCGACGAGGACGGCATCGAGGTGGTCGGCGAGGCGGCCAACGGCGCCGAGGCCGTGGCCAAGGCCCGCGAGCTGCGCCCCGACGTGGTGCTGATGGACATCCGGATGCCCGAGCTGGACGGCCTGGAGGCGACCCGCATGATCGTCACCGATCCGCGGCTCGACGGCGTCAAGGTGATCATCCTGACCACGTTCGACCTCGACGACTACGTCTACGGGGCGCTCCGAGCGGGCGCCAGCGGGTTCCTGGTCAAGGACACCGAGCCGGCCGAGCTGATCCACGCGGTGCGCGTGGTGGCCAGGGGTGACGCGCTGATCGCGCCCTCGGTGACCCGGCGGCTGATCGCCGAGTTCGCGGGCCGGGTCAAGCGCCCGGAGCCGGGGCCCCGGCTCAACGCGCTCACCGAGCGTGAGCGTGAGGTCATGGCGCTGGTGGCGGCCGGGCTGTCCAACGACGAGATCGCGGCCCGGCTGGTGCTCAGCCCCGCCACGGCCAAGACGCACGTCAGCCGCATCATGACCAAGCTCGGCTCGCGCGACCGGGCGCAGCTCGTGGTGCTCGCCTACGAGGCCGGCATGATCACCCCGGGCTGGCTTACACCCTGAGATGTATGGCCGGCGGCCGGTTGACACCACAGGTGTACGGCAGGTGCACGCCCCAGCATGACGCGGCGGAGATGACCTTGGCCAGAACCTCTGACCATGGAGACCGTAGACCTCGCCCGCCTGCAGTTCGCCCTCACCGCGGGGGCGCACTTCCTGTTCGTCGCCCTGACCCTGGGGCTGGCGACGCTGGTGGCCGTCATCCAGACCTGGGCCACCTTGACCCGCAGCCCGGTGCACATGCGGATGACGCGCTTCTGGGGGCAGCTCTACATCATCAACTACGCGATGGGCATCGTCACCGGGCTCGTCATGGAGTTCCAGCTCGGGCTGTCGTGGAGCGGGCTCACCGAGTTCGCCGGGAACGTGTTCGGCTCGTCCCTGGCGATCGAGACGATCGTGGCGTTCTTCATCGAATCCACCTTTCTGGGCCTGTGGATCTTCGGCTGGAACAAGCTGAACCGCTGGGCGCACCTGGCACTGATCTGGGTCGTCACGCTGACGGCCTACGCCTCGGCGTTCTGGATCCTGATCTCCAACGGCTTCCTGCAGAACCCGGTGGGCTACCAGCTCAAGGACGGGGTTCTGCGGCTCACCGACTTCGGCGCGCTGGTGGCCAATCCGGCGGCGCTGGTCGCCTTCTTCCACATCGGCGGCGGCGCGCTGGTCGTCGGCGGCTTCCTCATGGCCGGAGTGAGCGCGTACCACCTGGCCAAGCGCACCGCCGAGCAGGACTTCTTCCGCAAGTCGCTGCGCATCGGGATCGCCGTGGCGCTGCCCGCGACGCTGTTCACCGCGACGTTCGGCGGAATCGGCTTCGACACGCTGCAGCCGACCAAGCTGGCCGCCTGGTCGGGCAGCGCGCGGCAGATGGCCGAGGCGCAGGCGGAGATGGTGGCCGCGCACGGCCCTGGTGACTACCTGCCGTCGCTGGAGTGGGTGCGCACCTCCGGGATCATCATGATGTCGCTCTTCGCGCTGCTCTTCTTCGTCTCCGGGGCGAGCTTCCTGCTGATGCTGATCCGGCCGGTCGTACGGGGCTTCCGGCCGTGGCACTGGCTGCTGACCGCGCTGATCCCCGTCCCGTTCGTGACCATGATCGCCGGGTGGATCTTCCGCGAGATGGGCCGTCAGCCCTGGGCTGTTTATGGCCTGCTGAAGACCGCCGACGCCATGTCACCGGTGTCGTACGGCCAGATCAGGTTCTCGCTGACCGCGTTCGTCACCGTGTTCGCCGTACTCATCGTGGTCAACTACTGGCTGCTGGCCAGGACCGCCCGCAAGGGTCCGGGCGAGGTCGCGCTGGGCGACGACCGCCCGGCAGCCGAGACCCCCGCCCCCGCCCTGACCTTCTGAGGAGCCGTCATGGAGATCCTGATCCTGGCCTTCTTCGCCATCGGCTACCTCGTGCTGGCCGGGGCCGACATCGGCGTCGGCATGGTGCTGCCGTACCTGGGCCGCACCCCGGGCGAGCGGCGCGAGGCGATCGCCGCGATCGCGCCGTTCTTCCTCGGCAACGAGGTGTGGCTGGTGGCCACCGCGGGCGTGCTCGCCGGGCTCTTCCCTGCGCTGGAGGGCTCGCTGCTCAGCGGCAACTACTCGCTCGTCGTGGCGCTGCTGCTCTCCTGGGTCATCCGGGACATGGGCCTGTGGCTGCGCGGGCGGCTGCCCGGCGTCCGGTGGCAGGGCTTCTGGGACGGCGCCGTCGTCGCGGGCAGCTGGGGGCTGGCGCTGAGCTGGGGTTCGCTGCTCAGCGACGTACTGCTCGGCATCCACGGCCTCCTCGCACTGCTGCCCGCCCTGCTGGTGGCCGCGCTGTTCGCCACGCACGGGCTGTCGTTCGCGGCGCTGCGCCTGCGGGGCGCGCTGCGCGAGCGCGCGGCGGTGCTGTCCGGCGACACCGGCGAGGGCCGCACCTACGCGCTGACGGCGACGGCGCTCGTGGCGATCGGCGTCCTGGCGGGCTTCCGGCTGCCGCTGGCACCGGGCACCTCGGGCGCGCTCCTGGTGCCGGTCATCCTCACGATGATCCCGCTCCTGGTGGCCTCGCAGGCGTGGGTCTGGTGGACCTTCCGGCACCGGGTGACGGGCCCGTCGTACCTGTAATCCGCGGACCTGCCGCGTTGCCCGGGGGCAGCCGTGAGCGGAGCCCCGGGGACGACCAGGCGCATCACGGACTGGGGACGGTAGACGGCCAGCTTCCTCACCTGGCCCGGTCCGCACATTCACCGCGTAGGTGATCTGACGGTTCTCCCCCCAATCGTCCGAGGGGATGGCGACGAGCGTGACCTCGGCCGCGTTCAGCCAGGCGCCGAGGGGGCGCGGCCTGCAACGGCACGCTTTCCAGGTCGCGTACCTGGAACGTCGCGATCATGCGGGCTGCAGCCGCCATGCAAGCGCCGCCTGATCAACTACCGGTATCGGAACGACAGGGGCCCACCAGGGTCCGCCTTCGGCGTGAGGAAGAACGATGGCATCGACCGTCTTCGGGGCACTCGCCGTAGTCGCGGTGGTCGTGGGTGTGGTGCTGTTCCTCCGGCTGAGGCGCAAGCCGCACACCCGGGTCGGGGCGTACGTCAGCGCCATGTTCCTGTTCCTGGGCGCGGGGGTGCTCGCCATGGGCTCCATCTCGATCGCGAGCCTGGAAGCCGCCGCGCTGCAGACCTTCACACCGGCGGAGCGCGCGGCGGCGGTGCCGTGCGACGCGGCGGTCCTGGGGGCCGAGGAGACGTCCAACAAGCTCAACGGACGCTACGTCTGGATGTTGCGGCTCCGGGTGACGCCTCGGTCCGGCAGCCCGTACGAGATCGAGCGCACGGCCCGGCTCACCTCGTCCATGGGGGAACGCTTGGAGCGGGGCGACGCCGTGCTCTCCTGCCTGGTGGCCCCCACCGACCACACCCGGATCGAGATCTCGGCCCTGGCCTGAGCCGGCAGGTAGCATCTGCTGTGCGGGCCGAGCTACATTTCTCCTGGTCACGAGGGGTGAAACGGGTGAACAGCGCAAGGGATCCCGAGGCCGAGATCCGGGCTCGGCTCCAGGAGCATTGGGCGGCCTCCGAACGCGGCGACGTCGACGCCGAGCATGCGATCTACGCCGCGGACGCGATCCTGGACTACCCGCAGTCGGGCGAGCGTTTCAGAGGCCGGTCGAGGATCCAGGCGCAACGCGGTGGGCACCCGGCCGAACGCCACTTCACCATCCGCCGGATCCTGGGCGGCGGCGACGTTTGGGTGAGTGAGTGCGTGATCACCTATGACGGCGTGCCCACATACTCGCTCAGCGTCATGGAGATCACCGATGGTCTCGTGACGCACGAGACCCAATACTTCGCCGACCCCTTCCCCGCGCCTCCCAGCCGGGCCGCGCTGGCCGATCCGATCCCGGTCCGCGACCAATAGGAAACGCACATCGGCCTCTCCGACCGCCCACGTGCGCGGGAAGTGACGCACTGAGCGGTAGGCCACCACGACCCATGCGGCAGCGAGCAGCGCGTAGAGGACGACGGCGATCCAGACGAACCGGCATTGCCCCTAACCCTGCACGTCGCAGAGGAAGTTCAGAGGCTTACGCCGGAGCGGCGCGCGAGAGCGCTGCACCGGTATCCGCCCGAGCTCGCTGTCATCGGTCCCCATGGCTCTTGCCACATCACGGTGACCATGGAGCCGCGTTCCGGCTCCTACCTGGTGTCTCTGCCCAGCGACCCCGAGCCTCAGATCGTGAGGAGTGAGTGCCCCGAAAGAGTGGTCGACCTGATCGCAGAGAGCAGACTGTGCTGGATGAGTGTCTGAGTCCGCACGTGGCCGTGGTTCAGCGTGATCATGTGCGGCTGGAGTGGCGCACGCCATACCCGGTGCCGGCGCGGGCGCGCGTGGTGGCCTGGACCTGTTTTTGCCGGGCGACGGTCTACGAGCTGTGCGAGAAGCGCGGGGCAGGCGTACATCCGCCGGACCGTCCAACTCGGCCGCGAGCACGAGGTGCACGAGACCTCTATCCGGCCGATCAACGAGACTCGGGCGATCTGGACGGGATTGCTGTCCGGAAGCGCCCGTTAGAACAGGCGTGGCGGCGGAAATCTGGAGGGACGGCCGCCGTCACGCCTGCTAGTGCGGTGACACAAAGCTTCACCGGTCTGACGTTGGGAGAACCGCGGCCCGGGATGTCTGCCCGAACCGGCGACTCATAGGTGACGCAGGAAGTCCAAGCTTCGCCGCCAGGTGCGATCGGCCGCTTCCGCATCGTGATCACGCAGGCTCGCGTCTGTGTAGAAGTGTCCGACACCGGGATAGGTGAAAACCTGCACAGCGGCACCCACGCTCTTCGCGGCCTTCTCCCAGTCGGCGACAGCGGCGGGAGGGGCGAACATATCCGGATCCGCGACGTGCAGCTGTACAGGCAGGGCGGTCCGCGCTGACGCGGGGATCTCCGTGATGCCATGCAGGAGCAGCAGACCAGCCGTGTCGCGCCGGTCGGCCAGCAGTTCCCCGACCACCCCGGCGCCCATCGAAACACCGGCGAGAACGGTGCCGGCAGACATCCTCCCGACTGCGTCGCGGGCTCTTTCCACGATGACCTCCCAACCGATCCGATCCTTCAGGGCGAACCCGCCGTCGATCGTCGTGGCGATTGCACCGGCATACAGGTCCGGCGTGACAACCTCGTGCCCAGCGGCGCGAAAGCGGTCGGCGGCGGCATGTTCGACAGCGCGTAGCCCGTACACGGAATGGAACAGAGCGATATGAGCCATCCCGTCATCCTCTGTGACCGGCCTCGATGTCCGCCAGCGAGCGGGACTCTACAGACCCCGGTGAACTCCTGGTGTTCAGAATCCGATGGCTTCGCGGAGCAGCAGGACGGTGCCGCGCCCCGGGTGGGGTTCCGCGTTGAGGATGAGGAGGCGGTTCAGAGCGCTGGGCTGTCCGTACGCCCTCATGGCGCGCTCGTTCTCCAGCGGAAGGCAGTGGTCTTCGACGCGCCGCAGCGCGGTGTCCAGGTCGGGGACCACCTTCTGCGCCCCGACGATCCAGATCGCGCGGGGTGCGGCGCCCGCGTAGCCGGCCAGCTGGCTTCCGCTGGCCGAGGCGGCCACCAGGGATCCGGTCTCGGTGACCGCGGCGACGCTGCCCACGATGACGTCGGGGCAGGCGATCAGCCGCCAGATCTCGGCCGTTTGGGTGGCGCGGTCCATGGTCGTGCTGCGTGCCTTGACGGACGCGTACCGCCCGCTGCCGTTGATGTCCTCATCGATGCCCGACAGGCGGAGGGTCTCGCTGGCCCCGGTGAACACGCTGGCGCCCTCCGGGATCAGATCCTTGACGCGGGTACGCGCGGCGGCGGCGTCGTCGAGGATTTCCACGGTGAAACCATGTGCCGTCAGCGCGGCGGCCGTCCGCTCCAGGCGCTGCTCGGACGCCGGGTCGGCGAACGGTGTGGCCGGCGGGTCAACGGGCGCCCCGGTCGTGCGGGGCGCCGAGCCTGCCTCGCCGTGCAGCGTCTCGATCTCGACGCGGTCAGCGATGGCCTGAAAGTCACTCATCGACTTCCTCCTGGTCAACCCGAAGCCGGTGTACGACGGCATGGGGTGGTGTGTTTGTCTCAGCAGCTCGACAACACAACCCCGCGGAATGTGATGGGACACGCCGGCCTCACATTCCGGTGCGCTGTCTTGTCGGACCGGTGAGGGCAGATGCGACCAAGGGAGCCGGCTACACCATGACCACCCCATCCGATCCGGGGCTGAGCGCGATCATGAGCGAGCGGCGTCAGCTGATCAATGTCGCGTACCGGCTCCTGGGCTCCCTGGCCGAGGCCGAGGATGTCGTACAGGAGACCTACGCTCGCTGGTACGCCATGACCCGGCAGCAGCAGGACGCCATCGAATCCCCCGGCGCCTGGCTGACCACGGTCACCAGCCGTATCTGCCTCAACCTGCTCGGCTCGGCGCGGTCACGGCGAGAGACCTACGTGGGCGAATGGATTCCTGAGCCGCTGCCCGAACGTACGGAGTGGATGAGCGGGCGGCCGGGTGACGACCCGGCCGACCGGGTCACCCTGGATGAGTCGGTCAACCTGGCCTTCCTGGTCGTGCTCGAATCGATGACCCCGGCCCAGCGCGTCGTGTTCATCCTGCACGACGTCTTCTGCCACTCCTTCGCCGAAGTGGCCGAGATCGTCGGCCGTACCCCGGCGGCCTGCCGCCAGCTGGCCTCCTCGGCCCGCCGCCGCATCCGGGCCGCGCAGCCGTCCGCGACTCCGGCAGCCCAGCGCGCCGGCATCGTCAGGGACTTCAAGCAGGCATGGGAGGCCAAGGACATCGACGCCCTCATCGGCCTGCTCGACCCCGACGCCACGGCGATCGCCGACGGCGGCGGCTTCGCCGTCACCTTCCTGCACCCCATCGAAGGCGGCGAGCAGATCGCGCACGCCTGGATCGAGCTCGCCGGCCGGCTGCCGGGCACCATGACGTTCCTGGAACGTACGGTCAACGGTCAACCCGGTCTGGTGGCTCAGGAAGACGGCACCACCGTGACGGTGTTCGCGTTCGAGGTCGTGGACGATCGGATCAAGCACATCTGGGTGGTCCGCAATCCCGACAAACTGCGTCGCTGGACGATGGGCTGAGGCGCATCCACGCCTCAGCCCTGCCAGTCCACTGCTTGCCGTACGTCAGAAGACCGGCACCCCGGCACGCGTCAGGCGCCAGTTGGTGGCGGCGAAGTCGGACGGGTTGATCGTGCCCTTCGCGGTCGCGTAGTCGATCAGCGCCTGGCGGATCTCCACCTGGGCGTTGTACAGGACCGGCGCGGTCGCGACGTGCGGGAACCCGCCGCCGCCCGACTGCCGGTAGTTGTTGATCGCGACCACGAACTCCTTGTCCGCCGGCACCGGCACCCCCTCGTAGCTGAGGTTCGCGATCCGCTGGCCCACCGGCTTGGCGATGTCGATGTCGTACGACACGCCCGACAGCTGGTCGTAGTTGTAGTCCGGCGTGTTGCCGGCGTTCGTGAGCTTGGCGACGTCCACGGGGTCGCCGGGAGCCAGCTGGTTGAAGTACTTGGCGGAGTACTCCAGGTAGTCCTTGATCTGGGCGCCCGTCAGCTTCACCGCCAGCAGCGTGTTGTCGTACACGTACAGCCCGGCCACATCGCGGACCCTGATGTCGCCGGCGGGGAATACGGCGGTGCGGCTGAATGGCGCGGCGATCGACAGGACCGGGAGCTGGTTGTCCGGCAGCGCCTGCTTGACGGTCTCGACCTGGACCTGCTGGATGTAGTCGAGGATCGGCGTGTCCTTGTAGGGGGACTCGGCGGCCGAGAGCTGCTCCGACGACTTGGCCACGACCTTGTTGACGTAGCCCACCGTGGCGTCGTGCTGCGGCTTGAGCAGGGCGGTGATCTTCGGGTCCTCGGCGGCCGTGTTCGTGTTGAGCGTGGTCGAGGACTTGCCGGTGACCGTCCACCTGCCGCGCTGCTTGGCGAGCTGGAAGTCGATCACGCTGAGGCGCTGGCCCCACTTGCTCGGCTCGGTGAGCAGGACCTGCTTGCCGGTCGCCTGGTTGGTGACGAACCGCTGGGCCACGTCGTTGTGCGCGTGCCCGAACAGCACCGCGTCGATGCCCGGCACCTGCTCCGCGACCATCGCGGAGGCGTTCTCCACGGGCAGGTCGCCGCCGTACGACGACATGCCGTTGTCGCCCGCGTGCGCCGTCACCACGACCACGTCGGCGCCCAGGCCACGGATGATCGGCACCCACTTCTTGGCCGACGCCACCAGGTCGGTGAAGCGGAGTTTGCCCTCGACGTTCGCCTTGTCCCAGATCGCGACACCCGGGTTGGTCAGGCCGAGCACACCCACCTTGACCGGCTTGTCGCCCTCGACGTTCATGGTCTTGATCACGAACGGCAGGTAGGCGGGCCGGCCGGTCTTCGCGCTGACGGCGTTCGCGCCGAGCACCGGGGCCTTCATCTGGTGGATCCAGGTGGCCAGCAGGGGCAGGCCGTAGTTGAACTCGTGGTTCCCCAGGGTGACGGCGTCGTAGCCGATGGCGTTCATGGCCTTGGCCATCGGGTGGACCGGGCCGTTCCTGGTGATCGGCTCGACCTTGGCGTAGTAGTACGCCAGCGGGGTGCCCTGGATGGTGTCACCCGAGTCGAACAGCAGCGTCCGGCCGGCGCCGCGCTCCGCCCGCACCTTGTTGACCAGCGTCGACACCTTGGCCAGGCCGACGTTGTTGCCGGCGCTGTCGGCGTAGGCCGCGTCCTTGTAGTAGTCCCAGTTGAGGCCGTTGCCGTGGATGTCGGAGGTGCCCATCACGGTGACGGTGACGGTCTTGTCACCGGTCGCGTTCGCGGGTACGCCCATCAGGGCCAGCGCGGTCAGCGCGACGGCCCCAAGCTTCATGGTGTGCATGGCGAGGACAGTAATTGCAGCGAATAACCCATGGATTACGGACCCTCGTCACATCAGAGGGACTTGACCGAGGCGTCCTCGGCGGGGATCTCCTTCGGCGAGGCGCGCAGCCAGCGGCAGCCGTGCGGGTCCATCGTCAGCCGGGCCACGCCCTCCTCCGAGACCTCCAGGGTCCCGTCCACCAGGAGGTCCGTGAGCGTGTGCGTCTCCAGGCCCACCAGTTTCAGCTCCACGTCCTGGGCGGTTTCGCCGAGGTTGTGGATCGCCACCACTGTGGCGCCGTCGGCGTCGGAGCGGTGCGCCAGGATCGCCGGATCGGCCGTGTCCAGCACCGTGCAGTCGCCCCAGGCCAGTTCGGGGCACTCCCGGTAGCGCTCGATGAGCAGCTGGAACCAGCGCAGCAACGAGTCATTGTCCCGCTTCTGGTCGGCCACGTTGATGCGAGCGGGCGCGAAGGCGGCCTCCGGCATCTCGCGTTCGGGGGTGCCGCGGGTGAAGCCGCCGTCCGGTGACCACTGCATCGGCGTCCGTACGGCCATGCGGCCCTCCGCCTTGAGGTTCTCGCCCATGCCGATCTCTTCGCCGTAGAACATGACCGGGGTGCCGGGCAGGGAGAAGAGCAGGCTGTAGGCCATCTTGATGCGGCGTATGTCCCCGCCCATCATGGTCGGCAGGCGTCTGCGCAGGCCACGGCCGTAGATCTGCATGTCCTCCTCGGGGCCGAACGCCTGGAAGACCTCCTGGCGTTCCTCGTCCGTGAGCTTGTCCAGCGTCAACTCGTCGTGGTTGCGGAGGAACATCGCCCACTGGCAGTCCTTCGGCGGCCGGGGACGGGACTTGAGCGCGTCGGCGAGCGGCTCGGCCTCGCCGCGCGCCAGCGCCAGCCACGCGCGCTGCATGCCGATGAAGTCGAAGCACATGGTGAGCTGGTCGCCGAGCCCCTCGCCGAAGTACGCGAGCAGGTCCTTGTAGGGCAGGTTGACCTCGCCGAGCAGCACCGAGGCGCCCTCGCGCCGGGTCATGAAGGCGCGCAGGTCCGCCAGGAACTCGTGCGGGTCGGCCAGCTGGGGCTGGACGTTCTCGATGAGGAACGGCACGGCGTCGACCCTGAACCCCGACAGCCCGAGCTCCATCCAGAAGCCCAGGATCCGGGCGATCTCGTCGCGGACCTCGGGGTTGCTGACGTTCAGGTCAGGCTGGTGGCGGTAGAAGCTGTGCAGGTAGTACTGGCCGGTCGAGGTGTCCAGCTGCCAGATGCTGTCCTCCTTGTCGGGGAAGACCACCTGCTTGGGGTCGTCGGGTTCCGGTTTGTCCGACCAGACGTACCAGCCGCGTTTGGGCGACTTCTTGCTCGACCGCGACTCGATGAACCAGGGATGCTGGTCGGAGGTGTGGTTCACGACCAGGTCCGCGATCACCCGCAGGCCCCGGTCCTTGGCGGTCCGCATGAACTCCACGAAGTCGCCCAGCGTCCCGAGCCGCGGATCGATGGAGTAGAAGTCGGTGATGTCGTAGCCGTCGTCCCTGTTGGGGGTGGGGAAGAACGGCATCAGCCACAGGCAGGTGACCCCGAGCCCCGCCAGGTAGTCGATCTCCTGCGTGAGGCCCCGGAAGTCGCCGACCCCGTCGTCGTTCCCGTCCTTGAAGGTCTCGACGTCCAGACAGTAGACAACGGCGTTCTTCCACCACAGATCAGAGGTGTACGTCAGTCGCATGGCGCCACCGCTACCCAGCAGCGGCGCACACATTCAGAGCAGCGTGCCGCCGGTCACCTCGAAACCGGCGAGCGCCTCGTCGACGCGGGCCAGCGTGTCGGGGTGCAGGACGAGGTCGGCGGCGGCCAGGTTCTCCTCGATGTGCGCGGGCGTGCGGCTGCCCGGGATGGCCACCACGTGCTCGTACTGGTGCAGCAGCCAGGCCAGTGCCAGCTGGGCCGGGGTGATGCCCAGGCGGGTGGCCAGGTCCCTGATCGGGGCGTAGCGGTCGTTGTTGCTCGCGAGGTTGTCGGCGGAGAAGCGGGGCGCGTTGTGCCGGAAGTCGCCTTCGCCGAGCCGCTGGACGGTGCCGGTGAGGAAGCCGTTGCCCAGCGGGCTCCAGGCCACGATCCCCACGCCCAGCTCGCGGGCCGTCTTGAGGAGCTCGGGGTCGACCGGCCGCCACATCGACCATTCGTTCTGTACGGCCGCCACCGGGTGCACGGCGTGTGCCCTGCGCAGCTCGTCGGCGGTCACGTTCGACAGGCCGAGGTGTCTGACCAGCCCGGCCTGGACCAGCTCGGCCATGGCCCCGGCCGTCTCCTCGATGGGCACGCCCGGGTCCACGTAGTGCAGGTAATAGAGGTCGATCACGTCGGTGTCCAGATTGCGCAGGCTCCGCTCGGCGTAGCGGCGGACCAGCTTCGGCTCGGCGTTCACCCGCAGCTCGCCGAACGCGTAGCCCACCGGCTGCGACCTGCTCGCCTCCCCTTCCGGGATGGCCAGGCCGAACTTGGTGGCGACCACCACCTCATCACGCCGCCCCTTGATCGCCCGGCCGACCAGGCGCTCGTTGTGGCCGTCCACGCCGTAGGCGTCACTGGTGTCGATGTGGACGGCTCCGGCGTCGAGTGCCGCCTTGATCGCCGTTTCCGCGCGGGTGTCGTCGATGTCGCCGTACACGCCGGGTGACAGCACCATCGCGCCGAAACCGATCGCGGGGACCGTCAGGTTGTTGCCAAGTTCACGGGTCTTCATGCGATTCATCCTGCTGGCGGTACGGGCGGCGCGTCCAAGACCTTCTGCTATAACCATCGGTTATGGACGTGCACCTGCGCGACTTGCGCTATTTCGTGGCCGTCGCCGAGGAACTGAACGTGACCCGGGCCGCCGAGCGGCTGTTCGTCTCCCAGCCCGCGCTGTCCAAGCAGCTCAAGGCACTGGAACGGCAGCTCGGCTTCGGTCTGGTCGAGCGCGTGCCCACCGGCGTGGTCCTCACCAGGCAGGGCGAGGCGCTGCTGCCGGTGGCGCGCGAGCTGCTCGACCGGTGGAATGTCGGCCTTGAGACCGCCAGGGCCGCCGCGCCCACGGGCACCCTGGTCATCGGCATGCAGACGGCCGTCGGGCGGGGGCTGCAGCACGAGGCGTTGCGCCTGTTCCGCGCGGCGATGCCCGGCTGGGAGGTGTCGTTGCGGTTGGTCGGCTGGGACGACCCCAGCGGCGGCCTGGCCGACGGCGGCTCCGACGTGGCCTTCATCTGGCTGCCCGTGCCCGAGGGGCTGAGCACGCATGTTCTGGCCACCGAGGGCAGAGGCGTGGCCATGCCGGACGATCACCCCCTCGCCGGGCTGGCGGAGATCCCGTTCGAGGCCCTGCGCGACGAGCCGTTCATCGCGCTGCCCACCTCGGCCGGGCCGCTGCGCGACTACTGGCTCGCCCGCGAGCTCCGGGCCGACGAACCGGTCATCGGGTTCACGGCCAACACGCCTGAAGAGGTGTTCGAGGCCGTGACCAGCGGACTGGGCGTCGTCCTGGTGGCTGAGGGCAACGCCGCGCTCTACACCCGGCCCGGCCTGGTCTACCGCCCGGTGGCCGGCCTCCCACCGGGTGAGCTGGCCATCGCCTGGCGCTCCGGCGATAAAAGACGAGAAGTCAGGGCATTCATCGACGCGCTTCGAGAAAGCGCCACTAAGGTCTGACCGACACGGATCCGCGAAAGGGCAACCCATGAGCGACGACTACGCGATCACCTTCGATCTGATCGACGTTGACAAGGACGGCCGGATCTCCGCCGAAGAGCTGGTCGGGTTGATGGAGGTGCTCGGTCAGCCGATCACGCTGGAGGCCGCGCAGGCCGGCGTGGAGAAGCTCGACAAGGACGGCGACGGCCTGATCGACGTGGAGGAGTTCGGCGCCTTCGTACAGAGGTAAAACAAGCACTTGCTACACAAACCTCTGCCGCACGGGTAACAATGGCGACAGGAGGGACGATGGCCATCAAGAGTGACACCAGCGAGACCCGGATCTCCGCGGACATCGTGAAGACGCTCAGGGCCGGAATCGGCCGGATCTCCGCCGAGGTGATCGCGGAGATCCAGGCTCGCATCCCCGAGTACGCCAGACCGTCCGACGAGGTCTACATCAAGGTCGTCAGGATGGCCGTCGAGCAGGCCATCGACGGCTTCCTCGACCACATCCAGGACCCCGGCGCTCCCTGGGACCCCGAGCCGTTCCGCATGATCGGCAAGGGCGAGGCGGCGGAGGGGCGCAACCTGGAGCCGCTGCAGGCCGCGATGCGGCTGGGCGCCAGAGTCGGCTGGCGGCGGCTGACCGAGATCGCCGACACCCTCGGGCTCTCCCCGCAGTCCCTGTACGACCTGGGCGAGGCCATCTTCGTCTACCTCGACCAGCTCGCCGACGCCGCGGCCGAGGGCTTCGACGAGGCCAGGGCGCACGCGGCGGGCGAGATCGAGCGCCGCCGCAACCGCCTGCTCGACCTGCTGCTGAGCCGGCCGCCCGCCGGCGCGGAGGCCATCTCCGACCTGGCCAAGGCCGCCGGGTGGCGGCTGCCCAAGACCGTGGCCTGCGTCGCGCTCGACGACCAGCACGGCACCTGCCGCTCACCCGCGATGCCGCCCGACGTGCTGATGGGCCTGGACCGAGCCACGCCCTGCCTGCTCATACCCGACCCGAACGGCCCCGGCCAGGCGCGCATGCTGGAGACCGCGCTCCGCGGCTACCTGGGCGCCATCGGGCCGCCCGTGCCCCTGAACGCCGCCGCGGCGTCGCTGCGGTGGGCGGCCGAGGCGCTGGAGCTGTCCGGGCGCGGCGTGCTGCCGCGCGGCCTGCTGCACTGCGCGGACCACATGGCGACGCTGGTGGTGTTCAAGGACGAGGAGCTGGTCAACGCGCTGGCGGAGGTACGCCTGGCGCCACTGGCCCACCTCCGGCCCACGCAGCAGGACCGGCTGGCGGAGACGCTGCTGGCCTGGCTGCGCTACGGCCGGGGGGCGGGTGAGGTGGCGGCTCGGCTGCACGTACATCCGCAGACGGTCCGCTACCGCTTGCGGCAGCTGGAGGAGCTCTACGGCGACCAGCTCGCCGATCCGGACATCCGCTTCGAGCTGGAGATCGTGCTCCGTGCCCGCCGGGCCGCCCTGAACGTTATCCACGGAAAAGTCTGAGGCGCTCCTCGCCGATGCGTTCGCGGAGGCGGCCGTCCTCGATGCCGAGGTCCTCCTTGGGGGCCAGCGCGAGCACGCCGACCTTGCCGACGTGCTGGTTCAGTTGTACGGCCCGCGCCGCGTCCGCCGCCTCGGCCAGCGGGTACACCCGGGAGAGCGTGGGATGGACCATGCCGAGCGAGATGAGCCGGTTGATCTCGTGGCACTCCTGGTAGTTCGCGCCGTGTGAGCCGATGATCTGCTTGAGCCGCATCCACAGGTGGCGGTTGTCGTAGGCGTGGTCGTATCCGCTGGACGAGCCACACGTGACCACCTTCCCACCCTTTTTCGCGACATATACCGAAGCGCCGAAAGTGTCCTTTCCGGTGTGCTCGAACACGATGGCCGGGTCCTCCCCCACCAACCGCCTGACCTCCGCCCCCAGCCCGCGCCAGCCCTTCTCCTCGGTCAGGTCGTCGAACCGCGAGCGGTCGACGACATGCTCGCAGCCCATCGCGCGCAGCAGCGCGGCCTTCTCCGGCGAGCTCACCACGCCGACGGGGATGCCGCCGCCGTTCCTGACGAGCTGCACGCCGTACGCGCCGAGGCCGCCCGTCGCCCCCCACAGCAGCACCACGTCGCCCTGCTTCATCCGGGCGCCGCGCTCGCCGACCAGCATCCGGTAGGCCGTCGACGCGCACAGCATGTTGCACGCCGCCTCCTCCCAGCTCAGATGCCTCGGCTTGGGCAGCAACTGGGTCGCCTTGACCACCGCGAACTCCGCCAGCCCGCCGAAGTTCGTCTCGAACCCCCATGCGCGCAGGTCCGCGGCCAGCATCCCGTCGTGCTGCACGATCGGGTCCTGGCTGTCGAGGTAGGCGGGGCTGGTGACCACGCGATCCCCGGGACGCCAGTGCCGTACCGCCTGACCCGCCCTGACCACCACCCCGGCCGCGTCGGAGCCGAGCACGTGGGTGGGCAGGTCGTGCCGCGGATCCGTACGCCCGAACCGCTCCAGGAACGCGAACGTCGGGATCGGCTCGAACATGGCCGACCAGACCGTGTTGAAGTTGATCGCGCTGGCCATGACCGCGACGAGCACCTCATCGGGGGCCAGCTCCGGCATCGGCACCTCTCCTACGTGGAGCGACCTCCGCACGTCCTTGTCCTGGCCGTCCTTGGTCTGGCCGTTGAACATGCCGACTTCGTCCTTGCGCAGGTGTACGGCCCGGTAGCGCGTCGGCACCTCCAGGCTCGCCAGCTCAGCGGGCCCCGCGCCCGCCACCACGGCCTCTGCCAGCGTCATGCGAGCCTCCTGTTCAGGTCGGCGGCGATGCCTTCGACATGGGGTGGATCGAGCAGATTGAGGTGATGCGCGCCGGGGACCTCGATGATCTCCAGGCGCGGGCAGTACGGGCGGAAGCCACGTGCCGGATCGTCCGCGTGGGCGTACCGCACGTCCTCGACCGCCCAGGGGGTCGGCTCCGTGGACCGGTAGAGGAGCACGTCGCCCAGGTACGGGCCGGGCTCGTAGCGCTCGATGGCCCTGGTGTCCTCGTGCGAGGTGATCTGGTGGCGCAGGATGGCCGGGCTGAGCAGCTCCGGCACACCGGACTCCGCGATCCGCTCTTCGGCGAGCGCGAGCTGCCCGCGCTCGTCGAGCGCCCGGAGCTCCTGCGGGTCGAGACGGATCCGGACGCCGTAGGTGGCACGCAGATAGGCCGCGAAGTCCACGTACCGGCGGGCCTGGATCTCCCGCCGCCGCTCCTCGGGCACCCGTTCGGGCAGCCCTGAGTCGATCATCACGACCAGCTCGACGTCGTCGCCGAGCCGTCTGGCGATCTCGAACGCCAGGATTCCCCCGAAGGACCAGCCACCCAGCCGGTACGGTCCAGGGCAGGTCCGCTTGACGGCCTCGGCGTAGCGGGCGGCACGCTCGGGGATGCCCAGCTCATGGGCGTCGTCCAGCCGTTCCAGGCCGATGGCCGGGAGGTTGAGGCGGGCGGCCAGCAGGGCGTACACGCCTGTGGTGCCGCCGGCGGGGTGGGCCAGGAACAGCGGCCTGCCGGCGGTCCCTTCGGTTCGCTCGGCCTTTTCGCTTCGCTCGCTTCGCTTGGCTTGTTCGGTTTGCTCGGCTTGTTCGGTTCGCTCGGTTCGTTCGGTTCGTTCGGTTCGTTCGGTTCGTTCGGTTCGTTCGGTGAGGGGTCTGACGGTGGCGAGCCCTGCTTCGGCCGCCTCGCCCTGGCGTACGGCATCGGCGACCTCGGCCACCCGCACGCTTTCCCGTCCGCCACCCGTCGCGACCGGTCTGCCGAGTTCGAGGCGGAGAAGGTCGAGGGTCTTCGCCAGCGTGTCCGGCGGGATGGTCTCGGTGACCGAGGGTTCGCGTCCCAGCAGGCCGGTCAGCACCCGGACCACCTGCCGCTCCGCCGCGTCCCTCGGCCCGATCACCGCTCGCCCGTTGAGGGCACCGTACGGTCCCGCTGTGGCGGGCGCCGGATCTGTCGCGGCGTCCGCCTGACCTGCTGTGGCGGGTCCTGTCGCCACATCCACGTCACCCGCGGTGGCGGGCGGCGGCTGGGGCTGCGGGATGCCCAGTTCGGCGGTGACGATCCGGGCCAGCTCGCCCAATGTCCCGCCGTTGAGCAGCGGTGCCGTCGGGATCGTGACGCCGAAGTCGTACTCGATCAGGCCGCGCAGCCGGGTGGCGGCCAGCGAGTCGAGCCCCCGGCCGGTCAGCACGGCGCCATCGTCGAGCCACACCGGCTCCACCCCGAGCACGGCCGCGACCCGCTCCCTGACGGCAGCCAGCACCCCCTCGGGCCCGAGGTCGCGCTTCACCTCTGGGGCAAGGTCGGCGACGTCCGAGAAGTACGGATGGCGACCGATCCCGGGAAACACCGACAAGGCCGCGGCTGGGTCGATCCTGACCACCCCCGCACACCGGTCCCGCTGGATCAACGCCTCCAACGCCTCGACACCCTCCTCGGCGGTCAGCGGCTCGACGCCCGGCATCGTGGCGGCACCGGCCCACGTACCCCAGCCGATGGCGATGGCGGGCAGCCCCTGGGCGCGACGCAGTCGGCAGAGGGCGTCCAGCCAGGCGTTGGCCGTGGCGTAAGCGGCCTGCCCGGGGGACCCGAGCAGCGCGGCGGCCGAGGAGAAGGCCACCCACCAGTCCAGGTCCAGGTGCTCGGTGGCTCGGTGCAGATTGAGCGCGCCGTCCACCTTGGCGGCCCAGACCCGTTCGAGGCTGCTGGGGTCGAGGTCGGCGACCAGACGGTCGTCCAGGACTCCGGCCGCGTGTACGACTCCGCGCAGCCGTACCCCTCCCTCGGTCGCGGCCACCACGAGCCGCTCGGCCGTACCCGGAGCGGCCAGATCACCCACCACCACCTCGGCGACGCCCGCGAGATCGCTGGGCACGGGGGTGGCGGACCGGCCGTTCAGCACGATGCGGGTGGCGCCGAGACGGGCCAGCCGACGCGCGACGACCAGCCCGAGCCTCCCGTACCCCCCGGTGATCACATACCCACCAGGCCCGGCGACCGCCGAGACCGGGCCCGGGGCCACTGGGCCGGAGGCCGCGGAACCGGAGGCCGCGGAACCGGAGGCCGCCGAGGCCCGGCCGGGGGTCGGCGGGCAGAGGTTCGGTGAGGCCGTGCTGGGGGTCGCCGAACCGGGGGTCAGTGGGCTGGAGGTTGCTAGGCCGAGGGCTGCCGGGCCCGCGGTTGCCGGGCCGGGGGTTAGGGTCGCGCGGCGGAGTCGGGCCGCGTAGCGGACGCCGTCGCGCCAGGCCACCTCGTCGTCTTCGGTCGGGGTGGCGAGTTCCCGTGGCAGCACGCTGGGGTCGTCGACGTCCACCAGCCTGACGCGGGCCTCAGGGCGCTCCAACGCCAGCACTCTGACCAGCCCGCTCAAGGAGGCGGAACCCGGATCGGCAGGCTCTCCGTCCCGCACGGCCTGGGCGCGTTCGGTGACGATCGTGAGCTCTGTCCCCTGGTCGGCGAGGCGGGCCAGATCCAGGATCAGTCGCCGAGCCGCCAGCGGTTCCAGTAGCCGCGGAACCCGCACAACAGCGCCCGCTCCCTCCGCCACCACGCGCACCCCGCCCGCCAGAGCCGCCGCCTCGCGGACCCCGCCCGCCCCATCTGCCGCCTCACGGAAACCGCCTGCCAGAGCCACCGCCTCGCGGACTTCGCTCGACCCCAGCGCCGCCTCAGGCACCCCGCCCCACCCCGGCGCCGCCTCTCGAACCTCGACGGCCAGAGCCGTCGGTAAGGGGGTGGGGATCCAGACGCGTTCGACGAGCTTGGCGTCGAGGGGCACCGGGATGCTCGATGCCGGTAGCTCTTGGCTCTCGGCCCCGTGGAGCGTGCCGTCCGCCGTCACCCGCCGTACCCTCTCCAGGGCCTGGGAGGGCGCGGCCGGCTGCGTGAGGCTGGCCGAGCCGTAGACGGTCCAGGAGCCTGCGGCGTTCTTGGCGGTCACCTCGACCCGGGTGTCGGCCAAAGTGACCGTCACCTGCGCGGGCAGGGGAAGCAGCGCGTGCAGGGCCACCTCGTACAGCTCAACCTCGGGCAGTTCCACCGAACCGTGCAGCCCCACAGAGCCGTGCCGTTCCACCAAGCCGGGTCGCTCCGCCGAGCTGTTCAGCCCTGCCGAGCCGTACACCTCCATGGCCGCGGCGTGCGCCAGTCTGGCCACGGCGGCGAGCGGGAGCACGGGGTGGCCGTGGCGATGCCAGTCGGACGGGTCCAGGCGCCAGGGCGCGTCGCTGAGGTCGCCGAGCGTGGTGGTCCACGCGTGTCCGGCCGGGGTCTCGACGTGCGCGCCGAGCAGGCGGTGGCCTGGCGGGCGGCGGTACGGGGTCACCCAGTGGCGGGTGTGCCGCCACGGTGCCCCCGGCACGTCCACCACCCGGCCATGTGTCCTGGGTGTGATGGCGGTGGCCACGGTGGCGAGTTGAGCGTGGAAGGTATGGTCGTGGTGGCGTTCGAGGGAGTGGGTGATCATCGTCGGGGCCGTGAGCGTGTCCTGGAGCGCCTGGCTCAGCACCGGGTGCGGGCTCACCTCCGTGAAGATGGTGAATCCGTCCTCCGCGGCGGCCCGTACGGCCTGGAGGAGGCGCACCGGCCGACGAACGCCTGCGGCCCAGTACGCGGCCTCGAACGTCGGGGTCTCGCGAGGGTCGTCCAAGACCGTGGAATAGAACGGCAGGCGCGGCTTGGCCGGGGTGATGGCGGCCAGCTCGTTCCTGATCTTCGGCAGCAGGGGGGCTACCTGGGGTGAGTGGCCGGCGCCTTCGGTGGTGAGTGTTCTGGCGAACAGACCTCGTGCCTCGATCTCCGCCACGAACCTGGCCACCCGCTCAGGAGCGCCGGTGACGACGGTCTGGTGCGGGGCGGAATGAACCGCCACATACAAGTCGCCGGGCACCTCCTCGGCAGCCACCCCGACCACGGCCATCGCCCCACCACCGCCATGGTCACCGCCGCCGCCACCACCGAGGCTGGCGAGGAGGCGGGCGCGGCGGCAGATCACGCGTACCGCGTCGTGCTGGTCGAGGCCGCCCGCCACCACCGCCGCCGCCACCTCGCCCATCGAGTGGCCGATCACTGCGGCGGGCTCGATGCCGTACACCTGCCACAGGCGGGCCAGGGCGAGCTGGACGGCGAAGATCATGGGCTGGACGGTGGCCACGCCCTTGGCCGCCGGGGCGTGGAGGTCGATGCCGGCCTCGGCTCGGAGCAGGGGCGCGAGCTCGTCGATGGCCTGCTTGTAGGGCGGTTCCGTTTGGTACAGGTGGTGGCCCATGGCCGGCCACTGCGAGCCGTACCCGCTGAAGACCCACACCGGGCCGACCGGCGCCAGGGGGACGGGCCGGGGTGTGACGGCGGCTAGGCGTTCGCGCAGCTCGGCCACATCGGCAGCGGTCACCACAGCGGCCACGGGGGCGATTACGGGGGCGGCCGCGGCGGCGGTCACGGCCGAAGCCGCGCGAGCGCCACCGGCTCGCCTGGCGAGGGTGTGGGCCATGTCGCCGAGGTCGGCTGAGGGCTGCCAGGCGGCCAGCGTCTCCGCGTACTGCCGCACGCGATCGGGCGTGGCGCCGGGGAGCACGAAGACGTGCTGCGCGGGCGCAGGCTGCGAGGGCTGGACGAAGGCGGGCTGCGTGGCCGTCGGGTCGGCTGGGCGGGCGGGAGCCGCCTCACCCACCGCCTGATGGGCGGCCAGCGCGACGTGCGCGTTCGTGCCGCCGAAGCCGAACGACGACACCCCCGCCTGTGCGTCCGGCCGGGGCCACGGCGTCGGTGAGGTGACGACCCGCAGCCGATCCCAGGGGATGTGTGGGTTCGGCTGCCGGAAGTGGAGGCTGGGCGGGATCACGCCGTGCCACAGCGCCAGGACCGTCTTGATGAGCCCCGCGACCCCGGCCGCCGCCTCCAGGTGGCCGAGGTTCGTCTTGGCCGAGCCGAGCAGCACCTGCCCGGGAACCGCCGCGGCGATGGCTCGCGCCTCGATGGGGTCGCCGAGGAACGTGCCCGTCCCGTGCGCCTCCACGTAGTCGGGCCCCCGCTCCAGAGCCGCGTACACCTCGCGCAGCAGGGCCTCCTGTGCCTCGGGGTTGGGGGCGACCAGGCCGTTGGAGCGGCCGTCCTGGTTGACGCCGGTCTGCCTGATCACGGCCAGCACGCGGTCACCGTCCCGTTCGGCGTCCGCGAGGCGTTTGAGTACGACGACGCCGCAGCCCTCGGCGCGTACCATGCCGTCGGCCGACGCGTCGAACGCCTTGCACCGCCCATCCGCCGCCGTACCGCCGCCCTGGTCGAAGGCCACCGTGACCAGGGGCGAGAGCAGCAGGTTCACTCCGGCGGCCAGGGCCAGGTCGCACTCCCCCGATCTCAGGGCGCCTACCGCCAGGTGGGTGGCGACGAGCGAGGAGGAGCAGGCCGTGTCCACCGCCATCGAGGGACCGCGCAGGTCGAGCAGGTAGGACAGGCGGTTCGCGGCGATGCTGAGCGCCGCGCCGGTGGCCGTCCACGCGCCGACGCCGCCCAGGTCCGCGCTGGTCAAGTAGGCGTACTCGGCGCCGGAGATGCCGACGAACGTCCCGGTACGGCTGCCGCCCAGCGACCTCGGCGCGATGCCGCCGTGCTCCAGCGCCTCCCAGGCCGTCTCCAGGAGCAGCCGCTGCTGCGGATCCATGAGCGCCGCCTCACCCGGCGCGATCCCGAAGAACTCCGCGTCGAACCCGGCCACGTCTCCCAGGAACCCGCCATACCTGGTCGTCCCGGCCAGTACCTCCTCCGTACGCGCCGATCCGTCGTCGAACGCCTCCCACCGCCCCGCGGGCACCTCACCGATCGCGTCCCGCCCGTCAAGGAGCAGCTCCCAGTACGCCCCGGGGCCGTGCGCGCCCGGCAACCGGCACCCCACCCCGACCACCGCCACCGGCTCACCCACGTCGCCGGGGATCTCCGCCCTGGCCTCCTGAGGCGGTCCCGCCAGTGCGCGGGCCAGGCGGTTGATCGTCGGGTGCTCCCAGGCCAGGGTCGGGCTCAGCTGCCTGCCGAGCAGCTCGGCCAGCTCGCCCGCGATCGCCACCGCGTCACGTGACGACAGGCCGTACTCCTCCAGCGGCCGTTCCGGATCGACCCGCTCGACTCCGCGTGACGCGACCCGCTCGGTGAGGAAGCGGCGGATGTCGGCTTCGCCCAGTACGTTCACGAGGGCTCCCATGCTGCCGGGTGATCGGCCAACATACCCACACGCCGTGGCGCCGGGGCAGGTCCGTACCGAACATTCCTCGGGTGCGATTTGTCACGCCAGTGATAACCCTCGGTTTTGTCCGGCAGAGCGCAACCAATGCCGATATTTCGTTGCATTGGGTCATAGATGGGCCGGTGCCTGGGCCCCTAGCCTCGCCTCCGGTCTCACTTGCGAAGGGGAGCTCTCATGCGATCCCGCGCCCACGCCCTGCTGGCCCTGGCGACGACGGTGCTCCTCGTCGGCTCGAGCGCCACCCCCGCCCTCGCCGATCCGGGCTGGTCGATCGTGCCCGAGGGAAAATCGACCACCACGGACGCAGACGGTGGGCGCCCCACGGCGGCCCCCAAGACCGCGACGTACTACATGCCCGGCCAGAAAGCCCTCCCCGGCAGCGCTCGCGTCGTGCGGGAGAGGTGGCTGAGCCCCCGCATGCTCGACCTCCTCATCTCCTCGCCGTCGACCGGCCTGATGACGCCGGTCCGCCTGCTGCTCCCCAAGGGCTGGTCCAAGCAGGCGAACCGTACCTGGCCCGTGCTGTACCTCCTGCACGGCGGCGCCGACAACTACACGTCCTGGACCCGTATGACGGACATCGCCGCCTTCACCGAGAACCTGGACGCCATGGTCGTCATGCCGGAAGCAGGCCGAGCCGGCAACTACTCCGACTGGTACAACGGCGGCAAGGGCGGCCCACCGGCGTGGGCTACGTTCCACACCTACGAGGTGCGGCGGTTGCTGGAGATCGGCTACCGAGCGGGCACCCGGCGAGCCGTGGCCGGCCTGTCGATGGGCGCGTACGGGGCGATGAAGTACGCGGCCCGCTATCCGGGGATGTTCCGCTTCGTCGGCGCGTACAGCGGCATCATGGCCACCGAGATCCCCGGCATCCCGGCGATCATCATGAACGCCCAGGCCAGCGAGAAGCAGGATCCCAAGGCCCTGTGGGGCGATCCCATCCGCGACCGGCAGGTCTGGGCGGCCAACGACCCCGTGGCCCTGGCGCCGAGGCTGAGGGGCGTCTCCATCTACATGTCGAGCGGCACGAACAGCTTCATGGGCCCCCTTGACCCGCCCGGCTCCCCCTGGCACCCGGCCCACCTGGGCGAACCCATCTCCGCCTACACGGTCAAGGCCCTGAGCAAGCGCCTGAACAGCCTGGGCATCCAGCACACCCTGAACCTGTACGGCAACGGCACCCACACCTGGCCGTACTGGATCAGGGAGTTCAAGAACTCGTACCCCATGATCTTGACCGCCCTGGGCCTGCCGGGCGGCGGCCCGCCCAAGCTGGACACGACGGACCGCCAGGGCGACTGGCAGCTGGCCAACCCCCGGCCCTGAACATGTCACCGCCCGTCCACCACGGCTTTCCGGACGCCAATAAAACGGACATAAGGCCGATGTTCCTGGGTATTCACGCCCGAAAACCGAACCACTGCGGCGAATGTGGCGTTCTAAGATCTCGCGGTGGCGCATACTGGAGTAGATGAAGCCACCCAGCGCCGCGACCCGGCGCCACCTGCCCACCAGCCCCTTCAAGCCCCCGCCTCCGGCCCCGCCGGTCGAGCAGTTCAGCATGCACGACCAGGTGTCCCACGACCGCTACGGTCTCGGTCGGGTCATCGGCGTCGAGGACGAAGCCGTCCTCATCGACTTCGGATCACGACAGGAACGCATCACGACTCCATACGCCAAGCTGATCAAACTCTGAAACCGCCTGGCACTATCTGAAGCAGGCAGCGTTCGCCAGAGGGCGCTGTCGGCCTGTGTTGACGCGTGTTATCGGGCCCGGCCCTGTAAGTATGGTCACCGCCTTCAGGCGCTCCGCGCCGATGGAGCTCGGGCGGTGATAGTGGGGACATGTCCCCACACCTCCGGCGAGGTGACCTTCCGGCCCTCGTGCTCCCCGGGCCCAAGCCGTCTGGCCAGTTCGTGCTATCGGAAAACACCTGCGGCGTGCGCGCCCCAGGGCGGCGAGCCACGACCATCACTCATCGTGCGACTTGCCCTTGACGTATGGGTCAAGGGTTAGGGTCGCGACGCCATAAGGGCCCCCTGCCCACCGCTGAGGAGCGTCGCATGCCCGCCCTGCCCCGCACGTCCCGCGAAGCCTTGCCCCGTACGTCCAGCGAAGCCCTGCCCCGCGTGTCCCGGGAAGTCCGGCTCGCCGGCCTGCCCGACGGCCTGCCGAGGCCGGAGCACTTCGAAGTCGTCGAGACGCCGCTGCCGGTGCCCGAAGAAGGCCAGGTACTCGTCCGCAATCGCTTCTTCCACGTCTTCGCCGCGCTCCGCACCCTGATCGGCGGAGGGGTGAAGGGTACGCCGTTCCCTCCGCTCCTACCCGGTGACACCCTGTTCGGGGCGGCGATCGGCGAGGTCGTGTCAGCGCCCGCGGACAGTGGGCTGCGCCCCGGCGAGCTGGTCTCGCACTGGCTCGGGTGGCGCGAGTACGCGGCCGTGGCCGCGGCCCAGTGCACCCCGCTGGGTGACACGCTGCCCGACCCTGTCGCGCACCTGTCACAGGGCTGGACGGCGTACGCCGCGTTGACCCTGGGGGCCGAGGTACGGCCGGGCGACACGGTGTTCGTCTCCGGCGGCGCCGGCGCGGTCGGCTCGCTGGCCGGGCAGATCGCCCGCCTGCTCGGCGCGGCGCAGGTGATCGGCAGCACCGGCTCGCGGGAGAAGGCCGAGCGGCTGGTGTCCGAGCTGGGGTATGACGCCGCCGTGATCCGCGGCGCGGAGCCGATCGGCGAGCAGCTGGCCAAGATCGCGCCAGGCGGCATCGACGTGCTCCTGGACAACGTCGGCGGCGAGCAGCTCCAGGCGGCGGTGTCCGCGGCCCGGCCCGGGGCGCGGTTCGTCCTGGTCGGCGCACTGTCCGGCCAGATGTCGGCACACGGCACCGGTACGACGTCACCGGTCGAACTGGACACCTACCAGCTCATCCTCAAGGGGATCGCCATGCGTGGCTTCAGTGCCCCGGACGACGCGCGGGCACGATCACAGTGGACCGAGCGTTTCGGCGGCTGGCTGCGTTCCGGCGAGATCACGTTTCCGCACGTACGCGTGCCGGGCATCGAGCAGGCTCCCCAGGCGTTGCACGAGATGATCGGCGGACGGCACCTCGGAGCCGTCGTCGTAGAGCTGTAGCCATCTTTGGAGGACTGATGCGGATCGGCGACGCGGCGGCAGCAGCGGGCACGACACCTCGGGCACTGCGCTTCTACGAGCAGCGCGGGCTGCTGCCCCCGGCGCCGCGCACGATGACCGGGCAGCGGGAGTACGGGCCCCATGACGTGGCGCTGGTGCGGATCATCCGCGAGCTGCTGTCACTGGGTCTGACCGTCGAGGACGTACGCAGCTGCGCCGAACGCCTCCACCTTCTGGAGGGCGAGGCGCTGCCGCCGTACGGGAGCACTGGCTGCACGCAGGGCACCGGAGTCGTCCAGCGCCGGCTCACCGCCCTGGACGAGGAGATCTCCCGCCTGACGGCACTGCGGGAGCGACTCGCCGCCCGGGTGGGCACGACGACCTGAGCCGGGTCAGCAAGACGACCCGGGCAGCCGCCCGGGTCGTCACACCATCTGTCCTGATCTGACCTGATCAGGCGGTGTGCAGATATACCTGCCCGAACACCTCGGACAGCTTCTTGAGGTCCGTGGCCGAATCGACTTCCGGCGCCGACGGGTCGTAGATCGTGGCCAGCCGGGGACGGATCGAGGTCAGCTTCTTCAGCTGGTCCCAGGTGGCGTTCTGCGCCCACTTCTCGCCGTACAGCCTGCTGACCTGTCCCTGGTCGTTCTGCCAGCGGGACCAGAGGTTGATCGTCTCGGCGGCGTCGGCCTGGAGCGGCGTGGCGATGCGGTCGGTGATCGACTTGGCGGCCTGCTCGGCGTTCAGCTGCGGCGAGCCCACGGTGGCGAAGCCCGCGTCCTCCGCGGCGATCTGACCATAGGCGTCCCAGGCGCGGGCCCTGACCTGGATCCACTGGTTGCGCTGGGCCTCGGTGGCGTCGATCTTCCAGGTGGCGTACTCGGTCGCCAGGTGCCCGCCGTCCAGGGCGAGCTGGTCGACCAGGCCCTTGGTGAGCCAGGCGCCGATCCGCTCGGGGTCGAGCAGCGGGTACTTCTTGGCCACCTCGACCTTGCACGTGTCGTTGGCGCCGCAGCCGAGCAACGGCACCACCGTGTGCACGGCCAGCTTCTTGCCCGGCGCGAGGTTGCGGAGCGTGGTGGTGGCCTCCGTGACGAACTTGTCCATCTCGTCAGCCGTCTCGAACGTCTTGTTGAACCCGAGCTGCGAGCTGAACCTGATCCCCACGGCCCCCTGCTGCGCCGCGACCGCGGCGACCTTCTTGGCCGCCTCGGCGAGCTTGCCCGCCTTCCAGTCGTCGGCCAGCTCCGCGTCGATCCAGACGCGCATCCCGGCCGCGGCCGCGGCCTTGACGGCCTGGCCGCCGGCGGACTTCTCGGCAGCCTGGATCTCGGCCTTGGACAGGCCCTCGGGGTTGACGAAGCAGTCCTCGCCGGACTGGCACTCGGGCGAGCCGCCGTCCTCGGCGCCGTCGACGTCGGGCGAGTCGACGTCGTGCAGCTGGCCGTCGCCCTCGGAGGTGTCGGCGCACTCGTTGCCGGCTTCGGTGCAGTCGACGGTGATCGGGTTCAGCGGGCCGGCTTCCTGCAGGTGCTCGCCGTCGTTGGAGAGCCAGAAGTTGGCGATGTCCCGCGCCTCGTCGGGGGTGGCCATCCAGCGGCACACGACGTACGCCGGGGTGTCGCCGGACATCAGGTCGTTGCAGCTGCGCGGATCGTCCTCCGACCAGGCTGGAACGCCTATGCCCAGCAGTGAGAGTGCCAATCCGATGACGAAAATCTTCCTCAGTCGCATGGCGCCTTACTCCAGGGGGTGATCGCGGACATATCGCACAATATCTGGATGATCAGCTACCTTCAATGAGATCCACTGCGTTCTTCACCCCGTGTTCCACCCGCAGTAGCCTTCCAAGTTGCGCCGCGTTCTCGCGATATTCCGGTACGGCCAGCAACCGCGCGGCCAACGACCGCCCGCTCAGCGCCCGAATCGGCAATGGCGGCGGACCCACTCCCAATGCCGCCACCCGGCGACCCCAGAACGGCTGGTCGGAGAAGAAGGGGCAGACCACGTTCGGCACCCCGGCCGCCAGCCCCGCCGCCGTGGTCCCCGCCCCACCGTGATGCACGACCGCTGCCATCCTCGGGAACAGCACCTCGTGCGCCACCTCCCCCACCGGACAGACGTCCGCCGAGGCGGCCACGGGCAACCCCTGCACCACCGCCCGTACCTTGGCCAACCGCAGCGCCGCGACCACCTGCTCGGCGACGGCCTCCGGGTCATCCGGCGCCATGCTCCCGAACCCGACGAACACGGGCGGCGACCCACCCTCCAGAAAGGCGGCGACGTCTGGGGGCAGCGGGACGACGGCCGGGCCCGGGTGCGGCGGGAGAGCTTCTCTGTCCAGGGCGGGGGAAACGGCTCTGTCCAGGGCCGGGGAAACGGCTCTGTCCAGGTCAGGCGGGAGGGCGGTCGGGTCGGAGTGCGGCGGGAGGGTGGGGCTGTCCGGGTGGGGTGGCAGACGCCAGTAGCCGGTCAGGTGGACGTAGTCGGGCCAATCGCGCGGCCTGGGCACCACCAGCGGGCTCACCCCGCACAACACCGGCACCCGATCCCGCCGGTCGGCCGCGAACGGGCTCCTCCGCAACGGTCGCAGCCCCAGCACCTGCCCGCGCAGCCGGTTCATCATGCGGCCCAGCATCAGCCAGCCGAGCCGCTCGACCACGGCGAAGCTGGCCCGGTTGCCGATCCTGCCCAGGGTACGGCGCGGGATCAGCGGGTTCGGGAACTCGCCGGTCGGCTCGCTGGGCTGGAACTGCAGGATCCCGTACGGCATGCCGTACCTCTCGTAGAGGTGCCTGCCCATGGCGCCGAGCGCGGGAGCGAGGACCAGTTCGGCATCCGCGCAGGCGTCGTCCACCTGGGCGACGAGCTCTGCGGCGAGAGGTTCGAGAACGGCCCTGAAGCCCCGCACGAACCCCAGCGGCCCGCTGCGCAACCACGCCTGCCCTTCCTCGCTCTCGACGATCGCCACCGGATCCACCCCCAGCGGCACGAACCGCAGGGCCCCCGAATGCTCGCCTAAGGCCAGATACCCGAAGCGCTCGGGCGCGACGAGCGTGGCCTCGTGCCCACGCTCGGCCAATCCCTGGGCCAGCGCCACGCACGGCTGAGTGTCCCCCCGCGACCCCAACGCCAGCACAGCAACCCTCACGCCCAGCCCGCCTTCACACCCAACCCGCTCTCGCGCACGCCCAGCTCGCTCTCGCGCCCCACCCGCCATTACACGCAACCCGCCGTGGTCACGCCCCAGCCCGCCCTCACGTGCGGGTCACCGTCTTGGCCGACCATCTCACGGCCGATCTGCTCATGGCAGTGTCAGTAAGGCGATCAACGCGCCCAGGAGTACGAGGGCCGCCGCGACCAGCAGTCCGAGCGCGTACCCCTGGGAGAAGCTCCCGGCCTCGTGGACGATCACCCCGATGGCCGCGACCCCGAAGAGCCCGGAAATTTCACGACTCACGGAGAAGATCCCACCAGCCACTCCGGCCCGAGACTCCGGCACAGCCGCCAGCACGGCCGACCCCAGCGGCATGGTCAGCGCCGACCCCACCCCGATCGCGCACACAGCGGGCACCAACTGCCCCCACCCGTCCCCCGCCTCCAGGAACGCCGCCCCCACCATCCCAGCCGCTACGAGCACCAGCCCGCAGGCGACCGTCCTCCCGCTCCCCAGCCGCCGCTCGACCACCGGCACCAGCGGCGTGACGACCACCACGAGCAACGCCAACGGCACGAACGCCATCCCAGAAGCCGTAGGCGTGAACCCGAGCACCCCCTGCAAGAACAGCGCGGTATAGAAGAACACCCCGTTGACCCCGAGCCCCCACAGCACCTGAGCCAGCACCCCACCCGCGAAGCTCCGGCCCGCGAACAGCCCCAACTCCACCATCGGCGCCCGCGCCCCACGCTCCACGACCAGGAACAGCAGCCCGCCACCCACGCACCCGGCCACCGCGATCAGGATGGGCGGCGACCCCCAGCCGTACTCACCCCCGTGGATCAGCGCGAACGTCCCAGAAGCCAAGAACACCACCGACGCCAACAACCCAGGCACATCCGCCTGGCCCCGCCGCCCGAACCGATGCCCGGCCCACTGTCCGGCGGGAGGCTCGGCGCTAGGCCCGGAGCGTGTTTCCGGTATGGCGACGGTGGCCAGCGCGATGACGGCCGCTCCCATGGGCACGTTGATCAGGAAGACCCAGCTCCAGTGGGCGTGCTGGCTCAGGTACCCGCCCACTACCGGTCCCAACGCGAGGGCCCCGGCGCCGGACGCCATCCAGATGGCCACCCCGAGCGACCGGTCGGGCCGCCCTGCCAGCACGGCCAGTGTCGCGGGCAGGATGAGCGCCGCTCCCACCCCCTGGGCCAGCCGTGCGGCGACCAGGGGCTCGATCGACGTGGCCAGACCGGCGCCGAGCGATGCCCCGGTGAAGACGGTGAGCCCGACGAGCAGCACCTTGCGCCGGCCGTACACGTCGGCCAGGCGGCCGCCGGCGATCATGAGGCCGGCGAACGTCAGGATGTATCCGGTGGCGACCCATTCGAGCGCGCTCAGGCGGGTGTGGAGATCGCGCTGGATGCTGGGCAGGGCGACGGTGACCACGGTGTTGTCCAGCGTCGTCACGAACCCGGCCAGGCCGACAACCGTCAGGAGCGGCCAGGATCGGGTGGTGGGCTGGACAGGGGCGACGGCCAAGGTCACATGTCCACCTCCGCCCAGGTCCAGCCGGGGCCGTCGGGGTTCGCCCTGACGACCCTGGTACGACCGGCGGTGACCTTCTCCCAGGTTGGCCGCCGCGTACCAGCAGCACGCCCGGAACCAGGGGCGCCCGGATCGTCGGGAACGGACGCGGTGCCGGAACCGGACGCCATGCCAGGACCTGCCGGGCCATCGGAGCCTGCGGGGGCATTGGGTCCAGGCAGGGCATCCAGATCGGTGCCGGCATCGGCGCCGGTCGGGCTATTGGTGGTCGGACGGGCGGTGACCGGTGGTCGTTTGGAGCCCGCGGGCTCGGCAGTGCTGTAGGGACGCTTCCTGACGAGGGGCGCGGCGGGGCGCGGCGTGGGGAGCGCGGCAGGACGCGACGTGGGGAGCGCGGCGGGGGGCGGGGTGGGGGGTGCGGCAGGACGCGGTGTGGCGAGGGCGGCAGAGCCCGGGGTGGGGGGTGCGGCAGGGGGGTCGTGTTCGGCGGATACCGGCATGGGGTCGGTGTCCACGCCGAAGATCACCGGACGGCCGTTGACGGTCACCGCCGCCGCACCAGGGCCGTCCTCCGCCCAGCACCAGCCGGGGCCGTCCGGATTGGGCTTGATCACCCGCCCGGGACGCGGGCCGCTCGCCGTCTCGGGGCGCCGAGCCCCGCCGACGTCCGTACTCGCCGACGCGGCGCCTTGGGATGACGGCGGTGAAGACCGTGCCGGCGGCGAAATCACTTCCCCGGAACCGGGACGCGGCCGCTCAGCAGCCCGCTGCTCAGCGGACGACCGTTCAGCAAGCGACCGTTCGACAAGTGGCCGCTCAGCCAACGACCGCCCCGAATGCCGCCCCTCCGCAGGCGGTGGCCCCTCGCGGAACTCGAGCCGTCGATGGACCCCCCGTAGCACCCCCGGCAGCCACCAGTTGGCTCCGCCCAACAGCCGCATCGTCGCCGGCACCAGCAATGCCCGCACCAGCGTCGCGTCCACCACGATCGCCACGAACATGCCCACCCCGAGCAGCTTCACGATCGTGATCCCGGCCGTCGAGAAGGCCCCGATCACCACCAGCAGCAACAGCGCCGCACTGGTGATGACGCCGCCGGTCCGCTGCAGACCCGTCGCCACCGCGGCCGTGTTGTCCCCCGTACGCAGCCACTCCGCCCGCACGCGCGACAGCAGGAACAGCTCGTAGTCCATCGACAGCCCGAACACCACCGCGAGGATCAGTACCGTCACCGTGGCCTCGATGGTCCCCGTGGACGTGAAGTGCAGCCAAGGCGCCAGGTGGCCGTCCTGGAAGGCCCAGACGATCACGCCGAACGAGGCCCCGATCGACAGGACGTTCATGAGCAGGGCCTTGAGCGGCAGCACCACGGAGCCGAAGGCGGCGAACAGGAGCAGGAACGTCACCCCGCCCACCACCAGCGCCATCCACGGCAGCCTGGACAGCAGGCTCGACAGGAGGTCCATCTGGGCCGCCGTCGGGCCGCCCACGACGATCCGCCGGATGTTCGGCTCCGGGGTCATGGATCTGATCAAGGTCACCAGGTTCTGGGCCTGGGCCGACATGGGGTCGTAGGAGTAGCGGACCGCCAGCCGTACCGCACCGTTGGGCTGGGAGAGGCCGGCCAGGTCGACGCCCGTGACCCCGGGCAGCTTGCGCAGGCGGTCGGCGAGGGGCTTGGCGTCGGTGGGGTCGATCGCGGTGACGGCGCTGATGGGGGTGTAGCCCTGGCCGAGGGGACCGACGGCGGCGGGTCGGGTGGTGAAGGAGCGTTCGATGAGGGCGTGGACGTCGATCGTGGCCATCGAGTTCCTGGCGAAGTCGCGGTCGACGGTCTCGGCGACGCGGCGGCTCTCGGCGGCGGCGGGCAGGACGCGGTGGTCGACGTTGCCGAACCGTGCGTGGGCGAAGGGCCCGGCCAGCGCGAGCAGTACGGAGGTGACCGCGATCAGGTAGAGCACCGGCCGCTTCATGACGCTGGAGGCGATCGCGTGCCACAGGCCGGAACCCACGCGGGCCGAGCCGAAGTCGGGGGTGATGCGGATGGCGTCCACGCGGGGGCCGAGGATGGACAGCGCGGCGGGCAGGACGACCAGGGCCGCGGCCATGGCCACCAGCACCACGGCCGCCGCGCCCAGCCCGATCGAGCGCAGGAACATCTGCGGGAACAGCAGCAGCCCCAGCAGCGAGGTCGCCACCGTCAAACCGGAGAACGCGACGGTACGCCCGGCGGTCGCCATGGTGTGCACCACGGCCTCCCGGGTCGGGGCGCCGATCCTGATCTGCTCGCGGAAGGCGTTCAGCACGAAGAGCGAGTAGTCGACGGCCAGCCCGAGACCGAGCATGGTGACCACGTTCAGCGAGAAGACCGAGACCTCGGTCACCTCGGTGAGCAGCCTGAGCAGCACGAGCGCGCCGAGCACCGCGAAGAGCCCGACGAGCAGCGGGAGCCCGGCGGCCACCACGCTGCCGAACACCACCACGAGCAGCACCAGCAGCACCGGCATCGAGATCGCCTCGGCGCGCGCCAGGTCGGCGGCCGTCTGATCGTTCAGCTCCTTCAGGAGCGGCACCGAGCCGCCCACCTGGACCTGGAGGTTCGCGACGGGCAGCCGGTCCTTGATCGCGGCGTATGCCGCCTGCTTGGCGCCCTTCAGGGTGATCAGGGCGTAGGTGGCGTGTTCATCGGTGGACATCAGCTCCTTGGCGCCGGTGGTCCAGTAGGTGGCCAGCTTGCGGACGTACTGGGCGGGCAGGGCGCGCAGGGAGTCGTGTACGGCCTTCTTGAAGCGCGCGTCGCGCACCTTGACCTGCGGGTGCCGGTAGAGGACGACCACGTCGGGCGCGTTGCCGCTGTACCAGGCGTCGTTCCAGCGGGCGGCGGTGGTCGAGTCGGCGGCCGGGTCGGCGAAGCCGCCGTCGGCCATCCGGCCGAACAGCTGCAGCCCGAAGGGCGCGACCAGGACGGCCGCCACCAGGCTCAGGACCAGCAGCGTCCACCGGCCGCGGTGGATCAGGCGCCCCGCCGACTCAAACAAGGGCGCCCTCCAGGTACGCCCGCAGGCAGGCCCGCCGGGCGATCTTGCCGCTGGTCGTCCGGGGTACGGCTCCGGTGCCCGTCAGCACGAAGTCGTGCACGGATAAATCGTGAAATTTCCGGACCGCTGCCCGTACCCGGGCCGCCACCTCGGCCGGATCGGCCGAAGCGCCACCGCGCGACCGCTCGGCCACCACCACGAGCCGCTCGGTCTCCTCCCCCGGCACGGAGAAGGCCGCCACGTGGTCGCGGCGCACGGCCCGGTGCGCCTCCTGGACGGTGACCTCGATGTCCTGGGGATAGTGGTTGCGGCCGTCGACGATGATCAGGTCCTTGATCCGCCCGGTGACGTACAGCAGCCCGCCGTACACCACCCCGAGGTCGCCCGTACGCAGCCAGGCGCCGTCCGCGCCGTCCAGCACCGCGCCGAACACCTCTGCCGTGCGTAGCGGATCGCGCCAGTAGGCGCGGGCCACGTTCGGGCCCTGGACCCAGATCTCCCCCACGCGACCGTCCGGCAACTCCTGCCCGCCCGAGCCGACGACGCGCACCCGCTGACCACCAGGCCGTCCACACGCCACCAGCGTGGTCACCTCCCCCGCCCCCGGCCCGCCGTACGGCACGGCACGGCCGTCGCGCAGGGCGTCGCGGTCGAAGTCCGTGGCCACCACCGCCTCACCGGGTCCCATGGCGGAGACGAAGACCGTGGCCTCGGCCAGCCCGTACGCCGGCGTGTGCGCCTCCGGCCGCAGCCCGCACCCGCCGAACGCGGCGTGGAACGCCTCGACGGTGCCGGGCCGTACCGGCTCCGCGCCGTTCAGCATGACCCGCACCCCGGACAGGTCCAGCCCTTCCTTGTCGGCCGCGCCGACCCTGGCCGCCGTGTACTCGTAGGCGAAGTTGGGCCCGCCGGTGTAGACGTCGTCGAACTCGCTGAGCAGCCGCAGCCAGCGCACCGGATGCATGACGAACGCCACCGGATCCATGAACGCCACCTGGTTGCCCGCCACCATCGGCAGCGCGATCGTCGCCACCAGCCCCATGTCGTGGAAGAGCGGCAGCCACAGAGCCGCGACCGAGGTACGCGGCTTGGCCCGGAACAGCTCCCACAGCTGCGCGGCGTTGGCCTCAAGGTTGCCGTGCGTGATCTCCACACCGGCGGGCGCCCGGGTGGAGCCGGAGGTGTACTGCAGGTAGGCGAGGTCGCCGGGCCCGCTTGGTACGGGCTCCCACTCGTCGGCGAGCAGGTCCGAGACCGTGTCGACGGTGATCACCGGAACCTCAGCGGCGAAGGCCCGCACGCCGGGCAGCGCGGCCGTGGTCGTGAGCACGGCGACCGGATCGGCATCGGAGTAGGCGCGGGTCAGTCGCTCGGCGTGCCCCGGCAGATCGGGCGCGAACAACGGCACCGCCACGACCCCGGCGTACAGGGCGCCGAGCATCGCCACCACGTACGGCAGCCCTTGGGGAGCGAGGATCGCCACCCGGTCCCCGGGACCCGCGATCTCGCGCAGCCGTACGGCCAGCGCCCGCGCTTTGAGGTCCGCCCGAGCCCAGGTCAAGGTCTCGCGGGAGCCGTCACCCAGGTAATCGACGAAGGTGTAGGCGGGCGCGTCCGGGATCTCCCGCGCCCATCGCGCCACGCGCTCGATCAGTGCCTCGGGCATGCGCGGGTCCCCTCGCCGACTACAGGGACCTAGAAAATTACGGCAGAAAGAGCTTCGATTCTTGCCAAACGCCTGCACATTCCGCTTCCGGTCTTGTCAGCAGCGTGACAAGCACGGAGATATCCAGACGACAGCAGAGGCGGTGAACCATCACAATAGTGAGCGTTTGGGCTATTAGGGGGATTACCACGTGCACGGCTATCTTCACGATCTCGGGCTGCTCCGGGATCGGCGGTTCACGCTGCTGCTGACCGCGCGGACCATCTCGGTGCTCGGCACCTCCTTCGCCCCCGTGGCGCTCGCCTTCGGCATCCTCGCCCTGCCCGGCGCGGACGCCACCACGCTGTCCGTGGTGCTCACCGCCGAAGCGCTGCCGATGATCGTGTTCATGCTGTTCGCCGGGGTGATCGCGGACCGGTTCCCCAGGCACCGGGTGATGATGGTCAGCGAGTTCATGAGCGCGCTGGCCTTCTTCGCCCTGGCCGCGATGATGCTGTCGGGCTGGACCCCGCTGCCCGCGATGGCGACCGCCGCGGCGGCCAGCGGGGTGGCGATAGCGATGCTGTTCCCCTCGCTGACCGGCATCATCCCCGAGGTCGTGCCCGCCGACCGGCTGCAGACCGGCAACGCGCTGCTCGGCCTGGGCGCCAACAGCTCGCGGGTGGTGGGCGCGGTGCTGGGCGGCGGCGCGGTCGTGCTGTTCGGCAGCGGGTGGGCGCTGGCGGTGAGCGGGCTGATGTTCACGGTGGCCGGGGTGCTGATCGCGGCGCTGCGGCTCACGCCCGCCGAGCGCGGCGCGGCGGCCGAGCATTCGATGCTGGCCGACCTGCGTGACGGGTGGCGCGAGTTCAGCACCCGGCAGTGGATCTGGGTGGTGGTCGCGCAGTTCTCCGTGCTCGTGATGGGGCTCCAGGCGGGTCACGGGGTGCTCGGGCCGCTGATCGCCAAGGAGAGCCTGGGCGGGCCCGCGGCCTGGTCGGCGTTCCTGGCCGGCGAGGCGGCCGGCACGATCGTGGGGGTGATCGTCTCCCTGCGCGTCCGGCCGAGGCGGCCGATCCTGGTCGGGACGCTGCTCTGCCTGCCGACCGCGCTGCCGTACGTACTGCTGGGCACCGGCGCGCCGCTGTGGGCGATCGTGGGGGGCGCGTTCGTGCTGGGCGTCTGCTTCGACGTGTTCGGTGTGCTGTGGCAGACGACCATGCAGCGCGAGGTGCCGCCGGAGTCGCTGTCGCGGGTCAGCTCGTACGACGCGCTGGGCTCGCTGATGTTCGGCCCGATCGGGCTCATGCTGGCCGGACCGGCGGCGAGCCTGGTCGGCACCCGGACGGCGCTGCTGGGCTGCGCGGCGCTCGTCGTGCTGTCCACGCTCGCCGCGCTGCTGTCTCCCGGGGTGCGGCAACTACGCGCTCCCGATCCGGTCGCCGAGAGCGTCACCAGCTGAAAAGCGCGTTCAGATGACGATCAGCGTCACCACGACGCCCGCGCAGTTGCCCGCCACGCAGATGCGGACGGGCACCTCGGACACCCCCGCGGCCTCCGGGATGCCGCCGATGTGCCCGTCTGGGCCGATCGTGACGCCCGCCGGCAGCTTGCCGTGGTCGGTCACCGAGAACGTGGGCGGCACGCCGGTGGGCCCGCCCGAGATCCCGATCTGGCCGTCGTAGCGGTTGCCCACCTTGCCGGGGAAGACCAGCCCACTCGGCTGCCAGGGTACGTTCCGCAGCACGACCACTGTGACCTGCTGATCGACGCAGTCCTGGCCACGGCACAGGCGGACGGGCGTGGCGAAGGTGCCGGGACGCTGGGGCACGCCGTGCAGCCGGCCCGCGTCGTCCAGGGTCACGCCCGGTGCCAGGGCGCCGCCGCGGATGGTCAGACCGTCCTGGAACGGCAGCAGGCGATTGGTCACCTCGATGCCCTGTGTGACGTAGAAGACGTCCTCGACGAGCCGCTTGGTCGGGGGATCCACGTGCTGGGCGGGCAGGTCCCTCGACATGGCAACGGGGTGGAAGTCGGCCGAGGGCAGCGTGGGGAGCAACGCGCACAGACTCAACCCGGCAACGACAAATGCCCATGTTTGCCGCATCCCACCCCCTGTTCGTCTCCCCGATACGTACCCCACCAGCGCGTAGCGTTACTCCTGGCTCACGCATAGATAATCGGTTCATGGCCGCTGAATCCGCCCAGACCTTGGAACGCGGGCTCCGCCTGCTCAGGCTGCTCGCCGACGGCAAGGGCGGGCGGACGCCCACCGAACTGAGCACCGAGCTGTCGCTGTCCCGCCCGGTGGTCTACCGGCTGGTGACCACACTGCTGAGCGAGGGGTTCGTCCGCCGTGACGCCGAGGGGCGGGTGCACCTCGGGTTCGGCGTGCTCGTGCTGGCCCAGGCCGTACAACCGCTGCTGCGGGCGGCCGCGCTGCCCACGCTGCGGCGGCTGGCCGAGGACGTCGGCGCGACCGCGCACCTGACCGTGGCGGAGGGCGACGACGGCCTGGCCGTGGCGGTGGTGGAGCCGTCGTGGACGGACATGCACGTGGCCTACCGGGAGGGGTCGCGCCACTCCCTGCTGCTGGGCGCCGCCGGGCGGGCGATCCTGGCGCTGCGCGAAGGTCGGGCCGACTACCTGGTGACGGAGGGGCAGTTGCAGGAGGGCGCGCGGGGGATCGCCGCGCCCGTGTCCGGGCTGCCGTGGCTGGAGGCGTCGGTCGGGGTGGTGACGTTCGGGCCGCTCAGCGAGTCGGCCGGGCCGCGCGTGGTCGAGGCGGCCGCCGAGCTGTCCGGCGCGCTGGGTTGACATCGCCTAGCCGATGGCGGACGGTAGTTGCGTATAGAGGACACACACGTCCGATAGTCGGACGCCCTGGAGGCGATGATGCCTTACTACCGCGTCGTTGGCGAGGTGCCCCGTAAGCGGCACACGCAGTTCAGGCGGCCCGACGGCGGCCTCTACGCCGAGGAGCTGATGGGCGAGGAAGGCTTCTCGTCGGACTCCTCGCTGCTCTACCACCGCTATCTGCCGACCGCGATCGTCAAGGCCGAGGCCGTCACGCCGCCCGCCGACACGCGCCTGGAGCCGAACCTGCCGCTGTCGCCGCGCCACTTCCGCACCCAGGACCTGCGCGGCGCGGGCGACCTGGTGACCGGCCGGATGCAGCTGGCGGGCAACGCCGACGTCCGATTGTCGTACGCCACCAGTGACCGGCCCAGCGACCTCTACCGCAACTCCATGGGCGACGAGTGCGTGTACGTCCAGGCCGGCCGCGTCCGCTTCGAGTCCACGTACGGCGTCATCGAAGCCGGCGCGGGCGACTACATCGTCATCCCGACCGGCACGATCCACCGCTGGGTGCCCGACGGGCCGGTCAACGTGCTGGCCATCGAGGCGTCCGGGCACATCAGGCCGCCCAAGCGCTACCTGTCGCAGTACGGGCAGTTCCTGGAGCACGCGCCCTACTGCGAGCGCGACCTGCGCAGCCCGGCGGAGCCGTTCGTCGTCGAGGGCGAGGAGGTCCCGGTGCTGGTCCGCACGCGGGGCGGGCTGACCCGGCTGGTCTACCGCAACCACCCGTTCGACGTGGTCGGCTGGGACGGCTACCTCTACCCGTTCGCGTTCAACATCAATGACTTCGAGCCGATCGTGAAGAAGACGCACGCGCCGCCGCCGGTCCACCAGACGTTCGAGGGGCCGGGATTCGTGATCTGCTCGTTCTGCCCTCGGCCGCTGGACTTCCACCCCGAGTCCGTACCGATCCCCTACAACCACCACAACGTCGACTCCGACGAGTTCATGTTCTACGTGGGCGGCGACTACTCGGCCCGCAAGGGCTCCGGCATCGACGTCGGCTCGATCTCGCTGCACCCGGCCGGCTTCACGCACGGCCCGCAGCCCGGGGCGGTGGAGGCGGTCATCGACGCGGTCAGTCGCGGCATCACGACCACCAGCGAGATGGCCGTGATGATCGACACCTTCCGCCCGCTCGACCTCGGCCAGGCCGCACTGACCTGCGAGGACCCCGGCTACGCCTGGACCTGGGCCCGATGAACCTCTACCTCGCGCTGGTCGACGACGCGGGCCTGTTCCCGCCGACCTCCCTGCGCATGTCGGAGGCGCTGGCCCGCCACCAGCGCGACCAGGAGCGGGCCTCCCAGGTGCTCACCCACCGCTTCCTCTGCCCCGCCAGCCGCCTCGACGGGCTGCGCCGCGAGGAGGCCCCGCCCCGCCGGATCGGGCTGATCGTCGACACGCCGGAGATCCCGCCGTTCGACGACCTGCCCGTGGACTCGGTCGAGCTGCGCGCGGACGCGCTCGGCCGGCTGCCCGACGGCGGCCTGCCACCGGGCGTGCGGCTGTTCGTCGAGGTGCCCGCCGGGAAGTACGTCGCCGATGTGCCCAAGGGCGCCGCGCTCAAAGTGCGCTGCGGCGGCCTGACCGCCGACGCCTTCCCGTCGGTCGAACATCTCGCGGCGTTCATCCGGTTCTGCGCGGAGCACGACCTCCCGTTCAAGGCCACCGCCGGGCTGCACCACGCCGTACGCCATTTCGACCCCACGCTCGGCGTCGACCGGCACGGCTTCCTCAACCTGCTGCTGGCCGTCTGCGAGGCGGTGGACCAGCGCGACCCCGCGCCCGTGCTGCGCACCACCGACGTGGGCCATCTCGTACGGCTGGCCCGCGCCGTGTCCGAGGAGACGGCGAAGCGGGCCAGGGCGCTGCTGATGAGCTACGGCTCGTGCAGCACCAGCGCCCCGCTGGACGACCTGCGCGCACTGGGACTGATCGAGGAGGACGCGTGAGCTGGGGAATCGACAACCTGCCCTATGGGGTGTTCTCCCGGCGCGGCGAGCGGCCACGCGTCGGCGTGCGCTACGGCGACCGGGTGCTCGACCTGGCCGCCGCGCTGCACGACGAGGTGTTCGCGGCGCCCACCCTGAACCCCTTCATGGCCAGGGGCCGCACCGCCTGGCACGACACCAGGACGCTGATCGCCAACAAGCTCACCTCCGACCTCGCGATCACCGAGCCGCACCTGATCCCGCTCGACCAGGTGCGGCTGCACATGCCGTTCGAGGTGGCCGACTACGTCGACTTCTACTGCTCGCTGGAGCACGCCACCAACCTGGGCAGGATGTTCCGGCCCGGCACCGAGGGGCTGCTGCCCAACTGGCGGCACCTGCCGGTCGGCTACCACGGCAGGTCGGGCACGGTGGTGGTCTCGGGCACCCCGATCAACCGGCCGCACGGCCAGCTCGGGGCCGGGCGGTTCGGGCCGTCCGCCAAGCTCGACCTGGAGGCCGAGCTGGGCTTCGTGATCGGCGTGCCGTCCGAGCTGGGCTCGCCCGCCGGGGCCTTCGAGGATCACGTGTTCGGGGTGACGCTGGTCAACGACTGGAGCGCGCGCGACATCCAGGCGTGGGAGTACGTGCCACTCGGGCCGTTCCTGGGCAAGTCGTTCGCCACCTCGATCTCGCCGTGGATCACGCCGCTGGAGGCGCTGCCCCGGCTGGCCGGGCGCGTACAGGATCCCGAACCGCTCGACTACCTGCGCAGGAGGGACGACTGGGGGCTGGACGTCTCGGTCGAGGTGTCGCTCAACGGCGAGGTCGTGTCCCGCCCGCCGTACTCGGGCATGTACTGGACGCCGGACCAGATGCTCGCCCACATGACGGCGAACGGCGCGTCCCTGCGGACCGGCGACCTGTTCGCGAGCGGCACGATCTCCGGCGAACAGCGCGAGGAACGCGGCTCACTCATCGAACTGACCTGGAACGGCAGCGATCCGATCAAGCTCGCCGGCGGCGAGACCAGGACATTCCTGGAGGACGGCGACACGGTGACGATCCGAGCCACGGCCGGCGGCCGGTCATTGGGGGAGGTTTCCGGAACAATCCGATAGGTGACTCGGCGTGCTCATTCAGTGACTCCCCGCTAACCTGGATATCCCCTTCCCGGAAAGCAGGATTGAGATGCGGCGCGCCGCAGCCATCTTTCTCATGGCCCTACTCCTGACCGCGGGCTGCTGCCCGGTGACCGCCGACCGCCCGGCGCCCACGCCGCCCGTCGTCCAGGTCTCCCCCGCCTTCGACACCCGGCGCGCCCGGACGGACCACGGGCTGGTCGTGCAGGCGCGGGGCGGCAGACTCAGCCAGGTGATCGCCTACGTGGCGGGTGCGCTGGTGCCGGGCAAGCTGGACGCGTCGCGCACGACCTGGCGCTCCTCCTGGACACTGGCCCCCGGGGCCGAATACACGGTGACCGCCACCGCGGCGGGCTCGGCCGGCCCGTCGACGGTGGCCATGGGCCGCTTCCGCACCCGCGCCGCCAACCGTACGTTCCAGATCGCCTCCATCACCCCGCTGCCCGGCGAGACCGTCGGCGTCGGCATGCCGATCATCATGGACTTCGACACCCCGGTGCGGGACAAGGCGGCCGTGGAGCGGGCGCTGGAGATCAAGCCGGCCGTCGAGGGCGCGTGGCGCTGGGTGAGCGACACCCGGGCGATCTACCGCACCCGCGCGTTCTGGGCGCCGGAGCAGCAGGTCACGGTCACGGCCCACCTGACCGGCGTACGCATGGCGCCGGGCGTCTACGGCCTGAGCGACCGCACGTTCGCCTTCAAGGTGGGCCGCGAGCAGACGACCTCGATCGACACCCGGACCCACCAGATGGTCGTCAGGCGCGACGACCGGGTCGCGCAGCGCATGGCCATCAGCGCGGGCATGGCCACCACCCGCGAATACACCACGACCAGCGGCGTCCACCTGACCATGGACAAGGGCGACCCGGTCCGCATGATCTCGCCCGGCCGCAAGAAGGGCGAGCCCGGCTTCTACGACGTGCTGATCGACCATGCCGTGCGCATCTCCAACAGCGGCGAATACGTCCACGCCAAGAACAACCTCTGGGCACAGGGCCACGCGAACGTCAGCCACGGCTGCGTCAACGCCCGCCCCGACCAGGCGGCCTGGTTCTTCGCCCACTCGCTGCGCGGCGACCCGGTGACGATCACCGGCACCTCCCGCGAGCTCGCGTGGGACAACGGCTGGGGGTTCTGGCAACTGCCGTGGGACAAGTGGCGCCAGGGCAGCGCTTTGTACAACCCTGCGGCCCTGCCACAGCAATGATTCCGGCATTACGGTAGGAGGGGGGAACCAGGCGAGCACACAGGCCCGTTATGCCATCAGGAGGGCCGGAGCATGGATGAATGGATCATCTGGATAATCCTGGCAGTCGTCCTCGGCGTGGCGGAGATCTTCACCGTCACCGCGGCGCTCGGGCTGCTCGGCGCGGCCGCTCTCCTCACTGCGGCGACCGCCGCCATCGGGCTGCCCGTCCCCCTGCAACTGCTGGTCTTCGCCCTGTCTTCCACGGCCGGTCTGATCGTGATCCGGCCGATCGCCATGCGCCACATCCGGCAGCCACAGCTGCAGCGCTTCGGCGTGGAAGCACTGCTCGGCAAGCAGGCGTACGTAGTGTCGGAGGTCACCGGCAGGGACGGCAGAGTACGCATCGGCGGCGAGGAGTGGTCCGCGCGCGCCTATGACGAGACCCTGGTGATCCCCACGGGGGCGACCGTCGATGTCATCGAGATCGAGGGCGCCACGGCCCTCGTATATCCCCGGGAGTGACCATGGATCCGCTGTTGGTCGTCGGACTGCTCGTCATACTCTTCGCGGTGTTCACGGTGCTCAAGGCCGTGCGGATCGTGCCCCAGGCACGCGCCCGCAACGTCGAGCGCCTCGGCCGCTACAACCGTACGCTCAAGCCCGGACTCAACTTCGTCATCCCGTACATCGACCGCGTCTACCCGATGATCGACCTGCGCGAGCAGGTCGTGACCTTCCGCCCGCAACCGGTCATCACCGAGGACAACCTGGTCGTCGAGATCGACAACGTCCTCTACTTCCAGGTCACCGATCCCCGGGCGGCGGCCTACGAGATCGCCAACTACCTTCAGGCGATAGAACAGCTCACCGTCACCACCATGCGTAACGTCATCGGCGCCATGGACCTGGAGAAGACGCTCACCTCCCGCGACACCATCAACAGCCAGCTGCGCGGCGTGCTCGACGAGGCCACCGGCAAGTGGGGCATCCGCGTCAACCGCGTGGAGGTCAAGGCGATCGACCCGCCGAAGACCATCAAGGACGCGATGGAGAAGCAGATGCGGGCCGAGCGGGACAAGCGGGCGGCCGTCCTCAACGCCGAGGGCCAGCGCCAGTCGCAGATCCTCACCGCCGAGGGCGACAAGCAGAGCGCCATCCTGCGTGCCGAAGGCCAGCGCACCGCCGCCATCCTGCAGGCCGAGGGCCAGTCGCGGGCCATCGACCAGGTCTTCCAGGCGGTCCACCGCAACGACCCCGACCCCCAGCTGCTCGCCTACCAGTATCTGCAGATGCTGCCGCAGCTCGCGCAGAGCCCCGGCAACACGTTCTGGGTGATTCCCAGCGAGGTCACCTCAGCGCTGCAGGGCGTGTCCAAGGCGTTCACGGAGGCGCTGCCCAGGTCGGCGGCGACGCGGGACGAGACGCCGGGCAGCTCGGCGGCGGACGAGGAGGTCGCCAGGGCATCGGAGGCGGCGGCGGAGGCCGTGGCCGACGCCCAGGAAGCCGAGAGCCCCAACGGGCCGCGCCAGCTCACGCAAGGGGTGGAGGACCCGTCGGTCGCGCTCACGGACCTGGAGAAGGAGCATCAGGAGCGCTGACCGGGCCGAGACGCCCCGCTGGTGTGGGGCGTGGCGGTCAGGACGCCCGCCGACCAAGGTGCCCGCCACGCTCACGCCGACGGGCACCGGTCAGGCGACTCTCGCCTCGGACTTGGCCTCAGACCTGGGTTCGGACTTGGGTTCGGTCGGAAAGGGACGGCACGCCACTTCCAGCAGGTCCCGCATCTGGGACATGCGATGCAGGGAATTTGCCCGGCAGGCCAGCTTGACTGTGGCGTCGGCCAGGATGACGTCCCCGTTCGCCTGCGGGACATCGTCGCCCAGCTCGGTGCGTAGCCACTCGGAGATCTCCGCCCAGGAGTAGACGCTGACGTTGTCGGCCTCAATGAGCGGAGCCGGGAAGCCGCCGGGCCCGCGCTGCCCGCTCGCCAGCTGGCGGAAGCTGGCCTGCGTGCGGCCACCGTGCCGCCTGGCCGCGTCTCCGAGCGTCACCGCGTCATCGTGCCCCACGCCAACGGCCCACAGCTTGTCGACCGTGCTCATCTGGATGAACACGGACATGATGGCCTCCAACAGGCTGTCCGCCTCACGATCACACATGAAGTAAGGCTGTGCGCCCCCGACCAGCGCGCAGTCATCCATGCCCGCCTCGTGGAGCCGGTCGAACTCGGCAGCGTCCGGCTCGCGGTTGAGCATGACCTGGAAATCCCAGCTAGTCATGATGTCCCCTCTTGATCGTCGCTTTTGCACTCGAGGTGCCGAGTGAGCCATTGGCGGATCTGCTTGGCATGGACACCTGGATTCCGGGGCGTGCAGTTGATCGTGAACGGTTTTCTCCGCATTGGCAGGTGCTCCAGCCCCAGCGATGCCCGTTGTGGTCCTCCTCGACGGTGAGAGCGCTATTGATCTTGCGGATTGCCTTGAGCACCGCGTTGATCTCGTTGTGCTGATGTCTTCCTCGCCCAACCATGTTCTAACTGTGCAACAGTGTTGCACAGTTAGAACGGCTTTTCCAAGCCAGGTACCCCAGCTCCGCACCACACAGCCTGGGAGTGGCAGGTCCACCCTGGTCTCCAGGCCGGCGCCTAACCTCGAAATATGGACAGTGCCAATCGTCTGGGTGAGTTCCTGCGAGCGCGACGGGAGCTGGCCCGGCCCGAATCGCACGGGATGCCCGCCGCCGGGCTCCGCCGTACGCCCGGGATGCGCCGGGAAGAGGTCGCGATGCTGGCCGGCGTCAGCACTGACTACTACATCCGCCTGGAGCAGGGCCGCGACAAGCATCCGTCGGCGCAGGTGCTCGAGGCGCTGGCGACCGCGCTGATCCTGGAGGAGGACGCCGTCGCGCACCTGCACGAGCTGGCCCGACCGGAGCCGCGGCGCAGGCGGCGGGCCGGGCGCCCCGAGCGGGTCAGTCCGGGTCTGGTCCGGCTGATGGAGCGCTGGCCGGACACCCCGGCTCTGGTACTCGGGCGCTACATGGACGTACTGGCCGGCAACGCGCTCGGCGCGGCGCTGTTCGGCTGGCTGGGCGACCGCAGCCTGGTCCGGACGGTGTTCCTCGATCCGCAGGCCCGTGACTTCTACCGCGACTGGCCGAAGGTCACGCGGGACTGCGTCGCGTCCCTGCGGGCCACCGCCGGCGCGGATCTGGACGATCCCCGCCTGACCGACCTGGTCGGTGAGCTGTCGCTCAAGAGCGCCGACTTCGCCCGCCTGTGGGCACGCCACGACGTACGCGGCAAGACGGCGGAGTTCAAGCGGTTGCGCCATCCGGTGGTCGGCGAGCTGGATCTCAGCTACGAGGCCCTGACCGTCAACAGTGCCCCCGGCCAGCAGCTCGTCGTCTATCAGGCCGAGCCCGGCAGCCCCTCCGAGCAGGCGCTGTCCCTGCTGGGCAGCATCACCGCCACACCCGTGATGCGCGACATCACTATGACCGAACAGGAAAAGTAATCATGTCTGTCTGGTTCATCACCGGATGCTCCACCGGCTTCGGCCGGGAACTGGCCACGCTCGTCCTCGACCGGGGCGAGCGGGCCGTGGTGACCGCCCGCGACCCGGACCAGGTCGCCGACATCGTGGCCGGGCACGGCGACCGAGCCCTCGCCCTGGCCCTGGACGTCACCGAGCCCGCGCAGGTCGCGGCGGCCGTCCAGCGGGCCGAGGAGGTCTTCGGCCGCATCGACGTGCTGGTCAACAACGCGGGCTACGGCTACCTGGCGGCGATCGAGGAGGGCGAGGACGGGCAGGTACGCGAGCTGTTCGAAGCCAACGTCTTCGGGCTCGTGTCCCTCACCAAGGCGGTGCTGCCCGGCATGCGGGCCAGGCGGCACGGCCACATCCTCAACGTGTCCTCGGTCGGCGGTCTTGCCGCTTTCGGGGCCACCGGTTACTACCACGCCACCAAGTTCGCGGTCGAGGGACTGTCGGAGTCGCTCGCGGCGGAGGTGGCGCCGCTCGGCATAAAGGTGACCATCGTCGAACCCGGCGGGTTCCGTACGAACTGGTCGGGGCCCTCGATGCGGCAGTCGGAGACCCGCATCGACGACTACTCCGAGACCGCCGGCCGGCGCCGGGAGGCCACCCTGGGGACGTACGGGAGCCAGCCCGGCGACCCGAAGCGCGCCGCCGAGGCCATTCTCACCGTGGTGCGTTCGGAGAACCCGCCGCTGCGCCTGCTTCTGGGTGGGGACGCCCTGAACGTCGCGAACGCCAAGCTCGACAGACTCCGCAGCGACTTCGACGGGTGGAAGGAGCTGACCCTCAGCACCGCCTACCCCGAATGACCGCTCACCCGAACTGCCTACCCCGGCTGACCGCGTACGGCCGGCGCCCCCGTGTGCTCAGTGCGACAGCGGCGCGTCCGTCGTGTCGACCAGCGTGCAGTCGGCGACCGGGCCCTCGGCGACGCGCGCCCAGATGCCCGCCACGACCGCCACCATGGTTGTACACGGCCTTCGCGTAGTCGTCGAAGAGCTGCGAAGGCCGCCTTTTCCCCGGCGCGTATCAGGGCACGTGTCGACATATCCACATAGAGGGACTGTCCGGCCGCGCGTCAGAGTTCCAGCTGTCCCCGGTCGAAGTAGGCCGCCAGGTCCGGGTCGAGCGGCGGGACGTCGTACGGCATGCCACCGTCGCGCAGTGACATCGTGGCCATGTAACCGGCGGCGACGCTCATCCGCGCGGCCACCGGAGAGGTGTCGGTGACCCCGCCGTCCCGGACGAACCCCAAGAACTCTCGCATGATGTCCGTGTCGGCGCCGCCGTGCGAGCCGTTGGCGTCGGGCACCCGGTACGCGATGTCGCCGTCCCCCCGGTAGCCCGACGGTCCGGTGTTCCAGACCTTGACCGTGTCGCCGGGGCCGTCACCGAAGTTCTCCAGCCGGCCCTCCGTGCCGATGACCGTGTAGTTGCGCACGTAGTCGGGGGTGAAGTGGCACTGCTGGTAGGCGGCGATGACGCCGTTGTCGAGGCGCATGTTCATCACCGACACGTCCTCGACGTCGACGACGTGGTTGAGGTCGGCGCGGCTGGTGGGCGGCCACTCGTACTCGCGCAGCCAGCTCTCCGGCCGGGGCGTGCCCGGCTCGCGGCGCGGCAGGTCGCCGTAGAGCATGAGGTCGCCGAGGGCGTTCACCCTGGTCGTGTAGCCGCCGGCCAGCCAGTGGATCACGTCGAGGTCGTGCGCGGCCTTCTGCAGGAGCAGGCCCGTGGTCCGGGTGCGGTCGGCGTGCCAGTCCTTGAAGTAGAAGTCGCCGCCGTAGGACACGAAGTGGCGCACCCAGACCGTCTTCGGCTCGCCGATGACGCCCTGCTGGATGATGTCGCGCATCAGCCGGACCACGCCCATGTGGCGCATGTTGTGCCCGACGTACAGCCGGGTCCCGGTACGCCTGGCCGCGCGCAGGACGTTGTCGCAGCCCTCCACGGTGATGGCCAGCGGCTTCTCCAGATAGACGGCCTTACCGGCCTCCAGGCAGTCGATCGCGACGCGCTCGTGCGTGTCGTCGGGGGTGACGACGATGACCGCGTCGAGGTCGTCGCGGTCGAGCAGCCGGCGGTAGTCCTCGGTGAGGAACTCCGCCTCGAACCGCCCGGCCTGACTCTTCAGCACCGCCGGGTCGGTGTCGCAGAGCGCGGTCACGACCGAGCCCTGGCCCGGTCGATGGGCGTAGCGGGCCAGGTCCGCGCGCATGCCGAGGCCGATGACTCCGATGCGCAGGTCTTCCACTCCAGTGACGATGTCCACGTCTTGAGAGGCTAGCGCTCGTTTATGCAAATAACCACCGTGAATGGTGCGAGATCGGGCATGCCCCTTGAAGAGGTGACGGCGGGCGTGAAGGGGAGCTGTGGGGGCACTTAAGAATCCCTCGATGGACACGTCCCTAAGCGAGCAGGCACAGTGCGTTAGGTTCGGGGCAGGGGAGAGTTGGAGTCATCAACTACCGCCAGGTGAAGCCGGTGGTTTGCTCTCACGGTCCCGTCTGGCTGAGGGGAGGTCGGTAGCGTGTGGCTGGTTGACAGCAGCCCAGCCCGCGACGCCGCGTGTGGCGATGTTGCGGGCCGCGATGTGGTCGGCGTGCCCAGCGAGGCCACACCTGGTGCAGACGAACCGGCCCCGCGCCGGCCGGCTCGCCCTGCTGATATGCCCGCGCTCCGGACACGCCTGCGACGTATACGCGGGGTCGACCAACACGAAGGCGATCGCGGCGCGAGCGGCCTTGTAGCGGGTGAACGCGATCTGCCGGGCGAACGCCCAGCTGTGCAAGGTGCGCCGCTGGAACCGATGAGCCCTTACCCGGCCGCGGATACCCTGCAGATCCTCCAGGGCGACACCACGGCCGGTGCGTTCGGCTTCACGCACCACGAACGTCGAGATTTGGTGGTTGAGGTCGGTCATCATCCGGCGCTCACGCCCGGACAGGCGGCGCAGCACCCGCCGCGCCGCAGAAGTGCCCTTCTTCTGCAGGCGTCGGCGTTGGCGGTGGCGTCGCTCCCGCAGGGTGCGGACGTGGCCGTTACCGCCCACCGGCCCGGCCAGGACGGGGCCGGGCAGCACCGCGCCGTCGGAGGTGACCGCCAGGTTGGCCACCTCTTGATCCATCCCGACGAAGCCGCCGACCGGCTCGCGTACCGCCGGTGCGGGCAGGGTGAGCGCGACGTGCAGCAGCCACACCCCGCGCCGGTAGACGTGCGGGCGGAAGATGTGCGCGCGTTTCTTGGTGGAACGCCGGTTGGCGTAGGCGCCGGCGACCCGGGCGATCGCCCGCACGGCCGCTTGCGCGCCCAGCCCGGCCACCTGCCCGCGCACCTCGTAGTAGGCCAGCCGATGCAACTCCACCACCGCGAAGACCCGGTGCTGCCACGCCAGGCGGGAGACGACAGTGGCCGCCTGATTGCACAACAGCACCGCTGCGGCCAGCGCGTGGGCCTGGGCCGGGGCGGGTGTGAGCCGCAGTTGCACGATCGAGGGCAGGCCGTGGCGTTTGGCGGCGGAGCGGCGGGTCGCCATCGCGCACCTCCTGTCACAGTGTTCTCACCCACCGCACACATTACCGAACGTGACCGAGTCTTTCCATACTGTTTTCGAAAGGAGGGGTGGCGCTCCCTCCTGACCCTGAAGGATCGGGTCTTCGCGCCACCATTCAGATGAAAGCGCTGGTCAAGGATCGAGCCGAGCCCGGATTGCGGCTGGCCGACGTGCCGGAGCCCACTCCGGGTCCGGGTGAGGTGCTGATCCGGGTGCTGCGTACCGGCATCTGCGGCACCGACCTCCACATCCGGAAATATGACGATTGGGCGCGGCAAACTCTTAAGCTTCCGCTGATCGTGGGGCATGAGTTCTCCGGGCACGTCGTCGAGGTCGCACCCGGCGTCGAGGACATCTCCGTCGGCGACCTGGTGAGCGGCGAGGGACACATCGTCTGCGGCAAGTGCCGCAACTGCATGGCCGGGCGCCGCCATCTGTGCCGCAACACCATCGGGCTCGGCGTCAACCGGGACGGCGCCTTCGCCGAATACCTCACGCTGCCCGCCTCCAACGTGTGGGTGCACCGGGTGCCGGTCCATCCCGACGTGGCGGCCATCTTCGATCCGTTCGGCAACGCCGTACACACCGCGCTGTCGTTTCCGCTGGTGGGCGAGGACGTGCTGATCACGGGCGCGGGCCCGATCGGGCTGATGGCGGCGGCGGTGGCCACGCACGTCGGCGCGCGCAACGTGGTGATCACCGACGTCAGCGAGGAACGCCTGAACCTGGCCGGCAAGGTCGGCGTCTCGCTGGCCCTGAACGTCGCGCGGACCTCGATCGCCGACGGCATCACGCGGCTCGGCATGCGCGAGGGCTTCGACGTCGGGCTGGAGATGTCCGGCAACCCGCGGGCCGTCCGCGACATGATCGCGAACATGACGCACGGCGGCAAGATCGCGATGCTCGGGCTGCCCGCCGAGGAGTTCGCCATCGACTGGGCCACGGTGGTGACCTCGATGCTCACCATCAAGGGCATCTACGGCCGCGAGATGTTCGAGACCTGGTACAACATGTCGGTGCTGCTGGAGAAGGGCCTCGACCTGTCCCCGGTGATCACCGACCGCTACCCGTACGGCGAGTTCGACGCCGCCTTCGACACGGCCGCCAGCGGCCGCACGGGCAAGGTCATCCTGGATTGGAGCGCTTGATGTTCACGAACGTCCGCGATCAGCTGCGTGCGACGCTCGACGAGATCACCGAGGCGGGGCTGCACAAGCCCGAGCGGGTGATCACCACGCCGCAGAGCTCGCAGGTGGGCGTGGCCGGGCGACAGGTGCTGAACTTCTGCGCCAACAACTACCTCGGCCTGGCCGACCACCCCGAGGTGGTCGCGGCCGCCAAGGAGGCGCTCGACCGCTGGGGCTTCGGGATGGCCTCGGTCCGGTTCATCTGCGGCACCCAGGAAGTGCACAAGGAGCTCGAAGGCCGCCTCTCACACTTCCTCGGCCAGGAGGACTCCGTCCTCTACAGCTCGTGCTTCGACGCCAACGGCGGCGTCTTCGAGACGCTGCTCGACGCGCAGGACGCGGTGATCTCCGACGCTCTCAACCACGCGAGCATCATCGACGGCATCAGGCTGTCGAAGGCCCGGCGCTACCGCTACGCCAACCGCGACATGGCCGAGCTGGAGGCCAGGCTGAAGGAGGCGTCCGACGCGCGGCGACGGCTGATCGTGACCGACGGCGTGTTCTCCATGGACGGCTACCTGGCGCCGCTGGCCGACATCTGCGACCTGGCCGAACGCTACGACGCAATGGTCATGGTCGACGACTCCCACGCCGTGGGCTTCGTCGGGCCGACCGGACGCGGCACGCCCGAGCTGCACGGCGTCACCGACCGGGTGGACATCATCACCGGCACCCTGGGCAAGGCGCTCGGCGGGGCCAGCGGCGGCTACGTCGCGGCGCGCAAGGAGATCTGCGAGCTGCTGCGCCAGCGCTCCCGCCCGTACCTGTTCTCCAACTCGCTCGCCCCGGTCATCGCCTCGGCCTCGCTGCGCATCCTCGACCTGCTGGAGACCTCCAGCGAGGCGCGCGAGCAGCTGCGCGCCAACACCGCCCGCTTCCGCGCCAAGATGGCCGAGGCCGGGTTCGACATCCTGCCCGGCGATCATCCGATCACCCCGGTGATGATCGGCGACGCCGCCGAGGCCGGGGCCATGGCCGAGCGGCTGCTGGAGCTCGGCGTGTACGTGATCGGCTTCTCTTACCCGGTCGTCCCCCACGGCCAGGCCCGGATCCGGGTCCAGCTGTCGGCGGCCCACTCGGCCGAGGACGTGGACCGCGCGGTCGACGCCTTCATCAAGGCCCGCACGCCCCACCCGGTATAGGCGCTGAGTATTCTCGCTGCGTGATAGACACGCGGCGGCTGCGTACGCTGCGCGCGGTGGCCGACCACGGCACGGTCACCGCCGCGGCCGCCGCCCTGCACCTCACCCCGTCGGCCGTGTCCCAGCAGCTCCTGGCGCTGGAGCACGAGGTGGGCCACCGGCTGTTCACCCGCGACGCGCGTGGCGTGCGCCTGACCGCCGTCGGCCAGATCATGCTGGCCCACGCCAACGAGGTGCTCGCCCAGCTCGAACGCGCCGAGGCCGAGGTCGCCGCCTACACCACGGGCGCGGCGGGCGAGGTGACGGTCGCCTGCTTCGCCACCGCGATCAGCGCCGTGCTCTCCCCCGCCATCACGGCTCTCCGCACCGGCTCCCCGGGGCTGCGCGTACGGGTGCTCGACGCCGAGGGCGACCACAGCCTGTCCATGCTGCTCGACGACCGGGCCGACCTGGCCATCGCGGTCGAGTACCGAGGCGCCCCCGACGCGGCCGACCCCCGCCTGCACCGGTCCGCCCTGTACGCGGAGCCGTTCGACCTGGTCCTCCCCCAGGACCACCCCCTGGCGCGCTCCGACGCCCCCTCGCTCCGGCTCGGCGATCTCACCGGCGAGACGTGGATCGGCCCCTATCCCGGCAATCCGGTCCACGACGTGATCACGTTCGCCTGCGAGCAGGCCGGCTTCTCGCCGGACTTCGCGCACTGCTCCGACGACTTCCGCGCCGTGGTGGCGCTGGTCGGCGCCGGTGCGGGGGTGGCGCTGGTGCCCAGGCTGGCGCTGCGTGACATGGTGCTGCCCGGGGTGGCGGTACGCCGTACGCCGGGTCCCGAACGACGCGTCTTCGCGGCCGTACGCCGTGGCGCCGAGACCCACCCTCTCCTCCGGCCCTTGCTCGACACCCTGCACACGATCGCCGGCTCCCTCGGCTCCCTCGGAAGCGGGTGACACTGGCATATGGGATCAGGCGTGCCGTACCAGAAGTTATTCGGCCTGCCGGGGGTGACGGCGCAGGCCGTGCTCGGGTTCCTGGCCCAGCTCACCCAGCAGGTGGCGCCGGTGGGGATCGTGCTGGTGGTGCAGGCGTCGAGCGGCTCGCTCGTACTGGCGGGGCTGGCCGCGGCGGCGTTAGGCATCGGCGCGGGGATGGCCCGGCCGGTCCAGGGGCGCCTCATCGATCGGCGGGGGCCGCGTGGCGTGCTGGCGGTCAGCGCGGCAGCGCACGTCACGGCCCTGATCGCACTGGTGCTCGGCGCCGGGTCCGGCTGGCCGGGGTGGACGATCGTGGCGCTGGCCTGGACGGCCGGGGCCGGACTGCCGCCGATCTCAGTGTCCATGCGCATCGAGTGGGGCGCCCGGATGGCCGCGGAGGGACGTACCGCCGCCTACAGCCTGGTGTACCTGGTGCAGGAGCTGGCCATCCTCATCGGCCCGCTGCTGTTCGGGCTGCTGATCGCGCTGGTGTCGGCGTCAGTGGGGCTGGGCGTGGTGGCCGCCGCCGCGGGTGCGGGCACGCTGGCCTTCTCGCGGGTGCTGCGGGTCACCGGTCCCTCGCTGTCGGCGGGCCGGGGCAGGGTGTTCCGGCATGTCGGCATGCGGCTGCTGCTCGGCGTGGTCGTCCTGCTCGGCGGGGCCATAGGCGCGCTGGACGTCGGGGTTCCCGCTCTCGCGGTGGCCCGGGGGGTTCCGGCCGCGACGGGCCTGCTGGTGGCGGCGCTGGCGCTGGGCGGCGTCGCCGGAGCGGCCGTCTACGGCGCCCGCCGGTGGACCACCGCGCCCGCCCGCAGGCTGAGCGGGCTGGTCCTGGTCTTCGGTCTCGCGTTGGCGCCGCTGGTGCTGGTGTCCTCGCTGCCGGTGTTCTGGGTGGTGCTCTTCGCCGGGGGGCTCATGCTCAACCCCGCGTTGACGACCGCATCGCTGCTGGTGGACGAGTTCGCGCCGGGGGCGCAGGCGGAGGCGTTCGGGTGGGTGTCGACGGCGGCGAGCATGGGGGCCGCGGCGGGTGCGGGGGTGGCGGGGGTGGTGGCACAGCAGTTCGGGCCGTCGTTGCCGTTCCTGGTGGCCGCCGGTTTCGCCGGCCTGGCCGCGATCCTGTCGAGCCTCCTCCTCGGGCCCATCGGCCGCCCCTGACCGGTTCTGAGCACGTATGGGGCCGTCAGGCGCGGGCGCGGGCGATCGCCTCGGTGAAGCGGGCGTGCCTGGCCAGTTCGCCCTCCACCGGATCGAGTACGTAGTCGGCGCCCACCTGGGCGATGGCCGACCGCAGGGCCTTCGCGACGCGCCGCGCCCGGCGGTGCCCACCCGCCCAGGCCGCCAGCCGGGACAGCAGCGCGATCGCCACGCCCGCCAGCGCGCCCCCGCCCAGCAGCACGGTGGGCCACGGCGCCACACCCACCGTCGGCAGGGGCGGCTGGGGCAGGCGCAGGTAGTCCATGCCGAACAGCCCCCCGAGCCAGAGCCCACCGGCCACCATGACGGCGAACACCAGCCACTGCAGCATCCCCACCGCCCGCCACCACCTCGGCCGCCGGGTCGCCCCGAGCGAGGTCGTCGCCACCGCCCGGTCCACGGCGTCGGCCAGGTCCCCGGCCCGCGACCGCGCCGCCTGCCGCACCGCCGCCGCCCACACCCCCGCCAGGTCACTCGCCGCCGCCTCGCCGACGTCCCTGAGAGCGGTCTCGACCTGAGCCTTCTGTACGGCCGAAGCGGCCGGTACGGACGTGCGGCCGACGATCTCCCGGTCGGCAGGCTTGACCGCGGTGCTCGTACCGATGCGCAGCCTGCGCAACGGATCGGGCCGGAAGCGCCGGACCCACTTGGTGACGGGCCAGCCGGTGGCGACCACGGCCCGATGCCGGTGCCCCTTGCTGACGGCCGCCACGACCAGCGGCACCCCGGCGGCCTCGGACAACGCGTCGGTGAGCGGCTTCCCCAGACCCGCGACGGCGCCACCCGGCGTACCGGAGCCACCTGCCACCGCGCCACCCGGCGTACCGGGGCCAGGGGACGGGTCGGCCAGCCGGTCGGCGGCGGCGGAGACGTCGGCGGACAGGCGGGCGGACCAGGAGCGGCGCTCGGCCACCCGCTTCGCCAGCAGCTCACGCAGGTCGGCCAGACCCGTGCCCGTGCGCGCGGAGACGCCGAGGATGGGCACTCCCGTCAGCCCGTCGTCGTCCAGGAGGCGGCGCAGGTCGCGCAGGCACCGGTCCACGGCGTGGGGCGGCAGGCGGTCGATCTGGTTGAGGACCACCACCATCACGTCCCTGTGCCCGGACAGCGGGCGCAGGTAGCGCTCGTGCACGGCCGCGTCGGCGTACTTCTGCGGGTCCAGCACCCACACCAGCAGATCCACGAGCTCCACCAGCCGGTCGACCTCCAGGCGGTGCGCCAGCCTGATGGAGTCATGGTCGGGGAGGTCTAGCAGGATAAGTCCGGAAAAATCGGCGGGCTGGGCGGGCTCGACTGTGGTCTGTGGGGTGTGCCGTTGGGGGATCTCCAGCCAGTCGAGCAGCGGACCCGCGCCCGTCCCGTCCCACAGCGCCGCCTGCGCGGTCGAGGTGGTCGGCCGGGTGACGCCCACGGCCGCGAGCTCATCCCCGGCCAGCGCGTTGAACAGCGACGACTTCCCGCTCCCCGTGGCCCCGGCCAGCGCCGCCACGGTGTGGTCGACCGACAGGCTCCGGCGGGTCCCGGCCCGCTCCGCCACCGCCCGCGCGGCGGCCACCACGTCGGCCGGCAGCCGTCCCTCGGCCAGTTCGGCCGCCTCCAGCAGCGCGGCCAGCCGGGAGTCCAGCGAAGGCCCCTCCTTACGGCGCAGCAGCTTCACGACCCCTCACCTTCACCGACGTCGCTCGAAGCCGGCCCCGACGGCAGCTCGGTGCGATGGGCACGGACCGATTGAGCGGCCTGCCGCAGGGCGTCCGCCGCTCCGGCCGGTGGCTCGACCTCCGCCAGCAGCGCGGTGAACCGCCCCGCCTCCTCCTCCAGCAGCACCCGCACCCGCTCCCGCAGATCGTCCCGCGCCTGCATGGTCAGCGTCCGCACCGCCTGATCGCCGAACACCGCCTCCAGCAGCTTCTGCGACAGCAGGCTCGTGCCGCCCGCGATCCCCACCTCGATCCCCGTCAACCCGCCGGTGGAGGCGAAAACGGCCAGCATCAACAGCAGGCCGGCCCCGTTCACGCCGAAGGAGGCGATCCTGGCCGTGGTCCGCTTCTCGGCGCCCTCCTGGCGTACGAGATCGAGAACGTACTCCTGCCACCCCCGCACCGCCGCCGCGGCCCGCTTGCCCAGGTCGGGCGAGGTCCGGCCGAGCCGGGCCGCGTCCACCGCACCGACGCGGGCGATGATCCCGGGCCCGCCGGGAGCGGCCGACCAGGCTTCCAGGCTGCGTTCGGCGGCCCCGTCGGCGGCACCTCTGATCAGCGTCTCGACGCCGCTCTCCAGCGCGTCCCGCAGCGACGCGGCGGGCGGCCGCCCGGTGAAGAACCCGGCGATCCGGTCACGCAGCCGGCCGACCCGGCTCTCCAGCGACCGCATCAGGTCGCCGGTGCCGATGAAGTCCTGCCAGCGGGCCAGCACCTCGCCGCGCAGCAGCGACCCGTCGCGCATGCCCTCGTCGAAGTCGGCCAGCCCGCCCGCGTAGGCCCCCGACACGATGGACCGCAGCCCGTCGAATCCGGCCTGCTGCCGGGTGACGGCGTCGGCCAGCAGCGGCACCCGCGTGACCAGGCTGTCGAGCGCCCCGGACAGCGTCTGCCGGACGACCCGGGACCGTTCGGCCGCGTCGGCGGCCAGCTCGGACAGCCAGGCGGAGATCGGCGCGACCAGCTCGGCGGGCAGCCGGGCCTTCTCCGACGGCAGCGCCGCCTCGGGCACGGTGAACAGCCGGGTGCCGTCGAGGCCGTTCTCGACCAGCAGGCGTTCGAGGTCGCGGGTGACGGGTTCGACGGCCTCGGCGGGCACGCGGTCGAGCACGAGGGCCAGCGCCGTGCTGCGTTCGCGGGCGGAGCGCAGGAAGCTCCACGGCACCTCGTCGGCGTAGCGGGCGGCGGTGGTGACGAACAGCCACAGGTCGGCGGCGGCCAGCAGCTGGGCGGCCAGCTCGCGGTTCGCGGTCACCACCGAGTCGATGTCGGGCGCGTCGAGCAGGGCCAGCCCGGCGCCGAGCGACGAAGAGGTGACCACGCGCAGCGCCCCTGCGGCGGAACCGGTGGCGCGGGACAGGCCGGGGAGCACGTTCTGGCCCATGAACCAGTCGCGGTCGGCCCGGCTCACCACCAGCGTCGGCACCAGCGTGGTGGGCCGCAGCACGCCCGGCTCGGCGACGTCGGCCCCGACCAGCGAGTTGACCAGGGTCGACTTGCCCGCCCCGGTCGAGCCGCCGACCACGGCAAGCAGCGGCGCGTCGATGGCCCGCAGCCTGGGCAGCAGGTAGTCGTCGAGCTGGCCGGTCAGCTCCTTGAGCGCGCGACGGTCGTCGGCGACCGCACCGATCTCGAGCGGGAACAGCTCGCCATCGAGCCGGTGACGCAACCCCTCCAACGCGCCCAGCAGATCCATGGCACCACGCTAGCCCGCCGGGGGCTCCCGCAGCACATATCCGACGCTGCGCAGCGTGTGGATGAGCCTCGGCTCGACGTCGTCGACCTTGCGCCGCAGGTAGGAGACGTATGACTCGACCACGCCGGCGTCGCCGCCGAAGTCGTAGTTCCACACGTGGTCGAGGATCTGCGCCTTGGACAGCACCCGCCCGGCGTTGGACATGAAGTAGTGCAGCAGCTTGTACTCGGTCGGCGAGAGCCGTACCTGCCGCCCGTTGCGCCAGACCTCGCGGGCCTCCTCGTCCAGCTCCAGGTCGGCGACCCGCAGGCGGCTCGCGGGGGTGTTCTCCCCCCGGGTACGGCGGAGCACCGCGCGGATCCTGGCCTGGACCTCCTCCAGGCTGAACGGCTTGGTCACGTAGTCGTCGCCCACGCCCAGCCCGACGATCTTGTCCTCGGTGTTGTCGCGGGCGGTCAGGAACAGCACTGGTACGCCGATCCGCCTGGCCACCTCGAACCCGTCGAGGTCGGGCAGCATGACGTCCAGCACCACCAGGTCCGGATTGGTCCGCTCGGCCACCTCCACGGCCTCGTAGCCGTCGGCGGCGGTCAGCACCTCGAAGCCGGAGAAGCGCAGACTCGCGGACAGCAGGTCTCGGATGCTGGGCTCGTCGTCCACCACCATGATCAGCGCCTCGGGTCTAGTCACCTACTCAGAGTGACTCAGGAGGCTGAGGAATAGCTGAACGCTCACTCCAAGGCGAGTGGGAGTTCGACCCGGAAGGTGGAGCCCGAGCCCGGCGCGCTGTCCAGCAGCACCGTGCCGCCATGCGCCTGCACCAGCGCCTGCACGATGGCCAGGCCGAGCCCGCTGCCCCGGTCCTCGCCCGAGCGGTGGCGCGATCTGGCCGAGTCGGCTCGGTAGAACCGCTCGAACACCCGCTCGACCTGCTCGGGCGTGAGACCGGGCCCCTTGTCGCTCACTTCCAGGAACGCCTTGTCGGCCCCTGCCCCCACTCGCACCGCCACCGGAGTGCCCGGCTCGGTGTGGGTCAGGGCGTTGGTCATGAGGTTGGTGACCACCTGGCGCAGCCGTACCTCGTCGCCGGAGACGATCAGGGCCGCGCCGCCGACGACGTCCAGGCCGATCTCCCGGTCGGGCGCCAGGATGCGCGCGTCGTGCACCGCGTCGGCGGCCAGCGCCAGCATGTCGACCGGCCGCATGCGCAGCGGCCGCTGCTGGTCGACGCGGGCGAGCAGCAGCAGGTCGTCGACGAGCAGGCTCATCCTGCCCGCGGCCTTCTCCACGCGCTGCATCAGCTCGGCGGCATCGGCCTTCTGGTTCTGCCTGGCGTACTCGGCGAAGCCGCGGATCGAGGTGAGCGGGGTGCGCAGCTCGTGTGAGGCGTCGCCGATGAACTGGCGCATCCGGTCCTCGGAGCGGCGGGCCGCCGCCTCGGACGCGGACCGGGCGGTGAACGCGGCCTCGATCTGCGCGAGCATCCCGTTGAGCGACAGGGCCAGGCGGCCCACCTCCGTACGCGGGTCGCCGGCCGGCACCCGGCGGCCGAGCTCGCCCCCGGCGATGGCCTCGGCCGTGCTCTCGATCTCGGCCAGCGGACGCATGCTCCGCCGGACCATCGCGACGCCCACGACGGCGAGGATGAGCAGGATGCCGCCGCCGCCCAGCAGTTCGATGAGGCCGAGCCGCCGGGTGATGTCCCTGACCTCCTCCAGGTCCGCGGCGATCACGTAGTCGCCCACCACCGTCGAGGTCTGCAGCACCCGCCACTCGCCGTCGCCACTGACCGCCCGCGTCGTGTAGAGGTTCGCTCCGGGCGTGGGCGACAGCAGCGGCCTGGGCCGCGCGTCGACGTCGCGGTCGCCGAACACCGGCGTGAGCGCCCCGCCCGGCGGCTTCACCAGCACGATCGTGTCGGACTCGATCAGCGCCATCTTGTCGTTGGTCTCTTTGCCCCGGTTGCGCTTCTCCTGGTCGTGCCTGAGCTTGTTCTCCACCCGTACGGCCAGGAGCTGGATCTGGCTGTCGACCCGGTTCATCAGGTAGCCGTGCAGCACGGAGACGCTCACCACGCCGATGAAGGTCAGCCCGACGCCGAGCAGCGCCAGCATCGCGGCGATGAGCTTGATCCTGAGCGGCAGGCCGCGCATCACGGACTCGGCGGCAGCCGCAGCACGTATCCGACACCGCGCAGCGTGTGAATGAGCCGCGGGTTGCGGTTGTCGATCTTTCGGCGGAGCACCGACACGTAGGACTCGACGATCCCGACCTCGCCCCTGAAGTCGTAGTCCCAGACGTGGTCAAGGATCTGCGGCTTCGACAGGACCCGGCCCGCGTTCGTCATGAAGTAGCGCAGCAGCTTGAACTCGGTCGGCGACAGCGACACGGCGTTGCCGCCGCGCCACACCTCGTGGCTCTCCTCGTCCAGCTCGATGTCGGCGAACGTCAGCCGGGGCGGCGGCGCCTGCGACTCCCCACTGGTACGGCGGAGCACCGCGTGGATCCTGGCGACCACCTCTTCGAGGCTGAACGGCTTGGTGACGTAGTCGTCGCCGCCGATCGTCAGCCCGCGGATCTTGTCCTCGGTCTCGTCGCGCGCGGTCAGGAAGACCACGGGCACGTGCACACCCCCGCCGCGCAGCCGCCGGACGATCTCGAAGCCGTCGAGGTCGGGCAGCATGACGTCAAGGACGACCAGGTCAGGACGGTGCCGTTGGACGGCGGTAACGGCGTCGAGGCCACTCTTGGCCGTGGACACGTCGAAACCCGCGAACCTCAGGCTCGCGGCGAGGAGTTCGAGGATGTTGGGGTCGTCCTCGACGATCAGCAGTCGCGCTTCCATCATCTCCAAGGATGCCCTCACCGAACGAGTGCTGGGACAATTCCGGAGATGTGCCGAGCAATCGCCAGGCTGGAGGTCGCCGCGGGGGACGGCGCGTTGCGCACCAGAACGACCCTGCCTTCCACGTCCACGGCGAAGTCGTCGACCAGCCGGCCGTCCTTCGCCACGGCCTGGGCGCGTACCCCGCCCTCGGTTCGCCGCAGGTCGGAGGCGGTGAGCTCGGGCACGTAGCGGCGCGCGGCCCGGACGAAGGCCCCCTTGACCAGCGAGCCGTGGACCTCCTTGAGCCCGGTGCGCCAGTGCTGCCGGGCCATGCGCAGCGTGCCCGGCCAGCGCAGAATCTGCCAGGAATTACGGAGGTTGTATCCCCGGTAGCCCTCATAGGCGAGCGCGAGCACCGCGTTCGGCCCGACCAGCACCTCGCCGTCGATGTGCCTGGTCAGGTGGACGCCGAGGAACGGGTAGCGGGGGTCGGGCACCGGGTAGATCAGGCCGCGCACCAGGTCCCTGGCCGCTCCGTCGAGCGCGTAGTACTCGCCTCTGAACGGCACGATCCTGATGTCGCCCGGCCGTCCCGCCATCCGGGCCGCCGCGTCGGTGCCCAGTCCGGCGCAGATCACCAGCCGGTCGAAGGCGAAGCGCCGCCCGGCGGCCAGCACCTCGACGCTCCCTGCGGTCTCCCTGATCGCCCTGACCGGGTGTGCCAGCCGTACCGAGCCGCCCAGCTCGGCCACGTCGAGCGCCAGCCGGCGCGCGACGGCGGGGAAGTCGGCGATCGCGGTGTGCGGCGAGTGGACCGCGCCGACGCCGACGGCGTGCGGCTCGATCTCGCGCAGGCCGAGCGCGTCCAGCTCGGTGATGCCGGGCACGCCGTTCGCCCTGGCCCGCTCCGCCAGCGCCGCGAGCCGCGGCCGCTCCGCGCTGGTAGAGGCCACGACCAGCTTCCCGACCTCCTCGTACGGCAGGCGGTGCTGGGCGCAGTACTCCTTGAGCAGCGCCACGCCCTCACGGCAGAGCCGGGCCTTGAGCGAGCCCGGCGGGTAGTAGATGCCCGCGTGGACGACGCCGCTGTTGTGCCCGGTCTGGTGCGCGCCGACGCGGTCCTCCTTCTCGAGGACCGTCACCTCGGCGCCTCGCGTGGTGGCGAGCTCGCGGGCGACCGCCAGGCCGACGATGCCGGCCCCGATGACACCGATCTTCTCTGTCACAGCGCCAGTTTGCCGATTCTGGCCGGATTCAGGTGGCCTTCGGCGGCCAACCACCGCAATGTAGCCGAAACGGTGTCTTCCACCGGGCGCAGGGTGAGGCCGAGGTCCTTGAGCGCGGGGCCGTCGTCGGTGGGGACCAGAGTGAGCATGAAGTCGGCCGCGTCACGGGTGAGCGGGTAGTCGATGGGCGCCAGCCGCTTGAGCCCGTCGAGTGTCGCGGCCATCCCGCGCAGCAGGCCGCCGGGCATCCGGTAGGTCCGTCCCGCCCGTCCCGTCACCTCCGCGCATATGTCCGCCAGCTGCCTCCAGGTCAGGAAATGTCCCCCGAGCAGGTAGCGGCGGTCCCGTCGGCCGGGCGTGAAACAGCGGGCCAGCGCGACGGCCAGGTCCCGGACGTCCAGCACGCCCACCCCGCCCGGCACGATCGGCCAGCCCAACCGCAGGCCCGCGCGGAGCCCCTCGTTGAGCGCGTCGAGCGTCGGCTGGCCCGGCCCGCTGATGCCGCCCGGATAGACGATGGTCACGCCGCCCAGCTCCCTGGCGTACCGCTCGCCCTCGACCTTGGACCGGCCGTAGGCGTTCCTGGGGCTGGCCAGCGGGCTGTCGGCGGTGATGAGCGGCCCGGCGGGCGGCACGAACACCGCGATCGTGGAGACGTGCACGATCGGATCCAGCCCCAGCTCGGCGGCCTGCCCGAGCACGTTACGCAGCCCGACGACGTTGGACCCGCGCAGGTCCGCCCCGTGCCCGGTGACCCCCATGTCGGCGGCGGCGTGCAGCACCGCGTCACACCCCTCCAGAGCGGCGCGTACGGCCGGCGCGTCACGGATGTCCCCCTGGCGGATCACCCAGTCCCCGGAACCCAGCACCCGACGCACTTTTTCCGGATTTCTCGCCAGAAGGCATGGCTCATGACCGGCCGCGATCAGGGCCGCGACCGCGTGCGAGCCGACGAACCCCGAGCCACCGCTGACCAGGACGCGCATGCTATGGAAGCTAGCGCTTACTTGGGTGATCCATCAACCTTCTGGTCAACGGGCGGCGGCGTCCCTGGCCTGCTCGTCGGCCATGTACTGGGCATACCAGGCCGGCCAGTCGGGGTCGGCGTGCCCGAGCTCCTGCTCGTACCGGCCGTGCGCGGCCTCCGCACGGCGCAGGGCATCGGCCACCTCGGCCACCGAGCTATACGTCACCTGCATCTTGCTGCCTCCTTCCGTGAGGCCGGCCATCCGGGCTCAGCGGCCCGGAAGGCGGGTGGTGACTTCCTGGAGTATCCAGCCGTTGCCGTCAGGGTCGCTGAAGGAGGTGTAGGAGCCGTAGCTCTGGCGGGCCGGTTCCGGGCCCGCCACCCGCCCCTCGGTCCCGGCGCGGTGGAACACCCCGCTCGCGTCGTGGAACACCTCACCCACCTCGACCCCGCGCTCGGCGAGCTCGGCCCGTGCCGCCTCGATGTCGTCAACGATCAGGTGCAGGCCCTGCGTCGAGCCCGGCGCGGCCGAGGTGACCCCGCTGCCGAAGATGATCGAGCACGGCGAGCCGGGCGGGGTCAGCTGCACCACCCGGAAGTCCGCGCCGACGGCGACGTCGGCGTCCTCCCGCCACCCGAGCGCCTTGTAGAAGTCCTTGGCCCGGTCGACATCGGCGACCGGCACCACCACGACCTCGAGCTTCATGTCCACAGCGGCGGATCCTCCCCGTTCGACCCCCGGTGGCCCGGGGCTGCTGTCTACGGCATGGGGGGACGTTCTCTCCACATTCGCGCACGTCAGCGGCGAAGTCCAGGAGCGGCGGCTTCAACGATCGGCAGGCTTTTGGCCACGTCCTGGTGGTTGCTTCTGGCCCGTTCGGAGCGGTTCAGCCCAGGTAGAGATCTCTGCGCGCGGCTACGAACGCCTCGATCGTCTGGGCGGGTACGCCCGTGACGCGTTCCACGTCGTCGGACGCGCGGTCGTAGCGGTTCTCGCGGTGCAGCCGGGCCATGGTGGCGATGTGCTCCTCGGTGTGCGGCGGCAGGCCCGCCTTCGCCAGCACCTCGGCCCGCCACCGGTCCAGAGGCACGTCCACATAGGAGACCGGACGGCCCAACGCCCGTGAGAACTCCGCCGCCAGCTCCGTCATGTCGACCGTACGTGGCCCGGTCAGCTCGTAGACGTGCCCGACATGCGGAGCCGGGTCGCGGAGCACGGTGGCGACCACCCGGGCGACGTCGTCCACGGCGACCGGCGACGTACGCCCGCTGCCGAACGGCAGTTCGATCGTGCCGTTCTCCCGGATCGAACGCGCCGCCAGCGTGGTGAACAGCGGATTGTCCAGGAACACCGTCGGCCGGATGTGCACCACCGGCAGGCCCGACCAGTTCAGCACCTGCTCCGCCAGCCAGTGCAGCCGCTGCTGGTGCGACTCGCTGGTGCTGATGGCGGTCATCTGCGACACCGTCATCTGTGACATGTCGACCAGGCCGGTCAGGTCCCCGTACTCCCGCGCCACGGTGGCCACCACCGTCGCGGCCAGCAGATGGTCCGGCGACACGGGCATCCCGAAGTACATCCCTCCGACACTCTCCAGCGCGGCCGCGACGCTCTCGGGCCGGGTCAGATCGCCGACGACCACCTCCGCGCCGAGCGCACGCAGCTCGGCCGCCCGATCGTCGTCGTGACGCACCATCGCCCGCACCGGTACATCCTGCGCGCGCAGTTGCTCGAGAACCGTGCGGCCCACTCCACCGACCCCCGCGATGAGAACAAGGTTGCTGGCGACCATCGGCCGATCTCCTTCCTGTCGCTGCGGCGTTACCCCAGGTAAAGCCACCTCTTCACCGACAAATCGAACGTGAGTACGATGGCGTCATGTATCTCCCGCCCGAGTGGCCACCCGAGGTCCGCCCGCCCAGCGTCCCCGATTGGGAGACCTCGGCGGCGGCCTGGCTGCTCGACGCGGTGCCGCCCGACTACCGCGCCTACGAGGTGCTCCGCCGCCACCCGATCGCGCTGGCCAGGATGGCCGGCCACCACGTCGGCGCGGCGATCGAGGCGGCCCGCGCCGGCTACCGGGGCGCCGCGGTCGACCTCAAGGGCCACCTGCCGCCGCACGCGATCGAGGCGGTCCTGGACGCCTACCGCGAGGAGGGGCCCCGGCTCGTGCGCCTGTCCCGCTCGATCGCGGTGGTCGAACGCGCCCTCCGCGGCGACCTCTTCACGGCCACGATGCGCCACCCATGACCATGCTGGGCGTATCTACCGGGTGCGGCGGGCGATCGCCGCGATGATGCCGCTGGCGCCCGCGGCGGCGGCCAGCCAGATCAGGACGTCACGCGCGCTGAGCCCCTTGGCCGCCGCCACCGGCCGGGCGGACGGCGACACGGTCGCCTTCGATCGGTGGGTCGGCGAGCTGGACGGGCCGGCGGCCGGTAACGCGGCCGCGGGCAGCGCCACCTGATAGACCGGGCTGCGCACACCCTCCGAGCCGGTCAGCAGGTTCTTGCCGTCGCGGGTGTAGGCGATGGACTCGGCCTGTTTCAGCTCCGGCATCGACACCCTGCCGATCGACTCCCCCGAGGGGCGGAAGACCGTAGCCGAGAAGTACGTACGGATCACGTACGAGCTGCCGTCGGGCGCGTACGCGGCGTCCGTCGCCATGATCGGGGCCGTGCCCACCTTGCGCAGCACGTTGACCCGGTCGCTCCTGAGCTTCTTGGGCGCCTGGTACACCGACCCGGAGAACTCCTTCGACACCACGAAGAGCCGCCCGGTCACCGGGTTGACCATGATGCCCTCGGCGTTCCTGGCGCCGTCCGCGTAGCGGAACCGGTAGCGGACCGCCGGAAGGGTGGCGTCCCGCAGTGTCTCCGGCTCCATGACCTTGTAGACGGAGACATCCGGCCAGGCCCCGTCCAGGTTGTCGCCGATGTCGGCGAACCACAGCACCCCACGCCCGGTGGCGGGGTCCTTGCTCGCGGCCATCGCCTCCCAGTCACGAGCCTGCGCCCCCTGGAGCCGGTACGTCGCCCGGGTCCGCCCATCGGAACCCACCGCGTAGAACGTCGGCGCCGCCGAGCTGTCGTTGTGCGTGTAGAAGACGCCGTCCCGCGTCGGCGACACGGCCAGCCCGCTCGACTCGGTGATCCGCGCGTCCTTGAACGTGAACAGCTTCTTGTCGCCATCATCGGCGAAGGCCGGGCTTCCTTGAACGAACACGACGAAGACCGCGATAACCCCGGCGGCCGTACGAATCACAACATCCCCCACCCCGCCATCATGCCCCAACGGACGCCGCGCCCACGGTAGCGCTGTGCCGGTGAAATCCGGCGCCCTGCAGCACGACCAGCACCCCGTTGGTCACCGCCATGAGCCACCACAGCCCGACGAGCCCCCAGGCGGCGGCCACGGGTGCGGCCACGGCCACCATCGCCCCGTACCCGACGGCGAAGTAGATCAGGCTCGCCCCCGACCGCTTGAGCGCGATGAGCCCGATGCCCTGTACCGCCTGCCCCGTCGGCAGTCGAGGCCAGCATGATGAACCCGGTGAGCGTGCTCAGCACCGCGTGGGCGGCCACGTCACGGGTGCCGGTCGTGCTCGCGGCGAAGGTGACGACCCCGAGGCCGCCGAACTTGATCAGGACCGTCCCGGCCAGCGGGATGCTCACCCGCCCGAGCCGGACGATCTCCCCGATCCGCGGCCGGCCCTGGCCGACGCGCGTCCCGAGGGCGCGGCGCAGGCAGAGGTTCGAGACGACCACGCCCGCGACGCCCGACAGCAGCCATGCGACGCCCACGCCGGTCAGGCCGAGCGGCGGCACCAGGGCGACCGTGCCGCCGATCATCGCGGCGCCGGCCGCCAGGCTGGACCAGAGGACCTGGCGGCTGCGGCCGAGTGCCACGAGCACGGTGTTGGCCCCACCACCCGAGGCGAACACCAGCAGATAGAGCGACAGGAGCCAGGGCAGCGGCCCCAGCTCGGCCACGACCTCGGCGGGCGCCCCGGTGGCGCGGGCGAGCAGGGGCACGCACAGCACCGCGAGCGCGCCGGCCGTACCCACCAGCAGGGTGAGCCAGCGCGCGTCACGCAGGATCGGCACGGCCGCCGCGGGCGTGTCCTTGTACGGCGCGACGAAGGGCGCGAGCCCGCGCAGAGCGCCCACGACAGCGGCGGAGGCGGGGTTCAGCACGGCCGACATGACCGCGAAGGCGGCCAGCGTGACGGTGGCGTGCCTGCCGAGCACGGAAGTGACCACCAGCGTGCCGAGCGTAGTGGTGACCATGGAGAGGAACAGGGGCACCGCCGCACGAAGGAGGCCCGAGCTCACCCGGCCGACCCTACTAGCCTGGAGTGCACTCCAGGTATTTAGGGTGGAGTACATGGATTATGTGAACCTCGGACGCAGTGGCCTCCGGGTCAGTCCACTCTGCCTCGGCACCATGAACTTCGGCCCGCTGACCACGGAGGAAGACTCCTTCGCGATCATGGACAGGGCTCATGAGCTGGGCATCAACTTCTTCGACACGGCCAACGTGTACGGCTGGAAGCAGGGCGAGGGGATCACCGAGCAGATCGTCGGCCGTTGGTTCGCCAAGGGCGAGGGTCGCCGGGAGAAGACGGTCATCGCGACCAAGCTCTACGGCTCGATGGGCGACTGGCCCAACGAGAACCTGCTGTCCGCGCTGAACATCCGCCGGGCCTGCGACGCCTCGCTCAAGCGCATGCAGACCGACTACATCGACATCTACCAGGCCCACCACGTCGACCGGAACACGCCGTTCGACGAGTTCTGGGAGGCCATGGACGTCCTGAAGCAGCAGGGCAAGATCCTCTACGTGGGATCGTCCAACTTCGCGGGCTGGCACATCGCCAAGGCCCAGGAGTCCGCGGCCCGGCGCAACTCGATCGGGCTCGTGAGCGAGCAGAGCCACTACAACCTGCTCACCCGCGCGGTCGAGCTGGAGGTGCTGCCCGCCTGCCAGGACTACGGCCTCGGCGTGATCCCGTGGAGCCCGCTGGCCGGCGGCCTGCTGGGCGGCGTGCTGCGCAAGATCGACAAGGGCCGGTCGGCCGCCGACCGCATGGTCACGGAGCTCGAGAAGCACCGCGACAAGATCGAGCAGTACGAGAAGTTCTGTGACGAACTCGGCGAGGACCCCGCGCACGTGGCGCTGGCCTGGCTCCTGAAGCAGCCCGCGGTCACCGCGCCGATCATCGGCCCGCGCACGCAGGAGCAGCTCGACGGCAGCCTGCGCACGCTGGAGATCGAGCTGGACGAGCAGGCGCTGGCCCGCCTCGACGAGATCTTCCCCGGGCACCGTCCGGCGCCGGAGGACTACGCCTGGTAGCTCAGGCCAGCAGGGCGCCGATCACGACGATCAGCAGCAGGAGGCCGAGCACGAGGGGCAGCAGCCAAGGGCGAGGACGGTCCACGTTCTGGAGCCTAATCGCGCCCGATGGGTGCCAGATCCCATTGTGCGAGTGACTCGTACCTCACCTGCCCCTCCTGATGGCTCCGTACGAGATGGACGGCTTTCGCCCGCCATGTCGAGCCGCTGAATTCCGACAGCGACTCGACGAGCGGGCGGAGGTCCATCTCCGCCTTCGCCCGCGCGAGCGTCAGATGCGGGTGGAAGTGCTTGTCGTCGGTCTGTACGGCCCCCGCCCGGCGGGCGCCCGCTCTGACCGACTCCGACAGCCGGACCATCGAGTCACCGGAGAGCCCGGCCCAGAACACCCTGGCCCGGCGGGCGGACGAGAACGCCCCGAACCCGGAGAAGGCCAGGTCCAGGCTGGCATGCCGGCCCACGGCACGGGCCAGCCGCACCTGCAGCTCCGGCAGGACGTGCTCGGGCACCTCGCCGAAGAAGCCCAGCGTGATGTGCCAGGTGGCGCGGTCCGGCCAGCGCAGGCCCGGCACCTGCCCGACGTGCGGCGCGATGGCGCGCTCGATCTCGTCGAGCACCCCTTCGGGCGGCATCAGTGCCGCGAATAACCTCATGCCACCCGATTCTGCAACGTACTCAGGCGATCGCCAGCACCGGCTCGCCCTCAACACGGGCGCTGATCAGCCTCGTCAGCATCACCGCGACGCCCGTGCCGACCAGCACCAGCAGCCCGGAGAGCATGACGCCCGTCCTGGGTCCGCCCAGCTCCGACAGCCAGCCGACCAGCGGGGCGCCGATGGGCGCGCCACCGGTGAAGACGAGCATGTAGATGCCCATGACGCGGCCGCGCATGGCCGGCGCGGTGGCGAGCTGGACGCTCGCGTTCGCGGCCGTGTTGATCGTGATCAGCGCGATGCCGGTGGGGATGAGCAGCAGCAGGTACACCGGGTAGACCGGGGCCAGCCCGGTGGCGATCTGGAACAGCCCGAACCCGATGGCCCCGGCGATCAGCATGCGGCGTGACGGGCGGGCCCGGCGGGCGGCGAGCAGCGCCCCGCCCAGCGCGCCGACGGCGAACATGCTGGAGGCCAGGCCGAACGACGAGGCGCCGGCCTTGAAGACCTCGCGGGCCATGAGCGCGATCGACATCGAGAACGACTGCGAGAACATCGACACGAACCCGATCAGCAGCACCGGCATCAGCAGCTCTTCGCGATGCAGCACATAGCGCAGCCCTTCGCGGAGCTGGCCCTTGGCTCTGGGCACCGGTACGGCGAGGTTCAGCTCCGACTTCCGCATGAAGATCAGGCTGGAGATCACGGCGGCGAACGTGACCGCGTTGATCAGGAAGAGCGGTCCCGTGCCCCCGAACAGGAAGATCAGCACACCGGCGATCGCCGGTCCGACGACGCGGGCCAGGTTGAAGATGGAGCTGTTGAGCGCGATCGCGTTGGACAGATCCCGCCGGCCCACCATCTCGACCACGAACGCCTGCCTGGTCGGCACCTCGACACAGGAGATCACACCCAGCGTGAACGCCATCACGTAGACGTGCCACACCTGGGCACTGCCCGTCATCGTCAGCACGCCGATGGCCAGGGCGAGCACGGCCATGAGCGACTGCGCCACGATGAGGATCGGCCGCTTGGGGTAGCGGTCGGCCAGCACGCCGCCGAAGAGCCCGAACAGCAGCATCGGCAGGAACTGCAGCGCGGTCGCCGTGCCGAGGGCCGCCGCGCTGCCATGGGTCAGATCGAGCACCAGCCAGTCTTGGGCGGTGCGTTGCAGCCAGCCGCCGACGTTGGACACCGCGCCACCGGCTGCGAACATGCGGTAGTTACGTACCTGGAGTGACCGGAACATCCCGGTCTTGGGTTCTTCAGGCTCTAGATCCTGCTGAGTTTCTCCAGAATCGGCGCCGCCTGCCTGAGGATCGACCGCTCCTCCGCGGTCAGCTCCCTCAAGCGCTGGCTCAGCCAGGCTTCCTTGAGACGTCGTTCCTCCTTCAGCAGTTTCTGGGCGGCCTCGGTCACGGTCACGGTCACCTGTCGCCGGTCGGTCGGGTGCGGTGTGCGCGACACCAGACCGCGTTCCTCTAGCGCGGCGATCACGCGAGTCATCGAGGGGGGTTGCACCTTCTCGAGCTCGGCCAATTCGCCGGGGGTTATCGCGGAATGCCGTTCCACCGCGGCGAGCGTCGCGAACTGCGTGGGAGTCAGCGAGTGCGCCGCCGCTTGTCGTCGTAGCCGCCTGGTCAGCCGCGCCAGCGACACGCGCAGGGCTGTGGCCAGGCCTGCGTCGCTGCGCAGGTTTATCTGGGACTGGTTCTTGGTTAGCATGAGTCATTACCTTTGCTAACTATAGGGCACTCCACGATATTTCCCTACCTCATTTCTCGTCTCACTCTTTGATACCCCGAGGCCGCCTCCCATGCGAAGACGGCCTCACCAGGCATCAGACCCCGAAAAGTACCCTGATCGGGCCGAGCGCGAAGTAGATCACGAACAGGCCCATCACTACCCACAGCAGAGGGTGGATCTCCCGTACCTTGCCACGAACGATCTTGATCAGCACGTAGCTGATGAAGCCGGCGCCGATGCCGTTCGAGATCGAGTACGTGAACGGCATGACCACGATCGTGAGGAACGCCGGGATGGCGATCTCGTAGTCGGTGAAGTCGATCTCACGGATCGAGGTCATCATCAGGAAGCCCACCACGACCAGCGCGGGCGCGGCCGCCTCATAGGGCACGACCGTGACCAGCGGCGCGAAGAAGATCGCCACCAGGAAGAGCAGGCCGGTCACCACGCTGGCCAGGCCGGTCCGCGCGCCCTCGCCGACCCCCGCGGCCGACTCGATGTAGGTGGTGTTCGATGAGACCGAGCCCGCGCCGCCGGCCGCCGCGCCGAGCGAGTCGACGAGCAGGATCTCCCGGGTACGCGGCAGCATCCCATCGGCGTCCACCAGACCGGCCTGACGGCCGACCCCGACGACGGTGCCCATCGTGTCGAAGAAGTCGGTGATGAGCAGCGTGAAGACGAACAGCACGGCCAGGATCACCGAGACCCGGCTGAACGCGCCGAACGGGTCGAACTCCTTGAACAGCACCAGGGGGTTGTGGAAGCCGATGATCTGCTCCGGCAGGGTGGGCACGTTCAGCATCCAGCCGCCGGGGTTCTTGTCGGAGGCCTGGCCGGCCTTCGCGATCGACTCCACGATGATCGCCAGCACGGTGGTGCCGACGATGCCGATCAGGATCGCGCCTTTGGCCTTGCGGGCCACCAGCGCCGCCGTCGCGAGCAGCCCGACGACGAAGACGAAGATCGGCCAGGAGGTCAGGGTGTTGTGGATGCCCATCTCCAGCGGTGGCCCCACGGGCACCCGGCGCACGAAGCCGGCGTCCACGAAGCCGATCAGCGCGATGAACAACCCGATGCCGACGCTGATGGCGGTCTTGAGCTGGGCCGGGATGGCGTTGAACACCGCCACCCGGAAACCGGTCAACACCAGGATGCCGATGATGACGCCCTCCAGGAAGACCAGCCCCATGGCCTCCTCCCAGCTCATCACCGAGGCGATGTTGAAGGTCACGAAGGCGTTGAGCCCCAACCCGGCCGCCATGGCGAAGGGCACCCGGCCGATCACCCCCATGAGGATGGTCAGCACGCCCGCCACGAACGCCGTGCCCGCCGCCACGAGGGGCAGGTTGGGCGAGGAGCCGTCGCCGATGAACTGCTCCTGGACATCCTTGCCGTTGGCGATGATGATCGGGTTCAGCACGACGATGTAGGCCATCGTGAAGAACGTGGCCAGCCCGCCGCGGATCTCACGGGAGATCGTCGAGCCGCGTGCGGAGATTGCGAAGAACCTGTCGATACCACTACTTGTGTCACTCACGGGCGAACAGTGACAGTTTGCGTCATCTGCGAAAAGTGGCGGTGATCGGATCGAGACCCGATTGGAAGCTAGGCTGGATCCTGTGAAGCAGGAATGGCGTCCCGACCCGGAGCCGATCGAGACCAACGACGTCGCGGCGGTCGCCGTGGGCACGGTCGCGTGGGCGCTCGCGCTGGTCGCGCTACTGATCTTCCGCCCGGCCGCCGAGCAGTCGTGGTGGATCTGGACCTGCGTCGCCGGGGTCGGCCTCGGGCTCCTCGGCCTCTGGTACGTGCACAGGCGGGCGTCCCGGAGCTGACATTCGTCACCTCCGGCCGATCCCCGAAGTCACTGGAAAGTGCTGTTTTACCCCACTACCTGGGAAAAAGCCGGCTGATCATGCTGGAGGCATGAAGAAGACGTCATTCCCCTCGCTCCTGTGCGCGGTGACCCTCGCGAGCGCCACCCTCACGGGCTGCGGGTCCACCGCCAAGCCCAACAGCGGGTCGGCGGCGAGCACCGCCGCGACGAAGCCCGCCCAGACGGCGACGGGCGCCGGCACCGTCGCCTGGAGCCCGTGCACCGGCCTGACCGGCCCCGACGGCAAGCCCGCCGCGCCCGAGCCCGCCGTCGAGTGCGGCAAGCTCGCGGTGCCGCTCGACTACGCCAAGCAGGACGGCGAGCAGATCGACCTGGCGCTGATCCGCGTCAAGGCCTCCGGCGACCGGCTCGGCTCGCTGGTGTTCAACTTCGGCGGCCCCGGCGGCTCGGGGGTCGATCTGCTGCCCATGACCGCCAAGATCTTCGCCGGCGTGGGCGCGAGCTATGACCTGGTCAGCTTCGACCCGCGCGGCGTCGAGCGCAGCGCGCCCGTCAAGTGCGGCAGCGTCGAGAAGTGGATCTCCCTGGACCCCGCGAGCGACGAGATGGACGAGGCCACCAAGGAGTTCGCGGCCTCCTGCGCCAAGACCTCCGGCAAGCTCCTGCCCCACGTCGGCACCGTGAACGCCGCGCGCGACCTCGACCGCATCCGCGCCGCCCTGGGCGACGAGCGGCTCAACTACTTCGGCTTCTCGTACGGCACCCACCTCGGCGCCGTGTACGCCACTCAGTACCCGAAGAAGGTCGGCCGGTTCGTGCTCGACGGCGCCCTCGACCCGACTGTCAGCTTCGCCGAGCGCGCGAAGACGCAGACGGCCGGCTTCAGGCAGGCGTTCGAGGCGTTCGCCGCCGACTGCGTGAAGCAGGGCTGCGACCTCGGCGCCGACCCCGCGGCCGTGCGCAAGAACGTCGAGACGCTGTTGTACGGCCTGCGGGACAAGCCGCTCAAGGTGGCCGGCCGGGAGCTCACCAAGGGCCTGGCGAGCACCGGCGTCCTGGCCGCTCTCTACTCCAAGCTCAGCTGGCCGATGCTGGAGCAGGCGACCGCCGCCGCGACCAAGGGGGACGGCACGCGGCTGCTCGCCCTGGCCGACTCCTACAACGGCCGCAAGGCCGACGGGACGTACTCGACGCTGATGACCAGCGTCGTGGCGATCGACTGCGTGGACAGCGCCGAACGGCCGAGCCCCGCCGAGATCGACCAGGTCGAACGCGAGACCGCCAAGATCTTCCCGCTCATGCGCTCCGGGGGTCTCGGCTCGCTCTGCGCGCACTGGCCGGCGCCCGGCAGCGACGAGTCCAAGAAGATCGACGCCACCGGCTCCGCCCCCATCCTCGTGATCGGCGGCAAGGGCGATCCCGCCACGCCGTACGCGTGGGCGCCCAAGCTCGCCGCCCAGCTCAAGACCGGGGTCCTGGTCACGTACGAGGGCGAGGGGCACGGCGCCTACCTGAGCGGCAGCTCCTGCGTCAGCCGCCTGGTCGACGCCTACTTCCTCACCGGCAAGACCCCTGACGCGAACGCCACCTGCCCGGCGGCGTGAACCCTCACGACACTACGGGCAGGTCGGCGCTGGCCGGTCAGCGCTACGGGCCCGGTCGGCTCTGCAGACAGGTCGGCGCTACGGGCCCGTCGGCTCTACGACAGGTCGGCCTCGGCCAGCAGGAGCGGCACGGCCGTGGGGTCGTGCAGCAGCGCGGCCACCGCGAGCCGGTCGTTCCACTGGCCCGTCGCCCAGGCCAGGCCGCGCGCCAGGCCGTCGAGCCCGGTGCAGTGCACGGAGCCCTCGAAGAAGCGCCACGTGCAGGCGACGCCGTCGACCAGCAGCTTCTCGTGCTCGACGTAGGTCTCGGGAGCCGTCGGCAGCAGGGAGCGCACCTCTGCCGGCACGCTCCGGGTCTCACCCTCGGACGTGACCTCGCCCTGGGCCAGCTCGCCGGCCAGCGGCAGGTCGAGCAGCTCCGACAGCGACTCGGCCAGGTCGTAGGGGGCCAGCACCAGAGGCCGGTCGGTGACGAGCTGGAGCAGGTCGGGGGCCTCCACCACGACGGCGTCGTCGGCCGCGGCCACCACGATGTCGCCACCGAGCACGGCGCGCACCCGGGCGGGCGGCGCCACCCGCGCGGGCTCGACGGCCGCCAGCGCGATCCACAGGGCCCGCAACTGGGCCCGGTCGACCTCGATGGACTCGTCGGCCATCAGGTCGAGCAGCTCTTCGGGACCGCCGTGGCCGGCGAGCAGCTCGGCCAGCGTGGTGCGTACGCCGAGCATCCCCAGCGCCACCGGGTCGAGCCCGCCGGGCGCGTCACCATAGAGACCCTGGAGCAGCGGGTCGGCGCCGGGCAGCCGCAGCTCCCGTGGCCGTCGCCCGTCGAGCACGGGGTGGTTGGCCAGCCACCACGCCGTGTAGGACGGCACCTCGACGCCCTCCACCCGCAGCGGGTGCAGCGCGGCACGCAGCGGCGGTCTGGTCAGCAGCGCCAGCGCGGCGGGCCAGTCGGCGACCAGCTCCAGGTCGCGCACCGCGGCGAAGTCCGGCACCACGGGCGGCAGGTCCAGCTCAGGCAGCAGGTCGAGCACGTGGTCGAGCCAGTCGTCCTCACCGTCGAGGTCGTGGTCGCAGTCGTCGTGGTCGAGCAGCACGTCGGAGTCGTGCGCCACGGCGAACCCGTCGAGCACGCCCACGGCTTCGAGCACCCGGGAGCCGTAGGTCTCCACCAGCTCCGGCGCGACCACCCCGAGGTGCGTGTCGGGCTCCAGCAGTCGGGTCAGCGCGCCGTCGGCCAGCATCAGCTCGCCCGCCGCGTAGAGGTCGCCGTCGCTGCCGCGCAGCGCCAGCTCGGCCAGCCACGGCGCCTCGCCCGGCACCAGCGAGGCGGCCTCCACCAGGGAGAGCACGGCCCGCGCCACGGGCTCGGAGTCGGCGCTGTCGAGGGACTGGGCGACGGCGGCCTTGGTGATGGGGTCTTCGAGGATCGTCCGTGGCGTGGCCTCGGCGGCGCCGAGCCGCAGCAGCGCCGCGTGCGCCGCCTCCGGGTGCACGATCCGCAGCCCCAGAGGCGTCAGGTCGAGCCCGTCGCGGGCCGAGGCCAGGCGGGTGCCGCCCAGGTCGAGGATGAGGGTGCCGCGCGGCCCACGGACCAGGCGGCCGTCGGCCAGCGGCACCGGCAGCGCGCCCAGCGACTCGGGGTCGTCGGCCGGCAGCACCTCGTAGAGCGAGCGCCACCAGGACGGCTCCCGCGCCTCGACCGCCTCACCGGACAGCAGGTCGACGACCTCGGCCAGCTCGACCCGGCGCACGCCGAGCGAGCCCATCGCCGGGTGCCGGGCGGGCCACCCGGCGGGCAGCAGGCCGGGGACGAAGTCGGCGATCGCCGCCAGCAGGTCACTCGACCCGGCGACCACGGCCGCCTCCTGGCCGGCGACGATCCAGCCGTCCTCGTGCGGCTCCCTGGCCGGGTGCTCGACCTGCCACTCGGCGTCGGGCTCGTAGACCTCGGCCTCGGCGAACGACGGCGTCTGCACGGCCGGAGCGGGCGCGGACAGGGCCGGGAGCAGCGGGGTGGCGGGCAGGCGCAGCAGGATGGCCCGCCGGATCCGGGCGTCGAGCTCGCCCTTGCCCATCAGAGAGGGGACGAGATCGAGGAGCTTGGGGGTGCGCGGCAGCTCGCCGAGCAGTCTGACGTAGGCGTCGGCGGCCCGCTCGACCAGGAAGTCGGTCAGCGGCCCCTTGGCCACGTGCCGCCGGTCGGTGGCCATCGGGAACGAGGCGATGAGCAGGGCCGGCAGGTCGAGCGGCTCGTCGCTGGGCGTCGGCGCGTGCACCACCGGCGGCACCCCGGCGGGCAGCGGGGCGGGCTCCGTGTCGGCGACGGGCACGGCCCAGCGGAGTGACCAGTAGGGGCGGGCGCGCTCTTCGGTGGGCCGGTCGGCGAACAGGGCCGCCACCTCGTCGGGAGCGAACTCCCCCGACTCCGACACCAGGTGCCACCCGTCGGCCGACACCCGGCGCTCCGAGCCGTCGAGGTCGATCTCGATGCTCGTCAGCGCGGGCATGCCGAGCAGCAGCGCCGGGCTGGTCTCGGCCAGCATGCGGCGGACCGCCGCGACCGACGCGGCGTCGCGCAGCGGCAGGCGTACGAGCGTGTCGAAGCCCTGCGGCACGTCGAGCGGCTCGGCCTCGAACGGCAGGCGCAGCAGCGGTACGTGGCCGCCGCGCGAGCCGAGCTCGGCGGCCAGCTCCGGCACCGAGGCCACCACGGCGGCCGTCTCCGCGCGCGACCAGCGGACGGCGCCCGTCTCGCGCGAGCAGATCGACGGCTCATCGCAGACCGACACCACCGCGGCGAACCCGACGCCGAACCGGCCGGCGGCGCCCGCTTCGTCCCGCTTGCCGGAGACACGCAGCGTCGACAGACCCTCGACGCCGGTCGCGTCGAGCGGGACGCCGGTGTTGGCGGCGGTCAGGACGTCGTCGCGCAACGTCAGCCGGAGCACCCCTGGCACGCCCGCGCGCAGCGCCGCGTCGGCGGCGTTCTGGGCGAGCTCCACGATGAGCCGGTCGCGGTAGCCGCCGAGGGCGAAGTCCTCCTCGGCGTTGGCGTCCTCGCGGAATCGGGCGGTCGAGGCCGTCCACGCGGCGAGCACGGCGGCCCGCGTCCGGTCGGTGCCAAAGGTGTCGGTCATCTGTCACGATCCTGGTCGCTGGTGGGGCGGGCTCCGGCACGTGTCCGGGGTCCGCCGATGGGGGGCCACCGTAGGCTAGCGGCCCTCACCGACATTCGCGGTCAGGAGTGGCCGAGCTCCTCGGTGGCCGATCCGTCGACGGATCCGGCCTCCTCTTCCATCAGGTCGAAGCCCATGTCGTCGAGGATGGGCATGGCCTGCTCGACGGACGGCGGCATGACCGCTGCCTCCGAGTGGGCCCCGCAGCCGTGGTCGGCGGCGACCACCTTGCCGTCGTCGGGGGCGTACTCATTGGCGCAGACCCCGAACACCTGCCGGAGCCCACCCGCGAGCGGCCAGTAGAAACCACAGGTGGAGCACTGCGCGGGAGCGGCGTGTGCGATCGGCGTATGCGGCCCGTGCTCGCCCGAGTGCCAACGTCTGGCAGCGCGGTCCTTGCCGATGGCCGAGAGCACACGGGCCCGGCCCAGGCCGTACTCGAAAATCGTCTGATGGTCGGTCTCGTCGTCGGTCTTGACGAAACCTGGCTCCAGGCGGTCGTCGTCCTCCGAGGTCGGCAGCAGATCGCCGACGCCCAGGTCACCGGGGCGCAGACGCTCGCTCCAGGGCAGCCACTCGGGCGCGAGCAACGCTCCCGAGCCGGGCAGCAGGACGGCTTCGCTCACGGTGACGTTCTTCGCCCGCGAGGCGCGGGTCACGGTGACGGCCCAGCGCCAACCGCGGTAGGCCCGGTCGAGACAGGCGAAGTAATGGGTGACGATGCGGTCGCCCTCGCCCTCATAACCGAGGTGCTCACCCGGCTCGCCCGGCCGCGCGAGCTCCTCCGCGGCGGCGCGCGCCAGGTCCACCGCGGCGACGCACGCCTGGTCGGGCGGGGAGACGCGGGTCCGGGTGCGGGTCATCTGTCCGCCTCCGCCGCAAGGTGCTGTTCGCTCACACTTCATTCTCACCCATGACCGGACCTGAAGGTGCCGACACCGCCCATCCCGGACCCACTCACGACACATCAGCACCCCCGACCCCCAGCAATCCCGCCGCCGTGGGCGGGCGACCATCGAGGTAGGACGGGCAGCGGACCCCAAGGTGCCGACACCGCCGATCCCGGATCAACTGGCGGCACATCGGTGGGCCTGTCCCCGGGCGATCCGTCGCCGTTTGCGAGCGGCGATCGGGTAAGACTGGTAAGCGTGCAAGGAGGCTGGGACACGGCTCGCGAGGTCACGCGGCGCGTGGGGCGAGGCGTCGCCGACGCGGGGCGCGCCACCGCGCGCGCCGGCCGGGCCACCCTGCGGGCCGGGAAGGCGACCGCCGGCGGCACCGCGCGGGCGGGCAAGGCCACGGCCAGGGGCGCGCAGAAGGTCGGCAGGGGGGCGCAGAAGGTCGGGAAGGCGACCCGGCGCCTCACCCACGCCAACGGCGCCGACCGCACCGGGCTGGGCCGTCTGATCGAGCTCACCGCCGGTCACAGCGGCGGCGACGCACTCGTCACGGTCGCGCTGGCGAGCACCGTCTTCTTCGGTGTGCCCGTCGGCGAGGCCCGCGGGCCCGTGGCGCTCTACCTGGTCATCACGATGCTGCCGTTCGCCCTGCTGGCGCCGTTCGTGGGGCCGATCCTCGACCGGTTCAGGTCGGGCCGCCGTTATGTCATGGCGGGCACGCTGTTCGGCCGCGGCCTGCTGTGCTTCGCGATGGCCGCCGCCGTGGGGCCCGGCGACCTGCCGACGCTGTTCGTCGGGGCGCTGGGCGTGCTGGTGCTGTCGAAGGCGTACAACGTGTCCCGCGCGGCGATCATGCCGAGCGTGCTGCCCGCCGACATCACGCTGGTCTCGGCCAACGCCAGGGTGGCGCTGTTCTCGCTGATCTCGGCGGGCGTGATGGTGCCGGTCGCCGCGGGCCTGACCGCGTGGCTGGGCAGCGCCGCGGTCCTGCGTACGGCGATGGTCGCCTTCCTCCTGATCGGCGTCCTGGCCGTACGGCTGCCGCGACACGTCGACTCGCCCGAGCTGGAAGAGGAGGAGGGCAGGCCGCTCCGCTGGCGGACCCTCCTGAACGTGGGCCCGGCGGTGGCCGAGGCGGTCTGGGCGAACGTGGCCATCCGCCTGTTCTCCGGGTTCCTGCTGTTCTTCCTGCTGTTCCTGGTGCAGGACAAGGGTGTGCCGTGGCTGGCCACACCCGACCCGTTCTTCGACATCCCGAAGACGATCGCGCTGCTCGCGGCCGCGGCGGGGCTGGGCGGCCTGGTCGGCGCCGTGGTCGCGAACTGGACCCGCAACCACTCGCCGCATCTCATCACGCTGCTGACGCTGGCCGTGACCGGCGCGACCACGATCGCCACCGCGGTGTTCTTCGGCCTCTGGACCGCGGCCGCGATCTCGCTCGTCACCGCGTTCGCGCAGGAGCTCGGCAAGCTCGCCCTCGACGCGATCGTGCAGCGGGAGATCGGCGAGGAGGTGCGCTCGTCCACGTTCGGGGTGGTCGAGGCGGTGTTGCAGCTCGCCTGGGTGTTCGGCGGGCTGATCGGGCTGCTGCTGTCACTGGCCGAGAGCAGCGCGGCGGGGCTGGTCACGCTGGCCGTGGCGCTGACGGGCACGTTCGGCTGGCTGATCGTGCGCCGCCGCAAGCGGATCCGCGCCGCCACACGGGGCCCCGAAGCCGCGGCCCAAACGGACCAGGAAGACCAAACGGATCAAGGTGCGTGGGACGCGGAGGATCGACGCGCCGACCGGCGGGATCAGCGCGTCGACACCCTCGACTCGACCAAGCCGCTGACGAACCCCAACGGCTAGGCGTCGAGGTCGTCCGCCACCGCCCTGAGCACCTGCGCGATCTTCTTCGCGTGCGCCGCGTCAGGGTGCTTGCCCCGCTGGTAGGAGGTCGAGACGTCGTCGAGGAGCTTGATCAGATCCTCCACGATGACGACCAGCTCGTCCGGCTTCTTGCGCTTGGCCTTGGGCTTGGGCTTGGCCAGCGTCGGCGGCTGCTCGAGGATCCGCACCGACAGGGCCTGCTGGCCGCGCCGTCCCTCGGCCACGCCGAACTCGACCTTCTGGCCGGGCTTGAGCGGGCCGGCACCTGTGGGTAGCGCGGAGGAATGCACGAAGACCTCACCACCGTCGTCGCGGGTGAGGAAGCCGAAACCCTTGTCGGCGTCGTACCACTTGACCTTGCCACTCGGCACAGGAGGAACCTCGTTCAAACAGTCGTAAAAGGCGAATGGATGTAGGTTATGCCCCGCGAGGCTCCGTAGCGACCAGGAAAATTCCCGGCATTTACCGGAGTTGCCCACTCGAACGCCATCCGGCGAACCAGTCGGCGAATTCCGTCAGGTCGCCAAGCGCCACATCGGCTCCGTGATCACGGAGTTCGTCCAGCGTGTAAGGGCCGGTCGCGACCGTCACGCTGACGGCTCCCCCGGCCCGCGCGGCCTCGATGTCCGCCACATGGTCGCCGACATAGGCTCCGGCGCCGAAGCGCTCGAGGGCCGCACCCTTGGCCGCCCCGAAGACCGACCCGACCACCTCGTCCACGGCGAGCCCGAGCGCCTTCACGGTGCTGGTCGCGTCGCGCGGGTTCTTGCCGGTCACGACGATGATCCTGCCCCCTTGCGCGCGTACGGCCTCGACGGCCTCCGCCGCTCCGGCCATGGCCGTGTGCACGGGCACGCCCAACTCCGGATAGATCTCCCTGAACAGGATCACGGCTTCCGGGATCGCCTCCAGCGGCAGCCAGTTCGCCAACTCCTGTTCGAGTGGCGGGCCGAGCCTGGTGATGATCGCCTTGCTGTCGATGACCACGCCGAGGCGCGTCGAAAGCTCGTCGTAGACGGCCGCGATGCCCGACCGTGTGTCCGCCAATGTCATGTCCAGGTCGAAACCCACCGATGTCCGCACAAGGTGAAGGATGCCAAACGCGTCCGCATTACGGGTAACGGCCCTTGTTGTGGGACCGTGGGAGTGGGAAGAAAGGAATTACTTATCGGGAGGAGTGGCCGTGACCGAGCCCCCCAAACCGCCGGAAGCGGGAGATCGGCTGGTCGCCGCCGCCAACCGCCCCAGCCCGCCCGAACAGCCCACCCGGGACCTCTCCCTCAGCGGGCCGCGGCCGCACCGGCCCGCGCTGCCCCGGCAGGTGACCGGACCGGTCAGGGTGTGGCGGGGAGTGGTGGCGTTCCTGGCCGCCGCCGTCCGGCTGGCGTCCAGGCTGGCCGCGCTGATCCTGGTGCTGTACGCGATCTTCACGGTGTTCCGGGCCAACCCGGCCAACATTTGGTACCAGTTCGTCGAATCGCTCGCCTCGCCGCTGTCGGTGGGCCTGGCCAACCTGTTCCAGCTCGCCGACGTACGGTGGACGACGCTGGTCAACTACGGGCTCGCGGCGCTGGTGTGGCTGATCGTCGGCTCGGTCGTCGCGGGGTTGATACGGCGAGCCGCGCCGTGACGGCTACGCTCCATCACGGAGGTATCAGGAAAGAATGACCAGATCGACGCGTGAGCGGATCATCGACGAGGCCCTGCGGCTCTTCGCGGAGCGGGGCTACTCCGCCACCTCGGTGGCCGAGATCGAGGCCGCCTCAGGGCTCTCCCCGGGCGCCGGAGGGCTCTACCGGCACTTCAAGTCGAAGTACGAGGTGCTCGCCGCGGCGATCAACGAGCATGCCGCCCGTACCCGCACGCAGGTGGCCGAGAGCCTGGCTCAGCTGGGCGACATGGAGACCTCGGCCGACCTGGAGATGCGGCTCTCGCACCTGTGCCGCGCCGGGCTGGCCAAGGTGCGGGAGGAGTCGGAACTGACCCGGGTGTTCTTCCGGGACCTGAGCCAGTTCCCGGAGCTGGTGGCGGTGGTGCGCGAAGGGCTGCTGCAGCCCATGTTCGACGCCATCACGACCTGGTTCCGCGCCCAGCCCGAATACGAGGACGCCAAGGTCGACTGGAACGGGATCGCGGCGGTGCTCGGCGGCTCCGTGGTGCACTACCGGCTGTTCCAGGAGACGGTCGGCGAGTCGCCGGGACACGCGGAGAAAGACCAGTTCGTCACCGCCTGGGTACGCCTGGCCGTGGGCCTCCTGCCGAGCCCCGCACCCGTCAGCTGACCCCGAGCCCCGCCTCGGTCAGTTGACCTCCACCAGCCGGTAAGCCAGCCAGCCCACGCCCAGAGCCGTGCCGATCATGAACATCACCCCGCTGACGTCGAAGAACTGCACCACGAACGCCTGCACCCCCGGCTCCGCGCCCACCCGCAGACCGCCGACGAGCGCCCCGCCGAGCGTGTAGCCGACCAGGGGCGCACCGATCCCGATCAGCCGGTCGCGCAGCACCCAGCCCTCCGAGAACGCCACCAGCAGCGCCCCCAACCCCCACACCAGCACCGGCACCCGGAAGATCGCGACGGCCGGCAGGCCGAACGGGACCAGCAGCGCGGCCAGCACCAGGACCACCATCGCCGCCGTCTCGCGCGGGTACTCCTTGACGATGGTGCCGGCGTCCCGTCCACGGGTGGTCATCGGGTTCCCCCCGGACATGGCCACCTGCCGCAGCCGCGCGAACGGCATGCCCCGCAGGGGCCGCGGGGCCAGATGGTCCTCCGCGAGCCGCCGGCCCAGCTGGGCTCCCGGGGGCGCCACGTCGTCGACGATCTTGGGGAAGAACGGCGTCGCCCCACCAGCCCCCGCGACCCGTTCCGCCTTGGCCACGGCACCCGGCGTCACGGTTCCCCGCGCGGCCCCGGGCGCGGCCGTGGGCGCCGTTCCCGGCCGGGTTCCGGACGGGGCGCCGGGCGCGCCGCCCGGCCCCGCCTCGGCCAGCCTGCGGGCCTCGCGTTCGACCAGCGCCACCGGGTCGCCGAACCGGGCGAGCACCTTGACCACCTGCCGTGGGTTCTGGCTGCCCTGCCGTTCGACCTCGATCCTGGCCCGTAACCGCTTGGCGAAGTCGAGCCGCTGGTCGGATCTGAGCACGCCATGAGCCGCGTCGGCGGCTGCGCTGACGTAGTTGAGGATGAGCTGGTCCGCTCGCTCAATCACGTGAGCCATGCTGCCCCAATCAGGGGGGACATACCATGGCAACGATGGAGTTCACGGAGTGGATCAGGGGGCGCACCGACGAACAGCTGCGGGCGCTCGTCTCCGCGCGCCCCGAGCTGATCACTCCGGTGCCCGCACATCTGGAGGGCCTCGCCGTACGCGCGGGCAGCCCTTCGGCGATCGGCCGGGCGCTCGACCGGCTCAACCGCTTCACGCTCGCCGTGCTCGAAACGCTGGCCGTCGTCGAGACACCGGCCGCCGGCGAAACGCGCGCCGTCGGCGAAACGCGCCCCGCCGCCGGAGCGCAGGCCGAGAAGCGGGTCGAGAAGCCGGACGTACGACCGGGGCCCGTCACGAAGGCGGCCCTGCGCGCGCTCGTCGGCGGGGCGCTCGCGGCGGGCAAGCCGGAGCCCGCGCTGTCGGCGGCGCTCGACCACCTGCGCGACCTGGCCCTCGTCTACGGCCCCGACTCCGCGCTAGCCCTGGCCCCCGGCGTGCGGAAGGTGCTCGACGATCCGGCGGGGCTCGGCCCCCCGGCGGTGGAGGCGTTCCGGCACCACGCGCCCGAGCAGCTGGCGGAGATGGCCGACGACATCGCGCCGGGCACTGCGGGCTCGGGCAAGGAACGCCTGGCCGCCGCCCTGACCCGGCCCGGGAAGCTGATCGAGGAGGTCTCGCCCGAGGCTAGGGCGGCGCTGGACCAACTCACCTGGGGGCCGCCGACGGGCCGGGTGCCCAACGCCAGACGTGAGGTGCGGGTCGCCTCCGCCCGCTCGCCCATCGACCAGCTGCTCGCCCGCGGCCTGCTGGCGGCGACGGGTGAGGAGAGCGTGGCCCTGCCTCGGGAGGTCGGCCTCTACCTGCGTAACGGCCTCGTACACCGGGATCTGTACGCCGTACCTCCCGCCCTGGAGGGCGCCGCGCGGGACCAGAGGCTGGCCGACCGGACGGCGGCGGGGCAGGCGTTCACGTTCGTGCGGACGGTCGAGGACCTGTGCGAGCGGTGGAGCGCCGAACCGCCGGGCGTGCTGCGTACCGGCGGGCTGGGCGTACGGGATCTGAAGCGCACCGCGACCGAGCTGGACGTGCCCGAGTGGGCCGCCGCGCTGATCGTGGAGGTCGCGCACGCGGCCGGGCTGATCGCGGCGGGCGGCAACGTCGACGGCGAGTGGCTGCCGACCACCGGCTACGACCTGTGGCGGGTCCGGCCGACCGCCGACCGGTGGGCGGCGCTGGCGGTCACCTGGCTGCACACCGACCGCGTCCCCGGCCTGGTCGGCGAGCGTGACGACCGGGACCGGCCGCTCAACGCGCTGCACACCGAGCTGCGCCGCTCGTCCGCGCCGGGTGTGCGGTCGGCGGCGCTGGGCGTGCTCGCGTCGGCGCCCGGCCTGGCGCCCACGCGCGAGTCGGTGTTCGACCGGCTGGCGTGGGAGCAGCCGCGCCGCCGCGGGCCGCTGCGCGAGCAGCTGACGGAGTTCGCGCTGCGGGAGGCCGAGCAGATCGGCGTCACCGGGCTCGGCGTGCTGTCGGGACACGGCCGGGCGCTGCTGTCCGGCGAGGACCCCGCCTCGGTGCTGGCCCCGCTGCTGCCCGAGCCGGTCGATCATGTGCTGCTCCAGGCCGACCTGACCGCCGTCGCGCCAGGACCGCTCACCAGCGAGCTGAGCCGCTGGATGACGCTGGCCGCCGATGTCGAGTCCAAGGGCGGCGCGACCGTCTACCGGTTCGGCGAGGGCTCGGTCCGCCGCGCGCTCGACGCGGGCCAGGGGGCCGAGGAGCTGCTGGCCATGCTGGAGCGCCACTCGGCGACGCCGGTCCCGCAGGCGCTGTCCTACTTGATCGCCGACGTGGCCCGCCGGCACGGGCGCATCAGGGTCGGCACCGCCAGTGCCTACATCCGCTGCGACGACCCGGCCCTGCTCGACCAGATCACCGCCGACCGGCGCTCGGCCGCGCTGCGCCTGCGCAGGCTGGCGCCCACGGTCATCGCCTCCCGCTCCTCGCGGGCCGCGCTGGTCGACGCGCTGCGTGCGATGGGGTACGCCCCGGTGGCCGAGTCGCTCGACGGCGACGTGATCATCTCCGAGCTCGACAGGAAGCGCACCGAGGGCCTGCCGCCGGCCCGGTCCGTGCCCTCGCCCAACGGCCTCGACGCCGAGGTCACGGCCGCCGCCGTACGCGCGCTGCGGGCGGGCGACGCGGCCCACCTGACGCGGCGCGAGCCCGCCGACGCCCCCAGCGGCCAGATCCCGCGCGGCCCGGCGACCGCCACGATCTCCGCGTTGCAGGATGCCATCAGGCAGGGCGTACGCGTGTGGATCGGCTACCTCGACTCCCAGGGCAACGCCACCTCGCGCATCCTGGAGCCCGCGCGGATGGAGGGCGGCTACCTCACGGCGTACGACGAGACCAGGGCCGCCGTGCACCGCTTCGCGCTCCATCGCATCACCGGGGTGGCCGACCTGTCTTGACGTCAGCTTGACGCCCGGCGGTGATCAGGCGAGGTTGGGACGGTGAGCGAGCTGACGTTGGGCCGGTTGGCCGAGGAGTCTTGGAGCAGGTTCGACGACTTCGACGCGGTCTACTACGAAGGGGTCTGGCACCGCGGCCACGCGCTGGCCGAGCGGGCCCGCAAGGTCTGCGGCGGGCTGGTCGAGGCGGGGGTACGCCCCGGCGACCGGATCGTGGTGATGATGGCGAACTCCCCCGAGGTCGGCCTGATCTACGAGGCGATCTGGGCGGCCGGTGCGGTGGTGACGCCCGTGGTGTTCCTGGTCGGACCGGCGGAGTTGCGGCACATCCTGGCCGACAGCGGCGCCACCGCCCTCGTCACCTCGCCCGAACTGATGGAGACGGTCCAGGCCGCCGAGCCCCAAATCCCGATATTTGTGGACACGGGGGAGCTGGAGCGGGCGGCCGAGCGGGGGCCCGTCGAGCGGGACGCCACCGATCTGGCGGCTCTCATGTACACCGGAGGCACGACCGGCATGGCCAAGGGCGTCATGCTGAGCCATCGCGGGCTCTGGCAGGTGGCCAAGGACGCCTACGAAATGTCCCACCAAGAGGGGAAAAATCGCGCAATAGTGCCGGTGCCCCTCTCCCACTCGTACGGGCTGATCATCACGGTCGCCGGGATGCACGCCACGGAGCCGCAGCAGGCGGTGCTGATGCGCTGGTTCGACCCGAAGGCCTTCCTCGAGCTGGCCGCCGCGCAGCGCGCCCAGTACGGAACGGTCGTGCCCGCCATGCTCCAGATGCTCCTGGCCGAGCCGCTGGAGTCCCACCCCCTGCCCGACCTGGCCTTCCTCACCTGCGGCGCGGCGCCGCTCGGCCGGGAGACGCTGGCGGAGTTCGAGCGCCGGATGCCCGGCGTGCAGGTCCTCGAAGGCTACGGGATGACCGAGACCAGCGCCGTGACCACCTTCAACCCGCCGGGGCGGCGCCGGATCGGCAGCGTGGGCCTGCCGCTGCCCGGCTACACGATCACGATCCGCGACTCCTCCGGCGACCAGGCCGAGGCGGGCGACGTCGGGGAGATCTGCGTCAGCGGCGACTCGCTGATGCTCGGCTACTGGGGCGAGCACCCTGCGGACTCCACCGGCACCGCGCTGGTCGAGGGCGAGCTGCGGACCGGCGACATCGGCTGCGTGGACGACGACGGCTACCTGTACATCGTCGACCGGAAGAAGGACCTCATCATCCGCGGCGGGTTCAACGTGTTCCCGCGCGACGTCGAGGACGCCCTCAACGAGCACCCCGACGTGGTGATGTCCGGCGTCGTGGGCCGCCCGGACCCGCGCCTGGGCGAGGAGGTCGTGGCCTTCGTCCAGCTCAAGGCGGGCGGCACGGCCACCGCCGAGGAGCTGATGACCTGGGCTCGTGACCGGGTCGGCCGGGTGAAGTATCCCCGGGAAGTGCGGTTCGTCGACTCGATCCCGGTCACGAGCGTGCTCAAGCTCGACCGCAAGGCGCTGCGGTCGAGGCTCGGCTAGTCGTCCGCGTCAATGGCTCCCTCGGACCTCCACTTGACGTTCTTGAGCTCGCCCAGCGCCTGGCCGCCGGAGTCATAGGCGGTCACCTTGCTCAGCAGGACCGGGCGGATGGAACCCTTCTTGTCGGCGTACACCCGCGATCGGCCGATGTAGAAGCCGTCCCGTACGCTGGCCGTCATCTTCCGCCCGTCCGCCCACTCGACCTCCACCCGAGTCGCCTGGGGAGCGACCCGGCCGGCCACCACCAGGAAGGACGGGTCGCCGTCCCGGCCCGGGTTGATCTCCGACTGCGTCTCGATGCTGTAGACGTCGACGCTGAGCGCGCCGCGCAGGGCCGGCTTGCCAGGCGGGTCCCCGCCCCAGTAGGAGAAGACCGGGTCCGTCGGGTAGCTGACCAGCCGGATGGCCGGCGTGCACAGCACGAACCCCTTGCGGCTGCCGACCAGCCGCGTCACGCCCAGTTTGTCCTTGGCCTCCACGAGCCAGCGGTAATCCTTGACGGTCCCGTACTGGGGCAGCAGCCGCTCGCCGTCCATGCTGTGCACCGGGCTGCCCTTGGGCATGCAGTCCTCCACCTTCGCGAACTGCGCGATGGTGTTCCGCGGCAGGCCGGGGATGTCCCGGACGTACGCGGTGGCGGGCGGGGCCGTCGCCGTCGCCCGCGCCGTGGGTTCTGTGCTCGCGGTGGGTCCTGTGCTCGTCGTCGGCGGGCTCGCGGGCGAGACCGACAGCTGCTCATGCGCCCGCAGCGCCACCACCCCGATGGCCACCACACAGGCCGCCGCCGCCAGGGCCAGCCCCCATCTCGGCCACTTCATCCGTGCCCGCCTCCGTAGGGCACGTGACAGAAGCAGCTCGGGATCCACGGGCCGCGCCCGGTCGGCCAGCCTGCTCAGGGCCTCGGTGACCGCGCGTTCGTCGACTGTCATCTCAGGCCTCCAGATTGACGGTCTCGCCCACCAGGTCGCGCAGCCGCTTCACGGCCTGGTGGGTCTGGCTGCGTACGGTGCCGATCGAGCACCCCATGATCCTGGCGACGTCCGACTCCGGCAGATCCTCGAAGTAGCGCAGGACCAGCACGGCCCGCTTCTTCGCGGGCAGCCGGCGCAGGGCCTGTTCGAGCGTGAGCCGGTCGTCGACCCGCGCGGTGCCGTCGCCCGCGATCCGCTCGGGCAGGGTCTCGACCACGCGCTCGCGCCCCCAGCGCGGGCTGCGCCACCGGCCGACCTGCTCGTGGTACATGACCTGGCGGACGTACGCCTCCGGATCGCCCCTGATGCTCCGCCATCGGTCCGCGGTTCTGGCCAGCGCGCTCTGGAGCAGATCCTCCGCGGCGTGCTGGTCGCCGGTGAGCACGTACGCCAGGCGCATGAGGCTGTCCGATCGCGTCGTGACGAACGCCGTGAAGACTCGTAGGTCGTCCTGGTGCAACTCGCCTCCCTGCTCTGGGTCTCGATCTCTGAAGACGTGTGAGAGAGTCCAGATCTATGGCGAGACAGCAGACCTGGCAGGGCGCGTGGCCATTCCGTGATAAATGTTGACCTGTCAGGAGGTGGCATGAGCCAAGAAGGTCCATCGGGCGAATATCCGTACCAGCCCTACGGCGCACCATACGGCCAGCAGCCGCCGCCACAGCACGGTTATGGCTATGGCTACGGCTATCCCCCGCCCCCTAGGCCGCCCGAGGGGCCGAGGGCCACCGCCATCGTCGCGCTGGTGCTCAATCTGCTCTCGATCGTCGGCTGTTGCAACATCTTCGCGATCCCCGGCGCCATCCTCGCGGGCATGGCGCTCGGCCGGTCGAGCACGCAGCCGGCCAGCGCCAAGGGCCTGCTCGTCTGGTGCTGGACACTGCTCGGGGTGGGCCTCGCACTCAATCTCGGCATCTTCCTCTTCCTCGGCCTCAACGGCTACCTCGACGACTGATTACCTGTTCGGGGACTGTTCTTGCCGTCTGATGTGTTGGATAGGCGTCAACCGTAGAAGGGATGTCCGTGAACGACGGCCCGCTCATCGTCCAGTCGGACAAGACGCTGCTCCTCGAGGTCGATCACGAGAAGGCAGGCGAGTGCCGCAAGGCCATCGCGCCGTTCGCCGAGCTCGAGCGCGCCCCCGAACACGTGCACACCTACCGCGTCACCCCGCTGGCGCTGTGGAACGCGCGCGCGGCCGGGCACGACGCCGAGCAGGTCATCGACGCGCTGATCAGTTTCAGCCGCTATCCGGTGCCCCACGCGCTGCTCGTGGACATCGCCGAGACCATGGCCAGATACGGCCGGCTCAAGCTGGAGAAAGACCCGGCCAACGGGCTGATCCTGACCTCCACCGACCGGGCCGTGCTCGAAGAGGTGCTGCGGTCCAAGAAGATCCAGCCCATGCTGGGCGAACGGCTCAGCGGCGACTCCGTGGCCGTGCACCCGAGCGACCGCGGCAACGTCAAGCAGGCGCTGCTCAAGCTGGGCTGGCCCGCCGAGGACCTCGCGGGCTACGTCGACGGCGAGCACCACAAGATCGAGCTGCTGCAGGACGGCTGGAGCCTGCGGCCCTACCAGCAGGACGCGGCCGACGCCTTCTGGCACGGCGGCTCCGGCGTGGTCGTGCTGCCCTGCGGGGCCGGCAAGACCATCGTCGGCGCGGCCGCGATGGCACACGCCCAGGCCACCACGCTGATCCTGGTCACCAACACGGTGAGCGCGCATCAGTGGAAGCAGGAGCTGCTCAAGCGCACCACGCTGACCGAGGACGAGATCGGCGAATACTCCGGCAGCAAGAAGGAGATCCGTCCGGTCACCATCGCCACCTACCAGGTGATGACCACCCGGCGGAAGGGCGTCTACAGCCACCTGGAGCTGTTCGACGCGCGTGACTGGGGTCTGGTCGTCTACGACGAGGTGCACCTGCTGCCCGCGCCGATCTTCCGGATGACCGCCGACCTGCAGGCCCGCAGGCGCGTCGGGCTGACCGCGACGCTGGTGCGCGAGGACGGCCGCGAGGGCGACGTGTTCTCGCTGATCGGCCCCAAGCGCTACGACGCGCCCTGGAAGGAGATGGAGAACCAGGGCTGGATCGCCCCCGCCGACTGCGTGGAGGTCCGGGTCACGCTGACGGACGAGGAGCGGCTGGCGTACGCGATGGCCGAGTCCGAGGAGCGTTACCGCTTCTGCGCCACCACGCCGTCCAAGACCCACGTGACCGAGGCGCTGGTCCGCCGGCATCTGGGCGAGCAGGTGCTGGTCATCGGCCAGTACATCGACCAGCTGGACGAGCTGGGCGAGCACCTGAACGCTCCGGTGATCAAGGGCGAGACCAGGGTCAAGGAGCGCGAGCGGCTCTACCAGGCCTTCCGCGACAAGGAGATCCAGGTCCTGGTCGTGTCCAAGGTGGCGAACTTCTCCATCGACCTGCCCGAGGCGGCCGTGGCCATCCAGGTGTCCGGCACGTTCGGGTCGCGTCAGGAGGAGGCGCAGCGGCTCGGGCGGGTGCTGCGGCCCAAGGCCGACGGCGGCGGCGCCCGGTTCTACACGGTGGTCAGCAGGGACACGGTCGACCAGGAGTTCGCGGCGCACCGCCAGCGGTTCCTGGCCGAGCAGGGTTACGCTTACCAGATCATCGACGCCGACGACGTGCACGGCGGCGTGTAGCGCCACGTTCAAGACCGAGCGAGGCCCGGCCGCTCACCCTCCGAGCGGCCAGGCTTCGACGTCGATTACGTCCACGAGACTCCGCGGGCTGTCGACAATCGAACCACCCCCCTCACCAGCGTGCTACGCCGCTGCGCGCCTCAATCAGCCAGCGACATACCCCCATGATCCGGCAAATCCACCTGATATGCCCGAATTCTCGGTTATTGGCAGGTTGTCGTTATCTGGCCAGCAGGCCGCCCAGGAAGAGCACCCCTTCGGCGACGATCCAGGCGGCCACACCCACGCCCATGAACCGGCTGAACACGCGTGGATCGTTCCTGGCGGAAGGGACCAGCCAGGCACCGGCCGTACAGCAGGCGGCGGCCACGGCGAACAGCCCCGACATCGCCGAGACCGTGCCGAGCCGCTGCGAGCAGCCCGCCGCGGACTCGCCTCCCGCGCAGAACGCCTCCAGCCCCCATCCCGCGAACACCGACAACGCCCACAACGCCGCCAGCAGGAAACTCGCCACTGTCGGGATGATCGGGGAGAAAACAAACCGTACGCGGGCCACGGTCCCTCTCTACCCCGGCTAAATGCTTTGGAAGCGTGCCGGACGCCCCACTAAACTGGTCGATTCGCTGCCTACACCACCTCCGTTACTTCGACCAGGGAGGCACTTTCGCATGCCCGCACACCAGCTGGCCCCCGACATACCCGCCGACGTGCTCGCGGCCGAGCAGTCCCATCTGGCCGAGTCGAGGGCCGCGCTCCAGGCGATGCGGCTGCACGCCCAATCGCTGTCGGCCGACGCGGCCGGCGACTGGGTGTCCCAGCAGATCCTGCAGTCGCTGCTCGACAAGCGGGTGGCGGCGCTGGCCGACCATCCCGACACCCCGCTGTTCTTCGGCCGCCTCGACCGCTCGGCGGACGACGACCTGCCCTCTACGATCTACGTCGGCCGCCGCCACGTGCACGACGGCAGCAGCCGCCCGCTGGTGATCGACTGGCGCGCGCCGGTGTCCCGGGCGTTCTACCAGGCCAGCCCCGCCGATCCGATGAGCGTCGCGCGGCGGCGCCGGTTCGGCTATCACGGCGGCATGCTGACCGCGTTCGAGGACGAGCCGCTCGGTGAGGGCGGCGACATCGGTCCGTCGAAGATCCTGACCGAGGAGATCGAGCGCCCGCGCACCGGCCCGATGCGCGACATCGTCGCCACGATCCAGCCGGACCAGGACGAGATCGTCCGCGCCACGCTCACCCAGACCGTCTGCGTCCAGGGCGCGCCGGGCACCGGGAAGACCGCCGTCGGCCTGCACCGGGCGGCGTACCTGCTGTTCACCCACCGCGAGCGGCTGGCCAGGTCGGGCGTCATGATCGTCGGCCCCAACCGCGCCTTCCTGTCCTACATCTCCTCCGTGCTGCCCGCGCTCGGCGAGGTCAAGGTCGACCAGACCACGGTGGCGGGCCTGCTCGGCGAACACGCCACGCCGGAGGATCCGATGGTGTCGGCGCTGAAGGGCGACGCCCGCATGGCCGCCGTGCTGGAGCGGGCGCTGTGGCTGCACATCGTGAAGCCGGAGGAGGGCGTCGTCTACAGCAAGGGCGCCTACCGCTTCCGGGTGGCCGACTACGAGGTACGCGAGATCGTCGCCTCGCTGCGCGGCACCACCCGCTACGGGCCCGGCCGGGCGGCGCTGGCGCAGCGGCTCGCGCACATGGTGCTGGTACGCATGGAGCAGCGCGGGGAGTCGCCCGACGACCGGGTGCAGGACGCCGTGGCCAGGTCCAAGCCGGTCAAGCAGCTCGTCGACGCGGTCTGGCCCAAACTGGTGCCGCAGCAGGTCCTCTTCAAGCTCCTCTCGGACCCAGAATTCCTGGCAAAAGCCGCCAAAACCGATTTGTCGCCCGACGAGCAGCAAATGTTGCTATGGCAGAAACCGTACCGAGGCTGGAAGTCGGCGAAGTGGTCGGCGGCCGACGCCGCGCTCCTCGACGAGCTCGGCGACCTGATCGAACGCACGCCCTCGCTCGGCCACCTGGTCGTCGACGAGGCGCAGGACCTGTCGGAGATGCAGCTGCGCGCGCTCGGCCGGCGCTGCCGCAACGGCTCGGCCACCGTCCTCGGCGACCTCGCCCAGGGCACCACCCCGTGGTCCACCAGCTCGTGGGGGACCGTGCTCAAGCACCTGGGCCAGGACGCGGGCGAGGTCACCGAGCTGACGCTGGGCTTCCGCGTGCCACGCGAGGTGCTCGACTACGCCGCCCGGCTGCTGCCGTCGATCGCCCCGACGCTGGCCCCGCCGCGGTCGCTGCGCCCCGGCGTGGGCTCGCTGAGCGTACGCCCCGGCGGCGCGGTCGCCGACGCCGCGCGCGAGGCCATGTCCCGGGAGGGCTCGATCGGCGTGATCGTGCCCGACGCGCTGGTGGCGGAGGTGTCACGGCAGCTCGACGGGCTGGCCCACGCCGTGCTCGACCCCGACACGACCAAGGAGCACCGGCTGCTGATCGTCCCGGCGACGCTGGCCAAGGGCCTGGAGTACGACCACGTGATCGTCGTCGAGCCGGCCGACATCGTGGCGGCCGAGCCCCGCGGCCTGGCCAGGCTGTACGTGGTGCTCACCCGTGCGGTCACCTCGCTCACCGTCCTACACGGAAAGGCCCTGCCCGCCCAGCTGTCCGCCTGACCACCCGAGGGACCCACGAGCGGGCACGTCGCCTCCCGAGACGGACGCACTCCTAGGATGGCTGGAGTAGTGGAGGATCTCTACAAGGAGGACGCCGTGCCCGCACCGCTGCCACACGAACACCTGCCGTCGGTCCCCGCACTCACGGTCCAGAGCGACGACATCGCGGACGGGGAGAGGCTGGGTGACCTCCACGTCTTCAACGACTGGGGCATGACCGGCCAGAACCTGTCACCCCACCTCCAGTGGTCCGGCGCCCCGGCCGAGACGCAGAGCTACGCCGTGACCTGCTACGACCCCGACGCGCCCACCGGCAGCGGGTTCTGGCACTGGGTGCTCTTCGACCTCCCGGCCTCCGTCACCGAGCTGCCCACGGGCGCCGGCACCGCGCCCGAGTTCAAGGGCCTGCCCGCGGGGGCCACGCACGCGCGCAACGACTACAACAGCAAGGACTACGGCGGCGCCGCTCCCCCGCCCGGCGACCCGCACCGCTACGTCTTCACGGTGCACGCGCTGGGCGTGGCCGAGCTGGGCGTCGACAGTGACGCCAGCCCGGCGGTGGTCGGCTTCAACATCACCGCCAACACGCTCGCACGCGGCCACGTGGTCGCCCACTTCGGCGTCTGATGGCGGCCGACTCAGGGGCCGCTTCGGGGGTGAAGATACGGCATGGGGGGTTCGACGACGTGCCCGCCGTGCTCGACTTCTGGCTCCTGGCCGCCGAGGGCACCGACCGGCGCGACTCGCCCGACAAGGTGATGGCGCTGATCGAGCGCGACCCGGAGGCCCTGCTCATCGCCGAGCTCGATGGGGAGCTGGTGGGCACGCTCATCGCGGGCTGGGACGGCTGGCGAGCGCATCTCTATCGCCTCGCCGTCCACCCGTCCCACCGCCGCAAGGGCATCGCCACCACGCTCCTGGCCGCGGCCGAGTCCCGCTTCGCCGCCTTCGGCGCCTTCCGCGCCGACGCCATGGTGCTGGACGACAACCTCTCCGCCCACGGAGCGTGGTCCGCCGCCGGCTACGCGCTCCAGCCCATGTGGTCGCGTTGGGTCAAACCGCTTAAATGATCATATGTACGGCTCTTCACCACAGAAAACAGACCGGCCCGGACAACGTGCGTCCGAGCCGGTCTGGTGAGAAGAGACCTGGAAGTCTCTGGTGAGGAGACCTAGAAGTCCATGTCTCCGCCACCGGGCATACCGGCGGGGGCGGCAGGGGTCTTCTCGGGCTTCTCGGCGATGACCGCCTCGGTGGTGAGGAAGAGCGCCGCGATGGAAGCGGCGTTCTGCAGCGCCGAGCGCGTCACCTTGGCCGGGT
>NZ_JAIWNB010000026.1 GCF_020215705.1 Nonomuraea aurantiaca | reverse complement strand
CGAGGCCGGTTGGCCGGTGGGCCGGCGGTCGAGTCTGGCCTGCCGCCAGGCGGTTAAGGTGGGTTCGATTAAGGCCCAGCGGGCGTCGGATATGTCACTGGGGTACGGCTTCCGCTCGCTCATGGCGGAACTTCTACCCGATACATGTGATCGGTAGTGGCCCTCGACCGGTCGGGAGCTTCTACCGCATTTCTAGACCAGACGGAATTCGAGCGTCATTTGATAATCAAGCAGGCGCCCTCATCGGCGATGAGGAATGAGCAAATCTATACCTATAGGACGAAGAGCCCAAAAGCCTGCGACCACAAAGCGGGCACATGCCAACGAGCCATGCCTAAACCCCCACTCAGGAGGAGTTTGGCCAGGTAGCCGACGGCGTACCGCGGCTTGGGGGCCTTGGCGTCGATGGCCGTGCGAATGGCCTGGGCGACCACGGAGGGATCCGAGGCCTTGTTCTTCCCGGCGAAGGCGGCTTCCGCGCGGTCCGCCATCGCGTGCGCGACCGAGGCGTAGGCGCCCTTGCCGGAGACCTCTCTCAGGTCGCGGGGCGTGCTCGACTCGAACTCCGTCTTGATCAGGCCGGGCTGGACGACCACCACCTTGATGCCGAAACGGCCGACCTCCTGGCGCAGGGTGTCGGAATAGCCTTCCAGGGCGTGTTTGGAGGCGTGGTACCAGGCGCCGAGCGGGAGCGAGATCACCCCGGCGATCGAGGAGACGTTGATGATCGTGCCGGAGTGGTGCTCGCGCATCCCCGGCAGGACCAGCTGGATCAGCCGGGCGGGCCCGAACAGGTTGACCTCGAACTGGTGGCGCGCGGTGTCGAGCGGCACGTCCTCGGCGGCCCCGTACACGCCGACGCCGGCGTTGTTCACCAGCACGTCGATGCGCGACTGCTCGGCGAGGATGGTGTCGACGACGCGGCGCAGGTCCTCCTCCTTGGTGACGTCCATCGCGAGGGTGTGGCCGCCGGCCTTGCGGATGTCCTCCAGCCGGTCGACGCGCCGGGCCACGCCGTACACCGTGTGGCCGGCACGCAGCAGTTCGAGTGCGGTGGCGCGGCCGATGCCGGCCGAAGCGCCTGTGACGAGGCAGATCTTGGCTGCCATGGAACGACCTTTCGTCAGGGGTGTGCGGCGTAGAGCCACTCCCGGTACGGCGGTAGCAGGGCTTCCGAGGCGGCGATGATCTCCGCGGCGGCGGCGGCGATCGTCTGCGCGTCGGGCTGCTCGGCCGGCTCGTACGCGTGCCGGACGATGTGCGCGAGCACCCTGGCCTTGGCCTCAGGGTCCGGCTCGTCGGGCACCGTGACGACGGTGCCGAGCAGGTAGAAGCTCGCCTGCGTCGCGGTCAGGCCGTAGATCAGGTGCTCGACGTCGTCGCGGAGCAGGCCGTGGCGGAGCATCACCTCGTGGAAGCGCGCGGTGGCGAGCAACTCGTGGCTGCGCGTCGCGCTGTCCGCCATCCGGCCCTGGAGGAGCGGCAGGTCGCCGGCGAGGAGCGCCCGCAGCACCGGCCGGCGGCAGCTCACCAGGAACAGCGTGCTGAGCATGCGGTGGGGCAGCACCACGGCCGGGTCGCGGCGCAACTCCCCCAGCAGCGTCTCGACGTAGATGATGGCCTCGCGCACGAACAGGGCCTCGAAGAGCTGCTGTTTGGTACGCCAGTGCAGGTAGACGGTGCCCTTGCCGATGTCGGCCCGCTGGGCGATGTCGTCGATCGTCACCTTGCTAACCCCGAGGCGCACGGTCAGCTCGGCCGCCGCGTCGAGGATCCGGTCGGCGCGGTCGGCCGCCTCGCTCGGTCGTCCCAGCGCCATCGTGCGACCTCCATGTGACTTGTTGACCACTTTAGCAAAACAAGTCATAAAGTCGTAAGAAAAAGGCCGGTGAGGAAGTCCTCACCGGCCTGGTTCGGTACGACGTTACTTGGCGCGCTTGAAGATCTTGTTGCCCAGCCACACGATCGGGTCGTACTTGCGATCGGCCACGCGCTCCTTCATCGGGATGAGCGCGTTGTCAGTGATCTTGATGTGCTCGGGGCAGACCTCGGTGCAGCACTTGGTGATGTTGCAGTAGCCCAGCCCGTGCTCCTCCTGGGCTGATTCCTGCCGGTCCGCCACGTCGTACGGGTGCATGTCCAGCTCCGCGATGCGCATGAGGAAGCGCGGCCCGGCGAAGGCGGGCTTGTTCTCCTCGTGGTCGCGGATGACGTGGCAGATGTTGTTGCACATGAAGCATTCGATGCACTTGCGGAACTCCTGGGACCGCTCGACGTCGACCTGCTTCATCCGGTATTCGCCCGGCCGCACACCCTCCGGCGGGGTGAAGGACGGGATCTCCCGTGCCTTCTCGTAGTTGAACGAGACGTCGGTGACGAGGTCCTTGATGACGGGGAACGTACGCATCGGCGTGACGGTGATCGTCTCGTCCTCGGTGAAGGTGGACATCCGCGTCATGCAGCCCAGCCGGGGCTTCCCGTTGATCTCCATCGAGCAGGAGCCGCACTTGCCGGCCTTGCAGTTCCAGCGGACCGCCAGGTCCGGCGCCTGCGTGGCCTGCAGGCGGTGGATGATGTCGAGGACGACCTCGCCCTCGTTCACCTCGACGGTGAAGTCCTCGAGCTTGCCCTCACCGCCCTCACCGCGCCATACCTTGAACTTTGCCTTGTAGCTCATGACTTTGCGATCCCGTCGAACTCGGTCATCTCTTCGTCGGTGAGGTATTTCGCCAGCTCGTCCCGGTCGAACAGCTTGATCAGGTGGTCGGCCATCGTAGGCTGCGTCTTCTCCTCGACCGTGACGGACGAGCCGTCCTCCGTCGAGCACACGAGCAGCTTGCGGCGCCATGCCGGGTTCATGCCGGGGAAGTCGTCACGGGTGTGCCCGCCGCGGCTCTCCTCGCGCAGCAGCGCGGCCCGCGCCACGCACTCCGAGACGAGGACCATGTTGCGCAGGTCGATCGCCAGGTGCCAGCCGGGGTTGTAGATCCGCGAGCCGGCCGCGCCGACCAGCTGCACCCGCTCCTTGAGCTTCTCCACGGCCTCCAGGGCCTCGGACACCTCTTCGGCCTTGCGGATGATGCCGACGAGCTCGTTCATCGTCCGCTGCAGCTCGTGGTGCACCTCGTAGGGGTTCTCGCCGGAGCGGCCCAGCGGCGCCAGCGCCTCGGCGTGCGCCTCCTCCACCAGCTCCTGGCTCACCTTGGGCCTGGCGGGCAGGCCGTCGATGTACGCGGCGGCTCCGGCGCCCGCCCGGCGGCCGAAGACCAGCAGGTCGGACAGCGAGTTGCCGCCCAGGCGGTTGGAGCCGTGCATGCCGCCCGAGACCTCGCCCGCGGCGAAGAGCCCCGGCACGGCCGCCGCGCCGGTGTCGGCGTCGACCTCGACGCCGCCCATGATGTAGTGGCAGGTCGGGCCCACCTGCATGGGCTCGGCGGTGATGTCGACGTCGGCCAGCTCCTTGAACTGGTGGTGCATCGACGGCAGCCGCCGCTTGATCTCCTCGGCCGGGAGTCGGCTGGACACGTCGAGGAAGACGCCGCCCTGGGGAGAGCCGCGCCCCGCCTTCACCTCGGAGTTGATCGCCCGAGCCACCTCGTCACGCGGCAGCAGCTCCGGGGGACGGCGGTTGTTGGCCTGGTCGGTGTACCAGCGGTCGCCCTCCTCCTCGGTGGTGGCGTACTTGTCCTTGAACACCTCGGGGATGTAGTTGAACATGAAGCGCTCGCCGTTGGAGTTGCGCAGCACGCCGCCGTCGCCGCGGACCGACTCGGTGACGAGGATGCCGCGTACGGACGGCGGCCAGACCATCCCCGTGGGGTGGAACTGGATGAACTCCATGTTGATCAGCTTCGCGCCGGCCAGCAGGGCCAGGGCGTGGCCGTCACCGGTGTACTCCCAGGAGTTGGAGGTGACCACGTAGGACTTGCCGATGCCGCCGGTCGCGAGCACGACGGCGGGCGCATCAAAGACCACGAAATTTCCGGACTCGCGCCAGTAGCCGAAGCCACCCGAGATGCGGTCGCCGTCCTTGAGCAGGCGGGTGACCGTACACTCCGCGAAGACCTTGATGTAGGCCTCGTGATCGCCGTGCGTCTCGAAGTCCTCCTGCTGGAGCGCGACGACGCGCTGCTGCAGGGTGCGGATCAGCTCCAGCCCGGTGCGGTCGCCGACGTGGGCCAGCCGGGGGTACTCGTGCCCGCCGAAGTTACGCTGGCTGATCTTGCCGTCCTTGGTGCGGTCGAACAGCGCGCCCCACGCCTCCAGCTCCCAGACCCGGTCGGGGGCCTCCTTGGCGTGGAGCTCGGCCATCCGCCAGTTGTTCAGGAACTTGCCGCCCCGCATGGTGTCACGGAAGTGCACCATCCAGTTGTCGTCGGAGTTGACATTGCCCATCGCGGCGGCCGCGCCGCCCTCGGCCATGACCGTGTGGGCCTTGCCGAACAGCGACTTGCAGACGATCGCCGTCCGCTTGCCCTGCTGGCGGGCCTCGATGGCGGCCCGCAGCCCGGCGCCGCCCGCGCCGATGACGACGACGTCGTATTCGTGACGCTCGATCTCCACAGAAAATGTCCTAACAGAAAGGGCCTTAAGCGAACGGGAAGGCGATGATGCCCTTGGCGACCAGGCGGACGTAGAGGTCGGCGCCCATGACGGAGAACATCGAGGCCCACGCGAGTGGCTGGTGCTTGGCGTTGAGCTTGGAGACGAAGGTCCAGGCCCGGTAGCGAAGCGGGTGCCGGGAGAAGTGGTTGAGCCGGCCCGCGGTGATGTGCCGGCACGAGTGGCACGACAGCGTGTAGGCGACGATCAGGACGGCGTTGGCGATCAGGATCCACGAGCCCAGGCCCAGCGGCTTGTGGACGACCGCCAGGATCGCGTCGTAGCTCAGGATCGCGCCGATGACGATGGCCGCGTAGAAGAAGTACCGGTGGATGTTCTGCATGATCAGCGGGAAGCGCGTCTCGCCGCTGTACTTGCCGTGCGGCTCCTGAACGGCACACGCGGGCGGCGACAGCCAGAAGGACCGGTAGTAGGACTTGCGGTAGTAGTAGCAGGTCAGCCGGAACCCGCCGGGCAGGCCGAGGATCAGCAGACCGGGCGGCAGCGTGTACCAGTCACCGATCGGCGCCCAGCCGAACAGCCGCGCGCCCTCGGCACACGAGGTCGTCAGACACGGCGACGAGAACGGGGCGATGTACGGGTCGAGGTAGTAGCTGCCGTCGAAGATCGCCCACACGCCGTAGACGAGGAAGGCACTGAGTGCCAGGAACGTCAGCAGCGGGGCCAGCCACCATCTGTCGGTGCGCAGCGTGCGCACCTTGATCTGCGCACGCTGCCTTCTGACAGGAGCATCGGGCGTCGTTTGGGTCATCGCGGACCTCTCCACCTCCCGCGGACCCTGCTCGCAGGGAATCCGGGTCGTTCGCTTGGCGCGTGCACGGCGGGGCGTGGCCTCCGCTCGCGGCGCGCTTTGGTGGGGGATACGTTACGACGACCGCCTCGGGATTTGTGAGGAGGGTCACTCACTTTTTCGATGACTCGCTGTGATTCCTGTCACGTACCCCTGTCACGTGGGCTGCCCTTTGCTCGGCAGCTTAACCACAGTCACGAAAAAATCGTCTATTTGGCGGACAACTCGGATAAATTGCTCAAAATCTACCGGCTTGGAGACGTACGCATTGGCGTGCAGCCGGTAGCTGTGCAGGATGTCCTCCTCCGCTTCCGAGGTCGTCAGGATCACCACGGGGATCGTGCGCAGCTCGGTGTCGGCCTTCACCTCGGTGAGCACCTCCAAGCCGCCCATCCGGGGCAGGTTCAGGTCGAGCAGGATGAGGTCGGGCGTCGGCGCGTCGTGGTAGCCGTCCTCCCGGCGCAGGAAGGCCATCGCCTGCTCGCCGTCGTTGACCACGTGCAGGCGGTTGCGGACCTTGTTGAAGTCGAACGCCTCCTTGGTGAGGAGCACGTCACCCTGGTCGTCCTCTACCAGGAGCACTTCGATCGGCCGCCAGTCAGTCGTCATCTTCGTCTCCAGCCGCGGGCAGGGTCCAGCGGAACGTCGCGCCCTTGTCCTTGTCGGCGCTGCCGTCTCCGCCATCGAGCCAGAGCTGTCCGCCGTGATACTCGACGATCTTGCGGCAGAGCGCGAGCCCGATGCCGGTCCCTGGATAGACGTCCCGTGGATGCAGGCGCTGGAAGATCAGGAAGATGCGGTCGGCGTACTTGGCGTCCACCCCGATCCCGTTGTCCGAGCAGCTGAACTCCCACATCCGCCCGGCTCGCTGGACGCCGATGTGCACGCGCGGCGGCAGGTCCGAACGGAACTTGATGGCGTTCTCGACCAGGTTCTGGAAGAGCTGAGTGAGCTGGCCCCGGTTGCCGACGACCTTGGGCATGGCGTCGTGGGTGACGACCGTCCCGGTGTCCTCGATCGCGGCCGACAGGTTGTCCAGGGCCGTGGACAGCGCCGCGTCCGTGTCGGTGACCACCCGCTCGCCGGTGACCCGGCCCACCCTGGAGAAGTCGAGCAGGTCGTTGATGAGCAGCTGCATGCGCTTGGCGCCGTCGACCGCGTAGCGGATGTACTCCTTGGCGCGGTCGTCGAGCCGGTCGCCGTACCTCTGCTCCAGCATCTGCGTGAAGCTGGCCACCTTGCGCAGCGGCTCCTGCAGGTCGTGACTGGCGACGTAGGCGAACTGCTCCAGCTCCCCGTTGGACCTGCGCAGCTCGTCGGACTGCTCCTCGGCCCGCCGCCAGGCCGACACGATGCGCCGGCGCATGGAGTCGACGTGGCTCGACAGCTCGGCCAGCTCCGCCGGCCGCGCCACGCTCAGCTGATGGTCGAAGTCACCCGTCGCGACCTTGCGCACCTGGTCGGTCAGCTGGGCGATGGGCTTCAGTACGGCGTAGCGGACGATGAACACGAGCCCGATCCCCACCACGGCCATCACGGCCAGCAGCACGATCAGCGCCACGTTCAGCCGGTCGAGCTGGACCGCGACGTCGGGCCGCAGAGCCCGCTCCCGTACGTCGGCGACCAGCTTCATGATCAGCGTGGCGCCCAGGACGAACACCACGGCGCTCACCACGCCGACGGCGAGGAACCAGCGGCCCATCGGCAGTCTGCCGATGCCCGTCGGCGGCTTCGGCGGGGGCAGCGGATGGATACTCACGACGACCTCCTGCTGACGCGGACCACGGCGAGGTCGTCGCTGAGCGTGCCCACGTGCCTGATGAGCCGGTCGAGATCGATCGAGCCGTGCTCGCGTACCAGGTCGACCAGGCCGTCCACGCCGAGCAGCTCCTTTTGCTCGCCCACCGCGGCCTCGATCAGGCCGTCGGTGTAGAGCATCATGGACCATTCCTCGCCCAGAGGCACGTCGAGGACGGTCCACTCGGCGTCGGAGAAGATGCCGAGCGGCGGCCCGGAGGGCGCGCCGGGGACCACGCCGACGACTCCGTCACGGACGAGGACGGGCGGCGGGTGTCCGACCACCCGCATCCTGGCGTTCCGCAGGTCGGGCGTGATCGTCGCCATGCAGAGCGTGGTGAAGATCTCCGGGGCCTGGCGCTCGGCGCGCAGCACGGCGTCGAGCGTGCGCAGCAGCCGCTCGCCGGTCTGCCCGGCGAGCACCAGCGTGCGCCAGGCGATGCGCAGCGCCACGCCGAGCGCCGCCTCGTCGGGCCCATGCCCGCAGACGTCGCCGACCACGACGTGCACCGCGCCGTCGGGCGTCTGCACGGTGTCGAGGAAGTCACCGGCCAGCAGCGACCCCTGGCTGCCCGGCAGGTAGCGGGTGGTGTGCTCCAGCGCATCGGTGTGCAGCAGGGCGACCGGTAGCAGCCCGCTCTCCAGCCGGGCGTTCTCCTTGGCCGTCAGCTCGGCCGCGACCAGCCTGAGCTGCGCCAGGTCGGCCCGCTTGCGCTCCATCGCGTAGCGGATGGCCCTGGCCAGCAGCCGGGCGTCGACGTCCTGCTTGACGAGGTAGTCCTGCGCTCCGGCCTTGACCGCGGCGACCCCCACGTGAGCGTCGCGCAGCCCGGTGAGCACCAGCACGGCCGCATGAGGCGCCGCCCCCAGCACCTGCTCCAGCGCTTCCAGGCCGGTGGCGTCGGGGAGCGTGAGGTCGACGAGTACGCACTGGATCCGGGCGTCGAGCTTGGCCTTGCCCTCGGCGAGGCTGCGTACCCAGGTGATGTGCGGCGGCGCCTCGGCCTGCTTCAGGAGTTCCTCGACGAGGAACGCGTCACCGGCGTCGTCCTCGATGAGGAGCAGCGTCAGCGTTACGTTGAGAGTTGCCGTCACACGCGCCTCTTCATAGAAGTTTGGGTGTTGGGTCTGATTCTGCGATGAGCTCCACCCCTTGCGGAAGGGTGCGTTCATGACCGGCTTCGACGACGAAGGAGAGCAGGGTCGTACGGAAGGCCTGCGCCGCCCTCGTCGGCTCCACGTCCTTGCGGTGGGCCAGCGCGATGGTGCGGCTCAGCCCCGGTGGCGCCAGGGGAGTGCCGGTCAGCCCCGGCCGCCCGTCGAGCACCATGGACGGCACCACGGCCAGCCCCAGGCCCGCCTCCACGAACCGCAGGACGGCGTCCATCTCGCCGCCCTCCACCGCGAACCTGGGCTCGAACCCGGCCTGGCGGCAGGCCGCCAGCGTCGCCTCGCGCAGGTCGTAGCCGCGCCTGAACATCACCATCCCCCGGCCGCGCAGATCCTCCATGCGCAGGTACGGCTTGCGTTCCGGCCGGTGAGAGGGCGTCACCACGACCAGGTTCTCGCGCAGGATCTCCTCGGTCACCAGAGACGGGTCGTCGCCCTGCAGCGGCGTGATGATGAGGGACAGGTCGAGCTGCCCTCGGGCCAGCGCCCTGACCAGGTCGCGTGAGCCGTCCTCTTCAACCAGCAGCTCGATGCCCGGATAGGCGAGGTGGAAGCGGGCCAGGGCGTCGGCCAGCAGCCCCGCGCACAGGGACGGCGTGGCGCCGAGCCGGACCCGGCCCCTGCGCAGCCCGGCGAGCTCGGCCACCTCCTGCCGGGCGGTGCCGGCGTCGGCCAGCATGCGGCGGGCGAGCGGCAGCAGCGCCTCTCCCGCCGGGGTCAGCGTGACGTTGCCGCGCGCCCTGGAGAACAGCGGGGCGCCGAGGTCGCTCTCCAATGCCTTGATCTGCTTGCTGAGTGACGGCTGGGCGACCCGCATCCGTTCGGCGGCCTGGGTGAAGTGCCTCGTCTCCGCGACGGCGACGAAGTAGGCGAGCTGTTGCAGCTGCATGTGATTTTCCTCGCACCGGCTCGTGGGATTTCCTTACGCCGGCCGTACAAACCAAGCATCATAGCCGAAGGCTATGGAAACCAGGCCCGTCATGACTTGGACGGATCATGGCTGGATATCTAGCGTCGGAAGACGTGACAGCCACGATTGAGCGAGGCGCCGCTACCGCGCCAGTCTTGAAGCCCACGCCGAAAAAGCCGACCCCCAGCGGAAAGCGCGGCGGATTCCTGCGCTCTTCCAACGGCAAGAAGGCCGTCATGGCCGTCACGGGCGCCGCGATGGTGCTCTTCTTGATCCTCCACATGCTGGGCAACCTCAAGATCTTCCTCGGCAAGGACTCCTTCAACGAGTACGCCGAGGCGCTCCGCACGCTGCTGGAGCCGCTCGCGCCGTACCGGACGGTGCTGACGATCCTGGAAGCCGGCCTCGTCGTGGCGGTGGTCCTGCACATGTGGGCCGCGATCTCGCTGGCGCGGCGGGCCCACCACGCCCGGCCGGTGAAGTACGTGGCCAAGAAGTCGCAGGCCAAGGGCTACACCACGCACATCATGCGGTGGGGCGGCCTCACGATCGTGCTCTTCCTGGTCTGGCACCTGCTCGACCTGAGCTTCGGGGTGGTGAACCCCAAGGGGTACGACTCCGCGCCCGCCGACCGGATGATCGCCGGGTTCGACCTGTCGCGCTGGTGGGTGACGCTCTTCTACGTCGTGGCCGTCGTCATGGTCGGCCTGCACCTGCGGCACGGCATCTGGAGCATGTTCCAGACCCTCGGCTGGGCCACCCGTTTCAAGGCCCTTCGCCCGGTCGCGGCGCTGGTGTCCGCGGTCCTGGTCATCGGCTTCCTCGCGCCGCCGCTCGCCGTCACGTTCGGAGTGATCAAGTGAAGTACACCGAAGGCCCGGAGATCAAGGACGCCAAGGCCCCCTCGGGTCCCATCGAGGAGCGGTGGGAGAAGCGGAAGTTCGCCGCCAAGCTCGTCAACCCGGCCAACAAGCGCAAGCTCAACGTGATCGTGGTGGGCACCGGCCTGGCGGGCGGTTCCGCCGCCGCGACGCTGGGGGAGCTGGGCTACAACGTCAAGTCGTTCTGCTATCAGGACACGCCGCGCCGCGCGCACTCCATCGCCGCGCAGGGCGGGATCAACGCCGCGAAGAACTACCGCGGCGACGGTGACTCGATTTATCGCCTTTTCTACGACACGGTGAAGGGCGGTGACTTCCGGGCCCGCGAGTCGAACGTCTACCGCCTCGCCCAGGTCTCCGTGAACATCATCGACCAGGCTGTGGCCCAGGGCGTCCCGTTCGCCCGTGAGTACGGCGGGCTGCTGGACACCCGCTCGTTCGGCGGCGCGCAGGTGTCGCGTACGTTCTACGCGCGCGGCCAGACGGGCCAGCAGCTGCTGCTCGGCGCCTACCAGGCCCTGGAGCGGCAGATCGCGGCCGGGACCGTGGAGATGTTCACCCGGCACGAGATGCTCGACGTGATCGTCGCCGACGGCCGGGCGCGCGGGATCATCGTCCGCGACATGGTCACCGGGGAGATCGAGCGGCACGTGGCCGATGCCGTCGTGCTGGCCTCCGGCGGTTACGGGAACGTGTTCTTCCTGTCCACGAACGCCAAGGGGTGCAACACCACGGCGATCTGGCGGGCCCACGAGCGCGGCGCGTACTTCGCCAACCCCTGCTACACGCAGATCCACCCGACCTGCATCCCGGTGTCGGGCGAGTACCAGTCGAAGCTGACGCTGATGTCGGAGTCGCTGCGGAACGACGGCCGGGTGTGGGTGCCGCTCGTCGGCGGTGACTCCCGGGCTCCCGGCGACATCCCAGAAGACGAACGCGATTACTACCTGGAGCGGATTTATCCGGCTTTCGGGAACCTCGTCCCCCGGGACATCGCCTCCCGCGCCGCCAAGAACGTCTGCGACGAGGGTCGCGGCGTCGGACCCGGTGGGCTGGGGGTCTACCTGGACTTCGCCGACGCGATCAACCGTCTCGGCCGGGACGCCGTGGAGAAGAAGTACGGCAACCTCTTCGAGATGTACGAGCGCATCACGGGCGAGAACCCCTACGAGGCGCCGATGCGCATCTACCCGGCCGTCCACTACACCATGGGCGGTCTGTGGGTGGACTACGACCTGCAGTCCACGATCCCCGGGCTGTTCGTGATCGGCGAGGCCAACTTCTCCGACCACGGCGCCAACCGCCTCGGCGCCTCGGCGCTGATGCAGGGCCTGGCCGACGGCTACTTCGTGTTGCCGACCACGCTCGGCGACTATCTGGCGGCCGGGCCGTTCGGGGAGGTCTCCGAGGACGCCGTGGCCGAGGCCGAGATCAAGGTACGTACCAAGATCGACAGGCTGCTCGCGGTGAACGGCACGCGTACCCCCGACTCCTTCCACCGCGAGCTCGGCAAGCTCATGTGGGACTACTGCGGCATGGAGCGCACCGAGGAGTCACTGCGCAAGGCGCTGGAGCGCATTCCGGAGCTGCGCGAGGAGTTCTGGCGGGACGTCAAGGTCTCGGGCACCGCCGAGGAGCTGAACCAGGTCCTGGAGAAGGCCGGGCGGGTCGCGGACTTCTTCGACCTGGCCGAGCTCATGTGCCTCGACGCGCTGATCCGCACCGAGTCGTGCGGCGGCCACTTCCGCGCCGAGTCGCAGGACGCCGACGGCGAGGCCCTGCGCGATGACGAGCACTTCGCACACGTGTCGGCCTGGGAGTTCTCCGAGGACGGACCGGTGTTGCACAAGGAAGCGCTCGAGTACGAGTACGTCAAGATGACCCAGCGGAGCTACAAGTGAACTTGACTTTGAAGGTCTGGCGCCAGAGCGGCCCGTCAGCTCCCGGCAAGATGGCCACTTACCGGGTTGAAGACGTCTCCCCGGACATGTCCTTCCTGGAGATGCTCGACGTACTCAACGAGCGCCTCATCCTCTCGGGTGACGACCCGGTGGCCTTCGACCACGACTGCCGCGAGGGCATCTGCGGCATGTGCGGCATGGTCATCAACGGCGTCGCGCACGGCGAGCAGCGCGCCACCACCACCTGCCAGCTCCACATGCGGCACTTCGAGGACGGCGCCACCATCACCATCGAGCCGTGGCGCGCGGCACCGTTCCCGGTGGTGAAGGACCTGGTGGTGGACCGGTCGGCGTTCGACCGCATCATCCAGGCCGGCGGCTTCGTCTCGGTCCCGGCCGGCTCGGCGCCCGACGCCCACAGCATCCCGGTGCGCAAGGAGGACGCCGACGACGCCTTCGACGCCGCCACCTGCATCGGCTGCGGGGCCTGCGTGGCGGCCTGCCCGAACGGGTCGGCGTCGCTCTTCACGGCCGCGAAGATCACCCACCTCTCGCTGCTTCCCCAGGGCCAGCCGGAGCGGTTGACCCGCGCCAAGGCGATGGTGGACCAGATGGACGCGGAGGGGTTCGGCGGGTGCACGAACACGGGTGAATGCACCGCCGTGTGCCCCAAGGGCATTCCGCTGGACACCATCGCGCAGATGAACAGCGACTACCTCAAGGCGAACGCCAAGTAGGGGGCTGCGGGCCGTACGGGCTGAGTGGTTCTCGCTCTGTGCTTTGTACGGCCCGCCCGCCGTGAGACCCAGTGATGCCTGCGGGCTCGATCGAGCCGCACACCTTCGTCTGGGCCAGGCGTTGACGCCCGTCAAGGTGCGTCGGCCACCACCATGAACAGCGCGCAACTGGCCAGGAAGGGCCCGGAGCCGAGGTCGGCAGGGTCCTCCAGGTAGCCCGCCCGCACAGCCCTGGAGAGGGTGCGGCTCAGGCCGAAGAGCTGCTCGGCCGTCTCCAGGTCCCGGATCACCGGGCTGAACACCGTCGCCGTCCGTACGGTCAGTCCGGCCTGTTCGGCGAGGCGGGCGAGGCTCCGTCCGATGGCCGGGTTCCTGATCACCTCTGTGGTGATGTACCGGACGAGGCCCGGGCCTGCCGGTGAGTCGATGAGCAGGCCGTGCCAGTCGGGCTCGGCCATGGCGATGCCGGCGCCCGGCCGGGCCACGCGGCGGAACTCCGCCAGCACCCGCCCCGGGTCCGGCACGTGCTGCAGCATGCGGTCAGTGCGCGCCCGGTCGACGGTGCCGTCGTCGAGCGGCATCGCGTGGGCGTCGCCGACGCGGATCTCGACGTTGGTACGGTCGGCCAGCCGTAGCCGGGCCTGGTCCGCCATGGCCGGGTCGTGGTCGAGGCCGATCACCGTACCCGAAGGGGCCACGCCGTCGGAGAGGTCGGCCAGGTCGGTGCCGGGGCCGCAGCCTATGTCGAGCACGGTCTGGCCGGGCCGCAGGTCCATCATGGCCAGCAGGTCCCGCTTGTACGCGCGGCCGGGGGCGCTGGCGGCGAGCTGGTCCAGGTACGCGATGGTCGTCATGACCTTGAGCCAAGCAGGTCGGTGTGCGGTTTCCGGGGAGAGCGTGTCAAGATCCGGTGCACGGGCGTAGCGGTTTCCTCCAGCTCATAGGCGTCGGCCGATGGTGAGGCCGACGGACCAGTGGCGGACCAGCCGTCCGTCCGGGCGTGCGTCTGGGCGTGCGGCGAGGAGGCGGCGTACCTCACGGTAAAGGTGTTCCCGTTTGGCCGGCTCCATGGCGATGTGGCCGGAGAACGTGTCGAGCAGGGCGATGTATTCGTCTGTCGTGTAGCGCAAGGCCCACACGTAGAGTCTCGTCCCGACCACCGTGAAGTGTCCGGAGGCCGCAAATTCGGCGGCGATGGGGTCGGGCCGGTTCTCAGGCGGTGGCGGCGGCCACGGGCGGCCATCGCCTTCGCCGATCTCCTCGTAGACCTTCTGGATCTCGGTGAAGAACGGGTCGAAACCCGCTGGGAGTGCATGGTCGGCGTTCCACACCGCCAGATGGCCGCCCGGGGCGAGCAGCTCGGCTGCTTTCGCGTACTTGACCTCCGGGTCCACCCATTTCCACGCCGTGGCCGCGTAGGCGAGATCGAAACGGGCTCCTGCCGGCGGCTCCCAGTCTTCGAATGACGACGTGATCACGGAAACGTCGGCGAATTCAGCGAGGCGGTGCCGTGCTTCTGCCGCCAGAGCATCGCCGAGCTCGACCGCGGTGATCCGGAAGCCCATCCGTGCCAATGGCAGCGTGGCTTTGCCCGGACCGCATCCGATTTCGAGCAGGTGCGCGGGGGGCGTGATCGCGGTGATCGCCAGCAGGTCGGAATACAGCTCGGCCGGGTAGTCGGGGCGGGCGTCCTGATAGAAGTCGGCCGCGCGGTCGAAGGTGGCTCGCAGCCGAAGATCGCCGGACATACTCCCATCCTGACAGCGCAGCGACGCCGCTGTCACCGAAGCATCCAGCTCCGATCGAACGCCCCGCAGGTAGCCACGGGTCTACTCCGGCGCTCGGAGCCCGGGCGGTCAGGTCAACTGGTAGATCAGCAACGTGCCGTCTACGCGCCGGGCCAGAGCCCATAGCCGGGTGGTGCCCGGTACCGGGACGATGTCCACGAACCCCGCCCACCCCCCTTCTGCGGGCAATGTCGATTTGGTCATGCGGCCGCCGCGGAAGTTGAGCACGTACGACTGCGCATGGGCGGGGTTGGCGGCGATCCACACACCGCCGACCCGGTCGGCGCGGATGGCGGGCAGCCAGGTCTTGGCCAGCGGCAGGTTCAGCCATCTCCACGTAGTGCCGTCCCAGCGCACGACCATGCCGCGGTCGGGCACCTCGCAGGGCCCGGACCGCTCGAAGGCGCCCTGCGTCACCAGCCACACGTCGTCGTGGGCGCGGGCCGCCATGCCGTAGAAGCCGCCGGCGGGCGAAGAGGGGCAGCCAGGCGCGGAAGGCAGGGGAGCGGTGGCCCATCCGGAGCCGTCCCGCCGTATCACCGTGGTCGTTCCCGGGGGATGGATCACCGCCCACGCCTCGCCCCTGCCGGGGGCGGCGACGAGCGAGATCTGGTCAAGGTCGCCGTACGGGCTCGGCTTGCGGACCGGTTTCCATGAGCGGCCGTCCCAGTGGCTGAGTCCGGATCCGGAGTAGTCGTCCGGACCGCCGTGTTCGGAGACCCAGACATCGTCCTTGGCCCCGATGGCGACGAAACCACGGTCGTACCTGCTGGTCCATGGGCGGTACACCCACCGGCCGCCGGACAGCTGGAACGGGCGGTTCCCGGAGAACATCCACAGGTCGTCCCCTGCTGGGGAGGCGGCGAACTCCGCTTCGTAGGCGCTGACGCCCTTTGGCGGCACGGCGGTCCGCCAGGAGACGCCGTCCCAGCGGAGCATCGTCGAGGAAGTCTGCTGCCGGTCGTGCTGGAAGAGGGCCCAGGCCTGCCCCTGTCCTGTGGCACCTATCGTGCCGGTCCACCCTCGCACCGCGTACGTAAGCCGCCACGTGCCCGTCCATATCGCCTGTACGTCCGCTCCGCACACCGCCAGCAGGAGGACGAGGACGGTCACGAATTTCATGAAAGATCACGCTATCTCGCGCGAAGGGGCGCGGTCGGCGACGCGCTCGCGCTCCGGACGAACCTCAGCGTCCGGCACTTCTCGCGGATACAGGCCCGCGCCGAGCACGAGCGCCACCTGCGACGTGGGCATCGCGCCAGCCAGCCGGCGGTGTCGGCTCCGTCAGCAGGTGGGGGGACGCCCGCGCAGTATGTGGAGTCGGTCCGCGTCGACGCCGCCGCGCGACAACTCGTCCACACCGGCGGTTCCCGGGTTCGGGAGCGCCCGCGCCGAGTCGCAGAGTTGGTCCGGACGTTGCAAGATCTGTCGCAAGGTATGCCCGGAACGCGGTGATTGTCAGACTCGTTCAGTACCATCCGCGGGATGGAGATACCTTTTGTCCGGCTTGAGCCCTGGTCGCAGCGTGACCTGGAGTTGCTGCGCCGCCTCAACGCTCCTGAGATGACCGAGCACCTGGGCGGTCCCGAGACCGAGGAAGAGGTGGTCGGGCGGCACGAGCGCTATCTCAAGCTGGATGATCCGGGCTTGGGCGCCATGTTCAGCGTGGTCGTCGAGCCTGAGCTGGAGACGGTCGGCTCGATAGGCTTCTGGGAGCGCGAATGGCAGGGTGAGACCGTTTATGAGACGGGCTGGGGGATCTTGCCGGAGTTTCAGGGGCGGGGCATCGCTACGGCGGCTGCCATCGCCATCGCGACCAAGGCCCGGGCGGAGGGCAGGCACCGGCACCTGCACGCTTACCCGTCTGTGGAGCATCCGGCGTCCAACGCGATCTGCCGCAAGGCCGGGTTCACCTTCGTCGGGGAGGTCGACTTCGAGTACCCGGTCGGTCATCCGATGCGCTGCAACGACTGGCGACTGCGCCTGCTCTGACCGGCCGCCCACGCGCTCCGTGCGGCGGTGGCTCGTGGCGATGTCTGCCGCACGGATCGTCGGCGCCGCCCTGATGCCCGCCCGCAACGGCGTCAGGCTCGGCCGGTCCAGGAGGGGGCGACGACTGGCGGCTGCGCTGACCTTGATGTCACGTTGTGCTGGTCCAGGAGGCGGTGATGTCGAGGCGCTCGCGCCACAGTTTCTCGCCGTCGCCGCCCGGCTCCCACCGGCCGGTGAAGTCGAGCAGGGCACGGCAGCGCGCCACCATGGCGGCCTGAAGGTCCGGCCAGGACGGCACCGGGCCGCCGTAGGCGTCGAAGAAGGACGGCAGGCCCGGTACGTGCTCCGGGTGGTGCATGCGCACGATCCACTCGCACCACGCGAGGTCCTCGATCGGCTCGCCCGGGTGCGCCCACTCCCAATCGAGGATCGCCGCCGTCTCGAACGTGGCCGGGTCGAACAGCAGGTTCTGCGGCCCGTAATCACCGTGCACGATCCCCAGCCTGTGGATGCGGGCCAGCGTCTTCCCGCATCCGGCGAGGACCTCGGTCACGCGGCCCTCGTCGAGCAGATCCTGGCCGTGCGCCCCGCGTACGTAGCGGGTGGTCACGCTCGTCGGGGTCACCCGGTGTACGGCGGGCACAGGCAGCCGCCCGCGCAGTCGGCGCAGGAACCTGCTCTCGGTCTTGAGGCGGATCGCCGCGTCAGGGCCTTCGTAACACTTGACGACCCATGTGTCGTCGCCGACCGTGCTGTTGGTGTACCCGTGCTTCACAGGGACCGATTCTGGCCTACCGAGAAGATCCCCGGAATCACCTGAGTCACCCTCGATACACGGTGTAAGACCGGGTCGGCGGTAGAATGGCAGGGAAACCGCAGGCACCGGGCGGCTGAACGGCAAAAGCACGACGAAGTGTCAGCCCGATGTGAAGATGCGTCCTGTAAAGCGCTTCGGCGTGTCCCCGCTGCGCGCTTCCTGCTCCCGCGCTAGTGGTCGGGCGCAAGGATGATCCGGCGGCAAGCAACCGTCCGCCCGGATGGGCAGGCGACCGGACCGCCGTGGCAGGATCGCTGTGGCCGGACCGGCTGGACTGGAGCCGGCCGCTGTGGCCGGACCGTCTGCGCCCGATCACCGTGGCCGGACCGCTGTGGGCAGGCTGTTGTGGCTCGACCGTTGTGGCGGGATCGCCTCCGTCGGAGCGTTGTGGCGGGACGTCTTCGCCGGAGTGTCTCCGCCCGACTGCCTCGCCCGACTGCCTCGCCTGGCCGCCGTGGCACGACCGCTGTGGCCGGAGTGCCTCCGCCGAAACGCCTTAGCGGAACGCCTTCGCCGGGAGGGCCTTGACCGGGACGCCGATCTGGCGAGGGTCCGGCGATCCAAGTCGGTGCGGTTCACCGCGGGCAGGTCGTACACGGGCATCAGGCCGCCAAGACGACGGACCGGTGGATCTGGGCGGTCGGCGCCGTGGCGGGGTTCGGGTCGGGAAACGGGTGGGTCTGGTCAGTGAGTACCGGTGTGGTGCTCAGGTCGGGAAGTGGTGGATCTGGGCGGTCGGCGCCGTCGTGGTGTCCGAGTCGGAAAATGGTTTGCCGGGTCAGCCGGCGCCTTGTCAACCTTGATGAGCTATGCGATCCCTTCCAGAAGCCGAGTTCGGCATGCCCGACATCCGCAGCCCGTTCCGGTACCTGTGGTGGAACGCGCGTGTCCAGGCCCTGTCCCTGCTGGGCGGCATCGGCTTCGCCACCGCCTGGTGGCTGTTGCAGGCGCTGGTCCCCGCCGTGCTCGGCAAAGGCATCGACGCCGTCACGGCCAAGGACACCGACGCGTTGCTGACCTGGTCAGCGATCATGCTCGTGATCGGCATACTGCAGGCGTTCACCGGGATCATGCGGCACCGGATGGCGGTCTACAACTGGCTGGCCGCCGCCTACCGCACCGTACAAGTGACCGCCAGGCAGGCCGCGCGGCTCGGTGCCACGCTGCCCAAGCGGGTCTCGACCGGCGAGGTCGTCAGCGTCGGTAACTCCGATATCTCCCACATCGGCAACTCGATGGAGATCCTGCCGCGTGGCGCCGGCTCCGTCGTGGCGATCATCGCGGTCACCGTGATCCTCATCTCCACTTCGCTGCCGTTGGGCCTGCTGGTGATGTTCGGTGTGCCGCTGATGGCCGTCGCGATCGGGCCGTTGCTCAAGCCCCTGCACCGGCGGCAGAAGACCCAGCGCGACCTGATGGGCGAGCTGTCCACCAGGTCGGCCGACATCGTGGCGGGCCTGCGGGTGCTGCGCGGCATCGGTGGCGAGCAGGTGTTCGCCGCGCGCTACCGCGAGGAGTCCCAGCGTGTACGGGACGCGGGCGTCAACGTGTCCAGGGTCGAATCGGTGCTCGAAGGCGCGCAGATCCTGCTGCCCGGAGTGCTCATCGCGGTCGTCACCGGGATAGGCGCGTCGTTCGCCATCGGCGGTGAGATCACCGCAGGGCAGCTCGTCGCCTTCTACGGCTACGCGGTCTTCCTGATCGGCCCGATGCGTACGCTCACCGAGCTCGCCGACAAGCTGACCAAGGGCCATGTGGCCGCCCGCCGCGTGGTGCGCATCCTGTCCATCGAGCCGGAGGTGTCAGGGGGCATCGGCACCAGTGCGGGCGGTGTGCTGCGCGACTCCTACAGCGGCGTCACCGTCCAGCCGGGCGTCCTGACCGCGATCGCGGCCGCTCTGCCGGAGGACGCCATCGCCATCGCCGACCGGCTGGGCCGCTACGCCGACGGCGACGTCACCTTCGGCGGGGCCGACCTGGCGACGCTGCCGATGGCCGAGATCCGTGCGCGCATCCTGGTCGCCGACAACGCCGCCCGCCTGTTCACCGGCAGGCTCCGCGACGAGCTCGACGTCCGTGGCGACTCTTCCGGCGAGCGGGTGGAGCAGGCGTTGTACGCCGCCTGCGCCGAGGACATCATCGAGGCCCTGCCCGACGGGCTGGACGCCCTGGTGGCCGAGGCGGGCCGGGAGTTCTCCGGCGGGCAGCAGCAGCGGCTCCGGCTGGTCAGGGCACTGCTCGCCGATCCGGAGGTGCTCATCCTGGTCGAGCCGACCAGCGCCGTGGACGCCCACAGCGAGGCCCGCATCGGTGAGCGGCTGGCCAAGGCCCGCGTCGGCAAGACCACGCTGGTCTGCACCACCAGCCCGCTGGTGCTCGACCGCACCGACCACGTGATCTACGTCGAGAACGGCAGGGTGCTCGCCGAAGGCACGCACCGCGACCTGCTGGCGACCTCGCCGGAATACACCACGACCGTGACGAGAGGGGAGGACTGACGATGGCCCGCGAGATCCTGCCGGTCGCCGACCAGAGACAGGTGCGCGCCTACGCCAGGCGGCTGACGCTCAAATATCCGCGTCGGCTCACCGTCGTGCTGGCCCTGCACGGGCTCGCGGCGATCGTGGGCCTGGCCGTGCCCTGGCAACTCGGCAATCTGGTGCAGAACGTGCAGGACGGCGGTCACGTCAACGTGCTGCTCCTCGCCGTCGGCATCGGCGCGTTCCTGTTCGGGCAGGGCGCTCTGGTGCGTTACGCGGTGCTCGCCTCCTCCAAGCTCGGCGAGAAGGTCCTCGCCGAGCTGCGTGAGGAGTTCGTCGACCGGGTGCTCGGCCTGCCGCTGTCGACGGTAGAGCGGGCCGGCTCCGGCGACCTGATCACCAGGACCTCCCGCGACGTCGACTCCCTCTCCCATACCGTCCGGCACGCCGTGCCCGAGACACTGATCGCGATCGTCACTTTCACGATCACCGTGGGCGCGATGGTGCTGGTCAGCCCGCTGCTCATGCTGCCGATGCTGATCGCGGCGCCACTGCTCTGGATCTCCACCCGCTGGTACCTCAACCGCGCCCGCGACGGCTACCTGCGCGAGAACGCCGCCTACGCGGACATGACCGAGGGACTGGCCGAGACCGTCGAGGGCGCCAGGGCCGTGGAGGCGCTCGGCCTCCAGCGGCGGCGGGAGGCGCGGACCGCGAACGACATCCGCGGCTCGTTCGCCGCCGAACGCTACACGCTGTGGCTGCGCACGATCTGGTATCCCGCCGTCGAGCTGGGCTATGTGATCCCGGTCGTCTCGACCCTGCTCATCGGCGGCCTGTTCTACACCAACGGCTGGGTGTCGCTGGCCCAGGTGACCGCCGCCACCCTGTACGCGCAGCAGCTCATCGACCCGCTCGACCGGTTTCTCATGTGGATCGAGGAGTTGCAGGTGGGCGGGGCCGCCATGGCCCGGCTGCTCGGCGTGGCGAACGTGCCCGACGACCGGACCGCCTCCACCGCCCGGCCCACGGGCGAACTGCTGGAGGCAGACGACGTCCGCTATGCCTACCGCGAGGGCCGCGACGTGCTGCACGGTGTGTCGCTGACCGTCCGGCCGGGGGAGCGGCTGGCCATGGTCGGCCCTTCGGGCGCGGGTAAGTCGACGCTCGGCAGGCTGCTGGCAGGCATCCACGGCCCGCGTACGGGCGCGGTGTCGGTGGGCGGTGTGCCCCTGGTCGATCTGCCCCTCGACGACCTGCGCGGCCACGTCGCGCTGGTCACCCAGGAGCACCACGTCTTCAAGGGCACGCTCCGCGACAACCTGCTGATCGCCCGCCCGGACGCCGACGACGCCGCCGTGCGCGCGGCCCTCGCGGCGGTCGACTCGCTCGACTGGGTGCTCGCCCTGCCCGACGGACTCGACACGGTCGTCGGATCCGGCGGGCTGGCCGTCTCTCCTGCCCACGCCCAGCAGCTGGCGCTGGCCCGCCTGGTGCTGGCGGACCCGCACACGCTGGTGCTGGACGAGGCCACCTCGCTCATCGACCCCCGGGCCGCCCGGCACCTGGAGCGGTCGCTGGCGGCGGTGCTCGACGGTCGCACGGTGATCGCCATCGCCCACCGCCTCTACACGGCACACGACGCGGACCGGGTGGCGGTGGTCGAGGACGGACGGATCAGCGAGCTCGGGTCGCACGATGAGCTGGTGGCGGAGGGCGGCTCGTACGCGGCTCTGTGGAGTAGCTGGCACGGGACTCCGGCCACCACCCACTCCGTCGCCACCGACAAGTCGGCAGAGTGGCTGGCACAGCACTCCTGACCACCCGCTCCCGGTCACCGACACTTGATGACTCACTTCTGGTCGCTGGCTCTTGGTGACCGGGTCGTGGCCGCCGACTCGCTGGGTCCCGACGGTCGGCTCCTGGTCGCCGACCCTGGGCTGCCAGGTCTCACCGGCTCTCACTGGCTCTCGGTCACCAGCTCTTGGTCACCGGATCCTGCTGGGCCGCTCTTGGGCCGTCGATGAGGCGGCTTCCGGGGGCGGTCAGCACTTCGTCTCAGGGGACGGCAAAGTGCGGTCCGTCAAGTAGCGGAACATGTGGTTGCGGGCGCACTCGTTGGAAGCGAAGAGCGTGTGTCCTGGGCCCTCGTGGCGGATGGTGGCGCTGCCCGGTACCTGCGTAAGGATCCGGGCGACCGCGTCGGACTCGCGCCAGGCACCAGCGCCGAGCATCGGCGGCAGGCCCTTGGGGAGGGGTGCGGGCGGATTGGTCACCGGCACCGGCCAGCCGATGCAGCCGAGTGTGCCCGTCGCCAGAGTGTTGGCCGCTCCCGCGTTGGGGGCGATCTTGCGGAGCCGGGCGATTACCTTGTCGAGCTCGGCGCGGCCGGAGGGGCGCGGCCAGTCGGTGCATTCGGTGACGCCGGTCGACTGGTCGGGGTAACGGGAGCCGCGGGCGGGGACGAAGTCGGAGGCGTCGCCGCGCACGGCCTTGCGGAGGGCCTCCGCCAGCTTGGGATAGCTGTCGGGGCCCTGGTAGGCGAACCCCAGGGCGAGGGATTGCAGGTCGCGGCCCGTATAGGCGATGCCTGCCGACTTGGCGGGGACCGGGGAGCGGTCGGCCTTGGCGACCAGGCCGCGCCACTGGGCGGACAGCTCTCGGCACTTGCCGGCGCCGGCGCACCAGGTGAAGAAGCGGGCGAAGGACGTCTCGTTGTCCTTGGCCATGTTGACCATGTCGGTGGTCCAGTCGGTGCCGCTGTGGCTGATCGTGCCGTCGATCACCATGGTGCGCACCTGGCCGGGGAAGAGCCGGGCGTAGTCCTGCGCGTAGATCCCGGCGTAGGAGGCGCCGTAGAAGTTGAGCTTGGCGTCGCCCAGGGCCTTTCTGATGGCCTCCATGTCTCTGGCGTGGTCGGCCGAGCTCATGTTGGCGAACAGCTCGGGGTCCTTGTTGCGGCAGGCCTCCGCGTAGCCGCGGTTGGTGTCGGAGAGCCGTCCGAAGTCGGCGTCGTCTTTCGGGAAATCGGGCAGCGGTATGCGGGTCCAGGTGCAGGCCAGCCCGGTGCTGAGGCCACTGAACTGCGCGCCGTAGCCGCGGGTGTCCCAGGTGATGACGTCCATCCGTTCGCGCAGCTTGGCCCAGAGGTCCGCGAAGGTCTGGGTCAAGGCGATGCCGGGGCCCCCGGGGCCGCCGTAGGCCACCAGGACCGACCCTTCGGAGGAGGAACCGGTGGCCTTCAGCCGGCCCAGCTTGAGGGTGATCTTGCGGCCGTCGGGTTTATGCCAATCGGCGGGAACCTGGAGGTCGGCGCAGGTCATCCCGGCCTTGTCATTGGGGCAGGCGGCCCAGTCGAGGGTGGCCGCCTGCTGGGACTGGGCGCTCGAGCCGAGGAGGGCGATGGCGATGGAGATGGAGATGTGCTTGAGCATGCGCACGACGATCCCGCAGAGGGGGTGCTGGGCGCATCGGACCAGGGGCTGGTCTGGAGGGAGGCGGATCAGCCCGTGGTATGTCATGCCACGGGCTGATGCCACCTGAGACGCGGCCCACCCCGAGTGGTCGCCCGACGAGCGGCACCTACAGAGCGGCGTCAGCCCGCGGTCCCGCTCTGGGCGGTCGTCCGTGGTGCGGGGAGTCAGGCCACGGCCCGCCCCAGGCGGTCACACGCCCAGGGACCTCTTCAGGAACTCCACCTGCAGCAGCAGCAAGTTCTCCGCCACGACCTCCTGCGGCGTCATATGGGTGACGCCCGACAGCGGGAGCACGCTGTGCTGCCGCCCCGCCGCCAGCAGCGCCGACGACAAGCGAAGCGTGTGCGCGGCCACGACGTTGTCGTCGGCCAGCCCGTGGATCAGCAGCAGCGGCCGCTCCAGCTTGGCCGCGTCGCCGAACAGCGAGGAGTTGTCGTACACGTCAGCCTGCTCGTCCGGATGCCCCAGGTAGCGCTCGGTGTAACACGTGTCGTACAACCGCCAGTCCGTCACCGGCGCCCCCGCCACCGCGGCGTGGAACACGTCGGGCCGGCGCAGCACGGCCAGGGCCGCCAGGAAGCCGCCGAACGACCAGCCCCTGATGGCCACCTTCGTCAGGTCGAGGTCGTCGGGGTATTGCTCGGCCACTCCCTGCAGGGCGTCGATCTGGTCCTCCAGCGGGGGCGTGGCCAGGTCGTTCAGCACGGCGCGTTCGAAGGCGGGGCCCCTGCCCGGGGTGCCGCGGCCGTCGGCCACGATGACGGCGAAGCCCTGCTCGGCGAACCACTGGCTCTCCAGATACCCGCCGCGACGGTTGAGCACCCGCTGCGCGTGCGGCCCGCCGTACGGATCCATCAGGACCGGCAGCTTCCGCGAGCCCTGCTCGTGCCAGGAGGGCAGCACCACGGCGGTGGCGAGTTCGCGGCGGCCGGAGCGGCCGAGTGAGACCCGCAGGTCGAGGCCGGGGCGCTCGGCCAGCGACGGGATCGGGATGGCCATGCCGTCACGCCGTACGACCGTGGTGGACACACCCTCGGCGTCGAGGCTCTGCTCGGTCAGTACGCCGACGCCGCCGGACATCCGCCCAGAGAACACGCCGGAGCGGGTCGACACGGGCAGCAGCGAGTGGCCGTCCCAGGTCCACAACTGGATCTCGGTGGGGTCGCCGCTCGCGCTGAACAGCACGCTGTCGTGGTCGACGTCGAGCACCGCGCGTACTTGCAGGGTGGGCGGGGTGACGGCGCGGTCACCCACGAACAGGCGATTGCCGCCGCCGTCGGCGGCCACCCAGACCAGCGAGCCGTCGTCGAGATGGGCGGGCACGCCGGTGACGACGTCGACCCAGGCCGGATCGGTGTCCTCGCGGACCAGCGTGGAACCGCCGGTCGCCGGATCGATCGCGAACAGGCGCAGCCTCTTCTGATCACGCGACATGGTCACGATCGACAGCGCATGGGAGCTCCAGGCGGCCGTCGTGAGGTATTCGTCCTCGTACGGCACCGCCACGCGCGACCCGTCGACTCCGAGCACGAACAACTGGGTCACCGCGTTGGGCGTGCCGGCGGCCGGATAGCGCTGGGCCGTCGCGGGCCGGTCCGGGTTGGCCGGGTCGGCGATGTGCCAGGTGTGGACCGGAGCCTCGTCGGCCCGTTCGACCAGGAGCGCGTCGCTCGACGGCGACCACCAGTGGCCGCGCATCCGGTCCATCTCCTCGGCGGCGATGAACTCGGCCAGGCCGTACGTGACCGTCGGCGACTCGGGCTCCGCGAGGGCGCGGTCGTCACCTGTCGCGAGGTCGTGCACCCGGAGGGCGCCCCCGCTGACGTACGCGACCCGATGGCCGTCGGGGGAGATGCGGGGGTCGATGACCGCACCCGGCGTCTCCAGCCGCCGGGTGCCGCCGTCGGGCAGGTCGGTGACGTACAGGCCGCCGGCCAGTGCGAAGGCGACCCTGGTCACCGAGGAGTCGGTGCTGTAGCCGACCACGCCGCCCGCCTGCTCGCGGCTGCGCTCGCGCCGGGCGCGCTCCTCGGGCGGGAGGTCGCCGTCGTCGGCGTCGAGCGTGCGCGGGTCGACCACGAGGCGCTCGACGTGAGTCTCGGTGTCGAGTTCCCACAGGCACGTCACCGGGTCGGTGCCGGACTTCGTCCGCAGGAACACGACTTTGCCGCCGTCGGGGGAGATCGTGAAGCCCCTGGGCACTCCGAGGGTGAACCTGCGGGTCCTGGCCGACAGGCGCGGGAAGCTCTCACTCATGCCCTAATCCTGCCAGTACGCTCGAACGCATGACTGACCGACGGCTGCTGCTGGTGCACGCCCACCCCGACGACGAGTCGATCGGCACCGGCGCGACGATGGCCAAGTACGCGGCGGAAGGCGCGCACGTCACGCTCGTGACCTGCACGCTCGGTGAGGAGGGGGAGGTCATCCCCCAGGAGCTCGCCCACCTGGCCGCCGACCGCGACGACACGCTGGGCACGCACCGCATCGCCGAACTCGCGATGGCCTGCAAGGCCCTCGGCGTCGAGGACCACCGCTTCCTTGGCGCACCGGGCCGCTGGCGCGATTCGGGCATGATGGGCGTCGCCTCCAATGACCGGCCCAGCGCGTTCTGGCAGGCCGACCTCGACGAGGCGGCGGGCGAGCTGGTCAAGGTCATCCGCGAGGTACGGCCCCAGGTCCTGGTCACATATGACGACAACGGCTTCTATGGGCACCCCGACCACATCCAGGCACATCGCGTTTCGCGGCGGGCGTACGAACTCGCCGCCGACCCACGCTTCGGCGAGGGCGCGCCGTGGCGGATCACGAAGTTCTACCACACGGCCGTCGCCAGGTCGGTGATGCGCCGTACGACCGAGGCGCTGCGCGCGGCCGACGTCGGCTTCCTGGTCGAGGACGTGGACGACATGCCGTTCGCCAGCCCCGACGAGGTGATCACCACGGAGATCGACGCGCGGCCGTGGGTCGGCAACAAGCTGGACGCCATGCGCGCGCACGCCACGCAGATCAGTGTGGCCGACCCGTGGTTCGCGCTGTCGAACAACATCGGCCAGGAGGCGCTGGGCGTCGAGCACTACATCCTGGCGCTCGGCACGCCCGGCCAAGCGATCCCCGGCGCGCCGATCGAGGCGGGCGGGCTGGGAGCGCCGCACACCCGCGAGAATGATCTCTTCGCGGGCATCCACTGACCTCGCGGACGGTCTCTTGACGGACGGCCTCTTGGGGGGCGGTCACCGGCCTCGCGAATGATCTCTTCGCGGGCATCCACTAACCTCGTTCCTCATGGAGCAACGCAGCCCGGCCGAGTCGGCGTTGGGTGGGGCCGCCTACGGCATGCTGTTCATGTTGGGGCTGGTCATGGGCATCGTGGGCGGGTTCACGCAGGCGATCTGGCACGTCGGTCCGCTGCCGTTCGTCGGGCTGATCCCGGGTTCGGCGATCGGCTGGCTGCTCGCGCTCTTCGGGGTCTGTCTCGGGGCGGGCAAGCTCATGGGTTCGCGCCTCGGGGTGTCGGTGACGGCGCTCGGGTGGCTCCTGGTGTCCATGCCGTTCTCGCTCAAGCTGTCGCAGGGCGACCTGGTGATCTCCGGTAACGGCCCCGCCGGGTTCGTCTACCTCTATGGGGGCATGGCGGCGGTGCTCGTGGCCTTCTGGCTGGCGCCCTCGTCGGGCGGCGGCTCCTGGTTGTTGCATGGCCAGCAGCCAAGGAACCCGACTTAGAGGCATAAAGTAGCGATCGTGCACCATGGTTCCGCAGAGCAGCACGTTGATCGGGACATCTACCGCAAGGTGGTCGGGCGGTTCGCCACTGGAGTCGCGATCGTCACGACCAGGCTCGACGGGATCGATCACGCGATGACCGTGAACTCGTTCACGTCCGTGTCACTGGACCCGCTGCTCGTCCTGTTCTGCGCGGAAAAGGTGGCCCGGTTCCACGACGCCGTGATGGAGGCGGGTGTGTGGGGGGTGTCGGTGCTGCCTGCGTCCATGGAGGACGCGTCGCGGTTCTTCGCGCATCGGGGGCGGGAGCTCGACGGGCAACTGGCACGCTGGGCGCACCATCGAGGCGAATCGGGCGTGGCGCTCTTCACCGACGCCGTGGCGACGCTGGAGGCCCGGACGACCTCCGTCCATGAGGGCGGCGACCACTCGATCGTGGTGGGTGGGGTTACTGCGCTCGGCGCGCGCGCCGACGACCGTCCGCTGCTCTACCACCAGGGCCGCTACAAGACCTTATGAGCATGGAGGCAGCTGCGTCGCCGACTTGTTTTGGGATCTTTTACGGCAGGCCCGGTGGGCCCCACCCGCCGCACGGGGTCGGGCTCTGTCCAGGGGCACGCTCCTCCGGTGGAGGTCGCTGGACGCCGTGACGTGCGCATTCTTGACCCCGGCCGTAGTCATGTGTGGGCCGGTGCCCCTATGCGACGGGCACTGTCGGCTCTTCGGGGGAATGCGGCTCCTACGGGCGGAATGTAGGTGCTGCGGGTGAAACGTGGGTCCTGCAGGGCCCTGTATGTCCGGACGAGCCCGATGAGCCCCGTGTGCCTGTGCGCGTGTGCCCGCGCGTGCGGCCACGTGCTCGTGCGCCTGGGCGCCTATGTGCCTGTGTGCCACGGTGGCCGCCGACCCGGCCCCGGATGGGGAGCTGGGTCGGCGGGGCCGGGGTTATTGGGCCTCGGGAACGGGGGTTGTGTTCGCTGGCGCCGGTGTTTCGGACGCTGTGTCCGTTGGCGTCGGTGTTTCCGCCGTGGGGGTCCCCGACGGCGTTTCCGCCGCTGCCGGGCACGTGGGGACCGGCTCCGCGGCGGACTCGGTCGATGTCACCGTCTCGGACGCTGTGTTCGGTGGCGTCTCGGGCGTTGCCTGAGACGCCGTGTCCGACGCCGTGACCGATGGGGTCGGGGTCGGGGTGGGTTCCGGGGTTACCGAGGTGGTCGGGGGTTCTGGGGTTGTCGGGGTCTCGGTGGGGGCCAACGGTTCTGCGGTGTTGGGCTGGCAGGTGAAGGTGACCGTTGCGGTGACCGTGGCCGCTGGGGCGGCTTCAGTGACCGTGACCGTGGCCTGCTGGGTGACCGTGGTGGTCGCCGTGGCAGTTTCGGTCACAGTCGCGGTCGCCGTATTGGTTACCGAATCACTGGTGCCAGGGGTGCCGGTGATCGTCGCCGTTGGGGTGGCTGTCACGGTGCGGGTGGGCCAGGGCAGGACCTTGACCTTGATGCCGGGTTTGCCCTTGGCCTTGTAGCTGCCCTTGCCGATCTTCTTGCTGATCTGGCCGGCGCCGGTGGTCACGGGGAGGTCGGTGGCCGTCGTCTTGCAGGACTTGGCCTTGCAGACCTTCTGTTTCACACTGAACCTGGCCGCTCCGTCGTACTTGATGGAGACATCCAGATACGAGACGCCCTTCTTCTTGACGACCTTTGTCTTCGCGGTGTACTTCCCGACTTCAGGGGTGGGGGTCGTCGTCGGGGCGGCGGCGGGTAACGCCACTTCTACGCGGAGAGGAGGGCCAGTGGAATTGAGGGGATCGGACGCTGACGTCTGGGTGATCGCGACTCCGCCGGCTCCGGCCAAGGCCATGGTGCCGACCAGCGCGCCCACAATGGTGAATCTCATAATCCTGCTCTTGGGGGAGATTTCAGGACGCGGATCATTATTCCGTCTTGTCAAGATTGGTCAAGGCTGAAACGCATGAACAGGCGCTATCGGTTCCGGCGGGCGGTGAACTACGTCAACCTCTCCACCCCGCTCGGTCTGCTGATCTCCGTCGTAGGCGGTGCCACGAGGCAGGGTGGGCCCAACGGCCTCGTCCTCGCGTTCGGCTACCGCTACCGCTTCCCCATCGCCGGGGCCTTCACCGTCGGAAATGTGGTCCTGACCAGGCGCGACTCGCTCGAAGACCAACTCATCCGGCACGAGGGGCGGCACGCCACCCAGTGGGCCTGCTGCGCCGGCCTGCCGATGCTCCCGCTCTACTTGGTGGCCATGCTCGTGTCCGTAGTGGTCTGCGGGCACCAGGCCTCGTACAACGTCTTCGAACGGCTGGCCGGACTCGACGACGGCGGATACCCACGCGCACCCCTCTGGTGGAGGAGGGGGGCGGGTCGGGGTGGGCCGGGGTGACCCGTTTACGCCTCTGGTGGGGAAGCGGCGCAGGTCGCGAACGGTCCGCGTGACTGATCCGCTACGTAGGGCAGAGCGACGCGTATGACGCAGACGATCGAAGTCCCGCACTGGCCGGACAGCTTCAAAGACCGCCTCACCGCCCCCCTCCCCGAGTTTCGTGAGCTGCTGAGCGTCACCTGGCACGGCGCGTTCCGTCCGGACATCGGTGACGCCGATCAGATTCCGGTGCTGCGCAACGGCGGTCTTCCTCGGGCCGCCACCGGCGAGACCATGGTCACCTGGGTGGGTCACTCCACATTCGTACTGCAGATCAGAGGGCTGACGATCCTGACCGATCCGGTGTGGTCGCGCAGGATTCCCGGTGTACGGCAGCGGCTGACGCCTCCGGGTGTCGCCTGGAGCGACCTGCCGAGGATCGACGCCGTGGTGATCAGCCACAACCACTACGACCACCTCGACGCGCCCACCATGCGCAAGCTGCCGAGGGACACGCCCATCCTCGTGCCCGCGCGGCTGAAGCCCTGGTTCGACCGGCGCGGCTTCACCCGGGTGACGGAGCTGGACTGGTGGGAGTCCACGTCGATCGACGGTGTCACGTTCGACTTCGTACCCGCCCACCACTGGAGTCGGCGGACCGTCTGGGACACGTGCAAGACGCTTTGGGGTGGGTGGGTGATCGACCGCTCGGTCTACTTCGCGGGCGACACCGGCTACGGAGACCGGCTGGCGCAGATCGGGGACAGGTTCGGTGGGCTGGACCTGGCGCTCATGCCGGTGGGCGCGTACGAGCCGAACTGGTTCATGAAGGCCGCGCACGTCAACCCCGAGGAGGCGGTGCAGGGGTGTCTGGACGTCGGGGCGCGGCGGATGGCCACCATGCACTGGGGCACGTTTGTGCTGTCGGGGGAGCCGCTGCTGGCGCCGATCGAGGCGGCACGGTCAGCCTGGCGCGCCCAGAGCTTGCCACGAGAGGGTCTGTGGGATCTGGCTATCGGGGAGTCACGCTCCTTCGTCTCCTGATGTGGGGGAGATACGTGCCCAGAGCCAGGGCGCCGATGGCCAGGCCTGAGATCGCGCCCGCGCAGAGCACCGAGGCGGTTGACGGGCTGACGATGGTGATGTCGAAGAGGGCCAGGGCCGAGACGATCGCGGAGACGGTGATGTACGTCCAGATCGCCAGTCGTACGACACGCAGGCGGGTCTGCTCGGACGGGTGGGTGCGGGAGAGGAGCCAGGCCAGGGCGGGCAGGAGCAGCACACCGTGCATGAGGATGGCGTGGGCGGGTTTGAGCGAGCCGGCCACCGTGTAGGCGAGCTGCTGGGAGCCGGTCATGGCCTCGACCACTCCGCGGGCGATCATGATGCCCCCGAAGGCCATCGCCGCCAGGAACGTGCCTAACCCGGCCTGGACGGCCAGCCGCATGCTGGGCGATCCGGCCAAACGCCCGCCAACCGACCCGGCCAACTGCACGATGAGAGACCCGCCGGGATCCGTGCTGGGCGGCTCGCCGGTATCCGGGTGTGACGGGCGGAAGGCGGAGATGGTCATGAAGATTGCTATGGCGATCAGGGTGAAGCCGCCGGCGGCCAGTGTTCTGGCGATGAGCGAGTCCACGTCGGTGGACATGTTGAAGTGCGAGGGGACGCCGCGCCACGCCTGCACGCTGATGAGCGCGACCTCCACGACCGAGGCCACGGCGAAGACGCCAAGGAGGACGTTGCGCCTGCGTAGCCGGATGAACTGTGACACCCAGGTGAGCGAAAGCACGCTCAACCCGAACGAGACCCCGAACGTGAACGGTTTGCGCCACGACACAGGGCCGTCCCACGGGCCACCGTCGAGCACGAGCACGCCCAGGTGGACGAGCCCGGAGACGATCAGCAGCAGTCCGATCAGGTACCAGAGGCGAGTCATGTTCGCCATGGTGATGTGGAGGAGGGGCTGCGGGCGTCAGCCCAGGGTCTTGATTCCGCATACAGCTGTGGTCGTAGCTGCCAGGTCAGGGGATGAAGCACAGAGGCTAAGGAGCGCCCCACCAGATCAGGGCGTAAGGGGCAAAGGTCAGGGAGCGCCCCGGCAGGTCACTGTCAGGGGGTGAGGCGCAAGGTGTGGGCGGCGGCCTTCTTGACGGTTGCAGGTTTCGAATACATCGGGAGCAATTGTCCCTTTGCCCACAGCGGCGCCTGGTCCCAGTAGTTGTCGTGGAACGCGTGCCCCGAAGCCCCCGTCAGGTTGATCCACTCAGACTTGTCCAGATCGCCCAGATCGACGATCATCCGCATCGACGGCACCGACGTCACCGTGTAGTCGCGCTGCGCGTTCCAGCCAGTGGCGTTCGGGGCGTCCTTGCTGCCCGGCACCTCGAACGGGCCCCGGTTGAAGAGTGCCTCGATGGGTGCGATGCCCGATGTGCCGAGCGAGCCGTTGGTGAGCGTCAACTGGTGCAGGTCGCCCCAGCGCCAGGCCGTGACGTCCGTGCCTAGCCGGTCGGACACCTCCTGATAGGCCGAGGCCAGCGCCTGCTGGACGATGTCGTCGCGGGTCTCGGTACGGCCCTTGGTCGTGGTGTCGTCCCAGAACGGGTCGTCGGGGCTTTCGAGCAGCCGCTTGATGACCTCGTACCAGCGATCCCCGCCGTTCGGCCTGGCACCGGCGGGCAGGTCGTCGTCGAACGTCAGCTTGAGCAGCTGCCGCCAGACCGCGTTGAAGTACGCCGCGGGAGCCGAGTCGACGCCCTGTGAGCCGTCCCAGTCCTTCAGCAACTGCCTGGCCTGTACGGCCGGACCCGCCAGAGGCACCCGCATCAGGGCGGGGACCAGGGTCTTGGCCAGGCCGTTCTGGGTGTCCTGCTGGATCTTGGACATGGTCGCGGCGTCGACCTTGCCCTTCGCGATCTCCTGGTTGAGCCGGTCGATGATGCGCTGGGAACGATAGCCGTACGCCCAGTCCTTGGTCAGCAGCGGCCGGTAATGCCTCGGGTCGATGACGGCGTTGTTGGCCGTCACGATGTAGCCGTCGGCGGGATCCTCCATGGAGGGCAACTGGTCGTAGGGGATGGGGGCGGTGCGCCAGTCGTACTCGCCGGTCCAGCCGGGCACCGGCCACGTGCCGTCGCCCTTCTCGCGTACGGGGATGCGGCCGGGCGCCTGGTAGCCGATGTGGCCCTCGGTGTCGGCGTACACCAGGTTCTGCGCGGGCACGTCGAAGAGCGCGGCCGCGGCGCGGAACTCCTGCCAGTCGGTGGCCGCGTTCAGCGCGAAGATCGCGTCGACCGTGGTGCCGGGCGTCAGAGCGGTCCACTGGAGGGCCACCGCGTTCGCGCCGTCGCTCGGTTTGACGTCGCCCATCACCTCGTTGATCAATGGGCCGTGCCGGGTGCTCCTGACGTCCAGGGTGACCGTGGCGCCACCGGCCACCTTGATCTTCTCCTGTCTGGTCTCCAGCTTCACCGACTCGCCCTTGTACAGGTACGTGTCGCCCTTCACCCGCTCCAGGAACAGGTCGGCCACGTCGGGGCCCAGGTTGGTGAAGCCCCAGGCGATCTTGTCGGTGTGGCCGATGACCACGCCGGGAACGCCGGAGAAGCTGAATCCGGTCACGTCATAGGAGCAGGACTCCGTGATCTTCCGGCAGTGCAGCCCGACCTGGTACCAGACGGACGGCATCTGCGCCGACAGGTGCGGGTCGTTCGCCAGCAAGGGTTTGCCGCTGGCCGTGTGCTCGCCGGAGACCACCCACGAGTTCGACCCGATGCCCTCGCGGTCCGCGGCGCTCATCGTGCCGGGCACCGCGTCCAGCGCCTTCGCGGCCTGGGCCAGCGCCCTGGCCGCGCCCTGCCCGCGCGGAGTGGTGCCATCCGTCGAGGTGCCGCGTGCGGGCAGCCGGCCGCGGTCGTCGAAGCGGTCGTCGGCGATCGTGCCCTGGGTGACGATCGGCATATGGCTGTCGTACGGGTAATCCGGGTACAGCTGCTCGACCCGGTCCCGAGGCAGCTTCGTCAGCGCCAGAGCGCGGTCGATCTCGTCTTCCATGTTGGAACGCAGGTCCCAGGCCATGGCCTTGAGCCAGGCGACCGAGTCGAGCGCGGTCCATGGCTCGGGTTTGTAGGACCCGTTCTGCACCTTGAGCACCGAGTATTCGAGGCTCCGGTCGGAGGCGTTGGGGTTGGCCTGGAGCCAGGAGTTGACGCCCTTGGCGTACGCGTCGAGGTAGCGGCGGGTGCTTTCACCCAGCTCGGGCAGCTCCTGCTCGGCCACCTTGCGCCAGCCCATGGTCCGGATGGCCTTGTCGTTGTCGAGCGTCGCCTTGCCGAACAGCTCCGACAGCCGCCCCGAGGTCACATGCCGCCGGAAGTCCATCTCCCAGAACCGGTCTTGCGCGTGGACGAACCCCTGCGCCATGAACAGATCCTCGGCCGTGTCCGCGTAGATCTGCGGAATTCCCGCTTTATCACGATAAATCTCCACATTCCCGGTTAAACCGGGCAGGCGTACGGCTCCGTCCACCTGAGGGAACGACTGTCGCACCGTGTGCACGAGCACCCCGGCGAGCACCAGCGCGAGGACGAGGACCACGGTCAGTGCCCGCGCCACCCACCGGAACGGCCAGGGCATCCAGGCGTAGGGCCGCAACCTCACGAAGACCTCCATCTCTCGCGCAGCCCCTCAAGTCTGACAGCCCACGATCACTACTCCCGCCCCACGAGCCCCTCCTGAAACACCGCCGTCTACGGGGTTCCAGCAGCCGGGGGGGAGCGAAGGGCCGGCTACTCCCACACCTGTCCGGAGGGTGTATCGGAAACCCGGACACCCATGCTCACAAGGGACTCGCGCAACCGGTCCGACGCCGCCCAGTCACCCGCCTCCCGGGCCCGCGCCCGTTCGGCCAGCAGCTCCGCCGCCCCCGGCGGCAACGCCGACCCGCGCGAGCGCCCGATCTCGACGGCCAGGTCCAGCCCCAGCACCTGGTCCAGATGCAGGAACGACTCCAGCTTGGCCCCCGGCGCCACCGCCTCGTCCCGCTCCAGCTCACGCAGCGCACGCAGCGCGGCCGGCGTGTCGAGGTCGTCGTCGAAGGCCGTCTCCGCCCGCCGCACGTAGTCGGCCGCCATCGGCGCGCTGGGCGACTCCGACCACTCCGCCACCCGTGCCCGCCACCGCCGTACGGTCCTGTCGGCCGCGTGCAGGGTGTCCCAGGTGAGGTTGAGCTGCTGCCGGTAGCGGTGTTCCAGGAACGCCAGACGCACGGCCAGCGGATCGAGGCCCGCCTCGGTCGCGTCCGACAGGAGCACCACGTTGCCGGTGGACTTGGCCATCTTCCGCCCGTCGAACAGCAGGTGCTCCCCGTGCACCCAATGGCGCACCACCTCGTGGCCGGCCGCCGCGTTCGACTGGGCCCGCTCGTCCTCATGATGGGGGAAGCGCAGGTCGATGCCGGCGGTGTGGAGATCGATGCGCTCGCCGAGGAAGTGCAGCGACATGGCCGAGCACTCGATGTGCCAGCCGGGGAAGCCGCGGCCCCAGGGGGCCTCCCAGGACAGTTCGCCGTCGGAGGGCTTCCAGAGGGCCCAGTCGGCGTGGAAGCGCTTGCGGGGGTCGGTGGCGTCGGGACGGAGGGAGTCGAGGCGGTTTCCGGAAATTTCGCCGTAAGTTGGGAAGGACGTGGCGTCGAAGTACACCGCCCCGTCCGGCAACGCGTACGCGTGTCCGCGCTCGATCAGCTTGGCGATCAGCTCGATCATCAGGTCGATCGTCTCGCTCGCGCGGGGCATGTGCTCCGGCGGCCGCATGTTCAGGGCGGCCGTGTCCCGCTTGAAGGCGTCCTCGTAGTAGCGGGCCAGGTCACGCGGCGAGCGTCCCTCGGCCCGCGCCCGCATGAGCACCTTGTCCTCGCCGGCCTCCGTGTCGTCGGCCAGATGGCCCACGTCGGTGATGTTCTGGCAGACCACCATGCGGACCCGCTGCCGCTCCAGGACCCGCCGGATCAGGTCGGAAAGCAGCTGCGAGCGCAGGTTGCCGACGTGCGCGTGGCGGTAGACCGTCGGCCCGCAGGAGTACATGCGCATGGCGCGCGCGGGGGCGATCTCCTCGACCTGCCTGGCGCGCGTGTCGTAGATCCGCAACATCCCCCGAGCCTAGCCCCGGCCTCCAAGGAAAGCCTCCGAGAAAGCCTCCGAGGAACCCCAGACGCCCAAAGAGACGACCAAAGAGAGGACCAGACGTCAGCCGCCCAGGAAGCCGACGATGTCCCGGTCCCCCCGCTCCCGCAGCCGCGCCAGCACCTCGTCGCGCGTCGCCGTGTCCGGCAACCCGATGCGCGCCCCGATCAGCCGCAGCCCCTCCATCTCCGAGGTGACCGGAGCGGTGTAGCCGATCAGATAGAGCGCCCGGTTCAACGGCGGTATCCCCGGAGCCGCGGCGGGCAGGTAGCGGGTCAGCAGCTCGCCCCCGTCGGACACGGTGAGGAAGACGTGGTCACCCTCCCCGGCCTTGAAGTCCGCCAGCACGTTCCTGATGGACCCCATGGTCGGCTGGTTGTGCCAGCTGATCACCACGTCCCCGGACGGCGTCGCGGCCGTGAGCTGCCCGCCGGGCGCCATCCCCAGGTACGCCGCGAACCCCGTAGGCAGCGGCGACCCCGACCCCCGCAGGTGCTCGGCGTTGACGTCGACGCGGTGCCACCAGCGGCCGTCGCGGCTGCGGAAGCTGCGCCGGGTCTCCGACACGTCCCTGCGCGGCTGGTACGGCTCGGCCTCACCGGTCGGCGAGGTGCCCGCCACCCGGATCCAGCCCCGCTGCGTCCGCTCGAACCCGGGGCCGCCCGAGTAGGCGCGCACCGAGCTTTCGCTGACGTCGTAGCGGGAGGTGAGGTTCGAGACGATCGTGCTGACCGACGCCTCGCCGCCGGCGCGCTCGATCTCCCTGGCGATCATCTCCCTGATCCCCAGGTATTCGTCGCCGCCCCATCTGGTCAGCCCGTACTTGTTCCGGTCCACGCGGCGGAACCGCTCGTCGGCGGTGAGCTGGTTGCGGATGCCGACCAGGCTGTAGTCCTCGCCGATGCGCTCCTGGATCTCCTCCGGCGTCAACGGCCGCCCGGCCACCGCCAGGACCGCCTCCGCCTTCTCGTTGATGCTGCGCGGCCACGGCACCACGTTCTGCTCCAGCACCCGCAGCTGCGGCACGGCCAGGATCCACCGCTCGGCCACGTCCTCGCGGATGCCGAGCTGGGTGACCATGGCGACGGCCTCGCCGAGCGGCCGCGGCCCGTCGGTGAACAGCTGGCGCGTCTTCTCCCTCAGCTCGTCCGCGCCACCCGCGATCAGCCAGCCGTCGGCCTGCTCGTACCCCGTGAGCAGCGTGCGGACGAACCGCCAGGCGGGGATGCCCAGCGTGCGCAGCTCGCCGCGGTGCCACGGCACGGCGGCGGCCAGGTCGTCGGCGGGTACGGCCGAGCCGAGCCGGCCGCGCAGCCAGGTGACGTGCGCGACGAGCGAGACCGCGTCCGGCCCGCCCAGCCAGGCTTCGACATGGTCGCGCAGGTCGCGTTCGATCTGCCGGATCCGCTCCCGCGTGACCGAGAAGCGCTGTGCCAGCTCGTCCAGCGTGGCCCGCTGCGAGGCGTACAGGCGGTCGCGGGCGATGGCCCGCTGCCGCTCGTCCAGCGCCGCGAACAGGCCGTCGATCAATTCGGGCAGTGGCTTGTCCGGCCGCGCCACGGACACGGCGACCGGCTCAGACGGAGGTTCGAGCAGCCGCTCGAACACCCCGCTGAACAGCTTCTGCACCACGTCCTTGCCCAGCATCTCCGGAGTACGCTCGGCCTCGGCGGGGTCGGAGAAACGCAGCAGCGGCAGGATGTCGCCGACCAGCAGGTGCCCCCAGCAGGCCACGGCGAGATCGGCGAGATGGCCCGCCACGGTCTGCGCGGAGATGACGGCGCAAGCGCGGTCGAGGGGGATCGTCTGCCACCATGCCTCGGGTAGCTGGGGCTCCTCCACGATCGGCGCTATCTGCACAGGGGAAGTCCAGCGCAGCGGTGGCGCGAGGTCGCTCAGGCTGAGGTTCATTGGGGTCCAACCGGCAATGGGAAGATATCCGCAGTTCAGACTATGTGATCAGAGCGACAGAAAAGGGCTACCTCTTCCTGAATGGGAGATATAGAGCATGGATCGGGCCCGCGTGCAGGCTACATACAGCATGCTCCGTTCCCGCTGCAATGCTCTCGCCCGGGCCCCCGGTTCGTCGGGCGGCGGTTCGGGCACCACGCCCTCCGCCACGCCGATGAGCGCGACCCGCTCGAACTCCAGCCCTTTCAGGTTCTGGAACGCCGACACCCGCACGTCCGCCCGCCCGAGCGCCTTGCGCGCCTCACGGACCAGCTTCGGCGTGCGCGCGCCGACGGCGATCTCATCGGCCGGGACGCCGTCGTCCAGCCAGGAGGCGACCGTGGCCACCAGCCCGGCCAGCTCCGCCTCCGGCGAGTCGTACGCCCTGAGCACCGGCCGCTCGCCGTTGCGCAGCGCGCGGAGCCCGTACAGCGGGGACATGCCCTTGACCAGCCCGTCGACCGGCCCGCCGCCGCGCAGCCGGACCGCGAACGACAGCAGCTCCTGCGGCAGCCGGTAGGACACCTTGAGCGTGTGCTGCAGGGCGGGGATGCCCACCGAGCCGAGCGTCACGTGCGTGTCGGTGATCCGCTGGTGCGGGTCGCCGACCATGAACAGGTCGTCGTGCGCCCGCGGCGCCACCGCCCGCAGCAGCCGCCACTGCGACGGGCTGATGTCCTGCGCCTCGTCCACCACGACGTGCCGGTACGGCTTGCGGCCCGGCTCGATGTCGTCGAGCAGGTCACCGGTGGCCCTCGACAGCAGCCGGAGCGCCTCGTCGGTCAGCTCGGCCAGCGTGCGCGCGCCGGGGCCGATCAGCGCGGGGCGCTGGCCCTCCGCGCCGGCCACGATGCGCATCGCCAGCCGCTCGGCGTTGTCCACGTCGACCCGCTTGCGCGTCACCCCGTCGTCGATCAGCCGGTCGAGCCGGTCGGACAGGTCCTCGCCCAGCCCCTGCGAGTAAGTCACCAGCAGCACCGGCCCGCTCCCGTGCGCGGCCAGATGGGCCGCCCGGTGCAGCGCGATGATCGTCTTGCCGGTGCCCGCCCCGCCGATCACCAGCACCGGGTGCTCGTAGCGCGCGGCGCGGGCCAGCCGGTGCTGTTCCGGACGCGGGAAGGCGCACCATTCCGGCGCGTCGAGCACCCGCTCCAGCTCCACCTTGTCGGCCACGAACACCGCCCGGTCCGGGCTGCGGCGCAGCGCCGCGTAGAAGTCGTTTACATCGATCCGGTCGGCGTCCTCGTCCGTGGCGCGGCAGGCGTCCAGCTCCCGCCAGGCTTCGGTGAGCGAGCCGCCCCGGGCCAGCACCGCGAGCGGCACGTGCTGGGTCGGGGGGAGCAGCGGTTCGAGCGCCTCCACGTCGGCCTCGGTGCTGATGAGCCGTACCAGCGGCAGCGCGAGTACGTCGATGCCCAGCGCGAGCAGATCACCATCGCAGATCGGGGCGAACAGCCCCGAAGCACTCGCCGATCGCCGTAACGCGGGCTCGACCCGTTCGAGCGCCTCGGCGTCCCACTCCTCGACGACGCCGATCACCGGGTTGATCCCGTAGCGGTAGCGCTGCGCGTACGACCACGCCTCGGGATCCGGGAGCACGGTACGCAGCCAGTACACGTCCCGCTGACGCACCACCACGCCCCGATGGCCCGACGTAAGGCGAAGCGTGGCGACCCGCGGATCCCTGGCGCCCCTGACCCGCTCGGGGTGCGGGGCGCCCGAGACGTTCAGCAGCAGGCGGCGGAGTGCGACCACGGCGTCCCTGCGCACCGGCTGTGCCAGTGCGCTGAGGTCCCGGGGGAAGTCCGGGGCGATCGCCAGCCGCGGCACGGCTCAGTCCAAGAGTTGCAGCAGGTCGCGGTCCCCGCGTTCGCGGAGCCTGGTGAGCAGGTCGGGCAGCCCGACAGGTCCGGTCATCCCGATCCTGGTGGCGATCACCCTGGCGGCCTGGTCGCGGGTCCCGCCGGGAGCGGTGTAACCGACCAGGCGCAGCGCCTTGGTGATCTTCTCGGCCCCCTGCGCGGCGACCGGCAGGTGCCTGGCCCGCAGCACGCCCTCGTCCGACAGCGTGAGGAACAGGTGCCCGCCCTCCTTCGCGCCGACGTCCGCGAGCAGCCGCTCGACGGATTCGAGCACCGGCCTGCCGTGCCAGACCATGGTCAGCTCGCCGGCCGCGCTCCGCACGGTCCTGCTCTCTCCTGGCGACAGCCCGAGGTACGTGGCGAACCCCGTGGGCAGCGCGCACTCGCCGCCGCCGAGCTGCTCGGCCGTCACGTCGATGCGCAGCCACCACCGGCCGTCCGGCTGGCGGAAGCACCGCCTGGTCTGGGAGACGTCCTTCAACGGCTGGTACGGCTTGACCGGCTCGTTCGACGCCCCGTTGCCCTCGCCCACCATGACCTCGGCCGGAGCGAACGCCTGGAACTGCGGCGTCCCCGGCGGCGGCGACGGGATCGGCGGCACCTGGGCGAACGCGGACGCCGGGGGGACCTCAATGATTTTCGGCTCCGAAGGAGCCGGCGGCTCAGACGGCCTGGCGGGCGGCTCAGACGGCAGCGTGGCCAGCACGAACTGCCAGGCGGGGACCTCCAGCGCGTGGATCTCCTTGGCGTGCCAGTCGGCCGCGCCGATCAGCTGCTCCCTGGGGGCGGCCGGGCCGATCGTCCGGCGCAGCTCGTCCAGGTGCGCCCGGTACGGCGCCGCCTCCTCGCTGGCCAGCCATTGACCGAGGCGGGCGCGCAGCTCGGTCTCGGTGGCGGAGATGTCGGCGGGCGGCACGGCGAACAGCTTGGCGAGCTGGTCCACGGCGGACGGCTGGTCGGTGAAGACCCGGTTCTGGGCGACGGCCCAGCTCTTGTCGTCCAGACCGGCGAACGCGGCCTCGATCAGCTCGGGCAGCTCGTGCCCCGCGGGCTCCTCCTGCTCCGGCTCCTCCGATTCGGCCGCCTCGAAGTCCGGTGTGTCGTACTTGGGTGTCGCCTCTTCCGGAGCGGGCTCAGGCTCGGGCTCCGGTACGGCTTCGGCGTCCTGCGGTTCCGGCTCCTCGCCCTCGGCTTCGAGCGCGGCGGCCTCCTCGGCGGCGGGCTCCGGCGCGGGCTCGTCGGCGGCGTCCAGGACGGGCTCGGGCTCGGGCTCCGGCTCCGGCTCCGGCTCCGGCTCCGGCTCGGCGGCCTCGTCGACGACCGGCTCGTCGATGACCGGCTCGTCGTCGGCGTCGAGCATCGGCTCCTCTGCCTCTGCCGCGTCCTCGGCTCCCGTCGCGTCCTCGGCCTCCACTGCCGCTTCGGCGGCCACTGCCTCTTCGGCGTCCGGCGCTTCCTCGCGCTCCGGCGCCTGCTCGGCGATCGGGGCCCGCTCGGCGACGCGAGCCTCCTCGGCGACCGGCGGCGCCTCCACAGGCAGGGCGACCGGCACGGCCTCGGGCGCGAGGGCGGCGAGGGCCGGGGCTGAGGCCGGGGCGGATACGGGCGCCGACGAGCGTTGGAGCTGGGGTGCGAGGCGTACCAGGGCCGCGGAGAACAGCGTGTTGAGCACCGGACGCGCCTGAATGAACGGCTGGTCCACCAGCTCCCTGCCGGTCAGCGCGAGCAGCCCCGTCCACGACCCGGCGCGGTCGAGCGCGATCGCCACCTGCGGCTCGTCGGCCTCGTCCGGATCCAGGACGTGCAGCGCCGGCAGCACGTCGCCGACGGCGGCGGCCGGCCAGTGCTCAAGCGCGATCTCCGTGAGCAGCTCGGCCAGCGGCTCGGGGCCGATGGCCGCGAGCACGAGCGGCATGGGCAGGCTGCGCCACCAGGCGTCCGGAAGCTCCGGCTGCCCGGTGAGCAGCGTGATCGTGGACGCGTCGCTCCACCTCAACGGTGGTACGAGGTCGCTCAGGCAGAAATTCATCCCGTTCCGTTCACCAGCCCCTCACGCCGCCGTGTCGTCGCAAGGCTCCTCAACTTCGTCAGCGGTGCAGCCTTACTCTCTTCCGCCACTCTTCCCGCCGCCCACGAACAGACCATAGTCCGGCAAAACTCCCCTACGCATCATCCACTACGTATCAGCGCCGGACGGCGGCGAAGCGTAGACGAACGTAGTCGGCCATCCAGCCCGTCTCCCTGCGCAGAGCGGGTGCGGCGAGCTCGTTGACCCGCTGGAGCAGCGGCTCGACGATGTCCGGCGGCAGCCCTTCGATGACCGAGGACGCGAACATCCGCACCCAGTCGGCGGCCCCCTGCGGGCACTCCTCCAGCGGCGTCGGCCGGTCGAAGTACTCCAGCAGCCGGACCACGAAGCCCTCCTGCTCCAGCCGGCGGGCGTACTCGGCCGGCGTGGGGAAGTACCAGGGCAGGTCAGGCTCGCGCAGACCGTACTCCCGCCAGGCGGTCAGCATGGCGGCGGTGAGCTCGGCGCAGTTGCCCGCGCCGCCCATCTCGGCCACGAACCGGCCGCCGGGCGTGAGCGCCTCGTGCACGTTGGCGATGACGGAGACGGGGTCGCGGCTCATCCAATGCAGTGCGGCGTTGGAGAAGACGGCGTCGTAGGCCAGCGCCACACTGAAGTCGTGCCCGTCGCCGACGATGAAGTCGACACCCGGATAAAGGGCCAGGGCCTTCTCGATCATGGCGGGGGAGCCGTCGATCCCGAGGACGTCGGCCCCCCGCGACGCGATCTGCGCGGTCAGCACTCCGGTGCCGCAGCCGAGGTCGAGCACGCGCTCTCCCGGCCGCGGATCGAGCAGGTCCACCAGAGGCGCGCCTTGCGTCGAGACGTAGCCGAAACTGCCGTCGTAGGCGCGACTGCTCCACCGCTCCAAGCTCGGTGTGTCGTATCGCAAGACGATCAGCTCTCATTCGTCAGACATCGGGCCCCCTGTGGCCGTGCTGTCTGTTCACTTTAGAGGTTGATTGTCTCCGCGACATATCAAGTCACAATGGTCTCATCGCACACTTTGCGTCCAACGCCTCCGCAGATAGACCTTTCCGGCATCTGTCTGCGGAATCGTGAGGAGCACCGGCGGTCCGGGCGCGACGGGCAATTTGCCGGCCTGCTCCGCGTCGAGCGTGCCGCGCATCAGCATCGCCTCCCCTCGGGCGGGGCGGGCCCAGCCCTTCTGCAGGAGGTTCTGGCCCTCGTCGGAGAACAGGAACTCCTGCCAGAGACGGGCCGCGGCGGGATGCGGCGCGTCCTTGCTGATCGCCTGCACGTGGTAATCGCCGAGCGGCGCGTCACGCGGAATCGTCACCTTCCACGCCTCCGCGTCGCGGGCGCTGCGGGCGGCGTTGAGGTGGTCCCAGTCCACGATCACGTTGGCCTTGGCCGGGTCAGTGAGCCGGCCCGCCTGCCTGAGCTTGGCGAACAGTTCGACACCGCGCTGCGGCTGTGGCGCGCCCGACACCAGCGAGGCGGCCATCACGCCGTCGAAGGCCGCCGCCGAGTGCAGCGGGTCGCCGTCGAGCGCGACCAGGTAGCCCGGCTTGGCGGCCAGATCGGCGAAGGAGGCAGGAGCGGGGACCTTGCGCGGGTCGTAGCCGAGCGACATGTAGGCCCCGTAGACGCCGTACCAGGCGCCGCCGGGGTCCTTGATGTGATCGGGCAGGTCCTGCCAGCCTTGCACCTTGTACGGGGCGAACTTGGCGGCCTCGGCCACCGCGACGTCGAGGGTCAGGTCGAACACATCGGGCTTGAGCTGGGCGGCGGCCTCTATCTCGCGCCGGCTGCTGGCGCCGGGCTCGAGCTCATTGACCTTGATGCCGTACTTGTCGGTAAAGGTGTCGATGATCGCGCCATAGTTGACCCAGTCCCGGGGAAGCCCGATCACGGTGAGCGAGCCTTCCCGCTTGGCGGTCGCGGCGAGGTTGTCGAGGGTCGTGAAACCCTGCTTCATGGAGGCGGCCTTGACGTTCACCGGCGGAAGCGGCTTCTCGGCCGGGGACGACGACGCGCCGCATCCGGCGCTGGCGATAAGGGCGGCTACGGCGGCGCAGGTACGTACGGTCACAGAACGAATACTCGCCGTTACTACCGTTCAGGTCGAGGAGGCGCGGCCGGAACGACCTTGGCCGCCACCAGCGCCTCCTCGGAGATCTCCACCAGAGTGCCGTCCCTCTTGCGGACACGCAGCACGCCGCCGTCCCAGGATTCGAGAATCCCGACGGCGTCACGGAAGCCTTCCGGAACCCGCCTGCGGGTGGTGATCCGGGCGCCGACGTCCGCGGTTGTGATCGCGATCACCAGGCGAGCCGCCACGAGTTTGCCACCCTCCGTTCCGGCCAGTTGGCAAGCACGGCAATACTAGGGCTAGCGGACCGCCGTCAGAGTCATGCCATGGTGCGGAGAGAAGGAGCTCGAGGTGACCTACGTCATCGCGCAGCCTTGCGTGGACGTCCTGGACAAGGCGTGCATCGAGGAGTGCCCCGTTGATTGCATTTACGAGGGCGAGCGCATGCTTTACATCCACCCCGACGAGTGCGTGGACTGCGGCGCTTGTGAGCCAGTGTGCCCCGTCGAGGCCATTTTCTACGAAGACGACCTTCCCGAGCAGTGGAAGGACTACTACAAGGCGAACGTCGACTTCTTCGAGGACCTGGGCTCGCCCGGCGGCGCCTCCAAGGTCGGCAAGATCGACAAGGATCACCCGGTCGTCGCCGCGCTGCCGCCGCAGGCCGAAGAGCACTAGCCCGCACCCAGCAGCGGGGCGCCCGAACGGCGGGCCCCGCTGCCGGGCGTACGGCGCGCACGCCTGATCGGCTGTGGACGTGCACGCCTGATACCTGGAGAACCGTGAACAACCTGCCCGACTTCCCTTGGGACCGGCTGGAGCCGTACAAGGCGCGTGCGCTGGCGCACCCCGACGGCATCGTCGACCTGTCGGTCGGCACGCCCGTCGACCCGGTGCCGCCGCTCGTCCAGAGCGCGCTCGTCGAGGCCGCCAACAGCCCCGGCTACCCGCTCACCCACGGGACGAAGGCGCTGCGGGAGGCCGCCGCCGGTTGGCTGCGCCGCCGGCACGAGGTCACCGTCGAGCCGCGCGACGTGCTGCCGCTGATCGGCTCGAAGGAGTTCGTCGCCTGGCTGCCCAGCTACCTGGGCGCCCGGCGGGTCGTCTTCCCCGAGCTGGCCTATCCCACCTACGACGTGGGCGCCCGGCTGGCCGGGGCGGAGGCGACGGCCTCCGACGGCCTGCTCGCGCTGGGGCCCCAGCACGTGGACCTCGTCTGGGTCAACTCGCCCGGCAACCCCACGGGCCGGGTGCTGCCCGTCGAGCACCTGCGCAAGGTGGTGGCCTGGGCGCGCGAGCGCGGCGCGGTCGTCGCCTCCGACGAGTGCTACATCGAGCTGGGCTGGGAGGAGCGACCCGTCTCCATCCTGCATCCCGACGTCTGCGAGGGCTCCCACGAGGGGCTGCTCGCGGTCCACTCGCTGTCCAAGCGCTCCAACCTGGCCGGTTACCGCGCCGGGTTCGTGACCGGCGACCCGGCTCTGGTCAAGCGGCTCCTGGAGATCCGCAAGCACGCGGGGATGCTCATGCCGGCCCCCGTACAGGCCGCCATGACGGCCGCGCTGGGCGACGACGCGCACGCCGAGGAGCAGCGCGAGCGCTATGCCAGGCGGCGCGTCCAGCTGCGGCCGGTGCTGGAGAAGGCGGGCTGGAGCATCGAGCACTCGACCGCCGGCCTGTATTTCTGGGCGACGGACGGGACCAGTTCTTGGGAACAGGTCAGTAAGCTCTCCGAAATCGGTATTTTGGTTGCGCCGGGGGAATTCTACGGTTCGGCAGGTGGACGGCATATCCGTATCGCCATGACCGCCACTGATGAACGCATCAGTGCGGCGGTGCGCCGCCTCCAGTAGGATCCCCCGCGAAGCAGGGCACACATAAGTTGATAACGGCGTTTGCTGAGGCAGACCGCGAGTGGAGCGAGCTGATCGATGAGCATGACCTTCGTGGTCGTACTCGGGCTGAGCGTCGCCACCGTCCTCCTGCTGCTGGGTGCCTTCCTGGCCACCATGCGCCAGGACAGGAAGGGCCGCACGACCGCACAGCCGGTCGAGATCGCGGCCACCGAGGCCCCGCTGCCGGCACCGGTGAGCATGCCCGGGTACGCCGGATCCGACTATGTCGATCCCCGCACCATCAAGGTCGGCGACCGGATAGAGGTGCACGGATCGCCCGCGCGAGTGCTCGGCGCCATGTACATCTCGTGGCAGGGCATGCAGTGGGTCGAATACCGGCTGCGTGACAGCTCCCGCCGCATGCAGTGGCTGTCGGTGGAGGCGCGGCAGGGCACGGCCGAGGGCGAGCCGTCGCATCTGGAGGTGCTCATCTGGACCGAGGTGCCCACCGAGGGCATGGTGCCGGCCAAGAGCATGCTGATCATGGAGGGCGTCGAGTTCCACCCGATCGAGCGGGGCACCGCCGCGTTCAGGTCGGAGGGCAACACCGGCAACGCCGAGCGGGGGCTGCTCGACTTCGCCGACTACCGCGCCTCCGACGGGCGGCTGCTGTCCTTCGAGCGGATCCAGGGCGGCAGATGGACGGCCAGTTACGCCAGGCCGCTGCCGCCCGGCTCGATCAGCATCGTCAGCCGCGCCACCTCTTAAGGCCCGTCTAGGAGATGTCCACCTTGCTGTCGGTCGCCTTGCCGCCTGACTGCCAGCCCTCCAGGTTCATGTCGTTGGTCCAGGTGGCGCCGTTGAAGCCGACGCGCTTGAGTCCGTACTTCTGCGCGTGGGCCACCGACCAGGCGGCGATCAGCCAGCCGCGCTTGCGCGTCGAGATGGACGGGTCGCCGAGCGCCCGCGCGAGCTGGCGCCGCGCCTCGGCGGTCTTGGCCTGGGGGGCGGGGGTGCTCGCCTTGGGCGGCGGGTACCAGCAGTGCACGGCCTTCGGGACACGCCCGGTGAACGCCGCCGCGAGGATCCTGGCGTCCTCCTCGTGCTGGGCGTAGGCGTAGCCGCCCGCCGAGCGCTGCACGGCCTGGGCGGCGTCCGCCAGCGGGATCTTCCGGTAGTTCTTGACCTTGACCAGCGCGGCGAAGAACCGGTTGGTCGCGTAGACGGGGTCGAGGAGCTGCTTGCGCTTGCCCCATCCCTGCGACTGGCGCTGCTGGAACACGCCGACGGAGTCACGGTCGCCGTAGTCGAGGTTGTAGAGCTTCGACTCCTGCAGCGCGGTCGCGTAGGCGATCACCACCGCCCGCTCGGGCAGCTTGCGGCGCTCCGCGACGGCCGCGATGGTGGCCGATATCTGGGCCTGCTCGATCTCGAGATCCCGGTCGCCCACGGGCGTCTTGACACTGCAGTGGGCTTCGGGAACGGCCAGCGGCTGCGCCTTTTTGAGCAGGTGGTAGAGGCCCACGGAGATGCCCACCGCGAGGAGCAGAACGATGACCGCGATCGTGATGACTCCGCGGGAGAAGCGCAGGCGCACGCTGAGAAACCTACCCGGCCAGATAAGCTCCGTGGCCATGAGGCACGTGAGCAGTGTGTCACCGATCGTATCCGCGGTGGACGAGCTGTGGGCGCGTCGCGGGGAGCTGTCACCCCGCGACCTCGACGCGCGCAACGTGGTGGTGAGCGCGATCGACCTGCTCGACAGGGGACAGGCGCGGGCCGCCCGGTTGTCGGACGGCGAGGTGGTCGTGGACGAGCGGGCCAAACGGGCGATCCTGCTCAGTTTCCAGGTGCTCGGCCTGGCCAGGTCGCAGGTGGGCGATTTCCAGCACCACGACCGGCATCCGCTCAAGACCACGCTCGACGGGGTGCGGGTGGTTCCGGGGGCGATCGCGCGCTGGGGCTCCTATCTGGCGCCCGGCGTGGTGCTGATGCCGTCGTTCACGAACATCGGCGCGTACGTCGGCGAAGGCACGATGGTCGACACCTGGGCCACGGTCGGCTCCTGTGCCCAAATCGGGAAAAACGTTCATTTGTCCGGTGGAGTAGGGATCGGCGGTGTGCTGGAGCCGCCCAACGCCGTGCCGGTGATCGTGGAGGACGACGCCCTCATCGGCAGCCGTGCGATGCTGGTCGAAGGCGCCCGGGTGGGACGCGGCGCCGTCGTCGGGGCGGGCACGATCCTGTCGGCCTCCATCCCGGTGATCGATGTGCAGACCGGCGAGGAGCTGGGCCGCGGCCGCGTACCCGACTGGTGCGTCGCCGTCGGCGGCACCCGCCAGAAGGAGTTCCCCGGCGGCACGTTCGGGTTGCCCTGCGTGCTGGTGATCAAGCGCCTGGAGCCGGGGCAGCGCCACGACAAGGCAGCGCTCAACGAGGTGCTGCGCGAACACGGAGTGAACACCTGATGCTGGACCTGACACAGGACGTACGGACGCTGACCGCGGCCATCGTGGACATCGAGTCGGTGAGCGGCGACGAGCGGGCGCTGGCCGAGGCGGTCGAGCAGGCGCTGGCGGTGTTGCCGTACCTCAAGGTCGACAGATCGGGCGAGACACTCGTCGCGCGTACGGAGCTGGGCCGCGCCGAGCGGGTGCTGATCGCCGGGCACCTCGACACGGTGCCGGTCGCCGGCAACCTGCCCAGCCGCGTCGAGGGCGACCTGCTCTTCGGCTGCGGCACCTCGGACATGAAGGCGGGGGTGGCGGTCGCGCTCAAGCTGGCGGCCACCGTGCCCGCGCCCAACCGCGACGTCACCTACGTCTTCTACGACTGCGAGGAGATCGAGGCCGAGCGCAACGGGCTGACGAGGGTGGCCCGCGAGCACCCCGAGTGGCTGGCGGCCGACTTCGCGGTGCTCATGGAGCCCACGGACGGGGTGATCGAGGGCGGCTGCCAGGGCACCCTGCGGGCCGAGATCACCGTGGCCGGCAAGCGCGCGCACAGCGCCAGGTCCTGGCTCGGGGTCAACGCCATTCACGGCATCGAGCCGGTCCTGGCCCGGCTCAACGCCTACGAGGCCCGGCAGCCCGTGGTCGACGGGCTGGCCTACCACGAGGGGCTCAACGCGGTCGGCGTGCGCGGCGGCGTGGCGGGCAACGTGATTCCGGACGAGTGCGTGGTCACGGTCAACTACCGCTTCGCGCCCGACCTGTCGATCGAGCAGGCGCAGGCGCACGTGCGCGAGGTGTTCGACGGGTTCGAGGTCCGCTTCACCGATGGCGCCCCGGCCGCGCGGCCCGGCCTCACCCACCCGGTGGCGGCGGCCTTCACCGCCGCGGTCGGCGGCACGCCGCGGGCCAAGCTGGGCTGGACGGATGTCGCGCGCTTCTCCACACTGGGGGTGCCGGCCGTGAACTACGGTCCCGGTGACCCGAACCTGGCGCATCAGCAGGGGGAGTACGTGTCGCTCACGAAGATCGTGGAGAGCGAGCGGGCCCTGCTGGACTGGCTGACAAAGTGAAAGTGGCTTTCCTCGCCGGCCATTTGGCGGGGAAAGCCACTTTCAGTCCCGAGCAGCACCCTCGGCAGTTAGACGCAGGCAGGTCGAAATCTGGTTCCTGCTTCTTTCAAGATTTTTTACGCGGGTTCTTAGCCCCATCTACCAGGGCATTTGCCTCAGAGGCCCTCTATCGGGTGACTAGCGCTCGTTGTGCGCGGGGTCGCCCGGCGTTGGGCTAGCGTGACCGCATGGAACAGACACGTCCGGAACGCCGTCAGGGGCAGGCCGTGATCCGCGGCGGTCTCGCGCTGCAGACCACCCACGATCAGCGGCTGCTCGACCGTCAGGGCCCCGCCGACTGGGTGCACATGGACCCGTGGCGGGTGCTGCGCATCCAGGCGGAGTTCGTGGAGGGGTTCGGGCAGCTGGCCGAGCTGCCCCCGGCGGTCACCGTCTTCGGCTCCGCCCGCACGCCCGGGGGCTCTGCCGAATACGGCGTGGGCCGTGCGCTCGGCCGTGCGCTGGCCCGGGCCGGATACGCGGTGATCACCGGCGGCGGGCCCGGGATCATGGAGGCGGCCAACCGGGGAGCCCTCGACGTGGAGGGCGCGGTGTCGGTGGGGCTCGGCATCGAGCTGCCCTTCGAGCAGAGGATGAACGACTACGTGGACCTCGGCATCGAGTTCCGCTACTTCTTCGTCCGCAAGACGATGTTCGTCAAATACTCGTGCGGCTTCATCGCGCTGCCTGGTGGGTTCGGCACGCTCGACGAGCTGTTCGAGGCGCTCACGCTGGTGCAGACGCAGAAGGTGACGTCCTTCCCCGTCGTGCTGATGGGCTCGGAGTTCTGGGGCGGCCTGATGGACTGGATCAAGAGCACGCTCCTCGACACCGGCAAGATCGCCGAGCAGGATCTCGACCTCATCACCGTGACCGACGACGTCGACGAGGCCGTACGCATCATCGTCGACGCCGACCTCAAGCGGTCCGAGCAGCTCCGGGAGGAGCAGGGCGCCGTCGCCGCCCAGCCGGCCGAGCCCCAATAAGCTCAAATGTGTGAATATCTGCGTGTTTTGCGCGTCAAGCCAGAAGATTGACGAGAAATACCTCCAACTCGCCACAGAGGTCGGCGCCGAGCTCGCCCAGCGTGGCCACACGCTGGTGAGCGGCGGCGCCACCGTCTCGTGCATGGGCGCCATCACCGCCGCCACCCGCGCCTCCGGCGGCCGCACCATCGGCGTGATCCCCCAGGTCCTGGTCGACATCGAGGTCGCCGACACGGGCTCCGACGAGCTGATCGTCACCACCGGCATGCGCGAGCGCAAGGCCGCCATGGACGAGCGCTCCGACGCCTTCCTCGTCCTGCCCGGCGGCATCGGCACGCTGGAGGAGCTCTTCGAGATCTGGACGGCCCGCGTCCTCGGCATCCACGACCGTCCGCTGGTGATCCTCGACCCGTGGGGTCTGTACGCGCCGCTGCGGCAGCTCATCGAGAACATGTACGACGCGGGCTTCACCCGGGCCAACGTCTTCGACGCCATCTCCTGGACCAACACGGTCGAGGAGGCGTTCGCGCACCTGGAGGCCACCAGCACGCCGGTTCGGCCCAGCGTCGAGGAGCTCGGCGAGTCCACCGGCTGACCCGTCCCGGGGAGTCCCAAGACGTAACAGGCGCGGCAAGTGCGGGACTCGTGCGTCGATCGTATGAGTACGATGCCAATGTGCTGGTCGTACTCGCCATTGCCGCGCTCGCCATTCTGGCCTGCGTGGTCCTGGTCTCCCTCGGAAGAGGCGGGGAGCTGACCGAGTTCCCGCCGGATGTGCCGCCTCTCGACCTGCCGGAGCCCGGGCAGCTCACGGCGGTGGACTTCATGGCGCTGCAGCTGCCGGTCAACCTGGTCGGCTATCACACGCAGAGTGTCGACGAGACCCTGCGCAGGGCGGCGACGGCGATCAGCGCCCGTGACACCAGGATCGCCGTGCTCGAACAGCGGGTCTCCGAGCTGCTGTCGAGCCGACTGTATGCCCGCCAGGAGGTCTACGCGGCTCCGGGCGCCGGCCTGCGCACCGACCACGAGCCACCGGCCGCGCCCCGGGACCTCTCCCAGGAGGGGGACTCGGCCGTCGAGGCGGCCGCCCTGGGAGACCGGCACGCCGAGCCGTCCACGGACGAGCCTCAGGACGCGGTGGCGGTGCCCGACCAACCGGACGTCACGGCGGAGCCGGAGGTCGCGGTGGAGTCGGACGCGGTGGCGGAGCCGGACGCGGTGGCGGAGCCGGAGGTCGTGGCGGACGCTGCGGTGAAGCCGGAAGACGACGCCCCGCCATCCGACACGCCGGCCGATCACACGGCCGCGTTCGACGCCTCGGCCGCGGCGACGGAAGACGAGCCGGCCCGCGACGGTGAGTCGGTCCGCGACGGCGAGCCGGTCCTGGCCCAGTCGAGTGACAAGGGGCTGGAGCGCGAGAGTGAGCCGGTGCGGGTGGCACCGGGCGAGGACAGGGACGAGCGCAAGTGACGCAAGTGTCGGAAGTGATCCGCTGTACCTGGCCGGGGATGGCGGACCCGATCTACATCACCTACCACGACGAGGAGTGGGGCCGCCCGGTCCGGGGCGACGACGGTGTCTTCGAGCGGGTCTCCCTGGAAGCCTTCCAGTCGGGCCTGTCGTGGCTGACGATCCTGCGCAAGCGCGAGAACTTCCGCGCCGCCTTCGACCAGTTCTCCATCCCCAAGGTCGCCGCGTACACCGAGCAGGACGTGGCCCGCCTCCTCGGCGACCCCGGCATCGTGCGCAACCGCGCCAAGGTGGAGGCGACCATCGCCAACGCGCGGGCCGCACTCGACCTGCCCGGCGGCCTGTCCGACCTGGTCTGGCAGTACGCCGACGCCGCGTCCCCGGTCCCCAGGGCGATGACCGACGTCCCGGCCATCACCCCGGCCTCCAAGGCCCTGGCCAAGGACCTCAAGAAGCGCGGCTTCAGATTCGTCGGCCCGACCACCGCGTACGCCCTCATGCAGGCCATCGGCCTGGTCAACGACCATATCGAGGGCTGCGTCGCCCGGCAGGCGCAGCCGTAGCGAGGCGGATTCAGCGGCCGTGGAACGTCGGCTGCTCCTTGGCCAGGAAGGCCCGGGTGGCGTCGAGGTGGTCCTGGGTGGCCACGCACTCGTCCTGCAGGTCGGCCTCCACGGCCAGGGTCTCGGGCAGCGAGTGCGTCGCGGCGTAGGCCAGCGCCCGCTTCGTGGCCGCGAACGCCCTGGTGGGCCCCGCCGCCAGCCGTACGGCCAGCTCATGGGCGGTCTTGAGCACGTCGTCGGCGGGCACCACGCGGGTGACCACGCCCAGTTCGAGCGCGCGGGCCGCGCCGAGGGGCTCGCCGAGCAGCAGCAGCTCGGTCGCCCGCCCCAATCCCACCAGGCGGGCCAGCGTCCACGACGCGCCCGAGTCGGGCGCCAGGCCCACCCCGGCGAACGCCATCGCGAACTTGGCCTTGTCCGAGGCCACCCGCAGGTCGCAGGCGAAGGCCAGTGAGGCGCCCGCCCCGGCGGCCACGCCGTTGACCGCCGCCACGACCGGCTTGGCCATCGTGGTGATCAGCTCGACGATGGGGTTGTAGTGCGCGCGGACCGTGTCGGCCAGGCCGCGGCCCGCCTCCAGGTTGCCGGCGTGCTCGCGCAGGTCCTGGCCCGCGCAGAAGGCCCGTCCCGAGCCGGTGAGCAGCACCGCGCGGACCTCGGGGTCGGCGGCGGCGCGGCGTAGCGCGTCGAGCAGGGCCGCCTTCACCTCGGCCGTCAGCGAGTTCATCGCGTCGGGCCGGTCGAGGGTGATGGTGGCGACGGCATCGGTCACGTCATAGCGGATCAAGGCAGCTCCCTGTCGACGAACGCGGCGGCCGCGGGCAGCAGGCGGACCGCCTCCTGCTCGAAGTAGGCCCTGGCCTTCTCGCCCGGCCAGGCGGGTGGCAGCAGCTCCGGGGGGAGGCCAGGATCCCGGAACAGGAAGTTGCGCCATCCGTGCACGAGTCTGCTCCTGGTCGCGAACACCTGATCAGCCGGGGCGCCGCCAGGCAGCGCGCCGACCAGAGTGACAGCCTCCGACAGCCAGTGCTCGTACGCCGCGCCGATGGCGGTCAGATCCCAGGCGCGGGCCACCAGCTCGCGCGGATCGCCCTCGAGCGCCGCGTCGAACCTGTCGGCGTGCACGCCCTCGCCCTCCAGCAGGTTGTCCAGTTCGATCGACGAGCGCGGGCCGATCCACGTCGTCTCCGACAGCGCGGCGTACCCCAGGAAGGTCAGGTCGGCGCGGATCCGTTCCCTGCGCGGACGGTCCTTGACCGGACCGAAGACGATCACGTGCCACCGGCCACGCCAGCTCAAAGTTCCGGCTCGGTAAATTCTCAAGGCGGCCTCGTCCAGGCGTCTGACGCACTTCGGCGTAAGTCCGTAACCGGCGCCCTGGGGCAGCCTGACGGGCTGCAACCAGCCCTGTCGCACCATGCGGGAAACGGCCGTCCGTACGGCCGGGGCGGCGATTTCGAGGGGCTTCATGAGCCGTACGAGCGCGGCCACGGACGCCTGTCCACCGCGCGAGCGCAGGTGGTCTCCATAGAGGTCGAACAGAGCGGCGCGAGCATGCACGAAGTCCAGTTTGGCCGCCTTCGCCAGCATGGACAACGCATTCTGGGAGGAGATCGTTACCCATGAGCGCTCTCGATGCGGGAGAATAGGACATCACAGATGACGTGAATGCGTCGGCCATCCTCAGGGGCGGCCGGAAACCGCGGGCCGCGGGAGCCCAAGGCAGGAAGGGATGCACGCATGGCGGCGATGAAGCCGCGGACCGGCGATGGTCCGCTGGAGGTCACCAAGGAAGGGCGCGGCATTGTCATGCGGGTCCCCCTGGAGGGTGGCGGCCGGCTCGTCGTGGAGATTTCCGCCGACGAGGCGAAGGCGCTCGGCGAAGCGTTGAAGAACGTCGTCGGCTGAGAGCTCCCGAGACACAGGTCGTTCCACGGCCCTGGCGTGCGTCCGCGCCAGGGCCGCTGACGTTTGAGGGGGATTTCCGTGCCCATTGAGACCACGGCATCGGTGGTGGCCGACGTACCGGCCGATGTCGAGCTGCTCGCCGTGCCCTACGCCGCCGAGCTCGCTCCCGCCGTCGAGCTGGATCTGCACGTGCCGACGGCCGCTCTGCTGGCGCACTACGACGCCAAGGGAGAGGCGGGGGAGGTGGTGGAGGTCCCGGTGGCGCGGGCCGACGGGGTCGGCCGGGTGCTCCTGTACGGGGTCGGTGACGGCTCGCCGCGCGCGTTGCGCAAGGCCGCCGCCGCGCTCACCCGCAAGGTCAAGGGCAGGCAGGCGCTGGTCGTGGTGACGCCGGAGGGCGACGTGACGGCCTTCACCGAGGCCGCGCTGCTGGCCGCGTACACCTTCAAGATCGGTGAGCCGGGCAAACCGGCCGTGCGGGCGCTCACGTTCGTCGGCGCCGACGAGGACGCGGTGCGGCGCGGCCAGACCGTCGCGCAGGCGGTGGCGCTGGCCCGCGACCTGACCAACACCCCCGCGTCGGTCAAGAACCCGCTCTGGCTGGCCGAGCGCGCGGCCGAGCAGGACGTGCCGGTACGCGTCTGGGACGAGGAGCAGCTGCAGGCGGACGGCTTCGGCGGCATCCTGGCCGTCGGCCGGGGCTCGGCCAACCCGCCCCGCCTCATCCAGCTCTCCTACACCCCGCCCGAGCCGAGTGACCGGCATGTCGTGCTGGTGGGCAAGGGCATCACGTTCGACTCGGGCGGCCTGTCGCTCAAGCCGAACGAGAACATGAAGACCCAGAAGACCGACATGGCGGGCGGCGCCGTGGTGATCGCCGTCATCTCCGCGCTCGCCCGGCTCGGCGCGCCCGTGCGGGTGACCGGCCTGGTCGCGGCGGCCGAGAACATGCCTTCCGGTACGGCCCAGCGGCCCAGCGACGTCATCAAGCACTACGGCGGCCGCACGGTGGAGGTGCTCAACACCGACGCGGAGGGGCGGCTGGTGCTGGCCGACGCGCTCGCCTACGCCGACGCCGAGCTCGACCCGGACGCGGTGGTGGACATCGCCACGCTCACCGGGGCGATCACCGTCGCGCTCGGCCGCGGCTACGGCGCCGTCTACGCCACCGACGACGACCTCGCCAAGGGGCTGGTCGAGGCGGGGCAGGCCAGTGATGACCGGCTGTGGCGGATGCCGCTGATCGACGACTACGCGCCGGCGCTGGAGTCCTCGATCGCGGACCTGGCCAACGTCGAGAGCGGCTCCACCTACGGGGCCGGGTCGATCACGGCGGCGCTGTTCCTGAGGGAGTTCGCGGGCAAGCGGCCGTGGGCGCACCTGGACATCGCGGGCGTCGGACGCAGCACCGTGAACGAGGGCGTGCTCACCAAGGGCGCGACCGGGTTCGGGGTACGCGTGCTGCTGGAGTGGCTGACGCGCTAGAAGTACGTGCGCCGTGGGTTTGGCTGAGGCGCCAGGAGTACGCGCCGCAGATTTGGCGCTATGAGGCGATCTTGACGGCGGCGAGCAGCCCGTCGCCCAGAGGCATCAGCAGCGAGCGCAGCCGGTCGTCGGACTGCACCAGCTTGCCCAGTTCGCGCAGCGCGACCGTGTCGGGGTCGCGTTGCGCCGGGTCGGCCACGCGGTTGTGCCACAGGACGTTGTCGAAGGCGACGATGCCGCCCACGCGCAGCAGCCTGACGGCCTCGGCCAGGTAGTCGGCGTACTCCTGCTTGGCCCCGTCGGCGAAGACCATGTCGTAGCCGCCGTCGGAGAGCCGGGGCAGCACGTCGAGGGCCCGGCCGGTGATCAGCCGCACCCGCCCGCCGGAGAACCCGGCCTCCGCGAACGCCTGCCTGGCCAGCCGCTGGTGCTCCGGCTCCACGTCGACGCTGGTCAGCGTGCCGTCGGGGCGCATGCCGCGCAGCATCCAAAGACCGGAGACGCCGCAGCCCGTGCCGATCTCGACGACCGACTTGGCGTTGACGGCCGTGGCGAGGAAGCAGAGCGCCGCCCCGCCCCCGGGAAGGATGGGCGTGGCACCCATTTCCAGGCCGCGCAGGCGCGCCGCGTGCAGGATCTCATCCTCATGATGGAACTGCTCCGCATAGGCCAGAGTGGCCTCTACCGGACTGGTCATCGGCCTCCTCCCCCCACTTTCGTGCGATTGGTCACCGATCGCAGCCTAGGGGAGACACGCCGGGACGGGAACTCAAGACGACCGTGAGGCGTTGCAGGTTTAAACGGGCTTTGCCGGTCCGGAAGGCAGGCAGTACGCACGAAGGGACGAAACCAGGCACTATGGCGGTAGCGGTGGTCCCAATGAGAGGAGTTCTGGTGGACGAAAGTGACCACCAGGCCGATACTCCCGTGTCTGACTGGACGCCTCCCACCTGGGAGGAAGTGGTGCGGACTCATTCCGCACGTGTATACCGGCTGGCGTATCGCCTGACGGGCAATGTCCACGATGCCGAAGATCTCACCCAAGAGGTCTTCGTGCGGGTCTTCAGGTCCCTGTCGAGTTACACCCCCGGAACGTTCGAGGGCTGGCTGCACCGGATCACGACGAACCTGTTCCTCGACATGGCGCGGCGCAAGCAGCGCATCCGGTTCGAAGGACTCGCCGACGACGCGGCCGAACGGCTGCGCGGGCGCGAGCCGTCACCGGCGCAGGCGTTCGACGACGCGCACCTTGAGCCGGACATCCAGGCCGCGCTCGACGCGCTCGCACCGGAGTTCCGGGCCGCGATCGTGCTGTGTGACATCGAAGGTCTGTCGTACGAGGAGATCGCGGCCACGCTCGGCGTCAAGCTGGGTACGGTCCGAAGCCGTATTCACCGTGGCCGGGCGCAGTTGCGGGAGGCGCTCGATCACCGGGCCCCCCGTAATTCCCAACTCCCCCCGCCATCATTCCCGTCGGGGACCCGTGGGGAGGAAGTCTGATATGTCGCATCTTGGAGAACGCGTTTCCGCGCTCGTGGACGGTGAGTTGAATCACACCGAACGCGACCGCGCTCTAGCCCATCTGACCTTCTGTGGCGACTGCAGGCGGGAGGTCGAGTCGATGCGGGCGCTGAAGTCGCGCCTGCGCTCGCTCGACGGCCCGGCGATGCCGGCCGATCTCACCATGTCGTTGCTGCGGATGTCCGAGCCCGGTGGCCCGTTGCCCCCCAGGGAGCGGCCTTTCCCTACCCGGACGTTCGGCGGAGTGCCCATCCCTGGGCCGCACAGCATCGCTCCGCTGGACAACCGCCCGCGCAGGGACGCGACTGGTGGCGGTTCGGGCCCTGGCCGCGGGGGTAGGCGGCGCGGCGCGTACGTGGCGGTCGGCGTGGTCTCCGCGGCCGTCGCCCTCGGCACCTTCTTCGCCGTCTCGGGGGTCGGTCAGGGCGCCCAGGCGCCGCCGGTCGAGCTGTTCGAGCAGGCGCGGCACACGCCCACCTCATCGCCGACCGCTAGTCTGCCCACCGCCACGCCCTGATCTCACGCCCACTCTCAGGAATGCCTGGGATACTCGAGTGGCGTAGTCGACGGTGTCAGGGGCATACGATTTGAGTTCGGGAATCTGTCAGGTGTCCACATATGTTGGCTCATTGCCTGACAATTGCTTTACGACTCTCGTATGCCGTTCACGCCAGGATTGCGGTGTCCGAGGCAAGGAGTGGTGAGATCTAGATGACCGACGAGACGCGCCCACCAGAAGGACGCATGCCGTCGGACTTCCCTGAGCCACAGGGGCGGCCGGAGTTCCTGCCGGCCGACGACCAGGCCGAACAGTCTGGATGGCGGTCCGAGACGGCCTCCTTCGAGAGCGGCCGGTGGGGTGACCCGTCGGGCCGTCCCGGAGACACCGCGTCCTACGGCAGCCCCTCCTACCCGGCTCCGGCCTCCTACGCGGCTCCGGCCTCGGGCCAGGCACCGGCCGAGGAACCACCGCCGGCCAACAGCACCCGCACCTACGAGAGCCCGTTCTTCGGCAACTCGGCTGGCCCGCCGCCCTTCGGCGGCGGCGACAAGCGCCCGCCCCCGCCGCCCAACGCGCTCGGCATGGGCGCGGGCTGGGCGCCACCGCCCGGCGGCCTGGCACCGGCACCCGCTCCCAGGCGCGGTCCCGGCACGGGCGTCCTGATCGTCCTGGCCGTGGTCATCGCCCTGGTCGCCTCGGGACTGGGCAGCGTCGGCACCTACCTGCTGACCAGGTCGAGCAGCAGCGGCACCGACCCTTCCTACAGCCTCGGCCCCATCCCGAGCGGCGCCACGAACCGGGCCCCCGACTCCGTCGCCGGCGTGGCCGCCCGCGCCCGCTCCAGCGTGGTCTCGCTGGAGGTCAACGCCAACAGCGCCGAGGGCGTGTCGGGCTCCGGCTTCCTGATCAAGGACGGCTACGTGGTCACCAACAACCACGTGGTCGCCCCGGCCGCCAAGGGCGGCGACATCCAGATCATGTTCAACAACCGCAAGACCACGAAGGGCCGCATCGTCGGCCGTGACCCGGGCTCCGACCTGGCCGTGGTCAAGCCGGAGGAGACGTTCGGCACGCCCGAGATCACCCTCGGCAACTCCGACCAGGTGGTCGTGGGCGACCCGGTCATCGCGATTGGCTCCCCGCTCGGCCTCACCGGCACGGTGACCACCGGCATCGTCAGCTCCCTGAACCGCCCGGTCATCGCGGGCGACGAGAGCGGCACCAGCACGGAGGAGCCCGCCTATATCAGCGCGATCCAGACCGACGCCGCCATCAACCCCGGCAACTCGGGCGGTCCGCTGGTCAACGGCAAGGGCGAGGTCGTGGGCGTCAACTCCGCGATCGCCACCCTGAGCCGCTCGATGAGCAGCCAGGGCGGCAGCATCGGCCTGGGCTTCGCCATCCCGGTCAACCAGGCGCGCCGCGTCGCCGAGGAGATCATCACGACCGGCAAGGCCAAGCGCCCGAAGATCGGCATCGTCCTCGACAAGGACTACAAGGGGCAGGGCGTACGCATCGCCTCGGGCCCGACGGAGGGTCGGCAGCCGGTCGACGCGGGCGGCCCCGCCGCCAAGGCGGGCCTCAAGGCGGGCGACGTGATCATGGAGATCGACGGGCTGATGCTGCAGGACGGCAACGAGCTGATCGCCCTGATCCGCAGCAAGAGTCCCGGATCCAAGATCACCATCAAATACCAGCGCGCCGGCCAAGACCGCACCGCCACCCTGACCGTTACCGCGGACGACGGGCCGACTCCGACGCCGTCCTGATCCCTCCCCAACCGCCGTGCGGGGTGCGCCTCTGCCTGTCCAGGGGGCGCTCCTCCGGCGACGCGGGGCCCTCCTCCTGCGAGGGCGGGTCGGCCGCCGTGACGAGACGGCTTTAAGGCGTTTTCTATCTTTTACGGCAAGCACGGTGAGCCCCAACCGCCGTCCGGGGTTGGGCTCTGTCCAGGGGGACGCTCCTCCGGTGGAGGTGGCCGAGCGCCGTGACGAGACGGTGAGACCGCCCGCGTGGACTTGCTGAACCGAGATGGGGGCTGGCGGCCTGGCCGGGGTCGTTTGGCCTTAGTCTTGAGGAGTCGGGTTGCCCCCGGTTTGGTTGGACTGCGGTAGGAGCAAACGGTGTTCGGACTCGGGTGGATGGAGATCTGCGCGCTGGTCGTCATCGCGCTGCTCGTCTTCGGTCCCGACAAGCTGCCTCAGGCGGCCTCGCAGGCCGGTAAGACGCTGCGCAACCTGCGCCGGATGGCCAACAGCGCGCGCGACGACCTGCGGGCGGGCCTGGGCCCGGAGTTCTCCAACTTCGACCCCAGCGACCTCAACCCCAAGAACTTCGTCCGCAAGCACCTGCTGGAGGACGAGGACGACTGGACGACCAAGCCCCAGCAGTTGGAATCCGTCACCACCTCTTACGATCCTGAGCCGGTCGACGAGCTGGGCTATGGCGAGCTGCCTCCCTACGACGCGGAAGCGACCTGAGCCGCCTCTCCGCGAGGCGGGAGTCGTCTGGAGCCAGGGAGAGCCAAGGAGCCGCCTCCCTGCGGCGTGGAAGCCGCCAGAGTCGAGGAGCCACCTCCTGGCACCGCGCCGCCTGAGCCGAGACTGCCTCCCTACGGCTCAGAAGATGGCTGAGCGGGGAGTTACCTCCAGGTCGCCCGGAAGTCAGCTGGCTGGGAAGTCCACGCGGGCGGTCTCACCGTCTCGTCACGGCGGCCGACCACCTCCACCGGAGGAGCGTTTCCCTGGACAGAGGCCGACCCCGTGCGGCGGGTGGGGCTCACCGTGCTTGCCGTAAAAGAGCCGTAAAAGCGGTAAGGCCGAACGCTAGCCGTTGAGGGCGGCGGAGAGGGTTACTACCGCGCTGACGATGAGGGCCGCCAGCACCACCTTGCGGAAGCGTTCCGGATCGATGCGGCGGAAGACCGCGTTGCCGGCGAACCACCCCAGCTGCACGATCGGCAGGCCCACCACCCCGATCCAGATCGACTGGGTGTTCACCTCACCGGCTACGGCGAATCCGACCAGGCTGAGCACGCTGGTGCCGGCGAACACCACCGAGAGGGTGGCGCGGAACTTGGTGGGGTCATACCCCATGCCCTGGAAGGCGGCGACCATCGGCGGCCCGTTGGTGCCGGTCGAGGTGGAGAGCGCGCCGGAGATGAAGCCGACTCCCACCAGGACGGGAACATTCCCCGGCACCTTCACCCGCCGCCACACCATCACGGTGCAGCCCAGGACGCCGACCCCGATGAGCGCCGTGAGCACCCGCTCAGACGTCACTCCGTACACCCAGAGGCCGAGTGGCATGCCCAGCACAATGCCGGCCATGGCGATCATGGCCACCCTCCACTCGGCGTGGTGGCGCTGACGCACGGCGATCGTGACGGTCATGGCCAGGGCGGACATCGTGGTGGCGACCACTGCTGTGTGCGGGTCGACCGTGAGGGCCAGGAGCGGAGTGGCGACGAGGGCGTACCCGAATCCGGTCACCGCGTGCACTGTTGAAGCGATCAGGATAATCACGGCGGCAGCCAGCAGCGTGGACACCTGCCACACTTTGCCATGATCTACTGAAATGAACCAGTATTCTCGGAAAATTTGCCTCTGGCAGTGAGTGTCGCTGTATATGGAGACTGTCGGGAGTGGGGTAGTTAGGCGGATCCTCGCACTTCGTCAATTGTCAATAGGAGCAAATGAAATGGGTGGTCAGGAGTCTGCGAGCTACATTGTCAGCCCGGCACTCGATGGTGACCAGGCCGTCATCTTCGTTCCCGGTCTGGGAGGCCGGACGAAGTTCGTGGAGCGATGGAACGAGCCGGGCCGGGAACCTGTCATCCGCCGGGCCAGCTGGAGCGAGCCGATGAATGTGCCCTCCGTTGACGAGCGCGGCGCGGTGCTCGCGGCCCTCGTCGCGGACTCCGGTGTCACGGATGTCGTGCTGGTGGGCCACAGCATGGGGGGTCTGGTCTGCCTGGAGGCGGCCAAGCACCTGGAGCGGCAGCTTCGCGGCACGGTCATCATGTGTCAGTACCCGCCGCATCGCACGCCGCTCTCCCCGCTGGCGGAGCTGCCGGACCGGGCATTGGCCGAGGAGCTCGAGGCGCCGCCCCACATCAGGGACACGGCGGCTCTTCCCGAGTACGCACGTCTTTGGCGGTCCGAATACCAGCTGCTCAATCGCTATCTGGAGGCAGATCCGCGCCCGATGCTCAACGCGCCGATAATCGCGGTCGGCGCCACGTCTGATGCGAGCTCCTGGAACACCGAGTGCCTCAATGACTGGAGCCAGTACACGACGGAGTGGCTATCGGTCCACATGATCGACGGCGGCCACCAGATCGTCGAACAACTGCCCCCCGAGACTCTTCACGAATGGGTCAAGAAGGTCCGTGGCTGAATAGCACCCGACCGGGACCTCACTCGGTCAGCCGTTGCAACTCGGCGGCCAGCTCGGCCACCGTCGGGTGGTCGAAGATCACCGCGATGCCGACGTCCACGTCGAAAGCCCTGCGGATCTCCTCCACCAGACCCACCGCGGCGAAGGAGTCGCCGCCCAGCTCGAAGAAGTCCTCGTCGGGGCGGACCGACTCCACGCCGAATTCGGCGCACCACATCTCCATCAGCCGAGCCTCGAGCGACGCCTCGTCCGCTGGCGCTCCACCCGAGACCCGCCCGGGTGAGCCGGGCCGCGCAGGTGCCATGGCCGACGCGCCCGGCTGCTCGGCGTCGGCGACCGTGTCGGCGTTGGCGTGGGCCGGCAGGTTCTCGGTGGAGTGTTTCAGGACCGCGTCTTCCCCCGCCATGGTGATCGCCACTTGTCTGTGGCCGGGCCGACCCAGGAGGCGCAGCAGCATGCCGACCCCGGTCGCGGGCGTGATCCCGTCGTCGGGCGACGACGGGTCCTGCCCGGCATCGGCGCCTCGCTCCTCACGAGAGGTCTCGGGGGCGACCATGGACTCGTCGACGCGGCGCATGGTGAAGCCCCTGACCTCGACGGCGACGTCACCGCCTGCCGTCAGCACGTCGATGTCCGCCACGATCGTGTCCGAACCGCTCGGGCGGCGGCGGATGTGGCTGTACGCGAGGCCCGGTATCGACCGGTGCACCAGGATCGACTGGTACGCGAAGGGTGCGTGCGGAGGCTCATGATCAGGATCCCGCGCCAGTGACACCGCCGCGTCCAGAAGGGTGGGATGCAACGCGTGCTCGTCGAGCTCATGGTCGAACGCTTCGGGAAAGGTGAGTACGGCGAGCTTCGTGCCGACGTCCTCCCCGGAGGTCCAGATCTCCTCTTCCGGCCATCGTGGACCGATGGTGAACAGCCGGTTGTCCGCGTCGTTCACGGGTACCCGGCGCTCGGGCAGCGACGCGCGCAGCCCGTCCAGGTCCACCGTGTCCGCCCTGGCGTCCACCAGCCCGATCTCACCCGTCGTGTGGACGGGTGGGTCAGAGGAGGGGGACGAGCCCGGGGAGAGCGGCGCGGAGCGTACGGTGAATCGCCAGACGTCCTCGTGCGGTTCGAAGCCGACCTGGAGTGACACGGGCTCCGGGGTGGTGATCGGCTTCCGGAAGACCATGTGGCGCAGCTGCGCGGGCCGCCCGTTCGGACGGCCGATCGTCTCGTGGAAGGCACGCAGGACGAAGTCGACCTGGGCCGTGCCCGGTAGTACCGGTACGCCGTCCATACGGTGTTCGTCCAGGATCGGATAGTTGTCGGCCGACAGCGGGGTCGACCACCAGCGCACGTCCGTGCCCGATTCGGCGCGTCTGGCTTGCGGTGGCCGCCCTTGGCGGGCGGCCATACCGACCTCGGCCCAGGACGGCCAGTTGATGGTCATCGAGGCGCAGCCCGGCAAGGGCTGCGGGCGCACCACCGCATCGAGGAAGGCGTTCGCCGCCGCGTAGTCAGCGCCGCCCACCAGGCCCCTGAGCGCCGCGCGGCTGGAGAAGGCCACGAAGAAGTCGAGGTCCGCCCGGTCCCGCAGCACCTCGAGCAGCGCCAACGTACCGTGGACCTTCGGCGCGAGCGTTTCCGACACCTGCTCCCGCGTCCGGAACTGGAGCATGCCCCCTCCCGCCACGCCGGCCAGGTGGAACACCCCGTTGATGGCCCCGAAGGTGTCCGCCGCCTGGTCGATCACCCGCCGCAGCGCGGTCACGTCGGTCACGTCGCACGCCTCGACGCGGCACTCGGCGCCGAGAGCCCGGATCTCGGCGAGCTCGGCGTCGTGCCCGCCCGCCGCATGGCGGCCCAGCAGCAGCAACCGTGGTTGCCGGCCGGTGTCCGCCAGGCCACGCGCCACGGCCAGACCGAGGCCACCGAGTCCGCCGGTGATGACGTAGACACCCCTGTGACGCAGCTCGACCGGGCCGGCACCGTCAAGGACGAACTCCCGCTCGCCGGGGACCCAACGCCGATCCCCCCGCAGGGCGACGATCTCGGATTGCTTCCGGCCGCGCAGCTCCGCGACCAGCCGATCGTCGGTCATGTCGCCCTGGACGTCGACGAGCTTGCACATGGCGCGCGGGTTCTCGAGCATGTAGCTGCGCAGGAGCCCGAGCAGCATGGCCCGCACCGGGTGCACGGTCTCGCCGCCCGTCACGTCCGCGGACAGCTCGGTGACCACCACGACGTCGCGAGCGCGCTTGTCGGGCGCCCGTCGCGCCGCCTCCTGCAGCAGCTCGACGATTCGCTGGAAACCGGTGTCGAGCTGGTCGTCGATGTCGCTCAGATCGGGTTCGGCCAGGTCGCCGAGCTGCGTCGCGTCGATGACGAGCTCCGGGTATCGCTGCGCGTCTCTCAGCTCGTCCAGCAGGCGTACGACGTCCGCCGAGTGCCGGGGACGGATCACGAACTCCGAGCTCCGATCTCCCGAATAGGAGGAACCCTGCCGCACCAGCAACGCGTCATCCCACCCAGCCCGCTTGAGCAGGGCGACCAGCTCGCCGGCTCGTCGCGCATCGCCGGGCAGGAACACCAGGGGGCATGACCGCTCCCAGGCGCCGGTGTCGCCGTGCGCGGCCTCCACCCACGTGGGCAGACGGAACACCGCACGGCCCGCCGGTTCCTCCGCCTCAGGGGTGGGCGCGGGGCCGCTCGGAGACGCCCGCTCGATCCAGTACCGCTCGCGCTGATACGGGTAGCCCGGCAGAGGTACGCGTTCACCTGTCGCAGCCGACGCCGACCAGTTCACCTCAGCGCCAAGGGTCCACAGCCGGGCCAGCGCATGAAGGAACGAGGCACGTTCGGTGGCGCCCTTCGACGGGCCGCTCGGAAGCGTCGGCACCGCCAGGTGCCGCTTGGCGCGCACCTGAGGATGTGCGCGGGCCAGGGTGGTGAGCGTCCGCCCGGGGCCCACCTCCACCAGCACGCGGTCACCGTCGGACAGCACGGCCTCAAGGGCCTGATCGAACAGGACGGGCCGGGTGAGCTGCCGGCACCAGAATTCCACGGTGCTCACCTGCGCCGCCACCAGGCCACCTGTGGACGCGGAGTAGACCTTCCATCGGGGACGACGTAACTCGACGCCGTCGAAGGCCGGCCGGAACTGCTCGCCCATCGCGCGGGCTCGGGCGCTCACCAGCCGTACTGCTTCCGGGAGGGTGAACACCTCGGCGAGCGTGGCGGCCGCGTACTCCCCGATACCGTGGCCGAGCAGCGCGTCGGGCTCGATGCCGAGCGCCAGCCACAGCCGCCCCAGCGCGTACTCGACGCTGAAGAGCGACGTGTCCGCCGGCTCTGCCGACGCCCGCTCCCAGAGCGATCGCTGTGGCAGCCCGCAGGCATCGAAGAGCGCGAAGCACTCGTCGAGTGCCTCGCTGAAGGCTGGTTCGGTGCGATAGAGCTCTGCCGCCATGTGGGCGTGCTGCGCCCCTTCTCCCGGGAACAGGAACACGGTGCTCCGGTCCGCCTGCCCCTCCGGGGTGACGATTCGCCTCCCGTGATCAAGTACGGCAGTGGCCGCGTCGGACATGCTCTCGACCACCACAGCGCCTCGGGCCGGGTGCGGCGTACGTCCCTCTTGCAGCGTGAACGAGACGCCGGCGAGCGGCTCCGCGCTCTCCTTGAAGGCGCGGGCAAGCTGCTCCGGGTAGGCCTCGGCCGCGGACGGCGTGCGTCCTGACCACACGATCAGCTGCGTAGGCTCCGGCGCCGGGTCGGCTACGCGGGTGGGTGCCTCTTCGAGGATCGCGTGCGCGTTCGTGCCGCCGATCCCGAAGGAGCTGACCCCGGCCAGGCGCCGGTGGCCGGCCGATCGAGGCCAGGGCCGCAGCGTGTCGTTGACGAAGAACGGTGAGCCTTCGAGCTCGAGGAACGGGTTCACCTCCGTGAAGTTGACGCTCGCGGGGATCTGCTCATGGCCCAGCGACAGCGCGGCCTTGATCAGCGACGTGATTCCTGACGCGTGACCCAGGTGGCCCACATTTCCCTTGATCGAGCCGATGGGACACCGCCCGGGCGCGAGTTCCGACGTCGCCCGAGCACTGAACGCCTTCCTCAGCGCCGCGATCTCGATGGCGTCACCCAGCCGGGTCGCGGTGGCGTGTGCCTCCACGTACCCGATGTCCTCGGGACCCACGCCGGCCAGCTCCATGGCTCTCAGCACGACCTCCGCCTGCTGATCGGCGCTGGGCGCGGTGAAGCCGACCTTGCTCGCGCCGTCGTTGTTGACCGCCACCGCCCGGATCACCGCGGAGATCCGATCGCCGTCGGCCACGGCGTCGGCGAGCCGTTTGAGCACCACGACGCCGACGCCGCTGCCGAAGATCGTGCCGCTGGCCGCCGCGTCGAAGGGGCGGCAGTGGCCGTCCCGGCTCAGCGGGCCGTCCTGGGCCCACCAGTACCCGTGACCGACGGGGAACTCGACGTCGGCACCGCCGGCCAGAGCGACGTCGCACTCGTGGAGCCGGAGCGCGTTCACGGCCAGATGTACGGCCACGAGCGAGCTCGAACACGCGGTCTGCACGGTCATGCTGGGGCCGTGCAGGTTCAGCTTGTACGAGACCAGCGTGGACGCGCTGTCCGGGTTGTTCCACATGCCGGCCGCCATGCCGGTGGCGCTCCGGAGTGCCTCAAGGTTGCCCACGACGCGGCCGATCCCGTAGCGGTTCGCGGCGACGGACGAGAACACGCCCGCTCTGCCGAGTCTCAAAGCGTCATAGCCGGCGTTCTCGACAGCGGCGTGCGAGGTCTCCAGGTACAGCCGTAGCTGCGGATCGCACACCTCGGCCTCACGCCGGTTCAGGCCGAAGAACCCGGCGTCGAACAGGTCGATGCCCTCAGGCTCCGCCACTGCCCGCACGTAAGCCTGGTCGTCCAGCGCTTCCCGCGACACGCCGCTCGACCGGAGCTCGTCCTCGGACGGGAAGCGCACTGCCTCCTCCCCGGCCACGAGGTTGCGCCAAAGTTGCCGGGTGTCGACCGCTCCCGGGAAACGACCGGCCATACCGATGATCGCGATCGGCTCAACGAGCTTGCCCATATCGTCCGTCCTCCGATTCGCTTGCTGCCGCTCCGTACGGGGAGCGAGCCGTCGCGGGGGTCAGGACACGTCGTCCAGGTTCTCCCGCAGGTAATTGGCAAAGGCGTTCAGGGTGGGATACCGAAAGACCAGCAGGGGAGAGATCTCCGTTCCGAGCTGAACGGAGACCTCCGCCACGAACCGCATGAGGGACATCGAGGTGAAGCCGGCGTCGAAGAAGCCGTCGTCAGGGTCGATCCGGTCGTCGATCCGCTCTCGCCCGAGAGCGGACTGCGCGCTCTCGTGAAGCACCTCCCACAGCGCCGCCGCCCGGTCCTCATCCTGAGCAGCGTCCACGTCCGCCGGTCGGGCCGGCTTCCCCCCGTTGTTCTCCGGCAATGAGTCACGTACCTCGATGCTGGAAGGCACGACCGCGGGGTCCAGATGGTCGTGGAGCACCGCGCGGAGCTCGTCGCCGTCGAGCGCCGTCGGGGAGCTGCGTACGACGGTCAGGCGTACGGAGCCGACTCCGCCGCTGTCTTCGACGAATGTGGCCACCGAGTCGGCGACGCCGGCGACCAGGGCGGCCGCGCCCTCGATCTCGTCCAGCTCCACACGTGTGCCGTTGACCTGGACCTGCCGGTCCGCCCGCCGTACGAAGCACATCGAGCCGTCCGGCAGCCGACGGACGATGTCGCCGGTGTCGTACCAGCGCCGGCCGTCAGAGCCGTTGCGGTCGGGAGTCAGCAGCGGGGTTCCGTCCGTGTAGCCGAGTGCGCAGGCAGCGGCTTCCACGTGCAGCCGGCCCTCCAGACGTTCACCGTCATCGGTGGGAACGATCTTGACAACGGCATGGCCGAGCGCGCGTCCGATGGGAACCGGGTCCTCGCTCGCCACCCCCTTGCCGGGCGGCACCTGGTGCACGCACACGACCTGCGGGGTCTCCGACGCGCCGTAGCAGTTGGCGATGGTGGCACGTGGGGCGAACCGTGCGGCCGACCGCAGCGCCGTCGCCGTGAGCCGGGCCCCCACCGAGCAGACCAGCCGCAGGCTGTCGACGGGCAGCTCCGACGAGCCCGCCATGAGCTGGAGGAGGACCGGCGAGCCCTGGAGCACGGTGATGGCGTGCTTCGAGAGCCAGGCCGCCATCAGCCGGGGATCCGCGGCCGTGCGCCGGTCGGGAATGAACAACGTCGCACCGGTGAGCCAGGGCGCGATCAGCTCCCGCAGGCTCGGGTCGTGGCCGGGTCTGCTGAGAAAGGCGACCCGATCGGATTCGTCCATGGGCAGTTCCTTGAAGAACGCCACGCTGGCGGCCTCGAAGGCCGCTCGTCCGACGACGATTCCCTTGGGCCTGCCCGTCGTGCCGGACGTGAAGAGGACATGACTGACCCCGCCCACGTCCTCTCCATCGAGTCCGTCGAACTGCCGGACACGATCGTTCCCGACGGTGTCCAGCAGTTCCAGACCGGCCGGGGCGTCCGACGGTCCGAAGGTCGCCACGGCGCCGGTGGCCGTCAACGCTCCGCGTACCCGCTCAGCGCCCCAGTCTCCAAGGATCGCCGGGACGGCGCCCGCGCTCCACAGCCCCACGATCCGCGCGACGAACTCCGGGCTCCGGTCCGCCGGCACGCCCACCACGCGGCCCTTCAGGTGGTGAGCCCGGACGACGCCGCTGATGTCCTCGCTGAGTGCGGCCATGTCGCCGAAGGTGATCTCACGATCCTCGTGGACCAGGGCGACCCTGCTCAGATCACGGGGCACCCGTCCGAGAAGTCCCGGCGGGGCGGTGCTGGTCGCGGTGCTGGTCGCTCGGTTGGTCGCGGTGTGGGTCGCGGTGTTGGTCGTTGTCCTGGTCGTGTCACGGACGGGGCCGGTCGGCTCGTCCCCTCGGCTCACGCTGACCTCCCTCGCGGGCCTGATGTCCAGCCCGTCGGATCGATGGTGCGTCACAGCAGCTCATCCCACGCCGAGTGGAAGTACTTGGGGTGAGCGCCGCGTAACTTGCGCCAGTGCTGCCTGCGGCTCTCCGCCGGCGCGGTGTCGCTCTGTCGGTTCGGGCCACCGCCGGCCGCCGCCCACGCGAGGTGCATCAGCGGGAGCACCGCCGAACCACGCCGGGCCTTGCCCAGCTCCGCCCCGGCGCCGGTGACGACTCTCGACAGCCCTGCCGAATAGGCGTACTTGATGGGTTCGTAGATCGCCGCATTGAAGTACACGAACGGGTCCTGCGCTTCGCCGTCGTCGTCTTCGGCATCGAGACGCCCGAAGTCCGTCACGTACAGCCGGTCATGCCACCGGCACATGACTCCGGTGCCGACGAGACGACCCCGTACATGGCACAGCAGGGCCAGCGACGAGGCGTCTCCCAGCGCGGACGAGTACGCCGAGAGGCGTCGCGTGACCGCGTCCACGCTGTACGCCATCCCGTGCTTGGCCCGCACGTTCACGATCATCGGCGCGATGGTCGTGATGGCCTCACGGAGAGGTACGGTCTCGGTCGCGCAGTCCTTGGCGAAGAGCCCCACCTCCCTGCGGACGCTGGTGCGGGTGTTCCGTGGGAGCGTCGCCAGGTAATCCTCGAAGCTCTCGCCGGGGAGCTCCAGCTCGGTCTGCGCGACGCTCGCAAATCGATGCTGATCTCCGTCGCCGATGACCGGAGCCAGGTCCCTCCACGCGGCCGCGTCGAGGAACAAGAAGAAGGTGTACGGGAGCCCGCGCTCGACCGCGACGGCGCAGGCGGCATCCCGGAGTGCGTGCAGGACCACCGTCCTGGTCGAAGTCGGCAGGGTGCGGTCGACGATGAGCCGCGTACTGAATCCCGCACAGGAACCGGCCAGCAGTCCCAGCCGGCCATCGAGCGAACGCGCGGCGTGCAGCAGGTCCTGGAAGTGGAGTTCCGGCCAGTACAGGTAGTCACCACGGCTGGGGAGTGAGTCATAGAGGGGAAGGGCACCGAGAATTCGGGAGTGCCCAGGTTCTCGGGCGATCAGATACGTGACGGGTCCATCGCCGGATTGCTCGAGAGCCGTCAGCCAGGCACGGCTCTGGAACATGTCCTGCGGGTCAGCGACGTCATTCCACGCATACCCGGCAACGTCCTCCAACGAGGGAACACGCTCGACCGTCACGAGCCGCCCTGGCGCTTGTGGCGACATTTCCGGAATTTCCTGCTGCTTCATCGAAACCCGGCGTTCATGCGGTCACCTGGCCCCGTGATGGAGCCATTCGCGCAAGTCTGGCTCCGCGAGCTCGGCTATCCGGCGGTCGTAGTGTGCTCGATCCTCATCGGTGAGGAACTGCTGCCATTGGCCCGACTTGCCACTGCGGAAAAAGCGTTTGTGATCGCGGATGTAGCCCAGCTGCTCGTCGGGTGCGAGTTTGTCCGCGCGATTGCGCATCTGCTGGAACGTGGCGGCCTCGACCAGCTCCGGCCACCTGCTCTCGTCGATCTCGATGTCGAGCCGTTCGGCGAGCCGTCGCATCTGGCCGGCGAGGTCGGCGGAGAGGTCGGCGTAGTGCAGCAGGATGACGTTCGGCTCCGCGCGGCGAACCCATGCGCGGCTCTGCGTCCAGATCAGCGCACGCAGCGAGTCGAGATTGTCGTACGGCGAGTCGTCGTTGTCCACCCAGCGTAACAAGTACTCCCGTTCGTCGAGGAGGTCCCGCTCGTCATGATCGTCGACCTGGACGTCCGCCGCCGCGTTGCCGGGGTGGGCGGCCTGGTGGATCAGTCGGCGAATCACGTCTCGTTTGAGGTTCTTGCCGTGGCTGCGCAGGGAGATGGCGACATCGCGCGGGTCCCGCCCCACCGTGATGTAGGTGACTCGGGGATCGACCGGGATGCCGTCGAGCGGAATGTGGGTTTTGATGAAACGGCGGTGTTGCTGCGCGGCCAGGTTGTCCCAAACTTCCTGTTTCGGACGCACGAGCATGTCGATCCACGGCGAGAGGCTCGACAGTGGCGCGGGCAGTTGGGGCGTCTGAAAGATCAGAAGCGCGCAGATCGTCTGGGTCCAGGTGGTGCCGCATTTTGCCGGCGAATTAATGACAATATCGCCGGGCCGAAATTCGAACGCGTCCCACCGGGAGCTGTCTTCCATTGGTGTGAGGTAACGGACTGGATGCGTCGTCATCAACGTGAGTTTAATCACATCATGGGAGTTAAGGAAGGTATGTGATTGTCTGAGTGCATTCAGTGATAAAAATGCGCGAATTGATGACATTTCCGATCTGACTGCAGGGGAATTCTCCGCATCAAATCCCTGGTAAGACAGGTGCCATTTATCTGGCGGCTCATCCACTGCGCAGGGAGTAAGCGGTCACACCCCTGGGCAGGTCGGCGACGCGTGACAGGGCGCCGGTGCTGATGTTCCAGCCGAGCAGCCTGTCGCCGCTCTCGACGATCACCGTGTCCTGGCCGATCCAGCCGCGTACGGGGCAGCCGCCCTTCCCGCACCTCCTGCCAGGAGAATCGCCCCATGGCAGGAGCAGCGTCCTGACCACCCGTCCCGTGTCGATGTCGGCCACGACGACCACGTCGGCTTCCTTCGCCCGGTCGTGGTGGGCGAACGCGGACCTGGCGACGAGGCCGCCACGCTGCCATCCGTGGTTGCTCAGGTTGCCCATGGGCATGCCGCCCTTGTCGGTGATGTGCTGGACGTTCAGCGCCACCTCTGACCCGCCCTCCTGGATGACCGTCCAGCCGCCTTCGTCGGGCGAGACGATCCTGAGGTCGCGGTAGCCCGCGACACCGGTGAAGCCCTTGTACGGCTGCCGCCGGGCCTTTCCCGTGGCCAGGTCGAGCAGGTAGTTCGCCTTCTCCTGCTCGACGAGGAGGTGCTCGCCGCGCCAGAGCACCACCTCGTTGAACCCCGGCACCGGATAGCGCCTGGTCTGGCCGATCACGAGGTCGACGACCACCACCTCGTCCTTCTGCGGGAAGGCGGCCATCGTCCCGTCGGGGGCGAGCGAGTCGGGCTTCAGCGGCGTCCCGCCGTTGCCGTTGGAGTCCACGGCATCACCCAGCTTCACATCGAGAGGGACACGGCCGCCGGACTTCATCATGTAGATCTGCCCGTCGCCGAACTCGGCCAGCGCCAGGACGGGCCCGGAGACCGCGGTCACGACGGGGATGTCGGCCCACCTCTGCGGCAGCGCGGTCGCCAGCGCGGGCAGCCCCGCCTCACCGCTGGGCGGCGGCGCTTTGTCCATGGGCGGGGCCGGCGGGGTCGTTGGTGTGGGTTTGACGCTGGGATACACGGTGACGCCGCGCTCGAGCGGCTCCGGGGACACGACGATCCCCACCACGACGAGCACGGTGACCGTCGCGGCCGCCGCGGCCACCATCCACTGGCGGCGGCGGGTACGGCTCCGCGTGCCCTGCCGCCACAGCTCGCCCGCGCGGGACGACCCCTCGGGCAGCGTCTCGGCCAGATCGTTGAAGAGCTCCCGCAACCCCTGGTCCGTCATATCAACACCTCTTCCAGCTCGGGAGCGACCTCGCGCAGCCGCTTCAGGGCCGCGTGCGTCTGGCTCTTCACCGTCCCGGACGAGACCCGGAGGATCGCGGCGACCTCCCCGACGGGCAGGTCCTCGTAGAAGCGCAGCACCAGCACCGCCCGCTGCTTCACCGGCAGTCTGGCCAGCGCGCGGGCGAACACCACCTTCAGGTCCGACGCTCCCGAGGTGTCATGATCCGCCTGGTCGGGTGGCTCCCCGTAGGCGAATTCCCGTCGCCTCCGCCACGTGGACGCCACGTCCCTGTACAGGGTGGTGCGTACGTAATTGACCGGGTCGGTATGCACTTTCGACCAGCGGCGCGCCAGCTTGATCAGGGCATCCTGGAGTACGTCCTCGGCCAGATGCCTGTCACCGCTGATGAGGATGGCGGCACGCAGCAGCCGCGGGTGCCAGGCGGCGACGAAGGCCTCGAACGCCTCGGAATCCGTCATATAGACAAGACGCCCCAGAGGGGGTGAACGGTTGGGGCCGCCACGAAATCCGCCGTCGCTGACAAGGGGCCCGCTCTACGGAGCGGGCCCCTATGGCTGTCGGAGGTCAGCGGTTGGGGGACAGGCCCAGCTGGAGGCCCTTCAGGCTGCTGGAGCGCTTGCTCAGGCCGGCGGCGATCGTGCGGAGCTCGGCCGCGGCCGGAGAGTCGGGGTCCGTCAGCACCAGCGGCTTGCCCTCGTCCCCGCCCTCGCGGAGGCGGAGGTCGATGGGGACCTGGCCCAGCAGGGGCACCCGAGTCCCCAGCGTCCGGGTCAAGGCGTCGGCCACCGTCTGGCCGCCGCCCTCGCCGAAGACCGAGATGCGCTCGTCGCAGTGTGGGCACGGCAGCCAGGCCATGTTCTCGATGACGCCGGCGATCTGCTGATGCGTCTGCGCGGCGATCGAGCCCGCCCGCTCGGCCACCTCGGCGGCGGCCATCTGCGGGGTGGTGACGACGAGGAGCTCGGCCGACGGCAGCCGCTGCGCCACCGAGATGGCGATGTCGCCGGTGCCCGGCGGCAGGTCGAGCAGCAGGACGTCGAGGTCGCCCCAGTAGACGTCGGCGAGGAACTGGTGGAGCGCGCGGTCGAGCATCGGCCCGCGCCAGACCACCGCGCTGTTGCCCTCCGGCTTGAACATGCCCACCGAGATGACCTTGATGTCATGCGCCACCGGCGGCATGATCATGTCTTCGACCTTGGTGGGGCGCTCCGAGGCGCCGAGCATGCGCGGAACGCTGTGACCGTAGATGTCGGCGTCGACGATGCCGACCTTGAGGCCACTGGCGGCCATGGAGGCGGCCAGGTTGACGGTGACGGACGACTTGCCGACCCCGCCCTTGCCGCTGGCCACCGCGAAGACACGGGTCAGCGAGCCCGGCTGGTTGAACGGGATCTCCTTCTCGGGGCCCCGATCGCCGCGCAACGTGGTCTGGAGCTTCTTGCGCTGCTCGGTGCTCATCACGTCGAGCTCGATCTCGACGCCCGTGACACCCTCGAGTTTGGTCACCGAAGTGGCGACGTCGCGGCGGATCGTGTCCTTCATCGGACACCCGGCCACGGTGAGGTAGACACCCACGCGAACGACACCGTCGGCACCGATGTCGATGCTCTTGACCATACCGAGATCGGTGATCGGGCGACGGATCTCGGGGTCGATGACGGTGGCGAGAGCGGCCGTCACCTGTTCCTGTGTTGGTGCCATCTAAGTCTCGGCACGAGGGAGTGCCGTCCCTCCTTAGTCGTATATGTGTGACCTGGCGCTGCACGCCGGTGAGGATGCCCCTCCATCGTATGAACCATGGACCCCGTGCGGATAATCCGCGCTGTTTAGGTGTCCGTGCAACGTTCTAAGGTTACTCCGTGACTCTTCTGCGCGACGAGGGCCTCACCACCGACCGCCCCGCCGGCCCCGCCGGCCTCACCGACGAGGAGCTGGCGGTCTGGCGGATGCTGCAGCGGGCTCAGGTGCACATCACCCGCCATCTGGAGGCCGAGCTGCTCGTGGCCCACGGCCTGCCGCTGGCCTCCTACGACGTGCTGACGCAGCTGGCCGAGGCGCCGGACCGGCGGCTGCGGATGAACGACCTGGCCGGCCGGGTGCTGCTTTCCCGCAGCGGCCTGACCAGGCTCATCGACCGGCTCCAGCGTGACGGCCTGGTGGCCCGCGAGGCGTGCGCGAGCGACGCGCGGGGGCTGTTCGCGGTGCTGACGGACCGCGGCGCGGCGCGGCTGACCGAGGCCACCCCCACCTACCTGCGCGGAATCAGGTCGGAGTTTCTCGACCTGCTGGGTCCCGGCGAGATTCGCCTGGTCCGCGAGATGCTCGCCAAACTCCCCATCACCGCCGCTCCTTGACCGCCTCCGCCGGTTTTCTGGGGCTTACTGTCGTTCCCTGAGCTCCTCCGCCAGCCGCTGCAGCTCCGAGCGGAGATAGTCCCGAGTGGCCACCTCGCCGATCGCCAGCCGGAGCCCGGCGATCTCGCGGGTCAGATATTCGACGTCGGCCTGGTTGCGGTCGGCCGCCGCCCGGTCCTGCTCGTACTGGACGCGGTCCCTGTCGTCCTGCCGGTTCTGGGCCAGCAGGATCAGCGGCGCGGCGTACGACGCCTGCAGGGACAGGATGAGCGTGAGGAAGATGAACGGATAGGGGTCGAACCGCAGGTCGGCGGGCGCGAGGATGTTCCAGGTCACCCAGATGGCGACGAACGCCGTCATGTAGACGAGGAACCTGGCCGTACCGAGGAAGCGGGCGATCTGCTCCGACAGGCGGCCGAACGCCTCGGGATCGTAGTGCGGGCGCAGCGAGCGGCGCAGCGCGCGTGGCTGGTCGAGGCGTTCAGTCGTCACGGTGTGCCCTCTCGCGCCAGTCCTCGGGAAGCATGTGGTCGAGTACGTCGTCCACCGTCACCGCGCCGACGAGCCTGCCCAGCTCGTTCACGACCGGCGCCGCCAGCAGGTTGTAGTTCGCCAGGTAGGAGGCGACCTCGTGCACGGTCAGTTCCGGCCTGATCGGGTCGACCGAAGGGTCGAGGGCCGAGCCGAGCAGCGTGGACGGCGGTTCGCGCAGCAGCCGCTGGAAGTGGGCCATCCCCAGGTAGGCGCCCGTCGGCGTCTCGGTGGGCGGCCTGGTCACGTAGACCTGCGCCGCGACGGCGGGCGTCAGATCCTTCTGCCGCATGTGGGCCAGCGCCTCGGCGACCGAGGCGGTGGGCGGCAGGATCACCGGCTCGCTGGTCATCATGCCGCCCGCGGTGTCGTCGGCGTAGGTGAGCAGCCGCCGTACGGGCGCCGCCTCCTGCGGCTCCATCAGCGCGAGCAGCTGGGTGGCCTGCTCGCTGGGCAGGTCGTGCAGGAGGTCGGCGGCGTCGTCGGGGTCCATCGCCTCCAGTACGTCGGCCGCCCGCTCCACCTCCAGTGACCGCAGGATGGCGATCTGGTCGTTGGGGGGCAGCTCCTGCAGGGTGTCGGCGAGGCGGTCGTCGTCGAGGGCGCGGGCGATCTCGATCTTGCGCTTGTCCGGCAGGTCGTGCAGGGCGCTGGCCAGGTCGGCGGCCCGCATCGACTCGAAGGCGGCGATCAGCCCGGCGGCCCCCTGATCCTTCTGCAGGACGCCGAACCCCGACACCTCGCTCCAGCCGACGATCCTCGTTTCGCGCCGCCGCCTGCCCCGGTAGACGGCCACCTTGGTGATCTGCCAGGACGACGGCTTGATCTCCTCCATCGCCACGTCGTAGACGGTGACCGGCTCGCCGTCGAGCTGCACGGTGAGGTCGAGCATCTGGGCGATGACCAGCGTCTCAGTGTCGCGCTGCTCGAATCTGCGCATGTTCAGCCGGCCCGTGAAGACCACCGCGCCCGCTTCGATGCCGCGCACCCTGGTCATGGGCAGGAAGACACGGCGCCGCGGCTGGATCTCGACCACCATGCCGTGCACGCTCGGCGGATTGCCGTCGTGCGGCCCGACCACGACGTCTCTGATGCGGCCGATCTGATCGCCCGCGGGGTCGAAGACCGGAGTTCCCGCCAGGCGGGCCACGAAGATCTTCACGTCAGCAGGCTAACAGTGCCCCTCCATTGCGCTCCGCACGCCTGACGTGTCAGTATCAAACGTATACTACGGTGATTACGGAGTTGGGGTTGATCGTGAAGTACCCAGGGCTCGCGCTGGCTTTCGTGTCCTCGTGCTGTTTCGCGTTCTCGGGCCCGATGGCCAAGTATCTGATCGCCGCCGGGCTGGCCCCGATCGAGGCGGTCTGGGCGCGCATGGCGGGCGCGGGCGTGCTCATGGTGGTCGTATTGGCCCTGGTCAAGCCGCGCGCCCTGCGGATCCCGCGGTCGCGGCTGCCGTTCTTCGCCATGTACGCGATCGTCGCGGTGGCCGCGGTCCAGTCGCTGTATTTCGTGGCCATCACGCGCTTGCCGGTGGGGATCGCGTTGCTGCTGGAGTTCATGGCGCCGGTGATGGTGGTGCTCTGGGTACGTTTCGTCCGCCGGATACGGCTGGCCCGCGCGGCCTTCGTCGGCGCCATAACCGCCGTGGCCGGCCTCGCGATCGTCGTGGAGGCCTGGCAGGGCCTGCGACTCGACGCCCTGGGCCTGCTCCTCGGCCTGCTCGCCGGAGCCTGCTGCGCGGGCTACTTCCTGATGAGCGACAGCTTCGGCGACGACGTCGACCCCCTCGGCCTGATCGGCTGGGGCCTGATCGGGTCGGCCGTGATCCTGGTGCCCTTCGCCCGCCCGTGGAACATCCCGTGGGACGCCTTCACCCGCACCGCCACCCCTTCGGCGGGCGCGCACACGCTGCCGGTGCTCGGGGCGTACCTGTGGATGGTCCTGATCGCCACGGTCGCCGCGTACATCCTGGGCGTGAACGCGGTCCGCCGGCTGTCGGCGGCGGTGGGCGCCACGGTGGCCTCCCTGGAGGTCATCGGCGGCGCGGTGGTCGCGTGGGCGCTGGTGGGGGAGACGCTGGGCGTGTTCCAGATCGTGGGCGGCCTGATCGTCCTCACGGGCGCCCTCCTCGCCCAGACCGCCACCGAACAACGCCCGCAACCCGGCATGAAGCCCAGCCCGGACGATCTCGAACAGCAGCCGGTCCGTGTGGTGTGAGTCTTCTGGTCGGTCAGCGGCGTGTGAGTTTTACCGCGCGTGACCTCTAGCGCCGTGTGAGCTTCTGTGCCGTGCGAGCTTCAGCGGCGGGTGAGCTTCAGTACGGTCGACTCGCGCGCCCAGCGGTCGGTCAGGTGCTCGCTGTCGGGAGCGTTGAGCCGCTCCTTGGCCAGCGCGGCGACGGCCTCGGGCTCCGCCGCCTGGTCCACCACCCGGACCTCGGCCTCGAAGTCGGCCAGCCTGGCGCCGTTGTCCTTGCTGCGCAGGATGACCTGGACGGTGTCGAGCTCCTCGATGCCCGGCAACTGCTGCTCGCCGCCGCCCGTGACGAGGTAGATGGCACCCTCGTGCCAGGCATGCCAGGCCAGGCGCGGGCGGTCGAGAGTGAGCCAGAGGACGCCGGACTTCTTCGCGCCCTCTTCGATGGCCGCGGATATGTCGCTCACGCCTCGACTGTACCGGGGCGGTACGCGCTTCGGCGGCGCCGAGCGAGGCATGACCTTGCGTCCTTGTTCAGGTGATCGCCTTGTTCAGGTGATCGCCAGAGATGCCGAACTTCTTCAGCGTCGCCCGCAGGTCGCACCTCCGCGCCGCCCGCGCGCCGCACCTTCACGCTGGTGAGCGGCCAGTACTTCGGCTGTCGAGAGCGGCCGTACGTCTCGAAGCTCCCATAGCGCAGGCTCGCGGCCACGGCCTTACGCGCCGAGGGCGGCGGTCAGGTCGAGTTCGACGAGTTGACCGGTGAAGCCGAGCTGAGCAACCCCCAGCAGCGTGCTCGCGGTGGTGAAAGCGGGGGCGAGGGGCGATTCGAGCAGGCGCTGCCATACTCCCCCAGGCATGTTGGTGCCCTGGCTCACCACGTAGATGACCGAGCGGACCACCTGCTCGGGACGGGCGTTCACGGCGGCGAGCGCGGTCAGGGCGTTGGCGACGACCTGGTCCACCTGGGCGTCCAGATCCCCTTCGCCGACCAGGGTGCCGGTCACATCCAGCGGACACTGTCCGGCCAGGAACGCCGTCCGCCCGGCCTCGACCACGGTGATGTGGCTGTAGCCGGGAGTTTTGTGCAGTCCGTCGGGGTTCAGGCGGGTGATCGTCATGCGCAGATTGTGGCGGCTCCAGGGGCGGCGGATCATCTGGTTTTTGTGTCAGCGCCTCCCGAAGGTCACAAAGGAAACTTCCGCCTACCGCCCGATCGGGGCAGGATGCCGGTAGCGCGAGCCGCCACCTCGCTCAGGGAGCCCGCGGACCCTAAGGCAGATCCCCACGGACTTAGCGGCAGAACGTCCACAGACCCTCCGGCAGACCGCCCACACACCTAGCGGCAAACCGCCCACGGACCCTCCGGCAGATCGCCCATAGATGTAGCGGCAGACCGCCCACACAACCGCACTCAACTGCGGTAACGTGCGTCGTGTGATGGATCCGTCTCTGTTCCCGCGACGCGCCGAGGCAATGGCACTCGAAGCGCTGGCGGACACGCGAGTCGTCGTTGTGAACGGTGCTCGGCAAGTGGGCAAGAGCACACTGGCGAGCTTGATCGCCGCGCCGCTATCTGGATCTCCTGGAATTGATCTTTATCATCAAGCGCGGCCTGGTCATCGGATCTCACCCGCCGTGCCATCTCCCACCCCCAACTGATCGTCACAAACAGTGCGCTCAGCGGTCGCCTGATCACGCCGAGCCTGGTACGGCAGGAGCCGGTGCCGAGCTCGGAGAGCAGTTTGGGAGTTTTCGAGGGGTCGGGTGTGATCCGTAAGGCATCCGTCTCGAACACCCACGAGCACCTTCGGCCCTTCAGGACGTCATCTACGAATCTAGATGACGTAAAGGCAGGGGTGAGTATCTACGTGAGACACATGCCGCCATGGTGATCTCCGGTCGTCCATGGCCGTTGTCGCTCAGTTTGTCATTTAGGTCTTCGCGCGCGGTCGTCCAACATGGATCGAGCCCGCGCATGCGGTCGACCACCGGACTGACATTGCTGTCGCCATCAGCCCGTCCAGGTCACGTTGAAGATCCAGATCAACTCGGCGGCCTCGTCGACCTTGAAGTACATGATGCCGAAGTCACCGAAGGTCGTCTGTCGATACTCAGGCTGATCCGTGTACAGCATGCGGGCATCCCATGGCTTCTCGACTAGATCCACGGTTCTGGCGAGGAGCGCGTCGAACGCCTTGCTCGGCAACCCTTTCATTTGGGCCAGTGCTGCCACGTGGAGCTCCACGCGATAGTTCACCGACGGTCGGCCCAGCCCGGGAACGCCATGTCCATCGAAACGAACTCATCGGTCCGTCCCTCACGCACAGCCCGTTCGGCCCGGTCGAAATCAGGGTTGGAGACCGCGATCGCATGCAACCGCCAGACATGCAAAAGCTCTTGAAGCTGCTTGAAGCGCCACACCTCGTGGGCTGCGTCCAAGGCGGTGTGATAGTCGCTGAGGAACTGCTCGTGCCACCTCTCCGGCAGGAGACGCAAGATCTCCGCAGGGTCATCCCCGATCTCATGCAGCGGCTCAGCGGTCATGCCCGCAGTCTAGGCGCCTCCTTCTCGGAGTGGGTTGATTTCCCGTCGACCGTAACGGGAGGAGCCTCTTGATGACAGAGTGCGATCGCCTGTTGCGGCCATGCCGCAATAGAAGTCCCTGTACGACCTCACCGGGCACGGCTTCGTGTTCGTCCATCCGCTCCACGCGCATGCCGCCTTTCGAAGGACATGGCGGGCTCCGGAGGGTGCGCGGGCGGAGCCCGCGCCAATAGGGCGTCCGAGCGGAGCGAGGGCCTGCAGGGGTCGGGGCTTGGCCCGACTGGAGGCAACGCCTGCCCCCGAAGCGCGAAGCGCCCACCCGCGAAGTCCTTTGTCGTGGGGCGGGCATCAGACGGTCAAGCCGGTAAGTGGGTAACGGGTGGGAGTGCGAAGAGGCGAGGGGGCTAGCGTGTGCGCATGCGCTCACGTCGATCCGTTCTCGCCGTCCCCGCCAGTAACCCGAGGTTCCTGGAGAAGGCCCAGACCTTGCCGGTCGACGAGGTGTTCCTCGATCTGGAGGATTCCGTCGCTCCCCTGGTCAAGGATGAGGCTCGCAAGAACGTCGTGACCGCGTTGCGGGAGGGCGACTGGACGGGGAAGACGCGGGTCGTACGCGTGAATGATCTGTCGACGCAGTGGACCTACCGTGACGTGATCGAGGTGGTGGAGGGGGCGGGGGACAAGCTCGACTGCTTGATCCTGCCCAAGGTGCAGGACTCGACCGAGGTCGTCTGGCTCGACACGCTGCTCACCCAGATCGAGAAGACGATGGGGCTGGGGGTCGGGCGGATCGGTATCGAGGCGCAGATCGAGAACGCGCGCGGGCTGGTCAATGTGGACGCCATCGCGGGGGCGTCGAAGCGGCTGGAGGCGCTGGTGTTCGGGCCGGCCGACTTCATGGCGTCGGTGAACATGCGCACGATGGTCGTGGGGGAGCAGCCGCCGGGCTACACCGAGGGAGATGCGTACCACTACATCCTGATGCGCCTGCTGATGGCCGCGCGGATGCACGATCTGCAGGTGGTCGACGGGCCGTACCTGCAGATCAGGGACGTCGAGGGGTTCAAGCGGGTGGCCGGGCGGGCCGCGGCGCTGGGGTTCGACGGGAAGTGGGTGCTTCACCCGTCGCAGGTGGAGGCGGCCAATGAGGTGTTCTCGCCGACGCAGCAGGACTATGACCACGCCGAGCTCATCCTGGAGGCGTACGACTACTACACGACCGTGGAGAAGCGCGGCGCGGTCATGCTGGGGGACGAGATGATCGACGAGGCCTCGCGCAAGATGGCGCTCGTCGTGGTGGCCAAGGGGCGGGCTGCCGGGCTGAGCCGTACGAAGACGTTCAGCCCGGAGAGCTAGCGCCGGAAAAGCCGTCAGATCTTGAAGCCGATCGTGGTGAAGAACCAGAACGACGACGTGAGCCAGAGCCCGACCAGCGCGGTGAACGCGAGCCCGCCGACCACGGGCAGCGTCCAGCCTGGCGTGCCCCGCTTCGGCAGGGCCAGCATCTTGGCCGTGAACAACCCGTAGAAGAAGCAGCCGAGCAGCGAGTGCGCGAGCACCCGGGGCACGTCGTACTGCAGCCCCAGGGCGTACAGGCAGTGGAAGGCGACGGGGATGGTCAGAAGGAAGGCCAGCCGGCCCGACCAGCGGTGTACGGTCGGCGGAATGGAGACCCCCAGCTTGCCCCACATCGACAGGGCGGAGACGACCTGGACGGCGGCGAGCACGAGCGCGCCCGTCGTCAGCCACGCCTTCATCGGCAGCGCCGCGGAGAAGCCGGCGGGGCCGACCGCGAAGCCGGTGGGAGCGTGGATGCGCCCGAAGACGCCGAGGGCGATCGCCACCAGTCCGCCGATCAGCAGCGGGACTAACAGGGGGGTGAAGCTGGTCGACCGGTGCGCGGTGACGCTCATTGCATCTCCTGAATGAAGCCGTCGACGTCCTTCGGGTAGAGGGTGGTGTCGTCGTCGAGCGGCACCGGCTCGGTCGGCTGGTAGGCGTTCAGCTGCGGGATCTGCAGCTGTTTCTCGTCCGCGAACGCGGCGCCGACCTGCGTGAAGCCGCCTTGCGGGCGCTTCAGTACGATCCAGCCGGCTCGTAGCTTGGCGCCCCTTACCTGGGCGGTCGCCCGGTAGAGGCCGGAGGGCTTGACGACGGTGTTCGCGGCGAAGGTCCACTTCTTGCCGCCGATCTTCAGCCAGCCGGTGGCCTTGCCACCGCCGAGCGTGCCGCCGACGGCCGCGGCGCCGAAGCCCCGCAGGGTGATCTTTCCGTCCTTCTCGTTGCCCTTGAACCAGGCCTCGGACTTGCCGTCACAGAAGTAGCCGATGGTCTTGCCGTCGCGTGTGGAGATGGCGATCAAGCCGCCGTTGCCCCGCACGTAGCCTCCGTAGTCCGCTTTGTCGATGGTCTTCGGGGCGGCTTCGGCGGTTTCGGTGGGTTCGGGGGTGACGGTGGCGGCGGGTTCCGCCGAAGGTTCAGCCGCGGCGGTGGTCTCGGTCGCGGAGGGTTCGTTGGAGGTGGCGGCAGCCGTTGTGTTCGCCGCCGGTGTCGCGGTGATGCTGGCGACACCCAGCCCGACGGCGAGCGCTGCGCCCGCTGTCAGGGTGATGACAGGTCCCAGCCTTGACATGAACTGCTCCCAGGGTCGAAATGCTTACTCCACCGAGCATCCGCTCAAACTAACGGATCGTCTGTGAACTAATGCTCATCTCCCAGACAGAATGTAGAGATGCAGGAAAATCCTGGACCCCAGCTTCCGTACGGGACGCAGCCGCCCGGCCGGCCGGCCTACCCCTATCAGCCGCCGCCCGTGCCCGCGCGGGAGCCGTGGTTCCGGCCGACGCCCAGGGGCGCGCGGTACGACTACCTGGCCCGAGTCGGTGATCGCGGTGCCTGGCGGGAGATCGTCGGGACGATCCTGGTGGGCGTCGCGTTCTTCGTCATCGGAGCGGTGGTCATAGGCGTCGGCGCGGTGCTGGCGATGATCCTCGGCATCCCCGCGTCGCTGACGCCAGAAGAGCTGTTCGGCGATCCGGTGTTCTCGCTGGTAGTGCTGCTGCTCTCCATCGCGGCCGTGCTCCCGGCGGTGTTCGGTACGGTCGCGCTCATCCAGCGGCGGCGGCCCGGGTCGCTCTCCTCGGTCGCCGGGCGGTTGCGGTGGCCGTGGCTGCTGCGCTGCCTGGGGGTGGCGGTCATAGCCCTGGTGCTGGGGCAGGTCGCCCAGGTCGTCACAATGACGGTGACCAGGGAGCCGGTCACGGACCTGTTCGGCTGGGCCGGGTGGAGCGCGTTCCTTCCCTCGCTGATCGTGATCGTGCTGCTCGTGCCCTTCCAGGCCGCCACCGAGGAGTACATCTTCCGCGGCTGGATCATGCAGGCGTTCGGAGCCCATCTGCGGAGCCCGCTGTGGGGGATTCTGCTGGGTTCGGCGCTGTTCGCGTCCCTGCACGGGTATTCGTGGATCGGGCTCATCGACGTGTTCAGCTTCGGCGCCCTCATGGCGTGGCTGGCGGTACGGACCGGAGGGCTGGAGGCGCCGATCGCCCTGCACGTGACCAACAACATTCTGGCGTTCGGGATCAGCGCGGCCGCCGGGCATCTGGACAAGGCGCTGCAGCAGGGGGACGTGCCGTGGCAGGCGTTGGCGGGGACCGTGGTGCAGTTGGGGGTGTACGCGGTTGGGGTGCTGTACCTGGCCAAAAAACGGTCAGTTAGCGATGTTTCGGGATAAATAGCTAGCTGGTGCCAGGAATCTCGCTAGAGAGGTCTCGCCATTCGGGCTCAGTCGTGTTGCTCTGGATCCAGTGGGTGGGCGAGGATTCCGGAGGTGATCATCTCGGCGAGACAGGGTAACTAGCACTCATGTGCGATATTTCAAGCTGCAGTGACATAAAAAACGAAATAAGCGCATAAACGTGGACAGGCTGCCCTGGAACGATCCGGCATACCTCTCTCTACCGGGTTGTTCGCTCAGTTCGATCAGTACGTACTAGGAGGTGCGACGCGTGGCCTCCGGCCCCAGCGACCCGCCACGGCGACCGCCGGGTGATGACGACCCGCGGCCCGAGGGAGCCGCCGACCCCCATGCCGCCGCCGAGCCCCGGATCCGGCACTCCCCGCCGGGCCCCACCGATGACCGGGCTCGTGGCCTGCCAGTGGCCTCACCGTGGGGGATGCCGCCGTTCTCCTCCCCCGTCCCTGAGGACGAGCCTCCGGACCCGCCGAAGGGGCGCCGGCCGTACAGCTCCCCGACCGCGGAACCCGAGACGGAGCCGCGCCGCCGCCGAGTCGTGAACCATCCCGACAAGCTCGTGGCCGGCGGCCCACCCAGGCCGAAGGCCGAGCCCCGGACCGAGGATGAGCCTCCCGAGGCCGCACCCCGATCCTGGTTCGAGACAGAGGACCAGCCCCCGCACGAAGATCGGCCGCAACACGAGGACCAGCCCCCGCACGAGCCCCCGTACAGCACGCCGGACGACCTGGAAGACCACCCCGAGGACCTCGACGAGCCCGAGGTGCGGCGCGTCGGCCGCCCGCCCGCCGGCCGCCCCACCAGGCCGGACCGCCTCGTCGCGTCGGGCCCGCCGCGCCCCGGCGGCTCCAGCGGCAGGCACCACCGTGGCCCAGCCCCGTCGGCGGTCCGCCGGTCGAGTCCGGTACGTCGGCGCAGCCTGGCCGCGCCGACCGCCATACTCCTGGCGCTGGTGCTGCTCGTGGCAGGCGGCGTGCTCGTGTGGCAGTGGCGCTCCTCCGACAAGCCCGGACTGGCGCTGTCCGAGGGCACCGAACGCTCGGGCGACGAGCTGTTCACGGTGCCGTCGGCCGGTGACGGCTCCGATCAGAAGCTCAACGACATGACCTCCGTGGGCCGGGCCGTGGTGGCCGTCGGCAGCGACACGACGAGTCCGACGCCGCGGCCGCTGTTCCTGTTCTCGCCGGACAGCGGGAAGACGTGGCAGCTCGGCCAGGTCAACGGGTCGACCACGCCGACGGTCCAGCGGGTCGTGGGCGGCGGTGGGCGCTGGCTGGCCAGCGGGGGCGACGGGGTGGGCGCCGAGCGCGGCCTGTGGACGAGTACCGACGGGTTCACCTGGGCGGCCGTGGAGCAGAGCGGTCTGTCCGCGTTCAGGAACGGTGACCTGATCTCCGGGATCGCCAGGACGTCGTCGGGGTTCGTGGCCGTCGGCCGTACGACGCTCGACGGCGGCGGAACGGGACCCGCGGCCTGGCAGTCGCCGGACGGGCGCGCATGGGAGCGCGTCGACACGGGCGGGCTGGGCGTACGCGAGCTCAAGGCGGTCGTGGCCAAGGGGAACACCGTCGTGGCCATCGCCGAGTCCGGCCAGGGCGACGGTTCGAGGGTCGTCCGGTCGAGCGACGGCGGCGCCAGCTACCAGACCACCGGGTTCCAGCTGCCCGAGGCGCGGACCGGGTCGTCGCTGGCCGTACTGCCCAAGCAGTTCGTCCTCGTCCCCACCAGGCAGCGGACGATCACCGGCGACGTGCGCGTCTACTGCTCGCCGACCGGCGCGCAGTGGGCGCAGTGCGGCTCGATCCGCGGGCTGAGCGGTACGAGCCCCGGCATCGACTCGCTGATCAGCTACCCGTCGGGGATCGCCGCGGTCAGCCAGGCGAACCTCGGCAAGTACTCCATCCTGACCAGCGCCGACGGGCGCGGCTGGGCCAAGCGGACCGACCTCGGCAACCTGCCGGGCGCCACGCTGCGCGGCTTCACGATCTCCGACTCGGGCACCCTGTTCGCGGGCGGCGACCAGGCCACGGCGGACGTCGAGAACCAGCTCGTCCTCATGACCGCGCCCCCGCGCGGCGACGCGACGCGCGTACGGCTCGCCGGCGTCGACGGCCTGTCACGGATCGCCCGCCAGACCAACCGCCTGGCCGGTTTCGACGGCCGGTACGTCGCGGTCGGCTCGGCCTCCGGCGACGCCGGCATCTGGACCAGCCTGAACTGGAAGTCCTGGACCTCCATGAGCCTCGGCGGGACGAACCAGCAGACCCTCGACGACGTCACCCACGGCCGCCGCGGCTGGCTGGCCGTCGGCAGCACCCAGGCGGACACGTCGGTCACCGACCCGCTCCTGGTGTCCTCCGAGGACGGCCGCACCTGGAAGAAGGTGACGGCCTCCGGTGACCTGGCCCGTACCCAGGACCATCCGTACCTGGCCCTCCACGTCGTGGCCGCCGGCGAGTCGGGCTATGTGCTCGCCGGCGAGGACCGGAACGCGGCGGGCATTCCGGGCGCCGCGCTCTGGTTCACGCCAGATCTGCGCAGGTTCACCCGGTCGAAGAAGCTGCCGCAGGGGGGCTCCGGTGTGCGCGTGTACGACGTGGCCGCCACGCCATCCGGATATGTCGCCATCGGCGGCTCGGGCAGCGGCGACCGGGAGAGCGCGGTGGTCTGGTTCTCGGAGGACGGCGTCAACTGGAAGTCCCGCGACCGCGTCTCGCCCCCCGAAGCCGGCTCTGCCGGATTGCGGGAGGTGGTGGCGTACCAGGACAAGTTCATCGCCATCGGAACAGCCCAGACACCCGGCTCGCGCCGCGCCTTCGCCGCGGTCTCGGAAGACGACGGTACGACCTGGCGTACGACCTGGCTGCCTGCTGACCAGGCGGCGGCCGTGTACGACCTCGCGGCGGCCGACCAGGGGCTGGTGGCGGTCGGCTGGCACGGCACACCGGGGGAGGGGGACAGCGCGGTCTGGCTGTCTGAGGATGGTTTGTCCTGGAACCGGGTGGACCTGACGAAGGGGCGGCTGGCAGGGGCGGGGATGCAGTGGCTGGCGGCGGTGACGGTGATGGGATCGGAGGTGGTGGCGTTGGGCCGTTCTACGACCTACAACGCCGATCACATGATCCTGTGGACCTCTTCCCTTTCGTCTGACCGCTGAGCCAAAGGGCCTCCGCTTCGCTCCGGGGGCGCCTCCGGCGCACAACGGGCTTCGCGTTGGGCGCTACGCGCGTGGGCGCTCAGACGTTCCCCCAGCCGGGCCAAAGCCCCGGCCCCTGGAGGACCTCGCTACGCTCGGACGCCTTCCCAGCGCGGGCTCCGCCCGCGCCCCGCTTCGCCGGGACGGAAGCCGAATCGCCCGAGCGATCAGGCAGAGGAACGTGATTGCTTCGAGGCTGGGCAGGCGGTTTCGCGAATCGAGTGCCGAACGAGATGAGGGAACGTCGGTCGAGGGCTTCTGATGGCTCCGACCATGTATGGCCGTCACGCGGCTCACCCTGCAACATCTTCTGCGTCAGCCCAGGTCGGCGGTCTGCCCCCATCGCCGCCCAGGTCGTCGACGACCTCGCCCCATTCCGAGTACATCTCCTCAGCTCATCACGAACCACCATTGGCGCCGAATGTGCGCGCGTTGCCTGCCGCATGTCTGGGTTTGCCGACGGTTGCTCCCGTCGGTTCCGGCCGTGACACGGCCATGACACGGCGCGGACGAGGCGGGGACACGGCTGGCCGACAGTGGACGGGGTCGGCCGGTGGGCGAGTTACGGAGCGCGCTGTGAGGCGATCCGGCCGCCCGTCGCGGGATGACGCTGTACGGCCCGGGTGGCCCCGGCACGACGGCGTCGCCCTCATCAAGCAGGGCGAGCGGCACCGCGGCGTCGCCCTCATCAAGCAGGGCGAGACGAACCGGCCGGAGGTGTCGTGCCCGTCCGTCGGACAGGAAGCCACGGCGAAGGTGATCACGAAAAGGAGCAGATGTGGCTGATAGCGGGAAATGGGACCGGCGTTCGCTGTTTCGGGGCGCCGCCGTGCTGGCCGGTGCCGCCGCGGCCGGGCCGCTGCTGGGCGGGGCGGCCACGGCGTTAGCCGGCAGTGGTGACGCGGACGCGCTGTTCAAGGCCGGCAAGTTCGAGCAGGCCGGCCGCGCGTACGAGGAGATCCTCAAGAAGGACCCCAAGAACCTGCACGCGGCCCGCCAGCGCGGCTATGTCGGGCTGCTGGCCAACAAGTTCCCCGACGCCGAGAAATACCTCGAGATGGCCTTCAACCTGGCGCCCGACGACAAGGAGACCAACCATTTCCTGGGCGACTGCTACATCCGGCAGGACAAGTTCGCCCTGTCCGCACCACACTGGCAAGCGGCCGGCGAAGAAAGCTACGCCAAGTGGTTCGCGGCGGTCAGGGGCAAGGCGTATCAGATCCACGGCGAGACCGCGCGGGTGCCCTTCCAGCAGATGGACCCGATGCCGCTGGTGGAGGCCTCGGTCAATGGCGGACCGAAGAAGCGCTTCATGTTCTACACCGGCGCCCCGAATCTGAACATGAGCGCGTCGGTGGCCAAGGAGGCGGGGCTGAGCCCCGTCGCCAGTCAGAAGACCGATTTCGAGGGCCTCCCCATCTGGGCGTACTGGGGGATCCTGGACTCCTTCAAGCTCGGCGGCATCGAACTGCGCAACATCCCCGTGAGCTGGTCGGCGACGGAGTCGGGCGAAGACGTCGGCACTGACAGCGACGGCCTGATCGGCGCGTGGGTCTTCTACCACCTGCTGACCACCTTCGACTACGCGGGCCGGCAACTGATCCTGCGCCGCCGCACCCCCGAAACGGCCGCCAAGGCACGCGCCGACGCCTCACGGGCGGGCGCCGAACCCCTGCCGCTGTGGCTGGCCCGTGAGCAATACCTGCACAGCACGGGCAGCTTCGCGGGCGTCACCGGCTCCCGCGCAGGGGTGGTGGGCGTGAACTTCGGCGGAATCGGCGAGATCACCGCGGGCATGAGCGGGGAAACGGCCGAGCAGTTGGGGATCCGCGTCGACTACGACCGCCAGATCGGGACTTTCGCCCACAGCCACCCGGCCGTCGCCTACCCCTGCTACCCGAAGGAGATCCGCCTCGGCAACGCCGTCGCCAAGGAGGTCTACTGCTACACGAACCCGAACCAGCCGATCAACGTGCCCTGGCCCTATGGGACAGGGTTCGACACGATGGGCTGGTTTGCCCACTGCTTCTGGAAGCCCTACAACATCACCATCGACACCACCGACATGCACCTCTACATCGCCCGCGGCAAAGCCACCTGATCACCGCGACCGTACGGGCGTCACGGGGCTACCCGGAACTGCCGGCTCCTAGGGGCGGGGGTTAGGGCGGACCAGGCGCCCTTGCCCCGTCGCCCGGTGCCTTCGGGCACGGCCGAAGCCCGGACTTCTACCTGAGGTACGGCGTGTGACCGACAAGGGCACCTCACCGGCGGTCTCTGCGAAGAAAAATTCGGCTGCTGCCGTAGAACGGGGCTTGGAGTGACGCTCAGAAGCCCTATGGGCGCCTCTGACGCGGGCGTTGCCGCGCAAGGACAGTCCTCCCCAAGGGAGAGTCGCGGCGGGCTCACCGCGACTCTCTGTCGCCCTTTGAGGCGCTGCTGGATGATCTCGAAAACGGCCTCTGACGTGGGCAAATACGGCCAATGCGGCTAAAATTCAAGGACCCGGTCGCGTGGGCGGCCGGGGTCTGAGGAGGCCGTGAGTGAACCGGGATATTCGTACGGTGGAAGATGTCCTGTCCATGTTGGACCGCCTTTTCGCCGCGGATGCCGACCGATGGACGCCGAACGCCGCCTCCTGGTGGGACGAGTTCTACTCCGACCGCTCCACGCCGGTCCCCTTCTTCGTCGACAAGCCGGACGAGAGCCTGGTGTCCTACCTCGATCGCGGCCTGCTCACCCCGGGACGAGCTCTGGACCTGGGCTGTGGACCAGGGCGCAACGCCGTTCACCTCGCCTCGCTCGGGTTCGAGGTGGACGCCGTCGATCTTTCCCCGGCCGCCGTGACCTGGGGTCAGGAGCGGGCCCGCGAGGCGGGCGTCGAGGTCCGCTTCCACTGTGACGACATCTTCTCCGTCGACCTGCCGCCCGGGCACTATGACCTGGTCTATGACTCCGGCTGCCTCCACCATCTGCCGCCGCATCGCCGGGTGAGTTATCTGAGCCTGCTGGACCGTCTGCTCGCCCCCGGCGGTCATCTTGGCCTCACCTGTTTCGCCGCCGGCGTCATGGGCTCCGAGCTGCCGGACGAGGAGTTCTATCGTCAGGGCCGCCTGAACGGAGGGCTGGCCTACACGCCTGAGGCGCTGCACTGGATCTTCTCGGACTACACCGAGATCGAGCTGCGGCTCATGGAGGAGCAGGCGCCCGACGCGCCCGTCTTCGGCGTTCCCTTCCTGCTGGCCGCCCTGTTCCGGCGGCCGGCAGATAACCCGGCGGCCGGCAGGTAACCCGGCGTTTTTACGGCCAGCCGGCGCCGGGGACCTCGACCTCAATGGAGAGGACTTGACCGGTGCCGGGTGGCACCATTTCGGGCATGCCGCGCCACTCCGCGGCCATGATGAAGAGCGTCGAGCGGTTCTCGCCGCCGAGTTCGCAGGCGAAGGCGCCGCGGTCGAGCTGGACGGTCCGCACCTTCTCGCCGCCTTCGCGGACACGTACGCACTGCCGGTTGGGCACGTCGGCGTACCAGACGGCGTGCTCGGCGTCGACGCAGATCCCGTCGGGGACGCCGTCGCCGAGGTCGGCCCAGACCCGGCCGTTCGCGAGGCTGCCGTCGGGTGCGATGTCGTACCCCATGAGCCTTTTGCCGTACGAGTCGGCGACGATCAGTGTGGAGTTGTCCGGCGTCACGGCCAGCCCGTTGGGGAACGAGATGCCGTCGGCCACGTCACGGGCCAGGCCGTCGGGGCCGACGTGCGTGACCGCCCCAGGAGCGAACTCCCCGCCGCTGAGCATGTCGAAGCCCGCCCGGTCGACGTAGATGTTGCCGCGGCCGTCGATGACGATGTCGTTCCAGCCCCGCCCGATGCCGGTCAGGTCGGCGTGGGTCACCAGCGAACCGTCGGGTTCCATGCGCAGCAGCAGGGCCCGCGCCGAGTCGACGATCACCAGCCGCCCGTCAGGCTGCCAGGCCGTGCACAGGGGTATCGACTCCACGCGGGCCACGACCTCGTGCTTGCCGTCGAGGTCCAGCGCGATCACCTCGTGCGCGGTCCAGTCGGAGAAGTACAGGCGGCCGTCGTGCCAACGCGGCGCCTCGAGCAGCCCGAGGCCGGTGAGCCAGGTACGCAGCTCGGACATCGAAGTCTCCCTTCGCGACGTCTTCGAGCGTGACGCCTATGAGGACGAGAAGTACACATGGAGAGCGTTCACGACCTCCATGTGTCAGGGACGTCGAGGCCGAGCGACCCGGTTCGACATCGTGAGCGGACGAATTCTGGCGAAACAACGATTTGCCCGGCCCGTCAACACGTCGATAGCATCGCGCCAGCGCGAGAGACGCGTGATCGCCGTGTGACGAGGGAGGTTGATGAATATGGCTGCCAACAGCCCTCATCAGCATGCCCTTGTCCGGCCCGCGCGAAGCTAGCGCGGTCCGGGTCGTACGAAAACGACCAGGAGTCACACGTGTCATCTTCCCCTTCACCGACCCACCCCGATCTGACCACTGCCCGCCTCATCCTGCGGGCGTGGACCGACGGCGAGGCCGCCGCCGTCCTGGACGGCACCCGGCGGGCGCACTGGGCCGCGGACTTCCCCGCCGAGGGCGACAGCGTCATCGTCGGCCTCTTCGCCGAGCATCCCGCCTGGCTGGGTGAGTACGGCCACCGGCAGGTCATCGAGCGCGAAAGCGGCCTGGTGGTCGGCTCGATCGGTCTGTTCTGGCCGCCCGGCGACGGCACCCTTGAGCTCGGGTACGGCATCGTGGCCTCCCGGCGTGGCCGCGGCTACGCCCCCGAAGCCACCCGGGCCATGGCGGCGCACGCCCTCACCGCACCGGGCGTGCACACCGTGTTCGCCAATGTGGAGCTGTCGAACCCGCCCTCGATCCGGGTGCTGGAGAAGGCCGGCTTCGAGCGGTGGAGTACTGAGCAGGACACAGCCCGGTATCGCGCCAGGACGGCGGATCTGCCGCAGCGGTAACAAGCGGTGACAGTCTCCACGTCGAGTGTCGAAGCGGGCGCTCGGCGTGGAGAGGGGCTGGAGTTGTTCAGTCGTCAGCGTCACCTCTGATGGCCAGCTTCTTCGCCATCACCAGCTCCCGCAGTCCGTTCGGCAACTCGTCGCCGATCTGATCCGTGTGCTCGAACCCGTTCCGCCGATACAGTGCGATCGCCTTCTCATTGAACGGCGCGACCGCCAGCTCCAGGACCTCCGCCCCCACCTCCACGGCCCACGCCGCCACGGCGCGCATCAGGTGATCGCCGACCCCGTGCCCCCGCGCCTCCGGAGCGACCCACATGGAGATCAGTTCGGTCACACCGTCCCGTTCGCCCGGGATGCCGCTGGCCATCCCCGCCGGCTTGCCGTCGAGCAGGGCGATCAGGTTCCGCGAGCCGGGGATGCTCAGGCGCCCCCGCCAGCGCTCCTCCCGGTCGCCGTCGCCCTGCCAGTCCGCCAGCGGGACCCCGAACGCGTACGGCGCCTCCTCCAGCGCGACGAGCCGAAGCTCTCGCCAGAGGGCCCAGTCATCGGCCGACAGCTCCTGCAATTCGATCATCCGGGCAGCCTGTCGCCCCGAACATCCTGATCGCAACCGCTTTAGGCAGCCCGCTGAAGGTAATTGACACACTCATGGGCATCTATGAAGCTTGTCGTCATACCGGACAGCCGAAAGGGCACCACATGACGGCGACGGCCCCCGACCCCCAGCACACCGACCCCGCCCGCTCCCGCCGGGCCCTGATCGCCGGCTCGGTCGGCAACTTCATCGAATGGTACGAGTTCGGCGTCTACGGCTATTTCGCCACCATCATCGCCGCCAACTTCTTCACCCCCGACGGCGCGAGCGACATGGAAGCGCTGGTCAAGACGTACGCCTCGTTCGCCCTGGCGTTCTTCTTCCGCCCGCTCGGCGCCGCGCTCTTCGGCCGGCTCGGTGACCGGATCGGCCGCAAGCCCCTGCTCATCCTGGTCGTCCTGCTCATGTCGGGCGCCACGACGCTGATCGGCGTACTCCCGACGTACGCCACCATCGGCGCGGCGGCCCCGTGGCTGCTGACGCTCGTCAGGATCGTGCAGGGATTGTCGGCCGGCGGGGAGTTCGGGGGCGCGGTTTCGGTCATGACAGAATTCGCGCCGCGTGGCAGGCGGGGGCTGTACGGGTCGTGGCAGTCGTTCACCGTGGCACTGGGGCTGCTCGGGGGAGCCGGCGCGGCGGCCGTGCTCGCGACCGCGCTGCCGGCGCAGGACCTGGCGGACTGGGGATGGCGGGTGCCGTTCCTGCTGGCTCTCCCGCTCGGTCTCGCGGCGCTCTGGCTGCGGCTGCGGCTTGAGGAGACGCCGTCGTTCGAGCGGGCGCGTACGGCGGGACCGCTCACGAAGCCGAGCGCCGGTGAGGTGACCAAGGCGATCGTGCTGGGGATCGGGCGGCTCATGGGCTGGTCGGCCGCCGGGTACACGTTCCTGGTCGTCATGCCCTCCTACCTCCAGACCACGCTGAACGCGACCTTCCAGCAGGCGCTGGTCGCCACGGTCCTGGCCAACTTGGGGTTCGCGCTGGCGATCATCCCGGCGGGCGTGCTGAGCGACCGGGTCGGCAGGCGGCCGGTCATGCTGGCGGGGGCGATCTCGGTCATCGTGCTCGCCTTCCCCCTGCTGAACCTGCTCCAGGACCCAGGCGCCCCGAGCTGGGCCAAGGGGCTGGCCGTACTGGTGGCCGGGGTGGCGGTCGGCCTGATGGCGGGGCCGGGGCCGGCGATGCTGGCGGAGATGTTCCCGACCACGGTTCGTTACACGGGACTGGGGCTGGCGTACTCGCTGTCGAACGCGGCCTTCTCCGGGTCGGCGGGGCTGATCATCACCGAGCTGATCAAGACGACCAAGGACGTCGACATCCCGGCCTACTACGTCGTGGCGGCCTGCGTCGTCAGCGCCGTGGCGCTGGCCGGCCTGCGCGGGAGCGACCACCGGGAGGAACTGCGCGGCTGACGCGGCAGGGACGGATCGCGCATGAATCCGGGGACGATCCTCGATCGGCTCTTCGTCATGCCCATGGATCGGCTCTGGATACCTGTCCCGGCAGCGCGTCCCAGGACGTCAGCGCCTCCAGCAGGCCGTCCGTGAGCGGCAGCCGTACCAGGTCCTCCCGTGAGCACCAGCGGGCGTCGGCGGCGTCGTCGCCCGCCGCGAGCGTGCCGTCCGTGACGATGGCGCGGTAGTCGCGGATCTCGTACGTCACGCCGCCCGGACCCGGACGGTCCACGGTGCCCACCAGAGGGCCGATCGTGACGTGCAGGCCGGTCTCCTCCAGGACCTCGCGGCGCAGGGCGGCGGCGTCCGTTTCGGTGGCCTCCACCCGGCCGCCCGGGATCGACCACAGGCCCGCGCCCGGCGGATGCCCGCGCTTGATCAGCAGGAGCCGGCCCGAGGCGTCGCCGATGATGGCGCCCACGCAATTTACGCGCACATGGTCAAGATTACGGCTGGACAACAGCATGCGGCCTTGACGGGGCGGTGCCCTAGGACGCAGCGTAAATAGCTGTGAGAGCGGTTCCAACCTGCCCACGGTGTTTTGGTGCGCTTCACGGGCCAAGTGCGTGGTCGAGCGCCTGGCGATGTGACGTGCACGGTGACGTCCTGCCCTACCAGCCACCTTGGCCCCCGTCCGCCGGGGCGGTCGAGACGATGCGCAAGAGCTCGATGGTGCCCGTCTGGCTGCCGTGGCCCTTGCCGCCCGGCTGGCTCGTCACCGGGTTCGCGGAGGCGGGCGACGAGCGTACGGGGGGTCGTGCCAGCGTGGTCGCGCTGTGCGGCCCTTCGCTGACCCAGGGGCCCGCCGACCTGCTGGTCATCGCGGAGGAGCCCGGCGTCGGGCTCGGGGCCGCGTTCGCGGGGCTGGACGGGCCCGATCCCGGTGAGGGGTTCGACTCCGGGCCGCCGAACGCGAAGATCGTGGTGCTCGGGCATCCGACCGCGCTGTGGTGCGTGGGCGCGGGCGCCGACCGGGCCGTCTACGCCGGCGAGGCGATGGGAAACTGGCTGTGGACGATCGCCTGGCCCGCCGAGGCCGGCTGCCTCATCGCGCTGGCCGAGCTGAGCCTGCACGACCTGCGTGACCTCGAGCTCGACCTGCCTTTCGGCGCCTTCTCGCCGAGGTTGGAGTAGTCCGTACGGACGCCTCTCGACCGCGGCTCGGTCAACGCGATTCGCTCTGTCACTCAGACGGACTAGAGTGCGGAGGCGTGACAGCGCGTATCGAGCGAGTGGTGAGCGAGGGTGTCGTCGACGTCGACGGCATCGAGCACAAGGTCGAGAACAACATCTGGATCGTCGGCGACGACGAAGAGGTGATCGTGATCGACCCGGCGCGTGACGCCGACAAGATCCTGGAGAAGGTCGGCGAGCGAGAGGTGCTCGCCGTGATCTGCACCCACGGTCTGCCTGACCACGTCGGCGCGGCCATCGAGGTGGCCAGCAGGGACGAGGCGGTGATCGCCCTCCACCCCAAGGACAAGCCGCTCTGGCGGGAGACCTGGTCGCAGACCTGGCCCGACATCGACATGGAGGACGACGGCATCTTCGAGGTGGCCGACGTCCGGCTCGACGTCATGGAGACGCCCGGTGTCACGCCCGGCGGGGTCTCGCTCTACTGCGAGGCGCTCGGGGTGGTGTTCAGCGGCAAGACGCTGCAGGCCGACGGGCCCGGCAAGATCGGCGGCGAATACCCCGACCTCAACTTCCAGCTCAACGCGATCGGGGCGCGGCTGTTCACGCTGCCCCCCGAGACGCGGGTGCTGGCCGCCCACGGCGACGAGGTGACGGTCGGCGACCTGGAGCCGCACTTCGGCGAGTGGCGCATCAGCGAGCCGGACGACGCGGACGAGGGCCCGCTGACCGACGGCACGAAGGCCGCCGGGATCAGGCTCGACCCGGATGACGACCGGGGTGTATGACCAGCTGCCGCTGGAAGGGATGCCGCGACGGCTCTATTCGTGCACGCCGTCGCGGCTGAACGCCTGGCTCGACTGCCGCCGCCGCTACCGGTTCACCTACCTGGACCGGCCGCAGCCGTCCAAGGGGCCGGGGTGGGCGCACAACAGCGTCGGAGCCAGCGTGCACAACGCGCTGGCGGCCTGGTGGCGCGAGCCCTATGAGCGGCGGACGCCGCTGACGGCGGCCATCCTGCTGAGCAACGGGTGGATCACCGAGGGGTTCAGGGACGCCGACCAGTCGGCGCAGTGGCTCGGGCGCGCCCGCGACCTCGTGTCCGGATATGTCGGCACACTGGATCCGTCGGATGAGCCGGTCGGCGTCGAGCGTACGGTGGCCACCCGCACCAAGGTCATCGCCGTGTCCGGCCGCATCGACCGGCTCGACCGGCGGGGCGACGAGCTGGTCGTGGTCGACTACAAGACCGGGCGGCGGCCCCTCACTCAGGACGACGCGCGGTCCTCGCTCGCGCTGGCCATCTACGCGATCGCGGCCTCCAGGATGATGCGCACGCCGTGCCACTCGGTCGAGCTGCACCACCTGCCGACCGGCGAGATCGTCGAATGGCGCCACACGGACGAGTCCCTCGGCCGTCACCTGGGGCGGGCGGAGGAGGTCGCGGTCGAGGCCGCCACCGCCGACGAGCGCTACCGCGAGGTGATGGGCGCGCCGGGGCCCGTACGCGCCCGCTCCGCTGGAGCGACGGGCGGCCGGGCATCCGGTACGACCGGCGGCCCGGCCCTCGGCACACCCCGAGGCGGCGGCCCTGGCGCGACCGGTCAGGGCGGCCGGGACGGCGGTGAGGCGGCCGCGGGCGTGCCTGCCGTCCGGGAGGCGAGTAACCCCAAGGAGCGGGCGCACGTCGGGCCCCCGGCGGTGTCGCCCGAGCTGGACGCGATGTTCGCCCCCACCCCCGGCCCGGTCTGCGGCTGGTGTGACTTCCGGCGCCACTGCCCCGAAGGCCTGGCCGCCGCCCCCGAGCGCCGCCCCTGGGACGGCCTGGCCGAATAACGCCGACAACCTGGCAGTCGGTCGGTGGTCGCACAGCGCCCCGGCCGGGTGGTCAGGTGACCTTGGTGAGGCATCCGGTTATGGTCGGGTTGTGGGTCGCGTGGGGCGTTTGCCGGTGGCGGTGGCGCTCGGTGCCCTGTTCAACCCGCTGAACTCCTCCATGATCGCCATAGCCCTGGCCCGCATCGAGACGGAGTTCCGCGTCGGCGTCGTCGCCGTCACCTGGCTGGCCGCGGGCTTCTACCTGACCGCCGTCGCCGTGCCGCCCCTGATGGGCGCGCTGGCCGACCGGTTCGGTCCCCGGCGGGTGTTCTGCGGCGGGCTGGTCATGGTGGGCCTGACCGGCGCCCTCGCCGCCTTGGCCCCCTCCTATCCCGTCCTGGTGGTGGCCCGGCTGCTGCAGGCGTTCGGGAGTTGCGCGACGCTCCCGGCCGGGATGGCGATCATCACGGCCACGGCGGAGAAGGGGCGGCCGGCGCCCCGCGTCATCGCGCTGATCTCGATGGTGCTGACGGCCAGCGCCGCCGCCGGGCCGGTGCTGGCGGGGTTCCTGGTCAGCCTGTGGGGCTGGCGGGCGATCTTCCTGGTCAACGTCCCGCTCGCGGCGGTGGCGCTCGTACCGGCGCTGCGCTGGCTGCCCAAGGTGGCCCCCGTACGGCGGCGGCAGGCGTGGCTGCCCAGACCGAAGCCGGCGCTGCTGGCCACCTACGGCGTGTTCGCGATGGTCAACGTGGTGTTCTACCTGGCGTTCCTCATGGTGCCGCTCTGGGCGCAGCGTTCGGCCGGGCTGCCGCCGCACCTCGCGGGGCTGCTGGTCCTGCCCATGGCCGTGTCGGCGGTCCTCATGACGCCGGTGGCGGTGGCGCTGGCCGCGCGCGTGGGGATGCGGGCCGTACTGCTGGTGAGCTCGGGACCGCTGCTGGCGGGCTCGTGCGTCATGTTCTTCGTCGGGCCCGTCGGGGTGGTGCTGGTGACCACGTCGCTGATCGGCCTGGCGTCCGCGTTCAGCCAGTTCGGCCTGAACTCGCTGGTGTTCGTGCACGCCGACCGGAATGAGACCGGCCTGGCCGTGGGCCTCTTCCAGGCCGCGCGGTACATCGGAGCCGCCACCGCCGCCTCGATCACGGGCGTGCTGTACGCCCCCGAGACCATGGCCCCCAGCGGCTGGGTCATGGTCGCGGCCTCGACGCTCATCCTGCTCGCCGGATTTATCATCCCCGTCGAGACATCGGATGAAGAATCTCGCCAAAAGAGCTAAAAACCAGCAATGGTGAGAAATCCCAAGACATAGCTCCGATCTCAACCATTGACGCCAAGCTTCCAGAGCGGTCATATCGGGTGTAACCCCTATGGAAGGCAGGTGCGCATGTCCCAGCCGAAGGAACAGGGCAAGACGCGACCACCCAGGATCCATGAGAAGAAGGTCAGGGCTCGCGGCGAGGAGATGACCTGGCACAAGCCCGACTACCAGGTCGTCGAGGCGTCGATGGAGATGACCGCGTACTTCCTGGCCACCAGGTAACCGGGCCCCGCCATGCGACTGCAGGTGCTCGGCACCGCGGCCGGTGGCGGCGTGCCCCAGTGGAACTGCGCGTGCCCTGGCTGCTCCGGGGCACGCGCTCATCCCGGCCGCCGCAGAAGCCACGCCAGTTTGGCCGTACAACTGGACGACGGGTGTTACGTCGTCAACGCCACGCCCGACATCGCCGAGCAGATCGAGGCCTGCGCGTGGCTGCGGCCGGGGCCCGGGCCGCGCGAGTCGCCGCTGAAGGGCGTGATCCTCACCGACGCCGAGCTCGACCACACGATCGGCCTGCTCAGGCTCAGGGAGGCCGACGAGCTGGAGGTCCGCTGCACCCCGGTGGTGCGGCAGGCGCTACAGCCCGTCGCCGACATCCTCCGCCCGTACGTGCGGATCTCCTGGGCCGGCGCCGACCTCATCCCGATATCGGCGAAGCGACCCCGGTACGCCGACTCCCCGGAGGCTCCGGACTGGGTGTCGGCCCTGCGCCTCATGGGGGGAGCCGTGGTGTACGCGCCCGCCATGGGCGTGTGGCCAGAAGCGCTGGACGAGGCCGAGTGCGTGATCATCGACGGCACGTTCTGGGACGACGAGGAGCCCCGCCGCAGCGGGATCTCGGCGAAGACCGCCACCCAGATGGGCCACCTCCCGATAGAGGCGACCATGGAGCGCCTGTCCCGGTTACCGGGTCGTCGCCTGTACACCCACCTCAACAACACCAACCCCCTCGTGGACCCGGCGGCCGAGCAGCACAAGGTGCTCGCCGAGCTGGGGATCGAGGTGGCCGCCGACGGGATGGTGATCGACCTGTGAACGGCTTCGAGGCCGAGCTGCGTGCCGTACCGGAGAAGCGCTACCACCACCTGCACCCCTTCAACCAGCGCATGCACGCCGGCGAGCTGACCCGTGACGAGCTGCGGGGCTGGATACTCAACCGCTTCCACTACCAGCGGCACATCCCGATCAAGGACGCGTTCATCCTCGCCAAGCTGGCCACGCCCGAGCTGCGCAGGACGTGGCTGCGCCGCATCCAGGACCACGACGGCACCGCGCCGGGCGAGGGCGGCATCGAGCGGTGGCTGCGGCTCGGCGAGGCGGCCGGGCTGGACCGGGCCCTGCTGCTGTCGGGCGAGGGCGTGCTGCCGGGCGTACGGCTGGCCGTCGACGGCTACGTGAACCTGTGCCGCCACGGCTCCGCGCTCGAAGCCGTGGCCGCCTCGTTGACGGAGCTGTTCGCGCCGGACCTGATGCGCACCCGGATCGCCGCCTTCGAGCGGCACTACCCCTGGATCGACCCCGAGGGGCTGCGATACTTCCGCGTACGCGTCTCTCAGGGCCGCCAGGACAGCGGCGAAGCACTGGCCCTGGTCTTGGAGTGGGCGAGGACCCGTACGGACCAGGAGAGGGCCATTGCGGCGCTCGGCTACAAGTGCGACGTGCTGTGGGCGCTGCTCGACGCGGTGGACGGGGCCTACCGATGACCGAGCCGACAACCGGCCAGACGACTGGGCCGGCGGCGGAGCCGGCAACAGCGCCGACGACCGGCCCGACGGCGGCGGCCACCTGGCGCCCGGTGCTGTCCCGCGCGGCCATGCTCCGCCACGATCCGGTACGGCAGGCCGACCTGCTGATCGTGCCCGAGCGGATCGTCGTGCTGAACGAGGAGGCGGCGGCCATCGTCGGCCTCTGCGACGGCCGGCGGACCGTGGCCGACATCGTCGCCGAGCTTCCCGAGGGCGTGGCGGACGACGTGGTGGAGTTCCTCGACCGGGTGCGCGCGGAAGGGTGGGTGCGATGAGCGCTCCTTGGGCCATGCTGGCCGAGCTCACGCACGCGTGCCCGCTGCGCTGCCCGTACTGCTCCAACCCGACCGAGCTGGCGGCCAGATCGAGCGAGCTGAGCACCGGCGAGTGGCAGCGGGTGTTCGCCGAGTCAGCGGCGCTCGGCGTGGTGCACGCCCACCTGTCCGGTGGCGAGCCGCTGCTCAGGCCGGATCTGGCGGCGATCGTGGCGGCGGCCGCGGGGGAGGGCGTCTACACCCAGCTCGTCACCAGCGGCGTCGGGCTCACGGAACGACGGCTCGGCGAACTCGCCGCGGCGGGACTGCGCAGCGTGCAGCTCTCGGTCCAGTCGGCGACGAGCGCGGAGTCGGACCGGATCGCCGGCGTCGCCTCGTTCGCGTGGAAGGAGCGGGCCGCCGACGCCGTGGCGGCGAGCGGGCTGCCGTTCGGGCTCAATGTGGTGCTGCACCGGGAGAATCTCGACGCTGTCGGCGAGATCATCGAGCTCGGGCTGGCGTGGGGCGTGGAGCGCATCGAGCTGGCCAACACCCAGTTCTACGGGTGGGGGCTGCTCAACAGGACCGCGCTGCTGCCCACCAGGGAGCAGCTCGCCCGCGCCGAGGCCATAGTCACGAAATATCGGGAAAAAACGGATGTTGAGCTGATCTGGGTGATCCCCGATTACTTCGACGGCGTGCCGAAACCGTGCATGGGCGGCTGGGGCGCGATCTCGATCACCGTCGCGCCCGACGGCCGGGTGCTGCCCTGCCCGGCGGCCTACGCCCTGCCCCTGGAGCTGCCGAACGTCCGTGACCACTCCATCGGCTGGATCTGGGAGCATTCGCCCGCCTTCAACGCCTACCGGGGCACCGGCTGGATGCGCGAGCCCTGCGTGAGCTGCCCGCGCAAGGAGCTCGACTTCGGCGGCTGCCGCTGCCAGGCGTACGCGCTCACCGGCGAGGCGAGCCGCACCGACCCGGCCTGCCGCCTGTCACCCGACCACCATCTCCTCGACGAGCTGGCGGGCGGCGGCACATGGACCTTCAGACGACCGGCGCCGACAGTCGGCGGCGACACGGAGACCGTCAGGCGGCCAGCGCCTTCGGGTGGCGGCGTGGATCGGTCAGGCCCCTGAGCCCCTTGCCGGTGTCGTAACCCGCGGCGGCGAGCCGCTCGCGGGCGGCCCGCAGCATGTCCCTGGTCGCCGGCATGAACGCGTGGTCGTGCAGCGGCTCGGGCAAGGAGTTCATGGCCAGCCGGAAGGCTCTCAGCCCGGCCGTCACCGTGGCCCGCGGCACCGCCGGCAGCACGCCGTACATCCGCCTGGCCCACTCCGGCAGCGAGTAGTAGCACAGCGCGCCGAACGGGAAATAGGCGGGTTTGCCCGGCGTGAGCGCCCGCAACTCCTGCGGCAGCCTCGGCCACAGCAGGAACCGCACGGTCGCGGCGGCCTCCTCGGTGACGCGCAGCGCGGGACGTACCCGCTTGAAGTAGGCGTCCATCTCCGCGCACGAGCCGGGTACGTCCTCGGGGTGCAGGCCGACGTAGGAGGCGCTCTTCCGCTGTTCCCGCAGGTAGGCGTCGGCCTGGCGCTCGGTGAGCCCCAGCCCGCCGCGCCTGGCCACCTCCAGGTAGGACGAGACCTCCGCGCAGTGCACCCAGAGCAGCAGTTCGGGGTCGTCCACCCGGTGTGTCCGGCCGGTGTCGGGGTCGCTGATGCGCAGGCTCCGGTGGATGCCGCGCACCCGCCGGCCGATCTCGTCGGCCTCGGCCGGACTGCCGAACGTCGTGCGGCCCACGAAGTCGGCGGTGCGCCGCAGGCGGCCGAACGGGTCCTCCTGGAAATTGGAGTTCTGCCAGACGCCGCGCATCGCGAGGGGATGCAGCGCCTGGAGCATCAGGCCGCGCACGCCGCCGACCCACATGGCGCGGTCGAGGTGCACCAGCCAGGTCACGCTGTGCGGCGGCTGGACGACGATCTCTTCGATGCTCGTCATAGTAAGTACATGGTTACAGGCCATTGGATCGAATGTCCAATTGCTGGTGCTCGGCGGCGTTCCAGAACCGGACCAGCGCCGTGGCCGTGGTCTCCGGAGCCTCCACGGCCGGCGAGTGGGCCGCGCCGGGCAGCACCACGCACTCCGCCTCCAGCCGGGCCGCCATCTCCGACTGCAGCTCGGCCGGCCAGCCGTCGTCGCGCTCGCCGTAGAGGACGAGGGTGGGCACCTCGATCTGCCTGAGCTCGTCGGTACGGTCAGGCGCGCCCAGCACCTGCTCGGCCATGCGTGACAGGGCGGTGGGGGAGTTGGCGAGCAGGCGTTTGCGCAGAAAGGCGATGATCTCGTCGGGCACGCCGTTGGCCAGCGCCTCGGGCTCGAACCTGGTGGACCAGAGGTGTTCGAGCCCCAGGAGGGGGAGCTCCTTCATGATCGTCTTGCCGCTGCGCGCCCGCTCGCCCACGATGCCGGACGGCCCCGAGCTCATCAGCGTGAACGAGGCGAACTTCGTCCGGCCGTCGATGACCGCCTCGCGCGCGACCAGGCCGCCGAAGGAGTGCCCGACCAGATGCATCGGCTCGCCGTCGCCGCCGCTGAGCGTCTGGGCCAGCAGGTCGACGTCGGCGCCGAGCGCGGCGAAGGAGTAGGCGGCGGGGTCGTCGGGGCCGGGCGTCTCATACTGCCCGCGCAGGTCGACGGCCACCACCCGGCGGCCCGACTGGGCCAGGGTCTGCAGGATCGCGATGAAGTCTTCCTTGCTGCCGGTCAGCCCGGGGACCAGGAGCGCGGGCCAGCGCTCCACCACACCACTGACCGGAAGCGCCTCAAGGGCGGCGAAAGTGCCCTGGGACGTTTCTATCTTTTGTGGTGCAACGCCAGGAGGCAGGTCGAGGAAGCGCGGCGTACTCACGTGAGGCAACAATACCCAGAGGTCAGCGCCTCGACACCGGCATACTCACTACGCTGGTGCAAAACGGCGCAGGCGCGCACCGCGGGATGCGGTGCGCGCCTGCGTCTGTCAGGTGCCTGCGTCTGCCAGGGGTCTAGCCGACGCGACGACGGTTGCCACCGCCGTTGTTGTTACCGCCGCCACGCGGCTGGCGGCGCTGCTGCTTGCGCTCGGTGGCCGCCGACGGGGCGATGTCGTCGTCGTCCGTGGCCAGGTCGGGTGACTGGAAGATCACCATGAACGGGCTGGCCGGCACGATGCGCTCCGGCTCCTGGCGCGCCGCGGGCTGCGGCGTGGACAGGAAGCTCGTCTCGGCGATCGGTGCACGCTCCATGACCCGTTCCTCCACGACCTGCTCCTCCACAATCCGCTCCACGGTGGGAGCCTGCTCGACGACCTGCCCGCGCTCGGCGGCGGGCTTGCGTGTACGGGCCGGCCTGCGCTCGCTGACCTGAGCCTGCTCAGCGGCCTGCTCAGCGACCGGCTCGCGGGTCGACGCACGGGCCGGCCTGCGGGCCGGCTTCTGCTCGGTGACCGGCTCGCGGTCGGTGAGCGGGGCCTCCGGGGCGTCGGCGAGGGCGTTCTCGATGGCGGCCGTCGCGGCCCCCCTGCGAGTGCGACCGCGCCGCGGCTCGGCGGCCGCCTCGATCTCGTCCGCTGAGATGATGGCGGGTGTCTCCTCCGTCTTTCGGGCGCTCGCCTTGCTGGGGCGACTGGGCACAGGCTCGACCTCCGGCGTCTCGACGGGTGCGGTGCCCTCTTCCGTGGGCAGGCCGCCGCGGGTGCGGCGACGCTGGCGCGGCGTGCGCGCCGGACGCTCCTCCCGCTCGTCACGGCGGCCCTCCCGCTCGTCACGGCGACGGCCGCCGTTGCGCGTGCGGGTCCTGCCGGTCTCGCCGAGGTCCTCGATGCGCTCCGCCGACAGGCCCGCCCGCGAACGGCTGGCGTGCGGCAGGACACCCTTGGTGCCCTCAGGGATGTTGAGCTCGGTGAAGACGTGCGGCGAGGTGGAGTAGGTCTCCTCGGGTTCGGCGAAGTCGAGCCCGAGCATCTGGTTGATCATCTTCCAGCGGGTCATCTCCTCCCACTCCACGAACGTGACCGCGATGCCCGTGCGCCCGGCCCGGCCGGTGCGGCCGGTGCGGTGCACGTACGTCTTGTCCTCGGTGGGGCAGTCGTAGTTGACCACGTGGGTGACGTCGTCGATGTCGATGCCGCGCGCCGCCACGTCGGTGGCGACCAGCACGTCGATCTTGCCGCTGCGGAACGCGCGCAGGGCCTGCTCGCGCTGGCCCTGGCCGAGGTCGCCGTGGACGGCCGCGACCGCGAAGCCGCGGGTCTCAAGCTGCTCCGCGACCATGTCGCAGGCCCGCTTGGTCTCACAGAAGACCATGGTGAGCCCGCGGCCCTCGGCCTGGAGCAGCCGGGCGACGATCTCGATCTTGTCCATCCGGTGGACGCGCCAGACGATCTGGCGTACCTGCGGATGCGGGATGCCCTCGCCGCCCTCGCCGTTCTCGTGCTCGGCCCGCACGTGCGTGGGCCGGTTGAGGTATTTGCGGGACAGCGCGACGATCTCGCCGGGCATGGTCGCCGAGAACAGCATGGTCTGCCGCTCTTCGGGGATCAGCTTGAAGATCCGCTCGATGTCGGGCAGGAAGCCCAGGTCGAGCATCCGGTCGGCCTCGTCGAGCACCAGCGTGGTGATCTGGCTGAGGTCGAGGTGCTTCTGCTTGACCAGGTCGAGCAGGCGGCCGGGGGTGCCGACGATGACGTCGACGCCGGCCTTGAGCGCTTCGACCTGCGGCTCGTACGCCCGGCCGCCATAGACGGTCAGGACCCGCGAGCCGAGCTTGCCGGCCGCGGTGACCAGGTCTTCGCTGACCTGTACGGCCAGCTCGCGGGTGGGCACGACGACCAGCCCGCGTGGCTTCTTACGGTTCTTACGCGGTTTGCCGATGCCCTGGAGCATCGCGATGCCGAACGCGTAGGTCTTTCCCGTGCCTGTGCGTGCCTGACCGATCAGGTCCTGGCCGCTCAGCGCGAGCGGGAGTGCCATCTCTTGGATGGGGAACGGTGTGGTGATGCCCTCGGTCTCGAGGGCATCAGCGATCTCTGGTGTGACTCCGAGGTCTCGGAAAGTCGTCAGCGTGGCCTGCCTCAGTCTCAAATGAAGGCGGGCCTGCCGGGACCGACGGGCGGAAACAAACCCCGTGCTTGGGTCCTCGCGGTAGAGCCAGCCCTCTCGCGTCATCGCGACCGCAGACCCGGGAGCGGGGGGTTAACGGGGAATTCCCCCGAATTAACACAGTGCGGTCGCACTTTCACAGAGCAGTGTACTCGATACCACAACGTTGGCCGAGTTTCCGAATGTTCCCGAAGTACGCTGCCTTCCATGAACGAGTCTCCAGGAGTCGTCGATCTGCTCGGTGTACTGGCCTATGCCGAGCTCAGCGCCTTCGCGCGGATGACGGAGGACGCGGCCTCCCTGGCCCCCTCCTTGGCCGATCAGGCCGCGCTCAGCGAGCTGGCCGTAGCCGAATATGCCCACTTCCGTCTCCTGCACGACCGGCTGACCGAGCTCGGCGCCGATCCGGAGCGGGCGATGTCGCCGTTCGTCGAGGCGCTGGACGCCTGGCACACCCAGACGGCCCCGGCCGACTGGTTGCAGGCGCTGGTCAAGGCGTACGTGGGCGTGGGCATCGCGCTCGACTTCTACAGGGAGGCGGCCAGTCACCTCGAACCGTCGATCGCGAAGCTGGTCGACGAGGTGCTCGTGGACGAGGGCCGCTCGGAGTTCGTGGTGGAGCGGGTCAGGGCCGGGGTCGCGGCCGACCCGGCGCTGAGCGGCCGGCTGGCGCTGTGGGCGCGACGGCTCGTCGGCGAGGCGCTCAGCCAGGGGCAGCAGGTCGCGGCGGCCCGGCCGGAGCTGGCGCTGCTGGTGGTCGGCTCGGCGGCCGAGGACCAGACGCAGATCTCCCGCCTGTTCGCCAAGCTGACCGAGGAGCACGGCAAGCGGATGGCCGCCCTCGGCCTCTGAACCGTCCCGCGCCCCGTGAGCGCGCCGCTCGAGCGAGGGTACGGCGTGTGCCGCCGCACCCCGCTTGAGCCGCTCCTGAGCCGCTGGAGAGTCGCTAGAGGGTGCCGCCGAAGCCCACGGGCCTCGACTCGTCCTCGCCGATCTCGATGAAGCCGATCGACGCGACCGGCACGATCACGCGCCGGCCCTTCGCGTCGGTGATGGAGAAGACGCCGCGATCGGCGGCCAGCGCCTTTCTGATCTCCTCTTCGACCTGCTCGGAGGACAGGTCGGTCTCGACAACGAGTTCGCGGTGTACGGAGCGTACGCCGATCTTGACTTCCATCATGCTCCCTTTCGACGGGGCCGGCTCCCCCCATCGTCGCCGCTGGTGGGCCAGGAAACGCAGATGATCGCGCCCAGCGAACGGGTTTAAGCCGTACGCGGAAAACCGCTGATGCCGCGCCAGGCCAGCCGGGCCATGAGCTGCTCGGCGGCGTCCTTCGGGATGGAGCCCTGCGTGGTCACCCAGTAGCGGGCGCTCACCTCGGCCATGCCGACCAGCCCGACGCCGAGCAGGTGGGCCTCGTCGCTGGTGCAGCCGGTGTCCTCCTGGATCACCGCGCTGACCATCTCGGCGCATTCGCGCAGCGAGCGCTCCACCCGCTGGCGCACCGGCGCCACGTTGCGCAGGTCGGACTCGAAGACGAGCCGGAACGCCTCGCCCTGGGTGGAGACGAAGGAGTAGAACGCGCTGAACGTGGCCTGGACGCGGAGTTTGTTCTCATGGGTGGAGGCCAGCGCCTCGCGGCAGCGGTTGACCATGTCGTCCACGTGCAGGTCGAGCAGCGCGAGGTAGAGCTCCAGCTTGCCGGGGAAGTGCTGGTAGAGGACGGGTTTGCTGACCCCGGCCCGATCGGCGATCTCGTCCATGGCGGCCGCGTGATAGCCGTTCTCCACGAACACTTCCTGCGCGGCGCTGAGCAGCTGCCGGCGGCGGGCTAGTCGGGGCAGCCGAGTGCCCCGGGGCTTGGCGTCCGGGGTTGCGGTCACGCTGGTCTCCATGGGGCTCCGAGTCGGCTGTTCGGACATCCTACGTGCGACTCAACGACTCATCGCGGTAGTCGTCATCAGCGGTAGTCGTCATCATCGAGGTCCACCTCGCGATACTGCTCGGCGGCGTCGGCCGGATCGACCTCCAGCGGGGTCTCGCGGGGGCTCCCGCCCTCCGCGTCGCGCACATCACGGTGCTGCTCGGCGGCGTCGGCCTCGGGGGCCTCGATCGACAGCTCTTCCAGCTCGTCGAAGGGGAGGTCGTCCCCACGTACGTCCATCTCCGACATTGCAGTCCCCTTCTAGGTGCGGACGGAACCAGACTACGCCTGACCGAAAAGGTCGCCGTGTTCCTCGACTCTGGCCAGTACGTCGTGTGTCGTGAACACCAGGTCCTGCGGGTGCTCGCAGCCCTCGACCTCCTTCCACAGCAGCGGTGTCGAGACCGTGGGCCGTGGCCCGGCCCGCAGCGAATAGGGGGCGACGGTGGTCTTGGCCGGGTTGTTCTGGCTCCAGTCGATGAACACCTTGCCGCGGCGGGCCTTCTTGGCCATCACGCTGACCACCTGGTCGCGGTGGGCCTTCTCCAGCACCTGGGCCAGCCTCTTGGCGTACGCGGAGGGCTCCTCGCGGCCGTCCCAGTCCGCGTACAGCTGCATGCCCTTGTTGCCGCTGGTCTTCGGGCGGGCGGTGAGGCCGTCGGCGCGCAGCACCTCGCGCAGGATGAGGGCCACCCGGCAGCACTCGACGATGGTGGCCGGAGCCCCGGGGTCGAGATCGAACACGAGGGTGTCGGGCGGCAGCGCCGCGCCGTCGTCGGACACCCGCCACTGGGGCACGTGCAGCTCCAGGGCCGCCAGGTTGGCGTAGTAGACGAGCGAGGGCAGGCCCTCGATCACGGCGAAGTCGATCTCGTCGCGGTTCTTGGTGCTGCCCGGCACGGGCAGGGTGGCCCGCCTGACCCAGTCCGGGGTGTGGTCGGGGGCGTTCTTCTCGAAGAAGGATTGGCCGGTCACCCCGTTCGGGTAGCGCTTGACGGTGAGCGGCCTGCCCTCCAGGTGCGGCAGGAGCACGGGGGCGACGCGGCTGTAGTAGTCGATCACCTCGGCCTTGGTGAAGCCGACCTCGGGATAGAGCACCTTGTCCAGGTTGGTCAGCACCAGCTGCCGCCCGTCGACCCGCACCGGCACCTTCGCTGGGCTCACAACGTCACCTCCGAAGGGAGCTTGTCCGGGCGCAGCCCGCGCCACACCGGGTGGCGCAGCCGCAGATCGTCGGTCCACATCGTGTAGGCCACCTCCCCGACGAGCTCGGGTCTAACCCAGCGGTTGCGCCACGGGACGACGTTCTGGAAGGGGCTGCGGGGGATCTCCAGCGGGCTCAGGAACGCGTGCAGCTGATCGAGCACGGCCTCGGTGAAGCCGGTGCCGACGTGACCGACGTACGTCAGGCCGTGCTCGGTGAACACGCCCATGATCAGCGAGCCGATCCCGCCCGACCTGCGGCCCTTGCCCGGCTTCCAGCCGCCGATCACGACGTCCCTCGTGCTGAGGTGCTTCACCTTGATCCACGACGGCGAGCGCGTGCCCGGCCGGTACGGCGAGTCGAGCCGCTTGGCGACGACGCCTTCGAGGCCCTGCTCCTGGGTGGCGGCGAGCAGGTCGGAATCTCCCGGGAAGTACGGTGGGGCGCCGATGTCCAGCTCGTCGAGGAGACTGCGCCGGTCGCGGTACGGCAGGTCCAGCAGCGCGGTGCCGTCGAGGTAGAGCAGGTCGAACGGCAGGTACGTGACCGGGTACAGCTCCAGCATCACCTCTTCCGGATCGGTGAGGTGCATGCGGTGCTGCAGCCGTACGAAGCTGGGCCGGCCGCGCGGGTCGAGCGCGACCACCTCGCCATCGATCACCGCATCCTTCACACCGAACCCCGAAATTTCGGGATACCGGCGGGTGTACTCGACCCCGTGCCTTCCCGTCACCCTCAGTTCACGGTCCAGGTGGAGGATGGCGCGGATGCCATCCCACTTGACCTCCAAGCCATACAGCTCGCGATCTTCCGGTAGTTGTCCGGGAACGGCGAGCATTGGTTCGATGGGGTATGGCATTGGTTGCACCATGACGGGTATGTGCCCATAGGGCGAGCCCGCTAGAGCTGAGGAGTGCCCATGCGCAGCATCTGGAAAGGGGCGATCTCCTTCGGCCTCGTCACGATCCCGGTGAAGCTCTACTCGGCGACCGAGCAGAAGGACGTGACCTTCCACCAGGTACACCGCGAGGACGGCGGCAGGATCCGCTACAAGCGCGTGTGCACGATCGACGGCGAAGAGGTCCCCTACTCCGACATCGCCAAGGGCTACGAGCTGGCCACCGGAGAGATCGTGGTGCTGACGGACGAGGACTTCGAGGATCTGCCGCTCAGCACCTCGCGCAGGATCGACGTCCTCCAGTTCACGCCGGCCGACCAGATCGACCCGATCTACTTCGCCAAGTCGTACTACCTGGAACCGGACGGCCAGGGCGACAAGCCGTACGTGCTGCTGCGCAACGCGCTGGAGAGCTCGGGGCAGGTCGCGGTCGTCAAGGTGGCGCTGCGGCAGCGGGAGTCGCTGGCCACGCTCAGGGTGCGTGACGGGGTGTTCGTGCTGGAGACCATGTACTGGCCGGACGAGATCCGCGTGCCCGACTTCGGGTTCCTCGAAGAGGACATCGAGGTGCGGCCCCAGGAGCTCAAGATGGCCGAGTCGCTCATCACCACGATGAAGGCGGACTTCGACGCCACCGAGCACCACGACGCCTACCGCGAGGCGCTGCAGCAGGTGATCGAGGCCAAGGTGGAGGGCAAGGAGGTCATCGCGCCGCCGGCGGGCGAGGAGGAGGCGGGTCCCGCCGTCGACCTCATGGCCGCGCTGCGGGCGAGCGTCGACGCGGCCAAGCGGGAGCGTTCCGGCGAGCCCGCCAAGCCCAAGAGGGCCGTCAAGGCGTCGAAGGACGCGGGGGAGAAGGAGACAGGGGAGAAGGCCGCCCCCAAGCGCAAGGCCCGCAAATCCGCCTGATCGAGCGTTGCCTGCACAATGCAGTTGAGTGCGGCAATTGTTGCCCGGACAAATGCAAAGGCGCCTTCGGCGGCAACCGCCGAAGGCGCCTCGCATTTATCGGAGGGGAAGACCTGGTCGGCGGAATTCCGCTTCACCGCTCCCCCGGAAATGCCATGGGAATGAATTCCCGCCGAGCCCGGACGCGATGGCGTGGCGACTTTTCCGAGTGCCTGCGTCCTTATGGGCAACACAGGCACTCGGCGGTGCGTCCGGAGCTCACCTCAACCGGGTGACCGGTTGCCTGGCTATCTCCTCGACCGGGTCGGCCGTCTCCGAGTTGTTACTGAAGCGCCTCGCGACGAGCGCGCTCCTCTTCCTCACGCTCGAAGTTGAACGAGCGAGCGTTGGCGTCGGCGTCAGAGTCCGTACGCACGGTGTTCTGGTTGTTGTTGTGCAGGTGGATGTGGACCTTGACCCGGCCACTGCGGCCGTGGTGGCGACGGCCCCAGCCGCCCCAGCCACCCCAGCCGCCGCAGCGGCGGCCACAGCCCCAAGAGAAGGCGGAGGCGCTGGTGCTGGCGGAGGCGGTCGTGGCGCTGGCGGAGGTGGCGGTGGTCAGGGCGCCGAGGCTGATGAGGCCACCGGACATACCCGTGCTGATCACAAGCCCTGCGATGACACTCTTGAACTTGGGCATTGAATTCCCCCCTAAAGGATCGGTTGCCCTGTTCCAGATATTTGCCGGAGTGAACGGTAAATATCTTGGATGACATTGAATGCGTCATCCGTGCTGATTTATTTCCGACGTTCCGGCGGATAAACGGCCGTAGATGTGTTTTGCTATACGCTAACTCTCTCATTGCTCTTATTAAGCATTTATGAAATGAAATGAAATGATTTGTCCGTTTTATGGGGGTGGGCGGTCCGCAGCGCGGCCGCCCCCGTTCCGGCTCGCGGCGATGGCGCCGAAAGTGCGGCCCCGCCGAGAAATCTGGTCAAACGCCGCGAATCGCGTACCGATAAATGCCAATAAAGGAGCATTTATCCGAAATGTAGGCTGGGGGCCGACGGCGGTTATCGTTGGACGAAGCGAGGAGGACGCATGGCAGCAGCACCGATCCCGCACTGGCCAGGACGGATGTTCGGGTCGGTGCACGTACGGACGACCCCCGAAGGCGCCCCCGAGAAGGCGGTCTTCGTGCACGGCCTGGCCGGCGCGGCCACCAATTGGACCGACCTGATGGACGAGCTGAAAGACCTCGTCACCGGTTACGCCATCGACCTGCCCGGCGCGGGATTCTCGCCCGAACCCGCGGACGGCGACTACACCATCGCCGCGCACGCCCGCGCGGTGATCGGCCTGCTGGAGGAGACCGGTCCGGCCCACCTGTTCGGCAACTCGATGGGCGGCGCGGTCGCCGTCAGGGTGGCCGCCAGCCGCCCCGACCTGGTGCGCTCGCTCGTCCTCATCTCGCCGGCGCTGCCCGACCTGCTGCCCAGGTACGGCCCGATACGCGTCGCCGCCGCGTCCCTGCCCCGGCTGGGCGAGTGGGTGGCGGACAAGCTCCGGCTGATCCCCGCCGAGCAGCGGATCAAGTCCTCCTTCGCCATGGTCTGGGCGGACGTCGCCGCGGTCCATCCGCTACGGCTGCGCGACGCGATCGAGGAGCAGCGCAGGCGCGACGGGCTGGCCTACGCCGCCGCCGCCATGATCGGCTCGGCCCGGGGCATCGTGGCCGAGTACTTCCGCCGCGGCGAGGCGAACCTGTGGCGTCAGGCCGCCCTCATCGAGGCGCCCACCCTGATCATTCACGGCAGGCACGACCGCCTGGTGCGTCCCGCCATGGCCGCAAAGGCGGCCCGTACCTTCCGGCAGGTCAGGCTGGTACTCCTGCCGCGCGCGGGGCACGTGGCGATGATGGAGACGCCCCGCGTGGTCGCCGCGGAGGCCCGGCGTCTGATCGGTGAGACACGCTTGGGGAATGCCCCACTCGCCAACTAGGTTTCACAGGAGGATGGGATAGGTCCCCCTCGAACGGGAGCGTAGAAAGTGTCGTTGCCACCGCTGGTCGAGCCGGCCGCAGAGCTGACCGTCGACGAAGTGCGCCGTTACTCGCGCCACCTGATCATTCCCGACGTGGGGATGGCCGGGCAGAAGCGGCTGAAGAACGCCAAGGTGCTCTGTGTGGGCGCCGGAGGCCTGGGCTCGCCCGCGCTGATGTATCTCGCGGCGGCGGGCGTGGGCACGCTCGGGGTCATCGACTTCGACGTCGTCGACGAGTCCAACCTGCAGCGCCAGATCATCCACGGCCAGTCCGACGTGGGCCGGCCGAAGGCCGAGAGCGCCGCGGCCACGGTCCGCGAGATCAACCCGCTGGTCGACGTCGTCGTCCACAACACGGCGCTGACCAACGACAACGTGATGGAGATCTTCTCCGGCTACGACCTCATCGTCGACGGCACCGACAACTTCGCCACGCGCTACATGGTGAACGACGCCGCGGTGCTGCTCGGCAAGCCGTACGTCTGGGGCTCGATCTACCGCTTCGACGGCCAGGCCAGCGTGTTCTGGGCCGAGCACGGCCCCTGCTACCGCTGCCTCTACCCCGAGCCCCCGCCTCCCGGCATGGTGCCCTCGTGCGCCGAGGGCGGCGTGCTGGGCGTGCTGTGCGCCTCGATCGGCTCCATCCAGGTCAACGAGGCCATCAAGCTGCTCACCGGCATCGGCGACCCGCTGGTCGGGCGGCTGATGATCTACGACGCCCTGGAGATGAAGTACCGCGACGTCAAGGTCCGCAAGGACCCCGAGTGCGTGCTGTGCGGCAAGAACCCGACGGTCACCCAGCTGCTCGACGACTACGAGGCGTTCTGCGGCGCGATCTCCGACGAGGCCGCCGAGGCCGCGACGGGCTCGACGATCACCGCCCGCGAGCTCAAGGCCATGCAGGACAACGGCGACGACATCTTCCTCGTCGACGTCCGTGAGATCAACGAGTACGAGATCGTCTCCATCCCCGGCGCCACGCTGATCCCCAAGGGCGAGTTCCTCAACGGCTCGGCCCTGGAGAAGCTGCCGCAGGACAAGCGCATCGTGCTCCACTGCAAGTCGGGCGCGCGCTCGGCGGAGGCGCTGGCGATCGTCAAGAACGCCGGATTCTCCGACGCGGTGCACGTCGGCGGCGGGGTGCTCAGCTGGGTCGCGACCGTCGACCCCAGCCTGCCCTCCTACTGATGCCGTTTTCCTGAGTCCATCCACTGGGGTCTGGTTTCTGCGGATGGCGCCCGGTCGCCCGCATTAAGGTCGATGCCGTGGACGACGCTCGCCCCTGGCCCGCTCTCGTGGCGGCCTCCGTGCTGACGATGGTCTGCGCGGTCGCCGCCGGGGTGTCGGCCAGCGCGGCGGGCGCGGAGCTGTCACGCGGCCCGAGCCCGGCCGAGCTCCACTCGGCGGCCAGGCGCGAGGTCGCCGAGCGGTGGCGCACCTGGGCGAGCGGGCGCATCTTCCCCGCCAGCCTGCCCTACTCCGCCGAACAGGGCGGCCGCGAACGTGCCAGCCGGATCGGCATCTCCCCGGCCATCACGTGCGCCGACTCCGTCGACGCCAAAGCCGCCAAGGCCCTGCGCAAGGCGGGCTGCCTGGGAGTGCTGCGCGCCACCTACATCGACGCCCTGCGGGGCGTGCTCGTCACCGTCGGCGTAGTGGCCATGCCCGACGAGCCCCAGGCCGTACGCGCCAAGTCCGCCTTCTCCGCCGCCGGCGCTCCCGTGCCCGGCCTGCGGCCCGTGGCCTTCCGGGACACGGTCTCCGACCGTTTCACCCCTTCCGTACGTCAGGCCGGCTCGGTACGCCAGGCCGGCCCCTACCTCGTGCTGACCACGGCGGGCCAGGTCGACGGCCGGCCGGCGCGCGCGGTCGGTGAGCAGCGGCCGGCCATCTTCGCCTTCGCCGGCGAGATCTCCGAACGGATCCTGGCCGACCTGAGCACGCCGCGGATGCCCGACTGCGCCTCCCAGGAGTGGCGGTGCTGACCCGCGCGGCCGTGCTCATCACGGCGACGCTGCTCTTCAGCGCCGGGTCCGCGCTCGGGCTCTTCAGCACCGGGCCCGCGTTGGGGTTCTTGAGCGCCGGGCCCGCGCTGGCCGATGATGTGCGCGGCGGTCAGCAGCCGGTGATCAGCACGCTGGAGCTGAAAAAGGCGTGGCGGACCAGCAAGGGCGCGGGCGTCACCGTGGCCGTGCTCGACTCGGGCGTCGATCCCGGCCACCGCGACCTGGCCGGTTCCGTGACCGTGGGCAAGGACTTCACCGAGGGCGCCAACCCGCCGGACGTGCCACCGCGTCGCCTGCACGGCACGTACATGGCCTCGCTGATCGCCGGGCACGGCCACGGACGTGGCGGAAGGCTCGGCGTGATCGGCGTGGCTCCGAAGGCACGGCTGCTGTCGGTCCGGGTGATACTGGAGGACGAGGAGCCGGGGTTCAGGGAGTTCAACACCGCCGTGCGCTTCGAGAACGTGGTGGCCAGGGGCATTCGCTACGCCGTCGATCGGGGGGCGCGCGTGATCAACATGTCGATCTCCAAGGATCTGGCGACCGAGGAGGAGCGGGCGGCCGTGCGTTACGCGATCTCCAAGGGCGTCGTGCTGGTGGCCGCCGCGGGCAACGACGGCGCGGGCGCGCCCGATGAGACGGGATTCGCCCCCTTTTCCTATCCGGCCGCCTTTCCCGGTGTCGTCTCCGTGGGCGCGACGGACCGGCGGCTGCGGCGGGCGACGTTCTCCAACTGGAACTCCTCGGTGCTGGTGGCCGCGCCCGGCGTCGACATCATGGGCGCGGGCCCCGATGACGAATACTGGGTCGGGAGGGGCACCTCGCAGGCCACCGCGCTGGTGTCCGGGGTGGCCGCCCTCATCAAGGCCAAATATCCGGCGATGTCGCCGCCGCTGGTCGCGCAGGCCATGACGGCGAGCGCGACCGACCGGCCACCGGGCGGCTACGACACCGGCACCGGCTTCGGCGTGGTCAACGCCGCCAAGGCGCTCACCGAGGCGGCCCGGCTCGCCAAGCACACCGAGACGGCCGCGGGGGCGCAGGCGCAGGACCCCGCCCGGCCGCTCGCCGGCGGATCGGCGGGCCGGATCGAGGTCGTCAACAGGGACCAAGCGCGCGTAAAGGTCTATGGGGCGATCGCCTTGGCGGCCGCCCTCGGCGCGCTCTCCTCCATGTGGGCGATATTCGCCCTGGTCAGACGCGTGCGTCGCGCTCAGAGCGGGCAAGACGCATGATCCGCCCGCTAAGGGGGACGAAATAGACACGAACCGAGCCTGGGAACGAGGCGGTGGTGAAGGCACGTAGGTCCACCTCAGGGTTGCCGCGCGCCGGGGGAGCCACATCGGGACGAAGGAACCCGCTCGGCGCTCCAGTCGGCCGCCGTTCTCGCGTGCGCTCCTGGCCGGCGGCCACCGGCCGCGACAGGGCGGCGGGCAAGGAACGGCTGGAGCAGGCCGTGCTCCAGCAGGGTGTGCGCTTCCGCCGCCTGTTCGTGACGCTGGTCGGCACCATCGTGGTCGCGTCGGCCGTCCTCGTGCTGCTCGGCACGATCGGGCTGCTCGGGGAGACCCGGTCCCGCCCGCTGACCGCCACCGAGCAGAACCAGTACAAACAAGAGGAGATCGCCAGGCGCTGGCAGGCGTGGCCCGCCACCGACGTCTTCCCCGAAGAGGTCAAGTACGTCGGGCTCGACAAGGCCCAGCAATACGCCAGGCGCGTCGGCATCGCACCCGAGACCGAATGCGGCAAGGGCGTCGACCCGTCCGTGGCGGGCGTCCTCGACGACCACGGATGCGTGACCATGCTCCGCGCCACCTATGTGGACCAGACGGCCATGTTCGTCTTCACGGTCGGTGTGGCCGTACTCAAGGACGAGGACTCCAGGATCTCGGCGACCGAGCAGCTCACCCAGGACGACCGGGTCGGCGTGCTGCCCGTGGCCTTCCCCGGCACGGTGACCGAGCGGTTCGGGGCCGACCAGCGCCAGCGTACGGGCTGGGTGGGCGCCGGACCGTACATCGTGTTCTCGACGGCGGGCTACACCGACGGCAGGACCCGGGCGGCCATCCCGCCCGAGGAGATGCTCCACAGCGAGCTGTGGCCGGCGGCCAAGTCGATCGGCAACCAGATCGCCTACTTCCTGGCGGACCCGCCGAAGGTTCCGCCCTGCACTCAGGGGAACGTGTGCTGACCGCCCTACGCGCGCTGACCGCCGCCCTGGTCATGCTGCACGCCCCGGCGGCCGCACCCGTCAGGGAGCAGCAGCAATGGGTGCTCGACGCGCTCAACGTCGAGCAGGCGTGGACGGTCACCAAGGGCAAGGGCGTCACCGTGGCCGTGGTCGACAGCGGCGTCGACGGCAAGGTCAAGGAGCTGCGCGGACGCGTGACCGCCGGCCCCGACATGACCGAGGCCACCGTCCAGCGCCAGGCCAAGCCCGGCAAGCACGGCACCGCGATGGCCGCCCTCATCGCCGGTTCCGGGGCGGATGACGGGCTGATCGGCGTGGCGCCCGAGTCGGGCATCCTCTCCCTGGCCCTGGCCGTCGACGAGGACCCGGGCGCCGGCACCATCGACCCGCAGCAGGAGGAGCAGAGCGCGCTGGAGAGCCCGCTGGCCCGCGCCATCCGCTACGCCGCCAACCACGGCGCCAAGGTCATCAGCATGTCGATCGGCTCCTACGGGCCGCTCAAGTCCGAGCGCGAGGCCGTCTCCTACGCGCTCGGCAAGGGTGTCGTGCTGGTGGCCGCCGTCGGCAACGACGGGCAGACCAAGTACGCCAAGGACAACGGCACCTCGTTCTGGAGCTTCCCCGCGGGCTATTCGGGCGTCATCGGCGTGGCGGCCGTCGACAAGCAGGGCAAGGGCGCGACGTTCAGCAGCGACAACCTGTCCGTCCTCGTCTCCGCGCCGGGGGTGGGCGTACCCGTCGTCAAGCGCAAGGGCGGCTACGAGCTGTCGGAGGGCACCAGCTCGGCCAGCGCGCTCGTGGCCGGGGTGGCCGCGCTGGTCAAGTCGCGCTATCCCGCCATGGCGCCCGAGCAGGTCGCGCAGGCCCTGGCCGCGAGCGCCCGGGGACGGCCCGCCGCCGGTTATGACGACAAGACCGGGTTCGGGGTGGTCGACGCCGGTGCCGCGCTCAACGCGGCCGAACGGCTGGCCGGAGAGCAGCGCGAGGTCGCCGTGCCCGACGACCGGCACTTCGGCGTCGGCGAGGACTCGCCCGGGCCGTCGCGCCCGGGACCCGATCCGTGGCGGCTGTGGCTCTATGGAGGGGGCGTGCTGCTGGCGCTGGTGATGTTCTGCGGGGCCATCATCGTGCTCAATCAGCGTAGCGAGTAAAGATCCGCTATGGTCGCGCGTCATGGGATACGAGCTGCGCGTGGTTCGTGAGGCGCCCCTGGCGTTTTCCGAGCTCGCGAAGGCGATCGCGCCGGCCGGTTTCGGACTGCGCGGGCCGGACGAGATCGTCACCGGACACGCCGGTGACACGCACGTCGTGGGGCACTGGCGCGATCAGGTGATCGGCGAGCCGGGCTCCGACTGGCAGGTGGCGCAGCTCGTCCTGCTGGCGGCCGCCCTCGGCGCCAGGCTCGTCGGCGAGGACGGCGAGAGCTACACACTGCGCGACGGCATCGTGGAGCTGGTCGCCGGTGGTTCGGTGGTCGAGATCGGCAAGTTCCACGAGATGATCGAGGCGGGGCCCAACGCATGGACTCCATGAACCCGTTCGCCGAACGGGTCCTCGAAGTGGTGGAGTCCATCCCGCCGGGCATGGTGATGTCCTACGGCGACATCGCCGAATATCTCGGCGAGGGCGGACCACGCCAGGTCGGGCAGGTCATGTCGACCTGGGGCGGCGGCGTGCCGTGGTGGCGCGTGGTGCACTCCGACGGCACCGGCGCGGCCCCTGACCACGTGCGACGCTGTCTGGAGCACTGGCGCGAAGAGGGCACGGCGCTCCGCGGCGAGCGCGTCGACATGCGCCGGGCACGCTGGGACGGTCGTTCAGCCGATTCTCAGAAACAAGCCTGACCAGCGGATTCGCTCGTTGGGCGAATCCGCCGCACGTGACTCCCCTTACGATGGCTAGAACCAGTGATGGCGGTTCGAAAGGCGGTGCCTTACCGATGGCAACCGGCGTCACAGCCCTGAGTCAGGGCGGCGATCAGATCGCCGATCGCCTGAAGGCTGTCCAGGATCTCTGTGACCGGGGTGAGTCGCTCGACGCGGTCATGCGGGCCGTCGGACCGGGCGGCCGCGACTCGGCGTTCGACACCGAGGTGCTCAGCGGACCGCTGGGCGCGCGCATGGACCTGGCGGTCAAACGCGGCGCGGCGCGCAGGCGTGAGCTCATCACATTGCTGCGCCCCTACCTGGCGGCCGTGGACGCGGGCGTCAAGCGCGACCTGCCGGCCGCGCGGCGACTGATCTGCCACCTCATCGAGCATCGCCCGGACGACGAGCTCGTCGACGGCGACACGCTCACCAAGGTCGTGGCGGCGGCTGCCGAGCCGTCCAAGCGAATCCGCGCGGGTCTGCGCTGGTACGCCGACCTGCCCTTCCGTGACGAGCTCCCCGCCGACCTCTACCGGCTGCGGCGCGCCGACCTGGTGCCCGTGACCCACATCGACGACATCGTGTGGGTCAACGGCAAGCTGCGCGTCACCGGCTTCGCCTACCTGGCGGGCCTGTCCGTGCGCAGCCGCCGGTTCAACTGGGCGACCGTGGTGCTGCGCGGTCCGCGCTGGCTGCCTCCGGTGCGCCTGCGCACCCGCCGGGTGCTGGCCCCCGAGGCCACGCACGGCGCGCGCGAGCCCGGCTGCAACTACGACTGGTCCGGGTTCACCGCCGACCTCAGCCCATGGTCCCTGCGCTGGCGCGGAGCCGTGCGCGGCCTCGTGCACGCCGTACGCAGGCGGATGCGCCACCGGCCCGCCGTCCACGACACCACGACGTGGCGGGCCGAGATCGTCTTCTACAGCCGCGGCGCGCGGGCGACGGGCCTGCTGCGCGGCGCGTCCCCCGGCCGCACCGAGCGTCCCGCCGGTCTCAAGCTGCGGCCGGGCTGGTGGGCCAGGCCGGTGTGGACCTCCGACCGGGCGCTGCAGGTCGTGCTCCAGCCCAACCGCGCCGAGCTCGCCGGCGTCTCCGTCGAGGGCGACCGCCTGGAGCTGAAGATCTTCCTGCCCGGCCGTACGGTGACCAAGGGCCACGCCCGGCTGGGCGGCCACCGCATGGCCGCCGAGTTCACGCCGGTGGCCAACGGCACCGAGGTGCTGGTCAGCCAGGCCGTGTCCGCCCTGTTGCAGGAGAAGGACGGGCGGCGGCTCTGGGTCGAGCCGAAGGGCGATCCCGCCGCGTCCGTCATGCTCGCCGACCTGGTGGAGACCAGGATGCCTTCCGGCGACCGCGAGATCACCGTGCTGGGCGACCGGCGCGACCGCGTGCTCGTCTCCGCCCACCGCATCCGCCCGGTGATCACCTCGGCGGTGTGGGAGGGGCTCACGCTGGTGCTGCGTGGCGACTACCCCGACGCGGCCGGGCCGCGCACGCTGACGTTGCGCCACCGGTCAGGGCTGTCCTACCACGTGCCGATGGAGCGTACGGGAGATCAGTTCTCCGTACGCATCGAGCCCGCGTCGATGGACCGCTTCGGCGAGGTGGTGCCGCTGTCGTCCGGCACCTGGAACATGTCGCTCCGGCATCCGTCCGGGGAGATCGTCCCCGTCCGCATGGACCACGCGGCGCTGCCCGGCCTCGACGAGGAGCCGCGCGCGTCCGATGGGCGGTCCTTCCGGATGCTCTCGACGCGCTTCGACGTGCCGGTGGTGGCCGTGGAAGAGGAGCGACCGGCCGACGAGAAGGGCGTCGCGGGCACCCACGTGCTGCGGCGGGTGTTCTATCCGGCGCAGCGCACCGAGCCGCTGACCGACGCGACCGTCTACGTGGTCAACGACGGCCGCCTCTACGCCGACAGCGTCCGGGCCATCTACGAGGAGCGGGTGCGGCGGGGTGATGACCGCGAGCACATCTGGATCGTCAAGGACGGCGCGTTCACGCCGCCTCCGGGCACGACCTCGGTACGGGCCGGCAGCCGCGAGCACCACGCTGCGCTCGCCCGGTCCCGATTTATCGTGACAAATGCGTTTCTGCCGGTTTGGTTCCGCTCACGCGAGGACCAGGTCGTCCTGCAGACCTGGAACGGCACGCCGGCCAAGCGCATCGGCAACGACCAGCCCCACATGACCCGCGACCCCCGCCCGCCGATCTGGCACCGGCAGGCGGCCGAGGTGCGTGGCTGGGACGTGCTGCTGTCGCAGTCGCCCTGGGCCACGCCGGTGCTGCGGCGCGCGTTCGGCTACCAGGGGGAGATCCTGGAGAGCGGGCTGCCGCGCAACGACGTGCTCACCTCGCCGGACCGCGACTCGCTGGCGGCGGCCGTGCGGGAGCGGCTGGGCCTGGCCGAGGGCAAGCGCGTGGTGCTGTACGCACCGACGTGGCGGGACTATGACCGCAAGAACGCGATGGTGAAGCTCGACCTGGCCAAGGCCCGCGAGGCACTGGGCGCGGACCACGAACTCCTGGTCAGAGCCCACCCCATGCAAGCTATGCCCGCCGTCCCCGACATCGCCCACGACGTCACGACTTATCCCGATATGGCGGATCTGCTGCTCGTGACGGACGTGCTGGTCACGGACTACTCCTCGGTCATGTTCGACTTCGCCGCGACCGGCCGCCCGATCGTCTTCTACGGGTACGACCTGACGAAATACTCCTCGAAGCGTGGCCTCTACATCGACCTCCCGGAGCAGGCGCCGGGACCGGTGCTGTCGACGTCGGCGGAGGTGATCGACGCACTGCGCTCGATCGACTCGGTAGCGGCGGCCCACGCGGACCGCTACGACGCCTTCCGCGCCACCTTCGCCCCAAGGGACGACGGCAAGGCAACGGCCCGAGTCGTGGACCACCTGTTCTCCTAGCCGATCGGCCACTCACCCGTCCGGGGTGGGTGGCCGTCTGCGGTTTGGACATGAAAGGACCCTCTGGAGGATCGCGCAGGCTGTCTCGGCGCTGGAGACCCGAGGACCGCGCATCCCTAGCGCGGCAGGTCGATCTGATACCGGATGAAGCCCCGGTTCACGGCCACCTTGTCGTAAAGACGGCGCGCGGTGGTGTTCGTCTCGTGGGTGTTCCAGTAGACGCGATCGCAACCACGATCCCTGGCCCAGTCGACCACGCTCTCGATCAACGTGCGACCCACACCCAGCCCGCGCACATCCTCAGCCGTGAACAGGTCCTGCAAATAGCAGACGTCGGTATCCGGTGCCGAGGTGCTCGGATGGGTGAGGAAATGCGTGATCCCTATGAGCCTGCCGTCCAGTGTCGCGCCGAGGGCGTGTAGACGCGTGTCCGCCTGGAATTCCTCCCATGCCCTGTCGTACATCAGGTCCGGCTCGACTCGCTGGTAGAAGTCGATGTAGGCGCGGAACAGGCTCTCCCAAGCCGCTCTGTCAGACGGGCGGAGCTTGCGGACACTGATCACGTCGCCTCCTCCTGAGGGCTTCGCACGGTCGGCCGCGGCACGCCACAAGGTAGGGGCAGAGTGGTCTCCTAGGACACGGCCACTCTTCGGCTGAAGCTAAGGACCACTTCAGGGACTCCGGCAACCGGTACACCACCCCGGCGGACGCAACCAGGAGCCGATGCGCCTGACCCATTTGGCGAAACACTGGGCTCTTCGGAGGTCTCCGGCTGCGGGGCGGGGGGTCTGGCCCCGGGCCGAGGGCTGGGGAGCTACTTGCGCAGTTCGACAAGGAGGGACATCGGTGTCTCCTCGATGTTGAACGTCCGGAAGCTCGTGTGGGCGACGATGGCCGCGAACTGCTTCTTGTCGTACGCCCGCCTGGGAAGGACCGAGCGGAGCACGTAGCGGATGATGGCGGCGTTGACCGGGCCGACGTCCATGCGGGCGACGTCCTCGTCGACCGCCTTCTTGGAGACGTCGCGGCGCAGGTCGTTGATGTAGACGGTGCCGCCGGGGCGGAGGACGCGGTGCATCTCGCGTAAGGCGCCGACCGGGTCGGAGAAGTTCTTGAAGGCGGCGCAGCAGACGATGAAGTCGAAGCTCTCGTCGTCGAAGGGCATGGCCGAGACGTTTCCGTGGCGGAAGTCGACCTGGGCGCCTGCCTCGGCGGCCTTCTGGCGGGCGATCTGGACGAAGGAGGTGCTGACGTCGAGACCGGTGACCCGGTAGTTACCGGTTCTGGCCAGTTTGATGGCGAGGTAGCCGGGGCCGGGGGCCACCTCCAGGATGTCGCCGCCGGCCGGGGCGTGTTCCAGCACTGACTGGGCCTGCTCCGTGAACCTCGACCGGTCCTTGCCGGTGCTTTTCGCGTACCAGCGGGCGATCGGGCCTTCCATGCCGATGCCCTTGTAGCCCTTGTCGGTTCTGGTCATGGCCTGTTGTTCCTCTCTGTCAGGCGCTGCCGTTGTGGTAGAAGTCACGATATATCGCATCAATGGCAAGTCAAGATATGTCGCGAAATGGGCGTCGGGTTCCTGCGGCGTGTCGTTGGGTGTGGTGGCATTTCCGCCGATAGCGTGGGCCGATCGCGTGGTAGAGAGGTCAACACGGCACGATCTACCCCTGTGGTCTGGTGGAATCTAGTGTTGTGAGTGCTCAGACCTGGCGGTTGGTGCGGCGTGGGAGCGGGGGACCTGTTGCGGCCCCTGTGCTCGATGAGCACCAGCGTGCCGTGGTTCAGCACCGGAGCGGGCCGCTGCTCGTGCTCGCCGGTCCCGGCACCGGCAAGACCACGACGATCGTCGAGAGTGTGGTCGACCGGATCGAGCGGCGCGGGGTGGATCCCGAACGCGTCCTCATCCTGACATACAGCCGCAAGGCCGCCGGTGAGCTGCGCGAACGGGTCACCGGGCGGCTGCGCCGCACGACCAGGACGCCGCTGGCGCTCACCTTCCACAGCTACGCCTACGCGCTGCTGCGGCGGGAGGCGGTGCTGGCGGGTGAGGCGCCGCCGCGGCTGCTCACCGGGCCCGAGCAACTGCTGGAGATCCGGCGGCTGCTGCACGGCGAGCTGGAGGACGGCGCGCGCGATTGGCCGGTCGCCTTGCGCGAGCCGCTCAAGACGCGCGGGTTCGCGGAGGAGTTGCGCGACTTCCTGTCGCGCGCGGGCGAGCGCGGGCTCGGCGGCCCCCGGCTGCAGGAGCTCGGCCGGCAGTACGGCAGGCCGGACTGGGTGGCGGCCGGTAGCTTCCTTGAGCGGTACGAAGTGCGGTTCGACCTCGATCCCGAGCCGTCGCTCGACTACGCCGAGCTGATCAGGGCGGCGGCGGGCGTGCTCGCCGATCCGGAGGTGCGCCGGAGGGAGCGGGCGGCGCACGACGTGGTCTTCGTGGACGAATACCAGGACACCGACCCGGCGCAGGAGTTCCTGCTGCGGCAGCTGGCCGGTGACGGGCGTGACCTGATCGCGGTGGGCGATCCGGACCAGTCGATCTACGGGTTCCGGGGCGCCGATGTGCGGGGGATCCTGGGGTTCCCGCAGCGGTTCCCGGCCCGTGACGGGCGGGACGCGCCGGTGGTGGCGCTGCGGATGTGCCGCCGGAGCGGGGCCGAGCTGCTGGCGGCGTCCAGGCGGGTGGCCGACCGGCTGCCCGCGGCGCCGATGCCGGATGCCGTACCCGCCGGGCGTCCCCACGGGCATCGGGAGTTGCTGTCGCTGCCCGAGATGGAGGGCGGCGACGTACGCGTGCTGCTGGCCGACAGCACCAGCCAGGAGGCGGCCGTCGTCGCCGACACGCTGCGGAGAGCCCACCTGATCGACGGCGTGCCGTGGCATCGGATGGCGGTGCTGGTTCGGTCGGCGGCCCGTCAGGTGCCGTTGCTGCGGCGCGCGCTGGTCAGCGCGGGCGTGCCGACGATGGTGGCCGGCGACGAGGTGCCGATCGCCCAGGAGCCCGGCGTACGCCCGCTGTTGACGATGCTCAGGATCGCCCTGGACGCGGGCGAGCTCGACGAGGGAGTGGCCGAGGAACTCCTGACCGGGCCTCTCGGCGGCACCGACATGATCGGCGTACGTCGTCTGCGGCGGGCATTGAAGATCGCCGAAAACGAGGCCCTGGCCGCCGAGCCTGAGAGCGAGGCAACGGATGCCGGGTCAGGGAAGGGGGCCCTGGCCGCCGGGCCCGTGAGCGAGCCCGCCGAAGAGGTCGCGAAGGCGCGTACGTCTGGAGAGCTGCTGGTCGCGGCCGTCAAGGACGCACGGGAGCTGACCCGGATCGAGCCCCACGTGGCCCTCCCCGCCGAACGCGTCGCCAAGCTGCTCGCCGCCGCCCGCCAGGCCGTGCGCGACCACGCCGGCGCCGAGGAGGTCCTGTGGGCCGTCTGGCACGAGAGCGGCCTGGCCGAGAGGTGGACCGAGCTCAGCCTGTCGGGCGGCGCCAGAGGGGCGCAGGCCGACCGGGATCTCGACGCCGTGGTCGCCCTGTTCGACCACGCCGCCAGGTTCGTGGACAGGATGCCCAAGGCGGGCCCCGAGGTGTTCCTGGACGATCTGGCCGCGCAGGAGATCCCGGGTGACACGCTGGCCGAGCGGGCGCCCGACGGTGACGCCGTCCGGGTGCTGACCGCCCACCGGTCCAAGGGCTTGGAGTGGGACGTGGTGGTGGTCGCGGGTGTGCAGGAGGGCGTCTGGCCCGATCTGCGGCTGCGCGGCACGCTGCTGGGCGTGGAGGACCTCGTCGAGCTGGTCGAGGGCGGCAAGCCCAACGCGGCGTCGCTGGCCTCCAAGCTACTGGCGGAGGAGCGGCGGCTGTTCTACGTGGCCGTCACCCGCGCCCGGCGCAGGCTGGTCGTCACGGCCGTCGGCGGGGAGGACACCGACGAGCGGCCGTCGAGGTTCCTCAGCGAACTCATGCCGGGCGCCGTCGAGGCCGCCACGGTGGACGACCGGGCGCGGTGGCTGAACATGTCCGCCCTCGTGGCGGACCTCCGCAGCGCAGTGACCGATCCCACTAAATCGGGAAAAATCCGCCAGAAGGCCGCCACCCAGCTCGCCCGCCTGGCCGCGGCCGGCGTCCAGGGCGCACACCCCAACGACTGGTACGCCCTCACCTCCATGACCGACGACCGCCCCCTGAGCTGGCCCGACGACATCGTCAGGATCTCGCCCTCGGCGGTCGAGAGCTTCACCAAGTGCGGCCTAAGATGGCTGCTGGAGACGGCCGTCGGCGCCGCCGGCACCAGCTCGGCCCAGGGCCTCGGCACCGTCATCCACGCGCTGGCCGTGCTCGCCGCCACCGACCTGCCCAGCGAGGACCTGCTCGGCAAGCGCCTGGACGAGATCTGGAACGAGCTGGACTTCGGCGGCGTCTGGTTCAACCGCAAGCAGCGCCAGGTGGCCGAGCAGATGATCACCAAGTTCTGGCGCTGGCATCAGGAGAACCCACGCGAGCTCGTCGCCCTCGAAGAGGCCTTCACCGCCACGGTCTCCGACGGCGTGCAGATCAAGGGCCGCGTGGACCGCGTCGAACGCGACGCCGAGAACCGCGCGGTGATCATCGACCTCAAGACCGGCAGCGCGAAGCCCAAGGCGGGCGAGCTCGACCGCCACCCGCAGCTCGGCGTCTACCAGCTGGCCGCGCTCCTCGGCGCGTTCGCCCGGCACGGCATGACCGAACCGGGCGGCGCCGCGCTGGTCCAGGTCGGCAAGGCGGCGGGCAAGAACGACGCGCTGGAGCAGACGCAGGGCGCGCTGGCCGACGACAAGAACCCCGGCTGGGCCAAGGACCTGGTCGACACCGTGGCGATCGGCATGTCGGGCCCATTCTTCCAGGCCAAGGTCAACGACGGCTGCCGCACCTGCGCGGCCAGGTCCAGCTGCCCCGTCAACGACAACGGGGGACAGGTGTGCTGAACCCGGTCGAGCTGGCCGAGAAGCTCGGCATCCTGCCCCCCACATCCGAACAGTCCCGCGTCATCGAGGCCCCGCTCGAACCCATGGTCGTCATGGCCGGAGCGGGCTCGGGCAAGAGCGAGACCATGGCCGGGCGCGTGGTCTGGCTGGTGGCCAACGGCCTGGTCAAGCCCGAGAACGTGCTCGGCCTGACCTTTACCCGCAAGGCCGCCGCCGAGCTGGCCACCCGCGTCAGAGAACGGCTCAACGGCCTGGCCGAGGCCGGCCTGGTCGAGCCGGGGCTGCTCGACAACGAGCCGACCGTCTCCACCTACCACGCCTACGCCGCCCGCCTGGTCACCGACCACGCCCTGCGCGAGGCCCTCGAACCCACCATGCGCCTGGTCACGCCCGCCGTCTCGTGGCAGCTGGCGTCCAGGGTGGTGGCGATGTACGACGGGCCGATGGACAAGATCGAGCTCGGCCCGCCATCGGTCACGGCCGCCGTCCTGGAGCTGGCCGGCGAGCTGTCTGAGCACCTGCGCACCGCCTCCGACGTGCGGCGGATCGGCGACTGGCTCGATGAGAGGTACGCCGCGCTGACCGGCCGGACCACCGTGGCCCAGCGCAAGCCGATCAACGTCCAGGCCGCGAGGAGACAACTCCTGCCCCTGGTCGAGGCGTACGAGCGGCTCAAGCGCGGCCGGGAGGTCATCGACTACGGCGACCAGATGTCGCTGGCCGCCAGGATCGCCGCCGGCCACCGGGAGGTGGGCGAGATCGAGCGGTCCCGCTTCTCCGTGGTACTGCTCGACGAATACCAGGACACCAGCCACGCCCAGCTCGTACTGCTCCGATCCCTGTACGGCAACGGCCACCCGGTCACCGCGGTGGGCGACCCCTGCCAGTCCATCTACGGCTGGCGCGGCGCCTCGGCGGGCAACCTGCGGCGCTTCGCCCAGGACTTCAGGACGAGCACCGGCGACCTGGCCCCGGTACGCCAGCTCAGCGTCAGCTTCCGCAACGGCGACCGGGTCCTCGACGTTGCCGCCCGCGTCCAGCTGCCGCTGCGCATGGAGGCCCGTGAGGTGCCGGTCCTCGTCCCCGGCGCCAACCGCGTCGACCGGGGGCGCGTCACCTGCGCCTTCCACGAGACGGCCGAGGACGAGGCGAAGTGGATCGCCGACGGCATCCACAAGATCCTCGGCCAGGAGGTCGCGCCCGACGGCCTGCCCTGGGGCGAGAAGGAACGCAAGAAGACGCTCGCCGTACAACCCCAGGATGTGGCGATCCTCGCGCGTAAGCGGTCGCAGTTCCCCGCGCTGCGCAGAGCGCTCGAAGAGCGCGACATCCCGGTCGAGGTGGTCGGTCTCGGCGGGTTGCTGACCGTGCCCGAGGTCAACGACATCGTCGCCACGCTCAGAGTCCTCTACGACCCGACCGCCGGTGACGCCCTGGCCCGGCTGCTGGCCGGACCGCGCTGGCGGGTCGGGCCCGCCGACCTGCGGGTGCTGGGCGAGTACGCCAGAGAGCTGACCCGCGAGGCCCGCGAGACGCGCCGCGAGCAGGACCCGCTGGAGCAGGTGGTCGCCGACCTGGCGGAGGAGCGCGGCAGCCTGGTCGACGCGCTCGACGAGCTGCCCGACAGGGAGGCGTGGCTGGAGGCGTTCTCGCCGCTGGCCAGGACCAGGCTCGTCGCGCTGGCCCAGGAGTTGCGGCAGCTCAGGGCGCACACCGCCCAGCCGCTCCCCGATCTGATCACGGAGGTGGAGCGGCGGCTGGGCCTCGACATCGAGGTGGCGGCCCGGGGCGGCACGGTCAGCGCCTTCGCCGCCAGGGCCGACCTCGACGCGTTCCAGGACGCGGCGGCCAGGTTCGCCGGGGACGCGGAGGATCCGACGCTCGGCGCGTTCCTGGCCTACCTGCAGGCGGCCGAGAGCGAGGAGTTCGGGCTGGAGGCCGGGCGGGTCGGCGAGAGCAACAGCGTCAAGCTGATGACCGTGCACGCCTCCAAGGGCCTGGAGTGGCCGATCGTGGTCGTGCCCGGACTGTCGCAGCTGGTCAGCTCGAAGGGCACGATCGCGACCGGCAGCATGTTCCCCGCGACGCCGGTCATGAACAGCCGCTGGACCGACAACCCACGCAAACTCCCCTACCCGCTCCGGGGCGACGTCGCCGACCTGCCGCGCCTGACCGGGCTCACCAAGGAGGAGCTGGCCGCGTTCGACGAGGGGTGCCGTGACCGCGACCTGATGGAGGAGCGGCGGCTGGCGTACGTGGCCGTCACCCGGGCCCACTACCACCTCATCGCCTCCGGCTACCGCTGGGGGAGCGCCTCCAAGCCGCTGGAGCCGTCGGACTTCCTGCTGGAGATCCGCGACACCAGCGACCGGGTCGCGTTCTGGGCGCCGGAGCTCGCCGCCGGCGCGACCAACCCGCTGCTGGCCGAGCCCGCCGAGGCCGTGTGGCCGGTCACGCCGGAGGGCCTGCGCTACGAGTCGGTGCTGGACGGCGCGCGGCTGGTCGAGGACGCGCTGACGGGCACGCTCGCCCCCGCCGAGGACGAGCCGATGCGCGCCTTCGAGGAGGAACGCGTCCGCGCCTGGGAGCGCGACACCGACCTGCTGCTGCGCGAGCGCGAGCTGCACCGGCGGCGCGGCTCCACCACCGTGGAGCTGCCCTCGAAGCTGACCGTGTCGTCGCTGGTCACACTGGCCGAGGACGCTCGTGAGCTGGCCCGCAGGATCCGCCGTCCCGTCCCGGTCAAGCCCGCGCCGCTGGCCCGCCGCGGCACGTCGTTCCACAAGTGGCTGGAGACGCGCTGGGACCAGCAGCGCCTGCTCGACGACTTCGACCTGGATCTGGTGGACGAGCCGGAAGAGGCCGACGTACGGCTGGCGGAGCTGCAGGAACGCTTCGAGGAGAGCGAATGGGCCGGGCGCCGGCCGTTGGACCTGGAGGTACCGTTCGAGACCATGATCGCCGACCGGCTGGTGCGCGGCCGGATGGACGCGGTCTTCGAGCTGCCCGACGGCCGCTACGAGGTCGTCGACTGGAAGACCGGCGCGCCGCCACGCGGCAAGGCCGCCCGCGCCGCCTCGGTACAGCTGGCCGCCTACCGGCTGGCCTGGTCGCACCTGGCGGGGGTGCCGCTGGAGCGGGTGGGGGCGGCTTTTCACTATGTCCGGATGAACCAGACTGTCCGCCCGGTGAACCTGCTCGATGCTGACGGCCTGGTCGCGCTCATAGAGGCGATTCCGGTCTCCTAGGGCGGTCTATGGGGCCCCTGTCACGACGGGCCGTTTTCTTCCGCTCCCCCGAAGGGGGATCCCTTCCTAAGGACCCCAACCACGACGGGCCGTCATCTTCCGCCCCCCGAAGGGGGTATTCCTCCAAAAGGACACCAGCCACCACGGACCGTCACAGGGATCGAGACCGTCGTGTGACGGGCCTAGTCCCGCAGGTAGTGGAAGCCCGGCTTGGGGTGCATCAGGAAGTCGTGGTGGGAGATGTTCCAGGCATAGGCCCCGGCCATCTCGAACACCACCGTGTCCCCCACCCGCAGCGGGGTCCCGATTTTTCTGGCGAAAACGTCTTTCGGGGTGCACAGCTGGCCGACCACGGTCACCGGCTCATCCCTCAGAGCGGGACCGTCGCCCGTGGGCAGCACGGTGAAGGGCTGGTCATGGCCCTTGGTCACCGGCGTGCGCAGGTGGTGCGTGCCGCCCAGCACGATCGCGTACGCCTCGCCGCGTACCCGCTTCACGTCCACGACCCTGGTGACGTAGTAGCCGCAGTACGCGGTCAGCGCCCGCCCCGGCTCGATCCGCACCCGCTGCCCGGCCCGGCGCAGCGCCGCCAGCCCGGCACCATAGGCTGCCCAGTCGAACCGGGACTCCGGCGCCGCGTAGGAGACGGCCATGCCGCCGCCCAGGTTGACCTCGTCGTACTCGGTGTCCAGCAGCCTCGCGGCCAGCCTAAGGAGCCGCGGCGCGTCCAGACCGCTGGCCAGGTGGCTGTGCAGGCCGCGCAGCCGTACGCGATCGGTGAAGAGCGGCAGGCACTCGCGTACACCCGCCTCGTCCATGCCGAACGGCCCGCTCATCGTCAGCGCCGCGCCCTCGACCGGCAGGTCCGGGTTGAGCCGGAGCAGGACGTCGGCCTCGCGGCCGGTGGCGAGCAGGCGGCGCAGCTCGTTGGGCGACTCGACGTGCAGGCGGTGGCAGGGCAGCCGCAGCTCGGCGTCGGTCTTGCCGGGGCCGCCGAGGGCCAGCGGCTTGCCGGGCTCACCAGGGAAGAGGGCCGACACGTGGGCGTGTTCGCCGCCGGACGACACCTCGAAGCCGTCCACGTACTCGGCCAGCGTCTTGAGCAGCTCGGTGTCGGGATTGGCCTTGACGGCGTAGTACAGCTCGACGCCGGGCAGCGCCTGCCGTACCGCCGAGGCGTGGTCGCGCAGCGCGGGCAGGTCGTAGAGGTAGGTCGGCGCGTCACTGAGCCGCAGGGCGGCTTCGCGGACCCTCGTCGTGATCATGCGAGCGGGTTCGCGATCGGGACGTATCCGGCGGTCCGGTCAGCGGCCCTGGACCAGCGGACCGTCAGGTTCGCCTTGGCCGGGAGCGGCGCGCCGGCCAGCAGATCGGACAGCGGGAGCGGCCGGCCGAGCGCCCCGGCGTGACGGGCGAGCACGTCCCGGGCGATCCGCCACAGCTCGCGCAGCAGCTCATCGTCGTCGCCCGCCAGCGTGGCGGCGATCTCGGTGAGATGGTTGACCAGCAGGCAGTAGACGACGCGGGCCCAGCCGCGCTCGGCGTCATAGCTCAGAGCCTCGGCCACCTTCACGGGTACGTCGTCGAGCGAGTGACGGCCGGCGACCAGCTTGGTGCCCTCCAGGTCGCGGAAGACCGCCTCGACGGGCAGCCCGGAGGGGTCCAGGCCGACGAGGACGTTCTGCAGGTGCGGTTCGAGAATCACCCCGTGCGTGAAGTACAGCTCCAGCACCGGCGGCGCCACCACCGAGACATAGGCCGTCCACCACGCCGGCGGATCGCCCGCCGGTGTCTCGAGCGCGAGGGCCCCGGACAGGACCGGAGTGACCCCGGGGGAGCACACGGCCCACGGGCTGGCCCGGACGATCACGCCGAGCCCTTCGAGCAGGCGGGTGCCGAGCGCTGCGGAGCGGTAGCCCGGCTCGGGCAGCCAGCGGGTGCCCGGATGCGCGGCCGAGACCGCCTCGAACACCGGCGTCAGGCGCGAGGTCAGCTCCACCGCTCCGGCCAGCTCGTACCAGGCGTTCTTGCGTACGCAGTTGGTGATGCGGACGTCGAGGCTGAACTTCAGGCACGACTCCGCCGCGGGCGCGTAGACGGTCCGTACCGACGAGGTCGGTACGGCCACCGGGCCGGGGCCCAGGTCGATCAGCTCACCGCCGAACGCCGGGCGCAGCAGGTCCAGCTGCCACGGGTGGGCGGGCAGCAGCCGGTAGCCGGACGGCGCCTCGCCCAGCAGGTCGAGGGCCGAGGCGTCGCCTTCCTCCGCGAGTACGTCCGCGCGGACGCCGAGCAGCCGTACGGGGAACTCGGCGTGCGCCTCGGGCGAGAACCGCAGCCAGTCGGCGCCACCTCGCGACTTGGGGCTCGGGTGGAACCGATGCCCGTAGACCAGCGCCTGCTCGGAGGCCAGCCACGGATCGGCGGGCACCACAGCCTCGGCCCTGGCCGCCAGGATCGCGGCGACCGCGTCTCGGCTCGCGGCCACCTGTCCGGCGAACTCGCTGTTGACCGCCGACCCGTTGGCTTTGGCTGCCGAGCCATTGGAGTCCGAGCCATTGGAGTCCGGGCCGCCGAAGTGGGGGCCGTCGACGTCCGGGCCGTCGAAGGCCGGCGCCGTGTGCCCGGTCAGGTCTGCCTCTGCCAGCCGTACCAGCTCGTCGGTCGTGAGGGGCCGCCAGGCGCCGCGGTCCAGGCGCTCAGGCCGGCCGTCGAAGCGCAGCGCCGCCCCGCCGTGCGTGCGGACCCGCAGCAGCGTGCCCCCGACCCGCAGCAGCAGGTACGGCGGCGCGGGCCAGACCAGACCGCGCGGCCCGGCCACCTCCCGTACGCAGCACCGCAGCAGGGCGCCCAGCGTCGCCTCCTCCGCCAGCGAGGCCGGTGAAGCCGGTGAAGACAGTGAGGTCGGTGAGGTCGGCGGAACCGCCGGGACCTGGTTGGTCGGCGAGTCGAGGACCAGACCGTGCATTCAAGCTCTCCTCAGATAGTTGGGCCCGCTGGTGCCGTAGAACTTGTTGATGTCCCGCGCCCCGGAGCGTTCCTTGGCCACGAGAGTCCCCGCGGTGATCATCGACTTGCCGGTGAGCCTGGCCGCGTCGAGCGTCCTGGCCCGCAGGAGCCGGGCCATCGGGTCGTCGCCGTACTCGTCCAGCGCCTCGGCCAGCGTGTCGCGCAGCAGGGCGGCGGCCCGGTCGGGCGGCAGGGCCCCGAACACGATGGCCGCCGCCGCCAGGTGCAACGTGATGGTCACGAACACGTCGGCCAGAGCGTGCGGATCGTCCGTGAGCATCCGCTCGTCGGCGAACGCGGGCATCTCGACGCCCGCCGCGGCGAGCCTCGAAGGGGACGCCAGCAGCCCGTCGTTGTCCTTGACCAGCAGCTTCATCCGCCCGTCCTGGAACACCAGCGACAGATTCTGCTGATGGGCCTCCAGCGCCACGCCGTAGCGTACGAACAGCCGTACGTTCCACCGCAGCAGGAGGCGCAGATAGCCGGGCAGCACGTCGCCCACCTCCTGGAGCACACCGGGGGCGTTGAGCGCCGCGACCGGCACCACCCGGCCCTCCGGCAGCCGCCGAACCATCCAGGCGAGATACTCGTGCCCGGCGTGCGCGTAGGTCTGCTCGTCGGCGACCAGCACGTCAGGGTCGGCCAGGCGGCGCAGCAGCAGCTCGGCCCTGGCGCCGTCGTGCAGGGTGCCGGGCTTGATCGACCGCCGGTTCCGGACCCCGAGGGTGCTGGCGGGCAGGGGCAGCTTGAGGTGGGTGCGCTCGTCGAGTTCCACGGTCCGCATCGACAGCGTGGGCCGTACGGTCAGCCACGGCTCGCCGAGCAGCCGCACCCCGTCGATCTTCCGTACCTCGTCGACGGTGAGCGGATGGACCGGAAACAGCACCTCGTCGGCCCGCACCTCGTTGGTCGCGTGCGGGTGGGTCTGAAACGGCGTCCGCACGGTGGTGGAGCCCGGCGCCAGCAGGCGGCGCGGCACGGCCGCCCAGCGCAGCTCGAACGACGGCGCGAACTCGGGCGCGTAAGCGGGCAGCGCGGCGGCGGGCACGCCCAGCCGCGCCCGGGAGGTCGGATAAACCGGATGGTCGACGAACGCCGCCAGCGACTCATAGGACGGCCGCCGGGCGAGCACCTCGGCTCTGTGCACGTCGTGCAGCTCCAGCGCCGCCAGCGCCTGCGCGCACTCCTCGGCGAACGCCGCCACCCCCTGCGCGTCGGCCGGATCGGCCACCTCGGCCAGCGTGCCGAGCACCTCCGCCAGCCCCAGTCGCTCGTCGGGACCGACCACGAAGTCCTGGAACAGCATCCCGGGCACCAGCCGTACGCGGCGCCCGCCGGCCAGCTCCAGCTCCACGCCGTCACGGCTCCTGGCCACCCGCGCCGACAGCCCGCCGTAGTCCTCGCGCAGCAACGCGTCCAGCACCCGCGCGGCCAGGTACGCCTCGCGCGAGCTCATCCCACCGTCCACGGCTGGGCCGCCCGGAAGCCCTCGATGGCCGCGTCCACCCGTGCCCGGTCCGGACCGACCGCCCGGATGACGCCGAGATAGTCGCGGTTCGTATGGGTCTGCTCGACGACATCACCCACCGCCCGAAGCGGCCGGTGCCACAGCCGCACGCCATGGGAGACGACCTCCTCCATCCCCGGCGCCGCCGTGATCGTCCCCGACCGGTCGGCGACCAGGCTGACCGCGCTGCCGTACCTGGACGTATCCGGTACCTCAGGCACCGTCTCACCCAGATGCACCCGCAAGATCCACTCGAACACCGGCACTCCGAGCACGTCGGCCAGCAGGAAGTCGCAGTGGTCGCCGATCACCCGATAGTTCACCTCGACGATGCGCGGCCCGGCCGGGGTGACGATGTATTCGGTGTGGCAGGCGCCGAACCCCACCCCGAGCGCCGCCAACGCGCCCAGAACGTGCTCACGGGCGCCATCGGGCGGCGCCCAGTCCAGCCGCTCCTCGACGAAGTGCGGCAACGGCCCGAGCGTCGTACGGAATCCGCCGAGCACCCGTACCCCCTCGGCGTCCCCGAGGGTCTCCAGGGTGCGCAGCGGTCCCTCCAGGTACTCCTCCACGACCAGCGCCTCGCCGGGCCGCCGCTTCCTGACCGCCGCCACCGCTGCGGCCAGGTCCCGCTCGACCAGCAGCACGTCCTCGCTCGCGACCCCCTCGCGCGGCTTGACGACCAGCGGGTACGGCAGGTCGTCGGGCACGGGGTCGCCGGGCGCCAGCCGTACGGACGAGACCCGCTCGACCCCCGCCTCGGCGAGCCGGCGACGCATCAGGAACTTGTTCTTGGCCGCCAGGCAGGCCCGCCAGTCCTTGCCGGGCAGCCCGAAATAGGCCGCCGCCAGCGCGGTCTCCGCCTGCAGGTGGTCGGAGTTGGAGAAGATCGCGTCCGGCCGGCCGAGCTGCTCGATCGCGTCGATCACCGCCCGCGGATCCCGTACGTCGCACCCGACGGCACCGGGATGCCGCTCCGGCTGGTCAGTGAGAATCGTCACATGACAGCCCAGAGCCTCGGCGGCGGGCAGGAACCCATCGGTCACCGAATGGGTGGGTTTGAGCGCGGTCAGGTAGAGCCGCAACGCGATATACCCCCGGAGAATCAGGTAAGCCTAACCTAACTCGCTGATCCTAGCCGTTGAGAGATCATCCCGGATACAAGACCCCGCATTCGGCGGCGGTCATAGGATGACATGGGATTTGGGAAGGGTGGGGCCCGTGCAGACGAGGGCGGAAGAGCAACTCATCGGACCGCTGCTCCTCGCGCGCGGCACCATCGACAGGTCGTCCGCGCTGCGGGCGAACGCCGCTTGGCTGGAGCGCGCCTGGGCGGATCCGGCGACCAAGGTATTGGTGATCGACGACGGCCGGACGCTGGTCAAGCGCGCCGGCGACGAGGTGCACGCGGTCCTCTACTCACCATCGGAGGCGCCGCCGGGCGAGCGCTACCTGCTGGGGGTCGAGGACGGTACCGCCTACTTCGCGGTCGCCGCGCCGCTGCCCGGCTCGCGGGCCGGCGACGTCAACGGCCGCGTCACGATGCCGATGAGCCTGCGCGAGACGGCCGAGGGAGAGCTGGTCGTCGCGGGCCTGCGCCAGGTGGGCGGCCTGCTGGGCGATCGCGACGCGGGGATGCTGGTCTACGCGGTGGCGCTGGAGGCCTGGCACTCGACGCACGAGTTCTGCCCGCGCTGCGGCAGCCGTACCGACGTGCAGGCGGGCGGCCACATCCGGGTCTGCCCGCGTGACTCCAGCCAGCACTTCCCGCGCGTGGACCCGGCGGTGATCATGCTCATCCGCGATGATGACGACCGCTGCCTGCTGGCCCGCGGCCCGCAGTGGCCGGAGGGGCGGCTGTCGATCCTGGCCGGGTTCGTGGAGCCGGGGGAGTCGCTGGAGCACGCCGTGATCCGCGAGGTGGCCGAGGAGGTGGGTGTCACCGTCGTCGATCCCCGCTACCTCGGCAGCCAGCCGTGGCCGTTCCCGCGCAGCCTGATGCTCGGCTTCTTCGCCCACGCCACCACGACGACCCTCATCCCCGACGCGGAGGAGATCGCCGAGGCCCGCTGGTTCTCCCGCGAGGAACTGGTGGAGTCGCTGCAGTCGGGCGAGGTCCGCCTGCCGCCACCGGTCTCGATCGCCCGCCGCCTCATCGAGACCTGGTACGGCGGACCGCTTTCAGGGGACTGGTAAGCGACGGTCACTTAGCGTAGATTCGAAGACACCTTCGGTAACGAAAGGCTATGCTCATGGCCATGCAAGAGACCCACATCCAGCAGATCCTGGAACTCGAACGGCAGAAGCTGGCCATCCAAATCGCCGCCACGGAGGTGTGGATAGACGACAAGGTCAGGGCCTCGGAGGGCCGCATCATCGAAGCGGTCACGGGTGCCATCACCAACGCGGTGGTGGAGCTCAAGGGCGACATCATGGACTTGCGATCCGAGCTCAAGGCCGACATCCATGAGGTCCGGACCGAGCTCAAGGCCGACATCCATGAGGTCCGAACCGAGCTCAAGACCGAGATTCACGAGGTCCGAACCGAGCTCAAGACCGAGATTCACGACGTCCGAACCGAGCTCAAGGCCGAGATGGTGCGCCTGGAGCACAAGATCGACAACCACCTGAACTAAAGGGGACCTGGGTGAAAATAGCACCCAGGTCCTCATGACCATGCTAACCACTTTGCTCGGGCTCTGGCCACCGCCGGGGCCCGAGCCCCGTTAAAACCTCAGGCCGCCTGAAGAAGCGCCTTCACCTCGCGAGCCGACGGGTTGGTGCGGACCACCCGTCCCGCAGGCGTCTCGATCACCACGGTGGGCACCACTTGGTTGCCGTTGTTGACGCTCATCACGAACTCGGCGGCATCGGGGTTCCGCTCGATGTCGATCTCGTCGAAGCTGATCCCCTCACGGGTGAGCTGCGACTTGAGTCGCTTGCAGGGACCGCACCAGGTGGTGCTGTAGACCGTGAGCGCCATGTGGACATCCCTTCGAGGCGTAATGCAGGCGGTCGGTGCAACAACCTGGACGCCTCAGGTAATCCCCAGCCGATGCGATCCCTAGCCGATGCGATCGGCGATCCACTGCTGCACCCGCTCGGCCACACCCATCTCGCGGTAGAGAGGCGCGCTGTGCGCGACGCCGGGCGCGGTGAAGATCGTCACAGGCACCCCTACCTGGCCGAGCATCTCCTTGAGCAGCTGGCTCTGCGCCGGCGGCACGAACTCGTCCGTGGAGTGCACGGTCAGCACCGGCGCGTCGTTGTGGCTGGCGTGCCAGGCCACCTCCATGCTGGCCCAGACGCGCGAGCACTTGCCCCTGGGCAGGCAGCCGCCGGCCAGCTTGATCGCCGAGGCCCGCAGCTTGCGCTTGTACGGGTCCGTGGAGGTCGCGCCGTCGGCGTACGCGCGCAGTGGCGAGATGATCGGCGAGAGCCCGACCACGCCCTTGAGCCCCCGCTGCCCGTCGCCGTACGTACCGACCGCCGCGGCGATGTGCCCGCCCGCCGAGAAGCCCACCACGACGTAGTTGTTCGGGTCGAACGACCAGCGCTCGGCGTGCTTGCGCGCCAGGGCGATCGAGGCCAGCGCGTCGATCCGCTGCGCGGGCCACGCCGCCTCGCCGGAGAGCCGGTAGTTGATGTTGAAGACCGTGTAGCCGAGATCAGCGTAACTACGGGCGATCTCGGTCATCTGCTTCTTGTCGCCGCTGGACCACCAGCCGCCGTGGATCAGGAAGACGCCGGGTCGCTTGGTGCCGTCCGAGGTCCACCAGACGTCGAGGTCCTGGTGGCGGCGGGAGCCGTACGAGACGGTCTCGGTGGATAAACCGCTGAGCCCGTACGGGTCGGGAGACGTGGTCGACACGGGGCTCGGTGTCGGGTCCTTCGTCGCCTGCGCCGACATCGGTGTCAACGTGACGGCAGCGAGCGCGAGAACGCTCACGAGCACCGCAGTTCGCACGGCCTGCCCTTTCCCCCATGCAGATGGTCGGGCCCCATTGTGGGGGAAGTGACCGGTTCTTTGCATCTCGGCACGATTCGGACGACGGGCGGCATGTTGCCAGAATGGAGCCCTTCACCGCCACTGGCTGGGAGGATTGACAGGTGACCAATGTGGACGATGTCCTGTCCGGCCTCGACCCGGAGCAGCGCGAGGTGGCCGAGGCCGTGCGTGGTCCGGTGTGCGTTCTGGCAGGTGCGGGCACGGGTAAGACCCGGGCGATCACCCACAGGATCGCCCACGCCGTGCGCAGCGGAGTGGTCGACGCATCCAGCGTGCTGGCGGTGACGTTCACCACACGGGCGGCGGGGGAGCTCCGGCAGCGGCTGCGGGCGCTGGGGGCGCCGGGGGTGCAGGCGCGCACGTTCCATGCGGCGGCGCTGCGGCAGCTCACCTACTTCTGGCCGCGGGTCATCGGCGGTGAAGCGCCCTCGGTGATCGAATCCAAGCTGCCGATCCTGATCGAAGCCTGCCGCCAGATCCGGAAAAATCCTGATCGGTCCGAGCTGCGGGACATCGCGGCGGAGGTCGAGTGGGCCAAGGTCACCCAGGTCGGCCCCGAAGACTACGCCGCGGCCGCCGCCAAGTCCTCCAGGACGCCGCCGGTGGCCGCCGAAGAGGTGGCCCGGCTCTACGAGGCGTACGAGCGGATCAGGCGCGAGCGGCACCTGGTCGACTTCGAGACGATCCTGGAGCTGACCGCCGCGGTGATGACCGAGCACCAGGAGGTCGCCGCGCAGATCCGCCAGCAATACCGCTACTTCGTCGTCGACGAGTACCAGGACGTCAACCCCCTGCAGAAGCTCCTGCTCGACACCTGGCTCGGCGGTCGCGACGACCTGTGCGTGGTCGGCGATCCCAACCAGACCATCTACTCCTTCACCGGCGCCTCGCCGCGCTACCTCACGGGCTTCGCCGTCGAACACCCGAAGGCCGCCGTGATCAAGCTGGTCCGCGACTACCGTTCCACCCCCCAGGTGGTGAACCTGGCCAACCTGGTCATCGCCAAGGGCCGCTCCCCGCACCGCCTCGAACTCGTCGCTCAGCGGCCCGACGGCCCCCGGCCGGTCTTCGCCGACTACGACGACGAGCCCGCCGAGGCCGCCGGAGTCGCCAGGGCGATCAGGAAGCTGCTCGACCAGGGCGTACAGTCCCGCGAGATCGCCGTGCTGTTCCGCGTCAACTCCCAGTCGGCGGCCTACGAGGAGGCCCTGTCCAAGGCCGAGATCCCCTACGTCCTGCGCGGCGCCGAGCGCTTCTTCGAACGCCCCGAAGTGCGGCACGCCGTCGTACTGATGCGCGGCGCCGCCAGATCCGCCTCCGAGGAGCCGCTGGCCACGGAGGTCCACCACATCCTGGCGGGCGTCGGCCTGACGCCCACGGCGCCGGGCGGCGGCAAGGCGCGCGAGAAGTGGGAGTCCCTCAAGGCGCTGGCCGACCTGGCCGAGGACATGGCCGCCGAGGGCGCCGACCTCGCCGGCTACGTCGCGGAGCTGGAGCGGCGCGCCTCCGAACAGCACGCCCCGCCCGTGGAGGGCGTCACCCTGGCCTCCCTGCACGCCGCCAAGGGACTGGAGTGGGACGCGGTCTTCCTGGTCGGCGTCACGGACGGGATGCTGCCCATCGTCTACGCGGAGACGCCGGAGCAGATCGAGGAGGAGCGGCGCCTGCTCTATGTGGGGGTGACGCGTGCGCGCGAGCACCTGTCGATCTCCTGGGCCCTGGCCCGTGCGCCCGGCGGCCGCAAGGGGCGCCGCCCGTCCCGCTTCCTCGACGGCCTCACCGGCCGCCCCGCGCGCGCCGCCGGCGTCGGCGCTGGCTCCAGTCTCGGTTCCGGCCGCGGTTCAGGCATCGGTTCAGGTTCGGTTTCACGTGAGCGTCGGTCGGTCGCCGTTACGGTCAGCTGCCGGGTGTGCGCCAAGACGCTGGTGGCGGCCACGGAACAGAAGCTGGGACGGTGCGCCACCTGTCCGGCCGATTACGACGAGGGGCTGCTGGAGCGGCTCAAGGCGTGGCGCGCCGCCACCGCCAAGGAGGCCAAGCTGCCGCCGTACGTGGTGTTCACCGACGTGACGCTGCAGGCCATCGCCGAACGCGCGCCGGTCACCGAGCAGGACCTTCTCTCCATTACGGGCATCGGCCGCGTCAAACTCGACCGCTACGGGGATGCCGTCCTCGCGCTGTGCCGCGCGTGAGCCTTTTTATCCCACCTTTTTTGTACGGCTGGCACGGGAAGGCGCCAACCGCCGCACGTGGCTGAGGACCTTCCAGGGGTACGGTTACCAGCTTCCCTGGCGGACCGACGTTACGTCGCGTCGCTTGGCCGTGACCGTGGGTCCGCTGCCGGGCCGCTTCGTACCTTTCGGCTGCTTGCTGCTTTCGCGTGACGTATCAACTCCCCCGCCCGTTCCCTGGGGGAGATCCGCTGCCGGGGCCTTCCCTTGCCGTGTCAGCCGGTCGCCCCTTCGTGTTGCGGTGCCGTCCCCTGCCCGTTCTCTGGGGGAGATCCGTGGCCTGGGGGCGTTTCTTCTCTTGCCGCGTCGGTGGGTGGCCGCTTCGTCTTGCTTACCGGCTCTGTGCCCGTCGTCTGGGGGTTCGCTGTCCGGTGGGTTGCTCCCCTTCGCGGCGTCAGCCGATTGCTGCTTTCGCGTGGCGTGCCAGCCCCTGCCCGCTCCCTGCCGGAGAGTGGCGTGCCAGGCCCTGCCCGCTCCCTGCCGGAGATCCGTGGCCTGGGCGCGCCTCTCCTCTAGCCACGTCAGCCGGTTGCCCCTTTCGTGTCGCGTACCAGCCCATTGCCCGTTCTCCCGGAGAGATCCGCTTGCCGCAGCAGCCGGTTGCCCTTTCGTGTCGCGTGCCGACCGTTGCTCATCCCCCTCTGAGAGTCGCTGTCCGGCGCGCCTCTACCCTTCCCCGCGTCAGTGGGTTGTCGCGTCGCGTCGCGTCGCCTCGCGTACCGGCCCTTTGCCCCGTTCTCTCGGAGAGACGCTGCTCGCCTCCCCTTGGGAAGCCGCACGGGCATCTTCTCTTCGGAAAGGGGTGCCGGGTTGGTGGAAGGTGTGGGGGCACGCCAGACTTAGGGGCTAATGGTGGTCGGTAGGGGGATTTGTGAACGAGGCGTTGAAGGAATTGCTCGACCTGCTCGACCTGGAGCAGATCGAGCTCGACATCTTCCGCGGGCGTAGCCCGGAGGAGCGTATTCAGCGTGTCTTCGGCGGGCAGGTGGCCGCGCAGGCGCTCGTCGCCGCCGGCCGTACCGTGCCGTCCGACCGGAACGTGCACTCGCTGCACGCCTACTTCATCCGCCCCGGCGACCCGTCGATCCCGATCGTCTACAACGTCGAGCGGTTGCGTGACGGGCGGTCGTTCACCACGCGCAGGGTCCAGGCGGTCCAGCACGGCAAGGCCATTTTCACCATGTCCGCGTCGTTCCACATCTTCGAGGAGGGTGTCGAGCATCAGGCGTCCGTGATGCCGGTCGTACCCGATCCTGCGACGCTTCCGACGTTTCAGGAGCGGATGGCGGAGATCGTCGGCGACAACTCCGAATACAAGGAGTGGCTGTCCCGGCCGCGCCCGGTCGACGCGCGCTATGCCTCGCCCTTGACGTGGGAGGCGCACCGGAACCCCGAGTTGCGCAGCGCCGAGACCAATGTGTGGTTCCGCTACGACGCGGACCTCCCCGACGATCCGCTGCTGCACGTGGTGCTGGCCGCCTACGCGTCCGACTTCACGCTGGTCGATACGATCTTGCTCGCGCATGGTATGGCGTGGGGCGCGTCCGATGTCATGGGGGCCTCGCTGGACCACGCGATGTGGTTTCACCGGCCGTTCAGGGCGGACGACTGGTTGCTCTACGCACATGAGTCCCCCTGGTCCGGGGGAGCGAGGGGGCTTGCGCGGGGTGAGATGTTCACTGCGTCCGGTGACCTCGTCGTCTCCGTCGTCCAGGAGGCGATGATCCGCGTGACAAAGTCACAAAATCGCAGGTAGAAAATATGTTGCCGGGTCTCGGGTTCCCGGTTTAGGGTCATGGTCAAGCGAGTCGGGCGGTCCTGCCCGATGATCCCAGAGTGGAGGTGAGTCCCAGTGATCAACATCAAGATGTCGGCCACGCCGTGGCTCGCCTTCGCATGTCGTGACCTGGTGAGGCTCGCCGATGGGCCGGCCAAGCCGCGGCAGGACAAGTCTGCCCGTCGCCAGGAGCCCTCCGTGTTCGCGCATGCCCGCAATGCCGCGGCCACGCCGAGCGCTCTCGTGTACGTCGCAGCCAGTGAATTGCCGACCCAGCAGATCACCAAGGGTGGACTGCGTGGTCCGCATCCCTGGAGGGATGTGCCGGTCATAACCTGACCGGCAACAAGCCTCCAGGCCGCGGATCCGCAGACGGATCCGCGGCCTCTTTGTTTGTCCGAGACCCCCGATCCACCCACGAGGTGCCCGACCAAGATCAAAAAGATCGATCAGAAGGAGAACGTGATGGGGGCGAAGACGATCATGGACCTGATCGACGAAGCCAAGATCCCCTGTCGTACCGACCCTGACCTGTGGTTCGCAGAGTCGCCGGAGGACGTGGAGTTCGCGAAGGCGCTCTGCGGCGGCTGCCCGATCCAGAAGGCCTGCCTGGCCCGCGCGCTCGAGCGCGAGGAGCCGTGGGGCGTCTGGGGCGGCGAACTGGTCCTCCGGGGAACCGTCGTTCCCCGCAAGCGGCCCCGCGGTCGTCCGCGGAAGCACCCGGTCGCTGCCTGACCCACGATCCCCAGTCCCCTTCGAGCAGAAAGCAGACAGACAGATGAACCCGTTCTCCACGAGGAGCCTCAAGGTGCCGTATCTCTACCATGAACTGGTAAACGACCGAATACAAACCCTCCACCGCGAGGCCGAGGAGCAGCGTCTCGCCGCTCGCATCCGTCGTGTGCAGCGCGCACGCCGCGATGTCGAGAGGGCGAACGAGCGCCTCAGCCGGGCTCTTGGCCAGGAGGTCTGACGCGGGAGATCCTGCCGCCGGCGCAGGATCTCCCGTTGCTGGCCTCTTAGTTGATCCAGCGGTTATTCCAGCAATTGCTGTTCGCCGTTGTTAGTCACGGTTTTTTCCAAGCGGTCGATCTACCCGGTGATCTAGCCAGTTGATTTACCCAGTAGTTCCAAGTGGCTGTTCCACACGGTTGATCCATGCTGTTGTTCCAAGCGGTCGATTCACGCGGTCGATTCACGCGGCGTGAGTGAGCGGCCGGGCGCATCCAGCGCCCGGCCGCTCTTCGTGTTCGAGCTGCGTCAGTGACACTTTGGATGACGTCTCATCGCGTGGTGGAGCGTCGTCCCCAGGTTGAAGACGTATGGCGCCGTTAGGCCCAGGTGATCGCCGCTCGATACCTCTCGCGAATATCATCAAAATTCCATGAGTCCGGGGGACGACGTCCCGCAGAGCGGTGTAGTTTATCGCCCGCTCAGCCCTGTTGTCCCACGTAGGGACGCACAACGAGACCGTTGATCCAGATCCTTCTCCACGTTTAAGCATCGAGAATCTTCGACGCTTTTGTCCCGAGCAGCCTGTCGCCACTCTGGTGAGTTGGTCAAAGCGTCTAAGTTCCTAGACACTTGGATCATGGAAGCTGAGCCGGACCTGGTGTTGCGCTCTGCCAATGCTCAGCCTGCGGTGCCACAGGGCAGCAAACCGGCAAACGCTATCGCGCCTCAGCCACAGAACCTCATCAGCCTTCGGGATGGCACAGCGCGTCCGCTTTCAGGCGGGACGGCATAGCGCGTCCGCTTCGGGACAGCACAGCTATGCGGGGTCGGCAGCTACTGGCCGGGATCGGCTTCGAGGTAGGCCAGGACCGCCATCACGCGGCGATTGTGGTCGTCGGACGGCGGCAGTCCCAGCTTGGCGAAGATGTTGTTGGTGTGTTTGCCGATCGCCTTGTCCGTGACGAACAGGCGGGCGGCTATCGCGGCGTTGGACATGCCCTCGGCCATCATCGAGAGTACTTCGCGCTCCTTCGGGGTGAGCTCGCCGAGAGGCTCGTCCCGCTCCCGGCGGATGAGGAGTTGGGAGATCACCTCGCTGTCCATCGCGGTGCCACCCGCCGCCACTCGGCGCACCGAGTCGACGAACTGCTCCACATCGCCGATCCGGTCCTTCAACAGGTAGCCCACGCCGCCGGAATGGTCGGACAACAGCTCGCGGGCGTAGAGCTGCTCGACATACTGCGAAAGGATCAGAACGGGCAACCCCGGCTGCCTCTTGCGTGCCTCAAGAGCGACGCGCAGCCCCTCGTCGGTCAGCGTGGGCGGCAGTCGAACATCGATCACGGCCACGTCCGGCTGGTGCCGGAGTAGTGCGTCGAGCAGCATCGGCGCGTTGTCTACGGCCTCGACCACCTCGAAGCCGTGCGCTGACAGCAGGCGGACCAGGCCGTCTCTGAGCAGCGCTAGATCTTCGGCGATGACAACGCGCACGGTAACTCCATGGTGACTTGAGTTGGGCCGCCGGGCGGACTGTATACGGCGAGAGTGCCGTCGAAGGCTGACAGGCGGCGCCGGATGCCGTCGAGGCCGGTCCCGGCCGTCGGATCGGCGCCGCCGCGTCCATCATCGCCCACCGCCAGTCGCAGGATGCCTCCTTCGTGGCGCAGTCGTACCCATGCTCTGGTGGCGTGGCTGTGCTTGGTCACGTTGGTCAAGGTTTCGACGGCCGCGAAGTAGACCGCCGACTCCACGGGGGCTTCCGGACGGGCGGGCAGGTCGATGTCGATCTCCACCGGTATCGGGCAGAGCAGCGCGGCGGACTGGATCGCGCCTGCTAGTCCTCGATCGGCGAGCACCGGGGGGTGGATGCCGCGTACCAGGTCGCGCAGGTCGACAAGGGCTTGTCCGGCGGACTCCCACGCCTCCTGCACCAGCGCGCGAACTTGATCCGGATCGCTCGCGCCCTTCACCAGCCCGAGACTCATCCGCACCGAGATCAGCCTGGCCTGCGCGCCGTCGTGCAGGTCACGCTCGATCCGGCGCAGCTCGGCGGCCTGGGCGTCAACGGCCGCCGCCCTGGACTCGGTCAGCTCCCGGACCCGCCGGGCCAAGGAAGGCGCCGGCTGTAGCAGCCGCTCTGCCAGGCGAGCCTGCAGTCCGTTCAGCAGCGGGATCGCCGCCACCGCGATCGCCACGAATGCCACGATCGCCAGCGAAAGAGTGAGCGTTTGCCATCGGCTGTTCTCCAATGGGCGCAGGTTGACGATCACGTCGACGGAGGACAGCAGCGCCCCGATGGAGAGCACGCAGGACGGCCCGACGAAGGCGTGGATGGCCAGCCAGGCCAGGTCGCGCCCGGTCCGGCCCTGACCAATCCGCCGATGCGGCTCGCCGTGCGGTCGATTGACCGTACGGCCGCGAACGGACTCACTTTGCGGGCCGCTTGACCGCGCGGCCGTTAATGGACTCGCCGCGTACGTCGCCCACCGAGAACGCCACCCAGGCGGCCCGGCTCGCCGAGTTCGAGCACTGGACGACGACCCTGGCGCCGGGAGGCGAACTCGACCTTGCCAAGTGATTTCGTGGCCGAGCGCATGGGCCGCCCAGGCGAGCTGGAAGCGAGTCAGGGCGCGGACCGGGACCAGCATGTGGGCAAGCAGAGGAAAGCCGAGCCCGCCCATCGGGATCAACATCACGCACCCTGCCATCAGGACGAGCAGCAGCCAGGCCACCACGCCGGTGACGGCGTTCAGCAGCAGTCCGGCGGCTGGCTCGAGGAGGTGGCGAAGCTTGGTCACGCGAGCATTCTGCCTGCTCGGCACCGCGAAGACGGTAGGTCCAGCCCTACCACGGCGGGGGCGAAATCCCACCTTCGAGGGTGGGCCGAGGCCGATGGAGGAATCCGGATCACACCCTGAAGCTGGAGGCCGAACATCCGAGAACGAAGGGAATCTCATGATCGAAGTGACCGCCCTAACAATGCGGTACGGCGACGCACTCGCGGTCGATGACCTGTCCTTTGCCGTCAAACCGGGCGTGGTGACCGGTTTTCTCGGCCCCAACGGCGCGGGCAAGTCCACGACGATGCGGGTGATACTCGGCCTGGAGGCTCCCGACAGTGGGTCCGCGCTCGTGGGCGGCCGACCGTACGGCTCACTGAAAAAGCCGATGCTGGAGGTCGGTGCGCTTCTCGACGCGGGCGCGGTGCACGGCGGGCGGAGCGCCGCCGCGCATCTGTGGTGTCTTGCCCGCAGCAATGGCATCGGCCGCGGGCGGGTGGGCGAGGTGCTGGAGTTAGTAGGACTGGCCGACGTCGCTGACCGGCGGATTGCCGGCTTCTCGCTAGGCATGCGCCAGCGGCTCGGCATCGCCGCCGCGCTGCTCGGTGATCCAGGCGTGCTGATGTTCGACGAGCCGGTCAACGGGCTGGATCCCGAGGGCATCCGCTGGATCCGGGAGCTGATGCGTCTGCTGGCGGACGAAGGCCGCACCGTTCTGGTCTCCAGCCACCTGATGGGGGAGATGGCGCTCACCGCCGACCACGTCGTGGTCATCGGGCGTGGACGGCTGATCGTCGACACCCCCATGCCCGACCTGGTCGAACGATTCCAGCGCGGTGTGCTGGTCCGCGCGGCCGCCCCGCGGGCGCTGGCCGACGTGCTGCGGGCGAGTGGCGCGAGCGTGAGAGAGGAAGACGGTGGGTTGTCGGTGACCGGCCTGGACGCCGCGCGAATCGGCGAGCTGGCTCTTGGCCGCGGGATCGCGCTGCGTGAGCTGACGCCTCGCAGCGCCTCGCTGGAGGAGGCCTTCATGGAGTTGACCGAGGAAAGCGTGCAGTTCGGCGCGGGGAGGGCCGCCTGATGTTGGACGCCATCGTCGCCGAATGGCTGAAGCTGCGCTCGCTGAGATCCAATCTGTACCTGCTGGCGTTCTCGGCCCTGTCCGTGCTGATCTGTGCGGGAGTGACGTTCATGGTCGTCAGGGGATTCGACACGCAGCTCGGGGACAACAGGTTGCGATTCACGAGCCTCGGCGCCGGGATGGGCAACGGGCTCCCTGTCGCATACTTCGTCATGGGGGCGCTCGGTGCCCTGTCGATCACCTCTGAGCACGCAACAGGCCTGATCCGTACGAGCCTGGTGGCCGTGCCGAGGCGACAGGCCTTCCTCTTCGCCAAGATCCCCGCGCTGGCGGCCGTCACACTGGTCGCCGGCGAAGTGCTGGTGTTCGGTATGCACTTCGTCACTCAGGCCGTGCTGGGAGATCGATCGGGTCAGGTGCTCATCGACGGCCGGACGCTGGGCGCCTCCCTGACAGACCCAGGAGTGGTTGCCGGACTCCTGGTCGCGGGGGCGGCCATGCCGCTGGTCGCGATGGTCGGGCTCGGCCTGGGCACCTTGATCCGCTCCACCGCGGGCTCGCTGGTCGCGCTGATCATGATTCTCTTCGTTCTGCCGATCGTGGTTCAGACCCTGCCGCAACCGACCGGTCCGCAGATCGGCTCCTTCATGATGGCAAATCTGCCCGATCAGATCGTCGCCGGAGAGGAATCGGGCATCCTTTCTCCGATCGCTGCGCTCGCCCTGCTGCTGGCATACCCGGTCGTGGCACTCACCGCAGGTGCGGTCGCGATAGCCGTCAGAGGGCGCGGACTCAGACCGTTGCTCGTGGGAGGGCTGATGGCCGCCCTGCTGGTCTCGGTGACGGCGATTCCGTCCAGTGCCGCGGCCGCCACGCTTCCGTGGAAGGCATGCGAGGGTGATCTCGAATGCGCCGCTGTTCAGGTGCCCGTGGACTGGTCGAAGCCGTCGGGCCGGAAGATCTCCCTCCGAATCGCCCGGTTGCCCGCCACCGGCACGCATCGCAAGATCGGCACAGTGTTCGCGGTCCCGGGCGGGCCAGGCGGTTCGGGCATCGACGATCTGAAGAAGTCCGGTGGCAACTTCACGCAGTTGCGACAGCACTTCGACGTGGTCACTTTCGAGCCTCGCAATACCACCGACCTGGGCGTCATCCCGTTCGACTGCTTCGCCACCGGCCCCTGGATCACTGTGCCCGGCAATCGCACCGAATACGACAGGCTTGCCGCGAAAAACCGGAAATACGCTGAGCAGTGCCGCAAGGCCGATCCTGAATACTTCGACAACCTTGACTCGGGCTCCGTCGCCAGGGACATCGAGGCGATCCGCGACGCGTTGGGCGGAGAGAAACTGAGCCTCCTCGCCACGTCTTATGGCGGGGTCGTCGCCACAACCTATGCCCGGCTTTTCTCTGGCAGCGTCCGCGCGGTCTACATCGACGGCGGCGTGGACCACCTGGCCGACCCTGCCATCCACCTGCGGATCAGATACGAAGCGATCGAAGGCCAGTTCGCCCGACTCAGCGCTTGGTGCGAGTCCAGCGATGCCTGCGCGCTGCGGGGGCGTGACGTCGGCGCCGTCTGGCGTGGCCTCACTGCAGCCGCGGACCGTTCGCCTGTGCCGGTGAAGGGGACGCAAGTCGCCTACAGCGGGTTCGACTTCAAGGTCGCCGCCGCTCCTGACGTGATCAGCCCCGGACCCGCGCCCGACTTCCCCAACTGGCAGCGGTTCGCCAGGGTTGTCGACCAAGCTGTGAAGGGGGACGCTTCTGGCTTCGCAGACTTCGTTGAGCAGGCCACGAAGACCAAGAAGGTCCCCTCATTCAGAGGCATGGACGCGACTCACTGCACGGATGGGACAGGCTTCGACAGCTACGAGGAGTTCCAGCGGATGAAGGCGCTCGGCCAGCAGTTCTCCCCTAACTTCGCTGGAAACGAGCTCTGGCATCCACTCGGCTGCGTCGGCTGGCCGGCCCCGGTCACCAATCCCCCCAAGCCGCTGCCCGCTGACCAGCTACCGCCGTTCCTCGGCGCCGGCACCTGGACCGATCACGCGGACGTGGCCAGCGCCGTGAGCGGAGTGCCTGGCTCGTCCACGGTCCGCTACAACGGCTCTGGCCATGGCCTTTACCTCACTGGCAACCAGTGCACCATCTCCCACGCCAACCGATACCTCACGTTCCTCCGCCTGCCACCAAAGGGGACCGTTTGCGAGCCACCGACCGTCAAGTGATGGCGATGCCACTCCCGGCGCAGATCCACACAACGATCCCCAAATGTCACCGACCAACCAGATGAACCAGGCAAGCCAGCTGAAATAGACCGGACGAACGGGACGAACTAAGCGGGCATTCGCCGTCCAGCGGGAAGTAGCGACGGTTCCTCCTGGGCCGACCAGAGCCGGGCCGACATCCAGGCGATTCCCGCCGCGGCCACTACCAGGCCGATCAGATAGACCGGAAGCGGGACCATGTTCCGCAGCGCTCCGGGGATCATGCCGGTCGCGTAGAGCACGACTGCGAGGCCCGGCAGCGTGCCTGCTCGTAGGGCCGCCGCGCTGAAGGTCAGGACTCCTGCCAGCAGTACGACCGAGGTAGCCAGGAACGCCTGCCCGGTACCTCCGGCCAGCAGTTCGTTCACCTTGGTGCCGCCGAGGAAGGGGAAGACGTAGTGCAAGGTGTATTCGATCGCGTAGGCCCCGGCCAGTCCTGCGGCGTTGAGCAGGTAACCGATCAGGCCGAGAGTGCCGGCTGTACCACGAATGAGCAGGTAGAGGCCCGTGATCGCGAGTAAGCCGGTTAATGCGCCGAATGGGGCGATGGCATGGGTGAGTGTTGTTTCCGGAAGCAGGCCCGCACGGCGGAAGACGTTGATCAGCAGCAGTACGGCGCAGGCGAACCCGGCCGTGGCAGTGGCCCGGTAGAGAGCCGATGAATGCATGGGAAGTCCCTTCCTTGGTAGGTGATAACACCCGTTATCATCCGCGTTATGACCCATTAGGGTGAGAGGGTGCAGAGAGACGTAAGCGCCTCGAAAGAACTCGGCGAATTACGCGGCGACCTGCTGGACGCGGCCGTGCGCGTCCTGCGCGAGCAAGGGGCGCCGCACCTGACGCTCCGCCGCGTGGCCGAGGAGGCGCGGACGTCCACGATGGGCATCTACACGTGCTTCGGTGGGCGGGCGGGGCTGCTGGAGGCGATCTATCGGTACGGTTTCGACGTTCTGCAAGAGGTGCTGCTGCGCTCGCTCGACGGTCAGGCGGAGCCGTTCGAGCGGATCATGGCAGTGGCCTACGGATACCGGGACTTCGCGCTGGCCGATCCGGCGCTCTACGCGCTGATGTTCGAGCGGCCGCTGCCTGACTTCGACCCCTCGCCGGAACTGCGGCAGGACGCGCTCGGCCGGACATTCAGCCTGCTCACTGACGCCATGGCGGGTTCAGAAGAGCCCACCCGGATGGCATACCTGGTGTGGACCACGATCCATGGCGTCGTCAGCATCGAGCTCACCTGCTCGCTGCGCAGTCCGCTACCCGGGTGGTTCCTGGATTCGCGCGAGGAGGGCGCGCGCGTGCTCGCCGATGGAGTAAGCGCCCTGCTCAGAGGCATGCGCCAACCGGGAGAGACTGACCCGCTGCTCGGCAGGTCGTGACCGGTCCGTCGCTCCGCCAGTCGTGAGCGGTCCGTCGCCCCGCCAGTCGTGATCGGTCTGCGGCCCGATCGGTTGTGGCCGGTCCGCCGCTTAACGCGTCGTGATCGGTTCGCTGTCGGATTGGTCGTGGCCGGTCTATCGCCCAATGCGTCGTGATCGGTTCGTCGTCCGGCCAGTTGTGATTGGTCTGCGGCTCGGTAGGTTGTGGCCGGTCTGCCGTCTAACTGGCGGTGGACGGGTATCTGGAGCTACGGCCGGATCGGCCTGGTTGGGGGTTGAGATTGACGAGGCCGCGCTGAAAGCGGACGACTATGTCCGCTGGGAACGTGTCCTGCCCATCCGCCCCGACGGCTCGACCGGCTACGTGTGACGAACCGCTCGCTGTCATGTACGGCGAGCGGCCACGCCTGGGCTCAGCTGACCGGCTACGTGTGGCTGTCTGCTCGCTGTCATGTACGGCGAGCAGTCATATCCGGGCTCAGCTGACCGGCAGCGCTTCGTCGTCGGGGTCGTCGGCGAAGCCTGGGACCCAGCGGATCACCTCGTCGCGAAAGCGGGCCGTGGTGCCCAGTTGACAGAGGACGCCGACGCCCGCCGCGTGCACCCGGTGGATGAGCACGTAGGAGACCGGCAGGTTGAGCTGGCGGACCACGTTGGTGGGGCGCAAGTCGGTGACGCTGGCCGCCTGGGCCTGGAACCATTCGCGGCTGAAGGTGAACTCCTCGACCGCCGTCGGCTCGACGTAGGGGGAGAGGAACGAGCGCAGGGCGTCGCCGTCCACCTCGATCTCGGGGCGGATGAAACCCTCGGCGCGCAGGCCCGCGACCACGCTGTCCATGTCGCCCTGGTTGAAGATGCGGGTCAGCTGGCCGAAGGACCTGGGATAGCCGTCGGGCAGGCGGTTGACGGCGCCGAAGTCGAGCACGCCCAGCTTGCCGTTGTCGAGTATGCGGAAGTTACCGGGGTGCGGGTCGGCGTGCAGCATGCCGACCCGGGCCGGTGAGCAGAACAGGAAGCGGACGAAGAGCAGCCCCGCGTGGTCACGCTGCTCCTTCGTGCCGTTGGCGATGACCTGGGACAGGGGAGTGCCGTCCATCCACTCCGTCACCAGCACCATCTCGTTGGCGGCGACCACATCGGGAACGTAGAAGTCGGGGTCGTCCATGAAACCGAGGGCGAAGGCGTGCTGGGCCTCGGCCTCGCGCAGGTAATCGAGCTCCTCGGCGATGCGCTCGCGCAGCTCGGCCAGCACCGCCTTGATGTCGAGGCCGGGCATTAGTACGCCGAAGAGCTTGCCGAGCCGCGACAGTTGGGCGAAGTCGCCGAGCAGGGCCTTGCCCGCGCCCGGATACTGGATCTTCACCGCCACGTCACGGCCGTCATGCCAGACCGCCCGGTGCACCTGGCCTATCGAGGCGGCGGCGGTCGGCCGGTCGTCGAACGACTCGAAGTAGTCTCGCCAGCCGTCACCGAGCTGCTCGGTGAGCACCTTGTGGACCGTGGCCACGGGCAACGGCGGGGCCGATTCCTGCAGCTTGGTTAGCGTGGCGCGGTAGGGCCCGACGATCTCCTGGGGCAGGGCCGCCTCGAAGATGGACAGTGCCTGCCCGACCTTCATCGCCCCGCCCTTGAGCTCGCCGAGGACCTTGAAGATCTGCTCGGCGGTGCGCTGCTGGATCTCCTGGGCGACGATCTCGGCGGGCTTGCCCCCGATCCGTTTGCCGAGCCCCAGGGCGGCGCGGCCGGCGTAGCCGAGTGGAAGAGTGGCCAGCTTGGCGGAACGCGTTACGGCACGGCGCGGCAGATCGCTCACACTGAAGCGCGGCATCGTGGCTGAGACACCGCTTCCCCCCTTCGAGGTTCCCCGTACTGCGTCAGCCCGTCGCTTGCGACTGACATGACCATTCTGGGCGATACGGATGGTTTCGCATACAACGACATTGCGGATGCCGGGTCCATGACCTGGTTTTCCACTGCCAATCAGGCATGACGTCCAATGTGCCGTTGGTCACAACGGGGTCGCGGCCGTCGATGTAAGCCAGCGCGTGGCCCGTCGCGGCGGCCGCCACCAGCGTGGCCAGGGTCGAGTCGCAGGCGATCTCGCCGGGTGGGTAGCCGCCCAGTCGCGCGGTGACGATGGGCCACGCGGGGTCGGCGTCGCGGCGCGCCAGATCCAGGCAGTGCAGGCAGGCGGTCTCGCCGGGCAGGACCAGCGGTCCCACGGAGCCGTGGCCCTCGAAGGCGGACACGAGCAGATGAGGGATGGACAGGACGGTCAACTCGTTGACGAGTACGCCGTCCAGCGGGGTGACCGGGGCCAGGATCACCAGATCGGGACGGTCAGAGCCATCACCCAGGTGAGGGCCGCCGGCCCGCGCGTCGGTCGACGGCATCGAGGGTGTGCCAGGGATCGCGGAGACGTCCGCCGGCCGGGATGCCGTACGGGAACGCGAAGCTTGGGTAGTTCCTTGGGAAGCCGGGCCTAGGGCAGCCGTCCCTCGGGCTGCTGGGCCTGGAGCCGCTGGGCCTCGGGCGGTTGTGCTTCCGGACGTCGGCCCTGGAGACATCGAGCCTGGAACGGTGGTGCCTCGTGATGCCGGCCCTGGAGTCGCAGTGCCTCGGGACGCCGGCCTTGGAGACATCGAGCCTGGAATGGCGGTGCCTCGGGCGGTAGTGCCTCGGGATGTCGGCCCTGGAGCCGCTCGGCCTCGGGCGGCTGGGCCTGGAGCCATCGGGTGTGGAGCGGTCGGACCCGGAAGCGCCGAGTCCGGAGGCAGGGGGCCGCCCGAGGTGAGGCGGCGGGCGAGTGCCACCGCCCCGTCCTGGCGGCTCATGCCCAGCTCCGACCACGTCAGCCCACCCGGCGTGAGGTCGCGGGGCCGGGTCGGCCCTTCGTCGAAGACGCGGATCGCCCCTACCCCGCACGCCGCCAGCAGCCCCACCACCTGCGCTCCCACCCGCCCGGCCCCGTAGACCCGCACCCGCGCCCGCCGCCGCCGCGCGAACGAGCCACCGGCCAGATCGAGGGCATCCAGGTCCGGAGCCAGGCGATCACGCTCACCGAGAGACAGGCGAAGGGGCGGGACCGCCGCGTCCTCCAGCACCCCTTGCGCGGCGAGCCGGTCCAGCACCGCCCTGCAGTCCGCCTCGGCCAGACCCGCGGCGGCGCCGTCGCGCAGCACCTGGCCCAGGTCGCGGGTGCCGTCGAGTCCGGACACCCACCGGTGGACCGAACCCGTCACCAGGACGGCCCCTAGGGGATGTGCCCCCAGCTGCAAGGTCTGCTCGTCGCGGACGATCCGCCGGAGGGCGGGCTTCACTCGTGGCCTCATGGCGGGCAAGACTGCCACCCCGAACCAAGATCCCGAGCGTCTTACGAGCCGCCTGTGGATAACTCTGTGTCATCAAGGTCCCGCGCGTCTCTTACAGTTGGCCGGCCTGTGGGTAACTCTCCGCCACCGAGATGCCGCGCGCGTTGCGAGCCGCCCGGGCATCCTCTCCGCCACCCGAGATCCCGACGAGCTGCCCCGGCATCCTCTCCGCCACCCGAGATCCCGCATGCCTTACGAGCCGCCCGGAGATACCCTCCGCCACCAAGGCCCAGCGCCTCACGTTGCACCCTCTGTGGATAACTCCCCGCCGTTACGCTCAGCCCATGAACGCCACGAACCCCACAAACCCCATGAACGAACTCCTGGTCGACCGCAGAGACGACGGAACCGTACTGATCACCCTCAACCGCCCCGACAGACGCAACGCCATGACGGACGGCATGACCGACGAGTGGCGCGAGACCATGGCCGCGCTGGCCATCGACCCCGGCGTCCGCTGCGTGATCGTCACAGGCGCCGGCACCGCGTTCTCCTCCGGCGGTGACCTGTCCTGGCTGGGCGAACGCGGGGTGGAGACGGTGCCGAAGCTGCGCGACCGGATGCTCGCCTTCTACCGCACGTGGCTGGCCATCACCGAGCTGGAGGTGCCGACCATCGCCGCCGTCAACGGCCCGGCGGTGGGGGCGGGCCTGTGCGTGGCGCTGGCCTGTGATCTCGTGTACGCCGCCGATGACGCCAAGCTGCTGGCCCCGTTCACGAAGCTCGGGCTGCATCCCGGGATGGCGGCCACGTACCTGCTGCCGAGGAGGGCGGGCGCCCTCGGCAGGGAGCTGCTGCTGACCGGCCGCACGGTCATGGGCCAGGAAGCCGCCGCTAAAGGTCTTATAAATCAATCTTTCCCGAAAAATGACCTTATGTCGGAAGTAGAGGCCATCGCCCAGACCATCGCGCAGAACGCCCCGATGGCCACCAGGCTCACCAAGGTCGCCCTGAACCAGGACCACCAACACCTGGACGCCGCTCTGCGCTGGGAGTCCCTCGCCCAGCCGGTGACCATGGCATCTGCCGACATGATCGAAGGACTGGCCGCGCATCGGGAAAGGCGCATGCCCAAATTCACCGGGTCTTAATCATCTGACCAGCAGAAACAACCTCTCCCCCTCTGTGGAATTTCGCCAGTCTCGGCTAACGTGCATATGTGCCCCCCGAGACAGTCGAGGTCCGTCGCAGTTCTCGTCGCCGGCGTACGGTCTCCGCCTACCGCGACGGCGACAAGACGATCGTGCTCCTGCCCGCCTGGCTGAGCGGCGAAGACGCTGATGAATGGGTGAGCCGGATGCTCGATCGGCTTGCGGCGAAGGAGAATCGGCGAAGACCGACCGACGAGGCCCTCCTGGAGCGGGCCAAAGAGCTGTCGGCGAAATATCTCCACGGCCGGGCCATGCCGGCCAGCGTGCGCTGGGTGGACAACCAGCAGCATCGATGGGGATCATGCACCCCGGAGAACGGCACGATCCGGATCTCGACCCGCCTCAAGGGTCTCCCTGAGTGGGTCATCAACTACGTGATCATCCACGAGCTCGTACATCTGCTCGTCCCCAGCCACGGCGCCAGGTTCTGGGCGCTGGTCGAACAATATCCCAAGGCGGAACGGGCGCGCGGGTTCCTCGAAGGATTCTCCGCCGCCGCCCACACGGCACCGGAGGAGTGTTGACGCGCATCGCCGCGGTCCTCGTACGGCAGAGCATGGCGCAGGCCGCCCCCGAGGGCATTGATCCGGGCGAGTTCCTGGAGGCCATGGCCGAGGACACCTACGAGATGGTCGCCGGCCTCCAACTCGTCACGCCTGTCCTGGTCACCAGCGTTCCGGGGCTTGAGGAGATCGTCTGGCCCGGCACCGAAGTGCTCACGATCGACGAGGACGAGCCGCTCAAGGCCATCATGAGCCGGTTCGACGGTGACCAGGCGGTGGTGATCGGCGCCGACGCGCCCGACCTGCCACCCCTGCTGGTCGGCAAGCTCTTCCGGGAGCTCGGCCGCGCCCAGATCACGCTCTGCCCGGCCGAGGACGGCGGAGCCGTGGCGCTGGCCTGCGGCCTGCCCATGCCCGGATGGGCCGACCCCGACCTCGACGACCCCGACCCGGTGGCTGCCCTGCGCGCCCAGGCGCCCGGCCGCCGCATGGTGGCCACCGGCCCCGGCTGGCACCGCCTGCGCACCCCAGAAGACCTCACCCGGCTCGACCCCGGCCTGGAAGGTTGGGACAACCTCAGGGCACTGCTCAAGACACGCTGAGCTCCGCGAAAGAGGCACGGAGCTCCCCGAAAGGCACGCGGAGCTCCGCGAACTCAAGGCACGCTGAGCTCCGCGAACACCGCCCGGTGGTCGGTGCGCGGCACGGTGTGCACGCTGACCTCCTTAACGCCCACACGCCGGTCCACCAGCACATGGTCGATCGTGATGATCGGCGGCACCCGCTTGTTGGCCGGCCACGTGGGGATCAGCCCCGCTCCGACCTGGTCGGCGGCGTCCTTGTAGCCACGGGACAGCAGCCGCCGCATGGGCGTGTGGTCGAGCGTGGCGTTGAAGTCGCCCGCCAGGACGCGCACGGTGTCACCCGAAGCCGCAGGGAGCCCGTCCAGAGCCTCGATCCACTGCGTCACCTGGGGGCCGAGCGGCGTAAACGGATGTACGTCCACGAACTCCACCGGCTTGCCACCGGGCAGCGAGACCATCGCCGCGGGCATGTTGTGCCCGACCGGCGGCACCACGTTGTAGAGCGGCTTGAGCGGATGTTTGGAGTAGAGCCCGCTGCCGCTCGCCGACCATTCCTCCTGCAGCACTCGGTAGGGCATCAATCCGGACAGCCCGGCCGTGTCGAGCGCCTCGACGCCCTCAGGCGTGAGCTCCTGGGTGCTCAGCACGTCAGGCTCGAACCGGCGTACCAGGTCGAGGATCGCCTGCGGGTCGGCCCTGCCGAACAGCATGTTGATGGTGAGCACCCGGAAGGGCCGGCCCGCCGTGGTGTCGGCCGTACCCAGGGCCCTGGGCAGGACGGCGAAACCGAACGCCGTCGTCGTGAGCAGCGCCACCGCGGTCGCGGCGCGTTTGCGGCCGAGCGCGGCGATCAGCAGCGGGACGATCGAGCCCGCGGCGGCGTACGGCGTGGCGGTCATGAGCTGGGCGCCCAGCGAGCCGCGTTCGAGCCCCGCCACCCTGGTCAGCGCCCAGGCCGCGAACGGTGTCAGGGCCAGCCAGGTCAGCGTGGTGGCGGGGAACTTGCGCCGTTTACGGGCGGGCGTGACGATCGTGCCGCCGACTGGACTCTCGGTGTGCACATATCCCCCTCGCAACGTACGGCCCAGGCGGACTCTAACCAAGTGCGCGTGAGCCCGCTGTCAGCGCCACGCGGCCACGTGCGGCCAACCGCCGCGTCGCCTCGTCGGAGAGCTCCGGGATCTCCTCGATCGGGAACCAGCGCAGGTCGAGAGACTCCTCGCTGATCACCGCCTCGGCGCCCGCGGGGGCCACGGCCGCGTACTCCACGTCGAGATGCCAGCTGTGCGGGGGATGACACCAGACCTGGTGTTTGTCGAGGGCCAGAGGGCCGGGCAACAGCTCCAGACCGGGAATGCCCGACTCCTCCACCGCCTCGCGCAACGCGACGCCCGCGAGGGAGGTGTCGGAGATCTCACAATGTCCGCCCATCGGCAGCCACATGCCCGCCTTCGGGTGCAGCGTCAGCAGCACCCGCGCGCCGTCGTGCGACAGCACCGCGGTCGTCGCCGTGAGATGACCCGGCACGCACTCACGCAGCATCGCGTCGTCGTGCGTGCCCAGGTGATCGAGGAACTCGGCGCGCAGCGACTCCTCGCCGGGCGTCGGCGCGGTCCAGCCGGAGAGCGTGGCCACCGCGTCCTGGCGCAGGCTCAACTCTGGTCGTCCTCGTCGGGCTTGGCCTCCAGCTTGGAGATGTCCCAGGCGGCCTCACCGCGGACGAACGCCTCGGGGTCGTCGAGGTCTTCGGCGTGCGGCAGCAGGTCGGGGTGACCCCACAGGGCGTCGCGCCCGTCGATGCCGCGCGCCTCCTTCAGCGCCCGCCACAGCGCCGCCGCCTCGCGCAACCGCCTGGGCCGCAGCTCCAGCCCGACGAGCGTGCCGAAGGTCAGCTCGGCCGGACCGCCTGTCGCGCGGCGCCGGCGTACGGTCTCGGCCAGCGCGACGGCCGAGGGCAGCTTGCCCTCCGCGGCGTCGTCCACCACGGTCGCCACCCAGCCCTCGACCAGGGCGAGCATCGTCTCCAGGCGGGCCAGCGCGGCCTTCTGCCGCTCGGTCTCCTCGGGCTTGAGCAGCGCGCCGCCGCTCAATGCCTCCTGGATGGCCTCGGGGTTGTTGATGTCGAGCCCGCGGATCTGCTCTTCGAGCGCCGAGGTGTCGACCGTGATGCCCCGGGCGTATTCCTCGACGGCGCCGAGCAGGTTGGCCCGCAGCCACGGCACGTGCTGAAACAACCGGTGGTGCGCGGCCTCGCGCAGCGCCAGATAGAGCCGGATCTCGTCGGCGGGATTGTCGAGGCCCTGGCTGAACGACGAGATGCCGCCGGGCAGCAGCGCGGCCGTGTCGGACAGCGGCAGGCCGATGTCGGTGGTGCCGATCACCTCGCGGGCGAGCGAGCCGAGGGCCTGGCCGATCTGCTGGCCGACCATCATGCCGCCCATCTGCTTGAGCATGCCCATCAGCGGCCCGGCCATCTGCTGGGCCTCCGGAGGCAGGCCCGCGCCGCCGAGCGCACCGCCCATGGTCTCGACCATGCGCGCGGCGATCGGCTCGCAGAGCGTGCGCCACACGGGGACGGTGTTCTCGATCCACTCGGACCGGCTCCACGCCTGCGGGTTGGACACACCGCTGGGCAGCGTCGTCGCCTCGTTGAGCCACAGGTCGGCCAGGCGCAGCGCCTCCACGATCTGGCGGCGCTCGCCTTCCATGACGCTCGGATCGCTCTCGGCGACCACGGCGTGGCGGGCGATGTTCTTGGCCATGTCCCAGTTGACAGGGCCGGAGCCCTGGGGCGCCGACAGCATGTCGGCGAACTGGCGCATCGCCTGAGCCATCTGCTCAGGGTTGCCGAACATGGCGAACGGGTTCTCGTTGGGGTCGTTTTCGCGACCTGGCAGGTCAGTCACCGCTCTACCTCGTGCAGGATGGAGGAGTCCACATCCGCCACGTTAGTCGTCCTACGGCGGATCAGTGCAAAGTGAGGACCTGGTGCCTACCTCGAAACGCCCGCGCCACCCCGTCGTCGCCGTCACCGGTGCCGCCTCAGGCATCGGCCGCGAGCTGCTCGCAAAGCTCGTATCCTCCGCGGATTTCCGCAGGGTGGTGGCCATTGACGAGGAACGCGGTGACGTCCAGGAAGCCACGTGGAGAGTGATCGACGTACGAGATCCGCTCTTGGCGAACCGCATCTCCGACATCGACGTCCTGGTCCACCTGGCCGGTGACTACGCCGTCGACTCCGATCCCGCCGAGCGGCGCGCGTACAATCTGCGAGCTGCGCAAACGGTGCTCACCGCCAGCGCCGCCGCGCGGGTCCGGCGCGTCGTGCTGGTCACGAGCGCGATGGTGTACGGCGCCGCGCCCGAGAACGACGTGCCCCTGCCCGAGGAGTCCCCGGTCGCGGCCGAGCCCGACACGGGGGTCGTGGGCGACTATCTGGAGATCGAGGCGCTCGTGCGCAGATCGTCGCGGAGCCATCCCGGCCTGGAGGTGACCGTGCTGAGGCCCGCCGCCGTGGTCGGCCCCGGCATCGACACGGTCATCACCCGCCATTTCGAGTCGCCGAGGCTGCTCACCATCAAGGGCTGCTCGCCGCGCTGGCAGTTCTGCCACGTCGACGACCTGATCACGGCGCTGGAACTGGCCGCGCGCGGCGTGGTGACCGGTGTGGCCGCCGTCGGCTCCGACGGCTGGCTGGAGCAGGAGCAGGTCGAGGAGCTGTCCGGATTGCGGCGCTTCGAACTGCCGGCCGGCCTCACCTTCGGGACGGCGCAGCGCCTGCACCGGCTGGGCATCACCCCGGCCCCCGCGACGGACCTGCACTACGTCGTCTATCCGTGGGTCGTCGACTGCACGGCGCTGCGCGAGGCCGGCTGGAAGCCCTCCTGGACCAACGAGACCGTGTTCGCGCAGCTCCTGGAGCTGCGCGAGAACCGGACCACTGTGGTCGGCAGGCGGCTGCCGGTCAAGGAGGCCACGCTCACCGCCGCGGGCGCCACGGTGGCGGTCATCGGCACCGCCGCCATCGTCCGTCAGGTGCGCAAGAAGCGCCGTCAATGACTATGTAGGCTCTGTTCGTGGACGTCATCCGGTTGCTCGGGATTCGCGAGACCTCGCTCTCGGTGAACGAGGTGCTGGCCGCTGTGGGGGACCACGCGGCAGGGGGCACCACGCTCTTCGTCGGCACCGTACGCGAGCAGGACCACGGCAAGCCCGTGACCGGGCTCTCCTACTCGGCGCACCCCTCGGCCCTCGACTCGCTGCGGCAGGTGGCGGAGAAGGTGGCCGCCGACTTCCCGGTCACCGCCCTGGCCGCCGTGCACCGGATCGGCGATCTGGAGCTCGGCGACATCGCCGTGATCGTCGCGGTCGCCTGCCCGCACCGGGGCGAGGCTTTCGAGGCATCACGCAGGCTGATCGACGACCTCAAGTCCCAGGTACCTATCTGGAAACACCAAATCTTCGCCGACGGGTCGGCCGAGTGGGTCGGTGCCTGCCAATAAGCTCGTCTTCATGTCGCGACGCGCCTTGACCCTGCTGGTTGCGGGTTTCCTCGTGCTAGCGCTCGGTGTCGCAGGGGCTTTCCTGCCCGTGCCGTACGTCGTACTGAGTCCCGGGCCGACCGAGAACACCATCGGCGAGGTCGACAAGAAGCCCGTGATCACGATCAGCGGGCATCAGACCTTTCCCACGAAGGGCGCGCTGCGCCTGGTCACGGTGGCTTACCAGGGTGGGCCGAGCAGCAGGATCGATCTGCTGAGCGCGCTGCGCGGCTGGGTCGATCCGACGGTCGCGGTCGTTCCCGAGGAGACCATCTTCCCCAAGTCCCGCTCGCCCAAAGAGGTCGAGGAGGAGAACACGGTCGAGATGACCAACTCCCAGGACTTCGCCACCGCGGCCGCGCTGACCGAGCTCAAGATCCCCTTCGGCATGAAGGTCTCGGTCGCGTCCACGCAGAAGGGCAAGCCGGCCGACGGCAAGCTGAAGCCGGGCGACGAGATCGGCGAGGTCGACGGCAAGCCGGTGGTGAACGTCAAGACCGTCAGCGATGCCGTCAAGGCGCACAAGCCGGGCGAAGCCGTGGCCTTCACGGTCACCAGAGGCAAGGACAAGAGCCAGGTCAGCGTGACCACCGTGGCGGACAAGGATGGCCAGGCCGTCGTGGGCGTGATCATGCAGGAGAGCTACAAGTTCCCCTTCAAGGTCGACATCAATGTGGGTGACGTCGGCGGGCCGAGCGCCGGGCTGATGTTCTCGCTCGGCATCCTCGACAAGCTGACCCCCGGCGAGATCACCGGCGGCAAGGACATCGCCGGCACCGGCACCATCCAGGCGTCTGGTGAGGTCGGGCCCATCGGCGGCATCGCCCAGAAGATGGTCGGCGCCCGCAAGTCCGGCGCGACCGTGTTCCTCACCCCGCCGGACAACTGCGCCGAGGCCATGAAGGCCGTCCCTGACGGGCTTCGCCTGGTGAAGGCCGAGACGCTGCACGCCGCGGTCGGGGCGCTTGAGGCACTGCGCACCGGCAAGGGCGATGTGCCCGCTTGCGCTGCTGGATGAAACTTCTGGCGAATGCCATCCGTTAGCCGTACGGCTGGCACAGCGGTGTAGGTTGCCAGACACGGACCGTTTGTTCATCACGACGAGGGGTTGGCCTTGAGCTTCCGGACCCCAGGAGCCGGCGGCAGGGCAATGCGTTTGCCCCGCCGACCGCGACTGCTTCTTCCAGTTGCGATCGCGCTCGTGGCGATTGTGGCGCTATTTTTCCTATTTTCCGGTATTTATACCGATTATTTGTGGTTCGACACGGTCGACCCTGGAGTCGACTACACCTCCGTCTTCTCCGGCGTGCTGCTGACCGAGATCGTGCTGTTCCTGGTCGGAGCGGTGCTCATGGTCGGCATCGCCGGCGGCAACATGCTGCTGGCCTTCCGGATGCGGCCGATGTTCGGCCCGGCCATGTTCGGGGGCGGCAGCGGCGCCGATCGCTATCGGATGGCGCTCGACCCCCACCGCAAGCTGATCTTCATCGTCGGCATGGGCCTGCTCGCGCTCTTCGCGGGCTCGTCGTTCGCCGGGGAATGGAAGACCTGGCTGCAGTTCATCAACGGGGTGCCCTTCGGCACGAAGGATCCCCAGTTCCATATGGACGTGTCGTTCTTCATGTTCGACTATCCGTTCATCCGGATGATCCTCAACTTCCTGTTCACCGCCGTGATCATCTCGATCATCCTGGCGGGGATCACGCACTACCTCTATGGCGGCTTCCGGCTGCAGTCACCCGGCGTGCACGCCTCCCGCGCGGCGCGTGCCCACCTGTCGGTGCTGCTCGGCGTGTTCGTGCTGCTCAAGGCCGTCGCCTACTGGATCGACCGCTTCGGGCTCGTCTTCTCCGACCGCGGCTTCGTCCACGGCGCCTCCTACACGGACGTCAACGCGGTGCTCCCGGCCAAGACCATCCTGGCCATCATCGCGCTGATCTGCGCCGCTCTGTTCTTCGCGGGTGTCATCCGGCCCGGCGGCATGCTGCCCGGCGTCTCCTTCGGCCTGCTCGTGCTCTCGGCCATCCTGATCGGCGGCGTCTACCCGGCGCTGGTCGAGCAGTTCCAGGTCAAGCCCAACCAGCAGCTCAAGGAGTCGGCCTACATCCAGCGCAACATCGACGCCACGCGGGCGTCGTACAACGTGGACAAGACGGAGATCCTGCCCTACACGGCGGAGGCCGACCCGACCAAGGTCCAGACCGGCGGCGACGCCTCGGTGTCCGGCGTCCGGCTGCTCGACCCCGCGCTGGTCTCCGCGACCTATGAGCAGACCCAGCGCATCCGCGGTTTCTACGGCTTCTCCGCCCAGCTCGACGTCGACCGCTATCCCGATGCCACCGGCAAGCAGGTCGACCACGTCGTCGGCGTACGCGAACTGCTCGGAGCGCCCGAGGGCCAGAACAACTGGATCAACAACGCCCTCATCTACACCCACGGCTACGGCATCGTGGCGGCGCCCGGCAACGAGGTCGACCCCGGCGGCCTGCCCGACTACGACGCCAAGGACATGCCGGTCGTCGGCCCGCTGGTCAACTCGACCAAGCTGAAGGAGTCGCGGGTCTACTTCGGGGAGAGCTCGGCGGCCAACGAATACGTCATCGCGGGCGGCAACCCCAACAACCCGCAGGAGCTCGACTACCCGGAAACGGGCGGCACCGAGCAGAAGAACACCACCTACACCGGCAAGAGCGGTGTCCCGGTCGGCTCGTTCCTCAACCGGCTGGTCTACGCGGCCAAGTACGGCGAGAAGAACATCCTGCTCTCGGGTGACGTCAACGACAACTCCAAGATCCTTTACGTGCGCAACCCGCGCGAGCGGGTCGAGAAGGTCGCGCCGTTCCTGACCCTCGACGGCAACCCCTACCCGTCGATCGTCGACGGTCGGATCACCTGGATCATCGACGGTTACACGACCTCCAACGAATACCCGTACGCGCAGAGCGAGAGCCTGGGCGACATGACCCGCGACCGCAACACCGACCGCCGCGTGGTCGCCCAGCAGCCGCAGGACAAGGTCAACTACATCCGCAACTCCGTCAAGGCCACGGTCGACGCCTACGACGGCACGGTCACGCTGTACGCCTGGGACGACAAGGACCCGGTGCTCAAGACCTGGAGCAAGGCCTTCCCCGGCGTCATCCAGCCGGTCACGAAGATGAGCGCCGACCTCAAGGCCCACGTCCGCTACCCGGAAGACCTCTTCAAGGTGCAGCGCTACACCCTGTCGCGCTACCACATCACCAACCCCGCCGCCTTCTACAGCGGCCAGGACTTCTGGAACATCCCGAGCGACCCGTCGCAGGGCGACACCAACACCAAGCAGCCGCCCTACTACGTGACGACCACGATGCCCGACCAGAACCCGGCACCGACGTTCTCGCTGACGACGACGTTCGTCCCGAAGCAGGGGCCCAACCTGGCGGCCTTCATGGCGGTCGACTCGGTGGCCGGCCCCGACTACGGCAAGCTGCGCATCCTGCGCATGCCATCCAACACCCCGATTCCGGGCCCCGGACAGGCACAGAACGCCTTCCAGAGCCGATTCGCCGGCGAACTCAACCTGCTGGGCGTGGGTGCCTCGTCGGTCAGATACGGAAATCTGCTGACTCTGCCCTATGCCGGGGGATTGGTGTACATCGAGCCGGTGTACATCCAGGTCGCCGCCGGTGGGGGGCAGGAGCCGTATCCGATCCTGCAGCGCGTGCTGGTGTCGTTCGGCAGCAAGATCGGCGTCGGCCGCACCCTTGATGAGGCCCTGAAGCAGGTCTTCGGCGGAGAGCAGCAGCAGACGACGCCCAACAACCAGCAGGCCAAACCCAACCAGAACACCACTGCTCTGAAGACGGCGATCGACACCGCGCAGAGCGCCTACAACGACGCCCAGAAGGCGCTGCAGGCCAGCCCGCCCAACTGGGACGAGTACGGCAAGGCGCAGAAGCGGCTGGAGGAGGCGCTGAAGGCGCTGGAGGGGCTGGGCGCGCTGCCGCCCACCGCCACCACGCCGACGCCGTCACCTACGGCTTCTCCGTCGGCGTCACCCACGGTGTCGCCGTCGACCTCCGCCACCCCGTCGCCCACCGCGACACCCACGCCGACGGGCGGTACGTAGGCTCTTCGATTTGCTTCCACCCCGTGCCACCTATAGTCTTTAGACACACACCGACGCGGGGTGGAGCAGTTCGGTAGCTCGCTGGGCTCATAACCCAGAGGTCGCAGGTTCAAATCCTGCCCCCGCTACCAAGAGAAATGCCCTCCGGGAGATCCTCCCGGAGGGCATTTTTTATGCCAATGGGCCAGGAACTGAGTGGCCAGGCTTTTGTTCAATTTCGGGGGCGTTCCTCACGCGTCTTGCGAGCAAGGAATGCGCAGTGTCCGAGCCCTGCCAGACCGCAAAACGTCGACTCGACCGAAACTCCGATCAAGAGCCACTGAGGTCAGGTCTGGACGGGGCCGTCGCCGCCGGGCCCCCAGAGTATGAGGATCAAGTCGTCAAGTCCGCAGAGGAGGAGCCCAGCTTGGGTTCAAGGAGTCGTCGCAACACTGCTGTTCAGCAGTAAGTTTAGATGATCGCTGAAGGCTTCTGCCGGTGTCTTCCACCCGAGAGTTTTTCGGGGCCTGGTGTTGAGCGCGAATGCTACGGC
>NZ_JAIWNB010000025.1 GCF_020215705.1 Nonomuraea aurantiaca | reverse complement strand
AGGCGTCCACCTCGGCCTCCACAGCGGTCTGGATGATCAGGCGGGCACCGAGACGGGCGACGTCTTCGATGACCTCCACCAGGTCACGGCCTTCGGTGAACAAGGCGTCGATCTCGGCGCGAATGGCCTGAACGGGCGGTAGTGTGCGTGCCACGAGCGTAGGTCCTTGCGTAGTGCGAACTTTGGTCGGTTCAGCACGGCAACCTACGCTCGTTCACTTTTACACCGCATCTCGGACGCGACCGTGCCGCCTGGCGTGGACGCCCTGCTCGAGCCCTTGCTGGATGAGTGGCCCCACCGACACTACGCTGTTCGACCGTTGGCGGATGGCCACTGCACTGCTGGATGCCGATGTGCCGCTGACTGATGTCCAGGAGTTGCTCGGGCACGCCGTCCCGATGCCCACGCACCGCTACCGCCGCGGCTCCAAAATGCTCGACGCGCACGCGGCGTACCGGATGATGGCCACCCTTCTCGCCGAACTGGCCTGACCACCACTCCCGACCCAGTCGAGACCCACCCTGCCCAAGCTGCCCGGGCTCGTGAGGCGGGCGACGTCGGCCCGGTGGTCGGTGGCCGGGCACGGTAAAGCCCGTCCTGGCCATCCGGGGCTGGGGGAGGCCGGATGACCAGGACGGGCTTCACTTAGCGAGTGGGCGTCCCTCCCGCTCCGCGCCCGTGATCGCACGATCGCTTCGCCGGCAGGTCGGCGAAGCGGTTGATGATCCACATCCCGCAACCGAGGACCATGCAGAACGTGATCACCGCAGCCATGACAGTGATCCAGCCAGGGGCCGAAACAGCGATCCCCAGGGCCGCGTAGGCCCCGGGGATCGTCAGGCCGGGGACAGTGATCATGACCATCGCCGGGGCGATCCCGCTCGGGGACCACGCTGGCGCGGACGCGTCGATCTGCTTACCGGCGAGGGTGACCTTGAAGTTGACCTTTTCCCGGCCCTCCAGGAGGTCGGCGTGGGAGCTGGGGTCGCCTTCGGTTTTCGTCAGGTCGGTGACCACGGGTTTCTTCACGTAGGTAGACGCTTTCTCGCTTCGAGCCATGAGGCGGGGAGTCTGGGGCGTGCATGCCCTCGGCGAGCCGGGGGTGGTGCGTGACCCGGGCGAAGAGCCGGGGTGTTCCAAGAGCGTCAGCTTGCTATGCGTCAACCTACCACCATGCTCACACCCCATCCAGTCAAGGTATGAGTGAAGCGCGTATAACACGCTGACGGCGGGCATATAGTAACAGGTAGATAGTCTATAAAGAGCTTGACTATGGCTGGTGAAGTGTCATACGGTCAACCCGCTGCACACGCCAACCAGCTGAGGGGGTGATCAGAATCTTGAGAGAGCCGATCGACTCGATGGTCTCGATGTGGAGACGCTTATCGCTCTTACGCCGGGGGCGTCCCTGCCCCCTCGAATGTGCGCGGCCGCTGCCACTTGTCCTGTGCGAGTCCGATCTCCATCAGGAGGGGGGCGGGGAACGACTACCCCGTCCCCCGCCAGTTGAGTCCCGGCATCGCTATCGGAAGGAGGTCAGGGTCGCCCCGCTTGACGCTGCCCCTGCGTGACCATTGGGGACTTCGCCAGTTCGGAGCGGATTCCTGAACACGAAGGATGTTTTGCCCAATCGCCGCCATGGCTGGCGCAGCCCCGCGACTGGCACGGGGCTTTGGAAGGGACATCGAAAAGCTCGGGTCGGGACAGCCATCCCAGGCCCGTTTTAGCCATGTCTCCCGTGTCTTCGACGTTGCGTGAGGAATCCCAAGATATGCCTGGTAAATCGCCTGGAATCGGCACCGCGAACATCAACCCCCCGGCCGCCATCCGGGGTAACGGTCCACTTGAGCGCGTCACCGTCAACCTCAACGAACGATCCTCGCGAGCCCTGGAAGAGGTTGTAACCCTACGCGGTGACACCAAGACCGACGCCATCAACCGGGCCCTGCAGATGTACAGCCTCATCGAGCACATCCTTCACGGCGGAGGGAAGATTTACGTGCAGGAGGCCGACCAGACTGAACTGGAACAAGTGAGGTTCTTCTAGGAGAAGGGTCTCAACAGAAACACCCATGCGCGTGGCTTACCCGTCTCCAGTCGTCTAGGCCCAGGTTGCCTAGCCTGGGGGCCACGTAAGTCGACATTGAGCACTTGGCCGGCCTGGCGGCCAGCTCAACTCGTGCAGCTGTTCTCCGCCGAGGTCGCTCAATCTGGAAGCGACATCGGCTTCCAGGCCGAGTGAGCGAGCGCGTGCCTCGTGTCTGCTGGGCCAGCGAGTTGTCCTCGAGTCCCGCACCCCGAAAGAGCGTCGACGCTGACACCCAACTCGAGGTCGTCAGACCGAACGCACCTATGCCGCTGGCGGGGACGCTGATCACCACCACCGTGGCTGGCGCGCCACCCACGCGACGACATCGCCGCCAGCCGCGTCGAAACCCTGCAACCCGGGTTATCACCTGCACCAACGCGACCTGCCGCAGGTGTTTGGGAACTCGCCGCGGACCCCGCTGCAGCCCACCAGGGCGTACGCAGAAACTCCATTGCTCTTGACCATGCCAGCCCCCGTGGACGCAACCATCCCCCATCATTGCGGCGTCCTGCTGGCGGACGAGCCTCCCCCTTTTCGTGAGCAAGAGCTTCGGGACATCGGGCCGTCTCTTCCTTAGCCAACAGCGCCACCAAGGCCGTGCACGTACCTAATGATCTTGGGCAGCCATTTGGCCCCCAACCATAGACTGCTGTAGACATCGGCAGCGGCTGTAGATAGTTACAACGCGCACACCGGGGGTCCACGCCGTACACCTACCATCCGGTAGCGAACAGTTTGCGGACCGACCACCCATCCCCCGACCTTCCTTTCGTCGACGATCAGCACGTCCCCTGTGACCCACGCCGCAGCGATCGAAAACATCGGCCGCCGCAAGGGCAAGGTTATGTGGGGATGCGAAGACCGCTGCCGACGACGGCGTCCCCCAAGCAACTGAGCGTGAAGCGCCCAGGCCAGGACGGGGAACCAGTCCGGATAGCGAAGAGGGACTGGCCCTCTTCGACAATTCGTGATGCCGGCCAGAAAGGGGTATGGAGGTGGCTGCGGACCTTTGGCTTGGTAAGTCTCCGACCATGGCTAAACCTCGTCCTGGCCAGCCGAGCTCAAGGGACCGGCTGGCCAGGACGAGGCTCACCCCGCGCGCGGATCTTCGGGACGTCATGAGTCGCGGGAATTCTTCTTGAGGGCGTCGGCGAGGCGGTTGATGATCCACATTCCCGACCCGACAATCACGCAGAATGAGATGAGGGCCGCAGTCACGGTGACCCATCCCGGCGCGAGCACAAGAACTCCCAGGCCGGCGAAGGCGCTGGGGATCATGACGCTGGACAGAACAATCCTGGTGATCACGGGGGCGATTCCGCTCGGCAACCAGGTCGGGGCGGTGGCGTTGATCCGCTTGCCGTCCGAGAGGATGACCTCAAAGGTGACGTCCTCCCGCTCCTCAAGCAGGTCAGCCTTAGAGGTGGGATTGCCTTCGATCTTGGTCAGGTCGGTAACCACTGGCTTCTTCACGTGGCTGAACACTTTCTCGCTCGGCCTAGATGTAGGAAACCCGCCGGGCCGGGCCCGGCGGGATGGTGCGTGCCCCAGCCTGATGTCCGGGGGTAGTCCAGTGGCCCCGGACGAGCCGGGGGTCTTACGGCGTTTGAGTGCTATGGGCCAAAGTATCACCCGCTACGGTTCAAGGACACACACCGTATGGTCGATACGCTGATTATGCGCGTATACTAACAGGTACATGTTCTGCAAGCAGCTTGACTCCAGGCAGCTCACTATCGTACGGTCAACCCTGCAGAACAGATATCCGCAGGTCACATGCATAGGGGGATGGAGATGGACAGGCATCGCCTACCAATCACCCTTCCCTGTGGTCCACTACCTGTCAGGCTTACCGTGCCGACGTTGCTCTTGCCGCAGCGCAGCAAAACCTGCCGACAGCAAAGGGGGCGATTAGCACGCCCTCCGCCGACATCGCTATGGCACCGCCGTCCCCCTCGACGCTGTGGACCGACCATAGCCGTCACCTCTGATAGTGCCTCGCTTGCTTGCGAGGCAAGGAAAGACATCGACGAGTACGGGCAGGGATTGCATCCCTTGGCCCGTTTTAGCCATGTCTCGTGCGGGAGGATCCCGGAAGACTATGTCCGCGAAAGTGCGTGGAATTGAAGCAGCCAGCCCCACGAAGAGCCCACCCACCGGTCGAGGCAGTGGGCCCCTTGAGCGCGTCACCGTCAACCTCAACGAACGGTCCTCGCGAGCCCTGGAAGAGGTTGTAAACCTACGCGGTGACACCAAGACCGACGCCATCAACCGGGCCCTGCAGATGTACAGCCTGATCGAACATATCCTCCAAAGCGGAGGAAAGGTATATGTGCAGGAAGCCGGTCAAACCGAACTCGAACGTGTGAGGTTCTTCTAAGGGGCATGCCCCTTAGAAGAACCATGCAGCACGTCCTGCTCCCCCAGAGCCAGGCTCCAGGTGGCCTGATCTGGAGGACTGCAGGATCTCCTTGAACGCCCTGGCCGACCTGGCGGCTATGTTCAAGATCTCCCCGCTGTACATCCTCAGCCCCGCATTGGGGCGTCGAACCCCGGTCTCCTTGCTCCCTGGCCGCAATTACCTGGCGGAACTGGTTGAGCTGGCGGGACTGTGAGGTTGGCTGGATGCCCTTCGGACAAGTGCCGTCTGACCATGTTGTATCGGGTGATCCAGCGGAACACGGCCTGGCTGGCAGTTCGGGCGTCGGGCCAGCGGTGCGCGCTCTGAAGCATCTCGCGTTTGAGGGCCGCATTAGACGGCTCGGCCGCTGCGTTGTCGGCGCTGGTGCCGACCGCGCGAGCGGGTAACTCCGAGGCGGCGGCACGCCCGTACGAAGTATCGCGAGCAGTACAGGTGTCGTTGTAACACTGCCTGTCAGGAGCATAGATACTCGTTGGAGTCCCTCGGCGGAGTTCGCCAGATGCGGCGCGGATGGACTCGATCAACTGACGGGCTAACTCGGCGTCGCGACGTCGCCGGTACGGCAGAAGAACAGCAGGCTGGGCGCGTGATCGGCGAAAGGGGAGGCCCACGCGGAGCGGCCCAGCTCGGCCAGCATCAGCCCCGTTGAACAGGCCGAAGCCGTCGACCGGACAATCCAGGACGGTAGCACCGGTCAGGTAACTCGGAAGGTGTAAGTACTCCTGCGGCCCGAAAGCGCCGCCGCGGTCACCGATCTGCGCCAGCACACCGCGCCGCCGGGCGGAGTCGACGTTCCGGGACCTTGGTCGCAGGCCAGCATCGTCTGCCCTCGTCGAACCCCGACCCGGCCGTACTGCGGTCGCAGTAGAGCCGATGGGTACCACGGGATGAGGGAATTCGCCCAGGTCAGACCTACTGTTTAGGGGTGCGTACCGTGACCTGGCTGCGACGGGAGCTCCTTTCCCTCCCCTATGTGGCCGACACGATCCTGGCCGTGTGCGTGTATGCGATAACGCTGCTGGCGCCCGGCCCGCCCCCGCCGTCTGGGGCGGAGTGGCGCGGCCAAATGCAGCCCCTCACTGCTTACGACATAGCGCTAGCTTCGGTCGTCTGTGCGCTCTGGTCTTCCGGCAGCGGTTGCCCCGGGCCGTTCTCGCCGTCACGGTCGCCGGGTTCGTCGTCTACGCCGTGATCGACGGCGGGCGGAGTCTGTTGAACCTGAGGTCGGCGATCGCGGTGTACACGGTGGCCTCGCGAGTCCCGCGCCGGCACGCGTGGGCCTACGGAGGGCTTGCCGCGCTCGTGGTTACCGTGGCCAGGGTGGTGTTCAGCGGAAGTGCGTGGCTGACGCCCGAAATGCTGGCGCCGATCGCGTCGATCGGTATGGCCACCGCCGTCGGGGATTCGCTGCGTAGCCGCCGGGCCTATGTGGCAGCCATCGAGGAGCGGGCGCGCAGGGCCGAGGAGACGCGTGAGGAGGAGGCCGAGCGGCGGGTGATGGAGGAACGGCTGTACATCGCTCGCGAATTGCATGACGTTCTCGCTCACCACATCGCGCTGATCAACGTACAGGCGCAGGTTGCCGCGCATTTGCTGGCGACCGAACCTGAGCAGGCCCGTACGGCGCTGGGCCATGTCCGTGAAGCGGGCAAGGAGGCGCTGGACGAGTTGCGGACGACAGTGGGGCTGCTGCGGCGGCCGGGTAGCCGCGAGGAGCTGCTGACCGAGCCCGCGCCGGGGCTGGATCGGCTGCCGGAGCTGGTCGACTCCTTCACTGCGGCCGGGCTGGAGCTGGGTTGGCTCATCTACGGAGATCCGAGGCCGTTGCCCGCTCCTGTGGACCTTGCCGCGTTTCGGATCGTTCAGGAGGCGCTGACCAACGTGAGCAAGCACGCGCCGCGGGCGACCGCGACCGTGCGGATCGACTATGCCGCCGACGGTGTGATCGTCGATGTGGCCGACGACGGTCGGAGTGAAGCGGGTGGGGTCTCGTCCGGGAACGGGACCGGGACCGGTCACGGGCTGATTGGTATGCGGGAGCGGGCCCTGTCGGTCGATGGGACCTTCCTCGCTGGACCCGTGGACGGCGGTGGGTTTCGGGTGCACGCCGTGCTCCCCGTCTCAAGGAAGAACAGGCCATGACCGTCAAAGTGCTGTTGGCCGACGACCAGGCGCTGGTCCGTGCCGGGTTTCGGGTGCTGATCGACTCGGCTCCCGACCTGACGGTGGTCGGCGAGGCCGCCAACGGTCATGACGCCGTACGGCTGGCGCGGGAGACCTTGGCCGACGTGGTGCTGATGGACGTTCGCATGCCTGGAATGGATGGTCTGGCTGCTACGAGGGAGATCACCTGTGATGAGGCCACGGCAGGGGTCCGGGTGCTGGTCCTGACTACGTTCGAGATCGACGAGACTCCGCCATCCACCCCCCGCGCGCTCCCCAGACGGGCGGCGCTCGCGGTGATCCTGCTCCTGGCCGCCGGACTGTACGGCTGGGCGCTGGGTTCCCTCGGCTGGGGCAACAGCTATTACTCCGCCGCCGTGAAGTCGATGGGCCAGAGCTGGACGAACTTCCTGTTCGGCGCGTACGACCCGGCGGGTGTGATCACCGTCGACAAGCCGCCGGCGGCGCTGTGGCCGCAGGTGCTCAGCACCAAGATGTTCGGCCTGCACGGCTGGGCGATGATTCTGCCCCAGGTGCTGGAGGGCGTCGCCACGGTGTTCCTCCTGCACCGGACCGTACGCCTGTGGGCAGGTGAGGCGGCGGGGCTGCTGGCCGCGCTGGTTCTGACGTTGACGCCGATCACCGTGGCGATCAACCGCGACAACAACCCTGACACCCTGCTGGTGCTGACGCTGGTGGCGGCTGCGTACGCGCTGACCCGCGCCATGCGGACAACCTCCGGACTGAGGTGGTTCGGTGGGGCCGGGTTCCTGATCGGCCTCGGCTTCATGACCAAGATGCTGGCCGCCTGGATGGTGATCCCGGCGTTCGCGGCGGCCTGGCTGGTCGGCGCGCGCGGCCCGTGGCTCGGGCGGCTTGGCAAGCTGCTGATCGGCGGCGTCGTTCTCGTGGTGTCCTCTCTGTGGTGGGTCGCGATGGTCGCGCTCTGGCCGGGGAGCCGTCCGTACATCGGCGGCAGCGCCGACGGTAGCGCCTGGGACCTGGTGATCGGCTACAACGGCCTCGGCCGGATCTTCGGTGGTGAGGGCGGGTTCAGCATCTCCTTCGGTGGAGCGGCCGGCCTGGGACGGCTCTTCAACGATCAGGTCGGCGGGCAGGTCAGCTGGCTGCTGCCGTTGTGCGGGGTGGCGCTGGTGCTGGTCCTGGCCGTCGCCGTACTGCGCTGGCGCGGCATCACAATGCCCGGTGAGCCGCTCGCCGCGGCCGGGTGGGTGCTGTGGGGAACCTGGCTGGTGCTCTGCGGTCTGGTGTTCGCCACTCAGAAGGGGATTTTCCACCCGTACTACACGACTCAGCTGGCCCCTGCGGTCGCCGCCGTCACCGCCGGCTTCGCCACGACGCTGGCCCGCGCCCACCGGGCGGGGGCTCGCTGGGCACTCCCGCTGGGAGCCGGGGCCGTCGCGGTGACCACGGCCTGGGCCTATGTCGTGATCGCGCGGGTCCCGTCCTGGAACGGTTGGGTGGCGTGGCTTGTAGGCGCGGCCGGAATGGCGGCGATCGTCCTGCTGCTGCCCGCAGGTCGGCGACGACGGCTGCCCGCCGCCTTCGGTGTCGCGGTCCTGGCGGTGCTTTCGGCGCCTGCGGCCTGGGCGATCAGCGTCCCCGGCTCCACGTCGATGATGGGCGGCGCCAACCCCACCGCGGGGCCCCCGACCATGCCCTTCGGGCGCGGGGCAGGCGGAGGCGGCCCGGCTCCGGGCGGCTTCGAACTCCCAGAAGGAATGCAACTCCCACCAGGCATGAAGCTCCCGGAAGGCATGGAACTCCCCGAAGGATTTCCTGGGGGACTTCCCGGCGGGAACAGTGGCATGCCACCCGGGCTCTTCGGAGGCGGCGCCGAGCTCGCCCCCGACCAGCGCAAGATCCTGGACTATGCCGTCAAGCAGTCCGGCTCCGCCCGGATCAAACTCGCCGCCGAGGGCGGCGCCATGTTCGCCTCCTCGTTCATCCTTAACAGTGACGCCACCGTCATCGGCATGGGCGGCTTCATCGGCATCGACGACGCCCCGACCCTCCAGCAGCTGAAGGAGTGGACGAGTTCGGGACAACTACGCTTCGTCCTGGGCTCCGGTCGGGGCGGCTTTGGCGCCATGATGGGCGGGGCGAGCACGCAGCGCTCGCAATGGCTGAAAGAGAATTGCACCGAAGTCCCCGGCGCCGCGTATGGGGGAAGTCTCACCGCGAGCAGTCCAATGACGGGAGGCGGCACTACCCTCTACGACTGCGCCGCGAAGCACTGACGCCCGGCGCCGCCCGTACAGCAAGGGCTCAGGGGGGCGGGCTGGCGCAGCGCGGCGACCAGGCGAAACGTGGTGCTACACGGCCTTTCGCCTGGGACGCATGTCGAACATGTAGATGACGAGCAGCAACACGTAGAACACGAGCGCGCCTATCGCGCTGAACGCGCCGATGACGGTCGCGACGAGATAGAGCACCGGCCCCATGCCCCAGCGAAATCGCAACGAGCGAGCCTCCGCCGGGGTGATGTGCCCGCCGAGGTGGCGGTGTCCTAACGAGGCGTACCACCACAGGGCGTTGTAGAAAATGCCGCCGATCACCAGCACGATTCCATAGAAGACGGCGGCCGTCTGAGTGCCGTGTTCGCTGCGCAACGCCTCGGCCATCACGTGCGTGGGGAACGGCAGAAAGGCGACATCCATCAGGAGGAGCACATTGAGGGCCAGCAGCATGCCGTCAGTCCTGTGGATGAAGTGGAACATCCGATGGTGGTTCATCCAGATCATCCCCACCAGCAGGAACGTCACCACGTAGGCGAGGTAGGACGGCCACAGGCCTAGCAGCGCGCCGCCGAGGTCCTCTTCCCAGCCTTCGGGCAGCCGGATCTCGAGCACCAGCAGGGTGATCGCGATGGCGAACACGCCGTCGCTGAACGCCTCCAGGCGCCCGGTGCTCATCACAGAAGAGTCATCACTCACGCCGGGCATAGTAGCGAGGGGACCGAGTTCACGCTGATGAGGATGCTGCCGCCGGCGGCGAAGGCGGCTGCGTCGACTCGTTGGGCGGATGGTCTTGGCAATCTGCTTCGCCTCACGCCCGGAACGTTCGGCGGTAGGCATCCGGCGGTACGCCGATCGCGCGGTGGAAGTGGCGGCGCAGTGTCGTCGCCGTGCCCATGCCCGCCGCCGAGGCGATGGTGTCGACGCTGTCGTCCGTAATCTCCAGCAGCTCCTGCGCGCGGCGGATCCGCTGCGTCAGCAGCCACTGCAGCGGAGTGGTTCCGGTTACCGAGCGGAAGTGGCGGGCCAGGTGGCGCGAGCTCATGTTCGCCTGGCGAGCCAGGTCCTCCACAGTAAGCGGCTGGTCCAGCCGCTGCATCACCCAGGTGAGCAGCTCGGCCAGGGGATGGCCGTCCTGGGCGGGCACCGGTGTGGTGACGAACTGGGCCTGGCCACCGGCCCGGTGGGGCGGCACGACCAGGCGGCGGGCTACCACGTTGGCGATCACCGAGCCGTGGTCGCGGCGGACCAGATGCAGGCACAGGTCCATCGCCGCGGCCTTGCCCGCGGACGTGAGCACGCTGCCGTTGTCGACGTAGAGCACGTCGGGGTCGACCTCCACTCGGGGATAGCGGGCCGCCAGTACGTCGGTGTGGGCCCAGTGGGTGGTCGCGCGCAGCCCGTCCAGCAGGCCGGCGGCGGCGAGCACGAACACGCCCGTACACAGGGAGACCACCCGCGCGCCCGCCTCGTGGGCCGCGCGTACCGCCTCGACCAGATCGGCCGGCGGGTCCTCGTCGACGTTCGCCAAAGCGGGGACGATCACGGTGTCGGCGTGCGCCAGCCGGTCGAGCCCGCAGTCCGGCTCCACCGAGAATCGGCCGACCCGGACGGCGTGCGTGCCGCACACCCGGACGTCGTACCAGGGACCTGGCACGGCGTCCGGGGCGGAGCCGAAGACCTCGTAGGCCAGGGCCAGCTCGAAGTGCAGCATCCCGTCGGTAGCGGCGACCGCGACGGAGCGCGGGAAAGGACTCATGTCGGGAATTGTACGGGTCATGTCGTTTCGGACGCTGGCACCGATGGGGCGATCGAGACAGGATTTCCGCAGCGGATCACTTCGAGTACGAGGGAGCAGACATGGGATCGGGTCGGAACGTGGCGGTGTTCGGCGCTTACGGACACACCGGGCGGTTCGTGGTCGCGGAGTTGCGCGAGCGCGGATACGTACCCCTGCTCCTCGGTCGCGACCAGGACAAGCTGCTGGCGCTGGTGGAGACCCACCCCGGGCTTGAGACGCGGCAGGCGTCGGTCGACGATCCGGCCTCGCTCGACCGCGCGCTGCACGGCGCGGCCGCCGTGATCAACTGCGCCGGGCCGTTCGCCACGACCGCCGCCCCGCTGGTCGAAGCGGCGCTGCGCGCCGGCATCCCGTATGTCGACGTGGCGGCCGAGATCGAGGCGAACGTCGACACGTTCGCGCACTTCGCGGACCGCGCCCGTGAGGCGGGCGCCGTGGTGGTCCCGGCGATGGCCTTCTACGGCGGCCTCGGCGACCTGTTGGTCACCACCGCGATGGGCGACTGGACGGCGGCGGACGAGGCGCACGTCGCCTACGGGCTGAGCAGTTGGCACCCCACAGCCGGAACGCTCGCCGCGGGCGTGGTCTCGGGGCAGCGACGGAGTGGGCGCCGTGTCCGCTACACCGGCGGACAGCTCGAGTACCACGATGACGCTCTGCCGACCCTGGAGTGGCCCTTCCCGGCTCCGCTCGGCCCCCAGAGCGTCATCGGAGAGTTCACCATGGCCGACGTCGTCACCGTTCCCAGCCACCTGGCCGTCCCGGAGGTGCGTACCTACATGACCGCCAAGGCGGCCGCGGACCTGTCCGCTCCCGACGCCTCGGCACCGACCGCCGTCGACGAGCGCGGTCGCTCCGCGCAGACCTTCATTGTCGACGTTCTCGTCTGCTCCGGCGGCGCGGAACGCCGCGTGGTCGCCTCCGGTCAGGACATCTACGCCATCACCGCGCCACTCGCGGTGGAGGCCGTCGAACGCATCCTCACCGGCCGGACGAGGACCACCGGCGTCGTCTCCGCGGGCGCGGTCTTCGACGCCCCGGACTTCCTCCGCGCCCTGTCGGCGCATCTCTCGCTCCATGTCCCGCTCGACGTACGCGGCTGACCCTGCTGGGATCCGGGCCCAGGGTGCCGTCAGCGGGTCGGGGTACGGGGGCGGTTCCACCAGAGGGAGAGAGACAGGGCCGCCGTGATGAAAATGGCGCCGCCAGCGGCGAAGGCGGCGGCTGTGTCGACTCGTTGGTGGATGACGGTGAAGTTACCGGGGAGGGCGTCGAGGGCGTTCTGGAGCTGGTCGGCGTTCTCGGCGCGGTGGTAGGAGCCGCCGGTGGTCTGGGCTATCTGTTTGAGTGCGGGCTCGTCGATGGTGCGGGGGTTGCGGCCCCTGTCGAATCCGCCGCGGCCACCGAAGCCGCTGCCCCAGCCGCCGCCGTCGAACTGGGTGTTGTCGCAGACCATCGGGGTCGGGTTCGTGGTGCCGAAGCCGATGGTGAAGACGCGGACGCGGCGCAGGGCCGCTTCCCGGGCGGCGGTCTGCGGTCGTCTTCCTTCTAGATTTGCGGCCCGTCGCCCGGCGGGCCGTCGCCTTCGGTGCCCAGGGCCAGGCCGATCGGCACCGCGAACGCGATACCGGCGAACGCCTCGTCGCCTCCCGGGTCGGCCATCGAGACGACGATCCCGATGACCAGGCCGCGAGCGTCGAGGAGTGGGCCGCCGGAGCTGCCCGGGTTCACGGAGGCGTCGAACTGGATGAGCCCGCTCAGATCGCCTTTTTCAGCGCTCCGGTTCAGGCCCGACACCACACCGGTGGAGACGCTGTAGGTCAGGCCCAGCGGATTGCCGATCGCCGTGACGGGCGCGCCCACGGCCACGGCGCCGCCGAGTGTCGCCGGGACGACGATCTCCGGCAGTTTCGCGGGTTTGAGGGTCGCGACGTCGCGCTTGGGGTTCGACGAGACGACAGCGGCCTTCGTCTTGGTGCCGTCAGCGAAGGTCACGGTGACGTCCTTATTACTGCCTTTGACGACGTGGTACGCCGTCACAATCGTCCCGTCCTCGGCCGCGATCACCCCGGTTCCGAGCGACTTCCCGGTCTCGATGGCCGCCACCGACGGCCCGACCCTCTTGAAGACCTCGGATGCCGCGAGCGTCGCAGTGGGCGTCGGCGTCGGGCTCGGCACGGGCCTTTCGCTGTTGTTCCCACCGCTGCTTCCCAGCCAGTACGCGAGCAGCGCCACGACGACAAGCGCGCCACCCGCGACGACGAACCGCCGAGCCCTCCCGGCCCCGGCTCCCCGAGTTTCGACCGCATCAGCCTCCTGCGGCGCGCGCTCCATCACCCCATATTCATAAAAATAAGTCGAAAGAGCTATAAAGCCCGCCTTAGAACTCCCTGAGAAACGGTCCTGGTTGGACACCCGGCGATCTTGGATACTTGGCGCATGTCGATGATTTCCAGAGCCTTATTAGGGGTGACGCTCCTCGGTGGCCTGCTCACAGGGTGCGGTGGTAACAGCCCTGCCGCTCCCTCAGAGTCCTCCACACCGACCGGACCGGCCACACCGAGCGCACCGACCACACCGAGCGCACCGACCACATTGACCGCGACGACCGCACTGGCGCGGCCGTTCGCGCTGCCGAAGAGCTGTGACGATCCCCGGATGGTCGCCGCCATGGGCGCGTTGATCAAAGGGAAGAAGTTCAGCAAGCGGTACGACGCCAGCGGCGCGCTGACCTGCTCGTGGGGAAAGAAGATTCCCACGGCCTCGGTGACGGTCGCCCTTCCGTCGGCGCCGCCCAAGTACAAGGACTTCCCTCAGGTCGAGGTCCCCGAACTGACCACTCTCGGGGTCGAAGCGCAATCCGGTGGCACCGAGATCGCCCTTGGCGGCCGGTCCCTGTACAACCAGGCGTTCGTGGTCACGGCCCCGCAGTTCCGGCTCACGGTCGACCAGCTGAGCGAGAAGCGCCGCGACGACGACCTACGCGAGGCCGCCGTCGCCCTCACCACGTGGTTGATGTCGTAGCTACTGTTCGTTTGAGGCGTGCCCGCCTGCTGGTCGCCCAGACGGCCAGCGCGCAGGCCGCGAATCCGGCCCCGAGGAGACTGGAGCCTGCCCAGCCGTGGGCGGTGAAGACGGCGGTGGTCGCGGCCGCACCGAGGGCGGAGCCGAGCGAGTAGAAGACCATGTAGCCGCCGATGACGCTGCTGGTGCGATCCGGATGCGCGGCGGTGAGCAGGTGCTGGTTGCTCACATGCACGGCCTGGACCGCGAAGTCGAGAACCACGATCCCGACGATGAGGAGCCACAGTGACCACGGCAGCTGCGCGATCGCTGCCCACGAGAGAATGAGCAGGGTGAGCGCGAGTCCGGCGACCGGGACCGCCCGTCCTGCGTCCGCCCACCGTCCCGCGCGTGCCGCGCCGAGTGCGCCGGCGAGTCCGGCGATGCCGAACAGTCCGATCTGGCTCTCGCTCAGCCGCCACGGCGTGTCCGCCAGCGGCAGGGCCACCCCGCTCCACAGGGTTCCGAACGATGCGAACAAGAAGAACGCGATGAGCCCGCGTGCCAGGAAGATGCGCTGCCCGAACAGTCCGCCGAGTGAGACGACGGCCCGCCCGTACCCCGTAGGTCGGTTGGGACGCTCCTCTGACGGCAGTACGACGAGGACGAGGGCCGCGAGCCCGAGCGACAGCGCCGCGAGCACGGCATAGACACTCCGCCAGCCCCACACCTCGGCGAGCGTGCCGGTGACGACCCGCGCGCCCAGGATGCCGACCACAACGCCCGAGGTCACGACGCCGATGTTCCGTCCGCGTTCGGCGGGCACCGAGATCGACGCGGCGTAGGCCACCGTGATCTGCACCACGACCGCGAACACCCCAGCCACCGCGAGCCCCACGAACGCCACCCACGCGGCTGACGCCGAGGCCGTCAGGATCATGCCCGCTGCGGTGAGCGCCAGGTGTACGGCGATGAGTCGGCGCCTGTCGACCACATCGCCAAGCGGCACCAGCAGCACCAGCCCCGCCAGATAGCCCAACTGGCTGATGGCGACGATCCACCCCGTGAGCTCTGCCGACAAACCGAGATCGCGTCCCATCGGCTCCAGAACCGGCTGCGCGGCATAGATGCTCGCCACCGCGACACCACACACCACCGCGAGCAGCGACCGCCGCCACACGTCCATCGCACTCCAAACCCAATCAGTAGCAGATTGCAACCAATTTGACCGTACGGCATAATGGTTTCAATCCGCAACCGATCGGGAGGTGTCATGCCGAGCATCACCGACCCCGACTGGACCGACCCCGAGTGCCCCGTCGCCCGCACGCTCGACCTCGTCGGCGACAAGTGGAGCCTGCTCGTCATCCGCGACGCGATGGACGGGGCACGATCGTTCACCGAGTTCCAGCGACGGACCGGCATCGCCCGCAACATCCTCACCGACCGCCTACGGAAGCTCACCGCTCACGGGCTCCTGGCCCAGCGCACCGCGCCATCGGGGCGCCGCCAGGAATACGTGCTCACCGACGTCGGCCGCGACCTCTTCCCGGTCATCCTCACCCTGCGGCAGTGGGGAGAACGCCACGCCTTCGCCCCCGGCGAGACCCACTCCACCCTTGTCGACCAGCACGGCGCCCCTGTGCCGGAAATCGCGCCGACCAGCGCCGACGGCACCCTCCTCGGCACCGACACCACCCACGTGCGGAAGTCCCGATAAAGGCAGACCCTCGGCGTAACATCCCGGCTCAGGATGCGCCAAGCTCCCGGCTGCTCTCGACCCGGAAGGAGCTGCCGTCAGGAACCACGTTGAGCCTGCTCACCGTCCCGTCCGCGTCGAGGCGGAACACCCGGGCGCCCGTCGAGGTGAGCGCTTCCAAAGCGATGGCGCGCGTACCGTTGCCCGACGCCGCCGACAGCAGCGTCGTCGTCCGGCCGGACGGCCACTCCCCTGTCGTCATCTCGGCCGAGTTCGGTTGCGGGTTCTGCGGCCAGACGTGGTCCAGCTTCCACACGGTTCCGACACTGCGCATCTCCATGACCACGCCGCCGAGATGGTAGTCGGAGGTGGAACCCTTGGTCGTGTTGATCTGGCCCCAGACCAGTACGACGACCCGATCAGCCCGTGCGGCGACGATTCCGCTCTCGGATGCCACCGCACGCTGCACGATCTTCTCGTCGCGGATGTGCCGTGCCTGGTCCTGGAGGTGGCCGGTGTACTCCACGCCCGCACGGCCGGTGGTCGCGTCATCCACTGCCCGGAGGTCCTTTGCGAGCGTCTTGTAGCCGTAGCTGTTGATGGTCGCGTAGGCGGTCCGGGCCGTTGCCCCGGCCTCCAGGGCATAGAGCGGCGGCGGCGCAAGGACACCACTACTACCCTTCCCAGGGCTCGCCGGTCTGCCTCCATCGCTGGGCCAGCCTCTCCACATCGCCGTACCGAGTCCGCCCGCGATCAGTACGACCGCCGCCACCGCGACGATCCAGCCCCGCCGCCAGCCACGCGCCGGCGTCGGCGCCTCGGCAGGCTGCAGCGGGGTGCGGTCCACAAGGTGATAGAGGAGGTCCTGGGCGGACGGGCGGAGGGCTGGGTCCTTGGCCAGGCAGGTCTTGAGGATCGCGCGCAGGAAGCCGCCCAGTTCGGTGTCCGTGCCCAGGTCGGGTTCCTGATGGAGGACGCGGTAGACGACGGTCGGCACCGCGTCGTCACCGAAAGGAGGACGGCCTGTCGCGGCGTAGGCGAGCGTCGCGGCCCACGAGAAGACGTCGGCGCTGGGAGCCGGTGGATGTCCGGCCAGCTGCTCGGGCGCGATGAACGCGGGAGTGCCGGTGATGAGGGGATCCGTGGTGGGGCCGCCGACGGCGCGGGCAAGGCCGAAGTCGACGACGCGGGGGCCGTCCGAGCCGATGATCACATTGCGGGGGGACAGGTCGAGGTGGGCGATGCCCGCGCGATGGATCGCGGTCAGCGCGGTGGCGGTGGCGACGGCCAGCCGTTCCAGTGCCCCACCGCGCAGGGGACCCTCGTGCCGGACAAGCTCGGCCAGAGATGGACCGGCGACGTACTCGGTGACGATGTGGGGCGGGTCGGCGGTCAGATCGGCGTCGAGCACCTGCGCCGTACAGAAGCCGGAGACCCTGCGTAGCAGGTCCAGCTCGGCCGCCATGCGATGCCGCGCAGCCTCGTCGGAGATCCGGGGGAGCGCTTTCACGGCGACCTGCCGTCCGTCGTGCCTCGTGGCGAGAAAGACGACGCCCTGGCCGCCCGCGCCGAGCCGGCCGAGCACCCGGTAGCGTCCGATCCTTTCCGGATCGCCCGGGCGGAGGGGCAGGCTCATTTGGTACGCCGCTCGAACATGGATCGATTGTCCTTCGGCGAAGTGACGTCCTCCAGCTTCCATCGCCCGTCGACCCGGCGCAGGTGCAGCCGGTACGCCACGACCTCGTGGTCAGGGGCCTTGGCCGAGTCGCCGAGGTGGATCAAGGTCGCGACATCGGGGCCGTCGAACCGTTCGAAGGCCGTACCGATCTCCCGGTATTGCCAGGTCCACCAGGCGGGAACCTGAGCATCGGGGACCGCGGCCAGCTCTCGCCACCACTGCTCGGCCCGCCCCGTGGTGCAACGATCGAAGAAGTCCGGACGCTCTTCCAGGCGGGGCCCGTTGATGAAGGCCTCGGTCTGGCAGTGGGCGGCATCGGTGACCATCCGCCGTACCTCCGGGGTGGGCCAAGCGGCGCCGGCCGGAGCCGCGGGGCCGGACGGTGTGGTTCGCGCGTAGTCCATCTTCCAGCCCGCGCCTGAGGGGACCATCTCGGCGAACAGCAGGGGATCGTCCGACTGCGCCGTGGTTCCGTTGCGGGTGATGGCGCTGAGTCCGGTGACGATGACCGACACCCGCTCCGGCGACGCCCACATGATTCCCACGGCGGTCGCGCGCGCGGTCTGCTTCGCCTTCGCGGCTACCACCGCGCTCTTGGAATTGGCGGCCAGATGCTGGTAGTCCTGCGCCGCCACCCCGGAGAGGAGTGCCAGCGTACGCCGTTCTGCGGCGTCGTAGTCGGTGTAGTCGAGGGAGTACCACGCCTCGAAGGCCGTCCGTGCCGCCCCCGCCGCCACCTGGGCGTATCCCGGCGGCTCGTTGGTCGTCGCGGACTCTGTGACCCTCGTTGCGGGGGCCTCGACGTTTCCTCTCGCCCACCACAGCGCGCCGCCCGCCAGGACGAGGGCCGTGACGATCGCGCTCGACACTAATATCGTCCGGCGCGCCCATCTCGTTGTTTTTCGTACGGCAGGACGCGGCTCGGTTCGGGTTTGGGGGCCGATGCCGAGATCCATGATGGACAGCGGGAGCTCGGCCGCCGTGGGCCGGTCGGTGGGGTTTTTGGAGAGGCAACGTCCTACCAGGGAGCGGAGATGACCTGGCAGGAAGCCGAGGTCAGGCGGCTCGTTGAGCACGCGATACAGGACAGCGGGGAGCGAGTTGGCCTCGAACGGGGAGCGGCCGGTGGCGGCGTACACCATGGTGGCGCCCCAGGCGAAGATGTCGGCGGCGGGGCCGAACTCCTCGCCCCGGATCTGCTCGGGAGCCATGTAGCGGGGAGTGCCCACTTGGGCGCTGGCGACGGCGGCACCGTCTTGGAGTACGCGGGCGATGCCGAAGTCGATGACGCGTGGACCGTCGCGCCCCAGGAGGACGTTCTGCGGTTTGAAGTCGCGATGGACGATACCCGCCCGGTGAATCGCGATGAGGGCCGTAGCCGTCGCCACCGCGAGCCGGTCGAGCTCGGCTCCGGCGAGAGGCCCGTGTTCGGCGACAAAGGCGTGGAGGGATTGTCCGGCGACGTACTCGCTGACGATGTAAGGCGGGTCGGCCGTCACATCGGCATCGAGGACCTGCGCCGTACAGAAGCTGGAGACGCGCCGCAGAATGGCGAACTCACGCTCGAACAGGCGGCGGGCATCGGAGCCGACCTCGGCGTTGATCACCTTCAACGCCACCTGGGCGCCGTCCGGCGCGTTGGCCAGATAGACGATGCCTTGGCCGCCGGCCCCGAGCCGCCCCGTCAGCGCATAACGTCCGACGTGCTTCGGGTCGCCTGCGAGCAGCCCTTCAACGCTCATCACCGCACAGGGTAATGGCCGTTCAACTCACCGGCCAGAGTGCCGCCGTCATTCCGGGGCGTCGCAGCCATCAGCGGGGAAAACCGGGTGACATTTCGCCTCACTCACCGGAATGCTAGGGCAGGGGCGATGAATTTTGTCGGTGGTGCCGGTCAGTCTTTGCATGACCACAACATCGTGTGAGCCCGATGACCACATCATGTCCGACAACCCTGATAGAGGTGCCGTGTTCAGCCCAGAGCTCGACTCACCCGCCAAACCCGCGACCGCCGCCCCGGGTCGCACCCCGGCCGTGATCCGGCTGCTGGTGCTCGCCACCTTCGTGGTGATCCTCAACGAGACGATCATGATCAATGCGATCCCTCGGCTGATCGACGCGCTGCACATCACCGAGCAGACCGCGCAGTGGCTCTCGACCGCCTTCATGCTGACCATGGCCGCGGTGATCCCGATCACCGGATGGTTCCTGCAGCGGGTGTCCACACGCAGCGTGTACACCACCGCCATGGGCCTGTTCCTCCTTGGCACGGCGTTGGCCGCCGTCGCGCCGTCGTTCGAGGTGCTGCTCGGCGCCCGCATCGTCCAGGCGTCCGGGACGGCGGTGATGATGCCGCTGCTGATGACCACGCTGATGCAGGTGGTGCCCGAGGAGGAGCGTGGCCGGGTGATGGGCAACGTCACCCTGGCCATCTCGGTCGCGCCGGCGATGGGTCCGGCGGTCTCGGGAGTGATCCTGCAATTCGGGTCCTGGCGGCTGCTGTTCGCCGTGGTGCTGCCCATCGCCGCCTTGATCACCTGGGGCGGCCTGAAGCAGCTCAAGAACGTCGGAGAGACCGAGTACAGCACCATCGACTGGTTGAGCGTGGTGACCGCGGCGGCCGGTTTCGGCGGTCTGGTCTACGGGCTCAGCCGGTTCGAGGGCGGTGACGTACGCGTCGCCGCCGCGATCGTGGCGGCCGGTCTGGTCGCCATCGCCGTCTTCGTCGTCCGCCAGCTGTCGTTGCAGAAGCGCGGCACGCCGCTGCTGGACCTGCGTACCCTGCTCCACCGCACCTACACGGTCGCGCTGATCATGATGTCGGTGGCCTTCATGGCGATGCTCGGCTCGATGATCCTGCTGCCGCTGTACCTGCAGAACATCCGCCACCTCACTCCCCTGGAGACCGGACTCCTCGTGATGCCGGGCGGCCTCGCGATGGGGCTGCTCGGTCCGATCGTCGGCCGCCTGTTCGACAAGTACGGCGGCCGGGTGCTGATCGTCCCCGGCGCGATCGGCATCACGCTCGCGCTCACCGGCTTCACCCAGATCACGATGACCATGCCGTTCTGGCAGCTCCTCGGTCTGCACGCGCTGCTGATGGTGGGTCTGGCCGCGACCTTCACCCCGGTGTTCACCATCGGGCTCGGCGCGGTTCCCCCGCCGCTCTACTCCCACGCCAGCTCGATCCTGAGCACGCTGCAGCAGGTCTCCGCGGCCATCGGCACCGCGCTCGTGATCACCGTGATGAGCGCGCGAGCCGACGCCCTGAGGGCCGAGGGCGTCACGGCGGCGCTCGCCAGCCTCGACGGCATGCGGCTGGCCTTCATCATCGGCGCGGTTCTGTCCGTGGCCGTGATCATCACCGCCCTGCTCCTCCCGGCCCGCGCGAACGGTGCCGGCGAGCACGAGGACCGGCCGATGCACCCGGCGTGACGGGCGCGGTGGTGCCCCGCTCTGAGGTCGGTCGCGGCTAGGAGCGGGTGGCGCCGTCCATGGCCTGTTCCACGAGTTCGGCGAGTTGGGTGAGCGTCGGAGCCTCGAAGAGCGGGTCGAGCGGGAGGGAAACACCGAAGGACTCAAGGATCCCGTGGTGAACTCGGGTGATCAGTACAGGATCGCGGTCAAGGGCGAGGAGGTCGTCGTCGAATCCGGCGGCGGCACCGAGCACCTCCCTCAGGATCTCCGTGAGCCGGAAGACGGTCGAGGCGCGGGGGCGAGGTGCCCGGCCTCGGGTCTGACGCGGCCGGCGATCGGTCATGGAGCCCCTTTCTCGGACGGCAGGCTCCTCCCTATTCCAGTCCATCCTTCGTGGTCATCGGGAGTCCGATTTCGGAGAGGTCCACTTTTGGACTACTAGCTCCGAAGGGATGTCCCGTGGCTGAATGACCGTGTCCAACCAACCATCGAACCGACGATAGGCAGGGCATGGCTGAACCCGCCTGGCGGCTGTGGCCGGACATCGTGTTGCGTGGCGCGGGACTGCCGGTCCGGGAACTCCTGCGACTCGCCGACCCGGAGACCGCGGCCCTGGCCCTCGATCCCGACAGCACCGCCGAGCAGATCGAGCTCTCCTGGCAGGCGGGCGCCGAACGCGCCAGCGCGGACCTCCTTGAGATCGCGCGGGGCGACTCCTTCACTGCCGCGCTGCTCTGGCAGAACCCCGAGATGATCGGCCAGTTGATCGGCTGGCTGCTCCGGCATGAGCACCCTTACCTGCACAACCGGGACAGGCGCCGTAAGGAGGCCACGCTCGCCAGGTACGCCCAGCGCTACCACGTCCGCAACGAGACCATCGGCTCGTTCGGGCCCTACGTCTGGTTCCGGTTCGACAGCGGCGGCACATTCGTCCGCGCCGGAGCGCGTCTGGTCTCGAGAAGGTCGGTCCGTTTCGAGGACTGGGCGATCGACGCGCTGGCGGGAGCCCTTTCGGCGGACGCTGCCACGCGCAGCGGGATACCGGCGGCCCGACGCCACGGCGTCGTGGTCAGGGGGCGGCAGGCGCTCCGTCCCGGCGCCCCTCCCCACAGGTTGCCCGCGGCGGACGCGGCCGTTCTCGCCCGCCTCGATGGCATCAAGCTGGCCGTCGACCTGGCCGACGACCTGCGTCGGCGCAACCTGACCGAGATCCGCGGCGAGCACGATGTGCTCGCCGTACTCGAACGGCTGAACGACGCCGGCCTGATCATCTGGAAGTACGACGTACCGCAGGACGCGTGGCCGGAGCGGGCCCTCCAGAATGTCCCCGCGGCGGCGGAGGCTCTGGGCAGGCTCGAAGAGGGCCGCCGTCGGCTCGAACTCGCGGGTGACCGGCCTGAGTCTCTGGCGGCCGCCTTCCAAGCTCTCGACGCCGACCTGGTCGAACTCACCGGCGGACCCGCCGTGCACAGCCGAGACCAACGGCCCATGGGTAGACGCGCGGTGTACGAGGAGTGCGAGCGGGATCTGGAGCTGCGGCTGGGAGCCGACGTCAAGGCCGCGTTGCTGCCCCCCATGCACCTGATGCTGGCCGGCGCGCAGTGGCTGACCTGGCGGTTCGGCTCATGCCTCGAAGCGCTGTTGAGTGAGATCTTCGACCGGACGGCGGCCGGGGCACCCGTGCCGCTCGGGTTGCTGGTCGGTCAGTTCTTCGAGCGTATGGGGGACCACTCCTGGTTCGCGGCGGCGACGGAGGAGTTTCAGGACATCTGGCATGATCTCCTCGCTTTCCAGCCGGGCACCCGGCGCGTCACCAGGCAGTCGTCCGACCTCGCCGACCTCGTCCGCACCCGGTTCGCCGCGCCCCCTCCGACCTGGTACGGCGCGTGTCACCACAGCCCCGACGTGATGATCGCCGCTCGCGGTCCCGAGGACCTGTGCGCGGGCAGGTACGAGTTCGTCCTGGGCGAGCTCCATCCCGCGATGGTCACGGTGGACTCGGTGTCGTTCGCCGAGTTCCATCCCGATCCCCCACGGCTGATGCGGTACGCGGAGCGGGCCCTGGCCAGACACCCGCGGCTCGTACCCGTCTATCCCCGGACGGGAGAGCTGACCGGGCGCGACTACCCCACCCCCGAGCTCTACTCCGATCGCTACTGGTATCTCTCCTTCTCCCCGGGCAACGGCGAGCGGCCGACGCCTCGGGGCCGCCTGCTGGAGCTGTCGAAGCTCATCGCGGAGCGTGATCCCGACCTCGTCGTACGCACGCCCGACGGCGGGCGCCTCACGATGCTCGATGTCTTCGGTGAGCTCGCCCAGGACGCGCTCGGCGGCCTGTTCCGCCCGTTGCGTCCGCTGCCGCACACGCCGCGCGTGACCATCGACCGACTGGTCATGGCGCGGGAGACCTGGCGGGTGCCCGCCGCCGAGATTCCGCACCGCGGATCCGGGGGCGCCGCCTATGCCGCCCTGCGACACTGGGCCGACGCGCACGGGATGCCGCGGTTCGTGTTCTGGCGGGCCGCACCCAGGACGAAGCCGAGATACCTCGACTTCGACAGCCCGCTGTTCGTCAACGACTTCCTCACAGAGGTCCGCAAGGGACGCAAGTCCGGCGGGGTCATCTCCATCACCGAGATGCATCCGGATCCCGCGCACACCTGGCTGCCCGACGCGCAGGGACGTACCCACACCAGCGAACTGCGCCTGGTCTTCAGCCAGAGCTGAGCGCCGCCCATGACCAGTCAGGACTGCGCGCCGCCCACGACCAGTCAGGACTGCGCGTCGGCCACGACCAGGCGGAACTCGCTGGTGTATCGCCGTCCTTCGGCATCGCGCAGCCACAGCCGGCCGGGATCGGGAAGCATCTCGGTGAGCGTCACCACCTGGTCGGGCCGCTCCCCGCGGGCCCGCCTGACGATCCCGGCGAACAGGTTGACCAGGGCGGGACTCGCCAGATCGAGGTAGATCGGCTTGGGCTCCCCCGGAGTACGCCAGAACAGGTGTCGTGGCAGGCCGAGCCGCCGCGCCCACGCCCGGACGGCGGCGAACGCCTCCGCCTCGCCGGTGCCCGGTCCCACCGGAACCTCGGTGACCGGACGCCGCCACGACTCGCGGGCGATCACCATCCGGTCGACGGTGACGCGTGGCGTATGGCCGAGCGGCTGCATGAGCTGGAAGGCGTCGACGACCAGGTGGCTCAGGTATTCGCCCAGGACGTCCAGCAGCGGGGATGCGAACCCGCCGGACCGTCCGGTGACGACGAGACCCGTGTCGTTCTCCGCGACCACGAGCCGGTCGACGGGCCAGACCCGGTGCGGTGGGACGGGCCGGGCTCCGGTCCGCGCACCGAAGGACAAGTACAGGTACTGATCCGAGACCAGGTCGGGAGTCGGGTAGGAGCGGCCGGTGATGCCCGGCGTGCCGCGCGGATACAGGGGGACGAACCTCGGCTGGTCGTGATCGTGTTCTTCGGACGCGGCGACGAGCCTTTCCGGCCGCGGATGCCACCGCGAGAAGGTCAGGGAGTCGAGCGTCTCTCTGGCGATGTGCATCTCCCCCATGACGAGGAAGAAGCGGCCGGCCGCGAACTCCGCCGGGCTCTCCGCGGCCACCATCACGTCGGGGCTGTGGCGCGCCGCGCCGTACCAGGGCGCGCGGCTGGGCGCGGGGAACGTCCTCTCGACAGCCTGGGCCAGTGCTCCCGAGGTCCGTTCGACCCGAGAGGTGGTTTCGTCATAGTCCAGGATCTCCCGCCAGCGCTCCCGCAGGCCGGCGATGACCGGATCGAACGCCGGGCCGCCTTCCAACACCGAATAACCCCGCGCGAGCACGAGCCCGAGCGGTACGCGGCCATCGTGGGAGGCGAGGTCGGCACCGAGCTGCCTGACGACATCACGCAGCGTCGACTCGATCACCGCCGCCAGTTCGCCGAGCAGCCATCGAACGCTGGTGAGGAGCAGCGACATCGGCGCCTCGAAGGCATCGAGGAAGGTACGGCCCAGCGTGACTTCGACGTCTCGACGGCACTCCTCGTGCGCCAGCCTCCTACCGGCGCGGTATTGGCCGTGCCCACGCCTCGCCAGGCTCCCCGTCAGCGCCTCGAACTCCTCGTCGAGCGCGGCGAGCCCCTTCGCCAGCGGCTCGGGGCGGCCGTGCGCCTCTTCCAGATCCGCACGCAGCCGCTCGAACCGGTCGACGACCGCCGGCAACGTGCCCCGCGAGGCCGGTGGCAGCGTCTCTATCTGCGCGCGTAGCTCGTCCATCGCCGTGGGCCCCTGAGAGACGTCGAACCCCCATCCGATGATCCCGCGCTCGGTGAGCTCGGCCAGCCATGCGGCGACGCGGACCTCGTCGTACACGCCGGCCCCGTGCTTCCAGGCCAGCTCGGTGGTGATCATGCGGAGGTCCCGCGAACCGTCGCAGCACCCGGCGACCCGCGCCAGATCGGCGGAGAGGACCTCGGTGGACAGGTCGGGACGTGCGACGATCCGACCGTGCAGCCGGACACCCAGGGCGAGCGCCGGCGGGAGATGGCGACGCACCTCCGGATCGGCCGCGAGCGCCCGTGCCAGGCCGTCCACCGCCCAGTCCTCGAAGTCGACCTGGCGGGCGCGGATCACGCTGGGGCCGATGTGCACGTCAACGGACGGTCCGTCCAGCTCGGCCCAGGCCGCGGGGCCGAATGCGCCGATGGTCTCGTTCTTCGCGTGATAGCGCTGGAGATAGTTGGCGAGCGCTACTTCCTTGCGGCGCCGCCGTTTGTTGCGCTCGGGCGTGTCGCCATGGCGTTTTAGCCAGTCCACGACATGTTCCAGGATGTCTGGATTTTGCCAGACAAGGGCGGAGCGGATCGCGTCCGTCTCAGCGATCTGGATCATGCGCTGTACACCGCGGGATGTGCCGGTCTCCCAGGCGCGCAGGAACTCGCCGTGGTCGCCCGGATCATCCGCGAGGGCGGCAAGAGGCTCGTCGGCCAGGTCCTCCAGCGCGGAGAAGGGGAAGCCCGCACTGCGCAACCCCACGTCGCGCCAGATCCACCACTGTCCCTCCGACATGGGCACCCGCATCTTGACATGTCCTCTCAGATCACACGCGTCGCCGGGCCGCGATCCGGCGCGAACGCTCGGACGTGGACCGGCCCCGCAGCCGGCGCTCGGAGCCGATCGGGTCTTCGCGCTCTTGCGCCAGCCCGCGGGCCAGCGCCTGGATGGTGGGATTCTCATAGAGCGTGATCAGCGAGATGGCGGCGCCCAGCTCCCGGCAGACCGCCGTGTGCAGGCGGATCATCTTCAGGGACGTACCGCCGAGATCGAAGAAGTTATCGGTGACGCCCAGATCGGTGACGCCGAGGACGGATGACCAGATCTCCGCCAGGTGCCGTTCGAGTGGGCTCTCCGGCGGCTCACGATGAGCCGACGCCGTCGGCTGCGCCCGGTCGGGCAGCGAGGACAGATCAATCTTCCCGTTCGCGGTGACCGAGAGCCGCGCGACCTCGATGATCTCCACTGGTACCGAGGGGGACGGCAACACGGCCGCGAGCCGCGAGCGCAGCGAGGCGATGGCCGGGCGGTGAGCCGCTGACGGTACGACATAGCTCACGAGCTCGTTTCCGTCCGCCCCGGGCCGGACCACGGTCACCGACGCCGCGACCGCGCGATCGCGGGCCAGCACCTCGTCGACCTCGATCGGGTTGACCAGGAAGCCGCGGATCTTGACGAGGTCGTCGGCCCGCCCGAGATAGGCGACCGTCCCGTCCACGCGGTACCGGCCGAGATCCCCCGTGACGAACCTGGCGATCCCCGGCACGGGATCCGGCAGCAGCCCGGGAGCCCCACCGAGCAGCGCCTCGGCCAGCCGGCCGCCGCGGACGACGATCCGACCGGGCTCACCGATCCCGCAGAGCCGGTCGTGCCGGTCGAGTACGAGCAGGCTGCTCCCGGGCGCGCCGGAGCCGAGCGACGGCAATCCCTCTCCCACCACCTGCCGCGAGGCGAGCTGCGGCGTCTCCGTCGTCCCGTAGCCGTTGACGAGCGTCGCGTCCGGCGTCAACGCGGCGAGTCCGGTGAGGTCGGCCGTGGTGAGCGTGTCGCCCGCCAGCACCACCAGCCGGACCGCCGGCAGCGACGTGGCGGTCCGCGCCGCGGCCTCGATCAGCAGGCGGGCGAGCGGCGGAGTCAGGTGCAGCACGGTCACGCGCTCTCGCGACAGCCAGGACAGCAGCAGCGCGGGCGTCGCGTGCACGTCGGGTGGCGGTACGCACAGTGTGGCGCCCGTCCAGAGCGGGACCAGGACATCGCGGTAGAGCGGATCATGCGACAGGCCGGCGAGCAGGGCGAACCGATCACTCGCGCCCAGCCCGAACTCCACGCTGTACCAGCGCAGGAAATGAATGACCGGACCCAGACCGCCGAGCACGCCCACCGGGCCGCCGGTCGTGCCCGAGGTGAAGGCCAGATACCCCACTCCCCCGAAGGCCGACGGTTCGTGGTCCGCCACAGCCTGCCGCGACACGCCGAAATCGCCGCTCGGCGCCCGTGTGACCAGGGCGAATCCACCGGGCGCCGGCGCGGCCCGGCCCAGCACGATCACGCAGCGCGGCCGGGCCACGTTCAGGTAGTGCTCCAGCCGCCCGGACGGATAGCGCGGATCGAGCATCAGCAGCCGGCCGCCGGCGGCGAACACGCCGAGCATGGCCGCGACCAGTGCCGCGTCGCGCTCGGCGTAGACGGCGACCGCCTCTCCCGTACGCACGCCCGCCGCGCGTAATGCCCGCACCACGCTCAAGACGGCGTGACGTACGCTCCGGCGGGTATGCGCTCCGTCCTGGTCGCGGATCGCCACCTCATCCGGGCTCCGGCGAACGGAGCGCATCAGTGTGCGGGCGAGCGCGGATGGCTGGATCGGCTCGTGGTCGAGCGGGTCATCGGGCCGCCGCAGTACCGCGAGCGAGCGCGAGGTGGCCAGCCGATGCCCGCGAACCGGCAGTTCGGGACGCTCCAGGACGGCGCCGAGCAGCGCGACGTACTGGTCGCAGATCTCCTCGGCCACCTCGCGCGAACACACCGCGACGTCGTGCACGAGGTCGATCCGGATGTCGTCGCCGACCTCGGTCACGTAGACGTTGAGATCGAAGATGGCGGGCACCACCGGCGCGTCGATCAGAGCGGTGCGCAGCCCGGTCATGGCGGGCGCGCGGCGATCCGTCCCCAGATGGTTGAACCAGACCCGGAAGAGGGGGCCGCGGTGCTCGCTCTGCTCCGCGATGAGGTCGAAGGGGATGTCCAGGGCGGCCATGCCGTCGGCCACCTCGTCACGTACGCGATCCACCACGCTGAGGTAGTCGGGGTCGTCCTCCAGGTCGAGACGGAGCACCGAGGTTTCGACGAAGAAGCCGACCAGGTCCTCCATCCCGGCCAGCTCCCGCCTGGACACCGGATAGCCGATGCACACGTCCCGTCTGCCGCACCAGCGGCTGATGATCTCGGCGAAAGCCGCGAGCAGCGTGACGAAGGGGGTGGTCCCGCGACCGCGCGCGACCTTGCGGACCCGTTCGGCCGTGGCGGCGTCCAGCCACCGCGTCCGGCTCTCGCCCACACCTCCCGGTCGATCCGGGGTGGGGCCCTCCAGGGGCAGTGCGTGATCCTCGGCCCCTCGCAGCTTGCGCCGCCAAGCTTCGAGCCGCCGGGCTTCCACGGCGGCGGTCGAACGCCACAGCGCGATGTCCCCATAGCCGATCGCCGGTCGCACCATCGGAGCGGCCCGGTGGAAGAGTGCCGCGTCGTAGCACCGGCCGAGCTCCTCCAGGAGGGTGCGCTCGGAGTCCTGGTCCGTGGCGATGTGATGGATGCTCAGGACCAGCCAGTGACGGGCCGGTCCGACAGCGATGAGCTGGGCCCTGAACGGCGGCTCGGCGTCGAGCGTGAAGGGCCGTTCGAGGAACCGCCTGACCAGGATCCTGGCGTCGTTCTCATCGGCCGCCTCCTGCCTGGTCAGCTCCGTCGGAGCCGGATCGAGCACCCGGCACATCGGCTCGCCGTCCCGCTCGACGACGATCGTCCGTAGGGGTTCGTGCCTGGCCACGATGTCGCCGAGTGCCGTGGCCAGCGCCGCGTGATCGAGGTCGCCGGCCAGCTCGACCAGGGTCGGCACGACATAGGTCGCCTGGCCGGGGTGGAGCTTGCTGATCAACCACAGCCGCCGCTGGCCGGGACTGAGCGGATGCGCGGCCGGGTCGGCACGAGCCGTGATGGCGGGCGCGTGCGTCTCGGCCGTCATCGAGAAGTCGACGAAGTCCGCGAACGTCGGGTGCTCATGGAGGGCGGTCGCGGGCACATGCCGGCCAAGCTCACTGCCCACACGCATCGCCACCCGCACGGCCGTCACCGAGTCGCCGCCGATGGCGAAGAAATGGTCGTCAGGGGCGAAGGCGTCACGTCCGAAGATCTGGCTCCAGACCCGGGTCACCACGTCCTCGACGCCGCCGCCCCGCGCCACCGTGGGTACGTCGGCGTGGGCTTCACGGGTGAGGCGGTTCCGGTCGATCTTGCCGTTCGGGTTGATCGGCAGGTCAACCCGGCGAACGATCCGCGCCGGGACGGCCTCGGGGACGATGGCGTGACGTACCAGCGCACAGAGTTCGTCAACGGGCGGGTCGGCGTCGGCCGTGACGTACGCGACGAGCTCGCGGCCGCTCGGGGCGATGACGGCGGCCTCGCGCACGGCCGGGTGAGCGGTCAGCACGGACTCGATCTCGCCCAGCATCACCCGCACGCCGCGTATCTTGACCTGGTCATCGCTCCGGCCCAGGTAAGAGATGCCGCCGTCCGCATCGAGGCGGACCAGGTCGCCGGTACGCAGCGCGGTCCCCGTTCCACCACGCGGGTCGGAGACGAAGCGTTGCGCGGTCAGCTCCGGCTGACCCAGGTAGCCCGTGCTGACGCACTCTCCCGCGAGCCACAGCTCCCCGACGCCCACGGTCACGGGACGCCCGTCGGCCACCACGAGGATCTCGGTGCCGGGATGCGGGCGGCCCAAGGGCATGGGCTGATCGGGCGCCGCGCCCGGGGGCGGCGGTCCGAAGTGCGCGAGGTTGTCGATGGTGCTTTCGGCTAGGCCGTACGTGTTGACGATGACGGCATTGGGCACGAGCGGGACCAGCCGGTGATACGCCTCCACCCGCCACGGCTCCCCGCCGACGGCCAGCGTCTCCAGGGTGGTCAACCGGCGGCCGCTCAGGTGCAGATACTCGGTCAGCAGGCTCAACAGGGAAGGGGTGAATTCGGCGAAGGTGACGCGGTGCGCCTGGATGAAGTCGGCAAGCGCGGGCGGGTCCAGCCGGACCGCCGAGGGGCAGATGATCAGCTCGCCGCCGGACAGGAGGCAGCGCGCCAGGTCCTGAATGAAAACGTCGAAGCCGAACCCGGCATACTGCAGATGCCGCCCGGGACGCTCACGAAGGCGGTAGCTGTCCAGCCACCCGTCGGCGGCGATGGCGATGCTTCGGTGGCTGACGCCGACGGCTTTGGGATGGTGTGTCGACCCGGAGGTATGGTTCACAAAGGCAAGATCACCCTGCTCCGGAGTCTTCCTGGAGGTCGCTCCCGAGAGCGCGGCGAGCCCACCAAGGGTGAGGACGCGGCGATCGACGTGGCCGCGGTGCTCCTCCGTGACCAACACCGCGGCCCCTGCCGCCTCCATCATGCGGTTGACCTGGGCATCCGGATAGGCCGGATCCATTGCCAGCACCGCACCCCCCGCCTTGAGCACCGCGAGCACCAGGACGACCGCGTCGGCCGTGCGCTCCATCAGCAGCCCCACGACGATCCCCGGACCGACCCCGGCGCCGGTGAGCGTGTCGGCGAGCCGCTCCGCCGCGTCGTCGAGCTCCCCGTAGGTGAGGCTCCGCGCGTGATCGGTCACTGCCACGCCGTCTCGGCCGACCCGCGCCACCTGCGCGAAGACCTCATGGATGTACGGCGGGCGCCACCCGTCCCGTGCCATGATCAACGCCCGCCCGGCACGGAAGCCAAGGCCGAGGCGATCTCCCGCATCGGCGTCGTGGACCAGTCGTGGCCCGCCAGCACGGAGAGAGCGTCGCCCCACCGGCTGAGCAGCCGCTCAGTCTCCAGGGTTCCCGCCCGCCCGCGGGTGCTTGTCGCGCCGAGCCGCAGCAGCGGCCGGACGCCGTCCGCCCGGGGCGGCGGATCCTCCACCATGAACAGATCCACATCCGCGCCGGTCGGGCAGATCGACACCGCGGCGCGGGCCGCCTCGGCCGCGCCCAGCTTCATCGCGACCTGACCGCCACCGCTCAGCTGCGCGGGAAGGTACAGCAAGGCGAACGAGAGTCCCGCCTCGCCTGGCTGAGGGTGCAGGGCGGATGCCAGGCGCTCGCCGGGCACGCGCTGGTCGCGCAGCGCGGCGAAGATCTCGCCACGGATCGCCGTCAGGTAGTCGAGAACCGTCCCCCGCTGAGGTGGCAGCACGAGCAGGGCGTCGTTGGACAGCCAGCCCACGACGTTCGCCTCCGCCTCGGTCTCGCGGGCCGCGAACATCGTGGTCAACGCCAGCGATTGCGTGACATGCCCGACCGCGCCGAGTGCGAGGGCGGCGGCGCCGACGGCCAGCAGCGAGCCCTTCGCCTGCCGTACCCGCCGGCGAAGCTCAAGGGTCGTCTCGTCGTCGATCTCGAGCAGCCGCTCGACGAGTTCGTCCGGATCGCCGTCGTCGGGGCGACCCGAGACCGGCCATACTCGATGGGCGCCCGTCACGGCCTGCCGTCGCCGTCCGACCGCCGCCAGCCCGTCGGGGCCGTCCAGCCACTCCTGGCGCCTGCGCCAGACGTCCGGGTAGGCGTCGGGTGCCTGGTCGAGGTCGGCCGTGAGGAGGTCCTCCACCAGCAGGTTGGCCGACCAGGCATCACACACCAGCTGGTCGGCGCTCACCACGAGCAGGTGCCGGTCGGCCTCGGCCGTGAAGAGGGCGGCGCGGACCAGGGGCGACGCGCCTGCCGCGAACGGCCGGGTCGCCTCCTGGCGGGCCAGCTCGTACGCGAGCGCCCATCGAGCCTCCCGGCCGGCACCGTCGACCCGATGGCGGGTGAAGGCCGACGTCCCGCCGTCCAGCACCCGGTGACCGGTGGCGGAGCCGAACACGCTGCGCAGGGCGGGCCTGCGCGCGACGAGCCGGGCGAGCCGCGCGCGCAGCAGATCCTCGTCGGCGGGTCCGCTGATCTCGATGGCCGCGGTCAGACAGGAACCCTCGCCCGACATCCGGGTCCGCTGCGCGTCGCTGTTCGGGAGCGTCGCCCCTTCAGATGGCTCGCTCACGCGGCTCATCCTTTCTGTCATGTCGTGGCATTCAAAACGAGTGGCTTTCAGAACTGGGTGAGGGTTCCGGCGGTCGTGACCTGCCGCTCGGCGCGTACGAACGCCCACCGGCCCACCAGCAGGAACGCCGTCGACGTGACGGCCAGGCCCACCACCTCGTACGGCAGCGGCAGGAGCGGCGTGGTGCCCAGCGACAGATGCCGGATGATGTCCAGACCCCACGTCGTCGGCAGCACATACGTGAGCGGCCGGATCAGCGGTGGCAGGACCGTCAGCGGAAAGGTGATCCCGGAGAACACCGAGGCGAGTGTCGTGAGGGGGTCGACGAGCGAGTCGGGCCGGCGCAGCCTCAAGGTGGCGGCCCCCGTCAGGTAACCGAAACCGCAGTTGCCCAGCAGCATGACGAGGACCACGGGAACGCTGAGCAGCACACCCGTAAGCCGGTATGAGGCGCCCAGGAAGCCGATCGCGAAGGCGAGCAGCACACCACTGGCGACCAGCGTGAACAGCGTGCCGGTCAGCACCGCCCCGACGACGAAGGACTCGCGCGGGACGGGGGTGGCGAAGGAGTGCTCCAGGACACCGGTGTCGCGGTCGGACTTCAGGGTGCCGGAAACCCCCCAGACGGCACCCACCAGGAGCGAGGCGGCCAGCAGGCCGAGGCCGAGCCAGCCGGCCAGGTCGTCGGTGCCGGCCATCGTGGCCAGACCCACCGCCGAACCGTTGACCAGGAAGGCCGAGCCGAGCAGCAGCGCCGGCAGCGCCATCTCGTACAAGGGCGTGAGCAGTACCAGGTTGATCATGCTCAGCGGATAGCGGCGCTGCACCTGGAACTCTCGCCGCACGATCGCCGCGACAACCAGCATCAATACTGCCCCAATCGTCCGGTCCGGTGGGCGCTGCGCAGCGCCCAGCTCAGGGAGATCGTGGCCAGCACGCTCATGGCGACTCCGACACCCAGCAGGTAGACCAGCCGGGTTCCGGTACCGGCGGCCCAGGCCGGTCGCAGCACCTGGTCACGGAGCACCTCAAGGATCTGCGTCGGCGGCAGGGCCCGGCTGATCGGCTGGATCCAGTCAGGGAGCACCGCGATCGGGTAGGTGACGCCGCACACCAGTCCGAGCGCGCCACGTACGGCCTCGACGACGCCCTCGGCGTCCCGGAAGCGCAGGGTGATGACCGACATGAGGGCACCGAGGGCGAACAGCGCCGGAATGGAGGCGAGCACGACCACCAGACCTGCCAGGAGCTGCTGCGGGCCGATCGGAACGCCGAAGGCGAACCGCAGCATCAGGCCCACGACGGTGAAGAGCAGGCCGGCCGGAATCAGCTGTGCGGTGGCCGGCCCAAAAAGGATCGTGAAGCGCGAGACCGGGCTCAGATAGACCATCTCGAGCGAGCCCTGCATGCGCTCGGTCCGCAGCGCGCTGCCCGGTCCCCACATCATCTGGGAGATCCACAGGTAGATCGCCCATCCGAGGTAGATGAACCCGGCTATCTGAGTGGTCCCCGAGCGGCTCGCGAATACGTCCAGCGCCTGCCTGCTGGCACCGGAGTAGCCGACGGCCTGCGCGTAGTAACCGGCCGGCACGACGACCGCCGCGCCGGCCAGGGTGACGAGGTTGCTCTTGTAGCGAGCCATCACCTGCCACTCCTTGCGTACGGCCGCACGGAAGGCGGCCGACTCAGCGCCGAGCCGGGTCATCGTCCGAGGCCGATCCGGTCACCGCGAGAAAGACGTTCTTGAGACTCACCGGCTCGCTTTCGATTCTCAGGACCGCGGTCCGGTACCGGCTGGACGCCGCGATGATCCAGGGGACCAGGTCGTCGGGGTACTGGCTCAGCAGGGTGAGCACCACGGCTTCACCGTCGCGATCGATCGTGATCCGCGCGACCCTGGACAGCTCGGCCACGAACGCCCGCAACACGTCGTCGCCGGGGTGGCGCAGCCGGGCGTGGATGACCTGGGCCGCGCCGATCGACTGCTTCAGCTCGGCAGGGGTGCCCTCGGCGACCAGGCGGCCGCTCTCGATGATTGCCACCCGATCGGAGAGCGCGTCGGCCTCGGCCATGTCGTGCGTGGTCAGGATGATGGTCTGGCCAGCGCGCCGCAGCTCGCGTACGTGCTCGTGGAGGTTCTCCGCGGCGTGCACGTCGAGACCGCTGGTCGGCTCGTCGAGCAGGATCACCGCCGGCCGGTTGAGCAGCGCCCGGGCGATCACCAGGCGCTGCCGCATACCGGTGGAGTACTGCTCCACGTGATCGTCGGCCCGGTCGCTCAGGTTCAGTTCCTCGAGCACCTGCTGGATACGGGCTCGGGACCGGCGTCGCGAGCGGCCGTGCAGGGCGGCGAAATACTCCAGGTTCTGGCGCGCGGTGAGCTTCCAGTAGACGCTTCGCTCCCCGCCCAGCGCCACGCCGAGCAGTTTGCGCACTTCCCGCTGCCGATCCCGGGTGTCGTGGCCGCATACGCTGATCCGGCCCGCGGTCGGCGTCATCAACGTAGCGATCATGCGGATGATGGTGGACTTACCGGCGCCGTTACGGCCGAGCAGCCCGAACACCTTCCCGGGCGGCACCCGCAGGTGAACCCCGTCGACGGCCGCCACGGGGTCCCCATCGGCGCTCTTGCGGCCGGGATAGATTTTGGTCAGGCCCACCAGCTCCACCGCGGGAGCGACGCTCGATGTTCGGCTCGGCGCGCTGACCCCGGTGGGCGGGCTGGTGTAGTCAGCCCAGGGCATCGCGGATCACCTCGATCAGCAGTTCCTCCGACCGTGGAGTCAGGAAGTGCCCTCCAGGCAGCGGCCGGTGGGCGAAAGGGCCGGTGGTGATGTCCCGCCAGCGGGGTAACACCGCCGGCGGGACGGTGCCGTCGTCGACGCCGCCCACCGCGGTGACCGGGCAGGCCAGCCATGGCTCCGCCGGCCAGCTCGCCGTCTCGATCAGGCGCAGGTCACCGCGCGTGATGTCGAGCGCCATCTCGATCATCTCGGGAAAGGCGGACAGCTCCTCAGGCAGGCCACCGTACGACCTGAGCTTGTGCAGCAGGCGCTCGCGCGGCAGGAGATGGATCGGCGAGTCCGGATCCGGACGGCTCGGTGGCCGGGACGCCCCGACGAACACGTGGGCCGGTGCGTGCGACCTCGACGCGATCATCCGCAGCGCGAACGCGCAGGCGACGTAGGCGCCGGCGCTGTGACCGTAGACAGCGTATGGACGCCCGGCGAGCTCGGCACCGACGACGTCGGCGAGCGTGGCGGTCAGCGCCGCCAGATCGCTCTCCAGCGGCTCCAGGAATCGGCTCTCCCTGCCGGGCAGCTGAACCGGCCAGACATCTATCCCGGCCTTTCCCAGCGGTCCGGGCCACTGCCGGTAGGTGGACGCCCCACCGCCGGCGTGATGGAAGCACAGCAGGATCAGGTTCGCGGTGTCCGCGCGCTTGGCGAACCGCACCCAGGGCGCGAGTGGATCTTCGATCGCCGCGGGCCGGGTCACGACCGCGCCTCCGCGGCCTTCTGCTCGAGAATGTGCTCGGCGAGCCCGGACACGGTCGGATAGGCGAAGAGACTGGCGATCGGCAGCGTGATCGACAGCCCGTCGCGGATGCGGGTCGACAGCTGCACGGCGACCAGCGAATTCCCTCCCAGGTCGAAGAAGTCGTCGTCGAGACCGATCTGGCTCATCCCGAGCGTTCCCGCCCAGTAGCCGGCCAGGACCCGTTGCAGCTCGGTCTGCGGTGCCACATACGGGGTGTCGATCAGGCGTTCCTGCGTGGGCGGCCCTTTCGACAGCCGGGCGTCGCCGAGCTGCTCCTCCAGTACGTCGAGGGTGAGCGACTCGGTTCTGCGCAGGCTCCTGTGCAGGCCCTCCGGGCAGATGACCAGGTGCGGGGCCGGGCGCCAGCGCTGGATGCGGCGCAGCACCTCCAGACCGAGCTCCGCGGTGATGCCGGCCGCGGACATGGATTCGGCGTAGCCGCCGTCATGGCTGACCGGCGCGTCGTCCTCGCCGCTGAATTGGGCGCGTACGCGGGCCGGGTCGACCAGGCGTTCGGTGTAACCGAATATCTCGGCGATCGCCCGGCCGTCGTCGTGCAGCAGCGTGATGTCAAAGGCGTCGATCTCGGCGCCGTCCTCGGACAGATGCCGGATATGGGCCCAGAACACCGGTGGAAGGGGTTCGTGCACGATGATGCGGTCATATCCCAGCGGGAGATGAGTGTCGCCCCGGGCGACCCGCAGCGCGTCGTACTTGGCGTTGCCGATGGCCGTGTCGAGAAGCGCGGGATGGATCCGGAACTGGCCGCACTCGGGCCAGAACTCCTCGCCGAGCTCGATGCGCGAGAGCTCCTCGCGGTTGCCGACGGTGATGCTCTTGACGTTGCCCGTCCAGCGCGCCCCCAACTGGATCAGCCGGCCGGGCGCGGCGAGTTCGTGCTCCCCGACCTGGAAGGCGGAGCACCGATCGGCGATGGCCGCGAGGTCGTAGGTGGGCACCTTCTGGTCGTCGAGGGGCACGATCCGGCCGTGCATGCGCTCGGTCCACGCGCGCGGCTCGGGACCGACCGCCGCGGCCGACACCGTCACGGCGTGGCCGTCGCCGTCGGGCCGCAGGGTGATCCGCACTTCGGTCGGCCGGCTCACGCCGATCGGGCTGAGGAAGATGACATCGGTGATCGCGGCCGGCCCGGTGACCGCCTCGGCGTAGGCGCCGTCGATCATCTCCAGCAAGGCCGCGCCCACCAGCACCTCCTGACCGCCGACCCGGTGCTCGCTGGTGACCCAGTGCTTGCCCGGCTCCCACACGGTGGCGAAGACGATGTCGTCGCCGCCGACGGTCTGCCGGTCGAGCAGGGGGTGCCTGGCCGCTTCGAACCGGACACCGGTCTGCAACGCCCTGAACGCCGCGGGGGCGGCGTGGTCGGTGTCGGTGGCCATGCCGAACTCGCTCCATCTGTCCCAGCCGACCGAGTAGACGGGCAGGTCCCGCTGGACCGCCCAGCGGGCGAAAGCGTCCTCCACGTTGTTGGCCGCGCAGTAGTCGACCTGACCGAAGGTGGCCCCGACAGCGGTGATGGACGAGAAGAGGATCATGAACTCGATCTCGGCGCCGAGCAGGCGGTGCAGGGCGATGGTGCCTGCCACCTTCGGCGCGAGCACACCGGCCGCGTCCTGGTCCGTACGGACCGCCATCATGCCGCCGCCGGCGACTCCCGCTGAGTGATAGACGCCGTCGATCCGCCCGCATCGGCTCCGGACGTCGGCGAGGACCGCCGCGAGAGCCTGCTCGTCGGCCACGTCGCAGCGCACCGGCACCACTGTCGAGCCCCGCTCCTCGATCGCGAGCAGGCGGGACAGCTTGTGCCGTACGGGCTCGGCCGTGTCGTCCGCCGTGACCAGAGCGTCCCAGTCGGCACGGGGCGGCAGCGCGGAGCGGCCCATCAGCACGAGGGTCACGGGTGCGGCCTTGGCCAGATCCTCCGCGACGGCGAGCCCGATGCCGCCCAGGCCGCCGGTAATCAGGTAGGTGCCGCCGGGGCGGACGGCCGGATCGGGCTGGTCCACCTCGTCGAGGTCGATGCTCCGGAAGGCCAGGCACCAGCGTTTACGGCCGCGCCAGGCGATCTGGCGGTGTTCGGAGGGGCTGGCGAACTCGGCGACGAGCTGCCGGGCGACCGTGTCGGGAGCCAGGCTGGTGGGCATGGCCAGGTCGATGGCGCGCACCTGGGCGCGGGGTATCTCGCGGGGCATCAGCAGGACCGGGCCGAGCAGCGCCGCCTTGACCGGCTCCAGCCGCTCGGTGCCGGCCACCTCTTGCAGGTTGCTCGACACGACGTGCACGCGGATGCCCTCCTCCCTGGCCTCCCCGGCGAGGAACTGTCCGAGGTGGAGGAGGCTGTAGAAGGCGTCGTCGAGGGTCCGCTCCACCACGTCGGCGGCGAGCGCGTCCGGCGCCGGATCGGTGAGCGCCCAGGCATGCACGATGTCGGTCGGCGGCTCGTCCGCCAGGGCGTCCATAAGCCGGCCGAGGTCGTCGGCGCTGCCGGGACGCATGGTGAACCGGTCGTCTCCCAGGGCGGCGAAGTCCGGGCCGGGTCTCACCAGGGTGACTCTCGTGCGGGGTTCGAGCTCCCGTACGAGCGCGTCCACGACGAGATGGCCGGCGCCGAGCACGAGCCAGTGCCCACCGGAAACGGGCGGCGCCGGGACCGGCAGCGGGTCCTCTCTCCAGTGCGGGACATAGGCGCACTTCTCCGCCGGGAGCGGCCCTTCCATCTCGATGGGGGCGTCGTCGGCCGTCGAGGCGGGCGGATCGGGCTCCACCCAATACCGCCGGCGTTCGAACGGATAGGTCGGCAGCGGCACGCGGGCGCGGTGTCCGGACCAGGCGGTCCAGTCGAGGTCGACACCGTTGACCCACAGCGAGCCGAGCGCCTCCGCCAGGATCGCGCCCTCCTCGGCGGTTCGCCGCGGATGTCCCATCGTCGTCACGATCGGCACGACGCGGTGCCCCACGCACTGCCGGGCCAGCTTCGACAGCGTGTCGCCGGGACCGACCTCGGCGAGCACGACGTCCTCGTCGGCCGTCAACGTCGCGACGCAGTCGGCGAAGCGGACCGGCGCCCGCAGATGCGCCGCCCAGTACGCCGGGTCCGTGGCCTGCTCGTCAGTGATCCACGTGCCGCTGACGTTGGACACGAACGGGATCGCCGGCGCGGCCAGGGCGACGGCGGCCACGGCGGCGGTGAAGTCGGCCAGGCACGGCTCCATCAGCACCGAGTGGAAGGCGTGCGAGGTGTGCAGGCGGGTGGAGGCCAGACCGTTCGCCGCGAACACCTCGGCGGCCTCGTCCAGGCGCTCCGGCGGACCGGCCACCACGGTGGACAGCGGCCCGTTGACTGCCGCGATCTCGACCCCGCCGGGCATCAGGCCCGCGACGTGCGGCTCCGATCCGGCCACCGCGAGCATCGCGCCGGGGGCCATCGCGTACATCAACCGGCCGCGCGCGGCGACCACGGCCAGCACGTCGGGCAGGCTGAAGACCCCGGCGAGATGCGCCGCGACATACTCGCCGATCGAGTGCCCGATCATCGCGGCCGGCGACAGGCCTGCCGACATCAGCAGCCGGGCCTGCGCGTACTCGACGCAGAACAGCGCCGGCTGACTGTAGCGGGTCTGGCCCAGCAGGTCCCCCGCCTCAGTGGCGTCCGTGTACAGCAGGTCTCGCAGGTCGAGACCGTCGAGGTGGTCCCGCAGGAGCTCCGCGCACTCGTCCAGCGCCTCGCGGAACACCGGCTCGGTCAGATACAGATCGCGGCCCATGTTCACGTGCTGGGTGCCCTGACCGGGGAACATCATCGCCGGCCGGGTGCGTCTGAGGGCGCCGGGCGAGGTGATCTGCCGTCTGGGGTCGGTCGCGCTCAAGGCCGCGACGGCCTCCCCGATGCTCGACGCGACAACGGCCCGCCGGTACGGCAGCGCCGTCCGACCCACCTGCAGGGTGTAGGCGACATCGGCCAGCTCGGGCAGCTCGGCCGGTTCGCTCTCGGCGAGGGCCGCGCCGAGCCGGCGGCCGGCGCTCTCCGCCGCGGTCGCGGTCTTCCCTGAGAGGGGCAGGACATGGTGCCGGCGCGGTGGCGGGGGCAGCGGATCCGATGGGGGCGCCTCTTCGACGATGACGTGCGCGTTGGTACCGCCGATGCCGAAGGAGCTGACCCCCGCACGGCGCGGCGTGCTCCCCTCGGGCCAGGGGACGATCTCGGTGGGCACGTAGAAGGGACTGGTGTCCAGGTCGAGGCTGGGGTTCGGGACCGAGAAGTTGATGTTCGGCGGGATCTCCCGGTGGTGCAGCGCCAGTACGGCCTTGATGAGCCCCGCGACTCCGGCCGCCGGACCGAGGTGCCCGATATTGGCCTTGACCGAGCCGATAGGGCACTCGCCCACCCGGGTGTCCCCGGCCGCGCGGTAGGCGCGGGTCAGCCCGGCGACCTCGATCGGATCGCCGACCAGCGTGCCCGTCGCATGGGCCTCGACGAAGCCGATGCTCTGCGGGGTGACCTCCGCCACCGCGAGCGCCTCGACGATGAGTTGCGCCTGACCCTCGACTCCCGGCGCGGTGAAGCCCACCCGGTCGCCGCCGTCGTTGTTGACCGCCGATCCCCTGATCACCGCGTAGATGTGATCACCCGCGGCGCGCGCGTCATCGAGCCGTTTGAGTGCCACGACACCGACACCGGTGCCGAACAGCGTCCCGCAGGCGTCGGTGTCGAAGGGCCGGATATGGCCGGTCCGCGAGTAGATTCCGCCCTCGACCCAGGTGTATCCCTCGCGGTAGGGCAGCTCGACCTCGACCGCCCCGGCCAGCGCGTAGTCGCATTCGCCGGAGCGTAGTGCCTGGCCGGCGAGGTGCACGGCGACGAGCGCGGTGGAACAGGCGGTCTGCACGTTGATGCTCGGGCCACGGAAGCCCAGCCGGTAGGAGACGGTCGTGGCCAGGTAATCGGGGCTGTTGCTGACCTCGATGGTCATACCGCCGACGGCGGCCTTGATCTCCGCGTTGCGGGCGACGTTCCGCTCGCCGTAGAAGTTGTTGGCCATGCCGCCGAACACGCCGACGAGCCCGCCGATCGCGCTCACGTCATATCCGCTGTCCTCGACGGCGGCGTAGCAGCTCTCCAGGAACAACCGGCCCTGCGGGTCGCGCACCTCGGCCTCACGTGGCGTGTAGCCGAAGAAGCGGGCGTCGAACCCCTCCATGTCGTCGATCAGCGCGGCGGCATTCACATAATGGGGGTGTTTGAAGGCTCGGGGTTCGACGCCGGCCGCGGCGAGTTCCGCCTCGCTGAGGCGGCTGATGGCCTCCACTCCGCCGGCCAGGTTCCGCCAATACTCGTCGGGGGTGGTGGCGCCGGGAAATCGACAGGCCATTCCGACGATCGCGATGTGGTCGTCGCGCAGTTGGTCCGCCATCAGCCCTCCGCACATCGTTTGAGATAACGCGGCCAACGGTAGCCATGGGGGTGGGATCGGCCAATGTCATATTTATGGGACCGGGGGCGTCGCTTTTAACAGGGCCACTTCTCTCGACGGGAATTGCGTCAGCTAAATCGGACGTGTCCATCGCCTGCGGCTGTTCAGTATCTTCCTGACCCCATAAGCATTGCGCGACCGATGGGAAGGACCTCTGCGGTGAGCGTGGACCAGGCGGCGGGAAATCGAATCGCAATCATCGGCATGGCCGGCCGCTTTCCCGGCGCCGCCGACGTCGAGCAGCTCTGGGGCAATCTGGTCGGCGGTGTGGAGTCCCTCACCGAACTCACCGACGAGCAGTTGCGGGCGAACGGCGCACCGCGGGCCCAGATGAACGACCCGAACTACGTCCGGCTGCGGCCGATGCTCGCGGACATGGAGTATTTCGACGCCAAGTACTTCGGCTACAGCACCCGTGAGGCCGAGGTCGTCGACCCGCAGCAACGGATCTTCCTCGAGGTCTGCCACACCGCCCTGCAGCAGGCCGGCTACGATCCCGCCCGCTACCAGGGCAGCATCGGCGTGTACGGCGGAAGCGGGCCCAACCGCTACAACTACGAGAACATCTACTCCAACGCCAAGGTCCGCCGCGCCGTCGGCGACATGGCGGTCGAGATCAACAACAACCAGGACTACCTCGCGGCTCGCGTCGCCTACGCGCTCGGCCTCACCGGCCCCGCCGTGTCGATCGCCACGGCCTGCTCGACGTCGCTGGTCGCCATCCACCTCGCCTATCGAGCCCTGGCCACCGGCGAGTGCGCCATGGCCATAGCCGGCGGCGTGAACGTGATGCTCCCCTACTACCGCGGACAGCGCTGGGCCGAGAACAGCATCTACACGCGGGACGGCCACGTCCGGGCGTTCGACGCGGCCGCCAGCGGCACCAACTTCGGCCACGGCGCGGGCGCCGTCGTGCTCAAGCGGTACGAGGACGCGGTCAAGGACGGCGACCACATCCTGGCCGTCATCATCGGCTCGGCGGTGAACAACGACGGGGCCAGGCCCACCTTCACCGCCCCCGCGCAGGACGGTCAGCAGGCCGTCATCTCCGAGGCGCTCGAGGTGGCGGGGGTGCACCCGGACAGCATCGGCTACGTCGAGGCGCACGGGACCGCCACCGCGGTGGGCGATCCCATCGAGGTCTCCGCTCTCTCCGCCGCCTACCGGGCGGCGGGCGCGACCGGCCGCCAGGTGTGCCCCATCGGGTCGATCAAGACCAATGTCGGCCATCTCGGACCGGCCGCGGGTGTCGCCGGCCTGATCAAGGCCGTGCTCGCCATGAGGAACACCCTGATCCCCGCGTCGCTGAACTTCACCACCCCCAACCCGAAGATCCCTTTCGAGGAGACGCCCTTCTACGTCAACCGGGAGCTCTCCCCGTGGGCCGAGGGCGAAACGCCCAGACGGGCGGGCGTCAGCTCCTTCGGAATCGGCGGTACCAATGCGCACGTCATCATCGAGGAAGCGCCCGAGGTCCCGCCGGGCCCGTCCAGCCGGCCCTGGCGGGTCCTGCCCCTTTCGGCCAAGACCGAGACCTCCCTGGCCACCATGCGGGCGGAGCTCGCCGAGCACCTGCGGACCCACCCCGAGCTGCCGGTCGAGGACGTCTCCCACACACTCACCGTGGGCCGGCCGGCACTCGAACACCGGAGCTTCGTGGTCGCCAGGGACGGCGCGGAGGCCGCCGCCGAGCTGGCGGCCACCGGGCCGGCCGGAGCCGTCCGCACCGGCGCCCCTACGCCGGTGGCCCTCATGTTCCCCGGTCAGGGCACGCAGCACGTGGACATGGCCGCCGAGCTGTACGCCACCGAACCGCTCTTCGCCGCGACCGTCGACCACTGCGCGACGCTCCTGCGACCACACCTCGGCTGCGACATTCGCGACGTCATCTTCAGCGCGCGCGGTGAGGGCGATCACGAGCGGATGGCGGAGAGCCTGCGGGCCACCCGCCTGGCCCAGCCCGCGCTGTTCGTCATCGAGTACGCCCTGGCCACCCTCTGGCTGGCCAGGGGACTGCGGCCGACGGCGATGGTGGGCCACAGCATCGGCGAATACGTCGCCGCGTGCCTGGCCGAGGTGTTCACCCTCCCGGAGGCCCTCGAACTGGTGGCGATCCGCGGCGCGCTCGTCCAGTCGATGCCACCCGGCGACATGCTCGCGGTCCCCATGCGCGAAGCCGATCTCGCCCCGCTGCTCACCGACAGCTTGAGCCTGGCCGCGGTGAACAGCCCCTCGACCAGCGTGGTGGCCGGTCCGGCCGATGAGGTGGAGCTGCTCCTCGGCTGGCTCGACGCGCGCGGGGTGACGAGCCGGCGCCTGCGCACCTCGCACGCCTTCCACTCGGCGATGATGGACCCCGCCATGGAGCCCCTGCGTGCGGCCGTGGCCAGGATCGGTCCCAAGAAGCCGACCCGGGCGTTCGTGTCCACCCTCACCGGCACGTGGATCACCCCGGAGCAGGCCACCGATCCCGGCTACTGGGCCGACCAGTTGCGCGGCACCGTACGCTTCGCGCAGGCCTGCCAGGTCATCGGCGAATCCGGGGCGATCCTGCTCGAGGTGGGGCCGGCGCAGACGCTCACCACGCTCGCCCGGCAGACGCTGGGCAAGGCGGCCACGGTCGTGCCGTCCCTGAGCCGCGCCGGGTCGGCTGAATCCGATCTGCGGTGGCTCGCCGTGGCGGCCGGAACCCTCTGGACGCACGGCGCGGAAATCGACTGGAGCATCGTCCAGGATCCGCGCGGGCGGCGGCGCGTTCCGCTGCCCGCCTATCCCTTCGAACGGCAGAGATTCTGGGTGGAGCCGGACGACCTGCACGAGGATGCGGCGCTGGAGGAGGAGTCTCAGGCACTGGCCATCGAGGACGCGACATTCGTCCCTGTATGGCGTCCCCGCCGGCGAGGCGCGGCGGCCGAGACCACTGGCTCCTGGCTGGTCTTCACCACCGGCGATGAGCTGGTGGAGTCCCTGGCCGACCAGCTCGCCGCGCGGGGCGCCTCGGTCGTCCGGGTCGGGCTCGGCGACGGCTTCGCCGACCTCGGTGACGGGCGCTACGAGGTGAGCCCCGCCGGCCGAGCCGACTACCGGGCGCTGCTGGCGGCGCTGGACGCGGCGGCATGGCGGCCTACTAGCGTCCTGCACGGGTGGACGGCGGTGCCCGGCCAGTCCGATGTCGACGCGGTCAAGGACGCCGGGTTCTACAGCCTGCTCTTCCTCACCCAGTCCCTTGAGGAGGCCTGGCCCGATCACCGGGTCGGGATCAGGGTGCTGACCAGCGAATGCTGCAACGTCTCCGGCGCGGACCCCATCGAGCCGGTCAAGGCCCTGCTGATCGGGCCGTGCCGCGTCGTGCCGACCGAGTCATCGACTCTGTCCTGCCAGCTGATCGATGTGTCGGCGAGCAGCGCGGAGCACCTGCTGGCCGAGCTGGCCACGCCCATTGAGGACGACACGGTCGCCTACCGGGCCGGGCGGCGCTGGGTGCAGGAGTACGACCAGGTCTCCCTCCCTTCCAGAACCGAGCTTCCCTGGGTGTTGCGCCGCCGCGGCGTCTACCTGATCACCGGCGGCACCGGCGGCATCGCCCTGGAGGTCGCCAAGGAGCTGGCCCGTACGGTGGCCGCCCGGCTCGTGCTGGTGAACCGCACGCCGATGCCACCACGCGACCAGTGGGACGAGCGGCTGTCCGCCGACGACGACGACCAGCTGAGCGCCCGGATCCTCGGCGTGCGGCAGGTGGAGGAGCTGGGCGGGGAGGTCCTCGTCACCGCCGCCGACGTCGCGGACGAGGCGGCCATGCGCGAGGTGCTGCTGGCGGCACGGGAGCGATTCGGCCGGATCGACGGGGTCTTCCACGCGGCGGGGGTGGCCGGTGGCGGCCTGGCGGCGATGCGCTCAAGGGAGAACGCCGACGCGGTCCTCACGCCGAAGGTGGACGGCACCCTGGTGCTCGATCGGCTGCTCGGCCAGGAGGTCGACCTCTTCGTGATGTTCTCCTCGATCGTCGCGGTCACCGGTGACTACGGCATGGTGGACTACTGCTCGGCCAACGCGTTCATGGACGCCTTCGCCCAGGCTCGTGCCGCCGGCCGCCGCCAGACGGTCTCCGTCAACTGGTGCGGCTGGACCGAGGTGGGCATGCTCGAGAAGACTCTGGCGAGCGCCCCCAGCGGCTTCCGCGATCTGGAGCGGGGCATCGGCTATTCCACGGCGGGACATCCGCTGCTCGGCCGGCGGGTGCTCGGGACCGGCGACGACATCGTGTTCTCCGCCCGGATAGACGGAGACTTCCACTGGGTGCTGACCGACCACCAGATGGCCGGCCGGCCCGTCTTCCCCGGCACCGCGTACGCGGAGATCGTCTGCGCCGCTTACCGCGAGGCCGTTCAGGACGGTCCCGTCGAGATCCGCGACCTGTTCTTCACCCGCCCGCTGGCCATCGACGGCCCCCGTGAGCTGCGCGTCACCGGGCGGCGCAACTCCTCGAAGGTTTTCGAGTTCACCGTGTCCTCGCGGCCCTGCGACCAGGGTGACGCGCCATGGGAGCAGCACGCGCTCGCCTACGCCTCGGCGGGCACCGAAGCCGGCCCGGACCGGCACGACGTGGCGGCCATCTCGGCCCGCTGCGACCTGGTGACCTGGGACCCGGATCTCGACTCGCCCTTGTCCCCGGTCGTGTTCGGCCCGCACTGGCGGGTGGTGGACTCGGTGCGGAGCGGACACGGGGAACACCTGGTCTCGCTCACCCTCCCGGAGGAGCTGACGGCGGACGTCGGTGCCTTCTGCGTGCATCCGTCGTTGCTCGACGGCGCGACCTCGCTCGGTCTGTTCCTGCCGGAACTGGCGGCCGCGGGCCGTACCTTCCTGCCGCTGGCCTACGACCGGCTGACCGTGCACGCGCCGCTGCCGCCGCGGGTGTTCAGCCACGTCCGCGAGGTGGGGGTCAGGGGCACCGAACGGGACGTGGCCTCGTACGACATCACGATCCTGGACGAGAGTGGCGCCGAGCTGGTCACCATCTCCGGCTTCTCCGTCCGCTACCTCGACACCGCGGCCGCGCGGCAGGACCGGCCGGCCGCGGGCGGCGCCATCACCACCGGCGGCTCGGCGGGCGGCGGATCCGACCAGATACTGGAAACGCTGATCACGCCGGGCCAGGGCGTCGACCTCATGTGGCGTGTCCTCAGCGGTCCCGCCGAACCGCAGTACGTGGTCACCCGGGAGCGCCCGACGGACCGCGCCCGGCGCATCGCGCGGATCGCCGCCGGCATCGCGGAGGCGGCCGGCGGCCAGCTGGCGGGGACTGCGGTCCGCGACCCGCGTACCCCGCTGGTCTCGCCCGGGACGGCGACCAAGACGGAAGAGCAGCTGATCGAGCTCTGGCAGGACGCCTTCGGCCTCAGCCGGCTCGGGCTGGACGAGGACTTCTTCGACCTCGGCGGCAACTCGCTGGTCTCGGTGCAACTGGCGGTCCGGATCCGCGAGCGCTTCGGCATCAACCTGTCAGGGATCGTGATCCTCGAATATCCGACGGTCAGGGAGCTCGCCATCCAGGTCGACGAGGCCCTGGCCGACCGTTGATGGAGGACAGCACCATGGCGGCGCCGGGATCCGAGTCCGTCCTGACGACCCTGTACGCGCACGCGCTGCGCTGGGGCGAGCTGTCGACCGACGATGACCTGGTCTCCGGAGAGCTGGGGTTACCGGCGACGGCCGTCACGGCGGCCGTCGCCGAGCTGAAGCGGCTGCACCTGCTCCGCCTCCGGTCCGGACCCGGCCACGGGCACGACAAGCTGGTTCCCGTCGATCCCGAAGTGGCGACGGCGACGCTGGTCTCCCCAATCGACGAGGAGGTGCACCGGCGGCGGCTGGCCATCAGCCAGATCCACGACCAGCTCGACATGTTCAGAGGGCATTACGCCGAGCACCAGCGCAGCAGGTCCGATCACCCCGCCCTGGAGGAACTGCACGACCGCGACGAGCTCGCCGGCCACCTCTACATCGCGGGTAAACGCTGCGAGAAGGAGTTCGTCTCCTTCCGGCCGAACCAGACGACGGTCGAGCATCTCCCGCCGGGTGGGCGGGCGATGCTCGACCGTGGCGTCCGCGTGCGTCTGCTCCTGCAGCACGCGGCGCGCACCGACATCCGGGCCCGGTCGGAGCTGGACACCCTCATCGAGGGCGGGGCCCAGGTACGCACGGCGAGCCAGTTGTCCAGGCATCTGATGGTGTTCGACGCCGACGTGGCGTTTCTGCTGCATGACGCCGCCGGGGCGAAGCCGATCGCCGTGGTGATCCGCAACGCCTCGGCGGTCCGTCTCCTGCTGGACCTGGTCGAGACGACCTGGAGCTCTGCCCATCCCTACCTGGCCAAGTCGATCGGCTACCACGAAGTCGCCGATCACCTGCATCGGACGATCATCCAGCTGCTCGCCCAGGGGCTGACCGACGAGGCGGTCGCCCGGCGGCTCGGGGTCTCCGTACGCACCTGCCGGCGGCACATCGCCACAGTGCTGCGCGACCTCGACGCCGTGAGCCGGTTCCAGGCCGGTGTCCGGGTCGGGGCCGCGCATCACGACCTGTAGTGACTCAGTGCCGCGGTCCCGTCATTCGACCAGGCCGCTGAGCTGCCCGGCGAGTCCGCGTACGGTCGGGTAGCCGAGCATCGCCGTCACGGGAACCGCGATCCCCAGCTCCTTGCGGACCCGGGCGATCAGTGAGATCGCCAGCACCGAGTTCCCGCCGAGCTGGTAGAAGTCGTCCTCGGCGCCGATCGAGTCCAGGCGCAGGATGCCCGCCCAGATGTCGGCCAGCCTCCGCTCCATCCCCTCAGCCGGCTCCACGTAGGGGGTCGACAGCTCGGGACGGGGGTCTCGGATCTCCTCCTCCTCGGGCGCCTCGTCCTTCGTCGACCCCACGACCCACTGCTCGTAGCGGGCGTCCAGGGAACCGGTCGAGATGACCAGGTGGTCGACCTCGTCGATGGCGGCCACCGCCCGCTCGAAGATCTCGACGGCTTCCTCCGCCCTCATGTCGAAGGCGCCCGTGTGACCGACGGACTGCCGCTGCCCGGCCTCCAGCCCCCAAGTGTCCCAGTCGACCGTGATCCACCGAGCCCTCGTCGATCCGCGTTCCGCGAGCACCCGCGTGTCGAGGGCGGCATTGGCCGCCCCGTACGCGCCCAGCGCCAAGCCGCCCAGAACGGCCGACAGCGAGGACAGGGTGATGCCGCGGACGTCGCCGCACCCGTCAAGGACGTTCCGCAGCGTGCGGAAACCCTCGACCTTCGTGATGAAGTGGGCGTCGCAGGCGGCCCGGGTCAGCATGGTGGCAGGGCCGAAACCCGCCGGGTCGGTGCTGCCCGCCGCATGGACGACCAGATCGATGCGCCCGAAGCGCGACAAAGTTCGCTCCACCACCGCGCGCATCTGCCGCTCCTCGGCGGTGTCAGCGGACTCCACCACCACCTCGGCACCGCCCTCGACCAACTCGACCAGCGTGGCGAGAGTCCTGGCCGACCGTGAGCCGGGATCGGCCGCAGCAAGCTGCTCACGCCAGCGTTCCGGTTCGGGGAGCGCGGTCCGCGCGGTGAGGACGACCCGGCAGCCGCGTCGCGCCGCCAGGTGGCGGGCCAGGATCAGCCCCACGTGCCCGAGACCTCCGGTGATCAGAACCACGGAGCCGGGCGCGAGCGGCCCGTCGGTCGTCGCGGGCAACGGCAGGTGTTCGTACTCCCGCACCCACCGCCCCGTCCCGCGCAGCGCGACCGGGCCCTCATGCTCGATCACCGCCTCCGCCAGCACCGACGAGGCGAGCACATTGTCATCGACGTCGACGTGCCTGCATTGCCAGCCCGGATTCTCCTGTGCCAGTACGGGCAGGAGGCCGCCCACGGCGGCCTGTTCCGGGTTCCGTGGCACCGACCCGGCGATGCCCACCGCCTGCCGGGTCACGGTCAGCAGGCTCACCGGCTCGGTCGGCACATGGGTGGCCAGAGCCCCGGCCAGCGTGAGCACCGAGTGGAACCCCGCCGTCATCCCCGTCTCGACCTCGTCGGAGCGGCCGGCGGCATGGACGACCGTCCTCGGCGGCCGGCCCATGCCGCGCAGCAGCAGGTCCAGGTCGCCTGGATCGTCGGGGCGGACGGTGAACCCTGTTCTGGCGTCACCGCCGAAACCTGACCCCGGTCGCGCGGCCACCACGTCAGCGCCCGCCCGGCGGAGCCGTTCGACGAGGTCCGCGCCGAACCGCTGCCCGGCGAGGACCAGCCACGGACCGGCGGCCCGCAGGTCGGCGTCGCGGTCCGCGATCGCCGCGGGCGCTTGCCGCCACCCCGGAACGTACGTCCAGCGAGACAGGTCGTCCACGCGACCGTCGACGGCCGCGGGCGCGGGGGGCGCGGCCTCGATCCAGTAGCGGCGCCGCTGGAAGGGGTAGGTGGGAAGTGGGACGCGCCGGCCGCCCCCGGGGTGCAACGCGGCCCAGTCCACGGAGGAGCCCGCGAGCCACAGCCGGGCGAGGGTGGCCAGCTGCCAGCGCGCCGCGCTCTCTCCTGTCGCCGGCGCGATGCTCAGCCGAACCTGTCCCTCCTCCTGCTCCGGCGCCTTGAGCCGCTCGGTCACCCGCGTGACGAGCCGGGCGGCACCCTCGCCGCCGCTCACCCGCCCGAGCCGGCCGCCCAGCCGCGTCAACGCGGTCAGAAAGGCCACCACCGCCTCGACCGGCACGGACTCCGTGTCGACCGGCTCGATCAGCTCTCCGGTGATCTCTCCCGCCGCCAGCCGCAGCTCCTGCCACCATTCCTCGGGTACGGAGGAGGGCTCGGGCAGGTCGACGTCGATGAGCGGATCGCGGCTGCGGGTCTCCCCCGCCAGCCGGCGCGCGGGATCGGGCAGCGCGGACACCGCCTCGGCGACGTCGGCGCACACCACGGCGCGCCGTACCGGGAAATGCGCACGCGATTGCTGCAGCGTGAACGCGACGTCGTCGAGACGGAGGCCGGGGTGCGCGGCGAGGTGATCGGCCAGATCGCGCGTGGCCATGTCGAGCGCCGTCTCGTCCCGGGCCGACAGGAGGAGGAGCTGCGGACCGGAGCGCCGCGGCGACTCCGGGCGCGCGGGCGGCTCCTCGATCACCACATGCGCGTTGGTGCCGCCGAGCCCGAAGGAGCTGACACCGGCACGGCGAGGATGGGCCGACGCGGGCCACGGCTGGTCTTCGGTGAGCACCGTGAACCGGTCGCGGACGCTGGCCAGGGCCGGGTTGGGGCTGGTGTAGTTGGGGGTGGCCGGGAGTATCGCCCGGTTCATCGCCATCATGGCCCGGATGAGGCTGCTGGTGCCCGAGGCGCGGTCCAGGTGGCCGATGCTGGGTTTGACCGAGCCGAGCACGATCGGCCGCTCCCGCGCGGCAGGGAACGCCCTGGCCATGGCCGCGAGCTCGATGGAGTCTCCGAGCATCGTGCCTGTTCCGTGACACTCGATATAGCTGATCGTCTCCGGACGAACCCCGGCGAACGAGACAGCCTGCCGCATCACCTCCGCCTGACCGTCCACGCCGGGCGCGGTGTATCCGGCGCAGGCCCGGCCGTCGTTGTTGACGGCCGAGCCGAGGATCACCGCTTCGATGTGGTCGTTGTCGGCCAGCGCGTCGGAGAAGCGTTTCAGCACGACCACGGCCACCCCGCTGCCCACGACGCTGCCGCGGGCGTCGGCGTCGAACGCGCGCACCACGCCGTCGGGGGCGAGGATGTCCCCCTCCTGGTAGGTGTAGCCGACGCCCTGCCCCAGAGGGATGAAGCTGCCTCCCGCCAGCGCGAACTCGCACTCGTAGTTCAGCAGGCTCTGCACGGCCAGGTGGACCGAGACCAGCGACGTCGAGCAGAAGGTCTGCACGGTCACGCTGGGACCACGCAGGTCGAGCTTGTAGGAGAGCAGCGACGACAGGGAGTCCCGTTCGGTGCCGATCGCCATCAGCAGCGTTCCGCCCGGCTCCGCCATCAACCGGCCGGCCGCCTGCAGCGCGTAGAGGGAATACCCGCTGCCCGCGAAGACGCCGCCGCGACCGGGGACGGCCATCGGCGAGTAGCCCGCGCGTTCCAGCGCCTCCCACGAGACCTCCAGGAACAGCCGATGCTGCGGATCCATCGCCTCGGCCTCGATCCTGGAGAAGCCGAAGACACCCGCGTCGAACAGCTCGACATCGTCGAGGCCGCCGGCGACCCGGACGTAGGACGGGTCGGCGAGCTGGGCCGGACCGACGCCGGCCTTGAGAAGCTCCTCCTCACTCAGCTCGCGGAGTCCCGGCCGGCCGGCCGCGAGATTGGCCCACAGCTCGTCCACGGTCCCGGCCCCGGGGAAACGGCCCGACATGCCTATCACGGCGACCGCCGCGTCGTAGTCGACCTCACTCACCGTCTGTTCCCTTCCGTACGCTGGCGCGTCGTCTGGCCAGCCGCTGCTGCCGCTGCGCGGCGTGGTCGTCGGCGACCCGGCCACCGGTGCCGTCAGGGTCCGGCGCGGCGCTCGCCGCGACGGCGGCCGCCAGTGTGCCGACCGTCGGGGACTGATAGATCACGTGGGCGGGCAGGCGGTCGAGTTCGAGCACCCGCCGGATCGCCGCGATGATCCCGACCCCGATGAGCGAGTTCCCGCCCAGGTCGAAGAAGCTGTCGTGGACGCCGACCTGGTCCACGCCGAGCGCTTCTCCCCAGATCTCGGCGATGACGATCTCCGTCTTGGTCTGCGGCGCCAGGTACGGGGTGGACAGGTCGGGCCGGGCGTGCCGGGCCTCACCCCTGCCCCGCGTCGCCGCGGTCTGGACGTCCTCGATCGTGTAGTTACGACTGCCCGCAACCTGCGCGGAGAAGTCCTGGGTCGACACCACCACGTACGGGTCCGGCCGTTCGAGTGCCCGCAGCAGGCAGCGCCAGCCCTGATCGAAGTCGATGCCGAAGCGCTCCCTGTGCTGCCGGTAGAACTCACGCAGCACCGGTTCGTAACCGTCGAGACCCGCCTCCCAGCCGTTCCACTGCCACTCGCCCCAGCCGATCGACACCACCCGGGTCCTGGCCAGCGGCTCGCTCTGAGCGAAGGCGTCGAGGAAGGCGTTGGCCGCGGAATAGTCCGCCTGGCCGAGCGCGCCGGTGACGGAGGCCACCGAGGAGAACAGCGCCAGGAAGTCGACGGGGATGTCCGCCAGGGCCTTGGTCAGCGCCAGCGTCCCCGCCACCTTGGGGGCCAGCACGCGGTCGATGTCCTGCGCGGTCTTGAACTGCATCATGCCGACGCCCGGCACCCCCGCCGCGTGCAGCACGCCGTTGAGCTCCCCGTACTCCCGCCTGGCAGCGGTGACCGCACGGTCCACATCCTCCTGGATCGCGACGTCTCCGGCGACCACGGTGAACTCCCCGCCCAGCGCCGCGAGATCGGTGAGGCCCTGGATGCGCCGCCGTACCTCTTCGGTGGCCTGGGGGTCGGCCAGGATCGCGGGCCACTGCTCCCTTGACGGCACCCTGGTACGACCCAGCAGCACAAGCCGGGCCTGGTAGTCCTTGATCAGCCGTTCGGCCAGGGCCAGGCCGATACCGCCGAGGCCACCGGTGACAAGGTAGACGCCGCCCTGCCTGATCGTGCTGACCGGCTCCCGCTCCTGGTGGTGTTCGGGGATCTCGACGATCTCGTAGTCGGGGACCCAGCGGCGGCCGTGGCGCAGGGCGATGGTCTGGTTGCCGGGCTCCGAGCGCAGCTCCGTCATCAGCGGGAGCATCGGCGGCGGCTCACCCTCGACGAGGTCGATCATCCGCAGCGTGACGCCGGGGCACTCCACCGGGATGATCGTGCACGGCCCGAACAGGGTCGCCCGCTCGGGGCGAAGCCGCTCGACGCCGGTGACGGGATAGACGCCCGAGGTGACGACGTCGAGCTTCCACCCCCCGGCGCCGGCGTCCAGCGCCGCCCTGGCCAGCGCGATCAGCGTGTGGGTGCCGCGCAGCAGGGTGTCCCGCACACCGTCGGCGCCGAGCGTCCACAGGTGCAGCACCCGGGTGGGCAGCCGGTCCTGTTTGCGCAGGGCGGCGAACAGCTCCAGGGTGTCGTCGGAGTCTCCCGGCCTGATGCGATACCCGTCGGGCCCCTCGGCGAACGCGGGCCCCGGCCGGACCAGGGTCACGTTCCCGGACAGGCGGTCGGCGATCAGCTGGGCATCGCCGTCGTCGGTGAACACCAGCCAGGTCTCGTCGGCGTCCGCCAGCGGGAGCGGGGGCGTCCGCTGGCGCCACACGGGCAGGTTCATCCATTGGGACTCGGGCAGCAGGGGCAGGGTCTCGTACTCGCTGATCAGTTCCTCGGCGCTGAGCTCGTCCGCGTGCTCGTTCTGCGCGCGCGGGCCGTGTCCCGCGTTGAACCAGTACTTCTCGCGCTGGAACGGGTAGGTGGGCAAGGGCACCCGTCCGGGCGCCCGCTCCTGGTCGGCGTGGTGGTAGGCGTACCAGTCGATGGTCACGCCGTTCAGCCACAGCTCGCCCAGAGCCTCCGCCACGGTCCTGTCGTCGCTCTTGTCCTCGTGCGCGGAGGGAAGCGTGGAGATGATCAGCGGCCACCGCGAGCGATCGCAGTCGGCGTGGGCGCGGGCCATCGCGCCCAGTGACCGTCCGGGACCGATCTCCAGCACGGTAATGTCCTGGCGCCGCAGCAGCTGCGCGAGCCCATCGGCGAACAGGACGGGCCGACACATGTGCTGGGCCCAGTAGCCGGGGTCGGTGACGAGGTCCTCGTCCGCCATGCCACCGGTCACGTTGGACACGTAGTCCATGGTCGGCGCGTTGAGCGTGATGTTCTCGGTGACCCATGCGGTCAGCTCGTCCATCACCGGGGTGAGCATCCGAGAGTGGAAGGCGTGCGTGGTGTCCAGCTCACGGCAGCCGATCTGGGCGGCCCTGAGCTCCACCGCCAGAGCCTTGACCGCCGTAACGGGTCCGGCGACCACGACCTGTCCCGGGTTGACCGCGGACAGGTCGATGCCCCGCTCGTCCAGGTCCGGCACTCGCGCCGACAACTTCTCCCAGGTGAGGCCGACGGCCAGCATCCCGCCGCCGGGCAGGCCGGCGATGAGCTCGGCCCGGCGGGCGACCAGCTTGACGGCGTCCGGGAGCGACAGCACACCGGCCAGGCAGGCGGCGACGTACTCGCCCACGCTGTATCCCAGCACGGCGGTCGGCTGGATCCCCCAGTCCATCAGCGTTCTGGCCAGGGCGTACTCGGCGGCGAACATCGCGGGCTGGGCGGCTCGCGTGTCGCTCAGCGAAGACGGCGCGCCCGTTTCGGCGCGGCCGAGCATCGCGGCGAGATCGAGACCCGCGTCGGCGCGATCGCCGGTGAGCCCTTCGAGCACGTCGACGGTGGAATGCTGGGCGAGCAGGTCGAGCACGTGGCGCAGGTGCCAGCGGAACACCGGCTCGGTCCGGTACAACCCAGCCACCATGCCCGCATAGTGCTCGCCGACGCCGGCGAACATGAAGGCGACCCGGCGACCTCGCGACGGATCGTGGCGGGCCAGGAGCGTGGCCTCGCCGGCCGCGCTCCCGGCGAACGCCGCCGCCGCACCGGCCGCGTCGTTGGCGACGCACACCCGGCGGTGGCCGAACAGGGCCCGTCCTTCCTGCAGGGTGAAGGCGATGTCGGCCAGGTCCTGGTCGGTGGTGCGGGTCAGATGATCGGCCAGCAGCGCGCGATACTCCTCGGCCGCCCGCTCCGACCTCGCCGACAGGGGCAGGACATTCCAGGAGCGTTGCGCGGACGGCCGTTCTCGCGGTTCCGGTGCCTCCTGCAGGACGACGTGCACGTTGGTGCCGCCCATCCCCAGCCCGTTCAGCCCCGCCAGCCGCTGCCGGCCGAATTGCCGCGGCCACGGGACCGCCTTGCCCGCCACGTAGAAGGGACTGCGCACGAAGTCGATCTCCGGGTTCGGCGTCTCATAGTTCAGCGACTGCGGGATCAGCTCGTGTCTGAACGCCTCCACCACCTTGATCAGACCAGCGACGGACGCCGCCCTGTCCAGGTGCCCGATGTTGGTCTTGACCGAGCCGATCGCGCAGTACTGGCGGTCCAGCAGAGCCTGGCCGGACCGCTCCTGCTCGGTCTCCCGGAACGCCCGGGTCAGCGCGGCGACCTCGATCGGGTCGCCCAGCTCCGTAGCCGTGCCGTGCGCCTCCACGTAGGAGATGTCACGCGGCGAGACCTCGGCGTCGGCGAGCGCGGCCGACACGGCGGCCGCCTGCCCGACCACGCTCGGGGCCGCGTAGCTGAACTTCGCGGCGCCGTCATTGTTCATGGCCGAGCCGCGGATCACCGCGAGCACGGTGTCACGGTCGGCGAGGGCGCGGCGCAGCGGTTTGAGCACGATCACCGCGGCGCCGTCACCGAAGATGCCGCCCCGGGCCCGCTCGTCGAAAGTTCTGACGTGCCCGTCTGGTGAGGCCATCCCGCCCTGGACATAGAGATGGCCGACGCGGTCGGGTACGCGCACACAGACGCCACCGGCCACGGCCAGCTCGCACTCGTCCTGGCGCAGGCTCTGGCAGGCGAGGTGGATGGCCGCCGCCGAGGTCGAGCAGAACGTCTGCACCGACACCGCCGGCCCGGTGAGGTTGAGGCGGTAAGCGGCCATGGTCGCGAGGGCGTCCTTGTCGTTACCGGTGATCAGCTCGTAGGGATCTATCCTCCCCAGCACCTCGGGGTCGGCGAACCGGTCGATCATGTACATGCTGATGTTCATGCCGGCCCACAGGCCCACGCGGTCGCGGTTGTCGGCCCTGCCGTACCCCGCCTGCTCCAGCGCCTCCCACACGACTTCGAGGAAGACACGTTGCTGGGGGTCGGCTATCTCCGCCTCCCTGGGGCTGAAGCCGAAGAACCCGGCGTCGAATCCCCTGATGTCGTCGAGAACGGGCCGCACCTTCACATAATCGGGGTCGGCGATCAGCCGCGGGTCCACGTTCGACGCGCGTAGGTCTTCGTCAGTGAAATGTGCGAATGACTCCACGCCATTCTTGATGTTCTCCCAGAATTGCGCCACGTTTGCCGCGCCGGGAAAGCGACCGGACATGGCGATGATGGCGATGTCGTGGTCACGAATCGATTGTTCGAACATCAGGCTCCCTCTGCCCGTCACGGTCAGACCACATCGGCCATATCACCCCGTGCGAAGCGCCTTTTACCCTTCGTCGGCCATGGCCCACGCTCGGGCAATGGTGTCCCGCGGCGTCTCGGGCGGTCCAGCCGATACGCGCTGTCAGCATGCTGCCAACCGTGAACTGCCAGCAGCGCAGGCCGTTTTCGCCCGTTGACACGAGCGTGCGCGCCGACCAAGAATTCCTCGACATCAGCAGGATGGAGGGGCCATGGCTTTGATGGGCGTTGTCGGCATGGGTGTCATGGGCGTCGGTGTGGCACAGAATCTGGCGCAGGCGGGGCACCGGGTCGTGGTCATGGATCGAAGCGCCGACACTCTGGAGAAAGGCCGCGGTCTGCTCGCCCGGAATTTCCGGATGAGCCAAATGTTCGGCGGCCCCCGGCTCGACGTCTCCGCCATGATGAATGCCATCACCCTGACCGCCGACCTGGGCGAGCTGGCCACGGCGGAAATCGTGGTGGAGAACATCACCGAGAATTTCGAGCTCAAGCGCGACGTCTACCGGCGGCTCGACGAGATCTGTGCGCCGGACACTCTTTTCGTGGCGAACACCTCGGCGATTCCGATCACGAAGCTGGCGAGTGTCACGCGACGGCCGGCCCAGATGGCCGGTGTGCACTTCATGAACCCGGTGCCGCTGAAGTCGGTGGTCGAGCTCATCCCCGGCTACCACACCTCGCCGGAGACCCTCGATCGCGTCCGGACACTGCTGAAGGAGATGGGCAAGCAGCCCATTCAGGTGAAGGACGCGTGCGGGTTCGTCTCCAATCGCGTCCTGATGCTGACCGTCAACGAGGCCGCCTATCTCGTGTACGAGGGCACCGCCACGGCCGATCAGGTCGACGAGGTCTTCCGCGGCTGCTTCGGCCATCCGATGGGACCGCTCGAGACCGCCGACCTCATCGGTGTCGACACCATCCTGTACAGCATCCAGACGTTGTACGAGAACTTCGCGGACAGCAAATACCGTCCCTGCCCGCTGCTGGCCCAGATGACGGACGCCGGACTGCACGGACGCAAGTCGGGACGGGGCTTCTACACCTACAACCGGTTGACAGCGGAGGCTTGACCATGGGCGACTACACCGCCGAGACCATCAACGACTTCATACACGGACGCTTCCCGGACGCCGCGTTCACCAACGACGACGACATCTTCTCGCTCGGGTTCATCAACTCGCTGTTCGCGATGGAGCTGGTGATGTACATCGAGCAGAAGTTCAGCGTGACCATTCCCAACGACGAGCTCAAGTTCGACAACTTCCGCACCGTGAACTGCATGGCGGAGCTGGTTCACCGGCAGGCGTTGCCCGCCGTAGGGCAATGACGGCTTCGACGCCCCCTCGCACGCTCGACCAGGTGCGAGATCGCGCGTCGGCGCGGCGCTTCGTGCGGGACCACATCGCGGCGACCGCGGACGAGTACGACCGCCTGGGCCGGGTTCCCGAGCCGCTGCTCGACGCGATCGGGGCGGCCGGTCTGTGGGCGCCGTTCCTGCCCGTCGATGTCGGCGGCGACGGTGTCTCCTACACCGCTCTCGGCGCCATCCACGAGGAGATCGGGCGCGGCTGCTCCTCGGTGCGCAGCCTGCTCACCGTCCACACGATGGTCGCGTTCGCGGTCGATCGCTGGGGCACGGAGGATCAGCGCCGGCAATGGCTGCCGTCGCTGGCGTCGGGCCGGATTCCCGCCTCGTTGTGCGTCTCCGAGCCTGAGGTCGGCAGCGATGCCACCCGGATGACCACCAGCGCGCGGCGGGCCGGCGGTGGCTGGGTCCTGAACGGCACGAAGACCTGGATCACCGGAGGCCGGCGCGCGGGGTTGTTCCTGGTCTTCGCCCGCAACGGCCCCGGGGTCACCGCGTTCCTCGTCCCCCGCGAGACGCCCGGAGTCGAGATCACCCCGATCGACGACATGCTGGGGACACGGGCGAGCATGCTCGCGACGGTCACCCTGCGCGACGTCCTGGTAGGGACCGACGCGCTGCTCGGCCCGGAGAGCTTCGCGGCGGGCATGGTCCTCACCGGCACGCTCGACCTGGGGCGTTTCAGCGTGGCCGCGGGCTCGGTCGGCATCACGCAGGCCTGCCTGGACGCCTGTGCGGGCTACACCTCGCAGCGCCGGATACGCGATGTGCCGCTGCGTGAGCTGCAGCTCATCCGCGCGAAGATCACCGACATGGTCACGGACGTCACCGCGGCCCGGCTTCTGTACGAGCGAGCCGGCCGGCTCAAGGACGCCGGCGACGCACAGACGATCATGGCGACCTGGATCGCGAAGTACTTCGCGTCCACCGCCGCCGCCCGGCACGCGTCGGCGGCGGTGCAGATCCATGGCGCGAACGGGGTCAGCGCTCGCCATCCGGTGGCGCGCTATTTCCGCGACGCGAAGGTCATGGAGATCATCGAGGGCAGCTCCGAGATCCAGCAGATCACCATCGCCGATGCCGCCTACCAGAAAGCGATGCCATGACGGTTGACAGCGACGCCGCACGCCGGGGCCGGATCAAGTGTGTGGTGTGGGACCTCGACGACACCCTGTGGGACGGCGTACTGCTGGAGGACGGGAACGTCTCGCTCCGGGACGACCTGGTCCAGCTGATCCACGAGCTTGACCGCCGAGGCGTACTCCACTCCGTGGCCAGCAAGAACGACGAGCGGACCGTACTCGCCAAGCTGGGTGAGCTGGGGCTGGAAGAGATGTTCGTCTATCCCCAGATCGGCTGGAGCGCCAAGTCCACCTCGATCGCGAGCATCGCGAAGAGCCTGAACATCGCCACGGGCGCGCTCGCCTTCATCGACGACCAGGAGTTCGAACGGGCCGAGGTGGCGCACGTTCATCCCGGCGTCCTGTGCCTGGCACCGGCGGAGGTGATGGCCGCGGCCGCCACCCCGGAGTTCACGCCGCGCTTCGTCACCGTGGAATCTCGGCACCGGCGGGAGATGTTCCGCGGCCAGATCGCGCGGGAGGAGTCCGAGCGGACCTTCCACGGGACTCCCGAGGATTTCCTGGCCCATCTGGGCATGCGGTTCGTGATCCGCCGCGCCACCCGGGACGATCTCCAGCGGGCGGAGGAACTCACTGTCCGGACCAACCAGCTGAACTCGACCGGCCGCACCTACTCCTACGAGGAGCTCGACGAACTGCGCGGCAGCGCCGACCATCTGCTGCTGGTCGCCGACCTCAAAGACATGTTCGGTGATTACGGAACCATCGGGCTCGCCCTGGTCGAACGCGGCCCGCGGCACTGGCATCTGCGCCTGCTGCTCATGTCCTGCCGAACGATGTCCCGCGGGGTGGGAACGATCCTGCTCAATCACGTGATGAGCGAGGCACGCGCGGCGGGTGCGCGGCTACGCGCGGATTTCGTGGAGACCGGCCGCAATCGCGTCATGCAGATCACCTACGCCTTCGCGGGCTTCACCGAAGTCGGCCGCGACGGCGCGAACGTGGTCCTCGAATCCGATCTCGAACATGTCCAGCAACCCGCGCCCTACGTCGATGTCATCGTCGACGGTACGCCCGAGCAGACGAGGATGTGAGGCCACATGACCTCTGCCCAGCGCCCACTGATGATCTCTCCGAGGTTCCTCGACCCCACGGAGCTGACAACGCGCGTCCAGCTCGCCGAGCGGCTGGGCGTGGACCAGCTCTGGCTCGAGCAGCAACCCGATCAGCGGGACGCGACCCTCATGGCCGCGACCTATCTGAACGCGGCGCCGGCCATGACCGTGGGCACGGCGGTGCTGCCGATCTATGCCCGGCACCCGGTCTCCATGGCCCAGTCGGCGGCGACGCTGGCCGAGCTCTCGCGGGGGCGGTTCATCCTCGGTCTGGGCTACAGCCACCAGTTCATCAACGAGTACGTCCTCGGCTACAAGCAGGGGCCGCCGATCGCCGTGATGCGGGAATACCTGTCCATCGTCCGGGATCTGACGAATGCCGGCGCGGCCAGCGTGGAGGGACGCTACTTCACAGCGCGTTCCCAGTACGCCGACCCGTACCAGCCGGTTCCGATCTACCTGGCCGCCTTGCGTCCCCAGATGATCCGCCTCGCGGTCGAGTTCGGTCAGGGCATCGTGATCTGGCTGTGCTCGGCCCGCTATGTGCGCGAGCAGGTCATGCCGGTGGTCCGCGAAGCGTGCACGGCTTTGGGCAAGCGCGAGGAGGACTTCACCGTGCTGACCATTCTCCCCGCCTACACCGGCGACGACCTGGTGGAGCAGACCAACCGGTGGGAGAAGACGACCGCCTCGTACCGCATGCTGCCTTACTACCGGCATGTGCTGGACGCCTACGGCAAGCCGGAGCCCGGGGAACTGTCGCTGATCGGGACACGGGAGCAGGTCCAGGAGCGGCTGGCCGAATTCCGTGACGCGGGGTGCGTTCCCGCTCCTTCGCCCATGCCCGGCACGGAGCAGGAATTCATCCAGACGGTCGAGGCCGCGTACCAGCCTTAGGTCAGGATCGTCCCCCCACGACCAGCCCCCGGCCCATGTGGTCGGAAGGGGTGTCCTGGCCGTGGTCGAGACCGGAGGGCACGTCCTCGCGGAGAATGAGCCCGAGCGCGTAGGCCGCCAGTGTCAGCTGGGCCTTGTTCCCAACATCGAGTTTGCGGCGGATTCGCTGAACATAGGTGTCGACCGTGGCCTTGGACAGGTCCAGCTGCCTGGCTATCTCTTTGTGGGTCATGCCGTGAGCCAGTGCCTTGAGCACTTCGAGCTCACGGGAGGTGAGTCCTTGGACGTCGGTCTGAAGCGGCGTCACGGTTGGTCCGCCGGGGAGTGCGGTCGTCGCCACCGGAAGGCCCTGTGACATGTAGAGCCCTCCTTTGGCCACGCTGTCGACCGCATCGCGCAACGCCTTCGCCGGTGACGACCAGTCGATGAGGCCACGCACGCCGAGTTCGATCAGGAGAATCAGCTCGGCATTGTCCAGCGTCGGGCAGAAGGCGAGAACGCGTTGCGTTCTGCAGAGCCATTCAATCTTTTCCAGCGGATGATTCATCTGTAAATGGAGGGGATTGACGATGACCACGCCAGGGGAGCCGCTCTCCGTCGCGGCCGCCAACTCCTCGAACGTCGGGAAGATGTCGAAGCCGGCCGGGCCGATCAGCTTCGCCGCGACCGCTACCGCGCCTTGCATGGCAATAGTGCCGTCGGTCAATGCGAATACGCTTACCAATTCAGCCGGCGCTCGGGCAGTAATATGCATCGCACCCCTTGTCGTGTCGGCGTAGCTCGGCCTGAGATTACCTCAGCACGGTTTTGATTCGCTTTCGCCGGTATATAAACGCTGCCGCGCGCACTCCGGCGGGCGGCTGGGGCGATACCGGGGAGCGGCCGGACCCGGCTCTGGCTGGGCACCTCCGAGGCCGAGGGGATCGTTCTTGGCTAGGATCGCCGAAAATGGGCGGTATTGTGCGATCTGCAATCTTGCCCAGGAATGATCCTCGGCGGAGGAGATCATGCGTTTCAGGATTCTCGGACCGCTGGAGGCCGAACGGGGCGGGGAGCAGCTTCACCTCGGAGGCGGCCTCCAACGCGTCGCCATGGCGATCATGCTGCTCGACGCCAACCGGGTCGTGCCCGTCACAAGGATGATCGAGGCCGTATGGGGTGAGGCGCCCCCAGAAACCGCCCGCAACCAGATCCAGATCCGGATCTCCCACCTGCGCCGGCTGCTCGGCGACACCGCCCAGCCGCACAACCTCCTCATCACCATGCCTCCCGGCTACCTGCTGAGAGTCGGACGGGGACAGCTCGACCTCATCGACTTCGACGAGCTGACCGAGCAGGCGCAACTGGAGAAGCCCGCCCAGGCGGCCAGGACCCTGCGCTCGGCGCTGGCCCTCTGGCGTGGGCCCGTGCTGTCCAACGTCAGCAGCGACCTGATCCAGACGATCGCGCACGGCGTACAGGAACGCCGTCTGCTCGCCCACGAGCAGTGCATCGACCTCGAGCTCAAAGAGGGCCGCCATCAGCAGCTGGTCGCCGAGCTGCGCGGCCTCGTCCAGGACAATCCCCTGCGCGAGCAGTTGCACGGCCTCCTCATGCTCGCGCTCTATCGTTCGGGACGACAGGCCGAGGCACTCGACGTCTTCCACGCCTATCGCGTGATGCTGCAGGACACGCTCGGCCTGGTGCCCGGGGACGAGCTGCGCCGGCTTGAACTGGCCATACTCAACCAGGACGCGGAGCTCGACAGCGGGCCCGCGGTGGTGCGCCAGACGCCGGTCCCGAGGCAGCTCCCGCCGATGATCTCGCGGCTGTCCGGACGCGACGCCGAGACGCGCCGGATCAGCTCGCTCCTCGACGCGAACGGCGCGGGCACCGGGTTACCCATCGCCGCCATCGTCGGCAGGGCGGGCGTGGGCAAGACCGAGCTGGCGCTCCAGACGGCGCACCGGCTGTCTCCCGGCTATCCGGACGGGCAGCTCTACATCGACCTGCGCGGCGGTGAACTGCAACCGACCGACGTGCTGAGCCAGTTCCTCCGCGCTCTGGGGGTCTCGTCGATACCCCGGTTGCTGGAGGAGCGAGGCGCCCTGTTCCGCTCCACCGTGGCCGGCAGCCGCATGCTCCTGCTGCTGGACAACGCGGGCTCCTTCGAGCAGATCTGGCACCTGCTCCCCGGCGGTGCGCCCTGCGCCGTCCTGATCACCGGTCGTCACCACCTGACCGGGTTGCCGGAGCACCGGGTGGTCCGCCTCGACGTTCTCGACGGAGAAGGCGCCGTCGAACTGCTCACCCACGACATCGGCGCTCATCGCGCCGCTCTTGAGCCCGCCTCGGTCAGGACGCTGGCCGAGCAGTGCGGCGGGTTGCCGCTCGCGTTGCGCATCGCCGGCGCGCGGCTCGCCGTACGCCCGCAGTGGAGCGTCCAGACGCTGGTGGACATGCTCAGCGACTCCCGCACCATGCTGGACGTTCTCAGCCATGGTGATCTGGAGGTACGGGCCAGCCTCGACGTCAGCTATCGAGGGCTGTCGAGCAAGGCCCAGACGTTGTTCCGGCGGCTCGGGCTGCTCGACAGCCCGCAGAGCACCCACTGGCTCGGCGAGGCGCTGCTCGGCGACAACGCCGCCGAGGGCGCGTTCGACGAGCTGGTCGACGCCTCACTGCTGGTCCGCAGGGGCCGGCGGTACATCATGCACGACCTGGTACGTGCGTACGCGGGCGAAAGCGCCCTGGCCAGCGACAGCCAGGAGCAGCGCCAGGCCGCGGTGGAGCGTGCCTGCAAGCGCTTCCTCTTCCTGGCCGACCGGGCACACCAGCGTTACTACGGCGGGCATTTCACCCTGCTGCGCGGCAAGAACACCGGCGACTCCCGGGACGACGCCCTGGCCGACGCGCTGTTCGGGAACGATCCGCTCGGCTGGTTGGACGAGGAGCGCACGACGCTCCTGGCGACCGTACGGCAGGCGGCGGCGCACAACCTCGACGAGCTGTGCTGGAACATCGCGATGACCGCCATCACCCTCTTCGAGATCCACGGCTACTACGACGAGTGGCGCGACGTCTCCGAGATCGCCCTCGAGTCCTGCCGGAGCGCCGCCAACACGCGCGGCGAGGGGGCGATGCTGTACTCACTGAGCACGCTGGCCAACTTCCAGCAGCGGTACGGCGAGGCGCAACCCCTGCTGATCCAGGCGATCGACATCTTCGAGCAGATCGGCGAGGTGCACGGCATGGCTCTGGCGCTGCGCAACCTGGCCCTCTCGGAGCGGGTCAGGGGCGAGCTCGACGCGGCGCTCGACCGGTACCGGCAGGCGCTCCCGCTGCTCGAAGCCGTGGGAGACAGGGCCGCCGAAGGCCATGTCCTGGTGAGCATCGCGGCCATCCATCTCGAAGAGGACCGCCTGGATGAGGCGGAGCCGCTGCTCGACCGCGCCCTGGTGATCTTCAGAGGCGACGCGGTCCAACGCGGCGAGGCCCAGGCGCTGAACCGCATCGCCGAGCTCTCCTTGCTGCGCGGCGACGCCCAGCGCGCGCTGGAGGCGTTCGAAGGGGCCCTGGCCATCGTCCGCAGTGTCCGCGACCGGATCGGTGAGACGTACGTCCTGCACGGGACAGGCGAGGCACAAGCGGCCCTCGGCCGACCCGAACAGGCCGAACGCGCTTTGTCCCGTGCCCTGGACATGGCACAGGAACTGGGAGAACGTCACATCGAGGGACGAACGAGGCTGTCGCTCGGCCTGCTGCTCAGCCGGCAAGGGGATCCCCGCGGGCTGAGCCATCTGCGGCAGGCGCACGCGTTGTTCGCCGACATGGGGGCGGAACGCTGGCGGGCCAAGGCGGCGGAGGCCCTCGCCATCGTCAGCCCCGGTTGAGCGGCATCCCCGTCCCCATCCCCATCCCCGTCCCCGTCGTCGGTGTGGGACTCGGTGTCGGATTGACCCTGACCACATCGGTCCAGGACATGTCACAGATGCCGTTCTCGTAAACCCCTATGCAATCCGGGTCCATGTCGTCCGCCTGCGCCGCGGCGATGGAGCCCGACACGATCGCCACCGCGATGCCCAGGCTGATCAAGATCTTCCGCACGTTGTCTGTCCCTTCAGTCGCGGGGCGACTCTAGTGAAGGCGGCTTTAGTTCCGCTTTCGATCGCCGCCGGAGGGTCCCTGACCCGCTGCCCACACCGTCAGAGTTCGGGCGGGTCCGCCGATGCGGCGCCAAGTGCCCGTGTCGCGGGACCAGCGGAGGACGCCGGCTCAGGCGGATCAGGCGGATCAGGCGGATCAGGCGGATCAGTGGTCATCGTTCAGCAGTTTGAAGAAGGTGTCGCCGCGGACGATCTCAAAGGGGTCGGTGAGCAGGGTGCCGAGCTCGGCGACGTCGGCCGGTGTCCAGTTCCAGGCGTTGATCGCGCCGGCGATGAACAGCGGTGATCTCCCGTCCCAGCCCTCGATGTGCTTCAGCAGCGAGTCGCGATATTCCTGGGCCTTTCCCTGCGGGGAGAAGTTGCCGATCAGCGGGATGCCGGCCGGGCGGGTCTGGAGGTCGCCGCTTTCCCAGGATTGGATGATGCCGCGTACCGGGGTGTTCTTTCGGTACGAGCCGGCAACACGCTCGTCGAACGCCACCCAGCCGGTGTTCTCCGGGTTGCGATAGTTGTAGGCGTAGACCAGGTCCATGCCAGTGCGGCGCAGGAAGCGGCCGCTGAGTTCGGTGTAGGCGTCCAGGTCCTTCGCGGGCCAGGAGCCCGGATAGGTGTAGCCGGCGCCTGAGGGGCCCGAGATCAGCAGGTCGTCGGCGGTGGCCGTGCGCTGGTAGTACGCCAGGAGCGCGGGGCCGATGTCGGCCAGCAGGGGGCTGACGGTCCAGTTCACCGGCACGGCGCCGCGTTTCGGGTCGTCCCAGAGTTCGCGCATTCTGCGCTGGCAGTACTGGATGTTGTCGCCCTCGCCGAAAGTGAGCGTGAGGTAGACGCGGTTGCGTAATGTGGCCGCCGGTCTTGGTCGTACGCGATTGGCGACCTTCGCGGCGACGCCCGCGTGCACGGTGGCGTTCATGTAGTAGTCGGCGGGGACCACTTCGACGGCGTGCTGCGAGGCGCGGTCCACGCCGCCCCATTCACCCGCCACGTCATTGGAGAACCAGCCCGCATAAGGGGTGGTGGGCTGCACCTTGCTGAGAATCTCGTCGAGTAACTTGCCGGTCTCCCCCGAGGGTGGCAGCCAGAACACCATCGCGCGCATCGCCGTCGCGTAGTCGCGGAAATACGGGAAGGGCTCCACCCGGGTGGGCGCGGTGGTGGTGGCGGTGACCAGGTATTGGTTCCACAGGTCTACCTCGATCAGGAGTTGCCGGGTTCCGGCCGGCGCGGTGAATCGGTAGATGAAGTAGCCGCCGCCGTCGGAGAAACGGTTGGCGTCCCCGCCGATGGCGGAATTGAGGCCGTCGAACAGGTACGGGGTCTCGGCCTCCGTACCCGGGACGAAGGACGCGATCTCCTTGCCGTCGGCCTTCACCTTCACCGAGCCGACCGAGGCGCCCCAGCCGTCGTCGCCGAGGGAATCCTGGAACCGCAGATACACGCCTTCCTGGCCGGAGAGCTCCTGGCTCAGGTCGAAGGTGCGGACCGCCCTGTTGGAGGCGTCACGGATCCGCTCGCTCTCGCGGGCGATCTCGCGCCACTGAACGCCGTCCACGCGGGCCGTCCTGGTCGGCGGGAGGCCGGTGAGCAGCGCGTGCGTGCAGCGGGGGAAGAGGTGGTCGAGCTGCCACCGGTAGGTCCCCAGAACGTCGTCGGCTGTGAAACGGCCACGCAGGTCGGTGATGATTCTGAGGCCGTACCGGCTCGCCTGTTCGGCGGTGGCCGCGACGGCGTTCTCCAGCCCGGCCAGCGTGGTGGCGACGTTCACGGAGTCGGGCACCGCGGGGTCGTGCACGATCGCTCCGCGTACCTCGTTCTTGTAGCGGGTGACGAGGTCGAGCGGCCGGTCATGGCGCGTGACGGCGGCGCCGGTGCTGGACAGCCAGCGCAGATCGTAACCGGAGCTGTCGTAGTTGAAGTAGAGGCGCGGCTGCCGCCGGTTGACGATTCCCTGGAGGGTGGTCAGCAGCAGCTGGTCGTTTCCATGAAGCGTGCTGACGTCGGCGACATCGAGCCGGGTGGGACGGCCGAAGTTCGGCAGAAGGGGGGCTCGAGTCGTGGCGGCGGCCGGGCCGGGGAGCGTGATTCCGAGCCCGCCGGCCGCCAGGACCACGCCATTCGCCCACAGGAAGGTACGTCGTGACACCATCAGCGATCGCTACTCCTTGCTGGAGGGACCGGGACTGACATCGTTGTCATCTCGCAGCGAACCTAACCGGCTGACGAATTGTTGTCCATGGTGTAAATCCGACGGTTAGCGAGCAAACGCTTGGTAGAGTCGACGCGTGCTGCTGGAGGGCAAGGTCGCGGTCGTCACTGGGGCGGGTCCCGGGCTGGGCCGGACGCTGGCGGGGCTGTTGAGCGAGGAGGGCGCCAGGGTCGTCGTGGCCGCCCGTACCGCGGCGACCGTGGCGAAGACGGCCGACGAGGTGCCGGGCGCGCTGGCCGTACCCGCCGACGTGACCCGGATCGACGACGTACGGCGGCTGGCCGACACCGTGATCGACCGGTTCGGTCGAGTGGATGTGCTGGTCAACGCCGCCTTCCCCGGCTCCCACCGCAGGAACGTACTCGACATGTCCATTGACGACCTGGAGACCTGGCGCGGGGCCGTCGAGACCGGCGGTTACGGCACGCTGCTGGCCTGCAGGTTCATCGCGCCGCACATGGTGGGCCAGGGCTCCGGCTCGATCGTCAACATCACCTCCATGTCGTCCCGTACGGGCTACGCGGGGCGCAGCGACTACGCCGCGGGCAAGGCCGCCGCGCACCTGTTGTCACACTGCCTCGCCGACGAGCTCGGGCCGCATGGCGTACGGGTGAACTGCGTCGCGCCCGGCTGGATCGCCAGCGAGGTGCTCGATGAGTGGATGCGCACCCGGGCGGCGGCGGAAGGCGTCACGGTCGAGGAGATCCGCGCGCTCGACGTCTCGGCGATGGCGCTGCGCCGCATCGCCACGGAGGAGGACGTGGCCCGCGCCGTCATCTACCTCGCCTCCGACCACGCCAAGGCCATCACGGGCGCGACCATCGACGTCAACGGCGGCCAGCTGTTCACCTGACCCGACATATGGCGCTTTACCGTACTGAGATCCACTCTTTTCGCTACTGTCACATCCGTCCCTTACGAGAGGAACCCCCGGATGCGACGCATACCCGCCGTTCTCGCCACCGCGCTCGCCGCGACCTCGCTCCTCTCCGCCCCCGCCCTGGCACAACCTGCCCGGAGCGGGCAGGCGACCTTATACGAGCTCCAATCAGGAGGCGGCAACTGCTCGTATCCGGCGCCTCCCGCCGGCAACCTTTATGTCGCGCTCTCCCCCGGCGAGTACGCCGCCGCCGCTGCCTGTGGCGGCTACCTGGACGTCACCGGCCCGAAGGGGACCGTCCGGGTCAAGGTCGTCGACCAGTGCCCGGAGTGCAAGGCGGGGCACATCGACCTGAGCCGTACGGCCTTCGCCCGCGTCGCGGACCCCGGCAAGGGCCTGGTGGGCGTCACCTACCGCCCGGTCGCCGACCCGCGAGTCGGCCGGCCGCTCTCCTTCCGCGTCAAGGAGGGGTCGTCGCAGTGGTGGCTGGCTCTGCTGGTCATCGACCACGGCAACCCGCTCACCTCGGTCGAGGTGAAGTCCACCGGCGGGGCCTGGCGCAAGCTGGCCCGCGCCGACTTCAACTACTGGATCGCCGAGTCCGGCGCGGGCCAGGGCCCCTTCTCCGTACGGGTCACCGACACCCGCGGCCACCGGGTCACGGCCAACCGCATCCGCCTGTCCCCCGGCACCATCCAGCGCAGCACCACAAGGATGTACTGACCCGCGAACCTCCTTGCCCTGACCCTCAATAGGCGGTGACCAGGGCCTTGAGCGTGGCCGTGCCGCCGGGGTCGCGGTCCGTGCTCACCGGCACCAGCGCGACCTCCTCCACCCCGGCCGCCGCATAAGCGGCCAGCCGTGCACCGATCGCATCCACGTCGCCGAGCAGCGAGACCGAGGCGACCAGCTCGTCAGGCACCGCGGCGAACAACTCCCGAGGATGAGGCCGGGTACGGGCGAAGGCGACGACGTCGGCGAAGCCCGCCTCGGCGAACATCTCGCCGTACCCGGGAGCGGGCAGGTACCCGACCACAGCCCGCCGGATGCGATTGATGGCCTCACGGTCGGGGTCCACGGCGGCGGTGACCCAGGCGACCACCGACGTGGCCGGATTGACGGCGCGCAACTGGGCGATCAGCCGCCCGGCCGAGGCAGGCGTGATCAGGTTGAGCACCATGCGGTCGGCCAGGGCGGCGGTCCGGACGGCTGACGGCCCGAAGGCCGCGACCGACAGCCGCGAGCGCGGCGCGGGCAGCCGGAGGCGGTAGCCGCTGCTCGCCACGCACGTGCCCGCGAAGTCGGAGCGCTCGCCGGCCAGCAGCGGCCGAAGGGCCTCGACGGCCTCCCGCAGCGCGGTCGCGGAGCGGGCGCGCGAACGCCCGTGCCAGCCCTCCACGACGAGCGGGCTGGAAGTGCCCACCGCGACGTCCACCTGCCGCCCGGTCAGCGCGGCGACCGAGGCCGTCCCCATGGCGATCATCATCGGATCGCGTACGGACACCGCCAGCGGGCCGATGGTGAGACCGATCCGCGTGGTGGCCAGCCCGACGGCCGTGGCCAGGGCGAAGGCGTCATATGTCGCCATCTCGCCGATCCAGAGCGACGGATAGCCCAGCTCGTCAGCGGCGCGGGCCGTCAGCAAAGCCTCTTCCGCGGCCCGATCCTGCCACAGCCCGAGGGAGACCGTCAGCGAAGGATTCACGCCAGCTGCTCAGCCCGTACCCAGGTGGCGTGGAAGCCGAGCGGGACCCGCTGCGGCAGCAGCACGCGGGCGATCGGGCCCTCCGAGAGCCGGGCGGCGTGCAGGATCTGCACCTCGGTGCGGCCCTCCCGCTCGTCGGTGACGAAGCTGACCAGGTAGCCGTCGTCCTCGCCGGTCGAACCGTCGCGGGGGGCGAAGGGGGCCTCGCTGCCGTACCGGCCGGGGCCGTAGGAGTAGGTCTCCTTGGCGCCGGTGACGTTGTCGTAGCGGACCAGGCCGTCGAAGAGGTTGGTCTCGGCGTCGGCCACGGTGACGTTGTAGGCGTACCGCGTGGGGTGGCCGGTGGCGCGCGTGTCGATCGAGGGGAACTCGGTGTTGTGGTCGGGGTCCACGTACCCCTCCGAGGTGCGGCCGGTCCGCAGGTCGAAGCGGTAGCGGTACATCCGCGCGTCGAGCTTCAGATAGGAGATCATCCGCGCCAGCGGCGAGCCGTTCGTGGACGGCGTCGGGCGCGTGACCCGGCAGACGTCCAGGATGATCTCGTCGCCCTCTTCCCAGGCGTTGACGACGTGGTAGATGTAGCACGGCTTCGCCTCGAACCAGCGGATCTCGTCCGCCCGGCCGCGCCTCGGGAGCACGCCGAAGCGGGCGGGCAGCTCCCGGTCGAAGGTCAGCTTGTAGCGGCCCTGCCGGGCGGCGTCGAGGTCCTGGTAGAGCGGCAGGTCCATGAGGATCGCGTGGTCCCGCGTGATCGCCATGTCGTGCGGCAGCCGGGCCCCCGGCAGGTCCAGCTCCACGCAGTGCTCGACGCTGCCGCCGGGTCCGACCACGCCGTAGCGCAGGTACGGCGGGCGCGGCCCATAGTCGAACCAGAACAGTTCTCCGGTGCGCTCGTCCACCTTGGGATGCGCCATGAAGTCACCGTTGAGCGTGTCGAGGAAGGTGTCGACGCCGAGCGTCTCCAGCGAGAGCGGATCCAGACTGTACGGCGCGCCGCACAGATACCACGAGGCCAGCACCCTGCCCCGGTGGAAGATCACATCGGTGTTGGCCGTGTCCTTGAAGGGCAGGCCGCGCGCGTTGCCGAATGGGTTGCCCTTCGGGTTCTCCATCACGCCGGTCCAGAGCGAGCGGCCGGCGGCGGACTCGGCCTCGAAGGCCCTCGTACGCACCCAGCGGTTGCGGTAGCGGGCCCGGCCGTTCTCGAAGTGCACGGCGTGCACCATGCCGTCGCCGTCGAACCAGTGGTAGCGGCCCGTCACCGGAAAGCGGGCGTTGGGACCGTTGCGGAGATAGACGCCGTTGAGGTCCGTAGGGATCCGGCCGATCACCGTGAGCTCGTCCGCGGTGACCTCGTCCTGGACCGGGGCGTAGACGCCCAGCAGGTACGGGTTCGACTCGCCCGATTCATCCGTCATCACGGCAATGTCGGCCATGCCTGGAAGCTACGATTGGCGAAGTCAGGCGTCAATATCCCGGCGTTGACGGCCTCATTTCTGCTTTCTAGTGTTGCGGCCATCACGCCACGGGAGTCGCGATGACGCATTCCGCCGACCGGATCGCCCGCTACACCGCCAACGGCTGGTGGACCGGTGACACGATTGACCAGCTCCTCAGGACGCAGGTGGCGGCCCGGCCCGACAAGACGGCCATCGTGGACCCGCCCAACAAAGCGCTCGACGGTCCGGTGAAACGGCTGACCTGGGGACAGCTCGGCGCGGAGGTGGACCGGGTGGCCGGCGTGCTGCGCGCCCGGGGGGTCGGTCCCGGCGACGTGGTGGCCGTGCAGCTGCCCAACGGCGTCGAGCTGGCGGTGAGCTTCCTCGCGACGGTCCGGCTCGGCGCGACCGTCACGCCGTTCCCGGTGCAGTACCGCGCGTACGAGCTGGCTCAGCTGCTGCCCCTGTCCGGCGCCGGGCTGCTGGTCACCGGCCGGGAGTCCAGAGCGCCGGCGGGCACCCCGACGCTGTCGTGGCCGGGCGACCTGGAGGGCGTGACCGGCGCCGAGGCACCGGGGCGGGCGGCCGACCCCGCCGAGCTGGTGACGATCTGCTGGACCTCCGGCACCGAAGCCACGCCCAAAGGCGTGCCGAGGTGCCACTACGACTGGCTCGCGGTCGAGGCCATCTGTACGGCCGCGCCCGCGCTCACCGGCCAGGACGTGATCCTGAACCCCTTCCCGATGGTGAACATGGCCGGCATCGGCGGCGTCTTCCTGCCGTGGCTGCGGGTCGGTGCCGTGCTCGTCCAGCACCACCCCTTCGACCTGCCCACCTACCTCGCCCAGATCGCGGCCGAGCGGGTCACCTACACCCTGGCCCCGCCCGCGCTGCTCACCCTGCTGCTGCGCGAGAAGGCGATCCTGGCCAGGGCCGACATCTCCTCGCTCACCCGGATCGGCTCGGGCTCCGCCCCGTTGCCGCCGCCGATGGTGCGCGGCTGGCAGGAGGAGCACGGCATCGCGATCATCAACTTCTTCGGCTCGAACGAGGGCATCGCCCTGCTGTCGGACCCCGCCCACATGCCCGACCCGGAGGTCCGCGCCCGCTTCTTCCCGCGCCCGGGAGCGCCGGGGGCGCCGGAGCTGCTCGACCGCGTGCGTACCAAGCTGGTCGCGCCGGACGGGAAGGAGATCACCGAACCGGGAGTCCCCGGCGAGCTGTACCTGAGTGGTCCCACGGTCTTCGCGGGCTACCTGCCGGGCACGGCCTCGGTGGACCCGTTCGACGAGGACGGCTACCTCAGGACCGGAGACCTCTTCGAGATCGCCGGCGACCGGGGTCAATACCTGCGCTACGTCGACCGCGCCAAGGACATCATCATCCGCGGCGGCATGAACATCGCCCCCGCCGAGCTGGAAGCCCTGCTCGCCGGACACCCCTCGGTCGCCGAGGCGGCGGTCGCCGGCTACCCCGACGACGTGCTCGGCGAGAAGGTCTGCGCGGTCGTGGTGCCCAAGGGAGAGATCGACCTCCAGTCGGTCGTCGCCTTCCTCAGGGACCAGGGCATCGCCTCCTACAAGCTCCCGGAGCGACTGGAGATCGTGGAGGCGCTGCCGAGGAACCCCGTCGGCAAGATCCTCAAGAGGGAGCTGCGGCTGTGACCCGCGTCCTGGGCGACGGCGACCGCCGGGCCGCTCCGCTTCCATCACCCGCAGGGGGGCTGGTCATGTGCGGGTGATGAGGCTCTCCACCAGGTCGACGGTGCTGCGGGGGTCGTCGACCTGGATGACCAGACGGGCGTAGCGTTCGTCGGCCAGCTCGATGACGACCGCTTTGGCCGGGTCGCGGACGTCCCAGAAGACGCGTTCGCCGTCGATGTGGAAGGTGCCCGCGGTGATCACTCCGGGGAGGTGCGAGCCGGGTGCGCGGATGCCCTTGGGGGTTCTGATCATGCCGGGGTCGGCGGTGGCGCCGCGGATGTTGGCCAGCGGGATCGTCAGGCGGCTCTTCAGCGCCCAGAGTTTGTCCAGTCCTTCGATCTCCACGACGAGCGTGTCGCCGTCGGCGTGCAGGTGTGCCATGTCGTACTCCTTGTTTCCGCAAGTGGGTGAGATATCAGGTCATGCGGGGCCGAGGTGTCGCGCCAGAGCCGCTCCCGCCAGGTCGGATTCGGTAGGGCTGGCGGTGGCTCTGGCGCGTAGCCGCAACCCGATCAACGCCGAGGTCAGCGCCTCGGCCAGCGCCGGTGCGGGCTGGTCGCCGTTGTCGGAGGTGGTGCCGGTCAGCACGGTGCTCACGGCCCGGTCGAGGGCGTGCAGAGCGGCGCTGACCTCGGTGCGGACTTCCTCGTCGACGGGCGCGCGCTCGGTCGCCGCCATCAGCAGCAGGTCCAGGGCGCCCACGTCGTCGTTGTGCGCGGCCAGCGTGCCGCGCACCGCCTCGTCGATGTCGCGCGCCGCGCCGACCTCGGAGATCAGCGGTTGGACCTGGTGCTTCACGTGCCATCGCAAGGCCGCCAGGTACAGGCCCCGCTTGCTGCCGAAGGTCTTGTACAGGCTGTTGCGATGCACGCCGAGGTGGGTGACCAGGTCGTCGACGGAGACCCCGTCGTAGGCCCGGTTCGCGAACAGCGCTGCCGCCGCCGCGATCACCTCGGTTTCGTCGAATCCTCTCGGTCGTCCCATGCGGCAAACGTACGCGTTAAGGAATGATTAGTCAAGAACAATCGTTCCTTAACGGTTTGTGCAGGTCAACAGGCTCAGCGCAGGGTGGCGGTGAAGGTGCGGCCGTGGGCGTGGCGGGTCGCCGCCTGGATCAGGGTGCCGCCCGGCACCCGCCGTACCATCACCCCTTCGTCGGCCGTGTCCAGCCGGAGGGGCGCGCCGGCCAGGACGACGGTGACGCGGTCGCGTTTCATCGTGGGGTCCGACAGGGCGACGACCGTGCGCTGGCCGGAGCGGACGATGACCGAGGCGGGACCGTCGATGAGCAGGCGCTCGGCGTGCCGCGGCCCGTCGGTGAAGACGTTGGCGGCGACGATGCCCAGGGTCCTGTGCTTGATCGCCTGCACGTGCCGGTCGTTGGCCAGGACGGTCAGCGGGCCGTTCGCGTAGCCGTGCAGGCGGGCCTCCGTCGCGTTCGGGACCAGGGCGTAGGCGAGGGCGGTGACGCCGCCGGTGGCGGGGTGGGTGACCGTGGCGGTGAAGACGTTCTTGGTCACGCTGGTGTCGGGGTTGGTCGCGCGCACGACCCTGCGGCTGCGGGTCACCGTCTCCAGCCCGGCCGCGACGGGCTGCCGGGTGAGGAAGGCGTAACCGACCGCCGTACGACGGGTGCCGTTGGCGTAGCGCAGCCAGCGTGGCGGCGTGGTGTCGCCCGCCTGCCAGGGGCGGCCGGTCCAGCCCTCGCCGGTGAGCGTGACCGCGTCGCCGGGAGCGGCGATGCGGCTGTCCACGGTGGTCACCGCCGCGCGGCCGCCCTGACCGGAGATGCCCGCGGCCAGCACCACGATCTCGTCGTCGAGCAGGAACCAGGACTTGGTCGCGCGGGCGTTCTGGTAGGCGACGAAGTCGTCGGGCAGGATGCCCGCCTGCTTGGCGGTATAGGCGGCGTCGTCGGACTGGACCATGCCGGACACGCCGTACGCGCCGAGCGTCGCGCCGCCGGAGAAGGCGTTCTCGGCGCGCGGGAAGTACACGTAGGTGTTCTGGGACTCCGAGGAGGAGGTGAAGTTCAGCGGGTGGCCCGGGTTCTCGTACCAGAGCCGGCCGTACAGCTCGGGCACCGTCCGCCGATCCTCCACCGGCGCGGTGATCCCGGCCAGCCGGTACGGCGAGACGGCCGTGTAGTAGTCGACGCCGAACGCCTCGCGCTGGTCCTCGCCGGCGAGGTAGAGGTAGTGCGCGCCGTCGCCCTGGAACCAGGGCATGAGGTTCTCGCCGCTCATGTACTCGTACTTGCTGATCCGGTCGGAGCTGCGCGCCAGCGCGAAGGCGTAGCCGGGGCGCCGGTGGACGGTCCTGTCCATGGCGTTGAACGCCACGCAGCGCTCGGGCGCGTTCAAGTCGGCGGCCGGGATGGCGGCGTCGGCGCGGATGGCCGCGTAGCGGGCGATGCTGACCGGGGAGGCGAAGGCGGTCGTGTCGGCGGCCGGCAGGAACTTGACGTACTTCTTCAGCGCGAGCGCCTCGGCGGCTCCGACGTGGTCGGCCAGGTCGGCGATGGCCTCCACGATCACCCCGACGTCGGCGTAGCCGGTGCCGGTGCGCGAGACCGCCCGCCCCTTGACGATCTCCATCAGCCACCCCTCGAAGATCAGCGGGGCGAAGCCGTCGTTGATCCACCGGTACACCACGCCGGGCAGGTCGGGGACGCCGCCGCTCGCCGCGCCCTCGAGCGTCTTGAGGGTCTGGACGACCCGGGTCAGCAGGCTGCGCCCGTAGGAGCCGGTGTAGGCGACCGAGTCGTGCTGGATGAAGGAGCCGTCGCGGTAGTAGCCGTCGGTGACCCCGTGCTGGAGGTTGTACGGGTCGACCGTGGCGAAGACGGTGGCCAGGTCGGTGATGGCCTTGTCGACCCGGGCGTCGTCGCCGGTGAGCGCGCCCTGCAGAATCCGGTTCGCGGTGATGTCGGCCAGGTTCGCCCCGGTATGGAAGCGGGAGTCGAGGTCGACGTCGCCGTTCTTGCCGTTGCGCAGGTAGGCGTCCATCGAGGCGATGTAGGTGGCCGTCAGGTCGGGCCGCTCCTCCCGCACCCGGTCGGCCAGCAGGGCCAGCGTCCTGCTCACCTGGATGGAGATCCCGATCTCCCAGTTGAACCAGTTGCCGTAGTAGCCCTTCGACTGGTCGCCGTAGTAGCGCTCGTGCAGCCACCGCAGACCGTCGATGACCCGCCGCTGGGCGGCGGCGTCCTCGTTGAGCCCGCCGCCGGGCGTGCGGGTCGCCAGCGCGATCTCGTACAGGTACTGGAAGGCCAGTCGCAGGTTGGCGTCGTCGGTGCCGAGACTCAGACCGGCGAACAACTCACCGTCGGCCGCCTTGTCCATGGCCGTCAGCCGCTGCCTGGCGGTGTTGAGGATCGACGTGAGCTTGGCGGCCACCTCGGGCCGGGCGTTGACGTCCGGGGTCCCCGCGAACATCGCCACGGTGTTGGCGAGCAGCCGCGCGTGATCGATCCCCGCGGTCGCGTACGAAGGGGAGGCTACGGCGAGTAGACCGGCGGCGGGGAACAGGGAGAGAACCTGGCGACGAGACATGTGCGGCACAGCGGGCTCCAGGCCGTCGGAGGATACGCCGGGCTCACCCTACATGATCTACGTTTGCCCGCCCAGGCCCCGAGATCCGGCCCGGCAACCGTCGGCTGCCAGGCCGGACAGCGGTACGTCAGGGCTGGGCCACACCGAGGTTGACCGGCAGGAACAGCGGGCCGATCGTGAAGAACGACGGGGAGTAGGGGATGTCGTCGGGGTCGATCGCGAGGCTGAGGTCCGGGAATCTCCGGTACAGCGTCTCGAGCGCCAGCCGGCTCTCCAGCCTGGCCAGCCCCGCCCCGATGCAGTAGCGCGGGCCGTGGCCGAAACCGAGGCTTCCGGTCTGCTCACGGGTGATGTCGAACTGGTTCGCGCTCGGGCCGTGCTCCGCCGGGTCGATGCCGGTGGCCTGGTAGACCACGCCCACCGCACTGCCCTTGGGGATGGGCACCCCAGCGATGATCACGTCCTCCGCCGTGAAGCGGAAGCTGGTCATCATCACCGAGTGGCGGTAGCGCACGGTCTCCTCGACCACGTCGGCCCACCGGTTCTCAGCCTTGGCCAAGGCGAGCTGGCCGGGGTTCTGGGCCAGCGCCACGATGGCGGACCCGAGCAGGTGCACGGTGGTCTCGTGACCGGCGACGAGCATGATCCACAGCACGCCGACCAGTTCGTCGGTGGTGAGCTTGTCATCCGCGTCGTGGACCTGGACCAGGCCGGAGGTGAGGTCGTCACCTGGTTCGCGCCGCTTGCGCTCCACCAGCGCGTGCAGGAAGGTCATAAGGTCGTTCTGCGCCGCGAACGCCACCTCCGGCGGAGTGGTGTGCGCCAGCAGGGTGGAGGTCCAGTTCCGCAGCCGCAGCCGGTCCTCGGGCGCCACGCCGAACAGCTCGCAGATCACCCACATCGGCAGCGCCTCGGTGAAGGCGGGGACCAGGTCCACACCGTCACCGGCGGCCGCCACCTCATCCAGTAACTCATCGACCATCTGCTGGATCCGCGCCTCCATGGCCTGCACCCGGGCCGGCGTGAACGCGCTCATGATCAGACCGCGCAGCCGCCGATGGTCGCCACCGTCCACGGTGGACAGGTGACCGCCCTGGACGATGGCGCGCAGCGGCCAGTCCTCGGGGATCGATCCGTCGTGCAGGGCGGGCCAGTGCTTGGGGTCCTTGAGGAAGGTCTTGTTGTCCCCGGCGAGGATCTCCCGTACGGCCTTGTGGGTCAGGGCCAGGTAGGCGGGCACGCCCCCTGGGAATTCCACCTGCACCACGGGAGCGATCTCCCGAAACCGGATACAGGTGTCGAGCGGGTTCTCGTCCACGACAGGGAAGGAGGGGAGGTTCGTTGCCATTTGACCCCTTGGGTGAGGAGATCGTTAAGTGCGCAGTGATCTCATCACATATCGCTGGCGACGCCAAACAACACAAGTCAGCCAGCGGTGACACGAAGGTTACCTACCGTTCGCGCACGGCCGTCTGACGGCCTCCCGGGATCAGGAGATCGCCGGCGAGGACCAGGTCGAGACCCGGCAGCGCGTGCCGGAGCCGGCCGAGCAGGATCCGGACGGCGGCGCCGACGACGAGCTGGACCGAGGACTCGTGGCCCAGTTGCCGCGTCCGTTGCATCAGGATATTTCACCAGAAAAGCCCAACAGGTGTCATTGATTTCCCGTCAGGCTTCGTATCTAGTGAAGAAGGTGCTCCAGCGACAGGGGCAGGGCTGCAGTCGAGGTTCCCGAATACCCGCCCGCGCAAGAAACTGTCTATGGAATCGCTTACTGGGAGGCGATGACCGTGCGCGTGGCATTCATCATGGCCAGGGCCTCATCCGCGCCTATCGGCGCGCTCAAGACGGTCTACTCCTATGCCTCCCGCCTGGGGGAAAGGGGCCATGACATTCTGCTCGTCCATCCTCGGCGGCCCGTACGCCATCCTCTCGGGCCGCCGACCAGGGCGGTCGTGCCGATAATGCCGCCGGACGCCCATCCGCACCCGTGGTTCTCCGCCGGGCCGCGGACCCGCAGCGTTTTGGTATCCGACCCGGCCGACTTTCTCCATACGCTTTCCGGACGGCACGATCCCTTCGACGTCGTACTGGCGACGACCTGGCAGGTCGTGCCGCTTGTGGCCGCCCTTCCCGCGTATCTGGGCCTTAAGGCATTGTTCCTGCAGGACTACGAAAGCTATTTGCGTCCCGACGGAGCGGCGCGGGAGGCGATGGAATCGGCCATGCGTACCGGCTGGCCCATCGCCGTGGGCGCGCGGCGGCTGCGGTCCATCGTCGAGAGCGTTTCCGGGGCGCCGTGCGCTCTGGTGGAATGCGCCGTCGACAGCTCGACCTTCTTCCTGCGGACCCCGATCGACTCGGCGGAGCGGGTCCTGGTCGGCTTTCCCGCTCGCCGCGAATGGTCGAAACGGACCGGCGACGCGATCACCGCGTTGGAGCTGGCGCGGGAGGCGCGCCCCGGGGTCGTGCGGGCGTGGTCCTTCGGCGCGTACGACGCCGACCGGCTGCCCTTCTGGATCGAGCACCATCCGGGGCCGAGCGACGCCCGGCTGCGCGGCCTCTACAACCGGTCGGCCGTGTTCGCCGTGCCGTCGGAGTACGAGGGGTTCGGGTTTCCCGGCGCCGAGGCCATGGCCTGCGGTGCCGCGCTGGTCTCGACGCGGAACCACGGCATGGACAGCTACGCGGAGCACGACCGCACGGCCCTGCTCTGCCCGCCGCGAGATCCAGACGCGCTGGCCGAGGGCATCGTCCGGCTGCTCGACGACGCCGCGCTACGTCACCGGCTGGCCAGGACCGCGGTCAAAGAGGTGGTTCAGCGGACGATGGACGACGCCGTCTCGGACTTCGAGACCTGGCTCCTGACCATCCGGGAAGCCTCACCACGCTGAGGGTCGGCGGATTGTCGGTGGGGCCGCCTAGTCTGACCCACGTGGCATGTCCGGCCGGCAGAGGAGATCATCGTGAGGAGATCGTCGTGAGGAGATCATCGTGACCACGCTGTCAGATCGCCCCAACACCGCCTTGCTGGTGATCGACGTCCAGATGGGCGTCGTGGCGGATACGCACCAGCGTGACGTGGTCGTCGCCAACATCGGCACGCTCGTCGACCGGGCTCGCGAAGAGGGTGTCCCGATCGTCTGGATCCAGCACTCCAGCGAGCAGCTGCCGAAGGGGAGCGACGCCTGGCAATACGTCCCGGAGCTGACCCGCCGGGAGGCGGAGCCGCTGGTGCACAAGACGTTCGCCGACTCCTTCGAGGACACCGATCTGGAGGAGGTGCTGGCCGGGGCCGGAGTCGGACGCCTGGTCGCGACCGGCGCGCAGACGGACGAATGCATCCGGTCCACGATCCATGGCGCCTTCGTCCGTGGCTACGACGTGACGCTCGTCGGTGACGCACACACGACCGAGGACCAGAGCGCGTGGGGCGCTCCGCCGCCGGACAAGGTCATCGCGCACACCAACCTCTATTGGCGCTACCACACGGCGCCCGGCCGCACCGCCGCCGTGGTGGAGACGAAGGATGTGACGTTCGGCGACTGAGCCGACGGCGGCATCCTCCGTCTCCGCCGGTCTTAGGCGTCGGAGTTCTGGGCGTTCCGTTCGGCGTCCCGCTTGACCTGCTGGATCTGGTCGTCGGTGACGACGAGGTCGCCCAGCTGCCGGACTGCCTGGTAATACGTCCAGGCGAGGCCGTCACAGGTGGACTTGGAGATTCCCGAGTATCCGGCGCACACCTGCTTCATATCGAAATAGAAGGCGCTGTCGATACGGTCCTTGTTGGCCGGGAACTGGCTTACGGCCTTGTAGTTTCGGTAACCGAAATCGTGTCGCCGGCACGGCATCCGGAAATCGAAACCGAGCGGCTGGTCGGGGCTGCTGGAGCACAGGTCGGTGGACCAGTCGAAGGCGTACTCGGCCCATGCCGCCTGGTTCTGCCAGGCGGCGCGCCAGGAGGCGGCGCTGGCGGCGGTGGGCTGGGTGAATCCGGAGAGCGCGGCGAGTTTCTGCTCCAGAGTCACCGCATGGGCCGGTAGCGCGAACGCGAGGACGGCGATCAGGGAGGTGACGGCGGCGGCTAACGTGGCGAGGGATCGTCTGACCATGAGGACCTGCTTCTCTTGCCCGGGGGGTAAAGGGTCATGGCAAGGTTCACCTGACGGTCTAACGATGAAGCGAAATCCCGGGCAATGCAGAAGCAGATCTTGCTTAAGTTCCTCCAAAAAGTTCGAGCAAAACGGACATTTACCTCTAGTCGGCGGGCTGAGTCAGATTCACCGGCGAAGGGCGTTCGCAGGTGCTCGTGATGGTGACCGCCGCGCCGGAGTGCGCCGAGGCCAGCAGCGACTCCATGACGTCGAGCACGTGGAAGGCCAGCGATCCACTCGTCCGAGGCTCCTCGCCCGCCGGGGTCGAAGCGAAGTCGGCCAGGCCCACCCCGCGCCCGCCCTCGACGTAGCCGGCCGCCACGGGGAGAGTCCGCCAGCCGTCCTCACCGACCTCCGACACCAGGACGGATCCGTCGAAGTAGTTCGGGTCGGGCACGACGAGTGAGCCCGTCTCGCCGTGCACTTCGATGTTGGGCGCCTTGGTCGCCGCCCCGTCGAAGCTCATCACCAGCGTGGACAGCGCTCCCGAGGTGTGGACGAGCACTCCGGTGACGTGCGTGTCGACCGTCACCGGGATCTCCTCGCCCTTGCGGGGTCCCGAGCCGATCGTGCGCTTGGCCCGCGTACGGCTGGCCGCGCCGACGACCGACGCCACCGGGCCGAGCAGCGTCACCAGGCTGGTCACGTAGTAGGGGCCCATGTCCAGGAGCGGGCCGCCGCCGGGGACGTAGTAGAAGTCGGGGTTCGGGTGCCAGCGTTCGTGACCGGGCGTCATCATCGTCGCGGTCGCCGCGATGGGCCGGCCGATCAGGCCGTCGTCGATCGCCTTGCGCGCCGTCTGCGTACCCGTGCCTAACACGGTGTCCGGCGCGCACCCCACGCGCACCTGAGCGGCGCCGGCCGCCCGCAGCATCCCGGCGGCCTCCTCGGCGGTCGCGGCAAGGGGCTTCTCGCAATAGACGTCCTTGCAGGCCGCTATGGCCTGGAGCGCGATCTCGGCGTGGGCGGCCGGAATGGTGAGGTTGAGCACGATGTCGATGCGGGAGTCCGCCAGCAGCTCCGCCACGCTCAGCACATCGACGCCCGTATAGGGCCGTACCGCCTCCCGCGCCCGGTCAAGGTCCAGATCGGCCACCGCGACGAGCCGTAACGCCGGCAGCCGGTCGATGGTCTGGAAATACTGCGCCGAGATGGCGCCGCATCCGACGACGCCCACGTTCACCGGCTGGCCCACAGCAAGCCCCTCTCAATGATGGTGCGTACGTTCTCGTCCTCCAGGACGTCGAGGCTGTGCCCCGGGGTCGCGACGAAGATCCGCCCGCTCCCCCACTGCCGGGTCCAGATCGCCGGCGAGGTGACCTCCCTATGCCAGGGGTCCCACGGACGGACCTGCTGCGTCGTCGTGGCCAGCACGTCGATGTAGTCGTCCGTCAGCACCCAGTACTGCTCGGTCACGAGGCCGAAGTCCGCGATGCCCTCCGTGATGGGGTGGCCGGCCGCCTCGGGCAGCATGTTCACGGTGTACGGCACGAAGTTGTCCGCCGCCGAGCCCTGCCGCTCGGCCGGCTCCTTACCCGGATGGCAGGCGAACTGCCCGCCGATCAGGTGCAGATAGTCGGAGGAGTTGCGGTAGGAGTCGGCGATGCCGCCGTGCCAGCCCGCCATCCCCGTGCCTGACTCGATCGCGGCCCGCAGGCCGTCGAGCTCGGCCTGCTCGATCGTGCCCATCGTGTAGCACTGCACGATGAGATCGATCCCGGCCATGAACGCGGAGTCCGCGTACGGCGCCGGGGAGTCCGCCCGGCTCACCTCGAACCCCTGCTTCTCCAGGTAGGGGACGAAGAGCTCGGTGGCCGCGACCGGCGCGTGCCCTTCCCAGCCGCCCCGTACCACCAACGCCTTCCGACGATGATCATCCGTCATGCTTCCACCCATCCGCTCGGCAGTCGACGCCTCCGATCATCGCATTACATACCAAAGCGACCAAAAGGTTATATGCCGCCCGATCTACCCGAGGTCACGCCCTTCGGCGGCGGCGTCGATGGACCGGTAGAGATCATCCTCGATCGTGGTGATCTGCCCTTCGGTGAGGGACGGCTCGATGTGGCGGCGGTCGTGCGCGGACTCCGGAGCGTCCCGCTGGTGTGCGGCTCATTTGGGACTGAGAGCGCGTATCACGGCGCTGTCAGGCCCGTATCAGCGATGGCGGCCATCGTCCTACCTGCACGCCGAAACGTACGAGATCTCGACGCGAACGGTCGGGAGAAGAGGGGACACACGATGTCGCAGGAGAAGCTGGCCGAGTTCGTCGCGGTGACGGCCAAGGAGTTCGACATTCCCGGTGTTGCCGTGGGAGTGCTGGCCGGCGGCCAGGAGTTCGTCGCCTCTCATGGGGTGACGAGCCTCGAGAACCCGCTGCCGGTCGATGACAAGACGCTGTTCCCCTTGGCCTCGGTGACCAAGTCCTTCACCGCGACCGCGATGATGCGCCTGGTCGCGGAGGGCAAGGTGGACTTGGACGCGCCGGTGCGCCGCTACGTACCCGAGCTCAGGCTCGCGGACGAGGCCGCCGCCGCGCGGATCACCGTGCTGAACCTGCTCAACCACACCGCCGGGCTCGACTGGAACCTGATCGACACCGATGGGAGCGACGGTTCCCTGGCCGCGTTCGTGGCGAAGCTGAACGAGCTGACGTTGATCGCGCCGCCCGGCGCCCGGGCCTCCTACAGCCAGGCCGGCTACAACCTGGCCGGGCGGGTCATCGAGAAGGTCACCGGCCTGCCCTTCGAGAAGGCCGTGGCCGCGCTGGTCCTGGAGCCGGCCGGACTGTCGAACACCTTCTTCGATCATGACGACGTCATGATCCGGCGGTTCGCCGTGGGCTACAACCGCGGCGAGGACGGCTCGATGCGCGCCGCGCGGCCGTGGACGTCGTGGCGGGCCGGCGCGCAGGCCAACTACCCCGGCGGGGGCAGCGTGTCGTCAGTGAGCGACCTGCTGCGCTGGGCCCGGTTCCACCTCGGCACCGGTGACGGTGTGCTGCCCGCCGAGGCGCTGCGCCGCATGCAGGAGCCGACGGTCGAACTGCGGGCCAGCACGCTCGGCGACGCCTTCGGCATCTGCTGGTTCCTGCGTGAGGTGGACGGGGTCCACACCATCGGGCACGGCGGATCGGGCAACGGGCAGTTCGCCGAGCTGCTCATCGTGCCCGAACGCGACTTCGCCGTCGTCTCCCTGGCCAACGGCGGCCCTGACGGCTACCCCTTCAACCAGGCTGTCGTCCGCTGGGCACTGGAGAACCACCTCGGCGTGGTCGACCGGGACCCCGAGCCGATCCCCTACGACCAGGCGCGGGCTCGGCAGGTCGTCGGCCGCTACGAGATCGACGCCATGAACCTCGACATCGCCACGGACGGGCACCGGCTCACCCTTGAGGTCGGGATCAAGCCGGAGATCCGCCAGGCATCGGATGCCGACATGCCCCCGGACTACGCGCCGGCCGCCTTCGGTTTCCTGCCCGGTGACGGCGACGAGTACATCATCACCGAGGGCGGGCTGAAGGGGCAGCGCGGCTACTTCAGCCGCGACGACAACGGCACGGTCGTGGGCGTCGACCTCGCCGGCCGGTTGTTCGGCCGCGCCACGACCTCATCGTGATCGATCGGGCAGGCTGCGAGCGGCGCGTCGCGCGCCGCGCCGCTCGCAGTCGAGACCGGCCGTGCTGCGAGCGGCGGGTTTCGCGCCGCTCGCAGTGGAGACCGCGTCGTCAGGACGCCGTCTTGGCGAGCATGCCGTGCGGGTCGAGCACGTACTTGCGCGCGGCCCCCTCGTCGAACTCGTGGTAGCCCCGCGGCGCGTCGTCCAGCGAGATCGGCGTCGCGTTGACGTTCTTCGCGATCTGCACCCGGTCGTTGAGGATCGCCATCATGAGCTGGCGGTTGTACCTCATGACCGGGCACTGGCCGGTGACGAAGGAGTGCGACTTGGCCCAGCCGAGGCCGAACCGGATGGACAGCGAACCGTGCTTGGCCGCCTCGTCCTGCGCCCCGGGGTCACCGGTGACGTACAGGCCGGGGATGCCGAGCGCGCCACCCGCCCGGGTGATGTCCATCAGCGTGTTGAGCACGGTGGCGGGACGCTCTACGTCGGACTCCGCGCCGTGGCCGCGGGCCTCGAAGCCGACGGCGTCGACGGCGCAGTCCACGACCGGCTCGCCCAGGATGTGCTCGATCTGGTCCTTCGGCTCGCCCAGGGCCACGTTGATGGTCTCGCAGCCGAAGGTGTGGGCCTGGTCCAGCCGCTCCTTGTTCAGGTCGGCGACGATGACCACGGCGGCTCCGAGCAGGAACGCCGAGGTCGCCGCGGCCAGGCCGACCGGGCCGGCACCGGCGATGTAGACGGTCGATCCTGGCTTCACCCCCGCGCTCACGCAGCCGTGGAACCCGGTCGGGAAGATGTCCGCGAGCATGGCCAGGTCGAGGATCTTCTCCATGGCCCGTTCCTTGTCGGGGAACTTGAGCAGGTTCCAGTCCGCGTACGGCACCAGGACGTACTCGGCCTGCCCGCCTACCCAGCCGCCCATGTCGACGTAGCCGTACGCCGAGCCGGGCCGGTCGGGGTTGACGTTCTCGCAGACGCCTGTCTTGCCCTCCTTGCAGTTGCGGCAGCGGCCGCAGGCGATGTTGAACGGTACGGACACGAGGTCGCCGACCTTGGTGAACTCCACGTCGGAACCGGTTTCGATCACCTCACCGGTGATCTCGTGACCGAGGATGAGGCCCGGCGGGGCCGTGGTGCGGCCGCGGACCATGTGCTGGTCGCTGCCGCAGATGTTCGTCGCCACCGTTCTGAGGATGGCGGCGTGCGGTAGTTTGCGCCCTACGTTGGCCGGGTTCACTCCCGGGCCGTCCTTGAGCTCGAATTCGGGATAGTCGGTCTCGCGTACCTGGACGTTGCCTGGCCCCTCGTACGAAACTCCCCTATTGCCGGGCATGTCTCCCCCTTGCCCGATAGGTGGCGGATGTTCGTTCGCTCACGTGATCACGGATCACCCCCCATGGCCGGGGCGCCAGCGGCGGCGGCCGATGTGCCCCACTCGGTCACGAATCCGGTCGTCGTGCGGGCGCCGGGCCGACGGGATGTCTCCCGCGGCGCCGTGAGCGGCCTCAGGCAGCTCCTGTTCCCGCGCATCCTGTCCTCGCGCACCGATGATCTCTCCGGCAGCGCCCTGCTCGGCCGTTGCGGGCACCTCGCGCATTGGGCGCGCCACCAGGTCGTACACCACGACTGCCAGCACCGCGCCGATGATCGGGCCGGCGATGTAGACGCCGTACTGCAACCATGGCGCGCTCCCACCGAACACCGTGGTCGTCAGGTACGGCCCGAACGTACGGGCCGGGTTGACGGAGCCACCTGTCAGCGGGCCGAGCACGAAGATCTCGCACGCCACGGCCAGCCCGATCATCCAACCGGCCCAGCCGCTCGGCGCCCGCCGATCGACCGCCAGCGCCATGATCGTGAGCAGCAACAGGAACGTCCCCAGCGCCTCCAACAGGATGCCCTGCCCATAGTTCACGCCCTGGCCGAGCGCGGTGAGCCCGACGCCGTTGTCCACCGCCCGCCGGCCGAACCCGCCCACGATCAACAGCCCGCCGGCGAACGCGCCGACGAGCTGAGCGACGATGTAGAACGGCACCTCCGACCACGGGAACCTGCGTCCTGCGGCGAGGGCGATGGTGACCGCCGGGTTGATGTGCGCGCCGGACGTACTGCCGAAGGCGTAGATGACGAGCGCGACCACCAGGGCGAACGAGAGCGAGATGATGCCTAGCGCGGCGTAGTCCAACCGGCCGTTCTGCATGACCAGCGCGGCGACTACGGAGCCGGCACCGAAGAGAACCAGCAGCATCGTTCCGATGGCTTCCGCGACGAGACGTCGCGGCAGGTCTCCAACCATCGCAACCCCCCGATGACGATGGTTTATCCCCAAACACGAATATATAACGCCCTCCAGAAGAATCCCAGGTCAGAGTGATTGTGGGGGTGGTGGGGCGGGGGTGGTGGTTAGAGGCAGCGGCGATGGACGTCGTCCACCCGCTGCGTCAGCCCGCTCCGGTCGAGGTGTTCGAGCAGCGGCACCGCGACCCGCCGGCTGGTGTCGAGGGCACGCCTGGCCTGGCTGACCGTGAAGGGCTGCGGCAGACGACGCAGCAGCTCCGCCGCCCGTACGTCCGCGCCGGGCAGCAGCACGATCCCCTCGGTCACGCGCAACAGACGCCCGCCCCGTACGGCCGCCGCCAGCTCCCGGGAACCCAGCCCCAGCTCGGCCAACCGCCCGGCCTCCGGCGCCTGGAAGGGGTGTGCCGACAACTCCGCCCTCAGCCGCTCGACCGCCCGCGCCACCGGCTCGGGCAGCCCGGCAGGCCGGGTCACGATCCGCCCTTCGGCCAGCGTGAACGGCGACCGCACCAGCGCCGCGACCAACTGCCGATCAGGCAGCCCGAGCACGTGGCGGGCCGCCTCGATCGGCATGCCAGGCTCCAGGGGGTGCTCGACGGCGTACCGCCGCGCCGTGGCGGCCAGCCGCTCACCCAACTCGGCCCAGTACTCGGGATCGGCGTACCAATCCCCGCAGACCGTGGAGTCGGCCGAGTATGGGCCGGGCGTACCGATCATGGCGGTCAGGTCGGCCGCGCGCAGCAGCCGGTGGATGCGCAGGGCGGAGGCGGCATCCGGGGCGGCCGACTCCAGCAGGGCGGCGTGCGCCCGGGCCGCGCCGCGGCGGCCGAGCGCGGGCGGGCGCACGTCGAGCACGCTCGCCCCCGCCAGCACCCGCACCTCGGCCCGATCGCGGCCGGGGTCGCGCAGCAGCAACACGTCTCCGAGGTGGAGCGGGAGCGGGCGGGCCAGGCGCAACCGTACGATACGCCCGCCAAGCGTCCGCACCTCGCACGTCACCGCCGCCGACCCGATGTGCGCGGTCAGCAGCCGAGGCAGCCGCCACTCCTCCCCACCCGCCGAAACGACACCCCTTTCCGGCCCCACAGGGGAGGTCCGGACGTCGACCAGGTCCGTCCACGTCCATCGGCCGGGTGTGGCCAGGGTCCGGCCGCGCTCCGGCAGGCCATGGCCGCGCAGGTTGACCGCCACCCTGGCGACGCCGGTCACCGAGGACAGCGGCTCCTTCAAAGACTCCAGCGCCCGCACCCGTACGGGCTCGCCATCCAGCGCCAGCTCGTCACCCACCGAAATGCCGCCCTCGGGCAGGGTCCCGGTCACGACCGTGCCACTGCCCGTCACGCTGAACGCCCGGTCGATCCACAGCCGGACCGGCGCCTCCGGATCGGGCGCGGGCAGCGCGGCGACCAGCCGGTCCAGCGCCTCCCGCAACTCATCGAGCCCCTGCCCGGTCCGCCCGCTCACCACCACCGCCTCGACCGCACCACGGCCACCACCACCGCCCACCCCGCCCGCATCCGGGCGCACTCCCGATCCGGCCGCATCCGAGCGAGCGTCACCCAACCCCGCCGAGGCCAGGCGAGCGCGCGCCTGTTCGAGGGCCGGGGCTGGGTCGGCGAGGTCGGCTCGGGTCACCGCGAGCAGGCAGTGCCGTACGCCCAGCGCCTCCAGCGCCACCAGGTGCTCCTCGGACTGCGGCATCCAGCCCTCATCCGCCGCCACCACGAACAGCACCGCCGGCACCGGACCGACCCCCGCCAGCATCGTGCTGAGAAACCGCTCATGCCCCGGTACGTCCACAAAGGCGAGGCGCCGCCCCGAAGGCAGCGTGGTCCACGCGTACCCCAGCTCGATCGTCAGCCCCCGCCGCCGCTCCTCCTCCAGCCGATCGGGCTCCATCCCGGTGAGAGCCCGCACCAGCGTGGACTTGCCGTGATCGACGTGCCCCGCCGTGGCCACGACGTACATCAGCCGCTCACCCCGAAGCCGCCAGGCCCGAGACCGCTCGCCTTGAAGCCACCCCCTCGAAGTAGCTCACCCCGAAGCCACTCACCCCGAAGCCACTCACCCCGAAGCCACCCCCTCGGCGTCACTCACCCCAAGGCCGCTCGTCCCGAGGATCGCGCGGGCCACGTCATCGTCACGGTCGCCGGGAACAGTGCGCAGGTCCAGCAGCAGCCGCCCGCCCTCGATCCGCCCCACCACCGGCGGATCACCGACGCGCAGCGGTGCCGCGAGCCGTTCGGGCAGGCTGACGGCGGCGCTCGGCAGCCGCACCCCGGGCGCCCCGCCACCCCCGACGGCGGCCTCGCTCGGCACCGCCCGCGCGTCGATTCCCGCCGTGGCGAGCCGCCCGGCGAGGGCCGCGGCGCGGTCGCCGAGCGCCGCCGGGTCGGCGTGCAGCGCCAGGCGGACGGGCACAACAGGACCGCGGAGCGTGGCCTCCAGCGCGGCCAGCGTCAGCTTGTCAACCCGCAATGCGCGGGCGAGCGGGTGCCGCCTGCAGCGTTCGACCAGGTCACGGCGGCCGAGGAGGAGGCCCGCCTGGGGTCCGCCGAGCAGCTTGTCCCCGCTGGCCGTCACCAGGTCCGCCCCGGCCGCGAGTACGGTCGCCGCGTCCGGCTCCTCAGGCAGCAGCGGCTCGCGCGCCAGCAGACCCGAGCCGATGTCGGCGACGACGGGCACGCCGAGCCCGGTCAGCTCGCGTACCTCGGCGGAGCCGGTGAAGCCTTCGATCCGGAAGTTCGAGGGGTGCACCTTGAGCACGCATCCGGTCTCCGGCCCTACGGCCGCCGCGTAGTCGCGGTAGGAGGTGCGGTTGGTCGTACCGACCTCGCGCAGCCGCGCCCCAGTGGAGACGAGCAGGTCGGGGATGCGGAACCCGTCGCCGATCTCCACGAGCTCACCCCGGCTGATCACGATCTCCCGACCGGCGGCGAGTACGGTCGCCACCAGGACGAGCGCGGCGGCGTTGTTGTTGACGACGTGCACATCCTCGGCGGCCGGCACGGCACGGGCGAGCGCGTCCAGCGCGCCCCGCCCGCGCCGCGCCCGGGCGCCGGTCTCCAGATCGAACTCCACGTCGGCGGCACCGGCCGCGGCGGCCATCGCCTCGATCGCGGCGGGCGACAGGGGCGCCCGCCCCAGGTTGGTGTGGACCAGCACGCCGGTCGCGTTGATCACCGCACGCAGGCTCGCGGCCCGCGGCGGGAGTGCCGCCACCGCCGCGTCGGCGACCTCCTCGGGACCGATCTCACCGCTCCGCGCCCGCTGCTGCGCCCGCGCCACCGCGTCCTTGACGACCGACCGGCCCAGCCGCCCGCCCGCCGCGACCAGCCGTGGATCGGCGAGTACGGCGTCAGTACGGGGTACGTGCCTGCGTGGGTCCACCCTTCGAAAATAGAGCGGAGGCGGACGGGAATCGAACCCGCCAGGCCGAGGACCTCGGCCTCGTCGGTTTTGAAGACCGCGGGGGCCACCAGGCGCCCAGACGCCTCCACCGCAGAACCTACCCGCCACAGCGGGTATGACCTCGAACGCCACACCCGTCGCGAGCCACCCGAGGGCGCCATGACACGCACCACCGAGACGGTCAGGCTGACGCAGTACGCGCACGGAGGCGGCTGCGCCTGCAAGATCCCACCCGGCGAACTGGAGGCCGTGGTGGCGGAACTCCGCACACATGACGACGTCGGCGAGCTGATCATCGGGTTGGACGACGGGGACGACGCCGCCGTGGTCCGCATCGACGGCGGCCGGGCGATCGTGGCCACCGCCGACTTCTTCACCCCGGTGGTGGACGACCCCCACGACTGGGGCCGCATCGCGGCGGCCAACGCCCTGTCGGACGTCTACGCGGTCGGCGGGGAGCCGCTGGTGGCGGTCAACCTGCTCGGCTGGCCAAGGGAGAAGCTGCCCATGGAGCTGGCCAAGGAGGTCCTGCGCGGCGGCCTGGACGTGGCCAACGCGGCGGCCTGTCACGTCGCGGGCGGCCACAGCGTCGACGACCCGGAGCCGAAGTACGGCATGGCCGTCACCGGCCTGGCCGACCCCGCCCGGCTGCTGCGCATAGACGGCGGCCGGCCCGGACTCCCGATCTCCCTCACCAAGCCGCTCGGCATCGGCGTCCTCAACACCCGGCACAAGGCGACCGGCGAGGTGTTCCCCCAGGCGGTCGCGGCCATGACCACCCTGAATCGCGACGCCTCCCGGGCCGCGCTGGCCGCTGGAGCGAAGTGCGCGACGGACGTGACCGGGTTCGGCCTGCTGGGCCACCTCTACAAGCTGGCCCGGGCGAGCGGCGTCACGGCCGTGGTGGACGCTGCGGCCGTACCGTACTTGGAAGGGGCCCGGGAGGCGGTACGCGACGGCTACGTCAGCGGCGGAACCCGCCGCAATCTCGACTGGGTCCGCCCCTGGCTCGATCCCGGCGGCTACGGCGAGGACGACCTTCTGCTCCTCGCCGACGCCCAGACCTCCGGCGGCCTGCTGGTGGCCGGCGAGATCCCCGGAGCCCCGATCATCGGCGAGCTGGTCCCTCTGGACGGCCCTCAGCTGCGCCTCCGCTGACCGTATCCCGTGGTGTCAGCCCGATGGTGGCCCACGGTCGCGAGTCGCGCTTCAGATGATCAACAAGTGAGGGGACCGGTCATCACGAGCGGCCGGCGTGCAGTACTTCCCGCTGCCACCGGTGTCGCGGCTGCGTGTGCAGTTGCCAGTAGCGCTCGGCGATGTCGTCCGGGTCGAAGTCCGTGCCGGGGGCGACCTGGCCGGCCACGGTGACGCTCGCCACGTGCACGCCGGAGGGTCCGTACTCCTCGTCGAGCAGCGCAACCAGCGCTCGGACTCCTGCCTTGCCCAGGGAGAGGCTCACGTACTGCGGCTTGGGGTCGGGCATGCCGCCCGTGATCAGGAACGTTCCGCTGCCACGTTCCGCCATGGCGGGCGCGACGTGCGCCGCGGCGTTGATCGCGCCGACCACGTTCACCGCCCACGCCTCCATGTGACCGCGTACGGACAGCTCGCCCGGCGCGTCCGCCTGGATGATCGCGGCGTTGTACACGACGACGTCCGGCACGCCATGCTCGCTGACCGCCTGGTCGAGCGCGGCGTTCAGCCCGGCCTGGTCGGTGCTGTCGGCTTCCGAGGTGAGAACCGGGACGCCGCTGGGAGCGAGCGCCTCGGCCGCGGCGCGCAGCGTACGCTCGCTGCGGGCGATCAGCGTGATCGGCAGTCCCTCCCTGGCGAACCGACGGGCCACCGCCTGCCCGATCCCCGGACCCGCGCCAATGATCACTGCGCCTGACATCGGCATCTCCTCGCTTTTCTTGGTCGGCAATACTTGGGACGGTAAGGGGTCTCATCTATGTGAAGGTCAAGGCGGAGGAAGCGGCGGATGCGGATCGGCGACCTGGCCCACGAGACCGGGGTGAACAAGCGGCTGTTGCGCTACTACGAGGAGCAGGGTCTCCTCAAACCGGTCCGGCTGGGCAACGGCTACCGCGAGTACACCGAGGCGGACATCCCGACGGTCCGCCACATCCGGTCCCTGCTCGCCGCCGGGCTTTCCACCACGGTCATCGCCCGGGTCCTGCACTGCGTGCACGACGATGGCGAAGTGATGGTGCCTTCCGGCTGCCCGACCTTCATCGAGGACCTGCGGCGCGAACGCGCCCACATCGCCGAGATGATCGCTCAGCTCCAAAGTTCACAGGAAGTGCTGGACACGATTCTCGACGCGGCCCTACAAGAGGCTGACTCGCGTTAAACCGCCTGCCGCTGCCGCTGGGGGACGATCGTGTACTTCGGGTCGGCGGTCGAGGTTCTGCCCGCCTCCAGGACGCCGAACCGGGTGCACAAAGCGCCCGCCGTAAGGGCGAGACCGGACAGGGCGGTGAGGGTACGGCTGCGCCCGGCGATCGACGCGAGCAGCCCGCCACCGGCCGTCAGTACGCGGGCCGCGCGCATCCGGCCCCCCGCCTTCCCCAGCCGGTACGGCTCGCCCACCAGGCCGAGCCGCCGTTCCATCACCACGCCCGCGACGCTTTCCACGACGGCACCCATCACCGCCACCACGCGGGCCGGCCCAGCCTGCGCCCGCGGGGTCGCCAGCATGCCCACCGCCCCGGCGCTGGCCAGCGCGCTCCCGGCGAACAGGAACGGCAGCTCCCGGTAGGCCTCGTGCCAGGCCGGTACGGCGGTGTCGGCGAGCAGGACGGCGGTGTAGGTGGCGGTCAGCGGGCCGGTCAGGCCGGTGGCGAGGACCGCCGCGTCGCCCACGGCGGGCAGGATCCCGGTCAGCTCGGTCGAGGCCGCGACCCCCGACAGCGCCCCCTGGGCGGCCAGGATCCAGGAGCCCATGCTCATGGGCGAGGTGGGCTTGAACACGCGGAGCATGTTGAGGAACCGGGCGGGCCGGCCCAGCTCGGCGACGAGGAGGCCGGCGCCGGCGGCGGCACCGATCGCCGCCGCGACCCGGGCGGTGCGTGCCAGCCGGTCGTGTCCGGTGAATTCGGCCATGACCGCCATCACCGACGAAACACCCGACAGACCTCCCAGGTACAGATATGCCGGTCCGTAGGGTTCTTTCCAGACCGGGGGCTTGAGCACCGGCCGCCCGTAGTACGACTGGAACTCCGCCTCCGGCACCATGGACCGCTCCCGCGTCACCGCCGCGCCCCCTTCCGCGAACTCGCGAAGGCCACCGCCACCGCCCCGGCCACGGACAGCGCCGCCGCCCCCGCCCAGCGCCACATGGCCGGCAGGTCGCGGGTGGTCACCACGGGATCCGGCGGCAGCCCGTACACCTCGGGCTCGTCCAGCAGCAGGAAGAACGCCCCCGCGCCGCCCACCCCGTCGTCCGGGCTCTCGCCGTACAGGCGGGCCTCGGCCTGCCCGTCGGCGTGCAGCCGCTCCACCCGCTCCTCGGCCCGCTCGCGGAGCTCGTCCAGTGGGCCGAACTGGATCGAATCGGTCGGGCACGCCTTGGCGCACGCCGGTTCGAGACCGCCGCGTTGCCGGTCGTAGCACATCGTGCACTTCCAGGCCCGCCCGTCGTCCTCACGCCGCTCGATCACGCCGTACGGGCAGGCGGACACGCAGTAGCCGCAGCCGTTGCAGATGTCCTCCTGGATCACGACCGTGCCGAACTCGGTACGGAACAGCGCGCCGGTCGGGCAGACGTCCAGGCAGGCGGCATGCGTGCAGTGCTTGCACACGTCCGACGACATCAGCCACCGCTCCACACCATCATCAGCGGAGTCGTCCACAGGCACCGGACGGGACTGCTCGATGAAGGCCACGTGCCGCCAGGTGTTCGCCCCCAGGGCCCCGGTGTTGTCGTAGGAGTTCGCCTCGAACACGAAGCCGTCGTCGGGCAGCAGGTTCCACTCCTTGCACGCCACCTGGCAGGCCTTGCAGCCGATGCAGACGCTCGTGTCGGTGAAGAAGCCCATCCGCTCAGCCATGGCGGTACACCTCCAGCAGGTCCAGCATCGCCTGCCCCCTCGGCCGTCTTCCGGGCCGTACGTCGCAGGTCACGGCCTTGCTCTCCTGAATGTAGACATTCGGGTCGAGCACCAGCGGGAGCAGGTCGTTGGCGACGTCGCCGGTCACCAGGCCGCCGCCGCCCCACCCCCAGTGGTATGGCAGGCCGATCTGATGGATCACCCTGCCCTGGATCCGCAGCGGCCGGACCCGGCCGGTGACCAGCACTCGAGCCTCGATCACGGTACGGCTGGTCACGATCGTCGCCCAGCCGCCGTTGTCCAGCCCCACCTCGGCGGCCAGCTGCGGCGACACCTCGCAGAACAGCTCCGGCTGCAGCTCGGCGAGGTAGGCCAGCGGCCGGCTCATGCCACCCGCCGTGTGGTGCTCGGTGAGCCGGTACGTGGTCAGCACGTACGGGAAACGCGGCGACTCCGGCGGGTTGTACGGGCTCTCCGGTCGCGGGTAGACCTTGCGGGCGGGGTTGGCCTGCTGGGCGTACAACGGGTTGCCGACCGGCGACTCATGCGGCTCGTAGTGCGCGGGCAGCGGGCCGTCGGCCAGGCCGGTGGGCACGTACAGCCAGCCCTTCCCGTCGGACTGCATGATGAACGGGTCGGTCCCGGCGAGCGCGTCCTCGGCCCGGGCGCCTTCGGGCGGTACGTAGTCCGGCGGCTTGTTCGGTTCGAAGTCGGGCACGTCCTGCCCGGTCCACCGGCCGCGCTCCGCGTCCCACCAGACGTACGCCTTGCGCTCGCTCCACGGACGGCCCTCGGGGTCGGCGGAGGCCCGGTTGTAGAGGATGCGCCTGTTGGCCGGCCAGGCCCAGCCCCATTCGGGCGCCACGGGCGACTGCTCCCGCCCCGGCCTGCGCCGGGCGGCCTGGTTGACCTCGTCGGCGTAGACACCGCAGTAGATCCAGCAGCCGCAGCGGGTGGACCCGTCCGGTTTGAGCTGGGTGTAGGCCGACAGCGCCCGCCCGTCCGGGCCGACCCCGTTGATCTCGCGGAGCACGGCCGACGCCGAGGGGTCCCGGTGCGCTCCTTCCTCGGGGTAGTCCCAGGTCAGCTCGCGCAGCGGCCGGTCGATCTCGTCGTCGGTCAGCCGTCGCCTGACCAGCTTGCCCAGGTGGTAGTAGAACCACAGGTCGCTGCGGCAGTCGCCCGGCGGGTCGAGCGCCTTCTCCCGCCACTGCAGCAGCCGCTGGGTGTTGGTGAACGTCCCTTCCTTCTCCACGTGGCTCGCGGCGGGCAGGAAGAACACCTCGGTGGCGATGTCCTCGGTGCGCATCTCCCCGGTCTCGAGCTCCGGGCCGTCCTTCCAGAACGTGGCCGTCTCCACCAGCGTCAGGTCGCGTACCACCAGCCAGTCGAGGTTGGCCAGGCCGAGGCGCTGCGCCCGGCCGCCGGAGGAGCCGACCGCGGGGTTCTCCCCCGCCACGAAGTAGCCCTTGACCGTCCCGTCGATCTGGCCCATCACGGTGGTGTAGTGGCCGTGGTCGCCGGTCAGGCGTGGCAGGTGGTCGAAGCAGAAGTCGTTCTCCTCGGTGGCCGCGTCCCCCCACCACGCCTTGAGCAGGCTCACCAGGTAGGCGCGCCGGTGGCCCCAGAAGCCGACGTCGCCGCCCTCCCGGGCGAGGTAGTCGTCCAGACCCTCGTGCCGGTGGGCGTGGGGCATGGACAGATAGCCGGGCAGGAGGCTGAACAGCGTCGGGATGTCCGTGGAGCCCTGGATGCTCGCGTGCCCGCGCAGCGCCATGATGCCGCCGCCGGGCCGGCCCATGTTGCCCAGCAGCAGCTGGAGGATCGAGGCGGTGCGGATGTACTGGGCGCCGACGGTGTGCTGGGTCCAGCCGACGGAGTACACCCAGGCGGTGGTGCGCTCCCGGCCGGAGTTGGCGGTGATCGCCTCGGCGAGCTCGGCGAAGGCCGCCCGCGAGATGCCGCACAGCTGCTCGACCAGCTCCGGGGTGTAGCGGGCGAAGTGCCGCCGGAGGATCTGGTAGACGCAGCGCGGGTGGCTCAGCGTCGGATCCGTCGCCGGGGTGGGATGCGCGGCCGCGCCTCCGGAGCCGTAGGTGTCCGCCCCCGCGGCCGCGGCGTGATGCCGGCCGCCCTCCAGGTGCTCGCCCGGAGTCTGCGCGCCAGGCGCACGCGCGCTCGGCGTCTCCTCGTCCATCCCCTCGTACGCCCAGCTCCGCGGGTCGTACGAGCCCGTCTCCGGGTCGAAGCCGGAGAACAGCCCGTCGAGATCCTCGGTGTCCCGGAAGTCGGCCGACACGATCACGGCGGCGTTGGTGTAGGCCAGCACGTACTCACGGAAGTCCAGCTCGTTGGCGAGCACGTGGTTGATCAGCGCCCCGAGCAGCACGATGTCGCTGCCCGCGCGGATCGGCAGGTGGCGGTCGGCCAGCGCGCTGGTCCGGGTGAAGCGCGGATCCACGTGGAACACCTTCGCGCCCCGCGCCTTGGCCTCGACCACCCACTGGAAGCCCACCGGGTGGCATTCGGCCATGTTCGAGCCCTGGATGACGATGCAGTCCGCACCCGCCAGATCCTGCTGGAAGGTGGTCGCGCCACCGCGTCCGAAGCTGGTCCCCAGACCGGGGACGGTGGAGGAGTGTCAAATACGCGCCTGGTTCTCCACCTGGATCGCGCCGAGGGCGGTGTAGAGCTTCTTCATCAGGTAGTTCTCTTCGTCGTCGAGCGTCGCCCCGCCCAGTCCGGCGATGCCCATGGTGCGGCGCACGACCTTGCCCTCGTGGGTCTGCTGCCAGGTCTCCCGCCGGGTCCGTACGACCCGGTCGGCGATCATCTCCATCGCCACGTCGAGGTCGAGCGGCTCCCAATCGGTGCCGTGCGGTCTCCGGTACAGCACCCGGGTCTGGCGGCCGGGATGGGTGACGAGCTGCTTGCTCGCCGAGCCCTTGGGACACAGCCGCCCGCGCGAGATGGGCGAGTCGGGGTCACCCTCGATCTGCGTGACCCGGCCGTCCTTGACGTAGACGAGCTGGCCGCAGCCGACCGCGCAGTAGGGGCAGATCGACCGGGCGACCGTGTCGGCCTCCTCGGTGCGCGGGGTGAGCGCGTCCGTACGGGCGGAGCGCGCGGCGTCGCTCCTGCCGTCCTCTCCCTTGAACTGCCGGATCACCGGCCACCGGGAGAACCATCCCTCACCGGACACAATGCGGGTCCTGCCCCAATCGATCCGGCCTAACCACGTCAGCGGCGGTCGAAGGTCAGGTACAGCTCGGAAGGGCTGCCGAAAGGCTCGCCCACCTAGAAGTATGCGCCGGGTGTGCACCACCGGGCATTCCCGGCGCGCGATGGCCAGCGCGTCGAGCAGGTGCGCGCGCTGGTCGTCGGCGAACAAGTCAACGTTCGCCAGGATGTCCGCGGCCGGTGTGTCCATCTGTCCTCCATCCCGAGAAGACCTCACACTCGTCATTTGACCCCGCCGCAACCGTTTGACCAAGGGACAGAGGGCGCACGTCACCTGCCTTTCACCATCGGCACCGCGAAACGATTCCCTGCGGGGAATCGCAAAGTCGCAGGGCCCGCTGGACACTGCTATGCATGAGCAACCCACTCGATGTGCAGCAATGGGCCGACCGCTATATCGCCCAGTGGAACGAGCCCGATCCGGCGACGCGGAGTGCCCTGATCCGCGAGCTGTGGACGCCCGACGGTGTCCAGGTCCTGGTCGACCCGCCCGAGGAGATCCGTAACGCCGCCACCGCGCTCGCCTTTCCCGTGCCGCCCCTGGAGGTCCGGGGTCACGTCGCCTTGGACGCCAGGGTGACCCGTGCCTACGAGATGTTCGTCGAGCCGGGCGAGCACGTCTTCGAGGCCGCCGAGGAGGCGTATCCCCTCATGCCCAACGTGCTCGCCATCCGGTGGTCGATGGTGTCGACCCGAACGGGCGAGGCCGTCGGCGGCGGCCTGGACATCCTGGCGCTGGACGACGACGGCCGGCTGCGTACCGACCACCAGTTCATCGGAGCGAGCTGATGCGCTACACCAGGATCGCCCGCACCGAGGACGGCGGATCGGCGTTCGAGGACGGCGAGATCACGCTCGCCCACCGGCAGGTCGCCGACGGGGTGCCGGCCATGGCGGTCGGCGCGCTGCCGTCGAAGGGCGGCGTACAGTTCGTCCGCAGCGCCGCGTTCGACAGCACCGCGCACCCGGCGCCGCGCGAGCAGTGGGTGATGATGCTGCGCGGCACGATCGAGGTGACCGTCACCGACGGCAGCCGGCGCCGCTTCGGCGCGGGCGACCTGGTGCTGGCCGCCGACACGACGGGGCTGGGACACGTCACCACCGGCGTCGGCGAACCGCCGTTCGAGGCGCTGTTCATCCCGCTCTGACCGCAGAAGTGCTCGGGGATCTACGGGCAGGTCTCTCGGTACGCCACATCACCCAGGTACCGGCTCCACTCGGCCTCGGTGAGCCGGCGGCCCGCCCACCCGCACACCAGCGCGGCGACCCGTTCGGGTCCCACGGGAATCTCCAGGATGTCGCCGCCGGCCGAGAAGTACAGCGTGCCGCCGTCGGCACTGAAGGTCAGCGAGTCGACGTCCTCGATCGTCCGGGCGTCGAAGGAGCCCCCGAGCCGTCGCCTGTTGACGGGGTCCCAGAGCTGAACGAGGCCGCCGCCGGCCGTCGCGAGCACGTCCCCGCGCGGTGAGAACGTCAGGGCTTCCACGGTGCCCGCCGCTTTCGGCATCATGGGACGCAGTGCCGTCGGCCCGGACGGGTCCCAGAGCGAGACGCGTCCCGTCTCGTCGTAGGCGATGGCCATGAGTCCGCGGCTGCTCAGGGCGACGCCCGCCCCGCCGTCGTAGGACGTGTCGTAGCCCTCTCCGACCGGTTTGCCGGTGGCGACGTCCATGAACCTGCCCGAGCCGGTGGCGAGTCTCTTGCCGTCGGGCAGGTACGGGCCGCCGTCGCTGGTGGTGAAGCTGTCATGAAGGATCCGGCCGGTGGCCGCGTCGATCACGGTCAGCCAGTACTCCAGGGTCTGCCCGTACGGGCCGAGGACGAGCGCGATCGTCCTGCCGTCCGGGCTGAAGGAGGCCTGTGACGCCGGGAAGCCATCGACGGCGTGCCGGGACCGGATCGACCAGATCCGTTTGCGGGTGCCGACGTCGACCAGCTCGATCGGCCCGGCATCCGAGGCGATGAGCAGCCGTCTGGCCGACTGGTCGAACGCCGACAGAGCCGACATACCCGGTTCGACGGGGAAGCGGGCGACGTCCTTACGTTCGCGCACGTTCCAGAGCCGGACGTACTTGCTGTCAAAGGCGTGGACCGCGGCCCACCGGATGTCGGGGCTGAGGATGGCGTCGCCCCCCGCCTTGATCGAGGTGGCGCGCGGGGACAGGTCCACGCTGATCACCGAGTCGTCCATCAGGTAGCGCAGCGTGGAGCCGTCGAAGCCGACGCCGGACAGGTCGCCCTCGGCCTGGTACGTGAGCGGCTCGATGTCGTGGTCGGCGACCTCCCACACCCGGATCTTCCGCCCGTTGAACGCGGCGAGGTAGCGGCCGTCGGGACTCCAGCGCAGCCGGGGGAAGAAGCCGCCGCAGACGTCACAGCTCCAGCGGTGCTCGGGGGTCCAGCCGGGCAGGGCTCGCTCGGCGAAGCTGTCGCCGGTGAGCAGCAGGTGCCTGCCTGTCGGGTCCATCACCGGCCCCCACCCGTGCGAGGCGGCCTTCTTGCCGAACCTCCTGCCGGTACGCAGGTCCACCAGGTGGTCGAGGTCGTTGTCGAAGCTGACGGCGAGGGTGGCCTCGTCCTCGCCGATGTCGACCTGGATCGACATGTCGCCCGGCGGGAAGGTCTCCTTGAACAGCCGCTTGCCGTCGGCGAGGTTCCAGACGCCGAGCTCGTCATGGGTGAACGCCGCGAGCAGCCGTCCGGTCCGGCTCAGCACCGGATCGTAGAGCTCCTGGCCCTTCAGCCCCAGCCCCTTCCAACCACCCGTCCGCTTGTGCGTCGGTGGGAACCAGGGGCGCGCGAACGCCTCGTCGTGGCTGCCGTCGACCTGTTCGCCGAGCAGGGGTACGACGCCACGACGGTCGCGCAGATCGCCGAGCGCGCCGGGGTTACCAAAAGCACTTTCTTCCGGCACTTCCCCGATAAACGCGAGCTGCTGGTGGCCGGACAGGAGACGCTGAGCCGGCTGCTGGCCGAGGGGATCGCCGAGGCGCCCGGTGACGCCAGCCCGCTCGAGGCGGTCGCCGCCGGCCTCGAGCGCGCATCGAGCGCGATGGGCCCCATGAATCGCGAGCTCGCCCCTCGCTTGAAGGCGGCCGTCGCCGCCAGCGCCGAACTTCAAGAGCGTGACGCCCTCAAAAGCGTCAGCCTCGCGACCGCGATGACAACCGCTCTCGTCGCCCGCGGCGTACCCGATCCGGCCGCGGCTCTCGCGGGCGAGCTCGGCGTCCTCGCCTTCAAACGGGGGTACGCCCAATGGTCGGAGGGCGACCGTGACGCCAAGGACGAGCTCGCCGGCTACACCCCTGGCGGCCCTGAACGAGCTGCGCGCGGCGAGCGCAGCACTGGGCTGACCGGCGGGCACGCTGCGTAGATAATCTGCATGGATTGACCTAGAATCGATCCTGAGCATGGATTAGAGGGTGTTCAGTGCTGCTTAGATTCAGAGGTGCCAACCATAGATCGTTCCGTGACGAGTTCGAGGTCTGGCTGGCGGCAAGCAAGTTCAACCAGGGCGCAAGCCGCCCGGCCGGTCTCGCCGACGACCCCGACTTGGCTTATCTACCGGCGACCGCGATCTACGGCTCGAACGCGTCCGGCAAGTCGAACGTCCTGCACGCCATCCGCTGGATGCGGCAGGCGGTCCTCAACTCCGTCCACGGCTGGTCCACCCTTGACGGCATTCCGCGCGAGCCGTACGAACTCGACCCGGCCGCCCGTGCGGACGCTTCCCTTTTCGAGGTCGACATCGTCCTCGGCGGCGACCGGTACGTCTATGGCTTCGAGGTCTCCGACCAACGAGTCGAGACCGAATGGCTGCATACATACCCCGGCGGGCAGGCCCGTCGGCAGGTCTGGTTCGAACGCGACGCCGACGCCGACGATTCCTTCACCTTTCCCGGCGAAGGGCTGAAGGGGCCGAAGGAAAGCCTCGTCTCCCAGACCCGGCCCGACGCGCTGTTCCTGACCGTCGCCGCAGCCTTCAACCAGCCCTATCTCAAGCCGATCCACGACTGGTTCCGGCACAACCTCTGGTGGACCAGCCCAGGTCGCGACTTCGAAGATCGGCAGAGCTTCACCCGCAAAATGCTCGACGACCCACGGCAGCGGGAGCGCATCATCGCGCTCCTCAAGGTCGCGGACCTGGGGGTTGTGGGCACCGAGATCGACAGCCTGACCGGCGAACTCCGACTCGTGCACCAAGGGCCCCACAATCCTGTAGCGCTGAGCTACGAACGCCAGGAATCGATGGGCACCCGATCCTGGTTCGCCTTCCTCGGCCCCCTCCTCACCACCCTGGACCACGGGGCGGCCCTCCTCGTCGACGAACTCGACACCAGCCTGCATCCCCTCTTCGCCGCCGAAGTCCTCCGACTCTTCCAGGATCCCGCGGCCAACCCCAACAACGCGCAATTGCTGTGCACGGTCCACGACGCGACCCTCTTGGGCCGCACGCACCTCTTCCAGCCGTTGGAGCGGGACCAGGTACGCATCACCGTCAAGAACCGGGACGGCGCCTCCGAGATCTACCCCCTGACCGACGCCCGTCCCCGCAAGTCCGAGGCCCTCGACCGCAACTACCTGGCCGGTACGTACGGCGGCGTACCAAGACTGACCGTCGGCGAGATCGCGGAGACGCTCGCCGGCCCGCTCACGGAGGTACCTACCTGATGGCCAAACGCGGGGCACCCGGGGGAACCACGCTTCCGCGTCCAGGTCTGGGCAGCCGCAGAAAGAACAATGTCCTTTTCCTCGTCTGCGAAGGGCAGACCGAGCGGAGCTACTTCCACCATCTCAACCACCGTTATGGAGCGGAGCACAACTTCCAGATCCAGCTCACCCCGCGCAAGGTCTCCGAGGGGCAGCAGTTCAACGGCTACAAGCCCGTCCCAGCGGTACGAGAGGCGATCCGGCTCAAGAAGTCCACGAACGTCACCGGCCCCGGCCCTGTGATCGCCAAGGTGTTCGACCATGCCGAGGCCCGTGATCCCGCGCATGCCCGTCCCTGGGTCGTGCTCGTCGACGGGGCCCGCCACCAGCTCGACCTGATCACAGCCGAAGCCGCCCGGCGCCGCATCCGCGTCCACATCGTGATCGATTTCGTGCACGTGCTGGAGAAGTTATGGGCTGCTGCGTGGAGTTTGCACCCGCCCGCGGCGCCGGCCGCGGAGGACTGGGTCGCCGGGCACGCCCTGGCCCTGCTGGCCGGGCACACCGGCCAGGTCATCACCACGCTGACCGCGCAGGCCGCCACAGCCGGCGCGCAGCACCGTGACGGCATCGACGCGCGCATCCGCTATCTGTCCAACAACGCCGGGCATCTGCGGTATGACCAGGCGCTGGAGGCGGGATGGCCGATCGCGACCGGGGTGATCGAGGGCGCGTGCCGTCATCTGATCGCCGACAGGTTCGACCTGGCCGGGGCGCGGTGGGGCCTGGCCGGGGCCGAGGCGGTGCTGAAGCTCCGCGCGCTGGGCGCCAACGGTCATCTGGAGGAGTACTGGACTTTCCATCTCGCCGGGCAACACGAGCGCGTCCATCAGACCGGCTACCAGGACGGATACGCCCTTACGGCTTGATCGCTTCAGTCACTCAGGAGGAGCCGCACCCATCAGGGATCGTCGTGGCTTCGGATCGGACGAGCGCCTGACCCACGATCACGTGTGCACCGTCGAACGCCAGGGAAGGTGGGCCGTGCAGCTCGTAGCCGAGATCAAGCATGTCGCTGACTCTTCGGCAGAAAGCAGCGTCGTCTGGGCCGGTGAGGACACGGTATCTCGGGAGATCTTCGGCGTGGGTCATGCGGTGATCCTAGGAGCTAGGCGGCCGGGTGGCCGATGTGTGCTTGGTGGTTTGCGACGGTTTGACCGGCTGGCTTCGTGGGTGAGAACGGGATCGAGGGCGGACGGGGGTTGGTGCCACCGATGCCGGGAAACCCCGGCCAGGCGTTGCTAGCAGTTGAGAGCGTCGGCCAGGTGGTCGAAGCTGGCGTGGACGAGTTGCCGTCGCGCGGTGTCGTCGAACGCGCTCGTGACGCCGTGGTGGTCGAGTAGTTCGTCCAGTGATTCCCGGTGCAGGGTGTCGAGGTAGACCCAGTCACGCTCGCCACGGTTCACGCGCTGCGGGGACGGCAGGTAGCGGTCGTGCCAGGCATCGGCGAACGCACCGGCGTCCTGACTCAGGCCGTGGTCAGTGGCGATCCGAGCAACCTGCTCGGCGACCCCGGTGCGCCCTTCAACGGTCGTAGCGAAGATGTCACAGGCCACTACGCGAATCGAAGCCGAGTCGAACTTCTGCATGGGCATCTCACCTCTTCCCGTGCGTGGTGTCGAACACATCTGACCGGCTGCGGGCGTTACCGGGGATCGGCGGGATGCCGGTCAGGGCCGACGCGTGCCGGCGGTGAAGGCTGTGAGCAATGCGCGCCCGAAATCCCATCGGCCGAGTCGGCTGGCGGAGTTGATGTGTCCGGCCGAACCGACGCTGACGTGGTCGAGCTGCCAGCCGGCGGTCAGGCGCAGCGCGACGTCTGGGGAGCAGTAGGGGTCGTCGTCGCTGAAAACGACCAAGCCTGGCACGTGAAGCGGGGTCGCCTTCACCGCGGTGAAGGTGGAGGCCTCGGCCGGGAAGTTCGCTCCGGCATTGTCCGGTGGAGCCACCAGGAACACTCCGCCGATGTCCGGCCGACGCCGGGCGACCCAGCTGGTGGCGGCATGACAGCCCAGGCTGTGGGCGACAAGCACCATATCGGTCGATAGGTCCTCCCCAACGGCCTTGTCGATTGCTTGGCACCAGTCGTCTAGATCCGGTACGTCCCACGAGAAGGGGGAGATCCGTGAAGCGTAGGCTCCCCACTCGTCCTGCCAGATGGACTGCCAATGGCCCTCACCCGACCCGTTGATGCCCGGGATGATCACATAGCGCATTGGCTTCTCGTTCCGTCGTCATTAGTGGTGCTGGCTTGTGCTCTGGGCGTCATTATGTGCGAACGATCGAGTAGAGTCGCTTGCTGCTGATGAATGGAAGGTCGATGATGGACGAGACGTCGCTTTCATTGGATGCAGTCGACCAGGCGATCCTGGCCATCCTGCAAACCGAGGGGCGCCTTGGCGTCACCGAGATCGGCCGGCGGATCAACCTCTCGCAGCCGGCCGTGTCGGCACGCATCAAGCGCCTTGAACAATCCGGGATCATCACCGGATACCGCGCCGTGGTCGACCCCGCCCGGCTCGGTCTGAGCATCCATGCCGTGATCCGGCTGCGTGCCACCCATGCCCGCATCTCCGCGTCCCTTGACCACTTCGCGCGACTGCCCGAGGTCACCAACGTCTACCGGCTCACCGGCGAGGACTGCTTCCTCATCGACGTTCACGCCCCCAGCGCAGAACGCCTCGAAACCATCGTCGACAGCGTCGCCCGCTTCGGGCCCGTCATCACCTCACTGGTACTCCGAACCTACGAAACCAAGCCGATCACACCGCACCGCCCCGCTGCGGAGACGGTGTTTCGGCGGCAGGCGGGGCCGACCCGCCCAGAATCTCCTCCGCCGTTTCCCGGGTGATCTCCAGCCGGGACAGCCGATCTTCCTCGGCCTCATGCTTAGTGGTCCTGCCCGTAAGTTCTTCGGAGTCAGTGGCTGAGGTAGAGATCGCAGGCGCAGTCGAGGGCTTCTTGGGGCGTGCCGGCGGACATGCCGGTGGGCAGGATCTGGTTCTCGTACTTGCCGCTGCTGGCGAGGTAGAGCCCGAACCCCCAGATGGAGGCCGATCCACCGTAGCGGAGCCTGATGAGGGGCTGGTGGTGGCTGTCGGCCAGTTCGCCTTCGACGTAGGCGAACTGGATGTGGTAGCGGACGTGCAGGCCTGCCAGTTGAGGCCAGCGATCGCGGGCGTGCTGGCGCAGTCGCTGGGCCAGGGAGGTCTTGGTCTACTCCGGGATGGCGGGCATGAGCCCTATCTTGCCGTCCGGCGTGTCGATCACGCCCTGGACGGTGGAGATCGGGGCGAAGTAGCAGCGCACCCCCGAAAGATCACCGAGAGTGTTCCGCGTGTCCGTCCCCCGCGCTCGCCAGATTGTCCTGACCGCCTCCGAGCGAGGGCGGTTCAAGGAGCTGGCCCATTCTCATACGACCCCCTTCCAGCAGGTCGTCCGCGTCCGGATCGTGCTGGACGCCGCGCATGGCTACTTCAACGCCCGTATCGCCCTGCGACAGCGGGTCCACCTCGATACCGTCCGCCGGTGGCGTGGCCGATACTGGTGACGCCCTTGCCAAGACAGTGCAGCCGTCACGACTTGGAGTTCCACCGGGGACAGCCGTGTAACGGCCGCGTTCGCGCTGTCGTACGAGCGCCTGGAGCCCGACGCCCAGCATCTGTTCCGGCTGGCCGGGCCTGCTGGCCGGCAGGAGCCACCATGACAGAGGCGTCGCGGCTGGAAGCGATCGGGCGGCTGCGCGAGTACTGCCGCCACGCCGTCGACTGACCTAACCCATTCCGCGTAGGCCGCAGCCGAGGTAGGGCGGGTGGCTGCGGCGGGCCGCGAGCCGGGCCAGTGCCAGGGCCGTGGCCGCCTCGACCGTTGTGATCTCCTCGTGTCCGGCCCGTTCGAAGACCTCCGCGACAGTGTTCCCCACGCGCCGGACCCTGGCCGTCGCCCGCTGGTCATCGTGACCGAGAAGTTGTTCCTCCAGGTAGACCAGCCCACCGGCGCTGGCGAGGAAGTCCGGGACGTACCGGATGCCGTCACGGGCCAGGGCGCCGGCCAGGGCGGGAGCGGCGAGAACGTTGTTGGCGCCCCCGGCGATAACTCGGCACCGCAGCCGCGGGAGCGTCTTCTCCGTCACCACCTCTCCCAGCGCGCACGGCGCCAGCACGTCGCAGTCGGAGGAGAGGATCTCTCCCGCGGGCACCACCTTCGCGCCGTACTGGTCGGCGACCTCGTGCGCCCGCTCGGCGACCAGGTCCGCGACGATCGTCTCGGCCGACTCGGCGCGCAGCAGGCGGACCAGGTGGGAGCCGACGTTTCCCGTCCCCTGGATCGCGACCTTCACGCCGGCCAGGTCGCCGGAGCCGTGCGTGGCCCGCAGCCCGGCGCGGATGGATTCGAGCACCCCCAGCGCGGTGTATGGGGAAGGGTCGCCCCTGTCGCAGACGGGAGCGGTCTCACAGCCGATGACCTCGATGTCGGCCTGGGTGGTGCCGACGTCGTTGACCGGGATGAACCGTCCGCCGAGCGTGGCGATGTACCGGCCATGGGCGCGCAGCAGGGCCTCGCTCTTGTCGTGCGCGGGGTCCGCGATGATGAGGCTCGCGCCGCCGCCTAGGTTGAGCCCGGCGGCCGCGGCCTTGAGCGTCATGGCCTGCGCCAGGCGCAGGCCGTCGGCGATGGCCTGATCTTCGTCGGCGTACGGCCACATACGTACTCCGCCCAGGGCCGGGCCGAGGGTGGTGTCGTCGATGACGATGATCGAGCGGAGCCCGCTGGCGGGGTCGGCGCCGATGGCGACCTGCTCGGTGGCGTGCTGTTCGATGCGGTCGAACAGATCCATGTCGATGATCTCCCTTTGGAGGCGGTGTGTCAGTGCTGGGTGGTCGCGGCGGGCACGGGCTCCATGGTCTCCTCCTCTCCGATGAATCCTGAGTCGAGCAGTTCGGACACCTTGCCGTCGGAGAGTCTGGTCCGGACGGCCCATCCGTAGATGACCAGACTCCAGACCCCGATGGCCACGGCTCCCCACGCGTAGCCGAGGCTCTCTTCCATGAAGCTGATCAGGGCCAGGCCGCCGAGCCAGGGGAGGAACCACGACGACGCGCGCAGTTCCATGGCGGGACCGTCCTTGATGAAGGGCTGGGTGGCGAAGAAGACGACGTAGCCGAGGAGGACCGCGACGCAGAGCTTCCAGTACGTCTCCCAGCCGGTCCAGAAAATGATCAGGTTCGAGGAGAAGAAGGCGAGGAAGGGGATGACGTCCTTGCCCGGGAGCTTGAAGGGCCGGGGGTGCTCGGGCAGGGAGCGCCGCAGGGCGGCCAGAGCCAGCGCGCCGGAGCCCAGGGACAGGACCGTCGCGGCCGTGACGAACCCGACGAGCGACTGCCAGCCGGGGAACGGCAGGAAGAAGACGACCCCGACGAAGAAGGTCAGGATGAGGCTGATGTACGGGGTGCCGCGCTTGTCGAGACGGGCGAGCCCGGAAGGCGCGTTCTTGTTGCGCCCCATCGCGTACATGACGCGAGATGTGCTGACCGTGTAGATCAGGCCGCTGTCGGCGGGTGAGACGACGGCGTCGACGTAGAGGACCACGGCGAGCCAGTTGAGCCCGAGGATGGTGGCCAGGGCGGCCAGAGGGCCGAAGATGCCGGTGGCGGAGCCGGAGGCGAGCGCGATGTCTCCCCAGCCGCCTGCGAGGGACTTCGGGGAGAGAGCGCCGATGAAGACGATCTGCAGCAGGATGTACAGGGCTCCGGTCAGGAGCACCGATCCGACGACGGCGATGGGGACGTTGCGGCGGGGGTTGTCGGTCTCCCCGGCGAGTTCGATGCCCTGCCTGAAGCCGAGATAGGAGAAGACGACACCTGAGGTGGCGATGGCGGACAGAATGCCCTCGATCCCGAAGGGAGCAAAGCCCCCGGCCGCCGGCAGAGTGAAGTTGGAGCTGTGGAAGGCGGTGAAGGCGAACGCCACGATGACGGCCACGATGACGGCGATCTTCCACCAGACGAGCAGGTTGTTGGCGCGGGCGAACCATTTGACGCCGTAGAGGTTGACGACGGTGAGCAGGGCCATGAGCACGACGGCGACCGCGAACCCGGTGGGGAAGGTGAGGACCGCCACACCGTCCACCTCGTGCATGAGGAAGGTGAAGTGTACGGAGCTGTACTGAATGGCCGCTTCGACTTCGATGGCGGCCGCCGATCCACACGTGATCCAGAGAATCCAGCCGAAGCCGTAGCTGGCGAAGGATCCGAACGCGTAGTGCGGAAAGCGGGTCACTCCTCCGGAGAGAGGAAGCATGGTGCCCAGTTCCGCGTAGACCAGGGCGATGGTCATGATCATGAAACCGCCGATGATCCAGGACAGGATGGAGGCGGGGCCGGCGGTGTTGGCGGCGCTCTGGGCGCCGAAGAGCCATCCTGAGCCGATGATGGCACCGACTGAGGTGAACAGGAGTCCGACGAGCCGGACGTCGCGGCGTAGTTTCATCATGCTTTCCCGGGGGATGCGAAGATCGTGGTCAGGGCTCGGACAAGGCGCTCGATGTCGTGCAGGTCGTTGTAGGGCGCGACTGACACCCGGATCAACGGCTGCTTCTTCCACATGCGGACAGGTGCATCGATGGCGAATTCGGCGCGCAACCGGGCCGTGGTGGCCGCCGCGTCGCATGCGGGCACGCGGAAATACGCCATCTGGAGGGGTTGCGGCTCGGCGAACGGCTCGAACCCGGCCGCGGCCATGAGGCCGCGGGCGGTGACGAGCAGGTCCCGGCATTCGGGGTTGCGGGCGTGGACGCTTACGAACGAGATGGCGGCGGGGATGGAGAGGTACGCGGACGGGTCGCGGGCGCTGCGCCAGTCCTGGCTCGGCTCGTAGGGCGGATCGCCCTCGCCGGTTCCCCAGCCCGGGGCGAGCGGCTCCAGGGTGGGCTGGATCTCGGGACGCACCTGCATAAAGGCCGCGGCCTTGGGGGCGCACAGCCACTTGTGGCAGTTGCCGATGTAGACGTCGGCGCCGACGGCGTCCAGGTCGAGAGCGAGATGGCCGGGCGCGTGGGCGCCGTCGACGACGGACAGGACGCCGGCCTGGCGGGCCAGGCGGCACAGCTCTTCGACCGGCATCAGCAGCGCCGTAGGCGAGGTGATGTGACTCACGACGAGAGCCTTGGTGCGTTCGGAGGCGTGAGACCAGACCTCGGACGCGCAGGTGCCTGGGGCCCGCACGATCCGCGCGCCGGTTCGGGCGGCGATGAAGTCCAGGGCCTTGTCCACGGCTCCGTACTCGTGTTCGGTCGTGAGGATGTCGTCGCCGGGTGACAGGCGCAGGGATCGCAGCACCGTGCTCATCGCCACGGTGGCGTTGAGCACCAGGGCGAGATCGTCGGCCTGGGCGCCAAGGTAGGCGCCGAGCAGGATACGGACGTGGGCGAGGCTGTCGGCCAGCCGCGTGTCGAACATCATGCTGGGCGAGCGTTCGAGTTCGCGTTGCCAGGCCTGATAGACCTCGAAAACCGGTCGGGGGCAGGCGCCGAAGGCTCCGTGGTTCAGATGGGTGATCGCGGGATCCAGGAGGAACAGATCGCGAATGCTGAGTATCTCCGGCACACGGTCAACATAGGAAGAGCAGGCAATATGTGTCCAATGCATCTATTTAAGGCATATCATCAGTTAAATTGATGTGTATGGAAGTGGAGCAAATAGCGGCATTCCTGGCCATCGCCCGGCAGGGCGGATTCACCCGGGCCTCTGAGGCGCTGCACGTCTCCCAGCCCGCGATCAGCCGCCGGATCCGCCTGCTCGAACAGGAGCTGGGCGCCCCGCTCTTCGAGCGGGTCGGCCGGGGCGTGATGCTCAGCGAGGGAGGGCGGGCGTTCCTGCCGTACGCCGAGATGCTCGTCACCGTGATGCGCGACGGCCTCGACGCGGTCCGCGATCTGCACCACGGACACACCGGAGAACTGGCGCTCGCCTTCGTCGGCACGCTCGCCGGAACGGGCATGACCAGGCGCCTGCGTGATTACCGGCGCGCGCACCCGGGCGTGCGGCTGCGGATCCGCACAGCGACCAGCGACGGCGTCAGCGAACTGGTCCGCCGCGGCGAGGTCGCACTGGGGCTGCGGTACGACGACGACAGCCATCCCGAACTGCTCTCCACGCGGACCTACGACGAGGAATTGGTGCCTATCTCCGCACCCGAGCACCCACTGGCCGCCGCACGGCACCTGACCCGCGGCGAACTGGCGGCACATCCCTGGATCACCTTTCCGCCACGCACCGGTGAGACGCGCGAACCCTATGCCAACGCCCTTCGCGCACTACTGGGACAGGAAGCGGCCGACACGACCGAGATCGTGCCGATCGACAGCCTGACCGCTCAGATCAGCCTGGTGGAAGCGGGGTTCGGGCTGGCCATGGTGCCGCGCAGCGCCGTCGAACGGGAACTGAACGCGGGCCGGCTACGCGTCCTGGACGTCGCCGCCGCCTCCTCCTCAATTCCCGTGGTGCTGGTCGAGCGGCGTCAGGGCTTTCAGAGCGGAGCGGTCAAAGCCATGCGGCTCGCCCTGCTGGCCCGTGACGGCGGATGAGCTCCCGCTCGAAGTGGCCGATTGCCGGTCGTCGATCCCGAGAGAGGATCACTGGTGTGCCCCGTTCGTGCCCGGGTTGCGGCTCTCACCCCAGCCAGCGACGGGGTGAACACCTCCGCCAACTCCCGAGCAGACAGCGTCCTCGCGAACCTCGGGTAGGCCGTCCGATCGATCGACGCCACCCGAACCCCGGAAACCATCACCAATCAGCGCGAACCATCAGATCCTAACGGCCGATGATCAAGCTCGCGGCCCGTTTCCGCCAGGTTGGCACCCGGTTGACGTCCTGTTCCTGTCCATGCGCCGGGAGGCCTGTATTGACCTGGTTCTGAGAGACCGAGGACCGGGCCGCGTCGATCGCCACCGTTGGCCGGTTTGATTACGCTAGTGTCAGGGTTGCATAGTTTGCCACATGGTCTTCACGCAGGCAGAACTCGATTATCTGGCCGGACAGCGTCTTGGTCGCCTGGCCACCGTTTCTCCCGCCGGGCATGTCCAGAACAACCCCGTGGGGTTCTTCGTGGACGCCGCCTCGGGCACGATCACGATCGGCGGGCATGCCCTGGGGGCGTCCAAGAAGTTCAGGAACGTCCAGCAGGGAAGCACCGTGTCGTTCGTCGTAGACGACCTGGCCTCGGTGGATCCGTGGGTGGTGCGCGGCATCGAGATCCGAGGCTCGGCGGTGGCCTTGACCGACCACGAGCCGCCGGTGCCGTACTTCTCGCGGGAGATCATCACGATCGCTCCCAGCAGGATCATCTCTTGGGGGGTGGAGGGGGCTCGGTCGAGCCGCAAGGTGTGAAGACTTACCAGGGACAAGGGCTACACGAGCCAGCGGCTTGCTCGAGGCGCCGTCTGGGGATCACTCACCGCTCTACCATGGCGGATCGGCTAGGGCGTGCTCACCGTGCCCGACGATGGATGACCAAGCTACGGCGATACAGGTATGCCAACCACCGGTTGCTGGTCTTCGGGTTCGCCGGTGTCTCGATCCTCCGGATGCCCGGCGCGGAGTGGTCCGGCGAGCCCAAGACGGCGGTGGCGAGCGTCGTACGGGCCTGAGGTCGGCAGCCGCCGCCCTCGCGGCTTCAGCGGCTGCCTGATGCCGTCAGTCGCTGCCGCGCCCCAGCGGCCCGAAGGCGACGTCCTTCTCCTGCCGCAGTACCTTCCCGTCGGTCCCGTAGGCCGTCACCGTGACGGGTGGCGAGTCCAGGATCGTGGCCTCCTTATTCTCAGGGTCTTGGGGGTCGCGCACCAGCTTCCCGGTGATTCGTACGATGAAGAACCCGTTGGCGATCCGCGCCGACGTACGCCGCCCGTCCGCCCAGTCGACCTCCACCCGCCGCACGCCGTCGCTGACCCGCCCGGTGACGACCCGGTACACATCGTCCTTCTGGATCCGCTGCGTGCCGACGGTGTAGGAATGCGTGTGGCTGGTGTATGCGTCCACCTGCAGATCCCCGGAGAGCCCGGCTAGATTCCCGGGCGGCTTGAACCCCCAGTAGGTGAAGACCGCACGCTCGGCCATGTCCTTCTGATCGGTCGGCGTGCAGAGCACGAAACCGGCGTCACTGCCCACCAGGGCAGTACTCCCGCCCTGGTCTGGGTAGTCCACCAGCACCCGGAAGTCGTCAGCCGCCCCCTGCTCGGCGATCCGCCGGTTCCCGTCCATGTTGTGCACCGGCCCGCCCTGGGGCATGCACTCGCGTACGAGCCGCAACTGCTCGGGGGTGTTGTCCGGCAGGGCCGCCACACCGGCAGCGGTGGCCGGGCCGGGGGTGTCCCGGGGGGGCAGGGCCAGCGCCGCGATCACCGTGGCGGCCACCGTGGCGGTCACGGCCACCGTCGTGAGGCCGGCGACCGACCACGCCCGGCGCCGGCGCCGGGCGAGAGCCCGCGTGGCATGAGCCAGCGGGTCCACAGGGGTGGCTTCGCCGGCCATCAGGCGCAGCTCTTCGGCGATCCGCCGTTCGTCGATGGTCACTGCAGGCCCTCCAGGATGACGCTCTCGCCGACCAGCTTGCGCAGGCGGGCGACGGCTTGATGGGTTTGGCTGCGTACGGTGCCCACCGAGCAGCCCATGATCTTGGCGACCTCGGACTCCGGGAGATCTTCGTAGTAGCGCAGCACCAGCACCGCTCGTTTGCGCGCGGGCAGGACCCGTAACGCCTTGGCCAGCGTGATGCGGGTCTCCACCTCGGAGGTGCGGTCGGCCACGCCGTGATCGGGAGGCGCTTCGAGCACGCGTTCGCGGCCCCAGCGCGGGCTGCGCCACCGCCCGACCTGTTCGTGGTACATGACCCGGCGCACGTACGCCTCCGGGTTGTCTCGGATCCGCCGCCAGCGGGTGGCTGTCTTGGCCAGCGCCGTCTGCAGCAGGTCCTCGGCGGCGTGCTGGTCGTTGGTCAGGACGTAGGCGAGCCTGATCAAGCTGTCGGATCTGCTGGCGACGAACTCGGTGAAGTCGCGCTGATGGTCAGGGTGCAAGGGCTCTCCTCGTGTCTCGCACCCTTAGACGTAGGAGAGCTGGCGCATCTATGGCGCGCGTCAGCCGGCACCGCAGGGCACTGCCGAAGTCCTGGAGGCAGCGGACGGGGCCACGCTAAACGATCTTCAGTGAGTGCACAAACGGGGGTGAACGGCAGTTGTCGCCACGCCGCACCCTCAGCACGCTGCGTCACCGTTTTGAGGATGCGAAGCTCTCCTGCGCCTCCTTCGTCCTGCCGGGTGGTGACGCCTGATGGAGAAAGCATGACCCCGCGTCTCACCCCGCGCCGGCTGGAATTCCTGGGCAAGCTGGCCGAGCACGGGAGCCTAGTCCTGTACGGCTCGTCCGAGGACATCCCGGAGTACGGTCTCAACCAGTCCGACGTGGACGCGCTGGTCAACCTGGGGCTCATCACCGTGGGGGAGCCGGGCGAGTTAGAGCGGCGTGAGGCGGCAACGACTGGTGATCTTCACAAGCCGTAATGATCTTCGCGTGCTGGCAGAATGCGGACCTGCCAGCACGCGCGGAATGCTCATTATGGTGGCCGCTCGCGGCCTTGCTGAGATGGCCTGACGGTCGGTGATGCGCAGAAGGTGCGGCGGATTCGATCTCAGCGCCGCACCTGTCTCGCGACAAGATGGTTTTGAGCAACAGACATGTCACCAACCGCCGAATGCCGGCGCTACGCAGCGCGGGCAGTTCGCCACGGCGCACAGCGGGGGGCCCAGCCGATGCCGAGAAATACGATCACTCGATCGCTGGATTCTGCCAGTGCCCGCCCCTTGCGAAGATCCGTTAGTACTTCTTGATGTCAAAGCCGTGGGCGAGGGCCTTGCGGTTGTGGTTCGGGCAGGTGGCAACCGACTGCCCGTCGATGCCCGGCTGGACCACGACCCACGGGCCGAGTACCTTCGTGGAGCCTGAGCTGGTGGGACACGTAGCTATGGCCCGCACGTACCCCGCGCCTCTGTCGCAGCTGGCCCACGTCCTGTAGTTCTGGTAGTAGAAACCGCTGTGACACCCCTCGGGGATCGGTTCGGCCAGGGCCGTGCCTGGTGCGACGGGGATGAGCGCCGCAACGGTCGCGGCCATCACCACAGCCATGATTCCATTCTTCATGGAGACGATCTTAGTGAAGGCGCTCGGAACTTATCCGGCTTTTCGGACGGCGATAAGCGGACGATGTCGCGATCATGGTATGCGGTTCCAAGGGCTCACGTGGACGCGCTCTGGGAGGAGGTCTCCGACGTGCTCGCCCTTTTGGGCTTACGGTGGTCGGGGACCAAGACCCGCGTGGTCCATCTGGACGAGGGGTTCGACTTCCTGGGCTTCCACATCCAGCGACGCACCAAGAAGGGAACCACGAGGAAGAGCGTCTACACCTACCCGTCGAAGAAGGCGTTGCTTTCGATCATGGAGAAGGTGCGGACGCTCATCACCCGCGTTCAGTTGGATGCCGTCGCTGCTGAGCGCAGCCGGGCGGCGGCGGTGTCGGCGTTCCGGCGCAGCCGTTCGGCCTCGACCAACAGCCGGGCTGCGCCCTCGGCGGTGAGCCGGTAGTAGCGCCTGGCCCGGCCGTCCACGACCTCCTCGTGGTCGGTCTCAATCAACTGCTCGCCCGCCGCTGTTCCTGTGCGAACGCCGCCCGGTCCCCGCCCGCCGCCCGGCCGCCGGCGACATCTGCCCGCACACCGGCCGCGCCCGCCTCGGCTACGACCGCGCCCGAGCGCTGGCCATCGAGCTCGCACCCCGCGGCATCCGGGTCAACACCGTGAGCCCCGGCCCCATCGACACACCCGCCCTGAACAAACAGGGTCTGCCCGCCACCGCACTCGCCGGCTTCCGGGCGGATATGGCGTCCCGCGTACCTTTGGGCCGCATCGGATCGGACGCACGACATCGCCCGTACGGTCGCGTTCCTCGCCTCCTCCGGCGCCGGCTACATCACCGGAGCGGAGATCGTCGTCGATGGCGGCATGTTCGCCGGTCTCGCCGCCAGACAGACCGCCGACGACCACTGAGCCGGCAGCGGCAACCGGCCGGATCATCCCGGCCTTGGCCGAAAAGCATTTCGTACGACTCGCCGAGATACGTACTGCTGCCACCCCTATGGCCTGCTGTCCTCGTCGCTCTCCCTGTAACGTTCACAAGATCTTGCCGAAAACCTTTTCGCGCGTCATCGTATGCACAGGCCTGCCCTCGCTCCCAGGACTCGGAGGACGCGCATCGATGAAACGATTAGCCGCTGCCCTTACCTCGCTGACCACCGCCCTGGTCTTTGTGATCACGATGGTCGGCGCCTCACCGGCCAACGCCGCAACGGCATTCACCTCGACAGCCGTCAACCAGAACGGCGCCAACTGCCTGACCCTCCCCAACAGCTCCACCACCAACGGCGTCCAGCTCACGCAGGCGTCCTGCAACGGTGGCGGCAACCAGAACTTCACCTTCACCCCGGTGAGCGGCACCACCGACCAGTACACCGTCGGCACGTCGACCAGCGGCAGATGCGTGGACGTCTACGGCGCGTCCACCGCCGACAACGCCACGGTCATCCAGTGGAACTGCTCCAACGCCAACAACCAGAAGTTCCGCCTGGTCCCGGTGACGGTCAGCGGCCCCGACAAGACCTTCAGGCTCCAAGCCGTGCACTCCAGCAAGTGCGTCGTCCCCGCGGGCGGCTCGTCGGCCGCCAACACCGGGCTCGTACAGCTGGCCTGCGACGCGGTGTCCTCACGGACCTGGCGGTTGCCGAACTACACCAGCGGTGGCGGCACCCCCACCACACCCCCGGAGAAGACAATCCGGGTGTACTGGCTGAAGCCCTCCGACGTGGCCTTCGACCAGCGGTGGCCGGACGGCATCGCCAACGTCCTGCGGGAGGCGCAGCGCTACTACAAGCAGGAGCTGGGCAAGACCTTCACCCTCAACAACCCCGTGGTGGAGGTCGTCAACGGCGACCACGTGAAGAACTGGTACGAGACCACCCCCAACGGGAGCGACCCGTACTGGTGGACCGTGTTCAACATGCAGCAGGAACTGCTCAGAAAGCTGAACCTGAGAGCACCCGACCCGCGCTGGATCAACGTGGGTGAGATCAGCGCGGAGGGCAACGGCGCGGGCGGCGGTGGCGGAGGTGGCTGGGTGATCCTGAACCAGCACGACGCCGATGGCGCCGCGGGCGTGAACGGCCCGATGAACCGCTGGTACGGCGGGATGGTCCACGAGCTGGGCCATGCCTTCGGCCTGCCCGACTCGTCGTCCACCGACGGGACACCGATGTCCGCCTCGTTCTACGACTACCCGAACACGCACTTCAGCCAGAGCCAGAAGAACCAGATCTTGAGCGGTCCGTACGGCAGCTTCCTGAGCTGACCCCGGACAGACGTATGGCCGGCCCGTCCCCGCTCGACCGGGAACGGGCCGGTCCGACGATCACCGGCAGACCTCCCGGTACGGCACGCCGGGCAGATACCGCTGCCAGTCGGCCCGCGTCAGCCCCCGCCCGGCGCGGGCGCAGATCGTGGCGGCCGTCGCCTCGGGCCCGACGGACATGTCGCGCAGCACACCCGTCTCATCAAGGGTGTGCAGGACCGCGCCACCTGATCCGAACGCGGCCAACAAGGAGTCCACGTCCGCCGCCATCGACGGCCCGAGCTTGCGCGGCGTGGCGACGTCCCACAGCTGGACCGCTCCCCCGCCGATGGACGCCGCCACGTCCCCCTTCGGCGAGAAGACGATCTGGGTGATCCCGGCGCCGTCGTTGGGGTTCGCCCGGAATGTCGGGCCGCGCTTGGCGCCCGTGGCCACGTCCCAGAACGCGAGCCTGCCCGACTCGTCGCCGGTGGCGAGGACTGCTCCGTCAGGGCTGAAGGCCATCGTCCGTGCTCCGCCGTTCAGACCTCCCGAACCGAACCCGGAACCCACCGGCCGGCCGGTGGAGAGGTCGATCATGTGGTTCCCCAAGCTGGTTACCGGCACCATCATCGGGCTACCCGGCCGGAACACGACCTCCCACAGGTTCCCGGTCTCGACGGACCGCATCCACGTGTGCCGCGGCACGTTCCAGATGAACACGCGACTGTGCCCCGTACCCTCAAGGTCGTCGTTGCCGTCGCTGGCGCCGACCGCGACGAGCGTCCCGTCCCCGTTCACCGCAAGGGTGGACGCCGTCCAGTGGCCCGGCAGCCGGGCCGCGGACACGCGTGACGGCTGCGAGGTGTCCCGCATCTCCAGCCGCTGTCCCAGTCCGCCGATGGACGCCAGCAGCCGCCCGTCAGCACTGAAGGCGAGGGCCATGTCGCCGTCTGCGATCGACCCTCTTCCCCGTACGTACGTCGTACATCCGCACGCCTTGCGGGGACACGCTGACGAACGTACGCCCGTCCGCGGTCATCTGCCGTACGGTCTCGGCGCCGGTGTCAGGGTCGGTGAACGCAGCGCGCTCACGCTGTGCCCACGCGTTCTCCAGCGTCGCCCGCGTCGCGGGGACGGGGGCCAGCCGCCAGGCGGCGACGCTGAGCAGCATCGCCCGAACCGGGTCGGTAGCGCGCATCGTGTCGGCCTGCGCCGCGACCTTGCTCGCGACCGCCTCGTCCCGCTGTGCCGCGACGATCCTGCTCTGCTCCGAGACCAGGCGGCTCTGCCGCAGAGCGAGGCCGCCGCCCGCCAGGGCGAGGACGAGCAGGGCGGCCAGGGCGACGGTGAGGAGGCGGCGGCGCCGGACACGGTGGCGGGTGGCGGCGTTGCAGGCGTCGAGGAAGTCGCGTTCGAGCTTGCTCAGGGTGAGGTGGCGGCGGCCGGTGGCGGCCCAGCGCAGTGCCGTCTCGAGGCGGCTGCCCTGGAAGACGTCGCCCTCCCGACGTCCATGGGCGTTCCAGTGGCGCGCGCCGGTACGGATCATGTCGTGCGTGGGCAGTCCGTCGCGCTCGTCGCCGACCCAGGTTCGCAGCCGCGGCCAGGCCCGTACCAGCGCCGGCCGGGCCAGGGTGATGTCATCGCCCCGCGTGGTCACCAGGTAGGCGAAGACCTCCAGGATCCGCTCCAATGCGGCCTGCTCCTGCGGCGTCCTGGCCTCCGATAACTCCTCCCGCGACGCCGCCCGTACGGTCACCTCGCCTGTTTCGGTGACGTTCACCAGGCGCAGGAACAGATCAGGGACCAGATCACGCTCGGCGGGGTCGAGGAATTCGTAGGCGTCGTCAGCCAGGGTGCCGAGAGTGGGGTCGGCCGGGGCCCCACGGTCGAGCAGCCCGGCCTCGACGCTGCCGACGGTGAGCAGGTCGGCCTGACTGCCCTGACCGCCACTGACCAGGCCGCCACTGACCAGGCCGCCGCTGACCAGGCCGAGCAGCAGGTCGCGCGCGGCCGGCCTGGCGAGGGGCTCTTTGGCCAGGGCCGCCGAGACCAGGGACCGCACCGACCGCGGCAGCACCGTCAGATCCGGCTCGGCCGACAGGACCCGGTGCATGACCGCGCCCAGACTCTCCGCCCGGAAAGGATCGTCACCGGTCGCCGCGTAGACCATGATGGCGCCCCAGGCGAACACGTCGGCGGGAGCGCCGGCGCGCTGGCCGGTGTACACCTCCGGAGCCATGTACGTCGGGGTGCCGGTGACCCGGCCGGTGGCGGTGAGCGACATCTCCGGGGTCCGCGCCACACCGAAGTCGATGACGCGCGGGCCGTCGGGCCCCAGCAGCACGTTGTCGGGTTTGAGATCGCGGTGAATGACGCCGGCGTCGTGGATGGCGGTCAGCGCCGTGGCCACCGCGGTAGCCAGGCGGTGCAGCTCGTCGCCGCTGAAACGCCGGCCGCCCTCGACCGCCTGGCGCAGGCTGGGCCCCTCGACGTACTCGCTGACCAGGTACGGCTTGGGCGCGTCCAGATCAACCGCCAGCACCCGGGCGGTACAGAACGAGGCCACCCGCTGAGCGGCGGCAGCCTCCTTGCCGAACCGGGCCCGCAAACCCTGGTCACCGGCGGCGTCCCCGTGCAGCACCTTGATCGCCACCCGGGCGCCCTGGGAGTCGTACGCCTCGTACACCACCCCCTGCCCGCCGGCCCCGAGCCGCCCGGCCAGCCAGAACTCCCCCCAGCCGAAGAGGGTCACCAGGAAGCAGGGCCGACGCCGACGCCATCTCACCACCCCGTCATCCCTGATCGACTACGTCGTTTAGATGCCGTCCCCCTTCCTGGAGTTGCCATCCTCGCGAGGTCGGCCCGATGACTTTCACCGCCCGGTCGGGCTCTTGACCGCAGTCGCACCCGCATGTGGGCCGACCTCCAGGAACGCGAATCATGTAATTGATCTGTGACGGATGGTCAATCCTTACCCTTCTCCGCCATGTCGATCAGCGTTCGCCCTATTGCGGTCCGTAATCATCGCAGTAATCCGGCAAGGCCGCCGGATCCCCTGTGCGCACCGGAGAGGGAAATGAGATGAGCGAAGAGCAGGCAGTACGGGCAGAGCAGGCCATCGGGCCGATCAGGCTGATCGCGCCGCTGGAGGTCTCCGCACCGGCACCCACACCGGACAGGATGTGGGAGCTTCCCGGTGGCACCGCTTGGGTGTACTACGGAGAAGGCCACCAGAGCCTCGTCAATCCGGTCATCCTCGCCGACGGCTTCAACACAGGTCCGTCCAACCTGCACGAGTCCTGGCATTTCCTGGAGCGGGGTGACTACCCCCTCATCAGCGAACTGCGCCGCCGTGGCCGCGACCTTGTCATTCTCGGCTTCGCCGAGCGCAGCGCGTCGATCCTGGACAACGCGCAGACCGCGATCGCCGCCATCACCCAGACGCTCGCCGAACGGTATGGGAACACGCCGCTCACCGTCGGCGGCTTCAGTATGGGTGGACTGGTCACCCGCTACGCCCTGGCCAAGATGGAGCATGACGGCCTCGACCATCAGACGGCTCTCTACGTCTCCTACGACAGTCCGCATCGGGGTGCGTGGATCCCGATCTCCCTGCAGGCGTTCGCGCACTTCCTCAGGCCGGCCAACCCCGTCTTCTCCCGCCAGATCAACAGCCCGGCCGCGCGCCAGCTGCTGTTCCGTCACATCTCCGAGGTCGGCAGCGAACCCCAGCAGGACACGCTGCGTACCGAATTCCTCGACCACCTCCGCGCGGTCGGCTCGTGGCCCAGCATCCCGAGAAAGATAGGGGTGGCCAACGGTATGGGAAACGGCACCGGCAACGGGGTTCCGGCCGGCGTCGAAGCGCTCAAGTGCACCGGCCTGGTGTTCAACGGCACCGTGCTCTACACCCAGTCCGCCGGAGATGACCAGCAGGTGGCCGTGCTCAGAAGCATCCTCGGCGCCCATAAGGACATCCGTACCAGCGGGCTGCCCGAGCTGGACGGCGCACCGGGCGGGACGCTGGAGTCCTTCGGCATTCTGGCCGACGCCCTGAACAAGCACGGTCAGGCCGAGGTGTACTACCGCTCCATCTGTTTTGTTCCCGCGGTCAGCGCCGTGGCGATCCGCGACCTCGACGACCAGGACGATGTGTACGCCAACATCGGCAGCCTGCGCCCGTCGCAAAGCGAGCTGGACGAGTTCCTGTGCGCGTCCGACAACGAGGCGCACACCCAGATCACCGAAGAACTCTGCACCTGGATCCTCGGTCGGCTCCCGGAGCCGGCGTCACTGTGAGCGGTGCGGCCCACATAAGCCCTTTCTCCTGGCCGAGCATGTACTTGGTCAGGTGAATCAACCCTTCACCGGCGCTGGCACCGCGGCGACCGTCTCCTCGTCCTGCGCGGCATGCGCAGGACGAGCGCCGCGTACAAGCCGGTAAGAAGTGATGATTGCGGTTATGACGTTTTCGACAGCGTTCACGAAGTTGTTCGGCGTGCAGCACCCCATTGCCCTGGCGCCGATGGGCGGGTCGGCCGGTGGTGCGCTGACGGCGGCCGTCTCTCGCGGTGGCGGGCTCGGACTGCTGGGCAGCGGCAACGGCGATCCGGACTGGCTGGCCCGCGAGGTGCCGATCGTTGCCGAGGGCTCCGGCGGAAGGCCGTGGGGCATCGGTTTCCTGACCTGGCGGATCGATGTCGGGGCGGTCGAGCGTGCGCTGGAGTACGCCCCCCGGGCGGTGATGTTGTCCTTCGGAGACCCGAGCCCGTTCGCCGAACGCATCCGCCGGGCGGGCACGGCGCTGATCATTCAGGTCACCGACCTGGAGGAGGCCAGGCGGGCGGTGGACCTGGGCGCCGATGTCATCGTGGCGCAGGGGGTCGAAAGCGGTGGGCATGGCGCTCGGCACGGGCGCTCCACGTTGCCCTTCGTGCCGGTTGTGGTGGACCTGGCGGCACCGGTGCCGGTGCTGGCGGCCGGCGGGATCGCCGATGGCCGCGGGCTGGCCGCCGTGCTGGCCCTGGGGGCCGCCGGGGCACTCATCGGCACCCGCTTCCAGGCCACGACCGAGGCCCTGGTGGCCCCCTCGACAGCCAAGGCGATCGTCGAGGGGCGCGGGGAGGACACCGAGCGCAGCAGCGTGCTTGACATCGCCCGAGGCTCCGGGTGGCCGTCGAAATACACCGCCCGCACCCTCGGCCACCCTTTCCTGGATCAGTGGCGGGGCCGAGAAGCCGAACTCGCCACCAATGTCCAGGCCCAGCAGGCATACCAGGATGGCGTGGCACGAGGCGAGATCCCCGCACTGCCGATGTGGGCCGGGGAGGCCATCGATCTCATCAACGACCTGCCCTCCGCAGCCGACCTTGTCGGAGCCATCGCCGCGCAGGCTGAGGACGCACTGGCCCGAGCGGTAAAGCGCTGACCGAAACGGTGCCGGACCACGGCGGGTGCCGTGGTCCGGCAACTCTGCTTACCTACCGGACCGTGGCGGGTGCCGTGGTCCGGCAGCTCTGGTTACCTACCAGTGCTGTTTGTCCGTTGGCCACGTCTTCTGCGGCAGTTGCTGCTGCTTGCGCATGCTCTCCTCAGGCGTGCCCACGGCGCAGCGGGTGCCGCGCGGAGGCACCGTCAGAGCGATCAGATACTGGTCGATGATGTCCGTCTGGCACTTGTCCTTGCCGTAGATGCGGTGCCCCCAGCCCTCATAGGTGAGCAGCACAGCCTTCGGACCGAGTTGCCGCGCCGCGTTGGCGGACCACATGTACGGCGTGGCCGGATCATGCAGCGAGTTACCCAGCAGGATCGGCGCGTCGCCCGTGTACTTCAGCCGGTGCGGCGGGTTGGTCGTCGTGGAGTTCAGGCAGATGGGCATGTCGTCGATCGGGTACGGGTGGTACCGCACGTCGGGCGCCAGGCGCTTGGAAACGCCCATGTAGAAGGCATATTCGGCGTAGTTCCGCACCCGGAGGTTGTAGTCCTGGCAGAGGATCCGGGTGGGCAGTTCGGCGGTGTCGCCCTCCACGGGGCCCCGGCCCGGCAGCGGCGGCACCCATGACGGCTCGGGCCCGCCGCTCAGCCAGTTGATGACCTCGCTCAGCAAGCGCCAGTCGGGGCCCTCGGTGCCGAGCGCCGCGTTGTAGATGACCTGCAGCTCGGTCATCGGGCGGTCCGGGGCGGTGGGGTAGTACAGCTCGCCGCGCCGGGCCTTGGCCCGCAGATCACTCCACATCTTCCGGACGTCACGCCCGTGCAGGATGCAGCTGGTGTCGGCCTCGCACCAGCCCACGAACTGGTCGAAGGCGTCCTCGATGGCGATCGCCTCGGTGCTGAGGAAGCCCGCGACGCCGAGACTGTGGTCCATGTTGCTGTCGAGCGCGAGAGCCCGGATCCGGTTCGGGAACATCTCGGCGTACATCTGGCCGATCAGCGTCCCGTACGAGATGCCGTAGTACGTCAGCTTCTCCTCGCCGAGGGCGGCGCGGAGGGCGTCCATGTCGCGCGCGACGTTGCGCGAGTCGACGTGGTCGTACAGGGGGCCGGTGCGTGCCCGGCAGTCCTGGTGCAGCTTCTTGGTGAAGGCGTCCCAGGCGTTGTAGTCGGCCTGGCTCGACATGACGGTGTGCGGCATCTGGTTGTACACCGAGGCCGAGCAGATGACCGGGTGGCTGCGGCCCACGCCCCGGGGGTCGAAGCCGACGATGTCGAAGCGCTTCTGCAGCTCCTCGGTGTAGGAGTCGGGAGCGCCGTACACGGCCTCGACACCCGACCCGCCCGGCCCGCCGGGATTGATCACCAGGGAGCCGACCCGAGCCGTCGGGTCGGTGGCCTTGCGCCGGGCGATGGCCAGGTCGATGGTCTCGCCGCTCGGCTTGGACCAGTCGATGGGGACGGTCAGCTTGCCGCACTCGGCACTGGGCTCCTCCTCACAGGGCGCCCAGGTGATGCTGCTCTGTCCTACCGCTTCCGGCTCAGTCGCCGCGCCGGCCGCAGGAACAGGGAGAACCGCGGCCAGTGCTAAAAGCGCGGTAGCGAGCAGAGTCGTCTTTCTTCGCACGTTGCTCCAATCGTGGTCGGCCTGCACGCCCCCCGTTTACGAGCGTGCCGCCAGTCTCGATCATGGCGTGTGCGGGACTTTGATGGGACTTGCACTCATAAATTCGCGCAAAGTCCGCCCTAGGCACCCGCGGTGGGCCCTTGTCGCGGCCAGTCGGGGGCGGGGTCCTCGGCGAGCAGCGGCCGGAGGGCGCCGAGAACCGCGCCGACGCAGACATCGCGCAGCTGGGTGCGCGTACAGGTCGCGTGGGTGAGCCAGTCGACGCAGAGGACCTGGACGAAAACCAGCCAGCTCTTCAGGACACCGGACACGGCCTCGCGGGCGCTCTCGTCCGCGAGTGGGAGTACGGCCAGCAGCCGCGCACGGAGCTCGTCCAGCTCGTTCGTCATGATCGTCTGGATCACCGGGTCGCCCGCGAGGACCCGGTTCGCGGCGAGGACGGCGTTGCGGTTCGCCACGAAGTAGTCGAGATGGACGTCCATGCCCTGGATGAGCTGCTCCACCAGGGAGTCGGCGGGGTCGAGCCGCGTCTCGGCAAGCAATTGATCCGCCGCCCGCTGGTAGATGGCCGCGAAGAGGGCGTGCTTGCTGGGGAAGTGACGGTAGAGCAGGGCCCGGGAGACACCGGCCTCTTCGGCGACCTCCTCCATCAGCACGTCGGCGTACGGGTGTGCGGCGAAGAGCCGTGCGCCGACGGCGAGGAGTTGGGCGCGGCGGTCGGCTGGGGTGAGTCGCTGGCGGGGAGGCACGCAAGAAGTTTAGTTGACACGGGTCTACTAGCGCGCTCAATCTAGTAGACGTATGTCAACTAAGCTTGGAGGGATCATGGCCAGGGTTCTCCGCATACTCACACAGCTGATGGGCTGGGCCTGCGTCGCGATCGGCCTGTTCCACGTGGTACTCGGCAACGCGGCGATCCCCGGCGCCGGTTCCGCCGGCCCGACGGTCGACAGCTGGGGCCGCTTCATGGGGGCCGGCTTCGCCGGCTACGGGCTGGCCTGGCTCTGGGCCGCGCGGCAGCGTCCGATCCCGGCTCGGGCGGTGCGGTGGCTGGCCGGCGTTTTCCTGCTGGGCGGCGTAGGGCGGCTGCTCTCGCTCGCCGTGTACGGCTGGCCGCAGTGGTTCCAGATCGCGCTGGCGGTGATCGAACTCAGCCTGCCGCCGGTCTTCTTCTGGCTGGCCGACGCAGAGGAGCGGGCCCTGCGCGGCGACGTGGCGTCCGTGCCCGCAAGGCAATGAACGCGGTCGTACACCCTTCGTACCTGGCGGTCTTCACACTTTGCGGCTCGACCGTGCCCCGTCAAGCCCCCAAGAGATGATCTGATGGGGGGTGATCGTGATGATCTCCCGTGAGAAGTACGGCACCGGCGGCTCGTGATCGGTCAGGGCCACCGCCGAGCCCCGGATCTCAATGCCGCGCACTACCCACGGGTCAACCGAGGCCAGGTCATCCACGACGAAGGACACGGTGCTGCCCTGCTGGACGTTCCTGAACTTCTTCGACGCCCCCAGCGCGTGCCCGCCGATGGTGATCGTGCCCGAGGCGGCGTCCAGGAAGAACCCCACGGGATTGTTCTGAACGTGACCGGCGGGAGAGACGGTGGCCAGGCGGCCAAGGTGCTGTCCGGCCAGGTAGTCGAGTTCTGCCTGCGTGAAGATCATGCGGCAAGTATGCAACCTTGACGTTGACGTCAATCAATACGAACAGCCGATGCATGGCCGCTGCCGCCCGCCACACCGGGCCCACACCCTCGCTTCGTAGGTTCAAGAGCGCCAAGCGATCCAACGCACGAAAGGCAGCAGCATGCCGACTCAGACCGTGGAATTGCCGCAGTTCCCGCTGGCAGGGAACACCGCCCCCAGCGTGACGACCGACGCCGTGCACGAGCGCGCGTGGGTCCCGCCGTTCTCGTCACCCCGCGTCCAGTAACGGAGCCTCCAGCAATAGAGAACGAGCCGACCGGCGGCGGGACATCCCGCCGCCGGTCCCCCACCAGCGAATGGAGGCGACGTCTTGGACACCGATTCACCTGCCGATCTGACGGCCGGCATCGACCTGACACTCGGCTCGGATCCCCGGTTCGGCAGCGCCGAGGCGATCGAGGTCAGGAACCTGGCTCGCTACCGCCTGGGCCTCGGCGTGCTGGCCCGGCACCACCCGCACGCCGCCGGCCGGCTGGAGCGGTTGTGCCAGGCTGATGACGCCGAGCTCCGCCCGGTGATGTACGACCCGGTGCTGCGCAACGCGTTCGAGAACGACCTGGCCGCCCTGGAGCGGCAGGCCGGTGAGAACGGCACTCTGGTCGGCTACCTGGAAGGCGGCGCGGCGGACGTGCTCGACGGCCTCGGGCCATGCGAGCGCCTGTCTCACCCCAGGGTGCGTCCATGGCCCGGTCATGCCGTCTCGTGGGTGTGGACCGACCTCGAACCACGCTCCGAGCCGGAAAAGGTGCTGGCCGCCCGCCTGGAAGAACTGCTGGCCGGGACGCTCTCGGAAGGCGGTTCCGGCAGTCGGGTGCGTCCCGACGCCGGCATGCTGGCCGGCCTCAGCCGAGGCGCCGAACTGCTCGCCGAGCTGCTGCCCAACGCGGGCGCCGGCGTGCTGCCGCACATCTCCCTGACCGGGTTGGCCCGTGACGAGCTGCCCGACGGGGTCCTCAACTCGATCTCCGGCGGCGATCCGCTTCCTTCGGCGGTGCTCCTGGCCCCCGAGCGGCTGGCCAACCCCTGGATGGCAGCGGAGACGCTGTTCCACGAGGGCCTGCACCTGAAGTTGTTCGACATACTGCGTACTGGGTCCATGGCCGCCGATCCGGACCAGCTGATCCCGATCCCCTGGCGCGTGAAGTCGTGGACGTTGACGCGGGTGCTGTTCGCCATGCACGTCTACGCTCACCTGCTGCTGTTCCGTGCGGCCGCGGTCGCCGCCGGCCCGGACCTGCGCGCCAAGTACGGAGAGCCGCCTACCACCGACTTCGTCGACCAGGCCACGCCCGGCAGTCAGGCGGCCGGGAGCGGCGAGTACACCACCACTGTCGAACGGGTGACCTATCTCGCCCGGCAGGCCTCGCAGGTGTACGGCGGGATGCTGACGGCCGGCGGAAGGCGGTTCGTCGACTGGCTGATCGGCGCCGTGGCCCCCCTCGCACCGGGAATCCTGCCCGAACCGCTATCCGTCGAGCCCCGCCCACGCACGGAGGTGGAGTTGGAGGTACGGGGCTACCGCCAGGCACAGCCGGTCCAGGTGTGCCCGATCCCCGAACAGCGTGAGCTGGTGGCCGTCACACCCGGCGCGCCGAGCTTCCAATGGCTGAACGAACACGCATGGCTGATCTACGCCCTGTGCGACGGCAGCGACCTGTCGTCGCTGCGCGACCGGTACCGCCAGGCGGCCGGACCGGGCACGGACGACCAGTTGGGGCTCGGTGTGGCCGATCTCCTCTCGGTCGGGCTCATCGTCCCGGTGTGATCACGCCCAGCTCCTTGAAGATCTGGTCCGCGGCGGCCAGATGGTGATGGGCGGTGGCGTCACCCTGGTCGGCAAGGGCCTCACCGAGATCCCTGTGGGTTTCGGCGAGGCCCCTGCGGTCGCCGATTCCGGAGCGGATGCGCAGCGCCGCGGTGAAATGCGCGAGCGCCTCCTCCTCCCGCCCGAGACGGTGGTAGAGACCGGCCAGGTCGTTGGTCACCTGCCCCTCGCCCTTGAGGTCGCCGCTCTCGCGATGGCTGGTCAGCGCGGCCAGGAGGTGCTCGCGCGCGGGTTCGAGCCGGCCGAGCTTGGCCTCCACCAGGCCGATGTTGTTCAGCGCGCGGGCCTCTCCCTTGTGGCTGCCCGCCGCCCGGCGCAGCGCGAGCGCCTTCTGGTACAGGTCCAGCGCCTCGGCGTGGCGGTCTTGGGCCTCGCGGGCCACGCCGAGATTGTTGAGGGTGTTCGCCTCTCCTTGGCGGTCGTCCGTGCGCTGGTGGATGGCAAGCGCGCGTTCATAGTGGGTGACGGCCTCCTCCAGGCGGCCCAGGTTCCGCAGCACGATGCCGAGCATGTTGAGCGTCTGGGCCACGGCGCCGTCGGCGCCGGTGCCTTCCAGGAGGCGCCGTGCCTCCTGGAGCTCGGTGAGGGCTTCGCCGTACAGGCCCAGCAGCCAGGAGACGGTGCCGATGCTCCGCAGCGCGGTGCCCATCCCGTGCTGGTCCCGCAGTTGCCGGTAGATCTCCAGCGTCCTGCGGTGCTCGGTCAGGGCTTCGGGGTAGCGGCCCAGGTGCTCCAGGACGGCGCCGAGGTTGTGGTGGGCGACGGCGGCCTCCGGGTGCCGGCCGGCCCGCTCGGCGGCGGTGGCGGCGAGGGCGTGCAGCTCAGCGGTGTCGGTCAGGCAGTGGCGCAGTCGCAGCGGCTGGGCGAGCGCCGCGGGCAGCCGCCAGGCGGCGTCCATGCCATGCTCGGCGGCGTGGCGGGTGCCCGCCATCATGTTCTCGTGCTCGTCCCGCAGTACGAGCGGGTCGTCGATGGTGAGATACCACTCCAGCAACCGGCGTACGGACTCCTCGCGGATCGGCGGAGCGTCCTCGACCTGGGCTCGGTGACGGGCGTAGTCGAGAAGGAGATCGTGCAACTGGTAGCGCTCTTGGAGCGGTCGGCCGCGGTGGGGGTGGATCAGGCTGGCCGCCCGTAACGCGTCCAGGTGCGTACGCGCCTGGGCTGCGGAGACGTCGAGCATCGCGGCCAGCGACTGGGCGGTGAAGCCGGAACCGGGTATCAGGCCCAGGCGGCGGAAGGCGACCTGGTCGGCCTCGGCCAGCGCCTGGTAGGACAGGTCGAAGGTGGCGCGTACGGCGGTGGCCGGGACGTCGCCGAGGCGCAGTGCGTTGAGCCGGCCGCGCTCGGTGAGGTCCGCCAGGTAGGTGGCGACCCGGCGATGGGGGTGACCGGCCAGGTGGGCGGCGGCGATCCGCAGGGCCAGGGGCAGCTGCCCGCACTGATCCGCGAGCTCGGCGACCGCCTCCGGCTCGGCGCCGGCGCGTGGGCCGATGACGGCGGCCAGCAGGGCGACGGCCTCGGGCTCGGCCAGGGTGTCGAGGTCGATGGTGCGCGTCACGTGGCGCAGGGCCAGACCGGAAAGCCGGTTCCTGCTGGTGACCAGCGCCAGGCAGCCGTCGGTGGCGGGCAGCAGCGGTTCGACCTGGGCGGGGTCGGCCGCGTTGTCGAGCACCACCAGCACCCGCCGTCCGGCGAGCAGTGTTCGGTAAGCGGTGGCGAGCTCGTCTTCCCCCGCCGGGACCTGCTCCGGAGGCATGCCCAGGGCGCGGACGAACCGGTCCAGCGCCTTTCGTGGAGTGATCGCCTCCTGCGGCCGGTGCCCGCGCAGGTCGATGAAGATCTGCCCGTCGGGAAAGCGCTCGGCCATCCGATGTGCCCAGTGGACCGCGAAGGCCGACTTCCCGACGCCGGGCATGCCGCTGATGACGGCCACCGTCCCCGGCGCGGTCCGCATCAGCGCGGTCAGCTCACGGAGTGCGGCGCCGCGCCCGGTGAACTGGGCCAGGTCGGGCGGGAGCTGCGAGGAGACCGGCCCGCGAGCCTCCCATCCGTTCACCCGCCCGTTCACGCGCCCGTTCTCCGGCTCGTTCACCCGCTCGTTCTCCCGCCGCAGGATCCCGGCCTGCAGACGGCGCAGCTCCGATCCGGGGTCCAGGCCGAGCTCCTCGGCGAGCACCCGGCGCGCTTCGCCGTACGCGGCGAGCGCCTCTCCGGTCTGCCCTGAGCGGTCGAGGGCGGCGATCATCCTGGCCCACAGGGATTCGCGCAGCGGGTGTTCCGCCAGCAGCGCACGCAGCTCACCGGCGACCTGGGCGTGCCGGCCGAGCCCCGCCAGCGTGTCGGCGTACTCCTCGAAGACCGCCAGCCGCAGCCCGTCGAGCCGGGCCCGCTCCGCCTCGATCATCGGCGACTCGGGCGCGTCCGCCAGCGCCGGCGCCCGCCACAGATCCAGGGCCTCCCGGAAACGCCGCGCGGCGTGCTCCAGCCGCCCCGCCTCCGCCAGCTCCCTCGCCTCTACGGCGAGCCGCTCGAAGACACGGGCGTCCAGGGTCGCGCCCGCCAACCCCAGCCGGTAGCCGCCCGGCTCCCTGACCAGCGTGACCACGCCTATTCGACGCAGACGGGAGAGCAGGGAGTGCAGCGTGCTCTCCACGCTCCGCGGTGGTGTCGCGCCCCACAGCTCGTCGACCAGGCGCTCGACGGGGACGGGCCGTCCGGCGTTGATCAGCAGGACCGCGAGCAGCGCCCGCTGCTTCGGCGCGGTCAGCGGGACCGGCGAGCCGCCGTTCCAGAGCTCCAGGGTCCCGAGGATCCGGAAATCCACGCCGCCCCCTTCACCGCGCACGTCCCGCTTTTGTGCACAGGTCTCACTTCACCGCGCAAGTCCCGCGCAAGCCCGGCGTGGCAGTCTAGATCGCAATTCATCCCGTCCGGTAGTACGGATCCGGCCTGTCCGGTTCAGGAGGTGATCGTGCCCTTGACATTCCGCGGCGCCCGGCTCAGTCTGCTCGGCCCGCTGCAGGTCGTACGCGGCGACGGAGTGGTCCCCATCACCGCACCCAAGCATCGCGCCGTCCTCGCCATCCTGGCGATCAACGCGGGCCGTCCGGTCTCGGCGGACCGGATCATCGAGGAGCTCTGGCAGGGCTCCGAGCCCAAGTTCGCCCGTAAGACGCTGCAGGGGTACGTCTGGCGGTTGCGCCGGGTGCTGGGCGAGGACCTACGTACCCGAGGGCAGTTCTACGAGCTGGGCGGCGCCGCGCTGGAGACCGACGCGGCCCGCTTCCAGGGACTGCTCGCCGAAGCGCAGCAGGCCGTTCGAGCACGTCAGCTGGAGCCGGCCCGCGGGCTGCTGGGCGCGGCGCTGGATCTCTGGCGCGGACCCGCGCTGGCCGACGTACCCGCCAGCCCGATGATCCAGGCGCACGCCGACCGGCTGGAGGAGGCGCGACTCCTGGCCGTCGAGGTCAGGCTGAAGGCCGACGTCGAACTCGGACACCAGGCGACGGTGATCCCCGAACTGCGCGAGCTCACCGCCACCCACCCGCTGCACGAACCGCTGCACGCGCTGCTCATGCTGGCCCTGTACCGGTCGGGACGGCAGGCCGAAGCCCTGTCGGTGTACACCGGGTTGCGCGCGGCACTGATCTCCGAACAGGGACTGGAGCCGGGGACGACCATCCGAGAACTCCACCAGCGAATCCTCACAACCGACCCCGCCCTCGATCCCGCGGCCTAGGCGACGCTTCACCGGATACGAACAGGCACGGCCCGCGAGCGGACCCCGGCGGGTCAGCTCGCCGTACCGTACGCGACGGCGAGTACCGCGAACAGGAACGCGGCGGTCGCCGTGGTCGATCGAAGCACGTCGATCCGCGCCCAGCGGTGGACCACGGCCTTCCAGTCGGCCGGTGGAGCATCCACCCGCCAGTCGTTGACCTTGATGTTGATCGGCACCGTACCCAGGAACGACAACAGCAGGAACGCCACCATCGCGATCAGGGTCGCCCACCGCAGGGCCAGACCGGGACCGGTGACGGTGGCCAGCCCGACCAGGGCGAGCGCCGCTGCCGGGAGCATCACGATCGGCACCACCACCCGCAGGCGGCGTATGAGGGCTTGCCGCGCAAGCAGATGCGCACGGTCGTCCAGGCTGGACAGTACGGGATGGACTCCGTAGCGGACGATCAGCTCCTCGCCCGCGAGAACGCCGAGCAGGAACAGGCCGACGTACTGCACCACGTCACCGCTCATGCCGCACCGTCCTCCGCGAACACCGCGCCCGACGGCGTCATGAGTGCGCATCCGAAGAGGCCGTCGGATCCGGCGTCACATGCACGACCGAATACAGCGTCGGATGCGCGGACACCGCGCCCCAGCCGCCGTCCACCTGCCCGGCGTCGTCGCGCCGGCCGGGGCCGGAGAAGTACTTGTCGAATGCGGCCTGCCAGTCCTCGACGCTGTCCCACCGGGCGACGTTGACCACGGGATATGGGGCGTCGGGGTCAAGGGACCGGTGCAGGCGGGTGCCGCGGAAGCCTGGGGCGTTCTTCGCCGCGGCGATGCCGGCCTCCCATTGACCGATGAAGTCGTCGACCATCGCGGCGGGCATCGAGAAGAGGTTGATCAGGACGAGAGGTTCACTCACGAGACAACTCCGAAAGTCTTCGGCGGCAATATCTACTGACACTGAAAGATTACGGCCACTGAACTTATCGCCGCAAGGGCGCCGCCGGCACTACTTTCGGCGACTGGAAGATTGCAGTCGCAGTAACTAAAGTTCAGGCATGAGCTCGACCACCGTGGACTGGCAGGCGCCCGACAGGTCCGGCGTGGTGGAGGGGCTGCGGGAGCGCAAGAAGCGGCTCATGCGCCAGCAGTTGACCGACACCGCCACCGCGATGTTCCTGGAGCGCGGATTCGACGCGGTGCGCGTCGCCGAGATCGCCGCGGCGTGCGGGGTGTCCGAGAAGACCGTCTTCAACTACTTCCCCAGCAAGGAGGCGTTGATCCTCGACCTTCCGGAAGCGACGATGGCCGCGCTGCGCACCGGGCTGGCACGAGCCGACCGAACCCCCACCGACGCGGTGCTGGACATCCTGGCCGGCGAACTGGACGCCCTGGTGTCCTGGTTGGGCGGACAACCAGACCTGGCTCAGGCCAGCGCGAGAATCCAGGACTTCAACGCGCTGATCCTTTCCACGCCTTCACTGCGCGCGTACCACCGGGACATGACCGAGCAACTCGTCACGGTCGCGGCCGAGGCGCTCGCCACCCGAACCGGGCGCGGCAGTGACGATCCGCTGTGCCAGATCGCGGCCACCGCCCTGCTCGGGCTCTGGCGGGTCCAGTTCAGCGCGCTGCGCCGGAGCCTCGACGGCGAACGCACGCCCGAACAGGTCCGCCACGCCGTCATCGCCGACGTGCACAGCGCGGCCCGGCTCATCAACACCGGACTGGCAGGACTAGGCAACGCGACAAATCCCCCATGACGCAGCGCGGCCCCGCTGTTCGTTCCAGGGCGCGTCGGTCAGCAGACCTTGATCGATATGGTCCTGGAACGACGCGTGCCCGGCCTGAGCAGCCAGAAGGTGGCCGTATGGGTGCCGGGTTCGGAGAAACCCACCCGGGTGACGACCTCGAATGGCCCCTTGGGGCTGTAGCTGGTGGTCACGCCGCTCTCACGGCCGTCGAGCACCCAGCGGTGCCCGTGGCGACGCAGAACGGCTCGACCCGCCGGGCGGCGGCCACCTCCTTGGCGAACCGCTCGAGCACCTGGTCGGAGACCGCGTCATGCAGCACCTTGACCGCCACGTACCGCCCGTCCCTGGCCTGGCCCAGGTAAACGACGCCCTGCCCGCCGACTCCCAGTCGGCCAATCACCCGGTATTGGCCGATTTCGGGTGGATCATCCGGATGAAGAGGCTCCGGCATGATCCAGGACCTTATTACAGGCTTTGTCAGACCGACGGTCGTTCAGAGGGTGTCTTCGATCCCTTTCCGTCGCAGTATGTGATCTTGAGCGGGTGTCCAGCGAGCCGAACACCGGGGAAAGCGTGACGAGCAGGGCGCCGTCGTTGGACCATGGGTGGGGATACTCCTGACGATCACCGCTGGGCGATGATCTGTAACGGTGGGACTGCTGAATGAAGGACGCTCAGGAGCAACGGCCGGAAGATCCGGATTGGCGCGATCGGGCCGCTCAGCGGCGTGATCGTTCAGCCGGGGAACGGGATCAGGCGGCCAGGTGGGCTCTGGTTTGACCGGGCGGAGTCCTGGAGGGCCTGGATCAGGGCGACGGTGGCGGGCGGATCGGGTGGGTCGCCATAGGTGACGGCGTAGAGGCGGCGGGTGAAGCCCGTCAGTTCGGTGGCGTGGACGTCGGGTCGGCGGTGTGCCTGGAGCGCGAGTCCCGGCAGGGTGGTGACGCCTTTGCCGGCGGCGACGAGGGCCTGGACGACGACCATGTCGTCGCTGAGTGAGGCGATGCGGGGGGTGAAGCCTTCCCGGCGGCACACGTTGATCAGTTCGTTCTGGCATCGTTCACAGCCGCCGATCCAGGAGGAGTGGCGGTGGTTGGCGAGGCTGTCGTCGGGTTGGCGGCTGATGAGGTAGATCGGGTCGTCGCCGACGTGGACGAGGCGGAAGCCCTCGTCCTCCTCCTCGACGGGGGCGTTGGCGTACCGGAATATGAGAGCGACGTCGATCTCGCCCTGGCGCAGCATTTGCAGGGCTTCGACCGGGTGGCGGTCGATGAGGATCAGCTCGAGTCCCGGGTACGCCTGCTCCAAGGCCACGGCCGCCTTCGGCACGATCGTGCTCAGCGGTGAGGCGTTAGCGGCCAGGCGCACCCGTCCCGCCCGCAGACCGGCCTGTGCCGCCAGTTCGTTGGTCGCGGCGTCGACGCGGCCGAGGATCTCGGTGGCGCGGCCGGCCAGCAGGCGGCCTTCTGGAGTCAGGCGGATGCCGCGGCCGACGCGCTGGATGAGCCTGACGCCGGTGGCGGCTTCCAAGCGTGCCAGGTGGTGACTCACCGACGATTGCGAGTAGTGCAGTTCCTTGGCCGCCTCGGTCACGGACCCGAGTTTCGCCACCGCGGTCAGAACCCTGAGATGGACCAGGCTGAGCATGTATCGATTATATCGATGGAAGTCCCGAAAAATTGCCATTAGACGTCATCTGTTTGTCGCGCCATGCTCATGGGTGAAGGCGCTGAACACACGCGCCGAGCCGACTGAGGAGCAGGTCAATGAGCAAGCTCAGGTGTCACATCTCGATCTCGCTGGACGGATACGTCGCCGGTCCCGATCAGAGCGTGGAGAACCCGCTCGGCGTGGGCGGCGAAGGGCTGCACGACTGGGTGGCCGCGCTGGCCGCCTTCCGCGAGGCCCACGGCGGGCAGGGCGGCGAGGTGAACGCCAGCACGCCGGTGTTCCAGGAGGCGATCCACAACATCGGCGCCGCGGTGATGGGCAGAGGCATGTTCGGCCCCATCGGCGGCGGTCCCTGGGGCGACGGGCAGTGGAAGGGCTGGTGGGGTGACAACCCGCCGTACCACTACGACGTGTTCGTCCTCACCCACCACCCGCGTGAGCCGGTGGAGATGGCGGGCGGCACCACGTACCACTTCGTCACCGACGGCATCGAGTCGGCGCTGGAGCAGGCGAAGAAGGCCGCCGACGGCAAGGACGTCATGCTGTGGGGCGGCGGCCAGGTCATCCAGCAGTACCTGGCGGCGGGGCTGCTGGACGTGCTCGAACTGCACGTCGTCCCGATCCTGCTCGGCGGCGGCTCCCGCCCCCTGGACGACCTCGGGGGCGCGGACGTACGGCTTGAGCAGGTACGTGCCGTCGAGGCGCCCGGCGTCACCCACCTGAAGTACCGGATCTCGTCATGACCGGCGACGACCGCCTGCGGGCCTTCATCGACGACGTCGCCCTCGTGGTCAAGAGCACCGACGACGAGCACGAGATCACGGCATGGGTCGGCGAACTGCTGTCGGCGCTCCTGGCCGAGGGATACCGGCTCCCGCCTGAGGTCACCCGGGCATCCTCCTCGCGTCACCTCACGTACCCGATGTACATCGCTCCCGACGACAGTTGGTCGATGGCGTCCGTAGTCTGGGACGTGGGGCAGCGGACCAACGTGCACTCACATGAGACGTGGGGCGTCGTCGGCATCTACGCCGGAGTCGAACACGAGATCCGCTACCTCAAGCCCGCCGCGTCCGCCCCGAGCGTGCCACTGACGCCGATCGGTGACGCGCGGTGGGTGCCGGGGCAGGTGACCGTCTGCTGCACCACCGATGACGACGTCCACGCCGTCGCGGCCGTCGGCACCGAGCCCACCATCGGGATCCACGTGTACGGCGGCAACATCGGCGCGACCAAGCGGCGGGAGTACGATCCCGCCACCGGCGAGGTCCGCTGGTTCGTCTCCGGCTGGGACAAGCCTTAGAGCCTGCTGACGAAGGGATTTGGTGCTGGGCGCGGGTCAGAAGATCGTCGAGGTGTGGTCATCGTTGGGCTGTCGCCCGGTGAACGGGAGCGGGCTCCCGGTAGCTGAGGTGGTGTCTAAGCAGCTCAGCGGCCAGGAGCCCGTGCTTGTCTGTCTACACACCTGCGGCCGTGAACACCAGCGGTTGCGCCTCACCGGGGTGCGCATGTCGGGGTCGCAAACCGGCATACCCTTCCGATCTGGCCGATGCTGAGTGGTCGGTGTGGAGGGTGAGGCGCGGGCGGTGATGGCCGAGTTGGTCGCGGTCGCGGGCCGGCCGATGGTGCATGACCTGCGCGCGGTGCTGGACGCGATCGGTTATGTGACCCGGTACGGGATCGAGTGGCGGGCCCTGCCGATCGACTACCCACCCCATGAGGCGGTGTATGCGTTCTTCGTGCACTGGTCGCGGCGTGGTCTGCCGGAACGACTGGCCGGGAGGTTGCGCGGCCGACTGCGCATCCTGGCCGGACGGGCAGAGCTTCCGACCGCCGGCTGTATGGACTCCCAGACGATGTGGGTGGTGGAGCGGACGTTTGCCTGGCTGGTCCGCTACCGCCGCCTGACGCGCATCTATGAACGTAAGCCCGCCCATCATGAGGCCCTGATCTGGTGGGCCACCGTGCACCAGATGACCCGCCGCTTGACCCGCGAGCTGGCAGCCCAGCCACCCTCACGCCGCTGGAGCGACCCGCCACCGCTGCCGGTCCTGTCCAGCCCCGATCGGCGCGGCAAGGTCCTGCAACTCCTGACCGCTCAGCCCTGGAAAGCATGGAAAGCAAGCGAGCTGGCCGCCATCCTCGGCATCGAGAATGTCAACAGCTTCCGCGTCCAGCTGTCCCAATGGTCTCACCAGGGCTACATCAACAAGATCGGACCAGCCCTCTACGGCCCCATGCCGACGAGCACTTAAGCTTTCTTCAGCGGGTTATTGCCTTTGCTCCCGCCGGGTCGGCAGGCAGTCGGTGATTGCGATCTCAGCTGCTGCGCAAGGCGCATCACTCATGGTTCGGTCACGGTCCGTTCCGGCGTCTCGATGGGATGGATTCCAGAGCTCGTCGGATTGGCCTCGGGCGACATGCTCCGCGTAAACCCTGACCTTGTATCTGATCACGTCCAAGCATTCCTGAAGCTCACGCATCTGCGCCTCGATCTGCTTCTCATGATCGTGCAGCAACGCCAGGCGCTCGTGTGCGTTGCCAGGTCCCTGCCGGGTCAGCTCGACGTACCGCCGGATAGCCGCCAGTGACATCCCCGAGGAGCGCAGTTTGGTGCAGCTTGCCAGCCACTCGAGGTCTTCCTCGTGGTAGATCCGTTGCCCGTTGTGCGTGCGGCGTACGGGGTTGGCGAACAGCCCTTCCTTTTCGTAGAAGCGCAGCGTGTGGACGCTCAGCCCACTGCGCTTGGACACCTCACCGATGCTCAAATCCACGAACGACTCCCCGTCACGCTGCCGCCGACACTGCTTGACCTAGAGGCGACTCTAGCTAATAGCTTCCAGACGTAGAGCTCGTAGCCGATCAAACTGATGGGGAAAGATCATGGGTGTTTGGTTTGTCACCGGAGCGTCGCGGGGTCTGGGCGCGGAAATCGTGCGCGAAGCACTGTCTCGGGGGCATGGTGTCATTGCCACGGCTCGAGATGCGGAGGCGGTGCTCAAGGCGTACCCGGAGAAGCCTGCCGGACTGCTGGCGGTGACTGCGGATGTCACTTCTCAGGAGCAACTGCAAGCCGCAGTTGAAGCGGGACTGGCTGAGTTCGGCCGGATCGACGTTGTGGTCAACAACGCCGGGTATGGGCTGGTGGGCGCGGTTGAGGAGGTGCCCGACAAGGCGGTACGCGACCTGTTCGACGTCAACGTCTTCGGCGTGCTGAACACGTTGCGCGCGACGCTACCCACACTGCGTGCCCAGAGATCAGGGTGCGTCCTGAACATCGGTTCGGTGGCCGGGTTCGCGACGATTCCGGGCACAGGCCTGTACGGCGCGACGAAGTTCGCCCTCGAGGGCATTTCCGAAGCGCTGCATGGCGAACTGGCGCCCCTCGGTGTGCGGGTCATCATTGTCGAGCCGGGCGGCTTTCGCACAGATTTCCTCGATGGCGCAAGCCTTCAAGTCCAGCCCGCATCCATTTCGGACTATGACGCCGGTACGGGCCCGACCCGCGGGGCCCTGGCCGCCAACAACGGCCGCCAACCAGGCGATCCGACGAAGGCCGCCACCGCGATCGTAGACGTCGCGGAGGCTGGCGAGCCCCCGCTGCGCCTGCAACTCGGCGCAGACGCAATCGAACGGGTGGAGGCCAAGCTTGACCTCGTCCGCCGTGAGCTGGACCAATGGCGACTCATCGCCCTCTCGACCAGCTTCTGAACGCCCTTTCACCATGGAGCCGACACATGCTCTCTGGGGCGCTCAGCCGCGGCAGAACGCCGCAGAGAGCGGCGTCACAGGCAAGGGCTCCTGTCTGCGGGCCTATCACTTGAAGATGGCCTTGACCAAGGCATCCCTGGTCTCGGACTCAGCGGCCAAATCCTTTGTCAGCAGGCTCTTAGTGGCTCAGCCCGGAAGTCTCTCGGGGGTTGACGGACTGAGCTGTCCATTTATGAAACCCGAAGGAGTACCAACCATGTCCCGCGTACGAGTACAGAATTTCGCGATCTCGCTCGACGGATTCGGCACCGGCGAAGGCCAGGACCGCGACGCGCATTTCGGGCACGCCGGCGACCGGCTCCACCAGTGGATGTTCGCGACCAACTGGTGGCAGCCCGGCGGCAGCACCGGAATCGACGACGCCTTCGTCCGCCAGCACGACGACGCGAAAATCGGCGCCGAGATCATGGGCGCAGGAAAGTTCGGACACCCCGGGTGGCACGAGGACCCGGAGTGGAAGGGCGCCTGGGGCCCCAACCCGCCGTTCCACACGCCGGTCTTCATCCTCACGCATCACACGCGCCCGTCGATCACGATGGAAGGCGGCACAACCTACCACTTCATCAACGCCTCACCTGCTGAGGCGTTGGAGGCGGCTCGCAAGGCCGCCGGCGACGGAGATGTCCGCATCGGCGGCGGTGCGACGGTCATTCGCGAGTTCCTTGCCGCCGGCCTCATCGACCACATGCACGTCGTGATAGTCCCGATCCTGCTCGGCCGTGGAGTGCGGCTCTGGGACGGGCTCGAAGGTATCGAGAAGGCTTATCGGATCGAGAGCGTCTCTTCGCCCAGTGGCGTCACGCACGTGACGTTCAACCGTGCGGGTGTCTAGACTGCCACGGTCCGACTGCGGCCGCGGCGCACGGACCTTCACCGGTGTTGACCGAGCTCCCGGTCACATCGGCTGGCCGCAGCTCCCCTGGCGTCGTTCCCTCTGGGCGGCGCGACACGGCGATACGAAGATGCCCGGGACTTCCCCGGCCCAGGGCATCTTTAATGCGTCAGGCGTACCTCACGTTGATGGAGAACCCGTCATGACCTCTGCCGTCCCTCGCGCCTTCCACTGCGAGCTCACCCGCGCCAAGAGCAGGGTGTACGCCCTCGTCGAGCGCTCCGGCCAGCCCGCGACCCTGCATGCCGTACTGACCTGCACCGATCCCGCCCTCGCTCAGCACACCGCCTACCTTCTCTCCTCGGTGCTGGAGAACGGCCTGGGCCCCGCCGCCCGCGCTGAGTCGGAGCGGATCGCAGCGGCTCTGCCCGACGCGCCCGCCGCCTCCTTCCGCCGTACGCTGGCCGATGTCGTGAACGGGACCTGGGCCGACGCCCCCGAGCTGGCCGCCACGTGGGAGTCCCTGCGGCGGGGCCGGGGCGACTCGGCCGGCCTCGGTGGCGACCTTGAGAGCCGCACGCCGGGCGACGCCCGCCTCGACGCCTTCCCGGGGCCGGTCGTACGCACGATCAGCCTGCTAGAGGTGCACGTCCACGACCCGGCTCGCCTTCTCGCGGCGGCCACCGCGACGGGCTGGAGGCCGTTCGACGCCGAGGACCTCGACGAGGACGACAGCCAGGACGTCGTCGGAGCCGTCATGCACTTCGTCAACGGCCCGGAGTTCCTGCCCGGCGCCGACCAGCTGACGGACGTGGTGCAGGCGCGGCTGCTGTGCGTCGACAGGGGTGATGAGGTGAGCGACTGGAGCACCGCGCCCGTAACGGCGAGGTTCGACACGGGAACAAGGTCCGACCCCGACGGCCGGGCCGACTGATCGCTACCTCACAGGCACGTCGGCGCGGCCGAGCACGAGATCGCCTCGGCTGCGCCGGGATGTTCACACGCCTAACTTGTTCTTCATCGTCCGGTTTGTTGGAGTGCTGCGAGGGTGCGGCCGCGTTTGACGGTCTTGCCGACGTCGTAGCGGGGCGCGGGCCGGCGGTTGGGATGCCGGGTGGGCGCCCCGGGCCGAGTCTGGAGGGTTTGGGTGCGCTGGCCGGTTGGGCGAGGAGCGGGCGGAGGTTCCGAAACCCACGCCGGACGCGGGCAGGTGTGAGCTGGCCGCGCGGGACGGGTCTCTCCCAGGGGTGGCGCAGGTCCTCGATCAGGTGGCGGCCGAGGCGTAGCTGAGTGTGGGCAATGACGAGCAGCCAGCTCCAGCGGTCGGCTGCCTGGGTGGCGCGAAGCTTGGGCCGGGTCCAGCCGAGGGTTTGCTTCCAGAATCGGTAGGTGTGTTCCAGGTCGAATCTGCGCAGGAACGCCTGCCAGCATCGATCCACATTCGTGCTGGTGGCTCCGGTCTTGGAGGACCAGAGCCAGACTGGCGGAGCGTCACGGTCGCCGGGCAGGTGCTCAACCTTCAGCCGCATGAGGGTGCCCCCGAGGATGGGCAGCTCGCCTTCGTGGTCGAGCCAGGCGATCAAGAGCGGGCGTGACGAGCGGATCATCGGACGCTGCCGTCCTCGCGCCTGTCCTGTGGGCGGATGGACCCACCCGGGTGGCGGGCGAAGGCGAACGCCGCGGCCGCGAAGCCCATCGCGGTCAGCCCCCAGGCCAGCCCGTCGAGCGCGGCGTTCGGCACGACGGCGGCGAACACGGCGTGCAAGGGCTGGGAGACGATCAAGGCCATCCCGGCCCAGGCGGGAACGATTCCGCCTCGCCACAGCGCGGCCCCGAGCAGAACCACGCCGAGGATGTGGCCGAGGACGAACAGCATGGTGGCCGCCGAGACGGCGGGCAGACCTTGCACGTCGTCGAGGAGCCGTGCGGCCGAACCGAGGTCGAGACCATCGCGGACCGCCGACAGCGCGACGTGGTCGCTGACCCCTACGGCGTACAGCGAGGAGAAGCCGGCGACGGTCAGCACCATCCCGGCCGTCCCCAGCCGGGGGGCGTGCCGGACCGCGAGCAGGCCGATCGCGATCGTCCCCGGCACCAGCGTCAGGGTGGCGGCGAAGGCGAGCCACAGCACCATGTTCTGAGCGTCCTGGTGGGCGGCGACCTTGCCGACGAGCCCGGCTGAGTCGTCGGTCGTAGAGTACGGCAGGATGGCCCGCAGGATCGCGACGGCCAGCGGGCCGACCGGGATGAGCAGCGCGAGCGCGGCACGCAGGGGCGGGACGGCCTCGCGCGTGGTCGTGGGCATGGCGGTGGTCATGCGAAAGCCTCCGAGATCGTAGGGGTGGAGGTCAGATGCCAGAAGCGTCCGCCTTCGCCGTTCCCAGGCGCATGGGCCAGGGCCGCCGAGAGGCCCGAAGGATTTCCCGGCCGTCCCAGGAGCGCACACCCACGACAGACGGGCCTGGGCACCTCATCATGTGCTCATGACACCGGGTGATTCCGCCACCTCGTCGGCGCAGGCACGGTGGCCGGTCCTACTGGCCGCCGGGCTCTTCGGCATCGCCGTTGCCGAAGTCGCCGTCGCCGTGATCGGCAGTGCGGTGGCCGGGATGACCTGGAACGAGGCGTGGGACCACTTCGTCGTGACCAACGCGGCGATGGGCCTGTCGTTTCCGATCGGCGGTGTCCTGGTGGCCTGGCACCGGCCTCGCAACCCGGTCGGCTGGCTGTTGCTGGCCGCCGGGATCGGGCACGCGACGACGGCCGCGATCGTCCCTTTGGCCGAGGCCGGTGTCCGCGACGGTTGGCCCGGCGGACTGATTCGCACGCTCGTCACCGTCGCGTCGTGGGCGTGGCCGTGGTCGATCGGGTTGTGCCTGCCGCTGATCCTGCAGCTCTTCCCCGATGGCCGTCCCGTCTTTCGGCGGCTGATGTGGGCCACCGTGGTGACCTCACCGCTGTTCGCGCTGGAGATGGGCACCAGCCCGGATCCCGTCGTCGCCGGAATTTCCGGTTACCTGATCATCCACGCCGACCTTGACCCGCTGTGGACGGCAGTGGAGGTGCGCGGCCTGGCCGCCATAGCGGTAGGCCTGGTGGCGCTGGTGGTGCGCTACCAGCGCGGAGACGAGCGGCGGCGCCGTCAGCTGCTGTGGCTGATGCAGGCGGTGCTGCTCGTCCTGATCGTGCTGGTGCCGTGGGGGGTTCTGCAGAACGCGCCGGTCTACGTCCTGCTCGCGATCCCGCTCATTCCCGCCGCGATGACCGTGGCGATCCTGCGCCACCAGCTGCTCGACATCCGGCTGGTGCTCTCGAGAACAGTGCTGTACGCGCTGCTCACGGCCGTCGTCGTCGCCTCGTACGTCGGCCTGGTGGCTCTGCTCGACAACGTGATGCGGCGTGAGGCCGGGCTGGGCAGCTCGGCGGCGGTCACCGTGCTGATCGCCGTGGGGTTCAACCCGGTGCGCGTACGCCTCCAGCGCATCGTGGACCGGATCGTGTATGGGGACCGCGCCGATCCCGTACGGGCGGTGTCACGGGTCGGGGCGCGGCTGGACACCGGTCTTCCCGGAGTGCTGGAGGCCGTACGGGAGGCGCTGCGCCTGCCGTTCGCCGCCCTCCGCACCGATGACACCGAGGTGGCGGCCTGCGGCGCACCGCCTGAACTGCTGCACACGATCCCGCTCACCTACGGCGGGGTACGGGTGGGTGAGGTGGTCATCGGCCTGCGTGCCGGTGAGAAACGCCTCGGCGGCCCGGACCGGGCGGTCCTGGAGCTGCTGGCGGCGCCGCTGTCGGTGGCGGTGCACGCGGTCGCCCTCTCCGAGCAGCTGCAGCGTTCCCGCGAGGCACTGGTGGTGGCCCGCGAGGAGGAACGGCGGCGCCTGCGCCGCGATCTGCACGACGGCCTGGGCCCGGTGCTGACCGGCGTGACGTTCAAGGCCGATGCCGCAGGCAACCTCCTGGCCACCGACCCCGGCAACGCCCGGGCGCTCCTGACCGAACTTCGCACCGAAACCGCTCAGGCCATTGACGACATCCGGCGGCTCGTCTACGACCTCCGGCCGCCGGCCCTGGACGACCTCGGCCTGGCCGGCGCGATCCGGCAACGCGCCGCCCAGCTCGAACGCCCCGGTTTGACGGTACGCGTCGAGGCCGCCGGCCTTCCCGCCCTGCCCGCGGCTGTGGAGGCGGCTGCGTACCGGATCGCGGTGGAGGCCCTCACCAACGCGGTCCGGCACTCCAGCGCCGGCCGAGTGCGTATCCGGATCCACGCTGACGGACACCCGGCCGCCCACCACCTGCGCGTTGAGGTGGCCGACGACGGAGGTGGATCCGGCGCGTGGCGGCCGGGAGTCGGCATGCGATCGATGCGCGAGCGCGCCGCCGAACTGGGCGGCACCTGCATCGCGGGCCCCGAGCCCACCGGCGGCCGGGTGACGGCCACGCTACCCTTGGCGGCAACATGATCAGAATTGTGCTGGCCGACGACCACCCAGTGGTGCGGAGCGGCCTGCGCGCGCTACTGGACTCCATCAGCGGCCTGACCGTCGTGGCGGAGGCGGCCGACGGCCACGCCGCCGTACGCGAGGCAGTGACGCACAAGCCCGACGTCCTGGTCATGGACATCCAGATGCCGCGTCTGGACGGCATCGAGGCCACCCGCCGAATCACCCACGCGGCGCCCGAGGTCGCGGTGCTCATGCTCACCATGTACGAGGACGACGACTCGGTGTTCTCCGCGATGCGTGCCGGTGCCCGCGGCTATCTGCTCAAGGGCGCCCAGCAGGACGAGATCGCCCGCGCCATCCACGCCGTCGCCGCCGGCCAGGCCATCTTCGGCCCCGGCGTGGCCCGCCGGGTACTGGGCTTCTTCGCCGCCCCGCCAGCCGTCCAGGACCCCTTTCCCGAGCTCACCGGCCGCGAGCGGGAGATCCTCGATCTCATCGCCGCCGGCCGTCCCAATGGCGAGATCGCCCGCCACCTGGTCATCGCTCCGAAAACGGTCGCCAACCACATCTCCAGCATCTTCACCAAGCTCCAGGTGGCCGACCGCGCCGAAGCCATCATCCGCGCCCGCGACGCCGGCCTCGGCCGCCCCTGACGGACGTCTTCTCCCGAACGTGCTTTTCAGCTGGCCGCCCCATCGCCCACCCCGAAGACAAGATCGAATACACCCGCCCCGAGCGTACAGAGGCCAGCACACCGGCGCCCGCGACGGCGGTCACTCCCAGCCACGTCACCGTCCACCGCACCCGGCGGCCACCGCGCAAGCCAGTTCCCATGCACCCACCCCTGCGGCACTGTAGGCAGGAACGTGCGATTACGTACAGAGTTCGAGCAGATACCATCCGCTATATCCGCCGATCACACTGATCCTCTTCGCGGACTTCGCCGAACTGCTCGTCCAGGCGCGCACGCAACCGCTCCAGCTCGGAGCCGGGTGGACGTTCGTCACGCTCAGGTAGGCCAGGCGAAGGAAGCCAAGACGGGGCACGAACCAAGAGGAGCATGACTGCGCGAATGACGTTGCCGCCGAGCCCTAGCAGCTTAATAAGGGTCATGACCGAAAGCACAGAAGAGGCTATTCTTTCTTCTCAGAGAGCATTCCGGACCTGGCCGAAATCTGGAGCCCATGATGCGATTCCTCGCCTTCGTCCTGCTGCTGTTACCGCTGCTCCCGGCCCCCGTCCTTGCCACCGACCTCCCCGGCGGCAAGGCCAACTACGTCGTCACCCTGGGTCGGCTGCGCGCCGACGTCCGGGACAACTGGGTGCGTCTGGGCACGTACCAGTTCGCGACCGACGGCACCATCACGGCGCGCACGTACCTGTGGTGGCAGACCGCGCCCGCCGCCCGCGAGGGCACTGGCACCACACCCGACCTCGACAGCTGCTCGACCGTCAGCGGCGCGGTCGGCCACCCCCGTGCCCGCCACTGCGAGGTGCTGACGGCGGGCGGGTTCATGGACTCCCCGCCCGAATCGCGCACCGGGACCTTCAACGTCGCCGGCGACGTCCTGAACATCACGTGGAACTTCGCCCAGGCCTGGTCCGAACAGTGGTACCTACGACCCAACAGCGACGGCACGCTCGTCCGGCTGGAAAGCAAGTACAACACCTTCGCCACCCACGCCTACGGCTACGGCAGCAACGCGGCACTGTCCACGCGCCGGGCGATGAGCACCGTGCAAGCCTTCCCCGGGACGCTCAAGCAGGATCTCGCGTCCTGGACGAAGGAGAACGTCACCACCTCGACCGGGCAGGTGTTCACCAACACGGCCTATCACACATGCACAACGACGACCTGGTGCCTCACCTACGCCCAGCCATCGTCGGCGAGCGCGTGCCAGGCCAGCGGCGGCTGCCCCAACTACGGCGGCGGCACGCCCACCAATGACAGCTCGATCCAGTACTACCTGGCCAAGGTCTCCAGCAACGACCGGCGCGACACGCTCTGGCACTGGTGCACGTGCCTGGCCAGGGAGCACGGCGAGTTCTGCTACACCGGCAACTCCCACGTCAAACCGCTGCTGCAGATCCTCGACGACGACGGCGGCTTCCACGGCTGGGTGGGCGCCGAAGCGTCCTTCTACCCTTTGGGCAGCGATCCGCGCTACTCCGACATGCTGGGCGTCTTCCGCCTCACCGACACCCGGTAGCTGGGCCCTGCGGCACTGTAGGCGGTGGCGGCGATTACGTACAGAGGGCGTATGCCCGCTATGGCCAACTGCAGGGCCGATCCTCGCTCTCCCGGCCTGGACGAGAGCCCGCCTACACCCCGTCACGCAGCGCTCGGATCGCGGCGAGCACCTCAGCCCGGTTACCGGCCGCCTTCATCCACCCGGGCAGCCGCTCCAGCAACGTCTGCGACCCCGCCGGCCTGGGCCGCTCCCGCTGCAACGAAGCCACATACCCCTCCAGCAACTCCAAATGCGACACGTTGTACGCCCACAACACCCGCCCGCAGCAAGCCCGCCGCAACCACAACGGCAACCCGAAGTAGGGGTCCTCCGGCCCGCCGAACGTCGGCACCACAAGCGCACCCCGACCGCTGAAGTACGCATCCCCAGCACCACTACTCCACCGCCGCGACACCCACTCGGCAACGTGCCCACACCCGAGACAGGTCAGCCGATGCGGCGCCGTCAACCAACCCACCGCGTACGCATGGCCCTCACGGTGATCAGGATGCACGGCCACCAACGCACGCCCATCACACCGCGGACACCGAACCAGAATCTCCCTGGCGAAATGCCACAGACGCACACCGGGATCCCGAAACCGACCCGCACCGGCTCCCTCGACTTCCACAGCACACATCCTGCCCCGCTCCGGCCCGGCTTTGAGTTTGCCGGCCAGCCCCGCTAGGTTCCTCGGCGGAACGATATTCCGGAGGGAGTCCGGCGGTGTGCGGCGGTGCCAATGGCCGGCGTCCGACAGGCCGACGAGCGATCGTCGCCCTGCGACGCCCACCGGCTCTCGTCGCGGCCCGTTCTCGGAGATCCCTGCCCGGCGGTCGCGCCGACCACCCCGTACGCGACGCCGCTGCTCATTCAGCCGTGCCAGACGATCCCGATCATCCGCGCCGTCGCCACCCGGGAACAGCTCACACCCCCCCACCACGGAGAGACCAGTTGCCCAGCGCCGATAACACCCCGTCGGTCGCGGTCGACCGTCCCTACACCCACGAGATGGTCATCGTCCATCGGGTGTTCCGCCGGGAGGCCGCCCTCATGCCGCGGCTTGTCCACGCCGTGCCGACAGGCGGCTCCGCGCCCATGCCCACGCCCATGCGCCACCGCTTCCTGTTAGGAACTGCCCTGTGACCACGAAACCGATCGACCTCGAGGTCGGCGCCATCATCGATGCCTACCGGACCTGCGAGTTCGTCACTCTCGGGGCTGACGGCACTCCGCTGACCTGGCCCACTGCGGCTTGGCGCCGGGCAGATGGCACGCTGCTCGTCACCACCAGCCTGGCCTTCGCGCAGAAGGCGCTCAACGTCCGCCGGGACGGACGCGTCGCACTGCTCTTCTCCGACCCCACCGGCAGCGGCCGCATCGACACGCCACAGGTCTTCATCAGCGGGACCGCTACCTGCCCCGATGAGATCCGCACCGGGCCGGACGAAGCGGAAGATTACTGGCGCATGCTCTTCGAACGGCAGCCACACAGCCGAAACTACCTCCGCGCCCCCGGCCGGTGGCTCATGGACTGGTACTACCTGCGGCTCTTCATCACCGTGACGCCCACCCAGGTCGAGGTGCGGCCACCGCTCGCCCAGTTGACCGCCGCCGAACAGCCCGCACCCGCGACCAACCTGCCCGGCGCTGACCTGATCGCCCGCTTCCCGAGCGCGGTCCTCGGCGCCCGGGACGCCTCCGGAGCCCCGCTGCTGGTACGCACCCGGCCACGGGCCACCACCGACGGCTTCACCATCGCGATGGACGCCACCGACGGCATCGTGCCGGGCCAGGCCAGCCTGCTCGTGCACCGGCACGATGACCAGCTCAACGCCATGCACAACGCACTGATCCGCGGCGGACTTCGCACCGACGATGACGGTGACGGCTGGACGCTGGTTCCACGGAAAGTGGTCGAGCCGACCGGATCCGGCCGCATCAGCGACGCGTTCCGCACCCTGCGCGCCGCCCGCCGTTCCACGGCCCGCTACCTGAAGCGCCGCGGCCTGGCCCATCCTCGGGTTCAGTGGGACCAGTTCCAGGCACTCACCACACCCAAAAACGACGCATAACGCCAGCTTGGGGTCGGAGGAGCGCAAGCCGCCAGCCCTGGCAAGCGTCGGCGGCGGTGATCACTAAGAACACGATGCGCCGCCGACCCTCTGCCGACCCTCACACGCGGATTGGTGAGCCGCTCAGTTCCGATGCGTGGGCAGTTCTGGACGTTCGTCGGTCCAGCCGATCGCACGGAACGAGGTGGAGAGACGCAGCTCCGCCTGCCGCCCGTTCGCGAGCTTGGTGGTGTTCGTCCTCACCTCGGCGAGAAGCAGGCCGGTGCCGGGATCGACCACGAGCTGAACCTGGGTGAACAGGTTCGGCTCTATCTCCTCCTGATAGCTGAGCGTCTGCCCGCGCCGGCCCAGCGGATCGGTCATCTCCCCCTCGGCCCGTATGCCGGGCAGAGACGCAAGGATCCGATACGCGGATGCCCGAACCTCGGGCGAGGCCGGCAGGCCACTGATAATGCCCACACAGTCCCGCAGAAGGATGTACGCCCTCGCCTCCTCCACGTCCATACCGGATCCGGCCAGCTCCAGCCGGCCGATGCGCTCTTCCAGGTAGCTCCGGAGCTTGTCGGGCTCGCTCGGAATCGCGCGCACCTCCTTCCAGGACATGTCCTCCCCTGCCAGGTCACCGGCCGAGCCCTTCCACTTGCCGTAAAGCCGTTCGGCGGTTCGCTCGCCTGCCGCCGCCTCCAGCGGCCTGGATGGGACGGAGAACAGGTTCTCCGTCTTCATGTTCTTGGGGTACCGCCAGCTGGTGGGCGCCCCCGCGGCCCGCCAGGCGGCCTCGTCCAGCGGGGTCGCGGGCTTGATGCCGAGATCCTGCCGGATGCGCCAGTACTGCAGATCCGGCCGCTTCGCCAGCCAGGTCTCAAGGGACCGGCTGCCCTCGAGCACATAGCTGCGGGTGGGGTCGGTCAACATCCACTGGTTGACGGTCGCGGTGCGCCAGTAGTCGCCGCTCGCAGGGGCCTTCGCCACGGCGACGGCAGCAGCGAGCAGGATCTGCCGGGCGGTCGGTTCGGCCGTCGCGGATACCGACGTGCTGGGCTGAGGCGCGACAGAGATCGTACGGTCAGACAGCATCACTGGAGCGATGACCGCTACCGCGGCGGCGACCGCGGCCAGGCCGAGCAGGGCACGACCAGGGGAGGGCAGGAGCCGTCGCCGGGCCGGAACGCGTTCCAGCGAGACGATCTCCGCCAGCAGCGCGTCCGCCCCCGCGGTGGACGCCCGGCCGGCCAAGTCCTCATCCAGCACTCGCGCCCGGTCCTTGAAGATCTGGTCGTTGTTCACCCTGACTCCTTCTCGATGAGCGGCCGTGACGCGAAACCGGCGGCCGATGGGCGGCGGGTCTTCTCCAGGGCCTTGGCGAAGCGCTTGCGGGCCCGGTGCAGGCGGATACGGGCGGCGTTGCGGGAGCAGTCCAGCACTGTGGCGATCTCGCCGGGATCGAGCCCCTCCCAGAGAGTCAGGGCCAGCAGTTCACGATCGCTGTCGGCGAGCAGGTCCATGGCTTCATCCACGCCGTGTTGCTCACTGTGGTGGGAGGGAGCGGCGTAGAGGTGTTCGATCTCGTCGGTGAGTTCGGCGTGCCGGGTGAGCCTGCGCCGCTCGCTACGGTGGTGGTTGGCCAGGACCCGCCGGGCCACGCCGTACAGCCAGAGCTTGCCGGCCTCGCCGTCCGGGAGCTCGGTCATCCGCCGCCAGGCGATCACATAGGTCTCGGCCACAACATCGGCGGCGTCCTCGGGAGAGGAACACCGCCGCACGGCGTAGCCGAGGATCTGCTCATAGGTTCGCCGGTACACCGCCTCAAACCGGGACCGATCATCTTGTTCACTCACGCGTCATCCTCGTAAGACCTTCCGAACGCTGCGGGCTTTCAACTCCTACGTGTCCGCGGCCGACCGCAGAATTTCAGGCCAGGCAGGAACGACTGAACCGATTGGAGCGGCCCCACGACCCACGGCATGCGAAAACCCGGGCAAGGTGGTCTCTGCACCACCTCCGCCACAGTGCGTTGCAGCATCTCGCGCACGCCGGCCGCATCGCGCCCGAATTACAGCCAAGAGCCACCACCAGCACCTGGCCAGCCTCGGCCGCTACGTCCGCCTGGGCGAGAAGACCTACGCCCGCATCACCGCCGAAGCCGATCCCACCCACCGCCGCCGGACTCGCTGATCTTCAGGGGTACTGGGTAGGGAGGCCTCCCACACCCGCAGCACCTCATCATCACCAGGATCAGGCTCGACGTGGTATCCCGCTTTGAGCAGGTCTGCCTCGTGGCGCGCGAGCTACGGCTTTGCGCGTGCTGGCCGGCGGGATGGAGGCGTCAGTACGCCGCTTCGCCGAGGACATCGGAATCGACTTCTAGATCCTTCCAATATGCCGACTATCGGTATATAAAGATCATGTGTCCAAGTTACGCCCTTTGCAGGAGCCTTCGTTCCTCATACTCACCGCGCTGGCCACCGAGCCCCAGCACGGCTACGGCATCATCACCGATGTGGAGCGCATCTCCGAGAGTGAGGTCCGGTTGCGGGCCGGGACTCTGTACGCCGCCCTGGACCGGCTCCAGTCCGAAGGCCTGATCGCGGAGGACCGGGAGGAGATCGTCGGCGGGCGGTTGCGGCGCTACTACCGGCTCACCGACGAGGGCGGCGCCCGTCTGGCCGCCGAAGTCGAACGGCTGCGGCGCAACGCCAGGACCGCCGCCGCCCGGCTGCACACGCGCCCCGCCGGAGGTGTCGCGTGAGCAACCTCGAACGGCGTTACCGCAGTCTTCTCCGCTGGTACCCGCGCGAGCACCGCGAGCGGCACGAGGAGGAGATGCTCAATGTGTTGATGGAGTCGGCACGTCCAGGGCAGAGTCGTCCGGAGCCGCGTGACACCCTCGACCTCGTCAAGGGGGCCGCCGCGATCCGCGCGCGCTGGGCGTTCGGGCCGGAGTCCATGGCGCAGTGGCGGGATGCGATGCGTGTCGTGGCGGTGGTCGGTCCCATAGTGTTGCTCATCTACCAGATTCAGTTGCACATCAGCGGTGAGGTGCTTCTGATGGGCATCCTGATCGTCTTCCTGGCCTGGACCAATCGCCGCTGGCCTGCTGCGGCGGTCGCGTGGATCTGGACACTCCTGTTCAGCGCGGGCATGTCCGCCGCGGCGATGTTGTCGGCCACAGGCTTCTCCTTGGATATGGGGGTGGCCCTCGGCGGGATCGTTGGCTCTTTCGCGCTTGTGGCGGCGGTGCTGACGGGGGTGGCGCAGCCGCGTCAAGGGCTGTCGCTGGTGGGGCGCGGGCGGATCCTAGCGTGGTCCGGGGCGGCTCTGGCGGTGGTCGTCGTGACATGGCAGCTGGAGGCTGCCCTGCGGGAGGTCGGAGTGCCGCCCGAACTGCTCCTGCTCGGGCTGTGTGCGGTGGTCTGCGGAGTGGCCGCACAGTCTCCGGTAGGGCGCAGGAGCGTGGTGGTGCTCTCGCCGGTCATGCTGGCGATGTTCCCCCAGCTCATGATGGTTGGGTTGTGGGGGGTCGCGCTGTTGGGGCTGGGGTCGGCCGGCTTTCTGGTCGCCGCCTTCCGTTCTAGGACGCCGGCGTTAAGCGGGTCATCGACGGATGAGTGATGTTGGAACGGCAGCCAAGACCTTCCGCGGCCGCCGACGCATGCCGAGTCCCCCATGCGCAAGGTGATCGTTTTCCTGATCGCGCTCGTCGTCTTCCTCATCATCGACCGAGTCGCCGTAACGAACGTCGAGCGCGACCTGGCGAACAGAATCGCCGCCACTGCCGGCCTTTCCGGCACGCCGACTGTGTCAATCGAGGGCATCCCGTTTCTCACGCAGGCCGTCTCGGGGCGCTATCCAGAGGTGCGGTTCAATCTCGGCACTTTCAGCTACGGCGGCGTGCCGGTCAGGAACCTGCGGGGCGCCGCGTACGACGTGACAGCGCCCCTGACCGATGTCCTGCAGAACCAAGCCCGTGTCCAGGCAGGTCGCGTGAGCATCAGCGGCACCCTCACCAGGGCGACGATCGACGAATACGCGCCGAGTGGCGTGAAGATCGGCGGCAACGGGCGACGGCTCACGGCCTCGGGGGAGGTAACGATCGGCGCGGACAAGGTGAAGTTCAACGCCGAGATGCGCGTCGAGGTCGCCGACGGGAGGATCAAGCTCCAGGCCGACAAGATCCAGGGCGTGCCCGTGCCTGACCAGATCGCACAGCTGATCTCCTACCCGATCCCGTTCAAGGGGGATCTGCCCTTCGACGTGAAGCTGACCAGGGTCAAAAGTGTGCCGGAAGGACTGGAGTTTTCCGCCGAGGCCTTTGACGTGCCGATTCGTGGATGAGATGACACCATTTCGCCCTGTCGTCCGTGAAGAGGGCGGGCACAGCAGGCGCCGAGGCTGAGCTCCACTACTTCCTCGAAGCCGTCCGGGCCCAGGTGTCGTGCCGCAGGTCAGCGCCTGCCCCTTCCGACAACTTCATCTGGAAGGGACACCAACTGTTGCGCAGGTTAGGCTCGCGACCACCTCTGGCCGGTTCGGCGGCACGGAATCCTGCGCAAGGCAGCCAACACATGACCGTGCTGGGCGCCGACCTTGTCAGTGCGGGTGACCGCACCACCTAGAGCCACCGCTACGCGTTCCTCATCGGCTGACGGCGGGAACCTACGGTCCTCTAGGACGTTCTACGATGCAGGCGACCCAAGGAGATCCACGTTGGAAGATCTGTTCCCGTACTTCCCGCTGCTGTTCGTGGCGTTTGGGGCATTGATCATTCTAAAGTCGATCAAGGGAATCATCGACGGCAAGCAGTTCGCCCGACAGGCGCAGCGGGTGCCAGGCGTGGTCAGCGACGTCCGGACCACGTTCGTGGGGCAGGGGGACAGCTTAAGGGCGACACATTGGCCGGTTCTGACCTTCACGACCGTGGAGGGGCGGGAAATCACCACCGAGGCAGCGACCACCTCCGGACTTGGCATCGGCCACGAGACCGAAGTGCTCTACGACCCGCAGGACCCGACCAGCGCCATGCCCGCGGACGACGTCGGCGTCGGCTACAGCGGAATCGTCATCGGACTCATCGCGGTCGCCATTGGCCTGGCCTTCTTCTCTGTCTTCTCCGGTTCCTCTGGATTCTTCGGCCTCTGAGAGGGCGACCGAAAGGCCCAGTGCGAGGCTCGGCAGCGCCAGCGCGGCGACCGCGACGCCGAGGGGTTGGGCGGTCGGCGGATGCCCATGGCCAGGCCGCGTTCGGCGGCGGCGAACCAGCCCATGATCACCGCCCAGCAGATCATCGCGCCGCCACACGGCGGGCTGATCCCCCTACGGTCGGATCTCGTAGACGAGGTTGAACGGGGTCTCCGGGGCCCTTCGGAACCGGGTGAAGCCCGCCTCGCGACTCAGCTCGCGGATCCTCGCCTCGCCCGCCTGCGCGCCCAGCGCGTAGCCGCCCGGCTGGGACAGCGCGTTGGGCACGCAGAGGAACGTGGACCCGCTGTAGTACAGCCGCCCCACGGGGGTGAAGTTCTCCTCCACCGCGTCGGCGGCGTACGGCTCGACCAGCAGCCACGCGCCCTCCGGAGCCAGCGCTCCCCGCACCCGCCGGGCGACCCCCAGCGGGTTGCCCATGTCGTGCAGGCAGTCGAACATCGTCACCAGGTCGTAGTCGGTGCCGGTGAAGGTGTGCGCGGTGGCCACCTCGAAGTCGACCCGGTCGGCCACCCCGGCCTCGGCGGCATGCTCGCGGGCCAGCTCGATGGACTCGGCGTGGTAGTCCGAGCCGACGACCGTGGTACGCGGGTACGACTGCGCGAGGAGGATCGAGGACGAGCCGAGGCCGCAGCCGACGTCCGCGACCACGGTCCCCGCCTCCAGCTTCTCCTCAATCCCATCGAGTGCCGGGATCCAGCTCGACACCAGCGCGGTCAACGTAGGCCGGCCGATAGAACGCGTCGCACCCGACGAAGACGTCCTCCACGTGCTCGTGCCAGCCAAAGCCGGCGCCCGTGCGGAACACCTCGGTGATGCGCGGCTCGGCGCGCAGCATGCCCAGCGCGATGAGGTACGCCGCCGGTATGTTCGGACCGGCCGGGTCGGCCAGGCAGTACGCCTGCTCCTTCGAGAGCGAGGACCGGCCCGTCGCCGCGTCGTAGCCGACGTACCCGCCGGCGGCCTGCCCACGCAGCCATTCGGTGAGGTAGCGCGGATGGCACCTGGTGCGCTCGGCGAACTCCTCGGGAGTCGCGGGCACCTCGGCGAGGGCGCGATACAGGCCGAGCCGGTGACCGATCACGACGGAGCCCGCCGCCTCGGTCGCCCCCAGGTCGCTCACGGCCCTGCCCAGGAACTCCGTCACCTTGTTTTGGTCCATCTGTGGTCTCCTCCCCGCAAGAGGACCCGACAGGGGTGAGTCTGCCCTGCTCACAGGCTTGTTATCCGTGCGGGGCGGCTGGCAGCCCAGGAGGTTCGGGCGGGCTCCCGCCGGGAGCACACACGGTCCATCTGGACGTGGCTGAGGTCGTGCGCCCGGAGCTCGCCGCCAGCTGACTCATTCGAAGCTGGACCAGTTGCCTGTCCAAGGTTGCGTGACAGGCCACTAGATCGCCCGGCCGGTCAGGTCGCGGGTGAGTAATTCCATAAGGTGGCCGTCGGGGTCAGGGAAATAGACGCCGCGGCCGCCGGTGCGGGAACGGTAGATCTCGCCCTCCTGTCGGCGATGGGGATCGGCCCAAAAAGTGAGGCTGGCCGCACGAATCCGCTCGAACGTCGCGTCAAAGGTGTCCTCGGAGACCAGGAACGCGTAGTGCTGTATGGGGTTGTCGGCGAGATTCATGTAGTCGAGGGTGACGCCGTTGCTCGCGGTGAGCGGGGTGAACCGGGCGACGTCAGGGCTGATAGGTATGCCGAGGATGCCGGCGAGGAAACCGGCGGAAGCATGCCTGTCACGGGCAGGGACGATGGTGTGATTGAGCTGGATGGACATTTAACTTTCCTCTTTCGCTGTCTGTGCGTGGGTCGTCTGCTTGTGCTCGATGGGTTGTCGTCGTCCGGGGATGAGGAGGTAGATGAGCACGGCCATGGCCGCGAGTAGGCCGGTGGCCCAGGCGGTCGCGGTCGAGTACCCGTGGACGAGCGCTGCTCGATGCAGGCTCGGGGCGGTGCGGTGCGTGGCGAGGTAGGTGGCGGTGGCGGTGACCGCGAGCGTGTTCAGGATGGCTGTGCCGATGGAGCTGCCGACCTGGGTGGCGGCGTTGATCACGGCGGAGGCGACGCCCGCGTCTTGTTGGGTGACGCCGTGGATGGCGAGCTGGAAGGCTGACGGGAACAGTCTCGGTAGGCGGAACAATGCCGCGTGCCCGAGAGGGAGTCAGCGGGGCTGGTAGGCCTTCGGCAGTCGCATGTCGCGGTCGGCCATGATCTGCCGGACGTGGTTGGGGTAGTTCGTGATGATGCCGTCAACGCCCATGTCCATGAGGGCCTCTATGGTGGCGGGGTCGTCACAGGTCCACGGGATGACCTTCAGGCCCCGGGCGTGCGCCTCCGACACCATCGCCTGATCGGGGTAGAAGCGGAAGCCTGGGTCACCGACCTTCCCACTCTGCGGGAAGCCGTAGTTCGGAGAGAGGGCCGTGACGCCAGGGACGGCGGCAGCCGCCTTCACGAAATCGCCTTCGTAGTCGTCGACGTCAATGCCGCCGAGCCACGGGGAGGCGCCGGGCTTGCCGATCTGAAGGAAGTCGTAGTTCGTCAGCGCCACCAGCGGCCACGTCGGTGCAAGCCGGTGCATTTCCAGCAACGCACCCCAGTCGAAGGACTGGATGGTGACCTGGCGCTCGATCCCCGAGGTGTGGATCTCTTCGAAAACCCGGCGGACGAACAACTCGCGAGGCGCGGTCTGCTCGGGCGCGCCCGCCTCGACCTTGGTCTCGATGTTGAGCGTGACCTGCTTGGCGCGGTAGCTCTTGACGAGGTTCAAGACGTCCTTGAGCTCGATCATCCGGAAGCCCTTGATCTGCTCCTGCTCAGGGAAACCGGGCAACTGCTGATACCCGCAGTCCATGGTCTTGATCTGAGCCAGGGCCAGGTCCTTGATGTACTTTCCGACGTACGGGTACAGCGGATCGCCGGGCGTGACCGGTGCGGTGTCGCGGCACTTCTGGGCGCTGATCTGCCGGTCGTGGTTGACGACGACCTTCTCGTCCTTGGTGACATGGGTGTCCAGCTCCAGTGTGCTGACACCGAGCCGCATCGCCTTACCGAACCCCTCCAGCGACTCCTCGGTCGTCATGCCGATGCCACCGCGGTGGGCCTGAAGGTCGAAGTGAGTCTTCTGGGGCAGCACGCCGGGACCGTCGGCCGTTGACGCGTGGGCAGCTACTGGCGCGGCGAGCGCGGGCACAAAGGCCAGGCTCACCAGGACATGACGAAGGTGCATGAGGAGGCTCCGCTGCATCAGGTCTATCGGGCCTCACGACGCTAGATCGCTGGCCAACCCCCCGTAACGACCATGGCGTGATGGGGGCGTGAACCTTCGCGAAACGCGCAGAAGGCGGCACCCAGGCGCGCCCGATATCGGAATCGACGCAGCGACACCCTCCAGCATCGGCAACGAGACCGAGATGCTCTGCGATCCGCAGGACCCGACCAGCGGCGGAGTCCGCGGACGATCTGGAAGTGGATGAGGGGTCTGCGGTGGTGGCGGCAACGGCCATCGTTGCGGCGGTTCGCCGGGTAGCTGGGTCAGTCCTTGATCGCCGTCCAACCGACGGCATGGGGTACTGGTTCAGCGGGAGTCTGCGCGGGGCGGGGCCCGTACGTCCTCGGCGAAGCGTTGTCGTACCCCCGGTGTAGCGTCCCGATCGGAGTCGGGTTCATGCTCTGCGGTTGACGGAGGCGCGCGGATGACAACTACGACAGGCGAGGCCGTGGTGGTGGCGTTCCGGCGCATCGAGGCCCCTGCGGAGGAGATCTTCCGGATCCTGGCCGACCCCGGACAGCATCCGGACCTCGACGGCTCGGGGATGCTACGCGGTGGCGTCTCCGACGCCGTGGTCTCGTGCACCCGGACACACCCGTGCCCGGGGCCGCGTGGGGCCACCGGTGGATCTTCGATCTGCTCCCGGACAGAGCCGGGGCGACGGTCGTGATCGAGACCTTCGACGGTTCGCGCATGCCGGAGGACAAACGCGCGGAAGTGGACAGCGGGGGCGCCTGGTGGCAGACGCAGATGGCGAGCACCCTGGAACGCCTCGCCGAACTGTGCGCCGCCCGGTGAACGCCGAACTCGACGCCCTCAAGGGCGCCCTGGACCATCAGCGCGAGCACGTCCTCGGGATCCTCGAAGGACTCTCGGAGCAGGATCTGCGACGGCCGGTGCTGCCCAGCGGCTGGAGCTGCCTGGCATTGCTGCGCCACCTCACCCTGGATGTCGAACGCTTCTGGTTTCCCGGGGTGATCGCGGGCGAACCGGATGTGGCCGGACAGCTCGCGGCAGGCGGGGAGGCGCACTGGTACGTACCCGATTGGATGAGCACCGAGAAGGTCTTCGCCGACTACCGGGCGGCCATCGCGCGTGCGGACATCGTCCTCACCGCCGCCGAGCCCGAGCAGGAGCCCGCCGCCTGGCCTGTGGAGATCTGGCCGACCTGGCGGCTGCCCGACGTGCGACACATCATGATCCATGTGCTCGCCGAAGTCGCCTGCCACAGCGGCCACCTGGACGCGGTGCGCGAACTGATTGACGGCACCACCTGGCTCGGTGGCAACCCCTACGTCGGCTAATTTAGGTCAGGCGTCCCGTCGTACCTGACGCAGTCCCAGGCACCTGACGTATGCGGTGATGTCGCGTCGCACCCATCACGTGATCGCTACAGTGATGACCTTCTGTCGGCGTCTTCAGCCGTGGGGTGGTTGTCGGCGGTCGCCCCCATGGCGATCATCGAGAAGACGGCCAGGTCATGAGCCTCGCACCCCTCCCGCTCGGCGATCCGCAGTGTGCCCTCCCGCTGGTATCCGGCCTTTTCGGCCACCCGCAGGGAAGCGGCGTTGTCGAGGCGGGAGTGCAACTGCACGCGCCGCATCCCGCCGTCGATAAGCGCCCACTGTCCAACCGCGCGCGCTGCCTCGGTCGCATAGCCGCGATCTCGCTGACTGGCGTGTATTCCGTAACCGATCTCGGTGCAACCAGCTTCCCAGTCGGTGTCCCGCAACCCGATACTGCCGACGATCTTGCCGGTGGTCTGCTCCACTATCGCCAGGTGTACGCCCTCGCCGTCCAGTCGCCGCTGGTGCACTTTGTCAGTCAGCCACCCGTCCACGTCAGCGACCGCCCCAGGGGAGCCCGGCGGCAGCGCCGTTCGATCCCCGGCCGCCACGAATGCCGCCACAGGTACAGCATCCTGCGGCCCGAACTCACGAATCTCCAACCCACCGGAGATGATCTTTACTGGAGGAAACATGGTGTGCAGCGTAAGTCCTCACCCAGTGCGCGGTGTAGGGGATAGCGCCCGTTCGGGGCCCCGCCGAGCTGAGAGGATCCACTCGCGCTACCGCCGAGCTCGTAGGCGGCTGGCTGAGCGCGTGTTCGGCCGAGCGCTCACGATTCTGCGAGCCGGAAGTGCGGAATCGGCCCGCGCACCCGATCGGCTTGTGAGACAGGATGGGAAGGGTGACGATCATGCCTCCCGGCCGCCCTCCACGGCCGCCCGCGCCGCCCCTTTTCTGGAAGGTCTCCCTGACGGGCGCGGCGGTCTCCCTCGTGCTGGCGGTCTATGCGGCGCTCATGGACAACGTGCAGGCCATGACCGCCCTGGCCACGGCCGCCGCCGGGTTCGCCGTTTTCTTTATCCGGGCCTACGTCCGGGCGCGGCGCTGAGAGGCTAGCTCCAGATCGAGACGTGCACCGGCGGGCGGAAGCGGCTGCGCGGGATGCCGTCGTCCGGGGTGCGCATGAGCTGGGGTTCACTGACCTGGGAGAACCCCGCTACGCCGGATTCCGTGACGCGCCCCGCTTCCACGTGGACATCGAGACCGACGACGTCGAAGCGGAGACCCGGCGCCTGCTCGCCCTGGGCGCGAGTGAGGTGGCGCAGTAGCAGGAGTGCCGCACCCTGCGCGTCCCCGGCGGTCATCTCATGTGCGTGCTGCCCGTGGAGAGCGACCGCGCGGTGTTCGAGTCCGAGGCCAAGACCTGGCCCTGAGCCTCCCGCTGGTAGACCAGGCGAGTGGGGGCCCGGGTGGTGGCGTAGAGGACCTCGCGGGTCAGGGCGTTCGCGAACTCGTACGCGCTGCCGCACACCACCAGCAGCCCCTGACTCGCCGGGTAGGCGTGTCGCCCTCCGCAAGAGCCGGAAAAGTGATCACCCTTGGTAAACAAACGTCGCCTGGATTCTCGAGCCTCGGGCGCAACCGCGGTCTCGGGGGGCCGGTGATCGTCCGGTGGCCTTTGGCCTGTCAGGCGCGGTCGTGGAGAGTGATCTGGTAGCCGTCGGGGTCGGCGAAGGTGAATGTCCGGCCGAAGGGGCCGTCGATCGGTGCGGAGACGATGGTGTGACCGTCGGCGACCAGGGCATCGTGAATGGCTTGGACGTCTGTGGCGTGGAGCCAGATCGCGGCACCGATGCCGGGCTGAGCAGCGGATGCGAGATCGGTGCCGGGAACGATGTCGCGGAGTGCGAACGCGATCGGCTTCGTCTCGAAGACGACGGCGTGCGGAGGTCCGGTCTGCGAGCGGACGAGGCCGAGGTACCGCTCGTAGAACGCCTGCGAAGCGTCCAGGTCGCGCGCTTGGAGCGAGATGAAGTCGGGGCCGGTGGCGGGCATGATGATGCTCCTTCTCTTCGTGTCAGATTTCTGACACAGGAGAATCTATGTCAGAATACTGACATGAGTCAAAACGGTGTCGGCGTCGACCTGGAGACGTCACTGGGCTACCTGCTGAAGGAGGCGTCGAGCGCCCTCCGCGCAGCCATGGAGGAGGTGCTGCGGCCGCTCGGGATGAGCGTGACGCACTACTCCTGCCTCGAGCTGCTGGCTCAACGACCGGGCTTGTCGAACTCCGAGCTCGCGCGGGGCGCGTTCGTGACCCGGCAGACGATGAACGTGCTGCTCCAGGCCCTGGAACGAGACGGCTACGTGACCAGGCCCGCGGAGGCACCCGTCGGGAAGGTTCTTCCCACGCGGCTCACGCCTCGCGGCCGACGGAGCCTCGAGAAGGCGACCGTAGCCGTCCGGTCCGTCGAGGTCAGAATGCTGGCCGGCATGACCGAGACCGAGCAGTCAGACGCGTTCCGGATCCTGCGGAGCATGATCCATTCCTTGCGCGATGGCAACGACGGTGCATAGCTCGTTCCCCGGCGCACGTCTCGTCGCGCTCGGACAGGAGTGCGGCCGAGCGTGAAAATCCGTGCGGGCGACCTCGAAAACCGACGGACCCCGACTGCCGCTCGAGACTGCGCGTGCGGGAGACGGCGGGCATCGTCACCGGGGCGGCTGGTTCCACAGAGTCTGGACATACAGGGCGATCCACCCCGATGATCAACTTTGTGGCGGCCGGGAAGGCTGCAGCGCACAAACGCACAACCTAAGGAGAGATCGTGAAGTACAGACTGATTCTCGCTCTCGCAACACCGGTCCTTGCTCTCGGCTTGGCCGTTCCTCCCGCTCAGGCAGCAGCCCCACAGGAATTGTCGAAGATCATGGCCGACGTCGTCGCGGCCACCAAGGGCGGCGGAAGCACCTACGGCGAGGCTCACTACGGCGATAGCGGAGGTCCGTACCTGAAGGTCGTGGACTTCACCGACCGCGGTGGCTGGCGGATCAGGGGCAGCATTGAGAAGTTCTACCGGGGTGAGTGGGTCCAGGTCTTCCAGTGCACGGCGGCCGATGGGGACTTCACGACCTGCCGGCACAGCATTCCCGGCGGGACTCTGATCAGGGCTCACGTGTGGGCGTACACCGGGAGCAGCATCGCGTACCACGGCTACAGCGCCCAAACCCGCGTCTGAGATTCTGACGCATCCTGCGGCGGACCGGCGCGCCCGCTGTGACGTTCAGCCAAGATCAGATCGACTGCAGTTATCCGTCTTGGGCGCGCCGACAAGAACCAGCGCACGGCGACGCCCAGCACGACGGGAACGAGCCTGCAATCGCGGCCGCTCCTACGATCCAGAGCGGGGCCGAAGACGACTCAGTCAGCTACCCGCGCGGTGAACCAGTCGAGAACAGCGACGATGACGTCGAAGACCGCCATGTTGGCCAGCTGGGTGTTCTTGATCGAGGGGTAGAGCTCCAGCTTGGCCACAGGGATGTCCACACCCGGCGCGTCATTGAGCCGCTGCCGAAGCTCCTCACGCAATGCCGGGTCGTCGAAGGGTGGCCGTTTCTTGAGTGTCCCGAAGGGGATCTCGAAGGTCTTGGCGTAGAAACGAATGACGTTGGCCGGCTTTCCATCGATCTTGACGATCGGCGCGCAGGAGGCACCAGCGGCAGTGCCGTACTGCACCTCGCCGCCGCGTGTTCGCCAGTGCTCCAACACCCGCTGGACCGCGCCGGCAGCCTGCGGGCCGCTCTGCTCGTTGAGCTGGCGCACGAAGCGCTGCTCATGTTCACCGACGACCTCCAGGTCCGTGTCATGCTCCCCCGCCAGTTCGGACTCGGCCAGGTCCTCGGCGGCGGGCAGACCGAGCAATTCGGCGAGCTCGCGCACGCTGACGTGCTGATCGGCGACCGCACGGCCGGACTCGTCGAGCGTGATGCCCTCGGCGCGCAGGACGTCACGGATATCGCGTTCGTCGTCCGGGTCGCTCCAGCGGAAGCCCTCAGACACCTGCCCGGACTTGGTGAGCACCCGGTGGGCATTGAGGACCTGGACCGTAGCCAGATGCACCCCCACGGGAACCGCGTGTGAGCCGATCAGCTCGGCCAGATCCGAGTAGGAGGTCCAGGTGGCGGGGGGCAGGGCTGCCAGGGCGTTATGCAACAGGGTCCAGTCGCGGGAGGCGGCGCTGCCCCGGTCGGTCTCCTCGGGGCCGGGCCAGAGGACGATCGCCCGCTCAGCCAGCCGATCAGCGCGGGCCAGGATTTCGGCTTTGCCCCAGCGCTCGCAGGTGGCGATCTCCTGGTTCATCACCAGCCCGCTCTGTCCGAGCTGCGTACGCTTGGTGGCGAACGAATTGTTGCTCAGCTCGGAGTTGTAGCCGCTCAGGGTGAGGTTGCCCAGGGTGTGTACCAGCTGCCGGTGCAGTAGATCGGCGGCATCGCCTTCACCGGACAGCTCGTTCAGCCAGTCGGCGGTCATCGACTGCGGCAGGACATGCTCGATGGTGATCCGCTTGTCGGCCAGGTCCACCCGTTCCTTGCTCCCCAGCGACTCCTCGATGCGGCGCAGGACCAGCTTCTGCTGTGCCGTACGGCCCTGCCAGTAGAAGGCACGGCTGCGGATCTCCTCGCGTAGCTGCGCATCGGACGGCCAGTACAGGCGGGCCGGTGACAACGCGGCCCGCACCGTCTGCGGCACGTCCTCCTCGGCGGTCAGTTGTACGGCCAGCCGCTGGAAGATGCGGTTCAGATTGCTGGTGGTCACCCCGGCGATCAGGCGGCGGACCAGGAAGCTCTCGACGTACAACAGCGCTTGGGCTGCCTCCTCGTCGGTGATGAGATCGTCCTCACGGAACTCCAGCAGTCGCATCGCCAGCGGGTAGGCGGTGGAAGCCTGCCATTCCTTGAGGAAGCGCAACCGCGCCGCGACCAGCGAATCGCCCTCCGGGTTGAGGATCTGCTTCAGATGACGGGCACGGCGGTGCAGATCCTTGACGTACTGCTCGACCTTCGCCTCGTCGCCCGCCAGCTCCAGCAGGAGCTGCTGGTGGCCCCGGTAGACGGCGTTGTACTGGGCCTCATCACCCTCCTTGAGGACCAGCACCAGGTACATCAGCTGTTCCAGCGCCTTGGGATCGAGTAGGTCCTGGGTCGGCTTCCAGTAGTCGTCGTAGACATGCTGTCCGAGCGTGGGAAGGCACATGAACACGTAGTTGCGGATCAGGTCGACCTGGCTGAGTCGCATCCCCGTGTTATTGATCGACTCGAAGATGCGAAAGGCGTTGTCGTCCTTCTCCACCAGGATCTGCACCAGATTGAGCCGGTCCAGGAGCACTGTCTCCACCCGGTCGATGTCATGGGGATCGGCCGGGTCGTCGAACTCCACCAGCATGGTCTTGAAGAACTGGTACGCGTTGCCGACCAGGCTGTCGGTCTTACCCTCCGGCACCCCATCGACACAGGCCTTGAAGGCCGCCCGGTCCCCCTGCGTGGGCAGCAACCGATAACGCATCTCACCACGCTGGAACTTGTTGATCAGGTGCAACTCGTCGATTCGCTCCCGGTGTCCCGGGTCCTCGGCCACCAGGTGGTCGCGAATCGCGCAGAGTGCCAACATCAGCGTGGTCAGTCGTTGCTGGCCGTCCACCACGATCCATTGAGACCGGCTCGGCGCCAGCTCCGGCCCTGGGGCCAGCACCACAGATCCCAGGAAGTGACTGGGGGCGTCCTGCTGCCCCTCGGCCAGGACGTCAACCTGGGTCTTGAGGTCGGCCCACAGCTGGACGAGTTGTGGGCGTTCCCACGTGTATTGGCGCTGGTAGAGCGGGACCAGCAACTGCTGGTCTCCCTGGATGAGCTTGCGAAGCGTGGTCTCGGTGGCCTTCACGTCGTCTCCCCTAGCTCCCGGGTACTTCGCGATCAGCCGAGAAGCACGATGGCCACGCCTCGATCGGTCAACTCGATGACGCAGCTGTCAACAAACCAGCTGTTAGGCGCGCTCTTCTCGGCTGCACCTGCAACATCAACCGAAAGTAGCTATCGCCGAGCCATCCGCATCCGTTACGCGTGCGCAAGGCAGCCAACACATGACCGTGCTGGGTGCCGACCTTGTCGGAACGTGTGACCGCATCGCGCCCAGAGCCACCGCTACGCCGACGCCGAGTTCCTCATCGACTGACAGCGGGAACCTACGGTCTTCTAGGACGTTCTAAGATGCAGGCGACCCAAGGAGATCCGCGTTGAGAGATCTGTTCCCATATCTTCCGCTGCTGTTCGTGGCGTTTGGAGCAGTGATCATTCTAAAGTCGATCAAGGGAATCATCGACGGCAAGCAGTTCGTCCGGCAGGCGCAGCGGGTGCCAGGCGTGGTCAGCGACGTCCGGACCACGTTCGTGGGGCAGGGGGAGAACTTAAGGGCGACGCAGTGGCCGGTTCTGACCTTCACGACCGTGGAGGGGCAGGAAATCACCACCGAGGCAGCGACCCCCTCTGGCCTTGGCATCGGCAACGAGACCGAGGTGCTCTACGACCCGCAGGACCCGACCAGCGCCATGCCCGCGGGCAACGCCGACGTCGGCTACAGCGGAATCGTCATCGGCCTGTTCTTCTTCTCTGCCTTCTCTCGTATCCCTGGTTCCTCTAGTTTCTCTGGCTTTTGACGGCTGCCCAGATCAAAGCCGTGGCGCGGGTGGCAGGGCGCTTGCCACCGCCGACGCCCGTGCCCAGCCAAGCTGCCGCCGCGGCCGCTTGTGATCAGGACTGTAGAGTTGAACTGCGGATCCAAAGCCCTGGTCAACGTCAGACTGTGGGTTCGAGTACGGCTTGGATGTCGAGCTGGACGGTGACCTTGTCGCCGACGACGACCTTCTGGCCAGCCCCGGCAGCGCCTACGCCGAAGTCAGACCGGCGGATCGTCGTCGTTGCCGAGAACCCGATCCGCTGCTCGCCCTGCAGTCCGGTCTCATCAAGGCCGAGGAACTCGACTTCCATGGCGATGTCGCGCGTGATGTCGCGGATCGTTAGCTTGCCGCAGAGTTAGGGCAGTCCGTCGTTCACGGCCAGGCCGGTACTTTCGAAGATCATATCGGGATGCCGGTCGACGTCGAAGAAGTTGGCGGAACGGAGGTCGTCGTCACGCATCCGGACTCCGGTGTTCACTGAGCTCATTGCGATCGTGGCGGTCGCGGAGCAGTCGCTTGACCGTTCGGCGGCCGTCACGAAACCGGTGAACTCCTCGAAGGTCCCGCGCACCTTGCCCATCAGATGGCGAACCGAGAACCCGATGGTGCTGTGTGCTGGGCTTCCCCTCGTAACGTGTACAGACGGATCGGCGCGTCACCCATCGGAGTCGCCCCCGTCGTCCGGCCAATCGGCTGCGGTCATGCCGTCGGCGTGGCCGGGAGGCCACTGGACGAGTTCGATCCGGCGGCCGTCCGGGTCGGCGGCAAACGCCGTCTCCAGGCCGTCCTCACTTTTCTGACCTGGGCCGACGGGCTCGATCCCACGTGAGGCAAGGGCATCCAGAATGTCCGCCATCGACTCGACCTTCACGACGAGGTGGCTCAGATCGGTGCCGCTTTCGACCGGCTTGCCGTCGTGAACGAGTTCGAGGGTGACGAACTCGTCGTCCGGCAGCTTGAGCATGGTGAGATGCCCGATCGGCGTCTCGGGCACGCTCCCGACGACCCCGTAGCCGATGGCCTCATAGAACGCCAGCGACCGTGCGAGGTCGGCCACTCGCAGCCCGACGTGCAATGTTCTCATCGCGACTCCTCCGTCTTGTGCAATCAGCGTCCCGCGACTGCGGTTCTCACGGGTATCCCATATTTCTGGGGTCCGGCAACGCTTGACCATGGTCTACGCCCAGGCGATGCGCGAACGGGTCCGCGACGACCTCGTGCGACTGGTTCACCGCGGGATGCCCGTGGAGCACTACTGGCGCGCGGTGAGCGATGCCCTGAATGCCGCGGTGCCGTCGGAGGGTTCCTGCCTGATGACCATGGACCCGGCCACCATGCTGCCCGACTGCGGAGTTCGTCGAGAACGGGCTGCCCGCGGATTCGATCAGTCGGCTCGTCGAGATCGAATTGCGCGAACCGGACTACACCAAGTGGGTCGACATGGCGCGCGCGGGCACAACCGCGGCGAGCCTGAGCGACGCTACCGCAGGCGATCTCGACCTCAGCCGCCGTCAGCGAGAGGTCCGACGTCCCGCGGGCTATTCCGACGAGCTTCGGGTCGTCCTCTCCAGCAGCACCGGCACGTGGGGCGCGCTAACCATCTTCCGCGAGACGGACGGCCCATACTTCTCGTTGTCCGAGGTTCGGCTCCTTTCATCGCTCACCGGGTTGATCTCGGACGGACTGCGCCGGGCGCTCCTGCTGGATGATGCGTGTGCCGACCGCCTTGACACCGGAATGCTCGTACTGGATCCCCAGGACGGTGTCGACCTCGCCGATCGGGAGGCCGAGCACTGGGTCGACGAACTCGGAATCGGGGAACGAGCCGGCACCAGGCTGCCGCTCGTGATCCGCTCCGTCGCCGGCCGGGCTCGTGCTATCGCCGGCAGGGGGAGCGGGTTGCCGACGTCGGGCTGGCCCGAGCGCGCGTCCGAACTCGGACGGACCGTTGGGTGATCGTCCGTGCGTCCCTGTTGGGCGAGGGCCCGCTGGCGCCAGTCGCAGTGCTGCTCGCAGTGGCCCGGCCGGCCGAGATGGCACCTTTGCTGGCCGACATGTACGGGCTGACTCAGCGAGAGAGGCGGGTCACCGAACTCGTCGCGCAAGGGCTGCCGACCAGACAGATCGCCAACCGGCTTCACATGGCGGCTTACACCGTTCAGGACCATTTGAAGTCGATCTTCGCCAAGTCCGGCACCGGTTTCCCGGGGTGACTTGGTCGCCCGCCTGTTCTTCGACCAGCGCGCCACGTCCCTGACCGCTCCGTCGGCGGCTCCGGACGACGACGCTCCTGGAGACAATTCCGATCCCCGTCGAACCCTCGACGCGGGAGCGGCCCGATAGCTCCCGCCCGGTCCGCACCCACCGTAACCTGCACCTTTCACGGCGACTCGAAGCCGTATCAGGTCCATGTCAGCTCCGTGTTTGGTCGCGGGCCCACGATTCTCGGCATGGACACATCAATGCAGCCCCCGGCCGGCACCCAAGGCGCCCAGCCGAAAGGCTTCGTCGCGAAGCTCCTCGCCGACCGTCACTCCGTCCCGCTCTCCATCGCACTGCACCTAGTGCCCGGCGCGGTCATCGTCGCCGTGTACGCGTTCATCGCCGCCCCCCTGGTCCGGACGATGAACTTCCCGATCTTCATGGCCTGGGCCATCGCCCTCGCGGTTGTGCTCTTCCCGCTCCAGCTATTCCTGCTGTGGCTGGGCAAGAAGCAGAACGGCCGCTTCACGATGAAGGGCGTCGTCCACTACCGCGACAAGCCGCTCTCGCGCGGCAAGGTCTTCTGGCTCGGGGCCGCGTGCCTCGTGTGGATGACCGTGGTCTCGCTCTCGCTGACCCCGCTGGACAACATCGTCTACGACTGGTTCTTCACCTGGGTGAACTACCAGGGCGCCGGCCCCGACGGCACCGCCTACCTCCAGGGCTACTCGCAGGAGCTCGTGCTCACCACGCTGCTCATCTGCGCGCCGTTCACCGGCTTCACCCTGCCCCTGCTCGAGGAGTACTACTTCCGCGGCTTCCTGCTGCCCCGCCTCCCGCAGCTCGGCAAGTGGGCCCCGTTCTTCAACACCTTCTTCTTCTCGGTGTACCACTTCTGGGCCCCCTGGACGGTCCTGTCGAAGCTCGTCTTCCTCTACCCGGGCGTCTGGCTCGCCTGGAAGAAGCAGGACATCCGCATCTCGATCACCATGCACCCCGGCTCGACGCTGCTGATGACCGTGGGCGGCATCATCGCCCTCGCCTCCGGCGCCTACTCGATGTAAGACCGCCCGAAACGAGGCCCACCGAGAGGACTCGTGGCCGTGTACCGCGATCGTGATGGCCGACTACCAGGAGAAACTCGTCTCCGTCCACAGGGCGGTCTTGCCCCGACGCGCATTAGGACACCGTCCGCCGTGCCAGTCTCATCGCGCCTCGCCGCGCAGGATCCGTTCGTACAGACTCCTCGCCGCCGCGGTCAACATCCACGCGGTTTCGTAGGTGGTGCCCTCGGCGCGGTCCGTTCGGCGTACGAACCCTTGGCCACCGGCGGCGCACAGCTCGTACAACGTCCTGCCGCACTCGCAAGAATGCGAGACCACGCGGATCCACCGTGCCCGATCGGTTGGTGCGTACCAGGTCAGCTTTACGTGGTTGGCCTGCGGAGGCCCGAAGTGCGGGCCATGGAAGTCAGGGATCTCCGTCATGTCACGCGGTTCTCCCCTCGAAGACCTCGACGAGGTTCCTGAGCGCGACGTCGACACGGGCCATGACGAGTTCGTGGATGTAGTTGCTTCCTGGGGGCAGCTGATAGCCGTGTTTCTCCAGCACGGCCTGGACCTCCGACATCAGGTGAGGTGCGAATCGCTCATCCGTGGTTGGGTTACCCATGGGTCGGACCTCCCGTGTCCGATCAAGAGCCCGCCTCGGCGCTTCCATCGCTGGGGCGGGCTCGTCGTTTCTCTGCAGCGTACGTGCAACTCGTTCATAACGTCTAGTACGTCTAGCCCGTACCAGGCGTAAGTCCCATGACTACTCGTCTCTAACGTGTTGTCTGTGACAGTCGACCAGCTTGACCCGACGCCGATCTATGAGCAGTTGGCGGGGATCATCAGAGAGAAAATCAAGGCCGGCGACTTGGCGGAGCGGCAGCTGGTGCCTTCCGAGAGTTCGCTGCAGCAGAAGCACGGCATTGCTCGTGGTTCAGTCCGGCGTGCCATGGAGCTCCTGCGAGAGGAAGGCTGGGTCGTCACGATCCAGGGGCGGGGGACCTTCGTTGCACCCCGGGAGAACTGGCCCGGCAAGCCGTAGATCCACATCGACACGCTTCCAGGCCGATCCCATGGAGCGTCCAGTCGCTTGACGAGCAGTGAGGACACGGCTTCTTCTTCGCCAGGCTCTCCATCATCGACATCCTTCCGGGGGCGAACCCCTGATCTCAGATGCCCGTCAAACCGGATCAAGCACATCCGGTCGCCTCCCGATCGGGCTGAAGACAGGTGAGCAAGGAACCGAATCTGGATCAACGTTCGTCCCGGCAAACGAACAGGACACCTTCCCTCGACCGTGTCACATCACGGAGGTGAGCGGCCACCAGAGATGTCAGCCACGTAGGCTTTTGGGAAATCCTGATTGCCAACACGAGATGACCCTGTCTGCTTGGAACCATTTGACGCCCATGTTAGTTATGTCGACATGGCGAGGATCTTTGGGCACATTAAGGGCCAACCCGCAGGGACGAAGTACGTGAATCGGCGGGCGCTGCACGATGCGGGCGTCCACGCTCCGCTCCAGGCAGGCATCTCGGGAACAGGAAAAGACGGCGCCGACTCCATCGTGGTCTCCGGCGGGTACGTGGACGACAAGGACTACGGCGACACCATCGTCTACACGGGCCACGGCGGTCGCGACGCAGACACACGCCGGCAGGTCAGCGATCAGGAGTTATCCGATCCGGGTAACGCCGGATTGGTCCGCAGTGAACTCGAGGGGCTGCCCGTCCGTGTGGTCCGGGGCCGTAACCCTGACTCGCCTCATGCTCCTGCCTCGGGCCTCCGGTACGACGGCCTGTTTCGCGTGGAGTCCCACGGGGCGAAGGTCGGCATCGATGGATTCCGGATCTGGCAATTCACCCTAGTCAAGCTCCCAGACGAGGCATCTACGACGGCAACGCCCCCTCCTCTTCAGAGCACGCTTGATGGGGTCACGAACACCCCAGGCCCTGCCCCGGTGATCGAGACCGTGGTCCAGCGAATCGTCCGCAGCACCAAGGTTGTCCAGCAGGTTAAAGCCTGGTACGACCACGAGTGCCAAATCTGTGGGCTGGCAGTAGAAGTGGCCGGCGGCCGCTACAGCGAGGGAGCCCACATTCAGGCCATCGGCAGTCCTCACTATGGCCCCGATATTGTCGAGAACATCCTCTGCCTCTGTCCGAACGATCATGTGCGGTTCGACAACGGAGCTATTTACCTGTCCGATGATCTCAAGGTGATCGAAGCCCGCACTGCTCAGGTCAAGGGGACCCTCATCGTGAACCGGTCGCATCGGATCAATCCGCAGTATGTAGCTAACCACCGTGCACGATGGACAACAGGTACAGCGCGCGGATAAAGCTGCGTCAGCCTCGATCTCTCGTGATCCTTGGATGGTCGCCTGAGGTGTTCGACTGCTGAGCTAGGCGGCAAGCCGTTTACACCTTCACGTCGCCACGCCACGCCTTATAGTCGCGGGCGTGAGTGATCTCGAGCCGGGCGTCTACGAACACCTAATCACCCGTCAAGTGGGCGCCCTGCTACGCGCAGTCCCTGACCGCGAGCTCATCGACCGACGATCATTGAATATCGCCGATTCCCACGAGACGCTGGCACGGCATCTGGCCGCGCTAACGCGCCGGGCGCTGCGCGCTGTCCGAGGAGAAACCGACGCAGCACGACTGGCCCGACAGGTCGAGATCGTCAACCGTATCGCCGATCTAATCGGCTACCTCGTGCCCGAGGCCGCCGCACCTGAAGAACTCGTGGAGGCCGCCGAGGAACTACTGGCCTTCGCGAGAAGCCGGAACGCAGCAGGGCAGGTACGATTTCCGGCGCGTCCGGTGATTCCTCTTACAGGCAGTGCGTTGCTGGTAAACGGCAGGGGCCAACCAGAGATCGGCCATGAGCTCAAGCACGAGCTGGCCTCTGCAGATCGCGTGGACCTGCTGTGCGCCTTCGTGAAATGGAACGGCGTACGGGTGCTGGCAGAGGCGATCGAGGAATTCTTGGCGCGCGGCGGACAACTAAGGTTGGTGACCACCACCTACATCGGCGCCACCGACCGCCTCGCAGTGGACCGGCTGGCCGCCATGGGCGCCGACATCCGCGTCTCCTACGACACCCGGATGACTCGCCTACACGCTAAGGCGTGGCTGTTCCGCCGGAAGTCAGGCTTGTCCACGGCCTACGTGGGCTCCTCGAACCTGTCCAAGACGGCTCTCAGTCATGGCCTGGAATGGAACGTACGGCTCGCCCAAGCAGAGCAGCCACATCTGATCGACACCTTCGCGGCTACCTTCGACGACTACTGGGGCGACCCCTCGTTCGAGCCGTATGACCCGGCGCAGGATGCCGAGCGGCTCGAACGTGCCTTGTTGGCTGAGCGCTCTGGCAGCGGACAGGTCGTTATCGACTTCGCCCACGTCGATGTCCGCCCTTACCCTTACCAGCGCGAGATCCTTGACGAGCTCGCCGCCGAACGCCAGATCCACAACCGATGGCAGAACCTGGTGGTCATGGCCACGGGTACCGGCAAGACCGTGGTCGCTGCCCTGGACTATCGCCGGCTACGTGACGCCGGGCAGGCTGACTCCCTGCTGTTCGTCGCCCACCGTGAGGAGATCTTGCGGCAGAGCCTGCTTACCTTCCGCCAGGTGCTGCGCGACGAGACATTTGGCGAACTGTACGTCGGCGGCGCGCGCCCCGAGCAATGGCGGCACGTGTTCGCCTCGATCCAATCTCTGCACGCCAACCCGGTGCCAGAGACGGATGCCTTCGGCGTATTAATCGTGGACGAATTCCACCATGCCGAGGCTTCGACCTACCGGCGCTTGCTGTCCACCGTGCACCCAAGGGTGCTGCTTGGTCTGACCGCGACGCCAGAACGCGCCGACGGGCATGACATCAAGCACTGGTTCGGCGGTCGGATCGCGGCCGAGCTGCGGTTGTGGGAGGCACTCGAGCGAGGTCTACTCGCGCCGTTCCAGTACTTCGGAATCCACGACGGCACCGATCTGCGTCAGGTCGACTGGCGTCGGGGACAGGGTTACGACACAGGCCAGTTGTCCGGCGTCTACACAGGCAACGACCGTCGGGTGGCCGTTGTGTTGGAGACGCTCAATCGTAAGATCGGCGACGTCGGGCGAATGCGAGCCCTCGGGTTCTGCGTGAGCATCGATCACGCCCGCTTTATGGCCGACCGCTTCACCCGAGCTGGGCTCCCGTCGGTTGCAGTCACGGCGCAGAGCTCGCCGAGCGATCGTTCCCAAGCGTTGCGCGACCTGAGAGCACGCCGGATCAACGCAGTGTTCACCGTTGACCTCTTCAACGAGGGCGTCGATGTTCCAGAGATCGACACCGTACTCTTCTTGCGCCCCACCGACAGTGCCACTGTCTTCCTGCAGCAGCTCGGCCGTGGCCTGCGGCTGTCCGATGACAAGCCGTGCCTGACGGTGCTCGACTTCGTTGGCAACCAGCACAAACAGTTTCGCTTCGATCGGCGCTACCGGGCGCTCACCGGTGCCAGTCGTACCGGAATCGCCCGCGAGATCGAGCAGGGCTTTCCCACCTTGCCTGCCGGTTGCGTTATTGACCTGGACCGCGACGTACGCCGCCTTGTCCTTGAGAACGTACGGCAAGCACTCAGCCTCAATTGGAAGGACCTGTCTCGCGAGCTGCGCGATCTCGGCGATGTCACTCTGGCGCGGTTCTTGGACGAGACCGGACTGGATGTGGAGGACCTCTACCGACGGCGGCAGGGATGGGCCTCCCTCCGGTACGCCGCGGGCCTTGGAGCAGATACCCCAGATGAGCAGTTGGGCCGTGCCTTCAGCCGGATGCTGCATATCGACGACGTCGAGCGCCTCGCCTTCCTGACCGAAGTGCTGAACGGCCGAACTCCGCGCTCACCCCGCGAGCTGCGTCTCCTGGCCATGCTGGACGTCATGTTGTGGGGCGGTACCCAACCTGCCTCCGGCATGGAGGCCAGACTCGCGCAGCTCACCGGTGCTCGGGCTATGGAGCTTCGAGAACTAGCCGGCGTGCTGCACTCAGGGATTCGTCACGTTGCCCCGCAGCTGGACCCGATCGTGCCGTTGCACGTCCATGCCCGCTACAGCAAGAACGAAGTCCTGGCCGCATTCGGCGTCGACAAGCCCGCCCATATGCGCGAGGGCGTCAAATACGTTGAGGAGCACAAGGCGGACCTGTTTTTCGTCACCATCGACAAAGCTGAAGACCACTACTCCCCGACCACGCTGTACCACGATCGGGCGATCAGCGAGGAGCTGTTCCAGTGGGAATCGCAGAGCACCCTGCGCTCCTCCGCCGCAACCTCTCGCCGCTACCTAGCTGGCGAGTCCACAGTTCACCTGCTGATCCGCCAGTCCAAGCGTGACGAAGGGCTGGGCGCGCCGCCGTACACCTACGCCGGTCCCATGCGCTACGTCAGCCACGAAGGCGAACGACCAATCCGTTTCGTCTGGCGTCTGGACCACCCGCTCCCGCCCGACGTGTTCCACTATGCGAAGGCCACTGCCGGTTGAGTCGGACGGCGCGCAGAGCTTGGCTGATTACTGCGGGCGGGTGCTATAAAGCCGGGCATGGGCGACGCGGGCCAGGACATACCCTCGCGGCTCGATGCACCGACAGAATGATCCGCCGCCTGCCTGGCATCACCACCCTCACCTGGCGCAGTGGCCCGGCGCTGGGACTGTCGGCGTAGCCTGAGGGTTGGGATGCGCGGAGTGCTGGCACGGCTGGAGCACGCCAGGCGGCCGCGCACGCGCGGTCGAACGCTTACCCAGCCCAGCCACCGAGCTCGCCAGACAGCTGAACGCGGCCGAGAAGGTCTTGTCATGCCAAGATCACCCGCGAGACACTGCTGGAGATAACGACTGAGGATAACGCCCCAGGACGAACCCAAGGATGATCCTGGGGCCGGTCGAGCCGGTCCTGGCTGCTACCAGCAGATTCTGGCCGTTTTCGAACATGCACACGACGGTCTGCGCGCCAAGGACGCATGCCGCTCCCTAAACATCGGGCAGGAATCAGATTATCGAAGCCTGCGAATCGATATGGCCATCCGATCTACCAGACGACAAGAGGCGCATGGCTATCACATTGGAGGAATATTTTAAGAGCGCTAAAATTAGCGTAAACGATTTTCGCGAGATGGCACTTCGCCACCACGATCTAGTGAATGCACTCTCTCTTGGAGTAGTAGACAAAGCCCTTGGGATGATATTGCGCGAGCAAGGACAAGCCTTTATCAATGCATCAAGGAAACGTTCATTTGTCTTCTCGCCCGAGCTCGAGAGCTTCCTTCCTCCGTCGGCGACGGTCCCAGCCGAGCGGCAGATAAAACTAACACTTAGCTGACTGTTCGACATCGTCTTCATTGCTCCTGAGTCGGCGGCTAGAGAGGTTTAAAGGCTGAGGTTATGGCGGCTTGAGGTCGAGGCCGGTCTTGGCGATGAAGCCGCTGATCAGCTGGGGGCGGTACTGCATCTTCTTCAGCCGTGTCTTGATCAGACGGGCGAGTTCGTTCAAGGTCTTCTTGGCCAGGTTGGCCAGGGACCGTTTCAGATGGGCCCAAACCGCCTCGACCGGGTTGAGCTCGGGGGCGTAGGAGGGTAAACGGATGACCGTCAGCCAGGCGCGACGCTCGACCAGCTCCCGCATCCGCGCGCTGATATGGGTGTTCAAGTTGTCCCACACGAGCACGATCGGGCCGCCCAGTTGCTGGTGGGCGGCATCGAGCAGGGCTGCGTAGTCGGTCTCGGAGAAGGACTTGCGCTCGCCCTTGCGGCCCCGCCGCAGTCGGATCCGGTAGATCAGCCGGGGTAGCTGGCCGGGCTTGGTGGCGATCAACCCAGCGATCATCACCGTGCCCGACCCGCTGCCCGATACCGTGACCACCGGCGTCACCCCACGCCGCCCCCAGCTGCGGCCTTTCGGGGGTCTCAGGCCTTGACCGGCCTCGTCTTGGAAACAGAGCCAGGCGTCCAGGTCCGCCGCGGCTCTTTTCCCTCCGGCCAGACGTCGTTACGCCAGGCGGCGATCGCTGCATCGTCGCGCTCGACCGCCCGCCGGGTCGGCACCTGCCAGCTCCAACCCAGCCGATGCAGCAGATAGTCCAGCCCGCTCAGGGTGTAGGGCACCCGGAACAACTCCCAGACCAGCCCGGCGATCCGGGCCAAGGTCCAGCACTGATCCTCATCCCAGCCGTAGGCGGCCGGCCCTTCGTCCAACGCCGTCTGCAGCCTGTCCAACTGCGCCTCGGTCAGCTTGCACTTCTCGCCACCCGGCCCCTTGGACAGCAGCGCCTCCCGGCCCCCGGCGTCAAAGGCGCGACGCCAGCGATTGGCCGACATCCGGCTGATGCGAAACTCGACCGCCACCTGTGCATCCGTGGCACCCTCAGCGAAGCGGTCCACCGCCCGCATCCGCACCTGCTCCCGGCGAGCCCGCGCCTGCGCGGTCAACCCACCACCATCGGGATACCTCATCCCTCCGGCATAAACCCACCACGAACACTCGTCACGCAACCGGCCGGAGACATCTACATAACGTAACCCCGACGGTCAAAGCTCTCTAAGCGCCAACCGCTTCTTCCTCTGGACACGGGCTAGCCTAAGCTCGTCCGTTACCACCGCTCACTTCATCCTTACCTCGCTTCGTCGGGACGTTTGGGCCAAGCTCCTCCTGCCTCGGATCTTGCCACTGAATCACCATGGCGCGCGGCCGCCAAGAGTAGCTGTCCGCTACGCCTGGACTCTCGTCGCTACTGACGCTCTATCTGGACCTGCGGCGTTGCCGACGCCAGAATAATTCAGTGCCGCAACCACCTCTCCAGGCGGAATCAATGGGCGGCGACCACGGTCTTGAGGGCGACGATGGCCAGGCCGGGGAGGAGGTTGGCGATTCCGGAAACGACGACGACACCTCGGGAAGAGCCGATCTTGGCCGCGGCCGTGACGGCCCAGCCGACCATTCGCCACCGCGACACATAGCGCCGCCCAAGCCGCGACCGTGTTGGACATGCCCAGCCCAGACGCCAGAGCAGCGGCTATGGAGGGTGGGAACGACGCCTGGGCCAGCGACCATTCACGCCTGGCCACCGCCCGCAGATTCACCCAGGTGAGGGGCCTGGCGGGATACCCGGAACCCACCACCTGAACGTAGACATGGGTGATCCAGAACACCACCCCCGTACAGATCAGCAGAATCACCAGCTCCGCCGGGGACGACGGCCCGCCCTCCGCAGCAGAGCCGGCGACCACGGAAGCCGCCAGCAGCGACCCGTACACGGCACCCCGGAATGCACCCACGCCGATGCGCCAGGTGGTGCCCGGAGGGTGACGGGCCTGCCCACTCACTCGCGGTGATGGCCGCGCTGGCCGCTCCTGAGCCGACGGTCGAGATCGAAGGCATGGCCGCGGTGCCGCAGCGGTGATCTCTCGCCCGATCACCTCGGTATGGTTCCGAGAGCTCTTCCCCACGCTCCGTTCGACAGTCCGGCTCGACACCCTCGGCGCCTCGCCCGGCTCAAGGGGGCGACTGACCGACCAGGCGCGGGCGATCAGCCTATGGCGGGTAACCGACGGACCGGAATCTCACATCGTCGCGCTCCACACCGCCCAGGCCGACCACCTCGCCCTACGGCTGCGCGAGCACGGCGTGCGAGCCACCCTCCTGAGTGACCGGATCCGCTTCGGCTTCCACTACTTCAACGAAGAGCCGGACGTGGTCGCGACCGTGCGAGTCCTGCGTGGAGTCGGCTAGGACACCACTTGGCGGCCACGCTGCCAGACGGCGGAGATGAGCGGTACGCCGGATCGATAAGCCAGGTGGATGTGGAGGGAGGTCCAGCAGCATCGGGTCGGCATTCGGAAGACGATGACGCGCCGTGGGACCTCTGCCTTGTTGAGGCACTTGTCAACGACGGCCGAATTCTGACCCCCTGGCGTCGCCTGAATTTTGACCCCCTGATGTGCTTGATTGTTACTGGTCGTTGGTGTGGCCGGCTGTGGGAACGCGGCCAAGGTCGCGGTTTTTGAGGC